>NZ_JABMCJ010000087.1 GCF_013359755.1 Tardiphaga robiniae | reverse complement strand
GTCTCGTATTCGACGTGCGCCGTCGAAATGGTGATGCCGCGGGCCTTTTCCTCGGGCGCCTTGTCGATCTGGTCGTAAGCGGTGAACGTGGCACCACCCGTTTCCGCCAGCACCTTCGTGATCGCCGCCGTCAGCGACGTCTTGCCGTGGTCAACGTGACCGATCGTACCAATATTGCAGTGCGGCTTGTTACGTTCAAATTTTGCTTTGGCCATAGATCCACCTGTTAAGCCACGCCCGTGCGCAGCACCAAACCGGCGGCTGGTTACAAGGGAAAACGGCCCTGTTCAAGCCCGAACTTCTGGGCCAAGCTCGTCCAACCATGCCGGCGAGCCCCCTATGTAAGCCGGCAAATGACAAGATCAATCAAAGCACTATCGGGAGCCCCCATGAACGCCCAAACTGCCGCAAAACACGCCATTTCCCTCGAGACCCCCGAGCTGCCGCAGGCCCCGCCGGAAACGCTGGGATTGTCATCAAACCGTCTTCAAATCATGTCGGACGCGTTCAAGCGCGAGATCGACAAGGGCACCACGCCCGGCGTCACCATGCTGGTCTCCCGCCGCGGCCAGATCGGCTATTTCGAGGCCTTCGGCAAGCAGACCCCGGATGGCTCCGCGGCCATGACGCGCGACAGCCTGTTTCGCATCTTCTCGATGACCAAGCCGATCGTCTCGCTGGGCATCATGCAGCTGGTCGAGAACGGCCACATCCTGCTCAACGATCCGCTCGCCAAATACATCCCCGAATTCGCGGAGACCAAGGTCGGCGTCGAGCGCAATGGCGCGCTCGAACTGGCGCTGCCGCTGCGCCCGATCACGATCCAGGACCTGCTGCGCCACACGTCAGGCATCTCCTATGAGATCACCGGCAACGGCATGGTGCAGCGGATGTACCAGAAGTCAAATCTGCGCAATCGCAATATCACCAATGAGGAGCACGCCAAGATCGTCGCCGGCCTGCCGCTGATCTGCCAGCCCGGCAGTGAATGGAATTACAGCCGCTCCACGGACATTCTCGGCCGCGTCATCGAGGTCGTGTCCGGCAAGACGCTGGGCAGCTATCTCACCGAGAACATTCTGGCGCCGCTGCAGATGGCCGAGACCGGCTTCCACACAGCAGGCACGAACAAGGACCGTATCGCGCAGCCCTTCCCCACCGATCCCTGGACCGGCGAGAAAGTCGCGCTGTTCGATCCGCTCGAAATTCCGAAGATGGAATCCGGCGGCGGCGGACTGGTATCGAAGACCATGGACTATGCGCGCTTCTGCCAGATGCTGCTCAACGGCGGCACGCTGGACGGCAACCGCGTGATCGGCAGCCGCACGCTGCACCTGATGGCGTCCAATCACCTCAGCCCTAACGTGAAGCTGGAGACACATCTCGTACCGCCCGGCCACAGCTTCGGCCTCGGCTTCGCCGTACGCACCGACGATGGTCACGCGCCCTATGCGGGATCGAAGGGCCAGTTCTTCTGGAGCGGAGTCGCCGGCACGTTCTTCTGGATCGATCCGCAGGAAGAACTGTTTGCGGTGTTCATGTCGCAGGGACCCGGCCAGCGGGAATATTTCAGGACGCTGATCCGGAGTCTCGTCTACGCGGCGGTGGAGTAAGCAAGAAAAACTCGTCATTCCGGGGCGCGGCCGGCGCAAGCCGGACGCGAACCCGGAATCTCGAAATGGCCTGACACCGACGGAGACTCCCACGTCGAGGTTCCGGGTACGCGGCCGCCGCCTTCGGCGCCGTCCACGCCCCGGAACGACGAGTTTGAAATCAACTAATCGTCGCGCCGCCGTCGATCACCATCGTCTGCCCGGTCATGAAATTCCCGGCTGCGGATCCCAGGAACACCGCGGCGCCCGCGATTTCATCGGGGATGCCGATGCGCAGCAGCGGCGAGCGTGCGGTGGAGGCCTTGAGGTTCTCCGGATTGTCCCACAGCGCCTTGGCAAAGTCGGTCTTGATGAGGCCCGGCGCAATGCAGTTCACACGCACATTGAACTTGCCGTATTCGCAGGCGAGATTGCGCGCGAGCTGCATGTCGGCGGCTTTCGAGATCGCATAGGCGCCCAGGATCGTCGAGCCCTTCAACCCGCCGATCGACGACACGATGATCACCGAGCCATCCTTGCGTTCGATCATGTCCGGCACGACCATGCTGGTCAGCCAGTTGTTGGCGACGATGTTGTTGTCGAGAATCTTGCGGAACTGATCGTCGGAAATGCCAGCTAGCGGACCGTAATACGGATTCGATGCGGCGTTACACACCAGCACGTCGATCTTGCCGAACGCCTTCTTGCTCTCGTCGACGAGGTTCTGCAGGTTTTCCTTGCTGGAGATGTTCGCAGCAATCGCCACCGCAGTCCCCTCGCCGAACTGCGCGTTGATCACCTTCGCCACCTCGTCGCAGACATCCTGCTTACGCGACGAGATCACCACCTTGGCGCCGTGCTCGGCCATCCGCTCGGCAATGGCGCGGCCGATGCCGCGCGTCGAGCCGGTGATGACGGCGACTTTTCCGGTCATGTCGAACAGGTTCATGTGTGTTTCTCCCTGATGTTGTTGATGTTGTTTAAAACGCCGGCCTCTCGCTCCCTCTCCCCGCTTGCGGGGAGAGGGTGGGGTGAGGGGGAGCCTCCGCAAGCTCGGAGCGAATGGATAGTCCCCCTCACCCGGATCACTCGCTGCGCTCGCGATCCGACCTCTCCCCGCAAGCGGGGAGAGGTTAGCAACTACGCCAGCTTTGTGCTCGACGTCGCGACTTCCGGCCCCGCCGGCTGATGCATCGCTGCATGCGACGGATCGGCGATCCATGGCTGCTGGTTGACCATCGGAATGCGCCAGCCGCTGTGGCCGTCGCTGGCGAGATGATCGAGCCGCGTGACCGAGCAGTTGTCGATGGTGAAAGCGAGGCCGCGATCCGGCTGATCGTTGAGCGCGAGGCCGATCGCCGCCTTGATCGTGCCGCCATGCGCGACCGCAATGATATCCTTGCCGGCGTGCTCGACATTAATGCGTTCGATGCCACGGCGGACGCGGTTGTAGAGATCCATGAAGCTTTCGCCATTCGGCGATGGCTCATCGATCGGCGCGAACCAGTAGCTGCCGACATTGATAGGACGGCTGGCGAAGAACGCAGCGCGGTTCATGCCCTGCCAGTCACCGAGATGCTGTTCGGCGAAATCCGCTTCATGCGGCATCGCGTCGGGCTTCGGAAATCCCGCGGCCCAGATTGCACTGGCGGTCTGATGGGTGCGTTTCAGATTGCTGGCGACCCAGACGGCATTGCGCGGCAGGATCTTGCCGACCGCATCGAACACCACGCTGTCGCTGCAGTCGCAGTCCATGTCCTTCTGGCCGTAGATATTGCCGCCGTCACTCCGCACCGGCGCGTGTCGCACCCACCACCACCGCGTCGCCGTCACGCCTTGAGGGACTGTATGCTGCGCCACGAACGGTTTCTCGGCGTTGGACATCGTGACCACCCTTCAATACTGTTTCATCCGTCCTACGTCAGAGCGCGAAGCGCCTCAAGCATCTTCGCAGCTTGGCACGCATCATTGAATTCCATATGGCGGCACGCCGCACAAAAAACATACAGGGAGAGAGTTATGGGCCGCCTCGCAGGCAAATCCGTCATCATCACCGGCGCAGGCAGCGGCATCGGCCGCGCCGCAGCGCAATTGTTCTCGCTGGAAGGCGCCAAGCTCATCATCGTCGACCGCAGCGAGAGCGTGCATGAGACAGCCAAACTTGTGAGCGATGCCGGCGGCACCATTGAAGCGATAACGGCGGATGCCGGTTCCGAGAGCGACGTGAAAGCCTTCATCGACAAGGCCGTCTCCAAATACGGCAAGCTCGACGCGATCTGGGCCAATGCCGGCGTGTCGGGCGGCCTCGTGCCGCTGCTGGAACAGACCGTCGAGCAATGGCAGGAGATCCTGCGCATCAATCTGATCGGGCCGTTTCTCGCGATCAAACATTCCATGCCGCATATGGTGAAACAGGGCCACGGCTCCATCGTTCTCACCGCCTCTGTCGCCGGCCTGAAGTCCGGCGCCTCCGGCCATCCTTATGCGTCGAGCAAGGCCGGCGTCATCAGCCTGGTGCAGACCACGGCCTATTCGCTCTCCGGCACCGGCGTGCGCATCAATGCGGTGTGCCCCGGCCTGATCGAGACCGGCATGACCAAGCCGATCTTCGACAATGCCAAGGAACGCGGCACGCAGGGCAAGATCGGCCAGCTCAATCCGCTGAAGCGCGCCGGCCAGCCGCATGAACTCGCGGCGATGGGATTGTTTCTGGCGAGCGATGAAGCGTCCTATGTGAATGGCCAGGCGATCCCGGTGGACGGCGGCCTCACAGCGTCGATGCCTTACGCGGGCAAACCGATCTAGCCGCGTCGCTATAGCGCGGCGTACTCGCCGCGCTATACGCCGTCCGGCGGAGCGTTCGACGAATTCGTCGCCAGCAAACGGTCGCGGACGCGCTCGCGGTGGAACGTGTAGATGCCGGACAACACGATCACGCTCGCGCCGAGCACCATCATGGCGTCGGGCACATCACCGAAGACCAGATAGCCCAGCAGCATCGCGTAGAGCATCTGCGAATAACGCATCGGCGCGACCGACGAGACATCGCCGACGCGCAGCGCGAGGATGACGCACTGGAATCCGATCAACGTCATCACCGCCGCCAGCGCCAGCAAAGCGAGCGAATAAAACGATAGCGCAGTCCAGTCCCCGTGCAGCAGGGTGAACACTGCCCCTGCCAGGGTCACCGCAACGGCGGTGAGAAAGGTGACGAACAGCGTGGGAATTTCGGCCGGGATGCGTTTGGTGACGAGATCGCGCGTGGCGTAGAACAACACCGACAGCAGCGCCACCAACGTGAACTGGCTGAACCCCTCGGCGCCCGGCCGCACGATGATCAGCACGCCAATGAAGCCCGCGGCAATCGCCAACCATCGGCGCCACCCCACCGGCTCGCCCAGGATCAGCACGGCGCCGCAGGTCATCACCAGCGGCAGCGATTGAACGATGGCGGTCACATTGGCGAGCGGCAGCGCGCTCACCGCGACCAGGAACAGCGCCGAGCCGCCGATCTCCCCGGAGATGCGCAGCGCCACCGACGGCACGAACAGCAGCCGCAGCGGCCGTAGCGCGCCCTGATGCACCGCCAGCGCACCGATCATGACGCTGGCGAACAGCCCGCGCAGCATCATCACCTGGCTGAAATGCATCTGCACGGTCAGAAATTTGGCGATCGCGTCGTTGACGCTGAAAGTTGCCATGGAGACAGCCATCAGCAGGCTGCCGCGCAGATTGGGAGAGAGAGGCAAGACAATCCTGGGTGAGTTACGGTCAGAGCGGACAGGCTCCGAACAGAGCAAGACTCAGGCCAAATGATTGCGCCTCGTGTGCACCAAAACAGAAACGCGAGCCAGACGACCCGCGCGTCCCTGCCATTCACTGCGCGCTGGGCCAGGCGCTGACAGCCGAGTGGAGCGACCCCCATCCTGAGGATCCGCTGTGATCGCCCTACAACCCATCCGGCGGCATGCTCGGCGCACTGGCCGCCGGCAACCGGTTGCGAACACGCTCGCGATGGAACGCATAAAGACCGGACAGCACGATCACCGACGCGCCGAGAACCATCGGGCCGTCCGGCACATCGCCGAACACGAGGTAGCCAAGCAACATGGCCCACAGCAGTTGCGAGTACCGGAACGGCGCAACAGCGGAGATATCGCCGGCGCGCAGCGCCAGGATCACACACTGATATCCAATCAGCACCAGCACAGCGGCGAGCGCCAGCAGGCCGAGCGACCGGTTCGAGGGTGGCGTCCAGCCGCCCAGCGGAACGAGCAGGATGGCGCCAACGATCGTCACGACGATCGTCGTCAAAAACGTGACGAACATTGAAGGGATTTCGGTCGGAATGCGCTTGGTCGCGAGATCGCGCACGGTACAGAACGCGACCGACAACAGCGCCAGCAGCGAAAACTGGTTGAATCCTTCCACGCCGGGACGGACCACAATGAGAACGCCGACGAAGCCCGCGGCGATCGCCAGCCAGCGCCGCCAGCCCACCTGCTCACCGAAGATGAGTGCCGCACCGAGCGTGATCGCGAGTGGCAACGATTGAAAGATCGACGATACGTTCGCAAGGGGCAGATGTGCGAGCGACGCCAGAAAAGTCACGGTGCCGCCGATCTCGCCGAATATGCGCAGCGCCACAGACGGAACGAACAGGATGCGCAGCGGACGCAGCGCCTTCTGCTGGGTGGCGAGCGCTCCGATCAGCACGGCGGCGAACAGACCGCGCACCAGCATCACCTGGCCGAAGTTCATGTGCAGCGTCAGGAATTTCGTGAGCGCGTCGTTGAGGCTGAAGCCGGCCATGGCTATGGCCATCAGCACGCTGCCGCGAAGACTGGGAGAGAGAGACAAGTGCGTTTCCAGGTCGATCGACGCAGCAGCACTTGCTGCGGCCGGCCCTCTTGGCGGGGCATCTCTGAAGCGATCATGAAAGAGGCGCGATCCCCAGTCGGTCGCGCCTCTTCAATCGTTTATTTCGCGCCGGCGAGCTGTGCGTATTTCCACGACGCCTGCGCCAGCGGCACGGTGCGCTTGGCGGATTCCATCGCCTTGGCGGAGGATGCGGTGCCGTCGCGCACGCGGCCGGCAATGCCCTGCAGAATGCCGGTGAGCCGGAACAGGTTGTAGCAATAGTACCAGTTCAGATCCGGCACGCTCTTGCGGCCGGCCTTGTCGCAATAGATCTTGGCGGCCTCGTCCATGCTCGGGATGTTGAGCGCCTTGAAGTCGAGCCCGTCGAGGCCCGGCATGATCCACTGCATCAAAAGATAAGTGAAGTCGGCCATCGGATCGCCCAATGTCGACAACTCCCAGTCGAGCACGGCCTGCACCTTCGGCTGCGTCGTATGGAACACCATGTTGTCGATGCGATAGTCGCCATGCACCACCGACACCCGCTCCTGCTCTGGAACGGAGGTCGGCAGCCATTCGATCAGCCGCTCCATTTCCGGAATCAGCTGCGTCTCGGAGGCGCGATACTGCTTGGTCCAGCGATCGACCTGACGGGAAAAGTAATTGCCGGGACGGCCGAAATCGCCGAGCCCGATCTTTTCGGGATCGTAGCTGTGCAGCTGCGCCAGCGTCTCGATCTTCGCCGTGAAGATCGCGCGGCGATCTTCCTTCGGCACCGTTGGCAGCGCCGGATCCCAGAAGATCCGGCCGTCTTCCATCGACATGATGTAGAACGCCGAACCGATGACATTGTCATCGGTGCAGAGCGCATAGGCCTTGGCGACCGGGAAGCCTTGCTTGCCGAGCGCCGCGATCACCTTGTATTCGCGATCGACGGCGTGCGCCGATGGCAGAAGCTTGCCGAACGGCTTGCGCCGCATCACGTAGGATTGCTTCGGCGTATTCAGCCGATAGGTCGGGTTGCTTTGTCCGCCCTTGAACTGCAGGACGGTCAGCGGTCCCTCATAGCCTTCTACATGCTCGCGCATCCAGGCTTCGAGGCTCATCTCGTCGAAGCGATGCCGCTCCTCGACTGGCCTCGTGCCGTTATACTCGTCGTCGCGCTTCACACCATCGGTCACGTCAGTCTCCGCTTAGCGTTTCTTAGTGCTTCGACTCATTGGCATACTTGCGCAGTTCGAGCCGCGCAATGGCACGGTTGTGCACCTCGTCCGGACCGTCGGCGAGACGCATGGTGCGCATCGACGCATAGTCACGGGCGAGACCCGCATCGTCGGACACGCCGGCGGCGCCGTAAGCCTGGATCGCGTTGTCGATGATCTTCAGCGCCATATTCGGGCCGGAGACCTTGATCATCGCGATTTCGAGCTGGGCGGTCTTGTTGCCGACCTTGTCCATCATGTCGGCAGCCTTGAGGCAGAGCAGACGGTTCATCTCGATATCGGTGCGGGCTTCAGCGATGCGCTGCTCCCAGATCGAATATTCGATGATCTTCTTGCCAAAGGCGGTGCGCGACGACAGCCGGCGCACCATCTTCTCCAGCGCTTCCTCGGCCTTGCCGATGGTGCGCATGCAGTGATGGATGCGGCCCGGACCGAGACGGCCCTGCGCGATCTCGAAGCCGCGGCCTTCGCCCAGCAGGATGTTGCTGGCGGGCACGCGGACATTGTCCAGCTTCACCCGCGCGTGGCCGTGCGGTGCATCGTCGAAGCCGAACACCGGCAGCATCTTCTCGATTGTCACACCCTTGGCATCGCGCGGCACCAGGATCTGCGACTGCTGCTGGTGCTTCGCCGCGCTCGGATCGGTCTTGCCCATCACGATCATCACGGCGCAGCGCGGATCGCCCATGCCCGACGACCACCACTTGGTGCCGTTGATGACGTATTCGTCGCCGTCGCGCTTGATCGAGGTCTCGATATTGGTTGCGTCCGACGACGCGACATCCGGCTCGGTCATCAGGAAGGCGGAGCGGATCTCGCCGTTCATCAGCGGCTTCAGCCACTTCTGCTTATGCTCTTTCGAGCCATAGCGCATGAACACTTCCATATTGCCGGTGTCCGGCGCGGAGCAGTTGAACACTTCCGAGGCCCAACCGATATGGCCCATCTGCTCGGCGAGCAGCGCATATTCCAGATTGCTCAGTCCCGCGCCGTGGAATTCGTCGTCTTCATGCGACGACGGCGGCATGAACATGTTCCACAGGCCTTCGGCCTTCGCCTTCTTCTTCAATTCCTCGACGATCGGGATCACCTTCCAGCGCTCGCCCGCTTCGTCCTGCTGACGATAGATCGGCACGGCGGGGCGGACATGCTTGGTCATGAAGGAGGACACGCGCTCGAGCCATTCGCGCTGGCGGTCCGACATATTGAAATCCATGGGGCGATCCTCGCGTTTTTTAGAATTGTTGGCGGCACTGTTGTCCCGTCGCTGGATCACCGCAAGAGCAAATTTGTCTCTGCTGATGCGGCACAGATCCGCGCGGGGGCGATGGCGTTGAGCAGATGCAATATGCCATCAGGCGCACATTGACATTTCCCGACGCTCAAACGATAGTTTCATACACGCGTTTGAAATGCAATGACCCCGATCCGCACCGCTTGCATGGGGCCATGTTGCAAAAGGACCGTTTTGATCAGGACGATCGCATGGCAGCAGACCACACACGGACGGCGATCATCACCGCAGCCGAACGGCTCTATGCCGAACGCGGCTTCGCGGATGTGACCATGCGCGACATCGTGGCTGCGGCGGACGTCAATCTCGCGGCGGTGAATTATCATTTCGGCAGCAAGGACGAACTGATCGCCGAACTGTTCGTGACACGCAGCCTCGCCACCAATCGCGAGCGCCTGCGCGAATTGAAGGCGGCGGAGGAAGCCGGCGACGGCCGCGCCGATATCCATGCGATCTTTGCCGCGCTGGTCGGCCCGACGCTGCGCGGCTGCCTCGGGCCGGAGAAACAGCGCTCGGATGCCGCGCGCTTCATGATCCGCGCCTCGATCGAATCCGTGCCGCCGATCCGCAAGATCAAGAACCGCGAGGTCGATCACCTCAAGCGCTTCGCCGCGGCGATGCGCCGGTCCCTGCCCGATCAGGACCCCGCCGATATCTTCTGGGCGCTGCATTTCGCGCTGGCCATGGCGCACCAGACCATCCGCGACAGCGAACGCCTGACGCGCATGTCCGACGGGCTGTGCGACCTCAACGATGTGCAGGCGATCACCGACCGCGTCGTTGCGGTCGCTGTCATGGCGTTGACGGGCCGCGCGGCCAGGGCACCCGCGAAGGAACCGGCCAAGACCAAGGCGCGCGCCTGAACGGTAAAGCCCGGTTCCACTTGAGATTGCTGGTGACGTCCCGCCGATTCGCAGCGTATTCCGGGAGCGGATCGGGACCGCATCATGAGCGCACAGGACGCCATCGACTTCGTGTCGGACAATATTGCGGAAGTGGGCGCGCTGATGCGCTCGCTGTCCGGCCGCTATGAAGGCATCTTCGGCAATCTGCGCGCCGCCTATGGCGTCGCCTTCGAACAGGCGGACAGCATCGCAGATGCCGCGCGCGACGCGACCGCCATTGCGGACGCCGCCACGACAGCCATTCGCGACAACATCCCGAACCAGCCGGGCAATGCCTGCACCAGCGGCTGCGCCGCCTGCTGTCATCTCTACGTCCAGGTGCCGCCCGGCACCGCGACCCTGATGGCAAGACATATCGCCGCGCATTTCACGCCGGACGAACAGGCGGCACTCCGCACCCGCCTCGAAGTCGCCGCGGCGGCCGCGCGCGATGCCGTCGACGTCATGAAACTTCGCATGCGCTGCGCGCTGCTCGGATCCGACAATCGCTGCACGGTCTATGAGGTCCGCCCGCTGACCTGCCGCGCCTTCACATCACGTTCAGTGGCGCGCTGCCACGACGTGGTGTTCGGCGATGTACCTGAAGGCACCGGTGTCGAACAGAACGCCGCGCATTTCCGCATTCACATGGAAGCGACATTTGCGCTGGAACAGTCAGCGCGCAATCGCGGCCTTCCTGATGCGCAGAAGGGACTGGCGCAGGCGCTGCTGGACGAGATGGGAACCATCGCTGGGCCTGCACCGGAAGCTAAGCGCCATGCCGGTTCGTGATGGCGAATGCGCGACCCCGCTCACGACCAACAGCCGACATGATCGATGAGTATTTCCGTCCCTTCGTCGCGCGACTCTACATTCATATCCAGGGACTGACGCCCTCCCCGCCACCGGCTATCGGCGCCGCGATTTGCGTGAGTGCTGGACTGGCGCAGGCGCAGGCGGCTGCGACACGAGTGAGCCCGATTGGTTTGTGACGTAGCCGCGCGATTCCTGCAGCCGGCGCTGATAGCCCGGCGAGTTCATAAAGCTGCTGCCACCGCCTCGGGCAGATGCCGCGTCAGCGAGCGCGAGTTCAGCAACGGCAGCCAGGATGAGCAGCGCAGCTTTCTTTGACATGATGGTCATAGTTCGAACCTCTCCGACCTGAGCAAGCAGCGCAAGGCAAAATCGTTCCGATAATCACATGGCACATGGAACGAGGCTGCGAGAGCGCACCAGTGTTCCCGATCACCGCACCGTGATCCTCGCCCACGTAATCATCGCGATCCCCGAACGTAACTCTCACGGCACCACGCCAAAGCGTTACGTGAAAGGACGAAATATGAGAGCGTTTTATGCGGCAGTCACCGGGCTGGGCATTGCCCTGATGAGTGCAGCCACCATTTCCGCCGCAAGCGCAGCCGAGACGGTTCGCGTGCGCGGCACGGTCGAGAGTGTCGACGGCGCGAAGCTGACGGTCAAAACCCGCGAGGGCAATTCGACCGCGATCAAGCTGAACGATAACTGGAAAGTCACCGGCGTGGCCAAGGCCTCGCTCAACGACATCAAGCCCGGCGACTTCGTCGGCATCGCCTCGCTGCCCAAATCCCGCGGCGGCGATGGCGCCCTCGAGGTCCTGATCTTCCCGGCGGGCATGAAAGGCACCGGCGAAGGCAGCTATCCCTGGGATCTGAAGCCGAACAGCACCATGACCAACGCCACCGTCACCAACGCCGTCAAGGACGTCGACGGCCGCAACATCACGGTGACCTTCCACGGCAAGGAAAAGACCATCTCGGTCGCGGATGACACGACAGTCGTAACCTTTGCGGCTGCCGCGCAGGGCGACCTGAAGCCGGGCATGACGGTGTTCGTACCGTCGCAGAAGGCGGACGACGGAACGCTCACCACCGGCAACGTGGTCGCCGGCACCAACGGCGTCGTGCCGCCGATGTAGCCCGCGCGAAGCGCGCATTGCGCCGGGGGATCAGTCGAGCGGTTTGTCGTCATCGGTCGGAGGCTCTGCCTCCGGCGAGCAGATGTCGCCGCCACCGAACTGATCCTCCGGAGCGGGATGATCTCCGAGAATCGTGAGCGGGTCCGGCTTTTCGCCCGGACCTTCCGGGGCCCGCTCCGCTGGCTTGCGAACATTCATGCTGGTGCCTCCCTTTGCAAGCCAACGCGGCCCCGTGCAATCCGTTGCATGGGAGGCGACGTCTGCGTTCTGAATGGGAGCGTCCTAGATCCGCGCCGCGATCAGTTGCCGGATGCGCAGAAGGGACTGGCGCAGGCACTGCTGGACGAGATGACGGGTTGATACGGGCCCTGCTCGATGCCGGA
This sequence comes from Tardiphaga robiniae, assembly GCF_013359755.1. GTDB lineage: Bacteria > Pseudomonadota > Alphaproteobacteria > Rhizobiales > Xanthobacteraceae > Tardiphaga > Tardiphaga robiniae. The sequence goes on along the minus strand of NZ_JABMCJ010000087.1, from coordinate 72,616 downwards.
CGCAACGACTGGCCGGAGAGCTATTTACCGCGCATTAAGCATAAACTGCCATCTTCCCATCGAAGCTGCCGACATAGGTGCCTCAGATGATTTCGGAAGCACAAATTTTACGTTTGATTGCCCTGCCACTGGCAGGTTGCGCCTTCCTGATCGCCGTTTATCTCACGACCGGAATCGGCTTGAGATAAAGCGACGCCGAAGCCGAGCAGCGGCTCATCCGGAAGCGGAAGAATGCGCTATCCCGCAACGCCCCGCCTGCGTTGCCTCCCTTGCGCGGCACCGCCAAGGTGCGAGATTTAAAGCTCCACGTCCGAACGGAAGCGTCCTAGCTCCGCGCCGCGATCAGTTGCCGGATAAACTCCGGCGCCTTCGCGCTGGGCAGCCACCGCGTCACCGCGATCATGTCAGCCTCGCGATCGATCCAGATCATGTTGCCGCCGGCACCAAGCGCATAGACCGCCGTGTCCGGCGCATTCTTGTTGGCATGCGGCCCGCGGTTCAGCCACCACAGGAAGCCGTAATTCGGCTGCTGTGACGACTGCGTCCACATCGCGTCGACCCAGGCCTGCGACAGCAGCCGCTTTCCATTCCAGTCGCCGCCGCGCGCCATCAGCAGGCCGAAGCGCGCATGGTCCTCCGCGCCGATGAACATGCCGCCGCCCCAATGGCCGCCGCCCGGCACCGACTGCATCCGCTGGCCATCGATCTCGACGAAGGAATTGTCATAGCCGACCCACTCCCAGTCCTTCGACGCGCCGATCGGATCCATGATGCGCGCACGCAGCACCTCCGGCAGCGGGTGCTTGAACAGGTTCAGCAGGCAGAGCGACAGCAGGTTCACGCGCACATCGTTATATTCGTAGAAGCTGCCCGGCGTTTGCAGCTCGCGCAGCTCGCCCTTGCGGCTGTTGTCGGCATTCGGCGCGACCAGACGGTTGTGATCGATCTGGTCGGGCTTGCCGAACAGCTCGCCGCGCCATTCGCTGGTCTGCTCCAACAGATGCCGCCAGGTAACCTTGGCGTTGTGCGCATCGGCAAACAGCGGCCCGGGCACGCGCTTGGTGACCGGCTCGTCGATATCCCCGATCAGCCCGTCATCGACAGCCAGGCCCGTCAGCGTGGCGAGATAGCTCTTGGCGATGGAGAAGGTCATGTCCGCCCGCGCGATCTCGCCCCACGCCGCCAGCACGCGACCGTTTTGCAGCACCATGCCCGCGGAGCCGCCGCGCTCGCGCACCGGGCCGAGCACCGCGCTCCATGGCCCGACCTCATTCCAGTCCACATTCGGCGCATAGCGACCGTCATCGTAATAGAAGCCACGCGGCCACGGCGTTTCATTGGCCTGCGCAAACGCCACCGCTGCAGCAAGCTTGTCCGGCGCGTAGCCGGCGGCGCGCGGATCGATTTTGTCCCAAGCGCTTGCGGCGGGGAAATAACGGGGGTCGGTCATGGGGATATCGGGCTCGTTTTGGACAACAGACGACGGTTATTGACCGTAAACGAACGAGCGGCAACCTATCGAGACGCGAGTGATTTCGCGGCACAGTTCAAAAGGCAGATCTTGACGGCCGCTAACACGACGACATTATGAGAAGCAACAATCCCAGTTATGGGCCGGGACAACTCAAGGCGCGTCAAGCTTTTTGAAGCTCGAGCAGATGAGTTAATTGGCATCGCCAGTGCTCGATGATCCTAGTATGTCGCCGAACTGCTTGAGTAACTCGCTTGCTCGATAGACTCTGGTTCTGTCGGGGTTCTCCCCTTCGCCGCTGCGAGATATGTGACGATGAACATCTTGCATCGCGGAGTCATCCTCGATGATTAACACAAGCAATGTATGCACCGATTTCTCTGAATGAATAAGCTGCTGCTTAGCTCTAGATAACACTCGCTGGCCACCTCGGAGAACGAGGGATGGAGATCGACCTCGCCGCAGCACCTTCACTTCGATGATAGTAAGCGATGCTCCCCTTTCCCAAATCCCATCTACGACTTGGCCCTCAGCTAATTTGACGTTCCGAAGAAGCGGAGCTTTAATTTCGCGCTCCAATCTTTGAAGCGCCAAGTTTTCGAGAATATACGCCGATCTGATTGCCTCAGATTTAATTTTAAATTGCAATGGACCGGGTTTGATTACCGCGCCTTCTCGGCCTGCGATCTCTGACCCTTCTGCCGCTTCTTCATGCTGTGTCTTGACGTCAGCTTCCAGCTTTCTCGCAATCTCTTTGGCAGTGGCGGGCTGAAACGTCGACGCAAAAACGTCCTCGCTTCGATAATCACTGGGGCCATAGAGCTTCTGATGATGCTTCGCGACCAACCAAGCGAAAACACCCAACACAGCAAAAGGAAAGATGACGATAAACCAGACCATCACCGACTGATTGCCTGGGGACAACCGGGCAACCGAAGTTCCAAATAGCAGCGCGCTCATCCCGTAGATGAGTGAAATAAATAGAGCAACGATGCTTAGAGGATTTCGTATCCAACCGAATGACTGCATCCACCCACGCCCCAAACAGTGAATAAAAACTACCTAAAGTAGAAAAAGCAAACAAGGCAATACAGAGATCAATCGTAACTGACCGGATAGACCTGAAAAAACTGAGACAGGGTTGGAGCGGGTAGAGGGAATCGAACCCTCGTATTCAGCTTGGAAGGCTGCTGCTCTACCATTGAGCTATACCCGCGTGCCGCGTCAGGTAACACGTTGCGCGGCGCGTCTCAACCTCATGTGAGGTCGCATCCCCTGCCCGCTGCGACCGGCGGATTGCGGTTGGATTTCAAGGGGATGGCGTGTGGAAATGGGATGTCCGGCTGTAGGCCGGGCCACCTCTGCTCGTCATTCCGGGGCGCGCGAAGGCGGCAATGCCGCCGAAGCGCGAACCCGGAATCTCAGAGTGTTTTGCGCTGACTAGAGATTCCCATGCTGAGATTCCGGGTTCGCGTGCGCGAAGGCGCACCCGCGCCCCGGAATGACGAGTGTGGGGCGGGCAAGAATATTTTCTCCCACCTCTCGTTGACAGAATCCCTATAAGGTTTATATTCCCTCTCGTCCGGCCTCGATGAGAGGGGCGAGCGCGATCGTCACGTTCGCGGGGCTGGATGCGGTGGACGCCGGAGATGCGGCGTCACGCGGTTTGGGGGTGACGTCTGTCTTCGGGCAGGACGGATCTGCGCCAGCACTGCCACTGGCAAGGACACGGTCGACCTTGAGATGGAAAGACCCCTGGACAGTGTGACGGACGACCAAATCGAAACGCGTCCGGCTTAAGTGCTTGAGGCTACCCTGTCCCTCCGCCCTGGGACACTAATTTTGGTGATGGGGCCGTTCGCCAAGGCAGATGTGCAGGCAACCGAAAAAACACCGCAGGCGGAACGCCGGGCACTTCGCCCAGCGCGTCCGAAAGTCCTGATGCACTCTATAGATTGCGGAAGACCGCATCGCATCAGGCCCAAGGGTGCAACGGGCACCCGGCGTTCCGCACGCCCTCTCGATTGAGGGTGAAGGAATGCGCAAAACTCGGACGCCATTGGCGCCGCGAGAATGCGAGCGCGTGGCTCTTTGAAATTTTGGAGATGCGATGGCGCACGGACGCCAGAGGAATCCCTCCCCCCGCGCGAAGCGAAGCTTCGCTAGGCGGGGAGGGTCGGCCGAGCGAAGCGGAGGCCGGGGTGGGGGTTGCCCCACGTGAGGGCGCCGCTTGTGGCACCCCCACCCGACCGGCCAAGCGGCCGGCCACCCTCCCCGCAAGGGGGAGGGAAGAGAAGGACCTTACCAGGTCGCGAGCACCGAGCCCTTGAACTTCTCATCGATGAACGCCTTCACTTCCGGCGACTGATAGCTCTCCACCAGCGTCTTGACCCAGGGCTTGTCCTTGTCGGCGGCGCGCACGGCGATGATGTTGGCGTAAGGCCCCTTCGGATCCTCGCGCAGGATCGCGTCCTTGACGGGATCGAGGCCGGCCTGGGTGGCGTAATTGGTGTTGATCCCTGCGACATCGACGTCAGGCAGCGTGCGCGGGAGCTGCGCGGCATCGACCTCGGTGATCTTCAGCTTCTTCGGATTGTCGGTGATGTCGAGCAGGCTCGGTTTGAAGCCGACGCCGTCCTTCAGCTTGATGATGCCCTTGTCGCGCAGCAGGATCAGCACGCGGCCGCCATTGGTCGGATCGTTCGGGATCGCCAGCGTGGCGCCCGACTTCACCTCGTCCCAGGTCTTCACCTTCTTCGAATAGATGCCCATCGGGAAGTTGATGGTGTTGCCCACAGCGACGATCTTGTATTTGCGATCGGCCACCTGGTTGTCGAGATAAGGCTGATGCTGGAACGAATTGGCCTGCAGGTCACCGGCTTCCAGCGCCGCATTCGGCACCACGTAATCGGAGAATTCGACGATCTGGATGTCGAGGCCCTTCTTGGCGGCGACGGCCTTGGCAGCTTCCAGCACCTGCGCATGCGGACCGGGGGTCACGCCGACCTTGATGGTCTCGGCGCTGGCAGCACCAGTGAGCGCGGCGAAGGCGAGGATGGAGAGAAGATAGCGACGAAGAGACATGGTGTTTTCCATTGTGAGTAAACGAGTGTGAGCGGGCCCGCTGCAGCGGGTGACCACTCAGGAATGTCGCGTGCGCTTGTCGAGGCGGCGCGAGATGAAGTCGCCAAGGCTCTGCACGCCCTGCACGAGACAGATCAGCACGGCGACAACGGTCGCCATGACTTCCGGCATGAAGCGCTGATAGCCGTAGCGGATGCCGAGATCGCCAAGCCCGCCGCCGCCGACGGCGCCGACCATGGCGGAATAACCGATCAGGCTGACGGTCGCGAGCGTGAGCGCCAGCGTCACCGCCGGCATCGCTTCAGGCAACAAGACCTTCCAGACGATCTGCAGCGGGCTCGCGCCAAAGGCACGCGCGGCCTCGACCAGACCCTGATCGACTTCGCGGATCGCGCCTTCGATGACCCTGGCAATGAACGGCGTCGCGGCGATGGTCAGCGGCACCACGGCGGCGCTGGTGCCGATCGAGGTGCCGGCGATCAGCCGCGTCAGCGGCACGATGGCGACGACGAGAATGATAAACGGCGTCGAGCGCGTGGCATTGACGACGAGACCAAGCAGCCGATTGACGTTCGGCGCCGGGAACAGCTCACCGGCCCGGCTGGTCGCCAGGAAGATGCCGAGCGGCAGGCCGGCCAGCGTGCCGAAAATGCCAGCCAGCGCCACCATGGTGAGCGTGTCCAGCGTCGACCACAGGATCATGTTGATCAGTTCAGGCGACATAGCCGAGATGCTCCACGGTGTTGCGGGTCGCGGTGAGATCGGCGATCAGCTTCGCCTGCAGCTCGGGCTCGGCCGCGACGGAGGCGATCAGCGTACCGAACGGATGATCGACAACATATTCGATCTGGCCATGCATGATGTTGAAGTCGACGCCATAGGCACGCGTTAGCCGCGAGAGTACGGGCTCATCGGCATCGGCGCCGGTGAAGGCGATGCGGATCACGGCCTGACGGCCCGGCGCATAGTCGGCCAGCAGCTTGCTTTGCAGCCATTCCGGCACATTGCCGCCGGTGACTTCGCCGACGAAACGCTTGGTGGTCGCATGGGTCGGCTTGGAGAAGATCTCGTAGGTCGTGCCCTGCTCGATGATCTGGCCGCCTTCCATCACGGCGACGCGCTGAGCCAGCTTCTTCACCACGGACATTTCATGGGTGATGAAGAGGATGGTCAGGTTGAGATCGGCATTGATCTGCTTGAGCAGCGCGATGATCTGCGCGGTGGTCTCGGGATCGAGCGCGGAAGTCGCCTCGTCCGACAGCAGCACTTTCGGTTTGGTGGCGAGCGCGCGTGCGATACCGACGCGCTGCTTCTGGCCCCCGGAGAGTTCGGCCGGATAACGGTCGCGCTTGTCGGCAAGACCGACCATGTCGAGCAGCGGCTCGACGATTCCCTTGATGTCCTTGCGCGGCGTGCCGGCGATTTCCAGCGGCAGCGCGATATTGTCGAAGGCCGTGCGCGACGACAGCAGGTTGAAATGCTGGAAGATCATGCCGATGGAGCGGCGCGCCTGGCGCAGCGCCTTCTCATCCAGCGATCCGATGTCGAGGCCGTCGACGGTGACCTTGCCGCGGGTCGGCTGTTCAAGTCCGTTGATCAGGCGGATCAGCGTCGACTTGCCGGCGCCGCTCTTGCCGATCACGCCGACAATGGCGCCTTCGGGCACCACGAGGTTGATCGTGTCGACCGCCTTCACCTCGGCGGAATCCTTCCGCGACGGGAAGATCTTGCTGACGCCATCGAAGGAGATGATGGCACGCCCTTGTTGGCCAGGATCTTGCGGATCGAGAACTGGCACGGGCGCTCCGGTCGGCTTGGACAGGGGAGCGTTCATTGAATGACGTTTCTGCGCAGTTGTGAAGCACGGGGCCGGCCTGCGTGTCGCGGGCGCCGTGGCTGCAACCTACTGATTTCGGGCATTATTTCAACCGCACTGCACAAATGAGGAAAATCCAGCGGTTTCAATGGCCTGTGGGAGTAAAAGAGTGCCGGGAGACGGCTGGTGACAGCGCTAATCGTCTCCCGGCGAGTTTTCGGGAGCTCAGGAGCCCGGGGTCCAGGTCCAGACGATGTCCTTCACATTGATCGCCTTGGGGATCAGGCCGAGCTTGTGGAAGCGATCCGCCGTTTCCTGCTGGGTGGCAATGATCCGGTCATTGATCGGCACCACCGTGTAGTTCGACCGTTCGACGGCGCGCGTGGTGGCAGCCTTGTCGACACCGGTCGCCTCCTGAAGCTTCGTTGCGACCTCCGGCCGATTGGCCTCGGCCCATTTCCCTTCATCGGCAAAGGTCTTGTTGAACAGCGCGACGATGTCCGGATGCCTGGTGGTGAAATCCTTGTTGGCGAGGAAGAACGAAATGGAATCCTGCACGTCCTTGGAGAAGGCAATCACCCGCGCCTGTTTGCCCTCGGCGAGCGCCAGATACGGATCCCAGATCGACCACGCGTCGATATTACCACCGGCGAATGCCGCCACCGCATCGGCGGGGCCGAGATAGACCGGCGTGATATCCGCATAGGTCAGTCCGGCCTTCTCCAGCGCGGCGATGATGGTGTTATGCGCGCTCGATCCCTTGCCGAAGCCGACCTTCTTGCCCTTGAGATCGGCGAGCGTCCTGATCGGCGAATTGTCGGGAACAACGATGCCTTGATTGTAGCCGCGCGACGGGATGGCGGCGATATAGACGAGATTGGCACGCGCAGCCTGCGCGAAAATCGGCGGCGCGTCGCCGGCATAGCCGAAGTCGACATTGCCGGTATTGATGGCTTCAAGGATCGGCGGCCCGAACTGGAATTCGACCCAGCGGACGCTGACGCCCTTTTCCTTGAACACCTTTTCGAGCGTCGCGCGCTGCTTCACGGCCGGGAAGATGCCGGCCTTCTGGAAGCCGATGCGGATTTCCTTCAGCTCCTGCGCCGTTGCTGGCGATGCGATGAGCCCGGCTGACAGCAACAGTGCTGCGGAGAGACCTGCGACCACAGATCGTCGGGAATAGGACATGCGCTGTTGCTCCATTTGCGCCCGGGGGATGCAAGGGCGTGATGGTCAAACGCTACGCGCGATTGCGAAGATTGTGCTTTCAAAGGTCGCGGGCAGTCTGCAAGTTTTGCAATCCGCAGGTCCGCTCCCGGAGCAGCTTCATCTCCGCCGCAGGGAAATAACCTGCTCTTCCGGAGCCACCCGGAAGGCATGCAGAGAACGTTTCCGCTGCACAACAAGGCCATCGCAGCATGCCTGCATCGCCGCGCCCGGAACTACAGTTGGCCATTTCATTGACGGAAACGCGCTGCTCTCGCACCTTTGCTGCTCACGAAACATCAGCAGCAAAGCAGTGCCAACATGCTTCCGATTCACATCGCCCGCTTCATCGAACGCTTCGTGTTCCGGCGCACCCGGGCGCTGCAACTGGCCGCCGTGGCCTCCATGCTGTCGGTCTCCTTCGCCTGCGCACAGACACCGGACACGGTGCGCATCGGCTATCAGAAGTCGTCGACGCTTATCGCCGTGCTGAAGACCAATGGCGAATTGGAGAAGGCGCTCGCGCCGCTCGGCGTGAAGATCAGCTGGCATGAATTCACCAGCGGCCTGCCGCTGCTCGAAGCCATCAACACCAACAATGTCGACTTCGGCGCCGACGTCGCCGACACCGTGCCGCTATTCGCGCAGGCGGCCGGCGCCAAGCTCGCTTACATCGCCGAGGAAGCCGCCTCGCCTGCCGCGCAGGCCATCGTGGTGCCGGCGGAATCGCCGCTCAAGACGGTCGCCGATCTCAAGGGCAAGAAGGTCGCGGTAACCAAGGGTGCCGGCAGCCACTTCCTGCTGCTCGCCGCGCTGAGCAAAGCCGGCCTCACCTTCAAGGACATCCAGCCGGCCTATCTGCCGCCGGCCGACGGCCGCATCGCTTTCGTCGGCGGCAATGTCGATGCGTGGGTGGCATGGGATCCGTTCCTCACCAGCGCGCAGCGTCAGTCCAATGCGCGCGTGCTTGCGGACGGCAGCAACGGACTTGCCAGCTACAAGCGCTACTATCTCTCGTCGGCCGCCTATGCCGACAAGCGCGGCGACGTCCTGAACGTCATTTTCAAGAAGCTCGATGAGACCGGCAAATGGGCCAAGGCCGAACCGAAGGAAGCCGCCAAGCTCCTCTCAAGCCTGTGGGGCATCGACGCCGCCACCGTCGAGGAAGCCAACAGCCACCGCTCCTACAAGGTCGGCGCCGTCACCAAAGCCGGCCTGTCCGAGCAGCAGATCATCGCCGACGCCTTCTTCAACGAAAAGCTGATCCCCGTGAAGGTCGATGCCAGCGACGTGAAGATCTGGGCGCCGAAGTAATCCCATTCTGACATTCCCTGAAAGACAACGACAATGAAGACCGCCCTCTCCGTCATCGCTGCAGCGATGCTCGCACTCGTCTCCTTTGGCGACCATGCCGACGCGCAGTCCGCCACCAAACCCGAACTCAAGGTCGGTTTCGTGCCCGGCCCCTATATCGACGGCTTCAAGAAGGGCGTCGAGCCCGAGCTGAAAAAGAAGGGCTACACCGTCAAATACTATGAGTTCTCGACGGGCCTGGAAGCCAACACCGCCGTGTTCAAGAACGACATCGACGCCAATGTGATGCAGCACACGGTGTTCCTCGACAGCTATAACCAGCGGCAGAAGACCGACCTGACCGGCATCATCACCGTGCCGACGCCGCCGATGGGTCTCTATTCGACCAAGCACAAGACATCCGATGCCGTGAAGGCCGGCGCCACCGTGGTGGTGCCCAATGATCCCGTGAACCTGCAGCGCGCGCTGTGGATTCTGCGCGACCTCGGCTGGATCGAGATCAAGGACAACAACCCGGTCGATGTCACCGAGCTCGACGTGATCAAGAATCCGAAGGGTATCAAGATCGTGCCGCTGGAAAACGCGCAGGCGCCGCGTGCCCTCGGCGATGCCGACTTCGCCGCCGTGCAGGGCAACTTCGCGATCTATAGCGGGCTGAAGCTGACCGAGGCTTTTGCGCTCGAGAAGATGACCAAGCCCTATACTAACGTCGTGGCCGTCCGCCGCGGCAATGCCGAGGCGCCGTGGGCCAAGGACATCGTTGCGGCCTATCAATCGGACACGTTCAAGACCGCTATCCGGAGCGACAAGTTCTATGCCGGCTTCACCCTGCCCGAATACTTCAACTGAGCACAACCTGCGCGCGCAGGCTGTCCTAGCGCGACGATCATACCGAGCCGCGGATTTGACTCCCAGCGCGGCTCGGTTACGCTTTCCGGAGGCGTTATGAGACGCCTTCGGAAACGAGGGACATGAGAGATCGGGTCGTCGGGCTATGGCTGGTTTTATGCGCGATCGCCACACCGGCGACCGCCCAGACGCTGTCAAGCTTCGAGATCGCCGCCCGCTCCCGCGGCACGCCCGACATTCCCGGCCTCAACATGGTCTGGCTGAGGCCATGGACAGATCTCCGCCACGCCCGAGAATGGCGCAACATCGTCGTGCATCAGTCAGAAGGCGCGGTCGGCTCCGCCTGGCGTAACGCTGTCGCGCAGATGCAGAAACCCGATCGTCGCGGCGTCGCCATCTGGATCGAGACCGACGGCACGGTTTACTGGTCGACGCCCGAATGGGCGGTGCCGAACCATCTCAACCGCGGCAACCGCAACGACAACAAGTATATCGACAACAGCGGGACCTATCAGCAGATCGACAATGACTCATCGATCGGGGTCGAGTTCGTCGGCAACTACCCCAATGTCCGCAAGCCGCCCACCGATGCCCAGATCGCGGCCTGGCGCGTGCTGGTCCGCGTGTTGCAGGCCCGCTACGACATCCCGAATGAGCGCGTGTTCGCCCATAACTGGATCGACTACAAGGATCGCCGCTACTGCGAAGGCTGCGAACTCGCCAGGATCGCCCGGACCCAGGGAATCGAGACTGCGCAGCAGATAGCCCCTGCGCATCAAGTCGAAAGCGGCAAATAGGCCTTACGTTCCGACGCGCAGCGCCGCGCGCTGCTTGCGCAGATAGGCGATCACCGACAGCGCGGTGATGCGGCCGGTCTTCGGGTTCTCTGACGGGATATTTTCGATCTGCATCGAGAACCGTGCGGAATCCGAATCCACCTCGACACGATGGACGTTGCGGGTCAGCGCCGGATCGGCCCAGATTTCCAGCGTTGTGGCGTCAGGGCCCGCGCCTGCGAGCGACAGCGCGACGGCGACGTTGAGATTGGCGGGAAAGCCCTTGGCGGCTTCGCGCGCCGTGCCCTCGAAAATCTTCATCGGTTCGGTGATGTTCTCGATGTCGATCTTGTTCTCGACGATATAGGGCGCACCGGCGAGACCCTTCACCGGCTTGCGCGTTACCATGCGGACCGAGTTGATCTTGCCCTCGGCTGCAGCCGTCACCGCGTCGAGGCCGATCAGCGCCCCGGTTGGCACCACGATCTGACCACCGTTCTGCTTGGCCAGTGCGACGAGATCGTCATTGAACAACAGCGCTCCAGCGCTCAGCACGATCGCGGTCTTCCCCTTGCTGACGAACGGCTTGACGATCTCGGGCAGCAACGCTGCGGGCGCACATTCGATCACGATATCGGCGACATCCACGAGATCCGCGATCGGTAGCACCGGCGGCGCCTTGCCGAGACCGGACAGGAACGCCTGATGCTTCTCCGGATTCTGCACGGCGACCGCCGCCAGAACCAGGCCATCGATGCCGCGGTCCAGGGCTTCAGCCACCTTGCGGCCGATCGGGCCGAGGCCAACAATGGCCACGCGCGTGGGAGACTTTGCTTCAGTGCTCATTACGTCGATCTCGTCCAATGATTCAGGGGCATGCCGCCACATCCGGAAACGGTTCTCCCCCGGAAAGGCCGCAATGTCCATGCGGTGACGTCAGCCAGTTTAGAAGGCTTCCGGCCTCACGCCATCGTGCAGCACGTGCGACAATCCCGGGCTTGCACGTAAAAGGACGTTTCGCTACCTCTGCCGTGATTGCTGTCTCGGCGAGGCCGCACGTAAGCGTTAACGTGAACCAACGCGCCGATCGAACCTGATCCAGGCTCGACCTGCGCGACTCCGCGTCAAACAGGCCGATCTGGATTCCCCGGGAATCCATATGACCGACACATCTTCAGACACCATTTCAAATGATCTTCATCACATCACGCGCGTTCGTCACGAGTTGAAACGCCGTCTGCTGACCGTCAAGCGCGTGACGTCGGTGACGCCGTACATGAAGCGCATCACCCTCACCGGTGACGACCTCGAAGGCTTCGTCAGCGCGTCCTATAACAACCACGTCAAGGTGTTCTTCCCGCGCCCCGGCGAAACCGAACCTTTGATGCCCGTCTTCAGCGAAGGCCGCGTGCTGGTCGATGAGAGCGCGCGGCCAATCGCGCGGGATTACACGCCCCGGCGCTATGACGCAGCCGCCAAAGAGCTCGACATCGATTTCGCCATTCATGATGCTGGGCCTGCCACGACTTGGGCCACCGAAGCGAAGCCAGGCGATAAAATCGGTATCGGCGGCCCGCGCGGCTCGTTCGTGGTGCCGGACGACTTCGACTGGTACCTGCTGATCGGCGACGAAACCGCCCTGCCCGCCATCGGCCGCCGGCTTGAGGAACTACGTCCTGCTACGCGGGCCATCGTGATCGCGGAAGTCGCCGATGCTGCCGAGGAGCAGACCTTCGCAGCGAAGGCCTCCGTCACCATCAACTGGCTGCATCGTGGCCAGCAGAGCGCCGGTTCGACCACCCTGATGGAAGATGCTCTGCGCAGCCTCAAACTTCCCGTTGGCGACGGCTACGCCTTCATCGCCGCGGAATCCGAAGTCGCCAAGCGCCTCCGCAGGATTCTCGTCGACGAGCGCCAGCATCCCAAGGCATGGGTCAAGGCATCAGGCTATTGGAAAGGTGGCGCAGAGAACTATCATGAGCCGCATGACGACTGACCGTCGCGTCCCGGACTAGCAGGAGATCTGGTGTCCCATCGTTTCACGCGCCGCGATTTTACCGGAGCGGCCGGCGCACTCGCTGCCGGCCTCGCCGTCCCGACTGCGCAGGCTGAGGCTCAAACAGTCTCGGCCACACCGGCGGCGCTTGCCAACGACCGGCGTTTTCCGGCGGATTTCGTCTGGGGCACCGCCACGTCGGCCTATCAGATCGAGGGCGCCGTCTCGGCCGAAGGCCGCGGCCCCTCGATATGGGACAGCTATTCGCACACGCCGAACAAGATCCTTGGCGGCGGCAACGGCGACCACGCGGTGGATCATTTCCATCGCTACAAGGAAGACATCCAGCTAATGAAGGCGTTGGGCGCGAAGGCCTATCGCTTCTCCATCTCATGGTCGCGCGTGTTTCCGACCGGCGTGGGCACGCCCAATCCGCAAGGGCTGGATTTCTACAATCGTCTCATCGACGAGTTGCTGGCCAATGGCATCGAGCCATTCGCCACTTTGTATCACTGGGATCTGCCACAGGCGCTGCAGGATCGCGTCGGCGGCTGGGCGTCATCAGATACGCCGAAGGCGTTCGGCGACTATGCCGGCCATGTCGCGCAGCGCATCACCGACCGCGTCACAAACATCTTCACCATCAATGAATGCGGGACCTTCGTGGATTTCGGCTACGGCCGCGGCCCGGTGGAGCTCGCGCCCGGCCTCAAGCTGCCACAGCCGCAGCTCAACCAGGTTCGCCATCACGTCGCACTGGGCCATGGCATGGCTGTACAGGCGATCCGCGCCAATGGACGCGCCGACACCAAGGTCGGCCTCGCCGAGAATGTCGCATCCTGCGTCCCGGCCATCGAGACGCCTGCCAATATCCGCGCCTCCGAAATCGCAACGCGCGAGATGAATGGTGGCTATATGACCGTCATTCTCGAAGGCAGATACACCGATGCGTTTCTCGCCTATGCCGGCAAGAATGCGCCGAGCTTCACCGCCGAAGAACTGAAGATCATTTCTTCCCCCGTCGATTTCGTCGGTCTCAACGTCTACATGCCGCAATATTATGTGGTAGCGAGTGGCGATCAGCACGGCTTCGCGCTGGTGCCGTTCCCGACCTCGTTCCCGCGCATGGATTCGGACTGGCTACGGATCGGGCCGGAAGCGCTGTATTGGGCTCCGCGCAATGTCGCCAAGGTCTGGAACGTCAAGCAGATCTACATCAGCGAGAACGGTACATCGGCCGCCGACCGGCCGGCCGGTGACGGCAAGATCCACGACCTCGACCGCGTCATGTATCTCAGGAACTATCTCACGCATCTGCAGCGCGCGACGTCGGAAGGCATCCCCGTAAAAGGGTACTTTCACTGGAGCCTGATGGATAACTTCGAATGGTCGGATGGTTATGAAAAGCGCTTCGGGCTGTATCACGTCGATTTCGAAACGCAGAAACGAACGCCGAAGCTCAGCGTGGAGTTCTATCGCAGCCTGATCGCGGTCAACGCGCTCGTCTAGCTCAGAGCAACTTCCCGTCCGCTCCGAAGAACGGATGCGGGCCGTCGAAGTCGCCGATCGGCACTTGATGCGTGACCAGATGGCCGCCCTCCTCGCCATCCGGAAACCAGACATGCAGGTGGAAAGCCGGCGGCTCGACACGGAAGGACGGCGGACGCAATTCGGCGATGTCGAGATCGACCGCATGGTTCGGCGCCGGGCAAATGGTCGCAACCGTCCCGGCGAATGTCGTCAGCGTCGCACGATGCACGTGGCCGGCAGCGACGATCCGCACACGCGGATGCTTGCGGACGATGGTTGCGAGCTCATCCGCGTTGAACAGGTCCTGCACGTCCATGTGGGTGATGCCAGTGCGGAACGGCGGATGATGCAGGAACAGCAAAGCCGGCCGCTCGCGCGATGATGCCAGCGTGGCATCCAGCCACTCCAGCGTTGCCGCTTCCAGCGTGCCGTGCGGCTTGCCCGAAACATGCGAGTCCAGCAGGATGATATCGAGCGGGCCAACCGTCCGCGCCTGATCGAGCGGGCCCGACGACTTCGCATAAGCCCAATCAGGGAATGCCGCGCGCATCATGTCGCGGGCGTCGTGATTACCGGGCACGCCGATGAACGGGATCTTGAGCGGAGCGAGCAGCCGCCACAGATGCTCGTATTCGCCGGGCGTCGGCGTATCAACGAGATCGCCGGAGATGACAACGAGATCGGGCCGCGGATCGAGTGCGTTCAGCTCGGCCACACAGCGCTCCAGCGCCTTGGCCGTGTCGACCTTGCCATAGGCCAGCTCGCCTGGCGCCTTGATATGCAGATCGGAGATCTGCGCGATGATGGTGGGCTTCGACATCAATCTTCTTTCGGCAACACGCGAACCGCTTGAGGCGTGACCGACAGGCCGACGCGCTCCCCTGCACGCACATTGATGGTGTTCGGCGCGTCCACCGTCAACGGCTTGTTCGCCGCACCCGTCACCACGAGACGCTGGCGATCACCGATAAAGGCGACGCTTTCGACTGTGCCGCGCAGGAAGGCGTCCGCCTCGGCGACAATTCCGATGGTCTCCGGCCGGATCATCGCCACCGCCGCAGCGTTGTCGGCGGCATCATTGAGCGCCAGCCAGCCACCGGGCAGCGTCAGCCGACCGCTCGCCACCGGCCCCTCGACGATATTGGCCGCACCGACGAATTCGGCGACGAAACGGTTCTGGGGAGCAAAGTAGATCTCGCGCGGCGTGCCGATCTGCGCGATGGCGCCCTTGCGCATGACCACGATGCGATCGCCGAGTTCCATCGCTTCAGCCTGGTCGTGAGTCACATAGATCGCGGTGATCCCGAGCGAGCGTAGCAGGCTGTTGAGTTCACTGCGCAGCCGGTCGCGCAGCGACGCATCGAGTGCCGTCAACGGCTCATCCAGCAGCAGCACGCGTGGACGCACGGCCACCGCGCGCGCCAGCGCGACGCGCTGACGCTGGCCGCCAGACAATTGATCGATACGGCGGTTTTCGAGCCCGCCGATATTGGTGAGCGCCACCATTTCGGCGACACGCGCCGCGCGTGCGGCCTTGTCGACGCCGCGAATCTTCAGCCCGTAGCCGATGTTCTCGGCCACGGTCATGTTGGGAAACAGCGCGTAGGACTGGAACACCATGCCGACATGGCGCTGCTCGATCGGCACCGCAGTCATGTCGGTCTTGTCGAACAGCACGCGGCCGCCCGCATCGGGCGTCTCCAGCCCGGCGATAATCCGCAGCATGGTGGTTTTGCCGCAGCCGGAGGGGCCGAGCAGAACCAGCGTCTCGCCTGACACGATATCCAGCGAGGCCGGCGCCAGCGCCTGCGTGCCATCCGGAAAGGTCTTGCCGCAATTCTCGATATGAACGGCCGCACCGTGACCCGCAATCCCGCTCATTTCTTTTCGCCCTTCTCGGCAACCATCTGCATCGCCACCAGAAGAGGCACAATCATGATGAAAAAAATCAGTGTGTAGGCCGATGCCACTTCGAGCCGCATCGACGCGTAGCTGTCGGCGAGACCGACCGGCAGCGTCTTGGTCAGCGGCGTGTGCAGCATCCAGGTCAGGTTGAATTCGCCGAGCGACAGCGTCACTACCATCAGCGATCCGGCGAGAATGCCGGGCATGGCGTTCGGCACGATGACATTGCAAAACCGCGTCCATGGCGAGGCGCCGAGCGAGGCAGCCCCCTCGTCCAGCGTCTTGATGTCCACCGAAGCGAACACCGCCATCACCGAACGCACCATGAAGGGCATGGTGAAGATGACGTGGCCTGTAAGGATGAACAGCCACGACTGCCGGAAGCCGCCGAAGCCGCCATAGGTGAGCAGCAGCGCCAGCGCGATGGCCAAGCCAGGGATTGCCAGCGGCAGCGTGATGATCTCCTCGATCACGCGCGACAACCTCCCGCCCTTCACGTGTAGTCCATAAGCCGCGGGCACGCCGACAACCAGCGTCACCGCCAGGGTCGCGAAGGCGATCAGGAACGACAGCCCGATTTCACCGGCATAGAGGTTCCAGACCTGCACCACCCATTGCAGCGTGACGCCCGACTGGATGCCGCGAAAGTAATTGACGGTGACGCCGGCGGAAATCGACAACACAACGGGCACGACGAGAAACGCCGCAACGAGCAGTGTAAATCCGAGCTGGCCAGCGAAGATGAGGCGATCGCGCATCGGCTTACCCCGCTGCCGCGACAGCGCCGCCGCTCATTGAGCGGGCCAGCGCGAGGATTGCCCAGGCGATCACGCCGAGTCCGATCGACAGCGCCGCCGAGATCGCAAAATTCGCCGCCAATGTGAACTCGGTATAGATTAGCATCGGTAGCACATCGATGTTGGTCGCAAGCGTGAAGGCCGTGCCGAACGCACCCATCGCCGTCGCGAAGGCGATTGCGCCCGAGGCTACGAAAGCCGGCCCGAGCGCCGGCAGTACCACGTCGCGCTGGACCGCCCACGGGCTCGCACCGAGCGAACGCGCCGCCTCCTCCAGCCCGATATCGAGCTTTTGCACCGCGGCCATCACCGTGAGGATCACGCGCGGAATCGAGAAATAGAGATAGCCGAGAAACAGACCGAAGATCGAATAAGCGAACACGACTTTCTCACCCGTCACCGCGGCGGTGATGGCGCCGATCAGGCCCTGACGTCCTGCAAGGAGAATGATCAGAAAGCCGACCACGACGCCGGGAAATGCCAGTGGAAATGTCAGCATCGCGATCAGCACAGCGCGGCCGGGGAAGCGGTGACGCTGCAGGAACAGGCCGGCGATGGTGGCAATCACCAGCGTGGCGACGGTCGTCGCCGCAGCGAGTACGACCGTATTGATCAGCGTGGCGCGATAGCGCGGCTCGGTGATGATCGCGAGATAGGCGGACACGCCGCGCGATCCACCGGCACCCACGGCGAGCAATTGCGCCATCGGCAAGAGGAAGAAGGCTGCTGTCACCACCACGAGCGGCAACAGGCAGATCCAGATGAAATTACGATGCGACATGAAACTATGGTGCCCCTGCCCCCGCCGGGGCACCATTGTGCATCAACGGACTTCGGCGAGATAGCGGTCGCTGAAGCCTTTCTGCGCCAGCTCCATCTTGCCCCAGTCCACGCTCTTGGCGCGGGCATATTCCGAGTCCGGCAGGAACTTGGCCTTCACGGCTTCCGGCAGCTCGATCTTGCGGGCCGGGCGGAGGTAGGCGTTGGTCCAGATCGCCTGGCCCTTGTCGGACAGGAGATAGTCCATGACCTTCTTGGCCTTGTCCTTGTGCGGCGCGTTCTTCACGAGACCGACCACATAGGGAAACACGACCGAACCTTCGCAGGGAATGACGAATTCGAAACTGCCCTTCTCGGAATACTTGGCGCGATAGGCATTGAAATCATAATCCAACAGGATCGGCATCTCGCCGGAGACGACGCGGGCATAGGACGTCTGCTTCGGCACGATCGCGTCGTTCTTCTTCAGCTCCTTAAAGAAGGCGATGGCTGGATCGAAATTCTGCTCGGTGCCGCCGAGCGCGAGATTGACCGCAACAGCACCGACATAGCCGACGGCGGCCGACGTCGGGTCGAGATAGCCGACCATGCCCTTGTAGTCGGGCTTGGCGAGATCCTTCCAGCACTTCGGCACCGGCTTGCCAGCGAGGGCATCCTTGTTGACGAAGAAGCCGAGCGTACCGGAATGGATCGTGGTCCAGTAGCCTTCGGAGTCCTTCAGGCCGGCATCGACCTGATCCCAGCCAGCGGGCTTGTAGGGTTCGAGTGCATCCTGCGCCTTGGCCTTCATGCCGAAAGTGACGCCAAAATAGCCGATGTCGCCGACCGGATTGGCCTTCTCGGCGAGGATCTGAGCCAGCGCCTGGCCGGAATTCTTGTTGTCATGCGGCATCTCGATGCTGAGGTCGGTCTTCACCGCCTTGATCATCGACGCCCAGTCGGCCCATTCCGGCGGACAGTTGTAGCAGATGACATCCGCAGCACGAGCGGGCTGCGATAGGGCGGCGAGCGCCAGCGCGGACAGAGCAAATACCAAGCGGAACGGTTTCACGGCGATCGTCTCCATCCTGACGCAGGCTTTAAGGCCGGCGCATAGAAGTCTGAGGGGAATGCGTGACGCCCCACTATAGGCCGCGGATGAAACTTTTGCGACAAAGCCAACCCGCAGCGCATTTGTGCACCGCAATGACCGCGAAGCCCATCGACAACACCCCGCGGAGGATGTGAAATCACCTGTCGCCGCTGATATTGGACCGTTGATGTGAAAGAGACGCCCGAACGCGATCGAGGCCTGCTCGGTCTGGTCGAACGACTCATGAGGAGGCCAGGCGATCCCGAACCGATCAGGCCTGAGCCAGACGCGGACACCAGAGACGGTTTCGATCCGGTCGTCGCAGAGGAGAATCCAGCGGCATCGCTGGAGCCGCAACTTGCGGTCGAGAGCACCCGCACGCTTGGCCGCTCGGAAATCGCGGATGTGATCCTGCGCGCGCTAAGGGGTATCGATGGCTGCCCGACAGCCGGCTTCGAGGTGGTCGTCTATGGCACGCGCCCGTGGAACGCCATGTTGCGCATCACGCCGGCCGCCGGCGCGGTGTCTGACGCGCGTGCCTGGCGCCAGCGGGTCCAGGACATGGTTCAGCTGTTGCGGCATCAATACGAGTTGCGCGAATAGACCGGAGGCCTAGCCTTCCATGCGCACCAGCACGACCTCAAACGGCACGCCGGGGCGTTGCTTGACGACACCTCTGCAGGACGCCGTCGTGGTCTTGGATGTCCCGACCAGATCAATCTCGACCTCGTCGATGCCGAAGATCGTTGGCTGGCCGTCCGCATGCCGGCGGGTCGCAATCGTCGCCGTGAAAGCATCGCCGTTCTGGATATAGGAACCGCTATAGGCGATCACCGTATCGCCGCCCGACAATCGACCATCAGCGAGCGTGATAATCCCCATGCCTTCATTCTCGGGAATACGAAACCACGCCGAATAACGACCATCCGGGAGCATGACAAACCTGAACTGTAAGTTGCGGTATAGCCAATTACCACCAACCCATCAGAAAGACGTTAACCAGATCGGTCGCATTGAAACGATCGATCTCGCCTTCCCCAATGTAATGCCGCGCTACTTGCCGCCCCCGATATTGCCGCCCTTGATATGGCCGAGCGA
This sequence comes from Tardiphaga robiniae, assembly GCF_013359755.1. Lineage (GTDB taxonomy): Bacteria > Pseudomonadota > Alphaproteobacteria > Rhizobiales > Xanthobacteraceae > Tardiphaga > Tardiphaga robiniae. The sequence continues at coordinate 52,922 of NZ_JABMCJ010000087.1, read as the reverse complement.
GTTGCTGCCATAGGCAGAATTGCCGTGATTGCCGCTCATCGCCGCATTGCCACGAAAGATCGCGGGACCTCGCATCTGGCCATAGGCCCCGTAATATCCGTGGTGCGCCTTGTAGCCACGATGGACTTTCTTCGCAGACGCCGCCGTCGCCGTGAAACTCGCGATCATCAGTGCAGCTGCCGCCGTCGCCAGAATCTTTTTCATGTTCAACCCTCTGTGACACCCTGCAAGAAAACGCCGACGGCTGCGTCTCGTTCCGGCACAAATCGTCGCAAAAACCGGCCTTACGACGATCTCCGGACATCCCGTCCACAGGCCTGGTAACGCTTTGCTCACCATACAAAATGGGTGGCCCCGACCGCGATCGGTGGTAAGTGGGTGCTGCTTATTGCGCATCAAATAAATTACACCGCGTTCGGACATCATGTTGCTAGATCAATCCTCCATCTTCGCAGCGATCGGACTCTCGAGCGCAGCGCTCGCGCTCACATTGCTCGCCACCTGGCTCGTCGCGCGATCCGAGACCTATCTGCTGACTTGGTCGATCGGTCTCGCGACCACGGTCGTTGCCGTCATCATCTATGCAGGCTTCGAACAATATGATTCGAGGCTACAGCTCGCTGCATTCATATTGCTGCTTGTCGGCTTCGGGGTGATCTATGCGGGCACCACGCAATTCTGCTCGAACCAGGCCCATTGGATCCGCGCCGCCCTCGTCACCACTGCAGGGCTCGTTCCGATGATCATCGGCTTTGCGCTTGGTTACACCGGCACCGGCACGATGGCCGCGAATTTTGGCACGGGCCTTCTCGTTGCGCTCTCGGCTGCGCAATATTGGCACGCGCGCGCCGAAGCACCGCTGCTGATGGTCGCAAATGCGTTGCTTTATCTCGTCACGGCCGCATCGTTCGTGGCTTGCGGTGCCGAACTCTTGCGTACCGGGCAATTCGTGCTGACCGATCGACCGATGAATTGGGCAGAACAGTTCAATTCACTGATGGTGATCGTCGGTCTGACCGGGATCGGTGCACTGTCACTGACAATCAACCAGATCCGGACGTCGAACCGGCATAAATCCGATGCCATGACCGATCCTTTGACCGGCCTGCTCAATCGGCGCGCGCTGTTTGGCGAAAAGGTAACGGAGACAGCATCCAACACTGCAATTCTGGTGATGGATCTCGATCACTTCAAAACGATCAACGATCAGTTCGGCCACGCCGCCGGCGACCGCGTGCTGCGGGCCTTTGCCGAAGTCATCTTCTCGAACATTCGCGCCGAAGATGTTGCCGCGCGTCTGGGCGGCGAGGAATTCTGCATTGTCCTATCCGCGTCGAGCCCAAAAGCAGCGGCCGCTGTCGCCGAGCGCATCCGATCAACGCTGGAGACAAAGACGTTCCCGACTTCCGCCGGTGTTATCCACGCCACGGTCAGCGTGGGAATCGCGATCCGGTCAGCCGAGCCTGAAACGCTGCAGGCATTGCTTAGCCGGGCCGATGCGGCGCTCTACCAAGCCAAGGCGGCGGGCCGAAATCGCGTGCAGATTTCTGATTTTTATCTGGCCGCCTGAGCCGCGCGACGCCCGGTTCCACGAAAAATTAAGCACTGGATGGCAGCGTAAGGTTTTTCGGCAGAATGCCCCGATGCCCGGTCAGAAAACCATTGCCATAGAGACGCTCAATCTGCTGCGCGCCTCAGAACCACGTCCCAACGACAGCCACCTCAAGGCAGCGTCGATCGTCGCTTTTCCGCTCGGCCCCATCGAGGTCGAGCAAATCACGCCGCGGTTCTTCGCCTCCTTCGCCATCGAGAGCCTGCTGCGCTCGATCTGCTATCGCGAAGAACAGTGGTTAATCGAAGCCCGGCACAGCCATGCGATGCGGATGACGCTGAACTGGGTCGAGGCCGAAAGCTGACGACAGAATTACGCCTCGGCCGGAAATGTATCTCGTAGTGACGGCCGCTCCGACACGGTTGCGAACCAGTCGGTCAGGGCCGGCCGCGAGCTGCGCCAGTCGAATGATGCGAAACGAAAATCCAGATAGCCGAGCGCGCAAGCGATGGTGAGACTGCCGATGCTGACCCGGGCGCCGAACGATGCGACAGAGTTTTCCATCTCATCGAGCGCCGCAGCAATCTTGGTCATCTGACCATCGATCCACTCCGCCGATCTGATCTCGTCGCGACGGCAGGTATTCTCATAGCGCGTGAGCAATGCCGCATCGAGCAGGCCATCTCCGAGCGCCTGCTCGGTGAGCACCTGCCAACGCTCGGGCCCGCGCGGAAACAGCGAGCCGTGTCCGAAGTCGTCGAGATATTCGCAAATCACCCGGCTGTCGAACAGCAGCGTACCATCCGCCAGCTTCGCCGCCGGCACCTTGGCGAGCGGGTTGAAATTTGCGATCCGCTCGTCGCGCTTCAACGGATGCGCGGCGCTGGGCAGCTTCACGATACGATCGGCGATCCCCAGCTCAATCGCACAGGCCATGACCTTGCGGACATAGGGCGATGTCGGCGCGTAGAACAGTTCGATCTTGTTGCTCATGGCTTCTGATCCTCCGCGTCGATGGCGGCCAGCGCGGCACGCGCGACTTCGACGTCCTGCGCGCCGGTGCCCGACCCGACGCCGACCGCCCCGATACATTGACCAGCAATCACGATCGGCAATCCGCCTTCGAGATTGGTCAGGCGGCCACCGCCGGCGATAGCCAGCTTGATCTCGTCGGCGGGATTGAGCCGCGATGTCGGCTGCCGATGCGACGCGGCCGTGATGGCCTTGGACATCGATGTTTCCCGCGACAGCAGTTTGGCGCCGTCCATCCGGACAAAAGCTAGCAGATTGCCGCCATCGTCGACGATCGTAACGTTCTGTGCCACGCCAAGCTCCTCCGCCTTGGCGACGGCACCCGCCAGCGCTTTGAGCGCGCCTTCATGAGTCAGCTTGAGAGAGGGTTTAGTCGTCGCCATGGGACTGCTCCTGTATCGATATGCGGCTTTTGCGCTCGACATCGCTGCTCATGCGGCGGCGCCAGCCGGCAGCAGCAGGACCTTGCCGATATTTTCATTGGCTTCCAGAATGCGGTGAGCTCGCGCTGCATCTCCGAGAGGCAACTGGCGCCAGATCAGCGGCCTCACCTCGCCGGATGCCACCAGCGGCAGCACCTCGGCACGGAGCGCGGCAGCGATTGCGGTCTTCTCCTCATCGGACTTCGGCCGCAGCGTCGACGACGTCAGATACAATCCCTTCCGCATCACCAAACCGAGATCGATCGGCACCACGCCGCCTTCCATGAAGGACAGGCTGACGTGCCGTCCGCCGGATGCCAGCGCATCGAGATTGCGCGCCACATAGGAGCCACCGACGATGTCGAGCACGACATCGACGCCGCGCCCCGCGGTGGCGTTGCGCGCTGCGACAACGAAGTCGTCGGTACGATAGTTGATGGCGATGGCGCCGAGCGCTTCCACCGCCTTCTTCTTGGCATCGCTGCCCACGGTCGCGATGGCCGTCGCGCCGCGCGCGATGGCCAAGCGGATCGCGATGGTGCCGATACCACTGGCACCGCCATGCACCAGCACGGTCTCGCCCTTCGCCAACCGGCCGCGTTCGAACAGATTGTGCCAGACGGTGAAGAGCGCTTCGGGCAATGCCGCCGCCTGCTCCATCGTCAGCCCCTCGGGCACCGCAAGACAATGCGACGCCTTGGCGATGCAATAGCGCGCGTAACCGCCGCCCTTCACCAAGGCCATCACCGCCTGCCCCAGCAACGCAGCGTCGCCTCCGACCACGCGGCCAGCGACTTCGAGCCCGAGCACGTCAGTGACACCCGGCGGCAGCGGCACGGCACCGCTCCGCTGCATCAGATCAGGGCGATTGACGCCGGCTGCTGCGACCTCGATCAACACTTCGCCAGGACCGGGCACCGGCACTGGTCGTTCGACTTGGGTCAGAACGTCAGGACCGCCTGCTTGCGTCGCGATGATCGCCTGCATGGTCGACATGATCGTCGACACTTCGTTCTTCATGATACGCGTATCCACTCTTCACTCGGCCGACGCAGCAAATCCGCCAGCCTGTCCATCATCACGTTTGCGGCTGCGAGTTCGTCGAAGCCGATCCACTCGTCGGCTTTGTGCCCCCGCGCCATATCGCCGGGTCCGCAGACCAGCGTCGGAATCCCCGCCTCTGCGTAGAGGCCGGCCTCGGTACCGAAGGCGACTGTGGTTGCGGGTTGCGTATCGCCTGCCATTTCTGCGACCAGACGCGTCATGGAGGCATCGGCAGCAGTATCGAGCCCGGGATAGGCCGACAGTTCCTCGGAGACGATGTCAGCCTCCGGCGCACTGGCGCGCAGCCGATCACGCTCGCGCGCGACCACCTCATCGACCCGCGCAAGAATCTCGCCCGCGTCACGGCCTGGCATGGTGCGGATCTCGTATTCCAGCACGGCCCGTTCCGGCACCAGATTGACCATGCTGCCGCCATGCAGCGAGCCAACGTGAATGGTCGTGTATGGCGGATCGAATGCCGCATCGCCGCCGCGCGCGACTTCCTCATCAGCGAAGCCACGCAGCGCATGCGCGATCGCAACGCCCGCATCGACCGCATTGGCCGCACGATGCGGCATCGCCGAATGACCGGTGCGACCGGTGACCGTCAGGCGACGCGCGACCTTGCCCTTGTGCGCGCGAACGACGCGCATCGTGGTGGGCTCACCCACGATGGCGAGCACCGGTGGCACGACGGACTGCATGAGCGCACACACGAGATCGGGGGCGCCGCGACATCCGACTTCCTCGTCATAGGAAAATGCCAGATGCAGGGGCGCAGCAGTTGTGGCCTCCTTGAAGCGCGGCACGGCCGCGAGAACGACAGCAAGAAAGCCCTTCATGTCGGTCGCACCGCGGCCATAGACGCGCTCATCGCGGATCACGCCGGCGAATGGCGGCACGGTCCAGGCCTGCCCCTCCACCGGCACCACGTCCGTATGCGCTGACAGGACCACGCCAGGACGATCCACGGGACCGATAGTCGCGAGCAGCGAGGCCTTGCAGCCATCAGGCGACGGCACGCGGCGCGAAGACACGCCCGACGATGCAAGTATCCGCTCGATATATGCGACGATATCGAGGTTCGAATTCGAACTTATACTTTCAATACTGATCAGCTCGCAAAGTATTTGAGCTATTCTCTCGATCATCTATACTCCAAATACTTTTACGATTGCGGGAGCATCACGATGACCTATTCCATCTCGGCACGTTGTCCGGAGACCGGCGCGTTCGGCATTGCCATTACGTCGTCCAGCATTGCCGTGCCGGCGCGCTGCGCCTGGGTAGGGCCGCTCGGTCTCGTGGTGTCGCAGAATGTCACTGATCCGTCGCTCGGCCCGACCGGCCTCGCACTGCTGCGTCAGGGCCTTGGCGCCGGAGCCGTCCTCAACAATCTCACGCTCGGCACGCCGCAGCCCGCATGGCGGCAGGTCGGTGTGATTGATCGCTACGGTCAGGTGGCGTGGCATTCCGGCGCGCAGGCGCTGCCGATCGTCGGCATTGCGCAGGGCAATGGTTGTCTCGCGATGGGCAATCTGCTGGTCGATGAAAAAGTCCCGAGCGTGATGATCGCAAAGTTCGAAGCTACGGCCGGACAGCCGCTGGCGGAGCGATTGCTGTCGGCGCTGGAAGCCGGCCTCGATGCCGGCGGCGAGACCGACGACGAACATGCAGCTGGCCTGCATGTGGCGGATCGCTTCGACTGGCCGGTGGTCGACCTGCGTGTCGACTGGCACGACGCTCCGATCGATGAACTCCGCGCGCTGTGGGAGCGCTACCGGCCGCAGCAGAAGGACTATGTCGCGCGCGCGATGAATCCGGGCGCCGCGCCGTCGTTCTAGACGCGGCCGCCTCACGCCGCCTCGCGTGGCGGAAACGCCACGATATCGTCGGAGCCGATGGTCAATCCGATCTCGGCTCCGACCGGACAGGACGACAGCGCCGCAATGCCCGGCGAACGCAGCAGGATGCGCTCGCGCGCACTGCCGGGCGCGTCGATATAGAGATCGACATGGCCGCCCTGAAACACCTGTGTCGTCACGGTGCCGGGCAGCGACCCCGATACGCCGCGCGACGTGACAGCGAGATGCTCCGGCCGCACGAAGACGTCCAATGCATCACCGGCCGAGAGCGCAGCAATCGGCGCTGCGGGAACTTCGGCGCTGATGTCGCCGACCGAGACCACCGCGACATCGCCGCGCTTCTCGACAAGACGCCCGTTGAGGATATTGGCGTCGCCGACGAAGGACGCGACGAAGCGATCCGCCGGACGGCGATAGATATCGTCGGGGGCCGCGATCTGCCGAATGCGCCCGGCCGACATCACGGCGATACGATCCGACATCGACAGCGCCTCACCCTGATCATGCGTCACGAAGATCGTGGTGACGCCGAGCTCGCGCTGGATCTGCTTGAGCTCGACCTGCATCGAGCCGCGCAGATTCTTGTCGAGCGCCGAGAACGGCTCGTCGAGCAGCAGCACCTTCGGCTTGATCACCAGGGCCCGCGCAAGCGCGACGCGCTGCTGCTGACCGCCTGACAGCTGTTTGGGCTTGCGGTCGGCGAAGCCCGACAGCTTGACCAGCGCCAGCGCCTCATCGACGCGGCGCGCGATCTCCCTCTTCTCGACGCCGCGGGTCTTCAATCCGTAAGCCACGTTCTTGGCGACGCTCATATGCGGGAACAGCGCATAGTTCTGGAACACGATGCCGATCTCACGCATATGCGCCGGCGTCTCCGTGACCAGATCGCCGTCGATGAAGATCTCGCCATTATCGGCTTCGAGGAAGCCGGCAACCAGATTGAGCAGCGTCGTCTTTCCGCAGCCGGATGGGCCCAGCAGAGTCATGAACTCGCTCGGCCGGATCTTCAGCCAGGCCTCATGCAGCGCCATGGAATCGCCGAAGCGCTTGGTGACGCCGTCGAGCTGCACCGCCGGACGAATCTTGTCGCTCGCCGCGGCTGGCGTGTGTGCCGTCATTGGATCAGTGCGCATCAACATTCAGGATTTTCCCGAGGCCCAGGAAGGAATTGGCGATCGTGAGCAAGGTTGCGGTCACGACGATGTAGATGACCGACAGCGCGGCCAATGTGGGATCCGCGAATTCGCGGACGTAATTATACATGGCGACCGGCAGCGTCTGCGTGGCCTGGCTGCTGACGAACAACGTCGCCGTGAATTCGTTGAAGGACAGGATCGCCGCGAACAGCCAGCCGCTGAGCAAGCCCGGAATCAGCAGCGGGATCGTCACGGTAAACAGGATCCGCAGCGGCGTGGCACCGAGACTGGACGCGGCCAGCTCCAGGCGCGTGTCGAGATTTTCCAGCGAAATGTAAGTGCTGCGCATCACGAAGGGCAACACCATCACCACATGGGCGAAGATGACGAGCGGAAAGCCGCGTCCAATCCCCGTCTGCGAGGCGAGGATGAGAATGCCAAGACCGACGGTGTAATGCGGGATGATCAGCGGAGACAGCAGAATGCCTTCGAGGAAATCCCTGAGCGCGAATTTATAGCGATGAATGGCAAAGGCAAACGCCGATCCCACGACGACCGCGATGCTGGATGCCCAGACCGTCACGGTCAGGCCATTCCAGAACCCCTTCGCGAAATCGGCATAGGAAAACGCACGATAGAACCAGCGCAGCGACCATGACTGCGGCGGAAATTGCAGGATCGCACGATCGTTGAATGCCGAGATCGCTACGACAACGCCGGGCAACAGCACGAATAGAAGAATGGCGGCGACGAGGACGCGGCCCGACCAGCGCAGCGCGAGGGTTGCAGGTGAGCGCTTCATGTGGTGCCCGCCATACGTTCGAGCGGGCTCGCGGCTTTCTTCAGCAGCGCGATCACAGCCAACGACAATGCGAGGCCGATGATGGAGAGGCTGGCGGCAAAGGGAAAGTTGAACGACGAGAAGCCAAGCTGATAGATCAGCGTCGACACGGTGGCGACGCGGCCGCCGCCGATCAGCTGCGGCGTCGCAAACGCGCTGAAGGTCCAGGCAAAGGCGGTCGAGAAGCCGGCAACGATGCCGGGCATCGACAGCGGCAGCGTGATGGTCATGAAGATGCGGATTGGGCCCGCGCCAAGACTTTCGGCGGCTTTCTCGTAATTGCGGTCGATATGCGACAGCGCCGCGGCCAGCATGATGACCATGATCGGCATGGTCACATGCACCAGTGCCGCGATCACGCCGCCCGAAGTAAACATCATGCGCAACGGGCGATCCACGAGGCCAAGCTTGAGCAGCAGCGTGTTCAGGAAGCCGTTATTGCCAAGCACGATCATCCAGGAATAGGTCCGCACCACCTCGCCGAGAAACAGCGGCGTCACCGACACGATCAGGATGAAGGAGCGCAGCGCGGAACTGTTGGTTCGTGTCAGCGCATAGGCCAGCGGATAGGCCAGAAGCAGCGTGAACACCGCCGTTTCAAAACAGATCAGCACCGTATTCCAGAATGCCAGCGCGTAGAGCGGCCGCAGCATGGCTTCGAAATTGGCCGAGGTGAACCCGCCGACTTCGAGCGTACCGGGAATATAGGCCCGCACGCTGTACTGAAAGACAGCCAGCATCGCCGCGATCAGGCCCACAGCAACGAGGCCGGCCGGCGAGACAAACCATCCGAGAAATGGACGCGTGTTCATGGACAAACTCGAAGTGGGCGAACGTGACGTCATCGATCGCGACCCGGCGGTATCAACCGAATCGCGACCGGGACTCGTTTATGGAGCCATGATGTTTTCGGTGAACCACTTGCGCCATGTGCCGGTCTTCTCGGCACGCAGCTTGGCGTCGATCACCAGCGTCTGCTTCGCCCACTGATCCGCGGTCGTAAACACGCCCGGCAGTGCTGCGATCTCGGGCTTGACCTTGGCGTTGTCCACCACCGGGCTGCCCTTCTTCAGTTCGGCGATCTTCGCCTGCACTTCCGGATCAAGCGCGGTGTTGATGAACTTGTAGGCCAGCTCCGCCTTGGTCGAGCCCTTGGTGATGCCCATGGTATCGACGCCGAGCACGGCGCCTTCCTTCGGAATCGCCAGCTTGATCGGCACGCCCTGGGCCTGCATGTAATAGGCGTTCATCGACAGCACGACCTGAACCGGGGTCTCACCCGTCGCGAACAGCTGCTGGCTGTTGGCGTCATTGGTGTAGAACGCCTTGTAGTTCGGCTTCAGCGCCTTCATCTTGGCTTCGCCGACTTCCCAATTCGATGCGTCGCCGCCAGACAGCTTGGCTGCGACCACCATCACATGACTCGGATCGAAATCGGGCGATGAGATCATGCCCTTGAGCGCGGGATTCCACAGGCCTTCCCAGCTTTCGAAGCTCACGCCCTTCGGCAACTGATCGGGCAGATAGCCGATCGTGTAGACATAGGCCCAGGCGCCGATGTGATACGGGCTGATCTTGGCCTGCTCGACCAGATGGCTGGCATTCGGGATCTTCGCCATGTCGAGCTTCTCGAACAGATTGTCGTTGGCATAGAGCCAGCCGACATGGGCCGTCGTGAAGGTGACGTCGCTCTCGGGCTTGGCAGCAGCGAGCTTGGCCTGATTGAGACGGTCGATCGTGCCGCCGGTGATGTATTCGACCTTCACGCCGGTCTCGGCAGTGAACTTCTTGGCGATCGCTTCATCGATCAGATCGCGGAAACTTCCACCCCAGGTGCTGACTACCAGCTTCTCCTGGGCGGATGCCTGCCCACCAATCGCGAGCGTCGACAGCAACATCAATGCAGTAAACTTCAAGGCGCGCTTCATCTCGAAACCTCACAAGGATTATGACGTAGTAAAGAAAAGCAAACATCGTGCCAGACGATTGATAAATCTCAGGAATTTCCGCCGAACAGCCGCGTGCAACCGCACTCATCGATCATGCGAAAGATGAAGCCGCAAACGTCCGATTGATCTCTGTAGTGCCGGCGAAAAACGCGTCGTTACGCCGGAATTTCCGCGATGATGTCGATTTCCATCAAGTATTCAGGCTTGGCGAGGCCCTGAACGATAATCCCCGTCGAAACCGGATAGACGCCCTTCAGCCATTTGCCGACGACGCGATAGACCGGCTCGCGATAGGCGCGATCGGTGATGTAGATGACGATCTTCACCACGTCCTCAAGCTTGGAGCCTGCCTCTTCAAGCAGCACCTTGGCGCATGTCATGGCATTCTCGGTCTGCGCAGCGGCATCGCCGATACCGACGATCTTGCCGTCGAGATCCATGGCCGTCTGGCCACGCACATAAACGGTGTTGTTGGCGCGAACGACCATGCAGACATCGTTGTCGAGCGACTGCTCGGGATAGGCTTCCTTGGTGTTGAACTTGCGAAAACGCTGATGGGTGGTCATGGAGCAAATCCTCAGGCGGCGAGACGACGGAATGTGCGATCGGAAAAGATCAAGGGCAGCGCAGCTTGGTTGCGAACGGTCAGCACCTCGCCCGCGACGATGCGATGCGAGCCGAAATCGAACACGCTGGCGACGCGGCAATCGAAATTGCACAACGCGCCATCGAGCGCCGGCGCGCCGGTCAGCAACTCCGACCAGTCACCGGCAAGAAAACGGTTGTCGCGCAGTTCAGGGATCAACCCGGCGAAGCTGTTGGCAACACGCTCCTGCGTATCAGACAGAATGTTGGCGACGAACACGCCATTGGCGAGCAACTTTTCAAGATGGCGATTGTCGCGGTGAACGCTGAACACCACTGACGGCGGCTCCATCGACAGTGAGCACAGCGACGACACCGTGACGCCCGCGCGGCCCGCCTCGCCATCCGTTGTCACCACTGCCACGCCCGAGGCCGTCATCCGCATGGCGTCGCGGAAGATATCGACCTCGACCAGGGGATGCGCCGCAGCGCTCATGACTTCACCCCGTCGATGCGGTCCGACAACCCGGCCGACTTCTTGACGAAATCCAGCGGCCCCGCGAAGTCGAAGCTGTTATAGACCGCCGCCAGATGATTGAAGTGTGGCGCCTGTGCGAACTGCACGAAGGTCAGACGATGACCGGCATAGTCGGAGTTCAAGAGATCGCGCGCGAAGGCGAGCAGCTTGCGGCGATCGTCGGCCTGCCACTGATCGTTCAGCGAATAGAACTTGTTCAGCCACTTGCCTGATCCCTCGGCCTCGAAGGCATCGGCATTCGGGGTGATGCAGATCTGGCCGCCGCACAGCTCGCGGGCGATATGCATCATCGCCGGAAGCTGCGAACAGGCGAACACGCGGCCTGCATAGAGCATCGACTGCTGCGGCATCAGAAGGCCGCCCGGGCTCTTCTCCGCCATGGCGATCGAGGCGGTGAGATGCGCATTAATGCCTTCGCGGTAGCAGACGAGATCGGCCAGCCTCTCACGCACCGACTGCAGCTTGTCGAGACCGGTCTGCTTGGCGTTCCACATGGCCGCGCCGATCATCATATCGGCGGTGTAGAGCAGACGCAGCACGTAGGGGAATGCCGAGTAGCGATGCAGCGTCGAACGCACGAACTGCGCCGCGCGGGTATGGCGATAGAAGAACACGTCTTCCCACGGGATCAGCACGTCGTCGAACACCACTAGCGCCTCGACCTCATCGAAGCGATTTGCGAGCGGATAGTCCTTGGCATTGGCGCTGCTGCGATTGGCGAAGCCGCCACGGCAGATATGTTTCACGCCCGGCGCACCCATCTTGACGATGCAGCCCACCGCATAGTCCGAGAGTTTTTCATTGGCCCAGGCGCCGACGGTCGGCTTCAGATAGGCCTGATCGGCATAGGCCGCAGCGGTCTCATACTTCGCGCCGCGAATGATGATGCCGGCATCGGTTTCACGGGTGACGTGAACCATCAGGTCTGGATCCTGCTGCTGCGGCGGCAGCGAACGGTCGCCCTTCGGATCGGTGTTGGCCGAGACATGGAAGATGTCCTTCTCGATTACAGCACGGATGTGATGATCGATATTGGCGGCGAAGCGCGGATCGATCTCGGCCAGCACGTCGCGGCCGTCGGTCAGCGACCACATTTCGCCGATGGTCTCATCGCCGACGCGGGTGACCACGCCGCCGATGTCCTTCATGACGTGATCGACGGCCTTGATCTTGTCGTGCCAGTCCTTCTGCTCCGTCGGCGGCTTGTAGAAGACCGAATGTGTCTCGTTGTCTTCAACGTAAGTGAGGTCGGCGGCGTAACGCTCTTCACGCGCCATGTCATACATGCGGGCCTTGACGTCGATGATCGGCTTCAGCGCCGGGTGCGTGGTCACGTCCTTGACCCGCTCGCCATCGATCCAGACCTCGCGGCCATCGCGAATGCCCTGTTTGTATTCTTCACCCGTGCGGATCATTGATCGGCTCCTGTTCGACTGGACGACAGGGTGCCGAAGGGCCTATCATAAGGAAAATATTTTTATGTTTGGAGATGCATAGGAAAACACGATGAGGTTCTCGCTCCGGGCCCTGCGTTATGTGGTTGAGACGGCCGATGCGGGCAGCGTGACAGAAGCCGCCAAGCGCCTGAACGTGTCGCAGCCCTCGATTTCGGCCGCACTCAGCCAGCTGGAGGCCGAACTCGGCGTCCAGATCTTCATTCGCCATCTCGCCAAGGGCGTGACCCTCTCCCCCGCGGGCCAGCGGCTGGTAAACGACGCGCGGCTGCTGCTCGCGCATGCGCGCGATTTTGCCCAGAGCGCCCAATCGCTTGGCAGCACGCTGCACGGCGAGATCGTGGTCGGCAGCTTTTCGACCCTCGCCACACGCTTCATGCCAGGGCTGCTGTCCGGCTTTCGCGAACGGCAGCCGGGCATCTCGGTAAAACTTGAGGAAGGCGACCAGCAGGAGATCATCGACGGGCTGGTCTCCGGACGGACCGAACTCGCGCTGTCCTACTCCTTCGCTGTTCCTGACGAGATCGTCGGTGAGAAATTCTGCGAGCTGCCGCCCTATATCGTGCTGTCGGCGGATCACCCTCTGGCAAACCGGTCGTCGATCAGCCTGACCGAAATGCGCGACGAACCGTTCATCCTGCTGGACCTGCCGCATTCGCGCGATTACTTCGCCAGCCTGTTTACGGCATCCGGTATCGAGCCGCGCATTTCCTTCCGGACCCGGTCATTCGAACTGATCCGCGGACTGATCGGGAATGGCCAGGGATATTCGATCCACAATGCCGTGCCGCGCACCACCATCGGCTATGACGGCAGCCGCGTGGCCGTGGTGCCCATCACCGAAAAACTGCCGGCCACGCATGTGATGGCGCTGCGTCTGAAGCGTCACGCGCTACGACCGGCGGTACAGACATTCGCCGACTACGCGCGCGACGCCTTTGCCGTTGGCGGCCAATTCGCGCCGGGCTCAATAGCCCCGGCGCGGATCGACGCGGCTTAGCAGCTCCTGCCCGGACCGCAGCCGGCGTACATTCTCGCCGATCTGTTGGGCCGCAGAGCCCGGCAGCGCCACCGATGCGAGATGCGGCGTGATCAGAACATTGTCCATCGCCCAGAGCGGACTCGCCGGCGACAGCGGCTCGGAGGCAAACACGTCCAGCGTGGCTTCCGCGATATGGCCCGAACGCAGCGCCTCGATAAGTGCCGGCTCATCGACGATGCTGCCGCGCGAGACATTGATGAAGACCGCGCCACGCTTCATCTGCGCCAGACGCTCGGCATTCAGCAACCCGCTTGTTTGCGGCGTCTGGGGCAACATGCAGACGAGAATGTCGCTATCGCCCAGGATATCCGGCAAAGCGGTCAGACCAGCCGACGTCTCGATGCCCTCCACCGACTTCAAGGTGTTGGACCAGCCGCGCACGCGATAGCCTTGCCGGGCGCATTCGAGCGCCGCTGTCAGTCCGAGTTCGCCGAGGCCGAGTACGCCGACCGTGATGGTCTCGGGATCGCGTGGATGAATATAATGCCAGCGGCGCTCGCGCTGCGCCCGCTCGAATGCGGGGATGTCCCGTGCGTGCCGCATCACCGCGAACAACACATAGCCAGCCATCATCCGCGCCATCTTCGGATCGGACAGGCGCGTGATCGGAACCTCCGGCAGGTCGTCACGCCCGACCAGCGCGTCGACGCCGGCGCCAAGATTGACGACGAGACCAAGATTCGGATAGCGCGCAAAGAAGCCATGCGGCGGCTTCCAGACAAGTGCCTGCCGCACGCTGGCGGGGTCAGCGATATCGTCAGCCTGACGAAGATCGATCCCCTCCGCGGCCAGCGCCGCACGCCACGTTTTGAAGTCATCGAGGACGCTGTAGAATGCCATCACCTCCGATGTCATTGCGCGGCCTTTTCGGCGATCAGGCGCGATACCGCCGTCAATGCCAGTTCATAGCCCAGCGCGCCGAGCCCGGCGATCACGCCGGTCGCCGCGCGCGACACATAGGAGTGATGGCGGAACGGCTCGCGCTTCCAGATATTGCTCATATGCGCCTCGATGATCGGTCCCTCGAAGGCGAGCAACGCATCAAGGATCGGGACCGACGAGTAAGAGAGACCGGCGGCATTGATGACGATCCCCTCGGCCCTCTCCCTCGCCTCCTGAATCCAGTCAACCAGAACGCCCTCGTGGTTGGATTGGCGGAAGTCGACCGTCAAGCCGAGCGAAACTGCATGGTCTTCGCAGCGCTTCTTGATCGAGACGAAACTTTCGCGGCCATAGGTGCCGCTTTTGTCCAGCCCATAAAGATTGGCATTGGGACCATTGAGGAAATAGACAACTGGAGACGTCATGGCCGCGCTTTCATCTGTCTGGAGGGCAATCGGGTATTCTTGAGAGGCAAGACCGAACCGTGAGAAAATACCAACGAACGAGTGACGTCGGATGATCCCAGATGCTCATCCCGCCGCCAACAGGACGCCTGCAGCTACGCATCGACGCAGCGCATTCGCAATTTGAACCTTAGAGAGAGCCGCTTCGTTGCAGAAATCGAAAGAACCTATGCGGTTCGACGGATTTCAGTATGGTTCAGAGGTTGCTCTTGCCGTAGGTGAAAAGCCCGAAGGCGGCGTCGTCCGTTGCTGGGTAAAAATGTGCGAGGCGACCAATCGAAACCGGCCGAAAAAGTCGGCCCGGACGACATGCGGTGCACGGTCGGCAATCCGGCTAGAGCGTTTTCGAGCGAACTCGGTTCTGCTTCGATCAGAACCGAAAAGGATCTAGTGCATTGGCGCGTGTTTCAAGGAATCCCTGATTTCGCGCCAGATGTTCACACACCAATTTCTCGCTCTTTGGGTCAACACGTTTCTCAAGATTCACTCTCGCTATCGCCCTATCTCTTTATTGCGGCGAGCAAGAGTTGTGCCAACAGCAGTACTAAGAGAGCGGCGACGGATGTAAACTAACGTGGCAGCGCGCCTCCTCCAGTGGCCTGCATTCTATTCATCATCCAGCATACCGCGGCACTGAGCGGCACCGTTCAAATTATAGCTGCTTGGCCTTTTCGATCACGCTCGTCGTCTGACTGCGCGAGGGTGGAACGCCGTTGCCATCGCCGTAAGCGGCCCCTTTGCGCAGGTCGCCGCGACGAATCTGCAAGCATCTGACAGCTCGACTGTATTTTAACCTATTCAATCTACAGTTGACCAAAGACTTGTCAGAAGTTGAGTAGTTCGGCGCGACGCCGCCAGACGGAACAAGACATGCTTGCAAATCTGAGCCTGAAGGCCCGCATTACAGCAGCACTTGCAGTGTCTGCGGCAGCAACCGCCCTCGCCGTGCTTTTCGGGGCCATGTGGATCATCGGTGGCATCGTCGATCGGGCCGATCGCAGTGAGCTGCAAAGCAACTACGATGCCCTGCAGTCGCGATTGATGCAGGAATCCCGCCGGGCGGCGGCCATGAGCGCCGTGGTAGCAACCATTCCGGCGGTGCAGGACGCGGTCGCACGTAACGATCGTGACGCGCTGTTGCAGTTGTTCGGACCGGGCTTCGCCCAGCTCAAGTCGGACTACGGCGTCGACCAATTTCAGTTCCATACGCCATCGGGATTGTCCCAGTTCCGGGTGCATCAGCCTGCCAAGTTCGGCGATGATCTGACCGGCTTCCGCAAGACCGTGGTCGTGGCCAATTCGACAATGAAACCCGTTGTCGGCCTGGAAGGCGGCGTCGCCGGCCTCGGCATTCGCGGCGTCGTGCCGGTTGCACAGAAAGGCAAACATCTCGGCACTGTCGAGTTCGGGTTGACGTTCGGACAGGGCTTCTTCGACGAGTTCAAACGCGCGCGCAGCGTCGACGTCGCGTTCTATCTCGCAGGGAATGACGGCTTCAAAACCTTCGGCGGTACGCTGGGCAGCACGAGTTTCTTCGATGCCGACGCCTATCGCAACGCCACGAACGGCAGTTTCATCGTCCGGCAGGGCGAGATGAAGACGACACCCGTGGTCGCCCTGCTGGGACCAATCAAGGACTTCTCCGGTCAATCCATCGGCGCCGTCGAGATCGTCATGGACAACAGCGAATATGCGGCGTCCATCGCGCATGCGCGTCTGCTGGCCGCCAGTATCGCAGCGATCTGTCTGGTGCTAGCTGCCGCCGGGGGCCTTCTGATTGCCCGCGGCATTTCGCGACCAATTCTTGCCATCACACAGGCGATGCGCGAACTCGCCGAAGGAAATCTGTCGGTCGCCCTGCCGCAACATCGCGGCAAGGACGAAGTCGGCCAGATGGCGCAGGCGGTCGAGGTCTTCAAGCAGAACGCGATCCGGGTCAGCCACTTTCAGGCCGACCAGGATGCGAGCGCTGCACGCGCCGAGCAGGAAAAGCACGCGATCTTCGCCTCGCTCGCCGACAGCTTCGAGGGCAATGTCCGCAAGGTCGTCGACCATGTATCGTCGGCCGCGGCAGATATGCAGAACACGGCGCAGTCGATGTCGTCAGTGGTCGAACAGTGCCGGATCCAGTCCAACGAAGTTTCCGATGCGTCATTGTCGGCGACCGACAATGTGCAGACCGTCGCTGCAGCATCGGAAGAGCTGTCGTCCTCGATCGGCGAGATCAACCGGCAACTGGCGCAATCTTCCGCTGCGGTCGGAAAGGCCGCCGACAGCGGACGGCGCTCCAATGCGCGCATGCAGAGTCTGGCCGCAGCGGCCCAGAAGATCGGCGAGGTCGTCGCCTTGATCAATCACATCGCCAGCCAGACCAATCTTCTGGCGCTGAATGCCACCATCGAGTCGGCGCGCGCCGGCGAGGCTGGCAAGGGATTTGCGGTCGTGGCGGGTGAAGTCAAATCGCTGGCGACCCAGACCGCCAAGGCCACCGAGGAAATCCGCGCCCAGATCGCGTCAATCCAGGGCGAGACCAACGCCGCGGTGGAGGAGATCCAGGCGGTCTGCGCCACCATCGACGAGGTCGACAAGATCTCGTCGGCTATTGCCGCAGCTATTGAAGAACAGGGTGCTGCAACCCAGGAGATTGCCCGCAATGTCAATCAAGCAGCGGCGCGTACCGACGACGTGTCTCGCAACATCTCCAGCGTGACGTCGGGCATTTCCACGACCGGCTCTGCGGCGCAGGAGGTGCTGGGCACGGCAACAAAACTCGCATCGCAATCGGAAGTGCTGCGCAACGAAGTCGACCGCTTCCTGGCGAGCATCAGGGCCGCGTAAGAAGCGACAGCGCTTTAGCCGCCCTTCTTGCCGTCCGCCGCGAACTGCTTCAGGAACGCGGTGAGATCCTTGATCTCCTGCTCGTTCTTGATGCCGGCAAAGCTCATCTTGGTGC
Source organism: Tardiphaga robiniae (assembly GCF_013359755.1). Taxonomy (GTDB): domain Bacteria; phylum Pseudomonadota; class Alphaproteobacteria; order Rhizobiales; family Xanthobacteraceae; genus Tardiphaga; species Tardiphaga robiniae. The sequence goes on along the minus strand of NZ_JABMCJ010000087.1, from coordinate 35,163 downwards.
CGGGGATCTTGCCCTTCGGGTCCTTGATGTAGTCGGTGAACACCTGCTCATCCCAGGTCAGGCCGGAATTCTTGTTGGCGTCGGAATAATTGTAGCCCGCGACAGTGCCGGACTTGCGCCCGAACAGCCCGTTCAGGATCGGCCCCACGGTGTTCTTTGCGGCCTCGCCGACCTGATGGCAGGCGCGACACTTGTTGAAGGACTTCTCCCCCGCTGCAACATCCTGCGCCACGGCATCGGTTGTTATCAGTGCGAGTGACAAAGCGAGCAGCGAAAAGCGGAACGTCATCCTGGTCAAACCTCGATTGTGGTGATTGTCATGGCGGGCAAGCGAGGCAACAACGCGCGTCACCATCACGCACTACTCGACCTTGGGACCAGACTTGCCGTCAGGCGTGACGTCGATGGCCATGGCCCGCCCGGTGACCTTCGGCGCCGGCCGGCAATCCTTCATGCATGGGGTCTTGTTCCAGAAATGTTTCTCGGACGTCTCGCGATCATCCTCGAAGAACGCCGCTGCATTCGGCATCTTGATCGACGTAAAATTCTTCTCGTTGAGTTCGAATTTCTCGTCCTTGACGATATCGTTCATGCTGAGGATGTAGGCCGTCAGCGCATAGACCTCGTCATTGGTCAGCGACTGCGCGTTACCATAGGGCATCGCGCGCTTGATGTAGTCGAACACGGTGGACAGATCAGGCCAGAACGAACCGACGGTCTTGTCCGGCCGGTCCGCCTTCAACGTCCCAGCGCCGCCGGCAAGCACCGGCCATCGACCGACGCCCTGTCCGAATTCACCGTGACAGGACGCGCACTTCTCCTGAAACAGATCGTCGCCCTGTTTCACGGTGCCCTTGCCGACCGGAAGGCCGCACCCATCCGGCCGCACGTCGGTATCCCAGGCCGCGATTTCCTCAGCCGTGGCCACCCGCCCCAGCCCAAGCTTGACCGCAGGCTTCGCTACCTCGCGGCCCGCCATCTGCTGGGCAGCGCTTGACCCACTCGTGCCGCCGAGCAGACATGCCGCCAGCATTAGTGTCAGGGCGTTAGCCGATTTCGACATTTTCAGTCTCCCCGCCTGAACGCACCAGCCAGGTCTGAATGCCGTTATTATGGTAGATCGAATTGACGCCGCGCACCTTGCGCAGATCGTCCTTCGACGGCTGCACATAGCCGGTGGAGTCGATGGCGCGGGACTGGATCATCAGCTCCTGTCCGTTCCAGTCGAAATCCACATAGAAGCGCACGACGGATTTGTCCAAGACCGGGCCGTCGATGCGCGCGGTCTGCCAGTTGCGGCCGCCATCCATCGAGACATCGACGCGCTTTACGGTGCCGCGCCCGGACCACGCGAGCCCGCTCAGCACATTGCGGCCCTTGTGCTTCAATGGCGCCTGCGGCGACGGATTGGTCACCACCGATTTCGCATCCATCACGAATGTATGCTTGCGGGAATTTCCATCGGCCAGCAGATCCGTATATTTCGACGTCTCCTCGCGGGTCTGCCACGGCTGATCGCCGGCCTCGATGCGGCGCAGCCACTTGACCCACAGATTGCCTTCCCAGCCGGGAATGACCGCACGCAACGGATAGCCCTGCTCAGGACGCAGTGCCTCACCATTCATGGCGAAAGCGATCATGACATCGTTCAGCGCCTTCTCGATCGGCAGCGAGCGGTTCATGCCGGCGGAATCGGCGCCCTCCAGCATCAACCATTTTGCATTCGGCTTCAGTCCGGCCTCATCCAGCAACACTTTCAAAGGCACGCCGGTATACATCACGTTGTGGATCATGCCGTGGGTGAACTGGCAGCCATTAAGCTGACTGCCGCGCCATTCCATGCCGGAATTGGCAGCGCATTCGAGGAAGTACACCTTGTTAACGCGCGGCATCCGCTTGATGTCGTCCATGGTGAACACCAGCGGCTTGTCGACCAGCCCGTTGATCATCAGCCGATGATCCGCCGGATTGATCTCGGCGACGCCGCCATGATGCCGCTCGAAGCACAGGCCGGACGGCGTGATGATGCCGTCGAGGTCGTGCAGTGGCGTAAAGTTCACCGACGATTCAGCAGACGCCGTCAGCCACGGTACGTCGCGGCGGATCACATTCCTCTCGAATTTCGAGGGAACGCCGTAGGGATGTTTGTCGACGCCGTCGCCGAGATAGCGCTGCCAGTCCTGCACATCCGTAATGAGCGCTTCGGATTTTGCCGTCTCACCCGCGAGCGCCGGAATCGCCGAAAGTGCTGCACCGGCACCGGCCAGACCGGCCGCGCCCAGGAAGCGACGGCGATTGAGCGTTTCGGTTGAGGTTCGATCAGTCATGCGACCAGCTTTCGTATCTCTGCAATGCAAGGCCTGCGATCAGGAACCAGTCACCTTGACGGCGGTGTTGGGTTCGATCTTCACGGTCGACACCTTCGCGACATGCGCCGCGACCACGTCCCAGATCGGCGGCCCCTGGGTGTTCTCATTGATGCTGGCCCAGCCCGAGACCGTGTAGGTCTTGCTGGCTTCGATCGGCTTGCCGGACTTCAGATGAGTCATCTCGGAAATGCGCGACCCCATCGGTTTGGAAATATCGATCGCGTAGCCCATGCCGCCCATGCGGACCATGTCGCCACCGCCCTGGAAATAAGGATCGGGGTGGAAGATATTGTCGGCAACGTCCTCCAGCACTTCCTTGATCTGGGTGCCTGTCATCTGGTTGCGATAGCAGTTCGGATAGGTGATCGCGGTGGCGTTGGTGATCTGCTCCCAGGTGATCGCATCGCCGGGGATCAGCGTGCCGCCCCAGCGGAAGCCGGGCGACAGCACGATCTCGGCGTCGCGCTCCGACATCATGGCGTTGCAGATCAGATCGTCGAAAGTGCCGTTGAAATTGCCGCGGCGATACAGCAGCGAATCCGTTTTGCCGATCTCGCGCGCCAGATCCCCCGCGAAAGGTGCCCTCACCTTCTCCACCAGCGCAGTCATCGCCGCATCAGGTTTGATGGCATCGGAGAAGACCGGCATCAGCTTGAAGCGGATATCCGCAACTTTCTTGTCCTTCACCTCGATATCGAGACGCGACACGAACTTGCCGTGCGAGCCGGTTGCGACCAGCACCGTATTGCCGACCTTGATCAGGCCGGGCATCGCGTCATGTGTGTGCGCCGTCAGGATGACGTCGAGCCCCTTCACGCGGCTGGCCAGCTTGCGATCGACGTCGAAGCCGTTATGCGACAGCAGCACCACGATGGAGGCGCCGGCAGCGCGCGCTTCGTCGACCTGCTTCTGGATGTCTTCTTCGCGAATGCCGAATTCCCAGTTCGGAAACATCCAGCGCGGATTGGCGACGGCCGTCCGCGGCAGTGCCTGGCCGATCACGGCAATGGTAGCGCCGCCGCGCTCGAACATCTTGCGCGCCTCGAACACCGGCTCCTGCCATTCGTTGTCGCGAATGTTCTGCGCCAGGAATGCGAAGGGCGCGGAGTCGGCGATCTGCTTGACGCGTTCGGCGCCGTAAGTGAATTCCCAATGGCCGACCATGGCGTCGAGCTTCAGGGCCGACATCACATCGACCATGTCCTGCGCCTTGGTCTGCAGTGACGTCCAGCTTCCCTGCCAGCTATCGCCGCCATCCAGCAGCAGCACCTTGTCATCGCCGCGCTCGGCGCGCACGGCGCCGATCAGCGTGGCGACACGGTCCATGCCGCCCATGCGGCCGTAGTTTTTGGCGAGTGCCACGAAATCATCGGCGGTCAGCGCGAAGGCATCGGCGGAGCCGGCTGCAATCTTGAAGTAGTTGCGAAACTCGACATCCGTGAGATGTGGCGGCATGCCCTTCACTTCGCCGACGCCGAGATTGACTGACGGTTCGCGGAAGTGCAGCGGCATCAGTTGCGCATGCGTGTCCGCGACATAGAGGATCGTCACCGTGCCCAGCGGATCGAACCGCAGGATGTCGGCCTGTGTCAGGCGTTGCTGTGCCGCCGCGCGGCCGAGCGGGCCAAGGCCGCTTCCGATCGTGAGCGCAGACGCAGCCGCCGTCGCTTGCAGGAAATCCCGCCTCGATATCATGATCCACCTATGATCCCTTCCGCTATGGAAGGGTGAATGTTCAGAAGAACGTCAGATCCAGGATCTTCAATTCAGTATCTGCAATTGAAAGTCTGCAATCCGTCAGGCCACGGTCAGCTTGTTGGTCGCAACATAGTCGGAGCCGTCGTCATCCTTCCAGGTGAAGGTGAATTCGCCGGACTCGGCAGCCTTGTAGAAAAACGACTGATAGGGATTGGCCGAGATGGCAGGATTCCAGTCGGCCTCGAACACCGTCTTGCCGTTGAAGGCGGCGGTGAACTTGTTGATGATCTTGCGCGGCACGACCTTGCCGGCCGCATCCTTGCGCTGGCCGGATTCCATTTCGTGAGAGATCAGCGTCTTGATCTCGATCAGCTCACCCGGCTTGGCCTGGGTCGGAACGCGAACGCGCGGGGTTGGTTTGGTTGCCATGGGAAAGTCCTCGCCTGATAAATCTGTTCTGTGAACGAAGCCGCGCGACTAGCCGCCGCAGCCGCCGATCGTGACCTTCACATTGGCCTTCGCCATGTGCAGCTTGCCGTTGGACATTTCGGCGATGCAGACGATGTTCTGGGTTTCCGCAAGGCGCATGCGCGTCGAGGCCGAGGCCTTGCCGCAAGCCGGCGTGAAACGGTAGCTGACGACGGCCGGCAACGGATTGCCTTCGGCGAACACATGCACCGACTTGACGTAGTCGGCATCGGTCATCGGGCTTTCGATATCGACATTGACCGGCACCACAAGGCCGTTCTCGGCGATCTCGGGCACGTCGAGCTTGATCTTGCCGCTCTCGAATTTCTTGTCGCCATACAGCTTCTTGATTTCGGCAGCGACCGCCTGTTCATCGGCCAGCGATAGTCTGGGAGCAAGGATTGCTGCGAGACCGGCGATCGCGGCCATGGCCAGCGTTTCGCGACGGGTCTTCTCGACCGACTTCAAAATCATGAGTGCTTCCTCCTGCGGGATTTGAGCAATCCCTTTACAATAGTATCGCTTGACGATTCCAAGTCTGATCTATCTTATCTGGGACATATCATTATATTCTTTTTCTTGAATGTAAAGATCTGAAATGCACAAGTGCCGCACAGACGGCGATGTGGGAGGGGACAGATGAGGAAGACCGTCATTCGGTCAGCGGCAGCGGCCATTCTGGTACTCTGCGCGGGGAGCTTCGGCAGTCATGCGCAGGACGCCAGCGAGAAAGAGATCGAACGCTATCGCGAGATGATCTCGGACCCGATGTCCAATCCCGGCTATCTCGCCGTCGACCGCGGCGAAGCGCTGTGGAGCGAAGCCCGCGGCACCAAGAACGTCTCGCTGGAAACCTGCAACCTCGGTCTCGGTGCCGGCAAGCTCGAAGGCGCCTTCGCGCAATTGCCGCGCTACTTTGCCGATGCCGACAAGGTCATGGACCTCGAGCAGCGCCTGTTGTGGTGCATGCAGAACATTCAGGGGCTCGACACCAAGGATGTCATCGCGCGGCGCTTTTCCGGCCCGGGCCGTGCGTCGGACATGGAAGACCTCGTCGCCTACATCGCCAACAAATCGAACGGCATGAAGATCGACATTCCGCTGAGCCATCCCAAGGAGCAGGAGATGGTGGCGGTCGGCGAAGCGCTGTTCTATCGCCGCGGCGGCGTCAACGATTTCTCCTGCGCCACCTGCCATGCCGACGACGGCAAGCGCATCCGGCTGCAGGGACTGCCTAACTTCTCCAAGCCCGGCAAGCCGGCGCAGGAAACCATGGGCGGCTGGCCGACCTACCGCGTCTCACAGGGCGCGCTGCGCACCATGCAGCATCGCCTGTGGGATTGCTTCCGCCAACAGCGCTGGCCCGTGCCGGAATACGGCTCGGACGTCATAACCGCCCTCACCTCTTTCCTGCAGAAACAAGCGGTGGCCGGCGAACTCAACGTTCCGTCGATCAAGCGATAAGGAGCCTCGAGATGAAACGCGTTTTGACACTCGCCGCGCTCGTTCTCGCAGCAGGCTCGCACACGACATCCGCATCGGCGCAGACCGCTGCCAAGGCGCCGGATCCGGCCCTCGTCGATGCCTATATGAAATCGACCTTCGGCAAGGCACCGCCGGAATGGCAGGCACGCATCGAGCCGGACGAGACGCTGAAGACCTGCAACGCCTATCACAACGAGGTGCCCAGCGCCGAGGCCGACAAGATCACCGCGCGCGAACTGGCGCGGGTGGTCTATCCCGCCGACGGCAAATTCCTTGGCAACTGGAAGGAAGGCGCGAAGATCGCCAATAACGGCCGCGGCGGCCAGTTCTCGGATCCGCCTGATACGGTCGCCGGCGGCAACTGCTACGCCTGCCATCAGATGGAGCAGAAGGAAGTCAGCTACGGCACACTCGGGCCGAGCCTGACCAATTACGGCAAGGATCGCAAATACGATCCGCAGGAAATCAAGAACGCCTTCACCAAGGTCTACGACTCGCAAGCCATGTTCGCCTGCTCCAACATGCCGCGCTTCGGCGTCAACAAGGTGCTGAGCGAACAGCAGATCAAGGATATCGTGGCTTTCCTGTTCGATCCGGAATCGCCGGTCAACAAGTAACCGAAGCTGAGAGGGGATTGCCATGACGATGCGAAACGCATGGATTGCCATCGTCCTGTCGATGCTCTCGTCGACGACGGTACGGGCTGAAGAAGCCGTCGTCAGTTACAAATCCCTCGGACTTGAGCTGGCGCTCGACGCCGCGCGTGCGGCGTTGAAGGAGTGCCAGAAGCGCGGCTATCAAGTCGCCGTTGCCGTGGTCGACCGCTTCGGCACGCCGCAAGTCCTGCTGCGCGATCGCTTTGCCGGACCGCACACGCCGCCGACCGCGACCGGAAAGGCATGGACCTCGGCGAGTTTCCGCAACAGCACCACCGAACTCAATGCGATCAGCCAGCCCGGCATGATGCAGGCAGGATTACGTAACCTACCGAATGTCGTGATCATCGGTGGCGGCATGATGATCGAAGGCGGCGGCGCGATGCTAGGCGCCATCGGCGTCTCGGGAGCCCCGGGTGGCGATGCCGATGAGGCTTGCGCCAAGGCCGGCATCGCCGCGATCCAGGACAAGCTCGATTTTTAACCTAGTCGTTAGCGCCTACGCCTGCTTCTTCAGCCATTCCGGAAATGGCGCCGTCTCGTAGCCCTTCTGGCGCACGTAACGGAACATCGCGAGAAATTCCACGGGCTCCAGCAGCCCCGGCATACGCGCGACTTCCCGCGCCTGCCCGCTTTTCGATGCCAGTCCCGCGACGGTCTCCGGAAAGAACTGGATCGCCGGCGTGAAGCGAATGCCATAGGCTTCGCCAAAGGCCTTCTCGCCGCGCTTGCGGCCGTCGAAATCCGTCACCTCCCGCGCGCCGATATGATTGAGATGCAGGATCTCGAAATTGTCGCGGATGTAGGTCTCGATCTTCGGATCGGTCATGTAGCTTTCATGCATGCGCTTGCAGGCCGGGCAGCCCTTGAGGCCCCACATCACAGCGAAGCGCTTGCCCTTGGCGGTCGCGCCCGCCAGATCTTCGGAGAGATCGAGAAAGCTCTCAAGATACCAGTCCATCTGATAGAGCCCGTCATCACCGAGCGTCGCCTTTGCCGACGCCGGTGCAGCGTGTAACCCGACCACGCCGAGGCCGATGGCCGCGAGCGCATGCCGTCTGGTGATCACGCCAGTTACCTCAGACATTCGATCCTCCCGAGCCACACATCATCCGATCGTGCCGAAGGCCGGAAAGGTCTCCAGCATCCAACCTGAAATCCGCGGCATGGCGCCAGTCAAAAACAGAACGCCAGTCAGGACAAGGCCGGCACCGATCACCTTCTCGACAGCCAGCATATGGCGACGCAGCCGCGCCATCAGCCGCATGAAAGGCCCCGAAAACAGCGAAGCCAGCATGAAGGGAATTCCAATCCCCATCGCATAGGCCGCAAGCAGAAGTGCACCCTGCGCCGGCGCGCCTTCGGCGCCTGCGACCATCAAAATGGCGGCCAGCACCGGCCCGACGCAGGGCGTCCATCCGAAAGCGAAGGCAAGCCCGACAAGATAGGCGCCAAGAAACCCCGCCGGCTTGCGGACCGCCTGAAAGCGCGCTTCGCGAAATAACAGCCCGATCCGGAAGACGCCGAGAAAGTGAAGTCCGAGAATGACGATTAACACTCCGGCGATGATGCCCAGTGTCTCGAAATGCGCCGTGATCGCCTTGCCGATCAGCGACGCCGATGCGCCCAAGGCGACGAAGACCGTCGCAAACCCCAATACGAACGCGAAGGACAATGCGACCACGCGTCCGTTCGGGCGCCAGCCGGCCTGACCACCGCGATCATCGAGTTCGTCCAGACTGACGCCTGCCAGAAAGCAGAGATAGGGCGGCACCAGCGGCAGAACGCATGGCGACAGGAACGACAACAGCCCTGCGCCCAGCGCACCAAGGAACGAGATTGAGGACACCACGGCGGATCCGGTTCTGGCATAAATATTCGAATTCGTGTATGTGTAACACATGACGTGGAAATTGCCTCTGAAAACCTCGTTGATCGCGACTTTGTTGGTGATGACTGCGGCGCTGTCGCCGCGCATCGCTGATGCGTCCGAACTACTGATGTTCGAGCGCGATGGCTGCGTCTGGTGCGCGCGCTGGAATCGCGAGATTGCGCCGGTCTATGACAGGACCGACGAAGCCAAGCTTCTTCCGCTGCGCCGCATCGATATGGATCGCGACAAATCGCCGGGCGTCGCACTGGCGTCGCCGGTGCGTTTCACACCGACCTTTCTGATCGTCGACAACGGCCGCGAGATTGGCCGCATCACCGGTTACATGAACGACGAATCTTTCTGGAGCCTGCTCGGGAAGTATGCTGCCAGACTGAGCAACTCACAGCCCAACGCCAATCGTTCCTGATCCTCTTCAAACATTCGCGGGACACGCACGCTGCCATGGCTTCTATCATCCCATCCGAACTCGAAGACGAACTGCGCGACGGCGCGGAATATTCCCCCGAACTCGACCAGTTGATGCGCAAGGCCCGCAAGGCCAGCAATTTCCTGAAAGCGATCTCGCACGAAAACCGTCTGCTCCTGCTGTGCCTTTTGGCTGAGCGCGAACGGTCGGTGTCGGAGCTGGAGAACATCCTGTCGCTGCGGCAGTCGGCCGTGTCCCAGCAACTCGCACGTCTGCGCTACGACGGCATGGTGGAGACCCGCCGCGACGGCAAGACGATCTATTACAGCCTGGCCAATGACGACGTGCGAAGCGTCATCTCGGTCATCTACGATATCTTCTGCGCCACGCCGGCGCCGACCAAGAAAAAATAACGCCGCCGATCTGGCAGGCGGAGGCGCGCGGCCCGTAAGGCCCGCGCGCCTCACATCGGGAGGAAACCCATGCAGAACATGTCTGCCTGGTTATCGGCGCTGGCTGGATTTGCCGTCGGCGCTGCTGCAGGATTTGCCGTGCGACGCGCGCGCCTTTGCACATTTGGCGCCATCGAAGATGCGTTGATGGGCGGTGACAATCGCCGCCTGAAGATCTTTGGGCTGGCGCTGGGTATCGCCGTGCTCGGCACGCAGGCGCTGATCCTGTCCGGCTTTCTCGCATCCGAACACACCACTTACGTTCCCACCGCATCGCCCCTCATTGCGATCGTCATCGGCAGCATCATGTTCGGTACCGGCATGGCGATGATCGGCACTTGCGGATTCGGCTCGCTGGTGCGGCTCGGCACCGGCGATCTCAGGAGCCTGATCGTGATCCTCGTACTGGGTGCGACGGCCTATGCCACTCTGCGCGGACTGTTCGCCGATCTTCGCATTGGCGTGCTTGAGCAGCTAGCGATCCGGATGCCGGACGGCATACGCTCCGACTTTGCATCGCTGCTGACGCAAGCGACCGGCCGCGATCTGCGCGTGCCGCTCGCCATCATTGTCGGCAGCGGCCTTTGTTGGCTGGCACTCAGCGACAAACGCCTGCGCCGCGCGCCGCGCCTGCTCACTGCCGGTGTCGCACTCGGATTGCTCACGATTGCCGGCTGGATCGTCACGGTGGGATTGAACGACGATTTCGCTGGCCCACCCCGCCCGCAAAGCCTGACATTCGTATCGACGATCGGAAAAGCATTGTATGCCGGGGTTCTGAATGTCGCGAACTTCGCCGATTTCGGCGTCGGCAGCGTATTCGGCGTCATTGCCGGTGCATGGGCTGCAGCGTGGTTCGCCGCCGAACTCCGATGGGAAGCCTTCGACGACGATCACGAAATGCGCCGTCATCTTATCGGTGCCTGCCTGATGGGCGTCGGCGGCATTCTGGCGGGCGGCTGCACCATCGGTCAGGGCATCACCGCGGGATCGATGCTGGCGCTGTCCTGGCCAATCGCCGTTGGCGGCATGGTGCTCGGCGCGCGCATCGGCATTGCGATCCTGGTCGATGGCTCGCCGCGCGACCTCATCCAGCGCAACTGGATGCTGCTGGCGCGGAAAGCGCCGCCGTCCAAGTAGTCATAGCGTTTTCGAGCGAAGTGGAGACCGGTTCGCGTCAAGAAAACGCGTCAAAACAAAAAGGCTAGAGCCCGGTTCTGATTGAATCAGAACCGGGCTCTAGGGTCAGGGCTTGAGGTAGCTCCAGCCGGCTTCCTGCAATTCGATCAGCCTGACAGCGCCCGATGGCACCACCGTCGCCTCGGATACGACGCTGATCGCCTTGCCCTCACGCTTCTCCATTCCCTCTTTGGTATTACCGCAGGCAATGAATTTGACGCTGGACGGGAAGCTCGCATCGACGATCTGCTTGATGCGGTCCTTCACCGGCGACGTGTCGTCGCGCAGCATGTGCAGACCTGGCCCATAGGTAACGATCTCGATCTGAACGTCCTCGCCCTTTGCCTTGTAGAACTCCATGACGTTTGTCGCGTTGTTCAAAGCCAGATTCATCAGGGCCGGATCGTTCTGATTGACCTGAATGGCGACACGATGCTCCTTCGCGCCCGCTGCATAAGCGGACGACACGATCAGCGCAAACAGGACGGCACCGGCAATCGATCTCAACAATGATCGCATCTCAAAATTCCTTTTCAGGGACGTACAATTTCAGGGACGCACGATCGTGAAACCGCGCTCAGTCAGATCCAGCAGATGGCCGACGCCGACCTGCACTTCAACCGCATGCGGATTGATCGCCGGCCGCTTGCCGGTGTCCCGCTCAATCGTATCCAGCGTGTTGCCACAGACGCTGAAGCGCACGCCTTGGGTGACGAGACTATCGACCAGTGCGCGGTGTTCGTTGGTGTCGCGCAACAGATCGATGCCGGGACCGAAGGTGACGACTTCAACCGCCACCTTGTCCGGTCCATAGGCTTTCAGGAGATTGCTGGCGACGCTGAGAACGAGGCGTTCTTTCTTCGGATCGGAATCGGACAGCTGCAAGGCGATGAAATGCTCGGCGAAGGGCTTGTCCGGCGTGGCATCCTGTTTGGCGGGCCGTGTCTGCGCAGCGAGCGGGCCGATTGCAAATGACATCAGCGCAAGGATCGACAGAAAGAAAAATAGTCCTCGCTTATTCATTGCGCACAAAACCTCTGACGATCAGGGGATTGATTAGCAATCGCCCTGCGCCAGCGCAATCAAACTAACGAAGCGGACTAGAGAGGATTTATTGCGTCGCAAACACAGGACGCAGTGCCAGGCCGCGGATCGCAACTGCAGCGCCCGCAAAGATACCAGCGGCCGCGACGAAGGATGGCAGCGCGAGCGTGGACACACCTGTCAGCCCCTGCCCGATCGAGCAGCCATAGGCCATCGCGCCGCCGATCCCCATCAGCGCGGCACCTGCCATCGAACGGCCCGTATGGCGCGCCGACGTATAGCCCTCAAGCTCAAAGCGTCCGGTCAGCAAGGCCGTGAGAAGACTGCCGACGAACACACCCGCTACCAGCGCGATGCCGAAATTCAGCGTCATGCCGGTCGACAGCATGATGAATTGCAGCGTATCGGCAGCCGGCGACACGAATGTCAGCGACGCCACCGGAATCGGATCGAACTCATCGGCACCAAGCCAACCGGTCGTCAGCCAGCCGGCGATCACCAGGAGGCCCATCACAAGACCGGCCGCGAGTTGCCCCGGCGAACGTCGGAACGCACGATGCGACAGTGCGAAGACCAACAGCGCAACGCCGACAATCAAAGTTGCTACGACGCGCGCCGTCGCGTCAGACAGGCCGAGCGTTCCGAACAGCGACGGGAGAGAATTCACCCCAGGCGTCGTCTGCGTCCATTGCAGGATCGACAGCCGCATCGGCGCGAGCAGGCCCTTCAATGTCATCTGCGCGGTAACGCCAATCATCGCGATCACGACCAGCGAGCGTAGATTCCCCTTGCCGAGCAACACCAGTGCACGTGATGCACAGCCATTCGACAGCACCATGCCCAGGCCGAACAACAGCCCGCCGACGAAGATCAACGGCGCCGAGAATGACGGCTGCAGATAAAGCGACTTGGCGATCTCGACGATCCCCGCGCCGGCAATGAATTGTGTGCCGACAACCGCCACGGCAACCGCCAGCGCGTAGCTGCGGATCTTGCGTCCGTCGTCATGCGCCCACCAGTCGCGCAGGCTGCTCATGAGGCAGAACCCGCTCAGCAGACCGACCACGCCGAAAACGGCGCCAATCGCAAAACCCGCGATAACCGGGAGCGCAAACATCGAATGATCCGAACGTGATTTTGAGGTGATGACACTGGATTACTACCGGCAGTTTCAGAGGCGGTCCAGTTGACGCATGATTTAAGGAGGAAGTTCTACGGACGGTGAAAAACAGGAAACATAATTCCATCAGATCCGGAAGCACGATGCAGAATGACTATCGCTCTGGGAGCGGCAGAGATCGCCACACGCGTGTTTCGCACCCAATTTTCGAAACGGCATTTTCGATCTTGCCCTGCTCCGGGACCATTCGAGCAGCAAGCGATCTGGATCACTGGTGCAAGCTTTGCGCCCTTGCCAACCATTTCTTGGGTGGTGGCTGACGCGCAGTAAGGACGTGCGGGATTCAGCAGTCCTGGAATAGGAGAGATTACGTCAACTGCCGAATGCCAATGAAGGCTGCGACCGCTGCTACTGCCCAGAATATGCTCCCGACAATCCGCTCAGCTCGTTCCGAACGATCACGCAGACCAACGAACCTAAGTATATTTCGTCCTGTTGCCTTAACGATGACGTCGAGAACAATGTGGATTAAAATTCCTACGATTTGATCCATTCGGCCGTCGGGGTCCTGTCGCGGCGTGCGTGCAGCGAGGATAGGCATTGCCACAATATTCGCAATGCGGATGCCCTCCCCGCTCACGAATAAGGAACGCTTCTAACATGGACATGCTTCTAGGCATTTGGGTCATATTCTTCATTGTCGGGCTCGTGCCCGGCAGCATCTTCGGGTACTTGCTCGTGAAACTGCCTTTAGGATTTGGATGGCAAGTGCTCCTATCCGCATGTTTGGCAGCGCTCTCGGGGTACGTAATATCGTTGGTCGTCGTTCCAGCGGAGGCCGCGACGACAGATGTTCACGCTCGCAACATTACGCTGTTTGCGCCACCAATTCTTTTGGCCACACTAGTGAGCATCTACTGGACTCGGAAAGAGGCCAAGCCACCTCCGCGTTCCTGACCAGGAATGCGAGCGCCAATGAGAGGCGCGATCACTGCGCATTCCGCAATATTTCGGGAAAGGGAAACCAATTTTGGCGACTTGGTAATTTGAACAGAAACACCTCCAAATCTGACCAACGGATCTTGGAGATGATTTTATGAAGCGACTGCTCGTTTTCACGATGCTGTTTCCGCCACTCGTGCTGTTCGTCTACATCTCAGCCGATCAGTTGTTGCGCGATGGTTTTCCCGGCATCGGTTTCCTGGCGTGGCTGGTGGGAATTGCGTATGTGCTCGCCGTCATTCCTGCTTGGTTGACGGCAGGAGTGGACTGGGCGCTTTCCGGGCAGCCGCTTTACGTGCGGCTCATCGCGACGATGCCGGTGGCAGCTGTCCTGGCCGAGCTTGTCGCACGCTACATGGGCCAGCCATATTTCGATGTGTCCGTTGTGATAGCGGGAGCAGTTCCAGCCGCGGTGTGTTCGTGGCTGTCAGATAAACCAATGAGAAGCGTGCATGCGTGAGCGAGCTTAGCACCACCACGGTCATGACCAATCTGTGCAAGTCTTGGCGGCCACACGTGTTGACGCAGCCGTCCACCGCCAAGTTGTCTATTTTTATAGACAACACACCAATGACTGCGGTAGCGTTTGCAAACCTTTCGCAGCAATCACGGGGTGTGCTTCAGTCGTGGCCTACAGTATCTACGGGACCCCTCACGGGCAGCCTGAGAAGGTCTGCTACGGAACCGTACAGACCCTGGATCAGACGGCGAGCGAGCTACGGAAGCTGCGTGAAGCTGGCGTCTTGGACGTCTACGCTATTGGCTTCGATCCCGAGACCGCCAACCTGCGGAAGCCGCCGTCGGACCCCAAATCGAATTAGGCAGACGCGTTCGGAGCTAGGCAAATACGCGCTGCTTGAAGCGAACAACACCGAAAATGGAATTGCTTACAAGCTCGACCCCGTCAGGGGAAATTCGCTAGCGAAATGAGGATGGTGGGGGAAGAAGGACTCGAACCTTCGAAGTCATAAGACGGCTGATTTACAGTCAGCTCCCTTTGCCACTCGGGACACTCCCCCGCCTTACGCCATCGGAACCAAGCCCAACAAGACCTTGGCCCAACACGGCAGTCCCACCGAATAAGTGGCTGGACGGCCATGGATGACGTTAAAAACGCGCGCCCGTAAACGGGCTCCCGGTTGGCGCGTTTATGACGGAAGCCATGGGGCAAAGTCAACCGACCCTGGCAGGAATATCCGCCCTTCCCGACCTCTTTCCGGGGGCCCCAAATTGCCATTATTCGGCATGCGTGAGACAAGCCAGCCATGAGCGATCGAGAACGAAAACAGCGATTCCAGCGTGGACCTGACAAGGGACGCGACGGCCAAAGTAGTCAAAACCGGGATAACCCCCGCGATCAGGGCCGGCGGCCGCCCCGGCGGGGCCGGGAATCCGGCGGTGACGGCCCGGCCATTCTCTATGGCTGGCATACGGTCACCATGGCGCTGGCCAATCCGCAGCGAAAAATCCTCAAGCTGATTCTGACCGAAAACGCCGCCCGGCGCCTCGCCGAGGAGAAGATCGACACCCGCGTGGCACCGGTCCTGGTCCGTCCGGACGAGATCGACCGCCGGCTGGGACCCGACGCCGTCCATCAGGGCCTCCTGGCCGAGGTCGAGCCGCTCGAATCGCCGGATCTGGACAGCCTGCCCCAGGACGGCATTGTGCTGGTGCTCGACCAGATCACCGACCCGCATAATGTCGGCGCCATCCTGCGCTCCGCCGCGGCCTTTGCGGTCAAGGCGATCATCACCACGGCGCGGCACAGCCCGGAGGCCACCGGCGTGCTGGCGAAATCCGCGTCCGGCGCACTGGAACTGGTGCCGATGATCACGGTGCCCAATCTGGCGCGGGCGCTGAACGAATTGAACGACCTCGGCTTCATGACCGTCGGTCTCGACAGCGAGGGCAGCGAAAACATCAGCGCGATCCCGCTGCAACAGCCGCTGGCGCTGGTGCTCGGCGCCGAAGGCAGCGGATTGCGGCGGCTGACGCGAGAGACCTGCAGCGTCGTCGCGCGGCTCGACATGCCCGGCGAGATCAAGAGCCTCAACGTGTCGAACGCCGCCGTGCTTGCGCTCTATGTCGGCGCCAGCAAGCTCGGACTCATGGGCTAGAGCGTTTTCGAGCGAAGTGGGTCCCGGTTCGCGTCAAGAAAACGCGTCAAAAAAAGAATCCCTCTATCCAAACGAAAACGCCCGCCCGCATTGCTGCGAGCGGGCGTTCTTCGTTCAATTCAATCAGATCAGTACGCGCGGCGATGCTGCTGCGACTGGTGATAACCACGCTGCGGTCCTGCGGCGCGCGGCGCATACATCACCTTCGGCGCGCCATAGCGATGCGCCTGATGATAACCGGTGCGCGACACGTAGCTGCGCTGCGTAGTGCCGTAACGCGTGCGCGGCTGCATGCTGTAGCCGTAACGATAGCTCGGGCGCGCACGATACTGGCTGCGCGACGGATAGCTGTAGATCGCGGGCGAACGATACGCCGGACCATAGGAGTAGTTCACCGGATTGGCATAGGGGCCGCCGTAATAGCCGCGACGATAGCCGTAACCGTAACCTTGACCGTAACCCTGGCCATAGCCGCGCCAGCCGATCGCAGTCTCCTGATAGGTCGGGACCGGCGCGAACATGCCCGGGCCGCTGAAGGTCGGGCCCTGGTTGGCGTAATAATACTGACGCGTCACCGGGGTCGGATCGGGCAGCCGCTCATAACCGGCGCCATAGCCGCAGGGGCTGACATAGGCCTGGCCGCAAGGCGAGCAGCCGTTTGAGGTGAACAGGCCGCCGCCGCAGGCCATTGCAGGCGCTGCGCCGGCAGTGGCGGTGACAACGGCAAATGCCGCAACCCATTTTGAAATCGCGTTACGCATGAATACTCTCTCCTGTCGGGTGTCTTTTTTTGGTGTTGGTGATTGGTCGGTCAGCGTCGGAATTCCGGCGGTGCGACGATGACCTCAGGTGGATTGAACGGCACTTCATTATGCCGCTCCATCGGCGCGGATTTCGCCGACCAGTGCTCGTGGAAGCTCTCGGCCGGCTGCGGCAATTTGCGATTGGCCGGCGGCTCGATCTCCAGACGCCCGTAGCCGGGCTTGTGGCCGAGGCTCGGATAGTAGTGGCCGACATTCGTAACCGGATCGACGTAACGACCGCCATAGACTGTCGGTTGAATATGAATGCCGCGCTGCAAGCCCCAATCGCCTTCGATCACGCGATAGGACGCATCGACGCCGTTGATGATGATCGGCACGCCGGGACGACCGGGCACGACGATGTTGAAACCATCGGCGGCTGCAGCCTGAAGCGTGGTCGCAATCACAAAAAGCAGTGCTGAGAGGGTTCGCATGGCCATGTCCTGCATCTCGGCGGTACGATATTCGAACGCCTGGCAGGATGGGTTAAGGGCGCGGTCTAAACTGCCGGTAAGCCTAACGCGCAAGCATCAGGCGAAGTTCAAATGCGCGGGATCGCAGCGTGGATTCGTTAACGCAACGCGCTCTCACGGCGATCTGATCCCGGTCGAAAGGCGTTAAGCGCGCGCCGCGCACATCTTGCGTATCGCCGTCGCAACGTGATCTGATCCCTTCAGCCGTTGTCGCAGACATCTGCAGTCGTCATGTCCGGAGAGCCCCGATGAAGTTCCTCAGTGCAGCCATCATCCTGTCGACGCTGGTCGCGACTCCCGCTTTCGCGCGCCACTGGAAGCATCATCACAGCGCCGAAACCTTCGTCTTTGCCGCACCCGGCCAGCCCTACCGGATCCAGTTCGGGCACAATTACGGTCCGGGTCTGCAGCCGGGCACCTTCGCCTATTACGACGGTCCCCTCGCCGCCCGCTGCAAGCAATCAGCCGCGGCCTATCGCGGCCAGGACGGCCGGGCGTATCCCTGCTTCTGATTAAGGTTCCACAGGCCGGTTGACGGGTGGGCAGATTGGCCACTGCGATCGAACTACTCAACCTCCGCCGCGTTGCCGCGCCGGAGGTGGCACATGCCCTACGCGCTATTCGAAGACGACCAGAAGCTCAGCCAGGAATTCCCGACCGAGGAGGACGTCTGGCAACATGCCGACGAAGCCGGACTCGTTGATGTTGTGGACGGCAAGACGGTGCTGGAGGACGGCTACACTATTCAGCCGTGCAGCACCGAAGAGGACACGGGCGAGCCGATCGCGGTACCGCCGGCAGTGACTTAGGAACGACTCTCACAATCCTTGGTTGGAAGACTGAGCGTCCTGAGCGCAGGATGGACGTTCCGAAAGTCCTGCCACCTCTCCAGGGGTGGTGGGGCTTTTGCTGTCGTAGCCATTGGTATGCAGTAGCCGCACAAACTCATCCATGGACGCGTTCAGTCGCCTGGCACGCTCTTCAGATTCGGGCGTTGAGGTGCTGCCGAAAAGCCGGGTGATGGATTCGCGAAAAGTCATGCGATTCCCCTTACTCATTGAGACGCGCTTAGGTCGCGCGAATGGCAAATTGGTTCAACTCGCCGCGGGGCTTATTTAACAGTTTAACACACACGCCGCTTGACGGCGAATCACATGAAGGATTCTCTATCCCCGTTCAGGGAGGCGGAGATGGAAGACCACTTCACTCACCAGTATTTCAGCCGGCAGTGCTTCGAGCGACATCACGCACGCGAGGTTTGGGAGCGCGCCCTCTGCGCAGGCGCCCTGCTCTTCGGCCTGACGGCCTCGTTCGCAGCCTGTCTGTTTATTTGACGCCCGTTCGCCTTCGGCGAACCTCCCACAGCCAGCCGCCCAAAGGCGTCAGCAGGCCGCTTGGAGACGCATGGGCGCTGACACGACGACGGAGCCAGATTCTGCACTGTGCCCCGTTAGGCTTAACCCGCTGACGCGCTTGCACTAACGTCGCTCAATCTAAATGATGACGCCATGAGTTGGGTCGAAGAGCGCGATCGTTTAATCGCGGAGACATTGGCATTTGTAAAAGAGGTCTCGGGCAACCAGCCCGAGCTGGCCGCGAAGTTGACCGTTGCGGTAGACGCCGAGATGAAAGCCGCTGAAAATCCGAAGCAGATCGTCCCGGAACCTGCGCAGCCGATGAAGCTGACTGATCTCCGGGAAGACATCCGCAATCGCGTGGCATCATTCAAGGCACGGCAGCAGGAAATGCAGGACAAGCGGGAGGCCGATTATCACGAGGTCATCGCAAAAGTCCGGGCTACCTTGGAACAACGTTCATAGGTTGAACCCACCGATGGCGAGCCGGTGCGAAAGACCGTTTTGACAAGTTATTGAAATGGTGGTGCGCTTAGAGAGAGAAAGCTTGAACTTTCTGTTTGAGGTGCTTGAAGAGTGGGAGCGCCATCTCGCACAGCTCGCCCCTAAGGATCTGGAGTGCGATGGTGCGCATCTTCGACTATGAATTCAATGAGATAACGGCTGTCCGACGGTGAAGGTGGACAATCGGAAGTCCCCGCCGCCGTGCTCCTACAGCTGACATATGACGAGCGGTCGCAGTTGAGGGCCCAGACCTCAAACGGCTACGGAGGTGCCGGTCAACGAATTGGGCGAGCGGTTTCGGTCCGGGTTGCTGCGGCCGTCGCGGTCGTCATTGTCGTCCGCGGTGCTAGGACTCCCAGCTGATGCACAGAGGCCGTGGAGGTTGGCGCCGCCGACTGTTCCTGGACATTCGCGGCTCCCAGCACTCGAACTTGCACCGCCGATATCGGCAAACCCGCCGCTTCATAGATCGGCAACTCCGCAGCGAAGCCGGCAGTGCCACCCGAAATCGCGATCGCGGCGACGGCTGCGATCGATAAGGAAGTCATCTTCACTATTAGTCTCCTCGTAGGATTCAATAAGGCAGCCTGCCCCCCTTTGCTGCACTGCGATAGTTCATTGCTGCATTGCAACAATGCAGGTTCGCACATTGCGCCTTCCAGCCGGCTCTGGCGTCCCGCGCTAGCATCCGCTCGGCGCGGCCTCGCACGCCTCGGATCGAAGGCGCGATCCCCGGCTTAAGGGGGCAATATTGGGCTCTGACGCAATTTGGTGCAGGCGCATCAAGGGGCGCCGATTAGTCGGGCTTGGAGCAAGTCGAGCTTGGCGCGTCCATACATCTGACTGACGCTTAACGAGCTTGAGCTTTGTTATCCGTCCCTCGGTCTGCCCGTTGGACCATGCCGATGTTACTGCAGCGCTGACGTCACGAGCGTTCCGGAAGGTCACCGCCCGTTCGCATCCGGACACGGCAAGACGTCGAGAGCCGCCTTCAGCCCGACGCCGCTGACACCGACTTTCAACATGTCGACCACCAACGATACGACCAGGTCGGTGGCATCCACAATGGCAAGGCCGCCATCCCGGACGTTGGAGATGCAGTTTCGCTTCGAATCCGGCGTGCCGATCGCGGGCGAATGGGTCAGGTAGATTCCGAGACTGTCGGCCGCCGAAAGGCCGGGACGTTCGCCTATGATCATGACTGACACCTTCGCGCCGATGATCGCCGCAATGGGATCTCCGATGGCGACGCGCGCCTGCGATGCCAGAACGATAGGCGCAATAGAAAGCTGCCGGGCCGACAGCCGTGCGACGATCGCCCTCGTCAGCGGCACCGCGTTGATGTCGATCGCGCTGGCGGAAAGGCCGTCGGCGAGAATGATCGCGACATCGCAGCCCGGCGTCATGCTTGCGAGCCGCTCTGCAACCTCGGCGGAGAGAGTTCGGCCGAGATCGGGGCGACGGACATAGGTGGCACGATCGCCCGCCTTGCTGGCGACCTCGATGATACCCAGCCCGAGCTCATTCAGGCCGGCTTCGACCGAAGCCCAATCGACACTGGACCACACGGCCTGCCGTGCACGCGCGTGATCGAGCAGAAAGGACTGTGCCGCGCGTGTCGGCATGCCCGCTCCGAATCTGCCGAGAAGTACCCGTGCGTCCGTCATCTGCCGCAGATCGCGTGGCAGTGGGGATGTACGTTCTGGCTCCTTCGTCATGTCAGATCCCGAGTAACCTGGAATTCGCCATGTAGTCGGTCAACCCGGTTGGCGCGTCGAGCAGGCGACCCGCCTCATCGGTCAAGCCGACCTCAACGAGCCAACGCTCGAACTCCGGCGCCGGCGGACGATTCAAGGTTTCCCGGCAATAAACGGCGTCGTGATGCGCGAGCGATTGATAGTTCAGCATCACGTCGTCGGCACCAGGCACCGTAATGACGAAATTGACATTGGCGGCGCAGAGCAGTGTGAGCAGCACATCCATATCTTCCTGGTCCGCATCCGCATGATTGGTGTAGCAGACGTCGACGCCCATCGGCAGGCCCAGCAGCTTGCCGCAGAAATGATCCTCGAGCCCGGCGCGGATGATCTGCTTGCCATTGAAGAGATATTCCGGGCCGATGAAGCCGACAACCGTGTTGACGAGCAGCGGATCGAACTCGCGCGCGACCGCATAGGCACGTACCTCCATCGTCTGCTGATCGACACCGAAATGCGCGTCGGCCGACAGCGCCGCGCCCTGCCCCGTCTCGAAATACATCAGATGAGCATCCGCCGGACCACGCTTGAGGGCACGAACCGCCTCATAGGCCTCGCGCAACAGCGACAGACTGACGCCGAAGCCGTCATTCGCCTTTTGCGAACCGGCGACCGATTGGAACACGATATCCACCGGCGCCTTCGCGGCCATCGCCTTCATTGCTGTCGTCACGTGACCAAGGCAACAGGTCTGTGTCGGGATCGCTAGGCGCGTGCGCAATTCGTCGAGCAACGCGACGATGCGGACATAGTCCTCCACAGTATCGGTGGCCGGATTGACCCCGATCACGGCATCGCCGGAACCCATCAGCAGCCCGTCGAGCGCCGATGCCGCGATGCCATAGGAGTCGTCGACGGGATGATTGGGTTGGTTGCGCGTGGATAGCCGTCCTTTCAGCCCGATGGTCGAACGAAATTTAGTGACGACCTCGCGCTTCGACGCGACCGAAATCAGATCCTGCAGGCGCATGATCTTGGACACTGCCGCGACCATTTCCGGCGTCAGGCCGAGTGTCAGGTCCTCAAGTTGCTGCTGGGCGGTTTTGGGGGCGAGCAGCCATTCCCGGAACTCGCCGACGGTCAACGACGAGACGGCGGCGAAGGCAATCGGATCGTGCCTGTCCTGAATCAAACGCGAGACCTCGTCGGTCTCCGGCGGGATCAGCTCTTCAGTCAGGAATGTTTTGAGAGGCAGATCGGCCAGCGCGATCTGAGCTGCCAGCCGCTCCACCGGCCCGTCCGCGGCAATGCCGGCGAGCTGATCGCCCGATCGCTCGGGCGTCGCCTTCGCCATCAGATCCTTTAGATCGTTGAAGCGGAAGACGGTGCCTTCGATAGTGGTTTTGTAAGGCATTTTCACTCGTTACCGCCGGATGAAGGCCAGCGCTTCCGCATGCAGCGCGGGTGTCGCGCTCGCCAGCACGCGCCCGTCCGAGCGGAGGGACAGTGGACGCCCCTCCCAATCGGTCATGCAACCACCCGCGCTGTGCACGACCGGAACGAGTGCCATGTAATCATAGGGGTGCAACCCCGTTTCCAGAACGATGTCGCAATGCCCGGAGGCAAGCAGGCCATAGATGTAACAGTCTCCGCCGAAGCGGCGAAGTCTCGCACTCCTCGACAGCCGCTCGAATGTCTCGACTTCCTCGTCGATGAACATATCCGGCGACGTGGTGTAGAAGCGCGCATCTGCGACGCGCCCACACGCACTCGTCCGTGCTAACGTGCTCTTGTACATGGTGCGACCCGGCTTGGCACTCCATCGCTCCCCCGTAAAGGGAATGTCGATCACTCCGCAGAACGGCTTCTCTTCATGAGAGAGCGCTATCAACGTCCCGAAAAGCGGGAAACCCGTGATGAAACTCTTGGTCCCGTCGATCGGGTCGATGATCCAGTTAAAGGCGCCGCGCGGCGTGCCGCCGGTTTCCTCGCCGATGATCCCGTGATCCGGAAAGCGCTGCTGGATCCTTTCTCTCAAATGCAGCTCGGCCGCGCGATCGGCGACCGTCACCGGACTGTCGTCAGGTTTGGAGATGACATCCAGCGGACTGCGGAAATGCGACAGCAGAAGCGGTCGCACCGAATCCGCGAGTTCGGTGGCAAAAGCGAGATAGGCGTCGGCATCGTCTGCCACCAGGGCGTCCTCGAACATCAAAGTGCCTTCAGAAACGACGGCCATCGTGGATCCTGGATGATGGAGCGGGCGCGCATGTGTTTCCAGATCCCATACTTGTAGAAATCGAAATCCAGCGTCGAGACGCGATTCTGCACCATCGCCCAGGTGCTCCATTTGATGTCGGCGAGCGCCTTGTGAATCACGAAGCGTGCGTGCAGCCGCCGGTCGAAACGGCCGAAATAGGCTTCGATGATCTCCTGTTCGACATCCTCCGGAAAGAAGTGCTCGCTGCTCCAGATCGCAAGATCGTAGAGCCGTTCATTGTTTGAGGCATATTCGAAGTCAATCAGCTTGACCGATCCGTCATCGCCAACCAGGAAGTTGCCTGGCATGGGATCGTTGAAACATGGCACGAGATCCAGCCCCGATGCGTCCAGTGCTGCACGCGCCTGCTGATACTGACGATAGAGCCAAGTGTGATCCTCTGGCCAGTAGCCGCCGAGCTGCCTGACCTGGTCATAGTGTTCATCGATCATGTCGAACACGGTCTTCGTCAATGGGAGCGGTTGAGCCCGGTGAAAGCGGCGATAGATCTGCACCACGTTGGTGCGAAACCCCTGATCCACGGCATCGCGATGGGTCGATGCGCGGCGATCATCGAGGAATTCCGACACTTCGATATCCAGATGATCAAGATAATCGAAGGTACGCGGGCCGATATCGATAGCCTCAGCCTGCTTGCTCGCTGCCCGCGCGGCATTGCGATCGATGAACATCTCCGTGCCGCGGCCGGGAATCTTGACAAAATAACCGATCGCATCGCCCTCGACCCTGACGCGGAAATTGGTGTTGCTGATGCCACCAGAGACCGGCGCATAGGACAGGCGGCGCCCCTTCCAGGGCGCGACCTGAATGATGGCCGCTTCGAGCGACCGTTCAGCATCCGACGTGCCATTGCCTATGTCCATCATGGTACTCGTCCGCCTAGAGAGATCGCAAGCGCTGCTCGAAACCGGGATTCTCCAGCAGCATCCGGCAGCGCAGAAAACGCCAGCCCGCATATTTCAGGAATTCGACGCTGCGCAGCGGCGATCGAGCATGCTGCAGCAGACTGCGCAGCGCCCAGTACAGGTCGTCGGCAGCAGCATAGATCCGGCAACGACTGAAGGCTGTTTCGCTGAAATGCCCGTCATGCATTTCCAGCAGCGGCTTCATTTGGCTCTCGAACTGATAGAGCTCGTTCATCTGAACGCCGAGCTGATAATAGGGATCCATGTCGGCCGCCATGTCGAAATCCACCAGTATGATTGATCCATCCGGATCCAGCATCACATTGGAGGAATGCGGATCGCCATGTGCCGGCTTGTCGGTGACGCCCGCTGCGGAGATCGCCTCTCGCATCGCCGCCATCCATGCCAGCATCCAGTCCGTGTCAGCAGGCAGGTTCTCACCACTCTGCACGACGAGCGTTTTCAGCCTGTCGATGCCGTCGAACACCGACCATGACCGCCCGAATGGCGCGCCTGCCGCGATGGTCTTCTGCATCTCGATCAACCGGGTTGTCATCGGCGGCTGCATCAAGTCGTCGATCTTGGCCGCACGCCAGCCGTTTCCGAGTCGAGCAAAAAGCACCGCGCGCTGCTCGGCTGCACGTCCGACTGGTTCCGGCGAAAACGCGAGATCATTGAGCCTGCCAGCAGCGGCGAACGCGACATCGTCATCGACCAGCTCAGCCACTTCGTCATTTGCCAGGCGCAGGAAGTAGCTTGGTTCTGCGCCGCCGATCGCGACATCAAACGACTGCGACTCGACAGCCTGATAGGACGGCGACGCTACCGGCGACGTGCAGGCGACATAAGTCACCCGCGATGCATCGAGCACCGGCAGGCTCACGATTGCACGTTCCACGCGTTGTTCGAGCAGAGAAACCGGATTCCCGAGCGCCTTCATGTCATGCCCCGTCCGTGTTGCCGAAGCTTTGCAGACCCTTGCAGGCGATCTCGTAGAGCATGTCCGCGAGGACCCGCGTGCCGAAGGCCTGATCCGCGGCGCTGGTGAATTCGGTGGGGTGATGAATGACGCCATCGCGCGAACGCACGGCCATCACGATGGACGGACAGACGGCCGATAGCGCAACGGCATCGTGTCCGCCGATCGTATCCAGCGAACGCGCGGTCTCTCCGTGTGTTGCGGCCATCCGCTCGGCCAGCGCGATCAGCCCTGCATCGAAGCGGCCGGCCTTGCGGCGGTCGATCGAGCGAACCTCGTAGGTGACGCTGGCATTCGCCGCCGCCACCTCGATCCGGTCCAGCATCTTGGTTTCGGCTTCGGCGAGAATCTCCGGCGAGCCAGAGCGCAGCTCAATGAACAGAACGGCCTCCGACGGCACGGTGTTCGGTGAATTGGGAAATACTTCGAGCCGCCCGACGGAGGTGTGCAGGTCGAGGCCGTGCTCGCGCGAGATCTGCTTGAGATCGGCGATCAGATAGGCGGCTGCAAGCACCGCGTCCTTGCGTTCCGCCATCGGCGTCGCGCCCGTATGGGCCTGTCGGCCGAGGAATGCGAGGCGATATTTGGTAGCGCCCCAGAACCGGGTGAAGACACCAAACTTCTCTCCGGACTGAAACAGTGCCTTGTCACCCTCGATGTGAAGCTCGATCAAAGCGCTTGGCACGGCAATTTTGCTCGTGCCTGCATATCCGATTTCTAAGAGCGACTGCCGCACCGAGATGCCGTCGCCGTCGACGCGGTCGAGCGCCCAATCAAGTTCAGCTGCGCCAGCGAACACGCTGCTACCGAGCAAGCTCGGCTGGAATCGCGCGCCCTCTTCGTTGGTCCAGTTCACCACCCGAAAATTGCAGAGCGACGACTTACCCTCGGCCTTGAGGCGCTGTGACACGGCAAGAACGGCCTCGCAGGCTGACACCACGCCGAGCGCGCCATCAAACCGACCGCCATTGGGCTGGCTGTCGATATGCGACCCGACCATGACCACCGGCGCATTTGCGCCTGCCAATATCAGGCTGCCGAACTGGTTGCCGATCGCATCGACCGCCTGTGTGAAGCCTTGAGCGGAAAACCAGCCCGCGAGCCAGTCCCGCGCCGCGCCATCCTCTTTCGACAATGTCAGCCGCGTCATGGCGCCGTCCGGTCCACCGCCGAAGACCGACAGTTCGTCCATCATCGCCTGCAGGCGGGCTTCGTCGATCGGTGCGTGGTCAGAGAGGGTGTCAGGCATAGATGATGTCCACTTTGGATTTCAGAAACTGGCTGGCGAAGTCCTTGGTCAGCGGTGCCCCGGTGATCACCGCATGCACATCCGAAAGGCCGAATGTGTGGATCGAACCGATGCGCCCGAATTTCGAACTGTCGGCGACGATGACGGCGCGCTTGGCCTGTGTGCGCGCAATCCGGCGGATGATCGCCTCGTCCTCGCCGTAGTCCATGAAGCCGCGCTCGGCATGCACCGCGCTGATGGCGATGATGGCGAGATCGAAGAAATGGTCCTTCATCGCGGCCACCGTCTCCGGTCCGAACGTCGCCTGGTATTCGGTCCGCAGTCGGCCGCCGAGCACGCGCACGCTGGGCGTCGGCTCCCGGTAGAAGTGGGCTGCGACAGCCAGTGAATTGCTGACGATGGTAAGATCCTTGCGTCCCTCGATATAGCGCAGGCAGGCGAGAGCCGTCGTTCCCTCGTCAATGAAGACCTTCATGCCGTGCTCAATCAGCGCTGCGGTGGCTTCGCCGATGCGTGCCTTCTCCTTGGCGCCTACCCGCAGACGTTCCGCAAACGGCTGATCGCTTTCCTGCCGATCGATGACAGCGCCGCCGTAAACCCGGCGGGCAAAACCCTGCGTCTCGAGCTCCCTGAGATCCCGCCTGATCGACTCGTGGCTGACCCTGAGTTGATCGACGAGATCCTTGACGTGAACACGTTGCTTGTGACGCAGCATTTCGCGGATCAATTCCAGGCGATGCTCCGTGAAACTCATGGACGTTCCTCGACTTCGATAGCTTTTGCAGGCTCTTGGCGCATGTTCTTATGCACGATCATCCTCAGGAATTGACCGGGACCGTCTCGCTGAAGCGAGCGGTTACGGCCGGCGGCACCACGAGATGGCAGGCGGCGAAATCCTGCCGCTCCCGCACCGTCAGGCTTGGCTGCGACTGGCTGCATTTGTCCATCGCTTGCGGACAGCGCGACCTGAAACTGCACCCTTCGGGAATATTGAGCGGGCTTGGCGGCTCGCCTTCCATTAGGCAGTCCTCCGGCCGGTAGCGCCGCTGTTCGAGCGTCGGCATCGCGCTGAGAAGCGCCTTCGTATAGGGATGCCCCGGATCGAAAAACAGCCGCTCGTTGTCGGCGAGTTCGAACACCTCGCCGAGATACATCACCGCCACACGGTTGCACGCCTTCCGCACCATCGCGAGATCGTGCGAGATATAGATGTAAGTGAGGTCGTATTCCTTCTGCAGCTTCTGGAACAGATCAAGAAGCTTGAACTGCTCGGCCTGGTCGAGGGACGACAAGGTTTCGTCCATGATCAGGATCTCGGGCTCCAGAACCAGCGCGCGTGCAACATTGATGCGCTGCCGCTGCCCCGCGCTCAGTCCCAACGGAAGCTCCTCATAGAGATCGACCGGAAGCCCGACCTCTCCCATCACCTTCAGCACGCGCGCGCGAATCTTTGCCTTGTCACGCCATCCGTGCGTTCGCAGCGGATCCTCCAGTATCTTGCCGACCGAGGTGCGAGGTGGCAGCGATCCGAACGGATCCTGCAGGACCATCTGCAGTTTCCCGCGGAATGCCAGCAGTTGCTTGCCTTTCAGATTTGCGATATCGGCCTCGCTGCACAGAATCTGGCCGGAACTCGGCAGTTCGAGCCGGCACAGCAGCCGCATCAGCGTGGATTTGCCGCAACCGGACTCGCCCACGATGGCAAAGCTGTCGCCGCGCCGGATGTCGAAGGTGACGTTGCGAACGGCGCGCACGAGATCGACCCCGCCGAAACCCGTCTTCTTGCGTACTTTGTAGCTCTGCGACGCATCACGCAGGCTTAGCACGACATCCCGGCGATCGTCGCGCGGCGCGGGCACGGGCGCGTCGATCCAGATTTTCGGGGTCTGGCTGACGAGATCGCGCGTATATGAATAGATCGGCTTTGCAATCAGATCCTCGGTCGACTGCTCCTCGACGATCCGGCCCTCATCCATCACCAGGATCCGCGAACATGCTTCGCGTGCGACCGGCAACGACGAAGACACGAACAGGACGGCGGTGTCGAAACTAGTCGTCAGTTCCTTCATCAGCCGGATAACCTGCGCAGCCACGGTGACGTCGAGCGGCTGCGTGACGTTGTCCGCGACTAGCAAAGCCGGGTTTGTCACCAGCGCGTCCACGATCAGCGCACGTTGCATCATGCCGCCCGAAAAATGCGACGGATAGTCATGAAAGCGGCTTCGCGCCGAGGGGATGCGGACGGCGTCGAGCAGTTCGACGACCCGATCCTGCGCCTCCCGGCGTGAGACGTTGGGGACGACGGCACGCATCTTCTCCACGATCTGTGCACCCACCGACAGCGTCGGATCCAGCGCGCCCTGCGGGTTCGCACCCACGTAAGAAATCCGCTGGCGCAGTAGCCGCATGTCGGATCCGCGCATGGCGTAGAGGTCACGTCCTTCGAACAGCACCTCGCCGGATTGCTTCGCCAGCGGCTGCTCCAGCCAGTTGACGACGGTCTTCGAGAGCACGGTCTTGCCGCACCCGCTGGCGCCGACCACACCGACGATTTCACGTGGCGCGAGGCTCAGTGATACGTCGTTGAGGATGATTTTCGAGGAGCTGCGGCCGGCGGTGACCGTCACGTTCCTAAGTTCGAGAAGCGGCTCCGTCATCACTCCGAACCTCCATGAATGGTGCTGCGTGCGCGTTCGAGGGAGGCGCCCATCAGATTGATGCTGGTGAGCGTCAGGCCGAGAAAAAGGCCCGGCATGGTGGCGATCCACCAGGCATTGAGCAGATATTTGCGGCCGTCAGCGATGATGTTGCCGAATGTCGGCGTCGGCGGCTGGACGCCGAGGCCGAGAAAGCCAAGCGTCGATTCGAAGATCATCATGCGGGCCACGTCGAGAACCGACGTGAACAGCACCGGCGGCAAGAGCAGCGGCAGCAGCAGTGTCAGGATGATGCGGAGATCCGTCGATCCGCCGATCTTGGCGGCACGGACATATTCGCGTTGTCGCTCGGTCATGACGATGCTGCGCATGATGCGTGCATAGACCGGCCAGCTGGAGACGCCGAGCACCAGAATGATCGCCGGGATGGTGGGCCGCGACACGCCCAGAACCGCGATGGCGAGGATGATCATGGGAATGGAAAGCTGGGCATCGGTCAGCCGCATGATGATGGCGTCGGTCCGGTTGCCGAAATATCCCGCAATAGTGCCGAGCGCACAGCCTATGATCAGCGTCACGATGACCGACGCGACGCCGATCAGGAACGAATAGCGCAAGCCCACCAGCGAACGAACCAGCATGTCGCGGCCGATCTGGTCCGTTCCGAGCGGATAGGCCCAGCTCCAGTTGTTGCCGATGAAGAGCGGCGGCAGCAGCCGTGCCTTGATATTTATCTTGGTGGGGTCGATGCCGCTTAGCTCGGGGTAGAATGCCGCGGCGAACGCGAGGATGAGAAATATTCCCAGGCCCGCGCGAAAGCCGGGCATCGACGCTGCCCGGCTGAAAATTCGGCGAGCAATGGAGCGTTGCGATGTAACGGGCGCAATGGGCGCTGCGGTGGCGGTGACGATGGACATCAGTATTCCAGCCTCGGATCCATGGCGGTGGCAGCGAGATCGACGACGATATTGATGAGCACGAAGATGGCGCTGGTCACGATCGCGATGCCCTGGATCAGCGGGAAATCACGTTGCAGCACGGCATTGATCGTCAGCAGGCCGAGACCGGGATAGTCGAAGATGTATTCGACGATGATGACTCCGCCGAGCAGGCTGGAGAACTGGATTCCCAGCAGGTTGAGCAGCGGCACCGACGCGTTGCGCAGCGCATGGTTGGCGATGATGCGGCTGCGGCTAAGGCCGCGCACATGACCTACCGCCACATAGGGTTCGGTCATTTGCGCCGACACCGAACTCACCAGCGTTCGGATCAGCACCGGCGACAACTCCACCGCAAGCACGATGGCCGGCAGGATCGTATAGGCGAAGCCGCGATAGCCGATCGCCGGCAGCCAACCGAGCTTGACGGAGAACAGCAGCGCCAGAACGATGCCCAGCCAGAAATTCGGCAGTGAGATGAAGACGGACGACACGTAGAATGCGAGCTTGTCCGGCCATCGCCCGATCGCGAGGCCGCCGGCGATCCCCACGATCCCTGAAAACACCAGCGCGATCACCAGAGTCACCGCAGCGAGCTGCAGCGTCATGGGCAGAACTTCCATGATGAGGCCGAGAACAGAAGCCCGCTCACCACGCGTCGTGTCGTTGAAGTTCGCCCCGCCGGTCGAGGCTCCGTTGGCGGGCCGCACGAAGGACTGGCCGAGATCGCCGCGGACGACGCCATACATGTAGCGGCCGAACTGCACCAGGATCGGATCGCGCAAGCCCATGTCGGTTGCGATCTTCTCGATCAGCGCTTCGGGCGCCATGCCTCCCGCCATCAGCCGTACGGGATCGCCCGGTACGACCCTCAGCAATGTGAAGATCAGCAGCGAAACGAGAAAGATAATGACGACTCCCTGAGCAAGGCGCCGCATAAGAAAATTCAGAATGAACATTCAAAGCTCCAAGAAAGCCAGGCATGGCTGCGCACCGCATCATTGCAGTGCGCAGCGGTCACTCCTGGTCATGCAACGGGCTTGGATGCGTCCATGGATCCATCCGGATAGATATACATGCCTTCGAAATCCTTCTGCATCGCGTGGATCATGACCGACGTGAACAGCGGGAGCGCTGGCATTTTTGAAGCGAGCAAGGGCATCGTTTCGGTTTGCAGGATCTTCTTGCGCTCTTCGAGCGTCGCCGCGCTGCGTTCCTTGTCGAGGCTTGCATCGATGGCAGGATCCTCGATGCCGCAGATGCGGTGCGACGACGAATGGAAGTGGGTGCGCAGGACCAGATCGGGCTCCGGCGAGCCCGTCGACCAGCCGCAATCGACCATATGGCCGGGACCGCCGCCCGGACGATGATAGAGCCGCTCGTTCCAGGCGGCCGGCTCGAGCACCGTCAGGCTGACATTGAAGCCCTGCTCGTTGAGCATCGCGGTGATGACCTCGCCATATTCCTTGGTCTTCGGGTAGAAGCCGACCGATGTGATATATTCGAGCGGCGGCAATCCCTTGCCGTTCGGGAAGCCTGCCTCGGCAAGCAACGCCTGGGATTTCTTCGGATCAAATTTCGGATAGTTTTCGAGATCGACGTAACCGAACTTCACGGGCGAGACGAAGTTCGACGATGCGTGGCCGGCCGATCCCAGCACTTCGAGAATGAGGTCGCGATTGATGGCGTGACAGGCGGCGAGGCGGATGCGCGGATCGTTGAACGGCGGCTTCGAGCAGCGGAACCACAGATATTTGTTCTCGACCGACACCACGCGATTGATGCGGATATTGGCGTTGCCCTTGACTGTATCGACCTGCTCGGGCTCCAGTCGCTCGACGATCGAGGCCTGACCGTTCATCAGCGCGAGCATCCGCGTGGTGGAATCGCCGGTGAATGTGAAGTTGATGCCGGCGATGGCAGGCTTGCCTTTGAAATAGCCGTCATAGGCCTTCATCACGGTGTCATTGCCGCGCTGCTCGACGAAGCGGAACGGCCCGGTGCCGTTAAGCCGCTGCGGCAACACGCCACCGGGACCGGCCGCGATGTCCTTCGCCGACATGATCGGCAGGAACGCCGCCAGGAACATGAAGAGATGTGCGGGATAGCCGCCCTTCGACGTATCGACGATCACTGTGTAGTCGTCCGGCGTCTCGATCTTCAGCGTTTCTGTCGGGCCGGGATACCACTGCGCCGGGCGATCCGCGCGCGATCCATATTCGAATGTGGCCTTAACGTCTTCCGCCTTGAACGGCTTGCCGTCATGGAAGGTCACGCCCTGGCGCAGCTTGATCTGCAGGCGATTGGGATCGAGCAGCTTGATGTCGGTCGCCAGTTCGTAGATCACCTCGCCGGGATTATCGAGCTTCATTGGCGTGCGGGTGAGAAAGCCCATCACGAAGCCTTCGATGTTCTTCTGCGACAGCGTCGTGTGCGCGGTCGGATCCCAATTGCCCGTGATGTTTTCGGCCGACAGAAAGCTCATGGTCTTGCCGGCTTGGGCATGAGCCTTTGAGATGAAGAAGTCCGGATCGATCTGCGCATAGCCAGCGGCGACTGCAGCGCCGGCAGCTCCCTTCAGAAAGTAGCGACGGTCAAATTGTGTAGGCATAGCCATCTCCTGTTTCCGCAAACCGGACAATCGGTCAAAACGGTCATGCAGGAGCTGTGCCATCTTCAAAAATAGCGAAACCAGATGATATTTTGTGTGTTTTTTGACCGTTGTTCGAAGCCATAGATGACTGCGACATCGTTTGCCTGATTTTCGAAGAGCGAACGGCTATCTCTTAGGCATCGGCTATGACGATCTCATCGCCGACACGATGGAGCTATTAGCACCATGTTCCAACAGCGACATCCACCACGGAACTCCCCCAATGACTTAAAAGGCAATTTCAGTGACATAAGCGTTGTTAAATTTGCTCGGCATGGTGCAACAATTTCTTGGGCAATCAGCGCAAAGCCATAACCCGGCGATATGCGCCGTCCGCTTTGCGCCAGTACCTGACATTCAATGAGCACGTTCAGGGATGCTCCCTACTCGCGAGCAGACCTCCGCCCAGGGGCGTGGCACGCAGGCCAGCTACCGTTTTGGGCACATCCTCATTGCCATACGGATCGACGCGGGTCTCGATGCAAAGTTCGCGACGCTCAAAGTCGATATGCTTCCAACGGAGCGCGTGAAGTTCGCTCGCGTGGACGCCGGTCGCGGCGGCAAACATGAGTTCAATGCGAAATGCATCGTCGGCCAACTGACCGTTTCGACGTCGATTGAACCGTGATCGGTGCCATCGCTTTCTGAGCACGAAATGACGCCGCCGGATTGACAGGACTATCTGTCGATATCTCACGAGCTCCACAGGTCCGTTACGCTGGCGATAAGACCTTTCGATCCCAGAGCATTTAACGCAATATTGTGAACTGTCTCAGTTGGAGCACTGCAGAGTTCACCGATGACCCGGACGGACAGGTCGTCAGCCGCGCGCGATAAGGCGGTGAAGACGACACAGTTCTGCGTCATCATTCCACAGATCAGCAGCTCGTCGGTTTTCGTTAAATGAGACGATAGTTCCGTCTCCTGGAAAGCGTCGGCGAACTGTTTGGTGACAATCGGAGCATCAACTGCAGCTGCAAGAATCGCTGGTCGGACGGCACTACCTGGGCCGTTTGCCGCGAACAAACCGGCGTCTGCCTTCGACACGTGTCGGACGAGGACGACGTTGTCTCCTGAAGCTCTTGCCCGCGCGATGGCGGACACGATGCGAGCCTCAATTCCATCGGGCTTCCATAGTGGAAGCAGGCCACCGGGAAAATATTCGTTCTGGACGTCGATCACGAGAAGCGTGCGGGTCATAATGGGGCTCCTAAGGTTTCAGCGACCTTTACCCGCGCGCACCTGCGTCTGTCAGTGGCCCGATGGACATTTTTGGTGTAGATCGGGCCAATGCGAATTGCCGTCCTCGCCTACGATCACATCAGTCCGTTCATGCTGTCCACGCCGCTCGCGGTGTTCGGCGAACCGTTCCTGGCCAGCGGTCATCGGATCGACGTCTGCTCAAACGAGCCTCGTTTAAAGACCACAGGCGGATTGACGATCGAGGCGGGCTATCCGTTGGAGGCGGCCCGCGAGGCCGACGTCGTGATCCTGCCGGGCTGGCGGAACGTCGACGAGCCGCTGTCGTCGGATATCATCGCGGAAGTGCAAATGGCAGGCGAACGCGGGGCGATCGTCGTCGGTCTTTGCCTTGGAGCCTTTGGTCTTGCCGAAGCCGGCTTGCTCCATGGACGCCGTGCCACAACGCACTGGGCTCAAGCGAAGACGTTCGCGCTACGTTATCCCACGGTCGATGTCGATGCCGGCGCACTCTTTATCGACGAAGGACAAATATTGACTTCGGCGGGTATCGCGTCCGGGCTGGACTGCTGTCTGCATCTGCTCGCCCGCGTGTCCGGGCTGGGCGAAGCCAACCGCGTCGCCCGTCACCTCGTCCTTGCGCCGCAACGCTCGGGCCAGCAACCGCAGGTGCTTGAGCGGCCGGCCATCGGATCGTCCTCCGATCGGCGCGTCACCGAAATTCTGGAAGGGCTGCGCGTCGATCCGACCCGGACGCCGTCGCTCGACGAACTGGCGGAGCGTGCCGGCATGAGCCGCCGAAGCCTGTCGCGTCATATCCGCTCGCGGATCGGCGGCAGCCTTGGACAATGGCTGAAGCAGGTGCGTCTGTCGCGCGCCCAGGAGATGCTGACATCGGGCGTACATCGTATGGAAGATGTCGCCCTTCGCAGCGGGTTTCCAGATGCGCACGCATTGCGGTCAGCATTTCGTGCCGAGCTCGGGCTTACGCCGACGCAATGGATGGCGCGGCAGAAAGTCGGCTGATCGCAGACCAATCGATCTGGAGCTGGCGATCGCAAGAGCCCCGTCATTCTAGAACCTCAATGACACGAAGCTAGTTTTCGCCTCTCAATGATGGCGGCAACATCTCGATCGTTTTCGATAACGTTCATTCGCCGAAATGAAATTCTTGTTCTTGCTGACGAAGACCGCACGCAATCGCAGATCGCGACGTTGGTCTCTCAAGGAAGCGATAGTTCTTTCTTCACCCCGCGCCATTGCGGCGTGTTTGTCCTCCGCTTGGAGCAATATCTGAAATTGCCAGAGCGAATGTTGTGGGCAAACATCCACGACAGCTTCTGACGCCTTGCGGGCGCATCTCGATTTGCAGCGGAGACATGAAATGAGCGACAACGCGCCTCGCGTCGATGCACGCATAGCGGACGGCGTCGAGCTCGATGCAGATGTGCTGGTGCTCGGCGGCGGCCCGGCCGGCACCTGGGCGGGAATCAGCGCTGCCGGCGAGGGCGCGCGCGTCGTGCTCGTTGACAAAGGCTTTTGCGGGACCTCCGGCGCCACAGCACCATCCGGCACCGGC
>NZ_JABMCJ010000086.1 GCF_013359755.1 Tardiphaga robiniae | reverse complement strand
GCTTGAGGCTCCCTTCCCATCGCCTTGGGACTTTAATTCGCGATCGGAGCGTTCGTCGAGGCAAAGTGCAAGCAACCGAAAAAACACCGCAGGCGGAACGTCGGGCACTTGCTCGGCGCCTCCGAAAGTCCTGATGCACTCACAATTGCGGAAGACCGCATCGCATCAGGCCCAAGGGTGCAACGGGCACCCGGCGTTCCGCACGCCCTCTCGCAAGGGGGCGGGAATGCAAGCGACGACGGCGCCCCCGCGCCGCAAACAATGGGGGCGATGACGCATGTCTGATCGGCGTCATCATGAGCCAAAGCAGGGCTGACGCCGCCTACTTCTTTCAGCTAGAGTCATTCCAAACAAGAGGTCTGCCAGACCACAAAACGCGCGCGAGGAAATCCCGATGATTCCATCTCCCGTCATTCGTCTGCATGACAACGACGCCGTATTGATCGCGCGTACCACGCTGCTGCCCGGTATCGAGGTGACGACAGGCGTCGTGACGTCGGAGCGCATCCCCGCGGGCCATAAGGTCGCGATCCGGCCCATCGCCACGGGCGAGGAGATTCGCCGCTACGGGCAGATCATCGGCTTTGCCACCCAGCCGATCGCGCCCGGCCAGCATGTCCATACGCAGAACATGGGCATGGGCGATTTCGATCGCGACTACGCCTATGGCGTCGACGTCAAGCCGACGCCGAATTTCGATTTGCCCGCCACCTTCATGGGTCTCAAGCGCAGCGATGGCCGCGTCGCCACGCGCAACTATATCGGCATCCTCACTTCGGTGAATTGCAGCGCCCATGTCGCCAGCATGGTTGCCGATGTATTCAAGAAGAATCCCTTCACCGGCCACAACCCGCTCGCCGACTATCCCAATGTCGATGGCGTCGTCGCACTCACGCACAAGACGGGCTGCGGCATGACGCAGGACGAACCGCTGACGCTGCTGCGCCGAACTCTCGGCGGCTACGCGCGGCACGTGAACTTCTCCCACGTGGTCGTGCTCGGCCTCGGCTGCGAGATCAACCAGATCGGCGGCTTGATGCAGGAGCAGAAGCTCGCCGGGCGCTTGCGCGAAATGCAGATCCAGGAAATCGGCGGCACGCGCAAGACCACGGAAGCCGGCGTTGCCTTCGTCAATGAAGTGCTGGCCGATGCCAACAAGGTGACGCGCGAGGAAGTCTCTGCCAGCGAA
Source organism: Tardiphaga robiniae (assembly GCF_013359755.1). GTDB lineage: Bacteria > Pseudomonadota > Alphaproteobacteria > Rhizobiales > Xanthobacteraceae > Tardiphaga > Tardiphaga robiniae. Next base: position 125,331 of record NZ_JABMCJ010000086.1, on the reverse strand, counting down.
TTGACCGTCGCTCTGCAATGCGGCGGCTCCGATGGCTATTCGGGCATATCCGCCAATCCGGCGCTCGGCGCGGCGAGCGATCTGCTCGTGCGTCACGGTGGCACCGTCGTGCTGTCGGAAACGCCGGAGACCTATGGCGCCGAACATCTGCTGACGCGCCGCGCGGTGTCGCGCGAGGTCGGCGAGAAACTGGTCGGGCTGATGCGCTGGTGGGATGCCTATTGCGAACGCGAGGGCGCCGAGATGAACGCCAATCCGAGTCCCGGCAACAAGGCCGGCGGCCTCACCACCATTCTCGAAAAATCTTTGGGCGCTATGGCCAAGGCCGGCTCGACCAATCTCGTCGACGTGCTGAACTATGCCGAGACGATCACCAAGAAGGGTTTTGTGTTCATGGACACGCCCGGCTACGACCCCGTTGCGGCGACAGGGCAGGTCGCCGGCGGTGCCAATCTCGTCTGCTTCACCACCGGCCGCGGCAGCGTGTTTGGCTGCAAGCCCGCGCCGTCCATCAAGCTCGCCACCAACACGCCGATGTTCAAGCGCATGGAAGAGGACATGGACATCAATTGCGGAACCATCCTCGATGGCGACGAGACAGTGCAGGAATGCGGCCAGCGCATCTTTGAGCTGATGCTCAAGACCGCCTCCGGCGCGCCGACCAAGAGCGAAAGCTTCGATTTCGGCGGCGCGGAGTTCGCGCCCTGGGTCCTGGGCGCGACGATGTGAGGGGGACCGCTGCTCCGTCCTCATCCTGAGGAGCGGCGCACTTGCGCCGCGTCTTGAAGGATGGCGCAACACTCCGATTCATGGTTCGAGACGCGCGCCAAGCGGCGCGCTCCTCACCATGAGGGCTGAGTTAGGTGAAGCGCCCCCAATCGAGGCACATCGTGCCCGTTGTTAGAGCTTGATCCCTGGCACCTCCGGTGTTCTGCTTAAAAAAGCTGCTGGAGTTGCGCCACTGTGTCGATCTTCGTCGCACTGAACCACGTCACCCATTACAAATATGATCGGCCGATCACGCTGGGGCCGCAGACCATCCGGCTGCGACCCGCGCCGCATGCGCGCACGCCGATTCTGAGTTATTCGCTGAAGGTCACGCCGACCAATCACTTCGTGAACTGGCAGCAGGATCCGCAAGGCAACTGGCTGGCGCGCTTCGTCTTCCCGGAACCGGCGAATGAGCTGAAGATCGAGGTCGACTTCACCGCCGAAATGACCGTGATCAATCCGTTCGACTTCTTCGTCGAGCCCTATGCCGAGACGTTTCCGTTTGCTTATACCGATGACCTGAAGAGCGAACTCGCGCCCTATATGGCGACGACCGAACCAGGTCCGCGCTTCACCGCCTATATGGCAGAGATCGCGAAGGAAGCGCCGAACACGGTGAACTTCCTCGTCGATCTCAATGCGCGCCTGCGCGAGAAGGTCAACTACATCATCCGCATGGAGCCTGGCGTGCAGTCTCCGGAAGAGACGCTGCTGTCCGGCGCGGGCTCATGCCGCGACTCTGCGTGGCTCCTGATCGAGACACTGCGCCATCTCGGTCTCGCTGCACGTTTCGTCTCCGGCTATCTGATCCAGTTGCGCCCGGACATCGATCCGATCGAAGGCCCGCCCGAAGTCGAAGCGGACTTCACCGATCTGCACGCCTGGGCCGAAGTCTATATCCCCGGCGCCGGCTGGGTCGGCTTCGACGCGACCTCGGGCATGCTGACGGGCGAGGGGCACGTTCCCGTGGCGGCGACGCCGCATTTCCGGTCGGCGGCGCCGATCTCCGGCATGGCGGGCTTCGCCGAAGTCGAGTTCGCGTTCGCGATGGGCGTCAAACGTATTCGCGAAGCACCGCGGATCACCAAGCCGTTCTCGGATGAATCCTGGGCCAGGCTCGACGCGCTCGGCGAAAAGGTCGATGCCGATCTGAAGGCGCATGACGTGCGTCTCACCATGGGCGGCGAGCCGACATTCGTGTCGGTCGACGATATGGAATCGCCGGAGTGGAATACGGCCGCCGTCGGCCCCACCAAACGCGGCCTCGGCGACGATCTGATCCGCCGGTTGCGGACGCGCTTCGCGCCGGGTGGCCTGATGCATTACGGGCAGGGCAAATGGTATCCCGGCGAGAGCCTGCCGCGCTGGGCGTTCGGCCTGTACTGGCGCAAGGACGGCGTGCCGATCTGGAAGAACGATGCGCTGATCTCACGGATCGAAGGCCCGCGCAGCGCCGATATCGGCGGTGCCGAGCGCTTCGCCGAAGGCACGGCGCGGCGGCTTGGGCTGCCGAAGGACTATGTCATTCCGGCCTTCGAGGATCCCGTCTATTGGGAGCAGAAAGAATCGAACCTGCCGAACAATGTCGTGCCTGGCGACTCCAAATTGCCCGATCCGGAGGAACGTGCGCGCATGGCGCGGGTCTTCGAACATGGCCTCGACAGGCCGAAAGGGTTCGTGCTGCCGATCCAGCGCTGGAATGCGGAGACGGCCGCGGACAGACGCTGGCGGTCCGAGCGGTGGAAGCTGCGCCGTGGCAACCTGTTCCTGACGCCCGGCGATTCACCGATGGGCCTGCGCCTGCCGTTGTCGTCGCTGCCGCATCTCACCGAAGAGGAATATCCGTTCATCGTCGAGCAGGATCCGCTGGAGCCGCGCGGCGACATGCCGGTGTTCGACGAAATCGCGTCTGCGGAAAACCAGCCTGCCGCGCAATATGTCCAGGAGCAACAAATTCGTTCCGGCGGTGTACGCACGGCGATGTCGATTGAAATTCGTGACGGCATTCTCTGTGCCTTCATGCCGCCGGTCGAGAAGTTTGAAGATTATCTCGAACTGGTGACGGCGCTGGAGGCGACGGCCGAAGAACTGCAGATGCAGGTGCATGTCGAGGGCTATCCGCCGCCGTTCGATCCGCGCGTCGAGGTCATCAAGGTGACGCCGGATCCCGGCGTGCTGGAGATCAACATCCATCCCGCCTCGAGCTGGCGCGAGGCCGTCGATACCACGACGTTTCTCTATGAGGAGGCCGCGAAGACGCGGCTCGGCGCCAACAAGTTTCTGCTCGATGGTCGTCACACCGGCACCGGTGGTGGCAATCACGTGGTGGTCGGCGGCAGCTCGCCGGCTGACTCGCCGTTCCTGCGTCGGCCGGATCTCCTGAAGAGCCTCGTGCTGTATTGGCAGCGCCATCCATCGCTGTCCTATCTGTTCTCCGGCATGTTCATCGGTCCGACCAGTCAGGCACCGCGCATCGACGAAGCACGGCATGACGGTCTCTATGAATTGGAGATCGCACTGGCGCAGGTGCCGCCACCCGGTGGAAAGGCGCCGTTGTGGCTGGTCGACAGGCTGTTCCGGCATATCCTCGTCGATATCACCGGCAATACCCATCGTGCAGAGATCTGCATCGATAAACTCTATTCGCCCGATGGTACGACAGGTCGCCTCGGTCTCGTCGAATTCCGTGCGCTCGAAATGCCGCCCGATCCGCGCATGTCGCTGGCGCAGCAGCTCCTGATCCGCGCGCTGATCGCCCGGATGTGGCGCGAGCCGCAGGACGGCAAATTCGTCCGCTGGGGCACGGCGCTGCATGATCGCTTCATGCTGCCGCATTTCCTCTGGGAGGATTTCCAGGACGTGCTGAGTGAACTCGGCCGGTCCGGTTACGAATTCTCCAAGGAGTGGTTCGAGGCGCAGCTCGAATTCCGCTTTCCCGTGTTCGGCCACGTGACCTATGGCGGCGTCACGCTGGAAGTCCGCCAGGCGCTGGAGCCCTGGCATGTGCTGGGCGAGGAGGGCTCGGCCGGCGGCACCGTGCGCTATGTTGATTCCTCGGTGGAGCGGTTGCAATTGAAGGCCAACGGTTTCACGCAGGGGCGGCACATCATTACCTGCAACGGCCGGGCGCTGCCGATGACCGAGACCGGCCGGGCCGGCGAGGTGGTCGCCGGCGTCCGTTTCAAGGCCTGGCAGCCGGCATCCGGCCTGCATCCGACGATCCCGGTCCATGCGCCGCTGGTTTTCGACATTTATGACAGCTGGAATCGGCGGTCGCTCGGCGGCTGCGTCTATCATGTGGCGCATCCCGGCGGCCGCAATTACGAGACAAAACCGGTCAATGCCTATGAGGCGGAGGCCCGGCGGCTGGCCCGGTTCGAGGAGATCGGCCACACGCCCGGCGAAATCGCTCCGCCAAGGGCAGAACGCACACTTGAATTCCCATTGACCCTCGACTTGCGAACGCCTCTCCTGCATTGAGAATGCAGGCAGTTTGGGCTGGAGAGTCGGAATGACGGGACAGGCCGGTCAGGGGAAAAAGCCCCGTCCGGGACATCGTAAAGTCGCGCAATGGACCCGCGACTACGAGCGGCTGCCCGGGATTCCCGACGAATTCATCGCCCAGGACGGCACGCCCCGCGAGGTCTGGACGCGGTTCTTCGAGGCCTTCGGCGCCATGGCGCCCGTCGAGATCGAACGCCGCTTCGGCTCTGCCGACCGTCATCTCCGGGAAGCCGGCGTCACCTACCGCGCGCCCGGCGAAATCGCCGACCGGATCTGGCCACTCAGCCATGTGCCGCTCCTGATCGACGAATCCGAATGGCTGCAGATTTCAGCGGCAATGACGCAGCGTGCGGAGTTGCTGGAGAAGATTCTCGGCGATCTCTATGGCGATGCCAGCCTCGTCGCGTCCGGCGCGATCCCGGCGGCGGCGATTGCCGGCAGTTCGGAATATCTGCGTGCGATGCGCGGCGTGAAACCGCCGGGTGGGCGCTATCTCAACGTCTATGCCGCCGATCTCGGCCGCGGTCCCGATGGCCGCTGGTGGGTGCTCGGCGATCGCACGCAAGCGCCGTCCGGCATGGGCTATGCGCTGGAAAACCGGCTGGTGTTGTCGCGCGCCTTCACCGACCTCTACAAATCGATGAATGTCGAGCGCGTCGCGCCGTTCTTCGAAGCGTTTCGCGACAGCCTGCGCGCCTCGGCCGATCGCGACGAGCCGCGGGTCGGCCTGTTGTCGCCGGGGCCGTTCAGCGAAACCTATTTCGAACATGCGACGCTGGCGCGTTATCTCGGCTTCCTGCTGGTGGAAGGCGATGACCTCGCAGTCTCCGGCGACCGCGTGCACATCCGCACTGTGGCCGGCCTGAAGCGCCTTGATGTGCTGCTGCGCCGCGTGGATGCCAATTCGCTCGACCCGCTGGAGCTCGATGCCTCGTCGCAACTCGGTGTGCCCGGGCTGATCGACGTTGTCAGAAAGAATGGCGTCGTCGTCGCTAACATGCCGGGCTCCGGCGTCATGGAAGCGCGCGCGCTTTTGGGTTTTCTGCCAAGCTTGAGCCGGAAGCTGCTCGGTGAACCACTCAAGATGCCGCATATCGCGACCTGGTGGTGCGGCCAGAAATCGGCGCGCGAGGAAGTGCTGGCGCGGCTCGACGACTTTGCGATCGAAGGCGCCTATGGCGGAGCGGTGCCCGGTTTCCCTGGCTACTCGCCCGTGCTGCCGTCGCAGCTCTCGCCGGATGAACGCGAGCGCCTGAAGGCGGCGATTGCCAATCGCGGTGTCGATTATGTAGGGCAGGAGCTGGTGCAGCTTTCGACCACGCCGGTCTGGGACAATGGCCGGCTCGCGCCGCGTCCGTTCGTGCTGCGCGTCTTCGCGGCGGCGACGCCTGAGGGCTGGACCGTCATGCCCGGCGGCTTCTGCCGTATTGCGGATCAACCGGATGCCCGCGCAGTCTCCATGGGCGCGGGCGCACGCGCCGCCGACGTCTGGGTGGTGGCCGACAAGGCCGTTGCTGCATCGACGCTACTGCCGGCCGTCGACAATGTGCGTATCCGCCGCATCGCCGGCTGGGTGCCGAGTCGCGCCGCCGACAATCTGTTCTGGCTCGGGCGCTATCTCGAGCGCGCCGAATCCACACTGCGTCTGATCCGTGCACTCAGCGTGCCGCAGCGCGATCCCGGCAAGGGCGGAGCCACCACGCAGCAGTCGATCGAGCGCATCCAGCGCATGCTGATGACCTGGGGCGCGACATCGCTCACCTCGCGCTCCCAGCCGGCCAAGATCGCGGCTCAGGCATTGCAGGGCGAAGAGCAGTTTGGCTCAGCGCTATCGCTGGTGCGCTCTGCATTGCGGACCGCCACCTCGCTGCGCGAACGGCTGTCCCCCGACGCCTGGCAGGTCATCACCGAAATGGCCGAGCGGCTTGCGCATGAAGTCGAAGATGACGATGACGTCGTCAGTGCGGCCGAACTCACGCTGCAGGAACTGGCGAGCTTCGCCGGTCTCGCGCAGGAAAACATGAACCGAGCCGCGGGCTGGCGTTTCCTCGAAATGGGGCGCCGTGCCGAACGCGCCATCAACACCACGCGCTTTGCGCGGCAATTCGCGTCCGACGAGGCGACGAGCGACGATCTCGATATCCTGCTGACGCTGGTCGATTGCCAGATCACCTATCGCTCGCGTTATCTCGTTGGTCCGCTATTGGCACCGGTCCGCGATCTCGTGGTGCTCGATCCCTATAACCCGCGCTCGGTGGCATTCCAGGTCTCGGCACTAAATGATCACATCGCCAGCCTGCCGACGCTGAAGGAGAACGGCCTGATGGAACGGCCCCAGCGGCTGGCGGTGGCGCTGCGTTCGTCGCTGGTCACCGGCGAGGCATCCGAAATCCACACCAAGTCACTGTTTGCGCTGGAGCAGGATCTGCTGACGCTCGCGGATTCCATCGGCCTGCATTACTTCCCGCACGGTGCTAGCGCGTCGCGCCCGGAAAAGCTGACGGGGCTGGCGTGATCTACGAAATCCGCCATGTCACGACCTATAGCTATGAAAGCCCGGTGAGCTATGCGCGCTGCTCGCTGCGGCTGCAGCCCAATAGCAGCGCCGGGCAGCAACTGGTCTCGCACAGCGTCGATATCAAGCCGCTGCCGGCGGCCCGCGCCATGCGGACGGATTTCTTCGGCACGCCGACGGAAAGCGTGTTGATCGAAACCCCGCATCGGGTGCTGCGGATAGACAGCCGGTCGCGCGTCTATGTCGAACGTTTTGCGCCGGGGCGCGGCGACGATAGCCCTTCCTGGGAGAGCGTCCGCGAGGCGGCGTTCGATTCCAGCGACCTCAGCGGTGCGTCGCCGATTGGTTATGTCTTCGCCAGTCCGCTGGTGCCGATCATCGATGCCGTCACGGACTATGCGGCGGTGAGCTTTACCGAAGGCCGCGGGATTCTCGTGGGCGCCGTCGATCTGATGCATCGCATCCGCACCGAGTTCAAATACGATCCGAAGGCCACGGTGATCTCGACGCCGTTGCAGGAGGTGCTGGATAAGCGCCACGGCGTCTGTCAGGATTTTGCGCATATCATGATTGCGGGCATGCGCGGGCTCGGTTTGCCCGCGGCGTATGTCAGCGGCTATCTGCGCACCATTCCCCCGCCGGGCAAGGAACGCCTGCAGGGCGCCGACGCGACCCATGCCTGGGTGTCGGTCTGGTGTGGTGAGGAACTCGGTTGGATCGGCTTCGATCCGACCAACGACATTTTGGTCGAGAACGATCATATCGTACTGGCGATCGGCCGCGACTTCTCCGACGTGTCACCGGTGGATGGCGTGATCGTCGGTGCCCGCAAGCAGAAGCTCGCCGTCGCCGTCGACGTGCTGTTGCTGGAATGACCATCGTCCGTCGCGCGCATAACACGGCCGACATCGTCATTCTCGGCGCCGGTGCGGCCGGCCTGATGTGCGCCGGCATTGCGGGGCAACGCGGTCGCTCGGTGATGCTGCTGGAGCAGGCGAGGGCGCCGGGCGAGAAGATCCGTATCTCCGGCGGTGGGCGCTGCAATTTCACCAACCTGCATACGGCGCCGGCGAATTTCCTGTCGCAGAACCCGCAATTCTGTAAATCCGCACTGAAGGGCTTCACCCAGCAAGACTTCATCGCGCTGGTCGAGAAATATCGCATCGCCTATCACGAAAAGACGCGCGGGCAATTGTTCTGCGATGGCTCGTCCCAGCAGATCATCGACATGCTGCTGGACGAAAACCGCCGCAGCGACGTGCAGATGCGGCTTGGCGTCGGCATTCTGGGTGTGACGAAGAACGAGAGTGGTTTTGTCGTCGCTACGGATCAGGGCGAATATCGCGGTCAGTCGTTGGTGATCGCCACGGGCGGGCCTTCGATCCCGAAAATGGGTGCCAGTGCCTTTGGCTACAAACTGGCGCAACAATTCGGGCTGAAGATGGTCGCGCCGCGTGCCGCGCTGGTGCCGCTGACCTTCGACGTTGCGGCGCTTGCACAATTCAAGGACCTCGCTGGCGTTGCCGTTGATACCGTCGTCAGCGTCGGCAAGGCCAAATTCGACGAGGCGCTGCTGTTCACCCATCGCGGTCTCAGCGGTCCGGCGATCCTGCAGATTTCATCCTATTGGCGGGAGGGGCTCGATGTCGTCATCGACATGGCGCCGACGCGCGATGTGCTCGCCGCCTTGAAGGAGGCACGCCGCGAACGACCGCGGCAGGAACTGGCGACGGTGCTCGGCGATATGCTGCCCAAGCGATTGGCCCAGATGATCGCCGACAAGATCGTCGGCCCGCCGCGGCTGGCGGATTTTTCGGACAAGCTTCTGGCGTCGGTAGCGGCTGCAGTGAAGGAATGGCGCGTGCGGCCGAATGGCACCGAAGGCTATCGCACGGCCGAGGTAACCCTTGGCGGTGTGGACACCACAGAACTGTCATCGAAGACGTTCGAAGCGACATCGGTGCCGGGGCTATATTTCATCGGCGAAGTCATCGATGTCACCGGCCATCTCGGCGGCTTCAACTTCCAGTGGGCGTGGTCTTCCGGCGTTGCCGCGGGGCGGCACGTCTAGACAGCCTCCGGCGAATATCCAACAATCCGGCCATGATCTATCGCCACGCCATCGGTGACCATAAGCATGTCTTCGCGGATCTGCGCGACCTCATGGCCAAGGCAACGCCGCCGCGCTCCGGCGACAGGTTGGCCGGGATTGCAGCCGAGACCGCCGAGCAGATGATCGCGGCGCGGATGGCGCTCGCCGACGTACCGCTCAGGCAATTCCTGCAGGAAATGGTGGTGCCCTACGAGGACGACGAGGTCACGCGTCTTATCGTCGATACGCATGATGCCGCCGCATTCTCCACGATCTCGTCGCTGACCGTCGGCGGCTTTCGTGACTGGCTGCTGTCAGACGCGGCCACGCCGCAAGTCCTTCAGACCGTCGCCCGCGGCATCACGCCGGAGATGGCCGCCGCGGTCTCGAAGCTGATGCGCAATCAGGACCTGATCCTGGTGGCCAGGAAGTGCGAGGTGATCACGCGCTTTCGCAATACCATCGGGTTGCGCGGGCGCATGAGCGTGCGGTTGCAGCCGAACCACCCGTTCGACGATATCAGGGGCATCACGGCATCCATTCTCGACGGGCTGATGCTGGGCTCCGGCGATGCCTGTATCGGCATCAATCCGGCGAGCGACGATCCGGCGGTGCTGGGCGGGTTGGTGCGGCTGCTCGACGATGTCATCACCAAGCTGGATATTCCGACCCAGAGTTGCGTGCTCACCCATGTCACGACCAGTCTTGATCTCATCAACCAGGGCGCTCCGGTCGATCTGGTGTTTCAGTCGATCGCCGGGACAGAGGCCGCCAATAGAAGTTTCGGCATCGATCTGGCGATCCTGAAGGAAGCTCATGCCGCCGGGCTTTCGCTGAAACGTGGCACGCTTGGCCAGAACGTTATGTATTTCGAGACCGGGCAGGGCTCGGCTCTGTCGGCCAACGCCCATCACGGCGTCGATCAGCAGACTTTGGAAGCGCGGGCCTATGCCGTGGCCCGGGCGTTCGACCCATTGCTGGTGAACAGCGTCGTCGGCTTCATTGGGCCGGAATATTTGTATGACGGCAAGGAGATCATCCGTGCCGGGCTGGAGGATCATTTCTGTGGCAAGCTGCTTGGCCTGCCGCTGGGCGTCGACGTCTGTTACACCAACCATGCCGAAGCCGATCAGGACGACATGGACAATTTGCTGACGCTGCTGGCCGCGGCAGGCGTGACCTTCGTGATGGGCGTCCCCGGTGCCGACGACGTGATGCTGAACTACCAGTCGACGTCATTTCACGACGCGCTCTATATCCGCGACCTCTTTGGGCTCAAACGCGCACCGGAATTCGACGACTGGCTGCAACGGGTCGGGCTCTCCGGAGCGGACCTTCGCATCCGCGATCGGGAAGGCCTGCTGCCCGATCTGGCCGCGCGTCTGATCGCCTGACGTCAATAAACCGTCATAAGGCTTGGCGCTTTGTGCGCACTTGCGCGGAGCTGGTCACGACCTTGTCACCGCCCGCCACAATCTTGAAGAAATTCTGGCCCAGATTCGGACGTCGTGATTAGATCGCTCAAAGTATTCGGCAGGAGTGGAACGGTTTTAGCTCGGCGACGTTATTGAAGGTTCAGCGCTTATGGGGACCGCTGATGCATTCACAGAGGAATTTTGATGAGAGCTGAGGGCAGGCAGACGGTCCGGCGCATTCTGTGCGTCTTTCCGCGATACACGTCTTCATTTGGCACGTTTGAATATTCATACCCTCTGACCGACGGCGTTCAGGCCTTCATGCCTCCCCAGGGCTTGCTGCTGATTGCCGCCTATATGCCCGAGAACTGGGAAGTCCGTTTCATCGACGAGAACATCCGCGCCGCCACGCCCAATGATTTCCTGTGGGCCGAAGTTGTGCTGGTGTCAGGCATGCACATCCAGCGCACGCAGATGAACGACATCTGCTACCGCGCGCATTCCTACGATCTTCCGGTGGCGATCGGCGGACCCTCGGTATCCTCCTGTCCGGACTACTACCCAGCTTTCGACTATCTCCATATCGGCGAACTCGGTGATGCCACCGATCAACTGATCGATATCCTGGAAAAGGATACGTCGCGGCCGGACCAGCAGGTCGTGCTGAAGACCACCGACCGTCTGGACATGACCAGGTTTCCGATTCCGGCCTATGAACTGGCCGATATTCCGCGCTACTTCCTGGGCAGCATCCAGTATTCCTCGGGCTGCCCGTATCAGTGCGAATTCTGCGATATCCCCGGCCTCTATGGTCGCAATCCGCGCCTGAAGTCGCCTGAGCAGATCACCGCCGAACTCGACAAGCTGCTCGAATGCGGCATCATGGGCTCAGTGTATTTCGTCGATGACAACTTCATCGGCAACCGCAAGGCCGCACTCGATCTGCTGCCGCATCTGGTCGAATGGCAGAAGAGGACCGGTTTTGTCTTGCGCCTGTCCTGCGAGGCGACGCTGAACATCGCCAAGCGGCCGGAAATCCTTTCGCTGATGCGCGAAGCCTGGTTCGGCACGATCTTCTGCGGCATCGAGACGCCCGATCCCGTCGCCCTCAAGGCGATGAAGAAAGATCACAACATGATGGTCCCTATCATGGAGGCGATCGAGACGCTGAACAGTTTCGGCATGGAAGTCGTGTCCGGCATCATCCTCGGCCTCGATACCGACAAGCCCGAGACCGGCCAGCATTTGCTCGAGTTCGTGGAAACGTCACAGATTCCGCTTCTGACCATCAACCTGCTGCAGGCGCTGCCGCAGACGCCGCTTTGGGACAGGTTGAAGAAGGAAGGACGCCTGAACGAGGACGAGGGCCGCGATTCCAACGTCGACTTCCTGTTGCCGTATGAGGACGTGGTGAAAAGCTGGCGGCGCGCCATGGGCAGCGCCTATGTGCCGGAGAAGCTGCTCGAGCGCTTCGAGTACCAGATCCGCCACACCTATCCCAATCGGATCAAGCCGCCGGTCGGCGCCATGCTCACCTGGAAAAGCATCCGGCTCGGGCTGGTCATGCTGCGCAACATCTTCTGGAAGGTCGGCGTGCTTGGTGATTACAAGCGGGCGTTCTGGAAATTCGCGCTCCGTCGGCTGGCCCGTGGCGAGATCGAATATCTCATCAGCGGGATCATGGTGGCGCACCACCTGATCAACTTTGCCCGCGATGCGTCCGGTGGTCAGACCAACGCGTCCTATTATTCGCTGAAACTGCAGGACGCTGCCGTTCCGGCCGAATGAGCGATAAGTTGGTGTCATGACAGATCGGAATGATGTGACGCCGCCGGTGCCGCAGCGCTCCCTCGCGGAGCTGCGGGCGTTGACGCCGGCGCGTGTCGGGCTCGGCCGGGCCGGAGCCAGCCTGACCACGCGGGCCCTGCTTGATTTCACGCTCGACCATGCCCGCGCACGTGACGCGGTCCATGCGCCCTTCGAGGCCGAAGCCATCGCGGCCGCACTGGCCGGGCTGGGGACGAGCGCGCTGGTGGTGACGAGCCAGGTCGCAGATCGGGCCGACTATCTCAAGCGTCCCGATCTCGGCCGCCGACTGTCTCGCGAGTCACAGGAGATGCTTGAAGGTCGCGACAGCGCCGCGTGCGATCTGGTGATCGTGATTGCGGACGGCCTGTCTCCGGCTGCGGTCAATGCGCATGCGCTTGGCCTACTAGGCGCGTTAATGCCCAAATTGGCGGCGGTCGGGATCGGCGCTGTTGTGGTTGCCGGCGGGGCCAGAGTCGCGCTCGGCGACGAGATCGGTGCGTTATTGAGGGCCCGGATGACGATCATGCTGATCGGCGAACGTCCGGGTCTCTCGGCGCCGCAGAGTCTCGGTGCCTACCTGACCTTCGCACCGCAGCCGGGTCTGACGGACGCTGCGCGCAACTGCGTGTCGAACATCCAGGTGGCCGGTCTGTCCTTCGAGGAGGCAGCGAGCAAGATTGCCTGGCTGGCGCGCGAAGGGCTGAATCGCAACATCACCGGTGTGGCTCTGAAAGACGAAAGCGGTCTGCAACTGGTAGCACCGCTCGTTGCACCAGCATGAAACAACAGCCTCTGCGCTCCATTTTGTGACCTGAAACGCAACCTCGGCGCGCGCGCCGCCTTGCGATATGTCATACAGACCTGCTACATCTGCCCGCGGCAAATTTACCGCATGTTTTCAAGGGCTAGCGCTGTTCGGTCTCGCCGATTCCAGCCTTACTACTGCCCGCGACGCTTGCTAGGCAGACGCCGCTGACGACAGGACTGGACAGGGTATGCACGATACGGTTCCCCCCCACGACGCGGATATGAATAAATTGCGCAAGGGGCCGATCAGCATCGCCTTCGGGCTCGAGCGCATCGGTCTGATCGCGGTGAAGGCGCCGGTACTGTCCTGCGTGATCCTGCTCGCGCTGGTGATCGGTGCGATCTTTGGCATCCAGCGCATCAAGATCGACGATTCGCTGAGCCAGCTATTTCGTTCTGACAGCAAGGAATACAAGCAATACGAGGAAGTGACGAAGCGCTTCCCGTCCACCGAGTTCGACGTGCTCGTGGTGCTCGAAGGCAAGACGCTGCTTGCGCGCGACAATCTTGGAAAGATGCGCGACCTCGTCACCGACCTGCAATTGGTCGATGGCGTGCGCGGGCTGATCTCGATCTTCTCGGCGCGTCAGACGCCGGCCCCCGGCAAGTTGCCGGCAGCGCTGTTTCCCAACGATCTTCCTGAAGGCGCCGACTACGACAAGTTCATCGAGACGGTGAAGCAGAACGAGCTGATCCGCGGCAAGCTCTTGTCCGACGATGGAACTCTGGCGTTGGTAGTGTTGTCGCTGGACCCGGCCGTGGTCAGCAACAGCAAGCTCAGCACCGTCGTCGCCGATATCCGCAAGACCATGAATGAGGACCTGGCCAATAGCGGTCTGACCAAGGAATTGTCGGGCGTGCCGGTGATGCAGCTCGAAATCCGCAATGCGGTCGAGCGCGACGGCCTGATCTATAACATCGCCGGCATTCTCGCCGGCTGCGTCATTGCGATCATCTTCTTCCGCAAGATCTCGTTCATGATCATCGCGGCGTTTCCGCCGCTGCTGGCGATCCTGTTGTCGCTCGGCGCGCTCGGCTGGGCCGGCTTCAGCCTCAACATGTTCCTCAACGTGATGACGCCGCTGATCATGGTGATCAGTTTTGCCGACTCGATGCAGCTCACTTTCGCGGCGCGTGACCGGTTGATTGCAGGCGAGGACAAGTATTCAGCATTTACGAATGCGGTTCGTGTCGTGGGTCCCGCCTGCGTCCTCACCCATGGCACCGCCGGCATTTCGTTCCTGGCGTTGCAGTTCTCCGACTCGGACCTGATCCGCGCCTTCGGCGAGGCTGGTCTCACCGCGACCATCATCGCGCTGGTCGCGGTGCTGTCGCTGGTGCCGGTGTTCGGCGTGCTGCTGGTGCGCAACGAGAAGATCTTTGCCGCCAAGTTTCAGACCGCCGATGCCGGCGTGCAGGCGCTGCGCGCCTTCTGCTACTGGATTGCGGTGCGCATGGTCGGCCGTCCTGGCCTGTTCAGCCTGATCTCGCTCGTCGTCGTCGTTGGTCTCGGGATCGTTTACGCCAATCTCGAGCCGCGCTATCGGCTGGCCGATCAGGTGCCGGACAAGGAGCAGGCGGTCGCGGCCAGCGGACGGCTCGACGCCAAGCTGACCGGCGCCAATCCGATCGACGTGCTGATCGAATTTCCGAAGGGCGCGGATCTTTATTCGCCGGACACGTTGGCAACCATCGCCGAAGTCCACGCCATGGTCGAGAAGCAGGCGGGTGTCGGCAATGTCTGGTCGTTGGAAACGCTGCGGCGCTGGCTGGCGGAAAAGGCCGGCTCGTCGGATGTCGCGACGCTGAAGGAATATGTCAGCGTGATACCCGAACATCTGGTGCGCCGCTTCATCTCGGCGGATCAGACGGCGGTGGTGGTGTCCGGCCGTGTGCCCGACAGCGATTCGAGCAAGATCCTGCCGGTGGTCGACAAGCTCGACAATGCGCTGAACGCCGTTCGCACCAAGCACCCGGGCTATGAGATCGCGGTGACTGGTCTCTCGGCCATCGCGGCGCGCAACAGCGCCGGGATGATCGAGAAGCTCAATCACGGCCTGACCATCGAATTCGGATTGGTCGCCGTCTTCATCGGCCTCGCGTTCCGCTCGTGGGTGGTGATGCTGGCCTGTATCCTGCCGGGCATCTTCCCGGTGGTGCTGGCCGGCTTCGTATTGTGGCTACTCGGGGAGGGGCTGCAATTCGCCAGTGTGGTGGCACTGACAGTGTCCTTCGGTCTCGGCCTCAGCGCCACGATCCACTTCCTCAACCGCTTGCGTCTGGAAGACACGCCGGGCACCGATCCCGCGATCGCCGTCGAGCGTGCGACTGTGCTCGTTGGTCCCGCGCTGATCCTGACGACGGTGGTGCTGGCCTGCGGCCTCGTGGTGACGGTGTTCTCGGATCTGCCGTCGCTGCGGCTGTTCGGCTGGCTCAGCGCCTTCTCGATGGTCGCGGCACTGGTGGCCGATCTGTTCATCCTGCGCCCGACCGCGATGTGGCTGATCAATCTGCAGCAGCGCCTTACGGGCAGTTCGGTTCTTGCGAAGCAAGAGAAGTAGTCAACCGGCGCTGCATCCGCCGCTCAGCTACGTCTGACGCCGGAAAACATGTCGTGATTGCGCGCTATGAACTTGACCAGGAAGTCGGCAACCGCACGCGACCTGGCCAGCTTGCTCTGGGTCGGATGGGTGATCAGGTAGATGCCCTCGCGGGGCGTCGCAGGACCCATCTCGATACGCGTGACGCCAGGCAGGGCATCGCCCACGTAGCAGGGAAGCACTCCGACGCCCAGGCCAGAGGCCACCGCCGCGCGCAGCGAAACGGTCGAGCTGGTTTCCACCGCCGGCGCGCGCGCCTTGGCGAGACTGACCATCCACTTCCGCTCCGGCATCTCGCGGCTTGCGTCGGAGAGAAGGATAAAAGGCATCTCCGCCAACGTGGCACCCTCGCGCAGGCGGAGTGCCAGATCATCACGGGCGTAAAGGGCAAAGCGGTAGTCGCAGAGCCGGCGGATTCCGAGTTCGTTGGGAACCGCAAGACTGATCCGCAGTGCGACGTCGGCGTGGCCGCGCCGGAATTCGTCGAACTGCATGTCGGCGCATAGTGCGATCCGGATCGAAGGGTGCGTGTTGCGGAAATCGGCGAAGGCATCGGTCAGCGCGTGACAGATCAATGCGTGGGGCGCGGCAACGCGAACGACCCCTTCCAGCTCTGAATGAGGGCCATCGATCAGTTGCGGAAGCGCGTCGAGGGCTTCCGCAATTGATCGTGCCTTCGCGATCAGCGCGGCGGCGGGCGGGCTCACAATCAGGCGGCCCTCACTGCGCCGGAACAGTTTGGTGTCCAGCGCGAGCTCGAGCGTTGCCAGCCGGCGCAGGACCGTGCTGTGGCTGACATCCAGCTGCTTGGAAGCGCCAAGCGCCGTGCCGCTGGACTCGATGGCCAGCACCACGCGCAGGTCGTCCCATGTAAACGCGGCCATCTTTGCTGCCCCGCCGCTGTCTATAATTGAAAATCATACTTTCATTTTTGGACAATGCCAGCCGGTATCTCGGCATCAGTGTTGCTTGGGAATGGAGGAGAACGGCGGCAGCCGGACTGCAACATTCACGAGGTTGTTCATGAGCATGAAGCGTTTACTGCTGGCGGTTGTATTGGCCGCAGGCCTGTCGCAAGGCGCATACGCCGAGGACAAGGCCATATTGCAGCTCGACTGGATCCCGACAGGGGAGCACGCGGCGTATTTTGCGGGCCAGCAGCGCGGATTTTTCAAGGACGCTGGTATCGATCTCACCATCGTCAGGGGTTATGGATCGGGCGACACGGTGAACAAGGTGGCGGCAGGCGCGGCCAAGTTCGGCGTTGCCGACGTCGGCGCGGTGCTCGCGGGACGCGCGCAACAGTCAGTACCGGTCAAATCGATTGTGGCGGTCTATACCTATTCGCCGCACTCGCTGTTCATTCTGAAATCGTCAGCGATCAAGGGCTTCAAGGATCTTGCCGGCAAGAAAATCGCCGTGAGCCCGGGCAACAGTCACCGGATCTATTTTCCGGAAGTCGCACGCCGGGTCGGAATCGACCCGGAGAGCGTAACCTGGGTCACGACGGACGCATCGGCAATGGCGGCGATGTTGATTGCCAAGCGCGTCGATGCGGCGCCATTCTACTCCATCCATCAATACTATCAGAACAAGGCAGCCACGCAGGCCGGCGAGGAAATCGTAGCGCTGCCCTTCGTCTCGGCGGGCTTTGCGATCTATGCGTCATCGTTGATCGCCACCGATGAGACGATCAAGACCAATCCGGATCTCGTGAGGCGTTTCGTCGGTGCCGCTGTGAAGAGTTACGCGTGGGCGCGCGACAATCCGGGCGAGACCTGCAAGCTCCATGTGCAGAAAAATCCGGAAGTCCTGCAGGACGAATGCGAAGCGTCGCAGAAGGCCACGATGGGCTTCATCTTCAACGATCACCAGCGTGCAACAGGGCAGGGGCACTTCGCAAAAGATCGCCTGGCAGATACGTGGAAGGCCGTGGCCGAGAGCCTCAAACTCGATGCGTCGTGGAATCCGGCCCAGGCCATCGACGACAGTTTCGTCCCGTGATCTCGCTTGCCCGGGTCGGCAAGACCTTCAAGACCCGCCGCGGCGGCCATGTGCAGGCGCTGGACGACGTCACGATCTCCATACGGCCGGGGGAGTTCGTCGCCATCGTCGGTGCCTCCGGCTGCGGCAAGTCGACGTTGCTGCGCATGGTGGCCGGATTGGTGCTGCCCGATATCGGGCATCTCACGCTCGACGGCAAACTGGTCACAGGGGCGACGAAAGGCACGGCGATGGTGTTCCAATCGCCGACCCTGCTGCCGTGGATGAATGTGGAGCGCAACGTTGCATTTCCATTGAGCCTGTCTGGCGGTGATGGGCCCGAAGCGCGCGAGCGCGCTCGCGTGCTGCTGCATTCGGCGGGTCTCGCGGGCTTCGAGCATCGGATGCCGCGTGAACTCTCTGGTGGCATGCAGCAACGCGTCGCGATCTGCCGCGGCCTTGTGCAACAGCCGCGCATCCTGCTCATGGATGAACCATTCGGCGCACTCGATGCTCTGACGCGCGAGGAGATGAGTCTGTCCCTGCTCGCGTTGTGGCAGGCAAATCCGATGGCGGTGCTGTTCGTGACTCATTCGATTTCCGAAGCCGTGCTGCTTGCGGATCGGGTCGTGGTGATGTCGCCGCGGCCGGGCCGTGTCGCGGAGATCGTGGAGGTCAATCTGCCTCGCCCGCGATCGTTCGACCAGGAAGCCAGCGCGGAATTCCACCGCTGCTCGAAACTGATCCGCGACCGGATCTATGGCGGAGCGGCCCATGCTCACTAATGCTGCAGACTGGGGCCGCCGCAACCTGCCGGTCATCGTGTCGACCCTGACATTCTTGCTCGGCTGGGAACTGCTCTGCCGAGGGTTTGGCATCAGGCCGTTCCTGTTGCCGTCGCCGAGCGCGATCTGGACAGCGGTAGTACCGGTCTGGCCCAACATCGCCATGCATACGGTGACTACGCTGCGGACCGTTCTGCTCGGGCTCGCGGCTTCCATTGCGATCAGCCTGCCGCTTGCCATGCTGATTGCAAGCTCGCGCACGATGTCGGCGGCAATCTATCCACTGCTGGTGCTCACCCAGTCGGTGCCCAAGGTGGCACTGGCGCCGATTCTTCTGGTGGCACTCGGGGCCAACGAGTTTTCAAGGGTGATCATTACCTTCCTCGTCGCGTTCTTCCCGCTCGTGGTGAGTTCTGTCGCGGGACTCTTGGCCGCGCCGCCCGAACTGATCGAACTCGGACGTTCGTGCCGCGCGACCCGTGTCCAGGAATTGCTGCGCATCCGTCTGCCATACGCTTTGCCTTTCGTGTTCGGCGGATTGCGCGTCGCGGCTGCGCTTTGCGTAGTGGGTGCCGTGGTGGCCGAATTCGTCGGCGCGGATTCCGGCCTCGGCTATCTGATCCAGACCTCGATGGCGTTCTTCCGCACACCGGTCGCGTTCGGCGCGGTGGTGATTCTCGCCATCATGGGCATCGCGCTGTTCCAACTGGTCGAGGTCATCGAGCGCCTGCTCGTGCCGTGGTCGAGCAATCTGGACAGCAACTCCAACGACAACAACTAGGTCAGGTGCAATGGCAAAGAACTATCCGGGATATGTACTGATCCGTGACGCTTTGATCTCCGACGCGGGGTCCCGCCGCGGCGTGAAGGGCGATATTCTGATCAAAGACGGGATCATTGCGGAAATGGGGCCTGATCTTGCCGCGCCAGACGGCGCGAACATCGTCGATGCCTCCGGCATGCTGGTTCATGCCGGCCTCGTCAACGCCCATACCCATGGCCATGGTGGCCTCGGCCGCGGACAGGGCGATCGCTGGACGCTGGAGGTGCTGCTGGCTGCCGCCCCGTGGATCAGCGGTAGCCGCTCGCTGCAGGACAAGAAGCTCACGACCCAGATCTGCGCTGCCGAAATGGTGCTGAAAGGCTGCACCGCGGCCTATGATCTGTACTACGAATATCCGGCACCGAGCATCGACGGCATGGATGCCGTCGCTGAGGCCTATGCGGAAGTCGGCATGCGTGCCGTCATCGCGCCGATGGTCGCGGATCACAGTTTCTACGAAGCCATTCCCGGACTGCGCGATGCGCTTCCGGAAGATCTTCAGCACCAGGTCGATCGGCTAAGGCTGGGGCCGGGCGATCGGACTATTTCGGCCATCGGATCGATTCTCGAACGCTGGAAATGGTCTTCACATGACATCCGACCTGCGGTGGCGCCGACCATTCCGATCCATTGCAGCGACAGTTTCATGTGCGGCTGCGCCAAGCTGGCACGCGACCATGGCATTCCCCTGCAGAGCCATGTCGGCGAGAGCAAGGTGCAGGCGGTGGTCGGCAAGGAACGTTACGGTAAGACGCTGATTGCGCATCTCGACGAACTAGGCCTGATCAACGAACAATTCTCCGCGGCTCATGCGGTCTGGCTCGATGATGATGATTTTCGGCTGATGGCCGACCGTGGCGCCTCGCTGGCGCATAACGCTGGCAGCAACATGCGGCTGGGCAACGGCCTGTTCAGGATGCGCCGTGCGCTCGACCTCGGCGTCAATGTCGGCATCGGGACAGACGGTGCGAACTGCTCCGACAATCAAAACATGTATGAGGCGATGCGCTACGCATCGATGGCCTCCAAGGTACAAGGGCCCGACCCACGCAAATGGGCTGCGGTCGAGGAGATTTATTATGCTGCCACGGCCGGCTCGGCGCGGGCGCTCGGGCTGTCGCATACCGGCGTATTGGCGCCGGGCTACAAGGCCGACATCGTGTTCCTGGATCTCGGGGCGATCAACTGGATCCCGCACAACTGGAGCGTCAACCAACTGGTTCATACCGAAGATGCGACCTCGGTGCGCCACGTGATGATCGGCGGCAGCTTCGTGGTTCGCGACGGCCGCTTGCTGACGCTGGACATGGCCAGACTGGCACGGGAAGCGGAGGCCGCGCGAGATCGGCTCGAGATACTCAATGCGGAATGGCGTAGTCTGTTCGAGCGCCTGGAGCCTGTGGTGGCATCGTTCTGTCCGGGACTGGCAGCGCGTCCCTACCAGATCAATCGCTATCTATGCGACGAGGTCGAATGAATTTCTGCGGCGCGAAGCCTGTGGCTTCGCACCTGATGCACGGGTCACGTCTCAGCTCTTGACCATATTGATCGAAACGCCGCGAATTTCGCCCTTGGAGCTGATCGACACCGACTGCTTGTTACCGCGGGTCGTCAGCGTGATGTTGGCCGCAAAGCCCGCGGCCTCGACGAAGACGTCGATCTGGCCGCCGCCCGCCTTGCCGACCAGATTGCCGTAGACGTTGCGGCTGGCTTCGCTCCAGCTGCCGGACACGTTGTTGCCCTGGCTGGTGACATTGCTGGAGAGGTCGAACTTGTAGCTGTCGCTGGCGCAGCGCAGCGTCTGCGCCAGGGCGCTGCCGCCGCCATCCACCTTGTAGGTTGCCCGGCAGCGAATGCGCTCCGAGGAGCCGTCCGACATGGAGACCGTTCCGGTACCGCTCCAGGCCCCGTCGAAGCCGGCGAACGGTCCGGACTGGGCATGGCCTGCGGATACCGACAGCAGCAGGATCGCGCCAGCGCCGGCGGCCTTGAGGGCGTGCCCGAACCGCTTTGCAGAATGGAATGTCATGTAAGTTTTCCCAAAATAGCGCTGTGTAACCGAGTTATGCCGCGCCTCATCGAAGTTTAAGTGTCGCTGCACATCTTTAGGTTCAATAGAGCGATCATAATTGGACGATTGTAAAAGTAACATGTCACCGCCCACAAGCGCGAAGGTTCCCGGAGCGGAACGGGTGGAGATGATGCGCGTCTGAACAATTGTCGTAAAACCTTATCTTGTCCTGCGGGGTGGCATCAGCCGGTCCTGCAGCCAGTGCGGCCATGTCCGCAAGCTTTCGCCGCATTTATTCGTGTCTGTGGTGGCGGGAATGTTCTGTGTCCTGATTGCATCCATCGCCGCGAATTCGCCGATGTGCCTGAAGATAAAGCCTTCCCGGCGATGCGAATGTTTCAGTTTATGCTATGCACCACACGGGCTGTGATCTCGTCACCATACTGAAGGAAGACAATGCGTAAATTTCTCCTGGTACTGTCCGTGCTTTCCGCATCTGCCTCGACCGGCGCATTGGCCCAGCAAAACCAGCCCCGCAGCGGCACCGACGCGGAGCAGAAGGCCTGCACCCGCGACGTGCAGAAGCTCTGCCGCGCCGTCATGGATCAGGGCGACCTCGTTGTTCTGTCCTGCCTGAAGGAAAACCGCCCCAAGATCAGCAAGGCCTGCAACGACGTGCTGGTCAGCCACGGCCAATAACCCCGCCCTAATGCGAGATTCCGGGCTCGTGGCGCCGTTTTGGTCTCGCCGCGAGCCCGCCAAGACGTGATTCGGCCCGGCACTGGCTGCGGCCGAAAGTGGCATATTGGCATTGGTCTCACGGGCCAATTTGCCCTATATGGGGGCTCGCGGCCGACCCCGCCTGCCGGTATTACCGGACCTTGGCGGCCCCCGAGCCACCCTGTTCAAATCCAACGTAGCCAGTTCTGGATGACCCCTGCGAGCGAACTGCGATCCGGCAAGACCGATCGTGACGAGAATTTTCCTGTCGCGTCGTGGATTATCCATCCGCGCCACCGGGCGCTGATTCTTGCCTTCTATAATTTCGTCCGGACCGCAGACGACATTGCCGATCACGCGCTGCTCGATGCGCCGGCGAAACTGGCCCTGCTCGACGAGCTGGAGGCCGACCTGCTCGGTCAGGGTGACGGCCAGGCCGAAGCCGTCGTTCTGCGCGAGGCGCTCCAGATGCGCGAGATGCCCCCGCGTCATGCGCTCGACGTCCTGACAGCTTTTCGGATGGACGTGACCAAGCTGCGCTACGCCGACTGGGATGAGCTCATTCATTATTGTTCGTTCTCGGCGATGCCGGTCGGACGTTTCATGCTCGACGTGCACGGCGAAAGCAAAGCCACCTGGCCGGCGTCGGATGCGCTGTGCGCGGCCTTGCAGATCAACAATCACCTGCAGGATTGCGGCAACGACTATCGCGATCTCGATCGGGTCTACATTCCGCAGGACACGCTGGACCGGCACGGCGCCTCGGTGGAAGATCTCAAGCAGGCGAAGGCGTCGCCGGCGCTGCTGGCCTGTATTCGCGAGCTGGTCGCCAAGACCGAGACCCTGATGCATGAGAGCGAGACACTGACGGTCCATATCGCCGACGTCCGGCTGGGCTGCGATGTGGCCGTCATCGAGACTTTTGCCTGGCAGATCCTGAAGATGCTGAAGTTGCGCGATCCGCTCAGCGAGAAGGTTCACCTCTCTAAGGCCAGCATGGCTGGCTACGCGCTGGCCGGCATTGCCGGCGGGCTGTGGCGCCGCGCCACCACCAGCGCGCCGATGCCTCGTTCGACGACGCCGGGCGCATGAACCAGATGACGAGCCAGGTGAATAATAGCGAATCTCAGAGCGAGGTTCAGGGCGTTGCTGCCGGCAGCTCGTTCTATGCCGCGATGCGCATTCTGCCGCGTGCCCAGCGCGATGCGATGTTCCAGATCTACAGCTTCTGCCGTCAGGTCGACGATATCGCGGATTCCGATGGTCCGCGCGACGTCAGGCTCGCCGACATGCAGCAGTGGCGCGCAGATATCGATGCGCTCTATGCAGGCAATCCGCCGGCGCGTGTGCGCGACTATGTCGGGCCGGTCAAGCAGTTCGGCATGCGCAAGGAGGATTTCATCGCCGTCATCGACGGCATGGAGATGGATATCCCCGCAGATATTCGCGCGCCCGATGACGCAACGCTCGATCTGTATTGCGATCGTGTTGCCAGTGCCGTCGGCCGCCTGTCGGTGAAGGTGTTCGGCATGCCGGACGAAGATGGCATTCTGCTTGCGCATCATCTTGGCCGTGCGCTGCAGATTACCAATATCCTGCGCGATATCGACGAAGACGCCGGTATCGGCCGTCTCTATCTGCCGCGTGAGCTGCTCTATCACGCCGGCATCACGTCGAGTGATCCGGACGTGGTGCGCGCCAGCCCGGCATTGCCGAAGGTCTGTGTGCCGCTGGTGAAGCGGGCGCAGGCGCATTTCGAAAAGTCCGACGAGATCATGGCGCGTAACAAGCGCCGCGTGGTGCGCGCGCCGCGGATCATGTCGAAATATTATCACGCCATCCTGGAATTGCTGGTGGCGCGTGGCTTTGCTTTGCCGCGCGACCCCGTTCGTCTCGGCAAGGCCTCCAAGATAGCGATCCTGCTGCGATACGCGATCATCTGATGCAAAAGACCGCTCATATCATTGGTGCCGGCGTTTCCGGCCTGTCGGCCGCCGTGCGTCTCGTCAATGCCGGCTTCAAGGTTCACGTCCATGAGGCGACGCAGCAGGCCGGTGGCCGCTGCCGGTCGTATTTCGACGCGCAGACGCAGCTCCAGATCGATAACGGCAACCATCTGGTTCTGTCGGGTAATAGCTATGTCGTCGCTTATGCAAAGTCGATCGGCACCGAAGCCGGGCTCGTTGGTCCGCAGCGGGCACAATTCGCATTTGCCGATGCCAAGACTGGCAAGCGCTGGCAGCTCGATCTCGGCGATGGCAAGATCCCGACATGGTTGTTCGACAAGACGCGCCGTGTCCCGGACACATCAGTCGCCGATTATCTCGCGCTGTCGCCGCTGATCTGGTCATCGAATAGTCGCCTGGTCGGCGATGCCATTCGCTGTGAAGGCGTCCTCTACGATCGTCTGGTACAGCCGCTGCTGCTGGCCGCGCTCAATGTCGATCCGCCGGAAGGTTCGGCTGGTCTGGCCGGCGCCATCGTGCGCGAAACGCTGCTGGCAGGCGGGCAGGCCTGCCGCCCGCTGATCGCGCGCGCTGGTCTTAGCGATGTTCTGGTCGAGCCTGCGATCGAATTGCTGCGTGCCAAGGGCGCTGGCGTTCATTTTGGTCATGAGCTGCGCGGTTACACCATGAGTGGGGATCGCATCAGCGAGCTGAAGTTTGGCGCTGATGACGTCATCACGCTTGGTGCGGACGACGTCGTGGTGATGGCTGTTCCGCCATGGGCCGCGAAGTCGCTATTGCCTGGTGTGAAGACGCCGACCGAATTCCGCGCGATCGTGAATGCGCATTTCAACTACGTCCCGCCAGCGGGCCACCCGCCGCTGGTTGGCGTTGTCGGCGGTGTGGTGGAATGGTTGTTTGCTTTCCACAATCGCCTGTCGATCACGATCAGCAATGGCGACCGTTTCGTGAACACACCGCGCGAACAGTTTGCGCAACAGATCTGGGACGAGATCTGCAAGATTTCGAATATCCAGGCGCCGCTGCCCGCCTGGCAGATCGTGCGCGAGCGCCGTGCTACTTTTGCGGCTACGCCTGCCCAAGATGCCCTGCGTCCGGGCACGCGCACCGATTTCAAGAACCTGTTTCTTGCAGGCGATTGGACCGATACCGGTCTGCCGGCGACTATTGAGGGATCGGTGCGGTCGGGTGACCGCGCGGCCGATCTCGTTCTGGCGATGCGCTGACCGTTGCGCAGCCAGACGATCATTCACGACGAGTACGGAGATATGGCGAGCGAGATGCATTCGGTCAGTCCAGAGATCACAATTCAGAACGCGGCGCTCGAGACGAGCATCGCTTCGGCGAAGCAGGGCCTGCTGAAGTTCCGGCAGCCTGACGGCCATTGGGTATTTGAGCTCGAAGCCGACGGCACGATCCCGTCAGAATACGTGTTGTTGCGGCACTACCTCGGCGAGCCCGTCGATGCCGAGCTTGAAGGCAAGATCGCCAACTATCTGCGCCGCACCCAGGGCAAGCATGGCGGCTGGGCGCTGGTGCAGGACGGCGACTTCGACATGAGCGCCAGCGTGAAAGTGTATTTCGCGCTGAAGATGATCGGCGATTCGATCGACGCGCCGCATATGGTCCGCGCCCGCGAAGCGATCCGCTCGCGCGGCGGCGCCGTCAACGTCAACGTCTTCACACGCTTCCTGCTGGCGATGTTCGGCATCCTCTCGTGGCGCGCCACTCCGGTGCTGCCGGTTGAGATCATGCTGCTGCCGATGTGGTTTCCGTTCCACCTCAACAAGATGTCCTACTGGGCGCGCACCACGATCGTGCCGCTCATGGTGCTCGCAGCGCTGAAGCCGCGCGCGCAGAACAAGAAGGGCGTCGGCATCGACGAGCTGTTCCTGGAAGATCCATCCAGGATCGGTGGCATTAAACGCGCGCCGCATCAGAGCCGCGCGATGTTCGCCTTCTTCACCGGTATCGATATTCTGCTCCGCGCCGCCGAACCGTATTTCCCAAAGAAACTCCGCGCCCATTCGATCGCGAAAGCCGTCGAGTTCTGCGAGGAGCGCCTGAACGGCGAGGATGGTCTCGGTGCGATCTATCCGCCGATGGCCAATATGGTCATGATGTATGAAGTGCTCGGCTTCCCCGCCGACTATCCGCCCCGCGCCATCCAGCGCCGCGGTATCGACAAACTTCTGATTGTCGGTGAGGTCGAAGCCTATTGCCAGCCTTGCGTATCGCCAGTGTGGGACACCGCGCTGACCGCGCATGCGATGCTGGAGACCGGCGGCGATGAAGCGTTCGGTCCGGCGAAAGAAGGGCTCGACTGGCTGGCGACGAAGCAGGTGCTCGACGTGAAGGGCGACTGGGCGGTGAAGCGGCCGGACCTGCGTCCGGGCGGCTGGGCGTTCCAGTACAACAACGCGTATTACCCGGATCTCGACGACACGGCCGTGGTGATGATGGCGATGGACCGCGCGCGCCGTCAGACCGGCGGCAAGGAATACGACGTTGCGCTCGATCGCGGCCGGGAGTGGATCCTGGGCATGCAGAGCAGCGACGGCGGCTTCGCAGCGTTCGAGGTCGATAACCTCGAATACTACCTCAACAACATCCCGTTCTCGGACCATGGCGCACTGCTCGATCCGCCGACGGAGGACGTCACCGCGCGCTGCGTCTCGATGCTGGCGCAGCTTGGCGACACGGTCGAGACCTCGAAGCCGCTGGCAGACGGTGTGGAATATCTGCGCCGTACCCAGCTCGCGGAGGGCTCCTGGTATGGCCGCTGGGGCCTGAACTACATCTACGGCACCTGGTCGGTGCTGTGTGCGCTGAATGCTGTTGGCATTGACCACCAGGACCCGGCGTTCCGCAAGGCGGTGGCCTGGCTGCTGTCGATCCAGAACGAGGACGGCGGCTGGGGCGAAGATGCGGTCAGCTACCGACTCGACTACAAGGGATTCGAGGCGGCCCCGAGCACGTCGTCGCAAACGGCATGGGCTTTGCTTGCCCTGATGGCGGCAGGCGAGGTCGATAATCCGGCTGTCGCCCGTGGAACGCGGTACCTGATGGACACACAGACGGAAAAAGGACTCTGGGACGAGGCCCGTTACACGGCTACCGGCTTCCCCCGCGTGTTTTATCTGCGTTATCATGGCTACTCGAAATTCTTCCCGCTCTGGGCGTTGGCGCGGTTCCGGAATTTGAAGAGCACCAACAGCAAGACGGTAGGGGTTGGGATGTGATTTTGGGCGATGGGGGCATTTCGACCGCGGGCGATACAACCGACCCGCGGCCGGTATTGATCGTCACGGGGCTGGTCCAGGAAGCGAAAATCGCTGCCGGGCCGGGAATGACCGTGATTTGCAGCTCAAGCGACCCCGTCCAGCTCCGCAGCCTGCTGGCTGACTTCGACCCCACGACCATCCGCGGCGTCATCAGCTTTGGCGTCGCCGGCGGCCTCGATCCTGATCTCAAATCAGGCGCTGTCGTTGTGGCCACGGAAGTGGTTGCCGGCAACAGCCGTTGGTCAGCCTCTGAGGTCCTTAGCGACGAACTGATCGCCGGTGCCGGCGTCGGGCGCCAGAAAGTGTTTCGCGGTGGTCTGGTTGGTGTCGAGAAGGTCGTGACGGGGCAGGCCGGCAAGGCCGCGCTGCGCTCGGAATTCGGCGCCGCTGCCGTCGATATGGAAAGCCACATCGCCGCGGAATTTGCCGCCATGGCCGGACTGCCGTTCGCCGCACTGCGCGTCGTCAGCGATCCCGCCCATCGCGCCCTGCCGGAAATCGCCACCACTGCGATTAAACCCAATGGTGATGTCGATCTGCGCAAGGTGCTGCGCGGCATCGCCCGCAATCCGCTGGTGATTCGGGCGCTGGTTTCGACCGGGCGCGACTTCAATCGCGCGCTACGCAGCCTGCGCGACTGCCGCAGCTATCTGCTGGGTCACACCAACCTCGTTTCCGCGGACGTCTGAGCGCTGCTCTGGCGGTGTTTGCCGGGCGTCTCGCGAATCCAATCTTTCAAAGAAAAAGGGCGCGATTTGCATCGCGCCCTTTTTTATATTCAGCTCGAAATCGCTCAGGCGGCGGTCGAAGCCTTCTGGGCCTTTTCCTCGGCCTTTGCGGCAGCGGCGACAGCTTCTTCCTTGCGGATGTCCGACAGGCGCTTCTGCACTTCCGACGAGAACACGTACTGTGCCGGACGCTGCTTGGTAAGGTCGATTTCCGGCGCCATCGGGCCCGACGTTTTCACGCCGCGCATCGCCACCCACATGGCCTTGAACGGGTTGCTGATGGCTGCGTCCGCGGCGGTCGGCTCGTAGCCGCAATGGGCCATACAGTCGGCGCACTTCTCGTACTTGCCGGTGCCGTAGGTGTCCCAATCGGTGGTGTCCATCAATTCCTTGAAGGTCTTGGTGTAGCCTTCACCGAGCAGGTAGCAGGGCTTCTGCCAGCCGAAGATGTTGCGTGCGGGCATGCCCCACGGCTTGCACTCGTATTCCTGGTTGCCGGCGAGGAAGTCCAAGAACAGGCCGGAATGCATGATGTTCCACTTCTTGCCCTTGCCGAGCGCAAAGACGTCGCGGAACAGCTTCTTGGTCTTGGTGCGGTTCAGGAAGTGCTCCTGATCCGGTGCGCGCTCATAGGCATAGCCGGGCGACATCGAGACGCCGACGCCGAGCTCCACGGTGAAGTCGAGGAACTTGGCAATGTCCTCGGCCGCGTGGCCGTCAAATATGGTCGCGTTGACGTTGACGGCGAAGCCCTTGGCCTTGGCGGCCTTGATCGCGGAGACGGCGCGGTCGAACACGCCTTCCTGCGACACGGCCTTGTCGTGATGATCCTTGAGACCGTCGAGATGCACCGAGAAGAACAGGTAGGGCGACGGCGTGAACAGGTCGAGCTTCTTCTCCAGCAGCAGCGCGTTGGTGCAGAGCGAGACGAACTTCTTGCGCTCGACCAGGCCGCGCACGATCTCGCCGATTTCCTTGTGGATCAGCGGCTCGCCGCCCGGGATCGCAACCATCGGCGCGCCGCACTCGTCCGCAGCATCCCAGCATTCCTGCGCCGACATGCGGCGGTTGAGGATAGCGTTCGGATAGTCGATCTTGCCACAGCCGACACAGGCCAGGTTGCAGCGGAAAAGTGGCTCCAGCATCAGCACCAGCGGATAGCGCTTCTGGCCAGTCAGCTTCTTCTTCAACAGATAGGAGCCGATCTTCATTTCTTTAAAAAACGGAATGGCCATTTCGAATTTTCTCTCTGCGCATCACATCGTGACGAAGGTGGATCGAACCGCGGTCAGTTCGGCGGGTAGTTTGAATTCGATATTCTCTTCACGTCCGGGCAACACCGACACCGCAACCGGTCCGATCCGCCGTAAGGTCTCGATCACGTCATCTACAAGCACTTCTGGCGCGGATGCGCCAGCCGTGATGCCTACGGCACGCGCATCCTTCAACCAGGCGGGGTTGAGTTCGCTGCCATCGGCAATGAGGTAACTTGCGACACCGACCTCGGTGCCGATTTCGCGCAACCGGTTCGAGTTGGAACTGTTGGTCGCCCCGACGACCAGGATGACGTCTACAAGTTTACTGAGGTCTCTTACCGCAGATTGGCGGTTTTGTGTTGCATAGCAGATATCGCGGGTATCGGGGCCCTCAATGTCACTGAAACGCTGTTCCAGAGCTAAAATGATGTCCTTGGTGTCATCCACGCTGAGGGTCGTCTGGGTGATATAGGCGACCGGTTCCTGCGGTGGCAGCGTGAGTGCCTTGACGTCCTCAACGCTCTGAACAAGGTAAACCGGGCCGGGTACCTGTCCCATGGTACCGTCGACCTCCGGATGGCCTGCGTGGCCGATCAGGATGACCTTACGGCCTTTGGACATGTACCGTTTGCCCTGGTTGTGGACCTTGGTGACAAGCGGGCAAGTTGCATCCAAAACAGGCAGGCCACGGCTGGCCGCTTCTTCCTCGACGCTCCGGGCGACGCCGTGGGCGCTGAAGACGGTCATGGCATTCGGAGGTACTTCGGAGAGTTCCTCGACGAAAATGGCGCCCTTGGCCTTCAGACTCTCGACCACGTATTTGTTATGGACGATCTCATGGCGGACATAGACCGGCGCCCCGTAGCGCTCGAGAGCACGCTCCACGATCTCGATGGCACGCACGACGCCCGCGCAGAAGCCGCGCGGCTGAGCCAGGAAGATTTCAAGGGGACGACGATCAAGCACGTGGTACAAAGTCCATATCGATTCCGGTATAATCCTTAATTCTGTACCACAATCAGGCACATATCCAGCCCAGCTGGATATTTGAGCCGTTCTGTGTGACAAAAATCACTCAGTATGCAATCACGAACCGAAAACGTGGTTTGCGACAACTGGCCGGGTTGCGGTAATATCTTGCGGTTGCGCCCAAGAACCTGAAAACTCTCACTTGTTCGTCACTTTACGGCGCGACGAGGCGTCGCTAACACGGCCGTTGCTACGGTGATCAGCACGTTTTATGCCATCCCATCACATTGCTGAAAGCAAAGCGCATCCAATGCGAAAGTAATGGTTTGCGGAACCCTCCCTCGTGAACCGCATTCTTTGCGTGCCTCGCCCAAATAGAAAGAAAAAGCGTGCTGACAAGAGTTGTCGTCTCGGTCGTGAACTTCTGCACCCGGTTTGCCCTGCCGGTGGTGCTCGTTTGTGTGCTTCTTTCGATTGGCGCGAGCTATTACACGGCGAAGAATTTCTCGATCAATACAGACATCAACAAGCTGATCTCGCCCAATCTCGATTGGCGTCAGCGCGACATTGCCTTCGATAAGGCCTTCGACCAGGAGCGCCTGATTATCGCGGTGGTTGAGGCGCCCACGCCTGAATTCGCCAATGCCGCAGCCAATGCGATGGAAGCGAAGCTGGTCACCAACAAGACGGATTTCGACTCGGTTCGCCGATTGGATGGCGGAGCGTTCTTCGAGAAAAACGGCTTGCTGTTCCTGCCGACCAAGGAAGTTGCGCAACTGACGGGCCAGTTCCAGCAAGCTGCTCCCCTGATTGAAATCATGGCCGGCGATCCCAGTCTGCGCGGTCTCACCGGCGCGCTGGAGACCGGCCTTACCGGCATTCGCCGTGGGCAGCTTCAGCTTGACGCTGCAGCGCCGACCTTCAACGCCGTCTCGCAGACCATCGAGGACGTGCTGAAAAACGGCAAGGGCACCTTCTCATGGCGCGGGCTGGTCAGCGACAAGCCTCTGACGGATGGCGACAAGCGTGGCTTCATCGAAATCAAGCCTATCCTCGACTTCAACGCGCTTGAGCCCGGCAAGACCGCGACAGATGCGATCCGGCAGGCTGCCATCGACCTGAACATCGCTGGCGAATACGGCGCACGCGTGCGGTTGACCGGCCCGGTCCCCATCGCAAACGAGGAATTCTCCACCGTGCAGGATGGAGCCATCGTCAACGGGATCGGTACGGTTTTGATCGTGCTGGTCATCCTCTGGATGGCGCTGCACTCGGCCAAGATCATCGGTGCCGTGTTCGCAACGCTATTCGTGGGCCTCGCCACAACCACCGCCGTCGGTCTCATGATGGTGGGTTCGCTGAACCTGCTGTCGATTGCATTTGCCGTGTTGTTCGTCGGCTTGGGTGTCGATTTCGGCATCCAGTTCAGCGTGCGTTACCGCTCCGAGCGTTACAAGAACGACAATCTGCCGCTGGCTTTGACGAAGGCTGCCGAATATTGCGCCGTGCCGCTGTCGCTCGCCGCTTTCGCAACGGCTGCCGGCTTTCTGTCGTTCCTGCCGACCGATTACAAAGGCGTGTCCGAACTCGGCAAGATCGCCGGCGCCGGCATGATGATCGCGTTCCTGACCAGCATCACCGTTCTGCCGGCATTGCTCGACCTCTTGAATCCCGCGGGCGAAAAGGAGCCCGTCGGTTATGCGTTCCTGGCACCTGTCGACCGTTTCCTGGAAGAGAAGCGCTTCTGGATTATCGGCATCACACTGGCGCTCACGATCGCCGGTCTGCCATTGCTCTACTTCCTGAAGTTCGACTTCAATCCGATCAACCTGCGCAATCCGAATGTCGAGTCGATCGCGACCTTCCTCGATCTGCGCAAGGATCCGAACACCGGCGCCAATGCCGTCAATATCATGGCGCCGAACGAGGCGGCTGCGAAGCAGGTCGAAGAACGTCTCTCGAAGGTCCCGGAAGTTGCTCGTACGATTTCGCTCGGCAGCTTCGTGCCTGAGGATCAGCCCGCCAAGCTGAAGGCGATCCAGGAGGGTGCGAAGATTCTCGAGCCGGCTTTGAACCCTGAGTCGATCGACAAGGCGCCAACCGATGCGGAAAATGTCACCTCTCTGAAGGACTCCGCGGCGAGCCTGCGCAAACTTGCGGGAACGCAGACCAGTCCCGGCGCTGTCGCTGCGAAGCGTCTGGCGGATGCATTGGCCAAGACCGCTGATGCTAGCCAGCCTGTGCGCGATCAGGTGCAGGCGACCTTTGTGGTGCCGCTCAAGCTTGCGTTGGGGCAATTGCGTAATCTGATGCAGGCGAGCCCGATCAGTTTGCAGACCTTGCCAGCCGAATTGGTGAATTCGTGGAAGACTAAGGATGGCCAGATCCGCGTCGAGGCGCAGCCCAACGGCGATCCGAACGATAACGACACATTGCGCAAGTTCGCCGATGCCGTGCTGAAGTCCGAGCCGCTCGCCGTCGGTGGTCCGATCTCTATCCTGAAGTCGGGCGACACCATTGTCACCGCCTTCATTCATGCGGGCATCTGGGCGCTGCTTTCGATCTCGTTGTTGCTGTGGCTGGCTTTGCGGCGCATCAGCGACGTGCTGCTGACTATCGTTCCCTTGCTGGTGGCGGGAACGGTCACGCTGGAGATCTGTGTGTTGATCGGCTTGCCGCTGAACTTCGCCAACATCATCGCGCTGCCGCTGCTGCTCGGCGTCGGCGTGGCGTTCAAGATCTACTATGTGACGGCGTGGCGGGCAGGCTACAAGAACCTGCTGCAGTCATCACTGACACGCGCGATTTTCTTTAGCGCGCTGACGACTGCCACGGCGTTCGGCAGCCTGTGGCTGTCGAACCATCCAGGCACCGCGAGCATGGGTAAATTGCTCGCGATGTCCTTTGTCGTGACGCTGGCGGCCGTGCTGCTATTCCAGCCGGCTCTCATGGGTAAGCCGCGCGAGACTAGTGAGTGACCTTGTTGATTTCGGGCAGCAGGCAGATATCGCCGATATCGGCCGGCTGTCCCGGCACCGTTGCTGCAGCGGTTTTCTGACCGGCAGGAGCGGCGGCCTTGGGGGCGCCGGCAGCGGGAGCCGGTGTAGCCTTGGGTGCAACAGCAGAAGCCGTCGGAGTAGCCGCTGGGGCCATCTTGCCGCCGGTGGCGGCGCCTGCCTTGGGCAGGGCACCCTTGGCGGTGAGGTTCGAGGGGCTCGACGGAATCGACGGGCCTACGCGCGTCCAGGTCTGACCGCCGCACAGGAAACCAAGGACGCATCCTTCGATTTCAAGTTCGTCAGCAGTATCACCGAGCTTGATCGTCGATTTATAGAATTTTCCGTCCTTGGCATTGTAGACCTGACCCGCCCATTTGTCGTTTGCGGCATTCTTTTTCATGTCCAGCAATGTCACGATGCCCAGAGTGGGGCGCGCCTTCTTGGTGGCATCGGGATTGTTCTTGTCGATCCCGCCGGGGGTCTTTTCCCAGGCTACGGCCCCCCACATGCTGCCACCGCATTCGGCAACACGAATATGCGCGACACCGTCCTCGACCTTCCAATCGCCGGTCGGATCAGCTGCAAATGCGGGAGCCAGCCCTGCCGAAAACAAGCCTGCCGAAAAAAGGATTCCGCAATATGTAAGAGTACGCGTAGTAATGCGTGGGCGCTGCAACATGTTTAGACCTATGCTTAAGTAGCGGTTCTCGGCGAAGTCAAATCGCCGCATTTACGGTTTTCAGTTGACGAAGCGACCATCAACCGACGTATGTAACTCATGGTATATCCGAATCTAGACGTTTCCGAGATGTTTGTTGAACGGGAGGCGCAGCGTAGCTCGATGCATACGCGCCATCTTAATGAACAGCTCGTTCGAGTCCTCAAGACCATCGGATATGACGTTGGCTTTCAGCGAGGCATCGGCCAGTATTTGTTCGATCGGGACGGCGCCCGTTATCTCGATCTACTGAGCGGATTTGGCGTTTTTGCGATTGGCCGGAACCATCCGGTGATGCGGAATGCGCTCAAAAGCGTGCTCGACGCCGACATGCCCAATTTGGTGCAAATGGATGTTTCCACACTCGCAGGTATCCTCTCAGAGAAGCTGCTGGAAAACGTCCCCTATATGGACAAGGTGTTTTTCGCGAACTCGGGCGCGGAAACCGTCGAGGCGGCGATCAAATTTGCTCGCAATGCGACCGGCCGCGACGGGATCGTGTATTGCGATCACGCCTATCACGGACTGACCTATGGCGCGCTGTCGCTGACCGACGACACCAATTTCCGCACCGGCTTCGGCCCGCTGCTCTCGGGCTGCACCACGGTGCCATTCAACGACCTCGAAGCGCTGGAGAAGGCGCTGTCGTCCAAGCAGGTTGCCGGCTTCATCGTCGAACCGATCCAGGGCAAAGGCGTCAACCTGCCCACCGACGAATTCCTGTCGGGCGCCGCTGCGCTGTGCCGCAAATACGGCACGCTGTTCATCGCCGATGAAATCCAGACCGGCCTCGGACGCACCGGAAAATTTCTGGCGATCGAGCACTGGAATGTCGAGCCCGACATGATCCTTCTCGCAAAAGCCTTGTCGGGAGGTCATGTTCCTGTTGGCGCGCTGCTGACGCGAAAAAGCATCTTCGACAAGATCTTCAACCGGATGGATCGCTCGCTGGTCCATGGTTCGACCTTCGGCAAGAACGATCTGGCGATGGCCGCCGGTATCGCCACGCTGGAAATCATGAAGCATGAGAAGCTGGTCGAGAACGCGGCCAAGCGCGGTGCCGAATTGCGGCTCGCTCTGCAGAACATGATTCCCGAATTCGAGCTTCTGAAGGAAGTGCGCGGCAAAGGTCTGATGATCGGTGTCGAATTCGGCCCGCCGAAGTCGCTGCGCCTCAAGGCATCGTGGAACATCCTGGAGTCGGCCAGCAAAGGCCTGTTCTGCCAGTTGATCACCGTACCGCTGTTCAAGGAGCAGAAGATCCTGACCCAGGTCTCCGGCCACGGCAGTCACACCATCAAGCTACTGCCGCCGCTGGTGGTCACCGAGGACGACGGAAAGTGGATCGAGAACTCGTTCCGTACGGTGATCGCCGATAGCCATAAGGTTCCTGGTGCGATCTGGTCGCTCGGCAAGACGCTGGTCGACAACGCCGTGCGGAAGTCAGCCTAGGTTTCAGCTCGCCCCCGCTGCAAGTTCAACCTTGCTGCCGAAATCAGCAAGTTCATCGGCGTTCAAATCGCTGACCGCCCAGTAGGTCAGGCCGCGCTCGCTCCAGTGGCGAATGTTGAAGCCCTGAACGGTCTCGATCTTGGCCATCCGTGATTCTGCATTTGTCGTCTGTGCAACGAACAGATTGATCACATGGGTGCGCCGCCGGTAGACGATGGCACCGATCGTTCGTCCATTGACATGATCAAGCCGCCCGCCGATGAGCGTGAAACCTTGCGCGGTGAGATCGACAACCGGCGGCGCCACGTCAAGCCGACCGTTGAACCAGGGCTTCACCGTGTGCTGATCGGTGGAGAGCACATCGGTGAGGTGTCCGGCCTGCAGCGCGCGCAGATGCGCCGACACCACCTCCGAAAGAATGCGCTGCTCGTCTTCATGGCGAAGTACGACGACCACGAGGCCGGTCGCAGCTAAAGCGGACAACACCGATCCCATCGCGAAGCCTTTCAGCACGGCGCGACGATTTGGCGTGTGAGCCTTGGGGAACGCCACCTCGATGCGCTGGCGTAGCTGTGGAGGCGCCGTAAAATGCAGATCGCTGGTGGCCATTGCGGATCGCATGTCGCGATAGGCGTTCAGTTCAGCAGCGCAGCGCTGGCACGTGGCAATGTGCGCCTCGACCTCACGGACATGCCCGGCGTCGAGCTCGTCATCGAGCAATGCGTGAAGAAGAATCTCGGCCTCGTCGCAGGTCATTTGTGCGGCTCCTCTTCGGCCATCCACGCGGTGCGGAGCATCGCGCGTGCGCGGGCGAGGCGTGACATCACGGTGCCGATGGGCGCGCCGACGATGTCGGAAATCTCCCGGTAAGACAGGTTTTGCATTTCTCGCAGCACGAGGATTTCCCTGAATGGTTCGGCAAGCGCGCTTACGAGACGCTGGATCGTCGTGGCATCGCGACGTCGGAGCAATTCCGCCTCCGGTGAAGCTTGTGCCTCATGCCAGAGCGGCGCGGCTTCCTGCGACTCTGCCTCGGCGATTTCGGCGATCGCGGTTGGTGAGTTCATGCGACGGGCGAACTCCGCATGGCAGATATTGCGCAGGATGGCGAACAGCCATGGTTTGATTGCAGGGCCACGATAGCTGTCGAAATGTTTCAGCGCGCGCAGATAGCATTCCTGGACGGCGTCTTCGGCGGCGTCGGCATCGCGCAGCAGATAGCGGGCCAGCGTATAGACGTCGTCGAGGCATGGCAGCGCGGCGTCGCGAAAACGGCGCGTCCTTTCGCCATCGTCGTCAGCTCTGTGCGCTGGCATCGACTTGCCCTTGCCGGCCGATGCCCGGCTGCCGGGTTTCCAGAGGCCGGGCATCGTTGTGATGCCTTGGTTTTGGCGGTTACTCAACCTTGATCATCCCCGTCATATGCGGATGCAGCGAGCAAAAATACGCGTAGTCACCTGGTGACGTGAACGTGAAGGAATAGCTGTCGTCAGTGTCGAGCGTTTTCGACCTGAATTTTCCGGCTGAGACCACGGCGTGCGGGATGTCGTCTCGGTTCTTCCAGGTGACGGTCGTGCCGACCTTGATAGTGAGCTGCGCCGGCTCGAAGGTGAAGTTGTCGATCATCACCGCGAGGTCTTCGCACCGCGCCGCTGTCATGCAAGCGGTCATGACGGCAAGAACGGCGACACGGATGCAGATGTTGCGTAAGGCGACGGATGTCATGTTGCGATGCCCTCAGCCTTGCAACGGGGTATCGATGATGGCGAGGCGTTCATCGCCGGGTTTGAAGATGATGCTGGCGATGCCCAGCAGGCCGCGTAATTTGTCGTCGGCCACCTTCATGGGGCCGGGTGAGGGCGCTGCCCCCGGTGCCGGTTGTGGAAACGCAGTAGAGCGTGCGGTGTGGAACGTGACGTTGCCTTCCACTTTCTGCATCACCTGATGGATATGGCCGTTCAGCACCGTGACCGAGCCGAAGCCCTTGAGGTAGTCCAGCGCGCGCGCACCGTCTTCGGTGCCCCATCCCCAGGTCGGATAAACGGTCCAGAGTGGAATATGCGCAAACACCACGATAGGTGTCGATTTAGATCGGCCGCGCAGATCGTCTTCCAGCCACGCGAGTTGTTCGGCGCCGAGGTTTCCAAGTCCGCCGGCTTTGAGATCGACGACGTTCACGAGCCCGATGAAGTGCACGCCGCTCGCATCGAAGGAATACCAGCCGGAGCCCTTGGTCCCGCGTCCGTAGCGCTCGCGGTAGAGCTTGACCTCTTCGTCGATGAAATCATGCTCGCCGGGGACGTAATGCACATCGAGCCGCGCCTGCGAGATGATGCGGTCGGCATCGTCGAATTCGGAGGCCTTGGAGAGGTGGCTGATATCGCCGGTATGGATCATGAACGACGGCTTCACCGGCATGGCTTTGATCCGGCCGATGGCTTCCTCGAGCGTGCCGATGACGTTGGGGTTGGCGGGCTTGTCGAAGCCGATATGGCTGTCACTGATCTGCAGGAACGTCAGGCCGGTGGGCTCTGCCGCTTGTGCTGAATCAATGAGTCCAAGGGCGTGCGGGACGCCACCGGAAATGCTCCAGAGCACGCCGGTGCCGGCCCACGTCATGCATTCCAATACCTTTCGACGGCTAAGTCTCGGGTCGTCCTGGGAATGATCGTGATCGAATGCACTCATCGCCAATCTCCATCGCCCTGCATTGGGCTATGGGGACTGGATCGGAGATGGCGGGTGTTTATTCCCGCGAAATGAGGTTATCGCGAATCCGTGATGATCATCGACGCGCCTTTTTCCGCGATCATTGCGGTTGGCGTGTTGGTATTGCCCGATGTAATCGTCGGCATCACCGAGGCGTCCACGACGCGCAATCCGGAGATCCCGTAAAAGCGCAGCCGCTCGTCCACCACGGCCATCGGGTCCGAGGCTGTGCCCATCTTCGCGGTCCCGACAGGATGGAAGATGGTGGTGCCGATATCGCCGGCGGCCTTGGCCAGGGACGCCGCATCGTCGCCAACCGATGGCCCCGGCAGATATTCTTCGGGATGATAGGCGGCGAGCGCCTTTTGCTTCATCAGCCTGCGCGTGACACGGATCGCATCGGCAGCAACCTGACGGTCGTCGTCTGTCGAGAGGTAGTGGGGAGCAATTGCGGGTGCGTCATCGGGCTTCGCCGAGCGCAGTTTGATCTCGCCGCGCGATGTCGGCTGCAGATTGCAGGCAGCAATGGTGATCGCCGGAAAGCGATGCAGCGGATCGCCGAATTTGTCGAGCGAGAGCGGCTGCACGTGAAACTGGATGTTGGCGCGTTCGCGATGGGCATCGGAGCGCGTGAAGATGCCAAGCTGCGATGGCGCCATGGTGAGCGGCCCGCGGCGGCGAAGCGCGTAATCGACGCCCATCCAGCCACGGCGGAACAGATTGTAGTAGGTCTCGTTCAGCGTGCGCACGCCGGAGACCTTGTAAATCGCGCGCTGCTGCAGGTGGTCCTGCAGGTTACGACCGACGCCCTGACGATCGAGTGTGATGTCGACACCAGCGGCGGACAGCCACTCCGCGGGTCCGATGCCGGAGCGCTGCAACAGATGCGGCGAGCCAACCGCGCCAGCACACAGGACGACTTCACCCCTGGCGCGTGCCTCGATCTCTTGGCCGTTCTGGGTGAAGCGTACGCCGACCGCGCGGCCGTTTTCGACGATCAGGCGATCGACCATCACCTTGGTTTCGAGCCGCAGGTTCGGGCGGTGCAATGCCGGCTTGAGGAAGCCGCGGGCCGACGACCAGCGGCGGCCGCGCTTCTGGTTGACGTGAAAATAGCCGATGCCTTCATTGTCGCCGGTGTTGAAATCGGCGGTCTTGCGAATGCCCATTTCAGCCGCAGCATTGCCGACGGCGTCGAGTACCTTCCACGACAGCCGTGGTTCTTCGATGCGCCAGCCGCCGCCTGCGCCATGGTGTTCGCTGGCGCCAAGGAAATGATCTTCCAATGTCTTGAACGCCGGGAGCACATCGTCATAGCCCCAGCCATTGAGGCCGAGCTGTCGCCAGTGATCGTAGTCGGCCGCCTGGCCGCGCATCGAGATCATGGCATTGATCGCGGAGGAGCCACCGATCACCTTGCCGCGCGGATAGGCCAGCGCGCGGCCATTGAGGCCGGGCTCCGGCTCGGTGCGAAACATCCAGTCGGAGCGGGGATTGCCGATGGCAAAGAGGTAGCCCACCGGAATGTGAAACCAGATCCAGTTGTCGTTGCCGCCGGCCTCCAGGATGAGGACGCGCTTGCTGGGATCTGCCGAAAGGCGATTGGCGACGATGCAACCGGCGGTACCCGCACCAACCACGATATAATCGAAATCACCCTCGAGCCGTGTCGTCATCGTTTCCCTGCCGCATCCGTTTCACGGTCTCACCTGCCGTGCCGAAAGGGATTAACGAGGCGGCGGGCGTCTGTACAGCGTGTGATGGGGCCGGTGGGGTGGGCCGTTGGCACGCGACATGCTAGACAAGGATATCGCCGTTCCACCGCATCGAGACCTTGACCCATGCCCATCATCAATCGTGTCGCCGATCTGCAACCGGAAATCATGGCCTGGCGCCGTGACCTGCATGCCCATCCCGAGCTGATGTATGACGTGCACCGGACCGCGGGCTTCGTGGCGGAACGACTGAAGGAGTTCGGTTGCGACGAAGTTGTGACGGGCCTGGGACAAACGGGTGTTGTTGGCGTCATCAGGGGCCGCAAGCCGGCTTCGGGCGAGCACAAGGTGATCGGGCTGCGCGCCGACATGGACGCGTTGCCGATCGAGGAAGAGACCAATCTGCCTTACGCCTCGAAGACCCCCGGCAAGATGCATGCCTGCGGTCACGATGGCCACACGTCCATGCTGCTGGGAGCGGCGCAATATCTCGCCGAAACACGCAATTTCGCGGGCGATGCCGTCGTGATCTTCCAGCCGGCCGAAGAGGGCGGTGCGGGCGCTGCGGCGATGATCAAGGACGGCTTGATGGACCGTTTCAAGATCGATCAGGTCTACGGCATGCACAACAATCCCGGCATGCCCGTCGGCTCCTTCGCGCTGCGTCCGGGTCCGATCATGGCGGCGATGGACCGCATCTCAATCCAGATCGAGGGCAAGGGCGGCCATGCCGCCTATCCGCACAAGACCATCGATTCCGTGCTGGTCGGCTCGCAGCTCGTGATGGCGCTGCAGACGATCGTTTCCCGTACCGTCAATCCCCTGGAATCCGCGGTGCTGTCGATCTGTGAATTCCATGCCGGGCATGCCAGCAATGTCATCCCGGCGACCGCTGAACTGCGCGGCACCGTGCGAACGTTGAACGCCGAAGTGCGCGATCTCATGGAGAAGCGCATGAACGAGGTGGTCAACGGCGTCGCGCTGCAGACCGGCGCGAAGATCGTGCTCGACTATGACCGCGGCTATCCCGTGGTGGTCAACCATCGCGCAGAGACCGACATGGCGGTGCGGGTCGCCAGCGAAATCTCCGGGGCTGAGAAGGTCAATATCGACATGCCGCCGGTGATGGGCGCCGAAGACTTCGCCTATATGCTGGAAGCGCGCCCCGGCGCCTTCATCTTCTGCGGAAACGGCGACAGCGCCGGGCTGCACCACCCCGCCTATAATTTCAACGACGACGCCATCGTCTACGGCACGTCCTATTGGGTGAAGCTGGTGGAGACCACGCTGGCGGCCTGACAGCGGGCGTCCACGCAATGATTTTTAATAGTTGCGTCACAACCTCAGGAACAAGACACAACAGGTGACGTTGAGCCGCGGGAAACAACCCCTGGCTTAACGGAGTGCGCGTCATGGCGACCAAAGACAAAGACCTCAACGATCTCTTTCTCGATACGCTCAAGGATATCTACTTCGCCGAGAAGCAGATCCTGAAAGCCCTGCCGAAGATGGCCAAGGCCGCAACCTCGGACAAACTGCGCGCCGCTTTCGAAAAGCACCACGACGAAACCGAAGGTCAGGTCGAGCGGCTGGAACAGATCTTCGAACTGCTCGACAAGCCCGCCCGCGGCAAGACCTGCGATGCCATCATGGGTATCCTCGACGAAGGCAAGGAGATCATGGACGAGTACAAGGGCACGAGTTCGCTCGATGCTGGCCTGCTTGCTGCGGCACAGGCTGTCGAACACTATGAGATCTCGCGCTATGGCACCTTGAAGGCCTGGGCCACGGAACTCGGCATGAAGGACGCGGTGCGGCTGCTCGACGAGACGCTCAATCAGGAAAAGAAGACCGATGAATCACTGTCGGTGCTGGCGAAATCAGCGGTCAATCTGGCTGCAGCGGCGTAGACTAATTTGCATCGGTGGCGCTTGCTTAACCTCTCCCCGCTCTGCGCGGGGAAAGGTCGCCGCGTCTTCGCGGCGGGTGAGGGGCATGGCAAGGTACTCACCTCGACTACACAATTTGCGGATCGCAAGAGCCCCTCACCCCAGCCCTCTCCCCGCAAGAGCGGGGCGAGGGTGCTCGAGGCCGTCGCTTGGCGTTGAACTTTACTCTGCGGCCTGTGCGTAGTCTTCCATCGGCGGACACGAACAGACGAGGTTGCGATCACCATAGACGTTGTCGACGCGGCCGACCGGGCACCAGTATTTATCGGTGCGCGAGGTCCCAGCCGGGAAGCAGCCTTCGGCGCGTGTATAAGCGCGCTTCCAGTCGTCATCCGCGATATCGTGCACTGTATGCGGTGCATGACGCAGCGGCGACGCCTCGACGTTCCAGCGGCCACTCTCGATATCCGCGATCTCCTTGCGGATCGCGATCATCGCCTCACAGAACCGATCGAGTTCGAGTTTCGATTCCGATTCCGTCGGCTCGATCATCAGCGTTCCCACGACAGGAAAGCTCATGGTCGGCGCGTGGAAACCGTAGTCGATCAGGCGCTTGGCGATGTCGTCGACGGTGACGCCGGCGGACGTCTTGAATGCGCGCGGATCGATGATGCATTCATGCGCCACGCGTCCCTTTTCGTTGCGATACAACACCGGGAAATGCGGATGCAGCCGTGTGGCAATGTAGTTCGCATTGAGGATCGCAAGTTCGGTGGCCGAGGTGAGGCCTGCACCGCCCATCATCAGGATGTAGATGTAGGAGATCGTCAGGATCGACGCCGAACCGTAAGGCGCGGCGGAGACCGGACCCACCGGCACATCGCCGTTGGCCGAGGGATGACCGGGCAAATAGGGCGCCAGATGCGCCTTGACGCCGATCGGGCCCATGCCCGGCCCGCCGCCGCCATGCGGGATGCAGAAGGTCTTGTGCAGGTTGAGATGGCTGACATCAGCGCCGTAATCGCCGGGGCGCGACAGGCCGACCTGCGCATTCATGTTGGCGCCGTCGAGATAGACCTGACCGCCATTGGCGTGGACGATCTCGCAGATCTCGCGGATATGCTCCTCGAACACGCCATGGGTCGACGGATAGGTGATCATGATTGCCGCGAGATTGGCCGCGTGTTTCTCGGCCTTGATGCGCAGGTCGTTGACGTCCACGTCACCGCGCTTGTCGCAGGCGACGAC
Source organism: Tardiphaga robiniae (assembly GCF_013359755.1). GTDB lineage: Bacteria > Pseudomonadota > Alphaproteobacteria > Rhizobiales > Xanthobacteraceae > Tardiphaga > Tardiphaga robiniae. Next base: position 82,562 of record NZ_JABMCJ010000086.1, on the reverse strand, counting down.
AACCACATCCATATTGACCATGCTGGCCGAGGCAGGATTGGTGCCGTGCGCCGATGACGGGATCAGGCAGATATTGCGATGGCTGTCACTGCGCGCCGCGTGATAGGCGCGGATCGCGAGCAGGCCGGCATATTCGCCCTGCGCGCCGGAATTGGGCTGCAGCGATACAGCGTCGTAGCCGGTGATGTCGCATAGCCACTTTTCCAGTGTCGCGAAAAGCTGGTGATAGCCGGCGGCCTGTTCGCGGGGCACGAATGGATGCAGCGAGCCCCAAGCGGGCCAGGTCAACGGCATCATCTCGGTGGTCGCGTTCAGCTTCATGGTGCAGGAGCCGAGCGGGATCATCGCGCGGTCGAGCGCGAGATCGCGGTCCGAGAGCTTCCGCATGTAACGGAGGAGTTCGGTCTCGGAGCGATGGCTGTGGAAGACGGGATGGGTGAGGAAGGCCGAGCTCCGCTTCAGCGAGGCGGGCAGGGCGTCGCTGACGCCATGCTCGACGTCTGAATAGCCAAGCTTGCCGCCGAAGGCGCGCCAGATGGCTTCCACAGTCTCCGGCGTCGTGGTCTCGTCGAGCGCGATGCCGATCGTGCCGTCACCGATGCGCAGGTTGATCTTCTCGGCCTGGGCTGCGGCAATGATGCCGTCGCGCTTGTCGCCAACGGTCACGGTCAGCGTATCGAAGAACGCTTCGCTCTCCGGCGCGAAACCGAGCTTCTTCAGGCCGGCGGCCAGCACCAGTGTGCGGCGATGCACCGTGCGGGCGATGTGTTTGAGACCCTCGGGGCCGTGATAGACCGCATACATCGAGGCGATGACGGCGAGCAGCACCTGCGCGGTGCAGATATTCGACGTCGCCTTCTCGCGGCGGATGTGCTGTTCGCGGGTCTGCAGCGCGAGGCGATAGGCGGGCTCGCCGCGGGAATCGATGGAGAGGCCGACGAGACGGCCCGGGATCGAGCGTTTGATCGCGTCGCGCACCGACATGTAGCCGGCATGCGGACCGCCATAGCCCATCGGCACGCCGAAGCGCTGCGCCGAGCCGATCGCGATGTCTGCGCCGAGTTCGCCCGGCGAGGCCAGCAGCGTCAGCGCCAGCAGGTCGGCGGCGACGACGGCAAGCGCGCCCTTCGCTTTAAGGGCGGCGATGGCCGACTTGAAATCACGCACGGTGCCTGTCGTGCCGGGATATTGCAGGATCGCGCCGAACACGTCGGCCTTGTCGAGATCGGTTAGCGGATTGCCGATCTGAAGCTTCCAGCCGAGCGGCTCGGCGCGGGTGCGCAGCACCGCGAGGGTCTGCGGATGAACTTCATGGTCGACGAAGAAGGTCTTGGTCTGAATGTTTGAGGCGCGCTCGGCCAGCGCCATGGCTTCGGCGGCGGCGGTTGCTTCATCGAGCAGCGACGCATTGGCGACGTCGAGACCGGTGAGGTCACAGATCATGGTCTGGAAGTTGAACAGCGCCTCGAGTCGGCCCTGACTGATCTCCGGCTGATACGGCGTATAGGCCGTGTACCAGGCCGGGTTCTCCAGGATGTTGCGCTGGATCACCGTCGGCAGAACCGTGCCGGAATAGCCTTGGCCGATCAGCGACGTGAACACCGCGTTCTTGGCCGCCATCTCGGTCATATGCGCCAGCGCCTCGGTTTCGCTGAGCGCGCGGCCGAGATCGAGCGGCGTCTTCTGGCGAATCGAGGCAGGGAGCGTCTCGCCCATCAGTGCGGACAGGCTTTTCGCGCCGACCGCTTCAAGCATCACACGAATATCGGCTTGCGAAGGGCCGATATGGCGGCGGACGAAATCGGTGGCGACGTCGCCGGAAGATTTGTTCAGGGTCATCTGTTGTTCCTCGAACGAATTTCAGAAGCTCGTCATGCCCGGCATTCGCCGGGCATGACGACTAGGCGGTGTGGGCTTTGTAGGCGTCGGCATCCATCAGGCCATCAAGCTCGCTCTTGTCGGCGAGTTTGAGCTTGAAGAACCACGCCTTGCCGTCGGCATCGGAATTCACCAGCGCGGGCTCGGCCGCGAGCGCGTCATTGATCGCGACAACCTCGCCGGTGATCGGCGCATAGACGTCGGAGGCGGCCTTGACCGATTCGACCACGGCGGCGGCTTCGGCCTTCTTCAGCGCGCGGCCCACTTTGGGCAGTTCGACGAACACGACGTCGCCGAGCTGTGACTGCGCGTAGTCGGTGATGCCGACGGTGACGACGTCGCCGTCAATCAGGAGCCATTCGTGGTCTTCGGTGTACAGGGTGGTCATGGATCAGTTCCTCAACGCTTGTAGCTGTGGGGGACGAAGGGCATGGGTGACACTTTCATCGGCATCCGCTGGCCGCGAAGCTCGGCATAGACGGTGGTGCCGTCGGCTGCCTGCGCGCTGGGCAGATAGCCCATTGCAATTGGCGCGCCGAGACTGGGGCCGAAGCCGCCCGAGGTGACGCTGCCGATCGATTCGGTGGAGGTCGCGTCCGCAAACAGCAGCACACCTTCGCGCACGGGCGCGCGGCCTTCGGGCAGCAGGCCGATGCGCTTGCGCGGTGCGCCGCCATCAAGCTGGGCAAGGATCTTGTCGCTGCCGAGGAAGCCGCCGGCGCGGGCGCCGCCGGTGCGGCGGCTCTTCTGGATCGACCAGTTCAGCCCACCTTCGATGGGCGTGGTCGTCGTGTCGATGTCATGGCCGTAGAGGCACAGCCCGGCTTCGAGACGCAGGCTGTCGCGGGCGCCGAGGCCAATCGGCAGCATGTCGGGATGGTCGAGCAGGGCAGAGGTCAACGCTTCGGCCTGATCGTTCGGGATCGAGATCTCGTAGCCGTCTTCACCCGTATAGCCGGAGCGTGAGACGAAGCAGGCAATGCCGTTCACCTGATGCGGGCCGGCATCCATGAACTTCATCGCCGGTGCCTCAGGGCAGAACTCTGCCAGCACGTCCGCCGCCTTCGGACCCTGCAAGGCGATCAGTGCGCGGTCGGGCAGGGTTTCGATGATGCAGTTGTCGGAGAGATGCGCGCGCAGATGCGCCTCGTCTTCATCCTTGCAGGCGGCGTTGACGACCAGAAACAGGTGATCGCCGAAATTCGCTACCATCAGGTCGTCGAGAATGCCGCCGGTCTCATTGGTGAACTGAGCATAACGCTGGCGGTCGGGTGCCAGCGCCAGGATGTCCATCGGCACCAGTTTCTCGAGTGCCAGAGCGGCGTCTTCGAGTTTCCCGGACTTTGCCCGCAGGGTCATCTGACCCATATGCGAGACGTCGAACAGGCCGGCGGCAGCACGGGTGTGAAGGTGCTCCTTCAGCACGCCGGTGGCGTATTGAACCGGCATGTCATAGCCGGCGAACGGCACCATCTTGCCGCCACGGGTGACGTGGAGCGCGTGCAGCGGCGTTTGTTTCAAAGTTGAGGGTTTATCGGTCGCTAGCATGGTGACGGGTCCTCGCGGTTCCCCGGGACCATTCCCGGAGTGCCTGTACGAGCCCCATCTGTCGCTGTGCCTGAGAGTATTATCCCGTCGGCGGACGCCATTGGCCCATTCGGGCTCAAAGGCATCTCTTTCCAGATGCTAACCTGTCACGCGGTCCTTTTGCCTGAGAGTTTCCGGGGCGGTTGCTCCTTCGGCGCCGGCCCAAACGGGGCCGGTCTCTCCCGACGTGACGTCTTTCAACGCCGGCACAAGAGCATGCGTTCCCTGAATCTGTCAACGCGGTTCCGGCACCTATCAACGGCCCTGTGCTGCTGCGGCAAGCCCCTGATCCGCTTGAATGATCCCTTGTCATCCCCTTGCACAGTTTCTGGACAGGCCTAGTGCCGCCGGTCTAAAAGCAACCGGTTGTGGCATTGGCCGGCGGCAAATCTTCAAACAATTTGGCCGTGGGCGATTTTTAGGCGCCAAGTCTTGAACGTAACAAGTCTTGGGCGCAATGGGACTGATATGAGCGGCGTTAACGAGATCAGGTCGGCATTTCTGAATTACTTCGCGGCGAATGGTCACGACATCGTGTCGTCGTCGCCGCTGGTGCCGCGCAACGACCCCACGCTGATGTTCACCAATGCCGGCATGGTGCAGTTCAAGAACGTCTTCACCGGCGTCGAGAAGCGGCCCTATCAGCGCGCGACGACGTCGCAGAAATGCGTCCGTGCGGGCGGCAAGCATAACGATCTCGACAATGTCGGCTATACCGCGCGCCATCACACCTTCTTCGAGATGCTCGGCAACTTCTCGTTTGGCGACTATTTCAAGGAACGCGCGATCGAGCTGGCCTGGAACCTGATCACCAAGGAATACGGTCTGGCGAAAGATCGCCTGCTGGTCACCGTCTATTCCGAGGACGATGAAGCTTTCGCTCTGTGGAAGAAGATTGGCCTGCCGGATTCCAAGATCATCCGCATCCCGACCTCGGACAATTTCTGGCAGATGGGTGATACCGGCCCGTGCGGCCCGTGTTCGGAAATCTTCTTCGACCATGGCGACAAGATTCCCGGTGGCCCTCCCGGCTCGCCCGATGAAGACGGCGACCGCTTCATCGAGATCTGGAATCTGGTGTTCATGCAGTTCGACCAGCTTGCGCCGGGCAACCGCATCTCGCTGCCGAAGCCGTCAATCGACACCGGCATGGGCCTCGAGCGCATCGCTGCGGTGCTGCAGGGCAAGCACGACAATTACGACATCGATCTGTTCGTCGCACTGATCCGCGCCATCGCCGATCTCACCGGCGCCGATCCGCAGGGCCCGATGAAGGCCTCGCTGCGCGTCATCGCCGACCATCTGCGCGCCTCGTCGTTCCTGATTGCCGATGGCGTGCTGCCGTCGAATGAAGGCCGCGGCTATGTGCTGCGCCGGATCATGCGCCGCGCCATGCGTCACGGCCAGTTGCTCGGCGCCAAGGAGCCGCTGATGTGGCGCCTTGTGTGGGCGCTGGTGCGCGAGATGGGCCAGGCCTATCCGGAGCTGGTGCGCGCCGAGAGCCTGATCGAGGAAACGCTGCGCCTCGAAGAGACGCGCTTCCGCAAAACGCTGGATCGTGGTCTCGGCATTCTCGATGACAAGAGCGCGTCGCTGAAGAAGGGCGACATGTTCGACGGCGAGACCGCGTTCACGCTGTACGACACCTATGGTTTCCCGCTCGATCTGACCCAGGATGCGCTGCGCAACCGCGGCATCTCGGTCGATATCGCGTCCTTCACCGATGCGATGGAGAAGCAGAAACAGAAGGCCCGCGCGTCGCGCTTTTCCTCCGGCGAGACCGCGACCGAAGCGATCTGGTTCGAGCTACGTGAAAAACTCGGTGCGACGGAATTTCTCGGCTACGAGACCGAGTCTGCGGAAGGTGCGGTTACGGCACTGGTGAAGGATGGCAAGGAAGTCGACAGCCTCAAGGCAGGTGACACCGGCGCCATCGTTCTCAACCAGACGCCGTTCTATGCAGAGTCCGGTGGCCAGGTCGGCGACACTGGTGTGATTACCGGCGAGGGCGTAACCTTCCGCGTCACCGAAACCCAGAAGCGTGCCGGCGATCTGTTCGTGCATATCGGTACGGTCGAGCAGGGCACGCTGAAAATTGGCGCAGCGCTCGCGCTGGAAGTTGACCACGCCCGTCGCTCATCGATCCGCGCCAATCACTCGGCGACGCATCTGCTGCATGAAGCGCTGCGTCAGGTGCTCGGTGATCACATCGCGCAGCGCGGCTCGCTCGTGGCGCCGGACCGGCTGCGTTTCGATTTCGTGCATCAGAAGCCGATCACGGCCGACGAGCTCCGCCGCGTCGAGGACATCGCCAACAATGTCGTGTTGGAAAACGATGCCGTCACCACGCGCCTGATGGCAGTGGACGATGCCCGCGAAGCTGGTGCCCGCGCGCTGTTCGGAGAGAAATACGGCGACGAGGTCCGCGTCGTCTCGATGGGCAAGATGCCGCGCGATAGCGGCAGCAATGCGCTCGGCTGGTCGGTCGAGCTTTGCGGCGGCACCCATGTCCGGCGCACTGGCGACATCGGCATGATCTCGGTCACCGGCGAAAGCGCAGTGTCTTCCGGCGTGCGCCGCATCGAGGCGCTGACCGGTAATCATGCGCGTCATCACGCCAACGAGACGATCCAGCTCGCCAAGACCGCTGCGAACGAGCTCCGCACAACGCTCGACGACATGCCAGCGCGCATCGCTGCGCTGATGGACGAGCGCAAGAAGCTGGAGCGTGAGCTCTCCGAGGCGAAGAAGACCATCGCCATGGGCGGCGGTGCTGCCGCTGGTGCATCGGCCGCCGGTGGCACGGTTGCAGACGTCAAGACTGTCGGTGACGTCAAGCTGATGGCCAAGAGTGTGTCGGGCATCGAGATGAAGGATCTCAAGAGCCTCGCCGATGCCGGCAAGAAGCAGCTCGGCTCCGGCGTGGTCGCGATCATCAATGTCGGTGAAGACGGCAAGGCCGGCGTCGTGGTCGGCGTGACCGAGGATCTGACCAAGCGTTTCAGCGCTGTCGATCTGGTGAAGCTCGCCTCTGAAGCCTTGGGCGGCAAAGGCGGCGGTGGGCGGGCGGACATGGCGCAGGCCGGTGGTCCGGACGGCGCCAAGGCCGATGCTGCGCTGGCGGCGATCGAAGCGGCGATCGGCAACTAATCTCGTCATTCCGGTGTCGCGAACGCCGCCAGGCGGGCGCGAACCCGGAATCCCGTAGTGTTTTACTACGTCGAGATTCCCCGCCATTCCAACTGGAATGGCTGAGGTTCACGCTCTCAGCTTCGCTGAGATCGCGCCCCGGAATGGCAGTGTGGGTCACACAACCCCATCTCGCGATGACGTGACCGCTCGCGCCTGCGACCATGAGTAGCCCTCGTTAAGGGTGGCATCCCACGCGCCCATGCGGCAAAAAGCGGCATGGAGCATAACACCCCGCTGATTTCCACCGTCGTCGTCGGCCTCGTACTGGCATTCATCCTCGGCCTGATCGCACAGCGCATTCGCGTGTCGCCACTGGTGGGCTATCTGCTCGCCGGCGTCTTCATGGGCCCATTTACGCCCGGCTATGTGGCGGACCAGAATATCGCCAATGAACTCGCGGAAATCGGCATCATCCTGCTGATGTTTGGCGTAGGCCTGCATTTCTCGCTGAAGGATTTGCTCTCGGTCAAGAATATCGCGATCCCCGGCGCCATCGTGCAGATCGCCGTGGCGACACTGCTCGGCATCGGTCTCGGCGAGGCGCTCGGCTGGTCGTTCGGTGGTGGCCTTGTGTTTGGCCTCGCGCTGTCGGTGGCTTCGACGGTGGTGCTGCTTCGCGCATTACAGGAACGACGTCTGGTGGACAGCGAGCGTGGCCGCATCGCCATCGGCTGGCTGATTGTCGAAGACCTCGCGATGGTGCTGACGCTGGTGCTGCTTCCGGCGATCGCTGGCCTGCTTAAAGGCGAGGGCAATGGTGCCAGCATGTCAGCGTTGGCGATGCCGGTGCTGATCACGCTCGGCAAGGTCGCGGGATTCGTCATTTTCATGCTGGTGGTCGGCCGCCGCGTCATCCCGATGCTGCTGCACTATGTGGCGCATACCGGGTCGCGCGAGTTGTTTCGTCTTGCGGTGTTCGCGATCTCGCTCGGCGTTGCCTTCGGCGCAGCCCTCGTCTTCGACGTGTCGTTCGCGCTCGGTGCGTTCTTTGCGGGCATGATCCTCAGCGAGTCCGAACTCAGCCAGCGCGCTGCCAATGAGACGCTGCCGCTACGCGATGCGTTTGCGGTGCTGTTCTTCGTCTCGGTCGGCATGCTGGTCGATCCGGCGATCGTCCTGCGCGAACCGCTGCCGCTGCTCGCCACCGTGTTCATCATCCTGTTCGGCAAATCGGCGGCTGCCTTCGGCATCGTCCGGCTGTTCGGCTATCCGACCTCGACGGCGCTGACGATCTCCGCCTCGCTGGCGCAGATCGGCGAGTTCTCCTTCATTCTCGTCAGCCTCGGCGTGGGCCTCGGTCTGCTGCCGGATCGCGGTCGCGATCTCGTGCTCGCAGGCGCGATTATCTCGATCATGCTCAATCCGCTGTTCTTCGCATTGCTCGATCGCCTACTGGCCGATAAGGACGCGAAAGCGGCGGCTGCGAGTGAAGCGGCCGCTGCGGACAGCAAGGAGAAAGCGGTCACGCGCGTCCCGTTGCCGGAGACGCAACTCAAGGATCACGTCGTGCTGGTCGGCCATGGTCGTGTCGGCAGCGTGGTCAGCAGGGCGCTGCGCTTGAACAACACGCCGCTGCTGGTGATCGAGGACACGCCGGGCGTTGTCGAGCGTCTGCAGAAGGAAGGTGTTGAGGTCGTCACCGGCAATGCCGCGGCGCCGGACATGTTGCAGGCTGCAAATGTGATGGGCGCCAGGGGATTGCTCGTCGCCATCCCGGACGCCTTCGAAGGCGGTCAGATCGTCGCCAAGGCCCGTGCGCTCAACCCTACGCTTCCAATCATCGCCCGCGCCCATTCCGAAGAAGAGATCGCGCATCTCAAGCATCACGGCGCCAATGTCGTGATCATGGGCGAGCAGGAAATCGCCAAGGCGATGCTGCTGCAGATCGGCGCGACGGGCGTGGTTTAGTAGCGCCGTTGCGATCAGGTCATCACACCGACCGCGTCATGCCGCCATCGACGCGAATGTTCTGGCCGGTGATATAGCCAGCGCCATCCGATGCGAGGAATGCGACCGTGGCCGCGATCTCCTCGCTTTTGCCATAGCGTTGCATCGGGACGCTCTGGCGGCGTTCTTCGGTGGCGGGCAGGCTGTCGATCCAGCCGGGCAGCACATTGTTCATCCGTACATTGTCGGCGGCAAAACTATCTGCGAACAATTTTGTGTAAGAGGCGAGACCGGCGCGGAACACGGCGGAAGTCGGAAACATCGCTGAGGGCTCGAATGCCCATGCGGTGGAGATATTGATGATCGCACCGGATTTTTGCTTCTGCATGATCGGCGTCACCAGTCGCGTTGGCCGGATCACGTTCATCAAGTAGACATCCATGCCGGTGTGCCACTGCTCGTCGGTGATATCGAGCAGCGGCGCACGCGGGCCGTGACCGGCGCTGTTTACCAGCGTGTCGATCCGGCCCCATTTCTCCAGCGTGCCATCCACCAGTCGCTTCAGATCGTCGCTCGACTGGTTGGAGCCGGTGACGCCAATGCCGCCGAGCTCTTGCGCGAGCGCTTCGCCTTTGCCGGACGACGACAGGATCGCAACCTTGAACCCGTCGGCGGCAAGGCGGCGCGCCGATGCGGCGCCCATGCCGCTTCCACCGGCCGTGATGATGGCGACTTTGCTAGATGACATGAGGCGGTCTCCCTGAATGTTTTTCTGGTCGTCTTGCTCTAGCGGCAAATCGTTCGGCGTAGAAACGCAAACCCAGCGCCTGGCTCTGTGCCTGCTTGGTATTCTCCACCGCGCCGGAGTGTCCGCCGGCGAAATGTCCTTAGCCCTTGCGCAGGAACACGTAGTCGGCCGAATAGGGCTCGCTCTGTAAAGTGCCGGCGCCGCTGCAGGTGCCGCCGAGCGTGCCGCCAACGGTGTTGATGCGCTGTACCGTGGTCACGCCGCTCAACATGCCGCTGCCGCGATGCGAGGCGGCTTCGAGACGGAGCCACGGAATGTCCTTGGCAGTGGTGCCTGGTGCGTTGCCGGTCACCTTACCGACCACGGCGCTGCCATCGCTGTATTCCCAGTTCGGTCCGGCATAGTGCCGCCCCACGGTCTTGCCATCGGCCATCAGCGTGGCGATCGGCTCGCGGAACGTCCATGTCAGCTTTCCTGAAGCGTCGGCCTTGCACTCATAGACCTGCGCGCCTTCAGCATGCAGCTTGGCGATCTGCGTCTCGCCGGGGGCTGCAATCGCATCCGGCACCTGCGCCGAAGCAGAGAATAGGCCCGCGTCACTGAGCGAGAGCGCGACAATCATGGTCAGGATCGGGCGTTTGAAAACATGGGGCGTATTGCAGGTCATGTGAACCCTCTCTTGCTCTGGTTGGTAGTTGCTCTGTCGTTCGTTTTACGCAGCTCCAATCGTCCGCCGTAGAAACGCAAATCCCAGAGCCTGGCTCTGTGCCTGCTTGGTATTGTCGACGGCGCCGGAGTGTCCGCCCGCCACCGTCTCGTTGAACCAGACGGGATAGCCAAGCTCTTCGAGCTTCGCTGCCATCTTGCGGGCGTGGCCGGGATGGACGCGGTCGTCGGTGCGGTTGGTGGTGATGAAGATCGGCGGATAGGTCTTACCGGGCGCGATCAAGTGATAGGGCGAGTATTTCTGCAGATAGGCCCACTCGTCGGGAATTTCCGGATCGCCATACTCGGCGATCCAGCTCGCGCCGGCGAGCAGCTTGGTATAGCGCGCCATGTCGAGCAGCGGCACGCTGCACCAGACCGCGCCGAACAGTTCCGGATAGCGCGTCAGCATGTTGCCGACCAGCAGGCCACCATTGCTGCCGCCGTGGCACGCAAGCTTTTGCGCCGTCGTGATGCCAGACGCTGCGAGATCGCGCGCCACCGCAGCGAAGTCGTCATGCGCCACATGCTTGGTGATCTTGCGCGAAGCCAGATGCCACGCCGGGCCGAACTCACCACCACCGCGGATATTGGCGATGGCGTAGAGATGACCTTGTTCGAGCCATAGCTTGCCGGCGATGCCCATATAGGCGGGCGTCAGCGATATCTCGAAGCCGCCATAGCCATAGAGAATCGTCGGCCGGGGCGGGGCGCCGGCCGAGAGATTCTTGCCGATCAGGAAGTAGGGGATCCTGGTGCCGTCCGCCGCCACCGCATGGCGCTGCTGCACCTCGATGCCCTCGGGATCGAAATTGGGCGGCGAGCTCTTCAGCGGCTCGGGCGCGCCGTGGCCTGTCCACAGTGCCGTCGTTGTCGGCCGGTCGAAGCCCGTGACGGTGAAGAGCATGTCGGTGCCGAGATCGGGATCGTCCTCGCCGCCGAAATTCTGCGCCGAGATCGTGGCGTTATCGGGCAATCCCGGAAGTGCCGTCTCGCGCCACCCGGCCTCGCTTCGCTGCAGCAATGCGAGGCGACCGCGGACGTTATCGAGGATTTCGAGCACGATGCCGTGCCGGGTCTCCGACCATGACTGCAGCGCGCGGGTCGGTGTCGGCATGAAGACGATCTCGAAATCGCGTGCGCCAGACAGGAAGTGATCGAGGTCGATGACGGCGAGTGCGCCGGTCGGGATCGTCTGGTCGCCGACGGTCCAGTCCTGTTTCGGGCTGACCAGAAGATCATTGGCTTCGGCCGAGACCGAGATCTCCTCCGGCAGTTCGAGGCGCAGGCGCTTTCCGGCATGCGGGCCATGCTTGCGCTCGACGAAGATATGCGAGCGCGTGAAATCCAGCGCGCGCCAGTACATCACGCCTTCATGGCTCGGTCGGCGGTTGACGCCGAACCAGGCGGCCACGTCCCGCTTCTCGACCTCGAAGACGGTTTCAGCCGCAGCCAACGGTGTGCCGCGCGTCCATTTGCGTACGGTGCGGGTATAGCCGGCCTCGGTGCTGTCCTCGGGCGTCTGCGCGCTGCCGAGCAGCAGCGTGTCCTGATCGACCCAGCTCACCTGCGTCTTGGCCTTTGGGATGATGAAGCCGTCGGCAACGAAGCTCTTGCTGGGAATATCGAACTCACGGATCTCGATGGCGTCAGTGCCGTTGAACGACAGGCTGATCAACGCGCGGGTCTTATCTGGGGAACGCGCAGCACCTGCGAAGGCCCAGGAGATGCCTTCCGCTTGGTTCAGTGCATCGATGTCGAGCAGCACGTCCCATTCAGGCGTATCGGTCTTGTAGCTCTCCAGCACCGTGCGGCGCCAAAGTCCGCGTGGATGAGCGGCGTCTTTCCAGAAATTATAGAGATAGTCGCCAGACTTTCCGACGAAGGGAATGCGATCGTCGGCGTCGAGGATCTTCATGACTGCGTCGAAATCGCGCTTGTAGCTATCGTCGCAGAGGAAGCCGTCGGTCCGCGCATTCTGTGCCTCGACCCATGCCACGGCTTTCTCGCCCTCGATTTCTTCGAGCCAGACATATGGATCATTGCTGCCGTCGGCGGGATTTGGCGCAGTCATGGGTCACCTCGAAAACGGAACGTCTCAAAAAGAAAGTCCGGGGTGCCTGAGGCAACCCGGACTTTCGGATGGTGCAGTCAGGAGAGGGCGGAAATCAGGCCGCCAGTTCCTTGGTCAGGTTTTCCGCGACCTTGTCGAGGAAGCCTGTGGTCGAGAGCCAGCGCTGATCGGCGCCGACCAGCAGCGCCAGATCCTTGGTCATGTAGCCGGCTTCGACGGTGTCGACGCAGACCTTTTCGAGGGTCTTGGCGAACTTCGCCAGCTCGGCATTGTTGTCGAGCTTGGCGCGGTGGGCGAGACCCTGGGTCCAGGCGAAGATCGACGCGATCGAGTTGGTCGAGGTTTCCTTGCCCTTCTGGTGCTCGCGGTAGTGACGGGTCACGGTGCCGTGGGCAGCTTCGGCTTCCACCACCGAACCATCCGGCGTCAGCAGTACCGAGGTCATCAGGCCGAGCGAACCGTAGCCCTGGGCCACGGTGTCGGACTGCACGTCGCCGTCGTAGTTCTTACAGGCCCAGACGTAACCGCCGGACCACTTCATGGCAGCAGCCACCATGTCGTCGATCAGGCGATGCTCATAGGTGATCTTCGCGGCTTCGAACTTGGTCTTGAATTCGGCGTCGAAGATTTCCTGGAAGATGTCCTTGAAGCGACCGTCATAGACCTTGAGGATGGTGTTCTTGGTCGACAGGTAGACCGGAACGCCGCGCGACAGGCCGTAGTTCAGCGATGCGCGGGCGAAGTCGCGGATCGAGTCGTCGAGGTTGTACATGGCCAGTGCGACGCCGGCGCCGGGGGACTGGAACACTTCGCGCTCGATCACGGCGCCGTCTTCGCCGACGAACTTCATCGTCAGGGTGCCCTTGCCGGGGAACTTGAAGTCGGTGGCGCGGTACTGATCGCCGAAAGCGTGACGGCCGATGATGATCGGCTTGGTCCAGCCGGGGACCAGGCGCGGCACGTTGCTGCAGATAATCGGTTCGCGGAAGATCACGCCGCCGAGGATGTTGCGGATGGTGCCGTTCGGCGACTTCCACATCTGCTTGAGGCCGAATTCCTTCACGCGCGCTTCATCGGGGGTGATGGTGGCACACTTCACGCCGACGCCGTATTTCTTGATCGCGTGGGCGGCGTCAATGGTGACCTGATCGTCGGTCTTGTCGCGGTATTCCATCCCGAGGTCGAAATACATCAGGTTGACGTCAAGGAAGGGGTTGATCAGCTTGTCCTTGATGTACTGCCAGATGATCCGGGTCATCTCATCGCCGTCGAGTTCGACGACGGGGTTGGCTACCTTGATTTTTGCCATGGTGGTTCGGGCCTTTAGCGCGTTGCGGGAGGGATGATTTGTAGGGGGGCTATAGCACCGCGCAGGACCCGGCGAAAGCCGGGGCGTCATGCAGTTTCGGCGCAATTTTCAGCCCAAAACGCAGGCTGTTTTTGCTCAAAATGCAGCCTGCGCCGCGGTGCCCGCCACCACGTACCGGGTCACCGGCCGGCTGCAGATCAAGGCCCCCGGCAGGCTGCCGTGCCATGCCGTTACGCCGCGTCGCGCCGGTAAAGGCCGCCGGTGGTGACCAGGAAATCGATCCGCCCGTCGAGCAGCGCCCGCAGCGCTTCGTCCGGGCTGTTGACGATGGGCTCCTCGTGGACATTGAAGCTGGTATTGACCAGCACCGGCAATCCGCTGGCCTCTGCAAACCCCTCGACAATGTCATAATAGAGCGGATTGTCCGGGCGCGCGATCACCTGCGGCCGCGCCGATCCATCGACATGGACCACGGCGGGGATGCGGTCCCGCCATTCCGGCCTCACGTCGCAGGCGATGGTCATGTAGCGGCAGGCGCGCGCATTGACGGGATTGACGTCGAACACCTCCGCAGCACGCTCAGTGGTGATGACGGGGGCGAACGGCATGAATTCGGAACGGCTCAGCCGTTCGTTCAAGAGGTCGTGGGTGCCGCGCCGGGCCGGATTGGCGAGGATGGTCCGGGCGCCCAATGCGCGGGGGCCGTATTCCATCCGGCCATTGAAGATCGCGCCGATCTCGCCCGCCACCAGCCGCTTCACCGCGCCATCGACCGGCACCTCGTCGACGCGGTGAATCCCCGGGGTGGCTGCGATGCCGGCGTCGAGCCCGGTCTGAAAATCGCGGCCGAGATAGACAGTCCCGAGATCGCGGCGGCGGCCCAGCCATGGCGCCAGGCCGTCGCGCTGCATCAGGTAGGACAGCGCACCGCCGATCGGCAGGCCGTCGTCGCCCATCGCCGGAAAAATGAAGAGTTCGTCGATCGGCAATTGCTCCGCGAGCAGGCGGTTGAGCTTGACGTTGGCGAACACGCCGCCGGACAGGCCGAGATGGCGCGCCGGATGCCGCTGCAACAGGCGCTGCAGCGACAGCAGCATGGTGTCTTCCAGCACCTTCTGGATCGACGCCGCAAAATCCTCCCGGCCGGCCTGTTTGGCCAGCCGGCGCATCAACGCGTTCATCTGGTGATAGCTGCGAAAGCTCGACTGGATACGTCCGTCCGGGCCGACCGAAAAATACCCGGCGATCGTATCGGCCACTGTCGGTTTGCCCATGGCCGCGAGCCCGGTCAGCTTGCCCTCATGCCGGTTGGGCCGAAATCCGAGCGACTTGGTCGCCGCGCTATAGGCGCGGCCCAGGCTGTCGACGGGATTTGGCAGGAACAGACAGGTGTCGTCGCCGTAGAGCGTCGTCAGGCGGCGGTCGGCGAAGTGCCGGTAGCTGTAATTGACATTGTCGCCGCCGCCATCGGCCGTCACCAGCAGGGCATCCGGCCACGGGCTGTAGAACAAAGTGGGAAGCGCATGCGCTTCGTGGTGATTGTAGAAATGGACCGCGGCGTCGTCGCGGAAACCGCCGTCGCGCCGCCACGCCGCGGCATCGAAGACGTCCTCTGCCCGCTGCGCGCGGTAGCGATGCTGCTCGGCGCCGAGCAGCAGGCGGTCCTTGCCGACCCGGCTGCGATACTGCTCGTGCAGCCAGCGGAGGCCACCGAGGCGGGGGAAGTAGGCCTTGGGAAACATCGCGCGGCTAGTGGCGACGACGTCGACATCGCGCCGGGTGGCGCCGGCGATCGACAGCACTTCGTCGATGGCCGCATCGGGGTGAGTGCTGCCATCGCTCTTGCGCCGGGTCAGTCGCTCCAGCGCGATGGCGGCCTTCAGATCGTAATCTTCGAAAATGGCGACGGCGGCGTCATGGACGCCGGAGTGAACGCTGAGGATAAGCTGAGGCATGAAGGCTGCAAGGTCGTTCCCGGGAGCGGCACATTACCTACCCCCCGCTACGACCGGCAAATCACGAGCGCTTGGCCGGGAACTCGCCTTCATCCGGATTGTCAGGGCAGGCAGGCCGCGAACACGGCAAGGCATCGTCGCCGCATGAGAGCGGCACGGTCCGCGGCCTCGCACGCCTGCCCCGGCGAAAGCCGGGGCGTTAAGCGGTTTCAGCCCAATTTTGAACCCAAAACGCAGGTTGTTCGTGCTTAAAATGCAGCTTGCGTCGCTGTGCCCGCCACCACGTACCAGGTCACCAGCAAGCTGCAGATCAGGGCGCCCGGCAGGCTCGATCCGGTGCGCCGCCAGGTGAAGGTGGCAATCACGGCCACAATCGCCATCAGGGGCACGAACTGGATTGCCACGATGGTGTTCAGCGGGACCGAGGTGATCACCGCGGGTGCCGGGTCGATCAACTGGCCGTTCAGGAACAGGGCGCCGTACTGGATGCCCAGCAAGAGAGCGAAGCCAAAGGCCAGCGCGGTCATGTTGGTGAGGTAGACGGCGGACCGGCTGGCGCTGAGCGTCGAGAAATTCCGGTGCATCACGTGCAGGGCGATGACGAAGAACAGGGTGATCGGGGCGAGGTAGATCAGCGCCATCAGCGCCTGCTTGCCGTTGAGCAGCTTCAGCGCCACGATCCAGAAGCGGAAGTCGACGGTGAAGATCAGGTCGGCCAGCCACAGCGCCAGGTAGCCTGACGCGACGGTGGCGAGCGCGATGGCGATCGACAGGCCGATGATCCCGCGGCGGCTGGCGCGTTTTGGCGCGAACGGCATCAGCACCAGCGCGATGGCGGCGTTGATCAGGGCCCAGACCACGATCTGGTTGGTGATCCCCTGCGGCAGCCAGGGCGATGCCTTGACCCAATTCCCGGCCAGCGTGAAGGCCGGATAATAGGTCAAAGCCGGGATCAGAACCGAGAGGACCAGAGCGCCGAGCCAGCGGCTGCGGTCGACTGGGGTCTCCAAAGGCTTCGAGCCATCCGCCGGCTCCGGCAGGATCAGCCGGGCAAACATGCGGGCCTCCAGCAACCCGTCGAAGATGCCGATCAGGAAGGCGACGAAACCGAGCAGCGCTATGCCGGTGCCGATCTCCTTGCGGAACCAGATCTGGTCGGAGGCCGGCAGCGGCGTGCCGCCGGTCAGCGTCTTGCCGAACCAGTCAAGCGCGTAGCCGATCGCCTCATGGGAGATGTGCTCGGCGGGATGGGTGATGGCCGGGGTATAGAGCACCCGGGCGGTGCCGGCGGCGAGGTCGCCATAGACCTTGCCCGGTTCGACCGCCGCATTCGTGCCGAACAGCGCCCACAGCTTCGGGCTGCTGACGGTGTCGCGGGCCTTCGGGACGCCCCACATCAGGGTCGAGAATTCCTCATACTTGGCGAACACCAGTGCGAGGTTGCGCGGCCAGGTGGGCGTGCCGTCGGCGGCGAAGGGTTTGCCGGTGGAGGAGCCTTCGAGCACCATGGCCTTGTAGTCGTTGGGCATGGCGGTGGCGGCGGCGAGCACGGTCCAGCCGCCCATCGAGTGGCCCTCGAGTCCGATATTGGTCTTGTCCACGATGTCCAGGCTGCGGAGCTTGGCGAGGCCATCCGGTCCGCCGAACCCGTTCGAGAATGCCGGCCCGTCGCTATAGCCGTGGCCGGTCTGGTCCAGCGCCAGCACCACATAGCCGCGGCGTGCGAATTCGATGGCGAAGCCGTCCTGGGTCTCGCGGGAATTGATGTAGCCATGGACCGCGAGGATGCCCGGCGCCGGGGTCTGCGGCGTGGCGTTTGGCGGGGTGTAGAGCAGGGCGCTCATTGTGTTGCCCTTGGCGCCCTTGAAGCGAATGTCCTCGATCTTGATGCCGCCCGAGGTTTGCGTCAGATGGGCGAGCAGGCTGCCTGCAACCATCATTGCGGCGCCAACTATCGCCAATGTCCATCTTGCGCGCATTGCATTCCTCCCATAATCCCGCGCCAGTGATACTGGTGACCGGGTTCGTTTGCAGTTTCGTTTGAACGTTGCTGCTACCGGTAACCGAAACCAGACCCAAAGCAAACGGAGCGCGCGACCACGCGGGCCGGTTTTAGGGGAAATCTACCAAATCCCGGCAAGCCGCTCATCCGGCTGGCAAAAACCGTCCAGCTTCATGTGACTTGCAGCGCCCGGATGAGGTGTTGAATCAAAACCTTCACGGGTTGATTCAAGACCTTCAGAGATTGAATCAGAAAGTGAAGTGCGATGTCCGGTTCAGGCACCGACTCTACCAAGGCGCATACCGACCTGGTCGGCCCCGTTGTCATCCTCGTCGAACCTCAGCTCGGCGAGAACATCGGCATGTGCGCGCGGGCCATGGGCAATTTCGGCCTGACCCGGCTGCGCATCGTCAATCCACGCGACGGCTGGCCCAACGTCCATGCCCGCCGGGCCGCCTCCGGCGCCGACCACATCCTCGACAAGGTCGAGCTGTTCGACACCGTCGAGCAGGCGGTGGCCGATTGCACCTTGCTGTTCGCGACCACCGCCCGGGCGCATGACCAGGCCAAGCCGGTGGTCGCGCCCGAGGCCGCGGCCGCCGAGACCATCGCCCATGTCGCCACCGGGGCGACCGCCGGCATCCTGTTCGGTAGGGAGCGCTACGGGCTCCAGAACGAGGAGGTCGCGCTCGCCAACCGGATCATCACCTTCCCGGTCAACCCGGCCTTCGCCTCGCTCAACCTCGCCCAGGCGGTTCTGCTGTGCGGCTATGAATGGTTCAAGCAGGCCACCGCGAACGCGCTGCCCTATGCCATGCCGGAGCGGTCGGAGCCGGCGTCGCAGCACCAGATGAGCGTCTTTTTCGACAACCTCGTCGGCGAGCTCGACAAGGTCGAATTCCTGCGCCCGCCGGAAAAGCGCGACACCATGCTGGTCAACCTGCGCAACATCTTCACCCGGATGGAGCCGACCAAGCAGGACATGCACACGCTGCACGGGGTGGTCATGGCCATCGCCGAGGGCCGCAAGGGCCCGGCCAAGGGCGGCGTCCTCGACGGCGAACAGGCGACCCGGCTGCGGGCGCTGCTGGCCGAACACGGGCAGGGCGCGCAGGCGCATGAGAGCGGCACGGTCCGCGGCCTGGCGCGCATGCTCCGCCGCAATCCGACCGATGCCGAGCGGCTGTTGTGGGACCAGCTCCGCGCCGATCGCCGCTTCGCCGGCCAGTTCAAGCGCCAGACCCCGGTCGGCCGCCACATCCCGGATTTCGTCTCCTTCCCGGAGCGCATCGCCATCGAGCTGGTCAATCCCGGCGAGACCGACGTGATTGTCAGCGACCGCGCCGCCCGGCAGACCTGGCTGCAAGAGCGCGGCTACCGCGTGATCGCGATGCGGGCGGACGATGTTATCAGCGACATCGCGGCGGAGCTGGATCGGCTTGAGGCGTTGCTGGCCAGCGGGATGCCGGGGCAGGGCAATAACTAGAACTGTCATTCCGGGGCGCTCGCCACTTGGCGAGCGAACCCGGAATCTCTGAGTGGCTTGGCTCACCGGAGACTACCATCTCGAGATTCCGGGCTCCGTTCCGCCGCCTGCGGCGTCGGACCGTCCCCGGAATGACGGCGTGATCAATGGCGCATCCCGGGCTACGATGGCGGTGACCGGCCGCGATCAACGCGGCACTAAGACCGGGAGGCCCCATGACCATCTCCACCGCCGAGAAGCGCGCCAACTTCCGCAAGCTCCACGAGACCGGCTGTTTCGTGCTGCCCAATCCCTGGGATGTCGGCAGCGCCCGCTATCTCGCGCATCTCGGCTTCAAGGCGCTGGCCTCGACGTCAGCCGGCTATGCCTGGTCCACCGGCCGCCCCGACAACAAGGTCACCGCCGACGATGTCATCGAACATCTCGCGCTGCTCTCGGCCGCCACCGATCTGCCTGTCAATGCCGACTTCGAGGCCGGCTTTGCCGATGACCCCGCAGGCGTCGCCGCCAATGTCGCCCGCGCGGTGAAGAGCGGCATCAGTGGCCTCTCCATCGAGAACTCCACCGGAAAGTCCGACAAGCCGCTCTATGACGACAAGCTCGCGGTCGAGCGCATCAAGGCCGCCCGCGCCGCTATCGACAGCGTCGACCCCGCTGTCATGCTGGTCGCCCGCTGCGAAGGTTTTCTGCATGGCGAGCGCGACCTCAAGAAGACCACGGCGCGCCTCGTCGCCTTTGCGGAGGCCGGCGCCGATTGCCTCTATGCGCCGGGCGTCGCCACCGACGATGAGATCACCACGCTGGTGAAGGCGATCGGCGGCAAGCCGCTCAATGTCCTGACCGTGCAGCCGACCATGACCGTGGCGCATCTCGCCAGCCTCGGCGTCCGCCGCATCAGCGTCGGCGGCGCGCTCGCGCGCGTGGCCTGGGCGGGGTTCATGGGCGCGGCGCAGGAGATTGCGGGGAAGGGGACGTTTACAGCCTTTGCGCAGGGCGCGAAGGGCGGTGAGCTGAACAAGCTGCTTGGGACTTAGCGAAACTCTCGTTAGTCCCCCTCACACACCGTTTGGCGAGTCTGAGGGCGTGCGCGCCTCTTTGCGCGTGCAAATTAGAAGATCCGCGAATGGCGGAAAGTAGAGTTCTCCCTATTGAGTTGTGCATACGACCCTGCGCGTATTTGACCGTGTAGTCCGCGCGCGACTATCTTTTTATATGTTCGAAATTGAAGGAAGCCATATCGCCGAACTAACCGACGCTGACCTGCGCAGCCTTGTTGGTCTGCTGTGTGAAGCCGAATTACGCGCGCATGGTCTGTCAACGTCGGCCGTCACATGGGGAGGGAATCAGAACGCTACCGATGGAGGAATCGATGTCCGCGTCAGAATCCAAGACGGTGTGGCTCCAGGCGGGTTTCTCCCTAGAGCCAGTATTGGCTTTCAGGTCAAGAAGTCTGATCTCACGCCGGGTTTAATCACTCCCGAGATGCGACCGTCCGGTAGCCTTCGAGTTTCGATTAGCGATCTTATCGCTGAAGGTGGGGCTTACATCATCGCCAGTTCGGGCTCCGATACTTCAGATACAGCCTTGGCCGACCGGGTAAATATTATGCGATCTGCCGTGGCCGACGACGTTCGGAATGCGGAGATACAACTTGATTTCTACGACCGTAGTCGCCTGGCAACGTGGACCCGGGCACACGTTGGACTCATTGTGTGGGTTCGCCAGAAAATTGGCCGCGGTATGTCCGGGTGGCAGCCATACAGTTCGTGGGCGGTCTCGCCTGATGGCATTCAAGACGAATATCTCCTTGATGACAAAGCGCGGTTGCACGCCGGCGTTGCTGACAACGCAGGATGCGATGTAGCGCAAGGCGTTGATCGAGTCCGGAACGCCTTGCGAGATGTTCGCAGCGTTGTCCGACTTGCAGGGCTATCCGGCGTAGGAAAAACGCGTTTTGTGCAAGCGTTGTTTGATGACCGCGTCGGAAAGGGTGCGCTCAGCCCGTCATTGGTGATTTACACCGATATGAATGACAATCCATCGCCGCAGCCGACTGGGATGATTTCTGACCTGATCGCTTCACGAACACGCGCAATTGTGGTGGTCGACAATTGTGCGCCCGAGCTTCATCGTCGCATCACGGAGGTCTGTCGAACTTCTGATAGCCTAATAAGCGCTGTCACAGTTGAATATGATGTTCAAGAAGATGAGCCTGAAGGAACGGAAGTTTTCCGTCTTGAGCCGTCTTCGGTCGATCTCGTTTCCAAATTGATTGCGCGTCGATTTTCGGCAATGACGCCGCTAGATGTCGACAAGATCGCGGAATTTTCCGGCGGCAACGCGCGCGTTGCGTTGGCATTGGCCAATACGCTGGAACGTCACGAATCCGTTGCCGGTCTACAGGACGAAGAGCTCTTCAAGCGACTTTTTCAGCAACGACAGGAGCGTGACGACAATCTACTCACGGTCGCTAAAGCGTGCGCCTTGCTCTACTCCTTTCAAGGCGAGGCGCTTAGCGGTGATGAAGCAGAGTTGCCCAAGATTGCTGCTTTGGTCGGAATGAGCACTCAACAGGTATTCGCAAAGGTTTCGCAGCTTAAGGGGCGTGACCTTGTTCAGCGCCGCAGTGTTTGGCGGGCGGTTTTGCCCCACGCAATCTCCAACAGGCTTGCCAAAATGGCGCTTCGAGAAATTCATCTCGACGAGATTGAAAAATATTTCGATACCGAGCGCCTGTTAAAGTCATTCAGTCGGAGGCTTGGGTACCTCCACGAGAGTGATGAAGCTAGACGTATTGTCGAAAAATGGTTGGCCAAAGATGGTTTGCTTGCCAATGTCGGCAGGTTGAATGAATTTGGCATGGCGATGTTTAACAATATCGCGCCCGTTTCGCCTGAGGCGACCCTTGCGGCAATAGAGAGGGAGCTGTCTGAGTCTGTCACTGACGAGTTGTCGAACCTGCAACTGATGCGACGCAGGATCGCCTCCGTGCTTCATTCAATCGCATATGATGCGCTGTTGTTTGATAGATGCGCCGTAGCAATGATCTCGCTAGCGATCGCAGAGGCACCGGATAGTCGAAACCATCCTGCCGAGGATGCTCTTAAAGGTCTTTTCCAATTATTCTTGTCGGGGTCTCATGCTAACATTGAGCAGCGGTTGGTAGTTGTTGATCGCCTCCTTCATTCGAGCGAGTCTCGAAATCGATCGCTAGGCGTCGCGCTTCTACGAACTCTTCTTCAGGGTGACCATTTCTCGGCAACGCAGTCATTCGAGTTTGGTGCGTGGGTGCGCGATTATGGATACTGGCCGAGCTCACGCGAAGAAAGAGCGCATTGGTTTGTTTCAACGCTGAAGCTGATCCGAAAGATCGCCGAGAGCGATGACCAGCTGATGCAAGCAATTCGATCGAGTGTTGCTCAGGCGATTCAGGGGCTCTGGTTCTTCGGTCCCGAAGTTCAAGATCAGTTTGAGGCGATTGCGGAGGAGGTGGCTAAGGATGACTATTGGCAGGAAGGATGGATAGCTGTCAGAATCGTTCTTTCGCGCTCCCTGGATGATGCGGATGCTGCAGCAATCCAGCGTCTTCGAAATCTCGAGCGCCGATTATGCCCTAAAAATGTGACCGAGCAGGTGCGAGCGGTCGTTCTGACTCCCAGTTGGGGTG
Source organism: Tardiphaga robiniae (assembly GCF_013359755.1). Lineage (GTDB taxonomy): Bacteria > Pseudomonadota > Alphaproteobacteria > Rhizobiales > Xanthobacteraceae > Tardiphaga > Tardiphaga robiniae. The sequence continues at coordinate 60,072 of NZ_JABMCJ010000086.1, read as the reverse complement.
CCCTCGACTATGCCGACACGGAAGGTAGAGACGAGGCTGACGCGGAAAAACCGATGGCGGCTTACGAGAGAGCTAACGCCGCAGCTGAGGAACTTGGAAAGGTCGTTTGCCGCGACGGAGCGCTATTCGCTTCGCTGTTGCCTTCTTTGGTAATTGGTGATGGGGGGCGATTGCCTTCCTTTGGAAAAGGCTTGGCGCTCGCCTCAATCGATTTTTGTATGGTATGGGCGCAGCTTACGCATGCTCTGGCGGAGGCCGAGGACGGCAGGCGAAACATCGGAGCTTTGATCGGCTTTTTGGTCGGGCTTTCGACAATGGATCGAGATGTCTGTGAGGCTATTCTAGAAGCGGCCGTCGAGCACGACGTGCTTGGCGCATGGTTCCCAATTTTGCAAACGTCGATTCCAATATCTATTGCTGGAGCCGGTCGGCTAAAGCGGGCTGCGGCTATCGGGAAAGCGCGAGCTTCCGCGTTCCACTCTCTCGGTTGGGGACGCTCTTCAGACGCGATTAGTGGCGAGGACCTGCGAGACATAATTACAATACTTGCTGGTCAGGAAAACGGGTACGGGGTCGCTGTTGATATTTTGTCGATGCGCTTCCATTCGGATGCAGATCAGAAGAAGGAGTATCCGAAGGAGTTGATCGTGGCCGGCCGCTCATTGCTGTCATCGCCAATCTTCAGTGTGAGCGATAATATGCATGATCACCGTTTGGGTAAGATTGCAGGTATCTGTTTGCGCGGAGCAGAAGGGGTTAATGCTGCGAAGTCGCTTTGTGAGCGGATTAGAAGCGGCTTGGCAGACTACACATTCCGGGCATTCAACCACCCTAATCTACTTAGCAGCATCTTCGCGTCTCAGTCGCGAGTGGCGCTCGACGTATTTTTCGGAGGTGTGAGTGAGGATGACGATTCCGATCTTGGCGTCGATTATTTCGACAGTCCTTCCGAGCGTCGAAGAAACGCGTTGGATGAGGTGACCGCCGACGAAATGCTTCGATGGTGTGACGAGAAACCCTTGGAACGTTACCGGTCGATCTCCCGCGTTATATCCTATCACGCAACGTCCACTGATGGGGTGGTTGATTGGACGCCTCTTGCAGTGGAGATGTTCAAGAGAGCGCCTGATCCGTTGGTGGTCCTAGCGACGTTTGTGGAGCGCTTTTCTCCGAAAATTTGGTCCGGGTCGCGAGCAGCCATCGTCGAGTCCCGGCTGCCTTTGCTTGATCGTCTTAAGGAGTTGGAAAATACGTCCTTCGCAGACTATGTGACGCAGAAGCGCCCTGAACTTGTGGACGAAATCGTGCGTATTCGGAGATGGGAAAACGAGCGCGATAGTGAGCGAGATGAGCGATTTGAATAGCGTGGTTTCCTGTGCGCGGTAGCGGCTGGTCCGCGCGGTGTAGCGCTTTGCGGACGATCGGGAGCGGAGCCTGATCAGTCCCAGCTAATTGACCCCTAGACCTTCCGCCGCGGCCCCCTCGGCCGCAGCGCCGGGTGGTCGCGCTCCGGCGGCGTATGCGCGTCCTCTAGTAGCGCCATCGCTTCATCAGGGATGCGGTCGATATTCACGCCGCCGCGGCGCATCTCCTTCAGTGCCGAGCGGATCGCGGTGTCGCGGTCGATCCAGTCCTGGCCGGTGCGCGCCGGCGCATCGGGGTGGCGGCGCGGGCGGCGGTTGCCCATGGCTTCCAGCCGCGCCATCTTCACCACCTGCATGGCCTGGATCAGCCGGTCGAGATCGACCGTGGGGCTGTTCCACAGCTCGGTGACGCAGCGCTCGGCCAGCGCCTGCAGCTTCTCGCGCAGCACCCGTAATTTGAGCCGGCGGCCGGCGCGGGCGCCGCGCAGCGAGTCGCTGGCCACGGGCGCAAAGGGGTGACGCTGCCAGCCGCCCTCGCGGGCCCAGCGCCCGACAGTGCCATGGGTTGCGCCGGTCCTCGCCGCGATCTGCTTGTAGGTCAGCGTCGTCTCCTCGATCAGGCGGCGCGCCGCGGCAACCGTGGCGTTGGTGTGCAGCTTCTTGCAGCCCTTCGGGCGGCCGCCCGGAACGGGCGGCGGTCCGGGATCGGCATCGACCCGAACGCGTGTCACCGCGTCCGCGGATGAGTCGATGACGCGGATGTTGGAGGGAAACAGAGGATAGGCAGGATAGCGCATGCTGACTCCTTTTAGACCGCGGTCAATCGGGTGTGGAATATATGCCTATTACGGGAAAGCGCAAGCGAGGCGTGGCAGCGGAGCGCGCTGTTTTCGCAAAACTAGGCTCGTCATTCCGGGGCGTGGACGGCGTCAGCCGGACGCGAACCCGGAATCTCCGAGTGTTTTGCAATCGGAGTTTCAACTATCTCGGGATTCCGGGTTCGCGCGGCTTTGCCGCGCGCCCCGGAATGACGGTGTGGGGCCTTACGCGCCCATCCGCCCGCGCGCACCCTCGATCCCCAACACCTTCATCCGCGACGCCAGCGTCGTCGGCTTGATGTCGAGCAATTCGGCCGCGCCGCCGGGACCGAACACCTTGCCTGATGTCGCGGCAAGCGCTGCGAGGATGTTGCTGCGTTCGTGATCGCGCAGTTCGGCTGAGGTCATCACCGCCGGCCGGGCGTCGGGCTTCACGCGATGGGCGCCTGCGGCATGATGCGGGCCGGGCGCATCGGGCAGGTCGATCCGCAAGCGGCCGTTCTGCGCCAGGATCACCGCGCGCTCGATGACGTTCTGCAACTCGCGCACATTGCCCGGCCAGTCGTAGCGCGACAGCCGGCGTGCATCGCCTTCGGACAGGCGCAGATCGGATTTCAGTTTCTCGCTGAGCAGGAAGTGCTGCGCCAGCAGGGGAATGTCCTCGCGGCGGTCGCGCAGCGGCACCGACTCCACGGGAAACACGTTGAGCCGGAAATACAGATCCTCGCGAAACCGTCCGCGCGCCACTTCCTGTTTCAGGTTGCGGTTGGTGGCGGCGATGACGCGGACATCGACGGAGCGGGTACGCTCCTCGCCGACCCGCTCGAAATTGCCTTCCTGCAGCACGCGCAGCAGCTTGCCCTGCAGCTCCAGCGGGATCTCGCCGACCTCGTCCAGAAACAGCGTGCCGCCATCGGCCAGCTCAAACCGGCCGATGCGGTCGCGCACCGCGCCGGTGAAGGCGCCGCGGACATGGCCGAAGAATTCACTCTCGAACAATTCGCGCGGGATCGCCGCACAATTGACGCGGATCAGCGGCCGGTCGCGGCGACCTGAGGCTTCGTGGATCGCGCGCGCGATCAGTTCCTTGCCGGTGCCGGACTCGCCGGTGATCATCACCGCGGCCGTGGTGGGTGCGACGAGCTTGACCTGCCGCAGCGTCTTCTGGATCGCCTCGCTCTGGCCGATGATGCCGCGCGGATTGGTCTCGATGCGGATTTCCTCTTGCAGATAGGCGTTTTCGAGTTCGAGACGCTCGCGCAGCCGATCGACTTCGGCCAATGCGGCATGCAGCTTTTCATCCGCCTCGCGGCGCTGGCTGACATCGCGAAACACGATCACCGCGCCGACCACCATGTGGCGGTCGCGGATCGGCGTCGAGGTGTATTCGACCCAGACCGGCGTGCCGTCCTTGCGCCAGAAAACCTCGTTGTCGACATTGTGCACGGCGCCGTCGCGAAACGCCGCATAGATCGGACAGTCGTGATCCGGATAGTGGCTGCCGTCGTGATGGCTGTGATGCACGATCGGGTGGATTTCCTTGCCGACGAGTTCATCGGCGGTCCAGCCCAGCATGCGCTCGGCAGCGGGATTGACGAAGGTGGTCTTGCCGTCGGCATTGACGCCGTAAATGCCTTCGCCCGCCGCGCGCAGGATCAACTGGTTCTCGCGCTCGATGTCCTGAAACACGCGCTCGACGCGCTGCCACGCGGCAATGCCGCCGCGCATGTGATCCTCGGCGGCGGCGTCCACATGGCGGCGGCGGCGCTGTTCGAGATCGCTCATGGTGAGCAGCAGCAAGGTGCGCTCGCCCTGCGGCACCAGCGATCCCGCATATTCGAGCTGCAACGCTTCGCCGGTGGCGTGGCGCGGCGTCAGCGTGTTGGTCCAGTAGGAGCCCTTGGCCAGCACCGCCTGCGTGAACACGATCAGCGCCGGCAATTGGCCCGCATGCAGCGCGCTGATCTTGATCTGGCGCAGCAGCGCGCGGTCATAGCCGAGCAGGGTGCAGGCGGCGGGATTAGCGTCGATGATCTGGTCGGCATGGGGATCGAGCAGCAGCGTCGGCTCGACCGAATAATCGAAGGCGATGGTTCGCAAATCATGCGGCTGGGCCGTTGCAAAATCCATCGGCGAAACTCCGAAAATTCGTAATCAGGCTACGAATTTTCGTGTAGCACGAATTCTCGTAATCGCCAATGCAGGCCCGAAATGCCTGCGGCGATTGGACATTCCGGCGGGAGCGGGGATGGCACACTCCTTGCGTAATTGACCGGAGCGTCACCGAGGAGGTCACATGTCCACATTCGACAATCCGTTCGATCCCGCCCGCCGTTTGCGCGCTGGCGCCTGCAGCTGCGGCCAGCATGCCAGCCAGTCCGAGCATGAGGCAGGGCTGCAGCTTCGCTGCGACATTCCCGAGACCGAGGACAAACGCTACGAGGGCGTCGTCGCCTCGGCGGTGATGCGCGCGGTGTTCCCGAAAGAGGTCGCGCGCCGCGCCTTTCTGAAATCGGTCGGTGCGTCCAGCGCGCTGGCGGCGCTGTCGCAGTTCTTCCCGATCAAGACGGCGACCGAAGTATTCGCGCAAGGCGCGGGCAAACTGGAAAAGACAGACCTCAAGGTCGGCTTCATTCCGATCACCTGCGCGACGCCGATCATCATGGCCGATCCGCTCGGGTTCTACAAAAAGCAGGGGCTCAATGTCGAAGTGGTGAAGACCGCCGGCTGGGCCGTCATTCGCGACAAGACCATCAACAAGGAATACGACGCCGCGCATATGCTGGCGCCGATGCCGATCGCGATCTCGCTGGGCCTCGGCTCGCAGCCGATCCCCTACACCGTGCCGGCGATCGAGAACATCAACGGCCAGGGCATTACCCTCGCCATGAAGCACAAGGACAAGCGCGACCCGAAGGACTGGAAAGGCTTCAAGCTCGCCATCCCGTTCGACTATTCGATGCACAATTATCTGTTGCGCTACTATCTCGCCGAACACGGCATCGATCCCGACACCGATGTGCAGCTCCGCTCGGTGCCGCCGCCGGAAATGGTCGCCAACCTGCGCGCCGACAATATCGACGGCTTCCTCGCGCCCGACAATATCTGCCAGCGCGCGATCTATGACGGCGTCGGCTTCATGCATATCCTGTCGAAGGAAATCTGGGACGGCCATCCGTGCTGCTCGTTCGCAGCGTCCAAGGAGTTCATCACCACGTCGCCGAATTCCTTCGCGGCGCTGACGCGCGCCATCGTCGATGCCACCGCCTATGCGTCGAAGGCGGAGAACCGCAAGTCGATTGCGGAGGCCATCGCGCCGGCCGCCTATCTCAACGCGCCGCCGGTGGTGCTGGAGCAGGTGCTGACCGGCACCTATGCCGACGGGCTCGGCGGCATCAAGACCGACGCCAAGCGCGTCGATTTCGATCCGTTCCCGTGGCAGTCCTTTGCGGTGTGGATGATGACCCAGATGCAGCGCTGGGGCCAGATCAAGGGCGATGTCGACTACAAGGGCGTCGCCGAACAGATCTACCTCGCCACCGACACCGCCAAGGTGATGAAGGAAATGGGTCTGACGCCACCGACGACGAGCTACAAGTCGTTCGCGGTGATGGGCAAGACCTTCGATCCGGAAAAGCCGAAGGAATATCTGGCGAGTTTTAAGATCAGGAAGGCGACGTGAGAATGGTTGTCGCGAGCGCTTCTTTCTTGCCTCTCCCCGCGTGCGGGGAGAGGTCGACTGTAACGCGCGGAGCGCGTGGAAGTCGGGTGAGGGGGACTCTCCGCACGCTCCGCAGTTTGCGGAGAGTCCCCCTCATCCGGCGCGAACTTGCTTCGCAAGCTCGCGCCACCTTCTCCCCGCAAGCGGGGAGAAGGAAAGGACCACAATGATCCAATCCCTTCGCTTCCGCGCGGCCGTCGTCTCCATCGCGATCTTCCTCGCCTTCATCGGCGTGTGGCACCTTGCCACGCGGCAGACTTTGAGCGTCGGCACCATGTCGCCCGAATACGCGAAACTGATGGGCCTCACCGCCACATCCGGCAAATCCGCGATGCCGGGGCCGCTCGATGTCGGCGCGAAACTCTGGGAGCACCTGAAGCGGCCGTTCTATGACAACGGGCCGAACGACAAGGGGCTCGGGATCCAGCTCGCTTATTCCATCGGCCGCGTCGGGCTCGGCTATCTGATCGCTGTAATCGTCGCGATCCCGCTCGGCTTTCTGATCGGCATGTCGCCGCTGATGAACAAGGCGCTCGATCCGTTCATCCAGGTGCTGAAGCCGATCTCGCCGCTCGCCTGGATGCCGCTCGCGCTCTACACCATCAAGGATTCCAGCCTCTCGGCGATCTTCGTAATCTTCATCTGTTCGGTGTGGCCGATGCTGCTCAACACCGCCTTCGGCGTCGCCGCCGTGCGCAAGGAGTGGATCAATGTCGCGCGCACGCTGGAAGTCGGCACCTTCCGCCGCGCCTTCACCGTCATTCTGCCCGCCGCGGCGCCAACGATCCTCACCGGCATGCGCATTTCCATCGGCATCGCGTGGCTGGTGATCGTCGCCGCCGAGATGTTGGTCGGTGGGACGGGCATCGGCTACTTCGTCTGGAACGAATGGAATAATTTATCGATCACAAATGTGATTATCGCGATCCTCCTGATCGGGATCGTCGGCATGTTGCTCGATCAGATCCTCGCGCGCTTCACCCGCATGGTTACGTTTCCGGAGTGAATGCGATGACCACCAAATTCATCTCCATCGAGGGCATCGCCAAGCGCTATCCGGCGTCATCAGGCAACGGCGCGACCACGATCTTCGAGGATCTCTGGCTGTCGATGCCATCTGGCGAGTTCGGCTGCATCATCGGCCATTCCGGCTGCGGCAAGACCACGGTGCTGAACATCCTCGCCGGGTTGGATGAGCCCAGTGAAGGCACCGTGATCGTCGACGGCCAGGCGATATCAGGCACCAGCCTCGACCGCGCGGTGATCTTCCAGAGTCACGCGCTGCTGCCATGGCTGACGGTCATGGGCAACATCGCTTATGCGGTGTCGTCGAAATGGCGCAAGTGGGACAAGGCGAAAGTCCGCGCCCATGCGCAGACCTATATCGACAAGGTCGGCCTCACGGGCTCCGAGCACAAGCGGCCGTCGGAACTGTCCGGCGGCATGAAGCAGCGCGTCGGCATCGCGCGCGCGCTGTCGATCACGCCGAAGATCATGCTGATGGACGAGCCGTTTTCGGCGCTCGACGCGCTGACACGGGGGACGCTGCAGGACGAGGTGCGGCGCGTGACGCTGGAGACCGGCCAGACCACCTTCATGATCACCCATGACGTCGACGAGGCGATGTATCTCGCCGACAAGATTTTTCTGATGACCAACGGCCCCGGCGCCGTGCTGGCGGAGATCGTCGAGAACCCGCTGCCGCGGGATCGCTCGCGCATCGATCTGCACAAGCACCCGCATTATTACGCGCTGCGCAACCACATCATCGATTTCCTGGTGACGCGCAGCAAGACGTTCACCGCCGCCACGCCGCACCACGACCCGCGCCATGTGCCGGTGGTGCGGCCTGCATTCCCCGAGGCGCCAACGATGCCGTCTCTTCACAGCGCGACGCGCTAGCCGCGTCAACCGAAGCCTCACGACCGAAGGAGAAACGACCATGCTGCGATCCGACCTCACCGAAAAGCTGCTCGACATCAAGCGCGAGAAGGAATGGACCTGGAAATATATCTGCGAGCAGATCGGCGGCTACAGCGAAGTGCTGATCGTCGGCGCCATTCTCGGCAACATGAAGCTGACCAAGCCGCAGGCGGCCAATGCCGGCGAGCTGTTCGGCCTCTCGAAGAGCGAGACGGCGATGCTCAATGAGATCCCGATGCGCGCCGAAAACGTGCAGATGCCGCCGCAGGATCCGCTGATCTATCGCTTCTACGAGATGGTGATGGTGAACGGCCCGGCCTGGAAGGCGCTGATCGAGGAGGAATTCGGCGACGGCATCATGTCGGCGATCGATTTCGACATGGTGATGCAGCGCATCGCCAACCCCAAGGGCGACCGCGTCCAGATCACGATGTCCGGCAAGTTCCTGCCGTACAAGTATTACGGCGCGACGGGCAACGTGCCGGAATATGGGTTCAAGGAGGGGTAGGGGGGCTGTAGAAGCTCTAGAGTTCGGAGTGGATGTGAGTAAAGAAGCTCGCCCGCGGCGTTTACTCGGTCGAATGATCGTTATCCCAGTGCAAGCCGATAGCGATCAGTCGATGCAGAGCGAGAAGAGGGAAGCTCTAGTGTCAGCATATAAGTGCCGCGGGAATAGCGCTAAACAGCAGCGAGAATCGAGAATCAACGGATCGTTTGGTTTCGTAGTGATTGGTTTATTTCCCAAGTTTATCGAGGCCCTCTACTAATAGGTCCGCGCCACGAACACGTACTGAAAGCCCGTGGATGGGGGCAGCTTTTTCAAGCAAACTTAGTATCTCCCATCGCTTTTCCTCGTTCCTCGAAAATACCTCTATCAAGCGATCGCAACACGTCGGCCCCTCCTCGGCCCAGATCAATTCGAGGATCGACCAAGTCGGTAAATCGATGCCCTTGTTGAGGATCGACCATAGAATATTAGCGCCAATTCGTTCGTTTTGACTGGCAAGGGCGTGAATGCCGCCAATAATCCAGCTCCAGTTCTCGCGGTCAATAGCTATCGCTTTATCCAAATATTCTCGCAACATCGAAATAAGTACAGATGAGCTTACTCCATATTTGTTTTCAATGCTGGCGACGATGAGTTCTGCGCGTTCAACGCCTTCCAGTGGTAATCGCTCCAATACATCCAGGGTCCAAATCATAGCAACTTCACGGGAAGCCTTCCGATCCGACGTTGTCCTGAATGGACCTCGTCCATTTAGGACCCGCTGAGGGCCAGATGGCGCAAACGTTATGCGGTTATTTATGTCGCGGAGAAGTCGCAACTCGTTTGTTTTTGGCATCGAGCGCTCTTTGAGTTTGCGCAACCCTGCTGCTTGCAGTCCATCTTCTAGAAAGGCACTGATCTCTAACCACTGAAAGATCGCTCTATCATTTGCAGACGACAAAAGCTCTGTTGCCAACTCTCCCGCTTCGACGTCGCCATTTGCCGCTAATATTGTGAGGGGCGCCATTCGGGAGGTGGCATGCATTTCACCACTAGAGACAAGAGTTTTTAATTCTCTGAGAAAATCTTGTGCTGCTGGTTTTTGGGGGTCTATGTTGAGGTAACAATCAAGTTCGCCAGATGTAGTCTTCTTAAGGCGCGTTGTAGCCAGTATGCCCTTGACGTGTTCCCGCCACCATGTGGTCGAAAGAAGTGCTTCTGAGAACGATTTCCAAAGATTCTGTGGTCTCGCTTGTCGAACTAGTTCTTGAATATCTTTCTTTCCGCTCTCGGAATTTTCGTTCTTCGCACCGAAGTGCGCCGCTGCTCTTATCGTTAGAGGGTGACGTTCACTTTTTGCGATGCTCGCCCAATCTACGTCCTGAGCGGTTCGCATTCGATACATAATGTCCGCAACAACGCTGACGTTGAAGCTGTCATCATTCGGCCTAGATATGCGCTCGACTAGGAGCGAGATCATCTCTGCCGCATGTCGTGTCGAGGCTCGTAGCCAAACAGGGTGCCATAGGTCGCGAATGTCAGCTTCGTCGATCAGGCCTTTAAAGCAATCTAGGATCAAATCTGCGTCGTCGATTTTTTCCAGAATTCGCATTCCGCCGTATCGTTTGGCGGCTTTAGTGTTAAGTGCTTCGATCAGCTCGGTCGATGGTGGCGTTGAGAAGCCTTCGTTGATCAGTATTCCGATGCTGTGGTTGACTTCATAGGTTGATGAGAACCAGCTTCTTATAAGATTGCTAGCTACACTTTTCCGTAGTTCTTGGGATACGTGAGCGCCATTGACAATGCCTCGAGCAATCAGCCGGGTTGTTGTTTTGTAATAGTCGTCAGGTCTTGCGAGCTGCCGAGAAAGGAGATCGTTCACATTAGTGAGTTTCTCAATAGCAAATTGGACCGCCTGTGCCCATGGTCGTCGAGTTGTGCTGTGAAACCACGCGTCCGGGTCGGGATTCTGGTCTTTGGCAAGGTCGCAAGCTGCCAAGTACTCCTGAACGGTGGCGATTGCGAAGCCTACGCGAAAGCCACGTTTGACGAGCAGTCCGCAGCGTAGGAGTTCCTCAACGCACGAGTCGCCGCGAATGTCGCCAAACTTGGTGTTCAGCTTGTCGCGGGCTCTTGTTTCAGGGATGGAAATTTGATTGCTGTCCAGGCCTGCTCTGGCAAGTAGTTCCGCGCCAGTCCTGAGAGTACTTAACGGCAGCCGAGGGCGCTCGGTGTTCTTGTGACGGTGCGGCGAAAGGACGATATCAAGATATCGCTCAAGAAGTTCTGTGCGAGTTTCAGGAATGTTTCCATTCGGCGGTAGAGTTGCTACAAGCATGGCAGCGAAAAGCGGGATGCTGCATAGTGCAACAAGCTCTGGTTTGTGAATGACTTGAGAGATTAGAGACGAGTGGTCTGAGTTGCCTCTTGTCGAGAGGTATCTTTTCAATAGTTCTGATAGTTGCTGAACATCAAGGCGCTCAAGACGATAGTACTGAAAGCTGGTGGGAAGTGCGATGACCGCGCTATCTCGTGCTGCGACTAAGATTGGCAATGACGGATATATCGCGTGAGCACGGGCGATCATTGTCGAAACCTTGGAGCGTCCTTCGTCGCTTAGCTCGTCTAGTCCGTCAATGAGTAGGATTGCACGGCCTTGCTCGCACAGTACAGCCCAGTCAATTTGCGATCGGAAGTGTTGGTTGGTCGCAGTGGACAGATATTGATCGAGGTCTTGATAGTTTTGAAGCGTGTCTGACGTAATGTATGCGGGGACGTGAGATGTGTTTGTAGCTAGGTGACGGGCAATGGCGCGGAGGAAGGTCGATTTTCCAAATCCTGCGCCAGCGACGATAAGCCCAAAAGATGCAGTCTCGTGCGGAAATTTCTTGAGATCAAAAAAGCTGTCAATGGTCGGTCGAGGTGTGAATGGAGATTCTTCCTCAAAGTCGGTGTGAATTGTTCGGGCGATCGAGGTCACGTGTGGCCATACTAGCAATTCCATCTCATTTGAGTTGAGAGATGTGCCGGGTACGGTGATTGCGTTGAACTGTGTGCCGATTGATCTGAGATAGTTTGCGAGACCGTCTCCAGGGGAACCGAGAAGCTTGATGTCATGAATGCTAAATATCTTCGATGCAAAGTCGCGGGCGGTGAATGTGCCTCGAACTCTAGCGGCTCCGCCGCATGCATCCCGAAGAATCGCAAATAGCGTTTCGCGACTGCTGGACGAGTCTGGAATCCAGTCGCGAATTCCGGTGGATTCGATGTGAGAGAAAGGCAAGAATTCGATGGAAAGGCGCCGTATAGTGAGGAATACAACTTCGACCGTGCTGGCCAGCGTAGTTGCGATCTGATCAACGATGTGCTTTTGATCTTTGTTTAGAGCGTCCAGCCATTCGGAATGATTGTCTTTTCCTTGGGAGCGATCACATGCTTCACGAAGAGTGTCGATTTCTTTGCTGAATGTGCCGACGATGAGTCGGTACTCATCCAATCGACATTCGATCGCGAGTTGTTGCTCTTTCAAGTCGAGCCAAAACTGCTTCCACGGAGTGCTTGAAGTCGAGATAGATTCTTTGGCTTGAATTAGAAGCCGTGAGCCGCTGGCATAATTTATGACGATGTCATCTACCTGCTCAGGGGCTTCTAGTCGTATGGAGCTAATCCGTTTTCCAGAGGGGGTGGGCCGCAGATCGAGCAGGCGTCCGAGGTAGAGTGCAGCTATGCTGTTCTGGTAGAGAATTCCAGACTGCGCTGTTGGACCGCCTGCCTCGGGCATACAGGCTTCCTCCCTGTTGTTGCTATGAGATTTTAGACAGTCATCTTAACGTGAAGGACGCAATAGCAAAGCGGATTAGTGCGGCTTATCTGCAGGCGCTCCGCACAGCAAGACCGATCAAGACACCCCCATCCACTCGTGCCATATCGGTCGCATGAACCATTCCCTCCCGCACCGCACGCCTGACCTCGTCGCCGTTCTCGCCTGGATCGAGCAGCATCTCGACGAGCCCCTCAGCGTCGAGACCATCGCCGCGCGCGCCAAGCTCTCGCCCTATCACTTCTCACGCCTGTTCTCCGCCGCGATGGGCCGCGGCGTGATGGCGCATGTGCGTGGGCGCAGGCTGGTCCGCGCCGCGCAGCGGCTCACGGCCGATCCCGATCTGCGCCTGGTCGATCTCGCGCTCGATTGCGGCTTCGACTCGCAGGAGGCGTTCACGCGCGCGTTCGCCCGCCTGTTCGGCGTCGCGCCCGGGCGGTTTCGGCGCGGCTTCAGTGTCACGCCCATCGAAGGACAATATCCGATGACCATGCCCGATGACGTCGCCGTCGCTGTTACCCGCTTGCCGGACCTGGTGGCGCTGGACAACTTCACCGTCGCAGGTCCTTCGGCGCGGTTCGATGAGGCAAACAAGGCCGAGATTCCGCAACTGTGGTCGAAGCTGATGGGCGCATTGCCGTTCAAAGGGCAGGCCCCGAGCTGGACCACCTATGGCGTGGTGTGGAATGTCGACCGCGCCGAAGGCAGTTTCGATTACATGGCCGGCGTCGGCGTTGAAAGCGATGCGGCGCTGCCTGCGGGTTTTGCGGCGAAACGCATCGTGGCTTCGACCTATGCGGTGTTTCGCATCACACTGAATGGCGGGGCGGTGCATCCGCAGCTCAAGCGTGCGATGGCCATGATCTGGGGCGAACTGGTGCCGGCCTCCGGGCTCACAGTCGCCGACCGGCCGGACTTCGAGCGCTATGACAGCGAGTTCGCGCCGACCAAGAAGGGCGCGGTGATCGATTTCTATTTGCCGGTGGAGGTGTGAGGCTTCGTCTTCTCCACGTCATGGCCGGGCGGGACCGCGTGTTGCACGCTGTTCCCTCCTCACGTCATGGCCGGGCTTGACCCGGCCATCCACGTCTTGCCGCAAGATGAGAAAGGCGTGGATCCCCGGGTCATCCAGCGAAGCCGCGCTTCGCGCTTTGCCCGGGGATGACGTGGAGTGTGCGGAGGTTGACGGAGCGCCATTATCTCCGCCGGCTTCCCCTTGGCCGCAGCGCCGGGTGATCCCGCTCCGGCGGCGTATGCGCGGCTTCCAGCAGCGCCATCGCGTCGTCCGGAATCTGTGTCACATCGACGCCGCCGCGGCGCATTTCCTTCAGCGCGGTGCGGATCGCAGCGTCGCGCTCCATCATCTCGCGGCCGGTGCGCGCGGGCATGTCGATGTGGCGACGCGGGCGCCGGCGGCCCATCGCCTCCAGCCGCGCCATCTTCACCACCTGCAGCGCCTGCATCAGGCGGTCGATGTCGACATCGGGCTGCGTTTCCAGCGCGCGCACGGCGCGCTCTGCCAGCGCGTGGAGCCGCTCGGCGAGTTTGCGCAGCTTAAGCTTCTGCGAGGCGCGGGCGGAGGGCACGGTGTCGGTGGCGCGCGGCGCGAATAGCGGGCGCTTCCAGCCGCCGTCGCGGGTCCAGCGGCAGATCGAGGCGCGGCCGACGCCGGTTTGCTTCGCGATCTCGCCATAGGTCAGCACCGTCGTCTCGATCAGGCGGCGCACCTGCGCGCATTTGGCATCCCCATGCGGCCGCCTGGAGCCGCGCACGCGTGGGCCGCCCACAAAGGCATCCGGCGCCTCGGGCTCATCGGGCGTCACGCGCAGGCGGAGGATGGGGCCGAAGAAGGGATGGGTCATGTTAAAGAATATATACCTATAAACAGGATTGCGCAAGCCGGGCGTGCGGCGTCCGATGCATCGCCGTCCGTCGCCGCCGATATCGTGGGAGGCGCGCATCCGGTCACTTGGCTGCACCTGTGATTGCGCGATAGGCTGGCACACGTCGATCGTGCCTGGCTCACAAAGAGGGGGCGGCGCGATGCGGAGGAAACCCGGCGGGAACGGCAGGGGGATTTCATGGCAGGTGTCGATTATCTGATCACCGCGCGCGGCGTCTCGGGCGCGGCCTTCAATGAGAATGTCGGCACCATCCGCTATCTGCGGGTGCCGTCCAATGTGGCGATCCCGACGCCGGCGATGGCGACATCGAGCAAGACCGATCTCGCCAAATGGGTGAAGGAGGTGCGCGACATTGCGGATGGCGATCCCAACCAGAATTCGATCAGCGTGGCCGGCGACATCCTCGTCTTCATCCATGGCTACAACAACGATCTCGACATCATCATGAAGCGCCAGCGCCAGCTGGCGAAGGATCTCAAGGCCGAGGGCTGGAAGGGCCTCGTCATCGGCTTCGACTGGCCGAGCGACAACGAGACGCTGGCCTATTGGCAGGATCGCTCCAAGGGCGCCGAAGTGGCGGTGAAGCTGGTCAGCGATTGCATCACCGTGCTGGCGCAGGGGCAGGAGAAGGACTGCGTCACCAATGTCCATCTGCTCGGCCATTCCACCGGCGCCTATGTGGCCATGGAGGCCTTCGTGCAGGCGGAGAAGGACGGCGCGCTGTTCAAGAGCAACTGGCGCGTCAGCCAGGTCGCCTTCATCGCCGGCGACGTGGCGTCGTCGAGCCTGTCGGTGAACGATTCCTGGTCGGGGCCGATGTTCAAGCGCATCCTGCGGCTGACCAACTATTCAAACCCCTATGACAGCGTGCTGGCGGCCTCCAATGCCAAGCGGCTCGGCGTGGCGCCGCGCGCAGGCCGCGTCGGCCTGCCGGCGGATGCGCATTCGAAAGCCACCAATGTCAATTGCGGGGACTATTTCGCCACGCTCGATCCGAAGAAGAGCACCTTCTTCGGCGACTTCACTCATTCCTGGCACATCGGCAACCGCGTCTTCGCGCGCGACCTCGCAATGACTCTCGAAGGCGCCATCGACCGCGACGCGATCCCGACACGCGCGGTGGTCGGCGGCGCGCTCATGCTGCAGGACAGACCGCGGCCGAAATTCATGGCCGACTGGGGCATCAAGGCCGCCGCCACCCGCGGCGGCGCGCCGCGCGATGGCACGGGGGTACTGAGCTAGCGCCGGGCGCGGGAGGCCCGGCGTGGTGTCGTACTCAGCGTTTCGACTTGGTTTTTGATTTCTTGGCCTTTGACGTCTTGGTCTTGGCTTTCTTCGCCTTGGTCGTTTTGGTCTTGGCTTTTTTGACCTTGGCCTTCGCGACCTTCTTGGATTTGGTTGTCTTGGCTTTTGCCTTTTTGGCTGTCGCGGCCTTTGCCGTCTTCTTGGTTGTTTTCTTCTTGGCTGTCTTTGCCTTGGCCTTCTTCGCTACAGCCTTCGCTGCCTTCTTCTTTTTCGGCGGACGCACCGGTTCGTCATCGCTATGGGTTGCGGCATTGACGGTCCAGTTGGACGCCGGGATCGTGAAGAACATCTCGCGGCGCCGCGACTTGAATCCGCCGGGCTTGAAGTAGCTCTCCGTCCATCGGTCGTCCGGATCGAGGAACACCTTTTCCGGCTTCTCGCCTTTCTTGCGCTTGCTGGCCACGTCATTGGCGACATCGCGGAAATAGAAATGCCGGAACAGCCGGTCGAACTCGGTCATGTAGATGTCGGCCACGCGGGTCGAGCCGCGGATCAGGATCATGTTTTCGTCGTTGGTGGTCAGCGACCCCTCCGAGAAATTCGCCGAGCCGGTGCAGATCAGGGGATCGTCGCTGAGGGGATCGATCAGCAGATATTTGGTGTGAACGAAGAAGATATTGCCTTCGTCGCGGGTGAGCTCTTCCTTGAGAAACCAGCGGTCCAGCGGAAATTCCTTCACCTTGCGCTTGGCGACCAGCTTGCCGTCGACCACCTTGAACTCGGCGCCCAGCACGGCGCCGAACGAAATCTGCAGGTCGCGGTCGCCCTTGAGCGCCTTGCGCTCGTCGGCGGTGGGCGGCTTCTCCTTGAGCACGAAGCGCAGGAAGTCGCGGTCGCGCGCCAGCGGCTCGATGAAATCGGCGGCGACGTTGAACGCGGCCGTGAACATGATCGACGACGTGGCGTCGCTCATCCGGTCGGCATACCAGTTCAGCATCGACGCCGTCTGGCGCGGCGAGAAGATGCAGGTCTGCGATCCCGGCTTCACGAGGGCGGGCGGGTAGGGCGAAATCTCCGCAACGCCTTCCTTCGCCGGCTTGCCGGTTGGGTTGTCGCTCAGGATCGTCCAGTATTTCAGGTATTGTTCGGCAACGTCGCTGTCATGGACGAGGTGGCCGACATTCGATTGGCCGAGGAATCCGGACGGCGTGATGTTGGTGGAGCCGGTCCACACTTCTTGCGGTGCGTCGCCGTCGAGCTTGATGATGAACTTGTTGTGCGGGATCGGCGGCCGCGTGCGCCAGATCACCACCGGCTCGCCGTTGTGCTCTGCCTTGACGTCGAGGCCGGCGGCCTTCATCGCCTTGCGGTTCTTGCCCTTCTTGTCGTCATGCACGATCAGCCGGACGTCGAAGCCGCCATCGATCTTGGTCTTCAACGCCTCGATGATGGGCGCGTAAGTGAATTCGTAGATACAGGCGCGCAGTGCCTCGCTCTTCTTCGTCGTGTCGATATAGTCCAGGCAGGCCTCCAGCAGGCCGCGCGAGAGCCAGACCGTGTGCTTGTCCTTCGGATTGTCCATCTCCGCTTCGGTCGGCTTGTGGTTCTTGAACTTGCGCGCATAGGCCTGGCTGGCGATGGCGCCGCGGTTGAACCAGATGCCGTGTTGACCATCGTCCTCCTTCTCCGTCGTGACGGTGAAGGCGAGCTTCTCGGCGTCGCGCAGTTCGGGCGCGGTCGGATCGCCAAATACGGGGATGACCTCGAAGTGATAGGTCGTGCCGGGCTCCGCGGTGTAGTCGCTCCAGAGGAAACTCTGGATCGGAAATTTGTCGGTGAAATACTCGCCGTGCTCGGTATCGGGGTTCGGCTCGACCTCTTCGAACACTTTCAGCGAGCGCAGGAATTCCGGTCTGCCGGCGCCCTTGGCGCGCTGGAACGCAAATCCCAGCAGCCCCTTGCACGCGGCCTCATCGCAATTGAGGGCGATCATGATGGCGCGCGTGCCCGAGATCGCGCTCGCTTCGAAAGCTCCGGCAGACGTCGTAACGCGCATGGCCTGTCCCCCCGTTTTTCGACGTGACGCTGATGCTCGCCCAACGCCGTATTTTGGTCAACCTATAGAAGATTTGTGACAGGATGCACGCTTAAGGGGTGCGGGCGAGGGGTTGTGTGACGTCGTGCCGGGGTGCGCGAAAGTGGACACGGATCTGCAGTCCACGAAAATGATCGCCTCACCGGAAACGATGCGTTTCCATCGTTTCCCTTTTCTTGCTCCCATTCACGCCTAAATAGGTGGTCAGCAAACCCACCCTGAGTACCCGTCCCATGAAGAACATCGGCTTTCTTTCCTTCGGCCACTGGACCCCTTCGGCCTCATCGCAGACGCGCTCGGCGGGCGATGCGCTGCTGCAATCCATCGATCTCGCCGTTGCCGCCGAGGAGCTCGGCGCCGACGGCGCCTATTTCCGGGTGCATCATTTCGCGCGTCAGCTCGCCGCACCGTTTCCGCTACTGGCGGCGGTCGGCGCGCGCACCAAGAAGATCGAGATCGGCACCGCCGTGATCGACATGCGCTACGAGAACCCGCTCTATATGGCGGAGGACGCCGGGAGCGCCGATCTCATCGCAAGCGGGCGGCTGCAGCTCGGCATATCCCGCGGTTCGCCGGAGCAGGTGATCGACGGCTATCGCTATTTCGGCTACGCGCCCCCTGAGGGCCAGACCGACGCCGACATGGCGCGGCGGCATACCGAGGTGTTTCTCGATGTGCTGCAGGGCAAGGGCTTTGCGCAGCCGAATCCCAATCCGATGTTTCCGAACCCGCCCGGCCTGCTGCGGCTCGAGCCGCATAGCGAAGGCCTGCGCGAACGCATCTGGTGGGGCGCCTCCACCAATGCGACGGCGGAATGGGCGGCGAAGCAGGGCATGAACCTGCAGTCATCGACGCTGAAGATCGACGAGTCGGGCAAGCCGTTTCACGTGCAGCAGGCCGAGCAGATCCGGCTCTATCGCGACGCCTGGAAGGCCGCGGGGCACACGCGCGACCCGCGCGTGTCAGTGAGCCGCAGCATCTTCGCGCTGGTGGACGACCGCGACCGCGCTTATTTCGGCCGGGGCAACGAGGGCGAGGACAAGGTCGGCTACCTGCACGGCACCGAGCGCGCCATCTTCGGCCGCAGCTTTGCAGCAGAGCCGGATGCGCTGATCAAGCAGCTGAAGGGCGATGAGGCGATCGCGGAAGCGGATACGCTGCTGCTGACGGTGCCAAATCAGCTGGGCGTCGATTACAACGCCCATGTGATCGAGGCGATATTGAAACACGTCGCGCCCGGTATGGGCTGGCGGTAGCTAACCACACGTCGTCATTCCGGGGCGTGCGTTGCCGGCGAAGCCGGCCAAGCACGAACCCGGAATCCCCGCGTGTTCATCATCTCGACATTCCGGGCGGCGGAGAGGTGACCGCCATGCCGGGATTCCCCGCTACTCCAAGTGGAGTGGCTGAGGTTCGCGTGCGAAGACGCACGCGCCCCGGAATGACGCGTGGGCGGAGGTGGCGCATCATGCACGCCTATTTCTCAAACCCAACTTTCCTGATCAGCGCAATCGCCGCCTTCTGGTTCGCAGCGATCGCATCGATATCAAGCGTATCGCTCGGAAACGCTCCTATCGCCGCCACCAGCGGCGCGCTCTCGGCATCTGATGTGACCGGATATTCCAGTTCGGCCGCGGCGTAGATTTTCTGCGCGGCCGGTGTCACCAGAAATTCCAGGAACTTCAGCGCGGCGGCGCGATGCGGCGCGTGTTTCGCCAGCGCCGCGCCGGTGAGGTTCACATGCGTGCCGCCGCCCGCGAATGTCGTCGGCACCGTCTTCACCTTGTTCGCCCAGGCCGTCCACTCCGCGCCTTCGCGGCCGTCGCGCAGCTGCGCCAATGCTACGGTATTGGCGATGCCGATGCTGCAGCGGCCTTCCGCAAGCTGGCGAATGACGTCGTTGTCCTTGCCTTCCGGCGCATGGGCCAGATTGGCCTTGATGCCGCGCAGCCAGGATTCGGTGGTGTCCGCACCATGATGCACGAGGTAGGCCGCAATCAGTGCGACATTGTTCTGATGCAAGGGCGAGCGGATGCAGAGCTGGCCGCGAAAGCGGGGATCGGCGAGATCCTCATAGCGGATCGCACCTTGTGTGGAATCATTGCGCATCACCACCACGCGCGGGCGCACCGACAAAGTGATCCACTCCTTGCCGCGCAGCTGCGGCGGGATTGTCCTGTCGAGCAGGGGAGACGTGGTCGGTTGCGACAGATCATTCGCGGCGAATTGCGATGTCTTGTCGAGACCGATGGTCATCAGCACGTCGGCGGGGGAGGCGTCGCCCTCGGCCTTCATGCGCGTGACGAGATTGTCCTCGATATAAGTGAGCCTGACCGTGATCCCGGTCGTCGCCGTGAAGGATGCGATCACCGGTTCGACGAGTTGCGGTTCGCGCGTCGAATAGAGATTGATCTCTTCGGCGTGGCTTGGGGCCGTGCCGAAGCTCAGCCACGTCGCTGCCAACGCAATCAGTCCTGCGGTGGCGTGACGTGATTTGGTCATCCTCAGAACTTCACCGTCGCTGCCAGCGAGAAGCGACGGGCGTCGCCGATCGCAACGTTCAGGTTATTGACCGCCGAGGGATAGTAGGTTTGGTCGAAGAGGTTCTTCACGTTGAACTGATAGATCACCGGGAATCCCATCTGCTTGACCTCATAACTCGCGAACGTATCGGCGACCACATAGGACGGCAGGTAGAAACTATTGTTGGCATCGCCAGGGCGGTCGCTGACATAGCGCGCACCGCCGCCGATGCGCAGGCGGCCGGGCAGCATGGTGCCGAAGTCATAGACCATGAACAGCGAGGCTGTATTGAGTGCGACGTTCTGCAGCGCCTTGCCGATCAACGTGGGGTCGTCGGTGACGCGGGCATCGGTATAGCCATAGCTGCCGATCATGCTGATATTGTCGGTCAGGCGCCCGGTGATATCGACCTCGAAGCCGCGTGAGCGCACCTTGCCGGCCGCGCGCACCTGACTCACGCCGCCGCTGATAGGAATCGACACGAGCACATTCTTCTTGTCGATGTCGTAGAATGCGACATTGCCCGACAGCCGCTTGTTGATGTCGAACTTGATGCCGGTTTCCCACTGCACGCCTTCCTCAGGCTGGATGTTGGAGTCGACTATGAAACCAACGGGAGCGCCGGTGAACAAGTTGATTGTTGCAGTCGGCTTCAGCGACTCCGTGTAGCTGAGATACCAGGAGACCTCGTCGGTGAACTTGTAGATCACACCGCCGATCGGCAGCACCTTGTCGCCGGCGAGATTGGTGTTGGTGATGAAAGGATTACGTCCGCGCCCGGCCAACTGCTCGAATTCCATCCAGCGCACGCCGCCGACCAGTAGAAGCTGGTTGGTCAGATAGAACGTATCCTGGAGGAAGAGTGCGCGCGTCGACAGCGCGTCGGTCTGGTCGCTGTCGGTCGCGAGCACCGTCGTGCCGGGCGACAGCAGGCCATAGACTGGATTGTACATGTTGAACACGTTCGGCGTGGCCTGCCGGATCAGGTCCTGTCGCCAGATGGTCCGATATTGGGCGTCGCCGCCGAACACCACATCGTTGCGGAAGCCGCCGGTCCAGACCGTGCCCTGCATGTAGGAGGTGCCGGCGCTTACATTGCTGAACGAATTGCGCGTGCCGTCATTGCTGCGGGTGATGAGGCCGGACACCGGATTAACGGTGACAATGCGGAGCTGGTTCGCGCTGAAGGTTTCGGTGTTGAAGCTGTAGGCGGCGTAGAGCTTCCAGTTCTCGTTGATGCGGTGATCCACCGAGGCCTGCATCAGATCCGTGGTGCCCCACATGTTGTTGTAGGGTTCGTCGAGACGGCGTTCGCGCGGAATAGCAAGTGGCGTATTGGTGCGGCTGTCGAGCGATGTGCCGCGATCGAACGGATAGGAGAAGTCGCGGTGCTCGTAGTTCAAATGCACCGTGGTATCGTCACCATACCAGGACAGCGATGGCGCAATCAGCGTGTCCTTGCGGGTGCCGAAATTGCGCCAGTAATCCTCGTTCGTGCCATAGGCGATGAAACGATAGGCGAGACCGTCATTGCCGATCGGACCGGTGATGTCGAAGGTACCGTCGATGCCGTTCTTCGAGTTGCCATAGGTCGAGCCGAGCAATGTGACCGAGCCGTGCTGATAGAGGTCGGGCCGCTTGCTGATCGTGTTGACGATGCCGCCGGGGTCCACAATGCCATAGAGCAGCGAGGCCGGTCCTTTCAGCACTTCGACGCTTTCGACAGCGGGATTGAAGCTGCGGCCCTGCACCAGCGGCAGGCCGTTGCGCATGATCGAGCCGTCACGGTTGTCGCCGAAGCCGCGGCGAATGACGGCGTCGAGCGTACCGGCCAGCGTATTGGTCTGGGTGACGCCGCTGATATTGGAGAGCGCGTCGTCGATGTTGCGCGGCAACTGATCCTTGATCACCTGCTCGGGAACGACATTGACGGTCTGAGCCGTGTTGAGCGGCGGCTGGCCTGACCGCAGCGTGGTCCCACTCGGCATAGCGCGATAGCCGAGGATCTGTTCATATTTGGCGGCAGCAGCGGCGATCGTGCGCTCGGTCGGTGTCGGCGGGGCGGGCGGCGGCGTGGCATTGCGGCGGGCGGCGGCAGTGCGCGCCCGGCTCGGCGTGGTGCTCGCAGCACGTGCGGGCCGGCGTGCTTCGGTGGGCGACTCGACGGTGACAGGCGGCAGTGCTGTGCTCGATTGTGCGTTGGCGACCGACATATCGGTGGAGAGATCGCCCAGCAGGAACGTCGCGCCGATCAACCAATACGCGCGGCGCACCCTGAAGATGCTGCGTGCGTTGCTGTCGAGATTGCAATGGTTGTCCGTCGTCACTTTGTGTCGCCTTCGCGTTTGAGAAACATGCGCAGGCGATCTAGCAGTAGCTTTGAATGAAAACTTCGAATGGGAGGTTGAATCGCTCTAAAGCGACGAGATTCGCGAGCCTGTGTGTCTTCGGTGATGCAGTCGCAAGGTGAGCCGCGACACGATTGAACAATCAACGTGCATTTTGAGCAATTTGTAGCACGCGCCTGCGAGCCGCCATCGGCACGCTGTGCGACTCCGTTTCAGAATTTGCAGATCGCAATTCGGAAGCTTCAGCGAGACCCTGCGAGTCTGGAACGTTTCAAAAGACAAGAGCCGCGCCATCATACGATGCGCGGCTCTCTATGGAAACGTTGTGAGTTGCAGCGAGATGTCTCGCTGCAACTCGAAGCTGTTGACCTCAGATACCCGCCTTCACCTGCGCGACGGCCTCAGCGGTCAGCTGATCCATCTTCACGCGCAGCTGCGGCTCGGTGATCGCGACGCCCTTGGCGGTGAGATCGGCGAGCACCTTGCGCACCACGTCGCCGTCGCCGGCTTCCTCGAAATCAGCTGCGACGACTTCCTTGGCATAGGCGGCGGCCTCGTCGCCGGACTTGCCGAGCTGCTCGGCGACCCACAGGCCCAGCAGCTTGTTGCGGCGGGCCTCGGCCTTGAACTTCTGGCTTTCATCGAGCGCATACTTGTTCTCGAAGGCTTCGCCGCGCTTGTCGAATGATGACATGGTTAAAGTTCCCGTCGGGGTTGTTGGGCGGTCAGGACGACGTTGTAAACGCCGGTTCGGAGCTTAAATAAGGTCGAGATACCGTTGGAACAATCGGCCGCAAGGTCGCAGGCAAGACGGTATCGGGCGAGGCTTATCGGACCAGGCTTGCGCGAGGTTGGGGTAAACCCCCACTGGGCGGGCCGGGTCGATTGTACTGGCAGGGCCGATCGGGTAGGTTGCCTGCAGGCCCGGTTCTCGTTCTGTTTCTTCCCGTTCCTGGCCTTCACGGCAGCTCCGTCGTGGGTCGATCCCGTTATTCGGAGCACACCACATCCATGGATTTCAACAACACCCGGTACATCCCCATGAGCCGTCGACGTCGCATTTATGAAGGCAAGGGCAAGGTCCTGTATGAAGGCCCGGAGCCCGGTACCCTGATTCAGCACTTCAAGGACGACGCGACCGCGTTCAATGCCAAGAAACACCAGGTGATCGAGGGCAAGGGCGTCCTCAATAACCGGATTTCGGAATACCTGTTCCAGCATCTGAACGACATCGGCGTGCCGACCCATTTCATCCGCCGACTCAACATGCGCGAGCAGCTGATTCGCGAAGTCGAGATCGTGCCGCTGGAAGTGGTGGTCCGTAACGTGGCGGCGGGCTCGCTGTCGCAGCGCCTCGGCATCGAGGAAGGCACCCAGCTGCCCCGCTCGATCATCGAGTTCTATTACAAGAACGACCAGCTCAACGACCCGATGGTCTCGGAAGAGCACATCACGGCGTTCGGCTGGGCCACCCCGCAGGAAATCGATGACATCATGGCGCTCGCCATCCGCGTCAACGACTTCCTCACCGGTCTTTTCCTCGGCATCGGCATCCGCCTCGTCGATTTCAAGATGGAATGCGGCCGCCTGTTCGAAAACGACATGATGCGCATCATCGTCGCCGACGAGATCTCGCCCGACTCATGCCGGCTGTGGGATATCAAGTCGAACGAGAAGCTGGACAAGGATCGTTTCCGCAGGGATCTCGGGGGCGTGCTGGAGGCCTATACCGAGGTCGCCAAGCGTCTCGGCATTCTCTCCGAAAACGAACGCCCGATGGGCACCGGCCCGGTACTGGTCAAGAGCTGAGGATCAAGACGTGAAAGCCCGCGTAACTGTTACCCTAAAAAACGGCATCCTTGACCCGCAGGGCAAGGCCATCGAAGGCGCGCTGAAGTCGCTCGGCGTCAATGGCATTGCCTCTGTGCGGCAGGGCAAGGTGTTCGACATCGAACTCGCCGGCGCCGACAAGGCGAAAGCCGAAGAGGCGCTGAAGGCGGCAGCGGACAAGCTGCTGGCGAATACGGTGATCGAAAACTATCGCGTCGAAGTGCTCTGAGCCAGGTTATCGCTATGAAATCCGCCGTTCTCGTCTTCCCCGGAATCAACCGCGAGCGCGACATGGCGCGGGCGCTCAAGCTGGCATCGGGGCAGGAGTCCACGATGGTCTGGCACGCCGAGACCGCGCTGCCCAAGGGCACCGATCTCGTCGTCGTCCCCGGCGGCTTCTCCTATGGTGACTACCTGCGCTGCGGCGCCATTGCAGCGCGCTCTCCGGTGATGGATGCGGTGCGGGCGTTCGCGGCTGACGGTGGCCTGGTGATGGGCGTCTGCAACGGCTTCCAGATCCTGTGCGAGTCTGGCCTGCTGCCGGGCATCCTGATGCGCAATGCCAAGCTGAAATTCCTCTGCCACGACGTGCATCTGCGCGTCGAGCGTTCCGACACGGCGTTTACCCGCGGCTACAATGCCCGTCAGGTGATCCGCGTGCCGATCGCACACGGCGAGGGTAACTACACCGCCGATGCCGAAACGCTGAAGCGCCTCGAAGGCGATGGCCGCGTGCTGTATCGCTATTGTTCGCCGACGGGCGAGGTTGGTGATCTGCACAACATCAACGGCGCTGCTGCGTCGATTGCCGGAATCGTCAGCGAGAAGGGCAACGTGCTCGGCATGATGCCGCATCCGGAAAATCACGTCGAAGACATCATGGGCTGCACCGACGGCCGCGGTCTGTTTGCTGGTCTTGTCGAGCATCTGGAGCGCGCTGCGTGATCGTCGCTGTGGCGCGGCTGTCGAAGCTCGCCGCAACGCTTGCGCTCGTGCTGGTGACGTGCGTCTCGGCATCCGCCGATGATTATCCCAAGCGCCCCATCACCATGATCGTGCCTTTCGCGGCCGGCGGTACGTCGGACGTCATCGCGCGTGCGGTGGCCGAGCAGATGGCGGCGACGCTGGGCCAGACCATCATCATCGAGAATGTCGTCGGCGCCGGTGGCTCCACGGCGCTGGCCCGGGCCGCGCGGTCTGCGCCCGATGGCTACACCATCGCCATCGGCAATGCCGGCACCAGTGCGGCGACCTACACGATCTATCCGAAACTGTCCTTCACGCCGGACTCCTTTGCCTCCATCGGCATGGTGGCCAAGACCTTCGGCGTCGTGGCGCTGCGCAAGGATTTCCCGGCCAGTGATCTCAAGGGCTTCATCGCCTATGCCAAAGCCAATCCCGGCAAGGTCAATCTCGGCCATGCCGGGATCGGCTCCTCGAATTACCTGATCTGCAAGAGCTTCGTGCAGGCCGCCGGCATCGACGTCACGCTGGTTGGCTATCGCGGCGCGGCGCCCGCGCTCACCGATGCCATCGGCGGGCAGATCGACGGCGTCTGCGATTCTGCAGCCTCCGTCTCGCAGGCCATCGACGACAAGCTGGTGAAGGGCATCGTAGTCGGCTCGACGGTACGGCTGGCGACGCTGCCTGATTTGCCGACCTCGGCAGAAGCAGGGCTGCCCGACTTCGAGGCGCAGGGCTGGAATGGCCTGTTCGCGCCGAAGGGCACGCCGCCTGAGATCATCGCCAAGCTGAACGCTGCTGCTCGCTCGTCGGTTGAAAGCGATCTGGTGAAAAAGCGTTTCCAGGATCTGTCGACCGTGGCGCCCGACGCCAACGAGCATGCACCGGAGGTGCTGCAGCAATTGGTGACGCGCGATGTGGCGAAATACAACAAGCTCCTGACGCCGTAATCATCCCTTGCTCGAAGCTGTGCCATCTCGGTACGGCTCAAATTTTCAGCGCCGCCCATTGCCTCATTCACGGAGCGTCGGCCTGGTATTTGTCCTTCTGCAGGTCGCCGCGTGCGATTGTCGGGTCCAGCACGATGTTTCTGGCCAGGCCCCGGCAGGTTGCTTTTGGCGCGAGGTGGGCATCAAATAGCACGCAGAGGTCGCAGGGCTCGGTCGAAAGCGACCTGAAGCAGACTTTCCAAGTCTATGATGGCCACGCCTATTCGGTGCGTGGTTTCTGAAGTGCTCGACGGTTGGCTACCAGCGTGTCTCTCGGCAGTTGGAGAAGCTGCATGATGAACCGAAGGCAGGTACTCGTGGATTTGGCGCTCCAGGGCGGAGGCTCCCATGGCGCATTCACGTGGGGTGTCCTCGATCGGCTGGTTGAGGAGCCGTGGCTACAAATTGCCGGCATATCCGGAACATCGGCAGGAGCGATGAATGCTGCCGTTCTGGCAGACGGTTGGACTGCCGGCGGTGCCGACGGAGCACGCGAGGCTCTGGACAAATACTGGCGGCGCGTCTCGCGTGCGGCGGCCTTCAGTCCGTTTCAACGCTCCCCCCTCGATCGCCTCATGGGACGCTGGTCGCTCGACACTTCTCCGGCCTATCTCTTCGCCGATCTGATGTCGCGCGTTCTGTCGCCTTATGATCTCAATCCGCTCGGTTACAATCCGCTGCGCGAAATACTGGCCGAGAGCATTGATTTCGAGCGTCTCGCCGGTGCACCGATCAAACTCTTCGTAACGGCCACGCGGGTACGGACAGGTCGCGGGCGAATTTTCCGTAACGCCGAGATCACCGCGGATGTGTTGCTTGCGTCGGCATGCCTGCCAACGATGTTCCGCGCGATCGAGATTGAAGGCGAAGCCTATTGGGATGGGGGCTACGCGGGCAACCCCACGATCACGCCGCTTGTTCGCGAGACAGATGCGCAGGACACTATCGTCGTGCAGATCAATCCGACCGAGCGACTGGAGGAGCCGCGCACGGCTGCGGACATTCTCAACCGTCTCAATGAAATTTCATTCAACTCGCCGCTGGCAAAGGAGCTGCGGATGATTGCGCTGCTTCGTCAGGTGGTGGATCCCGGCACCGGGGAAGGCGCCCGTTGGGCTCACATGAAGACGCACCGGATCAAGAGCGATCTGCTCGCGACTTTTGCCGCGTCATCCAAGCTCAACGCCGAATGGGCCTTCGTATCCAAGCTGCGCGACGAGGGGCGGCAAGCGGCCGGTGATTTTCTCGACGCGCATGGCACCGATCTTGGCGAGCGTTCGACGGCCGATCTCGACATCCTGTTGGCGGAGTGCTGACGTCATGGGGCTTCTCGGCATTCTCGTCGGGCTTGGTCTTCTCATCTGGCTGGCTTTCCGGGGCTGGAGTGTTCTGCTGCTTGCTCCGCTCTCCGCGCTGGTTGCGGCGGCTTTCGGCAGAGAGCCATTGCTTGCCAATTGGACGCAGACCTTCATGGGCAGCGCAGCCCAGTTTCTCGCTCAGTTCTTTCCCATCTTTCTGCTCGGCGCCGTATTCGGGAAGCTGATGGACGACAGCGGCGCGGTCACTGCGGTCGCGAACTTCATCACCCGCCGCCTTGGCGAGCGCCGGGTCATCCTCGCCGTGGTGCTCTCGGGGGCACTGGTCACCTATGGCGGCGTCAGCCTTTTCGTCGCATTTTTTGTGATCGTTCCGATGGCCCAGTCGCTGTTTCGCGCGGCGGGGATTCCGCGCCGCCTCGTGCCCGCGACGGTCATTCTTGGAACGTCCACTTTCACCATGTCAGCCTTGCCGGGCACACCATCGATTCAGAATGCGATACCCATGCCCTTCTTTGGCACCACGCCCTTCGCGGCGCCGGGCCTCGGCGTGATCGCGTCATTGATCATGCTGGGTATTGGACTGTGGTGGTTGCTCCGCGCCGAGAAGGCGGCACGACAAGCGAATGAAGGTTATGGCGAAGAGTTGTCGATCGCGACCAGCGCCGCTGCCGATGACGAGCGCTTGCGCGGGCGTGCTACGACGGCGCGCGAATTCGACCCGGCCGAAATATCCCATGGGCATCGCAGCGAAGCGGAGGTGCCTATCGTCAATGCCGTTCTTCCCCTGGTTGTCGTTGTCGTCGTCAATCTCGTGATGT
The DNA here is from genome assembly GCF_013359755.1 of Tardiphaga robiniae. GTDB lineage: Bacteria > Pseudomonadota > Alphaproteobacteria > Rhizobiales > Xanthobacteraceae > Tardiphaga > Tardiphaga robiniae. The sequence goes on along the minus strand of NZ_JABMCJ010000086.1, from coordinate 31,905 downwards.
CGCTCGTTGTTCTGCCCCGGCTTGATGTCTCCTTCCTGGCCGAGCAGCGCTGGGGCAGCACGTCTCTACCTGCCGTTGCCGGCGTGTGGTCCGTTGTCGTCGCGCTCGCAGGAGCGACCGCGACAGTCGTCATCTGCAACTGGAGGCGATTGCCTGCACTGCGGCAAACGATGGATGCCGGGGCCAATGCATCCGTGCTGCCAGCGCTGACTGTCGCGAGCCTCGTTGGCTTTGGCGCTGTCATCGCAGCGCTGCCTGCATTTGACATGGTGCGGGACTGGGCGCTGGGCATTAAAGGAGGCCCGCTGGTGTCGTTGGCCGTTTCCACAAATCTGCTCGCCGCGTTGACAGGTTCGGCATCCGGCGGACTGACAATCGCGCTGGATGCACTCGGTCAGACCTATATGGACGTTGCTACGCGGGAGGGGATCGATCCCGGGTTGCTACACCGGGTAGCTGTGATCGGCTCCGGCACCCTGGACATTCTCCCTCACAATGGTGCGGTCGTCAGCCTGCTCGCGATCTGCGGCCTGACGCATCGCCAAAGTTATCTCGACATTGTGATGGTCGGCATCGTGAGCTCGGTTGTCGCTCTTGCCGCCGTGATTGCCATGGGCTCCGCACTGGGCTCATTTTGAACTCCGGCCCCAACCGCCGTTTTGTCCAGATTTCGCAGTCGACCACGTGCCGGGTGTGGCAGTGAGCCACCTTTGTCCGGCGCCGTTTGTCGGCTACGAATGAACTTTCGCCGCGCTCGCCGCGTCAACGAGACATCGGGCAAGCGAAGCGGCGGCGAATTGATACAATCGCAATCAAACGCCTGTACGATTCGCGATCGGAAGGCATTTGACCGGGGCACTGAATGGCAAATCGATTGGCGACGGCGCAACCCAACGTCGGGATGCGGCACTGGATATCTCCCGTCGTGGTGTTGGCAGCAATGGTTGCGGTGGCCGCTCCGGCGGCCGGAGCCGCCGCAAAGCAGGCGCGTCCCGCCCGCGTCGTCGAGGCGACCGCCCCGCGCGAAGCAGGCGAGCCGATGATGGCGATCGTGTCGATCAAGAGCCAGCAGGTCACATTCTACGACGCCGATGGATGGATCACGCGCGCACCGGTCTCGACCGGGGTGTCCGGCCGCGAGACGCCGGCAGGCGTCTTTGCGGTTCTCGAGAAGAACAAGGACCATCGCTCCAACATGTATGACGATGCCGCGATGCCGAACATGCAGCGGATCACCTGGAACGGTGTCGCACTGCATGGCGGGCCGTTGCCCGGCTATGCCGCGTCGCATGGCTGTGTGCGGATGCCATACGGCTTCGCGGACAGGTTGTTCGACAAGACGCGGATCGGAATGCGGGTGATCATCTCGCCGAATGACGCGGCGCCCGTCGAGTTTTCCCATCCGGCGCTTCTGATGCCGAAAGCGGAAGCCATCGCCGCTGCTCCGGGCCGTGTCGAGGTGCTCGCCCGCGAGGCTGCGGAGGCCGCTGCTGCCGCGGACGCGACGAAGAAACTCGCAGCGACTTCTGCGCGCGAGGCGAAGCCGCTGCCGGGGGCCCTGCGCAAGCTGCAATCGCTGAAGGCGCGCGCCGATGTCGAGCTCGTATCTGCCGACAAGGCCGTCGTTGTGGCAAAGACCGATGAGGCCAAGGCGCGGGCTGAGGACGCAAAGCAGAAGGCTGCCGCCAGGGCCGCGGAGCTCGGGGCGCAATTCGAAACCGCAAAGGCCGATACGGCGTCGAAGATTGATGCCGCGGCCGCTGCGAAGGATGCCGCCAAGGCCGCGGAGACCAAAAAGGTCGCCACCGCCAAGGCAGCGAGCGATGCGAAACTCGCGCTTGAGCCGGTCTCGATCTATATCAGCCGCGAGACGCAGATGCTTTACGTTCGGCGCAATACGCACAAGCCGGCACCGGACGGCGGCGGCGAGGTGTTCGATTCAAGCATCGAAGTTCCCATCACCATCCGCGACCCCGGCAAGCCGATCGGCACGCATGTGTTTACGGCAATGGCGCGGAACGACGCAGGCCTGCGCTGGAGCGCCGTCACGATCGACGAAGGCGATAGCGCGAAGGCCGCCCTCGACCGCATCACCATTCCACAGGAAGTGCTCGACCGGATCGGAGCGACCGCATTGCCACGCTCGTCGATTGTGATCTCCGACGAGCCGCTCAGCACCGAGACCAACTATCGCACCGAATTCGTCGCAGTGCTGAGTAATCAGCCTCAGGGTGGTTTCATTACGCGCAAGCCGACGCCACCTGCCGATCTCATGGCGAGCAGCGACGATGCGGATGGCGATGGCTTTGGCTCGTTCTTCCAGCGCTGGAATGCGGACCCCGCGCCCGTGCAGGCTCGCCGCAGGGTCGCGCCGTATCAGCGCCAGCCGCAAACCGGCTGGTGGTAGGTCGCGCCTGGCCATTGCTCGCTTGGGAAGCTGAGCAGCCTGATCGCATCGACGCGCGCGTCGCTATCAACCAGCGCTCCTCGCGTAATGCCGACGTCCACGATTGTTCGCTATGACGCGCGAATGGTTTGTGCGCTTTTGGTCGTCTTGCGGGCGATCGCCATGAAAGCGCGCGCGGCCGCTGTCTGGTAGCGATGGGCATCCCACAGCAAGGCTCCGGAGCGGCGTATCCACGGAGGCCCGATCGGAATGATCGCGAGGTCCTTTCGGGCGTTCAGGCTTCGGTCAGCAAGAACCGTCGGCAGCCCTCCCGATTTCGCGAGTTCGATCAGGGCCTCGACCGAGTTCATCTCGACGCGCACATCGAGCTGTATATCGGGCGGTAGTGACTGGTCGAGAATGCGGCGGGTCGCAAAGGCGGGGGTCAAAAGTGCTAACGGACGTTGGGCGAGCGCCTGCAGCGTGATCGACTGTTGTCGTGATTGATTTTGCGACTTCGCAAGCACCAGGACGAGCCGCTCCTCGAACAACAGGTCGACGCCCAATTCCGCGTGCTGGGGCGGCGCGAAAGCAATCGCGAGATCGAGATCTCCGGACAGGATGTGTCGCTCGACATCGTTTGCGGAGCCGACCTCCACGCTGAGCCGAACCTCGGGATATTTCTCGCCGAAGCTGCCGATGATCTTCGGCAGGAATGTCGTGCTGTAGGTGTAGATGACGCCGACACGAAGCGTGCCGGCCATGCCGCCCTCCAGCTCGGCGATTGCCGTGCGCGCCGCTTCGGTCTGAACCATCAGACGTTGTGCGTGTTCGCGCAGTGCATGTCCTGTCTCGGTCAGTTGCATGCCTTGGGGCGTCCGGTTGAACAGAACGGTGCCGAGGTCCTGTTCGAGGGCGCGGATCTGCTGCGACAGCGTTGGCTGGGCGACGCCGAGGGCTTCCGCAGCCTTCGCCATGCGCTTGTGGGTCGCGATTGCCAGAAAATAGCCGAGACGTCTGGGATCCATAGCCGATTACAATCTTCTATCACATCTATAGTTTTGACTGTGTTGGCCTATCACGCGTCTCGTGCCAGTGTTTGTCAATATCGGACCTGGCCGGCACGCTTTTGTGCGGCCGTCGAAACATAAGAACCGACTGGGAGGCTCTTTTCATGCTGTCACGACGCACCTTATTTGCCCGGGCGACCCACGCCGCGGTGGCGGCTTGCTGTATCGCCCTGGGCGCAAACCGTGCGACGGCGCAGGAGTATCCGACCAAGCCAGTCCAGTTGATCGTTCCCTTCGCGGCCGGCGGTGCCGCCGACATCATCGGCCGCACGATCGCGGAAAAGCTGAGCCAGATCTGGGGCCAACAGGTCGTCGTCGAAAACAGGGGCGGGGCCGGATCGAATATCGGCATCAACGCTGCCGCCAAGAGCGCTCCCGATGGTTACACGCTGGTGCTCGCGTCGATCGCCGTGGCCGTCAATCCCTGGCTTTTCAAGTCGATGCCGTACGATCCTGTGAAGGATCTGACACCGCTGACGCTGGCGCTCGAGACGCCGAATGTGGTGCTTGTGCCGCCCTCATCGCCGATCAAGAACATCAAGGATCTGATCGCCTTTGCGAAAGAAAAGGCGGCATCGGGCGGCGCCACCTATGGCTCTGCCGGCGTCGGTTCCTCTCTGCATCTGGCGGCGGAAGTGTTCCGGCAGCAGGCCAAGGTCGAGATGACCCACGTTCCCTATCGTGGCTCGTCGCCGGCCCTGACAGATCTGATGGCCGGCCGGATCGACCTGATGTTCGACAACGCCTCGACGGCGCTTCCGCAGGTGCAGGGCGGCAGCCTCCGCGCCATTGCCGTCACCACGAGGGAGCGCATCGCCGCACTGCCTGACGTGCCGACGATCAGCGAATCCGGGCTGCCGGGCTTCGAGCTCGCCAACTGGTGGGCCATTTTTGGTCCGGGCCAGATGCCGCCGGCGCTGGCGGAGCGCATCAGCGGCGATATCCGCAAGGTTCTGGCGGATCCGGATGTGCAGAAGCGTTTCGCCGATGTCAGCGGGCGCGTCATCGCGTCGTCGCCCCAGGAACTTGCTGCGCATCTGGCGCAGGAAAGCGCCAAGTGGAAGCAGATCGTCGAGACGGCAGGCATTCGCGGCAGCCAGTGACGACAGACGCCTGACACATACGGCGATCAATCACTGACGAATATCAAGCAAGAGACGCGCGCTCAGGATGAGAGCGCTGATGGAGAATGATGTGAAGAAGCTACTTTCAGGCCTGACGGCATCCGTCATGCTCGTCGCCACCTCGGTTGCCATGGCGCAGAACACCGGGCCGCTGAAGCTGGGGGCCGTCCTCGATATGTCCGGCCTGTTTGCCGACATTACCGGGCCAGGCAGCGAGACTGCAGCCAAGATGGCCGTTGAGGATTTCGGCGGCGAGGTTCTCGGGCGCAAGGTCCAGATCGTGGTCGCCGACCATCTCAACAAGCCCGACCTGGCTGCGAACTTCACCCGTGAGATGTTCGACAACCAGGGTGTCGAGGCCATCGTCGATGTGGCTGGCTCCGCCACGGCGCTGGCTGCGGCGGAAATGGCCAGGACGCGCGGCAAGATCATCATGTTCAATGGTCCGGGCGCGGTCAGGCTGACCAACGAGGCGTGCGGTCCCTACATCGTCCACTACACCTATGACACCTACGCACTGGCCAGCGTCACCGGTCTCGCCACGGTGAAGCGCGGCCTCAATAGCTGGTTCTTCCTCACGGCCGACTACGCGTTCGGCCAGGAACTGGAGCGCGACACCTCGAACGTCGTCACCAAGGCAGGCGGCAAGGTTGTCGGCAATGTGAAGCACCCGATCAACACCTCGGATTTTTCGTCGTTCTTGCTCCAGGCGCAGAGCACCAAGGCCAGCGTGATCGGTCTCGCCAATGCGGGCGGCGATACCATCAATGCGATCAAACAGGCCGCCGAGTTCGGCCTGACCCAGTCCGGGCAGAAGCTGTCGCCCTTGCTGGCCTTCATTTCCGACATCGACAGCGTCGGGCTTGAGACCGCGCAGGGCCTGTTGCTGGCGGAGGCGTTCTATTGGGATCTCAACGATGAAACGCGCGCATTCGCGAAGCGTTTCATGGAGCGGACCAAGCGCGCGCCGACGTCGGCGCAGGCCGGCGTCTATTCCTCCGTCACGACCTACCTGAACGCGGTGAAGAAGGCAGGCACCACCGATTCAGCGGCCGTGATGAAGGTCATGAAGGACACGCCGATCAACGACATGTTCGCCAAGAACGGCCGGATTCGCGAGGACGGCCGCATGGTGCACGACATGTACCTGTTCGAAGTGAAAAAGCCGTCGGAATCGAAGGCGCGCTGGGATGACTACAAGCTGCTGGCGACCGTCTCCGGCGACGACGCGTTCCAGCCGCTATCGGCGTCACGCTGCCCGCTCATCAAGAAGTAGCGCAGCGGCAGATGGCAAAGCGACGGGTCGCCGGGAAGGTAGCGGCGATCCGTTCAAGGCCCCATCCATGGACAACAGGAAGATGCCCCTCATGAGCACCAGCGTGGCAGTCCGCGTCGACCAGGTCGAGACCATCCTGGTCGATGTGCCGACGATCCGCCCCCATCGGTTGTCGATGCATACGATGAACAGCCAGACCCTGGTCCTGGTCATCATCCGCTGCTCCGACGGAACGATCGGAATCGGCGAGGGCACGACCATCGGCGGCCTTAGCTACGGCGAGGAGAGTCCCGAGGGCATCAAGCTGACCGTGGATACCTATATCGCTCCGGCCATCATCGGCATGGATGCGTCACGCGTCGCCGCGCTCATGGCCGACGTGAAGCGACGGGTGAAGGGCAACCGCTTCGCCAAATGCGCAGTGGAGACGGCGCTGCTGGACGCGCTCGGCAAGCGCCTGGGCCTGCCAGTGTCGGAGCTGCTCGGCGGACGCCAGCACGACACGTTGCCGGTGGCCTGGACGCTGGCCAGCGGCGACACCATACGCGACATCGAGGAAGCCGAGCGGATGCTCGACGCGCGCCGGCATAATATTTTCAAGCTCAAGATCGGCCTGCGGTCCGTGGACGACGACGTGGCGCATGTGGCGGCCATCAAGCGCGCCCTCGGAGATCGCGCCAGCGTGCGGGTCGACGTCAACCAGGCCTGGAGCGAGCCCGACGCACGCCGCGGCATTCCCGCCTTAGAGGCGGCCGGCGTGGACCTCATCGAGCAGCCTTTGTCGCGTGACAATCGCGGGGCACAGGCCCGCCTCAGCGGTCGCTATGCCGTCCCCATCATGGCGGATGAGGCACTGCATGGCACGACCGATGCTTTCGATGTTGCTTCGCGGGGCGCTGCTGACGTGTTCGCTCTGAAGATCAACCAGGCAGGTGGTCTGTACGATGCCGTGAAGATGGCTGCGATCGGCGACGCTGCAGGCATCGGCCTGTATGGCGGCACCATGCTGGAAGGCGGTGTCGGCACCGCGGCGTCGGCTCAGGTTTTCTCCGTGCTGCCGAAGCTCGCATGGGGCACCGAATTGTTCGGCCCGCTGCTTCTGACCGAGGAAATCCTAGCGACGCCGCTCCGCTATGGCGACTTCGTGTTGCAGGTGCCGCCGGCGCCCGGCATTGGTGTCGAACTGGACATGGACCGCGTCGCATTCTTCCGCCGCGATGGTTACGCGCCGCGCATTCAACCGGCTGGCACAACCACAGGAGTTTGATAGATGCTTTTTCAGGTGGAAATGGACGTGCAGATCCCGCCGGGTCTCGCCCCCGAGGTGGTCGAGCAACTGAAAAAGACCGAGCGTGAACGCGCGCAGGAGCTGCAGAAGACAGGCGAGTGGCGTCATCTCTGGCGGGTCGCCGGACGTTACGCCAATGTCAGTATTTTCGATGTGGCGAGCAATGAGGCGCTGCACGACATTCTGTCGACATTGCCGCTCTTCCCCTTCATGCGCGTCAGCGTGACACCCTTGTGCCGGCATCCGTCGTCCGTTCGCTCGGACGACAGCTAGGCGCGAAGCCGGTCTCCGCCAGCGACAAATCCCAACATTGCGGCGATGGACGGCTCACACGGCTTCATCAGCACAATCTCGCAAGCGTATCGAACAGTGCGAGGTTGAGCCGTTTCAAGTCGTTGTCCACCGGCTCCAGCTGGGACGAGAATTTTGCCACGACCATTTCGGCGCGCGGATTCACATAGAGATATTGCCCGTGAATGCCGAGCGCGAAGAACGCGCCGCTTGCGTTGCCGATCTGGTACCATTTGTTGCGATAGCGACCTTCAGGCAGCCATTCGACGAACTTGCCCGCGCGCCAGGCCTCGGCAGAGCCGTTCGCGATCGTATCCGACACCCAATCCTGCGAGACAATCCGGCGGCCGTTAGCGACGCCGCCCAGTCGCATCATCTCGCCGATACGGGCGAGGTCGCGCGGTGTCATGCAGAAGCCGCCGCCGGTCCGGGCGCTGCCGATCGCATCGACGGTGATATAGGCATCCTGCCGCGCGCCGAGCGGCTGCCACAAACGCGCGGCGGCAAAGTCGGCGAAGCGCTGGCCCGAGGCGCGCTCGATCACCAGACCCAGCACGTCGGAATTCGGTGAGCAGTAGTGAAAGGGACCTCCGTGATCGCCGGCGCCCTTTTGCAGCGTAGCGAGGAAGGCGATGAGAGAGTCAGGGGTGTCTCCGGCCTTGGAGGGTTCGAGCAGGCCGGCGCGACGATACCTCGCGAAATCACCGCGCGGATCCTGATAGGTTTCCTCGAAATCCAGGCTCACCCGCATGTCGAGGACATCGCGCAGGCTCGCGTCCGAATAGGCGGAGGATTTGAGTTCCGGAACGTAGTGCGAGACCGTCTCGTCAAAATCGATCAGGCCGTCGCTGTATAAAATTCCCGCGACGATTGATGTCACCGACTTGCTCGCGGAGAACAGAATGTGCCGCGATTGCGCCGTGAAATTCGGCGCATGGTAATCTGCAACGACACGGCCGGATTTCATCACGATGAGGGCATCGGTCGAAGTGCTGCGTAGAACGTCTTCGATCGTCGCGGTTTCTCCATCGGTGGAAAAAGCCTGCTTGATGAGATCTCCGGCGTCGACGGACGGATCCTCGATCAGTCCCGGCGTCGCTGCGATGCGTGCCGTCGGAATGAGTTCGGACACGTGACGGAATGCCCAGACATTCCAGGGCGCCTGCCGCCAGTTATCGAGACGAACGTCGCTTCGCGCAAAGCCATAGTCGGCTTCGAACGCCGAGGGCTGTCCTTTGCCCGTCATGACGCAATCTTCTCGCATTCGGTCGGCTGAACGACGCCGCCGAGCCAGCAGCCGTTGAGATCGCCGTCATCGAAGCTGAAGCGCACCTTGATTGCGGAGGGGCGATTCATGGCGCGTCCCTGGCGAATGGTGATCTGGCGCTCCGACGCATCCACCATCCGGTTCGCGAGGAGACCGAAGGACAAGGCGGAGGCTGCAATGCCTGTTGCCGCATCTTCCGGGTAGCCCGAAGAGCTCGGAAACTGCCGTGCGTCAATGATCTGAGCGTCCCGGTCGGACACGGCATAGGGATAGAGACCGGTGGAGTCGATGCCATTGCACAGGCGCTCCATCCTCGAGAAGTCAGGCTTCAGGTCATCAAGGATGGACACACTCTTCAACGGAATGAGGGTCTTGATCCGGCTGGTGCGTGCATTCTGGATCGGGAAGGGCGCGAGGCCGTCGGCACCGATCCCGAGGACGTCGAGAATGTCATCGACGCTTCGGGGCGTATCGGGAAGCGGCTCGATAACACCCGCAGGCTGTGAGACCTCGACCGAAATATCCTGTTCGTCTGATTGGCCGATCCGCGCATGGACGCGGCCACTCTTCGTCAGGATCGTGATCCGATCGCGCTGCAGCCGGCCGAGCCGTTGAATCAGCCACGTCGCGCCGACGGTGGCGTGTCCGCACATGGACATCTCATGATTGGGCACCCAGAAGCGAAGTTCGAAATCGCAGTTGGAGCCCGGCGGCGGCGGCAATACAAACCCGCTCTCGTGCCCGTAGGCGCGCGCCACCTGCTGCATCTCTGCATCACTCATGCCGGCAGCGTCGACCACGATCGGGGCGGGATTGCCGCCCTGCGGTCCTGCCGCAAAGACACTGACAAATCGAACCTGCGGTTCGGGAGATGTCGTCATCATGTTTGCACCCTCTAGCAGCCTCGCGCGTTCGCACTGCACGTCAGCCAGCGCTGCACGGAATTCACCGGTGCGAAGCTACGGGGGGTGTTGCTGCGACGCGCGTTCCAGCGGGCCCTAGATTTTGATCTGCCGGGCCATGCGCTTGCGGATTTCGCTTGGCGATTGGCCGTCTGCCCGGCGCATCGCATGGGCGAGCGCCGCACCGCTGTCGAAGCCGACACGGAGCGCGATCTCGCCGATCGGGAGATCGGTTGCCTTCAACAGCTCGCTTGCATTATCGAGGCGGATCCGTTGCTGGAATTCGCCGATCGACGCGCCGGTCCCCGCGCGGAACAGTCGGGTGATGTGACGCCGCGAAACGCCGAACCGTTCTTCCAGGGCGTCGAGCGGAACATCCCGGTCGGCATGAAGGGTGAGATAGTCCCTCAGCTCCGCGACCAATGTCATGCCGTGTTCGCGATGCGAGGCACTGGATACGGCATCACCGGTCAGAGCCTCGGCGATGCACTGAACGAGCAGGGCAGAGGACAGTCCGTGCCGGACATGGGCATTGCCATAGGCGTGCCTGCCATCCCCGACCAGCAGCGCCTGCAGGGCGCGCAGTCTGTCTGACCGGCGAAACAGCCGGGTCGTGGTGGTTCGTCTGCGGAATTCGCTCAGCGAGCCGTTCTCTCTTTCGAGGCGCTCCAGGACCGAGCCAGTTGCGTAGATGGCGACGTGGCTGTGTGCGCCGATCCCCGCGCGCGTCTCATGTGCCTGGTTCGGCGGAACGATCGCGAACCGGTCCTGCGACAGCCATGTGCCTTCGCGTCCGGCTTCGTGCTTCAGCTCGATCGTCCCGCGGCTCGGCAGGATGAACATCAGGCAATCATGCCAGTGCCACGGCATGGCGTAATCGCCGCGGCCGGCGACAGCCGCATGCTCGTCGTCCGCCGCGATCAGGAGATCCGCTTTTGCCGTGTGACGCAATCGTTCGAATGAACTCAGCATGTTCGGGCCCACATGTGTCGTCGACGAACCTAGCAGGGTGCGCCCATGCCCGCCAATCGACGCCCGATTACTCCGCCGCGATGGCCGCCGGCTTCGGGCGCTTCTTCACGCGCTTGATGGTGCCCGAGAAGGTCAGCAGCGAACGCTCACCGGCTTTCAGGATTCCGCGCAAAAAGATCAATGAGCCGCCGATCCGGGTCATTTCGCCGTGACACTCGACCAGCTCGCCTTCGCGGGCGGCATCGAGGAATTCGCAGCCAAAGGAGACTGTGATGCCGGGTCCCTGCAGCTCGCGGGAGGCCAACGCAAACAGACAATAATCGGCGAAGGTCATGAAGCAGCCGCCATGAACGTTCTTCATGCCGTTGAGGTGCTTTTTCTCGACCCGGAAGGCGCAGCGGACGGAGCCGTCGGCCTCGACCTTGTGCCAGAACGGGCCGGAGACCGATTCGAAGGAATCCCGCTTCCAGGTGGTCCAGCCCGCAAATTCCCCCTCCGTCGCGGTATAGGCGTCGGCGTGGAACGGGATGGTGGCATCGGCGGGCACATTCACGGTCTGAACTCCTTGGATTGGCTGCGAAAAGTGTTAAATCCGATCCATCCGGCGGGCGCAATCCGGCGCCGGCGCAGGGCCTTATGCAGGCTGTTTTTCGAGCAGTTCGGGCATTGCCCGGGCAAAGCTTGGGACATGCGGGGAACGGGCCGGAATAGGCCTTTTCCGCATGCTCCGATCTCCCTATGAAGAAGCCTTACAGAGCCAAGAGACCCCATGACCGAGCCAAAGATCACTCCCGAACTCGTCGCTTCCCACGGCCTCAAGCCCGACGAGTATGAGCGCATTCTCAAGCTGATTGGGCGGGAGCCGACTTTCACCGAGCTCGGCATCTTCTCGGCCATGTGGAACGAGCATTGCTCGTACAAATCCTCGCGCATCCATCTGAAGGGGCTGCCGACCAAGGCGCCTTGGGTGCTGCAGGGGCCGGGCGAGAATGCCGGCGTCATCGATATCGGCGACAATCAGGCCATCGTGTTCAAGATGGAGAGCCACAACCACCCGAGCTATATCGAGCCCTATCAGGGCGCGACCACGGGTGTCGGCGGCATCCTGCGCGACGTCTTCACCATGGGCGCGCGCCCGATCGCCTGTTTGAACGCGCTGTCGTTCGGCGCGCCGGAACATCCGAAGACGCGCCATCTGGTGTCGGGTGTCGTCGCCGGCGTCGGCGGCTACGGCAATTCCTTCGGTGTGCCCACCGTGGGCGGCCAGACACGTTTCCACACCCGCTATGACGGCAACAACCTCGTCAACGCGATGGCCGTCGGTCTCGCCGATGCCGACAAGATCTTTCTCGCCGCGGCGTCCGGCGTGAACATGCCGATCGTCTATCTCGGCTCGAAGACGGGCCGCGACGGCATTCACGGCGCATCGATGGCCTCGGCCGAATTCGACGAGGATTCCGAGGAGAAGCGTCCGACCGTGCAGGTCGGCGATCCCTTCGCCGAAAAACTGCTGCTGGAAGCCTGCCTCGAAATCATGGCTGCGGATTGCGTCATCGCGATCCAGGACATGGGCGCGGCGGGTCTGACCTGTTCGGCGGTCGAGATGGGCGCCAAGGGCGACCTCGGCGTCGAGCTCAATCTCGATGCAGTGCCGACCCGCGAAGAGGGCATGACCGCTTATGAGATGATGCTCTCGGAAAGCCAGGAGCGCATGCTCATGGTGCTGAAGCCCGAGAAGGAAAAGCAGGCCGAGGATATTTTCCGGAAGTGGGGACTCGACTTCGCCATTGTCGGCTACACCACGCCAACGCTGCGCTTCGTCGTGAAGCATGGCGGCAAGGTGATGGCCGATCTGCCGATCAAGGAACTTGGCGACGAAGCGCCGTTGTATGACCGTCCGCATGTGCCGTCGCCGGTACTACCGGTGATCCATGCGCGCGACATCGCCGCGCCGTCGTCGATCCCGGATGCACTGGAGAAGCTGATCGGCACGCCCGAACTGTGCTCGAAGCGCTGGGTATGGGAGCAGTACGACCACGTCATTCTCGGCAACACCGTGCAGCGCCCCGGCGGCGACGCCGCGGTGGTGCGCATCGAGGACGGCCCCAAGGGCCTCGCGATGTCAGTCGATGTCACGCCGCGCTATTGCGAGGCCGATCCGGTCGAGGGCGGCAAGCAGGCCGTCGCCGAAGCCTGGCGCAACATCACGGCTGTGGGCGGCAAGCCGCTGGCAGTCACCGACAACCTCAACTTCGGCAATCCGGAGCGGCCGGAAATCATGGGCCAGCTCGTTGGCTGCCTGAAGGGCATCGCGGAAGCCTGCATCACGCTCGACTTCCCGATCGTCTCCGGCAATGTCTCGCTCTACAACGAGACCAACGGCCGCGGCATCCTGCCGACCCCGTCGATCGGCGGCGTCGGCGTGCTCGACGATTTCACCAAGTCCGCGACACTGGCCTTCAAGGCGCCGGGCGAAGCGATCCTGCTGATCGGCGAAACCAAGGGCTGGCTCGGCCAGTCGGTCTATCTGCGCGACATCTGCGGCAAGGAAGAGGGCGCTCCGCCGCCGGTCGACCTTGCCACCGAAAAGCGCAATGGCGACGTGGTCCGCGGCATGATCCATGCGGGCACCGCGACCGCCGTGCATGACATCGCCGATGGCGGTCTCCTGGTGGCACTCACCGAAATGGCGATGGCCTCCGGCATCGGTGCCAAGCTCGATGCCGCGCCGTCATCGACGGCGCCGCATGCCTGGTGGTTCGGCGAAGATCAGGCGCGCTACATCGTGACTGTCGCGGAAGATCAGTTGCTGACGGTGCTGTCGAAGCTGAAGAATGTTGGCGTGCCCTGCGTGCAGATCGGCAAGACCGGCGGCCACGCGGTGGCCATTGCCGGCGAACGCGCGGTCGACATCAAGGCACTCGTGCATGCGCATGAAAGCTGGCTGCCGAACTATATGAGCGGCAAGGCGTCGTAACAGGCGCGCTGATCTTTTCCCTCCCCCTTGCGGGGAGGGTGGCCGGCCGAAGGCCGGACGGGTGGGGGTGCCACAAGCGACGGCGTTTGCGGAGACCCCACCCCGGCCTATCGGCCGACCCTCCCCACTGCGCTTCGCTTGGGGGAGGGAGGCCATGAGCGTTCGTGCAACCGTCTCAATAGCTCAGGGTCCGATCGACCAAATTCATCAGCGGCGTGCCGCTTTCCGCGCGTGCGATATTGTCGGCGATGTTTTCGGCGGCCGTTCCAACACGCGTTGCCGCTGCGACGTGCGGCGAGATCGTGACGCCGGGATGCGACCAGAACGGATGGCCTGATGGTACGGGCTCGGTACGGAAGACATCGAGCGTCGCCTGCGCCACGCGTCCGCTGTCGAGTGCCGCGATCAGCGCATCGTCTTCGATCAGCGTGCCGCGTCCGGCATTGATGATGAAGCTGCCCTTCGGCAGTAGCGCCAGTCTCTCCGCATTCAGGAGATCAATCGTCTCCGGCGTTTGAGGCAGGAGGCCGATGAGGATTTCCGCCGAGGCCAGCGCCTGCGGCAGCTTCTCCATCCCTGCGAGGCAGCGGACGCCGGCCACCTCGCGCGCGCGACGGCTCCAGCCGGTGACGCGAAAGCCGAGTTGCACAAGTGCCGTGGCGGCGGCTGATCCCAATTCGCCAAGACCGAGGATCGTGACGGAGCGGTCTGTGGCGAGTGGCGGGACGTGTTGCTCCCATGTCAGCGGTTTCTGGCAGACATAGCGGTCCATCCCGAGATGCGCGCGCAGGGCGTGACCGACGACCCATTCGACCATGCCCTGCCGGAGGCCGTCATCGACCATGCGGCACAGCGGCTGCGTCAGCGTCGCGTTGCCGACGATCTTCTCGACACCGGCCCAAAGGCTCAATACGGCGCGCGCATTGCTGAAAGGGGCGAAATCGGTGATGGGACCGCCGGTCGCGTGGATGATGTAGTCCACATCCTGATGCGCAATGTCACCCAGGAGACTGGCTCGCGCGTCGATGCTCCGACGCCGGAGGGCATCCAGAATGGGGTCGCGATAGTCCTCGAACAGCGGCGGCGTGACGTTGAAAAGAAGATTGATCGCCTTGTCGCTGTTGCGCGCGCGCATTCTGGTCTCCTGCAGATCACTGTCAGTGTCGAATATCGGAAAAGGGTGCGGCGTGAAATGGATTACAAAATGCGTTTCACGCCTGGGATCGCCCGCAGCGCCCTTGTCGCTGCCCAGCTCGCCGCCAGCGTACCCGCGAAGGCGATCAGTGCTTTCGATCCGGCGCCAAGCGGCGCGTTCAGCAGCGCATATTGCAGCCACAGCATCGGGATGTAGTGCAGCACGAAGATGCCATAGGCATCGCCGCGCAGCGGATCGAAGATGCTCTTCTCGCGTTGGCCGAAGCGCAGGAACAGCGCCAGCACCGCGAGGCAGATCAGCGTGCAGGCGACCGCGTAGATCACGCCGTAGCTCGACTGCCACCAGAAAGGCGGCGCGCCGGTGAGATTGGCGAGCTTCATGCGGCGAAAATTGACGAGAAAAGCGAGCGAGCCAAAGGAGGCGGCGGCGGCGATGGTCCACCACAGCCATTGCCGTGCCAGCGCGCCGGTGCGGGCCAGCAGGCCCTGGTCGATATTGGCGGCGCCAATGCCCATGCCGGCGAAGAAGAACACGCCATAGATCGCCATGCGGCTGAACTGCACCTGCAGCGGGCCCCAGCTGAACCAGCGGACAGCGCCGACCGTAAACAGGAATGGGACATAGGAGATCACGGCGATGACGGCGAGCACGGCGGCGAACAACCACGGTCGTTCGAAGGCACGGATCGACAGCCGGTTGATGCCGTCCACCAGTCGCGGCGCAAGCAGGAAAACCGGGATCGCGACGAGATCAAGAAACAACAGATACCAGATGAACCAGCCGGGGCCGGCGAACCATTGGCCTTGTTTGAAATTGTTGACGTAGAATTCGACAAAGCCGGTCTTGTGCGTCGACAGGCTGAACGACGCGTAATAGGCGATTGGCATCAGCACGAAGATCATCGCCAGGAAGGGCAGGCCGAGGCGCAGCGCGCGGTCGCGCAGGAAGTCGGCGATGCCCTTGCGCTTCAGGCTCGGCCACACGAACAGGCCCGACAGCATGAACATCAGACACATGAAGAAGGTGTCGTTGAACAGCGTCAGAATATTGAAGCCGATCCAGCGCTGGCTGTCGACGATCGGCGCGGTCGACCACAGATAGTGGTTCGGGTAATAGCGCCCGAAGGCAGTGTAAGCGACCGCCGCGTGGTTCGCCAGCACGAGCAGCGTGACAAAGGTGCGGGCGCGATCGAGCGCAGCGTTACGGTCTGACATGTGAACGGCGAGCCCCCTCGCTTCCGCGCGCAACAGGCGTCGCCGGGCGCATCAGTGATGCGCGCCGTCATGATAAATGTCGAAAGCCGCTTCGGCAATCAGCCGAGGATCACGCAGGCACTTCCTCGATTTTCACCTTGTCTGGATAAAATGCGAGATAATCCTTGATCTCGGCCATCGCCGGAAACGGCGTCTCATAGGTCCAGATCGCGTTGTCGAGAACCTTCTCGCCGGTCTTGATGCTGTAATAATTCGCGTCGCCCTTGTACGGGCAATGCGTCACACGGTCGGTGCGCGCTACCGCGTCCATATTGGCGTCCGCGCGGGGGATATACAGCACTGCGGGGTAGCTGGCCTCCTTGAGGCTCAGGGCATTGGTCGTGTCGGCGATCACGACGTCTCCGGCAGAAACACGGATGTGTTTGCCGGCGGGCGCAATGGTGATCGGGTGGTCCGGGCCGGGAAGCTTCATGGTTAAACCCTTGTGACGGTCATATTTCACTTCTTCAGATGTGCGATCCCTCCGGCCTTTAAAAGGGGC
The DNA here is from genome assembly GCF_013359755.1 of Tardiphaga robiniae. Lineage (GTDB taxonomy): Bacteria > Pseudomonadota > Alphaproteobacteria > Rhizobiales > Xanthobacteraceae > Tardiphaga > Tardiphaga robiniae. Next base: position 15,441 of record NZ_JABMCJ010000086.1, on the reverse strand, counting down.
ACGCGAGGGATTATCGTTAGAAAGCCGTGACGTCATGCGGCAGCCGCGATAGGCTCGCAATCCGAGGCGGCACCGACTGGCCGCGATTCGAACCTTTCTGGAGACCCGATTAATGCCGATGGACGCCCGCGATATCGAGACCATGATCAAGGCCGCGATTCCCGACGCGCAGGTGACGATCCGTGATCTGGCCGGTGACGGCGACCATTACGCGGCAACCGTGATTTCGGAATCCTTCCGCGGCAAATCCCGCGTCGCCCAGCACCAGATTGTCTATCAGTCGCTGAAAGGCCAGATGGGCGGTGTCCTGCACGCGCTGGCGCTGCAGACGGGTGTGCCAGAGGCGTAAAGCTCAGTCCTCATGGTGAGGAGGCGCCATTTGGCGCCGTCTCGAACCATGAGTTGTGGGCACCCAAGCGTGCCGCCATCCTTCGAGACGCGCGCAAGAGCGCGCTCCTCTCGCCTAAACCCACTCGGGTTTAGGCTGGGATGAAGGCTGAGTGTGGAGCAGTCTTTTACTCCACCGCCATCAGCGCGTGCACCGAGAAATGCTTGTCCGCGTCGGTCCATGACGCCTTCGGCTCCCAGCCCGAACCCCGGGCCAGCGTCGCAAAACGCTCGATGCTGTATTTGTAGCTGCTCTCGGTGTGGATGCTCTCGCCGGCACGGAACGCGAAGCTGCGACCGAGCACATGCACGGTCTGCGGCTTCCTGGCGATCAGGTGCATCTCGATGCGGTGGCGTTCCTTGTTGTATATCGCGCGATGGGTGAAGGCGGAGAGATCGAAATCGCCGCCGAGTTCGCGGTTGATGCGCACCAGCACATTCATGTTGAACTTGCCGGTGACCCCTGCCGCATCGTTATAGGCGGCGTGCAGCAGCTTCTCGTCCTTTTCCAGATCGATGCCGATCAGCATCAAGGCGTCCTTGCCGAGAATGGCGCGGGCCGAGCGCAGGAAGGCGCAGGCCTCGTGCGGCTCGAAATTGCCAAGCGTCGAGCCCGGGAAGAAGCCGACCTTCGGCATCATCCGGATATCGGCGGGCAGGTCGAACGGTGCGGTGAAGTCGGCATTCACCGGCAGCACTTTCAGGCCGGGGAAATCCTTGCGGAGCTCCACTGCCTGCGCCTGCAGGAAGTCGCCTGAAATATCGACCGGCGCATAGGCGCCGACGTCGCATTCATCCAGCAGCAGCCGCACCTTGGTGGTGGCGCCGGCGCCGAATTCGATCAAAGCGGCATTCTTCGGAATGATCGCGTTGATGTCCTTGCCGCGCGAGCGGAGGATGCCGAGCTCGGTGCGGGTCGGGTAATATTCCGGCAGTTTGGTGATCTGTTCGAACAGCTCCGAGCCGGCTTCGTCATAGAAGTATTTCGGCGACAGCTTTTTCGGATGCTGCGACAGCGCTTCGGCGACATCCGCGGCAAATGCGGAGGCGGAGGCATTCAGCAGCGACAGTGCCAACGGGGCATGAACGTTCATGTCAGTCTCCTCAACGCTTTCGAAGCGCCGTGATGATGTTGGAAGTCAGTTGCCGTAATCGGCCAGCCGCAGGCCCGTGAATTGCCAGCGATGGTGGGGATAGAAGAAATTGCGATAGGTGACGCGGCTGTGATCGTCCGGGGTCGCCAGCGACGAGCCGCGCAGCACCAGCTGATTGATCATGAACTTGCCGTTGTATTCGCCGAGTGCGCCTTCGATGGCGCGGTAGCCGGGATAGGCCGCGTAAGCGGAGCGGGTCCATTGCCAGACGATGCCGAAGGCGTCGTTGAGCTGACCGGCGCGCGCGGCGACTTCCCATTCCATTTCGGTGGGCAGATGCTTGCCGCTCCAGCGCGCAAAGGCGTCACATTCGTAATAGCTGACGTGGCACACCGGCGCGTCGAGATCGATCGGCTGCAAGCCGGCGAGGGTCATGATCTGCCACTCGCCATTGACCTTGCGCCAGTGACCGGGCGCCTGCCATTCCTCGCGGGCCACAGTGGCGAAGCCATCCATCAGCCACAGCGTCGCTTCGTCGTAACCGCCGGCCTCCATGAAGGCGAGCCATTCGCGGTTGGTGACGAGATTGCGTGCGAGCTTCACGGGGCCGACAAGCGCGCGATGCGCGGGCTTCTCGTTGTCGAAATGGAAGCTCTCGCTCTGATGGCCGATGGTATGGATGCCTTCTGTGAGTGTGGTCCACGCATCGCCCGATGTGGTCGAGGCCGGGAAGTGCCAGTTGGCATCGTAGGCCGGCGGGATCGGGTTCTGCGCGAAGGCATGCAGGATGTCGGTGAGCATCAGCTCCTGATGCTGCTGCTCGTGATTGAAGCCGACTTCGAGCAACGGGATCAGCGAGGCCAGCTTGTCGTCTGAGGTCTCGTTGAAGAATTTGATGACGGCCGCATCGACATGCTTGCGATAGGCGGTGACTTCGTCGGCGCCGGGCCGGGTGAGGTGCCCGCGCTGGGCGCGGGCGTGGCGGGGACCAGCGGAGACATAATAGGAATTGAACAGATAGGCGTAGTCGGGGTGGTAGACCTTGTAGCCGGGGGCGTGATCGCCGAGCAAGAATTGCTCCCAGAACCAGGTCACATGGGCGCGGTGCCACTTCGCCGGGCTGGCGTCGGGCATCGACTGCACCAACTGGTCTTCCGGGGAGAGCGGGGCGGCGCGGCGTTCGGTTTCGTTGCGGACCGTCAGGAAGGCGTCGCCCAGTCTTTGGACCAGTGCGCCTGCGGGGGCGGATTCGGAGGCGGGGGACGCGGTGCCTGAACTCATGCCTGAACTCTTGGCGAAAGTTGGATTCGTCACGAAAGTCTCCGATTTTGGAGAGAACGTTGCTCTTGGTGATGGGTTCCCGAGCAGCCTGTCCTAAATAGGTCATCCGATTGGTTATAAAAGGCCTGTCGTCATATGATCTTTGGCCGGACCGGACTTGGCAAAAACTGCGGAAAAGTGACCGTGGCGGGCCGGCAATAAGCCCCAATGCCTGTGATTTCAGGCTCTTGATCACGTCCATAAGACTTGGGGTGCGGAACGGATTCGGCTACATATATGACAAGTCTGACCGGGCGAGCGCCCGATGGCTGGGCCGCCAACTCCAGACCTTGAATCTGGACCTTGAACAGGGACGTGACATGAGCATTGAGCAATTCATCGAGAACGAAGTGAAGACCAACGACGTGGTGCTGTTCATGAAGGGCACGCCGCAGTTTCCGCAGTGCGGTTTCTCGGGCCAGGTGGTCCAGATCCTCGATCACGTGGGTGTCGGCTACAAGGGCCTCAACGTTCTCGAATCCGCCGATCTGCGCGACGGCATCAAGACCTACTCGAACTGGCCGACCATTCCGCAGCTCTATGTGAAGGGCGAATTCGTCGGCGGCTGCGACATCATCCGTGAGATGTTCCAGGCTGGCGAGTTGCAGAGCCTGCTGGCCGAGAAGGGCGTGATTGCCGCCCCGGCGTCCGCCTGATTTCAAGTCGACAAATAGGCACGGCGACGCTCGACGTCGTCGTGGCTGACATCACGACTCTCCGCGTTGACGCCATCGTCAACGCGGCCAATGTGTCGCTTCTCGGCGGCGGCGGCGTGGACGGTGCCATCCATCGGGCGGCCGGCCCCGACTTGCTCGCTGAATGCCGCACCCTCAAGGGTTGCGAGACAGGCGACGCCAAAATCACCAAAGGTTATAAATTACCGGCCACGCATGTGATCCACGCGGTGGGTCCTGTTTGGCATGGTGGCCGGAGCGGCGAGGATGAGGCGCTGGCGTCCTGCTACCGGCGGGCGCTGATGCTGTGTCAGGCGCATGGGCTGGCCTCCGTTGCGTTTCCGGCCATCTCAACCGGTGTCTATGGCTTTCCGGCCGCGCGTGCGGCTCCCATCGCCGTGGGCTCGGTCATCCAGATGCTGAAAGACGCACCGGTGGTCACGGCCGTCACCTTCTGCTGCTTTTCGGAGCCATCTGCGGATCTGCATCGCCTCGCGCTCGCACGCGCACTTCCCCTTGTCTGAGAACGCCCCGCCGTTACACTCCTGTGATCAGGTAAAAGGAGCGGCGATGACTATGCGGCACAGACTACGCGCGCTGCTCTGCGGAGCGCTGCTGCTCGCCGGATCGCCCGTCTTCGCCCAGGATCGCTTCGCCGCCGAAGGCACCTTCGACATTTCCGCCGGCGCCAAATTCTCGCAGGAGAAGCTGGCCAAGATCGGCGAATTCTTCCGCAAGCAGATCGCCGACGGCAAGATCCCCGGCGCCATTGTCCTGATCCAGCAGCATGGCAAACCGGTCTACAAGGAATTCTTCGGCGTTCGCGATCCCGACACGAAGCAGCCGATGACCGATGATACGATCTTCCGGCTGCATTCCATGTCGAAGCCGATCACGTCGTTTGCGGCGATGATGCTGATCGATCAGGGCAAGCTGAAACTCGACGATCCCGTCTCGCAATACATTCCGTCTTTCGCCAAGGCCAAGGTCGGCGTTGAGAAGAAGCTGGAGAATGGCGAGAAGGCGCTGGACATCGTCGCGCCCAACCGCCCGGTGACGATCCGCGATCTCCTGCTGCACACGTCCGGCATCACTTACGGTTTCTATGGCGAGAGCCTGGTCCGCCGCGCCTATGGCAATGCGGATATCTACAGCGGCGATTTCGACAACAAGGAATTCGCCGACCGCATCGCGCAACTGCCGCTCGAGCACCAGCCCGGCACCATGTGGGACTACGGCCACTCCACCGATATTCTCGGCCGCGTGATTGAAGTGGTTACCGGCAAGTCGCTGCTCGGTTACGAGGAGCAGGCGTTCCTCGGGCCGCTCGGCATGAAGGACACCGGCTTCTTCGTGAAGGAGAAGTCGAAGGAGGTCATGCTCGCCAAGCCGATGGCCTGGGACCGCGATTTCCGCACCGGACGACAGGGCCGACCCGACACCTATCAGAAATGGGAATCCGGCAGCGGCGGCATGGTCTCGACGCTGGCTGACTACACGAAATTTGCACAGATGCTGCTGAATGGCGGCGAATATGACGGCAAACGCTACATGAGCGCGGCGACGTTCAAGGACATGACCACCGATCATATCGGCAAGGATTCCGGGGTCGGTCGTGACTATCTGTATTTCCCCGGGGACGGTTTCGGTTTCGGTTACGGCTTTGCCGTGCGCACCGATCCCGGCAATGCCAAGCCGCCGCCGCCGGGATCGCTCGGCGAGTTGAAATGGGACGGCGCCAGCGGTTGCTATTTCATCATCGATCCCAAACAGGACTTCTTCTTCATCCTGCTCGAACAGACGCCGTCGGAGCGACAGCGCATTCAAAGGTCTTTGAAGCTGTTGGTCTATGAAGCGCTGGAGAAATAGGCGGGCCGTACTCCTGCTGCTGACGCTCTGCTGCGTCGGCACCGTTATCGTGCCTTCGCCGCCGGCCCGGGCCGAAAAACCGCAATCCATTGCGCGCGAATTCTCTGCCGAAAAGCTGCTGGCGCTCGATCGCTACTTTCTCGACATGGTCGCGGAGCGGAAGATTCCCGGCGCGGTGGTGCTGGTGCAACAGCACGGCAAGCCTGTCTATTTCGATACGTTCGGCAATCTCGACAGCGGCCATCCGATGACCAGGGATGCGATCTTCCGGCTGTATTCGATGTCGAAGCCGATCACCTCGGTAGCCGCCATGATGCTGGTCGAGGATGGCAAGCTGCGCCTCGACGATCCCGTTGCGAAATACATCCCGGCTTTCGCGAAGACGAAGGTGGGCGTCGACACCAACGGGGGCGACGAACACGCCACATTCGGCCTCGTGCCGCTGCAGCGGCCGATCACCATCGCCGATCTGCTCACGCATACATCGGGCATCACTTACGGTTTCTATGGCGACGATCCCGCGCGGAAACGTTATGCGCAGCTCGATATCTTCGGCCGCGACTGGGACAATGCCTCCTGGGCCGACCGCATCGCGCAGCTTCCGCTCGCCGAGCAGCCCGGCACGCTGTGGGACTACGGCCATTCCACCGACATTCTCGGCCGCGTCATCGAAGTCGTATCCGGCCAGTCGCTCTATCATTTCCTGGAGGAACGGCTGTTCGGTCCATTGGGGATGCGGGACACCTCGTTCTACATCACCGATGGCGAACGGCGCTCGCGTGTGGCCGAGCCGTTCCCGGGAGATCGCATGGTCGGGCCGGTGGTCGGTATGCACGATCCCGCTGAGGTCATGCAATGGGAGGCGGGGGGCTCCGGTCTGGTCGGCACGGCGGCGGATTACGCGCGCTTCCTGCAGATGCTGCTCAACGGCGGCACGCTGGACGGCAAGCGCTATCTCAAACCGGGAACGGTGGCGGAGATGACGCGCGATCACGTCGGTCCGCAAAGCGGCGTGAAGCGCGATTACTATTATTTCCCGGGCGCCGGCAGCGGCTTCGGTCTCGGCTTCGCGGTGCGCACCAAGGAGCTCGCGAGCGAGCCCGGCCCGGTCGGCGAATATCGCTGGGACGGTGTTGGCGGCACGTTCTTCTGGGTCGATCCGAAGAATGACATGTTCATGCTGGTGATGACGCAGGCACCGTCGCAGCGGGTGCGGATGGAGGTTGATGTGCGGAAGATCATCGCCGAGGCGCTGGAGTAAGCGGCAGGGCAGGTCATCGTAGTGCCTGTTTCACATACTCAGCCCTCATCCTGAGGAGCGCGTTCTTGCGCGTCTCGAAGGATGGGCCAAACATCTCATGGTTCGAGACGGCGCCAAGCGGCGCCTCCTCACCATGAGGGCCGTCGGGATAAGGCTAAACCGCTCGCACCACGTCCCTGATCAATCCCAGCGTTTCCCCGATCATGTCCGCACTGACATCCAGATGTGTACACGCGCGGATGCGGCCGTCCATCGTGGCGAGCAGCACGCCTTTCGCGCGCAAGGCTTTCACCATAGCAGCACCGCTGATGCCTGCGCCCGCGGGATCGAAGAACACGAGATTGGTCTCCGGCTGCTGAACGGCGATCCCGTCGATCTGGGCCAGTCCGCTAGCGAGTGCACGCGCATTGGCGTGATCGTCGGCGAGGCGCTCGACGTGATGATCCAGCGCGTGGATGCAGGCGGCGGCAACCATGCCGGCCTGGCGCATCGAGCCGCCCAATCCCTGCTTCCAGCGCCACACTGCATCAATGTAGTCGCGCGTGCCGGCGAGCACGGCTCCGATCGGCGCGCCGAGCCCCTTACTGAAATCGATCCACACCGAGTCCCAGCCATCGGACATCCTGCTCGCACCGATACCGGTGGCGACACAGGCATTCATCAGTCGCGCGCCATCCATATGCGTGGCAAGGCCGCGGTCACGCGCGATGGTGACGATCGCTTCAAGATCGGATTTCGACCAGATGGTGCCGCCGCCGATATTGGCAGTCTGTTCGACGCTGACCACGGTCTGCGCTGCCTCGTAGCGCGTGCGCGGATGCAATGCGGCGCGCAGCGTATCTGGTGTGAACTTGCCATCGGCGCCGTCGAGCCCGGTAATCTGGAAGCCGCCAAGAGCGGCATGGGTACCGCCCTCGCGCGAGAGGATATGCGCGGTGCGATGCGCGAGGATTTCGTCGCCGGGCCGGCAATGCGCCAGCAGGCCGGCGACATTGCACATGGTACCCGATGGCATGAACACGGCGGCTTCCTTGCCGAGCAGTTCGGCGACGCGGTCGCAGAGCGCATTCACCGTGGGATCGTCGCCGACCTGCTCATCGCCGACATCTGCCGCAGCCATCGCCGCGCGCATCGCGGGCGTGGGCTTCGTCTGTGTGTCGGACAGCAGATTGATGCGGACCGGCGGCTGTGATGGGTCGGGGCGAGCAGGGGTGAAGGGCATTGGGAATTCCACGTTGTTACACACCACAAGCTACCCCGTCATTGCGAGCCCGCAAAATCGTCTTGCGATTTTGCTGAGCGAAGCAATCCAGAGTGAACGAGCGAAGGCTGGATTGCTTCGTCGCTACGCTAAGGGGAAAGTTGCATGCAACTTTCCTTGACCTCGCAATGACGGCTGATGGGACAGAGGCCAAACAAAAAAGGCCCCGGAAAATCCGGGGCCTTGATCTCGTCTGCGCTGTCAGAAATTAGCGCGAATAGAATTCGACGATCAGATGCGGTTCCATCTGCACGGCGAAAGGAACGTCCGACAGCTGCGGAATGCGGATGAACTTGGCAGTCATCTTGCTGTGGTCGGTTTCGACGTAATCCGGGGTGTCGCGTTCGCCGAGCTGGCTGGCTTCCAGAACGAAAGCGAGCTGCTTGGAGGATTCCTTGATCTCGATGACGTCGCCGACCTTCACGAGATAGCTCGCGATGTTGACGCGCTTGCCGTTCACCTTGATGTGGCCGTGGTTGATGAACTGACGGGCCGCAAACATGGTGGCGACGAACTTGGCGCGATACACGACGGTGTCGAGGCGGCGCTCGAGCAGGCCGATCAGGTTTTCACCGGTGTCGCCCTTGAGACGGCCGGCTTCCACATAGATGGAGTGGAACTGGCGCTCGGAGATGTTGGCGTAATAGCCCTTCAGCTTCTGCTTGGCGCGCAGCTGCGTGCCGAAGTCGGAGAGCTTGCCCTTGCGGCGCTGGCCGTGCTGGCCGGGGCCGTATTCACGCTTGTTGACCGGAGACTTGGGACGACCCCAAATGTTCTGGCCCATACGGCGGTCGATTTTGTATTTAGCTTCACTACGCTTTGTCATCGCGTCCTCGATGTTCAATGGTCAATGTGAGGAGACGCGCCCTCCTGTGTACCGTGATCAGTCCAGAGTCTGGAAAATCTCGGCACCGACAGGTTCATTCCCAAAGCTGGGCGGAGAACCACGGGTGCGAAACGCTTCGCGGGCCGAAAACGGCCCGCGAGCAAGGCGGTTTCTAGGGTGAAGGCCCGGTTATGTCAATTGAAAGACGGGCGTTTTGCCGTTTTGCGGGCTTATAGCGCCAATCCGGCCAGTTTTGGCGCAAAATCGGCCTCGAAATGGCAGTTTCACCGCCTGATGCCTTCGAATCCGGAGGCGATTCCGCGCTGGAACAGTGACCAGTCGAATCCCAGCGCCAGAGCCACATAGCCCCGCTCGATCATGGCGTTGCCCATCTCCGCGTTCAGCGCCGCGCCGCCCAGCGGCACGCCTGACTTGAGGATTCCCGCTTCGGCCTTTGCCACCAGCGCCTGCACCTCGGGATCGCCTGGCTGGCCGCGTTTGCCGATGGATGTCGCGAGGTCGCCGACGCCGATCACCGCGATGTCGATGCCCGGTGTGGCCATGATCTCGCCGATCCGGTTCACCGCATCGATATGCTCGATGGTGATCATGCAGATCATGCTGTCGTCGGCGCGCGCCATATAGTCGGGCATGCCCACGTTCCACCGGAACGGCGCATGGAACGGTCCCCACAGCCGCTCGCCCTGGGTCGGATAGCGCAGGCTGCGCGCGGCCTTGTAGGCATCGTCGGCGCTGTTGATCATCGGGAAGTTGATGCCCATCGCGCCGAAATCCATCGGTGCTTTCGCCAGCCACGGCTCGTTGGCGGCGATCCGCACCAGCGGCGTGCAGGGCGTGCCCGCGGTGGCCATGATCATCCCGTGGGCGGTGTTGAGATCGATCGGGCCGTGTTCGAGATCGACGATGATCCAGTCCAGCGACTGCGCCATGATGCGCACGGTCTGGATCGACGGGATGGTCGCGATGGCCCCGAAAGTGGGGCGCCCCTCGCGCCATTTCTGCTTGAGATCGTGAAATGGCGCGGGGGTCGTCATCGTCAAACTGGATCCTGTTATTTCGGCGCGGGCGTCGCCACCGGCTTGCCGTCTTCCACGACATAGACTGCCATGATCTTCAGCCCCTTGTCGCCGGTCTTCACGTCATGCGGAATCCCGGCCGGGACGGCATAGGAATCGCCGGCCTTGAGTGCCTGGTCCGGCTGGCCCTCGACGATCAGCGTCGCGTCGCCATCGAGAACGTAACCGGTATCGACACCTGGATGGGTATGGCGGCCGGCGAGCTGGTTCGGGCCGAGTTCAGCCACGACCGTCACGATGCGATGGCCGGCGGGATATTTGACGTCCTGCAGCGGCGTGCGCTTGATGCCTTGTGCACTGGCCGCACCGGCGCAGGCCGTGATCGCCGCGCCAACAAGCAGTGTCTTGAGAAGGCCATTCTTCAGAAAATTCGTATCGAGCATGCTGGTCTCCCTTTGCCGTTCTCTTTTCGGAACGGCGCGCCGCAAGGCTAGCAGCGCGCAAGGGAAAGTCGAGCGCTCGCTATGCCGCGACCTGTCCGCCGAAGAACGGCGCCAGTGCCTCCGGCCAGGCATGGCGCTTGCCGGAAGTGTAGAGCAGCACGGCATCGCCGGGCGGCACGCCGGGCTGATGATCGCCGATCAGGCCGACCACGCGGCGTGCGATTGCCGGGGCCGGATCGATCCATGCTACCGGCCACGGCGCGATACGATTGAGGTGGTCGAGCAACAGCGGATAATGCGTACAAGCGAGCACGATGGTGTCGGTGCGGGCACCGGCGGCGTCCTGCACGAAGCAGGGCGCGATCTCGCGAAACAGATCGGCGTCGTCGATGCCTTGGCCGCCGAGTGCGCCTTCCGCCAGTGCGGCGAGTTCGGCGGAGCCGACCAGCGTGACGATGCAGCCGCCGCCGAATTCGCGGATCAGTGTCTGGGTATATTCGCGCTTCACGGTGCCTGACGTGCCGAGCACGGAGACGCGCTTGCTGACCGAGCGCGCGCAGGCCGGCTTGATCGCCGGCACGGTGCCGACAAAGGGCACGGCATAGGCCGCGCGCAGATGGTTGAGCACCAGCGTCGAGGCGGTGTTGCAGGCGATCACCACGAGATCCGGCCGGTGCGCAGCGATCAGCTCGCCCATCAAGGGCACGACGCGGCCGATCAGCGCGTCTTCGGTGTGCTGGCCGTAGGGAAAGAACGCGTCATCCGCCACATAGACATAGCGGGCATCCGGGCGCGCCTTGGCGATCTCGCGCTGGACGGTGAGGCCGCCGAGACCGGAGTCGAACACAAGGATGGTGGGACGCGTCGGCATCATGAGAGCCTAGGGGAGGATGGTTACTGCGGAGTTGCTGCGGGTCTGGCAATCAAGACAGGGGCATTCGGGCTTTTTCGGGAAGGGCGGCGGTTCTTAACCTCTCCCCGTCCTTTACGGGGAGAGGTCGCCCGGCGTAGCGCAGCGAAGCCGGGCGGGTGAGGGGCATGGCACGCGCTCACCGCTTGTTGCGCTCTCTCGGATCGGAATCTTCGATCCGAAAACGAGACGCATAGGACAGGCCAATGCCATGCCCCTCACCCCACCCCTCTCCCCGCGCAAGATGCGGGGAGAGGGAGCTTACCGCGCTCGCGGCTGGCTACACCGGCTCTAATGGCCGTTGCTTACCTTCCGGCGACACAGTCTCAATCGCATCGCCCGCCGCCACTTCGCCATCCGCAACGACAACCGCCATCACTCCGGCCTTGCAGATGACGTTGCCATCAGCGTCGCGATCTTGCGTCGCTGCCTTCAATCCCCGCTGAAAGCGATCCATCAGCACACAGGGCTCGCGCAGGCCGGTGAGTTCGATCACCGCATGTGTGCCCAGATGCAGCCGCGTGCCGGTGGGCAGCGCTGCGAGCTCGATCCCCGATGTTGTGACATTCTCGCCGAGATCGCCGGGCTGGATCGTGAACCCCTTGGCGCGCAATTCGTCGAACAGCTCGGACGGGATCAGATGCACCTGGCGCAGGTTCGGCCTGGCGGGATCGCGGCGGCGATCGTAGCGGTGCTTCACCAATGCGCCCATATGGCCATCGCCTTCGACGCCGAGACCCGCGAGCAGGCGGATGCTCAGGCTTGGCGTCTTGCTGAAGTGATGACCGCGCCGCAGGCATACGGCGACGATGTAGCCAGTGGACTCCGTCCTCATGGTGAGGAGGCGCCGCTTCGGCGCCGTCTCGAACCATGGCGTGTGGCGCTCATCCTTCGAGACGCGACGAAGACGTCGCTCCTCAGGATGAGGTACCGAACACGCGCGTGAAGATCGTGTCCACATGCTTGAGGTGATAGCCGAGGTCGAATTTCTCGGAGATCTCGTCGTCGGTGAGATATTTCTTCACCTCGGGATCGCTCTTCAGCAGTGTCTGGAAGTCGCCTTCGCCGCGCCAGACTGGCATGGCGTTGCGCTGCACGAGCTTGTAGCTGTCCTCGCGCGATGCGCCCTTCTGCGTCAGCGCGATCAGCACGCGCTGCGAATGCACGAGGCCGCCGAGACGGTCGAGATTCTTCTGCATGTTGGCGGGATAGACCAGCAGCTTCTCGATCACACCGGCCATGCGGTTGAGCGCGAAGTCGAGCGTCACCGTGGCGTCCGGCCCGAACATGCGCTCGGCGGAGGAGTGCGAGATATCGCGCTCGTGCCACAGCACCACGTTTTCCAGCGCGGGGGTCACATAGGCGCGCACCATGCGGGCAAGGCCGGTGATGTTTTCGGTCAGCACCGGGTTGCGCTTGTGCGGCATCGCCGACGAGCCCTTCTGGCCTTCGGAGAAGAACTCCTCGGCTTCCAGCACCTCGGTGCGCTGCATGTGGCGGATTTCCACCGCCAAGCGCTCCATCGACGAGGCGATGACGCCCAGCGTGGCGAAGAACATCGCGTGACGGTCGCGCGGGATCACCTGGGTCGAGATCGGCTCCGGCACGAGGCCCATCGCTTTCGCGACATGTTCTTCGACGCGCGGATCGATCTGCGCGAAGGTGCCGACGGCGCCGGAGATCGCGCAGGTCGCGACTTCCTTGCGCGCAGCGACGAGACGCTCGCGGTTACGGGTGAATTCGGCATAGGCATAAGCGAGCTTGAGGCCGAAGGTGACCGGCTCGGCATGAATGCCATGGGAGCGGCCGATGGTCGGCGTCATCTTGTGCTCGAAGGCGCGGGTCTTCAGCGCGGCCAGCAGACGGTCGATATCGGCGATCAGGATATCGGCGCAGCGGGTGAGCTGCACGTTGAGGCAGGTGTCGAGCACATCAGACGAGGTCATGCCCTGATGCACGAAGCGCGCCTCGGGGCCGACGATTTCGGCGAGATGGGTCAGGAAGGCGATGACGTCATGCTTGGTCTCGCGCTCGATCTCGTCGATCCGCTCCACATTGAAGGTTGCGTCCTTGGCCTTGGCCCAGATCGTCTTCGCCGCGTCCTTCGGAATGGTGCCCAGTTCCGCCAGCGCATCGGCGGCATGCGCCTCGATCTCGAACCAGATCTTGAAGCGGGTCTGCGGCTCCCAGATGGAGGCCATTTCCGGACGGGTATAGCGAGGGATCATTGCGCACTCTGACGTTTGGGGGATTACGCCGCGCTTTAGCAGATTGGGGCGGGGGAAACCACCGCTCCAAGACGGATAAATACTTTGCGTGGCCGGTTGGCTGGACGCTACCATAGGTGGTGCCATTGTGTGCCACGTTCGGCAACTCCCCCAAGCTTACGTCTCTCAGATCAGGCAACAAACATGAGATTCAGGCTCATATATCAGGGTGAATTGAAATCGAGACAGAGTGATCCGACTACGGGGCAAAGAGACCGGCTGGCTGGCCATAAGCAGGACATTAGGAAGGAATTTCATCTTCAGTTGAAGCATTTGTGGTCAACGAACAAATTCCTGCGCGACCATAAAATTCAAGTTAGCAACAGGGTAACTAGTCAGCCTATTGCGAAGACATTTGATCGATTGGAGATTTGGGACGATCAGCCGATCCCAATGGTGGATCATATAGCAAATCAATATCGCGAGAACGGCTATCGGTTCGTGCCCCTGGTTCGTAAGGAGCTATCACTTCTCTGTTCGCTCAATATTCTGTTTCTTAGGCGCGATATTCCCGGAAGTGTATTAAGCGCTGGAGACTTAGATAATCGAGTGAAGACGTTGGTCGACACCTTAAGGCGACCCAAAAGTGCAAACGAGTTGCAGGGCAATGAGACACCCGGAGCAGACGAAGATCCATTTTTTGTTTTGTTGGAAGACGACGACCTAGTTTCGCAAATTTCTGTAGAGACTGATACGCTTCTAATTCCACCCTCTGGCAATGCCGATGCTGATCGAAGGCAGGTCTGTTTAGTCATTACGGTTGAGCTAAAACCGTATGATGTGACCATGTTCAATCTAAGTTTTTCTTAGCGCGTAGCGAGCCCATTGTGACCCGGGTCCCGGATATCGCGGCGCTTATCCGGGCTAGGTTTGCTGAAAGCATTTTTCCAAAACGGGTTCAGGAGCTGCGCCGGCAATAATCGATTCTGTTGTGTTAGCGGCAGCCATGTGGCCGCTATTTCGGCGGCAGCCTCGTCGTCACCGCCATGAACCGCCGGTTCGGACCGGCGTGGAATTCGTGGGCGTCCACGGTCTCCACCAGCACAGCCAGCGTCTGCGCGCCGTCCTTGGCCTGGTGATGATAGACATCGGCGATCCCGTAGGCGGTGACGCAGCGGCGTCGCTTCGGCAATTGCTTGTCCTGCTGCAGGGTGATGGGCGCGGTGCCATCGATGCTCAGTAGCAGTGTCATGCCGGTGGCAATGACACTGCCAGTGGTGCCGCGGCCGCCGGCGCCGTAGCATGACGCCTTGCCGAGCGCCTGATCGGAGATCGTCAGCACCAGCTTGCGGCCGTCCTGCAAAGTGATGGCCTGCGTGGTGGCGAGCGGCTTCGAGTCCATCTGATAGATGCCGATCTCGTCGAGATCCATCGACGGCTTGCCGGCGAAGCGCGTGCCGGGCTCGGTAATACCAAGCCTGCCCAGCAGCGGCTTGGCCCTGGCCATCAGCTCGGCGCGCACGGCATCCACCTCGCGCTCGTCATCGTCTTTGGTACGAAGGGAGAAGGGCGTGCCCTTCGCAAAGTCGTCGCTGCGCGTGTCGATCACCTGGATCTCGGCGACGATCTCGGTCGCATCATAGAGCTGCGTATAGTGCTCGAAGGCGAAATGCGCGCCGTCCGGCGAGAAGCCGATCACTCTGCGCGCGGCGGCGTCGCCGGCCTGCGCCGTGCCAAGCAGGGCGAGCGAGAGCAGGGGAGCGAGCAGGAAGCGGCGAAAGCCGGCGATTGAATGCTGTGTCATCCCGGTTGGTCGCACCACGCGCCGCGAAGTTCATGCGCATATTGACCTTCGCAGGTGTTGACAATATTCCTTGAGGGATTATTATCCGAATTGTCCGGTTCGCGAGGGGCGCTTCTAGAGGCGTCTTGAGGTGGAACAGGGATGCGGCGCCTGCGGGTGTGGGGTGACGTACCCCGCGCACTCGGGAGGCCTTGGGTCACCGTCCGGCCCCACTACGGGGGTCTGCCACTCATGCTGGCTGGACGTGGCATTGGTGAACGGCGGGAAACCGTCGGGATCAGCGGAGTGCGGAGCTCTGCGCCTTTGCCCGGAAGAACGGTCCCGGGGACAGAAATCGCCGCGGTGGCG
>NZ_JABMCJ010000085.1 GCF_013359755.1 Tardiphaga robiniae | reverse complement strand
TCGGTTGCTTGCACTTTGCCTCGACGAACGCTCCGATCGCGAATTAAAGTCCCAAGGCGATGGGAAGGGAGCCTCAAGCGACTAGGCCGAACGCGTTTCGATTTGGTCGTCCGTCACACTGTCCAGGGATCTTTCCATCTCAAGGTCGGCCGTGTCCTTGCCAGTGGCAGTGCTGGCGCAGATCCGTCCTGCCCGAAGACAGACGTCACCCGTGAACCGCGTGACGCCGCATCTCCGGCGTCCACCGCATCCCACCCCGCGAACGTGACGATCGCGATCGCCCCTCTCGGTGGGGCAGGACAATGGGGAATATAAACCTGATGGGGATGGTGTCAACGGAAGATAGGAAAAAATGTTCGAAGGCTATCTTGCCGCCCCACACTGTCATTCCCCGGCAAACCAATTGGTTTGCCTGAGGGCGCGAGGAGACGCCGAAGGCGGCGTATCGCGAACCTCAGCCACTCCAATTGGAGTGGCGGGGAATCCCAGCATGTTCAGCGCAAAACACTCCGGGATTCCGGGTTCGCGCGCGGCTAGCGCCGCCCACGCCCCCGAATGACGAGGAGGACGCGCAATACCGCGCGCACTACTTCGCCGCCTGCTTGCCGTCGACGAAGCTGACTTCCACACCCTTCTTCACGGATGCACCGAGGCGCTCCACGTCCCAGTTGGTGAGACGCACGCAGCCATGGGAATCGCTCTTGCTGACGCGGGACGGATCCGACGTGCCGTGGATGCCATAACTCTTCTCCGACAGGCCGATCCACATGGCACCGACGGGATTGTTGGGGCCGCCATTGATGGTGAAGGGCTTCGACGATTCCACGCCCTTGAACTTGTATTTCGGATCGTAACGATAGACCGGGTTGGCGTGAACCGACGTCACTTTCAGTGCACCCGATGGCGTCGGCTTCTCATCGCTGCCGACGCTGGCAGGATAGAAGGCGAGCAACGCGCCATCCTTGGCGAAGGCCTTCACGGTCTGGCGGACCTTGTCGACCTCAAGGCGGCTGACCTTGTCGGGCTTGCGATCCGACAGCTTGACGATGGTGATCGTATCGCCGGCCTTGTCGAACTTCGCTTTGAGATTGAGCGTCTCGAGCAGATCCTGGCTCATATGGAAGCGTTCGCCGAGGGCTTCGCGAGCGCTGGTGTAGTCAAGTTTCTTCAGCGCCTTCATCTCCTCCATTTTGACTGGGAGCTTATCGAGATATGGACCCTTCACGTCTTTCTCGGTCAGCACGTAATCGGTCATGACCGGGTCCGATGATCCCGCCTGCAGCTTCGCCCAGATCTCCGGCGTCAGCGCCTTGCCGGACGGCAGGCTGTTGGCTTCCGCAAAAGCCAGCAGTGCCTTCTCCACATTGTCGCCGAACATCCCGTCGATCTCGCCCGGCGAGAAATGCGCGCGGTCGAGCAGCACCTGTAGCTTCACCGCCAGCGGGCTGAGCTTCTCGTCGGGCGGCAGCTTGCCGGTGAAATTGGCGGCGTTGATCGTCTCGGCATTGAAAGCCCTGGACGGCTTGTCGGAATCCTTGGCGAGGGCTGCGCCCTGCGCCAGCAGCGACAGTCCGACCGCGACGATGAGGCTGCGCATAGCGTCTCTTTCCGGCTGAGTGATGGATGATGCGCACCGGCGCATCTCTCCAAGACAAAGCCAAGAACCGCCTCTGGTTCCATCCTGACGCGATGCACGCCGTGATCGCGCCCTACCGCCCCTTCTCCTTCCGCCACGCCGCGAAATCCACCAGCGTCTGCTCATCCGTCGCGGGGTAAAGCCCGAAGATGCCCTTGCCCTTCTGGACCTGTTCGGTGACGAAATCCTCGAAGGCGGTCATCTCGAAGGCCTCGTTGGCGATCTCGTCGGCAAGATGCGCGGGGATGACGATGACGCCGTCGCTGTCGCCGAGGATCACGTCGCCGGGAAACACCGGCGCATCGCCGCAGCCGATCGGGCCGTTGATCTCGATGGCCTGATGTAGCGTCAGATTGGTCGGTGCGCTCGGGCGATGGTGATAGGCGGGGAAGCCGAGCTTGGCGATCTCGGCGGAATCACGAAAGCCGCCATCGGTGATGACACCGGCAACGCCGCGCTGGGCCAGCCGGTTGATCAGGATGGCGCCGGCGGAGGCCGCACGCGCATCCTTGCGGCTGTCCATCACGAGCACCGCGCCGGGCGGGCAATCCTCGACCGCCTTGCGCTGGGGATGCGAGCGGTCCCTGAACACATCGAGCTTGTTGAGATCCTCGCGCGCCGGCATGTAGCGCAGCGTGAAGGCCTCGCCCACCAGTGTCGGCTGGTTCGGTCCGAGCGGATGGACATCCTGGATGCACTGATTGCGGAAGCCGCGCTTGTAGAGCGCGGTGGCCACCGTGGCGGTGGAGATGGTCTTGAGTTTGGCGCGGGTCGCGTCGCTGAGCTTGGTCATGGGATCACTCACTCAATAAATCACGGGTTCTTTGACCGGCGCGCCGAAGTCGGTACGCAGGAAGTCGAAGTCGCAGCCTTCATTGGCCTGCTGGATATGTTTGGTGAACATCCAGCCATAGCCGCGTTCGTAATTGCGCTCCGGGGCTTTCCACGCCGCGCGACGCTTCTCCATCTCCGCATCGGAGATGTCGAGATTGATCGTCCGCGCATCGACGTCGAGTGTGATCATGTCGCCATTCTCGACAAGCGCCAGCGGGCCGCCGATGAAAGATTCCGGCGCCACATGCAGGATGCAGGCGCCATAGCTGGTGCCGCTCATGCGCGCATCGCTGAGGCGCACCATGTCGCGGACGCCCTGCTTCACCAGCTTCTTCGGGATCGGCAGCATGCCCCATTCCGGCATGCCCGGCCCGCCCTGCGGACCCGCATTGCGCAGGATCAGCACATGATCGGCCGTGACATCGAGGCTCTCGTCGTCGATCGCCTTCTTCATGCTGGGATAGTCGTCGAACACCAGTGCCGGACCGGTATGCTTGAGAAAGCGCGGCTCGCAGGCTGACGGTTTGATGACGCAGCCATCGGGCGCGAGGTTGCCCTTCAGCACCGCGAGCGCGCCCTCGGCGTAGATGGGATCTTTGACGGTTCGGATGACGTCGTCGTTATAGACTTCGGCGCCGGCGATGTTCTCACCCAGCGTCTTGCCGGTGACGGTCATCACGTCGAGATGCAGATGGTCCTTGATGCGGCTCATCAGTCCCGGCAGGCCGCCGGCATAGAAGAAATCCTCCATCAGATATTTGTCGCCGGACGGGCGCACATTGGCGATCACGGGCACCTTGCGGCTGGCGATCTCGAAATCGTCGAGGCCGATATCCTGACCGGCGCGGCGCGCCTGCGCGATCAGATGGATGATCGCATTGGTCGAGCAGCCCATGGCCATCGCCACAGTGATGGCGTTCTCGAAGGCCTTGCGCGTCTGGATCTTTTGCGGAGTCAGATCTTCCCACACCATCTCGACGATGCGGCGGCCACATTCGCTGGCCATGCGGATGTGACCTGCATCGGCAGCGGGGATCGACGAGGCACCGGGGAGCGTCATGCCAATGGACTCGGCAATCGCCGTCATGGTCGATGCCGTGCCCATGGTCATGCAGGTGCCGTAGCTGCGGGCGATGCCGCCCTCAACCTCGACCCATTCCTTGTCGGAGATCTTGCCGGCGCGGCGCTCGTCCCAGTATTTCCAGGCGTCCGAGCCGGAGCCGAGCGTCTTGCCCTTCCAGTTACCGCGCAGCATCGGACCGGCCGGCAGATAGATCGCGGGATAACCCGCGCTGGTGGCGCCGAGCAGAAGGCCCGGCGTGGTCTTGTCGCAGCCGCCCATCAGCACCACGCCATCGACGGGATGGCCGCGCAGCAATTCCTCGGCATCCATCGCCAGCATGTTGCGATAGAGCATCGTCGTCGGCTTCAGGAAGCTCTCCGACAGCGACAGCGCCGGCAGCTCCATGGGGAAACCGCCAGCCATCAGGATGCCGCGTTTGACGTCATCGACGCGGGTCTTGAAATGCATGTGGCACGGCTGCGCTTCCGACCAGGTGTTGAGGATGGCGATGACAGGGCGCCCCTTCCACTCAACCGGTGCATAGCCCTGCTGCATCGCGCGCGAGCGATGGCCGAAGGCACGCAGGTCGTCCGGCGCGAACCAGCGTGCGCTGCGGAGTTGATCGGGGGTCTTCTTGTGGCCCGGCATAATTCCATCCCTGTTTCTTTTGCTTTGGCACGACTTACTTTTGCACGATGCGAACCAGTCAAGCCGGTCGAGTGTGCCGGATTCGACTGTAGCGGTTCAAGACCGCCTGGCCAATGTCCGGTCCGACACCTGTGCGTCTGCCAGCCGATGCGCTTCCAGTGCTTCGGCATAGAGAGTGAGACCTTCGGCCACCTTCTGACGCTGGGCCGGAGCCAATTGCTGCAAGGCATTGGTGACCTGCCGCTGCCCATAGGCCTCGATCGCCTCGCGGGTACGCCGTCCCTTGGCCGTGAGCAGCAGCCGCTTGACGCGGCCGTCGCCGGCACTAGCGGCTTCCTTCAATTCGCCTGCGTCGATCAGCTTGCGGATCATCCGGCTGACGCTGGATTTCTCCAGGCCGAGAAACGCGGATAATTCGACTGCGGTCATCGCCTCGCGCGCGCCGATCTCCAGCAGCGTATGCACCGCCGATGGCGGATAGTCGGTCGCTGCAACCGTTGCCTGCATGAAACCGAGTTCGCGCACCATCAGACGCGACGCGGCGCGGATGTGATCGATCAAATCGGCGTCAATATCGGACAATCGCAGGCTCCTTGACGATAGTTGCATGATACAACTATATTGCTGGCGACGAATAACGCCCGTGTTAGCACGATCCGTGCAAGGAATGATCATGACAACCAGCGCTGCCCTGTTCCGCCCCCGCGACCGCATGGCCGGACGCATCTGCCTCGTGACCGGCGGCGGCACCGGCATCGGGCGGGCGGCCGCGTTGCTGATGGCGCAGGAAGGCGCAGCTGCAGTGGTGATCGCAGGCCGCCGCGAGTCCGAGGGACAGGCCGCTGCGGAAGACTGCGGCCGGTTTGGGGCCGAGACACTGTTCGTCCGCACCGATGTGACCGAGGAGGCCGAGGTCGCCAGTCTGGTGCAGGCCGTGATATCCCGTTTCGGGCGGCTCGACGTGGCCTTCAACAATGCAGGCTATCAGGAACGGCGCGCGCCGGTCGAGCAGCAGACAGAGGCGGTCTATGACACCGTGTTCGATGCCAATGTCCGCTCGGTGTTTCTTGGCCTGAAGCATCAGATCCAGGCCATGGAACTGAATGGCGGCGGCCGCATCGTCATCAACGCGTCGGTGAGCGGCATCCGCAATCCCAATCCAGGCCTTGCGCTATATTCTGCATCGAAAGCGGCGGTGATCTCACTGATGCGTTCGGCAGCGATGGAATGCGGGCCGCGCGGCATCCGCATCAACGCGGTGGCGCCGGGCCGCGTCGTCACCGACATGATGCTGGCCTCGGGGATCGCCGACATGTCGGCCGTCGCAGCCGGCCTGCCGATCCGGCGTATGGGCCAGCCGCATGAAGTCGCCGAAGCCGTGGTGTGGCTCGCGTCCGACGATGCCGGCTACATCGTCGGCCATGTGCTATCAGCAGATGGCGGCTTCAGCGCGACCTGACGACAGTCACGCATCATTGCGTTGCAACAGACGAGCGGGACTGCAGAGCAGCACCGTGTGACTTGCAACGGCCAGGCCCTTGGCAACGTCCCTGCCATCGTCAAAGATCACAAGCCGATTGCCAAAGCCACCGCGACAGGTCAGCCTGAGGCGATGGAGATGGATCTGCGCGTCGCGCTCTGCCACCGCGCAACATCGGCATAAGTCATGACGATCCGGAGTATCTGACCGACCAACGACATCACCCACACACATAATCCGGCAACGACCGGGCGGACGAAACGGATGCCTGCATCAATGACAGGCACCGCAAAGGGAAAACACAGGGAGGAAGTCAAGATGAGCATTTCTCGTCGTGGAATTCTGTTGGGCGGCGCCGGCGCACTCGGCGCAGCAAGTTTTCCACTCGCACGTCCCGCCATTGCGCAATCGTCCGAACCGATCAAGATCGGCTGGCTCGCCGCCATGACCGGACCGAGTTCGGCGCCGACCGTCGGCTTCAACCGCGGTGTCACATTTGCCACGGAAGCCATCAATGCCGCCGGCGGCGTCAAGGGCCGCAAGATCGAGATCATCACCCGAGATACGCAGGGCGATCCGACCAAGGCCGTCAACGCCACGCAGGAACTGATCAGCCAGGCCAAGGTCCATGCGATCTGGGGGCCGGTGAATTCAGGCGAGGCGCTGGCCACGACGCCATTGATGGCGCGCGCCAAGATGCCGGACCTGCATCCCTGCGTCGTCGATACGCTGATCGACCCCGCGAAATTCCCCGCCGCATTTCGCATCGCGCCGTCCAACGGCCAATGGGACGACGCCGTCCGCAACTACTGCCTCAAGGTGCTGAAAGTCAGCAAGATCGCCGTGATCGGCGACACCACGGGCTACGGCGTCACCGCGGTGAAAGCCTCGGTCGAGGCCTTCAAGAAAGACGGCGCCGACGTCGTCTACAGCGCCAATATCGACGCGACGCAGCCCGACATGACGCCGGATATGCTGCGCGCCAAGAATGCCGCTGCGCAGGTCATCGTGGTGTGGAGCGTTTCCACCGGCATGGAAGCGCGCATGTTCAACACCCGCGCATCGATGAACTGGGACGTTGCCTTTGTCGGTCATCCGTCGCTGGCCTCCGGCGAACTCGCCAGCCTGATCGAGAAGCCGGCCAACTGGGAGAAGGTCTACGCCATCGGCTACAAGAGCTGCAGCTATGATTCAGCCGGCAAACTGCCGCCGAAGAGTCAGGATCTCGTCGATCGCCTGAACAAGGCCAAGGTGCCGCTCAACGACACACTGCTGTGGTGGATCGCGGGCGGTATCGACGCCGTCGAACTGATCGCCAGGGCTGTCGAAGCCAGCGGATCGACCGACAGCGAGGGCATCGTCAAATACTGGAACTCGCTGACCAAATATCCCGGCTATTTCGGCAATTACTCGTTCTCGCCCACCCAGCATAACGGCTATCCGACCGACGAGATCGTCATGTCGGAAGCGCGTTCCGCCAAGAACGGCACCTTCGCCCTCGCCCCCGGCTACTCGTAAGCCGGCGCGAGGACGACACACATGCTCGGCTCGATCATAGCTTCAGGCCTCGCGGCGGGCGCAATCTATGCGCTCGTCGGCATCACCTACAACACGATGTTCTCGACCTCGCGGGTGATGAGCTTCACCGCCGGACAGCTGGCCATGCTCGGCGGGGTGTTCGGCTCGCTGTTCATGCTCAAGATGGGGATGCCGACCCTGGTCGGCTTCGCCCTCACTTTAATCGCCTGCGCGATCATCGGCGTCATTACCGAATTCGTCGCGGTGCGGCCGGTGCTCAAAAGCCTCGAACAGCATCTCTATGTGCTGTCGACGCTGGCGCTGGCACTGATGATCCAGCAGGTCACCGCGATCAAATGGGGCACCGAGCCGCAGCCCTTCCCGCGCATCGTCGGTCTCGGCACCGGCGTGTGGGACGAAAAATTCTGGCTGCCGGTGGTGGCCTGCGGCCTCACCATCTTGGGCCTCGAATATCTCTATCGCCGCACGCTGGTCGGCCATGCCTTCATGGCGATCGCGGAGGATAATTTTGCGGCGCGTGCGCTCGGCCTGCCCGAGCGTAACCTGCGCGTGGCGAGCTATGCCCTCGCCGGCGTGATCGGCGGCGTCGCTGGCTTTGCCGGCGGCGAGCTGATGCTGGCCTTCTTCGCCAACGGCGCGCTGTTGAATTTCTACGGCTTCGTGCCCGTTGCGCTCGGCGGCCTCGGCAACAATCGCGGCGCGCTGATCGGCGGGCTCGCGCTCGGCCTGTTCCAGCAAGCCGCGAACTTCCTGGTCGGCGGCATCTTCTCGTCGGTCGCGGTGTTCGCGATCTTCATCATCGTATTGCTGGCAGCGCCGCAAGGGCTGTTCGGCTCCGCAACGGCGCGGAGGGTGTGATGACGGCGATCACCGATATTCCGACATCGCGCGAGACGACGACGAAACATTCCGTGCTGCCGGCGCTGCTGCCGTTCCTCGGCGTGTTCGCGCTGGCGATGATCCTGCCCTTCGTCAGCAACGATTACTGGGCGCTGATCGGCACCCGCGCGGCGATCTACTGGGTGCTGGTGGCCGGGCTCAATCTGGTGGTCGGCTTCGCCGGCCATCTCGCCATCGGCTATGTGGCGCTGCTGACGCTGGGCGCCTACACCACCAGCGTGCTCGCGGCCGGCAACGTGTTGCCGCCCGTCC
The DNA here is from genome assembly GCF_013359755.1 of Tardiphaga robiniae. Taxonomy (GTDB): domain Bacteria; phylum Pseudomonadota; class Alphaproteobacteria; order Rhizobiales; family Xanthobacteraceae; genus Tardiphaga; species Tardiphaga robiniae. Next base: position 361,403 of record NZ_JABMCJ010000085.1, on the reverse strand, counting down.
CAATCTATGGCGCGCTGATGATCGCAAGCTGCGTCGGAGCCGTGTTCGGCGTCATTGTCGGCCTGCCGGCGATGCGGCTGCGCACCTTCTATTTCGCCATGACCACGCTCGGCTTCGCCACCATCGTGACGCAGATCGCACTGGCCTGGCAGAGCGTCACCGGCGGCGGCATCGGCATCGTCGGCCCGGAATTCTCCGCGCCGTTCAACACGCCGTGGGGATTCTATTATCTGTGCATCGGCTTCGCGGCGGTCGCGACCTGGCTCAGCGCCAATATCGCCTATAGCCGGTTTGGCCGCGCGCTGATCGCAATCCGCGATGCGGATGTGGCGGCGGAAGCCACCGGCATTTCCAAGCCGAAGCTGCTGGTGTCGATCTTCCTGCTCGCCGGTGCGATGGCGGCCTTTGCCGGCGGGCTGTTCGCCAGCCTGCAGACCTATATCACCCCGGATGCCTTCACCTTCGATCTCTCGGTCTTGTTCTTCATCGCCATTCTGATCGGCGGCCGCGGCTCGATCTTGGGCCCTATGCTCGGCACGATCATCCTCACCATCCTGCCGGAAATCGCCGCGCCTCTGGCTGCGTGGTCGACCTTTCTCTATGCGGTGCTGCTGCTGCTGATCGTGCTGGTCATGCCCGGCGGCATCGCCGCGCTCTTGGATTTCAAGAACCGCCGGCCGCTTGCCAGCAACCGCGCCATCGTGCCGCGCATCGCCGGGCTGTCGGACGTCCTGCGCAAGACGGCTACCACCAAGACTCTTACGTTGCGTGATGTCGTCCTGACTTTCGGCAATGTGCGGGCCATCGATGGCCTCGATCTCGATGTGAAGCCCGGCCAGATCCACGGCCTGATCGGGCCCAACGGATCCGGCAAGACCACCACGCTGAACGTGATCTCCGGCTACTACGCCGCCAAGGGCGGCACCATCACGCTCGGCGACGACGCGCTGCCGCCCGGCATGCCGGAACTGCGCGCCGGCAAAGGCATCGCCCGCACCTTCCAGACGCCGCGGGTGATCGGCGAGGCCTCGGTGCTCGAGAATGTGATGGTCGGCGGCACCATCGAGGGCGAGGCGACATTTGCCGAGGCGCTACTGTCGCTGCCGCGGCACCACCGCGACGAACGCAAGCTCGCCGCACAGGCGCGCGCCATGCTCGGCGTCGTCGGGCTGGAGGCGCTGGCCGATGTCCGCGCCGATCGCCTGCAGCACAGCGAGTTGCGCTTCATCGAGATCGCCCGCGCCTTGATGCTGCAGCCGGACTTCCTGCTGCTGGACGAACCTGCCGCCGGTCTTTCCAGCGACGAGATCACAAGGCTCGGCGCGCTGATCAAGGCGATCAGCCGCCGCGGCACCGGCGTACTCTTGGTGGAACATCACGCCGACCTGATCTTCGACATCTGCGATCAGGTCACGGTGCTGAACCTCGGCAAGATTCTCGCCGCCGGCACCCCCGCCGAAATCCGCGTTCACAAGGAGGTCGTCAGTGCTTACCTCGGAGGCTGAACCGCTGCTCAGGGTCACCGCGCTGGAATCCGGCTATGGCAAGATCCGCGTGCTTCATGGCATCGACCTGCATATCTCCGCCGGCGAGGTGGTCACACTGCTTGGCCCTAACGGCGCCGGCAAGTCGACGCTGCTGCGCGCGATCTCCGGCCTGCTGCCGGTCAATGCGGCGAGCGTTCGCTTCGATACCCGCGATATCAGCAACGGCACGCCGCGCGAAGCCGCGCGTGCCGGCCTCGTGCATGTGATCGAGGGCCACCGCGTGTTCACGCAGCAGACCGTCACCGAAAATCTGCTGCTCGCGGCCTACGACCTGCCGCGCGGCGAGCGCAACGCGCGCGTCGATGAGGCGCTGTCGTTCTTTCCGGAAATCGCGGAGAAGCGCCACGAGCGCGGAGCTTCGCTCTCGGGCGGGCAGCAGCAGATGCTGGTTGTGGCCCAAGGTCTCGTGCGGCGCCCGCGGCTGCTGATGCTGGATGAACCTTCTGCCGGTCTGTCGCCAGTGCTGGTCGATCGCGTGCTGACGGTGATCGCGCAATTGCAGAAACAAGGCACCGCCGTACTGCTGGTGGAGCAACTTGTCGAGAAAGCGCTCGGCGCTGCCAACCGCGTCTACGCGCTGTCGCAGGGGCGCATCGTGCTGGAAGCCGCGACGTCGGAAGCCAACCTGCCGCAGCGGCTGGAGCGGGCCTATTTCGGGCATGAGGAAGCGGCGGCGGTGTAGGACAGCGCTGCTCCACACACTCGTCATTCCGGGGGCGCGAGCGCATCTTCGCGCACGCGAACCCGGAATCTCGAAGTAGTAGAGTGATGAACACTTCGAGATTCCGGGTTCGCTCGCGAAGAGCAAGCGCCCCGGAATGACAGTGTGAGGCTGCGCTTGCGCTCGCGATGTTCAACTATCGATAATCGCTACCGCCCTTGTCCACCCCGCCGATGCCTTCTCGATTTTCACCGGGAAGCACGACACCATGAAGCCGGTGGACGGCAGTTGTTCGAGATTGTGCAGCTTCTCGAGATGGCAATAACCGATATGCCGGCCGGCCTTGTGGCCTTCCCAGATCAGGCTGGCATCTTTCGTCTCGGCATATTTCTTCGCGGTGTAGACGAAGGGCGCGTCCCAGCTCCAGCCATCGATGCCGGTGAGGCGCACACCGCGCTCCAGCAGATACATGGTGGCCTCATAGCCCATGCCGCAGCCGGAGATGACATAGTCCTGCTGGCCGTATTTGACGCCGGCAGACGTATTGACGACGACGATCTCCAGCGGGCTCAACGTATGGCCGATGCGCTTGAGCTCGTCCTCGACGTCCTTGGCCGTCGCGACATAGCCGTCCGGAAAATGCCGGAAGTCGAGCTTCACGCCGGGCTGCAAACACCAGTCCAGCGGCACTTCGTCAATGGTCCATGACCGCTCGCCGCGATTCATGGTGGGATGGAAATGATAGGGCGCATCGAGATGCGTGCCGTTATGGGTCGAGAGCTGCACCAGCTCCACCGCCCAGCCCTGCCCGTCCGGCAGATCCTCGGCCTTCAGCCCGTCGAAAAATTGCAGCATCCGCGGCAGGCCCTGCTGATGATCGACATAATTGATGGTGGGATGATTACCCGGTGGATCCGCGGGAACGTCGTTCTGCAGGGGAACGGAGATGTCGATGAGGCGACGGGACATGCTGGTTTCCTCGATTTTCGTTTTTTGTTTGATCCTATCGGTCGTCATTGCGAGGAGCCCTTGCGACGAAGCAATCCAGTCTGCGCTTGTTGCTTCTGGATTGCCGCGTCGCTTCGCTCCTCGCAATGACGTGGAGAGGCAGGTGCGTTACATATCCTGCCGCACCACCTTGTTCTTCAATATCCCAATCTTTTCGACCTCGAGTTCGATGTCGTCATTGTGTTCGAGATACCAGCCGAGTTCGAGACCGCAGCCGTTGCCGACGGTGCCGGAGCCGATGAATTCGCCGGGCATTAGCGTCTCGTCCTGCGTCACATGGGCGATGATCTCCTCGAAGGAGAACAGCATGCCCTCGCTGGTCGATGACGAGCGCACCTTGCCGTTGACGCGGCATTCCATCTTGAGCTTGTAGGGATCGCCGATTTCGTCGGGGGTGACGATCCACGGGCCCAGCACATTGCCGCCATCGAAACTCTTGCCCTTGGCCGGGCCGAGGCGGCCTTCCATCTCCAGCCGCTGCGCATCGCGTGCCGAGAAATCGTTGAAGATGGTGTAGCCGAAGATGTGATCCTTCGCCTTGGCCGCGGAAATATTGGCGCCCTTGTTCTTGGTGACGATGCCGAATTCGAGTTCGTAGTCCATCACCTTGCTGTAGCGCGGCCACTTCACCGTCGTATTCGTACCGCGTACGCTGAAGCGGTTGGTGATGTAGTAGATCGGCTGGCGGCGATACACTTCGGGCAATTCGCCGAGTGGCTCGGCTTCGAGCCGTGCCAGTTCTTCCATGTCACCCTTCGCACGGGCGGCCAGTTTCAACTGGCCACGCGGCGACTGCCGGATATGCAGCGGAAACGACATGCCGTCGCGCATCTGCCGCGGCTCGGGCAATGGTGCAAGAATGTCCGTGCCCGCGACGGCGACCGAGAGCGACGCGTCGCTGCCGTGCTTCTCAAACAAGGCTCGCGCCGCATCGAGCGCGCCTTCACCTGCATCGATCAACGCCAGCATCGAGTCGAAGACCGGATTGCCGCCGCCGCGGGCCGCGGCGCTGGCGAGATCGAACAGCCTGCCGTCATTGGCGTGAACGATACCGACCCTGGCTTGGCCATCCTGCTGGCCGCCGGCACGAAATGTCGCGAGCTTCACTGGCGTCTCCCACTTGCTTTTGTTCTTCGATAAAATATATGATCAAAAAAAATATCGATAAACAAGAGGCGATCGAAAAGATTGCTTCAGGATCGAAAAATGCTCGGTGAGGGAGACGACGATGACCAGGTGGATGGTGGCAGCCCTATTGGCCACGCTCGCTGTGACGGGCACCGCGCATGCCCAGACCAAGCTCCAGATCGGTTGCACTGCAACAACGGACTGCGCCTCGGCGATGGTCGCGGTGGATGAAGGCATCTTCAAGAAGCACGGGCTCGATGCCGAGATGATCCCCATCGGCATCAACTCCAATATCCCGGCGGCCATTCTGTCCGGCTCGATCCAGATCGGCGGTCCAACCTCCACCGTCTTCCTGCAGGCTGCCGACGGCGGCCTCGATCTCGTCGCGGTCGCCGGCGCAACGGTGATGAGCCCGACCTCGAACGCCAATATCACCGCCTTCGTGCGTAACGGCATCACGATCAAGGAGCCGAAGGATTTCATCGGCAAGAAGGTCGGCGCACCGGGCCTCGGTGCGTTTCTTCACGTGCTGTTCGTCAAATGGCTGGTCGACAAGGGTGTAGATCCCAGGAAGGTCAATTTCGTCGAAGTGACCTTCCCGACCATGCCGGACATCATCAAGTCCGGCGGTGTCGATGCCGTGCTGACCGCCGAGCCGACGGTATCGCGCATGCTGGCGGCTGGTAGCGGCAGCATCGGCGCACGCTACGCGTCGGAACTCGAGCGCACGGAGCCGATCATCTTCTATGCGGCCTCGCGCGAATGGGCCGAGAAGAATCCCGACACCGTCAGGAAATTTCGCGCTGCCATCGCCGAAGGTGCGGCGATCGTGAACAGCGACAAAGACAAGACCTCAGCCGCGATTGCCAAATTCACAAAACAGACCATCGAACTGGTGAAGGCATCGCCGCCGAACAAGTCGGAGCCGGTGCTGAAGCCCGAGCAACTGGCATGGTGGATCGACGTCATGTCCTCGCAGAAAATGCTGGAGACCAAACTCGATCTCAACAAACTGATTCTGAAATAGGTCAAACTGAATGGCGGGCCAGCCCCTTAGCAGTACAATCGATGTATCCGGCTCGGATACGCTGAGCGAGCGTGCAGCGACATTGCTCCAACATGACATCATTGCCGGCAATCTCGCGCCAGGCACGCGGCTTGGCATCGTCGATCTCGTGCAACGTTACGAGATCGGCGCCACGCCGATGCGCGAAGGACTGTCGCGCCTGATCTCACGCGGCCTGATTATCGGCATCGGCCAGCGCGGTTTTCGCGTCGCCGACATCAGCCGGGAGGATCTGGCCGACATCACACGGATGCGCAGCGTGGTGGAGATGGAGGCGCTGCGGCTAGCCATCGAACATGGCGACGATGCCTGGGAGGCTGGCATCCTCGGCGCACTTCACCAGATGCGCAGGCATATCGACCGGACCGGCGATGAATTCCGCGAAGGCGCGCCGGATTTCGACAAGCTCCATAAGGGATTTCACACCGCATTGCTGGCGGCCTGCAATTCGAAGCGCCTGCTCTCGGCGCATTCGGAACTTTACGATCAGGCCTATCGCTACCGCAGGGTGATGATGCGCGGCTTCGACAGCGGCAGCCGCTTTGTCGCAGCCCATCAGCTTCTGGCCGATCGCGTGCTTGCGCGCGAAACCGGTCCTGCACAGGCGATGCTGACGTCGCATCTGCACTCGACGCTCGCTTTCGTCTATCCGCCCGGACAAGGAGATTGAGCGCGATGACATCCATTGCCCTTCGCAAGGACATGCCGTCCGCTCACCCCGAAAAGTCGCAGATCGCGTTTTCCCATGTCACGCTGGATCTCGGCGGCAAGACGATTATCGAAAACGTCAGCCTCGACGTGAAGCCCGGCGAGTTCCTCTGCATCATCGGTGCCTCCGGCTGCGGCAAGACCACGGCGCTGCGCCTCGCCGCCGGCCTGTACAAACCGACATCCGGACATGTCAGCTTCGACGGCGAGCCCATGCGTGCGCCACGGCGCGATGTCGCCATCGTGTTTCAGGATTACGGCAAGGCACTGCTGCCATGGCGCACCGCCGCCGGAAATGTCGCGCTGGCGCTGGAAACCATCGGCATGCCCAAGGCCCAGCGCCCGGCCCGCATCGACGAGTTGCTGAAGAAAGTCGGGCTGCCCCATCACGCCGCGAAATATCCTGCCGAGATGTCCGGCGGCATGCAGCAACGGTTGCAGATCGCACGATGTCTGGCGCAGGAACCGAAAGCGCTGCTGATGGACGAGCCGTTCGGCGCGCTTGATGCCATGACGCGGCAGGGCCTGCAGGACGAGGTGCTGTCGCTGCTCGATGCCAGCAAGGCCACAGTGATCTTCGTCACCCACGATCTCGAAGAGGCCATTTATCTCGGCGACCGCGTGGTGGGCCTGCTGCCGCATCCCGGCCGCATCGGCATCGATCTTCCGATCAACCTGCCGCGCCCGCGCGATCAGTTGACCACGCGCGAGAACCCGGAATTCCTGCGGCTGCGCCGCGAATTGTTCGACTTCATCAAGGCATCGGAAGCATGAGATCCGAGCGCCTGAAAGCGGCGATCCTTCCGATGAGCCTGCTCATCGTGCTGGAAATCTGGGCACGCTCTGTCGATATCCACAGCGATGCATTGGCACCGCCGAGCGCCGTGGTGCTGGCGCTGTTTCAGGCGTTCGGCGACGGCTCCATCCTGGCGGCGACGCGTGACACATTGGCTTCGGCCTTTGCCGGCCTCGTGGTCGGCGGCGCCATCGGATTGTTCCTCGGAATTGCACTCGGTATCTTCCAGCCGCTGGATCGGCTGATGGAAGTCACCATCGAATCCCTGCGGCCGATCCCCTCCATCGCGCTGCTACCGATCGCCCTGATCGCGCTCGGCTTCGGCTATCGCATGGAAATCGTCATCGTCGCCTTTGCCTGTGTGTGGCCGATCCTGATCCTCAGCCGCGCTGCGGTGCGCAGCATCGAGCCGCGACTGATCGAAGTCTCCCGCGCGCTGCGGCTGTCGCCAGGTGACCGCGTCCGCAAGATCATCATTCCCGCGGCACTGCCGCGCATCTTTCTCGCCTTCCGCCTCGCCGCCGGCATCGCGCTGATCGTCGCGGTGACCGTGGAAATCGCGATCAATCCCATCGGGCTCGGCGCCGGAATCATGATTGCGCAGCAAGCATTGCGCCCGGACCTGATGCTCGCTTATCTGCTCTGGATCGGCCTGATCGGCTATGCGCTCAATGCCGGATTGCTGGCAGCGCAGCAGCATCTGTTTGGCCCCGCAGCGCTGGCGGGAGAGGTTCGATGAACTGGGCACTCACCCTCTGGCGCGTTGCCAGCTTCGCCGTGGCTGCAGGCCTGATCGCGCTGTGGCAGTTGATCGCCAATCTGAAACTGGTCTCGCCGGTGTTCCTGCCGGGCCCCGATCGCGCCTGGGCCGCGCTGATGCGCGGCTTCAGCAATGGCACGTTGCTGGACAAGACGATCGGCACCCTCGAACACATGTTCTATGGCTGGCTGGTCGCATCCGTCGTCGGCATCGCACTCGGCGCCATGATCGGCTCGTCCAAGGCGATGCGCAGCTATGTCGCTCCATCGCTGGAATTCCTGCGGCCACTACCCGTATCTGCGATCATTCCCGTCGCCATCGCTCTGTTCGGACTGACCCAGGGCATGGCACTGTTCGTCATCGCTTTCGGCGCGATCTGGCCGATGCTGCTTGCGACCGTTCACGGCTTCGGCGCAGTAGAGCCGCGTCTCTATGAGGTCGCGCGCTCGCTGCATATGTCGCGCCTCGCGGTGATCTTCAAGATAGCTCTGCCATCTGCCAGTCCCGATATCATCTCCGGCATGCGGCTCAGCCTGACCGTGTCGCTGATCCTGGCAGTGGTCTGCGAAATCCTCGCGGGGCTCGACGGCCTCGGCCACTGGGTGCTGCTCTCGGCGCGCGCGTTTCGTTCGGCGGATCTGTTCGCCGGCGTCATCCTGCTCGGCATGATCGGCTATGTGACCGCGCTGGCGATGTCGATGGTCGAACAGCGACTGCTACGGTGGCGAACGAGCGGGCATTGAGAAACATACTCGTCGTTCCGGGGCGCTCGCTCTTGCGAGCGAACCCGGAACGACGAGTGTGAGGTTGCGCGTGAGGCTATTTCGCAAACACCTTCGAGATCGCCGTCTGCGCGTCGCTTTGAATCTGCTTGAGGTGATCCTCGCTGCGGAAACTCTCCGCATAGATCTTGTAAACATCCTCGGTGCCGGACGGCCGCGCCGCGAACCAGCCATTGGCGGTCGAGACCTTGATGCCACCGAAGGACTGGTCATTGCCGGCCGCCTTGCTCTCGGTCTTGGTCACCGCATCGCCGGCGAGCTCGATCATGCCGATCTGCTCCGGCGTAACTTTCTTCAGCACGTTCTTCTGCTCGGGCGTGGCCGCGGCGTCGATACGCTCGTAATAGGGCGTGCCGAATTCGGCGGTCAGCGTCTCGAAACGCTGGCTCGGATTCTGCTTGGTCACCGCCGTGATCTCGGCGGCGAGCAGGCCCAAAATAAGTCCGTCCTTGTCGGTGGTCCAGACCGTGCCGTCCTTGCGCAGGAACGACGCACCGGCGCTCTCCTCGCCGCCGAAGCCAAACGAACCATCGACGAGACCATTGACGAACCATTTGAAGCCGACCGGCGTCTCGACCAGTTTGCGGCCGAGCTTGTTCACCACGCGGTCGATGATGGCGCTGGAGACGATGGTCTTGCCCACCGCCGCATCCTTGCGCCAGTTCGGACGGTGCGCGAACAGATAGTCGATGGACGCCGCGAGATAATGGTTCGGATTCATCAAGCCGCCGGTGCGGGTGACGATGCCGTGGCGGTCGGCATCGGTGTCGTTGGCGAAAGCGACATCGAACCGGTCGCGCATGCCGATGAGCTTGGCCATCGCATAGGGCGACGAACAGTCCATGCGGATCTTGCCGTCCCAGTCCAGCGTCATGAAGCGAAAGGTCGGATCGATCGCGGTATTCACGATGGTCGCATCGAGCTTGTAGCGCTCGATGATCGGCTGCCAGTAATGTACGCCCGCGCCGCCGAGCGGATCGATACCGATCTTGACGCCTGATGCGCGGATCGCCTCCATGTCGACGACATCGGCGAGGTCGGTCACATAGGGCGTGATGAAATCGTAGCGCTTCACGAATTCGGATTTGCGGGCGCGCGCGATCGGGATGCGCCTGACGCCAGCCATGTCGTTCTCAAGGAAGCCGTTGGCAGCTTTCTCCATGATGCCGGTGATGTCGGTATCGGCCGGGCCACCGTTCGGCGGATTATATTTGAAGCCGCCGTCTTCCGGCGGGTTGTGCGACGGCGTGACCACGACGCCATCGGCCAGACCGGACGAGCGACCCTTATTGTAGGTGAGGATAGCGTGGGAGATCACCGGCGTCGGCGTATAACCGTCGTCCTGGTCGATCCGCACATGCACGCCATTGGCGGCGAAGACTTCCAGCGCGCTGACCAGCGCCGGTTCAGCCAGCGCATGGGTGTCGATGCCGATGAACAGCGGTCCGTCGATGCCGGCACCCTTGCGGTAATCGCAGATCGCCTGGCTGACCGCGAGGATGTGGTTCTCGTTGAAGGAATTGTGGAGCGCGGAGCCGCGATGGCCGGAGGTGCCGAAAGCGACGCGCTGGGCGGGGATGGACGGATCCGGCTTGCCGGCGAAATAGGCCGTCACCAGCCGAGGCACGTTGACCAGCAGGGATGGATCGATGGTTTTGCCGGCCAGCGGACTCACATGAGCAGCCATTTGTTCTCCTTCGCACACCAAGAGCCCAGACGCGGCGCAACCGTCGCGGGGGTCAGGACTCATGGCATGTTTTGGAGGACAAATCAGCCGGTTATGAGGGGCACCGGCGTGCCGCCGAAGGGCTCAGGACTGCCCGAAGGTCCGGCGCGAGACCCAGGCCAGCGGCAGGGCGAAGCAGACGAACATCGTGACCACGGCGGCGGCGACCAGCATACTGTCGAAAGGCATATCTCTTCTCCTTGAGTGACAGAGAAGAGTGTGAGCGCGACAGGACGCGCTCACCTTGAGCTACATCAAAATGCAGCGCCGCGTTACGCCGCGGCGAGCTGATCCAGCCGGTCGGTGGACAGCAGCCGCACGCCATCGGGCACCACCAGCACGGTCTTTTCCTTGGTGAGCTTGGTCAGCGTGCGGCTGACGGTTTCAATGGTCAGGCCGAGATAGTCGGCGATATCCTGACGGCTCATGGGCAGCGGCACATTGACCGACATCGCGCCGATGCGGCCATAGCGCGCCTGCAGGTTCAGCAGGAAGGCGGCGACCTTCTCGTCGGCGGTGCGGCGGCCGAGCAGCAGCATCTGGTCCTGCGCGAGGCTGAGTTCATGGCCGGCAAATTCATGCAGGCGGCGCAGCAGATGCGGCTTGCCGTCGACATAGCTGAGAAACTGGGCGCGGGAGAAACGGCAGACGCGCACCGGTGTCACGGCCTCGGCGGCGACGCCGTAGCGGTCCATCAGCGCAAGTCCGAGGAAGTCACCGGGCAGCGCGAAGCCGACGATCTGACGGCGGCCATCGGGCAGCGACTTGTAGAGCCGGACGATGCCTTCGGTCACGTTGAACACGCTGCCGGCCAACGCGCCCTGATCGAACAGCATGGCCTTGGCCGGGAAATTCTTGACCTGGCTGAGGCGATCGAGCTCGTCGAGTTCCGCCGGTTCCAATGCGCCGCAGACGCTGAACAGGCGCACCTTGCAATCGTCGCAGCCGTTGGTGCTGCGGCCGTGCTTGCAGTCGCGCTCTCCGGCACAGGTCTCGGCCGCTGGTTCCGCGAAGGTCATGGCACTGTCCATCTTCGGTTTGGTCATATGTGGCAGGTCTTGAAAATCACTCTACACCATTTGACATGGATCAATCGTGGACGCTTTGACCCATATCAATGCCGAACCAGCCCGTCCCCGCCAATTTTGCAGGCCATGCGGGAATCCGGCGATGAATGAGGAATATCAGGCGCAACCAATGACTTGGGCGGACGCTCGCGCGGCCTATCCGCTCGTCTATCTGCACGATGCCAGCGTTACGCTGGATGCATGGCTGGATTTCGTGCGCCGGCGAACCGATGCCGATGGCGGCGACAACGGGCTGATCGTGATCCGCGACCGGCGCGATATCGTCCATGCGCTGTTTGCCTACCGGGTCGACCTCGACCTGCGCGGCACCAAACAACTCTGTATCGCGCAGCTGATCGTGGCCCAGATTCCCGGCTCGCAGATCGACCATGCGGTGGTCGCCTCGACCAGCCAGGTCGCGGCGTCGCTGGGTTGCCCGAGCATCGTGATCGAGCAACCGTTTCAGCTGATGCCGGGCGTCACGTCGCGGACGTCGACCGCAGCGTAACGCGAAAGCGGCCCGCGACGCCGGGGGCGCGACAACACTCACATCGCGTAAATCACAAGACGAAGTCACCTGCCTTCAAGACGGCGGTGTTCACCTGAACCGCGAAGTCGGCCGCACCATCGCCATCGACATCGCCTTGAAGAAGATGATCGGCGAAGCGCAATTCGCCGGCGATATGCGTGAAAGCGGCGCTTCCGACGAAGGCGAACGCTTGATCGCCGGCGGCCTTGCTGTTGGCATCGATTGCCGACAGATCGATCCAATCGGCCGTGTCCGCGACGATCGACGAAAAGTCGGTGATCTGATCGGCAGCTCCGGGCAGACTGTCCTGCACAGCTTTGAATACAAAACTGTCCGCGCCAGCTCCGCCGGTCAAGATGTCGGCGCCGAGCCCGCCTGTGAGCGTATCGTTGCCGGTGCCGCCATCAAGACTATCGTTTCCGCCGCCGCCATCGATCAGATCGTTCCCGCCGCCACCGGAAATGCGATTGTCGGCCGCGTCACCGGTCAGCAGGTCCATCGTCCCGCTCCCGATCAGATTTTCGATCGAACTGAGTTTGTCGCCCTCAGCATCTCCCCATTGAATGACACCTGTCGCGAGATTGATATTCACCTGGGCAATGGACGTGCTGTAATCCGCCGTATCGTTGCCGGCGCCGCCAGCAAGTATATCGGCACCCGCGCCGCCGGCGAGGATATCGTCACCCGCATTGCCCCAAAGCTGATCGTTACCGGCACCGCCGTGCAGAATGTCATTGCCGGCGCTGCCGGTCAGCGCATCGTTGCCTTCGCCGCCATCCAGCACGTCATTGCCGTCGCGACCGTCCAGAACATCCTTGCCGCTGCCGCCTGATAACGTGTTGGCGGCACCGTCGCCGATCAACGTGTCGTCGAATCGACTGCCAATGACGATCTCGATCGAACTGAAACTGTCACCGGCGGCATCGCCACCGCTGCCCGTACCGAGTGTCAGATCGACATGAATACCGGCAGACGATGTCTCGTAGCGCACCGTATCGATACCGGACGCGCCGGCAAAAGCATCGGCGCCCTTGCCGCCGACGAAAATGTCATTGCCGTCACCGCCCCACATGCGGTCGTCGCCATCGCCGCCGAACAGAAAATCATTGCCCGCATCGCCGTAGAGAAAGTCGTTGCCGCCATCGCCATGCAGAACGTCGTTTCCAGCTGCACCATGTATTGTGTCGCGACCATCGCCGCCGTGAATGATATCGTTATCCGCGGTACCGGGGAGCACGTCATCGCCCGGCGTACCATTGGTGATCGTGTTGAACGACATGATGCGGCCGTGGATGTCGTCTGCAGCCGGTCCCTGCTCAAACGAGGTCCAGGTCGCGAGAATACGCCCATCGGACAATGTCAGGAGATGCGGTCCGGTTTCCGCCAGGCCACCTGTCGAATTAACGAGAAAATCGTTGCCGATCGGAAAAGCGCCCGGAATCAGCAGGCGACCATAGAGATCACTGGCGCCGGTGACGGGATCGGTGGCGTGCCAGATGATGACCGCGCGGCCATCCGGCAGTGCGGCGATCGACGGGGAATCCTGACCGCCGTCAAAATTCGCATTGACGATATTATCGGACACAACCACGGATCCGTCCGGGTTCAGCAGGCGCGCATGAATGTTGCTGTCACCATCCGGTTCCTGCGCGGTCCAGGCCACGAGAATGCGTCCATCCGCGAGAACCGCGGCGGACGCGTCGCTCTGATTGAACTGGGCTCCCGCCAGGATGCGAAAGTCTGGCGCGCTCGCGCTGCCATCGGGGTTCACGAACTGGGCGGAGACGTTGTAGCGCCCCTCGTCCGGATCGTACGACCTCCATGTGACGAACGCCCGCCCGTCGGGCAGCGCCGTCACCTTTGGATCATATTGCGTACCCCAGGTGGTCGTATTCACGGTGAAGTCGTCGATGGCGACGGTTCCGTCGTCGTGGAGGATCCTCCCGCGGATATCGCCAAGATATTTCGGATCCCCGCCGTCTGCGGACACATAGGTCAGCAAGATCTGGCCGTCGGCGAGCGTCGTAACGGAGGGCATCTGCGGCGAAATCGCAGTTGATGAATTGACCACCATATCTGCAACGGGATGCCCCTCCGCATCGATGAGGGTGCCGCGAACTTCAGTGACATTGTCGGCGGCGATATAGGATTGCCACGCGACAAAGGCGCGGCCGTCGGAAAGCGCCGTGACCGAAGGCGCTCCCGGATCCCCGCTCCGATCAATCGTGATCTGAAAATCGGGTCCTTGAGGCGTACCGTCCGCCGACAAATAGTGGCCCTGAATTGTATGCGGCTGATGACCGCCGACATCCGTCGCCGTCCACGTCACAAGAATACGTCCGTCGGACAACAGCGTTTGGGTTGCGCCCGCCTGATCATTGGCCGTGGTGGAATTGATGGGAAATTCAGGTCCGACAAACGCCATGATGCAGCCCCCAACTCATTTCGCCGGAGCGTGAATCTTTAATCGGACGAATCTGGGGCTGATATTTGTCGAGCGCGCGTTGTTCGTCCTCGCATTGAATCAATTGCATCCCATCGCATGCGTTCGGCGCGGCCGCCTCGTCCCAATGCAACGCGCACGCTTGCGATCACGTCGATCGCCCGCTCCGTCTCATCGCACATCGCGATATCCTGTTTCCCACACGCAAGCTCGCTCACGCGCGGCGCTGATGGCCGCACACGCATCGTCACATCCTTGTTGCAGTGGCCGCGGGTGTCTGCCTCGGAATCTTTGCATTCCGCAAAGTGCAGGACGCCGTCCTTCCGACGATTGCGACGTCATTCGGCTCGGGTCGATTTAAAATCGACAAATTCGATTGCAATCGCCAATAATATTCGTTTGTCAAAATTCATGGCAGTCCTACGCTCGAAGGAACCCGAGGAGCGATGCCGCCCCTCGATGATGCAGGAGCCGACCATGAAAACGATCATCCACCCCGACGTATCGGTCGCTCTCGCGCTGTTCGCCTTTGCTGCGGCGATCATCGCACGCCTGACAGTTACCAAGCGTTCCCGGCACAGCGCCGATCAGATCGCGGCGATCGTTGCGACATCGGGATATCCGTCCGGCACCTAGCCGCGCCTCCACATCACGTCCGCCTTGCCGGACGTTTCGGCGCCCTCGCCTGCCCTGCAGGCGCGGGCTTTTTGTTGGCCACGTCATGCGCGAGGCGATGCATGAGCGCGACCGCTTCGGCGATGATCTCATCGTCGCGATCGCCGGGATAGACGACATAGGCTGGCATCGAGAATTCCGGCGCATCGGCGACGGCATGCAGCCGCCCAGCCTTCAGCTGGGGTGCAACGATGCGGCGCGGGAAATATCCGGAGCCGCCATTCTCCAGCACATGCTGCAGCCCGAGCCAGCCGATATTGGCCGTAAGCGATGGTCCCGCGAAATCCGGAAACAGCGCCATGTGGCGCGCATAGAATTCCGGGCCCCAGTCGATATAGACGTAACCCGGCTGCGGCTCCGGCGCGCTGTGCGTACTGGTCGAGACCAGAATGAGCTGTTCATCGAACAATTGCTCGACCTTGAGACCGGGCCGGCTCTGCGGCGTATACATCACGCCGATATCGATCCTGCCTTCGACGAGGCCCTGCATCAATTCGGCTTCGAGAGCGCTCTCGGCGCGGATCGCGATATCCGGATGTTTCGCGCGCATCAGCGGCAGCCAGTGCAGCAGATGCTCCTCCCACAGCCCAATGCGACCGCCGACGGTCAGCGTACCACTGAAGCCTTTCGCAATGCCGACATCCTGCCGCGCATGTTCCACCGTACGTACCAGCGTGGACGCGTGTTTCTGAAACTGGCGGCCGGCGGGCGTCAGCGTCGCACCGGCCTTGTTGCGGACGAACAGCGTCACGCGCAGCAACTGCTCGAGCGTCTGGATCCGCGCGCTGACCGTGGACTGCGTGACATGGAGTTTGTCCGCCGCAGTTACGAAATTGCCGGCGCTCACAACCGCAAGGAATGTCCTGGCCAATTCGGTGTCCATGCGAACGCTCCCCGGCTACGCGCCCTCGTCGAGCGCGACCATCTCGCGCTTCTTGCGCAGTGCAGGCAACAGCGGGGCGATCAGCAGCACCACTGCCAGCAGCAGACAGGCTGCCGAGATCGGCCGCTCGATGAAGGTCATGAGATTGCCCTGCGACAGGATCAATGACTTCCGCAGATTGTTCTCCAGCAGCGGACCCAGCACGAAGGCCAGCACCAGCGGCGCGGGCTCATAGCCGAACTTGCGCATGAAGTAGCCGATGACGCCGAAGCCGATCATGACATAGACATCGAACACATTGTTGCTGCTGCAATAAACGCCGATGATCGTGAACAGGATGATCAGCGGGAACAGCACATTATAAGGCAGCTTCAGCAGCTTCACCCACATGCCGATTAGCGGCAAGTTCAGCACCAGCAGCATGAGGTTGCCGATATACATGCTGGCAACGATGCCCCAGAACAATCCGGGGTTCTGGGTGATCAGCAGCGGGCCGGGCTGCAGCCCGTGAATGACGAAAGCGCCGAGCAGCAGCGCCATCACCACGTTCGGTGGAATGCCGAGGGTCATCAGCGGAATGAACGCACCGCCCGCTGCCGCGTTGTTCGCCGCTTCAGGTCCGGCAACACCTTCGATCGCGCCATGACCGAAGCGCTCCGGATGTTTCGACAGCCGCTTCTCCAGCGCATAGGACGCAAAGGACGCGACCACGGCACCGCCGCCGGGGAGTATCCCGAGGAAGAAGCCTAAAATCGTGCCACGCCCGATCGGCCCGGCGCTGGCCTTCCAGTCTTCCTTGTTGGGCAGGAGTTGCGTGATCTTGGCATTGATGATGTCGCGCTTGATGACCTGCTCGGTGTTGAGCAGCACCTCGCCGAGCCCGAACAGACCCATCACCACGGGCACGAGACCGATGCCATCGATCAGCTCGATCCGGCCGAAGGTCAGCCGCGGCTGCGCGGTGATGCTGTCGAGGCCGATGAGGCCAAGCACGATGCCGATACAGGCCATCAGCAGCGCCTTGGCCATCGAGCCTTGTGTCAGGAAGGTCAGCACGACCAAGCCGAGCACCATCAGGCTGGCATATTCCGCGGGGCCGAAGGCAATGGCGACCGAGGCGAGCGACGGCGCCACCAGCATCAGCATCACCAGCGCAAAAGTTCCGGCGATGAAGGAGCCGAGCGCGGAGATGCCGAGCGCCGGACCGGCACGGCCCTGCTTCGCCATCTGGTGGCCGTCGATACAGGTGACGACGGAGGCGGCCTCACCGGGAATGTTGACCAGGATCGACGTGGTCGAACCGCCATACATCGAGCCGTAATAGATGCCGGCCATCATGATGATGCCGGACTCCGGCGTGCCGGACAGCGTCACCGGCAGCAGCAGCGACATCGCCGAGATCGGCCCGATGCCCGGCAGTACGCCGACCAGGGTACCGATGAAGACGCCGATGAAGCAGTAGAGAATATTGGCGGGCTGCAGCGCGACACCGAAGCCGTGCATGACATTGACGAGAACATCCATGATCCGTGTTTCCCGTCAGCCGATTTCAAACATGCCCGAAGGCAACTGGATCAGCAGGCCGCGTTTCAGCACCCACCACACACCAACAGGCGCCAGCACCGCGAGTGGGATCGCCAGCGTCCAACGCACGGGATCGATGACGCGCAACAACACCAGCATCAGCGGGATGGTCGAGATCAGGAAGCCCAGTGGCTCGAGCGCGAAAGCATAGGCCGAGAGGATGACGATGATCGCGCCCGGCTTGCCCCAGCTTGCACCTTCCCACCGCGAGCCAAAGGTCGGTCCCCCTTCGGTTACCGAAGCGAGAACGATGGTGAGCGCGAAAGCGCACATCAGCAGGCCAATATAGAACAGCATGAAGCCGGAGCCGGGATCGTTGATGGTGCCGAGCTTCAGCTTGAGGCCGGAGCGAATGACGAACACGCCAAGCGCAATGCCGATCACGCCGGTCCAGAGTTCTGAATTGTTCAGCCGGAATGGCGGGCGGGTTTGGTCAGTCATCGTTTCTGTCCCGGGACATCGACATGAAATGAAGGCGCATGCGATGGACCCCATCGCATGCGCCTGACGTCGCTATTCGACGATCAATTCGGCTTCTTGCCCAACCCGATTCCCTCGATCACCTTGCGCTCGGAATTGGTGACCTCGACAACGAATTTCTTGTAGTCCTCGGTGTTCTTGTAATTCGGCACCATGTCGTATTTCGCCAGCGTCGCGATGACGGCGGGATCCTCGATGGCCTTCTTGAAGGCGTCGTGCAGCTTGGCGACGATCTTCGGATCCATGCCCTTCGGGCCGGCGATGCCGAACGGCGAGTCATAGACCATCGGATAGCCGCTCTCCTTCAGCGTTGGCGCATCCGGGAAATTCGGCGACCGCTTGTCGGTCCACACCATTAGGAGGCGCAGCTTGCCTGCATCGACCAGTGGCCGCCAGCCGGTGGAATCCGCCTGCAGCATGGTGTGATTGCCGAGCACGGCAGCGTTGGTTTCAGCACCGCCCTTGAACGGCACCTGCGTGAGCTTGATGCCGGCCATCGCCGCGATCTGCTCCATGCCCACATGCAGCGAGGTGCCGGTGCCCGGCGTCGCATAGGTCACCTTGCCCGGATTGGCCTTGGCGAAATCGACCACGTCCTTCCAGGTCTTGAACTGCGACTCCGCATTCGTCGTAATGCCGAAGGTGTAGCCGGTGAGATGGATGATGTAGGAGAAATCCTTGTCCGGATTCCACGAGACTTCCTGCATCAGCGGCAGACGGAACACGGTGATGGGAATCTGCGAGATGGTGTAGCCATCCGGCTTGGCCGCGGCTGCCATGGTCGCGGGACCGACCGTGCCGCCACCGCCGCCCTTGTTGTCGACCGCGATCGGCTGGCCGAGATGTTTCGACGCCGCGTCCGCGATCGCGCGCATCGAGATGTCGGTGGAGCCACCGGCGGGCCATGGCACGATCAGTGTGATCGGCTTGGTCGGATAGTCCTGCGCCTGGACTGCACCACCGAACATGGTGGCGGCCGCGGAAAGCGCGACAGCAGCGGACAAGGCAAGGCGATTGCGTTGCAACATGTGTTTCTCCCTCTGCGATTCCGGGGGTGATGCCCGGACCGGCTGTATTTTTATTGTCGTTCAGTCTAGCCCGGAACAAACCCAGGAAAAGGACATGTTTCGAACCCGGCTGCGAACGCGTCTTGCGTCTTTGGCAATCAACGATGATTTCACCGCCGCCGCAATTCGCAATCAGGATGAGCCATGCGACATTCCGTCTGCACGCGGAGATCGCCCGGCTGACATATTGATCGCGGCGGACAAGAAATTCCGCCTGTAAAAATAACTGAGAAAATTTTGCCGGTGATGTCGGATCGCGGCAGGCCCACGCGTCCTAAGCGAGACAGTCACCAAAGAGAACACCCAGAGCGTATACCCACAGGAGCCATCCGATGAGCAAAATGATCTTCGTCAACCTGCCCGTCACCGACCTGCCCCGCGCGGTCGCCTTCTATGAAGCGGTCGGCGCGACCAAAAACCCGCAATTCTCCGACGACACCGCCGCCTGCATGGTGTTCTCCGACACCATCCACGCGATGCTGCTGACCCATGACAAGTATCGTCAGTTCACCTCGAAGAAGATCGTCGACGCGAAGACGTCGAGCGAAGTTCTGATCTGCGTCTCCGCCGACAGCCGCGACGAAGTCGATGGTCTCGTGAAGAAGGCCGTGGGTGCGGGCGGCAGCGCCGATCCAACACCCACGCAGGATTTCGGCTTCATGTATGGCCGCAGCTACGAGGATCCCGACGGTCACATCTGGGAAGTGATGTGGATGGACATGGCCGCCGCGCAATCTGCGATGGCTCAGGCCTGATCGAGAGAGGGATAGCAGCGATGTCAAAGATCTCACCCTGCATCTGGTACGAGACCGAGGCCGAGGAAGCCGCCAGATTCTACTGCTCGCTGGTGCCCAATTCCTCCATCGATCGCGTGCAGCGCGCCCCGATCGATTATCCCGGCGGCAAAGCAGGCAACGTGCTGGTGGTCGGCTTCACGCTGGCCGGCCAAAGCTTCATTGGCCTCAATGGCGGCAGCCCCGCCACATTCAGCACGGCCGTGTCCTTCACCATCCATTGCGAAGACCAGGCCGAAGTCGATCGTGTGTGGGACGCCATTTTGACAAATGGCGGCAAGGCAAATGCCTGCGGCTGGATCAACGACCGCTGGGGCGTGCCCTGGCAGATCGTGCCGAACGGCTTTACTGAAATGCTTGCCAGCGAGAATGGCGAGGGCGCCAAGCGTGCCATGACGGCCATGATGGGCATGGTCAAACTCGACATGGCCGCCCTGAAAAAGGCCTTCGACGGCGGCTAGACGTGGCCATAAGTGCCTGATCGGGCGGCGATAGCTGCCCGATCTCCAAATCGGCGACCGGGTTGCGGGAACATCTATTCAGGCACCGATTTCAGGCGCTACTTTGCTTGACATCGAGTCCCTCGACTTCTTATATGCCGCGCATTCGCCGGGGGACAATTTGTCCCCTCCGGATGCCGTGGCGGGGTAGCTCAGTTGGTTAGAGCACGGGAATCATAATCCTGGGGTCGGTGGTTCGAGTCCACTCCTCGCTACCAAATTTTCTGCCTACCAAATCTTGCAGACATGTTTCCAAGGCCTTGCATGCGTCGCGAGGCCTTTTTCATGCCCGCAGAGGCGCTTGCTCGGCCTGCGTCCGTGCCCTCTACGATGCGGCGTCTTCGCCCTCGTGCAGTTCTGAGAAGATCTGCTTGTCCTGGAGAATGACTTCAGCGGTCTGCCTGTAATGCGCGGTGAGCAGATCCACGGCGTGGTCCGCATCGCCGCTCAAAACTGCAGTCATGATCGCCTGATGCTCGTCCGTCACATGGCGTGACGGGAAGGCCTTGCGGATCGACAGACGCCGATAGCGGTAGAGCTGGTCGGCGAGTTGTCCGCAGAACGCGATCAGGGACTGCGAACCGCAATTCCCGATCAAGGTGCGGTGATAGACGCGGTGCAGCCGCTCCCATTCCGGATTGTCTTCGAAGTGTTCGGCATTGAGCGAGCGCGGGGTTCGCCCGAGGCGATGTTGCGCGAGCAGAAGCTGCTCCTCCCATTGCGGCGTCGAGGCCGCCATGGATTCCCGCAGCGCCAGACTCTCGACCCAGCACCGGGTCTTGGTCAGTTCGGCCAGTTCGCTGCGACTGATATCCGCAACATAGAATCCGCGCTGCTCGCGGCACTCGACCAGACCATCGGCGGTCAGCCGGTTGAGCGCCTCACGGAGCGGCGTCTGACCGGTCTGATACAGTTCGGTCAGAAAACGCATCTGGAGTTTCCGGCTCGGCTCGAGCCGCCCGGACAGTAGATCCTCTCGCAGCCGGTCATAGACCGTGCTGGCCTGGGTCGAGGACGGCGGCGGCGAAGCCAATTCCAGTGATGTTGTGTCCACGTGCTTCAATCCCGGAATCATCTGCCTGTCGGCTTCGATTTCTATACACTTTTTCTGATTTCATAAAAATCTATAAATTTTTGTTGTGCGGGCCTATTTCTATAGATATTCGTTCCCCAAGGTCATGAGAGATGACTGGCCGGGAGGCGCGACAATGTTTGGCAAGGCTCCGCAAGCGCCTGAGGCATCGGCAGTTTTTGCAGCCGTCCAGCCGCGCATGGCCCGGTCACAGCCATGAGCGCCATCTCCCCATGCAGCTGCGGGATCGATATCCACGCGCATGTCGTACCCGCCTCCTTCCCGTCCTATATGGGCGCAGCAGTGCCGGCCGACTGGCCGTCGATGGCGGATGCCAAACCCTGCCACAAGCATGTGATGATGGCCGGCCGCGTCTATCGCACGGTGTCGGATCGCTGCTGGGATGTCGCCAAGCGCGTCGCGGATATGGCGGAGATGGGACTCGGCGTGCAGGCCATTTCGCCGATGCCGGAGCTACTGTCCTATTGGATGGAGCCCGCAGCGGCGAATGATCTCCTCCGCTACATCAACGACCAGATGGCCGAGATGGTCATGCATTCCGGTGGCCGCCTCGTCGCCCTCGGCGCGGTACCGCTGCAGGACATCGACCGCGCCATTGCCGAGCTGCATCGGCTGAAGCACGAACTCGGCTTTGCGGGCATCGAGATCGGCAGCAACATCAACGGCAAGCCGATCGGGTCTCCCGACTTCGACGGATTCTTCGCCGAGGTCGAGAAGCTCGACATGGCGGTGTTCGTCCATGCTCTGCGGCCTTGCGGCATGGATCGCCTCGTCGGCCCCGCGCAGTTGCAGCAGGTACTGGCCTATCCGACCGATGTCGGCCTTGCCGCGGCATCCGTCATCACCTCGAACCTCTTGCTGCGTCACCCGCGCCTGCGCATGGCGTTCAGCCACGGCGGCGGCACGCTCGCGTCGCTGCTGCCGCGGCTTCAGGAGGGATATCAGGTGTTTCCTGTGCTGCAGGAGAGCATCCAGGAATCGCCGATCTTGCAGGCACGCCGGCTCTATTACGACGCGCTGGTCTATGACGACCCGACGCTGCTGCATCTGATCGCCAAGTTCGGCGCGACGCAGATCATGCTCGGCACAGACTACCCGTTCGCATTTCACGATCGCACGCCGGCAACGCGCGCCGCATCAGCGATCGGCAACGAGGCGACGCGCAATCTCGTCCTTCATGCCAATGCAAGACGTTTCCTCGGCCTTGACGAGCAGGCTTCGCAATGACCCATTTCCCGATCACAGCCCTGCGCAGTGTCGATCTCGACACGCCCGACCCGCAGCGATCCGAGCAGTTCTACACATCTGTGTGGGGACTCGACCTCGTGACGCGCCACGAAGGCGTCACTTACTTGCGGGCCAGCGGCACCGATCACCATGTCGTCGCCTTGCAGCAGGGCGATCGCCCCGCGCTGAGGGCCATCACGTTCCGGCTGCATTCGGATGCGGAATTCGAAACGATCGCCGCAGCATCCGTGAAACACGGGGCCACGCTGCTCTCAGGCCCAGCTCCGAATCCGGCACCAGATGGGGGCACACTGATGACCATCCGCGCGCCCGGTGGCGGCGTGCTTCGCTTCGTTCATGGCGACCTGCAACATGCCGAAGCACCATCATCGGCCAACCGGCCGACACGCCTCGCGCATGTCAACATCAACAGTACCGGCGTCGACAATCTCGCCGCGTTCTACGAACAGGCGCTCGGCTTTCGCCTGACCGACCGCTCGAAGATCATGGCTTTCGTCCGCTGCAACAGCGATCACCATGCCATCGTCATTGCCGACGCTGCCGTGAACGGGCTCAATCATGTCGCCTTCCTGATGCCGGATCTCGAAGCGGTGATGCGGGGCTCGGGTCGCATGATCGATGCCGGATTTCCCATTGCCTGGGGTGTCGGCCGTCACGGCCCCGGCGACAATGTGTTTGCCTATTTCATCGATCCGGTCGGGATCGTCATCGAATACACCGCCGAAGTTCTGCAGGTCGATGACAGCTATGTGGTACGCGGGCCGTCGGAATGGGTCTGGCCACCCGGCCGCACCGATCACTGGGGCATCGCCCCGCCCAAGGCCGATCACGTCAAGGCGGCACAGACCGCCATTGGCTACGCCGACGGGAGTGCCGCGTGACGGTTTCATCCGAGCAGACACGGAATGATTTTCAGGTCGTCGTGGTCGGTCATGGTCCGTCAGGCGCCATCGCGGCCAGTCTTCTTGGCGACCGGGGCATCCGCACGCTGGCGATCGACCGTCAGCTAGAGGTCTATGACAAGCCGCGTGCGATCGCGATCGATCATGAGATCCTGCGCCTGCTCGACAATCTCGGCGCTGCCGAGCGCGTGCTGCCTTACGTTGCTCCGTTCCCCGCCTCCCAGCATTTCGGCGCCAAAGGGCAGCTGATCCGCCGCATCGACATGGTTGCGGAGCCCTATCCGCTCGGTTACACGCCCAGCATGGTGTTCACGCAGCCACCGGTCGAAGCTGCCTTGCGCGAACATGCCGCGGCCTATGACAGCGTCGAGGTCGAGCTGGGCACCGAACTGCTCGGCTTCGAACAATCGACCGATCGTGTGACACTGCATTTGCGGAACGACCGCGGCACAACGCGCGCCGTCACCGCCGACTACGTCATCGCTTGCGACGGCGCATCGAGCGGCACTCGGCAACAGCTTGGCATCGCATTCGAGGATCTCGTCTTCGATGAGCCCTGGCTTGTCGTCGATCTCCAGGTCAGCGACGCCTCCCTCAGCAAGCTGCCGCAGACCGCGGCGCAATTCTGCGATCCGTCGCGGCCCACGACCTTCATCATCGGCCCCGGCAATCATCGTCGCTTCGAAATCATGCTGCTGCCCGGCGAAGATCCGCGCGAGATGGAAACAGCCGCGCAGGTCTGGCGGCTGCTCGCGCGCTGGATTACGCCCGATGATGCCAGGCTGTGGCGTGCTGCGAGCTACCGGTTTCATGCGCTCGTCGCGCAGGAATGGCGACGCGGCCGCATCTTCCTTGCGGGCGATGCCGCGCATCAGCAGCCGCCGTTCATCGGCCAGGGCATGTGCCAGGGCATCCGCGATGTCGGCAACCTCGTCTGGAAGCTCGACCGCGTACTCCGCGGACAATCCAATGCAAAATTGCTCGACAGCTACGGCGAGGAGCGCGGCGAGCATGTGCGCCAGCTTACTTCCCGCATCAAAGCCATCGGTCATGTGATCTGCGAACGCGATCCCGACGCCGCAGCAGCACGCGACGAGCGCATTCTTGCGGAGGGTGGCGGCCACCCCCGCACCATCACCCGTCAGGAAATCGTGCCGCCATTGCAGACTGGTTTATTGGCGTTCCCGCTTCATGCTGCTCATGGCACGCTGTTCCCACAGCCCTGGATCAGGACTGCAGAAGGACGGCGCCGTCTCGATAGCGTCGCCGGCACCGGATGGCGGCTCGTCCTCGATACACGCAGTGAACTGGAGCTCAGCCCCGACCTGCAAGCGATCATGACTCAGCTGGACATCAGGCCAATTCGCATCGGCCCCTCCGCCGATGACGTACTTACTGAAGAAGATGGCGTTCTCGCTGCCTGGTTCGACCGTCACGACTGTCGCGCCGCAATCGTCCGGCCCGACCACTACGTCTTCGGCGTCGCCAGCGAGACCAGCGCACTCGACGCGCTGCTCACCGATCTTGCGGAGCGGCTCCGATGATCACGCCGGCCGCACAGCGTCACCACACCAGCATTCCCCACGGACACAGAGCTTCCAGAACGAGGACATTACGATGAAATTGGCAAGTTTTCAGATCGGCATCAGCAAGACCTGGGGTGTGATCGAGGGCGACGAGGCGCTCGACATCGGCGCGGTTCTTGGAGCGCGCTATCCCGATCTCAAATCCGTCATTGCAGCCGACGCGCTGTCCGTGGTGCGTGATGCA
Organism: Tardiphaga robiniae; assembly: GCF_013359755.1. GTDB lineage: Bacteria > Pseudomonadota > Alphaproteobacteria > Rhizobiales > Xanthobacteraceae > Tardiphaga > Tardiphaga robiniae. The sequence goes on along the minus strand of NZ_JABMCJ010000085.1, from coordinate 336,186 downwards.
GCCGGCAACGCCAAGCGCGTCCCGACCGCCGAGATCACCTGGTTGCCGGTCATTCCAAATCCGGACAAGATTCTCTGCATCGGCCTGAACTATGAAATGCACCGCAAGGAAACCGGACGCGCCGAAGTCGACAATCCCACGGTGTTCGGCCGCTTTGCCAACAGCCAGACTGGTCATCTCACCAATATCATCCGGCCGAAGGTCTCGACCCACCTCGACTTCGAAGGCGAACTCGCGATCATCATCGGCAAGCCGGGACGACACATCACGCAAGCCGATGCATGGAGCCATATCGCCGGCTATGCCTGCTACAACGAAGGCAGCGTGCGCGATTTCCAGCGTCACACCCATCAGTTCACGCCCGGCAAGAATTTTCCGGAGACTGGCGGCTTCGGTCCCTGGATGATGACGCCGGACGAACTCGGCGATGTTGCGCCGTTGCGACTGCAGACCCGCGTCAATGGCCAGGTCGTGCAGGACGCCACCATCGATCAGATGATCTTCGATATCCCGCGTCAGATCGAATACTGCTCGTCCTTTACCCGCCTTGAGCCGGGCGACGTGATCGCCACCGGCACGCCGGGCGGCGTGGGCGCCAAGCGTACGCCTCCACTTTGGCTGAAGCCGGGCGATATCGTCGAGGTCGAGATCGACCGGCTCGGCGTGCTGCGCAACGGCGTGGCCGACGAGACCTGATGCAAGCGGCAGCCCGCACCGCCAGCGCCGCGGGCTGCTTCTCACGACAAAGACCCGCTCGTTCGAAAGCGCGCCCCAACAAGCGATCAGAAATCGCAGGCCATCCATTTCAGGAGGAAGTCCATGCTCACATTGTCCCGTCGTATCTTGTTGACCGGCAGCATTCTTTGCCTCGCGCTGCCCGCCTATGCGCAATCATGGCCGCAAAAGCCGGTGACGATCGTGGTGCCGCAGGCGGCGGGCAACAGCCCGGATGTGCTGTGCCGCATCGTCGCCGAGAAACTGTCCCGCGCACTCGGACAACAGTTCATCGTTGAGAACCGCCCGGGCGCCGCGAACCTCGTCGGCGCACAGACGGTCGCGCGCGCCGCGCCTGACGGCTACACTTTCCTGTTCGCGACATCGGCGGCGCTGGTTACCAATCCCTACACGTTCAAGAAGCTGCCCTACGACCCCGTGAAGGATTTCGTGCCGGTGGCGATGGTGGCGCGGAGCAACCACGTCCTGCTCGTCAATCCCGAAGTAAAAGCCAAAACGCTGGCGGAATTGATCGCGCTTGAAAAATCCGCTCCCGGCTCCCTGAGCATGGCGGTCGACGGCGCGCGCAACATTTCCGGCCTGATCGCACAAACCATCAACAAGCAGGCGGGCACCAGTTTCGTCCTGGTCCCTTACAACACCATCACCAACGCGATCCAGGACAGCCTGACCGGACGCACCCAGGTGACGATCCAGTCCGCATCGGTGGCTGAGTCCTTCATCAAGGCCGGTACGCTGCGAGCACTCGCCATTGCCGGTAACAAGCGCGTCGATTCATTGCCGGATGTACCCGCGATCGCCGAGACGTTGAAGGGCGCGGATCTGCAAGGCTGGTTCATGATGATGGCCCCGACCGGGACACCTGCCGAGATCGTCGACAAACTCAGTGCCGAGATTGCGCAGGCCCTGAAATCGCCGGACGTGCAGGAGCGCGCGCCCGTGCTCGGCTTCGACGTCGCCTCCGGCGACGTCGTCACGCCTGCGGGCGCGAAGCGCTTTTTCGACGCCGAGCTCGTCGCCACAGGCAAGACGATTCAGGAACTCGGCATTCAGCCTGAATAACCGCGGCCCTGCGCTTGGTGCCGAACAACGGCATCTCCACATGAAAACGCCCGCTGTGAAGCGGGCGCTTTGACATATTCAATCGGGAACGAAGCTTACGCCTCGTTGCCGCCTTCCTGCTGCGACGCTTCGAACAGGAACCAGGTGCGGCGCTCGGTGTCGTCGATGTAGTTTTCAAGCAGACTGGCGCTGGCGATGTCCTTGGCGTCGTCGCAGACCTCGTGAGCCTTGCGCATCGCCGCTGCCATCTTCTTGTTGTCGTTCATCAGCTCGCGCAGCATCTCCACCGGCGGCACATAGGCCTCGTCATTGTCCTTGATGGTCTGCAGCTTGGCGACTTCGCCGATCGAACGCAGCGTGCGACCGCCGATCTTGCGCACGCGTTCCGCCAACGGATCTGTCGTCGCAAAAATCTGGTCGGACTGCTCGTCGAGCATCAGGTGATAGTCGCGGAAATGGCGCCCGCTGAGATGCCAGTGAAAATTCTTGGTCTTCAGGTAAAGCGCGAAAGCGTCGGCGAGCAACCCGTTCAGCGCCTTGGCCACCTTCTCCACGGCGTCGGCTGAGAGGTCAGTCGGGGTATTCATTTCGGCAGCGATTTTCGATGTCTTGGTGCTCACGTTACTTACCTTCCCGTGTCGGATGATTTGATGGCTGGAGGGTTGTCGTCAGGGCGGAAGATTTCAGGAAAAATCGGAGTGGTCTTGACGGAAAGCACTGCAAATTTCCGAAAACTGCGGTTCTTGAAGGAAAGGCGGTTTCCCACGCGCCTGAAAACGCTCTAGACCGTTTCAACGCATCACAAATATAGGGGTTCCCGACACGGGAACAACAATCGGGCCGGGCAGACGATGGAAGATTGGATCGATTATTACGATTCCACGCATACGATTTATGCGAGCAAGCTGCATCGTGACGTGCATTTTGAGATCATCGCCCGCGATATCATTGGCTACATCGCCTCTCAGGATGCCGTCGTGCTCGACTACGCCTGCGGCGAAGCACTCTCGGCCGCCAAAGTGGCCAATGCCTGCAGCAAGCTGATCCTGGCAGAGCCCGCGCCTGGCGTTCGCGGCCGACTGGTCGCCCGCTTCGCGCCCAACACCAAAATCCGGGTCCGGTCGCTGGAAGAGTTGCGCAACATGACGGCGCAGTCGATCGACCTGGCTGTCATGAATTCGGTGGCTCAGTACATGACAGGCCCCGAACTCGACGATGCCTTTGCGATCATCAAGCGGCTGCTGGCGCCTGGCGGCAAGCTGGTGGTCGGCGACATCCTGCAGCCCGATGTCGGCATGGCGACCGACGTCATGGCGTTGTTGAAGCTTGCCCGGGAACACGGCTTTCTCTGGGATGCTTTCATGGGCCTCGTGCGCACGGCCCTCTCGGACTACCGCCAGTTGCGCACCAAGGTCGGCCTGCAGCGCTACAGCGAGGCGGAGATGCTGGCCAAGCTGACCGTGGCCGGTTTCCGGGCGTCGCGGGCGCCGGTCAATATCGGCCATAATTCCTCGCGCATGACCTTTGTCGCCCATCACGCATTCTGAGGTATCGGCTAGGGCAAACGGACGATTAAGGTTAACAGAAGGTTTACAAAACTTGAGGTGGATCGCTACCCCGTGATCGGTAACATTGTGCTCGGCCCGGTGGCGGAAATGTCTACGCGGGGGCGATGCATCGCTCTTTATCCTGGTTCAAGTCCAGGCTGGGCCTCCAACCTTTCAGACATTCACCAGTGCGTCGGCGACCCGCGCGTCGGCGCTGTCAGGCTTCGGTGAATTCCAGCACCGGAAGCTGCAGGCGTTCGGCATCGCGCTCGGCCGATGCGAGCACCGCATCCAGCAAACCCGGAAACCTGCTCTCGAGATCTTCGCGGCGCAGTTTCATCAACCTCGCCGTCCCCACCGCGCGCGTTTCCATCAGGCCGGCCTCGCGCAGTTTCGCAAAATGATAGGCGAGATTGGACTTGCCGCTGAGGCCGTAAAAATCGCCGCAGCGCAATTCTCCGACCTCTTTCTCGCGTTTGGCCAGATTATAGACGATCGCCAGCCGGATCGGATCGCTCAGGCAATCCATCACGCCAGGCAATTCGATCTGTTCGCGCGTGGGATGCGGGAGAATTCGGCTCATGACTCCTCAATACTGATTCCGCCCGGCTGTCGCAATGTTCAATATTTCTTGAACCATTTGACATTTTGCATTGCCGCATCGATAGTTCAACGAGAATTGAACTAAGGATTTGGCGATGAGCGTCTTCTGGCTGGCCCTGGCGGCATTTGCGATTGGGACCGAAGCATTTGTAATTGCTGGTCTTCTTCCAATCATGGCAGCGGACCTGAATGTCACGTTGGCGGTCACGGGACAATTGGTCACCGTTTACGCCATCACCTATGCCATCGGCTCGCCGATCCTGGCTGTGCTGTTCAGCAATTTTGACCGCCGCACCGTCGTCTCGCTGGCGCTGGTCTGTTTCATCGTCGGAAATCTTTTGGCGGCCGTTGCGACCACATTCGGCACGCTCCTGCTGTCGCGCATGCTGATGGCCGTGGGCGCCGGACTGTGCATGCCGACCGCCATGGCCGTCGCAATCGCGATCGCTGCACCGGAACGCCGTGGCCGCGCCGCGTCGCTGGTGATCTCCGGCCTGACGGTGGCGACGGTTCTGGGCGTGCCGCTCGGAACCTGGGTCGGCAGTCATTTTGGCTGGCGGTCGACGTTCGTGATGGTCGCAGCGCTCGGCGCCGTCGCATTGGCCGGGCTGCTGCTGGGATTGCCCCGCGGTTTGCCGCGCACTGCTGCCACCCTCGGTCAGAGGCTCGCCGTTGCGCGCCATCCCGAAGTGCTGAAAACCCTTGCCGTAACCTGCATGTGGGGCCTCGGGGGCTTTACCTCATTCACCTATCTGGCTGTGCCGCTGCATCGGCTCGGCTTTGACGCCAACGGAATCAGTCTGGCACTGCTGGTCTTTGGCGTCGCTGCGGCCATCGGAAATACCCTGGGCGGCGCGATGTCCGACCGTATCGGGCCGCTCCGGACCTCGACGCTGGGCCTGATCGGCATGATGCTGTCACTGACGCTGCAATCGGTGGCCCTGACATTCGCGCCGCCCGCCACTGCGGGCGTGCTGTTTCTGGTCTTCATTTTTACCCAGGGCATTGCCGGCTGGATGTTCTATCCCGGACAGGTCGCACATCTCGTGCGCGTCACGCCGGAAGCCTCGGTCATCGCGCTCTCGCTGAACGCCTCGGCCATGTATATCGGCTTTGCCGCCGGCAGCGCGTTGGGCGGCGTGGTGCTGTCGACATTGAGCTCCAACCACCTCGGCTGGATCGGCGGCTGCGCCGAGGCGGCAGCCCTCGCGCTCGTCCTCGCCGGACACCTTCTGAAGCGCCCGAAACCGGCCCAAATTGCCGGTTGATGGCACCTTCAAAAGCCTTCCCCGCCCCGTTATAGTGGTCTAAAGACAGCCGCGCGCGAGGATCGGCCTATGGCTCCCTGAGGGGTCAATGGCTGGTTTGGCGCCCGGGCCCGAGGGACGCGCGTATGCGCGCCCTTTTTTTGTGCCGATTTGTCACCACCGCGAGTTTAAATGCCAAAACGCACCGACATATCCACCATCCTGATCATCGGCGCCGGTCCTATCGTGATCGGCCAGGCCTGCGAGTTCGACTATTCGGGCACACAAGCCGTCAAGACGCTCAAGGAAGAGGGCTACCGGATCGTTCTGGTCAATTCCAATCCGGCCACGATCATGACGGACCCGGAACTGGCGGACGCGACCTATATCGAGCCGATCACACCCGAGATCGTCGCCAAGATCATTGAGAAGGAGCGCGGCGACCGCTCCAAGGGTTTTGCGCTGCTGCCGACCATGGGCGGCCAGACCGCGCTGAACTGCGCGCTGTCGCTGCGCCAGCAGGGCACGCTGGAGAAGTTTGACGTCGAGATGATCGGCGCCACCGCCGAGGCCATCGACAAGGCCGAAGACCGCCAGCTGTTTCGCGAGGCGATGACGAAGATTGGCCTGGAGACGCCGAAGTCGCGGCTCGCCAACGCATCCGCACTGAAGAAGCAGTATCGCGAGCAGCATCAGGCCGAAAAAGCCAAGCTGACGGGCGACGCACTGGCCGAGCACGAGCGGCAGTGGGTGCTGCATGAAGGCGACCGCCGCAAGCGTTATCAGGAGCATGCCCTCGGCCAGGCGCTGATGGCGCTGTCTGAAATTGGTTTGCCCGCGATCATCCGCCCGTCCTTCACCATGGGCGGCACCGGCGGCGGCATTGCCTATAACCGCGAAGAATTCCTCGACATCATCGAGCGCGGCCTCGACGCGTCTCCGACCAACGAAGTGCTGATCGAAGAGTCAGTGCTCGGCTGGAAAGAGTACGAGATGGAAGTCGTCCGCGACAAGAAGGACAACTGCATCATCATCTGCTCGATCGAGAATCTCGATCCGATGGGCGTGCATACCGGCGACTCCATCACCGTCGCGCCGGCGCTGACGTTGACCGATAAAGAATATCAGATCATGCGCGACGCCTCGCTGGCGGTGTTGCGCGAGATCGGCGTCGAGACCGGCGGCTCCAACGTGCAGTTCGGCGTCAATCCTGCCGACGGCCGCATGGTCGTGATCGAAATGAATCCGCGCGTGTCGCGCTCATCGGCGCTGGCCTCGAAGGCCACCGGCTTCCCGATCGCCAAGGTCGCAGCGAAGCTCGCTGTCGGCTATACGCTGGACGAAATCGCCAACGACATCACCGGCGGCGCAACGCCTGCGTCGTTCGAGCCGACCATCGACTATGTCGTCACCAAGATTCCCCGTTTCGCCTTCGAGAAATTCCCCGGCGCATCGCGCACGCTGACGACGTCGATGAAGTCGGTCGGCGAAGTGATGGCCATCGGCCGCACATTCCAGGAAAGCTTGCAGAAGGCGCTGCGCGGACTTGAAACCGGCCTGACCGGTCTCGACGAAATCGAGATCGAGGATCTCGGCCGCGGCGACGACAAGAACGCCATCCGCGCTGCACTCGGCACGCCGACGCCGGACCGTCTGTTGCAGGTTGGCCAGGCCATGCGTCTGGGCTGGACCGACGAGGAAATCTTCAACTCCTGCAAGATCGATCCGTGGTTCCTCGCCGAGATGCGCGGCATTGTCGAAATGGAAGCCAAGGTGAAAGCCAATGGCCTGCCCGCCAACGCCTTCGGCATGCGGACGCTGAAGGCCATGGGCTTCTCCGACGCGCGCCTCGCCGTGCTCGCCGGCAAGACCGAGGCCGACGTCAAGGCCCTGCGCCGCTCGCTCGATGTGCGCCCGGTGTTCAAGCGCATCGACACCTGCGCCGCCGAATTCGCCTCGCCGACCGCTTACATGTATTCGACCTATGAGTCGTCCTTCGCCGGCAGCTTCGCCGACGAGAGTCAGCCGTCGGACAAGAACAAGGTCATCATTCTTGGCGGCGGCCCGAACCGTATCGGCCAGGGCATCGAGTTCGACTATTGCTGCTGTCACGCCTGCTTCGCGCTCGCCGACGCCGGCTACGAAACCATCATGGTCAACTGCAATCCGGAGACCGTGTCGACCGACTACGACACGGCGGATCGCCTGTATTTCGAACCGCTGACTGCCGAAGATGTGCTCGAGATCATCGACACCGAACGTCAGAACGGCACGCTGCATGGCGTGATCGTGCAGTTCGGCGGCCAGACCCCGCTGAAGCTCGCGCGCGCGCTGGAAGCCGCCGACGTGCCGATCCTCGGTACCTCGCCGGATGCCATCGATCTTGCCGAAGATCGCGATCGCTTCAAGCGCATCCTCGACAAGCTCAAGCTCAAGCAGCCGAAGAACGGCATCGCCTATTCGGTCGAACAGGCCCGCCTCGTCGCAGCCGATCTCGGCCTGCCGCTGGTGGTGCGTCCGTCCTACGTGCTCGGCGGCCGCGCGATGCAGATCATCCGCGAGGAAAGCCAGCTCGGCGATTACCTGCTCGGCACGCTGCCGGAGCTGGTGCCTGGCGACGTCAAGGCGCGCTATCCGAACGACAAGACCGGCCAGATCAATACGGTGCTCGGTACCAATCCGCTGCTGTTCGATCGCTACCTGTCGGATGCCATCGAAGTCGACGTCGACTGCCTGTGCGATGGCAAGGATACCTTCATCGTCGGCATCATGGAGCATATCGAGGAAGCTGGCATTCACTCCGGCGACTCGGCCTGCTCGCTGCCGCCGCATTCGCTCGACGACGACATGATCGCCGAACTCGAACGCCAGACCCGCGACATGGCGCTCGGCCTCGACGTGGTAGGACTGATGAACGTGCAGTTCGCGGTCAAGGATCGCGACATCTACGTGCTAGAAGTCAATCCGCGCGCGTCGCGCACGGTGCCTTTCGTTGCCAAGGTGATGGGCATGCCGGTGGCCAAGATCGCCGCGCGTATCATGGCCGGCGAGAAGCTCGCCGACTTCAATCTGAAGAAGCGCAAGCTCGACCATGTCGGCGTCAAGGAATCGGTCTTCCCGTTCGCGCGCTTCCCCGGCGTCGATACGGTGCTCGGCCCGGAGATGCGCTCCACCGGCGAAGTGATGGGCATCGATCGCTCGTTCGAAATCGCCTTCGCCAAGAGCCAGCTCGGCGGCGGCACCCGCGTGCCGCGCAGTGGCACTGTGTTCGTGTCCGTGCGCGAAAGCGACAAGACGCGCATTCTCGATGCAGTGAAGCTGCTCTCGTCGAACGGCTTCAAGGTGCTCGCGACGTCAGGGACCCAGCGCTTCCTGGTCGACAACGGCGTCCCGGCCGAGAAGATCAACAAGGTGCTGGAAGGCCGGCCGCACATCGTCGATGCCATCACCAATGGCGAGATTCAGCTGGTTCTGAACACCACCGACGGGCCGCAGGCCCTGGCCGACAGCCGCTCGCTGCGGCGGGCTGCCCTCTTGCATAAAGTACCGTATTACACCACTCTTTCGGGTGCCGTGGCGGCTGCACAGGGCGTCCGGGCCTATCTGGGCGGGGACCTTGAGGTCCGCACATTGCAGAGTTACTTTTCCGAAGCCTGAATTCGGGCGGACTGCAGGTCCGACGAGATCAGCTAGGCAAGGCACGACCGGAACTCACCGGTCGCGTCTTTGTTTTGTTTCGGCACTCGAAGCCGGCGTCTGAACTGGCTGCAAGCGCAGCCAAGCCGACATCTTGCAGAACGAATGGTTTCATGCGCGCGCCGCCGCGTTCCGCATGACGTTAGAGGACGAAGAGAATGGTTGAGAAGGTCCCGATGACAGCAGGTGGCTACGCTGCGCTGGAGGTCGAGCTGAAGGAACGTCAGTCGGTGCACCGTCCGCGGATCATCGAACAGATCGCCGAAGCGCGCTCCCATGGCGACCTCTCGGAAAATGCCGAGTATCACGCCGCCAAGGAAGAGCAGTCGCATAATGAAGGCCGCATCAGCGATATCGAAGACAAGCTCGCCCGCGCCGATATCATCGATATCTCGAAGCTGTCCGGCGATACCATCAAGTTCGGCGCGACCGTGACGCTGATCGATGAGGACACCGAGAAGAAGGCGGTCTGGCAGATCGTCGGCGAGCCCGAGGCCGATGCCAAGAAAGGTCGCATCTCGATTACCTCGCCACTGGCGCGTGCGCTGATCGGCAAGAGCAAAGGCGCATCGGTCGAAGTCGTCGCTCCCGGCGGGGCCAAGGCCTATGAGATCACCAAGGTCGAGTGGCGCTGATCGACAGCGCTCAACGCGAAACAAGAAAGCCGCGCATGATGCGCGGCTTTTTTTATTGTCCCCTGATTGCGGTATCCAGCCATCGCCACTCACGGAAACTTCTGGAATACTTCCACAGCTCACGTGTTTTCACACGAGAGTGACCAGCATTTTGCATTGCAGTAATGCTAGAAACGATGGTCATCACAGGGGGACTAATGACATGGACCAAGCCTTCGCTAAATTTCAGCCTGCTGCACTAAGTCTTTTCCGCTTCATCACCGGCCTGCTGTTGCTGCAGTATGGCATCGCCAAGATCTTCAAATTTCCGGTTCTGCCCTATTTCGCGAATATCCCGCCGTTGATCCAGGTCGCGGCAACGCTTGAACTCGTCGGCGGTGCGCTGCTGCTGCTCGGCCTGTTCACGCGCCCAGTTGCGTTCATCCTCGCCGGCGAAATGGCTTTCGCTTACTTCCTCGGTCACATGTTTAAAGGCGCGGATCCGGTTTTCCTGCCGCTGCTGAACGGCGGCACCGCTGCCATCCTGTTCTGCTTCTCCTGCCTCTATCTTGCGACGTCAGGCGGGGGCCCGATCAGCCTCGACGCGATACTGCGCAAGAAGAGCTGATTGAACGGTAGGATGGGTAGAGCGTCTTCGCGAAACCCATCGGTGCACACATTCAGGTGATGGGTTTCGCTTCGCTCTACCCATCCTACACAAAGAAAGGGCGCTGACTTCACGGTCAGCGCCCTTCGCTCTTAGAAAGTACTGCTAATCCGCGGCCCTCAGCTCGAGCGGCACGGCGGCTGCGTATTTCGAATTCTGCAGAACCAGAGACGTGCGGACATTGCGGACATGCGGTGCGGCTGTGAGATGGCCGACGAAATCCTGAAAGGTCGCCATGTCGGGCGCCACGCATTTCAGGATGAAGTCGATCTCGCCCGACAGCATCCAGCACTCCCGCACCAAAGGCTCCTTGCGGACGAAATCCTCGAACGCCTTGAGATCGGCATCCGCCTGGCTCGACAGGTGGACCGAGGCGAACACGGTAACGTCGAAACCGAGCAATCGGGGATCCAGCAACCCGCGGTAGCCCTGGATATAGCCAGCCTCTTCCAGCGTCCGGACCCGCCGCAGGCAGGGCGGCGGCGAGATGCCAACGCGCTTGGCGAGTTCCACATTGGTGATTCGGCCGTCGGCCTGGATTTCGCTGAGAATTTTGAGGTCGATGTCGTCTAGGCTTTTCGGCACGCGGCGCGGATCCTGGCTGGTATTCAAACAAACCGTTTGAACTCTCTTAGCGCAGGAGCCGCAACTTGCGCAATTTTATTGCGCGTGCATCGCAGAAATTAAGTGTCTCCGGGGGAAAAATTGCCGGGACGAATTGCAATTCTTGCATGGCTCGCCAGATATTCTACACTAGCAGACAAGACTTTCGACGCCGCAGCGACGTGTTCGCCGGCACATTTCGCCTCAGCAATGACCAATTTCCCTTCAGAAAGGGACTCGACCATGGCCGCCCCCATCCATGCCAAAGTCGTCATCATCGGCTCAGGCCCGGCTGGCTACACTGCCGCTATCTACGCCGCACGCGCGATGCTCGAGCCCGTCCTGATCCAGGGGATTCAGCCCGGCGGCCAGCTGACCATCACGACGGATGTCGAGAACTATCCGGGCTTCGCCGACGTCATTCAGGGTCCCTGGCTGATGGAGCAGATGGAGAAGCAGGCTCATCATGTCGGCACCAAGATCGTCACCGATCTGGTCAGTGACATGGATCTGAGCCAGCGTCCGTTTCGCCTGACCTGCGACAGCGGCGACGTCTATCTGGCCGAAACCGTGATCCTGGCCACCGGCGCACAGGCGCGCTGGCTCGGTATCCCGTCGGAAGAGAAATTCCAGGGCGGCGGCGTATCCGCCTGTGCCACCTGCGACGGATTCTTCTATCGCAACAAGGAAGTGATCGTGGTCGGCGGCGGCAACACGGCCGTCGAGGAAGCTTTGTTCCTGACCAATTTCGCCTCGCAGGTCACCATCGTGCATCGCCGCGACCATTTCCGCGCCGAGCGCATCCTGCAGGAGCGACTGTTCAAGCACCCGAAGATCAAGGTGGTCTGGGACTCGGCGCTCGACGAGATCTGCGGCACCGAAGGCCCGGCCAAGGTCACCCATGTGCGCCTGAAGAACGTCAAGACCGGCACCATCACTCAGGTGCCAGCCGACGGCGTCTTCATTGCCATCGGCCACGCGCCCGCGACCGAACTCATCAAGGGCCAGATAAAGTTGAAGCCCTCGGGCTATGTCGAAGTGGCTCCAAATTCCACCGCAACCTCGATGCCCGGCGTGTTCGCCGCCGGCGACGTGGCGGATGAAACCTATCGGCAGGCGGTCACTGCCGCCGGCATGGGCTGCATGGCCGCCCTCGAAGCCGAACGCTATCTTGCCGCGCATGCTCATGACCGCGCAGCGGCCGAATGATGATCAAACGAACCCGCGACGGATTTACAGATATGGACTGGGACAAGCTGAAGGTGTTTCACGCGGCGGCGGAAGCGGGGAGCTTCACGCATGCAGGCGAGCAACTGGGCCTGTCGCAGTCGGCAGTCTCACGACAGGTGAGCGCGCTCGAGCAGGAGCTGGCGGTCTCGCTGTTCCACCGCCACGCCCGCGGTCTGATCCTCACCGAACAGGGCGACCTGCTGTTCCGCACCGCTCATGACGTGTTCATGCAACTCCAGGCGGCCCGCGCAAAGCTGACCGACAGCCGCGAGCGGCCGAGCGGCGACCTCAAGGTGACCACAACCCCGGGCGTCGGCATCAACTGGCTGATCCCGCGCCTTGGCGAGTTCACCGCGCTTTATCCGGAAATCCGCATTTCGCTGATCGTCACCGACGAAGAACTCGACCTGTCGATGCGCGAAGCCGATGTGGCCATCCGCACCCGTAAGCCGACCCAGCCGGACCTAATCCAGCGCAAGCTGTTCGCCATGGGATTCCACGCTTATTGCTCGCCGGAATATATCAAGCATTTCGGCACCCCGCGCACCCTCGACGAACTCGACGGGCACCGCATCATCATGCTCAGCGACGCCCAGGTGTCACCGCACCTGCAAAACCGCAGCTGGCTGATCGATGCCGGGCGCAACGGCTCCGGCCCGCGCGAACCCTACTTCAAGGTCAACAATATTCTGGGCCTGATGCGCGCCTGCCAGCAGGGCTTGGGCATTGCAGCATTGCCGGACTACCTGGTCGAAGAAAACGATCGTCTGGTTCAGCTCTTCAGTGAGTCGGACTCGATTCAACTCGACACTTATTTTGTCTATCCCGAAGAGTTGAAGACGGTCGCCCGTGTGCAGGTGTTCCGCGACTTCATCGTCAGCAAGGCGCAGCGCTGGCCGTCCTAACCCGCAATATTTCAGGGCAGATATGCCCACGCTTCCCAGCATGTCAGACATGCCAAGTGATGCGTTGCTGCATGCCACCTTCAGGGATCATACTTCTCAGACGCTGAGATTTTGCGCTGCGCATTTGTCCCCCTCCTCCAGTGGTGCGAAGTCTCAGTAATCCCTCTTGGAAGGTGATTGTGTCGGCCTCTCGAGGCCAATACCTCAGAGCCGGACTCGTTTGAGTCCGGCTTTTTTTTGCGCCCGCGAACTGTCAGTCCAGCTTCACTTTCGCCAGCCGGAGCGCATTCCCGATCACGCTCACCGAGGACAGCGCCATCGCTGCAGCGCCGAGCATCGGCGACAGCAGGATGCCGAAGATCGGATACAGCACACCGGCCGCAATCGGCACGCCGGCCGCATTGTAGATGAAGGCGAAAATCAGATTCTGACGGATATTGCTCATCACAGCCTTTGATAGTTCGCGCGCGCGCACCAGCCCCATCAGATCGCCGGTCAGCAACGTCACGCCAGCACTCTCGATCGCGACATCGGTGCCGGTCCCCATGGCGATGCCGACATCCGCAGCAGCCAGCGCAGGTGCATCGTTGACGCCATCGCCAACCATGGCGACCCGGCGGCCTTCGCCGCGCAGACGTGTGACCACGTCACTCTTGCGCTCCGGCAACACACCCGCCTCGACCTCATCGATACCCAGTGTCTTTGCCACGGCTTTAGCCGTCGTCGCATTGTCGCCGGTGAGCATGACGATCCGCAGGCCGTCGGCGCGCAGCTTCTTCAAGGTGTCCTGCGCCGATGGCTTTACGGGATCGGCAATCGCCATCGCACCGGCGACGCTGCCATCAATAGCAACGAAGATGGCAGTCGCACCGTTCTGCCGCGCCAGTTCGGCGACGCCGTCGGAGCGCGTTGTGTCCACTTTCAATTCGTTCATCAGCATCGCATTGCCCAGCGCAACGCGTTTGCCATTGACCACACCCGACGCGCCTTTGCCGGACGGCGAGGCGAAGTCACTGGCATCGCTCAGCACCACATTGCGTTGCTTTGCTTCATTGACGATGGCTTGCGCCAACGGATGCTCGCTGGAGCGTTCGATACTTGCAGCAAGTTGCAGAATGTCGCTTTCGTTGAACCCTTCCGCCGGCGTGATGCTCACCAGTTTCGGCTTGCCTTCCGTGAGCGTACCGGTCTTGTCGATCACAATGGTGTCGATGCTTTCCAGGCGCTCCAGCGCCTGCGCGTCACGCACCAGAATGCCGGCATGGGCGCCGCGACCGACGCCGACCATGATCGACATGGGCGTGGCGAGACCGAGCGCACAGGGGCACGCGATGATCAGCACGGTGACCGCAGCAACAAGCGCAAACGAAAACCGCGGCTCCGGCCCGAATGTCGCCCAGGCGATGAATGCAATCACCGCTGCAGCCAGCACGGCCGGCACGAACCAGCCGGCGACACGATCCGCGAGACGCTGGATCGGCGCACGCGAGCGCTGAGCCTTCGCGACCATGTCGACAATGCGCGACAACATCGTATCGCGGCCGATCTTGTCGGCCCGCAGTACGAGGCCGCCGCTCTGGTTGACTGTGCCGCCGATGACGCGCGCGCCTTCGGCCTTGCTCACCGGCATGGACTCGCCGGTCACCATGGATTCATCCACCGACGAACGCCCCTCGGTAACGACGCCGTCGACCGGAATTTTCTCGCCCGGCCGCACCCGCAACAAATCGCCGATGGCGATGGTATCGAGGGCGACGTCCTCATCACCGTCCTTGCCGATGCGCCGCGCGGTCTTCGGTGCAAGACCGAGCAGCGCGCGGATCGCACCTGATGTCTGATTGCGCGCACGCAGCTCAAGCACTTGTCCGAGCAGCACGAGCACGGTGATGACAGCAGCGGCTTCGAAATAGACCGCCACTGCACCGTGATGGTCACGGAACGTGTCGGGAAACAGACCGGGCGCGAAGGTGGCCACGACGCTGTAGATCCACGCCACACCGGTGCCCATGGCGATCAGCGTGAACATGTTGAGATTGCGCGTTACCACCGAGCGCCATCCACGTTCGAAGAACGGTGCGCCGGCCCACAGCACCACGGGTGTCGCCAGCACGAGTGAGATCCAATTCGATGTGGTCTGCGATACCAGTTGCATCAGGCCGAGATGCGCACCCATCTCCAGCACGAACACCGGCAATGTCAGTGCCAGCGCGATCCAGAAGCGCCGGGTCATGTCGATCAGTTCGGGATCGGGCTTGTCGTCGAGCGAGACCTGCTCCGGCTCCAGCGCCATGCCGCAGATCGGACAGCTGCCCGGCCCTTCCTGGCGAATTTCCGGATGCATCGGGCAAGTATAGATGGTGCCGGCCGGCGCCGGCGGCGCGGGCTCCTTCGGCTTCAGGAAACTCTCGGGATCCGCATTGAACCGCTCGCGGCAGCGCGCACCACAGAAGAAATATTCGTGGCCCTGATAGATCAGACGGTTCTTGGCAGTCGCGGGATCGACGGTCATGCCGCAGACCGGATCGAGCACTTTGGCCGGCGCAGCCTCGTCGTGATGGTGACCATGCGAACAGCACGCGCCATGCGTGTGACCGGCGTGGGCATCGTGCCCCGTATGCGTATGAGTCGTCTCTGCCACCGTGACCTCGCCTCTTGCAACATATACCCTATGGGGGTATATGGACCTCATGCGCAGCGAGATCAAGACGTCCTGTTTAAAACGCCTCAAACGGATCGAAGGCCAGGTCCGCGGCTTGGCCGGCATGGTCGAGGCCGACCGCTATTGCATCGATGTGGTTACGCAGATCGCCGCGGCCCGCGCAGCGTTGCGACGCGTCGAGGAAGAGATCCTGCGCGACCATGTCGCTCATTGCGTTGAGCACGCGATCTCGTCAGGCGACAAGGCCGATCAACGCCGCAAGATTGCCGAGTTGATGGACGTGGTCAGCCGCGTCGACCGGTGACGCGAATGCGACGTGCGGGCACGATGTTGGAAGACGGTTGATCAGTCGTTACGGTTTTTGCCCGGCGAGGGTGGCGCTGAAATGCGACTACACCTTTAGGTCATCAAGAGCCGGCGAATATCCGCAAAATTTACGGTTGGATAAGCATGCGCAGCGATAGCACACGGGGCGATCTAATAGCGCCGATCGCCGGTATTTACGTGTCTTTACGTACTTATATCTAACGTCCCGCGCAATTGCGGTAATCCCGCTCGCGGTATCTGTACATGCTTACGATCTATAACTGCATCGCCAATGCCCATGATTTCAGGCTCGTCGGACTTGCGGCCATCATCTGCGCGATCGCGTCCCTCGCTGCTATCAACCTGCTCCGTCATGCGCGAAGCGCCACGGGCCAGATGCGCCTCGTCTGGCTCGCGGTATCCGCGATCTCCACGGGCTTCGGCATCTGGGCCACGCATTTCGTAGCGATGCTGGCGTTCTCGCCGGGGATGCCGAGCGGCTATAATATCGTACTTACGGTCGTCTCGCTGATCGCCGCGCTGCTGCTGACCGGCGCCGGCCTCGCCGTATCGTTGATCCCGAATTTTCGTGCCGGCCTCTGGATCGGCGGCGCCGTCGTCGCGGGCGGCATCGCGGCGATGCATTACACCGGCATGGCCGCCTTCGAACTTCAGGCGCGCATCAACTGGGATACGACGCTCGTCATCGTCTCGATCGTATTGGGAGCCGTGCTCGGCGCGATCGCGCTTCCGGTAGGGTTGCATGGCACCACCCTGCGCTGGAAGATCAGCGGCGCGCTGCTGCTGACGCTCGCGATCTGCAGTCACCATTTCACGGCGATGAGCGCGGTCACGATCACCCCGGATCCGACCATCGCCGTCTCGCCGCTGACCATCCCCGCCGGATGGCTCGCACTTGGCGTCTCATTGATCAGCTTCGCCATCATTGGCCTGGCGCTGGCTGGCATCGTGCTGGATATCCGTGATCACCGCCGCTCCGATCTCGAAGCCGACCGCATGCGCGGACTCGCCAATGCTGCCGTCGAAGGCCTGCTGGTGTGCGACGGCGACACGATCGTCACGGTCAACACGTCCTTCGCCGCGCTGGCGGGATCGTCCGCTGAATTGCTGATTGGCGGGCGTCTGCAAGACTGCTTCCCCGATAGCGATACGCGAACGCAGATCATTAGCCAGCCTGACAAATCGGTGGAAGCGAGCCTGCGGCAGCGCGACGGCCAGACGATTCCGGTTGAATTGATCCTGCGTGGAATCGACTTTGCGGGGAAGCCACATCAGGTCATCGCCGTACGCGACCTCCGCGAACGCAAGCAGGCCGAGCAGCACATCCGCTATCTCGCCCACTACGACTCCCTGACCGGACTGCCTAATCGCGGCACGTTCCATGATCGAATCGATCAGGAGATTGCGACACTATCCAAGGACCGCCCGCTCGCCGTACTCGCTTTGGATCTCGATCAGTTCAAACAGGTTAATGACCTGTTCGGCCACGCCGCCGGCGACAAGGTCCTCAAGAGCGTAACGGCGCGCATCACCGCCCTGCTTGGCGAAGGCGAGATGATGGCGCGTCTTGGCGGCGACGAGTTCGCCATTCTCTTGCCGAACCTGACTTCGCCCGCAGCTGCGAGTCAGTTCGCCGACAGGATACTGGAAGCATTCCGAAGCAAGGATGCCACCTTCGAACTCGGCAGCGTCACCGCCAGTGTCGGCATCGCACTCTGCCCCGACGACTCCAGTGATCGCGACACGTTGCTGGCTTGCGCCGACACCGCGCTCTACCGCGCCAAATCCGAAGGTCGCGCGACCTGGCGCTTCTTCGAACCTGCAATGGGGGAAGCCGTGCGCGACCGCCGGCTGCTCGAACACGATCTGCGCAACGCCATCGATGCCAATCAGCTGAAAGTGGTCTATCAGCCCCAGGGCACCATGGAGTCGGGCCGCGTGATCGGCTTCGAGGCACTGCTGCGCTGGAACCATCCCATCCGCGGCAATATTCGCCCCGACATCTTCATTCCGATTGCGGAAGACACCGGTGCCATTCTCGGCATCGGCGAATGGGTGCTGCGCGCCGCCTGCCGTGAAGCGGCGACGTGGAAGCATCCGTTGACCATCGCGGTCAATGTCTCGGCGGTTCAGATCCACCACGATAGCTTTGTCGCAACCGTCCATGAGGTCTTGCTGGAAACTGGCCTGCCCCCGCATCGGCTCGAACTGGAGATCACCGAGACTGCGCTGATCCGCGACTTCGATCGCGCATTGTTGACACTTCGCCGGATCAAGGCGCTCGGCGTTCACATCGCCATGGATGACTTCGGCACCGGCTACTCGTCGCTGTCGAACCTGCGCGCATTCCCTTTCGACAAGATCAAGATCGACGGATCATTCATCAGGTCGGTGAACACCAACAGCCAGGCAGCAGCAATCGTGCGCGCCGTCCTCGGCCTCGGCCGCGGGCTTGGGCTACCGGTGCTCGCCGAAGGCGTGGAAACCGAAGCGGAATTCGCATTCCTGCGCGACGAGAAATGCGACGAGGCGCAGGGCTATCTGCTCGGCCGTCCGGCTGACATAGACAACTTCCGTGAAGTCACCCAAGGGGTGACTTCACCCGCCGGAGATATCGCCATTTCAGCATAGGCGTGAACACCCCACCGTCGCGGTCATACCAACGACAAAAAACGCGCGAAGGTCTCGCGCGCTTTTTCTGGGGTCAAAAGAGCAGAACGGCTATCAGGCCGCCTGCTTGTGCATCGCGCCGGTCGCCGATCCGTTGCCACGAATAGCCTTGATCGAACGTTCGATCGCCGCCCACAGCTTCCCGATCTCGCTGGCTGCGCGACCTTCTGCCTGATATTCGCGGGCGCCTTCGCCGTTGCCAAGCGCGAGCAGGAGATCTGCACGGTTGGTGATCTGACCGGACCACACCGGAGCCTTGAACTTGGCGAGCGCTTCGCGGGCGATCGTCACGATACGGCTTTCGGAATCGTCACGGCGTGCCGGCGCACCGTTGATGACAACCGCATAGGGCTTACGGGCCGAACGGCAGCTCTGGATCGTCGCCTGCACCGCATCGACGTCGAACACGCCGGGACGCGCAGGAATGATCACCATGGTTGCGTTCTTGATGGCATCGTCGACCACAGCCGATGTATTCGGCGGCGTGTCGATGAACACCCATTCAAAACCGTCACGCTTCGCGGCGGCAACCATTTCGGTCACGCTGCGATTTGCGATCTTCAGCGGCGGTTCATTTGTTCCCCGCAGCTTGTGCCACAGCGTCAACGAACCCTGCGGATCCGCGTCGATGAGCAAGCAAGGCTTCGTTGATTTATGAACTTGAGCAGCAAGATGTGCAGCCAGGGTACTCTTCCCCGAGCCGCCTTTACGCGATGCGAAAACTATGACGTTCATATGTTGGCCTCCAGATTGACCCCAGGAGGCGAAAATGAATCAGTCTGCTGATTCGTTAAAGTCATATTTACGCGTAATTCAAGGATATGTGCCTGATTTGTTTGGAATGTTGGTTTTTGAGTCACACAGTGCGGCGCAACAGGCCCGAAATGAGTCAGGTGTAGTACGCTTGTCGCCACTTTGTCGCACTCTGGTATCAAGTCAGGCGCTCAAATCTTGCTATCAGCGCCGTTGGAACGAGTTGAGTCCGGACCTTCGATAGAAATGCCCTTCGCGCGCTGACGTTCGATCCACTTTCGCTCAAGCCAACCAAGAAACTGCGCCACCGGTTTTTCCAGCGGCGGAATATCCTGCGCGATGAGGATGAGTCCGAGCGGCAGCATCCAGAGGCCGAGTACAGGAAGAATGCTGAAAATTCCGCCGATAATCAGCAAAATGCCAAGCGGGAATCGCACGAGCTTCGATGAGGGCTTGCGCAACCAACCTACAAATCGAGCCGGTCGGGGCGGAAGTTTGGTTTCGAACCAGGCCAAATGCCGATTGAGTTCGGCCTTGTAGTCGATATTGGTTTCGCTGCTCAAAATGACGCTCCTCCTGGTTTGGAGATGTTGTTTCGTGTCGTGATACCCAACGTGTCAGTTTGTCACGGGTTCACTTTTTTGCCACGATCGATGGCGTCACGGTGCAGAGACTCGGCGAGATCACGCCGTTCTGCACGCTGCCTAAACTTCCATTCACGTGAAAGCGAAGCCTGATCAGCTCGGGCGAGTCGGTTTTTTCGCCCTTCGCGACTTGACCGCGGGTTTGCGCGCGCTGACCGGCGTTGCCCGAAAGAATTGCGCGCAGCCCGGGCTCAATTGCGCCCGCTTCTGGATCATGCAGGCCGTCACGCGATCCACATCAGGAATGGCTGCACTGCAGAGCCGAAAGGCATCGCCGGTGCAGAGCTGTTGCTGATCGTCGGTATAGGCTTGCGACGGCGTCGCCAAGAACGACGCGCCGATCATGAGTGACATGGCAAGCGACCCGCTCAAAATCCCTGGACGTACCGACATTAGTCCCCCCTGGTTGCACGTTATCGTGGGAGTGTCGGAGACGATTGCCAGCTTGGCAAGGTGGACGTGACGGGGATCGGGCTTGCCTTCGCGCCGGCCCTGTAGTTTCTCCCGGACATCGCGGCGCCGTTGCCCCGTCGCGACCTCGTGCGAGAGACGGTCCAAGATGAACAGTGAGACAAAAGCGATACTCCGAACCTGCGCGGGCGGTCCACGATCATGAACTGGACCCGTATTGGCATTATCGGCTTCGTGGGACTGTGCGGCTGGACGGCATGGCCCAAAGGAAATGACGCGACGCCGCCGCGCCCACTTCTGATCAGGGCAGCATTGAAACAGGTCGATGATCCCGTCATCATCCTCGGCGACAGTATCGTCAAACGCGCAACCTTCCCCCGTGCCGTATGCGGTCGGCCCATCGTCAATGCCGGAATCGACGGATCGACGACATCGAGCGGTCTCGATGCCATGCTGACAAAAGCACTTGGCGGGAAGCAGGCCGCCATGGTCGTCGTCTCCCTCGGACTCAACGATGCTGCGGTCCCTGTGAACGCGGACTCATACAGGACCAACTATCTCGCTTTGCTCGCGACGCTAAAATCCACGGCTCCACGAATGGCCATCGCGACGGTGACACCTGTTGAAGCCGGCAAATCCGATAGCGCGCGCATCAACGACCGGGCGATCGACAGCTACAACGCGTTGCTGCCAACCATCGCGGGCGATGCTGGCGCGAGCCTTGTCACCATCCCGTCCATGCCAGCGAAATACACAACCGATGGCATTCACCTGAATGATGCCGGCTATGCCATCTGGACCAAGGCGGTTCTCGGCGGGGTCAACGAGGTCCTCTGCAAAGGCAAGTAGCAGCAACGCAGAAACCCGCATCAGGCCTCGTTGACGCCAACGCCGCGCTCATCAAGGAGCTGCTGCCCTTTCAACGTGATCCTAAATTTCGGCCCCGCTGCCGGCTTGGCTTGATCGATTACCTCGACAAGCCCTTGAGCAATCAACCCATCAAGCACGGCACGTTTTTCGGCATTGAGATCGGGCCCAGAGGCGCGCGCGATGTCGCACATCATCGCAATAGCGGTATTGCTGATATCAGCGTCGATCATGATTGCCTCCCTGTCGTTGGGAAGCCAACGGAACGATGGCAATCGAGTTCCATGACCGGCCTGGTGGAAGCACGCGGCCATTTGGGACGTCGAGTTGCTGGAGGCGGCCTGTTGGTGCCCAAGCCCTACAGCCCCGAGCAGATCGTGGGCACGCTGAATGATCTGACCGGCGCGCCGGCATTACCGGCCCGACCCAAGCAGTCAGACATTGCCGCAGCCCAAAGCAACGGCCAGGCTCGAATCGGCTAAATGATTGATTTGTATGGTACAGTTGGGTGGTCTCGAACCACCGACCTCCTGCTCCACAAACAGGCGCTCTAACCAACTGAGCTACAACTGCATCCTGACCGGCCCCAAAATCAGGGGGTCCCGAACAGGCGGGAAACTAGGTGCAACGCATCACTTTGGCAAGGCCGCGATGATGATTTTTGGCGCAAACAAAAGCCCGGGCTTGCGGCCCGGGCTTTCGATTATTTGGCGGTGCGATCGGCTCAGGCGGCCGGCTGGAACAGCTTCGAAGCGCCGGTCTTGATCGGTTCGGCGGTCTCGGTGGCGATCTTCTGGCCGAGTTCGGCGAGCTGCTTGGTCTGACCGGTGAAGGTTTCAACCTGGCTGCGCGCAAAAGCGGTCCACAGCTCCATCGCCTGCGACGGCGACTTCACGCCGATCAGCGACTGGGCGAAGTCGAAACCCGCATTGGTGTTGGTCTTGGCAATGTCGAGCAGCTTGGCCGAATATTCGGCAGCGCCCTTGGTGGCCGTGCCGAACACAGCTTCAACCGTGCTGTTATGGGTCTCGGCAGCGTCCTTGAACTTGGCATAACCCTCGCGCGCCTGCGAGACGCCCTTTTCGGCGAATGCGCGGACCTGCTCCGGCACCTGGAACGGGATAACGGAAGATGAGAACGGATCGGTCGATTCGGCCATAGCGTGCATCCTTCGTGGTGGGGGGTGAAATCAATAAACCCGTGGAGGCTGCGGAAGGCACCGGTGCCTTTCATCAGCTGGCGGGAAACAGAGCGGCATCGCCATCGGCGATGCGTCATTGTGGTTACCGCAATATCATGTCGGAATTGTGCGGCGCAACAGAATATTGCACCGCAGAATCGCATGAGACCCGGATCGAATGCGCGCCCACGTCATGGAACTCGCTAAACATCAATCGCCGATTGCATAGCGGAGAGCGCAGGGAGCCGGTCAGCTCTTGGGCTTGGCGGCGTCCATGGCAGCGCGGCTCATGATCTGGCCCATTTCGCTGGCCTGCTCTGCCAGCGACTTCATCTGCGACTGCACGTATTCGCTGTGGAGCCGCATGACGTCGCCGAGATCCTTGGCGTGCAGCAACTGCTGGGCATAATCCAGCGACGCGGCGACGTTCTTCTCGGCATAGGCGATGGCCTTGGTGCTGACATCCTTGGCGCCGGCGCGCACGGTCTCACCGCGGTTTTCGATCGACGACGCCGTGCTCTGGGCGCTGGCCAGAAACTTCTCGAATGCCTGCTTGGCCTGGTCGAAGCTGGCTTCGGCCATTGCGCGCATTTCCTTCGGAATTTCGAATTGGTCGGTCATGTCCCGCTCCATTTTGCATTGACGAAGCCGTCCACGGCCCCGTCTCCCGTGTCGCCCACTGCAATCTAGCCGAGCTTGGCATCGCCGATGTGACGCGGCGTCCCGTCCTCGTCCGATCCCATCGTGGACCTTTGTTTTTGTTTTGCAACTGCCAACGCATGGCCCAGCCCCTCCGTTCGGCAGAATGCCGAACCCTCGGAGCGGATTAACGTTATTGCTGCTTTGGCCTGCTGGAATGGGCGGGGGACGTGGACCTGCGCGTCCGCGCGGGCGATACTAACGAATTATTAAGGATGTCATCGTTTGGCCCGCAATCTGTGACGCGGATACCGGACGGGCGCCCAACGAGTCAGTCATGAAGTGCCGATGAACAATGCGGATTTTCAGTTGCGGGGCGTTGGCGATGCACGGCTGGCCGTACATGCCACCAGCAACCAGCCGGTCTGGCTGTGGTCGCGCGACGGCACCCGCGTGCTGTGGGCCAATCCGGTCGGCGCGCGACTGTTCGGCGCCCGTAATGCAGCGGACCTGTTTGCCAGGACTTTCGGCCCCGCCGATACCCATCGCCGCCAGATAGCCCAGCTCGGCTCACGGCTGCCGGCCAGTGGCGCAATGCGGCTGGAGCGCCTGCGCGGCTTCGGCGCGGCGCTGGGCAGCTTGATGACCTGCGCCTGTTCGCAACTTGAATTTCCCGATGGCGGCAGCGGCATTCTCGTTGTCGCAGCGGAACCGCTCGGTGGCCGCGGCATGCCGCTGGTCGAACGGCTGCAAAATCTCGTCGAGGGGATCGACACTCCAATCGCCGCCTTTGCACGCGACGGCCTGTTCGTCGGCGCCAACGAAATGGCTCGGGCGCTGCTTGGTTTTCGCAATCTCTCCGATGCCGGCCTCGATCATGCGCGCGACGGCGCGCTAAAGGACGGCCGCATCGAAACGCCTATCGGCTTTGGCCGCATGGTACTGCAGCGCGTGGGCAGTGGCGCCGATGTCGGACTGGTGGCGCTGATCGCGCCGGGCGCTGTGCATCCGGCGCCGAGCGAAGAAGAACTCGAGGCTCCGGCAGAGCCGGAAGGCAGCGTTGAACCACAGAGCGCCCTTGCAGAGCCGAGCGACCTCTTCGTCGAATTCGACCAAGCCCCCGGGGCAAAAGACCCGAGCGAAAACGCCATCGACATCGACGCTCCGATCGAGCCGGAAAAAACCGAGATCGATCGCGACGTACATCTCGAAGAGGTGATCGCCGAAACCATCGCACATGCCGACGCACCGACTGAGACTGATGCGCAGTCGCCCGCCGTCGAAGCCGTTGCCGACCAACCTGCGTCCGTTGCGCTGCCAGAGATCGAGCCGCGCACGACGCCGCTCCGTTTCGTATGGCAGATCGATGCGGAGAAGCGCTTCACACTGAACTCTGACGAGTTCATCCACCTGATCGGCCCGCGCACAGCGGCAGGCTTTGGCCACAAGTGGAACGATCTCACAGTCGAATTCAACCTCGATCCCGACAGCCACGTCGTCAAGGCGATGGCCACGCAGCAGACATGGAGTGGCATCACGCTGCTCTGGCCGGTGGATGGCGGTGGCCGCCTGCCTGTCGAACTCTCTGGCCTGCCGCTGTTCGATCGCGAGCGCAATTTCACCGGCTATCGCGGTTTCGGTGTTTGCCGCGACCTCGATGGAATGACCCGGCTCGCCGAGCAACGTCGACATGATCACATCGGCGATCCACCGCCCCGACCATTATCCGCCGATGTCGCGCAGGCCGGCCCTGTCGGCGACAGTCTCGATGAACCGATCGCCCTCACCACCAACCCGATACCAGAACAGACACCACCGCCAACCACACCGGACAGCACCGTGCAACCACCCGAGAACGTCGTGCCATTTCGACCAGGCGATCCCAGATCGCCGGCACTGACGCCTGTCGAGAACAGCGCCTTCAACGAACTTGCGCGGCAATTGTCGGCGCGGCTTGAGTCGGAAACGGGACTGATCACGAGCACGAACACACCCGAAGCGGACAGCGAGACGGACGATGCACCGACGGCTGCTCAGACCTTGTCTCAGCCAACTGAAGCGGCGTCACAGGCTGCCTGGCTGACAACGCCACCGGCTGCACCGCGCGGCGAGATGATGCGCGACAAGGTGCTGCTTGACCTGATGCCGGTCGGCGTCCTGATCTATCGCCTCGATCGCCTGCTATTCGCCAATCCCGCCTTCCTCGCCCGGATGAACTATCCAAGCCTGAACGCACTGGAAGAAGCAGGTGGCCTCGATGCGCTCTATGTCGGAGCTGATGTTTCGTCTGCGGCCAGTACCTCGGATGACGGCACCGCCGTCACGATTTCGGGCGGTGACCAGTCCGGCAACACAGTGCCTGCCGAAGCGCGCCTGTACACGATTTCATGGGACAACGAACCGGCGCATGTGCTGATTTTCTCTCCGCCCAAGGCAGAGCCTGTCGCCGCCCCTGTTACGATCGCTGCGCCCGTTGCGGACGCGCCATTGCCCGCGGGCCATATCGATGCCGAAGATCTGGCCACGATCCTCGATACCACGGCCGAAGGCGTCATCATGTTCGACGCCGAAGGCAATATCAATTCCTGCAACCGCAGCGCCGAGGCGCTGTTCGGCTATAGCGGCGAATTACTGACGCAGCGGAATCTGACCGACCTGTTTGCTGCAGAAAGCCGCCGCGTGGTGCAGGACTATCTCGCAAGCGTCAAGGAATCCGGCGTGGCCAGCCTGATGGATCATGGCCGTGAGGCCCTGGGCCAGGTGCGCGCCGGCGGCCTCGTGTCGCTGTCGATGACCATCGGCCGCACGCGCACGGAGGGACCGAACTTCTTTGCCGTGTTCCGCGACCTGACGCAGACGAAGAAGACCGAAACCGAACTGCTGAATGCGCGCCGCCAGGCCGATCGTGCGGCAACGGCCAAGGCGGATGTGCTGGCGCGGATCAGCCACGAGGTCCGTACGCCGCTGAATGCCATCATCGGCTTCGCGGAAGTGATGGTCGACCAGCGCTTCGGCCCACTCGGCAACGAGCGCTATGTCGAATACATGAAAGACATTCGGGCCTCGGGTGAACGCGTCATCGCGATCGTCAACGATCTGCTCGATCTGTCACGCATCGAGACCGGCAAGATCGACCTCGCTTTCACCACGCAGAACCTCAACGAGATGGTGGAGCAATGCGTCGCGGTGATGCAGCCGCAGGCCAATCGCGGCCGCATCATCATCCGTACCTCGCTGGCGCATCTGCTGCCGACGGTCGTTGCCGACGCCCGTGCGCTGCGGCAGATCACGCTGAATCTGATCGGCAATTCGATCCACCTCGCCAATGCCGGCGGTCAGGTGATCGTCTCAACCGCATTGTCGGACTTCGGTGAGATCGTGCTGCGCGTCCGCGACACCGGTCACGGCCTCAACGACAACGAACTCGCTGCCGCGATGGAGCCGTTCCGGAGTTCAACGCCGGCTGATTCTTCGGAGAGCTCGGGTGTCAGCCTGTCGCTGACCAAAGCCCTCGTCGAAGCCAACAACGCGCGCTTCCAGATCAAGACCGCGCCAAGCTCGGGCACGCTGATCGAGGTGGCATTTTCGAATGCGGCGATGAAGGCCTGAGTGGCCGTCTCCGATTTAGCGACTGAGCGCCATCGCCGCGTCGGAACGGCGCGGCTTCCGATAACCGATCAGCAGCGGGCCGAATGAGACGGCGAAGCCGATAAAGGCCGCGACCCACGTCAATGCTGCAACATGGAGCAGTGGCGGACTGTAAGCCGGCGCGATCACGGCGCCGATCCGCGCCAGTGCCGCCACGATGACGGCGGCATAGATCATCAGCGTCGTACGTGAGGCATGCAGTGCCTGGCCGGTATGACCGAGTGTTGCCCGGCTCATGACAGCCAGCGTCATGACGCCGGCCGCACCTGCCATCCATGCATGCAGGCCGGCGCTGGGCGCGACCCATCCTGCTGCCGCTGCGGCATTCAGCAGAAAACCCAGCGGCACGAAAGCGTAACCAATATGCAGGATCAGCAGCAGTCCCTCGCGCGAGGTGCGATCGCCGGCCCAGCGCGCAAGACGCATGATGTGCAGCAAGCCGACCAGTGCGAGAGCCACTCCCGTTAATGCGCCAAAGGGGCGCGCGATCCACAGCAGCAGCGCGGCGGCGCTGATGGCAATGACAATCATATCGAAACGCGCGAACGGCACTGGAAGCCGACCGGGATTCTCGCGCACCAGCCAGTTGCGGGTGAAGCTCGGAACGATCCGCCCGCCGATCAGCGAGATCAGCAACACCACGACCGCGACGCCGATCCGGATGCTGACGTCTGCGGCGCCAGCAAGATGAGCTTCGACATGAAAGGCGATGTTACCGACCAGCAGGAAGGCGACGATGCCGACCACCGGCAGATTGCGCCAGTTGCGGCCCGCGGCGATCTCGCGGGTTGCAGCGGCGGCGACCAGCGTCAGGAAGCTCACATCGACCAGCATCGCCACGAGCCAGCCGGTATAGGCCGAAAACGTCAGGCAAATCCGTCCCGCGATCCAGAGGACGACCAGCCCGAGCAACGGCAAACCACGGATCGGCAGCCGCCCCGTCCAATTCGGAATCGCCGTGAACAAGAAGCCGGTGACAACGGCCGACATGAAGCCGAACAGCATCTCGTGAATGTGCCAGTCGCGCGGCGCAAAGCCGCTGGCCAGCGCCAGCCGGCCATGGAAGGCCGGCATCCAGATCAGAATGGCCAGACCGGCATAACACGCACCGAGCAGGAAAAAGGGGCGGAAGCCGGCCGAGAGCAACGGCCAATCGGCGATGGAGCGAACACGAAGAAGCGTCATCGTTACTCTCCCGTTTGGGGCGTGTTACTTCGCAGCGACTTTCTCGAACAGCGTCGCGAACATTGTCTTGGCCTTGCCGGGATGGGTCACTGCCTTGGCTTCGGCCGCATTGGTTGGCGCACCGACCACCACCAGTCCCACCATGCCCATGCCGTAATGTGGCGCGCATTTCACGCCGTAGACGCCGGGCTTGTCGAAGGTCACCACGAGGTCCTGGCTCATCTTGCCAACGAAGGGCGTCGCGTCGGCGGGTAGCATGCCTTTAACCGATTCAACGCTGTGCGCCTTGTCGGTCGACACGAATTTCACGGTATCGCCGGGCTGCACATTGACCAGTGCGGGCTCGAACACCATTGCGGTCCCGTCGGCGCCCTTGTTGAGCATTTTGACCTCGACTTCCGCAGCGCCAGCGGCGCCTGTCAGAGCGAAAAGGACGGTGGCGGTTGCAAGCATAAGAGCCTTGCGCATCATATTTCTCCGTAAACTCCGGTCATTTCAGCCGGATGCGCCAAATTAGGCGCATGGCCGGGCAGCGACATTGCGCCAGCGCAAACTTCCGCTTGATCGGGGCCGGCATTCACGGTCTAGAAGTGGCCGGAACGGGAATTTGACGGAGAACGCATGTCGGCAGTCGACAGCTCCATGGTCGCGCATCTGCCGCTGTTCGAGAGTCTCGACACCGCAGCCTGCGAGGCGATCCTGCGCGAGGCGCATTCGATCCGCGTCCCGAAGAACAAGGTGATTTTCGAGCAGGGCGAGGACGTCCATTCGTTCTATCTGCTGCTCCATGGCCATATCCGCGCGACCAAGATGACGCCCGCCGGCGAACAGGTGATTGTGCGCTATGTCGCGACCGGTGAGATCTTCGGGATCGGTCAGGCGATGGGGCTTACGACTTATCCGGCGACGGCAACGGCGGTGGATGACAGCGTGGTTCTGGTGTGGCCTACCACGATCTGGACGCGGCTGGTTGCCGACTATCCTGCTCTCGCCGCCAATACGCTCAAGACCGTCGGTAGCCGGTTGCAGGAAGCGCATACGCGCGTGGTCGAGATGTCGACCCAGCAGGTCGAGCAGCGCGTTGC
Source organism: Tardiphaga robiniae (assembly GCF_013359755.1). Taxonomy (GTDB): domain Bacteria; phylum Pseudomonadota; class Alphaproteobacteria; order Rhizobiales; family Xanthobacteraceae; genus Tardiphaga; species Tardiphaga robiniae. Next base: position 307,209 of record NZ_JABMCJ010000085.1, on the reverse strand, counting down.
TCACGCCCTGCTGCGACTGGTGAACCAATCAGGCCGCAAGACCGCGCAAGGCATCGAGATCGATTTCCAGTTGAGCCGTCAGGATATCGCTGAAATGACCGGCGCCACGGTCTTCACCGTGAGCCGCACGCTCAGCACCTGGGAACAGCGCGGGCTGATCGAAAGCAGCCGGCAGCGCATCGTGCTGCGCGAACCCGAGACATTGCGTGCGCTCGCTGATGCCGTTCCAGGTGATGACGCATAGCGTGGTTACGCGGCTTCGAACTGCCTGACTTCGTTCGGCACTTCTCCGAGTGGGATCGAGACGGCAGCCCTGACGCCCTGAGCATCGTCGCGGTTTGCGATATCGAGGCTGAAGCCGTTACGATCCGCCGCCGTCCGGGCAATCGCCAGTCCGAGCCCCGTGCCATCGATATCCATCGGCGCCGCACGGAAGAAGCGGTCGTAGAGATACGGCACGGCGGATTCCGGTATTCCGCATCCGCTGTCGATCACCTCGATGACGAGATCCGTGCCTCGGCGGTCAGCCTTAATGCTGACCGCGCCGCCGGCGCGCGTGTAACGCACCGCATTGTCGAGCAGGTTCGAGACGATCAGCCGGAGATCGGCGGCACGAACATTCAATTCATCACGCGTCCCCGGCTCGATCGCGAGTGAGACGCCCTTTGCTTCGGCGATGGACACGAAACCGGACACCACCAGCCGCACGAAGGCCTCCGCATCGACAATCTCGGCTTCGCTTTCGATGCCGGCATCGGCGCGAACCATGGTCATCAACTGGTTGACCGAATAAGAGGCCCTTCGAATCCCGTCGAGCAGATCCTGCGCTATTTCACGCTCAGGCCCATTGAGCTCCCGTGCCCGCAGATTATCGATCTGGATCTGAAGCGCCGCGAGCGGAGTCCGCAATTCATGTGCCGCGTCAGACACGAAGCGACGCTGGGTCTCCAGCGCGGTCTGATGTCGCTCGATCAGCGAATTCATGGCTGTCACCAGCGGAGCGACTTCGACCGGAACGCCTTTCAGACTTAGCGCGTCCTTCGCATCGGCACTGCGCTGGCCGATATCAGCCGATAGTGTCCCAAGCCCGGACAATACGCGCTTCACGGCCCACCAGATCATCAGCCATGCGATCGGAATGGCGGCGATCAACGGCACCGCAGCGCCCGCGGCCGCATAGGCGGCAACTTCCTCACGTGCACTCCAGCGCTGCGCAACCTGGATCGCATGCGTCGCATCACGCGACCTGAACACGCGCCAGCGCTCTCCACCTGCGGTCACATCGGCATAGCCGAGTTCCGACTGAAACGGGATATCAACCGAAGGGCCTGAACGATGAATGGGCTGTTTCGACTGATCCCAGATCTGGATTACCAGCTGATCTTCCAATTCGGCATCAATCCGCGGCTCAATATCATGTCGGAACACCATACCCGCCGTAAGTGCAACCTCGTGAAGAGCGTTGTCCTGAAAGCTGTTCACCTCGTGTTTGACAAAATAATACGACGTGATGGCCGCTGCAACGCCGACGAAGATGAGCAGTCCCGTGACGTAAGTCATCACGGTCTTTCGCAACGACGTCATGCGCCCTCCTTGGTGACCATCCAGCCCGCACCGCGGACATTGCGGACAATGTCCTTGTCAAATTTCTTGCGCAGTCCGTGGATCAGCACGTCGACCGCGTTGCTCTGGACTTCCTCGCCCCAGCCGTAAATCCGGCTCTCGATCTGGCTGCGCGACAGGATTTGCCCGGGGCGTTCCATCAAAGCCTGCAGTACCGCAAATTCGCGCACCGACAGCAGATGTTTGATATCGCGGAACGTCGCCACCTGCGTCGATGGATCCAGCGTGATCTCCGCAGACGTCATGAGCGATATCACGCGACCATTGGCGCGGCGCGTGACTGCACGGATTCGCGCGAGCAGTACCGGCAATTCAAACGGTTTGACGATGTAATCGTCTGCGCCGAGATCGAGACCCGCCACCATGTCGGACACGCCGTCCCGCGCGGTGATGATAAGGGCCGGCGTCGTCATACCGGCTTTCCTTTTCGCCTTGAGCACGTCCAGACCGGACATCTTGGGAAGACCGATATCGATCAGTGCTACCGCATATTCCGACCGGTCCATCGCGGCGAAGCCATCGCGGCCATTGCGCGCCCAGTCGACACTCATGCCATTCTCGCTCAGGCCGCGCACCAGCGCCTTGCCGAACATGGCATCGTCTTCGATCAGTAGAACACGCATCATTCAATCTCGTGCCTGCGGGACATTCGGAAAGCCAGTCAGTCAGACAACATCGGAGGCATCCCGATATTCCCTTATCCCAAGTGTCGGTGACTGCGGCGCTTACGCGCATCGCAGCGCTTGTCCAGTGACCAATCGTTTGGCGCAGGCTAGCCGCCGCTCCTCGTTTAGAACGATTACAAATTATCTAGACGCCATTGGTGCGTAGATCACACACCTTGGGCATATCCCGCGAAGTTCGATTTATTCTAAACGCCATCTAATTCGCGCCTAATACTCCGAATTGCAGATGTGTCCAAGTGTTTCCGAGGAAGCACAAGGACCGCCGGCATTTGCATGAGCGGAGAATATTTCAGGGGCGTAGTAATGACTTCCAGGACTTCTATCGGGGAGCGCGGCACGGCGGCGCGCAAAGCTTTTCTGATTTCGACGAGCGCGGCGGCCATCATCGCGGCGGGATTTTGTATCGCAGAGCCGGCGATTGCACAGAATGCGAATTCCGGCGCATCGACATTGCCGCCGGTGCAGGTCGACGCTCCCAGCGCACCGCGCGTACGCCGCGCCCAGCCGCAGCGCGCCGCATCCGGCCGTGTCGCCCGTACCCGCCCCGTTGCGCCGCAGCCGGTTCGCCAGCCGCTCAGCGTCAACCCCCAGGACGCACAGTCCGGCCAGGTCGGCTACATCACCCGCAATATTTCGAGCGGCACCAAAACCAACACCGCGCTCCTCAACGTGCCACAATCGGTCACGGTGCTGACGAAGGAATTCATCCGGGATCAGGATTTCCGCAGCATCGGCGAAGCGGTTCGCTACGTGCCGGGCGTCGTGCCGCATCAGGGCGAAGGCAATCGCGACGACGTGGTCATCCGCGGCCAGCGCACCAATGCCGACTTCTTTATCGACGGAATCCGCGACGACGTGCAGTATTTCCGCGATCTCTACAACACCCAGCGCATCGAGGTCCTGAAGGGACCGAATGCCATGATCTTCGGCCGCGGCGGCGGCGGCGGCGTCATCAATCGCGTGCAGAAGGAAGCCGACGGCGTTCCGATCCGCGAAGTGACAGTTCAGGGTGGCTCGTTCGACAACAAGCGCGTCACCATCGATACCGGCGGCGCCGTAAATGAAAATGTCGCGGCGCGCATCAACGCAATGTATGAAAACTCTGGCAGCTATCGCGACTTCGTCAATCTTGAGCGCTACGGCATCAACCCGACTGTGACGATCCGCGGCGAGGACACCAAGGTCAAGCTCAGCTACGAATATCTGCATGACGATCGCACCGCGGATCGCGGTATCCCGGCGCAAGGCACGGTGCCGGCGCCCACGAACGCACGTCCGACCGTGCCATTCGCAACCAATGCCTCGACCTTCTTCGGCAATCCGGACCAGAGTTATTCGAAGCAGGACGTCCACATCGCGAACGCCGTGATCGACCACGACTTCAACAACGGTCTCTCGGTCAAGAATTCGTCGCGCTACGCCAATTACGACAAGTTCTACCAGAACGTATTCCCGACCACGACGTACTTCGTGGACTCCTCGGGCCAGGCGTCCATCTCGGCTTATAATAACCTGGCCCAGCGCGAAAATCTGTTCAATCAGACCGACTGGACTTACAAGACCAATACCGGCCCCGTGCTGCACACGATTGTCTTCGGTACCGAATTCGGACGGCAGAACACGTTCAGCCTCCGCAACACCGGCCAGTTCAACGGCAGCCCTACCCGACTTGTCTCGGCGTCCAACCCGCCGATTTTCGAGCCGTGGTCATTCCCGCACGCGGCTACCGACACCAACGCTTATGCGACGCTCGACGTCGCATCGGTCTATATTCAGGACCAGATCGAGGTCAGCCGCTACCTGCAGTTCATCGGCGGCGTTCGTTACGATCGTTTCGACCTCACCTCGCAGAACCTCAACTCGGGCGGCACTTTGGAGAGCCGTGTCGACAACCTTGTCTCGCCCCGCGCCGGCGTGATCATCAAGCCGGTTGACAATGTCTCTGTCTATGGCAGCTACAGCATTTCGTATCTGCCGAGCGCCGGCGACCAGTTTAGTTCTCTAACGCCGAGCCTCGCGGTCACCGTGCCGGAGAAATTCATCAACAATGAAGTCGGCGTGAAATGGGATATCCATCCGCGCCTGCAGGCCTCAGCCGCAATCTATGATCTCGATCGCGAAAATCAGCGTTTCATCGAGAACGGTCAAGTTAAAGCCTTCGGTAAGACCAACACCAAGGGTGCCGAACTTAGCCTGACCGGCTATGTCACCGACCAGTGGCAGGTCACCGGCGGCTACGCTTACACCGATGCGCGCATCATCGATGCCAGCTCCGCCACGATCGTCCCGGGCAACCGCGTCGGCCTGGTGCCACTCAACACCTTCACCATGTGGAACAAATATCAGTTCAACGAGATGTGGGGTGCCGGCCTTGGCGTCATCCATTACGACGACTTCTTCGCCACGTCGGATGATACTGTGAAGCTGAAGGCTTTCACGCGCGTCGATGCTGCTGTCTATTTCCGGCTCGACAAGACGTGGCGTGCCCAGCTGAATATCGAGAACCTGTTCGATACCAGCTACTACGCCACCGCCGATGCGGCCAACAACATCACGCCGGGCTCGCCGCGTGCGTTCCGGGCTTCGGTGACGGCTAACTTCTAAGATCTCTCATCTCGGGCCGCAGGTAAGCCGTTGCTTATCTGCGGCCCACCTTCGAATCTGGAATCAATCTAATCTTTTGTCACGCGACGTTCAGTCACTGACATTCGAACGCCCACTGCGCTATTCCACCTGACATTGCAGATATGCCCCTTGCCGGAGCCATTTCATGATGAAGCATCACGCCCTTGCCACTGCCGTCGTCTTCGCTGCCCTCGGTGCATCCGCGCTACAGGCGGCCGAAGAGGTCAATGTCTATACCTATCGTGAGACCAAGCTGGTGCAGCCGATCTTCGAGGCCTTCACCAAGGACACCGGCGTGAAGGTCAATGTGATCTCCGCGAGCTCGGGCCTCGAGCAACGCATGAAGGCCGAAGGCGTCAACAGCCCGGCGGACGTACTGCTCACCGTGGATATCGGCCGGATCGACGAAGCCGTGCAGGCGGGCGTGACGCAGCCGATGAAATCCGAGGTGATCGAGAAGGTCGTGCCGGCGCAATATCGTGATCCCGACGGCCACTGGGCCGGCATCTCGATGCGCGCCCGCGTGGTCTATGCGTCGAAGGATCGCGTCAAGCAGGACGCCATCACCTATGAGGAACTGGCCGATCCGAAGTGGAAGGGCAAGATCTGCATCCGCTCCGGCCAACACATCTACAATAACGGGCTGTTCGCCGCCTATGTCGCCAAGCACGGCGAAGCCAAGGCCGAAGAATGGCTGCGCGGCGTCAAGGCCAATCTGGCGCAGAAGCCCTCGGGCGGCGACCGCGAGACCGCGCGGGACGTTGCAGCCGGCAAATGCGATCTCGGTATCGGCAACACCTATTACTGGGCGCTGATGATGAATGCCGATCCCGACAAGAAGCCGTGGGCGGAAGCCACCAAGGTGATCCTGCCGACCTTCGAAGGCGGCGGCACCCATGTGAACCTGTCCGGCGTGCTGCTTGCCAAACATGCGCCGAACAAGGCCAATGCCATGAAGCTGATCGAATGGCTCGCCGGCGAGCATGCCCAGCAGGTCTATGCCGACGCCAATTACGAATATCCCGTGCGCGCCGGCATCACGATCAATCCGACCATCGCGGGCTACGGCAAGCTCAATGCCGATCCGATGCCCATCGCCAAGATTGCCGCCAACCGCAAAGCCGCGTCGACGCTGGTGGACAAGGTCGGGTTTGATAATTGAGCCCGGCTATTGCTCCGTAGGCTGCGATGATGCACAGCCTATCAGTATGTTGTCCCCGCCCTGTGTGCCTGCAGCGCACACGGGGCGGGGACCCATACGCACCGAACTCTCGGTAGGGCGCTGTGGCTACGGCAATTTCTGACTTACTTCTCCTTGGGGTATGGATCCCCGCCTTCGCGGGGATGACATGCGGAGAGTGCCCACGTGGGCATGCACGCCCGTGAGGCCTTCCCGCACCGAAGCGCTCGCGATTCTCGTCGCAGTTGCCACCGCACTCCTCGTGGCAGCGCCCGTGATCAGCATCGCATTGCTGGCGCTGCAGCCGGAGCCTGAGCTTTGGCAGCATCTGATTGCCTATGTATTACCGCAAGCGCTGCGCGACACCGCAGCCCTCCTGATCGGCGTCGGTATCGTTACGCTCACAGTCGGCGCCGGCACCGCATGGCTGGTCTCGGCGCACGATTTCCCCGGCCGCACGCTCATGCTCTGGCTCTTGCCGCTGCCGCTGGCGATTCCGACCTATCTCGCCGCTTACGTCTATGTGGACCTGTTCGAGCCACTGGGTCTCGTCCATCGCGCGCTGGCAACGGCAATGTCGTTGCCCGGCGCGATCGGGTGGCTGCCGAGCCTGCGTTCGTTGCCCGGCGCCATCTTCGTGATCGGCATCGTGTTGTATCCTTACGTCTATCTCTCGGCCCGCGCGATGTTCCAGCATCGCAGCGCCGATTTTGCTGAAGCCGCGAAGATACTCGGTGCGGATCGCTGGACGACGTTCCGCCGTGTCTCGCTACCGATGGCGCGCCCCGCCCTCGCTGTGGGCCTCGCACTGGTATCGCTGGAAACGCTGAACGATATCGGCGCCAGCGAATATCTGGGCATTCGCACGCTCACCGTATCGGTTTTCACGACCTGGCTCAACCGCGGCAGCCTTGCAGGTGCTGCGCAGCTGTCATTGTTCATGCTCGCCATCGTCGCGGTGCTGATCGCCATCGAGCGCTTCGGCCGCCGCGAAGGCAGCGTGGAATTCTCTTCGGAGAATCCGCGGTTGGCACCGCGCACGCCTTTGACGGGTGCACGCGGATGGCTTGCTTTCACCGCCTGTCTCATCCCTGCCCTGCTCGGCTTCGCCGTGCCCTTGCTCTATCTGCTGCGTGAAAGCCTGCGCCGCGGTCTGCTGTCGATGGAAACGACGGTTTGGCGCGATGCCGGCCACACCATTGCGCTGGCCGCAATTGCCACGGGAGCCGCGCTGCTTCTCGGGCTCGTGGTGATCGTCGCTCAGCGCTGGCGTGCTTCGCGGCTGACTAACCTGTCGGTCGCTGTCGCCCAGACCGGCTATGCGCTGCCCGGAACGGTGCTGGCGCTGGGTCTGCTGACGCCGGTGCTGTTCATCGACAATGGATTCAGCAAGCTCGCCGGATGGCTCAGTCTCGCTTCGCCCGGGCTTGTCATGGTCGGCTCTGGCGCCGCCGTGGTGATCGCCTATGTGATCCGGTTCCTGGCGGTGCCGACCGGTTTCATCAAGGCCGGCTTCGAGCACATCCCCGTCGATTACGACGACAGCGCCCGCGCCGCCGGCGCACCGGCAATCACCACACTGCGCGTGATTCAACTGCCGCTATTGCGTCCGGCACTGTTCGGCGCCGTCATCGTCGTCTTCGTGGATTGCCTGAAGGAATTGCCGGCAACGCTGTTACTGCGACCGCTCAATGTCGAAACGCTGGCGACTTCGATCTATCAATATGCCAGTAGGGGCAGCTTCGAAGAGGGCGCACTCGCCGCACTGCTGATCGTCGCTGCGAGCATCGGTCCCGTCGTGTGGCTGACCCGCTTCGCCGACGTGCCTAGCGGGCCAGTGTAAGTCCAGACTGCGGTATTTACGAAAGCCGCGCGAGAGCTTTGACTAGGTGATCCTTCAGTTGATTTTCATTGAGGTAGAAATCCGGTTTTTCTGCAATCAGATCCACGTCTGTTGTTAAGCAATCGAGGCAAGCAAAAATTTCATCGAGCACGTAAAATTCCTCATCCGGAATCTTGCGGTAGTCGCTCTTGAACTTTCTCAGGTAAACATCAACGAGATCGCCTATGGCCATTTTCTCACTGAGATAGGCTTCAATAATGTCCCTGTACCCACGAGAAACGTCGCTCATTGCTCTTCTCCGAGATTAAGCGACTTCTCTGTCCACACTCTTTCTAGACTCTGCGAAGATCGCCCAGGCCGCCACGAACATCGCCGCAATCACGGGACCGACAACGAAACCGTTCAGACCGAGGGCGTCGATACCTCCGAGCGTCGCGATCAGCACCAGATAGTCTGGCAGCTTGGTATCCTTACCGACCAGCATCGGGCGCAGGATGTTGTCGACTAAGCCAATGACGAGAAATCCATAGGCGATCAGGATCACACCCTGAACGACCGAGCCCGTAGCCAGCAGATAGAGCGCGACCGGCATCCAGACGAGGCCAGCCCCCACCGCGGGCAACAGCGACAGAAACGCCATCAGCACGGCCCACAGCAACGCGGCATTGATGCCAAGGATCCAGAAGATCAACCCGCCGAGCGCGCCCTGTGCCAGCGCCACCAGAATGCCGCCCTTCACCGTGGCGCGGATCACCACCGTGAACTTCTCCATCAGATCATCGCGCAGCTCGGGCCGCAGCGGAATGGCATTCTTCACACGCTGCGACAACGCTTCGCCGTCCTTGAACAGAAAGAACAGCAGATAGAGCATGATGCCGAGATTGATGATGAAGTCGAACGTGCTCTGACCGATGTTCAGCGCCTGCGATGCAAAGTACTGACTGCCTTTGACGAGGCCCTCAGTCAGCTTGTCCTGCATGCCGCCAAGATTGGCAACGCCGAAGCGATCCAGCAGTCCCCTCGCCCATTGCGGGACGGCATCGAGTATCTGCTGCAGAAACGTGCCGAGATTGAACTGACCCGACTTCATCTTGCCGACAACGACAGCCGCTTCCTGCGCCAGCGATGCGCCAACCAATGTCAGCGGCAAGATCACGATCAGCACGATCAATCCCACGGTGAGCAAGGCGGCCGAGTTTGGATGCTTCGGCATCCGGCGCTCCAGTCGCCGATGCATCGGCGCGAACATGATCGCGATGACCACGCCCCACAGGATCGCGCTGTAGAACGAGCTCATGATCCAGCCGAAGGCCAACGTGACCACGACGATCAGAAGCAGGAAGAAACGGTCTTCGAGACTGGCGCGCATGTCGGCTTCCTAGAGCATGACCCGGAAAAGTGGAAACCAGTTTTCCGAAAGATCATGCTCAACTAAAGAGATGAGAGGGCAGATACTAACACGAATGCCCGGCACGAGGCCGGGCATCATGTCAACGTTCGGAATGCGCAATCGTTCAGGTGTTGGTCAGCGCGACCCGGAATTCAGCTTCGGTATTGGCCTTCACCTCATCGAGCGTCACGCCATCGGCGAGTTCGATGAGGGCCATGCCGTCATTGCCATGCTTGTCGATGGTGAACACCGCGAGATCGGTGACGACCATGTCGACGACGCGCTCACCGGTGAGTGGCAGATTGCAGCTCTTCAGCAGCTTGGCGCCATCCTTGGCGGAGTGCTCCATCACCACGACGACGCGCTTGACGCCGGCGACGAGGTCCATCGCGCCGCCCATGCCCTTCACCATCTTGCCTGGGATCATCCAGTTGGCGAGATCGCCATTCTGGGCGACCTGCATGGCGCCGAGGATCGACAGATCGATATGGCCGCCACGGACCATGCCGAACGAATCCGCCGACGAGAAATAGCTGGTCTCCGGCAGTTCGGTGACGGTCTGCTTGCCGGCATTGATGAGGTCCGGATCTTCCTCGCCCTCATAGGGGAAAGGGCCCATGCCGAGCATGCCGTTCTCGCTCTGCAGCTGAACGTCCACGCCTTCGGGAATGTAGTTCGACACCAGCGTCGGAATACCGATGCCGAGATTGACGTAATATCCGTCGCGCAGTTCTTTAGCCGCGCGCGCTGCCATTTGATCACGGGTCCAAGCCATCGTTCTCTCCTGTTTTTGCTTTTGGCGGTTACGCGGGACGCTGACGCGAGGTGACTTTTTCGATCCGCTTCTTGCCGGTACCGACCTCGACAATGCGCTTCACAAAAATGCCGGGGGTGTGAATGTGATCCGGGTCGATCTCGCCGGCCGGCACCAGATGCTCGACTTCGGCAATGGTGATCTTGGCGGCGGTCGCCATCATCGGGTTAAAGTTGCGGGCGGTCTTGCGATAGACGAGGTTGCCGGCGGTATCGCCCTTCCAGGCGTGCACGATGGCAATGTCGGCGAACAGACCACGCTCGAGCATGTAGGTCTCGCCATTGAATTCCATGGTCGGCTTGCCTTCCGAGATCAGCGTGCCGACGCCGGTCTTGGTGTAAAAGCCAGGAATGCCGGCGCCGCCGGCACGGATACGCTCGGCCAGCGTGCCCTGCGGGGAGAATTCGAGTTCCAGTTCGCCGGCCAGATACTGCTGGGCGAACAGCTTGTTCTCGCCGACATAGGACGAGATCATCTTCTTGATCTGGCGGGTTTCCAGCAGGCGCGACAGGCCGATGCCGTCAACGCCAGCGTTATTGGACACCACGGTGAGGTCCTTGACCCCGGAATCGCGCAAAGCGTCCGACAGGTCCTCGGCAATGCCGCAGAGGCCGAAGCCGCCGGACATGATCATCATGCCGTCCTTGAGAATGCCGTCGAGTGCCGATTTGGCGTCGGGGTAGACCTTGTTCATGGGAATCGACCTGATGCAGGAATGCGCTGAGAACCCAGCGGGCGCGGGCGGCTATGTCGTGGATTATTAGGCGGAAACTCCGCGGCAGGTCAATCGCGGGGGACTGCGACCCCATCACCCCCGCTATGGCCTTGAAAGCGTCAAGAAAACCCTTCAAATTGAGGACCTTGGACGTGGGCGCACGTGGATGCCGCCCCGCTATGTGTGACCACCAACCAACCCGGATAGTTCATTGACGAGTGCCCAAGGAATAAGACGCCTGGGGATGCCGATTGCGGCGCTCCTGGGTGTTGCAGTGATCGGGCTGTTCGCCATGTCGTGGCTGCTCAACCGCGATACGTTGCGTCATGCCGTGGAGGCCCAGATCCGCGCCGTGACCGGGCTGGATTTCGTCGTCAACGGCGCGGTGGATGTCTCGGTCTTTCCGGGTAGCTATGTCTCGTTTCACGATGTTGGTCTGAAAGGCGGCGGGTCGATCGATCCCGCTTTGACGGTCGACGTGTTGACGGCCAATCTGCGGTTGTTGCCGCTGCTGCTGCAGCGCTTCGAGATCGCCGACATGATGATGCTGCGGCCACGTATCCGCGTGATCCGCGAGGCCTCCGGCGAAAGCAACTGGACGCCATTCATCGAGTCCATCGCCCGCACCATGAGGCCGGGCGCTGAACAGCCACTATCCTTCTCCGAGATCCGGATTCAGGACGGCGTGCTGCATTATCAGGATCCGCATAACACCGAGCGTCTCGGCGACATCGACCTCTCACTGGCCTGGCCATCGATCTCGCGCTCATTCGCTGCAACCGGCCAGTTCGACTGGCGCGGCGAACGCATCGACGGCAGCCTCAGCGTCAGCGACTTCATTGCCGCACTGTCCGGCGAGCGCTCCGGTGTAAAGGCCCGCATCGCCGGTGCGCCGATCAAGCTGGCATTCGACGGCACCGTCGCCAACAAGGCCAGTCTGGTCATGGAAGGCACGCTGACTGCTGACAGCCTGTCGCTGCGCAATGCGCTGCGCTGGGTCGGTCAGGCACCGCCCGGCTCCGGCGGTTTCGGCCGCTTTGCCCTGAAGGCGCGCGCCAGCCTGGTCGGTCCGTCGATCGCGCTGACCAATGTCAATGTCGAGCTCGACGGCAACAGCGCCGAAGGCGTCATGACCTACAGCAACACCGGCCGTCAGACGCTGCAGGCCACCCTGGCTGCCGGCGCACTCGACTTCACGCCCTATGTGTCTACCGTGCGGCTGCTGGCCTCCGGCGCCCGTGACTGGAACCGGCAGTTGTTCGATCTGAACGCGCTGTCCACCACGGATCTCGATATGCGCCTGTCGGCCGCCAAGGTCACAGTTGGCTCCTCAGTGCTCGGCCGCACCGCGCTCGGCGCCAACCTGCGCGGCGGCACACTGGCGCTGTCGGTGGGTGAAGCGCAGATGTATGGCGGCATCGTCCGTGGTTCGTTCAATGTCGCCCATTCCGATGCCGTGGCCGATGTGAAGGCCCAGTTCCAGTTCAGCGATGTCGACCTGCAGGCCTGTGCCAGCGATCTGTTCGGCGTCAACAAGCTCACCGGCCGCGGCAATCTCAGCATGATGCTGGAGGCCTCGGGCTCATCGCCCTTCGGCCTCGCACAATCGCTTGACGGTAACGCAACGCTGACGGGCCACGACGGGGCGATCAGCGGCTTCAACGTCGAACAGCTTTTGAAAAGGCTGGAGCGACGTCCGCTGTCCGGCGCCGGCAATTTCCGCTCGGGTTCGACGCCGTTCAACACGCTCAACATGTCCGTGAAATTCAACGACGGCATCGCTACCGCACAGGATATCCGTATCGATGGTCCCGCTGCGAAACTGACGCTGACCGGTACCGCGTCGGTGCCGGCGCGCGAATATGACTTCAAGGGCATCGCCAGTCTCAACCCGGCGGCAAATGGCACCGGCGGCTTCGAGCTGCCTTTCGTGATCCAGGGCCCGTGGGACGATCCGCTGATCTTCCCAGATCCAGAAAGCCTGATCCGTCGTTCGCCGGGCGCGGCGCCTTTGCTGGATGCAGTGAAGGATCGCAAGACCCGCGACGCCGTACGCTCGGTGATCGAGCGCTTTACGGGCGTGCCCAAACAGGCGCCGGTAGCAGAACCGGATAAGCCCGCCGATGCACCTGCGGCGGCAGCACCTGCGGATGCAGCACCAAAGGCGAACTAACTTTTTGCCTTACAACGGCGCGGCGCTTTCGCCCCGGGCGCTCGACAGTTTAGACACCAGCGATGCCAGCACGATAACGACGGCGATGAACCCGACGATCAGCGTGCAGATGGCGTTGATCTCCGGTTTCACGCCAAGACGCACTTCCGAATAGATCCTGATCGGTAGCGTCGCCGAACCCGGCCCGGTCGTAAAACTCGCGATGACGAGATCGTCCAGCGACAGCGTGAAGGCCAGCATCCAGCCGGCGGCAATGGCCGGCCAGATCAGCGGCAACGTAACGGCTATAAATGCGCGGAGCGGATCGCGGCCAAGATCCATCGCCGCTTCCTCGAGGCTGCGATCAATCCCCGCGAGGCGCGATTGCACCACGACGGCGACGAAGCACATGGTGAGTGTGGTGTGGGCGATGGTCACCGTGACAAAGCCGCGCCCGGCATCCAGCGCCACGAACAGCAGCAGCAGTGACAGGCCGGTGATCACCTCGGGCATCACCAGCGGCGCGTAGAGCATCCCGGACATCAGCATGCGACCGCGAAACCCCGCACCACGCGTCAACGCTATCGCGGCCAAAGTGCCGAGCAGCGTTGCCAGCGTTGCTGACACGACCCCCACGCGAAGGCTCATCCAGGCAGCATCGAGCATCGCGCGGTCATTGAAGAATTCGGTGTACCAGCGCGTCGACCAGCCGCCCCACACGGTCACGAGGCGAGACGCGTTGAACGAATAGATGACCAGAATGACGATCGGCAGATAGAGAAACGCCAGGCCAAGCACCAGCGACGTGACGTTAAAGCGCGACAGGCGGAGCGGATGCACGGCCATCAGCGCGCCTCCAATTGCCGGCGCTGCAGCCGGTCATAGACCAGTAACGGGATCAACAGCAGTCCGAGCAACACGATGGCAGTGGCAGAGGCGACCGGCCAATCCTTGTTGGTGAAGAATTCGAGCCACAGCGTCTGGCCGATCATCAATGAATTCGATCCGGCGAGTAGATCGGGTATGACGAATTCGCCCATGATCGGAATGAAGCACAGCAGTGCACCGGCGCCGACGCCGCGCAGGGACAAAGGAACCGTCACCAGCCAGAAGGCGTCGATGCGCGAGACGCCGAGATCGGCGGCGGCCTCGATCAGCGACGGGTCCTGCTTCGCCAGCGTGGCATAGAGCGGCAGGATCATGAAAGGCAGATAGGAATAGACGATGCCGAGATACATCGCGCTGTCTGTGGACAGCCAGACAACCGGCATCGACACGATGTGCAGCGCAAGAAGGACCTTATTGAGCAAACCGTCATGCTGCAGGATGTTGATCCAGGCATAGATGCGGATCAGGAACGAGGTCCAGAACGGCACGATCACCAGCATCATTGCGACGCCCTGCCAGCGCCGCGGCAACCGCGCCATGCCATAGGCGATGGGATAACCGACCGCGAGCAAGATCAGGGTCGACACCACCGCGACGAGGACACTGCGCAGATAGGACGCAAGATAGAGATTGTCGGAAACGAGCAGCCGGAAATTATCCAGCGACAGCGCGGTAAACGACGCCTTTAGTCCATCGGTCCCCTCGGACAGCCCGAACACCGGCAGATAAGGCGGCTGCGCAATCGCTGTCTGCGACAGGCTGATCTTCAGCACGAAGCCGAAGGGTACCAGAAAGAACAGCACCATCCAGACATAGGGCGGGATCGCAGCCAGCCGCGCCGGTGCCGTAAAGATGCGATTGCGGCTCATTGAACCAGCACCACGCAATCATCGGGGGCGAACCATGCCGCAACGCGCTCGCCGATCGAATAGGCATCGACATCGAGCCGCGCCGTATTGGCGAGAGCGACCCGCAATGTGGCTCCACGGTCGAGCTTCACTTTGTAGAGCGAGCGACCGCCGAGATAGCCGACGTCGGAAATGACACCCTCAAGGCTGTTCATGGCGCCGCTATTGATGAGGTCCGTTGCAGGCCCGCGACGCGACAACCGGATCTTCTCCGGGCGGATCGCAACGCAGATGACCGCATCGCCGACAGGCTGTCGCGGCTCGATCGCAAACAGGGTTCCTACATCGCGGCCTGCAATGGTCAGGCGATGACTGTCGCGGTGCGTGATGCCACCCTCGATGATGTTGATGTCGCCGACGAACTCCGCGATCCAGCGCGATGCCGGCGCCTCATAGAGCTGTCGCGGTGTCGCGACCTGTTGCAGGCGACCTTCATTCATGACGCCGATGCGGTCGGCCATGGTCATCGCCTCCTCCTGATCGTGGGTGACGATCACGAAGGTGGTCCCAAGCTGGCGCTGCAGCGCCATCAACTCGACCTGGGTTTCCTCGCGCAGCTTCTTGTCGAGAGCTGCCAGCGGCTCATCGAGCAGCAACAATTGCGGATGCCGCGCCAGCGCCCGGGCGAGCGCCACGCGTTGTTTCTGGCCACCCGACAATTGATCCGGCCGGCGTTTCTCCAGTCCCTGGAGCTTGACCAGCGCCACCATCTCGGCAACCCGCGTATCGATGCCGAGACGCGTCAGGCCAGCGCTCTTGAGACCGAAACCGATATTGTCGCGCACGTTGAGATGCGGAAACAGCGCGTAGTTTTGGAACATCATGTTGACGGGCCGCTGATGCGGCAAGACCGCGGCGATATCCTCGCCGTTCAACTCGATCTTGCCCGTGTCCGGCGCTTCGAAACCAGCCAGCATGCGCAGTAACGTGGTCTTGCCACAGCCGCTCGGGCCAAGCAGCGCGAAGAATTCACCGGCCTTGATGTCCAAAGAGAGATCGTTGACTGCGCTATGCGCGCCGAATTTCTTGGTGACACCGTCGATCCGCAGCAAGGGCGTGGGATAGGCGATGACCGGCGCATCGCTGGCCGCCGGATCCGCGACTGTCGCAGTGAGATTCGTCATAACCGCAAGCTAGCCGCGGAACGCCGCGGGCTCAACAGCATCAGCACTTCGCAACGGCCTGTCGCTCAACCGACCATGCGCGCGGCGGGCGCAGCGGCGGCAATCCGTCCGACCAGCGCAGCATATTGCGCAATCGGGGCAGGACGCCCGATGAAGTAGCCTTGTACGCCGTCGCAGCCTTCGCTGGCGAGGAAGCAGAGTTGCTCGTGGGTCTCGACGCCTTCCGCAACGATCGCGACGTCGAGGCCATGGCCCAGCCCGATGACCGCGCGCACGATGGCAGCGGACTGCGGATTGAGCCCCAGATTGATCACGAAAGCGCGGTCGATCTTGATCTTGTCGAACGGGAATGCCTGCAGATAGGTCAGCGACGAATAGCCGGAGCCGAAGTCGTCCATCGAGATGCGCACGCCGAGCGCCTTCAACCGCCGCAGCAATGCGACGCCGCGATCGAAATCCTCGATCAGCACACCCTCGGTGATTTCCAGCTCAAGGCGACCGGGCTGCAGGCCGGTTTCGAGCAGGATCGAATGCACGAGGCCGACAAGATCACCATGCATGAACTGCGCGGGCGACAGATTGACCGCGATCTGCAGCGGGACCGGCCACGAGGCAGCCTCAAGGCAGGCCTGGCGCAGGATCCACTCGCCCATCTCGACGATCAGGCCACTTTCTTCGGCCAGCGGAATGAAGTCTCCGGGCGGCACGAAACCGCGCGTCGGATGAATCCACCGCGCCAGTGCCTCGAAGCCCGTAATGTCGGCATCGACGACGGTCTGGCCAGCGCGAGCCTGGGGTTGGTAGTGCAGCGACAATTCGCCATTGCGGATCGCGGCCGAGAGGTCCTGATGCAGCACGCGGCGATCGCGCAGTTGCTGGTCCATTTGCGGCTCGAAGATGCTGATCGAACCGCGCGACTGCGACTTGGCACGGAACAGCGCCGCGCCGGAATTCGCCAGCAACGCGGCCGGGTCATGGCCGTCGCGCGGGAACAGCGAGATGCCCGTGGTGACGCCCGTCCGCACCGATTTGCCCTCGATCGGGAATTCCTCCGCAAGGGCCGCGGAGATCCGCTCTGCGATCAACAGCCCAGCCGCGGGCTGCGCGCCGTCGATGATCACGCCGAACTCGTCACCGCCGAGCCGCGCCACAACTCCGCCGCCCACGGCTGCATCGACACGACGCGACACTTCGATCAGCAGCTTGTCACCGATGGCGTGACCGAAGACATCGTTGACCTCCTTCAGGCCGTCGAGATCGATCGACAGCACCGCGAATTCCTCAGAGGTCTCGCCGCAGGCATCGATCATCTGCGACAGAGCCTGCAAGAAGGCCGGGCGGTTCGGCAGATCGGTCAGGCCGTCGTGATAGGCCATATGCGCCATCCGCGCCTCGGTCTGGCGACGGTCGGTGACATCTTCGTGGGTCTTGATCAGATATTGCGGCTCGCCTGCTTCGTCGAGCACGGTGACCCGCCGGGTCAGGAACAGCCGCAATCCGTCGCGCGTGCTGATCGGATGCTCTTCCGCAATCGGTGTTCGGCCCCTGATCGCGGCCTGATCCCGGCTGACGATCAGCTTCGCTTCTTCCGGGCGAAGCATTTCGGGAACGGTCAGACCGATAGCGTCTTCGCGCTTGCGACCCAAAATGACCTCTGCGCCGCGGTTGGCGAACAGATAACGACCGGTGCTGATCTGTTGCACCATCAGCGACACAGGAATGTTGTCGAGCACGGTCTCAAGGAATTTCTTGGCGTTCTCCAGTTCCTTGGACAGCGACTTGCGGTCGGTCACATCCTCGAACAGCGCAATCAGAAATGCCGGCTCATTGCGTTCGTTAAAGGCAATCACGCGATTGCTATCCAGCGTGCGGAGGTCTGAACCAATCTCCACATTGAACTCGCTGCGACACTGACTGCGCGTTTCCACTGCTAGGGCATCGGCTTCGGCAATCGCTTTCGCAGACTGTGCGGAGAATATCTGATCCGGTCGCTTGCCAACGATCTTATCGCGCGAGAGCCGAGAGAAGGTCTCGAAAGCCCGGTTGGCGAAGATATAGCGGCCATCGTCAATGGTCTTGGCCGCGACGCAGATCGGGACGTGATCAAGGACAGATTCGAGGAATTGCTTGGTGGTCGCAAGCTCGCGCTGCAGGAAACGCTGCTCGGTGCAGTCCTCATGAATGCCAATGGCGCCGCCATTGGGAAGCCGGCTGAACTTGACGTGAACGGATTGCCCGCCGGGCATTTCGGCAATGTACTCGCCGGCGGAAACAGTCTGCTCGTAGAAGCTCTGGGTGGCCAGATCGAGCTTGCCACGCTGGCGGCGTAACTCACGCAATTCTGGACCGGTAATATCCTTGGTGATGTCGGCGCGCGTCAGGTCGTAGATCTCAAGATAGCGATCGTTGCAAAACACGACCCGCTTCTGGTCGTCGAGCATCACGATGCCTTGGCCGAGATGATTGAGGGCAGAACCGACAAACGCATTGCGACGATGCTGCTCGCGACGCACATTGCGCAGTGCCGAGGCGACCCACAGCACAATGGCGGCGAGAAATGCCAGCGCGACAAATCCACCGATGAGGATCTGCCAGATCATTTGCGGGTCGAGTTCACTGATATAATGAACCGCCGGAGATTCTGCGTGGGCTCCGGCAATGCTGCCGAGAAGGCACGCGACTGCGATGACGGACACTGCCGCCTTGCTGTCTGATCGCCCGATCTTGCCAGTCATTACACACCCGCGTATTCGCAGCGTGAGTGTTTGGTTACAGGTATGTGGATCAGGTAAATGCGTATCGTCGCACCTGCAGAATGCGGCGAAATTTGGTGGTAATTAGCTGTGATGCTTAATGTTTTACTAATGCGCCACATGCGCAAGGTCGAACCGCAGCTGACCGGCGCAGCAAACTATCGGACGCGACATGGACAAGGTTGAATGCGTGGTGGTGGGCGCCGGCGTCGTGGGTCTTGCGATCGCCCGGCGACTGGCGGAAGCGGGACGCGAGGTCATCGTGCTAGAGGCCGCGGACGCGATCGGTACCGTGACCTCGTCGCGCAACAGCGAGGTCATCCATGCCGGCATCTATTATCCGGCCGGAAGCCTGATGGCACGGCTCTGCGTCGCTGGAAAACAGGCGCTCTATGATTATTGCCGCGATCGCGGCATCCCACATCGCAACTCCGGGAAACTGATCGTCGCCACACGTCCGGAGGAGATAGCCAAACTGGCGTCGATCAAAGCGCATGCCGAAGCCAATGGCGTCGCTGACCTCAAGCAATTATCCGGGACAGAGGCACGGGCGCTGGAGCCGGCACTGGCTTGCGAAGCCGCGCTGTTGTCCCCCTCCACGGGGATCGTCGACAGCCACAGCTACATGTTGTCGCTGCGCGGTGAAGCGGAAGCCGCGGGCGCGGCCTTCGCATTCCTCGCGCCCCTGGAACGTGGCCGGGTCACCGCCGACGGTTTCGAACTGGATGTCGGCGGCGAAGCTCCGATGACACTAGCCTGCGACATGCTGATCAATTCAGCAGGCCTGTCCGCAACCGCGATCGCTCGCATGCTCGACGGCATGCCGCTCGACCTCATACCGCCCGCTTATCTGGCGAAGGGCTGCTACTTCAGCTGCAATGCGAAAGCACCGTTCTCGCGGCTGATCTATCCCGTGCCGGAACCGGGCGGCCTCGGCGTGCATCTCACGCTCGATCTGGCCGGCCAGGCGCGTTTCGGCCCTGACGTCGAGTGGGTGGATCATATCGACTACACGGTCGATCCGGCACGCGGAGAGAGGTTCTATCCGGCCATCAGGCGCTACTGGCCGAGTCTGCCGGACGGCGCATTGATGCCAAGCTATTCCGGAATGCGGCCGAAGATCGTGCCGCCCGCAGTCGCGGTGCAGGACTTCATGATCCAGGGTGCCCAGACCCATGGCGTGCCGGGCCTTATCAACCTCTTCGGCATCGAGTCACCGGGGCTGACATCATCGCTGGCCATCGCGGACTACGTGGCTGAGATGGCGGGACATTGAACGCGAAAGGTTGCAGGCGAAGCGATCCAGGCCAACCGAATACTGGAGCTTCGTCGCAAACCTATCGCGGGATGAGGGGAAGACGTCATCGCACCTACGCGAAAGCAGTGACGTAGACGGCGATGTCGATGCTGTGATTTATCGTTCGCTGATCAGTGCAGCCGTTGATCAGTGCACCGTTTCGCTGGCCCCATTTTTGAGACGCTGGATTTCGTCCCTGACCATCAGTTTTCGACGCTTGAGTTCGACGATGCGGAGATCGTCGGTAGACAGGTGCACGAGCGCTTCGTGCAATTCGCTTTCGAGAACTTTGTGCTTGCGTTCCAGTTCGACGAGATGCGCCTGTAGTGCCATTCGAAAACTCCTCGGTAGGATTGAACCTCAGGATACGTTCGGTTGGACGATGAATTCTACATGACGGTGGACATCTGTCGATGGGTATTGAAAAGTGTATTTTGAGTTTCAGGTATCGTGTGAAACGAATCGTGACCTGATCGCGCCGCAAAAACATGGAACCGGACGGCTTGCGTGGTGCGCCTGCACCGGCGATAGTCATCCTAGAAATTCCTCGCAAATGACTTGCGAATCCAGTCAGCTAGAAACATGAACGACGACGAAGATCGCGAACTCCCGTTAGAACTCGCCCGATTGCAGCAGGAACATCGCGACCTCGACGCCGCTATCGATGCCTTGCAACATTCACCGGCACCCGATCTTTTGCGACTGCAGCGGTTGAAGAAGAGGAAGCTTCAGCTGAAAGACCGGATCTCCTTCATCGAAGATCAGATCACCCCGGATATTATTGCCTGAGACAATGCGTCACGCTGTGGCTGTGGGTTGAAGAACGGCCAGGACTGCGAACTCAACGCGCGATGATCGATGGATCGGCTTCCTTTAACTCGCGTGAATGCAGCAGGCTGGGCGTTGAACTCGCCCGTCGTCAAAACCTTGCTTCGCGACGGCCGCCGCTCTTTTCGCGCGGCATCGTAGGCACGACAGCCAGACTTAATTCTGGCCAGCATCGCATTGTGGCGCGGTGAAAACTGCTGGGCTCCGCGAATTGATCGCCATGGCGCTCGCGCTAGCCGACGTGACGCTCGCAACGCGCAAGCCAGCTATTGCGGCCTAATAGGAGCGGAATGGGGCGACTGCAAACGAGGCGCTGTCGAAACTTGACAATAAGAACAAAATAAGAACATTCTTGTGCCGAGATCAATCGACTCGTGAGGGCACCATGGCCGATATCACCTATTATGTCGCACTGCCCTTCCTACACGACGACTCTGGTTCGCCGGCCGCCGGTGCCGCCGAGGAATGTCAGAGCGCATCCGGCGCCATCCGCCGCGCCGAACTATTGTCCCGTGCGCCAGGTTCGATCGGCGCACTGGCCTTCAGCCGTACCGGCGATCCGATGATCGGCGAGTTCGGCGACGCCCAGGTGATCCGCGCCTTTGGCGAAGTGCCAAACGACCTCAGCGCGCTGTAAGGGCGCCAACGCCGACAATCGACTAACTACACTTTCGCGCGTCGCGCGGTCTTGCGCACATACATCGCCCTGTCGGCCTGAACCAACGCGGCTTCGCCATCGACATCGGGACCCAGCAGTGCGACGCCTGCAGAGGCGCCAGCCGACACGTTGATGTCGCGGAAGACGAAAGTGAGCTGGTCGATCGCCACGGCGCGGGTCAGCTCGCGGACAAAGCCACGGCGGTTGAGAATGTCGAGCAGGAAGTCGGTTTCCGCCGAAGCTCGCAATTCGGCAATCTTCGCCTCCGCCTGTGTGAGTTGCGCTTCCAGCCGCCGCATCGTGAGCGCTGCCGCCGACGCGCGGCTTTTCGGCAGCGACACCAACGCCTTGGAACCCCGAACTGCCGGCTTCATGGAACGTTTGACTGACTTTGCAGCAGGCGTTCGGGTTTTCTTTTGCATGGGATTTGTTACAAGGCTTGCCAGTCTTCACCAAGACGAGATCATGTTTGCCACGCTCCTTGCCACGCAAGGGGACGACATTGTATTTCCAGCCTATCTTTCTGGATTCGCGAAAGAAAATACGGAATGACCGCGCCCGTCGCCATTATTATGGGAAGCCAGTCGGACTGGGAAACCATGCGCCACGCCGCCGAAACGCTGACCGCGCTCGGCGTATCCCATGAGGCGCGCATCGTCTCGGCCCACCGCACGCCGGACCGGCTGGTCGCATTCGCCAAGGGCGCCAAGGCAGCGGGCTTCCAGATCATCATCGCCGGTGCCGGCGGCGCTGCACATTTGCCCGGCATGGCCGCGGCGTTGACGGAGCTCCCGGTGTTCGGCGTGCCCGTGGAATCCAAGGCGCTGTCCGGCGTCGACTCGCTTTATTCGATCGTACAGATGCCGGGCGGCGTGCCCGTCGGCACGCTGGCCATCGGCAAGCCCGGCGCGATCAATGCGGCACTGCTCGCAGCGAGCGTGCTGGCGCTGCACGACACGGCACTGGCGACAAAGCTCGCCGCCTGGCGCAAGGCGCAGACCGATGCCGTGGCTGAAAAGCCGGAAGGTGCGGCGTGAGCGCTGTGGTGACGAAGGTTCTCAAGCCGGGCGATACGATCGGCATTCTCGGTGGCGGCCAGCTCGGTCGCATGTTGGCGATGTCCGCAGCACGCCTCGGCCTCCGCTGTCAGGTTTTTTCACCGGATCCGGATTCGCCGGCTTTCGATGTGGTGCAGAACGCGACATGTGCTGAATATGCGGATGTCGAGGCGCTCGAACTGTTCGCCAGTGATTGCGACGTCATCACCTACGAATTCGAGAACGTGCCGGCCGCCACCGCGATGATCCTCGACGCGCGGCGCCCGGTTCTGCCCGCACAGACAATCCTGCAGACCACGCAGGATCGTCTGGCCGAGAAGGATTTTGTAACGTCACTGGGTATCGGCACGGCCGGTTACGCAGGTGTTGCGAATGCTGGCGAGCTTCATGCCGCGGTCAAGAAGATCGGTCTGCCAGCTGTCATCAAGACACGTCGCTTCGGTTATGACGGCAAGGGCCAGGCAATCATCCGCGAGGGTGACGATCTCGATCAGGTCTGGAAGGACCTCGGCACCAATTCCGCGATCCTTGAAGCCTTCGTGCCGTTCGAACGCGAGGTCTCGGTCATCGCTGCACGCGGCGCCGACGGTCAAGTCGAATGTTTCGACGTCACCGAGAACGAGCACCGCGATCACATCCTGAAATTCTCCTATGCGCCCGCACGCATCTCCGACGCGCTTGCCGCGAAGGCACGCGAGATCGCCGAGAAGATCGGCACTGCGCTGGGCTATGTCGGCGTCTTTGCCGTCGAACTGTTTGTCGTGCCCGGTAAGGACAGCGCGACGCTTGTCGTGAACGAAATTGCGCCGCGCGTGCATAATTCCGGCCACTGGACGCTCGATGGCGCCTCGGTGTCGCAATTCGAACAGCACATCCGCGCCATCGCCGGCTGGCCGCTCGCCAAACCCGTCCGCCACGGCCAGGTCACCATGATCAACCTGATCGGCGACGACATTCTCGACTACGGCAAGTGGCTTACCGTCCCCGGCGCCACCGTGCATCTCTATGGCAAGGGCGCGCCGAAGCCCGGCCGCAAGATGGGCCACGTGGTTGAAGTGAAGCCGGCGACGTAACGGCGCCGGCTTCACCGCCTCATTCGTCAGGCGGTCGCCTTGCCTTCCACCACACCAGTGGGCTCGTCACTCAGCCAGCGATAGATCGCGCCGCCGAGAACACCGCCAACCAGCGGTGCCACCCAGAACAGCCACAACTGCTGCAGTGCCCAGCCGCCGACAAACAATGCCGGCCCAGTGCTGCGCGCCGGATTCACCGACGTGTTGGTGACTGGAATGCTGACGAGGTGGATCATCACCAGCGCAAGCCCGATTGCCAGCGGCGCGAAGCCCGCAGGGGCCTTGCCGTGTGTGGAGCCCATGATGATGAACAGGAACATCATGGTCATCACCACTTCCATGATGAAGCCCGCGACCATGCTGTATTTGCCGGGCGAATGATCGCCGTAGCCGTTCGACGCAAAGCCCTTGGCAAGGTCGAAACCGGCAGCGCCGCTGGCGATGACATACAACACGGCCGCACCTGCAACCGCACCGACGACCTGCGCAATCACATAAGGGAGAATCTGGCCGGCGGGGAAACGTCCACCCGCCGCAAGGCCCACGGTGACCGCAGGATTGAGATGGCAGCCCGAAACGTGGCCGATGGCATAGGCCATGGTCACGACGCTGAGGCCGAAGGCCAGCGAGACGCCGACGAGACCGATACCGACCTGCGGAAATGCCGCCGCTATTACGGCACTGCCGCAGCCTGCAAATGTGAGCCAAAAGGTGCCGATCAGCTCGGCCGCGTATTTTTTCCCATTCATGATGCTCTCCGGTCGTAATCGGCGTCCCGGCTGAGTCGCCACGGGAATTATGCGTCCGTGCTCCAATACCTGTCGAGACAGGGAACCTGCCCTATCCCCACCCGGGAAAATTCGGAAAAAATACGTTATTTTCCCGGCCCAGAAGGTTAAAATGACGGCGCCGCAAGGTGGACATTCGCCATTTCATCTGGTACATCGGCGCCCTTGAGGTTAAGGGCATGGCCTTTGTCGGCCCTTCACTTTACCGAAATTCAAATCCGATCAATTGAAAAGAGGATGCCGCGTGCAGGTTCTCGTTCGCGATAATAACGTCGATCAGGCTCTCAAGGCGCTGAAGAAGAAGATGCAGCGCGAGGGTATTTTCCGCGAGATGAAGCTCCGCGGTCACTACGAGAAGCCCTCTGAGAAGAAGGCTCGCGAGAAGGCTGAGGCTGTGCGTCGCGCACGCAAGCTGGCTCGCAAGAAGCTGCAGCGCGAAGGCCTGCTGCCGATGAAGCCGAAGCCGGTGTTCGGCGCGGGTCCTGGCGCCGATCGTGGCGGCCGTCCCGGCGCTGGCGGCGCAGGCGCTCCGCGTCCGGCGCGCTAAGCGCACTTCATCCACCGAGTTTGATAACGCGGGCCAAAGCCCGCGTTATTTTTTTGCGCAGTTGCTTTTTGCGCGAACTACTTCTTTGGCGCGCTGGTCTTGATCGGGTGCATTTTGCCCGATGTCGCGCTACCAATAGGTCATTGGTCGCTGCGTGAGATTGGCCCTGCATGGAATGTCCCGTCCGCAAGTCCCCGTCCCGCTTCGGCGCCCGCGGTCTTACCGCGATTGCCCTTATCGTTACGGGTCTGTGCGGCACCGGATGCTCGTTCAACCTGTCGTCACTAACACCAGGGTCTGACAAGGACGAACCGAAGACGACGGCTCTGGCGCCTCCGCCGCCCGCGAATGCCGGCAAGACCAATCCGCAGGATGCACAGATCCACGCTGCACGCGCGCAGGCGCTCGCACAATCCGGCAAACCCGATGACGCGCTGCTGGCCTTCAATCAGGCACTCGACCTCGATCCGCACAGTGCGCAGACCTTCTACCAACGCGGGCTGCTCTATCAGTCCGAGAAGAAATATGAATTTGCCATCGCGGATTTTACGTCGGCCAACGGCCTGACGCCGCAGCAGGCCGATCCCCTGCTCGGCCGCGCGCAATGCTATCTCGCCCTCGGCAAAAACCAGGAAGCCGCAGCGGATCTCGACGAGGCTTCGCAGGTGGCACCGGGCAATGCGCAGGTCTGGCTGACCCGCGGCGCGACCTATGAGAAGCTTGGCGACAGGGCCAAGGCCGCAGACTCCTACAGCCGCGCGGTCGCGCTGCGCCCGAAGGACGATGCCGCGCGGAACGGCCTCGCCCGCACGGGTGGACGCGCGGGCTAGCTAAAGCTGGCAGGAGTCAGGCTGATACCAATACGACGTCGCCCTGCATGCGTGAGAGCGGCGCGCGGAAAATCCACCGTTCCCTTACCGCTCGAACGGGCGCGGGATCACCGAATTGAACACCGACTTTGCCGCAGACAGCACATCTTCGGCCACGTTGGTGCGCTCAGATCGCGGTGTGCCAGCAGCATCCGCTTGCAGATCCATCGGCTGCGGCGTCGGGATGTCACCGGGCGGACGAATGCGACGTACTTCGGGGCGTTCGGCCTGCGAGGGCATAGGATCGAGCTTCTCGACGCTTGGCGTCGCCACCACGATCGGCGGCGGCAGCTGCTGCATCGACGGAGGGGGAACAGTCCGTGCGGCTTCCTGCACCCGCGGCGCCTCCGGAGGGCGCGGGGTCTCAGGCGTACGAGCAGCTTCCTGGGGTCGCGGCTCGCTGCGGTTCAGGCGCTCGATGGCCGCACGGGCGAGATCGTTGGCGTCGCGGCGTTCATCCGCGCTGGCATTCGCCGCCGGCGCAGTGCCCACGGTGGCAAGGACGGGCGCAGGCGCGGCCGGAGCCGGCGCGGGTTTGACCGCTGCCTTCTCGCGCAATGCCGGCTGATGGCGGCGCGACTCGGGTGTCGTGGCCGCCTCGGGCTTTTCGATGCTGGCCTTCTCGACCACCGGCTTGTCGCCGGCCTTGGCCGGGACCGATTCGGGCAGATTGGCGAGGTCGGCAGAATTCTCGGCGGGCTTAGCTGTCGCTGCGTTGGTGTCAGGCTTCGGCTCCGCAGGCGTCGATGCAACAGCCGCAGCGGGGCGATCCGGGCTCGCCTTCGGGATGATGTAGTGATTGACGATATAGGCACCCACGATCGTCGCCAGAATCGACGGCAAGATATCGATGGTGAACTTCGAGAGATACTTGTGCAGCATGAACCGGCCTCTTCCCCAAGCTGCTTCATGCTAGGAATTTGAGGCTGATTCAGGGATCAATCGCGACGGATCGAAGGCAAAGTTCCAATCCGTCGCATTGAATTGTTTCAGGTGGTCCTCAGCAGGCTAAACACAATGAACCGGCAGCCGCTGGAGGCAGACAAGGTTAAGCTTTCTTAACCTCGACCTCGAGAAACACGATTTCCTTGTCGGTTTCATTCAGAACGTCATGCTCGACGCCTGCCTTGCGGAAATAGGATTTGCCGGTCGTGATCGGCGCCTGCGATCGGGTGCCGTCCGGCGCAACGATGGTCATCACGCTCGTGGTGATCGGCACGATCACATAGTCCATCCCATGGGTGTGGTGACCAGTCGCCGCGCCAGGCGCGAGTCGCCATTCGGTGACGCGAACTTCGGGCGTGTCCTGCTGAACATCGGACTGGGCAGCGAGCATTGTCTCATTCTCCAAAGTGGTCACGGCACAAACACCATGAAGATGAATACCGCAAACACCACCAAGTGAACCAGCCCGAACAGGATGTTTGTGCGTCCGGTGCCAAAGGTCAGCATGCTCAGCACGAACGTCATCACCAGCAGCACCATCTTCTGCGCACTGAGACCGAGCACCAGTTCCTTGTTCAACGCATAGGCCGCCACCGCAACCGCAGGTATCGTCAGTCCGATGGTGGCGAGCGATGAACCGAGTGCGAGGTTGATGCTCTTCTGCAGATCGTTGCCACGCGCCGCAGAAATAGCGGCGACGCTTTCCGGCAGCAAGATCAGCAGCGCCACGAGAATGCCGGCGAAAGCTTCCGGTGCACCGATCCGTTCGATACCGGCGTCCACCACCAGCGAGAATTTCTTCGCCAGCAGCACCACCGCCAGCAACGAGACCAGCAGCAAAACGGCGCTGACGACCAGCAGACGGTTGGAAACATGCCCGCCTGCGGCACCTTCGCCACTTCCGTCTGCAACGAAGTAATCCTGATGTCGGATGGTCTGTGTGTAGAGAAACACCGCATAGAGCATGATGGTGGCGACGCTGACAAAAGCGAGCTGTGCGTTCGAGTAGAACGGTCCCGGAGTGGTCAGGGTGTAATTCGGCAGGATCAGCGTGATGGTCGCCATCACAATCAGTACGCTGAGATAAATATTCGACCCCGTGACCTGAAAATCCTGCTCTCGGTAACGCAACCCTCCAACGAGGATGCAGATGCCGACCAAACCGTTGCAAACGATCATCACCACCGCGAAGACAGTATCGCGCGCCAGCGTCGGGACGGCCTTGTCACCCAGCATGATGGAGGCGATCAGCGCCACCTCGATGATAGTCACGGCCAGTGTCAGCAACAGCGTGCCGAACGGTTCGCCGATCTTGTGTGCGATGACTTCGGCATGATGCACGGCGGCGAACACCGTGCCGAACAGGATGACCAGCAGAACAACCGCGAACACAATGCCAGCAGTCGTCTCCGTGAATCCGATCCCGAGCGAAGGAATTGACGTCGCGATAAAAAGCAGAACGGCCAACGTGGGGAAAATCCAGGACGATCTGGGCATGGGATGTGCTGACATCAAGCAAGTGTCCTGATTGAAAACGGGTTCGGCAGCAAGCGACACGCCGCTATTGCAGACCCACAAAACCGATTGCGCGGCGGGATCATGCCGTCTCGCCAAACTGCATATGATGCGTATAGTTGCGTATCACCTGAAGGTGAGTTTGCAAGAAAGTGGGAGAGGAAGCGAGATGTTTTCACATGTCATGATCGGCACCAACGACCTCGAAGCCGCGAAGTCGTTTTATGACAAGCTGCTCGGCACGCTGGGCGTCCCGCCCGGCGCCGTCGATCGCCACCGGGTTTTCTGGCGGACCAAGACCGGTACTTTCTCGGTGTCGAAGCCGATCAATGGCGAGCCTGCTTGCGCTGCCAATGGCGGCACCATCGGCTTTCTCGCCAAATCGCAGGAAGAAGCCGATGCCTGGCACGCCGCCGGCATCGCCAATGGCGCCACCACCTGCGAAGAACCGCCGGGCATCCGCGAAGGTGGCGTGAAGCTTTATCTGGCCTATCTGCGCGACCCCGACGGCAACAAGCTGTGCGCGCTGTATCGCTTGCCAAAGGAAGACGCTGCGAGCTGACGTTCCAAACGGAAGACGCCCGGCTTGTAGCCGGGCGTTTTAACGAAGTCCGTAGGAGCGAGTTACATCGCCTTGACGATGTTCTCGGTGACCTTCTTCGCGTCACCTAGCAGCATCATCGTGTTGTCCCGATAGAACAGCGGGTTGTCGATGCCGGCATAGCCGGACGCCAGCGAGCGCTTGATGAACATCACGGTGCCGGCCTTCCAAACCTGCAGCACCGGCATGCCGTAGATCGGCGAGGTCTTGTCGTCTTCCGCTGCCGGATTGGTGACGTCGTTGGCGCCGATCACGAAGGCGATGTCAGCCTGTGCGAATTCCGAATTGATGTCCTCGAGTTCGAACACCTCATCATAAGGCACGTTGGCTTCCGCCAGCAGCACGTTCATGTGGCCGGGCATGCGGCCTGCCACCGGATGAATGGCGTATTTCACCTCGACGCCTTCCTTCTTCAGCGTATCGGCCATCTCACGCAGCGCGTGTTGCGCCTGCGCCACCGCCATGCCGTAGCCGGGCACGATGATGACCTTCTGCGCGTTCTTCATGATGAATGCCGCGTCGTCCGCCGAGCCGAGCTTGGCCGGCTTCTGCTCACCCGAGCCACCACCGGCTGCAGCGGTCTCGCCGCCGAAGCCGCCGAGGATGACCGAGATGAAGGAGCGGTTCATCGCGTGGCACATGATGTAGGACAGGATCGCGCCGGACGAGCCGACCAGCGCACCGGTGATGATCAGCGCCGAATTGCCCAGCGTAAAGCCGATGCCCGCAGCTGCCCAGCCGGAATAGGAGTTCAGCATCGAGATCACGACCGGCATGTCGGCGCCGCCGATCGGGATGATCAGCAGAGCGCCGAGCACCAGTGCGATGACGGTGATGAGCCAGAAATCCACGGCGCTGCCCGAGCGGACCAGACCGAAGATGAAGAACACCAGCGCCAGGCCGAGCGCGATATTGATGATGTGACGCGCCGGCAGGATGATCGGCGAGCCGCTCATGCGGCCGGAGAGCTTGGCGAACGCTATCACCGAGCCGGTGAAGGTCAGCGCGCCGATGGCGACGCCGAGCGACATTTCGACGAGGCTGGCGCCGACGATCTTCTTGGTCACCGGATCGAGAATGCCGAAGGCTTCCGGCGCATAGAACGCGCCGGCGGCAACCAGCACCGCGGCCATGCCGACCAGCGAGTGGAAGGCCGCGACCAGTTCGGGCATCGAGGTCATCGGCACGCGCTTGGCGATGACCGCGCCGATGCCGCCACCGATGGCGATACCGAGGATCACCAGGACCCAGCCGAGCCCATCGGCCGGCGGATGCGCGGCCAGCGTGGTGCCCACGGCGATGACCATGCCGGCCATACCGAGGAAATTACCCTGCCGGCTGGACGCCGGGCTGGACAGCCCGCGCAGCGACAGGATGAAGAGGATGCCCGCGACGAGATAGAGCAGTGCGGCGAGATTGGCGTTCATCGGGCTGCCCTTACTTCTTTTTCTTCTGGTACATCGCAAGCATGCGCTGCGTGACCAGGAAGCCGCCGAAAATATTGACGCATGCAAAGATCAGCGCGACGAAGCCGAAGCCCCGCGCCAAGGCGCCGCCACTGCCGACCATGTTGACGCCGACCGCGAGCAGCGCGCCGACCACGATCACCGAGGAGATCGCGTTGGTCACCGACATCAGCGGCGTATGCAGCGCGGGCGTCACCGACCACACCACGAAATAGCCGACGAACACGGCAAGCACGAAGATCGAGAGCTGAAAGACGAACGGGCTGACCAGCGAGGCATGATCCATGGCAGCGCTCCTTAAGCGGTCTTCGGCTGAAAGTTCGGATGAATGACGGCGCCGTCCTTGGTCAAAGCCGTTGCCTTGACCAGTTCGTCGTCCCAGTTCACCGCGAGCGCCTTGGTCTCTTTGTTGACCAACGTTTCGATGAACGAGAACAGATTGCGCGCATAGAGGCTCGACGCCGAGGCGGCGACGCGGCCGGCGACATTGGTATAACCAACGATCTTGATGCCGTTGACGTCAGCGACTTCGCCGGGCTTGGCGCCTTCGACATTGCCGCCGCGTTCGACCGCAAGATCGACCAGCACCGAACCGGGCTTCATGGACGCCACCATCTCGGCGGTGACCAGACGCGGCGCGGGCCGGCCCGGGATCAGCGCGGTGGTGATAATGATGTCCTGCTTCTTGATGTGCTCGGCAGTGAGCGCGGCCTGCTTGGCCTGATATTCCTTGGACATTTCCTTGGCGTAGCCGCCAGCAGTCTGCGCGTTCTTGAACTCGTCGTCTTCCACGGCCAGGAATTTCGCGCCAAGGCTTTCGACCTGTTCTTTCGTGGCCGGGCGCACATCCGTCGCGGTGACCACGGCGCCGAGGCGGCGCGCGGTCGCGATCGCCTGCAGGCCGGCAACGCCGACGCCCATCACGAATACCTTGGCGGCCGGAATGGTGCCGGCGGCTGTCATCATCATCGGAAAAGCGCGGCCGAAGCTTTCGGCGGCCTCGATGACGGCGCGGTAGCCGGCGAGATTGGCCTGGCTCGACAGCACGTCCATCACCTGCGCACGGGTGATGCGCGGCATCAACTCCATCGCGAAGGCCGACACGCCGGCATCGGCCATTGCCTTCAGTGCGGCGTCGTTGCCATAGGGGTCCATGATCGCGATCACCAGCGCACCGCGCTTGTAACCGGCGAGTTCGGACACCTCGGGACGCTTCACCTTGATGACGATGTCGGCATCCTTCACCGCATCGGCGCTGATGGTGGCGCCAACGGCCGTGTATTCCGAATCCGGCAGGCCGGACTTGATGCCGGCGCCAGGCTCAATCGCCACATCGACGCCGAGCGCCTTGAACTTCTTCACCGTGTCGGGCGAGATCGCCACGCGCGGTTCGGACGGATCGATTTCCTTGGCAACGGCAATCTTCATGGGGCCTCCGGCGGCGCAAGGCACGCGCGTGAGCAAATAGGACAGGACGCCACCCGTGTCGGGCGGCGCAATCGGCGATAGATCAGGTGAGGAAGATGCCCATCAGGGCCACGATGGCGATGACGCCGATGGTGCCCCACTTCACCAGCATGAGAAAGCCCTCATAGGTCTGCTCATGCGCCGGATAGTCGTTGCCATCGGCCGTGGTGTAAGCGACTTCACTGTGATCGGACATCAGGGTCTCCCGCCTCGTATTTCGTATGTTGCCACGGAATTAGCGCAATTGGATATGGAGAGCAACGGTTGCTGGCATACCACGGCAATCTTTACATACCGCAGTGCATTAGGCGGGCCAGTTGTCCCGAATCCAGCGCGTGAGCGATTGCTCGCTGACTTCGCCGGCAGCAAGGGCAAGGATGATCTCTGTAGCTTGGCCGGGATCTGGGGCGAACGAGATATCATTCATGCGCAAGAACACCATCATCGCATGAAAGGCGATGCGTTTGTTGCCATCAACGAACGCATGATTTTTGGCGAGACCGTATCCATAAGCTGCAGCAAGCGCCGCCATATCAGTCTCGCCGTAATGCCATTGATTGATCGGCCGTAGCACTGCCGACTCAAGGAGGCCGTGGTCCCGAACACCTTCGGGACCACCAAACATAGCAAGCTGTTCCGCGTGCATGTCGATTACTTCATCGACATCAAGCCACAATGGCTCGAATGTCGCGTTCATTTGGCCAGCGCGGCGAATGTATCCCTGTATTCGTGCATCACCTTGCGGGCGATTTCCATCGTCCGCGCATGCTTCGGATTGAAGGGAGACAGCCGCAAGCTTCCGTCTGGCTGTTCAACCGGATAGAATTTGTCGCCCTCCTTCAAATTGAGGCGCGCGAGCAATTCCTTCGGCAAAATCACTCCCACCGAATTACCAATTTTACGAATTTGAAGCGCCGTTGCCTCGAATTCGGGATTCCGGGCAGCTCCATTCATAGGTCCAACTCCCTGTTGTACGGAATGTATAACAGAAAGCTCGCGTACGTTCAACAAATGTTTTACGCCCACCCTACCCCATCGCTTCCAGCTCATCGATCATCCCTGAGATGACCGAGAGGCCGCCATCCCAGAACGCCGGGTCCTTGGCGTCGAGACCAAAGGGCTTCAGCAGTTCGGAATAGTGCTTGGTGCCGCCGGCGGCGAGCATAGCGAGATAGCGCTCTGCAAAACCTTCCTGGGCGTTCTCGTAGACCGCGTAGAGCGAGTTCACGAGGCAATCGCCGAAGGCATAGGCGTAGACGTAGAATGGCGAATGGATGAAGTGCGGGATGTACATCCAGAAGTTCTCGTAACCCGGCTTGATCTCGATCGCGGGCCCGAGGCTTTCGGTCTGCACGCTGAGCCAGAGTTCGCCGAGCCGCTGCGCCGTGAGTTCGCCGTGGCGACGCTCGGTGTGAACAGCGCGCTCGAATGAATAGAACGCGATCTGCCGGACCACCGTATTGATCATGTCCTCGACCTTGCCGGCGAGCAGCGCCTGACGCTGCTTGGCGCTCTTGGTCTGCGACAGCAGCCGCTTGAAGGTCAGCATTTCACCGAACACGCTGGCGGTTTCGGCCAGCGTCAACGGCGTCGGCGCCATCAGCGCACCGTTGCGGGCGGCGAGCACCTGATGCACGCCATGGCCGAGTTCGTGGGCGAGCGTCATCACGTCGCGCGGCTTGCCCTGATAGTTCATCAACACATAGGGATGCGCCGACGGCGTGGTCGGATGTGAGAACGCTCCGGGCGCCTTGCCCGGGCGCACCGGCGCATCGATCCAGCGATCGGTGAAGAAGCGCTTGGCGATATTGGCCATGTCGGGTGAAAACGCGCCATAGGCGGTCAGCACCATGTCCTGCGCATCCGACCATGGAATCGTGCCGGTCGGTGCGAATGGCAGCGGCGCGTTGCGGTCCCAATGGGCGAGCTTCTTCTTGCCGAACCAGCGCGCCTTCAACTGATAATAGCGATGCGACAGCCGCGGATAGGCCGCGCGCACTGACGACACCAGTGCATCGACCACTTCGCGCTCGACGCGATTGTTGAGATGGCGGGAATCCGCAATGTCCTGGAAACCGCGCCAGCGGTCGGAGATTTCCTTGTCCTTGGCCAGCGTATTGGTGATCAGCGCGAAGGTGCGCTCATTGACCTTGAAGGTTTTCGCTAGCGCTTGCCCGGCCGCCTTGCGCTTGGCCGGCGCGCGGTCCTGCAGCATGGTCAACGTTGGCTCGATCGCCAACTCCTTGCCGCCGAGCTTGAAGCGAAGCCCCGCGATTGTCTGATCAAACAGGCGGTTGAAGGCGCCATAACCGGTCTGGGACTTTTCGTGAAACAGCTGCTCGACGCGGTCTTCGAGCTGATAGGGCTTGTCCTTGCGGCTGTCTTCGATCCACGGCCGGTAGTGGCCAAGCTCGGGCGTCTGCATCGCCTGCTCGATCACGGCATCGTCGACACGATTGAGTTCGAGGCCGAAGAAGAGGAGATGCACCGACGCTGCAGTGATGCGCTCGGAGACGTCGCCGTAGAATTTCGAAATCGCAGGATCGACGCTGTCGCCGGCATGGACGAGACCGGCATAGGAGCCGAGCCGGCCGGCGAGATCGTCAATCGCCTCATAACGGCGAACAGCGCCCGCGAGCCACACACCACCGCCGGGCTTGGCCGTCTCTTCCGCGAGCTTGCCCTTGTAATCAGCTTCGAATGCCGCGCATTCGGCGTCGATCTTGTCGAGATCCCCGGCAATCTCCGGCGCGTCGATCGCCGTGTAGAGATCCGCAAGATTCCATTCCGGCAGCTTGCCCCCCGGCGATTTGGCCGATGATTTCGACGCCAGCTTGCTCACCACTTTTTTGGCCGGAGCGGATTTGCGCGAAACAGTTTTGCGAGAAGCGGTCTTTCGAGAAGGCTTGGCAGTCCGAGCAGTCGCAGATTTCGTCATGAATACTTTCGGTTGGATGCAGCCGTCACACGAAAGCAGCGAGCTGCGGAGCGAAATGGACAAGCAGTTCTTCGCCCTCGGTCATCAAGGGTTCGATCTCGTCATGAAGCATATGGCGAATCGTACACCACACCATGACAATCCGTGCGACAAGCCACCATCGCGTCCCGCGCAGCGCAGTGCGGGCATGCGCCGCCACCAGCGGCAGGCTGCGATGCTCGAACAACAGGCGCCCGGTGCCGTCTTCGAGAATGTACTGGCCATCCACGCGCGATACGCACAATTCGCAGGCCTGCTCCGGCTGCGGTCCCAGCAGATAGAGCTGCGCATCGCCGTTCTCAGTGATGCCAGTCTCCCATTCGCGGCCGCGATGCCCGAGATTGATCGTGTCGGCAAGCGTTGCGAGCTCGGTCTCGCTCCACGCGCCCTGCAGCGGTTTGCGCTGAAATGCGATGACGTTCATTTGGGTGCTCCAAACAGCAGCCGGTGCAATTCCGGCTCGTAATAGACCAGCAAATGTTTTGCGAAGGCGGCCGGCTCCAGACCGAGCTGAATGGCCCATGCTTCCATCGTTTCGGTGGGCACCCGACTGAAGCCGTTCTCAACCTGCGAGATGAACGTGTAATATTTGAGACCAAGTTTTGCGGCGAGATCGACCTGCGACAACCCGGCTTCCGCTCGCCGCGCCTTCAGCCAATCCCCAGCCTGTTTTCGCAACTGCCGCGCTTCCGGCAAGGCTTTGCCGCGCTGCACTCCAGCGAAATCCTCTTGATTTTCGCCACGTTTCATGATTACGAAACTATCCAGTATGAATTAAAGATCTGACGACTTCCTGTAGCACGACTATCGAGCTGCAAGAACGTTGCGGACGGGATGAAACGATACCCGACAGGACAACGATGGCCTTTACGGATCGCAACAGCATTGGCCGCAAGTATGCGCCTCCTGCCCCTCACCGGGTCAAGGAGCTGTTTGCCGCAACCCTTTTGCTGGCGCTGACCGCGGCACTGGCCTTGCGCGCATTTGTCTCGCTCGATGCGCTGGCGCCGATGGTCGCCACCCTGCTATTCGCACTTGCAGCATTGATGGCCGGTGGCGCGCTGATTCCGCGGAACTTCGCGCGGCGCGCGACCTGGTTCGATGTCGCCGGCGTCCTGACCTTCATCGGGGTCGGAATCAGCATCTTCATTGAGCCCGACCAGATGGTTCGGCTCGTCACCCTCTCCGATCAACCCGAGTAACGGATCGGATCAAGCGCGGGATCAAACCCGCATGTTTTGCAAAGTACGACTTTTAACAAGCACGTCCTGGCCCGGGCCCCTCTGGCAGTTCACCCGAACTGTGATGTCGGACTGGACGTTCATACGGAGTGGCCCACATGACAGACTTCTTCACCGCTGAAGCTATGACTGCACTTTTCCAGGTCGTGATGATCGATCTGGTTCTCGCCGGCGACAATGCCATCGTGATCGGCCTTGCGGCCGCCGGCCTTCCCAAGGAACAGCGCGGCAAAGCCATCCTGATCGGCATCATCGCCGCCACCATCCTGCGTATCGGCTTCGCCAGCATCACCGTTCAACTGCTGCAGATCATCGGCCTGCTTCTGGCTGGCGGCATCCTCTTGCTGTGGGTGTGCTGGAAGATGTGGCGCGAATTGCGCGCCGGACATGAGCACGATCTCAACGCGCTCGAGAACCAGCTTAATGCCGACGGCACGGCCAACGGCCCGCGCAAGACGCTTGGCCAGGCGATCTGGCAGATCACCGTCGCCGATGTGTCGATGTCGCTGGACAACGTGCTCGCGGTCGCCGGTGCTGCGCGTGAACACCCGAGCATCCTGATCTTCGGCCTGGTGCTGTCGATCGCGCTGATGGGTCTCGCCGCCTCCTTCATCGCCAAGCTGCTGCAGAAGCACCGCTGGATCGCCTATGTCGGCCTCGCCATCATTCTCTATGTGGCGGGTGACATGATCTATCGCGGTGCCCGCGAAGTCTGGCCCTATGCGACGGCTTACCTCGCCCCGGTGTTATGAAAGCATTAAGGCTTTGATCGCCATGGTGGCTCAAATCGGGACATACCCGCTCTGGAGTTGCCATGGCCGAACGAATCCTCATCGCAGATGACGACGCCGTCCAGCGCCGCCTCCTCGAAAACATGGTGCAGCGCTGCGGCTATGAGGCCATCACGGTCGATAGCGGCGACGCTGCCATGGCCCGGCTGATTGATCCCGAAGCGGCCGCCATCGATGCTCTGGTCCTCGACCTGATGATGCCCGGTCTCGACGGCATGGGCGTGCTCGACAAGATCCGCGAGAGCGGCCTCAGCATCCCCGTCATCGTCCAGACCGCCCATGGCGGTATCGAGAATGTTGTGTCCGCCATGCGCGCCGGCGCGCATGATTTCGTCGTCAAACCTGTCGGCGTCGAACGTCTGCAGGTAAGCCTGCGCAATGCGCTCAATACCAGTGCGTTGAAAGGCGAATTGCAGCGCATCAGGCACAGCCGCGAAGGCAAGCTCACTTTTGCCGACATCGTCACCCGCAATGCCGATATGGACGCCGTGCTGCGCACCGCACGCAAGGCGGCGACCTCCACGATTCCCGTGCTGATCGAAGGCGAGTCCGGCGTCGGCAAGGAATTGATCGCGCGCGCCATCCACGGCTCGGGCGAACGCAGCAGCAAGCCGTTCGTGGCCGTGAATTGCGGCGCCATTCCCGACAACCTCGTGGAGTCGATCCTGTTCGGCCACGAGAAGGGCGCCTTTACCGGCGCCACCGACCGGCATCTCGGCAAATTTGTCGAGGCTCACGGCGGCACGCTGTTTCTCGACGAAGTCGGCGAACTGCCGCTATCGGCGCAAGTGAAGCTGTTGCGCGCGCTTCAGGAAGGTTCGGTCGAGGCCGTGGGCGGGCGCAAGCCGGTCAAGGTCGATGTCCGCATCATCTCGGCCACCAACCGCAAGCTGCTCGATCTCGTCAAAGCCGGGCAATTCCGCGAAGATCTGTTCTATCGCCTGCATGTGCTGCCGCTCACGGCGCCGCCGCTCCGGGCGCGCCGCGAGGACATTCCGTATTTGCTGCGGCATTTCCTGGCGCGTTTCTGCGCCGAGGAGAACAGGCCGATTACCAGCATCGCTGCCGACGCCATGACGATGCTCACGCAACTCGACTGGCCGGGCAATATCCGGCAGCTGGAAAATGCC
Organism: Tardiphaga robiniae; assembly: GCF_013359755.1. Taxonomy (GTDB): domain Bacteria; phylum Pseudomonadota; class Alphaproteobacteria; order Rhizobiales; family Xanthobacteraceae; genus Tardiphaga; species Tardiphaga robiniae. Next base: position 269,257 of record NZ_JABMCJ010000085.1, on the reverse strand, counting down.
GTCTACCGCGCAGTGGTGATGAGCGAAGGCGATCAACTCGGACTGGCCGACTTCCCGCAAACGACCGCGTACGCTCCATCGATCGTGGCATCGGCGGTCGCGCCGCTGATTGTAGACCCCGTCTTCCACACGATGGCGCCGACCATGGTACCGGGCATCGACGCAGCCCCGATATCGCTCGCCGCCGGAAGCCTGTCCATGCTGACAGCCGAGAACGAGGTAAGGGCACTGGAAGAGCTCGAATCCGAGATCATCCGCTTTGCCATTGCGCATTATCGCGGCCAGATGTCGGAAGTCGCACGGCGCCTCAAAATCGGCCGGTCGACGCTCTACCGCAAGCTCGATGAGGCAGCGGAGAAAGATTCATCGATTGCGGATTCCGCACCGTCGAACTGAACTTCTCGCCTCCCACGCGATTGAACATGTTGTTGCGATCGCTATGGAACTTGAACCGTTGCGGTCTGGTGACACACAAAGTCAAAAGCATCGGTGAAACCTCGGTATGCGTTGCAAACCGGGGAGGTTGAGGTCAGTTTGTTGTGACTTGTCCGACAAGCGCTAGCGCTTGTGCCGGGCGCGTGTATCGTCTGCACAGGAAGCGCTCTGAATCGGAGCGAGCAGGCAAAACAGCGCGACTGCTTCAACCGAAGCTGATGATGTCAGACTAGAACTGTTCCATGCCGGAACAGCTCACCTAACGAGGTGCGAGAATGCGAGACTATTCCAAGGGCCGCTCGGGATTCGACCGCGTGCTGATGGCCGTGGCCGCGACATTCCTGACGGTTTCCGCTGGCGCCGCAGCTGCTGCCCAGAGCGCAGCGCCCCGCGACAGTGTCTCCGAACTCGCCATCGATGCGGCGGTGCCGCGCCCCGAACCCGCCAATGTTGCCCCGCCGACCGCTGCCGACTTCAAGGCCGATGCACCAAAGGCCGAGACCACCGCGTCCGTGCCGGACGCGACCCGGACGTCCGAGAAAACCATCGGCTCGACCTCGACCGATACGCCAAAGGCAACCGAGGCGGCGCAAGCGCCTGCGGATGTGAAGCCGAGCGAGGCTGTAACCGCGCCCGCCGCTGCGACACCGCCGGCCGCGACTGCTGTGGCACCTCCTGCGCCCGCAGCCGAACCGCCGAAGGATGTCGCCAAGGACATCGCCAAGCCCGCGACCACCGTTGCGTCCAGCGATCAGCCGGTCGCCGAGAAACTGCGCGATATGTTCGGCGCCAAGTCCACGCGCTATTTCGACCGTAAGGGCGAGCGCGCCGCGGTCGAGAAGTTCTACACCGCACGTGACTTCGCACCGATCTGGACCCAGGGCGGCGCAACGACCCCTGCCGCCAAGGGCGTCATTGCGCGCCTCAAGGACGCCGCTTCTGACGGCCTCGACGCCGCCGACTATCCGGTGCCGGATTTCACCGCGGCGAATACGCCCGATGCGCTCGCCGAGGCGGAGCTGAAGCTCACCGCCAGCATGCTCGACTATGCCCGCCAGGCACAGAGCGGCCGCATGCACTGGTCGCAGGTGACTGGCGACATCATGTATCCGGAGCATCCGACAGATCCGGCGGAAGTGCTCGCCAATATCTCGACCGCGAAGAACGCTTCGGCAGCCCTCGACGCCTACAACCCGCCGCACAAGGGCTATCAGGAGCTGAAGAAGAAGCTCGCTGAACTGCGCGGCGAAACCGCAACGCCAGTACAGCCGATCGGCGAGGGCCCGGCTCTGCGTTTCGCCAAGGCCACGAAGAAAAATCCGAACCCGACCGTGATGGACGACCCGCGCGTGCCGTTGCTGCGCGCGCGCCTCAATGTCGAGAGTCCGGCCGAGACCAAATACGACGCTGCCGTCGCCGAAGCCGTTCGCAAGTATCAGGCAAGCAACGATCTGAAGGCCACCGGCGTGCTGGACGAGGCCACCGTGCGCGCGATGAACTCGCCGAAGCGCGACCGCCACATCGATACGGTGCTGGTCAACATGGAGCGTTGGCGCTGGCTGCCACGCCAGCTCGGCGCGTCCGCAGTCGGCAATGCCTATGTGATGCTGAACATCCCGGACTATACGCTGAAAGTGATGCAGAACGGCGCGCAGGTCTGGACCACACGCGTCGTCGTCGGCAAGCCGGGCAATCACGCTACGCCGCTGATGACGGAAACGATGAAGTACATCACGGTCAACCCGACCTGGAACGTGCCGCCGTCCATCATCTACAACGAATACCTGCCCGCTCTGCAGCAGGACCCGACGGTGCTTGACCGCATGGGCCTGAAGCTGACGCGCAATTCCGACGGCAGCATCCACATTGCGCAGCCCCCCGGTGAAGCCAACGCGCTGGGCCGCATCCGCTTCAACTTCCCGAACAAGTTCCTCGTCTATCAGCACGATACACCGGACAAGAACCTATTCGGTCGCGACGAGCGCGCCTTCAGCCACGGCTGCATGCGCGTGCAGAATCCGGATCAATACGCCGCGACGCTGCTGAACATCACGATGCCGAACGAGCACTACACGCCGGAGAAGGTTCGCGGCATGTATGGCCGCAGCGAGATCGATCTGAAATTCCCGACGCCGATCCCGGTGAACATCACGTACCAGACAGCCTTCGTCGATGACGCTGGCAAGCTGCAGCTGCGCAAGGATATCTACGGACGCGACGCGCAGATGATGCAGTTGCTCCGCGGCGGCAAGAACAAGGATCTGGAACAGGTCGTTGCCCGGGCCCAGCCGAGCTATTCGCGCCCGCGCGCGGATATTCCGCAGGGCGTGGCCTTCAACGACAACGGCTCGCGCATGGCCAGCAACGGCGGCCTGTCCTTCTTCGAGCGCCTGTTTGGCGGCGGTGCCCCGGCACCACAGCCAGTTGCGCCCGGTCAGAAACCACGCCGGACGGTGACCCGCTAAGCGCGACGCCAGTCCTCAAAATTCGAAAGACTTATCAAGGGCTTCACCTTCCGGTGGAGCCCTTTTTACGTTTCGCTCTTTATCCAGATTAACCATCGTCCATCTGGAACCCGGCAGCGGGCTATTTTTCGCCATACTCAATGGGTTAAGTTTAATGGCTGGCTGAAAAGCCCGCTTGGGGGGATGGGTTGTAAATCTCGGTTAACCCTCCCGTTTTAAGAGTACGTTCACTCTCTGTCGCCGCATGGGGTAGCGAGAGAGTTGTCGACTTGGGTGGGTTCATACGTGCTGAGCGGTTTCGCACGCAAAACGAGATTGCGAACATCGCGCGCTGGCTTTCATGCCGGCCTCGCGTCAGTTCTGCTGATGGCAGGCGCCAGCTCCGTCCATAACGCCACCGCTCTCGACGAAACCCGCACCCTCTCGTTCCACCACACCCATTCAGGCGAAGACCTCACCGTCACGTTCAAGCGCAACGGCCGCTATGACGACGACGGGATGAAGAAGATCAACTACTTCCTCCGCGACTGGCGCAGCCAGGACCAGACCAACATGGATCGTCGCCTGTTCGACATCCTCTGGGAGGTCTACCGCGACGTCGACGGCAAGGCGCCGATCCAGATTATCTCCGCCTATCGCTCCCCCGCCACCAACGCCATGCTCCGCCGCCGCTCGTCCGGCGTCGCTCGCGCCAGCCAGCATATGCTCGGCCACGCGATGGATTTCTTCATTCCCGGCGTGGCGCTGGAAAAGATCCGCTTTGCCGGTTTGCGCCTGCAGCGCGGCGGCGTTGGCTTCTATCCGACCTCCGGCTCGCCTTTCGTGCATCTCGACACTGGCAGCATCCGTCACTGGCCGCGCATGACGCATGACCAGCTGGCGCGCGTCTTCCCCGACGGCCGCACCGTGCATCTCCCCACCGACGGCCGTCCATTGGCTGGCTATCAGCTGGCGATGGCTGAGATCGAGAAGCGCGGCGATGGCGACAGTGCAGCTTTTGCCAAGAGCAAGCCGGGCCTGTTCGCCTCGCTGTTCCGTGGTGGCAAGTCGAATGACGACGAAGACGAGAGCGCAGTAGCCGCGATCGCACCCGCCAAGCCGTCGCCTGTGGGCATGATGGCCGCCGCGATGCCTGCGAAACCGGTCGATACGAAGCAGGCCGAAACGAAGTTGGCTGAAACGAAGCTGGCTGAGGCGAAGTCTTCGGACCCCATTCCGATGCCGCGCTCCAAGCCGGCCGCAGCAGCAACCTATCAGCTCGCATCGGCCGACACCGAGACCGTTCCGGTACCGCGCCCGAAGGCACCGATTCCGGCGCCCGCAGCCAAGACCGACAACCGGCCGCAGACGCCGGCCGATATTATCAATGCCCGCGGCTTCTGGGATGATATGCCGGCGCCGAAACAGGCCACGCCGCAGCAGGTCGCCGCGATCACCGCACGGCAGGCCTTGGCCAATGTGGTCGATCCGCAGCCGGCCGCCACCGAGTCCAGCTTCGCCAAGGCGATGGCCTATGCGCCGCCGGCTAACTCCCCGGTCGATCGCGCCAATGTCGTTGCCGCGAGCGCGCCGATCCCACGTAGCATGCGTCCGGCCTCCGTGGCCAAGAACCCGATGGCGGTGAATAACATCACGACCGTCGTCGCGAAGGGCGCTCAAGGCCAGAACAGCACCGTCACCGTAGCGACCCGCCTGACCGCAGCAGTCATTCCCGACAACCATGTCTGGATGCGCGCAATGATCCTCGCGCCGAGCGCCACCACGTCGATGTCAGCCTCAGTGATGGGCGACGGCGACATGACCATCCTGCGCGCGCACTTCGTCAAGCCGCAGGCGGTGGTGGCGATGACTTTCTCGGATGATCCGCAGCTCGGTCTGGTCTGCGACCGCTTCACCGGCTCGGCAACGGCCTCGCTTGCGACGACAGCATTTGTGATGCGCACGGCGTCGCTGCGTTAAGCGCGCGAATTTCTCAGACTACAATGGTGTCATGGCCGGGCTTGACCCGGCCATCCATCGCTATTTTTGTGGCTAGATGGATACGCGGGTCGTTTAGCGCGAAGACGCGCTTCGCGCTTTTGCCCGCGTATGACACCTGAGTGTTTGGCTGAGTATTGGCGCGCTAAGCGCCTTACAGCATTCCCAAGGCCTGCAGATAGGTCTCGAGGATCGTCTCCTGCTCGGCACGCTCGTTGGCGTCCTGCTTGCGCATGCGGATGATGGTGCGCAGCGCCTTCACGTCGTAGCCGTTGCCCTTGGCTTCGCCATAGACGTCCTTGATGTCGTCGGAGATCGTCTTCTTTTCTTCTTCAAGGCGCTCGATACGCTCGACGATAGCCTTGAGCTGATCCTTGGCGAAAGAATGTGTCGCCTGATCGTCCAGCACGGACGCAGCAGAGGTGGCCATCGAAAACTCCTGGTGAACTGATGTTGCTTTAAGCGGATATGGGGTGGGTTTAGTGCGCAGCGTTATGCCCGCATTAATCTTAAGGAAATGACACTCAAGACCACGGCGCCTTGCGTCAAGGCGCCTTCGCGGTCATCCACAGCGCCCCCACAGCTTTGATTTCATGCCTCAAAAAGACGAGAAATCGTCAGTGCCCGCTGTGCACTTTCTTCATGGCCTCAATTTGTTCGGGTTTGGCCTCGGCCTGATGCAGCGATTTCCAGGTCTCGTAAGGCATGCCGTAAATCGCTTCGCGGCTCTCATCCTTGGTCATCGCCACGCCCTTGGCGTCGGCAGCGTCCTTCAGCCAGTTTGACAGGCAGTTCCGACAGAAGCCGGCCAGATTCATCAGGTCGATATTCTGCACATCGGTGCGACCGCGCAAATGGTCAACCAGCCGGCGAAAGGCGGCGGCCTCGAGTTCGGTCTGGATCTTGTCGTCAATCGCCATGAATGGTCTCGCTGTTGCACCCGATACCGGCCTGTCGTCTTCATGTAACATGGGCGCTGTCACAGATTTTGCCATATCACAACGCAAACCGCCTGGCGGGACAGAATTGGTTCCGCGACCGTTGACAGGCCCGCCGGGTCAAGCGAAATCGTCAACGAATTGAGATAGCTTCGCCGCATGACCGCAAAAGATTCCCATTCCCGCCCCTTTCGACGCGTCCCCCTCGCCGGCCTGTTGCCAGTGCTGGCGCTGGCCCTGTCGTGCCTGTGGGCGACCCCCGCGGCGGCTGATTTCCGGCTATGCAACAACACCTCGAGCCGGGTCGGGATCGCGCTGGGCTACAAGGATGCCGAAGGCTGGACCACCGAGGGCTGGTGGAATGTCTCGTCGCGAGCCTGCGAGACCTTGCTGCGCGGAACCCTGGTTGCGCGGTATTATTATATCTACGCACTCGATTACGATCGGGGTGGTGAGTGGTCGGGTCAGGCCTTCATGTGCTCCCGCGACAAAGAATTCACCATCAAGGGCACCGAAAACTGCCTCGCACGCGGCTTTGACCGGACCGGCTTCTTCGAGGTCGACACCGGCGAACAGCGCGCCTGGACGGTGCAACTGACCGAGACCAACGAACAACCGCCGAAGCTGCCGGGCATTCCGGGCCCAACCGGACCGCCTCCGGGCGCACCCGGCGCGGGCTTCCCCGGTCTGCCCAACACGCCAGGTGGCGCGCCCCCGGGCGGGTCAACGACCCTGCCGCCATCAGTACCGCCGGGAGGCAAACAATGAGACGTCAACGCCGCATCAAGATTCTGGCCACGCTCGGCCCTGCCTCGTCCGACAGCGCGATGATCCGCAAGCTGTTCGAGGCTGGTGCCGACGTGTTCCGCATCAATATGAGCCACACGCCGCATGACAAGATGCGCGAGCTGGTGAAGACCATCCGCAATGTCGAAAGCAGCTACGGGCGCCCGATCGGCATTCTGGTCGATCTGCAGGGCCCGAAGCTGCGCGTCGGCGCCTTTGCCGAAGGCGGTGTGCAGCTCAAGAACGGCGAGAGTTTCGTGCTGGATTCCGATCCCGCGCCCGGCGACGCCACCCGCGTGCACCTGCCACATCCGGAAATTCTCGCTGCACTTCGCCCGGGCCATGCGCTGCTGATCGACGACGGCAAGCTGCGGCTGATTGCCGAGGAGACATCGAACGACCGCGCGGTGACGCGCGTGGTGGTCGGCGGCCGCATCTCCGACCGCAAGGGCGTCAGCCTGCCCGATACAGACCTGCCGGTGTCGGCCATGACGCCGAAGGACCGCCTAGATCTGGAAGCCGCACTCGAGACCGGCATCGACTGGATAGCCCTGTCCTTCGTGCAGCGCGCCGAGGACGTGCATGAGGCCAAACGACTGGTGCGCGGCCGCGCATCCATCATGTCGAAGATCGAGAAGCCGCAGGCCATCGACCGTCTCGATTCCATTCTGGAAGCGTCCGACGCGCTGATGGTGGCACGCGGCGATCTCGGCGTCGAACTGCCGCTGGAACGGGTACCAAGTCTACAAAAGCGCATGACGCGCATGGCGCGCCGCGCCGGCAAACCGGTGGTGGTCGCTACGCAGATGCTGGAGTCGATGATCCAGAGTCCGGTGCCGACACGCGCCGAAGTCTCCGACGTGGCAACGGCCATCTATGAAGGCGCGGACGCCGTCATGCTGTCGGCCGAATCCGCCGCTGGCAAATTCCCGGTCGAAGCCGTCTCAACGATGAACCGCATCGGCGAGGAAGTAGAGCGCGATCCGACCTATCGCACCGTACTGATGGCCCAGCGCCCCGAACCCGAGCCGACCGTCGGTGATGCCATTGCGGACGCCGCACGACAGATCGCAGAAACGCTGGACCTGTCTGCGATCATTTGCTGGACCAGCTCAGGATCCACCGCCGTGCGCGTCGCCCGTGAGCGGCCGAAGCCGCCGGTGGTAGCGATCACGCCGAACCTCGCCGCCGGTCGCAAGCTCTCGGTCGTGTGGGGTGTACACTGCGTGGTGGCGGAGGATGCGAAGGACCTCGACGACATGGTCGATCGCGCCGGACGCATCGCCTTCCGTGACGGCTTCGCTAAAGCCGGCCAGCGGGTCATCATTGTCGCTGGCGTGCCACTCGGCACACCAGGTGCGACCAACATGGTCCGCATCGCTTATGTCGGGCCAAACGACGCGGATATGTAGTTCACTTGCTTAACCTCTCCCCGCGCTTTGCGGGGAGAGGTCGCCGCGTCTAGCGGCGGGTGAGAGGCATCGCACAAAGCCCACCATACGCACTTCACTCACGGATCGAAGAGCCCCTCACCCCACCTCTCCCCGCAAGAGCGGGGCGAGGGAGTGCGCGGCAGGTGCCAAGACCCTGAGAACTACACCAGTGTCGCGTCGAGCGTGATTTCTGCGTTCAGCACCTTCGACACCGGGCAGCCGGCCTTTGCCATGGCGGTGAGTTCGTCGAACTTCGCCTTGTCGGCGCCGGGAATAGAGGCCGACAGCGTGAGGTGCACTTTGGTAATCGCGAAGCCGTCACCCTGCTTCTCCAGCGTCACATCCGCCTTGGTTTCCATATTGTCGGCTTTGAACCCTGCTTCGCCAAGGATCAGCGACAGCGCCATGGTAAAACAGGCGGCATGGGCCGCACCGATCAGCTCTTCAGGATTGGAGCCAGGCTTGCCTTCGAAGCGGCTGGCGAAACCATACGGATAGTCACTGAGCGCGCCGCTCTTGGTGGAAATCGATCCCTTGCCGTCCTTGATGCCGCCCTGCCATTTGGCCGAACCGAAAGTCGTGGTCATGCAATTCTCCTCAATTTGGGTTGAAGTCGATCGAACGGGAGGTTAGCGCAAGGCGGCCTTCGGTTTTGTGTCAGCGGCCGAGATCATGCCCTCGATCTCCCTCATGATAAGATCAGGTGCAGCGTTTTGCACCATATGACCAACGTTCGGCAGCACGATTAGTTTGGCGCCCGGCACGGTTTTCGCGAAATGACGCGAATGAATCTCCGGCGATACGATGGTGTCGGCAGAGCCTGCGATCACGACGGTCGGAGCTTTGATATCGGCATAGCGCGATGCCTGCGCCATGACGGCAGATTTCAACGTTACTAGATCCCAGGCATTGGCAAGGAAGTTGCGCGGCCGCAGTACAAGTTGCGTCGCGGTCTGCGCGATATAGCCTTCCGGCATCGGCTGCGGCGCAAACACTGCGCGTCCGGCCATGTCCGTCAAGAAATAGCCGAGCGGCAGCGTGATCGTATAGGCCAGCAGCTTGCCTATGGCCGGAGTGGTGACGACCTCGTTATAGATGCCAACGCCACCGGGCCAGGGATGAGTGACACCCGCCAGCATGACCAGTCCTGCGAAACGCTGCGGATAGTCCAGTGCCATCAGCGCGCCGAGTGCGCCGGCAAGCGAATGCACCACAACGATCGCCTGATCGACGCCGAGTTTTTCAAGCGCTTCATCGATCATCCTCGCCTGCATCGCCGGAGAATAGTTCGACAAATCGTCACGCGTGCTCCAGCCAAAGCCGGGACGGTCGATCAGGATAACGCGGTGTTTTTCTGCCAGCATATTGCCGAGCGGCAGCCGCATGGTCTCCATGCTCGACGTGGCACCGTGGATGAGGACAATCGGCGGGCCTGATGCGTCGCGTGGTCCGATCTGCACCACATGCAGACGGCCACCCGTGACGTCGACAAGCTCACCCGTTGGCCGATATTTACGCTCGAATACCAGCACGCCGACCTGCGTGGCCACGGCCAGCACGCATAGCACGGCCACCACAGTGACCGATATCATCGCCGATATCCGAGGAATTTTGTGCACGGTTCAGCTACGCGACGGTACCCTGAGGGTTTCGCGCCGCGCGTCATTTACGCACTGACGCCAAGACGACCAATGCCCGGCAGTTTGATCGCGGGCCGGCGGATGTCGAGGCCGAATACGGCACCCAGCAGATTGAGCTCGACCCCTTCGACCCAGCCTGCGGTAACACCGAGATAGCCGCCCAATGTGGCGCGCACGCCGGTGCCGGAAGGTGTCCAGCCAAAGGCATTGCCGGCATAGGGGAAATCCTTCCCGATGGCGGTGGGCGGCAATGCCACCTGCAATTCGGGCACGGCGGCCAAAACTGCCGCGACGAAGGTGTTGGAGTTCGGCCCCGGCCAAGCCCGATAGTCGCCATAAGAGCGCCAGGAGTAACTCGCGATGGCCGCCTGGATTTTCGGGATCATGGCGGTGGCGGCATCGCCGTCGGCGGAGGCGATAGCGGTCGGCACGTCGCCGAACCAGCGGCCGTCTGCGGCAAATCCATTCAGGCGGATCGGCTCGCCCCACGCCGTATAATCGTAGCGAGTATAACGCGACGCGCCCTGTTCCTTGAACACGATCCAGCTATGGACCGCAAAGATACCGCGCCAGCGCACGGTCCGCGCCGCGAAGACGCGCACAAGTGCCTCGGGATGCGTGGCGGGCGGTGGCAACAGGCCGGCGCTTGAACGATCCGCGCTCTGCCAATCTACCGAGCGATCACCCATCCAATATCTGGCTGCCGACACAACAATGGGAACGACGAGAAGCGCGAGCAGGACAATCACAAATTTTCTCACCGAGGAAAGGCCCGTGGAGGGAAGTAATGTTGTGGATATGGGGGGCGTTTGGCGGCTTTGCCACGGCGGCCGCGACGAATGGCCAGCAAGAACTGTCCACACTATCCACAGGAACGCATTCGTTCCCGCCCGGTTATCGCCACGATCAGGCGGCGGACTGACGCCATGATCTGAACTGGAGATAGTTCCATGACGGCCCGCCCAACCGATGCTGTGATCGACGAAATCATTTCTACCTGCAATGGCGACTTGCGCGGCGCGCTCAAGGCTTTGCTGATGGTCAACGAACAACTGGAAGCGGAATTGCAGCAACTCTATGCCGCTTCACCCCAGTTCGGTGCTATCCGGCCCGGCAATAACGTCCTGCACTAGATCGACAGACGCACCTATTCTGGATCCTTCGTGTCTTACGGCTCGTCTATGTCTTCCACTTTCGGACATTGTCGAATGGTTGAAGGCGCGCGCGTCTTGAACTCGTGCCACTGCGCCCCCGCGTAGCCGCAACTTTGGCTAATCCGGAGCTGCCGCATCCTCGAAAAGTCGCGACAATCACTAGCCCGCGCGGCGCTGCGCTGACTTGCTCTGCTGGTTATCTGCGTCATTGTCCTCTGCAGCTTCAGTGGTCGGCGGCGGCAACTGCATCAGGACGGTCTGTCCGGGTGACGCGATCTCGATACCTTCTTCCTGGAAGCGGATTTTCATGCGGCGATTGAATTCGCGCTGCACCGCCCAGCGGCCGGAATCGGTACACCGGATCTGCCCGACGATCGTCGCCATCGAACCATCGACCTTATCGACGCCCCACAATTCGAGATCGCTGCGGATCAGCGGCTTGAAAGCTGCCTCATTGCGCATCTGCTCGACGATGTCCTTCAGCAACTGGCCGGCGCGGTCGGTATCTTCCTTGTAAGCGACGCTGACGCTGACGGCCGCGTTGCCTGCACCGCGGCTGGCATTGGTGATGGTGGTCACCGCGCTGAAGGGAATGATGTGAACCGAACCATCGCCGGCACGCAGTCGAATGGTACGGATCGAGACGTTCTCCACGACACCCGACAGGCCCGACACCGTAACGTTGTCACCAACCTGCACGGTGCTTTCCAGCAGCAGAAACAGGCCGGTAATCACGTCCTGCACCAGCTTCTGCGAACCGAAGCCGATAGCGATACCGAGGATGCCGGCACCAGCGAGCAGCGGCGCAACATTGACACCGATCTCGCTCAGCGCGGTGAGCGCAACCACCGCGATGATTACGCCGAGCAATGTCGTACGCAGCATCGGCTGGAACGTGCGCAGACGGGCCGCGCGGGCGAAATGAGCATCGCGCGTCAGCGCCGCGAGCTGACGCTCCATCAGCGCATTGCTACCTTCCCACACAACCGCAGCGACAATGGCAGCGATGCCGACGGTGATGACAGCCGAGACGACCCGACTGCCGATCTGGCCGCCATAGAACCAGACAATGGCATTGACGCCCCACACTTCCAGCAAGGCAACGAGGCCGATCACCGCGATGATCGTTGCGACGACCTTGCGCAACAGTGGCAGATAACGATTGGCACGCGTCTCAAGACCCGGAAAGCGCTGCAAGATTTCCGGTTTGATGCGGAAACCGCGATCAATGAGGCTCAGCGCAATCATCGAGACGAGCCGGGCCACCAGCGCGACAATGACCGTGCCGACGATGTATCGCAGCAGCAATGAATAACCGTTCTGGATATTGAGCGCCCAGATGGTCCAAGCCGCCATCACGACGACGATCGCCAGCACATGCCAGAGACTGGCGAGGCGATTGCGCATCGCGCTCAGGAAGCCCGTAGCGCCGATCGGCGCGCGGAGCGCATCGGCAACGGGCTTCCGGCACTGCAGGACGATGACGACAACAAACAGATGCACGACCAGCATCACGAGCTTGATCAGCGCGAAATGCGCCGAGCGATAGAGACCCATCATCAGGGCAACATTGGCGATTGCGATGCCGGTGGCGCCGACGCCGACGATGCGACGCGTCCAGATTTCGAGATAGGCTGCGGTCTCCTCCTTCACCCTGAACAGAGCGAGCGGCCCGAACAACGCGCGCATCGCACAGATGATGGCGCGCGCCACCACATAGCTGTTTACGATCGCAAGGATCGCGAGGCGCGTGATCCCGGCATCGCCGATCTGGGTGCCGAGCAGCAGCGATACTGTGCCGGTAAAGACGAAAATCGGAAACAATTCGAGGAGAAGACGCCCGACCACATAGGGAAGCCGCAGCAGCGATTGCCACGCCCGGGTCAGGCTGCGCCGGCGTTTGTTGAGATCGGGCGCCTCGGTGAAGTCGGCCGTGGACGACGGTGGATCGGCACGTTCGATGAGCGAGGACGGCGCACGGGCGACGAAAGGAATGCGCGCCTCGAGCGCGGCCTGCGGCTTGCGCAGCAGCCAGACCATGAGCCATTCCGCTGCCAGCGCACCGCCGAATACGACAACAAGCTTCCAGGCGATGTCGAACAGGAGATGATAGGTGGCGGGATCGTTGGCGCTGCGCTGCAGCCAGTACCATAGCGCCGGAAAGCGCGTGACCGATTGCACGGCTGTCGAGACCTCGCGCGTAATATCGCCGAGCTGATCGGAAATCGTCACCAGCAATTGCGCGCCAAGACTGTCGGCGTCGAGCGGAATGGCAGGCTTCTTCTCCGGCGATGCGGGTGTCGCCGCGGCGATCGCGCGCAGCGTATCGATCATCTCCTTGCGCTTGACGTCGTCCTGCAATGTGTCGAGCGCAGCCTTGGCCTGATCGGGGGACAGCGTCGAAACTGCAGGCGCCGGCGGCGCATCGGCTTTCTGCGCCAGCGCAGGGCCGGTCACAGCAGCCATCGGTGCGGCCATCAACACACATAGCAAAGCGAATAGCGGAAATGACTTCGGCGCCAAAAGGTGTCCCTTCCTGTGGCTCGGAAAACGCCCTTTTCGCCCGTTTCCTGTGTCAGAAGTTTGATTCCCCGGCGACGATGTCTTGTTTTTCCATCGCGGGCAGCAGGGATGCATCAAAGCAGGGCGATGTTCCCGCGATGTCCCGCAAGCGCCCCAACTTTCAGGGAATCTCAGATATCGCGGCCTTCGACCTTTTCGGTCAGGGTCTTGACCAGCTCCGGCACCTTTTCGAGATGCGGATTGACCGCAAGCGCCTTGCGGAACGCATCAAGCGCACGCTTGTCGTCGCCCAGCTCCTGCATGATCATGCCGAGCCCTGCCAGAGCACCGAAATGCCGGGGTTCGCGTATCAGCACTTGCTCGATATCCTGCAGCGACCGGGTGTAATCGTTCTGCAGGTAATACAGCGTCGCGCGCCGATTCCAGCCCTCGACGTAATCCGGGCGCAGCTTCACCACCGCGCTCAACAACTGCAGCGACAGATCGACCTGCTTGGCGTCCAGCGCCGTCTTGGCGCGGGTCATCAGCAGCGCCGTCGTGTCGCTCGTGGTCTGCGACCACAGGGCCCAGATCCGGCCTTCGACGTGTTTGGCACTGGCTTCGTCCGGCGCCGCTTTCAGCGCACCAAACAGAAAATCAAGGCCGCGCGTCTTGTCGGCATTGACCTTCGGCAGTTTGGCGGGTGGCTCGGGAATCTTCTTCGGCGCATCCGGGGTCACGACCTGCGGATCTCGCACCTGCGCATAGACGGGTGCTGCGCCCAGAAACGCGCTCAGCAGAATTCCAAAACCTGCGGCCGGGATTCTCAATGCCATGCTGCAAGTCTAGACACGAAAAAACGCGCTGCAAAGCAGCAGCGCGTCAAACACCTGTGATGTCGTGAGGCCAGCCGGCAAAATGCCGGCCGCTCAGCAACTCAACCCTGGCGAGCCTTGAAACGGCGCTGGGTCTTGTTGATCACGTAGACGCGGCCCTTGCGGCGGACCAGGCGGTTGTCGCGGTGACGACCACGCAGCGATTTCAACGAGTTACGGACTTTCATCGGTCAATCCTGATAGCTTGCGATACTGACGTCAAAGGCCGTGCGCAGCAGGCCGAAATCAGCGAAAATGAGCTTGAACCCGCTGGCGACCAAGTCGCCCGGGACCCGCGGTTTCTAAGCCATCGGGCGCCAGACTGTCAATCCGATCCGGGCATCTGACGACCATCGGATCGATATTTGCAGGTATTTTGGTGGCTTGAGGGTCCGGGAACAGCCACCGGACCCTTCAAACACGTGCGGATCACTCTTGCGGGACATTCGCGGTTTTCACCACTGCGCCCCACTTCTTGATCTCCGAATCGACGAAAGCCGTGAATTCAGCTCCCGCCAGCTTGCCCGGCTCGACACCCTGGGTGGCGAATTTCTCGCGGGTCGCGGGTGCCGCCAGGATCTCCTTCATGGCCGCGACCAGCTTCGTATAGGCCGGGCTGCCATTGGCCTGCGGCATATACATGCCGAACCAGGCGGTCGCCTCGAACCCCTTTACGCCGGCCTCATCGAGGGTGGGGGCATTGGGGAGCGAGGCCGCTCGGGTCAGGCTGGTGACCGCGAGCACACGGATGTTGCCCGCCTCGGCAGCAGGCAGAACAGTCGGCAACGTATCGAACATGATCGGAATATGGCCGCCGATCAGGTCGTTCATCGCCGGCGCGGCGCCCTTGTAAGGGATGTGTTCGATATTGATTCCAGCCATCTGCTTGAACAATTCGCCCGACAGATGATTGGCGCCGCCGACGCCGGCCGATCCGAAGGACAGCTTGCCGGGCTGCTTCTTCGCCAACTCGATCAACTCGGCGACCGACTTCGCCGGAAAGTCCCTGGTCACAACAAGCGCATTTGGCGCCGTCGCGATCAGGGCGATCGGCGAGAAGTCCTTCTGTGTCTCGTAAGGCAGACTCTTGCGTAGACTCGGATTGATCACGTGGTGCGTGGCCGTGACCAACAACACGCTGCCATCGGCGGGCGACTTCACGACAACTTCCGAACCGATCGTGCCCGATGCACCGGGCCGGTTCTCGACGATGGTGGCGACGCCGAGCTTCTCGCCTAGATATTGCGCGACGAACCGCGCGAGGATGTCCGTCGTGCCACCTGCCGGGAACGGCACGATGATCTTGATCTGACTGACTGGAAAATTCTGCGCCAGCGCGCCTGACAACATGACAAAAGTCATCGCCAGACACGACAGGGCGAGCCTCGTGAGCTTCTTCATTTCGATCCCTTGCCTGTTTTTATCCGGCGTGCGGACTATGCCGCACGCCGTTGCATTGAGCCACTAGGCTGTCAGCGGAAATTCAACCATCGCCTCGCCAACAGCGACCTTCTCGTCGTTCTGGTTCTTCACCAGCACGTCGATCAGCACCCAGCGCGATTTCTCGGTGGTCTGCTTGGCCTTGATGATGCCAACCGGCTGGATCGTGTCGCCGGGCTTCACCGGCTTGACCCATCGCGTTTCGAGACGGCGATGGATTGCACCTGCGGGATAGGCCCAGTCGGTCAGCATGCGGGTGATCAGCCCGAAATTATTCATGCCATGCATGATGATGCCGCCGAAATTGGTCTTGCCGAACGAGTTCTTCATATAGTTGTCGTCGAGATGCAGCGGATTGTAGTCGAGTGATCCGTCGCAGAAGAGCCGGATCGACTCGCGCGACACTGCGAAGCTCGGACCGTCGATGGTGTCGCCGGTGGAGAGTTTGTCAAAGCTGGTTGTCATGGTTGATCTCCTTGCCACGCTCACATCGGGCGGATGGTCTGGCCGCGGCCAGAACAGATGACGTCGCCACGCTGGTTGAAGAACACGTTGTCGTGGACCACGAACAGCCGCTCGCGCTTGATGAACTTGTCGAGCGCGCGGGCCTGCAGGGTGATGGTATCTCCGGGCCGTGCCGGGACGTTGTAGCTCCAGGACTGGCCAGCGTTGACGGTCCCAGGTGT
Source organism: Tardiphaga robiniae (assembly GCF_013359755.1). GTDB lineage: Bacteria > Pseudomonadota > Alphaproteobacteria > Rhizobiales > Xanthobacteraceae > Tardiphaga > Tardiphaga robiniae. The sequence goes on along the minus strand of NZ_JABMCJ010000085.1, from coordinate 252,926 downwards.
GCGCATCCAGTCGTCGGCCGGCGTGCAGGAGAACATCAGCAGAATGTGGATCGATGGCGGCGCGATCAGACCGCCATAGGGCGACGCCTTCGCGTAAGCCTCGTCGAAATACAATGGGTGGTTCTCGCCAACCGAGCGGCAATAAAGCTGGATCGCCTCCCTCGTCAGGACATAAGGCAGCGTCTTGCGTGGCTCACCCGGGACGATCTCGTCCCAGACCTTGCGCAGGTTCGCGTCCTTCCAGAAATCGGTTTCAAAAACTTCCGCTTGCGCCATAGCGCCTTCTCCACTAACGTTCACCAGGCGAACTTTATGGCCGCCTTACGAACAACTATAGGCGCGGTTTCCCGAGACTGACAAGTCCGAACTGGCAGGATGGTGCATGGCTAAAGACAGTGACGGTTTCGTTCGGGCGATCGCCCGTGGTTTTGCGGCCGTCGAAGCGCTGGGTCGCCCACCAGGTCGGCACACGCTCTCGGAAGTCGCCGCGATCGCGGGCCTCAGCCGCGCGACGGCGCGCCGGATGCTGGCGACGCTGATCGTGATGAAATATTGCGAAGCCGATGGCCGCTATTTCAGCCTACGCCCGCGGGCGCTGGGGCTTGGCCTTTCCTACCTCAATGCACTGCCTTACTGGGGCTATGCGCAACGCGCTTTGGAAGACCTGCGCAACGAAATCGGCGAATCCTGCTCGCTGGCCGTGCTGGACGAGACCGAGATCGTCTATGCGCTGCGATTGCCGGCGCAGCGCATTCTCTCGGCCAATCTCGCCGTCGGAAGCCGCCTGCCCGCCCACGTGGTGTCGCTCGGCCGGGTCCTGCTCGCAGCCCTGCCGCCGGACCAGCGCGCGCACTATCTCGCCACCACCGAATTCAAACATATCACCCCACGCACCATCACCGATCCCGTGCTGCTGGAACGCGAGCTCGAACGCGTCGAGGCCAAAGGCTATGGCTGGGTCGATGGTGAACTCGATCCAGCCATCTGCGGCATCGCCGTCCCCGTCCGCGACCACGGCGGCCGGGTCGTCGCGGCGATCAGCGTGAATGCCATTTCGGGCACAATGGACGAGGCGACGGCAAAGGAGAAATACCTGATCCCGCTCCGCCGCACCGCGCAGGATATCCGGACACAGTCCTTCTCCACCGGCTAGGTCGGCAGCGTTCCGCGCCTTTCATTCAGCAGGCCGGTTTGCTAGAGCAACCGCCAACGATAATGATGAAAGTGCGGGAGACGCGGGACATGAAATTGCTCAATCCGGACGACCTTGTCGCCATCGACATCCACACACATGCGGAAGAGCCATGCGGCTGCCACGCCGACGACGGCTATGATGATTTCCAGGCCCGCATGGCCGAGTATTTCAAGTCGCCGCATAAGCATCCGCCGACAGTGCAGGAAACAGCCGCCTATTACCGCGACAAGAAGATTGCCGCGGTGATCTTCCCGGTCGACGCCGAGCGCGAGACCGGCTTCCGCCGCTACAACAACTACGAGATGCTGGAGATCGCCAAAGAAAACGCCGACGTGCTGATCCCGTTCGCGTCGATCGATCCGCACAAGGGCAAGCTTGGCGTGCGCGAGGCACGCAAGCTGATCTCCGAATACGGTGTCAAGGGTTTCAAGTTCCACCCGACCATGCAGGGCTTTTACGCCAACGACCGCATGGCCTATCCGCTCTATGAGGCGATCCAGGAAGGCGGCGCTATCGCGCTGTTCCACACCGGCCAGACAGGCGTCGGCTCCGGCATGCCAGGCGGCATGGGGATGCGGCTGAAATATTCCAACCCGATGTATATGGACGACGTTGCGGTCGACTTTCCCGACATGAAGATCATTCTGGCGCATCCCTCCTTCCCCTGGCAGGAAGAGGCGCTGTCGGTCGCGACCCACAAGCCCAACGTGTATATCGACCTGTCCGGCTGGTCGCCGAAATACTTCCCGCCGATCCTGGTGCGCTACATCAATTCGATCCTGCAGGATAAGATGCTGTTCGGCTCCGACTGGCCGGTGATCATGCCGGATCGCTGGATGGCCGATTTCGCCAAGCTCGACATTCGCGACGAGGTGCGTCCGAAGGTCCTGAAGAACAACGCACGGAAACTCCTGGGCATATGACGAACAACGATCTGCCGCGCAAACTTGCGGATGCCCGGCAGATCGCTGCCATTGCCACCGGCTTCTCGCTGCCGTTCTCAACCAGCGGTCAGGCTATCGCGGTGTCGATCTTTGCAGTGCTCGCGCTGCTGACACTCGACCGCGATCGTTTCATCGCCACGTTGCGGAGGCCGGCGGCCTATCTGCCGGTCGCGCTGTTCGCGCTGATCCTGGTCGGCGTACTCTGGTCGATGCAGCCGCTCAGCGGCGCGATCAGATGGGTTGGTCCCTACGCCAAGCTGCTGTTGATTCCATTGGTGATGGCAACGGCATTTACGCCGAAACAAGCGTTACAAATCGCTTATGGCTTTCTTGCCGCCTGTATTTGTCTTCTCGCCCTGTCATGGGCTGCGTTCCTGTGGCCCACGGGACCGTGGGGCTGGTTCAAGGCGCCCGGCGTGCCCTTCAAGGACAACGCGGTTCAATCCGGCTGCTTCGCACTTTGTGCCTTCGCTCTGGCGATCGGCGCGATGCGCATCTGGGTCCAGGACACCCGCCGCGCCATCGCGATGATCGTGCTCGCGCTTCTGTTCTTTGCCGACATTTTCCTGATCTATGTGTCGAAGACGGGCGCAATCATGGCCGCCGCATTACTCGGTTTATTCGTCATCCACGCCGGCGGCTGGCGACGCTCCGCCATGGTCGCGGTCGCAGCCATGATCGTGATCGGCATCGCATTGCTGACCTCGCCACAAGCCCAGCGCCGGATCGCAGAGATCAACTCGGACATCAACGCCAATAGCGGCCAGACCGCAGGCGGCGAAACAATCTCGACTGCATCGCGGCTGGATTTCTGGAGCAAGGCAGTCGGCTTCGTGAAGGCCTCGCCCATCGCCGGTCACGGCACGGGGAGCATCAAGCCGCTGTATCAGAGCATGGAGGCGACGAAGCCGTCGCCCTATGGCCAGGCCACGCCCGATCCGCACAATCAAACGCTTCATACCATGCTGCAGGTCGGCCTGATCGGCGGGCTGCTGCTGTGGGCCATGTGGATCGCGCATGCACGGCTTTTTCTCGCGCGCGATTATGCAAGCATCCTCGGCCAGGCGGTCGTGTTGCAGAACGTGATTGGCTCTTTATTCAACAGCCACATCTCGGCGGTGACGCAGGGGATGCTGTACTGTCTGGCAGTGGGATTGCTCGGCGCGTTGGTGCGCAATGCTCCATCCGGAATGACCGACCGGAAGCCGCCAACTACTTCAGCTTCAGCCACCGCTTCAAATAACGCCGCCTGAACTTCTGCACGGCAAACTGTATGCGCAACTGCAATTGCGCATGCCCCTTGCGATCGAGTGAGCTCTTGAACACGCCGTTGAGCGAGCCTTGTTCGGCCAGCGGCGGTTCCGGCCACAGGAACGGGATGCCCATGGCGGGATCGCCGGTGTTAAAGGCGATGTCGATAGGCTCATGCATCGGATGCCGCGCGATCCAGTCAAGTCGTGCCGAAGCCTCGGGCGCGCCCAGCACATAGGCTTCCATATTGCGCACGCGATTGCCGGGATAGACGATCTGCCCCGGGCGCAACTCCGACGCCGGGGTGTAAAAATTGGTCGCGGCGCCAAGATGCAGAATGCGCGGCCGCGGCCACTTTTCGGCTTCATCGAGCACGCGCTTCAACTGGTCGCAGAAATCCGGCACCAGCAATGCGTCATCCTCGAAGATCAGCGCCAGATCCTGGCCGCGCTCGCGGATGCGCTGCATGGCGACCACATGTTTCAGCGCGCAGGATTTTTGCCGCAGCGTGAGGTCGGCGCCTTCGGCGAAATAAGCCCGATCGACATCGGAGGTGATCTCGTCGGCATCGAAATCCAGCACCCACTCGAACTTGATGCCCGCACGGTCGAGCTCGCGCTGGATATGCTCCGTGCGCTCGGGCAACGACTTGGCATGGATCACATAGGCCGGCAGCATCGAGAGGTAGGCTCCAGAACATCGCCCGGCACGGTCAGCCAGACAAGAGCCCGTATAAGGTCAAAACCGGCGTGAGGGAATGGCGCGGCAGCGCCGTCCCAGTTCCCCAATGCACGGATCTGACTTCACTTTGTCGGCGACATGTGAGAGGGCGTGGCGGTATGTCACCGAGACCGCATCATGAGCCTTGAGTCCGTCCGCGCCTTTCTCACCGCCAACGCCCCCGAATTATCCGTCACGGTCACCGACAAAAGCTCGGCCACGGTCCTTCTCGCCGCCGAGGCATTGGGCGTCGAACCCGGCCAAATCGCCAAGACGCTGTCGGTGCGGGTCGGCGACCGGGTGGTGCTGGTGGTGACCAAGGGTACAGCGCGGCTCGACAATAAGAAGGCACGCGATGCACTTGGCGGCAAGCCCCGCATGCTGGGGGCCGACGAGGTCGTTGCCCTCACCGGCCATCCGGTCGGCGGCGTCTGCCCGTTCGGCCTGGCAACGCCATTACAAGTCTACTGCGACGTGTCGCTGAAGGAATTCGCCGAGGTGTGGCCGGCGGCGGGCTCGGTCAACAGTTCGGTGCGGATGTCCCCGGCACGGATGGCCGAACTGACCGGGGCCAGCTGGGTCGATGTTTGCCAGGAGCCGGCGGCAGTGCAGGAGCAAGCTCCCGCGATGGGTTGAGGCAGCGAGAATAATTCACTGCCGTTCATTGCCGGCAGAGAACAAGCCAACCGCCGTCCGGCACGAGAGCAGCGCGGGTATTGCTATTTTTGCCGGGGGATCGACTTCCCCCGCGCAAGGCACGATTTTCCGGGTGTCGTCCCTGAGGACGCTCGGCTGCGCAGCAATATGTGCGGCCAAACCGGACAAGACCATGCGCTTCAAAGCCTCGTCTCATCGCCCGCAGTCGTCGAAGACCTGGAAGCAGGTCGTGGCGTCGATCGTGGCCGCAGCTGCAGCCGGACTACAGTCCGCTGGCGCCTGAACGCGCTCTGTAGACGTCCGCTGGCGCGCAAACGCCGCTGGCGCCAAGTTCCCGCGTTATCAAAATCTTGAGGGTATATAGCTAGGGTTGCATCCGGCCGTGTGTAAATCGGCGGGGGGACCTCGAGATGCGGCTCGTGCCGATCACCGACGCCGACAGAAGCTGGGCTTCACTGAAGTCGCAGTGGCGGAAGGCTGCCGAGGCAGCCGAGGAAGACTTCTCCACTTACACCCAGGGTATTTTCGCGGCGCTGGACCCTGTCATGCAGGGCGGCAAGGGTGGGTTGTACGGTCTCTACGACGGCACCGTTCCGCAGGCCTTCTGTCAGGTCAGCAAACTTCTGATGCCCAAATTCGAAGGTCCCGTGCTGCGTTGCCGTTTCATGACCGTGTCGCCGACCTACGACTTCGGGAGTGCCGGTCTCGATAAATACGGACAACTGCTGATCGAGCTGTTTTCCGGCATGATCTGGCTGTCGCGCAACGCCCTTTCCGCCAGCCATATCCAGTTTCACCTCCGCAGCCCCGCCGACGCGCAGTTCCTCGCCCCATTGCAGGCACCGGTGCCCGACTCGCCGTTCCAGCGCTTCACCATTAACGGCGCCTGGGTCGAATGCGATCTCAAGCTGCCCGAACTCGAAACAATGTAAGAGCGTGCAGCGCAATGACGCGTGCCGCAAGCTTGCGCAGCGACATCGGCGATGATAGCCCGGTTGTACGATGACCGGACAAGCTAAGCCACGCACCAAGCGCAAGACAACCAATGGGGCCGCAGGCACGCCTTTGCTGCGACCGCTCAATCCCGTGCGCCGCCGTACTGAGGAAGTCGTCGAGCGCATCGCTGCCCAGATCATCGAAGGCCGCTTGCCCGCAGGCGCGCGCCTGCCGACCGAGCAGGCCATGATGGCGGCCATGGGCGTCAGCCGCACGGTCGTTCGCGAGGCGATTGCCGCACTCCGCGCCCGGGGCCTTGTAACCACTCGGCAGGGCGCCGGTGCCTTCGTCAACAGTGAGCCCGATCAGCAACCTTATGCCATCGACCCCGACGGCCTGGGCTCGCTTGGCAGCGTGATCGAAATTCTTGAACTGCGCACGGCCGTCGAGATGGAGGCCGCGGCTATAGCCAGCGAGCGCGCCACCGCTGCCCAGATCCGAGCCATTGCCAAGGCCGCAGCTACCTTCAGCCGCGCCATCGCCAATGGCGACCGTGCGGTGAAGGAGGATTTCGACTTCCACTTCGCCATTGCCGTCGCGACGCAGAATGCGCGCTTCGTCGGCTTTCTGGAATTCCTCGGCGGTCTCATCATCCCGCGACAGAGCATCCGCACCTTCGATGGCAAGGCCGAATTGCAGAAGCGCTATCTCGAGAGCATCGAGAAGGAGCATCAAGTCATCGTCAATGCGATCAGCGCCCGTTCGCCGCGCAAGGCTCGCGATGCGATGCGCCGGCATTTGCTGAACGGCAAGGAACGCTACAAGCAGTTGTCAGTCGATCCGGTCCAGTAGCTCACCTGAAGCCGAATGCGTGCGGCAGCGCCATCGAGAACCACGGTACGTAAGTCACCAGCATCAACACGGCGAACATCACCCAGTAAAACGGCCAGATGCCACGCATCACCTCGTCCACCGAGACCTTGCCGATGGCGCAGCCCACGAACAGCGTGGTACCGACCGGCGGCGTCAGTAGGCCGATGCCGAGATTGAGAAGCATCACGATGCCGAAATGCACGGGGTCGATCCCGAAACTCTTCACCACCGGCAGCAGGATCGGCGTGCAGATCAGCAGCAGCGGCGCGAGATCGAGCGCCGTGCCGAGGATCAGCAGCATGATATTGAGCCACATCAGCAGCACGTATTTATTCGACGAGATGGCGACGAAGAACTCCGTCATATGCGCCGGCATCTGCATCATGGCGGCGACATAGCCGAAGCATGACGCGGTCGCGACCAGCGTCAACACCATCGCCACCGTCTGGAGCGTCCGGTAGGTCAGCATCGGCAGCTCGGACCATTTGTAGTCGCGATAGATAAACATCGTGACGAAGAAGGCCCAGACGCACGCCACAGCGCCAGCCTCGATCGGCGTGAACACGCCTGTGAGAATGCCACCGAGCACAATTACCAGCGTGACGATTCCCCAGGTGGCATCCCCCAGCATCTTCAGCGCCTGCTTCACTGGCACCGGCTCGCCCTTCGGATGACCATCGCGATAGGCAAAGTAGAGACACAACAACATGATCGCGAAGCCAAGCAATAGCCCGGGCACGATACCTGCCAGGAACAGGCTGGTGATCGAGACCACGCCGCCGGTCGCCAGCGAATAGATCACCGCATTGTGGCTCGGCGGCACCAGGATCGCCTGGACCGAGGCGGAGATGGTCACATTGGTGGCGAACACCCGTGGATACCCCTTCGCCGCCATCTGCGGGATCATCACCGAGCCAATCGCCGACGTATCCGCGACCGACGAGCCGGAGATCCCGGACATGATGGTCGTAGCCAGAATATTGACCTGGGAGAGGCCGCCGCGGATGCGCGTGAAGCCGACCACGACGGCTGCAAAATCAACCAGCCTTCGGGCCATGCCGCCTTCTGCCATGATGGCGCCGGCCAGCACGAAGAACGGCACGGTCAGCATCGACACCTTGCCGACGCCGCTGGAGAGTTGCTGCATCACAGCTGCAACGGGCAGATCGATCCACAGTGCGCCGACCAGCGCGGAAAGCGCCAGGGCAAAGGCGATCGGCATGCCGACGGCGAAGAACAGACACATGCTGAGCAGAAGAACGGCGATGTCCATGTCGGATTTTCTTTATTCTGGCTGGAGCTGATCGGCGAAGCTAGTCGAGAGGTATGTGTGCGTCGCTGCCATCCTGTGGCGGCGGACCGATGGTCAGGCGTTCGACGACAAAGAGAAACATCATCGCGCCGGAAACGGGGATCGGCATGTAGGTGATCCCGACAGACAACCAGGGAAATTCATCCACCGAATTGCCCCAAGTGGTCATCACCAGCTTCATGCCCCAGATCACCATGAACAGTGCCACCGCAGCCATCAGCAACTCGCTGATGAAAGCAGCCACGACACGCGCGTGAGGCGGCAGCAGGTTGGTACCTACCGTCATGTTCATGTGGATGCGCTGGCGATAGCAGTTGGCGGCGCCAATGAAAGTCACCGCTATCGTCAGCAACACCGCCAGCGGCTCCGGCCACGACGCCGCGCTGTTCAAAATGTAGCGGGTGTAAACAGCCCAAGGAATAATCGCGGAGATCAGCACAAGCGCCAGGCAAGAAAACACGGCGCCGGACCAGTATAGTGCGTTCATGGCGCGGCGGAACGCGTAAGCCGCACCATGGCTGGCCGTATCGGCGTGATGACTGGATGCAGCCGGCAGTTTGGAAATAACGTCAGACATGAAGACCTCAGGTAACGCGACGGAAGCGCAGGCCTATCCTGTCGTCCCCGCGAAGGCGGGGACGACACATTGAGAACATGCCGCTAGCTCACCGCAGCAATGCGCTTGGTCATCTCGGCGTATTTCGCGCCGTATTTGTCCCACACCGGCTTCACGGCATCGCGGAACGGCTGCTTGTCGATGGACGTGACGATGTCGGTGCCGACTTCCTTCATCTTGTCCAGTGCGGTCTTCTCCGCCTCGTACCAGAGCACGCGCTGTTCGAGCTGCGCTTCGCGGCCGAATTTCTTCAGCAGCGCCTGATCGTCCGGCGTGAGCTTCGCCCATGACGCCTTCGAGAACACCAGCAATTCCGGAATGATCAGATGCTCTGTCATCGAGAAATACTTGGCGACCTGGAAGTGGTTCTGCGCCACGAAGGATGGCAGGTTGTTCTCGGCCCCATCGACGACGCCGGTCTGCATGGCGCTAAACACCTGATCGAAGCCCATGGCGACACCATTGCCGCCGAGCGCATTCATGGTGTCGATAAACAACGGATTGCCGATCATCCGGATCTTGAGACCCTTGAGATCAGCGAGCGTCTTGATCGGGCGCTTGCTGTTATAGATGTTGCGCGAGCCGGCATTCATCCAGCCAAGCGCGACCAGGCCGGTTTTTTCATTGGCCGTGATCTTGTTCAGCAGCTCGGTGCCAATCTCGCCATCGAGGACCGCTTCCATGTGCTTGGAATCGCGAAACACGAACGGCATGTTGAAGACGTTGACGTCATCGACCACCGGGCCGACGGCGCCGACGGAAATGCGCGCGATCTGCAGAGCGCCGACCTGGGCCTGCTCGATGGCTTCCTTCTCGCCGCCGAGCTGCATGGACGGAAACATCTGGATGGTGAGCCGGCCGCTTGTGGCGGCATCCAGCTTCTTGCCCATGCGCACCACGGATTCGACCGTGGGGTAGCCGAGCGGGTGGACGTCAGAGGCCTTGAGGACCATCTTGGTCTGCGCCTGCGCAGGCGTAAACCGCCCGAGACCGGTAGCGCCAACCGCGAGCGCGGCCAGTCCGCCTTTGACGACATCTCTTCTCTTCATGGACGAAATCCTCCCTGTGAATTTCCCGATGCGGCGCGTTGGCCATTATTCTGGTTCGCCCCTTTGCGGGGTCGATCTTGTCACAATTCTAGGAGCGTGCCGGCCCGCCGTCCATCAGCTTGTAGCGGCAGCGCACCCCAAAAGTTGTACGATGACCCGACATCTAGCACCGACATCGGAGGCCGGCAAGCGCGTGCTCGAGCGGCCGCGCAGAACTAAAGTTCAACCCGAGGTGCGGCGCGAAGAGAGCAGCTCGGCCTCATTCTCGCACGGATGTTGGGTACCCACTGATTGATTGGGTGGAATCGGTGTAGAAAGAGACATCTGTCACGACAGGAGCCCACCGTGCCAACTGAACGCTTTCAATTCCCCGGCGCGGCCGGCCATATGCTGGCGGCGGCGCTGGACCTGCCCGATGGCGCTGTCCATGCATATGCGCTGTTCGCGCATTGCTTCACTTGCGGCAAGGATGTGCTCGCGGCTCGGCGTATCTCCGCGGCGCTGACGCTCAAGGGCATCGCCGTGCTGCGCTTCGACTTCACTGGCCTCGGCTCCAGCGAGGGCGATTTCGCCAATAGCACGTTCTCGTCGAATATCGCCGATCTCGTAAAGGCCGCCGACCATTTGCGGGAAATACGCCAGACACCGGCAATCCTGATCGGCCACAGCCTCGGCGGCGCAGCGATCCTCGCCGCCGCTGAACAGGTGCCGGAAGCCAAGGCCGTTGTCACCATCGCGGCGCCCTCCGATCCCGCGCATGTCACCGACATGTTCGCCGAACATGTCGACGCGATCCGCGAAAAAGGCGAGGTCGAGGTCAAGCTCGCCGGCCGGCCGTTCAGCATCAAGCGTGAATTCCTCGACGATATCGCCGAGCACAATCTGATCACAAAGGTGACCAGGCTGCACAAGGCGCTGCTGATCATGCATGCGCCCACCGACGACACAGTGGGCATCGACAACGCCACGAAGATTTTCGTCGCTGCCAAACATCCCAAGAGCTTCGTCTCGCTGGCCGGCGCCGATCATCTGCTCACGCAAAAGCATGACGCGATCTATGTCGCCGATGTCATCGCCGCCTGGGCCGGACGCTATCTCAATGCGGTCGCCGTCACGCCCGTAGCGAGCCTGCCTGAAGAGCCGCGCAAGGTGGTGGTGAGCGAGACGCGCGCCAGCAAATTCCAGCAGGTCATCACTGTCGGCCCGCATCAGATACTCGCCGACGAGCCGATCGCCGCCGGCGGCGAGGACACCGGACCCGGTCCGTATGATCTGCTGCTCAGCGCGCTCGGCGCCTGCACCGCGATGACCATGCGGCTCTATGCCGAACGCAAGGCATTGCCGATGGACCACGTCACGGTGACGCTGAACCACAAGAAGATCTACGCCAGGGATTGCGAGGAATGCGAGACCAAGGACGGCATGCTGGACCAGATTGAACGCGTCATCACGATCGACGGCAAGCTCGATGCGGAGCAGCGCGCAAAGCTCATGGAGATCGCTGACAAGTGCCCGGTACACCGGACACTGACATCTGAGATCAGGATCGTGACGACAGCAGCAGAGTAAGCGTGTCGCTGACGCGCCTTTACCTGCTAGGGTCCGGATAGACTAGGCTGCGCCAGCCCGAGCGATCGAACGGCGCCCACGCGCCTTCCTTCTGCGCGAGACGCTCCGCCACTGCATAGACGACAGCGGGGTGATGCCCCATCCCGCAATGGCTGCTCTCGACCTCGATGCTCTCGGACATCGCCGATGACTTCTCCATGCAGCCCTGCCAGGCACAGACACCGTCGGTGCGGCTGTAGATCGCGGTGGTCGGGACCGGCGGCGTATCGGCAAGCGAACCACCGAAATCGTCGTCGGTGTCGTCGGCGCGTTTGCCGCTGGCGAATTCATAGACACGCCAGGCATTGGTGGATTTCGGATGGCCGGCAAACGGGCTACCCAGCGTGATCACCGAGCGGACGCGGTCCGGCATCATCTTGGCAAGCTGGCGTGCGTAAAGGCCGCCGAGACTCCAGCCGACCAGACTCACCTTGCGGCCGTGGTTCTCGTTCATCTCTTTCAGCAATTCGACCATGCTGCCCTGCACGCCGTCACGCAGGCCGAGATTGCGGCCCTGCTTCCAGCCGCTGACGGCATAGCCGCGGCCCTTGAGGAACGTGCGGAGCGGACCTGTCGAAACATCCGAAGCCACAAGGCCCGGCAGTACCAGTACCGGATGACCATCGCCACGCGGCGCGAGATTCAACAGCGGCAGCACGCCGAGAAAGGCGCCGAATTCGTGAACCGCACGGCCTTCAAGAAACATCAGGGTTTTCGATGGGGGACGCTGCGCCTGGGCCGTAGCCGACATCTGATTTCCTCTCGCCGGCGCGTTGGCCGGTCATATCGATGGATTTGAAAGCAGCCTCACAGGGAGGGAATCACACAACGCACCGAAGCAACTATCAGTTTACTCAAGTTAAGGTCGGGTTTGTGGCAGTTCAAGCGCATCCCGATACCCCCCTCCGGCGCCTCACTTCCGCAATGCGGAACTGCTCTCACAGCAGTCGCAACAGATATTCGATCGTGTAGAGCGCCAGCCCGGCGAGCCCGCCGATCAGCGAACCGTTGAAGCGGATATATTGCAGATCGCGGCCTATATTGACTTCGACGACACCGATCAGCTGCTGCATGTCCCAGCCCTTCACCTGATCGGCGATAAAACTCGACACGCCGCTTTTCTGATCGGCGATGAACGTGCGCAGCACCACGACGATGCCCTGGTTGATCTCGCCGCGCATCTCGGCATCTGCGCGCAGCGCTGCACCGGCCTCGACGAATACATTGGCGAGATGATGTGCCAGTACATTGCTTTCACCTGATGCACTGCGCTCGATGAAGCTGCGCGCATTGTTCCAGAGATTACGCCCAAGTTCGGCAAGCTCAGGGCGCGCCAGCAGATCGCGCTTCAACCCATCGATGCGGCCGGTGAAGCCGGGCTCGGTCTCCAGCCGATCGACGAAGGAGAGCAGCATGCGGTCGAACTCACCACGGAACGGATGCGCTGGATCCTTGCGTACATCGTCAAAGAAGGTCGTGGCCGACGCGACGATGCGCTTCAGCAGGAACGCATCGGCGCGATAGAGTTTGAGCAACGTCGGCAGCTCGTCGCGAATCTTGTTCTTGATGACAGCCAGCGTGTCCGGCTCGGTCAGCGCGCCATGCATGGCGCCGAGCAGGTTATCGAGCAGGCCCTGATGGCGACCATCCCTGATGAAGCCGCGCATGGTGCCGGCAGCGATGGGCGCGAGATCAACCGACTGCAGCTGGGTCATCACGCGGCGCGTGATGAAGGTTTTGAGACCAGACGTTTCCGTCGCCGACATCGCCTCCGGCAACAGCCGCAGCAAGAAACGCGCGAGATCCGCGCTACGCTTTTTGTCGCTCAGCCAGTCTGCAACGAAACTCGCAAAATCCACCTCACGTAATTTGGCCTCGACCGGCCCGGCTTCGAGGAAATGCACCTCGATGAATTCACCCAGCTTGTCGGCGATGCGATTTTGATTCGCCTGGATGATCGCGGTGTGCGGAATCGGCAGACCCAGCGGCCGACGGAACAGCGCGACAACGGCGTACCAGTCCGCCAATCCGCCAATGGTCGCCGCTTCCGCGAAGGCCGCAACGAATCCGAACGCGGGATGAATCGGCAGCAGGATTTTTGCCGTTATGAACACCACCAGACAGCTCGCCAGCACCAGCGCCGCGATCGCCTTGACGCGGCGCAACTCTGCTGCGCGCGCAGCGTCGCCGGGACTCGCGAAAGACGAAAAACTGTTTGCGTCCATAGGCTTCCTCAACCGGTCAAGATGGCCGGTTCCCGCTGTTAACATAATGTCGGACAATGTGAGTCACTGTCGTTAACCTTTCTTAAAGATGTCGCTCGCGGAACCTGCTCCGCGTGGTAAATCTCGATTCGAACTTGCGAGGCGCGCTTCGCTTTGATGAGCGCCGAAGACCGTTTTGGGAATTTCATGAGCGAATCATTGTCGTACCGCCCCGCCCGCGATCCGCTACCGGATCAGGAACAGAAGCAGGCCGCGCTGAGCTATCTCAACGAAGCCTGGGCGGAAGCACGGCATGACGGCGTCGATGGCGATTGCCTCGCGCAGGCCAGCCTGTTCGCGGCCTTTGCCGAGCTCGTCGGCACCTATGGCGAAGACGCCGTAGCGAAGTTTGTCGAGGGTCTTCCGGGCCGCGTGCGCAATGGCGAGTTCTCGCTGACACTGGCACGGCAGTAAGATTTCTTACCCTCCCCTGAAGGGGGAGGGTGAAGAGTTCAAGCCTTCAGCGTTTCCAGGAATTTCACCGTCTCGCCCTGCGACGGCGTGACCAGCTCGCCCTGCCACATCACGCGGCGGCCGCGCACGAAGGTGCCGACGGGCCAGCCGGTGACCTTCACACCGTCATAGGGCGTCCAGCCGGCTTTCGAGGCTACCCAGTCATTGGTGATGGTCTCGGTGCGCTTGAGATCCACGATGGTGAAGTCGGCATCATAGCCCGCCGCGATGCGGCCTTTCATGGCGATGTTGTACAGCCGTGCCGGACCGGCGCTCGACAGATCGACGAAGCGCGCCAGCGACAAGCGGCCGGCATTGACGTGATCCAGCATGATCGGCACCAGCGTCTGCACGCCGGTCATTCCCGAGGGCGACGCCGGATAGACTTTCTTCTTTTCCTCAAGCGTGTGCGGCGCGTGATCAGAACCGAGCACATCGATGATGCCCTGACTGATGCCATTCCAGATGCCGTCGCGATGGCTGGCATCGCGCACCGGCGGGTTCATCTGCGCCAGCGTGCCGAGGCGCTCATAGCATTCCGGCGCCGCCATGGTCAGATGATGCGGCGTCGCTTCGCAAGACGCGACGTCCTTGTGGTCGCGCAAATAGTCGATCTCTTCTTTCGTCGAGATATGCAGAACATGAATGCGCTTGCCGGTCTCGCGCGCAAGGTTGACCAGCCGCTGCGTCGCCATCAGCGCCGCAGTCTCGTCGCGCCACACCGGATGCGAACGGGTGTCGCCTTCGATGCGCAGGTTCTTGCGCTCATTGAGGCGATATTCGTCCTCGGCATGGAAGGCGGCGCGGCGCTTGATGACCTGGAAGATGCGGCGCAGGCTGTCGTCATCCTCGACCAGCAGTGCACCGGTCGATGAGCCAATGAATACTTTCACGCCGGCGCAGCCGGGCGCGCGTTCGAGCTCCGCCAGGTCCTGCACGTTCTCGCGGGTGCCTCCGATGAAGAAGGCGTAATCGCAATGCATGCGATGATGACCCCGCTTCACCTTGTCGGTGAAGGTCGCCTCGTCGATGGTCAGCGGATTGGTATTCGGCATTTCGAACACGCCGGTGACGCCGCCCATCACGGCGCTGCGTGATCCGGTCTCCAGGTCTTCCTTCTGTTCGAGGCCCGGCTCGCGGAAATGCACCTGGGTATCGATCACACCCGGCAGGATGTGCAGCCCCTTGCAGTCGATCACTTCAGCGGCCGAGGCCGCACCGAGCGATCCGATGGCCGCGATTCGGCCATTGCGAATGCCGATATCGCGCACACCCTCGCCGTCCTGATTGACGACGGTGCCGTTCTTCAAAATCGTATCGAATGTCTGGGTCATCTGGTCTCGTCACAGCCTGTGAATGGCGCGCAGGATGAGCGCGGGCCTTGTTGTCGGCATCTTAGCGGCTTAACTTTAGCTGTCATATCCGCCAGCCGTGATTCACCCTCGGTTCCTGGCTCGTTTATTGGATTTTTCGAGATTTTCCCAATGAAAGCAGCGTTTCTCCCCGATCGGGGTGTGGTGAAAATCGCCGGCGACGACGCCCGCGGTTTCCTCAACAACCTCGTGACTTCCGAGATCGAGGTGGTGGCGCCTGGCATCGCCCGGTTCGGCGCGCTGCTGACGCCGCAGGGCAAGATCATCGCCGACTTCCTCATCACCGAAGCACCGGCCGGCCATGGCGGTGGGCTCCTGATCGACTGCCCGCGCGAACTGGCACAACCGCTGGCCACCAAGCTCGGCTTCTACAAGCTGCGCGCCAAGGTGACGGTAGAGAATCTCTCCGACGCGCTCGGCGTGCTTGCGGTGTGGGATGGCGAGCCCGGCATGAAGCCAGACCTGACCTTCGCCGATCCGCGCAATGCGGAGCTTGGCTATCGCATCCTCGTGCCGCCCGATCTCGTCCCGAAGACGGCCGCGCTGGTCGGTGCCGAACTGGTCGATGCATCAGCCTATGAAGCGCACCGCATCAGGCTCGGCGTGCCACGCGGCGGAGCTGATTTCGCCTATGGCGATGCGTTCCCGCACGAAGCCAATATGGACAAGCTCGCCGGCGTCGATTTCGACAAGGGATGTTACATCGGCCAGGAGGTCGTCTCCCGCATGCAGCATCGCGGCACCGCCCGCACGCGCATCGTCGGCGTCACGCTGGATGGCGCGGCGCCGGCCGCCGGCACCGAAATCCGCGCCGCGGACAAGCCGATCGGCACCATGGGTTCGTCTGCCGATGGCCGTGGCCTCGCCATGATCCGCACCGACCGCGCCAGTGATGCGCTCGATGCCGATGCCGCTTTCCTGGCTGGCGACATCGCCATTCATCTGGCCGACGCCGCTACGGTGCGCGCACTGGCCACGAAGAAGACCCCCGCATGAAAAAGATTTCGGCATGAGCAAACCCGCGATCGCGCATGCCGACGGCAAGACGCGCTGCCCGTGGCCGGGTGAAGATCCATTCTATGTCGCCTATCACGACACCGAATGGGGCGTCCCGGAATATGACGACCGCGCGCTCTATGAAAAGCTGATCCTCGATGGCTTCCAGGCCGGCCTCTCCTGGATCACCATCCTGCGCAAGCGCGACAATTTCCGCAAAGCATTCGATGATTTCCAGCCGGAGAAGATCGCGCGCTACAGCGAGAAGAAAGTTCACGCGCTGATGAATGATGCCGGCATCGTGCGCAACCGCGCCAAGATAGAAGGCGCGATCCTCAGCGCCAAAGGCTATCTGAAAATCATGGAAGAAGGCGCCGGCTTCTCGAAATATCTGTGGGACTTCGTCGATGGCAAACCGCTGGTCAACAATTTCAAGACCCATGGCAGCGTGCCTGCCTCGACACCGCTATCGACCAAGATCTCGAAAGACCTGCAGGGGCGCGGCTTCAAATTCGTCGGCCCGACCATCGTCTATGCCTTTATGGAGGCCACAGGCATGGTCAACGATCATCTCGTGACCTGCTTTTGCCACGAGGCCTGCATGGGCCTGAAGCGCAAGCCGCGCCTCAAGGCGAAGTAGCAGCAAGAAACTCAAGACCAAAAACCGATGACCAAATCGAAATTCGACCAAAGATTTTCCCGCGACGTCGCCACACGCGCCTGGCAACGCATGCTGTCGGGCCGGCGGCTTGATCTGCTCGATCCCTCGCCGCTGGATATCGAAATTGCCGATATTGCCCACGGGCTCGCGCGCGTCGCGCGCTGGAACGGGCAGACCCACGGCGCGCATATTTTCTCGGTGGCACAGCACACGCTTCTCGTGGAAGCCGTATTGCGCGAGCAGATGCCGCGCGCCGACGAGCGCGTGCGGCTCGCAGCCCTGCTGCATGACGCGCCGGAATATGTCATCGGCGACATGATCTCGCCGTTCAAGGCGGTGATCGGCGGCGATTACAAGGTGATCGAGAATCGCCTGCTCGGCGCCATCCACATCCGCTTCGGCCTGCCGCCGGCGCTGGAGCCCGGGATCACCAAACAGATCAAGGCCGCCGATATGGGCGCCGCCTATCTGGAAGCGACCCGGCTTGCGGGATTCAAGGAGGCCGAGGCAAAGCGTCTGTTCGGCAAGGATCCCGGCCTCTCGGAAGCTATGGTGGAAGATTACCTGACGCCGTGGTCGGCGGGGAAGGCTGAGAAGCGGTTTCTGGCAAGGTTTGAGGCGCTCCTGGCGTAATTTAAACTCCGTCATGCCCGGGCATGACGTGGAGAGAACGGAGCGTTATAACGACGCTCAACAAAAGGTTCCCCGATGATCCACGTCTGCTCGCTCGCCGATCTGCATCCCACCGTGAAGGACACGGCCGCGAGCCACGTGCTCACCATCATGGCCAATGTCGCGCAGGTGCAGCGGCCGCCGTCGATCAGCGAGGCCAATCATCTCAGGGTGCAGGTCGACGACATCACCGAGGCGATGGACGGCTTTGTCGCGCCCAACGAAGGTCACATCACGCAGGTGCTGGACTTCGTCCGCGGCTGGGATCGCGCCTCGCCGCTGGTGATCCATTGCTATGCCGGCATCTCGCGTTCCACCGCCAGCGCCTTTGCCGCCGCCTGCATGCTCAATCCGGACCGCGACGAGCGCGACATCGCGCTGCGAATCCGCGCCGCCTCGCCGATCGCCTCCCCCAACCGCCTGCTCGTGACTCTCGCCGACAAGGCGCTGGGCCGCGGCGGCCGTATGGTCCGCGCGCTCGACGAGATGGGCCCCGGCAATCTGACCGTGATCGGCAAGCCGTTTCGCCTCGATCTGGATTAATTCCAGCAATTGCACGCCAAATACACGGATCGCGTGAACTAAAGTTCTCCACGACAACACATAGAGTTGCCATGTCCCCGGACGTCGTTCCGGGGCATGATTGGCGCGCGTCCTGCTCTCTGAAGGTTTGATAGTCGATGTTCGATGATTTCGGTTTCGTCACGCTGGTGATTGCTATCGTTGCCTTCATCTTCGCGCGTAAGGCGCGCAATGAGGTGAAGGTGCTGCGCGCCCGACTCGACGCCTATGAGGCGACACCGCGTGTGGCGACCACGACTGCCGCAGCAACACCGGACCTCACAGCGACCGCACCGGACATTGCATCCGCGCCTGCGCTCTCAGAGACATCGACCGAGGCAATCCGCGAGGCCGCCCCCCCGATCCAGCCGGATGTCCCTGCTCACACTGCGCCCGAACCCGCCGCGCCTGTGGAAGCCCCTACGGCTGGCCCCGGCTTCGAGGAACGCATCGGCACGCGCTGGGTGGTCTGGGTCGGCGGCCTCACGCTGGCACTCGGCGGCTTCTTCATGGTGCGCTATTCCATCGAGGCCGGCCTGCTCGGCCCCGAAGTGCGCGTGCTGCTCGGCGGCCTGTTCGCCCTGGCATTGCTCGCCGTCGGCGAATTCGCCCGCCGCAAGGAAAGCCTCTCGGCAATCGCACCGCTGCCCATCGCCAATATTCCGGCGATCCTCACAGCGGCCGGCACCGCCGTCGCCTTTGCGACAGTCTATGCGGCCTATGCGCTGTATAACTTCCTCGTCCCCGGCACAGCCTTCGCCCTGCTCGGCATCGTCGCCATGTGCACCATGGCCGCGGCATTGCTGCACGGCCCGGCGCTCGCGGGCCTCGGCATTGCCGCAGCCTTCGTCACGCCGGTTTTGGTGTCGTCCGGCAAGCCGGACTACTGGGCGCTGTATATCTATCTCGCCATCGTCATGGCGGCTGCCTTCAGCCTCGCGCGTATCCGGCTGTGGCGCTGGTTGGCGCTGACCACCATCGTCTTCGCGACGCTGTGGACCCTGCCGGGCCTCGACGCCGGCACACCGGCACTCGCGCCCCATGCGTTCCATGTCCTGGCCGGCTTCATCTTGGCCTCACTGCTGGTCGTCTGCGGCTTCCTGTATGGTCCGCCGGCCGAAGAAGGCCGCATCGAAGGCATCTCGTCGGGCGCGCTCAGTGCAAGCCTGCTCAGCGCGACGCTGGTGGTGCTCTCCAGCTTCCATGCCGACATCGCCATGGTGACCTTCGCGCTGATCGTCGCTGGCACGCTGTTCGTCGCATGGTACGCACAAGCGGCCACCGCGGCGGTTGCCATAGCCGCAGGCTTCGTCGCCGTGGTCTTCCTGGAGTGGGCCATCCAGGGCAATTTGGACATGCTGGTGCTGCCCGGCGGGCCACTGGCGGGCATCGGCGCCAGCCCGGTGGAAAGCTCGGTGTCGTTGCATCTCGCCTCCGCGGCGGTTTTCGCTCTCGGCTTCGGCGTGCTCGGCTTCCTCGCACAGGGCCGATCCGTTAGCGCCGTTATTCCGGTGATCTGGTCGGGCGCCGCGGTATTCACGCCGCTGGCGCTGCTGATCGCGCTCTATGCCCGCATCGCGCATCTCGATCGCTCGATCCCCTTCGCCATTCTCGCCATCATCATCGGCGCAGCCTTCGCGGCCGCCACCGAACTGCTCGGCAAGCGCGAGCCACGTCCGGGTCTCACGATCTCCACCGCGCTGTTCGCCACCGGGACGCTCGGCGCGCTGGCGCTGGGGCTGACCTTTGCACTGGAGAAAGGCTGGCTCACCATCGCGCTGTCGCTGATGGCGCTGGGCACCGCCTGGATCTCCATGCAACGGCCGATCCCGTTCCTGCGCTGGCTCGCAGCCATCCTCGCCGGCATTGTCGTCGCCCGGATGGGCTGGGAACCCCGCGTTGTCGGCGATCTCGTCGGCACCACGCCGATCTTCAACTGGCTGCTGTGGGGCTACGGCGTGCCCGCCGCATCGTTCTGGGCCGCCAGCATCCTGATGCGCCGGCGCGGCGACGATGCGCCGCTGCGCATGGTGGAATCCGCTGCCATCCTGTTCACGGTGCTGCTGGCCTTCATGGAGATCCGCCACTTCGTAAACGGCGGCGATGTCTATCGGTCCTCCTCGAGCCTCACCGAAGTCGCGCTGCAGGTCTGCGTCGCGCTGGCCATGGCAATCGGGTTGGAACGCCTGTGGGAACGGAGCCGCAGCATCGTGCACAGCGTCAGTGCCGGATTGCTGACGCTGTTCGCCGGCGTCGCAAGTCTCGGCGGGTTACTGTTCCTCACCAATCCCGGCATCTGGCGCATCGATGTCGGCGGCGTGATCTTCAACCTGCTGCTGCTCGGCTATGCCCTGCCCGCGGTGCTCGCTCTGCTGCTGTCCTACGCCGTCGCCGGCCGTCGCAAGCCGGCTTATGGCAACACCATCGCCGGTGGTGCGCTTGTGCTAGCCCTGATGTATGTGACACTAGAAATCCGCCGCATCTATCACGGTCCGATTTTCTACAACGCCTCGATCACCGATGCCGAGCAATATACGCTGTCGATCGCGTGGCTGGGCTTTGGCGTCGTGCTGCTCGGCATCGGCATCCTGTTCAACTCGCAGCGCGCGCGGCTCGCCTCCGCCGTGGTCATCGCATTGACGATCCTCAAGGCGTTCCTGGTCGATATGTCGTCGCTGACGGGCGTCTACCGCGCACTGTCCTTCATGTGCCTCGGCCTCGTGCTGGTGGCTATTGGCTGGCTGTATCAGCGCATCCTGTTCTCGAGACGCGCACAGTCACCCGCGGCGGCCCCTGCAGCAGAAAGCTGACGCCTCTCCAGCGCAATTCCCGCTTGCGCATTCCCTGCGATCGTCAATGATACCGATCGCGGCGATCTCCGGCCTTAAACCGGGGATCGCCGCATAACAGCATCTGCGCACCAAGCGCGAGAGCAAAAAAAGATCGGGAGCCCATGAACGCCCAGGGAAAAATCGCCACAGATTCGTCCGTCGAAAACGCAGCCGAACATGTCGATGTCATCGTCGTCGGTGCTGGGATCTCCGGCATCGGCGCCGCCTATCATCTCACCAAGCAGAATCCGGATACGCGTTTTCTGATTCTGGAAACGCAGGAGAGCTTTGGCGGGACATGGCATACCCATCGCTATCCCGGCATTCGCTCCGACAGCGACCTGCACACGTTCGGCTATCGCTTCAAACCCTGGACTTCGGCGCCGATCGCCACCGCCGCGGAAATCCTGCGCTATATGGGCGATGTGATCGCCGAGAACGGCCTCGACACGCATATCCGCTATCGCCACAAGATATTGTCTGCCAACTGGTCGAATGCCGACAGGCTCTGGACGCTCACCGTCATCCGTCACGACACCGGCGAGACGCTGAACTTCACCACGCGTTTTCTCTGGATGTGTCAGGGCTATTACAACCACAATCAGGGCTACACGCCGCAATGGCCGGGCATGGGCCGGTTGAAGGGCCGCCTGGTGCATCCGCAGACCTGGCCGGAAGATCTCGACGTCACCGGCAAGAAGGTTGTCGTGATCGGCTCCGGCGCGACTGCCGCGACGCTGGTGCCGGCCATTGCCGATAAATGTGCCGAAGTCACCATGCTGCAGCGCTCGCCGACCTTCTTCATCACCGGCCGCAATGCCAACGCGCTGGCAGAGACGCTGCGCGAGCTGGATGTCGACGAGGAATGGGTCCACGAGATCGTCCGCCGCAAGATCCTGTTCGATCAGCAGGCCTTCACCAAGCGGACGAACAGCGAGCCGGAGGTGGTGAAAGAGGAACTGCTGAAGGGCGTGCAGGCCTATCTCGGCAAGGACTATGACATCGCCACACATTTCACGCCGCGCTACCGACCATGGCGGCAGCGTATCGCCTTCATTCCGGATGGTGATCTGTTCCAGAGCATCAAGGCCGGCAAGGCGACCGTCGTCACCGATGAGATCGAGACCTTCACCGAACACGGCATCACGCTGAAATCAGGCAAGACGATCGACGCCGACGTCGTCGTCACCGCCACCGGCTTCAATCTCAACATGCTCGGCGATATCGCCTTCTCCATCGATGACGCACCGCTGAATTTCTCCGACACTGTGACCTATCGCGGCATGATGTTCACCGGCGTGCCGAACATGGTGTGGATCTTCGGCTATCTCCGTGCCAGCTGGACATTGCGTGTCGATCTCGTCGCCGACTTCGTCTGCGGGCTGCTGAAGCACATGGAAGAGACCGGCACGACCATGGTGACGCCGATGCTGCGGCCGGAGGACAGCGACATGCCGCTGCTGCCATGGATTGACCCCGAGGATTTCAACCCGGGCTACATCATGCGCGGCATGCACCTGTTGCCGAAGCGCGGCGACAAGCAGGAGTGGCAGCACAACCAGGACTACTGGAGCGACAAGAACGTATTTCCGGCCATCGACTATGGCGACCCGATCTTCCGATACACGTAACAAACGTTCAACACATCGCGCATTTCTCCAAGCATTGCGCAAACTTAATTGACCATCATGAAACCGTTTCGCGGTTCAGCTATTGCTGCAGTGCGACCATTCGGTTCCAATCACAATTGGACCGACCGCATAGCTGCATCAGCCCGCCTCCCGGCGGAGAGCCAATTCTAGAAATCGGAGCTCCCATGTCGAAAACTGTCGCGGATGAGATTGTCCATGTGCTTGAGACGATTGGCGTACAGCAGATTTTCGGCTTGATCGCCGACTCGCTTAATCCGCTGGCGGACTCGGTCCGGCGCAGCAAGATCGAGTGGGTCGGGGTACGGCATGAGGAAGGCGCGGCGCTGGCCGCCGCAGGCCAGGCCAAGCTCACCGGCAAGCTCGGCGTTTGCGCCGGCTCCACCGGGCCCGGCAGCACGCATCTCGTCGCCGGTCTCTATGAAGCGGCGCGCGATCACGCCCCGGTGCTGGCACTCTCGGGCGAAATGGCGCGGGCAGCCAAAGGCGTCGACTTCTTCCAGACCACCGAGCCGGACCTGCTGTTTCGCGACGTCGCACTCTACACCCAGACCATCACCACCGCCGCGCAGGCGCCCGGCGTGATCCATCAGGCCATCTCCACCGCCTATGCAGGGCCTGGCGTCGCGCATCTGACGCTGCCTGTCGACGTGCTGTCGTCGAAAGCCGAAGGGGCGACAGCGAGCCTTGCCACGCTGGTGCCACGCGGCGAGATCCTCCCGAATGATGCCGCCATACAGGAAGCCGCCCGCCGCATCGACGAAGCCAGCAGCGTTGTCATCATGTGCGGCCATGGCGCCATCGGCAGCGCCGAACTCCTGCGTGCGCTCAGCGATAAGCTGAAGGCGCCACTGGTGCATTCGGTGCGCGGCAAGGAGATCATGGCGTTCGATGACATCAGATGGATGGGCGGGCTCGGCATGATCGGCACCAAGGCCGTCTACAATGCCGTGCATGATTGCGACCTGCTCGTCATGGTGGGCACCGACTATCCCTATTCCAACTTCCTGCCGCGCAAGGGCAATGTCATCCAGATCGATGTGCGCGCCGAAGCACTCGGCAGGCGCACGCCGACGAGCCTCGGCGTCATCGGCTCGGCACGCCCCGCGTTGAAGATGCTGCTGGACAGGGTGCAGACCAAGACCGACGGCCAGTTCTTCGAGACGACCAGTCACGCCCGCAAGAAGTGGGATGAGATGCTCGACAAGCAGGCCGATCCTGCGCGCAGCAAGAACAGGATCCACCCGCAGGCCGTCGCGCGCATCGCCAGCGATCTGGCACGGCCCGATGCAATCTTCGTGTTCGACACCGGATTGAACACCCTGTGGTCGGCGAACTGGATCCGCCAGAACGGCACCCAGCGCATCATCGGCTCGTTCAACAATGCCGCGGTCGGCACGTCCGTCGGCCAGGGCAACGGCGTGCAGATCCTCGATCGCAGCAAGCAGGTGATCGTGCTCACCGGCGACGGCGGCTTCAACATGCTGATGGGCGAATTCATGACAGCTGTGCAGCACAAGCTGCCTATCAAGGTCATCGTCTATAACAATTCCGCCCTCGGCCTGATCACGCTGGAAGCCGAAAGCATCGGCCTGGCGCCCTTCCGCGAAGCCATCGAATTCCCCAATCCCGATTTCGCCGCACTGGCGCGTGCCTGCGGCGCGCAGGGCTTTACGGCCAAGCAGCCTGGTGATCTGAAGAAGGCCATCGCCGACGTGCTGGCCTGTGACGGGCCCGCCATCGTCGATTGCGTAGTGGCGCCCGACGAGCTCCCGAACCTGCCGCATGTGGACGTCGCCATGGTCGGCAACTACGCGCTGGCGAAGATCAGGGAAGCAGTGATGGCCGTAACGGGCTAACGCAAAGTGTTCGCCAAAAATACACTTCGCCACGCCTGCTCAATTTATCGCCGAGAATAATTCCAGCCTGCCCAAAGCCGGGGCAAAACACTTCAAGCCTCAAGCTATCCGCAGAAAACCTGCGCGATTGCTTGAGGCTTTTTTGCGTCCAAGATGGCACGCAGCTTGCGTATGTGCGGTACCCAGGAAACCGCATCATGCCACCGAAACAAGTTCAACTCACCGTCCAGAACATCAGCAAGTCGTTTGCCGGCAAGGGCGGCGACGTCAATGTGCTCGACGATCTCTCTTTCACCATCAACGAACGCGATTTCGTCAGCATTATTGGTCCCAGCGGCTGCGGCAAGACGACCATCTTCAACATCATCGCCGGCCTGCTGGAGCCCGATGGCGGCACTATCACCTATCGCGGCAAGGAAATCGAAAGCCTGCGCGGCCGCGTCGGCTACATGATGCAGAAAGACCTGCTGTTTCCGTGGCGCACAGTGATGGGCAATGTGCTGCTCGGGCTGGAGACCCGCGGCGTCGACCAGAAGGAGGCCGAGGAGAAAGCGCGCGAGTATCTCAAGCAGTTCGGCCTCGCCGGCTTCGAGAACGCCTATCCCAAGACCCTGTCCGGTGGCATGCGCCAGCGCGTGGCGCTGATCCGCACGCTGATCATGGATCCCGACATCCTGCTGCTCGACGAGCCGTTCTCGGCGTTGGATTATCAGACGAGGCTGTATCTCGAAGGCGTGTTGAAGGATGCCGTACAGACCTACAACAAGACTGTCATCCTTGTGACTCACGACATCGACGAGGCTGTCGCACTGTCGAAGCGCGTCGTGGTGCTCTCCGGCCGCCCGGCACGGGTGAAGGTCGTGCATGAGATCGACATCGAGGCAACCTCACCCATCACCGCGCGCAACGACGTGAAATTCTCGACCTATTTCAAGACGCTTTGCGCCGAACTCGATATCCAGACGGAGACAACGTCATGAGCCTCGTGATGTCCGGCACATCCGCGCGCAAGAAGACCGCACCGCGCAATTCCCGCAAGAAGCGATCGACCTTCGACACCACGCTCGGCCGCGCCGTGCTGCAATTGCTCGCCGTCGCAGTGTTCTTCGCGCTATGGGAGGCCGGCGTGCATGCCGGCTATATCTCGGCATTTTTGATGGGCTCGCCATCTGGCATCTTCGCCACGTTCTACAAACTGATCCTGAGCGGCGAACTGCTGTCGGATTCCTGGTACACGCTGTTCGAGGCCATTTTGGGCTTCATCATCGGCACCATCTTCGGATCGCTGTTCGGTCTGGCGCTGTGGTATTCGGTGTTCGTCGCGAAGCTGGTCGAGCCCTTCATCGTTGCCATCAATTCCGTGCCGAAGATCGCGCTCGCGCCCATCGTGGTGCTGTGGTTCGGCACCGGCCTGATATCGAAGGTCGCACTCGCCGTTTCACTCACTGCATTGGTAGCGCTGATCGCCGCTTATCAGGCGGCTAAGGATGCCGACGTCGATCTGCAGTCGCTGATGATCTCCATGGGTGCCGACAAGCATCAGGTGTTCTGGAAGGCTGTGGTGCCATCCACACTGCCGTCGATCATCGCCACCTTCCGCATCAATATCGGTTTCGGCCTGGTTGGCGCCGTTGTCGGCGAATTCATCTCGTCGCAGCGCGGCCTCGGCCACATGATCTTCCTCGCCTCCAGCCTGTATGACCTAAATTCGGTCTGGGTTGGGCTATTCACGCTGATGATCCTCGGCTTCGTGCTCTATTACGTCATCGACATCATCGAGCGCACTTCGCTGCCGTGGAAGCAGGCGACCACCTCGCATCAGGTCCAGGTTTAATCCCCCCTTTCCACCATAACGGAGACGTTCTATGTCATTGTTGAAGCGTATCACCGGCGCGGTCGCGCTGGCTGGAGTCTTGCTCGCCACGCCAGCGATGGCGCAGAACAAGAAGGTGGTGTTGTCGCAGGCCTTCCAGTCGATGCTGTATTTGCCGCTCTATGTCGCCATCAATGAAGGCTTCTTCACCGCGCAGGGCCTCGACCTCACCAAGGAAACCGCAGGCTCGCCCACGGTCGCACTCTCGGCAGTGATCTCCGGCAGCGCGCAGTTCTCGATCCACGGGCCGGAATGGACAGCCATTGCGGCCTCCAAGGGCGCGCCGGTCGGCATCATCGCCAACGTCGTTAACGGCGCCGCGGTGTGGATCGCCACCGCGCCGGATTTCAAATTCACTGACGTCAAGAGCCTGAAGGGCCAGAAGGTGGTCGTTGGCACCATGCCGACCACCAGCACCTCGCTGTTCCTGAAGCTACTGAAAGAGAACGGCATGGACGGCAAGACCGATGTGGAGATGATCCCCGTCGCGATCGGCAGCGAACCGGGTCCGTTCCTCGCCAAGCAGGCTGACGTCGCCGTGATGTATGAACCCGGCCTCGATCAGGTTGTCGCCAAGGGAATGAAGGTGGTCTACGGCTTCCCGAAGAGCTACGGCGCCTATGCATTTTCGTCGGTGACCGCACGCAACGACGTCAATCCGGATCTGGCGCAGCGCGTCACCAACGGTATGGAAATGGCGATGCGCTTCATGAAGAAAGATCCTGCCAAGACCGTGGCCATTGCGCAGAAGGAATTTCCAACGCTGGATCCGGCCGTGATTGAATCCGCCGTCAAGCGTATGCTGGCCGACGGCGTCTATCCGGACAGCGTCGATATTTCTGCACCCTCGCTGAAGATCTCCATGGACACCCAGATCGCGCTCGGCAATCTCGCGGCCCAGCCCGACTATGACAAGTTTGTCGTGAAGAAATATATCGAGCCCGCACTGGCGATGAAGTAATATCGAAGGCGCGCAGCCTCGCGGTTGCGCGCCTCTCTCGATCCCAGAAGAAACGTTCAGGACGACACGACATGACGAATGCAACCGCGCGCACTGCAACATCTGGCGCGGGGGTTCTGGACCTGCTGCGGCTGTTCAAGGGCAACACATCTGCGGCAGATCACTACGCATCGGAGCGGCTCGCACAGGCCAAGGCTGCCGAGCCCATACTGAAGGCCTTTGAGGTCCTCCCCACCGACACTGTGCGCAAGCCAGGGCCGCTCTCCGGCATTCCCGTCGCCGTCAAGGATATCATCGCCACCACCGACATGCCGACCACCAATGGCTCGGCCGTCTATGCCGATCACGTGCCGTCGGCCGATGCATGGGTCGTCGAACGTCTGCGCAATCTCGGCGCCACCATCTTCGGAAAGACCGTCTCCACCGAATTCGCCTGGCGCCATCCCGGCCCGACCACCAATCCATGGAACAGCAAGCACACACCGGGTGGCTCGTCCTCCGGCTCGGCAGCCTCCGTCGCTGCCGGCATCGTGCCCCTGGCGCTGGGCACGCAGACGCTGGGCTCCATCGTCCGCCCCGCCGCCTTCAATGGCGTCGTCGGCTTCAAGCCGAGCTTCGGCGCTATCCCCCGCAGCGGCGCGCACCACCTCAGCCAGTCGCTCGACCACATCGGCTTCTTCGCGCGCAAGGTCGATGACGTCGCCTATGCGCTTTCACTGATCGCAGGCACCAGCGACAGCGATCCGCATGGCGCGCCGGTGCCGGGTTTCGAAATCTCCGTCGAGCGCGGTGTACCGCCGCTGCCGTCACCACGTCTCGCAGTGGTGCGCTTTGCCAAATTCGCCAAGGCCGAGAGCGAACAGCAACAGGTGTTCGAGGCCTCTGTCGCGCGACTGCGCAGCGCCGGCGCGTCGATCGAGGAACTTGAACTGCCCGAACTGGATCGCAGCAACTGGGACGCGATCAACATCATTCTGGCCGCCGAAGGGGCGGTGATCTTTGGCGATCTCGTCGCACGCTACCCTGACAAGACCAGCGATCACCTGAAGAAACTGGTGGAAACCGGCAGCGCCATCAGCGCGGCAGCCTATCTCAAGGCCAAGGCGTTGCAGATGAAGCTGCGAGCGGATTTCACCGCGCAGATGACGAATTACGATGCGGTGCTGACGCTGCCGGCCTATGGCGAAGCACCGGAAGGGCTGAGCTATACCGGCGATGCCGAATATTGCGCGCCATGGACCCTGATCGGCGTGCCCGCGCTGTCGCTGCCGGCCGGGTTCGGCAAGAACCATCTGCCACTCGGCCTGCAGGTGGTCGGCCCCTATCTGAACGATCTGCGCACGCTGCGCGTAGCGAAGTGGATCGAGAGTGCGCTGGCGTTCTCGCCGGGATTGCCCGAGATCAAATAGCAAAGGGCCCTCGTCCAATCTCGGGCGAGGGCCTCAGCTTGATGTTTACTTCTTCACCGCCCCATCGGGATGCGTAGGATCGACCCACAACACCGTCTCCGGCTTCTCCACCGGCTCGATATCGATATTGATAGCGACCGCCTCGCCGTCGCTGCGCACCAGCACGCATTCCAGCACTTCGTCGGCACTCGCATTGATTTCCTGATGCGGCACGTAAGGCGGAACGAAGATGAAATCGCCAGGACCGGCCTCCGCGGTAAACTGCAGGCGATCGCCCCAGCGCATCCGAGCCTTACCCTTTACCACATAGATGACGCTTTCGAGATGGCCGTGATGATGCGCACCGGTCTTGGCATCCGGCTGGATCGACACGGTGCCGGCCCAAAGTTTCTGCGCGCCGACGCGCGCGAAATTGATAGCCGCCGCACGGTCCATGCCTTTGGTCGATGGCACGTTGGTATCGAGATTGTCGGCGGGAATGACGCGAATGCCGTCGTGCTTCCAGCGATCTGGATCATGGTCGTGAGAATGATCATGCGCGTGATCGTGCGGATGAGTGTGATCGTGGCCGTGACCGGACATTTCAATGCCTTCTTGGGTTCCGAAGAAATGCTGCCACCGCATGCGGCATCACGCCCCCGAGAGTGAGGAACATTCAATTGAGCTGGCAATTGTCTCTGCGAAGCTCAAGCAGCGCGTATCGAGAATGGTCTCGGAACTGCGTCTGCTACATGACAGGAGTATCCCATGGGTGCCACCGCAGACAAGATCAAGGGAACCGCAAACGAAGCCATCGGCAAGGCCAAGCAGGGCATCGGTGAAGCGACCGGCTCTGACCGCCTGCAGGGCGAAGGCCTGATCCAGGAAGGCAAGGGCCACGCGCAGAAGGCCGTCGGCGATGCCAAGCAGGCTGCCAAGGACGCCGCCGACAAGGCGTCGGATTTTGCGAACCGCAAACTTTAACCAATTCCAACCGGCGGAGTTTTGACTCCTCCGTCGGTCGCAGGTGACGCTGCAAAAGAAGCCGGTCCCGTAAGGGGCCGGCTTCTTTTGCTGTCCGTCAGCTCGTTATGCCAACCCGCCGGAATGACATAGGTCAATACCAGCGCAGGGGAGCATCCGGCCCAAAGCCCTGATAGCAACGATTTCGGCCAGTTCCCGGACTTCCCCCTCGCGGGTCCGGCTGGTAAACCCCCGCCATGTTCAAGGTCGCCGCCCTCTATCAATTCGCCGCGCTGCCGGATTTCCGGCAATTGCGCGAGCCGCTGCGCGCCTATTGCGTCAATCTCGGCATCAAAGGCTCGATCCTGCTCGCCGAGGAAGGCATCAACGGCACCGTGGCCGGGACAGACGCGGCCATCGATGCGCTGGTGCACGAACTTGAGACCGGCGTGATGTTCAGCGGCCGACTGAACCATCTGGAGTTGAAATTCTCCCGCGCCAGCCTGATGCCGTTCCTGCACATGAAGGTGCGGTTGAAAAAGGAGATCGTCACCCTCGGCGATCCCCAGACGGATCCGACCAAGACGGTTGGCACCTATGTGGACGCCGCCGACTGGAACGATCTCATAGCCGACGAGAACACGCTGGTGCTCGATACGCGCAACGCGTTCGAAGTGGCGATGGGCACGTTCGAGGGGGCGGTCGATCCGGAGATCGCAAGCTTCGGCCAGTTCAAGGATTTCGTGGCGCGTACGCTGGATCCCGCCAAGCACACGAAAATCGCGATGTTCTGCACCGGGGGCATCCGCTGCGAGAAGGCGAGTTCTTATCTGCTCTCGCGCGGTTTCGCCGACGTCTATCATCTCAAGGGCGGCATCCTGAAATATCTCGAGGAGATCCCCGAGGCCGAGAGCCGCTGGCGCGGAGAATGTTTCGTGTTCGACCAGCGCGTCGCGCTCGGTCATGGCCTTGTCGAGAGCCAGTCGGTCAAGCCTGACTTGCCGATCAATTCGGAAGATTTTGCGATGCTGCGGGAGAGCGCATCCGATGAGTGAGACCGCAAAAGACCTGACAGGCTTGCGCGAACGTATCGACGCACTCGAAACTCGCGTCGCCTATCAGGACGACACGATCGAGACGCTGAATACGACGATCACCGCCCAGTGGAAACAGATCGACATGCTGACGCGGCAGGTTGCCACGCTCGGCGAGCGGCTGCAGGAGGCCGAAAGCAATAGCGGTGCGCCGCGGAATGAACCTCCACCGCATTATTGAAGATTATTGGTAGTCAAGTGCAGTGGCCGCGGAGTCCCTCCCCCGCTCTTGCGTGGGGAGGGTGGCCGGCCGCCAGGCCGGTCGGGTGGGGGTCGCGCCACATACAGAGCTACGCTTGTTGCACCCCACCCGTCACATCGATCGCTTCGCTCTCGATGCACCCCCTCCCCACTGCGCGCGGCTACGCCGCGCTTGAGGGAGGGAAAGCGGCGCGCTACGCCGACAAATCCGCCGCCAGCTTGCGGTCTCGCAACTCGCGCTTCAGCACCTTGCCGATGGCGCTGCGCGGCAACACATCGACCAGCACGACATCGTTGAGTCGCTGGAACTTGCCGACACGCTCATTCGTCCAAGCCTTCAGTCCCGGCGCATCGACCGAGGCACCCGCCTTCATCACCACGAAGGCGACCGGTGTCTCACCCCACTCTTCCGACGGCATGGCCACAACAGCGGCTTCGAGCACGTCGTCGTGTTTCGTCAGCACGGCTTCGAGATCGCTCGGATAGATGTTGAAACCGCCGGAAATGATCATGTCCTTCTTGCGGTCCATCAGCTGCAGAAAGCCGTCTTCGTCAAAGCGCCCGACATCGCCGGTGCGGACATAGCGCTTTCCGGAAGCGTCGTGCCAGAACGTCTCGGCGGTCTTGCCGGGCTGGTTGAGATAGCCCTGCATGATGACGGGCGAATGCCCGACCACTTCGCCAATTTCGCCTTGGGCAACGAAATTGCCGTCCTCGTCAATCAGGCGGATCTCATGATCTGGCGCTGGCTGGCCGACGGTGTGCAACTTGGTCGGATGTTCATGCGCCAGCAGCACGCAGGTGCCGCCGCCTTCGGTCATCCCGTAATATTCGGTCAGCCCGCCAGGCCAGCGTTTCAACACGTCGGCCTTCAGCGCGCCGCCGAATGGCGCCGAGGTCGAGAATTTCATCAGGAAAGACTTTAGATCGAAGCTGTCGAAATCCGGCACGGACATGATGCGGCGATACTGCACCGGCACCAGCATCGCATGGGTCGCCCGATGTCTGGCGCTGAGTTCAAGGAAGCCGCGCGCATCAAACTTCTTCATCAGCACCAGGGTGCCGCCACCGGCGAGTGTCGGATTGAAACAGACCAACGTGGTGTTGGAATAGAGCGGCGTCGACAGCACGGTGACCGCATCCGGCCCGTAGCCGAGCGGATCGAGCTGACCATATTGCCGCCAGCGCATCAAGCAAGTGTGGATGATGCCCTTCGGCGTACCAGTCGTGCCCGAAGAATAGATAATGTTGAAGACCCATTCCGGATCGATCGCCACCGGCGTGGGCTTCACGCCTTCCGGCGCCAGCCATTGCGCGAACGGCTTTCCGGCCTTGCCGCCGTCAAGCGCAATGCGCTGGACCGACGGATCGATCGCAGCATCCGCAAAGGAGGCCGCCGTCGCGTCATCCATGAACAGGATTTTTGCCGCTGCATCCTTCACCATTGCGGCGAAATCCGTGGGTGTCGATGACGGCGCCAGCGGAGCGACCGCCACACCGACGCGCAACGCACCAAGAAACACCGCTGCATATTCGATCGACGACAGCGCACAGATGGAGATCGCGTCGCGCGGCTTGAGGCCACTGGCCTGCAGTGACGCAGCGATACGGTCGATCAGCGCATCGAAGGCGGCGTAATCGATCTGGCGATCGGCATCGATCACGGCGATCTTGGTCGGCTTGGACGCGGCGGTGTCACGGACCAGTGCATCGAGGGTGATGAAGTCGGGCATGTTGTTTCTCCCAGTCTTTTTTGTTCTTTATCAACTATCCACGTCATTGCGAGGAGCGGAGCGACAAAGCAATCCAGAAAGCGACAAGGAAAGACTGGATTGCTTCGTCGCCAAGAGGCTCCTCGCAATGACGGCTGAGGGTAAGGCGGCTACCGATCCAGCTTTTCGCCGTTCAGCCACTTCTTGCCGCTGGCATAAAGCGCCTCCACCGCGTCGCCGCGCAAGCCGGGCATATCAGGCTTGATCTGATAACCGATTTGGCTCTGCAGATAAGCGAGATGGCGATAGCCCTCGGGGAAGCTCGCGAGCAAATCCGCATCGAGCTTCAGCGGCGCGCCGGGCACGACGGGATCCATGCGGTCCTTTTCATAAATCGGCTGGCGCAGCACCATGCCCCATTTGCCGTCGCGCTTTTCGAGAAAGTCGTAGAACCGCCCGGTCAGCATCACGTCGACATTGACGCCGTGCACCAGCGCGCGCTGGGCGATGGTCATCTTGGTCTGCGAAATTGCGCGGGTGCCTGCGAGATCGATCGACTGCGCGCCGAGGAAATGCATGATCGAGACGCCCTTGGCCCAGCCGGCCTTGCTCATGGCGATGAACTCGTCGGCCGTGCCCTGGGTCCAGGTGGCCACCATGCGGCCATCGTCGAACCAGACGGTGCGGAAGCGGTCCCAGTCGCCGGCGTCGCGCCAGACCACCCAGTTTTCAATGAGATCGCGGATGGCAAGGCGGTCGATAATCTCTATATCCATGGAATATCCAATATGCGGGGCAGGCGCCGATGCGCGCGTGTTCCGTAATCATATCCGATCAGGCTTCCGCGAAAAGAGCGTTCATGACAAAGCAGACATCCTCCATGCCCGCGCCGGTTGCGCCGCGTCATCCGCATTCCTTCACGACGCATGGCATCACCGTCAGCGATGATTACGCCTGGCTGAAGGATGCCAAATGGCAGGAGGTACTGCGCGACCCCAGCGTGCTGGAGCCGGAGATCCGCACCTATCTCGACGCCGAGAACGCCTATACCGACAGCCTGCTCGGCGGCACGGCGGCGCTGCAGGCAAGGCTGGTCGCGGAAATGCGTGGCCGCATCAAGGAGGACGATTCCAGCGTGCCGTCGCCGGATGGCCCTTATGCTTATTTGCGGAAATTCCGCGAGGGCGGCCAGCATGAATTATTCGGCCGCATGCCACGGGACGGCGGCGAGGCAACGATCATCCTCGACGGCGACAAGCTGGCCGCCGACCACAAATATTTCAAGTTCGGCGGCGCCCGCCATTCGCCCGACCACGCGCTGGAAGCCTGGAGTGCCGACGTCAAGGGCTCGGAATATTTCACCATCCGCGTGCGTGACTGGGCCACCGGCAACGATCTCGACGACGTGGTCGAGGAGACCGATGGCGGCGTGGTGTGGACGCTCGACTGCAAGTCCTTCTTCTATGTGAAGCTCGACGACAATCATCGTCCGATGCAGATCTGGCTGCACAAGCTCGGCACCAAACAGGCCGACGACAGGCTGATCTTCGAGGAGCAGGATTCCGGCTGGTTCACCCACATCCATGAAAGCGCCAGCGGCCGCTTCTGCGTCATCGCGGGCGGCGATCATGAGACCTCCGAGCAGCAACTGATCGATCTCAACACGCCAAACGCACCCCCGCGCCTCGTCGCAAAGCGTGAAGACGGTGTGCAGTATTCGCTGGCCGATCGCGGCGATGAGCTGTTCATCCTGACCAATGCCGATGGCGCCATCGATTTCAAGATCGTCACCGCACCGCTGGCGGCGCCCGCGCGCGCGAACTGGAAAGACTTGGTCCCCTATCGCGAGGGCATCTATATCCTCGACATGGATCTCACGGCCAATCATCTGGTCCGCCTGGAGCGTGCCAACGCGCTGCCCTCGATCGTGATCCGCGATCTCACCACCAAGGAAGAGCACGCCATCGCTTTCGACGAGGCTGCCTATTCGCTCGACACCATGGGGGGCTACGAATTCGATACGACCACGCTGAGGTTTGCCTATTCGTCGATGACGACGCCATCCGAAGTCTATGACTACGACATGGCGACGCGCGAACGCACCTTGCGGAAGCGTCAGGAGATCCCGTCCGGCCACAACCCCGCTGACTATGTCACCACGCGCATCATGGCCAAGGCCCATGACGGCGCCGAGGTTCCGGTGTCGATCCTGCATCGCAAGGACCTGGCACGGGACGGCAAGGCTTCGCTGCTGCTCTATGGCTATGGTTCCTACGGCATGGCGATGCCTGCGTCGTTCTCCGCCAACCGGCTGTCGCTGGTCGATCGCGGTTTCGTCTATGCCATCGCGCATATCCGCGGCGGCGCCGACAAGGGCTGGGGCTGGTATCTCGACGGCAAGCGCGACAAGAAGACGAACTCGTTCGACGATTTCGCCGCGGCTGCGCGCGCGCTGATCGACGCGAAATACACTTCGGAGAAGCGCATCGTTGGCCATGGCGGCAGCGCCGGCGGCATGCTGATGGGCGCCGTCGCCAATCGCTCCGGCGAGCTATTCTCCGGCATCGTTGCCGAAGTGCCATTCGTCGATGTGCTCAACACCATGCTCGACGACACGCTGCCGCTGACGCCGCCGGAATGGCCCGAATGGGGCAACCCGATCGAGAGCGAAGCGGATTTCAAGACGATCCTGTCCTACTCACCTTACGATCAGGTCGCGGCGAGGAACTATCCGAAAATCCTGGCAATGGGCGGCCTCACCGATCCACGTGTCACCTATTGGGAGCCGGCGAAATGGATCGCACGGCTGCGCGCGACGATGACGGGTGGAGGCCCGGTGCTGTTACGCACCAACATGGGCGCCGGCCATGGCGGCGCGTCCGGGCGTTTCAACCGGCTGGATGAGATCGCGATCGTCTATGCGTTTGCACTGTGGTCGGTGGGGATGGCGGAGGTGTAGTTGCCAACACGCTCCGTCATGGCCGGGCCTGACCCGGCCATCCAACTTCACTGTCGTACATCAAAACATGGATGCCCGGGTCAAGCCCGGGCATGACGTGGAGAGGGCAAAGTGTCGTATCAAACGGCCTAGTGCTCCGGCCGATTGGCCTCGATCAGCGCGCCGGCGCCCTTGTCGAGCAGCTCCAGCCCGACGGCCCGCCCCAGTTCGCGCGGACGATCCGCCGGCCCTATGCGCGTTACCTCAATGAACCGCCCGCCGGCTTCATCCAGCACCGATGCGGTCAGCGACATCTCGTGTCCCGAGATCACCGAATAACCCGCGATCGGCGAATTGCAGTGGCCGTTCAGCACCCAAAGCACCTCGCGCTCGGCATCGCAGGACAGATGTGCCGCAGGGTCGTCGATCAACGACAGATGACGCCGCGAGGCCCAGTCATGCGCCGCGCATTCGACTGCGACGATGCCCTGTCCCACGGCCGGCAACATTTCCTGCGGCGTGAAATCACGTGCGATGCGGCTCGCCAATCCAACACGCTCGAGGCCTGAACGCGCCATGATCAGCGCGTCGGCGGGACCGACCTCGCCACCATCAGGCAGCCGCTGCATCTCGCCATTGTCGAGTTTGCGCACGCGCGTATCGGCAGCACCGCGGAAGTGGATCACCTCGATCTCGGGAAACAGCCGGCGGATATAGGCGGCACGGCGTACGGCATTGGTGCCGATCTTGAAGCCCTTGCCATGCGTGCGCTTGAGATCGTCGAGGCTGACGCCTTCGCGCAGCACCAGCGCATCGGTCGGAGGATCGCGCACCAGCGTTGCACCAATCACGAGGCCTGGCGTGTCCTCGTTGCCCGGCATGTCCTTCAGCGAATGCATCGCCGCATGCAGCGTGCCCTTGAGCACGGCCGCGCGAATCTCCCCGACGAAAGCCCCGCCCTTGCCGCCATGCTTCAGGAGATTGCTGGTCTGGTCGCGGTCGCCGACCGGCTCGAATTTCACGATCTCGACGGCCAGTTCCGGCGCGACCACCGCAAGGCGGCGCGCAATCTCTTCGGTCTGGGCCAGCGCCATGGTGCTTTTGCGCGTGCCGATGCGCATCGATTCAGTCACTCAGGCAAGCTCCATCCGGCGGTCCCGCACAGGGATGGCGGGCATTCGCGCGGACAATAAAGCCAGCGCGCGCCGGAAACAATGCGCGCGCGGCTTTACAATGAGGCCTTTAGGTGCTCGCCGCCTCGGCCGTTACCACCGGCTTCGGCACCACGAGATTGACCAGCATTGCGACCGCGATATTAACGACGAGCGCAATCAGCCCGACATAGACCATCGCCTGGAAGCTGCCGATCGACAGCAAGTGCAGCGGCTTGAGGCCGTCCGTCCACGCCAGATATGTGCCGCCAAACAGGCCGACGACCCAGCCGGCCAGCAAGGCCGGTGCGGTGAACCAGCGGGTGAACAGGCCGAAGATCAAGGCCGGCAGCGTCTGCAGGATCCACAGGCCTCCGAGAAGCTGCAGGTCGAGCGCGAACTGCGTCGGCAGATAGATGATCACCAGCAGCGCACCGACCTTCACCACCAGCGACGCGATCTTTGCCACCGCGGCTTCGCCCGCCGTATCGACCTGCGGATTGACATAGGCCTTCCAGAAATTGCGGGTAAAGAGATTGGCAGCCCCAATGCTCATCACCGCTGCCGGGACCAGCGCGCCGATGGCAATCGCCGCAAAAGCGAAGCCTGCGAACCAGCTCGGAAACAGCGTCTGGAACAGCGCCGGTACCACGTCATTATTGCTGGCGAGCTTCAACTTGGCGGCGTGGCCCATATAGCCGAGCAGCGCCAGCAGGCCGAGCATCAGTGTATAGGCCGGCAACAGTACGGCGTTCTTGCGGATGGTCGTGGCGCTCTTGCTGGCGAAGATACCGGTCAGCGTATGCGGATACATGAAGGCTGCAAGCGCCGAACCCAGTGCCAGGGTGGCATAGGCGACGTACTGGCTGGGCTGCAGCAGGATGCTACCGGAGCCCTTGGCCTTGAATGCCTGATCGGCGGCGTCGAACACTGCGGCATAGCCGCCGAGCTTGCCGGGGATCACTGACACTGCCGCGATGACGGCGATATAGATCATGATGTCCTTGACGAAGGCGATCAATGCCGGCGCGCGCAGGCCCGAAGAGTAGGTGTAGAGCGCGAGCACGACAAAGGCCGCGATCAGCGGCAATTCGCCTTCGAAGCCAAGCGCCTTCACAGCCGTGGCCATACCGATCAGCTGCAGCGCGATATAGGGCATGGTGGCGACGACACCGGTGATGGCGACTGCTGCTTCCAGCATGCGTGAACCATAGCGGCCATGCACAACGTCGGCGGCAGTGACATAGCCGTTGTCCTTGGCGACCTGCCACAGCCTCGGCATCACCATGAACACGATGGGATAGACCAGGATCGTGTAAGGCAGCGCGAAGAAGCCGTAAGCACCGACCGAATAGACCAGTGCCGGCACGGCAATCACCGTATAGGCGGTATAGAAATCGCCGCTGACCAGAAACCAGGTTATCCAGGTGCCGAACTGGCGGCCACCAAGGCCCCATTCGTCGAGACTGGCCAGCGTTTTCGGGCGGCGCCACTTCGAGGCGACGAAGCCCATCACGGTGACGAGCGCGAAGAAGAACAGAAAGACCGCAACGGCGGGAATATCGAGCTCAGTCTTCATTGGGGTAGGTCCGGTAAGCGAGCCAGGTCAGAAAGGCGGTCATCGGCACCCAGGCGAGCTGGTACCAGTAGAAGAACGGAAAGCCGAACAGCACCGGATCATGAAAATTGTAGAACGGGACCCAGAGCAGGCCGACGAAGGGGATCAGCAAAAGCCATAAGAAATGGCGGGCCATGGCGGGGCTCCTCTCGATAGGCGGGCAGCGCCGGATGCCGCGATTATTTTACGCCGCAGAATTTTGCGCTGTGTAGGTGCGACATTCTGTCATGTAAACACGATGCTGCCGCAGGGCTGCCATTCGCGGAGTGGACGCGCCGCAACGACAAACACCCACACATCGCGCCGGGCTTGCGGGACAATGTGTGGGTGTTGAAAGCGAGGTGCCTTGAAGTGGCTCAGCGGCCGCCGAACGTCGTATCGCCGAACAGCGCCTTTTGCGTCGATGGCTGCGAGCGCCAGTATTGCGGCGGCGCCTGTACCTGACCGCCGAGCTGCGCCGCCGCGTGCCACGGCCAGCGCGGGTCGTAGAGAATGCCACGTGCGATGGCGACCAGATCGGCCTTGCCGGAGGCCACGATGTCTTCAGCCTGTTGCACTTCGGTGATCAACCCCACCGCAATCGTCGGCAGTCCCGTCGCCGCTTTCACGGCTTCGGCGAACGGCACCTGATAACCCGGCCCGAGCGCGATCTTCTGCTGCGGCGAGACACCGCCGGACGAAACATCCATCCAGTCGACGCCGCGCTTCTTCAGCTCACTGGCGAAGACGATGGTCTGCTCGATATCCCAGCCGCCCTCGACCCAGTCCGAGGCCGATACGCGGACGCCCACAGGCTTGTGCGCGGGAAAAGCCGCGCGTACCGCGTCGAACACTTCGAGTGGAAACCGGATCCGGTTCTCCAGCGAACCACCATAATTGTCCGTGCGCTGGTTGGAGATCGGTGAAAGAAACTCGTGCAGCAGATAGCCATGTGCACCGTGGATCTCGAGCGCATCGATGCCGAGCCGCTCGGCGCGCTTCGCCGTGGCCACGAAGGCATCGCGGATGCGCTTGAGGCCGGCAACGTCGATCGCCTGCGGCGCCAGTTCGCCGGGTTTCTGCGGAATGGCCGAGGGCGCCTGGGCGACCCAGCCGCCTTTGTCGAGCGGGACCTGCTGGCCGCCATCCCATGGGGCGTGGCTCGACGCCTTACGGCCTGCGTGGGCGATCTGCATGCCAACGGCAATGTTCGAATGCTTGCGGATTGCCGCCAGCACCGGCTTCAACGCGGCTTCGGTCGCGTCATTATAGAGGCCGAGATCGCCGGGTGTGATGCGGCCGATGGCTTCCACGGCGGTCGCTTCGATCACCAGCATTGCGGCGCCCGACAGGGCCATATTGCCGAGATGGATCATGTGCCAGTCGGTCGCCCGGCCATCTTCGGCAGAATACTGGCACATCGGCGCAATGACGATGCGGTTTGGCAGCGTGAGGTCGCGCAGCTTGAAGGGAGAGAACAGGGCACTCATGAAGGTTCCAGGGTGGGAGGACCGAATTGCCATGCGCGGGCGCGCAAGCTTGCCATGCCGACATTGGAATTTGGATGAGAAAACACAAGATGGCATGCCAAAAGCGACCTCAGCATTGTGCAAGGAGGGTAGCTTTCGACAAATCATTCCCGAAGGAGAGGCCCGTTTCCTGGAGAAAGGCGAGCCTGGAAAGCAAAAGGCGCCCCGGTTACCCGGCGCGCCTCTCTATCTCGTTCATTCAGCGCCGTGGCGCTTATGACTTAGTACGGGCAGACCACCCGGCCCCAGCGACGGCTGAAATAGCAGCCCGGCGCCACAAAGCGCGGTCCACCGTAGAAGCCATAGCCGCGACCATAGCCACGACCGCCGCCACGATAGAAGCCGCCACCGCGTCCACGGCCCCAACCGCCGCCGCCACGACCGCGACCACCGCCACGGGCCTCGGCCGAGGTGCTGCTCGTGGTGAGCAACACCGTGGATGCGCCGATCAGACCAACACAGTAGACAGACACAAGCGCCATCGCTGCCAGGCAGCGGGTCACGATATTGTGGCGCGTCGTTTTGGTTTGAGCCATTCTTAGGAACTCCCATTCTGCAGAAGCACGGCTTTAGAATGCTTCCGGCCTCGAATCGTTCAGTGAGCAATTCTTGATTCACACAGGTGCTGAAACCAGAATAGTAATATGGCCATCACAAGGCGTGCACGCACGAACAACTTTACAATAGGGTCAAGCTCGAACGCCGGTCAAGTTGCCGGCAACGCTGTCACTACGAACGAATGCGCACCTTCACGCGGTCACCTCGCTTTTGACCTCCTGCGTTCATCTTCTCTTCATATTGCCTCGCACTATGCTGATCGCTGCACCTCGCAACTGCGAATATGCGGTCAGCCCCACCCGCCGCGTCTGCATTAGCAGCTCGATCCCATCATTCGTCCCTTCCCGCGAATTGTCAGAAGCTGATTCATGTCCAAACCCAGCTACATCCTCGGTCTCAACACCTACGATCACGACGTCAGCGCCTGCCTGCTGCGCAACGGCGCGCTGGCCTATGCGATCGAGAAGGAGCGGATTACCCGCGAGAAACACGCGACGGGGTTCTACAAGGAAGTGATCGACTACGTCCTCGACGCCGAAGGCATCACGCTGGACGACGTCGAGCTGGTGGTGAGCAATTGCTACATCCTGCCGGTTCCGGAGATGGAAGACCGCCTGATCTATCAGAACATGCCGGGCTTCCTGCCCGAATATGAACGGCAGGACGCCAGCGTCCACCCGCTGTTTCGGGCGCGCACCGGCAAGGTCAAAACGATCTCGCATCATCTGGCGCACGCCTATAGCGCGTTTGCCGTCTGCCCCTTCGAGGAGGGCGCGATCATGATCGTCGACGGCGTCGGCAGCTATCGCTCCGACGTTATGGAGACCTATCCGGACGGCGAGCCGGGCTCAAAGCTCGCCCGGGAATCCGAGAGCTACTACACGTTCAAGGGCACGCAGCTCGATTGCCTCAAGAAAGTCTGGATGGAGCCGGACCGCGGCTTCCTCAGCGATGAATTCTACAACATGCCAGGCCTCGGGGCGCTTTATAGCCGGACCTCGACCTATGTGTTCGGCGACTGGAACAAATGCGGCGAGCTGATGGGGCTGGCGCCCTATGGCCGCCGCGACCAGGTCAAGCCGCTGATGGATATCACCGACAATGTCCTCAGCGCGCCGCGCTGGACCCCCGAATACAACCAGCCCTATATCGCCGACAGCGATGGCAAGTGGGACACCCATCCGTCGATGCGGCATTGGGAGGATATCGCCTGGCGAGTCCAAGACGACACCGAGAAGGTGCTGCTCGCCCGCGCGCGCTGGCTGCGCGAGACGACCGGCGCGAAGAACCTCTGCATTGCCGGCGGCGTCGCGCTGAACTGCGTCGCCAATGGCCGCATCGCCCGCGAAGCCGGCTTCGAGAATGTCTGGATCCAGCCCGCCGCCGGCGACAACGGCATCGCGATCGGCTGCGCCTATTACGGCCTGCTGGAGGTACAGAAGCAGCCGCGCTCTTATGTAATGACCCACTCTTACACCGGCCGTGCCTATACAGATCGCGACGTCGAGGCAGCGACCCAGCGCACGCTGGTCAAGGCGCAGACCAGTGCGGTACGCAGCGACAATATCTGCCGCGATACGGCCAGGCTGCTCGCCGACCAGAAAGTGATCGGCTGGTTTCAGGGCCGCTCGGAATACGGCCCCCGCGCGCTCGGCAATCGCAGCATCATCGCCGATCCGCGCCGGCCGGAGATGAAGGACATCCTCAACTCACGCGTGAAGCACCGTCAGCCGTTCCGTCCGTTCGCGCCGATTGTGCTCGCCGAGCGCGCCAGAGAGATTTTCGAAGGCGATCAGGATTCGCCGTTTATGCTGATCGCCGCCCCGGTGCGCCCCGAATGGCGCGAGAAGATTCCGGCCATCGTGCATATCGATGGAACGGCGCGCATCCAGACCGTCACGGAGGATACCAATCCGGTGCTCTATCGGCTGCTGAAGGAATTCGATGCGCTCACCGGCGTGCCGGTATTGCTCAATACCTCGTTCAACGTGAAGGGCGAGCCGATCGTCGAGACTCCGCGCGACGCCATGGCGTGTTTCATCAATACCGGCATCGATCATCTGATCCTCCACGATAGGCTGGTGTCCAAGACATCGGCGCATCGTTTCGTCGCCCCGCTGGTGCGCACCTATATGGACATCGCGGGACTGGTGTCGGCGAGTACGAGATAGAACGCCCAACATCCGTAGGGTGGGCAAAAGCGCAGCGTGCCCACCACCATCATCGAACGCGCTGCGGTGGGCACGGCGCAAAAGCGCCCTCGCCCACCTTACAAGCCATGATCAGGCCGCGCGCACGGCGTTGAGGAACTTGCTGACTTCATCCTTCAGTCGCGTGCTGTCCGAGGACAGTGATTGCGCGGCAGCGAGAACCTGGGTCGAGGCAGATCCAGTCTCTGTTGCACCACGCTGCACATCAACGATGTTCGATGAGACCTGCATCGTGCCCTGTGCCGCCTGCTGAACGTTGCGGGAAATCTCCTGCGTCGCGGCACCCTGCTCTTCCACCGCGGAAGCGATGGTCGAAGCAATCTCGGACATGCGGCCGATGGTGTCGCCAATCTCCTTGATGGCGCCGACCGATTCCTGGGTCGCCGCCTGGATACCGGAGATCTGCGTCGAGATCTCGCCAGTCGCCTTGGCAGTCTGCTCAGCGAGCGCCTTCACCTCGGAGGCGACGACGGCGAAGCCGCGGCCGGCTTCGCCGGCACGCGCCGCTTCGATGGTGGCGTTGAGCGCCAACAGGTTCGTCTGGCCTGCGATGTTGTTGATCAGCTCGACCACATCGCCGATGCGCGACGCAGCGCTGGCGAGCTCGCCGACGCGATCATTGGTCTTGCGTGCCTGATCGACCGCCTGCCCTGCGATCGCAGCCGACTCCTGCACCTGTCGGCTGATCTCGTTGACCGACGAGGCCATTTCTTCGGTTGCCGATGCCACTGACTGCACATTGGCCGATGCCTCTTCGGAGGCTGCAGCAACCGTCGTGGTCAATTCCTGCGAGCGCTCCGCCGTGGCGGTCAGCGTACCTGCCGAGGCTTCCAGTTCGGTCGATGCCGACGACACCGTCTCGACGATCTCACCAATCATCGATTCGAAGTTGCGGGTGATGCTGTCGACGCGGCGACCGCGCTCGATCTTGGCTTCTGCATCGGCCGCCGCGGCTTCATCCGCCGCGCGCTTGTCGATCAGCGCCTGTTTGAATACCTGAAGCGAATCCGCCATCGTACCGATTTCGGTTTTCTCGCCCTGATGCGGAACATTTGCTGTCAGATCTCCTGTGCCAAGCGCCTGCATCGGCAGCACGATCGACGTAATGCCGGCGGAGA
The DNA here is from genome assembly GCF_013359755.1 of Tardiphaga robiniae. Lineage (GTDB taxonomy): Bacteria > Pseudomonadota > Alphaproteobacteria > Rhizobiales > Xanthobacteraceae > Tardiphaga > Tardiphaga robiniae. The sequence continues at coordinate 209,153 of NZ_JABMCJ010000085.1, read as the reverse complement.
CATCGCGCACCAGCAAGATAGCCGCACCGATGCCGACAACAATCGCAAACAAGAGCGAACCGATCACCATCTTGATGGCGACCCCAAAGCTGTCCGTCGCCAGTTCTCCGGCTGTCAAAGCTCCCTTGTTGTTGAGCTCGACATCCTTCTGCAGGGCTTCGTCCGCTTTGAAGCCAATCTGGTTGACCTTCACGTTCATATCTCGCGCTTCATCACGAGCGTTCTTGCGCGACAACGCAAGAACCGGCTGCAACGCCGCGATGTATTCGCTCCAGAGCTTGCTGAATTCGCTATACATCGCGCGCTCCTCGGGCGACGAAATCATCGGCTCATAGCTCTTGCGCGCCTTGTCGAGCATCTCGGCGTAACGCACCAGCGTGTCGTCCTGGACCTTCGTATCTGCGGCATCGGTCGCAAGCAGATGTCCACGAACCACCGAACGATAGCTGATCGTTGCAGCGCGGACTTCACCCAGAGCGCGCACGCTCGGCAGCCAGCTCGTGACGATGTCGGATGTCGCTCCGTTGATGGTGTACATCTGCTTGATGGCCAGCGCGCCCATTGCAGACATGGCGAGCAGCAGGAACGAGACGACAAGAGTGATCTTGGTGCGGATGGACAGGCTGGCAAACATAGGTGATGGTCCCTCGGTTTTTGACCGTTGGCGCGCAACTGCACGAATGGCATTTTCTGGGTTTGAAGACACGGCATGCATTGGAGCTGCCGGCCGAGCGTCGATAGCTTTCAACGATCTCGTGATCGAGATTGTCCGGATAAAGTTAAGGAGCGGTGCATCATGACTGCTTCTTGTGCATGACTTCTCGAATGAGTGTAGCGCACACGCATAACAACACTATCGCGTAGGAAAGCCGACGCTCACGCGCCGGCTTTTTACGCTGTACACTTGTGTTCAAGCCCGTCAGGCAGCGCGCACCGAGTTCAAGAACTTGCCCACTTCATTCTTGAGACGTGTGCTGTCCGATGACAGCGACCGCGCGGCCGAAAGCACCTGCGACGACGCAGAGCCGGTCTCGGACGCTCCACGCTGCACGTCAGTGATGTTCGACGAGACCTGCATGGTACCCTGTGCCGCCTGCTGGACGTTACGCGAAATCTCCTGCGTCGCGGCACCCTGCTCTTCCACCGCCGATGCGATGGTCGAGGCAATCTCGGACATCCGGCCGATGGTGTCGCCGATTTCCTTGATGGCGCCGACCGATTCCTGCGTCGCCGCCTGGATACCGGAAATCTGCGTCGAGATCTCGCCAGTCGCCTTGGCAGTCTGCTCAGCGAGGGCCTTCACTTCGGAAGCCACGACCGCGAAACCGCGACCGGCTTCGCCGGCGCGCGCTGCTTCGATGGTTGCGTTGAGCGCCAGCAGATTTGTCTGGCCGGCGATATTGTTGATGAGCTCGACCACATCGCCGATGCGCGCTGCAGCGCTGGCGAGTTCGCTGACGCGATCATTGGTACGCCGCGCCTGGTCGACCGCCTGATTGGCGATGCTCGCCGACTCCTGCACCTGTCGGCTGATCTCGTTGACCGACGAGGCCATTTCTTCAGTGGCCGATGCCACCGACTGGACGTTGGTGGAAGCTTCTTCGGACGCTGCCGCCACTGTGGTGGCGAGGTCCTGGGAACGTTCGGCCGTCGCGGTCAGCGTGCTTGCGGAGGCCTCGAGTTCGGTCGATGCCGACGACACCGTCTCGACGATTTCGCCGATCATCGATTCGAATTCGCGGGTGATGTTGTCAACGCGGCGACCGCGTTCGATCTTGGCTTCGGCGTCGGCGGAGGCAGCTTCATCTGCCGCGCGCTTGTCGATCAGCGCCTGCTTGAACACCTGAAGCGTGTCGGCCATCGCGCCGATCTCGGTCTTCTCGCCCTGATGCGCTACATGCGCCGTCAGATCGCCAGCGCTCAGCGCCTGCATCGGCTGCACGATCGAAGCGATACCCGACGACACGTCCTTGACCAGATAAATGCCGACACCGATGCCGATGACCGCGGTCGCTGCAATGATCGCGATCACCGTCATCAGCGCCGAACCATAGCTGTCATCGGCCTTCTGTCCCGATGCCGCCGCGCCCTTGTCGTTGAATTCGATGGCCTTGCGCAGGGCAAAATCGGCTTTGGATCCGAGCGGGTTGATGACATTCAGATTGAGCTCATGGGCTTCCTGACTGTCTTTGCCGAGATTCTTGCGGTCGAGTGCGAAGACTTCCTGACTGCGTGATACGTAGTTGTCCCACTCCTTGCTCCAGTCGTTGAAGATTGCGCGCTCTTCGGGGCTCGATACCAACTTGTCATAGGCAGTCCGCTCATCGGCGGCCCGCTTGACGATGGTGTCGATACCAGCCTCGGTCTTCTGCATCTGGTCAGCATTGGCTGCCAGGATGTGTGCGCGCACCAGATTGCGGTAATCGATGGTCGTCGCCCGCAGCCCGCCGAGCACACGGACGCTTGGAAGCCAGTTCTTCTGGATGTCCGACGCATTGGCGTTAATTGTCTGCATCTTGCTGACAGCAAGCGCCCCCATCCCCGTCATTGCGATTAACAGAAAAGCGATAACGATAGTGATTTTGGCTTTGATAGAGATGTTCGAGAGCATGGCTGGACGTCCTGTTATCGCTCGATAGAATGATCAGTTCTGATCCCGCATGGCCTAGGCCGCGCGAACAGAGTTGAGGAACCGCGCGACTTCGACCTTTAGCCGCGCGCAGTCCGACGACAGCGACTGTGCTGCCGAAAGAACCTGCGACGAGGCCGACCCGGTCTCGCTGGCGCCGCGCTGCACATCCGTAATGTTGGACGAGACCTGCTGGGTGCCATGCGCGGCTTGCTGCACGTTGCGGGAAATCTCCTGGGTGGCGGCTCCCTGCTCTTCGACGGCCGAAGCAATCGTGGATGAAATTTCCGACATCCGGCCGATGGTGACGCCGATCTCGCGGATGGCACTGACCGATTCGTCCGTGGCGGACTGGATGCTGCCGATCTGCGTGCTGATCTCGCCGGTCGCCTTGGCGGTCTGTTCCGCGAGCGTCTTCACCTCGGCCGCCACCACGGCGAAGCCACGGCCCGCTTCACCGGCGCGGGCGGCTTCGATGGTCGCATTGAGCGCCAGAAGGTTGGTCTGCCCCGCGATGCTATTGATCAGCTCGACCACGTCGCCGATACGGCTGGCCGCCTTGGATAGCTCGCCGACACGGTCGTTGGTCTTCTGGGCCTGCTGTACGGCCTCGCTGGCGATACGCGCAGATTCCTGAACCTGGCGGCTGATCTCGTTTACTGATGACGCCATTTCCTCGGTCGCCGATGCCACGGATTGTACGTTCGTCGAAGCCTCTTCCGAAGCGGCTGCCACCATGGTGGTCAAATGCTGCGAACGCTCGGCAGACGACGTCAGCGTGCCCGCCGACGCTTCGAGTTCGGTCGATGCCGATGACACTGCTTCGACGATCTCGCCGACCGCACCCTCAAAATCGTTCGCCAGCTTGATCATCTCGCGCTTGCGCTGCTCGGCGGCGATCTGCTCCTGCTGCTTTTGAGCGTCGGCTTCGGCGCGGGCGCGCTCCAGTGCCTTGACCTTGAACTTCTCCACGGCGCCAGCGACGTCGCCGATCTCGTCCTTGCGGCCCAAGCCCGGCAACACCACGCCGAAATTGCCCTCGGCGAGTTCTTCCATCGAACGGCTGAGCGCGCGCATCGGACGCCCGATGGTGAACACCGAGAACACGCAGGTTCCGATCAGCATCAGGGCGACCACACCACCGAGAATCAGCGAGTCTCGCTCGGTCGCAGCGGCCTCGTTCGCCGCAGCATTCGTCTGCTGCTCTACCTTCTCCTTAGCCAGATTGACGATCGTATCGGCCAGCTTGTCGAGTTCTGCACTCATGGGTAGCAGCACGTCGGTGCGGAGCTTCACGATCTCCGCACCCAGTGCGGTGATGCGCGCGGAGGCATCCGCAGACAATTCGCCAGCTTCGTTGCGCGTCGCCTGCAGATTCAAGATATCTGTGCGGATTACACCGATCTTGTCGCCGCCCTTACCGAGGGTCGTCATCATGTCGAGGAATTTGCCGATGCGCTCGCGCTCGTCCGGTGCGGTCGCAAGCTTGAGCATCTGAGCCGAAAATTTAAGGCCAGCGGTAGTACGCGCCGTGAAATAGTCGGCGGCCTTCTGGACATCGGCCACTTTCGTTGCCCCGAGGAAGTCACGCACGCCGATCTGCATGCCGCGAAACGAGGCCTTGGCCTCGGCAGCGTTCTGCGCAATGCCCTGATAGACGCCGGCCGTCTGATATGACTGGCGAACGCCTGCGCTTCCCATCGTCTGCATATAGATCATGACACCGAGGAGAATAATGCCGAGCCCGGACGCAATCGCGAGCTTGGTGCCGATGCGCAGATTCTGGATGAAGGCCATGACAGTCCCTAGGAATGAAGCGGCAGAAAATGAGTCGGGTCGTCCTTCGCCGGACGGAGTCCGGCGTCGCGTGAAATGGTCGAATGCTAAGCGGTTGTCATTTTTGGCGCAGCCCGGCGGCAATCCGACGGGCACGCGAAGCTTGGCGTGAGCCGATCCTGAACGAGAAGCGTCATCGGCTCATATGAGCAGGCGATACGTTCGATGATCGATCAAATCACCTGCTCATGGGCAGGAACCTACCACCGCGCTTCTGACACAAACGTTAACGCGCCGATGATGCAATCACTCAAATTAAGCCGGTACCGCAATGGTCGTCGAGCAATTCGGACTTTTCAGACAGTGATGGCGTTCGAGTTCAGGCATCAGCGGTTCTGAATTAACAATCTAAAATTGCAATCTCATCATGCGATTCCCTGCACGGGATATTTCGAGACCCAGAGTTCTCTGGGAGCGTATAGCAGCTTGAATGGCAGTGCGCGGAGAACGCACCGCTACTCAAGCCGGTGAATTGCGATGTTGGAGAACTCAGGCCGCGCGGACCGAGTTCAGGAAGCGACTGACTTCATGCTTCAGACGGTTGCTATCTGACGAGAGCGACTGCGCTGCCGACAGCACCTGAGACGACGCGCCGCCGGTCTCACTCGCGCCGCGCTGCACGTCGATGATGTTGGACGAGACCTGCATCGTGCCTTGCGCAGCCTGCTGCACGTTACGGGAAATCTCCTGCGTCGCCGCGCCCTGCTCTTCAACAGCCGAAGCGATCGTGGACGCAATCTCCGACATCTTGCCGATCGTCGTACCGATGTCGCGGATCGCCGATACGGAATCATCGGTCGCAGTCTGGATACTCGCGATCTGCTGGCTGATCTCGCCGGTAGCCTTCGCGGTCTGCTCGGCGAGCGCCTTCACCTCGGACGCGACCACTGCGAAGCCGCGGCCGGCATCGCCGGCACGTGCCGCCTCGATGGTGGCATTGAGCGCCAGCAGGTTGGTCTGCCCCGCAATGGTATTGATCAGTTCGACCACCGCGCCAATGCGGCCGGCAGCTTTCGACAACTCGCCGACGCGATCATTGGTCTTCTGAGCCTGGTCCACGGCCTCATTGGCAATACGTGCGGATTCCTGGACCTGACGGCCGATCTCGGTGATGGACGACGCCATCTCCTCGGTGGCGGACGCCACCGACTGCACGTTGGTGGAGGCTTCTTCCGACGCCGTCGCGACGACCGTGGTGAGCTGCTGCGACCGATCCGCTGTCGACGTCAGCGTGCTGGCCGAGGCTTCCAATTCGGTCGACGCGGACGACACCGCCTCGACTATTTCACCGACTGTACCTTCGAAATCGTCGGCGAGCCGGATCATGTCCTGCTTGCGTTGCAAGGCCGCCGCCTGATCCTGCGTGATCCGTGCCTCGGCTTCCGCCTGGGCTTTCTCTTCCGCCTTGACCTTAAAGGTCTCGACAGCCTGCGCCATGTCGCCGACCTCGTCCTTGCGGCCAAGCCCCGGCAGCACCACGCCGAAATTGCCCTCAGCGAGCTGCTTCATGCCCGCCGTCAGACCCAACAGCGGCCCGATGATTCCGCGCGCGATCAGGAACGCAATCAGCAGACCAGTGATGGTCGCCGCAGCCGCCACGATCTGCTGCAGCGTGATCGTGCCGGAAATGCGCTGCTCATTGGCTGTCGTCGCGCTCACGACCTCCTGCTGGATCGCTGCCTTGATGCCGTCGGTCTTGCGGATGGCGCTGACCACCATCGGCGTGATCGTATTGTAATAGAGCTGATCCATCTTCATCAGATTGGCCGACGCCTTATCGAACCCGCTGGAATAGCTGACCAGGCCTTTCTTGATCGATTCGAACAGCGCTGAAAGACTCGGCGCCATATCAAATTTTTCCATTTCCGCGATCTGTTGCTGCGCGTTCTTCATGCTGTTGGCAAACAACGTCACATTGTCCTGGTCGCGACCTGCAAAGAACCGCCAGTTCGCCATCTGAACCGACAGAGTTTCGGATTGCAGGGTGGTCGCCCCTTGTGCGAATGGCGAGCTACGCGTCGCGAGCACGAGCTTCTTCAAGTCGGCCTGAAGCTTTTCACCCTCAGCAAGCAGCGCCCTGCGGCTGGCGAGCATCTCCTTGACGGTGTTACCGAGATCGACTCGCTTGCTCTTCAAATCGGCGATCGTCTTTTCGACTTCGCGATAGACTCCGCGACGCTCCTCCGAGCTCGCTTTGATCGTCTCCTCCAGCACACCACCGACCTGAGTCAGCAGCTTTTCGGCTTCAGCGAATGACGCCTCGTCCTGATCGAACGTATAGCGCAGCATCGCGCGGCGAAGCGCCTGGAGTTCCGCCGAAATCTCCATCGAGCGCATCGCATTGGCGGACTGGGCATTCATCGCCGAGACGTCGTCACGAATTTCCGTGAGCTTCCATACGGCGAAACCCGCCATGCCCAACCCGAACAAGACGAGCGCACCGAAGCCCCCATACAGCCTGCCACGGATGCGGAGATTGAATAGCGACATGCAACGTGCCCTTCTTGGGAGAAACCACTGATAGCCGACCTTGCACGTCGCGAATCGCACCCGCAACGCAAGAGGCAATCTCGAATCCGATCATCGTCAGGTTGCGAGAACTTCGGGTTAATTTCAGCCGCGCAAACGCTTTAAAGTAGAATGACTTTTTGTCGCGCGTGTCATCGTTTGACCCACTAAAACAAACAGCCCGGATGCGATGACGCATCCGGGCTGTTTGCGAGTTGTATCTTACTCGTCGGGCGAACGCGCGTGATCGTGTAACGTTTTGTCCTATGCCGCGCGAACGGAGTCCAGAAACTTGCCGACTTCGCGCTTCAACCGCGCGCTTTCGCCGGACAGCGATTGCGCAGCGGACAAGACCTGCGACGACGCCGAACCTGTGTTACTCGCGCCGCGCTGCACGTCCAGAATGTTCGAGCTCACCTGCATTGTACCTTGCGCCGCCTGTTGAACGTTGCGCGAAATCTCCTGCGTCGCCGCGCCCTGCTGCTCGACGGCAGATGCGATGGTCGACGCGATCTCCGACATGCGGCCGATGGTGTCGCCGATTTCCTTGATGGCGCCGACCGACTCTTCGGTCGCGGCCTGGATGCCGGAGATCTGGTGACTGATGTCGCCGGTTGCCCTGGCCGTCTGTTCGGCGAGCGCCTTCACTTCCGATGCAACAACCGCGAAGCCGCGACCTGCATCGCCGGCGCGCGCCGCTTCAATGGTGGCATTGAGCGCCAGCAGATTGGTCTGGCCGGCAATCGTGTTGATCAGCTCGACAACATCGCCGATCCGCGCGGCGGCCTTGGCAAGCTCAGCCACGCGGTCATTGGTCTTGCGGGCCTGTGCCACCGCGGAGTTGGCGATATTGGCCGACTCCTGAACCTGACGGCTGATCTCGTTGACCGAGGACGACATCTCCTCGGTGGATGACGCCACCGCCTGCACATTGGTCGAGGCTTCGTCGGAGGCTGCGGCCACCATGGCGGTGAGCTGTCGGGATTGCTCGGCGGTCGCAGTCAGTCCGCCCGCCGATTCTTCGAGCTGGCTCGAGGCCGATGACACGTTCTCGACGATGCTGCCGACGGCGCCCTCGAAATCGTCCGCGAGACGGATCATGTCCCGGCGTCGCTGAATCGCTGCCTGCTGGTCCTGCGTCAGCTTGGCTTCGGCCTCGGCGCGTGCCTTCTCCTCGGCCCGTACCTTGAAGGTCTCGACTGCGCGTGCCATGTCGCCGACCTCGTCCTTGCGGGCGAGACCCGGCAACACCACGCTGAAATCCCCGTCGGCGAGCCGCTTCATGCCAGCCGTCAGGCCCGACAGAGGGCCAATAATGCCGCGCGCGATCAGGAAGGCAATCGCTAGACCGACCACAGTAGCGACGCCGGCCACGATCTGCTGCAGCATGCTAGTCGTCGACATGCGGTTGCTGGTTGCGGCGACGGTCTGCGACTGAACCTGCTGGATGTCGGATTTGATGGTCTCGACCTTCCCGATCGCTTTCACGACGGTCGGGCTGATCGACTTGTTGAAGATGCCGTCTGCCGTCTGCAGGCTGGCGGCAGCCTTCTCGAACTGGGCGGCGTAGCTCTTCAGGTTGCTGCGGATGGTGCCGAACAACGCGCTGAGCGTCGGCGGCATCTGCATCTTTTCCATTTCGCCGATCTGCTGCTCCGCGATGCGGACGTGATCCTTGAAAGATTCGATATGCTTCTCGTCGCGGCTGACGAAGAAGCGCCAATTCGCGATCTGCACCATCAGCGTGTCGGATTCGAGCTTGGTCGAACCCTGGCCATACATGGTGTTGCGCGTGCTGATCACCAGCTTACGCAGGCTGGATGACAGCTTGTCGCCGGCTTCCTGCAGCACTTCCCGGCCGGCGACCATCTGCTTGATGGCCTCGCCAAGCGCCTGGCGCTGCGCCTTCACGTCGGCAACGTCCTTCTCGATGGTTCGGTAGGCGGCGCGGCGTTCCTCCGAACGACTGGTCTTGATCACCGTGTCCAGGCTGGCGGTGACCCCGGCGAGACGCTTGTCGGCATCCGCAAGCGCGGCTTCATCCTGATCGAATGAATAGCGCAACACGGCACCGCGGATCGCGTGCAGTTCGGAGGCGATCTCCGAGGCCCGGATCGTGTTGGCCGAAAGAATGTTCAGGGAGTCGACCTGCGTTCCAACTTCCGTCATCTGCCAGACGGCAAATCCCGAACTGGCGAGACCAAACAGAACCAGCGCGCCGAAACCGCCATAGAGGCGACCGCGGATACGGAGATTGAACAGCGACATCATTGGCTTCCTAGGTAGGACTTGATCTGGCTTCGGCGACGGGCGCCGTCTTCGTTGTGGCTTCCCCCATCATGGGAGAAGCATGAATTTATGCGGCCCGGACGGAGTCCAGGAACTTGCCGACTTCGAGCTTGAGCCGCGCGCTTTCGCCGGACAGCGACTGCGCCGCGGACAGCACTTGCGTCGAAGCTGATCCGGTCGCGCTGGCGCCGCGCTGTACATCGGTGATGTTCGACGTCACCTGCATCGTGCCCTGCGCTGCCTGCTGAACATTGCGCGAGATTTCCTGGGTTGCCGCGCCCTGCTGCTCGACGGCAGAGGCGATGGTCGAGGCGATCTCGGACATGCGGCCGATGGTGTCACCGATCTCCTTGATGGCGCCGACGGATTCCTGGGTCGCCGCCTGGATGCCGTTGATCTGGTGGCTGATGTCGCCCGTCGCCTTGGCGGTTTGTTCGGCCAGCGCCTTCACCTCGGACGCAACCACCGCAAAGCCGCGGCCCGCATCGCCGGCGCGTGCCGCTTCGATGGTGGCGTTGAGCGCCAGCAGGTTGGTCTGGCCGGCAATGGTATTGATGAGCTCGACGACATCGCCGATCCGGGCCGCAGCCTTGGCAAGCTCCGCCACGCGGTCATTGGTCTTGCGCGCCTGCGCCACGGCGGAGTTGGCGATATTCGCAGATTCCTGGACCTGCCGGCTGATCTCGTTGACCGATGACGACATCTCTTCGGTCGACGACGCAACCGCCTGAACATTGGTGGATGCTTCGTCCGACGCAGCAACGACTGCAGCGGTCAGCTCCTTGGCCTGTTCAGCCGTTGCCGTCAGCGCGCCCGCGGACTCCTCGAGTCTGTTCGACGCCGAGGAGACATTGTCGACGATATTGCCGACGGCGCGTTCGAACGTCCCGGCGAGCTCGACCATTTCGCGCTTGCGCGACGCCGCGGCCAGATTGTCCTGGTCGAGGCGCGCCGCAGCTTCATCGCGCGCCTTCTGTTCGGCATTTGCACGAATGACCGTGACGGTCTTGGCGATGTCGCCGATTTCGTCGCCGCGCTTGGCGCCGGGAATCACGACATCGAGATCGCCGGCCGCCATCTTGCCCATGGCGCCGTTCAGGCGCGTCATCGGACGGGCAACGCCGACAAAGGAGAATACCATGGTGCAGATCAGCACCAGCACGACCGCGAGGCCGAGCGCGAGATTGACCTGGCCGGATCGTGCCATTTCCTCGGCGGCCTGCGCCCGGGCCTCTCCAACCGCAGCCTTGGCCGACGAGACCGATTGCGCGACCAGTTGAGATGCCGCGGCAGCGGCGGGCGTGATCTTGGTGCGGACGATATCGGTCTTCTGGTCGTTACTGCCGATCGCTTCATCGGTGGCCGTCATGAACTTCTTCATGTCGGTGCCGAGCTGGATCAGGCCGCTCTGCACGAGCTCGCTGTCTTCGAACACGCTGGCCTTGGCCAGCGCATCGGTGAGGATCTTGGCCTTGGTGATGATCTGGCCCTTCTGCGTGACTTCATTCATCGACGCATAACGCCATGCGGCTGCCTGCACAGCGTTGATGGCATTGTCCGCGATCTTGAGCTGTCCATCGACTTCAGGCCAGTTCGTCGCCTCGGTCACGGCAGTGGTGAGGCGCAGCTGGTCGAGATGCCGGTTCCAGTCGATCACGGCGACGTTGCGGTTGCGATAGAGCTCGAGCAGTTTCTTCTGCAGACCGACGATCTCGTCGGCAGCGGCGAGATAGGTTGACGTCAGCGATTTAATCTTCGCGAAATTGTCCTTGTATTCCTGCCTGGTCGCCAGGGCGGACGCGGCATCGATGATGCGGTCCTGCGCAGCCTTGGCGGCCCTGATCTCGGCCGCGTTCTTGTCAATCTCGGGTGTCGTGATGGCCATGCGCAGGCCTTGACTGGCCACCTGCATGGCGCGCATCTGGCCGTCGGCCTCCATCGCGCTATCGGCGATTTTCTGCTGCACATCGGCCAGACGATTAACCTCCGAGATCGCGCTCTCGGTCCTCATCTGGTTTGCGACAACGCCCGCCGAGAGCAAGATGCCAACGAGACCGGCAAGACCCAATTTGTTGCCGACACTGTTGATCTTGATCATGCGATGCACTTTCCGGAGAAGGGCCAAGTCAGGACGCGCGCAAGCATGGCTCGCGCAGCCTCGGCTCGGGTCGTTGGAAGACGGTCAGAGAAGCATTGGGCAGAGGCTGAGAACGTGGCGTCGTGGAATTGTCCGTGAGGACAAAGACCCGATCGCTCCGGTGGAGTTCAATCAGCGGACCAACAGGCCCTCGCCCTCACGGTTGAAGGATACCACTCCATTTCTGACACATTCGTTAATTGCCCCGTCATGCAGCATTCAAGAATCTGCATAAACTTGAGGCACTTGCGCGATGCTGTATGCGCCCGCTCCCTGCGTCAGTGCGCGAGGATCTTCGACAGGAAGTGCTGCGCGCGATCGCTGCGCGGATGACCGAAAAAGTCATCCTTCTGCGCGTCTTCGACGATCTCACCGGCATCCATGAAGATGACGCGGTTGGCGACCTTCTTGGCGAAGCCCATTTCGTGGGTCACCACCATCATGGTCATGCCCTCCTTGGCGAGTTCGACCATGACGTCGAGCACCTCGTTGATCATTTCGGGATCGAGCGCCGAGGTCGGTTCGTCGAACAGCATGCAGATCGGATCCATCACCAGCGCGCGCGCGATGGCAACGCGCTGCTGCTGGCCGCCGGAGAGCTGGCCGGGATATTTTTGCGCATGCGCCGTGAGGCCGACGCGCTCCAGCATCTTCATCGCCTTGGCCTTCGCCGCATCTTCCGAGCGGCCGAGCACGATGGTCTGGCCGAGACACAGGTTCTCGACGATCTTCAGATGCGGAAACAGTTCGAAGTGCTGAAACACCATGCCGACGCGTGAGCGTAGCTTCGGCAGGTCCTTCTTCATCGTCGTCACATTCAGTCCATCGACCATGATAGTGCCCTGCTGCACGGGCTCCAGCGCATTCACGGTCTTGATCAGCGTCGACTTACCAGACCCCGAGGGACCGCAGACGACGACCACCTCGCCTTTCTCGACAGCTGTCGTGCAGTTCTTCAACACCTGGAACTGCGGATTGTACCACTTGCTGACTTTTTCAATGGTGATCATGGGCATGATGAGCGACCGATAGTTGGAGGCAAAGACTGAAAGCGAAAGTGGCTAGCGGATGATGCTGATGCGCTTCTGCAAGCGCTTCACGAAGAACGAGGCGGTGAAGCAGATCAGGAAGTAGACCAGCGCCGCGAACAGATACATTTCGGTGAGACGACCGTCGCGCTGTGCGACCTTGGACGCTGCACCCAGAAAATCCGTGATCGACAGCACGTAGACCAGCGATGTGTCCTGGAACAGCACGATGGTCTGGGTGAAGATCACCGGCAGCATGTTGCGGAATGCCTGCGGCAGCACGACATGGCGCATCACCTCGCGATAGTTGAGCCCGATAGCGTAGCCCGCCATCACCTGCCCCCGCGGCACCGACTGGATACCGGCACGCATGATCTCCGAGAAGTAAGCTGCCTCGAACAGCGTGAAGGTCACGATAGTCGAGGCGTAGGCACCGACCTGCACGGGCTGATCGGAGCGGATGATCCACTGTCCGACATAGGGCATCAGGAAGTAGAACAGGAAGATCACCAGCACGAGCGGCAGCGAGCGCATCAGATTGACGTAACTCACCGCAAAACCCGACAGCACGGCGCTGGACGACAGCCGCATCATCGCGATCAAGGTGCCCAGGATGAGACCGAAGACCGTCGCAATTGCCGTCAGCGTGAGGGTGAACGCCATGCCCTGCTGAAACAGGTAAGGCAGGCTGCGCCAGATGACGTCGTAATCGAAATTGCTGAACATCGCTTATTTCCCCTCGTTGAAGCCGGGGATCGCCAGGCGCTTTTCGAGAATGCGCATTCCGATCGTCACAACGGCACTGAGGACGAGGTAGATGGCGGCCGCAGCCGAGAAGGCCTCGAACACCTGGAACGAGAATTCCTGCATGGACCGCGCCCGTGCCGTCAGTTCAAGCACACCGATGGTGAGTGCGGGCGCCGTGTTCTTGATGGTGTTGAGAAATTCGGAGGTCAGCGGCGGAAAGATGATGCGATAGGCCAGCGGAAGCAGGATGTAGCGATAGGTCTGCCAGGTGGTGAGGCCGATGGCCGTGCCGGCCATGCGCTGGCCCTTTGGCAGTGCATTGATGCCGGCGGTGATCTGTGCGGCGACACGCGAGGACATATAGAAGCCAAGCCCGAGCATCGCCGCAATGAACGGCCCATTGCGCAGTTGCTTGATCCAGATGCCGAGATCGCCGGGCAAGAGTTCGGGAATGACGAAGAACCAGATGAACAGCTGCACCAGCAGCGGAATGTTGCGGAACATCTCGATATAGGCATTGCCGACAAACACCGCCCAGCGCGCAGGCAGGGTCCGCATGATGCCGATCAGAGAGCCCATCACGAACGCGATGAACCAGGCGCAGAGTGCGAGCAGGATCGTGACCTGAAGGCCGCTCATCAGCGAGCCAAAATAGGTCCCCGTCGCATCAGGCGTCTGATCCCAGAAGATTCCCCAATTCCAGTTATAGTTCACGCATTCACCCCCACGCGCCGTCCACGCGAAAACCTGGCAACCTCAGGCAGAAACCCATGCAATGGCCGGGCCATTGCTTCTTCCCTCGCCCCGCCTGCGGGGAGAGGGTGGATCGAACGACCGAGGGTCGTTCGAGACGGGTGAGGGGGAGCCAGTGTTTTACTCGCTGCCTCCCCCTCACCCGTCTTACACGCGCTACGCGCATGTAAGACGACCTCTCCCCGCAAGCGGGGAGAGGTAAGCAAGAGTTAGTTGGCTGCGTAGGCGTCGGGATCAGGCGAATCCGACGGGCTGGCGAACGCTTTCTTCTGCTCGGCTCCCATCGGAACGTTCAGATTGAGACCCTTGGGCGGGATCTTCTGCGTGAACCACTTGTCATAGATCTTGGCGCCTTCCGGGCTCTTGTAGAGCTCGGCAGTGGCCGCATCGACAACCTTCTTGAACGGCGCATCGTCCTTGCGGAGCATGATGCCGTAGGGCTCAGCTTTCGAGAACGCGTCCTTGGAGATCACATAGGCGCTCGGATCGCGCGCACCGGCAGCAAGGCTGGCAAGCAGGATGTCATCCATCACGAAGGCCACAGCACGGTCGGTCTCGACCATCAGGAATGCCTCGGCGTGATCCTTGGCGGGAATGACGTTGATGCCGAGATTACGCGCGGCATTGGCTTCGGTGAGCTGCTTGATGTTGGTGGTGCCGGAGGTCGAGACCACCGACTTGCCCTTCAGATCGTCGATCTTGTCGAGCTTGGCGGCCTTCTTCGAGACGAAGCGGCTGGCCGTCAGAAAGTGCGTATTGGTGAACGCGACCTGCTTCTGGCGATCGGCATTATTGGTGGTCGAGCCGCATTCGAGGTCGACGGTGCCGTTGGCAATCAGCGGAATACGTGTCGCCGAGGTCACCGGATTGAGCTTCACCTCGATCTTGTCGTTCTTCAGCTCTTTCTTCACCGCATCGACGATCTTGTAGCAGATGTCCATGGCGAAACCGACGGGCTTCTGATTGTCATCCAAATAAGAGAACGGCACCGAGGAATCGCGGAAGCCGATGGTGATGGCGCCGGTGTCCTTGATCTTCTTGAGCGTGCCGGTGAGCTCCTGAGCGCCCGCCTGCGTCGTGCAGACCGCCGCGGCGATCATGGTCCCCAACAGAAAAAATCGTTTCATAGTCCCTCTCCTCAACACAGTCCGATCTCACGCCGACGACTCTCTTACCGAGCGCCCCGGCACGACCGCCCGGGATGCTTGCACAATCGGGGCCAAAACGGAATTGCCCGATCGGAGGACAACGGTTTGTTCTGAGCTCCCGTTCCCCTACAACCCGGTCATGAGTAACGCCCTGCATGCGCTTTGTGACGCAGGCGCCGCCGGCGCCACAGAAAAGATTGATGATATCAGCCATCCCGGCCTGGTAATTGCCACCACGATTCTGGCCTCCAGCCTGGCCTTCATCGACGGATCGGTGGTGAATGTCGGACTTCCTGCCATTGCAGCGAGTTTTCAGGCCGATGCCTTCGACCTGCAATGGGTGATCAATGCCTATCTGTTGCCGCTTAGTGCACTTCTTTTGCTCGGCGGTGCAGCAGGCGACCGTTTCGGCCGCCGCAGACTTCTGATCTGGGGCGTTGGCCTGTTTGCGCTGGCCTCGCTGGCTTGCGCTGTGGCGCCCAGCCTCCGTTGGCTGTTGGCTGCGCGTTTTCTGCAGGGTATCAGCGCGGCGATGCTGATGCCGAACAGCCTGGCGATCCTCGGCCAGACGTTTTCCGGCGAAGCAAAGGGCCGCGCTATCGGCATCTGGGCTGCCAGCGGCGCTGCCGCCGGCGCGCTCGGACCGGTGTTGGGCGGATGGCTGATCGACATCGGCAGCTGGCATCTCATCTTTCTCATCAATGTGCCGATCGCATTGGCCGCAATGGCGCTTGCCTGGCTAGGCATCCCCCGCGATCGACACGACAGCGACGAGCCGCTCGATAGTCTCGGCGCCATCCTCGCGACTGTGGGACTTGGCCTGACGACCTGGAGTCTGACCGAAGCTACGTCACATGATTGGACGGGTTTCACGCTTGGCGCGCTCGTCGCAGGACTCCTGCTCTTGCTTGTGTTCGTGTGGATCGAAGGCCGTAAGGGCGAACGCGCGATGATGCCGCTTGCACTGTTCGGGTCCGCCAGCTTCGTCGGCCTGACGCTGCTGACCTTCTTGTTGTACGGCGCACTCGGCGGGCTGTTCGTCCTGATGCCTTTTCTCCTGATCGAAGCAGCCGGCTACACCGCGACACAGGCCGGTGCCGCGCTGCTGCCCTTGCCGCTTGTCATCTCTTTGACATCACCGCTTGCTGGCTCGCTCGCAGCCAGAACCGGCCCGAGGATCATGCTGACGCTGGGACCGGTGATTGTGGCGATGGGTTTTCTGCTGGCGCTCCGAATCAGTCCCGACACCAGCTACTGGACCAGCGTCTTCCCCGCCATGGTCGTCATCGCCATCGGCATGGCCGGCGCTGTCGCACCTCTGACGACGGCCGTGCTGATGTCCGTCGATGCGCGTCACACCGGGTCAGCATCGGGCTTCAACAGCGCGGTCGCACGCACAGGCGGCCTTGTGGTCACGGCGCTGATCGGATCGGTCATGGCGGCAAAGGGGCCGGCGCTGATCACCGCATTTGCCGCAGCGACGGTCGCGGGTGCTGTGCTTTGTGTCGCAGCCGCGCTCAGCGCATTCCTGCTGATAGCGGCGCGGCCGCAGCCGTGAAGGCCCCACGCTGCCTGCGAGCGGCCACCGCCTCGCCGAACGCCTGAAACAGCGTGCGGTTGATCGGATTGATCTGCGGATCATATTCGGCGTGCCATTGCACACCGAGCGCGAAGCTCGGCGCATCGGCAATGCGGATGGCCTCGATGGTGCCGTCCTCGGCAATACCCTCGATCACCACTCGCTCGCCAGGGATATCGATGCCCTGACCATGCAGGGAATTGACCGTGATGGTCTCGCGCCCCAGCAGGCTGGCGAAGGTGCCGTTGCTGGTCAGATGCACGTCGTGGCGATCGGCAAATACGACCGCCGGATCGGGATGGATCTCGCCGCTCTCGAGCCGCGGCATGCGATGATTGATGCGGCCAGGAATCTCGCGGATCTCGGGATGCAGCGAACCGCCGAACGCAACGTTCATCTCTTGCAATCCGCGACAGATGCCGAAGATCGGGACCCCGCGCGCGACACAAGCTTCGATCATGGCCAGAGCCACCGCATCGCGGCCATTGTCATAGGGCTCGTGACGGGCATGGGCTTCCATTCCGAACCGGGTCGGGTGGACATTGGCCCGAGCGCCGGTGAGCAGGATGCCATCGACCAGATCGAGCACCTGGCCGATATCGGTAATGTCGGGGGTGCCGGCAAACATCATCGGCAGGGCATTGGCCACTTCAGCGACCGCACGAAGGTTGTTTTCTCCGACCGCCTGGACGGAGAACCTGTTCTCAATGCGATACGCGTTGCCGATCACGCCGATTACCGGCCGGGTCTTCGTTGGCATCAGCTTCCGGTCGAAAAGTGCTGGACTATTGAGCTATAGCCGAGTCACGGCATGAACACGACTGGTTCCGAAATAAAACTGTCACTAATCGGAGCATTAGGGAAAGAAACGTCTCCCGACGCCTGAAAAGGCGCCAATCCGGCAGTCTTCGAAAGTGTGAGGTGCGTGGTGGGCGCGACAGGGATCGAACCTGTGACCCCTTCCATGTCAAGGAAGTGCTCTCCCGCTGAGCTACGCGCCCTAAGAACCGGTCGTTACGGGTGTGGGGTCTATAACGGGTCAAACCCGGACAAGCAAGGACGGCGGAGTACCAATCCTTGCCTGATTTGCAGGAAATCCAAGAAAGAAATCCAGGAAAGCGGGCTGCCCTCAGGCCGCCAGCATCTTGTTCACTTCGCTGACCAATTCGCGCAGGTGGACCGGCTTGGACAGCACCTTGGCGTTTTTCGGCGCTTCCGAGTCGGAATTCAGCGCCACGGCGGCGAAACCGGTGATGAACATGATCTTGATGTCGGGATCGAGTTCGCTGGCGCGGCGCGCCAGTTCGATCCCGTCCATCTCCGGCATCACGATGTCCGTTAGAAGCATTTCAAAGGGTTCCTCGCGGAGTCTCTGATAGGCTGACATCCCGTTATCGTGGTGCGACACCTGAAAACCGGCGTTTTCCAACGCCTTCACCAGGAAGCGGCGCATGTCGTTGTCGTCTTCTGCGAGAAGGATTTTGTGCATGGCGGTTGGACGTCGAACCCGAATGAGAGGACCTGTTCGCCCACTAAGCCCGAGGTCTGGTAAATTTCGGGTGAAGGTGATCAGCGCAGACTGTGCATAAGCGTCTCAAGATGGTGCGCCAGAACGTCGTGAAACACAACAAATGAGCGCGTTTCTCGCGATCGCCGCGCCTGCGGAAGGTTTTTAACTTGGCAGACTTGTTTCCGTTATCGACAATGCAGCCTCACAAAGCGCCGGTTTTCTGCCAGACTGGGCAAACCGAAGAACGCGGCTGCAGGGACGATGCGCGACGATGACCCAGTTTGACGGTGAGCTGTCGCCTCCCTTCGAGATCGTCGAGCCGGCCAACTGGCGCGCCCCGATCATTTTCAATTCCCCGCATTCCGGCTCGGTCTATCCGGCGGAATTCCTCAGCGCGTCCCGCATTGACGTGACGGCACTGCGCCGCTCGGAAGATTCGTTCATGGACGAATTGATCGCGGGATTGAGCGATCGCGGCTTCCCGGTGGTCCGGGTGCATTTCCCGCGCTCCTATGTGGACGTCAATCGCGAGCCCTATGAGCTCGATCCGCGGATGTTCAACGGCCGGCTGCCCAGCTTTGCCAATACCCGCTCGATGCGGGTCGCCGGCGGTCTTGGCACGATTCCCCGGGTGGTCGGCGACGGCCAGGAGATCTACCGCGAGCGGCTGGACGTCGATGACGCCCTCACCCGGATCGAGGCGTTGTACAAGCCGTACCATCGCGCCCTGCGCCGCCTGATCAACAAGGCGCACCAGACATTCGGCACGGTGATCCTGGTGGATTGCCACTCGATGCCCTCGATCGGAATTTCCCGCGAGGAGCCGCGCCGCCCGGACGTGGTCGTCGGCGACCGATATGGCACCAGCTGCGCCACTATCCTGGCCGAGGTGGTCGAAGACACATTCGGCGGCCTCGGCTATTCGCTGGGCCGTAACAAGCCCTATGCCGGCGGCTTCATTACCGAGCATTACGGCAACCCGGCCAGTGGGCTGCACGCCATCCAGATCGAGCTGAACCGGGCTATCTATATGGACGAACGCCGCCGTGAGCGAACCGCGCGCTTCGATCAGATTGCTGCCGATTTTACCGTCCTGGCCGATGCGCTGGCGAAGATCCCGCTGGACAGCCTCGGCCCGTTCCAGGCCGCCGCCGAATAGGCTGGGGCCGAACGGCTCGCCGGGGTTCGAACCTTCACTCAATCAGGTGGGGTATTTGGAACCGTGACCGCCGGGTCACGGCAGCGCTTATTTCGTGCGACAAATTGTCAATTTTCGCTGGATTTAGAGATGGGGCAGAGTTTTACCACCGGGATTAATGCAACTTTAGGTTATCCCCACCAGCGTGGTTCCGCGGATTGGAACCGCGTAAAATGGCAGGAGAGAACATGAAGAACATGATCAAGAAATTCTGGTCGGACGAATCGGGAGCGACTGCGATCGAATACGGGCTAATCGCCGCCGGCATCTCGCTGGCCATCATCGCCGTCGTCAACGGCCTCGGCACCAACCTCAACGGCAAGTTCACCGAGATCAACGGGTCGCTGAAGTAACCGCCACGACGTGGACACCGGCTTGAGGTTCTCAGCCGAATAAGTCTTGCTTGATGACTGACGTCGCAATGGGCCCGAGGCTGTCGGGGTGCCAGGCGACGAACAGGCCAGGCGACATAAAGACAATCGCCGGCAGCCACGTCGGCACGCCGTGATGCAAAACTCCTCCGACAAGAAAAAAGGACCGCTTGCGATAGCAAGCGGTCCAAGTCTAGGGAGGAAACGCCCAAGGAGGGCAGCGATAGCGCAAGCGCTACCGCACCGCAACAATATGCAGCCGCGACGCACCAAGTGCAAGAGTTTTCGGGCAAATTTCCATGCAAATTTCGCATGGTGATCGCACCATTCAGGCATAGGCGTCATAATTTCTACAAGCAAAATCAACGCGATATAGAAATGACAGTAGCTTTGACCTATTTAAGAAATGATCATATATTCATTTCATTGACCAATTTCTGATGCCGGACATCAGGAATCTTAGGGAAATCGCAATCCGATTCAGTGCTGTGGCTTAGGGGAATCGCAGAGAGATTTCGATCACCGCAGATGCGAGTCGTTGCCCTGCGCTGTATAGGAAGCGACACGTCCCCATCCAGCAGCCGCAACAAAGGACCTCTCCGTGACGGTCATCGACTTCAACGCCTTCATTGGTCGTCTTGCGACCTCGTCGGGCGAGACCATCCTGCCGTTCTTTCGCACCTCGCTGAGTATCGACAACAAGAACAGCACCGATTTCGACCCGGTCACGGAAGCCGACCGCGCTGCCGAAGCGGTGATGCGCCGGCTGATCAAGGCCAACTTCCCCCAGCACGGCATTGTTGGCGAGGAATTCGGTACCGAACGCGAAGACGCCGAATATGTCTGGGTGCTCGACCCGATCGACGGCACCAAATCCTTCATCTCCGGCTTCCCGATCTGGGGCACGCTGATCGCGCTGCTGCATCGGGGCACACCGGTCTATGGCATGATGCACCAGCCCTATATCGGCGAGCGCTTCAGCGGCGACAGCGGCTCGGCGCGCTACCAGGGCCCCAACAACACCACCCGCAAGCTTGCCGTGCGCCGCTGCGCATCTCTGAAGGACGCCACGCTGTTCACCACCAGCCCGCGGCTGATGGGCGACGCCGATCGCGCAAAATTTCACGACGTCGAAAAAGGCGTGCGGCTGACGCGCTACGGCGGCGATTGCTATTCCTATTGCATGCTCGCCGCTGGTCATCTCGACCTCGTCATCGAGACCGAGCTGAAGCCCTACGATATCGCAGCCCTGATCCCGATCATCACCGGCGCCGGCGGCGTGGTGACAACGTGGGAGGGCAAGCCCGCGCAGAACGGTGGCCGCATCGTCGCCGCCGGCGACCCGCGCGTGCATGAGGCGGCGCTGAAGATCCTCAACGCCTGATCGGGCACTGCTACGCCCGCGCTGCAGCCCGCAGATGCTCGATCATCTGCTGCGCGGGACGGGATAACGTCTTCAGGCTGCGAAAGCAGATCGCCAGTCTGCGGTTCGCCCAGGGATCGCGAATGCGGATCAGCGCCAGCGCCGTCGACCGCGCGCAGCGCCGTGCGGCGACTTCCGGCACAATCGCAATGCCGACCCCCGCCGCCGCCATCTGACACATCGCATCGAAATCCCGCATCTGCGCTCGGTAGCGCAGTCGCGCGCCCAGCTTCGCCGCATATTTGCCGATGTGGTTCTGCAGCGCGGTCGCGTTGGTGAGGCCGATGAAGTCGCGGTCGATGATCTCATGGAAATCGATATGTCGCCGGCCGGCGAGATCGCTGCGCGGCGCCGTCACCAGCATCAGCCGGTCTTCGTTGAAGGTGAAGCGTTCCAGACTGTCCGGCAGCGTATGCTCGGCAGCGAAGCCGAAATCGGCGATGCCGGCGGCGATCGCCTGGGCGATATCGGCGCTCTCGCGCTCCTCGACCTCGAGGCTGACATTGGGGTGCTCGCGTAGGAAACTCGCAAGCGCCTTCGGCAGATGTTCGGACAGGCCCACCGTATTGGCCAGCATCGACACACTGGCCTTCATGCCATTGGCATAGGCCGCCATGTCGCCGCGCATGGTCTCGACATTCTGCATGACGATGCGGGCATGGCCGAGCAGGCTCTCGCCAGCCGCCGTCAGCGTAACGCCGCGCCGGCCCCGTTTCAGCAATGGCACGCCGATCGTCGCCTCCAGCCCCTTGATTCTCGCACTAGCCGAAGCCAGCGCCAGATTGGCAGCGGCAGCACCCGCGGTGATACTGCGCGCCTCGGCCACCGCGACGAACAGCCTGAGATCGACAAGGTCGGCATGCATGGTGTTCTCCGCGCCAGCCTTCGTTAAAGACGAAGGCTTTCTCCGTAACCTCCAGATTGTGCCTGTGCAGCCGATCGGTCAATGTGCCTGCATCATGTTCGATTCCTCACTCATTCTGATCGCTGCAGTCTTCGCGCTCGCCGGCTTCGTCAAAGGGGTCATCGGCCTCGGCCTCCCGACCGTTTCGATGGGCCTGCTCGCCGTCGCCATGCCGCCGGTGCAGGCGCTGGCCATCGTCATCGCCCCCGCGATCGTCACCAATATCTGGCAGACTTTCGTCGGCGGCTATTTGCGCGACATCATCCGCCGGCTGTGGCCGCTGATGCTCGGCACCGCTTTCGGTATCTGGAGCAGCGGCGGGCTGATGACCGGCCCCTATGCGCGCTACGGCACCGTCGTGCTCGGCATCCTGCTGGTGATCTATGGTGCCATCAGCCTCGTGAAATTCCAGCTAAGCGTCGCAAAACAGAACGAAGGGTGGGTCGGCGGCGTCGTCGGCCTTGTCACCGGTGTCGTCGCTGCCGCCACCGGCGTGCAGGTGATCCCGTCGATGCCCTTCATGCAGTCGATTGGCATGGAAAAGGACGAGCTGATCCAGGCGCTCGGTGTCTATTTCACCGTCTGTACTCTCGCACAGGCCTTCAACCTCTCCAGCGCCGGTCTGCTGAATGCCTCCATAGCGCTGTCGGGCCTCGTTGCCATGGTGATGGCCTTTGCCGGCATGTTCATCGGCCAGATGGTGCGTATGCGGATGCATCCCGACCAATTCCGCCGCTGGTTCCTGATCGCGATGATGCTGCTCGGCGTCTATCTGGCCGGCGTCGAGACGTGGGAAATTCTGAAGTAACTAACGCGTCTCCAGCATCGCCACGCGGATGCCGAGATAGATGAAGACGCCGCCGAGGGCGCGGTTGATCCACATCATTGCCTGACTGGATCGCCGGACGCGGCTGGCGGCTTTGGCCGCGACAATGGCCGTGCCGAGCCCCCAGATCGTGCCCGTGCTGATGAAGATCAGCCCAAGTACGATGAAAGCCAACGCCTTGCTGGGCGCATCCACGTCGACGAATTGCGGCAGGAAGGCGAGAAAGAACAGCGCCACCTTCGGGTTCAGCGCGTTGGTGAAGGCGCCCTGCCAGAACACCTGCCGAAGCGACAGCAGCGGCTTTTCCGCAGCGTCGTTCGTTGCAACTGTCGATGCCCGCGCACGCAGCATCTGCACGCCGGTGTAAAGCAGATAGGCCGCACCGATCCATTTCACCGCTGTGAAGGCATAGGACGAGGCCGCCAGCAGCGCCGACAATCCGACCGCCGCGGCGAACACATGGACGAGGCATCCCGCACTGATCCCCAGCGCCGCCGCGACACCGCCACGCCAGCCCATCTGCACGCTGCGCCCGACGATATAGGCCGTGTCCGGCCCCGGCGTGATGTTGAGCAGGATGCCGGACAGGATGAAAAGCCAGAGGCCGTGAATACCAAGCATAGGATGTGTCCGTTATTTGAACAGCGGCGTCCCCGGCACGAATGCATCGAACGCCGCCCAGAATTGCTGGCGATAGCGATCTTGCTCCTGCAGGATCTCGTGACGGGAGCCGGCGATCACCAGATGCGACCCGGCACGCAGGTGATAGGCGAATTCCTCGATGGCCGGCGTCGACACGACCTGGTCGTTGCTGGCCGCCAGCATCAGGATCGGCTGACGGATCTTCACGGGATAGCTGGCCTCGCGAAAGCCATGCATCCCACGGATCGCCGTATCGGCCCAGGCCACCGTCGGCGAGCCGATGCCGAGCGTCGCGTCCTCTTCGAGGATTGCCGCGTTGCGCGCATAGCGCACAGGATCGCTGGTCAGCTTGTTGTTGGGGAATGACGAGGTCCCGACCAGCTCACCATTGCCGCCGGGAATGTAGTTGCCGCCCTGCCCGGTCCAGCGCATGACACGCAACAGCAGCCGCGCCGGCAGCGAGGTCGAACGGCCCGGCAGATCGATCATCGGCGCCGACAGCACCATGCGATCGAACCAGCGCTTGCCGGAATGCGCCACACGCAGCATCACCGCGCCGCCCATCGAATGCGCCAGCGCGAAATAGGGCGGAGGGCAATCCGGCATCACCACCTGCTGCACGAAACTTTCGACGTCGATCTCGAAATCCGAGAAGCTGCGCACATAGCCCTTGCGGCCATCGCGCAACTGCCGCGACGAATGGCCCTGCCCGCGCCAGTCGATCATGGCCACTGCAAAGCCGCGGTCGCGCAGGTCGCGCACGGTCTCGAAATACTTCTCGATATATTCGCCGCGCCCGCTGAACACGCAGACCGTGCCCTTGCGCCCGGTCGTCGGCGCCCAGCGCGCGAAACGTAGCTCAGCGCCGTCCGGCGTCTTGATGGTGCCGGACACGGCCCCCTCGGGAACGGGGTTGGCGGGAATGGAGACGAGCGTCATGGCGGGGGACCGGTTAGGCGAAAAACGCGGGATTTCAAGGGCGGGAGACAGGTCGGCGCGAATCTTTCGGCCCCCCTTGCGAGCCGCCAGACCCCTCCCATATCAGCTTCATGCAGGCCTCTCTAGGCTGCATGACACGAAAGCCCGGCCCTTATGGCGGGCGGGTTATTGCAACAGTCGCTCAATGGAGGACTATCCAATGCGTAGCTATGATCTCACCCCGTTTTATCGTTCCACCGTCGGTTTCGACCGCCTGTTCAATCTGCTCGATCAGAGCACAGGTGACGCAGCGCCGGGCTATCCGCCCTACAATATCGAGCGCACCGGCGAGAACGAATACCGTATCAGCGTTGCCGTTTCCGGCTTTGCGCAGAACGAGCTTTCCATCGTCGCGAAGGAAAACACGCTGACGATCAAGGGCGAGAAGGCTGCCAACGAGAATGGCAGCAAGGCCGAAGTGCTCTATCGCGGCATCGCCGCCCGTGCCTTTGAACGCGCCTTCCAGCTTGCCGATTTCGTACAGGTGAAGAACGCCTCGCTCGAGAACGGCCTGCTTCATGTGGACCTCGTCCGTGAGATCCCGGAAGCCAAGAAACCCCGCAGCATTCCGATTTCCACCAGCGCGGTCAGCGCACCGCAGGTGGTTGACGGCTCGGCCGAGAAAGTCGCCGCGTAACCGCGACTTTGTACTTGAAGTATGTGACCTGAAGTAAGTGTAGTTGTTGAACGAACGCCCCGGAGCAATCCGGGGCGTTTTTTCTTGATCCGGCCCGGACTATTCCAGCCCCTGGGCAGGAGGCGGCGTTTCCGCAGCCGGCGGTGTCGCAGGCTTTGCTTCTGTCGCCGGCGCAGCGACTGTCGGAGCAACAGCGTCCTTCTTCTCGGGCACTGCCGGTGTTGCCGGAGCAGCCCCGGTCGTTTCCGGCGCCTTCGTCTCGGCGGGCTTCTGCTCCGTCACGGCCGATTGCTGCACGGGCGCAGCGGCCGGCGGCGTTTCAGGTGGTTTGACTGCGACCGGCTTGGTCTCGGCTGGCGTAACAGGCTTGGCCGGTGCCGCAACCGCGCGCGCCGGCGGCCGCTTCGGCAGCGGCACGCTCGTCGTGCGGCTGGCAACCTTCGGCGCGGGCGTTGCCGTCCCGGCTGTAAACGGCGGGCGGCGATATTGCGGCAGGGTCGGCACTGCGCCTTGCGGGCCATAGCGCGTGTCGATCTCCTCGCTCATCCGGTCGCCCATGCGATAGGCCGGAATGAAGCGCAGAATGCGTCCGCTGCGCGCATCGATCACCAACCGGCCGTCCTCGCCGTCGAGATCGATCGCCGCGACCGTGTAGATGAGGCCGCGTTGCTGCGGCATGCCGAGGGCGGAGAAGCCGGCCTCGCGCAGGATCGAATAGACCTCACGCAGCGGCAGCACCGCCAGATCATAGCCACGGCGCAACACGCCATAGGGGCGCGGCTCCGCATATTCCACGGGCGGCATAGCCGCATAGGGACCGCCGACATCGGAGACCTGCGCCACAACGGCAACGTCGCCGCGCATCGGCGGCAGCGCCTGCGCCTGTGCAGCACCACTCGCCAGCAACAGACCGGCCGAGGCCAGACATCCCACAAGTACCTTCATTGCATGCTCCTTCGACGCCCCCGCGCCCGGAGAGTGTTCAACTTCCTGAACCTCACGCTTCGCTCGCCTGCCAGCACCGCTGCCACAGGCGTTAACGAGCACTGCGCAACCTCACCGCTGAATCCGGCAGCCCTTGGGCCAGCCTTTGGCCGGAACGCGGCACCTCCGGGCTGAATGTGTCCACGCCAGCTTGGACAATTTGGCATGCGTTGTTGCTATGCGACGACGGACTCAAGCGCGCTTGTGTGCTAGATAAAAATTTGGCAAAGTCCTGGTTAGGACAGCATCACTGTCGCAATTTTTGGTGGCAAATCCGGCACAGGGTTTGCAACATAAGCAGGCGTCGCGACTAAAAAACACGCCTGCTGAGACGAAATGCCTTTAAGGCGAGATATGGGGTGGCCGCCGGGGACGATGGGCACCACCAGTCTGAATTCTGAAAACGAGGCTCGCAAGACGCGCGAGCGGTAGCCCGAACGGGTTCCGCGAGCGTCAAAGGTGCGCCGACAAGGGTGGCAGAACCCCGACGGGGGTTGAGAGGACGAAGATGAGCGGATCAGAGCACGAGCGCCAGTTGATCGAAACCGGCACGCATTCGGCGGCCCCGGCTATCAAATCGGCTAACGTGAAAGACACCGCCATCAAACCGGAACTCCATACCTACCGTCCGCCGGCGCTGGGCCTCTATGACCCGTCGCAGGAAAAGGACGCCTGTGGCGTCGGCTTCATTGCCAACATCAAGGGCCGCAAGTCGCATCAGATTGTGTCTGACGCGATCAGCATCCTGTGCAACCTCGAGCACCGCGGCGCCACCGGCGCAGATCCGCGCTTTGGCGACGGCGCCGGTATTCTGGTGCAGATCCCGCATAAGTTCTTCGTCCGCAAGACTGCGGAACTCGGCTTCAGCCTGCCGGAGCCTGGCCAATACGCCATCGGCGCGCTGTTCATGCCGCGTGATACCGCGTGGCGGAAAGTCATTCAGGGCATCATCGGCGACCAGATTAAGGCCGAAGGCCTGAAGCTGCTCGGCTGGCGCGACGTCCCGACCGACAACGCATCGCTCGGCGAAAGCGTGAAGCCGACCGAGCCTGCCAACATGCAAGTCTTCATCGGCATCGGCAAAGCCAAGATCGCCGACGAGGACGAATTCGAACGTCGTCTGTACATTCTCCGCAAGTCGATCTCGCAGGCGATCTATCAGCGCCGCGAGCGCGGCCTTGCCGGCTACTATCCGTGCTCGATGTCGTGCCGCACGATCATCTACAAGGGCATGTTCCTCGCCGACCAGCTCGGCAGCTACTATGCCGACCTGCACGAAGAGGATTTCGAAAGCGCGCTGGCACTGGTGCATCAGCGCTTCTCGACCAACACCTTCCCGACCTGGTCGCTGGCGCATCCGTACCGCATGGTCGCGCATAACGGCGAAATCAACACGCTGCGCGGCAACGTCAACTGGATGGCGGCGCGTCAGGCGTCCATCGAGTCCGAACTGTACGGCAAGGACATCAGCCGTCTGTGGCCGATCTCCTATGAAGGCCAGTCGGACACCGCCTGTTTCGACAACGCGCTCGAATTCCTGGTACAGGGTGGCTACTCGCTGCCCCACGCCGTGATGATGATGATTCCGGAAGCCTGGGCCGGCAATCCCCTGATGGATGAGCAGCGCCGCGCCTTCTACGAATATCACGCCGCGATGATGGAGCCGTGGGACGGCCCTGCCGCGCTCGCCTTCACCGACGGTCGACAGATCGGCGCGACGCTGGACCGTAACGGTCTGCGCCCCGCACGTTATCTCGTCACCAAGGACGACCGCATCGTGATGGCGTCCGAAATGGGCGTGCTGGCGATTCCGGAAGAAGACATCATCACTAAGTGGCGTCTGCAGCCCGGCAAGATGCTGCTGGTCGACCTTGTCCAGGGCCGTCTGATCCCTGACGACGAGATCAAGGCGACGCTGGCCGCAAGCCATCCCTATAGCGAGTGGCTCGAACACACCCAGATCGTTCTGGAAGAGCTCCCGGACGCGGCGGCCAAGGGCCAGCGCTCCAACCTGCCGCTGCTCGATCGCCAGCAGGCCTTCGGCTACACCCAGGAAGACGTCACCATCCTGCTGACGCCGATGGCGTCGCAGGGCGAGGAAGCGTCGGGCTCCATGGGCACCGACACGCCGATCTCGGCGCTGTCGAGCAAGCCGAAGCCGCTGTTCACCTATTTCAAGCAGAACTTCGCGCAGGTCACCAACCCGCCGATCGATCCGATCCGTGAAGAGCTCGTCATGAGCCTCGTCTCGATCATCGGACCGCGGCCGAACCTGTTCGACCTGCAGGGCGTCGCCACCACCAAGCGTCTCGAAGTGCGCCAGCCGATCCTGACCGACCAGGATCTCGAAAAGATCCGCTCGATCACCGATGTCGCCGAGTCGCACTTTGTCTCGCGTACCCTCGACACCACCTTCCATGCCGGTTTCGGCGCGGCAGGCATGGAGCAGGTGCTGGATGAACTGTGCGCCCGCGCCGAAGCTGCGGTGCGCGAAGGCGTCAACATCATCATCCTGTCCGATCGCATGGCCGGCTCGGATCGCATTCCGATCCCGTCGCTGCTGGCTTGCGCCTCGGTGCATCACCACCTGATCCGCACCGGCCTGCGCACCTCGGTCGGCCTGGTCGTCGAATCCGGCGAACCGCGCGAAGTGCATCACTTCGCCTGCCTCGCCGGCTATGGCGCCGAAGCGATCAACCCGTATCTGGCCTTCGAATCCATCATCGCCATGAAGGACCGGCTGCCGGTGCAGCTCGACGACTACGAAATCGTCAAGCGCTTCATCAAGTCGATCGGCAAGGGCCTGCTCAAGGTCATGTCGAAGATGGGCATCTCGACCTACCAGTCCTATTGCGGCGCGCAGATCTTCGACGCTGTCGGCCTGCGTCAGGAATTCGTCACCAAGTACTTCACGGGCACCCACACTAAGATCGAAGGCGTCGGCCTCGCCGAAATTGCCGAGGAAACCGTGCGTCGCCACAACGAGGCGTTCGGCGAGATCCAGATCTACAAGACCGCCCTCGATGTCGGCGGTGAATACGCCTATCGAAGCCGTGGTGAGGATCACGCCTGGAACGCCGAGTCGGTATCGCTGCTGCAGCATGCGGTGCGCGGCAACTCGCAGGATCGCTACAAGGCCTTCGCCAAGATCCTCAACGAACAGTCCGAGCGTCTGCTGACGCTGCGCGGTCTGTTCAAGATCAAGACGGCCGAAGACGAGAAGCGCAAGCCTGTGCCGCTCGAGGAAGTCGAATCCGCTGCGGACATCGTCAAGCGCTTTGCGACGGGCGCCATGTCCTACGGCTCGATCTCGCGCGAGGCGCATACCACGCTGGCCATCGCCATGAACCGGATCGGCGGCAAGTCGAACACCGGCGAAGGCGGCGAGGAGTCGGATCGCTACAAGCCGATGCCGAATGGCGACAGCATGCGCTCTGCTATCAAGCAGGTCGCCTCAGGACGGTTCGGCGTTACCACGGAATATCTCGTCAATTCCGACATGATGCAGATCAAGATGGCGCAGGGTGCGAAGCCCGGCGAAGGCGGTCAGTTGCCCGGCCATAAGGTCGACGCGACGATTGCCGCCGTCCGCCACTCGACCCCGGGCGTCGGTCTCATCTCGCCGCCGCCGCATCACGACATCTATTCGATCGAAGACATCGCGCAGCTGATCTACGACCTCAAGAACGTCAATCCGACGGGCCAGGTCTCGGTCAAGCTGGTGTCGGAAATCGGCGTCGGCACGGTCGCCGCGGGCGTCGCCAAGGCGCGCGCGGACCATGTGACCATCGCCGGCTTCGAAGGCGGCACCGGCGCTTCGCCGCTGACCTCGATCAAGCATGCGGGTTCGCCATGGGAAATCGGTCTTGCCGAAACCCATCAGACCCTGGTTCGTGAACGGCTGCGCAGCCGCATCATTGTCCAGGTCGACGGCGGCTTCCGCACCGGCCGCGACGTCGTCATCGGCGCGCTCCTCGGCGCCGACGAATTCGGCTTCGCCACAGCGCCTTTGATTGCTGCCGGCTGCATCATGATGCGCAAGTGCCATCTCAACACCTGCCCGGTCGGCGTCGCGACGCAAGACCCGGTGCTGCGCAAGCGCTTCACCGGCCAGCCCGAGCACGTCATCAACTACTTCTTCTTCGTCGCCGAGGAAGTCCGCGAGATCATGGCCCAGCTCGGCTATCGCAACTTCGACGAGATGGTCGGCCAGGTGCAGATGCTTGACCAGTCGGCCCTCGTGTCGCACTGGAAGGCCAAGGGTCTCGACTTCTCCAAGCTGTTCGTGCGCCAGCCCGAACTGCCCGGCCAGAAGATCTATCACACCGAAGATCAGGACCATCACCTGGAAGCCGTGCTCGATCGCGAGTTGATCAAGCAGGCGCAGCCCGCGCTCGATCGCGGCGCGCCGGTGAAGATCGATACCAAGATCAACAGCACCAACCGTTCGGCCGGCGCCATGCTGGCGGGCTCGGTGGCCAAGATCTACGGCCATGCCGGCCTGCCCGACGACACCATCAAGGTGTCGCTGAAGGGCACCGCCGGTCAGGCCTTCGGCGCCTGGCTGTGCAAGGGCATCACCTTCGATCTCGAAGGCGAAGGCAACGACTATGTCGGCAAGGGTCTCTCGGGCGGCAAGATCATCGTGCGCCCGCCCGCCCATTCCGCCATCGTGCCGGAGGAGTCGATCATCGTCGGCAACACCGTGATGTATGGCGCGATCGAGGGCGAGTGCTATTTCCGCGGCGTCGCCGGCGAGCGTTTCGCCGTGCGTAACTCGGGTGCCGTGGCCGTCGTCGAAGGCGCCGGCGATCACTGCTGCGAATACATGACCGGCGGCATCGTCGTGGTGCTGGGCAAGACCGGCCGTAACTTCGCGGCCGGCATGTCCGGCGGCGTGGCTTACGTGCTCGACGAAACCGGCGACTTCCCGAAGCTGTGCAACATGGCGATGGTCGAACTCGAACCGGTTCTCTCGGAAGAGATGATCGCCGAGAACACCTATCACCACTCCGGCGATCTCGAAGCCCATGGCAAGGTGGACGTATTCGCCAACTTGCTCGATAGCGACATCGAGCGCCTGCATGTGCTGATCACGCGTCACGCGAAATATGCCGGCTCGGCCAAGGCTGCGATGATCCTCGCGGACTGGAAAACCTGGCTGCCGAAATTCCGCAAGGTGATGCCGGTCGAGTACCGCCGCGCGCTGCGCGAGTTGAAAGCGAAAAGCGCCGAGGCCGAACCGCAGATCGCGATCGGCGCGTAAGGAAAAAGGCCCTCATGGTGAGGAGGCGCGCAGCGCCGTCTCGAACCATGAGGGACAAATCACGCATCCTTCGAGACGCGGCCAAGTGGCCGCTCCTCAGGATGAGGACGGAATTTGGAACTTAAGAGTTCAGAGGCGTCAGTTGTAATGGGCAAGATCACGGGTTTTCTGGAAATCGATCGTCACGACCGCAAGTATGCGCCGGTTGCCGAGCGCCTGAAGGGCTATAACGAGTTCGTCATTCCGCTCAGTGAGAAAGACACCCGCGATCAGGCCGCGCGCTGCATGAATTGCGGCATTCCCTATTGCCACGGCACCGGCTCGGTTCAGCCCGGCACGCCCGGCTGCCCGGTCAACAACCAGATCCCGGACTGGAACGACCTCGTCTATAGCGGCAACTGGGAAGAAGCCTCGCGCAACCTGCACTCGACCAACAACTTCCCGGAATTCACCGGCCGCATCTGTCCGGCACCGTGCGAAGCCTCGTGCACGCTGAACATCGATGACAACCCGGTCACCATCAAGACCATCGAATGCGCCATCGTCGACAAGGCATGGGACAATGGCTGGCTGAAGCCGCAGGTCTCCGCTGTGAAGACCGGCCGCAAGGTCGCCGTGATCGGCGCCGGTCCCGCCGGCATGGCCTGCGCACAGCAGCTCGCGCGCGCCGGCCACGACGTCCATGTCTATGAGAAACTCGCCAAGGCCGGCGGGTTGATGCGCTATGGCATTCCCGACTTCAAGATGGAAAAGCACATCATCGATCGCCGCGTCGCGCAGATGGAAGGCGAAGGCGTCACCTTCCATTACGGCAAGGCTGTCGGCGGCACATCACCCGGCGCCATCGACCCCGCCGAATTGCTCAAGGAATATGAAGCCATCGCGCTGACCGGCGGCGCCGAGCACGGCCGCGACCTGCCGATCCCCGGCCGCGAATTCGACGGCATCCATTTCGCGATGGACTTCCTGCCGCAGCAGAACCGCCGCGTCGGCAACGAGCCGCTCGGCGACGTCAAGGAGATCCTGGCCGGCGGCAAGCATGTCGTCGTCATCGGCGGCGGCGACACCGGCTCCGACTGCATCGGCACCTCGCTGCGTCAGGGCGCGCTGTCGGTGACCCAGCTCGAAATCATGCCGGCGCCGCCCGAGCAGGAGAACAAGGGCCTGACCTGGCCGAACTGGCCGCTGAAGATGCGGACCTCGTCGAGCCAAGCCGAAGGCGCCAAGCGCGAATTCGCCGTGCTGACGCAAAGCTTCGAAGGCGTAGACGGCAAGGTCACCAAGCTGAACTGCGTGCAGGTCGACGACAAGTTCAAGCCGATCCCCGGCTCGGAATTTTCGTTGCAGGCCGACCTCGTTCTGCTGGCGATGGGCTTCGTCCATCCCGTCCACGAAGGCATGCTGAAGACCCTCGGCGTCGATCTCGACCAGCGCGGCAACGTCCGCGCCCCGACGACGGATTTCGCGACCTCCCTGCCCAAGGTGTTCTCCGCCGGCGACATGCGCCGCGGCCAGTCGCTGGTGGTCTGGGCGATCCGTGAGGGCCGGTTGTGCGCCCGCGCCATCGATCAGGCGCTGATGGGAACGACGACGCTGCCGAGGTGAGGGCCGCGAGTGATCTAACTCTGAGCTTCAAGAGCCTCGACGCGAAAGTGTCGAGGCTCCTTTCTTATCCCTCCCCCTTGTGGGGAGGGTGGACGGCCGTAAGGCCAGCCGGGTGGGGGTAGCCCAGAGCTCCGATTATCGACTCCATCACGCCATCCAGATTCCGATCCACCTCGAAATTCCAGAACCGGTGCACCTCGCCGGCAAAGTCCGCCATGCGCTCCATGTCACGCGCACGCTGGTCGCGTCTGTAGTTGACGACAAAACGCAGAAACTCTGCATTGAAACGCTCTGGGCATCCCGGCCCCGTATCCGCACGCACCCGTCCCCAGCCCAAAGTCGCTCGACGTAAAACGCGCCACAGGCAAAGACCGGTTGAATAATCCAGATGGATCAGCGTATCGGCCCGCGCCAGCCGCGACACAAGCGTGCCACTGTAATTTCCATCCATGACCCAGTACGGTTCAGCCGCCAACGCCTCGACTGTCGTGCGCCAGACGTCGCTATCCGGCATGCGCCAACCAGGCAGCCAATAATGACGGTCGAGATGAATGACTGGCAGGCCAGTGATTTCAGACAGCGCACGAGCTGCCGTACTCTTTCCCGCGCCTGGACAGCCGACGATCAAGATGCGTTTCAAAGCAAGAACTCCGCGGAGCAGCAATGCCCTTTTCCCGCTCTTGCATAACGAGCGGGTACGCCACGCTTGAGGGACAAGGGACCTTCGCCATTCTTACTCATGGCGGCTATGACTTTAACGACATATTTCGATATTGACATGATTCCTATAAGGGCTGATATTCCTATCACTCTGTCCAACGAGGGGCGCTTCTCGAGGGCGTCTTTGGAGGTGGGACAGGGTGCGGCGCCCGCGGACGTGCCTCGCAAGCACGGACTCGGGAGGTCCTGGGTAGCCGTCCGGGCCCACTACGGGGCTCTGCCGCTTGCGGCTGGACGGGTGCGGGTGAAGGCTGGCGAAAGCCGGCCGGATGACGGGCACGATGCCCGTACCCAGTACCCGGAAGCACGGCCCCGGGAACAAAAAAGTCGCGATGGAGCGCCGAAAGGCGTGCGCGCACCGAAGGTCGCTGTCGCAGGCAACCAACGGGACGCGCCACTGACGACAAAGTTGCGCCTTTCGGCGCTCTATCCTCCTCACATCAAAGGGGACCACCGGAAGGCCAACTTGCGCGGCGGCGCGGGACAGACGGCGCGTGCGCGCGTCGACCCCATTCATGACCGGGACTCGCACAGCGCGACCGGGCGCGCTGCGCATCCCAGAGTGGGTAGCCAGCAACCTCCGGACACGCTAAGCGGATGTCATCCCGCCGGTTCATCCTTCCAAACGTGTTGTCCCTTCCCGCATGAAATTCCTGCTTATTCCGCTCGGCCTTGTGGCGCTTGTCCCGCAGGCCCATGCCAGCGATGCCCGCTTCATGGCGGCCCTCGGCAAGCTCGATCCCAAGACCCGGCTGGAACAGGTCTGCGACTTCGAGGCGATGCGCCGGATCAGCAAGGGCGGCCCGCGCGTCGAGCGCGCCAAATCCGACGCGCTGATGCCGCCGCAGCATCTCGGCAATACGATGATCGCCAAGGGCGGCGCCTATCGCGCGGGCGGCAAATGGATGCAGGTCGCCTTCACCTGCAAGGCGACGCCGGACCACAAGACGGTGCTGGATTTCACCTACAAGACGGGAACGGTCATTCCGCCCGCCAAATGGCAGTCTTTGGGACTATGGAAATAGACTAGCCTGCCGGCGTCAGTGCTTGGGCTCGTTCTTGGTGAGCGCGCCGCTATGCGGATCGACATGGACCTCGAAGGTCCGGCCGTCCTTCACGACATCGGCTTCCCAATGGCCGTCGTCGGCCTCAAGCTCTCTGATCTCCGTGTAGCCCAAGCTGCGCAGCTTCTCGGTGACCTGCTGTGCGGTCATCCAGTCCTTGCCCGGGGTATCTGCGGAAGCCCATGAGGGCAGCGCGAAAACGAGCGCAACGGCGAGCAGCAGTGACTTCATGGCAAACCTCCCTGATTTGTCACGACAACTCCGGGATTGCCGCTTTGTTCGGCACAGGCCTTGGCTGCGGCCTCGCTGTTCACCCTGCCGCTAAAAGTTCCGGGATTTGCTTGACGTTAACGCCGGGCGGCGCTTGATGGCGGGATCGCGGCTGCCCGCTTGCGGCCCGAATCCGGTAGTATGTCGAGCGGGAACCCGGGTCTGCGGACCCTGCGATTGCGGTCGAGGCGCATGTCACAGAAGCCCAACTTGCCGAGATGGCGGATCGATCACTGGCGTGCCGAAAAGGGCACGCTGATGGTGCTCGCCGTGGCGCTGGGCCTCCTGATCGGCATCGTGGCGCCGGCCTCCGCGCAGTTCTTCGGTTTCGGCGGTCCGCAGCAACCTCCTCCACGTCCGCAGCGCAATGTGCCTCAAGGCGGCGGTGGCGGCTTCGGCTGGTTCGGCGGCGGCAATGACAGCCCGTTTTTCGCGCCGTTCCAACAACAACAGGCGCCGAAGCGGGCCGCTCCGCGCGAGGACTATTCACGCGCACCATCGCCGGAAAAACGCGACGCACCGGCCGAGCGCAACGTGCTGGTGCTCGGCGACAGCATGGCCGACTGGCTCGCTTACGGCCTCGAGGACGCCTATGCCGAACAGCCCGACATGGGCGTGATCCGCAAGCACAAGACCGTCTCCGGCCTGCTGCGCTATCAGCCGAAGGGCGATCCCGCCGATTGGGCCGCGGCGGCCAAGGGCATTCTTGCCACCGAGAAGCCCGATGCGATCGTCGTCATGCTCGGCCTCAATGACCGCGTCGCAATCCGCGAGCCCGACAAGGCGGCCGAGAAGAAGGGCGCCAAGAAGGACGAAAAGAAAGACAGCGCCGCGGAAGTGAAGCCCGGCGACAAGCCGGCGGAGCCGGAAGCTGACGATGCAGATATTCCCGATCCCGGTTCGATCGTGACCGAGCGCGGCGCGCGCACCGGCGGCATGGTCGATTTCCGCGACGAGCGCTGGGGCGAACTCTACTCGAAGAAGATCGAGGAGATGATCAATGTCGTGAAGGCGAAGGGCGTACCCGTGCTGTGGGTCGGCCTGCCGGCAGTGCGCGGCACCAAGGCGACCGCCGACATGCTCTATCTCGACAATCTCTATCGCGACGCCGCGACCAAGGCCGGCATCACCTACGTCGATATCTGGGACGGCTTTGTCGACGAAGCCGGCCGCTTCCTGCAGCAGGGCCCGGATTTCGAAGGCCAGATCCGCCGGCTGCGTGCGGCCGACGGCGTCTATTTCACCAAGGCCGGCGCCCGCAAGATGGCGCATTACGTCGAGCGCGAAATCACCCGTTTGCTCTCCGGCCGCTCCGCGCCGATCGCGCTGCCGAGCGAGCCTGCGACGCCGGACCTCAATGCCGTGCCTGGCGCGCCAGCGCCGCGTCCGCTGGCTGGCCCCATCGTGCCATTGGTCGCCTCCTCGGTCGGCACCGATCAACTGCTCGGCGGCCCCGGCGTGAAGCCGGTGAGTGTCGATGCACTGGTCGCGCGTGTATTGGTCAAAGGCGAGCCACTCGCCGCACCGGCCGGCCGCGCCGATGACTTCGCCTGGCCGCGCCGCGAGATCGGCCGCGAACAGGCCAAGGGCGATGTTCCCGTCGCGGCGGCCACACCTGCTACCTCAGGCACGAGCGGCGCTGCGACGACAGGACCGGATGGCATCGTTCCGGTGATGGCAGCGCCGGCCGCACCGAAGAAAAAGCCGAAGCCCGTCATCGCCACCGAAGCGCCGTCATCCTTCGGTAGTTTCTTTGGCTTCGACGATGCGCCGCGCCGCGCGCCCGTCCAGCAGGCGCCCCAGCGCCCCCGCCCGGCCCAGGCACCCGGCCCGCGCCCGCCCGCCAATGTCGGCCCCGCCGCCTCCGCCCCCTCCGGTTTCTTCACGCGCTAATCGCGCGAAAAATTCCGACGCGAAATTTCAGAGTCAAAAAAATCCCTCAGCCTTTGCGGGCTGAGGGATTTTCGCTTCTGGATATTTTCTTGGACGTTTTCTCAGATGCGACTGCTGACGCTTCTGCAGCGTCCGTTATGTCAGCCGCGATCTGCTATCAATAACCGAAACGGTTCGGACGACGGCGCGGCGGACGCGTCATCAGCATCGCCAGCGCAAAGCCGATACCGCCTGCGATCAGCAGCGAGCCCAGCGGATTGTCGCGGACCTTGTCGGTGATCGCCTGCGTGCCGTCGCGATAGACGTCGCTGTCGAGTGCATCCTTGGCATAGCTGGTGGCGGCGTCCGATGCGTCACGCACGGCGTCCTTGGCCTGGCCGTACAGGTTCTGCACGGTGCCCGTCGCTTCGCGCGCGCGGCCCGAGGCTTCAGTCCGCTCTTCGCCCGTGGCTCGGCCGATCACACCTTCAACCTTGCCAGCTGCATCCTTGGCTGCGCCCGCAATACGGTCCTTGTCCATGTCCATTACTCCGTGAGGAAATTCTCGCCGGTGTAATGCCTGAAGCCAGTACTGGTTCCGCCGCGATGCAGGCACCGTCAATTTAAAGGATCAAACCGCCATCGACGACCAGCGTATGACCGCAAACATAGGATGACAGCGGCGACGCAAGGAACAATGCGGCGCCGGCCATATCGGCAGGCGTGCCGAGGCGCTGCAGCGGGATCCTGGCAATCGCGCCTTCCAGCCGCTTCGGATTCGCTGTCGTGACCTTTGTCATCTTGGTGTCAACGAGCCCCGGCGCGATACCGTTGACACGGATGCCGTCTTCCGACCACGCCTGCGCCAATGTGCGCGTGAGGCCGACCGCGCCGGTCTTCGACGCATTGTAAGAGGGATTGCCCTTGGTGGCATGATAGGCCGCGGTGGAACTGACAATGATCAATCGGCCCTTGCTAGCCTTGAGCTGCGCATGAAACTTCGTCGCGCAGCCCATCAGGCTGATCAGATTGACTTCCATCACCTTGCGGAAGCCATCCATCTCGAACTCGCCGCGGCGATAGATCACAGCACCCTGCGCAAGGATCAGCACATCGACCCGATCGAGCTTCGGATCGAAGGCCTCGATGGCCGACGCGCTGCCAACATCGAGCTGGCTGTAGCCGAGGCCGTCGAGATCGGAACCTTCATCGATCGTGTAGTCGCTGGCCTTGGCGCGCGTACCGCACACATGCACGCGTGCGCCGCGCGCACGAAACGCCTGCGCCATGCCGTTGCCGATGCCGCTGGATCCGCCGACGATAAGCACCTGTTGGCCGCTGAAATCGAGTTCGTTCATCCCTGATTATCCTTCTTGATTTTATCGACGCATGTTTGACCGCGCCCGCGATCGGTGCAAGCCTTCAATCAAGCCTCATCATGAAGGCGCAAAATTCGGAGGATGCCTTGTCGGATTTCAAACAACTCAGCCGCTCGGTGCGCGGCCTCACAGTTCTCGTCACCGGCGCTGCAAGCGGCATGGGCCGCGCGACGGCGCGCGTGTTCGGCGACGAAGGCGCCAATGTTGCCGTCACGGATATTTCGGCGGACGGGATTGCCGCAGTGTCGGATGCGATCACATCAGGCGGCGGCAGCGCACACGCATGGACGCTCGACGTTGCCGATCCCGATCGCATCCGCACAGTGGTCAGCGACGTCGCCGCGCATTTCGGGAGTCTCGATATCATCGTCAACAATGCCGGCATCTCAGTTTCCACCGCGATCGACCAGGATGGCTATGACGCCGCGTGGGATCGCGCCATCGCGGTGATGCTGACCTCGCACCAGCGCATCATCCGCGCCGCATTGCCTCACTTGCGCAAATCGCCCTCGCCGCGGATCGTTAATATCGCGTCCACCGAAGCGCTCGGCGCCACCGCACTGCACAGTCCCTATTCCGCAGCAAAAGCCGGCGTCACCGGGCTTACGCGCTCGCTCGCAGTGGAACTCGGCCGCGACGGCATCGCTGTGAACTGTATCTGTCCCGGACCGATCACGACGGGGATCACCGAACGCATTAGCGACGAGCACAAACTGATCTTTGCCAAGCGCCGCACCGTGTTGCGCCGCTATGGCGATCCCGAAGAGGTCGCGCATATGACGCTAAGCCTGTGCCTGCCGGCCGCGTCCTATATCACAGGCGCGGCGATCCCGGTCGACGGCGGCCTCATGGCACGCAATGCCTGACGGCATTCACGCCGGTTGACTTCGCACCTTGCGGGCGTAGCATTTTTCTCAAGCGGCACGGCATCGCTGGAAGCCGCAATCGAATGGGTCAACCATTCCACACGGAGGAAATCTGCAATGCCCGTGACGATCCGCAAACTGCATCCCTTGTTCGTCGGCGAAGTGACCGGCGTCGACCTGACGAGGCCCATCAGCCCCGATGACGCCGCCGCCATCGAGCGCGGCATGGATAACTACGCTGTTCTGATATTCCCCACGCAGGATATCACCGACGAACAGCAACTCGCTTTCGCACAGAATTTCGGTGAGCGCGAGAATCGAAAAGGCGGCTCCGTCACCAAGAAGGAAGACTACCGGCTGACATCGGGTCTCGCCGACGTATCCAATCTCGGCAAGGACGGCAAGCCGCTGCCGAAAGACAGCCGGGCACACCTGTTCAATCTCGGCAACTGCCTGTGGCACTCCGACAGTTCCTTCCGGCCTATCCCCGCAAAATTCTCGCTACTGTCGGCGCGCGTGGTCAACCCGAAGGGTGGCAATACCGAATTCGCCGACATGCGCGCGGCCTATGATGCGCTCGACGGTGATGCCAAGGCCGAGATCGAGGACATGATCTGCGAACACTCGCTGATGACGTCGCGCGGCGCGCTCGGCTTTCTCGACTACACCGACGAAGAAAAAGAGATGTTCAAGCCGGTGCTGCAACGGCTGGTGCGCACGCATCCGGTGCATGGCCGGAAGTCGCTGTATCTGTCGTCGCATGCCGGCGCGATCCAGGGCATGTCGGTGCCCGAAGCCCGCGTGCTGCTGCACGATCTCAATGAGCATGCCACGCAGCCGCAATTCGTCTATGTCCACAAATGGACGCTGCATGATCTCGTGATGTGGGACAATCGCCAGACCATGCATCGCGTCCGCCGCTACGACCAGTCGCAGCCGCGCGACATGCGCCGGGCCACAGTCGCCGGCAATGCGCCGACGGTGGCGCAGCAGGCGGCGGAATAACCTGCCGTTCAAAGACAGGCGCGCCGCACGATGCGGCACGCCTGTGTGCGTTCTAGATCCGCTCGATCTTTGCCTTCTCCAGCACCTCGCTCCAGCGCTTCACGTCGGAGGCGAGGAGATCGATGACCTCCTTCGGCTGCGAGGCCTTAGCCTGGCTACCGAGCGACAGCAGCCGCTCCTTCACGCTCTCATCCTTGAGCAGTGTGACCGTCGCAGCGTTCAACTTTGCCACGACGTCGTCGGGAAGGCCGACCGGGCCAACGAGGCTGTACCAGCCCGGCGCGGCGTAGCCGGGAAAGCCCGCTTCGGCCACGGTGGGAATATCGGGGAAAGACGGGAAGCGTTCAGCCGTCGTCACCGCGAGTGCGCGGAACTTGCCGGCCTTGATCTGCTCGATCATCGAGATCGGCGGATCGACCATGAAGTCGATGCGCCCCGCGAGGACTTCGACAACGGCCTGAGCGCCGCCGCGAAACGGAATGTGCTGAAACTTCACGCCGGCCAACTGCCCGATCTGCTCGACGATCAGATGCGGGCCCGAGCCGACACCGGGCGTGCCGTAAGTGAGCGGCTTGTCCGGCTGCTTCTTTGCAGAAGCGATCAACTCGGCGAGATTCTTGAAGGGCGCGTCCGCATTACACGAGAACATGTAGGGCGCTTCGGAGACCTGGCAGATACCCTTGAGGTCATCGACCGGCTTGTAAGGCAGGCTCTTGTAGAAGGCCGACGACGCGCCATAGGTCGCGGTGATCAGCGAGATCGTGTAGCCGTCAGGCGCCGAGCGGGCGAGCTGCGCCCCGGCGAGCGTCGTGCCGGCGCCGGGCTTGGTTTCGACCACCACGGTCTGGCCGAGAATTTTCGACAGACCTTCGGCGAGCACACGCGAGGTTGCGTCGGTGCCGCCGCCCGGCGCGAAACCGTGCAGCAGGGTGATGGACCGTTCCGGCCACGCCGCTTTAGCCTGAAATGGAAGAAGGCTTGCCGACAACCCGGCCAGCAGCGTGCGCCTGTTCAACATCGATAGTCCCCAAGAATGCATCAAGGGGAGCAGCCTAACACGCATGCTGCACTGCGGTATAATGTTATGCGCTATGGCCCTCTGCGCAGGGCGCTTATCTCACCCGGAGCCGATCCAGCATCTCCGATGATGCAAACCCATCAGCAGGCGCGCCGACGGAGGCCTGGAAATTGCGCAAGGCTTCACGGGTCTGGCCGCCGAACTGGCCGTCCGGCGTGCCCTTGTAGAAGCCGCGCTGCGCCAGCAGCTGCTGCAGCTCAAGCCGTTCTGCGCGGGATAGCACGCGCTCCTGACGCGGCCATGGCTGCACGAAAGGCGGACCGCCGCGCAGGCGATCGGCAAAATGGCCGATAGCCATCGCATAGGCTTCAGCCGGGTTGTATTTCATGATGACGCGGAAATTCGTCAGCATCAGGAAGCCCGGCCCCTGCGAACCGGCGGGCGCGAGTAGATAGGCCTTTTCCGTCATGCGCGGAAACGGCTGGTTGTTGGCCCGCTTGAGGCCAAGCTGCTCCCATTGCGGCAGCGTCATCGCCTTGGCCTTGTCGGCCAGCATGTAGTTGAAGCCTTGTGGCACGACGACCTCGTAGCCCCAGGTCTGACCGCTCTGCCAGCCATCCTTTTTCAGGTTGTTGGCGGTCGAGAAGATCAGATCGGTCGGATTGTCCACCACGTCGCGGCGGCCGTCACCGTCGCCGTCCACCGCGAAGCGCTTGAACGCGGTCGGCATGAACTGGGTCGGGCCGAATGCGCCAGCCCAAGAGCCGCGCATCTGTTCAGGCCTCAGATCGCCGCGATGCAGGATTTCCAGAGCAACCAGAAACTCATCCTTGAAATAGGCCTGGCGGCGGCCGACGCAGGCTAGCGTCGCCGTCGAGCGCAGCACACTGCGATCGCCGATCATCGTCGAGTAGTTCGACTCGATGCCCCAGATCGACGCGACGATGTAGCGATCGACGCCATAGGCCTTCTCGGCCGCATCGAAAATGGTCTTGTACTGCGCCAGCACCTCGCGGCCCTTGGCCATTCGGTTGTCGTTCACCAGGATGTCGAGATAGTCCCAGATCGCCTTGGTGAATTCCGGCTGCGAATCCATCAGGTCCATGATTCGCAGATCCGGCGTCAGCCCGGCGGTGAAACGCTGATAGCTGTCCTGCGAGATGCCGCGGCGTGCGGCATCAGGCCACAGTCCGGCAATGCAGTTATCGAAATTACCAGCGGCCTCGCGGATTGCCTGTGCAGTCATCAGCGGATGGCCGGATGCGCCGTCCTCGCCGCTCCAGGGCTGCGCTCCGGGCGCGCCGGGCAGTGCCGCCTGTGGCGGCGGGTCCTGGGTCTGCGACGATCCGCTAAAGATATTGTCGAACAGGCTGAAAGGGCCGCTCTTGCTCTGCGCCTGCGCCGCCACGGGCAGGGCTGCCGTAAGCAAAACTGCGCCGAGCGCAGCTACACCGCATGTCAGGCTACGCGCCATCTTCTTCGCAGATTTCATCACTATCCATCTCGGGAATCTGACCGGAATTTGGTCATGACTGTGGCATGACAGGAGGCCCGGTGAGGGTTTCCATCAGCTTAACACTATTCCAGTTTTGCCTGGCTGGGCGGACGTGCCGCGCGGCAGAAAGGATAATTGCAGACATGTAGCCCGGCACCACACATCCGCCTTTGTTCCCGGTTGCAAACGGAACCAGCAGGCGCAATCTTCGTTGGCCTGCCTGCGTCGTTCCCCTCCAAGGTCATTGCAAAGTCCCCTGATGAAAATTCGCAAAGCCGTTTTTCCGGTCGCCGGCCTCGGCACCCGCGTCCTTCCCGCCACCAAGGCGATGCCGAAGGAAATGCTGACTATCGTCGATCGGCCGTTGATCCAATATGTGGTCGACGAAGCCCGCGAGGCCGGCATCGAGCATTTCATCTTCGTTACCGGCCGCAACAAGGGCATCATCGAAGATCACTTCGACCGCATGTTCGAGCTCGACGAGACACTCAAGAGCCGCAACAAGTCTGCCGAGATCGAACAGCTGGCGCTGTCCCAGCCTGCCGCCGGCGCAATGAGCTTCACGCGCCAGCAGGCGCCGCTCGGGCTTGGCCATGCTGTGTGGTGTGCCCGCGATATCGTCGGCAATGAGCCCTTCGCCGTGGTGCTGCCGGACGAACTGGTGCTGAATTCCCCGGGCTGCCTGAAGCAGATGGTCGATATCGCGGGAGCGCTTGGCGAAAAGTCCAACCTCGTTGCCGTCGAGGAAGTCCCGATGGACATGACGCATCAATACGGCATCTGCGGTGTCGGCGAGCGCCACCCAACTCACGAAGCCGCTTTCACCATCGACGGCATGGTCGAGAAACCCCCGAAGGGCACCGCGCCGTCCAACCTTTCGATTACCGGCCGCTACATCCTGCAGCCGGAGATATTCAAAATTTTGGAGACCCAGGAGCGCGGCGCGGGTGGCGAAATCCAGCTCACCGATGCGATGATCGGCCTCGCCAAGAGCCAGTCGTTCTACGGCGTGGAATTCGAAGGCGAGCGGCACGATTGCGGTTCGAAGTCGGGCTTCCTGCGCGCCAATATCGCGTTCGGCCTGCAACGCCCTGATCTGCGCGAAGGTCTGCGCGCCGAAATGCTGCGTTACCTCGGAGAGTAAGCGCTAGGCTGCAATCGCCTGATGCGCATCGCCTGCGATGACACACTGATTGCGGCCTGCGGCCTTCGCCGCATAGAGCGCCTTGTCGGCGGCCTCCACCAATCCCGTCCACTCCATCGTCACCAGCGGCTTCACGCTGGCGACGCCGACACTGACCGTGAGCATCGCAGGATCGGCCGGCACCTGCTCGACGCGGCGCCGAATGGTTTCGGCAACCTCATAGGCATCCTGCACGGTCGCACCGGGTAGCAGCACGGCGAACTCTTCCCCGCCATAGCGCGCGGCACAGTCGCCGGCGCGCTTCGCCGCTCCTGCGATGCAATTCGCGATCGCGATCAGGGCGGTGTCTCCGGATTGATGACCGAAGCTGTCGTTGAAAACCTTGAAATGGTCGGCGTCGATCAACAGCAGTGCCATCGGCCGTGAATGCCTGATGGCACGGCGCCATTCCAGCTCCATCGCCGCATCGAATTTGCGGCGATTGCGCAGTCCAGTGAGACCATCGGTCGTGGCCAGTTCTTCGAGCTTGTGCTCTGCGTGCGCGCGGCGGCCTATTTCGCGCGCC
Organism: Tardiphaga robiniae; assembly: GCF_013359755.1. Lineage (GTDB taxonomy): Bacteria > Pseudomonadota > Alphaproteobacteria > Rhizobiales > Xanthobacteraceae > Tardiphaga > Tardiphaga robiniae. The sequence goes on along the minus strand of NZ_JABMCJ010000085.1, from coordinate 164,757 downwards.
AGGAACAGTGTCACCGCGGTGATGAAGATAATCAGCGCCAGCATGATGCCGCCGATCTTGATCGCCTGCTGATACCACAGACTGTAGATGCCGGCCCACGGCCGGCCGACGATCACGAGCAACGGCCGACCGCTGTCGCGCCACACATAGAGGCGCTCGATCTGGTCAACGACACCGACGCCCGAATACGACCCGTTGGACCGGCTCAGCGCCCGCATCACGCCGGGGGTCTTGCTCAGATCCCTGCCGACCACGTCGAGATCGAACGGCGTACGCATGATGACGACGCCGTCGCGGCGGATCACTGTGATGTTGTCGTCCTTGTTCAGCCGCAAGCGGCCGAACAGATCATGAAAATAGGCGAACCGGATGGCACCCGCGACGACGCCGGCAAAATTGCCATCGACGTCGGTGATGCGGCGGCTCAGCACGACGGAATACGCGCCCCGGTGCAGCATCGGCTTGCTGACATAGAGCCCGCGCTCGCCGTCGAACTTGTGTACCTTGAAGAACTCTTCGTCGGCACTGCTCTGCTTGGCAGGATCGAGCGATGCCGCATCGATGATAAGATCGCCATGCGCATCGAACACCTGAATGGATGCGAACTGGCGCGCTGATGCCGCATTGTCGAACAGGATCAACTGGCGCATTTCCTTGCTGAGCTTGTCGATCTCGGGCGTATTGATGCCGGAAATGACAGCGCGCAACGACAGATCGTATTGTTCAACAGTTCGACCTATATCAGAATCGATGGAGGTGGCGAGGTTCTCGGCAGTCTGTCGCGCGAGCGCTTCCTCGCCGCGGCGCATATCGAGCATCACAGTGCCGCAAACGGCCGAAAAGCCAATGATCGTGACCAGCGACGACAGAATCAACAGCTTGGCCGATAACGGCCAGCGTCGAATTCCCGTGCTTGCATTCCCCGACTTCATCATGTGCTCCGTACCCCACGGATCGCACGTGAATGCTTGCCGAGCGCTTAAGTACCGGCTTTGGGTTCCACACGGCGTTAACGAACGGTTGCGGAAAATGCTCGGATGACGCACTTCCGATGTCGATTTACCGAAATCGCGCTGTAGCGCCTGATCGCGCGGGCGCGTATGACGTTTGCGAGACTATACCGAGGACAATTCCGTGCCTGACTACGACCTGCTCCGCGCCTACCTGGCCAGCCAGACCAAGGACGAATTCGTGCTGAGCATGGATGCGATCGAGGAGATCATCGACGACGCGCTGCCGCGCGCGTCGCACCGGGCCTCGTGGTGGGAAACCGAGCGCGCGCCCGATGAGCACATGCCGCAGCGTGAGGCCTGTATCGCAGCCGGCTTCATCGCCATCCGATTGCCCGATGGCTCCGGTGTGAAATTTCGCCGGAAGACGGCCAAGTTCATGCGGAAGTGGAATTAGGACGAGCGACGTGGCGCCCAGCGATTTTGACGGCTACCGCTGCAGTCTCACGCCCAGCATCACCACGGTCGAGGCCGTACTCGCGCCAAGGATGTTTGAATCCAGGATATCGCGGCGCACCTGCGCCTTGAGCTGGATTTCACGGTTCAGCTTGTAAACGAGATCACCCTGCAGCGAGTAGATCTTATCGAAGCGGAAGTTTTCCTGATAATCCTGCGTCACGTAAGTGAACTTGCCCGTGGCCGTCAGCCAGCGCCGGAAGTCGTGATTGACCTCGACCGTATAGGTGCGCGTGAGAATGCCGGGAACGCCGGGAACGGTCGTCTCGTCGATCGACGTGGTCGAGACGAATTTCGCGGTCGTCAGCGGTGTGGCCGTCCAGATCAGCGACGCTGACGTCAGCAGGCCCTTGAGAACCTCCAGCCGCGTATCCGTATAGCTGCGCGCTGCATAACCGATTGAGGCTTCGCCCGTCAGCAGACGCGTGAATTCAAACGTCGTGCCGGCCTTGATATAGCCGCCGCTGGAATCCCTGAGATAGCCGAAGCGATCCGCCCGATCGTCGTGCACGCGCACATCGCCTTGGACTTCGGCGAACGGCTTCAGACCCGGCAGCACTTCATAGGTGGCGCGGCCGACGCCGCCATACTGATTGAAATTACGGTCATTGTTGTTGGTCTGGGTGCCGTCGGTCAGTTTCGAATCCTGATAGACAGTGCGATCGACGAGACCATCGACCTTGATCTGAAGGCGGTTGAAGTCCTTCTCGACCCCGAGCGACCCACCAGTCGTCGTGAACAGCGGGAACTCCTTCAAGCCGGCCTGAATGTTCGGGCTGCCCGGATTATCCGCGCCGACGCGCATACGCATTTCGCTGTTAACGCGCAGGTCGCGGGCGACATCGAGACGACCGGCGATCTTGCCGTTGAATTCGGCGCGATCGACATTTTCGGGTGCCGGCGAAGTCTGGAATGGCGCTGCGGGAAACTGCTTCTCATAGCCGGTGAAGGATCCGCGCAGATCCACGATGATCGAGTGCCGCGTCCAGTCGGTTGCGGCCAGCAGCTCCGGCGCGACCTTGTAGAACGACGACCCCTTCGGCTGCACGAAACGCGCCGGATTGTTGTCGAAACCGCCATAGATTTCCACGGCTGACTTCACAAGAAAGCTGCCGACGCGCACGCCGGTCGGGGCATAGGGATCGGGATCAATCGGCAATCGCCGGCGCGGCGGCTGACCCACCACCGTGCCGGCAACCGATGGGGCGACGGGAGGCTTGGCGGCCTTGGCCGATGGCGGTGACGGCCGCGTTTCGGGCACCAGCGGCGGCGGCGGGCTGCCGGGGCCCACCGGCGGCTTCGGCTTCTTCGCGCCCGGATAATATTTGATCTGCTTGCGCTTGCGGTTGAGCGCATCGAATCCGGTGCCGGCGGCGCCCGATGCGGCGGGTATGGGTGGTGTGATGATCGACTGTGGCAGGCGATCCGGCGATAGCTGGCTGCTCTGCAGCGTTCCATTTGGCTGAAGCGGCGCATCCGTCGTCCGGCGCGTCGGCAGGTTCTGCGGTGACACGAAGCCGCCCGGGACCGGCGCCAGCAGGTCTGACGTCAATGCTTGCGAGAATGCCGGAGATGGCATGAGGAGGCTCAGGCACAGACATGCCGAAACCGCGCCGTTGGCCCAGGCGCGGTTGCAGCGGTCGCGTACTCGACCCATCCTCACGATCAGAAAAACTCCAACACTATCAAAAGCTTACAAAATCCACCAAGAGCGACGCCGGAGGCGCGCGCGACAACTCATGGTTAAGGGAGTTAAAACGCTTATGGTTAATGGCCCGTTGAGATCGCATCGGCGGGGTTTCGCCAGGCAGGCCCAGCCGTGCTAAGAGGACGGCGACACAGCCGGACAATTTACGGCCCCAGGATGCGATTGATGCCCCTCTCCAAGACACCCGGCCTTCCGACGAAAACGACGGCAGCGATGAGCGATCAAGCCATTGAAGCGATTGCCTCGGCGCTGCGGACGCTGGAGGCCGAAGCAAGCGGCGTCACTGCGCTGGCCACCGCACTGCAATCTGACCTCGGCCCGGCCTTCGTCGCGGCCGCTGAATTGATCCTCAAGGCCAAAGGCCGCCTGATCATCACGGGCCTCGGCAAGTCCGGCCATATTGGCCGCAAGATCGCCGCGACCTTCGCATCGACCGGTACGCCCGCCTTCTTCGTCCATGCCGCCGAAGCCAGCCATGGCGATCTCGGCATGATCACGCCCGACGACGTCATCATGGCGCTGTCGTGGTCCGGCGAGCAGCCGGAGATGAAGAACCTCATCACCTATGCCAAGCGCTTCAAGATCGCCGTGGTCGCGATCACCTCCGAAGCCACCTCGACGCTGGCCGAGGCCGCCGATGTCGCGCTGACGCTGCCGAAGGCGCGCGAGGCCTGCCCGCATAATCTCGCGCCCACGACGTCGTCGCTGATGATGCTGGCGATGGGCGACGCGCTGGCGATCGCGCTGCTGGAAGGCCGTGGCTTTACGTCGGTGGATTTCAGCGTGCTGCACCCCGGAGGCAAGCTCGGCGCAATGCTGAAATACACCCGCGACCTCATGCATTCGGGCGACGCCGTGCCGCTCAAGCCGCTCGGCACCAAGATGTCCGATGCGCTGGTGGAAATGTCCTCGAAGGGCTTTGGCTGCGTCGGCATCACCGATGGCAACGGCCATGTGGTCGGCATCGTCACCGACGGCGATCTCCGCCGTCACATGCGCGCCGACCTGATGACGGTCTCGGTCGATGAAGTCATGACCAAGAATCCCAAGACCATCAGCCGCGACCTGCTCGCCGGCGAGGCGCTGGAAATCCTCAACTCGTCGAAGATCACCGCACTGCTGGTGACGGATGCGCGAAAACCCGTCGGCATCGTGCATCTGCATGATCTGCTGCGGGCAGGCGTGGCGTAAGCCACGTTAGCTGGCAGTTCGCAGGAACCTTGCCGCATTCGCTTCGAGTGGCAATGCCAAGCCGTTCGCGATGTACGACACCGTACGATAGAATCCACACAGCAGGATGATCTCGAAGACTTTCGCGTCATCGTAGTGAGCGGCCAGCGTCTTGAACTCCTCATCGCTGAGCGTGGCGCGGTGATGCAGCGCATCGACTGCCGCAATCAGAGCTTGCTCTGCTGACGACCAGCATGTCGCTTGTGCGTCATCATCAACGGTCGCCCTCACCTCCGCTTCCGTCAGCTTCGCCGCGTCTGCAAAGGTCGCGACATGGACGCCCCATTCATATTCGCATCCGGTCAGTGCGCAGGTGCGATCTATGACAATCTCGCGCTCCCGCAGCGACAGCGGTCCGCGATCAAGCAGGCCAGCTGCACGAAATTTGCTCCATGCCCTCGGATGACCGGCGATCACGCGAAACAGCATCAGCGGCGGCGCCCCGCGCATGATCGCATCGAATTGCGTCTGAATGTCGGAAGCATAAGGCGGCTGCAGCGGCGCGATGCGTGACATGCCCAACTCCTGCGCTACAATAATCGTAGCGACATGCTACATATTTTGTAGCGCCCTGCAAGAGAGTCCTGCAAGAAAGTAATGTGATGGCAAAGTCCGTTTCCAAGCCGCCCAGACGCGGTGTGCGCGGCTCAACGACCGGCCGACCGATCATGGCGCTGCTCGACCTGCTGGGCCGGCGCTGGACGCTGCGCATTCTCTGGGAGTTGCGTGAGCGCTCCCTGACCTCGCGGGCGCTGCGCGAGGCTTGCGACGACGCCTCCCCTACCGTTCTCCAGGCACGCCTGAGCGATCTCAGAGACGCGGGTCTGATCGCGCTGCAGCCGGACGGCTATGGGCTGACGGATACAGGCCGGGAGTTGCAGGACACCTTCCTGCCACTGCATCACTTTGCGGAGCGGTGGAGCAAATCGCTGGCGGCTGACTGATCAGGCCACGTCCACCGTCAGACTGGCCCCATCCGCCTTCACGATCTTTACCCGCGTCCCGGCCGGCGTATCCGGGCCACTGACGCGCCAGACCGTATCGTCGATGCGTACGATGCCCTCACCGTCCACGATCGGCCGATCCAGCGTGCAGACACGGCCGACCAGCGCATCGGAGCGCTTGTTGAGGAACGGATTCGGATTGGCGCCGGGCTTCTGACGCGCGATCCGCCGCCACAGCGGAACGGCGGCAACGGCGAACAATCCGAACAGCAGGATCTGCACCTGCCAGGACGGCGTGACGATGAAGGACAGCACGCCGACCAGGAATGCGGACAGCCCGAGCCAGAACATAAAAACGCCGGGCGCCAGCAGCTCCAGCGCCATCAGTAGCACGCCGAAGATCAGCCAGTTCCAGCTCCCCAAAGTGACAAACATTTCGGCCATTGCGAAATCCCTAGCTGCGCGGCGGCGTTGTACCAGCCGGCGGCACTGATCCGCTGCGGCGCGCGGCAGCCTGGGCCGAGGTCGAGTTCTCGCCGAAGGTCGCCTTGGCTATCTCGCCGATGCCGGCCAGCGAGCCCAGCATGCTCATGGCTTCCACCGGCAGCATGATGACCTTCTGGTTCGGCGATTCCGCAAGCTGGCCGAACGCCTTGATGTATTTGTCGGCGATAAAGTAGTTCAGCGCCGCAACGTCACCCTTCGAAATCGCCTCCGACACCACCCGCGTTGCGTTGGCTTCGGCCTCTGCGGAACGCTCGCGTGCCTCGGCGTCACGGAACGCAGCCTCGCGGCGCCCTTCCGCCTGCAGGATCTGGCCCTGCTTGGCACCTTCGGCACGGAGAATTTCCGACTGGCGCTGACCCTCGGCCTGCAGAATATCGGCACGCTTGACGCGTTCGGCCTTCATCTGCCGGCCCATCGCCTCGACGAGGTCCGCCGGCGGCACGATGTCCTTGATCTCGATGCGGTTGACCTTGAGGCCCCATGGCGACACCGCGGCATCGACGACACGCAGCAGCCGCTCATTGATCTCGTCGCGATGCGACAGCACCTGATCGAGATCCATCGAGCCCATCACCGAGCGGATGTTGGTCATGGTCAGCACGATGATAGCCTGATTGAGGTCGGACACTTCGTAGCTTGCCTTGGCCGCGTCGAACACTTGGAAGAACGCGACGCCGTCCACGGTGACGGTGGCGTTGTCCTTGGTGATCACTTCCTGCTCGGGGATGCTGATCACCTGCTCCATCATGTTCATCTTGCGACCGACGCGGTCGAAATAAGGGATGATGAGATTGAGGCCCGGCGACAGCGTGCGTGTGAATTTGCCGAAGCGCTCGATGGTCCAGTCATAGCCCTGCGGCACGGTCTTCACGCCGGCAAACAGCGTGAAGATGATCAGCAACACAACGGCGATGGCGAAAATGTCGAAACCGGACATCAAAGTCTCCCTGCGGCAAAATGGACGCGCAACATATGGCGCCTCGTTGTTTTGTCGGCGTGGAGGATTTTAAGGTTCGAAATCGGGAAAAGCGAGAGCGCCGACGTGATCGCGAGCCACGGACCTCTCAGCCGTCATTGCGAGGAGCCCTTGCGACGAAGCAATCCAGTCTTCGCTTGTGGCTTCTGGATTGCTTCGCTGCGCTCGCAATGACGTGGATGGGTTGGAGCGCCCTTAGATCCAGCCCTGCAGCTCGCGCAGCACGAGCTGACGGATCGTGTCCATGCCCTCGTCGCTGTCGTTGAGGCAGGGGATCGCAGAGAATTGCTCGCCGCCATTATGCATGAAGATCTCGCAATTCTCCTGCGCGATTTCTTCCAGCGTCTCCAGGCAGTCGGCCGAGAAGCCCGGCATCACCACGGCAATACGACGCACGCCGTCCTTGGCGAGCTGCTCGATGGTCTTGTCCGTATAGGGCTGAAGCCAGGCATCGAAGCCGAAACGGGACTGGAAGGTCAGCAGCAGCTTCGGCGCATCCGGTCCGAGCCGCTTGCGCAGCGCTTCGGTCGTGGCCACGCATTGCGCCTGATAAGGGTCGCCCTTGTCGATGTATTTCTGCGGCATGCCGTGGAACGACGCCACGATCATTTCCGGCACGAATGACAGCGTCGCCAGATGCTTCTCGATCGAGATCGCCAGCGCGCCGATATAATCCGGCTCATCATAATAAGGCGGCGTGACCCGCAGGGTCGGCTGCGCACGCATGGTGCCGAGCACGCGGAACACTTCGTCGCAGACGGTCGCAGAGGTCGCCGCCGAATATTGCGGATAGAGCGGCACCACCAGAATGCGGTCGCAGCCTTTTGCGGTGAGTTCAGCGATGCGGGAACGGATCGACGGATTGCCGTAGCGCATCGCCCAGTCCACCACGAGATGGGTATGACTATCCAGCGACACGGCCAGCTTGTCGGACTGCGCGCGGGTGATCGTCTTCAGCGGAGACTCGTTCTTCTCCGTGTTCCAGATCTTCAGATAATCCTTGGCCTTACGGCGCGGCCGCGTGGTCAGGATGATGCCGTTGAGGATCAGCTTCCACAACAGGCCCTGGTTCTCGATCACGCGCGGATCGGACAGGAACTCTCTGAGATAAACGCGCACGCCGCGGGTATCCGCCGTGTCGGGAGTTCCGAGATTGACCAGCAAGACGCCGACGCGTTCCGGTATCTCCAGGGTGGAGGCCGGTGGCTGCTCAAGGGAAACGACATTTGTCATGATGCCGGTGGCTTCGCGCTTTGGCTGGACCTTGTCAAGACGACGGACTGTCCATCAGGGCAGAACAGCGATCAGAAACAGGTGACGCGTTCGGCCGCGACATAGCCCAGCAGCAGGCCAACGCCGAACAGCATCACCAGCGCCGCCGCGCCGAACTCAATCCCCCGCATCACCAGCGCACCACTGCCATCGCGGCCACCGGCCAGACGGCCGGCGAGGCCCTTGGCGGAGACGGCGATGACGGCAATGGTTGCCACGGTGATCGCGGTTCCCAGGCCCATCACGAAAGTCGCAGCGATGCCTGCCCAGAACATGCCCTGCGCCAGCGCGAAGACCAGCACGAGGATCGCGCCGGAACACGGCCGGATGCCTACCGTGAACACCGCCGATAATCCACGCGCCCAGCCACCGGGGCCAGCGAGCTGATCCGGCGTCGGGCCATGGGAATGGCCGCAATGCTCGTCATGAACGTGATCGTGATGACTGTGGTCATGGTGCGCATGTGCTGAAGCCGTCGCCTCGGCATGGGCCGAATGGGCGTGCGCATGAGCATGCGCGTGGCCATGAGCGTGCTCATGGTGATGGTGGTCATGGCCGTGATCGTGCGTATGCGCGGACGCGCTGGCATGCGCCATCGCGAGCTGCGGGCCGGCGGCCGGCAGCGACGGTCGCAAGGCGCGGAAGAACCCGCGCCCCTTGCTCCAGACCAAACGCGCGCCGAACGCCGCAATCAGGCCATAGCTGGCGATCTCCACCCAGCGCTCGGTACTGCACATGGTCTTGGCCGTGACATTCAGCAGCCAGGCACCAATGCCGACGATCAATACCGCCACCAGCGCCTGCATCAGCGCCGAGACGAAGGACAGCGCAATGCCGCGCTTGGCGGTCTCTTCATTGGCGACCAGATAGGACGAGATCACCGCCTTGCCGTGCCCGGGTCCGGCGGCGTGGAAGATGCCATAGGCAAAGGAAATCGCCAGCAGCGTCCACACGGCGCTGCCGTCGGACTTTGCGGCACGGATGGTCGCCGACATCGCCCGGTAGAATTCGGACTGCTTGGTGAGCAACCAGCCGATGATGCCGCCGACCTGCGAATCCGGCACGCCCTTCGGCGCGCCGAACGGATTCTGGGCCAACACACTATGCAGCCCGCCGTCGGCAATCACTGACGCGACGGCCAGCACGGCGCCGGCTAACAGCACGCAGCGCATCGTCTTCTTCTCGAACATCATGGGCAATCGACCGTGATCTTGTTGGCGAACATCGCGCCGTAATTGCTGTTCTCGCCATTCATGAAAGTGTCTTCGTTCATGGTCTGCGCCTTGGCGGCGCCGTCCGACGGGCGCTGGATCGCCATCGTGCAGGAGGCCGGCGCGCCGGCCAGCTTGATGGGGTCTTTCTTCTCCAGACCGAAATCGACGAAGAAGCTCGGATCGAAGATTTCGAGTTCCATCTTCTTGGCCTTGAACGGTGTCTTGAACGGCAGCGTGAAGTGCAGCACCAGCGCGGCGTCACGCTTCTCCAGATAATAGTCGACGGGATCGTTGAAGCGCTGCTTCTTGCCCTCCACCTTGGCGAAGGTGAAGAAGGCGAATTCCTTCAGCGACTCCACATTGGTCTGGGCCAGCGGCGCCAGTTCCTCGCGGGTATAGACGCCCTTGGTCTTGCTCTCGATGCCCTGCAACGCATAGGTCGAGAACATGTCGTCGAATACCCAGGCATGGCGCACGCCGGTGATGGTGCCATCCGGCGCGTAGATCAATTCGCTGGATGCCGTGACGAAGACGTGGGGATGGGCGGAGGCAACGGTGATGCCGGCTGTGAAGGCGAACAGCAGGGCGAAGATTCCCGCTAGCGACCTCAACAACCTCCGCATGTCATCCCCGCGAAGGCGGGGATCCATACACGCCGTCTTACTGTTGATCCGTGGGGCTAACCGCATCGCTTCATCACATGCTCGGAGGTTATGGATCCCCGCCTTCGCGGGGATGACAAATTGAGAGGTCACGACACCTGCCTCACGCTGCCTCGGGCTTTTCCAGCAGACCACGCCGCCGCAGCAGCGCATCCGGCGCGGGGGCACGGCCGCGGAACGCGATATAGGCCGCCTCCGGATCGACCGAACCGCCCGACGAATAGATGTCGTCATGCAGCCGCTTGGCCACTGCGGGATCGAAGATGTTGCCGGCTTCCTCGAAGGCGCCGAAGGCATCTGCATCCATCACTTCGGACCACATGTAGCTGTAGTAGCCAGACGCATAATGATCGCCGGAGAAGATGTGCCCGAATTGCGTCGGCCGGTGTCGCAGCGCGATTTCCTCGGGCATGCCGATCTTCTCCAGCTCCTTCTTCTCGAAGGCCGCGACGTCCACGCTGGCCGACGCCGGCTGGGTGTGGAATTCAAGATCGATCAGCGCGGACGACACAAACTCCACCGTGGCAAAGCCCTGGTTGAACTTGCGGGCAGCGATGAACCGCTTCAGCAGATCGTCGGGCAGCGGCTCGCCGGTCTGGTAGTGCTTGGCAAAAGTCTGCAGCACCTGCGGCTGCTCCTGCCAGTGTTCATAGAGTTGCGACGGCAGTTCGACGAAGTCGGTGAACACCGACGTCCCCGACAGCGAGGGATAGGTGACGTTGGACAGCATCCCGTGCAGGCCATGGCCGAATTCATGGAACAGCGTGCGCGCATCGTCCGGCGACAGCAGCGATGGCTGGCCGTCGGTGCCCTTGGCGAAGTTGCAGATATTCAGCACCAGCGGCGCGACGTCGCCGTCGAGCTTCTGCTGGTCGCGCAGGGAGGTCATCCAGGCGCCGGAGCGCTTCGACGGGCGGGCGAAATAGTCGCCATAGAAGATCGCCTTGAGCGCGCCCGAGGCGTCCTTGACCTCCCAGACGCGGACGTCGGGATGCCAGACCGGCACGTCCTTGCGCTCGGCGAAGGTGATCCCGAACAAGCGCGTCGCGGTATCGAATTGCGCCGCGATCATGTTGTCGAGCGTCAGATACGGCTTGATCGCCGCATCATCGAAATTGGCGCGGCGCTGGCGCAGCTTTTCGGCGTAATAGCGCCAATCCCAGGCGGCGAGCTTGAAGTTGCCGCCCTCCTCCGCGATCAGCTCCTGCAGCGCATCGCGATCGGCCAGCGCGCGGGCACGCGCCGGCTTCCAGACCCGCTCCAGCAGACCGCGCACCGCCTCCGGCGTCTTCGCCATGGAGTCTTCCAGACGATAGGCCGCGAAGGTCGGGAAGCCCAGGATCTTCGCGGTCTCCTCGCGCAGCTTCAGGATTTCGACGATGGTCTCGTTGTTGTCGTTGGCGTTGCCATTGTTGCCGCGCTGGATGAAGGCCTTGTAGGCCCTCTCGCGCAGGTCGCGCCGCGCCGCGCTTTTCAGGAACGGCTCCATCGAGGACCGCGACGTGGTGATGATCGCCTTGCCAGTCATGCCGCGCTCGTCAGCCGAGGCCCTGGCCGAGGCGACGAAGCTCTCGGCGAGCCCATCGAGATCGCCTTCGCCCAGCTCCATGAACCACTCCTGCTCGTCGCCGAGCAGATGATGGCTGAAACTGGTGCCGAGATGCGCGAGACGCTCGTTGATCTCAGCCATCCGCGCCTTGGCGGCCTCGTCGAGGCCGGCGCCGGAGCGGTGGAAGCGGGTATAGGTCCGCTCCAGGAGACGCATCTGCTCGGTGGTGAGGCCGAGCTCGGCGCGTTTGTCGTGGAGCGCCACGATGCGGCCGAACAATACGGCATTCATCATGATCGGATTCCAGTGCCGCGCCATCCGCGACGACACGTCCTTGTCGATCTCCAGGATCGCCGGATTGGAATGCGCCGACACCAGATCGTAGAACACCGACGCCACACGGCTGAGCAACTTGCCGGAGCGCTCCAGCGCCGTGATCGTATTGGCAAAGTCAGGCGCCGCCGGATCGTTCACGATCGCGGCAATCTCGGCCGAATGATCGAAAAACGCCTGTTCGAAGGCCGGCATGAAGTGCTCGGGCTTGATCTCGTCGAACGGCGGGGTCTCGAACGGGGTCTGCCAGGCTTTCAGAAGCGGATTTTCGAGACCTTTCGACGCAACCGGCGAGACCGACGTTTCTGACATAAGAAATCCTGCTTTGAGGCCCATAGAATGCGTCGATCTATACCACGCGATGGGGCTTTTTTGGGCCCTTTAGTGCTTGCCGCAGCAGGCTTTTTCGGAGAGATTGCGGCTCGAAACAGGACCTTGAGAATATGACCACCTCCACCGCCCCTCGCCGCATCTACTGGCCCAGCGTCATCACCGTCATCTCGGCGGCGATCCTGATCGGCGCGGAAGTGTTCGGCGCCGCCTTCGCGGGCGGCTGGGCGCTGTCGATCCTGTTCGGCCTCTCCACCACCGGCGAGCACATCCTGCAGGTCTGCCTGTTCCTGTGCGGCGTCGCCATCATGGTCGCCTTCCTGCGCACCGCCGCACGGATCGAGCCGTTCACCCGTCGCGGCTGATCGCTGCGCGCCCGCGCAGCTCCACTCTCCGGCTTCCTCACACTCAACTGTCGTCGCCCGGCCGGGCGCCCAACTGCGTGCTTGAGTCGAGCGCCAGTCACCCGGGCTGCTCGTGATTCGTCGCTAGCTGTAGCGTTTACGGGATCCTCCCTCTCGCGGAGGACGACACCGAGAGCGAGATGAGAGCCGCACGAGAGGACGACTACAGGACCATGACGCTGGTGTAGTTCAGCACTCCACGCCAGCCCCAGACTACGCCAATTCCTTAACCGAACTTAACATCCGTTCATGTTGAGCGCGCTGAGTGCGTCTCGTTTGCAACGCCGCGCGATGGCGTTGAATAAAATGCCCCACAGCCCAAAAAAATTGTTGCGTACCAGGGTCAAAGAACCTATTTCCGGTCTTGCCCAATTTCGCACGTGCCTGTGGTCGTGTGTCAGTCGGTAGGTATCCGGACAAGAGGCCGGACAGCCGCCAAGGGATGAAGAAGCCGAGGGTCGTTCGCGGAGTTTTGCGAAAGGCCAGCATCTCTCTCCAGAGATGCCGTTGAAGGTGACTTTGTTCTTTGCAACCGTGACTGGCAGCCGGAGGCGAACCGGCGCACCTCGTTCTCAACGGGGGACGCGACTTAAAGCAACGACGGAGCGGGCTTTTTTGGTCTCTGCTGGCTTTCCAACAGCCAGCGCGAATACCGAAGAGGCTTGTCCTTCATTGCCAGGTGTGCGGTAGGGTCACCCCCAACCAATCCACGGCAGCACTTACGGTCTGTACTTTTGGCTTTGTCACGCCTCCATCGCGTGTCTGGGTCCGAAAGCGCTGAACCGTCATCATTTTTTGAACGTGACCCTTTCGCGGGGCCGTTTGGGAGAGTGCTATGACCGAACGTATTCAGGAATTCCTCCGCGCCCGCCGCAACGAGGGCACCGATGTCGAGCCGTGCCTCGTCGTCGACCTCGAAGTCGTGCGCGACAACTTCCAGAGCTTTGCGAAGGCTTTGCCTGATAGCCGCGTGTTTTACGCGGTGAAGGCAAACCCGGCGCCGGAAGTGCTGTCGCTGCTGGCCTCGATGGGCTCGTGCTTCGACTGTGCGTCGGTGCAGGAAATCCAGATGGCGCTCGACGCTGGCGCCACGCCGGACCGCATCTCCTTCGGCAACACCATCAAGAAGGAACGCGATATCGCGCGCGCCCACGCGCTCGGCATCGGCCTGTTCTCGGTCGACTGCGCCGCCGAGGTCGAGAAGATCGCGCGTGCAGCTCCTGGCGCCCGCGTGTTCTGCCGCATTCTCTACGATTGCGCCGGCGCCGAGTGGCCGCTGTCGCGCAAGTTCGGCTGCGATCCGGAAATGGCTGTCGACGTGCTGGACCTCGCCAAGCGTCTTGGCCTGGAGCCCTATGGCATTTCGTTCCATGTCGGCTCGCAGCAGCGCAAGGTGAAGGCATGGGACCGCGCGCTGGCGATGGCCTCGTCGGTGTTCCGTGACTGCGCCGAGCGCGGGATCAACCTCTCCATGGTCAATATGGGCGGAGGCTTCCCGACCAAGTACCTCAAGGAAGTCCCGGCGGTCGTGCAGTACGGCCGTTCGATCTTCCGTGCGCTGCGCAAGCATTTCGGCAACGCGATCCCGGAGACCATCATCGAGCCGGGCCGCGGCATGGTCGGCAATGCCGGCATCATCGAGACCGAAGTCGTTCTGATCTCCAAGAAGAGCGACGAGGACGACGTGCGCTGGGTTTACCTGGACATTGGCAAGTTCGGCGGTCTCGCCGAGACCATGGACGAGTCGATCCGTTACGCCATCAAGACGCCGCATGACGGCGCCGAGATGACGCCCTGCGTGCTCGCCGGCCCGACCTGCGATTCGGCCGACGTGATGTATGAGAAGCTGCCGTATCCGCTGCCCGTGACTCTCGAGATCGGCGACAAGCTGCTGATCGAAGGCACCGGCGCCTATACGTCGACCTACTCGGCAGTGGCGTTCAACGGCTTCCCGCCGCTGCGCACCTTCCATATCTGAGCGTTGCAAATTTAAGTTCGCTCACTATATCCGGCATCCACCCCGGATATGACTAATCGGAGAGCCGGCCCGCCGGCTCTCATCCCGTCACCTTCCAATTCTGGATGACAACACTCCGTGTGAAAAACGGAGTGGGGACCGACATGCCATGACCGATCTGCACGAGACCGCCACCAACAACACTGTTGCTTTGCCCATCGCAGCCCCTTCGTACGAGATCCGTGCGGAACGTGGCTCCGACGTCGCCGCCCGTGAATCTCTGCTGGATGTGTGCTTCGGCGCTTCGCGCCATGCCCGCACCTGCCAGCGACTGCGTGACGGACGACTGCCCGCCGAAGGCCTGGCCTTCTCGGCGGTGGTGCAAGGCAGGCTGGTCGGCACGATCAGGCTTTGGCATGTCGACGCCGGGGGCCGAGCTGCACTGATGCTCGGCCCCCTGACGGTCGATCCGGGTGCCCGCGACCTTGGCCTTGGCGCCGCGTTGATGAATCACGCGATCGCCGAGGCCTCGGCGCGCGGCCATGGCGCCATCGTGCTGCTCGGCGATGCGCCCTATTACGCCCGCTTCGGCTTCATGCCCCGGAAAATGACCGATCTGGCGCTGCCGGGGCCGTTCGAGCGCGATCGCCTGCTCGGCCTCGAGCTGAAGCCCGGAGCGCTGGATGGCGCCCGCGGCATCATCTTCGGAAGCGGTAAATGGGTCCGCAAGGCTGCTGAGCCTGCCGATCTGGCCCACGCAGCTTGATTTGACCACCAAGGCACGGCATTGCGGAGCTCACCTCTGCAGGAGAGCCTGGTAATGACGCGCAAACTGATTTCCACCGGATCGCCATTCGAAAAGACCGCTGGCTACAGCCGTGCGGTGGTCGACGGCGATTTCTGCTTCGTGTCCGGAACCACCGGCTACGATTACACCACCATGATCTTGCCGGCAGATATCACGGCACAGACACAGAACTGCTTCAAGACTATCGAAGCCGCGCTGAAGGAGGCCGGCTTTGCCATGGCCGATATCGTGCGTGCGATCTACTACATCACGGACGCCAGCGACGCCGACAAGGTGTTCGCGGTGACCGGTGCCCATCTCGGCGAGATCAGGCCCGCTGCCACGCTCCTCGTGGTCTCCGGGCTCTACAAGCCCGAGATGAAAGTCGAAATCGAAGTCACCGCCAAGCGGCGCAGCTGATCGTCAACCGCGCGTCAGGCACACCCGTTTGACGTCGCTGCTCGCAACGGCGCCATCGCCGGTTGACTTTCACTGCAGGATACATAGGTTTCGGCCATCATGACGAACCTGCCCCGCAACCGCTTACTGCTCCGCGCCGGTCACCTTCAAGCAGGAATGTGACCCGGGCGCACGCGCGCGTGCCGTCCGGGCTTGTTCGATTTCAACATCCTCATCATTCTTGGCATGCTCGGGCGCTTTGCGCGCCGGGCGTCATTTGGCTGTGAAACCCATGATCCATTCCCTTCGCACTGAGCTGCCGCCCATCACACTCCGCCGCAGCGACGGTGAGCGTCTCGGCGTACTGGCCGAGGCCGCTGCAGAGAAGTCCCCCGTGACCGCCGACTTTCTGGCCGGCGAAGTTGAGCGCGCGACGATCGTGCCCGATACTCATCCATTGCCCGGAATCGTCGGCATGGAGTCCGATGTGACGTTCCGCGACGATATCAGCGGGCAGGAAAAGCACGTCACACTCGTCTATCCGACCTCCGCCGACGTGGACGCCGGGCGAATTTCGGTATTGACCCCGATCGGAGCCGCGCTTATCGGCCTTTCTGCGGGGCAGTCCATTACATTCGAGACGCCCTCGGGGGAACCACGTTCGCTGACCGTTCTCTCGGTCGGCATACGGCGCTGAGCTGCATTTAATACCGGCATCGAGATTTCATTCCCGAAATTTCATTCTGATGTCACATCGTCACTGTCCTTTCCCAACCGCGCACGACGCAGCGCGTTCATCTTGATCCTGTCTGGAGTTAGAAGCTGATGTCCTCATCCCCCGCCTCGCCGATCTACGCGAAGATCACTGGCCCCATCGTGATCGTCGGCTTCGGCTCGATCGGCAAGGGCATGGTGCCGATGATCGAGCGGCATCTCGACTACGACAAGTCGCGCATCACCGTGCTCGACCCCAAGGATGAAGGCCGCAAGGCGCTGTGCGACAAGCATGGCCTGCGCTTCATCCAGCAGGGGCTGACCAGGGAGAATTATCGCGAACTGCTGACGCCGCTCCTCACTGAGGGCGGCGGCCAGGGTTTTTGCGTCAACCTGTCGGTCGATACCGGCTCGGTCGATATCATGGAGCTCTGCAACGAGCTCGGCGCGCTCTACATCGACACGGTCAACGAGCCCTGGCTCGGCTTCTATTTCGACGCATCGAAGGGCGCCGAAGCGCGCTCCAACTACGCTTTGCGCGAAACGACGCTGGCCGCCAAGAAGGCCCGCAAGCCCGGCTCGACCACGGCGGTCTCCTGCTGCGGCGCCAATCCCGGCATGGTCTCCTTCTTCGTCAAGCAGGCGCTGCTGAATGTCGCCTCCGACCTGAAGCTCAACGCCCCGCAGCCGAAGACCAAGGCCGAATGGGCGGACCTGATGCGGCAGGCCGGCATCAAGGGCGTCCACATCGCTGAGCGCGACACGCAACGCTCCAAGTCGCCGAAGCCGCCGGAGGTCTTCGTCAACACCTGGTCGGTCGAAGGCTTCCTCTCGGAAGGCGTGCAGCCGTCCGAACTCGGCTGGGGCACCCATGAAAAGTGGATGCCGGAGAATGCACACACCCATGAGGCCGGCTGCGGCGCTGCGATCTACCTGATGCAGCCCGGCGCCAATACGCGCGTGCGCACCTGGTGCCCGACGCGCGGCGCGCAATACGGCTTCCTCGTCACCCACAACGAGTCGATCTCGATCTCCGATTATTTCACGGTGCGTGACGCGTCGGGCACCGCGGTGTTCCGGCCGACCTGCCACTATGCCTATCACCCGGCGGACGATGCCGTGCTGTCGCTGCACGAGATGTTCGGCTCCGGCAAGATGCAGACGAAGCACCACATCCTCGACGAAAACGAAATCGTCGACGGTATCGACGAACTCGGTGTGCTGCTCTACGGCCACGACAACAATGCCTACTGGTTCGGCTCGCAGCTCTCCATCGAGGAGACGCGTGAACTCGCGCCCTATCAGAACGCCACCGGCCTGCAGGTGACCTCGGCCGTGCTCGGCGGCATGGTGTGGGCGCTGGAGCACCCGACCGAAGGCATCGTCGAGGCCGACGAGATCGACTTCGAGCGGCTGCTGGAGATCCAGACACCCTATCTCGGCCCGGTGAAGGGCTACTACACCGACTGGACGCCGCTCGAAGGCCGCCCGGGCCTGTTCCCGGAAGATATCGATACGAGCGATCCGTGGCAGTTCAAGAACGTGCTGGTGCGGTAGCGAACACTCCGCCCTCATCCTGAGGAGCAAATGGCGGCTGCATCTCGCAGCCGCCATTTTTGTCTCGAAGGATGGCCGCAAGCTGCAGCTCCGGGGTCTCATGGTTCGAGACGACACTGAAGAAGCACCTCCTCACTGTGAGGGTTGGGCTGCAGAGCAGCTTGACAGTGCGAACGACTGCTCCATTCTCGAGATTGGAACTTTCAACTTCTCCGAGAATGGAGCCGATCCATGCTGGACGGTGCGTTTCTCTATATCGTGAGGTGTGCCGACGGGAGTTATTATATCGGCATCACACGCACCTCGCTCGACATCAGAATAGCCCAGCACAACGCCGGCACCTTTCCCGGCTATACGTCTACACGCAGACCTGTCGAACTGTTGTATTCGCAATGGTTTGAGCGCATCACCGACGCGATCGAGAATGAGCGTAAACTCAAGCGCTGGAGCAGGGCGAAGAAAGAAGCGCTGATCCGTGGCGACTTCGCGATATTAAAGCAACTTGCTCGACGCAAGTTACCTCACTTACGGAAACCACAACATGCTCAGCCCTCATCCTGAGGAGGCGCTTCTTCAGCGCCGTCTCGAAGGATGGCCGCACACTTCGACACCTCGGCCTCATGGTTCGAGACGGCGCAAGAACGCCTCCTCACCATGAGGGTCGGGCAGAGGCGCCCGCTTCCTATTTGGCCAGATAATCAAACGCCACTTCGCCCAATCCCAGCGTCAGGTCGCACTTGAAGTGCAATGCCGACACGACCTCTTTCACCGGCAACCGCGCCACATCCGCCAGCGCATGTGGAAACAGGCCAAGCGCGGCAGGCCCGGTCCAGGCTTCCTTGAGATTGATCTCTTCCAGGTGATAGCGCACCAGTTCGCAGATGCGCGGCGAGCCGTCCACATGCGGGATGATCTTCAGAATAAAGTTTGGCACCGTCAGCGCATGCATCACCGTGTCATGATCCACCGGCCGGTGCTTGTAGCCCATAGTGCCTGACGCGCAGAGCACGGAGCCGTAATGCAGCGTGCCGACCAGCACGTCGCTCTCCACCACGATCTTCGGGGTCGCGCGCTTCTTCGGGAAGCCCCAGAGCTCGCGGCCACCGGCAATCGGCGCATCGTCGTCGAGATACATCGAATGGATATAGACGCCCTCGACGCCGTTGAGACGTACAGGGATTGCCTGCCCGGTCTCGGTATAGTCGCCGAAGCCGGTGGAATCCGGCATGCGGATAAATTCATATTTCACGATATTATCGATGATTTCCAGGGGCTCCGGCACCACGGCCTGCAGCGCGTCCATGTCGGTGCGATAGCTGATGATGAAATATTCGCGGTCGTAGAATTTGTAGGGCCCGCGCGGAAACGACGGATTGGTCAGCGGCATCGAATAGGCGTTACGCCTGATATCTTCGATCTTCATGGTGCCCCCTATGAAACTGTTGGCAGGGAGTATGAAGGCGGTCGATGAAACTGGCGAGACTATTGTGCGGGCAGCGTCAACAAACACCGGCCTCATCCTGAGGAGCGCGCTCTTCGCGCGCGTCTCGAAGGATGGCGGCACACTGGGAGAACCGGCCTCATGGTTCGAGACGGCGCAAATGCGCCTCCTCACCATGAGGGACTTTGACAGCGACCTCGAAAGCTCCGCTATTTCGTGGTGATCGGCGGCGCGGTCTTCTCAGCCGGCGCTGGTGGCAGCGCCGGCTTGGCACCGGCATCGCGTGCTTCTGCATCCGGACGCGCCGGCTGCGGCGGCGTTTCCTGCGGGCGCTGGCCGGTGGTCGCGGGTTCTGCGGGGGCCGACGGCTTGTTTTCGGCACCAGGCGTCGACTGCAGTGGCGGCGTCGCCTGGGCAAATCGAGCGGATGGTGGCGTCAGCGTGAGCCGCGCCATTGCCGACGTCGATGCGCCCAATCCTGCTGCGGTCGCCAAGATCGCGATCGTGAAATACGTCCGGAACACGCGCGTCTGGGTCGTCGGGATCATGGCATCCACCGCAGTTAATGTGCGGTGACAACGGGAGCCGGCCGCCAAAGTTCCCGAGCCGGAAAGTCGCAGATCGCCTATGGCGCCCTGGACTTCTTCTGGACGACTAGTCCTTGGTGCTGACGTCCCATGTGGCGTTGCGCACGCCGGCATACGCCTCGAGCCGGGCGGCCACGGCATCCAGCTCCTTGGGATCGACGGCCGTCGAGACCAGCGTGGCCACGATCTCCTGCTGGGTGTCGCTCTGCTCGATCACATCGACATCGCCGACCGGATATTTTGCGGCTTCCAGCGCCTCCTGCAGGCGCTCGCGCATCTCGGGCACCACCTCGGGGGAGACCGTGAGCCGCACGTAATAGGTCACTTCGGACGACTTCGCGTCCAGCGGCGCCCGGTTGATCGCATTGACCAGCGGCCGCAGCAGCGTATTGCCGGCCAGCACGAAAACGGTAAGCGCGATAGCCTGTGCGATCATGTCCGCGCCGGCGCAGGAGCCCACCGCGGCCGAACTCCACAGCGTCGCTGCCGTATTGAGGCCGCGCACATTGGTGCCTTCCTTCATGATGACGCCCGCGCCGAGAAAGCCAATGCCGGAGACGACATAGGCGATCACGCGCACCGCGCCATCGGCACCGTGCAGCTGCATTGCGAGATCGACGAAAGCGGCCGCCCCGAGCGCCACCAACACATTGGTGCGCAGGCCCGCGGTGCGCTGGCGATATTGTCGCTCCGCACCGATCAGCGTGCCCAGCACAAAGGCCGTGGCCAGGCTGAGCAGCGTGTCGAGGAAGTCGTAAGTCTGGAATGTCGCCAAAAATCGCATGATGCCTGCATGCGTACAGGAAGTGACGGGCGGATGACAATGCCGCCTCGCACCAACCGTCGTGAACTCCCTCTCCCCACAGGGGAGGTGAAAGAGCTACAGCTCCAGCAGCCCGGCGTCGCCGTCCTGATCGGCAAAAGCCAGCAGCGTACCCTTGGCATTCCAGGCCAGCGCGCTGACGGGCTGCCCTTTGTTGGCCCGCACCAGAATTTCCGCGCCATCGGTCATGCGAACCATCAGGATAGTGCCGTCACTGTAACCGGCGGCCAGAATGTCCTGCTTGGGATGACAGGCCACCATGGTGACCTTGGCCTTGAGCGGCGCCAGCATCGCCGGCTCCTTGCCCATCGGGCCGTCCTTGCTGGCAAACGGCCAGATGATGACCGTATCGGCGCCCGAGGTCGCGAGACCCTTGCCGCCGGCGCTCCAGGAAATCGAGCGCACGCGTGCGGGATAGCCGGTCATGCGCATGTGCTTGCCGTCGACGAGACGCCAGCCATGTAGCGCCGGCTCATGCATCGCGGTGACCAGAAACTTGTTGTCCGGGCTGAAGGTCACGCCGAGATGCGAACCGGCCCATTCCAGCACTTCGGCATTGCCGGCCATGTTGGGAAACCACAGCGTCACGCCATTGTAGTGGGCTATCGCAAGCCGCAGCCCTTTGGGCGCGAATGCAAGGCCGCCAACGGTCGATGGCACCTCGAAGAATTTCACCTCGCCCTTCGGCGCCTGCACGAAGGCCGTCTTGCCCGCCGACCACGCAACAGCGCCGTCGGGATGCAAAGCTACACTGTCGATCCAGCGCCTCTTGGCGTCGGTCGCAAAGGTCGAGACTGTGCCGTCGCGGTCGAGCACGACGAC
The DNA here is from genome assembly GCF_013359755.1 of Tardiphaga robiniae. Lineage (GTDB taxonomy): Bacteria > Pseudomonadota > Alphaproteobacteria > Rhizobiales > Xanthobacteraceae > Tardiphaga > Tardiphaga robiniae. The sequence continues at coordinate 143,075 of NZ_JABMCJ010000085.1, read as the reverse complement.
CTTGCCGTCGTCGCAGCCCATCACGATGCGCTTGCCGTCGGAGGTCGAGCACAGGATGCCACCGAACGCGACCTCGACCGGCGACATCGCGCCTGCCGGATCGACCAGCGTCACCTTCTCCTCGGCGCCGACAAAGGCAGCCTTGTCGCCGAGAAAATGCACTGATGTGACCGACGCACCGATGGCCACCGGCAACACGCGGTCGGTGACCGAAACGATGGATTCCTGCTCCTGCAGCGGATTGAAATCGGACATCATCAGGCGGGGATGCAGCGTTCGAAGCCGTCGCGGATCAGCTGCTCGGGCAGATCGCGACCGATAAAGACAAGACGGCTTTCGCGCTTCTCGCCGTCCTTCCACGGCCGCTGATGATCGCCTTCGAGCATCATGTGCACGCCCTGAAACACGTAGCGGTCGTCGTCGCCGGAGAACGACAGGATACCTTTGGAGCGCAAAATCTTGCCGCCCTCCTTGGCCATCAGATCCTGCAGCCACGGCATGAAGGTCGATGCATCGAGCGCCTTGTCGGTACGCAGCGACATCGAGTGCATATCCTCGTCGTGATAGTGCTTCAGACCACCGTGGCCGTGATCATGATGGTGATGATGGCCGTGATCGTGGTCATGATGATCGTGACCGTCGTCCGCGTTGAGGAATTCCGGTTCGATCTCCAGAATACGATCGAGATCGAAGGCGCCACGCTCCAGGACGTCGGACAGCTTCACCTGCGCGCGTTCGGTCTTGTGCAGCTTCGCATAGGGGTTGATGGCGCGAATGCGCGCCTCGACTTCGGCGAGCTCAGCCTTCGACACAAGATCGATCTTGTTCAGCACGATGACGTCGGCGAAGGCGATCTGGTTCTTGGCTTCCGGCGCATCCTTAAGGCGGTCGCTCAGCCATTTGGCATCGGCCACGGTCACGACGGCATCGAGCCGTGCATGGGCCTGCACGTCTTCGTCGACGAAGAAGGTCTGCGCCACCGGCGCGGGATCGGCGAGACCCGTGGTCTCCACGATGATCGCGTCGAACTTGCCCTTGCGCTTCATGAGACCGTCGAGAATGCGCACGAGGTCGCCGCGCACGGTGCAGCAGACGCAGCCGTTGTTCATCTCGAACACTTCTTCATCGGCGCCGATGATGAGATCGTTGTCGATGCCGATCTCGCCGAATTCGTTGACGATCACAGCGTATTTCTTTCCGTGATTTTCCGACAGGATGCGGTTCAACAGCGTGGTCTTGCCGGCGCCGAGATAGCCGGTCAGCACGGTCACGGGAATTTTGTTGGCAGTCGCTTCAGACATGATCTCTCCGGCGGGGTCTTGTGCAGCGCCGGCAGCAGGGGGCCCCTGCGCTAACTGGTCAGCGCGCTCGTCAGCGCCTTTATATTGTGCCTGACCATATCAATGTAAGTGGGTGCATCGCCGTTTTCGGCCGTCAGACTGTCCGAATACAGCGTTCCGCCGATTTTTGCCCCGGTCTCGGCGGCGATCCGGCGCATCAGCCGGGGATCGGCGATGTTTTCCAGAAAAACCGCCGGAATTTTCGAGATCTTGAGCTGAGTGATGATGACCGCGATATCCTTGGCGCTGGGCTCGGAATCCGTCGAAACGCCCTGCGGCGCGATGAATTCGATACCATAGGCCGCCGCGAAATAGCCGAAGGCATCATGGGTCGAGATCACCTTGCGGTGCGCCGCGGGGATGGAAGCCACAGCCGCCTTCACGTCACTGTCGAGGGCAGTCAGCTTCGCGAGATAGGCCTCGGCGTTCGCCTTGTAGATGTCGGCCCCGGCCGGATCGGCCTTGGCCAGCGCATCGCGAATGTTTGCGACATAGACCTTGGCATTGCCCACCGATTGCCAGGCGTGCGGATCCTCGTGCGAGTCGAGCTTGCGCGGTGCGATGCCCTGGGTTGCGGTGACGATGACAGCCTTACCACCCGATGATTTCACCAACCGCGGCAGCCAGCCTTCGAAGCCGAGGCCATTGACCACCACAAGCTTCGCATCGGCGATCTTTTTCGCGTCACGCGGCGTCGGTGTGTAGACATGCGCATCCCCATTCGGGCCGACCAGGGTCGTTACAGCGACTCGCTCGCCCCCGACATTGCGCACGAAGTCACCGAGGATAGAGAAGCTGGCGACGACATCGATCTTGTCCTGCGCCCGCGCCGGGACGATCGCCGTGACAAGCGACAGGACAGCAGAAAGGACGAATATGCTGGATTTCCGCATGACTGACACACCTACGCCTCAAGATGCCGGCCGGGGAACAACTGCCTTACCAAGCCACTGACATTGCCGAACAAAACCGAAAATACGTAGAGTACTGCGGCGACCAGAATGATCGCGGGACCGGACGGCACCTTGGTCTGGAACGACAGCACCAGACCGAAGTAACCGGAGACCATCGCGCTCGCGACGGAGATCATCATCATCCCCGTGATATCGCGCGACCAGAACCGCGCGATGCCCGCCGGCAGGATCATCAGCCCCACCGCGAGCAGCGTACCGAGCGCATGAAAGCCGTTGACGAGATTAACGACGACCAGCGCCAGAAACGCCAGATGCGCGGGTGCACCGGCGCGCGAGACAGTGCGCAGAAACACCGGATCGACGCATTCGATGACCAGCGGGCGATAGATCACCGCCATCACCACCAGCGTAATCGTCGCGTTGAACGCGATCACCAGCAGTGTCTGATCGTCGAGTGCGAGAATATTGCCAAACAGCACATGCAGCAGATCGATATTGGTGCCGCGCATCGAAACGATGGTGACGCCGACTGCCAGTGATACGAGATAGAACGCGGCCAGCGACGCATCTTCCTTGATGACGGTGACGCGCGACACCAGACCTGCCAGCAGCGCAACAGAAAAACCTGCAATCAGGCCACCAAACGTCATCGCGAACAGATTGAGCCCGGAAAACAGGAAGCCGATCGCAGCCCCTGGCAGGATGGCATGCGCCATCGCGTCGCCGACAAGGCTCATCCGCCGCAACATCAGGAAGACGCCGATCGGCGCGCCACCGAGCGCCAGCGCAACCACGCCGGCCAATGCGCGGCGCATAAATTCAAATTCGAGGAAAGGCGCGATCAGCGCATCGTAGAGCATGTCGATCAGGCCGCCCGCGAGTGTGCGGCATCGACAACACAGGTGCCGGCGCCATCGTCGAAGGCTTCGCACATGCGCCGCGCCTCCAGCAGGTTATCCGCCGTCAGCACCTGCTGGGTCGATCCCCAGGCCACGGAGCCGCGCGCCAGCAGCAGCGTCTCCGGGAAATGCGAGCGCACCATCTCCATATCGTGCAGCGCCGCCAGCACCGTGCGCTTTTCGGCATGCCAGTGGCGCACCAGCGCAATCAGGTCCGCCGACGTCTTGGTATCGATCGCATTGAACGGCTCGTCGAGCACGATAACGCGTGCGTCCTGCAACAACACCCGCGCAAACAGCATCCGCTGCATCTGGCCGCCCGACAGCGTGCCGATATTGCGATTCTCGAAACCATTGAGGCCGACAGAGGCGAGCGCCTGTCCTATTTGCGCACGCGCGGTCTTGCCAAGGCCGCCGAATATCCCGGTCGTGCGCCAAAGCCCTGTGCCGACGAAGTCGAACACCGAAATAGGGAATGTGCGGTCGATATCGACGCTCTGCGGCAGGTAAGCGATGTCGCGCGCCTTCAGGCCGCCAAGTGTGATCGCGCCCGTCAGCGGCTTCAGGATGCCGACGATGCCGCGAAACAGCGTGGATTTGCCGGCGCCGTTCGGCCCGACCACCGCGAGCAAACTGCCAGCGGCGATCTCGCCATTGAGGTGATGCACCGCCGGATGCCGGTCATAGCCCAGTGTGACGTTCTGGAAAGCGAGCTGTGCCGTCATGATGGCCTCATCGCCAGCAGAACCACCGCCCAGAGCGCTGCGGAGACCACCAGCGCAGCCCCCAGCCGTGCGGGCAACGTCATGCGCAGGATCGACCAGGGCGCGGGCTGGGCCGGATGAGGGCTTGCCGGGCCATGGCTGTGGCTGTGGGTATGACCGTGGCCGTCGGCGTGACCATGGGAGTGGTCATCACCGTGAGAATGGGAATGCGCCATGAAATCGGGCCTGGCCAATGAATATCCGGCGCAACGCGCCTGACTGTCATTTATGTTATATTATAACATACCGCAAGCCCGGGAGGGCTCAGGCGAAGTGGCGGACCAGCGCCAGGCCGGCAAAAAGCCCGGCAATCGACAGCACCACCGACCCCAGCACATAGGCCAGGGCGAGGCCCAATTCGCCGCGCTCATAGAGCACTGCCGTATCCAGTGAAAAGGCCGAAAACGTCGTGTAGCCGCCGAGGATGCCGGTCATCAGGAACAGGCGCCAGGGCTGCGAGGCCTCACCCTTGTAAGCGAGATAGCCGGCGATCAGGCCCATCACCGTGGAGCCAGTGATGTTGATGATGAAGGTGCCCCACGGGAACGCCGCTCCCATGCAGCGAGCGCAGGTCATGTTGATGACATGGCGCAAGGTGGCGCCAAGGCCGCCGCCGACAAAAACCAAAACATAATTCATCTAATACCCGCTGCGCTTAGTGGCTCACGTCATTCCGTTTTGCCGCAGCGTGCCTGCGGCGGCAAGTCGCAGCAGGTCAACCAAGACACGAAAACGTCACGACAACGAAAAAAGGCGGCAGCTTGCGCCACCGCCCTTCCCGCGCGTCATTAAACGCCGATCGAAAGCGATCAGACCGCCTTGCCGAACTGCTCGTCGACATATTCCCAGTTCACGAGATGATCGACGAACGCCTTGAGATAGTCGGGACGACGGTTGCGATAGTCGATGTAGTAGGAGTGCTCCCAGACGTCGACGCCGAGGATCGGGGTCGCGCCATGGACCAACGGGCTTTCGCCGTTCGCGGTCTTGGAGATTTCCAGCTTGCCGTTCTTGACCGAGAGCCAGGCCCAGCCGGAGCCGAACTGGCCAACGCCTGCAGCGGCGAAGTCGGTCTTGAACTTCTCGAGACCGCCGAGATCCTCGGTGATCTTCTTCTCCAGACGGCCGGGTAGCTTGTCGCCACCGCCGTTCGGCTTCATCCAGTTCCAGAAGTGGAGATGGTTGTAGTGCTGGCCGGCATTGTTGAAGAGCGCGGCATTCTTGCCGAACGAGCCCTTCACGATTTCTTCAAGCGATTTGCCTTCGAATTCGGTGCCCTTCAGCAGGTTATTGCCGTTGGTCACGTAAGCCTGATGGTGCTTATCGTGATGGAATTCCAGCGTTTCCTTCGACATATGCGGCGCGAGCGCGTCATAGGCGTAAGGCAGATTGGGAAGCGTGAAGGTCATGGGTCAAGATCCGCAATAATGGGAGAGTTGGCTTAACGGGAACCCTTATAGAAGGTTCCGCCCGGCTCCGACACTCCCATCTTTGCGATCCCCGATCGCTTCGCGATCAGGCCGCGCTCGGCATTGCGGCGGAGACGGCATCGCGCCGCACTGGCGGCTTCACATTCATCAGCATCTGGAAGCATCCGGCGATCATCCCGATCACGACGGCGAATTGCCAGGCACGATCGTAATTGCCGAGATGAGAGAAGATCATGCCGCCGCCCCAAGCGCCCAGGAAAGATCCTGCCTGATGGCTGAGGAAGGCGATGCCCGTGAGTGTCGCCATGAAGCGCAACCCGAACAGCTGCGCGACGAGGCCGTTCACCAGCGGGACCACGCCGAGCCAGAGCGACCCCAGCACGGCTGCGAAGACCATGGTCGTGGTCGGCGTCGCCGGAAAATAGAAATAAGTGGCGAGCGCCAACGAGCGAACGATGTAAATTCCGCCGAGCAAAATCTGCTTCGGATAACGGCCGCCAAGCCAGCCAAAGGCATAGGAGCCAAACACATTGAACAGACCGACTATTGCCAGCGCGGTGGCGCCAAGCGACGCGTCGAGGCCGCAGATCGCCAGATAATTCGGCAGATGCGTGGTGATGAATACTAGCTGCAGGCCGCAGACAAAGAACGACAACGCCAGCACGATATAACCGGAATGACCGAGTGCGGACTGCACCACTTCTCCCAAAGATTGCTGCAGCTCATCCGCCGGTGCGCGTTCGATCTTGTCAGACTGGCCAGCAAACAGCGCAGCGGGGAGCATCACCGCAGCGAGGCCGAGAAAGCCGATCAGCGCCACTTGCCAGCCCGCCGTCGAGATCAGCGTCTGCGCCAGCGGCGACGCGATGACGAGACCGAGCGAACCTGCAGCCGACACCGCGCCCATGGTGACGCTGCGCTTGGCGGCGGAGACGCTGCGCGAAGCTACCGTCATGGTCATGCTCGACGCCGTGCAAGACAGTGCGAGGCCGACGCAAAGGCCGGCGCCCAGGGTGAAAACCAGCGGCGTGGTCGCGACCATCATGAAGACGAGGCCGGCCGCATAGATCAAAACGCCGATGATCATCACGTGACGGGTGCCGAAACGATCGGCGATAGCACCGATGAAGGGCTGCGAGATGCCCCAGATCACGTTCTGCAAAGCGGTGGCCAGGGAGAAATCGGCCGTGGTGATGGCAGTGTCGCGCAGAATCGAGGGTTGAAACAGGCCGAAGCTCTGGCGCATGCCCATGGCCAGGCTGAGCAGCGTCGCCGCGCCGGCCAAAATCGCCCAGCGCTGGTATTTGGAGAGCTCCGCCTCAGTCATTCCAACGTTTCCTTGATCCCTAGAATATTATTCTCAGATAAGCACTGGATTCGACAGGTTTACTACCCTCGGACCGACCTATAAGGGCTGCACAAAGCGCAGAGGTGGCGACCGAAATGAGCATCGAAATCGAGATTGTGACTGGCGATGCCTCATGGCCGAGCGTCAAACCGCTGTTCGACCTCGCATGGCCGCGGGAGGCGGTCGAGAAACTGCCCTGGGGACACGTGATCTTCGCCTATCCCGAATTGCGGGTGATCGTCGAGGATGACGGACAGCCGGTCTGCCATGTCGGCCTGTATCGGCGCGAAGGCATGTGGAAAGGCCACAAGACGCGGATTGGCGGCATCGGCGGCATGGTGACACACCCGGACTATCGCCGGCGTGGTCTGGCCAGTGTGGCCCTGACCGCAGCATTGCATACGCTAAAAGACGAACGCGCCACCGATTTTGCGCTGCTGTTCTGCGAACCGCACAATGTGGATTTTTACACGCGCCGCAACTGGAAGCCGTTCACCGGCGAGGTCTATGCCGAACAGCACGGCGAGCGGGTACGCTTCGATGTCATGACCCCGCTGGTGTCCTACCTGAAGCGAGCGCCGCATGAAGGCGAGATGGACCTGTGCGGGCTGCCGTGGTGACCGCCATCGGTTGACCTGAGCAAGCTGCGTCAAATTGAATCGATCATGATCATTTGAGACGCTGAGTAGTCTCAAACGCATCGCCGCGGCATTGCACAAATCCCATTTCTTGTTATGCAGACCGCCTGATCCGAGGAGACACGCATGGCCGCCAGATTCACTGTTATGATCGCATTGCTGGGTGCAGTGTTCGCAGGCTCCGCTGCGCAAGCCCAATCGGGCGGCGAAGCAACGGGTGTCTGGCAGACCCAGGCCGGCGATGCACAGGTGCGGGTCAGCAAATGCGGCACCATCCTGTGCGGCACCGTCGTCTCGCTGCGTGACAAGATCGATCCGCAGACCGGCAAGCCGCCGATCGACGACAAGAATCCCGATCCCGCGCTGGCCAAGCGCTCGATGATCGGCATTCACCTGTTCTACGATATGCGCCCAACCGGAGCGAACACGTGGTCGGGCCGAATCTACAATGCCGATGACGGGAAGATCTATACCAGCAACGTGGCGCTGGTCGGCCCTAACACGCTGAAGGTCGAAGGCTGCGTCGGCGCATTCTGCGGTGGCGAAAACTGGACCCGCGTCGGCCGCTGATCAGGCGATCTCTTTCAAACTGACATAGCCTTCAATGCGGTGGCCGCCGAGGCATAGCCACCGCGCGCGCCGTCGATGAAATGTACGTGATCGCTGCGGATGGCTGACGGTGTGAAACACGTCATCATCGCAGCATCCTGGCGGTGCAGACCATAGCGCACCGTTCCTTCCGAGCCCGCCGCAACAAGACGCTGCTCCAGCGCGCGTTCGAGATCGGGCGTGCAATCCAGAATCATGCGCAGGCTGTCGTCATATTTGCGGAAATCTGAATTCTCGACCAGTTGCTGCACATAGGTCTTCGGCACGAACCCGCCGACGCTGATGCCGAAGCGCATCACGACGTAGACGAACAGGGTTCGCACGAGCACCCGTATGCGAAAACGCGCCAGCGAGTTCGCTCCTCGGCCGGCCAGAATCTCATAGCCCAGCCCTGCAGGCGGCCACCTCAGCGCTGGGCCGTCGGCAGGCACGGGACGGCCCGCATTAGGACTGCGTTCGACCAGTGCGATGATGTCTTCGATAACGCGACGAAATGCGGATGGGTCGGCTCCCGCTGCAGCCGTCACCAACACCGACAGAATCAAACCATGTGCCGATGGAATTTCCTCGAAGCGACATGAGAGCCCGGAGAGATCGGGATAGGTCCCGACAGGTGCCGGCGTCACCGCGAATTCGCCGCGCTTCATCGCGGCCTCTGCCCAGCCCAATCCGCCACCGGAAAACATCGCATAGGATACGTTCTTCGACGGCCCGAAGCGCGCCACGCGCACATCCACCCCCTGCGCGCGGATGTCTTTGATCGGCACCAGGGCCACCCGCATCACGAGATCGAGATCGTGCTTCACCCAGGTCGCCGTCGCCGCCAATGCCCCGCGGGCGCGATCGAGATCGTCCGGTGAGACTGCGAAGCTCGCGCCATCGCCGCCGAACACGAACGGGAATTCGCGGCCGTCCAGCGCATTGGTCACGGCTGCGATGACGGCAGCGCCGGCCATGTTGACGGCCTTGTAGCGCTGTTCGGCGATGGCCTTGGTGGATTCCACGATATCGGCGACGCCGATGATCCAGTCATCCGGCAGCGGCATGTACAAAGCCGGGTCCATCACCCGGTCGAAACCGTAAAATATTGAAATGCCGTCGTAAAACGCGCTGACGCCGGTCGTCATGGTGCGAAATGATCCTGCGACAACGTTGCGTCAACCCAATGACGCTCCTGAGGCAGAACTCATAGCACGCAATTTCGACGAACGTGCGGTATCAGCAATCCAAAGTCGTCTGCCGCTCCCATTCGGTGAGCTGACGGCAGTGCTCATTCCAGTCGCTGTGTTTGAGCTTGAGATACGATCCGACCACGGCCTCGCCGAGCTGCGCCTTCAACACGTCGGATGCATCGAGCGCCCGCAATGCATCGAGCAGGTTCAGCGGCAGCTGCTTTGCCTTCGGTACCTTCGCGCCTTCCGTATACATATTGATGTCGAGGCGCGGGCCGGGATCGCGGCTGTTGGCCATGCCGTCGAGACCAGCGGCGAGCAAGGTCGCCGGCAGCAGATAGGGATTCACCGCACCATCGGGCAAACGGAATTCGAACCGGCCCGCATCGGGAATGCGGATCATATGCGTGCGATTGTTGCCGCCGTAGGTCACCGTGTTCGGCGACCATGTCGCGCCGGAGAGCGTGCGCGGCGCATTGATGCGCTTGTAGGAATTCACCGTGGGATTGGTGATAGCGCAAACCGCTTCGGCCGAATGAACGAGGCCGCCGATGAAGTGATAGGCCGTCTTCGAGAGACCCAACTCGCCGCTCTCGTCCTCGAACACGTTCGAGCCGTCCTTGGTCGACCATAGTGACGCATGGACGTGGCAGCCGTTGCCAGTGAGATTGGCAAACGGCTTCGGCATGAAGGTCGCCTTGTAGCCGTGTTTCTCGGCGATCGACTTGACCATGAACTTGAAGAAGGCATGGCGATCGGCGGTCTTCAGCGCGGTATCGAACTCCCAGTTCATCTCGAACTGGCCGTTGGCGTCTTCATGGTCGTTTTGATAGGGCTTCCAGCCGAGCGAGATCATCGCGTCGCAGATTTCAGCGACGATCTCGTAGCGCCGCATCAGTGCCTGCTGGTCGTAGCACGGTTTGGCCTGCTGATCGGCAGGATCTGAGATCGCGGTACCGTCTGGCGAAATCAGGAAGTACTCGCATTCCACGCCGGTCTTGAGTTCGACACCCTGCTCCGCCGCCTTCGCAATGAGGCCTTTCAGCACCTGACGCGGATTCTGCGCCACGGACTTGCCGCCCATATAGAGATCCCCCGTAACCCAGGCGACGCCGGGCTTCCATGGCAGCAGCGTCAGCGTATCCATATCCGGCATCACGAGCACGTCGGGATCGGCCGGCGTCATATCGAACCAGGCTGCAAATCCCGCGAAACCCGCGCCGGACTTTGCCACGCCGTCCATGGCCGTGGCCGGCACCAGCTTGGCGCGCATGCCGCCGAACAGATCGACAAAGGCAATGAGGAAATATTTGAGGTCGTGCTGTTTGGCTAGTTCGGTCCAGGTCGTCATTGACACGCGCTCCGAAGATCATCCAGCCATAACGGCTCGTTAGATATTGCTGCCGGGAATCCAGTTCGTTCCAGCGAGAGGGACCCTCGCCATGGCTGCCGACTCCATTGTCAGTGCCACCAGATCTTCCGGTTCGAGATTGTGGACGTGGCTCTTGCCGCAGGCGCGTGCGATGGTCTGCGCTTCCAGCGTCATCACGGACAGATAGTTTGCGAGCTTGCGGCCGGCGATCACAGGATCGAGCCGCGCGGCCAGCAAAGGATCCTGCGTGGTGATGCCCGCGGGATCGCGGCCTTCATGCCAGTCATCATAGGCGCCGGCGGTGGTACCGAGCTTCTGGTATTCGGCTTCCAGCGCCGGATCGTTATCGCCGAGCGCGATCAGCGCGGCCGTGCCGATCGCCACCGCATCCGCGCCAAGCGCAAGACACTTGGCCACATCAGCGCCATTACGGATGCCGCCGGACACGATGAGCTGCACCTTGCGATGCATGCCGAGATCCTGCAGCGCCTTCACCGCCGGGGGGATCGCACACATGGTGGGCAGGCCGACATTCTCGATGAAGACGTCCTGCGTCGCAGCCGTCCCGCCCTGCATGCCGTCGAGCACGATGGCATCGGCGCCGGATTTCACCGCGAGCGCGATATCGTAATACGGGCGTGAGGCACCAACCTTCACATAGATCGGGATCTGCCAGTCGGTGATCTCACGCAGCTCCTGGATCTTGATCTCCAGATCGTCGGGCCCGGTCCAGTCCGGATGCCGGCACGCCGAGCGCTGATCGATTCCCACCGGCAAACGGCGCATGCCGGCAACGCGCTCTGTAATCTTCTGGCCGAGCAGCATGCCGCCGCCGCCGGGCTTGGCACCTTGCCCGACCACAACCTCGATCGCATCCGCCTTGCGCAGATCATCCGGGTTCATGCCGTAACGCGACGGCAGTACCTGATAGACCAGCAGATCGGAATGACCACGCTCTTCCGGCGTCATGCCGCCGTCGCCCGTGGTGGTCGACGTGCCGACCGCCGATGCGCCGCGGCCAAGCGCTTCCTTGGCTGGACCGGACAGTGCCCCAAAGCTCATGCCGGCGATGGTAATCGGAATCTTCAGATGAATCGGCTTCTTGGCGAAACGCGCGCCGATGACGACATCGGTGGCGCATTTCTCACGGTAGCCCTCGAGCGGATAGCGGCTGATCGAGGCGCCGAGAAACAGCAGGTCGTCGAAATGCGGCAGCTTGCGCTTGGCGCCGGCGCCGCGGATGTCATAGATGCCGGTCGCGGCCGCACGGCGAATTTCCGCAATGGCTGCATCATCGAAGGTCGCGGACTTGCGCGGCGGCGTATGGATCCAGCGGTCTTGCGCGCTCATCAGTATGATCCGACGTTATCGATGTGGAAGTGATAGAGCTTACGCGCCGAGCCGTAGCGCTTGAACTCGTCGGGGCTGACGCCTTCGACGCCGGCTTCATCGAGCAGCCGCTTCAACTCGGTCTTGTGTTCGTCCTTGAGCGGCTTCTCGATGCAATCCGCACCAAGGCTGGCGACGGAGCCGCGCACGAAGAGCTGCGCCTCATATATGGAATCGCCGAGTGCCTCGCCGGCATCGCCGAGCACCACGAGCTTGCCGGCCTGCGCCATGAAGGCGGAGAGATGGCCGACCGAGCCCTTCACGACGATATCGATGCCCTTCATGGAGATGCCGCAACGCGCGGACGCGTTGCCGTCGATCACCAGCAGGCCACCATTGCCGCTGGCGCCCGCCGCCTGCGACGCGTCGCCGGTGACATGCACACGGCCTGACATCATGTTCTCCGCGACACCCTGTCCGGCATTGCCGCACACGGTGACGCGCGCCTGCTTGTTCATGCCGGCGCAGTAGTAACCGACGTGGCCGTCGATCTCGATCTCGACCGGGAAATCGAGACCAACCGCGATATTGTGCTGGCCGCGCGGATTGGTGACGGTCCAGTGTGTCTCGTTGGTGCTGGGTGTCAGCCTGTGCAGAGCGCCGTTAAGTTCGCGCAGCGGCGACGAAGCGAGATCGACCGTGGGCATCAGCAACGCTCCCACAAATAGACTTTGGCGGGTTCGGGCTCCCAGACCTTTGCCGTATCGATGCCCGGCAGATCGACCAGCGCACGATATTCGGTGCCGAAGGCGACCCAGCGATCGGTCTCGGCCATCACGGCTGGCTTGCAGGCAATGGGATCGCGCAGCACGCCGAAGCCGGTCTCGGTGCCGATGACGAATGTGTAGAAGCCATCGAGCGCGGACAGCGACGACGTCATCGCATCCTGCAGCGAAGCACCGGCGGCCATCTGCGATGAGATATAGCCCGCGGCGACTTCGGAATCGTTTTCCGTCCGGAACGTCATGCCCTGGCGAATCAGCTCGCGGCGCACATCATTGTGGTTCGACAGCGAACCGTTATGCACGAGGCACTGGTCGGTACCTGTCGTGAAGGGATGCGCGCCATTGGTCGTCACGGCGGACTCAGTTGCCATGCGCGTATGACCCACGGCATGGGTGCCGGTCATCGCGTTCAGGCCGAAACGCTTCGCCACGTCGGCGGGCAGACCGACTTCCTTGAACACGGCCATGCGCCGGCCCCGTGCAACCATGTCGACGTCTTTCATGCCGAGGAGCGCAGATGCCACGGCAGCCTCGCGATCGGTGGGGATGCTGATGACAGCGTGGGTGTCGTGCACCTGATATGCAATCGGCGCACCGGCGACCTTGCCGAGCGACGCCACCAATGCAGCGAAATCAAACGACGGCGCGGCACGCAGCGTCAGCTTGATCTGTCCGGCATCGCCGTCGCCATAAACAGCAAAGCCTGCAGAGTCAGGGCCGCGATCGCTCAGCGCTTCCAGCATGCCGGAGAGCAACCCGCCTAATTCGGGGGCCAGCTTTTGATCTTTCAGAAACAGACCGGCAATGCCGCACATGGCTCGCGTCTCGCTCGTTGAATGCGCGTGGACCTTGCCCGAAACAAAACCGCCATGTCAACCACAGAGAAAATAGTTTTCCTGACAAGAAATATTGCTATTGTCGGGAAATCAACGCTGCAGGAAACGCCATCGTGAAAGCGAAACCGAAGAAAACGAAATCATCGCCCGCGCGCTCAAAGCTGGAGGAGCTGCGCACCGGTTCGAACGCGCCGCTGGAAGTCGGTGGCTCGCTGGAATCCAAGATCGGCAATGAAGTGCGGCAGCTCCGCAAGGAGCTGGAGCTGACGGTGGCCGAGCTCAGCACATCGGCGGGCATCTCGACCGGCATGCTGTCAAAGATCGAGACCGGCAGCATCTCCGCATCACTGGGCACGCTGAATGCACTCTCAAAGGCGCTCAACGTTCCGATCTCCAGATTCTTTCGCGAGACCGAGGAAGAGCGTGATTGCTCTTTCGTGAAAGCCGGTACGGGCGTCAAGATCGAGCGACGCGGCACCAAGTCCGGCCATCACTATCAACTGCTTAGCCAGTCGATCCACGGCGAGCTCGGCGTCGAGCCCTATCTGATCACGCTGAACGAGGATGCCGAGGCCTATAGCAACTTCCGCCATGCCGGCGTCGAGATGATCTACATGCTGACCGGCAAGGTGCGTTATCGCCACGCCGATCAGACCTATCTGATGGAGCCCGGCGACACGCTGTTCTTCGACGCAGCCGCGCGGCACGGCCCGGAAGAACTGGTGAAGGCGCCTATGACGTATCTGTCTGTGATTATTTATCCGCGGCGGAGCTAGGCCTCACTTCGCCTTGCTCTTCCCCGACATCCGGTCCTGCGACGGTGGCACATCGAAGGCCCGCCGATACGTCCGTGCGAAATGGCTGGCGCTGGCGAAGCCGCATTCGGCCGAGACCTCGACCACCGGCATACTGGTCTGCTGCAGCAGTGCACGAGCTTTCCCGAGGCGCAGGGTCAGGTAATGCTGCTCAATGGTTACGCCGAGATGTGCGGTGAACAGCCGCTCGAGCTGGCGCACGGACACGCCGGCCGTTTTTGCCAGCTCGTCGCGCGGCGCAGGGCTGGCCAGACGCCGTTCCATCACGGTGATCGCCGAGAGCACGGCGCGATTGCTGGTGCCGAGACGCTCGCGCAATGAAATGCGCTGGCTGTCGTCGCCGAGACGCACGGCGGTTTGCAGAAACCAGTCACTGACTTTCGCTGCCAGTGCCTGGCCGTGATCGCGGCGGATGATGGCATGCATCATGTCGAGCGCGGCGACACCACCGGCGCAGGTGAGCCGGTTGCTATCGATCTCGAACAGCGTACGCGTCGGCTCGATCTCGGGAAAGGCCTCGATGAATGCATCGAGATGCTCCCAATGGATCGTGCAGCGAACGCCATCGAGTATGCCGGCCTTGGCCAGAATGAACGGCCCACCGGAGACGCCGCCGATGGCGCAGCCCGAGCGCGCGAGGCGACGTAGCCACGCCAGCGTCTTGGCATCATCGAAACCAGCGGGATTGCCGCCGGCACAAACCAGCACCGTGTCGTAACGCACGCTGTCAGCAATGGTGTGATCGGACGCCACCGACAATCCGTTCGACGCCAAGATCGCGTCGGCGCCGGTCGAGATCTGCAGCCACTGATACAGTTTCTTGCCGGCCAGCACGTTGGCGGCGCGCAGCGGTTCGATCGCCGAGGCGAAGGACATCAGCGCGAAGCCGTCGATCAGAAGAAAGCCGACGCGGTGGGGCTGGGCCATAGATTTGAAGACTCAGTTTCCGCGCCCGTTCAGATCATTGCTGCAGCGTTACGCCCACTCGCCCTTGCGGAACACCGGCACGCGACGGCCGTCGGTGTGGACACCATCGATGTCGATCTCGCCGGAGCCGATCATCCAGTCGATATGGATGAAGCTCTTGTTGCCGCCCTGCGCCGCGATCTGCTCTGGCGTGAGGTTGCCGCCATTGACGAAACACTTCGAATAGCACTGGCCGAGCGCTATATGGCAGGCAGCGTTCTCGTCGAACAGCGTGTTGTAGAACAACAATCCGCTGGCCGAGATCGGCGACGAATGCGGCACCAGCGCCACTTCACCGAGCCGACGCGAGCCTTCGTCGGTGTCGAGCACCTTGTTGAGCACTTCCTCGCCGCGCGAGGCCTTTGCCTCGACGATCTTGCCGTCCTCGAAGCGCACCGCGATGTCGTCGATCAGCGTACCTTGGTAAGATAACGGCTTGGTTGATCGGACATGACCGTTGACACGCGCGGCATGCGGCGTCGTGAAGACTTCCTCGGTTGGGATATTGGCGTTGCAGATGATGCCGTTCTTGGCGGTCGACGCGCCGCCTTCCCATTCATGGCCGTCGGCAAGACCCACCACAAGATCGGTGCCCGGCCCGGTGAAATGCAGCGCATGGAAGCGCTGGCCGTTCAGCCATTCGGTGCGGCTACGCAACGCAGCATTGTGCTTCGCCCAGGCGGCGATGGGATCGGCATTGTCGACGCGCGACGCCGCGAAGATCGCGTCCGCAAGCTTCTGCACGGCGACGTCGTCTTCGTCACCGGGAAACACCTGCTTGGCCCAGGACAGCGTGGGATAAGCGATGATATTCCAGTTGATGTCGAAGCCAGCGATCTTCTGCAGCGCCGGCTGATAAGCGATGGAATTCGCCTTGCTGGCGCGCGAGACCTTGGCGGGATCTTCGTTCGACAGCAGCATCGGATTGTCGCCGACGATGGCGAGGCGCGCCGTGTTGTTGCCGAGCGCTTTGGCCATGCCCTCATAGAGCCAGCCGGCGGCGCGATCGAAGCTCACATCGTGACCGTAGCGATAGCGCGCCAACGTCATCTCTTCATCGGAGAAAAACGGCGTTACCAAGCCTGCGCCGGCCTTGTAGGCATGTTCAGCGATCTTGCGCACCAGCGGCAGCGCCGCGGCGGGGCCGGTCAGCAGCAGATCCTGCCCCGGCGCAAGTTGCAGCCCAACTTTCACGGCGACTTCGGCCAGACGGTCGAGCTTCACGGGATCGATGGGGGTGGACAAATTGCGCTGGTGAACGGTCATGCAGAGGCCCTGACTGATGTGGAAGTGGCTGGACCGAATGTAGGCGCAGATGCGCCTTGCCGCCAGCCGGTCCGCCGCAGGGCTTACCGGACGCCTACGACAGCCCGGACTGCGGGACGAGGGCCTGGTAATGGGCCAGCGCGTAAAGCCTGATCGCCGAGGACAGGTTATTCTGCTGTCGGTTCTTGTCGATCTCGCCGACGAGCTGCGACATCGTGATCCGGCGCATGCCGGCGATCTCCTTCAGCGCCGTCCAGAACGCCTCTTCGAGGCTGACGCTTGTCTTGTGTCCGGCGACAACGATCGATCGCTTTACGACGGGTGATTTCACCGCGCCTCCTCCATTTCATTTCCGCCCAGTGGTCGTTTTTCTTTCAGGACAGCTTATACGGATTGGAACCCGCGGCAACAGATCAGATGATGCGACCTTAGACGACTACGCATCGCGCAACCTGATATCAGAAACACAACCTCTGCGGCACAATCGCTACCTTGTTTTCGCGGCGCGCATTGAGCAGAAGCAGCATAGTGCACAACTTCGGATTCGACTTTCCTGACTGACTCGATGGATTCCACTACGCTCGCACTTCCGGACGCCCAGCACGCCGCCGATCAGATCGATCGCTGGATGAAGGAGCACGCCGTCTTCGCGCTGCTGATGGAGCAATCCGACAACGCATGTTCTGTGCTGCGGCAGTTTGCAACGATCAACCGCAACCATGGCCAGCATGACGTCGCTATCGACGCGCTTCTTGCTGCACTTGCACTGATGCCGACGGACGTCACCGCCTGGCGTGAGCTCGCGACGGACTATCAATTGAGCGGTCGCGACGAACTGGCGGAAGCAAGTGCGTTGCGCGCGCTCGCCATCGATCCGGACCACGCGACGACATGGCTGCAATATGCGAGCCTCGCCTACCGGCTGCAGCGTATCGATGATGCTGAAGCGGCCTATCTGCGCGCTCTGTCCGGCGATGCCTCGCTTGGCGACGCTCATCTCGGCCTGGGCGTGCTGTATCTCGGCTCCCACCGTCCCGAGCAGGCGATCGTGCACCTGCAACGTGCACTATCCTGGGGCGGCATCGACGCGGTCACGCATCTTTGCCTCGGACAGGCCTTCTACATGGCCGGCCGGTTTGGCGAGAGCGCCGATGCCCTGGCAACCGCAAACGGCTTTGTGCCGCTGGAAGGCGTCACACTACGTCTCTACGCCCGTGCGCGTACCTTTGCCTCGATGCTGGACGGCGACATTCAGGGCGCCATCACCCGCTACCCGACGCTTGCCGGACAAGAGACGGAACCAATGGACGAGGTCTTGCGCACCGCATTCGCGTTGTTCAGCGCCTATGGCATGAATGAAGCCGCTGCCACGGTCGGACGCCTGCGACTGGAAGGCCAGCCGGACGATCCTGTCCAACGCTACTTGATGGATGCCGTCGGTGGACAGACACATGATCGCGCACCGGCAGCCTATGTCGAAGCGCACTTCGACGAATTCGCCGCAGGCTTCGACAGCAAGCTTGTGGACATTCTTGGCTACAAGGTGCCGCAGCAACTCGCCGATATGGTTGCGTCCTGCCGACCGACACTTGCGACCATTCTGGATCTCGGCTGCGGAACGGGGTTGGCTGCAGAGCCACTCGGGCGGTTCGGCGCGCGGCTGACCGGCATCGACCTGTCGGAGAAGATGCTCGCCATCGCAACACGGCGGAACGCCTATCACGACCTTATCAAGGCCGATGTCGTGAGCTATCTCGCGGACAGCCCGCGCAGCTTCGATCTCGTCTTCGCTGCCGATCTTCTGATCTATCTCGGCCGGCTGGAAGAACTCATCGGCCTGATTGCGCGCGTATTACCTGCAGGCGGCCTCTTCGCAGCGAGCATCGAGCGCGCGGGTCACGGCGACTTCACGTTGCTCTCGTCAGGCCGGTTCGCCCATAGCGAGAGATATTTCGAAGCCTGCGCCACGACGAACTTCGAAATCGTGTGCAAGGAGAATTCCGAACTGCGCCTCGAAGCCGGGCGCCCTGCCCTCGGTACGCTTTACGTGCTGCGTCGCCGTGCCGGGCCGAGCACCGAGAAAGGCCAGCTCACTACCGCAACAAACCACCAATAAATTGACGAGATCTTCGCCAAGCGCGCGTCCGCCTTCGAACCTGTTGTCTGCACAGATCGGGAGCCATCTCGAACCTGCAGCGCACCGCACAAGATTTAATCATCTGCCTAGGAAATCAGTAATGCCGCTCGTTTTAATGGCACGACTGATCTGCGACAGCCGAGCTCATTTAGAAATAGTCGAAAAATCAGAATGTTAGACGACGGGTACGTTGGCACGCCATTTGCTAATAATATCTACGTCAATGATGACCGCCGTCCGCCGGATGCTGAAACCGCTGCTGGTTTCAAGCGCAGGGACACAGCTCGCTTCCTGATTGTCAGGTGCGAAGCGGTCATCGTGACTCCATCCCTACCGGGCTTGGTGAGCGAGTTCCTGTTTCCGATCGGCAGCGGTCCAAACAGGTTTGCACATGCTCGATCAACCGAACGCAAAGAAGCAGAAGCTCGTCATCCTCGGCAACGGCATGGCCGCCGGCCGCGTCATGGACGAGCTGTTCGCACGCGCACCAGACCGCTACGATGTGGTGGTGTTCGGCGCGGAGCCGCGTGTTAATTACGACCGCATCATGCTGTCGCCGGTGCTCTCCGGCGAGAAGGCATATGACGACATTCTGATCCACACCGATGAGTGGTACGCGACCAACAAGGTTGATCTCAGGCGCGGCGAACTCGTCGTCGCGATCGATCGCGTTGCGAAAACCGTCACCACACAGTCCGGCGCGGTCGAAGCTTATGACACGCTGATTATCGCAACCGGCTCGAAGCCGATCCTCATTCCGGTACCCGGCGCGGAACTGCCCGGCGTCGTCACCTATCGCGATCTCGACGACGTCAACTTGATGCTCGATGCAGCCGGCAAGGGCGGCCACGCTGTCGTCATCGGCGGTGGTTTGCTCGGCCTCGAGGCTGCAGCCGGCCTCGCCATGCGCGGCATGACAACGACCGTCGTCCATCTGATGCCAACACTGATGGAGCGCCAACTCGATCCCAACGCCGCCTATCTGTTGCAAAAGGCGATCGAGGCGCGCGGCATCGAGGTGCTGACCGGAGCCAACACGGCAGCCATCCTCGGTGACACATGCGTTGAGTCAGTCCGGCTCGACGATGGTCGGACCCTGACGGCCGATCTCGTCGTGATGGCGGTCGGCATCCGCCCGAACACCGCACTCGCCAAGCTAGCCGACCTCAACGTCAAGCGCGGCATCGTCGTGGACGATCATCTGCGGACCAGCGACGACAACATCTATGCGGTCGGCGAGTGCGTCGAGCATCGCGGCCAGTGCTACGGCCTTGTCGCGCCCCTGTATGACATGGCGAAGACCCTCGCGGCGACCCTCGCCGGCGAAACCGTGGACGGCTATATCGGCTCGACCACTTCGACCAAGCTGAAAGTCACCGGCGTAGATCTGTTCTCGGCCGGCGATTTCGCCGAAGGCGACGTCAAGGATGAGATCGTGCTACGCGATCCTGCCCGCGGCATCTACAAGCGTGTCGTCTTGCGCGACGACCGCATCATCGGCGCGGTGCTCTATGGCGATACGGCCGACGGCTCGTGGTATTTCGACCTCCTCAAAAAGAACGCCGATATCGGCGCCATGCGCAACGCGCTGATCCTCGGCCAGGCCTATCAGGGCGGCGTTGCCCTCGATCCGGTCGCTGCTGTCGCAGCGCTGTCCGACGATGCCGAAATCTGCGGCTGCAACGGCGTCTGCAAGGGCGCGATCACGCAGGCGATCACCGCACACGGCCTCACCACCCTCGACGATGTGCGCGCCCGCACCAAGGCATCGGCTTCCTGCGGCCAGTGCACGGCGAAGGTGGAATCGCTGCTCGCGGCCACGCTTGGCGACAACTACTCCGCCGCCGGCCGCAAGCCGATGTGCAAATGCACTGACCTCACCCATAGCGAAGTCCGCGGCTTCATCCTCTCGAAGGAGTTGAAGTCCGTTCCGGCCGTGATGCAGGAACTGGCGTGGAAAACCTCCTGCGGCTGTCCGTCCTGCCGCCCCGCGCTGAACTATTATCTACTCTGCGCGTGGCCGGGCGAATATGCCGACGATGCGCAGTCGCGCTACATCAACGAGCGCGTCCACGCCAACATCCAGAAAGACGGCACCTTCTCCGTCGTACCGCGCATGTGGGGCGGCCTGACCACGCCTGACGAATTGCGCGCCATCGCCGACGTCGCCGACCGCTTCAAGATTCCGACGGTGAAAGTCACCGGCGGCCAACGCATCGATCTGCTGGGCGTGCGGAAGGAAGACCTGCCCGCGGTGTGGGCGCAGCTCAACAGTGCGGGCCTCGTCTCCGGCGCAGCCTATGCCAAGGGCCTGCGCACGGTGAAGACCTGCGTCGGCTCCGAATGGTGCCGCTTCGGCACACAGGACTCGACCGGTCTCGGCGTCAAGCTCGAACGTTTCATGTGCGGCTCATGGGCGCCTGCGAAGGTAAAGCTCGGCGTTTCGGGCTGCCCGCGCAACTGCGCGGAATCCACGGTGAAGGACATCGGCGTGATCTGCGTCGAGTCCGGTTACGACATCCACATCGCCGGTGCGGCGGGCCTGCATGTCCGCCAGACCGATCTGCTCGGCCATGTCGATACGGAGGACGAGGCGATCGAGTACATCGCCGCCTTCATGCAGATGTACCGCGAGGAAGCGGGCTATCTCGAGCGCGTCTGGAAGTGGGTCGAAAATGCCGGCCTCGACAAGGTACGCGCGGCGATCATGGATGATGCCGACAACCGCCGCGCGCTGCTGGCGCGCTTCGAAAAATCACAGCGCGCGGTCCGCAGGGATCCCTGGGCCGAACGCGCCGCCGGCCGCGAACAGCATGAATTTACGCCGCTCGCAACACTCAACTCGATTATAGCCGTCCCGGCAGAATGAACATGACAATGGTCCCATCCAACGACTTCTGGTTCGACGTCGGCCCACTGCGCGCGATCCCGCAACGCGGCGCGCGCACGGTGAAGACTCCGCGGCGCGAGATCGCGGTATTCCGCACCGCCAGCGACGAGGTGTTTGCGCTGGAAAATCGCTGCCCGCACAAGGGGGGTCCGCTTAGCGAAGGCATCGTGCACGGTCGCAAGGTCGCCTGCCCGCTGCACAACTGGATCATCAATCTCGATGATGGCGAAGCCTCGGGCGCTGACAAAGGCTGCGCGCGCAGCTTCCCGGTCAAGCTCGAGAACGGCCGCATCTATCTCAACATGAGCGTCGCCGCCGCCCCATAGGCGCGCGCCACGTCAACCGAACCCAGCTCAAAAGAAAGTTTTCAAGTAATGGCCTATCTCGTCCCTTCAGAATTCGTGACCAAGATGGTGGATGCCGGCGAATCCAAGATCTTCATGTCCACGCGCGACACCATCATCCGCGCCTTCATGGCAGGCGCGATCCTGGCACTCGCCGCGGTGTTCGCCGTCACCGTCACGGTGCAAACAGGCTATCCGATTATCGGCGCAATCCTCTTCCCGGTCGGTTTCTGCATGCTCTATCTGCTGGGTTTCGACCTGCTCACCGGCGTCTTCGTGCTGACGCCTCTGGCATTGCTTGACAAGCGCCCCGGCGTCACTGTCGGCGGCGTGCTCCGCAATTGGGGGCTCGTCTTCATCGGCAATTTCATGGGCGCGATCATCGTGGCCATCATGATGTCAATCGTGTTTACCTTCGGCTTCTCGACGCCGCCGGACAAGGTGGGTCAGGTGATCGGCCATATCGGCGAAGGCCGCACGCTTGGCTATGCGCAGTATGGCGCAGCCGGCATGCTGACGCTGTTCATCCGCGGCATGCTCTGCAACTGGATGGTCTCAACCGGCGTGGTCGGTGCGATGATCTCAACAACCGTCAGCGGCAAAGTCATCGCGATGTGGATGCCGGTCATGGTCTTCTTCGCGATGACGTTCGAGCATTCGATCGTCAACATGTTCCTGTTCCCTGCCGGCCTGATGCTCGGCGGCAAGTTCACGATCATGGATTACATCATCTGGAACGAGATTCCGACCGTGCTCGGCAACCTCATTGGCGGCCTTACCTTCACCGGCCTAACGCTGTATGCAACACACATCAAGACAGCTCCGAAGCGCGTTGCTAGTCTCGCCCGCTAGGCTGACCCGCAATCCTCGCAACCCGACGCCCCGGCTTCTCCAGCTGGGGCGTCATTTTATTAGTGTGACCCATGCCGCGTGAATTGACGATTTCGATCGGCCAGCATTCGGACAGGGGCCGCAAAGACACCAATCAGGATTTCCACGGCGCCCTGATTCCGACCGAGCCGCTGTTGAGCCTCAAAGGCATTGCCGTCGTCATCGCCGACGGCATCAGCAGCAGCGCGGTCAGCGGCGAAGCCAGCGAATCTGCGGTCAAATCGTTTCTCACCGACTATTACTGCACATCCGAATCCTGGTCGGTGAAGACATCGGCGCAACGCGTCATCGCTGCGACCAATTCATGGCTGCAATCCCAGACCCAGCGCGGCCGCTACCATTACGACAAGGATCGCGGCTATGTCTGTACGCTGAGTGCAATGGTGATACGCGCACGCGCAGCGCACATCTTTCATGTCGGCGATTCTCGCATCTATCGCGTATCAGACCGCGCGCTCGAGCAACTCACCACCGACCATCGCGTGGTGATCTCATCCGAGCAGAGCTACCTCGCCCGCGCGCTTGGCGTGAACCCGCAAATCGAGATCGACTATCAGGCGCTGCAGATCGATGCCGGCGACGTCTACGTCCTCGCCACCGACGGAGTCTATGATTTCGTCGGGGCGCGCTTCATCACTTCGGCGATCGCCGATCACGCAGGCGATCTCGACGCTGCCGCGAAGCTGATCGTCGACGAGGCCTATGCACAGAACAGCCCGGACAACCTCACCGTACAGATCGTGCGGATAGATGCGGTGCCGGATGGTGAGGCCAGCGACATTCTGATGCCGCAATTGCCGCTGCCGCCACTGCTCGAAGCTCGCGCGGTGTTCGACGGCTACAGGATCGTGCGCGAACTTCATGGCAGCAGCCGTAGCCACATCTATCTCGCGATCGATCTGGAGAGCGGCGAACAGGTTGTCATCAAAATTCCGTCGATCGATCTGCGCGACGACCCGGTCTATCTCAAGCGGTTCATGATCGAGGAATGGGTGGCGCGGCGCATCGACAGTCCGCATGTGCTAAAGCCGTGCCGACAGTCGCGCAAGCGCAACTACCTCTACATCGTCGCCGAATTCATCGAAGGCCAGACGCTGAAGCAGTGGATGCTCGACAATCCGAAGCCGGATTTGGAAACCGTGCGCGGCATCACCGAGCAGATCGCACGCGGCTTGCAGGCGTTCCATCGGATCGAGATGATCCATCAGGACATTCGGCCAGACAATATCATGATCGACAAGACGGGCACGGTGAAGATCATCGATTTTGGTTCGACCCGCGTCAACGGCGTCGCCGAAGCTGATTCACCCGGCAAGCACAGCGACATTCTCGGCACGCCGCAATACACCGCACCCGAGTTGTTTTTCGGCAAGCGCGCCACATCGCAATCCGACCTCTATGCGCTTGGGACCCTCACCTATCAGATGCTGTCCGGGACGCTGCCTTACGGAGCGGAGGTCGCGAAGGCTACGAACGCCGCGCAGCACCGCAAGCTGCGTTATCGATCGCTGCTCAACAATGCCAGCGATATTCCGGAATGGATCGACGGCGTGTTGCGTAAGGCCGTGCACGCCGACCCGGCGAAGCGCTACGACGAACTCTCCGAATATGTTTACGACCTGCGCAATCCGAAGGCGGAGTTTCTCAATCCGCCGACCGTGCCGCTGCTGGAGCGCAATCCGAACATGGTCTGGAAGGGCCTCTCGCTGCTGCTCGCTATAACTGTCATCGTATTGCTGTCGAGGCGCTAACGGCATCGCCAGTTGGCGCCTGCATCACTGCGGAAATCTCACATTCTTTCCCTGAAAGGCATCCGTCGCCACGACGTAAAAACGAAAAGCCGCCCAGAGGGCGGCTTTTCGTTTTTTCTGAAATATCAATTAGATGTTTGGTTGCGGGGATAGGATTTGAACCTATGACCTTCAGGTTATGAGTATGAATTTCACAGTTTTCTAGGCTTATCCCGAGACTTCCAGCTTTACCTAAGCCACTAGAAATAATAGCAAAGTCTAGCCTCAGTGCTTCCCGGGATTTCCCGACATTCCTCCGCTGGTGGCGATTCTGGGAGCTGTAGGTGCCGGTCTTAAAGCTGACGAAGCGAACGACAGCCGGGGGTACCCGCGCAGCCGCCGCAGCCCGGACTTATCCCAGTTTGCCAGGTCGAAAGTCACGGTTGACCAAGTTGACGCAATCCCGGCGTGGTTGACGCTGTCAGTCTCCCCTGGGCCGAAGTGCTGAAGGAGTCGGACTTTAGACTGACGTTGACCAGCGAACCGCCGAGTGAGGCCGTTATGGCATTTTATGTGGTGGAAAGCGGTGGAGGCATCGGAAACAGCAGCTCAGCCGATTTTCTTAGTTCTGTGTGGTCAGAGCGAGGGGCACATCGCCTGCGCCGGAGAACGGAGAACCACGACTCCACGCGCTGGCATGATCACGGTCTTCGCTGCGGCGAGTTCGACTTGGCTTATTGTACTACAAGCATTCAAGTAGGCGAAAAACGGCAGGCCGCTGTAGGAGGTTTGGGCGGCCCCCATCAGCGGCCCGCCCATTCGTCCATTTGTAATCCGGCTATGCCAGTCAGCACATCAATCGGCTGCCGATTCAAAACGAAACAAGGCGCCTTAACGGACGCGCTTGCGACAGGAGGCACCTGTTCCGCTGACCGCTGCACGGCATTGGTCGATCGTGTCATAACTACAATCGGTGCCCCGCGACTGTGATTTGGCGCACCACGCCCTCCCCTTGGCTTCGCTCTGCGTGGTGACGAATACCATGCTCGCGCTCGCCACGATCGTGGAAACAAGCAGGGACAATAAGAAACGCTTCTTCAGGTTCTGCATCGCATCCTCCTTTTCAATCGTCGGAATAATGGATGACGCGATTGCATCACGATATCGGGTGTTGACCTGATCCGAGCCGCGGAATCACCCCTGCGATCACAGCGAAAGATCGTGATGCGCTGGAATGGCTATCGCAGCCGCAACGGTGCAATCGTATCGCTCACCTGCAATAGCGATGCGATACCGGGTGGGATCTTCCGCTCGATGTGCGGACCCAGCAACGACCATGGCGCCAGTAATACCGGTTATGCCAATGCCGCCTGTGACTCCCCACGGCCGCTCCGGTGGCAGCACCAATAGCCGCACCGCGTCGGCCGCCGACGGCGCCGCCAATGATGGCACCGGACACTGCGCCGCGTCCTGCTGCGCTTTGGGCAAGCGCATCCGCCAGCGGAACCACTGCAGACAGCGCGAGTAGAACGAGCAAGGCTGAGATCCTTCGCATGCGTAACTCCCTGACAATTGATGCTGTGGCCCCCGCACGCGTTCCGATTTGAAATGCACATCCAGAACCATGGCTATCGGGGAAAACCCTTGGTCGGTGCACATGACGCGCCATCGCATGTGTCAGCGCCTTACTAATTATTCACTGGGACACGCGGCTCTTCCGAATTATTGGAGCGCGATGCGATACTTTTTCCATATCCTGGACGGGCCGAAAGTTTTTCCCGATGAGGTCGGAAGCCGCCTTTCAAATCCGAAGCTTGCGATCACGCAGGCGCGCGCCCTTGCTACGGAATTGAGCAAGGCCGGCGCGCTTTGCAGGGCCCATCTGGTGTTCGTTCTCGACGAGAACGGCAACCGGATATTCAGATGCCGGGCCAACTGACGGCTTCGCATATGGCTGCCGTCGCATAGGCGGATCGGGACATCGCCGAAGAAGTTGCCGATTATCAGGGTAAAGCCCGATACCCGCTCAGGTGCTTTCCCCTATATCTCCCGTCGCGCTTCAAATTTTCCGGGCTATCCTGCACCACGTCGTCATTTACGGGGTTCGGTCGTGCGGGCCAGAATCTTCAGATTTGCAAGGATCCTGATGGCGTTTTTCGGCATCGCGCTGATGACGATCTTCGCTGTCCGCATCTACGATTCGCAGCGAGGCCTGCCACTCGAGACATGGCATACCTACGTTCCGCATGAGCTCCATGCGAGCAAGCTGGATACTGCCGACTGGGCGCAATACATGGCGGCTGAGGCGGAGCTTTTCGACGAAGTCCAGCGCGAGGTATCGCAGAAGCTCGATGCGACAGAACGTGTGCCACCCAATCGGTACTTCGAAGGCAGCCCGGTCTATCCCCCGCATTTCGTGCAGGATTTCAACCGCTCCTTTGTGCTGGAACCGAAGGGGAAGCCGATCGGAGCGGTCGTGCTCCTTCATGGCCTGACGGATTCCCCCTACAGCCAGCGCCATATTGCGCGCTTCTACCGCGATCAAGGCTTCCTGGCGATCGTACCAAGGCTGCCGGCGCATGGCACGGTTCCGGCCGCGCTGACCGATATCGCGTGGGAAGACTGGATGGCCGCCACGCGGCTCGCAGTGCGGGAAGTGAAGAAGCGTGTGGATTCGTCTGTGCCGCTGCATCTGGTGGGATTTTCCAATGGCGGTGCACTGGCCATCATGTATGCGCTGGATGCCATCGACGACGAAAAGCTGTCGCGACCCGACCGCCTGATACTGATCTCGCCGATGGTCGGCATCACCAGTTTTGCACGCTTTGCCGGCCTCGCGGGATTTCCGGCAATTCTGCCCGCCTTCGCCAAGGCCGCGTGGCTCGACATCGTTCCCGAGTTCAATCCCTTCAAATACAATTCATTCCCGGTGAACGGCGCGTGTCAATCGCATCTTCTGACCAGGGCTCTGCAAAGGAGACTCGCGCGCTATGCGGGTGAAGGCAGACTGGACCGGTTTCCACCTATCCTGACATTCCAGTCGCTGATGGATTTCACTGTCAGCACGCGGGCCATCGTCTCCGACCTCTATGCCCATCTGCCGGCCAATGGGAGCGAACTCGTTCTGTTCGACGTCAACCGCACCGCCAGATTCGGCCCCTTGCTCCGCACCAGCACCGATACCGCGCTGGCACGCATCGTACCCGCCGGGCCGCGACGCTACCGCCTCGCCGTCATTACCAATTCCGGCGACAATAATGACGACGTGATCGAGCGTGTGACCGAGGCCGGCACTGTCGCCGAGCATTCCCGCCCGCTCGGCCTGAACTATCCACGGGGCTTCTATTCGCTGTCACACGTGGCGCTGCCATTTCCGGTCAGCGATTCTCTCTATGGGGCGGAGCCGGACAAGTCCGAGGATTTTGGCGAGAACCTCGGTACCCTGGCGCCGCGCGGCGAACGCAATGTACTGATCGCCAGCCTCGACTCGCTGATGCGGGCATCATCAAACCCGTTCTTCCCCTATATGGTCGGCCGGATCGGTGAGAGCATTCTCACCCCCGCAAAGACCGCTCAACCCGCCCGGTAAAGCGATGACCGATGATAAATGCCGACTATCGAAGAACGAGATTGGATATGCCCAGTGCCAAATTCAGTCCAATCTGACCCTCGACAGAGAGCGGCTGCAGCGTGATCGTACGGCGTGATCCGCCGACCAGGACATTGGCGCCAAGACCCAGGCCGATGGCAACATTTCCGCTTGCCCCGACATAGCTGCCTCTCAATGTGCCGCGGCCGATATTACTGTTGCGCGCAAAGACACCCCAGAACAGTGTCCCTCCTCGGGTTACGCCAACATCGAGGCCAACCCGCCTGATCGTGCCCCTGTAACTATATTGCCGCGCAGCCACGGTCGACAGGAAGACACATTGCATCTCCTGGCGTGAGCCAAGAACCAGCCCGACTCTCGGGCCGGTGCTGCATGTCAGTCCGCCGACGCGGAAAAGCTGTTGCGCGTGAGCCGGTGTGGATAGCATCTGCGGGATCAGGAAGGCGCATGCCACGGTCAATATGCGAATGCTGAACATCTGCTTCCCTCTCGAAACCGCGACAAAATAACCAGGCTTCTGCCGGACGAGGCTAGCCGTCAGCACGCAATAGTTAATCGGGAAAAACCCTGAAGAGGTCATGATGAGTACCCAGATTGCCGGGGAACATTGATCTGGACTCAGGTACGCGCAGCAACGCCTGTCCCCGCGGAAAATTCCAGGCCATGCGCAGAGGCCGGAGCGCCACAACTACGGCTGCTTTGCCTCGCTTTTGGCCGAATCCGGAAACTTTAAAATTCGGTAAGAAAGTGGCGGCGCCGATGGACAAACGCCATCTTCAGCTCAGGCGACCGCTCCTGAAACTTCCCAGATATCGCGGGCCCGGATGGCCGGCCGCAAGAGCGCAGTCGTCGTTGTCTCTGAAGAGAATGGTCGGGTGATGTTTGGATCAATCAAGGCGTTCATCTCGCGTGCGATGGAAGACGCCAATCAACGGAAAAACGTCGAGCAGAGAGAGCTTCTCATCGTGACCGCGGCATTGCTCATCCGCGTCGCCACCGTCGATAGCGAGCTATCGGATATCAGGCGCGTCAGATTGCATGCCATTTTCAGATCGCATTATGGGCTGGATGACGCGGCTACGGTTCAGCTTCTCGTTGATGCAGATGCAGTCGCTCGTAGCGCGGTCGATCTTTATCGCTTTACCCGGCAACTCAATGAGTTCCTCGACGACGATGGACGTCGACGGATCGTTCAACTGATGTGGGAGACCGTCTACGCGGATCAGCGGGTCAACGAATTTGAAGAGAATCTGATCTGGCGTGCGGCAGACCTTCTGGGTGTATCGTCCCGGCAGCGTGTCGAACTTCGACAGCACGTCGTCGCTGGCATAAAGAATTTGGCCGCGATGTCAGCCTGACGCGATCAGGTGCATCCTAGAGATGCCGATCTTCGGCATACTCACTGGGCCAACAGCGCCACTCCGAGAGCCAGCGTTAGTGCGAGCAGTGAAATTCCCGCCACATGCCATTGGCGAAGCGTGCCCTCCGCTTGCTCGATGGTCCTGCCCCAGGCCGGAGCGATCTTCACGCAGCTGTCCAGAACGACGACTATGTCTCCCTCGGGAATATGGGGCAGCCGTCGCACCCAGCGCCACAGCACTACCGCCAATATGGCGCCCAGCAAAACTGGAAACAGGGCCTTCCACAGCAGTTCGGGCGCCAGAGGATTGGGCAACATTCCTTCGGGGACCGCGAGAAATAGCGCCCATGGTACGATGAGCGACGCTGCAGCGGTCGACAGCCATGGCCAGAACAGGCTCGGCGCAGCGGTCGCCTCGTAATCCGTTGATGCCGTCGTCACCAGGCCTCGCACGAACTGCAGCATCAGCAGCGTCGTGCCGACGGCAGACAGCGTTGCAACCGTATTGGCGGCCCCATCCCCGAGCGGTCCGTCGACCACGATTTTTGCCAGGGCACCGCCGGTCAGCGGGAGACCGCCGAGACCGACTGCGATGATCGCCACAGGAAGAAGGATTGGCAATAGATATCGGCGACCGGTCGCGGCGATCACACCGACGGAGAGAAACAGCGCACCTTTGACCAGAACGTGGTTCGCAGAATAGAAGATCGCCGCCAGTGCAGCGCGACCATCTCCGGCGATCATGCCCATACCGATGACGGCCACGATGAATCCCATCTGGCTGACGCTGGAATAGGCCAGCACAACCTTGGGCCTGCGTTGCGTCATTCCAATGACCACCCCGTAGAGCGCCGCGAACAAGCCGGCGGCTGCGAGTAACGTTCCTGCATATGGCAGTGCTGTATCGAGGGGGAGAAAGCGGATCATTCCGAGGATGCTTGCCTTGACGGCTGCACCACTCAGCACTGCGGCCGCCGGCGCTGGCGCTGCCGCATAGGCCCGTGGCACCCAGACGTGAAATGGAACAAGGCCTGCCTTCATGCCAAAGCCTGCGATCAACAGGCCGATGATCAGGTCGCGGTGCGGCGACGTCGGCAGTGCGGCAGCGGCATCGCCGATCAACAGCCCATCGCCGGGAATGTCCATCGCGAGCAGCACGAAGGCGATGAGCAGCAGTGTCTCCGCCAGCAATCCAAGGCCGATATAGAGTGCCCCGGCCCGCCACGCATCGGCCGTTTCGTGCTGGATGATGAGGCCGCAGGCGCCAAGCGTCAGCATGGCCAGAAACAAATAGAAGCCCACCATGTCGGCAGCGATAAAGACGCCGATGCAGCCCGTCAGTGCGGTGAGCCAGCACACGGCAAAACGCCCGCGATTCGGCCTGCCCTGCAGATATGGTGATGCGTAGGCCCCGGCCATGATCCATAGCAGCGCGGCAACGCCGAGTAGCAGTGCCCCGGGGAGATCAAGGGCGAAAGTCAAATGCAGGCGGGCCGGGCCGACGACAAGCGGGGAATCGTCGGAGACAAGGAGCACGGCCACAAATGCAGGAATCGGAGCAAACGCCAGATATGAAGGCATTCGCAGTAATGCCATTGGCCAGAGGCAAGCCAGCAGCATCCCGAGCGGAAAGAGCAACGCGAAAGCCAGCAAGGGATAAGCCTCTATCATCGCAGCCAAGCCATCGGTGCCTCCGGACGACCAACTTGCAATACATCGATCGGACCGAGCGCCACGAGCCCCAGCAATACTGAGAGCAACGCCAGCCCCAGCGCCGCCACTTCCTGATACTTCGGCACCGCGGCGCGCAGTATCAGCGGCGCGCTTGGTGGGCCCATCGCCCGCGACAGCACGATGAAGACATAGGCGCTCGTGAGCAGCCCTCCTGCGACGATCACGATTGCCCACCACCATTGTTCCGTGGCGATCGTCGCTTCCAGCAACAGCCACTTTGCCAGAAAGCCACCCGTTGGCGGCAACCCGATCAGGCATAGGCCACCAAGACCGAAGGCGAACATCGTCATGGGAAGCGCACGTGCGATCCCGCCAAGCTCCGAGATCTGGTCATGTCCAAGGGCGGCATAGACAAGTCCGGCAGCCATGAACATGGCTGCCTTGGCCGTCGCGTGCGAGATGGCCTGGAGCATGCCTCCCGTCAGGACATCGCCATACTGGAGATGCAACGGGTCGGCAGCGAGCGGAAACATCAGAAACAGATAGCCGATCTGCGCGACCGTCGAATAGGCGATCAGCAGCTTGAGCCGCTTCTGTCGGAGCGCGACAATGTTGCCGCAGATAATTGCTGACGCCCCCAGCACCCCGATGAATTGACTGGCGGCCACACTCAAGAGTCCCGGCATGGCGTCGAACCAGAGCCGCACAACGAGAAAGAACGATCCCTTCACCACGACGGCTGACAGAACCGCGCTTGCCGCCGCCGGTGCGCCGGCATGCGCCGGCGGAAGCCAGAGATGCAGCGGAAAGAGCGCAGTCTTGGCGAACAGCCCCACCGTCATCAGCGTCGCGGCAGCGAGCGTCGCCGGCTCGATCTGCACGCGCTGCGACATCAGGACGATGTCGAGGGTCCCATAGCTGCCATACAGCAAGGCCGTTCCGACCAGGTAGAGGATCGAGCCCAGCAGCGCGAAGAGCAGATACCGCAATGCCGCCTGCAAGGTCTCCGCGCGGCCATCGAGACAGACCAGCGGCACCGCAGCGAAGGTCAGCAGCTCGAGCGCAACGTAGAGGGTGAACAGATCGCCGCCGAAAAAGATCATGTTCATCGCGCCCGAGATCGCCATGAGCATGACCCAGAATACCATCGGCGCGCGGGTTTCAACGGACGCTACGCGACTGTCGAAATTCGCATGCGCAAACACGCCGATGAGACAGATCACGATGGCCATGGCCACCATCATCGCGACTGAAAGTCCGTCGGCGCGCAGCGTGATGCCCAGCGGGGGCTTCCAATTACCCACAATGTAGCTCAGCGACGTTTCGCTTTGCCATATTTTCAGGAAGACGATGCATGCCACGCAGAGGCCTGCGGGCAACAGGAACGCAGCAATCCTTTCGGCGTACCGCCCGCCAAGGACAAACGACAGCAGGATGCCGACAACCGGCAATATGATGGCCCGAACAAGAAGCGCCCCGTCGGCAGTTGTCGCCTCAAGCGCCGTTGCAGCCGGCATCAGGATTTCTCCTCGCCGGTTTCAGAACTGTCAGAACTGATCGAGGCCTGGCCGGTCTCATCGCCAAGACGCTGCACCAGCGCGATGGCCATGGCCGTCGCCGCGAACGCGACGACAATCGCGGTGATCACCATCGCCTGGGGGACCGGGTCACCGCCGAGCCCAGCCGCTGCCGCCCGCCTGGCGATAATGCCGAACAGGAGAAACACACCACTCCCAAGCAAATTGAATGCAAGGATCTTGCGTAGCGGCTCGGGATTCGTGATGAGCCCGTACAGTCCGATGCCCACCAGCGCTGCGCCACACAAGCCGAACAGCGTTGCCGCGTTCATTGCTGCTGCGCCCGTACCGGCGGTCCTGCGGCCAGCATGCCAAGCGCCACAGCGATCGACAGCGTGAGAGCGGCTTCCACGGCGACAATCAGCGGTTTGGCGTAGCCTGCCGGGTAAGCCAGAAAAGCGTCGGCAAATACCCATCCAGCAAGGCCAATGGCAAGGAACAGCACCGGTCCGGTGACGAGCAGAACACGTAGCCAGAGCCGACCGATCGCAGGAGCTTTTTGCAATCCCGCGACAATGACAAGGAGCCACATCGCAGCCAGCACCGTGCCACCCTGAAAGGCGCCACCAGGATCCTTCGCGCCGACCCAGCACATATAGATTCCGAACACGATTCCCACCGGCGGCAAAAGCTGAGCCAGAAAGATCAGCGTGGGATCGGGCCGTGCGTAAACCTGCAAACCTGGCGTTCCACCCCAGGCATGATCTGGCGCCAGCGACCAGACCCCGAGCAAAGCGAGTAGCAGGACCACCTTTTCGAGCAGCGTGTCGAGTGCCCGGAACACGAACAGCACGCCGGCAACGGGGTTGCCGAGACCACTCGGCGGCAGGTTTTCCATCACCATCGGCGCGAGCGTCGGAACGGGCGCCGGCGGATAGAAGATGGCAACGGCAAGACCCGCCGCGACCAGCGCACACAATGCACCTGCGGCAAGGCGCAGCGGATAACCAACCCTTACACTGTCGACATTCACGGACCGGGAACGCGCGACGGCGCCGAGCAGCAACAGGCCGGTCATGCCGCCGCCGATCGCGGCCTCTGTCAGCGCCACATCAACGGCGTGGAGCCGGACCCATGCCATGGACAAGAGCAGCCCATAGACAACGAACATGACAACTGCAGCAAACGCCGTGCGCACAAGGATAGCTGAAGCACCGATCGTCAGGATCAGCGCAACGAGAGCGACATCGAAGACGGAGGCAATGCTCATCCGTCTGCTCCGTGGTGGCGTACCGCACCGGCGATCAGTTGGGTGACGACCGCCCCGGACAGCTGGACGAGCAGCCAGACGAACACCAATTTGACCGCGAACAGCACACTGCTCGTCTGCGGCAGCAAGCCCAGAACGATCAGGCCAAGACCGAGATTGTCAACCTTGGTCAGGGCGTGCAGACGCGTCAGCGTATCCGGGAAACGCAACAGACCCACCGTGCCCGCAAGGAAGAACAGCGCTCCTGCGGAGACCGCGCAAATGGTCAGGATATCCATGACGAGGCTCATGCGCCCCTCACTCCCCTCTGACTTCGGATGACGCGCCGGACGCGTCTCTGACGAATGCGACGGCCGCAAACGCCGCGAACAGCGCGAGCATCACAGCAACATCCATGACAGACGGCGTCTCGGTTGCGACCGCGAGCAGAAGGAGGATGGCGACTCCTCCCGTGCCCAGCAATTGGACGGCCATCAGGCGGTCCACATCGGCCGATCGCCGAAGAATGGCGAACAGGCCCAGCGCCACCGTCAGCAGCACAAAGACCGAAGCACCCAACAGCAGGCTAGGCATCGGATCTTGCGCCTCCGAGCGCCCCCATGCACAGGGTTTCCTCCATCGACAATTGTTCGACGACGGGCTGCGTCACATCGAGACAATGAATGGCCAGACTGCCGTCATTCGACGTTCCGCACGGAAGCGTACCCGGCATCAGGCTCATGATCGCGCAAAACGTATTTCGCTTCCTGCCCGGCGGCTGCTGCGCCCGGTAGGTGACGAAGCCCGGCTGCAGCGGCAGTCGTGGGTGAAGCGCCCGCAGCGCAACGTCCGCTCCCGCGACAATCGACTGACGGAGGAAGTGCAAGACGAACCCGGCAAACCTGATCGGGCGGAAGCCCCACTGTTCGGCAGGCAGCAGCTTGAGGCTTGCCCAGGTCGCTGCGGCAACCGCAATCAGACCGGGCCCCACATCGCCGGGATCGCCGCGCGTCAGTATTAGCCAGAAGCAGAAAAAGCCGATAGCGCGGATCACAGCACTGCCGATGGCATCCGACCACCTCGCCGGACTCGCCTCGCCAATATTGCCGGCCTTGATCAAATTCATTGAAGCCACCCTAACGACTGCTGTCCGTGCTCCGTTTTGATTTCTGCTTGCTCTTCGTATTGTAAACGGGCTGCTGGGGCTCCTCGACGACGATCGGATGCTGCGGAATCTTCAGACGATCGATGCGCACGTCGTCCCGCAAGGCATCCCGGTCCATCCGGTCGCCTCGCTCGACGGAATCGCGTGGCTCCGCGCTGGCGGCGAATGCCGTACAGATGAAGAGAATAGCGGTACCTGCCGCCACAATCGAATTCCGCATGATCCCCTCTTGTGTCCTGATCGCTAAAACGCGAAGTCGAGCCGTGGGCCGATCAGCCAGTCTCTATAGTGACGCAGCGCCACGTTTGAGTTTCGCGCCTCGTAGATGACGTTCGTGGTGAGCGATACGTTGCTGGCGATGTTGTATTTCAGGCCGAGAGACGCCGAATAGATCTGGTCCTGCCGGTCGCGGTTCAAGCCGTCTGTAAACCAGAACGCTTCGATGAAAGGCGTGCTGACGATCGACCATTTCGAATTCAGCTCGACCTCGATGCCAAGCAGCGCATCGGCACGCCAGCGCCTGGCCTCAGCGAGATCGGAGAAACGATAAGTGAGCTGGAGGAGCGGCGAGAGCGTGACATTGTCGAAGCTGAAATCACGCGCGATAGCGCCGGTGACGTCGTGGGAGGTGAAGGCGAGATCGCGAAACACGCCGTCGTAGTCATATCTGTTTTCGTAGGTGGCGCTTATTCTCCAGCCATACAGATTCTTCGTCAGCCGCGCGCCCAGACGCGCAATGGCGGCATTGCCGTCGTGTTCTCTGGAAAATGCCTCAAACTGAGCACGTGCAAAAATACGGTAGGACAGGTCCGGCGCAAGTTTGCCGTCCAGCCGCAAGCTCACATCGGGCTCATAGTAAAAATCCCCCCGCCGGTCGTCGCGCGAAAACAGGGCATTGGCCGTGTAGGTGGGCGATAGGGATCCAACAACGCTCCATGTCGGGCTCATCGACGTGTATTCGACCTTTCTGAGCTCGGTCAGATCTATGTCGGCAGCCGATGCCTCGCTGGCATAAAGGAAGCTTGTTGCTGCCAGGACAATTCTGGATCCACGCATTGCACACTCCCCAGACAATTACTCTCCGTCGGTCGATGGTGCTGGCTTCGATGGTAACAGTCCCATGATCTCACTCCCCCGAGCGAAGAATGACCGATAGCGCTAGTAGTCCACGGCATCGCGGATGATCGGACAGGTCATACAGTGACCGCCACCGCGGCCGCGACCGAGTTCGGCGCCCACGATCGTAATCACCTCGATGCCTTCCTTGCGCAGCAGCGTATTGGTGTAGGTGTTGCGGTCATAGGCGTAGACGACACCTGGCGATGCGCAAACGAGATTGGCGCCGCTATCCCATTGGGTCCGTTCCCGCTGGTAGTCACTGCCACCGGCTTCGACCACGCGGAGCTTCTTGAGGCCCAATGCTTCCTCGACAACGCCGACAAACGACTTCTTCTCGGCATGCAACTCGACACCGCTCGGATGATCGCTCGGACGATAGGAATAGGTACGTGTCTGGTTCATGAAGTCAGGCGCGAGCAGCACGCAGTCGCGGTCGGCGAATGTGAAAACAGTATCGAGATGCATGGCCGCGCGGATCTTGGGCATAGCCGCGACGATGACACGCTCCGCGGCCTTCTTTTTAAAGAGGGTCGCCGCAAGCTGGCTGATGGCCTGACGGGAGGTGCGTTCGCTCATGCCAATCAGCACGACGCCCTTGCCGATGGGCATCACATCGCCCCCCTCCAGCGTCGCTAGTCCATGATCCTCTGTCGGGTCGCCCCACCAGACATTGACGTTGCCGGCAAAATCGGGATGAAATTTGTAGATCGCTGTGGTGAGGATCGTTTCCTCATGTCGCGCCGGCCAGTACAGCGCGTTGAGAGTGACACCGCCATAGATCCAGCAGGTCGTGTCGCGCGTATAGAGCGTGTTCGGCAGCGGCGGGAGAAGGTATTCAGTCGCCCCCGCGGCCTCCTTCACCATCCTGAGTGCCGCGCCCCCATGTGCTTCGGGAAAGTCATGGGTCGACAGGCCACCGATCAGCGTTTCCGCGAGCTTTCGGTTTTCCAGCCCGGACAGGTAGCTTTTGAGCTCGTCGATGAAGCCAAGGCCAACCTGGTTCGGCACGACCTGATTGTCGAGGATCCAGGCCTTGCCCTCCGGGACTGCCAGCGTCTCGGCGAGCAGGTTATGCATCTCAACGACATCGACGCCGCGGTCCCGCATTTTGGTGACGAAATCGAAGTGGTCGCGCTTCGCATTATCGACCCAGAGCACATCGTCAAACAGCAACTGATCGCAATTGGACGGGGTCAAGCGTGTATGGGCAAGGCCGGGGGCACAGACGAGGACCTTGCGCAGCTGGCCAACTTCGGAGTGCACACCAAACGGGACTTTTTTTGCGCTGGCCATCATGAACTCCCATCGATTTCCTAGATGCTGATATAGCCGGTGGCGAGACCGTGGATGCCGACTACGCATCCGACGACAGCGACGCCGAACAGGACCCATTCTGCCGGAGTGAAAAGCTGCTTGTTGAGCTCCCTCCGTGTGATGAAATACAGGATTGTGCCTGGCGCGTAGATGATGAAACCAAGCAGCAGAAATTTCATACCGCCGGCGAACAACAGGAAGATCGTGTAGGCTGTCGCCAGGACTGCAATGATCGTGTCCTTGCGAAGATCGCTCGGATCGGTCTCGTAAGTCTCCTTGCGGTAGACCAGCATCAGCGCGAACGCCGCCGAGAGGAAATAGGGAATCAGCGACAGGTGGCTGCACAGCGAAAGAGCGAAGGTGAAGGCATCGTCGGAGAACAACGTCGCGATGAGCACAGCCTGGACCAGCAACGTGCTCATCAGGAGCGCCATTGACGGGACCTGATTTGCGTTTTCACGTGCCAGGAAGGCCGGCATGTCCTGCCTCTTCGCGGCAACCGACAGTACTTCGGCAGCCATCAGGGTCCAGGCAAGATAGGCCCCGAGCACCGAGATAATCACGCCGATGCCGATGAAGATGGCACCCCAATGACCAACGGCCGCTTCGAGCACGCCGCCAACCGAGGGCTGACGCAATTGCGCCAGTTCTTCGCGGGGGAGGATGCCGTATGCAAGAATGGACACCGACGCGAACAAGGCCAACACGGCCAGAAATCCCGTCACAGTCGCAATACCGACGTCCTCGCGCCGTTGCGCGAAGCGGGAGTAGTTGCTGGCGCCTTCGATGCCGAGAAACACGAAGACCGTTACCAGCATCGTCGCCTTGATCTGCGCGAAGAGATTTCCGTAGTCCCCGCTTGCGCCGCCCCAGAGGTTTCCGACGAACACATCCGGTTTGAAGAAGAAGATCGACAGGACGACGAACAACAGCAGCGGAATGAGTTTGGCAATCGTCACGATCTTGTTGATCGCTGCCGCTTCCTTGACGCCGCGTAGCACAAGGAAATGGAACGCCCAGACACCTACCGACGATAGTGCGATGGCAGTGACCGTATTGCCCTGACCGAGCGCGGGGAACAACGCGCCGAGCGTCGACTTGATCAGAATCCAATAGGATACGTTGCCGACGCAGGCACTGGCCCAGTAGCCAAAGGCGGAGAAGAAGCCGACATAGGGCCCGAACCCCTCCCGCGCATAGGCATAGACGCCCGCATCGAGATCCGGCTTGCGGTTGGCCAATGTCTGAAACACAAATCCCAGCATCAGCATGCCGGCACCAGCGACGGCCCACGCTATCAGCGCACCATAGATGCCGGTGGCCTGAGCAAAGTTACGCGGTATCGAAAACACACCGGCGCCGACCATCCCGCCAACCACCATGGCCGTGAGCGTCCAAAGCGGCAATTTCTGGTCGCCTGCATTGCTCATGGCCAAAGCACTCCCATGTGCAGAAGCGGTCGGCCTGCAGCAAATGGGACATGCAGGCGACCACCTGCGACCGGGGTCTGCAAGATGCGGCGACGGGATTGAGGAAAGTTTGGCCACGAAGAGCGTGCGCACCGATTGTGTTGCGCAGCCTCACAAGGCGGGCGCAGGAGCCACGCCGGTGCGCGCAAGGCGCGGGCAGATGTAAACAACATCAGGTCCTGCACCGGCGTCCCCTTCCAACATCAACTACTGGAAAGAAGAGCACATTCGGGACGCACCACGATATCGGGTGATGCCCTAGGTTGAAGACCGGGAGTTACCCTAAGTGCCGAAGCGTCCGGCGTGAAACAGATACGATCTGACTATGCTTGCGCCGATCGGAGCGGCCCCGGCGCCCTCTCTTTTCCCCCGAACCATGCCACATACAATGTGGGCAGAAAGATCAGAGTGAGAACCGTCGCAACCAACAGCCCACCCATGATCGCAAAGGCCATCGGGCCCCAGAACACCGTCGGAGCGATCGGTATCATGCCGAGCACGGTCGACACGGCCGTCAGCATGATCGGGCGAAAACGAGAGCTCGAGGCATCCAGCGCGGCGTCCCACACGCTCTTCCCCTCATCACGTTCAGCATCGATCTGACCGATCAGGATCACCGCATTTTTCGTGATCATGCCGAGCAGTGCGAGAATGCCCAGGATCGCAACGAAACCGAGCGGCCGGCCTGACAGCAGAAGGGCGGCGACCACGCCGATGAGCCCAAGGGGCGCGACGCTCAGGACGAGAAACAGCCGCTGAAAGCTCTGGAGCTGGATCATGAGGACCGTAAACATGATCAGTAGCATCACCGGCACAACGGCGATGACCGACGCTTGCGATTTCTGACTTTCTTCGACCGTGCCCCCAACCACGATCCTGTAGGATGCTGGAATGGTCTTCGACAACGCGGCAACGGCCGGCGTCAGCGAGTTGACGACGGATTCCGGAATTGCACCGGCAGTGATATCCGTCTGCACCGTCAGGGTCGGGACACGGTCGCGCCGCCAGATCAGGGGATATTCCTGCTCGTATTCGAAAGTTGCAAACTGGCTGAGCGAAACCGTCTGCCCGCCTGGCAGCGGAACTTGCAAATTGCGCAAGTTGGGCAACGAGACGCGCTGCTCATCGACCGCGCGCGCAACGATATCGATCAAATAGATATCATCGCGAACCTGGGTGACCGTGGTGCCTGAGATGACCGTATTCAGCACGCCTGCCAGGGCTTGAGAACTCAGCCCCAGCAACCGCGCCTTGTCCTGATTGACCCGAATACGCACCTGCCTTGCAGGCTCGATCCAGTCAAAATTGACACCATTCGCCTGGGGATTGGCGGCGATGACCTGAGCAAGCTTGAACGCAATTTCGCGCACCATGCCTGCGTCAGGACCACTGACGCGATATTGGACGGGCCAGCCGACCGGCGGCCCAAGCTCAAGAGGCGAGACCCGTGTAATCGCATTGGGGAAATCATTCGCCAGAAGCGTCTCCAGCTTTGCGCGGATGCGTTCACGCGCCGCGACATCCTTTGCGACGACCACTGACTGGGTAAAGAAATCATTTGGCAGCTGAACATTGAGCGGAAGATAGAACCGGATAGCACCGCGGCCCACATAGGTGCTCCAGCGCGCAACATCCGGATCACCCTGCAGGGCAGCATCGAATTTCTGTGCCGCTGTCTGGCTGGCATAAATGGATGCGTTTTGCGGCAGGCTGATATCGACGAGCAATTCCGGACGATCGGACGACGGGAAGAATTGCCGGGGGATGAACGGGAGAAGAAGAAACGAGCCGACGAAAAGCACCAGCGAGAGCGCGATGGTCAGCCATTTCGCCCGCATGGCGAATATCAGAAAGCCGCGATACCACCTGAAAACTCTGCCGGGGGCATCCGTCTTGCGCTCCTTCGGCGGCTTGAGGATGACAACGCCCATCAGCGGAGCGAAGATCACGGCAACGAACCAGGAGACGATCAGCGCAATACTGACAACGGCAAAGAGGGAGAACGTGTATTCTCCCGCAGAACTCGCGGCAAAGCCGACAGGCACGAAGCCCGCGATGGTCACCAGTGTTCCCGCCAGCATGGCGAACGCGTAGGTGCGAAAGGCAAAGCTGGCAGCCTGAACCTTGTCGTCGCCTTCAGCCAGCCGGTTCAGGGTGGCATCCGTGGTGGTCATCGCATCATCGACGAGGAGCGCGAGGGCGATGATGAGCGCGCCGAGCGATATGCGCTGCATATCGATTCCGGCAAGCTTCATGATCGGGAACACGATGGCGAGTGTCAGCGGTATGGACAGCGCAATGATCAGGCCCGGGCGCACGCCGAGGCTGATAAAACTCACCACGAGAATGATGGCAATTGCCTGCAGCAGCGACATCATGAATTCGGAGATGGCGCTCTCGACCGTGACAGCCTGATCGGCAATGAGCTTCGGTTCGATGCCAATCGGAAGATTCGCCGTGATCGCAGCCATCGCCCGCTTGAGACTCTTGCCGAGCGCGAGAATGTCTCCGCCGTCACGCATCGAGATGGCCAGGCCAATGGCTGGTTCGCCATTGACGCGAAACAAGGGCTGCGGCGGATCGGAATAGCCGCGCGTAATCCGGGCGATGTCACTCAGGCGGATCATGCGCCCGCCAGCAACGAAGTTGATGTCAGCAACATCCTGCTCGGACTGAAATGCACCCGACACCCGAAGCGATAGCGTCTCGTCGCCCGTTTGAATCGT
Organism: Tardiphaga robiniae; assembly: GCF_013359755.1. Classification (GTDB taxonomy): domain Bacteria; phylum Pseudomonadota; class Alphaproteobacteria; order Rhizobiales; family Xanthobacteraceae; genus Tardiphaga; species Tardiphaga robiniae. Next base: position 101,397 of record NZ_JABMCJ010000085.1, on the reverse strand, counting down.
GCCGGCTGGCCTTATGATATTTTGCGTCTGGAGAGCGGACAGCAGTGCGGTGCGGTCGATGCCAAGGCTTGCCAGTTCCTTCATCGAAAATTCAACAAAGATCCGCTCGTCCTGAGCTCCCAGCAACTCGATCTTCGATACGTCGGGGACAAGAAGAAGCTTCGAGCGGACGTCTTCCACATAGTCGCGAAGCGCGCGGTGCGTGAAACCGTCGCTCGTGAAGCCATAGATGATTCCGAACGTATCGCCGAAATCATCGTTAAACCCGGGTCCGACCACCCCTGCCGGCAGCGTATGGCGGATGTCACCAATGTTCTTGCGGACCTGATACCAGGTGTCGGAGACTTGTTTGGCGTTCGCGTTTCCCTGCAGGTTGACGAAGATTGTGGTGACGCCTGCCCGCGTGAAACTGCGCAGGAAGTCCAGATGCGGTGTTTCCTGCAGCTTGCGCTCGAGCCGCTCGGTGACCTGTTTGACGGTCTCCTCAACCGTTGCTCCGGGCCATGCCGCCTGAACGATCATCGTCTTGATGATGAATGACGGGTCCTCGCTGCGACCGAGGCGGAAGTAGGATAGGACACCGAAGATAACGGCAACAATCATGACATAAACCACCAGGGAACGGTGCTTAAGTGCCCATTCCGAGAGGTTGAAGCCGGTCATTGCTCTGACCCAAGAAGACGTATTTTCTGGCCGGGGTGCAGCGCCTGCACACCCGCGGTCACGATGACCTCCCCCGTGTCGAGTCCCTGAGACACCACGACCTGCGCTTGCTCGAAGCGCAAGACGTCCACGTTTCGGATCGAAACCGTGCGACTCGCGGGATCGACAATCCAGACTGCGGGCTGTTGATTGGCCCTCGTCAATGCCGATGCCGGGATCTCGATCATGGGGACGGCATCCATTTCCATGCGCCCCACGACGGTCGCGCCAAGCCGCATGGCCGCCGGCGGATCCGTCAGGCCAACCTTGATTTCAAAGGTGCGCGTGACGGGATCGGCCTGGGCGCCGACCTCACGGACACGACCGTGAGCCGTCACCGCGGGATCGTCGGTCAGGCTGACGGCTATTTGCGGATCGCTCGGTGCCGATCGAAAAAATTGAGCCGGTACGTCAAAGACTGCGTCGCGGCCATCTTGCCGCGCCAGCCTGAGAATCATTTGCCCAGCCTGAACAACTTCTCCGGCGCCAGGTCCGACAGCGGTTATGACGCCCGGTGCATCTACCTTCAGCTCGGTAAAGCTCACCAGATCATGTGCCGTCTTGAGCTGGGCCTCGGCGGCATCGACCTGCGATTGAGCGGTTTGTTGCGCCTGCGTTGCCTGGTCGTAATTGACGCGGGTGGTCCAGCCCTGTGCAAGCAACGTCTGCTGACGATCGAAATGGTTGCGTGCCTGGGTCAGCTGCCCCTGCGCGGCCGCGACTGCCGCCTGGGCCTGGCGCAACGTGTTCAACTCATTCTGGGATTCAAGCCGCGCGATGACCTGACCGGGCTGCACCCGATCTCCGGTCTTCCCGTTGTTTTCGATCAGCCGACCCGAGATACGAAATGCCAGCGCCACCTCGTCTTCCGCTTCGATACGGCCGGTGAATGAAAGCGGCGCGCCCGCAATGCTCTTCGCAACAGTGACTGTACGCACGGGCCGCACGACAGGAGCGGCTTCATCAGACTCTCTGCCGCACGCCGTCAGCAGAAACGCCGGCACAATTGTTAGAATAATTATAATCGTCCGATATCGTGTAACTCGACATAGGTAGGCATGACGCGCATACGCAGGCATAAAGAAACCCTCGCTGAGCAAAATTGCACACCAGATTCGCGACCATCTTGCAAAAGCAGGTAACTGGCTTCTGCCTGCGTGATCGCTTGCCCGCCAATTCTTCTATGACTCAAACTATTCTGGGGGGGCGGATATCTACCCGGTATCGGGGAAACTACTGATCGTACCAACGATTCTCTGACGCGCTGCTGGACGCTCTCAAACCGTAGCGGGATTCATGCGCCCTGTTGAAGACGACAAGGTTCCTTGTGCAAAGCAAACGCGGCAATTAACTGAAATTACTTCTATTGTTACTTCGTATATTTTGAGACTGAGTACAGTCAGTCGCACATCGGACGATCTGGCGACATCTTACTTGACGCCGATTCAATCAAGGGTATTTAGTAAGGATAACTTCGCGCAAGAGAACGATGGCATTTAACCTTAGTGGTTACTCGCCACTCGATCCAAGAAGCATCGGACTACATGATGGCCCACAAGGCTCACGTAGACGACTCGTGTCGAATTCACGTTCGGGAAAAGATCGTGGTTCACGACACTTTCAGCGGCACTGCTAGTGCACGAACAAAATTGAAACTTGGCAAATCAGGCCCTGGTAAGCAGCTCTTAGCGCTTCAGGAGGATATGCAGCAGCGGATTGCATCAGACCTTCACGATTCGACTTGCCAGCATCTGCTGGCCGCGAGTTTGAATATGATGCGAATGAGGTGCGCCGTTGCTGGCATCGGCAGCGCCATAAAAATTTGTGATGAGATCGACGTGTCGATCTGTGAGGCCCTTAGGGAAATCAGGGCTTTCACCTACCTCCTGCATCCCCAGAACTTGCTCGACGGCGGATTGAAGTCGGCGATCGAGGAGTTTGTGGTGGGGCTTTCATCGCGGACATCGCTGGAAACGCGTCTCAAGATCGATGCTGCGGTCGATGCATTGCCTAACGAAACGCAGCGCTCATTGCTGAGAGTTATCCAGGAAGCCCTCGCGAACGTCTTCAGGCACGCGAAAGCGACGCAGGTGACTATCTCGATCAAGGCCACAGACATCAACGTCACGCTTCGGATCAGCGATAACGGCTGCGGAATGCCGATTTCTCAGGCGAGAGATCGCCATAAGGCAGTGCCGCTTGGTGTTGGAATTCCGGCCATGAGAACGAGACTGGATCAGATGGGAGGCACATTTGAGATCCACTCGTCATCCACAGCGGCATGTAGCGGGACAACGGTGTACGCGACTATTCCACAAGCCATCTCGCGCAAAGGAAACAAACCAGCGGGTATCCACCAGGGCGGCCGAGGATCGACGAAGATCCGACCGTCGCATGGCTAAAGGTCAGCTAACGGATTCAACAATCTGACGCTCAGCGAGGGCAACGAACTCCAGGGGCTAGATCTTCTCGATGAAAGTATTTTGCCGCCTGTAAGGAAATGACATCGGAGTACTGAGGACCATGAAGCAGATTATGATAGCCGATGATCATGACGCGGTGCGGGCTGGAATTCGTGCAATTCTGGAACGACGTCCCGGATGGGAGGTCGTTGGCGAGGCTCGCGATGGTAAAGAAGCCGTTGCTTGCGCCATCGAGAAGCAGCCGGATGTCGCTATCGTTGATTACTCGATGCCATTCATGACCGGCCTCGAAGTTGCGAGGCGGATGAAGGAATACAAACTTCCAACAGAGGTGCTTATCTTCACGATGCACGACTCGATCGCGCTCGAGCTACAGGCATCTCAAGTTGGCGTTCGCGCATTCCTGCGAAAATCCGATGCCAACAAAATGCTCCTGGCGGCCGTTGAATCACTGATGCATCACAGATCGTTTCATGCCGGCGAGACTTGCGGCACAATGGTCGGATCATCCGACGGAAATATTGGCACAAGCCGATCGCTTTCGCCGCGCGAGAAGACAATCGTTAAACTGGTTGCCGAGGGTTACAGCAACAAGCGTGTAAGCGAGACTTTGAATTTGAGTATCAAGACGACCGAGACCCACCGAGCTGCGGCGATGCGCAAGCTCAACGTAAAATCGACTGCGGGTCTGGTTCGGTACGCCGTACGAAACAATCTAGTAGAAGCGTGATTGCGCAAACATGGTCGACGGCCTTCACGGATTTGGCAGCCGTGACGCATATCATTTCGAGGCGGTTGTTCTAGCGAGCTGCTTTCGTCAATTGGATATGGCCAGTGGTTCCAACGAATGGGAACGGCACTGTGAAGCAGATCTTGATTGCAGACGATCATGAAGTCGTGCGATCCGGATTGCGCGCGATCGTCGAAAGTCGTGCGGACTGGGCGGTGAGCGGAGAAGCGAGCGATGGCAGGGCTGCGGTCGCCATGATCAGGGAGTTGAAGCCCGATATAGCAATTGTCGACTATTCCATGCCCGTCCTGAATGGTCTGGAGGTGAGCCGTCAGATCAAGTTGCATTACCCCCGGACGGAGGTGCTCATCCTGACAATGCATGAAAGCAATGAAGTCCTCACCGAATCCCTCCTGGCAGGGGTACGAGGCTTCTTGTTAAAGTCAGATGCGCGACATCATCTCATTGCAGCGATCGACGCATTACTCAATCACCGGCCTTACTTCACCGGTGTGGTCGTGGAAAAATTGCTTCACGACTACCTGGCCAGCAAGAAGGACAAATCGAAAGTCCTGCTGTCGTTACGCGAGCAAAACGTTGTTCAGCTGATCGCCGAAGGACACACCAACAAGTCCGTCGGCACGGTACTGAATCTCAGCGTGAAAACTGTCGAAGCCCACCGCGCATCCGCCATGCGCAAGCTTGGAGTTTCCTCCACTGCCGAACTGGTCCGGTATGCAATTCGCATGAAACTGATTGGACCCTAGCTGCCATAGGAAATGTGGGGGACCATGCCTGAGCCGAGAGTGGATCAAGCCATCCTAGCCAAGGACGTTCGAAGTCAGGATCTTCCGACGGCAGGAGCGAATGCCGGCCGGCGGCTGACCCTCGGGGGAGCACTCGTTATTCTGGGTGTTGCCAGCGGCATCTTCCTCGCATGGCGCGCGTCGTCCAGCCTTCTCATCATATTTGCGGCGATCCTGCTTGCATCGCTTCTCGATGCCTGCGCTCGATCGCTTGGTCGATACATTCCGATCGGGCGCGCGTGGCGGCTAACCATCGTAATCGTCATCCTGACTGCAGTGATCGTGCTCGGGACAATATGGGGGATTGGAAAAATCCCCGAGCAGGCCCGGATCCTGATGCGCGTCATGGACGCACAACTGGATGTCCTGCAACAACGTCTTCTGGCTTTTGGCGTGGATCTGTTCGGCCCGGACGGAGGGCGCGACTTCTCCCGCTGGTTTCCCGATCACGACAAGCTCTTTGGCCACGCTCAATCGGCCGTCGGGACCGCCTCAAGCTTTCTTGCCAATACGCTCGTCATCATATTTCTCGGCCTTCTCTTTTCGCTCGATCCGCAGGCCTATCGCGACGGTGTCGTATTGCTGGTCAAGCCCTCCTCGCGTGAGCGCATGCGCTCTGTTCTGGATGAAATGGGCGCCGTGCTGCGCTCATGGCTCATGGGGCAATTGATCCGGATCGTCCTGATGACCGCCTGCGTGTGGCTGGCGCTCTATTTGCTCGGGCTTCCAAGCGCCTTTCTGCTTGGCCTGCAGGCCGGTCTGTCGAACTTCGTGCCTTATCTCGGGCCGATATTGGCCAGTATCCCCGTGGGATTGGTGGCAATGCCGCTTGGTCCCTCGATGGTGATCTGGGCCATCGGGATCTACACCGTTATTCAATCCATCGAGGGCTATGTGATCGGCCCGCTTATTCAGCGGCGCGCGGTGGAGTTGCCGCCCGCATGGACGCTGGTCGCCATCGTCCTGCTCGGCTCTCTGTTCGGCGTCCTGGGAATTGCGCTTGCGATGCCGCTATTCGCGATCGGGCGCGTCGCCGTTCTTCGACTCTATGTGGAGGACTGCCTGGGAGATAACCTGAACGACGGTCCTGACCTTAGGTAAAGGCGGGAAACTCCGACTAGATGGAAATATTGCCCATCGCAAGATTGTAGAGGCCAGCGGCCGCTGCCACGAGGATCGCTCCGAACAGGATTCCTTCGGCAGATGCAAAGACCGTCGCTTTCTGTTCCCGCCGCGCGATCACAAACAGGATCGTGACCGGCGCATAGAGAAGTGCCGAAAGCAGCAGGAAGGTGGGACCGCCTGCGTAAATCATCACAGCCGCGTAAATCGTGGCGAGCGCACCGCGCACCCAGTCGATGGCGCGGCTGCGCGGCTCCGCCTGATATGTTTCACCGGTCCATGCGAGTTTAAGTGCATATGCAGCGACAAACAGATAGGGAATGAGCGTCATTGAACTCGTCATCTTCAATGCCAGCGTGAAGGCATATTCAGCAAAATAGGTGACGAGCAGGAAAAGCTGGATCAGGCAGTTGGTAAGCCACAGCGCCCCTGCGGGTACCTTGTTGACGTTCTCGCGCGTGAGGAAGCGCGGCATCGTGCCATTGACAGCCGCGGAATGCAGAACCTCGGCGGCGAGCAATGACCAGGACAGATAGTTTCCAAGCACGGAGATCAGCAGGCCGATGCTGATGAATACCTTGCCCCAAGGCCCAACGATCGCTTCCAATACGCCCGCCATCGAGGGCGTCGCGAGCGCGCTCAGCTTTGGGCGGAGCAGAATTCCATAGGACAGCATGGTGACCAGGACAAGCAAAGCGAGCACACCGAGAAAACCCAGAACCGTCGCGATCCCGACATCGTTGCGGTCCTTTGCGTAACGCGAGTAGACGCTTGCTCCTTCGATCCCCACGAACACGAATACGGTGACGAGCATCGTGTTGCGAACCTGGCTCGACACACTGGCAAAGCTCGGCTCCTCACCGCCCCAGAAATTATCCGCGAAGACATCGGCCTTGAACGCAAAAGCGGCAACGACGATGAAAAGGAGTATCGGAATCATCTTCGCGAATGTCGCAATCGTATTGAGCGCAGCAGCTTCCTTGATGCCCCGGAGGATAAGGATGTGAACGCTCCAGAGCAGCAACGAAGCGGCCACGATCGCAACGCGTGTGGTGCCGTCGCCAAACACCGGAAAGAACTGTCCCAGTGTCGCTTTGATCAGCACAAGACACGCAACATCGGCAAGGCAGCATCCGATCCAGTAACCGGCCGCAGATGCAAAGCCGGCATAGTCGCCGAAGCCAGCTTCAGCATAGGCGAAAATGCCCGTATCGAGATCGGGCCGACGCCGGGACAGCGTCTGAAAGACAAAAGCGAGCATCAGCATTCCGGTGCCGGCGATGCACCAGGCAATCAGGGCGCCGAGACCGCCCGTGGCGCGACCGAATGCCGATGGCAATGCAAAGATCCCGGAGCCGACCATCGAGCCGACCACGAGCGCAATCAACGCACCGCGCGAGAGCTTCTGATCGGATGAATTGGATGATGTTCCCATTTTTCTATTGAACCTGACGCTCGAAGACGATCGGTCGAATGAAGAAGGACCGGTATTGGCGCAGCAATAGGAGGGCACCGTTTCCGGGTCCCTCCGAGATCGTTCCGGCTATCCGTTCGCACCTTCTGCAATCGGCGACACGGTGTCGTCCTCATCGAGCAGAACAGCCGCCCTGGAAAGCCGGTCAAAGAGTTTTCTGCGAGCTGCAACGGGTGGCCAGGCGTAAAGAAAGATTTCCGAAGGCTTCCAGATCGCAACCCAGCCGAGAATAAGAAAGCTCTCAGACAGAACCCTTGAAAACGGTCCCTCCGTCATTCGCTGAGCGAAGACCCAGCCGAGCAAGAGGCAGATAAAAAGAATTACCATTCCGACGACGAGCGACAGTCGGCCGGTCTTGAATAACTCGCTCAGTTCACGTGAGACGGCCTGACTTCGAAGGCCAAAGTAGTATCTGACCGCGGCTGCGATATCGGATAGATGCGTTTTCCGCAGTTCGTCAGGCGGCAGATAGATGACGATTTCAATTGGGACACGGTCGGAAAACTCCAGCGCGCGATCAACGTATAATCTTCAGCCTGTAGCGCGAGATCAGTCTCGCGGAACGGAGACGGATCGAGCGTATCGAAGAGCTGCGATACCTTGCGAAGCTTCATTTCTATTCGCCCGACTTGTGCCACTTCGGTCGAACGGTTTCTCATAAGCCTTTCTCGATCGTCTTCGAGCAACGAAGCGTGCCGGCGCGGCGGTCGCAGGGAATGTCCGACGAGCCGAGAAATCCCAGCAGATCATTGACGCTACCACCAATACAATCAGGTGTTTCCCCTAGGGCGAGATGCAGGATCCAGATTAGGGAACGCCGATCGCACCACATTCGTTGCGTCCGGCGACGCCTCACCCAGGCTGGAAACGAATGGCACCTGCGAGCTCATCGGGAAATCCCCTAAGTCCACTAAGGTGATCATCCGATATCGCATCGGCCTCACGGAAGCCTAGGCTAGCCTTTTGAAGGAGGACGTGACGTTTGGAATTCGCGACAACAGGCGCGATTACGACTGGATCGTCGATGAGTGAACTGGATCTGCCACAGGGTCGACATGCTGAAGACCGTCACTTCAGAACGAGAAGCATTGTCCTCAGGCAGCTCCCCTTTCTTGCCATTCTCGCGCTCGCAATCGCGGGCGTGGCCTATACGAATTTTTCAGGCAAACCGCTCATTGGCTATTGGGAGTTCCTTGCCCTCGCAATTGGCGTTGTATGCGTTGTAACTGAATGGACCGAGCTCGACGACAGGCAGGCTCGGGTTCGACTGGTATGGACGCAAGCGCTTCACTGGATCGCGGTTCTTGTTACGATGAACATCATGCTGCTGGCGGGCGTTCAACAGCTTCTGCCCGCGCCTGCGACGAGTCTCGTGCTTCTGATGTTGCTGGCACTCGGCACCTTTCTCGCCGGGCTGAACCTTATGTCCCTGCAAATGGGATTTCTCGGCCTGTCGATGGCTCTGGCAGTTCCCGCGATCTCCTGGATCAAGCAATCGGCGCTCTTTCTGATTTTGGTTGTGGTCTTCGTGATCGGCCTTGCCATGGCTTTCTGGTCGCTCCGGACGGATGCGCGTCGATCTGCGCGAACGGCGTCTTCACGGCCCGCCTCGCCGGGCGATCCGGTTGCCAATCACAAAGACACATCGGACGAAGATACATCGGACATCGAAGCAGCTCGCCGGCGCCTTGGGCTAAGCGACGATTAGCGGGTCTGACAAACCAGGAAGCTGCGTTAGGCCGCATGGAGATGTGCAGCTTTCTCGTTTAAGAGTTTTCGTTCGGAGCGATCCTCAACAGGAGATATCATGAAGCGCTTTATTGCTGCGGCAGGTTCAGGGTTGATTTTCTTGTGCGCTGCGTTCTCCGCGACTGCAGACCCTCGCGACGCCGTCGAGCGTGGTCAAAGGCTGGATTCTGAAGCAATTCGGGACGATGTCCGCACCAACCGCCTGAAGACACCAGCGTCACCGCTCAACGTAGAACAACCGCGGCAACCTCAAGGACAGACACTGCACCGCAGAGGGCGACCACGTTTGCACGCCATGCCGCGACCTCCGAGCGAGCGACAAATGCGGCTGCGCCGGCAACAGAAATCAGTTGAGTGACAGGATTAAACTAGCGGTTTCCACGGCTGGCGGACCACGATCCTGCATCGCGTGATGTCGTTGGCTTGGCTCCACGGAACTATGAAGATAGCTGACGCCACCACTAGCGTAACGTCAGCGTCGCTATTCCCGCGGCAAGGCTCACGCCGATCTGGCGCTCAAGCGACAGTGGCTGGAGCATCACGGTCCTGCGAGATCCCCCGATCAGAACATTCGCGCCCAGACCCGGGCCAAACGCGATGCTGCCGCTCGCGCCGACGTAATTTCCACGGAGCGTACCCCGACCGACCTGTGAGTTTCGGGCGAAGACCCGCCAGACCAGCGCGCTCGACGGAGTCACCCCGAGATCCAGACCGATACGGCGTACCGTTCCCTCATAGATGTACTGCCGTGACGCATTTCGCACCCTGAACACGCATCGCAGCGTCTGACGCGAGCCGATAATCAGGCCAATCCGGGGATTGCTCATACATGTCAGCGTTCCCGCTCTGAATGCGGCAGAGGAAGCCGGCAGCGATGAGACGCAAAGCAAAAGAGATGCGCCGAAAAGTCCAAGCAGGACCTTCTTGATCATGGGAGCCTCCACTTTCTGCGCGAGAATATGGCAGTGGCTATTCAGCGCCGCAAGATCGCCACGTCGGGCACAACGCACAAGCTGACTCGATTTCGATTCGAATAGTTACGATGCGATGCCGCTCGACGCGGTTCTTCTGGTCGAGCCATTTCTACCGACGATTGCGAGTGATAGCATTACGCGATCGATGATCTGGCGGTCGTATCCTCCGCCGCATCCGCTCGGTCACGCGCGCCCGCCAGCACGTCGATCCGCTCCGGCTCAAGCAAGCAAAGCTGCTCATCCGACCCGGCCGCAAGCCTGTGAATATAGAAGTGCGTGCAGGCCACATCAGCAGCGGCCATGACCGGTGACGGAGCCGAAATGACCTTCAACGAACCAAAGGTACCGATCCAGTCGATATGGCGATGTCCGTGCATGACGACGGCCCGATCGGCAAACGCCTCCAGCCGACGTACAAACCAGCTGCCGTTGATCACAGCCGTGCCGATGCGTTCAGCAAACGCGGTTACTGGCATCGGATACTCCATCAAGTGATGGTGCAATGCGATTATCCAGCGTGCCTTCGGGAACTGAGCGATAAATGCCTCCAGCCGGCGGGTCTGCTCGATCGAGACGAGGCCAAGTGCATTGGTGAAGGAGAAATGTGTTTCAGCATTGGAATTGAGAAGCGCTATGCCGAGTCCATTCTCCTCCAGAGGCGGAACCACCATCGGATACAAGTCATCGAAGACCCCACGCAGTCGCGCTGCACGCTGTAGGCCACCGAGATCTGCGAAATCGGCCATCTGACGGCGATACGGCACCAACGCGTCGTTCAGTGTTGTTGTATGGCCTTTCCCGTCTTTCACAACAAACGCACGATCGCCCTGAATGGCAGCGATGGTCGAAAGCGTGCGGACCTGTCGCAACCGTTTGCCCGGACTGAACGGGAGATCCAGCCGTGCCGGATTCGCCCGGTCCACGATATTGATGTCGTGATTTCCGGGCAGCACGAAGGTGCGCGCGACGAGGTCCGGATAGTGTGACAGGACGTCCAGAAACTCCGCCCATTCGGTCGACCGTCCGGCATCGGTCATATCGCCGCTGATCAGCACATGGTCGAGCGGATCAACAGCGTGAATGGCGGCCAGCCGCGCCATCACCTGCTGCAGACGCTCGTTTCCCTGCGCCCCGGCGCGCCCGCTTTCAATGCGAAAACCATAACGTTCGCCAACCACATGGAGGTCCGACAAGTGAGCTACGCGCCAGATCCTGGTGTGTGTCGGTGCTGCATCGAACGCGACAAGATCAACCGGCTGCGCCATACGGGCATCGGCCAGGCCCCAGACAAGCGATGCGCCGGCAAGATAGCCGCATATCAAGACTGCGGCATTTGCCAGCGTCGGAATGATCAAACGATGAGGAACACCAAGATATTCCAGACTTCCTGTCCAGCGCGAGGCTGGCCAGGCCCACATCGCGACCGCCACAGCGCAGATGGAGATGGCGATTCCTGCCGCGGCCGAATTCACCGCGCGGAGCCGCGCCCTTCCATGCACGGTCAGATGTCTTCCCAGCACCTTCTCCGTCAGATGCTGTAGCCCTTCACGGCCGAAGACATATCCCGGCTGGATAGCAAGCGCGTTAAGAGACCAGAAGTTGACCTCGGCGAACCGAAACAGAGGCTTCCAGCCGATCCACCCCAGCGCGACAATCCCGATTGCCACCAGCAGCGCGCCGATCTCGGTCAGGACGAGAACCTTGTCCGACAGAGTTGAGAGCCAGGCAGAAGCAACCAATGCCGCGAGACCCAACGACACCGCCGGCAGTAACAACGATACTGTCCAGGCAAACAGGAGCTTCGGCAGACTGACTTCAACAAGCAGGCTCCCGGCCATCGAGAGCAGAGTTCGCTGTTCAGGGCTGGCGGCATCGTCCTCGATATCGCCCCTACGCGGGTCGATCGTTTCCCTGTTCCACTCCTTCGTTGGCTCGTCGTCTCCCGCATCCCCTCTCTTCATGGCACCGCCTCTTGTGAGCAGGCATGTTCCTGTCACCAGAGTGACGCTATCACATCTTCGACGACATCCGCGCGCGTCAGGGTTTGACCCGATGCAACATCACCGCTCGTATGATGTAATTACCGAAGCATGGCGAGAGATGAGCGCGGCAAATAGAGACAGGTCACTGAAAATATCACTCAATTTCTCGAACATGTTGCGGCAGGCATGCAGATCTGATTAGGCGGTTCAAGACTCCTGAAAATTGAGACAGCGAGGCATACCCATATGGAGCGCATCTTCCCGTTCTGATTGACGGACTACGCCTTTGGTAATATCCATTCGCCCCGTGCGATATCAAAAATCAGGCTGATAAAAAGCCGGAACGGAGTCCCATGGACTCGCAATCGATCGCAACACAGGCTGAACGGCCTGATGTCCCGACTGGGCAATCGACCTGGTCGGAGACTGTTCAAGGGCTGGCGCCTGAAACCCATCGCCGCTTCACAACAGCTTTCATGGGTGAACTATCATTCGCGGCCGCCATTTGCGGGCCCATGCACGTCCGCGCCTCACCGTTGATCTTGCGATGCCGTCGCCATTCGGAGTCGCTACGATTATCGGCTCTGCCGTGCAGTTCCGGTTCCTCCTTATATCCCTGACGTTCCTTTTCTATTCTTGAAAGGAGAAGTTCTATGGAAGCGATGGATCGGCGAAACCTCTTGCAGGGCCTTCTGTTCAGCGCGGTCGCCACGGGCCTTGGCACGAGCGTCTTTCTGACGACTGCCAAGGCCGCGCCAATCCCGCTGCAGAAAGACCTTGCCAACAAGCTGGAGCCCCTCACCGAAAACGCCCAGGTGGTTGTGGCAGGCCGGCCGCCACGCAGGGTCCTTCACCATCCGCATCGATCGTGGCGACGTCGTCGCCGTGTGTGTTGGTGGCGCCATGGTCGCCGCGTCTGCGCTTGGCGCTGATGGTGTGAAGCGCATGCGCTGTGACACGGGCGACCTCAAATCATAGCGCAAAAGCAGCGCAGGAGCGGGAGGACAAGATGACGACGTATGGCAATAGTTCCTCGGTAAGCGTCACCGGCTTGTCTTCACCGCCGTTCTGGATATGCGTACTGCTTGGCATCGTTCTGATTTTGGCCGGGCTCCTGATCCTCGGCGATGTCGTTCTCGCTACTGTCATCAGCACGCTATTCATCGGCTGGACGGCCATTGCCGCTGGCGTGTTCGAAATGATCCATGCGTTCTGGACCAAGGGATGGGGAGGATTTCTGTGGCAAATCCTCCTCGCCATTCTCTACATCGCATTCGGCATCGTACTGGTGCAGCAACCCGTCGCCAGCGCGATCATCCTCACCTATGTCCTCGGTATATTGCTGCTGGTTTCCGGCGTCATTCGCGTGCTGCTTGGATTTAGCCGCTGGAGCAACGGGGGCTGGATCATGCTGGCTTCAGGACTGTTCGGCGTTCTGGCAGGTCTGGTTATTCTGACAGGTTTTCCCAGGACGGGCCTGTGGGTCCTCGGCTCTCTGCTGGCCGTCGACATGATCTCCCACGGTCTGGCGTGGCTCGCTTACGCGTGGCAGCTGAGAACCAAGGCAGCATAGCGGCAGAAGGAACCATCAACGACGAAGGCCACGTGGCACCATAAAAATCTCTCAGTCAGGAGGAATAGAAATGTCAGATCTCGTTGCGATCATCTATCCATCCGAGGCAAAAGCCGAAGAGGTGCGGCAGCGTCTGTTCAAGCTGCAGAAGGAATATCTGATCACGATCAGCGATGCCGTTATCGCGGTGAAAACCGAAGCCGGCCCCGTGAAGCTGAACCAGTTGATGAACACCACCATGGCCGGTGCGGCCTCCGGCAGCTTCTGGGGATTATTGATCGGCGTACTGTTCCTGAATCCCCTTCTGGGCGTGGCACTGGGCGCCGCATCCGGTGCATTGGGCGGCGCACTGACGGATTACGGCATCAATGACGACTTCATGAAGGAGCTATCGGCAAACCTTCAGCCGGGAAATGCGGCGCTGTTCGTTCTCATCAAGAGCATCACTGCAGACAAGGTGCTCAAGGAAATCCAGGACGCCGGCGGCACTGTGCTGAAGACGTCCCTGGACGATGCCAAGGAGCAGGCGCTCAGGAACGCGCTCGCCAAGGCCACAACCGAGCCCCAGGCTCAGGCAACACCAGCGGCATCCAAGCCCGCTGCCTGAGCGCGGCACCGACGTATAAGTGCAACAGGAACGCAACGTAGAAAATTGCCCCGAGTGCATCTGTCCGCCTCTTTGCCGACAACAAGTCCGCTTGATCTCAAACAGATCAAGCGGATCATTCTTGTGTGCGCGTTTGGTCAAGATCGTTAGTGGAGTCACGCAATGTGCCTTGCGGGTCCAAGACGCCAAAGATCGCGCTCATTCGGCGTCTCCGTGGCGATAGTCATGGCAACTCTGTCAGCCGGGTCGGAGGCTTTGGCCGAAATGCCGCTCCCGGTCGTTAGCGTGACGACCATTGTGGTGTCGGACACCTCGCTCAATAGCGAATTCATCGGCGTTGAAGCCAAGAATGCCGTTGATATTCGCGCCCGCGTCGATGGCTTCCTCGAAAAGCGGCTGTTCAACGAAGGACAGATCGTCGCTGAGGGGCAAGACCTCTTTGCAATCGAAAGGGCCGTGCTGGAAATCGTTCTCACGGCCGCCCAGGCTCGGCTTGGCGACGCTGCAGGATGCGGACGGCTGCAGCTCGCCCAGTTTCCTCCAATTACGCCGCCGGAAGTCCAGGTCACGGCCAGCTATCCCGGCGCTAATGCCAGCGTTGTGATGGACAGCGTCGGAGCCGCGATTGAGGAGCAGGTCAATGGCGTCGAGCACATGCTCTATATGTCGTCGACCAGCACCAACAGCGGCACCTATTCGCTGACGGTCACCTTCGCCGTCGGCACCGATCCGTCGATTGCCCAGGTGAATGTCCAGAACCGCGTGGCCATGGCGACGGCCCGCCTACCGCCGACCGTCACGCAGACCGGCGTGTCGGTGCGCAGCCGATCGACTAGCATGCTGATGGGCGTCGCGGTCTACTCTCCCAAGGGAACAAGGGACGATATCTTCATCAGCAACTTTGTCTCCATCAATGTGCGCGATGCGATCGCGCGCGTCCGTGGCGTGGGCGATGCGGGTGTCTTCGGACCGGCCTACAGTATGCGTATCTGGATGAACCCGGACCGCATGACTGCGCTTGGGATCACGGCCGCAGATCTGACGAGCGCCGTCCAGGTGCAGAATGCGCAGGCATCCGTCGGCCAGATCGGCTCCGCCCCCGCACAAAAGGGACAATAGCTTCAACTGACGATCACGGCACGTCGACGCTTGGGCACACCTCGCGAATTTGAGAACGTCGTGATGCGAACGAACAGCGACGGCGCGATCGTTCGCATCCGCGACGTCGCCCGCGCAGTCGCGCTTCAATGGACTACCCAGCGCAACACTGGTTGTCTATCAGGCCCCCGACGCCAATGCCCTCGCTGTGGCGCAAACCATCCGAACCGAACTGACGCGTATTTCCGCGAGTTTTCCCGAAGATCTTGCCTATCGTGTCGTGTTCGACAACA
Organism: Tardiphaga robiniae; assembly: GCF_013359755.1. Lineage (GTDB taxonomy): Bacteria > Pseudomonadota > Alphaproteobacteria > Rhizobiales > Xanthobacteraceae > Tardiphaga > Tardiphaga robiniae. The sequence continues at coordinate 85,864 of NZ_JABMCJ010000085.1, read as the reverse complement.
CGTCCTTCGTCATCGAAACGATCCGCGAAATCATGATCGCGCTGTTGATCACATTCCTTCTCGTGGTCCTCGTTACCTATCTCTTCCTTCAGGACTGGCGCGCCACACTCATCCCCACACTGACGATCCCTGTTTCTCTGATTGGCAGCTTCGCGGTTCTCTACCTGTTCGGTTACTCCGCCAACACGATCACATTGTTCGGGATTATTCTGGCCATCAGCCTCGTTGTGGACGACGCCATTGTCGTCGTCGAGAACGTCCAGCGCGTGATGGCAGAGCACGACGACATCACGACCGCTAAGGCCGCACGCCGCACAATGGAGCAGGTCACCGGGCCGATCGTCACCACCACCCTGGTGTTGGGCGCATTGTTCGTGCCAATTGCCTTCCTGAGCGGGATTACCGGACAGCTCTATCGACAATTTGCCCTGACCATTCTCGTCACCATCACGTTCTCGACGATCAACGCCCTGACATTGAGCCCCGCGCTGTGCGCACTCATTTTGCGACGGCGGGAGCCACCCTCATTCGCCGGGTTTCGCGGTTTCAACGCCGCCCTCGATATCTCCCGCCGTTGGTATCTCGCCGGCATGATCGGTGCATCGCGCCGCGTCGTTGTCACCTCGTTCGCGTTTCTGACGTTGCTCGGCGGCGTCTACGGCTTATTTCGTATCCTGCCGTCAGGCTTCATTCCATCGGAAGACCTAGGTTATATGTTCGTGAACGTGCAGCTCCCGAACGCCGCATCCCTGCAACGGACGGAGGCCGTCCTTCAGGACGTTGTTGGCGTAATGAGAGCAACGCCCGGTGTGGCCGACATCATCTTACCGAGTTCTCGTCCGATACCGGCTTCACCCCGTTCCACGCCACACTCAATGGTACGTGGGGCGAATTGAGCGCGGGCGTTAGCGGCCAAGTGAATTCCAATGCCACCCTATTCGCCAACGTTTCCTATCAATCTCGCTTCGAAGGAAAAAGCTACGCCTACGACGGCAAAATCGGAGCCCGCTTCACTTGGTGACAAGCAAAATGCGGAACGTTTGTCTCGACCATTCGGTGACGATCACTCGCGCAAAAACTCCGGGCGAAGGCAACCCTTCGGGCGAAAGGCAAAAGCCCCTGTCGTCGCTCCGCTCCAGCCCGCGCTCCTTCACTTTTGGACGGCTCACCCTCGCTCATTGCCGCTTGGCTAGTGGTTGCTTGTGCAGCCTATTAGTCTCTGCCCGCACAATCCCCCAAAACGGGGAATTTCGAGACCGTCGGCCGGAGACTTTCGGGGAATGGGCGGCTTTTCGTAGCTCAGTCCGCCACCCAGAGACTTGTGCCGAATGCTAGGACGCCTTCCAAATGTGGGGAACCGAAGTCGCGCTGATCCCGGTCAGCTATTTCGGTTGCGGTGGCGACTCGGTGGCGATTCTCTCAAATGAGAAAGCCGCCCCGGAGGGCGGCTTTCTCATTTTGTCCAACTACATCAATAATATGTTTGGTTGCGGGGACATGCAACCATCTCAAATTGCTGTTTCAGGCGGTCGCTTAGCGTTGCCCTCCGAAGGCGAAGGCCACACGTTCGAATCGTGTCGGGTGCGCCACTCCACCAAAACAGCGTTTTCGGACCTCGTTTTGGTCTCGGGCGATGATGACGTACTCCAACCTCGCAGATTTTGGACGTCCCGCAACAGAGCCGGGCAAGTCTTAAGGCGTGATGCCACATCGCGGCGGCATTGGCAGGGTCGGATTTCAAATGATCTTGGCGAAACGCGCATCTATCAGCGCCCGGCGTCGCTCGGCGACATTCCGAAATGTCGCCGATAACACGCGGAGAAATACGACTGGCTCGAGAAGCCGCAGTTGAATGCAACCTCCCCAAGATTGATGCGGCCGCGATCGCATTTCATAACAACTAAATTCTGCGCTTTTTGCAGGCGCATTTCGAGGAGCTTTTGACCGAACGACAGCTGGTTGTGCTGGAATATCTTGTGCAGATATCGAACGGAAATCCGGAGATGTTGCGCGGCGATGTCAGGTGAAAGATCCCGCCTATGCAGATTGTCGCGCAAAAAGACGAGACAGCGATCGAACAGAAGCATCGCGAGGGTCTGCCGAACAGGACTATCCAGATCGTTCCGCTGTCGCGTTTCGAGCATGAGGCAGATCAGATCGATAACAGATTTCTGAATCCTGTCGACATTCTGACTGGTTTGAAATTTCGACAATTGTTCAGCCAGAGTTGTGACGGCGGGAATAAGATAGGGATTGGCGATGTGCGTCTTCGCGCACATCTCGTCGATGCCGCCCACCCGATCGACCAGCAAGTCGCGATCGATCTTGATCGTGATGTTCGCCGACCCGTCGGGGACGTCAACGATATAGTCCTCAGCCGAGTTCAACAGAAAGACATCGCCAGGCGTGATAACGCCCGATCGTCCGCGCTGCTCGAAGCACATGACCTTTCGGGTCGGAAAAAGAAAAACCAGGTCTTCCGATCGATCGATCTTCGCCGCATCCCGATGACGGATGACGCGCTGTGCATCGGCCTTGAAAGTTGAAATGCCCATCGTCTCGAAATGAGCGTCGGTGATTTCGCCGTTCAAGCGGCCGTTGTTCGAACATTTGATATCGAGCCGATAGTACACCTCAGCCATGGCCTGGCGCCACGCATCGACGCTCTTGGCATCCGGCACGTCGGCTGTCGAATAATGGTGCAACATGACTGGTAACCCGAAAATTCGGCGATAATGCTCTGAAAACAGGCGTCAAGAGTCTAGCAAAATCCGTGCCAGATGCTGCGCGACTTTACGAAGGTCCGCAAGGCTCAATCAGTGCGCCCTAGCACAAAAGACTGTTCCCCCCAGTGAAAGACGCCCGGGCCGCCGCGCTCCTAGGCTTGCGTGCTTTCAGGTGAAAGTCATCCGAAACGATCGGCAGGGGAGATATCTCATGAGCGGCAAGGTCACGCGTCGTAAGCTTCTGCAAGTCGCCTCGGCAGGCACAGCCGCCGCAGCATTGTCTTCGCCTTTCGTGTCGGGATCGACGCGCGCCGCCTCCAACGAGCCGATCCTGCTCGGCGTGCCGACGGCGCAGACGGCCCAGGCAGGCGTCGCCGATCACCAGGACTATCTGAACGGCACCACGCTCGCGTTAGAGGAAATCAATGCGGCTGGCGGCGTTCTTGGCCGGCAGGTCAAGGCCGTTGTCGTGGATATCGATCCGCTGTCTCCGGAGAGCGGACAGGTTGCAATCAACAAGCTGATCGACGCCAAGGTGCATGCGATGTCATGCGCGTTCGTCTTCACGCCAATTCCGGTGGCCGAAGTTTCGGCGCGCTACAAGGCCCCGCTGTTGTGGGGGCTGACGCAGCGCAACATGACCGACCTCGTTGTCAAACAACCGGACAAATACTCGCACGTCTTTCAGACCGACCCGTCTGAAGTCCATTACGGGCATACCTTCCCGGTCTTCCTGAAAGCCATGAAAGACCAAGGCACTTGGAAGCCGTTGAATAACGGCGTGCATATCGTTCAGGAGCAGATTGCCTACAACCAGACCATTTCCAAGGCTTTGCAGGCCTCTCTGCCCAAGAGCGAGTTCAAACTCGCGGGGATCACCGACATTCAATACCCGGTGCAAGACTGGGGATCGGTGCTTCAGGAGATCAAGAAAATCGGCGCGGGCGCCGTGATGATCGATCACTGGGTCGCCGCCGAATATGCCGCCTTCGTCAAGCAGTACAGCGCAGATCCGCTGAAGGGGGCGCTCGTCTATCTGCAGTACGGCCCGTCGCAACCGGAATTTCTCGAACTGTCCGGCCCCGCCGCCGAAGGTTTCGTTTGGAGCACGGTGCTCGGCGTTTATGCCGATGAAAAAGGAAAGGCATTCCGTGCGAAATACAAAAAGCGGTTTCCCGGCATCATGGGGCTTTGTTACACGGGCAACGGCTACGACACGACGCACTATCTGAAGGCCGCATGGGAAGCCGTCGGCGATCCCAATAACTTCAAGGGCGTCAGCGACTGGATTCGCAAGAACTCCTATCGTGGTGTCTGCGGCTTCATGAGCATGGATAATCCCTATCAGGAATGCGCGCATTTTCCCGATACAGGCGATGCGATCGGCGCCGCCGACCTCGACAAGGGAATGGCTCAACTGTTCTTTCAGGTTCAGAACAACGAGCACAAGATCATATATCCGGACGTGCTCACCGAGTCGAAACTGCAGAAAGCGCCATGGTGGTGATGCTGGCGACGGATCGACGGCGATGACCGCGTCTCCACTTTTCTCTTGCGTCGACATCACGCTCGACCTCGGCGGTCGCTCGATCCTGCGCGGCATTTCATTCGGTGTGAAATCCGGGGAGGTGATGGGCATCATCGGGCCGAACGGCGCCGGCAAGACCAGCCTGTTTGAAGTGCTGTCCGGCCGGATCTCGCCAAAGGCCGGCAAGGTGTCGTTCGCGGGCCGCGATATCACGGCGCTTCCGCTGCACAAGCGGGCACGCCTCGGGATCGGCCGGACCTATCAGACCCCGATCGTTCCGGAAGACATGACCGTTGCGCAGGTTCTGAAGGCGGCGCGTCAGGCGTATAAGCCCTATCTGACGCCCGACGATTCCGAATGGGGGGCGGGCCTCGTCGACTTCCGTATTCCCGGGGCAATGATGGCGGACCGGCTTGATACGCTGAACCGTCGCAAGCTTCTGATCGCGTGCCTGTTGATGCGCCGCCCCTCCGTGTTGCTGATGGATGAGCCCGCCGCCGGGCTGATCAATTCCGAGATCGACGAACTCGACGACATCATGCGCGTCCTGGCGAAAGAGCTGAATATCGCGATCGTCCTGATCGAACACCGCATGGAACTGCTCGATACGATCGCGGATCGTGTGCTCGTGATGGATGCCGGCGAGACGATCGCCGAGGGCTCATTCGCGGAGACTCTGAAAAATCCGCGCGTCAAAGCGGCCTATTTCGAAACCGAGTCCGGTGAAGGGCTACACTGATGAACGTCTCCGACCATGGCGTTCGTCCGGCCGTTCTCGACGTCAAGGGCCTGTCCGCCGGCTGGGGGCCGATGCGTGTCATTCACGATCTCGATCTTACCGTCTTCGCAGGCGAGCGCATTGGCCTGGTCGGCCTGAACGGCCACGGCAAGTCCACGTTGTTTCAGGCAATCGCCGGATTGACCGGCTGGCAGCGCGGTTCGATCAAGCTGAACGGCGAAGAGGTGGGGCGTACGCGCAGCCAGGGGCCGGGCCGCTACACCCATCTGATCGTGCGCCGGGGCCTCGCCTTCATCCCGCAAGGCGACGAAATCTTTCACGGCTTGACCGTCGAGGAACACCTCGACAGCGGTGCATTCACCAAGCGCGCGTGGTCCGAACGCGGGATCCGCAAGACGAAGATTCTGCTGATTTTTCCGCCTTTGGAAAAACTGATGAAGACGGCGGTCGGACGGTTGTCCGGCGGTGAGCGCCGCATGGTGTCGATCGGGCGGGGCCTGATGTCGGACGCCGAACTGTTTCTTGTTGATGAACCTTCATTGGGCTTGGCGCCAAAGATCGGAAAAGCCGTGGTCGAAGCCCTTATGGCGGTCGAACTTGGCGGCTCCGCGATGGTGATCGCCGAGCAGAACGTCGCGCTGCTCGAAGGCAGTGTCGACCGCATCATCGGCATGCATGCCGGAAAACTCAAAGGCGAGGCCTCCGCGTCGAGAGCCATGTCCGCGGAGCGCGAGCGATGAACTGGGGCTTCATCATCACCAATGCGATTACGCTGGCCTGCATCTACGGCACGCTTGCGATCGGCATATCGGTCACATGGTCAAGCCTCGGCCTGATCAACATGGCCTATGGGTTCATTTTCGCGCTGTCGGGATATGGCGCCTGGCTCGCCAGCGTTTACATCGCGCCAAACCCGGCCGTTGTCATGGTTGCGGGAATTCTCACAGGTGCGGCCGGCGGGTTGATCGTCTGTCTGCTCGCTTTCATTCCGATTCACGACAAGCCGAATTTTCAATTGCGCGCACTGATCGCGACGCTGGCGATCAGCCTGGTCGGCAATCAGATTCTGCTGTGGTGGTTCGGCCCGCGCGCCAAGTCGTTGCCTCGCCTGTTCGGAAACTGGAATGCCGATATCTTCGGCATCGTCGTCACGTCGGACAAGCTCGGTGCATCGCTCTCCGCCATCGTTCTGTTAACGATGATTCTCTTGTGGATGCGGTCGAGCCGTCGCGGGCTGGAGATTCGCGCGATGATGATGAATCCGCACGCCGCATCTATCGTCGGCATCGGTGTTCGCAGGACCGGCATCTATGTGATGGCCCTGACGGGATCTCTGGCCGGATTGGCCTCGGTGCTTCTGGCGCAGACCTATTACGTCGCGCCGTTCAGCGGCATCACGCCCATGATCAAAGGCCTGAGCATCGCGCTGGTCGGAGGTCTCGGCAGCATTCCCGGTGCGATCATCGGCGCGATCATGCTCGGTGTGAACGAAGCGCTGACGTCCTCGCTGCTGGGTGGTCAATATGTTCTGATCACGCAATTCCTGCTCATCATCATCGTTCTGCTGATCCGCCCGCGTGGCATCTCCGGCATTCTAGACAAAGCGCGCGAGGCATAGACTATGACGGATTCATCCGCGCCGATCTGGATCGATCCGATCGATTCGCAATTTCCCGAGAAGCCGGGCCGCGAGGCCGTCACCAACTCCTTCCTCTCGCATCAGGTGACGTGGGACGAGACCACGCGCTTCACGCCGAAGATGTATCCGGTCGGACGGCTGCGCTATTACTATAAATGGCCCGGCCATGGCGGGCGTCTGTGGTCGCGCCTGCGATACTGGCCGACGCGTCGCCGCGTGCTCAACATCCACGGCGATTATAATCTGAAAACAATGCGTCGCGAAAAGACGATCGTCGACAAGCGGCCGATCTGGTGGGCATTGGCATTGGCTGCCCTTTTTACTATGCCGCTTTTCGTTCCGGAAGGTTTCCGAAATACGGTGATGAGCGCGGCTTCCGTGTTCGCCATCTATGCTGCGATCAATCTGTGCTGGATGCTGATCGTCGGCACGGCGGGCATCTTCTCGCTGGCAACCTATGCCGTCGTCGGCGCGGCGGCCTATGGTGCAACCTATCTGGCGATCATGCTGGGTCTGCCATGGTGGGTTCTGCCATTCGCCGGAACGCTGATCGGCCTAGTCTTCGGTGTCATGATCGCCCTGCCGGCGATGCGGCTCGACGGCTTCTATTACGCGCTGCTGACGTTGGGCGTCGTCGAATTGTGCCGCGTTTTTGTCGTCCAGTCGCGTCAGCTCGGATCGGCGACCGGCGGCCTCTATGGCGCGCCGAGCTATCTGCCCGACGGCCTGTCGCAATCCAACCGGCTACTGTTCAGCTATTATGCCTCCGTGTTGCTGATGATCTTCGCGCTCTTCATCTATCGTTTCATTGACGGCAAACGTCTCGGCCGTCTGCTGCGCATGGCGCAGGAGAAGAAGGAAGGCTTCGCACAGGCCTGTGGCGTCGATTTCATTCGCGCGCGGATCATGGTGTTTCTGGCCTCGTCGGCGGCACTCGGTTTTATCGGCGGGTTCTACGCCATTCATTTCGGCGGCGCATCGCCCAATCTGTTCTCGTTCGACACCTTGCTGTTGTCGTTGGCGATGCTGGTGATCGGCGGCATCGGCCGCGCCGAGGGCGCCGTTCTCGGCACCTTGATCGTCGTCTTCATCGACCGCGTGCTGATCGATCTCGGCCCGCTGCGCTACGTGCTGATCGGCACGATCATGCTGAGCGTGGCGCTGTTTCTGCGCGGTGGGCTGTTCGGCATCAAGGATCAGTTCCGAACCTGGCGTGACAAGAAGAAGAGCGAGAGGCGTGCAACGCGCGCCGAGAAAGGTGGAGAGATGCTACCGGAAGAGGCGACCGAAATGGAAGACAAGGACCAGGTTTACTTCCGCCGCTTCGACAAGATGCAGCGTGACTTCCTGAAGCGCCTTGTATCCGACGCCGTCATCGCCGAGCACCAATCTCGGCCACTCGGCCAGCACAGCGAGGCGCTCGAACGTCTGCTGATCTATTTCCGCAGGCAGGGCCAGATCGACAAATATGCGATCCTGGTGCTCGAGGAATTCAAGGCCTACCGCATCGTCGCTTTATCGGGACATCGCGGGACCGCGCCACGCGTCGTGGAAGACCGCAATTACGAGACGCCTGACCAGGCCTATCACGCCCTGTTCCTGCGCCGCGTTCAGGATCTGCTCGAGACCTGACCCCACAACATCTATGTCTTTGGAGTAGTTACCCTCATGGCCGAGAAAAAAGTTTTCGGATACGCAGACAAGATTTCGGTCAAGCCGGGCGACGATATCGGTTTCTACGTCCATGCCGATGGCACGAGATCGGTAGACGCGCAGCTGGTACGGTTGATCCACGGCGACGCGCATCCGGCAGGTCCCGGCTATCGTGAGGAAGAGATAGCCTGCGTCGCCGACGGTATGTGGGATGTCCGCAAGCAGTTCACGCAGGTCGGCGCCTTTCTGACCGTTGCGGACCCGAGCGGCCATCTCGCTCTAGATGGCAGCTTCAGCCTGTGCACCTTCATCTTCCCGACGAACCCGGGCGGCGGGCGTCGGCAGTGTCTGCTCGGCCGCTGGGATGCATTCGGCAATCGCGGCTATGGCCTTTGGCTCAACCCCGATGGCTCTCTCGAATTCGGATTTGGCGATGGCAACGAGGTTGATTACGTCGACGCGGAAGTGCCTGTACTGAGGAACAACTGGTATTTTGTTGCTGCGACCTTCGATGCACGCAGCGGTGTGGCCACGCTGTATCAGGAGGGCGTCTCGACGCGGTACAACAGCCTGCTCAGCAAGGTCGCGAATGTCGACTTCCGGTCGCATGTGCGCGAAACGATGCGCTTTCGTCCGCTGAATCCGCCCGATCTGCCGTTCCTGATGGCGGGTGCGCAGGATCGTCACACACTGCGCGGCACTTTCGTAACGCAATGCCTCAACGGCAAGCTTGATCGCCCGGCCGTATTCGGACGCGTGCTGACGCGCGACGAACTCGATCGCTATCGCGACACAGCCACGGCACCGGCCGAAGGTTTGATAGCGTATTGGGACACCGCTTGCGGCTATACCGAACGCGGAATCGGCGATCGGGTCATCGACCGCGGTCCCAACGGCCTTGATGCCGAAGGCTACAATCGTCCGGTGCGCGCGCAGACCGGATATAACTGGCAGGGTCGCGACGATTGCTTCCGTCTCGCGCCTGAGCAATTTGGCGGCATCGAATTCCACGACGACGCAATCATCGATTGCAAGTGGGAACTGACCCGAACGATCAAGGTGCCCGACCTGAAAAGCGGGGCCTATGCCTATCGGCTGCGAACCGGCGATGCCAAAGGCCTGCGCGAAGAATATATCGTGTTCTTCGTCCGGGCATCGAAACCGACCGCATCGATATTGTTTCTGGTTCCGACAGGAAGCTATCTTGCTTACGCCAACGAGCATCTGAGTTTCGATGCCGAAATCATGCAGCCGCTCGCCGGGCAGTCGCCGATCCTGTCGGAGGTCGATATCGAGTTGTACCAGACGGCCGAATTCGGATTGTCGCTGTACGATCATCACGCGGACGGTGCCGGCGTCTGTTACAGCACCTATCGTCGCCCGATCTTGAACATGCGGCCAAAGGCTCGCATGTCGTCGATGGGCGTGACCTGGCAGTTTCCAGCGGACCTGTCGATCATCGCCTGGCTTGAGCATATGGGGTACGACTACGATGTCACGACCGATGAAGACCTTCACCGCGAAGGCCTCGCAGCCCTTGAACCTTATAACGTCGTGCTCAGCGGCACGCATCCGGAATACGTCTCCGAGACGATGCTCGATGCAACCGAAGATTATATCGCACAGGGCGGACGGTTCATATATCTCGGCGGCAACGGCTTCTATTGGAACGTCGGCTACCACAGCGATGATCCGTGGTGTATGGAGGTCCGCAAGCTGAACTCCGGCATGCGGGCGTGGCAGGCGCGGCCCGGCGAGTATTATCTTGCTACCACGGGCCAGAAGAGCGGACTTTGGAAGGATCTCGGTCGCCCACCACAGAAGGTGTTCGGTGTCGGCTTCATTTCCGAAGGCTTCGATTCGGCGCGGCCGTTCCGGCGCATGCCCGACAGCTGGCATCGTCGCGCATCATGGATACTGGACGGCATCGAAGGCGAGATCATCGGCGATTTCGGACTCGCGCAAGGTGCCGCTGGCGGCATTGAAATCGATCGTTACGACCTGACGCTCGGCACGCCGCCGCATGCACTCATCGTTGCGTCGTCGGGGGGGCATAGTGACAATTATCAGACTGTCGTCGAAGAGGTGCTGTATCCTTATCCTGGCCTGTCCGGCTCTCACGATTATCGTGTTCGCGCGGACATGGTCTATTTCACGTCGCCGCAAGACGGCGCCGTCTTCTCGACCGGATCGATCGCGTTCAGCCAGTCGTTGCCCTACGAGAATTTCGACAACAACGTCTCGCGCTTGCTCGCCAACATCGTGACGGCATTCAGCAAGCCGGGTAAATTGCCAGGCTGGGCGTGGTCTGCGGAAGAAAAGCAGTGGCGATAATGGTTTCTCCCCTCGCCTTCTCGGCGTGGGCAACACTGTGTTCAGTAGTGGCCCATACCCGGCCCATCAGCTCGATATTTAGACCGCATGGCCCGGCGGCGCTGATGCTACTGCGGCGACCTTCGGACGACCGCGTAACGTGTGCAAGCGGGCCGCCACCCGGCCGCCAAGGGCGCGTTATTCCGACCGTCGCGCTGCATCGCCCCAACCCGCTGGCGGCGCGCTGTACGGGCTTCCTACAGGCCTTTTGCAGGGCGCGGGTTTAAGTTGCTTTTTCCGCGGTAGGGTTCTAGGCAGGGATACAGCCTCGAAATCTTAAAAAATCCAATGATTTCAATTGAGTTTGGCGGGCCGTGCCCGAAGTTGATGAGCACTACGTCTATGCTATAGCCCTCTAATGCCGCCTCTAGCATCGGTTAATAGAGCATTGCGGTGTTCGCGATCAGGTGTGCGGACCTATTGACGGCGCAAGTTAGCGCAGTTCATCTACGGTTGGCCATTTGCTGAATGGCGGAGTTGGGGTGGAGGCCCAGGCGGTTTTTTAGGAACGCAGGTGGCCATGGTTGCCGTTGTCGAGCGTCGCCGGCTTTCTCGAAAAAGGATGCCTTTTCGAGAATGGCCGGGTCTGATGAACAGCGGAACGGCTGCTTCTGACGCAAAAGACGGTCGTGAAGGCCGCCGCGATGCTCTGAAACCAATTAGATATTCTGGATCAGTAGATCGATGAAGCGACGGACCTTCGGAGAGAGGTGGCGACGACTTGGATAGATCACGCTGATCGGTACCGGGGGGGCGGCATAATCCGTCAACAGCGCGACGAGGCGGCCGTCGGCCAAGTCGCGGTCGACGACGTAGCTGGGCAGGAACGCCAATCCTGCTCCCGAGATCGCCGCATCGCGGAGCGCTTCTCCGCTGTCGAGCGAGAGGCGCGCTCGCGGTTTGACCAGGACGGTCTTGCCTTCGATCGCGAAACGCCAAGCGCGCTTCTGGCCGGCGCTCACGTAATTCAGGCAAGTGTGGCCCAGTAGATCGTCGGGATGCTGCGGTGCCGGATTGACCGACAGATAGGCGGGGTTCGCGACGATCAGGTCGTGCTGATGGGTCAACGTCCTGATGATGAGGCTGCTGTTTTCGCGGGTCTCACCAATTCGTATTGCGAGATCGATACCGTCTTCGATGATGTCGCTGACCCGGTCCGTGAAGCTCACATCCGCCTTGAGCTTGGGCCACGATGCGAGAAAATCGTTTAGCAGCGGCAGGACCATGACGCGTCCGAACGTCATCGGCGCGGTCATCCGAAACAGACCCCGCGGCTCTCCGCCCCCATCGGACATCGATAATTCGGCCTCTTCAAGGTCGGCGAGAATCTGCGTGCAGCGATCGAGGAAGACAAGGCCGTCATCGGTCAGCCCGAGGCTGCGCGTCGTCCGGTGGAACAGCCGGACGCCCAACCGATCCTCCAGGCGGGCGACGCTCTTGGCGATGCCCGATCGCGTCATCGAGCGCGCGCGTGCTGCCCCTACGAAGCTTCCCGCTTCGGCTACCGCAACGAAGGCGACGATGTCGTTGATATTTCCCGGTGCCATGAGGCGCTCCAGCTCCTTCGCAGTGTCGACGCCCGTTCGCCAATCGATGAACTATATCGAGGATATGAACAGGTTACCGGCATCAGGAGCAAATGAAATGGCCTTCAACGACATGGTGACGCATCGTCTCAACCAATGGGCTGAAAGCCTGCAAGACCTCGGTCCCGTCATCCTCGGCGAAAACACGGATGTGACGATCGACGAAATCCGCCAATCCTACGTCCGCAAGATGGCCGAGCATCCGACGCCAGCCGACGTGCGTGTCGAGCAGGTCGATATGGGCGGCGTACCTGCGACGGTCGTCACCCCAGAAGACGTCGAGGGCGACCGCGTACTCTTCTACATCCACGGCGGTGCGTACATCGTCGGTGGGCCGGGCGGCTATCACGGGCTGGCTGCGGCGTTCGCAAAGGCGCTGAAGGCGCGTGTCTACCTGCCGGACTACCGACTGGCGCCGGAGCATGCATTCCCCGTTCCGATCGAAGATACGTTTGCAGCCTACCGTTGGCTGATCGACCAGGGGCAGAATCCGAAATCGGTGACGTTCGCCGGGGACTCCGCGGGCGGGGCAATGGTCGTCTCGGTGATGGTCATGGCGCGCAATGCCGGCGTACCACTACCAGTTGGCGGGGCTGCGCTCTCGCCTTGGGCGAACCTCGAGCATACCGGCGCCTCGATGTTCAATCGCGAGGGACTGGACAGATTGAACACCAAAGCCGGCCTCGACCTAATGGCTAGGACGTTTCTGGGTGGTGCGCTGCCGAGCAGCCCCGAGGCGTCACCGGTCTTTGCCGATGTCCGTGGCCTGCCGCCGATCCTGGTACAGATCGGCGAAGGTGAACTGATGTTGAGCGACGCCATTCGTCTCGCGTCGCATTTGGGTGAGAATCGGGTCCGTGTCTCGCTGGAGGTGTGGCCGGGCATGTTCCACGTCTGGCATATGTTTCATGCCGAGCTGGCCGAAGGTCGTGAAGCGATCGCAAATGCGACGGCCTTCCTGGATCAGGCCGTCAAGACGGCTTCCGCCAGATAGGTAAGCAACGCGCCACGCATTGATCAGGCGTGGCGCATTTCTTTGGTTAGCAACTATGCGGCAGCGTCCGTCAGGGCGCGCGCCTGCCGGATATCGCGTGCTGGGGGTTTCCCAAACATGCCGCCATACTCGCGTGTAAACTGCCGCTCGCTCGCGTCGCCGCCGCCGTAAGCAGCATCGCTGATTACATCGCCCTTGACCGAGCCAATCATCTGATCCTGGTCTATCCGGTGTATTGGTGGCCAGCGCAGCTCAAAGGCTGGATTGACCGGGTGTTCATCTCCGGATGGGCCTTCCAGGAGGACGCTGACAACGGCCTCGTCAAGAAGCTCGGTCGACTGAAGGTGCAACTGATCGCACTGGGCGGAGCCGGCGGCGCTACCTACGCCAAACGCGGCTATCTGGATTCCAACAAGGCAAAGCGCTTCGTCCGGAATTCAGCATCCGCCATGCGCGGGCAATCGGTCATTGATCGTTTTTCCAGTCGCACTGCTGCTGATGAAACATCGCCTAAGCCGCTCGACCAGTTCGCTCAAGCTGATTGCGTCGCCGAAGTGCGCGATGAACTGTCCTGCGGGGTCCAATAGATATGTGAACGCGGTATGGGGCACGTCGTAGCCTCCGTCGTCGAGTGACGAAGCGCTGCGCGTGGCGAAAACGCGAAAACTCCTTTTAGCGTTCTCTATTTCTGTCTGCGACCCCGTCAATCCGAGAAAGCGAGGATAGGACCGCAGGAAGTCGCGCATGACCTGCGGACTGTCTCGAGCCGGATCGACCGTGATGTACAACCCCGTTACCGGTATCGGGGCGTCGCCAATCGCATCTAGTGCAGCTGAGAGCTTTGTAAGGGCCCGCGGGCATACGACCTGGCAATGCGTAAAGCCAAAGAAGACGAGCACAAAGCTGCCACGGAAGGTTTCGGTGTTAACCTTGCGATCGTTGTGATCCGTCAAATGGAAGGTGCCGTTGACCATCGGCATTTCGGAGAACATGGGTACGGTCATGCGATCACGCCTCGAAAGTCATGGCATAAGCCGCAGGTCGCGGATCGACATGTCTGAGCAAGAGTCCGTCTTCGGATTGCCGCAGCTCCACGTCGCCGACCGTGTATTCCGAAATGTTCGCGTTTCCGCGCGCGATCTCTGCGCCGTCCCGATGCATGATCCAGCGTCCCCGCGATCGCAAATTGCCGAGCACCACCGCACCGTCGGAAGCGATGCCCCGTCCGTCCAGTGCAAACTCCAGCCGGTTGGCGGTCGCGTCGAACCAGGCCTTCGATACGTCGAGGTCGTCCGATACGCGCGTCAAGGCGGGCTCGGCGAAGCGCGACGCGTTCCAAGGTTCGTTGTAGAATCGCCACAGGCCGTCGGGAACGTTGAGCCTTGCGTATCCCATCAGCACGTTGCCAGACATCGGCTCGATCATCGTGGCGTTTCCGTCCGCGTCCGTCGCGTTGTCGTTGCGCGGGTAATACAGACCCCCGTCACTCCAACGTGGCGACATGTGCCGTTCGGCGTGCTTGAACAGACCGCAAAGCGTTGCGTTGTCGCCCATCTCGGAAGCCCATGCGGCCATCCATCCAAAATCGCAGCTGTCGCTGACGATGGTCTGTCCCATGACGAGGGGGCGTTCACCTGCAATCACCGAGAGCGTGCCATCAGGCCCCGGCTTCAGGAAATCCTTTGCCTGCCCGGCGTAGTGCGCGTGGACGAAATCCCGGTTCCACATATTCATCAGCGTTCCGCACCATGCGTCGGCCCAAGCCGCCTTGCCGACGTTCGGCCGCACGGATTTAGTATCTTGAGCAAGCATGATGTTGTAATGGCCGTTGTCGCCGATCCGCCCGAAATCCCTCCAGGCTTGTTCGTATCCACTGACGACATCGGTTGCGATCGATCCGCCGTAGACGAAATCATGGAGTCGGAAGCCGAGGATCGCCGGCTGATTGCAAATCTGGAACGTGCAGTTCGGTTCGCAGGCGACCCCCAGATATCCGCTTTCGACCATCTGCCAGTAAATATGCGTGTTGAGCGATTTCTCGTCATAGACGAAGCGCTTCTCCTCGCCGCCCCAGAAATACGACCAGAACCGAAGCGCAAGCGCGCCGGGCTGCGCGTAGCGGGCGTCGTCGAACAGATAGTGGTACATCAGCGCCGTCGACTGAAGGTATGCGCTGTACATGATGTTATCTCGGATCACCGGGTCCCATTGCTCGACATATCCGGGACTGAGATGCGCGTTGAAGATGCTGCCGCCCCGGCTGACATCGCGCCAGTACATCCACACTTCGGGCAGCAGCATCTTGCCGATCAACCGTTCGAAGATCGGCTTGAACACGCCTGGAGCGGCCGGCAGCCTGTGCCGGTGAGTAAGGGCAAGCGCATAGGCCATATAGGCCAGCTGGAAACGGTATCCGCCGAAATCTTCCTGCCCGTATCCCTTGCCCTTCATCAAATCCCATTGGTTCGGCGGCTGACGGGACAGATTCGCGAAATGCCGGAGATGACCGACTTGGAGGCGGTCCAGGCCTGTCGACGGATAGCAGGAGCCACCGTTTCGGCAGGGTTCGGCAGGGTTGGTCATCGATTCGTCCTCAATTGCTGCCGCCGGCGGCGCCGCTCCGTGACGGCCTGTTAGTCCTTGTTTTTGCCGGGATCCTTGACGGCCTGCACAACGTCGAATTCCACATTGTACGGCTCTCCGTTCACCTTCTCGACCTTACGGACGTAAACGTTTTGCACGATGTCGCGCGTGTCCGGATCGATCGCGACCGGCCCACGCGGGCTTTCCCAGGCCATCCCTTTCATCGCCGTCACCAGAGCGGCGCCGCTCGCGCCGCCGGTTTTTTTAAGTGCCTCGTAGATGAGGTGCATTCCGTCGTAGGCGCCGACCGCCATGAAGCCGGGACGCGCCTTAAATGCCTGTCGGTAGGCAGCGACGAATTCCTCGTTCTTCGCGGAAGGGTGCGCGGCGGAGTAGATGTGCGCGGTCACCATGCCCAGGGTGGCATCCCCCATGTCGGCAAGCAGATCGTCGTCCATGATGTCGCCTGTTCCGATCACCTTGATCCCCGAGCTATTGAGCCCGCGTTCGACATATTGCTTCATGAATGCTCCGCCCTGTCCGGCAGGTACAAAGACGAAAATGGCGTCGGGCTTGGCATCTTTCATGCGCTGCAGAAACGGTGCAAAGTCAGGGTTGCTCATCGGGACCCTGACTTCCTCGATCATCCTCCCGCCGCCAGCTTCGAAACCTTTCTTGAAAAAGGTAAGCGCGTCCACTCCTGGCGCGTAGTCGGAGATCATAGCGGTGGCAGTCTTGATGCCGTTCCTTGACGCCCAGGCGCCGATCACAGATGCCGACTGCGGCAACGTGAAGCTCGTGCGGACGATGTAGGAAGATTTATCGGTGATGATGGATGTTCCGGCCGCCATCACAACCATGGGAATCTTCGCCTGAGTCGCGAGCGGGGCGGTAGCGAGGGTGCCGGGCGTAAGGCCGAAGCCGGCGAGAATATCGACCTTGTCATTGACGATGAGTTCTTGTGCGACGCGTCTGGTGTTTTCCGCGATCGCGGCATCGTCGCGCAGGATGATCTCGATCTTCCGTCCGGCAACCGTGTCGCCGTGCTGACGCATGTAGAGCCTGACGGCATTGTCGATCTGCCGACCGGTTGATGCGGCAATACCCGTCATCGGCGCGATCAATCCGATCTTCAAGGCGTCTTCCGCATGCGCGCAGACCGGCGTATTCACCGCCAGGATCAAGCCGGTTGCCGCGATCACATATCGCACCTTGATGGGCATTTTCGTTTCCCGTTTAGATTGCTCTTGATTTAGACAGATATCTGCTCAAAATGGTCATGTAATGTCAATATGGATTGATTATGCCCAATTCAAAGATTGCGGCGAAGGGGCTTAGGTCAACACCGTCCCGGGCGCTTCGGAGGGACGAGATCGGCGCGAGCCGTCGCCTTCGCATGCGCGCCCGCATTCTGCAGGCGGCCGCCCAAGTGATCGGCCGGAACGGTACAGATCGCACCACAATCGACGATTTCATCATCGCCGCTGGCGCTTCGCGCGGCACGTTCTACAATCATTTCGAAAGCCGTCAGGCGCTGCTCGATGAATTGTGGCGCATCGCAGGTAGGGATCCGTTCCGTGATATCGGGACAATCGCAGGCCGGATTGAATGCCCTGCGGCGCGGTTCGCGGCGACGTCCCGAATGGTCCTCAGGCGGGCTCTCGGAGATTCGACATGGGGGTGGCTGGTCGTCGCTCTTTCTGCGAGCGAAGCGACGCTGACGGAAGACCTTCGCGCCTACCCGGTGCCAGACCTCCGGGAAGCAAAGCGGACCGGGCGTTTCAAATACGATGACGAGAAGGCGGCCGTGGATCTTGTCGTCGGGACGATGAGAGGCGGGCTGCGGGCGCTGCTTGAGGAGGAGAGGGATGCGACTTACGCAGACTCACTGTGCCGCATGCTGCTGCTCGCGCTCGGCGTCGCCAGCAGCGAGGCGAGGCGCCTTAGCGCAGCACCTCTGCCCGACGGCGGTCCGGCATCATCAGTATTCCGACCGGATTCTTCGCCGGTTGGCTCGGCACCGCGCTGACCGCGAGGGAATCGACCAGCGAAGAACGTTTCACCATACTTCAGGTCCGAGCCCTGACCGGCTTCGGTTCCGGACAAAGCGCAAAATCCCACTAGCGCATTTCAATATTGAAGGAGGACGCCATGGCGGTAGTCAAGGAGATCAGCGGAAACGTGACGTCGATGGCGTTATGGTGCCGTTGTACCTAGCTTGGACAGATTCAACGACGCCGTAGTTGGTTTGCGGACCCTTCAAAATCTGAAGGGTTTTACGATCGGATCAGCCAGTATCGCCCAGACTGCCGTTCGGCCCGAAATGGACTTCATCTATTTCCCTTCACACAATCGGATGGGTGATCAGGGTGCGTTGTTTCAGCTGCCACCGCCCATCACTACTGCATCTCAACGCGCGCGAGGATGCTGCTGCGGATGTTCTGCACGATCTGCCCCGCTGCCCGCTTTCCGTTCGCTTCAAGACCCAATTGGGATCGCGCTGGAAAGCTGACCATTTCCGGTCGCGATCCGGCAGAGAGTCCCATTTCAGCATGGTGACCAGCGTCTGGTTAGACTCGCCAACAACCGCGTCGTTTTTCCCTTGCCCCTAATTCCATGTGGCCATTACGCCGCTCGCAACGCTGCCGCCTCGTCTCCCCGACCATCAAACACGTGCATCTGGTGCGGTTTGAATGATAGAGACACGTTATCTCCGGCACAGATAGGCGAGTCAGCCGGTGCCCGCGCAATAACTTTAGCGTCAGCTAGTTCGAGATATATGTATTTCTCAGCTCCAGTTAATTCCGCAACCAGGACGCGGGCATCCACCCCTCCAACGATACCCGGTGCACCAATTTCAAAATCCTCAGAACGAACACCAAGCGCGACTTCAGTACGACTGGCGAGAGAGGCGACTTGCTTAGACAACGGGATCGACAGGTTTTTGGCGATCAAGCGAGGTTCACCGTTCTCCTGCTTCAGCGTACACGGTATCATGTTCATAGACGGTGTGCCCATGAACTCGGCCACAAAGCGGTTTGACGGGGAATTGTATATCTCGGCCGGACTTCCAATCTGTTGAACCACACCGTGGTTCATTACAACGATTCGATCTGAAAGCGTCATCGCCTCTAACTGATCGTGTGTCACATAGATCATCGTCTTGCGCAGCCGCTGGTGAAGCGTTGCCAGTTCGGCGCGCATGTGAACTCGCAGCTTAGCGTCCAGGTTCGACAAAGGTTCGTCGAGCAAGAAAACCTCCGGGTCACGAATGAGCGCACGGCCAAGGGCCACTCGCTGACGCTGACCACCTGAAAGTTGCCTGGGCTTACGGTCAAGAAACGTCTCGATATGCAGCATATGCGCGATGCGCTTTACACTGATCGACCTTTCTTCCGATGAAACGCCGCGCTTCTTGAGACCGTACTGAAGATTCTCGCTTACGGTCATGTGGGGATAAAGCGCATAAGACTGAAACACCATCGCGATATCGCGATTGCGTGGCTCCCGGTCTGTTACATCCTGATCCCCAAAGATCAGGCGGCCAGATGTCGGTTCTTCTAGTCCGGCTATCATGCGCAACGCGGTAGACTTCCCACAGCCCGACGGCCCTACCAATGACACGAAAAGGCCATCAGGAATTTCGAAGTCTAGCCCCGCGACGGCGACTACGTCCTTGCCATAAACCTTGCGCAGCTTATCAAACTTCACGCTAGCCATGTTACTACCCTTTGACACCACCAGCACCAATGCCGGTAACGAGATATTTCTGAAGAAAGGCGAATGCCATTGCCATCGGTAGCGTTGCAACAGTGGATGCTGCCATCACCAACCCCCAACGAGTATCCATAGCCGATGCAAAATTGGCCATCGCGGGCGGGAGCGTCATCAAATCATGGTCTCGCACCAGAATCGCGGAGAACAGGTATTCGTTCCACGCAAAGAGGAAAGCGAAAATTGAAGTAGCGATAATGCCAGGATACGCCTGAGGTATGACGACGTCGCGAAGAGCCTCCAGCCGCGAAGCACCGTCAATCATTGCCGCCTCCTCCAGATCAACCGGTACCGATCCGAAGAAATCTCGCATCACCCACATAACAAAGGGCAAGGCAAACGTGAGGTATGCCAACGACAACCCGAATTGGGAGTTGATCAGCCCCAAGTGCGAAAACACCAGCACGAGGGGTATCACCAGAAGAACGCCAGGGAACATGTAGGCGAGCAGCACGGAGCGAGCGAGCACTTCTTTTCCAGGAACCTTGAGCCGCACCAGAGAGTACGCCCCAATGACTCCCAAAAACACAGCAATCACGGTGGACATTGAACAGACTATCAGGCTGTTGAGGAACCAACGGCCAAACTTTGTTACCGAGAAAAGCTCATCATAATGTTCCCAAGTGGGGAGAGGCCACCATACCGGCGGCAGGCGAACGATATCGGACGAATTTTTCAAGGAGCTCATCAGCATCCAGTAAAGCGGAAAGCCAACAAACATAAGAAGAAGCGCAACAAGCAAGTAGGTCCGTACTGACGTGAACCTCTTTCGCATCGACAGAGATATCATTTTTGGTCCTCCTTGCGGAGAAAGCGGAAGTAGACCGTCATGACACACATAAGTATGGCGAACATTACTACGGCGATCGCAGAACCTCTGCCGAAGGAGCGGTCACCATCCAATGCAGTTTCATACACCAGGATCGGGAGCGTTAACGTGGCCTGCATCGGTCCGCCATGCGTCATCAGGTAGACAATCTCAAAATTGTTGAAAATGAAGATCGTCCGCAACAGCGCAACGACGAGAAGAACATCGCGCAGTTCGCGCAGCGTGATGTCGAAGAACCGGCTTATGGGACCGGCCCCGTCGATCTTGGCAGCCTCGTATAGATCTTGCGGAATGACCTGCAGTCGCGCCAGAACGATCACGACTACAAACGGAAAATATTTCCAGACGGCGACCAGCACCACGCCGATGAAGGCACTCGTCGGATTGGCGAGCCAGGCAATACTGTCAACGCGCGGAATAAATCCGACCGAAAAGATCAGGTAATTAATGACGCCAAAGATTGCATTGTACAAAAGCAGCCACACCAACACCACGGCAACAACGGGCATCATGTATGGAAACAAAATCAGACCACGAACTAGTGTGCGCCCTTTGAATGACGAATTGAGAAGCAGCGCGACAGCCGTCCCGAGAACGATTTGTAGCGAGACGACGACAACTGAAAACATTGTCGACGTTTTGAGCGCGTGCCAGAACTGCTCGTTTCCGAGCAGCCATAGGTAATTTTCAAAGCCGACAAATGTCCCGCCGGTAGAAAGATCAAGCGTGTCGATCCGGAAGAAACTTGTGTAAATTCCGTACCCCAACGGGAAGATCAACAGTGCGAGAAAGACCAACACGCTCGGCGCTAACATTGCCGCACCGAGCCAGCGGTCCGGGATTATCGTTGGGCCAACTCCGCCAACAGCTCTCGGTGACGCACGGTGCTCCTCTGCCGGTTCGGCTACGTTTCGATCATAAATTCGCGTCATGCTTACTCTGCCTCTTTGCGACGCGAATTAGGATTTGATGTCTTTTGCGATCTCGACTGCGGTCTTGTGCGCAGCAGACACGGCCTTCTCGACTGAATCCCCACCGA
The DNA here is from genome assembly GCF_013359755.1 of Tardiphaga robiniae. Taxonomy (GTDB): domain Bacteria; phylum Pseudomonadota; class Alphaproteobacteria; order Rhizobiales; family Xanthobacteraceae; genus Tardiphaga; species Tardiphaga robiniae. Next base: position 64,401 of record NZ_JABMCJ010000085.1, on the reverse strand, counting down.
CGACGATCCGCTGGATCATGTCAGGCAACACGTTCTTGGATATCATCGCATCCATTTTGTAGTTGAATGGGTGCTTGCTGCTCTCGAGAACATCGGAAACCGCATAATCATGCGGCTGAATAAGTGTATTAACGATCTTTGGATTGTCACGAACCCATTCGTGTTCTTGGAGTTTCGGTACCACCGACTTGCGCGTGGGAACCACATGGCTGATCACCGGGCCGAATACGCGGTAAAGCTGGTTCGGATCTGACATGATAAACCGGACCAGATCGATCGACCGAGACGATTTTGGAGTTTTCATAACAACAAATTCGTCTTGACCATCCCAGACTCGGTTTTGCTTGTCCCGAGGAATGTGGACCGTCTCACTAACCTTTAACAGGGCCGGATTTTGCTGATAAAGATGAGTCAGAACACGCCCGAAGTAGAACGTCGTTGCAGCTTTACCGGTTGTGTAGGCAGCGGCCGCCTCCCGAAATCCATAGGTTGTGGCGTCGGGTGGCGAGAAGCGCTTGACCATCTCCGTATAGTATTTGGCCGCGCGTACCGTTTCAGGACTGTCAAGCACCACCTCAAGCTTCTCGTTGAAGAAGAAACCGCCAGCGCTCCACATGTGGCCTATAAATTGGATGTGGGTATTCCAAGTACGGCCGGCAGGAAACACAGCACCGTAAATGCCCTTCTCAGGCTTATGCAGTTTTTCTGCTGCGGCCATGTAGTCGTCCCACGTAACCGGGAGCTTGCTAATTCCGGCCTCGGCAAACAAGTCGGTGCGACACCAGAGCACGCACGTTTGACGTCCATAGGGAATAGCGACTTGTTGACCTTTGTACTGCCACTGCGCGAGCGCGGCAGGATCGAAATCTGAACGCCCGATTTCGTCAACCAACTCGCGCAGGTCAACCGTAAGTCCACGCTTTGCCAGATCCTGCACGAATCCAGGCTTGCTTCCTCCAGCGATGATGTCAGGGGGCGTGCCGGCCACGAGATCAGATGAGATTTTTTTTACGAGATCATCCCAGAGCCCATACTCACCCTTGGTCTCGATGCCTTTCGCTGTTTTGAAGTCTGCGAAAATGGCTTCCCAGGTCTTGATTTGCTGCGGATCTGCTTCGGGCGTCGAAAAACGCAAGGCAGCTTGCTGGGCTGAAACCGTCTCAGTGCCCCACGCCAATAGTCCAGCAGCGGCGGCAGAGGACTGTAAAAATTGACGACGATCCATTGATATACCCTCCCTCTGAATGTTTTTGTGGGACCTGCGAGCCAATACGACCTCAGTCCACGTTATGTGTTATAACAAATAAAACATAAGTTACGTCATGTCAATTGCTACCTACTGAGTTCGGCGGTTTTGGCGGGATGGCTAGTCGGCGGCACTACATTCCGGGGAATGCTGCATATCTGCGTGCGCTTCTGTCAGTTCGGGACGCGATACGGACGATTTACGTCGATCGCTCACGCCTGATCATGGTTCCGCGCAGAGAAAAACGGTGGCTTTGCCGGTGCTTTCCCTTTGCGCAACAGATCGCGGGGCGGCGTTAGGCTTGGCTCTTCAGCAAACCGAACGCAAAAGTTCAGGAAGCGGAGTCAGCATTGGATACGTATTGCAGAAGTCCGTGCCCACTGTTCTCGATGTCTTTCTGAATCGCTGCTCTACATCCTTCAGGATCTCGCGAACGGAGCGTAAGCAGCACGTTTTCGTGCGGATGTGGGTTCCAGTCCGGTAAGCCGCCGTCGTAGAGGTGAGATAAAATCGGACCACAGCGGACCCAAAGATTTTCAATGATATCCTGGAGGATCGGCAGCCGAGCCATTCGGCATAGTTCAACATGAAACTGAGTGTTGTATTCTACAGCTTCAGCAAAAGACTCTGTCTTATGACAAGCCGAAATTCTGGCATGGATCGCTTCTAAGGCGTCAATCTCCGTTGCGGTTGCAATTCGCGCAGCTTCAGCAGCCCCCCTACCCTCCAGATCCATCCGGATGTTCCGAATTTCAATCAACTCGGCACGCGAAAGGGTCGGCACGTACACCGTGCCCCGGGCATCGAGTCGAAGAGCGTTTATCGAGACTAACCGCAAGAACGCTTCACGCATCGGCGTCGCGCTGATGCCGAAACGCTTCGACATGGGACGCAGCAACAACCGCTCTCCCGGAAGCAGATTCCCCCGCATCAAAGCCTCGCGCAACGCCACATAGGCTAGTTCACTCAGGTTTTCCTTCGTAAGCTTGGAATCCCAAGTCGGGCGCAAGTCGATGGGGGTATCTGATTGCATTGACATTACGGTGCAGCTCCCATGGCACCGCTATGATTCGACCGGCGGTGGACTTTAACCATTTAAGAATAGCACACTCGCGATCACGCCGCTTGGCCAAGCCGAAGGTGGCTAGAAGCGGCGAACCATGGTCAGGTCCGAACCTCCGTAACAAAGCGGGTTCGCAGGTATGCCTCCAAACCCTCGATTCCGCCTTCAGATCCGTAGCCCGACTCGTCGACCCCACCGAAGGGCGTTTCCGGGAGCGCGACCGCGAAATTGTTGATTCCAAGAACACCAGCATTAATGCGATTGGTCAGTTTCTCGGCGGTCGCGTTGTTGCGAGTGTACGCATAAGCGGCCAAACCGACGCTCAGGCGGTTGGCTTTGCTAATGGCTTCGTCCACTTCGTCAAAAGGCGTCATCGGAGCCAGCGGCCCAAAGGGCTCGTCATTCATAATCGCCGCGTTTTCCGGAACGTCTCTCAGCACCGTCGGCTTGTAATAGAAGCCGCGATTTCCAATACGCTCGCCGCCGGTCGCGACCGTCGCCCCTCGGCTTACGGCATCCTGGACCAGACGGTCCATTACGCCAAGCCGGCGCTCGGCTACGAGGGGACCCATGTCGGTATCGTCTTTCATACCATCGTCGACTTTGAGGGTTCTGACCTTCTCGACAAATACATCCACGAAATCTGAATATACTTTGCGTTGGATGTAGAAGCGCGTCGGCGAAATGCAGACTTGGCCCGCGTTGCGAAACTTTGATGCAACCATTTGACTAGCAGCAAGCTCGATATCAGCGTCATCAAAGATCAGGACCGGTGCGTGGCCGCCGAGCTCCAAAGTGCAGCGCATAAGGCTTTCCGCTGCCAGCTTCTGAAGGTGCCTGCCAACCTGAACGGACCCGGTGAACGTTAGCTTTCGCGTAATCGGAGATGCAATAAGATGACGCGATACCAAGTCAGGTTCGCCGAAAATGATGTTGATCACACCATCAGGCAATCCCGCATCTTGAAACGCTTTTGCGATCAGGACAGCAGTCATCGGCGTTTCTTCCGACGGCTTGATGATGATCGAGCACCCGGCTCCAAGAGCGCCGGCAATTTTGCGGATCGCGTTTGTTCCCGGGAAATTCCACGCGGTGAATGCAGCGACCGGACCCACGGGTTCTTTGAGAACAAGCTGTCGGGCGCCTGGAATACGACTGGGGATCACTCTGCCGTAAGCCCGCTTGCCCTCTTCGCCGTACCATCGAGTAACACCGGCGACGAAATCAGCTTCCATACGACTTTCGCGGATAGGCTTGCCCATCTCAAGACTGCATACGGTCGCAAACTGCTCGCGCCTTTCTTCAATGAGGCGCGCCGCTCTCTCCATAATCTCTTGCCGCTGGTACGCAGTCATCGAAGACCAGACAGTGAAACCTGTTTGTGCTGCCGTTAGCGCTCGGTCCATATCGCCGATATCGGCATGCGGAACCCGCGCCAAGACTTCTTCATTAGCCGGATTGATCACAGCTTGCCCTTGGCCTGAAGATCCATCAGACCATTTGCCGCCGATCAATAGCTGCGGTGTTCCGTAGTTCATTGCTTGCTCTCCAGGCGGCGGCACTCTGGCCGAAATTCTGCTAAAAATGTTAGTGTGCGAAGCTGTGGATCGCCGCCCATTCGCAAGAGCTACGAAAACATCGAGCTGTCTTTGCCCGCGGTCGTGAGGTTAGGCCTCACCTTCACCAGGCAGCCAAAAAGATGCGGGCTTCAGCAAAGTATTGGTCTGAGCAGTCTGGAATCCAGCAGCTGCACTTGCTTGTCGATAAGATAGCCAGGCCGGGTCGAGATAAAGCGCGGACCGACGTGCTTCTCGATCGGCTGCGTCCTTGTAACGCCAGAGATGAACGTAAGAGTTGACATCACCGGTCTCCACAACTCCGTAAAAAAGTGGATCGCCCAGGTATTTGCGCTGCACCTCAAAGCCATTCGCTTGGTAGAGGGCCAGCTGATTTGAAATCGTACCTGGCCTTACTCCGTAGGTTCTGAGATCAAAAAGCATCAACAATCACCCCCGCGCAGCTTGATGTTATGTGTTATAACAAATAAAACTTGATTTCCGCCTCTGTCAATAGGCCTCTGCCGTTAGAGCGAGCCGCCGCGCGAGCTCCGTTGACGGCAAACTCATTTTTTTGTAATGTGTTATAACAAATAACATGCTTAGCTGCGCAAGGATTAGCAATGGATGAGTTCGATTACATCGTTGTCGGCGGCGGTACGGCCGGATGCGTGCTGGCAAATCGACTCACCGAAGACCCAAAAATCCGGGTTCTTCTGCTTGAAGCGGGAGGCGAGGACCGTGGCTTCTGGCTCAACATTCCAGCCGGGTTCGGCAAACTACTGACAAACGCCAAGTTCAACTGGCGCTTTAGCACCGAGCCGGAATCTTCGACAAATAATCGCTCTATCGTTATTCCGAGAGGCAAGGGTCTAGGCGGATCCACCCTGATCAACGGCATGCTTTACGTCCGAGGCCAAGCAGAAGATTTCGACACTTGGGCGCAACTCGGCAATCGCGGTTGGAGCTTTCCTGACGTACTGCCGTATTTTAAGAAGCTCGAAAACTTTCACCGCGAAGACGAGTTTCGCGGAAACGGCGGCCCGCTCAACGTCGTCGAACTGAGCGAACGGCCAGCTCTTGCAGAAGCGTTTATCACTGCGGCGACAAACGCCGGCTACGCTCGAAACGCCGACTACAACGGAGCATCCCAGGAGGGCTTCGGATACTACCAGACGAATCAGAAGAACGGACGTCGCTGGAGTGCCTCTTCGGCATATCTCAAGCCGGCCCGGCAACGGAAAAATCTAACGGTCTTTACAGGGGCTCATGTAAAGCGGCTTCTTATATCTGGAAATCAGGTAACCGGCGTCGAATTCATTCGTGGTGGAATCACAGAGTGTGTTCATAGCCGCGAAACCATCTTATCCGCAGGCGCTGTCCAAACTCCGCAGATATTGGAGCTATCAGGTATCGGTGATCCGGTCGTCCTGAAGAAAGCAGGAATCGATGTTTTGCATGCCTTGCCTGGAGTCGGCGCGAACTATGCCGATCATTTCTGCACACGGATGAACTGGCGTATAAATCAGCCGATTACGCTAAACGAGCAGACCCGCGGCCTACCTCTCGCTCGCGCAGTCGCGAAGTATTTTCTTACCAGAAAAGGCATCTTGTCCCTGGCGACCGCGCTTGCATACGGCTTTGTTCGGACGCGCCCTGAACTGGTCTCACCTGACGTGCAGTACTTCTTTATGCACGCGAGCTACGCGAACGCTGCCGATCGTGTTCTGGATCACCGGCCTGGAATGACAGTCGGTGTCACTCAGTTACGCCCGGAATCGGTTGGCACTATTCACATCAAATCTCCCGACCCAATGCAGCCGCCGAAGATCAGTCCAAATTTCTTGGCTTCGCGGGTGGATCAGCAGGTTCTGATCGATGGAATGAAATTTGTTCGGAAAATTATGGACCAAGACCCGATCAAAAAATTTATCTCCTTTGAAACGAGTCCCGGCCCCGAAGTGCAGACAGACGACGATTGGCTATCCTTCACCCGGTCCAACGGGCAGACCATTTATCATCCGGTCGGCACTTGCCGAATGGGTCATGGGGCGGATGCCGTTGTTGACGAGCGTCTAAAGGTTCGTGGAATTACCGGGCTTCGTGTTGTCGATGCTTCCATCATGCCAACTCAGGTCTCCGGAAACACCATGGCAGCCGTGCTGATGATTGCCGAGAAAGCGGCCGAACTTATACGCGAGGATCAAAGGTAGATAGTCGCAGCTATTGCTCTCGAATTACGACTATTGAATAGCCCTCGCCCGTGTCTTCTCCTCAAGCGCGCACCTCTCCCAAGCCTTCAAGAATCCTTTGAAGGATCGTCAGGCGAAATCCGGAAAAGGACCAAGCTGGTGCTGCGCTGGAGCAGACATTCCTCGTTGATCAGGCCCCCTCGACATGACCCCGGCCATAGTTGCGCCGAGCATCTAATATCACTCGATGATGGGCATTTGCCCAAGCGATCAAAATATCGAGTGGCTGGAGCAACGATTGTCCAAGCGGCGTCAGGGCATAGTCGACTCTCGGTGGGATAACTGGAAACAATGTCCGCGACACCAAGCCATCCTCTTCGAGCCGCTTCAAGGTTCTCGCCAGCATGTGCTGGGAGACATCGCCAATCTCCCGCTTCAATTCGTTGAAGCGCAGCGTCTTCTTCGATAACGCGCCCAGCACCAGCAGAGTCCATTGATCTCCGATGCGGTTGAGCACATCCCGGATCGGACACCCCTGCGCGCCTTGCAGGTCTTCCTGATGTTCAAAGTTGTCTCTCACACCTGGCGCTCCCATTTGCAGCCAACAAGTCACACCGCGGTGACTAAGGCATTTTTTGGTGACTTCTTGCGCAGTTACTCTCAATGGCTATTGCATATCGACGAGCGAACCAAGTCTGACAATCAGTTTTGGTCTCGATATGAACCAGGCAGGCAAGCCAATGGCGATGCAATCGGCCGTATACCTTTTCGACCCGCTCTGCGGTTGGTGTTACGGCGCCACCCCCGCAACCCGCCGGCTGCGCGATGCAGGCCTCGTGGTCACGCCGGTCCCCACCGGCCTCTTTGCCGACCACGGTGCCCGGACCATGGATGATCAATTTGCCGCTTATGCCTGGTCAAATGACCAAAAGATCGCCCGCCTATCAGGACAGCGCTTCACGGAAGCCTATCGGCACAAGGTACTAATTGCTGGATCGCGCTTCGATTCCGGACCGGCCACCCTGGCGCTCACCGCCGTCGCCCTGGAGGACGAAGCGCGGGAACTCGACGCCCTAAGCCTGATTCAGGAGGCCCGATATGTCGATGGCCGAGATGTCGCCTCGCTACCGCTGGTGACCAGCGTGTTGGCCGGAGCTGGGTTTGCAGGTGCTGCCTCCCGTCTCCAAGCGCCTGATCCGGCACTGCTATCTGCCAATGAAGATCGAATCGCGCGGGGACGTCGGTTGATGACGACCATCGGTATTAATGGCGTGCCGGCCCTGGTTCTGTCCGACGAAAGAGGGACGCGCGCCATCGCAGCGGGTTCTTTGTTCGGAGACCTCGACGCGCTGCTGGCGCAAGTCAAAGCGGCCTGAGCTCTCCAGCATCAGCCAGAACGAACGCACTCCGTTACCAACATAGCCGGATGAAAGGTTTCTTATGACCACGATTGCCAATTCCCGCGCTGCCGGCCACGCCATCGACCCGTTGTTTCTCGATCGCTGGTCCCCTCGCGCGTTCACTGACGAGGCGATCTCCGAGACCGACCTTTTGACGTTGTTCGAGGCCGCGCGCTGGGCGCCGTCCTCCTACAACTCGCAGCCTTGGCGGTTTATTTATGCCCAGCGCGGTTCTGCCCACTGGGACGTTTTTGTCGGTCTTCTGAACCCCTTCAACCAGAGCTGGGCGAAGAATGCAGCTGCACTGGTGTTCGCCGTCTCCAATCCCATGATGCGTCCGCCCGGCGCTGAACAGGATATCCCATCGCGCAGCCACTCTTTCGATACCGGAGCCGCCTGGGGCTCTCTCGCATTGCAGGCCGCCCGCTCGGGCTGGCAGGCCCATGGGATGGTTGGCGTCGATTTCGAAAGAGCTGTGAAGGAACTCAACGTGCCTGCGGGGTATCGGATCGAAGCCGCCATTGCGATCGGCCGCCCGGGCGATAAATCGCAGCTTCCGGAGCCTCTGCAGGCGCGTGAGCAGCCGAGTTCGCGCAAGCCTCTGTCAGAACTCATATCGGAGGGTCGCTTTGCGAACGCTTGAGATGATCAACAAGGAGGTCCTGTTCGCGGGACTGAAGGCGGCCTGAACTTATCCATTCATCAACAGGAGATATCTATGTTCACGCGGAGAGACATCATGAAGACCACCCTCGCTGCCGGAACGGCTGCTGTCTTTGCTCCCGAGGAGCTCCATGCAGCCGGTGGGCTTTCCTGGAAACATATTCCCGCCGGCGAAAAGGGCTTTTTTCGCGCCCCTGTGCTCATCTCCGGCGCTTCCGAGGCTGTCCTGATCGATGGCGGCTTTACTTACCCCGACGGCCGGGCCGTAGCCGACGCGATCAAGGCCACCGGCAAGAAGCTCACCACCATCTATGTGAGCCAATCCGACCCGGACTATTACTTCAGCCTCAAGCCGATCAAGACCGCTTTCCCCGAGGTGCAGGTGATTGCCGCACCGGAGACGGTGGCCACCATCAAGAGCAGTGTGGAAAAAAAGCTCGCCGTCTGGGGTCCGCAGCTCAAGGAGAATGGCCCGCAGACGCTCGCCGACGTCGTCGTCCCCGATGTCTTCGACAAGAAGACGTTCAGCGTCGATGGTGAGACCATCGAGATCGTCGATGCTGAAGGCCTCACTAACCGGCGCTATCTGTTCGTGCCGTCGCTCAACGCGGTGTTTGGCGGGGTCATGATCTTTGCGGGCGTGTATGTCTGGACTGCGGATACACCGACAAAGGAACAGCGTGCCGCGTGGGTCGCTAACCTCGACAAGATTGCCGCTCGCAAGCCGGCGATCGTCGTGCCCGGCCACATGACGCCGGAGTCTCCCACCGACCTTTCGGGCGTTGCGCACACCAAGGCTTACCTTGTTGCCTTTGAGGAAGAACTGGCGAAGGCCAAGGACTCGGCCACGCTCAAGAGCGCCATGGCAGCCCGCTTCCCTGGCCTGGGGATGGGCGTTGCGCTCGACATTGGTTCCAAGGTTGCGACCGGCGAGATGAAGTGGGGCTGAGATGGGCGCCAATCTCGATCTGATCCGCGCCACCTATGAAGGGTCATCATCGGACGAGAACGGCCGCAACCTGCTGGCCGTTCTCGCACCCAATGCGGAGTGGACCGAAGCGGAGGGATTCCCTTATGCTGGAACCTATGTCGGGCCGGAGGCCATCGTGGCAGGCGTCTTTCGGCGCCTCGCCACCGAGTGGACCCGCTACCGCGCCGACGTGCACACCTACCTCGAAGACGGCGACCGCGTCGCCGCCTTCGGCGTCTATTCCGGCACCTACAAGGCCACGGGCAAATCCATGCGCGCCAACTTTGCTCATCTCTACGCGATGAGGGACGGAAAGATCGTGCGCATGACGCAATATGTCGATACGCTGATGGTACAGCAGGCCCTGACGCTGAATCTATAACCGGTGCTTACGGGAGTTGCGTCAAGGCGCAAACATGTACAGCCGGACAATCGGGCACGGCTCCCAGTCCTCTGTTCTCGGCGAGCGCGTATAGACGCGCTCCGGAAGATTGCCTAGACTCGCGACAATGACGGCCGACGCCGGTTACAATCAAATGGCGCGGAATAATCGAGCGGAAAAGCCGCCGATATATGGGGAGGAAATAATGGACCATTCTTGGCGGGCTCATTGGGCTGTCTTGGCTGCATCTGTCGCTGCAACATCACTCGCCCCGGCGGGGCCGGCATCTGCGCAAGAATCCTTCAAGCTCGGTATCGTGACGTTCCTCTCCGGACCGGCCGCAGACAGTTTTGGCGTTCCCGCCCGCAACAGCGCTCAATTCGTCATCGATCAATTGAACAAGGGCGCCGCTCCTTCACCTTACGAAAAGGCAGGTTTCGGCGGCATCAAGATCGAGCCCGTGATCATCGACGAGAACGGTGGCGCCACCAAGCAGGTGCAGGAACTGCGTAACCTTTATCAACGCGACAATGTTGACGTCGTGCTCGGCTATATCGGCTCAGGCGACTGCCTGGCGGTAGCGCCTATCGCAGAAGAGTTGAAAAAGATGCTGGTCCTGATGGATTGCGGCACACCGCGCATCTTCGAGGAAGCCAAATACAATTATGTGTTTCGCACCGCCGCCCACGCGACGATGGATAACGTTGGCCTCATCAGGTACATGAAGGCCAAAAACGTCAAGATGGACACGTTGTCGGCTATCAACCAGGACTATGCTTGGGGGCAGGACAGCCGGGCCGACTTCATCGCCGCCGCCCAGCAGCTCTATCCCAACGTCAAGATTCAGACCGACTTGCTGCCCAAGTTCGGCGCTGGTCAATACGGCACCGAAATCTCTGCGCTGGTTGGGGCAGGCTCGGACGTGGTCTATTCGAGCCTATGGGGCGGCGATCTGCAGGCATTCGTCCTGCAATCGGCCCCACGTGGGCTGCCGAAGCGCAGCCAGCTCGTGTTCAGTGCCGCCGACCACGTGTTGCCGCCGCTCGGCGAAAAAATGCCTGACGGCACCATCATCGGCGCACGCGGTGCCTATGGTCTCATGTCGCAGAAATCACCGCTGAACGATTGGCTTTTCAAAGGGTACGAGGCGGCCAACGGTGTCTATCCGGTTCAGGCGGCCTACCGCATGACCCAGTCTATCTTGGGATTGAAGGCCGCAGCCGAGAAGGCGATGAGCAAGAACGGCGGCAAGAAGCCTTCGACCGATGAATTGGTCGCGGCAATGACCGGCCTGGAGTGGCCATCGCCCGGCGGACTCATTCAGATGAAGCTCGCCGACGGCCATCAGGCGATCCAGCCGATCGCAATCAGCCGGACCAAATACAATCCGGATCTGAAGCGGGTTGACCTGGTTGATATCGAGTACTTCGCCGCTGAATGCGTCAACCCTCCTCCAGGCGTGAAGTCGATTGACTGGATCAAGGGCGGGATGCAGGGCGCGAAGTGCAACTAGGCAGCATCTGCGCTCGATGAGCGTACAAAGCGGCGCGAGCGCGAGCTCGTGCCGCCCATTCCTGCCCCAATGATCGCGTGACCTAAATCCATGAATTTCTTTCTGACGATCGTTCTCGATGGCCTGATTCAGGCCTCGTGGTTGTTCATCGTGGCTCTCGGCCTAACGCTGGTGTTCGGCGTATTGAAGATACTGAACATCGCCCATGGCAGTTTCTACGCACTCGGCGCCTATATCGCGGCCAGCGCAGTAACGATGGTCGCCGCACGTGGCTTCCATCCAGGCATCGGCTTCGTTGCCATGCTGGTCGCTGTAGCGCTGATCGCATCCGCGGTCGGGCTGCTGCTGGAGCGCTGCCTCCTGAAGATGTTCTACGGCCGCGACGAGGTCGTGCTTCTGCTCGTCACCTATGCCGTATTTCTGATCTTCGAAGACCTCACCAAACTGATCTGGGGCGTCAATCCGATCTATGCGACGCAGCCCTATGAGCTGTTCGGCAACCTGGAGTTCGCCGGGCTGTATTACGTCGGCTACGATCTGGTGCTGATACCGATTTCGGCGTTGATAGGGTTCGCGGTCTGGTTCGGCCTCAACCGCACTGTCATCGGGAAGATCGTGCTGGCCGTCATACACAATGAGGAAATGAGCGTCAGCATGGGCGTGCGAGTCAACCGTGTCTATGCTGTCGCATTCGCGTTCGGTGTCTTGCTGGCTGCCCTTGCGGGCGCCCTGACCGCGCCGAAAATATCGATGCAACCTGGTCTCAGTTCGGACGTCATTATCCTCAGCTTCGCCATTGTGGTCATCGGTGGGCTGGGGAGCATCGAAGGCGCCGCAGTCGGCGCAATCCTGATCGGACTGGCGCGCGCGGCTTCGGTACATCTGATGCCGGAGGCTGAACTGTTCATGATCTATTTCATCATGGCTGCCGTGCTGGTATTTCGCCCAGAAGGTCTGTTCAAGCGCGAGATGGCAAGGCGGATCTGATGAAGAATGGCCTCCATCCCCTGGTCATGATCGCCCTCGTCGCAGGGGTGACTCTTTTGGGTCGCGCGCTGCCGACCTGGACTCTGTCGCTGGCAACGATTGCCGCCTCCAATGCGCTCATAGCGCTTGGCATAGTTGTGCTGGCGCGCACCGGCAACGTGTCCTTTGGCCAAGGCTTGTTTTTCGCTGCCGGCGGCTATGGCGTGGCACTGATCGCGAACGCCTGGGGCCTCACCGACGCCGTGGCGCAGGTGATCATCGGCGCGGCATGCGGCGGCCTGCTCGGCCTCATCGTTGGCCCATTTATCGCGCGCTATAGCGGCATTTTCTTCGGTATGCTGACCTTGGCTCTGTCCATGGTATTTTACGGCGCGCTGGTGAAGTCGACGGCGCTCGGGGGCTCCGACGGATTCAATGTGGGTCGACCGACCCTGTTGGGACTGAGCTTCACCGATCCGCGAGAAGCCGACTTCATGCTGTACGCCGTCTCGGTGATCGTGACTGGTTTTGCGGGCATTGGCGCCACTATCCTGTTCCGGTCCGAATTCGGTCTTGCCAGCCTTGCGGTTCGTGAAAACAATCTCCGCGTTGAATATCTGGGCATCTCGGCCAACCGGGTCATATCCATCAATTTCGTGATCGCTGCGATCTTCGCAGGCGCCAGCGGAGCATTTGCGCTGATGGCACAGCGGCATATCGACCCGCAATTCGCGTATTGGACGACCTCGGGCGAATTCGTCTTCGTTGCGGTCCTTGCCGGCACCCAGAGCGTGGCCGCGGTGTTCGTGGCCTCGATGGCGCTCGAACTGGTCCGTTCGTTCTCGAGCCTCTACTTGCCGAACACCTGGCAGCTCGTGCTCGGCGTATTCCTCCTCGGCGTCATCCTGTTTCTGCCCCGCGGCATCGGCTCGCTCTGGATCAGGAAGCGGCGCAAACGAAGCACTATCGCGGCGAACGCGCCGATTGCTGCCGAGACAGGAGCCGCGTCGTGAACCCGGTTCTTTCAGTGCGCGGGCTCGAAAAAAAATTTGGTGCGGTGGTTGCGGCCGACGCACTCACTCTCGATATCGCGGCGGGCCAGAAGATCAGCCTGATTGGAGCCAACGGAGCCGGCAAGACCACCTTCGTCAATATGGTCACCGGCTATATGAAGCCCGACCGCGGCTCGATCGTGCTCGACGGCATCGACATCAGCAGGCACTCGCCCAGAAGCGTGGCCCGGCTCGGCATCTCGCGTTCCTTCCAGATTCCACAGCTGTTTGTTGAACTCACGGCCGCCGAAAATCTGTCCGTAGCAATCTCCGGCGTTGGCACGCGAATGTCGCTTCGCGCGCCTGCGGAAGCCGACGGCCGTCATGATAATGCTATCGAATTGCTCGAGCGCTTTGGGCTTGGCGACCTGGCCGATCGTCCCATCTCGGAGCTTGCGGGCGGGGTGCGCAAACTGATTGATATTGCCATGGCGCTGGTACGCCGGCCGAAACTACTGCTGCTAGACGAGCCAACCTCCGGGGTCTCCGCCGAAGACAAATTCGCCACCATGGAGCGGGTGATCCACGCCGTCGCGCCGGATGCAGCAACCCTTATCTTTGTCGAGCACGACATGGAGATCGTCAGCCGCTATGCCGACCGTGTGATAGCGTTCTATCAGGGCCGGATTCTTGCCGACGGAGCGCCCTCGGAGGTGTTGAAGGATCAGGCAGTTCGCCGTTACGTCACCGGGGGCCTGCAATGACCACAGCAACGCCATTGCTCGATATCGACAATCTGGTCGTCGAGATCCAGTCGATGCCCGCATTGCGCGGCTTTTCGATGCGCGTCGCCAAGGGTGCCATGGTGAGCCTTGTCGGTCGCAACGGCGCCGGCAAGACGACACTCATGCGCTCGATCATGGGGCACCTCAAGCCGGTCTTGGGTGTGGTGCGGTTTGAGGGCAGCGACCTTTCATCCAGTCCACGTCATGCGCGCGCGTCACTTGGGATCGGTTATATGCCTGAAGATCGTTGCCTGGTGCCTCAGTTGACGGTGGAAGAGAACATTATGCTGCCGTTGTGGGTCTCGGGAGATCTCAATCGCAAGGCCCGGCTCGACTTCGTGTATGAGGTGATTGGCGAACTCACCGAGATGCGGCAGCGCAAAGCGCTCTTATTGAGCGGTGGCCAGCAAAAGCTGGTCGCGCTCGGCCGGGCTCTCGCCGTTGGCACCAAATGCCTGCTGCTTGACGAGCCATTCGAAGGCATCGCGCCGGCGTTATCGGAGCGGCTATCGGAGGTGCTTGCATCGCTCAAAGGCAAGGATTTGACTTTGCTAATGTCCCAATCGGACCTCAATCACTCACGTGGGTTGATAGACATGGAATTCACGATTGAGCGCGGCGCCAACCCGCAGGCTAAAGTAGGTCAGCTCTGAGGCTTTGGACGCGCGAACGGGAAGCAATCATGCACGTCTGCCCTGACATGCCACGCTGGATGCGATGTCGGCGTTCAAGCCGGGATAGCCGTCGTCATCAAGCCCGCGTGCCCTCAATCCCCGCGTCACTACTTTCGATGACGATGGCGCCCTCCGGGCAATTGGACTGCGCCGTGAATGCCTTATCCTCGAGTTCGACAGGCACCGGGCCGCGGCTTTTCTCCGTTGCGCTGCCGAACTCGTCGAGTTCAAACAGCTGCGGCGCCAGGGCATGGCAACGAGCATGGCCCTGACACTTATCGCGGTCGACCCGTATGACGATGCGCGAACTCATACGCGTTGGTCCGCAGATTGCGCGAGGCGCTGTTCGACCTGCCGCTTGATATTGGCGAGGGCGATGACCGCCTCTTCGTCAGTGCGCCGGACCTGTTCGTCGCTTGGCGCGGTGGGTCGGCCCGGATTGCTCAAATGCCGCGTGTATCTGGTGACGTCTCCTGCGCGCTCGAAGGTGTATCGGATCACGATCGGCCCGATGAAATCGGTATCGGCCTGTACGGTCCAGGCATGTGGGCGATCGCTCTCGGTCACCTTCCAGTTCAGCACCACCTCGCCGCGCCGGATATGCCATTGCTCGCGAAACGTCTCGCCTGATTTGAGCGCACGATCCACGCTGTCGATCCGGTGCGAAGCCGCCAGCCATTTCGGCCACGAATTCGGATTGCAGACATAGTCGAAAACAGCCTCTGGCGGCGCCTCAATATAGATGTCGTGGCTACGATCGAAAGAGATTGGCATCGAACTCCCCAATTCAGACAACAAGAACTAACCGAACACATTAGCCGAATATGATGGGAAGCAGCCGCGGCCCGCGCACAGTGCCCTGCGACCACGTCATTGGCCGGCTTGGGTCGAGCCGGAAATCCGGCATCCGCTTCAACCATTCCTCCACGGCTATCCGCATCTCCATGCGGGCGAGATTGGAACCGATGCAGCGATGGATGCCGAGCCCGAATGCGACATGCGGATTTTCCGTGCGGTCGATCACGACCTTGTCGGCGTCGGAAAACTTTTCGGGATCGCGGTTGGCTGCCGGGAACGACAGCAGCACCATTTCGCCGCGTTTCAACGGACAGCCGCCGACTGAGACATCGTCGACGATCTCGCGCGCCATGGTCACGGGCGCATAGGCCCGCAGCAATTCCTCAACTGCGGTCGGGATCAGTTCGGGCTCCCGGACCAGGCGCTCGCGATCATTTGGCACGGTCGCCAGGTGCCAGATCGCTGAGCCGATCGCGCTCCAGGTCGTGTCGATGCCGGCGACCAGCAGCAGGCGCAAGGCACCGAGCACCTGATGATCTGAAAACGGTTCGCCATTCGGCTGCCGCGCCTGGATTAGGAAGCTGACAAGGTCGTCTCCCAATTGGCTGCGGCGAAGTTTGATCTGCTCGGCGAAATAGGCCGCGATCTCGCCTTCGGCCTGCTGCAGCGCCGCCTGGTTGGTGATTCCGTCCTGCAGCGCCATGGTGATCCAGCCGCGAAAGCGGTCGCCATCGTCAGCGGGAATGCCGAGCATGTGGGTGATGATCCGCACCGGGATGTTCTGCGCGTAATCCACCGCACCATCGCAGCGGCCGGTTTCAATGAAGGTATCGATCAGTTCATTGCAGATGGAACGGGTCTGACCTTCAAGTTTGGCCACTGCCTGGGGAGTGAAAGGCGGGACCAGCGCCATCCGGAGCGGACGATGATCCGGTGGATCGGATGTGATCGGCGGCGAGTTGACGCGATAGTCGCCCTCGCGCACCACGACCCGGCGCGAGGAGAAATGTTCGAAATCGTAGGCAATTTCGCGGATGTCGCCATAACGGGTCGGGAAATACACGCCGCGATATCGATCGGTATGAGCGACCGGGCAGGTCTCGCGCAATTCGCGCCAGATCGGATAGGGGTCGGACAGCCAGGAAGGATCGAGATGATCCCAGTCGCTGGTCCAGTCCGCGACTGGCGGGCGAAGCGTCATGTTCCGGCTCCCCTGCTTCGTACGTTTCTGATATATCAGTTAGTATATCAATTAGTATACAGTTCGACGGCCGTCAACCGCCGTGCTAGGTCAGAGGTTATGCGTCGTCCCAAAAAGCCTTCCGCGAAGCGAGGCGACCTCGCGAATCTGACCGAACACGCCTACCGCAAACTCGAGGAGATGATCGCGACGCTTGTGCTTGCACCCGGCACATTGGTGTCCGAGGCGGCACTATCGAAGGAGCTCGGCATCGGTCGCACGCCGGTCCGTGAAGCGATGCAGCGGCTCGCCCGCGAGCGTCTGCTGCAAATCCTGCCGAGGCGGGGCTGTATCGTCGCCAACAGCCGGCCGGAGGAGGAGCTAAGCGTCATCGAGGCCCGCCGGCCGATCGAACTTCTGGTGGTGCGCGCCGCCGCGCGCCGCGCCAGTGCGGATGAGCGGCAAGCGTTCGAGCGGATTGCGGATGCCATGGCCGCTGCATTCACGGGGGGCGACTTCACAAGCTTCGCCCGCCTTGATGCGGAATTCAACGAGCTCTGCCTCGTGGCCTGCCGCAACCCGGTCGCCGCATCGATGATGCAGCTCATCACGACACTCAACCGCCGCTACTGGTTCATGCATCATGGGCGAACCTTGCCCGCTGAGGGCGTCGAGTGCCACGTCGATATTGCCCGTGCTATCGCGCGTGGCGACATCGAGGCCGCCGCTCGCGCCACTGAGCGTTTGCTCGACTACATCGAAAGCTGGCCCCGCATGGCGCTGACACCGGGGGCCTTCAGTCGCTGAGACGCGGCGTCCAGCCTGCAAGCGCTACCGCCGGGCCCAAAGCCCGATGAGCGCGGCGTGAGCCAGGCATAGATCTTCATGGTTCACCCAATGCCAATTCGCCCAGACCGAGCGCGAGTCCGCTTGACGTCGATGAGGTCTCATGGTCTTAAAAGTATACAGGTGTATACTTTTGGTGTGCGGAGCTGAATATGAAGACCATGGGGCAGGTTTACCGGCCGGCGAAACGGATCGAGGGCGATTTCGACGCCATCGTCGTTGGATCAGGCATGGGCGGCATGAGCGTTGCATCGCTGCTGGCGCAGAAGTCATGGAAAGTGCTGCTGTTGGAGCAGCACAATGTCGTGGGAGGACTTACCCAGTCCTACTCGCGCAATGGCTATCGATGGACCGTCGGCCTGCACTACATAGGCGATGTCGGCTCGTCACAGACCACGACATGGCGGTTGTTCGATGCGGTGACCGGAAGCGGCATCAAATGGGCCAAGCTTCCCGACATCTACAATCGGATGGTCATTGGCGATAAGGCCTATGAGATTCCCGCAGGCGCTGCGAACTACGCGGCTGCCCTCAAGCGTTACTTTCCCCGCGAAGGCGATGCGATCGACCGCTATCTCAACCTTGTTCAGGAGGTGACCAAGTCGTCATCGGGATATTTTGCGGAGAAAGCGCTCCCATACAATCAAGCTGACGCGACCTACGATGCCTTGTGCGGGAAGTTTCACGGATTTTCCGACGAACTGACCATCGACGTCCTGTCGAAACTGACTTCTGACAAGGAACTCATCGCTGTCATCTGCGCAAACTGGGGTGACTACAGCCTCGAGCCGAGCAGGAGCTCGTTTGCGATGCACTGCATGCTTGTCAAACATTACCTGAACGGTGGCAGCTATCCGGCCGGCGGCGGGCAATCTTTTTCCGAGGCGATCGTCCCGATCATCGAACGTGCGGGCGGAATGGTGCTGCACAGCGCGGAAGTCGCTGAAATCCTTATCGATGAGGGCAAGACCAAAGGGGTTCGTCTATCCTCGGGCGAAGAGCTGGCGTGTCCGGTCGTGATCAGCAATGCCGGAGTCCAGAATACTTACGGGCGACTTATCGCCCGCGACAACCTCGTCCCCACCGGGTTGCTCGACCAGATCGGCAAGGTCGCGGATACCTACGCCGTGGTCGGTCTCAATATCGGGTTCAACAAGCCGAGCCAGGAACTGGGTTTCGGCGCGGCGAACATATGGGCCCATCCAACCAACGACCTGCAGGCCAACCTCGAGGCTCACAGGGCGGATTTTCGCGCCCCGTTTCCGTGGACGTTCACGACCTTCCCATCGACCAAGGATCCGTCCTGGGACGAGGCGTATCCCGGCAAATCGACGGTTGAGATGTATGGCTACACCGATTTCCGCCACTTCGAGAAGTGGCGGGGCTCCCGCTGGATGAAGCGCGGCGATGACTATCTGGCGCTGAAGGAAGAAATAAAGGAACGGCTGCTTGAGGAGCTGTTTCGACACGTACCCGAGGCACGTTTGGCGCTTGACTGCGTCGAAGTTTCGACGCCACTCAGCTACGAGACATTCGTCAAACGCGAGCGCGGCGGCTTCATGGGCATCGAGTCGTCGCCGCAGCGGTTCCGGCAACGCTGGCTCCGAGCGCGGACTCCGATCAAAGGCCTTTATCTCACAGGGCAGGACATTTCGACGGACGGCGTCATCGGTGCTCTCGTCGGTGGAGTTATCGCGGCTTCTACGATATTGGGTATCGACATGATGACGGAAATTCGAAAGCGATATCTCGCTTAGCACCAGCCCACAGGTCACTGATGCCCATGTCGCCTCCAGCAAAGCCGTCAACCCGGGACCGTATTCTCGAGACGGCGCTCGATCGCTTTTTGACTCACGGACCCGACCATGTGTCCATGCGCCAGATCGCTGGCGACGTCGGCGTCACGCCGATGGCGATCTATCGCCATTTTGAAAACAAGGAGCAGCTGCAACTGGCCTTGCTTGAAGCCGGTTATGGGATCTTTGCCGCCTACCTCGAGCGGTACCGCGAAGGCCATTCTGCGCCAGAGAGGCTGCTGCTGCTGGCCGATGGCTTTTTTGACTTCGCCCTGGAAAAGAGTCCGTACTTCGAACTGATATTTCTCTCCGGCCGCACAATGTCCGGTCTCCGCGGGCGCGAATCGGCCAAGCGCATATCCGGTCCTACCTATCGCATGCTGCATGGGTGCGTCGAAGACTGCATTGCGTCCGGCCATTTTCACCATAATGACGTCCGCTTTCTTTCCGCCAATATCCTCGCCTTCTGTATCGGCAATGCCGCCTTGTTCATTTCCGGTTCGATGAACTGGTCGAAGAAGACTGCGAAGGTCGAGATCAAACGCGCATTTTCTGATTATGTCGCTCTGCTGGCGAAACAATAGGGAAATGGCCTCGGCATCATACAATTCATCAGAATCGCGCAGTACTCGATGCCGCCCATCGGGCGACCCATGCCACCGTTCCCCCCGCCCCAACTTCTCTGTTTCGATCGTCCTTGTCTAACTAGAATGTTGCCATCCCAATTCTCGCGAAGCTTGCTGCGCGGCCCTTATCATTTCACGAACCAAGTTCGACTTGTTCATCTCAAAGTCGCTCGCCGTGACGCCAATTCCGATGGCTGCGACCATCCGATTGTCCTGATCCAACACTGGTGCTGCCACACAATAAAATTCGGGTACGTATTGGCGGCTCGGCCAGAACAAGACTCGGCGCATCTATCGCAAGTTAGGCCTGCAATTGCGCAACAAAACGCAACTGAAGCCTCCGGGAAAGGTGCTGGCGATGCGGAAAGAGCAGCGTCATCGGCATCGGTGCGGCCCGATGATCGGGCATCACTGATAATTTCTCTGCCCGAATTGAGCGAACAGAGACCGCCAAATGCAGCTCTGATCGGGATTGACTGTCCAGCCCCTCCAACATGGCCGAGAGATCTTGGCCCCAGTGATAGTCCCGATGAGCGAGTTACTCGGAGGTATAGACTTTCCAATTGCGAAAATTGCGCTTGAGAGCTGAGCGAAACGCTGCGCGCGGCGATCGGTACCGTCGCCTTTCAGAACCGGCTCGATCAGCTCGGCATTCAGGCCCAAGCCACTTCGCCCATAGAGACACGCGACTCCATCGCCAGCGAGATCAAGCGCTGGACCGGTGTGATCAACCAAGCAGGCCTGCAGCGCATCGACTGAACCGAAACCGCGAGCTCCTCCTCCAGCGACATGATGCGGGCAAGAACTTTCCGTGTCCGCTTGAGCAATAACGGATTTGAGCCATCCGGCGCATTTTACGGACGTCCCCTTCTGAAGGTACAAAGCTAATCCCGCGTTTTTCTTCGGTTCCCCCGCAGCTACCTCAAAGTTGAGCTTCGATCGGAAATTGTGGAAGCACGCGCAGGCACCTGGCGAATAGCTCGGGTTGGCTTGCTATGCCGAGTTTTGCATAGGCACGCTTTCGAAAGGTAATGACGCTTGACGGTTTGACATGCAGACTCAGTGCGATGCCTTCCGTATGCATACCCATAAGGATGCAGGAGAGGACCGCCTGCTCCCGTGCCGTCAAGTGCGGTCCAAGCAATTCGACGAGGCGAGTTGAGAGTTCACCAAAATTTCCGGTGGCGAGCGCGGTCTCGAGGCGTTTCCGGCCGCCATGCATACGTACCAAACTCGCAACCATGCGAGCGATCTCGCTCAACTTGCGTAACTCATTCTCGGCATAGTGGCCGGTGCGCAGCGTTCGGTACAGATTGACATAAAAAGCGACGTCGCCGAGACGCCAGAGGTAAGAGACCTTATCGACGATTCCCACCGTTGAATAGAAGCGTTGCTGATAGGCCTTGGTCCTTAGTCGCGATCGATCATGCCTTCTCACGATAATCCGTCGACTCCGACTCCGGCTCAGCTTGGTGATATCGGGGAAGTTCGGATCGAACACGTGGAGATGTGCAACGTAGTCGCGCGTCAGCGAGCGCGCCTGCGCGAGATCAATGCGACTAGCAATGGATAGGGTCTGCAGTTTTTCGTTCGCCCGATAGGTGAGCACCGTCAGATGATCAACAGTCACGACTGAGTTCACAGCTTTAAGCAGAATCTCGTCAAAACCCAGCGTGCCAATCGCGCCAACCGTGTCGGCAAATGCGTCCAACGATCGGGCATTGTCCCTTTCGGCCATTTGAGCAACTCCCCGTTGTCCCCTTCTAGGGGGATGTTCTGAACCAGTTCGTCCACCCAGTCTAGACCTCGCCACAGAAGGCGCAGGCAGCGCCCGGCCATTTGGGAGGGAAACATGCTGGCGGATTTCGCCCAATTCACCGCGTCGGGCCTGACCCGGGGCGCGATCTACGCTCTCGTGGGCATGGGATTCGCGATCATCTACAACGCGAGCAATATCATCAATTTTGCCCAAGGCGAGTTCGTGATGCTGGGCGGCATGCTCACCGCCTTCCTGTTCACGACTACCGGCCTGCTGCCGATCTGGCTCGCCGTGCCGGTAGCGATCGCGGCTGCGACGATAGCCGGTGTCGCCTTCTACCGGCTTGCGATTGAGCCCGCCCAGCGCGCGGGTCTTGCCACCCTCATTATCATCACGATCGGCGGCTCGGTTTTGCTTCGCGGCATTGTGGAAGTCACACTCGGCAAGCGCGAATTCGTCTTCCCGGCGTTCTCGGGCGAATCCAACGTCCAGGTACTCGGTGCCTCGATTGCAAGCCAGAGTCTCTGGGTACTCGGTACACTCGCCATCGTGGCCGCACTGCTCTGGTGGTTCTTCGAAAAAACCCTGTTCGGCAAAGCCATGCGCGCGACGGCGCAGAGCCCCCTCGCCGCACAACTGGTCGGGATAGAGACACGGCACGTGCTGCTCGTCAGCTTCGCTCTCGCCGCGGCGTTGGGGGCGCTTGGCGGCGTTCTCACAACGCCGATTACGCTGACACGGTACGATATCGGCATCATGCTCGGCCTCAAGGGCTTCGCCGCGACGATGCTGGGCGGGCTTGGCAATCCGTTCGGCGCGCTGGCGGGCGGGCTCGTGCTTGGTCTCGTTGAGGCCTTCACCGGCGGCTATGTCTCTTCCGGCTACCAGGACGCGATCGCCTTCCTTCTAATCCTCACTGTGTTGATGGTTCGCCCCGGCGGTCTGTTCGGCCGCGTTGCCATGGATCGGGTGTGATCATGGCCACTGGCACCACCCTCTCAGCAGCGATCTCGCTCGGCGCGCCCCTCGGTCGGCTGGCAATTCTTTCGGCGATCCTCATCGTTCTGCCGCTGAGCTTTCCGAACCCGTTCTTCTTCGATGTCGCGGTGAAGGTCGGGCTGAGCGCTATTGTATGCGTTGGGCTCAATCTTCTATCGGGCTACGCGGGCCAAATTAGTCTAGGTCATGCCGGCTTCTTCGCGCTCGGCGCCTACGGCACCGCGCTACTTTCTATAAAGCTCGGTGTTCACGGCCTCATCGCAGCCCCCGTCATAGCTACCGTCGTCGGTCTGTTGGCCCACGTAATCGCGCGTCCGATCCTGAAGCTCAAGGGCCACTATCTCGCGATGGCGACACTTGGGCTCGGGATCATCATCTCGATCGTACTCAATCGTGAGATCTGGCTCACTGGTGGCCCGGACGGCCTGAGCGTGCCAGCTATGCGGCTCGGCGAATTCAAACTCCGTGCGATCGAGTTCTGGTACTGGATCGTGGCGGCCTTCCTGATCGTGGCGGTCTGGCTCGCCGAAAACCTCGTCAATTCGCCGGCCGGCCGCTCGCTGCGCGCGCTGCACTCGTCCGAGATCGCAGCGGCAACGGCCGGCGTTGACGTCCCCCGCGCCAAGGCACTGGTCTTCGCTTTCTCTGCTGTCCTGGCAAGTATCGCGGGGGCGTTCTTCGTTTTCGCCGAACGCTTCATCACGCCTGCGGATGCCGGCTTCCTGAGGTCGGTCGAGTTCCTGACCATGATCGTCTTCGGCGGCCTCGGCTCAACTTATGGCGCCTTGGTCGGTGCCGCGATCCTGACTGCGCTGCCTCAGCTCGTGGCGGCCTTCGCTGAATACAAGCACGTCGCGATCGGTATCGTCCTCATTGCGACCATGATCTTTATGCCGCGCGGCATTGTTCCGACTCTTGCCGACCTGTTCGGACGGAGGGTGGGCCGATGACGTCATCCATTGTCCGTCTCAGGCTAGAGCCGATGATTGCGCCACAACCATCACATCGGCTGCTCGAGATCCGCAATCTTTCGCGGGCATTCGGTGGCGTCAAAGCCGTCAACGACGTCAGCTTTGTGGTGACTGCAGGTCGCATTCATGCCCTCATCGGACCGAACGGCGCTGGCAAGACGACCCTCTTCAATCTTGTGGCGGGGGTTGTCCGGCCGTCCGCCGGTCAGGTTCTGCTCGACGAGCGCGATGTGACGGATCTACCCACCGCCGAACGCGCCCAGGCGGGGCTGCAACGCACATTCCAAAACCTGCAGACCTTCTCTGAGCTGACTGCGCTTGAGAGTGTCATGGTCGGAGCCCATTTGCGCTCGGAACCGAGTTTCCTCAAGGCTTTGTTCAACACGCCAGCTATCCGCCAGGCCAATGCCGAAGCGCGCGATCGCGCGGAGATGTTACTCCAGCGTGTCGGTCTGGACACGTTTCGCGATTCACGTTCTGACGCGATGCCCTACGGCGCGCTGAAGCGGCTCGATATCGCTCGCGCGCTCGCGGCTGAACCGAAACTTCTTCTGATGGATGAGCCGGCTGCGGGCCTTAACCCGGCTGAGACCGCCACGATGCGCGACCTCATCGCCGATATCGCGCTGCAGGGCGTGACGGTGCTCCTGGTCGAACACGACATGAAGCTGGTCATGAGCATTGCTGAGACCATCGTCGTCCTCGATCAGGGCCAGAAGCTGGCGGAAGGAACCCCTGACGAGATTCGACGCAGCCCGGAAGTCATCCGCGCTTATCTCGGTGGCGGCATCAGGCGGAGGCGATCATGAGCGCTGTGCCACTGCTTCAGGTTCAGGATCTCAGCTCAAGTTATGGACGTATTCGCGTGCTCTCTACCGTGTCGCTCGAAATCGGACGCGGAGAACTCGTCGCCTTGGTAGGCTCAAACGGAGCCGGAAAAACGACGCTCCTGCGTTGCCTGTCCGGTGTCCAGCCGATCGATGGCGGGACAATTCGATTCGGTGGACACGACATCAATCACCTGCGCGCGTCGGAACGGGTTGCGCTTGGTATCGCGCAGGTGCCGGAGGGGCGGCTAGTTTTTCCGCAGTTGACGATCGAGGACAACCTGCTGCTCGGCGGTTACGGCCGTAACCGGGCCACCGTATCCGCAGGCTTCACACGAGCCTACGCCATGTTCCCAATCCTCGCGGAGCGCAGGCGGCAGTTAGCAGGGACGCTCTCGGGCGGTCAGCAACAGATGCTGGCTCTTGGGCGCGCGTTGATGTCAGCCCCCAAGCTGCTGCTGCTGGACGAGCCGTCGATGGGGCTGGCTCCCGTCGTCGTCGAACGGATCTTCGACATCATCGACGAGCTCCGAGCTTCAGGCACCACGATCCTGCTGGTCGAGCAAAACGCGAACGCCGCCCTCGCACTTGCCGATCGCGGCTACGTCATCGAGACCGGCCGGATCGTTCTGGCAGGTGACGGCTTGGATCTTCTCGAGGACCGGCGGGTCCAAGAAGCTTACTTGGGAGTGTAGCACACATGGTCACACCGGAACTCGTCACGATCGATGTCCGCGCCGGCGCGGCAATGGAGAGCCAGTCGGGCCTCGCAATGCTGCGGCCGCGCATCTGGGGTGCCTTCGCGCGACCCGCCGGCTCCAAGGTCGCAGCAATCGTGATCCATCCTACCAGCAATTTCATGGGCCACTATCTGATCGGTGCCCTGGCGGAGCGCGGCGTGGCGATGCTCGGTCTCAACACGCGCTATCTCGGCAACGATGCCGTTCTCGTGCTCGAACGCGCCATCCAGGATCTTGGTGCTGGCGTCAAGTGGCTGCGGCAGCAAGGCTTTGAGCGAATCCTGCTCCTCGGCAATTCTGGGGGCGGAGCGCTGGTAAGCTTCTATCAAGCGCAGGCCGAGGCACTTACGATCGAAGACACGCCGGCTGGCGATCCGATCGATCTCTTGCCCGAAGATCTCCCTCCTGCCGATGCAATCTCCCTCAACGCGGCTCATCTCGGACGTTCACGTCTCATGGACACCTGGCTCGATCCGGCCTTGATCGAGGAAAGTGATGCGCTGGGTTCCGATCCAGCCCTCGACATGTTCAATCCCGAGAACGGCCCGGCCTATTCTGCCGAATTCATGATGCGCTACCGCGCTGCGCAGAAGGCCCGCAACGCACGCATCGAGATCTGGGCACGACAGCGGCTGCGCCAGATCAGGGCAGCGCACGACGGGCCGCGGGACATGGCCTTCATCATTCACCGCACACTCGCCGACCCGCGCTGCCTTGACCCGGCACTCGATCCGAACGATCGCATCCCCGGCACGACCGTGTGGGGGCCGCCCCGCGCGCAGAACTACGCCGCCAACAGCATGGGCCGCTACACCTCTCTGACCGGCTATTTGAGCCAATGGTCGCAATCAAGCCGCGGCGATGGCCCCGCTAACCTCGCGCACACCTCGGTGCCGGTCCTCCTGCTCGAACACACGGCCGACGCATCGGTGTTCCCGTCCGATAACGATACCTGGGCGAGCGCCGCGGCCGGCCGAGCCGAGCGGCACGTCTTGCGCGGCGGCAATCACTACCTTGCCGGTCAGCCGCACCTCGTTCAGGAGGCGGCAGACAGGATCGCTGCTTTTTCACAGCGTCTTTAATCAGAGCAAAGAGCAAACAGGGGGAGATTACTCATGCGAAATGTAATTATTGCCGCGGTGGCAGCCGTAGCTACTTGCGCATCCGGGCCTGCGGCGGCGCAGCAACCAATCAAGATCGGCGCGTTTCTTTCATCGACCGGACCAATCTCATTCCTCGGCGACCCCGAGATGAAGACACTGAAACTCTATGTCGACCGCATCAATAAGGCCGGCGGCGTCAAAGGTCGGCCGCTCGAGCTTGTGGCTTATGACGACGCGGGCGACACGTCGCAGGCACGTTCGTTTGCACTGCGCCTCGTCAATCAGGACAAAGTCGTGGCCATCATCGGGGGCTCAAGCACAGGCACGACCATGGCGACTATTCCGGTCTTCGAAGACAACGAGATCCCCCTCATCTCGCTCGCCGGCGCAATCACAATTGTCGAGCCGGTGAAGAAGTGGGTGTTCAAGACCCCCGCGACCGATCGAACGGCTGTGCTGCGTGGCTTCGAACATATGAAGACGAACGGTATTGCCAAGATCGGCATGCTCAACGGCTCGGATGGCTACGGTCAGTCTGGTCGCGAGCAGGCGTTGAAGGCAGCAAAAGAACTTGGCATCGAAATCGTCGCTGACGAGGTCTACGCGCCAACCGACAGTGACATGACGGCCCAGCTCACCCGCATCCGCAATGCCAACGCACAGGCAATCCTCAATTTCGGGATCGGCGCCAGTCCGAGCATCATTGCCCGTAACGTCAAGCAGCTCAGTCTCAACATCCCGCTCTATCTGTCACCCGCGATTGCCTCGAAGACATTCCTCGACAACACGGGAGCGGCGGCTGAAGGCGTATTCGTTCCCGTTGCCTCGCTTCTCGTCGCAGACAAGCTGCCGGATAGCGCACCGCAGAAGAAGGTCGCGCTGGACTACAAGCGCACCTACGAGGAAGCGCAGAAGGAGCCGGCCTCCTATGGCGGTGGCGCCGCTTATGATGGGTTGATGATGCTGATCGGAGCGATCGAGCGAACGATCGACAAAGGCGGCAAGGTCACGCCCGAAGCGATCCGCGACGAGATTGAGAAAACGAAAGAGTTTGTCGGTATCAACGGCATCTTCACAATGAGCCCGAAGGATCACCTCGGTCTCGACAGCTCGGCCTTCATCATCGCCGTCGTGAAAAACGGCGACTGGCATCCGACCAACTGATCAGGACTTTGGAAACCGCCATGGCCATCGGTCGCAGTATGTATGACGATTTCCCATCCTATCCGTTCCGACGCCCGCCTGGCCTCGATGGCAGGCCGGAGCAGCGGCCGGTGGTCGTTGTCGGAGCCGGTCCGGTCGGATTAACGGCGGCCATTGGTCTGGCCCGGTATGGCATTCCGGTGGTCGTGCTCGAGCCACGCGACTCGGTGAGCTTCGGAAGCCGTGCCGCCTGCATCTCGCGAAGGAGCCTCGAAATCTGGAACCGCTTCGGCGCGGTACAGCGTCCCCTTGCGAAAGGGCTTCCCTGGACCGGGGGCCGCAGCTTTTGGCACGGTCACCAAGTGCTGGATTTCCAGATGCCTCACGATGAAGATCAGAAGTATCCCCCGATGGTTAACCTCCAGCAGTGCTTCGCGGAGCAATACCTTGTCGATGCGCTAAACGAATGTCCCGAAGCCGATATCCGCTGGCACAGCCGACTCACGGCGGTCAAGTCGACCAATGACTGTGTGATTCTCTCGGTCGAAACACCTGATGGCGTTTACGATCTGGAAGCGGACTGGGTCGTGGCCGCGGACGGCGCACGGAGCTTCGTCCGCGAGGCAGTCGGTCTCAAGCTTGAGGGCAACTCCTATGAGGGGCGTTACCTGATTGCTGATATCAAATTCAGTTCCGAGTATCCGACCGAGCGTCGGGCCTGGTTCGATCCTCCGTCTAATCCCGGCTCGACGGTACTGATGCATCGTCAGCCGGATGACGTGTGGCGGATCGATTATCAGCTTCGTGACGACGAGGATTCGGCCATCGAACTCCAGGAGGAGCGGGTTCGCGCCAGGGTCGATGCACATCTCAAAATGATTGGCGAGGCACCGGACTATGAGCTGATCTGGATCAGTCTATATAAGGCCCACTGCCTCACGCTTCCGCACTATCGACATGGCCGTATCCTGTTTGCCGGCGATGCGGCGCATCTGGTGCCGATCTTCGGTGTGAGAGGCCTGAATTCCGGCATCGATGATGCCGGCAATCTCGTCTGGAAGCTTGCCGCGGTCATCCAGGGTTGGGGCGGAGACGGACTCCTCGACAGCTATTCGCACGAACGCGTCTTCGCCGCGCGCGAGAACATCGAGCAGGCGCGCAAGAGCACGCTGTTCATGACGCCACCGTCGCGCGGATTCGAGCTCATGCGCCAAGCGGCGCTTAGTCTCGCTGTCTCGAATGCCTTTGCACGGGCCCTGGTTAATCCGCGCCAGACCACTGCCATCACCTTCGCCACGTCGCCGATCCAGACGACGGAGGACGAAAGCTGGGAAAGCGGACCGGTCGTGGGAGCAACGCTGCCGACCTTCCCAATAAAAATGCGGCGCGGGCATCAGCTTTACGACGGACATCTCATCGACCTCGTCGGCCTCGATCCGACGGTTGTCGTGGCGGGGGGCGACGAGGCAGTGGAAATGCACCTGTGCAAGGTCGCCTCTCGCGATCGTCTCAACGTAGTTATTCTTGAGCAGAATGACCGCGCGGATGCGCGGCCCACCGTCGTCGTCGATCATCGCCATCGAGCGCGGGACTTGCTTGGTCTCGACAGGCCAGGGGCGGGCTACCTCATTCGACCCGACGGCCACGTGGCCGCACGGTGGCGACGGTTTGATCCGACCCGATTCGACGCGATCTTTGCGCTTTCCCTCGCACGCGGAGACTGAACCATGTCACCACCCTCACAAAATTTCGATCTCGAGCGCATCTGGGAAAAATTGGCGAACGCCATCGATGCCGCGGGCTCCGGAAAGGAAGTCCTTTTCCTTTCGAAGTTCGCCATTCTCGCTTCGAAAGAATTGAACGACGGGCAACAAGTGGAACGCCTGGTCGATATTGCACTGGAGGACCTGACATGAATTTTGCGATTCAAAAACTCAACCACTTCGCCTATCGCTGCAAGGACGCAGAGGAAACGCGACACTTCTACGAGGAC
This sequence comes from Tardiphaga robiniae, assembly GCF_013359755.1. Lineage (GTDB taxonomy): Bacteria > Pseudomonadota > Alphaproteobacteria > Rhizobiales > Xanthobacteraceae > Tardiphaga > Tardiphaga robiniae. The sequence goes on along the minus strand of NZ_JABMCJ010000085.1, from coordinate 35,218 downwards.
ATTCTTGGCCTCCCCCTGTTGCATGTCATTCAGGAGGATCACGTTCCCTCAACGGGCGAGTATAACCCTTATACGCATATCTTCTTCCAAATGGCCGACGGATCGTGCATCGCGTTCTTCGATCTAGGCGATAACATCGCGCCGGAGCCGTCACCCAACACTCCCGCGTGGGTCAACCACATCGCGCTCGAGGTCTCCGACCGCGACCAGCTCCTGGCAGCAAAAAAACGACTGGAGGATTACAGTATCGAAGTATTGGGAGTTACCGATCATCACATCATTAACTCGATTTATTTCTTCGATCCGAACGGCCTCCGCGTCGAACTGACGACGTGGACAGTCGATGAGGGTTACATGGAAAAAGAGAGCCACCACGCTCGGGAGAAGCTCAACGCATGGACGGTCAAGAAGAGAGGCCTCGCGCCAAGTCAAAATATTTAGTGCGGCTCTCTTTCGGAAAGACCTCCGAGAGAACGGATCATTGCTCGTCAACAGATTGCTCGAAAGGCTAACTCGATCATGATTACGAAAAGAAATTGCGTAACACTGCTCGCCTCGTTTTTCATATTGGGGTGGAGCTGCAATGCCCTTCGCGCACAAGGCAAATATGATCCCGGTGCAAGCGATACAGAAATCAAGATTGGCAACATCATGGCCTACAGTGGCCCAGCTTCTTCCTATGGTGTCATTGGAAAAATCGAGGCCGCCTATTTCGACATGATCAACGAACAGAGCGGCATCGCTGGCCGGAAGATCAAGTTTATTTCCTATGACGATAGCTACAGTCCTCCAAAAGCCGTCGAGCAGGCGCGAAAGCTGGTCGAAAGCGACGAAGTGTTATTCCTGTTCGGCACGCTCGGAACTCCGTCCAACTCCGCGATCCAGAAATACCTGAACGCCAAGAAGGTACCGCAGCTATTCGTTGCCACGGGCGCGAGCAAATGGGGCAATCCCAAAGATTTTCCTTGGACGATCGGGTGGCAGCCTGCCTACCAGAGCGAAGGGCGAATTTACGCAAAATATCTCCTAAAGGAGAAGCCCGACGCCAAAATTGCGGTTCTCTACCAGAATGATGATTTTGGGAAAGATCTGCTGACCGGCCTGAAGGATGGCCTTGGCGAAAAGACCTCCATGATCGTTGCGGAAGACAGCTATGAGGTTTCCGAACCGACCATCGAGTCTCATATCGTCAAATTGAAGTCTACCGCAGCGGATGTGTTTCTCAGCATAACCACCCCCAAATTTGCCGCTCAGGCGATCCGAAAGGCCGCTGAGCTCGGATGGAAACCGCTCTACCTCCAGATCAATGCGGGGGCGTCAATAGGCGGCGTCATGCAGCCCGCAGGCTTCGATAATGCACAAGGCATCTTGTCGGCAGCCTACGCCAAGGATGGCGCGGATTCGCGCTGGAACAATGATGCGGGCATGCAAAAATTCTTCGCATTCTTGCAGAAGTACGTTCCCGACGCGAACAAGACCGATAGCTCGGTCGTCTACGGCTACGGCGCCGCGCAGACTATGGTAAAGGTGCTGCAGCAATGTGGGGATAACCTGACGCGCGAGAACGTCATGCACCAGGCTGCAGCTCTGAAGGATTTTAAACCAGACACGCTGCTGCCCGGCATCAAGATCAACACTAGCGGGGCAGATTTCTTTCCGATCGAGCAACTTCAGATGATGAGGTTCCAGGGCACTAAGTGGGAATTGTTCGGTGAAGTTATCAGCACCGGATCCGACAGATAGCTGAATACGGTTCCGGCCGTGCCATCACTACTCGTTCGATTTACTGACAAGACTGCTGCACTCGAAGAACATCCTCTTTTCAAAAATGTCAGCCACCTCGCACGTGTGTAAGGAAGATCCTAACTGAGGGCGGTCAACGCGCTGTGCCATCGCCAGCAACAGTTGGCGAACAATGGAGAATGTGTGGAGGTTTGGCGGAGAGGCCTGATAATAGGTCGACGGCGAGCGTCCCCCCGTGCCATGGGACATTGACCAGCTTTATTTGACCTTGTGAACCCGATGAACGCACTGATCCTCATTGCTGAAGATGTACCGCAAATCGGCGATATTCTCGACGCCTATCTAACGCGCGAAGGCTTCCGCACGCGGTGAGCGGATCGATCGCGGGCTTGCTGACTTCGGTGGGATTGGTCGCTCTCAACCCGGGAGTATGGACCGCCTCGCTGAAGCTCGGAACCGCGCCGTTCCCTTGCGACAATCCGGCCCTGGTCTCGGTTCCGCTCGCCTTCGCGATATCGTGGGCGGTGTCGGTGCTGGACCGCAGTGCGGCTGCCACTTCCGTCCGCGCATCGTTCGGCGCGCAGCACGTTCGAGCCCAGACTGGGCTCGGCAACGCTGCCGGTGAACAAGGATACGCTCCTTCGCGACGAGGGTAGGAGGATCATGCGGCTGGCGGATCGATGAAAACATGCAGCGTCGTGATCCGGCCGTTCACGATCTCGACGACATCGAGACCGGTGACGACGGGCGGCCCGTCGGCCGGGCCGAAATGCCAGCGCATGCGGCCGACCCCGTGATGGCCGACGGCGGGTCCGTACGTGCCGAAAACGAAGATCGGCGGTGCCTTCGACAACACCGCATCGACCACGTGATCGACGCCAGCGTACCCGACTGCCTCGACACCCTCTTCGTACACCACGACGTCCTCGGCATAGAGTTCGCGGATCGCCGCCGTGCGCTTTATTGTATCACGCTCGCCGAACACGCGGTAGAGGTGAGCCTGCATCAGGCCATCGTAATCGACGGCCGCATCGTTTTGTTGGTCGGTCATGAATATGCTCCTGTTTTTCGTTGGGAATGCTCACGTCGCTGGTCGAGCGAACGAGATTGCCAATCGGCCACTGGGAGCCCACGAAATGGCGGGCTCCCCTCTTTCGTAAGCTTCTTCGCTAGATCTTGATAAAGTTGTGCGACGACAAGGCACCGAACGGGAGTGATGCCAGCGGTCCGCCAACGTCGAGAGAGCCAAGATCAACCGGGAAGAAACCGATGGCTTCGATGATCTTGCGGACCTCGGCTTTTGCGGCGATGTCGTCGCCGGAATAAAACAGCACCCGCTGGCCACCAGCCACTTCCGGCTCGAGAAGCGCCTCGACGCCGTTATGGTTGAACGCCTTTACGACCCGCGCACCCGGCACATACTGCTTGACGATCTCACTTGAGTATCTTCCCCCCAGATCAGCCGCCTTGAGGCCGTAGGCCGCGAGCGGATTGTTGGGGTCTTTCGCATCGGGCGAGTCGGGGGCGAGGAATTCCACTGGATTGGTGCCATCGATGACGATGCGCCCGTTCCAGGCCGGCAGACTGCTCAACACATTCTCAGCATCGACCCAGCGTATCGCTGCAAGAACGATATCCGCACCTGCGGCCTCTTCGACCGTGCCCGCCTTGATGAAGGGGCCGATTTCCTGCACGAGCGATGCCAGCGACTCTGGCCCGCGTTTGTTAGAAATTGTGGCCGGTATCCCATTTTTGGCGAGAGCCCGTGCGAAGGTCGAGCCGAGAGCGCCGGAACCGATAATACCAATTGTCATATTGTACTCCTGTTTTGTACGGGGCTTCGAAGATGGAAACCGCCGGCATCCCCGAAACCGGGCGGCTATTCCGTGTCATCGTGGCGCATGACTTATATGAAAAGTCTGTATGTCCATGACACGATGACATTTATTTGTAAATGAATCACCAGACGAGCGGGATGGAGAACTTCCCCAGCCTCGCCACTTCCACTGCTATGTCCGCGACAGTGGTCTTCGCCAGTTCATTCTCCATGGCTTTGCGGGCCTTAGCCAACGGGGGCTGGATCGCCTCAAGAATGTTGCCGCCGACTGCGCAATTCTCACAAGGCGGGGTGCGGTGCATCGAGAATAACTCGGTGTCCTCAACTGCTCGATAAACATCGAGCAGCCGTATTTTCGCGGCCGGCTTCGCCAGCAAGGCACCCCCTCCAGCTCCAAGCTGCGAATGCGTCAGTCCAGCATCATTCAGGCGGGATAAGAGTCCGCGGATCACGACCGCGCCGGTATTCGCCGAATAAGCCAGATCCTCAGAACGCAAAGGCTTTCCGTCGCTCACGGCAAGACCGGTCAGGATATGTACGGCAACGGCAAAACGCGTGCTGGTTGGCATAGTCGAACCCGTTAATGTGTAATCGTCACTATTACACTTTCATGCCCCCGTCAACAGGCGGCCTGACAGGTACCTCGTTCGAGCACTGCTTAAGGTGCTCGATCATCCAACGGCCCGCGGGTCCAGGAGGCGCATCGATCCGATAGACTGCTGAGATCGGAAGCTGGAGCCCGCCCGGTGGGATATCCTGGATCGAAAGTTCGACCAGCCGTCCCTCGGCAATGTCCTTCGCGACAGCGTGGAGCGGCATGCCGCCCCACCCCAGGCCACTGAGTAGAAAGGCATGTTTGGCAAAGAGGTCCGCCAATCGCCAGGTCAGAGACGACATGACGCCGAATTCCCGCCCGACCGAAAGGTCGGATCGATCCGTCAACACCAGTTGAACGTGGCGTGCCAGCTCGTCACGTGGAATTGTGCCACTGAGCACGGCAAGCGGATGGCTGGCCGCCGCGACCATGACAAAACCAACGTTCGTGACGCGCTCTGCCAGAAGGCCCGCGGGCAGTGTAGGCAAGGATCCGACGAGGCCGAAACTTACGCGGCCATCCATCACAGGCTGCACCGTGCCGCCGAGCGCTTCGACAGAGAGCCGTAAGGGCGTGGTAGGGAATTGTCGACGAAACGCGTGAGCCGCCTCGGCAATCGCCGTGATCGGAACGAAGACGTCAATCACCGCTGCAAGTTCCGCCTCCAGCCCGCCCGATATTCCCTTCGCGCGCGCCTTCATACAATCGACGCCCAGGACGACGGATCGCGCATCGGCAAGAAGGACGCCGCCCTCCGTCGTCAGCTTCGGATATCGACCGCTGCGATCAAACAGCGTGACTGCAAGCTGTGCCTCCAGATTGGCGATGGCCTCGCTGACGGAGGACTGAGTCCGCTTCAGGCGTCGGGCCGCAGCGGAGAAGCTGCCTTCATCGGCTGCGGCAACAAAGGTTCGCAATTGATCGAGAGATACACCGTCAAGCATGTCTTTTCCTTCTATCGGACAGACCGATAGATTACATCAGATAATTCAGGTTGTTCCTGTTTATTCAGGTGTGCTGAGCGCCACTGCCGGCAGGCGGCTTCCGTCTCGAATTCGGCTGAATTCACCCATCGGCTGATCCGATATTTTGTATCGCAATATACCGGCTTTCCCAAGGATACGTGCGCGTGGCACCTAACGCCCCATGTTCTGCGCGATCAAGGAACTCCTTTTCCCGCACCGTTCAAGCTCCCGGGAACGGGCGGCCGGAGGACAGCCCGGCAGTCGCGGTGGCTATTCGGTGATCCTCGGAGCGCGGAGCAGTGGAACAGGAGGCTATTATGGCTAATACGAAGCAACGTACGGTGGCAGTGACGGGAGCGGGCAGCGGGCTCGGGCGAGATATTGCGCTAGGTCTCGCCGCCAAGAACTATCGCGTTTTCGGAACAGCCTTTACTCCAGAGGAGATCGAAGACCTCAAGCGAGCGTCTAGTGGGGCGGTAACGCTGACCGTCTGTGACATTACGAACGCGATTGGGGTCAAGAATTGGGCCCGTGAGGTTGCGACCCACACTGAAGGCAGTCTCAATCTGCTCATCAACAACGCCGGAATCCTTACCCCTGGCCCCCTGGAAATTCTGCCGCTCGATGCTATCCGGCACGAGTTCGAGGTTAATGTGTTCGGCGCCTTGTCCGTTATGAACGCTTTCCTTCCGGCACTCCGGAAGGCGCGCGGACGCATCGTCCAGATCAGTACCTTTACCGCCAGCTTGCCGCTTCCTTTCAATGGAGCTTCGGGCGCATCGAAAGCAGCCACCGAGGTGTTCGCCGCTGTCTACCGGGCCGAGTTGAAACATCTCGGCGTCGATGTCGTGGTCGTTCCGGCAGGCATCATGAGGACCGGCGGACCGGCGAAAACTGATGCAGCTCTTGTGCGAATTGCGGACGGCATGACGCCGGAACAACGCGAACTGTACGGACAAACGTTTGCAACCTTCGCGAAGGGTCTCAACGCCATGCAGAAAGGTGGACTTGATTCTGTTTCTGCCGCGAAACGGGTCATTGAAATCGCCGAACAGGTGCCTGCGCCAAGCCGCGCTCCTGTCGGCGAAGACGCGGAAGAGATACTCCGGTTCGTTCGTGAAAAATCCGACGCCGAACAGGATGCGCTCCGTCTAAAGCTTGTCGGGCTGAGCTAATTGAAGACCAAAAGCCACATTCAACCAGCAGGAGAATCCATGATCGAGCTTGTAGACCCCAATGACAGCCGTGCCGTCCGCAACAAGAACAACATCCTTCGATTCTATGATCTGGTGATTAACCAGAAGAAGTCGGTAGAATCCATCGCCACATTTATGACTCCCGGCTATATCCAACATAACCCGTTGGTTGCCGATGGCGCTGAAGCGTTGGGAAAGTTCTTCGGCCAGGTCAACAAGGAGCGGGCAAAGGCCCGCGCTGTCGTCCATAAGATCATCGCGGTCGGCGACTATGTGTTTGCTCACGTGAATTTCCTGAACCTGTTCAACGACGATCCAGAAGATACAGGGATCGCTGCTGTCGATATCTACAAGATGGATTCCGAAGGACGGGCCATCGAGCATTGGGATACGCTGCAGCCGGTTGGTGATCCGAAGAATTCGGCCCCATGGCTTGCTCCCAATATTCCGCGCGCCAATTCAAACGGCATGTTCTAACCCGGATTACGCTGCTTCTAACCCGGATTACGCTGCCCGGCTCACGTGTCTGTAGAGCCCGGGCGGCAATATTCAAGTGAGCGAGCGCGAGCGTATCGTCGCCCGGCATTCTCGATAAGTGACATGAACACGCAACCCGCCGTCCTCGCGCAACGCCGGATCCGGTACAAGACGTTGGGACAGGGACATGGCCCGATCGTCCGCCTCATGAGCCCCGGCGACCTTGGCGAGATCGTCAAGCGTTCGTCTTTCTCGACCTGTTCTCGGCGCCTGGCGCCTTTGCCGGACAAATGCCGGTGCATCCGCATTCCGGGATCGCGACCGTCACTGAGCTGACCGAGGGTGATTTCCGGTTTGACGATCCCGTGTCGGGGTCGGGAACGCTCGGCTATGGCGGGGTCGAGTGATGCGCGCGGGCGGCGATGCCGGTGACAGGACCGGCGACCGTGATCCTCGGCGACTATGAGGGCAAGGCCAGCCCCGTACGGTCGCCGGCCGGGATCACCTATCTGATGGTGACCCTGACGCCGGGTCAGACCTGGACCTATGACGCACCCGCCGGGCAGGGCGTGGCCTGGCTGGCGGTCAGCCACGGCGGGCTGGTGGGCGTCAACGTCGTGCAAAGGGGCGAGATGGCGATCTTCCAAGGCACCGGCGATATCGGGCTGCAGGCGTCGTCCGACGGTGCGCGCTTCGTCATCGCTTCCGCAATCGCGCACCCGTTCGATCTGGTGACGGGCTATTATTCGGTTCGCACCAATCGCGCGGCACTAGCCGAAGGCGAAGCGCGGATCGCGGAACTGCGCACCCGTTTGCCGGCGGAGCAGGCTTCGGGGCAGCCCCCCGTTTTCCGGGGGTAACACTGCCTTACTGGGCCGCTGCCGCAACCGCGCGAAATAAGGCGTCCTCATCGCGGTTCGCGGGCGTGCAGCGGCGCCTCCCGGGCGTCAATCCGAGACTTGCTGCGCTCGCGGAAGTTCATCACCATCGGACAAGCCGATGTGTTCCATCGTGGAATGCAGTCTAATCCTGTTCATGCAGGCGTGTTACTGTTGCGGGAGAGTGATGACCAAGATCGGTTGAGCATTGAGCACCGCCTGGACAACGCTTTTGCTGAACTCTGTTTCGAACTCGACCCGCCATTTGGGTAATTGACCTCCTGAGAGAAAGAATGGGGGGTCCCATGAGCCCACAGACGAAGCATTGGGTTCCCTCGTCGCTTTCGGTGGTTTTCCTCGGCATGGTGGCGACGCCTGCTTTGGCGCAAACGCCATGTCCTGCACCGCCATCCTATCAATTGCTGCGTCAGGACGAAGACTACAGCTATCTTCGAGATACTGCCTGCAGACGCGAGCCGTTGGACGCCATCAAGTTCATTCCCTTGAACGCCCTGGGAGATCAATACCTGACGTTGGGCGGCGAGGCGCGCGAATGGTACGAAGGATTCCGCAACGCCAATTGGGGAGCCGGGCCGCAGGACTCCAATGGCTATCTGCTTCAGCGTCTTTCGAGTTATGCGGACTTGCACCTCGGCAACGGGATACGTCTGTTCGGCCAGGTCTCAAGCGCCATCGAAAGCGGCCGTAACGGCGGTCCCCGTCCGATTGATGAAGACCGGCTGTGGGTCGAAGAGGCGTTTGCCGAAATCAAACTGCCCGTGCTCTCCAATGGGGACGTTGCCTTCCGCGTCGGCCGACAGCAGTTTCAGTTTGGCTCCGGCAGGTTGGTGGATGTGCGCGAAGGACCGAATGTCCGGTTGGCGTTCGATGGGTTCTCCGCGATCCTCGACGATGGCCCCTGGCACGCAACGGCTTTCGTCACCCAGCCGGTGCTGAACCGTCCGCAGATATTTGACGATCCGACGGACAGGCGCACGACGTTTTGGGGACTCTATTCGACCAGAACGATCGCGTCGATCGGTGGCGGGCTCGACCTCTACTATCTGGGCATCAACAATCGCGAGGCCACGTTCGATCGGGACGCCGGTCGCGAGATACGCCACACGCTCGGTGCCCGGGTTTTCGGCCGCAAGGGACATTGGGACTATGACTGGGAGCTGAGCTATCAGGCCGGCAGCTTCGCAGGTCTGCCGCTCAGCGCCTACGGCTTTGGCGCCGACACCGGCTACAGCTTCGATTCGCTGCGCTTCGCACCGCGGGTAAGCGTCAGGGCGGGCGCAACAAGCGGCGATAGCGGCCGGGCAGGCGGCAGTTTTGGCACCTTCAGCCCGCTCTTTCCGAGCGGCATCTATTTCGGGCAAGCGGCCATCAGCTTGAACGGTCCATCCAATATGCTGCGACTTGGCGGCTCGTTGCAGGCGCACCTGACGCCCTCCGTTCAGGTCGGAATTGATTTTGACTGGTTCTGGCGGAACAGCCTTGACGACGGCGTCTATGGGTTGGGCGTCAATTTGCTCCGAAGCGGTAACGACAACCGCGAGCGATACATCGGAAGCCAGCCCTCAGCGTCCGTCAAATGGCATGCCACGCCGCATCTCGACCTCTCGATGGCCTATGCCTATTTCGCTGCGGGGCCGTTCCTGACCCATAGCGCCACGCCGGGACGCAACGTCCAGTACCTGTCAGCGGTCGTAGACTATAAGTTTTAGAGGAAACCCTCGCATGAACGCGCGAGGCAGGCATTGCCAGCCGCTTAAGCGTTTGCGCTATCGCGCACCAAGGCCTGGACGGGAAGCTTGCGCGGATGCGACCAGCCACTGTTTTTTCGCGCGTTCATAAGCGACAACCGCTCAGGCTTGATCCCGCGATACTTCCGTTCACACCAGTCCTGGAAGAGTGCATCGGCTGAACCGATGGGTAGTATCGTAATACACCGGCTATTTTCCGGCGCGCGCGCGTGGCACTTCTCAATTTATGTTAACCGCGATCAAGAAGTTCATTTCCCGCACCGTTAAAGCCCCTGCGATCGGGCGGCCGGAGGATCAGCCCATGACGACCATTCTGCATATCGATTCCAGCATCCTTGGTGGCTATTCGGTGAGCCGCACGCTCACGGCCGAGATCGTGGCCAAGCAGCAAGCGTTGCATCCCGGCGCGCGTGTCATCCGGCGCGATCTCGTCGTCGATGCGGCGATGCACCTCTCGGATGCCCATATGGCCGTGTTCCAGGGCGGTGAGGTCGCGAACCCTGCGCTCGGACAGGACCTCGCCACGGGCGGCGCCTATATCGATGATCTGTTCGCCGCCGATATCATCGTCATCGGCGCGCCAATGTACAATTTCACGATCCCCACCCAGCTGAAGGGTTGGGTCGATCGCGTCTGCGTTGCCGGTCGCACCTTCCAGTATGGCCCGAATGGTCCTGAAGGACTGGTGACGGGCAAGAAGGTCTTCGTCGCCTCGGCGCGCGGCGGCGTTTACACCGGCGAGAGCCCGGCGGCGGGCCTCGATTACCAGGAAACTTACCTTGGCGCCGTGTTGGCTTTCATCGGCCTGACTGACATCACCATCATCCGTGCGGAAGGGCTTGCGATCGGCGAGGCCGCCAAGGCGGAAGCCGTCGCCAGCGCCAAGGCACAGATCGAAGCGCTCGCGGCCTAGTTCGCTTCCTTTCAAGAACCGAATCCGAGAGCGGACCATAATGACGGACAACAAATATCTTCCAACCATTGGGCGTCTGCTGCTCGCCGTATTGTTTATCCTGAGCGGAATCGGCAAGCTCGCGGCGCCGGCAGCTACCCAAGGCTATATCGCCTCTGTGGGCCTGCCGCTGCCACTGCTTTCCTATCTCTTGGCGATCGTTGTTGAAGTTGGCGGCGGTCTTCTGCTCATCCTCGGTTACCACGCCCGCATCGTGAGCCTGGTGATGGCCGTTTTCACGCTCGCGACGGCTGTGGTCTTCCACAGCAATTTGGCCGACCAGAACCAGATGATCCACTTCTTGAAGAACATCGCGATTACCGGCGGTCTTCTGCAGGTGGTGGCGTTCGGGGGTGGCGCTGTCAGTCTCGACGCGCGGCGGTTACGGGCCGCATAGGTCGAGCGTCGTCGTCGTATTCAGCCGACAACGGGACCACTTTGTCCGCCACCGACAGACGACACTGCATGAGGTGCTTGTTTGGAAAGAGTTTCGGCATGTTAGCAGCGCTTATGTTTCAGCCTTGTTTGGGGGCTGCCCAATATAGCGAATGAGCCGGTAGATCGGAGCAACATGAATGAATTGCAGTCTCGTCTGCCCTATGTCCAATTCAGCTCGGGGCTTCTGGAAGCAATGGCAAATCCTCAGCGCCTGGAAATCCTGTCGATCCTGGTCGAAGAAGAGATATCGGTGGGCGTGCTCAGCCAAAGGATAGGGTTAAGCCAATCTGCTCTGTCCCAACATCTTTCCAAGCTACGCGGTGCAGAGTTGGTTGTTTTTCGGCGCGATGCACAGACGATTTATTATCGATGTGAATCCAGCGATGTGAAGCGGCTTCTGGCGACGTTGGCCGAGCTGTTTCCGCTCTGAGGCAAGAGTTCGTGGTTCCGTGGCGCTTGTAATCAAGACCATCACGCCGGCACCAGACGACGATTTTCAGCGTCCGTGGCGCGGGCTCCTTTGCGAAGCCTGTCGCTGCCAGCGCGGCGCGCAAAGAAAGGACAGATCAGTATGACCGACCACATTATTGAAGTGCTTCACCGCAATCTTCAGGAAGTCTTTGGCGAGAACGACGCAGCGCGTCGACGCGCCGCCATCGCAGAGCTGTATACCGAAGATTGCATCGTCAAAGTCATGCCGGGTGTTTTCGTAGGGCACGAGGCGCTCGACAAGCTATGCGCGGATCTGCGGGCGATGAACCCCCAGATCGTCTACACCCCGCGCGGCGAAGCCCAGGTGATGCATGATGGCGGGATCCTGACCTGGGACGCGGGACCGAAAGGCGAAGCACCGGCTTACACGGGCCTTGACGTCGTCGTCGTCCATGAGGGCAAGATCAAGCTGTTGTATGCCTTCCTGAACCCGAAGTTCGGCTAACAAGTCAATTCGCGATCACGACGTGGCGACATGGGCGCGTGATCAAAACTTACTGTGCATTGATCCGGTTGACGTCAATTCAGGCTTAGACGTCGCCTCGTGCAGCAGGCGGCCAAGACCTTAACAGAGCCAGATCAAGAACGACCAACTGGAAGCGAGCGTATGAGCATGGAAATCGGTATCGACAGTTTTGCGGCAACCATTCCAAATCCGGCAACCGGTCATACCGTCCCGGCTGCCGACCGAATGGAGACGTTGCTGGCGGAGGTGGAAACCGCCGATCGCGTCGGCCTCGACGTGTTCGGCGTCGGCGAACATCACCGCAAGGAATTCCTCGATGCTGCGCCGGCCATCATTCTCGCGGCAGCGGCAGCCCGCACGAAGCGCATCCGGCTGACCAGCGCGGTCACCGTGCTCAGCGCGGCAGATCCCGTACGGGTGTTTCAGGATTTCGCGACGATCGACCTGATTTCGAAAGGTCGCACCGAGATCGTCGTCGGGCGCGGCTCCTTCGGCGAAGCCTATCCTCTCTATGGCTTTGCCATGAACGATTACGACGCCCTCTTCGTCGAGAAGCTCGATCTTCTCCTCAAATTGCGTGAAGAGACAAACGTGACGTGGCGGGGCCGCTTCCGGCCGGCGCTCACCGGTCAGGGCGTCTATCCGCGCCCGCGGCAGGCCAGGATGCCGATCTGGCTCGGCGTTGGCGGAACACCGCAATCCTTTGCTCGCGCGGGAACCCTCGGCCTGCCCCTGATGGTCGCCATCATCGGCGGCAGCTTCGATCGGTTCCGTCCGCTGGTGGACCTGTACCGGGAGGCGGGCCAGCGCGCTGGCCATGCACCGGAGACGCTCAAGGTCGGCATTCATGCGATGGGCTTCGTCGGTGACACGGACGAGGCCGCCGCCGACGCCTTCTTTCCCGGATGGGCGTATATGGCCACCGAGATCGGCCGCGAGCGCGGCTGGTCGAAAGCGACGCGTGCCCAGTTCAACGCGATGCGCGGGCCGCAAGGCGCCTTCCTGATCGGAAATCCGCAGACGGTGCGCGACAAAATCCTCGCGGCCAACGAAGCGCTCGGCGGCATCTCTCGCCTCACCTTCCAGATGAGCTCAGCCATGCTGGAGACCGAGGCAATGCAACGCTCGATCGAACTGCTCGGGACTGAGGTTGCCCCTGCGGTCAAAGCCGCGCTCAGCAAAGAGCTTCGTCATGGGTGAGCTGATCGCCGGAGCCTGGCGGCGCAGCGGTCTGGAGAGCGTGCTGGCCGACGGAGAGCTGCGTCGTCCGCCGTCCGTCTTCCGCAACTGGATCACCACCGAGGGCGACGGTCCGTTCAAAGCTGAGCCGGGCCGCTATCACCTCTACGTCTCGCTCGCCTGCCCCTGGGCGCATCGCACCCTGATCATGCGAAACATCAAGGGATTGACCGAGCTTGTCGGCCTTTCAGTTGTCCATTGGCTGATGGGCGACGATGGCTGGACCTTCTCCCCCGGTCCGGGTGTCATCCCCGACGTGGTCAAGGGGGCGAAGTTTTTGCATGAGCTTTACACGATCGCCGATCCGATCTGCACGTCGCGCGCGACGGTGCCAGTACTGTGGGACAAGTACACCGGTCGAATTGTCTCGAACGAGTCCTCGGAAATCTTGCGGATGTTCAACACGGCCTTTGACGGCTGCGGCGCTGCTGTCGCCGATTACTACCCAATCGAACATCGCGTCGAGATCGATGCCGTCAATGCGCGCGTCTACGCCACCCTCAACAACGGTGTCTATCGGGCCGGATTCGCCACGACACAGGCCGCTTACGAGGTAGCCGCCGGCGAGGTCTTCGAGACGCTCGACTGGCTCGAGCAACGCTTGGCGCGGCAACGCTACCTCGTCGGCGGAGACCTAACCGAGGCCGACATTCGGCTGTTCACGACGCTCGTGCGCTTTGATCCGGTTTATCACGGACACTTCAAGTGCAATCGCCGTGCGCTGATCGACTATCCCGCGCTCTGGGCTTATACGCGCGATCTCTATCAGCATCCGGCCATACGTCCGACGGTCGATCTCCGCCACGTCAAGGGCCATTACTACGGTAGCCATCCGTGGCTCAATCCGAGCGGCATCGTCCCTATCGGCCCCGTTCGCGATTTCGACTTGCACAGCGGGCGCGAAAACCTTGAAGAGAGGCGGTAGTTGAATCCGATAAGCGGGGCGACGAGGTCACCACGCCGAATCAAAGAGGTGATTGTCATGGCCGACACCGGTTCGTCAGCCAGCCACTGCGACGCTTGCGTAAATGCGGCGATTTAACTCCAAATTCCCGGAGAATCCCACTTTGTCTCTTCACGGAGCTGCAACGTCGCGTACGGATACCGCCATGCTCACGTCTCTTTCTGACCCTTCGTAGGCAGAACTGCTCGAGCGCCATCATGCATCGAATCTTTCAAAATTTTATTGATCGTCTAGCGAGCGCTCGGAAGTCCGAGGATCTTTGCGATGCTATGGAAGAAGCAGCCGCCGCACTCGACCTGTCCTGCTTCGCGTACCTCTCTGCACCGCATCGACCAAGCGCCTCCGCGGGGCTAATTTCAAATTACCCGTCGGCCTGGACAGAGCACTATATGCAACGCCACTACGAGCGTTGTGATCCTGTAATCATCCAGGCGATTAGCCATCCTGAACCTTTCGAGTGGGGTATTGGCGCAGGATCGCCTCCGCCATCCGAATCGCAGCGAGAGTTATTTGAAGAAGCCGCAGAGTTTGGTATTCGCTGTGGATTCACTGTCCCGATCCACGACAATCGTGGTGCCCTTGCAGCAGTGACCTTTGCTACCGACGAGCGCAAACCGCACTTCGAACGAACCATCACCGTGCATGCACGAGTGCTTCAACTCATGGCAATGTATTTTCATGCACATGCTCGCCGCAAGCTTGCTCCCAATCGCCTCATCAACGGCGTGGCTCTATCACCGCGCGAACTCGAATGCCTCGAATGGGCCGCGCAGGGTAAATCTGCTTGGGAGATCGGGCGCATCCTCGGCATTACACGTCGCACGGCTGCTTTCCACTTGGAAAATGCCAAAACCAAATTCGGCGTGCACTCGATCTGTCAAGCAGTCGCCCAGTTAGTCGCTTCAAGGTCAACGATGCAGTGACCTCACTCCCAGCACATCCTGTACATCTGTACAGGGTGTGTCGGCGCAACAATTCGTCTCCAATACTGAAAGGTCAGCAATTGAGGAGGCGATCATGATACAGCTGATAACGGCCGATTACTTCGGTAGCTTTATTGGTGAGATTGCGGAGATGCACCGGCTGCGTTACCGCGTTTTCAGGGAACGACTGGATTGGGACGTCCAGGTCAGCGGCGATATGGAGATCGACGCGTTCGACGCCCTTCAGCCCTGCTACTTGCTCCAGCGTGCGGGCGATGGGCGCATCCAGGGCTGCGTGCGCTTGCTTCCTTCCACCGGGTCCACGATGCTTCGCGATACTTTCCCCGTTCTGTTGGACGGCGCATGCGCTCCCGCTAGTCCGACCATCTGGGAAAGCAGCCGCTTCGCGCTCGATATTCCGGCCGACGCGCGAAAGGGCGCTCACGGCCTGGCAGTCGCGACCTACGAACTTTTCGCGGGCATGATCGAGTTCGGTCTGTCGCGACAGCTCACCGAGATCGTCACCGTCACAGATGCCCGGATGGAGCGGATCTTGCGCCGCGCCGGGTGGCCTTTGCGGCGGATAGGTCAGCCCCGCCCGCTCGGCAGCACCGTGGCCGTTGCGGGCTATCTGGAGGTTTCGTCACTTGCCTTGGCACGCGTGCAGACCGCTGGCGGGCTGCACGGACCCGTGCTGTGGGCGCCAGTCGCGATTCTGGCTGCTTGAGACACATTAATAGAGCCTCCGCGAGGTTTCCCTGGCGACGTCTGCACGCAAGCGTCGGGCACTTTCCTTCACGACTTATCGAACATCAAAACATGGCGGAGAAAACCATGGCAACCGACAAGCGGCGACCTGACGCCCGACCGCTAGCCGTTGATCTACAGCAGTTGCGATTTGCAGTGACCGCGGCGGATATCGGTAGCTTTCGGCAAGCTGCGGATGTGTTGCGGCTTCGTCAATCGCAGATGAGCCGATCTGTCCGCCAGCTCGAGCACTCGATTGGCATCGTCGTGTTCGAGCGATCGAGCGGAGGCGTGAAGCCTACACCCGGCGGCCGCGAGTTTCTCAGGACGGCAAGAATAATCTTGGAGCAGGTTGATACGCTCGTTGCGAGCGCAGAAACAACCAGGCGCCGCGAGGCCGGTAGACTTGCGGTCGGCTTCTGCACGTCTCTTTCGGCGGGGAACTTGCGTGAGACCCTGCTCGACTTCAAGGTACATTTTCCGCATATCGAACTCGTCACCGTCGAACGATCGCGAGCGCGCCTGACGACTGCGCTGCAAAATGGAACACTCGATATCCTGATCGTGACCGGCGCTACGCCTCTCTTAGACAGTCAGACCCTTCCGCTCTGGAGCGAGCGGATCCTGGTCGCCTTGCCAGAGGATCATCCCTTGACGACGCGTGACCCCGTTTTGTGGACCGAGCTTCGGAATCAAACAGTCTTGCTGAGCCAATATGACCCCGGACACGAACTTGAGGACGTCCTGATTTCAAAGCTCCCCTTGCCTGGGAACAGGCCTCAAATAGAGCGCCACGACGTCAGTCGGGGCATCATCAAAAGCCTGATCAGTATGAGGCTCGGGATCAGCCTGGTCATGGAATCGGATATCGGCGCCACCTTTGCCGGTTTGGTCTATCGCGAATTGCGCGACGGGATACGGCCGAGCTACATCAGCTTTTCGGCGCATTGGCGAGGCGACAACGAGAACCCCGCCCTTCATGGCTTTCTGAAACTGTTGGCCGAGCGCTACCCGTTGCCAGCGACTGGCGAATGAGCCGCGCGTCGTGATTTCGCAAATCCCCGATCCGTTGCCATGAATCGCATCACCATAGGCGCGATCAGCTTTGACGGATCATCGACCGGCTGGCCGGTTTCACGTGCGAGGGCTCCCGCATAAGCAACAAGATCTCGATGCACCGCAGCCGGCAATTCAACGGTGACCTTGACGGGCTTGTCATTTGGAAGCGCCCCGATCTTAAGCTTGGCCATTTTCATTCCTCACCCTCTGTAAGGCTCTAATACGAGGTCGCGATTGACGATCACGCGGACCGGGAAACCAGGCCTGATCGTTAGTGTTGGCTGGATGTTGAGATTGCGTTCAACGATCTTCTGACCAGTTCGATTGAAGCTATCGCTCGATCCGCGGCGAAAGGCCTGGATGATGTCACCGTTGTTGCCGGTGTCGGAGCCGGCTCCCACTTCGCTGCCGACTGAGAGTAACGTCGACAGGAGTGCCGCCTTGAAGAGAGCGGCCCAGTGATTGTCGACGTCGTCTTCCAGACCAGCATAGCCGCCCGAATCCGCGCCTGGCTGGCGTTCGAGCACGATCGAACGGCCGTTGGGCATGATCAAGCGCGTCCAGACCAGCAGGACGCGTGACTGACCGAATGCGACCTGGCTGTCGTAGGTTCCGATCAAACGAGCGCCCTGCGGGATCAGCAGCAAGCGACCGGAAGGGGTGTCAAAAACATTCTCGGTCACCTGCGCCGTGATCTGCCCGGGCAGATCTGAGCGGATGCCGGTGATGAGTGCCCCAGGAATAACCGTTCCTGCCTGAACCACATACGGAGAAGCTGGTTTCGTGATGCGATCGGAGCTTGTGGTACGGCGGTCGGCCGATGCATTAACGAAGGCAAGTTTTCGATCCTGCCCGTTCTGCGCAAAGCCGTCGTCAGTTCCCGGCATGGACGATGGAGAGGTTCGGTCCACGTTTGAGGCCTGGGCTGCGGCGGGCGTCGTCTCGCGAACATTGGTGGAGGCGAACAAACGGCTCACGCGCGCGGCTTCGATCTCCTGGTCACGGCGCTGCTGCTCCTGATCGAAGCCAGTCGTGGTTGTGGTTGGTGGCTGTCCCTGAGCGGCAAGGATTGGCCTGCCGAGGTCACCAGGAAGCGGTGGGCCCAGCGAGGGCACCTGACGCGGAACACCAGCATAGTCCCGCGGCAATCCGGCGAGGCCATCCGCGACGTTATGGTGATCGGTGCTGTAGAGTTCGTCCGGCGCAGGCCCGCGGGAGCGGTTGTTTTGGAGGGCCCAAAGCACGGCACCTCCAACAAGGACCAACGCAACAGCACTCCCTCCCGCCAGGACCTTACGGGACAGCCGCGTGACGCGTGGATGATCTGCCCGCAACCGGAACCCGTGCGCCAATTCTTCCGACCTGTTCGGCTCGCCGGGCTGCTTGTTAGTGTCATCGCTCTGAAGGGTGCTCATGACGACGACCTCCCAACACACGACCGCCCTTGTCACGTAAGACCTCACGCCACACGGCAAAGCCATCGAGAATAGCCCGCTGCCAATCACTAATCGTGCAGCTGCCGATCTCCAAATGGGTAGTCATGCTCTTGATGGTGCGCAACAATCTATAGTCGATATCGGTGACACCATTGAGAAATCCATGAACGCGGGCATAGTCGAAAACGAGAGCTGAAACACCTTCTTCCAGAACGCGGGCACGGCCACCGTCCTCAACCTCGTCGAGCAGCGGATTGCTCTTTCGCTTACACTTGAGGAAAGCGCGCAGGTTCGGTGACCAGCCGAGTATTGCTGCATATGCCAGATGGAAGACATCGTGAAAACGATAGCCATCGGGATCGTAAGCATTGTCACCTAGCGGAGAACCGAGCAGCTCGCCATTCATGGACACCCGCACCTTCGGCCGCCCATCAACAAGCACTTCGGTCAATTCGACCTCAATGCGTCGGGGAAAGCGCTCGGATTCGGGAAACCCTTGATCGAATTGGAGTGGTTCGTCCGAAGGAGCGGCCCATCTTTCCTGCACCTTGCTGAGATTGCGTGTAGCGATATCATCGAGATTCAAGTCGAACTTGCTGGCGACGTTGGCGACGTACCAAAGAAGGTCTCCCAGTTCCTCAGCGACCCGCTCCTTGAACAGGCGATGGGCTTCGCCATCGCGCAAGTGCTTTTTGTATTCGCTGAGAAGCTGACCAGTTTCACCCGCGAGCCCGAGCATCGGCACAACCAAAGAGGCTGCAATATCGCCATCGCCGGCGCTCGGTACCTGATCGGTGCGGAGAGCTTCAAGCTGGTATGAACGAAATTCCATGACGGTCGCTCTCCTTGCGGCTAGCCCCTGCGAGCCTCCGGCATACGGCTGATTGGCTCGTTGTCAGATTCACTCACAGCAATCTCATTCGGAAGTAACCCGCTCGCGATGCGGTCGTTCAGCCCCCATTTGGGCGGGTACCAGAAGACGAGAGGTTTGGAAGTTGGTGAAAATTTCTGCTTGATCCGCGTTCGCCCTGTTCTTCCGGCGATATCCGGATGTGCAACACGCGCGAACTTATCGACCTCGCAGAAGAGGTTCTGACAGTCGATTAGCTGCAACCGGCGGCCCCAGAGCGATGGGAAGCTGATTTCGAGGCGCTCAAACTCGGCTTCTTGAATGTCAGCCATCAACCTAATCAGCTCGGGCTCGTTCAGACCGCCCGGATCGGCGAAGCACTTGCGAAGGCCGTCGCGCGCACCGGGACCAGGCACGACGAAATCCATCTCCGAAAAATCGGTGATCGTGCTGTAATTGACGTCGGTGACGAACTGGTAGGCCAGAAAGTCGCCGATCGTCGGATAGGCGCGGAGGAGCTCGAAGCCTTGTTGCATACTGTGTGCATCTGTAAGTTTCTTTGGCAGTTCGTCCGCCATCATTCGTTCCAGAAGGCACAAATGGTTCTGATGCTTCGCGGGATGCCCGAAGGCTGAGCTTCCTGGCGGCATGATGTAGGCAGCCGAATAGATGCGCGTGCCGCGCTTCATGGCGCGAGCAAGCACGGCATCATAGCGACGAAAACTGTAATCAGAAAAAGTCAGCGGTCCTAGCTCAGACTCTAGCAACACCCACGTTTCGATCTTGTTGAACAGTTTGAACAGAAGAATTCGAAAGAAGACTTCCTTTTCTGACGCTGGCAGGTCGTCACGATAAATGACATGTCGGATGAGATACTGGCTAACGCGATCGGATGCCCTATAGGCATTCGTGAATTTGTAGGTCGCCAGCACAGCATTCGCGGTCCATGGCCGGGCTGTGCCGACAATGCGGTTAAAGAACACATGTTGCCGTTCAGCGGCAAATCGCCAATAGCTGTCATAAACGGGCGTCACCTGCGCAGGACTGAGGTGGCGCGTGACCATGGTCGGGGAGGCAACGGCTGAGTTGCCCAAACGGCCGTCCTTGTCCACACGCCCCTTCCAAAGCTGAGCGTCCGCGGCAGCGGCAAGATTCAGAGGCAATTGTGCAACCACCTGAGCGGAGCGGTCCTTTAGCGGTCGTCCACGGCGCTTCGGAGAAACGGGGATTTTGGCAGGATGATCGCGCTTTTTCAAAGCGCGGCCTCCGCGAACAGAGGTGGCGCCGAGACGGCAGGATAGTTGGGGACAGCGGCCAAGCAGGCTTTCGCCGCGACGATGACGGGAGCCAGACTTTTATCGGTCTTGGTGATACGCTCAAGCTTGGCAACGCCCACGTTCACGTTAAGTCGGTTCAGCGACATGTTCATCTCGTGCGCCATGAACGCACCAAGCTGCGCAAGTCCAAGATAATTGCCATAAGCCTTATCGAAGATCTGCTGCGTTGCGTAGAAAGCGTTGACGATCAAGCCTGTGTCAGTCGGGACGAAGCTGACTTGCTGCAGGCACGGGAAGCCGAGCTGGGCGCTAGGGGTATGGTCACGCTCAGGATCAAAAGTGGTCGCCTGTAACATCGATCGCCGGACGCCAGGTCGAGAATTGTATTGGGACAAAACGTACTCCAATTGGTTGCCGTCGCACGGACCGCGGCCGTACATCATCATTCTCTCGAAATAGAGGCCGCGACCGTTCGCCTTTCGGTTCATCGCCTTATAGGCAGGAAACGCCATCTTGTAGAAGGTAAACAGTTGGGCACGGTCTCCTTGCGCCATGTCCCATAGGCGCTGCGGAAAAATGGTATAGGCGACGTCTTCGACATCACTCTTGCTCTTGCGGACAAGGAGAGCATCGAGGGCCGCACGAAGCACGGGTTCTTCTGGAATTTCCCGGTTCGGACCAAAGCCGTTGATCGTCATGACGAGGGGAGAGATTTCTTTCCCTGGCTCCTCGACGACGCGAAGCAAAATCCGAGCATAGGCTCGAGAGATGCTGGTTTCCGAAATGAGCAGCGGTTCTGGCGCTACGACGTTTTTGGACTTACTCATCAGGATCATCCTCCAGATGCCGGAAGTCGGCCATGCCGACATATTCTCGCCGCGCGATGCGGGCGAATACGGCCCAGGATGAGCCAGATTGCGTGATGCGGGCGATGCCGGGGCGAACAGCTTCGAAAAGCCGCCCATCCGGCAGATCCCGCACGGGTACGATGGCATCGTTCGCCGTTTGAGTATCCGCTGGCAGCAACAGATGCGTACCGACTTCGGCGTCGAGAACCGGCGACGCCCAAGCCTGATCCGCAATGATGAGTGGGTTGGGCGATAAGGCGTTAAGAATCTCAGCTCGAATTGCTTTCGGCGCAGCACGATGCAGTACTGCGGCTCGCGAACGCGAGAGCATGCCGACCGCTTGAGATAGATGCGTGATTAATGTCGCGTACCCGACGCCAAATTCACAAGCGACCTGAAAGATCTGACGCGGCGTCGCCGTCTCCGGCTTCCATCCTCGCGAGGCGAATGCGTGGCGCAATCCAAGTGTGGGCATCAGGACGAAACCTGCGAAAGTGTCGGCGAGGAATTCTTTTGGATCTTCCCATGGTTTGGCCTTTGCGTCCTCCCGAAGCTCGTCAATGGACGAGCCATGACCAAAGACATGATGGCCAAGTTCGTGGGCACAGTTGAAAGCCCGCCGGGGAAGCGGCCGGCGGGCCGACAGATGGATGCGAGGTGCCGCCCCGCGCTGGTACATGCCTTCCATATTAATGTTGTTGAAACGCACCTGCACGCGGTGCGCCTTGCTGAGTGCGTAGATGCAGATGGGGCTCTGGAGGTCCATGGCCGCCTTTGAGCGCGCGGTGAGGGAGGCCAGCATGGCCTGATTCGCCATGGCGCGACGGTCTGGCATTTTGGTTACACTCCTGAGCATCATTGGTGTCAGGCTCCCTTCGTGTCGGGGGCGTCGTCCCTCATAGCGGCGAGTAGCTTCAGCAGGCGCTCAAGGTCTTCAGGTTTGAGCTTGCTCAGTTCGCGGGCGGCAAGTTGGAGCTTTGGGTCGGCGGCGTCCAACGTGTCGGCTACTTCACCGACGAGCCAGGCGACGCTCACGTCATATAGTCCGGCAAGTTGAGACAACTCTTCGGAGGAAACCCGACGATTGCCGGCCTCCATCTCCGACACGGAAGGGCGATGCAGTCCGAGCAACTTCGCGACCTGCCCCTGTGAGAGACCGGCAAGCTTGCGGGCTTCACGTAGTCGGCCAGTGAGTTGAGTGCGTTTGTCGGGAGCTTGATCGGTCATGCCGCGGCCGCAGCCAATGCTTTCTTCTGATTTTCGATGATGAAGCAGACAAGGGCGACGGTCTGATTGATCGTCAGCGCCTGCTTCGTCGTCTCATCGACAAAGATATTGGCTTCTGGGGGAATGTGCTCGCCGATTGCAGCCGCCAACATACCCGCCGCGACCGGCCATACTTTGCTGTCGAATTTCGGCAGGCTTTCCGCCGGTTTCAGGGAGCCATCCAAAGTCGGGCATGCCTCTCCACTTATGGCTTGAACTTGCTCAAGTACGGCGATGAGCTTGTTCGTAACATCGGCTTGGTCCATTTGAGTCTCCTCAATCTTACAGATGGTAAGATAATCTTACGGACCGGAATGTCAAGGAAGCCTTGTTCGGCGCCTTCCGGTTGTTCTCGATCTAGCGTCAGAAAGTCACAACATATTTCTGACAGAGAAGGACTTGAATTTGGTGTCAGAATATCGTATACATTTTTCTGACAAAGATCGGGAACAATTTGGATCTCAAGTCCGAAATTCGCAGCCGCATGGCGGAACAGGGCCCTTTCGGCGTCTGGACGCCGACGGACTTCCTGGACCTCGGTTCACGCGACGCCGTGGACCAAGCGCTTTCGCGCATGACGATTGGCGGCGATATCCGCCGGATTACACGCGGTCTATATGATCTGCCACGCCCCAACACGCTTACCGGTAAACCAACCAACCCCGATCCGCGTCGGGTCATTGATGCGCTAGCCCGCCGCGACCAAGCACGCATGTTGGTGGATGGCCTAACCGCTGCAAACGATCTTGGTCTCTCTGACGCTGTTCCCGCCAGGATCGCCGTGCATACCGACGCACGCCTACGCGCGATCAAGCTGGGCGCACAGACCATCACCTTCAAACCAACCGCCCCCAGCCGACTGTATTGGGCCGGGCGCCCCGGTATGCGCGTCGTTCAGGCGCTTCACTGGCTTCGCGACATGCTGAACAGCGATCACGAACGGATCGCACGCCGCCTCGCCTCTATCTTGGCCGATCCCAAGCATGGTCAAGCGATCACGGCGGATTTGCGTGAGGGTCTGACCACCCTCCCGGGCTGGATGCAGAGCTTTCTGCGGCCATTGCTGGATCAATCAGGCCAAGGTCCTTCCCAGGAAAAGCACTCCAAGCGCCAAACAGAGACGCGCCCATGAATCCCGCTTTCACTACCTTCCTTTCGGCAGCAGCCGAGGATCGCCGCGACGCCTTCCTCGGCGCAGCACGGCGACTGGGCACGGCCGAGCAAAACGTCGAGAAGGATTTCTGGGTCTGCTGGACTCTCGACGCCCTGTTTAATGGCGCGGAAGCTAACGGTCCCCGGTTATTGTTCAAAGGTGGGACATCGCTCTCGAAAGCATTCGGGCTGATCTCCCGATTCTCAGAAGACATCGACATCACGATTTTCCGTGACGATTTGGGTCAGGGCGCGAGTGTCGAGGAGCTTGAAACACTCAGCGGGAAAAAGCGGCGCACGCGGCTCGACGCAATCAAGGCGGCGAGCCAAATCTACGTGAAGGAGCCGATGCGGGCGCAGTTGGCCGCCCAACTTAACGATGCGTTGCAAGCCGCGGGGTTGCCGCAGACCTCCGCGCGTATTGAGCCGGATCCAGACGATCCTGACCAGCAAAGTCTGCTCATCTGGTATCCGCA
Source organism: Tardiphaga robiniae (assembly GCF_013359755.1). GTDB lineage: Bacteria > Pseudomonadota > Alphaproteobacteria > Rhizobiales > Xanthobacteraceae > Tardiphaga > Tardiphaga robiniae. The sequence goes on along the minus strand of NZ_JABMCJ010000085.1, from coordinate 11,173 downwards.
GGTCACGTCAGCCGCTGATGGCTACATCAGACCTGCGGTGAAGATAGAATCAGGCGCGAAATCCGCGCTCGATCCAAACCGCCCGGCTGTCATCCGTCCCTACGTCGCCGACGACGTGGCCAACACGGACCTCAGCGTCGCCAACGTCACCACTGTCGTCGCCGAACGCACGTTCTGGGACAAGGCAGTGATCTTGCACGGCCTGCGGCAATGGTTCGAAAGGCGCGGCGTACTGCGCGGTGGCGGACAACGGGTCTCCCGCCACTACTACGATATCTATCGACTATTGGAGTCGGACACCGGGCGCAGCGCTGCAAGCGACCTCGACCTGGCGACCGACTGCGTGAGGCATGCTCGGATGTTCTTCAACAGCACGGATCTGAATTTGGCAACGGCTGCGCCTGGTTCCTTCACGCTGTCGCCCAGCCGCCAAATGACCGCCGATCTGGCGCGCGACTACACCGCCATGGCCGGCATGATCTTCGGCGAAGCTCCACCTTTGGCGCAAATCCTCGAGCGGGTCGCCGACTTTGAAGCCAACGTGAACGCGGCAGAGCGCAAATGACGACGACGCGGGTATCGTCAGTCTCCAATCCAACCGAAGCGCGCAAGTTTTCACGCGACGATGAAGTGCGACCCGGCACGCCAGAGCCCGAAGTCTTCCGACCGAAGGCGCCGGCTCTATCCAGATCTTGGAGTCTGATTTCCATTGTTGTTGTCCATCGTAATGCTGATGTTGCTCGGGATCATCACCGTGCAATCGACAGTAAGTGTTACGATGAAGGAGACGGTTGCTCAGAAATCCGAGGGTATCGCCCGGTTCAGCGAGCCGGAGTTGACGCTTGCACCAGCGAGCGACAACGCGCCCGATCCGCGCCTCGTCGAACTCGTGCGTCTACTGGCTCGCCGCGCGGCACAAGAATGGTACGAGCAAATTGCCGAGGAGCACCGTCCGAAATGCTCCTGAGCTTGCAGGAGATCGTTTCATGAAGGTCGCGCTCTATGCCCGCTACTCCACTGACAATCAGCGTGACGCTTCGATCACGGACCAATTTCGCATTTGCCGCACCTATGTCGAGAAACAAGGCTGGCAAATCGTTGAGGAATATTCGGACCATGCGATTTCGGGCGCGTCACTACTGCGCGCTGGTGTTCAGGCGCTGATCGCCGACGCTCTGCGCGGTCGATTCCAGGTGGTGCTAGCCGAGGCGATGGATCGGCTCTCGCGAGACCAAGAAGACATAGCCGGCCTGTTCAAGCGAATGGCCTACGCCAATGTGAAGATCGTTACTTTGTCCGAAGGCGAGATCACGCATCTCCATGTCGGCCTCAAGGGCACGATGAACGCGCTCTTTCTGAAGGACCTCGCCGACAAGACGCGCCGCGGGTTGCGCGGCCGCGTCGAGTTGGGCAAATCAGGCGGTGGCAATTCTTACGGCTATGACGTCGTCAAGCAATTCCAAGCAAATGGAGAGCCGATTCGCGGCGATCGCGCCATCAATCTGGCAGAAGCCGAGGTGGTTCGCCGCATCTTTCGCGACTATGTCGTTGGCAAATCGGCGAAGCGCATCGCTGCCGAGCTGAACAAGGATGGCATCCCGGCGCCTGGCGGTAGCGATTGGGGCTTCAGCACCATCAACGGCAACGCCAAGCGCGGCAATGGCGTCCTGAACAACGAAATGTACATAGGTCGGATCGTCTGGAACCGGCAGCGGTTCATCAAGGATCCCGAGACAGGCAGGCGCCAGGCGCGACCGAATCCGTCGGCTGAGTGGATAGTTCAAGATGTACCGGAGTTGCGCATCATCGACGATGAACTCTGGAACGCCGCAAAAGCACGACAAGTTGCCATCAAGACAAAGCGCGGGGAGGATGGCCGCGAAGAGCAAAACAGCTTCCGCGACCGCCGGCGTCCGAAATACATATTCTCGGGGTTGATAAAGTGCGCATGCTGCGGTGGCGGATACGCCATGATCTCGGCTGACCTCATCGGCTGCTCGACGGCAAGGAACAAGGGGACTTGCGAGAATCGGAAGAGCATCCAGCGCGACCGACTGGAGGCGCGAGTGCTGAACGCTCTACGATATCACCTGATGGCCCCTGCGCTGTTCAAGGAGTTTTGCGACGAGTTCACGCGCGAGATGAATCGTCTTCGGATGAAAGGCTCGGCGTCGATCGAGGCTGCGCGGTCGGAGCTGAAGCGGATCGAGCGCGAGCTGGATACGCTGCTTAATCTGATCCTCAAGGGCGGCGCGGCGGACAGGATCAACGCCAAGATGGTCCAGCTTGAGGGCCGGAAGTCCGAACTTGAGCAGCAGCTCAACGATGCAGAGGCGCCGCCGCCCCTTCTTCATCCCGAGATGGCGACGTTCTACCGCGAACAGGTGGGCGCCCTCCACGAGGCGTTACAGGACGATACCGAGGCAACTAGGCTGAAGGCTGGCGAGATCCTGCGTTCCCTCGTGAAGGAGATCATCCTTACTCCCGAGGCCGGCGAATTGAAGATCGACGTCCGGGGCGATCTAGCTGGAATCCTGGCGATTTCCCTCAAAACGAAAATCCCGGCCACCAGGGCCGGGATTTCGCAATTTGAGTTGGTTGCGGGGATAGGATTTGAACCTATGACCTTCAGGTTATGAGCCTGACGAGCTACCGGGCTGCTCCACCCCGCGCCAAACCTTTCGGAAAACCAGAGACGAAACGAAGTCGGCCAACGCCAAGGCGTCGATCGATCCCAGTCCGGAGGCTTCCTGAGAAGGCAACCGGGGCAAAGCCCTCGGTGCGAGGGGTATGTACCAATGCCAGCCTGCTTTGGAAAGGGGCTGCGGCGATCTTTTTGCGCTTTTATGACGGTCCGGAAACGCACCAATCTGCTTTGTTTCGGCACAGTCCGGCCCAGTGACGAACCGCACAGAGCCAAACAGCCTTCAAAGACCCGCTGGACGCCCTTTGGCGGCCTAGTTCAGCAGAAAGCCACCATCCACAGTCACGGTGCTCCCGGTCATGTAGCGCGAGGCCTGCGAGGCCAGCAGCAGAATGGCACCGTCGAGGTCGCTCTCATGACCGACCCGGCGCTGCGCGATGCGCTTGATCAGCTTCTCGCCCACGGGCGTGTCCCACGCGGCGTGGTTGATGTCGGTATCGATATAGCCCGGCGCCAGCGCATTGACGCGAATGCGGTGCGCGGCGAGTTCCAGCGCCAGTGCCCTGGTCGCCTGCACGATGCCCGCCTTGGAGATCGCATAAGGCGACACCGCCTTGGTCAGCCCGAATCCGAGGACCGAAGCGATATTGACGATATTGCCCTCCACTTTATGCGCGATCATGCGGCGCGCGGCTTCGGTCGCCGCGAAATAGGCGCCCTTGAGATTGGCCCCGATGACCGCGTCCCAATCCGCCTCAGTCTGATCGATGGCCATCTTCTCCACCGCGATGCCGGCATTGTTGATCAGCACGCGGACCGGCCCGAGCGCAGCTTCAGCGGCATCGAACGCGTTTGCGATCGAGGCATTGTCTGTGACGTCCATCGACACCGCGACAGCGCGGCCCCCCTTGACCGTGATTTCCTTCTGCAGGCTCTCTAGCTTGCCCATTTGCCGCGCTGCGAGCACCACAGCTGCACCATGCGCGGACAGCACGCGCGCAAATTGTCGGCCGAGGCCCTGCGAGGCTCCGGTGATGAGGATGGTTTCTTTACTGACGTCGAATATCCCGGACATGGCATTTCCCTTTGATTTTGCCCTAGTGATACCCGGCCTTGCCGCGATCGCAAACCGGCGCGCTCCGCCGATTTCTTTGACGCGGAATTGCCGCATGGGGACGAAGCCGCGATGAACAGTTTCGATGTCGTCGTTTATGTCGGCCTGATCGTCGCCATGGTCATCGGCTTCCGCGCCGGCCTCTTGCGCAGCGCCGTGACCATCCTGGGCTATCTGCTGGCCATGCCGATCGCCGTCTGGATCACCGGGCTGATCGCGCCGCAACTGTCCGGCGCCGCCGCCGCTTCGACCACGCAAAATTCACTGCTGTTCTTCGCGATCTTTCTCGTGTCAGGCATCGTACTCGGCTCGCTGCTGCGCATGGCAATTAACGACGTGATCGGCCACGAGATCGGCATCGGCGACCGGCTCGGCGGCGCTTTGCTCGGCGCCATTCGCGTCGGCCTGATCGCGGTGACGCTGGTGCTGATCTTCGACCAGTTGGTGCCGGCCGACAGGCAGCCAGCCTATATGACCGGCTCACAGCTGCGGCCCCTGCTGTCGCTGGCCGGGCAGAAGGGCGTCAAATCGCTGCCGCCGGACGTGACGGCCACCATCGAGCAATGGAAACGCGCGCACCGGCTCTGACGGGAGCGCCCTTATCAGACCCCGCCGGAACCGCTATAACGCGGCCTTCGGATTATCGAACTTCAGGAGTGACATCGTGGATCTTGGAATCAAAGGCCGCCGCGCGCTTGTCTGCGCATCCAGCAAGGGCCTCGGCCGTGGCTGCGCCGAAGCGCTGGCCGCAGAAGGCGTGCATGTCACGATGACTGCACGCGGCGGCGACGTGCTGGCTGCAGCCGCTGCCGATATCCGCAAGGCCTATCCCGGCGTCGAGGTCACTGAAGTCGTCGGTGACATCACCACGGTCGAAGGCCGCGAAGCTGCGCTGAAGGCAGCCGGCCAGATCGACATCCTCATCAACAATGCCGGCGGCCCGCCGCCCGGCGATTTCCGCAACTGGACCCGCGACGACTGGATCAAGGCCATCGACGCCAACATGCTGACCCCGATCGAACTGATCAAGGCGACGGTGGACGGCATGATGGAGCGCAAGTTCGGCCGCATCGTCAACATCACCTCGGCCGCCGTGAAGGCGCCGATCGATGTGCTCGGCCTGTCCAACGGCGCACGCAGCGGCCTCACCGGCTTCATCGCCGGCCTGTCGCGCAAGACGGTACGTGCGAACGTCACCATCAACGGCCTGCTGCCAGGCCCGTTCTACACCGACCGCCTGAAGGGCGTCGCCGCCGGACAGGTCAAGGCCACAGGTCTTTCGGTCGACGAAATCCTGGCCAAGCGCGCCGCCGAAAATCCGTCGGGCCGGTTCGGTCATCCCGATGAATTCGGTCAGGCCTGCGCCTGGCTGTGCAGTTCGAAGTCCGGCTTTATCACCGGCCAGAACATCGTGCTCGACGGCGGCGCCTTCCCCGGCACGATGTAAGTCGCCAGCATCTCAAGACGCAAAAAGGCGATCGGCTGCACGGCCGATCGCCTTTTCTTTTGGGTTGCGCAATCAGTGGACGGGTGTGGTGCGTTCGCTCGACCAATCGACGCCGAATTCTTCCAGGCCTTCGGCAAGAAGATCACCGAGCAATGGCTCGCCTAGCAGATAGCGCGCTGTGCGCCCGTTGCGGCCCTCTGCGGCCTCGCGGCGCAAGTCACTCCATTCATCGATGGTGGCGTCGCCGCGTCCCAGCCGCATCAGGGCGACGAGGTCGATCTGCTCGTCCTCGGTGAGCGCGCTGATGAAGCCCGCGATTTCCCGCGCCACGGGATCTTCGCCATTGTCCTCAAGCACATCGATCATATCGTCATCGGCGCCGTTCGAACCGGAATCGGGATCCGAGGCGATATCCTTGGCATCGAACTGCCGGGCCTTCTCGATCAGGAAGCCCACTTTCTCGGATGAAATCGCTAGTTCTGGCATCGCATGCTCCTCCCTGCAGGGCTTGATGTTCCACCCAGACAACGCGCAGCCCCGCGAGATGATCCATTGCACGCAAAGGCGGAAACCCGCATCTTTCCAGCCCTAAAAAGAACAATGGGGTGAACGCCTGATGCAATGGACGGTCGGCAAGGTCAGGATCACGCAGATCATCGAAGGCGAGACGATTGGCAGCACGCGCTTCATTCTCCCGCAGGTCGGCCCCGATGAGGTCCATGCGCTGCCGTGGCTGATGCCGGAATTTGCAACTCCTGAAGGCCGGCTGAAAATGTCGATCCATGCGCTGGTGGTGGAAACGCCGACGCAAAGGATCATAGTCGATACCTGTCTCGGCAACGACAAGCAGGGCCGTTCGGTGCCGACCTGGAATAATCTGCACACGCCGTTCCTCGAAAACATGACGGCGGCGGGCTTCGCGCCGGACAGTATCGACACGGTGCTGTGCACGCATCTGCATGTCGATCACGTCGGCTGGAATACAAAACTGGTCGCTGGCCAATGGACGCCGACATTCCCTAATGCACGCTATGTGTTCGGGCAGCACGAATACAACTACTGGGCGGCGCATAGCGATACGGCGTCGCATCTCGCCGTGTTCAACGATTCCGTAAAGCCGATCGCCGATGCCGGGCTGATGGATCTCGTTGCCAGTGACGCACAGCTCTCGGACGAGATCTCGCTGATCCCGACGCCAGGCCACAGTCCCGGCCATATGAGCGTGCACATTAAATCCGCAGGCGAGGAAGCGCTGCTAACGGGCGACGCTGCACATCATCCGGTGCAGATGGCGCATCTGGACTGGTCGTCCACGGCGGATGCCGATCCCCTGCAATCCGCCGTATCGCGGCGCGCACTGTTCTCACGTTTCACAGATACGCCGACACTGGTGATCGGCGGTCACTTCGGCGCCGGCCACATCATGCGCGAGGGCGATGCTTTCAGATTTGCCGCGCTGCAGCACTGATTTTTGCGGCTCTGACCTTTCTGTCGCGCGGTTGAATTTCCCCGCGCCCTGTTCCACAACCTTTCAGGCAAGCCCCAAGGGAGACGACAATGAAGCTCGTAAGATACGGCGCGTTCGGCAGCGAAAAGCCGGGACTGATCGACAAGGACGGCAAGCTGCGTGACCTCTCCGGCCAAGTGAAGGATCTGGCTGACGATGCATTTGCGCCTGCCAATCTTGCCAAGCTCGCTGCGCTCGACCCGGCGTCGCTGCCTGCCGTAAGCGGCTCGCCGCGCATTGGCTCGCCCGTTGGCGGCAAGCCGAAATTCATCGCCATCGGCCTGAACTATGCGGATCATGCGGCGGAATCCGGCATGCCAATTCCGTCGGAGCCCATCGTCTTCATGAAGGCGTTGAACAGCCTGTGCGGCCCCAATGACGACGTGGAGAAGCCACGTGGCTCGACCAAGCTCGACTGGGAAGTCGAACTCGCTATCGTCATCGGCACCAAAGCCAAATATGTGACCGAAGCCGATGCGCTGAAGCATGTCGCCGGCTACAGCGTCTGCAATGACGTTTCCGAGCGCTTCTTCCAGATCGAGCGCGGCGGCCAGTGGACCAAGGGCAAGTCGCACGACACGTTCGGCCCGCTCGGCCCGTGGCTGGTAACATCAGATGAAGTCGGCGACGTGCACAAGCTCAGCATGTATCTCGACGTCAATGGCAAGCGCTGCCAGACCGGCTCGACCGCGACCATGATCTTCAATGTGCCGCAGATCGTGTCGTATCTGTCCGGCATGATGACGCTGATGCCCGGTGACATCATCACCACGGGCACGCCGCCCGGCGTCGGCCTCGGCATGAAGCCGCCGAAATTCCTCGAAGTCGGCGACGTCATGACGCTCGGCATCGAGAAGCTCGGCGAGCAGAAACAGAAAGTGGTTGCGGCTTAAGGCGTATCACTCTCCTCGTCATTGCGAGGAGCGAAAGCGACGAAGCAATCCAGAAGGCCACAAAGCAAGGACTGGATTGCTTCGCTGCGCTCGCAATGACGACCAATAGAACTGAGTAAAGGACCAAAAATGAAGCTGACTTTTTCTCCGGGCTCGCCCTTCGCACGCAAGGTTCGCATTGCCGCGATCGAACTCGGCCTGATCGACAAGATCGAACTCACGCCCGCCTCGGTCGCACCGACGCAGAAGAATGAGACCTATTCGCATGACATCAGCCCGGTCAGGAAATTGCCGGCGCTGATCCTCGATGACGGCAATGTCATCGTGGATTCATATGTCATCACCGAATATCTCGACGAGCTCGCCGGCGGCAACAAGCTGATCCCGGCCGCGGGTCCGGCGCGCTGGAAGGTGAAGAGCGAGCATTCGATGCTGCAGGGCATGACGGATGCGATGTTGCTCTGCCGCTACGAAGTCGGCGTGCGCCCGAAAGAGCTTCTGTGGCAGGCTTGGTATGACGATCAGTGGGATCGCGCCTGGCAGGGTCTGACGCGTTTCGAAAACCATCCGGACATTCTGACGCGTCCGCTGGATGCGGCGCAGATCGCGCTCGTCTGCGTGCTCGGTTATGCCGACTTCCGCTTCCCGGATTGCGGATGGCACAAGGCGTTCCCGAAACTCGACGCTTTCCACAACAAGATGCTGCAGCGGGAATCGGTCAAGATCTCCGTTCCGCCAAAGGGTTAAGGTCGAAAAGCGGCCTGACGCAATTTCACGTCAGCTTGCGAAAATCCTGCGTCAGGCCTGCGGCAGGTCTAATCGAACAGCGAGGGCGTGTGATTCACATACGCGCCCTCGATGGCGAGCATCTTGAGCTTCGTCTCGACGCCGCCATTGGCCGAAAATCCGCCTGGCTTGCCGCCGGCAGCCAGCACCCGGTGACACGGCACGATCACCGGACACGGATTCTGCCCCATCGCCTGCCCGACATTGCGTGAAAGTTCGACACCGCCGAGCTTCTTGGCGATATCGCCATAGGTCAGCGTCGCGCCCGGCGGGATCTGGCGGGCGATCGCATAGACGTTGCGATTGAATTCGGGGACGTCGGTGAGATCGAGATCGATATCGAGAAGATCGACCGGCTTGCCGGTCATCAGTTCGACGATACCGTCGATGGCTGCCTGTACCGCCGGCGGCGGTGCAGCTTCTACGATATCCGCATGGCGCTGCTTGATGCGCACGCGGGTCTGCTTTTCGTCCGGCTGCGGCAATTGCACAGCAACGATGCCGCGATCGGCCCATGCGATGCCGCAACGGCCGATGGCGGTGTCGAAGAGAGTGAACTGAACGTCGGTCATATGAGCCTCCATCGATCGCATCAGCATCCGATGTGGTGAGGTCCGGAGTTTGCGACGATCTTCAGCCATTCGCCACCCGATTCCGGAGCGGCAAACAGCTTTGTCTCAGCTCTGCTCGCGCGACGGCATTGAGGCTGCCTTGTGGATGAAAGCCTGGCCGAGCATGTCGAGGATTTCCTTGGTGGCCACGAACATGAACACACCCGCCTCGGTGTCGAAGGAGATGCCGACCACGGTCGGATCGGGCTGGAAGTCCAACAGGCTGTAGCCCTTCAGCGGGAGGGCGGGAACTTCTTTCGGATTCGACATGTCGGTCTCCCGCGTCAGTGAAAGGCTCGTGAAAGCCGGAATAACGAGGGCTTAGACAACAATTCGGAGCACGCCAAGGCGTTATTTCGTAGCGTTGGCCTGCCTTCCAACGACAATCGGGACCGCACTGCGGCCCCGATCTTCAGAAGTCCAAGCCGTGCGATGGCAATGGCGGACTTACTCGTCGTTCTGCATCGCTGCGGCCAGCTTGTCGTAATATTTGCCGACGAGGTCGATATTGCCCTTGTTCTCGACTGCTGGCGGCGGCGATTTGAGCGCGGCGTTGAGATCGGCAAGCGCGGCCTTCTTGTCCTTGGCCGGCATCTTCTTGTCGGCCTGCACGGCCGCGATCTGCTGCTTGAACACCACTTCGGGGCCGACATATTTCTTGGTTTGCGGATCGAAGCCGCCCAGCACCAGCATGATGTTTTCGACGACGTCGTTGTAGTCGCCGTAGTTCGCAAAGCCGTTCTTCTTGGCGACGTCATCGAGCTGCGCGACCACTTTGGGATCCGGCTTGTCAGGTGCCTGCTGCGGCAGCTTGGCGGTGACCGCATCGAGATCCTTCTGCGCGGCCAGCACCTGCTCGATCTGCTTGTCAGTCAGCGCAATCTGCTTTGGCGCCGGCGCATTTTGCGCGGGAGCTGCGGTGGGTGCCGGCGTGGGCGGCGTCTGTTTTGCGGCGGGCTGTTTCTGCGCCTGCGCATATGCAGCGCCAGTGACGGGAATCGTCGCAAGGCCTGCGATGGTCAGGGCGGCGATGGCGGGGCGAAGGATGGAACGCATGAAGATCTCCTCGGCAAATTGGAGCGACCAGGGAAAGTCGATCGCGGAGCGAAACCGGTTCAACGAGCCCGGTTGGCAGAGGATGGAATGCTGCAGCTGAATCGTGGCTGAATGATCGCAGCGGCGGGTCGTCCCTTACCCCGGCTGCTCGGTTGCCGATCTTCCGCCCATTACCCGCTTATGGTGCATGTACGACCAACAACGCAGGCCGCCATTCCGACGATCAGTCGTCCTTCAGCGCGACGGCGAGCTTGTCGTAATACTTGATCGCGAGATCGATATTGCCCTTGTTTTCAACAGCTGGCGGTGGCGACGCCATCTTGGCATTGAGATCGTCGATCGCCTCCTTCCTGTCTTCGGCTGACAGGCTCTTGTCCGCCTGAACGGTGGCGATCTTCTGCTTGATCACGGCAACCGGCCCCACATAGATCTTCGTCTTCGGATCGATGCCCGCCATTGCGAGACCGATATTGTCGAACAAGATCGTATACTCGGCGTAATTTGCAAAACCATGCTTCTTGGCGACACCATCGATCTGGGCAAGGACCGCTGCGTTCGTTCCGGGAGTGGCGACAAAGCCGTCGAGATCTTTCTGCGCTGCGAGCAACGCCACCACCTGCTTTTCACTGAGAGCTAGCTGCTTGGCGGCGGACGCTTCCAGTTTCGGTGTCTGCGCCAAGGCGATCTGGCTGGCCGGTATCGCAAAACAAAAAGTCGCACCAACCAGGGGCAGCGCGACAACGGGACGAAAAACGAAATGCATGCCGAGTTCCTATCGGTAGATATCCTGACTAAGTCTCGCATTGGAAAAGAAGGGTTCAGCGGTAACGGTAATATTCTGCAGAAGCCTCTATCGCCCCTCGCGTTGCGCGCGCATGCGCTCTCTCGGCGCTCGGCTCTTGGGATGAGCATCGACGTTGGAGACGCTGTTACGATGATCCGAGATGACGAGTTTGCGCCGACTAGCCTGTGGGTCCAGACAACAAAAAACGCCGCTTCCCGAAGGAAGCGGCGTTTTTTGTATTGATATCGTAGTTGAGGGTTCTTTGTCCTTTGCAGGCCTGGCAGCGACCTACTCTCCCAGGGCTTAAGCCATAGTACCATTGGCGCTGAGG
>NZ_JABMCJ010000084.1 GCF_013359755.1 Tardiphaga robiniae | reverse complement strand
CGGCCAAGAGCTTGAGGCTACCCTGTCCCTCCGCCCTGGGACACTAATTTTGGTGATGGGGCCGTTCGCCAAGGCAGATGTGCAGGCAACCGAAAAAACACCGCAGGCGGAACGTCGGGCAATCGCTCGGCGCCTCCGAAAGTCCTGATGCACACTACTCTGCGGAAGACCGCATTCGCATCAGGCCCAAGGGTGCAACGGGCACCCGGCGTTCCGCACGCCCTCTCACCAGGGGGCAGGAATGCGAGACACGACGGCGCCCCCGCGCCGCAAATAATGGGGGCGATGACGCATGTCTGAAGAATGGTGGCTGTTTGACAGTTGAATCCGTGAATGACGCGCAGGCGTTTGTGGAATCCCTCCCCCCGCGCGAAGCGAAGCTTCGCTAGGCGGGGAGGGCCGGCCGAACGAGGCGATGCGCAGCATCGACGACGTGGAGGCCGGGGTGGGGGTGCCACGAGCGACGCCCTCACGTGGGGCACCCCACCCGTCACGTTTGTTCGCTTCGCTCTCAAACGCGCCACCCTCCCCGCTGCGCGCGGCTTCGCCGCGCTTGAGGGAGGGAGAAGTCGCCTCAGCTCACCACTTCAATTCACGCATCAGCGCCTTCGGTGGATGGCCGAACAGTTCCTTCACTTCCGCGGCGCCCATCTGTTCGATGCCTTCGAAGTCGCCGGCATGGATGCCGCGGGTGACGAACAGCAGGTCGATGCCATAGGCATGCGCGCCGGCGAGATCGGTGCGCACGGAATCGCCGATTGCCAGCACGCGATCCAGCGCCGTGTCCTTGCCGCGCCTCGCCTTGGCCAGCGCCATGGCCTGATCGTAGATCGGCCGATGTGGCTTGCCATAGAAGATCACCTCGCCGCCCATCTCGCGATAGAGTTCAGCGACCGCACCGGCGCAGTAGATCAAGCGGTCGCCGCGCTCGACGATGATGTCGGGATTGGCGCATACGAGCGTCAGCTTTCGCGCCAGCGCCTGGCTCATCATGTCGCGATAGTCGTCGGCGGATTCGGTCTCGTCGTCGAACAATCCGCTGCAGACGATGTAGTCGGCCTGGTCGAGCTGGGTGAGCTTCACATCGAGGCCGCGATGGATCGAACTGTCGCGGTCCGGCCCGATCAGATACATCGCCTGACCCGGCCGGCCGGCGACGAAATTGCGCGTGAGGTCGCCGGACGAGACGATGGCGTCATAGGTGTCGTCAGCGACGCCGAGCTTGCGCAACTGTCGCTGCACGGAGTCGGCGGGGCGCGGCGCATTGGTGATCATGATCACCGTGCCGCCCTTGGCGCGAAACGTATGCAACGCCTCGCAGGCTTCGGGGAAGGACTCGAGGCCGTTATGGACGACGCCCCAGATGTCGCTGAGGACGACGTCGACATGTTCGGTGAGGTCGCGCAAGCGCTCGACGAAACGCAGTGTGGTCATGAATTGAGTGCCGATCAGTTCGGGCCGGTGGCGCGGCGCGCCAGCGCGGCATTGCCGGTGGTGCGCGGCGGCTCAGGCCGCGCAGGCGTGGTTGGGGCGGATCTCGCTAGGCCATTGGGGTCCGTGGTCGCCTTTGCGGGGTCCTTGGCGGAGGGATTTGGCGCACCGCCATTGGCCGGCGTTTCCGGCCTGAGCGGGCGGGGCGCCGCGAACAGGAAGCCTTGCCCGAACCGGACGTCGAAGTCGAGCAGGTCGACCACGGCCCGTTCGCCCTCGATTCGCTCGGCGATCAGATCGATTCCGAACCGGCCGAGCAGGTCGGAGAGATCGGCGGGATGAATGTCGGAATTCGACGTCTGCTTGGGGTCGAGCAGGAGTGCTGCCGGTACCTTGATAAAGCGCACGCCGCGATCGGCGAGGTCGCGCGGCTCGATCCGCAAATCCGTGACGTGATCGATGGAGAAGCGGTAGCCGCGCTGGGCGAGGGCGGCGAGATGCTCGCTCTCGATCGGGCCGAGATTGCGGAACACGTTCTGCTTGAATTCCAGCACGAAGGACGGCGCCAGCGCGCGGTTGGCTTCGAGGAAATCGATGCATTGCGCGAAGGTCTCGGCATTCGACAGGGTCGCGCCAGCCATGTTGCAGAATACGCCGACATCCTTGTTGCGCACCATCAGACGGCGCAGCACCTGCATGCAGCGCAGCAGCACGATGTGGTCGATCTGGCCCATCAGGCCCGCGGCTTCTGCGGGGCCGATGAACTCGTCGGCGGTGATCACCTGATCCTTGTCGTCGCGCAGCCGGGTCATCGCCTCGTAGAAGCGCACCTTGCGCTGCGGCAGCGTGACCATCGGCTGCAGATAGATGTCGATACGGTTGTCGGCGATGGCATCCTTCACCATGGCGGTGAACTGCGCATTGTCGCGCGCCGGCTTTGCCTCCGGCCTGACGATGATGGCAGGCGCCGTCGGCGTCACGGTGTCTTCGGCGACCTCGACAGCGAGCGGCACATCGGCAGCGGTCGCGGGTTTGACCGGTGGCGATGGCGGCGCGATGGCGGCAGACGCGGTCGCCGTCGCTGGCATCGCCGTCAGCATGTCCTCGTGGGTGGCGACCGATGTAGCGAGTTGCTTCACCAGCGCGCCCAATTCGCCGATCTCGCCGGCGACGGTCTGGATACGATCCTGATTGGCTGTGCCAGCGGATGCGATCTTGCTCTCGACCACGGCGAGGCGGCGGCCGAATTCGGCGACCTGCCGGGCGAGGTCGGCAGTGCCGCGCGACAGATCGGTGATCTGGCCGGTGGATTCGGTGCGGTCTTTGATGCGCATCGACACCGCGTTGTAGAGGATCATCACGGTAAGCGCCGTCAGTGCGACGATGGCCGATTCGTAGCCGCTGATGCCGGCGATTGCATACAGCACCAGGCCAAGCGAAGCTGACACCAGCACCATGCAAATGCCGACAAAAATCGTGGAGATGCGGATCATAACGCGCGCAACATCCTCAAATCCAAACTCCTGCACGACACGACAAAGGTCCGGCCGCGAGCGCTCCCGGCGCTAAGTACCCGGCCAACCTTAGCATTATTGTTGATTCGGAAAGCAGGGCTGCGAGAACTTGCCCACCGGTGCTTTTGCACCTCAGGTGCTGGCGCGGCCGAGGGTATCGGCCATGGCGGCGCCACGTGCGCCCATCGGTCGTCCCGGTCCGACGGTGGTATCCACGGCGGTCTGGTGTTCAATCTCGGAATTCAGTTCGGCCCCGCACAGAACGATGATCGCGGACATCCACATCCACATCATCAGGCCGATGGCGGCGCCGAGCGAGCCGTAAGTGGCGCTGTAATTGCCGAAATTCGACAGGTACCAGGACAGCAGCGCCGAGCCGGCGAGCCAGAGCAAGGCGGCGACGAGGGTGCCGATGCTGAGCCATTCCCAGCGCGCGCCGGGGCGGCTCGGACCAAAGCGGTAGAGAATGCCGAGCGCCAGCACGACCACCAGCAGCAAAAGCGGCCAGCGCGCGAGGCTGATGATCGTCTTGCTGTCGGTGGCGAGACCGATTCGGTCCAGTGTCAGCGGCAGCGCAACGACGGCGCTCACCATGAGAAGGAGCGCGGCGATGGCACCGGCGGTGAAAGTGAGCGAGAGCATATTGAGCTTGATGAAGCTGCGTTTCTCGCGTTCGCCATAGACGACATTGAGCGCATCGATCACGGCCTTCACGCCGGCATTGGCGCTCCACAGCGCCAGCGCAAGGCCGAACAGGAAGGTGAGGCCGAGTTTGGCCTGCCCATTGGCGAGCACGCGCGCGATCTGATCCTGCACGATCTGGAACGAGCCATCCGGCAGCATCAACGCCAGCGTCTGCAGATTGTCGGAGATCGTCGAGGCATCGGAGAACAACCCGTAGCAGGAGACCAGCGCAGTGATCGCCGGAAACACGGCGAGCAGGCCGAAAAATACGACGCCGGCCGCAATCGCCAGCAACCGGTCCTCATTGATCTGCTCATAGGTACGCCACAGCACGTCCTTCCAGCCCGTCCATGGAATCTGCAGCGGGCTGGACGAATGGCGGCCGCGGCCGGGCTGGGCGAGTTCGCGGGTGAATGTCGCTGGTGGCGGGACGTCGGTGTCGCCGATCGGTTGCGGCTCATCGACAACGGACCTCTCGGTGTTGCGTGCCGAGAAAAAGCTCTGCAACGCGAGTACGGCAAAGGTCGTCGCTGCCACCAGCAGCAGACTGTCCGTGTCGGATCGGCGGACGACCATCAGGCGTTCGCTTTGCTCGCGGGTCTGCGGGCAGGGGCCGGCTGCGCAAGGCTGCGGCGCCGGGCGAAAGCCCAGCCGGCAAGAGTCGCGGCCAGAACGAGGCCGGCTTTGACGGGGCCATTGTTTGGCAGGGGCTGAGCAGGGCGTGTGCTCGGCCTGAATTCATTGGGCGCAGCCGCGCGATGCGGTGCGGCCGATGTGACCTGCTCATGCTTGCCGGGGCTCGCATTGATCGCGACGCGCAGTCGGCTGCCCAGACTCGGAAACTGTTTCGTGGGGCGCTTCAAGCGACTCGCCGCGAGGATGGCGAAGAGCGCAGCGAGCACCAGCAGCAATCCGCCGGTTGCGCCAAAGGCCTGAAACAGGCCGTAGCGCAGTTCGACCCAGCGAAACAGCGCGGCGGCGCCGACGAGCAGGGTGGCGATCAGAAAGACGCCTGCGGCAGCATAAAGTCCGGCAGCGACCGCATAAGAGACCGCGATGCCCTGGGTCTGCTCACTGCGGTCACGGATATAGGACGATGTGGCGCGCTTGACCTGATTGAGCTTGAGCGCGAGCCCTGTTCGCACCAGGGCGCTTGCGAGCGGTGGCATATGGAAAGCCTCGTTCTGCGCCGGCAGATGTCTGAAATGGTATCGCGGCCGGCATTTGAAATTGAACGGGGAGGCATGACGAAGGTTCCGCCGTGGCGAACCTTGTGGCGTCGCGCATGGCCAACCTCAAGTGATCGCGGGGCCGAACGCTTGCCGGTTCCTGCCTGCGCTGGTACCACGCCGCTATGAGCGAAAAGTCTGAAAAGCCCAAAAAAACCCAGAAACTGCGCGCGCGCTTGCCGCGCGGCCTTGGCGACCGCGGACCGGCCGATATCGCCGCGACCCGGCGCATGACCGACACTATCCGCGAAGTCTATGAGCGCTACGGCTTCGAGCCGGTCGAGACCCCGACCATGGAATTCACCGATGCGCTCGGCAAGTTCCTGCCGGATCAGGACCGGCCCAATGAAGGCGTGTTCTCGTTTCAGGACGACGACGAGCAGTGGATCTCGCTGCGCTACGACCTGACCGCGCCATTGGCGCGCTACGTCGCCGAGCATTGGGACGCGCTGCCGAAGCCGTATCGCAGCTACCGTGCAGGTTACGTCTATCGCAATGAGAAGCCGGGTCCGGGCCGCTTCCGCCAGTTCATGCAGTTCGACGCCGACACGGTCGGCTCCGGCTCGCCCGCCGCCGATGCCGAGATGTGCATGATGGCGGCCGATACGATGGAAGCGCTCGGCATTCCACGCGGCAGCTATGTGGTGCGTGTCAACAATCGCAAGGTGCTCGACGGCGTGATGGAGAGCATCGGCCTCGGCGGCGACGAGAATGTCGGACGTCGCCTCACGGTGCTGCGCGCCATCGACAAGATGGACAAGTTTCCGGTCGACGAGATCAAGAAGCTGCTCGGCCCCGGCCGCTGGGATGGCGGCGAGGAAGGCAAGGGCGATTTTACCAAAGGTGCGGGACTCTCGCCGGACGATTCCGAAACCGTGTTGCATAGCCTCGACGCTGCGAGCGAGCCGACTGCGAAGCTCGATAGCTCCGATGCATACAAGCAGGGACGCGCCGAGCTTGCCGAAATCGAAAAGCTAATCACTGCGGCGGGCTATCAAACCGATCGCATCAAGATCGATCCGTCTGTCGTGCGCGGCCTCGAATACTATACCGGCCCCGTCTATGAAGTTGAACTCACGCTTGAAACCAAAGACGAAAAGGGCCGTCCCGTTCGCTTCGGCTCCGTCGGCGGCGGTGGTCGTTACGATGGTCTCGTCTCGCGCTTCCGTGGCGAGCCGGTGCCCGCTACCGGTTTCTCCATCGGCGTCTCGCGTCTGCAGGCGGCGCTGACGCTGCTCGGCAAGATCGACACCACGCCGGATTTCGGCCCGGTCGTCGTCACCGTGTTTGATCGCGACCGTGTCGCCGATTATCAGAAGATGGTTGCGAGCCTGCGCAATGCCGGCATCCGCGCCGAACTCTATCTCGGCAATCCCAAGAGCATGGGCAACCAGCTGAAATATGCCGACAGGCGCAATTCACCCTGTGTGATCATTCAAGGCTCCGACGAAAAGGCGACCGGCGAGGTGATGCTGAAGGATCTGATCCTCGGTGCCGGACTGTCGGATCTGGAAGGTGACCGCGACGCCTATCTGCAGAAGCAGGCGGATGCGCAGACCAAAATCGCGGAAAACGATCTCGTCAGTGCGGTCCGCAAGATTCTCGACAAGCACGGCGTGAAGTGGAATTAATCCACGCGCCAACAATTGGTAGAGCAATGGGAGACATCAATGCCTGAGATAACGATCAACCTGGCGGCAGGCCGTACCGACGAGCAGAAGAAGGGCATGATGCTCGACATCACCCAGGCGCTGGTGAAGAATCTCGGCGTCACCGCCGATGCCGTCGTCATCCAGATCAACGAAGCGCCGCTCAACAACAAGATGAAGGGTGGCCAGACCTTCGTCGAGCGCGCAGCCGCCGCGGCGAAGAAGTAAGCCTCTATCCAAACACTGCAATATTCTGACGGCTGGCCATGATGGGCCGGCCGTTTCGATTCCACAGCGTCATCGCCTGGCTGGAATAACCGCCGGCGATCTGCTCGGCGACATTGCGGATCAGCCACCAGCCGTCATCGGTGGTGATCTCGTCGGTGAGCATGTCGATCGACCAGGTCATCGTGCTGATCGGCGAGGGCTTTGTGGATCGGACGGAAGCTGCCGGCGGCGGCGCGTCGGCCAAGGCCAGCAACGCCACCAGCGACGGCTGGATGCCGGGCTCGCGGTGGCGCAGCCACAGCATCATCTGCGGATCTTCGCTGCCGCTGAACGGCGTCGAGCCCCCCATATGCCGGCCTTCGATATGCTCCAGGAAACGCAGCGTCGGCGGCGCACGGTGAAAGAAGTCCGGGCAGTCCTCCGGTGCTTTCAGTTCCGGCGTTCCGGTCACCACATGGGCAAAAGCCGATTCACGCGCGGCGCCGAAGCAGAACATGGCGCGGGTCGCGAGGCCTGCTTCGCCGATAAGATCGACGCTGGCGAACAAGGTCGATTTGCCCTTGCGCAGAACGCTGGCGCGCAAATGCAATGGACCGGGGGCCGGGCCGATGAAGGCGATCTGCGCCGAGCGAAGCGGCGGCAC
The DNA here is from genome assembly GCF_013359755.1 of Tardiphaga robiniae. Classification (GTDB taxonomy): domain Bacteria; phylum Pseudomonadota; class Alphaproteobacteria; order Rhizobiales; family Xanthobacteraceae; genus Tardiphaga; species Tardiphaga robiniae. The sequence goes on along the minus strand of NZ_JABMCJ010000084.1, from coordinate 153,550 downwards.
GGCGCCGAATTCATTGAGCGCAGCCTGCATGCACAGTGCCGCGGCCAGGCCGCCATAGACGGTACGGCCCTGTAGCCAGTCGTCGCTGACGTTGACGGCCCAGCCGTCGCCGGAGCGCGTCATGGACGACATCAATGCGGTGAATTCGGTCATTGCGTGTTCCTGATGTTTCCTGTCGCCGGCGTCGTAACGCGCCATTGGGATGATTAGCATCATCTATAGCGGGGAACGCAACGGTGGGAAACATCCAGTCAGCGGGCGCGCGGCTCTATTGCGGCCGGTGCATGCCCTTCATCTTCTCGATGTCTTTGACATTCATCTTCATGCCGCCGGGCATCATGATGTCACCGGGCTTCTGGTCCGGCTTGCAGGCGCCGAGCCATTTGGCTTCCAGCTGCGTGGTGTTGTCACCAGTATTAGCCTTGGCGCCGCCAGTGCTCTGCGACGTGATCTTCATCGTATACGCAGAGTTGAAATCGCCGGTGATCTCGGCATGCGATGTGCTGGTGGTGCCACCGATATTGCAGACCGAATCCGTGATATAGCCCGTCGCGGTCTTCTTCATCTCGTTCTTCGAACACATATCCTTCGCCATCGGCGAGAAGGTCGTGTTCATGAACTTGTCGGTGGTCTCGTCCGTGCAGTGCTGCATCGTCATGCCGGGCATCCCGGCGCTGCCCTGCATCTTCATTTCCCAGAGCCCGGCCTTGCGTGCCGGCAACTCGATGGGATCGGCGATGGCGGGGATTGCCCACAACATCGCAGTCGCGCTCAAAACGGAAATATTCAACAGTGAAACATAGCGTCGCATCATGCTTGGTTCTCCCCAAGCCGATGAGACGCTGTGTCGCGTGAAAAGGTTCAGTAGCGAACGCGGAGTGGCCGATCCGAGGCGCCATAGGGCACCCAGCGGCAGGCGAATGAGACGTAGGCGCCATATTCCTGCGGGGCGCTCAGGAATTTCACGACCTTGCCGTAACGCGCACAATGATCAATCGCCAGGGCGCGAATGTCGGTCTGGCTGATCAGGGATGTGGAGATGATGCCGCCGGTGTCATTGCCCTTGAATGGCGGCACCCAGTCGGCCTTGGCCGCGCTGCTCAGGATCGCACCGCTCAGACCTGCAGCCAAAATCGCCAACCGAATCATTCGCATCACCGTCTCCATCGTCGTTATGGGCACCTTAGAGGGCATCGGCGACGCTGAAAAGAACGCCGTCCGGGTTCTGACAGAGTTGTGCGCTGGGTGTGGCCGCGATGCACTTGACCCTGCACAGGCTTCGCGGCACGTTCCGGGAACAATCATCAGACGGCGGATTCCCCATGCGCGACCTCATTTCATCCTGGAAGAAAGCCGTCCTGGCTGCCGTTACCGGCGCCGTTCTCGGGCTTATGACCTTGGCTCCGGGCGCACAGGCTGCGAACCTGCTCGAGCTGAACTTCTGGCTGTCCGGGCCGAACTACGAGGGCCGTCTGGCGGAGTGCGAGGCTGGTCTTTCGACGATTTCGTCGCAGTTCCAGGACAAGGAAAGCACCTTCTGGAATTCGGCGCTGCAGATCACCGGCTTCAGCCGTGTCCATGAGACGGCCTTCCGCCCCTGGACCTCCGACAACATTCCGCGCCGCTACTGCACCGCCGACGCGATGCTGACCGATGGCAAGACGCGCCAGGTGCATTACTCGATCATCGAGGATGGCGGCTTTGCCGGCTACGGCCAGGGCGTGGAATGGTGCGTCGTCGGTCTCGACCGCGACTGGGCCTACAACCCGCGCTGCCGGGCGGCGAAGCACTAAGCTTCGTTTGCGGATCCAACCCATTTTGTTCTTGAATTGTTCTTGATGCCTGATTAGGTTTGCCCTTCTCAGGGGTGGGGCGCGTCATGTTTCAGGCATTTCGATTTGTCGTTTCGCTTGGGTTTCTCGCGCTCGCGGCGCTGAGCGCCTATCCGGCCTCCGCCCAGGATCGCCGGCAGAATGCGCCGGGCGAATTCGATTTTTACGTGTTGTCGCTGTCATGGTCGCCGAGTTTCTGCGAGGCGGCTCAGGAGCGCGGCGGCAACAACCGCTCAGCCCAGATGCAATGCGGCGGCCGGCCTTACTCTTTCGTGGTTCATGGCCTGTGGCCGCAATATGACCGCGGCTTCCCGAATTACTGCGAGCGTCCGGCCCCGCGGCTGGCACGCAATATCATGCAGTCGATGCTCGACCTGATGCCCGCGCCCGGCCTGATCTTCAATGAATGGGACAAGCACGGCACCTGCTCCGGCCTCGGCCAGCGCGCCTATTTCGAAGCCATCCGCAAGGCGCGCGCCGGCGTCAAAATTCCCGACGAATTTCTCGATCTGCAGCAGGCCAAGACGATTGCGCCGGACGCAATCGAGGAAGCCTTCATCAAGGTCAATCCGGGCCTCAGCAATTCGGCCATCGCCGTGACCTGCGATCGTAACCGCCTGACCGAGGTCCGGGTCTGCATGAGCAAGGATCTCCAGTTCCGCGCCTGCGAGGAGATCGATCGCCGCGCCTGCCGCCGCGACCAGGTGGTGATGCCGCCGATGCGAGGCGGCTAGCTCAACCGGCATTCCTAGCGTACTGCTGGCGCATGAATTATCGACACGCCTTTCACGCCGGCAACTTTGCCGATGTCATCAAGCATATCGTGCTGGTCCGCATCCTGACGCATCTGCAGGAGAAGCCGGCGCCGTTCCGCGTCATCGACAGTCATGCCGGCGCCGGGCTCTATGACCTGACCGGCGATGAAGCCACGCGCTCCGGCGAATGGACCACCGGCATCGCGCGCGCCCTGCAGGCGCGGTTTACGGAATCCAGCGTGCCGCTGGTCGCGCCCTATCTCGACATTGTCCGGTCATTCAATGCGCCGCGCGAACTCAAGGCCTATCCCGGCTCGCCGCTGATCGCGCGCGCCTTGATGCGGCCGCAGGACAGCATGGTGTGCTGCGAGGTCGAGCCGCAGGCGCGCAAGAAGCTGATCTCCGCGCTACGCAGGGACGAGCAGGCGCGCGTGGTCGATATCGATGGCTGGGTCGGCCTGCCGGCCTATGTGCCGCCGAAGGAACGACGCGGCGTGGTGCTGATCGATCCGCCCTATGAAGACAAGAACGAGTTCGCGCGGATGGCGGCGGTGTTCGAGCAGGTCTATGCCAAATGGGCGACCGGCATTTACATGCTGTGGTATCCCGCCAAGAGCCGCCGCGCCACCGATGAGCTGGCGCAGCACGTCGCCGCGACGGCTGCTGCATCCGCCACGCCCGGTAAATGTCTGCGCCTCGAATTCAGCGTTGCACCGCAAACGGCGGATGGTCCGCTGACCTCGACGGGACTTTTGATCGTCAATCCGCCGTGGAAGCTCGCTACGGAGCTCAAGGAAATCCTGCCGCAACTTGAGAAGCCGCTTGGCCTTGGCGGTGCCGGACGCTTCCGGCTCGAGACGGCCAAACCCTGACGTCGCACGGCCTGCGCTGAACTACGCAAACTCCAACTATCAAACGGCGCCGCCAAAAACGGTAGTCAATCCCGGCGGAACCGTATTAAGCTGCTGGCATTATGACTGGCTTTACGTTCCGCTTCCGCGAATGGTTGCGGCGGAGTGACGTGGCCCAAATCGATATTGAAACAAGGCCTAGCTTCCGTGGAGTGAATGTCCGGTCGGTCGCAGCGCGAAAGCGCCGCGGCGGAGCATTGCGGGGAGGGACCCGATGGGCATGAGCGGTACGGTCAAGTTTTTCAATGGCGAGCGTGGCTACGGCTTCATCAAGCCGGACGATGGCGGACGGGACGTGTTTGTGCACATTACCGCAGTCGAGCGCGCTGGCCTGAAGGACCTGATCGAAGGACAGCGGATCACCTTCGAGGTCGAGCCCGACAAGAAGGGCAAGGGCCCCAAAGCGGTCAATCTGGTCATCACAGGATAGCGGCGGATCCAGCTTGGGAGTGGGCCATAAAAAAATCCCGGCCGCAGCGCGGCCGGGAGTGGATGGCGATGGTTTCTTGTACTTGGAGATGAAGTACTTGAAGACGAAGTCCGGACGTGAGGCGTCCGGAGCCGGGCTTAGAAGTGATAGTTCACGCCGATGCGCACGGTGCCGAAGCTGAGCCCGCTGTCGGTGCCGGTGAGCGTGTAGGTGTTCTTGGACAGATCGACATAGAGATATTCGATCTTGGCGGTCCAGTTCTGGTAGATGCCGACTTCGGCGCCGACGCCGGCGGTCCAGCCGACCGAAGTCTGGGACTGCTGCAGGCCGTTCAGCTCGGCTTCGAGGCTGCCGAAGGAGAGGCCGGCGGTGCCGTAGAGCAATACGTTGTTGAAGGCGTAGCCGATGCGGCCGCGCGCGGTGCCGAACCAGGGGTTCGAGAACTTGTAGGTGGCGAAGCGGTCATCTGCGCCAGTGCCCTGCAGATCGCCTTCGAGACCGAACACGATGTTGCCGCTCTGCCAGTTGTAGCCGCCGGTCACGCCGCCGGCGATGCCCGAGGGCTTCGCGCCGGTGTTGGAGACGCTGCCCCATTCGTAACCGAGAGTGGCGCCGAGATACGGGCCGGCCCAGCTATAGGCGTTGAGCGGCTGGGCAACGGTATAGGGGGCGCGCGACCGGTAAGGCATGTCCGCCGCATGTGCTGTTGTCGCACCTGCAGCCACGAGGGCGACTGCTGCGAACGCAAACTTACTCATCTCAACTCTCCAAAATACGCGTTACTGCCGGCCCATGGGAGCGCGCTCGGGATCTGCCGAACGAAGCCTTAGGGTTACGGAATTCCATCTTTTATCGAGACGATTTATCGAGAGTTTTAGATTAAGCGGTCCTTAACGGCCCTCAGCGGCGCCGTATTGGCGTTAAAAGAGTCTTACTTTTGACAATCGGCGAATTTCCTGGGGCGGGCGGCCAAAATCCTGTGGCCTGCCGCGAGCAGCCGGAAAACCGGCCGTTGCGAGGGCATTTCCGGTCGCACGAATGCTGGCGATGACCCCCTGCAGCGCTTAAATTGACCTCATGATTCAAGACCCCACCGAGCCGCTGCACGAGACATCATCCGAGCCCGCAGCAGAGCCAGGTTCCGACAGCCCTAGTTCCGGGCAGGACACCCAGGCCACCTTGCAGGCACCACCCGACATCGAACCGGAACCCGCGGCGGCCGACGACGAGGAAGACGGCGCGCTCCCGGATACTGGCGATGACGATTCCGGCGACGTGGTTGCCGAAGGCCCGCTGGCGCTCGGCCGCGCGGCCATCGAACATGCCGTACGCCATGCTCCGACATCGCCCGGCGTCTACCGGATGCTGAATGCGGCCAACGACGTGCTGTATGTCGGCAAGGCCAAGAACGTGAAGAAGCGGCTGTCGTCCTATGCCCGGCCGACCGGGCAGGTGATGCGCATCGCACGCATGATCGCGGCCACCGTGGTGGTGGAAATCATCTCGACCGCGACCGAGACCGAGGCGCTGCTGCTCGAGGCCAATCTCATCAAGCAGCTGCGTCCGCGGTTCAACGTACAGCTCCGTGACGACAAGTCCTTTCCGTATATTCTGATCTCGGGCGATCACTGGGCGCCGCAGATTCTAAAACATCGCGGCGCGCAGTCGCGGCCCGGCCGCTATTTCGGTCCATTCGCGTCGGTGGGCGCGGTCAACCGCACCATCACGGCACTGCAGCGCGCGTTCCTGGTGCGGTCGTGCACGGATTCCTTTTTCGAGAGCCGCACGCGCCCGTGTCTGCTGTATCAAATCCGCCGCTGCTCTGGCCCCTGCACCGGCGAGATCGATTTTCCCGGCTATACCGAGCTGGTGCGTGAGGCGAAGGACTTCCTGTCCGGCCGCAGCCGCGCGGTGAAGCAGCTATTGGCCGGCGAAATGGAGAAGGCGTCGGACGAGCTCGCTTTCGAGCGCGCCGCGCTGTATCGCGACCGGCTTGCGGCATTGTCTGCAATCCAGTCGCAGCAGGGCATCAATCCGCGCACCGTGGAGGAGGCCGATGTCTTCGCCATCCATCAGGAGGGCGGCTATTCCTGCGTCGAGGTGTTCTTCTTCCGCACCGGCCAGAACTGGGGCAACCGCGCTTATTTCCCCAAGGCCGAAAAATCATACACGCCGGAGGAAGTGCTCGGCTCGTTCCTGGCGCAGTTCTACGAGGACAAGCCGCCGCCGAAGATGGTGCTGCTGTCGCATGCCATCGAGGAAAGCGAGCTGCTGGCCAGTGCGCTTGGCGTCAAGGCAGGCTTCAAGGTCGAGGTGCTGACACCGCAGCGCGGCGAAAAGAAAGAGCTGGTCGTCCATGCACTGACCAATGCCCGCGAGGCGCTTGGCCGCAAGCTCGCCGACACGGCGACGCAGACGCGTCTGCTGGAAGGCATGTCGAAGATGGCGGGCATGGCCACCGTGCCGAAGCGCATCGAAGTCTATGACAATAGCCATATCCAGGGCACCAATGCGGTCGGTGCCATGATCGTGGCGGGGCCGGATGGCTTCATCAAGAACCAGTACCGCAAGTTCAACATCAAGTCCGAGGGGCTCACGCCCGGCGACGACTACGGGATGATGAAGGAGGTGCTGCAGCGCCGCTTCAAACGGCTGCTGGCACCGCCGGTTGAGGGCGAGGTGGTCAAGCCGAAGGACGATGACGTGCCGCTATGGCCCGATCTCGTCATCATCGATGGCGGCCGCGGCCAGCTCAATGCAGTCAAGGAGATCTTCGACGAGCTGAAGCTGACCGATGTGACCCTGATGGCTGTGGCCAAGGGGCCGGATCGTGACGCCGGCCGTGAGACCATGTTCATTCCTGGCCGCGATGCCATCAAATTGGAGCCCCGGGACCCCGTTCTGTATTTTATCCAGCGGCTGCGCGACGAGGCGCATCGGTTCGTCATCGGATCGCACCGCACACTGCGCAAGAAGGACATCCGCGAGGCCGGATTGCAGGAAATCCCGGGGATCGGCCCAACCCGCAAGCGGGCACTCCTGCACCATTTCGGAACGCTGAAAGAGATCGAGCGGGCCTCCGTAGGCGACCTCGGCAAGGTTCCCGGCATCTCGGCCGAGAGCGCCCGCAAGATTTTCGACTTTTTTCACCCCCAGCCAGTGGCCAGATGACCGCAAAGATGGACGAGACGTAATCTGGCTGTCGCATGCCTTGGGGCAGTTTTGCGGTAAACTAAGCCGCGCCGCTTCGCTGGCGGTTGACCTCTGCGCTCTGGCAGTATTGGTAAGACGGATGACAGTGACCACGAGACGGGCCGCGAATTCCGCGATGTCCCTGCCAAATATCCTGACTATGGCCCGCATTGCCGCCATTCCGGTGGTGGTCGGCTGCATCTATTCGCAGTCGATCATGGATGGCCCGCTATGGCTGCGCTGGGTCGCGCTGGCCGTCTTTATCGGCGCCGCGGTCACGGATTTTCTCGATGGCTATTACGCCCGGATCTGGAATCAGCAGTCGGCCTTTGGCCGGATGCTCGATCCGATCGCCGACAAGCTGCTGGTGGCCTCTTGCCTGCTGATGCTGGCGGCTGATGGCATCATCCATGGCTGGACCCTGTGGGCCGCCATCGTGATCCTGTGCCGCGAAATTCTGGTCTCGGGCCTGCGTGAATATCTCGCCGCACTCCGTGTCAGCGTCCCGGTCTCCAGAGTGGCGAAGTGGAAGACGACGGCCCAGTTGATCGCCATCGGCTTCCTGCTGGCCGGCGAGGCCGGCGATCAGGTGATCCCGATCACCACGCAACTCGGTCTGTTGCTGCTCTGGATTTCCGCGCTCGTCACCATTTATACGGGCTACGACTATTTCAGGGCTGGCATTCACCACCTCATTGCGGAGGATGCATGAAGGTCGTCTACTTCGCCTGGGTGCGCGAGCGCATCGGCAAGGCCGAAGAGACGGTCGAGCCGCCAGCAGCCGTGCGCACCGTCGGCGATCTGATCGGATGGCTGAGCACGCGCGGCGACGAATATGCCTATGCGTTCGAAACGCCGAAAGTGATCCGCGCCGCCATCGACCACACGCATGTGCGGCCCGACACCGTGATTGCTGGCGCCCGCGAGATTGCATTCTTCCCGCCGATGACCGGCGGCTGATTCTAGCAACGACTGCGTTGATCTCATGACCTCCAACGTGACCATCCGCATCCAGGATGCCGATTTCGACGTTTCCAGCGAAATCGCGGCGCTGACGGCAAGCCGTACGGACATCGGCGCGGTCGTTACGTTCAGTGGTATCTGCCGTGGCGGCCAAGAAAACTTAAGTGGCAGTGGCGACGCGACCACGGCGCTGACGCTGGAGCACTATCCGGGCATGGCCGAAGCCGAGATTGCGCGCCACGCCGAGGAAGCGATGACACGCTGGCCGTTGACAGGCGTGACAATCGTTCATCGCGTCGGCCGCATCCTGCCCGGCGAGAATATCATGGTGGTGCTAACCGCGTCGGCACATCGCCAAGCCGCGTTTCAGGCCGCCGAGTTTCTGATGGATTACCTCAAGGCGCATGCTCCGTTCTGGAAGCGCGAGGAAACCGCCGGTGGCAGCAGCTGGATTGCTGCGAAGACCGACGATGACGACGCCGCGGCGCGATGGGATAAAAACTGATGGCAAAGAAGACTGTGAAGACAACCGCGAAGAAGGTGGTCAGGAAATCCGCGAGCAAGGCTCCTGCAAAGGCAAAGACTTCCGTGAAGAAGATCGCAACGGCGACTCTGCCGAAGGTTGGTGCGGGCGAGCTTGCGACATTGCTCGACTATGTGCGCTACGCCACCAGCCGTTTCATCGAAGCCCGGCTCTCTTTTGCGCACGGCACCACCGATCCCCTGGCCGAAGCCGCCTTCATCGTCTGCGAAGTCCTGCATCTGCATCCCGACCAGTTCGAGAATTTCGCCATGGCGCGGGTAACTGCGGCCGAAGGCAAGCAGATCCTCGATATCATTCATCGCCGCGTGACGACGCGCAAACCGGCGGCCTATCTGCTCAACAAGATCTATATGCGCGGCCTACCGTTCTATGTGGACGAGCGCACCATCGTGCCGCGGTCTTTCATCGGCGAATTGCTGGATTCTCATTTCAGCGGCGATGACGGTGAAGGCGGCTCGCTGATCGACGATCCCATGGACGTTGAAAGCGTGCTGGACCTCTGCACCGGCTCCGGCTGCATCGCGATCCTGGCCAGCCAGTCGTTCCCCAACGCGCAGGTCGATGCCGTCGATCTGTCGCCCGCGGCACTCGCCGTCGCCATGCGCAACGTCATCGATTACGGGCTCGATGAGCGGCTGACGCTCTACAAGGGCGATCTGTTCGAACCGCTCGGAGATACCCGCTACGATCTCATCATCACCAATCCGCCTTATGTCGATGCACAGGGCATGGCGGATTTGCCGGATGAATGCCTGGCCGAACCGGCGATGGCATTCGATGGCGGCGATGACGGGCTCGACATCGTCAGGAAGATCATTGAACAGGCTGGCGATCACCTGAACCCGCATGGCGGTTTGTTGTGTGAAATCGGTCGCGGCCGCGCCAATGTCGATGAAGCCTTTCCCGATCTGCCGTTGATCTGGCTGGACACCGAAGACTCCGAAGGCGAGGTGTTCTGGGTGTCCGCTGCTGCGCTGCAAGGTCGCGGCGCCGGCTAGTCCGGCATCTGGCCAAACACGCCCGTAGCGTTTATCACGGCATCTTCACGCGCATTTTGATGTGTGAATGTCCGACATCGTTGTCGGACGGATTTTGACGCGACATCTCTCACCGTCGTGTCGTTCAAATCGACTGAAGGATGTCATGCTGCTGGCTGTCGATCAGAAAGCGCCAACGCGCAATCTGTGGCTCGCCGAATTGCGAGCGACGCTGGCGCTCGGCTGGCCGCTGATCCTGACCAATCTGGCACAGATCGCACTCACCACGACCGACGTAATCATTCTCGGCCGCGTGAGCGCGGAGGCTTTGGCTGCGTCGGCGCTCGGCGTGAATCTCTATTTCGCGTTTCTGATTTTCGCCATCGGTCTCGTTACTGCGACATCGCCGATGATGGCGGAGGCGATAGGTCGCAAGTTGCATGCGGTGCGCGATGTCAGGCGGACGTTTCGGCAGGGTTTGTGGACAGCGCTGATCGTCTCAGTGCCGGCATGGATCTTCCTCTGGCATACCGAAGCGATCCTGTTGCTGTTCGGTCAGGAGGCACAGGCGGCTGCCGACGCCCAGAGCTTCGTGCATATGCTGCAATGGGGCTTCCTGCCCGCGCTAGGCTTCATCGTGCTGCGCTCATTCGTTGCCGCCGTGCAACGCCCACTCTGGGCACTGGTGGTGACGGGCGTCACCATTCTGTTCAATGCTGCTGCAAACTGTGTTCTGGTGTTCGGTCATCTCGGGTTTCCGGAGATGGGTTTGCGCGGCTCCGGTCTTGCGACCACGCTGTCGAACGTCTTTTTGTTCACTGTCTTTGCATTCGTCGTCGCATGGCATCCGAAGTTTCGGCGCTATCGTCTATTCGGCAACTGGTGGCGCGCCGATTGGCCACGCCTCGCAAAGCTATGGCGCATCGGTCTGCCGATCGGCGCGACGCTCGCATTCGAAATTACCGTCTTCAATGCGGCGGTGTTCCTGATGGGGCAGTTCGGAACGGCCGCCATCGCGGCGCATGCGATTGCAATCCAGATCGCATCGATCTCCTTCATGGTGCCAATGGGACTGAGCCAGGCGGCAACTGTCCGCGTTGGATTGGCCAAAGGCGCCGTGGATCGCGATGGCATCACGCGAGCAGGATGGACTGCATTCGGCCTTGCGGTGGCATTCATGGCGTCGATGAGCATGTTGTTGCTGGCTGCGCCGCGTCTCCTGATTGGCGCCTTCATCGATCTCAGCAATCCCGCCAATGCCGTCGTCATCGATACGGCAATGTCGTTTCTGTTTTGTGCGGCGGTGTTCCAGATTGCGGACGGCGCGCAGTCGGTTGCAGCAGGGATGCTGCGCGGATTGCAGGATACGCGGGTGCCGATGATCTTTGCCGCATTAGGCTATTGGGGCTTCGGCATGGGCCTCAGCCTGCTGTTCGCATTCAAGCTGGGTTTCGGCGGCGTCGGCATCTGGATTGGGCTGGCAGCGGGTCTCGCGGTCGTTGCACCGGTCATGCTCTGGCGTTGGACCCGGCGCGAGCAACTCGGGCTCGTACCGGCGACTTAACAAACAAAAATGCCGCAGCCTCGAAAGGCTGCGGCATTTGTCGCCTTGAAGCGCCTGCGCTTACAGAACCTTGCGGATCCAGTTATGCGGGTCTGGCGCGCGGCCGTACTGAATATCGACCAGCTGTTTGCGCAGCCCCATCGTGACCGGACCAGCCGCGCCGCCATTGATGGTAAAATCGCCGCTCGCAGAGCGCACCTGGCCGATCGGCGAGATGACCGCCGCCGTGCCGCAGGCAAAGGCCTCTTTCAGCTTGCCGCTGGCAGCATCGGCACGCCACTGGTCGAGCGTGTAGGCCTCTTCGCGCACCTGCGTGCGCTTGTCCTTCGCCAGTGCGATGATCGAATCGCGCGTGATGCCTGGCAGGATCGTGCCGAGCGGCGGTGTCAGCAGCGAGCCGTCCTCGAACACGAAGAAGATGTTCATGCCGCCGAGTTCTTCGATGTAGCGGCGCTCGACCGCATCGAGGAACACGACCTGATCGCAACCGTGATCGCTGGCTTCCGCCTGCGCGCGCAGGCTCGCGGCGTAGTTGCCGCCGCATTTGACGGCGCCGGTGCCGCCGATCGCGGCGCGTGTGTAGTTCTCCGACACCCAGATCGACACCGGGGCGGGTCCGCCCTTGAAATAGGAGCCAACCGGCGAGGCGATGACAGCGAAAATGTATTCCGCGGACGGCTTCACGCCGAGGAAGATCTCGCTCGCAACCATGAAGGGGCGCAGGTAGAGGCTGCCTTCGCCTGATGGAATCCAGGCGCGGTCGATGCGCACGAGTTGCTCGATCGCTTCGATGAACACGGGTTCGGGCAGCGGGGCCATGGCCATGCGATCGGCCGAATTTCGGAAGCGCCTTGCATTGGCATCGGGGCGGAACAGATTCACGCCGCCGTCTTCACGCACATAGGCCTTGAGCCCTTCGAAAATCTCCTGCGCGTAATGCAGGACGGCCGCTGCGGGATCGAGCGGGAAATTCGCGCGGGATTCGATGCGCGCGCCATGCCAGCCGTCCTTCTGGTTGTAGCGGACCAGAGCCATGTGGTCGGTGAAAACCCGGCCGAAGCCCGGATCCTTGAGCTTTGCTGCGCGGTCCGCCTCGGACACTGCGTTCGCCGCGGGCTGAATGTCGAATTTCAGCAAAGCTGCGCCATCGATTTTATCAAACGAAACTCCCATGGACCTCACTCCTGCTTACGGCGCAGCTCCTGGGGGGCGGCAGCGTCGATGTTGTTCTACGTCAAGCGGACCCACGGCAAAAGCGTTTCCGGCCCCAGTGGATGACCCAGGACAGGCTTTAGCGCCATGCCGAAGTCCGGTATGGTTCTCAGATCGGCCCTATTGGACCATGCGGCGAGAGTTCTAATGTTTCGTCGCGATGGTCAGTTTTGTAAGATTGAACCCAAGATATGTCAATATGGTTGACGTAAATTCCAAGGACGCGGCGTCACGATCGCTTGAGACGATCCAGCGGCAATCCAGCGGCGATCCTGCGAAACCGCCCCGCTGGGACATCATCGAGCTGTTGTTCTTTGCCTATCGCGACTTTGTGGGCGATCCCGACGATGTGCTCGATCAGTTCGGTTTCGGGCGCGCCCATCACCGGGTCGTACACTTTGTGCATCGCTATCCCGGCCTGAAGGTTGCCGATCTGCTCGATGTCTTGCGTATTACGAAGCAGTCGCTGGGCCGTGTCCTCAAGCAATTGCTCGATGAAGGGTATATCGTTCAGAAATCCGGCGAGGCCGATCGGCGGCAACGGCTTCTTTTCGCCACGGCCAAGGGCGAAGCTCTCGTTGCGCAGCTCGCGGGTTTGCAGACCGATCGCATCAACCGTGCGCTCAAGGATTTTACGCCGGTCGAAATTGAAGCGATCGGCAGGTTTCTCTCGGCGATGATTGACCGCAATGATCCCGACAAGGTGCTGCAGGTCATCTTGGGCCAAGCATCCGCCAAAACTGACGGCAGGACAAACAAGACATGATGTTAGCTCAGGCCGCCAAACGTATGCCGGTGCCATTGGCCGACGATGCGCCGCATCTGCTGCTGGTCGATGACGACCGCCGTATCCGCGATCTCCTCTCGCGCTTTCTCTCGGGCGAAGGCTACCGCGTCACCACGGCGCCGAGCGCCAAGGAAGCGCGCGCCAAGCTGCTCGGTCTGCATTTCGATCTCCTGATCCTCGATGTGATGATGCCAGGCGAGACCGGCTTCGAGCTCGCGCGCTTCATTCGGACGTCCTCGGCCGTGCCGATCATCATGCTGACGGCGCGGCACGAGGCGGAAAGCCGGATCGAGGGATTGCAGATCGGCGCCGACGACTATGTGGCCAAGCCGTTCGAGCCGCGCGAACTGGTGCTGCGCATCGCAAACATCCTGAAGCGTAGTGCGCCGGTCCCGGTCGAGCGCGCGGAGTCGCTGCAGTTCGGGCCTTATGTGTATCACCTCGCGCGCGGCGAACTACGCCAAGGCGACGAGATCATCCATCTCACTGACCGCGAGCGTGACATGCTGCGTGTGCTGGCTGCGGCGCCCGGCGAGACCGTGCCGCGCGGTGAACTCACCGGCGGCGGTGGCACCGTGAACGAGCGTGCGGTGGACGTGCAGATCAATCGCCTGCGTCGCAAGATCGAGACCGATCCGGCCAATCCGTTGTTTCTGCAGGCCGTGCGTGGCATCGGCTATCGCCTCGTCGCGTCGCCATAGTTCGATGAAGTTTGCACGATGACCACACTCGACACCGGCATCACCATCCTCCGCTCTGCGGCGGGCCGCGTCTCTGCGGCGCACAGTCTGATGGGCCGGCGCTTCAAGAGCGTGATGCCCACGGGGCTCTATGCCCGCACACTGCTGATCATGATCGTGCCAATGGTGCTGCTGCAGTCGGTGGTCGCCTTCGTGTTCATGGAGCGGCACTGGAACACGGTGACGCGCCGCCTGTCGCAGGCCGTGGTGCAGGACATCGCGACGCTGATCGACGTCTACAAGGTCTATCCGCAGGATAAGGACCGCACGCAGATCAAGGCCATCGCCCAGCAGCGCCTTGGCCTCGTGGTGGATTTTCTGCCGCTCGGCGACATGCCGCCGCCCGGTCCAAAGCCGTTCTTCTCGCTGCTCGATCAGGCGCTGTCGGTCCAGATCGGTCGGCAGATCACGCGGCCGTTCTGGATCGACACCGTTGGTCGCTCCAATCTCGTGGAAATCCGCATCCAGCTCGATGATGCCGTGATGCGCATCTTCGCCCAGCGCAGCGCGGCCTATGCATCGAATTCGGAAATCTTCCTGTTCTGGATGGTGGGGACGTCCTCGATCCTGCTGATCGTCGCGATCCTGTTCCTGCGTAACCAGATCCGCCCGATCCTCAAACTCGCTGACGCCGCCGAAAGTTTCGGCAAAGGCCGCGAAGCGCCGAATTTCCGGCCGCGCGGCGCACGCGAGGTCCGTCGTGCCGCCAATGCCTTCATCGAGATGAAGGCGCGTATCGAACGCGCAATGGAGCAGCGCACGGCCATGCTGGCCGGCGTCTCGCATGATCTACGCACCATCCTGACGCGCTTCAAGCTCGAACTGGCGCTGATCGAGGACGGTCCGGAAGTCGATGGTATGCGCAAGGATATCGACGAGATGTCGGGCATGCTCGAGGCCTATCTCGCTTTTGCACGCGGCGACAGCGGCGAGCAGGCGCAGCCGACAGACATGGCTGCGGCGCTGGAAGAATTGCGCAGCGATGCCGAGCGCAACGGCCATAAGGCGACGGTCACGTTCCACGGCCTGCCGATCGTCACGGTGAAGCCAGCCGCGTTCAAGCGTTGCCTCGGCAATCTCGTTTCGAACGCCGCGCGCCATGCCAATGACATCGCTATCACCGGCCATCGCGATCATCGCTATCTCACGGTCACGGTGGACGACGACGGCCCCGGTATTCCCGCCGATATGCGTGAAGAAGTGTTCAAACCGTTCCTGCGGCTCGACGACGCGCGCAATCAGGACGAAGGCGGCACAGGCCTCGGCCTCGCCATCGCCCGCGATATCGCGCGCTCCCATGGCGGCGATATCACGCTGACGGATAGTCCGATGGGTGGCTTGCGGGCGGTGGTGCGGGTGCCGGTTTAGTTACTTCGCCAGTTCCTTCGACCGCGCGGTTGCTGCGGCAATCGCGCGAGTCAGGAGCGGCTCGAAGCCGTCGTCAGCCATCAGGACGCCGAGCGCAGCGGCCGTTGTGCCGCCGGGCGAGGTGACGTTCTTGCGCAGCGTCGCCGCGTCGAGATCGGATTGGCGGAGGAGCTCACCGGAGCCGGACACTGTCTCGCGAGCAAGCTTCATCGCGAGTTCGGGCGGCAAGCCCGCAGCAATGCCGGCGCGAGCCATTTCTTCGGCCAGCAGAAACACATAAGCAGGCCCTGAGCCGGAGACGGCGGTGACGGCGTCGATCAGGCTCTCGTCCTCGACCCACTCGACCAATCCGGTGGCGCGCAAGAGCGCGTCGGTCAGGCCGCGTTGCTCCGGCGATACGTCGCTCGCGGCAACCGCCACGGTGATACCGCGGCCGATGGCGGCCGGCGTATTCGGCATCGCGCGTACCACCTTGCCGCCGCAGGCCTTGGCGATGCCGGCGATGGTTGTGCCCGCCATGATCGAGACCACGAGGGACGATCCGGCAATCGCGCGCAGGGTCGGGCCGACCTCCGCGAACATCTGCGGCTTCACGGCAAGAACCAGCGCGGCGACGGCGCCGATGTCCTTCACATCCGGATTGAGGCGGACGCCTTTGGCTGCGAGCGCCTTGATCTCGTCGGAGACATACGGGTCGATCACGATGGCGCGTTTGGGATCGAGGCCGCCGGCGATCCAGCCCGTCAGCATTGCGCCGCCCATCTTGCCGGCGCCGGCCAGCACGATATGGCCGTCGATATCGTTGAGCGCGCGTGAGGTCGTGGAGGAGGTCATCGCAAAATCCCGGCTGTCAGAACGGTCGGGACCATAACATTGCGGGGCAGGCCGCACAGCCCGAACGGACCTAGACGAAGCTTTTTTTCAGGAAGTAGCGCGGACCGCCGCGCGGATAGTCCGGGATTTCGCCAAACACTTCATAGCCCTGCTTCTCGTAGAAGCTCCGCGCCTGAAACCAGTAGGTATCGAGCCACAGACCGATGCAGCCGCGTTCACGCGCGATCTCTTCCGCCTTGGCGAGGACCTTCGAGCCGATGTCCTGGCCGCGAAACTGCTCGGGCACGACGAACAGTTCGACGAAACACCAGTTGAACGCGGTCTTGCCCCAGATGCCGCCGATCGGCTCGCCGGTCGCAGGATCGTGGATCAGGATCGAGAGCGGCTGGTGATTGTTGGGGCCAACGGTCTTGGTATTGTAGGCCAGCAACGCATTTGCGACCACCAGCCGTTCGGCCTCGCCGGGCGCATCCGGCACGGTGATGACCGGCGCGTCGGTCATGCTTCGCCGGCAGTGTCGAACATCGCAGCAGACATCGCTTCGGCTGCGGTCTTGCCGGCCCACACCACGAACTGCAATGCCGGATAGTAGCGCTCGCAGGAATGGATCGCCGAGACCAGCATCGCTTCGCACTGCGCGGTCGTTGCGGTGAGGCCATCGGGGAGCACTAGCGCCTGCCGGTACATCACCATGCCTGAGTGAGTCCAGATATCGAAATGACCGACCCACATCTGTTCGTTGATCGCGGCGATCAGGCGCTGCACTTCCGCGCGGCGAGCGGGCGGAATCTTCATGTCGAAGGCGCAAGCCAGATGCAGGGCCTCGATCTCGTTCATCCAAGTGAAGGAGAGCTGGTAATCGATCCAGTCACCTTTGGAAACAATTGTGACTTCGTCTTCGCCGGAGCGCTCGAAGGCCCAGTTATGATCGGCGGCAATATCCTCGACAACGGCGAGCGGGTTGAGCCGTGAATCGATAGTACCTTCGAGAAGTGACATGCCGTCGCGACCTTGCTCTTGAAATGTGATGATGCAAACAGCTGGCCGGTACGCGAAAATGTCGGAGCGTCGCTGCAGGCTGCAAGTTTTATTCGTCCAGACCTTGCGAGTTTGAAGTGATGTGATTTGCTGAATCTGCGCAACGGCACCACGAATCCATCCACAGACAAACCGGCCCTCATCCACAGGTCATCTCGCCGCAATGAGAACAAACCGGAATCGGATTCCCGGATTGCGAGTCTGTGCGGTGCGCCCTCGCGCGCCGCGAGTCCGGTTGGGGTGGTAACTATTGATTCTTCCGTGCAGCCCGCAAGCTTTCCGGGCCTCGCAGGAGTCCTGTTGAGCCCCAATACAGCCTGTGGACGGCCTTGCTGGGCTGGTTCGGTTTCGGCATAGTTTGGCCGTAACGAAAGTATCAGGCCATGAACGACACCACCTCCGAGTCATCCGCAGTCCAGCATCCGCGCTTTGCCAAGCCGCAACGCGTCGCCTTCGTGCAGTCGTCCTGGCATCGCGACATCGTTGCACCGTGTTGGGAATCGTTTCTGAGCGAGATCGAGGCGCGTCATATCGGCCCGTCGCAGGTCGATCTGTTCGAAGTGCCTGGCTCGTTCGAGATCCCCCTGCATGTGCAGGTTCTCGCCAAGACGCGGCGCTACACGGCCATCGTCGCGGCCGGCCTCGTGATCGACAGCGGCACCCGCGGCTTCGTGGCGGACACGGTCATCCGTGCGCTCATGGATGTGCAGCTACGCACCGAGATCCCGGTGTTCTCGGCCGTGACGGCGCCGGAGGATTTTCACGAGACGGAAGAGCGGGCGGCATTCTTCCGCAAGCACTTTGCGGAGAGCGGCCTCAAGGTCGCGGCAGCCTGCGCCGAGACGCTACTCAGTCTGGAGCGTCTGCGCGGTCAGGTCGCGGCCGGGATCGTGTAGAGGCGCGAGAGCCTTAGTCGAACAGGCTCGATACCGACTCTTCCGATGCGGTGCGGCCGATCGCTTCGGCGATCAGCGAGGCAACCGAGAGCACGCGGATGTTCGGTGACTTGCTCACGGCTTCCGTGGGCTGGATCGAGTCCGTGATCACCAATTCCTTGAGCTTGGAATTGGCGATGCGCGCGGCGGCGCCGCCGCTCAAGACGCCATGGGTGAGATAGGCGGAGACGTCCTTGGCACCGTATTTGAGTAGCGCATCGGCGGCGTTCACCAGCGTGCCGCCGGAGTCGACGATGTCGTCGATCAGGATGCAGGTGTAGCCGGCGACGTCGCCGATCACGTTCATCACTTCGGATTCGCCGGGGCGTTCGCGGCGCTTGTCGACGATGGCGAGCGGCGCGTTGATGCGTTTGGCAAGGCCGCGGGCACGGGCGACGCCGCCGACGTCGGGCGAAACCACCATCACATTGGCGAGATCGAACTTCTCCTTGATGTCGCGCACCATCAGCGGCGCGGCATAGAGGTTGTCGGTCGGGATATCGAAGAAGCCCTGGATCTGGCCGGCATGCAGGTCGAGCGTCATGACGCGGTCGGCGCCGGCATGGGTGATCATGTTGGCGACCAGCTTGGCCGAGATCGGGGTGCGGCCACCGGCCTTGCGGTCCTGGCGAGCGTAGCCGAAATAGGGGATCACCGCGGTGATGCGGCGCGCGGAAGCGCGGCGCAGCGCATCGGTGATGATCAGCAGTTCCATCAGATGGTCGTTGGTCGGGAACGACGTGGATTGAAGAATGAAGACGTCGGAGCCGCGGACGTTTTCCTGGATCTCGACGAAGATTTCCATGTCGGCGAAGCGCCGGACGCTGGCCTTGGTCAGCGGGATATTCAGCGAGGTCGCAATTTCCTGCGCGAGGACAGGATTGGAATTACCGGCGACCAGTTTGATCGAACCGTTCTTGGCCGACATCGACGCGTCTCCCCGCGGCTTGGTGGATACAACGTTCAGCATATCGGATTACCCACAAGAACTCGTCTAGCTGAGCGAGGTGATATCAAGGACGGCCGTCCGCTGGCAACCCGTGGGCCGCTGTTTTCCTGCGTAAAAACGGGCCTCTGCTTAACGTGAACTGAAGTCAGCGCGTCTCGGCAAATGCGGTGGCCTGCACGGGCAATTCATCGGTACTGGCGATGGCAGGTCCGTTGCCACTTGGCGCAGGCGGCTGCTCGCCGGGCGTGGTGCCGTTGATCATGCCATTGAGGCCGGTGAGCCCCGCTTGCGCGATCCGCCGCAAGACAAGGTCGTCGGCAGTAGCCCAGGCGTCGCGGCCGCCTTTGCCGGCCTGTTCCTCGCCGCTCAGGCGCAGAGCACGGTTCTGGTCGCGGTCATAGACATCCCACACCCAGGCGATCGAGGTCTGGCCGCCGCGAACCTGGGCCGAGAGGTAGCTGCGGACCCGAAAAGCCGCGCTGTCCTTGCGTGATACAACCGCAAGGTTGCGCAGGCGCGCTTCACTATCCAGAAGGTTGACCATGCGGTCGAAGACCTGCGGCGGCGGCCCGTCGATGGATTCGAACGCGATCGTCGGGCCGGAGGCGGTGGAAAGGCTGGCCTGCGCGTTCATGGCGCCGCCGGAATTGGGGACATTGGCGCAGCCGGCAAGCCCAAACGCTACGGTCAGCGACAGCGCGGCCTGGATTAGCCGCGGTCTGGCTCGATCGGTCGTAAGGGCAGAAAATCGCATAGGGCGTCCCGACTTCCGTCCGTTTGCCGCAAGCGGCGCCGGACAGGTCGAGCGATATCGTTAAAATGCGTTAAGGTCTAGGGCAGCGCGGCCACAGGTCTTTCCAGGGTGACCGAAACGGTCACCGCTCTCCGACAATTCGCGTTCAGTTTGAGGCAGTTCGGCCGCGTTAAGGATAACGGCGCGTCAACGCGCGAGTTACCGCTCAAGCACGATGGCGTGGATCTGGCGTCCGTAATCTGGCTCTTTCCGATGCACCGACCGGCGATAGCTGAACAGGTTGTTGTCGGGATAGGTGTCGATACCGGTGTCATCGATAATGGCAATGCCGGCGCGCTCCAGCCGCATCCGGATGAAGCCGCCGAGATCGAACATGGCATGACCGGCGCGGGTCGAGGGAATGAAGAACCGCGCAAAACCGGCATCGGCCTGCGTGAAACGCTCGACGAATTCGGCCCCGACCTCATAGCTTGGCTGGCGGATCAGCGGACCAATCGCGACCACGATGTCGGAGCGGTCGGCGCCGAGTTTTTCCATCTCTGCGATTGTGGCCTCGAGCACGCCGGTGAAGGCGCCCTTCCAGCCGGCATGGGCGGCACCGATGACGCGGGCCTTGGGATCGGCAAACAGCACCGGTCCGCAATCGGCCGTCGTGACGCCGAGCGCCAGGCCCTCGACCTTCGTCACCATTGCATCGACGCGTGGGCGCGATGTGCCGTCCCACGGCTCGGTGGCGACGGCGACGTCAGGCGAATGGACCTGATAGGCGGTGAGGAAGTGCAGGGGGGCAACGCCCATCTCCGCCGCCATGCGCCGACGGTTCTCCGCGACATGCGCGGCGTCGTCATTCGATCCGAGCCCGCCATTGAGGCCGGCATAGATGCCTTCGGAGACGCCGCCGTCGCGCGTGAAGAACGCGTGGCGCAAGCCGGGAATGGCTGACAGCAAAGGCGATGTGAAAGTCATGATGTCGGGGCCTCGATGCCGGTGTCGTCGCTCAGCGCCACCAGCGTGTCGATATTGGGATCGGAGATGCCGACCACCTTGAACATCGAGCCCATGCCGCCGCGGCCGCTGTCGATCAGGCGTTTCAGTGCGCCTGACACAGTTTCCGATACTTCCGGTGTGGCTTTGGCCATCAGGGTCAGCGCGCGCGTCTCGATGCCGAGGCGCTTGAGGAATTCGCCCTGCGTCACCGGCCCGTGGACGCGTGCGCCGACATCCTCTGCCGCGCGGCCGAGTGCCTGGAAATCCACATGCGCGGTGATATCGGCCATGCCGGGATTCTTCAGCGGATCGGCATAGCTGTGCTGTGCGATAGCCTGCAGGGTGTCGCCGGCATCGCTGCGGACATGGCCGTAATCGATGATCAGAGCCGCGCCGCCTTCGTCGCGCACGCGGCTGGCAATCTTCATCATCTCGGTATCGGGGCGCCATTCGAACACCGCGCCGACAGGGGCTGCGCGCACCAGCGGCGGCAGCAGCACGTCGAAGCGCGGCAGCGGATCGGTTGACGCGCTGAACATCAGCTGGCCGTTGCTGTCGATATCCACCATGCGCTCGTGCCAGCCGCCTTCGCGCTTCACGGCCTGATGGATCGGCAGCACGTCGAAATATTCATTGGCAAGGATGATCGACGGGCCCGCGGGGACGGTCTCGATACTGTCGTGCCAGGTGACGTTGCGGGCGCCAGACAGCGTTGCCTTCTGCTTCTCGCGCAGCACCGGATTGATTTCGACGAGATGCACGTTGAGCGCCTGATACAGCGGCGGCAGCACGCGTAGGGCGCGGAGCGCGTCGGCCATCATGGTGCCGCGGCCGGGGCCCAGTTCGATCAGGTGCACGAAGGGCGGCGCGCCGATCGCGCGCCAGACCGAAGCCGACCACAGGCCGAGCAGCTCGCCGAACATCTGGCTGACTTCCGGCGACGTGGTGAAGTCGCCCTCGCGACCGAGCGGATCGCGCGAAATGTAGTAGCCGTGTTGCGGGTGGGTCAGGCACAGCTGCATGTAGCGCCACACCGGCATCGGTCCGGTGGACTTGATCAGGCGCTTGATTTCATCCTGCAGCGGCGATTGGTCGGTCACATCAGGCCTTCTTGCCCGGACTCAATTCGAGCGATGCCTGTGGCTTTCGCCAGGCGCGCACCATCAAAAAGAGTCCCACAAATATCATCGGCACGGAGAGCAGCATGCCCATGGTGAGCCCACCCCACAGAAATCCGAGTTGCGGGTCCGGCTCGCGGAAGAATTCTCCCGTAATACGCGCCAGCGCATAAAAAAAGATGAAGGCGCCGAGGATCAGGCCTGGCCGCTTCAGCGCACCGGCCCGGATCATCAGGGCCAGAATCAGAAACAGTACGATGCCTTCGAGGCCGGCTTCATAGAGCTGGCTGGGATGGCGCGGCAGCGGCCCGCCATTGGGAAACACCATCGCCCAGGGCACGCTGGCGTCGGCGTGGCGGCCCCACAATTCGCTGTTGATGAAATTGGCGAGGCGTCCGAGCAGCAGGCCGATCGGGCCGACTGCGCAGGTGATGTCGCCGAGCGACAGCACCGACAATCCGCGCTTCCAGCAGAACAGAAACACGGCAAAGACGCAGCCCATGAAGCCGCCATGGAACGACATGCCGCCCTTCCAGAGCTCGAAGATCTCGGCGGGGTGGGCGATGAAGAAATCGAGATTGTAGAACAGCACATAGCCCGTGCGGCCACCGACAATGATGCCGATCGTCACCCAGAGGATGAAGTCGTCGAAATCGAGAAGCGAGATCGGTGAGGGGCCGCCCCACAGTTTCGTGCTCTTGATCAGCGCGCGGGCATAGATCCAGCCGAGCACGATGCCGCCGATATAGGCCAGTGCGTACCAGCGAATGACAATCGGGCCGAGCGCGATGGCGACCGGATCGAAAACGGGGAAGGCGATGGTCAGGAATGGCATGTGGTGGGCTTACGGCTCCCGATGGCGCCAGTAAAGCATTGGCATGTGACGAATTAAGGGACTTCTGCAGTTGTGAACGCCAAAAGCAGGCGATACTTGAACTGTGCGGCCGGGATCGCCATTGTCGATCTACAACTTAATCCCGCGTGTTTGTTCATCCGACCGGAGTTCTTGCCATGACCCAGACCAACAATCGGTTCTTCGACGAGATCGGCCGCCTGATGAATGATGCCGCCGGCGCGGCTCAGGGCGTCAAGCGCGAGGTCGATACGGTTGTGCGCAACCAGGCTGAGAAGATCCTGCGCGACCTCGATATCGTGAAGCGTGAGGAGTTCGAGGCGGTCAAGGATATGGCCCGGCTCGCCCGCGAGGAGAACGAGGCGCTGAAGGCTCGGATCGCAGCGCTGGAAGCCAAGCTCGGCAGCTGAGTGGAAGCCCTGTCGGTGGCCTGCACGGCGCGCCGGACATCGGCTGTCTGCCCACAAATGGCTAAAATAAGCCCCTGGAAGGGCCCCGCAGACGAAGAAAAAGCCTGTCATTTCCTTGTCTTTTTGGCGTTTCGGCGGTAGAAGCCGCCCACGTCCGCAGCCCCCGCACCCCTGGAGGCTTGCTGCAGCGTGAAAACGGGCCGCATTGCGGCCTTTAACTTTTAGAAAACAAGGACTTAAACGATGGCGACCGTCAAGGAATTGAAGGCGACCTCACGTCCGGTCGGCGGCAAGGGGGCCGCACGGGCAGAGCGTCGCGCCGGCCGAGTGCCCGGAGTGATCTATGGTGACAACAAGCCCCCGGTGGCGATTTCGGTGAATGATGCCGAACTGCGTCAGCGCATTCTGGCAGGCCGGTTCCTCACCACGATTTACGACATCGAGCTCGAGGGCAAGAAGCACCGCGTGATTCCGCGCGACTTCCACCTCGACCCGGTCAAGGACTTCCCGCTCCACGTCGACTTCCTCCGCCTCGGCGAAGGCGCGACCATTCGCGTCAGCGTTCCGCTGCACATCAAGGGCGCTGAAGGCGCTCCGGGCGTGAAGCGTGGCGGCACCATCAACATCGTGACCCACACGATCGAACTGGAAGCCGAAGCCGAGAGCATTCCCCAGTTCCTCGAAGTTGATGTCGGCCAGCTCGATATCGGCACGTCGCTGCACATCACCGACGTTGTTCTGCCGAAGGGCGTGAAGACGCTGGCTCGCGATGCCGACCTGACGCTGGTCACCATCGTGCCGCCGTCGGGCTACGGTGAAGAAGCTGCGACCCCTGCGGCTGCTGCTGCGGCTCCCGCGGCTGCTGGTGCCAAGGCTCCGGCTGCCGGCGCCAAGGCCCCCGCCGCTGGTGCAAAGGCTCCGGCCGCTGCCGCCGCTCCGGCGAAGAAGAAGTAATCCGGCGCGGAGCTCCGCGTCATGCTTCTCTTTGTTGGACTCGGAAACCCTGGTGCCAAATACCAGGGCAACCGGCACAATATCGGGTTCATGGTTCTCGATGATATCGCGCGGCGTCACGGTTTTGGACCGTGGCGCCGTCGCTTTCAGGGCGAGACCTCGGAAGGCACGCTGTCTGGTGAGCGCGTCATCCTGCTGAAGCCCATGACCTTCATGAACGAGTCCGGCCGCTCGGTGCAGGAAGCGTCCGCCTATTTGAAGATTTCACTCGGCGACATCGCCGCGTTTCATGACGAGCTCGAACTGCCATTCGCGAAAGTGCGCGTGAAGGTCGGCGGCGGCATTGCCGGACATAACGGTTTGCGCTCGATCTCCGCGCATGTCGGCAACGACTATCGGCGCATTCGCCTCGGCATCGGACATCCCGGTGCCAAGGAGCTGGTACATAATCACGTGCTGAGCGATTTCGCCAAGGCCGAACGGCCTCAGCTCGAAGCGTTCAACGATGCGGTGTCGGACCATGTCGGCCTGCTGGTCGGTGGTCAGGACTCGTCGTTTCAGAACAAGGTGCATCTGACGATGCAGGCCAAGGGTTTCACGTCGAAGGACGACAACGGCTCCGCTGAGAAGCCGTCGAAGAATTAGGACAGGGTCATGGGATTCAAATGCGGGATCGTCGGACTGCCGAATGTCGGCAAATCGACGCTGTTCAATGCGCTCACCGAAACTGCCGCGGCGCAGGCTGCGAACTATCCGTTCTGCACCATCGAGCCGAATGTCGGTGAAGTCGCGGTGCCGGACAAGCGGCTCGACAAATTGTCCGAGATCGGCAAGTCGCAGCAGATCATTCCGACGCGCCTGACCTTCGTGGACATTGCGGGTCTGGTGAAAGGCGCGTCGAAGGGCGAAGGCCTTGGCAACCAGTTCCTCGCCACGATCCGCGAAGTCGATGCCGTCGCCCATGTGGTGCGTTGCTTCATCGATGACGACATCACCCATGTCGAAGGCAAAATCGATCCGCTCGCCGACATCGAGATCATCGAGACCGAGCTGATGCTCGCCGATCTGGATTCCTGCGAGAAGCGCATCGACAACCTGACCAAGAAGGCCAAGGGCAACGACAAGGACGCCAAGGAACAGCTCGATCTGGTCCAGCGCGCTTTGGTGCTGCTGCGCGACGGCAAGCCGACACGTTTTCTCGAGCGCAAGCCCGAGGAAGAGCGCGCGTTCGGCATGCTCGGCTTGCTGACCTCCAAGCCTGTTCTCTATGTCTGCAACGTCGAGGAAGGCGCGGCGGGCGAAGGCAACGAATACTCGAAGCGGGTTGCTGAACATGCTGCGAAGGAGGGCGCTGTTGCGGTCGCCATCTCCGCCAAGATCGAATCCGAGATCGCGACGCTGTCACGTGCCGAACGCGTGGAATTCCTCGATACGCTCGGGCTTGAAGAAGCGGGCCTCGATCGCCTGATCCGTGCAGGCTATTCGCTGCTGCACCTCATCACCTACTTCACCGTCGGCCCCAAGGAAGCTCGTGCCTGGACCATCACCCAGGGCACCAAGGCACCGCAAGCTGCAGCCGTGATCCACACGGATTTCGAGAAGGGCTTCATCCGCGCGGAAACGATCGGCTATGAAGACTATGTCAGGCTCGGCGGCGAAGCCGGGGCGCGCGATGGCGGCAAGCTGCGGCTGGAAGGCAAGGAATATGTCGTCGCTGATGGCGACGTGCTGCATTTCCGGTTCAACACGTAAGATATTCTCAGTCCTCTCCCCGTCATTGCGAGGAGCGAAGCGACGCGGCAGTCCAGGAGCCACAAGCGAAGACTGGATTGCTTCGTCGCAAGGGCTCCTCGCAATGACGGCGGAGAGAATTAACGCTCAGTACTGCTGGCCGTGGCCGTGATCCTGCCCGAGGTTTTGCCCCTGATCCCGTAGCGCGCCGAGGTGTTCGTTGATGCGGAACACGATCAGAACGAACTCAGCCGCAATACGTGCGAAGATGATGCCGACGATCACGCTGGCGAGGCTCGACATCACGAGGACGAAACCGCCGAACGGGCTGATGGCCATTGTGGCGAGACCGGAAAAGATCCCGGAAATGCCGAATAGAATGATCAGTGCGATCACCAGCCAGTAGAACGTCTTGATGATTGTGGGTGTGATGAAACGGTCCCACTGAAACAGATCCCGAAATTCGAACATCGGTGAAATCCCCCGCCGTGTAGATGAGTGACAAATTCAATTGCATTGAGAAACGGCTTCAAATATCCCGGCCCGACCACATTGACGGGCAGGATCGCGGGAAAGCCATGCAAGCGACCGGGTTGAGATTGCTGCAAATAACGGCCACAATCAGGCTTCCTCGACGGCATTCCCCATTATGACCCTGACATTTGAAGATTTTAAGCCCGGCCACTTCGGGACCTTCGGGCCGCGCCATATTACGCGCGACGAGATTATCGCCTATGCGAAAGAATACGATCCGCAGCCGATGCATCTCGATGAAGTTGCCGCAAGCGCATCGATGCTCAAAGGACTTTCCGGCTCCGGCTGGCACATGTGCTCGCTGATGATGCGGATGATCTATGACGGGTTTCTGCACAAGACCGCATCGATGGGCTCACCGGGTGTGGATCAGATGCGATGGCTCGCGCCGTTTCGCCCCGGCGACGATCTGACGCTGGATGTCGAAGTGGTCGAGGCGCGCGTATCGCAAAGCCGGCCGACCTTGGGCATCGTTAAATTCAAGTTCAGCACACGCAATGCCAAGGGGCAGACGATTTCCGAGATGATCACCCCGATCATGATCGGGGTGCGTGAACCCGCCTCCGGGAACTAGGGTCGCAGTATGCGCTATCTGGAAGACATCCAAATCGGTATGCGCCGTGAGCTCGGCTCGTTCACGTTCACGGCGGAGTCGATCAAGGCGTTTGCCAGGCAATTCGATCCGCAACCGTTCCATCTCGATGAAGAGGCCGGCCGCAAATCGCTATTCGGTGGTCTCGCTGCGTCGGGCTGGCACGTGGCGTCGGTGTGCATGAAGTTGCTGGTCGCCGATGGCCAGCGCG
Organism: Tardiphaga robiniae; assembly: GCF_013359755.1. GTDB lineage: Bacteria > Pseudomonadota > Alphaproteobacteria > Rhizobiales > Xanthobacteraceae > Tardiphaga > Tardiphaga robiniae. The sequence goes on along the minus strand of NZ_JABMCJ010000084.1, from coordinate 126,375 downwards.
CAAAGGCGGAGGCAGAGGCGCGTGGCGAAGAGCCTCCAGTCGGCGGCCCATCTCCCGGTTTTCGTGATTTGCGCTGGACCCGGCCTGTTCTCGCCGGCGATACCCTGACCTATCGCAGCGAGGTCGTGTCCGTGCGCGCGACCGCGACGCGTCCGGGCTGGGGCATCTTGCAGTCGAAGAACGTTGCCGTTAATCAGCGCGGCGAGGAGGTCTACAGCTTCCTCGGTTCGGTCTTCCTGCCGCAACGGGGCGACGCGGCTTAACCATTTCAAACTTTATCGATGGAACCCTAGCTCTGTTAAGGGGTTCTGAACCTTGTGAGCGTGATCTGCGACTCACGCATATAGCGACTAAGACGACGTTGCAGGACTATTTGGGGACGACAATGGCTGACCGTACCGGACTGAAATTCGTGGGCTTCATCTTTGCGAGCGTGACGCTCGCGGTGATGCTGGCCACCTGCATGGTGGTCAAGGGTTATGCCGATGGCGCCTATACGCTCGAGAGCAGCGCGGTCGTCAGCGAGTAATTTTTACGAGTTGCTAACCAGACCCGCGCCGAACTGCGCGGGTTTTTTCGTGAGTGGGGTCGATGATGGCGACCTCAGCGACTCCAGGCCCAGGCGAGCAATGCCACGGCCACCAACAGCAATCCGACAAAACGCAAGATAATGGTCCCCATCCTGGGCGCATTGTTGCGCGCCGGAATGGGGTCGGTGTTGTTCGGCCGAATGGTCTCCACGGATCGATTCCCCCAAAAGCAGTTCGCAGGTGCTGCGTAACCGTTGGTCGGGAACAAAACGAATAAAGTTCAATTGAACGAGCTCATGAAAAAGCCGCCGCCCTTTCGGGCGGCGGCTTCTGATTCGGGTGGTCTAGTGCCGATCAGTCGTGACGCAGGCCGTCAGCGGTGCGCTTCCACTGCGCAACGTTGTCGGCGATCAGCCGGGTCGACTTCATCGCGGCCTGGCTGAGCTGGGCATAGCCGGAGATCTCGCGCTGAACGCGCTGGCCTTCGGCGTGGAGCAGGTCGCGCAGGCTCTCGAGTTCGGAAACCAGCTTCTCGATCTCGCCGAGCGAGGTACCGGCGACGCGCTGGATCAGCGAATTGACGCTGTTGACGGTCGCTTCGGTCGTCGCTTCCAGCGGCGCTTCGGTGCCGGTGGTGGTTTCACTGCTGTTGTTCACCATGCCAGGCACCGGACGACGGAGGTAAGCGATATCGTTGCGCACGAAGTCGCGGATACCCGCTTCGACTTCAGACACAGCGGCGAGGTTGCTGTCGTCATCTTTGGCTTCTGTCTGTTCTGAACGAATGGCACTCATCAGCTCTTCCTTGTTTGTGTGAAGCGGACTTCACAATGAGCGAGCGCGGTCCCCCGCATGACAAATTTACGTGTACATCTGCGCAGTGGATTTTGACGAGATAGCGGCGAATATGCGGCAGGGCGCCGATCTTTGCCGGCAATCGTCTGGCAAAGTGTATTAAAACTTAATTCACCAACTATGCTTGAAGCCGGCCGAGAACGTCTTATTGGTCACGCCCTGGACAGTCTCGCTGATCGATCCGGAGACGTTGACGCCGCCAAACAGCTTCTGCTCCGCGCCGAACTTGCGCAGCCATTTGTCGTCGGTGGTGGCGAGCGATTGCCCGGCGATGAAGCTGGTGCCGGTATCGGTGATGTTGAAGCGCGCGAGCTGATCGGTCTCATAGCTGCGCGTCGGGCGACCGTTGTAGCCAATGGCTGGAATGCTGCCTTGCTGGATCACGTTGTAGCCGCTCTGCAGCGTCAGCGAATACTGATCGCCGGCAATGGGTACCGACTTGCTGAGTGACGTGCCCAGTTTGGTTTGATCCGCGCCCGGATCGACGCGCGCTTCGATTGCCGTCTTGTCCCAGATCGAACCCACGCCGGGAGCAGTCGCGGCCGCCCAGGCGGCGCCGCCCGATTGGGCCTGCGCCGTGCCGTCGCCGAACTGATTGCGGTAGGCATCGGCTGCGCTGCGCGGCGCGGTCTGCCGCGCGACATTGATGTCGGCGCCGACGCGGGTATCCCAGAACGGCGTGACCGACTGCTTGACCGAGAGGGCGGAGGTGCCGTTGCTGTCATTGGAAGTCCAGCTGGACGACGGGCTGCCGACGATCAGCGACGAGCGCTTCTCGCGGAGTGATGCCTTCGCCGTCGGCGAATCGTCGGCGTTCAAGAGGCTCCAGTCGGGTTCCGGAGTGTTTGCAGGAGGAGTGGGGGCGGTGTCGACTGACTCTATTTCACCGGGAGGCGGCGCAACGTCGACGAGGCCGCGCCACGGATTCTGCGCGTGAGCCGGAAAGGCAAACGCGGTTCCGCCGAGTGCTGCGATGAGCGCCCAATATGTCGGTTTGATTGAAGCCATCGTGCCACTGCCCAGCAAGATCGCGGATCGATTGGCACATAATACCATCAGGCCCGGCGGAATTGTGGCGTCGCAACATTTCGCTGGGGATGGACGTGGCGATTGGCAATCGCCGTGCTGCTCAGGCGATCTTCGGCAGATGGATAGGCCGGCCCAATGCCTGTTCGACCAGGTCGAACGTATCCACGACCACGCGCATGCTGGTCAGACGCCCGGCCTTGAACTGCGCGAATTGCGCCAGCCGCAGGCTGATGGGGCGGTTCGAATCCAGCGCGGTCAGCGAGAAGCGCATCATTGCAGAGCCAGATTCATCGCCAAGGATCATCGACTCACGCTCGAAACGATGCACCCGCACATTGTCGGCGATCTGCTTGCAGACATCGAGCACGGCAGCTTTGCCGTGACGCGCACCGAGAAACGGAAACATATCAATCGGCCCGTAGACCGCCCATTCGATATTGTCGTCGATGATATCAGCGAGTTGGTCGAGCTGGCGTTCATTGATGGCGCGATGCAACGCGCGCGAAAAACGCCAGAGGCTGTGCTCTGTCATTGGGATAGTCCTGAAAATGGTTGAAACACTTGCGCGCCGGGGCAACGTTGTCCGGGCGGTCTGCACAAATTGCTTGATAGCTGAAGTAATATAATTTCGCTAAAATTCAACGGTTTATTTTGCAATGCACAAATGTTCGTGGTGAGGAGCTGCTCACCAAAACGTTAAGCTGCATTGCGACGTCGGCATAACCTTACCGGTATGTCTGCTCGTGGTCCTGCACGGGGAGCGGTTCCATGGCGACATCGCCATTGCGGGCAGCCATGACGCCGAACAGGAGGGCCCCGCCGACGGCGCCGAGGAGTGCGCCAATGGGCATGAAAGTGAAAAACACCAGCATGGCGCTATAGCCCTCAAAATTGCTGGTCTTGAACAATTCGACCCAGGCAACACCGGCGCCGATCCCCACGGCCGCTCCACCGAGCAAGCCCAGAACCAGACCCAGCAAGATCAGCAACGCGATTTTCATGCAGCGCCCCCACTCAATGTTTTATGCGTCAAACAACGGCGCCAGAAGGTTCAACGGCGGGCAGCGATTTCATGTGCCGGAGCCCGGGTAAGGAACGCAGTTTGAGCGGCTGCGTTTTCTCCCGACCTGCAAGGGAGATTCCCGATGACCAAGCACATCCAGCCCGTTCCCGAAGATAACTGCAGCGACAAGGGACCTGGCAGCGCGCCGAAGGTGACGCTCGATAATACCAAGGGTCATCGCGACGACGAGAAGCACAATATTCGTGAGCAGGCGGCGCACGGCAATCTCACGCAGAACACCAGCAACCGCCGGTCGGGGTGATCGCAATGCAGCAGGCGGTGTCTATATAACAGGAATGGCCAGTAAACCCGTCGTCACCGCCCGCTTGCGCCGCGCGTCACCCGTTCTTGTCTGCAAGAAATGCTTGGGCCGCATTGATGACGGCAAGGCACTGCGCAAATCGCTCAAGTCGGATTTGAAACGCCGCAGCGCCAAGCAGGACGTGAAAAGTCCACGCGTGGTGCTGACGAGCTGTCTTGGCATCTGCCCGAAGCGGGCCGTCGTCGTGGCGAGCGCCGCGACGTTACAGAACGGGCAGTATCTGTTGCTGTCAGGTGCGGACGCCGGCGCCGAGGCGGCGGAGACGCTGATGCCGGATCGCGTGCCCTAAATAGAGCGATCAGGCGGCCGATTTCTCCGGCAGTTCTCCCAGCGGCCGGCGCTCCATCTCTTCGCCGAAATCGATCGGATGCAGCAGCGCCTCGTGGAGCTGATGGCGATCGAGTTCGCCTTCCCAGCGGCTGATGACGATGGTGGCGACGCCGTTGCCGATCAGATTGGTGAGCGCGCGGCATTCGCTCATGAACTTGTCGATGCCGACGATGATGGCCAGTGCGGTGATCGGAATATCGGGGATGATCGACAGCGTCGCGGCCAGCGTCACGAAGCCCGCGCCGGTGACGCCCGATGCGCCCTTCGATGTCAGCATCGCCACGCCGAGCACCGCGGCCATCTGGCCAAAGGAGAGATGCGTGTTGGTGGCCTGCGCCAGAAACAGCGTGGCGAGCGTCATATAGATATTGGTGCCGTCGAGATTGAAGCTGTAGCCGGTCGGGATCACGAGGCCGACCACCGGCTTCGATGCGCCCAGCGCTTCCATCTTGGTGATCATGCGCGGCAGCACGGTCTCGGACGACGAGGTGCCGAGCACGATCAGCAGTTCGTCCTTGATATAGCCGATGAAGCGCAGGATCGAGAAGCCGAAGGCGCGCGCGATGCCGCCGAGCACCAGCAGGACGAACAGCAGCGACGCCAGATAGAAGGTGAAGATGAGATAGCCGAGATTGACGAGTGCGCCGAGGCCGAACGAGCCGATGGTGAAAGCCATCGCGCCAAAGGCGCCGATGGGCGCGAGCTGCACGATCATGCCGATGATGCGGAAGAACATCTTGCCGGCGAGATCAACGCCTTCGGCAATCTTTTCGCCGGGTTTCCCCATATGCGAGATCGCGAAGCCAGACAGGATCGCCACCAGCAGCACCTGCAGCAGATCGCCTTTGGCCAGCGAGTCGAAATAGGACGTCGGAATGATTCCCATCAGATGGGTGACGAAGCTTTCCTCCTTGGCGCGGCTGACATAGCTGGCGACGGATTTCGCGTCCAATGTGGAGGGATCGATATTGAAGCCGGCGCCGGGCTGCAGGAAGTGGCCGACCAGAAGGCCGATCAGCAGCGCAAGGGTGGAGACCGTCTCGAAATACAGCAGCGTCTTGCCGCCGATGCGGCCAACCTTGCTCATGTCGCCGATCGAGGCGATGCCGTGCACCACGGTGCAGAAGATCGCCGGTGCGATCATCATCTTGATCAGGGCAATGAAGCCGTCGCCGAGCGGCTTCAGCGCCTTGCCGGCATCCGGATAGAAGTAGCCGACGGTGACGCCGATCGCGATCGCGATCAGCACCTGGATATAGAGAATGCGATACCAGGGTTGCTTGGCCATCGTGGTTTCGTCCCTTGAAAGCGCTCATCACCATCGACAGCCGCGCGCAAAACATAGGTGCGCTGAGCTGCGGCGTAAAGTCACGCTTTGAACAGACCTGAGGTTAAAGCGCGGCGCAGCCCGGCCATGTCTCCCGCGCATGCTGCACTTGCAGTGGTGCGCGCCGGGGCCATTTAAATCTCAAAGGAAGCATCGCCATGCTTGATATCACCGCACATCCCTTAGATGACGATTCCGCGACACCCGCCGTTGCCGCAGTGCCGAACGATGCTGCGCTGCTCGATGCCTATTCGAACGCTGTCATCGATGTCACCGAACGCGTCGGCCCCGCGGTCGTGCGGGTCGAGACCGGAGCGAGGACGCCGAATGCCCGCGAACGCGGCGGGCTGGGCTCCGGCATCGTCATCTCACCCGACGGCCTCGTCCTGACCAACAGCCATGTCGTCGGCAATTCGAAGCATATTCGCCTGCGTGACACCGAAGGCGTCGTCACCGATGCCCGCGTGCTCGGCGCCGACCCCGATACCGATCTCGCTTTGCTGCGGGCCGATGGCGCGCGCGAGTTGCGCTATGCGGGCCTCGGCAATTCCAAGAACCTGAAGCGCGGCCAGCTTGTCGTGGCCATCGGCAATCCGCTCGGCTTCGAATCCACCGTCACCGCCGGCGTGGTTTCGGCGCTCGGCCGCTCGATCCGCTCGGTGAGCGGGCGCAACATCGAGGACGTGATCCAGACCGATGCCGCGCTCAATCCCGGCAATTCCGGTGGCGCGCTGGTGTCGTCGCGCGGCGAGGTGATCGGCATCAACACCGCGATCATCCAGGGCGCGCAGGGCATCTGCTTTGCGGTCGCCAGCAACACCGCGCAATTCGTGCTGTCGGAGATCATCCGCCACGGCTATGTCCGCCGCGCCTTCATCGGTGTGTCCGGCCAAACCGCGCCGATCCCGCGCCGCCATGCGGTGCTTGCCGGCATCGAGAACACCATGGGCGCGCTGCTCGACCAGATCGACCCCGACGGTCCGGCGTTCAAGGCTGGTCTGTTGCCTGGCGATGTCGTGATCAGTCTCGATCACGTGCCGGTGAACGGCGTCGATGATCTGATCCGCATTCTTGATCGCGACCGTATCGATCGGACGATCGAGATCGACGTGCTGCGGATGGGCCGCCTGCGCGCCATCGACATTCATCCCGTCGAACGCAAGGTGCTGGCGCGCGCGTAACGAAAGCGTTTTCGAGCGAAGTGGTCACCGGTTCGCGTTAAGAAAACGCGTAAAACAAGAAACAGGAGCCCCGTTCCGATTCAATCGGAACGGAAAAGGCCCCGCGTCAGGCCTTGTGCAGCAGCGACAGCTCGGCCTTGAGGCGCAGGCTGCGTTTGCCGGCGAGGGCGGTGGCTTCGAATGCTGCGCAGCCGTCGCTGCAGCTGCCGGAAAAGCCGATGCCCACTTCATAGCCGGCGAACAGCGAACTCCCGCCGGCTGCGGGCGTGTGTTCCTGATTGACGATCTCGCCCTTCCAGCGGCCGCCGGCCGAACCATAGGCGCCGAGATAATAGAAGCGGGCGTCGCCGCCGAGAATGCGGCCGTCGAACAGCAGCATCACGCCGGTCAGCCCGTCCTCGACGCCGTCGAGGGTTTTCATGTGCAGCGAATACAGCCCGTTGGCGATGCCGCCATCACCCACGGTGCCGGTGTCCGGGAAGTCCTCTTCGTCGAGCCGCGTCATCACCGACTCGAAGGCCGGCCCCTTGCCCTGCGCGTCGCCGCCCGTGAACCTGTAGTTCTTGCCGTCGTGGATGCCACGGACGCGGATCGAGCCGTCGTCGTCGCCATAGAGCGTGCGAAACTGCGAGCCCACATGATGGCGCTGGCCGTGGATCACCGCATGGATGCCGTCGTCGGCTTCCTCATAGGTGCCGATATGGGCGAAGGCGGTGTTGCCGCCCAGCATGCGGCCGTCCTTGCAATACATGACGCTGCGGCCGACCACGTCGCCCGCCCGGTAGTCGCATTTGTAGAAACCGTCGAACACCTAAAGCCACCCACTGCGCCAACGGGCATCAGTGTAGACGTTCGCGCAGTGCGATAACAGGCATTCCCGGCCGGGCATATCAGCCATCCCGTCCGCGTGACGAACGGAGGTTGGTCGCGCCGGCCGATCACGCTGTCATTGGAGGCTCGGTCGCCGATTGTCGCGCGGCGGGTTTGCGGGCATGGTCGCGCCGAAATCGGGGAGGCCTATGATGCGTATTTTACGATGGATGGTGCTGTTCATGAGTGCTGCACTTCCGGCTTTCGCCCAGCCGGCGCCGTCGCCCGAGGTGCTGCGCGATCTCGCTCCCACGGGCAAACTCCGCGCCGCGATCAATTACGGCAATAGCGTCCTGGCCCAGAAGGGTCCCGACGGCGCGCCGCGCGGCGTCTCGGCGGATCTTGCCGCTGAACTCGCGAAGCGCCTCGGCGTGCCCGTGGACTATGTGCCCTATGAGGCGGCAGGCAAGGTGTTCGACGGCGCCAGGGCCGGCGCCTGGGATGTCGGCTTCATCGCCATCGAGCCGGTGCGCGCGCAGGAGATCATCTTCACCGCGCCCTATGTGATCATCGAGGGCACCTACATGGTCCCCGCGCATTCGCTGCTGAAGACCGTCGACGACGTCGACAAGGACGGCGTCCGGATGTCGGTCGGTCTCGGCTCGGCCTATGACCTCTATCTCACCCGCACCATCAAGCACGCCACCGTGCTGCGCGCCGATGCCGGCGGCGGCAGCGCGATGATCCGGAAGTTTCTCGACGAGAAGCTCGATGCCGCCGCCGGCGTGCGCCAGCAGCTCGATGCCTATGCCAAGGACCATCCGGAGATGCGCGTGATGTCCGGCCATTTCCAGGAGATCCAGCAGGCGATGGCCATGCCGCGCATCGCCGACAAGCCGCGCACGGCCGGTGTCGCCTATCTTGCCGCCTTCGTCGAGGAGATGAAGGTCTCGGGTTTCGTCGCCGAAGCCCTCAAGCGCAGTGGCCAGGTCGCCGACGTCGCGCCGCCGGCGGGGAAGTAGTGCCGCGGCTGTAGCCTGCGGTCTTCGATCGGATGTGATTGTCAAACAGCCATGTGACATCGTTCTCGCGGGTGAAAGCCCCGAGGTGAGCTGTCGTTCTCCCCTCGAAAACTGAGGGGAATGGAGCGCCGCAAGGCGCACCTTGGATATAATCGCCACATCCGGCTCGGCTGCGACGCCTCGCCTTCTGCAGCGTAACGCCTTGCGGCGCTCCATCACGGCGATTTCTGTTCCAGGGACCGTGCTTCCGGGTACTGGGCAGGGCTAATGAAAGCCCTCCGTTCCGGACAGGCTTTCGCCTGCCTTCACCCGCACCCGTCCAGCCGTTTCCGGCGCAGCCCCGTAGTGGGCCAGGACGGTGACCCCGGACCTCCCGAGTCCGTGCTTGCGAGGCACGTCCGCAGGCGCCGTATCCTGCTCCACTCCGAAAGCGCCCTCGAGAAGCGCCCCTCATGAGCAGGACGGGAGGGGTATATAGTCTTATGGGAATTATGTCAATAGGCTAGGCTTTTTTGGTTTCTTCGTCGGCCACCGTAGCGAAAATAGAATCAACCAAGCGCCCCGCTGCCGACGTTGAGCGTGCCAAGGCGCGGATTTGCTGCAGGCATGCGACGCTATCAGTCTTATGAGGATAATTTATCCGATGGTCGACTTCGCCCCAAGTTTCTTCGGTCAAAGTGCGAACTTGTACTTCACAAGTCATCTTTAGGTTGGGGACCTGATCCGATATCACGCAATGAATGCTGGTGTAGAGGTTTTCGCTTCGTTTTGTTTTGAAGCCCATTTCTTTGAAGGTTTTTTCGTACTCGATATCCCAAGTGCGTGCCACCGGGGCTTCATGGAATTTGTACCCGCAGCTCTTGAGCAGTTTAATTAGATGGTCATGTATGGGCTTCGCCTGAGCTGTGTGAAGGTGAAGTATTCGAATTCCCGCTAGGTCATTTATTTTCACATGCAGATTTTCCGGCGTAATATCGAATTTTTGGTTCTTGTCTGCACATTCGCGCAATTTGCGCAGGAGTTTGTCTTGCAGGTGATCGCGGTCCTTTATGCGAGCGCGCACAGAGTGAATTAGAGGACGAAGCTCGGACGAAGTCGAAATCGCTTTCAAAACGGCATCGTGGAATAGGCCGACGTTCTGCTGCTTCTCATCAAAGCGCTGCAGCAAGGGGTCCACTATCGCCTGTTCGGCCTCGGTAGGGGTGAGCATTTGTTAGCTCGTTCGTTGAATTATTTTTTGTGCGATTAATTTAAACGAGTTGGCTGCCTCAAGCCGCTGGGTTGGTGTGCCGGCCGCAGTTTCCGATAAGGGGTTGCCTTCGCGTTGTGATGCTGGGACTAGCTGCCCAAAATCCTTCACGTCACCAAGTTTGTGAATTTTGCGTGCGGGTATGACGTCCAATTCTTTCAGAACCCCGACGACGTCGCTGGATATGCCTTTATCAAGAAGCCCCACGTACTTCGCTTGGTGCGATGCCACCCCGCCTCGATAGACGGAATAGTTTTGCGGAATGTACCCTAGAAACCTAGGGGTACCGGGTAGCGTGGGAACGTCTTTAACATTTAGCCCCAGGATGGTTCGCCAGTCCCTTATCCAGTCGTAGAGGGACCGCCCTAATGTCCTCAACGCCCGGACAGAAAATAAGTCGTATGCGACTGGAACGATAAAATAGTCGCAGTCGAGCAAGATGGCGCGGTTGAGCGCTCCAATGTTTGGACCGGTGTCAAAGAATACGAAATCAATTTTATGGTTTTGGCATATTGAATTCACCAGCTTACTTATGGCTGTTGTTCCCTTGAAACCATGTGTCTCTCGTTTGAAGCACTCTGTCCAATAGTCAGCAAGCTTGTTCTCAAAATCTGAAAGACGAATGTCGCCCGGCACTAAAAAGAGATCGTCGCGAATTTCAATTGGCTCGATCTCCTTGATCCCGCCGTCGCCATCTACGATTGGTTTGACGGCCGACCACAGCGTAGCGCCTTTCTTGGCACTGTCCGAGCTATCAAGTAGATCGTCTAGAACGGTAGCTTCAATTAAGTATGCTGATAAGTTGCACTGAGGATCGGCGTCGACCAGCAGAACCCTATTTCCCAATTCCGCTAAGGATGCCGCAATATTGAAGGTGAGAGTGGTTTTTCCAACTCCACCTTTGTGATTAAAGATGGAGATCCGCTTCGACGTTGTTCTGGCGGTAGTCGGTTTTGCGCTCATCTTTTTCGCCGCGCGCTTCTGCGCTTACGGGCTTCAGATATAAGCTTCAATGCGGCCTCCCGGTCTGGAAGCGCGGTAACAAACTGCTCTCCCCAGGCTGTTATTTGCTTCTGGCCTTTCGCAGCAAGGGCGAGGTACCCCGCTTTGGTGGCATTATCTGTTGCATAAGCAGCGTTGGAGAACTTGATTTGCGCCGCCTCTGTATTGAGCTTTGCTAAGTCCAACGTTTTAAAATGCGGCATCTCTCGGAAATGCGTAAGATAGAAGGCAAGGCAAGCAATACGCTCAACGTCTGTCTTAGGTTGCTTCTGAAATAGAAATTCTTTGGGAGAGGGAGCGCGGTCTTCAGAGAAGGCAGGTCGGGTAGAAGTGTGTTGAGAGTTTGGCTGTGCGATCGATGGTCTAGCGGTCGGAGGTGAGTTCTCATGTCCAAAGAATATCGTCACTGAATTCAGGACGCGAGTACGAGCTTTTTCGTCGAGTTGATCCAGAACTTGAATCACGGCGTTTAGTGCCTCCGCCACAGCGCGGGAGTTTTCCTTCGCCATCAGTCAATTCTCCGAATCATTTGATAATCTTAGGTTGATGTTCTTTGTTGCAACAGCCTTGAACGATCTTCCTCAACAGTTTCGAAGACGTCACAGTACAGTCGCTATATTTCGAAGTGCGACGTATTGAAAGCTGGGAATGCTAAGGTCGGTATCGTACGGGCCTTTGGGAGGCTTTACCGCTTCTTCCACCCGCCCCGATGCCCCGGCGCGCCGCCGGTTGATCTTGGCACGGGGCCAAACTCCGGTCCCGACTCGCGGCTGTTCTTCGGCTGGAAAATCTTGCTCTCGGTGCCCGGTCCCATCTCGTCCAGTGTCGGCTTGCGCGGGCGCTGAACTTCCTTGCCGCGAGCGGGCTTCACTTCATGCCAGTTCGCGATGCCCATCTCGTCGAGCCCGGGCTTGTGCACTTTCGACGACGCACCGCCCGCTGATGAACTCTTGCCGTATTTGCCGCGCGCTTTGCCTTGCGCGGCCTTGTCGAGACGCGCGGGAAGATTGGCGGCATCGCCATATTTCTTCTCGCCTTTGTAACCGCCGCCGCGTGCGGCAACGCCGCGCTGCTTGACGGTGGGATCGTCGACCACGGCGAGTTCGGTGGCGCGCAGGCGCTTGACCTCGTCGCGCAGGCGGGCGGCTTCCTCGAAGTTCAGGTCGGCCGCGGCCTCGCGCATCCGCACTTCCAGATCGGCCAGCACGGCTTCGAAATTGTGTCCGATGGTGATGGCATCTTCGGCCATGCCGCCGCCGATATCCACCAGCACGCGGTCGCCCTCATAGACCGAGTTCATGATGTCGCCGATCGACTTCTTCACGCTCTCCGGCGTGATGCCGTGCAGCGTGTTGTATTCCACCTGCTTCTCGCGGCGGCGATCGGTTTCGGCGATGGCGCGCGTCATCGAGCCGGTCATCTGGTCGGCATAGAGAATGACGCGGCCGTCGACGTTACGCGCGGCGCGGCCGATGGTCTGGATCAGCGAGGTCTCCGAGCGCAGGAAGCCTTCCTTGTCGGCATCGAGCACGGCGACCAGCGCGCATTCGGGAATGTCGAGGCCTTCGCGCAGCAGGTTGATGCCGACCAGCGCGTCGAAGGCGCCGAGACGGAGATCCCTGATGATCTCGATGCGCTCGATGGTGTCGATGTCGCTGTGCATGTAGCGCACGCGAATGCCCTGCTCATGGAGAAATTCCGTGAGGTCTTCGGCCATGCGCTTGGTCAGCACGGTGATCAGCGAGCGATAGCCCTGGGCCGCGGTGGCGCGGACTTCGCCCAAGAGATCGTCGACCTGGGTGCGGGCCGGGCGGATATTGATCGGCGGATCGATCAGGCCGGTCGGGCGAATGACCTGCTCGACAAAGACGCCGCCGGATTCCTGCAGCTCCCAGCCGGACGGCGTCGCCGACACCGCGACGGATTGCGGGCGCATCATGTCCCACTCCTCGAAGCGCAGCGGCCGGTTGTCCATGCAGGAGGGCAGGCGGAAGCCATATTCCGCCAGCGTCGCCTTGCGGCGGAAGTCGCCTTTGAACATGCCGCCGATCTGCGGCACCGTGACATGGCTTTCGTCGGCGAAGACCAGCGCATTGTCCGGCACATATTCGAACAAAGTCGGCGGCGGCTCGCCCGGCCGGCGGCCGGTGAGATAGCGCGAATAGTTCTCGATGCCGGCGCAGGAGCCGGTGGCTTCCATCATTTCGAGATCGAAGGTGGTGCGCTGCTCCAGCCGCTGCGCTTCCAGCAGGCGCCCCTGATTGTGCAGCTGGTCGAGCCGCCACTTCAGCTCTTCCTTGATCGATTTCATCGCCTGGATCAGCGTCGGCCGCGGCGTCACGTAATGCGAATTGGCGTAGATCTTGATGAATTCGAGCTCGTCCTGCTTGTGGCCGGTGAGCGGATCGAACTCCTCGATGCTCTCCACGGTGTCGCCGAACAGGTTCACGCGCCACGCGCGGTCTTCATAATGCGCCGGGAAAATGTCGATGACGTCGCCGCGCACGCGGAAAGTGCCGCGGGTGAAGTCGTGCTGGGTGCGCTTGTATTGCAGCGCCACGAGATCGGCGATGAGCTGGCGCTGGTCGATGCGCTCGTCCTTCTTCAGCGCGAAGGTCATCGCGGTATAGGTTTCCACCGAGCCGATACCGTAGATGCACGACACCGACGCCACGATGATGACGTCGTCGCGCTCCAGCAGCGCACGCGTCGCCGAATGGCGCATGCGGTCGATCTGCTCGTTGATGGACGAGTCTTTCTCGATATAGGTGTCGGTGCGCGGGACGTAGGCTTCCGGCTGGTAGTAGTCGTAATAGCTGACGAAATATTCGACGGCGTTGTCGGGGAAGAAGTTCTTGAACTCGCCATAGAGCTGCGCGGCCAGCGTCTTGTTCGGCGCAAGGATGATGGCCGGACGCTGCGTGGCCTCGATCACCTTGGCCATTGTGTAGGTCTTGCCCGAACCGGTGACGCCGAGCAGAACCTGGGTGCGGTCGTTGCGGTCGATGCCCTCCACCAGTTCCTTGATCGCGGTGGGCTGGTCGCCCTTCGGCTCGTATTCGGATTTCAGCTCGAAGCGCACGCCGCCTTCGGATTTCTCCGGGCGCGGCGGACGATGCGGCGTCCACACCTTCTGGTCCTTGAACTCCGGACGGCCGTCGCGCACCAGTGCTTCCAGCGCATCGGCCGTGGCCTGCACGCCGAGGGCTTCCATCTTGTTGCGCGGCGGCCGCGCCATGGCGGCGTCGTCGTCTTCCTCGGTGGCGAAGCCGAGCTGTTTGGCCAGTTCCGGATCCAGCGTCGGGATCGAGGCCGAGGTGTTGTAATTCGCCTGCGGCGCTTCCTCGAGGCCCTTCTGCTCGCTCAGCCGCGGCGCATAGGGCGCGACCACCGGCTGGGGAAACGGCTGCAATGGCGTCGGGCGCATTCCCTCGTCGCCCTCGAACTTCTTCGGCGTCGATTTGCGCGCGCGATGCACCGCGGCCTCGCCGCCGGAACGACGCTCGAAGGAATTACTCGGCGGCGGCTGCAGTCCGGTGCCCGAGCCCATGCCGGCATCGCCGCGATTGATCGCGGGATTCAGCAGTTCCGCCAGGGCAGGCCCGATCGGCTTGACGTCGGGACGGCCGGCGCCAGGCTTGGCGGCGGGTGTCTTGATTGATTTTGCGGGCTTTTTCGGAGAGTCGGGTTTCTTCGCCATGGGCGGAATATGGGGCGAGTCTTGGGGCGATGAAAGGGCCCTACAGCAGCAGCTTCAGCAACGTCTTGCCGGCGGGCGAGCCCAGTTCCCTTGCATCGAGGGTGCCGTCATTGTCCGGATTGGCGGCGCGGAAACGCGCTTCGACGAGGGCGAGATATTCCGCTTTGTCGAGGGTGCCATCCTTGTCGGGATTGGCGGCGGCAAATTCTTTCGCAGTGAGCCGGCCACGCAGCTCTTTCGCATCCAGCGTGCCGTCATGATCGCGGTCGAGCTTGTCGAACAATGCGGACGCCGCGGCCTTGGCCTCGTTGAGGTCCACGGTGCCGTCCTTGTCGGGATCGAGCCTCTTCAGCGGCGAGGCGGCCTGCGCCGGCAGCAGTGCGACAAGAGGAATCGCGAGGGATAGCAAAACCGTGCGGCGTGTGGTCATGATCATCTCCCTTGGCGTACTCTATGTTTCAATCAGGATGCGTCATTCGGATTCCGGGTTCAACACTCAAATCCGGCGATGCGGCCGAGGTCTGCGAGGGATTGCCATGCGTGTGATGCCAACAATATTGCTGTGCACTGCAATAGGATTTGCAACAGCGCCGTGCCTCGCCCAGTCTAGGGACGCCGAGCCGGCCACGAAGGGGCTGAACGAATCGGTGCTGAAGGCGCTGCCGTTTTCCGACCGCGCCGATTTCGACGATGCCAAACGCGGCTTCATCGCCACGCTGCCGGATGGTGTGATCGCAGGTCCGGACGGCAGGCCGGCATGGGACACCAAGCCCTATGCGTTCCTGCAAAACGACGCCGTGCCGGCGACCGTCAATCCCAGCCTGTGGCGACAGGCGCAGCTCAACGCGATCAACGGCCTCTTCAAGGTCACCGAGCGCGTTTATCAAGTGCGCGGGCTCGATATTTCCAACATGACCATCATCGAGGGCGACAGCGGCCTGATCCTGATCGATCCGCTGCTGTCGAACGAGACCGCAAAAGCCGCGCTCGAACTTTATCTGAAGAATCGGCCTGCGAAGCCCGTCGCCGCCGTGATCTACACCCACAGCCATGCCGATCACTTCGGCGGCGCCAAGGGCGTCATCAGCGAGAACGACGCCAGGCAGGGCAAGGTCAAGGTGATCGCGCCCGACGGCTTCATGGAGCATGCGGTGGCGGAGAACGTCATTGCCGGCAATGCGATGTCGCGCCGCGCGCAATACCAGTTCGGCAGCACACTGCCGGTCGGTGAGCGCGCCCAGGTCGATACGGGGTTGGGCAAGGCATTGGCGCGGGGGACGATCTCGCTGATCCCCCCAAACGACCTCATCAAGCAGTCCTATGAGACGCGCATCGTCGATGGCGTCGAGATCGAATTTCATCTGGTGCCGGGCTCGGAAGCCCCAAGCGAGATGATCTTGTATTTTCCGCAGTTCAAATTGCTGAACATGGCGGAAGATGCCACCCACAACATGCATAATCTCTACACCATCCGCGGCGCGGAAATTCGCGATGGCCGGTTGTGGTCGCGCTACATCGGCGAGGCGATCGCGCGCTACGGCGACAGGACGGATATCGTGATCGCACAGCATCACTGGCCGATGTGGGGCAACGAGCGCATCGTCAATTTTCTCAAGAAACAGCGCGATCTCTACAAATTCATCCACGACCAGGCCGTGCGGTTGCTCAACCACGGCCTCACATCAACCGAGATTGCGGAGCAATTGAAACTGCCGCTGTCGCTGGCGAACGATTGGGCGTCGCGCGGCTATTACGGTACCCTGAGCCACAATGCCAAGGCGGTCTATCAATTCTATCTTGGCTGGTATGACGCCAATCCCGCGGACCTCAATCCGTTGCCGCGCGCAGAGGAAGCGAAGAAGCAGATCGAATACATGGGCGGTGCGGACGCCACGATCAAACGCGCGCGCGAGGATTTCAAGGCAGGGCAATATCGCTGGGTCGCCAGCGTGATGAGTCGGGTCGTGTTCGCCGATCCGTCGAACAAGGAGGCGCGCGATCTCGGTGCCGATGCGCTCGAACAGTTGGGCTATCAGAGCGAGGCGGCGACGTGGCGGAATGCTTATCTGCTCGGCGCACTGGAACTGCGCAGCGGCGTCGGGCCGCAGAGATCGTCGCTGGCGAACGCCGAGCTGCTCAAGGGCGTATCCATCGATCTGGCCTTCGATTTTCTCGGGGTGCGGCTCAACGCGACGAAGGCAGAAGGCAAGAAGATCGTCATCAACTGGACCTTCACCGATCTCAATGAAACCTATGTGATGAACCTGGAGAATTCAGCGCTGACGCATATGTCGGGCAAACTTTCGGACAACGCCGACGCCAGCGTGACGCTGACCCGCGCAGCGCTCGACGCCATCACGCTGAAGCAGCGCACCTTTGCGGATAGTGTGGCCGCCGGGGAAACATCACTCAGCGGCAATCCGCTCAAGCTGCGCGAATTGTTTGGTCTGCTGGACGAATTCTCACCGGGATTCGAGATCGTGGAACCGAAGAAAGTGCGCGCGGAATAGGTCCGGCTATATCAAACCTATCCGGCGACCGGTTACGCCCGCAGGCGCTTGAGCGATTCGGGCAGGCGCGCATCGACCCAGGCGCCGATGTCGCGCTGGTGGCGATGGACATACAGCCCCAGCGCAATGATTCCGATGCCGATCAGCGACAGCGCGAACGGGAACAGCATTGAATCCTTGAAGATCTTCTCGGCGAGGTCGCCGAGATAGATCGCAATGCCGATGGTGCCGAACACCGCGAACACCCGTCGTGACAGCGCGACCGAGATCAGCAGGAAGCCGACATTCAGCAGGCAGTATAGCGCCTTGTCGAGATTGGTGCCGTTCGACGTGGCGGTGATGCCGCCCCAGAATGTCAGCACGCCGAACAGATAGAGCCAGAATGCGAAATCGCCGCTGCGCTGGCGCAGGTTGACGATCACCGCAGCTACCAGAATGCCAAGGCCGAACCAGATGGACACCTTGCGCGATAGTTCCCAGTTGCCGTAGCTCGCGCCCGCGATCCACGGCACGACATCCATCGACAGAAACCACAGCGCGACCGCCATGATGAAGACGATGAAGGGAAAGCGATAGAATTGCAGTGCCACGATGGCCGCGGCGATGGTCGCAAGCTCCATGAAGACGAAGCTGCCCTTGATCCAGACATAGAAATCGCGCATCGCCGCCGGCCTGCCGAATTCGGTCCATGCACCGTAGGCATCCTGTATGCCGAACACGGCGAGCGGCGTCATCGCCACGGCGACCGCGATCAGCAGTCCGCCCGGCGTGCGCAGCTTCTTGACCGTCCAGAGATAGTGACCGGCTGCGGTGAACAGGCCGGCATAGACAAGGGCAGTGGCGGTCAGCGCCGGCCCGCCCATTTGCGAAAACGCCAGCGTCGAGAACAGCCCCATGGCTGATATCACCACCAGCGCGCCTGCGTACCAGAGCAAATGCACGACGTCGAATTTGGGCCCGGCAGCCGGCTGCTCCGGCACACGCGCCGTGAGGAAAGCCAGCAGGGCGTCGAGCTGCGTGGAAGGAAGCACGCCGGCTGTGACAGCCGCGCGCAGATCATCGGTCGAATATCGCATGCACTCTCTCCGCAATGCGCCATTCGACGCCGAACACTGCCCTTTGTCGCTTACACAGGCCGAAGCGTTCAAGGGCCAAAACCGGTCGCCGTGAGACTACAACGCCCGCGCGGCATTGCCCTTGAACGATACAGGCCCGGTCGGATGGCCGGCCGGCGAGCCGTCTTCGTGCTCCCGGGTGATCTCGAACGGCTGGTCGGCGACGATTTCCGGCGACAGTCGGGACCACGACGAAGCGACGGGCGCCACCGTGCTGCGCCAGCTGCACGAATGGACACTCAACCCGAAAGCGATTGATGTGGATAAATCAACCAAAGGAAATGCCCTGATAAATATCAACTACGGGATGTGCCGCGAATCTGGCGAGATTCACCTCATTACAAATCAAAGATTTGCTTGGGGGCGATCATGTTTTCAGGATTCGCGACGCGCTTTACTGTGCGAATGACGGCGCTTGTTCTGGTGGCGTCAATGCTGACGGGGTGTGCGGAGTTCAATCGAAGAGGAGGTATCGTCGCGCAGGGCGAAGATTATGTTCTCTTCGTTGCAAACACGAAAAGCCATCGGTTGTTTCGGTCATATCTGTTGGTTGGCGTTTTATTAGCGGCAGCGCGGCAAGCCGGTCATAACGACGCTGACAAGCTCGCTATCGAAGCTAACATGAGAGCTGCGGTGGAAACGGCTTATGAGGCATACCACTGCCTTTATCCCGATGCGAATACGAACATTGCAATCACAGACAACGCAGTGGGAGCGATCGGTACACTCGAGGCTGCCAGATTTACACTGCCAGCAGTTTGCCAGTTTTTCGATGAGAAGATGGCGAGATTGGACTACGCCCTGTTCAGACTCGCGCTGACGACGCTCTTCAATGCCGAAAGCAATGCATCACTTTCCGAAATTCGTGACAAATTGATGGGGAAGATTCCGGTCCTTTCGGACTCAGTGAAAGCCGCCATTCACGCAACCAAGGCAGTCAATCAGGCCACGTCGTTGGTCGACGATCTTCTCAATCTGAGCTTTTCTAGTGCTGGTCCCGTATTAACCCTGCTGCCGCTTTATCGGGATTCGCTCGAACTCAACATGTGGCTGATCATCGATAATCTGACGAAGAGGTGCCAATTGGCGCCTGCGAACGTAACTCCCGGACCCGACGGCGCCTACGCTCCCAGTTACGCAATGGCGCGAGGCGAGGTTTGCGCGACCTTGGCATACGCGTTGCAGATTATGAACAATGGAAATGGCGATCTTCGTCTATGGCGAGACTTCGCTTGGAACATGAACTATGCGACGTTTGCCATCGAGGCATATACGCCTCACTTTTTCTTAGTAACGAAACTCATGTGGCGTTCATGCCAGAATTTGTTGGGCGATAGCACCGAGTATACGAAGACTCCGACTGCAAGAAACAAATGTCAGAATGCATTGAACCAAGCATTGGCCAAAGCTGCCTTTGAGGCTGACCTTGTTCCGGGAGAGGGTGGGCGGCTGTATAGTGCGTCATTGGAGAGACGGCAGTATCTTGCACGAATACGCTCCCCCCAAATGCCTTCCCAACTTTCTAGTCGACCATCAAATGCAATAGATGTGCGGAACTCGGAAAAGCCTGGAGAAAAAGATCTGAATCCGACAGGATCTATCGGGAAGCCGAAGCAGGTTGAGCCCCAATAGTTGTAAATGGGTTGGCAAATCCCCGGTGCGAATATAGCCGGGGATTTGCTTATCTCGGTTCACAACGCCCTTGCCGCATTGCCCTTAAACAAAATCGGCCCCGTCGGTCTTCCGATCGGCGAGCCGCCTTCGGGCTCCAGTGTGATCTCGAACAACTGATCTGCCACCGTATCCGGCAATGCTTCCAGATCGAGCTGCAATGTCCGCGACTGTCCGGTGAGGCCGATGGACTTCGGGCCGATGTCGCGATCCCACAGGGTCCAGACCTGCAGCGTGCGGCCGGCGGGGACGTCGATCGGGCGCAGCGGGATCAGTTCGACGCGGCCGTCGGAGAAGGTGTTGACGATGGCGCCGGTTTCCCTGGTGGCGTCGTTGACCAGCACGGCGACATAGATCGGCTTGCGCTGCGCCAGCGCGATCAGTTCGCGGCGGAGCTGGCGCGACGTTGCGAGCGCGCCGATCAGGATCACCACCAGCATCAAGGCCGCGAACACGCCGCCGATCCCGGTGCCGCGCCAGAAGCCGATATTGTCCCACAGCGTTGCGCCGCGCAGCGCAGCGCGGGCGCCGGGCAGCGGGATCGCGGGTTTGATCTTTGTGGAGTCGGCGATGCGGTCCCACAGTGCAGCGCTGGGGGCGAGCGCTTCGGCTGTGGCGTCGAGATCGGCCAATCGCTCGCGCCAGGTGCTGACGGCCCTGGCGAAATCGGCATCGTCGGTCATGCGCGCTTCGGCAGCGGCGAGCTCCGTGCCTTCCAGCAGGCCCATCACATAGTCGGCGGCGAGATCGTCGGTGGAATGCGTGTTGTCGTCGTGCATGCTCATCCCATGCACTCCTGCAGTGCGAACAGACTGCGGCGGATCCAGCTCTTCACGGTGCCGAGCGGCACCTTCAGCCGTCCGGCCAGTTCGCCATGGCTCATGCCATGGACATAGGCCAGCACCACGACATCGCGGCGCGGCCGGTCGATACGCTCCAGGCATTTGCGCAGCGCCGATGTCTCGGGCATCCGCGTCATGGTCGCCTCGCAGTCGATATCGAGCGCGCTGTCGTCGGACGCATCATAGCGATGCTCGTTGCGGTGAATGCTGAGCGCGCGATTGCGCACGACGGCATAGAGCCAGCCGCGCGCCGAGCCGCGATGCGGATCGAACGACGCGGCCGCGCCCCAGATCCGCACGAAGGCATCGTGCACGGCTTCCTCCGCCAGATCCTGCCGGAACAGGATGCGGCGGGCGACCCCGATCATCTTCGGGGCTTCGCTGTTGTAGATCATCTGCAGAGCCGCCCGGTCGCCGGCGGCGCATCGCGCCAGCGCGGCCGACAGCTGTGCCTCGCGCGCGTGGTCGAGGCCCGCCTCGTCGCGCCGGGTCTCGGTGATGGTGCCATTCCCAGTCATGTCCATGCCCTTGCATGGTCAGTCTACCTTTGCCGCACGCAATTGGATGCACCCAAATGAATTTATTTTCAGGGGCGTGCATCCAGTTGGGAGGGCCCGCCGGTAGTCCTTGTGTCGGTCCCGAGGGGATCGCGGAAACACAGGGAGCCACTTATGTCATTTCGTTCGCTTTTCGCCGCCTCTGCAGCATTGCTGCTGATCCCCGCGGCCGCCGCCAATGCTGCCCAGGTTGCAGCCCTGGTCGGTGGCGACACCATCGCCATGGTCGATACCACCAAGAAGATGGCCGCTGGATCCGTCAAGGTCACTGGTATATCCGGCGCGCTGGTCGGCATCGACGTCCGTCCCGCCGATGGCATGCTCTATGGGGTGGTCGATGACGGCACGATCGTCACCATCGCCGCGGACGGCAAGGCGACGGTGAAGTCGAAGCTCGACACCATGCTGGCCAAGGGCGTCACCGCCACCGTCGACTTCAACCCGGTGGCCGATCGTCTGCGCGTGATGGGCTCGGACGGCATGAGCCTGCGTGCCAATGTCGACGACGGCAAGGTGACAAAGGACGGCGATCATAAATATGCCGAGACCGACATGCACAAGGGCGAGAAGCCGAATGTCATCGCCGGCGCCTACACAAACTCTGTGAAGGGCACCAAGGAGACCGCGCTGTTCAACATCGACGGCACCATCGGCGCGCTGGTCAAGCAGGCGCCACCGAATGACGGCATTCTCGGCGCGGTCGGCAAACTCGGCATCAAGCCGGCGGCTGTCGCCTTCGACATCTGGTCGGATGGCAGCAAGAACGAAGCCTGGCTGATGGCCGACGGCACGCTCTATTCGGTCGATCTCGCCACCGGCAAGGCGACCGAAGCCGCCAAGATCTCGGGCGTCACCGGCAAGGTGACGGATATCGCGATCATGGGCATGTAAGCTTCAATCGATCACTTCTATCACGATGCTGCGCTCGCAAGGGCGCGGCATCTCTATTTTCCGATTCCCAGATACGGCCGGATCATATCGACCATCTTCTCGGCAGAGGTGCCGGGCGGAAAGAAGCCGAGATATTTTCCGTCGCGGTCCATCAGATAGACGAAGGCCGAGTGATCGACGGTGTAGTCGGTCGGCCTGTCGTCGAAGTCGATGCGCTTGTAATAAACGCGATACGCTTCGGCGGCGGCATGAATCGCGGCAGTGCTGCCGGTCAGGCCGATCAGCTTCGGGTGAAACATCGGCACATATTGCGCCAGTTGCTCCTGTGTATCGCGCTCGGGATCCAGAGTGATGAAGAGCGGCTGCACATGAGCGGCGTCAGCGCCAAGCCGGTCCATCGCCAGTCCGATGGCCTGCAGGTCAGTCGGGCAGATGTCCGGACAATAGGTGAAACCGAAATAAACGAGCAACAGCTGGCCGCGATAATCGCGCTCGCTGCGGGCTTGACCCGACTGGTCGATAAGCTGGAACGCGCCACCGATCGGCTCGCGATTCCACATCACTGCGTCCATCAATTCGGCTGCGGAACGGGACGACCCCTGCGCTGATGCGGGCGCCGCACTCCAGCACCCGAGCCACAGCGCGGCCATGGCGGCTATGCCGGTCCGATACCAGAAGGCGCGTGCGGCGCGCGAGGTCACGCGCTGAAGGTCAGGCGGCTGCCGGTCGAGACGTTGATGACGTTGTCCGGCATCTGCGCACGCGCCTCGAGCAGGAAGTTCAGGCCGCTGCAATGCATCGGGATGATCACATCGGGCTCGAGCTTCTTGATCTCGCCGACGATCTGCTTGAGGTAGTCGGCAGGGGCAGGACCGAGGTGAAAGCCGCCGACGACGGCGTGTACCTTCTGCACGCCCGATATCTCCTGCGCCTGCCGGACCGAATTGACGATGCCGACATGGCCGCAGGAGCTGATCACCACCAGCCCCTTGCCGCGGATGTTGAAGCAGGTGGCGTGTTCGTGGACGTGTTCGTCCGGTGCAAAATTGCCCTGCAGTTCGGCAGCCGTATAGTGGCCGTAGTCGCAGCCTGCGCTGTCCGGCTTGTAGTCCACGAAGGTGTTCGGCAGCACGCGCTCGACGCTGTTACGCTTGATCTTGCCTGTTGTGAAAGCATGGCCCTCGATCACCGTCGGGGTTTCGCAGAGTACGGTCTGCACCTTCTGCGCGGCGATTTGCTTGCGGTCGAGGATGCCGCCTTCGCCGAACTGGCCGGTCGATGCGCGGCTGACGCGGTGGCAGAAATTATCCTCGCCGCCGGCATATAGCTTGATGTCGGGTGGCAAGACGCTGCGATATTGCTCGAGAAAGCCGATCAGTCCACCGTAATGGTCGATATGACCGTGGCTGACGATCAGCGCGTTGAGCGAGGCCGGATCGACCTTGAGCAGCCCGATATTGTTGATGATTGCCGGCGAGGTATAGCCGAAATCGAGCAGGATATTACGCTTGTCCTGCTCACGCTGAGACTCCAGAAACAGCGACAGGCCCCACTCATTGTGCAGCACGTTGCGCGC
Organism: Tardiphaga robiniae; assembly: GCF_013359755.1. GTDB lineage: Bacteria > Pseudomonadota > Alphaproteobacteria > Rhizobiales > Xanthobacteraceae > Tardiphaga > Tardiphaga robiniae. Next base: position 102,793 of record NZ_JABMCJ010000084.1, on the reverse strand, counting down.
ATCGGCGCTGCGGGCCGGCCCTGGCCCCTCATGCACCACGCCATTCACCGTGCTGCCGCGCAGAAATTGATCATGCTGCTGATCGACGAGCACGCGGATCGAGAGCCGATCGACGGTCGGCACCTGGATCGGCGCCGCGTTGGCAACCTCCACGCAGGAAAATCCGGCCGCAGCCATGCCAGCAAAGGCTGCCGAGGTCTTGAGAAAGTCGCGGCGGCGGATATCTGCGGTCATGGCATGTCTCCCGGAAATCATCCGCCTGTGCGGAGTTTCCGTTTGATAACAGACCGGATGCGCCACTGGCAGGGAATGATCTTTCGAAGATCATCGGAGGCGGAGCAAATTGCATTGACTTGATCCGATGATCCGGCAACATTTCATGCAGTCGCATTCAATCGGCCTTCGGTCGGGTTTGCGGGTTGCCTCATCACGCAAAACGGATTGAACGATGATCGATCTCTATTACTGGAGCACGCCGAACGGCCACAAGATCACGATCTTTCTTGAGGAGACGGGGCTCCCCTACAAGATCATTCCGGTGAATATCAGCAAGGGTGACCAGTTCAAGGACGAGTTTTTGGCCATCGCGCCGAACAATCGCATTCCGGCGCTGCTCGATCATGCGCCCAAGAGTGGCAGCAAGCCGATCTCGGTGTTCGAGTCCGGCGCGATGCTGCTGTATCTCGCCGAGAAGACCGCGAGGTTCCTGAGCGACGATCTCGCTGTGCGCTATGATGCGATCCAGTGGGTGTTCTGGCAGATGGGTGGTCTCGGGCCGATGGCCGGACAGAACCATCACTTCCGCAACTACGCGCAGGAAAAGATCACCTACGCCATCGACCGCTATGTGAACGAGACCAACCGGCTCTATGGCGTGCTCAACAAGCGCCTTGCAGATCGCAAGTTCATCGCCGGCGACTATTCGATTGCCGATATGGCGAGCTATCCCTGGATCGTGCCCTACAAGAACCAGGGCCAGGACATCAACGACTTCCCGCATCTCAAGCGCTGGCTCGAAACCATCGCCGAGCGGCCGGCGGTCAAGCGTGCTTACGAGATCGCCAAAGAGGTCAACCCCAATTTCGGCCAGCCGCCGATCCGGACCGACGAAGAGCGCAAGCTGCTGTTCGGCCAGACCTCGGCTGTGGTGAAGAGTTAGCTCAGAGTTACGAGAAGTAATCATGGCGCTGCAACTGTTCGAACTGGTCGGCACCGAAGAAGATCGTCCCTTCAGCCCGTTCTGCTGGCGCATCCGGATGGCGCTGGCACATAAGGGCCTCGACGCCACATCGATCCCTTGGCGCTTCACCGAGAAGGACGCGATCAACAAGCACAAATCCGACAAGGTGCCGGTGCTGCTCGATGGTGAGCGCGCGGTCAACGACTCCTGGGCGATCGCCAATTATCTCGAAGACACCTATCCGGATCGTCCGTCACTGTTCGGCGGCGAGGGCGGCCGCGCCATGGGGCGGATGCTGAACTGGTGGGGCGACACGGTCGTGGTCGCCGGCATGTTTCCGTTCATCGTCGCGGATATTCATGGTCATCTGCGTCCGGTCGATCAGGCCTATTTCCGCGAGAGCCGCGAAGCGCGGTTCAAGAAGTCGCTGGAAGAGGTCGCATCCAATCGCGACACGGGCGTCGATGCCTTCCGCAAGTCGCTTGATCCGATGCGTCTCACCCTGAAGACGCAGCCGTTCCTTGGGGGCGCCGCGCCAAACTATGCCGACTACATCGTGTTCGGTCCGTTCCAGTGGGCGCGCGCGATCTCGCCGTTCAAGCTGCTGGCGGAAGACGACGCGATCTATGCATGGCGCGAAAGAATGCTTGATGCTTTTAACGGCATGGCGCGGAACTCGGCGGGCTATCCGGTGTGAGTTCCACTCTCTACGGGCGATGAATTGAGCAATCGCTGGTATTCATGTCCGCATACCAGCGTTGTTCTCGATGGTGCTTGGTGCCTTCGTGAAAATCCGAGGATATTCCCTGTAACTCTCGCTATAAGGGAATACCTCAACGATTCACGCTGTCTCACGCGCCAAGGTCTCTATGTCCGTTCCGCCTACCAATCTCGCCGACGATGCCGTGATGTTCGATCTTGCCCCGGTCTCGCTCTGGATCGAGGACTACAGCGATGTGAGGGGGCTGTTCGAACAATGGCAGGCGCAGGGCGTCGACGACATCGAGACATTCCTGCTCGCCAATCCCGAACGGGTCCGTGAGTGCTCGCAGCACATCCGCATTCTCAAGGTCAATCGCAAGACGCTGTCACTGTTCGGCGCGCGCGACCTGTCTCACCTGACGCTCAGTCTCGGCCTGGTGATGCGCGACGATACGTTCAAGAGTCATGTGTCAGAACTTGCCCAGCTCTGGAGCGGTCGGAATCATTTTTCCAGCCATACGGTCAACTACACGCTCAAAGGCGAGCGCCTCGACATCCAGCTGCACGGCATTGTTCTTCCCGGGCACGAAGAGCGCTGGGATCGCGTGATGATCGCCATCGAGGATGTGACCGAACGCGAAGGCGCGCGCCGTCGCCTCGCGGAGAGCGAGAATTATGCGTTCGGCCTGTTCGCGCATTCGCCGGTGTCGCTGTGGGTCGAGGATTTCAGCGGCGTCAAGCGCCTGGTGGACGACGTTCGCGCGCGGGGCATCGAGGATTTTCGCGTGTTCACGGATGTGCACGAGGAATTCGTTTTGCGCTGCATGAGCGAGATCCGTGTGCTCGATGTCAACAGTCGTACGCTGGAATTGTTCGGCGCGCCCGACAAGGACACGTTGCTCCGTCAATTGTCGGATGTGTTTCGCGACGAGATGGAGCCGCATTTCCGCGAACAGTTGATCGACTTGTGGGAGGGCAAGCTGTTCCAGCAGCGCGAGGTCGTCAACTACGCGCTCGACGGCACCAAGCTGCATCTGCTGCTGCAGTTCTCGGTGTTGCCCGGGCATGAGCGCGACTGGTCACAGGTGCAGGTCGCGCTGACCGACATCACCGCGCGCAAGAAGGCGGAAGCCTATCTGGAATATCTCGGCACCCACGACGTATTGACGCGCACGACGAACCGCTCGTTCTTCGTGGACGAACTCAACCGGCTCGAACGCAAGGGATCGCAACCGGTCACCGTGATCGTTGCCGATCTTAACGCGCTGAAGACTGCCAATGACGATCTTGGCCATGCCGCCGGCGACGGGTTGCTGCGCCGGGCCGGTGAAGTGTTCGGCGAACTGGTCGAAAAGCCGGCGACGGTGTCGCGCATAGGCGGCGACGAATTCGCCATCTTGCTGCCCGGAGTCGATGCTGCCGGCGGCGAAGCTGTACTTGCCTCGCTGGCGCGACTGATCGAGGTCAACAACCAGTACTATCCGGATCTGACGCTGAGCCTCTCCACCGGGATTGCCACCAGCCGGACGGGCGAGCGGCTCGAAGCCGTGGTCAAGCGCGCCGATATGGAAATGCTGCAAGCCAAGCGCAGCTACTATGCGCAACCCGATCGTGACCGGCGCAGCGCGGGCATGGTGTAAGCAGGCTGCGGGAGCCGATGCGCAATCGCGCGCCATGCGGATCAGCACGTCCGTCAGGTCGTGGCGTGCGCTGCCGCTGCCTTCGCGCGCAGGCAGTCGCGGCACAGGCAATCGCCGCCTGTGGTCGGCATCGGCAGTTTCGCGGTCTCCTCGGCGCACCAGCAATTGCCGGACAGGTCGCAGCCGAATTCAGTCCCGCAGTCCGAACAGGTGGGGCGGCGGCTGAGCGGCTGTGCAGTTTCTGTCCGATAATTCATGAAAGCAGCCCAAATTTCAGCGCGATTTTCATGCCGGGTTCATCTGTTCCACCCGTATATCTGGGGTGTCGCCTTTGATGTTCCAATGCATCATAGGACGAAGGCAGAGTGAGGGAAACCCGATGGCCCGCGACCCGCAAGGTGCGCTGATCGCGCTGAACCGATTCGGTTTTGGCGCGCGGGGTGGCGCTTCCGGCGACATCGTCAATGCGGCCTCCGATCCCCGCGGCTTCGTGAAGGCCGAGCTGGCGCGCCCCAATGCGGCGCTGCTGGAATTGCCTGGCCTGCAATCCACGACCGAGCTGGGGCAGGCGATGTTCGCCTATCAGCTCGAAGTGAAAACGGCACGCGAGGCGGCGCTGAAGACGCCGGGGCTGGTGCCGGTCGAAGCGCCGCCGGCTGCGATGGACAGGAAGCCGGAAGCTCCCGCGATGACCGGCAACACCACCATGACAGTGCAGCCTGACGCACCGAAGCCGCCGCCGGCCGTCGCGCTGCCGCCGAATGTGGTGCAGAAGACCTATCGTGCAGAAGCGCTGGCGCGGATCCAGCGCGCGACCATTACCGAGGGTGGCTTTGTCGAACGCCTCGTCGTGTTCTGGTCGAACCATTTCTGCATCTCGGCCAGCAAGGGCGACCCGGCGCGGATGTGGGCTGGCTCCTTCGAACGCGAGGCGATCCGCCCCTATGTGCTGGGCAAATTTGCCGACATGCTGAAAGCCGTCGAACAGCATCCGGCGATGCTGTTCTTTCTCGACAACCAGCAATCGATCGGCCCGAATTCGAAAGCCGGTGAGAGGGGCAAGCGCGGCCTCAATGAAAATCTCGCACGCGAGATCATGGAGCTGCATACGCTCGGCGTCGGCGGTGGTTACACGCAGGCCGATGTGACGTCGCTGGCGCGCATCATCACCGGCTGGACCTTTGCCGGCCGCGAAGGAAAGATCGGCACCCCCGGCAGTTTTGCCTTCAACGCCAATGCGCATGAACCGGGGCCGCAGCAATTGCTGGGCAAGACCTATGACGACACCGGCGTGGCGCAAGGCGAAGCCGCGCTCGCCGATCTCGCACGCCATCCATCGGCGGCGACATTCATCGCCAGGAAATTCGCGCAGCATTTCGTGGCTGATGCGCCGCCGCCGGCACTGCTGGCGCGGCTGGAAGGGGTGTTCAAAAAGACCGACGGCGATCTGAAGGCGCTGGCGCTTGCGCTGCTCGATTCCAGTGAAGCCTGGCAGATGCCGATGGCCAAGCTGCGCACGCCCTATGAATATCTGATCTCCACCGGCCGCCTGCTGGCGCGCATCCCGGAAGATCCCGGCCGTTACTTTGCGGGACTGCAGACGCTTGGCCAGCCGCTCTGGACACCGCCGGGGCCGAACGGCTTTCCGGACGGCAATGCCGCCTGGGCCGTGCCCGAAGGCATGAAGCTGCGGCTCGATCTCGCCGCACAGGTTTCGTCGCGCATTCCCGACAGTATCGATCCGCGCGAGATGCTCGACGTGGTCGCCGGCGAGGCGGCCTCATCCGAAACACGACAGACGATCGCGCGCGCGGAGACGCGGCAGCAGGCACTGACGTTGCTGCTGATGTCGCCGGAATTTCAGAGGAGATGACGATGGACTGCTGTGAAAGCCGCATGCTCGGCCCCACACGCCGCTCGCTTCTGTTATCAGGCGCGGCCTTTGCCGCCTGGGCCTATCTGCCGAAATTCGCTAGGGCCGCCGACGCGCGCGATCCGCGCCTGATCGTGGTGATCCTGCGCGGCGCGCTCGATGGTCTGGCCACCGTCGCGCCGCTCGGCGATCCCGATTATGCCGGTCTGCACGGCTCGATCGCGCTGGCGAAGGATGGCCCGAACGCAGCCATCGCGCTGGACTCGTTCTTCGGCATGCATCCAGCGATGCCGGAATTTGCGCGGATGTATGGCGACAAGAAAGCTGCCGTGGTCCATGCGGTGGCGACGTCCTATCGCGAACGTTCGCATTTCGACGGCCAGGACGTGCTGGAGAGCGGCTATGCCGGCCCCGGCCGCGTGCAGTCGGGCTGGCTCAATCGCGCCATCGAAGCGCTACCGCGTGGCGAACGCGTCTCGTCCGGTCTTGCGATCGGACCGACCACGCCGCTGGTGCTCCGCGGCGCCGCGCCGACGGTTGGCTGGGCGCCGGTCAATCTGCCCAACGCGGCCGATGATACGGCGATGCGGCTGATGCAACTCTATCAGGATCGCGATCCCGCTTTGGCGACGGCGCTGTCGCAGGGCCTGAAGCTCGACAAGATTGCCGTTGGCGACGAGATGAAACCGAAGGGCGGCGGCAATGCCGTAGCGGCGATGCGCCAGGTCGCACGCGGCGCGGCGAAGCTGATGGCTGCCGATGATGGCCCGCGCATCGCGGCGCTCGCCTTCGATGGATGGGACACCCATGCGCAGGAAGGCGGGCCGGTCGGGCGCCTCGCGCAATTGCTCGGCGGTCTCGATGGCGCACTGGCGGAATTCGAGAGCGGGCTTGGGCCGCATTGGCGTGACACGGTGGTAGTGGTGGCCACGGAGTTCGGCCGCACCGCCAAGATCAACGGCACTGCCGGCACCGACCACGGTACCGGCACGATTGCGTTGCTTGCGGGTGGCGCGATCAAGGGCGGCCGCGTGATTGCGGACTGGCCCGGCCTTGCGAATGGCAAGCTCTATGAATCCCGCGATCTCGCCCCGACGACCGACCTGCGCGCGATCTTCAAGGGCGTGCTGCACGATCACCTCGGCATCAGCGAGCGTGCACTGGCCGAGCAGGTGTTTCCTGACAGTGCGTTGGTGAAGCCGGCCAAGGGATTGGTGGGGTAGCTTTCTTGCTTCCCCTCTCCCCCAGCGGAGCGAAGCTCCGCGCCGTGGGAGAGGGTGCCTGAGCGAAGCGAAGGCGGGAGAGGGTCTGGCCGTAAGCGCAATGGAGCCCACTCCCGGCTCGAACGCGCTTCGCGCCTTCGATCCACCCTCTCCCGCGGCGCGCGGCGTTGCCGCGCTGGGGGAGAGGGGAAGAATCTGCGCGCAACTACCCCAGCGTAATCCCGTCGATCTCCGTCATCTCCTCCGCCGTCAGCTTCCACTGCGCCGCCTTCACATTTTGCTCGATCTGCTCGGGCGATGATGCGCCGGCGATGACGCTGGAGACTTGCGGGCGGGCGGCGAGCCACGAGAAGGCGAGCTCAAGCATCGAATGGCCGCGCGCGCTGACGAAGGCCTGCAGTTGATCGACCAAGGCGATGTTGCGCGGGTTCAGATAGCGCTCCTGCATATAGGGGGTCTTGCCGAAGCGCGTATCGGCGGGGACGTTCTTCAGGCCGGCATATTTACCGGTCAGCATGCCGCCGGCGAGCGGGAAGAACGGCAGCAGGCCGAGATTGAAATGCTGCGCGGCCGGCAGCAGGTCCTTCTCGATGTCGCGGACGACGAGACTGTATTCGTCCTGGCACGACACGAAGGGCGCGACGCCCATCTGGCGCGCGGCCATCTCGGCTTCGGCGATGCGCCAAGCCGGGAAGTTGGAATTGCCGATATAGCGCACCTTGCCCTGACGCACGAGGTCGTCGAGCGTGCGCAGCGTCTCTTCGATGGGCGTCAGCGCATCGTAATCGTGCTGTTGATACAGATCGATATAGTCAGTCTTCAGCCTCCTTAGGCTGGCCTCGACGGCGCTCATGATGTAGCGGCGCGAGGCGCCCTGCTTGCTGCCGTCATTGCTCATCGGCTTGCAGTATTTCGTCGCGAGTACGATGTCCTTGCGGCGATCGCCCAGCACTTCACCCAGCACCGTCTCGGAGCCGCCCATGCCGGCATAGATGTCGGCGGTGTCGAACAGCGTGATGCCGAGATCGATCGCCTTGTGGATGACCTTGCGCGCGGTCTCCAGATCGGTGCGCTGGCCGAAATTGTTGCAGCCGAGACCGACGGCGGAGACGCGAAGGCCGGAGCGGCCGAGATTGCGGATTTCCATGATGAGTGTGCCTTGTGAGGGAAGCGCGGACCAAGGTTATGGCGCGCGCCTCATCGCGCAGCAAGACGCGCTGCATCATGGCAGTCGCGCGGGCGCTCAGGCGATTGCGGAAGCGGACTCGGGCGTTTGAACTTCGGGTGCGGGCGCGGCGGTCGGGGTCTTCCGCGGCGGGCCGGCGCGCAGGGCTGCGGATGTCATGCGCCGTACAGCGTTTTCCGCGTTACGCGTGATGGTCTTGCGATCAGCGGACATGTCATAGGCGACGGCTTCGCCCCAGCTTACGACGACGTCGATGGCGCCCGACGACAGGATGCCGATGAAATGCGGGATCAGATCGATGTCGCCATACCACGCCACGTTTTCGCGAAAGGCGCGGCCGACCGGCAATCCACCGAAGCCGACATAGGCGATCGACATCGGCTGCACCGTGATCTCTTTGTGATGCGTGGAATCGCCGAGCGCGTGATGCACCGAGCCGACCAGTGCCGAGCGAAACGGCAGCACGCGCATGCCGTCGCTGGAGGTACCCTCCGCGAACAGGACCACCGCGTCACCGGACAGCATGCGGTCGCCGATTTCCTGCGCCGTCGCGCCGGTCTTCTGCCGGCGTTCGCGCTCGACAAAAATCGTGCGCTGCAGTTTGGCGAGCCAGCCGAACACGGGCCATTTGGCAACTTCGCTCTTGGCGACGAACACCACGGGCGCCCTGGCGCCGATGATGATGATGTCGAGCCATGAGACGTGATTGGAGAGGATCAGGACCGGCGTGTCCGTCGTCCGCTTGCCGACTTCGTGAATGCGCACCCCGATCAATGCGCAAAGCACGCGGTGAAACAGATGCGGAATACTCCGCTGCCAGCGCAGGCCGAAGGCCAGTGCGATCAGCTGAAACGGCGCCAGCAGCAGCGTCAGCATGGTCAAGGAGATCAGGACGGCGGCGAAACGGATCATGGGTTTATTATACCGGGGCCGACTTCCGCAGGCAAAGTCAGTTGCTTGAATTAAGAGAAACCACGGCAAAAAGAAGCGGTCCCGGTCAGCGCGGCAACTGACGGAGACCGCTGGGGAAGCACCCGATTGGCGACGGGGGGAAGCAACCGGCTGCATGAGGAGCCTAGCCGGGGCGAGTGACATCGCCATGACAACCCGGGATATCCACAGGTGGCATTGCGCCCTATTCGGCCGCGTCCAGCCGGTGGGAGCTGAACACGTCGCCTTCGCGGAGCGCCAGATAATAGTCGCGCTCGGAGAGCTCGTCGGTGTGACGAATGAGGTCGGTCACCGGAGTGTAGCTCAGCATCCGCCCGCCATCGGGCAGCACGGCGCAACTCATCCGCAGCACCCGGCCATTGGCGAGGCGCAACGTCGTCGGCGTGGAAGTGCCGGCGCGGATCATCTCGACGCGCCTGGCGATGAAGCTGTCGACCTCGTCGTCGGGGAGGGCGTAAGCGTGGATATCGCGCGCGTGATACATCAGCGCGATCAGCGGCGGCTTGCTGTCAGCCTTCTCGTCGGGGAGCGTGAAGTAGTCGCGGAAGGCGCGGTTGATGAATTCGGCGCGGGTGTCGGCATTGAGAAGCACGACACCGATATCGATCTGGTCAAGTGCAGCCGAAAGGCGCTGGGCAGTGGCGTGCTGCTCGTTCTCGCGGGCCCGTGCCGCGCGTCGCAGCCGGAAGAGGCGGATTGCCAAAGTAATCCCGACGGCTGCGATCACAATGATCGCCGTTTCAATTCCCGGATCGAGAATCAGTCGCCAATCGTACTGCATCGGTCGTACCTGTGTCCGTACAAAGGTAAGAAACGCAGGTTGGCCTCTGGTTGCAAAAAGGCCCACAATTTCCCGGCGGTATAGCTAACGGCGCGTGAAGAGCCCGGCATCATTTTCCCCTTGTTCGCTTCAAATGCTATCGATGCCACCGGAACCGGCGCCGGCCCCTGAATGTTAGCGCCGGGATTTAAAAAGGACCCCGATCGAATGCCCTTCACCATTCCGCCGCTGCTGCTGCCGATTTTGATGCTGCTGGCCTCGAATATCTTCATGACCTTCGCTTGGTATGGCCATCTCAAATTCAAGGATCACTCGTTGCCCCTCGTCATCATGGTGAGCTGGGGCATTGCCTTCTTCGAATATTGGCTGGCGGTGCCCGCCAACCGCTGGGGCAGCGAAGTCTACAATGCCGCCCAGCTCAAGACGATGCAGGAAGTCATCACGCTGGTCGTGTTTGCTGCATTTTCGGTGCTGTATCTGAAGGAGCCGCTCGGCTGGAATCACGCGCTGGGCTTTGCCTTCATCGCGCTCGGGGCGTTCTTCATTTTCCACAAGTGGTCGTAACGACCGCTTACTTCCCGGCTGGCGTAATCCGCAAGATTCGTCCTGCCGAACTATCCGTCAGCAGCCACAGCGCGCCGTCCGGTCCTTGCCGGACGTCGCGGATGCGTTCGTTGAGATTTTGCAGGACGCGCTCTTCGGACGTGACGGTGTTTCCGTTGAGCTGGAGCCGCACCAGCATCTGGCCTGCCAGCGCGCCGGTGAACAGGCTGCCCCGCCAGCGCGGGAAGAGATCGCCGGTATAGAACGTCATGCCGGACGGGGCGATCGACGGCACCCAGTATTTCACCGGCTGCTCCATGCCCGCCTTCGACGTGGTTTCGTGGATCTTCGCGCCGGAATAGTCGATGCCGTAACCGATCACAGGCCAGCCGTAATTCTTGCCCTTGCCGATGATGTTCACTTCATCGCCGCCGCGCGGCCCGTGCTCGGTCTCCCACAAGTCGCCGGTCGCCGGATTGATGGCGAGGCCTTGCTGGTTGCGATGACCGTAGCTCCAGATCTCCGGCCTGGCACCGTCGCGGCCGACAAGCGGATTGTCTTTCGGCACAGATCCATCCGGCGCGATGCGGATCAGCTTGCCGAGATGATTATCGAGACTCTGGGCCTGATCGCGGCCGCTATAGTGTTCGCCGAGCGTAACAAACAGGTTGCTGTCAGGCGCCTGAACAATACGGCAGCCGTGGTGATTGCCCGACGACAGCGGGCCGTCCTGGCGAAAGATCACCTTCATGTCGTCGAGACGTGGTGCAGTGCCGTCGATGAGCTTACCGCGTGCGACGGCGGTGCGACCGCCGCTGCCCGAACGCTCCGAGTAGCAGAAGTAGATTGTGTTGTTCTGCGCGTAGTTCTTGTCGGTGATGACGTCGAGCAAACCGCCCTGGCCGACGGCCATCACCTCGGGCACGCCTTTGACCGCAGGCGACAACTGTCCCTGCGGCGAGACGATACGGATGCGACCGGGCCGTTCTGTAACGAGCATGCGGCCCTCGGGGAGAAACGCCAGTGCCCATGGATAAGCGAGACCGGAGGCGACGGTCTGTACTTCGAGCCTGCCGGCCGACGAGCCGAACGAGGTGTTTTCGCCACGGGTGGTCGTGGCGATCAGAAGGGTCGCGGTCACGACGATAGCCGCCGTCAACGTGACAGTGACCCAGATCACGGGCCTTTTCATCGAAATGGCTCCATCACGGAGTCGCAGGTTGCATAAGCGATGCGCGGCATCGCGGTTGAGTGTTTATGAGTTGTGGGGACCGTCAGAGCGGCATCGCACTCGCCACCGGGATCGACATCACGGTGAGGGCGAGGATGACGCAGAGCGACAGACAGCCAACCGCGAGCGACGCCGCGACGGCGTGGGTCAACCGGGTGGATGCGATGGACGTGGGGCGCGCCTGAAATCCTGCACCCACGCGAAGCGACCGTATCATGGCCGTAAATCCTTCAAATCGCGGGCGAATCACCCGCGTGCTACAAATTCGCAGCTGCGGCAGGCGAGATTTGGGCGGGATTGGCCCTAACTATGGCGGGAAAATGGCATTCACAGCGGTTATGCCCGCTATTTCAGGACTTAAGCGTCGGCGACTACGTCCAAAGTATCGTATTCCGACGAGGTCGGGTGCCAGTCCATGGAGATAAAACCCGGCTGGGTTTCCACCAGACGCAGCCAGCGGCGGATCGACGGAAAGCTAGAGAGGTCGAAATCGCACTTCTCGGCGACGTGGGTGTAACCGTATAGCGCGATGTCGGCGATTGTCAGCTGGCCCGCGGCGAAGAAGTCATGGATCTTGAGGTGATTCTCCATCACCTGCAGCGCGGCATAGCCACGCTCCATCCAGTCTTCCAGCGCGTGGGTCTGCAGGTCGCGGCCACCGCGCACCAGGCACAGCCAGAAATAGGCGGCGCCGAGATTCGGCTCCAGCGCGTGCTGCTCGAAGAACATCCACTGCATGGCTTCGGCACGGTCCATCCGCGATTCCGGCGCCAGAGATGTACCGATGGCGACATACCACAGGATGGCGTTGGATTCGGCGAGATAGCGGCCTTCGGCGATCTCGAGCAGCGGCACCTGACCGCTGGGGTTCTTGGCCAGAAATTCCGGGGTACGGCTCTCGCCGCGCAGAATGTCCACTTCGATGGCGCGATAAGGCGCGTCCAGGAACGCCAGCGCAAGGCGAACCTTGTAGCTATTGCCAGAGCGCTGCATCGAATAGAGTTTGTACATTCGCAGATGTTCAATTCATTTCAGGTCAAGGCAACTGCGCGATTGGCCATCGCAGATCGCGGTTAGACAATGATGCTGATGCGAGCCTGTCGCAAGGCCCACGGAATGGAAAAAGTCGAAAACGGCTGCGGCAGTCTGGATTGAGAAAAATGTATGTCAGGCAGCATTCGGCAATGGAAGATCACGCTGCCGCGATCAGTGTGTGAAGGTGCCGCGATGTGCTGTTATCAGCGAGTGCGCGCTGCAGCACGATGATATAAAAAGCGATCATCACCAGAAAGCCGAGCGGCAGTTCGATGGCGCCAGCGATGCTGCGCGTCAGCAGCGGCATGATCCAGGTCAATGCGAGCAGGCTGATCTCGCCCGCGTGAAAGCCATGATCGAGTCCATGCCGCGCGAAGAAGGCGATGGCGATGGCGAGCACCATGAGATCGTAGTCGAGCACATAGGGCGTCGCCAGAAGGCTGCCGATCGCGAGTGCTGCTGCCTTGAGTTCGAACGCTGCATGGCTGCGCCATAGCCACATCAAACTGATGGCAATGCCGGCTGCGAGACCGAACTGTGCGGCATAAGCGACAGGAAGACCGGCGCCCCACATCCGTGTCGCGGCGAAGATCGACTGGATTTTCTGCCACCCGGTGCCGCCTTGTTCGAGTACGACATCGCGAGTGAAAGCAGTGGAGTCGGCAAAGGCCTGCCAGATGCCGGCGCCGAATAACCCCGTGCTCAATACGATGAGGACAGCGACGGTGAGCGCGGCCGATACCATCGTGATCCAGCGTCTATCGGCGAGCAGGGCGAGAGGAATCAGCACACCGAATTGCGGCTTGTAGGCCAATAGCCCGATCAACACGCCGGCCAGCCACGGCCGGCGATGGAGCAGAAGCAATGCGCCGCCCAGCAGTGCGGTGGTTAGAAATCCGTTATGGCCGTGACCGACATTGATGAAGACGGCAGGAAAGGCGGCGGCCACCAGCAGCGTTTCCTGGCGGGGCAGGATCGTGCGGATCGCGGCGAGGTAGGCGGCGAAGCTGGCGACGAGCCACAGACCGAGCCCCCATCCATAGGGTACCGTGGCCACCAGCGCGGCAATTCCGAGAAAGAACGGCGGATAGTGCCAGCCGTAGAACGGCACATCGCGGCCGAACACCCTCTGTTCTGCGGCATGTTGCAGGGCGGGATCATAGGCGTCGGCGGGTTTGCCTTCGAGGGTGAGCCGGCCCGCCGCATAGATGTTGGAAAAGTCGGTCCCGATCGGCTTGCCATTGCGGTCGATCACGCCGTCCGAGACCGCAATCCAGCCGGCGAAGGCCAATGTGCCCAAAGCGAGCACGATCAGGCTGTAAGCCCGCACGCGTTCGAGGGTCAGCCATGCGCCGCTTTCAATGTGCTGCCAGATCCAGATCATTTTAAGGGTGCATTTTGGCCCAAATCGTCGATTGCGACGTGCGGTTGACGCTACCGTCCCCCGTTTAACGCTTGCTGAATTGCATCACTTCCAGATGGGTTTTTGCCCAAGCTTCTTGCGATGCAACGTCGCACGCACTAGGGTGCGCCGATCCCAGCAGGATCAGCCATTTTGACGTCGCCGACCGCGGGTCCGCGACCTTTCTCAGGAGAAGATGATGTCGTTTTTGTCCGCTGCGCTCGACCGTGTGAAGCCGTCCGCGACGATCGCGGTGACGGATAAAGCACGCGCGCTGAAAGCAGCCGGCCGCAACGTCATCGGTCTTGGTTCGGGCGAGCCCGATTTCGACACCCCGGCGAACATCAAGCTGGCAGCGATTCACGCCATCGAGGCCGGTAAGACCAAGTACACCGCCGTGGACGGTATTCCCGAACTGAAGGAAGCCATTATCGGCAAGTTTCAGCGCGAGAATGGCCTGACCTACAAACCGAACCAGATCATCGTCGGCACCGGCGGCAAGCAGGTGCTCTACAACGCGCTGATGGCGACGCTGAACCCGGGTGACGAAGTCATCATCCCGGCGCCGTATTGGGTGAGCTATCCGGAAATGGTGGCGCTGGCCGGCGGCACGCCCGTGTCCGTGGTCTGCACCGCAGAATTCGGCTTCAAGCTGCAGGCTTCCGCGCTGGAAGCAGCGATCACGCCGAAGACCAAGTGGATCATCCTGTGCTCGCCGTCGAACCCGACAGGCGCCGCCTACAAGAAGTCGGAGCTCAAGGCGCTCACCGATGTCCTCGTGAAGCATCCTCACGTTTGGGTGATGACCGACGATATGTATGAGCACCTCGTCTATGACGACTTCGAGTTCACCACGCCGGCACAGATCGAACCGTCTTTGTTCAATCGCACGCTGACCGTGAACGGCGTCTCCAAGGCTTACTGCATGACCGGCTGGCGCATCGGTTACGCCGGTGGTCCCGCCGAGCTCATCAAGGCAATGGCGACGATCCAGTCGCAGTCGACCTCGAACCCGTCGTCGATCGCGCAGTGGGCGGCGGTGGAAGCCTTGAACGGTCCGCAAGATTTCATCCCGAAGAACAATGCCGTGTTCAAGGAGCGCCGCGATCTCGTGGTGGCAATGCTGAATCAGGCCTCGGGCATCAACTGCCCGCGTCCGGAAGGCGCGTTCTACGTCTATCCGTCCTGCGCCGGCACCATCGGCAAGACTGCGCCTTCGGGCAAGGTTATTGCCAATGACGAAGACTTCGTCACAGAACTGTTGGAAACCGAAGGCGTGGCGGTGGTGCAGGGTTCGGCCTTCGGCCTTGGCCCGGCATTCCGCATCTCCTACGCGACGAAAACATCCGATCTCGAAGATGCCTGCAAGCGCATCCAGCGCTTCTGCGGAAATCTTCGGTAACAAAACCCGCTCCGAAACTTTTGACGGTTTCGGGGCTTATTTCGGGAAGCGCCTTGTTTTCGACACGGCGCTTCCTTCTTGTCCCCTCGCTATCAAAATCCCCAAGGTGGAGTATCACTATGCGACTTTCCAAGATGTTCGGCCTGACGGCCGTGGCCTTTGCGGCGTCGGTTGCGACCGCAAATGCACAGCAGCCTGGCAGCGTTCAGGTTGGCGTGCTGGAGTGCCGTGGCGGCCAGAACGTCGGCTACGTGGTCGGTTCGAATGCGCACCTCAACTGCGTCTTCCAGAGCGCCGGTGGCCGCGCCGAAGGTTACGTCGCCAACATCCGCCGTTTCGGCCTTGATCTCGGCTTCACCGAAAACACCACGGTGCAGTGGGCTGCATTCGCTCCGACCACCCGCGTGCCGCGCGGCGCGCTGGCCGGCAGCTACGGCGGCGTCGGTACCAACGCATCGGTTGGCCTCGGTTTCGGCGGCAACTTCCTCGTTGGCGGTCCGGGCAACACCTATTCGCTGCAGCCGATCTCGGTGCAGGGCCAGACCGGTCTGAACGTCGCCAGCGGCATCGTTCAGCTCGAACTGGAAGCGACCGGTCCGGTCAGCGGTCATCGCTACAACAAGAAGCGCCGTCATCGCAGCCATCGCTAAGCGATCGCCAGCGATCGCTGTGATCGCGTAAGCGATCCGGCAAGGTTAACGAAAAGGCCCGCGCGAGCGGGCCTTTTTTGTTGCGT
Source organism: Tardiphaga robiniae (assembly GCF_013359755.1). Lineage (GTDB taxonomy): Bacteria > Pseudomonadota > Alphaproteobacteria > Rhizobiales > Xanthobacteraceae > Tardiphaga > Tardiphaga robiniae. The sequence continues at coordinate 86,908 of NZ_JABMCJ010000084.1, read as the reverse complement.
GCGCTGCGCGTGCGCCGCTGTCATTGGGCGGTATCATTAGCTATGGATAGTCGATCCACATCCTTACTTCCGTTCATCACCCGGAGATTCCTGATGGTCCGCCTCTCATCGCTCGTTCTCGGTATCGCTGCCGCCGCCTTTTTCACTGCATCGCAAGCGCAGTCGCAGCAAGGCGTGCAGGTCGGTGTCTTGAATTGCCGGGGCGGAGCCAGCGTCGGATTCGTCGTGGGCTCGGTGACCAATCTCGGCTGCGTGCTCACCGGTACCGGTCGTCCGGATCAGCCTTATGTCGCCACGATCCGCAAAGTGGGCATCGATCTCGGTATTACCGAACAGACCGCGCTATCCTGGGCCGTGTTCGTGCCGGTGAACTATAGCGGTCCCGGCGATCTGTCCGGCAACTATGCGGGCGCGCAGGGCAGCGCGTCGGTTGGTGTCGGCGTCGGCGCGAATGTCCTGGTTGGCGGTTCGCAAAACGCCTTCTCCCTGCAGCCGCTCAGTCTGCAGGGGTCGGTGGGACTGAATGTCGCCGCCGGTCTGCAGAGCCTGGAGTTGCGCCCCGGTCGCTGATCCCGCGGCGATCGCTCGCACAAATTCATCCGGCTTCGCCCATGGCGGAGCCGGATTTTTTATGGCGCAATCCGATCACGTTCATCGCAGCGCAGCAACTTTTCCATCTTGCCAAATATCCGGACCGGGCGGAGCATTGACCGCCGACCCAATCATGGGCCGAGCTCCACATGAGGAGGCGGCAATGGGACAAGACCTGAGAAGTCCCCGCGGTCCACAAGGCAATGCCGCAAAGTGCATTGCGCTGGTGGGCCCTTTCCAGAGCGGAAAAACCACACTGCTTGAAGCGATCATGGCCCGCACCGGGGCGATCCCGCGGGCCGGCAGCGTCGACAATGGGACAAGCATCGGCGATGCCAATGCGGAAGCCAGAGCCCACAAGATGGGCGTCGGCCTGACGGCTGCGACCACCACCTTCATGGGCGACAGCTACACATTCATCGACTGTCCGGGCTCGGTGGAATTCGCACATGACATGCGCGCGGCATTACCCGCCGTCGATGCAGCCATCGTGGTTTGCGAGGCGGATGCGCGAAAATTGCCGCAGCTGCAATTGATCCTGCGCGAACTCGAAGACCTCGGCATTCCCAGATTTCTGTTTCTCAACAAGATCGACCGCGCCCACAAGCGCGTGCGCGAGACGCTGGCGACATTGCAGCCGGCCTCGCGCGTGCCGCTGGTGCTGCGGCAGATCCCGATCTGGAACGGCGACCTGGTCGCCGGTTTCGTCGATCTCGCGCTGGAGCGCGCTTTCGTCTATCGCGAGCACAAGGCGTCCGAAGTCATCAAGCTCGAAGGCGGCGATCTCGATCGCGAGAAAGAGGCGCGTTTCTCCATGCTGGAGAAGCTTGCGGATCATGACGACGCGCTGATGGAGCAGTTGCTTGACGACATCGCGCCGCCGGCCGACGCCGTGTTCGACGATCTCGCGCGCGAATTGCGCGAAGGTCTGATCTGTCCGGTGCTGCTGGGCTCGGCGATGCGCGAGAATGGCGTGCTGCGGCTGATGAAGGCGCTACGCCACGAGGCACCCGGCGTGGCCGAGACGGCCAAGCGCCTCGGCGTGCCTGACAGCAAGGATGCGATCGGTTACGTGTTCAAGAGCAGCCATCTACAGCATGGCGGCAAGCTGTCTTACGCGCGCGTGCTGAGTGGTCATCTCGATGATGGCGCAACATTGCTGTCCTCGTCGGGCGAAAGCGGGCGTGTCTCCGGCATTCTTGCGGCGAGCGGCGGACATGACAGCAAGCGCGCATCGGCCGAAGCGGGCGAGACCGTCGCGCTCGGCAAGCTCGATCATGTCAGGACCGGCGACACGATCTCGACCGGCAAGACTGCGCCGGCCTCTGTCGTGAGTGTCATAGCTGCATCGCCCGTGCTGGCGATGGCGCTAGCGTCCGCCGATCGCAAGGACGACGTCAAGCTCGGGCAGGCGCTGTTGCGGCTGACCGAGGAAGATCCGTCGCTTGCGGTGGTCAATAATGCGCAGACCCATGACGTGGTGTTGTGGGGGCAGGGCGAGATGCATCTGCGCGTGGCGATGGAGCGCCTGCACGAACGCTTCGGCATCAACGTCAAATCGCATGCGCCGGTGATCGGCTATCAGGAGACCATCCGTAAACCGATCACCCAGCGCGGCAGGCACAAGAAACAGTCCGGCGGTCACGGCCAGTTTGGCGACGTTGTGCTGGAGATCGGCCCGTTGCCGCGCGGCGAGGGCTTTGCATTCCAGGAAAAGGTGGTCGGCGGCGCGGTGCCGCGCAACTACATTCCCGCGGTGCAGGAAGGCGTCGTCGACGGGTTGCAGCGTGGCCCGCTCGGTTTTCCTGTCATCGACGTGCAGGTGACGCTCACCGACGGGTCCTATCACAGCGTGGATTCTTCCGATCAGGCGTTCCGGACCGCTGCCCGGATCGGTTTCACCGAGGCGCTGCCGCAATGCCAGCCGGTGCTGCTGGAGCCGATCCATACGGTGGAGATCGTCTGTCCCACCGAGGCCACGGCCAAGGTCAACGCCATTCTGTCAGGACGGCGCGGCCAGATCCTCGGCTTCGATACCCGTGACAACTGGCCGGGCTGGGACACGGTGCGCGCGATGTTGCCGGAAGCGGAGATCGGCGACCTGATCGTCGAGTTGCGTTCGGCCACCGCGGGTGCCGGCAGCTTCACCCGCAGCTTCGACCACATGGCCGAAGTCTCGGGCCGCGCCGCCGACCAGATCGTTGCGGCGCATCGGGTGGCGGCTTAGTACAGTGGCCCATGACGCTTGGACCGCGGGTTGTAATCATTGGCAATAGCGGCTCGGGCAAGAGCACGCTGGCGCGGCAGCTTGAAAGCCGCGTCGGCGGCGAACGCACGGATCTCGATCATATCCATTGGCTGGACAGGGTCGGTGTGAAGCGCGACGAGGGGCAGGCCAAAGAACTGGTGGCCGCCCTTGCCGTGAAGTCGAACTGGATCATCGAAGGCGTTTACGGATGGCTGGTCGAAGCGGCATTGCCGCGCGCCACAGCATTGATCTGGCTCGACATGAGCCCGGAGGTTTGTCGTGATAGCCTCGCTCTCCGGGGCCCCTGGGGTGGCGCGACGGCCGAGGAACATGCAGATTTTCTGGCTTGGGCCGAGGCCTACTGGCAGCGCAAAACGTCGAGTTCGTTCGCTGGCCACCTGGCGCTGTTCGACGACTTCGGCGGCGTCAAACGACGCCTGACATCGCGCGCCGCTGTCGCCCAGTTCGTGGCGACCATGGCGGCTTCGCCGCTCAAGTGATGTTTTATACATCATTGAAGATATCTCACATATGATATAAGACTCGTGAAACTGGAAACCGCCCTTGATTACATCGTTTCAGATGCGGGCCGCCCGTGCGCTGCTGGGTATCGATCAAAAGCGGCTGGCCGAAATGGCCGGCGTGTCGCTACCGACCATCCAGCGCATGGAAGCGAGCGAAGGCAATGTCAGGGGCGTGGTGGATTCGCTGATCAAGGTTGTCGATGCCCTCGATCGCTCAGGCGTCGATTTGATCGGCGAGAACGTCCGCAGCGATTCCGGCGGACGAGGGGTGAGGCTGAAACAGCCCGGTCCACCACCGAAACTTGAAGAGCCAAAGCTGACGGATTGAGAACGGGCCGCGGCCTCGATCGAGATCCGCGGCAGGTGACAGGGGCGAGTCGGGAATGGACATGTCCAGAAATCGCGCGTGGGGGCCGCATCAGCCGACCTTCGCCGAACTGTTCACGCCGAAATTGATCACGGTGTTGCGCGAAGGCTACGGCATCGCCGATCTGCGCGCCGACATCTTGTCCGGCTTGACGGTGGCAATCGTCGCGCTTCCGTTGTCCATGGCGATTGCCATAGCCTCGGGGACGTCGCCGGATCGTGGCCTCATCACCGCTGTGATCGGCGGCTTCCTCGTGTCTGCGCTGGGTGGAAGCCGCTTTCAGATCGGCGGTCCAGCCGGCGCCTTCATCGTGCTGGTGGCTGCCACCGTGAGCCGCCATGGCATCGACGGACTGATCCTCGCGACCATGCTCTCTGGCGTGTTCCTGATGGTGGCGGGCTATTTGAAGCTCGGCACTTACATCAAGTTCATTCCCTATCCGGTCACGGTGGGATTTACCGCCGGTATTGCCGTCATTATTTTCGCCAGCCAGATCAGGGATCTCCTCGGGCTCACACTCACCGGCAAGGAGCCTGGCGAACTGATCCCGAAGCTGCAGGTGCTCGGAAGTGCGATCCACACCGTCAACCTGTCGGCCGCCGCGATCACCATCGCGACCATTGCGATCATCCTTCTGCTCAAGAAGCTGCGGCCTTCCTGGCCGGGCATTCTGATCGCGGTTGCCGCAAGCGCGGTCGCGGCAGGGTTCTTTGCGCTGCCGGTTGAAACCATCGGCACCAAGTTCGGCGGCATTCCGCAATCCTTTCCGCTGCCGTCGCTTCCCGCGATTTCCCTGGCAAAGCTGCAGGCCATTCTGCCGGACGCCATCTCCTTTGCGCTGCTGGGCGCGATTGAATCTTTGCTCTCAGCTGTCGTCGCTGACGGCATGACCGGCCGGCGGCATCGCTCCAATTGCGAACTGGTGGCGCAGGGCATCGCCAATATCGGCTCGGCGCTGTTCGGTGGAATCTGCGTGACCGGCACCATCGCGCGAACCGCCACCAATGTCCGCGCCGGCGCGCACGGCCCGATCTCGGGCATGCTGCATGCGGTATTCCTGCTGGTATTCATTCTCGTCGCGGCGCCATTGGCAAGTTACATTCCGCTGGCGGCGCTCGCCGCGGTGCTTGCCGTGGTCGCCTGGAACATGGCGGAGAAGCATGAATTCGCGACGTTACTGCGGTCATCATGGGGCGATGCTGCCGTGCTGTCGGCGACTTTCCTGCTAACGATCTTCCGCGATCTTACCGAGGGCATTGTGGTCGGCTTCGCGCTTGGCGCGATTCTGTTCATCAACCGCATGGCGCAAACAACCGGCATTGAGGCGGATAAGCCGCTGGTCGTGGCCGACAAGGCCGACGACGCCAATGGCGACCGAAAACCCTATGATCCCGGTCTCGCTGCCGATCCCGACGTCGTTGTCTATCGCATCACCGGCGCATTTTTCTTCGGCGCGGCCTCCACCATCGGATCTGTGCTCGAGGGCTTCTCGGATCGCCACAAGGCTTTCGTGATCGATTTTGCCGCGGTCCCCTTCCTGGATTCGACTGCCGCGAATGCGATCAAGGGCATTGCCGAGAAGGCAAAGCGACAGGGCGTCCGCGTGATTCTCACCGGCACCTCGCAGGGCGTGCGCCGGGCGCTGCTGACCCACGGCGCGCGACCGCCACTGGTCAAATACCGTGCTGATGTTGCAGCGGCCGTCAGCGAGATCAAGACCCGAAGCGCTGCAGCGATCCAGGAGGCGTCGAGCTGATGGCATCGGCAATTGCTCGCAGCTGCAGTATTGATCGTCTGCATGGTTGTCGGACTTGCTGTGCGCTGCAAACTGTCTGATGATTAAGAGCCCCTGCATGATTTTTATGCTACGCACGCTTCCGCTTGAAGCGAAGGATGAATGATGCCGAACGAGACCACGCCCCGCGCCGCCTGTTTGATCGGCTGGCCTGCCGCGCATTCGCGCTCGCCGCTGATCCACCATCACTGGCTGCGCAGCATGGATATTCCGGGCGGTTACAGCATCGAGTCGATCCCGCCGGAAGGCGTGGCCGAATTCGTGATGAACCTCTCCAAGCACGGTTACATCGGCGCCAATGTCACGATCCCGCACAAGGAGCGTGTGCTGAAGCTGACCTCACCGGATCGCCGCGCGCGCGCGGTCGGGGCCGCCAACACGTTATGGTATGACCACGGTACGCTACGCGCGACCAATACGGATATCGAGGGCTTCATCGACAATCTCGATCATTGCGCGCACGACTGGGACCACGCCGACGACGCGCTGGTGCTCGGCGCGGGCGGTTCGTCGCGTGCAGTGGTGTTCGGATTGCTCGAACGCGGAATCAAACATGTCTATGTCGCCAATCGCAGTCTCGATCGCGCCGAGGCGATGGCCGCACAATTCGGTTCGCAGGTGGTGCCGTTGGCGTGGGAGCATGTCGCCAGCATGTTGCCGCGCGCATCCTTGCTGGTGAACACCACGTCGCTCGGCATGGGCGGCCAGCCGCCATTGATCATCGACCTCGATCTGTTGCCTGACCAGGCGGTCGTCGCCGATCTCGTTTACGTGCCGCTTGACACCCCGCTGCTCGCCGGCGCCCGCGCGAGGGGCCTCCGCACCGCGGATGGTCTCGGCATGCTGTTGTATCAGGCCGTGCGTGGCTTCGAGCTCTGGTTCGGGCAGCGCCCCGATGTGACGCCGGAACTGCGTCGCCTCGTCGAGGCCGACCTCACAGTGGCGTGAGCGGGGAATAGCTATTTGGTCTTGGGGTTTCCATCTGCAGCGGTGGGCGCTGCCTTCAAAGGAAATTCCCCTATGGTTCAGATCGTATCGACTTCGGCTCGCTTGTTCGCGGGCTCACTTCTTGCTGGTTCATTGCTGATTTCCGCCGCATCGGCGCAGCAGCCGCAACCCCTGCGCATCCGTGGTGCCATCGAAGCCGTCGACGGCGCGGTGCTGACGATCAAGACGCGTGAAGGCGACGAGCGCAAAGTGAAGATGACGGACAATGTCACCGTCACCGGCATTGCCAGAACGACAATGGCCGAGGTGAAGCCCGGCTCCTATATCGGCGTGACCGGCATGCCGCAGGCCGATGGGTCGCAGAAGGCCATCGCGATCCATATCTTTCCAGAAGCGATGCGCGGCACCGGCGAAGGCTCGCGCCCGTGGGATCTGCGCCCCAACAGCAGCATGACCAATGCCACCGTCGATCAGAAGGTCCAGGCCTCCGATGGCCAGACGGTGACGGTGAAGTACAAGGACGGGGAAAAGAAAGTGACCGTGACGCCTGACACTCCGATCGTGACATTCGTGCCGGGCAACAAGGACGAACTCAAGCCCGGCGCCAAGATCATCATCATGGGCGCTACCAAGAAGGATGACGGCACCTTCGAGACGGCGCGGGTCAATGTCGGGCTGGATGGGCTGACGCCGCCGATGTGAGAAATTCGAAACAGCGGAGAAGCTCTTGCGCAGGCCATTCCTCGCACCATGCCTCATCCTCGCATCTCTGTTGTTGTCTGCGCCGCACTTCGCTGCTGCGCAGACATCGCCCTCCACGACGGAGCGGGTGCTGAACCTGCCTGTTCATGGCGGCGATCAGCAGCGCGCGCTCTACGCCAGTCCATCGCATCCACGCGCGACCATCGTGATGCTGCCCGGCGGAGCCGGCGATGTAGGCGTCGCCCGGAATGGCGAAATAGCGCACGGTAACAACTTCGTCGTCCGCTCGCGCGTGCTCTGGAATGCTGCGGGTTTCGCGGTGCTGATCCCCGACGCCGTCGATAGTCAGAACTTGCGCGGGCTGCGCAGCTCGCCGCAATATGCAGCACTTGTCGGCGATCTCGTCGCTGCAGCTCATGCGCAGGCGCCGGGACCGGTCTTCCTGCTCGGGACCAGCCAAGGCTCGATTGCGGCGATGAACGGCGCAGCGAATCTGCGTGACGGTCAGATCGCAGGTATCGTGCTCACTGAGTCGGTGTCGCGCCTTGGTGGCAGCCACGAGACGGTGTTCGACGCGCATCCTGAACGAGTCAATGTGCCCGCACTCGTCGTTGCCAATTCAGACGATCGCTGCAATGTCGCACCGCCGGAAGACGCCGACAAGATCGCAGCAGCGATGAGTGGCGCGCCGCGCGTCAAGGTCCTCAGGGTCAGTGGCGGAGATCAGCGCTCGTCCACGGATTGCGGATCGCTGTCGCCGCACGGCTATTACGGCATCGAGCAAAAAGTCGTCGATACGATCGCCGCGTGGATCGACGCGGCGATCTGACGAGGCCTCACTGCACCAAAACGTGCCTGTCGATCTCGGCGATCGAATTCACGCCGCACAGGCCCATGGTCACGCTGAGTTCGTTGCGCAGGATGTCCAGCGCCTTGGTCACGCCGGGGCCGCCATAGGCGCCGAGACCGTAGATATAGGCGCGGCCGATCATGCAGGACTTGGCGCCGAGGGCGAGCGCACGCATCACGTCCTGCCCCGAGCGGATGCCGCTATCGAACATCACTTCGATCTCCGAGCCGACCGCATCGGCGATCCCCGGCAATACCGAGATCGACGACGGCGCGCCGTCGAGCTGACGTCCGCCGTGGTTGGAGACGACCATCGCCTGCGCGCCGACCTTCACGGCTTCGCGGGCATCCTCGATATCGTGAATGCCCTTGATCACGATCTTGCCGGGCCAGATGCTGCGGATCCAGTCGAGATCCTTCCAGTTCAGCGACGCATCGAATTGCGATGCCGTCCACTCCGCCACTGAGCCGAGATCGTTGGTGTTCTTCACGAAGCCGGCGATGTTGCCGAAGTTGCGCCGCTTGGCTTTCAGCGTCCGCACCAGCCAGCCGGGCTTGCTCATGAAATCGATCAGGTTCTTCACATTCAAGATCTGAGGCGGCACCGACAGGCCATTCTTGATGTCGGCATGACGCTGGCCGATCACCTGCAGATCGACGGTCAGCACCAGCGCGCTACACTTCGCCTTGATGGCGCGCTCGATCAATTCCTTGATGAAGCCGCGATCCTTCATGACATAGAGCTGAAACCAGAACGGTTTTTCGACATTCTCGGCGACGTCTTCGATGGAATTGATCGACATCGTCGAGAGCGTATAGGGAATGCCCGCCGCCTGCGCCGCCCGGCAGGCGTGAATTTCGCCGTCGCCATATTGCAAGCCGGTTGAGCCGACCGGCGCGCAGATCAGCGGCATGGTGGCCTTCTCACCGAGGATGGTCGTCGAGGTGTCGCGATTGGCGATGTCGACCAGAATACGCTGGCGGAACTTCAGCTTCTGCAGATCCTCGCAATTCGCACGGAACGTGTCTTCGCTATAGGAGCCATGGTCGACATAATCGAAGAACGCCTTCGGCACGTTGCGCTTGTGCTCGAGGCGAAGATCTTCGATGCAGGTGATATGCTTCATGAGATGTCCCAGCCGTTCTTGTCTTTGCTTGTATTTGCTTGTTTCGGTGTCATCTAGCATGGTTAGGCGGTCCGCCATATCATCCTTGTCATTGGAATGTCGTCGAAATTGAAGGAGGCCAGAATGTCCGGCTCCAAGACAAATCCAGCAGGCCACGGGGCCGGCAAGGCTCCCGGCAAGGCAGCCGAGGACGAAGAAAAGCGACAGCTGGAAGTTGCGCTGGACGAAGGACTGGAGGAGACTTTTCCGGGCTCCGATCCGGTCAGTGTGACCCAGCCTGCCCATTCAAAGGCGGACGCGCATATCAAGCGAAAGGGCTGAGCGGGCCGGGTTCCGGTCAGTCGATGCTCCATCGAAGGCATTACATGGAAGGTAAGGTATATAAGTAATATCAATGGCTTGTCGTTAATTACGTGTTCCGGGCCTTGGTAATGATTCATCATATTTTTTGAAGCGATTTTAGGGGCCCGAGCCTTATAAGTCCGTCACATATATGGCGCTGCCAATGGGTCAGTCGCCTGAGACAGGGTTTTGAGCCCTCGCGCGAAGCGCGAGGGCATTGGGGGTTACCATGAGCCGTAAATATTTCGGGACAGACGGCATTCGCGGCCGCGCCAATGGTCTGATCACGCCGGAACTGGCACTGAAGGTTGGGCAGGCGGCAGGCTTGGTGTTTCAGCGCGGCGAACATCGTCATCGTGTCGTGATCGGCAAGGACACCCGGTTGTCCGGCTACATGATCGAAAATGCGATGGTGGCAGGCTTCACGTCGGTCGGCATGGATGTGCTGCTGGTCGGGCCGATGCCGACGCCCGCCGTGGCGATGCTGACCAAGTCGATGCGCGCCGATCTCGGCGTGATGATTTCCGCATCGCACAATCTGTTCGAGGACAACGGCATCAAGCTGTTCGGACCGCTCGGCTACAAGCTGTCGGATGATGTCGAGAAGCAGATCGAGGAATTGCTCGACGAGAATCTCGACAAGAGACTGTCGCAGAGCGCCAGCCTCGGTCGGGCGCGCCGCATCGACGGGGTGCATGATCGCTACATCGAATTTGCCAAACGCACGCTGCCGCGAAATCTCAGCCTCGATGGTTTGCGCGTCGTCATCGATTGCGCCCATGGCGCCGCCTACAAGGTGGCGCCGGAGGCGCTCTGGGAACTCGGCGCGGACGTCATCTCCATCGGTGTCGAGCCGGATGGTTTCAACATCAACAAGGAATGCGGATCGACCGCACCGGAAGCGCTGAGCCGCAAGGTGCGCGAGATGCGCGCCGATATTGGCATTGCGCTGGATGGCGACGCCGATCGGCTGATCATGGTCGACGAGCGTGGCCATCTGGTTGATGGCGATCAGTTGCTCGCCGTTATCGCGCAGAGCTGGAAGGAAGACGGACGGCTCGCCAAGCCAGGCATTGTCTCCACCGTGATGTCGAATCTCGGTCTGGAGCGTTTCCTGAAGGCGCAGGGCATCGATCTCATCCGTACGGCGGTGGGCGATCGCTATGTGCTCGAGCAGATGCTGCAGCACGGCTACAATGTCGGCGGCGAACCCTCCGGCCATATCATCATGTCGGACCATGCGACGACAGGCGACGGTTTCGTAGCTGCGCTGCAGGTGCTGGCCGTGGTGACCAAGCTCGGTCGGCCGGTGTCGGAAGTCTGCCACCTGTTCGATCCGCTGCCGCAGATTCTGAAGAATGTCCGTTATCGCAGCGGCAAGCCGCTCGATGATGCGGAAGTGAAGTCCACCATCGCTGCCGGTGAACAGCGCCTCAACGGCCATGGTCGTCTCCTGATCCGCCCGTCGGGCACGGAGCCAGTCATCCGCGTGATGGGAGAGGGCGATGACCGCGTGATGGTCGAGGAAGTGGTGGATTCCATCGTTGACGCGCTGGGCCACGCAGCCGCGGCGTAAGATTCCTGTTCGTTCGCTCTGGCCAAGGCGCCAGCGCGATGACTGCCGAGCTGACATGAAGAGCCGTCTTGCCCGAATATTTATCGGGTGAGGCGGCTCTTTTGCGTTTTGATAGTTCGCGTTGGAGCGCTTTCGAGCGAAGTGGGCACCGGTTCGCATCAAGGAAACGCGTCAGCAAAAAGCTGGAGCCTCGGTTCTGATCCGGTCAGAGCCGAAGGCTCCGGGCAGGTAAGTCCTCGTTAACACCTGGCGATGCCGCGGCGCATTGCAGCGCGGTTTGATAGCAAGACATTGTTAGTAACTGTGGCGACGCAGTGGCGTGATGGAATTTGCGTGCATTTTCGTCACCAAATATCAACCTTAAAAGTTAGGGTTAAGCGCCGCTTAAGGAGTTGGTGTCATCGTCCGTTTGTGAGTTTCCGAGTGTGAGGCCTCCATTAGTTGCCTCTTTGGCCCAAAAGGACGAAGCCAATGCGTAGCGTTAAATTCATTCTGGCCGCGGGCGCGGCTTCCCTGATGTCGACCGCCGTTCTCGCTGCCGACATGCCCATTGCTCCATCGCCTCAGATGTATGCGCCGCCGCCGGTTGAAGACTTCGGCGGTTGGTACCTGCGCGGCGATATCGGTTTCAGCAACCAGCGCGTCAAGAACATCGAGATGGGTGATGGTCGCAACGCCAATCTGCTCTCGCTTCAGCAGACCACTGCCTTCGATACGGCTGGCATCTTCCAGCTCGGTGTCGGTTATCAGTTCAACAACTGGTTCCGCGGTGACATCACCGGCCAGTATCGCGGCAATTCGAATTTCAAGGGCACCGATCACGTAACGTTCCCGTCGAGCGGCCTCGTTGGTACCGGCGTGAACAACTATAACGCCACCAAGTCCGAATGGGTGGTGATGGCCAATGGTTACGTCGATCTCGGTACCTGGTGGTGCGTGACCCCGTTCGTCGGTGCCGGCGTCGGCATGGCTCGCGTCAATATCGGGAACTACACGGATAACGGTGCGATCAATGTCGGCTCCGCCGGCGGCGTGCCCTTCATCGGTGGCCCGTTCCCGAGCTACGCAAGTGCACCTGCTGCATCGAAGTGGAATTTCGCATGGGCCCTGCACACGGGCTTGGCTTACAAGGTCAATCCGGCAATGACCGTCGAACTCGGCTACAGCTACATGAATCTCGGCGATGGCCAGACCGGACCGGTCTCCACCTATGATGGCTTCACCCGCGGCGTGGCGATGCAGTTCAAAGACATCACCTCGCATGATCTGAAGCTCGGCGTGCGCTGGAACCTCGACAGCCCGCCGGCATATGCGCCGCCGCCGTTGATCCGCAAGGGCTAAAGCAAGCGCTGATCGCCTCAACTATCTTAAGAGACCTTAACGGCGCGGGAGCTTCCCGCGCCGTTTTGTTTTGCACGGGTAGTATCATCGCAACCAATGATTAAGGTTAACAGCGGATGATCGGGACAGTTCGGTGAGTTGAGGAATTGTCGTGATGCGTAGACTTCTGATCGCTGCAGCTCTGCTGGGCGTCGTGCAAACTGCTCAAGCGGCTGACATGCCGGATTTTCCGGTGCTGCGCGGTTCGTTCCCCGAGGGACTGAGTTCAACACGCGCGATCTGGGACGGCTTCTATGTCGGCGGACAGGTCGGTTATGGATCAGGCGATACCAAATTCAAAGGCTCGAACTCCGACATGACGGGGAGCCTGGTGGCCAACACCTTGGTCGGCAGGGAAACGGGTGTCGCATCATGGCCGCTCAGTTTCACCAACCAGTCGGGACATTCCGAGGTGTATGGCGGTTTCGCGGGTTACAACTCGCAGTGGGAAGACGTCGTAATCGGACTTGAGATGAGTTACGTTCATGGCAAGTTCGGCGGTACATCTTCAGGCGATATGTCGCGATACAGCCTACTGTCAGATAATAATTATCATACGGTGACGTCGCGCGCGTCGAGTTCGATTAGCATCAGCGATATCGGCACATTCCGTGCTCGCGCCGGTTATGCTTTTGGCAACTTCCTGCCTTACGCCTTCGGTGGACTGGCGCTTGGCCAGGCTGACATCGTCCGGACGGCCTTTGTCAGCGATTTCGTCACCGCGGGGCCGGGATCGACGACACCATCCAATCTGCTAGGGCGGCAACTCAATAACAGCATCGAGGATGGCAAGTATAGCCACCTGATCTACGGCTACACCGCTGGTCTGGGCTTCGACATGGCGATCGTTGGCGGCCTGTTCCTGCGCGGTGAATGGGAATACATCCGTTTCACGTCCCAAGTAGATACCTCGATCAATACCGTCCGAGCCGGTATCGGCTACAAGTTCTGACATCCACCCCGCGCTCGCTTGACAAAGTGTAGCGCGGCTGCTGCTCTTTTGCTTCCGTACAGGGGAGCAACAATGAAGATCTACGGCGATCTGAATTCCGGCAATTGCCTCAAGGTGAAGTGGGTGAGCGATCACCTCAAACTTTCCTATACGTGGATTGATATCGATACGAGCAAGGGCGAGAGCCGGACGCCGGAGTTTCTGGCGCTTAACGGCGCCGGCCAGGTGCCGACCGTTGTGCTCGATGACGGCCGTCCGCTCGCGCAGTCCAATGCCATCATCCGCTATCTCGCCCGTGGCAGCGATCTGATCCCGACCGATGCCTATGATGCCGCCAAGATGGATGAATGGCTGTTCTGGGAACAATACAGCCACGAGCCCTATATCGCGGTGTGCCGCTATCAGATCGTCTATCTCGGCAGGTCGATTTCGGATCTCGATCCTGAGAAGCTCAAGCGCGGCTATTTCGCACTGGTGCGTATGGAGCATCACCTGACGACATCGCGTTTCCTTGTGGGAGATCGCGTCTCGCTGGCTGACGCATCGTTGCTGGCCTATACGCGCGTGGCCCATGAGGGCGGCTTTCATCTCGACGGTTACGCATCGATCAGGCGCTGGATCGCCGATAGCGAGAAGGCATTGGGTATTTCGTGAATACGCAGATCAAGCTACGGCCTGCGCGCCGCGAGGACGTCGTCGCGATCGTGGTAATGCTGGCCGATGATGCGCTCGGCCGTGGCCGCGAGCGTATCGAGGACCCACTGCCGCAATCTTATTACGAGGCCTTCGATAAACTCGCGCATGACCCAAATATCCGGTTGATGGTTGCAGAAGGCGGCGACGGCAGCGTGGTCGGATGCCTGCAGCTCTGCATCTTGCCGGGCTTGAGCTCGCAGGGCGCTTCGCGTGCACTCATCGAGGATGTTCGTGTGTCGACGACGCTGCGCAGCCAGGGCACCGGCGAACAGCTGGTGCGATGGGCCATTGGCGAGGCACAGGCGAGTGGATGCAAACTCGTCGAGCTGCTGACGCATCAGACCCGGGTCGATGCCCAGCGCTTCTACAAGCGGCTCGGTTTTGCTGACAGCCATGTAGGCATGACGTTGCGGTTCTAGAACGCGTCATCATCATGTCGTCCGGCGGACGCCGCGCCGCGCCGTTCGTTGCAAGGCATCAGCAAAACCGGCGGTGGTACGCCGGGACGGGCGACGTCATCCGGCCATCAATCACGCGTGATAGCCCGGAAGTCGCTTGACGCTCCGGGTCGGTTCCCATATCCACGCCAGCGGGACACCTCCCCCCAACGGGAGGCTAGCTATCTGGAAGGATAGATTATGACTGCAGCGAAGCCTTCTTCGCGGCCCAACGTGCCGCATTTCTCCTCCGGCCCCTGCGCCAAGCGCCCAGGCTGGACCCCCGAAAAACTCACCGACGCAGCCCTTGGCCGTTCGCACCGTGCGAAGATCGGCAAGAACAAGCTCAAACTCGCGATCGATCTGACGCGTGAAGTGCTTGAAGTGCCCGCAGATTACCGCATCGGTATCGTGCCGGCATCGGATACGGGCGCTGTCGAGATGGCGCTGTGGTCGCTGCTCGGGCCGCGTCCCGTCACCACCATCGCCTGGGAATCCTTCGGCGAGGGCTGGGTCTCCGACATCGTCAAGGAGCTGAAGCTCAAGGACGTCACCAAGCTGCATGCCGGCTATGGCGAACTCCCCGACCTGTCGAAGGCCGATCCGAACTCGGACATCGTCTTCACCTGGAACGGTACCACTTCCGGCGTGCGCGTACCGAATGCCGACTGGATCAAGGCTGACCGCGAAGGCCTGACCATTTGCGACGCGACCTCGGCCGCTTTCGCGCAGCCGCTCGACTGGGCGAAGCTCGATGTCGTCACCTTCTCCTGGCAGAAGGCGCTCGGCGGCGAAGCCGCACATGGCATGCTCGTGCTGTCGCCGCGCGCTGTGGCGCGTCTGGAGAGCTACACGCCGCCGTGGCCGCTGCCGAAGATCTTCCGCATGACCAAGGGCGGCAAGCTCAACGAAGGCATCTTCGTCGGCGAGACCATCAACACGCCGTCGATGCTGTGCGTCGAGGATTATCTCGATGCGCTCGGCTGGGCCAAGTCGGTCGGTGGTCTCAAGGCGCTGATCGCGCGTGCCGACGCCAACACCAAGGCGCTCGCCGACTGGAAAGCGAAGACGCCGTGGATCGACTTCCTGGCGGCTGATCCGGCGATCCGCTCCAACACGTCGGTATGCATGAAGGTGATCGATCCCGCGATCACCGCGCTCTCGCCGGACGCGCAGGCTGACTTCGCCAAGAAGCTGGTCGCCGCCGTCGAGAAGGAAAATGCCGGTTTCGACTTCGCGCATTATCGCGATGCGCCGGCTGGTCTGCGCATCTGGTGCGGTGCCACGGTCGAAGCCAAGGACGTCCAAATCCTCACGCAGTGGATCGACTGGGCCTTCGCCGAAACCAAGGCTTCGCTCGCTAAAGCGGCTTAGTTGCTCTTAACCTCTCCCCGCCTAGCACAGCTTCGCTGTGCGCGGGCGGGGAGAGGTCGGACATCGCGCGAAGCGCGATGTCCGGGTGAGGGGCATGGCACTCAACTCTCCTCACTCCTGCATTCTCGGGTCGAAAGCGGCCCCTCATCCCGACCTTCTCCCCGTAAGAACGGGGAGAAGGAGCCTGCTGCGTTTGTCGCGCCTACACCGGCTCCCATTTCGAGGATCACATCCATGACCGCCCCCAAAGTTCTCATTTCCGACGCTCTCTCTCCCGCCGCCGTGCAGATCTTTCGGGATCGCGGCATCGACGTCGACTTCCAGCCGAACCTCGGCAAGGACAAGGACAAGCTCGCCGAGATCATCGGCAACTATGACGGCCTCGCCATCCGCTCGGCCACCAAGGCGACCGCGAAGATCCTCGAGAAGGCGACGCGCCTGAAGGTGATCGGCCGCGCCGGCATCGGCGTCGACAATGTCGAAATTCCCGCGGCGACCGCCAAGGGCATCATCGTCATGAACACGCCGTTCGGCAATTCGATCACCACCGCCGAACATGCGATCACACTGATGCTCTCGCTGGCCCGCGAGATCCCGCAGGCCGATGCGTCGACGCAGGCCGGCAAGTGGGAGAAGAACCGCTTCATGGGCGTCGAGATCACTGGCAAGACGCTGGGCGTGATCGGCTGCGGCAATATCGGCGCCATCGCGGCTGACCGCGCGCTCGGACTGCGCATGAAGGTCATCGCCTTCGATCCGTTCCTGTCGCCGGAGCGCGCCAAGGATATTGGCGTCGAGAAGGTCGAGCTCGACGACCTCCTCAAGCGCGCCGACTTCATCACGCTGCACACGCCGCTCACCGAGAAGACGAAGAACATCATCGATGCCGCTGCCATCGCCAAGATGAAGCCCGGCGTGCGCATCATCAACTGTGCCCGCGGCGGTCTGGTCGACGAGCAGGCGCTGGTCGATGCGCTGAATAGCAAGCATGTCGCCGGCGCTGCCTTCGACGTGTTCGTCGAGGAGCCGGCCACCAAGAACGTGCTGTTCGGCCATCCCAATGTGATCTGCACGCCGCATTTGGGCGCATCGACCACCGAAGCGCAGGAGAATGTCGCGCTGCAGGTCGCCGAGCAGATGTCGGATTATCTGCTGTCGGGCGCGATCTCCAACGCGGTCAACTTCCCGTCGATCACCGCGGAAGAAGCACCGAAGCTGAAGCCGTTCATCGAACTCGCCGAGAAGCTTGGCTCGTTCGCGGGCCAGCTCACCGAGACCGGCATTGCCAAGGTGCAGATCACCTATGAAGGCGCGGTGGCCGAAATGAAGATCAAGGCCCTGACGTCTGCTGCATTGAGCGGGTTGCTGCGGCCGATGCTCGGCGACGTCAACGTCGTCTCCGCGCCGGCCGTTGCCAAGGAGCGCGGCATGGTAGTCGATGAAGTGGTGCGCGCGGCGCAGAGCGATTACGAAAGCCTGATCACCGTTACGGTTATCACCGAACGGCAGGAACGCTCGGTGTCCGGCACTGTCTATCATGACGGCAAGCCGCGGCTGGTTGATATCAAGGGTATCCGCGTCGATGCCGAATTCGGGAAGTCGATGATCTATGTCACCAACGAGGACAAGCCGGGTTTCATCGGAAAGTTCGCTTCGCTGCTCGGCGATGCCAAGGTCAACATCGCAACCTTCCATCTCGGCCGCAACGAACAGGGCGGTGACGCCATCGCGCTGGTGGAGATCGACGGCGTTGTGCCGGCCGATGTGCTGAGCAAGGTGCAGGCGCTGCCGCAGGTGAAACAGGCCAAGGCGCTGACATTCTGAGTGTCTCTTACCCGAACTGACATTGCCGAAATCCCCGTCCGAAAGGCGGGGATTTTTTCGTTTTGCGGAAAATGTTCACATTCAGGTCGGCGCGGCAGGTTTGCCCCCGCCCCGCACGTGTAAGGATTTGGGAACACTACCCCGATACATTTTACTCCGAGGAATCAGCGATCGAAAATCGCACGCCCGGGGGAATACAGCCGTGAAGCTCGCCAATATCCGTATTACGTACAAGCTCGTCGTTCTGGTGGCCGTCACCATGATCGGCCTCTGCGCCGCAGGCATTCTGGCCGCCTATATGGTCAAGAGCGAGATGCTCTCCGCGCGAACCGAGCAGCTGAAGTCGATCGTCGAAATCGGGACCAACGTAGCGGCCAGCATCCAGAAGGATGTCGCAGCAGGCAAGCTCACCAAGGAAGCCGCGACCGCCGAGCTGGTACGCCGCATCGAGCCGATGACCTATGACAACGGCAACTATCTGTTCATCTACACGATGGACGGCGAAGTGGTTCATCTGCCGGGCTTCAAGGCGGGATCCAACCGGCTCGACGTCAAGGTTAGCGGCGTAGCCATTACGCGTGAATTCCGCGACGGCGTCGCAGCCAACGGCACGAAGATTCTGACCTACGAATTCCAGAAGCCCAATGAGCAGGTCCCGTCGCGCAAGATGGGTTATGCCGCGGCGCTTCCCGGCTGGAACATGTTCATTGCCACCGGCGCCTATCTCGATGACCTCGACGCTCATCTGAAACCGATCATCTGGGCGCTCGGCCTAGCCATGCTGGCCATTGCCGCAGTGGCGGGTGCGATCGCGTGGCTGATCGGCCGTAGCATCACCAAGCCGCTCGGCATGCTGGGATCGCGCATGGAGTCGCTCGCCAATGGTGCGCTGGATGAGGAAATTCCCGGCGTTGGCCGTAGCGATGAAGTCGGTGCGATGGCCAAGACGGTTCAGGTGTTCAAGGACAATGCGCTGCGTATCCGCTCGCTGGAACAGGTCGAGGCGGATGCGCAGGGCCGTATCGCCGCGGAGCGCCGCGCCGCCATGGAGGCGATGGCCACGGATTTCGAGCGTAGCGTGACCGGTATCGTCCGCTCGGTCTCCACCGCCGCTGTCGGCATGCAGAGCACTGCGCAGTCGATGACGGCGACGGCAAGTGATGCAAGCTCGCGCGCCGCGACGGTCAGCGCAGCTTCGACGCGCTCGTCCGACAATGTCAGCACGGTTGCGGCGGCTGCGGAGGAATTGTCGGCGTCAGTCAGTGAAGTGCTGCGTCAGGTATCGGCCTCCAGCGAGATCGCCAGCAAGGCGGTGGGCGATGCCGAGCGCACCAATGCGACTGTTCAGATCCTGTCGAGCGGCGCTGAGAAAATCGGCGAAGTCGTGCAGCTGATCCACAGCATTGCCTCCCAGACCAATCTGCTGGCGCTGAACGCGACCATCGAAGCCGCACGTGCCGGCGAGTCCGGCCGCGGTTTTGCGGTGGTGGCATCCGAAGTGAAGGCGCTGGCCAGTCAGACCGCCAAGGCCACCGAGGAAATCTCGGCGCAGGTTGCCGCCATGCAGGCATCGACCAGCGAGGCCGTTGCATCGATCGGCGCCATCACCGGTACCATCGCCCAGATGAGCCAGATCACCAACACGATCTCTGTGGCGGTGGAGCAGCAGGGCACGGCGACGCAGGAAATCGCGCGCAACATTCAGTCGGTGTCGGCCGGCGCGAATGAGATCAGCAATCATATCGGCGGCGTCAGCAGCGCAGCCGAGGCCACCGGCTCGGCGGCGTCACAGGTGCTGTCGAATGCAAAGGAGCTGGAGAGCCAGTCCGGCATGCTGCGCACCGCCGTGGATGAATTCCTCGCCAAGGTGAGAGCAGCCTGAGTCAAATCCTTCCCCGAGCGCGGCTTAGCTGCGCTCGGGGAGCTACAGGGCTGGGACTTGCCTGAACTATTGAGTTTCGGCCGCTGCGTCGTATCGCTGCACCACCGAATTTAAATCTGCACAATGATAGTTCATAGTGGTGCGCAGCTACCTGTAGCGCGACTTTTGGTGCATTCGAGGTAACCTATAACCGCGGTTGCAAAAACGGAACTACACACCACTTCACGAACTCGAAACTACACCCTGCGATGGTGACTCGCTTATTTCAGCGCGCCTTACAGGGATACTTCCCATGAATCGTTTGAAAATTTCGATCGGCCTTCGCCTCTACAGCATCATTGGCTTGAGCTTTCTTGGCCTCGCCGGGCTGGCCTGGATGCAGCTGAACACCCTCGGCGACTCCCTCAAGCAGCAGCGCCAGAGCGAATTGACCCATCTCACGGAGCTGGCGCTCGGCATCGCGCAGGAAGAATACGCGACGATCCAGCGTAGCGGTGTGTCGGACGAGGCCGCGCGCAAGACCGCAGCGGCGCGTATCGGCAAACTGCGCTACGGCAATGGCGATTACTTCTGGATCAACGACCTGCAGCCGCGCATGGTGATGCATCCGATCAAGCCCGAGATGAACGGCAGCGATCTCTCCGGCAACAAGGACCCGAACGGCAAGCGGCTGTTTGTCGAATTCGCCGATGTCGTGAAGAAGCAGAAGGCTGGCTTCGTCGATTATCTTTGGCCGAAACCCGGCAAGGACGCACCGCAGCCGAAGCTCTCTTATGTCGTCGGTTTCGAGCCCTGGGGCTGGGTCATCGGCACCGGCGTCTATATCGACGACTTGCAGGTACAGCTCTGGGAGAGTGCGCGCACCGTGATGATCGCGGCACTCGCGGTCATTGTCATTCTCGGCGCGCTTGCCTGGATGATTGGCCGCAGCATCACCATCCCGCTTCGCCGGCTCGGCGCGCGCATGCGCGGTCTCGCCGATGGCGCGCTGGATGAAGCGATCCCCGACGTCGATCGGGGCGACGAGATCGGCGCCATGGCCGCAACGGTTCAGGTGTTCAAGGACAACGCGGTGCGTATCCGCGGGCTCGACAAGATCGAGGTGGAATCGCAGGCCCGTGTTGCTGCCGAACGCCGTGCGGCGATGGAAAGCCTCGCCGATGATTTCGAGCGCAGCGTCAACGGCATCGTGCGTTCCGTCTCCACCGCCGCGGCCGGCATGCAGAGCACTGCACAGTCGATGACGGCGACGGCAAGCGACGCGAGCTCGCGCGCTTCGACGGTCGGTGCGGCATCGGCGCGTTCATCTGACAATGTCAGCACGGTTGCCGCCGCGGCTGAAGAACTATCGGCATCGGTCAGCGAAGTGCTGCGTCAGGTCGCAGCCTCGAGCGATATCGCCAGCAAGGCCGTGGGCGATGCGGAGCGCACCAATGCGACGGTGCAGCAGCTCTCCAGCGGCGCCGAGAAGATTGGCGAGGTCGTGCAGCTGATCCACAACATCGCCTCGCAGACCAATCTGCTTGCGCTGAACGCAACCATCGAAGCGGCACGCGCCGGTGAATCCGGCCGTGGCTTTGCGGTCGTCGCGTCGGAAGTGAAGGCACTGGCGAGCCAGACGGCCAAGGCGACCGAGGAAATCTCCGCGCAGGTTGCAGCGATGCAGGCGTCGACGCAGGAGGCTGTCAACTCGATCAACGCCATCACCGGCACGATCGCGCAGATGAGCCAGATCACCACGACGATCTCGGCGGCAGTGGAAGAGCAGGGTTCGGCCACGCAGGAGATCGCGCGCAACATCCAGTCGGTTGCCGCTGGCTCGAGCGAGGTCAGCGCTCATATCGGCGGCGTCAGCGCAGCGGCGGAAGCAACGGGGCAGGCGGCAGGCATGGTGCTGTCGAATGCAAAGGAGCTGGACGGCCAGTCGAGCATCCTGCGCAAGGCGGTGGATGAATTCCTCGCGAAGGTTCGCGCAGCGTAGAGCCTTTCCTCTTCTCTCGCGGAGAGCGAGCTCTTGTAGCGCTGCAATCGTTGCTCATCACCAAGTATCACAGGCTCGATGATTTGCGGGTTTGGTTTGTAAAGAACAAAAAAAGGTCTGTTCGGTATTCTTCTCATCAATTGGTATTTGCGCCCGCGACCTTTTTTGGAGAACTCATTGTGAAGATAAGTAATCTGACGATCACGCCCAAGCTAGGTATTCTGGTGGGTGTCATGTTGCTTGGTCTGTGCGCGTCTGGCGTTCTCGCGGGATATTTCGTTCAGCGCGAGATGATGACCTCGAGGATCGAGGAGCTTCGCCACTTCGTCGATGCCGCGCGCAGCGTGGCGATCGGTTTGCAAAAGCAAGTCGACGCCGGCCAGCTCACCAAGGAAGCAGCGATGGCTGAATTCGGTCGTCGTGCAAATACGATGACCTATGACAACGGCGCGGGCTACCTGTTTGGCTCCATGATGGACGGCGTGACGGTGTTGTCCCCGGATGCCAAGCAGATCGGTCAGAACCGCCTCGATGTGGTGACCAATGGCAAGGCGATCGGTCGCGAGTGGCGCGACAGTATTGCTGCCAAAGGCGAGCACACGATGTTCTATGACTACGTCAAACCCGGCCAGACGGAGCCGCTGCGCAAGGTTGCCTATGCCGCAGCGATCCCGGGATGGAATATGTATGTGGGCGCCGGGGCCTATCTGGAAGACCTCGACGCCAGGTTGAAGCCGATCGTCTGGGCGCTCGGTTTGGCGATCCTTGCTATTGGTGCGGTCGCGGGCGGCATCGCCTGGATGATCGGCCGGAGCATCAGCCGCCCGCTCGGTCAGCTCGGTGCGCGGATGCGCACGCTGGCCGATGGCGCGCTCGAAGACGACATTCCCGGGACCGGGCGCGGCGATGAGATCGGTGCGATGGCATCGACCGTTCAGGTCTTCAAGGACAATGCGGTCCGGATTCGCGGGCTCGACAAGATCGAAGCAGAGACGCAGGCGCGCGCGTCTGCCGAGCGTCGTTCGACCATGGAGAGCATCGCCGATGATTTCGAACGCAGCGTCAACGGTATTGTCCGCTCGGTATCGACGGCAGCGGCAGGGATGCAGACCACCGCGCAATCCATGACGGCGACCGCCAGCGATGCCAGTTCGCGTGCATCGACGGTCGGCGCCGCGTCGGAGCGGTCGTCTGACAATGTCAGCACGGTTGCAGCCGCCGCCGAGGAATTGTCGGCTTCGGTCAGCGAAGTCCTGCGGCAGGTCTCGCAGTCGAGCCAAATTGCCAGCAAGGCAGTCGGCGATGCGGAACGCACCAATGCGACCGTTCAGCTGCTGTCCAGCGGCGCGGAGAAGATCGGCGAAGTGGTTCAGTTGATCCACAGCATCGCCTCCCAGACCAATCTGCTCGCGCTGAATGCGACCATCGAAGCGGCGCGCGCCGGCGAATCCGGACGCGGCTTTGCGGTCGTCGCCTCGGAAGTGAAGGCATTGGCGAGCCAGACCGCCAAGGCTACCGAAGAGATCTCCGCCCAGGTTGCCGCGATGCAAGCGTCCACCAGCGAAGCCGTGCTTTCGATCAGCGCCATTACGGGGACCATCGCGCAGATGAGCGAGATCACCACCAGCATCTCCACGGCCGTCCAGGAGCAGGGCGAGGCCACGCGGGAAATCGCGCGCAACATTCAGTCGGTCGCGGCGGGCTCCAGTGAAATCAGCGAACATATCGGCGGCGTCAGCAGCGCAGCAGAAGCGACCGGGACGGCGGCCTCGCAGGTGTTGTCGAATGCCAGGGAGCTCGACACCCAGTCCGGCATGTTGCGGACGGCGGTGGACGAGTTCCTGACCAAGGTGCGTGCGGCGTAGAGGCTCTTCTTCCCCTCTCTCCCCTTGTGGGAGAGGAAAGTAGATCACGCTCTAACGCAAAAAGCCCTCCCTTGCGGGAGGGCTTTCGTCGTTTCAGGCGGGGGCCTGCTCGCGTTGCTTACTTCGCCTTCAGGAAGTCGGCGACTTCGAGCAGCACGAACTCGTTGTCGTCGGCCTTGTTCGGCTCGCGGCTCGACGAGAACGGCAGGTTGTTGTCGTTGCCGACGATGATGTGGGTGGCATCAACCTGGTCGACGTTCTCGATGGTGAAGAACGGGAAGGTCAGAACGCCGTCATTCAGCGGCTTGCGGGCCAGCTTGTTCGGGTCCTGGATCTTCATCAGGTCGATGAAGCCGATCTTGCGAACGGGCTTGCCGACATTGGCGTCGTTCAGTTCGATCTTGTAGACCTTCTTGAACTTGGCGAGATCCGGGAAGCAGTCTTCACCGCGCTTGCCGTCGGCGCAGGCCTTGTCCTTGGTGCCTTCGCCGTTGTCACGCTCGATGATCAGGCCGTTGTCGGCGGTGACCATGTTGAAGTCGCCGATTGCATTGCCGTTCTGTTCGAACACGTACTGCCAGTAGCGACCGGTGAACTTCTCGTTGGCGACGTCGAATTCCAGGATGCGCGAAGCTTCCTTGCCGTCGACCTTCTCCCAGTCCTTCTTCTCGGCATCCCAGATCGGGCCTTCGAGCAGGCCGTAGAGGAACTTGCCATCCTTGGAGGAGGCGAAGCCTTCATAGCCCTTGGAGCGGCGCAGGTTGACCGTGGTGTAGGTGGCGCCCGGCGCACCCGGCGACTGCACCGACCAATGGTCCGGCGAACGCACCGGCTTGCCGTCGGCGACGGTGTCGAACACAGCCAGAACCTTGCCGGTCTTGTCGGCCTTGATGATGTAGGGGCCGAATTCCTCGCCGATCCAGAAATTGTCGCCGACGATCTGGAAGCCTTCGGTGTCGACATCGGCGCCGGTCAGGTAGCGCTTGGCGGTGTCTTCATGAACGATGCGGAACGGCACCTTCTTGTCGGGATCGTGCAGGAACACGGTGGCCTGACGCTCGACCTTGCCGTTCTTCCAGTCGATCTTGTGATGATTGAGATAGATCATGTAGTCGGCCGAATTGTAGCGCGAGCCGGCGCCATTGTCGGTCAGCACCCAGAACGAACCGTCTGGCATCACCTTGATGCCGGAATGGCCCTGCAGCGGCTGGCCCTTCATCGGCAGCGAGATGCCGGTGGCGCGCTCGTAGGACTTGCCCATCACGGTGCCGAGCGCGTCGACGCGCTTGCCGGTGGTGTATTTGCCCGAGGTCTTCAGGTCGTTCGGCGCATCCACAGGCGCATCGATGGTCGACGTCGCCGGCAGCACGGCATGGCCGGCGAGCTTGGCGGGGAATTCACCTTCGGTCTGGGCGAAAGCGGCGGATGTGAGCATGACGAGGGAAGCGACGGAGCAGAGGAATGTGCTGCGCATGGTTGTCTCCTTTGTGGTGACCATGCGGCGTGTTCTGGGGCGCGGGCGTTACGCTGCGCTGACAGTTCCGTGACAAGAAAATGACGAGAGGGGAAAACCCTGCGACATGCAGTCGCCGAGTCTGCGGGTTAGGCGTGGTTCCTCTTCATTCAACCCACGCAAAACCATCGTCATGGCCGGGCAAAGCGCGAAGCGCGGCTTCGCTGGATGTCCCGGCCATCCACGTCTTCTTTGTGGCCGAGACGTGGATACCCGGCATTCGCCGGGCATGACGAACATACCTGCCGTGCGGTTCTATCTGAAATGCGCCTACTGCTTCTCGATCCCCGCATCCGTGATCAGCTTCTCCCACACCTTGAGCTGATCCTTCAGGAAGGCGTCGAATTCTTCCGGCGTACCGGAGAAGGCTTCCATGCCGCGGTTGGCAAGGTCTTTCTGGATCTCGGGGCGTTCGACGATCTTGCGGATTTCGGCGTTGAGCTTGACGACGATGTCCTTCGGCATGTTGGCCGGGCCGAGATAGCCCTGCCATGACGTGATGTCGAAGCCCTTCACGCCGGCCTCGTCCATGGTCGGCAGATCGGGCAGCAGTTTGGAGCGATATTTCGTGGTCACCGCAAGCGACTTCAACGCCTTGGCGTTGACATGCGGCAGGCCGGTCGGAACGTCGACGAACATCATGCTGACACGGCCGGCGATGACATCGGTGAGCGCCGGTGGTGAGCTCTTGTAAGGCACGTGCAGGAGATCGAGCTTGGCGAGGCGGGCAAAGGTCGCGCCCGAGACGATCGCCGACGAACTGCCCGATGCGTAGGAGTACTTGCCCGGCTCTTTCTTGGCGAGCGCGATCAGCTCTTCCACGGAGTTGGCGGGAATCTCAGGATTGATCACCAGCATGAAGGGCAGGTCGCCGGTGCGCGCGATCGGCGTGAAATCCTTGATCGGATCATAGCTCATGGTCTTGAGCAGAAAAGGATTGGCCGAATGCGTCGTGTTGGTGGTCACGAACAGCGTGTAACCATCGGCGGGGGCGCGGGCGACGAAACTGGCGGCGATCGAGCCATTGGCGCCGGCCTTGTTGTCGATCACGGTGTTGGCGTTCAGTGCGGTGCCGAGTTCCTTGGCGATCAGGCGCGTCGTGGTGTCGGTGCCGCTGCCTGCGGCGAAAGGGAGCACCAGCGTGATCGCCCGGTTTGGATAATTCGCAGTTTGTGCGATGGCATCCGGGGTCGCCAACAGCAGCGCTCCGATAAACGATGCGCTCGCCACACCGCGAAGAACTGAAAGTCCGTGCATTCCGCTTTTCTCCCTGAATCGGCCTTGGTAGCCCATGTTTGTTGCGGGCAAACTAGCGGAGGTCGGTGACACACGGAAGCGGAAAGGTATGCAGTTCAGGTGAGTGCGCTGTCGATGGTGTAGGCCATGCATCGACGTCTGCAGCACTGGGGCGACCTTATCGCGTTCGTGAGTGACAGCACCTGCAGACGGCCGCTGATCCGCAGCATCTCCGCGTCGGGGTCGGTGCGAATGCCGGTGCAAGCTCCCGAGCACGCACGATCGTTTCGCCGCGGTCCTTCTCGTCCCCGCTACTGCTTCCCGACCAGCGGACAGGTTCAGCGCCGCGCAGGCGCGAAGCTCTTTGACAAATGCAAAGCAGCTCCTATATAATTAGAATAATTCTAAACTAAGCAAGGCATTGATATGAAGGCGTTTTCGGAGCTCACCGAACGCGAGGTGCTGGCGGTTGCGATCTCCAGCGAGGAAGAGGACAGCCGGATCTATCTCAGCTTCGCCGAGGATCTGGCAGAGCGCTATCCCGATTCCGCGAAAGTCTTCAGCGAGATGGCCGAAGAGGAAAAGGGCCATCGACATCTGCTGTTGCAGATGTATGAGGAGCGCTTCGGACCGAACCTTCCGCCGATCCGGCGCGAAGACGTCAAGGGCTTCATCCGCCGCCGACCAATCTGGCTCACGCGTAACCTGTCGCTCGACACTATCCGCAAGGAAGCCGAGAGGATGGAGTTTGAGGCCGAGCGTTTTTACGCCAGGGCTGCCGAGCAGGCGACGGATGTCGGCGTTCGCAAGTTGCTGGGCGATCTGGCCGAGCTGGAAAAAGGACACGAGCATCTCGCGGCCAAATTATCGGATGCCATCCTGACGTCCGACGTTCGTACGGTGGAGGACAACACCCGCCACCGGATGTTCGTCCTGCAATATGTCCAGCCAGGTCTTGCGGGCTTGATGGACGGCTCCGTATCGACGCTGGCGCCGCTGTTTGCGGCCGCGTTTGCAACACATCACAACTGGCAGACATTCCTTGTTGGCCTCGCCGCGTCGATCGGCGCCGGCATCAGCATGGGTTTCGCCGAAGCATTGTCGGACGATGGCTCCATGACCGGACGCGGCTCGCCGTGGTTGCGTGGCGGCATCTGCGGGCTGATGACGACGCTGGGCGGTCTCGGCCATACTCTGCCTTATCTCGTGCCGGACAGCTGGCCGAATGCATTCTGGATCGCGACGGCCATCGCGGGTGTTGTCGTTTTTTTCGAACTCTGGTCCATCGCCTATATCAGGGCGCGCTATATGGATACGCCGTTCCTGCAGGCCGTCTTTCAGGTGGTGCTTGGCGGCGTCATCGTTCTGGCGGTGGGAATATTGATCGGAGGCGCGTAGTGGGTGGGGAGGCGTCAGATGGCGTCGTTACGCGGGATGGCGTAGGTTCTATGCACGGGAAACCCTGCTGCTCGTCCCGCCGATGATGAGTGTGTGCGATGCATGATCGCGGCAGGTGCGATCGCGGGCAGCTTACGGGTAAAGGAGCGTCCCATGTATGCTGCCATTCGTCAGAGCAAGGCAAAGACCGGCATGGCTGAGGAACTGACGCGCAGGATCAAGGAAGGTGCCATTCCGATCATCAGTGATGTCGAAGGTTTCATGGCCTATTATGTGGTCTATGCGTCCGACGATACGGTGACGGCGATCAGCATCTTCAACAATTTCGCGGGCGCCGAGGAGTCGAACCGACGCGGGCTCGCATGGAGCGAACAGAATCTGGCGCCCTTGCTGATTGGACCAGCCACAGCGATAGCCGGGCCGGTTATCGTTCATACGTTGGCATAACGCGCGCGGGACAGGTGCTATGCCGGGCGGTGGCATGTGCGCGTAGATTACTCGCTAGATTCTCAATCTCCCAGCAGGCGCTTCGCGCCGGCGATTGCGCGGCGCGCGACTTCTTCGGGGCCGCGCTCCCGGGTCAGCGCATCCATCGGCACTTCGAGCGCGACCGGAATATGCTTCGGCAGGTGCGCGGCGATGGCGCAGAGGTCGATGCCGCCGTCGCCGGGTGGCAGCCGTTCAGCGCGCGCGGTGTGCAGCAGTCCTTCCACCGTGCCAGGCTTCTCCGCCGGAGCATCGCAAAAATGGAAAAACGGCAGCAAGCGCGATGGTATGTCGTCGAGTTCGGCGAGGCTGCTGTCGGAGCGGTCGAAATGCAGCGTATCGACGAGGATACCCGCATTGGCGCGGCCTGCGGTCTCGACGATGGCGCGCGCCTTGTGCAGGTTCGACACATTGGTCCAGGGAAAGAACTCCATCACCGGCATGATGCCGTATCGCGCCGCAAGATCGGCGATGGCCGCCAGTCGGTCGGCGAGGCGGGACAAGTCGGGATCATAGGGCGCGACGATGACATGGCGGGCTCCGAGCTCCGTGCCGGCGGTGAGTATCGGCTCAAGCGCCGCGACGTCGATCCCGGGCGTGATCTTGACGAGTTCAATATCGAGCACGTGCAGTCCGGTATCGGCGAGACGCGCCTTGGTTTGCCGCATCATCGCCTTGTCGTTCATCAGCGGGTAGCCAGGGCTTTCCGCGGTCACGGCTATCAGTCTCAGTCCGACACTCCGGTAGCCGCAGCGCGCGGCAACGTCGATCATCTCTGGCGGCGCCAGCGATAGCACGGTGAGGTGGGCGAGCGAGAAAACGGTCATGTGATGTTTTTACTCCCGATGTCAGGGTGGCCGGAGCGGATGTTCGGTCTATCGCCGCGATGCGATGAACACGCCTGATAGCACCAGCACGTAGCCGACGAGATGAAACAGTTGCGGCTGTTCGCCCAGAAACGCGATGGCCAATACCGAGCCGAACACCGGCATGAGATGCAGAAATGGTGCCGCGCGATTCGGGCCGATCAGCGCGATGCCGCGATTGAAGAACAGATAGGCCAGCGCGGAAGGAAAGATCATGGCATAGGCGAGCGTCAGCAGCGTTACGGTGTCGAAGATCAGCGGTGAACCGGAATTGAGTTCCCAGATGCTGACCGGCAGGGTCAGGATCGC
Organism: Tardiphaga robiniae; assembly: GCF_013359755.1. Lineage (GTDB taxonomy): Bacteria > Pseudomonadota > Alphaproteobacteria > Rhizobiales > Xanthobacteraceae > Tardiphaga > Tardiphaga robiniae. The sequence goes on along the minus strand of NZ_JABMCJ010000084.1, from coordinate 57,640 downwards.
GCCGCCGGCGGTGGTGAAAGCGATCAGCGACATCGGATGCGTCACCGGTCGCCGCAGCATCAGCGCCGAATAGATGCCGAACACCAGGAGCGCTGCGAACAGCATCGCATCGCCCTTGTTGATCTGGATACTGGCCAGTGCGGTGAGATCGCCGCGCAGGATGATGATCAGCACGCCGGCCATGGAGACCACGATGCCGAGCAACTGCGCCAGCGTCAGCCTCACGCCGAACAGGATCAGCGTCCACAGCGCGACACAGAGAGGGCCCGACGACTGGATCAGCAGCGCATTCAGGGCCTGCGTGTATTTCAGGCCCCAATAGGCCAGCACCGTATTGGCGGCGAAGCCGGTCAGCGCCAGCATCGTCATGAGAGAAAGTTGGGCGCGGAGAACCGGCCAGTCCGTGCGCAGATGCGTCCAGGCGAAGGGCAGCAACAGGAAAAAGGCTCCGATCCAGCGCACGCAGGCCAGTGTCACCGGCGGGACGTGGCCGGCGACATAGCGGCCGAGCACGATATTCCCGGCCCAGAACAGCGAGGTGAGGCTGAGCAGGAGATAAGGCTGGTTGGCGAACCAGCCGACGATCGTTGGTCGCGGCGGAGCGGAAGGGGTCATCGGCTCGATGGTCAATGCAGCTTTCCATAGGCGGCAGTTCGCCGGGTGGCACAAGTCACGCTGGCGCGCGGGCACCATGCGCGGCAACGGAGCGCGCATCGGTAGATGCGTCGAATGGACGCCGAGAATGAGCTTCGATTCAGGTATTCCGATGCCGAAAATCACGCAAAATCAGACGATTATACCTTTTCCGCCAGGCGAACATTAACCGCTTTCGAACGGCTAGCCGATAGAACTGAATCATAATGATGGAACTTATTTCTTGAATTGCGGGTCCGGATACCTCCTCGACATTGTGCAGTGAGTGTGTCTGGAGCCGTTCGGCTTTGAGCGCACGACCGAGGGGTCGGCGCGACAGGAGATCGCAATGCCGTTGTCCGCCTCCCAACCCAAACCCGGCCGTCGCCGGGGTCTCGGTCTTGGCCCGCGCATCATGTTGATGACGGTCTCCGGCATTCTCATCCTCGGCATCTGCATCACGTTGGTCGCCAAATATGTGCTCGAACAGGGCGCCGCCAAATCCGCGACGGAGCGGGTCGAGACCAACATGCGTGTCGCCTGGAACGTGCTGCGTGAGAGCGGCGACAAGTACAGTATCGCGGATGGCAAGCTGCTGGCGGACGGCAAGCCGCTGAACGGCAATTTCGCAGCGGTCGACAAGATCAAGACGCTGGTCGGCGGCACCGCAACGATCTTCATGAATGATACCCGCATCTCCACCAACGTGATGAAGCCGGATGGCACCCGTGCCATCGGCACGCAGCTGGCGAAAGGACCCGCCTATGACGCGGTCTTCAATGGCAAGACCGCGTTCCGTGGTGAAGTGGCTATCCTCGGCGAGCCGTATATGACCGTCTATGATCCGATCTTCGACGCCAGCCGCAACGTGATCGGCATTCTCTATGTGGGCATCAAGAAGGTCGAGTTTCTCGAAACCGCCAACGACACGCTCTGGACCATTATCTATGCGACGCTCGGCGTGATGCTGCTCGCCATCATTGTCAGCTATGTTGTGGCGCGCAGCAGCGTGGTGCGTCCGTTGAAGGCAAGCATCGCCACGATGAACAAGCTCGCTAAAGGAGACCTCACCGTCGACGTTCCGGCAAGCAAGCGCGCCGACGAGATCGGGGAGATCATGACGGCGCTGAGTGTATTCAAGGAGAACGGCCTCGAAGTCGAGCGCATGAAGGTCGCGCAGATCGCTACGGAAAGCCGCACGGCCGAACAGCGTAAGGCGGATATGATGAAGCTTGCCGCCGATTTCGAGGGCGCCGTCGGTCAGATCGTCGAGACCGTATCGTCTGCTTCGAAGGAACTGGAAGGTTCGGCCACCACATTGACGGCAACCTCGGAGCGCTCACAGGTTTTGGCGGTGGCTGTATCGGCGGCATCGGAAGAAGCCGCGACAAACGTGCAGTCGGTTGCATCCGCCACCGAGGAGATGTCGTCGTCCGTGCATGAGATTAGCCGTCAGGTGCAGGGCGCCGCGCGCATTGCCAGCGAGGCCGTTGCGCAGGCTAACAATACCAACAACCGCGTCAGCGAACTGGCGACGGCCGCGGCACGCATCGGCGATGTCGTCGAACTGATCAACAATATCGCGGGGCAGACCAATCTGCTGGCGCTCAACGCCACCATCGAAGCGGCGCGTGCCGGCGAAGCCGGTCGCGGCTTTGCGGTGGTTGCCGCCGAAGTGAAAGCGCTGGCCGAGCAGACCGCGAAGGCGACTGGCGAGATCAGCCAACAGGTCAGCGGCATCCAGAAGGCGACCGAGGATTCGGTCTCGGCCATCAAGGAGATCTCCATGACTATCGGTCAGATGTCGGAGATCGCGTCCGCCATCGCATCGGCCGTTGAAGAGCAGGGCGCCACCACACAGGAGATTTCGCGCAACGTGCAGCAGGCCGCAGCCGGCACGATGCAGGTGAGTTCGAACATCACCGACGTGCAGCGCGGCGTCGAAGAAGCAGGCTCGGCGTCATCGCAGGTTCTGTCCGCGGCACAGTCGCTGTCCAGCGAAAGCACGCGACTGAAGCAGGAGGTCGGCAACTTCCTGCGCTCGGTGCGCGCCGCGTAACTATCCACCGGGAAAGACAAGAATCGCGCGCGCGACGGCGCCACAACTATTTGCGGGCAGACATAACCGTCGCGCCTGGACTGCATCTTGCTGAGAAAAATACCCGCTGAATTTAGAACCATTAAAATCTGCGGCAGTGATGTCACACTGCCGCAGAATGCTTGTTGTTTGGAACGCTTCTATTGGCGATGACGCGGCCGTCCCTCTAACCCCGATCCATCACATGAGGGCATCCATCATCGAATATGTCGATGCGGATGAGATTTGGGGATCGCCTTGAACAACACCATTCGTCTGTCGCGTCTCGCGCTTCTGTCGTCGGTCTGCGCGCTCAGCGTCGTCACGCTCGATACGTCGCTGGCGCAGTCCAGTTCCACACAGACCGGGGCGCAGCCGCTGCCACCCGTGGTCGTCAATCAACCGCAGCAGCGTCGCCGCGCGGCCGCAGCGCCGAGCCGCACGCCGCGCGCCCGCACCGCCGTTGCGCCGCGTCCGGTGGCGCAGCCCTCGCGCAGCAACGTGTTCGTGGAAAGCCCGCGCGGTCCGATCCAGGGCTACGTTGCCAATCGTAGCTCGACGGGCACCAAGACCAATACGCCGATCAATGAAACGCCGCAGGCGATCTCGGTGATCGGTGCCGAGCAGATTAGAGATCAGAAGCCCACGAAGCTCGACGAGATTCTGCGTTACGCACCTGGTGTGGCGGCCGGCACCTTCGGCGCCGACTTCCGCAACGACTGGTTCCTAATCCGCGGCTTCAAGTCCGATGACAACAGCGTCTTCCTCGACGGCATGCAACTGTTCTACACGTCGTATGCGAGCTGGAAGCTGCAGCCGTTCAATATGGAGCGCGTCGAGATCCTGCGCGGTCCGTCGGCGATCCTGTATGGCGGCTCCAGCCCCAGCGGCCTCGTCAATGTCGTCAGCAAGATGCCGCAAGCCCAGCCGATCCGTTACGTCGAAACCGGCGTCGATAATTATGGCAACGCCTATTTCGGCTTCGACATTAATACGCCGATCAAGCTGGCGCCCGGCAATGGCGAACTCTACACCCGCATCGTCGGTCAGGTTCAGAACGGCGGCACCCAGACCGACTTCACGCCGAACAACAACTATTTCATCGCGCCGTCGCTGACATGGAAGCCGAACATCGACACGACGCTGACGGTGCTTGCCTCAGCCTCGTATAACGAGACGCGCCCGGAGAATTTTCTGCCTTACGTTGGCTCGGTGACGAATGCGCCGTTCGGGCGAATTTCCACCAGCTTCTATGGCGGCGATCCGAGCACCGATAGCTTCAAGCGAGAGCAGGAAATGCTTGGATATCAGTTCGAGCATCACATGTCGGACAACGTCACGTTCCGCCAGAACGCTCGCTATGCGCATGTCGACGTGAACTATACTGGCATCACTGTCGGAGACGGCGTGACGTTCGGCAACAGCTATGCGAACGCGGCGACCGGCGACCTGAAGCGCTACGGCTTCGCCACGCGCGGCATCGCAGACCAGGGAACGCTGGACAGTCAGGTGGAGTATCGGTTTGCGACTGGCATCCTGAGTCACACCGCGCTGTTCGGCCTCGACCTGAAGACCTATTCCATCAGCGATACGCAGGGCATGAACTCGGTCTATCCGAACATTAATGCGGTGAACCCGGTTTATTCGTCATTACCGCAGATCCGATCGTCGGCCGGTTTCGCCAACTACCGTGACGGAAACCAGACGCAGAATCAGCTTGGCGTGTATCTGCAGGACCAGATCAAGTTGGATCGTTTCACCCTCGTGCTCAGTGGTCGCAACGATTGGGTCAGTAATTCACGCTTCGATCAGGCCTTCGGCGCATCTTCGCTCAGCCGTGACGAGAGCAAGTTCAGTGGCCGTGCCGGCCTGATCTACAACTTCGACAACGGTCTTGCGCCATATGTCTCCTATGCGACCAGCTACAATCCGATCATCGGCGTCAACGCCGCGGGCCAATTGCTATTGTCGGAAACGGGTGAGCAGACCGAAGTCGGCGTCAAGTTCCAGCCACTCGGTATCAATGCCCAGTTCGGGGTCGCTTTGTTCGACCTCAAGCGCAAGAACGTCCCGACCACCAATCCGCTGTTCCCGCTGACGGCTCTTCAGACCGGCGAGGTCACTTCGCGGGGCATCGAACTGGAAGCCGTTGCGAATCTCGCGCCGGGCTTCAAGGTTGTGGGTTCGTTCACGAGCTACAATCTGTTCACGAGCGCGGATGCCAACCCTGCGCTGGTCGGTCTCGTGCCGACCAACACGCCGCGCCAGCTCGCTTCCGGCTGGGCTGACTACACGTTCCAGGATGGCGTTCTGCGCGGCTTTGGCTTCGGCGGCGGCGTGCGCTATGTCGGTTCCTCCTTCGCCGATCAGGCCAATACGCTCTCGGTTCCGTCGCGGGTTCTTGGCGATCTCGCCGTGCACTACGATTGGCAGAATTGGCGCTTTGCGGTTAACGCTGCGAACGTCACCGACGAGATCTACGTCGCGAACTGTTCGACTGCGAATGCCTGCTTCTATGGCGACCGGCGCCGCATCACGGGCAGCATCGGCTATAAGTGGTAGTGCGGCGGATGAGCGAGACGGCACGACAATAGGTCGCTGTACGTCACGCTCGCCACACGGTCGCCGCGTCAAAATGATCAGCCAATGTCGTCTCCGGCTTGCCGGGGACGACATTGGCTATTTCGGCCTGGTGAATAAAGAAGGATCGATCCCCTGAAAGCGCGTACGGCCCGCATCTGGTCGCTGATCCACAAATGGACCAGCCTTGTCTCCACCGTCTTTCTGCTGCTGCTGTGCCTCACCGGCCTGCCGTTGATCTTTCATCACGAGATCGACGAGGCGCTCGGCTATGCGCCGAAGATGGATGTGCATGTGCCGGGCGCGGCGAAGCTCAGTCTCGATGCCATCGGCCGCGCCGCGATCACGGATCATCCCGGCAGTGTGTTGCTCTATATGGCCTGGGACAATGACGAGCCCGGGATGGTCTCGACCTTCACCAACACGTCGGTGACCTCCGATCCGCAGACCACGGTGGTGAAGGCATTCGATGCCTATACGGCGAAGCCGGTGGGTCTGCTCGGCACCGGCCCGATGCTGGTGATGTTGCGGCTACATACCGACATGTATCTCGGTCTCCCCGGCAAGTGGTTTATGGGTGTCATGGGTTTCCTCTTCATGATCGCCATCATCTCCGGCGTGGTGCTGTACTGGCCGTTCACCCGCCGGCTGAATTTCGCGGCGATCCGCAAACAGAAATCGCGCCGGGTGTTGTGGCTCGACTGGCACAATCTGCTCGGCGTGGTCACCATCGTCTGGGCGCTGGTGGTCGGCGGCACCGGTATCATCAACGCCTATGCCGAAGTCATGCTCGGCATCTGGCAGCGTAATGAGCTGGCGGCCATGGCCGCACCCTATGCCGGCAAGCCGACACCGGCGCAGCTCGCCTCGCTGGACAAGGTCGTCGGCAATGCCATGAAGACGACGCCCGGCATGGATCCAGCCTTCATCGCATTCCCCGGCACGCCGTTCACATCGACGCATCACTTCGCCGTCTTTCTGCGCGGCGATACCCCGCTGACGTCGCGGCTGGTGAAGCCGGTGCTGCTCGATGGCGAGACCGGCGAGGTGTCCGACACCAGCGAGCTGCCGACCTATCTGAAAGCCGTACTCGTCTCGCAGCCGCTGCATTTCGGCGACTATGGCGGCATGCCGCTGAAGATCATCTGGGCACTGCTCACAGTCTTCACGATCATCGTGCTCGGCAGCGGGCTGTATCTGTGGACGGTGAAGCGCAGCAAGGTTAGGCGCGGGGCGCGGCTGTCTGCCGGCGCGACGGCAGCGATCGGGCCATCGTCGTGAGCGAGGTGCCGCAGCACAGAGCTAGCTGGTGGCGCGTGTTCGGTGCGCCGATCGTCATTGGCGTCTTATCGCTGGCAGGCTTGTTGTCGGCGCTGCTCGCGGGCGATCCCGGCCGCTATTTTGCGTGGTTCGGCGTCGGGCTGCCGATTGCGATTGCGGCATGGGCGTATTGCCGGAAGTGACTGAGAAAGCGTGGCGGATCAGCGAAGCGCAATCCGCCACGTCTCCGACATCGTAACGCCTGCGACGGATTACGCCTTCGGCCAATCTGTTATTGGCCTATGAGGCTACCAGCGCCGATCCCAGTTATTGTTCCAGCCGTTGTTCCATCCATTGTCCCAACCGTCCTGCTGACCGCGTATCGCGCGGCTCTGGCCGCGGCGCTGGTCGCCATAGGCCAACATCGGGTTCTGCATGCAGTCGCCGCGCTGGCCGCTCACGGTGGCCATGCACTGGTTATAGGAGGTGAACGTACAGCTCGGATTGAAGCCGGTGGCCGAGGTGCGCGAGCACCATGGATATTCGCGGGCCATGGAGGGCGTGGCGCCCATCACGACCAGAAGTGCAGTTGCTGCCAGGATTGAGCGCATGTCGATTCTCCCTTGAGGTCTGAAATCGATAATGCGCAGCTTACATGGCCGTTCCCGCCCGCGACAGCGCATCATGATCACAGCACCCTGCCGGGGCTTCAAACCGCGGTGATGCGCATCAGTCCGTCAGTGTGGCCGCCATCGCATCCAGCGCTGCCCGTGCTGCCTCCGGCGCAATCTCGATCTGCAGCCCGCGCTGGCCGCCATTGAGATAGACCGTATTTTCGGACAATGCCGCCTGTTCCATCGCGACGGGCACGCGCTTCTTCTGTCCGAACGGGCTGATACCGCCGACGTGATAGCCAGTCATGCGTTCGGCATCGGCCGGGCGCATCATCTTCGCGCTCTTGCCGCGAAAGGCCGCGGCCAGCTTCTTCATGCTGACCTCCTTGTCGGAGGGCACCACGACGCAGACCGGCTTGCCATCCACCTCGGCCATCAGCGTCTTCAGCATGCGTTGCGGCGCAATGCCGAGCGCCTCCGCCGCCTGCAGGCCGATGCTCTCGGCATTCGGATCATACTCGTAGGTATGCAGAGTGAACGCGGCGCCGAGCTTGCTCAGCGTCTGCGTGGCGTGGGTGGTTTTCGACATGGAGTGCTCAAGCAGTGGTGACTCAGACGACCTCGGACACGGGCTGCATGTCGATAGCAAAACTTTCGAGGAATTTCGAGGTCATGATGTAGAAGCCGACCGAGAGCTGCAATTCCACCAGCGCGCCGGGTGTCAGCTTGGCTGCGATTGCCTTGAAGGTCGCGTCGGTTGGGCGATGCAGCGCGACGATCTCATCGGTGAAGGCCAGAGCCGCCCGCTGCACGTCGGTGAAGCAGCTCGCTGTCTGCCAGTCCTCCAGCGCGGCGTTCTGCTCCTCGGTGACGCCCACATAGCCGCCGATGCGCTTGTGCGCGGCGACTTCATACGGCGCCTCGCAGAGAATGCCGGTGCGGGTGATGGCCAGTTCGCGGATCACGGGATCGAGCTCGCCCTTGTTGCGGATGGCGCCGCCGAGCCGGCAATATTGTTCGAGGTAGCTGGGCGAATGCGCCATCATGCGGAAGATGTTGGCATTGCGGTTCTTGCCGAGGATCTCGCGGGTGCGTTCGCTGGCTGTGGCGGGATCGCTGTAGTCGATGCGGGCCATGGGTCCTCCCTTGAGATCGCCGTCGCGCCCTCCTGATGGGGCGCGTTCGGGCGAGTGGCCGTGCCGTTGTAGCCGGGAAGGGATAGCTCTGCCAGATCGCGATCGTCAGGCCTGCGTGTCGTATTCAACATTGCAGGCGCTTGTGCATAGTGGTCAAAGGGGGGCCCGTCATTCTGGCGGGGCCATGCGCCGGTCTCGATTCAATGACAAAAAGAGAAGACCCAAGGAACCTTTCGAGCGACGTTGCACCTCGCAAGACAGGTATTCGACTGTTCGTCCCCATCCTGGCGGGGGCACGGCTTGGCGAGCGCATGATTGCTTGCCTGGGTGCACTGCTGGGCATCGTGCTCACGGGACTGATCTGCCGATCTGTGCTGGGCGACAGCTCCAGCCTGCCGCTGATCGTGGCGCCGCTGGGCGCTTCCGCTGTGCTCCTGTTTGCGGTTCCCACGAGTCCGCTGGCCCAGCCATGGGCGATCATCGGCGGTAACACCATCTCGGCTCTGATCGGCGTTGCTGTCGCGCATCTCATTCCCGACCAGATTCTGGCGATCGGCTTCGGCGTATCACTCGCCATCGCCGCGATGTCCTTTGCGCGCTGCCTGCATCCGCCCGGCGGCGCCACGGCGCTGACGGCGATCATCGGCGGGCCTGTCGTGACCGCGTCGGGATATCTGTTTCCATTCGTGCCCGTTGGCCTGAACTCGGTGCTTCTGGTCGGGCTCGGCTATCTGTTCCACAAGATCTCGCGGCGGACCTATCCTCACAGGGCGCCGGTGCCATCAGCAAATCCGCATCAGACGTCGGACATCAGCCCGGAGCTCAGGGTCGGCTTTCGCGCCGAGGATATCGACAAGGCGCTGGAAGCGCTCAGCGAGACTTTCGATATCAGCCCCGACGATCTCGAAACGCTGCTGCGGCAGGTCGAACTGCAAGCCATGCTGCGTTCGCACGGCACGATCCTGTGCGGAGACATCATGTCGCGCGATGTCGTCACGGTCGGATTGCGGGATAGTGCCGAACTGGCTCGCTCGCGGCTGCTCCTGCACAATGTCCGCACGCTTCCCGTCCTGGGCAAGCAGGGACAGCTCGTCGGAACGGTCGGCCTCCGCGAGCTGATGAAAGAATCGGGCGATGTCGGAAAATCCATGTCGCCCGCAGCGACGGCGACGATGCAGACGCCCGCGGTGACCTTGCTGCCGACGCTGACCGATGGACGAACACACGCCGTCATCATCGTCGATCAGGACCGCATGATTCAGGGGCTGATCACCCAGACCGATTTGCTCAGCGCCGTCGCGAAGCTTGTTCCTGTTGCCGTGTAGGTGATCGCGCACCTGCAAGTCCGCGGGCGGAATGAAGCTGCAATTCGGTTGAACAATCTGTAGCTGGAGATATGGTCCTCGCGCAGCGTTAAAACTCACAGCGAGGCTGTCATGCGATCTTCACGAATTCCCGTTCTGAAGTTTGTGCTCGGCCTGGGCATGTTCGCCGTCGCGTTTTGCAGTGCGGGCGTCATCGCAGAGGAGGGACGGGCCGTCGTGTGGCCGACCCAGGGCTGGCAGACATCGACGCCGGAAGAGCAGGGCGTCGATTCGGCAGCGCTCGCCGCACTGCTGGAGCTCGGAAGCCGCAACGATTTCGATAGCCTGCTGATCGTGCGTCATGGCAAGATCGTTCTGGATGCCTATTACGCGCCTTACACTGCCGATCTGCCGCACGTGGTCAATTCCGTCACCAAGGCCGTCATCGGCACGCTGACATCGATGGCGTTGCAGGATGGTCTCCTGAAGGGCACGGACCAGCGGATGCTGGCATTCTTCGGCGAGCGCAGTGCTGCTAACCTTGATGACAACAAGAAGGCGATCACGCTTCAAAGTCTGTTGGACATGACGTCCGGACTGGCGCGGGACGGCCGGGCCGGTGTCAACCGTTCATTGGAGTCGACGGCCGGCATGGAGCGGAGCCGGGACTGGATCCAGTACATTCTCGATCGTCCGATGGCTGCTTCGCCGGGAGACGGCTTCAATTACGATAGTGGAAATGCACATCTACTATCGGCCATCCTTGCCAAAGTGACCGGCATGAGTGCGGAGGATTACGCGAAAGCGAAGCTGTTCGGTCCGTTGGGCATCACGGCGTGGAAATGGCGGCGCGATCCGCAGGGCATCTCGACCGGCGGATACGGCCTGGCGCTGCATCCGCGCGACATGGCGAAATTCGGCTATCTGTATCTGCACAACGGGACGTGGGAGGGCAAACCGCTGGTGTCGCCGGCTTGGATCGACAGAGTGAGCCACGCCACGGTGGACATGAAGCTCTCCTTTGCGCCGGAGTTTCGCTATTCGAACTTCTTCTGGGCGCGACCTGACCGCAATGTCTATTGGGCGAGCGGGCTGCACTGTCAGCTTGTGATGGTCTATCCAGCACTGGACCTCGTTGCTGTGACGACCGGCCGAGACAATTGCCCGGTGACCGACATCGTGGACGCCATCCCAAAGGCTGTCAGGTCCGAGACGGCAATACAGCCGGACCCTGCCGGCACTGCGCGACTCGCAAGCGTTGTTCGCGCCATTTCAACCGAGGCACAGGTGGAAGTTAAGGAAGCACCTCCGATTGCCTCCGCGGTATCAGGCAAGACCTACACCTTTTCGCCTAATCCTCTCGGTGTGAAGTCGCTGACGCTGACATTCGTGGACTCCCATCCGCACTATGATTTCGAAATCTATAGTCGCGATCCCACGAGAGGGGCTGAGAAGATCAGTGGCCCTCTCGGGCTCGACGGACGGTATCGCAGAGGGACGCCAACGGCATTTGGGGTTATTACCGTAAAGGGGAGGTGGCTGGACGAACATGCGTTCGAAATCGAGCGCAGGACCCTCGGCGAGGACGGCCGCATACGGACATGGACGCTGTCATTCGATGGCGACAAGGTCAGTCTTCGCGGCAAGAACTATGAAGGTGTCGATGTCGCAATCGACGGACAGTCGGGCGGGTGATCGCCGAAAGGCACGGGAAGTCCCGAGACCTCCTATGCGGTCTTGCAGCGTCAGGCTGGCATGATGCCTGGCGTCCGGCGTGGCCATTTGGCGATAACTTCGGGTGCCACGTTGAGGTGTTGCGCGACGAGAGCCGGTGGCGTGTGCGTTAGCCAGTCGGACAGCGACACTTCCTCGTAATGCGCCGCGCGGAACACCTCGATGAATTGCAGGTCGGTGTCGCCAGTGTTCTCGATATAGTGGCCGAAGTTGCGTTTGACGTAGCCGACATCGCCCGGCGTGAAGTCGATGGTGGTGGCGTTCGGGCCGGAATTGAACAGGGTCATCCGCGCGCGGCCCGCGAGATAATACTGCCACTCGTCGGCATTCGGATGCCAGTGCATCTCGCGCATGCCGCCGGGCTTCACCGTCACCAGCGCCACCGCGATCGTCGCTGAAGCGGTGAAGTTGCTGGTGTCGGCAATCCGGATCTCGCCGTTGCGTGTCGATTTGACCGGCTTGGACGATCCCAGCGAATAGGTGAACGGATAGAGCGCAACATCCGCATCGCGATAGGACGAGGCCTGATCGGTCGCGAGCGAACCGGGAACCGTGCCCTGGAAGATCCAGAGATTTTGCAGCGGGATTTTCGCGAAGCTTTCGACCGGCACGCCGAAATTCTTGGCGAGGATTTCCGGCGGCGTATGCGCGATCCAGTCCGACAGCAGCAGCGTATTGAACTCGTTGGCCTGGCCGTCATCGAAGCAGATCACGAATTCGCAGCCATCGGGGCCGAGGCCCTGCAGCGAATGCGGCGCGCCGGAGGGGAAGTACCAGAGATCGCCCGCGCTGACGTCGGCAACATAAGGCCGGCCCTGATTGTCGAGCACGGTCACCCGGCACGAGCCGTAAGTCATGATCGCCCATTCGCCCGCCTGGTGCCAATGCATCTCGCGGATGCCACCGGCGGTGAGCCGCATATTGACGCCGGAGATCGTGGTCGAGATCGCAAAGTCTGCTTGCGTCACCTGCCGTGCCCAGCCGCCATTCTGGATGCGCCGCGGCGCATTGTTGAACGTGGCCCATGGCAGCGCCATGCCCCCGATATCGGTCGCCGGTGGCAATTGCGAGGATGGGAACTGGCCGGCGATGATGGGATTTTGCGGGCCGGGATCGCTCAGATTGTTCGGCCCTTTGGCATTGACCGCGCCCTGCGGCGGCAGATCCGGATTGCCGAATGTGGCGGCCTGTGCCGATGCTGCGGCCGTCATCACGATGCCCGATGCTGTGGCTGCCATGAGATCTCTCCGTGAGAACATGGGACGTCCTCCTGTTGCGACGCAGATCTGCGTCATGATTGTCGGATCGATGAAAGCGGTGCGCGCCGGGTATCCCGACGCGCGCTGTCAGGGAGAAAGAAACAGCTCTACTTCTTGACGCCCGCCGCAGCGAGGATCAGGTCGGCGACTTCCTTGGGATGCGAAACCAGCGAGAGGTGGCCGGCATTGAGTTCGATCGTCGTCGCATTCATGCGCTTGGCGAGGAAACGTTCGAGATCGGGATTGATCGTCTTGTCCTCTTTCGACACGGCATAGAATGACGGCTTGTCATGCCACGCGGCTGCAGTGGTGCGGCCTGCGAAGATCGATGCGGCGGTCGAGCCCTGCACGGCATAGAGCACTTCGGCCTGCTTGCGCGGAACGCCATTGGCGAAATATTTCAGGAACGAGTCTTCGGAGAGCTGGGTGTAGCCATCATGGGTCTGGATTCCGGCGCGCACCTCGCCCGTCGGAAATTTGCCGGACAGCGCCACGAAATCCTCATTGGCGTCCGGCGCACGGGCCGCGACATAGACCAGCGCCGAGACCTTCGGGTCGGTGCCGACGTCGCTGATTACCGTGCCGCCCCAGGAATGCGCGACGAGGACGGTCGGGCCATCCTGCAGCGCCAATGCGCGGCGCGTCGCGGCATTGGAGTCGTCCAGCGAGCTCAGTGGATTCTGCACGGCCGTCACATGGAGTCCTGCCTTCTGCAACAGCGGAATGACTCCGGCCCAGCTCGATCCGTCGGCCCAGGCGCCGTGCACCAGAACCACGTTCTTTGCCTTTACGGGCGCTGCGGTTGCAGCCTGCGCCATCGGCGCCGTTAGCACGCACATGGCCACTGTCAGCATCGCACGCAGAGTCGTCTTGGAAAGGGAGTTCATCAACATGGTATCACCATTCGGTTGCCCGGCGATTGTTTCGGCCGGAGGGACAAGGGAAGCATGGATGTTGCACTTGACGAGTTCGCGCCGGTCAGCTCGAACGGGAGCGGATCGGCATGACATTATTTGGTCTATGGGATGGCAAGGCCGCGGTGAATCGGACGGTGGTGTGCAGCCGGCATACCTAGGTTTATGGCTACGAATACGCAGGGCCCGCGCCGACTGTTACGTCGGCGAACCCAGCGGTAACGGAATGGTGAGGGCTACAGCATGATCGACTATGTCACCGTGGATGTGTTCACGGACCAGCGTTTCGGCGGCAACCCGCTGGCGGTCGTTCCGGATGCGCGTGGCATCGACGATACGCTGCTGCAGAAGATCGCCACCGAGTTCAACTATTCAGAAACGACCTTCGTGTTTCCCCCGGATGATCCCGCGCATACCGCACGCGTTCGCATTTTCACGCCGACTGATGAGATTCCGTTCGCCGGTCATCCCAATGTCGGCACTGCCTTCGTGCTTGGCCGTCAGGGCACGGCCTTCGGCAAGCCTGTCGGCGATCGCATGGTGTTCGAAGAGAAGGCGGGCCTCGTCCATCTCGATCTGTTGCGCGATGGTGGGGAGGTCATCGGCGCCGGCTTTGTCGCGCCGCAATCCGTTCAGATCGGTGACGAAGTCGATGTAGCGACGCTGGCCGGCTGCATCTCGCTGCCGGCGGATGCGGTCGTGTCACACACGCATCCGCCGCGCATCGTCTCCGTCGGCCTGCCTTTCGCTGTCGCTGAACTGTCGGGTCTCGATGCACTGGCCTCCGCGCGTCCGAATACATCGGCCTTTGAGGTAGCGGGAAAGACATACTGGCACCGCGACGATCGCTTCTCGGCCTTCATCTATGTCCGCACCGGCGACGGCATCGATCATTTGCGCGCCCGCATGTTCGCGCCGCTCAGCAACGTGCCCGAAGATCCCGCCACCGGCAGCGCCTCGGCGGCGCTCGCGGCCTATCTCGTCACGCTCGACCCGCGCCGCGATGCGGTCTGTGGCATCACCATCGAGCAGGGCGTTGAGATGGGGCGCCGCAGCCTCATTGAGGTCGAGGTGCGGAAGCGTGATGGACATGTCGAGAGCGTTCGCATTTCCGGCCGTTGCGTGCCGGTGATGCAGGGCCGTATCGACGTGTAGCGTGAGGGCCACTACGGCATGTTGCCTGCTTCGTTGCCGGTGACCTCGATGTAGTGTGATGTGCCGCCAGATCGATCGCCCGTCAGCCAGGACCAATTGAAATCGATGGTCAGAAGGCCATCATGATTTCGGGCTATCCGCCCGGACGATTGGCCGCTGAGAAGCTGGCCGTCGGTGGTCAGACATTGAAACAGCAATTCGATCGTGTCCGGGCTGGTACTTTTCCCTGCGATCTGTCCGACAGAGATGTGACCGCCTTTATAGCCGCCGGTTACAGTTGCTCCATCGCTTGAGTATTGGAACGTCGTTGCGGCAGTCGACAGGCCTTCCGCATTGCCGGTCGTGACAAAGCTGCGTCCGTCCAATTGTTCGACGAGCGTCTTTGCGGTTTCATCGGAACTGTTGTTATCCATGCGCACCTCGCTATCTGTTGACATAACTTCACGCCCCGTCCGGCAGATCTCTCACGCGCCACAGGGCCAGCGACTTGTCGGCATAGTCGCCGGCAGCTTCCGTGCAGCCTTCGTTGATCACGGCTAAGGGAGCAGGAAACAGGAACGGTGCGTGCTGCAGATTGAGTACGCGCCAGTCACCGTCCTCGATATCGCGATTGGCTGATGCGTCGGGAAATGTCGTGGTCAGCAGCCAGTGGGTACCGGAGCGTTTCAGATTGGCGATGGCGCGGTGGATGTTGGCGAATGACAGATGCACAAGGCAGTCGCGGCACAACACCAGATCGACAGCGGGCAGGGTATCGCTGACGAGATCGAGGCGGGCAAAATGGATATAGCCTGCATTGCCATAGTGCGCGGCATTGGCTGCCACGATATCCGCAACGATATCGGCGCCGAGATAGCGGATACCACCGAGGTCCATCTGCGCCATCCAGGTGAAATCGCCGCAGGGCAGATCGAGGATGGATTGCACCCGTAATCGTCGCAGCAATTGCGTGAGGTCGCGGCGGAGTGACGTTGTTGCGTCGAGTTCGGAGCCGAGGCCGGATTGCGATTTTTCAGCGCCCCACAGATTGGTGCGATAGATCAGCTCGAAACGCGTGGTGAGATCGAGCCCGTCGAATTCGCAGCGTCGCTCGGCGAAGCGAAGTTCGGCCAGAACCGGTGTGCGTCGCCTCGATCTGTCCATTCGTGTGCCCGCTGCAGCAACGGTAAATCAGAGTTCCACAGCCAGCTTCGATCTGAAGTTCACCGTTGTAAATGCTCGTTAAACACGCTCTGGAATCATTGTTCTTGTAATTCGGCTGAAATCATCTATATTGCAGTTATTCGAATATATGCTCTGGCTTGTTGACCGCGCCGTAATCGGCTCCATTCCCCAAGACATCGTTGAAATCGGATCGGGCTCACGCGATGTCGCGTAGGGCTCGCGCATTCGCACATCTTGGAGAATAGTTATGGCAGTCGGTACAGTTAAGTGGTTCAACGCGACCAAGGGTTTCGGTTTCATTCAGCCTGATGACGGCGGCCAGGATGTGTTCGTTCACATCAGTGCAGTCGAGCGCGCTGGATTGGGTTCGCTCAATGAAGGCCAGAAGGTTTCTTTCGAAGCCAAGGCTGACAAGATGCGCGGCAAGACCAGCGCGGAAGATCTCCGCGCGATCTGAGCTTGAAGGTCCTGAAATTTCCACGGATGTACTGGGATTTCTCGACCAACAAGTTTTGCCTCGTCTGATAGATTTTGAATGACTGAAGCCCGTCGGTGATCATCATCGGCGGGCTTCATGCTATACGCATGATCATACGTCCGATTTCAGCGTCCCATATGAGGATCGATCAAGATGATTGAACGTCTGGATACGCTCAAGGCGGCGCGTATGCGCATGATCGAGGAACGTGATGCGCACGCAAAAGTGCTGGCGGCGCCCTTCAATCGCGATAATGCGGAACGGGCTCGCATGAAGTTTGTCGAGATTCAGAACGTGGTCGACGCCATCGATCGCGCCATCACCGGTGAGCAACCCGTCCAGTAGCGCCGGCTCTAGCCGATCAGCGCGCGTAGTTCCGCGATCATCTTCGTCGTCTCGAACGGCTTGCCGAAGAAGCGGCTGTCGTCGGGCAGATCGTTCTTGGCGACCTGCAAATGGCCGGAAACGATCACGATCTTGATCGGTGGCCAGCGGTTGCGTACCGCGTGGGCCAGCTTCAACCCGTCCATGCTTCCAGGCATCTGTACGTCGGTGAACAGCAGAACGATGTCGTCGCGCGTTTCCAGAATTCGCACGGCCTCGTCGGCATTGTTGGCCTCAATGGCGAAGAACCCGGCTTCCTCGACGATGTCGGCCGCGTGAATGCGGAGCAGAGGCTCATCCTCGACGATGAGGACGGCGGGCCGCTGCATGTCACGTGCATTGAGTTCTTGGAGTGATGCCATAAAAATTGGTGTCACCTTTCGTCGGGCACCGAAGCCAGATCGCTCAATCTGGTTTCGAACCGACATGTGAGCCCTTCGGGCAAGAATTCGATTTTGACGGAACTGCCGAAGTCGGCAGACAGCGTACCTTCGATCAGTCGTGAGCCAAATCCACGTCGCGTCGGCGGCGCCACGACGGGGCCGCCGGATTCGCGCCACGCGAAACCTAACGCCGGCCCGTCGCTGCCGGTGTGACAAGCCCAGTCGATATCTATCGTTCCGTCCGGAACGGATAATGCACCATACTTTGTGGCATTGGTTGCGAGTTCATGCAGCGCGAGCGCCAGCGACAGCGCCTGCTTGGCCGTCAGTTCCACCTCGGGGCCCGAGACGCGAATGCGCTTTTCGCCCGTTCGATGCGGCGCGAGCGCGCCAGCGATCACCGTGGGCATCGACGCGCTGGTCCAGCTCGATTGCGTGAGGATGTCATGCGCCTGGTTGAGCGCGGCCAGACGCGCATCGAAGATTGTGCGCGCATCTTCCTTGGTCGCGGCAGTCCGGAACGTCTGACTGGCGATGGCGCCGACCATCGCCATGGTGTTCTTCATGCGGTGCTCGAGTTCGCGCGTCAGCATTTGCTGTTGCGCTTCGGCGCGCTTCAGCTTGCCGATATCGCGAATGGTTCCAATGAAGCGACTGACTTCGCCGTTTTCGAATTCCGCACGGCCCTTGGCCGAGCACCAGCGCTCGATGCCGTCATCGAGGCCGATGGTGCGGTATTCGATGTCATAGGCCTGCGGTCCGTCCAGCTTCATGGCGTTCAGGCACGCCTTCTCAGTGACGTCGCGATCGTCGGGATGAAGCCCTTGCAGGAAGACGTCGAACGAGATCGGCTTGCCGAAGGTGAGGCCGAACAATTCGTAGCAGCGCCGGTCCCATTGCAGCACGCCGGTACGCGGGTCGAGATCCCAGGTTCCAGTGTCGGCGGCGTCGAGTGCAAGTCGTAGCTGGCTTTCGCTGGCCTGTAGCGCGACATCCACGGCACGCGATGCAGTGATATCGCGCGACACCGAAAGCAGCTGATGCGGTTTTCCATCGGGGCCGGGAATGGCGGTGACGGTGACATCCCACCATTTCGGCGTGCCGGCCATTGTGGCGGCGAAACCCTGGAAGTGTCCGGTACGCCCAAGCTGAGCGGCTCTTACAGCCGCCTTGGCGTCGATATTGCCCTGATCCTGCCAGAAGTCCGGCCATGGGCAGCCCTTGATCGCATCGAAATCCGTGACCTCCATGATGCGCTGGCCGCCGTCGGTCATAAAGATGAGGTTGCCGTCGAAATCGAGAACCTTGATGCAGTCGCCCGATGCTTCGAGCAAACTTCGCAAGAATGAATTGGCGTCCTGAATAGGTCCTAACGATTGATCCACGAATACCCGGGAGCTGCGGCTCCGATCGCAAAAATACGCTGCAATGAAATACGGCCGCAAACAGATACGGTTGCGGATTTACGCTAACAGGTCTTCGAGCAAACGTGCCAGACCAGACCGGGTTCCGGCTCAATCGCGGCGATGCCGCGTGCGTCGATTTACGCTGAGGTCGATATAGCCTCCGCCGCGCTGCCGTCGTGCCAGAGCCACGCGCTGACCGCGCCGCTGCGGCCGCGGATCTGGACTTCGGTCGGGCCGCTCAGCGCCCCCGTTGCGCGCACCGCACAATCAGCCCCCGCGGCGCGCAGCAGGTCGTCGCTCAGGGCCACCTTGGCGCCGTGGCTCGCGGCGACCTCCATGAGCCGGCTGGCGACATTGACGGTATCGCCGGTCGCGGTGATGTGCTGGTAGCTGGCGCCGCCGAGACGCGATGCGACGATATCGCCGAAATGTGCGCCGATCTTGAATCCGATCTGGCTGGCGATCTCAGGCGGAAGGCCGGCGATCCATGTGCCGGTGCGCGTCGTCAGTTCGATACAGCAGCGCACGGCACGGGCGGCATCGTCATCGGCGACCACAGGCAATCCGAACAGGATCATCGCGCCGTCGCCCATGAAGGTTGTCACCACACCGCCATGGGCGAGGGTCACCTGATCGATCATGGCGTGGAAGGACTTCAGCAATTCGCGCACCGCATCTGCGTCGCGTGTCTCACTGAGTGCGGTGAAGCGCGAGATATCGATGAAGATGACGGCGGCATGCTGATGCACCGGCTGCAACAGATAGTCCGGATCCTTGATCAGCCATTCGCGCAGGCCCGGCGCCTGGAATTGGCGCAGCAGGTCGCTGCGGGCGGCGAAACGCTGCACGCTGCGCCGGCTGCTCCAGATCTGCAGCGCGCCGAACGCCATGGCCGGCGGCACAGCCGCAGCCAGCGGCAATGCAGCGCTCATCCAGATGCCATGGGCATAGGCGACGGTGTTGATCACGGCCCACAATGCGACGACGGCGACAATCGCAATGAGGCCGACGGCATTGCGCCGCCAGGCGAGCAGGGCGATGCACAGCATCGCCAAGACGATCGCAAAGCCGGCATCGAACAGCCGGATGGATGTATTGCGCAGCAAGGTGTCCTTGGCGAGCAGATGCGTGATCGCGGTGGACACGACCTCGACGCCGGGCATCACCGGATCGAATGGCGTGGAGAAGAAATCGCCGCCGCCGCTGACGGTGACGCCGATGGCGACGACGCGGTCCTCGACATCGGCGCGGCGCAGTTTGCCCGCCAGAACCTCCGATGCGCTGATCGTCCTGATCGTGCCGCGCGGCCCATAGAAAGACATCGGCAACAAATGGCCGACATCGGTCGGGACATGGGTGCCGGCGAGGGAGAAATTGTACTCGCCAATCTGAGCATCGTCGCGCGAGGCGGCGGATGCGACGCGCAGCGGCATCGACACCATCACGCGGTCGGCCGAGCGCATCAGCATCGGCATCGAGCGCGGTACGCCGCTGCTATCGGTGTTGAGATTGACCACGCCGACCGTGGCCTGATCGGCGAAGACTTTCAGCGGCAGCAGAAATCCCGATGCCACGGGCAGGTCCGCGAGCGGACCGGCCTCCTTGGTGGCCACGGTCTGTTTGGACTCGCTGAACAGCGCCGCCGCGGCGACGACGGTGTTGGTCTTGCCGATCGCCAGCGCCAGTGCGGCATCGCTTTCCGCTGCGCCGGCATCGACCAGCAGCAGATCGAGTGCGAGCACTTTCGGTTTGTAGCGTGTGATCTCCTCGATGATTGTCGTCAGCGTGGCGCGGGGCAGCGGATAGCTGCCTTGTTCGCGTGCGACCCGATCGTCGATGGCGATGATGGTGACGAGATCGGGCGGTTTCTTCACGCCGCGGATCTGGATGCGCAGGTCGGTCAGCGTCGCCTCTAACCGGTCGAGAAAGCCGACATCGCCGCGGTTGTGACCAAAGGCCAGTGCTGCCGCCCACACGCCCGCAAGGACCATGGCGAGCGGTGTCTGCAATCTGCTGGCCTTCATCATCGTCGCGTATCCAGGCCTCTTTAACGTCCAAGCCTTGCTAACGACCAAGCCTTGCCATCAATGCGGCGACGCGCGGCGCGGGCCAACGCTTGATGTCGAGTGGTGTCGCTGATGCATCGACATCGACGCCTTCACCGGGGCCGAGGCTCACGCTGCCGGGGCCGGTCACACGCCTGACGCCGACACGACCGGTCTCGACGAAGACGGAGGTCTTGCTGCCCTCGGCGTCCACCGCCCATTTGGTGCCACGCACGGCGGCGATTGCTTGCGGTGTCATCACCTCGAAGGTTTTGCCGGCCTTCTGTTTGGGGGCCTCGATGAAAATGGCCTTGCTTTGCAGGTCGACGCCGTCGACACGGCCGTTGCGGTCGCGGTCGAGCAGCGTGAAACGCGCGCCGTTTTCAGCAATGATCGTCACGCCGCCGCAGTGCAGGGTTTGTGGGCCGCCGGTCGGCTGGCTCGATGTACAGCCGGGGCCGGCCTGCTGCGCCGATGCAGCACTGCCATACAGGCACGCCGCAGCGACAGTGGCCGCCGCCAGCCTGATTGAATGGGTCATGTTGGTTACTCCTGAACGCCACATCGGTAAGGCGGGCGGCGGGGGATTCCGTTCAACGTCAGCGGGCGAGCGGCGTGATTAACGCTCGGAGGTACCCATATAGGGCGACGCCGCGGCACAACGAGGGCAGATCCAACCGGTACGGCCGATCTCACGACCATGTGAGATTGAGAGGCATTCTCAGTAATCGGGCCGCGAGCGCTGCCGCAATCTCGCCACATCGCCCCGGATTTTCAGGGGATATCAAAGGTTTGCATGAGGCCAACGAGGCCATTTTCGGGGCGTTCGTGCTTGTTTTCCCCCCGCGCTTCCTTTATTCCCGTTTTGCATCGCAGACAGCGTCCTGGAAGACTTGGGTAACCAAGATCATTGGCCGCGTTTAGGCGGATGCCTGGGCGTGATCCGGCAAACGGCAGACCGTTTTCCGCGCTGATCACGCTTCGACGCGTGTATTTTCAGAGGACTAGCGCCAAATGGCCAATGTTGTCGTCGTCGGCGCCCAGTGGGGCGACGAGGGTAAGGGCAAGATCGTTGACTGGTTGTCGGATCAGGCTGATGTCGTCGCCCGCTATCAGGGCGGCCACAATGCCGGTCATACGCTGGTCATCAATGGCCAGACCTACAAGCTGGCGCTGCTGCCGTCCGGCGTTGTGCGCCAGTCCAAGCTCTCGGTGATCGGCAATGGCGTGGTGTTCGACCCGCAGGCCTTTGTCGATGAAGTTGCTAAGCTCCGCGGCCAGGGCGTCGATGTTGGCCCGCACAATCTGCGCGTTGCCGAAAACGTCACGCTGATCCTGCCGCTGCACCGCGAGCTCGATGCGCTGCGCGAGAATGCCAACAAGGCCACCGCCATTGGCACCACCCAGCGCGGCATCGGCCCGGCCTATGAAGACAAGGTCGGCCGCCGTGCCATCCGTCTGATGGATCTCGCCGATCTCGCCACGCTGCCACACAAGGTCGATCGCCTGCTGACGCATCACAATGCACTGCGCCGCGGCCTCGGCCTCGCAGAATTCAACACGGCTGACATCGTGAAGGAGCTCTCCGCATTCGCGCCGGTGCTGCTGCCCTACGCTGAGGCCGTCTGGCGGCTGCTCGACAGCAAGCGCCGCGAAGGCAAGCGCATCCTGTTCGAGGGCGCGCAGGGCGCGTTGCTCGATGTTGATCACGGCACCTATCCCTATGTCACCTCGTCCAACACCGTGGCAGCGCAGGCGGCGACCGGCACCGGCATGGGCCCGGGCGCGGTCGGCTATGTGCTCGGCATCTGCAAGGCCTACACCACGCGCGTCGGCCAGGGTCCATTCCCGACCGAACTGCTCAACGAGATCGGCGAAGAGATCGGCCGCCGCGGCAAGGAATTCGGCGTTAACACCGGGCGCAAGCGCCGCTGCGGCTGGTTCGATGCGGTGCTGGTGCGACAGACTGTCCGCACCTGCGGCATCAATGGTCTGGCGCTGACCAAGCTCGACATCCTCGACGGCTTCGACACCATCGAGGTTTGCGTCGGCTACAAGCTCGACGGCAAGGAAATCGACTATCTGCCGGCCGGTGAAGGCGCCCAGGCCCGGATCGAGCCGATCTACGAGACCATCGAAGGCTGGAAAGAGCCGACCGCGAACGCCCGCTCCTGGGCCGATCTGCCGGCGCAGGCGATTAAATACGTGCGCCGGATCGAGGAACTGGTGGGCTGTCCGATTGCTTTGCTTTCCACGAGCCCGGAACGCGAAGATACTATTCTGGTGCAAAACCCGTTCGAGGCTTAACGGACTGTTACCGGATAGCCTCCAAATTGATGCACCCGCAACATTGAGTCGAGATGGCTGATTACTACCCGTTGATCGCCCGTGCCATCGCCGGACTGGACCCCAGTGCTCCCGGTGAGCAGCGGCGCGCGCTCTATGAGCGCGCCCGCACGGCTCTGATTGCCCAGTTGCGCAGTGTCGAGCCGCCGCTCAGCGAGTCAGAGATCACTAGGGAGCGGCTGTCGCTCGAAGAGGCCGTCCGCAAGGTCGAATCCGAAGCGGCCCAGCGCGCTCGCGATGCGTCGCGGCCTGCGGGGGCTGGAACGACGGGCGACGGCAAGCCGCGCGCCGGCGATGCTTTCCGCAATGCCGGGCCGCGTGCCGGTGCCACGCCGGCCGAGCCGTCGCCGCGCGGCCGCCAGCCGATTGCGCCGACGCCGGCGTCTCCCCGCGTGCCGGAAGAGCCGCGCCAGCCACGCACCTTGCGCGTCGATCCGCCACCGATTCCGAAGCAGCAGTCCCCCAATGCCGGCGCGCAGGATCCGAACGGTCCACCAACCCGCGAACGATCAGGCACGCCGCGCCGCTTCGAAAACAATCCGGCGGCACCCCCGCCGGCCCGCAACGACCGCGGCGACCAGGGCGATGCCGCGATGCGCGGTTTCCGCGACGTCACCGCCGATGTCGACGATCTCGGCCGCGCCGCCGCCCAGGCCAACCGCGCGGCGCGCAAGACCTACGCCAACGTGCCGTCGCCGACGCCGGAATTCGATCGTCTCGAACCCAGCATGGAAGCGCGGAGCGAGGCGTTCGGCTACGACGAAACGGCTTACGACGACCAGGACGGCGACGAGTCGCAGGTGCCGCCGTCGCGCATCAAGGATTCCAAGGGCAAGAAGGCGAAGCCGCCCAAGCCTCCGAAGCCGAAGCGCGTCAGCGGCGGTTTCCCGTTCAAGACCGCGCTTCTCATCGGCATCGTGATGATCCTGATCGGCGCCGTGATCCTGGGATGGCCGACGATCAACAAGATGGTGCGCGGTTTCGCCGGCGGTTCGGCGCCCGTCGTCACCGACAACAAGGATGCGCCGCTGGCGCCGCGGCCGAAGATCGCCGATCGCGTTGGTCAGCCGTCGTCGTCGGATCAGATCGCGCCCGTCGCGCAGCGCGTCGTTCTGTATGACGAGGATCCGGCTGAACCGAAGGGCCGGCAATATGTCGGCACGGTGGTCTGGCGCACCGAGCAGATCAAGGGCACCGGCGGCAAGCCTGGTGACATCGCCGTGCGCGCGGACATCGAGATTCCGGAACGCAAGTTCAAGATGACCATGTCGTTCCGCCGCAACACCGACACGTCGCTGCCTGCCAGCCACACGGCCGAACTCACTTTCGTGCTGCCGCCCGATTTCGCCGGCGGCGGCATCGCCAATGTTCCGGGCGTGCTGATGAAGTCGAACGAGCAGGCACGGGGCACGCCGCTGGCCGGCCTCGCGGTCAAGGTCACCGACGGCTTCTTCCTGGTCGGTCTCAGCAATGTCGAAAGCGATCGCGCGCGCAACCTGCAGCTCCTGAAGGAGCGGTCATGGTTCGATATCCCGCTGGTCTATGCCAATCAGCGCCGCGCCATCATCGCCATCGAGAAGGGCTCGCCCGGCGAGCGTGCCTTCAACGACGCCTTCGCGGCCTGGGGCGAGTAACAGATCAAGCGCGCTGGTCAGCCGCTCGTGATCTGCACCGATCTCTCCACGTCATGCCCGGCCTTGAGCCGGGCATCCACGTCTTGAGCCGTGCCAAAGGAAGGCGTGGATGGCCGGGACAAGCCCGGCCATGACGAATGAGAGTGCATTGCCTGGACCAACAAATCGATGTTGAGGCTACGGTTACTTGCCCTCAAAGCTATCCGCCTGCGCCGCTCCGTCGTTTCACGTCATTCCTGCAGCCAGAACTGCTTCAGCAGAGGTTTCGCAGGCGCGCGCTCACCATCGCGCTGTCAGGCTGCCGAGAACGGTGCGCCCCTGTGTGAAGGTGCAAGTGCCGCCGTTGCAGATCGGAACACGCTCGTCCGACAGATTGCGCGCATTCACGGCCAGGCGCATGCCGCGATAATCGTAATGCACACCCGCATCGAACGCTGTGATCGCAGAATTTCTGATCGTATTGATGTCGTCAGCCCAGGTCTGGCCGATCCAGCGTGCGCCGGCGCCGACACCGAAGCCCGCGATCGGACCGCTCTGCCAGGTGTAGTCGAGGAAAATCGCCGCCTGCTGGGTGGGCACGCCGATCGGCACCTTGCCGAGATCGGCCCCGTTGCTGCGAGTCACGGTGGCGTCAGTATAGCTATAGGACGCGACACCCTTGAGTCCCTCTGCCAGAGACAGCACCGCCTCCAGTTCGGTTCCGCGTGAGCGGATCTGGCCGGTCTGCACCGAGTACGGCGAACCGAAGACCGGATCGGTGGTCAGGACGTTGTCCTTGGTCAGGTTGAACCAGGTCGCCGTGAAGTAGCTGTTCCAGCCAAGCGGCTGATACTTGATGCCGGCCTCAAAGGATTCGCCTGTGGTCGGCGCAAACGGCGTGCCGCCGCGCGTCGTGCCGGTCTGCGGCAGGAACGATGTCGCGTAGTTGACGTAAGGCGCGAGCCCGTTGTCGAACAGATACAGCAATCCTGCGCGGCCTGTGAACTTGCTTGGGTCGCTCGTGGTGGTCACGCCTGACAGGTCGTTATGGTCCGAGAGCTCGGCAAAGTCCTGCCGGCCGCCGATGGTCAGCCGCCAGCCGCCCAGTGCCATCTGGTCCTGCGCGTAAAGTCCGAGCTGACCGAGAGTCTGGCTGTTGGCGCCTAGAAGCGACAAGGGCAATGTCGGCGCCGAAGTGCTATAAACAGGATTTGTCAGGTCGAGCGACGGACCGGCGCCCGCATAGGAGCCAAAGGTCGTTCCCTGCCGGAAGTAATCGACTCCGGCCAGGACCGTATGCTTGATCGGGCCGGTCGCCAACCTGGCTTGGACCTGATTGTCGATATTGAAGGTGTTCAGGCTTTCCTTGAAGGTTGCCGCGTAGCGGTTCAACGTGCGGCCGTCGGGCGCGAGACTGAGCGCATCGACCATGTTGCCTTCGAACGACACGTGCCCGAGCCGGACGTTCTGCCGGAACGTCACAGCCTCATTGAAGCGATGTTCGAGCCTGTAGCCGACCGAGGCCTGCGACTGCGTGAGCGCATCGAATGACGGATCGCCGAGACGAATATTGGTCACCACGCCCGTCGCCGGGTTGCGCAAATAATACGGCCACATCGACGTCTTGCTGCGCTCGTATTCGGCCAGCACCGTGAGCGTCGTGTCTTCGCCCAGCTTTGCGGTTAAGCTCGGCGCCAGAAACACGCGATCGTCCCAGGTGCCGGGAATCTGCGTGCCGCTGTCACGCACCAGGCCGGTGAAGCGATAGAGCAGCTTGTCGTTGTCGAGCGTCGGCCCGCTGAAATCGAAACGGCCCTGATAGCGATTGAAATTGCCGATATCGAGCCCGGCTTCGTTGAGCCGCTTCTCAAGCGGCATCTTGCTGACATAGTTCACCATGCCGCCGGCTTCGTTGGCGCCGTATAGCACCGAGGACGGACCGCGCATCACTTCGAGACGCTCGGCACCGTAGGGTTCGTTGCGGAAATAGGCGAAGGAGCCGTTACCCTGCCGCAGGCCGTCGCGGTAGTTGCCGTATTGGTTAGCTGCAAATCCGCGGATCAGGAACTGGTCATAGCGGGCATCGTAGCCATAGGGCTGGGTTTGCACGCCCGCCGTATAGGCTAGCGCCTCACCGACGGTTCGCGCGCCCTGGTCGCGCATCTGCTCCGGCGTCACCACCGAAATCGACTGCGGCGTCTCGATCAGAGGCGTATCTGTTTTGGTGCCCGTGGCACTTCGCGTGGCCACATAGCCTTGAACGGGGCCCCATGCGGATTCCGTTGCGCGGGCGCCCGGCACATTGCTCGGAGTGACTGTTCCCTGACGCGTGGCTGTGCGCGCCGCCCGTGCGGCGGTGCGCGACGCGCTGCTGCGCGCAGTGTTCTTGGGTTTGGCGCGCCGGTCTGCGCTGCCTTGAACGATGACGGGATCCAGCTGCGTGGCGCGCGCTGAAGGCGTCTCCGTGCCGGTGGCTTGCGCAAGCATTTGTGCGCTTGCTTGCGCTGACAGGCCCATCAACAAGACAATAGAACTCGCTGCACCAAGACACATTGCCTTGGTGACTTTTCTTTCGACGATCCCCACCGATAACGCCCCGCATGTCGTTCGGACTGACTGAGCCCGATTCCTGCGTGGTCTCTAGGACATCAAATCGCGCATGGCATTACCTGCCAAGTTAGAACCTCTACACACTAGAATCGTTAAAATCGCAGGAGCGTACCGAGCGGCAATTTGTGGATAGCCGGATCAAGTCCGGCCATAACGAACGAGAGGCGAGAGCTTTCGCTCTCGCGCCGCCGGAATGACAGCTACTTGCAGCCGAAGCTCCCGCCTGTGTCACTGCTCCACCATTCCACACTGTCCGCAACGGATAGACGCAAGCCGGATAGCTCAACTTGCTGTCGCGCGACGTCAGTGCGATCTCGCCGGGAGCCACACCTTTCTCGACCCAGTCCGTCAGCGCGGTGAAGAACTGATCCTGCTCACGCGTCGGCGTCTGGTTGGCATTGCCGGGTAGTTTCGGCAGCGGCACGGAGTCGTTCTGGCCGCCCACGGTATAGGCGCGGCCCTGCGAGCTGTGGGCCGAACCGGGCAGCAGATACATCCGCATGAACCTCTGCACCTCGGTATGACCGCCCATCTGTGCGGCGACGCGCTCGTGATAGTTGACATTGCCGGCGGGCGGGATCGCGTCATCGACAAGGCCGCTATAGACGATGATCTTGCGACCGAGATCGCGCAACTTGCCGAGATCCGCCTTGTCAGTGCCGAGATTGCTGAACAGGGTGGGCTGCAGGGCAAGGTTCTTGTTCACCGTATCGGCCAGACCGGCATAGCTGAGCTCCTGCCACTTGTTGCGTTCAGTGGTCGAGCCGTTGTTGAACGGAATGTCCGACGGGTTGGTGGCGCTGGCATCGGCGGCGTAGCGGACGTCCTGCAGGGCCAGGGCCACGCTGCCGGCGGCTGTACCGGTGATCTGGCTGCCGATCGCCGTGGTCCTGGTGAAGGCCCACCACACCTGTTTCGTGCCGAGCACCTTGCCACTGCGGCTGTCGGAGCTTTGCGCGGCGTCATAGCTGCCATCGGGCGTTGCGCCGAACCAGATCCTGTCGAGCGCCATCGCTTCCTTGATGCTCATGCAGGTTGCCGCATCGGCATTACTGCCGGTAACGCCCTGGCCAGCCTCGCCGCTGCAGAGAGCTGCGGCATCGCGTGCGGGATCGTAATCGCAGGCGAACGGATCGAGCAGGAAACCGATCCCGGCTTTGTCGCAGGCTGCGAGTGCGCGTTTGTTGGCGGCGTCGATCTTGGTGGCAAAGGCGGTGGCTTTCGGCTTGTCGAGTGCTGTGAAGCCGAGCTCGGTCTTCATCACGATCTGCGGATACAGCGCAGCCGTGCCGAATTGCGGGATGTTGAGCGCCGGCTGCGCGATCATGTAGCCGTCATAGAGCTCGGGATAGTCCTGGGCGATCTTCATGCCCTGCCGGCCACCCTGCGAGTGGCCGTCGTAATAAGCGTAAGCCGGCGCCTTGCCGTAATAGAGCGTGACGAGCGCCCTGGTCTTGACGGCCTGCTCCACCATGGCGCGGACCGAGAAGTCGCGGAACGCCTCGACATTGACCTTGCCGTCGGAGAGGAATGTGAAGGAGCCGTCCTGATACCAGGGTTGTCCTGCATCGGTGGTGCCCGAGGCATAACCCATATTGGCGTTGACGAGGGCGGGCACCTTGCTGCCGATCTTGTCGGCAGTGCGATGGCCACCGCCGACCCAGCCGCCGCCGCCGTAATTGCGGATGCGCGTATTCCAGTTCGACGATGTCGGCAGCCAGACCTCGATGCCGATGCCCTCGGACCAGGAGCGTGCAGTCTTGTCCTTTTCCGCCGTGAAGCCTGGCCCCACCAGAAGCTTCACAAGGCACATGTCCGCCGCCATGGTGATCGGGCGGGGCGAATCCTGTGCGACCAGTTCCTCGCCCTTTTTGATCGCCCGCACGGCCACCACGGTGGTGGCCTCATCGGGATGAAATGCAGTCTTGATACCGTCGTCGCAGCCGAGCTGTTGTGCGGAAGCGGGGGCGGTGGTGCCGCATAGCGCGGCAAACAAGGCTATCGCCGTCACGATGGCACGCGCGCGGTTGTCATCATGGACGATGTGGGGGGCTGTCGACATGGCGTTTCCCGTCTGTTTTATTTTTGAGTTGGGGTGAGTTCTCCTCACTTCGCCCCTGCGATCAACTACCAAAACGATGTCGGAACGTAACATTATGTTAAAAAAGGCCCGCGGATTGGGCCTACAGCGATGTGATTTGACCCCGTATGGTCGCCTGCTATCCACAATGATCCGCTCTTGAACCCCTTCTGCCGCCATGGACCCCCGCATGACCACGCGCCGACAGGTGATGAAGCTCGCCGCCTTCGCTGCCAGCCAGACCGCGCTGATGGGCGCGGTGCGGGCCGAGGGCGGTGTCGATTCCGGCCCGGCCGCGTTGTCACCGCTCCCCTTCGCGCAGCAGACGCCGATGCGGATCGGTGCCGCCGCGCTTCGTGTCCGCGACCTCGGCAAGATGCGGACCTATTACACAGACCTGCTGAAGCTCGACACCATCAGCACGGACAAGACCGAGGTCGTGCTCGGCGTCGATGGCGTGGCGCTGCTGCATCTGATCCATCGGCCCGATGCGCCACTGGAAGCGCAGACCACCGCGGGGCTGTTTCACACCGCGTTCCTGATGCCGAGCCGCGCCGATTTCGCGCGCTGGCTGGTCCATGCTGCACTGGCGCGCACGCCGTTCGATGGCTTTGCCGATCATCACGTCAGCGAAGCCTCCTATCTCACCGATCCCGAGGGCAACGGCATCGAGGTCTATTCGGACCGGCCGCCATCGGCGTGGAAATGGACCGGCGACATGGTCACTATGGGAACCGACCAGCTCGACATCGACAACATCGTGGCGCAGACGGACACAACCCGCGATCAGTATCACACCGCGCCGAAGGCGCTGCGTATCGGCCACATGCATCTACGCGTCGGCGATGTCGCGCGCGGGCGCAATTTTTATGAGGGGCTGATCGGGATGGAGCCGACGCGGCTTGGCCGGCCGGGTGTCGCATTCCTGTCGTCTGGTCGCTATCACCATCACATCGGCATCAACACATGGCAGAGCGCCGGCAGTGGTCCGCGCAACGCGCAGGAGACCGGGCTGGCCTGGTTCTCGCTCCGTATTGCCGATGATGCTGTCATAACTGACCGCAAGCGCCGTCTTGCGGCGGCGGGCCTGTCAGGCGAGTCGATTGCAGATGGCATTATGATCGCCGATCCCTGGGGCACTCAGGTGCGGCTCGTGAAAGCTTAAGATTGAGAAAGATTCGGCCGGTCTGCTGTCGCGCGCGACAGGCCTACGCCTCAGCCAATTCGAAATATCGCGGCGCGTCGCGCCAGCCATGGGCCGCAGCATGGAGTGCCTTGGCGCGATAATCCAGTTCGAGATCGCAGAGCATGCCGCGCATTTCCAGATCGCTCTCCTCGCGGGCGAGGCGGTTGCAATCGTCCGCGCGGTCTCTGAAATAATTTTCTGACATAATCATCGGTATCGTTTTCCATCGGCTTCGATGGAACTTCGCCGCCCGGTTTGGCGAAGACGTGGCGGCATGCCATCAAATACGTGGCAGTTCCCGCTTTTTGCGTTGCGAAAGATTGCGCAGCAACGTTACGGCGCGCCGTTGGCGCCTGCGGTCACGGCGTGCGACACGAGCGCATGAGCGTCGGTGATGCCGCCGGCCGCATGGCGCACGATGGTCTCCGCCATCATCGCCTTCGTCGCTGGGGTGCGATGCTGCACGGCGATCTGCTGCACAGCGATATCCAGCACCTGGCGCAGCGTGGCCACATAGTTTGCGTCGAACTTCGGTGTCGGGTCGGTTGTCATGATACACTCCGTCGTCTCGAGCTGCGCGGACCATGCTGGCGCATTGGGGCGTATCTTGGCCCGTGCGATGAAACGTGGATGACGGCTGGTGACATTGTTTTGAAGTGTGGGCGTGAACCTTCACGCGGTGTTGCGCGACATCGCGTCGCGCGCATTGCGCTGCACACCAGAGCGCAAAAAGGGATCGATAAAATCTTTAGCGAGTGTGAAGCCACGATGACGTCGCGTGCACATTCGCGCGATCGATGACCCCCTGCCATTTCGCTGAATGGGGGCTTGATAAAGCGCCATTCCCGAATGCGGCCTATCGTGCGCCGGGGCGTCGGTTCGCGGATATGTGTTGCACGGGCGCCTTGGAGCAAGGCGTCCGTGCTCCGCTTATGGGCTCGCGGCTTACCTCAGCGAGATGGCGAGGCCCGAGAGATCGGCATTAACCATCAATCCGGTCTGGCGGCCGCTGAGTTCCAGCAGCGCGCCTTTCTCGTTGGTGAGCACGATGGCGCTGACGCCGCGGCCGACGGCAGCCCCCGCGCCGCCTGCGCCATAGACGCCGGCCACATCGCCCGGGCTGTTGATGCGGCTGACGCGGCCGGACAGATAGGTCTGCGACGCGCCGAACACCAGGCCCGCGCTCAAGCCGCCGATCGACAGCGGATAGGTCCGCCCGCGAAAGGTCAGCGTGCCCGAACCGCCCGACGCGCCGATGAACCAGCCGCCCTTCAGCACATTGATGCGGATCGTGCCGCTATCGGCGAAAGCTGCGGAGGACAGGCTTGCGCCGATCAAAGCGAGGGCGGCGACGAGGGTGGTGCGGAAAAGCGAGCGCGACATGGGGGTGTCCTCCGAGGGATGATTCGTTGGCGCAAGGCGAGGCCGGCACAATTCAGCAAAATGGCCGCGGGGTCCATGGGCCTTCGGCGCTGGGCGGGCGGCTAGGGCGCTGCAATTGACAAATGCAGGCCCCACCAAACACACTCGACCATGGCCAGGACCGTCCTCTTCCTCTGCACCGGCAACTACTATCGCAGCCGCTATGCGGAAGAACTCTTCAATCACCTGGCGCGCCGTGCCGGTCTGGACTGGGAGGCGACGTCTCACGCCCTGGCCATCGAGCGGGGCAAGGACAATGTCGGCCCGATGGCGCGGCAGACCATCGACGCTCTGACCATCGACGGCATTGCGCCCCTTGGCGCGTCGCGGATGCCGGCACCCTGTACGCATGATGCGCTTGCAGCGTCCGATATGATCGTGGCCGTGAAGGAGGCCGAGCACCGCACCTTGCTGGTGACGCGCTTTCCGGGTTGGGAAGATCGCGTGACCTATTGGCGCGTGCATGACATCGACGTGGCGCCTCCCGACGTCGCGCTGGGCGAGCTGAAAACGCATGTCGCGCGTCTGGTGCGTGAGCTGGCTGAACCTCCCCATACGAGTCTGATCGCTCCCGCCATGTGGCAACTCGTCGAGCGCCATGTGGGGCAGGTCGGCTATAAAGGCGGCGTCAAGTCCGAAGGACTTGCGTGGGATCCGCCGGTCATCGATTGCTCCGGCTGGGCTGCGCTGCTGCTGTCCAGTGCGATGCAAGCGATGAATGATGCATCCAGAAGCGGCGTCTTCAGCGCCGGTGAGATTGCCGGGATTTCGACCTGGTCCGATCGCATGATCGAGGTCATCGAGGCTCGCACCGGTTTTATTCTCGAAGGCGATCGGATCGATCTCGAAAGCCTGCCGCGCTTTGCCACGATCGGCTTGCGACAGGGGGGCGGGGTATGGGCCGCGAACCATCCGCGGCCACGCGGGATCACCCATGTGGTCCAGATCGTGCGCCGCCCTCATGACGATGCGCCGTTCGTGACGGAAGCGCAGGGCTGGGCAACGCCCTCTGGTCTCCGGTTGCTGCCGCTGGCGGATTGGCTTGAGATCAGCCGCGCGTGGCTCAAATCCGGCGAGGCGTGGGCGGTCGATCCGTTTGCGCCGTGCGTGCGTCGCGCAGGCGTGGCGTAAGGCCAACGCCTGTGAACTACGAAGCCCGCGTCAATTGATGCTGTGAAAGAACCACTTCACCAGTAACACGCCGCTGCCGACCGCCACAACCACGATCCCATAGCCGGTCAGGACGTCGGCCTGCGTGCCGCCAAATGGCCACAACTCGGCAACGCAGAGGCCGATGGCGAATGTCAGCGCGGAGTAGAATAGACAGCCGCGCTCTTCCGGCTTTGACGCCAACGCCTGCATGATGAATTCCAGAGGGGGGCTTGGCTCGGACATCGACTAACTCCTTTCGATCAGTCGGCGAGCGCGACGATCGGGTTCAGCCGTATTGCGGCTGCTTTGCGCCTTGTTGCGTGAACCTGGTGCGCAGTTATCCCGACTTATCGCCACCGTCCCACGGCCGCATCGGCCAATCACGAGGCCGCTGCCGTGACACCCCTTGAGCAAGTCGATCACCGCATCCGCGTGCTTGCCGCACGCATCCATGCGTCCGAGGAGCTGCTGCCGGGGTATCGGCATGTCGATTCCGGCCGTGCGCTGATCGAGCATGACGGGCACTTCCACTACATGTTCGTCGAACGCGGCGAGCGATACGACATGCGGACCACCGACGATCTCGATGAGCTGATGTACTGGACTTTCGAGACCATCACCTTGGCGATGGCCGGAAACTATGAACTCATGCACCGCAATTCCAACGCCGGCGATATCAGGCGCCTGCGTTTTGCGCATCAGCTCGCATTGCTGGGCCGGCTCGATCCTGCATGGGCGGATCGCTGCCGCGCCGGACTCGACGATATCCTCTCGCGTCATCCTTATGTCGACGGTCGTTGATCGGCATGCATCGTTGCGAAAGCAGACGTGATGTGAGCAATGGGCGGCGCGACAGGCTTTGTTATGTCGGTCGATCCCAAAACAGGCCAATTGTTCTCATTGGCGGTGCCGCGTCGGTCACCGGATGTGACGCTCCGCCAGCCACCAGTAAGCGAGCGCCGCGAGGCTCCCGCCGCAGGCCGCTGCGGCGATCAGCCCCCATTCGGTCGGGAGTGAGGAGCCAATGGAGGCGCTGATGCCGAAGAAGCCGCCGCCGGTGATGGCGCCACCGATCATGCACATCGCGGGCGACATGATCCCGACCCATCGCGCAAAGAGGATTCCGGGCAGGGCGATGAAAACGGTGGCCTTGAACGAACCCGCCACGCCGAAAACGAGAGTCAGCAGAGCCGTCGTGACGACCGCGCCGAGATGCGCGGCGAGTCCGCCGGTGGGCCGAAGGCTGAGCTGCAGCAGAACTCCCGTGGCCAAAGGCGCGATGATAATCGCCGCGATCAGGCCAACGATCATGCGCCCGATGTCGATCAGGCATTGCGAGACGCGGGACATGGGAGGGGTGGGGATATCAGACGTCGGAGGCATGACGCTTGGTCGATACATCCGGCAGGAATGTTCAATGCGGCGAGTGCCGTAAGCGCAGCCCGGATGGGCATCGCAACAGGCGGGCTACGCTGTTGAGGCAGGGCAACGCCGCCGAGTTTCATCATGCGCAGTTATATCTCTGATAACAATGTTGTCGTGGAATGATCGTAAGCCATTTAGGCCGTACGAGATCAAATGCTGGCGTCGCATGAATAAGTCACCACTCACCCGTACAGAAGGCATCCTTATTCTGGCTGCTATCGCCGGCGCCGTCTGGATGTTTCAGTATTGGCGTCATAATTTGTCTGAATCGGCACAGAAGCGTCAGCAGGTACTGGATGCCTACAATCTGAAAAGAGAGAAGGATCGCAACGATCCTCCGAAATATCTGAAGCCGGAAGCACTGTAACATTAGCGCGTAGGATGGGTTGAGCTCTTCGCGAAACCCATCAATGCCGCAAGATGGGTATCGCTTCGCTCAGCGCCGGCCCGTCATATTGCGCTCAATTCTTTCGATACGCGCTTCAACGCCTTCAGGCCTTCTGGATCGGACGGAGCCAGTCGCGCGTGCATCTTGAAGTCAGCCAATGCCTCTTTCAGACTGCGTTTCTTCTCCCACGCCATGCCGCGGTTGTAATAGGCTTTGGTATCTTTCGGATCGAGCCGGATCGCCTGGTTGAAGTCCGCGATGGCCCGGTCGAAATTGCCTTTGGTGCCCCAGGCGTTGCCGCGGTTGACGTAGGCAGCCCCATGTTTCGGATCGAGCTGGATCGCCTGATCGTAGTCCGCGATGGCCCGATCGAGGTCACCCCTGCCGCTCCAGGCGCTGCCGTGGTTGTAGTAGGCGTCAGTATCTTTCGGATCGAGCTGGATCGCCCGGTCGAAGTCCTCGATGGCCCGGTTGAAGTCGCCCTTGGCGCCCCAGGCGCTGCCACGGTTGGCGTAGGCGAGCCCTGATTTCGGATCGAGCTGGATCGCCTGGTTATAGTCCGCGATGGCCCGATCGAATTTTCCGC
Source organism: Tardiphaga robiniae (assembly GCF_013359755.1). Lineage (GTDB taxonomy): Bacteria > Pseudomonadota > Alphaproteobacteria > Rhizobiales > Xanthobacteraceae > Tardiphaga > Tardiphaga robiniae. The sequence continues at coordinate 22,306 of NZ_JABMCJ010000084.1, read as the reverse complement.
TGTGGTACCAAGCGTTGCCGCGATTGTTGTAGGCAGACGGATAGGTCGGATCGATCCGCATCGACTCGTTGTAATCCGTCATGGCGTGGGTGAGGTCGCCCTGTGCCCGGTACGCCCCGCCGCGACGCGCATAGACCCGCGCGAGGCTTCGACCCGTGTATTGGTGCGAGTCGATGGTGCGCGTGCACCCCGCGACCGCGAGGTCATCCGACAGCTTTATGCAGGAATCCGACTCGTCTGCGGCGGCCACTCCCGGCAACCCGGCGAGAAGCACCACGCCCATGCATGCGAACAACCGGTATGTTGAGAAGCGCATCTGCATCGCATGTGGTCTCCGCACCTTGTCCGGAGCAGCCGGGATACCCGACCGCCATTCCCCGGACGCTCATTTGTCCCTTGGTCGGGGTCGCAGATCAAATAGTTCATCAGCGATGATTGGATCCTCGGTTTCCGCTTCGGGTCATTGTTCGGGACCGGAAAGAGCAGCAGATCGAACGGCTTCGGTCCAGCAGCGACGAGTTCGGGCGCCTCGCTTGAGCTCGCGCTGATCGGCGTCCAGGCAATCATTTTTGAATGAAAACTGCACGTCCGCGCGTCGATTGCACAAGAAGCCAAGGAAAACTCAACGGCAATTCAAGGTGCCTACAAGGCTTTCCGGCCCGTCCGCGCGCATTCTGGCAGTGCTTTCAGGAGCAAGGCCACGGATGGCCTGAACAATCGGAGGAAAGTCATGAGGATTATCGTCATGGGCGGTACGGGTCTCATCGGACACACACGAACCCTTGCTGCGGGTGCACGTCCATGACCAAGCCTCACGATCGTTCGAATGACCCGGCAGCCGCATCTGAGGCGCCCCAGGAAACTCCGTCCCATGCCGAGCGGCCTTCTGCCGGTGCGGAGATGTCCCGCGTGCTCGGGACCACACCATTTCATATGGCTTTGGATTCCTCCGGTGCCGGAATCACCCACTGGAAACATGAGCCATTGCACGACGTCGTCGAGCCGATGACCCATCACGTCATCATGGCTTACAACGGTTCGATGCAGCGCATGGAGCGGCGGTCAGGAAGATCGGTTGCGATTGGAACGTTTCGTCCCGGGGTTGTGATCATCATTCCAGAAGGATCAAGCTCCCGATGGGATATTCCGAAACCTGTCGATGTCGTTCAGCTCTATCTTCCGCACAGAATACTCGAGCGCGTTGCCCACGAAGCCGACATCGCCGCTCCTGGCGACCTTTTGGAGCGAACGGCGCATCCCGATCCCATCACATCGCGGTTGCTTATAAGTGCGGCGGACGTCCTGGAGGGCAATGCGGCCCTGGATGCCCTGTTCAGGCAGCAAGTGACGGATCTTCTGGCCACGCGCCTGCTGGCTGCGCACACCGGCGCGCCAACCACGTTCCAGCAGACCATGGGCGGGCTGGCGCCGAAGACGCTGCTACGTGCCATCGAACGTTTGCGCTCGGACAGCGATACGGACGTCTCTCTTTCCGCCCTGGCCTCGGATGCCGGCCTATCGCGCTTTCACTTCTGCCGCGCCTTCAAGGAAAGCACCGGGCTTTCGCCACATGCCTGGTTGCGCCAACACCGGCTCGAGCAGGCCATGAACATGCTGCGCGACACCGACGCATCGGTCGTGTCGGTGGCTGCGGCGCTTGGCTATGCCTCGCAGACAGCGTTTGCAGCGGCGTTCAGGAAGCTGACCGGCGAAAGTCCAAGCGATTGGCGCCGACGGACGCGTTAGCCGCAATCTCTCGACAGGTACGTCAATCGCTCTGGGGCAGTTGCAGATCCGATCGGCTAGATCATCACCGTGCCCACGCCAATAACGGACGGAGACAGACAATGGCCTGGAAGACCTTCGTCGACCCACTTGCAATGATACCGCGACGGAGGGTCGTCACGAGCTCTCTGATATATGGACTTTCACTGACCATTCGACTGACGACATCGACGGGCGAAGAGGCCGAGAAGCCAGCGCAGCCCGCCCAAGACAGCACCCCCTCGTTGTCCATCATCGTGAGCGATGACATCCAGGCTTTGAACGACCGGCCGCTGACGTTCGCACAGCCGATCATCTTTCATCGTGACCGGCCGCTGGTTCCGCGAATCTGCCGCGCCGAATGTGAACGTCCCATGCAACTGGCGTCGATGCTGGACTGTACCCCTCCATAGGGGCTCACCTCGTCGTTTCCCGTCTTCGCGTCATCGTTGATCGCAACAAATTTGCCGCAGGTGAGAAGCGGCGCGGTGACGCGCGTACTGCCGAGCAACTTAAACCCAAGGAGAACATCACATGCGAATAGTCATCATAGGCGCCGGCTTCGCCGGCATGTACGCCGCATTGTCCGCAGCCCGCCTGCGCGACATCAAGGGCGTTTCGCCCGAAGAGCTCGAGATCGCGCTGGTCGCACCCGAGCCGACACTGGTCATTCGCCCGCGGCTCTATGAGCCGAAGCCCGAAACCTTGACGGCGCCTTTGCTGGATGTCCTCAAGGCCGTCGACGTCGTCTATATCAAAGGCAGCGCCGAGACGATCGACACCGCATCCCGCACGGTGCAAGTCGCGACCGCCAACAATAGGCGACAGTCGCTCTCCTACGATCGGCTGGTCGTGGCGACCGGAAGCCGGTTGTTCCGTCCGAATATTCCCGGCCTCGCGGAGCATGGTTTCAGCGTCGACAATCTCGACGATGCGATCGCGCTCGACAAGCATCTGCATGGCCTGGCTAACCGGCCGGCGTCGAACGGACGCGACACCATCGTCGTAGCTGGCGGCGGCTTCACGGGAATTGAAGCCGCGACCGAAATCCCGGCGCGGCTTCGCGCGATCCTCGGCAAGGACGCCCGGCCGCGCGTCATCATTGTCGAACGAAACAGCGCGATCGCTCCCGACATGGGCGAGGGACCACGTCCCATCATCGAGGAGGCGCTGCGCAAGCTCGGTGTGGAGACCCGGCTCGGTGCCGGCGTTGCCTCGCTGGATGCATCCGGGATCACACTGTCCGACGGCGAACGTATCGAAACCGAGACCGTGATCTGGGCGGCAGGCATTCGCGCTGCGCCGCTGACCACGCAGATCCCAGCCGAGCGCGACAATTTCGGCCGGCTGCTGGTCGACCGCGATTTGCGCGTACCCTCGGTACCTGGCGTCTTTGCCACGGGCGATGCCGCCAGAGCGGCCAGCGACGATGTCGGCAATTACGCGCTGATGTCGTGCCAGCATGCGACGCGGATGGGCGCCTTTGCCGGCAACAATGCCGCCGCCGAATTGTTGCGCATGGCGACCAGGCCATATCACCAGAAGGGCTACGTCACCTGTCTCGACCTTGGCGAAGCCGGCGCACTGTTCACGCGCGGCTGGGATCGCAAGGTCGAGATGGTTGGCGACGTTGCCAAGAAGACCAAGCAGGAAATCAACACCGTCTGGATTTATCCGCCGAAGCCCGAGCGTGCTGCCGCTCTCGCCTCGGCCGATCCGGAGCATGTGACCGAAGTCTAGCCACCCCACACAAGAAAGGACCGCGCTCCATGCAGGAGCGCGGCCAGCTCTCACCATCGATCAACCAGGAGGACTCACAGATGACACAGACGATTCAAAAAACTCAGCAAAATACCCAGAAGGAGAAACACATGAACCTTGATACGACATCAGCCCCCGTCAAGTCGGGGCGTAACGAACTCGTTCCGTCGCGCTATGCAGTGAAAATCGGCGACATCGACGTGCTGGTGGTCAGCGATGGCGTGTTGCCACTCCCAACCTCCATGTTGGGACATAACGCAGACCCCGCCGTTCGGGCCGCCTGGATGCGCGACATGTTCCTGCCGCCGGACGCTTTCGACTGGCCGCTGAACGTGGTCGTCGTGCAGAGTGGCGAGCAGACCATTCTTGTCGACGCCGGGCTGGGATTGGACCCGGACCTGCATTTGCCGCGGGCCGGACAACTGATCCAGCGATTGGCCGCTGCCGAGATCGATCTTGCATGCGTCACCGATATCGTGCTGACGCACTTGCATATGGACCATATCGGCGGACTGCTCGTCGAAGGGGTGAAGGATCAGTTGCGTTCGGATCTGCGAATCCACGTGGCTGCCGCCGAGGTCGAATTCTGGAAAGCGCCCGATTTCTCTCACACCCAAATGCCGCCCGGATTCCCGGACGCGCTGCGGGCGACCGCCAAGCGGTTCATGGCCGAATATGGAAAGCATTTTCGGACATTCACGGACGAGCACGAACTGGCGCCGGGAGTCATCGTACGTCGGACCGGCGGCCACACGCCCGGACACAGTGTCGTCCGCCTGGCATCCGGCGGTGACGCGCTGACCTTCGCCGGCGACGCCGTGTTCACGGTCGGGTTTGACCAACCCGATTGGCACAACGGTTTCGAGCACGACCCCGAAGAAGCAGCGCGCGTGCGGACCCTTCTGTTGCGGGAGCTGGCGGCAACAGGCGAATTGTTGGTCGCGACCCATCTGCCATTCCCGTCCGCCGGCCACGTGGCGATCGATGGCGACGCGTTTCGCTGGGTTCCGATCTCCTGGGACTACTGATCGTTTGCCGGGTTAAGACCGGGGCGCGCCCTCTTGGCGTTCATGCGTGCGCGCCCTGGTTTTAGCAGCGCCGATTCAGATGGACTGCAGCGTCGTGGGGCCAAGCCGCGTCATCTTGGCAAGAAGGAGATTGAAAATGCAGAGTGAAAAGGTCGTGATTGTAACGGGCGGCAGCTCCGGCATAGGGAAGGCGGCGGCGCTGCGCTTCGCAAGGGAAGGCAACAAGGTGTTCGTGACCGGCCGCCGTTCCGGCCCAATTGAAGAAACGATTGCCGAGCATGCGAACATAGCCGGCATGGTGGCGGATGCAGCCTCCGCCGAAGATGCCAAGCGCACAATCGCCAAGACGATCGATCTTTGGGGCAGGGTTGATGCCCTGGTCAACAACGCGGGCGCAGGTGCAATCCTTCCGCTGGCAGACGCGACAGCCGATCGGATCATGGATATTTTCTCCGTCAATGTGCTCGGCCCAAGTCTCCTCGCCTCTGCTGCTCTTCCTCACCTAAAGGCAACACGGGGCACGATCGTTAATGTCTCGAGCACTTTCGGTCACAAGCCGGTGGCTGGACTGTCTCATTACGCCGCCAGCAAGGCGGCTTTGGAGCATTTGACGCGCTGCTGGGCGCTGGAGCTTGCACCACTCGGCATACGCGTGAACGCCGTGGCGGCAGGGCCTACGGAATCGGGCGCGCTGACGGGCATGATGGGGCTCTCCCCGGAACAGGCTGCGGCAATCAAGGAGCAGGAGCGTGCGCGCATACCGCTCGGGCGGCGCGGCGTTCCTGACGACCTGGCGGAATGGATCGTGAGGCTTTCGAGTCCCGCTTCGGAATGGATGACGGGCCAGGTTGTTGCTGTTGATGGCGGCCTGGGACTGGCTTAGGTGCTGTTGATGTTGCGGATGAACGTGAGCTGCTCGCAAAAGCACGACGCTGCTAGCTAGCGTTTTCGATTGATGCATCGATCAGAAAAAAGGCGGTCCGCGATTGCGCGGACCGCCTCCTTTATTCATGGCTTGAACGTGAAATCCGGTCCGAGCGCCACCTCAGCCGGAATGGGCGGCAGATCGGCGAATAGTTCGGGATGCTTCTTCATGACGTTCAGCATCGGCTTGGCGTCGATGTTCTTGGTGACGTCGAATGTCGCCTTCAGCACGCCCAGCCGCTGCAGCCGATCCTGCGCGCTCCAGAGTGCCTTGTAGCTATTTGCCGAAAGACGTCGATCAAGCTGCTGGACATTAAACTCCATGGCGGCTTCGGCGATCTCCGGCTTCAGGCCCGGAATCCAGCGGGTGCCGATCTGCGCGGCGGCCTTGGGATTTTTGCGCATCCACTGGTCGGCCTGTGAGGTCGCGGCCAGGAATTTCTCCGTCGATTCCGGATTTTTCTCGACCCAGGACCGAAGCGAGACGACATAGCCGAGATAGGCGATGACATCGCCGCCGCGGATCACTTCGAAGGCGCCGGGGACGTCCTTCTGCGCGATGATCGGCCACGGATCCCAGCCGGAAAACGCATCGATGCCCTTGGCGAGCAACGCGACCGTCATATCCGGCGGCGGCGTGTTGACCAGCTGGACGTCGTCGGGCTTGAGCCCGGCCTTCTCCAGCAGTGCCAGGATATAGAGATGGTTGACGGTGCCGAAGGAGGTCGCGATCTTCTTGCCCTTGAGGCTCTTGAGGTCACCCTTGACGATGCCCGATCCCTCACGGGCGATGATCGCCATTGTCGCGTCCGAACCGGACTTGGTGGCGCTGCCGCTGTAATTGCCGAGCGCCACGAGATCCATGCCGCGCAGCACGGCGCCGATCATCGGAACGCCGACCTGCAGGATCTCGGTCTCGCCGGCCTGCAGCGCATTCAGCGCATCAACGCCGGTTGCGTAGGGGCGCGCAATGGTGACATCGAGACCCTGCTTCTCGAAGTAACCGCGCTCCAGTGCCACCGGGATCGCCAGCATGTCGATGGCGCTGACCATGCCGACATTCAGTTTCGTCAATGTCTGCGATTGTGCGGGCACGCAAGCCAGCATCACGGCAGTTAAGGCCCATAATATGCGTTTCAAAATCAGTCCTCCTCCTTGATTGGCCCCACGCTCGTGACCCAGTAAGGCCGGGCAACCGCGTTGAGGTCCGTTCGTTTCACACCCCTTAGTCCGATGGAATGATCGTCGGCTCCGGCGATCCGCCCATACTTCTGAAACGCCAGAACGTGAAAACGCTCCGGCGTAAACGGCATATCGATCTGGATATTGACCTTGTCGGACGCGCCGGCGAGCTCCTTGGAAATCTTGCCCGGCGCCTCGATGCTCAGCCAGCCCTGAAACGCGGCCCACACGGCGATGACAGCGAGCACCACACGCCCGCGGGTCGAACGAATGACATCTCGCGCAATACTCATGCGGCCCGCACCATTTGCAGCACCTGCGCCGATAGACGCTTGAACGTTTCATCTTCGATCAGGTGATCCCAGACGCGCGGACGCGGAAGATCGACCTTGATCTGATCGAGCACGCGGCCCTTGGACAGCACGACGACGCGGTTGGCGAGGAACACGGCCTCCGCCACATCGTGTGTGATGAAAATGACGGTCGGCTTGCGCTCCTGCCAGATCCGCGTCAGCTCTTCCTGCAGTGTCATGCGGGTCTGCGCATCGACGCTGGCGAACGGCTCGTCCATCAGCAGCACGGCCGGATTGTTGGCCAATGCGCGGACGACGCCGACGCGCTGCTGCATGCCGCCGGACAGTTCATTCGGGTAGCGATCCGCGGCATGCGAGAGGCCGGCGAGCGCGAGATATTCCCGCGCAGTGCGGTCGCGCTCGTCCTTTGGCACGCCCCGCATCTTCGGGCCGAAGCCGACATTCTCCAGCACCGTCTTCCACGGGAAGAGGGCGAACGACTGGAAAACGACGCCGCGATCCGGACCCGGTCCCTTGACGAGATTGCCGTCGATCAGGATTTCATCACCCGTATAGGGGATGAAGCCCGCGATCATGTTCAGGATTGTCGTCTTTCCGCAGCCGGAGGGACCGACGACGGAGACGAATTCGCCCTGCTCGACGTCGAGCGAGACGTCGTGGACGGCGGTGACCTGCGATCCCGCATAGGGATCGAAATAGGTCTTGCGAAGATTTTTCAGCGACAGTGTTTTCATGACGTAACCAATCCCCACCGCTGGCCCGTTGCGCGCTCGATCGGCGCAAGGATCCAGGCATCGACGATGTACCAAAGAGTGCCGAGAACGATCATGCCGAGCAGGATCTCGACCGTTGAGCCGGCACGACGTGCATCGAACATCATGAATCCGATGCCGCTGGTGCCGACGATGATCTCCACCGCGATCAGCGCGCGCCAGCCATAGCCGAGGCCATTGCGCAGGCCGGTAATAATATTCGGCAAAGCGCCGGGCAGCGTCACTTCCCACAGCACCCGCATCGGCGAAGCGCCGAGGCTCTGGGCGGCACGGGCCAGATCGCGGTGCACCGACTGCACGCCGAGCACGGTGCTCAGCACGATCGGAAACAGCACGGTGTAGACGATGACGAACGTCATGGTGGTGAGGCCGAAGCCGAACCAGATCAGCAGGATCGGCAGCCACGCAATATCGCCGATGGCCTGAAAGAACAGCAGCACCGGCCAGCAGATGCGATGCGCGAGGCGGCTGGAGCCGATCAGGATGCCGAGCGGAATACCCAGCGCGACGCCGATGGTTGCGCCGAACAGCAGCCGGATCAGACTGTCCTGCAGATAGTCCGGCAAAATTCCCTTGTAGGTGAGGGAAATGAACGACCGCATCACATCCACCGGCGCCGGGAAGAAGGCGCGCGGAAACATGCCTGAATTGGCGACAATGCTCCAGATCGCCACCACGGGAATAAATGGCACGATGGTCGCGATAATTGGCCACCGATGCGTCGTGCGCACGTAGCCGCTCCAGAATCTCAGTGCAATGTTCATGTGCGCCTCACCAGTCCCCATCGCTCGATCGTCGCGCGTTCCAGCGGAACGAGCAGCAACCGGTCGATGAATAGCCACAGCACGCCAATGACGATCATGCCGAGCACGATCACTTCGGTGCGATAGAAGTCACGGGCGACGAACAGCATGTAGCCAAGTCCGACATTGGTCGCGATCATCTCCGCCGCGATCAGGCCGCGCCACGCGAAGCCGAGCCCGGTGCGCACGCCTGTCACGATATTGGGGAGCGCACCCGGCAGCAGCACTTCGGTGAGCAAGGCCCATCGTCCGGCACCGAGCGACGCGGCTGCATTGCGGATCGTCATCGGAATGGTGGAGACACCAAGCAGCGTGTTGTAGGCGACCACAAAGAAGACGGCGTTGAAGATCACGAAGATGATGGCGCCGAAGCCGTAGCCGAACCACAATGTCGCGATCGGTATCCAGGCGATGCCGGCAAGCACAGAGAAGAAGCGAAACAGCGGCGTCAGAAATGCCGAGACCGCAGGGCTCACGCCCATGGCGATGCCAAGCGGAACGGCGACGAGCACGCCGAGAAACGTGCCCAGTCCCACACGCAGCATGCTCGCGCCGATGTGGCGGATGAGCGAGCCATCGCCGATCGCGGCAACCGCTGCTTCCGCCACCGAGCCGACCGAGGGAAAAATCCGCGGATTGACATTGAACAGCGGGACCACGATCGCCCAGATGGCGACGAGCACCAGCAGGGGCGCCACGAACAAGGCTGCGCCCACCAGCGAGTTCATGCCGCGCCAGGCGACGCGGGACCGCACTTTTTGACCGGGCGCAACGAGCACGCGACCTCCCTTTGACCAGCGTTCTGGCCGCTTTGTTTTTATCTGCGAGGCTCTCGGCTACGCAGTTTAGTACTCAAATCTCGTCTGCGAACGGCGGCACTTCGCCGCCGCCTGATCACGTCACGGCATATCCGCCGTCGATGACGAGGATCGTCCCCGTCACAAAAGAAGCCGTCGGCGAGCACAGATAGAGCACGCCGCCCAGAAGGTCCGACGGCTTGCCCCAACGGCCCAACGGCGTGCGCCCCAGAATGACCTGACTGCGTTCCGGGCTGGCCTGCAGATCGGTCGTCAACGGCGTCGCGATCCAGCCCGGCGCGATCGCGTTGACGCGAATGCCGTCATTCGCATAGGCGATCGCCAGCGATTTCGTCAGTTGTGCAATACCGCCCTTGCTGGCGGCATAACCGGGAACGAGACCGCCGCCGAAGAACGACAGCATGGATGCCAGATTGACGATCGCGCCCTTGGAGCGTGCCAGCAGCGGCCGCGCGGCGGCGCACATCCGCATGGTGCCGTTGAGATTGATATCGACGACCGACTGGAAAACCGCGGGGTCGAGTTCTTCGCTGCGACGAATAACGCCGGCGCAATTGACGATCACATCGAGCTCGCCGAGCGAGCCGACAAGGGACTTGATCGCGCTGTCGTCGCGGACGTCGAGCTGATGCGCCTGAGCCTCGCGCAGCACCGAATCCGAACGCGCCCGCTCGATCTCCGCAGCATTCACGCCGGTCGCGATGACCTCCGCGCCGGCCTCAACGAAGCCGCGCGCCAGGCCCGCGCCGATCCCTGACGTTCCGCCCGTCACCAGCACGCGTTTTCCCGCATACCAGATCGACGCCCATGCGGCCGACGGAATCTCCTCGATCATGTTGGCTCCGTCTGCCATCAGCGCACAAACTGGTCGACGTAGTCACGGCCAAGGCCGACGGACTCGTAGTGGGCGCGGCACATATCGATCTTGGTGAAGACGTCCTCATAGCCGACGTGCTTGTTGTTCTCATCGAGATACAGCATCGATCCCTGGATGTTGAAGAAGGTGATCATCTCGGAAACGTCCTCTGGGACGACCAGCGTGTGGATCTCACCCGGAGGCTCGAACACGTAGGAGCCTTCCGTCGCCACCCACTGGTGTTCGCGGTAGAACCACTTGCCGCGCAACACGAAGCCATGCACCGGATTGGGATGCAGATGTCGCGACAGCACGCCGGCGCGTCGCACGCGCAGTAGATTGCACCACTGCCCCTGTCGTGTGTTCAGCATCAGCGGACGAAACCAGACATCCGGCGCCTGCGGCACCCAGACGCGCTCGTCCTCGGGAATAGCGACGACGGCGATTTCCGGTGATGCAAGGACGTGCGTCGATCCGATCATGTCACGATACATGGGGCTTCCTCTTTCTTTTTTTCGCCGCCGCGGTTGAGACCCGCGTTATGCCTTCAGGCGTCGCAGTCGCGCGACGCTTCGAGAGTTTGAATTGCGTGTAGCCAAGCACCTGTTCCATGGCGGCCTTGGCCTTCTTTGCATCGCCCGCGGAAATCGCGCGCGCCGCGGCCGCGTGGTTTGGCAGGTTGTCTTCGAACCAGCCGGGGCTGCCGACCGCGACAAGAAACACCGCGCTCAGAATGGTATCGATGGCGCCGCGAAAACCCTGCAACACAGGGTTATGCGTCGCATCCAGAATGGCGAGGTGGAATGCTTTGTCCGCCTTGATGGCGCTTTCCTGATCGTGCGAGGTTTCCATGCCGACCAGCGCGGCTTCGATGCGCAACCTGTCCTGCTTGGTGCTCCGGGTTGCCGCGAGCGCGGCTGCTGCCGGCTCGATGATCAGTCGGACTTCCTGAATCGCCATCAGAAGATCGCGGTCCGGTTCGCCGCTGCCGACCAGCCATCCCAGCACATCGCGATCGAGCAGGCTCCAGTCGCGGCGCGGCAAGACGTGCGTACCGTAACGCGGACGGACGCTGACCATTCCTTTCGCAGCGAGGGTTTTGATCGCTTCCCGGATGACGCCGCGCCCGACACCGAAGCGCGCCTCCAGTTCCGGCTCTGGGGGGAGGGTTGCGCCAATCGGGATAATATCCTGCGCGATTTCGCAGCCGAGTGTGGTCAAGACCGAATTGATACGACCTGGTTTGCTTCCCCGCTCCAGCGATTTTGTAGGACTTCGTGCCACGAGTGTTCTTTCCCCGCTTGTTTCCTCAGTGGCCTATCTCACGTTTTCAGAGCGAATGCAATCATCCGATGTTTAACATCGGATGATTGATTTGCGGTGCACAATGCTTTGTCCGATCGCAATTCGAGTTTGAAATTCATGGCAAGGCGGTCGCGATAGATGGCCGGCCCATGCCAGCGCGCGGTCGGTTGTTTTTTGCGGGAACGAGATTGGCTGTTCCACCGTTTTCAGAGACACCGGGCCGGTTCGGTTCCAGCAGCACAGGTTCTCCTTGGCTCGGGTAAATCAGGAGAAAGCAAATGATGTCCGAAACTCAAGTCCACACCATCGCCCGGCAGATGCTTGATCGGCACGGCGCCGTGGCCATCGCTCATGCCGCTCAGAATGCACTGACATGCGAGCAAAAGGGTCAGGTGGAAGAAGCCAACGAGTGGCGCCACGTGAAGGATGCTATGAAGATCATGCAAGGCCCGCATCAGAGCTGAGGTTGCGATGCCGCCTTGCGAATGCGCGCAGTGCCGTCCGTACTGTCGTGGCGGCAATGGCGCCTTGATGTCCTGCGATGGGGCGAACTCCATCGGATGTCAGAGTTAAGAATCATGAATCACGAAGACTTGGAACTGATTTGAACTAGATCAGACAATTGATGCTTGATGAATTGTCCAGCTGACCTGAGCGCCAACCTTGCGTCTGTAAGACCGCCATTCCACAGAGGCCATGCATGGATCATGTCGGGCCATACCTCCAACGTCGTCGCGACGTTGGCTATTGCGGCAGCCTCCGCGAAACGCGTCGAGTCTGCGAGCAAAGTTTCGGCTGACCCGACCTGAATGAGTGTTGGTGGAAATCCGATGAGGTTCGAGAATAGCGGAGACAGAAACGGGCTCCTGCGGTCAAGCGATGCCGGAGCAAAGGCGTCAGCCAGTTCCTCGAGATAGCCACGGTGGATGATCGGATCGATCTGATCCTTGCTTTGTAGCGTCGTCCCGGACATTGAAAGATCGGTCCAGGGCGAAATAAGCCAAGCGCATGCCGGCAACTCTTCATTGGCTCCGCGCAAGGCGTTGATGAGGGTAATTGTGAGATTGCCGCCAGCGCTGTCACCAGCAACTACTATATTGCTGGCGTCTATGCCCTGCTGGCGCAGATATCGCCAAGCGCTCATCGCGTCGTCGTGAGCGGCAGGAAACGGATTTTCTGGCGCGAGCCGATAGTCAATCGCCAGGGTGCTTATGCCAGCAGCCCGCCCCGCCTCTGTCACCAGGCGTCGATGACTGAGGATTGATCCCGAACAAAAACCGCCGCCATGAAAATACAGAAGCACGCGCGTCGTATCTGCCCCCGGTGAGAAGGACCATTCCCCCACGACATTTCCGCGATCGACAGTCCGCAACTCGACATCGTCGGCCACCGGCCAGATCGACCCGACTTCGTCAAGTCGCTGCCGGCGCTGATCCCACCCGACCGGGCGGGGCTTTGACAACAGTACCGCGCGAATATTCGCAATCCCACTTTCGGCCAAAGGATAATTTCCCCCGAAAACTCGTGAAAATTGAGCGGCAATTTCAAAACTTCGCAGAAGCAAGTCTAGAGGGAACGCGGGTATTGCGCCAGCAGCGGACAATTCCGCATAATCCTCAATCTGACATCGCGTGGCGCTCGGCTCCCACTTGTAATTCGCCAGTCGTGCTTAACTAGAGCGAGGGCTGTTCTTCACAAAGTGGAGGATGCTGCAATGCGTGAACCAAATCCTGAAAAGCTGAACGCACTCGTAGGAAAGCTGGTCAACGACCTCGGCATTTCACTCGGCGGTGCCAGTATACTGCTCGGCGATCGTCTCGGCCTCTACAAGGCAATGGCGGATGGAGATATCTTCACGCCGTCGGCGCTTGCCAAGAAGACCGGCCTGCATGAGCGTTATGTCCGCGAGTGGCTCTCCGGCCAAGCCGCCTCTGGTTACATCGATTATCACCCTGAAAAGAACGCGTTCTCGCTCTCGGCCGAACAAGCGATGGCATTCGCCGAGGAAGGGTCGCCAGCTTTCTTCGCCGGTGCATTCGATGTCGTGCAGTCCACCTATCTCGACGAACCCAAGGTCGCCGAAGCATTTCGAACAGGGAAGGGCGTTGGCTGGCATGAGCATTCGAAGTGCCTTTTCTCGGGCACCGAACGCTTCTTCAGGCCGGGCTATAACGCCAATCTGGTCTCAAACTGGATTCCGACGCTCGAAGGCGTCGAAGCCAAATTGAAAGCTGGCGCCAAGGTGGCCGATGTCGGATGCGGCCACGGCGCCTCTACCATCGTGATGGCGCAGGCGTACCCCAAATCCAGGTTCTTCGGGTTTGATTACCACAAACCTTCGATCGATCGCGCGAAGGTCCTGGCCCAGGAAGCGGGGGTCGGAGACCGAATTGAATTCGCGCAGGCCAGTGCCAAGGATTTTCCGGCAAAAGACTACGATCTGGTCGCTTTCTTCGATTGCCTGCATGACATGGGCGACCCCGTTGGTGCGGGCAAGCATGTCAAGGAAACACTGGCCAAAGACGGGTCGTGGATGATCGTCGAGCCATTTGCTCATGACAATCTCAAGGATAATCTCAACCCGATCGGGTCCATTTTCTATCACGCCTCGACATTCATTTGTACACCCGCGTCGCTCTCTCAGGAGGTGGGCTTGGGGCTCGGTGCCCAGGCAGGTGAAAGCAAATTGCGTCAGGTCGCGACTGAGGCAGGATTCAAGCGCTTCCGCCGCGCGACTGAGACACCCTTCAATATGATCTTCGAAGTACGCGCTTGATCTCTCAGATCAACCGTGCAGAGCGACCCGGATGCCGCGGGAAATGCGGCTTCTAGGGGCTGCGTCGCTCTGGATTGATGTCACCTGTCGACAGGAGCGCTGCAGATTCGAAAAGGAGCCGCTGCAAAAATCTCTCGAAAGTGTAGTTCAGAGTAATTTGACCGCCACAAAGGTCTTGTCTCGCTCATGGCAAGCGGCCGACATCGTCCGTTACCGATTGTCGGTTTGGCACCAGAAGCGGACGTGAGCTATCTTAATGTCGCAAGGGATTGCCGCGTGCGTGAGCGGCTTCAAATCGACCAATTGGATACCCGGCACCGATGTTGCGGTCGAGCAGCTCGTCGATGTGCGACACGATGCCGATTACATGTGACACTCGTAGGATAGATCGATTCCAGGATAATATACTTGGGACGGGCGTTGCACATTGTTGGCGTTAAGCCAGTTTCACGCACATGAGCTTCGCGTCATCCTTCCTTTCTGCAAGACCTATTGAGACGATTAACGAGATTATGGCTGAAGTAGACGAAGGCACTCGGCTAGATGGAGCAGTCGTCACGAGCCACGCGCGAGAGCACTCTGTAATCCGTAAGAATACCGGATAGTTAGAGTTCTGCTCTGCCCCTCATCTTCAGATTGCACGCTCGACGCGCTTAATCATGGCCTCAGAGCATTATTGTCGAACTTGAGTTACGGCAGCAGGGCTGTCCTTCAGATGAATCCTGAGCGAACATTTACGCAATAGCTTTCCCTATCACGCGCTGCATTTTGTCCCCACATGGGGATTGCGCAAAATTCGCTCGATCGACACGCTCGGTGTCAGCGATCTCCGGTTGTCGAGGGGATAGCTAGGATCATGCATCTATGTTCAGCGCGAAGCGTAGTCGCGTTAGAAGCGCGACATCATCATGGAGTGGCAATCATGGCACTGATCAATGGTACACCAGGTGACGACATTCTGGACGGAACCCCAGTTGCGGATACGATCAATGGGCTCCCGGGTAATGACACTCTCTCAGGCCTCGGCGGTGATGACACGATCAACGGTGGAGCCGGTAACGACTCGATCGATGGTGGCGTCGACAACGACACCTTGAACGGCAACGCGGGAGACGACTCCATTCTCGGAGGAGACGGAAACGACCAGATCAGTGGCGGCGCTGGCATTGATACGATCGACGGTGGCGCTGGAGATGATACGGCTAGCGGCGACGCGGGGGACGATACGATCAATGGCGGCTCAGGGAATGATGATCTCTCCGGCAACGCCGGGGCGGATACGATCGATGGCGGCGACGGAAATGACAACGTCGACGGCGGTGCTGGAAATGACGTTCTCTCGGGGGGCGCAGGCGATGATACACTCGCAGGCGCTGCTGGCGATGACACATTGAATGGTGGTGATGGTGCTGACGTCCTGTCTGGCGGGGTGGGCGATGATACCATCAATGGTGATGCCGGCGACGATACCCTGACCGGCGGGCTCGGCAATGACACGCTGGAAGGCGGCGACGGCAATGATACCGCCAGTGGCGGCCTGGGTGATGATACGGTGAATGGCGGTCTCGGTGATGACACACTGAATGGCGGTGCCGGTAACGACACCATGAACGGAGGCGATGGTATCGATACCCTCAATGGCGATGACGGGAACGATATCATGAACGGCGACGCCGGAAACGACACACTTAATGGTGGAGCGGGCGACGACGTCATGGAGGGCGGTGCGGGTAACGACCTGCTGGCAGGTGACGCCGGTGACGACACAATCGAAGGCGGCGCTGGCGATGACGTCGCTAATGGTGGCGACGGGGCAGACGAACTGTCCGGTGGCACCGGCGTCGATACGTTAAACGGCGATGCAGGCGACGATACGCTTGCCGGCGGCAATGGAGCGGATGCGCTTGAAGGCGGCGACGGTGACGATACGCTGGCCGGCGGTGCAGGAAATGACACGCTCAACGGCGCGGCGGGCGACGATGAGCTGAGCGGCGGTAACGGCGCTGACGCGATGAACGGCGGTATCGGTGATGACGTGCTTACAGGAGGCGCCGGAACCGACGCGATCAACGCTGGCGATGGTACGGGCGCGGACTTCGGTGATGACGAAGTTACCGATCTTAGTTTCGCTGACGGTGACACCATCAGCATCGATGCGGCGCCTGGCTATGACCCGACAACGGTGGTCGTCGACGACGATGGTACCAATACCACGCTGGATTTCGGCTTCGGAACCATCACCCTCGATGGCATTACGGGCGGAGGAACCCCCTATGCCTCGATCGAGGACATAAATAACGCAGCGGGTTACACCGCTATCGAAGTTGTCTGATTATTGACGACGTAGGGCGGCACGTTGCCGCCCTACGCATTCTGCGCAATTAGGCAGTCACTATGCGTCTGGCTCACTCGGCCCGAGCAGAATCTGTTGTCAGCGCCGTTCCAGGGCGAACCACGCTCGTGTGGGTCGTCGTCTTCAGCGTGTCGGCCAACATCCTTCTGCTTGTGTTACCCTTCTACTCCATCGAGGTCTTCGACCGGGTCATCAGCAGCGGAAGCATCGAGACTCTCATCGGCCTGACCTCCCTCGGAATTGCGGCGTTGATCTTCAGCGCCTTCTTCGACGTCATTCGATTTCGATTGCTCAGCCGGTTCGCCGTCACCTTCGAACAGCGCATCGCACCGCTCATCCTGGAGGCAACCATTGCCGATCCGGCGCGACGCCGCGAAGGCTCGACGCATGATCTGGTGAAAGTTCGGGAGCTACGGAACTTCTTTTCAGGCGGCGCTGTCATTACGTTGGTCGATGCCCCGTTTCTTCCCGTCTTCATACTTATCCTCTTTCTCATCCATCCCTACTACGGCGCTATTGCGCTGACTGGCGCGGTCGTTCTGTCGATCATGGGATATGTGAGTAGCTGTATTGCCCGGGCGGAGGTCAATGAAGCGAGCGGTGCAGCCGCACGTTGTCAGATGCTAATGGATGGCATCGTACGACACGGCAACTTCATCAGGGCCATGGGCTGGACTGGAGGCGCCATCCACGCCTTCATGCGCGCCAATGATGAGGCGTTATCTCCTGTCGTTCGCGCCAGCGAACGGGTCGCCGCGATCGCATCGGCGGCACGCATGGTGAGGTCTACTCTGCAAGTTCTATCTATCGGATGTGGTGCCTGGCTTGTACTGCAAAACGAGGTACTCGCCGGCAGCCTGATCGCGAGCTCGATCATGGTCAGCCGAACCCTGCAACCGATGGAGAGCCTTATCTCTGCCTGGCGCGGGGTGACCGCGGCGCAGGAGGCATGGAAACGCGTCAGCGCCGCGGCGACATGGGTGTTGAAGCAACCTCATCGGACCCGCCTCACTGCCCCAAATGGCTTACTGGAACTCAATGGTGTCGGCTTCACCATTCCGCAGGCGAGACGTTCGATCCTGAGAGGTATTGCCTTCCGATGCAGGCCCAGCGAGATCGTCGTGGTCGTTGGTCCGACCGGCGCGGGCAAGTCCACTCTCTTGCGGATGGCGGCCGCCTTGGAGAAGCCCAGCGTCGGTGAAATCCGGCTCGACAACGCGTTGCTGGAGAGCTGGCACCCCGATCAGCTCGGAAGCTACATCGGCTATCTTCCTCAGGATGTCGAATTGCTCGCCGGTACCGTTGCTGAAGCGATCTCGGGATTTGAGGAGAGCCCGCGCGACGAAGATATCGTCATGGCGGCAACTCTGGCTGGCGCGCATCAGATGATTCTGGCACTGCCGGCCGGGTATCAAACGCAGATCGGTCGCGACGGTCATCGCCTCTCTGGTGGCCAGCGACAGCGCATCGGCTTGGCACGAGCCTTCTTCGGCAACCGTAAACTGATACTGCTCGACGAGCCCAACGCAAATCTCGATCCGGATGGCGAGGCAGCGCTGTGCACTGCGATATTGAGCGCACGATCGCAGGGCGCAACCTTCCTGATCGTGACCCACCGGCCACGCCTCCTGACGATTGCGGATCACGTATTGCTGCTCCGCGACGGCACGCAGGTCGCCTTCGGTCCCGTTTCGGAAGTTCTACCCAGCAACACAGCGGGGCTCCCTTCACGCCGGGGTCCGCGTCAGCCCGAGCGCCCGCAACTGCTATCTGGCTAGGAGCAGGAATTGTGACAACTCACGTCCACGAACTTTTACTCGGTGCAACGAGCAGCCACGAAATCCTGGAGAAACCCAGGTCCGATGCCCGACGACTCATAAAATGGGGAGCCTTCCTTTTAGCGATTCAATTCGGCGGATTCGGCCTTTGGGCTACATTCGTCCCGCTGCGCAGCGCCGTCATCGCTCCCGGTATCATAAAGGTCCAATCCAAGCGGAAGGCGGTGCAACATTTCGACGGTGGGATATTGAAGACCATTTATGTCCGCGAGAACGAGCAAGTCGAGGCCGGTCAGATCGTTGCAAAACTCGATACGACCCAAGTTGAGGGAAGCCTTGGCGTATTAGAGACAAAATTGTTTGCTGATCTCTCGCTGGATGCACGGTTACTCGCTGAACAAATGCAGTCCACCGCTATTTCATTTCCTGACGAATTACGGAATTCTCCTCGCCCCGAAGCAAAGACGGCAATTCAGACCCAGGAGACGGAGTTCGCGACGCGATCAAGTGCATTGACCGGCGAGCGGAAATTGATCGATCAGCAGACCCGACAACTCATGGAAACGGCCCATGGCCTCGAAAACAGCAGGACAAGCCTGCAAGAGCAACTTCAGTTTCTTCAGGAAGAAATACGAGATACAGCATCGCTATTGGAAAAAGGGCTCGCACGAAAGCCACGCGTACTTGCGTTGAAGAGGGCGGAAGCGGACATGCAGGCCCAACTCACGCGCAATCTGACCCAGCAAGCAGAAACACGCGGGAAAATCGCAGAACTCGTCGATCGTGGAAAACAGCTGGGTCTCAACCAAAGTCAGGATATCGCAAAACAGAGTCACGCAACGCGAGAATCGATCGGCGATCTCAGACATCGGATTGGCGCATTGCGTGAACAACTGGCGCGGACTGATTTACGCGCACCGGAGTCGGGACGGGTTGTTCGCCTCAACAGCAGGGAATTGAACACTGTGTTAGCGCCTCGAGAGACACTCATGGAGATCGTGCCCATCGAGGATCGCCTCGTCATCGAGGCATCCCTGCGGCCGCAGGATCGCGAGGAAGTCATGGCGGGGCAGAACGCTCGTATCCGCATCATTGCCCTCAACATTCGCCGCCGACCCATGCTGGAAGGCCAGGTGACTGCTGTCGCGGCGGATGCGTTCACTGACACGAAGAGCGGCGTCACATCCTACATGGCAGAAATTGATTTGCAGCGATCACCGGAGGTCGAACCTCATCTCACGACTTTGAAGCCCGGCCTTCCGGTCGAAGTCTTTGTTGAAACAGGCATAAGAACATTTGCGGAGTACTTAATTCAGCCGCTGCGCCTACGCGTCCACCGTGCCTTCCGGGAGAGTTGACGCCTTGGCGGAATATTGAACA
The DNA here is from genome assembly GCF_013359755.1 of Tardiphaga robiniae. Lineage (GTDB taxonomy): Bacteria > Pseudomonadota > Alphaproteobacteria > Rhizobiales > Xanthobacteraceae > Tardiphaga > Tardiphaga robiniae. Next base: position 2,491 of record NZ_JABMCJ010000084.1, on the reverse strand, counting down.
CACAAATTCTTTGGGAGGCATTTATGCAGCAAGGATACCAACAGGAAAACGACCGCTCTGACACCATCGGCTCACTGGCCTTCAGGCTTCGAGCTACTCCGGCGAATCCATTGCCCCGCCCCAGCCGCAACTCCAGTGCGCCACAAAACCTGTGGTTTGCGCGATCCTTAGCCCGACTGCTCGAATGCAAACGCTGCTACGCTGTGTTCTTGTCTCCAGAAGGAGATCTACTCGATCAGACTTCAGTTGGATTACCCGCGCCCAGTCCCGCATCGGAAGCGTTGGCGAGATCCATCTCGGAGACTTTCAACGGAGACGGCAATTTCATATATCAGTCGTCTACGTCGCCAAACGGGTTTGCACGCCGGCTGATCGGAACGCGCCCGGTCTACGGGCACCACTCGGTCATCGGACGTGTATGTACGGTCTCTGGGGATACTGCCATCTTTATTGCGGGATGGTGGCAGGTGCAGATTCCTGATGCAGAATTCGCTACCGCTAGGCGCGCGATCGAGCTCCTATGGGATGCGGTCGCTGATCTGACAAAGACCACATTGCAGTCTCATCAAATGTGGCTGGATGACATTGAGTCGCCCGCCCTGACCATTGACGAAAATCTGATCGTTCGGAGCATGAACAGCGGGTTTCGGCGACTTGTCGGCGAAGGTGTCATCACTCTCGATGGTGGTACGCTCTCGGGATCGACCCCCCTCATCACCACCCAGCTCAGGGACGCTGTTCGAGCCGCTATCATTCCGGATCTAAACCAAAAGAACGTCGGATCGACCGTACTCATCTCGCAAGAGGAGCAGCGATTTTTGTTTGCTGTGATCGGTTCAATCCCTGGAAATACCGATCCAAATCTTGCTCTCATCTACGTTCCTCAATTCAATGAGGAGGCCGGTGCCCAGCGCATTGCTCTCGCGTTTGGCTTGAGTTGGGTGGAGGCGCGGATTGTTCGCTGTATTCTCCGCGGGCGCTGTCCACGCGCCATCGGATTGGAACTTGGTTTCACGGAAGAAACCGTACGGACTTACATCAAACGCGTCATGCTGAAAGTTGGAATCAATCGCCAATCGGAATTTTTCGTTCTGCATAGTCGAACATTCTCACCGTTCAAGTTGCGACAGCCCGGGGCACCCTACATCACCACATCTTCATCCATGTAAAATCGTGGAGTTCCCGCGGGCATCCAGACGTGATCAGATGGCGCATCGGCAACAGATTGCGATATTGTTAGCGCTGCCCCTCGTTATAGGAATATCGCACGCGGCGACTGCTGGAGATTTGATCATACCGTTATCGTGCGACATTGGTCGCACGTGTTTCATCCAGAATTACGTAGACATCGACGATAGTCCCTCGGCCAAGGACTACATGTGCGGGACATTGACCTATGACGGCCATAACGGCGTCGATTTTCGATTAACGTCACATGGCAGACAGCAGAAGCCGGTTCACGTCGTCGTAGCCGCCGAGGGCACGGTGCTGCGAACTCGCGATGGCCTTGCGGACAGCCCTGTGAAAGGCGACAGGCGCGATGCAGCCAAAGGAAATGAATGCGGCAATGGCGTTGTTGTCAGACATTCCGGAGATCGCGAAACCCAGTACTGCCATATGGCCAAAGACAGCATCTTGGTAAGAGCTGGAGATACAGTCCGCGCTGGCCAAGTTCTCGGTGCCGTCGGCATGTCGGGGCTAACTGAGTATCCGCATCTACACTTTATTGTGCGGCGAGAAGGGAAGGTCATCGATCCCTTTGGAACAGGCTTGATGCCTGGCGCTTGCGGCAGTCATACTGAAAGTGAATGGACGGACGATGCTCGGGTTCGTCTGGCCTATTCACCGCGCGCAGTCTTGAACTTCGGATTCGCTACCGAAGCGGTCACGAACGATATGATCGAGGTTGACGCTGTCTCTCAGCGCAAGCCAAGTACGAAATCTGAAGCCCTTGTCGTTTATGTTCGGACAATTGGCTTGAAGACGGGCGACGAACAGTCACTGACGCTGCGCGATCCCGACGGCAGGATCATCGCCGAGAAGGGTCCAGTTGCAGTTGCGCAAAATCAGGCCCAGACGCTTCTCTTCATCGGAAAAAAGCGGTCCACCGAACCTTGGCCAGGCGGAGTATATTCCGCGACATATATCGTCGGGCGTAACGGCGCGCCGATGTTGAACCAGGTATTTCGTCATGATCTGCGTTAGCGGGTCCGTTTTCTATCACGCCTCGATATTCATCTGTACACCTGCGTCGCTCTCTCAGGAGGTGGGCTCTCTGGCGGGTGCCTCCGAAGAATTCTGAAAATAATCCTTGACGCTGTTTTCGAGGAGATTATATTCCATTGCATCTCGTCCCACTTTGAGGGGCGTTGCCAGGGACGCTTGTTAGCGCGGGGCGGGATGTGGCGCCTGCGGGCGGGAGGGAGACGTTCCCTCACGCACTCGGGAGGCCTTGGGTCACCGTCCGGCCCCACTACGGGGGTCTGCCACT
>NZ_JABMCJ010000083.1 GCF_013359755.1 Tardiphaga robiniae | reverse complement strand
CAGATCCGTCCTGCCCGAAGACAGACGTCACCCCCAAACCGCGTGACGCCGCATCTCCGGCGTCCACCGCATCCCACCCCGCGAACGTGACGATCGCGATCGCCCCTCTCGGTGGGGCAGGACGGAGGGGAATATAAACCTTATGGGGATGTTGTCAACGGAAGATAGGAAAAAATGTTTGGCGCTGTCTTGCCGCCCCACACTTGTCATTCCCCGGCAAACCAATTGGTTTGCCTGAGGGCGCGGGCGCACCTTCGCGCACGCGAACCCGGAATCTCAGCATGGGAGTCTCCGATCGTGCCAAACACATCGAGATTCCGGGTTCGCACTTCAGCGTCGCCGCTTGCGTGCGCCCCGGAATGACAAGTGTGGATCGGCATTCCCCGGCACAATTGGAGTGGCTGAGGTTTGCGTTCTGTCGGCTTTGCTAAGATCGCGCCCCCGGAGTTTGGGCCAACGGGGGAGCGTGCAGGCGCATAATTTCGGACGTCGCTTCGCTGGGCGCCCCGCGCTATCGTCCCTTCAGCGCGAGCTGGAAATCCTTCTCGGCCTGGGCGTCGCGTTCGTTCTTTTCCGGGCATTCGCCGGGCTCCGCCTGGCAGGGACGGATCTCATAGTCGTTGTCGAGCACGCGGCGCGGCGTCGGCTTCGAATTCTTGGCTTCGACATCGGTGACAAGGCCGCTCTCGGCGGCAAGTTTCCACACGTCGGCTTCGGTCGGATAGGATTTGCTCAGTTTCGCGTCGTCACAGAACAGTGCGTAGGGCATCGGATTGCTCCGGTAAAAATTGATAACGTTCATGGCGGCGCCGGGTTCGCCCCGACGTATTCCCAGACATTTCAAAATTGCGCGACGGCCATTCGGCTACGCCGCGAGAGCGTTCAGCTCACCATCTTGTGAGACTTGAACAGGCGGCCCTTTTCCACCACGAGGATCACTGCGAATGCAGTGAGGGTGCAAAGAAAAAGGCCGGTCGCGAACGGCAGCAGAGTGCCGTCATAGTGCTGGCCGATAACCGTGCCGATGGCGATACCCAGCAGCGTGGTCAGCGTCCCGTAGAGCGAGGAGGCCGTGCCGGCGATGTGGCCCTGCGGCTCCATCGCCAGTGCGGTGAAATTCGAGAACATCAGGCCGAAGGCAAACATCATCAGCATCGACAGCGCGATGAACAACCATAGCGGCATGAAGCCCATCGCCACGGCCAATAACATCGTCGCGCCAGCAGTGACGAAACCGAGCAGGGCGCCGTGGGAGAGTGCGCGCATGCCAAGGCGATGGACTACGCGCGAGTTGAAGAAGCTGGCCGCAGCGACGCCGAAAGCGATGGAAGCAAAGGCAAGCGGGAAATATGGCCCGAGATGAAAAATCTCGGTGAACACCTGCTGCGAGGTGAACACGAAAGCGAACAGTGCGCCCTGCAGGATGCCGGCAGCGAGGCCGTAACCGAGCGTCTGCCGATGGCTGACGGTTTGCCGATAGGCATACAGCACATCACGAATGGCGAGCGAGCGGCGTTTGGCGACCGGCAGCGTCTCCGGCATTCGCCAGGCACTCCAGGCCAGCGTCAGCAAGCCGTATAGCATCAGCACGACAAAGATGCCGCGCCATTCCGTGAGCACCATCAGGGCCTGCCCGAAAGACGGGGCGATGACCGGCACCGAAATGAAAACCATGATGGCCAGTGACATGACGCTGGCCATGCGACCGCCGGCATAGCAGTCCCGGACGATCGACACCGCGATCACGCGCGTCGCCGCGGTGCCGACGCCCTGCAGCAGGCGGGCAAGCAGTAGGATTTCGAATGACGGTGCGAACAGCGCGAGCACGCTCGCGGCGCAATAGACGGCCATTCCGCCGAGCAGGATGGGGCGCCGACCGTAGCGGTCCGACAGCGGGCCCATGGCGAATTGGGCCACGCCGAAGCCGAGCAGGAAGACCGAGAGGACGGTCTGAAGGCGGTTGGCATCAGGGACCTTGAAGGCCGCACCGATATGCGGCAGCGCCGGCAGCATGATGTCCATGGCAAGCGGATTCAGCGCCATGATCGAAGCGATCACGACGACGAATTCGCCAAATTTCATTGGGCTATGGGTCGATGACACCGCGAGGGGGGCGTCGGCGTTGATGTCGGTCACAAAGCTGTCCCTGAAAGCATTCCCGCCATTAGGGTGTTCATGCTGCGATGCACAAGTTGACTTTCGGCATGGCTGCGTCGCGGAAATCGGCTGAATTTCCCCAATTTATGAATTGATGTTCAGAGGATAGTCGGGGGCGTCGTCTCGACGGTCTCACACCCCGGATTCCGGGCTGGATCACGCAGTTTGACCCGGGTCAGGCGGATCATCTCCAGCAGGATCGCTTCACCGGTATCGGTGAGTTCGTCGGAGGTCATGCGGTGCGAGGTGGTGTCTTGTGCCAGCAGCGGCACATGGACGAAGGTCGCGAGGCGTGGCCCGTTCGGCGCGCGGGTGGCCTCGATGCTGCGCCAGGACAGGTAATTGCAGAGATAGCGGCCGGCATCGCGTGAGGGGCGCACGTCGGCGCCACTGGCGAGGGCAGCCCGGAACAGACGCGCCGTGTGCGGGCCGAACTTCTGCGCGTCGGCGCCCGGAACAATGCTGGCGCGGCGCACCGTTGTGTGGCCGGCATCGGGCCACAGCATCGACACCGCGTTGCGGGCGCGCGTCTCGATCCGGATATAGGGCGTGCGTGCGGCGAGGCCGAACATCAGCAGCGCGTCCGGACGATGGCGGGCGATCAGTTCGGGCAGTTCGCGATCGACGGTGGCATAGGTGACGTCGAAAATATGCGCGATGCGGGTGATATCCGCGAAAGCGGGGCGGCGCAGCGTTGCGAGTTTTCGCACCAGCGCCTGCGTTGGATTGAACGGCGCGCCGGGGAACGGGCCGAAGCCGGTGATGAGGATGCGTGGGGATGTACCGGGACGGTTCAACATTCGCCTCCATGATCGCGACGGCGCGCTAACCTCTCCCCGCTTGCGGGGAGAGGTCGCCTGTAACATGCGAAGCATGTGGAAGGCGGGTGAGGGGGACTCTCCACGAACTAGGAGCGAGTGGATAGTCCCCCTCACCCGTCTGGCTTCGCTGCGCTCCGCCAGCCGACCTCTCCCCGCAAGCGGGGAGAGGTTAGGGCGCGCTACCTCAACAACTCCACGATCGCTTCCGCCGCGACGGCCGGCGTCATCGTGCCATCGGCGACGTCGCGTTCGACTTGTTTGACCTTGCTGCGAATGCCGGGATCGCTGCGCAGCCGCGCCTTCAAACGATCCTCCAGCATGGTCCACATCCATTTCACCTGCTGCTCGCGGCGGCGGCCAGCGAAATCGCCGGACGCGTTCATGGCGGTGCGATGCGCGACGACCTTGTCCCAGAGCTCGGCGATACCCGTTTTGGTCAGCGCCGAATAGGTGACGACTGGCGGATGCCAGTGCTCCGAGCGCGGCGCCAGGATATGCAGCGCGCCGCGATAATCCCCAGCGGTGATATTGGCGCGCTTCAGATTGTCGCCGTCGGCCTTGTTGATGGCGATCATGTCGGCGAGTTCGATCAGGCCTTTCTTGATGCCCTGCAACTCGTCGCCGCCGCCGGGCAACATCAGTGCCAGAAAGAAGTCGGTCATGTCGCAGACCGCGGTTTCCGACTGGCCGATGCCGACGGTCTCCACCAGCACCACGTCGAAACCTGCCGCCTCACAAAGTAACATCGCCTCCCGCGTTTTCGCCGCGACGCCGCCGAGCGTGCCGGAGGACGGCGAGGGACGGATGAAGGCATTCGGGTGGGCGGACAGATCGTTCATCCGTGTCTTGTCGCCGAGGATCGAACCGCCGGTGCGCGCCGAGGAGGGATCGACGGCCAGCACCGCGACCTTGTGGCCGCGCTCGATCAGATACATGCCGAGCACATCGATGGTGGTCGACTTGCCGACGCCGGGCGAACCGGTGATGCCGACACGGAATGCCTGGCCTGTATGCGGCAGCAGCGCCTGGACGAGTTCGCGCGCCGCGGCCTGATGATCGGCGCGGCGGCTTTCCACCAGCGTGATCGCCCGCGCCAGCGCGGCGCGGCTGCCGGCGCGGAGGTCTTTGGCGAGCGCGTCGATGTCGATCGGGGCTTTCGTCACTGCGGCCCCTTGTCGTCGTCCTTCGGCCGCTCGCCGCCGAAGATCGCGCTGCCCTCGGCCGACAGATAGGGCTTGAGTTTCTCCCACGGCACGAAGGCGTCGTAATCGCCTTCGGCATAGGAGCCGACCGCATAGGGGCCGTAATGGAAGCTGAGGCCGGAGCTCTTGCCGGCCGATGTCGACGGCGCCAGCGATACCGGTCCGATCTTGAGCAGCTTTGGCTCCAGCGCATCGACGAGGCTCATGTCGGGATTGTCGTTGTCGCGCTTTTTCTTCTCGATTTTCAGATCGGCGACGACCGCATCGCGGATCGCCGTCATCGCCGGCCCGCTATCGGCGAGCTCGGTGAAGAAAGGACGAATGCTGATCATCTTGCCGACCTGCCTGTCCCACAGCAGCGTGTCATTGGCACGATTGGGATGCGCGCCGCCGGTGTAGTTGTAGTCCGCGCGAATGATGCTGACATAGCGACCCGCGACCAATGAGCTTTGCGCATAGGTTCGTTCGGATTCCCATGGCCGGTTGCGGATGTCGGCAGGGAGATCATTCATCTCCTTGCGCTGCTCGGCCAGCTCCTTGAGCGTCTTCGCAGCCCAGCCATTGCTGGCGGATGTGAGATATTTCAGCAGCGGGGCATCCGACTTGATCGCGGCATCGAAGAAGACGGCGACCTCGGTGTATTTGGCCTTGAGCTGGATGTCGGGCTTTAGCTCAGCAGCGAGGGCGGGCGCGATGCATGGCAGTGCGAGGAGCAAAGCCGCAAGCAGCGACTGATGAAAGGCACGTATAGTCATTCGCGGATGACGCTTTCAACAAAGGCTTTGAGGGGAGGCAGGTCATTCTGCACGATCTGCCAGACTTCGTCCGCATCCGTTAGATGATAAGCGTGACGGAGGTGATTTCCGAAATCATTCATTCTTCGCCAATTGATATGCGGAGCGAGAATCTTGACGTTATCCGGTAACCGCAATGACGCTTCGCAGATGATGGCAAGGAAGCGCTCTACCGCACCGCGAACAACTTCGTCTTCGGCGAACTGATCCGGCGCCATGCCGCTCGTGACGCGCTCGATGAGATGAACGCGATCAAGAATGTCTTTCAGACGATCTTCGGACGTGGGAGGCATCAAAACACCTCGATCAGATCGTCGGCCATGCGTTCCCTGATGCGAGGTGTCAATTCGGTTGGAAACATGACGTGCGGCCAAATTCCAATCGTATCCTCGATGAGATGCATGACCTTGAACAGATCGAAGCGTCGCGCTGAAGACGCTCTGTCGAACGTCTCAATCAAAATATCCAGATCGCTGTCCGGCCGTGCGTCACCGCGAACCCTAGAGCCGAACACGGCCAGCCGCGTCACGCCTTCTGCCTTGATGGCAGGCGCAATCGCTCGCAGTTTTGCGAGGATCGTCTCCAGCGGGATGTCGATCACGTCGGTCATCCCGCGATCCTACCACGTTTGCCGTGACGCTGCAGCTACGCCGCCGCCTCGCTATGGCCCAGCCGTGCATTGAGCTTGTGGATCAGCTCTTCGGCGGCCTCGGAGATCACCGTGCCGGGCGGGAAGATCGCCTCGGCGCCGGCCTTGTAGAGTTCGTCATAATCCTGCGGGGGGACGACGCCGCCGATGATGATCATGATGTCCTCGCGGCCCTGCTTCTTGAGCGCGGCCTTCAGCTCCGGCACGGCGGTGAGATGAGCGGCGGCCAGCGAGGAGAGGCCGAGAATGTGCACGTCGTTCTCGACGGCCTGCCGCGCGGCTTCATCGGCGGTCGCGAATAGCGGCCCGATATCGACGTCGAAGCCGACATCGGCAAAGGCCGAAGCGATCACCTTCTGGCCGCGGTCATGGCCGTCCTGGCCGATCTTGGCGACGAGGATACGCGGGCGGCGGCCCTCGGCGTCCTCGAAGGCGTCGATCAGCGCCTGAACCTTCTGGACCTTGTCGTTCATGGTGGACGCCTCGCGCTTGTAGACACCGGTGATGGATTTGATCTCGGCGCGGTGACGGCCGAACACTTTCTCCATCGCATCGGAAATTTCGCCGACGGTGGCCTTGGCGCGTGCGGCATCGATGGCCAGCGCCAGCAGGTTGCCGTTGCCGTCCTTGGCCGAGCGCGTCAGTGCGGCCAGTGCGGCATCGACGTCGGCCTGGCTACGCTCGCCACGCAGGCGCTTCAGCTTGTCGATCTGCAGCCGGCGCACGGTGGAGTTTTCCACCTTGAGCACGTCGAGCGCTTCTTCATTCTCCGGCTTGTACTTGTTGACGCCGATCACCGCCTGACGGCCGGCATCGATGCGTGCCTGCGTCTTGGCCGAGGCTTCCTCGATGCGCAGCTTCGGCACGCCGGCCTCGATGGCCTTGGCCATGCCGCCGAGTTCTTCCACTTCCTGGATGTGCGCCCAGGCCTTGGTGGCGAGATCGTGGGTGAGACGTTCGACGTAATAGGAGCCGCCCCATGGATCGATGATGCGGTTGGTGCCGGTTTCCTGCTGCAGGAACAGCTGCGTGTTGCGGGCGATGCGCGCGGAGAAGTCGGTCGGCAGCGCCAATGCTTCGTCGAGCGCGTTGGTGTGCAGCGACTGGGTGTGGCCCTGTGTCGCCGCCATCGCCTCGATGGTGGTGCGCATCACGTTGTTGTAGACGTCCTGCGCGGTCAGCGACCAGCCCGAGGTCTGGCAATGGGTGCGCAGCGACAGCGATTTCGGGTCCTTCGGATTGAACTGCGTCAGGAGCTTGGCCCACAGCAGCCGCGCGGCGCGCATCTTGGCGACTTCCATGAAGAAGTTCATGCCGATCGCCCAGAAGAACGACAGCCGCGGCGCAAAGCGGTCGACGTCGATACCTGCGGCGAGACCGGCACGGAGATATTCGACGCCGTCGGCCAGCGTATAGGCGAGTTCGAGATCCTGCGTCGCGCCGGCTTCCTGCATGTGATAGCCGGAGATCGAAATCGAATTGTACTTGGGCATCTTCTGTGAGGTGTAGGCGAAGATGTCGGAGATGATCCGCATCGAGGGCGTCGGCGGGTAGATATAGGTGTTGCGCACCATGAACTCCTTCAGAATGTCATTCTGAATCGTTCCGGTCAGCTTCTCCGGCGGCACGCCCTGTTCTTCGGCGGCGGCGACATAGAGCGCGAGGATTGGCAGCACCGCGCCGTTCATGGTCATCGACACGCTCATCTGGTCGAGCGGAATACCGGCGAACAACGTGCGCATGTCATAGATCGAGTCGATCGCCACGCCGGCCATGCCGACGTCGCCCGACACGCGCGGATGATCCGAGTCATAGCCGCGATGGGTGGCGAGATCGAACGCGACCGAGAGGCCCTTCTGGCCGGCGGCGAGGTTGCGGCGATAGAAGGCGTTGGAATCTTCCGCGGTGGAGAACCCGGCATATTGCCGGATCGTCCAGGGCTGGTTGACATACATGGTCGGGTAGGGGCCGCGCAGGAATGGCGCGATGCCGGGATAGGTATCGAGGAAATCGATGCCCTTGACGTCATCCTCGCCGTAACCCGGCTTCACCAGGATGCCTTCGGGCGTCAACCATGGTTCGCCCTGCGATGGCGCACCGGCGGCGATGGGCGAGAAAGCGATGTTGGTGAAGTCAGGAATCTTGGTCATGGTCGTTTCTCGAATTCTCGATTGCGTTCGATGAGTCTCTGAACGTTCTTCTTGTAGGTCGGGTCGTCTGACGGGGGCGTTTCAGTTTTCCGCCAGAGTACCACGTCAAACACTTTTTCAAGCACCTTGGCGATCGGCCACATCAGCAAGTCGAATAGCAAACTGCCCATGCGCGCGATCCTTGTTGAAACACGCTATCTCAATCATGATCCGGATGCTGATAGCTGAACACTTCCGCGCATTTCTCCGGTCCGAAATTCTGCATCGTCGTCTTGCTCGGCAGGTTCGACACGTTGCCGACCCAGCCCAGGCGTGACTCCGTGCCGAATTGCTGCGTCGGCACCACGCGGTCCGGCCGGTCGAAGGCGCCGGTCATGATCTCGATCTTGGGGCCGCCGATCGCGCGATAGCTCAGCGGCGTGCCGCATTTGGCGCAGAAGTCGCGTTCCGCAATCGACGATGACTTGAACGCCGCCGGCTTGCCGCGGGTCCACGCAAAGTTCTCGTTCGGGATATCGGCGAGCGAGGCGAATGGCGCGCCGGTGGCCTTCTGGCACATCCGGCAATGGCAGATGCTGACCCGGGTCGGCGCAGCCGACAGCGCAAAGCGGATCGCGCCGCATTGGCAGCCGCCGGTCAGCGCGGGTTTGCTCGCCGTTGCCGTCATGGCTTACTCCATCAGGCCGAATTTAGTAGATCATGGGCCTGCACCAGCATCGCCAGCGCATCGCCGCCGACAATGATAAAATCCCTAACGCCTGCGTCGCGCAAGGGCGCCTCGAGGTCGCCGGGCCGGCCTGCCAGATAGATATGCTTCGCGCCGGCGGCCTGAAGCGCTTTTGCTGCGGGCGCGGCCTGGCCGGCATAGAGCTTGTCGGACGAGCAGATACATACCAGCGCGGCACCGGAGGCCTTCCAGGCCTTGGCGAGTACGGCTGGATCGGAGAAACCGTCGCTGTCGAGGGCTTCGATGCCGCCGGTCTCGAAGAAGCTCTTGGCGAAGGTCGCGCGTGCCGTGAAATCGGCGGGCGTGCCGAGATTGGCGAGGAAGACCTTCGGACGGGCACCCTTGCGCGCCAGCAGATGATCCGACTTGTCGCGCAGTGCCTCGAAGGGCGAGGCCAGCCGGATCGGTTCCAGCGGGTTGAACTTGATCTTGTCCTTGCCATAGGGCTTGCCGGGGATCGGCTTGACCTTCAGCACGGTGGCGCGGGCCTCATGCAGGTTCGGGAATTCGCTGGCGCCGGTGAGCACTTCGCGGCGCTTGGCGACGCTGGCCTGACGTGCAGCGCGGGTGGCGGCGACCTTCGGCTGGATCACATTGTTGCCAAGCGCCGGGAAGGCGCCGCCGGCTTTTTCGATGTCCTGGAACTGCGCCCATGCGGCGTCGCACAGTTCGCGCGTCAGCGCCTCGATGCCGCCGGCGCCGGCGGCGGGATCGGTGACCTTGGCGAGATTGGACTCTTCCAGCAGCACCAGTTGGGTGTTGCGCGCAGCACGGCGCGCGAAACCGTCGGGCAGGCCGAGCGCCAGCGTATGCGGCAGCACGCAGATGGAGTTGGCGCCGCCGAGACCGGCAGCGAATGTCGCCATGGTGGCGCGCAACATGTTCACATAGGGATCGCGCTGCGTGAGCATACGCCATGCGGTATCGGCAGCGATGAACAGCGGCTTCGGCGCGAGGCCACAGCTTTCCTCGATGCGCGCCCACAAGAGGCGCAGCGCGCGGAATTTCGCCATGGTGAGAAACTGGTCGGCATCGGCGGCAAGTCGCGCATAGACCATGCTGCGGGCCGTCTCGAGCGGAATATTGTGGTCTTCCATCGCGCGCAGATAGGACACCATCACCGCGAGGACGTAGGACAGTTCCTGCACTTCGGAGCCGCCGGCATCGTGGATGATGCGGCCGTCGGCGACGGCGAACGGGCCCTTGAAGCCTTGCGCGGCGAGCTTCTTGATGGTGTCGGTGACGGCCGGCGCCATCTCCCACCAGTTATAGGCGCTGGTGCCCCATACGGCGGTGGCGCCGATGGGATCGAGGCCAAAGCGGATATCGCATGTGGCGGGATCGATGCCCTTCGTCTTGATGTAATCGGCCAGATGCGTCACGGCCATGCGCGACTGCGGGCCGGCATGGAGTTCGATGCCGATCCCGGCGTCGAGATAGATGCCGTCGAACAGCGTCTCGATGGTGTCGGGCGAGGCGACGAGGCCGAAGCCCCGCGCGCCATTGGCGCCTTCGAACACCAGCGTGAGACCAGTGGCGCCGTTTTCGAGATCGTGCAGCGCCTGCTTGTTCGATTTCGCGGCATCCGGATGGTCGATCCGCTGCATGATCTGCCATGGCGCGGCAGCCGGCCGGCTGGCAATCGGCGCCGCATCCCGGGCGCGCGGATAGATCGGCTGGATCTTGACGCCGTCATAGGTCTTGCTGATCAGCTTCTCGAACGGCGCGCCTTTCAGCACGCCATCGACGAGCTTGCGCCAGTCATCGTAACTCGCAGGCGCAAAATCGGCGGCCAGCCGCAGGTCGTCAGTCGCAGTCGACATTGAGGAACTTCACTCCCGGTATTGCTTCGTGGTTGAGCCGGAAAATGCCATGCCGAGAAGGGGTTGCCAATGCCTGTTCGGGCATGGCCCTGCGCGGAATTGGCGCTTTCTTCCCTCTCCCCGCAATGCGGGGAGAGGGTGGCGTCGCGCAGCGACGACGGGTGAGGGGCGGGGCACCGAGCTAAACCAATCTGGTCGGAGCGGATCGCACGGTGGGATCCGCGAATGACGTCGTGACGATAGGGCGGCGCGCTGCCCCTCACCCGCCGCGAAGGCGCGGCGACCTCTCCCCGCCTAGCGAAGCTTCGCTTCGCACGGGGGCGGGGAGAGGTTAGAGGGCCGGCGCTCAATCCAGATCCGGCAACTTCTCGATGCCGTCGGTTGAAAGCGCCTTCAGATGCTCGGCAACGGTCTTGCCGGATATCACCCGGTTCGGGGCGATCTCTGTCTGTGATCTGACGACGGACCGTCGGAGTTTCGGGCCGGCCTGAGCAGCACCGCACGGCAAGGCTCAACTTTCAGCCGCCCCAGCAATTGCTGGAGCGGCTTGTCTTGAAGCAGTCAGTTGTAGCGCTCGCTATTTACCACTGATAGCGCGCGACGCCCTTGCCGGCATAGGAGCGGGTGACGTCGGAGAACTCGCCTTCGAAGATCGCCGAGAGCGAGAAGCCGCTGCGCCACTTCACCTCGGCGGAGGCCGTGGTCAATGCGGCATCGCTGGACTGCTGTGCGCCGTTGACGGTGAACGATGCGCCGGGCACCGACTGGAATGTGGCGGCGACGCTGCGGTCGGGATTGAACTCATGCGCCCAGGCGAAGCGGCTGCGCAGCGTCAGGATCGTGTCCGTCAGCGCGTAGGATTTGTCGGTGCGGACACCGAGTTCGCTGCGCGTCGAGGTGATGTCCCTGGCGGCATAGTTCAGCGCGAACACGCCAGGACCGGACAGTGCCTGCTCGCGATAGGCCGGCAGATCGAACGCCGTCACCTGCACGGCGGCGTAGGGCGTGGCGCCCATGCCCATCCACGGTGTCACATAGCGGGTGCCGCCTTCGAGGCGTCCGGAGAACGCATTGACGTTGAAGCGCGCCTGCAACTGGTCGATGCCGGCGACGTTGCGCTCCGTCGTCACATTCTGCCACGCATAGCTCAGCGCGGCGGAGAGGTAGCTGGTCCCGACGGTGTGGCGCACGAAGCCACCGACCTGGAACAGATCCGACCGGCCGCTGCCGCCATTGGCGACCGAGAAGGTGGTGCCGCCGCCGGACATGGCGAAGCCCGCCAGCGTGTTCGGTGAGACGCGATAATCAGCGCCGACCGCCGCGCCGTAGATGCGGCTGGTGGATGTGCTCGATCCCGTCGCGGCATTGCCGTCCGTGGTCTGCGAACCGCCAAAGCCGGTCGCCCATACGTTCCAGCGCTGCGCGAACGGATCGGCCTTGACCGACATCGCCTTGGTGAACATCGCATAGGCGCTGCGCGGAGAATGCTCCTCGGCATAGGACGAGACGCCCCCCGCCGATGGCGAGACGTCATCGTTTCGGCCCGCCGCGAACGGATCGGTCATCACGTCCATGAACAGGTTCATCGCATCGAAGGTCGTCTGTTGCGATCCAACCGACGTTTCACCGGACGCCTGCGACAGACCGGCCGGCGTCAGCGCGCCGAACGCGATCGGGATTGCTCCGCCTGCATTGAAGACGTTGATCACGGCATTGGCCGCGTTGCGCTGGTTCTGGTTCAGCGGCGTAAAGACCGGAGCCGAAGGACCTGTCGGCGTATAGTTCAGCGCCAGGTTGAGATACACGTTGTTGGCGTCGTAGCCGAGCGAGGTATGGAAGTTCGTCGGCAGGTTGGTGGTCTTCACCGCCGGGTCGAAGGTGCCCGATCGACCGTCGGTCGTGGTCAGAATCGTGTAGGTCTTGCTGATATAGCTGCCATTGGCGAATACGGCATTCACCGTCGCGCCGCTGTCGATCGTCACAGTGCCGGGCGACGTGTGTCCAGCGATCACCTTGGCAAAGGATGCCGTCGATGGATCGATCATCACGCTGTAGATGGCGCCGGCCTGGAAGGCGAGCGAGCCCTCGACGGTGGTAAAGCTTCCCGCCGTGCCATCACCGGGCTTGAAAGTGCCGCCGTTGTAAATGGTGACGAAAGGCGGATCGATAATGCCGGATCCTGTCAGTGTGGCGCCATCGTACACGCCCACTGACGAGGTACCAGTGATCGTTCCCCGCACATCGAGCGTGCCGCGATTCACAACAGTGGCGCCGCTATAGCTGTTGGTGCCCAGCAGCGTCGTCGTGCCATCCATCGTGGTCAGGCTGGCGGTGCCGCCGAGATCCTTGATGGTGCCGCCGTACGAGGAGATGGACGCATTCAGATTCCCGTTCTGAAGCATGCCGCGGTAGAGATACACGCTGGATTGCGTCTGGGTGGTGCCGCCGAGATCGAGCGTGCCGCCATCGACGGTCGTCGTACTGGTTGCATCGCCCAACGTACCGGCCCCGGAAAGCATCAGCGTGCCGTCGCGCAGGGTCGTGCCCCCGGAATAGGTATTGGCGGCGGTGAAGACAAGCGTGTCTGTCCCGCCCTTGGTGATACTTCCGGCTCCGGTGATGACGTTACCGATGACCGTACCGCCCGGCAGGCCGGATGCACCTAACAGCCACAATTCTGCGGTGGATTCGAGGTTGATGTTGCCGATCAATTGCGACGTCGGTCCGGTAAAGCGCAAGGTATTGCTGCCATCCGTAAAGTTGATGGCGTTCGCGCGTGTCGCGAAATCGCCATTCATGCCCCCGATGATGAAGCCGCCAGCGAGCATCGTGACGCCCATCGACGCGCCCTCCAAGCCGGCCCCGCCGAGACCCGCGACGCCGCCATTCGAGCCTGCAGCACCGCCGTTGCCGCCGAGGACTGTGCCGCTGATCATCAACTCTGCCTGAGCGTATAAGGTGTAATTCGAGAAAGACAGTCCGACACCGCCGTTGCCGCCGTTGCCGGAAAACGCCCCTCCGGCACCGCCGTTACCGCCCGTTACCGCAGCGCCGATCGTGAACCACGCCGTACTGGCGGCATTGCTCGTGAGGAACAGTCCAATGCCGCCGCTGCCGCCGCTGCCGCCGCTCAAGTGGGCGCTGGCGTAACCGTCACCGCCAGCTCCACCATTGCCGCCCGTCACGTTAGTCGACAGCACGTCCGTCACATAGGAGCTGTATCTGGTGACGACAGCGCCATAACCACCGGCGCCGCCGCCCCCGGCAGTCGGGTTAACCCAGGATGGACCTGCATTGGCTAGGCCTCCGTTGCCGCCATCGCCGCCTTTGACAACCGATGTCGGCAAAGCGCTCCCGACAAAGCCATGCGCGCCGCCGCCGCCACCGCTTCCAGAACCGTTGGGGCCTGTCGAGCCATCACCGCCATTTGCTCCAGGAGTAGAACCTCCTGCGCCCCCCGGTGCGTTGTCCATGCCCCAGCCGCCTCGCCCGCCGGTCGCTCCAGCGCCGCCGCCGCCGGCGCCGCAGCAATCCGGAGCGTCTTCGCCGTCGTCACCGCTCGCTCCGGGGGCTGTCTGGTCGCTGCCTCCGTGAGCGCCATCCAGAAAAACTCCGTCTCCGTTTCTGTCCCAGCGTCCCGATGCGCCGCCTCCAGCGAATGCGGGCGCGGTGAGCGCCGTGCTGAAAAGGAGAGCGGCCGCAAAGCCGCTGATGCGAAGGGTCTGGTGAATGGCTTTGTCAGCGTCCAGAACCATTACTCGAAATGTCGAAATCCCCATGCCTTACCTCAATCGTGTTGACGCGCTCCGCATCCGCGAGCGTCCCCTTGAATCGGAATTTTCGATTCCGACTCGACTGAAGTCTGCTTACCCTCCGTCATGGAAAATTTGTCCGGCGTTGTGATCGCGCGTTGTAAATGCATGTAAAGACGCCGGTCGTCTCTGCTCGTCATCCCCATCATTGTGAATGCGATTGCATGCCGGTACTTGTGCCGCTGGCGGCTGCGTGTTTCACAGCGACTTGCGTCTGCTTCTCGAACATAGTGCGCATGTCAAAGGCCGCTCGTGGCAAAGCCCTGTCTGACCTTCATGCGATGTCGATCATTTCGGAATACGTTCCCGCAGGAGAGAAGCAGGATTCGTATTCTCTCCGGCCTGAACGCTCGCAGCCCTTGCAAGCGCGTATGGTGACCGGCCTGCTATCCGTTTTGGCCGCGCATATGCGCTGCGCCGCTATTTATGTGCTGGTGTCCGTCGCACTCATCGCAGGATCGTCGTCTTGCAGTTTCGCAGCCGCTGTCGAAGACGGCGTCGATCTGGCGCGCGTCACAGATCATCTGTCGCTGGAGCAGTCGCTGTCATTTCTCGAAGATCGCGACGGATATCTCTCCGCTGGAGAAGCGCTCAGGCATTCGGGATGGGTTGCAGCGTCACTGCGAACGCTGACCCAGGGTTTCACAAGCTCTGCCTTCTGGCTGCGCGACACATTTTATAACAGCAGCGATCAACCGGTTACGCGGTGGCTGTCCGTGGGCGTCGTGCGGCTGGAGGATGTGCGCTATTTCCGCTTCGCCCCCGGTGAGGAGAAGCCCTCCGAAATACTGCTTGCCGGCACTCGAACGCCTCTCGACGGCCGTCCGGTCAGAGCGGCGCGGTCCGTATTTCCCGTCACGCTCGCGCCTGGCGAACGGATGATCGTCGCGCTGCGCGTGCAAAGCCGCTCTTCTGTCAGCATCGAGGCCAGCCTGTGGAGCCCGGCCAGCTATCAGGAGGCGGACGCATCCGATCTGCTCATCGAGATGCTGCTCGTAGGATCGATGGGCACCATGGCGCTCTTTAGCCTAGTGCTGGGCCTGGCCCGGCGCGATCGCGTGTTCCTGGCGCTTGCCGCCGGTGCCATCGCCGAAATCACTTACGATATGGCCTTTCAGGGCTTCCTATATCGTTTCATCCTGACAGATGGCGGGGACATCGTCTTGCGTGCGCCGGGCGTCCTCGGCCCGATTGCACACGTGCTTCTTTGCACGATGGCATCGATGTTCATCGGAATCGATCGCATCGCCATTTGGTGGAGAACGCTCTGCACCTTCAGTGCCATCCTGCTGGCAGGCTCCTTGTTCGCTGCGTTTGGCGACTACAGAACCACAGTTCCTATCACGACGGTGCTACACATCGCTTATGAAGCCTTATGGATCATCGCCGTGCTGGACAGCTGGCGCCGCGGCTTCGGCAATTCCCGGCTGGTTCTGCTTGCAAGCGGCCCCGCAGCCGTCAGGTTCTTTCTGTATCTGGGACATCTTCTCGGCATCTGGCCAGCATCCTGGTCCGTGGGATCGGAGATCACCTGGAACAATCTATCCATCATGCTTTTGCTCATTCTCATTGCGATCGGACGCCTCCGCGAAATAGAAAGCGCCAGAGACAAGGCACAGCAGGATCTGGTGGCCTTCCAGGAACAAGAACGAGAGCGTCTGCAGCGCGCGGTCGATGAACGTACGCGTGAACTTCAGACTGCGCTCGTTGCAGCAGGCGAGGCCAATCGCGCCAAGTCGGATTTTCTTGCAGTTATGAGTCACGAAATCCGCACGCCGATGAACGGAATGCTCGGCGCCATCCATCTGCTCAAATCGATGCCGCTGCAAGGCAAGGTGCGTACCGCCGTGAACGTCGCGGAACGCACCGGCGCCGCAATGCTCGCGATCATCGGCGGCATTCTCGACTTCGCGAAAATCTCCGACAGCAAGCTGGAAACCAGCTACGCAGCTTTCGATCTTCGCGCGCTGCTTGCTGATGTTCTGGCGATCATGAGCCTGCGCGCGGAGCAGAAGACTATATCGCTCAAACTTGTCGTCGATCAGGTTTTGCCCGCAACCGTGATGGGAGATGCTGATCTTCTTCGGCAGATTCTGCTCAACCTCGTCGGCAACGCTGTCAAATTCACCGAGACTGGCGAGATTCGCTTGTCCGCTGCGCCGGATGCGATCCATGTGGACTGGATCCGATTAGAGGTCGCAGACACTGGCATCGGTATTCCCCGGGACAGGCTGGGCCGGTTGTTCGAGCCCTTCGTACAAGCCGATTCCTCGATCGCCCGACGATTCGGCGGTACCGGCCTCGGTCTGGCGATCTGTTGGCGGCTGACCGAAGCAATGGGAGGCTGCATCA
Organism: Tardiphaga robiniae; assembly: GCF_013359755.1. Lineage (GTDB taxonomy): Bacteria > Pseudomonadota > Alphaproteobacteria > Rhizobiales > Xanthobacteraceae > Tardiphaga > Tardiphaga robiniae. Next base: position 310,963 of record NZ_JABMCJ010000083.1, on the reverse strand, counting down.
CGGCGGATAGCCAGCCGGGGCAGGGCAGCAGGTTTCAGGTCCGATTGCCATTGCCACCGACGGATGCAGGCGAGATCGACATCCAGGCTGCTCCCCAACGGGACGATGCCATACGCAAAACTCTCAGCGTTCTTGTCGTCGACGACGACGAGAACAATCGGTTCGTCCTCTCCGGCTTGCTCGACGTGAAGGGGCATCGTGTCAGGGAAGCCGCGGACGGTGTACAGGCGCTGGCGCTATTAACCGAGCAGCCGGTGGACGTGGTACTCGTCGATCTCGAAATGCCTGGCCTGAGCGGAATAGAACTGGTTCGATACATTCGTACCCTGGGCGGAAAAGGTGCGACTGTTCCGATCGTTGCCATTACCGCCAATGTCACGGCGGGCGTGGTCGAGCGTTGCGTGCAGGCGGGGATGGATGGCTACCTGTCCAAGCCGATCATGCCCGAGGACCTGCAGCGGACGATCGAGGCGGTCTGTGCGGGACGGCCGCTTGTTCAGTCCGGCTCGCAAATGCACCGGGACGATTTCCTGGCATCCTTGCAGGGAGAACTCGGAGCAGCAACCGTTGAACAACTCATCGGGCAAGCCCTGGCGGCCGTGGAACGGAGCACGGCAACGATCGAGGCTTCCATACAAAGCGGTGACCGGCGGGCCACCCGCCGTGCTGCACATCAGTTGGCTGGGGCGGCGGGGCTTGCCGGACTGATACCATTGAGCGCGGCCGCTGCGACGCTGGAAAATCGGCTAGCTCAATCGTCGACAGTAGAGGACGCGGACATCCATGCTACGCTTGCCTTGGCGGAACGCGCTGTCGCAAATCTCCGAGGCCTTCAATCCGGACTGCTGCACAAGCGATAGCCGACGCCGGGTACGGTGACGATCAAACGGGGCATACGCGAAGGATCGCCTAGTTTGCGCCGCAGGCTGCTGACAACCACGTCCACCATGCGCGACGACTCACTGCTGCTGTCGGACCCGATCGCATCCAGCAGACGCGCACGCGATATCGTACGCCCTTCGGCGATCAGCAGCGCTGCCAGCACATCGAATTCAGCGGGTGTCAAGGGAAGGGGGTGCCCTTGTGGGTTCGTCAAGATGCGGGCACCGTTATCGAGCGACCATCCTTCAAATCGAATTGGCGCGCTCTTCCCACTATTTCTGCCCAGCAGTCTCATCAGGCTGGCGATGAGTTGTCGTGGGTGGAACGGCTTCACCAGATAGTCGTCGACCCCCAGCTCAGCCGCGACGTTACGGCTGGCGGCAGAGCTGTCCCGCGTGGTGATGCAGATCGGTATATTCAGCCGTGTCCGGAGCTGTCGGAGGAGAGCGAGCCCCTCTTCATCGGGAAGACCAAGATCGAGAGCGATTGCATCGATCGGTTGCCCAGGCAATCGCAACGCTGCACGCATTTCGGCTGCAGTCGATACGACGGTCACCGAGATGCCCTCCTTCTCCAGATACGCAGCGAGAAGCGTCTGCACAAAGACTTCGTCTTCGACGAGAAGGACTGACGGACGCCGCTCGGCCATATTCTACGTACCTAACCTCCAGCAGAGGAGGATATCTTCATTTGTGCCCTCTCTTAAACCACGGTGAAGGGCTGGAGAACTGCTCATATGCGGATTTAAAGGCGAAAGTTGCTGACCGCACTCAACGTGCACGCGCGATGGCGCCAAGGTTAAGCGATCCGTCAAATTCTCAGCGGCATGCTGGCTATTGGAGAATTAGACAACCACTCCTGTCGCAAACGGGAGAGGTGAAAGAGATCAATCCAGATCCGGCAGCTTCTCGATGCCGTCGGTTGAGAGGGCCTTCAGATGCTCGGCAACGGTCTTGCCTGATATCATCCGGTCCGGGGCGATCTCGGCCAGCGGCACCAGGACGAAGGCGCGGGTAGTGGCGCGCGGGTGGGGGAGGTGCAGTTCCGGCTTGGCGATGACCACGTCGTCATAGGCGATCATGTCGAGATCGAGCGGCCGCGGACCCCAGTGCCCCTCGGCAACGCGGTTGCGGCCGAACTTGTGTTCGATCCTGTGCAGCGTGAACAACAGCGCGTGCGGATCGAGTTCGGTCTCGATCTCGATTGCCGCATTGACGAAGTGGTCCTGCGGCACATCTCCCACCGGCGGCGTGCTGTAGTCTGCCGAGCGTTCGATCAACGCGGCCTGCGTCATGCCGCAGATATTGCCGATCGCCTTGCGGAAGGTCATGCGGACATCGCCGACATTGCCGCCGAGCGCGATGAGGACGCTGGCCATCGGTTACGCCCGCGATCTGCGCAGCACCACGCCGACATCGTCGAAGATCGCGGCGATCGGCGCGTGCGGCTTGTGCACGGTGACCTTGACCGAGCTGATGCGCGGAAAATCCGCGAGCACCGCATCGGCCACCGCACCGGCGGCGCGTTCCAGCAGCTTGTAATTGGTGTCCTTGAAAGCGGCGATAGCGGTGGCGACGACATTGGCATAGGACACGGTATCGGCAAGGCGGTCGGTGCGCGAGGCAAGGTCGATATCGGCGTCGAGTTCGAGATCGATGACGAAGCGCTGCCCGACGACGCCTTCGTAATCGAGCACGCCGTGATGGGCATGCACGGATACGCCCTTGATGAAGATCATGTCGGTCATCTTAGTTCCTCGATGGCTGCGGTGACGCGCAGCGCCTGAACGGTTTCCGCGACGTCATGGGCGCGGACGATCTTGGCGCCGTGCCGCACCGCGAGCAGATGCGCGGCGAGCGATCCGCCAATGCGCTGCTGTGGCTCCGACGGTACGACGGTCGATATGAATTTCTTGCGCGAGGCGGCGATCAGTACAGGCAGGCCGAAACTGGTCAGCGCGTCGAACCGCGCCAGCGCAATCATGCTCTGCTCAGGCGTCTTGCCGAAGCCGATACCGGGGTCGAGTACGATGTGGCCCGCAGGGATGCCGGCCCTGGCGGCGATCTCCAGCGAGCGTGCGAAGAAGCTTTTCATGTCGGCGACGATATCGATGCTGCCATCGACGTCGTCGCGGTTATGCATGACGACGACAGGCGCGCTGTGCTCGGCGATGACGCGCGCCATGTCGGGATCGCGCTGCAGGCCCCAGATGTCATTGGCGATGGCGACGCCGGCGGCGAGCGCTTTGGCGACGACGGACGCCTTCATGCTGTCGATCGACACCGGCGTGCCGAGCGCGACGACGTCAGCCAGCACCGGCAAGAGCCGCGCCCACTCTTCATCGGCAGTGACCGGCCGGGACCCATAGGGCCGTGTGGACTCGGCGCCGATGTCGATGATCCCGGCGCCCTCGGCGATCATCCGCCGCGCCTGCGCCAGCGCGAGCTCCGGGGCATCGAACTGGCCGCCATCGGAGAAGGAATCCGGGGTGACATTCAGGATGCCCATCACGGCAGGCACCGGCGATGCCAGCAGCGCGGCCAGCACCGGGTGGGCGGTCGGAGCAGACGTGGTCGGACGCGCGATCATGAGGTCGCTTTGCGCGGTCGGGGGGAGGGAGTCAAGATCGAGGTGGTTGCCGGCCATCTCGGCTGTCATCCCCGCGAAAGCGGGGATCCATAACCACGGACGTCAAAGTTAGAACAGAGACGTGCCCACAGCGCTTTTATCAAATCTTCGGTGGCTATGGGTCCCCGCCTGCGCGGGGACGACAGCTGAGAGACCGGGTCCGGCCTCAATACGAAATCTTCAGCGGCAGCTGGCGGGCCCTTTCGATCAGGTCGCCGACGGACTTCTCCGAGGGCATCACCCGGACCAGCTTGCGCTTGTCGTTGGCGTCGCGCATCGCCTGAGCAAGGCGGGACGGGTTGCGGTGGGTCAATTCGCGTACCGTGTTGACGCCGGAGGCGCGGAGCAGTTCAGCCTTGGCCTTGCCCATGCCGGGGATGCGCAGGTAGTCGGCGAGGTTCGCCCATTCGAGCAGCTGCTGTTCGCTGAACCCGGTCTTGGCAGCGAGTTCCTTGCGGCACTTCGCGGAGTGAGCGGCGTCCAGCAGCCCTTCCATGGTGCGGATGCCTGCCTTTTTCAGTTTGGTCGCGGCGAAGGCCGTCAAACCGTCAATCTTGGAGATGGGATATGTCATGGTACTCAGACGTATGAAGATCGGACGTATGAAGATGCTGGACGCTTACGCGCGGCTGCTGACGTAACAGACGGTCAGGAGAACTGGCTCAGGCCAGGTGTGCCGGCAACGATCTCGTCCATGGCATCCGCGCCGATCTTCTCGCGGCCGAACTTGAACAGCTCGCGCGCGACGCTCTGGATCTCGCCCATGCCGAGGCCGAGACCCATCAGCTTGCTGCCCAGGGCCATGATGCCGCCGCCCATCAGGCTGCTCAATCCACCACCGCCCTCTGACGATGCGATGGCCGCATCCGCACCCGGAATTTTTTCGATGAGCGCATTGACCGGCGCGGCCGGTGCTTCCTTGCGCAGGAACCCCAAGATAATGCCGACAGCCTTTTCAGCCACAGCTTCGTCGATGCCGACCTTTGCGGTCAGCGCTTTGATCAATTCGTCCATGATGCCCCGCCTCACATCGGTTGAGTGCCGATGCCCTTATGTTGAAAAGTGATCTTGAGCCGCTGTGATTCGAATTACAAGCGCGCCAACTCGCCCGACGTGCGATTCAGTGTGATCGCGTATCGAGTGTTGCACCAATGCAAGAGCAAACGTGAAATTTTGGTCAATTGTTCGCAGATGCGACAGCGCCGTACTTTGGAAAGAGCAAAAAGATACGGCTTGTGTTTCGTCCGTGGGAACGACGGACGGGTTTCAGGTGTGGCGGGAACGCTTTGCGTTTCAATCGCTCGCCAAGATGCGGTAAGATCATGGTGAGCCGCAAATTTTTTTGAAATCTTTTTCTTGATGCGCGCGACAGAGGCGATCCGATGGCGACCACCGAACTGAAGTCAGGCGATACCGACGGCAAGATCTTCATCGGCAAGGGCGACCAACCGGCATGGCTGACGTTGGCCCTCGGCAATCGCCACGGTCTCGTCACGGGCGCGACGGGAACAGGTAAAACCGTATCGCTGCAGGTGATGGCGGAGGGCTTTGCACGTGCCGGTGTGCCTGTCTTCGCTGCGGACATCAAGGGCGACCTCTCGGGTATCGCCGAAGTCGGCGAAGGCAAGGACTTCATTTTGCAGCGCGCCAAGGAGATGGCGCTGACGTTCCAGCCCGATCAGTTCTCGACCGTGTTCTGGGACGTGTTCGGCGAGCAGGGCCATCCGGTGCGCGCGACCATTTCGGAGATGGGGCCACTGCTGCTGGCGCGGCTGCTCGATCTCAACGATGTGCAGGAAGGCGTGCTCAACGTCGCCTTCCGCGTCGCCGACGAGAACGGCCTGACGCTGCTCGACATGAAGGATCTGCGCGCGCTGCTCGATGCCATCGTGCCGATGACCGCCAAGAAGGACGAGGTCGATCCGCTTGCCGATGTCCGCAAGTCGGCCTTGAGCTTCGGAAACGTCACCAAGGCGACAATCGGCACCATCCAGCGCCAATTGCTCGTGCTGGAGAACCAGGGCGCCGATAAATTCTTCGGCGAGCCGGCACTGGAGCTGAAAGATTTTCTCAAGACCGACCGCGACGGCCGCGGCATGGTCAATATCCTGGTCGCCGACAAGCTGATGTCGAGCCCGCGGCTTTACGCAACCTTCCTGCTGTGGCTGCTCTCGGAATTGTTTGAGGAATTGCCCGAAGTCGGCGATCTGCCGAAGCCCAAACTGGTGTTCTTCTTCGACGAAGCGCATCTCTTGTTCAACGATGCGCCGAAGGCGCTGCTCGACAAGATCGAACAGGTGGTGCGCCTGATCCGCTCCAAGGGTGTCGGCGTCTATTTCGTCACCCAGAACCCGATCGATGTGCCCGATCGCGTACTCGCCCAGCTTGGTAACCGCGTTCAGCACGCTCTGCGCGCCTTCACGCCGCGGGACCAGAAGGCGGTGCAGGCGGCAGCACAGACCTTCCGTGCCAATCCGAAACTCGACACGGCCACGGTCATCACCGAACTCGGCAAGGGCGAGGCACTGGTCTCGTTCCTCGAAGGCAACGGCACGCCTGCGATGGTCGAACGCATCATGGTGCGTCCGCCGACCGCACGTATCGGGCCGATCACGCCTGAGGAGCGCAAGGCGATCCTCGCGGCGAGCCCGGTGAAGGGCAAATACGACACCGCGATCGATTCCGAATCCGCCTACGAGACGCTGCAGAAGCGCATCGCCGGCACGGCGGCGACGCCGGCTGAGGCTGGCGACGCGGCGGGCGGTGGCGGCGGTGGTGGTGGATTTTTGGGCCAGCTCGGTGCGATCGTCGGCACCATCTTCGGCACCAATACCGGCCGTAACCGGCTCTCCACCGGCCAGGTGATTGCGCGGAGCGTCACCCGCAGCGTGACCAACAAGGTCGTCGGTGGCATCGTCGCCAATATCGGCAAGCAGGTGGGCGGCTCGCTGGGAAGCTCGATCGGCCGCGAGATCGTGCGCGGGACGCTTGGCGGGATTTTGAAGCGGTAAGGACCGTCCAGACTGTCCATTATGCACCCGCCCGCGGCTTTGCAGGTCCCGGCGCCATCTGCTACCCACCGCGGTCTGAACGCGCTGCCTTGGCGCGTCTTTGAAGCGGGACTGCGAAGTGACGAAAAGTGACGGCGAAATGCCGGTTTTGCGGTGGCCGTCCTTGCGGCAGCCGCTCGACGTGCTGTTCCTGATCACCTGCGTCCTGCTGACGGCGGATGTGCTCGTTCCGGAAATCTTCGGCAACGGCAAGACCAAGGACTACGCGCTGTGGTTCTGGGCGGGGCGGCAGGTGCTGCATGGTGCGCCGCTCTATGAGGCCAAGACCAATGGTGCGCTGGACTTCATCTATCCGCCGCTGTCCGCGGTTTTGCTGGCGCTGCCGAGCTGGTTCGGCAAGATCCCGCTTTATCTCTTGCTCTCGATCCTGAATTCGGCGGCCTGGGCGATCACCAGCCAGCTGTCCAATGCCATGACCGGCTCGAAGAAGATTCCGGCGGCCTGGCTCGCGGCGCTGCCGGGCTTTGCGACCATCACCTTCGTGTTCGACATGTACGATCTCGGCCAGCCCAATCTCGTGCTGCTGGCGATGATGCTGCTCGGCTTCTGGTGGATGCAGAAGGATCGGCCGTGGCTCGGCGGCAGCATGTTCGCGCTGGCAACCGCTATCAAGGTGTTTCCGGTGGCGGTGCTACCCTATCTGATCTGGCGGCGGCACTGGGCGGCCTCGGCCAGCATGATCATCTGCACGCTGCTGTTGCTCTATGTGGTGCCGGCGCCGTTTCGCGGCTTCGAGCGCAATGCGGCCGAGGTGAAGACCTGGTACACGGAAATGGTCGGCTCCAGCTCCGAGAAGGGGTTCGGCCAGCGCGACGAACAGAACTGGTCCTGGGTCAATCAGTCGATCATCGCGATGACGCATCGCCTGGTGCGGCCGATCGATTATTTCCAGGATGATCGCAAGCGTGGATCGGCCACGATGAACGTGATCGATGTCAGCTACAAAACCGCGAACCTGATCGTGCTCGCGGTGTCAGGTCTGATCGGCCTCGGCTTCATCTGGTCGCTTTTGCCGCGATCGAAACTCACGCCGCGCTCACGTGCCGAAGAACTCGGCATCCTGTTCTGCCTGATGACGGTGGCATCGCCGCTGGCGCGGCAATATTACTTCATGTGGCTGTTCCTGCCGCTCACTGTGTTGATGCATCGCGCCGCCGATGATCCCAGGCCGAATGTACGGACCGGGACATGGTGGCTGCTTGGCATCATTGGCATGCTGATGGCGCTGTCGATCCCGGTATTCCCGGCCATGCTGCAGGCCTGGGGCAATAATCTGCTGGCAACGGCCATCCTCGCTGGCGGATTGATCTGGCATATGCACCACCCGCCGGTGCTGCTAGATTCCACCGAAATTCCGGACCACCACGCTTAAGGAAATTCGCTCATGTCCAATACGCAGCTTGCATCCGTTCTCGATCGCGTCGATGCCGATTTCGACAAGGCCCTGGAGCGGTTGTTCGCGCTGTTGCGGATCCAGTCGATTTCCGCCGATCCGGCTTACGCCGAGGACTGCAAGGCGGCGGCAAAGCATCTGGCCGGCGAGATCGAGAGCCTGGGCTTCAACGCCGAGGTACGGCCGACGGCGGGCCATCCCGCCATCGTCGCGACCGCCAAGGGCAACACCGGCAAGCGGCCGCATGTTCTGTTCTATGGTCATTATGACGTTCAGCCGGTTGATCCGCTGAACCTGTGGCATCGTCCGCCGTTTGAGCCGGTCGTCACCAAACATGCCGATGGCCGCGACATCATCGTTGCGCGCGGCGCGCAGGACGACAAGGGCCAGCTCTCGACCTTCGTGGAAGCCTGCCGCGCCTGGGTGAATGTCACGGGCTCGCTGCCGATCGATCTCACCATCTGCATCGAAGGCGAAGAGGAGGTCGGCTCGAAGAATTTCGTGCCGTTCCTCGAAGCCAACAAGAAGGATCTCGCCGCCGATTTCGCGGTGGTCTGCGACACCGGCATGTGGGACCCGTCGACCCCGGCGATCACCACGTCGCTGCGCGGTCTCGTCTATGAAGAGGTGAAGATCACTGCAGCCAACCGCGATCTGCATTCCGGCATCTATGGCGGCGGTGCGCGCAATCCGATCCGCGTGCTGACCAATATTCTCGGCAAGCTGCATGACGACAATGGCCGCATCACCATTCCCGGCTTCTATGATGGCGTGAAGGATTTGCCTGCCGATATTCTGGCGCAGTGGAAGGGCCTCGGTCTCACCGCGGAGAGCTTCCTCAAGCCGATCGGTCTCTCCATTCCGGCAGGCGAGACAGGCCGCGAACTGATCGAACAGATCACGTCGCGCCCCACATGTGACATCAACGGCATCGTCGGCGGTTATACGGGCGAGGGCTCCAAGACGGTGATCGCCTCGCATGCCTCCGCCAAGGTTTCGTTCCGCATCGTCGAGGGCCAGAACCCCGGCAAGATCCGCGATGCGTTCCGTGCTTTCGTCACGTCGCAATTGCCCGGCGATTGCACCGCGGAGTTTCTCGATCATTCCAATGCGCCGGCGATCGCGCTCGACTGGAATATGAAGCCGCTGGCGGCGGCGCGCGATGCGCTGACCGACGAATGGGGCAAGCAGGCGCTGCTGATCGGCTCAGGTGCGTCGATTCCCATCGTCGCGGATTTCAAGCGCACGCTCGGTCTGGACTCGCTCCTGATCGGCTTCGGCCTCGATGACGACAATATCCATTCGCCGAACGAGAAGTACGACCTCAAGAGCTTCCACAAGGGCATCCGGTCGTGGGCGCGGATCATTGCGGCGCTGGCGGATGTGCCGCGTTAAACGCTCTCACTGTCATCGCCTGGCCTGGCGCGCACTTGCGCGCGAGGACCGGGCGATCCAGTAAACACTGCAGCTACAATGTATACTGGGTCACCCGGTCAAGCCGGGTGACGACAAGTGAGGATGCGGCTGTCCGTTGCCGGGGTTGAGGTACATCAAGGGCAGCGCAGATGTTTCTTGATCCAACGACAAGACAAAAAAGGGAGAGAACGCCGTGTCCGCATCCGAAATTGCGCAGTCTCATTTTTCTGCGGCCATGGCCGCCGCACAAGCCGCCGGGGTCGATCAGGATAGCGTCTGTCGCTCCCTCGTGAATCTCGTGGTCTCGAAGTATCTGGAGACAAGGACCACGGCTGACGTACAGTCGGAGCTGCGTTTCGTTGCGGACAATTGCGATCCCGACACGGACTTTGCGTTTATGCGGCCGTGATTAATCCCGTCATTCCGGGGCAGAACCGACGCCGCAGGCGACGGGGCTGAACCCGGAATCCCGATGTGGCCTGGCTCTCTATCGGAGACTCTCATGCCGAGATTCCGGGTTCGCGTGCGGCTGCCGCCGCACACGCCCCGGAATGACGAGTGTGGTTGACGCGTAAAAAAACGCCGCCCGGAATTGGACGGCGTTTTGAATCACTGTGTAGAGGTATGTAACCTCTCTATAGCACCAAATCTCAGGTTTTGTAAGACGGATCGCGGCGGTCGAGCTTGCGCAGCATCGGCGGCCAGACCAGCTTGGTCGAGCGCAATTCGGCCTTGTCGGGGTTGCCCACCAACGCGGCGTTCTTGTCGATGACGATCTGGTCGACCGGATAGGCGGTCGGGCCGAGCATCCGGGTGCGGACCTGCATGGTGCAGGCACGTTCCAGATAATACATGCGCTCGAACGCCGAGGCGACCGAGCGGCCGACGGTCAGCGTGCCGTGATTGCGCAGCAGCATGGCGTTCTTGGTGCCGAGATCCTTCTGCAGGCGGGGGCGTTCGTCGTGATCGAGCGCGACGCCTTCATAGTCGTGATAGGCGAGTTCGGGGATCACGAGCTGAGCAGTCTGGTTCAGGGGCTGCAGGCCCTCCATGCAGGAGGCCACTGCGGTGCCGTCCGGCGTGTGCAGATGCATCACGCAGCCGGCGTCTTCGCGGACTTCGTGGATTGCCGAATGGATGGTGAAGCCGGCCGGGTTGATGCTGTATTCGCTTTCGGACAGCTGGTTGCCGTCGAGATCGACCTTGACCAGCGACGATGCCGTGATCTCTTCGAAGATCAGGCCATAGGGATTGATCAGGAAGTGATGGTCGGGGCCGGGCACGCGGGCGGAGATGTGGGTGTCGATGAGATCGTCCCAGCCGTAGAGCGCAACGAGGCGATAGGCAGCGGCGAGATTGACGCGCTGGGCCCATTCACCCTCGCTCATATGCGATGGCACTTCCTTGAGGCGGGCTTCGGCTGGTGACATGGTGAGTGCTCCCGGATTGACTGGCAGTGTTTTGGCGTTTGGCTGATGCCAGCCTAATCCCGCCCTGTTGCGGCAGCAAGCCGGACGGTTTGCGCGGCAGACATGCTTACCAGGGTGGCAGAAGGCCCGATCGCGACATTCAGGAACTGAAACGCGCGCGATAGTCCTGCGGCGTGGTAGAAAGCAATCGCAGGAAGCTGCGTCGCATGGTTTCTTCGGAACCGAAGCCGCAGCGTTGCGAAATGCGTTTCACCGGCAGTTTCGTTTCCGAGAGCAGCCGCCGTGCGGCTTCGACGCGCAACTGCTCGACGGCGCGGGCGGGCGTGATGCCGGTGGCGTCCGCATAGTGCCGGCTGAAGCTGCGTTCGCTCATGCCGGCCTGTTCGGCCAGCATGGGCAGCGAGATATCGTCGGCGAGATGCTTGCCGATCCAGTCATGCAGCGCGCCGAACTTGTCGTCCGCGGTCTGCAGCGACAATGCCGCGCTGAATTGCGACTGGCCGCCGGGGCGCTTGAGAAACACCACGAGGTGACGCGCCACCATGAGCGCGACGCTGCGCCCGAGGTCTTCCTCCACCAATGCCAGCGTGAGATCGATCCCAGCGGTCACGCCAGCTGACGTCCAGAACGCGCCGTCGCGCACGAAGATCGGATCGGACTCCACATGCACGTCGGGGAAGCGCTGCGCCAGTTCGGAACACCAGGACCAGTGGGTCGCGGCACGGCGGCCGTCCAGTAGGCCGGTTGAGGCGAGCAGGAAGGCGCCGGTGCAGACCGAGGCGGTGCGCCGCGCCTTGGCCGCGCGCTTGCGCACCCAGGCGACCATAGCGGGATCGGAAGCGGCGGCATGGACGCCAGGACCGCCGGCAATCAACAGCGTGTCGATCGGTTCGGCCTGGCGCGGCAGATCGCTCACGGCGAGGCCAAGTCCGGCAGAGGCGGTCACACTATGGCCGCCGCGCGCGATCACGCGCAGCCTATAGGGCGCAGGTTGTCCCTTGCGTTGCACGATCTCATTGACCGTGGCGAAGACCTGCAGCGGGCCGGACACGTCGAGCAGTTGCACCGACGGGAACGCCAGCACGTCGATAACGCGCGGAACCGTCGCAACAGAGTTTGGCGGAGAACGAGGGGTCTTTGGCATATTCGCCAGACTGTGCCGGGCTAGGTTCGGCTTGTCCATTCACAAATGCTTGGAGCATTCCATGATCCCGCCAGACCAACATCTCCAGATCGGCTCGCTGTTGTTTGAGGGGCTTGACCAGATCGATCTCACCGGCCCGTTCGAAGTGCTGTCGCGGATCCCGAATTCGACCTATCGAATCTATGGCAAGACCACCGATCCCGTGCGCGACTACAGGGGGCTCCGTATTACGCCGGATGCCGCCATTGGCGACGCGCCCCAGCTCGACGTGCTGCATGTGCCCGGCGGCTTCGGTCAGGAGGCGCTGATGGACGATACGGTCGTGCTCGACTGGATCCGCGCACAGGCCGGACATGCGCGCGTCTTCTCGGTCTGCACCGGCGCGCTGATCTGCGGCGCTGCGGGATTGCTGATGGGCCGCCGCGCGACCACGCATTGGGCGTCGTTTCATCTGCTGCGCTATTTTGGCGCAACGCCGGTCAACGAGCGCGTGGTGATCGACGGCGACTGGATCTTCGCCGCCGGCGTGACGTCGGGCATCGATGGCGCGCTGCGTCTGGCTGCAGAACTGCGCGGCGACGAGGTGGCGCAGGGAATTCAGCTGTTCATGGAATATGCGCCACAGCCGCCGTTCAACAGCGGCACGCCCGAAACCGCACCGGCGACGGTGCTGGCGCAGACCCGTCAGTCGGTGGCGAAGATCACCGCGCAACGCGAGGCCACCGCACAACGAATCGCGACGAAGCTTGGCATCATCGTGCCGACAGCGGCGGAGTGAGTTGCGCAAGCCGCTTCTAATATGATCGAAAGGATCATGATCATGAACCTCACGCACATCCATGCATTTACCCAAGCGATGCAGCGCAAAGACCTCGATGCCATGCTCTCGCATATGGCCGACGACATCGTGCTGAAGACACCACTCGCTGCCGAGCCCTTCAGAGGCAAGGCTGCGATCCGGCCGGTGGTGACAGCGCTGCTGGGTGTCGTCGACGCATTCGACTTCCGTGAGATCCTGCAGGGGCTGGAACATGTTTCGGCATTCTTCGGCATCACCGTCGGTAGTGAACGACTCGATGGCGTCGACTACTGGCGTCTGAACGATGCCGGCCTCATAGAGGAAATGACGGTGCTGTGGCGACCGCTGCCGGCGGCGCTGGCCGTCGAGAAGAAGCTCGCGGCTGCATAGGAACGCGTCAGCCCTTCGGCCGCTTCGGTGCCTTGCCGGAGCGGCCGCGTGGCGGAGCTGTGGCGCGCAGCACCTGTCCGACGATGGCGGCGGCCTTGTCGATCTCCTGTTCGTTCCAGGCGGAAAAGCCCATGAACAATCCCTGGCCGGCCACAGGTCCGGTGAAATACATCGATAGCGGGCGGCCGGTCACGCCGAGCTCGGCAAGTCGTGCCGAAATGGCGCGGTCGTCGCGATCGAGATCGAGATGGGCGAGCAACTGCATGCCGCCGGCCGGCGGTTCGATCGTCAGGTGATCGCCGGCATGAACTTGCAGTGCCTGCAGCAGGTGATCGCGCCTGCTGCGATAGACACGCGTCATCTTGCGGATATGCGCCGCGAAGTGACCGTCGTCGATGAATTCGGCCAGCGCATCCTGCACCGGCGCCGGCACGATATGGCTGCCGTGGCGCTGCGCCTTTTCGAACAGGTCGGCAAGATCCGGCGGCACGATGGCGTAGCCGCTGCGCACATCCGCGAACATCGGTTTCGAGAACGTGCCCACATAGAACACGCGGCCGCTGTCATCGAGGCCTTGCAGGGCGGCGACGGGGCGGCCGTCATAGTGGAATTCGCTGTCATAGTCGTCCTCGACGATGGCAGCCCCGATGTCATTGGCAAATGCAAGCAATTGCTGCCGCCGGCTCACAGGCATCAGCCGTCCGGTGGGGTGCTGATGCGACGGGGTCACGAAGATCAGCCGCGGGCGATCGCGCCGGCCTTTGATGGAGAGGCCGCTGCCATCCAGCGAAATGCCGCGCATGGTCGCGCCGGCCGCATTGAGCGCCGCATATGCGCCGCCATAGCCGGGGCTTTCGACCCAGGCGAGATCGCCGGCATCGAGTAACACGCGCGCGATGAGTTCAAGCGCAGACTGCGCCGATGGCATCAGGATGATCTGTCGTGCCTCGGCCCGCACGCCGCGATAGGCGATGAGATGGCGGAGCAGGGCGTTGCGCAACGAGGCGCGATTGATGGCGGGATCGCCGGTCGATCCGCGTCGCGCCGCGCGGCGCAGGCAGCGCGCCCAGATGTCGTGGGGAAACAGCCGCGCATCTGCCAGCGCCGGGGCCAACAGCAGTGGCCGCCCTTTGTTGATGAACGGCCAATCCGACTTCTGCACGCGCTCGGCCCAGCGCGACAGGCCGAGCGGCTTCGGCGTCTTGCCGGCAATGTTGGGCCCGGTCAGCAACGCCTTGCGCTCAGCGGCGGCGACCGTCGGGCGTCGTCCCTGCGCGACGTCGAGATAGCCTTCCATGGCCAACTGATCGATGACGGACGAGACGGTGTTGCGGGCGAGGCCGAGCTGCTGCGCGCAGTCGCGGCTCGACGGCAGGCGATGGCCCGGCGGCAGCGCGCCGCTCAGGATCGCCGCACGGAGCTGATCATAGAGCTGCCGCGTCAACGTCTCGCCGCTCGCGGATCCGCGAGCGATATCGATCAGCCCTGCGAGAATGTCGCCCATTAAACTGGCTCAGTCATTTTTACTGGAATGGATCTTTGATTGGGGCCAGTAAAACCTAGTGTCCTCGGTCTGTCGAGTGCGCCATGCACCGAAGCCGTGAGATGAAGCCATGTCCGAATATCCCCTGTCGCGCCGCACGGCGCTGCTTTTGTTTGCCGTCGTCGTGACCATGTGGGGGCTGAACTGGACGCTGACGAAATTTCTGGTGCAGCACATTTCGCCGCTGTGGTCGGTGGCGATCCGCGCGATCGTTGCCACGCTCGCTCTTGCGGCGATTACGCTGGCGCGCCGGCAATTCATCGTGCCGCGGCGCGGCGACATGCCTGTGATCGTCAGTGTCGCGGTGCTGCATATGGGCCTATTCTCGGTGCTCGTTGCCTTCGGCCTGCAATTCGTGCCGGTCGGGCGCTCCATCGTCCTCGGCTACACCACGCCGCTCTGGGTCGCGCCCGCCGCGTGGTTGCTGCTGCGCGAACCCGTTCCGCGAGAACGTCTCGCGGGCATCGTGCTCGGGCTTGCCGGCATCGCGGTCATGTTCAACCCGTCGGCGTTCGACTGGAGCAACGGCAACGCGCTGATCGGCAGCGGGCTGCTGTTGCTCGCGGCTTTGTGCTGGGCGGCGAATATCGTCTATGTCCGCGGCCACCGCTGGATCTCCGAGCCGTTTCAACTCGTGTTCTGGCAGGCGCTGCTCGCGAGCGTGCTGCTGACATCGCTGGCGCTGATCCGCGAAGGCGTCCCCGATATCGCCTGGACGCGCGAACTCGTCGGCGCATTGCTGTTCGGCGGGATCTTCGGCACGGCGCTGGCGCATTGGGCGATGGTGATCATCAACCGCAGCCTGCCGGCGACCATTACGTCGCTCGGTCTGCTGGCAACGCCGGTAATGGGCGTTGCGATTTCCGCGCTGGTGCTGGGCGAGGCGATCGAGCTGTCGCTGATCGCAGCGATGGCCATGATCCTTGGCGGGATCGTCATCGGAACGATGTCGCGCCGGAAGCCAGATGTTGTGCCGACGACGCAGCCTATCCCAGTTGCCGCCCGACCATCTCGCCAATCGCCGTGAACACCGTCTCCAATTGCGGAGTCGTCGGCGTGCCGCCCTGCGTATAGGCGGCGATGACGACGGGCTGGTCCGGCTTCGGCCAAGTCACGGCGATGTCGCCGGCGGCGTCCTTGCCGTTATTGCCGGTCTTGTCCCCGATCTTCCATGTCTTCGGCAACCCGGCGCGCAGGCGCTTGTCGCCGGTCTTGCAGTTCACCATCCAGTCGGTGAGCTGATCGCGCGACGTGGGCGTCAGCACATTGCCGGTGACGAAGCGTTTGACGTTGCCGGCCATCGCGGCAGGCGTGGTCGTGTCCTGCGGATTGCCGGGACGCGACCGGTTCAATAGCGGCTCGTTGTGATCGAGGCGCGAGACGCCGTCGCCGGTCTTGGTCCAGAAGGCGGTGAGGGCGGCCGGACCGCCGACGCGCGCCAGCAGCATGTTGGCGCAGGTGTTGTCGCTGAGTTCGACGATGGCCTTGCACATGTCGGCGACCGAGAGCGCGCCCTTGGCAAGATTGTCGCGCGCGACCGGTGCATATTGCAGAAGGTCTGCAGCGGCATAGGCAATCATCTGATCGGGCTTGTCTTCGCCGCGGTCGATGCGGGCGAGAACGCAGGCGGCGAGCGAGGCCTTGAACGTGCTGCACATCACGAAGCGCTCATGGGCGCGCCACGCGATCTTTGCGCCCGTCTTGAGGTTTTCGGCATAGACGCCGATCCGCCCGCCGGTGTCGCGTTCATAGGCTTGCAACGCTGCCGGCGCGTCCTTTGCCGTTTCCTTGGCAAAGGCCGGCCACGCCATGAGCGCCGGCGCAGCCGCCAGCAATGTTCGTCGATTGATCATCATGGCGTGTCATTCGCGGGCGAAGAGGGAGAATTGATGGCGGGCGATTGGAAGTCCGCAATTTCGCGGGGAAGGGGATTGCGCTACACTCTGATTCTGGCGCGGCCCACGCCTCCCCCCTCCAGCGGGAAAGTATCGATCATACCGGGCTCTCTGATCACCGAACCAACTGTTCGAGCATCAAGCATAAGGAGGGGTTGTGACAACGCTCGCACCAGGAGGTTCTCACAATGCGTCTTTCTGCGCCTGTTTATCAATTGAAGCGCAAGGCCAGGCTTCTCTCCCGCGCCGATAACATTCCGCTGCACGAGGCACTCGACCGGATCGCCGTGCGAGAAGGCTTTGCTGCCTGGAGCCTGCTGGTGGCGCGGATGTCTTCGGTGACACCTGCCGCGAAACTGTTCGAGCAACTGTCTCCTGGTGATCTCGTGCTGGTCGGCGCGCGCCCGGGCCATGGCAAGACGCTGATGAGCCTGAAGCTCGCCGTGGAGGCGATGCAATCCGGCCATCGCAGCGTGTTCTTTTCGCTGGAATACGGCGAAAAGGACGTGCTGGACCGTTTCAGTGCCATCGGCGTGGAGCGGGGGCGTTTCGATACGCTGTTCGCATTCGATAATTCCGACGACATCTGCGCGGACTACGTCGCCCGGAAACTAGCGGACGCGCCGCGCGGCACGCTTGTGGTGATCGACTATCTGCAACTGCTCGATCAGAAACGCGAGAACCCGGCATTGATGGTGCAGGTGCGCGCGCTGCAGTCATTCGCGAGGGAACGCGGGCTGATCTTCGTCTTCATCTCGCAGATCCACCGGTCCTACGATCCGGCTGTGAAGCCATGTCCTGATCTGGACGACGTCCGGTTGCCGAATCCTGTCGATCTCGGCCTGTTCAGCAAGACGTGTTTTCTGAACAACGGCGACATCAGGTTTCAGGCGGCGCGTTAGTCAACGACGCGGGCCGACACAGGCCATGAACAACAAGAGTCGTCATGGCCGGCACAAGGCCGGGCATGACGAAAACTTGGAACTTAGTACTAACGCAGAATTTTACGGCGCGGGGATCGCGAGCAGGCTCGAAATGCTGCTGCCGCGGATGTCGTAGACTTTGGCGAAGACGACGTCGTCGCGCTTGATCTCGGCAATCACGGGGGCGGTGAGGCCCTTGCAGTAGAACTCGCCAAGCGTCATCGCAAAGTCGGCCGACTGGCTGTCCCAGCCGATGGTGAAGTCGGGACCGAGCGCGACCTGTGCCGGACGCTGCGGGCCGCACACGGCGACCTTCCACTTGCGGCCGACCGGCGGGCTTTCCTGGCGCTCAATGATCTGCTCGCGCAGCGCATCGGAGGCCTGCTTCAGCGCAAGGCCCCAATAGTCCAGCATGTACAGCGCATCGGCCTGGCGAACGGTGCCGGCGATGTAGTTGAAGTGGGTGTACTGATACGGATGCAGCCGGATCATCTCGGCCGTCGGCAGCATCAGGCCGAAGGAGAACACGGCGACGGCAGCCGCTTGCGCGCCGCGATGATTGACGCGCAGCCAATCCATCAGCGCCGCGAAAGCCGCGCCGCCGAGCACAGCCATCGGTGGGAGCACGAAGATGAAATGCCGGATGCCGTTATACAGCGCTGGGCGCTTCACCATGGCGATTACCAGCGGCAATGTGGCCGCAAAGGTCAGCATCAACAGGATGGTCTTGCGACGTGCCGGCACGGTGCCGCGCGACAGCGACATGATGGTCAGCGCGATGCCGCCGAAGGTGAGGCTGAGCAGCACTTCCGGAAGCTGCAGCGCGAACAGCGTCGGCAGATAGGACCACGGCATGTCCGGCACCGAGATCATCGCGCCGTCGAACATCTCCTTCCACGGCTTCTCGAAGAAGTGAGAGAAGTAGCCCAGTGCGCGCAGCGGATTGGCGGGCTCGAGAATCGACCACGGCCAGATCAGGCCCATGATCAGATAGCCGAAAGCGAGGCCCGGCAGCAGCACGTAGAGCACATGCAGCAAGCGGTGCACGCTTTCGCGCACGCCATTGGTGCGGACATCCTCGATCCACAGAGGCATGAAACCGATCACTGCGTAGATCAGCGTCAGGCCGGCGAGAATGCGGCAGCCGATCGCGCAGCCGGCACCGAGGCCGAGGATCAGGACCGTGCGCGGCGACGGATTCGGATATTCCTGCGCCAGGCGCACCAGCCCGAGCATCAGGATGACCATCGCCACAGCGAAAGGCGCATCCTTTGGGTTCATGAACATATGGCCGTAGAAGGTCGGGCACAGCGCCAGCAGCAGCAGCGCGGCGAGGCCGCCCACGGGGCCGGCGACGCGGCGCCCGAGGCGCCAGGTGACGCCGAGGCCGATGACGCCGACGATCGCGCCGAGCAGGCGTCGCGTCTCGAACAGCTCCAGCGGGATGATCTTGTGCAGCAGCGCCGCGGCCATATCGAAGCCGCCGCCATACATGTAGAGATTTGCAAACGACAAAGCGCCGGTGTCGGTGAAGCCCGACCCGTACATCTTCAATAGAAGATCGGCATATTCAGCGTGGGTATAGTCGTCCCATCCGAGACCGTAGTCCCGGAACGTGAAGCTTGCGACGATACTGACAACGACAAGCGCCAGGATGGCGAGGTCGTCACACGTCCGTTCCACCGAGCGCCTTACTGGCGTGTCGATGGCCGCAGTCGTAATCGATGACATGGCGATGGATAACCCGGTGTCCCCAATGGCTCGGCTTTAGCGCTCTTTGAGCCTCGTTTCCCCGGCATCGATATAGCGCACTTCTCTTTTGAAGTAATTGAGAATTGTGGCTGAAGTTTCTTAATGCGTTGCAATAAACAGGACAAGGTAAAAGCTTTACCGTTTAGGGATAGATCGGCATGGCTTCCCAAACCTGTTGTCTCCGGTGGAAGAAAACTCTCGCAAAACGTACCACCAGGCCGATGTACAAGGGATGAACGCAAAATGCCGTTTGGCGGTGCACGCAATATGACGCTATCGTGGCACCCATGACGAGACTCGCGAGTGGTCCGTCGAGGAGTTCGAAGACTATGAAATTGCTGCTGATTGCCGGGATCGGGGTCATTCTGGCGGGCCTTGCCGCGATCGGCTTCGGCATTCCGGTCAAGGAATTCGGCTTCGGCAATACCCTGATCCTGACTGGAACGGTCGGCGCCTGCACCGGCCTGATCATGGTGAGCATGGCGCTCGCCGTCGGCGAACTGAAGAAGTTTGGGCCGCAGGGCGAGATCGATGAACCGGTTCCGTCGCCCCGGCTGCCGCGCCGGGAACTGAAGTTGCCGCCAGTTCCGGGGGAGGACGCAGAGGAGGCCGATGACGCGCCCGCGCCGGCCCCGCTGTTCAGCCGTGACCAGCCGGCCGCGCGACCTATCGTTCCGGAGCCAGGTGTTCCCCCGTGGCAGGACGAAGTGCTGCGCGACCGCGAGCGGCTTGCGTCCGCTGCCGCCGAGGCACCGGTGCCTGAGGAGCCGAAGCGTCGCAATCTGCTGTTCCAGTCATCGCGCCGGGAGCGGGAGAGGGCCGAGGCCGAAGCCGCATTCGAGGCGGCCATGCCAACGCCGGAGGCGCCCGCCGAGCAGCCGAAGAGTTTCGAGGATGCCTGGCCGCAGCCGGATCGGTCGCGCTCCGACGCGATCCGCCGCGCCGCCCGTACCTCGTCCTCGCCAAGCGACAAGCTGCCGGACGCCGCGCTGATCCCGGATCGCTACGTTCCGCCGACGCCGGCTGAAGAGCCGCCGCAGGCATCGGACGTCACCGTGCTGAAATCGGGGGTCGTCGATGGCATGGCCTATTCGCTGTATTCCGACGGCTCCATCGAGGCGCAGATGCCCGAAGGCATGATGCGCTTCGCCTCGATCGACGAGTTGCGTGAGCATCTCGACAACAGGGGCTGATGCCGTTCAGCCATTTCCGTTGGCGGTCACTTTCAGCTGATCTCGACTAATCTTGCACGCAGAATGAAACCGGCGCGCTATACGTTGTTATTGCCCTCGTGGCTGTAATGCCCGCATGATTGTCAAGTAAAGTGCGGCTCCAATCCTTGAAAGACGACGGACCATGAACGACATCGCCGGCAAGAGCTTCATCGATCTCACTGCGACGATCGTGTCGGCCTATGTCGGTCACAATCCAACACCGGCGTCCGAGCTGCCGGCGCTGATCGGTCAGGTTCACGCCGCCTTGGTGCGGGTGTCGAACGGCCGGCCGGAGGTCGCGGCGGAGCCGGCCAAACCGGCGGTGTCCGTCAAGAAATCGATGACCGCCGAATATCTGGTCTGTCTCGAGGACGGCAAGCGCTTCAAGTCGTTGAAGCGCCATCTGCGCACGCAGTACGCGATGACGCCGGAACAGTATCGCGAGAAATGGGGCCTGCCGGCCGACTATCCGATGGTCGCGCCGAACTATGCGGTGGCGCGTTCGCAGCTCGCCAAGAAAATGGGGCTGGGTCAGCAGCGCCGCCGGCGCAAGTGACCTGAACAGGTGACCTGAGCAAGCGATCTGGGCGAGTGATCCCGCAAGTAATCCGCACAAGTAAAGCTAAGCAATAAAGTCAGGTTCCATCCGCCGGAACCAATATAGAACAAATCGGAGACGAAGAAAGTTCTACGTCTGGATGCGGGATACATCTCCCGCCACGCGCAATTGGTGTGTGACGCCACAGGCAGGCGATACGTGAACTTGGCGGGTATGACGGGAGACTTTCAAGCGGACGTTGAGGCCATCCCGCGCATCGATGCCGTGCCGCGAATTCTGGACGTGATCTGTCGGACGATGGGGGAGGGCTTTGCCCGCAGGTCGTTGTCGAGGACTGCGATGAACTCTTCGCGCGCGCCGGCCGCGGATCAATCGCAGTCGCCGCCGGAAACCTGCTTTCTCAACGCCGCGGCTTTGAGCGATCGTGCGAAGGCATTGGTTCTTTTGAATAAAAGCCCAGGAAGGAATAAAGTCTAAAATTCTGCTTGCCGGGCCATTCGGGATGTGAGCTTATTATCCTAAATGGAGTCGCTCACGATGAAAACGTCCCGCAGCACCACCAGGCATCCCGACCGCGTCGATCACCATCGCGCGCAGCATCTGTCGCTGGAGACGCGACAGATCCTCACCGAGGACGGCGTCGCCAGCGTTCTCGTCAATGACAGTGAAAGCCCGCTCGGCTGGCTGGCCCGGCGCAAGGGCCGCGATGGCCGCAGCATGATCAGCCCGCATCAGTTCATCGCCGGCGAAAAGCTGCGCGCCGATTTCACGCGCGGCAACATGGCGCCGCGCATGACGGCGAACTGGGCCGCGCCGACCGGCGGCCGACCACGCGGGGCCGGCAGCAGTCCCGGCGAGATGACGGATATCATGATGACAGCGCGCCAGCGCGTCAGTCAGGCGCTGGATGCTTGCGGGCCCGAGTTTTCAGGGGTTCTGATGGACGTGTGCTGTTTTCTGCGCGGCCTCGAAGACATCGAGCGCGAACGCAACTGGCCGGCGCGCTCCGCCAAGGTCGTGCTGCAACTCGCGCTGGATCGCCTCGCGCGGCATTACGGCTTCGCCAGTGAGGTCAGGGGACAGCCATCGAAAGTGCGAACCTGGCTCGCAGATGATGCAACGTTCGAGAGCTAGGCTGCGGAGTCGATAGCGCGCAGCCAGATGAGGATGGATGCGAGCTTGACGACGGCCAGGTCGTGGCGGCGCTCATAGGCGCATCATCGATGCCGCGACGCCAAGCAGCTTTCGTTGACGCCTGCGCGTTTTGCCGCCATATACAGCGCATGAACAAGCTTCGATCAGCTGCATTGACCACCACGGCGACCGCTCACGGCGGATCGCCTTCTGGTCGCGCGCGCTAGAGACAAGCGTACTTCACCCAGAAAAGGCCCCGCCGGCGACGGACGGGGCCTTTTCTGTTTTTGATGATCCCCGTCCGCGCTTTTTCCCCTCGTAAGGAACACAGCCATGGACGATCTCGACCACAGAAATCTCGGCGTACAACTCAAACTCTGGCACCTGCAGGACGATGCGCCGGGCATGGTGTTCTGGCATCCGCGCGGCTATGCGATCTACCGCGTGCTGGAGGACTATCTCCGGCGCAAGATGCGCAGAGCCGGCTATGTCGAGGTCCAAACGCCACAGCTGCTGCCAAAGGACTTCTGGAGCCGCAGCGGCCACTGGGACAAATTCCGCGAGCACATGTTCCGGGTCGATGACGGCGAATTGGCGATGGCGCTGAAGCCGATGTCGTGCCCTTGCCACGTGCAGATCTTCAACAAGGGTCTGCGCTCGTGGCGAGAGCTTCCAATCCGCTATGCCGAGTTTGGCGCTTGTCACCGCAACGAGCCATCCGGTGCGCTCCACGGCATCATGCGAACGCGCGCCTTCGAGCAGGACGACGCGCATGTGTTCTGCCGCGAGCAGGACGTGGAGGACGAAGTCGCGCGCTTCATCGCTTTGCTGGGCGAGGTGTATCGCGACCTCGGCTTTCCCGACTACGAAGTGGCGCTGTCGACGCGGCCACCGGTGCGCGCTGGCGACGACGCGACGTGGGATTGGTCGGAGGCGAAGCTCGGCGATGCCGCGCGGCAATGCGGCCTCGCGCCTCACATCAATCCTGGCGAAGGCGCGTTCTACGGACCGAAGCTGGAATTCGCGTTGCGCGACCGGCTGGGACGATCCTGGCAGTGCGGCACGGTGCAGCTCGACAGCGTTCTCCCGCAGCGGCTCGACGCGTCCTACATCGCGGCCGACGGCAGCCGCGCGAGGCCCCTGATGATCCACCATGCCATCTTCGGATCGCTTGGCCGCATGATCGCGATCCTGCTCGAGCACCACGGCGGCGTGCTTCCTTTCTGGTTGTCGCCGGATCAGGTCGCCGTTGCGCCGATTTCGAAAGACCAGGCCGGATACGGCGCTGACGTCGTGGCGGCGTTCGAGGATGCAGGGATTAGGGCCATTGCCTATGACGGCGCCGATACGCTTTCACGGCGCATCGTGGCAGCGCACGACATGGCGGTGCCGGTGATGGCGATCGTCGGCGGGCGCGAGATGAGGGACGGCCGGGTGAGCCTGCGCGAGCGCGACGGCTCACAGGCCGACGTTCCTTTGGCCGAGGCGGTGTCCCGGCTGCAGGCGAGAGCTCGGTCGGGCGCGCTTGGGGCTGAAGCCCGGTAAACGGGCCTCAGCTGCGCTCCGATCAGTGGATACTGGCGGGCGTTGGTGCAGCACCCGCAGCCGCTCGAGCCTATGGGGTCACGCCCTGGTTGCATCTGCCAGGGTCTCGGTGGCGTCCCGGCGGATGCGCTCGACCATGGCGCGCAGGCCGTTGGAGCGCTGCGGCGTGAGGTGTTCCTTGAAGCCGAGCTCGTCGAATACCTTGATGGCGTCGGTGGCCAGAATATCCTCGGCCTTGCGGCCCGAATACAGCGTCAGCAGGATCGCGATCAGCCCGCGGACGATATGTGCGTCGCTGTCGCCGAGATAGCTGAGCACCGGCGTGCCGTGGTCGCGGGCGACCTGGCGCGACAGCCAGACCTGGCTCGCGCAGCCGTTGACCTTGTTGGCGGAGGAATGTTCCTCATCCGGCATCGGCGTGAGGCTGCGCCCGAGTTCGATGACGTACCGGTAGCGGTCGTCCCAGTCCTCGAGTAGCTCGAAATTATCGCGGATATCGTCAATCGTGGTCATCGGGGCCTGCAAGCAATGTCAGGCCCTATATAGGGACGAACAGCGCCGAAAGCGACCGCCGTTTGCGGTAATTATCCGCCGCAATCAGCCGTTTAGGGAGCAGCGGTGGGGGGCTGCCATTCGGCGGCGAGGTCGTCCTGGGTGAGCGTGTCGGGCCGGGCCATGGCGACCGCGCCCTGATCTTCGCCTTCGCCACCGATTGAGCCGGTGGTATCGGGCTTCTTCTCGGTGATGATCTGGTAGATTTTCTTCGCGCCGTCCTTGGCTCGTTCGCCGATCACGGTGGCCGCATGGCCGCCGACTTCGCAGGTTGCCGGCTGGCGCTTGCAGAATTGAGCCATGTCGGACATCGCCGCACTCGCAGCCGATACCGCATCGGACGCGCCGATCTGCGGCAGCTTGTCCGATTCCGGCGTCTTGTCCCTCGGCAGCAGCACGAGCACGAGCCCGAGCCAGAATGCCATGCGAAGCAGGAAGAACATCGCGAACCCCGTTAGTCTCTTCGAACCGTTGCGATTTGTCGCAATTGGGATCGAAGTTAGCAGCAGTCGATAAATTGCAAGTATTTGCGATGCGGTTAAATCGACGAAAATTCGCTTCATTCGGTTTGGCGTAAATTTTCCATTGATGAGCTGTTCGTGCGTTTTCCGACACGATGTTGGGGATGCACACTTTCGAAACCATATGGATGTGGCGATGGAAACTACTCGTTCACCATCGTTGTCGAATGGAAACGCGAAAACTCCTCTTAAATCAGCACTTACACGTCAGGCATGGCGAACGCGGCGGTCACTTTAGTGTTCGCTTAATGTCGCTCTGACACGTTGGCGCAACGATAAAAGGAGGCGTTTCGGCGCGTCTGAATTGACGATCAAGCCGAAGCGAGACCAGTGACAGTATCGACCATCATCCGCGACTGCCTTGATGCCATGCTGCACCCTTCAGTGCGCTACGATGCGCTGACGAGCGCGCGTCATCGCGCATTCATGGCCCCGCGTCTGCTCGGCAGTCTTGCGGCCCTTGCGGCTTTTCCTGTCTATCTCGCGCTGCGCGGCGCGCCGAACGCGATCGAGGTCGCAGCTTTCGCCTGGCTGATGGCGCCGATCCTCTGCTCATATTTTCTGTCGCGTACCGGTCGCTATGAAAGCGCACAGGTGTTGTCGTCCATCGCACTCGCCAGCCTCGTGATGATGATGGCGATCTCCACCGGTGGCATCAATTCGTTCGCTGCGATCTGGCTTGTCGTGGTACCGATCGAGGCGGCACTCTCGGCGTCGCGCCGTATCGTTGCCTTTGCATCGGCGCTGGCGCTGTCTTGCGTCAGCATTCTCATCGTACTGACCAGCCTTGATTGGTTGCCCGTATCCGAAGCCGGTGTCGCCGGCCACGGCGTCTTCATGGGCTTTGGTATTGCCTCCGCCACCATCTATGCAGCAGGTCTGGCCTTCGGCGCGGAGTCGCTGGCGCGCACCAGCGTCTCGCTGCTCTATGTCGAGGAAGACCGCTATCGCCTGCTGGCGCGCAATATGAGCGACGTGATCTCGCGTCATCGTCACAATGGCGCCGTGCAGTTCATTTCGCCGGCAGCTGAAGCACTGATCGGTGCGCCCGTGCAGCGATTGCTCGGCCATGGCCTGTTCGATCGCGTCCATGTTGCGGATCGCCCGGCCTATCTCACGGCTCTGTCCGACGCCGCACGCGGCGGCGAAGCCCGCTCCGTCGAATTCCGCCTGCGCCGCGATGTTGTGCGCGGCAATGATCGCATGCGTCCGTCTGGCGCCGAATTCATCTGGGTCGAGATGCGCTGCCGGCCGCTGGAGCAGGGCGCTGATATCTCGTCGCCCAATGCCGATGCGGAAGTCGTCGCGGTGCTGCGCGATGTCACCGACCGCAAGCTGCAGGAAGAGGCATTGGCGCAGGCCCGCATCGAAGCCGAGCGCGCCGATGCGTCGAAGACGCGCTTCCTCGCCACCATGAGCCACGAGCTGCGTACGCCGCTGAATGCCATTATCGGCTTCTCCGACATGCTGGTGCAGGAAGAGCTGATGATGCTCGATGCGACCAAGCGCAAGGAATATGCCCAGCTCATTAACGATTCCGGCCAGCACCTGCTGTCAGTCGTCAATGGCATCCTCGATATGTCGAAGCTGGAATCCGGCCACTTCGAGATTTCGCCGGAGCCGTTCGCCCCACGTCCCGCGCTGATCAATTGCTGCAATCTGCTGGCGCTGAAGGCGCGCGAGAACGGCATCGATCTCATCACCGATGCGCCGAAGGATCTGCCTGAGGTCAACGGCGATCCGCGCGCATTCCGCCAGATACTGCTCAACCTCGTGTCCAATGCCATCAAGTTCACCGAGCGCGGCGGCAGCGTCACCGTGGCAGCGGGCGTCGAAGGATCGCGCTTGATGCTGCGCGTCAGTGATACCGGCGTCGGCATTGCATCGGACGATCTCGCACGCATCGGCGATCCGTTCTTCCAGGCCGGCAAGACCTATCAGCGGCGCCACGAGGGCACCGGCCTCGGCCTGTCCATTGTGAAGAGCCTCGTCGGCATGCATGGTGGCGAGATGCAGGTGCAGAGCCGGATCGACGAAGGCACCACCATCACAATCGCGCTGCCGCTGGAGTTTACGCCGCAGGCTGAACACGTCAGCAATATCGCGATCTTGAATCCCGCGGCGCGCACCGCGCCGTCCGACCAAGCCCATCAGGTGAAGAAGAGTGCCTAAAGCCAGTTCCAAAGCGACCAAGTCCAAACGCGGCCGCGCCGTCGCCATCGTCGACGAGCCCGCGGAGCGCGGTATCGTCCTGCGCGTGCTGCTGCACAGCCCGAAGGACATGGTCGCCGGCCTGATCGCGTTCGCCGCGGTCAGCGCCATCATCGCCAATGCCATTTTCCTGCAGAAGGGGCATCATCCGTCGCCGATGTTCGGATCCAGCACCGTCGTTGCGTTTCCGGCACCGGCGCAGGTCGCCAATCCGCTGCCCAAGCCGCGTCCACTGGATGCTGCGTCGTCGGACACCAAACTCGATTCCCGCATGCTGGATTCCAAGCCGGTCAACAGCGCCAACGAGCCGAAGCCGTCGCTCGCCGCCAAGCCCGTCGAGCAGCGCGCGGCTGATCCGGTCGGCAATCTCCTGAAGGCGCCGGCACCACCGGCGTCACCGGCGACCACGGGCGCTGTGGCGCGCCCGCCTGCGGCGATCCCGAATGCAACCCGCACCGATCCGCTTGGCGATCTCATCACCAATACCCGCCGCGTCGCCGCTGTTCAGCGTGCGCTCACCGAATACGGCTATGGTCAGCTCAAGCCGACCGGCAATGTCGGCTCGGACACTGCGGCTGCGATCCAGCGCTTCGAGCGCGAACGCAAGCTGCCGGTGACCGGGCAGGTGTCCGATCGCATGGTGCGCGAACTCGCCACCGTCACCGGGCGCGCGATCGACTAGCGCTGCCGGGCTGCTGGCCCGGCGATGCGGTTCACGACATTTCGAGTTCGACGCGTGCCTGCTTCTTCGTCTTCGCGTCCGACACCTCGATTTTGACGCGCTCGCCGAGGGCAACGAGAAATCCAAACAGGCGCTCATAAGAGTAGCCGCTGAACTGTCCGCGCAGCAGCTTAGAGACGTCGGGCTGGGCAAGGCCAATCAGCTTGGATGCCTGTGCCTGGGTCAGTCCCTTGCTTTTGATGCGTGCGGCAATGCCGAGAACGATCTCTGCCTTGATGAGATGCTCATCAGCGTTTGGCAGGCCGAGGTCGGCGAATACGTTGCCGCTGCTCTTTGTGCTTGCTGGCTTTTTCATTGCTGCCCTCCATGGCTTCTTCGTAAAGCGCCATTGCGTCTTTTAGACGGGATTTGATCAGGTCAATCTCGGTCTTAGGGGTCTGGATCCCGGATTTCGACTTCTTCTGAAACGCGTGGAGAACGTAGACTATGCCCTTCAGTTTGATGGTGTAGACCGCGCGAAACGTATCGCCATCAAAATCAGAGACGATCTCCACAACGCCTGCGCCGTGGAAGCCCTTCAAAGGCCTCGCATCCGGGTGCTTCTTGCCTTTCTGGGCCGCACGCAGAGCAAAACCAATGCATACCTTCACGGGCACCGGAAACTTCGAAAGATCGTCTTTCGACGACCCCACGAATTCCAAGGGTGTGTCGGTGGGTGACATTCTGATATTGATGCCGGGCGACGTTGCGCATTATAGTCATAATACTATAAATGGGCGTCGCGTCAATTGCGCATTTCGGGCTTGGTCCTCGGTCTCGAAGTCACCTCGCAATCTCGTTCTTTGGAGTAATCAAGGGCTCAGATGTCACGATTGAAGTCAGCCATTTGGGTCGCAGCCTATCTGCGCCGCTGCCAGACCGAGGGCGTGTTCGGCGCCGTGCGCCGTCGTGGTGCAGAGGAAGCAGGCGCCGTGTTCGTGAAGGTCGCGCTGCTGGATGGCACCGCGATGCTTTACACGCCGGCGCCGCAAAGCGCCTATGACGAGAGCCGCCCTGTGGATCGCGTCTTCGCAGCCTCACCGCCGCAGCCCGTCGAAGAACGCAAGATCGAAGAGCGCCTGCAGAAGGAGATCTCGTTCGATCCCGACGTCTGGATCGTCGAGACTGAGGACAAAGCCGGACGGCATTTTCTGGAGCTGGCGAAGGGCTAGGATCAGCTCTTCAATACCAAGTGGTTTGCCGGCGAAAAAGCCGTCGGGCTGCCAGCTCAATGCTCGACCATTGCGGAATAAGCATCGCAATCGCCATGAAAGTGCAGATCCAAAGCAGCATTGGGACCGGTAGCGAGAAGCCGTCATAGGTGTGTGACTGGCGGGATATCAGCCAGAAGATAAAAAGTAGAAGCGGGGGAATTGCGATGATCCTGCTTCTGTAGGTCGGGAGCACGAACGTTAGAAGCAGGACCCCCGGAAGAAAGATTATTGCCAGAAATATGCTGCCTATCGCGAACCAGATTCCGCCTGCGGGATGGCCGAGGGAAATCATGTAGGCAATCGCGGGCCATCCGATGCCGACGCATAGGATCGTTCTGCGAGTGTTTCGAACCCATTTGGGCAGTGGCAGAACGCTCATCGGGGCAGACTACCGCAAAAGCGTATCTTTCCCGACGCCTTCAAAGCTTCAATTTTAACGGCCCGACGAATTCCGCGTCACGCGCGTGATATCGACACCCGGCTGAACGCTCAGCCTTGCCTGTTGCACGCTCGGCCGCGCGCGCTGGCGTTCGTCGTCATAGAGCGCGGGGCGGAACTTGGCGCGCGTCGCGGCCATATGCGCGCCGCGCCAGGCGGCCACCATGATCAGCGCCGAGCGTTCGCTCAGCACGTCATACATCCGCGCGATCCGGTAGACGTTCGTCACCGAGGTGCCGAATTCCGGATTGAGGAACAGCAGGACACGCTGGAAGATGTCGCTCCGCATGCCGAGCGCCTTGGCGCAGCAGGCGAGGGGCTCACCGCCGGGATCACTGACGACCTGCTCGGCAATGGCGGCGGGCAGCATCAAGGCTTCGCTCAGCTCGCGCGCAAAGTTGTCGCGGTCTTCGGCGAAGGCGGCCATTTCAAGAATGTGCATGGCGCGCGCGGCGCGCGCTTGCGGAATTCGGGCGGAGGATCGCAGCGGCGTTTCGGCGAGGTTATGCAGGATCTGCGCACGCTCGCTGCTCGATGCGGCAAAGAACAGCGTACTGATCTCGGACGCGTCCCTGGGCGCCATGGCCATATTGGCGGCGACACGCATCTGCGCTTCGCTCGGCTGCTTCACGGGCGGCGCGGGAGATTCTGCGGCGGAAATGGGCTGCGCGAGCGGCACCGATTGGCCGGGTTCGGTCGGGAGCAGATTGAGCCGGTTGAGGATTGCGCGCGGGGTGTTCGGATAGATCGACAGCCGCGCACGCACCGCGGCGCGGGTGGCGTCGTCGACCTGATCGATCAGGCGCGCGGTGAGTTCGACGAACTGCTTCTCTTCGTCGATCGTATGGTTCGGTGCCTGGACATAAAGATCCGTCAGCACGCGCAGCAAGGTCGGTCGCACGTCCACACCTTCGCGACGCGAGAGCGTCAGCAATCCGTCAAAGCCCGGAAACATTGGAGGTGAGGCAGGCATGTCATACGCTTACTAAGGGAACCTTGCCTCAAATTATCGCGGACGCATTAATATGTGTTTAACCATGGGCCTCTGACCGAGGCAGATCTGATTCCGACGAGTCGGTTCAACGATGCGGGTGCGAGTGGAGCGCGCGTTCGTTGACATCGCGCGGCATCAACGAACCGTTGCTTCGACGATACCTGTGGCGTTAACATGCTGTTAACCATGAATGTCCTTAATGACCATGCGTCGGCAAAACGGGCGAAGCGGCGCGGAGAGACTGGATAATGAGCACCATCATCAAGTTCCCGGCGGATGCGGCAGCGCGCAGGCTGGGCGTGAATGTGGCGCCATCTCCCCGCGAAACCTCCGCCGAAATCCTGATCCTGCCGGTGATCCGAATCGAGCGTCAGATCGACGACAGCAATGGCGGCAGCGGCCCGGAAGAGGGCACTGCGCCGGGACGCCGCCGCAAGCGCCGCGCCCGTTCCTGATTCCGGATTGATCCTGATGTCGGCGATATCCCATCCGAACCGGATACGGCTTCGGCGCAAGACGTCGTTTCTTGCGCCGTGTTTGATACTTGCGAGTTTGATCGGCAGCACGCTCGGCGGCTGCGCCGGCGGCGATTTCGGCCGTACCCGCAACAATGCGGTGACCGACGACATGCATCGCTGGATCGGCGTCGAGGCAACCGGCAGCGTCGGCCTGAAGTCGTCGGAATTCCAGCTCACCGATCTCGAGCGCCAGATGCGCGATCTCGCTTATCCGCTGATCGAGCCGCCGCATTCGCGCCCGCTGTGGAAGAGTGTGTTCGGCGACTACAAGCCGATCGCGTCGCCATGGCGGCAGAACGTCACCTTCGATCGCACGGCCTATGGTCGGCTGCTGATCGACGAGCCACATCGCTCGCATACGTCGCGCTACAGCGTGCTGATGGACGACGCGCGCGACGACATCCTGCGTTTCGAGGGATTTTATGCGACGGCTGCAAAGGTCGTCGAACTCGATCGCAAACGTAATGCCAGCCTGAAGCTGGTGTCGGCGCTGGAGCCGAAGGAGCGCGCCGACGCCATCGCACGCATGGATGAGAACGCGCTGATCGTGCAGTGGGTCGAGCAATGCCTGCAGCGCCGGGTGTCGTCCTATAAGTGGGCGCTGGAACGCATGGTGATCCACGCCCCCGATGGCATGGCGTCCAGCGCCGATATGCTGATCGGCGAATTGGCGGCGCAGACCACGGCAATGGCCGGCAGCCTCACGCCGGTGCGCCCCGGCAAGGTGCTCCAGGTCGGCGGATAGCTGGACGTGTAGGGCTGGAAGTGTAGGGCGGATTACGCTTCGCTGATCCGCGCTACGGCGTCGGACTTTTCCACTGGCTTCACCTGATCGTCCGGCACGGTTTGACGGCCAAGAATCTGCCGCGCGCCCTTGCGCGAAAACGGCTGCACGATCTGTCCCAGAAAATCCGATGCAACCTTGCCGCTGATGCCGAGCCGGTCCGGTGACGCCTTGGCGGGATTGAGATAGGTGCCGAACACATGGTCCCACACCATGATGTTCTCGCAATAGTTGCTGTTGCCTTCCGTCAGCGTCTTCGAATGATGCCAGCGATGCAGTTTTGGCGTCGCGAAGATCGGATCGAACAGCGCCGTGCGCGTCTCCACGTTGCAATGGGTGAGCAGGCCGGTGATGGCCGTCACGGCGCCGACCCAGAGGAAGACTGGCAGCGGCGCATCTAGCAGATAGAGCGGCGCCTGGCTGAGCGCCATCTTGATCAGCGAGTCGATCACGTGGAAGCGTCCAGTATTCACCACCCAGAGCCGGACCACGCTGTGATGAAGCGCATGAAAGCGCCAGAAGAACAGGTTTTCATGCGCGATCCGGTGTGACCAGTAGAGGCCGAATTCGGCAACCACCAGCGCGAGCACGATCTGCGCGATCAGCGGCCAGTGCGTGGGCCACAGATGCGAGGCATGATCGTCCGCGCGCGTCACGGTAGCCACCGCCATCGGTACGATCGCAGTGGCCGCGACGGCCAGTTGCGCCGCCCCCTTGGTCAGCAGCGTGTGACCGATGTCACTCAGCGTTTCGCCATCATGCTCCAGCCATTCGGCGCGATGCGGCGTCATGCGTTCGAGCAGCACAATCGTCAGCAGCAGCGCTGCATAGACGACATTGAACCAGAGGATCGGTGCGGTGCTCGCGAAGGCAAACCATGCGCCCGTCAGCGCGCCGAAATACAGCAGCGGCCACCAGATCAGGGACAGGAAATGGCCGACGGCCGTATCGGACGGCTCTTGGTCGTGTTGCATGGAGGCTCCGCATTCGCGCCGATTCGTGGGTCGACGATGGATGCGGAGCTTCGCTGCGGGAGATTGCAGGCAGATTACGCCAGAGGGCTCTCTGGACGTTTTCTATGCGGAAAAACGTCACGCCGAGGTCGTCTTACAGCTGATAATTCACGCCGATGCGGACGATATTGCCTGTGATGTCCGAATTAACGCCCATGATCGGCTTTCCTGGCCATGCCGCGAAGGTGGCCTTGCTTAACGTCGTATCGCTGATCGTTCCGAGATCGAAATGCAGATATTCGACCTTCGCTGTCCAGTTCGATGCGATCTTCGATTCCACGCCGCCGCCGATCGCCCAGCCGATCCGTGTCTCCGATGCAGACCCTGCGGAGCAGAGAGCGTTCCGGGCACATGGAAATGTCGGCTCCGGCACAAGAGTGGACGAGACTTTCACGTGGCCGTAGGCCAGACCGCCGGTAGCGAAGAATAATGTCTCCGGTGTCACCAGATAGCCCAATCGTGCACGCGCGGTACCAAACCAGCTCAGCTCGGTGTTATGGCTGGTCAGGGTTTCCGGATTGGCACCAATCTCCGGGGCGTAATAAGTGACGCCCGCGCCCATTTTCGAATAGGACAAGTCTGTTTCCAGACCTGTTACCCAACGGTCGATCTGCCAGTTGTAGCCGATCTCAGCGCCACCGATGAATCCATCAAAGCGGGAATTGAGCGACCGGGGCATCGTGCCCTGCGACAGGAAAAATGGCGTGATGATCGTGTCGATGGCCGTAATGGTGGACGCACTTTCGGTCCAGCCATAGCCCAAGGTGGCGCCGATATAGGCGCCTGTCCATGTCACGATTTGTGGGGACACTGCCGCCTTGTAGTGCGGTTGAGCGAGATTGTCCGCGGCCAGCACGGGCGTTGACGCAAGCAGAATGCAGCCGATTACGCAGGCCAACTTAGCGGATTTCGACATTGAGTTCTCCAGCACTTCGAGACGAGAATTCCAGACATGCGGGGGCGATCAGGCAAGCAGGCCCCCATATGCGCCCTCCGAACAGCCCAGAGTCGCCATCGCTACTGCTAAGCGCTGCGGGATTTCGTGTCGTCACCCTGAAGTATGATGTGGTAAAATATGCTGCGTGTGCGCGTCCGGAAATTGACTTCGATCTCGCTCTGCCACACCAGAGCGCGCGCAATCACGGATTTGGAATGTTCATGGACGTTGTCGACAATGACGTACTCTCTTCAATCATCGGAGATATCTACGACTGCGTTCTGAACCGTGAGGGATGGTCGCGTGTTCTCACCCGCATCACACAGACGATGGATGCGGCCTACACCACGATTGCGCTCGCTGGCACGTCGGACAATCACGGCCGGTTTGCTGCCCAATCGCCCTGGGATGCCGAGCGCATGCGCGCGCTGCAGGACTACAGTTTCGATGATATTCCGGGCCTGAAGGCTGCAGTGGTCGGCGATATCGATACGCCCGTATCCACGCTCTCACTGATGCCCGAAAGTGAATTGCAGCAGACCGCTTTCTTTCGTAATTGGGCCGGACCGCAGGGATTGCGGGAAGGGTGCATTGTCAAATTCGTCCACACGCCGGACCGCATCGGTCTGCTCGGCTGCACCACCTGGGCGGACAAGGCTGCCGTATCTGCCGAGGATCAACGGTTTCTGACCTTGCTGTCTCCGCATTTGCGCAGGGCCGCGATGATCAGCGACCTGCTCGATGACGTGCGCGTGACCGCGCAGCTGTTTCGTGAATCGCTTGAGAACCTCGCGGTGCCCGTCGTGTTGACCGACGCGGCCGGATCGGTGCTCCATGCCAATGCAAGTGCCGAACGCATGTTCGCAACTGATGGTCCGATCCTGCGTCAGGGGCGAACCATTCAGGCACAGAACGCATTGATGGGCGACGCCTTGCTGCAGGCGATCGCAAGCGCTGCCTCGGACCTCTCGCTCGGCGCCAAAGGCATTGGCTTGCCGGTGTCGGCGGCAGGACAACCGCCCGCGGTCGCCTATGTCCTGCCTTTGACCGCTGGTACGGCGCGCGCCGCTTTTCGCCCCGCATGTGCGGCCGTCTTCGTCTCGACAACGACCTCGGCCTCTCCAATGCCGGAGGCCGTGTTGACAACGCTGTTCGAGCTCACGCCCGCCGAAGCGCGCGTGCTCGTGAGCGCCGGAAAGGGGCTCAACCCGTCCCAGACGGCCACTTCGCTCGGGATCTCGGAGAATACGCTGAAGACACATCTCAACCGGATCTACGCCAAGACCGGCAGGTCACGGCAGGCCGATCTCGTGAAGCTCGTGGCGGATATCGGCACGCCGCTGGCTACGGGATAGCGCACGTAGGATGGGTAGAGCGCAGCGAAACCCATCAAATACACACGACGACATGATGGGTTTCGCGAAGACGCTCTACCCATCCTACGATGACGATCGCTTATCAGCGCTTGCCTTTCACCGGCGCAGCCGGCGGATCGGTCTGCACCCGACAATTCGATGCGGCGAGGGATGCCTGGGCCTGGATCATCAGGCCGGGTTCGGCGGCGAGCGCCTTCAGTACGATCAGGCCGGTCGCGGTCGGCGAGTCGATGATGAGGCGGTCGGCGGACGTGACGTCCTCTTCCTCGGGCAGGGCTTCGTGCTGCGCCTCGGTCATCAGATCGAGCTCGATGACGCGGCGGCCGGCGGAGCGGTCGTTGATCGCGTAGTAAGCGACGTCGCTGCGGGTATAGAACGACACCGACGTGTAGGACTGGCTGACCGGCACGGTGAGCTTGATCGGTCCTTTGGCCAGGTCGTAGCGGCAGACCGCCATGGCGAAGGCCGGGTCCATGAATGGCAGCAGCGCATTGGCCGGCTCGGTCTGCGGCAATGCTGTCACCGCATTTTCTTTCGTTACCGAAGCGAGGCGCGAATAGGCGTCCTGCGTCGCGATACGCGGCAGCGCCAGCACGCTGACAAGATGCACGATGCCGCCAAGCACGACACC
Source organism: Tardiphaga robiniae (assembly GCF_013359755.1). GTDB lineage: Bacteria > Pseudomonadota > Alphaproteobacteria > Rhizobiales > Xanthobacteraceae > Tardiphaga > Tardiphaga robiniae. The sequence continues at coordinate 275,335 of NZ_JABMCJ010000083.1, read as the reverse complement.
ACCGATGAGCGCGAACATCAGCCGGATCATGGGCAGCTCACCGTGGCGATGGCGGGCATCGGTGCGTCTTTCTGCGTCCGGGTGGCAACGCCAACCGGCGTATCGTACAGCCGCAGCATCAACACATAGCGTTCCAGCGCTGATGTCGGCAGCCAGTTGCCCGCGCGCGAGCGTGCAGCGATGCGGATCTCGAACGCGCCGTCGGCATTGCGCACCACTTCCTGGCTGGTGAAGCCGTAGCGCTGCAATGTGTTGGGCACCAGACGGCCCTTGGTGTCATAGAGCGAGAGCGTCCAGAAACGCGCAGCCGGTGTCACGCCTGACACGACGATATCGCAGCGACCGTCCAGCGGCTTTTTCTTGTCGTCGGCGGTGGCAGTGAAGGTGACGCCGTCGCCCGTGCCGATCGGCAATTCGCCCGACCGTGCAATGGACGCACGCGCATAGGGATCGATCTCGCTGGTGCCGGTGCGCGGGCGCGCCGTCCATGCACCGATGGTGAGTGTGCCAAGGTCTGTGCCGCGGGTCGCGGTGGTCCAGGTCAGGCCGAGACCGACAGCAGTGGCGATCGCGAGCGCCAGAAGCGTGAGGAAGATCAGCCGCACGTGCGCACCGTCATGATAGCAGCTTCAGTTCTTGCGCGACGCGGGGGCGGTTGCGGATGTGGTCGTTTTGGCATCCGGTGCATCATTCGCCGACGCGTAGCTCTCGGGGAAGGCCAACGCGGAGGAGGCGCGGGGCTTCAACGGTTCGTTGGATGATGTGCGGCCGGCGGTCTTGCCGGCGTCGTCGAGCAGCTTCTCGACACGCAGCAGAACGTCGGCGCCGCGGCGCGTCAGCACCGGCGGCGGGCCGGGCTTAGCATCCTGCGCGTTGGCGGCCGTGACGGATGAGGCGGCTGCGGCAGGATTCTTGGTACCTGCGCCGACACCCGGGATTTCCTTGATCTCGATGCCCTGATGGGCAGCGACCATGATGTCGTGCCATGTCTGCGCCGGCAGCGAGCCGCCGGTCATGCGGTTGGTCGGCGAGTAGTCGTCATTGCCGTACCAGACTGCACAGCTGAAGTTGCCGGTGTAGCCGACGAACCAGGCGTCGCGATACGCATTCGTGGTGCCGGTCTTGCCTGCTGTCGGAATGCCGTCCAGTGCAGCGCGGCGCGCGGTGCCTTCGCTGACCACGTGACTCATCATGCCGGCCATATCGGAGGCGACGGAGGCGGGGATGGCTTGCAACTGTTTCGGACCATCCCGGTCGAAGCGCCAGACGAGGTCGCCTGCGCCGGTGCGCACTTCCAGCACCGCATGCGGCTTCGACGAGCGCCCCTTGTTCGGGAAAGTCGCATAGGCGACGGCGTGTTCGAGCACGGTGACTTCGGTGGAGCCGATCGGCAGCGACGGCGTATCGAGCAACGGCGCCGTGATGCCGAAGCGGCGCGCGGTCTCCACGATCTTGACGCGGCCGGCCTTGGCCGGATTCTGCGCGCCCTTGCCGAGCGCAATCGAAATCTTCACTGGCACGACATTGATCGAACGGGTGATGGCCTGCGTCAGCGTGACATTGCCGGAATAGGAGTGGCCATAGTTCTGCGGGCACCAGTTGCCGATACAGACCGGGCCGTCGAGGATGATCGAGGTCGGCTTGTAACCGTTGAGCAATGCCGTCGTGTAGACATAGGGCTTGAACGAGGAGCCGGGCTGGCGCATCGCGTCCACCGCGCGGTTGAACTGGCTTGCGCCGTAGTCGCGGCCACCCACCATGGCGCGGACGCCGCCTTCGAGGTCCGACACCACGGTGGCAGCCTGCGTCGCGTGATAGTCGCGGCCGAACTGGCGAAGCTGGTTTTCCACGGCGGCTTCGGCGGCGCGCTGCACATTCATGTCGATGGCGGTGCGGACCACGAAGACGCGTTCGACATAGGATTTCGGGAATGTATCGACGAGCTTGCGCATCTCGTCGAAGGCCCAGTCGAGATAGTAGTTCGGCGAGATTTCCTGACGACGATCGACGGCGACGGCGGGATTGCGCCGCGCACCGAACACCTGACCCTCGGTCATGAAGCCGGCATCGACGAGGTTGTCGAGCACCACGTTGGCGCGGGCGCGCGCGGCGGGCAGGTTGATATGCGGCGCGTATTTGGTTGGGGCCTTGAACAGGCCGGCGAGCATCGCGGCTTCCGCGAGGTTCACGTCGCGCGCGGATTTGTTGAAATAGAAATGCGCTGCGCCGTCGACGCCGAACGTGCCGCCGCCCATGTAAGCGCGGTCGAGATAGAGCTTCAGAATTTCGTTCTTGGTCAGGCGGGTTTCCAGCCAGATCGCCAGAAACGCTTCGTTGACCTTGCGCTCGATGGTGCGTTCGTTCGACAGGAACAGGTTCTTCGCGAGCTGCTGCGTCAGCGACGAACCGCCCTGGCGCACGCCGCCGGCCTGCGCATTGGTGACCAGAGCGCGCGCGGTGCCGGCGATGTCGATGCCGAAGTGATCGTAGAAGCGGCGGTCCTCGGTGGCGAGGGTGGCCTTGATCAAATTGTCCGGGAAATCTTCCAGCGGAATGGAGTCGTTGTGCTTGATGCCGCGGCTGCCGATCGGATTGCCGTAGCGATCGAGGAACGTGACCGCGAGGTCGGATTTCTTCAGCCAGTCTTCATCGGCGGTTTCGCGAAACGCCGGCTGCGCCAAAGCGAGCATGAGGATGAGACCGCCGAGGCCGATGGTGGCCATTTCCGACAGTGGCTCGATGAACACCCAGCGCTTCCAGCGACCGACATAGAAGCGATCCATGAAGGTCGAGTAGCGTTCCCAGAGTTCGCGGGTGCCGCGGCCGGACGAGAACAGGCCGGAATCGATGCGCGCATCCAGATCCAGCAGGAAATGCCGGAACTTGGTCTTCCAACGGGATGGCACGATCTGAGGCACAGGGGCCCTTGGTTTGTTGCAGCGCTCGCGTGCACCCACCGGCACCGCGCGGACGTCATGCTGAAATAATGCGGCAACCCGGCGGCAGGTTTGCGGCCGCCGGAGAGTCGTTCAAGTTCTAGCCGAGCAGGGCGGATAAACCAATGGCATTGCTTATCATTTGCACGACAGGGCTAACAGCTTGCCGGTTTTGCCCTTGTTTGCGAGCCGGCCGACACGATGTTGCTTGCAGAGCCTGCACCGCAACTCCTAGAAGGGCGTTTCGCCGCAACCTGGATTGATTCAAATCGCATGACCGCGCGTCCCCCGCGTCCTTCCGCACAGGAGGGAATGTTCTGGAAAACCAAGACGTTGGAAGAGATGTCCGGCGCCGAGTGGGAAAGCCTGTGCGACGGCTGCGGGCGCTGCTGTCTGGAAAAGCTGGAAGACGAGGATACCGGCAAGATCTATTATACCCATGTGTCCTGCCGATTGCTCGATGCGGGTCTTTGCGCCTGCAAGGATTATCCGAACCGCTCCGACCATGTTCCCGATTGCGTGCGGCTGACCCCCGACAATGTCCGCACGCTGAGCTGGCTGCCGCCGAGCTGCGGCTACAAGCTCGCGGCCGAGGGCCGCGATCTCTACTGGTGGCACCCGCTGATCTCGGGCAGCGCCGACACCGTCCATGAAGCCGGCGTATCGGTCCGCGGGCGGGTCGAGGGCAGCGAGGACACGATCTCCGACGACGAGCTGCAGGATCACATCGTGACCTGGCCGGCGCTGCTGCCGCGCAAGGCGAAGCTGAAGAAGCGGCCGGCGTAGAATCCGCGGCGCGCGGTGTTCGATCACGCGCATATGACGGTCAGATGATCGCCGCGGGACGCTCCCATGCAAGGAAACAACTGTTGCTGCACGGGGCAGGGGAATAGATTTCTTCCAAAGAGAGTCTGCGCGCGGAAGGTCGCGCCGTTCTGGCTCTCCGGTTACCTCCCAAATCCCTTGAATCCGAAGTTTCATGAACAAGTTCGAGCGACAGAGCCGGTCAGCGGCCGATGATCAGGTATTGCCCGAGGAAATCTCGTCGGATGAGCTCCTGTCGGACGAAATCGCGCAGGAACTGTCGCGGATTCCCACAGAAGTAATCGAACCCGGCGACGCGCCTGCTGTCGTGAAGGCGCCGCTGACCCCCGCCGAAGTCCGCACCATCCTGATGAGCCTGCTGCTGACCATGTTCCTGGCAGCGCTCGACCAGACCATCGTCGCCACCGCGCTGCCGACCATCGGCCGGCAATTCGCCGATGTGAACAATCTGTCCTGGGTGATCACCGCCTATCTGCTGGCATCGACTGCAGTGGCGCCCGTGTTCGGCACGCTCAGCGATATCTATGGTCGCCGCGCGATGATCATCACCGCGATGTCGCTGTTCATGGTCGGCTCGATCATGTGCGCATTGGCGCCGAACATGATCGTGCTCATTATCGCGCGCGCTTTGCAGGGCCTCGGCGGCGGCGGCATCCTGCCCATCGTGCAGGTGGTGATTTCCGACGTGGTGTCGCCGCGTGAGCGCGGCCAGTATCAGGCTTATTTCAGCGGTGTGTGGGTCGCGGCCGGCATCGGCGGCCCGATCATTGGCGGGCTGTTCGCCGAGCATCTGCACTGGTCGATGATTTTCTGGATCAATATTCCGCTCGGTGTGGGATCGCTGGCGCTGCTGTTGCCGAAGATGAAAAAGCTTCCGGTGTTTCATCGCCGCCGCAAGGTCGACTGGCTCGGCGGCATGCTGCTGATGGCTTCAGCCGTCGTCTTCATGCTGGTGCTGACATGGGGCGGCACCAAATTCTCCTGGGCGTCGCCGACCATCGTCGCGATGATCGGCGCAGCAGCGGTGATGGGTTTCGCCTTCATCTGGCATGCGATCCATCACGATGAGCCGTTCCTGCCGTTACCGCTGATGTCGGGCTCGGTGGTGCCTTTCGCGATGGCCGCCGGCGGCTGCGCGATGGGTGCGATGCTCGGGCTGACCGTACACATGCCGCTCTATTACGAAGTGGTCTACGGCCTGACTGCAGGTCAAGCCGGCGTTGCGCTGATCCCGATCGCGGCGGTGTCAGTCGGCGGCGCTGCCTTTGCCGGCCACATGATGACCAAGGCGAAACACTACAAGCGCGTGGCGATCGCCGGCACCGCCATGTCGGCGCTGATGGGTCTGCTGCTGGCGCTCGCGACGCCGCTGCCACTCTGGGCGCTGCTCACGATGCTCGGCCTGTTCTCCATCGGGCTCGGCACGGCATTTCCGGTCAGCCTGGTGTCGATCCAGAACGCCGTGCCACGCCCGCAGATCGGGACCGCGACCGGCGCCATGAACTTCTTCCGCGCGCTGATGGCGTCGTTCACCGTCGCCGCCTTCACCACCATTCTCCTGATGGCGCTCGGCACGGACATCTCGATCTCAGGCGAGCATGCCGCCAGCACGCATCCGATCGCGGCCAGCGATATGGTCAGCGCCTTCCGCTATGTGTTCGAAGCTGCGGCAGCCCTGCTGGCGCTGTCGACACTGTTCCTGCTGCTGATGGAAGAACGCCCGCTGGCAGGGCCGGCAAAGGCGAAGCCGTCGCTGGTTTCGGAGTAGGCGAAGCCGTCATCCGACTTCAGAAATGTTCCGCTGCCACGCGTGTGAAGGCGATGTCCTTGACCAGCGGCTCGAGCGGGACTGCCACGCTCGCAATATTCCCGTCTTCGCCGGTGGAAAATGAGAGGGAAAGCCGGCTCGGCATCAGGCCGCCGGGCGACGCAGGTGTCTCTGGCAGCTCGAACGTGTCCGAGTTTCGATGCGTGAGCGGCTCCGACATGCCGCGAAACGCCCAATGCAATTTGCCTTGGGCATGCGTGATCGTCATCCGGCCGTAGCCGGGATGCGCGTAGTCACCGGCGTAATCCGCGAGGTCACGGTGCGGCTCGGTGGCCGGCGTCGGCGCGGCTTTCCCGGTCTGCAGCCAAGCCTCGTATTGCGTCACGAAGTTGCGGCGTTGCTCGCGGAAGCGATCGAAGCAGGGTACCGGTTCCTTGCCGCAGACTCGGTCGAAGACATAATTCGCGAGGATGTGCGGAGCGAGTATCGGAGTCATGCCATTATTGGCGAGCACCGCGACACCGACGCCGCGATCGGGCAACATCATCATCAGCGCATTCGTGCCGGTGAAGCCGCCTCCGTGCCACACCACGCGTTCTCCGCGATACCAGTGCGAGCGGAAGCCGAAACCGTAATGCACATCGCTGTAGTCGGCGAATCCGGTTGCCCCGACATGCACCCGCGGCTTCTGGAGCTCCTGTATCAGGCTGGATGACAGAAGACGTTGTCCTTCAAACGCGCCCTGGCCGAGATGAAAACGAAGCCAGTTCGCGAAGCTTGCAATCGACGTGCTCATGCCGCCCGCAGCCGGCACGCTGATGGGCCAGAGTTTCGTGCGCTGACAAGTGTCTCCCATCATCCCGTAGGGCACGGCCGCGTCGGTAGCTGCGGCAAGCTCCTCCACAGTGAACGTCACCTTCATGTCCAGCTTGTCGGTCAGCGAGCGGGTGAATTCGGCCCAGCTCTGGCCGCTGACGCGCTCGGCCACCATGCTCGCAATGAGGTAGCCGAGGTTCGAGTACTGAAAGGCGCTGCGAATGTCGGCGCTCGGTTCGAGATAGCGCAGCGCTGCCAGCATTTGGGCGGGTGACAGATCGCCGGGCAACCAGATCCAATCGTGACGTGGCAATCCGGAATGGTGGCATAGCAGGTCGCGCACCGTGACGCGGTCGCTCGCAACGGCGTCATAGAGCCGGAATTCCGGGATGTATTCCCGCACCGGCTTCTTCCAATCCATGCGCCGCTCGTCAACCAAGAGGGCCAGGCCCGTAGCGGCGAACGACTTCGAGACCGACATGATTTGAAACTGCGTATCCGTCGTGACGTTCAGGCCGGCTGCGATATCGCGAAGGCCATAGGTCCCAACGAACGCAACCTCCAGGTCTTGCACGATAGCGACGGCGAGGCCCGGGACCTTCCACTCCTTCATGACCTCTACGACAAGATGCTCGAATTCGGGAATGAACGCCGCGACGGATTGGCAGCATGCGACAGGTTCAGATGCCATTGGGACAAGCCTCGACACTTCTGGTTAAGTGCAAGCTGAAATGCAGACGATACCCGGCCCCACGATACTCCCAAGTCCCGTTGCTCCGGGCGAGCGCACACATAGTTACCGCACGATTAATTCATAATTGAGCCTGTTGGTGAACCTTCCTGCAACCTCTGCCGCTTAGGTTGAGTTCAGTTTTCAGGGGACGGCGTGGAAGAAATCCGCAGCCGTATGAGGAGATTTTCGTGTTGCGTTTGATTTCGAAATTTATCGACGATGAGTCTGGTGCGACGGCCATCGAATATGCGCTGATCGCTGCCGGCATCAGCCTCGCGATCATCGTGGCTGTGCAGGGCCTTGGTACCACGCTGAACGGGCGCTACGCCGCCGTGAATACCTCGCTGAAATAGGGCCGCGAAGACCGGCCGGTGCCGGGCGCCGCCATTGCAATCGACAAAAGACATGGCTGTCTTGTCGAAACGCAATGTCGTGAATGTCCTATCGATTGGGGTGCTGCACCCTATATGATCGTGCGCGGGCCTCGAGCCTGCGCATTTTCATATGGATGACCATCATGACATTGAATTCGCGTTTGAAGCTTTCGGCATTGGCCGGTTTGGGATTTGCGGCATTCATCCTCGCGGGAGCGACGCCGGCCTCGGCGGCTGGTGCGCAATTCTGCATCGCCCAGAGTGGCGCCAACGGCGAATCCTCCTATGTCAGCAACTGCATCTTTTCTGACTACCAGCAATGCATCAATGCTGCCGTCGGTACGCGAGGCAACTGCGTGGGCAACGTCGAGTATCGCGCCGGCGCTGCTGCGGAACCGGCGCCACAACGTCGCCGGCGCGCGCGGTGAGTGATCGTCCGCTCGTGAAGGACGCATCGATGACAACAAGGATTCGCAGGCTCCTATGGGCTGTGGCCGCGATTGCAATCGCGTCGGCGTCGTTGCCGGCTGTGGATTCTGCGCAGGCGCGGCCATCGGTCGCGGCCAGCTCCGGTATTCCGCCGTTCTGCGTGTTGACCGGCGGCCCCCGCGGGCCGGGGAGTGTGCCGCAGATCTGCCGGTTCTTCGACTATCAGCAGTGCCTGCAGGCCGCGACTGCGTTGCGCGGCAATTGCGTGGTCAATATCGACTATCCCGGCAAGATCACCGGTGCGCCGGGAGCGGCGTGGTCGCAGCCGCCGCGATAGCCAGCGCGTTGATCGCGCGGACAAAATTCCGATTTCAGGACTAAATTCAAATTCTAGGATTTTTAGCCTTGACAGCGTTGCGCTGTCGAAGTAGGTTTGCGGCATGCTCCACAATTGGGTTCGCAGGAAACGCCGCTGCTGATTGGCGGCGAATCTGCGCCGCGCTGTTTAGCCCGGTGTGCGGTGAATACCCGGAACATCGATCCAAATCCTGCGTTGCTTTCCATACGGTGCCGCAAGGAATCTCATCGGCATCCAACAGCAAGCCAAACGAGGGTGCCATGATAATCAGGAATTCGGCAACCAAGCAAAAAGAGCAGATCGTCGAATCCGCGACGGAGGCACGCCAGGCCGAACCGGGCCCGTCGATCCTCGCGCTTTTGGCGATCAGCCTCGGCCTCGCTGTGTTGATCCTCGGCGTGGTCTGGTTTGTGTTCTTCAGGACGTGATCGGTTTCGGCGATCGGCCGATCAATTTCAGTCAGTCCGGCATGATCGACTGACAGCAGCAACGAGTTCCCAACATGGTCAGAAAGCCAATAGCCCGCCCGGCGAGAAAGCCGGCGCGGGCTGCTGTCGTTGTGAAGGCCGCGCGGAAACCAAGGGCGGCGAAGAAGAGCTCCAAGAACTCGAAAGTAAAGAATTCACAGAAAACATGGAGCGCCGTTGACCCGGCCACCATGGCAGCAGCCGCTGAAAAAATCCGGGCCAGCGTGGCGGCCCGGAAGAGGACGATTGCGGCAACGACCATCTTCGCCGGACCGGGGAGGCCGAAACCAGCATCCGCTGCTGAAGTTGATATACCTCCAACTCAAATCAAGAAGCGACCGGCCGCAATGAAAGCTGTTACCAAGAAGCGGTCCAGCGCTCCGCGTGCAAGACGGCGAACGGCCGTCGATCGGTTCAATGATTTGCCGCCTGACGCGCCGCTGACCGATCGCGTTACCCAAGCCATCGAACGCGAACTCGATTCGATCCAGAAGATCGTTGGCCGCCGGCGCTTGAATGAAGCGTTGCGCACAGAGGCCGAGCGCCGCGCCCGCACGCTGGCTTCCCTGGCGCGCACATTGACCGAACTGAAGAAAGTGCAGGGCGGCAACGAACAGAGGCCCGCCGAAGATGACGACCGCCCCCGAGACCTCGACGAACTCCGTCGACGCATTGCTGAACGTCTTGCAAGACGGCTTGGCGGGCGACCGCCAATTCCTGTCGACGGGAATGACGCGGGGCGAGAGAGGCTTCCTGAGTGAGTGCTGGAATGTCTTCGCGCATGCGCATCAGGTGCCGCCTGACATCGCGCCGAATGGTGCGCCGTGGCTGACATGGCTCATGATTGGCGGACGAGGCGCAGGCAAGACACGCGCCGGTGCCGAATGGGTGCGTGCGCAGGCGCTCGGTCAGGCGCCACTAGCGCACGAAAAAGCCCGTCGTATTGCGCTTGTTGGCGAAACCGAACACGACGTGCGTGAAGTGATGATCGAGGGAGTGTCCGGGCTGCTCAGTGTGCATCCGGATCACGAGCGCCCGGTCTGGATGCCGTCACGCAAGCGGCTGGAATGGAGCAACGGCGCCGTCGCACAGGTATTCTCCGCGGAAGATCCCGAGAGCCTGCGCGGCCCGCAATTCTCCTGCGCATGGTCGGACGAGATGGCGAAGTGGCGCTATGCCGAAGCCACGTTCGACATGCTGCAATTCGGGCTGCGGCTGGGCCACCGGCCGCGGCAGATGATCACCACGACGCCGCGGCCGACGGCGCTGCTGAAACGCCTGATGGGCGATCCGACGACGGTGACGACGCGCGCCGCAACCGTAGTGAATGCGTTCAACCTCGCGCCGACGTTTCTGCAGAGCGTGATGGATCGCTATGCTGGCACACGGCTCGGCCGACAGGAGCTCGACGGCGAAATCATCGAGGATCGGTCCGATGCATTGTGGTCGCGGGGGCTGCTCGAACAGTGCCGCGTGCGCGAGGCACCGCCGCTACGACGCATCGTCGTGGCGGTCGATCCGCCGGTGTCGTCCGGCAAGCGCGCAGACTGCTGCGGCATCGTTGCCGCGGGGATCGCCGAGGGCGGCATCGTCTATGTGCTGGCCGACGACACCGTCTCGTCGGTGACGCCGACGGCCTGGGCCAACAAGGCGATCGCACTGTGGCGCCGGCTGGAGGCCGATGCGCTGGTGGTGGAAGTCAATCAGGGCGGCGAGATGGTGCGCAGCGTGATCAACGAAGTGGATCACACCGTGCCGGTGACGCCGGTGCGTGCCTTGCGTGGCAAGTGGCTACGCGCCGAGCCGGTGGCGACCTTATACGAGCAGGGCCGCGTCAAACACGTCGGCAGTTTTGCCGCGCTCGAAGACGAGATGTGCGACTTCGCAAGTTCGGGGCTGTCGTCGGGGCACTCGCCGGATCGTCTCGACGCCATGGTCTGGGCTGTCGCCTCGCTGGCGCTGGTGCCGCGCGGGGATGGGCCAAGGATCAGGGTGTTGTGACCTCGTGTCCCGTGCACAGTTGAATTGGATCATATCATGTTCGATCGCTTGAAAGCCTATCTGGCGGCGCCGGAAGTGAAGGCGTCGCGCACCGCGCGCGTGCTCGCATTCGAGAGCGGCGGGCGTGCGCGCTGGACACCCAAGGATTTTGCGGCGCTCGCCCGTGAGGGCTATCTGTCGAATGCCATCGTGCACCGCGCCGTCCGGCTGATCGCCGAGAATGCGGCGGCCTGCAGCTTTCTCGTCTTCGACGGCGCGCAGGAACGCGAGGCGCATCCGCTGGCGCAGCTGCTGACGCGGCCGAATCCGCGCCAGGATGGCGGGGTGTTCTTCGAGACGCTCTATGCGCATCTGCTGCTCGCCGGCAATGCCTATGTCGAAGCCGTCACGCTCGACACGCAGGTGCGACAGCACGAGGTGCGGCAGCACGAGGTCCGCGAACTCTACGCGCTGCGGCCGGACCGCATGAAAGTCGTGCCTGGCAGCGATGGCTGGGCCGAGGCCTATGACTACAGCGTCGGCGGCCGCAGCGTGCGCTTCGATCAGCAGGCGTCCGGCGTGCCGCCGATCCTGCATCTGACCTTCTTTCATCCGCTCGACGATCACTATGGTCTGGCGCCGATCGACGCCGCCGCGACCGCGCTCGACACCCACAACGCCTCGTCGAAATGGAACAAGGCGCTGCTCGACAATGCGGCGCGGCCGTCGGGGGCGCTGGTCTATGCGGGACCGGAGGGATCGGTGCTGTCCGAGCCGCAATTCGATCGCCTCAAGCGCGAACTCGAGGGCAATTATCAGGGCGCCGCCAATGCCGGGCGGCCGCTGCTGCTGGAAGGCGGGCTCGACTGGAAGGCGATGTCGCTGACGCCGAAGGACATGGATTTCCTCGAGGCCAAGCACAATGCCGCGCGCGAGATCGCGCTGGCTTTCGGCGTGCCGCCGATGCTGCTGGGGATTCCCGGCGACAATACATTCGCGAATTTCCAGGAAGCCAACCGCGTGTTCTTTCGCCAAACCGTGCTGCCGCTGGCGGCGCGCACCGGCAACGCGCTGGCGCAATGGCTGGCGCCCGCGTTCGGCGACGGCATCCGCATCGACATCGACACCGACCGCGTGGATGCACTCGCCGCCGATCGCACCGCGCTATGGGAGCGCGTCAGCAGCGCGGATTTCCTGACGCTGAACGAGAAACGCGAAGCGGTGGGCTATGCGCCGGTGGAGGGCGGGGACAGGCTGGGATAGGGGCCTGACTGCAACGCGTTCTCCAAGCGGTGCGGACGGACCCGCCCGACGTTATGGACAGACGCGAACAGTACTGGAGTGTATTGCGCATTTGTTCACAATCAGGGGTTGAGTTTGACCGTGGGTGTTGCCGTCGCGTGACAGCATTCGGGCCGTGGGCGGCCTAGGATCGCTGACATAATAAGACGACAGACTTGGGAGATTCTCGTGAACAAGATCATTCTGGCAGCTTCGGTTCTCGCCTTGAGCGCAACCTCTGCATGGGCCGCTGATATGGCGCCGCGCCCATACACGAAAGCGCCGGTGATGGTCGATCCCGTTTACAGCTGGACCGGCTGGTATATCGGCGGCAATGTCGGCTACGGCTTCGGTCGCAGCGGAGCCGATACGGTTCTCGATCCGACCAGCAGCTGGGCCATTGAATCGCCTGCTTTCCGCAACGAACTGATCGGCCTCAGCAACCAGCGCTACAGCCCGCAGGGCGTGGTCGGCGGTGGGCAGGTCGGCTACAACTATCAGGTCGGCAGCTGGGTGTTTGGCCTCGAGGCCGATATCAACGCGTCCGGCATGAGCAAGACGATTGCCTTGTCGGGCCTCAATGGTGGCTTCATCACCCGCAATTTCACGGAGACCACCAAGAGCGACTGGTTCGCCACCGTGCGTCCGCGCCTGGGTTACGCGGTGAACAATACGCTGTGGTACGCCACCGGCGGTCTGGCGGTCGGCGATGTGCAGGGCAGCTGGACGCTGCTGTCGAGCAATGGCTACAACAAGACCGGCTCGGGCAGCGAAACCAAGGTCGGCTGGACGGTCGGCGCTGGCGTCGAGCATGCCTTCCAGCCGAACTGGACGGTGAAACTCGAATATCTCTACACCGACCTCGGCAGCATCTCCTATAACTCGACCTATATTCCGGGCAGCACCTTCGCTCCGCCGGGCTTCAACTACCGCGAGAACATCTCGCAGGATTTCACATTCCATACCGTGCGCGTCGGTTTGAACTACAAGTTCGGCAGCCCGGTGGTTGCGCGCTACTGATGACCTGAGATCTTATCCCGAAAACGTAAGAGCCCGGCCTTGTGCCGGGCTTTTTCTCTGGCAATGCACGGAGCGTGCGGCTCATGTCACATGAATGACAGAGAACGGGACGTATCACCGCTGCCCAGTTGCGCCGGTGGAGAGATCGCGCCAGTTGGGATATGATTGCGCGATGCCCCGCACCTACGTCATTCCTGATCTGCACGGCCGACGCGATTTGCTCGATGCGGCACTGCTGCGGATCGAGACGCATCGGGCCGGTGAAAACGCCACGCTTATTGTGCTCGGCGACTATGTCGACAAGGGGCCGGACTCCCGCCGCGTCATTGCGCGGCTGCGGGCAGGGGTGGCGCCGGGCCTGCGGCTGGCGATGCTCAAGGGCAATCACGATGCGCTGATGGTCGCCGCGCTGCGCGGCGATGTGGCGATGGCAAACTGGCTGACGAAAGGCGGCGATACCGCGCTCGCCTCCTATGGCGGCGACATCGCCGATGTGCCGGTGCATGACATCGACTGGCTCGATGGCCGGCCGCTGTGGCACATGGATGCGCATCGCGTCTATGTCCATGCCGGCGTCGATCCCGCGCTGCCGCTGGCGCAGCAGGATCCGGTATTGCTGATGACCAAGCGCTATGCGGATGATGACGCGTCCGGCCATGACGCAGGTGAGGGCGCGCGCCATGTGGTGCACGGCCATGACCGCCATGCCGATGGGCCGCTGCTGAAACAGGGCCGCAGCAATCTTGACACCTATGCCTGGAAGACAGGCCGGCTGGTGATCGGCGTGTTCGATGACGCGCTGCCGGGCGGGCCGGTGGAGCTGATCGAGATCACCGCGCCGCCGGCGCCTTGAGGCGGATATGACCTCTTGAACCAAAGACCGCGCCGCGACGCCTAACCGGCAACGCAACTGAACCGGCACGCTGGCATGTCCTCGATCATCGAAACCGTCGTCGAATTTTTTGCCGAGCTCGTCTGGGGCTGGGTGACAGCGCGATGGCCATGGGTCGGGGACGCCGTAGGAGCGACCTGCCTCGTGGCCGGCGCGGTCGTGGCACTGTCGTCATCCGGCACTGAGCGCGTGCAGGCACTGGTGATCGGTGGTCTTGTCGGCATCGGTGCTGGTGGGTTGCTACTGGTGTGGTTCTGGCGCCTGCGCCGCGCGGCGGCGACGCGGACGGAGTGATCGCCATGACTGTGACACCGGCGATGCTCGGCGCCAGCCAGGCGCTGCGCGACATGTTGTGGCCGTTCGAATTCACGGTCACGGACAATCAATCCCACGGTCCGGTCTGGATCGATGTCACCGCGCTGCAGCCGTTCGAGGTCGTCGGGCAGAACGGATCGGGCGGGGTCTTCGCGCTGGTCGGCGATATCAAGCATGTATTGCACCTGACGAGCGAAGGGCAGGCCGGCATCGTCGCCGCCAGCCTGCAGGAATTCCTCGAACTCGTTGTCGAACATCCCTGGTGGGAACAGATCGCATCGGGCTGCGACGGTGATCTGGCCGCGATGCGCGCAATGCTGGATGACGAGGGCGCTGACCTGGACGCGGACGCCATCGATAACGATCCGGCCATCGAAACCAATCGCCCGCTGCTGCAGCGACAGCTCGGCCTCGGGATTCCCGCCGATCCGTTCGGCCTGCTGCATCATGCGCTGGTGACGCTCGGCGCCGCTTACGATCTGCGCGATCTCCACGGCCAGCCGATGGAACCGCTGTTTGCGGCCTAGTAACACACGAAGGGACATGCCGATGCCGGACTGGATCTTGCCGCTGCTGCTGCTGATCGGAATCCTCGCCGTTCTATATCGCGCCTTCCTGCACACACCGCGGGCGCCGCCCAGCGGCAGGAATCACGACGAAGGCGTGACCAATTACTGGGACGTCCACCGCGATCGCTGACGGATATCGGCGCGTATCGCGCTGCGTGCAACAGCCCCCTGCAAAGGCGTCTAGTGTGTGGTTTGTGCCGCGACCCAGTCGGGATCGATGCGGTTCGCCTCGGCGATATCGTTGAGTGCGCCTTCGGCATCGCCGGTCACGCGTTTCTGCACGCCGCGGTAATACAGCGCCTTGGCGTTGTCGGGCGTGTGCGTCAGCACGGCATCGAAATCGGCGATAGCGCGCAGCGGCTCGTGCTTGTCGATCAGGGCCGCGCCGCGGTTGAACAGATAGAGCTCGGACTCGGGGTCGAGCTTGATGGCCATGCCGAAATCGGCGATGGCGCGGTCGAGATCGTTCCGCATGTAGTGGATGACGCCGCGGCTGTTATAGGCGCTGGGATAGTCCGGGCTGATCCGTATCGCTGTCTCGAAATCGGCGATGGCGCGGTCCCTGTCGCCCTTGTCGTCCCAGGTGCGGCCGCGCCAATAGACTGTCACGGCATTGGTGGGATCGAGCCGGATCGCTTCGCTGTAATCGGCGATGGCCCGGTCGAGATCGTGCTTGTCTTTCCAGGCCCGGGCGCGGCTCTCATGGGCGGAGGCGTCGTCCGGCGCGAGGCGGATCGCGGCATCGAAATCGGCAATGGCCTGGTCCGGTTTGGCGGTGTCGAACCAGATGCTGCCGCGGTCCTTGTAGAAGTCTGCATCGTCGGGCCGCAGCCGAATGGCTGCGCTGAAATCGGCGATGGCCCGGTCATACACTTTCATGACCTGCCAGAGGTGGCCGCGCATGGCGTAGCCCGATGCGTCGTCCGGCTCGAGCCGGATGGCGGCGTCGGCGTCGGCGATGGCTGCATCCGTTTCGCTATAGGTCTCATGCAAGAGCGAGCGGCTGCGATGCAGCGCCGCCAGATCGCCGCCGCGGTAATAGTCGAGCCCGATGGCGCGGTCGCAGGCGGCCATCGCCTTCACGCTGCGGCCTTTCAGGCACATGGCGTAATCGCCGCCCGGGCCGGCCAGTGTGGCAGCAGTGGCATAAGTCGGCGTTGCGGCGGCACTGGCGGCCAGCGCCATTGCCATCAGCGTGCTGCAAAACGGCAGGCGCAAGGATAGGCGCAAGGACAGGCCAGATCGTGCGTTCGGGTACATGTGTCGTGCTCGGATGGCGAGGGAGCCGGGACGGCGTTGCTGCTTGGTCGGCGGCGTCAGCCGAAAGGTTCGACGGCACGCGCGAACGCGGCAGCGGGGGCGCGCAAGATGGAAGTACAATCGCCATGGATGAACTGATCCGCATCTTTACCGAGCGCGGCGACCTCGCGCATCTCGCTTTGTTTCTGTGGGCGAGCGTGGCCAGCGCTGCGGCCTTGTTCGCGCTGCGCGAACTTGCCGGCGCCTCGCGCCGCTTCGACGAATTCGTGCGGCAGCTCGCACGCTTCAACCGCCGCGCACATCGCCGCCACCGCATGCGCGACGACACCGACGACATCTGAAAGGGATCATCCATGGACAGTCTGCACGACGTGATGCGTTCGATCCGCCCGGAGACCAAAGCGGGCAGGGATCATCTCAGCGTTTTCAGAGAATTTCTCGCCCATCTCGATCAGTTGCAGCGCAAGGCCCTGGCTGTGAAGTCGCGGGTGAAGCCGGCAGCGCGACGGAAGCCGCCGCGGCGCGCGAAAGTGTAGTTCGCTTTCTTCCCCTCTCCCCCAGCACGGCGCAGCCGTGCGCCGCGGGAGAGGGTGGATCGAATGCACATCGTGCATTCGAGACGGGAGAGGGCGCCGCAAGCGACGTCGCGTGTCGCGCCCCCTCTCCCTGACCCATGGCGGACGACTTCGTCCGTCAGACCCCGCCTTCGCGTGGCTGCGCTGCGCCCGGGGGAGAGGGGACATCTCCGCCGTAGCTTGTTGCTCTCCTCTCTCTTCTTCCCCCGCATGTTGCGAGGCCGCCGATGCATGCCCCGTTGCCATCTCCCTGGCCATCCCCCCAGCCATTCTCCGCGCGCCTCGCACTTACGCCGGACGGCGTGATCGAGGGCTATGCCAGCCTGTTCGGCGAAATCGACCAGGCGCGCGACATGGTGATGCCCGGCGCCTTCACGCAGACGCTGAAGCAGCGGGGTCTCCGCAAGATCCCGATGCTGTTCCAGCACGATCCCTCCGAGCCCGTCGGCGTCTGGCTCGAGATGAAGGAAGACCTGCGCGGATTATGGGCGCGGGGCCGGCTGATCCCGGATGTGACACGCGCCCGCGAATTGCTGGCGCTGCTGCAGGCCGGTGCGGTGGACGGATTGTCGATCGGCTATCGCACCCAGCGTGGCCAGATCGAGCCGAAGACGCGGGTGCGCAAACTCTATCAGGTCGATCTCTGGGAAGTGTCCATCGTCACATTCCCGCTGCTGAACGGCGCGCGGGTGAGTGCCGTGAAGGACGCGCCGCGCTCGCGCCTGCGCGATCAGGCCGAGCGCGACTGGACCCAGCTCACCGGCCAACACGTCATCGACTCATATTGCACCGATTTGAGCGGCGCCGCGGATGCACCGGCGCTGGTCATCCGGCGTGGGCGCAAAGCGGGCGGACCTGTCCAGGCCTGTTCGCTGCGCGCCCGCGCCGATCGCAAACGCGCGCTGCACGGCGTCGCCGCCCACGCCCGGTTCGCCGGGCGCTAAGGACAACGCGCCGCGCCGCGATGCGCGCTCAGAACAGTTTGTTGATCGTCATCGTGATCGCCTGGGTCTGGGTCCGCGCGGCGGCGGTGCCGACCATGGTGCCCTGGTTGGTGGTGCCGCCGGTGCCGTTCGGATTGGTGAACGGGCTCGCATAGTTCGCGGTGTTGTTTTCGGTCATGGCGAACATGTAGTTCACATCCACGAACCAGGTCGGATCGAGGAAGTAGGTGGCGCCGATCATGGCGGCGCCGCCGAGCACCCAGCTCTTGCTGGTCAGGTTGATCGGCGCGCCGGAGACGTCGGTGCGGATGCCGTTGAGGTCGGCGAAGCCGATCAAGCCGTTGAGGTCGGTGCGGACCCGGGTCAGCGTTGGGCCGGCGCCGAGATAGACGAAGCCGCGGTCGAACGCGTGGCCGATGAAGGGCACGAACGTCATCTGGTGATCGATATGAATCTGGTAGGACTGCACCAGCGCGTTGCCTGTGAACGGCACCACCGTGCTCGTGCCGGTCGGCGTGAACGATCCCACCTGCGGCAGCAGCGCCGCGCGGATGTTGGAACTGGCGCCGAGATAGCTGTAGCCGAACTTGGCGCCCCACAGCCAGTCGCTGCCGGAGAAACGGGAGAAGTAGCCGCCCTGCGCCGAGAAGGCGATCTGCGCCCGGTCGTCCGGATACAGCGTCGCCGGGCCGGCGGCCGATCCCGAGGAGGTCAGCACGCCGTTGGTGAAGACGTCCGACGTCCCCACCGCATAGACATTCTGGGTGCCGAAATCGAGCGTATTGGCGCTGCCGCCGATGCCGACGAAGAAGCCGGAGTGCGGCACCCACGAGGTCTCGGCCGGCGGCAGCCGCGGTGCCTTGACGGTCACATCGGCCGCTTGCGCGGCTCCGGCCGCGACCAGGCCGGCGAGCATTCCAGTCATGGTGATGTTGCGCATGTCGTTCCCCCCTTTGCGGCGGGGGCGAATCCCCGCTTGCAGCAGCCTAGGCAGAGCGGGGGAGGCGGGTCTGTGCCATTCCGCACAGTTCCGCCGCGTCCGAGACAAGTGACCTCGATCATCGCCAATCAACGCCGCGCGCGGCGCGTTCGCGTGCCCGATTTCCTCCAACGTTCACGAACCCCCAACGGAAACCACACCATGACCTACGACATCACCGACGCTGCGCCCGAGCACAAGGCGGCCTTTGCGCTGCCGCGCGCGAATGGACAAACCTCGCAAGCTCACATCGGACAGGTCTTGCCGGCGCCGCGGATGCACCGGCGTCGGTGACACGGCGCGGGAGCGCAGCGCGCGGGCCTGCACAGGCCTGTTCGCTACGCTCTCGCGCCGGAAGGAAAATGGCGCTGGGAAAAATCGGCTGCGACGCTGCGCTCCGCGGAGCGCGCACTACGCGCGGACCGCTCTAGAGCAAGTCGGCTCTAATGCAGTTCAGCGCGATCGATCGGCAGATGCAGGCGCTCGGCGCGTTCTTCGCGGTCCTGCCTGCGGAACGCGCTCTCGCGCTGTTCGAAGGCGATCATTTCCTGCTGTGCCTGTTGCAGGAACTGGTCGTATTTCGTCATCGGTGGTTGCGCATGCTTCGTCATCGCCAACTCCGTGTGTGTCACTCTATCGGACGAGCCTAAACGCCGTTCAGGCTAGTGGGTTCCCTGTTCCAGATCAAATTTCATGTCGCTGCTAGGCCGTTCCATCGGCCCTGAGCCGATCGTTCAGGACCAGTGAACGTCCGCGACGTCGTTGCGCGTGCAGCTTCGCCATGTCTCTACCCAGACGACTGACGTCTTCAACCCCGGAGAACACCGTGAATTTCGATATCACCGACACTGCTCCCGAGCACAAAGCCGGCTTCTCGACCGGCGCGCGCGACGACTATAACGAGTTGCGACACACCTTCGAGGAATTCAAGGCCGCCAATGATGAGCGACTGGCTGTTATCGAGCACAAGCGCGGCGACGTGCTGCTGGAGGAGAAAGTCGATCGCATCAACCGGGCGCTGGATGCGCAGCATCGGCGGCTCGATGATCTGGCGCTGCGCCAGGCGCGGCCCTCGATCGATGGCATCCGGCGGCAGCCGCGCGATGGCGTGGCGCGCGAGCACAAGAGTGCCTTCGATGCCTATGTGCGTGCCGGCGATGTCGATGGCCTGCGCCAGATCGAGACCAAGGCTATGTCGGTCGGCAGCAATGCCGACGGTGGCTATCTGGTGCCGGTGGAGCTCGAACACGCGATCAACCAGCGCGTGATGGCGATCTCGCCGATCCGCAGCATTGCGTCGGTGCGCGAGATCTCGGGCAATGTCTACAAGAAGCCGTTCATGACGGCAGGACCGGCGACGGGCTGGGTTGGCGAAACCGACGCGCGGACGCAGACGACGTCGGCGACATTCGACGCGCTGTCATTTCCGGCGATGGAGCTTTACGCCATGCCGGCAGCGACCGCGACGCTGCTCGATGATAGCGCGGTCGATCTCGACCAGTGGATCGCCTCCGAAGTCGAACTGGTCTTCGCCATGCAGGAAGGCGCGGCGTTCGTGGCAGGCGACGGCGTCAACAAGCCGAAGGGATTTCTCAGCTACACCACGGTGGCCAATGCATCCTGGAGCTGGGGTAATCTCGGTTACATCGCCTCCGGCGCGGCGGGAGCGTTTGCGGCTTCCAACCCATCGGATGTGCTGATCGATCTGATCTACAGCCTGAAAGCGGGCTATCGCCAGAACGGCAGCTTCGTGATGAATCGCAAGACCCAGGCGACCATCCGCAAGTTCAAGGACTCCACCGGAGCCTATCTCTGGCAGCCACCGGCGCAGGCCGGAGGGCGCGCCACGCTGATGACGTTCCCGCTTGTGGAAGCGGAGGACATGCCGGACATCGCGGCAAATGCGCTCGCATTGGCCTTTGGCGATTTCCAGCGTGGTTATCTCATCGTCGACCGCGTTGGCGTCCGCGTGCTGCGCGATCCCTACAGCGCCAAACCTTATGTGCTGTTCTACACCACCAAGCGGGTGGGCGGCGGCGTGCAGGACTTTGATGCGATCAAGGTGTTGAAGTTTGCGGTGAGCTGAGGGCGGGCGATGTGTTGTCGTCCGCCATTGCCTGGTTCAGCAATAGCGGTAGTTGCAGCCAAATTGCTGGCGGCCAACAAGCAGCTCCGGCGGCACACCATAGTGGCTGTAGTAATAGGAAACCTGCGGCGGGCCGAAATAACGGTGAACCTGAATTGGAGCTCCGCCCGGGGACGAATAGGTGGTGACCTTGTCGAATGGCGGGGATTCGACGGCAAGGAAACGCCCGCCGCCAACAAGCGGTGCCGGCTCCACCACCTGACCACGGCCATAGCGCGGAGTGCCCGAGAGATCGGCGGCTGCCGCCGGCAGCGTCACAGCAGCAGCGATGCAGGCGAAGGCGAGCGGGCGCAGCACGACGGGCATTCCTTCTGATCGGCGCGTCGCTGCGCGAGAGCGATGGCGACGGTTGTGCGATGCATGATTGCCAGACTGAGCTTGTGCGAGGCTGATCTGATGTGCGCGGCCTGTATCGCAGACATGCCGGGCGTTGCCGCCGGATCGCTCTCTATCGCCTTCGGCGATTTCAAGCGCGGTTATCTAAGCGTAGATCGCCAAGGCGTGCGGGTGCTGCGCGATCCCACCAGCGCCAAGCCGTATGTGTTGTTCTACACGACCAAGCGGGTCGGCGGCGGGGTGCAGGATTTCGATGCGATCAAGGTGCTGAAGTTTGCGGTGAGTTGAGGCGTTGCATTGGATGAAGAAGTGTATGCAAGGCGGCGCGGTGCGCCGACTTGCATCTGAAGGGATCTGAACCCGTGCGAGGTACGGCCGTGGGCTGTGCATAACGGTAATAACATTACTTTTAGTTGGTCCGATTGGAGAAAGCTCGCGAAGATTGTTTTCGGGGGAGGACCATATTATGAGAAATTTTATTGCTTTGACTGCGGCAACATTTCTGTCGGGGTGTGCTTCACCAAATCTTGCCGGCGTTAGTTCACCGATTACTGCACTTTTGACCACTGCATCGGATGCCGCAGCGCTCGATCAGGAACTCGCTGACGAGTTCGCCAAACAATCCGCCACGCTATATTTTTTGTCTAACAAGAAGGAAACCTGTCTTGACAATGACGGGCTCACACCAGTCTACACCAAGAAAAAGGACATCGAGCGGCAAGAAGCCGCTCTTCTTAAACTTCGACTAGCGGATCTCTACAATCTATCCGCCTATGCCGATACTCTTGCGCAGTTTGACCAAGACAAGAGCAAGCGGGTTGCCCAACGCGCGGCTGTCAATCGAATCATCGCTGCTGGAGCTGAAATCGCGGGCTATAGCGTTGTGTTTGAAAAGGAAGCAAAGGCGGTAAGTTTGGTATCGAGTGCGGTCATTCAATTGGCTAACGACATCGACAGTAACGTTACGAACAGGAAAATCATGCAGACGGCTCGTGATATGCAGCCGAAGGTCGACGCGATGATTACTCGATTGAAAGAGAGATTTCATATCGTGGGAGATCGCGCACAACTCTACGTCAATGCCTGGCGTGAGTGTACGCGAGAAAAATTCATCTATATCCGTGATTATATGGCTCAACCATCAAAGCCGGTTTCTGTCGTGGATCTCGATAGCAACTACTATACGTTCAGAACGCAGTACAGAAACTATCTGAATAAGATTCCACACATTGAAAAATCTGCATTTGAAAAAATACGCCAAGCGAACAATATGATGGTTGCTGCGCAGACGGAAGAGGATTTTGCCAAAGGAGCCGAAGCATTGGCTGCGACCGTGGGGCAGTTGGTTTCGACCTATAAGACGGTCAACGAGTCTGCGAAGACACTGTTTGGAAGCTGACGTTTTAAGAAATGTCGCACGAACGCTTGAGCGATCTTTGGTCGCAGCCGGGGATCGCTCAGGCCTGATCGGTTTCCGCTGGCCTACACAAAGGACATGCCGTATGTCGCCGCAAGCTCGCTGTCCATCGCATTCAGCGATTTTCGCCGCGGCTATCTGATCGTAGACCGCCAGCGCGTGCGGGTGTTGCGCGATCCCTACAGCGCCAAGCCCTATGTGCTATTCTACACGACCAAGCGGGTCGGGGGTGGGGTACAGGACTTCGATGCGATCAAGGTGCTAAAGTTTGCTGTGAGTTGAGGGGGGCAAAGGGGGGCTTCCGATGGAGTGCTCGCTCTCCTCCGAAAATATCGGGCTAGTTAGTTAGGTGTAGTGCCGACAATCTCGCACTCGGCAAGATAAATCTGAGCACCATTCTGTACCTCAGAAATTTTTCCAATTACCTGCATCGGATCAGACTTCCCATAGCGCCCAAGAACATTTGCCCATTCTTTTCCGAACCAGCATTCTATTGTATCATCCCCGTTTTTCAGAAGGGCTGCGGGATTGCTATTAATGA
Organism: Tardiphaga robiniae; assembly: GCF_013359755.1. Classification (GTDB taxonomy): domain Bacteria; phylum Pseudomonadota; class Alphaproteobacteria; order Rhizobiales; family Xanthobacteraceae; genus Tardiphaga; species Tardiphaga robiniae. The sequence continues at coordinate 252,374 of NZ_JABMCJ010000083.1, read as the reverse complement.
GTATCACCTCTCCCGTAGTGTTAATCCAGAGGCCTTTATAAGGTCTCACTAGTGCGTCCGCTTGGAGAGCCGTCCTTCCATCATATAACGCTTTGAGAGAGCGTATGGTCTGAGTGGTGAATTGCTTCGAAGCAGCTGCTGGCAACGTCGGCGGGACCGCCGGTGCGCTGACGGGCGGGCTGGCAACATCCTTTTCAACCGTAGTCTTGGCTTTGTTGTCGACGAAATAACCTAGCCAAATTAAGGCGGAAGCACCCGCAATCGCGCCTATTAAGCCAAGAACTATATTCCGTAGCATGTCGCTAGGGCCTTCGTTTGCTGTCCATATGAAAAGAAACGCGAAGAGGGGAATTGTAGCGAGGAAAAGTGCGCCAAAGACGCTTTTGGTGCGACCTTCCTTGTACATGTCGCGAGTATGGTTCGCGAAGTGAGTGAATATAGCTAATGCGAGTATGCCGAGCCCGACCGTGGAGTTTGATGCCATCAACGCCGCTCCTGTATGCTGAGAGAAAGACGCCGGAATCGTTCATTTGGTCAGGAACAAGCGCCACCGCTACTCAAGATTATAGTTGAAGAAACGTCGTCTGCTCAAAGCTCCGCGCTTGCTGTAAAATTGAGTGTTTCAACAAGAATGTTGCTAGGAGTGAAAATAACGACAAATCCAAGGTTCGTTTTCTCGAGTACGTTCGCTGTCGACCCTGATGGAATATCTGTAAATTTGAGATCTGGCGCGACTCGCATAGGCACTCCAAAAGTAACCCGAAAAGTGTTGGTGCCCGTTTGAATTATAAGCAAGTCTCCACCGGGGCCAGGTTTAAGTTTGGTCGTCCGCAATACGGTCTGCATCTCTTTAACAATGTGCTCAGCCGTCGCAATTCGCTCCGCCTGATCAATTCGGCCGATAGATTTTTCCCAATTCGTTATCGACGATGTAAGTTGATCGTATTGCATAAGTAAACGCTTCAATACTTCAGAGTCTTGCCCCGCAGCTGATAGCTGTGCTTCGTAACGTCGAATCGTCTCAACAGGCACGCGAAGGTGCTTTACATCTGTAGCCACGTCGTTTTGGCGAGCCTCAATCCGATCTATTTGTTTATCATTTCTTAGGCGGGTTGCGAGGTTCTCATGACCAACTAAGGCGCCAAAAATTCCGACGATGACAGGCGCCGCCACCAGCAGTACATAGGCCAATGGGTAAGCTTTGAAAACTTCTAGCATGCTATCCAAAACGCCTAATTACGAGCTTGAGCTTGCTGGTATGTAGTCTCGAACGCTGTTTGGAACGTTAATTCCAATTCCGCCGTCTGGCGCTATTCCAAGCTTGCTCTGTTCAGCTTTGATCTGGTCGTAGAGCTTCTTGAATCGTTTGGTGTATGCCCACCGCTTGCGCAGCGTTGACTGACGTAGGCGATAAGGTCTGCAATTTGCAACAGTGCGGGCTTACCCTGTCCTGAGTACATCACGGTTACCCATCAATCAATTAATGTCGCTCACGCTTGCTCAGGTCGTGCAGATGGTCAACAAACCGCCCATCCAGCGCGCGCGAGGCTTCACCGCCGCGGCTACCGAGAATGTGCGGCAGCGCTACGAGGAATCCAATGAGTCTCTGGAGGCCATTGCCGCCGATTTTGGTGTGCATCGCAGCACCATAGAGCGACTGGCGCGTGTAAATGGCTGGCTGCTTCGCAAGGAGCGGGTGGCGCGGGATCTGCCGGCGGCGTTGCAGCTTGATCTGGCGGTCGCGCATGCTCTGGATGCTGCGACGAATGGCGATAACTCCGATGAGCGGCCGGTCTCGGAAAATTCCGTTGCCGATGCGGCAACGCCGCTCGTCGAGCCGTCCTTGGCGCTGCGCTTGGAGCTGGCGGTTGCCAAGGAATTGGAAAAGGTCGAACGGCTGCGTTCGGAAACTGGCAGCACCTCCCGCCGCACCATTGAAGCAGAGCGGATTGCCCGCACGTTGTCGGCGCTGACGCAAACGCTGTTCAAGGTGCGCCGCCTGCGTGAGCCCGGGAGCTCGATCGCCGATGAACACGACCAATTGCCCTCCGATGCCGATGAATTCCGTCGAGAGCTTGCGCGCCGCATTGACGCGTTTGTCCGCAGCCGGTCTGACACAGGCCTGGCTCAGCCAGACGAACCTGCCGGCGCAGTTTCGTCTCCATCATGATTTTGCCGTCCTCGCTCATCGCCATCAGGAGCATGCCGATGTCGGCAACAATGGCGGGCCGTGGACGACATGGCTGAATCTCGGCGGGCGCGGTGCGGGCAAGACCCGCTGCGGCGCCGAATGGGTGCGGGCCATGGCTCTGGGGATTCCCCCATATGCCGACCACGCGCATCGCCGGATCGCGCTGGTCGGGGAGTCCTGGCAGGACGCCCGCGAGGTGATGGTGGAGGGCGAGTCCGGTATCCTGCACACATCACCACAGGCCGAGCGGCCGCTCTGGACCGTGTCCCGTCGGCGGCTGGAATGGCCGAATGGCGCCGTCGCGCAGGTGTTCTCGGCCGATGAACCGGAGAGCCTGCGCGGTCCGCAATTCGAAGCGGCGTGGTGTGACGAACTGGCCAAGTGGCGCTATGGCGAAGCGGCGTTTGATACGCTTCAGTTTGGGCTGCGGCTTGGCGCGAGACCGCGGCAGTTGATCACCACAACGCCGCGCCCGCTGCCACTGATCAAGCGGCTGCTGGTCGACCCGCGCACGCGGGTGACGCGGGCACCGACAATAGCCAACAAGCATTATCTGTCGCCGACCTTTCTCGATGCGGTGGTCGGTCGCTATGCCGGGACGCGGATGGGACGGCAGGAGCTGGATGGCGAGCTGATCGAGGATCGGCCGGATGCGCTATGGTCGCGCGCGCTGATCGAGGCGTGCCGCGTGACGGAGCCGCCGGCGCTGTCGAAAATCGTTGTGGCGATCGATCCACCGGGCACCTCGCGCAAGGGCGCCGATGCCTGCGGCATCGTCGCGGTGGGGCGTTCCGAGAGCGGCTGGTTCTATGTGCTGGAAGATGCCTCGGCGGCTGGCCTGTCGCCCTCGGCCTGGGCCAGCAAGGCGGTGGCGCTGTATCGCCGGCTCAATGCCAACACCATCATTGCCGAAGTGAATATGGGCGGCGAGATGGTGCGCGCGGTGCTGCGCGAAGTCGATCACACGGTGCCGCTGAAGGAAGTGCATGCGACGCGCGGCAAATATCTGCGCGCCGAGCCGGTGGCGGCGCTCTATGAGCAAGGCAAGGTGAAACACGTCGGCTGCTTCCCCGACCTCGAAGACGAGATGTGCGACTTCGGAGTCGAGGGACTGTCGAGCGGGCGTTCGCCTGACAGGCTCGACGCCATGGTGTGGGGGATTACCTCGCTGATGAGCAGTTTCACCAGCGGTGGGCCGCGCATACGGCTGCTGTGACAATCGCGCGAAGCCACGGAACCATTCCCCCGCTGCCGTCGTTACCTCCATTCACGCAAGCTTTGGGAGAACGACAATGAGACTGACCGAACGCGTCGCGTGTGCGGCGGTGATTGCCGTGATGGGGGCCTTTGCGGGGTCTGCAGTTCAGGCTGCTGACCAGACCTTCACGGGGGTCGTCACCATCCTCGATCGCACCACCAGCGAAGTGGTGATCAAGCAGGCGCCGGCTGGCGAAACCGTCGGCGCGAATACGCCGGGCGCGGTGGAGAAATTCAGGCTGCGCACGGTTCCGGAGTCGCTGCATGCCGGCGAGCGCGTCACGGTGACCTATACCGAGAGCAATGGCGTCAAGACGATCAGCAATGTGACGGAGAAGAAGGACTAGCCGATACGGGCGCATGGGCTGCTGCCGCAGGCGATACTGCTGCATGGGACCATGCGCCCGGAATTCCTGGTGCGGACAGGGTCAATCCTTCAGCACGAACTTCTTGCGCAGTTCCACGGCCACTTCGTCGGCGAGCTGTTGCGCATAGGTGGCGTGTTTCGGCGCGGTGATCACCATCGGCCGCCAGCCGAGCAGGGCATCCCTGCGGACCGACACATAGACGCCGCCGACAACAATGCGCTGGGCGATCATTTCCTCAAGTTCGGCTTCGGTCTTTTCTTCTTTTCCCATAACCGGCTTCCCGTGATGCTCTGAAGCACCCCTCTAGCTAGGGAGGCGTTTCGGAAATGCAGTTCACAAGAATGAGAGACGCCACTATCACAATGTCGCAGGCAATGTTGTCGCAAGACAATGCCGTCGCTGAGACGTCCGCGGCGCGCCTGTTCCGCGCGGCGCTCAGCAATAGCCGTAATAGCCGCAGCCATAGGGCGCGCGGCTGAAGATCGTCTCGGACGGGGTGCCGTAATAGTTGCGGTAATAATAGGAATTCGGCTTGCCGTAATAGCCGTGCACGATGGAGGACACATCCACCTCCGGCGCATATTGCACGATCGGCTCTTCCATCGGCTTTTCGTCCTTGACCACCACCACGCGGCGGCTCTTCACCACCGGCTCGTCGAACAGGCGGCCGATGCGGCCCTGGCCGGCCATGTCAGCGGCCTGCGCGCCCGCGATCAGGGCCATCGCGACGACGGTGAGAGTGAGCAGGCGCAGCATGCGGGATGTCTCCATGATTCGCGGATCATAGCGGAGAACCTTTCACGGATCTTAACGACACCTGCCTTGCGCGGCGCTTGCTTGCACAGCATTGCCTGAATGGCGCCTGCGATCAGAGCGGCGTACCCCAGGCGCGTGCCGTCTGCAGGATCCAGTCGCGATACAGCGTCAGCGGCGTCACGCCGGTGAGGCCGCCGCAGCCGGCGGCGTTCTTCGCGCCGGTGGACCACGACACCACGCCGATCACGATGTTGCGGCCATTTTGCTGTTGCAGCACGGGCCCGCCTGAATCGCCGGTGCAGGCGCCGAGGCCGTCGCGTGTGTTGTCGGTCGCGGGATCGACCAGTCTTATCTGCAATTTGCCGGGATGGCTGGTGGAGGTGAGCTGCGCCGCGCGCACGGTGCCGCCGCTCTTGCCGTCGCCGCGCGCGGCAACGCCGATGCCGGCCACGAGATAATTCTGCCCGGCGGCGAAGGGCTCGGTGGGCACGCCGAGCGGCAGCGCGGTCTTGCCGGGCAGTGGCTCGGCAAGCTGCAGCAGCGCCACATCGGCGCTGGCGCGATGCGCCTTGATGCCTTCCGCATTGAATTGCGGGTGATCGGCGACGCGCTTCACCGCCAGCAGTTGCGGCTGCCGCTGGGCGTCATAGAGCACGATCTTGTAACTGGCGCCGGGCGTCACGCAATGCGCCGCCGACAGCACCAAAGTCGGCGCGATCAAGGCGCCCGAACAGAAATTGCCGCGCGAGCCGACAATGGTGATCACTGCGCGGCCGATCTCGTCATCGCGCAGGCTGGCGCCGCCGACCAGGGCGGAGGCGGGAATTGAGATGAGCGATGCAAGCGCAATGCTGGCAATGGCGAGAGAACGCCGCGTCACGCGAGCGCGCGGCGGCATGCGGGAACCTGTCTGAATCATGGCGGGGATGTCAGCCCCGCGGACCCGCGATGTCAATTCCCTGATTGGTCACACGAGCCTCCCGGAGATCCCCATGTCCGCCATTCTGCTGGTGCCGCCGGCCAGCGAACCGCTGTCGCTTGCCGAGGCCAGACAATTTCTGCGTGTCGAGCACGCCGACGATGACGCTGTTATCACCGCGCTGATCGCCGCCGCCCGCGCGCATGTGGAAGCGCTGACACGCCGTGCGCTGCTGACGCAGACCTGGCGGTTCGTGCTGGACGCGTGGCCCGCGAATGGACGCATCGCACCGCGCATCGGCCCGCTGCAGACACTGCTCGCGGCGCGCATGTTCGACGCGGCCGGCGCGGCGCATGCGCTGGAGGTCGAGAGTTTCGTCGTCGACACCGCAGCCAATGTCATCGCCGCGCCGTGCTGGGCCTTGCCCGCACCGGGGCGCGCTGTCGCAGGCCTCGAGCTCGATGTGATCTGCGGCTTCGGCGCTGTCGCGAGCGACGTGCCGGCAGATCTCATTCATGCGCTGAAGATGCTGCTGGCGCACTGGTATGACAATCGCGGTCTCGCGGCGATCGGCGGCGGCGCTGCGATGCAGCCTGCGGGTCTGCACGCGCTGATCGCGCCGTATCGGGGGCTGTCGCTATGATCGATCCCGGACGGTTGAAAACGCGCCTGGTGATCGAGGCGCCCGACGAGGCCGATGACGGGCAGGGCGGCGTCGCGCGCAGCTACAGCGCCGTTGCCACCGTCTGGGCCGCGGTGCTGCCGGCGCGGATGACTCGCGAGGTCGAGGCCGACGCCGACGGCGCGCTGGTGCATCTGCGCATCATCCTGCGCAGCGGCTTCGCGCTGACCCTGCGGCATCGCTTCATCGACGGCGCGAAAATCTATCGCATCACCGCGCTGCGCGAGATCGACGAGCGCAGATTCGTCGAGATCGACGCCGAGTGGCGCATCGACTGACGTTTTTCCTGACGCGTTTTCTTCACGCGAACCGGCATCCACTTCGTTCGAAAACGCTTTGCTTTCACGGAGCCTATCATGCCCGCAGCTCACGTCGCCTTGCGCGCGGCGATCTTTGATGCGCTCAAGGCCGACACGGCGCTGGGTTTCGCGCTCGGCGGTCACCGCGTCTATGACGAGCCGCCGGCCAATGTGGTGTTTCCCTATGTCACGCTCGGCGATGCGCGGATCGTCGATGTCTCCGCCGATGACGGCCAGGTGCAGGAGCATCAGCTCACGCTGCATGCCTGGTCGCGGCAGGGCGGCCACAAGGAGGCGCATGTCATCACCGGCGCGCTGCTGCAGGCGCTGGATGATGCGCCGCTGACGCCGGATGGCCATCGGCTGGTCAATCTGCGCTTTGCCATCGCCGACATCCGGCGCGAGGCCGATGGCCGGACCTATCACGCCGTGGTGCGGTTTCGCGCCGTCACCGAACCGCAGGATTGAAGGAGCACGCGATGGGCGCACAGAAGGGCAAGGATCTGCTGATCAAGATCCATAACGGCACCACCTTCGTCACGGTGGCGGGGCTGCGCAGCCGGCGCATCGCCTTCAATGCGGAGATCGTCGATATCACCCATGCGGAATCCGTTGATCGCTGGCGCGAGCTCTTGGCCGGCGCCGGCGTGCGGCGCGCCTCGATCTCCGGCCGCGGGCTGTTCAAGGACGGCGCCTCCGACGCGCTGGTGCGGCAGGCGTTCTTCGACGGCACGATCAATAACTGTCAGGTGCTGGTACCGGATTTCGGCACCATCACCGGCCTGTTCCAGATCGCCAGTCTCGAATTCGCCGGCGAGCACAATGGCGAAGTGAGCTTCGATCTCGCGCTCGAGTCTGCGGGCGCGCTGACCTTTGCCGCGGTGTGACCCTTACCTTCCCCTGGAGGGGGAGGGTCGTCACGTGCGTAGCGCGTGGCGGGGTGGGGTGAATGTTCATCGACGGTGCCTGTGGCTTCACCCCACCTCGTCTCGCATTGCGCTTCGCGCGCTGCTCACCGACCCTCCCCCGTCAGGGGAGGGTAAGAACGGAGATCATCATGCCCAACAGATTGCGCGGCGAGATCGCCGCCGAACTCGGTGGACGCAGCCGCACGCTGGTGCTGACGCTCGGCGCGCTGGCGGAGCTCGAAAGCGCGTTCGGCGCCGACGATCTCGCAGCACTCGCCGAACGTTTCGGCTCCGGGCGGATGTCGGCGCGCGATCTCATCCGCATCATCGGCGCCGGACTGCGCGGGGCAGGTGAGGCGATCAGCGACGACGAGGTTGCGGCCATGACCGTGCCGGGCGGCGCCGCAGGCTTTGTCGGCATCGCCGCCGAACTGATATCAGCGACCTTCACCGACACAGCGCAGGCCGCACGATGACGCGGCCCGCGCCGTTTCCATGGGCCGAGGCGATGCAGTTCGGCTTTGGCGTGCTGCGGCTGTCGCCCGATGCGTTCTGGCGGATGACGCCGCGCGAATTGGCGCATGCCATCGCGGCGGTGCGCGGCGCTGTATCCACGCCGATGGATCGCGGCGCGCTCAATGACCTGATGAAACAGTTTCCGGATTCCGGGGAGCTTCTCCATGAGTGACACCAGCGACCTCAGTGCGGCGTCCGGCACGCTCGACAGCATGACCACGAAGACCGCCGGCCTGACATCAGCCGCGACGACGTTCTCCAAAGTGATGACCCAGGCCTTTTCGAGTTCGGTCGCGTCGGGCCAGAAGTTCGACGACGTGCTGAAATCGCTGGCGCTGAAAATGTCCGATCTGGCGACGAAATCCGCGCTGCAGGCCGGCGCGGGCGCGATGTCATCGAGCATTTCCTCGCTGGTCTCGAGCCTGTTCGGCGGCGCGGGCAAGGCTGGTGTGAGCGATACGGTGAAGGCGTTCGCGTCGGGCGGCGTGATCGGCACGCCCAGCTATTTCCCGATGCTCGGCGGCGGCACCGGTCTGGCCGGCGAGTCCGGGCCGGAAGCGATCATGCCATTGCAACGCACCGCGGGTGGCAGCCTCGGCGTCGCCACGCAGGGCGGTGGCAACACCATCAATGTGCAGATCGCGACGCCGGATCTCGACGGCTTCCGTCGTTCGGAGAGCTATGTCACCGGCCAGATCGCCCGGGCGGTCGCGCGCGGCCAGCGCAGTCTGTGATGGATAGCGTGCGATCTGCTTACTCTCCCCTGGAGGGGGAGGGTCGTCACGTGCGCAGCGCGTGACGGGGTGGGGTGACTGTTCATCGACGGTACTTGTGGCTTTACCCCACCCCGTCTCTCATCGCGCTTCGCGCGCTGATCGTCGACCCTCCCCCTCCAGGGGAGGGTGAAGGAAGAGTCTCATGACAGTCTTTCACGACATCCTGTTTCCGCTCGATATCGCGCTGAAGAGCGCAGGCGGCCCGGAGCGACGCACCGAGATCGTGTCGTTCGGCTCAGGCCGAGAGGAGCGCAACGCACGCTGGGCGCATTCGCGGCGCCGCTACGATGCAGGCTACGGCATCAGGACGCTGGCGGCGCTGCAGAGCGTGGTGGCGTTCTTCGAGGAGCGGCGGGGACGGCTGCACGGCTTTCGCTGGCGTGACAGGCTCGATCAGACGTCGAACATATCGGGCGAAGCGATCTCGCCCCGCGATCAGGGCATCGGCATCGGCGACGGTGCGACCGCCTCGTTTCAATTGATGAAGACCTATGGCAGCGCTTTTGCGCCCTATCAGCGGCCGATCACCAAGCCCGTCGACGGCAGCGTGCGGATCGCCGTTGGCGGCGACGAGATCGCGGGCAGTGCATTCAGCTGCGATGTGACGACGGGCCTCGTGACATTCGCCAGCGGGCATATTCCTGGGGCGGGTACCGCGATCACCGCCGGCTTCCAGTTCGATGTGCCGGTGCGTTTCGACACCGACTATCTCGAAGTCGATCTGTCGGCCTTCGCCGCCGGTGCAATCCCGAAAATTCCGCTGGTGGAGATCAGAATTTAGGAGGCGCATCGGTCGTGAGGGGGGCGGACTATCAGTCGGTAGTCTCGCCGTGCAGCTCGAGCTTGTAGCTGTCGGTGTTCTCGAAATTGACCGTGACCTTCTTGCCCTCGAAAGCCAGCGTCCAGGACTGCATTTCGCTGTGGCCGAGAATACGGCGCTCGACGACAAAAGTATTGGTGTTCGTCCATCGCCCCCGCACCGCATCGACACCGTAGCTGACGGGAGAACCGGTCCGGAAGTTGCCGTCAAGTCCAAGTGGACCGGTGAAGCGTCGGGTCTGTTCGGGCTTGCCGGTGACGGTGGTGATCTCCCATGACGGGCTGTCACCGACCAGGGTCAGGCTGAACGTCCCGACCCGGATTGCATTTTGGGTGAAGCGGTAGGTCTTGTCGGAGACGTCTTTGGCCAGATCCGGCGTCAGGCCGAGCGGTGACGGCCGCGGCGTTGCCGCGTTGCGGATCGATGCGGCCAGCAGGGCCTGCGCGACGGGATCGTCGGGCAGGGCGCTCTCGGATTTCACTGCGCCGGCGATGTCGTCGATCAGACGGCGGGTCGGATAGAATTCATCCTTGCGCATGCTGCCGGTCAACACGGCGACGATATCGAGTTTCGGCAAAACCATGATGAGTTGCGAGTGCAGACCACGCGCCATATAGGCGTCTTTTTCAGGGATCGACCACCACAGATTGGCATAATGATTGTCGGCAGTTGCGACGATCTTGCCCTCGGCCGTGCGATCGACCCATGACGGCGGAATGATCTCGCGGCCTTCCCAGACACCGTTTTGCAGATAGAGATAGCCGATCTTTGCCATGTCATGCGGCGGGATATAGAGCCCGGCTTCGCCATCGGTCACGCCCTGCGCATCGGGGCGACCCCAGTCGATGTCGGTAATGCCCAGCGGTCCGAACAATTCGCGCTTGGCGAATTCGAGCGCGTTCTGTCCCGTCTTCTTGTTGATCAGCGCGGAGAGCAGATAGGGATTACCGCTATTGTAATAGAACCGCTCGCCCGGCGCCCGGCTCATCTCCTGGCCAAGCACGAATTCGGTCGGATTTTTGCTGCGATACATCCGGTCAAGCGTTTCGTCGGATGTATAGGCTTCCTCCTTCCAGGCGATGCCGGAAGTCATGTCGAGCAGATGCTGGATCGTGATGGCCTTCTTGCGATCATTCAGTTTGTCGATCTGGTTGTCGGCGAACAGATCGACGACCGGGTGATCGACACTGTCGAGTATCCCGTTTTTCAATGCGATGGCGATCAGTGTCCCGGTGACGCTCTTGGTCACCGAGCGCAGATCGTGGCGCAGGCCGGCGACATAGGGCGCGTAATAGGCATCGGCGACCAGCCGGCCGTGGCGCACGATCAGCAGGCTGTCCTGCTGGCGTGCGCCGACGGTATCGATCAGTTGGGCCAGCTTGCCGGAATCCATCCCTTGCGATTCCGGTGTTGCGACCTGCCAGCCCTTGGTTGGCCATGGCGTATTCGCCGCCCGCTCTGCGTCTGGCGCGCCGTTCGCAGGACTAACGATCGATGTGACGATTGCCGCGAGCACGGCGATCCCGGCAAGGCGTTGTCGCAGCATCCGTCCGCTCCCTGTGCCCGGCCTGTTGCATGCCGGTATTGTGCGAGCAATTAGAACGCGAAGGATGCTCGCGCGCAACGACAACGTTTCAGGATCCAATCATGCGCAGCATCCCGCCCGCACTTCAGGTCAAACTGGATTCCGGCGTCACCACACTGGCGCAGGTCTGGAAGCTGACGCGGCGCGATGGCGTCGTTGCGGGCTTCACCGATCACGACTGCGACCTCGTCATCGACGGCGTCACCTATCGCGCCGGCACCGGCCTCGCGGCGTCGGAAGCGACCAGCCGGTTCGATCTGTCGGTCGATGGTGGCGACATTGCCGGTGCGCTCGATGACGAGACGCTCACCGATGCCGATCTGGCTGCCGGGCGCTACGATGCAGCGGAGGTCGAGACCTGGCTGGTGGACTGGAGCGACGTTGCGCTGCGCGTGTTGACGGCGCGCGGCACGCTCGGCGAGGTCAAGCGCGAAGGGGCGGCGTTCGTGGCCGAACTCCGCGGGCTCGCAGCTCTGTTGTCGCAGGAAAGCGGACGGCTCTACACGGCGCGCTGCGGCGCCGATCTCGGCGATGGCAAATGCCGCGTCGATCTCGCCGGCTGGCGCGGCACCGGCGCGGTCGGAGCGCTCGCGGGCGCTTCGATGTTCTCCGCCAGCGGCCTCGATGCGTTTGCCGATGATCTGTTCACCGCGGGACGCCTGACCTGGACCAGCGGCGCCAATACGGGGCTGGCCATGGAAGTGAAGCAGCATCGCGTCACGCCGGGTCATGTGCGGCTGTCGCTGTGGCAGGCAATGGCGGAGCCGATCAATGTCGGCGATGGCTTCACCGTCACCGCCGGTTGCGACAAGACATTGGCGACCTGCCGTGATCGCTTCGCCAATGTCGACAACTTCCGCGGCTTCCCTGACATCCCCGGCAACGACTTCGTCATGAGTTATCCGACGCCGGGGACGGGTGGGGGATGATCCTCAGTCTGTCGCCTGCATGATGTGCGATGGCGGACGAAGCGTTTGCCTCTTTAGCAAATGATGTAGCAAATGACCCCAGGTGGACTCAGAGCAGACTTACACGCGCTTTACGCCCGGCGGTTGCCAGCTTCCGTCGAGAACTTCGGGTTTCGGCCAATAGAGACGCATATTCATTGTGAATGGGCCACTTGCAGGTGCCGGTAGCCAGTTTGCTTCCTTCTCTTTGCCGGGCGTCTCACGTTGGATGTAAAGGTCGAGCGAGCCGTCGGGATTGAACGAAAGTTTATCGCGATCTCCGATGGCGTAGCGGTCAATCGGATTGGCCGCGAAGGCTTGCTTTTCGTTGTACATTGTAAGGGACCAAAAGCCACGCACCGCGGGAAGCTGGTTCTTCTCAAAATGCAGGACATATCGATTGTCGCTGCTGAACGACTTGCCATCGGCATCGGTGAGCGCCGTCGGATAAACGGCATCCTCGATGGTGTTGGCACCGAGACCGGCAAAAGCGACTCCGGCCCGGCTGAGATAATCCGCGCCATAAGTCCCGACCGCCGAGAGGTTTGTGCGCCATCCAGCATTCGCCGTGCCGGCGCGCAAAAACTGAGCTTTGATCTTTTTCGTTGCTGCCGGGCCAGCTTCGGTCAAGGCGCGCTGAACCTCGGGTGATGCGCTTTTGAAGTCGAATGGTTTGCTTGGCTCGATTCCAATGCGCCGCATCTGGTCAAGGATCGGATAGTCGTTCGCGTGGGGCGGGTTGGTCCTCGCCAGCTCCGTAAACAACGAAAAGTAGGTGGCTGGAGTCATCTTCTCCACTTGCTCCGTGGGCGGCGTCTTCATATCCCAATCGGGGTTGATCTTGCTGGGCGGCTGATTAGCGAAGCGCCCCGGCTGCGTAGCGACCAGTCCGGCTTGGAATTTATGCACGGCGTCGTAGTCAGCTTTGCCATTGGTCTGTGTGCGCCCGATGATCCAGCCAATTGCGGTCGGGCTTCGAATGGAGATGGCCTCGGGATGAACGTCGCCTCGCCAATCCGGCCCCGTTATGCGAAGGTATTGTGCGCTTGTGCCGGTCGTTCGCTTGCCAGTGGACTCGAACACGTCGGTCCACATATCCAGCATTGGCAGTAGATAGTAACGCCCGCCCGAGTCAGGCACGCTGATCAGCAGCGGAGCTTCCGACACGTCAAACCACATCAGCGAGTAGAGCGTGTCAGCATTCGGACGAACGACATCGGTAAAGGTGGCGTCAGGGAATGCGGGTAGATGCGCGAACTGGTTCATGGGCGCCTTACCGAAATGGCTTGCATCGGCGACATTGGTGCTGACCCGGCGCGTTATTTCCATGAGGATCAAGGGATAGGCGTAGATATAGGCGCTGATGGCCACCTCGCCGATCTCATCCGAAGCAAGAGCCGAAAGCGCTTGCGCTCGGGCTGGCGTTGCATGGACCAATGCCTCGCCAATGAGGGCTGACGCCGCGAGCGCACAGCTACCGCCCAGCAATAGATCGCGGCGGCCAACGGCTGTGCGATCGTTCGAAAAATTATCTCGCATTTTCGTTGTGTTGGAGTCGTCGATTTTCATCGGGTGCCTCCTTAACTCGTGGCCCACAGCTTGCGACACCGAGAAGAGAGAATCAACCGGTACTAGAATTGGCGCGACAAATTGAAACGACAGAAAAGCTGACCCATCGAAGGACAAGTCTGCTTCGGGCACATCGCGTCGTTTCGAAAGAGCTCGATCCGTCGCAACTTATCTGATGACGAACACCACGAGAATATGGGTGGCGTGTTGTCGCCACTCGCTGAGGAGCAGCATCGCTACGCGATGAAGATCAGGGTTACTCGTCGGTCGCTCTCCGGCCCCGAACAGCTTCTTGGTGTATCGGCAATGTCGATCATTTCCGCGGCTTCCCCGATATTCCCGGCAACGATTTCGTCATGAGTTACCCGACGCCAGGGACGGGTAGGGATGAGCACGATCAATCCGTCCCCTGCAGGGTGACGGATGGCGGGTGGGTCGCATGTGATGCGGCGGCATCGATTCGTTGCAGGGCGATGTAGTGGACGATCACGAAACAGGCGATCGCGGCGGCGTAGAGCAGACGTTCGAGCAATGCCATCGGTGGTCCATCCGGATGAGAGGCGCGCTTGTCGTGGCTCATCATCGATGGCGCAGTGATATCAAGCGTCCTACGAACGGCTGATGCGACTTCACATTCGTCTGTTGCGTGCGTTGCCACGTTCTGACGCGAGAGACATCGAACCAGCGCACGCACTGATAGATTGAGCTTGATCTGTGCGGGCGTGACCAATGTCCGCTGTGCTTCGGTAGTAACGAAATTCTGCTCCGCAGCGAATGATGCAATGTGCCAATCGGTGATATCACCGGCTTCGCGTGCCGATCTCGAAAGGCTTTGTTAAGCGTCTTTCGTTGCGCGAGCGACACACGCCGCATGTTTGTCAGCGAGAACACGCTCCAGTTATTGTCGGATTGATTTAGCTCATTTACCGTCGCAACTATTCTTCGCGGATTGCACGCCTCAAGATTCGCATCCTCGAACCTTGCGGACCCGAGCGAAACTGGAACGAGCATCATGCGCGAATGCGTGGTTGAAGTAGCAATCCGACGACAACCAGATGACACGCGGCGTATGAGTCCGGAACGGGCTCGGCTCCCCGCCGCGCGCAAACAAACTGAATTGCTTCGCTTGCTCCTGACGAGCGCGTCGGCAGCGGCGCTGATGGCGCTGTCCGCGGGGGCTGCCTCGGCCCAAACCGTGGGTTGGACCGGCACCACCAGCAATGACTGGACGGTCGGGAGCAACTGGTCTGGCGGAACCGTTCCCATCGGCACTGGTACGCTCAATATTGTAACGACGTCGCCAAATGCGACCGTCCTCGGCGTCAGCGGTCCGGCAATCGGGGTGACGGGGATTTTAGTTCTCGGCAGCGCGACGGCTGGAACGTTCGGCAACCTGACGATCCAGAACGGCAGCACCCTGACCACCAGCAGCATCGCGCGGTTCGGACTTAACGCCACAAGCGGTGGCATCCTCACTGTCACCGGACCCGGGTCGCAATGGTTGGTCAACGGACTTGTGTCTCTCGGCTTTCTAGGCAGCGGCACGCTGAACATCGAGAACGGCGGCCAAGTCGTCGCGGCAGCCGGCATAACCGTGGGCAACGGCGTCTCGTCTTCCGGCACGGTCAACATCAGCGGCGGCGGCACGCTGCAGACCACATTCTTTCGGGGCGGCCCTGGCGCGAGCCAGGCCAATTTCGACAATGGCATTCTGCGCGCCGGGGCCAGCAGCGCGACCTTCATCAACGGATTCAATCCCGGTGAGCTCAACCTTCTCGCGGGCGGGCTGACCATCAATACCAACGGTTTCACCGTGGGCACCGACGCGACGTCCGGTTTCAGCGGCACCGGCGGGTTGACCATCACCGGCGGCACCGTGTTCGGCCTGCAGGCGAACAGCACCTATGCCGGCGAAACGCGGATCGTGGCCGGCAGCGGCCTCGCGCTGTCAGGCGCCGGCGCCATCGCCAATTCCAGCAGGGTCATCGCGGACGGCGCTTTCAATGTCTCGGGTATCACGGCGGCCGGCACCAACATCCAGAGCCTGGCGGGAAGCGGCGCCGTTACGCTGGGCACGAAGGATCTGACGATCACCAATGCGAAGAACGATCTGTTCTCCGGCGTCATCTCCGGCACCGGCGGGCTGACGGTCAGCGGCGGCACGCAGACGTTGTCGGGCGCCAATACTTACACCGGCGCGACCAATGTGAACGGCGGCACCCTGCGCGCCGGAGCCGCCAATATATTCGGTACGACGTCGGCCTTCACCGTCGCCTCCGGCGGCACGTTCAACCTTGCCGGCTTCAATCAAACGCTCGCCTCGCTCGACAATGCCGGCATGGTCATGCTCGGCGGCGCGCCGGGAACCACGCTGACAGTTGCCGGCAATTATGTGGGCAATGGCGGCACCGTGCAGCTCAACAGCAGGCTCGGTGGCGACAGCTCGCCGACGGACCTGTTGCGGGTGCAGGGAGCGACGTCGGGCTCATCGTCGCTGCGCGTCAACAATCTCGGCGGCGGCGGCGCGCAGACCGTCGAAGGCATCAAGATCGTCGATGTCGCCGGCGCATCGAACGGCGCGTTCTCGCTGCTCGGCGATTATGTGATCCAGGGCCAGCAGGCCGTGGTCGGCGGCGCCTATGCCTATACGCTGCAGAAGAACGGCGTGAGCACGCCGACCGATGGCGACTGGTATCTGCGCTCCAGCCTGGTCAATCCGCCGCCGCCGATGTCGGCTATGCCGCTGTATCAGCCGGGCGTCCCGCTATACGAAAACTATGCGCAGGTGCTGCTCGGCATGAACGAATTGCCGACCATGCAGCAGCGCGTCGGCAATCGCTATTGGGGCGGCAGCGATGCCATGGCGCGCGCAGGTGTCGCACCGGCACCAGGCGATGGCTCTTCGGCGCCCACGGCGTTCTGGGGCCGCATCGAGGGCGGCCAATCCGATTTGCAGCCCTCCACCACCACGGGCTCGACCTATAAAGCCGACCAGTTGAAGGTGCAGGCGGGCCTCGACGGTCTCCTGATGGAGAACGAGCGCGGAAGGCTGATCGTCGGTCTCACCGGGCAATATGGCCTGACAACCGCCAATATCGCATCGGCCTTCGGCAATGGCCGGATCCGCGTCGAAGGTTCGGGTGTCGGCGGCACGCTGACATGGTTCGGCGACAACGGCTTCTATGTCGACGGCCAGGCGCAATCGATGTTCTACCGCAGCGATCTCTCTTCGGTGCTGGCCGGCAGCATGACCCACGGCAACGAAGGGGTGGGCTATGCTTTCAGCGCTGAAACCGGCAAGCGGTTCTTTGTCGGCAACGGCTGGTCGCTGACGCCGCAGGCGCAGCTGTCCTATTCGAAGGCCGAGTTCGATCGCTTCACCGATCGGTTCGGCGCCCCGGTGTCGCTGCGCGACGGCGACAGCCTGCTCGGCCGCGCCGGCCTTGCGCTCAACCACCAGAAAACCTGGAACGACGGCGCAGGCATCGTGCGCTCGGATATCTACGGCATCGGCAACCTGCGCTACGAGTTCCTCGAGGGCACCCGTGTCGATGTCGCCGGCACCGGCTTCGCCAGCGCGCAAGACCGGCTGTGGGGCAGCATCGGCGGCGGCGGCACCTATAGCTGGGCCAACGGTCGCTACGCTGTGTTCGGCGAGGTCTCCTATAGCGCGAGCCTTGAGGACGCGGCGGCGAACCGCAGCTACAAGGGCACTGGCGGCTTCCGCATCGTCTGGTGACCGCGGCGTCGCCAGCCCTTCGAGCAAGGCCTCACGCCGTTTTGCGCTATCGGCGTCTCGCGACCCGATACGACATACTCGCGGCAAACTATCTGGCGCTCATCCGATCATGCGCGTCGCATAGCCGGCGAACAGCTTGACCAGATCCGCCTGCCGCCGGGTGCCGGTTTTGTAGAACAGACGGCTGAGATGCGTCTTGATCGTCGTTTCGGCGACGCCGAGCGCTGCAGCGACCTCCGGCACGCCGCCGACCTGGACGATCGCCAGCAGCACGCGAAGCTCTGACGGTGTGAGCTGGAAAGTCTTGCCGATGAGTTCGGGCGGCGAGGTGGCGTCGATATCCGCCTTGCGCACGAACAAAGCCGCCGTGGCCGAATAGACCAGTCCGGCCTGTCGCCGTGCTCCCGATGTCAGCGGCAGGAGATGTGCGACGTATCGTTCGCCAGTGCTGCCGACGAGCGGCATGGCGATTCCGCGCGTGCCGAGCGCGCTGTCGCCTTCACCGGCGACGGCGAGGGCCTCCCGCAAGGCGCGATCGGCCTGGCTGTCGCGAGCACTGAGGCGGCCGGAGGAGGCGCGCAGGACGTCCGCTGTATCGAGCATGGCATGGCCGGCAAAGTTGGCATGAACGATGCGCGCAGCCGAATCGACGAGGAACAGGCCGACGCTCAGCCCGTCCAGCGTATCCGCCAGCGTCGCGGCCTCGGCGGCTTTCAGATCGAACATGCGTCCGATCATCACGGCGCGGCGGATATGCGGCGCGATCAGTCGCATCCGGTGACGTGCGCGCTCATCGGCCACGCCGTCACGCTCATGCCGGAACACGCCGAACATGGCGACATTGGTGATGGACTTGTCGAGCACCGAATTGATGCAATCCGCCAGTCCCTGCGGCTGCACCCATTCCTTGTAGAAGCGGGTTTCCCTGAACTCCGCGTAAGGCAGGATGTCCTCGATCCCAATCGGTTCATCGAGCTCTGCGAAGAACTGCACGGTCGTGGTGGGATCGAGCGCAACATATTTGTCGAAATAGGAGTTTTGATAGTCCGCGGAAATGCCGACCACGTGGAGAATATGCCCCGACGGCATGGCTGCATTCTTGGTATAGAGGCTGGCGCCGACGCCGCCGACGAATTGCATCGCGCGCTCGATCGCATTCGTCCAGGACGACGAGTCGAGGACGGTGTCGTAGATGCAGCCGATCAGGACGCTGAGCTGTTCTGCGCCTTCTGCGAGATCAGGCGATGCGAGCCGGGCGGCCATCGGCCAGAGCGGAGTCACTGACGTCATTTGCAACTATCTCTCGGGAAGGTGAGCATGCACCTTTGCATGCGTGCCTATGCCGGCACGCCGACGATGCGTGATTGGAAAGCTATGTGGTTCCGGCGGCGATGTCGTTGCCGAACGCGCAGAAGCTGTGTTTCTGCATGCGAAATATTTTCCGGATGATGCGCGGAATAAATCGAAAATCGCGGACGTGCACCGATCGGTCTTTGATAGCAAAATGACGGCGCTTGCGGCGCCGTCACTTGAACCAAATTCAACCGATGCGGAACACTCAATCCTTGTGCAGGAACGCGTAGTCTGCCGAATAGGGCACGCTGAGAAACTGGCCGGCATCATCGCAGGGGCCGGCGGCAACGCCGCCTTTGGTGTTGATGCGCTGGATCACGTCGACCATTGCGAGCTTGCCGTCGCCATGCCGGTCAGTCACCGTCAATTTGAGCCACGGGATATCGCTCGCGGTTTTACCTGGTGCGCGACCAACCGCTTTGCCGCCCAGCGTGCTGCCATCGGTGAGTTGCCAATGCGGGCCCGCATAGTGGCGGCCGACGGTCAGTCCATTGGACAGCAGTGTGCCGATCGGCTCGCGGAAATTCCAGGAGAGCTTGCCGTCGGAGGCGGCCATGCACTCATACACCTGCGCGCCCTCCGCGTGATAGATCGCGACGATGGTGGCATCCGGCTCGGCAATCTCGGACGGCACCTGAGCCGCGGCCGCATGCGTCAGCGCGGCGAGGGCGGCGATGAGCGCCGCCCCGAACAGTCTGCACTTCACTTTGCAAGTCATGTGATCGTTCATGGGACCTCGCGCGTGATGTCTATTCAGCGACGGCTTCGCCGGAGCCGCCGAGCTCCGCCGGAAAGTCCTTCAACTTCGGCAGGCCGTCCTTCATCGGCAGTACGGTCTCGGCATAATTGACGTGGACACCGGGTTCGAAACGAAGTGTCGGGATGGTCGCCGCAAAGACATCGACCAGACCGAACGTCGGATGATTGGTCAGCAGGTGTCCGCCGCATTTGCTACAATACTGGCGCTGGCTGAGCGGTGTCTTCTGGAAGCTTGCAACATGCTTGGCGCCCGCGGTGATCCGCACGGCGTTCGGCTTCCACAGGCTGAAGGCATTGACCGGCCCGCCGGACCACGAACGGCATGAACTGCAGTGGCAATATCCCATCGCTTCCGGGGCACCATCCGCTTCCAGTTCGACTGCGCCGCAGAAGCACTTCCCAACATGTGTCATCGATCTCGTTTCCTCTTGCTCGTGCATCGCGCCTCGCCGCGAAGCGGGGCATCGCGCGTCCTGCTAGCAGGGACGCGCAAGCCGGAGCGTCATGCGATCGGATGAGGCAGCATCACAAGATGTGTCGATGCAACACGCGTACCAGACCGCAATGTGGCCGGTCGCGCAGTCGCTGACGTCATGGAGTTCACCTCATGGTCGCAACGCTCAAGCCCTCTGTCATTGTTGCCGAGTCGCGGAGCTGGATCGGCACGCGCTATCAGCATCAGGCGTCGCTCAAGGGCGTCGGATGCGATTGTCTCGGCCTCGTGCGCGGCGTCTGGCGCAATTGCATCGGCAGCGAGCCGGAAGCACCGCCCCCTTATGCACCGGACTGGGCCGAGGCGCGGGGCGAGGAGGCACTGGCACAGGCGGCGTTGCGTCATCTCGTGCCCATCGGAATCGATGGGTTCGGATGTGGCGATGTCCTGCTGTTTCGCTGGCGCGACGGCTTCGTTGCCAAACATGCGGCGATTGCGAGCGGCGAGGGCACGATGATTCACGCCCATGACGGCGCCGCCGTGTGCGAGGTCGCGCTGACACCGTGGTGGCGTCGTCGTCTGGCCTATGCGTTTCGCTTTCCCGGAGTGAGCTGATGTCGCAACTGGTTCTCTCCACGGCCGGCGGCGCCATCGGCGGGATGTTCGGGCCGATCGGCGCGATCGCGGGCCAGCTCGCCGGCGCGGCGCTCGGCGGTGCGATCGATAGCGCGCTATTCGGTTCCGGCGATCAGACCACAAGCGGTCCGCAACTGGCCGATCTCGATGTGATGGCGTCGACCGAAGGGGCGCCAGTCCCGCGCGTCTATGGCCGTGCGCGGCTGAGCGGGCAGGTGATCTGGGCAACACCACTGGAGGAAGTCGGGACGTCGGAGACGGTGCCGACCGACGGCGGCAAGGGTCTGGGCGGCGGCCCGACGACAACGACGACGACCTATAGTTACTTCGCAAATTTTGCGGTGGGTCTTTGCGACGGCGTGATCGGCCGCGTCGGGCGGATCTGGGCCGATGGCAAGCCGCTCGATCTCGACGGTATCAATTTTCGCGTCTATCGCGGCACCGAAGACCAGATGCCGGACGGGCTGATCGTTGCCAAAGAGGGCGCGGGCAACGCGCCGGCCTATCGCGGGCTGGCTTATGTCGTGTTCGAGCACCTGCCGCTGGCGAATTTCGGCAACCGGATTCCGCAACTGTCTTTCGAGATCATCCGGCCGATCGGTCTGCTCGAAGCGATGGTACGCGCGGTGACGCTGATCCCCGGCACCACCGAATTCGGCTATGAACCGTCCACGGTGGTGCAACTGCTCGGTCCCGGACAATCCGCACCGGAGAACCGCCATCACGGTTCGGCGCGGTCCGATGTGGTGGCGGCGCTGGACGATCTGCAGGGCCTGTGCCCGAACCTGCAACGTGTCGCCATTGTCGTGGCGTGGTTCGGTTCGGATCTGCGCGCCGACTACTGCGTGGTGCGGCCGGGCATCGACAATCCCGCCAAGGAAACCAGCCCGCTGTCGTGGTCAGTGGCTGGCGTCACACGACCCTCCGCCTATGTGGTGTCGCAAATCGATGGACGCGCGGCGTTCGGCGGTACGCCGTCGGATGACAGCGTCGTGCATCTGATCGGCGAGCTGAGAGCGCGCGGGCTGAAGATCACGTTCTATCCGTTCGTGATGATGGATGTGCCTGATGGCAAGGGCCTGCCAGATCCGTGGAGCGGGGCGGGCTCGCAACCGGCCTATCCCTGGCGCGGCCGCATCACCTGCGATCCCGCGCCGGGACGACCGGGCTCGCCTGATGGCACCGCAACGGCCGGCGCGCAGGTCGACAACTTCTTCGCCGGAGGTGTCTGGAACTATCGCCGGATGGTGCTGCATTATGCGCAGCTCGTATCGCTTGCCGGCGGCGTCGATGGCTTCCTGATCGGCTCGGAACTGCCGGGCCTGACGCGCGTGCGTTCGGCACTCGGCGTCTATCCCGCTGTCGCTCAACTGATTGCGCTCGCAACCGACGTGAAGACGATCGTCGGGGGCGGTACGGTGGTGACCTATGGCGCGGACTGGACCGAATATGGCGCGCATGTTGTTGGCGCGGATGCATCGGAGATCAGGTTTCCGCTCGATCCGCTCTGGGCCTCGGCTGCGATCGACGCAGTCGGGATCGATTACTATGCGCCACTATCCGACTGGCGCGATGAAGCCGATCATCTCGATCGTGATCTCTCCGACACGATCTATGACCGCGCCTATCTGCGCAGCAATGTGGCGGGCGGCGAAGCCTATGACTGGTACTATCCGGATGATAACGCGCGCGATGCGCAGGCGCGCGTCGCGATCACCGATGGCATCGGCAAGCCGTGGATCCATCGCGTCAAGGATCTCTGGAACTGGTGGGGCAATGCGCATCACGAGCGCGTCGGTTATGCGGAGCTCGGTAGTTCGACGGCATGGGTTCCGCGCAGCAAGCCGATCTGGCTGACGGAAATCGGCTGTCCCGCCGTGGACAAGGGCGCCAACCAGCCGAGCGTGTTTCCCGATCCAAAATCGTCGGAGAACTTTGCGCCGTATTTCTCCAGCGGCGCGCGCGACGACCTGATGCAGCGGCGCCATCTGGAAGCATTGATCTCCGCCTTCGATCCGGTCTTCGGCGCCAGCGATGCGGAGAATCCGGTGTCGCCTGTCTATGGCGGGCGGATGATCGATGTATCGGCCATTCATGTCTGGACCTGGGATTCGCGGCCTTATCCGATCTTTCCGGCTGCCGATGACATCTGGGGCGATGGTACCAACTGGCATACCGGCCACTGGCTGAACGGCCGGCTCGGCGGCGCGCCGCTGGATGCGCTGGTCGACAGGCTGGCAACGGATGCCGGTGTGACGGGGATCGATGCTTCGGCGCTGGCCGGCGGCTGCGACGGCTATGTCGTGGACCGGCCGATGGCGCCGCGGGCGATGATCGAGCCGCTGTCGGTGGCCTATGCCTTCGACGCGACGGCGGGGGATGGCACGTTGCGCTTCATCCCGCGCGGCGGGCTGCCGGTGGCGGAATTGTCAGAAGACGATCTGGTGGCGCCGGATGACGGCGCGCTGGCGCGGCTGGTGCGGGCGCAGGAGACCGAATTGCCCCGTCAGGTCAGCATCGGCTTCAGCGATGCGCTGACGGATTATCGGCGCTCGGCAGTCACATCGCGCAAACTCACCGGCGGCGCCAGCCGGATGCTGCATGCCGATCTTGCCGTCATCACCAGCGATACGGCAGCGACGCAGCGCGCCGAGGTCTGGTTGCAGGATCTCTGGGCGGGGCGCGAGCGCGCGGAGTTCGCCGTCGGCATGACTGCGCTCGCACTGGCGCCGGGCGACGTGATCGCGCTGACGCTCAACGAACGGCGACGGCTGTTCGAGATCAGCGGGCTCGTCGATACGCAGGCGCGGCAGGTGACGGCGCGCAGTATCGATCCCGACGTGTTTGCCGTGCCGCTGCTGGCGCCTGAGATCAAGCTGCCGCCAGTGCCGCCCGCGCTCGGGCCGGTGCAGGTGCTCGCGCTGAACCTGCCGGTCATCGACAGCGCCAACCCCGGCGTGCTGACGCGGCTCGCTGTCTTCGCCAATCCGTGGCCGGGCTCGGTGGTGATCTGGCAATCGAAGGACGGCGCGAGTTTCCAGGTGGCCGCCGTGGCGGCAACGCCTGCTGTCATCGGTGAGACGTTGGATGCGCTGCCGGCCGGGCCGACCGCACGATGGGACAATGCCAGTACATGCCGCGTGCGGCTTCATGGCGGTGCGCTGGCGTCGCTGTCGGACGCGCGGGTGCTCGGCGGCAGCAATTCCGCAGCACTGCGGAATGCGGATGGCGATTGGGAGATCATCCAGTTCGCCAATGCCGAACTGGTCGAGGCCAACACCTACAAGCTGTCGCGGCTGCTGCGCGGGCAGGCGGGGTCGGAATCCACGATGGCAGCGCTATTGCCGGTTGGTGCGCCGTTCGTGGTGCTCGACAGAAGCCTGGTACCGATCGCACGGGGACTCGACGCACTCGAACGACCATTGTCGCTGCGCGTCGTCGGCAATGGTCGCAGCCATGACGATGCCTCGGCCGTCGCGCTGACGCTGACGCCCGATCGCAGCGCGCTGCTGCCGCTCGCGCCCGTGCATGTAAAAGCCGTGCGCAAGCCCGATGGCATCCAGATCTCATGGATCAGGCGCACGCGTCTCGATGGCGATGGCTGGAATGCCGAAGTGCCCCTTGGCGAAGACGGCGAGGCGTACCGGCTCGAGATTCTCTCAGGTAGCACTGTCGTCCGCAGTATCGCCTGCAACACGTCGCAGGCGCTCTATGCGGTGGCCGACGAGGTCGCCGATTTCGGCGCGCCGCAGCCGAGCCTGCATCTGCGCGTCGCACAGCTCTCCGGCACCGTCGGCGCCGGGCATGCGACCGAGGGTATAATTTCATTGTGATCGTCATTGCGAGGAGCATAGCGACGAAACAATCCAGCTCTTGGTTTTCTGGATTGCTTCGCTGCGCTCGCAATGACGGCTGAGAGCGCGAGACCGTAGACATGACCGACACGCCGAATCTCAAGCTGCCCTTCATCGATGGCGGGCAGGCGCAGAAGCACGTCACCCATAATGAGGCGCTGCGCATTCTCGATGCGGCGATCCAGATCTCGGCACTCGATGTGACGCGGACCGTTCCGCCGGCATCGCCGGCCGAGGGCGCACGGCATATCGTGGCGGCCGGGGCGTCAGGGGCCTGGAGCGGCCATGCGCTGGCCATCGCCACATGGCAGGACGGTACCTGGGCTTTCCTCGTGCCGAAAGCCGGCTGGTGCGTCTGGTCGGTGGCCGATGACGTGATGATGGTGTTCGATGGTGCGCTGTGGCGCGACCTGCGCAATCTTGCGCTCGACAGTATCGACCATCTCGGCATCAACACAGCTGCCGACAGCAGCAACCGCTTCAGCGTCAAGTCCGATGCCGTGCTGCTGTCGCATGACGACGTAACACCCGGCAGCGGCGACCTGCGGGTGACGTTCAACAAGCTGAACGCAACGAAGGATGTCGGCTTCACATTGCAGTCGAATTATTCGCCGCGCGCGTTGATCGGCTTGCTCGGCAGCGACGATCTCTCGATCGAGGTCTCCGCCGATGGCGTGACCTATCGGACCGCGCTGGCAGTCGACAAGACGAGCGGGCAGGTCAGTTTCGAGCAGTCCCCGAAATTTCTCGCCTATCTGAACTTCGATAAATATTGCGCGGCGAACACCTTCACCAAGGTGCAATTCAACAATAGCCGGCATAACGACCAGAGCGTTTTCGATCCCGCGACCAACCAGTTTGTCGCGCCGGTCGCCGGCGTCTATGCGCTCGGATTCCGCGTGATGTTCAAGGCCAATGCGGCGGTGCCGACCATGCTGACGGCGGCCATGTACAAGAACGGCGTCGAGCTGCTCGACGATACCCGCGTGCAGACATCGTCGGCGCTCGTCAGCAACAGGACGATGTTGAGCGGCCATGCGCTTCTCAAGCTCGCCGCCGGCGATGCCATTTCGGTCTGGGCGGCGATGGAGACCAATGACGGTTATATCGCCGCCGCGCAGAACGGCTTCTACGGCCACCGCATCGCCTAGTTGCGCGACGGCGACGATCTCTCTCCCCCACAGGATCATCATCATGAAGCTCGATGAAACAACCTTGCGGCGTCTCTGGCCGCAGGGCGACAGCCGCGTGCCCGGATTGCTGTCGGGTATGGTGCAATCGTCCGAGGCCGTGTTTGCGCGCTACGGCATCACCACGCCGTTGCTCGCCGCGCATGTGATGGCGCAGATCTCGCACGAATGCGGAGCAGGGCGCGACGTCGTCGAAAATCTGAACTACAGCGCCGGGCGGATGATGCAGGTCTGGCCGTCGCGCTTTCCGACCATGGCGAGTGCCGCACCTTATGCCGGCAATCCGCGGGCGCTCGCCAACAAGGTCTATAACGGCCGCATGGGCAATGCCGTCGGTTCCGATGACGGCTGGAATTTCCGTGGCCGCGGCGGATCGCAGACCACGGGCCGCGAAGGCTATGAGCGGGTCAGGAAGGCCACGGGGATCGATGTGATCAAGCATCCCGACTACCTGATCGATCCGCGTTACTTCCTCATTTGCGCTGTGTCGGATTTCATCAATTGCGGCTGCCTGCCATTTGCGAGAGCGGATGACATCGTCGGCGTCACCCGGCGGCTCAATGGCGGCATCGTGGGTCTCGCCGAGCGGAAGGCGTGGCTGGCGAAATGGAAGACTGCGCTGCGCGATGTGTCGCTGGCGACCGCGCCGTCCGTGGGGCTACCGCCCGTGATCGCATCGCCGCCGCTGGTGCCCGAACTGCCGGCAGCCAAACCCACCACTAAGCCCACCAATCTTTCCACATTCATCGCCGCGCTTGTTGCGGCTTTCCGGAGGACATGACCATGGACTGGGGTGACCTTGCCAAACAGGTGATTGCGCTGGGGGCGCCGATGCTGGGGACGGCATTGGGCGGTCCGCTCGGCGGTGTGGCCGGCGAAATCCTCGCCAAGGCGGTGGGCTCGGTGACGCTGACGCCGGCGGCGGTGCAAGCGGCGCTCCCCGCGGCCGATCCGACCAGGCTGGCCGAGGCCGAGGCGCATTGGGCTGACATGATCCGCGCCGAGGCGGAGACCCAGCGCGCGGCGATATCAGAGACCCAGGCGACGATCCGGGCCGAGATCGTCAGCGACGATCCGCTGCAGCGCTGGTGGCGGCCGGCCTATGCGCTGGAATTGACGGTAGAATGCGCCGCGCTGTGGTGTGTGCTGATGCACGAATTCTGGACCGGGGACATCCAGACCATCAATGCGCTGGTCAATGCCACGGCGCTGCTGGTGACCTATTGGGGGTTCCGTTTCGGCGTGCTAGGCGTCTATATCAGCGGCCGCACCCGCGAAAAGGTCAGCGCGCTCACCGGGCAGGATTCGCCCGGCATGGTCGAGAAGCTGGTCAAGGCGGTTCTGGTCAAAGACGGTGTGAAGAAAAAGTAAGGTTGGCGGCCGTCGCCATTCATGGAGTGTTCACGCGTCCGGGCATCAATTCGGATTGTGAACGCGGAGAAGTCACTTGCGCCTGCTCGTTGTCGAAGATGATCCCGATCTCAACCGTCAGCTCACCACGGCGCTGACCGATGCCGGCTATGTCGTCGATCGCGCCTTCGATGGCGAGGAGGGGCACTTTCTCGGCGACAGCGAGCCCTATGATGCCGTGGTGCTCGATATCGGCCTGCCGAAGATGGACGGCATTTCGGTGCTGGAAGCCTGGCGCCGCAACAACCGCATCATGCCGGTACTGATCCTGACGGCGCGCGATCGCTGGAGCGATAAGGTCCAGGGCTTCGATGCCGGCGCCGACGATTACGTCGCCAAACCGTTCCACCTCGAAGAGGTGCTGGCCCGCATCCGCGCGCTATTGCGCCGCTCCACCGGCCACGCCCAGTCCGAACTCACTTGCGGACCTGTGTCGCTGGATACCCGCACCGGCCGCGTCAGCGTTTCCGGCAATCCGATCAAGATGACATCACACGAATACCGGCTGCTGTCCTATCTGATGCACCATACCGGCCGCGTGATCTCGCGCACCGAACTGGTCGAGCATCTCTACGATCAGGATTTCGATCGCGACAGCAACACCATCGAGGTGTTCGTCGGCCGTATCCGCAAGAAGCTCGACGTCGATATCATCCAGACCGTGCGCGGCCTCGGTTATCTGCTCACGCCGCCGCAGCCGTGATCGTCCCCGGGATCATGCGCTGATGCGCAACAGCTCGCTCGCAACGCGGCTGTTCCTGTCGGCGACGGCCTGGGTGGTGGTCATCCTCCTGATCACCGGCATCGTCCTGTCTTCGGTCTATCGCAGCGCGACCGAGCGCGCCTTCGATCGCCGCCTCAATCTCTATCTCCGCACCCTGGTGGCCGAAGTCGCCAATCCGCCGGACGCGCCCGATCACGATACGCCATCGCTTGGCGAGCCGTTGTTCGAACTGCCGCTGTCGGGCTGGTACTGGGAAATCGCACCCACCGAAGGCGCGAAGACCGAGATGCGGGCCTCGCGCTCGCTGTGGGACAAGAAGCTGCCCAAGCTCGAAGACCAGGGCGTCGAGCTGACGGCGTCGGGCATCCGCCAGGGCTATGTGGACGGGCCGGAAGACCAGCGCCTGCGCATGGTGGAACGTCCTGTCGATCTCGGCGCCGACGGCAAATTCCGCATCAGCGTTGCCGGTGACGCCACCGAGATTTTCGAGGAAACCCGCACCTTCGACTATTATCTTGGCGGCACATTCGCTGCCCTCTCGATCGTGCTCGTGCTCACCACGATCTTCCAGGTCCGCTTCGGCCTCGCGCCGCTGAAGCGCATGTCGGATGCCATTGCCGATATCCGGTCCGGCCGTGCCGAGCGGCTGGAGGGCACATTCCCTGTCGAGATCTCGCCTCTGGCGGGCGAGATGAACGCGCTGCTCGATGCCAACCGCGCCATCGTCGAGCGCGCGCGCACCCATGTCGGCAATCTCGCCCACGCGATCAAGACGCCGCTGTCGGTGATCGTCAACGAGGCGAACAGCCGTGGTGTCGATCCCTTTGCGAGCAAGGTGCTGGAGCAGGCCGATGTGATGCGCGATCAGGTGACGCATCATCTCGAGCGTGCGCGGATCGCAGCGCGTGTCACCATCGTCGGCACCGTCACCGATGTCGCGCCGGCGCTGGAGGCGCTGTGCCGGACGATGCAGAAGATTCACCGGGACCGCGGCATCACCATCGACCTTGAGGCCGATGCCGCGGCGAAATTCCGTGGCGAAAAACAGGACATCGAGGAGATGGTCGGTAACCTCGTCGACAACGCCTGCAAATGGGCGGACTCCCATGTCACCATCGGCGTGCAGGTCGAGCGCACCGGCGGTGCCGATCCGGCGTCGAAGCTGCGGATCATCGTCGATGACGACGGACGCGGGCTGTCGGACACCGAACGCGCCCAGGTCGCGCGCCGCGGCCAGCGGCTCGACGAGACCAAGCCGGGGTCAGGTCTGGGTCTGTCCATCGTGGTCGATCTGGCCGCGCTCTATGGCGGTAGCCTGACGCTCGGCAAGGCGCCGATCGGCGGGCTGCGGGCGGAGCTGGTGTTGCCGGGTGTGTGAGGGCTTGCCCGTCGGCGTCTGGAAATGCGTATCCCCATATGCAACCTGTAGTTTAATGTTGTGCTGTTACTGTCGGTAGGTGCGGTCTCAGGCCGCTTGGGTTTAGGGAGAAACCAAAGGGTGTTGACATTTGTTAACAGTAGAATAGGTATTGGCTGTGAGGATGGCTAGGCGGCCTTTGCATCCGAACAAAGAGATCGAAGCTGCGGTTGCTTATGCCGAGCAAAATGGCTGGTCATGGGTGAAGGTCAAAGGGCATGCATGGGCGAAGCTCTTGTGTGCGCATCATGATCGCGAAGGGTGTGCGGTATTCGTCTGGTCGACACCCCGAAATCCGCAGAACCATGCGCGCCAGCTGAGACGCGAGATCGATCGTTGCCCGCACCGAGAACAGGAGGACAGTGATGACAGAATTTGAGTTCAGCATCATTGCATCCGGTCTCGATCCGGACGCGGAGGATTTCGCTGATCGCTTTTTCGACGCGGGTTGCGACGATGCGACAATTTCGTTCCAGAAAGGCCGCATCATTGCTGATTTTGCCCGCGAAGCGACATCGATAGATGCGGCCATCTGCTCGGCGGTCGAGAATGTCATGAAGGCGGGCGCGCAGGTCGATCGCGTCGAGCCCGACCCGCTGGTGAGCCTTTCGGATATTGCCATGCGAACCGGGCTGTCGCGCGCGGCGATCACCAACTATGCCAGCGGCAATCGTGTCGGCAATTTTCCGCCACCAGTTGCACGCGTGACGTCGAAGACCTCACTGTATGACTGGTCAGCGGTGGCGACATGGCTGTTCCAGCACGATCACCTGTCGCGCGAGAAGGCGATGGAGGCGGAGGCTGTCGGTGTCGCAAATGAGGCGATCCGCGCGCGCGCGCCGAGATTGCAGGAGGCACTGCGCGATGGCTTGGCGGCCTACGCAAAGAGGCTCGACGGCGTCGCATAGGCTAGATCCGCGTCTTTTGCTCTCGCTATCGACACGCATCTCATCTAACGCCGAGGCGAAATCATGAGGATGGCAAATGCGGGTAGGATTTGTTGAGTGGCCAGAAAACTTAATGGCCGATAGCGAGCAATGGCTTAGTTTGGCAAACGATCTTTCCAAGACGACAGTCGATATATTGGTAACGAATGAGTTGCCTTTCGGTCCCTGGATTGCGTCAACCCCGGATTTCGATCCGAAACTGGCCGAATATAGCATTGAGTGTCATCGGGCAGGCGTAGCGGCACTCGAAAGGCTAAATATCCCAGCGGTCATTTCTTCTCGACCTGTTTGGGAGGGGGCGCGGCTTGCAAATGAAGCTTTCTGTCTTGAAGGTGGAGAAGTAAGACATCTCCACACAAAGCAATATTTTCCAGCGGAATTGGGCTGGTATGAGTCGAATTGGTACACGACCCAATCGCGCGAATTCGAGCCGGTCGTAGTTTGCGGTGTATGCGTAGGAGTGCTGCTATGCACGGAAGTGATGTTCAACGAACACGCGCGCCATTACCGTAAACAAGGCGCCGAGTTGATCGTTGTACCGAGAGCCACGGGTCGAACCGTGGATATTTTTCGCACAGCAGGCGCGATGGCCTCGATTGTTTCAGGCTGTTATGTCGTAAGCTCGAACCGCGTTGGGCAAGGATCAAGTGGGCCGATATTTGGAGGCAAAGGTTTCGCGTGCGCGCCTACTGGAGAATTAATCGACATGACGTCTCCGGAAAACCCGTTCGTGGTAATCGAGCTTGATATCGCTTCTGTCAAAGAGAAGCAGAAGAGCTACCCCTGTTATGTGACGGGACCTGTTTGATCAGCGCAGCGGTTCCAGCATCTGTTCGGACAGCAGTTTCTTCAGCCTGGCGTTTTCGTCCTCCAGCAGCCGCGTGGCCTCCGAGATATCCATTCTGCCGAATTTGCCTTTCCAATTGTACAGTGTCGCCTTGGAGACGCCGTGCCTGCGCGAGATCAGCGGCTTTCGCCCCCGCCTCGTGCTCGCACAACACATCGATAGTCTGTTCTTCCCTTAACCTGGCTCGCTTCTTCTTTTCTGTCGTGCTTACCGGATGAGGCGGAGTCGCGCTTTCTATAACTCATTTTTGACCCATCGTATGAGCTATGGGAAAGGCCGCGATAGCTCATGGGATGGAGCTGGCAGCAGCCGGATTGGCCGGAATTCAGCTACGGATAAGCGTCGCTGAGTGTCGCCTTGAATGCGCTTATTGAGAATCGCCCGTCTGCTGGAGCGCCGTATATGGTCTTCGGCTCAGTGGGCCGGCAGCCCAGTTTTATCGATAGATTTGCGACAGGCCTCCTCAGCCTATGCAAGCCCACCCCGTTTCTGAAGAGATCGAGCAGGTCCGAAACCCGCCCGCCTTGCGCCCCGTTGTCGCCCGAATTATCCCGTTCGTAACGTCTTTGACGTTTCCTGTGTTCCGGTTTGCGTTCGGGGTCTGCGGTCCATGGTCAAGTTCAACGCCTTCTGTGTTGCCGCCGTCGCGCTGACGCTGGGTGGTTGCGACGTGACGACGTCGGACGGCGGGTTGGGCCTCGGCTCCGATACGATCGCCCGGGCCTATAGCAGCACCAAGTCGGCCGTGGGCCTGTCCGAGGAAAACGCAGCAGTCGCGGTGACCAATGCCGCCTTTGGCGGGCTGATCGGCGCCAAACTCGGCGCCCAGCTCAACGACGAGGACCGCCGGCTGGCCTACGAGGCCCAGATCGCCGCCCTCGACCGCGGTGCACCCGGTGCTCCGGTGCCTTGGCGCAACGCCACGTCGGGACGCTATGGCAACATTGTTGCTGGCCCGGCCTATAACCAGAAGGGCCGGGAATGCCGCGGCTTTTCCCACACGGTCACCGTCAATGGTGACCTCAAGACCGCCCGCGGTACCGCCTGCCGCAGCCCCGAAGGCACCTGGGCGGCGGCCTGATCCCGGTTCCTCAACGCCTTCTTAACGGGGCGCCTGCTACAAAAATCGGTGGCGATTTTCGGTTGTAGATCGACCGGAAAGCACGGATTCCTAGGCTGCATGAACAAAACCTCGATCGATCGCTTGCGGGAGTATTTGGCGCAACTGCCCGAGCAGTCGCAGATGCTGCTGATGCGCGAATATGAGCGCGCGATCGAGCGCGGCGAAGACGTCGTGGTCGCCAATTTCGTGCTCGACCTGCTGCGCGGCGTGGTTCGCGGCCACGAGAATGCAGTGCGCCCGCGCGTCGAGGATCCCACCCGTCTCGTCTTCAAATCGCTCGAGCCGTTCCTTGTCGAAGGTGTGGGCAATGTCCGGCCCGGACAGATCCGGCGCGCCTCGCTGCTGCCGATCTGGCAGTGGCTGGAGCGCGACGCCGCAGACGCCGTGCGCGAGTTCGAGGCGGCCGTCTCTGCGTCGCCGGAGCCGGGCGCATCGGACATCGAACGTGCGGTCAAGAAATTCCAGCAGGCGGCAGCAGCCGCCATTACCACTGCCACATCGGGCAATCGCGGCGCGGCCCGCATCGGGCCGACCCATGCGGTCGAGGACCTGCCGTCCATCGGCGCGGTGCTGAAGGCGCGCGAGCAACTCGACGGCTTTGCGGGCAAGCTGCCGAGCGTGCTGCGCAGCTTCGGCGATAGCCAGATCGCCTCGGTGAATAGCGCGCTGAACGTGCCGACGCTGACCACGCCGCAGGTGCTGCCTTTCGCACTCTCGCTGGTGATGCAGCGGCTGGCGGCGCCATGGCAGATCATTCGTCTGGCGGTGAAGATCGCGGCCTCGGACGATGAAATCCGCGTGGCCGCAACGCCCTATGGTGTCGCCGTGACCATGGCGCTGTCCGATCTCAATCGCGTCGCGGCCGAACTGCGCTCCGATATCAGGCGCGGCAAGTTCGACAGCGCCCCCGAACATCTCAAGGTCGCCCATGACGGCGTGCGTGGCCTGCGCACCGAACTCGACATGCGCAACGATAGTACCTGGGGCCGCCAGATGGCGTCGATCCGGGTGGAGATTTCCTCGACGCTGCAGTCGGAGATCGAGAGCGTGCCGGGCAGGGTGCGGCGTCTGCTGCGCCAGCGCCCTGACAAGGATATTGCCGCGACGGCGACGATCGATTTCGCCGAGGTCGAGGAGACCGTGGCGCTGATCAATTTCGTCGCGGTGTGCCGGACCTATGCCAGCGAACTCGCCATCAACGAGGTGACGCTGCGGACCTATTCCGACCTGCAGCAATATGTCGAGAAGTCCACGGAGTCGCTGGTGCAGTCGCTGCGCGCCGGCGATGCCCGCGTCCGTAGCTACCGGCAGATGCAGGCCAAGGCCGCTATCCGCTTCTGCCAGGTGTTGTTCGGCCAGGAATATGCCTCGCTGATGAGCCGCGCCGCCGAACAGGCCATGGTCGTGGTCGAGCGCAAGCCGAAGCGGGCGGGCTAGGCCAGGCAATGCGAAATGGCTCGTCGGCGATGTGACATCCGCATCGCCTCCATCCCGATATCAGAGCGCCAATTGAATGCGATTGGTTTCGCTGCCGTCATGTGCGGCCGGAACGGCGCAGCAGATCAGCACTTCATTGTCGGCCACCGCAGCGGCTGGCTCTTTGACGTAGGTCACCGCTCCCGCCAGAAGCTTCGTTCGGCAGGTGCCGCAATGTCCTTCCCGACAACTGAAATCGGGGCTCAGGCCGCGCGATTCCGCGAGGTCGAGCAACGATCCCGACTCTGGCGTCCAGCGCGCTTCCTTCAATGACTCTGTGAACACGACATGCACCGATGTCGACGACGATGGCTGGCGCGCCGGCGCTGTCGCCGGGCTGTCGACGGTTCGTACCAGTGACGTGGGGCCGAATGCTTCGGCGTGGATACGGTTGTCAGCGATGTTCAGTGCACGAAGACCGTCATAGATCGACTGCATGAATCCGGACGGTCCGCAGAGATAGTAATCGTAGTCGCCAACCGGCATGAACCGTGATAGCAGGGCTATGTCGATACGCCCCGCAGCGTCGTAGTCGGGACCTTCTTCGGCATCCGTGATATCGCCGAGAACTCGGATGACCCGGACTGCGTCTCCAGCGGACGCCGCAAGTTCATCCAATTCGTTGCCGAAGGGGCGCTCGTTCTTCGAACGGGCTGCCTGAAAAAGCACGGTTGGTCGAGTCTTGAGCGTCCGCAGCCCTTCGTAAATCACATGCCGCAGCATCGCGAGCATCGGCGTGATGCCGATGCCGCCCGCCAGAAGCACCGCTGGTCGTGCCTCAGCGGCATCGATGGTGAATTCACCGGCGGGCGCCCTTGCTTCGATCACGTCGCCAATATTGATGCCGCCGTGTAGCCGCTGTGACACCAGTCCGTCGCGTTTGACGCTGATGCGGTAGACGTGATCCGAAGGCGCGACCGACAGTGTATAGGTTCGGATGGTGGTCTTCTCCGCTCCGTCAATCGGCAGTCTGATCGGGAGATACTGCCCGGCGCGATGAGGCAGGAGACCGGCGCCGTCGGTCGGCTCCAGATGGAACGACCTGACCGTTGCGCTCTCATCGACGATGTTGATGACCTTGAATGGCCGCCATTTGGTCGCAAGTTCTGCAGCCCGCAGACGACCGGCTGCCTGCTCCCAACTGCCTGTCATGAGTGTGCTCGGCGCCCATCCGTCCGGTCGGAACGCCCAGCGCAGGGGCAGGGCACCGCGCCGAAGAACGACACGCCGCGCGTTGAATTGCCAAAGGCGCTCGGCGCCCTGGAAGGCGGCGATCTCCGGGGAGTCCAGTATGACCCGGGCGTCACCGGTCATCTGCAGCACGTCGCCGGTCTCGAAATCGACAAACAAGAGTCCGGCTTTGCCGTTGATGAGGATGTTGCCCAGCGTCGCGAAAAAGAGATTGCCTGCGAAATCCGGGATTGTGAGCGTACCGTCGTCGGCAACGCGAACGAAACCGGGATTGCCGCCGCGGCTCGAGACGTCGACCTGTCGACGGGATTCTCGCTCGACATAGGACGCGACAAAGAACATGTCGGCGGCTTCGATCATGCGGCGTGCCGTTGCGTCGATTTCGGCTTTCTCTTCGATATTTCCCGTAAACAGTTTGCGTGGATCGCGGACGAACTCATAATCGCGGAGCTGGATGTAGCGCGGGCAATTGCCGAAACTTTGGTCGACATCAAAATGAATGGCGTAATTGTCCGACGGCCCGATGATGCCGTTGACGCGATTCCGGCGGCCCGTGTGAAGTTCGATGCCGAGCAGGCCAATTGCATCGTCCTCGTGCATCCCTTCGCTGGCGGGATCGCTTGGCTCCCTGACGACATCGATATCGAGCGATTGCGCTGTTGGCGATGAGATGAAGCCGGGCTTGCCGGTGACAAATGTGGCCCATGCGTCACCTGCGCCGTCGACGCTGCCGAGCGCGATAAAGGGAATCTGGGCGTAGAAATCCCGGTGTTGCGTCGGCATGTAGTCGCGCACGATGCGCCTGCCGAGCTCATCCATGTGAGTCGAAACGCCGACCTTTTCCTGAATCGCCTTCTCGCCGGCGTGCCAGATGTCTAGTTTTGATAGCAACATAATATCGGTCATCGGTCCGCTCTCTCGTCGGCGGTGTCGGGCGTATGCCTGGATACGCCCGACACACGCAGTTAAGCCGCAGCGGCGAGGCCGACGGGGGTCTTGGCGAAAGGCACAAAACCAGGAAGCGCTTCGATGCGGCGCAAGAAGGCGTTCACCTTGGGATAGCCGGACAGATCGACATTTCCTTCCGGCGCGCTTGCGATGTAGCTGTAGAGCGCCACATCCGCGATGGTCGGACCATTGCCGACAAGCCAGTCGCGATCGGCGAGATGCGCTTCGACCAGTGCCAACAAGGCGTGCGCGCGCTCGATGACTTCCTCCGGATTGAAGTTCCTGCCGAAAACGGTGATCAGCCGTGCAGCAGCAGGACCATAGGCCAGTTGGCCGGCAGCGACAGACAGCCAGCGCTGGATCGCCGCGCTTCCCTTCGCGTCATCGGGCAGCCACTCGGTTCGGCCGGATGTCTTGGCGAGATAAACGAGTATCGCGTTCGAGTCGGAGACAATGGTGCCACTGTCATCGAGGACCGGCACCTGACCGAACGGATTGAGCGCAAGGAAATCCGGCGTCTTGTGCGCGCCCGACTTCAGGTCAACCTCGATGAGTTCGTGGGGCAGGCCAAGGAGCGAAGCGAACAGATGCGCGCGATGAGAGTGGCCGGACAGTGGATGGTGATAGAGCTTCATGATTGTGATCCTGAATTCGTGGTCGGGTCCATTCCCGTTCAGCGAATGCAAGTTGCTTCATGATCCGGCGCGCGAGAATGCACGCTCTGCGCACTTCATCATTGCGCCGGATGAAATAACCGCGGCCTTTGTCGGCGCGCGGCAGGCCCGATAGCGGTTTCATCAATCGCGTTGATGGGTCTTCCCGGAGGGCATCCACGTCGCGGAGGGGGCATTACTCGGAAAGCGGGCTCGTAGCCGCCGCAATTCTTGATCCAGAACAAGCGGCTGGACATCGCGATGGCATAAAAGTCAATTGCGCGGCGTCGATGGCCATGGTGTAACCCGGCAAAGACGTCGTTTAGATCGACTCAAGACTACGCCGGAACCCATTGATGGCCTTATGGTTTGTGTTCGCCTTGATGACCGCCGCGGCGACTTTCGCCGTGTTGTGGCCGCTTGGCCGGACCCGCTCCGATGCCGGGGGTACCGAGGCCACTGTCTACCGGGATCAGCTCGCTGAAATCACCCGCGATACCGCCGCCGGCCTGATCGGGCCGACCGAGGCGGAAGCGGCACGTGTCGAGATCAGCCGTCGTCTGCTGGCAGCGGTCGACGCGGAGGGCGCGGCGTCCGTGGGCAGCAGTCCCGGCTTTCGCCGCGCGGTGGCGCTGGTGGCGCTGATCGGCCTGCCGCTGCTGGCCATCGGCTTCTATCTGCCGCTCGGCTCGCCTGCCATGCCGGACTTTCCGCTCGCCGCGCGCAACCAGTCGCCCAGTCCCACCCAGCCGCTGGACAATCTCGTCGCACAGGTCGAGCAGCATCTCGAGAAAAACCCGACCGACGGCCGTGGCTGGACCGTGCTGGCGCCGGTGCTGGCGAAGATCGGCCGTACCGACGATGCGGTGCGCGCGTTCCGCAATGCGATCACCTATGCCGGCGATACAGCCGCGCGCCGCGCCGATCTCGGCGAGGCCATAGCGATGGCCGCCAATGGTGTCATCACCGCGGATGCCAAGACCGAATTCGAACGCGCTGTCGCGCTCGATGCCGGTGAGGTCAAGGCCCGCTACTTCCTGGGCCTCGCGGCCGAGCAGGACGGGCGTGGCAGCGACGCGGCGATGATCTGGCGCGACATGCTGGCAAAGGGACCTGCGGATGCGCCGTGGCGTCCGGTGGTCACGGCGGCCCTGGCGCGTGTCGGCGGCAGCGCTCCGAAATCAGGCCCGAACCTGCCGGCGCTGTCGGAAGACACGATCGCGTCGGTACAGGGCATGAATGCAGGCGACCGCAATGCGATGATCCATGGCATGGTCGACCGGCTTGCCACGCGGCTCAAGCAGGATGGCAGCGATGTCGAGGGATGGTTGCGGCTGGTGCGTGCCTATATGGTGCTCGGTGAGCGCGACAAGGCAAAGAGCGCGCTGGCAGATGCACGGGAGGCGGTCGGCACGGATGCCGAGCGGCTGCGCAAGCTGAACGATGGCCTGAAGGACTCCGGGCTGGATGGGTGACTTCCAATGACGCGCAAGCAGCGAAGATTGACGATGATAGGTGGAGCGCTGGTGGTGCTCGCCATCGCGGCCGGGCTGGTGCTGAACGCGCTGCGCGACTCCATCGTGTTCTTCTCGACGCCGCAGATGGTTGCCGAAAAGCAGATCCCCGTTGGCAAGCGCTTTCGCCTCGGCGGCATGGTGGAGCAGGGCTCGCTGGTGCGCGGCGATAATCTCGCCGTGAGCTTCAAGGTCTCCGATGGTGGCGCAACCTTGCCGGTGAACTACAAGGGCATCCTGCCGGATCTGTTCCGCGAGGGGCAGGGCGTTGTCGCCGAAGGCGCGATGGATGCGTCGGGCGTGTTCAAGGCCGATACGGTGCTGGCGAAGCATGACGAGAACTACATGCCGAAGGAAGTCGCTGACGCGCTCAAGAAACAGGGGCGCTGGCAGGAAGGCGAGGGCGGCAAGCCGGTGATGTCGCAGGGCGCCGCCAAGCCCGTGGTGACCCCTGCAAAACAGAGTGTTTTGCAGTGATTGCCGAAGCGGGACACTATGCATTGGTGCTAGCGCTGGCGCTGGCGTTGATCCAGTCGACGGTGCCGATCATCGGTGCGCGCCTGCGCGATCCCGCATTGATGAATGTCGCGCGCTCCACGGCACTGGCGCAGCTGCTGTTCGCGGGGCTGTCGTTTCTCGCGCTGACGACGCTCTACGTCACGTCGGATTTCTCGGTCGCCAATGTGTTCGAGAATTCGCACTCCGCAAAACCGTTGCTCTACAAGATCACCGGCGTGTGGGGAAACCACGAAGGCTCGATGCTGCTGTGGGTGTCGATCCTCGCACTGTTCGGCGGGCTCGTCGCCGCCTTCGGCAATAATCTGCCGCTGTCGCTGCGCGCGCATGTGCTGGCGGTGCAGGGCTGGATCGCCGCGGCGTTCTATCTGTTCATCCTGATGACCTCGAATCCGTTCCTGCGGCTGGCACAGCCGCCGCTCGAGGGCCGCGATCTCAATCCGGTGCTGCAGGATATCGGCCTCGCGGTGCATCCGCCGATGCTCTATCTCGGTTATGTCGGCTTCTCCATCGCATTCTCCTTCGCCGTCGCCGCATTGATTGAAGGCCGCATCGATGCCGCATGGGCGCGCTGGGTGCGGCCATGGACGCTGGTGGCGTGGATCTTTCTGACGCTCGGAATCGCGATGGGCTCCTACTGGGCCTATTACGAACTCGGCTGGGGTGGTTGGTGGTTCTGGGATCCCGTCGAGAATGCCTCGCTGATGCCATGGCTGTCCGGCACGGCGCTGTTGCACTCCGCTGTGGTGATGGAGAAGCGCAATGCGCTGAAGGTCTGGACCATCCTGCTGGCGATTCTGACCTTCTCGCTGTCGCTGCTGGGCACCTTCCTGGTGCGCTCCGGCGTGCTCACCTCCGTCCATGCCTTTGCAACCGACCCGACGCGCGGCGTGTTCATCCTGCTGATCCTGTGCGTGTTCATCGGCGGTAGCCTGACGCTCTATATGTGGCGGGCATCATCGCTGAAGCAGGGCGGGCTGTTCGCGCCGATCTCGCGCGAGGGCGCGCTGGTGCTGAACAACCTGTTCCTCACCACGGCCTGCGCCACGGTGTTCATCGGCACGCTGTATCCACTGGCGCTGGAAATGCTGACCGGCGAGAAAATCTCTGTCGGCGCGCCGTTCTTCAACCTCACATTCGGCCCGCTGTTCGTGCCGTTGCTGCTGGCGATGCCGTTCGGGCCGCTGCTGGCGTGGAAGCGCGGCGATCTCAGAGGCGTGACGCAGCGGCTGATGGCGGCCGGAATCGCCGCGCTACTGGCGGTGGCATTGGTCTGGGCATGGACGACCGGCGGCGCGGCGCTGGCGCCGCTGG
The DNA here is from genome assembly GCF_013359755.1 of Tardiphaga robiniae. GTDB lineage: Bacteria > Pseudomonadota > Alphaproteobacteria > Rhizobiales > Xanthobacteraceae > Tardiphaga > Tardiphaga robiniae. Next base: position 212,737 of record NZ_JABMCJ010000083.1, on the reverse strand, counting down.
CGATCGGGCTCGGCGTGTTCGTCATTTCCGGATCGATCGTCGATATCGCCGAACGCACCATGCTGTTTCGTTTACCGTTCGGTGCGGCGTTCCGCCGTGCGCGCGGATTGCCGCGCGCGGCCTGGGGCACGGCCTTTGCTCATGCCGGCATCGGCGTCGCGCTGATCGGTATCGTCTGCGAGAGCACCTGGAATACCGAATATATCGGCACCATGCAGCCGAACGATGTGGCGAAGCTTGCCGGCTATGAGCTCACGCTCAAGGACGTGACGCAGCGGCAGGGGCCGAATTTCCGTGAGAGCATCGCACGCTTCAGGGTGACGCGCGGTGGCGACGAGATCGGCGAGATGACGCCATCGAAGCGCAACTTCGCGGCGCGGCAGTCCTCCACCACGGAAGCCGCGTTGCTGTCGCGCGGCGCCAGCCAGCTCTATATCTCGCTCGGGGAGGAAGCCGCGGGTGGCGCTGTCGCCGTGCGGATGTATCACAAGCCGCTGGTGCTGATGATCTGGTGGGGGCCGGTGCTGATGGCTTTTGGCGGGCTGCTGTCACTGTCCGACCGGCGGCTACGCGTCGGCGCGCCGAAGCCGGCCAAGGCATCGCGCGCACTGCAGCCGGCGGAGTGATGGTGTGACACGCATTGTCGCAAGCCTCATCGCCGTCATGTTCCTGCTCGCTGCGCCGCTCGCGCATGCGGTGCAGCCCGACGAGATCATGAAGGACCCGGCCCAGGAAGGCCGCGCGCGCAACCTGTCGAAGGAGCTGCGCTGCATGGTCTGTCAGAACCAGTCCATCGACGATTCCGATGCACCGCTGGCGCGCGACCTGCGCCTCTTGGTGCGCGAGCGCATTGCCACCGGCGAGAGCGACAAGCAGGTGCTGGATTTCCTGGTGGCGCGCTATGGCGAATTCGTGTTGCTGAAGCCGCGCCTCAACCTGCATACGCTGCTGCTGTGGCTGCTGACGCCGCTGGTGCTGATCGGCGGCGGCTTCGCCTTGTGGTGGCACAACCGGCGACGGGGCAGGGCTGCAGGCGATGATGATGCCGTGATGCAGCTCACCGCTGAGGAAGAAGCGCGGATCGAGCGGCTGATTGCCAAGGAAACGGTGCAGGACAAGCCGGTTTAGTTCGCCGACCCCGGCCAGCAGCCGACTAGTGAGAGCTCGCATCTAGATCACAAGGCAAAGTCCCGAAAACAGCAACAAGCCCAGGATAATTCGTTTGAAGGCTGCTTCGTTGACCCGTCCGAACAGGACGATGCCTAAAGCCGTTCCAGCAGCCAAGGCGGGTAGAGACATGCCAAAGTTGATCAAGACCTTTAACGAAAGGCTGTGGTGCGAAAGCATGAGAGCAAGGGCGAAAAGCTGCATCACCCCTATGTAGGGTTGAACCAGACCGCGCTGCTGATTTTTCGGGAGACCATGGATGTCGCACCAGATCGCAGGAAGCGCGCCGGGCATCGCAGTCAATCCGCCGACCAGTCCCCCACCAAACCCTACCAGCGCGTTTCTGCTCTGGCTCTCCATCTGACGCGAGCAGGCAGGCGTTGGCCGGAACAAGGCATATGTCGCGTAAAGCGATACGAGAGCTCCAAAACCCAGTCTGAAGGTTCCAGTACCCACATTCTGCAGGAGATAGATCGCGATCGGAATGCCCAGCAGTCCACCCGCGATGAAAACGAGGCTGGTTTTCCATTGCATGCTCTTGCGTAGCGCAAACAGAGTGGCCGCTTGTACAGTGATGCTGCAAGCCATCATCAATGGCACAGCTTCCATAGGCGGAAAAACGTGTAGCAGGACAGCACCGGCGACCGCCGAGAACGCAAACCCGGAAAGGCCGGAAACGAACGCGCCCGCAAAGACCGCCCCGCTTAGCGTCAAATAAGCCGCTATATCTGACATGGCATCGCTTCCTTTGGAACGGTGATCGTCTTCAATAGCGGGACAGCGCGGGGCGTCCGAACTCACTCAAGTGACAACAACAAATCCATCTAGTCGCCGTGGATCGCCGTTGTTGCCGTTTCGATCGGTCGGATACTCGACACGTGGTTCAGCATGTATCCTCCGACAACGTGCAAAATGCCGAAGCCAGCCAGGACAGCGATGGCCCACGCTTTGAGAGGAGACGGAGGCGTTGGTCGACGGATGTGGGAGCTCTTGGTAACTGCCATCTCCAAATTTCCTTCTTGCACGCGTTTGGAAAATTCGACTGTCACTTTGAAAGCGCGCTCCTGCTTCCAACTGCCGAATTCAAGATCGGCTGCTGTTCGAGCGCGTCCAGTTGGGGTGAACGATATCGCTGGGTTCATGCGCGAGCGATACGGCAGATGTCGTATTTCGTCGTCGGCAAGGAGGCTAATGTCGAAAGGCCCTGCGCCGCCGCAGGTGGCGCCGCCGTGGGAGATCAGCGCCGAGACATAATCTCAACCGTGGCCGGGTGATCGCCAATCCGTGGGCAGCTACATATTTTAGCGACCGCTATCGATCGATTCCTTGCCGTCAACACAGGCTGCAACGATTGCTTCGTGCAATTCCTCGCCGGTGATCGGCTTATGCAGAATACGATGACCGCTGGCGATGGCTTCCTTGATCCGCGACGGCGAGGTATCGCCGGTCACGATAACGGCAGGGACCGAGCGGCCGATATGGGCGCAAAGAGCCTCGATTACGTCCAGGCCCGTAGCCCCATCTCCGAGGCGGTAGTCGGCAATGATCAGATCGACCGGTGCATCGCCGGCCTCGATCGCCTCTGCATGAATCTGTTGCACCTCGGCGGCAGATCGGCCGGCATAGACGCGATGCCCCTGCAGTGTGAGCAACTGGACCATGATATCGAGAACATCCCTCTCGTCTTCCACGACCATGATGCCGACGGCGATGCCGGCTGGTGATGCCTTGTTGTCGGGCAAAGGAGTTTCCACCGCACTGGCTATCGGAACCGTAACGGAAAACATCGAGCCGCGCCCGGTGACGGAGACCAGCTTTAGCGGATGTTGCAGCAGTACGGCGGTGCGGCGAACGATGGCGAGGCCAAGGCCGAGGCCAAGCGCGCGATCCCTCGCCGGGTTCTGCAATTGTACGAATTCCTCGAACACCATTGCTTGCTGATCTGCGGGGATGCCGGGGCCGGTATCCCATATCTGGATTTCCACCGAAGCGTCGCGCCTACGGCAGCCGAGCAGAACGCCGCCGGATCTCGTGTATCGAAAAGCGTTCGACAGCAGATTGTCCAAAACCCGTTTCAGCATCATGGGATCGCTGTCCACCAGCAGACGGCTTTCAACAACACGCCAATCAAGGCCGCGATCCTTCGCCACGGGCGCGAATTCGTTGCCGAGTTGATTGAAAAGTTGGGACAAATTCACCGTCTCCTTCGCAACAGTGACGACGCCGGCATCGAGCCGGGAGATGTCGAGCAGTCCATTCAGGAGGGCGCTGAGATTGCCGACAATGGATTTTGCCTTGCCGGCCAGATCGCGAGCATCGCCGGATGCGACAGCGCCGCGGTGACCCAGCGCCGCGAGCGTGGCGATCAGTAGACTCAAGGCATGGATCGGCTGGCGCAGGTCATGACTGGCGGCCGCAAGGAAACGCGTTTTCGCATGATCGGCCGCTTGCGCGCGGTCGCGTTCTTCCTGCAGGTGGCTCACCAGTTCGACATTTTCCAGGCGCAACCTGATGGTCTCACGCAGCATGTGGTACGTTGTGCGGCAGTAATAGAGATTGATGGCCACAAGCCCCGCAAGCAGGGAGAGATATGCGCCGGAGATGTCACCTCCATTGGTAATCGAGCGTACGGTGATCGGAAGCACCGTTGCGATGATCGAGCCGACGAGAGCAGGCGGAAAGGCCGAGAGCGACGGAACTGTGCCGCAGATCAGACCGGTCAAGACAATGACCGTGAATGAAAAAGGAATGGGCGCCTCAGGAAGGAACCCAACCCAGCCGAGCATTCCCCATAGCAGGCCTGACACGCAGGAAAACGCAGCCGCAAGCCAGGCCCATCGCAACGCGGACGTCGGCTCTCTATCTCGGCTGAAGAACCGGCGCGCCGCCAGAACGCGTATGGCAGTGAGCAGATACAATGCGCCGAGCCATCCGATCAACCAGCTCGCCGATACGACGCTCCTCAGTACGTACGCTGCCGCCAGGGAGATGAGGATGTTGGCGACCACCACCCCGTAGGAATTGCGATACAAAAGCTCGACGAGCGCCTCGCGTATCTTGTCTTCTTGCATCGAAACCTCTTCGCGCGCCGGTAGGTGCGGCGGCTTCGTTCGCGAGTTGCCGTTGCGCTAGCCCGCTGGAAGGCCGAGACGAATTGCGTAGGCTGTCAATTCAGCACCGCTGTGCAGATCAAGCTTCCGCATCAGATTCTCGCGATGTTTCCGGGCGGTCAGCGGGCTAATGCCGAGCCGGTTGGCGATGTCGCGGCTGGTGGCACCGTGAGGGATCATCCCCAGGATTTGCCGCTCTCGCCGTGTAAGCGTGACCGGAGATATGATCGCAGCCGTGGGCTCGGGGGAGACGTTCGGGCCGTCATGCTGGTCCACCGCAAAACGAACCTCCTCCGCCACATAGGCGTTGCCTTTTCTGATGGCATCGATTGCAGCGATGAGTTCGGATGGATCGCCGCTCTTGGTCAAATAGCCATTCGCGCCTGCAGAAAAAGCTGCCCGAACGGAACGTGGCTCAACATTGGCGGTCACGACAAGAACTCGCAGCTCCGGCCATTCGGTTCTCAGGTTGGCTATGAATTGAAACCCGTTCACACCCGGCATGCCGAGATCGAGTATGAGAAGATCGGCGGAGCTTTCGTTCAGCAGCCGGTGAACGGCTTCACCGTCCGCCGCTTCTCCACTGACCGTAAGCCTGTCCACGGTCGACAGAAGCTGTTTCAGACCTTGCCGAATGAAGGCATGATCGTCGGCAATGATCGTCCTCAGCAGTCCGCTCATGCATCGCCCCGCTACAACGGCGCTAGGATATAAGTCAGATCCAATCAAAGATTGGAATCCATGCATTCATTTGCCTGATGATCTTAATACAAAATACGCGAGTTGCCGTATTTTTACATATGGCCGCTGAGGCTCAGGACTCATTGAATCCAGGCGCTCGACCGCACTCAACCCGGCTTGCCGATGAAGAAGGGCCGCGTCGGGACGATGACCCACGACTACGAACGGCACGACCACTCTGTTTGCGGCCCTGAATATCCTCGACGGCACCGTTATCGGCCGCATTATGCAGCCCCAGCGTCACCAGAAGTTCATCCGCTTCCTCAACACCATCGAGGGCCAGGTGCCGGCACGAAGGCGATCCACGCCATCATCGACAACTACGCCAACCACAAACATCCCAAGGTGCAAGAATGGTTGGCCCGGCATCCCGCTGGACGTTCCACTTCACACCAACCTCGGCATCATGGCTCAACGCTGTCGAAGGCTTCTTCGCAAAGCTTGCGAGACGTCGCCTCAAACGCGGCGTGTTCCGATCCGTGGATGATCTCAAAGCCGTCATCGATCGCTTCGTTACCGAAACCAACGCCGATCCAAAGCCCTTTGTTTGGACGGCCAATCCCGAACTCGTCCTCGTCCCTATCAAACGGGGGAAGCGTCAATCCACTAGTGCAGCTGTTGCCGCGGCCGGCGTCTATTCGGCGGGCAACACCGCCTGGATATTCCGACCCGTGCGTTCGATATGCTCGCGCAGGATCCGTGTTGCATCGCGCGTGCGCCGCTCGATCATCGCATGGGCCATGGCCGTGTGTTCTGCAGGCACATCGCGATCCGGCTGATGCTTCTTCAGGAAGATGCGACGATAGCGATCGCTCTGGTCGTGCAGCGTCGCACAGAACTGCCGCAGCAACGGCATCTGGCACGCCGAGATCAGTTCGGCGTGGAAGGCGCGATGCGCAATCTCCCAGGCTTCCTGCTCGGCGGCTGAGCGTGAGCCGCGCTTGCAGCGGCTGAGCTGATGCAGCGAGCCGAGCACGCGTCCTTCCCAGGCGACATCGCCGTGTTCGATGGCTTCCTTGACGGCGAGGCCTTCGAGTTCGACGCGTAGCCGGATGATTTCGGCGAGATTGCTCGCCGAGACCGGCGTGACGCGATAGCCGCGCTGGTCGATCAGCGCGACGAGTCCGTCGTTCTCCAGACGACACAGCGCTTCGCGCAGCGGGCTGAGGCTGACGCCGAAGGCGGTGCGCAGGCGATCAAGATTGAGTTTGCTGCCCGGCAGTAGGTCGCCGCGCATGATGGAGTCCCGCAAGCGGGCGACGAGCGTGGTGGACAATGTGGTCGGGATCGCGCCGGCCGTAGTGGTGTGTGCGGTGCTCATGATGCCTGTCCGATGCTCTCGAAGCCGTAAAGCGAAGCCGGATTATCCACCAGTGCCAATTGCTGCGCTTTGGGATCCGGCAGCCAGAGCGGGATGAGATCGACGAGGTCGCCATCGTTCGGCATCGCGACCGGGCAGATCGGATGTGGCCAGTTACTGCCCCAGAGGATGCGGTCGGGACGCGCTTCGACCACGCACGCGATCATCGGCAGCATGTCGCGATGCGGATAGGGCTCTGCAGAGAGGCGATACAGGCTGGCGAGCTTGATCCAGCAGCGGTCGGTGTCGAGCAATCGCAGCAAGGTTTGGAACGGTTCGGAATCGACGCCTTCCGCGGCGCTGATCCGGGCGAGGTGATCCAGCACGAACGGACTGCGGACCTGCATCAGTTGAGGCGCGACATCGACCAGTTCGCTCGCTTTGTTGAAATGCAGCACGAGATGCCAGCCGAGATCGAAGGTCTCGTCCGCGAGGCCCGCCAGATGCGCAAAGGATGCGCCGCCGCTGACGACGGTGGACATGCGGCAGCCCCGCATGCCGCGGAGGTGCATGTCTTCGAGCTCCTGCTGCGGCAGGCCCGACGGGATCACCGCCACCCCGCGCAGTCGTTTCGGATTGAGGTCGAGGGCCGCAAGGGTCGCACGATTGTCGGTGCCGTGAGCACCGCCATGCACGATGACGGCGCGGTTGATCCCGAGCGTTTCGTGGAGCTGCATCAGGTCGTCATAGGTGCAGTCTTCGGGCGTGTAGCTGCGCTGTTCGCTGAACGGAAATTCGGCCTGCGGACCGAAGACGTGGACATGGGTATCGCAGGCACCACGCGGCATCACGAATGCCGGACGCTTCGGATGGCGATCGGGGCCGGGGCAGGGCTTCGGTGGGGCGCCAGGCGTATGCGCACTCATCGTGGCAACTCCCTTCAAATAAGCGATCTTTGTTCGCTGAAAATAAACGGTGGCAATCAGCCGATTTGACGACAGCCTTAAGTAGTGCCAACATAAAATCGACGAAGCAAGAAAAATCGATTATTTGGAGGTTCGCATGCGGCACGTGGTTTCTGCACTGGTGGCTCTGGTCATGGTTTCGCTGGTCAGCCAGGTTGCCCATGCAGGGTTTCCCGAACGCGGCATCAAGATCGTGGTGCCGTTTCCCGCCGGCGGATCGAACGACGTCGTTGCCCGCTTGCTTGGCACCAAGCTGCAGGAGCTCTGGGGACAGTCGGTGGTGATCGACAACCGTGCCGGCGGCGGCGGCAACATTGGCGCGGATGCCGTCGTGCGCTCGCCCGCCGATGGCTATACGTTGCTGCTGACGGCGCCCGGACCGCTCGCGGTCAATCAGTCGCTCTACGCGCAACTCCCCTTCAATCCCGCGCAGGATTTCACGCCGGTGGCGTTGATCGCATCGGTTCCGATCGTGTTGGCGGTCAATCCCGGCGTGAAGGCGACGACGGTGGCTGAGCTGATCGCGCTCGCCAAGGCGTCGCCGGGCAAACTCAATTTCGGCTCGTCCGGCTTGGGATCAACCAATCATCTGGCGGGAGAGCTGCTGAAGGCACGCGCCGGCATCGATATCGTGCATGTGCCGTATCGCGGCGCGGCGCCGGCGATGAATGACCTGATCGCCGGTCAGATCCCGATGATGTTCGACAACATGCCGGCCATTCGTCCGCAGGTTCAGGGCGGCACGATCCGCGCGATTGCCGTGGCCGGCGCAGCGCGCTCGCCTCTGTTCCCGGAGCTGCCGACCATGGCGGAGGCGGGTGTCGCGAATTTCGAGGCGTCGTCATGGTTTGGCCTCGTCGCGCCGGCCAAGATGCCGCCGGATGTGACGAAGATGCTGATCGACGGAGTGACCAAGGTGCTGAAGGACCCCGACATGGCGAAACGTCTCGCCGATGTCGGCGCCGAGCCCGGCACGTTATCCGGCGACGCATTCGCTGCGTTTCTGCGCGCCGAGTCGGAAAAATGGGGCCAGGTGGTCAAGACAGCGGGTGCCAAGGTCGAGTAGGACGTCGGCGGTAATCGATTTGAAAACGGGAATCATATGACGAAGAAAATTGCAGAGCTCGACGAGCTGAAGTCCCGCTACGAGACCATGATTGGCTTCACGCCGCCGAAGATCGCCAAGCGGCTGGAACTGGGCATGCGCGTCGATCCCGCTCTGGTCACGGCGCTGGAGGACTGGCGGATTGCGGCGTTGACGCCGACAGCACTGGACCAGAAGACCGTGCAATTGATGTCGTTCGCAATCCTGCTGGTCCAGACGTCCGAAGCTGCTGCCAATCACGCAAAGGCTGCGATCAAGGCCGGGGCCACGCTTGAGGAGCTGCACGCAAGTGCCGGAATCGCTGCACTGTTCCGCGGCGTTGCAGCCTTCAACATGGCCGGCGAAATCCTGGCCGGTCTGTTCCCGGAGACGGCTCAAAAGACCGGCGGCTGATACCGCCGCTGCATCTGCCGATATCGGGGTGATTCAGGCGCGTTGTCCCCCCGCGTCATCCCGCCACACCTGTATCCGCCAGATTACCAAACCTTAATTCCCCTGCCAGCCCGCGGTAAGGTGGAAACCTCCATCTTCAGATCACACAAGGCGCCTTGCCCCCGCGCCGTTGCTCTGGAGATTTTCTCGATGTCCGACCGCCCCACCGATTTTTCCGAATTGCCGTCCTACAAGGCACCCCGCCGCTCGCTGTTCTCTGCGCGTAAATTCGCGCTGATGGCGTCGGTCGTTGCGGGCCTTGGTGTTGCCGCTTATGGCCTGTCGCCCTCCAACGGTCCGGTCGACATCTTCACCACCACTGCGCACGCGCAGGTCGACAAGCAGGTCAAGTCGCAGGCTGCGCAGCCGGTCGGCTTCGCCGATATCGTCGAGCGCGTGAAGCCGTCCGTGATCTCGGTCAAGGTCAACATGAAGGAAAAGGTCGCATCGAAGGATGACGACAACAACGGCGACTCGCCGTTCCAGCCGGGCTCCCCGATGGAGCGCTTCTTCAAGCGCTTCGGCCAGGACGGCGTGCCCCCGGGCATGCGCGGTGGTCCGCGCGGCGGCGGCCGTGGCGTCGTGAGCGGTCAGGGCTCGGGCTTCTTCATCTCGGCTGACGGTTTCGCCGTAACCAACAATCACGTGGTCGATGGCGCCGACAAGGTCGAGGTCTCGACCGACGATGGCAAGACCTATTCGGCCAAGGTGATCGGCACCGATCCGCGCACCGATCTGGCGCTGATCAAGGTCGAGGGCCGCACCGATTTCCCGTTCGCCAAGCTTGCTGACGGCAAGCCGCGGATCGGCGACTGGGTGCTGGCAGTCGGCAACCCGTTCGGACTCGGCGGCACCGTGACCGCAGGCATCGTCTCGGCCTCGGGTCGCGACATCGGCAGCGGTCCGTATGACGATTTCATCCAGATCGATGCCCCCGTGAACAAGGGCAATTCGGGTGGTCCGGCCTTCGATACGTCGGGCGAAGTGATGGGCGTCAACACCGCGATCTATTCGCCCTCGGGCGGCAGCGTCGGCATCGCGTTCTCGATCCCGGCCTCGACCGTGAAGACGGTGGTGGCGCAGCTCAAGGACAAGGGTTCGGTCTCGCGTGGCTGGATCGGCGTGCAGATTCAGCCGGTGACCCAGGATATCGCCGACAGTCTCGGCCTGAAGAAGGCGGAAGGTGCGCTGGTCGCCGAGCCGCAGGCCGATGGTCCGGCAGCCAAGGCTGGCATCAAGTCGGGTGACGTCATCACCGCGGTGAATGGCACGCCGGTCAAGGATGCACGCGAACTCGCCCGCACCATTGGCGGCTTCGCGCCGGGCAACACGGTGAAGATCAACGTGCTGCACAAGGGGGAGGACAAGGTTCTGTCCATGACCCTCGGCCAGTTGCCGAACACGATAGAGGCGAAGGCCGATGTCGATAGCGGTGACAAGGGATCGTCATCGCGCGGCAGCGACGTGCCGCGGCTCGGCCTCACTGTCTCGCCCGCGAGCAGTGTCGCCGGTGCCGGCAAGGACGGCGTGGTCGTGACCGGCGTCGATCCGAAGAGCGCCGCTGCCGAGCGTGGCTTCAAGGAAGGCGACGTCATTCTCGAAGTCGCCGGCAAGAGCGTGACCAATCCCGGCGATGTGCGCGAGGCGATTGTCGCCGCGCACAACGACAACAAGAACAGCGTGCTGATCAGGGTTCGCTCGAACGGCTCATCGAAGTTCGTGGCCGTTCCCCTCGCGAAGAGCTGATCACCGCACATGAACGGAGAGTGTCGCCGGCATAGTCGCCCCCGCTGACGGCTCTTTCCAGGGGGCGAGCCACAAACTCGCTCCCGCTGCTTCCTTTCGATGGAAAACGCCCCCCTCCGTTGAAAGGCCAATGGGCGGTGAAGTTTCCCCCAGCTTCACCGCCTATTCTTCTTTCTGCCCCGAAGGATACCCGGCGGGCATTCCGCCGCCTTGCATGAAAGCCCGGTGCGCGCCATGGTGACCGAGACTCACAAGATCCACAGCGAATCCGATCCCCAGATGCGTCTGCTCATCATCGAAGACGACCGCGAATCCGCCGACTATCTGGTCAAGGCTTTCCGTGAGGTCGGCCATGTCGCCGATCACGCCAGCGATGGCGAGGAAGGTTTCGCGCTCGCCGATTCCGGCGATTACGACGTGCTGGTGGTCGATCGCATGTTGCCGAAGCGCGATGGACTCTCCGTTATCGGCGGCCTGCGCGACAAGGGTAACCGGACGCCGGCGCTGATCCTCTCGGCGCTGGGCCAGGTCGACGACCGCATCAAGGGCCTGCGCGCCGGCGGTGACGACTATCTGCCAAAGCCTTATTCATTCGCGGAGCTGCTCGCGCGCGTCGAAGTGCTGTCGCGCCGCCAGGGTGGTCCCGCCGAAGAAACGACCTATCGCGTCGGTGATCTCGAACTCGACCGGCTGTCCCATGGCGTGACGCGCGGTGGCCAGGAACTGATCCTGCAGCCCCGCGAATTCCGGCTGCTCGAATATCTCATGAAACATGCCGGGCAGGTGGTCACCCGCACCATGCTGCTGGAAAACGTCTGGGATTATCATTTCGATCCGCAAACCAACGTGATCGATGTCCATATCTCGCGCCTGCGCTCGAAGATCGACAAGGGTTTTGAGCGTCCGCTGCTGCACACCATTCGCGGCGCAGGGTATATGGTTCGCGACGGCATGAAGTGAGTCAAATCTAGGTTCAGTCAGAAGATTGACGCTTTACGCGGTCGTTGCCGATCATCATCGCGTCAATCGTCCCGGACTGCGAAAGTGATTGATCTCAATTGACGGGCCGGTGCGCGGGCGCTGACCCGGCGACTGACCGTTCGGGAACCAAGGCGCAGCGCGAGCCTTTAATGACCATCAGCGCCGTGGCCACGACGAGCCCCGTGAAGAGCAGGTAGGTGAGAGACATGTTCTCCCCTGCATCTGCCAGCAGCAGGTAAGCGAACAGTCCTGCAGTCGATGCGGCGTAGCCGAGCCACGCAAGTTTCGGAAAGCGGAAGCCGCTCTCATCACGCGAGAGGTCGAGCACCAGGTATATAGCCAGCAACGTGTTACACAGCGCCGCTGGTAGCAGGCCCATCACGATCTCGCGTTCGAATCCGAGATAGGACAGCACGCCGGAGACCTGAGCGATCACCGGAAACGGCAGGTAACGCGCATTGAGACAGGCGAGCCCGATGGACGCGACCTCGAACGCAAAGAAGTAACGATCGTGCATCTTCGGAAGCAGGTAGGGCATGATCATCAGAGATGCGCATGCGACGAGCAAAATGAACTCTGGCCCTTCTCGCTTGGACCGCGCGAGCAAGGCTGCCAGTGCCAGCCCGCCGAGTACCGCCAATGCGAGCCCGATGGTGACACCCATCTGGTAGGGAACGCTCCCTGCGAACACCCAGATATTCGCGGCGTTCATGGTGAGACGGTGAAACGTCTCAGCCTGCTCCATGTAGATGCTGAACACCGAGGCGATGGGTCTGCCGGCGACAACCACAGGAACGGCGAGAGCTGCATAGACCACGGGAACGGCGGCGAGCCATGCCCAGTGAATCTTGTCACGCAACATCATGCCAAGGACGAATGGCCCCAGGAATACGCCTTGGGCCTTCACCGCGACTGCGACCGCGAATGGCAAGATGCCGTTCCGATGCTGCATGAATGCCGCTATCGAAACGAGCGTGAAGAATGTCCAGATCGAGTCGGCCTGGCCCCACACAGCGCCGTTGAAGATCTCTGTCGGTGCAAGCCAGACACAGCAAAAGGCAACGCACGCGCGCGATGGTGCCTTATTCGCCGACCACACGATCAGAGCTACCACGATCGCGCAGCCGAACTCGAATACGAACGAGATCGCCTTCACCAGAGTGAGGGGCTGGCCCAGCCCATTGAATTGCGCCGTGATCAACAACAGGTAACTGTAGAACGGCGTGTAGTTGGTGAAGGCTTCGCCAAGCCCGCCGATACCGCGGTCGCGCGCGAATATGTACCAGGGGATCAGGTATCGAACGGCGTCAGTGGTGGTATGCTCCCGAGCGAGGAAGCGGAGCAGGAAGCCTAAAAGAACGCATCCGATCACGATCAAGGAAACAGAAAGCTGCCGGCTATCCAACCGTCGAGCAAGCATCTGCATCAGCCTCAATTCCTCCCCCAAGCTACTTCATCTACTGCCCGATAGCGGTATTTGGTAGGATTAATCGGCCGAGTTGCCGATGTCGTTCTGGTTGTTGTCGGCCTCCAACCGGATCTGCCAAGATCCATGGAGCTTTATCCTCACCCATAACTAAGGAGATTAGGCAGGTTTACCCGTGATTCCCACACTTTCGCGCTCAATCAGGTCGCCGGCGAAGCTATGGCAGCGGGCGAGGTTGCCTTACGACAATCGTGACATTCTCCCGGAACCTGATTCTAATAAAGATACAGCGGCGGTCCGTCGCGCCGTCTATGGCTGTTCTTCGTCGAACGGCGCGTTGATCACCAGTTCGACGACGGAGCTTGCCTTGTAGCCCGCCACGAAACGTTCGCCGAAATCGCGAATGAAGTTGTCGTAAGTGGTGCCGGGTTGGGTCCGGGCGATATGGCAGAAGCAGCGAGTCATTTTCTGCTTCATTCCCAAACGTGGAAATTCCGCGACAATCGCCGCAACGTCGCTCGGCGGAATAAGGTCATACTGCAGGCCGACGACATCGAAGCAGATGCCGGCGGTGCAGAGCGCGACTTCGGCTTCCTTGAACAGCCCAATCGACGGCGTGGAATTGAGCGCAACGCTATCCCAGATCAACTGTGCACGGCTTCGGTCGAAGCCATGCTCCCGTGCAAAGAGACGCGCGAGGTCGGCGCCTTCTACTTCGAAGCGACGCGGTCCGGCGAAGCGTTCATTGAGCGTGATGTCATGCAGTAGTGCTGCGACGGCGAGAACCTCGCCGTCGTGCTCGATGTTCTGCAGTTGAGCGAGCCGCACCGCAAACAACCATGACCTGACGACATGGTTGAACAGGTATGGTTCGCAACTGTTCCGGGCGTGGTCGATCGCGCTGGCGATGATGGCCGTATCGGGGACGGTCACTCCCGCCAGTTGCCTGTCATTGATCTGTTGCATGTTCGTCGCCTCGCTCTACCGGACCGTGAAGGTTGCCTGTGCTAGCTCTTCAGGAATTTCAGCAGCTCGGCATTGACCTGATCTGCATGGGTCGCCGTGATGCCGTGCGGTGCGCCGGGATAATAGACATCCTTGGCACCCTTGATCAGCTTGGCTGATTTCACTGCGGAATCCTTCACGGGCACGATCTGATCGTCCTCGCCATGCAGGACGAGGGTGGGGATGTCGAACTTCTTCAGGTCTTCCGTGAAATCCGTCTCCGAGAATGCCTTCACGCTCTCATAGGCATTCTTCGCGCCGGCCTGCATGCTCCACAGCCAGAACTGATCCAGCGTGCCCTGCGAGACTTTCGCGCCGGGCCGGTTGGCGCCGTAGAAGGCGATCGCCAAATCCTTGTAATATTGCGACCGATCTCCGGCCACGCCGGCGCGGATGCCGTCGAACACCTCGATCGGCAATCCTTCCGGATTGGCTGGTGTCTTCAGCATGATCGGTGGCACCGCCGCGATCAGCACCGCCTTCTTCACACGCTTGGTGCCGTGGCGGCCGATGTAGCGTGCGACTTCGCCGCCACCCGTGGAATGGCCGACCAGCGTCGCGTCCTTCAGATCGAGCGTCTCGATGACTGCGGCGAGATCGTCGGCATAACCGTTCATGTCATTGTTGTTTGAGGCCTGGCTGGAGCGGCCATGACCGCGGCGGTCATGGGCGACGACACGATAGCCATGCTGGGCCAGAAACAGCATCTGGCCGTCCCACGCGTCCGCATTGAGCGGCCAGCCGTGGGAGAAGGTAACGACCGGGCCCTTGCCCCAGTCCTTGTAATAGATCTCGGTGCCGTCCTTTGTGGTGATGGTGCTCATGGTGCGATGTCCTTTGTGAGCGTGAGGTTTGGTTGGCTTGTCGCCGGCCTTGCCCTCGGCGATCGAGGGCAAGCCGGCAGTGATCGCGGTGATGGCGGCAGCTGCGAGCAGATCGCGGCGGGAGGGTGTCGAGCGCGGAACGTCGTCGGTCATGGTCGGTCCTTGGTTGGCGGAGAGGCAGCTTGCGTCGATCAGCCCTTGAGCCAGTCGTCGAGATTTATCGCTCCGATGCGCGCGCCGGCATCGGGCGTCAGGGAGCGGTCATTGATCGGCGTGCCGAAATAACCCACGTGGATGTCGGCGATGACCTGGCGTGGGTCCTGCTTTGTCGTCAGATATTTGCGCCCGAGTGCGTCGAGCGGGAGCGGTTCGGGCCCGGCCACCTCGACGACGCCGTTCACCGGGGTGCCCAGGGCCAGGTCCACCATGGCGGCTGCCACGTCCGCAGATGCGATGGGCTGGATCAGGGCCGGCGCCAGGCGAATCACGTCGCCGTCCACGCCGCCTTGCACGATGGCGGGGATGAATTCGAAGAACTGCGTCGCCCGCAGGATCGTGTAGGGCATTCCAGACGCCTTGATGAGATCCTCCTGGGCCAGCTTGGCACGGAAATAGCCGCTGGCTTGAAGGCGCTCGGTCCCGACCACAGACAGGGCCAGATGATGCTGGACATCTGCGGCCTTTTCCGCCGCGAGCAGGTTGCGGGTGGATGTCTGGAAGAATTCCATCACTGGCCCGTCCTCGAATGATGGTGAATTCGCCACGTCGATGACGACGTTTGTCCCGGACATGGCCTCGGCCAGTCCTTCCCGCGTCAGCGTGTTGACGCCCGTCGACGGCGAGGCGGCGAGGACCTTGTGGCCCAGCTTCCTCAAGCCGCTCACGACCTGCGTACCGATGAGGCCGCTACCTCCGATGACGACGATTTTCATGATATTTTCTCCCTTTCACACGGTGACGATCGTGTGGGCGGACCATGCGCCGCGGCGCACAGGAAGACTTTGCCGCAATCTTCGTTTTCTCTTGAGTTTCGCTTGGATGTTCGTTCAGAAAGGGCCGGCTGGCACGTCACCGCCGATGGCGCGCGACAGGCCAGTTGTGGGGTCGGTTCTGTTGCCTCCTGAAGGTCTTGACGGTTCATTGCCGCCGGCCGAAAACGCAGGCAGTCATGGAGCGCCGAGTGCCGTATCTGTTCGCAGGCTATGTCCTCGATCCCGACCGCAGAGAGCTGTCGCATGGCAGCGACAAAGTGGCGATCACGCCGCAGGCTTTCGACCTGCTGCTGCATCTGGTGAAGAACCGCGACCACGTTGTCAGCAAGGATGCGCTTCTCGACGCCGTCTGGGTGGGACGGATCGTGTCCGAATCGACGCTGGCCAGTCACATCAATGCGGTACGCAAAGCGCTGGGCGATAGCGGCGATGAACAGCGGCTGCTGAAGACGGTGGCGCGCAAGGGATTTCGTTTCGTCGGCGATGTGACCGAGACGGCAATGCCGGCGCGGTCTGACGCGGCGGTTGCCGATCACGCCACATCGACGGTGAACCCGGACGCCGCGCTGACGTTGCCCGATCGGCCGTCGATCGCAGTATTGCCGTTCCTCAATCTGAGCGGCGATCCGCAGCAGGACTATTTCGTCGATGGCATGGTCGAGGACATCATCCTCGCGCTTTCGCGGCTTCGCTGGCTGTTCGTCATCGCTCGCAACTCCAGTTTCACGTTTAAAGGCCGTGCCGTGGACGTCCGCGAGGTCGGGCGCGAACTTGGCGTGCGCTATGTACTGGAAGGCAGCGTGCGCCGTGTGGCGAACCGCGTGCGCATCACCGGACAGCTCGTGGATACCACCACGGGCATGCATCTGTGGGGCGAGCGCTTCGAGAGTGTTGTTGATGACATCTTCGATCTGCAGGACCAGGTCACGGAGAGCGTCGTGGGCGCTATCGCGCCGCAGCTTGAATTTGCGGAGATCGAACGCGCCAAGCGGAAGCCGACCGAAAGCCTCGACGCCTATGATTACTACCTGCGCGGACTGGCGAATTTTCATGTGTCGACGCGCGATGGGATCGATGCGGCATTGGCGAATTTCTACAAAGCCATCGAGCTCGATCCAGACTTCGCTGCGGCCTATGGGATGGCCGCGGGATGCTTCTACTGGCGCAAGATGAACCGCTGGCTTTCCGATCGTGTGGCTGACGGGCGTGAAGCGGCGCAGCTTGCCGAACGCGCCGTCACCCTCGGAAAGAACGATGCGGTAGCGCTGACACGCGGCGGCCACGCGTGGCCGCATTTCGGTGGCGACCTGCATGCCTGCGTCGCCTATGTCGATCGTGCGCTGGTGCTCAATCCCAATCTCTCGACGATCTGGTACCTCGGCGGCTATCAACGCGTCTCGCTCGGCGAACACGACGAGGCCATCGCCTATTTTTCACGCGCCATGCGGCTCAGTCCGCTCGATCCCGAGACATTCCAGATGCATACGGGAATCGCGATGTCGCATCTCTATTCGCGACGCTTTGATACCGCGCTCGGTTGCTTGCGGGAGGCGTCGCGCGAGGTGCCGAACATTCTTCGGGTCGCCGCATTCCAGGCCGCTGCGCATGCCCTGGGTGGGCGAATGGAAGAGGCGCGTGAGGCGATGGGCCATGTGCGCCGGCTCGATCCCACATTGCGGCTCAGCAATATTGACGACTGGCTGCTGGTGCGGCGACCGCAGGACTTCGCACTTGCATCGGAAGGCCTGCGAAAAGCCGGCCTTCCGGAATGAACCTGGCTGAAAGAGAAAATTCCTGCAGTCGGGCGACATTACCAACATCTCATATTCACGCCCTGTTTGTTACAGCTTGCGCCTGCTAGAACAGGGGATGACTTCCAGAACCTTCCATTTCCGCACGTCCCGAGCGTGACCCGTGACGGCTATCGGTAAACTGTTTCGCACGACGGCCTTCCGGTTGACGTTGGCCTATCTGCTGCTGTTCGCGCTGTTTGCAGCATCGCTGCTCGGCTATTTCGCCTGGAATACACACCGGCTGATCAACGATCAGATCACGACCACGGTCGATGACGAAATGACCGAGCTGAGCGATCTGTTCGGGCGGCGCGGCTTGCGGGGAATCGTGGGCGCCATCGAGAACCGGGCGCTGCGGCCTGGCGCCAACCTCTATCTGATCACGACACCGGCGGGTCAATCCATCGCCGGCAACGTGTCTTCACTGGCGCCCGGCGTGATGGCGACCACGGGCTGGTCCGAGACCGCCTATCGCCGCCTCGACGATCCCGACTCTTCCAACCATCGCGCGCTGGTGAAGGTGACGCAATTGAGCAGCGGCTTCCGGCTGCTGATCGGCCATGATCTCGAAGAACGCCGGCGTCTATTCGACATCGTCGGCGATGCCGCAAAGTGGTCGGTGTTGATTGTCGTTGTTCTTGGACTCGGCGGCGGGATCTTCGTCGCCAGCCGCGTGCTGCGGCGGATCGACGCGATGACCGGCACCACCCAGCGCATCATGGCGGGCGATCTCTCCGGTCGTCTGCCGGTCGGACGCAGTGGCGACGAACTCGACCGTCTCGCGGAAAATCTCAATGCCATGCTGGAGCGCATCGAAGCGCTGATGACAGGACTGAAGGAAGTCTCGGACAATATCGCCCATGACCTCAAGACGCCGCTCACGCGGCTGCGCAATCGGGCGGAGGAGGCGCTGGCGCGATCCAGCAACGAGGCCGAATATCGTGCGGCGCTGGAACGCACCATTGAGGAATCCGATGGCCTGATCCGGACCTTCAATGCGCTGCTGATGATCGCACGTGCTGAATCCGGGCAGGCGCGCGGCAATATGGACAATTTCGACGCTGCTGAAGTGGCCGAGGGCATCCACGAGCTCTATGAACCGCTGGCTGAAGACAGCGATCTTACGCTGACCGTCAAGACCGCGGCTGCGCCGCTGCGCGGCAATCGCGAACTGATCAGCCAGGCGCTCGCCAATCTCGTCGAAAACGCCATCAAATATGGCAAACCTGCGATCACGGACGAGAATGCCGATAGCGCGGGCGCTGCGGCTGCCAAGGACATCGTGATCGAGGCGCGGCGCGAGGGCGATCAGGTGCTGCTCAGCGTGTCGGATCATGGTCCAGGCATTCCCGAAGCCGATCGGAAACATGCGGTGGAGCGCTTCGTGCGGCTGGAAGCGAGCCGCACATTGCCCGGTTCCGGCCTCGGTCTCAGTCTTGCATCTGCCGTGGCCACGCTGCACGGCGGTGAATTGCAGCTGGGCGACAATCATCCAGGGTTGCGGGTCACACTGGCGCTGCCCGCAGTGGCAGCCGAAGGCCTTGCGGGTCAAACGGGGAATGTGCCACAGAAGTCGGCATGACCTCAGCCGCAACAGGCGAGGGCCAGCTCCCGCTGGCCGCGCAATTCGTCAGCGGACCGCAGCTGTTCGCCCCCGCCGATGCCGAGCAGCGCTTCGGCGAATGGCTCGCCGATATCGCGCCGGACGATGCTGCCGCATTTCGCGCGATCACCGACCAATTTCCGCATGCCAGGGCGATCCTGCTCGGCATTGCCGAGGCCTCGCCCTATCTGTTCGATCTGATCCGCGCCGATGCCGGGCGTGCCTTGCGTCTGCTGCATTGTGACCCCGAGCGCCTGCTCACCACTCTGATCGCCGAGACCTCCGCGAATGTCGCTGCCGCCGGCGGCGATCCCGATGTCATGCATCTGCTGCGACGCATGAAATCCGAAGCGGCCTTGTTGATTGCGCTGTGCGATATCGGCGGCGTCTGGCCGGTGATGCGCGTCACGCGGGCGCTGACCGATCTCGCTGTGTCCTCCGTCCAGACGACGGTGCGTTATCTGCTGCGCCAGGACATGGCACGCAAGCGCATCCTGCCGCCGGATCCCGATCATCCGGAGCATGGTAGCGGCCTGATCGTGCTGGCGATGGGCAAGATGGGCGCCGGCGAGCTGAACTATTCCAGCGACATCGACCTGATCGTTTTCTTCGATCTCGAGGCGCATACGCTGGCCGAGGATATCGAGCCGAATTCATTCTTTGTGCGCATCGCGCAGGGCGTGTCGCGGCTGCTGCAGCAGCGCACTGGCGACGGCTATGTGTTCCGCGTCGATCTGCGGCTGCGACCCGATCCGGCCTCGACGCCAGTAGCCGTCTCGACGGCATCGGCACTGCATTATTATGAGCGCGAGGGGCGCACATGGGAACGCGCGGCAATGATCAAGGCGTTTCCTTGTGCCGGCGATTTCAAGGCCGGTGAGGCCCTGCTGGCCGAGATCGCGCCGTTCGTCTGGCGCAAGCATCTGGATTTCGCCGCGCTGGCCGATGTCCACGACATGAAACGGCAAATGCAGACGTTTCGCGGGCAGAATGAAATCTCCGTCGAGGGCCATAACGTCAAGGTCGGGCGCGGCGGCATTCGTGAGATCGAGTTCTTCGCGCAGACCCAGCAGTTGATTGCCGGCGGGCGTCATCCCGAATTACGCGTGCGGCCGACGCTGGAGGCGCTGAATATTCTCGCTGCCAGCAACTGGATCACCTTTGAGGCGCGCGATGAACTGACGCTCGCCTATGAATTCCTGCGCCGTGTCGAGCATCGGCTGCAGATGGTGGCCGACGAACAGACTCACTCGCTGCCCGATGACGTCGGCGCCATGGAACGCTTTGCGCGCTTCTTCGGCTATGGCAGCCGCGAGGCATTTGCCAGCGATTTGCTCGGGCATCTCAATTGCGTGCAGGGGCATTATGGCCGCCTGTTCGAGGGAGATCCGACCGACAACGTCCATCTGCCGGCTGTCGACTACAAAGCAGGCGCAACGGATCAGCGGCTGCTCGAACATTTCACCAAGCTCGGATTCCGCAAGCCCGCGATGGTGGCGGAGACGGTGCAGCATTGGATGACGGATGACTATCGCGCCCTCAAATATGAGGGTACGCGGCAGGCGTTCATGGAATTCGTGCCTTCGCTGATCGTGGGGCTGGCCGATGCCGAAGAGCCAGATCTTGCGGTCGTCGCGTTCGACCGCTTTCTGCAGGCGTTACAGCGCGGCGGCCGGCTGATCTCGCTGCTCAGCCAGAACCGCGATCTCGTCGCGCTGGTGGCGCTTGTACTTGGCGCGGCGCCGCGTCTGGGTGACATGCTTGCGCGGCAGCCGCAGATCATGGATGGGCTCATCGATCCGCGCTTCTTCGGCGCCATGCCGGACCAGCGCGAGCTTTCGACGCGGCTGGCGGCGACGCTCGAAGACGCCAATTCCTATGAAGAGTTTCTCGATCGTCTGAGGCTGTTCGGACAGGAAAGCCTGTTCCTGATCGGCACGCGTATCCTGTCGGGCACGGTGTCGGCGCAGCAGGCCGGGATTGCATTCGCCGACGTCGCCGAAGGCATTGCGCATACGCTGCATGGGCTCGTGCTCGATCAGTTCGTCGCCCAGCACGGCCGCATCAAGGATCAGCAGACCGCGATCGTAGCCATGGGCAAGCTCGGCAGCCGCGAGATGACGGCGGCGTCGGATCTCGATCTGATTTTGATTTACGACTTCGATCATGACGCGCCGGATTCCGATGGACCACGCCCGCTGCACGGCGCGCAATATTTCGCTCGGCTGACGCAGCGCCTGATCAGCGCCTTCACCACGCGCACCAATTATGGCGTGCTCTACGAGGTCGATATGCGGCTTCGCCCGTCGGGCCGGGCCGGGCCGCTGGCGTCACGCATCGATTCCTTCGCTGAATATCAGGAGACCGAGGCCTGGACCTGGGAGCACATGGCGCTGACGCGCGCGCGGGTGATTTCGGCGACGCCCGCGTTCCGCGAGAAAATCGAACTGGTCATCCGCGACGTGCTGACGCGTCCACGTGAAACGACGATCATCGCCAATGACGTTGCCGAGATGCGTCAGGCCATCGCCGAGGAAAAGGGCGAAGACGATATCTGGGACCTGAAACATGCTGCCGGCGGCATGGTCGATATCGAATTCATCGCGCAATATTTGCAACTGGTGCATGCGGCAGAGAAGCCCGAGATCCTCAGCATCAGCACGCAACAGGTGCTCGAGAGCGCGGCGCGGCTGGGCATTCTGCCGCCGGCTGCCGCCGATGTGCTGCGTCCCGCGGTGCGGCTCTATCACGACCTCACGCAGGTGCTGCGGCTATGCGTGAGCGACAAGTTCAAGCCAGAGACTGCAGGCACCGATCTGTTGCGCATACTCGCACGCGTGAGCAACGAGCCGGACTTCTCTTCGCTGCAAGCACGCGTGCATGAGACGCAGGCTGATGTGCGCCAGGTGTTCCGCCTGGTTGTGGAAGGCGCAAGTTAGCCTCCTCCTGGAAATTCAAGCTCGGCGAGCCGCAATTTCCAGGGATCAGTTGCATCGACCGTCCGGTCGAGACGAGCGCGGCGTTATCATTGCTCCGGCTTGACCTTGCCGATCTCGACAACCGTCTTCCAGCGGGCGAGTTCTTTTTCCAGGAAGCTCTGAAATTCCGCGCTCGTATTGGCGACGACCTCGAAGCCGCTGTCGGTCAGCCGCTTCTTGAGATCGGGCGAGGTGAGGGCGGTGGTGATCGATGTTTCGAGCTTGGTCTTCACATCGGCCGGAAGGCCTTTGGGCGCGACGAAGGCCTGCCACGAATAGATATTGAGATCGTCGACGCCGACTTCCTTCATCGTTGGCGTCTGCGGGAATGAATCAGAGCGCGCGTCACTGGTAACGGCCAGAATTTTCATCTTGCCGCCTCGGATGTAGTTGGCGACTGCGCCGA
Source organism: Tardiphaga robiniae (assembly GCF_013359755.1). Lineage (GTDB taxonomy): Bacteria > Pseudomonadota > Alphaproteobacteria > Rhizobiales > Xanthobacteraceae > Tardiphaga > Tardiphaga robiniae. The sequence continues at coordinate 190,163 of NZ_JABMCJ010000083.1, read as the reverse complement.
GATTCTGGAAGGAGACGTCGACATGTCCGCCCATCAGGTCCGTATGGGCCTGCGAGCCACCCTTGTAGGGCGTGTGGATGCCGGTGGTCCCCGTTTTCTGCCAAAACAACACCGCCGTCAGATGGTCGGACGAGCCCACGCCCGATGAGGCGAACGTGACTTTGTCGGGATTCTTCTTGAGATAGTCGATGAGTTCCTGGACGGTATTGGCCGGGAAATCGGGGCGCGTGATCAGCACGTTGGGATTGCGCACAGCGACACTGAGCAGATCGAAATTCTGGAGCGGGTGATAGCCCGGGTCCTTGTAAAGCACCGGATTGATCGCGATGACCCCGATCGAGCCCACCATCAGAGTGTAGCCATCCGGCTTTGAGCGAGCGAGTTGCGTTGCGCCGATGGAGCCGTTGGCGCCGGGTTTGTTCTCGATGATGAAGGACTGCCCGAAGCTTTCCTGCATCTTCTGCGTCGTCATGCGCGCTGTCGTATCGCTGGCGCCGCCGGCAGTGAAAGGCACGATCACCGTGATGGATTTCGCGGGATAGTCTTGCGCGACTGCCATGCCTGGCACTGTCAGACAGAATGCCGCCGCGGCGAGATGGCTCAGTTTCATCGTCGTTTCCTCCACTGGAATGCTTTTGTTTATTGAACAGGCGACAATCTCCGTGTCGCTCTTGTCTGGACTGCTCCTCCATGTGCTGAAGAGCAGTGTGGTTCGTGAGTTCAGAAACTCCCTTCAGTCGGCAGCCGCTACAGTCTTGTTGGCAAATACTTCGCAGATGGTGGCTTTGAAAATTGATAGGTCACACGAGAAAGAACAGCGGTCCCAGTCCAGACCGGCCGTGCCGACGCGCCAATATAGCGACCTGCAACCTTTAGTATAGGTATGGGCAGGGGCCTCCCAAGCGGCCATTTGACGCTTGGGCATCATGCCATGGGCGTTGGCTCGGTCCGGTCAGGTGGGAAGCAATCGACGCCTAGGCGGCCTCGGAGATTTCCGCTGGCCTGTGTCTGCCGCGGAGCGGGATGGTGACGCAGACCACGGTGCCGGTGCCCAGCTTGGAGCGCAGCTTCATCGATCCGCCATGCAGGTTGGTCAGCGATTTGGCGATAGCCAGGCCGAGGCCCGAGCCGTGATAGGTCTTGGCGAGCTGGCTCTCGACCTGTTCGAACGGGCGTCCCAGACGCTTCAGCGACTGCGGGGCGATGCCGATGCCACTATCGGCGATCATCAGTGCGACGGAGTCGCGCAGCACGCGGCTGCGCACGGTGACACGGCCGCCATCGGGTGTGAACTTCACGGCATTCGAGAGCAGATTGACCAGGATCTGCTTGATGGCGCGGCGGTCGGCCACCACCGGTGCATCGGCCGCGATGTCCGCGCTGAGTGTCAGATTCTTGTCGTCGGCGCGGCCGGAGACGACACGCAGCGATTCGGACAGCGTCTGTCCGAGATCGAGTGGCTCAAGGTCCAGCTGCATGCGACCTGCCTCAATCTTCGACATATCGAGAATGTCATTGATGACTTCGAGCAGATAGTGACCGCTGGTGAGAATGTCGTGGCAGTATTCGGCATATTTGTCGGAGCCGAGATTGCCGAACATGCCGCTGCCCATGATTTCCGAGAAGCCGATAATCGCGTTCAGCGGCGTGCGCAGTTCGTGGCTCATATTGGCCAGGAATTTCGACTTGGTCTGGTTGGCTTCCTCGGCGCGGTTCTTCTCGTCGGAATATTTCTGGGCGAGGTCGGCGAGTTCGAGCGCCTGTTTCTCCAGCGCAGCCTGGGAGTGCTTGAGATCGATAACGCTGGCGCGAAGGCGCAGATCGTTGTCGACCAGCTTGTGCTCGTGCTCCTTGATGCGGGTAATGTCGGTGCCGACGGAGACGTAGCCGCCGTCCTTGGTGCGGCGCTCGCTGATATGCAGCCAGCTGCCGTCCTCGATCTGCGCTTCGAAGGTACGGGCGCCAGGGGCCGCAGCGCCGGATTCCGCGAGACGCGAGCGGACCTCGGGCATGCTGCCGACTTCGAGCACGGTCTCGTAGGACGTCCCCGGCGACACCGCCGAGTCCGGCAGCTTGTGCAGGCGCTGGAAATGCGAGTTGCAGAGGACCAGGCGATCCTCCGCGTCCCACAGCACGAAGGCTTCGGGAATGGTCTCGATGGCGTCGCGCAGCCGGACGTCGGCCTCGACGGTCTTCTCGGCGAGGCTCTTCTGTTCGGTGACGTCGATGGCGATGCCGATCAGGTGCTGGCTGCCATCGTTCTGGCCCTGCGCGAGTTCGCAGCGCAATTGCAGCCAGATCCAGTGGCCGTTGCTGTGCTGCATGCGGAAGGTCTGGTCGATGTGATCGATCTTGAACGAAATCAGCTGATCGGCGATCTCGAACAGGTTGATGTCGTCGGATTGTACCAGCGCGTTGACTTCGCCGAAGGTCAGCAGGTCGCTGCGGCTGTCGAGGCCCAGCATGGTGAACATCGACTGCGACCAGAAGATGCGGCCGCGCGACAGATCCCAGTCCCACAATCCGCAGCGGCCGCGATTGAGGGCGGTGTCGATGCGGCCGCGTACGGCGTCGTTGATCGCGTCGCCCTCGCGAGCGCGGGTCGATTGCCAGTGGAAGGCGAAGCCGAGGATCAGCACCACGAAACCGGTGGTAGCCGAGAGCGTGATCGACAGCGCGGAGTCCGAGCGCCAGATCGGCTCGTTATTCTCCTGAATGACGACCACCTGACCCGGCAGCGCCTTGACGATGCGACGGGTGGCCAATGCATGGCTGTTGTCGGGCAGTTTCACATCGACAACGTCGGTGCGTTGACCCTGCGCAGCCATGGTCTGTGTTGCGCTGAGGACGTCGAGGATGCGATTGGCGTCGCCCGGCGGCAGGTCGATCGGCACGCGCGCGAGAATGCTCTGATCGGCGCCCAGCACGATGACGTGGCGTCCCCCAGCGATCCCCCAGGATGGAATCAGACTGGGCAGCAGGCTCTGCAGGCGCTCGACGGCAGCAGAACGATCCTGACGGATGGTGCCGTTGCGTTCGAGACGCTCGGCGAGCAGATCGGCGAGCGCCGCGAGATCGCGCTTCATCGATGCCTGCTTCTGCCGGCTCTGATCGACCACCTGCACGAAGGCGCCGAAGAAGATCGTAATGAGAAAAGCGATGATAAGTGTAGGGACGGCCCGGCGAAGTGCCGGCTCTGCGATCAGCAGCCTGTGATAGGCCGGTTTCGCGATAGACTGCGCCAATCCTTTGATCGAATCGGATTGGACGCATGCGTTGTCCGCATGCGCACGCGACATACTTAGCCCCCTCGGAAGAATCTCGCCCGCGTCGCTCGAAACAACTGCCCCGCCACTTCGAATCGCAAGACCAATAAGAATCCACTTTGCCAGGGCTGTCGAGAGTCAACGAAACGTTAACGTGAAATAAATCGTATCCACCGGAGAATTTCATCACTGTTCGGTACTTGCATGAGTCCGAAACAGGAACGCCGCGCATGAGAATCACGCGCGGCGTTGAAATCGAAGACTCGCAGAACGCGCGTTACAACGTGACCACGATCTTGCCGAGATGCTTGTTTGCTTCCATGTGGTCGAACGCCGTTCCGATGTCGTCGAATGTGTAGACCTTGTCGATCGGCAGTTTCAGTTGGCCGGCTTCGATGGCGGGCCAGATGTCCGCACGCACCGCACTGAAGATGTCGCGAATCTCCTGCAGTGACCTCGTGCGGAAGGTCACGCCGATATAGGTGATGCGGCGTGCGGCATGGAGATCGAAATTGAAATCGCCGTGGGTGCCGCCGAGGCGGCCGACATTGACGATGCGTCCCATCACCTTCGTGGCTTTCAGGTTCTGGTTGGCGACGGGGCCCGAGATCTGGTCGACGATCAGATCGACGCCGTCGCCGTCCGTGGCCTTGAGCACCTGATCGACCCAGCCGGCATCCTTCGAATCGATGGCGAGGTCGGCGCCGAAGTCCTTCAGCCGGGCGCGACGTGCAGGGTCGGTGGATGAGCCGATCACCGTCTTTGCGCCCTTGAGTCTGGCGATCTGCAGCGCCATCAGGCCGACGCCGGAGCTGGCGCCCTGGATCAGCACGGATTGGCCGGGCTGCAGTCCGCCATTCGTCACCAGCGCATTGTGCATCGTGGTGATGGCGACGGGCAGGGTGCAGGCATCCTCGAAGCTCATGCTGGCTGGCATGTGGAACAGCCGGCCGTGATCGGTGACTGCGAATTCGGCAAAGGCCGCACCGCCGGAACCCATCACGCGATCCCCGACCTTGACGCCCTTGGCCTCCGGGCCGAGTTCGGCGATCTCACCCGCCCATTCCATTCCCAGCACCGTGCCGACGCCGCCGGCAGCACCGTGGACATGGCCTTTGGTCATGCCGAGGTCGGCGCGGTTGAGGCCGCAGGCCTTCACCTTGACCAGCACCTGCGTGCCCGTGGGTGAGGGTTTCGGGGCATCACCGATCGCAGCGCCGTTGGCGCCGTAGACATAAGCTTTCATGGCTCTGCTTTCCGTTCCGTCTATTCAGCGGCCTGGCGCTGGCTGCCATCAAGCATGGCTTCGAAGCGTGCGCGGATAATCGTCTCGGCATCATGCATGATGCGCGACACGAGTTCCTGGCAGCTCGGAATGTCGTGGATCAGGCCCTGGACCTGGCCGGCCGACCAGATGCCGTCTTCGGCATCGCCGTGCGAGTAGACCAGCTTGCCGCGGGCGCCGGCGACAAGTTCCTTGATCTGCTCGAAAGTGGCGCCTTCCTTCTCCATGGCGACGACCTGTTTGCTTACCGCGTTCCTGGCGACGCGCGAGGTGTTGCGCATGGTGCGGAAGATCAGGTCGGTCTCGCGCTCGTCATTGGCAACGATGCGCTCCTTCACCAGCTGATGGATCGGGCTTTCCTTGGTGCACATGAAGCGCGTGCCCATGTTGATGCCCTCGGCACCAAGCGCCAGCGCGGCGACAAGGCCGCGGCCGTCACCGAAGCCGCCCGAGGCGATCATCGGGATCTTGATCTTGTCGGCCGCGGCCGGGATCAGGATCAGGCCGGGGGTGTCGTCCTCACCGGGATGGCCGGCGCATTCGAAGCCGTCGATGGAGATCGCATCGACGCCCATCCGCTCGGCGGAGAGGCCGTGGCGCACGCTGGTGCATTTATGGATGACCTTGATGCCGTGCTTCTTGAATTCGGTGACGTGTTCCTGCGGCTTGTTGCCGGCAGTCTCGACCACCTTGATGCCGGCCTCGATGATGGCCTGGCGATATTCCGCATAGGGTGGCGGCTTGATGGTCGGCAGAAGGGTCAGGTTCACGCCGAACGGCTTGTCGGTCATGTCGCGGCAGCGCGCGATTTCCTTGGTGAGGTCTTCCGGCGTCGGCTGGGTCAGTGCGGTGATCAGGCCGAGCGCGCCGGCATTGGCAACTGCGGCGACGAGCTCGGCGCGGCCGACCCACTGCATGCCGCCCTGGACGATCGGGTGTTCGACACCCACGAGCTCGGTGAAGCGCGTCTTGATCATGATTGGTCCTCTGTTCCCTCGCAGGCGCATCGGGTGGGCCCGATGAGGCTTGTTGATCTTTGGGGGGCGGAGGATGCCGTCGCACCGGGTGAATGTCCATCGGACAGCCGGCGGTGCGCCATGCGGATTTGGCGGGGCGAGTGCCTAATTCCTATTGGTGGAATTCGTTATGTAGCTCGCCGATACCTTCGATCGCGATGGTTACGGTGTTGACAGGCTCCTTCATCACGCCGACGCCGACAGGGGTGCCGCAGCAGATCAGATCGCCCGGCAGCAGGGTCATGTCGTGGGAGATTCATCGCGGTGACAATGCGTGTCCTTGGTCCGAGCAGCGGCTGCATCTGTTCGATCACACCGGTGATCGAATGGGCCTTCAGGAAAATGATGACATAATCCTGCTCGCCGAGTTCTGCTGGATCGTCGGTGCAGGGGATATGCACGACGTGTTCTTCTCCTGCTATCAGCAGCTTCAGTCCATTTGCGCGCATCGCCGCAAGATGCGCGCCGCGCGCGACAAGGCTGACATCGGCGCCAGCCCGCGCGAGCTGAACGCCGAGATAGCCGCCGATGGCGTCGGCGCCGTAGATGCAGATCTTCATGAAATGTCACCAAGGCAACGGGCGCGGACAAGGCAAAAGAACTGGCATCACGGACCGCTGGCGGTCCGTGTCGATACCGGTATGAAACGCGAAGTGAGCTTGAGGCTAGGCCTCAGGCGACCGCTGCATGCGCTTGCGGTACATCCTCATGATCGAGCGCCCTGCTGATGTCACGGATGCTGATCACGCCGATCAGCGTGTGATCGTCGATGACCGGGACGTGCCGAATGTGATGCTTGTTCATCAAGTGTCGCACATGTTCGAGCGTGTCGGTCGAGTGGCAGGAAATCAATTCCTGGACCGAGATCATATCCGAGACCTTACGATTGACGCCGGCGGCGCCGTGTTCGGCGATCGCGCGAACCACGTCGCGCTCGGAGAACATGCCGACCGCGGTGTTGCCCTCGGTGCGGCACACGTCCTTCACGACCAGTGCGCTGATATTGCCCGTCCGAAGCAACTGCGCCGCGATGGCGACGGTCTCGTTCATGCGGACAGTGGCGATACGGGTGCTCTTCCTACGCAGGATATCTCCGACTTGCATGGCAATAACCTCCCTTGGCTGATCGGCTGAGGATCGATCTTGTAGGCGCAAGATTGGTATACGGTATGCCAGTTGTCAACGCGGAAACGAGGATATCGAAGCCCGGTGGTCAAGAAAGAAAGTCAGTGTTTCTGACGTTTATTGCTGCGTGGCGTGTGTTTTTCGCCGTGCTTCTATCGCACCAGCGAATCCAGTTGGAGGTCTGGCATGCCAGTTGGGCATGAAAAAAGGGGCGCGCTCGCGTGCGCCCCTTAAATCTTGAACAAGCTTCGATCGATCAGGCGGTCTTGGCGCTGTGCGCCGCGGCTTCCGGTACGGCAGGCTCGCTCCCCAGAATGAATGCACGTCGCATCGGCTTGATAACGAACAAAGCGAGCAACGCAGCCGTGGCATTGAGCGCAACGGCGATCACAAACACGGCCTGCCATCCATAGCTCGCTGCGATCAGGCTCGCGAGTGGTACCAACAATGCCGCCGTGCCCTTTGCGGTGTAGAGCATGCCGTTATTCGTCGCGGCGTATTTGGCGCCGAACGTATCGCCTGACGTCGCCGGAAACAGACTGTAGATCTCACCGAAGACGCCGAAATAGACCGCCGTCGCCAGTACGAAGACGAGTGGGTTGTGGCCATAGGCCGACAGCGTCAGCAGCATCAGCGCGGCGGTGCCGAAGGCGATGAACATGGTGTGTTCACGACCGATCTGATCGGACAACCAGCCGAAGAGCGGGCGGCCGAACCCGTCGAAGATGCGATCGAGCGAGATGGCGAAGGTCAGTGCTGCCATCTGGAAGCCGGCCAGTGTCACCGGAGAATTCGCAATATTGTAGTCGTGGGCGATGGGCGCGATCTGCGCTGCGGTCATCAAGCCACCGGCGGCGACCATCACGAAGACAAGATACATGACCCAGAAGATCGGGCTGCGCAGCACTTGCGGCGGCGTGAAATCCGTCTTTGTCTGCGGCAGATTGAGTTGTTTCCTCGTCACCGGCACGGCCTGCCCAGGCGGACGCATGAAGAAGGCGAGCATGAACACGATCACGCCCTGGCCGATGCCGAAGGTGAAGAAGGCGTGCTGATAGCCGCTCTCGGCTATCATATGCGCAATCGGCACGACGGTGATCGCAGCGCCAGCGCCGAAGCCTGCCGCCGTGGCGCCCGCAGCGAGGCCGCGGCGATCGGGAAACCACTTCAGAGCATTGCCGACGCAGGTGCCGTAGACCGAACCGGCGCCGATGCCGCCGACGACGGCGCCGGCGTAAAGCATCACCAGTGAGTCCGCATAGGAGTTCAGCACCCAGGCGAGGCTGATCATGGCTCCGCCGAACATGATGACGACGCGGGGACCGTATTTGTCGACGAACCACGCTTCGACCGGCACCAGCCAGGTTTCGACGACGACGAACAGCGTGAAGGCGAGCTGGATCGCGGCGCGACCCCAGTGATACTTGGCGTCGATGGGATCGACGAACAGCGTCCATCCGTATTGCAGATTGGCGATCATCGCCATGCAGACGATGCCCATCACGAGTTGAATCCAGCGGAAGCTGCCGGGTGGGTTGGACGCGGTGGTGAAGTCTGGCTGAGCCATCGTGTTTCCTCCGATGCGCGCTTTTTCCCTTGCGGCGTGGTGTCGCTAAGGTTGTGGCGTATTGCCGCAGGCGTCGCTTGGTCGGAGACTGGTATATTATATTCCACGATGCAAGGTGGTTTTGGCCGATTGTTGCGTGAAGGTGATCACGCCTTGGCGAGCAGCGCATCGCCCACGCAAAACGCGCCCAGCCAGGGCTGAGCGCGTTGTTTTCTTGAGGCTTTTGCGTTTTTTAGGTCGCAAGCGCCTTGCTGACGACGACCTTACGCCAAGGCTTCAGCACCGCAATGGCGAGCAGTGAAGCCAGGATATTGGCGCCGGCTGCAATGAGAAAGACGCTGTCCCACGTGCCCGACGACTGCTGCATGTAGTTCGCGACCGGCACCAGAAGTGCTGCCGTCCCCTTTGCCGTATAGAGTAGGCCGGCATTGGTCGTTGCGAACTTGGAGCCGAAGGTGTCGGTGCAGGTCGATGGGAAGAGCGAATAGATCTCACCCCAGGCGAAGAACACGAAGCCCGACAACAGCACGAACCACAGCGGATCGTGACCCCACATATACAGCGCCCAGATTCCGACGCCTTCCATGCCGAAGGCGATGAACATCGTGTTCTCGCGGCCGATCATGTCGGAGATCCAGCCGAAGAACGGACGTGTCAGGCCGTTGAGTACGCGGTCGATGGTGGCTGCGAAGGTAACCGCCGTCATCGTCATGGCCATCAGCGTGACGGGTACGTTGTCGATCTTCCAGTCGGCCGCAATGGGCTTCAGGTTGGCCGTCACCATCAGGCCGCCGGCACCGACGATCACGAACATGAAGTACATCAGCCAGAAGATCGGATGGCGGATGACTTCTGTCGGCGCGTAGTTGCGGCGGGTCTGGATCACGTTGGCGTTCTGCGTGACCGCCGGTACCTGCCCAGCCTTTGGCGCGAACAGGAAGAAGGAGAGGATCACGATGATGATGCCTTGTCCGAGACCGAAATACAGAAATGCAGTCTGGAAGCCGGAATCCTGGATCATGGCCTGGATCGGCGCGACCGTGAGGGCGGAGCCGGCACCGAAGCCTGCAGCGGTGATGCCAGCCGCGAGGCCGCGCTTGTCAGGAAACCACTTCAGGGCATTGCCGACGCAGGTGCCGTAGACGCCGCCAGCGCCGATGCCCGCAACGATCATGCCGAGATAGAAGCCGTTGAGCGTTTCCGCCTGTGCATTGATCGCCCAGCCGATGCCGCAGAGAATGCCGCCGATAAGGACGACGAGCTTCGGGCCGTATTTATCGACGAACCATCCTTCGACCGGCACCAGCCAGGTCTCGAACAGAACGAAGAGGGTGAAGGCCCACTGGATCGACGCACGATCCCAGCCGAACTTCTTCTGGATGTCGGGGACGAAGAACGTCCAGCCGTATTGATAGTTGGCGATCATCACCATCGCGCCAACGCCGATGGCAAGTTGTGTCCAGCGGTAGGCATCGCTGACACGTGCGGCAGCTGGTGCCACCCCGTGAACTGCATCAGTCATAGTTCCTCCTAAAGCGCTGTTCTATTGAGAGCTCGACAGCTGCGAAGGATAGTTTGGTATATGATATGCCAACTAACAAGCGAAATCTTGCCAATTTGCCGCTGCAAGTTTCGCATGACTGAATGCTGTACTGCGATACTACAAGACAGCACAAAGCCGGCGGTCCAGACCGCCGGCTTTTGGGTTTGAACAGTTATCTGTATCGTTACTTACGCTGCTGCAGTGCGAGTACGCAGCCGGGTGAAGCCGTTCTGGATCACCGACCAGAACAGCGCGATCAGGCCGAGGATCATGATGCTGCTCACCAGCGTGTTCGAGAAGAAGATCCCGAGCGATCCCTGCGACCCCAGCAGCGACTGACGGAAGGCTTCCTCGGCCTTGTCGCCAAGCACGATGGCCAGCACCAGCGGGGCGAGGGGATAGTTACACTTCTTCAGTGCGTAACCGATGATTCCGAATACCAGCATCATCACCACGTCGAAGGTCGAGTTGTGGACGGAGTAGGCTCCGATCGCACAGAGCACCAGGATAAGAGGTGCGATGATGCTGAATGGAACCCGCAGGATCGCTGCGAAGATCGGTACGCAGGTCAGCACGATGATCAGGCCGACGAGATTGCCGAGATACATCGAGGCGATCAGGCCCCAGACGAACTCCTTCTGCTCGACGAATAGCATCGGGCCGGGCTGCAGGCCCCAGATCAGCAGACCACCAAGAAGCACAGCGGCAGTTGGCGAACCGGGGACGCCGAGCGAGAGCATCGGAAGTAGGGCTGCGGTACCGGCGGCATGCGCGGCCGTTTCCGGAGCGATAACGCCTTCGATCTCGCCCTTGCCGAAATTGTTGCCGTTCTTGGAGACGCGCTTGGCGATCCCGTAACTCATGAACGATGCCGGTGTCGCACCTGCGGGCGTGACACCCATCCAGCAACCGATCACGCAGGAGCGCAGTGACGTCATCCAGTATTGCGGCAAGCTCATCCAGGTACGGAGCACGACGCGAAGATCGATCTTCGCCTTGCCGCCCTGGAAGCGCAGGCCTTCCTCCATGGTGAGGAAGATTTCGCCAAGGCCGAACAGGCCGATGACTGCGATCAGGAAGTCGAAGCCATTGAGAAGTTCGGTCGAACCAAACGTGAGTCGCAGTTGTCCGGTAATGGAATCGAGGCCGACCGCGGCGAGGGCAAAACCGATCATCATCGCCGCAATGGTCTTGAAAGGTGGCTCCTTACTCAGCCCGACGAAACTGCAGAACGCCAGGAAATAGACCGCGAACTTCTCCGCGGGTCCGAATCGTAAGGCGAAGCCTGCGACCAGCGGCGCGACCAAGGTGATCATGACGACGGCGAACAGTGCGCCAACGAAAGAGGAGGTGAAGGCGGCGGTTAGTGCTTCGGCAGCCTTGCCCTGCTGCGCCATCGGATAGCCGTCGAATGTCGTGGCCACCGACCATGGCTCTCCGGGGATGTTGAACAGGATCGAGGTGATCGCACCTCCGAACAATGCGCCCCAATAGATGCAGGACAGCATGATGATGGCCGATGTCGGCGGCATGCTGAAGGTGAGGGGCAGCAGGATTGCAACGCCATTGGCGCCGCCAAGGCCGGGCAGCACGCCGATGATGACGCCCAGCACGATGCCGAGCACCATCACCGCGATGTTGAATGGCTGCAGCGCGACCGCAAAGCCCTGGAACAGATTAGCAATTTCTTCCATTTCGAGTAGTCCTCAGAAAGAGACCGGCAGACGCAACGGAATTAAAGATCGCGGAAATCAGAGACCGAGCAGATCCTCAAGCGGTCCTTTGGGGAGCGGCACGAGAAACCAGCGTTCGAAGATCAGGTAGGTGACGACAGGCATGCCGAGAGAGATCGCGGCGATGATCGGCCACTCATATTTGCCAAGCCAGCGCATGAACCATGCGATGAAAATCATCGAGGACACGTAGAGTCCGATGAACGGCAGGACGCCGACATAGATGCCGGTGGGAATGACGACGCTGAAAACCTGGCGCAACTGGCCCCATTCGGCGAAAAGGCTGCCGTCGTCCTCGCGCAGCGTGTTCCAGATATTGACGAGGCTGGAGATGATGATGAACAGCCCGATATAGAACGGAAAGAATCCGGCTTTCGGTCCCTCTGCGCCCCAGTTGATGCCGGCCTTGACGCTGCCATAGACGACGATGGCGCCGAACAGGCCGATGACGGTGGTGACGCCGGCTTCGACGGATTTGTGGGACGGGCCTACGTTGTGAGATTGCTGCGTGGTCATGGACAACTCTGTGTGAGAGATCAGCGTCGATCAGCGTGTTGCATGTGCCGGACCTGATGTGCGATCAGGTCCGGCGTCATGGCGCCTGCGTCAGTTGCCTTGCGCGAGGAAGCCGGCTTCCTTCATCAGCGTCTCGTGGCGCTTCTCTTCGGTGCCAACCCAGCTGGCATATTCACCGCCGGTCATGAAGGTCGTGTTGAAGGCGCCGCTCTTCATCAGGTCCTGCCACTCGGGCGTCGCGCGGACCTTCTTGAACAGTTCGACATAATAATCGATCTGATCCTTCGTCGCTTTCGGCCCCATGAAGATGCCGCGCAGCATCACATATTCGATGTCGAGCCCCTGTGACTTGCAGGTCGGAATGTCCTTCCAGCCCTTGCCGTCGGCGACCTGCTCGTCATAGGCCATCGGCTTGCTGTCGAAGACGCAGAGCGGACGCACCTTGCCGCCGCGCCACTGCGCGACTGCCTCGATCGGATTGTTCACGGTTGAGTCGACGTGCTGACCAACGAGCTGCACTGCAACTTCACCGCCGCCCTTGTAAGGGATGTAAGTGAACTTGCTGCCGATCGCCTTCTCGACCGCGACCGTGATGATCTGGTCTTCCTGCTTCGAGCCCGTGCCGCCCATCTTGATCGTGCCGGCCGGCGCAGCCTTCACGGCGTCGATATAGTCCTTCACCGTCTTGTACGGTTTGTCGGCATTTACCCACAGCACGAACTCGTCGAGTGCCAGCATTGCGACCGGGGTGAGATCCTTCCAATTGAAGGGAATGCCGGTGGCGAGCGGCGTCGTGAACAGGTTAGACAACGTGATGATGATCTTGTGCGGATTGTTGTTCGCCGACTTCACGTCGAGGAAACCTTCACCGCCCGCGCCACCCGACTTGTTGATGACGACAAGCGGCTGCTTCATCAGGCTGTGCTTGGTAATGATGCCCTGAATGGTGCGCGCCATCTGATCAGCGCCGCCGCCGGTGCCTGCGGGAACGATCAATTCGACGGGGCGCGTCGGCTCCCATGCAGCAGATGCCGGGAGAGACGCTCCCAGGCAGAGAATGGATGCAGCGGCGGCCAGCGTGAGACATGAACCAAGGCGTTTCATTGTTTCTCTCCCATTCGTTTTGATAGCGTCGATCGTTCGTCGACTTTGAAATCGTCAGTGCGTGGTCGGGTCTTCCTTCGAATGTCCTGACTGCAGGTGTTCAAACGCGCCCTTGCATGCGCCATATGCGCACGTCAGACTGTCGAGCATCGAAGCGGCTCGCCTGCAAAAAGGATGAGTGGGTCTGGATCGCTCTGTCATTGCGCATACGGCATCGCGTGCCCGCGAAGGCAGCGCAGCCTTTGTCCTCCCCAGGTATGCTTTCTATTCAGACGTGAAGCATTACCGTTCGCGCATTTTGGTATGCGATATGCCAAGCGGCAAGCGATTAGAGCCGTTAAAAGCCGGGGAGGCTGAAATGTCGCAGGGAGCGCGAGACGTCGCTGCGATGCAACTACACAAACAAAAAAAACGGCCCCGGAAATCCGGGGCCAGTCGTCGGGAGGAACGCAGAGAATTTTGCGCGGGCTAGCCGCGCAAACGTAGTGAAGTTGCAGCCTTACAGGCCGAAGCGGGGCAGGTCGCCGTTGCGGGCCGAGATGCGTGCGCTGGCCATCAGCGCGCGATCGAGCGAGGCAATGAAACGAGCGAAGAAGCTGGTGGACGTGGTAAGGTCGAGAGAAGCAGTCTTCGACATGATTTGATCCTTTGCTGGAGGCCGCCGCGTCTTGGCGCCTCATCATCTGGGATCAATTTACGTATACCAGATGCCAAGGACAATTGTCTTGTTTGCATGGCAGCATGAGGATTTCGCAGTGCGATATAGGTCGATTTGATTTTCTTATTAAAGTTCCGCTTGGATCACCATAAATGAAAAAGGCCGCCAATCGGCGGCCTTTCGCATGTAATTATTTGAAATAACTGGTGAAATTACTCAGCGGCAACCTTGCGCGGCGGGTCGAGCGCGCCTGAATCGTGGATTTCGGCCACCTGATGATCGCTGAAGCCCAGCACTTGCCTGAGGATTTCGTCGGTATGTTCGCCGAGCAGGGGCGAGCGCGTCACTTCGGTGGGGCTTTCCGATAGCTTAATCGGATTGCCAACCGACAGATACTTGCCGCGCTCGGGGTGATCGACCTCGACCACGGTGCCGGTCGCACGCAGTGACTGGTCTTCGGCCAGTTCCTTCATGGACAGGATCGGGCCGCACGGGATGTCGTCCTGATTGAGGATTTCCATCGCCTCGAATTTGGTCTTGGTCATCGTCCACTGTTCGATGCGCGCGAAGATCGCGTTGAGCTTGGGCAGGCGCACCGCCGGCTTGGCATAGGCCGGGTCGGTCTTCCAGGTCGGTTCGCCGATCACGTCGCAGATCTTCTCCCACACCGGCGCCTGAGTGATGAAGTAGATGTAGGCGTTCGGGTCGGTTTCCCAGCCCTTGCACTTCAGGATGCGGCCGGGCTGACCACCGCCGGAGTCGTTGCCCGCGCGGGGCACGGCATCGCCGAACGGAATGCCTTCGCCGAACTGGCTGTATTCCTTGAGCGGACCGTGAGCGAGGCGCTGCTGGTCGCGCAGCTTGACGCGCGACAGGTTGAGCACGCCGTCCTGCATCGCGGCGGTGACCTTCTGGCCTTTGCCGGTTTGCGTGCGCTGATACAGCGCGGTGACGATGCCGAGTGCGAGATGCAGGCCAGTGCCGCTATCGCCGATCTGCGCGCCGGTGACGAGTGGCAGGCCGTCGCGGAAGCCGGTGGTGGAAGCTGCGCCGCCGGTGCACTGCGCGACGTTCTCATAGACCTTGCAGTCCTCATAGGGACCTGGACCAAACCCCTTGATCGAGGCGACGATCATCTTCGGGTTGATCTGCTGAATCTTTTCGAACGGGAAGCCCATGCGGTCGAGCACGCCGGGTCCGAAGTTCTCGACGAGAACATCGCACTCTTTCATCAGCGCGGTGAGCACTTCCTTGCCCTTCGGGTTCTTGGTGTCGAGGGTGATCGAGCGCTTGTTGTGGTTCAGCATGGTAAAATACAGGCTGTCCACATTCGGCACGTCCTGCAATTGGCCGCGGGTGATGTCGCCAACGCCGGGCCGTTCGACCTTGATCACATCAGCGCCAAACCATGCCAGCAACTGCGTGCAGGTCGGGCCAGATTGAACGTGGGTGAAGTCCAGAATGCGAACGCCTTTGAGCGCCTGTGTCATTGTTTTGCTCCCGTAAACTAGTTTTGCCGCCTCGGCATATGAGAAAAGGAGACGGGGTCTCGCGACCCCGCCTGATGTGTTATTTCTTCTTGCTGAGCACGCTCTGCGGATTGAGGTTGCCGATACGGCCGCTCTCGCTGCCGGCCGCCGGATCGATCACCGCATTGATGAGCGTCGGCTTGCCGGAATCCATCGCCGCATTGACGGCGCGCTTGAGTTCGTCGGGCGAGGTCGCGTTCACGCCGATGCCGCCGAAGGCTTCCATCATCTTGTCGTAGCGCGAGCCCTTGACGAAGACCGTCGGTGCCACGTCGGAACCGCCGGTCGGATTGACGTCGGTGCCGCGATAGATGCCGTCATTATTGAAGACAACGATGCAGACCGGCAGATTGTAGCGGCAGATCGTCTCCACCTCCATGCCGGAGAAACCGAAGGCGCTGTCGCCTTCGATCGCGAGCACGGGCTTGCCGGTCTCGACCGCAGCGGCGATGCAATAGCCCATGCCGATGCCCATGATGCCCCAGGTGCCGACATCGATGCGCTTGCGCGGCTGATACATGTCGACGATGCCGCGGGCGAGATCGAGTGTATTGGCACCTTCATTGACGAGCATCGCGTCGGGACGTTCGGCGATGATGGTGCGCAGAACGCCGAGCGCGCCGTGATAATCCATCGGCGAGTTGTTGTTCATCAGGCGCGGCGCCATCTTGGCAACGTTCTCTTCACGCTTCTTGGTGACGGCATTGGCCCAGTCTACCGGCGCCTTCTGCCAGCCCTTGCCCATGCCATCGAGCAGAGCGGCGACACAGGAGCCGATATCGCCGACAACAGGTGCGACGATCTCGACGTTGGAGTCCATTTCCTTCGGCTCGATGTCGATCTGGATGAACTTCTTCGGTGCATCACCCCAGCTCTTGCCCTTGCCGTGCGACAGCAGCCAGTTCAGGCGTGCGCCGATCAGCATGACGACGTCCGAATCCTTCAGCACGGTGGAGCGTGCAGCACCCGCACACTGCGGATGGGTGTCAGGCAGAAGGCCCTTGGCCATGCTCATGGGCAGGAACGGAATGCCGGAGGTTTCGACCAGCGCCTTCACGGCATCGTCGGCCTGCGCATAAGCGGCGCCTTTGCCGAGGATGATCAGCGGCTTCTTCGCCGATTTCAGCACGTCGAGCGCGCGCTTAATCGAATCCGGGGCAGGGATCTGCGCCGGCGCGGCGTCGATCACCTTGACCAGCGATTTCTTGCCGGCGTCGGCGTTCATCACCTGACCGAACAGCTTGGCAGGCAGATCGAGATAGACGCCGCCGGGACGACCGGACACTGCGGCGCGGATCGCGCGGGCGAGACCGATGCCGATGTCGGCCGCATGCAGCACGCGAAACGCGGCCTTACATAGCGGCTTGGCGATCGCGAGCTGATCCATTTCCTCATAGTCGCCCTGCTGCAGGTCGACAATCTCGCGCTCGGACGAGCCCGAGATCAGGATCATCGGGAAGCAGTTGGTGGTGGCGTGAGCCAGCGCCGTAAGGCCGTTGAGGAAGCCGGGAGCCGACACGGTCAAACAGACGCCGGGCTTCTTGGTGAGATAGCCGGCGATCGATGCGGCATAGCCTGCGGCCTGTTCGTGGCGGAACGAGAGCACGCGGATCCCCTCGGCCTGCGCCATGCGGCCGAAGTCGGTAATCGGAATGCCCGGCACGCCATAGATCGTGTTGAGGCCATTGAGCTTGAGTGCATCGATGATCAGATGGAAGCCATCGGTCAATTCCTGCTCGGCGGCTGCGTTGGTATCGATGCTCTGGACTACTGCGGACATCCCGCTCTCCCTGACTTTTCTTGTGACTGTTGGTCGTTGCTCAATTGGACGTGGTGCGGAGTGGTGAACCGTCGCGAGACGGCGCTTACGTAAACAATTCCTGGCCGTGGGCTTCGACATAAGAAGCCAGACCGAGCGTGTGATCGCGCGCGCGCTTTTCCGCGAGCTCGGTGTTGCGCTCTTCAAGCGCTTCGATGATGGCCAGATGTTCGGGCAGGGACGTCGCGGTACGGTCCGTGCGTCCGATGGTCAGCTGACGATAGCCACGCACATGCAGCAGAATATCGTTGGTCATATCGACCAGCACTGGCGACTCGCTGAGCGAGATCAGTGCCTGGTGGAAAGCGATATTCGCCTTCGAATATTCCTCAACGTGGTCCTGCGGCAGACGGTCCTTGTTGAAGTCCTTAAAGAAGTCGCGCAGCGCCGAGATATCTTTCTTGCGTGCGGTGGTCGTGATCAGACGCGCGGCCATGCTTTCCAGCGCCGCCCAGGCGCGGATCATGTCGACGATCTCGACCTTGGTCTTTCTGACAACGACGATGCCGCGGCGTGGCACGGTCTTTACGAAGCCATCCTGCTCCAGCATCGCAATGGCTTCGCGGATAGGTGTGCGGCTGACACCGAGCCGTTCCGACAGGGCGCGCTCATCGAGCATCACCGGATCGGGCGAGGTGTAGATGTCCATCTTAAGAATGGCTTCTTTCAAGGCTTCATAGGCCTTGGTCTTGAAGCTGGTCTCCGGTGCAATCCGAACGATCGCGATATCGGCTTCAGACATGACGGACGGCGCCTTGGTTTGTTTTCGCGTGGGCATGAATCATCTCCAGTCGAGATGTCCTACCACAGAAATAACGTCAAGAATTTTTGGCATACCAGATGCCAGCATGTCAAGATGACAGCTATTTCAGCAATTTTGCGCTGCAACGCGCCTTGACAATCAAGTTTCTGGCATACCAAATGCCATCAATCCGTCTATTGGAAAAGACGTGAAGGAGGAAGCCATGTCCCAATCGAATCTTGCCGTCAAAGAAGCAACACCATCGGCGAAACAGGCCGTCCGCAAAGTTCTAGATGCGGTCAAAGCCGACAAGCGCACCAGCCTGACCGCCCCCGAGGGCAAGCTTGTGTGTGACGCATACGGCATTCCCGTGCCGAAAGAAGGCGTGGCCACCTCAGCCGCTGACGCTGCCAAGATGGCAAGCGGCATGGGCTTCCCGGTCGTGATGAAGATCGTCTCGCCGGACATTCTCCACAAGACCGAAGCGGGCGGTGTCATTGTCGGCGTTAAGACCGCCGAAGACGCGCAGAAAGCTTACGACACCATTCTGGCCAATGCCAAGAAGTACAAGGCCGATGCCAAGATAGAAGGTATCCAGGTTCAGCAGATGCTGATGGGCGGCACCGAAGTGATCATCGGTTCGATCACCGATGGTTCGTTCGGCAAGCTGGTGGCCTTCGGCCTCGGCGGCGTGCTCGTCGAAGTGCTGAAGGACGTCACTTTCCGCCTCGCGCCCGCCACCAATGATGACGCGCTGTCGATGCTCGATGGCATTCAGGCCGCCGAGATGCTGCATGGCGTACGCGGCGGCGATCCCGCCAACCGCGAAGCGCTGGCCGACATCATCGTCAAGGTATCGCAGCTCGTCAGCGATTTCCCGGAAATGGTCGAACTCGATCTCAACCCGGTCTTCGCCACCAAGAAAGACGCGATTGCCGCCGACGTGCGCATCGTCGTCGATTTCGACTACAAACCGCGCCCCGCGCCGCGCTCCAACGCCGAAATCGTCACGGCAATGAACCGCATCATGATGCCGAAGGCCGTCGCCGTGATCGGCGCCTCCGCCGAAGACGGCAAGATCGGCAATTCGGTGATGAAGAACCTCATCAACGGTGGCTACAAGGGCGACATCTACCCGATCCATCCGAAGGCTGAAGAGATCATGGGCCGCAAGGCCTATAAGAGCGTCAAGGATGTTCCGGGCGTGATCGACACCGCGGTATTCGCGATTCCCGCCAAGTTCGTTGCAGGTGCGCTGATCGAATGCGGCGAGAAGAAAATTCCGGGCGCGGTGCTGATCCCGTCGGGCTTTGCCGAAGCCAACGAGCCTGCATTGCAGGAAGAGATTGTCGAAATCGGCAAGAAATACGACGTCCGTCTGATGGGGCCGAATATCTATGGCTTCTATTATACGCCGGCCAATCTCTGCGCGACTTTCTGTACAGCGTATGACGTGAAGGGCTCGGCGGCATTGTCGTCGCAGTCCGGCGGCATCGGCATGGCGATCATTGGCTTCTCGCGCTCTGCCAAGATGGGCGTGTCGGCGATCGTCGGCCTCGGCAACAAGTCGGATATCGACGAGGACGATCTGCTGGCGTTCTTCGAGCAGGATCCCAACACCACGATCATCGCGCAGCACTGCGAGGATCTGAAGGATGGCCGTGCCTTCGCCGAAGCCGCCAAGCGCGTCTCCAAGAAGAAGCCGGTTGTCGTCCTCAAGGCAGGCCGTACCTCGGCCGGCGCCAAGGCCGCCTCGTCGCATACCGGCGCACTTGCCGGCAACGACAAGATCTATGAGGACGTGCTGAAGCAGTCGGGCGTCATTCGCGCCCGCTCGCTGCGCCAGCTGCTCGAATTCGCCCGTGGCATTCCCGTACTGCCGACGCCGAAGGGCGAGAACGTGCTGATCATCACCGGTGCCGGTGGTTCGGGCGTGCTGCTGTCCGATGCGGTGGTCGATAACGGCATGTCGCTGATGGCGATGCCGCCGGATCTGGATGCGGCGTTCCGCAAGTTCATTCCGCCGTTCGGTGCCGCCGGCAACCCGGTCGACATCACCGGTGGCGAACCGCCGATCACTTACGTCAACACCGTGAAGCTGGGTCTCACCGATGATCGCATCCACTCGCTGATCCTCGGCTACTGGCACACGATCGTGACGCCGCCGATGGTGTTCGCGCGCAACATGGTCGAGATCAAGAACGAGATGAAGGCCAAGGGCATCGAGAAGCCGATGGTCGCTTCGCTTGCGGGCGACGTGGAAGTCGAGGAAGCCGCCGAATATCTCTACCAGAACGGCATTCCGGCTTACGCTTATTCGACCGAGCTTCCGGTCGAGGTGCTCGGCGCTAAGTACAAGTGGGCGCGGGGAGCGGGGCTTCTGTAAGCGGCCTTCCGATACACAAGAACAAAGCGCCGTCCGGGAAACCGGGCGGCGCTTTTTTGCGTTTGTGGTTCTGGCTAGACGATCACCGGCTGTTCGGCGACGCCCTCACGGCCGAAGATGCGTAGATAGCGTTCGATCTCTGCAGGGCTGCTGCCGGTGGTCTTGGCGGGATTGTCCGACAGCTTCACGGCCGAGCGGCCGTTGGCATAGGTGACCTTGCAGACCAGGCTGATCGGGTCGAGTGAATCGAGCCCGCGCGGATGGGCGCCGCGGAAGTCGTTGGTGGCCATGGTGCCCCAGCCGAAGCTCTCGCGGATGCGCCCACGAAAACGCTGATGCAGATCGATCATCAGATCGACTTCGAGACCGTCGCTGAACATCGCGCGCTTCTTGCGCGGATCCTCGCCACGCATGGCGTACCAGGCGATCATCTCTTCGCCCGCCGCAACCGGCTCCTTGCTGTCCATGCGCATGCCGGTCCATTGTGAGGCCCAGGGCGGTGCGTCGCGCAGGAACTGCGTCATGCCGAACGTATCGGGCAGAATGATCAGCAATTCGCCGTCATAGACCTCCTGCCATTTCGCCAGCACGTCATATTGCGCGGTCTTCAGCTGGTCGTCGTTTTCGGCGAGGCAGGCGAACACCATCGGCAGTTCGTGCGAATTGGTGCCGATGGCTTCGAATGAATGCTTGAAGGCGAGCAGGGCATTCGACGTTCCGACGAAGCTGCGGCCAAGCTCGTTGGCCATCGCGTCCGTCACCCATTCTTGCCACAGGAAGCCGTGGCGGCGACGGGTGCCGAATTCCGCGAGCCGCATGTCCGGATAGGATTTCAGCTTCTTGATCTTGTTCCAGATTTTGGTCTTGGTCTGTGCGTAGAGAATATCCAACTCGAACTTGTCCAGCGTGGCCATGGCGATCCGCGATCGCAATTCGCTGACGATGGCGAGGGCGTAGATCTCCCACATCGTGACTTCGGCCCAGTCACCTTCGAAGGTGAGGACATATTGACCATCGATGGTCTCAAGCTTGTAGTCAGGCAACCTGAAGCTGCGCAGATATTCGATATATTCAGGACGGAAAATGTCGCGGCGGCCATAGAAGCGGTTGCCGGCCAGCCAGATCAGTTCGTTCTCGCGGAATGAAAGCGTGCGGGCGTGATCGAGCTGCGCTCGCAGCACCGCTTCCGGAATGATCTCGGCAAGGCGGACGGTCTTGGTCCGGTTGATCAGGCCGAAGGTCACGGGCACCTTCGGATAAAGCATCCAGATGAACTGGTGCATCAGGAATTTGTAGAAGTCGGTGTCCAGCAGCGACCGGATGATCGGATCAAGCCGGTAGTTGTGATTGTGGACCCGGGTGGCGAAATCCATCATGGCAACGCCACTCCTGGTAACGTGCCTGATCGTGGCACCTGCACCGAAACGGCAGTGGCCGCATCGCTGACGCTGTCTTTGCAGCAGTTCATTAAATTGGCGTATCCGCCGGGTTTATCGATGTCAACGCAAGCGCTGAACGGCGCTTTCACAATCGAGGATTGTCGTGGCAGCCCGGCCTTTCTGGCCCTGATCCTGCATCTGCGGGCATTGCGTAGAATTGTTTGCATGCTTACGATTTCCACCTGCCGGTGGGCGCCCCGAAACGATGAAGGACAGCACCATGAAAGTCGTCGATCTCTCCCACGTCATGAACATCCACACGCCCGGCTGGGTCGGCTATGCCGGCAACAAGATGTATTATGCGCAGAACCTGCAGACGCAGATGATCGTGGCGCAGCGGATCGAGACGGCGCTGCATGCCGGCACCCATTTCGACGGCGCGATGCACGCCACCGACGGGCGCAAGGGCGACATGGCCTCGCTGCCGCTGGACTACCTGTTCAATCGCGGCGTTGTCGTCGATATCTCCAGCCAGATGCACGACTGGGCGGTGATCACGCCTGAGATGCTCGAAAAGTCAGGGGCAGATATTCGCGAAGGCGATATTCTGATCCTGCACACCGGCTGGCACAAATATTACGAAGGCCAGGCGCAGCAGGATCTGGTGAAGTACTTCTGCTATCACCCCGGTCCGAACCTCGACACGCTGCACTGGATGCTTGAGAAGAAGATCAAGTGGTTCGGCATGGACACCGGCTCCTGCGATCACTCGATGAACACCTCGATCCGCAACATGCGGCCGGACATCGCTGCGCAGTTCACCAAGAAGCACGGCAAGACGCCGGCGGAATTCTTCGGCACGTTTGAGTATAATCACAAGCTCTCGGGCCGCCACGTGACTGCCGACATGTTTCCGTTCCATAATTACGCGTTCCAGGAAGGCTTGTTGCATGCCGAGAATATCGGCGGCGACATCGAGCTAATGCTGAACCAGCGTTGCCTGATCGGCGCATTCCCGTGGCGCTATGATGGGCTTGAGTCATGCCCGTGTCGTATCCTGTGCTTCACGGATACGGGCGATGCCTCGGTGGAAGCCATGGGGAACGCGGCGAAG
Organism: Tardiphaga robiniae; assembly: GCF_013359755.1. Taxonomy (GTDB): domain Bacteria; phylum Pseudomonadota; class Alphaproteobacteria; order Rhizobiales; family Xanthobacteraceae; genus Tardiphaga; species Tardiphaga robiniae. Next base: position 167,381 of record NZ_JABMCJ010000083.1, on the reverse strand, counting down.
GCGATCATGGGGTGATGTAGTGTAGTTCCACACCGTCATGGCCGGGCTTGTCCCGGCCATCCACGTCCGTCTGGACTAGCGGTCAAGTCGTGGATGCCCGGGACAAGCCCGGGCAAGACGTGGAGAGGTCGGTGGATCGTTGTCTAGCGCCTCAGTCTCGCATCTGGCACGTTTGCCTGCAGCGTATTCTGAATCGCCTCGCGGAGCAGGGGATAGTCCGCACGATCCCAGTCCGACATTCGCACGTCCGCCAAAAGCGTCGCCGACTTGCCGAACACAACAATGCGGTCACCCACGGCCATGGCTTCTTCGAGTTGATGCGTGATCAGGATCGCGGTCGATTTAAACTCGCGAGCCAGATCGACGAAGGTCTTGCGGAGCTCGTTGGCGGTGACTTCATCCAACGCGCTGAAGGACTCATCCGCCAGCAGGATCTCCGGCTGTACGGCAAAGGCGCGCGCAATCGCAACACGCTGGCGCATGCCGCCGGAAAGTTCGCGCGGATAGGCATTGGCGAATTTTTCCAATCCCAGCCGTTTCAGCCACGTCAGAGCGCGCTCCTGCTGAACATCGTCGGCGATGCCGATCAGTTCGAGCGGAAGCTTGACGTTGTCGAGTGCGGAGCGCCACGGAAACAGCCGGTCCTGCTGGAAGATCGTCGCGATCTTGCCGCGGAAGGCGTTGAAGTCGTCATAGGGCGTCTTGCCGCCGATGGTGATGCTGCCGGCGGTAGGATGTTCGAGTCCGATCAAGAGGTCGAACAGGGTCGACTTACCGCAACCGGTCTTGCCCACGATGGCGATGAGTTCGCCGGGCTCGATCCGCAGCGACAAATGATCGATGGCAGTGATCGACTGGCCGGATGTGGTCTGGCGAAACACCTTGCGCAACTGCGCGATCTCGATGGGCGCTGAAGCTGCCGTCATGCCCGCCACCGCAATACGTGTGTTTCGAGCCTGACGAGCAATGCTTCGAGGAAGAACAGCAGCACGACCAGCACCAGCGTCCAGGCAAACACGTCGGCCACCGAAAACAATTCCTGCGCCACCGAGAGCTGATGCCCGATGCCGGTCACTGCGCCGACCAGCTCGGCGATGGTCACGACGCGGATGGCCAGGCTGAGCGTGATCTTCCAGCTCGTGATGATCCCCGGCGTGATCGCCGGCAGCATCAGCTTGTGAAAGAACTGCAACGGCGTCGGCCTGAATGAGCGGATCATCTGCTTCAGATCGCGCGACACCTCGCGCATGTTGTCGAGGGAATCGACGGTGAAGACCGGGGCGCAGACCACGACCAGCACGAAGACGATGCGGAATTCGACGCCCTTGAACCACAGCACCGCGAACAGGATCCAGGAGACGACCGGTACCGCCATCAGGATCCGCACCATCGGCCGCAAATATTTCTCGAGGCTTTCGGACAGATACATCAGCACTGCCACCAGTAGTCCGATGACGAATGACACGACCAGCGACAGCAGCACGCGGCCGAGCGTCACCGCGACGTCGAGCGGGGTGATCTTGGTCAGGCTTTCGGCAATACGGCCAAGGCCCGGGATTGCGAAAGCGGGGATGCCCAGTGACGGTGCCAGATAGGACATGATCTGCCAGACCATCGCGAAGAGCACGATCGATATGATCGTCTCGCGCGGCAGGCTGGAGATCATCAGGCTTCGCGGTGACCTTTCGAAGATCGGTTCCTCGAATGGCGTGGCAGGTCTCGGCTCGTCAGGGGACATAGATGATCGCTTCGTCAGGCAGCTTTGGATGGAAGCCGGCGGCGACGGCGCGCTCGAACGTATCCCAGATGCTCTTGCGTTCGGTAGTGTCCCAGGCTGGCTTGGCGTCGAAGTCCCAGCGCTTGGCGAGCACGGCTTCCTTCAAGATGCCGGGCGGCAGCTTCACGGTGTCGACTGCGATCTTGTCGGCACCGTCCGGATCGCTGCGCAGATATTTGGTGACGTCCGCAAGCGCCGCGACGAATTTCTTGGGCGCGTCCGGCGCCTTTTTGATGGTATCCTCGCGCATGGCGTAGACCAGCTCCCAGCCGGTGGTGCCCGCAATCTCCTTCCATCCGTCATTGGCGTTGAAGATGATCTTCAGCGACGGATCGTCCTTCATCATCATGGTGGCGATCGGCTCGATGATCATCGCGGCATCGACGCGGCCGGCGGCAAGCTGCGCACGCGCTACAGCGAAATTCGCGTTGACCAATGTCATGTCCTTGGCCAGGTCCATCTTTTTGGACTTCGCGTAGATCGACAGGATCTGGAATTGCCCGCTGCCCATGTCGGCGGCGAGTTGCTTGCCTTTGAGGTCGGCCAGCGACTTGATGGCCGGGTCCTTGGTGATGATGACGAGGTCGGCGAGTGTGGCACCTGTTGCGACGATTTGCAGCGGCACGCCTTCGAGGCGCAGCTTCTGGAAGTAGGTGGGCCCGCCGATCAGCGTGTCGATTTCACCGGTGGCGAGGCCCGCATAATAAGAGGAGAAAGAAGGATAGACCTGAACTTCGGCCTCGAAACCGTTCTTGGTATCGAACTTCTGCGCCTTCATGATGTTGATGATGATCGGCGCGAAGACGGGAAGTGTCAGGCTACCCACGCGGATTTTTGTCGGCGCCTGCGCCTGCGAATTTGTTGCGAGCGCGGTGCTCATCAGCGTAGCAGCCGTGCCCATTGTGAAGGCGCGTCGCGAAAGACCGGTCATGACATCTCCTCAAGAAACGTTGTGGCGCGTGGCTTTTCGATCGGTTTATGCGGCGTTGCGATATTTGTTTGTAAGCAAATGATATGCCAAAATTGAATCCACTAAATCCTCTTGCAGTCGTGAAATAACGCTACTAGCATTTCGTTTGTGTGCAAATGAAATCTGCTCTGACTGCAGGAGGCGACGATGCCGCACGTGACGACGCCCGACGGGACGCAACTCTATTATGAGGAAGTCGGCACCGGGAGTCCTGTGGTTTTCGTCCATGAGTATGCGGGGGATTACCGCACCTGGGAGCCGCAGCTTCGTTACTTCTCGCGCTCCTATCGTTGCGTTACCTACAGCCAGCGCGGTTATCCGCCATCGGATGTACCGACCGATCCAGCGCGTTACGGCCAGGATATTGCACGCGATGACGTCATCGCATTGATGGATGCACTGAAGATCGACAAGGCGCATATCGTCGGTCATTCCATGGGCGCGTCGACGGCGCTGCATGTCGGCATTCATTATCCCGATCGTTGCTTGTCGGTGACGGCTGCGAGCTGCGGCTACGGCTCCAGCCCCGATCCTGCTTTTGTGGAGCAGGGCCGTGCAGCCTCGCGCGAAACCGCAAAAATGTTCGAGACGGTCGATTTTCCGACCGCTGCAGCGCGCTATGCCGATGGTGCAACGCGTCAGACGCACAAGAACAAGGACCCGCGTGGTTTCGCCGAGTTTGCGCGCATGCTGGCGGATCATTCTCCGGTCGGGCACGCGCTGACCATGCGCGAGCTGCAGGCCAAGCGGCCGATGCTGTGGGAGATGAAGCCGCAACTCGAGAAATTCACGCCGCCACTGCTGATCATCGTTGGCGACGAGGACGATTGGTGCCTCGATCCCAGCATCTTTCTCAAGCGTACGGTGCCGACAGCAGGTCTTCTGGTATTGCCGCGTGCCGGCCATACCATCACCAGCGAAGAGCCGGCGGCATTCAATGCAGCGCTGGCTGAGCTTTTCCCGGCGGCCGAGTCCGGTCGCTGGATGTCGCACAAGCCGGCGGCCTGAGCGATGAGCACGCCCGGCGATATCGTCATTGATATTGCGGACGGCATCGCGACGCTGCGTCTGGCCAATCCGGCACGACGTAACGCGATCTCCACGGCGATGTGGAACAAGATCGCCGCCTTTGCCGGCGACGTCGCCACCCGCAAGGATATCCGTGTCGTGGTCATCCGCGGCGAGGGCGACCTGATGTTTTCCGCAGGCGCAGACATTTCCGACTTTGCCACGGCTCGATCAGGCGAGGGCAATGCCCGGGCCTATGACGATCTGGTCGAGAATACCTGTCTGGCGATCGAGGCGATCCCGCAGCCGACCATCGGCCTGATCTATGGCGGCTGCATGGGTGCCGGGTCATCCGTTGCTGCGAGTTGCGACATGCGCGTTGCTGCGGATGATGCCTTCTTCGCAGTACCCGCCGCCAAGCTTGGTCTGGGCTACGATCCGCGCGGTATCGCGCGCTTTATCCGCGTGTTCGGCGCCGGTGCGACGCGGCAAGTCTTGTTCACGGCGGATCGTCTGCCTGCCATACGCGCTCATGCGCTGGGCGCGGTGCATATCATCGCACCGAAGGCTGACATTGAATCGCTGGCCGGCGAGCTTGCAAGGAAGATCGCGGGCAATGCGCCGCTGACGATCAAGGCGGCCAAGGCTGCGATCCGTGCACTCAGCACCAACAACGCCGAACTCCTGGCTGAAGCCGAGCAGTTCTATGCCGCGGCCGACGCCAGCGCCGACTACGCCGAAGGCCGCAAGGCCTTTGCCGAGAAACGACCCCCGCGCTTTACAGGAAGCTGATTGACCTAAGAATTTTCGTTTTCATTTCCGCCAACCTCAGAAGGACACGCACATGGATCTCCAACTCAAAGGCAAATGCGCTCTCGTCACCGGCGGCAGCGAAGGTATCGGCAAGGCGATCGCCATGACGCTGGCAAAGGAGGGCGTCAATGTCGCCATCTGCGCTCGCCGCATGGAGCCACTGGAAAAGACTGCTGAAGAAATCCGCAACGCCTACGGCGTGACGGTTGTCGCAATCACCGCCGACCTCACCAAGGATGCGGATGCCAAGGCTTTCGTCGAGAAGGCCGCCAAGGAACTCGGCAGCATCGATCTGATGATCAACAATGCCGGTTCGGCGCCGGGCGGCGTGATCGAGACGCTCACCGAAGCCGACTGGGAACAGGCGCTGCAGCTCAAATTCATGGGCTATGTGCGCTGCCTGCGCTACGCGCTGCCGATCATGGTCAAGCAGGGTGGCGGCCGCGTGGTCAATCTGATCGGCAATGACGGTGTCAAGCCGTCCTATTGGGAAATCGCGCCGGGTGCGGCGAACGCTGCCGGCCAGAACATGACCCTGTCGCTCGCAGGTCAGTACGGCCGTCACAACATCTCGTTCTGCGCCGTCAATCCGGGCCCGGTTCGTACCGAGCGCTGGGCCGGCCTCGTCAACGCGATGTCGCGCGACATGAAGATTTCCTACGAGGAAGCCGACAAGCTGGCGCCCGCTTCGATCCCACTCGGCCGTATCGCCGAAGTCGAGGAAGTTGCAAACCTCGTTGTCATGCTCGCATCGCCTCTGGTGCAGATGGCGAACGGCACCATGATCGAAATCGATGGCGGTCAGGACAAGGCGCTGATGGATCGCTTCCGCGACCGGTAGTCGTCAAAACAGAACGCGCGGCGGCGGAATATCGCTGCCGCGCAGCTCTGCGAAATTCGGTCGCAGATGCGTGCGCATCGGCCGACATCAGATGATCAAAACTTCGGCGATGTGCTAGGCATGTTGCACCAAGACCGGTCTTGACAACGAAGAGGGTGCGCCGGACTATTTGCGTACAAACTAATTCGCGTTGCAAACATGGGGCTGCAAGCGACGCAAGAGCGAACGGTTGATCCGTTTCTTGCGAAGGCTTCGGCGAGAATCACTTCTATCGCAAACGTCGATCACAACGGAGTTCGATCATGATGACGGCTCGTTCCCTTCACTCACTCGCGATTGCCGGCACAATGGCCGGCGCACTGACATTGTCGTTCGGCCACGCGGTTCTTGCGCAGGACACGATCAAGATCGGTGAGCTCAACAGCTACAAGACACAGACCGCGTTCCTCGATCCCTACAAGAAGGGCTGGGAGCTGGCGATCGAGCAGATCAATGCCAAGGGCGGCGTGCTTGGCAAGAAGCTTGAAGTGATCTCGCGCGATGATGGCTCGACGCCGGGCGATGCAGTACGCGTGGCTGATGAGCTGGTGACGCGCGAAGGCGTCAACATTATCGCCGGCACGTTCCTCTCGCATATCGGTCTCGCGGTGACCGAATTCGCCGGCAAGAAGAAAGTGTTCTTTCTTGCCGCAGAGCCGCTGACCGACAAGATCACCTGGCAGAACGGCAACAAGTATACGTTCCGCCTGCGTGCCACGACCTATATGCAGGTCGCAATGCTGCTGCCGGATGCGCTGGCTGCCAAGAAGAAGCGCTGGGCACTGGTCTATCCGAACTTCGAATATGGCCAGGCGGCTGTCGCGACCTTCAAGGAAATGATGAAGGCGAAGCAGCCTGACATCGAATTCGTCACCGAGCAGGCACCGCCGCTCGGCAAGGTTGATGCTGGCGCCGTGGTGCAGGCCATCGACGATGCCAAGCCGGACGCGATCTTCAACGTGCTGTTCGGCGCGGACTTCTCCAAGCTGGTCCGTGAAGGCACCACACGCGGCGTGTTCAAGGATCGCACCGTCGTGAGCCTGCTGTCGGGAGAGCCGGAATATCTCGATCCGGTGAAGGAAGAAGCGCCGGTCGGCTGGATCGTTACCGGCTATCCCTGGGATAAGATCAAGACCCCAGAATACCTGGCGTTCCTGACGGCCTATCAGAAGAAGTACAACGACTATCCGCGTCTCGGGTCGATCGTCGGCTATGTCACGATGACTTCTCTGGCTGCCGGTATCGCCAAGGCAGGTTCGACGGACACTGACAAACTGATTACGGCCTTTGAAGGTCTGAAGCTCGACAGCCCGTTCGGTCCGTTCATGTATCGCGCCAGCGATCACCAGGCGACCATGGGAGCCTATGTCGGCAAGATCGCGCTTGAAGGCGGCAAGGGCACCATGAGCGACTTCAAATATGTCGATGGTGCATCGGTGCTGCCCAGCGACGCTGAAGTGAAGAAGCTCCGTCCCGCGACCGAGTAACAGGAAGTACGACGATGATCGCCGTTGATACTCTCCCCGCACGTTCAACGCGGGGAGGGGGATTCCTCCGATGAGTTTCAACGCGTTTCTGTTTCAGGCGCTGAACGGCCTGTCGGCCGCCTCCGGCCTGTTCTTCGTGGCCGCCGGGCTGTCGCTGATTTTCGGCGTCACCCGGATCGTCAATATCGCTCACGGGTCCCTCTATATGATCGGGACCTATATCGCCTATAGCATCGCCACCAAGGTCGGCGGTGCCGTCGGCTTCTGGGGCGGCATTGTTCTGACCGCATTGCTGGTGGCCTTGATCGGCGCTGCGATCGAGATCCTTCTGCTGCGGCGGATCTATCGCGCACCTGAGTTGTTTCAATTGCTCGCCACTTTCGCGCTGGTGCTCGTTATCAACGACGCGACGCTGTGTATCTGGGGTCCTGAGGATTTGCTTGGCCCGCGCGCGCCAGGCCTGACCGGCTCCATCGAGGTGCTCGGCCGCCGGCTGCCCACTTACGATATCTTCCTGATTTTCGTCGGCCCCTTCGTGCTGTGGATGCTGCATCTGGCGCTGGCCAAGACCCGCTTCGGTCGCTTGATGCGTGCAGCCACGCAGGACCGTGAGATGGTCGGCGCGCTTGGCGTCAACCAGGCCATGCTGTTTACGGGCGTGTTCGCGCTGGGCGCTTTGCTCGCAGGCCTTGGCGGCGCGCTGCAGATCGCGCGTGAGCCCGCAACATTGGCGACCGATCTGATCGTGATCGGCGACGCCTTCGTCGTCGTTGTGGTCGGCGGCATGGGCTCGATCTCCGGCGCCTATCTTGCGGCGGTCATCATCGCCGAGGTGAAGGCGTTGTGCATCGGCCTTGGCGTCGTGAATTTTGGCGGCTTCACGGTGAACTTCTCGAAGCTCACGCTGGTGGCGGAATTCCTCGTGATGGCCGCGGTGCTGATCGCGCGGCCCTACGGCTTGCTCGGTCGGGAGCAGGTGGCTGTGCGCAGTGTCGCGGAGCCCGAAGAGCCGCTGCGTTCTGCGACAGCAGCTACGAAGATCGCGGGCCTCATCCTTCTTGTCGTTCTCGTGTGCCTGCCACTGATCGCCAAGAACTCGCCCTATACGCTCGTGCTCGGCATCGACGTGTTGATTGCCGTGCTGTTTGCAACCAGCCTGCATTTCATCATGGGGCCGGGTGGCATGCATTCCTTCGGCCATGCGGCCTATTTCGGCCTCGGTGCTTACGGCGCAGCGCTGCTGGTGAAATGGTTTGCTGCGCCGATGGGGCTCGCACTGGCAGCCGCGCCAGTGCTGGCGTTGGTCGGCGCGCTGCTGTTCGGCTGGTTCGCCGTGCGTCTGTCTGGTGTCTATCTGGCGATGCTCACACTCGCCTTCGCCCAGATCGTATGGGCGGCGGTGTTCCAGTGGGAAACACTCACAGGTGGCTCCAACGGCGTGCTCGGGGTGTGGCCGTCGGTGCCATTCGACAGCCGTGGAGCATTCTATTTCCTGACACTCGCACTCGCTGCGCTCGGGGTGTTGCTACTCCGCAAATTCCTGTTCGCGCCATTCGGTTACGCGATGCGGGCAGGGCGCGACTCTCCCTTGCGCGCCGAAGCGATCGGTCTCGACGTCAAGCGCGTGCACTGGCTGGCCTTCGCCATTGCTGGCGGCATCTGCGGCATCGCTGGTGGATTGTTCGCCTTCGCCAAGGGCTCGATTTCGCCGGAGACCATCGGTGTCAGCCGCTCCATTGATGGTCTCGTCATGGTGCTGCTCGGTGGCATCCAGACGCTGACCGGCCCAATCGTCGGCGCGTCGGTCTATGCGGTGCTGCAAGATTTCATGATGCGTTCGACGGAATACTGGCGTGCATTGCTTGGCGGCATCATCCTGTTGCTGGTGCTGGCCTTCCCGAGTGGCATCGTCGGCGGCTTCGTCAAGCTGATCTCACGACGAAAGACAACATCGAAGGCCGCATCATGAGCGACCTCGCCATTCGTTCCCTCTCGAAATCCTTCGGCGGCGTGCGTGCCGTCAACGAAGTGTCGTTCGACATCAAGCGTGGTGAATTCCTCGCGCTGATCGGCCCCAATGGCGCCGGAAAGTCGACCTGTTTCAACATGATCAACGGCCAGTTGCCGCCGGATTCCGGCGAGATCTGGTTCGAGGGCGCCAAGCTCAACGGCAGGAAACCGCGCGATATCTGGCGCCTTGGTATTGGTCGTACCTTTCAGGTCGCCGCCACCTTCAACTCGATGACGGTCGTCGAGAATGTGCAGATGCCGCTGATCTCCCACGCCAATCAGGTCTACCGGCTGTGGAAGCCGGCATCCTCGCTGCATCGCGAGCGCGCGCTGGAGTTGCTGGCCCAGGTCGGCATGCAGGACGCCGCTGATCGGCCGAGCCGTGAACTGGCTTATGGCGACGTCAAGCGTGTCGAGCTTGCGATTGCGCTCGCGAACGATCCAAGGCTGCTGCTGATGGACGAGCCGACGGCCGGCATGGCGCCCAAGGAGCGCAACGACCTGATTGCGCTGGTGAAACGTCTGGTGATCGAGAAGGGCATCTCCGTGCTGTTCACCGAACATTCGATGGATGTGGTGTTCGCCTTCGCCGATCGCATAATCGTTCTGGCGCGGGGCCGGCTGATCGCCGACGGCGATGCGAAGTCGATCCGCGACAATCCGCAGGTGAGGGAAGTGTATTTCGGCACCGGCAAGACTTTCCAGAAATCGGAGGCGCATTGATGAGTGCCCCGATGCTCTCGGTCGAAAATCTCGGTGCGTCTTACGGCGCCGCGCAGATCCTCTATGACCTCAGCCTGAATGTCGGGCGCGGCGAAGTCGTCGCACTGATGGGCCGCAACGGTGCCGGCAAGACCACGACCATGAAAGCCATCATGGGCCTGATGGCGCAGTCTACCGGCAAGATCCGGTTCGATGGCCACGATATCTCCGGCCGGCAGCCTTACGAGATCGCGCGGCTCGGCCTCGGCTTCACGCCGGAAGACCGTCGTATTTTCTCCGATCTGACGGTGCTGGAAAATCTCGATATCGGCCGCCAGCCGCCACGCAAGTTCAGCGACGGCGTGCCGGCGCCGGTCTGGACCGAAGAGAAGCTGCTGGCGCTGTTCCCGAACTTGGGCGAAATGCCGAACCGTCCGGGAGGGCGGATGAGCGGTGGCGAACAGCAGATGCTCACCGTGGCGCGGACGCTGATGGGCAATCCGCTGCTGATCCTGCTTGATGAACCGTCCGAAGGGGTCGCCCCGCTGATCGTCGAACTGATGGCCAATACCATTCTCGAACTGAAAAAGGCTGGAGTGTCGATCCTGCTGTCGGAGCAGAACGTGCATTTCGCCGAACTGGTCTCGGACAGGGCCTACGTCCTCGAAAAGGGCCAGATCCAATGGAACGGCACCATGACCGAGCTGGCGGAGAATATTGACATTCAACGCGCTTATTTGACGGTGTAACGACCAAAACTTCAACTGTCGCGGCAACCGAAGATCGTTCATAACTAGCAAGAGATCATCGGGGACGACATGGCGCAGAAACCGACCAAGCTGAAGGCCCTTCCGACCGCGGAGCCATCGCCGGACTATGTCCTCGACTCCCAAGTCGGCTTCCTGATGCGCGTGGCGATGCAGCGCCACACCTCCATCTTCATGTCCAACATGATCGAGGATCTGACCCAGACGCAATTCGCCGTGCTGGCGAAGCTGCATGAGGTCGGCCCGAGTTCACAGAACCATCTGGGGCGGCTGGTCTATCTCGATGCCGCGACCATCAAGGGGGTTGTGGATCGGCTGGGCCTGCGCGGCTTCATCACCACCGGTAGCGACCCTACGGATCGCCGTCGCCGTGCGGTGTCGCTGACCGAGAAGGGCGCCCGTGTGGTCGATGCGGCAATCCGTGTTGCAGCGGACGTCAGCGCCAAGACGCTGCGCCCCTTGACCGCCGAAGAGCAACGCACACTGACGCGGTTGCTGAAGAAGATTACCTGATCACATTTTGCTATTGAGCAGCGCCTTGATCCGTTGCGGCGAGACTGGCAGCTGCGTGATGGCGCCGGGCTGGCCGAGCGCGTCGTCGATCGCCGCTGCAATCGCCGCGCCGACGGCATTGGTGCCGCCTTCGCCGGCGCCCTTGAGCCCCATTGGGTTGAGCGGGCTCGGCGCATCCTCGGAAATGATCACTTCGACATCAGGTACTTCGCGGGCCGTCGGCATCAAATAGTCGGCGAAGGTTACCGCCAGCGGTTCGCCGCGGTCGTCGTAGGTGAACTCTTCATAAAGCGCACCACCGATGCCTTGGGCAACGCCACCAACGATTTGGCCATCGACCAGCATCGGGTTGATCGCTTTGCCGATGTCATAGGCGACAAGATACCGCTCGACGCTGATGCCGCCAGTGTCGCGGGCGAGCGAGACGACGGCGACATGGACGCCGTATGGGTAAGTCATATGCTTGGATTCGAACGACGCTTCGGCGAACAGGCCAGGTTCGCTATCACCAACCAGATTGCCTCCCGGTTCCAGCGCCTTTGCGATCTCGGCGAGCGTCATGGATGGACCGGTACCGCCATCGAGGCGGACAATCTCGCCATCGACGATATCGAGTTGATCGGCCGTCAATTGCATCAATTCGGCTGCGGCCGCGAGAGCCCTGTCGCGCAGCTTCAGTGCGGCTTGCCGCGTCGCTTCGCCCGTCATCACGGAGACGCGTGAGGCGAAGGCGCCGAGGCCTCTGGCGATACGGTTGGTCTGGCCGTGGATCACGCTGACATTGTCATAGCTGGCGCCGAGTTTCTCTGCGCAAATCTGAGCGATGACCGTTTCGACGCCCTGGCCGACCGAAGCGGCGCCGGTGACGACTTCCACGAGCCCGTCGGTCCCGACATTGATCCGCACATCGTCGAACGGGCCAAGACCGCTTTTCTCGACGAACATGGCGACACCGGAGCCGACCAGTTCGCCCGCCTTGCGACGCGACGTAATCTGCGTCTGCAGGTCGTCCCAGCCGATGCCATTCAGCGCCTTGTCCAGCAACTTTGGATAATCGCCTGAATCCAGCACGATGTCGGTGCCGAGCGTTTCCAATGCACGCGTGACCGGCATCTCGCTGGTCGCGATGAGGTTGCGGCGGCGGACCTCGACGCCGTTGATCCCCACTTTGGCCGCGACCGCATCCAGCAAGCGTTCGCGCACGAAAGTGCTCTCATAGCGGCCGGGCGCGCGATAGGTGCCGCCAGGCGTCTTGTTGGTCAGGCGGATATGGCCGAGCACGCGATAGGCGGGAATGCGATAGGGGCCGGGCAGCATCGCAGCGGCGAGGTCGGGCACGGTGGCGGCATGCGTGCGCATATAGCCGCCCTGATCGTGGAAGAACTCGTTGTCGATCGCCAAAATATTGCCGTCGTGATCGATCGCCGCGCGGATGTGATGGGTCTGCTGCCGCGAGTGATTGGCCGCGATCAGATGCTCGCGGCGATCCTCGATCCATTTTACCGGGCGGCCGAGGCGCAGCGCGGCCAGACACACCAGTACGTCCTCGGGATACATCTCGCCGCGAATGCCGAAGCCGCCGCCGACATGGCCTTCGAACAGATTGGTGTTGGCAGCGGTGCGGCCAAACATCTTGGCGAGCTGGTCGCGATTCCAGTGCGGGACCTTTGCCGCGCCGTACATTTCCAGCATGTCTGTCTCGGCGATGTAACGGCCAATGGCCCCGCGCGTCTCCAGGGGAACGCCGGAATGACGGCCGATGGAGAGCGAAAGGCTGACTACGGCATGCGCTTTGGCGAACGCTCCATCGACGTCGCCATAACCTTTCTCGATCAGCGCGGTCTCGGTCGGTAGTCCGTCGCGGAACTCGCCGATCTCGCCATCGGCCTGCAGGATCACCGGCAGTTCCTCGATCTCGACCTCGACATGCTCGGCGGCATCTTCGGCAAGATAGGGGTCTTCGGCGAACACGACGGCGACGGGATCGCCGACATAGCGCACCTTGTCCTTGGCCAGAATAGTCTGGCGATAGGCGGCGAGCTGCTCCAGCCGGGTCAGGCGAAAGTCGATTGGCGGGATCTCGGAGACATCGGCAAAGCTCCATGCGGCGACCACGCCGGGAATGGCGAGCGCCGGCGCGAGGTCGACCGAGACGATGTTGCCGTGGGCATAGGTCGAACGCACCACGCGCATGTAAAGCTGGTTCGGGAAATTGATGTCCGCAGCAAATTTACCCTGGCCGCGCAGCAGCGGGCCGTCTTCCTTGCGGAGGACGGACTTGCCGACCAAGGTCGCTTTCGCGGCAGCACTCACGACTGGCGCATCTCCACCGCGGCGGCGCGGACCGCCTTGATGATGTTCTGATAGCCGGTGCAGCGGCACAGGTTCGACGACAGCACGTCGACCAGATCACGGTCGGAAATATCCGGCTCGCGCTCCAGCACGCCGACGGCGAGCATCAGGAAGCCGGGTGTGCAGAAACCGCATTGCAGGCCGTGGTTCTCCATGAAGGCGCGCTGCATCGGGTGCATCTCGTCGCCATTGGCGAGGCCTTCGACGGTGCGGATCTGCTTGCCGTCCGCCTGCTGCGCGAACATCAGGCACGCGCGCACGGGCTCGCCATTCACGAGCACGGTGCACGCGCCGCACACGCCGTGCTCACAGCCGATATGCGTACCCGTTTGACCGCAATCCTCGCGGATCGCGTCGGCGAGGGTCCGGCGCGACTCCACGCGAATGGCGTGGGACTGGCCGTTGATGATGAGGGTGATGTCGGTCTTGTCGCTCATGCAAGTTTTCCGTTGCTTGGCAATTTTCCGCTGCTGCGCAGGGCCGCACGAATGCGCTGCGGCGTTGCCGGCATTTCGTCGATGGAGATTCCGAATGGCGACAGCGCATCGTTGATTGCGGAGATCACCGCTGCCGGCGCGCCGATGGCGCCGCCTTCGCCGAGGCCCTTGGCTTTGGTGATCGAATTGCCGGTCAGGGTCTCGACGTGATGCAGCTCGATCTCGGGAATTTCGTGTGTCGTCGGCGGCAGGAAATCCGCCAGCGTGCTGGTCAGGATGTTTCCGGTCTCGTCATAGATGATCTCTTCCAGCAGCGCGTTGCCGATGCCCTGCGCGACGCCGCCATGGACTTGGCCGTCGGCGATCATCGGATTGATGATCAGCCCGGCATCCTCTACGACCAGAAATTTCTCCATCTCGACGCGGCCAGTCTCGATATCGACCTCGACGATGGCGACATGGCAGGCATTGGAGAAGGTTCCGGATGGATCGTAAGTGCCGGTTTCGGTGAGACCCGGTTCGATCTCGCCCTTGAAGATGTGGGTCTGGTGATAGGCCGCACGCGCCATCGACGCGATGGTGACGGAGCGATCGGTGCCGATGACATGCGCCGAGCCGGACTGCAGCGTGATGTCTTCGGGCGCTGCTTCAAGGAAATGGCTCGCCATCTTCAGCAGTTTGGCGCGGATCTTCTGCGCCGCAAGCAAGCTGGCGCCGCCCGAGAGCACCAGCGAGCGGCTGGCGAATGTGCCCCAGCCATAGGGCGAGCGGTCTGTGTCGCCGTGAACCACCTTGATGAATTCCGGATCGATGCCGATCTCGTCGGCGATGATCTGCGCCAGTGATGTGCGCAGTCCCTGGCCATGCGGCGACGAGCCGATCCGCGCTTCGACGAAGCCCGAGGGATCGATGGTCAGATACACGGTCTCGAAGCCCGGAGTGATCTCCATCCCGCGTGCCGCGAAAGCCGGGCTGCCATAGCCAGTACGCTCGGAGAAGGTGGCAAAGCCGATACCGAGATAGCGGCCGGCATCGCGCGCGATCTTCTGGCGCTTGCGGAATGCGTCGAGGTCGATGGCCTTGATGGCCATCTCCATGGTTTCCTTGTAGCTACCGTCATCGAAGACGAGCCCGGTCGCCGACGTGTAAGGGAACTTGTCGATCAGATTGCGGCGGCGTAGTTCGGTCGGCTCTATGCCGAAGGCTGCGGCAGCCTTGTCCATCAAGCGTTCGAGCACGAAGGTGATGACCGGCCGCGAGACGCCGCGATAGGGCGCCATCGGACAGGTATTGGTCATCACGCCGCGCGAGCGACAGTCATAGGCGCGGACGTCATAGGGGCCGGGGAGCTCGGCCAGTGCCATCAAGGGCTCGACGCCGCAGGTCGTCGGGAAACAGGAATAGGCGCCGATATTGGCGACAATGTCGCCGCGCAAAGCGAGCAGCTTTCCGCTCTTGTCGAATGCGCCTTCGAGCTGGACGTGTTGATCGCGGCTGTGAAAGCTCGCAATCAGGTTTTCGCGGCGATCCTCGGTCCAGGCCACGGAGCTGCGCAATTTGCGCGCCAGCCAGACCAGCAGCACATATTCCGGCGCCAGCGACATCTTTTGGCCGAAGCCGCCACCGACATCGGGAGCGACGACGCGCAGATCGGATTCGGGAATACCGAGGATATCGCACACCGCCGTGCGTGTCAGATGCGGCATCTGCGTGGTGCAGGTCAGCGTCACGCGGCCGGTCGATCCGTCATAGGCGGCATGACCTGCGCGGGTTTCCATCGGCGTCGCATTCTGACGATGCGAGCGCGCTTCAACGTGCAGCACCTTGTGTGCGGTCTTCCAAACATCCTCGAAGCCGGGTGTCGCGATGCGACCCTCGACGATCACGTTGTGCTTGGTGTCGGCGTGAACCAGCGGAGCACCTTCGGCGAGCGCATCCATCGCATCGATCAGCGGTGCGCCTTCGGATATCTCGACCTCGACCTGATCGGCAATGTCCTCCGCCTGATCCTTGCTCGGCGCGTAGACGGCCGCGATGGACTCTCCTGTGAACCGCACCACGCCATCGGCAAGGATCGGCTGACCCACGGCGACATAGTTGAACTTGCTCAGCATCGGCCGGATCGGCTTCAGCTTTGCGAGGTCCTTGGCCGTGACGATGCCTGCGCGCTCCGGTGCCGTGATGTTCTCGATCGTTCCGGCAGCCACGCTGCTGCGGACGAAGCGCACCCAGTGTGTGGCCGGCATATCCGCCGTGAAGCGGCCGCGGCCGGTGACGAGGGCGGGATCCTCGAGTCTGCGGATCGAACGCCCGACCCAGGTCGTACCGGAGCCCTTGGTATGGACCGTCATAGCAATGACCGCTCCAGCGCGCGGCGCGTCACGGCGCGGACCAGATCGCAGCGATATTCGGCCGTGGTCTGAATATCCTCCAGCGGTTCGATTGCATTCGCTGCGGCTTCACCGGCGGCGACGAACAGGTCCGGCGAGGGAGCGTTACCGTTCAAGACATCTTCGGCTTCGAGAATGCGTCGCGCACGATCCTCGGCACCGCCGATGCCGACATGTGCATCGGCGATCACGCCATCAACAAGGCGATAGGTGACGAGCGCTGCCGACATTGCAAAATCGCCGGCACGGCGGCTGAATTCATAGAAGCCGAATTTGGTATCGTCGGGTAGCAGCGGCAACCGCGCTTCGGCGAGGAACTCATCCTCGGCCAGCGACGTCGACATGATGCCTTCGAGGAAATCGGTGACCGGCACGATGCGTTCGCCACGCACGCTCTTCACCACCAGACTGGCGTCCAGTGTTGCCGCGACGAGGCACCATTCCGATGCAGGGTCGGCATGGGCGAGGCTGCCACAAAACGTGCCGCGCATGCGGATTGGATAATGCGCGATGTGGCTGACCACGAAAGCGAGGAGCTTACCGAGCGGACCGTCGATGACAGGCTTGTGGAATGCGCCGTGGCGCACCCGCGCGCCAATCGAGAGATAGTCGCCGTCGACAGCGAGGCGGTCGAGCCCTTCGACCTCATTGATATCGATCAAGTGTGCTGGCCGCGCCATGCGGAACGCCATGATCGGCACCAGGCTCTGGCCGCCCGCCAGAATGCGGCCATCGAGCGGCGCAAACTCGGCCAATGCACTCACAACTTCATCCACGGTGCGTGGGACGTGTCGCGTGAACGGCGCCGGCTTCATATGGAAAAACCCCGGGCAGGAGGGCCAAAATTCACTTGTATGCTAACAATCGTCTTTTGGAAGTCAATCAGTGTCGCTGACGCAAAACGGGGCGTTCGCCGCCTGCGTTTTGATCACATGGGGATAGCTGAATTCGCCGAGTCGAGCGCGCTAAGTTTCAGGCGATATCGCGCTGCAGCGCGAAGTCATCTAGCAATGGCGAGCGTTTGCCCGCGATCATCCCGCCGATCAGTTGCGCTGCGAGATAACTGAAGGTGATGCCGTTCCCGCCATAACCATAGGCGGCATAGAGATGCGGATGGCCGGGGACAGGGCCGATCAGGGGCAGGCCATCGCGCGTGGTGTCGAAAGTACCGGCCCAGCGATAGTCGATGGCAAGTTCGGCGCGTGGCCAGAGTGATGCGAGCTTCTCCTTCAGCGCTCGTGCCTTGGCAGGGATCAGGGCATCGCGTGCATCAGGATCGATGATCTCGTCGCTGTCTTCGCCGCCGATGATGATGCGGCCGGATGCGGTGGTTCGGGCGTAGAGATAATCCTTGCTGTCTTCCCAGATCAGCACGCCGTCGCGCCAGAGTCTGTCCGGCTGCGGCTTCGTCGCGATCGCCCAGCTCGAAGAGGGTTTCTGTACCGTTGTGTGCACGATATCGGGCATCACATAGCCGGTGGCCAGCACGACGTGGCGGGCCTCGATGGTGTGGCCGTCAGTCAATTGAACGCCGACGGCGTGGCCTGCGGAGTCGAACGCGGTCGTCTCCGCCTCGAATAATCGCGCGCCGCGCGCCGTCGCGACATTCAGCAGCCCCAGTGCCAGTTGCAACGGATCGGAATCTGCCGAGTCCGGCGAGATGATGGCACCGGCCCGGGCAATGTCGTATTCGGACAGGAGGGTCTTGTGATCGAGGAGTGTGCCGGGCAGACCGGCGCGCGCGCGAAGCGCGTGTTCCTCGATCAGCCCTTTGGCACTCTCGCCTGCGGCAAGATAGAGCGAGTCCTTCGCGCGCATGTCGCATCGCAGGTCGAGCGTCCGGACCAGCGCCTTCAATCCATGGACGGCGTCATAGCTGGCGCGATAGGCACGCGCGGCGCGCTCATAGCCATAGAGATGTGTCAGCTCCTGCAGCGATCGATCGATCTCCCACAGCAGCATCGACGTGCTCGCTACTGTACTGCCGCGCCCAGGCAATTCGCGATCGACGATCACCACATCCAGTCCCTGCCGCGTCAGTTGCTCGGCCATCAGGGCGCCGGTGATGCCGCCGCCGACGATCAGGGCATCGCATGTGATGTCTTCGGTGAGGGGCTGACGGGGGGCATGCTGCAGGCCGGCAAACCACGGCGAATGTCCGCCGCGCAAATCAGCATGCTCGGTGGTATCGGGATCGAGATCGGAAATGGGGCACCTTGAGGCTGGGGAAGGAAGGCGCTGTCCGCGCCTCGTACTGAAGTCACGTGACAATTTCCCGGGTCCTGTTCCGTTCCCCGAGGGAGCGCGCGGGCGCGCAGGCTGCTCCAGATTCTCGCAGGCCACAGCGCGGTCCCGAGCCGGCTTCTCTATGACCTTGGATCAGAGATAAGTGATTTCAATGGGTTAGATACCCGTAGCAAGATCGGTGCGGTGACGTTAAACAGGCGCCAAACCAAACCAGACGATGTGAGCCGGACCAACCGGGGCTTTACCGCTCCAGCGTGGTTTCTATCTCATTCATTGCTCAAAGGACTCCGCGACCGTGACCATGAACAGCCTGCCTTTGCCGCAGCTTTCCCTCCCGAAAGACAAGATCAAAATCCTTCTGCTCGAAGGCGTGAACGACAGCGCGGTCGAGCTGATCGAGGCGGCGGGCTATTCGAGCGTGACGCGGCTCTCCAAGGCGCTCGGTGGCAATGAGCTGAAGGAAGCACTCAAGGGCGTACACATTCTCGGTATCCGGTCGCGCACGCAGATCACCCAGGACGTGCTCGATGCCGCGGACCGGCTGATCGCGATCGGCTGCTTCAGCGTTGGCACCAATCAGGTGGATATCGACGCGGCGCGCCGCAGCGGCATTCCCGTGTTCAACGCGCCGTTCTCGAATACGCGCTCGGTTGCCGAACTGGTGATCGGCGAGATCGTCATGCTGTTCCGCCGGATCATCTCGCGCTCCAACCTGGCGCATGAAGGCGGTTGGGAGAAATCGGCCAATAACAGCTATGAAGTGCGCGGTAAGACGCTCGGCATCGTCGGTTACGGCAGCATCGGCTCGCAGCTCTCGAACCTGGCGGAAGCGCTGGGCATGCGCGTGATCTTCTACGATCACACCGATCGATTGCGTCACGGCAACACCGAACCTGTCGGAAGCCTGCAGGAACTGCTGGCGCAGAGCGATGTGGTCAGCATGCATGTGCCGGAAACCCCGGCCACGCAGGGGATGATCGGTCGCGACGAATTCGCCGCCATGAAGGACGGCGCCTATTTCATCAACAACAGCCGCGGCACCGTGGTCGATCTCGATGCGCTGGCCGATGCACTGCGCCAGGGCAAATTGCGCGGTGCGGCCGTCGACGTATTCCCCGTCGAGCCCAGCTCCAATCAGGAGCGCTTCGTGACCCCGCTGCAGGGTCTGGAGAACGTCATCCTGACGCCGCATGTCGGCGGCTCCACCGAAGAAGCTCAGGAGCGCATCGGTGCGGAAGTCGCACGTAAACTGATCGACTACAGCGACAGCGGGTCGACTATGGGCACGGTGAACTTCCCGCAGGTGCAACTGCCGGCGCGTCCGTCAGGTACCCGATTCATCCAGGTCCAGCGCAACGTTCCGGGTATGCTGGGACGGCTGAACGAGGTGCTGGCGCGCCACGCAGTCAACATTGCCGCGCAATATTACGAGACCAACAACGACATCGGCTATGTCGTTCTCGATGCCGATGCATCGGCGGCGGATAGCGAGCGGGTGCTGGCAGATATTCGGGCGCTGGAAGGTACGATCCGCGCCCGCTTGTTGTATGAATACAAGGACTGAGCTGTAGTTCGGCTCCACGAACGACATCGAAAGTCGATTTCTCTGCACGGGCCGCGGCGCCAGTCAGGCTGCTCGCCGCTATGAAAACAGGGCGACCATATTAGTAGACGACGGCGGCCCATCGAACCATCGCCAGAGCTCTTCACGTTCCCTTTGATTTGCGCATCTTGAGCTGCTGCAGATTGTCGTCGTAATGACAGCGACAGGAACGAAATGGTTGCGCGCAACAGTCGGCCGTGACGATGTCTGGAGCGTTCCAGAAAAGCGCAGCCTATTACGTTGCCGCGTCCAGGAAAAGCATGGCTCGCTGACGAGAGCGCTGCGTCTATCTTCCTGCCAAATTTCAACGGCACTGATTTTGAGTCTTTCAAAGCACCTTTGGAATCTTTCCAGACACGATTTCAACTGACTCGATTCGTCGATGATCGAGGCATTCTAAATCGCAGCGCGTGCATTAGCGTTGCGGTGACGATGGCGTCTCTCTAGTGAAGCGCTGCAGATCACGAGCAATCGGACGTTGCCGATGAGGCACAGGCGGCTAACGCGGAATGCGATTCTGCGGAGAAAATGATTCACGTTGAGTGTCGGCCCTGCTCGGACGCGGAGAGCGGATCTCGGAGCTATGGTCGTTGCAGGCCACGTGCGGAACCATTTCGCGTCGGCCGACGTGCTGTTGATGAAGGACTTTCTGGGAATGCGACTTGCAGGTGGGGTTCGGACGGTGGCTCGCTTTGGCGTGACACTACTAGGTGGCGTGGCGTTTGTGGCGTGGTTTGAATCGCCTGCTCAATCCCAAACACCGCAAGGCGCCACCGCTCTTCCTCCTGTGACCGTCGATGCTCCGACGCAGCGGTTGGTCCGCCGCGCACCAATCAAACGAAATGTCGCCGGGGTCCGATCAACTTCGCGGCGCGCCACGGTGTCTGACGCCCCGCAAACGCAAATCGTCGCGGCGCAATCGCGGCCGTCGCAGCCGGGTGTCGTGCCCGCCTTTGCAGGCGGCCAGGTCGCTCAAGGCGGACGGCTGGGACTGCTCGGAAACACCGATACGATGAAGTCGCCGTTCAATATGACGAGTTACACGGACAAGTTCATCCGGGATCAGCAGGCGGCGACGGCTGCGGATGCCTTGATCTTGGATCCTTCCGTGCGCAGTTCCCACCCAACGGGCGGTGTGCTCGATTCCTTCAACATTCGCGGCTTCCCGGTCAACGAAGGCAACAGCGGTGAGTTCGCCTTCGAGGGCCTTTATGGGATCGCGCCGACATACCGCATCTTCACGGATTACGTCGAGCGCATCGAAGTGCTCAAGGGCCCCTCAGCCGCGCTCTCGGGCATTGCGCCCAATGGCGGCGTCGGCGGCGTCATCAATGTCGTGCCCAAGCGCGCGGGAGAGGACTTGACCCGCTTCACCGCAAGTTACGGTTCTGCCGCACAGTTCGGTGGCCACTGGGATATTGCGAGGCGTTACGGTGACAGCAAGGAATGGGGCGTGCGCGTCAACGGCAGCCTGCGCGACGGCGATACGCCCATTGACCGCCAGTCCGAAACGACAGGTGTCGGATCGCTGGCCCTTGACTATCAGGGCGAACGGTTCAGGTCCTGGCTCTACCTCATCGCCCAGACCGATCGGTTCGACGCTCCGTCACGTCCCTTTCTCATGGCTCCCGGCCTGCAAGTATCAAAGGCGCCGGATGGTCGGTTGAACATGACGCAACCATGGGAATGGTCGCACATCAACGATCAATCTGCCTTGCTGCGGACCGAATACGATGTAAGCGATCAGGTTACGCTGTTCGCCGACGTGGGCGGATCTCGGACTAACGTCGAGCGATTCTTCGGTCTTCCGACGATCATCAATACGAGCGGTGACACGACCGCAACGCCTCAATTTTTCGGGCTTAGCATCGATCGAACCACATATGATGGTGGCGTCCGCGCCCGCTTCGATACCGGCGTCGTCCACCACGCGGTCGCCTTCCAGGCTTCGGTCTATCATGACGCGCTGTACCGGCGACTCACCAATGGCAGTCTGGTCACGTCGAACATCTATAATCCGACGGTGGCGCCGACCCAGTTCGCGAACGAGATCAGCGAGCGCCCTCGGCTCTCGGACAGTGAACTCACGGGGCTCTCGATTGCTGACACCTTGTCCGTGCTCGATGAGCGTGTCTTGTTGACTTTGGGTGTCCGGCGCCAGGGCATCGAGGCGAACAACTATCTCTCCAATGTCGGAACGCTCACGTCGTCCTACGACAGGAGCGCGACTACCCCAGTGGTTGGTCTCGTCATCCGGCCCCGGGACAACGTCTCTCTGTACGCGAACTATATCGAAGGTCTAAGCCGAGGCGACGTCGCGCCCCAGACCGCTTCCAATTTCGGCGAAGTACTCTCGCCCTACATCGCCAAGCAGTACGAGGCCGGCATCAAGCTGGACTTCGGTCGGTTCGCCACCACCTTCAGCGCCTTCGAGATATCGAAGGCGAGCGGCGAGCTGTCCGGCGGACGCTTCGCGGCGACCGCCGAACAGCAAGTCCGTGGGCTCGAATTCAACGTCTATGGCGAACTCATGCCCGATATCCGTGTCCTCGGAGGCTTGTCGCTGCTGGATGGCACCCTGACGAAGACCGCTGTCGCGGCTAACGTGGGTAACACGCCAATCGGCGTTCCGAACGTACAGGCCAATATTGGCGCCGAGTGGGATCTCCCGTGGGTGAGGGGGCTCACTTTGAATGGGGCAGTCATCTACACGGGCAAGCAGTTCGTCGATACAGCGAACAAGCAACCGATTCCGGACTGGACGCGACTCGATCTCGGTACCCGTTACACGACGGCAATCAACGGCAGGAAGACGGTTTTCCGCGCGAACGTTCAGAATGTGACCGGTGCGAATTACTGGTCCAGCGTGGCCTCATTCGGAACGTTCTTCCTGGGAGCACCGCGTACGTATCTCCTGTCGATGACCGTGGACATGTAATCGCTGCTCTTGGGTCATCCGGTACCGCAATACTGTGCCGGCGAGGGGAAATCTCCGCGAACAGGACTGAGATCTGATCAAGCAGTTGAAAAGAAAGGAAAATGCTTTAGCTCTGTGGCTCTGACCATATGTCAGCCCAAAAATCAGATACACGGACTAAAATCACAAAGTTCAATGAAAACAATATGTTAGACTGGCGCTTTTCCATTGCCCCGATGATGGACTGGACTGACCGGCATTGCCGCGTCTTCCATCGTCTGCTGTCGCGACGGGCGCGGCTCTATACGGAGATGCTGACGACGGGCGCCGTGATCCATGGCGACCGTGCGCGGCTGCTTGGCTTTGACGACAGTGAACATCCGGTGGCGCTGCAGCTTGGTGGTTCGGAGCCGGCGCACCTCGCGGAGGCTGCGAAGATCGGCGTGGATTTCGGCTATGACGAAATCAACATCAATGTTGGCTGCCCCTCGGATCGTGTGAAGGACGGGCGCTTCGGGGCGTGCCTGATGGCCGAGCCGGATCTGGTGGCGCGCGGTGTGGCCGCGATGAAGCAGGCCGTGGACGTGCCGGTCACCGTCAAGTGCCGCATCGGCATCGACGATCAGGATCCCGAAGTCGCACTCGATACGCTGGCACGCGCGGTGGTCGCCGCCGGCGCCGATGGTCTGATCGTCCATGCGCGCAAGGCGTGGCTCAATGGCCTGTCGCCGAAAGAGAACCGCAACATTCCGCCGCTGAACTACGACCGCGTCTATCGGCTCAAGGCGGCAATGCCCGACGTGCCGATCGTCATCAATGGCGGCATCATCGGCATCACTGAAGCCGCCGAACATCTGGCGCATGTGGATGGCGCGATGCTCGGCCGCGCGGCCTATCAGGAGCCGTGGCGGCTGCTGTCGGTGGATCCCGAATTGTTCGGCGAGCCCGCGCCGCATGCGACGATGAAAGACGCCTTCGCGGCGATGATGCCCTATATCGAGGATCAACTCGCGCAGGGCACGCGGCTGCATTCGATCACACGGCATTTCGTCGGCGCATTCCACGGCGTGCGCGGCGCACGCGCATTCCGGCGTTATCTGGCGGAGAATGGCGTCAAGCATGGTGCGAGCATCAATGTGCTCCGAGAAGCCATTGCGCAGGTCGAGGACGAGCCTGCGGAGTCGGTCGCGGCTTAGTTACGGATAGCCGCGCAGCATCAGTCTGTCGGCGCGTACTTCCCAGCTTTCCAGGCGATCGAGAAAGCTCATCCCGAGCAGGTTGGTCTTCATCTGGCCGCGCGGCACCACCAGTGCCGGGACGGATCGCTCGACCAGTTTGCCGACCGCCAGACGATCCAGCGTCAATCGCGCCGCCTTGGTGCGGCCGCCCGCAGTCTCGACGTCGACATTGTAGTCGAGCAATTCGAGCGGCAGGCCCGCGGCCTTTGCGGTTTCATAAGTCAGCACCACCGAGGTTGCGCCGGTATCGATCACCATCGCCGTCTGGACGCCGTTGATCTTGACCTGAAGCCCGAACTCGCCAGTGTTGCCGCGCGGGACGTCGACCAGCCGCAGTGGCGGCGGGCTCTGCTTGCGCAAAATTTCTGTGACGAGATTGCCGGCCTTGGAGATCTGCTTGGGATCGCCATAGGCGAGGGCGGCGCCTGCCGTCGCGACAATGACGATGACGAGAAGAAAGACCCGACTCATGGCGAGCCTCTCAGGTGGCCGCGGATGTCCTCTTCGCTGCGTATGTCGACGAAGGCTCCAGCCCCGCCTCGGCCATGCGGGCCGGCAGTAGTGCCATCGTATCCAGACGCTCCGCGCTGTCCATTTTTCCCCAGCGCGCGATCTCCGGCAGCGTGCGTCCGCAGCCGAGGCAGAGCTTGGTCTTGGGGTCGATGAAGCAGACTGCGATGCACGGCGTTTCTTTGCTCATCCAGTAATATTGAAGCGGATCGGCTCGCTTGCGCAAGCGTCGAAATCACAGCCCTGTTCCTGCATTCATGATGGGTTTGTTACGGGCCCGACGCTTTTCGTCGGCGACGTTCATCTCGTAATCGGGCTGCAGCGGTGGCCCATCGGGCGCCATCGGCGCAAGCGCAGACATCACACGCTCCGGCGGGAAAGTGATGATCACCTCGGTGCCGACTCGCAGTTTCGATTTCAGCGTGAATGTGCCGCCATGCATGTCGATCAGGCTCTTGGCGATCGGCAGACCGAGACCGGCACCCTGTTCGGCCGATTTGATCGAGTTCGATCCCTGGCCGAAGGAGGCCAGCACGATCGGGATCTCGTCTTCGGCGATGCCCGAGCCGGTGTCCCTGCAGCTCAGATACTGGCCGCCGGAGGCGGTCCAGCCGACCTTGAGCCAGATCTCGCCGCCCTGCGGCGTGAACTTGATCGAATTCGACAGCAGGTTCAGCACGATCTGGCGGCAGGCGCGCTCGTCGCCCCAGACCCGCGGCATGCCGTGTTCGAATACTTCGTGGATGGTAATGCCGCGGCTCGATGCGCGCAGCTTCAGGAGGTGATGGCAGTCCGCGACGACATGCACGAGTGACACGGCTTCTTCGTTCAGCTCGTAGCGGCCGGCTTCGATGCGTGACAGATCGAGGATCTCGTTGATGAGATTCAGAAGGTGCACGCCGGAATTATGGATGTCGGCGGAATAGTCCTTGTAGACCGGCACGGCATGGCCACCGAAGATCTCGCTCTTCATCACTTCGGAGAAGCCGAGAATGGCGTTCAGCGGCGTGCGCAATTCATGGCTCATCTGCGCAAGGAAGCGCGACTTGGCGACATTGGCGGCTTCGGCGCGGTGGCGCGCTTCGTCGGAGATCGCCTTGGCCTGTTCGAGCTCGCCGATCAGGGCGTCCTTCTCGGCGCGGGCTTCCAGCGTCGCGAGCGTGGTCGAATGCAGCCGCTGCGCCAGAAGCGCGAAATAGCCTTCGGCTGCGACAGCCAAAACGGCCAGCACGTAGTTGTCGAAGGTGCCGCGCAGGATGAAGCTCAGCGCCACGCCGAGGGTCACCGGCGCGGTGGCGGCAAAGGCGGCAATCGGCAGGCTCGCGGCGAGCATGCTGGAGACCGCGACCACCAGCAGCATCAGGAACATCATCAGCGAATTGGAGACGACGTCGACACCGGTCGGATGCACCAGGATCACCGTCCACGACAGGCCGTAGAGCAGGTCCAGAAAGATAAAGCGCAGCCGCCATTTATGCGTGCTGCTGGGTGTCGGTGTTTCCGCCAGATAGCGATTGCAGGCGCGCAGGATCACCGCGTGAATGCACAGCATTCCGCATGACCATGCGGCGGCCGGCAGCGGCTGCATCCAGAACCCGAACAGGATGCCTGTGCCGACCACCAGAAGCGTGATGACGAGCGAGGCGGAGAGGCGGGTCTGGGCGTATTGGCGGAGCAGTTCGCGATCGAAAGCGGGTCGCGTTCCCGATGTCGAGGTCAGCCGGTCGCGCGCTTCGCGCACCCGCTGTTGTGCCGCCCGGCGATTGCGCGGCGGAACAGCGACGGGCGTTTCAGCCGGAAGCTGGACGACCTCGGGCCTGGCGGCGGGCTCACTCATCACTCGTACACAAATCCTGCACGCAAACGCGCGCGGTTTTTCACAGACCCTATCTGTGCCGCACAATCATTAAGAGGTGCCTTAAAGAACGACGTAATCCGGTTAATATTCAATAAAAATGGTATCGACGGAGGGCGCCTGCAGGACGCCGTTCCGCCGTGATTTGTTCAGGAAACCTAGATGGTTACCGGGGCAATCTTGCCAAGAGGCTTGAAGTGTCCCACCGCTTGCCACCGAGCGCTTCGACCTCGCCGTAGAACTGATCGACAGTGGCCGTGACCGGCAGGCTGGCGCCGTTGCGGCGGGCCTCGGCGAGACAGATCGAGAGGTCCTTGCGCATCCATTCGACGGCGAAGCCGAAGTCGAATTTTCCGTCATTCATGGTCTTGTGACGGTTCTCCATCTGCCACGACTGCGCGGCGCCCTTGGAGATCACCTCGACCACCGCATTCACATCGAGACCGGCCTTCTTGGCGAAGTGAATGCCTTCGGACAGCGCCTCGACAAGGCCGGCGATGCAGATCTGGTTGACCATCTTGGTGAGCTGGCCGGAGCCCGCGGGGCCGAGCAGCTTCTGCATCTTGGCGTAGGCGGTGATGATCGGCTCGACCTTGGCATAGGCCGCTTGGGTGCCGCCACACATTACGGTCAGGGCGCCGTTCTCTGCGCCAGCTTGGCCGCCCGACACTGGCGCGTCGATGAACTGGAAGCCGGCTTTGGTCGCCGCAGCATCGAGCTCGCGGGCCACTTCGGCGGAGGCGGTGGTGTGATCGACGAAGATCGCGCCCTTGGTCATGCCGCTGAATGCGCCGTCAGCGCCGATGGTGACCGAGCGCAGGTCGTCGTCATTGCCGACGCAGCACATCACGAAGTCCTGGCCTTCGGCAGCCGCTTTCGGGGTTGCTGCGGACTTGCCGCCGAACTTCTCCACCCATGCTTTGGCCTTGGCTGCGTTGCGGTTGTAGACGGTGACCTCGTGGCCGCCCTTGGTGGCAAGGTGACCGGCCATGGGGAAACCCATGACGCCGAGACCGATAAATGCAACTTTGGCCATGTCCGTACCCTTTGGATGCTGTCGGCTTTGCTGCCGAACGTCGACTGTTGGGAAGTGAGGCGCCGCCCTGGTTGGTGGCGGCGAGATCGCTGGTGATGAGGAGCGCCAGCATAGTCGCTGCACAGGACGCGGCAAAGCCCCCGTTACCGCTCATGGCTGCAGCCGCTTATGGTGCGCTGCAAAAGAAAATCTGGTGCCGGTCTTGTGCCAGAGCAATCTCGGAATTCTCAACATAGCCTAGAAACGGCATGGACTTAGGGCGGAAGTTCTCTATCTGTGCGGTCTAGTTTGTCCGTCGATCGGGAGACACGCATTGAGCGTTTCGCAGCAGCAGGTTCTGGATGGTCTGGCCAAGGTGACATCGCCGCGCGGCGTGCCGCTGATCCATGCGGATGTTTTGTCCGAGATCGTCGTGACCGACGGCAAGGTGCTGTTTTCGATCAATGTGGACGCCGCTGAAGCGCGGGCCTGGGAAAGCGTGCGCGCGCAGGCGGAAGCCGCAGTGCGAGCGATCCCTGGTGTCACAGGTGCAATGGTCGCGCTGACCGCCGAGCGCAAGCCGGGCAGCGCACCGCCTGCGCCGCAGCGCCACGACCATGCAGGGCATTCCCATGGTCCCGGTGGGCATTCGCATGGTCCGCAGTCCGGCGGCGTGCAGCCGGTCTCGGCGCATCGCCCGCATGCGAACCCGGCCAACTCGCCAATGTCAAAACAGGCTGAAATTCCTGGCGTTGCCGCGATCATCGCGGTGGCCTCGGGGAAGGGCGGTGTCGGCAAGTCCACGACGGCGCTCAATCTGGCGCTGGGCCTGCGCGATCTCGGCCTGAAGGTCGGTCTGCTCGACGCCGATATCTATGGTCCTTCGGTGCCGCGGCTGACCGGCATCAATGAAAAGCCGACCCTGGACGACAACAGGAAGATGATCCCGATCGAACGCTTCGGTCTGTCGATCATGTCGATCGGCTTCCTGGTCGAGGAAGAGACCGCGATGATCTGGCGCGGGCCGATGGTGATGTCGGCGATCACCCAGATGTTGCGCGATGTCGCCTGGGGCACGCTCGACGTCCTTATCGTCGACATGCCCCCCGGCACCGGAGATGCACAGCTCACGCTGGCGCAGAACGTGCCCCTGAAGGGCGCCGTGATCGTCTCGACGCCGCAGGATCTGGCGCTGATCGATGCGAGGCGCGGCCTTGCGATGTTTACCAAGGTCAATGTGCCCGTGCTCGGGATCATCGAGAACATGAGCTATTTCCAATGCCCGGAATGCGGCACCCGATCCGACATTTTCGGCCATGGCGGCGCCCGTCATGAGGCAGAGCGGCTTAAGGTGCCGTTCCTCGGCGAGGTGCCGCTGCATATGTCCATCCGCGCCATGTCGGATGCCGGCACGCCGGTGGTCGTGAGCGAGCCCAACGGCCCGCACGCCGCGATCTATCGGGCCATCGGCACGCAGATCCGCGATCGGTTGCAGGGCGTTATTGCGGCAGCGTAAGCCGGCCGGTGGCCGGGGCCGAGATGTCGCATAGAACTTTCGTTCAATTGGGCTGGCAACGACGTTCGTCGTGTTTTCCGCGGCCGAATAACCGTGTTAGACAGCCTCTGCACCAGAGCGTCTTCGGTTGAATCGCGCAACGATTTGCCGCTGAATATGCTCAAAGGAATTCTAGGGAAAACGCCCGCAAAAGGAGAGCTTGAATGAAGCGTCGTGAGTTTTTGAAGGTTTCGACGGCCGGCGCCGCGGTGGCCGCCGTTGCCTCGCCGGCGATCGCGCAGTCCGCGCCCGAGGTCAAATGGCGCCTCGCATCGAGCTTCCCGAAGTCGCTCGACACCATCTATGGCGGCGCCGAGATGATGGCGAAGCAGGTCGCCGAAATGACCGACAACAAATTCCAGATCCAGGTCTTCGCGGCCGGTGAACTGGTCCCCGGTCTGCAGGCGCTCGATGCGACCTCGAACGGCACCGTCGAAATGTGCCACACTGTGTCCTACTACTATGTCGGCAAGGATCCGACCTTCGCGATCTATGCGTCGGTGCCGTTTGGCCTGAACGCACGTCAGCAGAATTCCTGGTGGTACCAGGGCGGCGGCGAGCAGCTCGGCAACGAGTTCTTCAAGAAATTTGGCGTCATCGGTCACCCTTGCGGCAATACGGGCACGCAGATGGGCGGTTGGTTCCGCAAGGAGATCAAGACCGTTGCCGATCTCTCCGGCCTCAAGATGCGCATCGGCGGCATCGCCGGTCAGGTGCTGCAGAAGGTCGGCGTCGTGCCGCAGCAGCTTGCCGGTGGCGACATCTATCCGTCGCTGGAAAAAGGCACCATCGACGCTGCCGAGTGGGTCGGCCCCTATGACGATCAGAAGCTCGGCTTCCAAAAGGTCGCGAAGTACTACTACTATCCAGGTTTCTGGGAAGGTGGTCCGACGGTCCACGCCTTCACCAACCTCGAGAAGTACAATGCGCTGCCGAAGAGCTATCAGGCGATCCTCACCAATGCCTGCGCCAATGCCAACAGCTGGATGGCCGCTCGTTACGACATGCAGAATCCGGCGGCGTTGAAGCAGCTCGTCGCCGGTGGCACGCAGCTGCGTCCGTTCACCAATGAAGTTCTGGATGCATGCCTCAAGGCCACCAACGAACTCTGGGCTGAAATCTCCGCGAAGAACGCCGACTTCAAGAAGTCGATCGACGCGATGCAGGCCTATCGTTCGGACGAATATCTGTGGTGGCAGGTCGCTGAATACACCTTCGACAGCTTCATGATCCGCTCGCGTACCCGCGGCTGATCTTAAGCCTCGATCAAACATGGAGCCCGGCCTTCGCGAGAAGGTCGGGCTTTTTGCATTGCGTCACTCAAATCGCCGTGGCTTCTCGCTGGAACCTGGCCCATGCTGCTCCCCAACGCCCTCGCCAAGAAGGGCGCTGACACATTCACATCCAGGGAGCACATCATGAAGCGTCGTGAGTTCATCAAGGCTGCCGGTCTGGGGGCTGCCGGTGCGGCCATTGCCGCGCCGGCCATCGCGCAATCTTCGCCGGAAATCAAATGGCGGTTAACGTCGAGCTTTCCGAAATCGCTCGATACGATCTATGGCGCCAGCGAGGTATTCGCCAAGGCCGTTGCCGAGGCCACCGACAACAAATTCCAGATCCAGGTGTTTGCCGCAGGTGAGATCGTGCCCGGTCTGCAGGCGCTGGATGCGGCCTCCAACGGCACCGTGGAGATGTGCCACACGGCAGCCTACTATTATGTAGGCAAGGATCCAACCTTCGCGTTCGGTACGGCGGTTCCGTTCGGACTCAACAGCCGGATGCAGACCTCATGGTTGCAGGTAGGCGGTGGCGCCGAACTCTTCAATGAATTTCTCAAAGGCTACAACGTCATCGGATTCGCGGCCGGCAACACCGGCTGCCAGATGGGCGGTTGGTTTCGCAAGGAGCTGAAGGAGCCATCCGACCTCAGTGGTCTCAAAATGCGCATCGGCGGCTTCGCCGGCCGTGTGCTCACCAGGCTCGGGCTCGTTCCGCAACAGGTGGCCGCCGGCGATATCTACCCGTCGCTGGAAAAGGGCACCATCGACGCCGCCGAATGGGTCGGACCTTACGATGATGAAAAGCTCGGTTTCCAGAAGGTCGCCAAATATTACTACTATCCCGGCTTCTGGGAGGGCGGTCCGACACTGCACAACATGGTCAACCTCGCTAAGTGGGAGCAGCTTCCTGCCAGCTACAAGTCGATCATCAAGACCGCCTCGTCGCTCGCCAACGAAACCATGCAGGCACGCTACGACGCCTACAATCCGCCGGCGCTGAAGCGCCTGGTGGCCGGTGGCACGCAGCTGCGGCCGTTCCCCGCATCCATCATGGATGCGTCGCTAAAGGCTGCCAACGAGGTTTATGCCGAGACCTCGGCCAGCAATGCGGCGTTCAAGAAAGTCTATGACAGCATGGTGGCCTTCCGCGGCGACCAGTACACTTGGTGGCAGGTCGCCGAGTACAGCTTCGACAGTTTCATGATCCGCTCGCGCACCCGCAGCTGATCGAAGACTGTTTCGGAAAAAGGAGCCCGGCCTTCGTGAGAAGGCCAGGCTTCTTGTTGAAGCGGTCTCCCTTAGCCGGTGCGCGGACCGCGAATCCGCTAAGTGTTCTGTTCCTGGAGGGAGCCGAATTTGCCATGACCGAATCTGAAATCGAAACGGCCGCCGACATTCTTGCCGAAGCGCGCCGCAACGGGACGCAGATCGAAGGACTTCCGGTAACGCCGTCTTCGGTAGGAGAGGCGCACGAGATTCAGGATCGCGTGGCCACTCTCGTCGGACAGCCCATTGGTGCCTTTAAGGCCGGTGCGCCGCCCGAGGGCGAACCGACACGTGGTCTGATCGAAGCCCGGATGATCCGTTCGAGCCCGGCGCATATGTCGGTGGCCGAAGTCCCGCATCTCGGCGTCGAAGGCGAGGTAGCCTTCCGCTTTACCCGCGATATGCCGGCGCGCGCCGCGCCTTATACGCGCGAAGAGATTGCGCAATCCGTGGCCGTGCTGCCGGCCATCGAGGTGGTCTCCAGCCGGTTTCGGGAGCCGACGAGCCGGCCGCGGTTGGAGCAGCTCGCCGATTGCGGGATCAATGGCGGGCTGGTGCTCGGGCCTGAGATGGCCGACTGGTCACATCTCGATTTGCCGAACCTGCACATCACGTTTGTTGTGAACGGCGAGACGGTGCTGGAGCGCAAAGGCGGCCATCCGACCGACGATCCGCTTGCCGCTGCAATCGCGCTGGCCAATATGTGGCGGGATGCCGGAGGCTTGAAAGCAGGGCATATCGTCACGACAGGCAGCTGGACCGGCATGCCGTTCCTGAAGCCCGGTGATCGCTGTGTGGTGCGATTTGAAAAGCTTGGTGAAGCCGAGATAGTGTTTGTCGGCTGAGCGCGTTAGCGATCCTTGCCGTCGAATTGCTGGATATTCAGAGCGCTCAGATCGACCGCAGGCAGACAGCGCACATTGACCGATGCCATCATCATTCCGTTCGGGGCTTTTCCTTCGCCGAACGGGGCAATGCCGCAGGTGCTGCAGAAGTGATGCTGAATGGCGTGGTGATTGAACGTATAGGTCGACAGGCTTTCTTTCGCGGTCTTCAGCACCAGTTTGTCGCGTGGAACGAAAGCGAGCAGGCCGCCGCGCCGCCGGCACATCGAACAGTTGCAGTCGATGGCCGAATTGAAGTCGCCCTCGACTTCAAAGGCGATGTTGCCGCAATGGCAACTTCCTTCATGCAGCATCGGTTATCCCCTGATCGTAAAGCGCAATAGTAACGTTATCCGCTATTTTGCTGGTCCGAAATCGGGCATTGCCGGCATCTCGATCTGCGGGATCTCGATTTTCACGTTGGACGTATCCACAGCCGTGTTGTCGATCCAGTAGGTCACGAGACCGGGCCAGTAGATCACGATGATCACCAGGATGATCTGCATCCCGACCCATGGCAGTGCGCCGAGATAGATATCGCGGCTCTTCACTTCGGGCGGTGCAATGCCGCGCAGATAGAACAGTGCGAAGCCGAACGGCGGATGCATGAACGACGTCTGCATGTTCACGCAGAGCAGCACGCCGAACCAGACGAGATCGATGCCGAGCTTTGCCGCGACCGGCGCCAGCAACGGGATGATGATGAAGGCGATCTCGAAGAAGTCGAGAAAGAACGCCAGGAAGAACACGAAGATGTTCACGAAGATCAGGAAGCCGATCGCGCCGCCGGGCAGGCCGGTGAGCAGATGCTCGATCCAGCGCGCACCATCCATGCCCTGGAAGACGAGGCTGAAGCAGGTCGAGCCGATTAGGATGAACACCACCATCGAGGTCAGGCGCATGGTCGATGTCATCGCCTGGTCGATCAACGGCCAGGTCAGGCGGCGATGCAGCGCGGCGAGCACCATCGCGCCGACCGCGCCCATGGCGCCGGCTTCGGTGGGCGTCGCGAGGCCGAGGCCGATGGTGCCGAGCACGAGGAAGATCAGCACGATCGAGGGGATCATGCCCCACAGCACACGGCTGATGAGCTTCCAGTTCATGGGCTCGCGCGCATGTTCCGGGATCGGCGGCATCGCGCTCGGCTTCAGGATCGACAATACGACGATATAGAGAATGAAGATCACGACCTGGATGATCGAAGGGCCGATGGCGCCGAGATACATGTCGCCGACCGAACGGCCGAGCTGGTCGGCGAGTACGATCAGCACCAGCGACGGAGGGATGAGCTGCGTGATGGTGCCCGATGCGGCGATGACGCCGGTGGCGAGCTTCATGTCGTAGCCGTAGCGCATCATGATCGGCAGCGAGATCACGCCCATGGCGATGACCGAAGCAGCAACGGTGCCGGTGATGGCGCCGAGCACGGCGCCGACGAGGATCACCGCATAAGCGAGGCCGCCGGGGATCTTGCCGAACAGCTGGCCGGTGCCTTCGAGCAGGTCTTCAGCAAGGCCGCAGCGCTCGAGGATCGCGCCCATGAAAGTGAAGAACGGGATCGACAGCAGCAGGTCGTTCGAGATCGTGCCGTAGAAGCGGAACGGCAGCGCCTGCAGGAAGGACGGATCGAAGTGACCGGTGAAGATGCCGAGAATGCCGAAGAACAGGCCGACCGCGGCCAGCGAGAAGGCGACCGGGAAGCCGAACACCATGAAGCAGATCATGGTGCCGAACATCAGCGGGGGGAACACGCCGTAGGAAAACATCGGTGGTCCTGACTATCGAACTGGTTCTATCGAACGGATTGGTCGAAATGCGAGAGGCTGAAAAAGCGAACGCCGCTATTGCAGCGGCGCTTCGTAATGGGTGTCGATCTTGACGACGCCGGCGAGCGCGGCGATGCGCTTGGCGAGTTCGGCCACACCCTGCAGTAGCAGCAGACCAAAGCCGAGCGGCAGCACAAGCTTCACCGGCCACAGGATCAGGCCGCCCGCATTGCTGGAGACTTCCTGCGAATTCCAGGAATTCAGGAAAAACGGGAACGTCATGTAAGTGAGGTATGTCATCGCCGGCAGCAGGAAGATGCAGAGGCCGATGATGTCGATCCACAGCCGCGCGCGATCGGAGACGGCCGAATAGAGCAGATCGACGCGCACATGCTCATTGAGGCGCAGTGTCTGCGCCGCGCCGAAGAACACGATGCCCGCGAACATGTACCACTGGATTTCGAGCCAGCCGTTCGACGAATAGTTGAAGAGATAACGGATCGTGGCGTTGCCGGCGCTGACGAGGCAGGCAAGCAGCACGAGCCACTTGGCGATGAAGCCGAACACATCGCTCAGTGCATCGATCGCACGTGTGAATTTGAGTACGTCCACAGTTCCCCCCGAAAGTCGCCCCGCTGTCCGCTCATCACGTCTTTCTCACTGAGAAAGCGCAGCTTTTTCCGCTGGGCGAAAGAATTCGGCGGCACCATTTCAGCGCGTCATGCAATCGTCAATCGGAAATTGACGGTTTGTCGCAGGCCATTGGTCGAGGGGGAAGGACGGAGCACCGCCGGTGGGTTACCCCCCGGTCACGCTCATATGCCGGCTGACGCTCGGCCGGTTGTGGCGGCGATCGATGATGAAATCATGCCCCTTCGGCTTCAGGCCGATGGCGCGGTCGATCGTGGCGTTCAGGAGGTCGTTGTCGGCGGAAGCCCGCAGCGGCTTGCGGAGGTCGGAGGCATCCTCGTGGCCCAGGCAGGTATGGATCGTTCCGGTGCAGGTGATGCGCACGCGATTGCACGCCTCGCAGAAATTATGGGTCATCGGCGTGATGAAGCCGATCTTGCCGCCAGTTTCAGCAACGCGAACATAGCGGGCAGGACCGCCGGTATCGTCGGGCAGATCGGTCATCGTGAACTGACTGGCGAGGCGTGCGCGCAGCATAGACAGCGGCACATACTGGTCGATACGGCCTTCGCCGATATCGCCCATCGGCATCACTTCGATCAGCGTCAGCGCCATATCGCGGCCGTGGGCCCATTCGATCAATGAGGGGATCTCGTCCTCATTCATGTTCTTCAAGGCGACGGCATTGATCTTCACGGCCAGGCCCGCAGCCTGCGCCGCGTCGATCCCGGCCAGCACCTTGTTGAGGTCGCCCCAGCGCGTAATGGCGCGGAATTTCGCGGGATCGAGCGTGTCCAGGGAGACGTTGATGCGCTTCACGCCGCAATCCGCGAGCTCAGCGGCATATTTGGACAACAGCGAGCCATTGGTGGTCAGCGTCAGCTCTTTCAGCGCGCCGGTCTTGAGGTGGCGCGACAGCGAACGCACGAGGCCCATGACGTTGCGCCGGACAAGCGGTTCGCCGCCAGTGAGCCGCAGCTTGGTAACGCCCTTGGCGATGAACGCCGAGCAGAGCCGGTCGAGCTCTTCCAGCGTCAGCAGGTCGGCCTTGGGCAGGAACGTCATGTCTTCCGACATGCAATAGAAGCAGCGCAGATCGCAGCGGTCGGTCACCGAGACACGCAAATAGTTGATCCGCCGACCGAACGGATCGGTCATGGCAGAGGAGGCCAGGGCGGGGCTCAACTCGGAGACGGTCATTCAGATGCCTGACTGCAAAACATGAATTGCTCGCGCGGCGAAAAACGCCGCACGTTCAATCTAGTCACGTGTTGCAGCTGGCACAATCACGCCAACGTATATGTTTGGTGGATCAGCGAGGCGCGGGGAACGGCGAGCCCGCCGCAGATGCGGCGGCCGCCGGGGCCGCGGCAGGCGCTGCTGCGCGCTTGGCAGCCTTGCGGGCGCGGCGTGGCGGTGTCGCAGGCTGCAACTCGGCGACGACCGGGCTCGGATCGACCGTGGTCCGTGCCGGCGAGGTGAAGTCCCCGGGAACGCGGGTAATGGTCACCGGAACTGTCATCGGCTGAAATTTTGCGAGGGTAAAGGTTGCGCTGAACCCGGTTTCCGTTGCCAGAGGCAGCGAGCACGGGGTCTTGCAGCTCGGGCCAATCGACGTGACCACCTCTGCGCCGGGCGGAACCGAGTCGAATTGTACGGTAACCGGTTCCGGTGCCGACTTGAATGCGTCCATGGAGAACGACGTGCAACCGGCCAGGCTCAGGCCTGCCGCTGCCAAAACTATTACTCTACGCATGGGTATATCCGTCACGTTTTGCGGCTAGCCGCCATCCCCCGGCAACCATAGGAGCGTCGTACATATGACGCAACACGCAGGCCGCTTATAGTTAATTGATGGTTAACGAAGCCGCCGAACAACCTGAGAAACTCAATTATCTGAACAGGCTAGGCGAGGCGGCGTGGCAACAGGCGGTCGACAGTCGTCGGTAGATCGCGGAAATGGTCGATCACGATGTCGGGCTTGAGTTCGATAATCGGGACATCGGTATAGCCGAATGTAACGCCGATCACCGGGACGTTGGCCCGCCGCGCCACACCGACATCGGGGCCGGCATCGCCGACCATGACAACGGACGACATCACGCCACCGGCACGCGCTACCGTCTGCTGCAGGATGACGGGATCGGGCTTCGCGACGCCGAAGGTGTCGGCGCCGCAGATCGCCGCGAATCGGTCCGTCAGCTCCAGCTTGTCGAGCAGCAGCTTCGACAGCCATTCCAGCTTGTTGGTGCAAACCGCGAAGCGGTAGCCACGCCCCGCCATCTCGTCGAGCGCGCCAATCAGCCCCTCGAAGGGGCGCGACTCGTCAGCGATATGCTCCGCGTAATAAGCGATGAAATCCCCGGTCAGGCGTGTGACCTCGTCCGGGGTCATTTCCCGCCCTTCAAGCTCGAGCCCGCGTTCGATCAGGCGCCGGGCGCCCTGGCCGATCATTTTCCGCGCAGATTCCAGCGGGACGGGGGCCAACCCCTCCTGATGGAGCACATGATTCAGCGCGCTGATGAGATCGGGGGCGGTATCGACGAGGGTGCCGTCGAGGTCGAAAACGACGAGGGGAGCAGGGGAAGCATCTGTCATGCAGGGATCGCTACCGGTCATCGGCCGATCCCGCAAGGGGTCCCGGATGCGGTCCGGCATCCCTTGGAATGCAGGTCTGCATTCCCCGGGAAAGCACGTCCTTCGCCCTGTTCCTTGCCCCCAAACGTCGCTAGATATGCGGCGCATCCCGTCCGCGGGACCGATTGTGAACCGCAAGGACCGCTGCGCCGATGAATATGGACGAGCTGAAACGACAGGCTGCCGCAAAGGCGCTCGAACATGTGCGTGATGGCATGAAGCTCGGACTCGGCACGGGATCGACAGCAAAGCACTTCGTCGAACTGCTGGGTGAACGCGTGGCGGGCGGTCTCAAGGTTATTGGCGTTCCGACGTCTGAGGCCACGCGGGCCGATGCCGAACGTTGCGGCGTGCCGTTGACCACACTCGACGAGGTCGATCGGCTCGATCTCACGGTCGACGGTGCCGACGAAGTCGATCCGGCGCTGAATCTCATCAAGGGCGGCGGCGGCGCATTGCTCCGCGAGAAGATCGTGGCGGCGGCGTCCGACCGCATGATTGTCATCGCCGACGATTCCAAATGGGTGCCGACCCTCGGCCGCTTCCCGCTGCCTGTGGAAGTGATCCCGTTCGGCCTGTCGGCCACACGCCGCGCGATTGCCGATGTGTTCGCCAAGTGCGGGTTGCACGGCGAAATGGCCATTCGCAGCGGCAAGGACGGCCATGCTTTCGTCACCGATGGTGGCCACTGGATCATCGACGCCCGGCTCGGGACCATCACCGATGCGCCCCGACTGGCCGGGCTGCTCGGCGCCATTCCGGGCGTGGTCGAGCACGGTTTGTTTATCGGTCTGGCAAGCACCGCCATGCTGGCAGGATCGCAGGGAATTCGCGTTTTCGAGCGTCCGTAACGGCGCAATCAAGGAGAATTGGAATGAAGAAGCTCTCGCACATGCTGCTGTCCGCCGGTCTGGCGCTCAGCGTTGCAGTGATCGCGCTGCCGGTCTCCGCGCAGCAGGCATCTCCGGAAGGACAGGCTCGTCCGATCAAGCCGGCATCGCCAGCTGCGATCGCTTACGCCAAGGAAATTCTGGCGATGAAGAACGCCAGCGCGATGTATGCCAATGCCGTGCCGAACATGGTTCAGCGCGTCAAGGATTCGCTGCTGCAGAGCAATCTGAACTATCAGAAGGATCTCAACGAGGTCGCCATCACCATCGCGCAGACGATGGCCGGGCGCGACAAGGAGATCACCGAGCAGATGGCGAAGATCTATGCCAGCGACTTCACCGAGGCGGAGTTGAAGGACCTTGCGACTTTCTACAAGTCGCCGCTCGGCCAGAAACTTCTGGTGCAGGAGCCCCAGTCGATTTCCGCCAGCATGACCTATATGCAGCAGTGGGCGCAGCAGTTTTCGGAGCAGGTCAACGGCCTGTTCCGCGCTGAAATGCGCAAGCGCGGCAAGGAAATCTAAGGGCGTAAGCTGAGGCCCGTCATCCCGGGTCTCAGCCCCCAGTTCGGAGCGATCATGGCTGACGTCGACGTCGATCTGTTTGTCATTGGTGGTGGTTCTGGCGGCGTGCGCGCCGCCCGTATCGCGGCCGGCTACGGCGCGAAGGTCATGGTGGCCGAGGAATATCGCTTCGGCGGCACCTGCGTGATCCGCGGCTGCGTGCCGAAGAAGCTGATGGTCTATGCCTCGCATGTCCAGCGCGAGATCGACGATGCCGCCGGTTTCGGTTGGACCATCCCGACGGCGACGTTCGACTGGTCGACCTTCATCGCCAACAAGGACAAGGAGATCGCCCGGCTCGAGGGCATCTATCAGTCCAATGTGGAGAAGACCGGCGCGACGACCGTCAAGACCCGCGCAGTGTTCGAGGATCCGCACACGCTGCGCCTCGGCACCGGCGAGACGGTGAACGCCAAGCATATCTTGATTGCGACCGGCGGCGCGCCCAATCATGGGCCGGCGATTCCCGGCATCGAGCATGTGATTTCCTCCAACGAGGTGTTTCATCTGCCCGAACTGCCGAGGCGCATCGTGATCCAGGGCGGCGGCTATATCGCGCTCGAATTTGCCTGCATCTTTGCAGGATTGGGCTCCGACGTGACGGTGATCTATCGCGGCGACAACATCCTGCGCGGCTTCGATGAAGACGTGCGCGCCCATGTCCGCAGCGAGATGGAAAAGGATGGCATCACCATCCTGACCGGCTGCACGGTGACCAAGGTCGAGAAACACCGGCACGAATTCACGACGCATCTGTCCAGCGGCGCAAGCATCGCATCCGATCAGGTGTTGTTCGCGATCGGCCGCAATCCGAACACCGCCAATCTCGGTCTCGAGAAGGCTGGCGTTGCACTCAAGCCCGCCCATGGCGGCATCATCGTCAATGAGTTCTCGCAGACCAATGTGCCGCATATCTACGCGGTCGGTGACGTCACCAATCGGGTCAACCTCACGCCGGTGGCGATCCGCGAAGGCCACGCCTTTGCCGATACGGTCTTCGGCAAGAAGACCGTGAAGGTCGATCACAGCAATATCCCGACCGCGGTGTTCACCCAGCCGGAAGTCGGCACTGTCGGCATGAGCGAAGAAGAGGCGCGCGCCACCTTCAGCCACGTCGATATCTACAAGACCAATTTCCGGTCGATCAAATCGACGATTTCCGGCAGCGAAAGCCGTGTATTGATGAAGCTGGTGGTCGACGGCGCGACGGATATCGTGGTCGGCGCCCATATCGTCGGACCGGAATCGGCCGAACTCATCCAGGTGCTGGGCATCTGCGTGAAGCTGAAGGCCACCAAGGCTGATTTCGATGCCACCGTGGCCGTGCATCCGAGTGCGGCCGAGGAACTCGTGACGATGCGCACGCCGACCGCGCGCTACGTGCGCGAAGCCGCGGAGTAACACCAGCCCTCATGGTGAGGAGCGCGCCCTTGCGCGCGTCTCGAACCATGAGATGCAACGTATCGGTGTTTGTGGCCATCCTTCGAGACGCGGTCGAAGACGACCGCTCCTCAGGATGAGGGCGGATCGATGATCTGCGGCTTCAATGATGTGCCCCTAATCTTGCATCTGGATCCACTCAGCCGCGCCGCGCCACAGTGTGTCGCGGTGCTCCGGCCGGAAGAAGCCGAAATGGCCGACCTTTTTCGAGCCGGCCTCGATGGGGCGGATACTGTCGATCTCCGGCTTGATCGACGTGAAGCCGGCGCAGAGCATTTCGACGGCGGCGCGTGTCGCCCATGGATCGTCCGAAAAGCTCAGGGCCCGCATCTCGCCGCGGTAACGTGGAAAATTCACGAGTGCCCGCAATTTGCTGTCGTCGAAGAAATAGCGGTCGCTGGTCACCCAATTGGCCCATTCCAGAAACACGTCGCGTGGCAGATCGTAGCCAAGGCCTATCCTGCCGGGCGCATAGCCGATGACGCGCGCCAGCGGCGCGCCGACGAATTTCATCAGCGCATAGATGCGGTAGCCCTCCGGCGGCGTCATCAGTCGCCAGGTGCCGGCTTGTGCCGCGATGAGCAGGGCGCGCGACACTTCGGAATTGTTGGGGATCAGGCCGAGCGCCTGACCGCCGAAGGAATGGCCGACAAAGGCGAGCGGCATCGTCTTGTAGCGCTCGCGCATCCAGGTCACCGCGGCGGTAACATCGAGCGCAGCCCAGTCGGTCATGGACGCCTTGAAGCCCACCAGCGCGTTCGACCGGTCGGACAGGGGATCGGCCTTGGGCCGCGAATCCCCGGTGCCGCGGTAGTCATAGGTCAGCACGGCGCAGCCGCGGCTGGCGAGGTAGCTGGCGAAGCCTCTGTAGATTTTGCGGGGAACGGCGGTTGCGGAATTGATCAGAACCGCGTGGGTACGGGCGCCGCGGGGCAGGTATAGCGTCGCGCCCAACGAATAGCCGTCGGTCGCCTGGAAGGTGATGTCATCGGCAAAAGCGTCGTCCAGTGCAGCCTCCGACACCGCAGTTTCTCCCATGGTGTCCCATATGTTCCTTACCCGGGCCTAGCAAATGCGAATTCGGCTTTGGCTGCAAGGGCTTGGGGCGCAATGTGGATTTCGAACTGGCGATCCCCATCTGTGCTGTGTATAACGCGGCCTCCGCAGCCATAAAGCGCGGTTTTCAGGAGAGAAGTGATGTCCGAGCGGTGGACGCCCGATAGCTGGCGCGGCAAGCCCGTGCTGCAAATGCCGGAATACCCGGATCTCAAGGCCCTTGGCGATGTCGAGGCGCAGCTTGCCACGTTTCCGCCGCTGGTTTTTGCAGGCGAGGCCCGCAATCTGAAGAAGTCGCTCGCCCGCGTGGCTGCCGGCGAGGCCTTCCTGCTGCAGGGCGGCGATTGCGCCGAGAGCTTTGCTGAGCATGGCGCCAACAATATCCGCGATTTCTTCCGCGCCTTCCTGCAGATGTCGGTGGTGCTGACCTATGCCGGCGCGCTGCCCGTGGTGAAGATCGGCCGTATCGCCGGCCAGTTCGCCAAGCCGCGGTCGTCGCCGATGGAGAAGCTCAACGGCGTCGAGCTGCCGAGCTATCGCGGCGACATCATCAATGACATCGCCTTCACGCCAGAATCCCGCGTGCCCGATCCGCAGCGCCAGCTGATGGCCTATCGCCAGTCGGCGGCGACGCTGAATCTGC
The DNA here is from genome assembly GCF_013359755.1 of Tardiphaga robiniae. Classification (GTDB taxonomy): domain Bacteria; phylum Pseudomonadota; class Alphaproteobacteria; order Rhizobiales; family Xanthobacteraceae; genus Tardiphaga; species Tardiphaga robiniae. Next base: position 125,280 of record NZ_JABMCJ010000083.1, on the reverse strand, counting down.
TGCGCGCTTTCGCGACCGGCGGCTTCGCCAATCTCGGCAGCGTGCACCAGTGGATGCTCGGCTTCCTGAAGGATTCGCAGCAGTCGCGCCGTTACAAGGAACTGGCCGACCGCATCTCGGACGCGCTGAACTTCATGCGCGCCTGCGGCCTCAATCTGGAAAGCCACCCGGAACTGCGGTCGACGGATTTCTACACCAGCCACGAAGCGCTGTTGCTCGGCTATGAGCAGGCCTTCACGCGCGTCGATTCCACGACGGGCGACTGGTACGCGACCTCCGGCCACATGATCTGGATCGGCGACCGTACGCGGCAGCTCGATCATGCCCATGTGGAATACTTCCGCGGCATCAAGAATCCGATCGGCCTGAAGTGCGGCCCGTCGCTGAAGCCGGATGAACTGCTGAAGCTGATCGACGTCCTCAATCCGGACAATGAGCCCGGCCGCCTGACGCTGATCAACCGCTTCGGCCACGAGAAGGTTGGGGAGCATCTGCCGGGCTTCATCCGCGCGGTGCAGAAGGAAGGGCGCTCGGTGGTATGGTCGTGCGATCCGATGCACGGCAACACCATCACGTCGAATTCCGGCTACAAGACCCGTCCATTCGATCGTATCCTGTCCGAGGTGAAGTCGTTCTTCCAGATCCATGCCGCCGAAGGCACCCATCCGGGCGGCGTGCATCTGGAGATGACCGGCCAGAACGTGACGGAATGCACCGGTGGCGCGCGCGCCATTTCGGACGAGGACCTCAACGACCGCTACCACACGGTCTGCGATCCCCGTCTGAATGCCGAGCAATCCATCGACATGGCGTTCCTGATCGCCGAATTGCTGAAGACGTCCCGCGTCGACAGGGCGGAGCCGCTGCCGGTGGCATCGGGTCTCTAAACTTGTCGCGCCTCTGGCGGGCCTGCATCAATACCTGGAATGGCCTGACCTTCGCGACGCGATCGGAGCAGGCCATTCGCGAGGAGCTGTTTGCACTGCTCCTCGCGGTGCCGCTGTCATTTCTCATCGGCACCACCGCAGCGCGTCGGCTCGAGCTGGTGGCGGTGGTTTTGCTGCTGCTCACCGTCGAACTGCTCAACACCGCCATCGAGAAACTGGCCGACCGGCTCACCACCGAACACGATCCGCAGATCGGGCGTGTGAAGGATATGGGATCGGCGGCCGTCGGCGTCGCACTTGTGATCGCCGGCATGACCTGGCTGTATGCGCTCGGTGAGCGCATAGGCATCTTCTAATCCTGCAGTTGCGAAGGGTGAGCCGGTAGGCTTGGATGTTTCCATGACAGAATTGACGCGCTTCACCGTCACACTCGCCCAGCTCAATCCCATCGTCGGTGACATCACCGGCAATGCCGCCAAGGCGCGCGCTGCGCGGGCGCAGGCCAAAGCCGACGGCGCGACGCTGATCGTGTTTCCTGAATTGTTCATCGCCGGCTACCCACCGGAAGATCTGGTGCTGAAACCGGCATTTCAGGCGGCCTGCCGTGCGGCCATCGAGGAGCTGGCGCGCGAGACCGCGGACGGGGGTCCGGCTGTGTTGATCGGCTCGCCCTGGGTCGATGGCGGCAAGCTCTACAATGCCTGCGCGCTGCTCGACGACGGCCGCATCAGCGCGATCCGTTTCAAGGTCAATCTGCCGAATTACGGTGTGTTCGACGAGAAGCGCGTCTTCGCGCGCGGCTCGGTCTCGGGACCCGTCACCATCCGCGGTCTGCGCGTCGGCGTGCCGATCTGCGAAGACACCTGGATGGAAGAGTCCGCCGACTACGAAGACGTGGTCGAGACGCTGACCGAGACCGGCGCCGAAATCCTGATCGTGCCGAACGGTTCGCCATATGCCCGCGGCAAGACGGATCTGCGCTTGTCGGTGCAGGTCGCCCGCGTTACCGAGAGCCATCTGCCGATGGTCTACCTCAATCAGGTCGGCGGTCAGGACGAACTGGTGTTCGACGGCGCGAGCTTTGTGCTCAATGCCGACCGCTCGCTGGGGGCACAATTGCCGTCCTTCACCGAGAGCATCACGACGCTGACATTCGAGAAGATCGACGGCCACTGGCGCTGCGACGGACCGATCGCACCGGTGCCGGAAGGCGACGAGGGCGACTACGCCGCCTGTGTGCTTGGCTTGCGCGATTACGTCAACAAGAACGGCTTCCCCGGCGTACTGATGGGCATCTCCGGCGGTATCGACTCCGCGCTTTGCGCCGCGATCGCCGTGGATGCGCTCGGCGCCGACCGCGTGCGCGGCATCATGCTGCCATTCCGCTACACCGCGCAGGTGTCGCTCGACGATGCCGACAAGCTCGCGAAGGCGCTGGGTTTCCGTTACGAGGTCCTGCCCATTGCGGGCGCGGTGAATGGTTTCGAGAAAATCCTCGCCGATACCTTCAAGGGTCTCGCGCGCGACATCACCGAAGAGAACCTCCAGGCCCGCACCCGTGGCACGTTGTTGATGGCCGTCTCCAACAAGACCGGTGCCATGGTCGTGACCACAGGCAACAAGTCGGAAATGTCGGTGGGCTATGCCACGCTGTATGGCGACATGAATGGCGGCTTCAATCCCATCAAGGATCTCTACAAGACCCAGGTGTTCCGCATCTCGACCCTGCGCAATTCTTGGAAGCCCGAAGGCGCGCTCGGTCCTGATGGCGAAGTGATCCCCAACAACATCATTATCCGTCCGCCCACGGCCGAATTGCGCGAGAACCAGACCGATCAGGACTCGCTACCTCCATACGATATTCTTGATGGCATTCTCGAACGTCTGGTCGAGCGTGAGGAACCGCTGTCAGAGATCGTCGCTGCCGGTTTTGAGAAGGACGTCGTGACGCGCATCGATCGGCTGCTCAACATCGCCGAATACAAGCGCCGGCAGGCGGCGCCGGGCGTGAAAGTGACGCGGAAGAACTTTGGCAGGGATCGCCGCTATCCGATCACCAACAAGTTTCGCGATCTGGCCAATCCGTTGCCGAAGCCCGATGAGGACCTGGTGACGCGGCCCGGCAGGGGCACCAGCGAAGCGTTTGAGTGAAGCTGTAGGGCGAATGACGCCCTACAAACCCGTCGTGTATCTGCGCGTGATCCCGTCACCGCGCCGTTTTGGCCACCGCCGCAAAGGTTGAATCGCTCAGGACGCCACCGCCCTGAAACAGGGTGACGACGGGTGAGGATGCGGCGCTGGTGCTGTTCTTGATGTCATACAGCGCCGAGAAACGGTTCAGCAGTTTGGCCAGCTTGGCGGGATCGGCGAGGTCCTTCAGATTGAGGTGTTTCTCCACCACCTTGGCCTGCTGATCGATATCCATCGCGCCCACCTCGTCCGGCAGGCTGAAGATGGTGCGGAACACTTCCGCCAGCGCCTTGTCCGCAAGCAGGTCATAGGCCGAGGTGATGCTCGGCGCCTTGCGCTCGAAGTAGAGCGCGAGCCGCACGCCGGGATTGCTTTCGCCCTGCTGCGTCTCCAGCGTCTGCTGCAGATATTTGTGCTGGATTTCCATGAACTGGTCGCGGGTCTGCGGCCCGAATTTCGGCAGCCGCGCGATCTCGCCGTCGTCGTCGAAATTGAACGAGGCCACCAGCTCCGCGAAACGCGGATCCTTCTGCGTGTTGACGAAGCTCTTGGGGTCGTTCAGGTCGGAATCGAACATCTTGCGCAGATCGGCGGTGGTCACCTTGGCGGGGTCGAGGTCCTTGGCGACGAGCGCGATGTCGATGAGCTTCCTGTCGGCAAGCAGATCCTTCACGCTCTCGATATTGGCGATGTTCTTCTGATAATAGACCGCGTCCTTGTCGGCCGCCTTGCGCAGCTCGGCCTGTTCCTTGTCCTTCGTGAAGCGTGTCTTGGCGATGATGTAGTCCTTCATCACCTGGGTGACTTCCGCCGCGTCCTGCGCCACCACAGGCGTCGTGATATTTCCGCTGCTGTCGAAATTAAATGCCCGAGCGAGCTGAACGTATCGCTCGTCGTGCAGCTTGTTCACGTAGCTCTTCGGATCGTCCGGATCGCTTTTGAGCACGTTTTTGATGATCGTCGGCGAAACCTCTTCGGGATCGAGGCCAAATGATTTCAGAGCAAAATTATAGACGTTTGGCGTCTTGAGAAAGGCATCGACCGTAGTCACATTGGCGATGCCCGCGCGATACTGCTTGATCAGCGATGCCGCGTAATTTTCATCCGCTGCGAGATAGGCCGCGCCCTGGCTGTTGACATATTTGGTATGGGTGTCGCTCAGCTGCGCGGCTGTCTGGGCAGACGTTCCGGTGGGCAATGTGCCGTCGGGCGAGAACTCGAAAGCGCCGGCAAGCGCCACATAGCTGTCGATCGTCTTGAGCGCATCCTTATAGCTGAGGATACTGACCTCATTCATCGATCCGCGCGTGCGCTCCAGATCGATCTTCCGGCGCAGATCGGCCATATCGGCGCCCGGCTGTTTCAATGCCGCCATGTATGTGTCGATCTTGCCGGCGGCATCGAGCATCGCTGCCTGGGCCTTGGTGATATTCGCATTGATGTCGTCCTTCTGCGACACCCAAACGGAATTGACATAGCTGTTCGGATCGGACGGGTCGCTGCTCAGCACCTTGCTGATCGTGTCGTGGGACCAGCGATTCTTGTCGATGCCGAAGGCCGAGAAAACATAATCCCGCAGCTTGTCGTCGGCGAGCAGGCCATTGACGTTGGTGATCTTTCCGATCGTGAGATTGTAGTAGTTCTTGTTCGCGTCGATGGCATCGACCCCGCGCTGCGCTACGGCCGTGTACAGACCGATCATGTCGTCGGCCTGGTTCTCGGACTGGGCGGTGTTGGTGCTGCTGCTGGTGGTCCCGAAAGGGAAGGCCGCTGCGAAATCCCGGTAACGCTTGTCGCTCAGCTTGTTGGCAAAACTGTTGGCGTCGGAGAGATCGCTTTCCAGCACCTTGCGCAGGAAGGCCTTGGCATAGGCCATGTCCTCCAGACCATAGGCCGTCGTTGCATAGGTATAGAGCCGATAGTCGTTCAGGAGATCATCGACGGTTTTCACCTTGCCGATGTTCTCCTTGTAATAGGCCGTATCCCGCGAGACGGTGGCCTGTTGCGAGATCCGCGTCAGCGATTGGGTGAGATTGCGGGAGACGATATTATAGTTGAGATAAGTCGAGACCATCCGAACACCCTCGCGGTTTGGCGTGAGCCTACCGTTCGGAGGTTGTCCGAAGCTGGACGCTAGGGCTGGGCCGTCGTCGCTCTGCCTGGCCGGGCGAGGACACGAGGCTTAACGCGGCGCGTTATTTGGCAGGAATTGCGGGCCGACGGTCCGGATCTGGCCAGGAGTCGACGGCGCCGTCGGTTGCGCGGGAACTGCTGCTGCAGGCGCCTCCGGTGCTGCGCCCTTCTTCAAGGCGGCAGGCGTGCCCTTTTGCGGCTGCGACATCCGCTTGGCACGTTCCTCGGTGACGATGATGTCGCCATTCTCCGCTGCCGATTTGTCGTCGACATTCTTCAACGCCTCGGACCATGTCTGGCCCTGCGCCTTGCAGGAGCACGACGGGTTGAATTCGGTGCGATACTTGAAAGCGTTCGGCGACGACGAATAGGGCTGACCCGACACCGAGACAGCCGAGTTCATATCCTCGCCGGGATTGCGATAGGTGAACAGGTTGGCGTCGGAGGCCGGGCAGAGATTCTTGCAGGTCCGCTCGTCATCGCCGAAACGCGCCGGGATCGTCGCGAACGAGATCGGGAAATAGAAGCCATCGCAGGTGCGCACGCAGACGGTCCGATAGGTGCCGGACGGAACGGGCGACATATTGCCGTCCAGCGGCGCCGCGCCGGGGCTTGGCTCGTTGTTGCCGAACAGGTTGCTCAGGAAACCGCCGGGGCCTGAGTTCTGCGGCGCCGCGCGCTGCGCAGCGGCGGCGTATTGCGGGCCGCAATTGTTCTGCGCGAGGGCCAGCAGCACCGAGCGGCGCTGGGTATCACGGTCCGAACTGCCGGGCGTGCCGACGCGCAGGCGTTCGAGATTGCTGGTGATCTGATCCAGATTGCCGCGCATCTGCTGGATCTGGTTGTTGACCGGGCCGCACTGCTGCGACTGGCCATTGAACAGCGAGAAGAAGCCGGAACTGTCGCAGCCCATCCGCTTGGCCTGCGCCGAAACGCGATCGAGCTCGCTCTGCTGCTTGGACGCGGCGTCCTCATAGCGGCGAAGCTGCTCGGCGCGCGCGGGATCGAGGCCGTTGCCGCGATCGATGGTCGCAAGCTGCGCCTCGAGGCGCCCGCACATCGGATTGGCGGAGCCCTGCTGCTGCGCCTGACTCGGCGGATAGACCTGCTGCGCGGGATAGGCCGGGGGCGGTCCGTTCTGCGCCGATGCAGGAGTGCCCAGCGACAGCGCACCAACCAGTGCGGCACCAACGAAAGCCCAGCGAGAAAGGGAAGCAGTCACAGTGTCAGACATATCCGGCCAATGCGCGAGTCAGAAGCGAGCGAGACAGAAACAAGCGGAGTGGTGCGGCATCGCGCGTCGATACCGCCGCCAACCTCTCGCCGACGTTGCCAGACGCGCGCGATGAAAATGCGGCGGCGAACGCGGCTTTCCATAGCTGCTTCTCGCGGCAGGGTCACGTCGTTTCCGGGGCCTCACTGTGGCCGCAAGCGCGACGCGAGAAAGTCGCAGGCCGCGGGATGTCAGCGCTGGCAGGTAATCGCAACGAATTCGTCGCATTTGCCGTGATGGCAGGCGCTGCCTGACGTCGGGACCGAGCCGGTCACTTCATCGGGATCGACGCGGCGATAGGCCACCGCCTGGTCGAAGGCGCGTGATTTGCAATAGGACAGGGCGGCATGCGCGCCGCACTTCTCGCCGCGGGCGAGGCACTGGTCGATACCATAACCGTCAGACTGGTTGGCGATGATGAAGACGCGGGAATCGGCAAAGGCCGAGGAAGCGGCCAGAACAAATGCCGCCGTCAGAACGACTGAAATGGATTTCATAACTCACCGAATGAATGAGGAAATTCGCCCTCATTCGATACGCCCCAAAGATTAACAATCATTAACCATGGGCGGGGTAGCGATGGATTGAGGCCGAAATCAGCCCTTTGCGGCATAGTTCCACACCCTTGACGGGCCACCTGGGGTTGCCCCATGGTGCCCCGATGAACGGTTCTCTCGCCATTTGTGGCATTTGCCGCGAGATTAAGAGCTAGCGATTCGCTGGCTGAGGCCGTCTTTTCTCACACGAGATCAATCTCAAGAGGGATGAGAGGACGCCCGGCCGCTAGGGACGGACATCCATGGAACTGCGCCTTTACGACACCCTGACCCGCGAGAAGCGCGTCTTCACGCCGATCGATGCCGACAACGTCCGGATGTATGTCTGCGGGCCGACGGTCTACGACTTCGCCCATATCGGCAATGCGCGTCCGGTGATCGTGTTCGACGTGCTGTACCGGCTGCTGCGGTACATCTACGGCACTGATAAAGTCACCTATGTCCGCAACATCACCGACGTCGATGACAAGATAAACGATCGCGCGTTGCGCGACTTTCCGGGCCTGCCGCTGAACGAGGCGATCCGCCGGGTCACCGAGACCACGGCCAATCAGTTTCAGGCCGACGTCGAAGCGCTGGGTTGCCTGTCGCCGACGGTGCAGCCGCGGGCGACGGACTTCGTGCTGCCGCGGGCCGACGGCAAAACCGACATGGTGACGCTGATCAAGGAATTGATCGCGCGCGGCCATGCGTATGAGGCTGCGGGCGAAGTGTTGTTCGACACCCAGTCGATGGCCGACTATGGCGCACTCTCCGGCCGCAAACTGGAAGACCAGCAGGCCGGTGCGCGCGTCGCAGTCGATGCGCACAAGAAGCATCCGACCGACTTCGTGTTGTGGAAGCAGTCATCCGCGGAAGAGCCCGGCTGGGACAGTCCGTGGGGCAGGGGCCGTCCGGGCTGGCACATCGAGTGCTCGGCGATGGCGGAGGCCTATCTCGGCACGATCTTCGACATTCATGGCGGCGGCCTCGACCTGATCTTCCCGCATCATGAAAACGAAATCGCCCAGTCGCGCTGCGCGCACGGTACGCATGCGATGGCGAATTACTGGATGCATAACGGCTTCCTGCAGGTTGAAGGCGAGAAGATGTCGAAGAGCCTCGGCAATTTCTTCACTATCCGGGAATTGCTGAATGACTGGCCAGGCGAAGTGTTGCGCCTGAACATGCTGAAGACTCATTATCGCTCGCCGATCGACTGGACCGTGAAGGGTTTGGAAGAGAGCGCCAAGACGCTCGATGACTGGTATTGGGTCGCGGCGGATGCAACAGGTGGCGACGTCTCCGACAAGGTGATGGAGCCGATGTTCGACGATCTGAACACGTCGCTGGCTGTTGCAGCGCTGCACGGTCTTCGCAACAGTGCGGCCGCAGGCAATGACGGCGATCGTAGCCAGTTTGCAGCGTCGTTGCGTGCGCTCGGTTTCCTGTCGGAAACGGCTGCTGCATGGAATGGACGCAAACAACAGGCCAGCGGGATCGATGCAGCAAAGGTCGATGGTTTGATTGCGGATCGCACAGCCGCGCGGGCCCGCAAGGACTTCAAGGAGTCGGATCGTATTCGCGACGAACTTGCCGCCATGGGCGTCGTCATCAAGGACTCGAAGGAAGGCACCACCTGGGAGATCGCGCGATGAGCCGACCCGACACACCGTTTCCAAAGCACTGGAAATATTACATCGCCCTCAAGTGGGCATTGATCATCGGCGCCATCGCGCTGGCGCTGAAGCTGGTGGATTTCTGGTGAGCGCGATGGGCGAGGCGAAACCGGCATTGCGACCGTTCCTGCCGGATGACACCGCAATTGCGGCTGCGATCTTCGTGGCCAGCATCGAGGAATTGACGGGCGACGACTACAGCGAAGCGCAGCAGGAAGCCTGGGCTGCAACGGTCGACGACGAAGTGGCCTTCGGCAAGCGGCTGGCGTCGCAACTCACACTGATTGCGACGCTGGACGGCGTTCCGGTCGGCTTTGCATCGCTGAAAGGCGCCAATCACATCGATCTGCTTTACGTGCATCCGAATGCGGCCCTCCAGGGTGTGGCATCGCTGCTGATCGATGCGATCGAGAAGCTGGCAGGTGCACGCGGCGCCAAGCTGCTGACCGTCGATGCCAGCGACACCGCCGAGCCCTTCTTCAAGAAACGCGGATATATCCCGACACAGCGCAACAGCGTGCCGCTGAATGACGAGTGGCTTGCCAACACCACGATGCAGAAGACGCTGGGCGAATCCGGGGCGTCGTAAATCGAATGACGAAGGCGGGGGAGGAAGACCGATGATCGATCACATCTCCATCGCGGTCAGCAATCTCGAACGGGCCGTAGCATTCTACGAGCGCAGCTTCGCGCCGCTTGGCATGACCCGACTGGTGACACGTCCGGCAATGGTCGGGTTCGGCAAGACCTATCCGGAAGTCTGGCTCAATCTGCGTGCAGGCATGGCGCCGCTACCGCTTGATAGCGGTGTGCATCTTTGTCTGCGTGCGAGGACGATGGATGAGGTTGATGCGTTTTATGCGGCAGCCATGGCCGCTGGCGGCGTCTCGGAAAGCGTGCCCTCGCTGCGGCCGCATGATCGCGTGCGCTACTATGCGACTTTCATCGCCGATGCCGATGGTAATCGCATCGAGGTGGCGACGTTCCCGAAGGACGATATTGCGCCGTAGTTTTGCTCCGCAAACCCGCTTTCGAGAAAAGTGAGTTAGGGAAAGGACCTCATCGTATTTCCCGCCTTGCACAGGATCGGCCAAAATCTACTCGGAAAATAAATTTATAATGTAAAATCAGTTGCTTAAGGTATCGGAAGAGCGGTTAGTAATCTAACTTCAAGATCGGCCAAGAAATCGGCCAATATTAATAATAATTTCGTATTTTGTACGAATTATCAATATCTTGCAATATCGTGTGATCGGCCAAAATGACAGAAGAAACCCCACAGCGCATTGAGCCTGCGAGGCTGGAAGAGACATCCGAGGCCATCGCGGACGTGATCGCCGATCTGTCTGTTGCCTCCACGAAACTCGGCGTCGGGTTGCATCCGCGCACGGCTGCGAACCTCGCCGACCTCGTGCGGCTGATGAACACCTATTACAGCAACCTGATTGAAGGCCATAACACGCGCCCGAAAGATATTGCCCGTGCACTGGAAGGCAAGCTCGACCAGGACGAGGGCCGCAGGAACCTTCAGCTTGAGGCTGCCGCGCATGTGCGCGTGCAAACCGAGATCGACCGTCTTGTCTCCGACGGCAAACTCGGCGAGCCGGCCTCAATCGAATTCATCAAATGGCTCCACCTCGAATTCTATCGCGATGCGCCGGAAGATATGTTGCGCATCAGCGGCAAGGATTCCGAATTCATCATGATGCCGGGTGCGTGGCGCTCGAAGCCGGGGCACGACGTGGCAGTTGGACGGCATGTGCCGCCATCAAGCGCGCGCGTCGATGACTTCATGAAATATTTCGAGCAGCGTTATGCGTTCAAATCTTTGAAGACTGCGGGCCGCATCATGGCGATTGCCGCCGCCCATCATCGCTTCAATTACATCCATCCTTTTCCGGATGGTAACGGTCGTGTCAGTCGCTTGATGAGCCATGCTATGGCGCAGCTTTCCGGAATAGGGTCGCATGGCCTTTGGTCAATCTCACGCGGTCTTGCCCGCGGTCTGAAGACGCCAAGCGAATACAAGCGAATGATGGATTTGGCGGACACGCCGCGCCAGGGCGATCTCGACGGACGTGGCAATCTCTCGCTCAAAGCGCTCAGCGAATTTATCCTGTGGTTCCTGCAAGTCTGTCTCGATCAGGTGAAGTTCATGGACAGCCTGTTCGAGCTCGATAGTCTGGGCCAGCGCTTGAGTACCTATGTCGAGCGCAGCAACACGCTGAAGCCAGAGGCCAAACGCCTTCTGGAGGAAGCGCTCATTCGTGGACAGTTTGAACGTGGCGATATTTCTCGTATCACGGGACTTCCGGATCGCACGGCGCGCCGGGTATTGGCCGATGTCATCGCCGAAGGCCTGCTCGCATCGGAGACGCCAAAGGGTGCGGTCTCGTTGCGCTTCCCGGTCGAGGCGCTCGACGTGCTGTTTCCGAGGTTGTTTCCAGAGACGTAAAGGAGAGCAGGCCCGCGCAAGCCGAGGTAAGGTTTGCATTTCGTGTGGCGCGACAGAGCGCCCAACAAATTCGTCGCAACATTGCGTCCAACAAAATGAATTTCTCATCGACGCTGCCAAAACGAGCTTGGCAGCAAATCGTTGAGTTCACATTAGAAATGAGTCTGTCTGATTCGTTCGTATTAAATCCGAGGCTCCGAAGGTCATTCGAGCCGGGTGAAGCGGGGCCGCCGGGTGAGAGGGAGCCAGTGAGTGAAACGCTGGCTCCTCCTCATCTGAGGCGTTATTGGCGCTCGGCTTCGACCTCTTCCCCCGCAAGCGAAGAGAGGTTAGTCAGAGCCGCGTCGCGACGTCCGGAGCCAGCTTCTTGGCTTCGTCGGAAGCCAGCGCCGCAGCGGTGCGGAGCCGGGGCAGGATGTCTTCGGCACGGTCGGCCGTCAGCACGTCCAGCGGCAGTGTCGGCCGGATGAAGGCTGTCGAGCGCATGTGTTTGAGCAGCTCGAGCAGCGGCTCCCAGAAGTTATCGATATTGGCCATCAGGATCGGCTTGCTGTGGCGGCCGAGCTGCTGCCAGGTGAGCTGTTCGACCAGCTCTTCCAACGTGCCGATGCCGCCGGGCAGGGCGACGAAGGCGTCCGACCGCTCAAACATCAGCCGTTTGCGCTCATGCATGTCGTGGGTGACGATCAGTTCCTGAGCCGCGGTCAGCGCGTTTTCGCGCTTGGTCAGGAATTCCGGGATGATGCCGGTGACCCGGCCGCCATTGTCCAGCACGGACTTGGCGACCGCGCCCATCAGGCCGATGGAGCCGCCGCCATAGACCAGGCCGATGCCTTGCTCGGCCATGATCTTGCCGAGCGCGACCGCTGATTCGACGAAGCTGGGATTGGTACCGGGGCCGGAGCCGCAATAGACGCAGATCGTTTTAATTGTGCTCATAGATTCCATGTGGCACTGCGGGATAACAGCGTCAAGACACGGAATGAACGCGATACGGGAAATTCCTGCCCGGGACACCTCTCCGCAGGGAAAAGAATGCTCCGCGAGGGTGCGACGTTCCGGCAAAGCGCCTATATGCATTCTAATGAAATCGACCTCCATTTTGAGCCGGCCCCGGGCCGCAGCTCCGTTCGTTCCAGGCGCCGTGCATGTCTGATTCCGATCCCGCGCTGAACGACGAGACAGTTCCTAACCCGGCCCATATCGAACGCGGCACGCTGTTCGGAACGCTCGCCCATTTGTGGCCCTATATCTGGCCGGGCGACCGCGACGACCTGAAGATGCGCGTCGTCTGGTCGATGCTGCTGCTACTGGTCGCCAAGGCGGCCACACTGACAGTGCCGTTCACCTTCAAATGGGCGATCGATGCGCTGACCGGTGCCGATACGGCTCCGGTCCAGTCCTCGAACTGGACGCTGTGGCTGATCGCATCGCCGGTCGCCATGACCGTCAGCTACGGCGCAATCCGCGTACTGATGGCGATCTTCACGCAGTGGCGCGACGGCATCTTCGCCAAGGTGGCGATGCATGCAGTGCGCAAGCTGGCCTATCTCACCTTCGTCCACATGCACGAACTTTCGCTGCGCTTTCATCTGGAGCGCAAGACCGGTGGTCTGACGCGCGTGCTCGAACGCGGCCGTGCAGGCATCGAAGTCATCGTGCGGATGGTGATCCTGCAACTGGTGCCGACCATCGTCGAGCTGTTGCTGGTGATGGGTGTACTGCTCTGGCAGTTCGACTGGCGCTATGTGCTGGTCGTGGCGATCACCGTGGTCGTCTACATGTACTATACGTATCTGGCGACCGAGTGGCGCATCGCTATCCGCCGCAACATGAACGAGTCCGATACCGAAGCGAATACCAAGGCGATCGACTCGCTGCTGAACTACGAGACGGTCAAATATTTCAGCGCCGAAACGCGCGAGGCCGAGCGCTATGACAAGACCGTGGAGCGTTTCGAGCGCGCCAGCGTCAAGACCTATACGTCGCTGGCCGTGCTCAATACCGGGCAGGCGATCATTTTCACGCTCGGTCTGACATCAACGATGCTGATGTGCGCGGTCGGCGTGCGCAACGGCACCCATACGGTGGGCGATTTCGTCATGATCAACGCCATGATGATCCAGCTTTACCAGCCGCTGAATTTCATGGGCATGGTGTATCGCGAGATCAAGCAGGCGATCATCGACATCGAGAAGATGTTCGGTGTCCTGAACCGCAATCCGGAGGTGAAGGATATTCCAGGAGCCAAGCCGCTGCTGGTGACGTCAGGTGCTGTGCGCTTCGACGACGTGCGTTTCGCCTATGACCCGGAGCGGCCGATCCTGAAGGGGCTCTCCTTCGACGTGCCGGCCGGCAAGACCGTCGCCATCGTCGGCCCGTCGGGCGCCGGCAAGTCGACGATCTCGCGACTGCTGTTCCGACTGTATGATGTGTCGGGCGGAACGATCTCCATCGATGGCCAGAACATCCGCAATGTCACGCAGGCCTCGTTGCGCCAGTCGATCGGCATGGTCCCGCAAGACACCGTGCTGTTCAACGACACCATCCGCTACAACATTCGCTATGGCCGCTGGGACGCAACCGACGCGGAGGTCGAGGAAGCCGCCCGTATGGCGCAGATCGACCCGTTCATCCGGATGTCGCCGAAGGGCTATGAGACCGAAGTGGGCGAGCGCGGCCTGAAACTCTCCGGCGGCGAGAAACAGCGCGTGGCCATTGCACGGACCGTACTGAAGGCGCCGCCGATCCTGTTGCTCGACGAAGCGACGTCGGCGCTCGATAGCCATACCGAGCAGGAAATCCAGGACGCGCTGGAGAAGGTCTCGCAGGGCCGCACCTCGCTGGTGATTGCGCATCGGCTGTCCACCATTGTCGGCGCCGACGAGATCATCGTGCTCGACCAGGGCCGGATCGCCGAGCGCGGCACCCATGGCCAGTTGCTGGCCGCCGGCGGTCTCTATGCCAGCATGTGGAACCGGCAGCGCGAGGCCCAGGAAGCCCGTGAGCGGCTCGCCCAGATCGGCGACGATGCCATCGCCCCCAATCGCACCCCGCCGCCGGTCGATGACGACCGGCTGATGACGCCTGACGCGGCGGAATAATCTCTGCTAAAGCATGGCCAGATTCTGCCCGAACCCAGGTTTTAAGCACCCATGTCCATCGCAAATTCCATCCGTGGCCAGATCCCGCCGATCCACAAGGAAGGCTATCCGTTCATTGGCGCTTTTGCGCTGGCGAGCCTGGTGCTGTTCTGGATCTGGACGCCGCTCGGGTGGATCGGCATGGTCCTGACGGTCTGGTGTGCGCTGTTCTTCCGCGATCCGGTGCGCGTGACCCCGACCCGCGAGGGCGTCGTGGTGTCGCCCGCCGACGGGAAAGTATCGATGGTGCAGCCGGTGCTGCCACCGGCTGAACTCGGCCTCGGCGATCAGCCGCTGCTGCGCATTTCGGTGTTCATGAGCGTCTTCAACGTCCACGTGAACCGCAGCCCGGTGGCTGGCCGGATCGAGCGCATTGCCTATCGGCCGGGCAAGTTCATCAATGCCGAGCTGGACAAGGCGAGCGAGGACAATGAGCGCAATTCGCTGGTTATTTCGACCCCCGGCGGCCGGATCGGCGTGGTGCAGATCGCCGGGCTTGTGGCGCGCCGGATCGTCTCCTTCGTGCGCGAGGGCCAGACCCTGAGCGCCGGCGAGCGCTTCGGCCTGATCCGTTTTGGCTCCCGGCTGGATATCTACCTGCCGGAAGGCAGCAAGGCGCTGGTGGCCGTCGGACAGACCGCGATTGCTGGTGAGACCGTGCTGGCCGATTTCCGGATCGGTGACGGCGGCCGCACCTACCGCGTCGATTAACCCGGGTGATAACCCAGGGGTGATGGCCGCGGGGGTGATTAACCCCGATTTCCTGCCGGTTTGAGCGGCAGGACGCCACAATGGCGGAACAGCGTGGGATTTGCTAGGATCACGCCATGCAAATGCCTCCTGACCAGTCTCCCGAGACGCGCCGCCGCCGGTTCCGGACCATTCCGATCCGGATGCTGGTGCCGAACATGATCACGCTGCTGGCTATCTGCGCCGGCCTGACGGCGATCCGCCTGTCCACCGAGGGGCGGATGGAACTGGCCGTGGCGGCCATCGTGTTCGCCGCCGTGCTCGATGGTGTCGATGGCCGTGTCGCCCGCATGATCAAGGGCCAGTCCAAATTCGGCGCCGAACTCGACAGCCTGGCTGACTTCGTCAATTTCGGTGTGGCGCCTGGCCTGATCCTGTATTTCTGGCAGCTCCACGATCTCAGCAATGCCGGCTGGATAGCCGCGATGGTGTTCGCCATCGCCGGCAGTCTGCGGCTGGCGCGTTTCAACGCCACCATGGACGATCCGGACAAGCCGGCCTTTGCCGCGAACTTTTTCACGGGCATGCCGGCGCCGCTGGGCGCACTCACCGTGATGCTGCCGATCTATCTGGGCTTCCTGGGCATGCCGATGCCGCCGGCCATCCTGACGACCCTCTACACGCTGCTGGTTGGCTTCCTGATGGTGTCGCGGCTGCCGGTGTTCTCCGGCAAAGCCGTGAACATGCGGGTGCCCCGCGAGCTGGTGCTGCCAGTGTTCGTCGGCGTCGTGCTCTTCATCGCGCTGCTGATCGGTTACCCCTGGCACATCCTGTCGGCGCTCTCCATCATGTATCTACTGAGCCTTCCGCTCGGCTGGAAATCGTATCGCGATCAGGAACGTGCGCTGACCGCGCAGTCGGTGGTCCCTGTCGATCCGGCGGCGCCCCATGCATCGCCGCCCTATACGCCGGGTGCACCCGAGATCGCACCGGATGATCGGCCCGCACGCCTGAACTGATTGTCCATCTCGCGAACAATTCATGCAGCCGCTTTCCCCTGCGATAGCAGCCCCGACGAAAGCGGCTGCATTTCGTTTTGGGCATGCAGTGAAGTCGGCTATATCCGGAGTCACTCAGCGACGACGACGTCCCGCGAAGACGGGATGCGATAATCACCCACAGGAGAAACGCCGTGACGAATTCCGCGACCGGTCCGCTGCCCGCATCCGTTCTGGAAGCACTGGGCCGCTACGACACGCCGACCATCTGCAATGCGATGGAGATCGTCGCCCCCGAGCGCCGGTTGATCGGTTACACCACGCGTCCGCTGGTTTGTCCGTTTCCCAATCTGCCGCCCATCGTCGGCTATGCGCGCACCGCGACCATTCGCGCGACCATAGCCTCCGGCCTGCCTGCCGCGGAGCAGAAGGCGCGGCGGCTCGCTTACTACGACTATGTCGGCACGGGCATCGGTCCGCGCATCAGCGTGATCCAGGATATCGACGGGCCCGACGCGGGCTATGGGGCGTTCTGGGGCGAGGTGAACAGCGCCGTCCACAGGGCGCTCGGTTGCCTCGGTGTGGTCACCGATGGCTCGATCCGCGATATCCCGCAATGGGCACCGGACTTTCAGGCGCTCGCCGGCACGATCGGTCCGTCGCATGCACATGTGCATGTGAGCGAGTTTGGTCATGAGGTCCGCGTGGCTGGCATGAGTGTCCGTTCGGACGATCTGATCCATGCCGATCAGCACGGCGCGGTTGTGATCCCGCTCGATGTCGCCGCGAAACTGCCGGAAGCGGCAGAGCTGTGCGGGCGGCGGGAGACACCCATTCTCGATATCGCGCGCAGCCCGTCATTCACGCTTGAGAAGCTGAAAGAGGCGATGGCGCGCTCGTCGGAAATACACTGAAATTCGGGGCTATTAAGACTAACGATAAAGGTTAGATGCCGATCAACCCGAACCAGCTCCGGTTGCTTGCGCGGCCGGAGGGCTTCGGGCTAACTGCCGGTTCCGCCGTTAAAACGGACATTGGAGACGGTATTGCCTCAGACCAAGGATATGAAGAAAGCCTGGAATGAGCGTGCAAATCGTGACCCGTTCTTTTACGTCGAGACCGAGCTGTGGGATCACGATCCCGAAAAATTCTTCGCACTCGGTCGCGAACGCGCGACGCTGCTGATCGACCCTGTTCTCGCAAAATATGCAGTTGATCCCGTCGGCAAGACGGCGGTCGATATCGGCTGCGGTGTCGGACGTTTCACGCAGGCACTTGGCCGGCGTTTCACCAGGGCTGTTGGCATCGATGTGTCCGACGTCATGGTGGAAAAGGCCAAGGCGGCGGCAGCGGCGTTCAGCAATCTCGACTTCGTCGCCGGCAATGGCGTCGTGTTTCCCTTGGCGTCCGAAACTGCGGATTTCGTGTGGTCATATGAGGTCTTTCAGCACATGCCGTCGCATGACGTTGTGAAGGCCAATCTGGTCGAGGTTGCCCGCATCCTGCGTCCATCCGCGCTTGGACTCATTCACTTCCGAACGGCGCACGAATATCCGACGATCCTCTGGCATATCGCCAAGTTCGTCCCGACACCTGTCATCCAGAGGATCAAGGCGCTGCTCGGCAAGGATCCGCTGACGGCGGATACGTCGTGGCGCGGTGCAAAGCCGTTGCCGAAGAATACGATCGCCGACTTTTGCGTGGCCGCCGGCCTCAAGCCGATCGAGTTTCTCGATGACCCGACCCACGCGCCGGGGTCACGTACCTTCGTGGTCGTCCAGCGCGCTGTTTGACGCAGCACAATCATCCTCAATCGGTCTGCTGAACGTACTCTTCGTATCGTTCCACGCTCGCTTGCGCGTCATTAATCTGTCGTTAATGAACCGTGAAGCGGTAACGCGTCCTTAATCGCAGTATCGCTAAGGTACCTTCGCGCGGCCTGATCTCGAGGCGTGCCGCCGTCCAGGACGGGCGTCGTTCGATACGTGTATAGCGTCGGAGTTGACATGGATATCACAACACTCGTCGGTTTTGTCGCTGGCATCATTGTGCTGTGTACCCTGGTCCTCATGGGCGGCAGCTTTGGGATGTTCTACGACATCCACGCCGTCATCATCATTTTCGGCGGTTCATTTGCTGCGACTCTGATCCGCTTTCCGCTCTCGTCCATCCTTCATGGCATTCCGCTCGGCGCCAAATTTGCATTCACGCTGAGCCGCCTGAACGCTCGTGATCTCGTTGACGAACTCGCCCGCATCGCGGAAATCGCGAGGAAGCAGGGACCGGTCGGACTCGAAAAAGTTGAAACTGATGATGCATTCCTCGCCAAGGGTATCCGCTTCGTTGCCGACGGCTACGACCTCGAATTCATCCGTGACAATCTTGAGCGCGACCGCGACAATTTCCTCATGCATCTCGACGAAGGCTCGAAGATCTACCGTGCCATCGGCGATTGTGCGCCGGCCTTCGGCATGATCGGCACGCTGCTCGGCATGGTGCAGATGTTCTCGAACATGTCCGATCCGTCCAAGCTCGGCCCCTTCATGGCTGTCGCGCTGCTCGCCACATTGTACGGTGCGATCGTCGGCAACTTGATCTGTCTGCCCATTGCCGACAAGCTGCACGTCAAGGTGCTCGATGAGGAAACCAACCGCACACTCATCATCGACGGCATCCTGATGATCCGCGACTCGAAGAGCCCGGCGCTGGTCCGCGAAATGCTGTTGGCCTATCTGCCCGAGAAGCACCGCCATGACGAAAGTGAGCCGGTCCCAGCGTAACACACTGGAGGCAGGCTCGGAGCACGTCCGATGGCGAAGAAAAAACGCGGAGAAGCACACGGCGGCCATGGCTGGTTCGTGACCTTCGCCGACCTGATGGCGCTGCTGCTCAGCTACTTCGTCATGCTGGTGGCATTCTCCAGCCCTGATGGCGCCAAACTCAAGATCGTTGCCGGCTCGGTTCGCGAAGCATTCGGCGTGCAATCCGATGCGCGTTATTCAGGTGTGATCGAATCCGATGGTCTGCCGACGCGCGGTCAGACGAAGAACAAGGACCATGTGTCGCCGGACGATGCGTCGAACATCACCAGTCCGAGCGAGAAGGGCGGCCGTCCCGCGGGCGCCAAGCTGAAGATGGACCGCGAATTCGCGCTCGCCTCGGCATCACTGCGGCAGGCGCTGCAGGACATGCCGGAGATCAACGAGATCTCCAAGAACATCATGTTCGAGGAAACCAAGCAGGGCCTCAATCTGGAAATTATCGACCAGAACGGCCGCTCGATGTTTGCTGACGGATCCAAGGTTCCCTATGAGCGCACCCGCCTGTTGCTGCAGAAACTCGCCGGACCGCTGAAGGCAACGCCGCTGCGCGTGGCTATCGTCGGTCACACCGCCGCGGGCTTCGTGCCGGCGCGCAGTGAATACGATGCATTCGATCTGTCGGCCGATCGCGCCAATGTCGTTCGGCAGATTCTGGAACGCGAAGGCCTGCCGTCGTCCCATATCTTCTCGGTGTCGGGCAAGGCAGACAGCCAGCCGCTATTCCCCGATGATCCGACCATGGCCGCCAACCGGCGGGTGACCATTACGCTGATGCGGGAAGACCCTCCGCTGCCGCCAAACCTCAAGCCGTAAAACAGTCAATTCCTTTTTTACTGCTCCAGCCTCTTTTTTTGCTGGGCAAGGCCGATTTTTGCTGCGCTCCCGATAAGCGATCTGCGGCAGTATAGGCTAGTGTCCCGGTTGACTGGCATTGCCCGGCGCGCCATAGCCGGGTCCGGATTGTCCAGAGGCGTTACGAGCAGAATGGCCGTTACGGAAACAACAGGCGAGGGACCGATCGAAGTTCCGGTTCATACCGGGTTCTGGTCGCTCACGGTCGGCAGTATCGGCGTCGTGTTCGGCGACATCGGAACGTCGCCACTTTACGCGTTCCGCGAGGCGGTACATGGCGCAACGCATGGCGCGCCGGTGACGCCCGTCATCGTGCTCGGCGTGCTCTCGCTGATCCTGTGGGCGCTGTTCATCGTCGTGACAGCGAAATACGTGCTGTTCCTGCTGCGCGCCGATAACAATGGCGAGGGTGGAACACTGTCGCTGATGGCGCTCGGCCAGCGTGCCTTGGGTCGGCGGAGCTTGCCGCTGATGGTACTGGGCGTGATCGGCGCCTCGATGTTCATCGGCGATTCCATGATCACTCCGGCGATCTCGGTGCTCTCGGCGGTGGAAGGCCTCAAGCTCAAGGCACCTGCGCTCGAACCTTATGTCGTGCCGGTCACGGTCGCGATTCTCGTCGTGCTGTTCTCGGTGCAGCGGATTGGCACCGCCAAGGTGGCCTCCGCCTTCGGTCCGGTGATGATCATCTGGTTCACGGCGCTCGCGCTGATGGGCGCCTCGCACATCTTCGATGATCCGACGGTGCTGAAGGCGATCAATCCGTACTATGCCGTGCAGTTCATGCTGACCCACGGGACCATCGGTCTGGTGACCCTGGGCGCAGTCTTCCTGGCCGTGACCGGCGGCGAGGCGCTCTATGCTGATCTTGGCCATTTCGGTCGCAGGCCAATTCAGTACGGCTGGTTCTTCTTCGTGTTGCCGGCGTTGATGATCAATTATTTCGGGCAGGGCGCGCTCGTGCTGTCGAACCCGGCCGCGATCGAAAATCCGTTCTATCGGATGGCACCGGAATCGATGCTGTTGCCGCTGATCGCGCTGGCGACGGCTGCCACCGTGATCGCGAGCCAGGCGGTGATCACCGGTGCCTATTCACTGGTGCGTCAGGCGGTGCAGCTTGGCCTGCTGCCGCGTTTCGAAGTGCGCTTCACCTCCGAGACCCATGCTGGCCAGATCTATTTGCCTCGGGTCAATCGTCTGCTGCTGATCGGCGTGCTGCTGCTGGTGCTGCTGTTCAAATCGTCGAGCGGTCTGGCCTCGGCCTATGGCATCGCGGTCTCCACCACCATGGTCGCCGATGGCATCATGGGCTTCGTGGTGATCTGGAAGCTATGGAACTGGAAGGCCGCGACTGCCGCTGCGATCATCGCGCCACTGGTGTTCGTCGATCTGGCCTTCCTCAGTGCCAATCTCCTGAAACTGCTGGAAGGCGCCTGGGTGCCGCTGCTGTTCGGCGTGCTGATGGCCGGCATGATCTGGACCTGGCGCCGCGGCGCGGCGATCCTGATCACCAAGACGCGCCGTATCGAAGTGCCGTTGCGTGATCTCATCAAGAGTCTGGAAAAGCGCCCCCCGCATATCGTGAAGGGCACCGCGGTGTTTCTCACCAGCGATCCCGAATTCGTGCCGACGGCGCTGTTGCATAATCTGAAGCACAACAAGGTTCTGCACGAACACAATGTGATCCTGACCATCGAGACCGCGCAGACGCCGAAGGTCGATCTGGCCGAACGCGTTCGCATGGAGAATATCAGCGACAAGTTCTCGATGGTGAAGCTGCGCTTCGGCTTCATGGAATCGCCGAACGTCCCCAAGGCGCTCGTCGTCGCGCGTAAACTCGGCTGGCAGTTCGACATCATGGCGACGTCGTTCTTCGTGTCGCGGCGCTCGCTGAAGCCGTCGGCGCAATCCGGCATGCCGTTGTGGCAGGACCATCTGTTCATCGCGCTCAGCCGCTCGGCGAACGACGCCACCGACTATTTCCAGATCCCCACCGGACGCGTGGTGGAGGTCGGTACTCAGGTGACGATCTAAGCATCTTTTGTCATGTCCGGTTCCCCGATTTGCGCTATAAGGAGTGTGATCATCGGGGCCGGGAACGGCCTCGCTGCCCCGCTGTTCAGAGACCTGCGATTCAGAAGTCTTCGAGGCCGTTTCCATGACCATCGATAGCGCATCTCCCGCCGCGGCATCCCCGGCGGACCCTACCCATGGGCACTCGACGGCCAGCTTCGGCTCGCTCGTCATGGGCAGTATCGGTGTCGTCTATGGCGACATCGGCACCAGCCCGCTTTACGCGCTCCGTGAGGCGCTGGTCGCGGCCGGGGGCCACAAGGCGCCCGGCATCGACAATGAAGCAATCCTGGGCGTCCTCTCGCTGATCCTGTGGGCCCTGATCATCGTCGTGACGCTCAAATATGTCGTGCTGCTGCTGCGCGCCGACAATAACGGCGAGGGTGGCCCGCTGGCCCTGATGGCGCTGGCCCAGCGCGCGATCGGATCGAGCGGGCCGGTGGTGGTGATGCTCGGCATCATCGCCGCGGCGTTGTTCTATGGGGACGCGGTGATTACGCCGGCGCTGTCCGTGCTCTCGGCCATCGAGGGCGTCAAGCTCGTCACCACCGCCTTCGATCCCTATGTTGTACCGCTCACCATCGTGATCCTTGTGGCGCTTTTCGCCGTGCAATCGCGTGGCACTGCGAAGGTCGCGACGTTCTTCGGACCGATCATGTGCCTATGGTTCATCGTGATCGCGGTAGCGGCCATTCCACAGATCGTGAAGCATCCTGAAGTGCTCGCGGCACTCAATCCCGTGCATGCGATCTACTTCATGTTCCATCACGGCATCATCGCCTTCGTGACGTTGGGCGCAGTGTTTCTCGCCGTGACCGGCGCCGAAGCGCTCTATGCCGATCTCGGCCATTTCGGCAAAAAACCGATCCAGCTGGCCTGGCTGTTTCTCGTGCTGCCGTCACTGGCCATCAACTATTTCGGCCAGGCTGCGCTGGTGATGCATGATCCCACCGCGCTGGAAAATCCGTTCTATCTGATGTTTCCCGACTGGGCGCTGATCCCCATGGTGGTCCTCGCGGCGACTGCCACCGTGATTGCGAGTCAGGCCGTGATCACCGGCGCCTATTCGCTGACGCAGCAGGCGATCCAGCTTGGCCTGCTGCCGCGTTTCGAAATCCGGCACACATCGGAGTCGCATTCCGGCCAGATCTACATTCCGCGCGTCAATATGCTGCTGTTCATCGCAGTGATCGTGCTTGTCGTGCTGTTCAAGTCGTCGAGCTCGCTGGCCTCGGCCTATGGCATCTCGGTCACCGGCACCATGGTCGTCACTGCGATGATGGGCTTTGTGGTGATCTGGCGCGGCTGGAAGTGGTCGCCGATCGCGGCTGCGGCGCTGATCGTGCCGTTTCTGGTGATCGACATCACGTTCCTCACCGCGAACCTCTTGAAGGTGTTCGACGGCGGCTGGGTGCCGCTGGTAATGGGCGGCGTGATCATTCTCATGATGTATACGTGGCGGCGCGGCAGCCGCCTGCTGTTCGAGAAATCGCGCAAGCTGGAGTTTCCGCTGGCCGATCTCGTGGCCATGCTGGAGAAACGTCCGCCACAGCGCGTGGCCGGCACGGCGGTATTTCTCACCAGCGATCCGCAGAGTGCGCCGACGGCGCTCATGCATAGTCTGAAACACTACAAAGTGCTTCACGAGAAGAACGTTATTCTCACTATCGAGACGGCGCCGACGCCGCGCATCGATCCCAGTGAGCGGGTGCGCATGGAAGAGATCAGCGCGACCTTCTCGAAAGTGACGCTGCGCTTCGGTTTCATGGAATCGCCGAATGTGCCGAAATCCCTGGCGATCGCGCGCAAGACCGGCTGGCAGTTCGACATCATGTCGACGTCGTTCTTCCTGTCGCGCAGGGCGCTGAAACCGGCCGCGCATTCCGGCATGCCACGCTGGCAGGACCATCTGTTCATCGCGCTCAGCCGCACTGCCAATGACGCGACCGACTATTTCCAGATCCCCACGGGGAGGGTGGTCGAGGTGGGTACGCAGGTGACTATCTAGGCCTGATCCCGAAAAGCGGGCTTGCGGCTTTCGGGCAAGACCAGGCCCGACAATAAGCTCTTCCAACGCTTGATTTTCGCCGCGCGAGAGGCGACGTTGGCGCCCGAAAACAGGGGCGTTTCCGCCCCTTCGCATTCGCTCCGGACACCGGGGCGGCAGGAGGTTGTTGTGGCAGGCGAAGCTCATACCGTTCACGATTTGACGCCCGAGGAAGTGTCCAAGGGGATCACTGAAGGCAAGTATTTGCTGGTTGACGTGCGCGAGCCCAACGAGGTCGCGGTCGAGGCCTATCCGGATGCCGTCGTTGTGCCGCTCTCGACCTTCGACAGTGCCGATCTGCCCGATCCCGCGAGCAAGCAGATCGTGTTTGCCTGCCGCTCCGGCAAGCGCTCGGTGACGGCGTCGCTGGCGGCGCAGGCCGATGGCCTTGCCTATGACAAGCATCTCGCCGGCGGGATTTTGGGATGGAAGGCTGCAGGCCTGCCGACAAAGGCTGGCTGATCGCTCGATGAACAAGATCTTCTCTGAGCTGCCCGTCACGGTGTTCGAGGCGATGTCGCAGCTTGCGCGCGATCATAACGCCATCAATCTCGGACAGGGCTTTCCCGACCATCCCGGTCCGGACGATATCCGTCAGGCGGCTGCGGACGCGACGCTGCACGGCTATAACCAGTATCCGTCGATGATGGGCATCCCGGAGCTGCGTCAGGCGATCGCCACGCACTACCAGCACTGGCACCAGCTCACGCTCGATCCGATGACCGAGGTGATGGTAACCTCCGGCGGCACCGAGGCATTGACCTCGTCGATCCTCGCGGTGGTCGAGCCCGGCGATGAAGTCGTGTGCTTCCAGCCGGTCTATGATTCCTATTTGCCGATCATTCGGCAGGCCGGCGGCATTCCGCGTCTGGTCAGCCTCAAGCCGCCGCACTGGCGCCTCACGGAGGAAGACCTGCGCGCGGTCTTCAATCACAAGACCAAGGCCGTGCTGTTCAACAGCCCGCTCAATCCGGCTGCAGTGGTGTCGCCGCGCGAGGATCTCGAACTGCTGGCGAAGTTCTGTCAGGAATTCGATACGATCGCGATCTGCGACGAAGTCTGGGAACATGTGACCTTCGACGGCCACGACCATATCCCGCTGATCACCATTCCCGGCATGCGCGATCGCACTATCAAGGTCGGCTCCGCCGGCAAGATCTTCTCGCTCACCGGCTGGAAGATCGGCTTCGTCTGTGCCGCGCCGCATCTGTTGCGCGTCTGCGCCAAGGTGCATCAATTTCTCACCTTCACGACGGCGCCAAATCTGCAGGTTGCGGTGGCCTACGGTCTCGGCAAGTCCGACGATTACTTCAAGACGATGCGCGCCGATCTCGCGCGTAGCCGCGATCGGCTGGCCGCGGGTCTGGAGAGCATCGGCTTTCCCGTTATCAAGTCGCAGGGCACGTACTTTCTCACAGTCGATCTGTCGCCGCTCGGGTTGAACGAGACTGACGAAGAGTTCTGCCGCCGTCTCGTCTACGACTACAAGGTCGCGGCGATTCCAGTGTCGGCCTTTTATGAGCAGGACAAGGTGACCTCGGTGGTGCGTTTCTGTTTCGCCAAGAACGACGCAACGCTCGATACCGCGCTGGAACGCCTGTCCAACGCCGTTCATCGCCGCTAGAGGAAGTTGATGCGCATGGGCAAGCAGGGGGTCGCGTGGGTCGTCGGAGCGGCGCTGCTGTGGTCCTTGCCGGTGCAGGCGCAAGACCAGAAGGCAGAGCGCGTCGTCAACTTCTACAACTGGTCGAACTACATGGCGCCCGGTGTGCTGGAGGCCTTCACTAAAGAGACGGGCATCAGGGTCGTCTATGACACCTTCGATGCCAACGAGACCCTGGAGACGCGGCTCCTGGCCGGCAAGTCCGGCTACGATGTCGTGGTGCCGACAGCTTATTTCCTACAGCGCCAGATTACCGCAAAGGTGTTCCAGAAGCTCGACAAGGCGAAGCTGCCGAACCTCGCCAATGCCTGGCCGGAGGTGACCAAGCGTCTTGCGATCTACGATCCCGGCAATCAGTTCGCCGCGAACTACATGTGGGGCACGACGGGCATCGGCTACAACGTCAAGCAGGTCGCGAAAATCCTCGGGCCTGACGCGAAGATTGATAGCTGGGACGTCATCTTCAAGCCGGAGAATCTTGCGAAATTCAAGGATTGCGGCGTCCATATGCTGGATTCCGCGGATGACATTCTGCCGGCGGCGCTGAATGCGCTGGGCCTCGATCCGAACTCGACCAAACAGCCAGACCTCGAAAAGGCGGCCGATCTCGTCGGCAAGATCAGAGGCAATGTTCGCAAGTTTCACTCCTCCGAATATCTGAGCGCACTGGCAACCGGCGAGATCTGCCTCGTGGTCGGCTGGTCCGGTGACATCATTCAAGCGCGTGCGCGCGCCGAGGAAGCCAAGAACGGCGTCGAGATCGGCTATGCGGTGCCGAAGGAGGGCGCGCAGATGTTCTTCGACAATCTGGCGATTCCGGCCGATGCCAAGAACGTCAATGAAGCCTATGAGCTGATCAACTACCTCTACCGACCGGACGTCGCAGCGAAGAACTCGGATTTTCTCGGTTATGCCAATGGCAATCTCGCCAGCCAGAAGCTGATCGATCCGAAGATCCTGAACGACAAGACGATCTATCCGGATGAGGCGATGCTGCAGAAGCTGTTCGTCATTACGGCGCGCGATCCGGCAACGCAACGCGTGATCAACCGGCTGTGGACGAAGGTGAAGACGGGGCGCTGAGCGTTATCGCCAGCGCCGATGCAGCCACAGCCACTGCTCGGGATATTCCCGGATCCAGCCTTCCAGCACGGACGTCACCGCCTGCATGGTGCCCTGAACGTCGACCTTGCCATTGGCATCGCGCACCGGTTTCACCTCTTCGGAGACTTCGATGCGGAACCGATGATCGGGCAGGCGGATGATACGAACACCGTGGATCGGGCAATCGACCTGGCGCAACAGCCGTGCCAGCATCGGATTGGCGTTGGTCTTGCGGCCGAAAAAATCCACCGGGACGCCATTGGTGAACCATTGATCCACCAGCATGGCGACGTGCTTGCCCTCGTTTAGCGCGTGCGCGAGCTTGAGCGGCGCGTCATGGCTGGCCGGGATGAGATTGCCCATGTTGATCGCGCGCGTCTGATGAATGGCGCGGTCTGCGGCGGCGCTGTTCGGCCGGCGATAGAGCACGGCGGCGTCGAGGCCGTGAGCCACGGCGGCGAGCGCAGGAATTTCCCAATTGCCGAGATGGCTGGCGAAAATCAACGCCGGTTTGCCGTCGTCGCGCAGCTGATCGAAAATCTCGCCGGTGCGCGCGGAGAATTCGACATTGCTCGGCTTGGTCGGATTGGCCGGGTCATAGTCCCAGATCTTGTCGAGATGGGCGAATTCCGCACCAATGCGGCCCATATTGTCCCAGACACCCGCGAGGATCTTCTCGATTTCTTCCGGTGATTTCTCGGGGAAGGCGGCGGTGAGATTGGCGCGGCCGATCTTGTCTTCGCGAAACAGCGGGCCGATGCGCTGGGTGATCTTGCCGAACCGGTTGGCGGTCTTGACTGGATCGAAATAGCGCGTGGTGCGCAGGATGCCGATCGTCAGTGCGCCGACAGCAGCGTCGCCTGCAGGCTTCAGGGCATCGCGAATGCGGGCCTTGGTGCGAAGCAGCAGGCGGAGCATCAGAAGTGAACGATGATCTTGCCGAACACCTGGCGGGTTTCCATCCGCTTCAGCGCAGTCTCGACGTCGCTGATCGGCACTTCGGTATCGATCACCGGCAGCATGCCGTCGGCCATCTTGTCGAGGCTCTCACTGATGTTCTTCATGGTGGCGCCGAACGATCCGAAGATGCGGTATTGCTGTTGGAACAGCTGCATCAGGTTGATCGTCGTGGTCGGGCCGGAGGTCGAACCGCAGGTGACCAGACGGCCGCCGCGCTTCATCACCAGCAGCGAGCCGTTGAAGGTATCGGCACCGACGTGTTCGAACACGACATCGACGCCCTTCTTCTTAGTGATCTTGCGGGTCTCGCCCTCGAAACGATCCTTGCGATAGTTGATGACGTGATCCGCGCCGAGCGCCTTCACGCCCTCGATCTTGGAATCGTCGCCCACGGTGGTGATCACGGTGCAACCGATCTTCTTGGCCATCATGATGGCGACGGTACCGATGCCGGAGCCGCCGGCATGAACGAGAATGGTCTCGCCGGGCTGCAGCTTGGCATTGTCGAACAGCATGTGCTGCACGGTCGAGAAGGCGATCGGGGCGCAGGCGGCGTCGCGGAAGCTGATGCCGTCAGGGACGGGGATCACGAGGCGCGCCGGCATGTTCATCAGTTCGCGCGAGAAGCCGTCGATGTGGAAGCCATAGAGACCGCCGACGTTCTCGCAGAAATTGTCGCGGCCTTCCTGGCAGGCCTTGCAGTGCCCGCAGGTGAGTGCGCCATACATCACGACCTTCTGGCCGGGCTTCACATGGGTGACGCCTTCGCCGACGGCGGCGACTTCGCCCGAGGCTTCGGCGCCGATCGACAGCGGCAGCTTGCGCTTGGCGAAGGCCATGCCGCGGAAGCCCCAGACGTCGATATGGTTCAGGCCGACAGCCTTCACGCTGATCTGCACTTCGCCGGCAGCAGGCGGCGGGGGCGGCGGCACGTCGACGACGACGAGCTCACGATCGGCAACAAGATTGAGCGCACGCATGAACCGCGTCTCCGGCAAGAAAGGTTGATTTCGGATGGCCTGCGTATCGCCGGTTCACGTCATCACGTCAACCGGCGAGGACGCGCCAGGACGGGCAGGGAGCCCTAAACGGGCTCGCCGGTGAGGATCAGCGAGGCATTCTGGCCACCAAAGCCGAAGGAATTCGACATCACGGCCGTCACGCGGGCATCGCGGGCGGTATTGGGAACCACGTCGAACGGAATGGCCGGATCGGGAACATCGTAATTGATGGTCGGCGGGATCCGCTGGTGTTCCAGGGTGAGCAGCGAGAACACCGCCTCGACAGCGCCGGCGGCGGAGAGGGTGTGGCCGACCATGGACTTGTTCGACGAGACCGGAATTTCCTTAGCGCGCTCACCGAACACGCTGGAAATGCCGAGATACTCCATCTTGTCGTTTTCCGGCGTGCCGGTGCCATGGGCGTTGATGTAGTCGATCTGGTCCGACGTCAGACCAGCATCCACCAGCGCATTGTTCACGCAGCCGATGATCGGCTTGCCGTCCGGGCTGGAGCGGGTGCGGTGGAAGGAGTCCGCGAGCTCGCCGCAACCGGCGACAATGCCAAGGATCTTGGCGCCGCGCGCGGTGGCGGCTTCCAGGCTTTCCAGGACCAGCGCACCGGCGCCTTCGGCCATCACGAAACCATCGCGGTTCTTGGCGAAGGGACGGACAGCTTTCTGTGGCGGGTCGTTGTGGGTCGAGAGTGCCGACAGCAGCGAGAAACGGATCAGCGCTTCCGGGTTCACCGAGCCGTCGGTGGCCACGCACAGCGCCGCATCGGCTTCGCCTCGGCGGATCGCTTCGACGCCGAGCTGGATCGCAGTGGCGCCGGAGGCACAAGCGGTCGACAGCGAGATCGGCGAGCCCTTGGTGCCGAACGTGTCCGCGAGATGGTCGGCGACCGAGCCGAACAGGAAGCGGCGGTGATACTGGACGAACTTGCCGCCACCGGCGACGCGCAGCAGCGTGTCGTAATTGATATCGCTATTGGCGCCAGCGGCCTTTGCCAGCACCTGGCGCTGCGGCCATTCGACTTCGACCGGCGCAACCGCGAGGAACAGCGGGCCGGGGAAGTCGCCCTTGCTGCCGATATTGGCCTGCGCGATGGCTTCCTCGGTGACGAGCTCGCCGAGCTTTTCGGAGAGGTCGGTGGAGGAAAACGGCTCGACCGGCACGAAATCGATCGTGCCTGCCATCGTCGTCTTCATGCCGTCGGTGGGAAAACGCGTGATGGTGCGAATGCCGGACTCGCCAGCAGTGAGCTTGGCCCAGTTGTCTTCCTTGCCGGCGCCGAGCGATGTCGCAACACCCATGCCCGTGACGACAACGATCGGTCGGCCGAATTTATCGCGCGTTGCAGTCATGCTCTCTCCGTCGGCCGCGTCGACCGCTTAACTTGAGCATGATCCCGAAAAGTGGATGCCGGTTTTCGGATAAGATCTTGCTCAAACATAAGAAAAATCTAGAGCCCAGATGGGTTCTAGACGGCTTCAACCAGCGCCATGCCTTCGCCGCGCCAGTGGCCGGCGCCGATCACCACAATCTGGGTGGGCTTGCCGGACTTTTCAATCTCGAGGCCGGTTGAATCGTTCGGCGGAAACATTGCGCCGCGCGAGATCGCCAACGCCGCAAGGCCGAGGCCAAGCGGGAATTGGGTTTCGAGCGTATGACCGAAGAGAGTGCCGGTGCCGCGGATGGCGACATCCGCATGATCCTTCAGGAAGGCGCGCTCTTCCGATGTCACGGGTTCCGCGCCGGTCGCGCCGGTGATGATCGCAGCGTCGCTCTTCGCGCCGAGCTTCGACCACAACCCCTGCAGCGAAGCGGTGACTTCGCCGGGAGTCTTGCGACGGGCATGATCGGCGACCACGCTCTTGAGACGTGCGAGAGGCTTGGCACCGCGCGCTTCTGCATGCGCCCTGGATTCGATGACGAGGAATGCGCCGGCAGAGCCGAGCGCAAAGCCCGAATTCGCCTCGCGTGCCCACACGGTCTCGAATTTGTTCTTCAGGTTGAAGTCGTCGAATTCGTACAGCAGCAGCAGGTCCTTGCGCTCACCATTATGTGCGGCGCCGATCAGCGCGATGTCGCTCTGGCCGTCAGCGATGCGGGCCAGTGCGATGCGCGCGGCGTCTACGCCAGCCGCTTCCTCGCCCATGAAGGTACGGGACGAACCGGTGACGCCGTGCACGATGGCGATATTGCCGGCGAGCAGGTTGGAGAGCTGCGCCAGAAACAGAGTCGGCCTGAGGTCGTTGAGCAGTTTTTCGTTGAGCAGGCCCGGTGTCGCAGCGCCATAGCCGTCCGAATTCAGGATACCGGAATCGACAGCCAGGTCGCGCTCACCGCCACCGGCGGCAACGATCATGTCCATCCTCGACAGGATGTCCTTGTTGCCTTTGACGCCAGCTGAATCCAGCGCGAGGCCGGCGGCATAGGTGCCGATCCGCTGCCAGGCTTCCATCTGACGCTGATCGCCCTTCTTGGGGATCTGCGCGTCGTATGAGACCGGCGCGAGGGGGTGGACGATGTTCGGAGCGAAGCCGGTTTCATCGACGTTGATGCGCTTGTTGTTCAACGCATCCCAATGCGCGTCAGGGCCTTCGCCCAATGACGTGGCGAGGCCAATGCCGGTGATCCACGCTTCCACCGGCTCGGATGTCATCGGTCGGGTTTCAGCCATTGGTGATCGCCTGTAGGGGAAATCCGATGCGCTCGGCCACGATGTCCATGTGTCCGCGCAGATCCGGATGGGGGAACGGGACGGTCTTGAAGGTGAGCTGCGCGTTGCAGGTCAGCTTGCCGTCGACCTTGATCTTGACAGTGGTCATGTAGAAGCCGTCGCCTTCGTGCAGCACGCTGGCGTTGATGTCCAGCTTCGTGCCGGGCGTGATGAAGGTACGCATCTTGGCTTCCTTCACCGCGGCGAGGAAGGGCATACGCTCGAACTTCATCAGCGCGATCAGCAGCCAGCCCGAAGTCTGCGCCATCGACTCGATCAGCAGCACGCCGGGCATCAGTGGGTAGCCCGGGAAGTGGCCCTCGAAGATGGTGCTGGTCTCGGGAACGTTGGCTTCGACCGTG
Source organism: Tardiphaga robiniae (assembly GCF_013359755.1). Taxonomy (GTDB): domain Bacteria; phylum Pseudomonadota; class Alphaproteobacteria; order Rhizobiales; family Xanthobacteraceae; genus Tardiphaga; species Tardiphaga robiniae. Next base: position 93,690 of record NZ_JABMCJ010000083.1, on the reverse strand, counting down.
ATCGTCCGTTCGCCGACATTGAGGTCGGTGATGCGGTCGATCAGGTGAAAATATTCGAGGTTCATGGCGGGGCGTTACGCGCCCTTGGCCGCGACCAATTCGTCGATGCGCGCGCTGAGGTTCTTCAGGACGAAATACTGCTCGGTGGTCGCCTTGCCGTCATTGACCTCCTGGGTCCATTTTTCGAGCGGCAGCTTGATCCCGAACGCCTTGTCGATCGCAAAAGCGATATCCAGGAAGTCGAGGCTGTCGATCCCCAGATCGTCGATGGCGTGGCTTTCCGGTGTGATCGTGTCGCGGGGAATGTCGCAAGTCTCGGCGATGATTGTGGCGACCTGATCGAATGTGGAGGACATTACTAAGCCTTTGATATATTGAAGATAATGTTCGATCGGCGCGCGCAAAGACAGGGCTTCGCCCCGGGGCAGTCCCGGTCCGCCGTATAGAGTCGATTGCCCGTATATCGGAGCGGGGGCGGCAGTTCAATGCAGTTGAGCGCCCGCTCACCAGCCCCTGTGGGCTGTGGAAAGAGGGTTTGGCGCGCCTCAGCCGTGCGGCGCAACAATATGGGCGCAGTCCCGGCGGCCCATCAACACGCAATCCTGGGTTTTGCGGAGATCGGCAATGCTGACCGCGAGCCAGATCCCGACACCCACAAGGATCACCGTGAAGCCGAAGGCTGCGCTATTGGCCAGCATCCGGTGGCGGAAGTCGTCGGGGTCGTCCTGTGCCTGTTGATAGCGGGACAGGTCGCTGGCGCCGGTCGTTTGGCGGCGGCGGGGTTGGTCGGCAGGAGCGGTGGGATGGTGTGGCAGCGTATCGGAGGTGCGCGGCACAAAACGAAGCACGCGGTGCTCGTCATCCTCTCTGATAATCGGCTGCTGGGTCTTCATCGTCGTGGGTCTGCGCATGCAATGTCGCAGTCTACCACGAGGCGGCCGCTTCGCGCAGATAAAGTCCGCATGGCACGGATGCGGCAATCGTCAGAGATGACGTGGAACTGATCCGCATCGGCGTAGCGGCCATGCCATAGTTCGTTCCGGACAGAATTAGATATGGGAGGCCACATGCCGAACACACGCGAACCGTTGCTGCATCCGGTCCCGATCCTATCGCTGCGGCCAACGCAGATGACGGTGGGCATGCGCGAGGTGAAGGAGAAGCGCAAACGCTGGCGCGCCCATAAGTCCAAGCGCAAACAGGCCGAACTGCTCGGCCAGCACATGATCCCCGTGGTGCTGGGGCCGGATCAGCGCCACTACGTGGTCGATCACCATCATCTCGCACGTGCGTTGCATGACGAAGGCGTGAAGGATGTGCTCGTCACCGTGATCGCCGATCTCACGATGGTCGATATGAAAGCCTTCTGGGGCGTGCTCGATCACCGCCGCTGGGCCTATCCCTATGACGCCAAGGGCGAGCGACGGCACTTCAAGGACATTCCGAAATCGGTGACGGGCCTGAAAGACGATCCGTTCCGCAGCCTGGCCGGCGAAATTCGCCGCGCCGGCGGCTATGCCAAAGACACCACGCCGTTCAGCGAATTCCTCTGGGCGGACCTGTTTCGCAGCCGGCTCTCCACCAAGGAGATCGACGCAGATTTCGCCAAGGCATTGGAGAAAGCGCTGGCGATCGCCAAAAGCAAGGATGCGATCTATTTGCCGGGCTGGTGCGGACCGGCGTCCGACGACTGAGGCGCATCCATCGGAACCGACGCGGGATCGCCTTTGCCGCCGAGCACGCGATGCAGGGCGCGTTCGATCCTTCCGCCAAGCAGTAGCACGAGGAAGGCGATCACCACTGAGACGGTGACGATGCGCCAATGGCCGGCGCCGCACATGATGCCGACACAGGCGGTCAGCCAGACGCAGGCGGCGCTGGTCAGGCCGCGGACACGGAAATGCCGCTCGGCATGAAAGATCACGCCGGCACCGAGAAAGCCGACGCCTGTGAGTATGCCCTGAATGACCCGGCTCCCGGCATCCGTGAAGCCGCCTTTGCCGAGCGGATCGGCCAGCACCACGATCATGGCAGTGGCCAGGCTGACGAGCCCCAGCGTGCGTACGCCGACGGGCTTGCCGTGCAGATCGCGGTTGAGGCCGATGGCGCCGCCGACGAGGGCGGCGATGCCGAGACGTAGGATGATGTCCGTCCAGTCGAGCAATGCGAGATCCTTCTAAACCCGTGCCACTATTTCGGCAGCCGGCCCATCATATAGAATTCGTCATTCGGCTTCATGTTGGTGACATTGGCCATCCGGTTCGACAGCGCGAAGAAGGCCGAGATCGCGGTGATGTCCCAGATATCGTCGTCGCTGAAGCCGTGGCCGGAGACCTCGGCAAAATCCTGCTCGCCGATGGTCTCGGCGGACCGGCTCACTTTCATGGCGAAATCCAGCATCGCACGTTGCTTCGGCGTGATGTCGGCCTTGCGGTAGTTGACGGCGATCTGGTCGGCGATGGTTGGGTTCTTGGCGCGAATGCGCAGGATTGCACCATGCGCGATGACGCAATAATGGCACTGGTTGGCGGCTGACGTCGCGACCACGATCATCTCACGCTCGGCCTTGGTCAACCCGCTGTCCTTTTCCATCAGCGCGTCGTGATAGGCGAAGAACGCGCGGAATTCGTCGGGGCGATAGGCCAGCGACAGGAACACGTTCGGCACGAAGCCAGACTTTTCCTGCACGCCCATGATGCGCATGCGGATGTCCTCGGGCAGCTTGTCGAGGGCGGGTGTCGGAAAGCGTTTCGCAATCGGCTGGGTCATCTGGCGTTCCCGTGAACGTTTCTGTTTCACGAGACCATAGGCGATCACGCCGTCACCGCAAAGCGCTTGCGGCAATGCATGCCGATGCGATTAACGTAGCGGCTTCTTGAGCAGCGAGAAGCGATCCGGATCGAGGCCGAGCGAGGGTTGCAGCATCGGGGCTTCGACGCTGCGGCTCGGCGTCGCCAGCGGGCGTTCGATGAAGCCGGGATCGTTCGGTACCTCGCGATGCGAGGTGGCGCCGCGCCAGCGCTCCAGCACCGCGCTGACGAACTGCATGTCGTGACCGGCGGCGACCGAGGGCACTGTCGCGATGGTGGCTTCGGAGCGCGGCAGCTGGTGCGGCGGCACTTCCTTGAAACGCAGGCGGGTCGGCAACGCGACGCCTTCACCGAAGGCGAGTACTTCGCGGGTGCCGAGTGACGGCACGAAGGAGAGCAGGTTGGCAGCGGCATCCGACACCGCGGAGCGCAGCAGGGCCTGGTCGCGCTCGTTGGCGAGACGCATGGCGAACAGTGTGTTGCACTGGGAAATGATCGTGGCGTCGAGTTCTGCCGGACGCTGCGTCACGAGGCCGAGATAGACGCCGTACTTGCGACCTTCCTTGGCGATGCGCGACACTGCCTTGCGGGTCGGGCCAAAGCCGATATTGCGGTCGGCGGAGGCGTAGCGATGCGCTTCCTCGCAGACGAACAGCAGCGGCGAGGCGCCGTCGCTCCACAGGCCGAAATCGAATGCCATCCGGCACAGCACCGACACCACGCTATCGACGACTTCCGCGGGGAAGCCGGCGAGCTGCATGATGGTCATCGGCTTGCCGTTGGCGGGCAGGCGGAATAGATGGCTGATCACTTCCGCCATGGTGTCGCCGCCGACATTGGCGTTGTCGAACATGAAGGCGTAGCGCGGATCGTTCTTCACCGCTTCGATGCGCGAGATCAGCTTGTGATACTGGATGCGCGACGAGCGGTTCTCGAGCTTGCCCATGCGCTCGTCGATCAGCGAGATCAAATCGACCAGGCGATAAGGCACCGGCGTATCGACGGTGTAGCCGATGGTCTTGGGATCGATGCGCTTGAGGCCAATGCGGTCGGCGTTCTGGTATTGCGTGTAGACGCCCTTGGCGATCGGGATGACTTCCGAGAGGATTTCGAGCTCTTCGGGCACGCCGGGGCGGCCGGCGAACAGCACGTCGACGATTTCCTCGAAATTGAACAGCCAGAACGGCAGTTTCAGATTGCGCGGGTTCAGCACCAGCGACTTATCGCCGAAGCAGCGGCCATATTCGTTATGCACATCGAGCAGGAAGATGCGCAGATGCGGGCGCGACTTCAGGATTTCATTGAGCAGCAGCGACACGCCGGTGGATTTACCGACACCGGTGGAGCCGAGCACCGCGAAGTGCTTGCTCAGCATTTCCTCGACGTCGACATAAGCGGCGACCGACTTGTCCTGCTGCAGCGTGCCCACGTTGATCTGCTCGGAGCCGGACGGCGCATAGACCGTGCGCAGATCGTGATTGCTGATCAGATCGACGATGTCGTCGATGGTGGGATAGTTGGTGACGCCGCGCTGGAATTTGGCCTTGTCTCCGTGCCCCATGATCTCGCCGAGCAGATCGACCGAGGCACTGGCGATATACATGTCCGATGCATGCATGTTCTCAGCGGACACTTCCGTGATCATGGCAATGATGGTCGAGGAGGCGCAACGGATGCTGACGAAGCGGCCGACGGTGCCGCGCATCTCCGAGGGTGTCATCGGGTTCACGGCGAGCAAGCCGACCCGGGCCAGCGAGCCGCGAACTGAGATAATGCGCCCGAACGACGCCGCTGCGTTTAAACTGGTCATTGATGAATTCGCGTCTCACGCCCCGGTTGGGCCGACTATGCAGGTCAGGGACTGGACAAATTGTTAAGGCGCGTCCACGGGCTATCGGTGGGCTCTGCTCGTCAAACTTGCATTGCGGAATTAGCTCCGCACTGGGACGCGGAAACTCCGGCACTGGATACCTTGTCGCGCGTGGCTGGCGATCTGGCTTTACGCAGTTTTAACCAGCCCGCGAGGTCGGCATAGGCTGACGTCCTGACCTTGCATGGGTCGTCGTCGCCGCGTTATCTCAACGCGGTCGCCTTCGGCCGTGCACGGACCTCTCATGCGCATCGATTTTCCCGGCCTGCAGGCGTTTCTGAGCATCGCGGAGCGGGGCAGCTTCTCTCGTGCGGCCGCGCACCTCAATCTGTCGCAGACGGCGCTGAGCCACCGGATCAAGAAACTGGAAGAGGATCTCGGCTTTCAGCTGCTGGCCCGCACCACACGACAGGTGGCACTCACCCCGGCCGGGCTGGAACTGCTGCCGACTGCGCGGCGGATGATCGGGGAGTTGTCCGATTCCATCGATCTGCTGCGGGCACGGGGCCGCAAGCGGCAGGAGCACATCGCGCTCGGCTGCCTGCCGACCATCGCCGCCTATCACCTGCCGCGGGTGCTGAAGCAGTTCAATGCGGTGCATCCGGGGATTTCGATCAAGATCCACGATAACTCAGCCAGCGAGATCGCCACTTTGGTGCAGTCCGGGCAGGCAGAGTTCGGCATCACGATCACGGCGACCAATATATGGGATCTGGCTGTCACGCCGCTGATCAAGGAGCGCTTCGTCCTGTTGTGCACGAAGGATCATGCCTTTGCGCAACGCAAGTTCGTGGCCTGGTCGCATCTCGAGGATATGCCGCTGATCCGCATCAGTCCGCAGGCCGGCAATAGGGCCCTGATCGACGACGCGCTCGGCCATCGCCGCGACAAGCTGAACTGGCGCTACGAGGTGCAGCATCTGCAGACGGCGGTGGGCATGGTGTTCGAGAAGCTCGGCATCGCCGTGGTGCCCAGCATCGCGGTGGCGACGCAGGGAACTGCCGGCTTGATCGCCGTTCCGCTGCGTAATCCCAGCGTCAGCCGCACGGTGGGCATCATCGTCAAGCGTGGACAGCCCGTCAGCAAGCCGGCGCAGGCGCTGATCGATCTGACCCGGAAATACTTCCAGGCTGCGGGATAATCCGCTCGGCAGGATATATGCAGGAGACTGCACGATTATCCCAGATTTCTCATTTGTTTCATATATCGGAATTGGCTACTGCGGGAGCAGAACGGTCCATAGCCCTGTCGCGATGACGTGACGGCCACGGGTACCGACATAAAAACGGCAAGGGTGGACGCATCAGGCGTCTTCAATCCATCATGACGCTCCGCTTCCCGACCAGGCTCAAGCACCTGCTGAGCGCCGCGCATTTGGCGCTCGGTGCGATATTCCTCACGAACGCGGTACCTGTGGCGCAGGCCCAGTCCGGCTATCCGACCAAGCCCATTCGCGTGATCGTGCCGTTCGCGGCCGGCGGTGTCGCTGACATCACCATCCGCATCGTGGCCGAAAAACTTGGCGATAATCTCGGCCAGCGTCTCGTGATCGAGAACATGCCGGGCGCGGGCGGCGTCGTTGCGGCGCGCGCAGTGCTATCGTCGCAACCAGATGGCTATACGCTGGCGTTGCTCAGCAACGGCACCGCCGTCAGCGTACCGCTGTTCAAGAGCCTGCCATTCGATCCCGTGAAGAACTTTGCGCCGATCTCCAGCATCGGCTTCTTCGATTTCATCGTCGGTACCAATACGAATTCGCAACACAAGACGCTGGCCGACGTCATCAAGTTCGCGCGCGACAATCCGGGCAAATTGAATGTCGGCACCATCAGCGTGGGCAGTACCCAGAACCTGTCGGCCGAATTGCTCAAATCCACGGCCGGGATCAACTTCCAGATCGTGCCCTATCGCGGAACGCCGGAAGTCATTGTCGGGCTGCTGCGCGAAGACATCGATGTGATGATCGACAATTATGTCGGGATGAAATCGGCGCTGCAGGATGGCAAGATGCGTCCCGTCGGGACCACGGGCGAATCCCGTTCGGTGATCCTGAAAGACGTGCCGACGATGATCGAAGGCGGCGTGAAGGGCTATGACGTCGTGTCATGGAATGCGTTGTTTGCGCCATCAGGCACGCCGCCCGAAGCGATTGCGCGGTTGAATGCAGGACTACGCGAGGTCCTGGCGATGCCAGATGTGAAGCAGAAGCTGCTCGACCTCGGCATCGAGGCGAAAGCCAGTTCGCCCGAGGAACTGAAGGCTCGGCTGGTCGACGATATCGCCAAATGGACCGCCGTCATCGAGAAGGCAGGAATTCCGAAGCAATGACGAAACCAACCGTTCCCGGTCCCGATCCGCATACCAAGGTGCCGAAGTTCAAGCTGCCGCCGCTGGCCTGCGACGCGCATACGCATATTTTCGGGCCTGGCGCCAAATATCCCTATGTCGGTTCCTACATTCCGCCGGACGCGCCGCTAGAAGACTTCCAGGCGCTGCACAAGAAGCTCGGCATCGGCCGCGCCGTCATCGTCAATGCCAGCGTGCATGGGACAGATAACCGCGTGGCGCTCGACGCCATCGCGGTGAGCGGCGGGCGTTACCGCGCGGTGGCCAATATCGATGGCACGATCACGGAGAAGGGCTTGCGCGAACTCCACGAAGGTGGCTTCCGTGGCTGCCGCTTCAACTTCGTACGGCATCTCGGCGGCACGCCGGACATGAAAGTGTTTCATCGCATCATCGACATGATCGCGCCGATGGGCTGGCACGTCGATCTGCATTTCGATGCGGTCGACCTGCCTGATTATGCCGACCTGCTGGCGAAGCTGCCGGTGCGTTACACCATCGATCACATGGGGCGCGTCAAGGCCGCCGATGGCCTGGAGCAGCAGCCGTTCCGCATCCTGATCGACCTGATGAAGCGCGACGAGAAATGCTGGGTAAAGGTCTCCGGCTGCGAGCGCGTCACCTCGCTGGGGCCGCCTTTCACCGATGCGGTGCCGTTCGCGAAGACAATCTGCGAGACCGCGCCCGATCGCGTGATCTGGGGCACCGACTGGCCGCATCCCAACGTCAAGGCGATGCCCAATGACGGTGATCTCGTTGATCTGATCCCGCTCTTCGCGCCGGATCCGGTGATCCAGCAGAAGATCCTCGTCGACAATCCCGCGCGACTGTTTGAATTCGACACTTAAGCGACGCGAAAATCCGAAGGAACATCCGATGTCCAAAGCCAAGACCGGCCTCGTGGTCTCCGCCCATCCCGGCGATTTCGTCTGGCGCGCCGGCGGCGCCATCGCGCTGCATGCGAAGAAGGGCTATCGCGTCAAGATCGTCTGCCTCGCTTATGGCGAGCGCGGCGAGTCGCAATTTGCCTGGAAGCAGGCGGGCATGACGCTCGACAAGGTCAAGGCGGGACGGAAAGACGAAGCGGAGCGTGCGGCGGCGTCGCTCGGCGCCGAGATCGAATTTTTCGATGCCGGCGACTATCCGTTGCATCTGACCGAAGCACACAAGGAGCGGCTGATCGATATCTATCGGGAGCTCAATCCAAGCTTCGTGCTGACGCATTCGCTCGAAGATCCCTACAATGTCGATCATCCCGCGGCGACCGCCGCCGCACAGGAAGCCCGCATCATCGCGCAGGCGATGGGGCACAAGCCTGAAGCAGAATACAGCTACTCTGCGCCGCCGGTGTTCCTGTTCGAGCCGCATCAGCCGGAGATGTGCAATTTCAAACCGCAGGTGATCCTCAACATCGATGAGGTCTGGGACATCAAGCGCAAGACGTTCGAAATTCTCGCTGCGCAAAAGCACCTCTGGGCCTATTACGAGCGCGTCGCCTTGCAGCGCGGTATGCAGGGTGGTCGCAACACCGGCGCGGCCATGACCTATGGCGAAGCCTATCAGCGCCTGTTCCCGATGACCGTGGAGACACTGGCATGAAACCCGTCGTCGTCAGGAATATTCAACGCGCGGATGCCGACGTCGTGCAGCGGCTCGGCGCGCTCGGCGTCTCCACGGTGCATGAGGCCTATGGCCGCTTCGGCCTGATGAAGACCTATATGAGGCCGGTGTGGTCCGGCGCAGAGGCGGCCGGTACCGCCGTGACGGTGCTGGCGCAGCCCGGCGACAACTGGATGCTGCATGTGGCCATCGAGCAGTGCAAACCCGGCGACATGCTGGTGGTGGCCTGCACGACGGACAACACCGACGGCATGTTCGGCGATCTCCTCGCGACCTCGCTCAAGGCACGCGGCGGTGTCGGTCTGATCATCGATGCCGGATGTCGCGATATCAAGACGCTGCGCGAGATGGGCTTTCCGGTCTGGTCACGCGCGATCTCGGCGAAGGGGACGGTCAAGGCGACGCTCGGCGCGGTGAACGTGCCGGTGGTATGCGCTGGCGCGCAGGTGACGCCGGGTGACGTCATCGTCGCCGATGAAGACGGCGTCGTGGTGATCCCGCGCAAACATGCCGCTGAGGTTGCGGTGAAGGGCGAGAAGCGTTTCGCCGAAGAAGACGCCAAGCGGCAGAAGCTGGCTTCCGGTATTCTCGGCCTCGACATGTACAATATGCGGGAGCCGCTCGCCAAAGCGGGTCTGGTTTACGTCGACGATCCCGATCAGGCCTGAGCGGGGAGGAGGCTGGCATGCGGCTTCGTATTCTGCTCGGCGATCATCCGCATACGGCTGCGTTGAAATCCGGCGCGATCACGTCTGATCTCGTCGAACTGGACTTCGCGGACTACAAGCCCACCAATAAGGGCTTCAAGCCCATGGTGCGCGACGGGGCTTTCGACATCGCCGAAATGGCCATCGTCACCTATCTGATGGCCAGGAGCTACGACAAGCCGATGGTGCTGCTGCCTGATGTGATGATGGCGCGGCATCAGTTTGGCTTCGCGGTCACGAACCCCGGGGCTGGTATTGCCGGACCTAAGGATCTTGAAGGCAAGCGCGTCGGCATTCGATCGTTTACGACGACGACGGGCGCGTGGCTGCGCGGTATGCTCGCCAACGACTACGGCGTCAATCTCGACGCGATTGAATGGATCACCTTCGAGGATCCGCATGTCGCCGAATATGTCGACAGCACCACCAGGGCACCCGCCGGCAAGGCGATCATGCAGATGTTGTTCGACGGCGAACTGGACGCCGTGCTCGGCGAGAAGAGCGACGATCCACGGGTGGCGCAGTTGTTCCCAGACGTGGCCGCTGCAGAGAAAGCCTGGCTGGCCAGGCATGGCGTGGTGCCGATCAACCATATGGTAGTCGTCAGCAAGCAATTGTCCGATACGCGGCCCGACGTCGTGCGCGAAGTCCACCGTATGCTGGAGGCGAGCAGGGCGGCGGCAGCCGGCAAGAGCCTGTCTTTCGATGCGGATGCCATGAATCGTTCGTTGGCTCTCATTGCAGACTATTCTGCGCAGCAGGGGCTGATCCCGCGCAGGTTCAGCGTTGATGAGCTGTTCGACGACGTGACGCGCGCGTTGCGATAGCGCGCCGTCGCCCTCATCCTGAGGAGCGGTCGTCTTCGACCGCGTCTCGAAGGATGAGCGCCCAATTCCTCATGGTTCGAGACGCGCGAAGACGCGCTCCTCACCATGAGGGGATCGAGTAAGCTCGACTAGAATACTGGAGGAAACAACCAATGACTCCCGAACCCATTTTCGATCTCGCCCATCTCGGCCATCTCGAATTGCTGACGCCGAAGCCGGACGAGAGCCTGAAATTCTTCGTCGACGTCATGGGCATGACCGTGTCGGGCCGGCAGGGCGAGTCGGTCTATCTGCGTGGCTGGGACGACTATGAGCGCTATTCGCTGAAGCTGACGGCGTCGAACACGTCGGGTATGGAGCATATGGCGCTGCGCGCACGCAGCCCGCAGGCGCTGGAGCGCCGCGTGGCGGCGCTGAAAGGCTCCGGCTACGATATCGGCTGGACCGACGGCGATCTCGGGCACGGGCCGGCATTTCGCTGCCGCGATCCCGACGGGCACATCGTCGAACTCTATTACGAGACCGAATGGTACGAGGCGCCGCCGGAACTCAAGCCGGCGCTTAAAAATCAGGCGCAGCGCTATCCGGCGCGGGGCATCAATGTGCGGCGGCTCGATCACCTCAACTGCCTCGCGGTGGACATCAAGGCCAATCGCGAGTTTTTCGAGCACTATATGGGGCTCCGGCTGACCGAGCAGATCGTGCTCAATGACGGCACGGAAGCGGCGATGTGGATGACCATGTCGAACAAGAGCTACGACTTCGCCTATTCGCGCGATCACTCCGGCACCAAGGGACGCTTCCACCATGTCACCTACGCGCTGGACAGCCGCGAAGACATTCTGCGCGCGGCTGATATCTTTCTGGAAAACGGCGTGTTCATCGAGACTGGTCCGCACAAGCACGCGATCCAGCAGACCTTCTTCCTCTATGTCTACGAGCCCGGCGGCAACCGCGTCGAAGTCGCCAATGCCGGCGCACGGCTGATCCTGGCGCCGGACTGGAAGCCCATCGTCTGGACCGAGGAGGAGCGCAAGAAGGGCCAAGCCTGGGGCCTCAAGACCATCGAGTCATTCCACACCCACGGCACGCCGCCGGTGCCCCACAAGTAGCAAGCCGCGCTGCCGGGATTGGTACGCGTCTTGCTTTGTTGACCTCAGGTTGTTTCTGACGTGGGGGCGAGCATGACTAACTCTGAGTTGCGGGCAGACATCCACAGTATCGAACCGATCCCTGATGCCGACCGGGATTCCACCGGGCCGCAGCAAATGTGGATCTGGGCCGGCGCCAATATTGCGCCCGTGAACTGGGCGCTCGGCGCGCTTGGTATCATTCTCAAGCTCGGTCTGTGGGAAACCATCGCGGTCATCGTCATCGGCAATGCGGCGGGCTCCGCGATCTTCGCCGCCTTCACGGTCATGGGCCACAAGACCGGCGTCAACCAGATGGTACTCGCGCGGTCGGCCTTCGGGCGCCGCGGCGCCTATTTGCCGAGCCTGTTGATGTTCCTGATGACGCTCGGCTGGATCGGCGTGAACACCTATTTCCCGGTCAAGATCTCGATGGCCATTCTCGGCCAGTTCGGCATCGCGGATAGCTGGTTCGCCAATCTCGTTGTGATCACCATCGTGATGGTCACGCAGGTGGTGATCGGCACCTATGGTTTCTATGCGATCCGCACCTTCGAGAAATACACCGTGCCGGTCACAGTGGTGATAATGGTGCTGATGAGCGTGCTGGCCTGGAGCCAGCCCGGGGTCGTCAACTGGAATCACACCACGTCGCTGCCGCCGGGGCCGCATCTGGCGATGCTGTCGCTGCTGATGACCGCCGTTGGCGTCGGTTGGGGCATTTCGTGGGTGACCTGGGCGTCGGACTATTCGCGCTTCGTGCCGCGCTCGACCTCGTCAAAGGCCGTGTTCTGGTACAGCTATGTCGGCATGTTCGTGCCGTCGGTGTGGCTGGCTATTCTCGGTGCCACCATCGCGTCGGTGACGCTCGACACCGATCCCGCCAAGATGGTCTCGGCGGTGTTCGGCGGCGTCGCTAGCATTCTCGTGCTGCTGCTGGTGCTGCACGGGCCGATCGCCACCAATATCCTCAACGTCTATTCGTCGGCGCTCGCGGCGCTGAGCATGGGCGTCCGCTTCTCGCGGACGATGCTGGCGCTGATCGTCGGCGTCGCCGGCTATGCGGTGACGGTGTATTTCATCTTCGCGCCGTCCTTTGCGAAGGCCTTCGACAACTGGCTGATCAGCCTGCTGATGTGGATGAGCCCCTATGCCGGGGTGGTGTTGGCCGACTTCTTCGTCAGGCGGAAGAGCCAGATCGACATCGCCGAACTCTACAAGTCGCCGGAGACCAGCATCTATGGCGATATCAACTGGAGCGGCATGATCGCGTTCTTCGCCGGCCTGATCGCCACCTGGCTGTTCCAGGATGGCCTGGTGCCTGCGTTGCAGGGGCCGATCTCGATCAACCTTCTCGGCGGCGCGGATCTGAGCTGGCTGGCGGGCATCGTTGTAGGCGGCGGCGTCTATCTGGCGCTCAGCAGGCGTCTGGCGCCGGAGCCGATGGCCATCCCGGTCGGTGGACCGGGCGAATAGGGCGAGGCGACCGGGCAGGCCGCGCCTTGTGTGGCCTGTCCATTGCCAGTGGTGTCAATGAGCTGTCATTTCCGTCCAGAGGCCTTGCGCTTTGTCCGGCGGACGGGCTAGAACGCGCCCGAACGAGATGAGCATCTCTGTTCCGACCGATTCCAGACTGGATTTTCCTGTAAGTCTCTGAATCGTTTGGGGAATGGTGTAACGGTAGCACAACAGACTCTGACTCTGTTTGTCTAGGTTCGAATCCTAGTTCCCCAGCCACACTCGAATTTCCCTTCGCAGATCAAAGACTTCTAACCCGCAGCCGTTTCGAGAAAATCCGGTGGTCCACAACAATGGCCCACACGAGGCTCGAATGGCGTCCGGTCGGTACCTGCGGCGGCGTGGCCATACATGGCTTTTGGCTTCCGACGGCCCGCGGCGCTTGCCTTATCTCGGGCCCGGAGAATCAATGTGCATCGGGCCCCGGCAGCAAGTCATCGATCCGCCCCGTGACTCGATAGGCAATGAGCCCGAACCATTCGCGCACCGCAATGTCGGTCCGCGACAGCCCGTCAAGGGCGAGGGTGGTGAAGGAAAGTGCGGCGCGCCGACCGCCGACCCACCAGTCGACTGGATAAGCCTCGACCGGAAATCCGGCTTTGCGAAACAGGCCAATCGATCGCGGCATATGGAACGCTGATGTCACCAGAACCCAGCGCTCGCCCGGCTTCGGCGCCACGAGCGCCTTGGTGAACTCGGCGTTCTCATGCGTGTTGCGCGATTGCCGCTCCATGATCAATCGCGATTTGTCGACTCCAAGGCTTTCGAAGAGCGCGGCGGCGTAATCGGCCTCCCTGGCATCCGATACCAGTCTCGGACTGCCGCCGGTGAACACCACGCGTGCGTTCGGATACTGTCGCGCCAGCGCTGCGGCTGCGATGATGCGGTCGGGCGAGCGACGGACGACCGGCGTGTCACGCGCAAGCGAAACATCGGCGTCGATCGAGCCGCCGAGCACGATGATGCCGTCAGGCGCACGCTGTCCCGGATCCCAGGGCGGGAAGCGCGATTCAAGCGGATAGAGCAGCAATCTTCCAGCCGGTGAAAACGCGGCGACCGCAAGCAGCACGGCGGCTGTGATCATAAGCCCGCGGCCAAGCGAAGAAAGCCGTGTTGCCGAAAGAACCGCGCCGAGCACACCGAGGCCGACCAGGAAATTGACCGGCGCAAGTGCGTTGCCAAGAGTCTTGGACAATATAAAAAACAACGTAAGGCCTCAGCCTCGTTGATACCAAGAACGCCATAGCAGCAAACGGCCAACGAAGCCATCGTCACGAATCGTTAGCTCGCCGGACAGGGTGCCGGATCGCCGCGGCCCCGTTCATGAGAACTTGAAAAGCGGGACAGGCAAATACCACGCAGCCTCGAAGTGGCCGAAGTCAGAGCGAGGTCTGCGTCGTCGGATGACCATGCAGCCGGTGGGTTGCCGCATCGCCAAAATGCGTAAGGAGCGCTGCCGAAAACAACTGCATTGCCGCTATCGGCCCATCTACCTCATTGTGACTACCGCCATTGCCACATGGACAGGGCATGGTTCTGTCCGGTGCATGATCACGCCGCATGCAACAGTTGTCGCGCAACGTCCAGGCAGGGTGACCGCAATGAGCGAAGTGATCAACGTCGCCAAAGCTTACGATGAGGGACGTACTCTGTTTATGGGAATAGAGCTGCTGGTCGCGCCCGGTGCGCTCGTCCCCCGGCCGGAAACCGAATTGCTTTGCGCGAGCGCTGTCGATGCTCTGCGTCAGTTAAACGTGGCGGAGCCGCGGGTGATCGACATGTGCTGTGGCGCAGGCAATCTGGCATGCGCCATCGCGCTCCAGACCCCCGACGCAAGCGTCTGGGCGAGCGATCTAACCGATGGATGTGTCACTGTCGCACGTCGCAATGTCGCCTATCACGGACTCACGCAACGCATGTCGGTGTTTCAGGGCGATCTGTTCGACGCTTTTTCAGGTCTGTCGCTGGATGGGACCATCGACCTGATCGTCTGCAACCCACCCTATATTTCGGAAACGCGGCTCAGAGGCGACCGGGCCCCCTTGCTCGAACTCGAACCACGTGAGGCATTCGCAGCCGGTCCTTACGGACTTAGCATCCATATGCGGGTTACGAAGGACGCAGTCCGATATTTGCGGCCGGGCGGCATCCTCCTGTTCGAGGTCGGCGCCGGTCAGGAGCGGCAGGTGACAACCCTTCTTGAGCGCAACAAGAGCTACGAGAGCATCAGCGTGGTGACGAATGAAACGGGCGAAGGCCGCGTCGTTATGGGATACCGCAAAGGCGCAACAACCTGAACCGCTACGGTGGCGTTCGTGACGCGGTTTGGACGCTGCAGACAAGCATCAGCTCTTCTTGCTCATGACGAAGCGTGAAATTCCCTCGATGGAATCCAGGTTCTCAGGCAAGAGCTCGCTATCTTCGACCGTGATGCCGAAGGTCTCCTCGATGAACCCGATGACCTCGAGCACTCCCGTCGAGTCGATGATGCCTTGATCGAGCAGCGATGTGTCGACCTCAAGCGAGTTGGCTTCAGCAATGTAGAAGTTCGACAGCAAGAAATCGCGAACTTGCCTTCGATAGGTCTCGAGTGGTTCCCTGACTAGCAACATGTTTCAACTCCAATGCGTAAAGAAAAGTCACGCTCGGATCATTCGGAAATCGACGCCTGCAGTGCTCTCTTGTTGAGTTTTGCTGTATTCGTTCGCGGCAGGCTGGGCACGATCACAATACACTTCGGCACCATGAAGCTTTCGAGGCGTCGCTGGCACTCTTTCTGAATCTGCTTCTCGCTCAGTGTTGTTCCCTGTTCGATAACGACAAACGCTTTAACCGCCTGCCCGAGGAGCTCGTCGGGAACGCCAATCACCGCGGCTTCCCTCACGCCCGGAATATCCATCAGCACGTTCTCCACTTCCTTGGGAGCGATCTTCTCGCCTCGGGACTTTATGATCTCGTCGCTGCGGCCAACGAAGTAGAGGTAGCCTTCCGCGTCCATCTGGCAGTAGTCACCGGTGTACAGTACCTGCTCGCCTGGCAGCGGACCGGCCTTGAGTTTCCTGGCCGTGGCCTCTGGCTTGCCCCAATAGCCTCGCATCACCGTCGCGCCGCGAATGACAAGCTGACCGACCACGTCGGGGCCCACGCGTCTGTCGCGCTCGTCGACAATCCACATCTCGGTATTCGGGATGGCGATCCCGACGCTGAGCGGCTTTCGATCGATATCCTCCGGGGGCAGAAAGGTGCAGCGCTTGCATTCAGTGAGGCCGTACATGGAATAAATGCGGGCATCCGGGAATAGATCCTGCAGCAGACGAATGTGCTTCATCGGCAGTGCAGCTCCGGTGTTCGTGACATAGCGGATACTCGAGAGATCGTGCTCCTTGATCGACTTGAGCCCCGATAGCGTTGAGAAGATCGTCGGCACGCCGGGCAGGCCGGTCACCCGTTCGTCGGCGATAAGCCCGAGAATCTGTGCCGGAAAAGCGAACGACCGTTCGAGGACCAGTCGCGCGCCCGTGCGAAACGCCATGATCATCTGATACAGGCCGTAATCGAAGGCGAGTGGCAGGACATTCAAAATGACCTCGTCTTCGCGTAGCGCGAGATATGATGCGATCGACGTGCACGCGGACAGCATGTTCCGGTGCGTCAGCATCACGCCCTTGGGATCGCCCGTCGATCCGGAGGTGTACACGATGGCCGCGAGATCGATATCGATGCAGCGGCGCGCCGGAGCTAGGTCGTGGCTGGCGGCGCCTGCCTCGTCCCAGCGTACCGCATGGGGCAGCCCCGTCAGCTCGGCATCGTCGATGGGCCCGGAAACGATTACCCGTCGCAATGACGGGCATGCCTGCGCAGGCTCCTCGAATATCGTGAGGAGATGTTTGTCTGTGATAAGCGCCGACGGCTGGCAATCATTGAGCAGGTAGCCAAGCTTGTCGCGCTTGGTGAGCGGATTGACGATGCACACCACGGCATTCGCCTTCAGCACGGCCCAGAAACTGACGACGGTCTCGACAGTGTTGTCGGCGAAGATAATCACCCGATCGCCACGTTCGACGCCGCTTGCGACCAGATAATTCGCGATTGCGTTGGAGCGTGCCTCGATCTCACCATAGCTGACGCGATGCTTGCCACACACCAGCGCCACCTTTTCACCGAGATGACGGGCGGAGTGGATGAGGTAATCGTGCAGGAGCGGTACAGGACCATGCATCAGGACAGGGCCCCCTCAACCCGGTGCTCGCGATCGATATCGACGGTCAGCTCCAGAGCGTGGCGCCCACCAGGACGGCTTGCGATGAATTGTTGGTGCAGGAGCTGGGTCGATAGCACGCCGACCATCGCCATGTTGTCGGAGTTGGAGAGATCGCCGTTGCCGGTTGCGGCCTGTGTCCGGCACTTGCTCCGCAGGCGCGCGACCGCGTCAGGATCGAAGACGTTTGCTTCGCGAATAGCCGCCTCCGAAAGCGCGTCGTCGATATAGGCGGGCGTATCGCGGCCAACGAAACATAGAGCGTCGGGCGCGCGGAATGGCTGCTTCTTGCGGGCGATGATCTCCGACGGCACGATCGGCTCTGCGACGCGCTTCAGAACGTGCTTCTCGTCAAGGACGCGGAGCTTGTAGGCGGGCGGCAGCGAATTCGCCAGCGCGACCACGTCCTCGTCAAGGAAAGGAAAGCGACCTTCAACCGAATGAGCCATGAGCATTCGATCGCCCTGAGAGGACAGGAGATATCCCGACAGCAGTGTTTGGATTTCAAGATATTCATCCTGCGCAAGGGAGCTCCATTGCGTGAATTCCGGAGGTAGACCGGCGATCAACTCGGAAACCGCATCGTGTCTCGCCGACTCCGCGCTCATGTCGCTGGAGAACAGTCGTTTGATGCCGCTGGTCGTTCGCCAGCGGGTGTCATGCGCGAAGCCCGGCGCGGCGTGCTCCGACAGATTGCGCCCAAAAAACTGCCGGGCCATTGCCTGCTGCCGTACCGGCGAGCGTGTGAGATAAGGGTAGAGACGCTCAAGCAGCCGCGCGCGGCGTGTCGAAGCGGGTTGCCGGCCCCAGAAACGGCGGACCTTGCCTTCGCGAAAGAGATCGTAGCCGGCAAACATTTCGTCGGCGCCTTCGCCGGACAGCACAACCTTGACGCCGCAGGCGCGCACCAGACGCGACAGCAGGAACAACGGCGCTGGCGCGGTTCTCAAGATCGGACGCTCGGTGTGGTAGATGACCTGCGGAAAAATCTCGGCGATGTCACTGCGCGAGACCACCACTTCATGGTGCTCACTCCCGGTGACACGGGCAACCAGTCGCTGGAAGTCGGTCTCATCATATTCAGCGTCAGCAAAACGCAGTGAGAAAGTTTGGAAGCGTTCGCCGGCAAAGTGGCATCCCATCGCCGCAATAAGCGAACTGTCGAGCCCGCCGGACAAATAGCTGCCGACGTTTACGTCGGAGCGCACCATTCGAAGCGACGTCGCGGATTCCAAAGCGCTGCGCACCTGCTTCACGGCATCGTCGAGTGAACCGGCAAACCGGCCGTCGCGCGAGCTGGACAGTTGGGGATATCGCGGCTTCCAGAACGCTTTCTCGCGAACGTCGCCGTTTTCATAAATGCGGAAATGTCCCGGGACGAGCTCCTTGATCCCTTGAAACACGCTCTGCGGCGCCACAACGGTCCAGAGAGTGAATGTCTGATCGATGCCGACTGGATCGAAGGTGCGGGGAATCGCTGCATCCGCCGCGAAGATGGCCTTCACTTCGCTGGCGAAATACAGTCGACCTTCGCGCTCGCAGAAATGCAAAGGGCAAATGCCGGTGCGATCGCGCGCCAACACCAGACGACGGGCTACCGAGTCCCAGATCGCGAGCGCCCACTGTCCGGTCATCCGCTCGAAGGCGTCCTCGCCCCAGGCCCGATAGGCGTTGACGATGACCTCCGTGTCGCTGCGGGTCCGGAACCTGTAGCCAAGCCTGATCAGCTTCTCACGCAACTCAACGTAGTTGAAGATTTCGCCGTTGAACACGATCCACGTCGTGCCGCTCGCGTCCGCGAGAGGCTGCTGACCGCTCGAAATGTCGATGATGGACAAGCGGGCATGTGCCAATCCCGCGCGTTCGTCCCGGTATAGGCCGCGCTCGTCCGGGCCGCGATGGGCGAGCGCGCCGAGCATGCGCATCAAGGCTTCGCGGGAGGGGGGCCCTGCGGCGGCGGTTACTGACACTATGCCCGCGACACCGCACATGCAGGTCAGTCCTCGAATACTTGAGTGATGAGCAGGGGTCGTGCGTGGAGGTAGCGCGTGACACGACGCTTGGCGTCAATATCCCTGAATACCAAATCGACCTGGGCTGCTGTCAGTCCGATAGCCTCTGCAACTTCGTCTGACGGAATCCCGTGATTCACCGCGTAAAGGCACAGATCCATCTGGTGATAAGGCAGCGCAAAATAGAACTCCTCCTGGCTCTGCGGCATCGAGAACGTATCCGTGGTCGGTGGCCTGCGCTGGATCTCCTCCTCGACCTCGAGATATTTCGCGAGCTGATAGACCTGCGTCTTGTAGAGATGGGCGATCGGCATCACGTCCGCAATTCCGTCGCCCTGCTTGACGAAAAAGCCCAGGTCGTGCTCGAGACGGTTCGGTGTGCCGGCGACCGCGTATCGGAGGCGGTCGGCGTGGTAGTACTCCGTCATCTTGCGGACGCGCTGCTTGAAATTGGTCGCGGCGACGATCTGGAGATAGGCGTTTGACGAAAGACGAACGGTGCGGGTGCTGCCGTCGCGGCTCTGAACCGTGAGACGGGTGATATTCAATCCGTTGCTCGCGAAAACCGACGGTAGCACCAGCTTGCATTTCCAGCCGTCGTCATATTCGGGAACGACGGTTCGGATTGCCTCGACCTGCCGGCGATAGGCGCCGAGTCCCTCGAGGGCGGGCGATATGTCTTCCAACACGGTATCGATGCCAAGCTGCGCCGCCCAACTGCGGCCGAGCCTCAGCGAATCGTCCGAAGAATGGTGCTCGGGCATGAAGATGCCCAAGACCTTGTCGTTGCCGAATGCACGCACGCACAACGCCGCGACGACGGAGCTGTCGATGCCGCCGGAAAGACCAACGACGGCGCCGCGGCGCCCTAACACGCCCAAGACCTGTTGGCGTAGCGCCTGGACAATCCTCTCGACTTCGGCAGCGGGATCGAGCGCCAATACGTTGTTGCCAAACTCCCGCGCAGCCGGAATGTGCGCAGCAAGGGTCATGACAGCGCTTTCCGCTTGCAAAACTCGGCCGGCGTGTAGGTTTGCACGACCGCACTCTCGACCAAGGGGAGGTTGGTGGCGAGGTAGGGCTCGACGACGAGCTCGATATGCGTGCCTGCGACGGGGATCACGTCCAGGCTTGCGAGTGAGCAATCCCAGCCGAGCGATTGCGGCGCTCCATCTCGGTTGCAGCGAAACAGTGTAGCTCCGATCGGCAAAGACGGCCTGGGCGACGCCAGCCATTGGTAGAAAGCTCGCGACCGCAACACCTCTTGCAGCTCAAGCCTAATTCGGAAGCAGGTGGCGTTGAACTTCCCTCGCGCATAGCGATGAAGCATCCAGGTAAGGGGGGCCTCGCCACCGATTGCTGCCGTAACCTTTGCGAGCGCCCGGCAGGCTATCCGCGAAATGTTCACACGATTGGCGCGGAGCCGCCGCAACGTTCGGGCGAGCGTCTCCCGGTAATCGCGGCCCTCGTTGATAATCGCTGTATCGAGAATCCCCAGGAACTTGATGGACCGCCGTGCTTCCAGCAGCCGCGCCGCAACTTCGAATGCCACCACACCACCAAGGGAATGGCCGAGAAGGCGAACATGTCCGACGGGTTGGCTCCGGCGGATTTGCTCCACCGCGGCATCTGCCATAGAGGCGACCGTGTTGTTTCCGGCGAGGATGCTCCCCAGGTCGGGGTATTTGATCGGGACGACCCGGGCGATCTTGCCGAGCCCCGCTGCAAAAGCGGCCATGCTCGGACCGTAACCAAGGGACCCCGGCAACAGGAACAGGATGGGACGCAGATCGGCTTGCACGCCCACGGCTTTGGCGGTTGCCTTCCCGGACACAATCGCCTTGACCATCTCCGCGGCTGTCATATCGAGCGCGAAGTGTGCGACCGAGAGCTCCAGCCCGGTGGCGCTCTCTATCTCCTGAATGCACCGCTGCAGCCTTGATAAATCGTCGGCTTCCTCCGAGGTTCCAGGCATGTTGGGAGTGTTGAAACTCGTGGACTGGGCATCCCGCACGATTTGATAGATCGTCGGCTCGCGTCCCTGCGCCCATGAGGGCCGCAGCCTCTGGTTGACGAACGGGTCGGCCGGTCGTTCCACCACTTCTGGTTGGAGATAAGTCCGAGCCATAGGTCACCTGCCGAGCCTAAAGCTTGTTATCGCCGGGCACGGAAATTTCGACATCCTGCGTTTGAAGGACGTCGCCGACAGATGGGACAACGGTGTGCCATTATGTCGCGGTGGCGCTGCCGCTGAGCTTCATTGATTTCCGCGATCATCTTTGGGCACGGCGGGATTGCTGCTCATTCTCACGAGCACGCGATGATCGAGGCGGCTTGGTTCCGTGTTGCTGGAAAGTAGCAAGCCAGGCGCTGCGCTGAACACCAGCTCGATATGAATGCCCAGCGCTGTGATGACGACTGGGTGCAGTATGTCGTCCGGAACATGTCCAGAAAGGTGCTTGAGGGCCGCACCATCACCATGACCGGCCCGCTCCAAGCTGAGGCGAAGGAACTCTCTGAAAGCTGCCGGGCGATCATCAGGAGCGCTGCAACGGAGTACCGCATAGTAAAAGTTGTGGAACGGAGCAAGACAACCGGACTTGAGTCGATGACTTCACTCCGCGGAGGTATCGATGTGAGAGCAACGAAACTACCAGCAGTCGATCTGTTGCTGTGCCGCCGTTGCGGGGGGGCACGCACTCTTATCAAGATTGTGGCGCAGCCTAGAGCCAGTCTGCCCGGCGATCGGAGGACGTTCCGGTGTCCCAGCTGCATGTCGTCCCAGACCTACCAAATCAACCGGCACGGGGCGCAGCTACTATCTTCGGATTGAGATGCAATTGGGCGGCTATAATCTGACTGGAAAATATCCGGACCAGATTGCTCCTGATTCTCCAGCCGGCACGCTCAGTCGTGTTCGCACGCCGCGTCGTCCCCACGTCGAGCGACGGATAAACTTCAGGTCGTCGGTATGTCGGCGGCTGGAACCAAAAGTTGCGATTTTGATTCGCTACTTTGTCCAGGGGCACTACGTCGTCGCTAGCTTACGCCGACACGCGTCCACAAGTAGTGGAGTTGTGGCTGTCAACCTCAGATACTCGTTGCTAACTGGCTGATATTGCAGGCCATCGAAAAAGAGAGCTTCAGTTCACTTTTGTTCAGTCAGAATGTCGCACCTTTACCAACGGTTTACATAATACCTACAAATTGCAGGAACGGGACTTGATAACAAGAAAGTCATCAAACCCCGTGTTCGTCGCTCTGCCAATTGCACCTCTGCTGACTGCTTCATTTCCACGACACCCCGCACATTGCGGACCAACGGTCGAAAACCGAGGGACCCTTCGTCATGCTCGCCAGCCTGTCTATTCGCGCCAAGATCACCATTGTTCTTTCATTTTTGCTGCTTGCGATGACGGGTCTGGGCCTGGTCGCGGTTCGCAAGATGCAGGCGATCAACGCCAATGCGGTGGATATCCAGACCAGCTGGCTGCCAAGCGTGCGTTTCCTCGGCGATCTGCGCTCCGGCGTCATCACCTATCGCAACGTGATCCGTCAGCACATGCTGTCCGAGACGTTGGAGGAGAAGCTGGCCAATGAGAAAACGCTCGAGACGGTGGTGGCGAGCAACACCGCTATCCGCGCGAAGTATGAGAAGCTGATCACCTCGCCGGAAGAGCGCGCGCTCTACGAGGAATGGAGCAAGCTCTGGGACAGCTACAAGAAGGGCACGCTCGATGTGATGGATCTGTCGCGCAAGAGCGCCGGCAAGATGCCACAGGAAGCCAATGCGTTGAACACGAAGACCGTGAATCCGATCGGCCTGAAAGCTGACGAAATCCTGAACAAGGACATCGAGCTCAATCTCAAGGGCTCCGACACTGCCGGTGCAGACGCCCTGGCCAATTACGATGCTGCCTTCATGATGGTTGTCGCAATCCTCGTCGTCTCGGCGTTGCTCGGCATCGGCATCGGCATCTACCTCGTGCGGGACGTCTCCAGCGGCATCGCATCGATCGTCAAGCCGATGCAGGCATTGGGCCAGGGCGATCTGTCCGCCGTCGTGCCGCATCAGGGCATGAAGACCGAGATCGGCACGATGGGAGACGCGCTGCAGATCTTCAAGCAGGCGCTGATCGACAAGCGTGCGGCGGACGAAGCTGCAGCAGCCGATGCAGAAGCCAAGATCGAGCGCGGTCGCCGCGTCGATAGCATCACCCGCGAATTCGAAACGATGATCGGCGAGATCGTCGAGACGGCGTCGTCGGCTTCGACCGAACTGGAAGCCTCTGCCAGCACGCTGACTGCGACCGCCGAACGTTCGCAGGAGCTGACAACGACCGTGGCAGCCGCTTCGGAGGAAGCCTCGACCAATGTGCAGTCGGTTGCTTCGGCGACCGAGGAGATGGCCTCGTCAGTGAACGAAATCAGCCGTCAGGTGCAGGAATCGGCCAGCATCGCCAATCAGGCCGTCGATCAGGCCCGCCTGACCAACGATCGCGTCAGCGCGCTTGCCAGTGCGGCCGCTCGCATCGGTGACGTCGTCGAGCTGATCAACAACATCGCCGGCCAGACCAATCTTCTGGCGCTCAACGCAACTATCGAAGCAGCGCGTGCCGGCGAGGCCGGTCGTGGCTTCGCGGTGGTGGCATCGGAAGTGAAGGCGCTGGCCGAGCAGACGGCGAAAGCCACCGGCGAGATCTCGACGCAGATCTCCGGCATCCAGGCGGCGACGCAGGAATCGGTTGGTGCGATCAAGGAGATCGGGGACACCATCGGCCGGATGTCCGAGATCGCTTCGACGATCGCCTCGGCGGTGGAAGAGCAGGGCGCTGCGACCCAGGAAATCTCCCGCAACGTCCAGCAGGCAGCGCAGGGTACCATGCAAGTCTCGTCGAACATCACCGACGTTCAGCGTGGCGCCAGCGAGACCGGCTCGGCATCCTCGCAGGTGCTCTCTGCAGCGCAGTCGCTGTCCTCGGACAGCACGCGTCTGAAGGTCGAGGTCAGCAAGTTCCTGAACGCCGTACGCGCAGCCTGACGCTACGAGATATCGAGACATTGAAGCCGGCGCGAAAGCGCCGGCTTTTTTCATTGTCAATTGATGCCGCTTCCACCCATTCGCTTGGTGCGCTGTTCTGTTTGCGCAGGTTATGGGCTACCGCGTGCAACGGTTATGTGGTCGCGCTTCTCAACTTTGTGCCCGGCGTTGCGCGACGTCCTGCGGCGTCTTGGCGATCTCTTAGTCATTTGCTGCAATCGTGTACTACGCGCTTTTTGCACGCAGCGGCATACCGTCGTCGCTGCAAGTTATTTGGACCGGCGTTGCGTCTTAGAAAGAGACCATGACCCCTATCGATTATGAGTATTTGCAGAAGATTCTGAAAGATCGTTCCGGATTGGTGCTATCGGCCGACAAGAAGTACCTGCTCGAAAGCAGATTGATGCCGCTGGCGCGTAAGGTCGGTGTCGCCGGGATCAGCGAACTCGTTCAGAAGATGAAAGCCGGTTCGGAGCCGATGATCTCGGATGTGGTCGAAGCTATGACCACCAACGAGACCTTCTTCTTTCGCGACAAGACACCGTTCGAGCATTTTCAGAACACGGTTATTCCCGACCTGATCAAGGCGCGCGCAGGCAAGCGTAGCCTGCGGATCTGGTGCGCCGCCGGCTCGACCGGGCAGGAGCCATATTCGCTCGCCATGATCATGAAGGAATTCGGCGCCGCGCTGACGGGGTGGCGCGTCGAGATCGTGGCCACGGATCTCTCGCCCGAAGTGCTCGAAAAATCACGCACTGGCGTCTACACCCAGTTCGAGGTGCAGCGCGGCCTGCCGATCCAGTTGCTGGTGAAACACTTCAAGCAGACCGGTACGACGTGGCAGCTCAATGCTGACATCCGCGCGATGGTTCAGTTCAAGCAGTTCAACCTGCTGCAGGACTACGCACATCTTGGCAAGTTCGACGTCATCTTCTGCCGCAACGTGCTGATCTATTTCGATCAGGCGACCAAGACCGAGATCTTCGGCAGGCTTGCAAAAGCCAGCGAGGCTGACGGCTATCTGTTTCTGGGCGCAGCCGAGACTGTGATTGGTCTCACCGACCGCTATCGGGTTTGCCCCAATCGTCGCGGTGTGTATCTGCCGGTGAGTGCGCAAGCGTCGCCATCGATCGTGCCCGGCATGGGTGCCGGACTGAAGACGTCTCCCGCCAGTATGCGGGCGTAGGAGCGGTCATGGCAGAAGAAGTTGCAACCAACGGGCGCGTCATTTTCGGGCGCGGCTACAATGTCTGGATCATGGCCATCGACGGCACATGGCGGCGCAGTTGTGTGTTGAAGGCTGTGTCGAGTCACGACGCCGAGTTGATACTCGAGACCTCCATCGAGGGCCTCAATCTGAAAGAGTTCTTCCTGCTGCTGTCATCGACCGGACTTGCCTATCGCCGCTGCGAACTGGTCAAGGTGAACGGTGCGCAGATCGATATTCGCTTCCTGAACACCAAAGGTAGCAAGAAGAAATCGCCGGCGAAGAGCGATCACGGCGATATGGCTGACGCCTGATCATGCGGCATCAAGATATCGATGATCATCACATCGAAGCTTGTATCTTCTAACACGAATAGACCGATCTCGCCACCATCGGCCGAGACGGTTTCGAAGCCCTCGCGTTCCAGTGTCAGCCTAATGACATGGACACGAGTGGGTCGTCGTCGACGACCAGAATGCGTTTCATGGCGGCGCCCCCGCGCGCTGGAGTGAGCCTGCAGTCACTCTCCACGCAACACGCAACCATGACGCGACGAATCGCCGACGACGCCAAGTGTTTAGTCATTTCGCCGGAGGTGTCTGTCCAGATTTGCACACTTGGGGCATTTCGTTGTTGCCGGGTTGCACGCGCCATGTACATGGTTGGATATGAGCATGATGTTCGAAGAACTGGATTATCGCCCGACGCCGATGGGTGTCCTGACCCTGCGACGTCGGCGGAAGCCGGGCACGGACATCGATATCTTTGAGATCAAGCTCGGCGACGAATTTCTGATGTCGAGCGCATTCACGGCTGCCGAGATCGCGCTGGCGGATATCGGTCTGGCGTCACTAACCAGCAGCGGGCTGGATGTCGTCGTTGGCGGTCTCGGTCTGGGCTACACTGCGCAGGCAGTTCTCGCGCATGAGAAGGTCGGTTCGCTGGTCGTCATTGATGCACTGCCCGAAGTGATCGAATGGCATCAGGCCGGCCTGATCCCGATCGGCCGCGAATTGTCGGCGGACGGGCGCTGCCGTCTCGTCCATGGCGATTTCTTCAAGATGGCGACCTCGACGGGTGGTCATCTTGATCCCGACGAACCCGGTCGTCGCTTCGATGCGATACTGGTCGATATCGACCATGCGCCGGACAACCTGCTGCATCCGAGTCATGCCGTGCTCTATACGGCGGCCGGGCTGCAGCGTCTGTCCGGGCATCTCAAGCCCGGCGGCGTGTTTGCGCTGTGGTCGAACGACCCACCAGAAGCTGCATTCACGGCCGTGATGGAGAGTGTCTTTGGCGCCGTCACCGCGCATGTCGTGGCCTTCGACAATCTGAACGCAGACGAGGAAGTGTCCAACACCGTCTATGTCGGCACCAGGATCGAAGAAGCTGTATAGCGCGCCGTTGCGCTATTCGGCGGCCTGTTTCGCCAGCATCTGCTTGTCCGACCGGTTATCGTCGTCGCGCTTCGATCGTCCCCAGCCCGACATGATATTGGAAAGCTTGTCGAGATAGACATAGACCACTGGTGTCGTGAACAGCGTCAGTGCCTGGCTGACGATCAGGCCGCCGACCATCGCGTAGCCGAGCGGCTGGCGGATTTCCGAACCGGTGCCGGTGCCGAGCATCAACGGCACGCCGCCAAGCAGCGCCGCCATGGTCGTCATCATGATCGGGCGGAAACGTAGGATAGCGGCCTTGCGGATGGCTTCTTCCGGTTCAAGATGTTCGTCGCGCTCGGCAGCAATTGCGAAGTCCACCAGCATGATGCCGTTCTTCTTCACGATGCCGATCAGCAGCACGATGCCGATCAGTGCGATCAGACTGAAATCGAAACCGAACGCCATCAGGATCGCCAGCGCGCCGACGCCGGCAGAGGGCAGGGTGGACAGGATCGTCAGCGGGTGGATGTAGCTCTCATAGAGAATGCCGAGGATCAGATAGACCACCACCAGTGCGGCGAGGATCAGCAGCGGCACCGTCGATAGCGATTGCTGGAACGCCTGCGCCGTACCCTGGAAGGTGCCGCGCAAGGTTGAGGGCGCGCCGATATCCTGCATGGCAGCCTGTACGGCATCGGTCGCCTGTCCAAGCGCAACACCCTGGGCGAGATTGAAGCTGATCGTGATCGCCGGGAATTGTCCCTGATGGCTGATCGAGAGCGGCCGCACCGGCACCGTCGTCCATTTGGCAAAGGCCGACAGTGGCACCATGTCGCTTGTCGTCGGCGACTTGATATAGATCTTGTCGAGTGAATCGAGCTTGCCCTGCAGCTCGGGCAATATCTCGAGAATAACGTGATAGCTGTTCAACTGCGTGAAATACTGCGCGACCTGACGCTGGCCGAACGCGTCATACAGCGTGTCGTCGATCAGTTGCGGCTGGATGCCGTAGCGCGAGGCGTTGTCGCGATCGATGGTCAGCGTCAGCGTCGTGCCCTTGGTCTGCTGGTCGGTGGCGACGTCGCGTAGACCCGGCAGCGTCTGCATCTTGGCCAGAATCTTGGGTGCCCACTCGTTCAGTTCGGCCAGATTTGCATCCTGCAGCGTGTATTCGAACTGGGTGCGGGTGGCGCGGCCACCGAGCCGGATATCCTGTGCCGCCTGCATGAACAGGCGCGCGCCCTGAACCTTCTCCAGCTTCGGTCGCAGCCGTGTGATGATCTGTTGCGCATTGGCGGAACGTTCGTCCCGCGGTTTCAAGGTAATGAACATGCGCCCGGTATTGAGCGCGCCGCCGCTGCCGCCGATCGACATGGCGACGCTGGCGACGTCGGGATCGGCCTGCACGATCTTGCCGAGTTCTTCCTGGTGGATCTTCATGTCGGCGAAGGAAATATCCTGCGACGCTTCGGAGGAAGCGGTGATCAGGCCGGTGTCCTGCTGCGGGAAGAAGCCCTTCGGGATAATCATGAATAGATAGACCGACAGGACGAGCGTGGCGAAGAACATCATCAGCGTCGTCAGGCGCCAGCGCAGCACGAGGTCGAGGCCGCGCTCATAGGCGCGCAGCAGAGCGTCGAAGGCGTTCTCGCTGAGCTGATAGAGCCGGCCATGCTTGGCGTGTTTCTCCTCGCGCAGGAAGCGCGAGGCCATCATCGGGGTGAGCGTTAGCGACACCACCAGCGAGACGAAAATCGTCATGGTCAGTGTCACGGCGAATTCGCGGAACAGGCGGCCGATAATGCCGCCCATCAGCAGCAGCGGGATCAGCACCGCGACCAGCGAGACTGATATCGAGACGATGGTGAAGCCGATTTCACCGGCGCCTTTCAGCGCGGCAGCCATCGGTGTTTCGCCTTCCTCGATATATCTAGTGATGTTTTCCAGCATCACGATGGCGTCGTCGACCACGAAGCCGACCGAGATGGTCAGCGCCATCAGCGACAGGTTGTCGAGCGTATAGCCGAACACCCACATCAGCGCGCAGGCGCCGAGCAATGCGAGCGGTACGGTCACGCTGGGAATGACGGTGGCCCAGACGCTTCGCAGGAAGACGAAGATCACCATTACGACGAGGGCGATGGTCAGCAGCAGGGTGAACTGGACATCCTGCACGGCGGCGCGGATGGTCTGCGTGCGATCGCTGAGGACCTCGATCTTCACGGTCGGCGGGATCGCGGCCACCAGACGCGGCAGCTCGGCCTTGATCTTGTCGACGGTGTCGATGACGTTGGCGCCGGGTTGCTTGAAAATCACCAGAAACACGCCGCGCTTGCCGTTGGCCCATGCCGCCTGCTTGGCGTCTTCCGGGCCTGTCACCGCCGTGCCGATATCCTTGATCCGCAGCGGGCCACCATTGCGATAGGCGATGATGACATCGTTCCAATCCTTCGATTCCGGCAACTGGTCGTTGGCGTAGATCGTGTAGCTGCGGGTCGCGCCGTCGATATTGCCTTTCGGGCTGTCGACGGTGGTGATCGCGATCTGGCTGCGGATGTCCTCGAGTTGCAGCCCCTTGGCAACCAGCTTGGCGGGATCGATCTGGATGCGGATCGCCGGCTTTTGCTGGCCGCCGATTGTAACCTGGGCGACGCCGGAGATCTGGCTGATCTGCTGCGCCAGTTGCGCATCGACACTGTCGCTGACCGTTGTAATGGGCAGCGTGTCCGATGTCGCCGACAGCAGCATGATCGGCGAGTCCGCCGGGTTGACCTTGCGATAGGTGGGCGGGCTCGGAAGCGTCTTCGGCAATTGTCCGCCGGCGGCATTGATCGCGGCTTGCACGTCATTGGCGGCGCCGTCGATCGAGCGGTTGAGATCGAACTGGATCGTGACTGCAGATGTGCCGAGCGAACTCGTCGAGGTCATCTGCGCCACGCCGGGGATCTGCGCGAGCTGTCGCTCCAGCGGTTGCGCCACCGAGGACGCCATCGTCTCGGGGCTGGCGCCGGGCAGGGTGGCGGCGACCTGGATGGTCGGGAAGTCGACCTGCGGCAAAGGCGCGACGGGAAGCTGGGGATAGGAGACCAGGCCGACGAACAGGATGCCGGCCATCAGCAATGATGTTGCGATCGGATAGCGAATGAACGGTGCTGAAATTCCTCCGTTCATGGCTATTCGCCCTTCGCCGGAGTGGCTGCGGATGTTGCGACTGACGTCGCCACCAGCGCGCCCGGCTGCACTTTATATTGCCCGGCGACGATGACGCGCTCGCCGGCGCTCAACCCGTCCTCGACCACCGTGCGGCCATCGATGGAACGGCCGACCTTGATTTTCTTCAGCTCGGCCTTGTTGTCGGTGCCGACCGCAAAGGCATAGAGCCCGTCGGCCCCATGCTGAACGGCATCGTCGGGAATGACGGTCGCATCCTTCAACGTGGTCACCAGCAACCGTGTCGAGACGGAAAGGCCGGGCCACAGCACGTGGTCCTTGTTGTCGAATACCGCCTTGAGCCGGATCGTGCCGCTGGTCGTATCCACCTGATTATTGATGACCGCGAGCGTGCCTTCCGAGAGCGTCCGCTTTCCGTCGGTGGTCAGCGCGATCACCTTGAGCGGATGCTCCGCTAGCGACTGGCTGATGTCGATGAGGTTCTGTTCAGGCGCGGTGAAGATCACGGCGATCGGCTCGATCTGCGCAATGGTGACGATGCCGGTCTGGGTCGCAGCATTGACGATGTTGCCTTGGTCGACCTGACGAAAGCCGACGCGGCCGGAGATCGGTGCCTTGATCGTGGTGTAAGCGAGCTGCGTCTGCGCATTCGAGATCGCGGCATCATCGGCAGCGATCTGCGCGGTCAGCTGCTGCACGGTGGAGCGTTGTGTGTCTGTTTGTTGCCGTGTCGCGAATTCGCCGAGTTTGGTGAAGCGCTGCAAATCCAGATTGGCATTGGCGAGATTGGCTTCGTCCTGCGCCTTCTTGGCCTTGGCCTGATCGAGCGCTGCCTGGAACGGGCGCGGATCGATCTGCGCGAGCAGGTCACCCTCCTTGACGATCTGTCCTTCGGTGAAAGCGATTGTGTCGATCTGACCATCGACACGGGTCCGCACGACGACAGTATTAAAACCCTGCACGGTGCCTAAACCGCCGAGATAAACGGGGAAATCAGCTTTTTCGACAGATGCGATTTTCACCGGGACAGGGGCAGGGCCGCGCGGTTTGTCGGCATTCGCCTGCTGTGCTCCGGTAGCTCCGTAATGCTGCCATGCGATAGTTCCGCCGGCCGCAAGCAGCGCCAGAACAATCAGCCCAGTCCATCGAAAACGGGTAAGCGTTGTCATGGTGATCTCATCAATCTCTTGGCAGCCATTGACGCAGACAAGCGCGTCCAATGCGCGCCCGCTTGGGCGGCTCCTGATCAGCTAGGTGGCGACTCAAATGCTGTAAACACACGACCGCTTGAACGCGTGCTTCATTGCCAAATCTTCATGTTCACTATGATTTACGCGTGATTTCTCGCATCGTTCCAACAGGACACTGCGCCTCGTTTTATGCGGCGTCTTGGACAATCCATCGGCGCAGTGAGAAGCGCCTGGTGTTGTAACTGCGCGTCGTATCCGCCATAGCCTCGTCGAAGCCGACATCGCGGCTTGCAAATGTAATCGAGCCGGAGCGGCACATGGACGAGTTGAATGGGCGGATGATCGCCTGTCAGATTTTGATTACCGGATTGATCGCGCGGGTCGCCAATGACTCGCCGGATCCGCTGCGCTTCCTGACCGACTATCGGGACGAGATCAAAGCCGTCGTGCGTGGCATCAACATCGCCGGCATGGAGAATACGGATCGGGTAAGGCAGTCGGCGCTGCAGACCGTCGACGAGATGTTCTCGCTGATGAAGCCGCCGAGCAGCGAATAGGGCGGCCGTCTCATATTACCTCCCGGTAGCTGCCGCGGCCAATCTAGACATATTCAAACATAAGAACCCTGCAATCTCGCCCAATTGCGTTGACCACCCGTTCTCCTGCCGACTACGTCCATGGGACAAATTATCGCACTTGATGCGTCCTGGCGTCGCAGTTTTGGGGGAATTCGATGGGTACGGCGAAAATGCCGCGATCTTTGCGTGCTGTTTCTGAGGTTCGTGTCGGCGAGGGCGCCGATCCCCATTCTGGCCGAAAAGTAACGGCGGTTGCGGGTCTTATCGCGGTTGCGTCGTTCAGCGGTGCCGAAGCGCAGCAATCCACCCTTCCGCCGGTCACAGTGGATGCCCCGGTTGCCCGGCCCCGGCCGGCGGCGTCGAAGCCAAGTCCGGACCAGATTCGCGCGCGCACCGCGCTCCGCCGCGCCGCCCGCCGGGCTCAACCGGTGCCGGTCGCGCCGGTGCCGTTTCCGAATGCCGGCGGACTAGCCGCTGATCCTTATGCTGATCCGTCCGCGCCCTATAAAGGTGATCGGCTTGCGGGCGGAAAATTCACCGAGAAGCTGCTGGATACGCCGCGCACCGTCACGGTGCTCACCAGGGAAGTTCTTGAGGACAAGAACGCGACATCGCTGCGCGATGCCGTCCGTTCGACGGCCGGCGTGACGCTCGGCACCGGTGAGGGCGGCAATGCTTTCGGCGATCGCTTCTTCATTCGCGGCTTCGATGCTCGCAATGACGTGTTCGTCGACGGTATCCGCGACCCGGCCGTCAGCATTCGTGAAAACTTCTTCACCGAACAGGTCGAGATTCTGCGCGGTCCGGCATCGTCCTTCGCCGGACGCGGCACTGCCGGCGGTGCGATCAACATTGTCACCAAACAGGCGGGCGACAAGAATTTCACCAATATCGATACCGCCTTCGGCACCGATGCCACCAAGCGCGTGACCATCGACGCCAATCAGGTGCTGAGCCCGACGGTGTCGGTGCGCGCCGGCGGCCTGTTCCAGGACGCCAATGTTGCTGGCCGCAACACCACGACTGACGATCGCTGGGGAGGCTTCGCGGCCATCAAGTGGACGCCGGTCGATGCCGTGAAGGTCACGGCCAACTACATCCACACCGATCTCAATTCGATCCCGGATTTCGGTATTCCATGGGACCGCGC
Organism: Tardiphaga robiniae; assembly: GCF_013359755.1. Lineage (GTDB taxonomy): Bacteria > Pseudomonadota > Alphaproteobacteria > Rhizobiales > Xanthobacteraceae > Tardiphaga > Tardiphaga robiniae. The sequence goes on along the minus strand of NZ_JABMCJ010000083.1, from coordinate 60,870 downwards.
GGCCAACAAGCCATCAACGGAAACCGGCATCGCCAACCGCAACAACTACTATGGCTTCGCCAATCGCGACTTCCAGCATGCACGTCAGGATATCGGTTCGCTGAACACCGAAGTCGCGCTGACCCCGGATGTTACCTTCAGCAACAAGATGCGGTTGGAACGCTCGACCCTGGCCTATGTCGGCACTTTGCCGGAAGCGCCCCGCGCCGGCATTCCCGGCTATTCTCCCGATCCTGCCGGTTACGGTTTGGTGCAGCTCAACGCCGTCAGCCGCTACCAGACCACGGACACGATCGCTAACCAGTCAGACTTGAAGTTCAAGTTCGACACCGGTCCGATCAGGCACACGACCATCGTCGGTGCGGAGATCTCGCGCGAGAAGGTCGATATCGACACTTTTACGGGCCTGACGACGGAGTCACTGCCGGGTGGCAGCACCAGCATCGGCTCGGTGATCGTTCCGATCAATAATCCGTATCTGACCTATTCGGCTTTCGCGCAGCCCACGCGTGCCAACAATCCAACGGTCATCAAGGTCGATACCAATGCGGGCTACGCCATCAACACGGCGAACTACAACGACCTCGTCTATCTGAACACCGGCATCCGTTATGACGACTACAGCGTCAGCGCAGGCAAGCCGTTTGCGACCACCACCACGTTCCCGCAAAAGGCAGATAGCGGAAATGTAAACTGGAATGTCGGCCTGACGTTGAAGCCGCTACCCTATGGCAGCGTCTATGCGGCCTACGCCACGTCGACCAACCCGGTCGGTGCGGAACTGGACGGCACCGACGCACGCTATGGCGGCTTCAACCTCACGGGCGCCTACAATCAGGTGTTCGCGCCGGAAAAGAACAAGTCGGCGGAAGTCGGTACCAAGTGGGAACTGTTCGATCGCCATCTGTTGCTGACCGGTGCCCTGTTCGAGACCACCAAGAGCAACGCGCGTGAGCAGCTCGCCGTCGGTGGCGTCACGCAGGTCGTCGCTGGTGCGTCTTACCGGATCCGCGGCATCGATCTCGGCGTCGCCGGCAAGATTACCGATCGCTGGAGCGTGTTCGGCGGTCTGGTTCTGATGGAATCCAAGGTGCTGAATTCGGCAACGCCTGCTTTCATCGGGCGCGATCTCGCCAATATCGCGCATCAGTCGTTCAACCTGATGACCAAGTACAAGTTCGACTATGGCTGGGAGCTGGGCGGGCAGGCGACCTATCAGTCGCAGCGCACCGGTGGCATTCTGTACACGACCACCACGACGGTCCTGCCGGAATTCTGGCGCTTCGACATGTTCGTCGAGAAGAAGATCGACAAGAACATCACCCTCAAGCTGTTCGTCAACAACCTCACCAACAAGCTCTACTATGACGGCTTCTACAACAGTGCTGCACCGTTCGTGCTGGTGGCGCCGGGGCGGTCGGGAACACTTGTTCTCAGTGGGAAGTTCTAGGGGATGCTGATCTGCATCCCTGATGTTCTGAGCAAAAGTGATGTGGCGGAGTTCCGCCGCATCATGGATGCGGCCGGTTGGGAGGACGGTCGCTCGACTGCCGGTGCGCAATCGGCGCTGGTCAAAAGGAACGAGCAACTGCCGCCGGACAGCGATGTGGCCCGCGCGCTCGGTAATCAGATTATCTCGGCACTGACGTCGAACCCGCGGTTTCTGTCTGCAGCAATTCCGCTGCATATCTTCCCGCCGCTGTTCAATCGTTACGTCTCGTCGGATGGACATCACTTCGGCGTGCACGTCGACAATGCAGTGCGCGGCGATCATCTCACCGGCATGCGTATCCGCACCGACCTTTCAGTGACGCTGTTCCTCTCCGAGCCCGAAGAATATGAGGGCGGTGAGCTTGTTATTGAAGACAATTACGGCTCACACGAGGTGAAGCTGCCGGCCGGCCACCTCGTACTTTATCCTGCTTCCAGTTTGCACCTTGTAACGCCTCTAAGGGCAGGTATGCGCGTAGCGTCTTTTTTCTGGCTACAGAGCATGATACGTGATGCTCATGCGCGCAGCATGATCTTCGATCTCGACAGCGCGATTCAGAGCCTAGTTGAACGTCTCGGAAGAGACGACCCAGAAACGGTCAAATTGACGGGCATCTATCATAATCTCATCCGCTACTGGGCCGAGGTATAAGCTTGTTTAGAACTGTTCTTAAGTCGCTGGCTGTGCTGGCAGTGGTCGCGTTTGCTTCGCCAATCATTGCGCAGCAGGCTGCAAAGCCCGTGGCGCCGGTGGTTACTCAGGCAGCTCCCGCTGCGGCGCCGGCCCCGGTAACTGCTCAGCCGAGCAGCACAGCGGCGAGCCCGACCGCTTCGACAGCTCTTGCTAGCCCGGTGGTGGAGGCCGCGCCCCGGCCGATGGTCGCGACCGGCGAGCACGATCTGTCGCCCTGGAAAATGTTCATGGGCGCCGACATCATCGTCAAGGCGGTGATGGTGGGTCTGGCTTTCGCATCGGTCGTCACCTGGACGGTCGGCATTTTCAAGATGATGGAACTGACCTGGGCAATGCGTCGCCTGAAGGCCGCGCTCCGCAAGATCGGTGAATCGCGTTCGCTGTCCGAGGCGCAGATGGCGCTCGGTGAGCGCGGCACGATCCTGTCGCGATTTTTGGCAGCGGCGATGCGGGAAGGGCGGATGTCCGCCGGCATTTCGAGCGATGAAGGCATCAAGGAGCGCGCCGCGTCGAGCTTTGGCGAAATCGTTCGCGCTGAAGGCCGCAAGGTGCGTACCGGTATGGGTATCCTCGCGACCATTGGCGCAACGTCGCCGTTTGTCGGACTGTTCGGCACTGTGTGGGGCATCATGAACAGCTTCATCGGCATCTCGAAGTCGCAGACCACGAATCTCGCCGTCGTCGCGCCCGGTATCGCCGAAGCGCTGCTGGCGACCGCCATCGGCCTCGTCGCGGCGATCCCGGCGGTCATCATCTACAATCACTTCTCGCGCGTGACGAAGGCCTACATGGAAATCGTCGGCCGTGCGCAGGGCGCCGCCGGTCGTCTGCTGTCACGCGATCTTGATCGTACGCATTCGAGTTCACACGCACGCGCGGCGGCTGAATAATCATGGGTATGTCGCTTTCCGAAGGTGCAGACGACGATGATGATTTCGGTGAAAATCACGAAATCAACGTCACGCCCTTCATCGACGTCATTCTGGTTCTGCTGATCATCTTCATGGTGGCCGCGCCGCTCTCGACGGTGGACCTGCCGATCAATCTGCCGTCCTCCACGGTGACGCCGCAGAAGAAGCCGGACAAGCCGACCTATGTGAGCATCAAGCCGGATCTCGCGGTCGCGATAGGCGAGAACATGGTCAAGCGTGTCGATCTGGTGCGTCAGCTCGATGCGATGGGCGACGGCAACAAGGATCGTCCGATCTTCCTGCGCGTCGATCGCGCGGTGCCCTATGGCGAATTCTTCGATGTGATGGAACGGCTGCGTGCCGGTGGCTATCAAAAGACCAAGCTTGTTGCACTGGAAGGTGTTCCAGATGCCGCTGCCGCATCGCCGACCGCTGCACCGAAGCCCTGACGTTACGGAAACGATATGTCCGAGCTTGATGGAAAGTCGTCCTGGCGACTGTGGCTGATCGCGGCGCTTGTCGCCGTGCTGCTGCATGTCGGCGGCATCGCTGCGGCCGTGTTCGAGATGCAGCAGGAAGAGGACGACGACGGCCTCGGCGCCAGCGGCATAGAGGTTGGCATGGAGATGGTGTCGGTCGATGTCGACCCGACCGAGGACGTGCCGCTAGGGCCGGATTCCGCGCAGCAAGTTGCGTCTCAGGCTGTGCAGGAGCAGAAAGCGGTCGAGAAAGAGACCGATCTTCCCAAAGAAATGCCGCGCGAAAATGAGGATGCTGACCGCGCTGTGAGCGAGACCGAGTCGAAAAAGCCTGAGGAGGTCGAGCCGGAGAAGGCGGTGAAGAAGCAGGAGGCGCAAGATGCGGCGGATGCTTCAGATGCCGCAGCTTATCAGCGAATCGAAGACACAAAAGCCGGTGACAAGCCGGTCGTGCAGAATCCCGGCTTACTTCGCGATAAGAAAAGACTCACTCAAAAGTGGAACAAGCAGCTTACAGCCTATCTCCAGAGCAATAAGCGATATCCCGACGTCGAAAAGAGCAGGGATGCTGTCGTCAAAATCACCTTCACCCTCGATCGGCTTGGAAAAGTAATATCGTCCAGCGTGACAGAAGGTTCTGGCGACGCGGCTTTCGACGAAGCGGCGATTTCGATCCTGCATCGAGCCAAGTATCTGCCAAAACCGCCTCCGGAAGTGGCCGATGATGGGCTCAGCTTTACTGTAGATATAAATTTTACCAAGGGCAAAAAGTAGTCGTCCGAAGGCCGGTCGCTCTTCCGTGTTGAGCAGAGCAGAAGAGCGGATCCTTGTGCCGCGATGTTCAATAGGTCGCCCGTCCGCCCGAAATATCGAACACCGCGCCGGTCGAAAAGGCGCAGTCTTCCGAGGCCAGCCAGGCAGCCATGGCGGCCAGTTCCTGCACCAGTACGAAACGTCCTTTCGGAATCTTCGACAGCATGAAGTTGATATGCTGTTCGGTCATCTGGTCGAAGATCGCCGTCTTCGCGGCCGCAGGCGTGATGGCGTTGACGTTGATCTCGTGGCCGGCCAGTTCCTTGCCGAGCGACTTGGTCAGCGCGATCAGGCCGGCCTTCGACGCCGAATAGTGCGAGGCATTCGGATTGCCTTCCTTGCCGGCGATCGAGGCGATGTTGACGATGCGGCCGTAATTCTGCTTCAGCATCACTGGCACGACGGCCTTGCAGCACAGGAACGGGCCGTCGAGATTGATGCGCATCACCTTGCGCCAGTCGTCGTAATCGATCTCCCACACCGGCTTGTTGAATCCAGTGATGCCGGCATTGTTGACCAGGATATCGATCTTGCCGAACTCTTGAAGCGTCGCAGAGCGAGCTTCATCAATTGAAGCCACGTCGGTGACGTCGACTTTGAGGGCAATCACGTCGTCGCCGATCTCGCTCGCCGTTTTTACGGCCAGGTCGATATCCTGATCCCAGATCGCCACCTTGGCGCCGGAAGCCACGAAGCGTTCAGTGATCGCGCGGCCAAAGCCCTGGGCGCCGCCCGTGACCACGGCGCAGCGGCCGTTCAAATCGATCTTGTTCATGATGCGATGTCCTCGGTTACAGCGTCCAGCCGCCGTCGATGATGTGCGCGACGCCGGTGGTGAAGGCGCTCTCGTCGCTGGCGAGATAGACGGCGAGGGATGCGATTTCCTCGGCGGTCCCGAGACGACCCATCGGCTGCCGGCTCACGAACAGCTCGCGGCCATTCGGGCCTGCGGCTGCGGCGCGATCGAGCATCGAGGGCGTTTCAATCGTGCCGGGGCAGATCGCATTGCAGCGAATGCCTTTGGTGATGTAGTCGACAGCCACAGCACGGGTGAGGGCGGCGACGGCGGCTTTGGTTGCGCCATAGACGTAGCGGTTGGGCGCTGCCTTGAAGACACCGGCGGCGGAGGAAATGTTGACGATCGCACCATTGCCGCGCGCAAGCATGCCGGGCAGGAACGCACGGATGGTCCGGTGCATCGATTTGACGTTGAGGTCGAACGAGAAGTCCCAGTCGGAATCGGAGCATTCCAGTGCTGCGCCGTGATGCACGAAGCCGGCGGCGTTGAGCAGGATGTCGATATCGCCGACCTCCTTCGCCATCGCTTCGACGGCAGCCGTGTCGCGCACGTCGAGCCGTGCAGTCTCGGCGATACCATCCTTGGTCAGCAGCGCTACGCCCTTGTCGTCGATATCGGTGGCGAACACCGTTGCGCCTTCGCGCGCAAAGGCCAGTGCACAGGCGCGGCCGATACCGACGGCGCCCGCGGTGACGAAGGCGCGTTTGCCTTTCAAGCGCTCAGACATGTGAAGCCTCCCTGAAATTTTTCATTCACTCTCCGCCGTCATTGCGAGGAGCGAAGCGACGAAGCAATCCAGAAGCCAAGAAGAAAGACTGGATTGCTTCGCTGCGCTCGCAATGACGACCGAGGGATTAGTGATTATGCCGCGCCGTCCCGACCGTACCGGCGATATCGCGATAGCGCGTTGCAAGTTCGAGACAGGCACCAGTGGCCTGCTGGCCGACGGTGTTGCGATAGAGCTCCTGCCACGGCGTCTGGTTGGCCGGATATTTGAATCCGCCATTGGCCATCAGTTCGGCGCGACGGCGCTTCAGCTCCTCGTCGGAGATCAGGATATTCGCCGAGCCCTTGTTGAGATCGATGCGCACCTTGTCGCCCGTTTTCAGGATTGCGAGGCCCCCATTGGCTGCCGCTTCAGGTGTCGCGTTGAGGATCGACGGCGAGCCGGATGTGCCCGACTGCCGGCCATCGCCGATGCAGGGCAGCGATAGAATGCCGCGTTTGATCAGCGCTGCCGGCGGCTGCATGTTCACGACTTCCGCGCCGCCGGGATAGCCGATCGGGCCGGTGCCGCGCACGAACAGGATGCAATGCTCGTCAATATCGAGCGAGGCGTCGTCGATGCGGTCGTGGTAATCCTCCGGCCCCTCGAACACGATGGCGCGGCCTTCAAATGCGTTCGGATCCTTCGGATTGATCAGATAGCGATCGCGGAATTCCTTGGAGATTACCGAGGTCTTCATGATTGCGGAATCAAACAGGTTGCCGCGCAGGACGAGGAAGCCGGCATCGGCCACCAGCGGTTTGTCATAGGACCAGATGACGTCGTTGTCCGGCTTGGGCGAGGCGGCGCAGTTCTCGCCCATGGTCTTGCCGTTCACGGTGATCACGTCCTCATGGATGCGCTTGTGCTTCATCAGTTCGCGCACCACCGAGGGCACACCACCGGCGCGGTGATATTCCTCGCCGAGATAGAAGCCGGCCGGCTGCATATTGACCAGCAGCGGTACGTCATGGCCGAATTTCTGCCAGTCGTCGATATCGAGTTCGACACCGATATGACGCGCCAGCGCGTTGATATGAATGGGCGCGTTGGTCGAACCCCCAATGGCGGAGTTGACCACGATGCAGTTCTCGAACGCCTTGCGCGTCAGGATGTCGGACGGCTTGAGGTCCTCCCACACCATGTCGACGATACGGCTGCCCGTCTCATAGGCAATCTGGCCGCGCTCGCGATAGGGCGCGGGGATGGCAGCGCAGCCGGGCAGTGACATGCCCAAAGCTTCGGCCAGCGAGTTCATCGTCGACGCGGTACCCATGGTGTTGCAATGGCCGACCGACGGCGCCGAGGACGCGACCAGCGTCATGAATTCTTCGTAGCCGATCTCGCCGGCGGCAAGGCGTTCACGCGATTTCCACACCACGGTGCCGGAGCCGGTACGCTGGCCTTCGTGCCAGCCGTTCAACATCGGACCGCCGGACAACACGATTGCGGGGAGATTGACTGTCGCTGCTGCCATCAAACAGGCCGGCGTGGTTTTGTCGCAGCCGGTTGTCAGCACGACGCCATCGAGCGGATAACCGAACAGGATTTCCACAAGGCCGAGATAAGCAAGGTTGCGATCAAGCGCCGCAGTCGGCCGCTTACCGGTCTCCTGAATCGGATGTACCGGGAATTCCATCACAAGACCGCCGGCAGCGGTAATGCCTTCGCGAACGCGCTTGGCGAGTTCGAGATGATGGCGATTGCAGGGCGACAGGTCATTGCCGGTCTGCGCAATGCCGATGATCGGCTTGCCGGACTGCAATTCGTGACGCGTCAGGCCGTAGTTCAGATAGCGCTCAAGATAGAGTGCAGTCATTCCGGGATTGTGGGGATCGTTGAACCATTCGCTCGAACGAAGTTTGCGCTTGGTTGCCTTTGCAGGCGAGGTCCCCGCAGTCGGCGTGGACGAAGTCGACTTGGTCATCATTTCTCCCGCAGCGCACACTTTATATTCTGGTGCGTCGTCTCTTTTGATTGGTCACGAATGTTTGCACGCCACTGGCTGCTTCGCAACGTTTGCATCTGCGAAGTTTTTCTACGACTATGATCCAACGACACGCCGCCAGAAAATCTGGTAGGATGTCAGACAAGTAAGAACAGGCGGCTCCGGCAATCGGAGGACGCAGTCTCTAAAATGGGACATTTGGGAGGGAAATGTATGGCGTCCGTGCAGATTCACGACGTTCGTAAGTCTTTTGGCGGTTTTGAGGTTCTCCACGGCGTGTCGGTCCCCATCGAGGATGGCCAATTCGTGGTTCTGGTTGGGCCATCCGGCTGCGGAAAATCCACATTGCTGCGCATGTTGGCTGGCCTGGAGAAGATCACGTCCGGAACGATTTCGATCGGCGATCGCGTGGTCAATGATGTCCAGCCGAAAGAGCGCGACATCGCCATGGTGTTCCAGAATTACGCGCTGTATCCGCATATGACGGTTGCCCAGAATATGGGCTTTTCGCTCAAGCTGCGCGGCGCCGACAAAAGCGAGATCGATCAGAAGGTCAATCGCGCCGCCGATATTCTCGATTTGAGGCGATTGCTTGAGCGTTTCCCCCGGCAGTTGTCGGGTGGTCAGCGTCAGCGCGTCGCCATGGGCCGCGCCATTGTGCGTGACCCGCAGGTGTTTTTGTTCGACGAGCCGCTGTCGAATCTCGATGCCAAGCTGCGCGTCGCCATGCGCGCCGAGATCAAGGAACTGCATCAGCGCCTGAAGACGACGACGGTTTATGTGACCCATGACCAGATCGAAGCCATGACCATGGCCGACAAGATCGTGGTGATGCAAGACGGCATCGTCGAGCAGATGGGCGCACCATTGGAACTCTACGATCGCCCCGAGAACAAGTTCGTTGCCGGCTTCATCGGATCGCCTGCGATGAATTTTCTCGAAGGCACGCTGAAGGTGAATGGCGGACAGCCATGGGTGGAGACCGCAAACGGTGCGAAGCTGCCGATCACGGCAGCGCCTGCGGCAGGGAACGACAAGGCTGTCACTTACGGCATTCGTCCCGAGCATCTCGAATTCGCCGATGACGGCATCGAGGCCGAGGTCGTGGTGGTCGAGCCGATGGGCTCGGAGACTCAGGTCGTCGCACGCATCGGCACCCAGGACATCATCGCGATCTTCCGTGATCGACGTCCGGTCGCGCCGGGCGACAAGATTCATCTCAGGCCGCGCGCGAATTCGGCGCATCTGTTCGACAAGGAGACCGGCAAGCGCGTCAACTGACGCGCTTTTCCGCCAAATCAATTTCAAAACATTGGTCGATCAACGAACCAATATTACAGGGAGAAGACGAAAGATGACTGGATTTACACCGGATCGCCGATCTCTGCTCAAGGGCGGCGCGATCACGCTTGCTGCTGCGGCGACCATGTCCGCGGATCAATTGCTGGGCTACGCAAAAGCCTGGGCGCAGGCCTCACAGTGGAAGCCGGAAGCCGGCGCCAAGATCAACCTGCTGCGCTGGAAGCGCTTCGTCGAAGCCGAAGACGTGGCTTTCATGAAGATCGTCGACGCCTTCCAGAAGGCGACCGGCGTCACCATCACCGTCTCCAACGAATCCTATGACGACATTCAGCCGAAGGCTTCGGTCGCGGCGAATACCGGACAGGGCCTCGACATGGTCTGGGGCCTGTACTCCCTGCCGTTCCTGTTCCCGACCAAGTGCATGGACGTCTCCGACGTCGCCGACTATCTCGGCAAGAAGAACGGCGGCTGGGCCGAGTCCGGCAAGCAGTACGGCATGCATAACGGCAAGTGGATCGGCGTTCCGGTCGCTGCGACCGGCGGTCTGGTGAATTATCGCGTCGCCGCCGCTGAAAAGGCCGGCCACAAGACGTTCCCGAACGATCTCGGTGGCTTCCAGGATCTGTTCAAGGGCATGAACAAGAACGGCACCCCCGGCGGCATGGCGCTGGGCCACGCTTCGGGCGATGCCAATGGCTGGGTGCACTGGGCGCTGTGGGCCCATGGCGGCAAGCTGATCGACAAGGACAACAAGGTCACGATCAATTCTCCGGAGACCGCGAAGTCACTGGAATACGTCAAGTCGCTCTACGATAACTTCATTCCCGGCACCGCGTCCTGGAACGACTCGTCGAACAACAAGGCATTCCTGGCCGGCCAGCTGCATCTGACGACCAACGGCATCTCTGTCTATGTGACCGCGAAGAAGGAAGCCCCGGCGATTGCCGAAGACATGAACCACGCGCATTTGCCCGTCGGTCTGGACGGCAAGCGGCGTGAGCTTCATCTCGGTTTCCCGATCCTGATCTTCTCCTTCACCAAGTTCCCGCAGGCCTGCAAGGCGTTCACCGCCTTCATGATGGAGCCCGAGCAGTTCAATCCGTGGGTCGAGTCAGCCCAGGGCTATCTGTCGCCGTTCCAGCTTGCTTTCGAGAAGAACCCGATCTGGACCGCCGATCCGAAGAACACGCCATATCGCGACGTGGCTTCGACGGCAACGACCCCGGCGGGCGAAGCGCAGATGAGCGAGAATGCAGCGGCGGCGATCGCCGACTTCGTGGTCGTCGACATGTACGCCAATTACTGCACGGGCCGCGAGGACGTGAAGACCGCGATGTCGTCTGCCGAGCGCGCGGCGAAGCGCATCTTCCGCGCCTGAGGACGACCTTGCCGGCGCGGAGCGACCCGCGCCGGCAACTCTCCGGAGCAGCCGTGAATCTCGTGTCACAAAAGGCTGCCTGAACGATGGGAATGGGAATGCCAGAGACCGACTACAAGACAGTTCTCCCGGAAGGCTGGACGCGGCCCCGCGGTTTTGCGCATGCGGTGGTGGCAGGCGGTACGCGGAGCGTCCGCATCTCCGGTCAACTCGGCAAGCAGAACGGGCAGGGCGAAGTTGCCGCGGGATCTGACTTCGGGACGCAGTGGCGCTACGCGATGGAGAATCTCGTCACCGTGCTGAAGGCAGCGGGCGGCGAACCCAAGCAAATCGTGATGCTGCGCGCTTATGTGACCGACATCAACGCATTCAAGACGTCCGGCGCCGCCATTGGCGAAGCCTGGGGCGCGACGCTCGGCAAGCATTTTCCTGCAATGACACTGGTTCAGGTTTCCGCTCTGATCGATCCGCACGCACGTGTCGAGATCGAGGGCGAAGCGATCCTGCCGTAACCGGATCATGACGCATGACTGACTGCACGACATCAGACCGAAGCCGACATCCGACTGGAGCTATTTTGCAATGACCACGATCCAGACATCGATGCCGGGGGCAGGAAAAGTGATCCCCAGATCCTCGGCCTGGGACCGGCTGCGGATCAACCGCAACTGGCTTGCACTGTGGTTCATGCTGCCGGCCGCGGCATTCCTGCTGCTGTTTCTCGCTTACCCGCTATTCCTCGGCGTCTGGATGAGCTTCACTGATGACCGTATCGGTCGCGGCGGCGTGTTTGTCGGACTAGAGAACTACGAGTGGCTGAAGGACGACAGCATCTTCTGGCTCTCGGTGTTTAATACGCTGCTCTATACGATCGTCGCCAGCGCCATCAAATTCGCCGTTGGCCTCTATCTGGCGCTGCTACTGAACCGGCATATGCCTTTCAAGGCGCTGATCCGCGCCGCAGTGCTGATCCCGTTCATCGTGCCGACCGTGTTGTCGGCCATCGCGTTCTGGTGGATTTACGACTCGCAGTTCTCGATCATCTCGTGGTCGCTGATCAAAATGGGCCTGATCGACCACAACATCAACTTTCTGGGCGACAGCAATTGGGCGCGCGCCAGCGTGATCTTCGCCAATATCTGGCGCGGCGTGCCGTTCGTGGCGATTACATTGCTGGCGGGCCTGCAGACGGTGTCACCGTCGCTCTATGAAGCGGCGACACTGGATGGTGCAACCTCGTGGCAGCGCTTCCGCTTCATCACCTATCCGCTGCTGACGCCGATCATCGCAGTGGTCATGACCTTCTCGGTGTTGTTTACGTTTACCGACTTCCAGCTGATCTGGGCGCTGACCCGCGGCGGTCCGGTGAATGCGACGCATCTGATGGCGACGCTGAGCTATCAGCGCGGCATCCTTTCCGGGCGTCTGGGCGAGGGCGCAGCCATCGCCACCGCCATGATCCCGTTCCTTCTGGCAGCCATCGCCATTTCCTGGTTCGGCATGCAACGCCGCAAGTGGCAGCAAGGCACTGACAATGACTGATCACGCCGTCGATCACCGCACAGCCGTCGCGCCGACCGTCGAGAAAGACGATCACAGCGAGGGCATGGCCTATCTGGAGTCGCTGCCGAGGCGCATCGTCACGCTCTACATCCCGCTGTTCATCATCGTGGTGATCCTGCTGTTCCCGTTCTACTGGATGGCGCTGACCTCGATCAAACCCGACGAGCAGCTGATAGACATGGAGCGGTTCAATCCGTTCTGGGTGATCAAGCCGACCTTCAAGCACATTCAAAAGCTGCTGTTCGAAACCAACTATCCGCAGTGGCTGTGGAATACGATGTATGTGGCGGCGGCTTCGACATTTTTGTCGATCGTCGCCAGTGTGCTCGCAGCCTATGCCATCGTGCGGCTGCGCTTCCGGGGGGCTGAGACGGTCGGCGCGTTGATCTTCATGGCCTATCTCGTACCGCCGTCGATCTTGTTCATTCCGCTGGCGTCGGTCATCCAGGCCTACGGCCTGTTCGACTCGCCGCTGTCGCTGATCCTGGTCTATCCGACGCTGCTGATCCCGTTCTCGACCTGGCTGCTGATGGGCTATTTCAAGACCATCCCGTTCGAGCTCGAAGAGTGCGCGCTGATCGACGGCGCCTCGCGCTGGCAGATACTGGTCAAGATCATCATCCCGCTCGCGGTGCCCGGCCTGATCTCGGCCTTCATCTTCTCGTTCACTTTGTGCTGGAACGAGTTCATCTATGCGCTGACCTTCCTGCAATCGACGCAGAACAAGACCGTGCCGGTGGCCATCGTCAACGAATTCGTCGACGGCGACATCTATAAATGGGGTTCGCTGATGGCCGGCGCGTTGGTCGGGTCATTGCCGCTGGTGATCCTGTATGCGTTCTTCGTCGAGCATTACGTGTCGGCGATGACAGGCGCGGTGAAGGAGTAGGCGGCTTACCTAATGTACCGCCCTCATCCTGAGGAGCGGTCGTCTTCGACCGCGTCTCGAAGGATGGCCGTAGTCTCATTCATGGTTCGAGACGGCGCCAAAGAGGTGCCTCCTCACCATGAGGGCCAGAGTTGAACCCAAGAACAACAAGAAGGAGTTTTCCCTTGCACATCCTCATCCTCGGCGCCGCCGGCATGGTTGGCCGCAAGCTCACAGAGAAACTGGTTCGCGACGGTCGTCTCGGCAATCGTGACATCACCCGCATGACCCTGCAGGATGTGGTGGCGCCGGCAAAGCCTGCGGGTGCGTCGATTCCGATCGAACTGGTGACGTCGGACTTCGCCGACCCCAAGACGGCTGCGCCGCTGGTCGCCCACAAGCCGGAGGTGATCTTCCATCTCGCCGCCATCGTGTCGGGGGAGGCGGAGGCCGATTTCGACAAGGGGTATCGCATCAATCTCGATGGCACCCGCTACCTGATCGACGCTATTCGCGCCATCGGCGGCGGTTACAAGCCGCGGCTGGTCTTCACCTCGTCCATCGCAGTGTTCGGCGCGCCGTTCCCCGACAAGATCGGCGACGAATTCATTCACACGCCGCTGACCTCTTACGGCACGCAAAAGTCGATCTGCGAAATGCTGATCGCCGACTACACCCGCAAGGGCTTCCTGGACGGCATCGGCATCCGCCTGCCGACGATCTGCGTCCGTCCGGGCGCACCGAACAAGGCCGCCTCCGGTTTCTTCTCCAACATCATCCGCGAGCCGCTGGCCGGCAAGGAAGCCATCCTGCCGGTGTCCGAGGATGTCCGCCACTGGCACGCATCGCCGCGCTCTGCCGTGGGCTTCCTCGTTCACGCCGGCACGATGGATCTTCAGGCCATGGGCCCGCGGCGTAATCTCAGCATGCCCGGCATGTCGGTCACCGTCGGCGAGCAGCTCGCCGCGCTGGAGCGCGTGGCCGGCAAGAACGTCGTCGCCCGCATCAAGCGCGAGACCGATCCGGTCATCACTGGCATCGTGTCGGGCTGGCCGCGCGATTTCGACACCGCACGCGCGCTGAAGCTCGGCTTCACCACGGCCGAGAAAACCTTCGACGACATCATCCGCATCCATATCGAGGATGAAATCGGCGGCAAGTTCGTCGATTGAGGCCACCATGCGGATCGCCAGCATCGGCGAATGCATGATCGAGCTGCGTCAGATGCCGGGTGGGCACCTGACGCGGTCCTTTGGCGGCGATACGCTGAACACTGCGGTCTACCTCGCCCGGCTTGGCGCGGAGGTCGATTACGTCACCGCGCTCGGTGACGATCCGCTCAGCGACGAGATGATTGCTGGCTGGCAGGCCGAGGGCATCGGCACTGAGCGGGTGATGCGCCTCAAGGGCAAGCTGCCCGGTTTGTATATGATCGAGACCAATGAGGCCGGCGAGCGCCGCTTCTATCACTGGCGCGATGCCTCGGCTGTGCGAGGCTTGATGAGCCTGCCGGAAACCGATGCGCTTCTGGCAGCACTTGCGGACTATGATCTGATCTATCTCTCGGCCATCACGCTGTCGCTGTTCGACATCGCCGGCCGTGACCGCCTGATTGCGGCGCTTCAACATGCGCGCGGCACAGGCGTCCGCGTCGCCTTCGATACCAATTTCCGCGCGAGGGGGTGGCCCGATCTCGATCTGGCGCACGCCGCGTTTCAGGATGCTTTTGCGGTCTCCGACATCGTGCTGGCCTCGGTCGAGGACTTGTTGCCGCTCTATCCCGGCGAGATCGAGGAAAGGCTACTGTCGCGCGTTGGAGCAGATGAAGTGGTGCTCAAGCTCGATACCCCCGCGAGCATCATACGGGATCACGGCCAGCCGCAGCGTGTCGAGGCCAGCCCTGTCAGTGGCGCGGTGGTCGATACCACCGCGGCCGGCGACAGTTTCGCTGCTGCCTATCTGCATGCACGTCTGAGCGGCGTTCAGCCTGTCGCCGCAGCACAGGCAGGTCACTATCTCGCCGGCACGGTCGTCTGCCATCCCGGCGCGATCATCCCGCGCGAGGCGATGCCCGATATGATCGCGTTCGACACACCCTCATGAGAGGACCATCCGCATGAACAAGCCTCTCGATATCGGTCAACGTCAGGACCATCTGCGAAAGCTGCTGAAGGCAGCATTCGTCGTTCCCGTGCTCACGATCGAACGTGTTGCCGACGCCGTACCGCTGGCGCGGGCACTGGTCGCCGGTGGTATCCGCACGCTGGAAATCACCTTGCGCACCGATGCTGCCGTTGAAGCGGCGAAGGCCGTCATCGCCGAAGTGCCGGAGGCCATCGTTGGCATCGGCACGGTGCTCACGTCGGCGGATTTCCAGAAGGCCTATGCCATCGGGGCGCGCTTCACGGTCAGTCCCGGCGCGACGCGCGAATTGCTGGACATCGCAGCGTCCAGCGATCTGCCATTCCTGCCGGGCGTCGCCTCGGCCTCGGAACTGATGCAGGCGCTCGAACGCGGTTTTGATGTGCTCAAGTTCTTCCCCGCGGAACAGGCCGGTGGCATCGCGATGCTCCGCGCCTGGGCGGGACCGTTTCCGGATGTCAGGTTTTGCCCCACGGGCGGAATCGGCGAGGCCAATGCGGCGAGCTGGCTCAGCGAGCCGATGGTTCTGGCGGTGGGCGGGTCCTGGATCTGTCCGTCGTCAATGATACGTTCTGGCGATTGGGCAGGCATAACGGCCATGTGCGCGCGGACCATGAAAAGCCTGCAAGCGCCATGAAGCCGGGCTATAACGGGCGCAATATTTGAAATCGATCAGGGAGACGACCATGACTGCCAGCATCGTTGGTTGGGCGCATATGCCTTTCGGAAAATTCGACGCCGAGACCGTCGAGAGCATGGTGGTCCGCGTCGCGACCGAAGCCATGGCCGATGCCGGAATCTCCGCATCTGACGTCGATGAAATTGTGCTCGGTCATTTCAACGCCGGCTTCTCGCCGCAGGATTTTACCGCGTCGCTGGTGTTGCAGGCCGATCCCGCACTGCGCTTCAAGCCCGCCACGCGCGTCGAGAATGCCTGCGCCACCGGTTCGGCCGCCGTACATCAGGGCATCAAGTCCATCGCCGCCGGCGCTGCCAAGATCGTGCTCGTGGTCGGTGTCGAACAGATGACCCGCACGCCCGGACCTGAAATCGGCAAGAACCTGCTTCGCGCGTCCTATCTGCCGGAAGACGGCGAGACACCTGCGGGCTTCGCCGGCGTGTTCGGCGGCATCGCGCAAAAATACTTCCAGAAATATGGCGACCAGTCCGATGCGCTGGCGATGATTGCCGCCAAGAACCACGCCAACGGTGTCCACAATCCCTATGCGCAGATGCGCAAGGATGTCGGCTTCGAATTTTGTCGCTCCGAAAGCGACAAGAACCCGTTCGTCGCCGGCCCCTTGAAGCGCACAGACTGCTCGCTGGTGTCCGACGGCGCCGCGGCACTGGTGCTCACGGATTCCGAGACCGCGAAGACCATGGGCAAGGCGGTCAACATCAAGGCCACTGGCCATGCGCAGGATTTCCTGCCGATGTCGAAGCGCGACATCCTTCAATTCGAGGGCTGCACCGTGGCCTGGCAGAAGGCGCTGAAGACCGCCGGCGTCGAGATCGGCGATCTCTCTTTCGTCGAAACCCATGACTGCTTCACGGTCGCCGAGCTGATCGAATATGAAGCGATGGGTCTGACGCCGCGCGGGCAGGGTGCACGCGCCATCAAGGAAGGCTGGACCCAGAAGGACGGCAAGCTGCCGATCAATCCGTCCGGAGGCCTCAAGGCCAAGGGTCACCCGATCGGCGCCACCGGTGTGTCAATGCATGTGCTGAGCGCGATGCAATTGCTGGGTCAGGCGCCCGAGGGCATGCAGATCAAGAATGCCAAGCTGGCCGGCATCTTCAATATGGGCGGCGCCGCAGTGGCGAACTACGTCTCGATCCTCGAGCCCGCGAAGTAACGCGCGGGCGACGCCAAGAAGATCGTACAATGAATGTCGCACAATGGCTGGCATCGTCGGCGCGTTTGCATCCGCAGGCGCCGGCGCTGCTGACCGGCACCACGGTCCAGGCTGACTACAAAACCTTTGCGCATCGTGCCGCGGCCATCGGCGCTGGCCTCGTGCGCGATTACGGTATTCAGCCTAGCGACCGCGTCGCGCTGTTCATGTCGAACGCCACGCAATATCTCGAATGTCTGTATGCGGTGTGGTGGATCGGCGCGGTGGTGATCCCGATCAATGCCAAGCTGCATGGCCGCGAAGCGGCATGGATCTGCGACAATGCTGGCGCGAGGCTGGCCTTTGTCGACGACGACAGCCGTGGCGCGCTCGTTCAGGTCGAGGAAGACCTGCCGACCGGCATGCAGATGCTGTCCATCGACAGCGCAACGTTTCATGAATTGCAGCATGGCGAGCCGGTGTCCGCGGTGCCGCTGTCCCGCGAAGACAACGATCTCGCCTGGCTGTTCTACACCTCCGGCACTACCGGCCGGCCCAAAGGTGTGATGCTCAGCCATGGCAATCTGGTGGCGATGTCGCTGTGCTATCTCGCCGATGTCGATCAAGTACATCAGCGCGACGCCATCCTCTATGCCGCGCCGATCTCGCATGGCGCCGGCCTCTATAATTTCATCCATATCCGCATGGCCGCCCGCCACGTCGTGCCGGAGAGTCAGGGCTTCGAGCCGGACGAAGTGCTCGATCTCGGCGGTGCGCTTGGCGATGTCGCGATGTTCGCCGCACCCACCATGGTGCGCCGGCTGGTCGATGCGGCGAAGAAGCGCGGCGAGACCGGCGAGGGGTTGCGCACCATCGTCTATGGCGGAGGGCCGATGTATCTGGCCGATATCCGCGACGCCATCGCCACCATGGGGCAGCGCTTCGTGCAGATTTACGGCCAAGGTGAATCGCCGATGACGATCACCTCGCTGCCGCGGGCCTTCCACGCCGATACCGAACACCCGCGCTATCTCGAACGCCTTGCTTCGGTCGGTCCGGCGCAGAGCGTGATGTCGGTGAGGATCACCGGCGCCGATGGCAAGCCGCTTTCCATCGGCGAGACTGGCGAGGTCGAGGCCAAGGGACCGGCGGTCATGCTCGGCTACTGGAACAACGACAAGGCCAATGCCGAGACGCTGAAGGACGGATGGCTGCGCACCGGCGATGTCGGGCGGCTCGACGAAGATGGCTTCCTCACTTTGTCCGACCGCTCCAAGGACGTCATCATCTCGGGCGGTACCAATATCTATCCGCGCGAAGTCGAGGAGGCGCTGCTGACGCATCCCGGCGTGCGGGAAGTCTCGGCGATCGGGGTGCCCGAGCCGGACTGGGGCGAGGTCGTGGTCGCCTGTGTGGTGCTGGAGCCCGGCGCATCCGCCGACGATGCTGCGCTCGACGCGCATTGCCTCGCCAATATCGCTCGTTTCAAGCGGCCCAAGCGCTACGTCTATCTGGATGCGCTGCCGAAGAACAATTACGGCAAGGTGCTCAAGACCGAGCTGCGGGAGATGATGCGCGCCTCGGCACCGGCGGGGGCCGGCTAGTCGTTACCACTTTGACGCGTACCAGCATCCCACGCATACGGCTCCGCGTCTGGCGCCCTTGCGTCCGCAAAGCCGCTCCCGCTAAGACGAAGGCAACAGGGGCGCACTGGCGCCTGACCACACGCTTTTCGGGAGCAAACGACTTTGACGGGACCACTTCACGGGATCAGGATCATCGACATGACTTCGGTGATGATGGGGCCTTACTGCACCCAGACGCTGGGTGACTACGGCGCCGATGTGATCAAGGTGGAGTCTCCCGATGGCGATGTGGTTCGGTCAATCGGGCCAATGCGCAATCCCGGCATGGGCCCTATTTTCCTGAATACCAATCGCAGCAAGCGCTGCGTCTGCATCGACCTCAAGAAGGAAGAGGGGCGCGGGGCGCTCCTGAAATTGGTCGAGACCGCCGACGTGCTGGTTTACAATGTCCGCCCGGCGGCAATGGCGCGGCTCAATCTCGGCTATGACGTCATGGTCAAGGTCAATCCACGGCTGATTTATGCGGGCGTGTTCGGCTTCAGCCAGGCCGGCCCCTATGCCGCCAAGCCCGCTTATGACGACCTGATCCAGGGCGCCACCGCGCTGCCCGCGTTGAATGCGCGCATCAGCAGTGACGGTGTGCCGCGCTATGTGCCGAATGCGTTGGTCGACCGTATCGTCGGTCTCACTGCACTGGGCGCCATTCTCGCCAGCGTCGTGCATCGCGACAAGACCGGCGAGGGCCAGCGCGTCGACATCCCGATGTTCGAGACCATGGCGAGCTTCATGATGGGCGACCACATGGGCGGCCTCACTTACGATCCGCCGCTCGACAAGGGCGGCTACGGCCGTCACCTGTCGCCGGACCGCCGGCCGTACCAGACTTCGGACGGCTATATCTGCGCGATGGTCTATAACGACAAGCAGTGGAAGAGCTTCCTCAAGCATGTCGGCCGCGAGGAGCTGTTTGACGATCCGCGCTTTGCGACCTTCCCGCAGCGCATCCAGCATATCGATACGGTGAATGCCGAACTGTCGCGCATCTTCAAGACCAGGACGACGGCGGAATGGGCCAAGCTGCTCGATGACGCCGACGTGCCGTCAACCCCGATGCACACGCTGGAAAGCATGATGCAGGATCCGCATATGCTGGCGACCGACTTCTTCCAGCAGGTCGAGCATCCGACCGAAGGTGCGATCCGCAGCATGAAGGTGTCGGCGACCTGGTCGAAGACCCCGGTCAATCCGACGCGCCTTGCCTCGCATCTCGGCGAGCAGAATGCCGAGGTGCTGGCCGAGGTCGGCTATACGGCCGAGCAGATCGAGAAAATGCACAAGGATGGCGTGCTCCGACAGGCCGCTATCCCAGATACGTCGGAGCTGTAACGCATGGATTTCGCCCTCGACGCCAACCAGGAATCCATCCGCGACGCCATCGAGAAGATCTGCGCGCGTTTCGACGATGCCTACTGGCTGAAGAAGGACAAGGAGGGCGGTTTCCCCATCGACTTCCACAAGGCGATGGCCGATGCCGGCTGGCTCGGCATCTGCATCCCCGAGGAATATGGTGGCTCGGGATTGGGGATCACCGAGGCCGCGATCATGATGCGCGCGATTTCGGAATCCGGTGCCGGCATGTCGGGCGCGTCTGCCGTCCATATGAATGTGTTCGGCCTCAATCCGGTGGTGGTGTTTGGCACGCCCGAACAGTGCGCGCGTATGCTGCCGCCGATCGTGGACGGCACCGAGAAGTCCTGCTTCGCGGTGACCGAGCCCAATACCGGTCTCAACACCACGCAGCTCAAGACCCGTGCCGTGCGCAAGGGCGATCGCTACATCGTCAATGGCCAGAAGGTCTGGATCTCCACCGCACAGGTCGCCGAGAAGATCCTGTTGCTGGCGCGCACCACGCCGCTGGAAGACGTCAAGAGCCCGACCCACGGCCTCAGTCTGTTCTACACGGATCTCGATCGCTCCAAGATCGCCGTGCACGAGATTGAGAAGCTCGGCCGCAAGGCCGTCGACTCCAACGAGCTGTTCATTGCCGATTTTGAAATTCCGGTCGAGGATCGCATCGGCGAAGAGGGCCACGGCTTCGAATATATCCTGCACGGCATGAACCCCGAGCGCATCCTGATCGCCGCGGAAGCCGTCGGTCTCGGCAAGGCTGCACTGAGGAAGGCGGCCGACTACGCCAAGGTGCGCAACGTGTTCAACCGCCCGATCGGCCAGAACCAGGCGATCCAGCATCCGCTCGCCAAGAACTGGATGGAACTGGAAGCCGCCTGGCTGATGGTGCTATCGGCCGGCTGGCAATATGACCAGGGACTGCCGTGCGGTCCTGCGGCAAATTCGGCGAAGTATCTGGCGGGCGAAGCCGGCTATCACGCCTGTGAGCAGGCGGTCATGACCCATGGCGGCTTTGGTTACGCCAAGGAATATCATGTCGAGCGTTATCTCAGGGAGTCGCTGATCCCGCGCATCGCCCCGATCAGCCGCGAACTGATCCTGAGCTTCATCGCCGAGAAGGCGCTCGGTTTGCCGAAGTCGTATTGATGATGACGATAGTGGTCGCGTCGCAACACCGGCCTCTCGATTCCCTCCCCCCTTGCGGGGGAGGGTCAGGGAGGGGGGGAACCACAGGCGACGTCATCCGCGGCTACCCCCGCCCCCGACCCCTCCGCGCCCGGCGAAGCTTCGCTTCGCTTGGGGGGAGGGGAGCACTGCTGCCGGAGTGTTTGTCATGAGCTACATCACCGGCGTCGGTCTCCTCCCTTACGGCAAGCACGAGGGCTCATCGACCATCGACCTGATGAGCCGCGCCGCTGAGCTCGCGCTCGCCGATGCTGGCCTCAAACGCGGCGATATCGACGGCTTCCTGTGCGGCTATTCCACCACCATGCCGCATATCATGCTGGCGACCGTGTTCGCCGAGCACTTCGGCATCACGCCATCCTATGCCCATGCGATCCAGGTCGGCGGCGCCACCGGGATGGCGATGGCGATGCTGGCGCATCAGCTGGTCGAGGGCGGCGTTGCCAAACATGTGCTGGTGGTCGGGGGCGAGAACCGGCTGACCGGCCAGAGCCGTGACGCTTCGATTCAGGCGCTGGCGCAGGTGGGGCACCCCATCTACGAAGTTCCGCTCGGCCCGACCATCCCGGCCTATTACGGCCTCGTTGCTAACAGATACATGCACGAATACGGCGTGACGCAGGAAGACCTCGCCGAATTCGCCGTGCTGATGCGCAAGCGTGCGCTGACTCATCCCGGTGCGCAGTTTCACGAACCGATCACCGTCGCCGACGTGATGGCCTCGAAGACCATTGCCACGCCGCTCAAACTGCTCGACTGCTGTCCGGTGTCCGATGGCGGCGCGGCCTTCGTCGTCAGCTATGAGCCGACCAGTTCAACCAAAATCCGCGTCCGCGGCGCTGCGCAGGCGCATACCCACCAGCACATCACCGCCGCGCCGGCGCTGTCCGAACTCGGCGCCGAGATTGCCATCGCGCGCGCGAAGAAGGCGACGGGCATCGAAATCTCCGACGTGCGCTATGCCGCGGTCTATGACAGCTTCACCATCACACTGGCGATGCTGCTGGAAGATCTCGGTCTCGCCGGCCGCGGCGAGGCGGCGGCACGGGTACGCGCCGGTCATTTCAGCCAGCACGGCGCGATGCCGCTCAACACGCATGGCGGTCTTCTGAGCTACGGCCATTGCGGCGTCGGTGGCGCCATGGCGCATCTCGTCGAAACACATCTGCAGATGACAGGCAGGGCCGAGAACCGTCAGGTCAGGGATGCTTCCGTCGCGCTGCTGCACGGTGACGGCGGTGTGCTGTCGTCCCATGTCAGCATGTTCCTGGAGCGCGTATCATGAGCGAGCTCAAGCCTGCCGCCGACTGGACCACCGGGACTGAAGCTATCGGCTATCAGTCCTGCTGCGCCTGCCAGTCGATCCAGTATTTCCGTCGCAGTTTTTGCGCGGCCTGCGGGTCGCCCGATCTCGACGACAAGCAAGCGAGCGGCGAGGGCACCGTCTATGCGACATCGCTCGTACTGCGCGCCGGGACGCCGGAAGCGCGCGAGCATGTGCCCTATAATATTCTGCTCATCGACACCGCCGAAGGCTTTCGTATGATGGCCCACGGCGCCAACGATCTCGTCATCGGCGACAGAGTGAAAGCCGTCTACCGGCAATTCACCGGCCGCCTCGTACCGTTCTTCGAAAAGACTCCTCAATGAGCCGTCTGCGCTTCGCCCTCGATCCGAAATCCGTGGCCATCATCGGCGCCTCGGAGAATCCCAACAAGGTCGGCGGCCGTCCGGTCCACTATCTCCAGAAGTTCGGCTTCAAGGGCAAGATCTACCCGATCAATCCGTCGCGCACAGAAATCCAGGGCGAGAAGTGCTACAAGAGCCTCGCCGATCTGCCGGAAGCGCCGGAAATGGTGATCGTCGCCGTCGGCGGCGACAATGCAATTGGCGCCGTCGAGGATTGCGCCAAGGCCGGCGTCAAGATCGCACTGGTGATGGCCTCGGGCTTTGGCGAAGTCGACGCGATCGCCGGCAAGGCGAAAGAGCGCCGCATGGTCGAGATCGCGCATAAGCACGGCATGCGCATCGTTGGCCCGAATACACAGGGCCTCGCCAATTTCGGCACCGGCGCCATCGCATCGTTCTCCACCATGTTCATGGAATTCGAGCGCGTTGAAGGCCATGTCGCCATGCTCAGCCAGAGCGGCGCGCTGTCCACGGTGCCGGTGGGCTTCCTCAATCCGCGCGGCATCGGCGTCCGCCATAGCCATGCCACCGGCAATGATAGCGACATCACCGTCGGCGAACTCGCCATCGCGGTCGCCGAGGATCCGGAAGTGAAGCTGATGCTGCTCTACCTCGAGAGCATTCCGGAGAAGAAGTATCTGGAGGAACTCTCCGAAGTCGCGCTCCATCGCACCCTGCCGATCATCGCGCTGAAATCCGGCCGCACCGATGCCGGCAAGGCGGCGGCGCAGTCGCATACCGGCGCGCTTGCCAATGAAGATCGCGTCGTCGATGCCTTCCTCGAACATCACGGCATCTGGCGTGCGCCGGATATGCGCGGTCTCGTCGAGGCCACCGAGCTTTATCTCAAGGGCTGGAAGCCGCAGGGCCGTCGCCTGGTCGCGATCAGCAATTCCGGCGCGGTCTGCGTGATGACCGCGGATGCGGCCTCGACTGTCGGCATGCCGATGGCCAAGCTGGCACCCGAGACCGACACGAAGCTGAAGGGCATTCTGCCGAGCTTCGCCACCACGACCAACCCGATCGATCTCACCGCGGCATTGTTGTCGAACAGCCGTCTGTTCGGCGACATCCTGCCTGTCATCGCCGAAGATCCTGCGGCCGATGCTTTTGTCATAGGCGTGCCCGTGGCGGGCCCGGGCTACGACGTTCCGGCCTTCGCGCGCGACAGTGCCGCCTTCGCACAGCAGACCGGCAAGCCGCTGGTAGTCGCCGCGACGCAGCCGAGCGTCGCCAAGGAGTTCCAGGCCCAGGGTGTCTCGGTGTTCCCGACGGAGGTCGAGGCGGTCACCGCGCTGAATCAATATGTGTCGCATCATGAGCTGATGGCGCGCGTGAAGGCGCGCAAGTGTGGTCCATCATCGTCGCTGATCTCGGCCGACAAGACCGTGATGCTGAATGAAGCCGACAGCCTCGCTCTGCTGGCATCGCGCGGCATCCCGGTGGTGCCGTATCGGCTCGTGCATTCTCGCGCCGAGGCCGAGGCGGCATTCGATGCCATCGGCGGCAAAGTGGTGGTGAAGGGCTGCTCGGCCGACATCGCCCACAAGTCGGAACTTGGACTGGTCAAGCTCGGCGTCGCCTCGCGCGAGGCGGTTGGTGAGGTCTATGCCGAGATGGAAAAGATCATCCGCAAGCACGGCTCGCGCTTCGACGGCGTCATCGTCGCCGCCATGACCGGCGGTCGCCGCGAGATCGTGATCGGCGCGCATCGCGATCCCGTCTTCGGCCCGGTGGTGATGGTGGGCGACGGCGGCAAATATGTCGAAGTGTTCAAGGACACCACACTGTTGCTGCCGCCATTCACCAGGGACGATGCCAAGCGTGCGCTGGCGAAGCTGCGCATCGCGCCGCTGTTCGAAGGCGTCCGCGGTGAGCCGCCGATGGATGTAGATTACTGATGGCTGTGTCGTGGTGGACGCGGTGGTGTTCAAGGGGGAGTAACAAGAGCGCCGTCATGGCCGGGCTTGTCCCGGCCATCCACGTCTTGGCCGTCCCGTTAGCTCTGCCGATCGCGCGGACCGGCCCAGTTCATGATGGTCGCAGCGAGCGCTTCGACGGCAGGTGGCGGGTGGTCCGGTAAGATCACCGCGAACTGAATGTCGGGCAGTTTCGGAAGGCCTTCGCGAGACGGCAGGATCGTCAAACCGGGCGGCATTAACCGGACTGAATGCGGCAACAGGCCGATGCCGGCACGCGCCGCAGCGCTCAGGCCGGAGACGTTGGCGCTCGTGAATGCGATGCGCCATCGTCGCCCCGCCGCTTCGAGAGTTTCCAGCACGCCGACGCGCGTGATGCTGGGCGGCGGGTAGAGGATGAGCGGCAAGGGACTGTCGGGATCGAGCCGGAATTCGGGATGTGCCATCCATTCGATCGGCTCTTTCCAGGCAATCCTGCCCCGGCTGTCGCCGTCTCGCCGCTTCACCAGTGCGAGATCCAGTCGACCCGCATCGAATGACGTGCGCAGATCCTCGCTCAGTCCCGAATGCAGTTCGATATCAAGCTCCGGATGCCGGCGCGCGAAAGCGGCTAGCACGTTCGGCAACGCCGACAACACGAAATCTTCCGATGCGCCGAACCGCAACCGGCCGCGCAGCGGCGCAGCCGACAGGTACTGCTGCAGATGGGCATAGCGTTCCAGGATCGAGCGCGCATGATCGAGCAGAACATCGCCATCCGGAGTGAGGCCCACCCGGTGGGTGCTGCGGTCGAACAGGCGGCGGCCGGTCTGCTCTTCAAGACGGCGAATGTGCTGGCTGACGGTCGATTGCTGCAGGCCCAGCAAACGGGCCGCACCGGTGAAGCTTCCGGCATCGGTAACCGCCACGAAGGTTTGCAGCAGATCGACGGGCACGTAATCCATGGTCATCACAATACATGATGACTGATATCGTTGTTATGGGGATTTTGCATCAAGGCGGAAGAAATTAGATCTGGGCCATCAAACAGAGGCTCATGGCTATGATCATTCCAGCACGCCGCCATATCAAATTACCGATCGATCAATTCCTGTTGTGGCTGACAGCAACAGTCGCGCTGGCTGCTGTCCTGCCCGCGCGCGGCGATGCCGCTGTCTATGTCGATCACACCGTCACCGCTGCGGTCGCGCTCCTCTTCCTGCTCTATGGCGCGCGCCTGTCGCCGACCGCCGTGAAGGAGGGCCTGCTGCATTGGCGGCTGCAGTCGATGGTGTTCTCCAGTACCTATCTTCTGTTTCCACTCGTCGGCGTCGCGGCGAGTCTCGCGCTGCGTCCGTATTTGCCAGCCGACCTCGCCACCGGTCTTCTCTTCATGTGTCTGCTGCCGTCCACCGTACAATCATCTATCGCCTTCACCGCGATCGCGCGCGGGAATGTCCCGGCGGCGCTGTGCAGCGCATCGGTGTCCAATCTGCTTGGCGTCGTGCTCACGCCGATCCTGGTTGCGCTGTTGCTGTCCTCGGCAGGCAGCGGATTCTCCATCGTTGCCTTCGAAGAGATTGCCGCGCAGATCGTCGCGCCCTTCGTGGTCGGGCAGTTGATCCGCCCCTGGGTCGGTGCGTGGTTGCTCTCCCATTCGCGTCTCACCTCGACGGTCGATCGCGGCTCCGTGCTGCTCATCGTCTATGCCGCCTTCAGCGCCGGCATGGTCGAGGGAATCTGGAGCCAGCTCTCGGTCGGCACTCTCGCAGCGGTTCTCGCCATCGATCTGGCGGTGCTGGCAGTCGTCATCGTCTCGACCATGCTTGCTAGCCGCTGGATGGGCTTCTCGACTGAGGACGAGATCGCCATTGTCTTCTGCGGATCAAAGAAGAGCATGGCCAGTGGCATTCCGATGGCTGCGATCCTGTTTCCGGGTCACGCCCTCGGCCTGATCGTGCTGCCGATCATGCTGTTTCATCAGGCTCAATTGTTCGTCTGTGCGATCCTTGCACGGCGCTATGCGAGGCGCCGGGCTGAGCAGGGTATCGAAGGCGAAGCCGCGATGCTGCCGACGTGAGGCGTCGCTCGCTGGGTTGATGATGGCGCGCGAAGCTCGTTGGCTGCGTGCGCCATCCTTATTCAGAGCGGCAGATGCGCTTAAAACGTCACCACACCGCGGATACTCTCCCCGCGCTTCATCAGATCAAACCCCTTGTTGATGTCACTGAGCGGCATCACGTGGGTGATCATCGGGTCGATCTGGATCTTGCCCTGCATGTACCAGTCGACGATCTTCGGCACATCGGTGCGGCCGCGGGCGCCGCCGAAGGCCGAGCCGCGCCAGACGCGGCCGGTCACCAGCTGGAACGGGCGTGTCGAGATTTCCGCGCCGGCGGGCGCCACGCCGATCACGATGGATTCGCCCCAGCCGCGGTGGCAGGCTTCCAGCGCCTGACGCATGACAGTGACATTGCCGGTGCAGTCGAAGGTGTAATCGGCACCGCCGATCTGGTCGGCGCCGCGTTTGGTCATGTCGATGAGATGCGGGACCAGATCCTTGCCCAGCTCTTTGGGGTTGACGAAGTGGGTCATGCCGAAGCGCTCGCCCCACGCCTTGCGGTCGTTGTTGATGTCGACGCCGATGATCATGTCAGCGCCGGCGAGACGAAGACCCTGCAGCACGTTGAGGCCGATGCCGCCGAGACCGAACACGATCGCCTTGGCGCCTTGCTCGACCTTGGCGGTGTTGAACACCGCGCCGATGCCGGTGGTGACGCCGCAGCCGATATAGCAGACCTTGTCGAACGGAGCGTCCTCGCGGATTTTCGCCACCGCGATCTCAGGCAGCACGGTGTAATTGGCGAAGGTCGAGGTACCCATATAGTGGTGAACAGGCTTGCCCTCGAGCGAGAAGCGCGAGGTGCCGTCTGGCATCAGGCCTTGACCCTGCGTCGCGCGAATGGACGTGCAGAGATTGGTCTTGCGCGACAGGCATGACGGGCACTGGCGGCATTCCGGCGTGTAGAGCGGGATGACATGGTCACCCTTCTTCACGGATGTGACGCCGCGGCCGACATCGACGACGACGCCGGCGCCTTCATGGCCGAGGATCGCCGGAAACAGACCTTCGGGATCGGCGCCGGACAGCGTGAACTCGTCGGTGTGGCAGATGCCGGTGGCCTTGATCTCGATCAGCACTTCGCCGTCGCGCGGGCCTTCGAGCTGAACGGTGGTGATCTCCAGCGGCTTTCCGGCACTGATGGCGACGGCGGCGCGAACGTCCATGGCAAATTCCTTCGATAATGGTCTCGGTGTCGTGATGTCAGGCGGCAGGTCCGCGCAAACAGCCATTGCCGCTTAGCACATGATGGGGCAGTGAGCAGCCCATGAAACAGGTTCAGAAAAGCGATCTTGAAATCCTGATCGGACGCGCCGCACCCATCGTCTTCGTGCTGCTGTGGAGCACCGGCTTCATCGGCACCAAGTATGTGCTGAACGGCGCTGAACCGCTGACCTATCTCTCCGTGCGCATGATGCTGGTGGTCGCGATCATGGCGGTGATCGTCGCATGGGTGCGTCCGGCGTGGCCGGATCGCGCGGTCATCGGCCACAGCATCGTCGCCGGGCTGCTGGTGCAGGGGCTTTATCTCGCCGGCACCGTGTTTGCGGTCGCGCACAAGGTCCCGGTCGGTCTGTCGGCGCTGATCCCGGGTCTGCAGCCGATCCTCACCTCGATCCTCGCCAGTCGGTTTCTCGGCGAGCGCGTCACGCCGCTGCAATGGGGCGGGGTGGCGCTCGGTCTCGCCGGTGTGTTGCTGATCCTGCATGGTCGGCCGATGACGGGCGAGGCGGGCTGGGGATGGTTTGCGTCCGGCATTTCGCTGATCACGATCACCGTCGGCACGCTCTATCAGAAGCGCTATTGCGGCGGCATCGACTGGCGCACCGGCAGCTTCATTCAGCAACTCGCAGCAATGGTCATGCTCGGCATCGGCGCGCTGGCCCTTGAGACCAATGTGATCCACTGGTCGGCGGAGTTCGTGCTGTCGGTGGTGTGGCTCGCGGTGGTGCTGTCGATCGGCACCGTCGGGCTGCTCTACTGGCTGCTGCGGCGCCAGGCCTCGAGCCAAGTGGCGAGCCTGTTCTATCTGGTGCCGGCCGTGACCGCGCTGATGGCGTTCGTTCTGTTTGGTGAAAAGCTCGATGCCGTTGCCATCATCGGCATGATTGCCTGCGGCGCTGCGGTATTGCTGGTCAACCGCGCCAGGGCCTGACGCCATCCTGCGTCAATCCAGACCCCGGACATGAAAAAGCCTCCGGGCTTGGACCCGGAGGCTTTCACATCTGCGAAGAAGCTTACTTCTTCTTGGCAGCCTTCTTGGCCTTCTTGGCCTTCTTCGGAGCGGCCTTCTTGGCGGCCTTCTTCACGGTCTTCTTGGCAGCCTTCTTCACGGTCTTCTTGGCGGCCTTCTTGACGGTCTTCTTCACTGCTTTCTTAGCCATTGGTCTCGCTTTCTGGGTTTTCTTCTTTGAAGATTTCTTCGCAGAAGTTTTCTTGGTGGACTTCTTCGTCTTCTTAGCCGGGGTCACTTTCTTTGCGACTTTCTTTGCGGCCTTCTTGACCTTCTTCGCCACCGAGGTGGCGACTTCCTTAGTCGCGTCGGCTGCGCTGCTAAGCGCGTCCGTCACTTGCTCCAGGACTGGAGTGTCGTCGTTCATAGCATCCCCCAACATTGTCGACTTTTTCACGTTAGTCCGATTCGGGCGCGTGTTGAAGAGTGTGTTATCGACAGTCAACTATTTCGTATCGTTGTGTACGCCTTTAATGCGCGCTCGCGACCGACTGTGTGATCGACGATCGGCGACGGATAGTCTTTGCCTAAAGTGATTCCCGCGTTTTTGAGTTCGAGCGGTGAAGCTGTCCAAGGCTGATGAATATGTTTTGTGGATAGTTCTGTCAGTTCGGGTATCCAGCGCCTGACATAGACACCACCGGGATCGAACTTCTCACCCTGCAGGATCGGATTGAAGACGCGGAAGTAGGGTGCTGCATCCGCGCCGGAGCCTGCGACCCACTGCCAGTTGGCGGGATTGCTGCCCGCATCCGCGTCGACAAGCGTATCCCAGAACCACTTCTCGCCCTCGCGCCAGTCGATGAGCAGATGTTTGACGAGGAAAGATGCGACCACCATGCGTACGCGATTGTGCATCACACCGGTGTGCCAGAGCTCGCGCATGCCCGCATCGACGATCGGATAGCCGGTCAGACCGCGTTGCCACGCGCGCAGCGCCTTGCGATCGGTCTTCCATGGGAACTCATCGAAGGATGATTGCAGATTGCGCGTGGCCAAATCAGGAACATCGAACAGCAGATGGCGGCAGAACTCGCGCCAGCCGACTTCGCTCATGAACTTTGCGATGTCGCTGCTGTGCTTCGGATGTTCTGCAGCTGCGAAATGCGCAGCGGTCCAGATCTGACGCGGACTGATCTCGCCGAAGCGAAGATGCGGCGACAGGCGCGACGTGATCTCGCGGTCAGGTCGATCGCGGTCGCTGCTATACCCCGCGATCTCCTTCAGGAAGCGCTTCAGATGTTTCTGCGCAGCCGCTTCGCCTGGCGTCCACATCTCGCGCAGACCGCCGGCCCAGTCGGGCTTCGATGGCTCTAGCGCCCAGTCGGCGAGCCTGTCGCTCTTCACCTTCGGCGCGGGCATTAGTTTCTTCGGCGCCGGAAGCGGCTTCGCCGGTTCGCCCATCGTCTGAACGCGCCGCCAGAACGGTGTGAACACGCGCAGGCCGCGGCTCTCCTTCGTGCCGGTCTCCTTGGCGCGGATTGTCGCAGGATGCGCCAGCAGGTCACCCGGAAAGCTCTGCGTGCCGACATCGAGGTCGGCAAGCGCTTCGGTAACGCCATCGGCGACCGCGAGATGCGGCGCCTGCGCGATCTCGTTCCAGAAGACGTGGCTGGCATCGACTGCGCGCGCCACATCGACAATGACGTCGGCCGCAGCGCCCTTGCGCAGCACCAGCGTGCCGCCGATGGCGTCAAGGCTTGCGCTGAGCGCGCGCAGCGACTGCGCTAGCCACCACCTCGTCGCGCCGCCCATCGGCCGCGCCTGCGGTGGCTTCAATGCTTTGCTCTGTTCATCGAGAATGTACAGACAGATCACCGGCGCATTGCGCCTGGCTGCGGCATGAAGGGCAGGGTGATCGGACAGACGAAGGTCGTCGCGAAACCAGACGACGATAGGTGCTTGCGTCGGTGTTGAGGTCGAAGATTGATCGGTCATCACTCATCCAACGCGGATGTCGGGTGATTGATCCGGCCGCGAATACCGCGAGAGTCTTTGCAACCCTGCGCTCATGGGCGCCTAGTATCAGGATATTTATTACCGAATTGGTACTCGAAGTTATTTCGAACCGATACGCCGTTCTCTGGGTGACGAGGTCGATCCGTCATGCCGCCGCTGGATCTGCTCTTCCTCGGCTTCGTCGCGAGAGCTCTCCGCAAGGACGTGGAGAAGGCGACCCCATGACTGCAGAATCGATTCGACGGGGCAAAGAAAAGAGGCGCCGCGATCTCTCGCGGCGCCTCTTTCGTTCTTGCAAATCAGTCGCAGCGTTACTTCGGCTGCGGCACGATGCGGATATAGGGCTTCGGTTCTTTCCAGCCATTCGGATAGATCGTCTTGGCCTCGTCGTTGGTGACGGAGCCGGCGATGATGACGTCCTCGCCATGCTTCCAGTCTGCCGGTGTGGCGACGCGATGCTTGGCGGTCATCTGCAGTGAATCGATCACGCGCAGGATTTCCTGGAAGTTGCGGCCGGTGGTCATCGGATAGACCAGCACCAGTTTGATCTTCTTGTCCGGCCCGATGATGAAGACGTTGCGCACGGTGGCGTTGTCCGCGGCGGTGCGGCTGTCGGCATCGCCCGCCACGTCGGCGGGAAGCATGTTGTAGAGCTTCGAGACCTTGAGGTCGGTGTCGCCGATCATCGGGAAGGTCGGGCGGGCGCCCTGGGTTTCGTTAATATCGTCGACCCACAGCGCGTGCTTGTGCACGGGATCGACACTGAGGCCGATCAGCTTGACGCCGCGCTTGTCGAACTCCGGCTGCAGCTTGGCGAGGGCGCCGAGCTCGGTGGTGCAGACCGGGGTGAAGTCCTTCGGATGCGAGAACAAAAGAGCCCAGCTATCGCCGATCCAGTCATGGAATTTGATGCGGCCGGCAGTGGTCTCGGCCTCGAAATCGGGCGCGACTGCGTTGATCTGGAGTGTCATGGCTGGACCTCATGTCATTCTAGTTACAGATGAATTTTGTAAGCAGACTATAGAGGCGCGCAATAGTAAATGGAACTGTCCGGCAAAAAGGACAAGAACTTTCTTCAAATTAGGTGCGCGCTGGCATCCAGTTTCACGCAAGGGGGCTGCGGCAAAACACCCACGCAACATGATGTTATCGGGTGCCGTGATGTTGCCTCCCGCCCGGCGCAATCCCGCCTGACCGGGTCGCCACACCTGATCGAACCAGACGGTGCCCCGGCGCGACTGAATTGCAACGGTTAGGGATAAGAAGAACTCCTGTCCATCTCTTAACCGAGCGTTAAGTCGCCCATGGAATTGCTGGGTTATGTTGAGAAATATGCTGCAAACAGAAGAGCTTGAAATGTCATCCGCTGCCGCTGCCGACGTATTCGGCGCCATCGAAACGTCCTCCATCAACGATCATCGCGCTGCGGCGCACGCCCTCGCCATCGTGCGCGACGGCGTTATCACCGGCGAAGGCCCGACCACCCGTGGCCGTATCCATTTCTCCCGTGCGCTTGATGCCGATGACGCCGCCTGGTGTGAGCGCATCCTGGGTGCGTCGGCACTGGCCAGTCAGCCGGTCAGCCGCGACGAGGCCGAGGCACTGTTTGCGATCAACGAAGCGGCGGCCGAGCGCAGCGATGACGGACGTTTCGACGACCTGTTCGCCAAGGCTGTCGTCCATCACGCTGCGTCCGCGTCGGGCCTGCCGGTGCCGCCGCGTGCGGTGGCGCTGTCGCCCGATGTGGCCATCGAGACCTGGGCGCCGACCAAGGCCGTTGGCGTGAATATCGAAGTGCTCGAATGGATCGCGTCGCAGATGCGCGCCAAGCGCGTCAGCAATGCCGCCATCATGACGCTGGTCACGACTGTGGTCGGCGCCGCGACGCTGCAACTGCCGAATGTGTTCGACATCGGCATGTAAGCCGGTCGAAGATCGTCAGAATACGAAAACGGCGGAGCGTGGCTCCGCCGTTTTTTGTTTGGGCTGTCGCTTACTTCGCGTCGAGGCCGACAGTCCGGCCCGGGAAACCGGCGACATCGAAATATTTGTGCTCGCCGACCTTCTGCAATTGCAGCACCGTGACCAGACCCTGATCGTCAGGCGCCGAACGCATCACGTCGGTCGTTGCCGTCGGCGTTTCGCCAGTCACCGTCGCTTCACTCATCACGCGGCCGATCAGGCTGCCTTTGGACTCGCGCTTGAGGCCGAGCAGATGCGCGGCAGTCATGCCGGTATCGGCATTGCTGACCGGCAGGGGATCGACGAAGCCGGCTTTGAAGTCCGGACCGATCGCCGCCATGAAGTTGTGGGTATCGCCGCGCCCGAACGAACCATGCATGCCCTGACCCTGACGCAGCACGGTGTCTGCGATCTCGACCTGGCACGCCGCCGGCTCTTCGCAGCCCTCCGAATAGGAGCGGAATGAGACGACGATCGCGGGATGCGGCGTGACAGCCTTGCCGGACAGGTTGATCGACGACAGTGGCAGCGCGCCGGGGAAGGAGCCCAGCGAGTCCTCAACGAAGATGCCGCTGATGTAATCCTGTTTCAGCAGCGCCTTTACGGTGCGGTCGGCGAGGTCCTTGTCGCCGGTCGGCAGATAGATCAGGTCGGAGCCGCCATTGGTGGCGATGATCAGCTCGGGCTTATCCTTATCCTTGCCAATATAGGCGTTGCCGGCCTTCGGATACGCATTGTCGGCAACGGCGGCGAATTTGTCGTTGGGGTCGAACAGCGGCAGGTCGAGCGACTTGGCGAGATCGATGGCCAGGAAGCCCAGCGGCAGGAAGCCTTCCGGCGTATCCGCATAGGTGCCCTTGATGGTCGCCGAGGTCTTGCTCTCCTTGGAGATCGTCGAGAAGCCGTGATCCGCCGAGATCATGATGTTGGTATTGGCGGCGAGGCCGAGATCGTCGAGCGTCTTGCGCAGCTGCGCAAGATTGTCGTCGGCATTCTTGATCGAGGCCAGCGAAGACGGGCCGTTGATGCCGGGCGTCACCTTGTTGAGGCTGTCGCCCTGATTGTGCTGCGTGCCGTCGGGATCGCGCGACCAGAAGATCAGCACGAACGGCTTGTTGCGTGCCTTGAACATCGGCAGCACCACTTTGCTGGCGACATCGGCCATATAGGCTTGCTGCTTGATATTGGCTTCCGTGGTGCCGGGCGTCTTGGCGTCGCCCGCCTTGCCATTGTCACCGCGGCCGGGTGTTTCCACCGCGAGGCCAGCCTTCGCGAGAGCGTCCTTCATCTCATCCGACAGGGGGATGCCGAGCAGCTTGCCTGCTTTGTCGATGCCGCCGGTCTGGTCGTCGATGGTGATCGTCTCCTTGCCGGTGCGTTCGGTGTGATCGAACATCAGGGTCGGGCCGACCTTGCCGATCGCTGCGGTGGAATAGCCGGCCTTGCGCGCGGCCTTCAGCAGCGTTTCCTCATTGAGGTAATCGCCGTTGAATTGCTCGTCGAGATCGCCGAGCACCTGATCATGTTCGATGAAGGGGATCGGGCTGTTGTTCTGCACCGGGGTGGGGTGGCCGGTATAGATCGAGTTCGAGAATACGCCGGTATCGCCGAGATAATGGCCGGACGCCATGCCCGACGCATTGGCCATGGTGAAGGTCGGAAACAGCGAATGCGAGTTCCGGAAATTGACGCCCTTATCCCGCACTGCGGACATCGCGGGGGCCGTTTCCGGCGTCACTTTCAGCGCCCGAAGCCCATCAGGTACGAACAAAATGAGGTTGCGGGGAGGGCTGTTTTGGGCGAAAGCCGTTGTTGCGGATATAAGAGTAAGACTGAGGGAGAGGATGGTGGCGCAGCGCATGAAAAACCTCGCTTCGAAAGAACTCGGCCGATCCGGTCCAGACGTCTTCTCTAGTTTTTGTCCGCGACAGAATTGTTACGACTGCGGCGCCATGCCACATTGTACCGTCGACCCCATCTTTCCGATCCCGCCTCAAGGTTGCAAGTAAGACAGCTCATGTTCAAAAAAATTCTGATCGCCAATCGCGGCGAGATCGCCTGCCGGGTCATCAAGTCCGCCCGCAAGATGGGTATCAAGACCGTCGCCGTCTATTCCGAAGCCGATCGCGATGCGCTGCATGTCGAGATGGCCGACGAGGCCGTGTTCATCGGACCTCCGGCCGCGGCCGAGAGCTATCTCCTGATCGAGAAAATCGTCGAGGCCTGCAAGAAGACCGGCGCCGAAGCGGTGCATCCCGGCTACGGCTTCCTGTCCGAGCGCGAGGCTTTCCCACGCGCGCTGGAGGCCGCCGGTATCGTGTTCATCGGCCCCAATCCCGGCGCCATCGCCGCCATGGGCGACAAGATCGAGTCCAAGAAAGCTGCCGCAAAGGCCAACGTCTCCACCGTGCCGGGCTATCTCGGTGTTATCGAGGATGACAAGCATGCCGTGAAGATCGCCGACGAGATCGGCTATCCCGTGATGATCAAGGCGTCCGCTGGCGGCGGCGGCAAGGGCATGCGCATCGCGCATTCGACTTCGGAAGTGGTCGAGGGTTTCAACCTCGCCAAGGCCGAGGCGAAGTCGTCGTTCGGCGACGACCGTGTCTTCATCGAGAAGTTCATCGTCGATCCCCGCCACATCGAAATCCAGGTGCTCGGCGACAAGCACGGCAACGTGATCTATCTCGGCGAGCGCGAATGCTCGATCCAGCGCCGCAACCAGAAGGTCATCGAGGAGGCGCCGTCGCCGCTGCTCGACGAGACCACCCGCCGCAAGATGGGCGAGCAGGCCGTGGCTCTCGCCAAGGCCGTGAATTACGACAGCGCCGGCACGGTGGAATTCGTCGCCGGCCAGGACAAGAGCTTCTACTTCCTCGAAATGAACACCCGCCTGCAGGTCGAACATCCCGTGACTGAACTCGTTACCGGCGTCGACCTCGTCGAGCAGATGATCCGTGTCGCTGCCGGCGAGAAGCTGCAGCTTGCGCAGAAGGACGTCACCCTGACCGGCTGGGCTGTGGAGTCCCGCGTCTATGCGGAAGATCCGTTCCGCAACTTTCTGCCGTCCATCGGCCGCCTCGTGAAGTATCGTCCGCCGGCCGAGAGCAAGTCCGACAACATCACCGTGCGCAACGACACCGGTGTGCAGGAGGGCGGCGAGATCTCGATCTATTACGATCCGATGATCGCCAAGCTTGTCACCCACGCCCCGTCGCGCGCCGCCGCCATCGAGGCGCAATCTCATGCGCTCGACGCGTTTTATATCGACGGTATCAGACACAATATTCCGTTCCTGTCGGCGCTGATGAGCCATCCGCGCTGGCGGGAGGGCAATCTCTCCACCGGCTTCATCGCCGAGGAGTTCCCCAAGGGCTTCGCCGCCAGGGCGCCGGAGGGCGAAGTCGCCCGCCGTATCGCCGCGGTGGCCGCGGCCGTCGACTCCATCTACGGCGAACGCAAGCGGCAGATTTCCGGCCAGTTGATCGGCCGTCCGGTGACCCGTGCGGGTCGCCGCGCCGTGTGGCTGGAGCGCGAGGAGATCGCGCTCGACGTGGCCCGTGACGGCGATGTCGTGACGGTGGCCTTCGTCGGTGCTGACGGCAAGACGGGTGCGCCGCATAAGCTCTCGTCGTCCTGGAAGCCGGGCGTGCCGGTCTGGGAAGGCACCATCGATGGCCATAACGTCGCCATGCAGGTGCGCCCTCAGACGTCGGGCATCCGCATCGCGCATCAGGGTTATGAAGTCGCGGTCAATGTCTTCACCGAGGCGGAGGCTACCGCTGCGCGCCTGATGCCGGTAGGCGTCAAGGCCGACACCGGCAAGAAGCTGCTGTGCCCGATGCCGGGCCTCGTCGTCTCGATTGCCGTGACCGAAGGTCAGGACGTCAAGGCCGGCGAGACCCTCGCCGTTGTGGAGGCGATGAAGATGCAGAACGTGCTCCGCGCCGAACGCGACGGCACCGTCAAGAAAATCCATGCCGCTGCTGGCGCAACGCTGGCGGTGGATGCGCTCATTCTTGAATTCGCGTGACGACCTTCCGGCAACGCCGTTACGGATTGCGGGCGATCCTGTCCGGCGATCGCTGCATGCGTCCGGGATCGGTCTACGACGCGATATCGGTGCGCATCGCCGAAGACCTCGGTTTCGAGGTCGGCATGTTCGGGGGCTCGGCGGCGTCGCTCGCCATTCTCGGCGATCCCGACATCGCGCTGATCACGCTGTCCGAACTCACCGAGCAGATGCGGCGGATGTCGCGCGCCGGCTCGCTGCCGGTGCTGGTCGATGCCGATCACGGTTATGGCAACGCGCTTAATGTCCGCCGCACGGTGGAAGAGCTGGAAGCCGCCGGCGCCGCCGGCCTGACCATCGAGGACACGCTGCTGCCCGCCGCCTTTGGCGAAGCGAAGGCGCAGCTGATCTCTCCGGAAGAGGGGCTCGGCAAGGTCAAGGCTGCACTGAATGCGCGACAGGATCCGGCGCTGGTGATTGTGGGCCGCACCGGCGCCGCCTCCATCACATCCGTGGATGACGCGATTGCGCGTGCCAAATCCTATGAAGCCGCCGGCGTCGATGCAGTGATGTTCACCGGCCTCAAGAGCCGCGCCGAACTGCAAGCGGCAAGCGCTGCGACCACGCTGCCGATCGTGCTCGGCAGTCCCACTGACGACATGGATTGGGATTTCCTCAGCGCCCAGCGCGTCCGCATCGCCATTCAGGGCCATGCGCCGATCTCCGCGGCGACCGCTGCCGTCCATGCGACTCTTAAAGCAGTACGCGAAGGTGCGGGGCCGAAGGAGCTGAAGAATCTTGCCTCAAGCGAGTTGATGGAGAGCGTCACCCGCGGTGCCGTCGTGAAACAGCGCGGCATCGATTTCCTGGGACTCAAGAAATAGATGTGTGGCGTGATCCGTCACGTGATGATCCTCGGCCGCGTGCAGGGCGTTGGCTATCGCTACTGGGCCGGCCAACAAGCCTCGTTGCTCGGCCTCGAAGGCTGGGTGCGCAACCGCCGTGATGGCAGCGTGGAAGCGGTGTTTGCGGGACCCGCCGATATTGTCACTGACATGATCGAGGCGTGTCGCCGTGGTCCAACGGCCGCCCGCGTCGATAGCGTCGTGACGAGCGATGCCACGCCAGACATGCTTGCCCTACGCGTCAACGGCGAGGTGTTCTCGCAATTGCCGACGCTGTAATTCGGATTGCGTCGCTCAGACCGCCGCTTCTGCCGCGAACTGCTCGCTCTCGCCGAACACTTCCCCAAACGCATGCCGCAGTGCCACGTCCACATCCGTCATGGCTACCGGCAGGCCGAGATCGACTAGGCTGGTGACGCCGTAGCGCGGATCGACCACGCCGCAGGGCACGATGGCGTCGAAATGCGCGAGGTCCGGTTCCACATTGATGGCGATGCCATGGAACGAGACCCAGCGCCGCAGCCGCACGCCGATGGCGGCGATCTTGTCCTCATATCCTGCGCCCTTGTCGGGCCGGGCGACCCAGACGCCGACCCGGTCCTCGCGCCGTTCGCCCTTCACGTTGAAGGCGTCCAGCGTCCGGATGATCAGGTCTTCCAGCGCCGCCACATAGGCCCGAACGTCCGGCCGGCGCGCCTTCAGGTCGAGCAGCACATAGGCCACCCGCTGGCCGGGGCCGTGATAGGTCACCTGGCCGCCGCGGCCGGTCTCGAACACCGGATACCGGGCATCCAGCAGGTCGTCAGACTTGCCTGACGTGCCGGACGTATAGAGCGGGGGGTGTTCCAGCAGCCAGACCAGTTCCGGCGCGGTGCCGTCGGCAATGGCCGCCGCCCGGGCTTCCATCTCGGCCACGGCGTCCGGATAGGGAATCGGACCATCGGATACCCGCCATTCCACCGGCCGGCCGGGGAGGCCGCGAGAAAACACTGTTAAATCGAGGGTTTGGCGATCATTAACCATTGGCTAACCATAACATGTTGATCTCGCAGGCACCGCAATCTTGCATCTGTGCGATCCTGCATCTGGGAATTTGAGGCCGACGTGCCAACCCTCGATAAAATTACCGTCGATATCATGGTGGTCCTCGGCACCACGTCGATGCCCGTTCATCAGGTGATGCGGCTGAGCCGCGGCGCCATCATCGAACTGGATGCCACAGAGCAGGACGAGGTCAAAATTCTTGCCAATAACCTGCCCGTTGCGTCAGGCGTGGTGATGGTCGATCGCAACCGGATTGCGGTCGAGGTCAAGCAGATGCTGCCACGGTCGCCTGACCACAGATAGGTAGCCCGGAGAGGCCAAGAGGCCTTGTCTCCCCATCATTGGTTTGTTACATCGGCGCCGGTTGATCCGGCCGGGCGATTTGCCCTCGCCGGATTTCTTTAGCGCTCGTGGCGGAATTGGTAGACGCGCTGCCTTGAGGTGGCAGTCCGTAACAGGGTGGGGGTTCGAGTCCCTCCGAGCGCACCACACCTCATCCTTGAAATTGTTGGATTATTCGCGGTTTTCCTCACGCTGGTGCTGTGAGGAACAGACGATGATCGCCGGCATTACGCCCGCATTCGTCAAGCCGGTTCGACTCGGTAGTCCCGTTGATCGGCGTGACCCGGGAACATCCAGCCTCTCTTAACGGTATCGCGCGTGGATGCTGTCGAGGGGATCGTGAGCAAACCTTTCCGACGGCCCGAGGCACCGGACTCGCGTTTGATCCGCATAAACAGAAAACGCCGCGCGCATGTGCATGCCAAAATGGAATCAGAACGCGTTCGACAATGAGTTGCTGGCGGCCATTGTCGCAGTGGCGCTTTCTGGATTCGTGACACTCGTGTTGTGGGTCATTTTCGGACCGTCCTGATCGCGCCGCGAGGTGGAGTGTTGGCTGGCTAGACGCTAGATCGCACCAGCTAGCGCATTGTCGCCAGATCGAGACGTCCTGGAATGAACCCTCTTCATCGAATGGATGAATGCTATCGACACGGCGCTCACGGCACCGCTTCCGATCAGATCTGCCAGATAGTGTCCTCCGACTGGCAATGTCGAAATGATCATGACGCCGTTGAGCAGCAGGGCGGGCAGAAAAGTATAGAGTCGATCTCGCAAGGCGTAAGTCGTGATCAGACCGAGAATCGTGTGACCGGAAGGGAAGGTCACCAGGCAGTTGATGTTAGGGGTGTCGAAATCGATCAGAGGTGGCTGCGCGGATCGGAATTGCATGAGCAGTTGGTACCACCAAGTGCCGGCATCGGCGCCGAAATTGCTGAATGTGTTCAGAGCCGGTTGATGTAGAGCATAAGCACCGGCACCCGGCAGGATCAGCATCCCCGCAGCGATGCCGATGGAAGTCAGGCACAGCAGAGCCATGAACTCCGCTAATCGTTCCAGACGATTTGAAAGACACAGCCAGAGCATCGTGAAGAGCAACACATGTCCAGTGTTTTGATAGGCGCGGAGGAGCGCGCGACTGATCAAGTTGTTGCTGTTGGCCGAAGCGACGAATGACTTCCAATCAAAGCCGAGGCTGGCATCCAGAGCGGCGAGCCGCAGATCTTGTAGTGGTAACGAAGCGTTGGCTGCGAGGCAGCAAAAGATAATGACGACGGCAGCCAACAATGCGAAGGCGACCATCGCGACGGTGACCGTCCCCAGGTAATCTGCGACAAGCTTGAGCAGTCGCCCGATCGGATCGCTTTTGCCTTGGAGCCTTTGGGAAATCAGTTCGCATAAGAGTACAGCAAACAGGCTGAACGAGATCACCCGCACGATTGCTATCCAACTGGACGGCGCCAACTGAAGGTCTGTCATGGCCAGCCACACCAGGTCGACGATCGCCAGACCGATGATGACGGACCACGCCAGCTTCATGAGGCGTCTGGCCGTTGCTCCGCCTCGCGCCAGGAGCGCGACGTGAGCGGTGATGGTCACCAGGAAGCGAAGCGACGAGTTAAGGCTATGGGCAACGCGTGCGTTCACCGCATCTTTCTCCGAAACAGTCAGCAACAACTGAACATTCGAAGTAACAGCCGCTCGCCCATAGGTGGTATTATTTTGCGCGGCGCAGTTCGCCTTTTGCCCCTCAGGGTTTCAAATGAGCGAGAAAATTAGCTTCAATTTGATGAAGTTGATGGCGCCTGAACCTGCAGCGGCGCAGTCGCAGTTGAAGCGAGCCGGAGATGCGTCTGGTTTCACCCGCTCGCCGCCAGCATCAGCGCGCAGATCGCTGCGACAGCGCCGATCACGAATGTCGCGCCATAACCGAACACGCCAGCCACATATCCCACCACCGGTGCCGTCAGACCGATCGCCAGATCGAAGAAGGCGATAAAATTCGCCACCGCGCGGCCGCGCTGTTCGATGGGCACGCGGCGCGTGGCCTCGACACCCATCGACGGGAAGATCAGCGAGAATCCGATGCCGGTGACCAGCGCGCCGAGCAGTGCGAGCATCGGACTCGTGGACAGCCAGATCAGCGCCTGGCCGAGCGCCTCGATCGCCAGCGACACCATGGCCACGCGCGCGCCGCCGAACTGGTCGGGCAAATGACTGCCGACCAGGCGCACGAAGATGAATCCGGTCGAGAAGGCGGCGAGCGCGATGCCTGCGCCGGACCAGCCGCGTTCGACATAGGTCAGCGCGAGAAAGCCGGTGATGCCCGCGAAGGGGATGGTGGCCAGAAACAAGACCGTGCCGGAACGCCAGATCAGTCCGATGACCTTGTAGAACGGCGTGCGTTCGGTGCTGCCTGACACAGGCACGTCGGGGATGGCGTAGGCGATTCCAAGCGCGATCAGTGGCGAGATGGCCGCAAGCACGCCGACGCCGGCAAAGCCGATCGATGCATAGACCGCGAGGCCGATCGGTGCGCCCAATCCAATCGCCGAATACATGGCGATGCCCTGCCACGACATCACGAGACCGGTGCGGTGCGGGCCGAGCCGTCCGATGCACCAGCTCATGGCGCCGGTGATGAACAGGCTTTCGCCGAAGCCGAGCGCGACGCGGCCGATCAGCAGCAGCGTGAGCTTGCCTTCGGCCGGCAGCGGCAGGGTGGCAGCCAGCAGATAGAACAGGCCGGCCAGCGCCGAGAGCGGCAGGCCGAGCCGGATCGCGTAGCGCGCGCCGTGATGGTCGCTCAGCGTGCCGGCGCGGTGGCGGGTGAGCACGGTCACCACCGATTGGATGCCGATGGCGAAGCCGATCACGCCGGCCGAGAAGCCGAGCTGGTCGTGTATGTAGAGCGAGATCGGCGGCAGCGGCAGGCCGACCGAGAGGAAGCCGAAAAAGACGATCAGCACCTGCTTGATCAGGCTCTTGCGGTCGTCACGGCTGAGCGGTGCAGGCTTGGACGCAGCTTTGAATTTTGGAGGAGCGTTCTGATTCATGTCGACGTGCTTTCGAGGCGGCCAGCCACATTGGGGCTGTCCGGAGCTGAGCACGTTGAGTGACGTTAACGCTTACGGCGGGGAGGCACCCTGCAATGACGGCTGGTTACGGCGAAGCAGGTTCCTCTGTCAAGGTTGTATAGGGCGGGAAGCGCTGCCGCACGGTCGCGCTTATGGCACGGTGCCCGAACATGACGTCGTGATCTTGCTACCGGAGCCGCCGCAGACATCATCGCGCCGGGCCGAGCATGCCAGTCGCTCCTCGGCCGGCCGTAGCGCGCTGACTGACACGCGCCGTCGTTTGACAAAAGTCCGTTGGCGCGTTGCGGATAAATCTCCAGATGCATTGCAGTTGTCATCATCCTTTAGCGCTCGGGTAACGACTTGCCAGTAGCAACGCCGCCGTCCGGCAGCTAGACATGGCCGGTAGCGTCGATCTTCCGGAGCGGACATGAAATATCTGAGCTATGCCTATCGTTTCATCTCCAACTTTGCCTTTCTGGCGCTGGTCTATTTCAGCCTGAACTTCGTCGGCGCCTATCAGCAGCGCGCCATCGTGGCGGCGCTGGTGCTGGCCTATGCCGGCATGCGGGCGATCTCGGCGCTGCGCTCCTTCGTCTTCTTCAAGGCGA
Organism: Tardiphaga robiniae; assembly: GCF_013359755.1. Taxonomy (GTDB): domain Bacteria; phylum Pseudomonadota; class Alphaproteobacteria; order Rhizobiales; family Xanthobacteraceae; genus Tardiphaga; species Tardiphaga robiniae. Next base: position 17,846 of record NZ_JABMCJ010000083.1, on the reverse strand, counting down.
TCGAGAAGCTCGAACTCGAAGCACGCCGGCTTGGTGGATTGGCCGGTGAAGGCCCTTCTGCCGTGTCGTCGCGCAAGGCTGTCGTGAAGGACGTGGTCGAGCAGCGCCAGGCCGGCGAGATGAAGTCCTATATCGACCTGCTGTTCCTCGGCATCATCGTGGTGCTGTGCATCGCCAAGATCGTGGCGAACTAACGCGATCTTTTTCCGTGACGGCGACCTAACGCTTCGCCAGCAGGGCCGTAGCGCAGTCCGCTACCTGATCGAGCTGCGCGCGTGAAGCACCGTCGCTGGCCTCGATCGACATGCCCTGCAACAGCGTGTTGAGCGTGTTGGCAACCGCTTCGACGTTGGTGTCTGCCGGCAACTGACCATCAACGACGCCGCGGCGCAGGCGCTCGAGGAACAGCCGGCGCCCTTCATCCCGCAATGCCTTCAGTGCGTCGGCCACGTCACGCGCCTCGGCCGGCACGTTGATTGCACCCAGCACCACGATGCAGCCACACGGCGCCTCGGGTTTGGTTAGAATGGCGGTGGCCTCTGCGAAGAAGGTGGTAATCGCCCGGCGTACGTCGGGTTCGCCGTCCATCGCGTCCCACGTCTCGTCCCAGAACACCCGCTCGTAATGGCCGACAGCTTCCAGGAAGAGCTGGGCCTTGTTACCGAAAGCGGCGTACAGACTGGGAGGGTTGATCCCCATTGCCGTACAAAGCTCAGCGATCGACGCTGGTGCGAAACCCTTTTCCCAGAACACTTTCAACGCTTGTTCCAGGGCGGCTTCGCGATCGAAGCTGCGCGGCCGTCCCTTGGTACGGTGCGGCGAGATTTTCGGAGCTGGATCGGAAGCAGGCATCTTTTCGGAATCCGGGTTGACTTTCCGTAGCGATCGCTACATATATGTTTTTGTATCGATCACTACAATATATCTACCGTGAGTGTCACGTGATTTTTACGCGGCAGATCAATGCTTTCAAAGGAGATCAGTCATGACCAGGAATATCAAGACCGTCCCAACCGCCGACTTCGACGCCGTTGTTGCGGTCGCGCAAAGTTATGTGGACGGTCTTCGCGTCGGCAGCGCCAAGGATGTCGGTGGCGCGTTTCACGAGGATGCCGTGATGTACGGCTTCACCAATGGTTCGCCGATGGCCGGCACGATCCGCAATCTCTACGAGTTCGTGGACAAGAGCGGCAAAGCACCAGACATCAAGACGCGGATCGACGTGCTGGCGATCACGCCCACTACGGCGGTCGTCCGGGTCGACATGGAGAAGGACGCGATCGGCGCCGACTATACCGACTTCCATACACTGCTGAAGGATGCAGGCGGCTGGAAGATCGTCGCGAAGGTCTATCACCAGTACGAGGGCTGATCATCGATGCGGCGTCGCTGCCGATCGACGATTGTCACCCCACCGTGAGCCTCGTGCCGATCACCGGCGCACCGCGAAGCTTGATCCGCTGAACTGCACGTTCGACGTCCGGCTTGGCCACGATTGATCTGAACAGCTTGAGATCATTCGCGGCCGGTGGCCGCATACGCTGACTGATGTCCTGACCCGCCGAACAGCTTGAACCAGATTTTGAAAATGAAACCGATGACCGACAATTCGACCTGCACCGACCTTTTTTCGCCCGTCAGTCTGGGCGACATCAACCTTGCCAATCGCATCGTCATGGCGCCGCTGACCCGCAGCCGCGCGGGTGACGATGGCGTACCGACCGAACTGCACGCCACCTATTATGCGCAACGCGCCACCGCTGGCCTCATCATTGCCGAGGCGACGAACATCTCGCCGCAGGGGCGCGGCTATGCAATGATGCCCGGCATCTGGAGCGACGAACAGGTCGCGGGCTGGAAGAAGGTGACCGATGCCGTCCATGCTGCCGGCGGCAAGATCGTCTCGCAGCTCTGGCATGTCGGCCGCTTCAGCCATGTCGATCTCCAGCCGGACGGACAGGCGCCTGTCGCGCCTTCCGCGGTGAAGGCGGAGGGGCAGACCTACACGAATGACGGCATGGTCGATGTGTCGATGCCGCGCGCGCTGGAGACTGACGAGATCCCCGGCCTGATCGCCGACTATGTTCGTGCTGCAGATAACGCCAAGCGCGCCGGATTCGACGGGATCGAAGTCCATTCGGCCAACAGTTATCTAATGGATCAGTTTATCCGCGACAGCACCAACAAGCGGACCGATCGCTATGGCGGCTCGATCGAGAACCGGACACGCCTGACACAGGAGGTGGTGGAGGCCGTGCTGCCCGCATGGGGCGCGGGCCGCGTCGGGATACGCCTGTCACCGACCACACCAGACGCCGGCAACACGCCGATGGATAGCGATGTGATGGCGACCTACGGCCATTTGATCCGCTCGCTCAATCGCTTCAATCTCGCTTATCTTCACTTCGTCGAAGGCGCGACCGGCGGTACGCGCGAAATTCCGGCGGGCATCGATCTCGATGCGTTGCGGGCTCAGTTCGAAGGGCCGTATATCGGTAACAACGGCTACGATCTCGATCTCGCGATCGATCGCCGCAGGGCGGGCAAGGTCGACGCAGTCGCCTTCGGCCGTCCCTTCATCGCCAATCCCGATCTGGTTGCGCGGCTGCAATATGATGTGGCGCTCGCTCAAGCGCCGCGAGACGCATATTATGGTGGCGGTGCGAAGGGATATATCGATTGGCCGATCAGCGCATCGTAATCGGAACGTGAGACCATATCGTCGCGCTCAGTGCGGGGCGGCAACTGCCGTCGGATGCAGGCCCGGCGGAATGGCGCCGGGGATGGTGCGTTTGGCAGCACTGGCATCGAGCGAGATCAGTTTCGCAATCGCATCTGAATCGCTGCCGCGGGCAGGCGCGCTCTGTTGTGCGTGATGTGGTAGCTGCACGAGTGCCTTGATCGGCTTGCCGTGACGTTCGGCGAGCTCGAATAGGTCCTGTGCCGGCACCGGCAGCGAGGCACTGCTGGTCATCGCATGCAGCGTCGCGGCGCGCGGCCACGGAGCCTGTTCCGGCAATGGCACGGCATTGCGTGGTCGGCGCATGCGATCGAAATTCTCGGTTAGCGACAGCATCTGGTCGGAGGCCGAGATTGCCGGCGCGGGCAGCATGTCATCATGGGCGAAGGCGAATGTCGGCACCTTGTGCCAGCGCGTGACGGCTACGGTCTCCGACACCGGATGCAACTGCCACTGCTGCGGCTCGGTGGGCGTCTTCGGCTTGTCCGGCGTTGCCGCCTCGACATGGACGATGCGATAGCCGCCGGCCTTGAGGTCGCGCAGGATGCCGGGCAGCGCGGCCACGGTGCGCGGCTGGATATCGTGCAGCAACAGGATGCCTTTGCCCTTGGCGGCGATGCGCGAGATCGCGAGGTCATGGACCTTCTGCGACGATACATGGCGCCAGTCGTCGGCCGGGAAATCCGCGCTCCAGGTCTGGATGCCGCGTGACGCGAGATAATCCTCGACGACGCTGGCGCGCAGCAGGCCGGGAATCCGGAAGAACGGCGACAGCAGCGCGGGATCGCCGAGCGCCGCCGTGGTGTTGGCGATGCCGTCCTCGATCTCCTGCTGCGCCTTCTCGATCGGCATGCGGTTCATGCTGAGCGGATGGTTCTGGCTGTGGGTGCCGACGGTGTGGCCGAGCGCGATCAACTTGCGTACGCCTTCGGGATGCTCCTTCGCCATCCGGCCGATGATGAAGAACGTCGCCTTCACGCATTCGGAGGCCAGGATATCGAGGATCGCGTTCGAGTGTTTCGGGATCGGACCGTCGTCGAAGGTCAGCACGACCTCCTTGTCCTGGAGCGGCAGCGTCTCGGCATATTGCATGGTGCCGATCTTGGGATGTTCACGGGGATCGACCACGATGGTGCGCGAGGTGCCGAGTGCGCCGGGATTGCCCGGGCACGCCTCGGCCGACAGAGCGCTGGTGGCGGAGGCTGCGGCGGCGGTGAACAGGGTCAGGCCGGTGAGCAGGCTCAGGCACAGAAGGCGTCGTGCCCGGTCAGTCGTCGCCTTGTTCATTGGTCGATCCGTCACTCGCTTTGATGTCGGCTGTGAAGTTACCGGGGCGGCTGTGAACGCAATGTTAATCATGTCGGCCCGCCGACGGTATTTTCCGCATCCTGATGATCGCGCGTTCTACTGGGAACTGGAGCGGGCGGACCCTGCGGCCGGCGGCACGATATGCACGACCCGGTAGCGGTTCTCCCGGAGATAGCGCAGGAAATCGGGCAGCATCGCGGCAGTCTGCGCCTTGGTGTCGTGAAACAGGATGATTCCCCGCCCGGCGGCCTTGAGCCGGCCGGTAATCAGCTCCAGTTGCTGCTGCGGGGTCATGGGATTCCAGTCGCTGGCCCAGAAATCCGCGCCGAACACTGCGATCCGGCGGGATTGCAGCATGTCCAGCAGGGCTGGCGTCGACTCGAAATAGGGAAACCGGAAGAAGGGCGTGGTCGGCACGGTGGTGGCCTTGCCATTCAGCGCCATTTCGTCGGCGCTGATGCCGCGGTCGATCTGTTCGACGGCAGCCGCATTGCTGATCTTCTTGAGGTCGGCATGGGCGAGGGTGTGATGGCCGATGGTGTGGCCCTCGGCGGCCATGCGCTTCACCAGTGACGCATTGGCCGTCGCGCTGTTGCCGATCAGGAAAAAGGTCGCGCGAACACATTCGCGCGACAGCGCCGTGAGAATTTTCGTCGTGGTCGGCGCATTCGGGCCATCGTCGAAGGTCAGCACGACCTCGCGGTCTTCCAGCGGCAGCGTGTCCGGAAAACTCTGCGTTCCGACCCGCGGAGTGGTCTTGGGATCCACCGTGAGAATGCGTGCGGTACCGAGCGTATCTTTGCGCGGGCAGTCTTCGGCATGTGCGACAACGGTCGATGCAATCAAGGCAAAGATGGCGGCCTTCAACACGATCACGACACTTTCCCGGCCGCTGATTTCGCGCACCGCATTTTTCCGATTGCATCAGGCATTGCGCATTGGGTAATGCCTGAGGCGAGCTTCCGTTCACAGATGGATTAGCGCATTTCCGACAGGATAGCGCTAGCTCCGTCACCCCCCAAACAAGCAGGCGAGGTGCGGCATGGCCGATGACGTCGATCTCGCCCAATCGGTCGCTCCCGAGGAATTGTCGGCGCTCGACAAGATGCCGATGCGCGATGCCGAAGGCGACATCCGCCCCGAATTTGTCGAGGCGATCTCGCACGCGGTTCAGGTCGCCGATACCGCATTTCTCAAGGAGATCGTCGGCGAACTCCACGAGGCCGATCTCGGCGACCTGATCGAAGCCCTCGATGCCGACGAGCGCGCGCCCCTGATCGAACTGACCGGCGCCGATTTCGACTTCTCGGCGCTCAACGAAGTCGACGACGCCGTCCGCGAGGAACTGCTCGAGGAACTCGAGCCCGAGACCGTGGCCGAGGGCGTTCGCGAACTCGATTCCGACGATGCCGTCGAACTGCTCGAAGGCGTCGACGAAGAGGTCCAGGACGAGATCCTCGAGAAGTTGCCGCTGTCCGAGCGCGTGGCGCTGGAGCGCAGCCTCACTTACCCGGAAAACTCCGCCGGCCGGCGGATGCAGACCGAGTTCATTGCAGTCCCGCCGGACTGGAATGTCGGTCAGGTCATCGACTATATGCGCGAAACGCCGGACCTGCCGGATCGGTTCTACGAGATCTATTCCGTCGGCGCCGATCAGCGCTGGCAGGGCGCAGTGTCGCTGGACGCGCTGCTGCGCGCGCGCCGTCCGGTGCTGCTGGCTGATCTGATCGATGAGGACCGCCGCCGCGTCTCGGTGTTGGACGATCAGGAGGAAGTGGCGCGGATGTTCGGCAAGTACAATCTTGTCGCCGCGCCTGTGGTCGATACTGATGACCGGCTGGTCGGCGTCATCACCATCGACGACGTCGTCGACGTCATCGAGGAGGAGGCCGACGAGGACCTCAAGGCGCTCGGCGGCGTCACGTCAGACGAAGAACTGTCGGACAATTTCTGGACCATCGCCAAGGGCCGCTTTACCTGGCTGCTGATCAATCTCGCCACCGCCTTCATCGCGTCGTCGGTGCTGGGCCTGTTCGAGGACCAGCTGCAGCAGATGGTGGCGCTGGCTGTGCTGGCGCCCATTGTCGCCAGTCAGGGCGGCAATGCCGCAACCCAGACCATGACGGTTGCGGTGCGCGCATTGGCGACGCGGCAGCTCAACCCCAACAACGCCATGCGCATCGTGATCCGCGAAGGCCTTGTCGGCCTGATCAATGGTCTGGCCTTTGCCGTGATCACCGGCATCGCCGCCTATGCCTGGTTCAGGACGCCCGGTCTCGGCATCGTCATCGGCCTTGCAATGATCTGCAATCTGATCGCCGGCGCACTCGGTGGCATCCTGATCCCGATGGTGCTCGAACGCGTCAAGGCCGACCCGGCCGTGGCCTCCGGTACATTCGTGACCACGGTGACCGACGTGGTCGGCTTCTTCGCTTTCCTGGGGATCGCGACGCTGTGGTTCGGGCTGAAGTAGGGATCATTCGCGACGTTTCAGCCGTCTTGATCCATCTTATGCTCAATTGCCCTTTGCGACTGCCGTGACATCGGGCTGCGCAAGCCCGATGTCCAGATAAGCCTCTATCTGCTTCACGAGCTGTACCCTCTTGAATGGGATAGCCCTCATGCTCACAAAGCGGTGCACTCGGGGTGATTTTCCTGTAAGCGCTCGCTTCACACGTTCTCCGTGGCCGACGTGACGAATGAACATAACAGGAGGAATACATGCCGGCTCTGCCGCTCTCGGGCATCAAGGTTATCGATATGACGCGGGTACTTGCCGGCCCGATCGCGGGTCAGATGCTTGGCGATTTCGGCGCCGAAGTCATCAAGATCGAACGCCCTGGAACCGGCGACGATTCCCGCGCGTTCGGCCCTCCTTATCTGAACGACCCGGACGGCAGCAGGCGAGACAACTCCTTCTATCTTTGCGCCAATCGCAACAAGAAATCGGTCACCGTCAATGTGGCCAAGCCTGAAGGCCAGGAGATCATTCGCGAACTCGTCAAGACGGCCGACGTGTTGCTGGAAAACTACAAGGTCGGCGACCTCAAGCGTTATGGTCTCGACTACGACGCGATCAAAGCCATCAACCCGCGCATCGTTTACTGCTCGGTGACGGGCTTCGGACAAACCGGTCCCTACGCCACACGCGCCGGCTATGATGCGATCCTGCAGGCGATGGGTGGTCTCATGAGCGTGACGGGCCATCTCGATGGCGAGCCGGGCGAGGGCCCCATGAAGGTCGGTCCCTCGATCGTGGACTATATGACCGGCTTGAATGCCACCATCGGCGTGATGTCGGCGCTCTATCATCGCGATGCCGGCGGCGGCGAGGGACAGCAAATCGATGCCTGTCTGTTCGATACGGTGATCGCCTCCCTTTCACATTGGCTCCAACCCTATCTCATCAGCGGAAAAGTCCCGCCGCGGCGCGGAACCTGGGGCAATGGCGGCATGCCTGCCGGTGTCTTCCGTTGCACCGATGGCGAGTTGATGCTCGTGAATGGCAACGACGGCCAGTTCCAGCGGACATGCGAAGTGCTCGGAGAGCCGGACCTGGCCAAGGATCTGCGCTTCTTGAAGAACAACGACCGTGTCGTTCATGGGAAGGAGATCATGGCCATCTTCGCCGGTCTTTTCCTGAAGCAGCCCGTCGCCTACTGGCTGGAGCGTCTGGAGGCGGTCGGCGTACCGTCCGGCCCGATCAACGACTTCGATCAGGTTTTCGCGGACCCTCATGTGAAGTCCCGCGGTATGCGCGTGAGCTCGAACCATCCCTTCGAGCCGGCGCTTTCGCTCGTACGAAATCCGCTGATGTTTTCGGGCACGCCGATCACCGAATATCACGCGCCGCCACTTCTCGGCTCCAACACGGACGAAATCCTGTCCACCATCGGCTACGACGGCGAACGGATCGCCGCGCTGAGGACGAAGGGCATCGTCTAGGCCGGTCGGGGCAGGCGATCGATGGCGTCACACCTGTATTCGCTCTCATCTCCGACCGACCGCAAGTCGGTCGGAGAGCCAATTAAACTTTAGCTGTTCGCTCGCGCATTCATGCTTAACGTTCGGCCATCGGATAGCCACGAACACACCGCGGCTGGTAGTCCTCCGACGAGCCCAACCATCAAGATTGGCCATAAGTCGTTTGATCCTCCCCACATGAAAAGCATGATCAAGACTGCAGGGAGGGCTGCCGTCACCGCCGTTCCCATAACTCGGAGTGGCTTTGCAGAAAGCATCCAATCGACCCAAGCCAGCAGCAAGGCCGGGATAACCGCGATTGCGTAGGGCTCAACCATCCAATCGAGAAGATTCTTAAACCCATCAGGCGCCGTGAATACGACCAACGCAAGAGGCGGAAAGAGAGCCGGGAAAATCAGAAAGCGTTTCATGCCACCTTCGTCAGTCTTCGTGGCGATCTTGTTCAATTTTGAAGTCTCATAGTGTTGCCAGCGGCGTAGCCGGTGGGTGCCCCAAACCGGTCCTGCCGTCGTTATCCGTCAACGTAGCAGCGTGCTCAACGCAACAATTGCAGCACCAAGGCCGGGCTTGCGGCGACAACGGAACTCAAAGCGAAGCCGACAGAGCCTAGGGTGAGAGCGCCAACAAATCCGTGTTGCTGCCAGCCATAAGGAGCACTGAAAATGTGGCCGCTCCAACTACGGATATCGTCCATGCAACTTGAATTGCGATCTTCAGAGTCGCCACGTCGGCGCTCCTATTCCACATTCAGATGAACCAATGCTGGGCCTTCGATGACCAAAGTTGCATGCGTCACTTATTGTCTGAAAATCTCGTGAGCCAGGTCAAGGCATATTCAAAGGCATTGATTGAAGAGAGCGTAGCGAAAGCCGCGTACCCGCTCGTTTCGCTTTCCCACTCGACGTCCGGCCCTTCCGCCACACCCGCCGGTGTACCGGCTCGCGGGGCTTCATTTGCTCACAGTGGTATTGCGTTCCACATTTTCGATGCGCCGAACGGAGATCTCAAATGAAGCTCAAATTTTCCGCCGCGCTGCTCGCCGCAAGCCTCCCGCTCTCATCGATAGCTTTCGCCCAGGGCACCGCGCCCGCCGACGTTGCAGTGATCAATGCTTGCCTGAAGACCGCGGAGGAAACCGGCGGTTTCGGCGGCGCGTGTGTCGGGCTCGTCGCCGACCCCTGCATCAAAAAGGCGGAGGGCGTGAATGACGATGTCGCCAAATGGAAAGCCTGCGCGGCGCGCGAACTCGCCATTTGGACGCAGAAAACCAATGAGGCGCTAAAGAAGGTTGAGGCCGGCGGGTTCGCCGACAAGATCAAGGCGGTCAAGGACTCGCAGACAACCTTCGCCGCGTCGCGTGATCGCTTCTGCGCGGTCTTCGACAAAGTCGAGCCCGGCATGTACCGGGGCGACGCGAACTACTGCCGCCTGCGCGAGACCGCGAACCGCGCGCTGAGCTTGATCAAGCTCGGCGCTGCGGTCAACGAGCACTGAGACCTCTTAGTCCCACTCTCGATTGTCTCTCGCATCGGCGTATCGTCGATGTGGGGGCAGAGCGCGAGAGCTTTCCGCTGTTTTTGCAAACGACGTGCCAGCCCTTCGAACAAAACCTGAAGTATCCCTCTTTCGTCACGATTTTATTTGGTTCGACCATCGTTGTTAAACGAGAGAAGCTATTGCAGATGCGCTCAATTTTTAATGTAAGCCAATACGGAGTTGATGGTCGAAAGTCGCTCTTCTTGCTCCTGCTTTTATTTGCGATCCCCTCGGATGACTGCTCCGCGCAGACACCGCCGCCCCCAATCAACGAACGTGCGTTCGAGCGCGTGCCGCCGACAGTCGTAACGAGGTTGGCGACCCGCTTTTCGCTAGGCTCATTTGCGGGCCGCTTCGAGGAGACGCGGCTCGACGCGGTTCGCGAAGCCCTGGGCGAAGGGACCATCCAACACCGAGGCGACGCTGGAGATAGTATCTATTGGCTGTGTTATCGGCGCGCGCAGCATCGATTGTGGGTCGTGTCCGGCGGGGAGATAGGCGGCCCGGATCATCTCGTCACGGAAATCGTTGAAGAGCTCACCGAGAAAGACGCCGGGGCTTCGACCGATTGCGGCATTATCCCGGAAAAATTCTCGCCCGTCATCTTCGACGGCAAGCTGCATTTAGGTATGTCGCGTCAGGAGGTAATCACGGCGTTGGGACCGCCGTCGAAGTCGGAAGCTGCTCAGATCGTGTATTCGCACGAGGGAAAGCTCGCAGACGGTTTCGATGAGACCGCTTGGCTCATTCTCCGATTTCGTGAAAACAAGCTTGTGTCCATGCGCGGCGGCAAGACCACAACGAATTGAAGTGGCTGCGAGCAGCGTTCGCGCTTTGCGACGGATGGGAGCGAGCCATGCCCGCTCCCGCACGACCTGCATCACATATCCGAGCCGAATGCCTATCGATGCCCGGATGGCGGCTCATGGTTCAAAGCGGCCTCGCTCGCCGAAGCATGTTTCACGCGGTTTCAGCAACAAGGGGGCCCGGCCATCCCGCATCTCTTGGGGCCGACGATCGCCAACACCGGGGTCGCCGGCTCACTTGTCTTCACGGCTCCTTAACGGTAATCGACGACCATCACGCGCAATGAGGTCGAACATGCGCTTGCGGTTGAAGGCTGACGGACGGATCGTCGAATTGCGGGACGGGCACGAGGTGCCGCTGGTTCCCGATATGCCTGTCGTGCCGGAGCCGGTCGCGGTGCGACCCGGCGAAGCCGAAGTGCGCGATCTGCGCCGCCGTGCGCAGCTGACCCAGATGGAATTTGCCGCGCGTCTTGGCGTTCCCGTCGAGACGATCCGCAATTGGGAGCAGGGCAAGCGCATGCCGCGCGGTCCGGCCCGTGCCTTGCTGGCGGTGATCGCACATGCACCGGACACGGTGTTCGCGGCGCTCGCGCCGGTTGCCGCGGACGCCTGAACGATCACTGTGGATCATCGCCTGCGCTGACGCGCCGGCCATGTCCTGGAAAAGCTTGTCGGCGTTCGTATCGTTGCTCCGTCCGAGGAGAAGATGATGCAGTTCGTGGAAGCAAACGGCGCCCGCATCCCGGCCATTGGCCTCGGGACATGGGAGTTGCGTGGCCGCATTTGTGCACGCGTCGTCGAGCAGGCGATCCGGCTCGGCTATCGCCACATCGACACCGCACAGGTCTATGAGAATGAGCGCGATGTCGGCGAGGGCATCCACGCGTCGCATATTCGCCGTGACGAGATGTTCGTGACGACCAAGGTCTGGACCACACATTTCGCGCCTCACAATCTCGAACGCTCCGTGAAGGAGAGCCTGACGCGGCTGCGCATGACCGAGGTCGATCTGCTGTTGCTGCACTGGCCGAACCCGCAGGTGCCGCTGGAGGAAACGCTTGGCGCACTGGCGCATGCCAGGCAGATGGGCCTGACCAGACATATCGGCCTGTCGAATTTCACCGTTGCGCTGATCGAACAGGCTGTGGCCGCATGCCCCGCGCCTCTGGTCTGCGATCAGGTCGAATACCATCCCTATCTCGACCAGGCGAAGGTGCAGGGCGCCTGCCGGCAGAATGGTCTGGCCATGGTCGCCTATAGCCCGATCGCCCAAGGCAATGTCCGCGGCGATGAAACGCTTGCCGAGATCGGCAGGGCACATGGCAAGAGTGCAGCACAGGTTTGCCTGCGCTGGCTGGTCCAGCAGGGCGCGGTGGCGATCCCGCGCACCTCCAAGGTCGAGCGTCTGTCGGAGAATATCGATGTGTTCGATTTCATGCTGTCCGAAAACGAGATGTCCCGGATTTCGCATCTGGCGCATCCGAAGGGGCGGCTGACCGACTACGGCTTCGCGCCGAAATGGGATTGATCCATCAAGCCGGCCGGCATTTGCCGCATTGATCTTGTGGGCAGGATGGCTCATGCAGTGACACCGTCCGGCAAGCCAAGGGCCTCATGTTCTTCACGTTCTCCAAGATGCTCGGCTTCTTCACGGAGCCGTCCAATGCGATCGCCATCATCTGCGTGATCGGCATTGTGCTGGTGCTGTTGCAGCGCCAGCGTGTCGGAACATTGCTGGTGACCTTTGGCATCCTGTTGCTGCTGCTGTTCGGCTATTCGCCTGTTGGCAATGTGCTGATGCTGTCGCTGACCGAGCGTTTTCCGAAATGGCAGGACGATGGCCGTGCACCCGATGGCATCATCGTGCTCGGTGGCGCTATCGATTCGGATTCGTCCGCGGCACGCGGCTCGCTGGAGATCAATTCGGCCGGCGAGCGGATAACGGTGATGCTGGAGCTGGCGCGCCGCTATCCGCAGGCGCGTATCGTCTTCACCGGCGGCGCCGGCAGCCTGATTGAAAAGTCGCTGTCCGAAGCGCCCGTTGCCGGCGAGCTGCTGCAGCGTTTCGGCGTGGCCCCCGAACGCGTCACGCTCGAAACCGCTTCCCGCACCACCGACGAAAATGCCGCCTTCACCGCAGGCCTGGTGTCGCCGAAGCCCGGCGAGCGCTGGCTGCTGGTGACGTCCGCCTGGCATATGCCGCGCGCGATCGGCGCGTTCCGCAGGGTCGGCTTCGATGTCGAAGCCTATCCGGTGGACTGGCGCACGCGCGGCTGGATCGATGCCACCGAGACCTTCGATTCCGCCAGCGCCGGCCTCGGCCGGAGCGATATCGCGGTTCACGAATGGGTCGGGCTGATCACCTACTGGCTCGCCGGCCGCAGCAGCGAGTTGCTGCCGGGGCCGAAGAAGCGGTGATGCGTCACTCCGCCTTCGGCAACCCCAGCCGATACACGCCGCGGAAGTCGTTGGGATCTTCGACCGGCTTGCCTTTGCGATAGATCACGAGGCGGTCGGCGAGCGCTAGCGTCACGGCGGCGCGGCGGATCGGCATCAAGAGCGCGTGCCAGTCGCCCTCCGGCTCGATCACATGCGCAATCTCAGGCGGGCTCAGCGTGCCCGCGCCGTTGCGGGTGAGCGCGTCAAGGATCGCCTCGTCGAGCGGCAGGGGCTTGGGTTTCGGGGCCAGCTTGGCGGCTGACGGCTTCGGGGTCTTCGGAGGGGATTTGGCCATGCACTGCCATGACCGATCAGGCAGCACGACGCAAGCTGTGGCATGGCGGACATGGCGCGGGCGAGGGCACGACGCTATGATCGGGCCAGTCGGCGTATAGAAGTCTCAATAGCCCCATGGAACCAAGGCACCTCATCCGCGCAGCGATCGCCGTCTCGGTGGTCGGCCACCTCGCTTTGGCGGCCGGGGTCTATTTCGCCGATGCACGTCCGATGGAGCAGCATGAGGAGAGCGTTGCCGTCGATCTGGTAACGCCGCAGCAGCTCGCAGAGGCGGAGAAGAAGGCTGAGGAGACGCCGCCGGAGCCCGAGAAAAAGCCAGAGAAGAAGCCGGAGCCGGAATTTCGGCTGCCTGATTTGACCAACAAGCCCACCCTCGAAGAGCAGAAGACCCAGGCCGTCGCGGCCAAACCGCAGTCATCGGCGCAGAACACCCCGCCGCAGCCGCACAAGACATCGCCGCAGCAACCCGCGCCGTCACCGCAGCAGCAGGCCGCCCAGCAACCGCCGCCACCTCAGCAGCAAGCCCAGCAACAGCCGCAGGCCACTCCCGCAACGCCGCCTCCGTCAGCGCCTCCCGCTACGCAGCAGCAGGCTGCGCTGCAGGCTCAGCCGCCGGCGCCGCAACCGGGCCCACAGCAGGTGCCGCCGCAGCCCGAGGCCGATATCACCGTGAAATACGGCGTCATGCTGGGCTTGCCTGAAGGCTTCGGCGGCGGCGCATCGGAGCAGGCGGACCTGTCCAAGCTCGACATCGCCGCTTTTCGGCGTCATCTGCGGAGCTGTTCGAAATTGCCTGCCACCGTCGCGCGCGGCGATGACGCCAAGGTCAAGCTGCGCGCCGTGTTCTCGCCGGATGGCCGGCTGGTTGCCGAGCCCACGGTGATCGAGGTCCGGCGGCCGGCGAAGGCCGCGCTCTTGATGCAGGCGGCCAAGCAGGCGCTGGAAGCCTGCCAGCCTTATGCGATGCTGCCCGCCGACAAATACGACGAGTGGAAAGTGCTCGATCTCGATTTTACGCCGCAGGATTTCGCGGGGTAACCCTTATTTCGGCGTCAGGCGCCATGGCCTGCCAGGCATTGGAGGCGAACTGCCGGCGCCAGGTCACGATCACCACGGCAGCCGTCGAGACCAGAAACACCCAGGGGCTGACGAACCAGCCGAGATAGCCGAGCGCGAAGAAGAAGGCGCGCTGCCCGCGGTTGAAGTGCCGGGCCGCCGCGCCAAACATCCGCGTGGTGCGCACCACATGCGCTTCGGCCTCCGGTGTGTCGCGCTTCGAGGCCAGCGGCATCGCACCGATCAGGATCGCGACGTAGTTGAACAGCCGGTACGACCAGGCGAATTTGAAGAACGCATAGACGAAAATCAAAATCAGCCCGAAGCACTTGATTTCCCACATGCCGGGCGTCGTGTTGAAGCCGAGCGGCAGGTTCTGCATCATCGGCATCACTTCATTGGTGGCGCGCAGCAGCGCCAGCGAGCCGCCGATGGCGATCAGCGTGGTCGATGCGAACCAGGCCGTGCCGTTCTGCAGCGATGTCATGATATGGGTATCGACGATGCGCGCCTCGCGCTCCAGCAGGCGGCGCATCCAGACCTCACGATAGGCGTGCATGCGCGCCGACAGGCTGTCGCGGCCGTATTTGGTGTGCTCCAGCGTGATCGCATAGGTCGTCCACTCCAGGATGAAGAAGCCGAGCGCGAAGACGTCGACCCAGGAATAGTTGATCATGAAGCACCTATTGTATCAGTTGGCACTTCTGCCACGCATGCCGTGATGCAGCAACAAGCCTGTGCACGCGGCTTGCTTGCAGAGGCGTATGCGTGGCAATTTACCGGTGTCGCAAGGAGTGGTTGATGTCGCTGTCGCTGGTGATCGGTAACAAGAATTATTCGTCGTGGTCGATGCGGCCATGGGTTGCGCTGAAGGCCTGCGGCATCCCCTTCGCGGAGGTGTTTGTCCCGCTGTACACGGATGCCGCCGACAAGCAGCGCATTCTCGATGTGACCCCGTCCGGCAAGGTGCCAGCGCTCGTCGATGGCGAGATCACGGTGTGGGATTCGCTGGCTATCATCGAATATGCCGCCGAGCGTTTTCCGGATGCAAAGCTGTGGCCGGAGGACCGGGCCGCGCGCGCTCATGCGCGTTCGGTATCCGCCGAGATGCATTCCGGTTTCATGCCGCTGCGCAACGAATGCGGTATGAACCTGCACCGGCCGGTCCGCGCGAAGGCGCTGTCCGACGATGCCAAGGCCAATATCCGGCGTATCCAGCAGATCTGGGCCGATTGCCGCGCACGCTACGGCAAATATGGACCGTATCTGTTCGGCGCCTTCAGCGGCGCGGATGCCATGTATGCGCCGGTGGTGCACCGTTTTCTGACCTACGACATCGATGTCACGCCGGAAGCCCGTGCGTATATGGATACGATGCAGGCGCTGCCGGCGTTTCGGCAATGGACCGACGAGGGCCTCGCCGAGACCATCGTCATTCCGCGCTTCGAGGATGACTAAAGCGTTTTCGAGCGAAGTGGGCAGCGGTTCGCGTCCAGAAAACGCGTCAAAATAAAAGGATAGGGCCAAGGTTCTGATTTCATCAGAATCCAGGCCCGCGCCGCCACGATTTCGTCATGACCGGGGCCGTGCCATAACAACCGCATATTGCGGGTTCATGGCAGCCGGACTTTCTTTGGAAGCATTTTCTTCGGAAATATGGCTTCCACATATGCGGGGACGACTCGATGAACGGGGTATGGGCGAATTCGCTCGATCAAATCTGGCGCGCGCCGACGCTTCCGATGTGGCTCGCGCTGGCTGCCTCCATCTTCTTCGCCCTGATCGTGCTGGCAACGCTGCTGCGCGCCGAGAAGTCCGTCGCCAATGGTGCGCTGACCGTGATCACGCTGCTGGCGATCGGTGTTGCTGCTGCGGCGACGCTGCGCAAATCCGAAACCGCCGGGCAGGATGCATCGCACGCCGCCGTTGCAGTGCCTCAGGTGAATGCCTCGCTGCCGGCGCTGTCCTGCCTCGACGATCTCGCCGGCGATATGGTGCTCGCGGGCTGCGAGAAGGTGCTGTTCGGCTCGGCGGATTCGGTGGCGGCTGCCGTATCGGCCTCGGCTGCGCAGATCAGTCGTTTGACGTCGTATGGCGATGTCGCCGCAGCGAATAAATCCATGACGCCCGAACTGGCGGGGCTGCGCCGCGCGGTCGAGCGCGATCGCTACGGCCTGATTGCCTATGTGCTGCAATCGCGCGATCGCTGCATGCCGGAGAGCTGCGCTGCCTATGCCGCGTTGACCGATCACAAGCGGATTGCCGCGAATATGGAAGAGCGCACCTATGAGGGTCTCGTGACGCGCTATGCGCCCGGCTGGAATGCGCCGCCTGCGGCTGCAGCCGCTGCGACGGGCGCGCTGGCCGGATTGCCGGCGTCGGTTCCGACCGGCAAGCCGACCACGGCCGATTTTCCGTCCTCGTCCTCGATTCCGCCCATCTCGATCATGACGGAAACGCCCGTGAAGCCGCCGGCCGCCGCCAATGCGCAGGCGCCTCCGCCGCGCGCGGCGTCGACAACGCCGCCACCTGCGGCCGCGAAGAAGCAGCCCGCACCGAAGACCGCCGCTCGTCCACAGGCGCCTGCCGCCCCAGCGCCCGTGCAGCTTGCACCGGAGGCTCCGCCGGCCGATAACTGAGCGGTGGATAACGCCTTGTAAAACCGCGTCGCACTGCTGATTTCTGACCCATGCCCCTGCATCTCATCAAGCTCGCCGTCGGCTGCGAATCCATCGCGGATTTCAAGAGCTATCTCGCTGAACGGATGCGCGCAGCAAAAGCGCGCGGCGCGCCCCAGCATCACATCCACATCACCCGCATGGTGCCGAAACGCGATGTCGAACTGCTCGATGGCGGTTCGCTCTACTGGGTGATCAAGGGCGAGATCGCCTTGCGCGAAAAGATTCTTGCGATCGAACCGTTCCGCGATAGCGACGGCATCAACCGCTGCCGGCTGGTGATGCAGCCCAAGCCCGTCACCGTCGCGCCGCGTCCGCTGCGTCCGTTCCAGGGCTGGCGCTACCTCGCCGACAAGGACGCCCCGCCGGATCTCGGCAAGGCTGCAGCGAGTATCGAAGCGATGCCAGAGCCGATGCGGCGCGAGCTGCGGGAACTGGGGCTGCTGTAGGGCAGGGCTCGCTCGTCATTCCACCCCATACTCGTCATTCCGGGGCGCACGCCTGGGCTCGTCATTCCGGGGCGTGCGTCGCCGGCGGAGCCGGCAGAGCGCGAACCCGGAATCTAGATATGTTCAGCGCAAAACACGCCGGGATTCCGGGTTCGCGTCCGGCAAGGGCCGGCCACGCCCCGGAATGACAGTTTTGGCCATCCAAACATTTTTTCCTATCCTCCGTTGACAATATCCCTACCAGGTTTATATTCCCCTATGTCCTGCCCCACCGAGAGGGGCGATCGCGATCGTCACGTTCGCGGGGCAGGATGCGGTGGACGCCGGAGATGCGGCGTCACGCGGTTCATGGGTGACGTCTGTCTTCGGGCAGGACGGATCTGCGCCAGCACTGCCACTGGCAAGGAGACGGCCGACCTTGGGATGGACAAACCCCTGGACAGTGTGACGGACGACCAAGTCAAAACGCGTTCGGCCCAGTCGCTTGAGGCTCCCTTCCCATCGCCTTGGGACTTTAATTCGCGATCGGAGCGTTCGTCGAGGCAAAGTG
>NZ_JABMCJ010000082.1 GCF_013359755.1 Tardiphaga robiniae | reverse complement strand
GCGGAGTGCGGAGCTCTGCGCCTTTGCCCGGAAGAACGGTCCCGGGGACAGAAATCGCCCGTAGCAGTCGCAGACTGCGTAAACTTGTCTGCGGTGTGGCGCGCCGTGAGGCGTTGCGCGGTTGCAGCTTGCCGGCGTTCCGGTGGAGCGGACCGCGATAAAAAACCACCCTTTGCGCCTCACGGCGCGCTGCCACCCCTCATCTATCTGAGGGGGACTGCTCACACCTCGGACGCGCAAGCGCCGCGAGACTGCGAGAGCGTAGCTGTTTGAAATTTGAATCTGTGATGTGGCGCGCTGGCGCGCAGAGTATCCCTCCCACTGCGCAGCTGCGCTGCTTGAGGGAGGGAGAAGCAAGAAAGCACCCCACAAAAGAAAAACGCCCGTGGGGAGCGGGCGTTTTCCATTCAGAAGTCCACTCGGGGGGAAGTGGAGCTTCTATGTATTCACCTGACGACCTTGGGGGACATCGCCACGCGAATTCCTGAATTTCTTAGCGGACCATGCTGGCGTTCGAAGTGGTGACAGCAACCGGCTGGCCTGCTTTGATCACACGAGCGCTGGCGGTCTGGCTGTAGCCTTCGTCAGCATTCATGCGGGCCGAGATTCCGAAGCCTGCCACGAAGATACCGGCGACCAGAGCAACGATCACCACCTTGAGGTGGGTCATGCGATCCGCGCTGTAAATCGAGTGGTTCATTGGAAACGCTCCCTGCCGTCTTACTCTGCCTACGATCGTTTGTGTCGTGTCCGCGTCGGCAGGTTCAACTCATCACGCATAGGAAACGTGGTGTTGGGTCGTTCCGTTCCAAATAGTCGATCACAAGGCAGTGATAAGACGTGATCCGGCGCGATTGAAGCACCCGGCTTGGCCTGAAATTCATAAATTATTATTTATTATCAGAGCGTTGAGAGTGATTCGTGCCGTCGCCCCGAAATGGCCTCGGGATGCGACATTCTGGCAAATCTCTTGTCTGTGACGAATTTACATCGGTTTCGGGCAAGGTTGCTAGCCTCTTGCCGCCGAATCAGACGCTTCCGACGGTCTTCAGGCGCGCACGGGGGTGGATTTCCGCCTGAGACAGCACGGTGGTTTGTGCGCGGAACCGTTCCACCAGCGAGCGCACGAACGGCCGGATCGAGGCCGAGGTGACCAGCACCGGCGCTTCGCCTTCGCGCGCGGCCTGTTCGAAACGATCGCGCACGGTGGTCATGAACTCCGACAGCTTCGACGGCTGCATCGCGAGACTGCGTTCTTCGCCGGTGCCGATGATCGATTCCGCGAAGGCCTGCTCCCACTGCGCCGACAGTGCGATGAGCGGCAGGTAGCCGTTGTAGGACGTGTTCTGCGCGCAGATCTGTCGCGCGAGGCGCGCACGTACATGCTCGACGATGGTCGACGGGTTGCGCGAGAAGGCGAGGGCGTCGGCAATGCCTTCGAGGATGGTCGAGAGATCGCGCACCGAAATACGTTCGGTGAGCAGCAATTGCAGCACGCGCTGGATGCCCGACACGGTGATGAGCGACGGGACGATATCCTTGACCAGTTCGCCTTGTTCCTTCGGCAGGTCCTTCAGCAGCTTCTGCACTTCGCCGTAGGACAAGAGGTCCGACATATTGCCCTTCAGCAGCTCTGTCAGATGCGTCGACAAGACGGTGGCGGCATCGACCACGGTGTAGCCCTTGAGCGAGGCTTCTTCCTTCAGGCCGGCATCGACCCAGGTCGCGGGCAGGCCGAAGGTCGGCTCGGTCGTGTGAATGCCCGGGACATTGACCTGATTGCCGCCGGGATCCATGACCATGAACTGGTTCGGCCAGATGCGGCCGGTGCCGGCGTCCACTTCCTTGATCTTGATGATGTAGGTATTGGCTTCGAGCTGCACGTTGTCCAGGATTCTGACCGACGGCATCACGAAACCCATTTCGACGGCGAGCGACTTGCGCAGCGCCTTGATCTGTTCGGTCAGGCGATCGGTGCCGTCCGGGCCATTGACCAGCGGCAGCAGCGCGTAGCCCAGCTCGATCTTGAGATCGTCGATCTTCAGCGATGCGGAGATCGGCTCGTCCGCGGCGGCGGCTTGTGCGGCGGCGGCGGCGGCCGGTGCTGCGGCCTGATGCGCGACTTCGGCACGCGCAACCTTGTTGCGCTTGTTGGCGGTGACGGCGAGATAGGCTGCGCCGCCGCCGAGCGCGAGGAACGGCAGCATCGGAATGCCCGGCAGCAGCGCCAGCGTCAGCATGACGCCGGCCGACATGCCCAGCGCCTGCGGATAGCCGGAGAATTGCTTGATCAGCGTCTTGTCGGCGGCGCCGGTAATGCCCGCCTTCGAGACGAGCAGGCCTGCGGCGGTCGAGACGATCAGCGCCGGAACCTGGGTGACCAAGCCGTCGCCGACGGTCAGCAGCGTATAAGTGCGGCCGGCTTCCGAGAACGACAGGCCCTGCTGCGCGACGCCGATGATGATCCCGCCGATGACGTTGATGGCGGTGATGAGCAGGCCGGCAATGGCATCGCCGCGGACGAACTTGGAAGCACCGTCCATGGCGCCGAAGAAGCCGCTTTCGTCTTCAAGGTCCTTGCGGCGCGCCTTGGCCGTGGCCTCGTCGATCAGGCCAGCCGACAGATCGGCGTCGATCGCCATCTGCTTGCCGGGCATCGAGTCCAGCTGGAAGCGTGCCGCGACTTCGGCGATACGGCCCGAACCCTTGGTGATGACGATGAAGTTCACGATCACCAGGATCGCGAACACGACGATGCCGATGACGAAATTGCCACCCATCACGAAATTGCCGAACGCCTCGATGACGTGGCCGGCCGCGGCGGTGCCTTCGTGGCCATGCGACAGGATCAGGCGGGTCGAGGCCAGGTTCAGCGACAGCCGCAACATGGTCGAGATCAGCAGCACGGTGGGGAATGACGAGAATTCCAGCGGCGTCTGGGTGAACAGTGCCGTCATCAGGATCAACACCGACATGGTGATGGAGATCGCGAGGAACAGATCCATCACGATAGCTGGCAGCGGCATGATCAGGACGACAAGGATGATCAGAACGCCGAATGCGAGGCCGATATCGCCGCGCAAGACGTTCGTCCTGATGCTGGCGAAGTCGAAACCGCCGCTCTTGGGTGCTCCGAGGCCCTGACCCGCGATCAAATCCGTCATCGATGCCGCTTCCCCGCGCGAATGTCGCTCGCGACTGCCGAACGTCTGCGCGGCGGCCGAAGGGCCGCCGATCCGCAAGTGAGGCACCGCACTGGCATCCACGGGCATTCCCCCGGTCAGCTGACGAGACGCGACTCCACTCGGCAATTTTTGCCGTGTGTATGGTTAGCAAAGGGTTAACGAGGCGTTACTGCGCGGCTTTGCCACAAGCCCGGAGCCAGTTTTGGCCGAAACGGTCTGTTGCACTGTTTCTGCATGCCTAATCCTTCGGCATATCGCTTGACCCGTGGGCACACGCCGAGGATGTTGCCGCCGTGACCATCGCGACCCCCACCTCAGATTCGACGCCGTTCCTGCCTGACTCCCGTCAGGCCTGGATCAGGCTGTCGCTTGCCTTGATCATCGGCTCACTGGGGTCAGTGGGCATGTGGTCGGTGGTGGTGGCGCTCCCGGCCGTGCAGGCCGATTTCGCCGCCAGCCGCGGTGCAGCGTCGCTGGCCTTTACCCTGACCATGGTCGGCTTCGGCCTCGGCGGCGTGGTCGCCGGCAGGCTCACGGACCGGTTCGGCATCGTGGCCACGATAGCGCTTGCGACTGTGCTGATGGGCGCCGGTTATCTTCTCGCGTCGCAGTCCAGGGCGCTCTGGCAGTTCAATCTTATTCACGTGGTGATCGGGGCAGGATCGTCGGCAACCTTCGGACCGCTGATGGCGGAAGCGTCGCACTGGTTCGAACGCCGGCGCGGCATCGCGGTGACTGTCGCCGCGACCGGCAGCTATATCGGCGGCACGCTCTGGCCGCCCATTGTCAGCTGGGGCATTCTGACTTTTGGCTGGCGCTCGACGCATATCAGTGTCGGGGTGGTCACAACCGTCCTGATGCTCCTGATGCTTGTGGTTCTGCGTGCGCAGATGGGCACGGTTACACGACGCAGTCACGTCAATGCGCCGCCGCCCAAGGTCGATCTCCAGCTCAGCAACAACACGCTGACGACGCTTCTCTTCGTGGCCGGCATTGGTTGCTGTGTCGCCATGGCGATGCCGCAGGTGCATATCGTCGCTTATTGCGGGGATCTCGGCTATGGCGTGACGCGCGGCGCCGAGATGTTGTCGCTGATGCTGGCCTGCGGGATTGTCAGCCGTGTTGGCTCGGGTTTTCTGGCCGATCGTATCGGTGGCATTCGCACACTGCTGATTGGCTCGTTGCTGCAGGGATTCGCACTGCTGTTCTATTTGTTCTTCGACAGCCTGGCTTCGCTTTACATCATCTCGGCGATGTTCGGCCTGTTCCAGGGCGGTCTGGTGCCGGCCTATGCCATCATTATCCGCGAGGCGATGCCGGCATCGCAGGCGGCTACGCGTGTCGGCATTGTCATATTGGGCACGGTGGGTGGCATGTCACTTGGCGGCTGGATGTCCGGCGTCATCTTCGACGCCACGGGCTCCTACGCGGCAGCGTTCATGAATGGGCTCGCCTGGAATGCACTCAATGTCACCATTATCACGGCGCTGATGCTGCGGGCGCGCCGCAGGTTGATTTTCTCCTCGGGCGCATCGGTCGCCTAAGGCGTCAGATCCTGCACCGGCGGCATCGCCGGAAATCCATCGATCGGCACGTTTTCGAGCGCGCGTTTGGCCGGGCCGCTACCGAACATGCAATCAAGCGTCGGCTCCGCAATCGCCGTCATGGTCCGCGGGATCAAGCTTCGTTTGTCCGGCGGCAGCCAGTTCTCGTTCAGCGTGGGGACGCCGCGCTCGGTGACCCCGTACAGGATCGCGTCGAGAATATCGCGATCGCCGATCTCGCCGATCAGCGCGGTGCGGACGCAGTCACAGATCGCTTCGGGATGTGCATAGCGCGACACCATGAAGGGCGCGCAGAGCCGGATGAACTCGCCGCGCGGATCGGGCATCAGGGATAGGCGACGCGTGTCAGCCATCGCGATGGTCGACACCCCGCACGCCAACAGGCTGCCCAGGACAATGGGAGACAGTGTGCTGAGGGACAGGTACCGCAACAAATTCACCCGGGAAGCAACCGTAGGACGAGAGAGGTGCAGGACCTATTATAGATGATGTGAGGTGCGAATGTGAATGCCGCTGTGAGGTGTCACACAGCTTGGCCGACTTTCAGCAACATGCAGCCGCTGATCTTCAGGCTGCCATCCGGCTGCGGCTCCAGCGTGTAGAGCGCATCCCACGGCACACCATCGGCATCAACGATATGGACTTTCTGCTCAATTGTACCGTCAGATGTGTTGCTCTCGGTGAATTCGAAGCTGCGATGGCGATAGATGGGTGCATAGGCGTTGCGCACCATGTCCATGAAGCTGTCGGGATCGGTGAAAATGCTCTGGATGCCGGGGGCCGCGAACCCATAGGCAGTCACAGCGTCGTCGCGCGCCAGGGCATCGGCTTGGGAGCTGATGATCTTCTGCGCCGCCGCGACATCGTCCGCCGCACGGACAGGCGATGCGAGGCCGATCGCTATGACGACAAGAAAGAGGAGGCTGCGCATAGGCTCACTTGCTCAAAGTGTTCTTGTAGATGACGCCGTCTTTCATGATGATTTTGAAATTATTCGCGGGATCGGCAATCAGGTTGATGTTGTCCAGCGGATTGCCGTCGACAAGCAATAAGTCCGCGAGCGCACCCTGTTCCACGACGCCGAGCTTGCCGGGATAGGGATTGCGCTTGCCCGACAGCGCCAGCAGTTCGGCGTTTGTCGATGTCGCCATGACCAGCGCTTCGGCGGGCGTGTACCAGCGCGTGAGCGAGGCCAGAATTGCCCCCTGTTGCTGCGCGAGCGCGCGCGAGAACAGCACGTCGGTGCCCCACGCCGTCTTGATCTTGTACTTCCTGGCAAACTCGTAGGACCTGGCTATGCCGGGCCAGACCTCATCCGCCTTGGCCCGCTGGACGGACCCCTCCGGAAAGCCAAGCCTCAAGCCCTCGGGGAGAGGCTGCAAGCTCAACCAGATGTCCTTCTCGGCAAGCAGCCTGGCGGTTGCCTCGTCCATCAGCATGCCGTGTTCGATGCACTTCACGCCCGCGGCAACGGCTCTCTGGATCGCAGCCGGAGTAAAGGCGTGCGCGGCGACATATGTGCCCCAATTCTCGGCCGCTTCGACGGCGGCGCGTAGTTCGGGCTCGGTGAAAGTGGTCACGTCGACCGGACTGAAAGGTGACGACACGCCGCCGCCCGCCGTCAACTTGACCTGGGAGGCGCCCTGCATGAGTTGTTCGCGCGCGCGCAGACGCACCTCGTCAGGGCTGTCCGCAACTATAGCGCCACCGACCTGCTCCATGCGGGTGAGCATGCCGCCGATCGTGCGTGGTAGATCGGTCAGCTGCCGGAAATCCCCATGCCCGCTCGTGATAGTGATCATGGCGCCGGACGGATAGATGCGTGGGCCCTTGACGATGCCCTCGTCGATGGCACGCTTGAGGCCGAACACCGGCCCGCCAACATCGCGAACGGTCGTGAAGCCGCGCATCAGAGTGTCAGTCGCTTCGTTGCCGGCCAGTAGATTGTTGTAGCCGACGTCACCGAAAGCCTGGGCCGGCGTCACCCGTATCAACATCGCATGCCAATGATTGTCGATCAGGCCAGGCATCAGCGTATGCCCGTTTCCTGCAACACGCTGAGCGTCTGCGGCTGCTATCGGTGCCGTGGAAATACGCTCGATGAGGTTGCCCTTGATCAGCACATTCGACGGAGCGGAAAGAGTGGCGCTTCTCCCGTCGAAGATTCGAACATTTTCGAAGAGCACATCGCCGGCGCTCGCGCTGGTGCAAAATGTCAGCGCGAGAATTGCTGCGAGCCATCGACTACCGACAGGGAACAACATAAGCGTTCTCCGAGCAGTGAAGCCTGAACTATGACAGATACCGGCGTCCACTTGAAGGTGGTGCCGCTACCGGTGGACCCCGGCTGATGTTACGGGGAATCCGCTCGGCCAGACGTGAATATATCTGGTTGCTCAAGCTCGTCTGGCATCGCCCATCCTTCAGCCATCAGAGCGACATGGAGCGCGGTTCGAACCTCGTGCGGCTCAATTTTCCCGACGGTTGCCTCATCAAGAACAGCGATCAGCTTCGTCCACCGCGGCGTTGTCTTGGCTTCGGTGTCAACGTAACGCTGGACCCATCTAACCGCCGCCAGGAGAGAAAAGATCGTGCGGTTCCTCGCCGGGGTTTGCCCGGGCGCCTCAGGCATCAATCGAATTGGTTCAAAGATCATTTGCACACAAACCGACTGCTGAAATTCGCTTTATCGTGCCACAGAGCCGGCAATACGCAATGGGTGCCGGCATGCCCCGCAGCAACTGCACGCTGCCTTGAACGCCGTGATCAAGCGCGCGATTATCGTCCTGGATGCGCCGGGAGACTCCGAGATACGATTTCAGAACCAGAAACAAGTCTGGAGCCGGGCAATCAATGATGCTGCGCTAGCGTATGGCTACTTGGAGGTGACGGTCCGGTTCATCTCGACCGCCCGCTAGATTGCGGGCGCGAAGTCTTGGCACGTCGACCCAACCCTCTTCCCTACTGACGAAAATTCCCCCGGAATTAAGATCGCCAAAGTGTCCGCCATTGACGACGATTGTCTCACCGGGCTTGAGGCCCGGCTCGTGCGGGCGATCAGCAACGCTTCAGAGGATAGAACGCGTACCGAATGGATTGGCTACAAAAAGAAGACCCTCACAGACTGGCTCTAAATCATTGGTGGGCCCGGCAGGACTCGAACCTGCAACCAGACCGTTATGAGCGGTCGGCTCTAACCATTGAGCTACAGGCCCCGCCGGCGTCCAGCGGGTGTGAGAAGCGGGGACGGCGGTGCAGGCATTCCTTATATCGGCCATCGCCTGTGGGCAATGCCGCGTTCCCGGGGGCGGAACTTTGGCTGGCCGGTGGCGTTTGTCTGCGCAATTTCAACGTAGGGAGGCGCGGGTGTTTCGCTGGGCTGTCATCTGTCTGATCATATCCCTGATTGCCGGCGGCCTCGGCCTCACCAACATCTCGGCTTTCGCCAAGAAGCTCTCGATCATCCTCTTTGCGCTGTTCTTTCTCGGCTTCCTGGCCCTGCTGGGCTTCGCCTATCTGGTCGCCGGGGCGGTCAGCAGTTCTGAGCTGCTGCCCGCCATGGTCGCCGTAAGCGTCTAGACGAAAGAGCGTCCAGCTCAGTCGACCGAGACGCCGGCGAATTCCACCACCTTGCGCCATTTCTCGGTTTCGGCGGCAACCAGTTTGCCGAATTCCTCGGGCGTCATGGGCTTCGGCACACCGCCGGTCTCGGCGAGCCGTGCGATCAGTTTCGGATCCTTCAACGCTTCGCCCACAGCCTTGTTGAGGGTGGCAATCACTTCCGGCGGCGTGCCCTTCGGCGCGGAGATGCCGTAGAAGCCGATGGACTCGAAGCCCGGCACGGTCTCGGCAATGGCCGGGACATCCGGCACGATGGGCCAGCGTTGCGGCGAGGTGACGCCGAGCGCGCGGACGGTGCCGCCCCGCGACTGTTCGAGCGCCGTGGGCAGGTTGTCGAAGATCAACTGCACCTTGTTGGAGATGATGTCGGGAAAGGCGATCGCCGAGCCGCGATAGGGCACGTGGATCATGTCGCATTTGGTCATCGCCTTGAACAATTCGGCTGACATATGCACCGAGGTGCCATTGCCCGACGACGCATAGGAGATCTTGCCGGGATTGGCCTTGCAGTAGTCGATGAACTCCTGGACCGTTTTCACGGGCATGCCATTCGACACCACCAGCATATTGGTGAGCTGCATGATGCTGGCGACCGGCACGGTGTCGCGGATGAAATCGTAAGGCAGCTTCTTGTAGAGCGAGGCCGAGATTGCGTTGTTCGGTGCGACGAACAGCAGCGTATAGCCATCCGGCGCCGAGGTCACGGCCGCGGCGGCGGCGAGATTGCCGCCCGATCCAGCGCGGTTTTCCACGACGAATTGCTGGCCGAAATGATCCGACAGCCACTGTGCCATGATGCGCGCCACGATATCGACGGGGCCGCCGGCAGCGAAGCCGATCAGCCAGCGCACGGGGCGATCGGGATAGCCGGCGGCGGAGGCGGGGAGGGTCGTCGTGGCGAGGCTGGCGAAGCCGACAAGACACAGCACAGCGGCACGCAGAAAAGCGATCATAGTTCCTCCCAGACATGAAAATCGCAGCGCTGATGCGCGACGTCGTTCGATCGGGCTTGCCGCCCGTTACCTCCATGCTTTCATAGAATTCGGATTTTGCCTACAAGCTTGGTCGAACGATGCAGGCTGATCGACGTCGAGGTGCCCCATGAAAATGATGCCGCTTGTTTGCGCAGCATTCCTGACTGTCACGACGGCCATTGCGCAGGAGGGGGCCAAGCCGATGTCGACCACCATGCCTCTCAGCTTGAGTCTCGGCACGGCGACGCCCGGCGGCGGCTTCCCGCTCTATGGCGACGCCTTTGCCGAGGTGATGAACAAGGCCGATCCGTCGCTGACGCTGGCCACGCGCAATACCAAAGGCTCGACCGAGAACATCCCGTTGCTCGAAGCCGGCCAACTCGATCTCGCTTTGGTAGCCGGCGAGCCCGCTTATGAAGCGTTCAAGGGCATCGGCCGGGCGCCGACGAAGCTGAAGATTATCACCGCGCTCTATTCCAATCCCGGCATGTTCGTGGTGCGCGCCGACAGTCCCTACAAGACGATCCGCGATCTTGTCGGCAAGCCGATCGCCTTCGGCGCGAAAGGCTCCGGCCTCGTGTTCCTGTCGCGCTATGTGCTGGACGGGATCGGCCTCGATCAGGACAAGGATTTTCAGGCGGTCTATCTCGACCGCGCCGGCGACGGTCCGGCGATGGTGCAGGACGGTCGCGTGGCAGCGCTGTGGGGCGCGGGACTGGGCTGGCCCGGCTTCAAGGCCATGAGCGAAAGCCCCGGCGGCGCGCGCTTCATTGCGCCCGATGCGGCGGAGATCGCGCAGATCCGTGCCAAGCACGCCTTCCTCAAGCCGATGCTGGTGGGCGCCAACAGCTATCCGAACCAGCCGATGCCGATCGCGTCGGTGGGCTCGTGGAGCTACATCCTCGCGCGCGAAACGCTGCCGGATGAGGTCGCCTATCGGCTGGCGAAGACACTGCACGGCGCCGAAGCCAAGCTCGGCGCGCGGCTGGCGCAGGCGAAGGAGACGACGGCATCGAACACAGTGGCGTCAGCGCCCGATGTGGCGCTGATCCATCCCGGGGTGCTGAAGTATTTCAGAGAGATTGGGGTGGTGAAGTAGGGGGCTTTCTTCCCCTCTCCCCCAGCGGAGCAAAGCTCCGCGCCGCGGGAGAGGGTGGATGCGCGCCGAAGGCGCGCAGACGGGAGAGGGCGCCACAACTCCGCGCTTTGTCGCTATCCCTCTCCCGCCTTCGCTGCGCTCAGGCACCCTCTCCCGCGGCGCGCGGCGCGCGGCGTTGCCGCGCTGGGGGAGAGGGGAAGGGGAGCGTCGCTTTCCTACTTCTTCCCCAATGCACAAGCCGGGTCTGGCGGCCCGAATGCCTCCTCGCCGGAAATCTTTGCGAGGATCTTGTAGTAGTCCCACGGATACTTGGACTCTTCGGGTGACTTGACCTGCACCAGCATCAGGTCGTGGACCATTAACCCGTCCTCGCGCAGTTTGCCGTTGCGTGCGAAGAAATCCTCGATCGGCTTCTCGCGCATCTTGGCGGCGACCTTCAGCGGCTCGTCGGTGCCGGCTTCCTTGACGGCATTGAGATAAACCATGGTCGAGGAATAGACGCCGGCCTGCCACATGGTGGGCATCCGCTTGGTCTTCTCGAAGAAGCGCTTCGACCAGGCGCGGGTCTTGTCGTCCATGTCCCAGTAAAAGGCGGTGGTCAGCAGCAGGCCTTGCGCCGTCTGTAGCCCCAGCGAGTCGATGTCGGTGATCAGCGCCAGCAGCGCCGCCATCTGCTGGCCGCCCTTGAACACGCCGAATTCGCCGGCAGTCTTGATCTCGTTGATGTTGTTCGGCGGCCCACCGGCGATGCCGATGATCTTGGCCTTAGAGGCCTGCGCCTGCAGCACGAAGGACGACAGGTCCGATGCGCCGAATGGCGGCCGTACAGAGCCAATCACCTTGCCGCCAGTCTTGGTGACGACGGCAGATGCGTCGCGCTCCAGCGCATGGCCGAAAGCAAAGTCATCGGTGATGAAGAACCAGCTGTCGCCGCCGCGCTTCACCACTTCCTGCGCGGTGCCGACGGCGAGCGCGCGGGTGTCGAATACCCACTGCATCGTATAAGGCGAGCAGAACTTGCCGTGGAAGTCTGCAGCGCCGGTCGAATGGGTGATGAACAATCGCTTGCGATCGTTGGCGACGTTCTGAACGGCAAGGCCGACAGCAGACACCGGCACGTCGACGATGAGATCGACCTGATCGACATCGTACCAGCGCCGCGCGAGACTGGCGCCGACATCGGGCTTCAACTGATGATCGCCGATGATGATGCTGATCGGCTTGCCCAGCACGGTCCCGCCGAAATCATCCACGGCCATTTGCGCGGCCGTCACCGAACCCTGGCCGGAGGGCGTCGAGGCCGGACCGTTCATGTCGGTGAGCACGCCGATCTTGACGACGTCGTCGGAAATCTGCGCGTTTGCGGATGTGGCGAGCAGCGCAAGCGCAAAGGCGCCGGCGAGTGAAAGTTGTGTGACGGTCAGTCTTTTCAAGCGCATGAATATTGCCTCCCCGGTGCTTTAGCTGTGTTACGCGTCACATGCACGTCCCAGCTTTGGGCCGATCATGCAGCAGGTGTGAGGGCGCAACAAGTACGATAGCGCATGAAATCCAATGCTTGATATAGCAGGCGAGCAGAGCCCATCACGACGCTTTGACATATTGTAGTTGTATGCTAGTTGCCGCGCGCTCTGGCCATGCAGCATCACGCGCTCGCCTTTCGATCAGGTCGGCATGCAAACTCTCTGCGCCTGGATCGAACGACATGCGATCTCAAAACGACACATGCGAGCGCCTTGCCAGAGGCGCCAGACCAACACCTCGCCCTGCTGACGGGGCGATGGAAGATGCCCGGCAAGACGCCGACGCGATCATCCCAAAATCCTGAATACCGAAAGGCCGCCCATGCAAAAGACTGCGTTTTCGTCCAAGGACTTGCCGACTCATCTGGGCGAAAAGGCCAAGTTTGACTTGTGGCAGGATATTCACGTTGCGGAAATCTGGTCGGTCGAATACGCGGTGTCCGATAAACTGCCTTTCGAAGCTGTGATCGAGGCGACGAGTATCGGACCGGTGGTTGTCGGCCAGATGGCGGGAACGATCAGGCAGGCGACGCGAAAGGCCCGCAATATCGCCGATGATGGCAATGATAGTTATCTCCTGCTGATCAACAAGGCCGATACCGAGTTGACTGGCGGGCAGGTCGGTCGCGACTATGCCGTCGGTCTGGGCGAAGCGGCCTTGGTCACGGCCTCGGAACCGCTGAAAATGCTCGGTGCTGACAAGAATGTCTGGATGAACGTGGTGATTCCGCGCGAAGTTCTGACGCAAGCATTTCCGCACATCGATAGCAGGCTGGCACTGAAAATCGGCGACGACAACGAAGCGCTGGG
The DNA here is from genome assembly GCF_013359755.1 of Tardiphaga robiniae. Lineage (GTDB taxonomy): Bacteria > Pseudomonadota > Alphaproteobacteria > Rhizobiales > Xanthobacteraceae > Tardiphaga > Tardiphaga robiniae. The sequence goes on along the minus strand of NZ_JABMCJ010000082.1, from coordinate 264,327 downwards.
TCTTCTCAAACGTTATTGTCACCTTCTTGAAACCGGCCCGGCCCTCGTGAATCCGGGTCTCATTGCGCATGCGGCAACGACGATCGTCGACCTCATCGGTCTGGCGACGGGTGCGAAGGGCGGGACCGCCGAGCTGGCGGGTCTGCGGGGGCTCCGTGCGGCGAGGCTGCAGGCGGTCCTGGCGAATATTGCAGACAATTACGCCAACCACGGCATTTCGGCGCAAGGCGTTGCGCGGGAGCTCAAGCTGTCGGCGCGTTACGTTCATGATCTCTTGCAGGAGACCGGCATCAGCTTTTCTGAACGCGTGCTCGAATTGCGACTGCAGAAGACCTACAGGATGCTGCAGGACCGGCACAGCAGTGCGATGCGTGTCAGCGAGATCGCCATGATCTGCGGCTTCAACGACATCGCCTATTTCAATCGATGCTTTCGCCGTCGCTTCGGCTGCACGCCGAGCAGCGCGCGATAGTCACTGCGCGATCATGCAGTTGCATGCGCGCAATGACGATTGGCGCTGTTGACCGATCGAGCGTTGCCTGACGGGCACACCGTTCGGGAAAGCAACGCATCTCTCTCCAGGACAATTCCTCTGCATTCCAGCCCAAGACACCGCCGCGGAGCAATGCGACTTCTGGTGCACGGCTACCGGTTCGCAAGAGGGAATATATGTCTCCACGTTCGACGACCAGCACCATCGGAAGACCCAGGCGATACCTGACGAATGCCAGTTATCTGGCGCTCGCGATTGGCTGTGTGACGCTTGTGTGCGTCGCCTTGCCCGCTCCGGCTATGGCGGTCGACTGGACGGGGACGACATCCACGGACTGGTACACACCCGGAAACTGGGATCTTGGCACCGTCCCGACATCAGTCCAATCGGTCGTGATCAACACCACCGGGCCCAACGCGACGCTGATCAGCGGCGGGACGGCGGCGGCCGGCACAACGAATATCGGCCTGAATAATACCGGCATGCTGACAATTTCGAACGGTGGCACCCTGGCGGGCGGCCAGGCCTTCCTCGGCAATCTGTTCGGCTCGGTTGGCACTGCGACCGTTACGGGCGCGGGCTCGGTCTGGAATGCTGAGGGAATGGTGGTCGGCTATCGTGGCGCCGGCACGCTGAATATCCTGAACGGTGCGGCCGTCGGCACCTCAGTGTGGGAGTTCTCTATCGGAGATCACTTTGGTGGTTCCGGGGCGGCGACCGTCGATGGCGCAGGTTCGATTTTGACCGCCAGCGATTTTGTTGTCGGTAACGGTGGAACAGGCACGCTGGTGGTTTCGAACGGCGGCACGGTCGTTGGTACAACATGGACGAGCTATATAGGGCAGGCCGCAGGTTCGGTTGGCACGGCAACGGTCACAGGTCCGGGCTCGCATTTGATCGTCGCCAATAATGGCCTCGCTATCGGTCAAATGGGAAACGGCACGCTCACGATTGCAAATGGTGGTGTCGTATCGGTCAGCGGCAATGTGCTTCTTGGCTTTCAAGCAGGCTCAGTGGGTACGCTCAATATCGGCGGCGGCACCGGAGCGGCGGCGGCCGCGCCGGGCACGCTCGATAGTGCGTCTGTCTTTTTCGGCAACGGGACCGGCGCGATCAATTTCAATCATACGAGCACCGGCTATACTTTTGCCCCGGATATCAGTGGGCCCGGATCGATCAACCAGCTTGCCGGCACAACTATCCTCACGGGCGATTCGGGCGGCTTCTCCGGCGCGACCAGCGTGACCGGTGGCCGGCTGGCCGTGAACGGCTCGCTCGCCAATTCGGTGGTGACGGTGTCGGGCGGCGGCATCCTGGGCGGCACGGGCACGGTCGGCGGCATCGCTGCCAATAGTGGCGGCATCGTCGGCCCCGGCAATTCGATCGGTACGTTGAACGTCAATGGCAATGTGACGTTTGCAGCGGGATCGATCTATCAGGTGGAGACCAATGCAGCCGGGCAGTCGGATAAAATTGCAGCGACAGGAAGCGCGACGCTGAACGGTGGCACAATCGTCGCCTCCGGTGCCGCGCCTCTCGGGAGCCAGTTTACGATCCTGACGGCAGCCGGCGGCATCAATGGCACTTTCGCCAGCGCCAGCGGAGCGACGGTGACGCCGTTCCTGGCCTACGGCCTGACCTACGATGCAACCAACGTCTATCTTGGCGTCAGCCGCAGCAACGCCACCTTCGCCTCGGTCGGATCGACCCGCAATCAGATCGCGGCTGGTGGAGGAGCAGATAGTCTACCGATTGGCAGTCCATTGGTGGGCGCACTGGTGCAGCTCGATGCGGCGCAGGCCCGCGGGGCCTTCGACCAAATCTCCGGCGAGGTGCATGCCTCGGCCAAGGGCGTCATGATCGAGGATAGCCGCTTCCTGCGCGAGGCAGCGGTCGATCGGCTGCGCGCTGCGTTTGACGGCGTCGGCGCGGCTGCCGCGCCGGTCACGACCTATGTCAACGGCCGCCCCGTGCTTGCACCAGCCGCCACCGACGGCATTGCGGTTTGGGGCCGCGGCTTCGGCTCCTGGGGGCAGTGGAACGGCGACGGCAATGCTGCAACCATCAAGCGCGATATCGGCGGCTTCATGGTCGGTGCCGATGCGCCGTTCGTCGATGGATGGCGCGTCGGTGCAATCGGCGGCTACAGCCGATCGAGTTTCCGCGTCGCCGATCGCAATTCCTCCGGCGCCAGCGACAACTACCATGGCGGCCTCTATGGCGGCACGCAGTGGGGCGATTTCGCTTTCCGCTCCGGCCTTGCCTATACGCGACACGATCTCTCGATCAATCGCTCGGTGGGATTTCCGGGCGTCGCCGAACTGCTCAGGAGCGACTACAGCGCCGGCACCACGCAAACCTTCGGCGAGTTCGGCTATCGCATCAGGGCAGGGCGGACGCCGCTCGGCCATCTGGCTTTCGAGCCTTTCGCCAATCTCGCTTATGTGAATCTGTCGACCGATGGCTTCACAGAAAAGGGCGGCGTCGCTGCGCTCACCAGCCGGAGCAATACCACCGGCGTCACCTTCACCACGCTGGGGCTTCGGGCGTCCACAGGCTTTGATATTGGCAACGGTATGACCGCGACTGCGCGCGGCATGCTCGGCTGGCGTCATGCCTTTGGTGACGTCACGCCGACCTCGACCATGGCCTTCGCCGGTGGATCGCCGTTCACCGTTGCCGGCGTGCCGATTGCGAGGAATGGCGCCGTCGCTGACCTTGGCTTTGACGTCAACGTCACGCCAAACGCCGTTCTCGGCCTCACCTATGGCGGGCAGTTCGGCTCCGGTGTCACCGACCAGACCTTGCGAGGCAATTTCGCTGTCAGGTTCTGACGCGATCGCATCATGTCGAGAGGCGGCCTGACGGCCGCTTCTCGGTCGATGTCATTCCAAACGGCGATATGTCGTTAGTTGTCATCCAGCTTTGCAAGCCGTTCGGCTTCAGCGATATCGTCCATCGTATTGGCATTGAAGAACGGATCGACAGGATCGACCGGCCACTCCACGGTGGCGAGACGATAGCGTGCCGTCCAGCGGCCGACCTTGCGGATGTCCTCGTTGACGAGCGCGTGCCGTAACTCATGGCGCAGGGAGACATCCCACAAGCCGACGACGGGATGCGATTGCCCGGCCGATGACGCGACAGCAAGCTGTGCATTCTCCGCGGTGCGGGCGTGATGTAAACGCGAGACGAGATCGCGCGGCAGGAACGGGCAGTCGCCGGCGACGCTGAGCATCCATGTGACATCCGGTCGGTTGGCGGCTGTCCATTCCAGACCTGCGAGAATGCCGGCGAGCGGGCCGGGGAAATCCGCGACGTCGTCGGCAATCACCGGCAGACCGAAGGACGCAAATCGCGCGGGATCACCATTGGCGTTCAGCACCAGTCCGTCGCATTGCGGCGCGATGCGTGCGATCACGCGGGCCAGGATGCTGCGGCCACCGATCTCGCGCATCGGCTTGTCGCCGCCGCCCATCCGGCGCGCGAGACCGCCCGCAAGAAGCACGCCCGGAGTGGCCGGATATGTGTTCGTCATCGCCATACCGCTGCATATGACATTTGATGCCAGCCCGATATAACGCAGTTGCACCAAGTGGAACCGCGCGATGCCTGTGACCAAGCTCGACCTGACCGGATTGAAATGCCCGTTGCCGGCGCTGATGACGCGCAAGGCGATGAAGGCACTGTCGGTGGGCGATCGGCTTGAAGTCCACTGCACGGACCCCCTCGCGGTGATCGACATCCCTGCGTTGATTCAGCAAAGCGGCGATCAGATCGAGACCTCCGAACGCAGCGGCGATGTGATCGTTTTCTTCATCGAAAAACGAAATGCTGCGATTGCAAATCGCGATTGAATTGCTGCGATGCAGTGGAAATCATTGATAAATTTTCGCTCCTGATACCTTTGGACTATCGACTCCCGCAGTCGCTTCTGGCCCTGTTCTAAAGTGCGAGCGTGCGTAAATCTTTGTCCGCGCGCCGCAGGGGAATTGACGAAGCGACTTTTTCAAATCGCAGACCGGCTCAGAAGGGTCGGCTGCAGGGGAGAACTTTCATGACAAGTGTGGGCAACGCCGGAACACTGTCTGGCACCAAGCCAGGATTGCTGGAACGCGAACGCATCATTGCGACCGCCGGCTTCAACCGGTGGCTGGTTCCACCTGCTGCACTCTGTATTCATCTCTGTATCGGCATGGCCTACGGCTTCAGCGTGTTCTGGCTGCCGCTGTCGCAAGCAATCACGACACCTGCCTCGAAGGAAGTGTGCGAGGGCATGAGCCTCGCCACCGAGCTGTTCACCACCACCTGTAATTGGAAGGTCGCCAGCCTCGGCTGGATGTACACGCTGTTCTTCGTGCTGCTCGGCGTTTCCGCTGCCATCTGGGGCGGTTGGCTCGAGCGAGTCGGTCCGCGCAAGGCCGGCTTCGTGTCGGCGATGTGCTGGTGCGGCGGTCTCGTGCTCGGTTCGATCGGCGTCTACACGCATCAGCTCTGGCTGTTGTGGATCGGCTCCGGCGTGATCGGCGGCGTCGGTCTGGGTCTCGGCTACATCTCGCCGGTATCGACGCTGGTGAAGTGGTTTCCGGATCGTCGCGGCATGGCCACAGGCATGGCCATCATGGGCTTCGGCGGCGGTGCGATGATCGGCTCGCCGCTGGCTAACCTCTTGATGAATTATTTCAAGACCCCGACCGATGTCGGCGTCTGGCAGACCTTCCTGGCCATGGGCGTGATCTACTTCGTGTTCATGACCATTGGTGCGTTCTCCTATCGCATCACGCCACCGAACTGGAAGCCGGAAGGCTGGACCCCGCCGGCTACGGCGAATGCGATGATCACCACCGGCCACGTGCATCTCGACAATGCGCACAAGACCAAGCAGTTCTGGCTGATCTGGGGGGTGCTCTGCCTGAACGTGTCCGCCGGCATCGGCGTCATCGGCATGGCCTCGCCGATGCTGCAGGAAATCTTTGCGGGCAAGCTGATCGGTGCGCCTGACCTCTCCTTCAGCCAGCTCTCGGCTGCACAGAAGACGGCGATCGCCGGCATCGCCGCCGGCTTCGCGGGTCTGATCTCGCTGTTCAACATCGGCGGCCGCTTCTTCTGGGCGTCTTTGTCGGACAAGCTCGGCCGCAAGAACACCTACTACACGTTCTTTATTCTCGGCATCGTGCTATATGCACTGGTGCCGACCTTCGCGGCGATGGGCAGCAAGGTTCTGTTCGTGCTGGCCTTCGGCATCATCCTCTCGATGTATGGCGGCGGCTTCGCGACCATCCCGGCCTATCTCGCCGACATTTTTGGCACCCAGTTCGTGGGTGCGATCCACGGCCGGTTGCTGACGGCCTGGGCGACTGCGGGCATCGTCGGTCCGGTGGTGGTGAACTACATCCGTGAATTCCAGATCGCTGCCGGCGTGCCGCGGGCGCAGGTCTATGACTTCACGATGTATATCCTCGCCGGCATGCTGGTGCTGGGACTGATCTGCAACATGCTGGTGAAGCCACTGGCGCCGCACTGGTTTATGAAGCCCGAAGAAGTCGCGAAGTTGCAGGCCAAGGGCGCCGAGGCGGCGTCGGCCGGTGGAGGCTCCTATGGCATTGGCAAGGGCGGTTTCGACGGCGCAGCCATTGCCTTCTGGGCTTTCGTCGGTGTCCCGCTGTGCTGGGGTGTCTGGCTGACGCTGCAGAGCGCCGCGCGCATCTTCCAGTAAAACCTGCGCGGGACCGGCAGCGAAAGCTTCCGGTCCCGTTTTACATCTGACGAACAATCTTCAAAACAAGCACATTCGGGGATAACGATGACACGCATCACTACGGGCCTCTTGGCCGCACTGTTCGTTGTGACTTCAATGGGCGTTGCTTCGGCACAGGCGCCTGCGACGCCGGCAACCCCTGCTGCGCCCGCCAAGATGAAGCTGAACAAGCAGAGTCTGAAGGACATGAAGGCGAAGTGGAGCGCCAACAAGGGCAAGCTCAAGGCCTGCCGCAAGGACGTCAAGGTCAAGGGTCTCGCCGGCGACGATCGCTGGTTCTACATCGAGGACTGCATGGCCAAGAGCTGAGCGAGCGCTGGTCTTTCCGGCAGTTCCAGCCTCCTGATCTTTATGCCGCGCCTATGAACAGGCGCGGCTACCCGTCTCGATTTCATATGGCGATGTCCGCATCTTCTCACCATCCCGACGCGCTCATGCGCCAGGGATCTGAGAAGACGGACAACGACCATGACGATGTTCTACAATCGCGATACGCAGCTGCACGATTTCTCGGCCGACAGCGCCTATCGCTCCTATCTCATCAGCCGCAATCAGCCGCCGATCGTCCATCACTCCAGTGATATCCAATGGAAACGGCTTTGCGTAGCCATCAGGCTGACGCGTAACCACATCAAGGGCTTCTTCGCCGCCATCCACATGGCCCTGGTGGCCGACAAGATGCGCCGCGCGCGGCGTGAGCTGGCGCGCGTCCGTGTGCGCGCCGCCGATACGCCGGTGCTTCCGGATCGCCGGAGCGTGCCATGAGGGAAGACCGTTCTGCAGCGCTGTTCGCGCGTATCGCCTCCTATGCGACCATCATGCCGGGCATTTTCGCCCGGCTATGGCGTTTCGTCATTGGACCTGCTGTCTATCGGCCGGCCGCGCATTATATGCGCGGACCCGGCCCGAAATGTCGTGAGAAGAACGAGCGCCCGCAAGCCTAGCGGGCGCGGCGCAGGGGCGGCGCGTCGTCGGGCTGTGCCCAGATCGCTTCCATCGCGGTGTGTAGCTGCTGCTGCTCGGCATCTGTAAGCTCGGTCAGCGGCAGGCGCACGGCGGCATTCCCCAGGCCCCGCAAGATCAATGCATACTTCACTGCTGATGTAACCTGGTCCGGCGGCAGTGCTGCGGCGAGCGGCGCCAGCATGTCGGAGATGGTCGTCGCATAGCGCGGGCATCCCTGGCGGGCCGCGTAATACATGCCGCGGCAGAGCTGCGGCGCCACATTGGCCATCGCGGAGACAACGCCGTCGCCGCCGAGCAGCAGATAAGGCAGGGCTGCGGTGTCCTGTCCCGTCAGCATCCGGAAACCCGCTGGCAGCAGCGGCCGCAATCGCGCCAGCCGGCCGGCGTCGGCGGTGTCGTCGCGCAGGCCTATCAATCGTGGCGAGGCGGCGAGGCCGATGAGCGTGTCGTCGGTCAGCGCACGGGCACAACGCGACGGTGCGTCATGCACAATGACCGGCAGCAATGTCGCCTCCAGGATCGCACGGAAATGCGCTGCGATGCCACTTGCCGTCGGGCGGTTGTAATACGGCACGACCGATATGACGGCATCGGCGCCGGCAGCCCATGCCAGCCGGGTCGATTCAATGGCGCGGCTGGTGCAGTTCGATCCCGCGCCGGCAATGACGTGGATGCGCCCGCGGGCGACGCCGGCGGCAGTCCGGATCAGCGTGGCGCGCTCGTTCGAGGTGAGCGTGTCGGCTTCGCCAGTGGTCGCGCCGACGACGATGGCACTAGCGCCGGCACAGACCTGTCGCTCGCACAGGCGTGCGAAAGTGACGATATCGAGCGCGCCATGCGTGTCGAACGGCGTCGGCACATCGGCGATGATGCCGTGCAGCCAGTCGTTGGCGCGATGGGAGGCATGAGCTTGCGGGAGGGCATGAGCCCGAAGAGCAACTGTGGACATGGCGGGAAGCTCAGGCGACGCGCCGTTGTTGTAACCGTTCGACAGAGGTTGCTGCCGTGAAAGGCAGGGCGTTCATATCGAGTTCGATGAGGCCCGCCGTCTCGATGATAGCTTCGGGGCGATGACCGTTCTCGAACAGTGCATAACGCACGGCATTCGCGCGGCTGACAAACAATCCGCCGAATAGGCCGTTTTGCTCCTGCGCGACCCACTGGCCGCCGCCGTTCTTGCCGATGAAAACGAGGGATGAGCTACACGAGGGAGGTTCGATGGTGATCACTTGCAGTCTCCAGTTCATTCGCTTGAGCGAATGGCTGCAAGATGATCGGCCACCCGTTTGAAAACGAGATGAGTGGCGGCGCCGCGTTATAGGGATTTCATAAGTGCGTCCGTTCGCCAATCGTCGGCGTGGAACCATCACCCGCGGCGGCGATTGATCGTTTCGATCATAAAGGGAGCGTGGAATGGCGAAGTATTCCAAGAAGGCGGCAGCGAAGGTCGCGCGAGCGGTGAAGAAGGCGAAGGCCGGCACGCTGAGAAGTGGTCGTTCGAAAAAGAAGGTGACCAGCCGCAAACAAGCGATCGCCATCGGCTTGTCGGAAGCTCGCGCCGAGGGCAAGAAGGTACCGAAGGCGCCGAAGAAAAAGACGGTGAAGAAAGCCAGCAAGAAGACGGCGGGGAAAAAGAAAGCGGCAAAAAAATCCCGGAAGTCGACGAAGGCCTGAGGCAGCGCCGATGTACGTTGATCGACGCATATGACCCAATCTTCGTCATGCCCGGGCTTGTCCCGGGCATCCACGTCTTGGGGAGAGAAAAGACGTAGATGGCCGGGACAAGCCCGGCCATGATAGTTTCGACCGAAGCGTCATCGCCTCACTTTGTCTGTAGGGTCGCCTTCAGCAGGTGGTCCTTACATTCATCGTCCTTGCCCTCCGCCATTGCTTCGCTGGCCAGGCCGATCTCGTCGGAAGCGGTCTTCTTTTGCTTGCCATCGGCCATCTTGGCGATGGCTTCGGCGACGAAGGCGATATTCGAGGCGTTGCATTCCCGTGTCTGCAGTTGCTGCGCCTGCGCTGCCGCGGTCGACATCAACGCGATGCCTATGATCATTCCCAAAATCTTCATGCGCTCAGCTTGCCTTGCGATGTCGCGCTGATGACCGCGCAGCCTTCTTGACCGGGCGCTTGCGTGCTACATGTGGTCGTGACGACGAAGCGCGTTTGGTCGACTTGCCCTTGCCACCCTTGAGGCTCGCCTTCAGCGCATCCATCAGGTTGATGACGTTGTCCGGCTTCTCCTCCTTCTCGACGACCTTCACCGGCTTGCCCGCAGCCTTGCGCTTCACCAGCGTCTTCAGCGCGGTCTCATATTCATCCTTGAACTTGCTGGGATCGAAATGCGACGCCTTGCTGTCGAGGATATGCGCCGCAAGGTCGATCATGTCCTTGGAGATCCTCGGGTTCTTGATATCGTCGAAATAGTCCTCCTCGTCGCGCACTTCATAGGGGAAGCGCAGCGTGGTACCGAGCAGGCCCTTGCCGAGCGGCTCGATGGCGATGATGTGCTCGCGATTGGTGAGCACGATGCGCGCTAGCGCCACGCGGTCCTTGTCCTTCATGGCATCGCGGATCACGGCGAACGCATCGGCGCCGGCCTTGCCGTCGGGCGCGATGTAATAGGGATTGTTCAGATAGCGCCGATCGATCTCGTCGCGCGGCACGAAGTTGTCGATGTCGATAGTGTGATTGCTCTCGATCTGCACGGCCTCGAGCTCTTCCTTCTCGATCTCGACATATTCGCCCTTGCTGATCTCGTAGCCGCGGCCCTTCTGCTCCTTCTCCACGACGTCGCCGGTCTCGACATCCACCATCTGCTGTTTCAGCCGGTTGCCGGTCTCACGGTTGATCATGTGGAATTTGGTTTTCTCGACCGAGGTCGCGGCCGGATACAGCACCACCGGGCAGGTGACGAGCGACAGCTTGAGAGAGCCTTTCCAGTAGGCGCGGGGCGGGGCCATACTCGTCCTCCAACTCGATCTACAAAATGAAGCGCGCGGGCCGCAAAGCATTGCGCCGGCGTGGATTTCCAGGAACTTCAACGGCAGTTGCCGGTTTTGGTTCCGGGCCGGATCATGCGCCCAATGCGGTGAGTGGGGGACGGTGTGGCCGACAAGCAGCTTCAGATCTACCGCCGGAAACGCGATTTCGCGCTCACGAAGGAGCCCGCCGGGCAGATCGTGGTCGCGCCGGCGAAGCGCCGCCGCTTCGTGATCCAAAAACACGATGCCACGCGGCTGCATTACGATCTGCGGCTGGAGATGGACGGGGTGTTTAAGTCCTGGGCCGTCACGCGCGGGCCATCGATGGATCCCGCCGACAAGCGCCTCGCTGTCGAGGTCGAGGACCATCCGCTGGATTACGGCGATTTCGAAGGCACGATTCCCCGGGGACAATACGGCGGCGGCACCGTGCAACTGTGGGACCGTGGCTATTGGGAGAGCGACGATCCGGACAAGGGCTTCAAGAAGGGCGACCTGAAATTCACGCTGGACGGCGAGAAGCTGCATGGCGGCTTCGTTCTGGTGCGCATGAAGCATGACCGCAATGGCGGCAAGCGCACCAACTGGCTGCTGATCAAGCATCGCGACGACTTCGCGAAGGAGGGCAAGGCCAACACCATCCTCGACGATGACAAGTCAGTGGCGTCCGGCCGGACCATGAGCGCCATCGCCTCAGGAAAAGGGAAGGCGCCGAAACCGTTCATGATCGCCAAGACGGCGAAGATCAAACCCGATGCTATCTGGGATTCCAGCGAGGGCAGTGCTGCCGATGCGCGCGCTAATAAGGGCGTGAAGACCCAGGCGGATGTCGGCAGTCGTGCAGCGAAGAAAGAGGCGCCGGCGAAAAACGCGACCGCGAAGAAAGCTGTCAAAAAATCCATCAAACCGACCAAGGCGACGACAATGCCGGGCTTCGTCGCGCCTCAACTTTGCACCATCGTGGAGCGGCCACCCTCCGCGGATGGCTGGGCGCATGAGATCAAGTTCGACGGCTATCGGGTGCAGCTCCGCGTCGAAGACGGAGAGGCCACGCTGAAGACACGCAAGGGGCTCGACTGGACCGACAAGTTTCAGGCCATCGCCAAGGAAGCCACCGGCCTGCCGGATGCGATCATCGATGGCGAGATTGTCGGCCTTGACGCTCATGGCGCGCCGGATTTCGCGGCGCTGCAGGCGGCGCTGTCGGATGACGAGACCGATACGCTGATCTTCTTCGTGTTCGACCTGCTGTTTGCGGATGGCGAAGACCTGCGGAAGCTGCCGCTTGGCGAGCGCAAGGAGCGATTGAAGGCGCTACTCGACAAAGCCCGCGGCCGTCGCAAGGAAAGCCTGATCCGCTATGTCGATCATTTCGAGACTGGTGGTGACGCCATTCTGCAGTCGGCCTGCAAACTGTCACTGGAAGGCATCGTCTCCAAGAAGCTGTCGGAGCCCTATATGTCCGGCCGCTCGCAAAACTGGACCAAGGCCAAATGCCGGGCCGGTCATGAGGTCGTGATCGGCGGATGGAAGAGTAATGCCGGCAAGTTCCGGTCGCTGATGGTCGGCGTCAACAGAGGCGATCATCTGGCCTATGTCGGCATCGTTGGCACCGGCTTCGGCCAGGACAAGGTCACGCGCATCATGCCGGCATTGAAGAAAGCGGCGGCGAAGACCAGCCCGTTCGGCGGCAAGGAGACGCCGCAGGGTGGCCGGGACGTGCACTGGCTCAAGCCCGAACTGGTGGCCGAGATCGAATTCGCAGGCTTTACCGGCGCCGGCATGGTGCGTCAGGCGTCGTTCAAGGGGCTGCGGCAGGACAAGCCGGCCGATGAGGTCGAGGCCGAAACTCCCAAGAAGACCGAACTTGCCGAGCCGACGCCGAAGCGCAGCGCGAAGAAAACTGCCAAAAGCTCCGCAAGAAAAGCCGCGCCCGCAAAAGCTGCGGCCGGCAATGCCGTTGTCATGGGTGTCTCGATCTCCAAGCCTGACAAGGAGCTATGGCCGGATGCTGGCGACGGCGAGCCGGTCACCAAGCGCGATCTCGCGGTGTATTTCGAGGCCATCGGCGATTGGATGATGGACTATCTCAAGGGCCGCCCGTGTTCGATCGTGCGCGCGCCCGACGGCATCGACGGGCAGCAGTTCTTCCAGCGCCACGCAATGCCGGGGACATCGAACCTGCTCGAACTCGTGAAAGTCTCAGGTGACCGCAAGCCTTACCTGCAGATCGATCGCGTCGAGGGTCTTGCGGCTGTCGCGCAGATCGGCGGGCTCGAACTGCATCCGTGGAATTGCGCGCCTGATGCTCCGGATACACCGGGGCGTCTGGTGTTCGATCTCGACCCGGCGCCTGATGTGGAGTTCATTGCCGTCATGGATGCGGCACGCGAGATGCGCGAACGGCTCGCGCGCCTCGGCATGGAGAGTTTCTGCAAGACGACCGGCGGCAAGGGCCTGCATGTGGTGGCACCGCTGCTGCACGGCGCGAAGGACAAGGTGGACTGGAAAACGGCGAAGAGTTTTGCGCAGGCCGTGTGCCAGCAGATGGCCAGTGACGACCCCGAGCGCTACCTCCTCAACATGTCGAAGAAGCTGCGTGGTGGAAAGATTTTCCTCGATTATCTGCGCAACGACCGGATGTCGACCGCGGTCTCGGTGCTGTCGCCGCGGGCGCGAAAGGGGGCCACAGTGTCGATGCCGCTGACATGGCCACAGCTGCGCAAAGATCTGGATCCGAAGAATTTCACTGTGCGCAGCGTCCCGGCGCTACTGGCGAAGAGCAAGGCGTGGGTGGGTTACGAGGATGCTGCGTCGTCGATCAAGTCGGCGATCGGGAAAATGAAATGACTCTCACCGTCATCACTCGCCTTCGCGGGTGATGACGGTGAGAGCGTGCGCACATGGAAAAGCGCGCGATCCTTCCGGATCGCGCGCCTTGAAATCAATATCCGCTCTTACAGCTTACCAAGCAGCAGGAGGATCAGCAGAATTACCACGATGAGGCCGAGACCGCCGCCGCCGTAATAGCCGGTGCCGTAGAACGGACCGCCGCCGATACCGCTGAAACCACCAAGCAAGGCGATAATCAGAATGATCAGAATGATAGTACCAATGGACATGGATTTCTCCTCAGCCTGGCAGACGGACAAGCCTGCTGCCTTCATGCGATAAAAACGCGCAGGCATCCCCAAGGTTCCATGAGTGAAACTTTGATTACGACTACCGTCGGGCGAAATCGCGCTTACATCCGTGTGAGCTAACAAAGGATCATGTGATGTCTGCACCGCTCGTCGTTTCCATTCCGCACAGCCTCGGCCGCGAGGAAGCCGCGCGCCGGCTCAAGACAAGACTGACACGCGCAGCAACTAATGTACCAATGTTGAAAGTTGACGAGGAGCGCTGGGACGGCGACCGGATGATCTTCCGCGTCCGTGCCATGGGGCAGGCAGCGTCCGGTCATATCGATGTGGCCGAGGATCATGTCACCGTCGAAGTTGTGCTGCCTTGGTTGCTGCAGCGCTTCGCCGAAGTGGCGCAGGCAGCGATCAAATCGCGCGGAAATCTGCTGCTCACAAAAAAGAGTTGAAGCGGCGATTGCGGCGTGCAAAAAATCTCACGCATCTTCAATGTCTGTTGCTGCGCAACATAAAAATGCCGTGCGATAGTGCGGCGCACGCGAGTTTGATCGTAAACCACTCGCAAACAATTTGATGAAAAGCTTTGAGCACGCGGAGGAAGGGAACCGACCTTTCTCGAGTCGGCACGACATCCGCCAGGCCGTCCGGCCGTTGATCCCGGGCGGCCTTGTCGTGTGTGCTATCGCAAACGCGTCGAACGAATGCGTTTCGGCGCGGCATGTGCCTTCACGATCGCCATCGGAATCTGCCTGAAGAGCTTGGTAACGGAAAGCTGGATCGCGCCGTTCTTCTGCGCAGAACCTTCAACGAGGTAGCCGGGCGCGATCACTGTCGCGTCGAAGGCCGTCGCCTCGGGCCAATGCCGCCCGCCTTGTGTCGCTTCGGAAAAAGCGCGTGGGATCACGACGATTGCCGCGTCGCGCTGATGCCGCCGCGCAAAGGCGATGATGTGCGCGGCATGAGGTCCGGTCACTTCAAGTGGTTCGTAATCGCCATCGGTGAAGACGGCTGCCATCTCGGTGCGGCGTTTCAAAAGCTCGCGCGTCCAGGCGAGCTTGATGTGGCCATCATCCCAGTGCTGCGCCAGTGCCGCCCAATCCGGTTGCTGCAGTGCCTTCAGCACTTTCGCGCGTTCGGCGAAATCCACCGGGCGGCGGTTATCGGGATCGACCAGCGAGAAATCCCAGAATTCGGTGCCCTGATAGAAGTCCGGCATGCCGGGAATGGTCGCTTTCAGCGTGATCTGGCTGAGTGAATTCAACGCGCCGATCAGCGATGTGCGTTTGGCAAAGGTCTCAAGCGCTGCAAGAAATTCCGGCGACTGGGCCGGGTCGAGAATGCGCTCCAGAAACGTGCGCAGACCCTTCTCATAGGTGTCGTTCGGGTTGAGCCAGCTCGTTTCCTGCTTGCCCTCGCGCGCCGCCTTCAGCGCATAGGCCTGCATCCGCTCGAGGAAGGAATTGTCCTGCCCGCCGAGCGGCCAGGCGCCGATAAGCGCCTGATACAACATATACTCGAACGCTGCGGAGGGCGCGCGCATCTCGCCGTCAACAACCAGATGCGGCGCGTTCAGCAGCTTCCAGCGGCTGACAGCACTGGCCCATTCACCGGGCATTTCGGCCAGCGCCAGCAAACGCGCGCGGGCATCCTCGCCGCGCTTGGTATCGTGGGTGGCGGTCGAAGTCATGCCATGCGGCCGCTCGAGCGCGCGTGTGATCATTATCTCGTGGAACGTGGCGACAGGTATCGCTTCCGCTGCCGGCTCGCCGCCAACTTCGTTGAACGCCAGCAGGCGATGATAGCGATAGAAGGCGGTGTCTTCGAGCGACTTCGCCATCGTCGGCCCGGTGAACTGCTGCACCTTCAATGCAAAGCGTCGCACCCGCGGCTTGCTATGTGCGGGGCGGCCAGGCTTCAGCAGGTCCAGCGTCAGAGCGTCGCGCAAGAAGTCGAACAAGCCTTCATCGGCGCCGAACCAGTCGGCGCGAGCTTTCTCGATGGTCGTGGCGATCAGTTGCCGGTCGAGGGCCGATGGGCCGGCGGTGGAGAGATAGGTGCGATAGACCGGGAAATGAAGCACGTAGAGTTCGAAAGCCTGACGCAGCGTGTCGGCGGAGAAATCGCGTGTCGAATAATGCCCGTTGGCGATCCGTGCCAGCAGACGCGTCAGCACGGTGAATTCGCTGAGCAGCAGCGTATCGAGCACGCGGCGCTTGGCTTCCACCAGTTGCGGTTCGAATTTCGGCGAGACGTTGCTCACCTGTCGCCAGGTTTCGCCCAGTGGTTCCAGGCCTTTTTCTTCGACCAGCACCTGCGTGATCACATTGAGCCATTCATAGCCGGTGGTGCCATGCACGCCGGCGAAGGGCACCAGCTTCTCGTGCTCGCCGAGAATCTTCTCGACCACGACATAGAACGGTTTGGTGCTGTTGCCATGCGCCTCGCGGATCAGCCGGCGCAGCCGTTGGAAATATTGCGAGGGATCGTGAAGGCCGTCGATATGGTCCAGCCGCAACCCCTGCAGCTTGTCTTCGGTAATCAGCCGTTTGACCAGCGAATGGATCGCCTCGAACGTATCGGCGTCCTCGATACGTAGACCAGCCAGCGTATTGACGTCGAAGAAGCGGCGGTAATTGATCTCGCTCGATGCCAGGCGCCACTGACCGAGCTTGTAGTGCTGGCGCTCCAGCAGCATGTGCATGGCCTGAATCTGGGCGGGCCGATCCAGCCCGGCGCGATAGGCGTCGAGGCCGCGCGTGATAACCTCGGCAGCGCCGTCGATCGACGCCAGCTGCTGCTTGAAAGCCGGCGCTTCCCGCCGGTTGGGATGGCGGAGGCCTTTGTGCCTGGCCGCCAGTGTCAGGATTGCGCGGCCGGCTGGCGTGTTGCCGGCATCGGCTTCCTTGACGATGGTGCGCAGCATCTCGCTGTAACGCTCCGGCGCGATCGGCAGCCTATGTTCGAAATACCAGGCCGAGAAGCTGCCGTCCTCGGCGTCGTATTTCAGCTCGATCTCGCCGTTGTCCAGTGCCTGGCCATAAGAGCTACCGATGATCGGTAGCAGCAGACCGCCGCGTGCGCGATAGGGCAGCGTGTCCCAGTCGATGTCGAAGGAGACGGCGTGCGGCGAGGCCTGTCCCCATTCCAGCAGGTCGAGCCACCACGGATTGTCTGCGAAATGCACGCCCACATGATTGGGCACAAAGTCGAGGATCAGGCCGATATCACTGGCCTTCAGCGCGGCACTCAGGCGCTCGAAACCTTCGTCGCCGCCCAGTTCTGGATTGAGCTTGGTGTGATCGACAATGTCATAGCCATGGGTCGAGCCGGCGCGCGATTTCATGAATGGCGACGCGTAGAGATGCGTGATGCCGAGTTCCTTCAGATAGGGCACGATGCCCGCGGTGGCATCGAAATCGAAATCCTTGGTGAGTTGAATACGGTAGGTCGCGACGGGAATCGCAGGAGCCATTATCTATCTCCGATCCGCCATACGACGGACCACGGCGTCCCCACGCCGGTGGTAGTGTTACCCCAAATTGTTGTGCCTGTGCTCGGCGATGCTGCGTTGACGGCCTTGTCGGAAAGATTGGCCGTGAGATGCAGCCTGCTGCCGTCACCCATTGTCCAGAAGGCCGTGAGCCAACCGTCCTCGCTCGCCTCAGCCTGGCCGAACCGTGCGCCAGCGAGGTGCGGCACGATATGCTGCTTGCGCAATGCGAGCAGCTCGCGAACCAGCGTCAGCCGCGTCTTGCCCGCGGTCGTTTCGCGATTGTCCCAATCGACGAAGGCCGAGCGGAACGAGCTCTCGTCCAGCGGGTCGGGGATCTCGTCGCCGTATTTCTCATAGGCGCTGGCGAATTCCTTCTTGCGGCCATTGCGCACGGCATTGGCGAGATCGCCCTCGAAATCGCAGAAGAACGGAAACGGCACTTTCGAGCCCCATTCCTCGCCCTGAAACAGCATCGGCACCATCGGCGCCAGCAATGTAACGGCCAGCGCAGCTTCGATGGCCTCGGGCTTGGCCAAGGTTTCCAGCCGATCGCCAAGCGCACGATTACCGATCTGGTCGTGGTTCTGCAGGAAATTCACGAAGGCCGCCGGTGCGAGTTCGCCTGATGGTTCGCCGCGCGGTGCGCCGTCGCGATGCGCCGACGACTGGCCCTGATAGGCGAAGCCCGAGCCCAGCGCCCGTACGATATGATCGAGCGGCTTCGGTGCGTAGTCGCTGTAATAGCCCTTGTCCTCGCCGGTGAGCAGCACGTGCCAGGCATGGTGATAGTCGTCGTTCCACTGCGCACGATATTTGCCGCGCGGCGGGTTGGTGGCGGGATCGAGCAGAGTGGCGCGGTTGTCGTCGTTCTCGAGCACCAGATGGATCAGCCGGCCGGTGTCGGCGGCCAGCTTGCCGACCTCGCGGCTCAGCTCGTGCAGCATCGGGATCTCGCCCTGTTCGGGAATCGCATGCACGGCATCGAGCCTGAGCCCATCGAAGCGATAGTCACGCAGCCACGCCACGGCATTCTCGATCGCGTAGGCCCGCACGTCCGGCAGGCGATAGTTGATCGCCGAGCCCCACGGCGTATGCGCCTCGCCGAAGAAGGACGGCGCATATTGCCCGATGTAATTCCCTTCCGGGCCGAAGTGGTTATAGACGACGTCCAGAAACACTGTCAGCCCACGCAGATGCGCCTCGTCGATCAGCGCCTTCAGATCGTCCGGGCGGCCGAACATCGCGTCCGGCGCATACCACAGCACACCGTCATA
Organism: Tardiphaga robiniae; assembly: GCF_013359755.1. Lineage (GTDB taxonomy): Bacteria > Pseudomonadota > Alphaproteobacteria > Rhizobiales > Xanthobacteraceae > Tardiphaga > Tardiphaga robiniae. The sequence continues at coordinate 246,216 of NZ_JABMCJ010000082.1, read as the reverse complement.
ACCCCAGTTGCGCTTGCCGGCGAAATCGGCCAACGGCATCAGCTCGAGTGCGGTGATCCCGGTGGCGATGAGATGATCGAGCTTGTCGATCATCGCGCGATAGGTGCCCTGCGGCGTAAAGGTACCGACATGGGTTTCAATCAGCACGGTCTCTTCCCACGGCCGCCCGCGCCAGTCGGCTGCTCGCCACGCATAGGTCCTGTGATCGATGACTTCGGAAGGGCCGGCGATATCGTTCGGCTGAAAGCGTGAGCCGGGGTCGGGCACGTCGGTCTTGCCGTCGATCCTGAAGCGATAGGTGTCGCCAGCCTCGACACTTGCGACCTCCGCAGTAAACCAGCCGTCTTCGCCGAGTTTCAAGGGATGGGATTGATTCCCAAGTACCACGTCGACGCGTTGCGCAGCCGGCGCCCAGAGGCGGAAGACCGCGCCTTTCTCGGTCAGCTGTGGTCCGAACGAATGAGCGCTCATGCTGGCGTCCCCGCAAAGGCCAGTACCGAACGCGGCGGCGCATCGATGTCGCTACCGGGGGGCAGGATCGCGATGGAGAGCTTTTCGTCGGCGGTGTTCAGCACCTGCCGCCAGTTCTTGTATTCCAGCATCTTCGGCAGCTTGAAAGGAATGCCCTCGGGCGCCGCATTCAGCACGATGAAGATCGGATTGGTGTTGTCGCCGGAAGCGCTAAGCACGTAGGACAGGAAGCGCCCGTCTGGAAACGCCCAGTCCGTCTCGGTCATCTCGTCGGCCGAGGGCGTCAGCCACAGTACCCCATAGCTGCCGTCGGCACGGCGGCCGTCGAGCCAGCGTTGCGTGGTGATCTGCGGAAAGCGCTGTCGCAGCTGCGCCATATGGCCGATGAAGTCGGTGAGATCGTCGTCCTTGTCGCCGAGATTGTCCCAGCCGACCCAGCCGATCTCGTTGTCCTGGCAATAGGCATTGTTGTTACCGCCCTGGGTATTGCCGACCTCGTCGCCGGCCAGCAGCAGCGGCACGCCCTGCGCGAGGAACAGACAGGCGAGCTGGTTCTTGCGCAGCTGTCGGCGCAGCGCCAGCAGCTCGGGATCGTCGGTCGGGCCCTCGACGCCGAAATTGTTGCTGAGGTTATCCGAGGAGCCATCGCGATTGTCCTCGCCATTGGCCTCGTTGTGCTTCTCGTTATAGGCAAACAGGTCGGCCAGCGGGAAACCGTCATGCACGGTGACATGGTTGATGCCGGCGCGCTGCTTGCGGCCGTCATGGTTGAACACGTCTGACGAGCCGGTCATGCGGCTGGAGACTTCGCCGATCAGCGAGCCTTCGCCGCTCCAGTAGCGGCGCATGGCGCTGCGATATTTGTCGTTCCATTCCGACCACTGCGATGGAAACGCGCCGACCTGATAGCCGCCCATGCCGAGGTCCCAGGGCTCGGCGACCATCTTGACGTTCGCGAGGACAGGGTCCTGCCGGATGGCGGTGAGGAAACCGCTATTGCGATCGAAGCCATTCGGCCCGCGCGCCAGCGTGGTTGCAAGGTCGAAACGAAAGCCATCCACGTGACACACCTCAACCCAGTAGCGCAATGAATCCATCACCATCTGCAACACACGCGGATGCGTAAGGTTCATCGAGCTGCCGCAGCCCGTGAAGTCATCATAGAATCGTGGATTGTCCGGCATCAGCCAGTAATAGGAGGCGTTGTCGATGCCGCGATAACTCAGCGTCGGGCCGAGATGATTGCCTTCGGCGGTGTGGTTATAGACCACGTCGAGCATCACCTCGATGCCCGCGTCATGCAGCCGCGCGACCGTCGTGCGGAACGCATCGAGCGGATTGTCGGTGCCGTAGCGCGCTTCCGGGGCGAAGAAGGAGAGGGTATTGTAACCCCAGTAATTCACCAGCTTCATTTCCACCAGCCGGCGGTCATCGACAAAGCTGTGCACCGGCAGCAGCTCGATGGTGGTAACGCCAAGCCGTTTGAGATGCTCGATCATCGACGGCGACGACAGGCCGCGATAGGTCCCGCGCAGCCCTGGCGGCACGTCCTTGCGGGTCTGCGTCAGGCCTTTGACATGGGCCTCATAGATGATGGTGTCTTCCCAGGGTACACTGGGACGCGCTTCCTTGCGGCCCCAGTTGAACGTTTCGTCGACCACCACAGCCTTCGGCATGCCGCGCGCATTGTCGCGGCGGTCGAAAGAGAGGTCCTCGCGCGACGAGCCGGTGCGATAGCCGAAATGTGCATCGCTCCAGACGAGACGCCCGGCCAGTTTCTTGGCATAGGGGTCGAGCAGCAGCTTGTGCGCATTGAAGCGATGTCCATGCTCCGGTTCATAGGGCCCATGCACGCGATAACCATAAAGCTGGCCCGGCGAGACATCGTTGAGATAGCCGTGAAAGACGTGCTCGTTATATTCCGGCAGTTCGATGCGCTCGAGTTCGCGCCGCCCCTGGCTGTCGAACAGACACAGTTCGACCTTGGTGGCGTTCGCAGAGAACAAGGCAAAGTTGGTCCCCCGTCCGTCCCAGCTTGCGCCGAGGCGGGAGGGCATGCCGGCGGATAGTCTCATGCTCTAGAATTCCGGTACGAGAAAGAGTGCGGCCAGCGGTGGAAGGGTCAGACTGAGTTCGGGGACAAGTCCCTTGGCAATGACTTCGCCCGAATTGCCGACATTGCTGCCGCCATAAGGCGCGGCGTCGGAATTCAACACCTCGCGCCAGGCGCCGGTGAACGGCACGCGGACGCGGTAATCGTGATAGACGTTGGGCGAGAAGTTCACGACCACGAGGCATTGCGCGCGCGGATTGCCGCCCTTGCGCAGCCAAGCGAAGACGTTGTTGCCGGCATCATCAGTGATCATCCATTCGAAGCCGGCGGGATCGCAATCGAGTTCATGCAGTGCCGGCTGGTTGCGATACAGCTCGTTGAGATCGCGGATCAGCGAATGGATGCCGGCATGCTTGTCCTGCTCCAGCAGGTGCCAGTCCAGCGACGTGTCGTGATTCCATTCGCGCTCCTGGGCGAATTCGCAGCCCATGAACATCAGCTTCTTGCCGGGATGGCCGAACATGAAGGAATAATACGCGCGCAGATTCGCAAAACGCTGCCAGTCGTCGCCGGGCATCCGGCCCAAAATGGATCGCTTTCCGTGCACGACTTCGTCATGCGATAGCGGCAGCACGAAATTTTCCGAGAAGGCGTATTGCAGCCCGAACAGAATGTCGTTGTGCTGGTACTTGCGATAGATCGGATCCTTGCTGATGTAGTTCAGCGTGTCATGCATCCAGCCCATGTTCCACTTGTAGCCGAATCCGAGCCCGCCGAATTCGACGGGGCGTGAGACCTGCGGCCAAGCAGTGGATTCCTCAGCGGCAGTGGTCGCATTCGGGAATTTCGCGAAGACTTCGGTGTTGAAGCGGCGCAGGAAGCTGACGGCCTCGATATTCTCGCGACCGCCATATTTGTTCGGAATCCAGGCGCCGGCTTCACGGCTGTAATCGAGATACAGCATCGAGGCCACGGCATCGACGCGCAGCCCATCCACATTGTAACGCTCAAGCCAGAATAGCGCGTTGGATACGAGGAAATTTACGACTTCGGTGCGGCCGTAATTGTAGATCAGCGTGCCCCAGTCCATGTGCCGGCCCTGCAGCGGGTTGGCATGTTCATAAAGGGCCGTGCCGTCGAAATTGCCGAGGCCATGCGGATCATCCGGGAAGTGCCCGGGCACCCAGTCGAGCAGCACGCCGAGCCCCTCGGCATGACAGGCGTCGATCAGCAGTGCGAATTCTGCGGGCGTGCCGAAGCGGCTGGTCGGCGCATACATGCCGGTCGGCTGATAGCCCCAGGAGCCGTCAAACGGATGCTCGTTGATGGGTAGGAATTCCACGTGGGTAAAACCAAGATCGCGGGCATAGCGCGGCAGCGTCTCGGCCAGGTCGCGATAGGTCAGCCACTCATTGTCGCCCTTGCGACGCCAGGAGCCCAGATGCACCTCGTAGATCGACATCGGCTTATTCAGCGCATTGATGTGATCCGGGGCAGGGCGCGGATGCGGGATCCTGGCTTCGTCGAGCACGATGGACGCTGTGGAGGGCCGCAGTTCGGCGGCGAAGGCCATCGGGTCGGATTTTTGCGTCAACTGTCCATGCGGGCCGATGATGTCGAACTTGTAGTGATCGCCGGGCATCGCGCCCGGGATGAACAGCTCCCAGTAGCCCGCACCGCGCACGCGCATGGGATGACGCCGCGCATCCCAGAAATTGAAATCACCAACAATGCTGACACGCTTCGCATTGGGCGCGAGCACCACAAATCCGACGCCGCTGACGCCTTCAAGCACCATCGGATGGGCGCCGAGCTTGTCATAGAGCCGCTGATGGGTACCTTCGCCGAGCAGATAGAGATCGAATTCGGTCAGGATCGGCGGAAAGCGATAAGGGTCGTCGAGATCGACGGACCTGTCGCCATAGCGCGCCCGCAGTTGATATTTGGTCGAGCCATTGGCCAGTGCGCCGACAAACAGGCCGGCGTCATGGACGCGTTCCAATGCGGTCGTCGCACCGTGATCATCAATGGCATCGACCTTCACGGCTTCCGGCAGGAAAGCGCGCACGACTGTTTTGTCGGCTTCCTTGTGGGGGCCGAGATAGTGAAATGGATCGGAGTGGCGGCCTTCGACGATTGCGTAAGCCTCGGCGGGCAAATTGGTCATACGGCTTCCTCAGAATACTGGTTCAGAATGCGCAGGATGCCAGTCAGCGGCACGCGCAGCCAATCTGGCCGATGCGCGAGTTCGTATTCGATTTCATAAAGCGCCTTTTCCAGAAGGAAGAAGTTCAGCATTTCCTTGGTGGCTCCCGCGTCTGCCGGCCACAGCCGCGCATCGGTCATGGTCTCGCGATAGGCGTCAACGAAAGCCGTGGTGGCACGTTCCCGCCAGGCGTCCAGTGCGGCAGCCAGCTTGCCGGTGTCGTCCGAAGTTACCTTGAGCGCGCGTTCCAGTGCTGCCGTTGCCGAATAATCGATTGAGCGAATGAGCCCGGCGATATCACGTGCAGCGGGCGCCTTGCGGCGGCGCTCATCGATCGATCTGCGCGGTTCACCCTCGAAGTCGATGATGAAGATATCATCCTTGACGATCAGCATCTGGCCGAGATGGAAATCACCGTGATGGCGGATCTTCAGTCCGTCGATATTCTCCGGCAGCAGCTCGGTCAGCCACCCCCGCAAGCCGTGGCGCAGTTCCAGCACCTGATCGATCAGCGCGCGATCCGAATCCTTTGCAGAATTGCGACGTTGGGCGAGCGCGCTAAATACCGGCTCCGCACGCGTGACGATTTCATTGATCCAGAGCCTGATATCGTCAGGCGACGTCGGCTCCGGCTTGAAATCCGGGATGTCGTCGCGGCTGGCCAGCGCCATCTGCATCTCGGCGACGCGGCGGCCGGTCTGCGACATATAGAGCAGATACGGCACCTGTTCTTCACTGTGCGGGGCGTGGTCATCCACCGCCAGCAGACGCTGCTCATCGGCGAAACGGTCGAGATAGGCCGATGTCACGGTCCAGGCATCGCCCTGATTCTGCACGAAGGCATGCACGATGGCGACGGCGGTGCGCTGATCACCCTCGACCAGTTCGACGCTGCCAAGCAGAGCCGGCGTATTGGTGAAACCGGCGATATCCGTCAGGAAACGGCTGACCTCGATCTCCGGATTGATGCCGGCCTGCAGCTTGCGATAGATCTTCACGACATAGTCGTTGTCGACCAATGCAGTGCTGTTGGACTGTTCGGTTTCGACCGCACGGATGTTCTCCAGCGGCGCAGCCGGCTTTTCGGCAAGCTTGGTCGTTGGCCGGAATTCCAGACGGTTGCCCTCTTCTTCGACGGTCAGTGAAATGCGCAAATTGTGCAGCAGCAGCGCAATGAAGATGTGGTCGGTGGCAACGTCGAGTAGGGTACCTTCGCGCGCGCCCTGACGGACAGCGGCAAAGGCTTTCGGATTGTAGCGTTCGCGGTCGAAGCGGGTCCACTCGATCTGCATGGGCAGCAGATAGCGCGTCGCCACATTGCGCTGCGTGGTTTCGAAGAACACCAGCCATGGACGGTTGTCGCCGATCTCGCAGAACGGGATCGCGCCGGTAAGCATGGGCTGGATCGCCTTTGGCTGTCGCTCCGGATACCAGCGGCTGCGCGCCAGGAAGGAAGGCAGCACGTCGCGCTCGAACACACCGCGCGTACGGGCGAGAGTCATCCAGGTCGAGCCAAGCGGCACCACCAGCGTTTCGAATTCTGGCACCACCGGCGGCTGCGAATGTTCGGAGACATCGCGGAGCTGCAGCTGGAACCAGTAGAAGCCGTAAGGCGCCAGCGTAATCATGTAAGGCAGATCGCCGATCGGCGGGAATTTGGTGCGGCCGAGCATTTCCAGCGGCACGCGTTCCTTCCACGGCGACAGATCGAGTTCGGTGGCCTGCGCGGCGCGCGACAGGTTGGCGACGCAAAGAATCGCTTCGTCGCCGAGTTGGCGCACATAAGCGAGAACGGAGCGGTTGTCGGGGCGGATGAAGGTCATGGTGCCGCGACCGAAAGCGAGCGTCGATTTCCTGACAGCAATGAGCCGTTTGGTCGCCGACAGCAGCGACGACAGGCTGCGCGACTGCGCTTCCACGTTCACGGACTCGTAGCCGTAGATCGGATCCATGATCGGCGGTGCATAGAGCCGCGCGGGATCGGCGCGCGAGAAGCCGCCATTACGGTCCGGCGCCCATTGCATCGGTGTGCGCACGCCGTTGCGGTCGCCGAGATAGATATTGTCGCCCATGCCGATCTCATCGCCGTAATAGATGATCGGCGTGCCGGGGAACGACAGCAACAACGAGTCCAGCAGCTCGATCTTGCGCCGATCGTTGTCCATCAAAGGCGCCAGGCGACGGCGAATGCCGACATTGATGCGCGCGCGCGGATCGTTCGCATAGGTCGACCACAGATAGTCGCGCTCGACGTCGGTGACCATTTCCAGCGTCAGCTCGTCGTGATTGCGCAGGAACATTGCCCACTGGCAGTCGCCCGGAATATCCGGCGTCTGCCGCATGATGTCGGTGATCGGGAAGCGGTCTTCCTGCGCCAGCGCCATATAGATGCGCGGCATCAGCGGGAAGTGATAGGCCATGTGGCATTCGTCGCTGTTGCCGAAATATTCCTGCACGTCCTCCGGCCATTGATTGGCCTCGGCGAGCAGCAGCTTGCCCGGCGCATAGGCATCGAGTTCGGCCCGCAAATGCTTGATGACTTTGTGGGTCTCGGGCAGGTTCTCGTTATTGGTACCGTCGCGCTCGACAAGATAGGGGATCGCGTCCAGACGGAAGCCATCGACGCCGGCATCCAGCCAGCGTTTCATCACCTGCACCACGGCAGAGACAACGCGCGGATTGTCGAAATTCAAATCCGGCTGATGTGAGAAGAAGCGGTGCCAGTAATAGGCCTTGGCCTCCGGGTCCCAGGTCCAGTTCGACTTTTCGGTATCGGTGAAGATGATCCGGGTGCTCTGATATTTCTGGTCGGTGTCGCTCCAGACATACCAGTTGCGCGCACTGGAGCCGGCCGGGCTGCGGCGGGCGCGTTTGAACCAGTCATGCTGGTCCGACGTGTGATTGATGACGAGTTCGGTAATCACGCGCAGGCCACGGCGCTTGGCTTCGTGGATGAAGCGCTTGAAGTCCTTCATCGTGCCGAAGTCGGGATGGATCGAACCATAGTCGGCGATGTCGTAGCCGTCGTCGCGGCCTGGCGACGGATAGAACGGCATCAGCCAGATGGTGGTGACGCCGAGATCCTGCAAATAATCCAGCTTCTCGGTCAGGCCGATAAAGTCGCCGATGCCGTCATGGTTGCTGTCAGCGAAGGTCTTCACATGCAGCTGATAGATGATGGCGTCCTTGTACCAGAGCTTGTCGATCTCCTCGGCGCGCTGTTTCGCTTTAACGTCGATATCGGTCATTACGTTCATGTCAACGCTTTCAGGCGAGGCAACGGAAGAAGATGGCGGGATCGCGCTGGGGATCGAGACGCAGGCGGATGCCGCCCCATTCGACGCCATGGCGCTCGCCGGTAATGATGTTCTCGACGGCGGCGACATTGCGCTTCTCGCCATCGACTGTGACTTGCGTGTCGATCGGCAGCCAAAATTCATAAGGATCGCGCGACAGGGCGATGGCGCCAGCGACCGTATTGGTGCCATCCACCGACTCCTTGACGAAGCCGATGATGTTGTCGTTGTCGACCGGCATGAAACGCAGGTTTGACGTCTGCTGCAGCGCCGTGTTGGCGCGGCGTGCGTGGTTCAGCGCGGTGATATAAGGCTTGATATTGCCCGGCGCATTCCAGTCGCGGGTCCTGATCTCATATTTCTCCGAGTTCAGATATTCCTCCTTGCCCGGAATGGCTTCGTGTTCGAGCAGTTCGAAACCGTTATAGATGCCATAGGTCGACGACAGCGCGGCCGCCAGCGCCACGCGCGCCTTGAACATCCAGGCTTCACCGGATTGCAGATGATAGGGCAGGATGTCCGGCGTGTTGACGAAGAAGTTGGGGCGATAGAACTCACGCTCGGGATAGCCGCACAGTTCGTTGAGATACTGCTCGATCTCCCACTTCGCAGTGCGCCAGGTGAAATAGGTATAGCTCTGCGAGAAGCCGAGCTTGGCGAGGCCCTTCATCAGCTTCGGACGTGTGAACGCTTCCGCCAGAAACAGCGCGTCCGGATGCCTGATCTGCACCTCATGGATCGCCCATTCCCAGAACCGCAGCGGCTTGGTGTGCGGATTGTCGATGCGGAAGATCTTGACGCCCTGGTCGCACCAGAACAGCAGCATGTCGCGCAGCGCGTTCCACAGCGATCCCGCGTCCTCGCAGTCGAAGTCCGGATTGTGGATGTCTTCGTATTTTTTCGGCGGGTTCTCGGCATATTTCATCGAACCGTCCGGCCGGCGCTTGAACCAGTCTGGATGGTCCTTGACCCATGGATGATCCGGCGAGCATTGCACGGCGACGTCGATAGCGACTTCCAGACCATGGTCTTTGCACGCAGCGATCAGCGCATGGAAATCTTCCATGGTGCCGAGCTGCGGATGCAATGCGTCATGGCCGCCCTCGGCTCCGCCAATGGCATAGGGGCTGCCGACATCGCCGGGCTCGGAGGTCAGTGAATTGTTCTTGCCCTTGCGGTTGGTCTTGCCGATCGGGTGGATCGGCGTGAAATACAGCACATCGAAGCCCATCGCCTGCACGTCGGGCAGGCGGGCGATGCAATCGCGGAACGTGCCGTGCTGGCCTGGCACTGTGCTCTGACTGCGCGGCACCATCTCGTACCACGCGCCGTTGCGGGCACGTTCACGGTCGATCATCAGCGGCAACAAAGGCGAGCGCGTCAGGTCCGGGCGTAACTGGGCCTCGCCCATGGCGGTGCGCAGCTCAGGTGACAGCAGCGGCTCATTGTCGCCGGTCTGCAGAAAATTCTCGCATTGCTTGACGATGAGCGCCGAAGCCTCGGGCCCGCCATTCTGCGCCTTGGTCATCAGACCGGCGCCTTCCAGCGCATCCAGCGTGACATCCTGTCCCGCCTTCAGCTTCAGTTCGAAGCCGTGGCGCCAGGTGGCGAATTCGTCGGTCCAGGCCTCGATCGCATACACATAGCGTCCGATGCCATCGGGGATGAATGAGCCGCCCCAGCGGTCGTTCACTTCCAGCGTCATCGGGACGCGATTCCACTCGCGGTCCTGCTCACGGCGCCAGACAATGGCAGCGGCGATGATCTCGTGACCATCGCGGTACAGGTCGGCATAGACAGCGACAGGTTCGCCCACGATGCGTTTGACCGGGAAGCGGCCAGCGTCGATGATCGGATAGATGTTTTCGATATGGAAAGCCCCGCCGATACCGGCGGTGTCCACGATTTGCGATGTTCTGTTCACGGTGATGCCATCATGAGGTGTCGTCCCTGTTCGATTTTTCAAAAAGAGACGGTGCGATCATATACAAAGCCCCGTGACAGGGGTTTGGTTCCCCATGGAACTCAGCTTAGATCGACGCGTTGAAATCGGCTATCCTCTTCCGCAAATTCAGAAATTTCCCAGCAACTTTCGATTGTTGCTCTGCAAACAGCGTGCCGAATGGACCTTTTCACCAAAGCTGCCGAACTCGGAATCCAGACCGGTTTTCACGACGGTCAGGGCCAGTGGCACACCACGGGCGAAGCCGCCCTTAAGCTCATTCTGGACGCCATGCCGGTGCGCACGCCGCATCGCTTCGTGGCGAGTCCGGTCGTGGTGCGGGCCGGCGAGGGTGCCCGCACGGTCCTCAATGAGGCTGCCACGTTTCCCCTGAGCTGGAAAATTCTCGACGGGGTTAAGGTTATCGCCGAGGGAACGACGGAGGGGCGCGAGATCACCTGGCCGCGCGACCTGCCGGTCGGCGTGCACCGGCTCAGGCTGGTCGACGCCAAGAAATTCCCCGACGAGGCGCCGTTCATCGTCGCGCCGTCCAAGGCATTTCCCGGCACCTTCGATCGGTCCTGGATTCTCGCCGTACAGCTCTATGGCGTGCGCTCCGAGCGCAACTGGGGCATCGGCGACTTCACCGATCTGCAGGACCTGATCAGACTGGCGGCCTCGATCGGCGCCGGCGGTGTCGGGCTCAATCCGCTGCATGCGCTGTTCGACGACCGGCCGGCCGAATGCAGCCCGTATTCGCCGAACAGCCGGCTGTTTCTCAATCCGCTTTATATCGACGTCGAGGCGCTGCCCGAATACGCGGCCAACGACAGCGGCGATATGCTGGCTACTATGCGCGCGAGCCAATTCGTCGACTATGCGGATATCGCGGCCGCCAAGGCGAAGGCGATGCGCGCGGCCTTCGAGGCTTTCTATGCCGATCCGACATCCGAGCGTCAGAAGGCCTTCGCCGCATTCCGCGCCGAACGTGCGCCGCTGCTGACGCGCTTTGCCTGTTTCGAGGTGCTGCGGCATCAGCAGCAGACCGCGTGGTGGGACTGGCCGTCGGAATGGCTGCTGCCCGATGACGCGACCTGTGACGCCTTCCGCGCCGGACCGGACGGCAAGGAAGTCGCTTATATCGAATATGTGCAGTGGAATGCCGACCTGCAGCTCAAGGCGTGTTTCGATCTGACGACGAAGCTCGGCATGCCCGTCGGCCTCTATCTCGACGTCGCCGTCGGCGTACAGTCCGGCGGCTTCGATGCCTGGAATGAGCAGATCGCGATTTCGCGTCATCTGTCCGTCGGCGCGCCGCCCGATGCGCTGCAGCCCGCCGGACAGAACTGGGGTCTCGCCGGCTTCAATGCGGCGGGGCTGGAAGTGCAGGGCTTCGCGCCGTTCAAGGACATGCTGCGTGCCTCGATGCGCTATGCGGGCGCGGTTCGCCTCGATCATGTGCTCGGCCTCAATCGCCTCTATGTCGTGCCGCATGGCTATGACGCTGACAACGGCGCCTATGTGAAGATGCCGCTGGAAGCACTGTTGGCCGTGACGGCGCAGGAGAGCGTCGCCAATCGCTGTGTGGTGATCGGTGAGGACCTCGGTACCGTGCCGGACGGCTTCCGCGATCATCTCGCGTCCTGGGGCATCTGGTCGTATCTGGTGATGATGTTCGAGCGTGATGAACGCTATGCCTTCCGCGGTATCGACTATTACGCACCGAATGCGCTGGTGACCTTCAATACCCATGATCTGCCGACCTATGCCGGCTGGCGCAGCCTGCACGATCTGCAGCTGAAGCGCTCGCTGGGCATCGATCCCGGCGAGAGCGACGATGCCCGCCGTTACGCGCTGCAGATGCTCAGCGAGGCGCTGCGAGCCCAGGGCATCAATACCGAAGACTTCTACGCCGTCGCTCACTTTCTCGCGCGCACGCGGACCCGTTTGCTGGCCGTCGCGTTGGAAGACCTGTTGGGTGTGATCGATCAGCCGAATATTCCCGGCACCATCAATGAGCATCCGAACTGGCGGCAGCGGCTGTCGGCCACGGTGGAGACGATGGCCACGTCGATCGATCGTGACGCGCTGCACATTGCAACCGCGGACAGGAGTTTGTCCGCATTGACGTAAATTTTGTCAGGTGGCGGAAAGACTTTGTACAGCAATATCGAAGATTACGCGCTGATCGGCGATTGTGAGACCGCCGCTCTCGTCAACCGCAACGGATCGATCGACTGGCTGTGCTGGCCGGCCTTCGATTCTGACGCATGCTTTACCGCGCTGCTCGGCACCAAGGATCATGGCCGCTGGCAAATCACGCCCGATGCTCCGATCACGGCATGCAAACGGCGCTATCGCGGCGACTCCCTCATTCTGGAAACCACGCTGGAGACGGACGACGGCGCCATCACGCTGATCGACTTCATGCCGCCGCGCGGCGCTGCCTCTGATGTGGTGCGCATTGTCCGCGGCGATCGCGGCACGGTGACGGTCCGGATGGAGCTGATCATCCGCTTCGGATTCGGCGCGGCCATCCCCTGGGTGAAGCGCGACAAGGACGGCGGAGTGCTGGCGATTTGCGGGCCCGACATGACCGTGCTGCACACGCCCGTCGAGACCCATGGCGAGAACCTCACGACCGTCGCGAAATTCGAAGTCAAACAGGGCGACAGCGTCCCGTTCGTGCTGACCTATGGGCCTTCGCATCTCAAAGTGCCAGCGCCGATCAATGTCGACGAGGCGCTGAAGGACACCGAGGAATTCTGGAAGGAATGGAGCAGCCGCTGCACCTATAAAGGCGAGCACCGCGATCTCGTGATGCGCTCGCTGATTACGCTGAAGGCGCTGATCTATGCACCTTCAGGCGGCATCGTCGCGGCGCCGACCACGTCGCTGCCCGAAAAGCTCGGCGGCTCCAGAAACTGGGACTATCGCTTCTGCTGGCTGCGCGATGCGACCTTCACGCTGCTGGTGCTGATGAACAGCGGCTACACGGATGAGGCGCGCGCCTGGTATCGCTGGCTGCTGCGCGCTGTCGCCGGCGCACCGGCCGAGATGCAGATCATGTATGGCATCATGGGCCAGCGCCGCTTGCTCGAATGGGAGGCCGACTGGCTGCCCGGCTATGGCGGCGCGCTGCCGGTGCGCGTCGGCAATGCCGCCCATGCGCAATTGCAGCTCGACGTCTATGGCGAGTTGATTGATGCCTTCCACCAGACCCGCGTTGCTAAACTCGATCTCGAGGATGGCACCTGGGCGGTGGAATGCGAGATCCTCGAACATCTCGCTTCGGTCTGGAATAAGCCCGATCACGGCATCTGGGAGCGCCGCGGTCCCGGCAAGCACTATGTGCTGTCGAAAGTCGGCTGCTGGGTTGCGTTCGACCGCGCCATCAAGAGCGCCGAGACCTTCAATCTCAAAGGCCCTGTCGACCAGTGGAAGGAGCTGCGCAAGGAGATTCACCGCGACGTCTGCGAGAAGGGGTTTGATCCCCGCGAAAACACCTTCGTGGAATCCTACGGTTCGGACGTGCTCGACGGCGCCATCCTGCTGCTGCCGGCCCTGGGTTTTCTTCCGGCCGACGATCCTCGCGTGAAAGGCACGATCGCTGCGGTCGAGAAATATCTGATACGTGACGGCTTCGTGCTGCGCCACGATCCGCGCGAGGTCACCGGCGAGGTGCAGCCCGCCGAGGGTGCGTTCCTCGCCTGCAGCCTGTGGCTGGCCGAGGCCTATATCAAGATGGGTGAGATCGCCAAGGCGGAAGAACTGTTTAATCGCGTCGTTGCGATCGCCAATGATGTCGGTCTGCTGGCGGAGGAATATGACAGCGGCGTCAAACGCCAGACCGGCAACTTCCCGCAGGCGCTGACCCATATTGCGTTGATCGCCGTGGCGCATAATCTGGCGAGCGCCAAGCGTCCGCAGGAGAAGAAGGTGGAGCGGGCGAAGTAGTTCTTCCTTTTCCCTCCCGCGCGGCTACGCCGCTTGGGGGAGGGAAGCCACGGGTGCCAGAGCGCCTCAGCGCCCCGCATTCCTTTTCAAAATCATCTCCACCGCTCCCGCAAAGCCTTCCTCTTCATTCGACGATGTCACATCCGTTGCCTGCGATTTCACGTCGTCGCTCGCATTGCCCATCGCCACCGACATGCCTGACACCTTGAACATCGGCAGGTCGTTGCGCATGTCGCCGATGGTGGCGATGGCCTCAAGGGAGATGCCGAGGCGCTGCGCCATCGCCTGCACAAAGGTGCCTTTGTTCTGGTTGGGCGGCGTGATGTCGAGATAGTAGTTCTGCGAGCGCACGGCGACAGCTGTATCGCCCAGCGCCTTCTGCATCGCGCCCTCACAGCGCTCCAGCAACGGAAAGTCCGCGCTGGCGCCGACGATCTTGCAGGCCTTGGCAAGATAGGGCGTGAAGTCATCCACCATCACGGCCTCATGCTGGATGGTGTCGCGCTCATGCGGCACATATTTGCCGTCGTCGCGCTTGACCACCCATTCATCATTGGTGAAAATCCAGATATCGACGCCGTGGTCTTCCAGTACTTCGATGGCGCGCTTGGTGGCGGATTCCGGGATCAGGTGCTGCATGATCGGCTTCAGGTCGCCGTCCACCATGGAGCTGCCGTTGAACGGGCCGATCGGCAGCGTGATCCCCAGTGGCTTGACCAGGAAGCGCATGCCGACGGGCGGGCGGCTCGACGTGATGGTGAAGCCGATGCCGGCGTCTTCCAGTTTCTTCACGGCCGCCTTGGCCGTGTCGGTGAGGCGTTTGTCGTGGGTGACGAGCGTACCGTCGACGTCGGACACCACGAGAGCAATCTTGGTCATGGTCTGATCCTTCAGGCCGGCAGTTGTTTGATGATGGCGGAGACGATGCCGTCGACATCGTCGTCGATGGATACTGTGATCGGGCGTTCGTCTGGGCCAGGGATTTCGAGCGTCTTGAACTGACTGTCGAGCAGCGTCGGCGGCATGAAATGATTCTTCCGCGCCGCCATGCGCTTGGCGATTAGCTCCCTGGAGCCGTCGAGATAGACGATGCGAATGTCGTCGCGGCCGTGCAATAGCAGATCGCGATAGGCGCGCTTGAGCGCAGAACAGGCGACGACAAGCTTTTGGCCATCGGCGGTGACGCGGTCGATCTCGTCGGCAATGGCCTGCAGCCAGGGCCAGCGATCGTCGTCGGTGAGTGGCTGGCCCGCGCGCTGCTTCTCGATATTTGCCTTCGGGTGAAAATCGTCGCCATCGGCGAAACGCCAGCCGAGGCGTTCAGCAAGCGTCTTCGCGATCGTGCTCTTGCCTGAGCTGGAGACGCCCATCACCACCAGAGCCTTGGGTGCCAGGATCTTGGGTGCCAGAGTCTTGGGCGCGGTGTCAGCCACGCGCGTCGTCCGGCAGGGCGGCCTTGTCGCACAGCCATACGGTTTCGCCGTCCGACCGCGCGCGATTGGCTGGCAGATCCTCGCCCTTCAGCACGCGCGTCAGGATTGCGCGCTTGTCCTCGCCGCTCATCAGGAACAGCATCTCTCGGCATGAGGCCAGGGCCGGCAGCGTCAGGCTGACGCGCGGCACGAACGGCTTTACATGCGCTTCGGGCACGCCGACTACCCAGCGGTCCTTGATCTCGATGCCGGGATATCCGGGAAACAGCGACGCCACGTGGCCATCGGGGCCGACGCCGAGCAATACGAGATCGAACAGCGGTTTGGCTTTATCGAGCTTGTGGGTGCCGTAGAAGGACTGCAGTTCGCGCGCATAGAGCGCCGCCGCGTCATCCGGATTCGCCGCATCGGTCTTGATCGGGTGCACATTCGCAAGTGGCGCGCATGCATCCAGAAACGCAGTTCGCGCCATACTCATGTTGTTGAGCGGGTCGCTTGAAGAAACGAAGCGGTCGTCGCCGATGAACCAGTGTACGCGATCCCAGGGGATTTCGCTGCGATAGGGTTCGGTGGCGAGTAATTCATAGAGCCGCTTCGGGCTCGATCCGCCAGTCATGCAGATGGCGATGCGACCGGGATTGGCCTCGATGCGCTCGATCAGCCGGTCGGCTGCGGCCTCGGCGAGAGCCACTGCATCCTCGACCACGACGATATGGCGATTGGGCGCTGTCATGGCGTCAGCTCAGCACGCGCCAGCTACGACCATCGCGCTTGAGCAGGTCGTTGGCTTCCTCGGGACCTTCGCTGCCGGCGTTGTAGGTCTTGAGCCCATCCTTGCCGGCCTTCTTCCAGGCATCGAGGAACGGCTGTACGGCACGCCAGCCGGCTTCCACGCTGTCGGCCCGCTGGAACAGGATGTTGTCGCCGATCATGCAGTCATAGATCAGCGTCTCGTAGCCTGTCGCCGGCGCGGCCTGGAAGTAATCCTTGTAGCGGAACTTCATCTCGACGCCGTCGATCTCCACCGCAGGGCCGGGCACCTTGGTGTTGAACTTCAGCGAGATGCCTTCATTCGGCTCCACCGCGATAACGAGAAAGTTCTCGGCGAGGCTTTCCACCGACATGTCACGGAACATGGCGAAGGGCGCTTGCTTGAACTTGATCGCCACTTCGGTGCGTTTGATACCAAGTGCCTTGCCGGTGCGCAGATAAAAGGGAACGCCGGCCCAGCGCCAGTTGTCGATCGACAGCTTCATCGCTGCATAGGTCTCGGTGGTGCTGCCATCCTTGACGTCTTTGGTCTTCAGATAGTCACCAATGTCGGTATCGCCCACATGGCCGGCGACATATTGCGCGCGAACCGAATTCTGCAGTGCTTCGGCCTCGGTCTGCGTGGTGACGGCGGCGAGCACTTCGGCCTTCTCGGAGCGAACCGCATTAGCCTCGAACCGCGCGGGCGGCTCCATGGCCACCAGCGACAGCAGCTGGAACAGATGGTTCGGCACCATGTCGCGTAGCGCGCCGGTGGCGTCATAGAACGAGCCGCGATGGCCGACGCCGAGTTTCTCGTCCACGGTAATCTGCACGTGATCGATATGGTTGCGATTCCAGATCGGCTCGAACATGCCATTGGCAAAGCGCAGCACCAGGATATTCTGCACCGTCTCCTTGCCGAGATAGTGATCGATCCGGTAGATCTGCTGCTCGTTCATCAGGCCGAGCAGTTCATTGTTCAGCTTCTTCGCTGATTCAAGGTCCGTGCCGAACGGCTTCTCGACCACGAGGCGACGCCACGAGCCGTTTTCCTTCAGCATGCCGGTGCGGCCGAGCTGACGCGCGATCGGCGCGAAGGCCGACGGCGGCGTTGCCAGATAGAATAGGCGATTGCCCCCGGTGCCGCGTGCTTCCTCGAGTTTGTCGAGCTGGTCGCGCATGCGATCGAAGGATTCCGGCTCGCTCGGATCGGCTTCGATACAGGTGACGCAATTGAGCAGCTTCTGCGCGATGGCGTCGTCAACCGGGCGCGTCGCATATTGCTTCAGGCCCTTCATCAGGTCGTCGCGGAGTTCCGCGCCGGTCATGTCCTTGCGGGCGATGCCGACGACGCAGAATTTCTCCGGCAGAAGATCGGCCGCCTGCAGGTTATAAAGCGCCGCGATGACCAGCCGGTGGGCGAGATCGCCGGTGACGCCGAAGATCACGAATGCGCAAGGGTCTGGCTTCTTCTTGGATTTGACAGGGCCTGGAGCTTGTATCTCGGTCATGCGGGCTACGCCTTTGGCTTGATGATATCAGGCGCGTCCTGCCGTTTTGGATCCGGATGCTGATCGGGCTCTTTGTGGCCGCCGAAACCGGCGCGCATCGCGGATAGAATCTTCTCTGCAAATGTGTGCTCCTTGCGCGAACGGAACCGCGCAAACAGCGCCGCCGTTAGCACTTCGGCGGGAACTGCCTCGTCGATGGCGGCATTCACCGTCCAGCGGCCTTCGCCAGAATCCTCGACGAAGCCTGAGTAAGTATCAAGCGTCTCGTTCTTGGCGAGCGCGGAGGAGGTAAGGTCGAGCAGCCATGACGGGATCACGCTGCCGCGGCGCCACACTTCGGCGATGTCAGGCAAATTCAAATCGAAGCGATGCGCCTCCGGGAGCGCCTCGATATTGGCGTTCTTCATGATGTCGAAGCCTTCGGCATAGGCCTGCATCAGTCCGTATTCGATGCCATTATGGACCATCTTGACGAAGTGCCCGGCGCCGACCGGGCCGGCATGGATATAGCCATTCTCGATGCGCGGATCGCTGTTGTCGCGGCCCGGCGTACGCGGAATGTCGCCGATCCCCGGGGCCAGTGTCTTGAAGATCGGATCGAGCCGATCGACGACGCTCTTTTCACCGCCGATCATCATGCAGTAGCCGCGATCGATGCCCCAGACGCCGCCGGACGTGCCGACGTCGATATAGAACAGGCCCTTTTCCTTCAGCGCCTTGCCGCGGCGGACGTCGTCCTGCCAGAAGGTGTTGCCGCCATCGATAACGGTGTCGCCCGGCTCCAGCAGCCTGGTCAGCGCGTCGATGGTGGTTTCGGTGATCTTGCCGGCGGGCAGCATCACCCAGACCGCGCGGGGCTTGTCGAGCTTCTTGACGAAATCTTCGAGCGACGATCCGCCGGTGGCACCTTCGGAGGCGAGGCCGCTGACGGCCTTGGCGTCCTTGTCATAGACGACCGCGGTGTGACCGTTCTTCATCAGGCGGCGGACAATATTTCCGCCCATTCGGCCGAGACCGATCATGCCGAGCTGCATTGTGTGATGTCCTTTATTGATTGCGCATGACCCGAAGCAATGTCCGGGCCATGCGGATCGTCGTTTAGTTCAATGCGGCAGTCATCGCCTTGTCGAGAACAGCAAGTCCGGCCTTGAGATCGCCCTTGAGATGGATGCGCAAAGCGCGACGATTGCGATCCGTGAGTACGCCGAAGTCACCACGCGCCTGTGCCGCCTTGATGACACCGAACGACGCCCGGTAATCCGGGATGGCGAGATCCTTGGCATCGTCCGCGGTGATCTGCAGGAAGACACCGGTATCCGGCCCGCCTTTATAGGCCTGACCCGTCGAGTGCAGGAAGCGGGGGCCGAATTCGGCGCAGGTCGCGACCTTCTTCTTGTCGCGCACCGCCATCCGCATCTGCTGCAGCGTGTCGATATGCGCGCTATCGCGTTCGACATAGGCCAGCAGGGCCACGTAATCGCCGGGCGTGACGCGGCGGAAATGCGCCTTCAGCCACGAGGTCAGATCGCCATTGGCGCCGGCCTTCTTCAGCAGTTCGGCATTGCTATCGTCGGTATAGAGATCGGCTTCCTTTGACGACACCACCGGCGTCTCCGGCGGCAGCGCGCCGGTCTTCTCGAAGGCTTCCGTCAGCTCGCGCGTCTTGATCTTGGCGGCTTCCACATCTGGCTGGTTGAACGGGTTAATGCCCAGAATCGATCCCGCGACGGCTGTCGCGATTTCGAAGCGGAAGAATTCCTGGCCGAGATGATCGATGGACGGCATCACGATGCGCGCGACGGGATGGCCCGCCTTCTCCAGCGCGGCCAGTCTGTCGTCATGTCCCTTGTCGTCTTCGCCTGATGTGCGCAGATCGATAAAGAAGCGATCGGTGCCATAGACGGAGGGCTCGCCCAGCGTCTCGCCATCGATCGGGATCAGGCCCTTGCCATCCTTGCCGGTGGATTCGGCGATGAGCTGTTCGGCCCATGCGCCGAAATCGGCGATTTTCTTCGAGGACAAGATCGTGACCTTGTCGCGGCCGTCGAGCCCGGCATTGCCCATGGCAAGGCCGAGCTGGACGCCGGGATTTTCAGCGGGTGGCACGTCCGGTCCGCAGGAGCGGACCATCGACAGCGTGAGGTCGAGCAGTTTGGTGAGATCGACGCCCGCGGCAGCCGCCGGCACCAGGCCGAACGGCGACAGCACCGAATAGCGCCCGCCGATGGTGGGATCGCCATGGAAGATGCGTGCAAACTTTTGGGTCTTCGCGACCTTCTCCAGCGATGAGCCGGGATCGGTGACGGCGACGAAGTGCGATCCGGCCTTGTCGGCGCCGACCGCGTTGGTCACCTCGTCGAAGAAATAGTTCTTCATCACGTTCGGCTCGGTGGTGCCGCCGGACTTGCTGGAGACGATGAACAGCGTCTTGGCAATGGTCACTGCAGCGCCCATGGCGCGCACCTGTGCGGGATCGGTGGAATCCAGCACATGTAGTTTCGGGAATCCCGACACCTTGGCGAAGGTCTGCGCCAGCACTTCCGGCCCGAGGCTCGAGCCGCCCATGCCGAGCACCACCGCATCGGTGAATCCCTGCGCCTTCACCCAATTGGCGAAGTCGTTGTAGTCGGCGAGCTTGGCCTTCTCGGCAAAAGCGCTGTTCAGCCAGCCCAGCCACTTGTCTTCGTCCGCGCCGGTCCAGACCGATTTGTCCTTGTGCCAGAGCCGGCGGATCTTCGCAGACGCACGCCACTCTTCGGTGGAGGTTGCGACCTTCTTCGTGATGCCGTCGCCCAGCGCCAGCTTCTGCGCGCCGATGCCACCACCAAGCGATGTCGCGCGCTTGTGCGCCACCGCGCCGTACAGCTTGTCGGCGGCGTCAGCGAACAGTTTGACGCCGTCCTCGACGAGATGCGTCGTAATCGCATCGAGCGAAATGCCGGTCTTGGCGAGATCGGCGAGCACCTTCTTCGCATCCTTGACATTCTCTTCGAGGCTGTCGCGCACCTCGCCGTGGTCGCGGAACGCGTCCAGCGTGGCGGGCGGCACAGTGTTGACGGTGTTCTTCCCGATCAGCTCTTCCACATAGAGCGTGTCGCGATAGTCCTTGCTCTTCACGCCGGTGGAGGCCCAGAGCAGCCGCTGCGGCTTGGCGCCTTTGGCAGCCAGTTTCTCCCAACGCGGGCCGGCAAACAGTTTCAGATATTCCTGATAGGCGAGTTTGGCATTGGCGATGGCGACCTTGCCCTTGAGGTCCTTGAGCCGCGCCTTCTCGGATGGGTCATTGGCCTTGGCGATCTTGTCGTCGAGTTGCTTGTCGACCTGCGCGTCGATGCGGCTGACGAAGAAAGAGGCGACGCTGGCCACATGCGAGGGATCGCCGCCCCCGGCGACATACTTTTCGAGACCGTTGAGATAGGCCTCGGCGACCTCCACATAGGTCTTCTGCGCGAACAGCAGCGTCACATTGATGCTGATGCCTTCGCCGATCAGTTGCTGGATCGCGGGCAGCCCCTCCGGCGTTGCCGGCACCTTCACCATCAGGTTTGGGCGCTTGACGCTCGCCCACAGGCGCTCCGCCTCAGTGACCGTGCCCTTGGTGTCATTGGCGAGATAGGGCGAGACTTCCAGGCTGACGAAACCATCATCGCCCTTCATCTTGTCATAGACCGGCTTCAGCACATCGGCGGCGTGCTGGATGTCCTCGACGGCAATGTGCTCGAACAGGTCGGCAGGCGACTTGTCGCCGGACTTCAACGCCTCGGCAATCGGGGCATCATATTCGTCCGAACTTCCGATCGCCTTCTCGAAGATCGCCGGGTTCGACGTCACGCCCTTCACGGCGTCAGTGTCGATCAGCTTCTTGAGGTCGCCTTTGGCGACGAAGCCGCGGGCGAGGAAGTCCAGCCAGACGGCCTGACCGTGAGATTCGAGTGCTTTAACGGGATTCATGATGCCTTGTTCTGCTTACAATTATCAAAAGGCCGATCGCCGCGCGAAACGTTCCGCGGCCCAGTTCCAATGATCGCCCCAAACCCATACGCATGGCAAGCCGAACGGTTCCATTCAGGGCGCGGGAGCCGGATCGCAATTCCGTGTTCGCCAGATTGGCCCGGCGGCATGACAATTGTGCAAATTTTGTGCGTCGGTTTGACAGGCGCTCAAATCTCTCCACGTCATGGCCGGGCTTGACCCGGCCATCCAACTTCCGCCAGCGGACGTAAAAGATGGATGCCCGGGTCAAGCCCGGGCATGACGAGTTCTAATTTCCAACATACTCGTCCGAAGCGATGGCTAAGGCCGAATATACAGATAGCCCTGCGCCTGCAGCTCCGCGATCCGGACCACACCGCCGCGGTCGGCGATGGTGAAGCCCGGCAGCAGGCCGTCCAGCGTCACATCCTGCGCCTTCATGGTGTTGCTGCAGGCGGCCAGTTGCAGGCCTGCCTTGGTGAATTTGCCGACCCGCGCGGTAATGTCGGGATTGGTGGAAGCCCGGGCAAATGACTTCAGCGCCGGGCCGAGCACGACCAGTGCGATGGTAACGTTGTCGGGGCCGCCGACGCCGTCGAAGTGGTTCTGGATATTGCCGAGGGCGAAATTCACCCTGTCGGCATCGGCGAGGTGATAGACGACCTTGAGCTTGGCAGGTGGCTTTGCGTCAGTCGCTGCCGCGCTGGCCTGCGAGGCGACCAGTCCCGCGCCGATCGACGACAGAGCGGTCCACAATAGGCTGCGTCGATTCATGGCTCGCTCCGATTGGATGTCAATCACGCTCACTTGCTGCGCATCGCCGCGAGTTCCTTGCGGTCCGTGATCAACGACTCACACTCCTTCAGACTCGTGCGGTCGAGCCGGAAAATCTTGTCGTCTTCGCCGCCGGTGAGCGCGTCGGCGCCGGGTTCTTCATCGGGCTTGCTGTTCTGCCAGATGCGGACGCGCTCGACACGGACCAGCGTCGCGTCGATGTCTTTGGCCAGGCCGATCGCAATGCCGCCGCCATCGCAATCGACGCTGCACGCGAACTTCACCTCCTGGCCCTTGTCGGTGTCCTGGATCTGGCCGCAAGAACCGCTGGAATCCCAGTCGCCCTTGCGATGGCGATATTTGAAGCCGAGCCGGAACGAGTAGGGCGTGTAGCTTTCCTCGGGCGGATGCCCGGCGACGACCAGCAGCTTCATGGTGCTGACCTTCTGTTTGGGATGTCGCGCCAGATGCTCGGCGTCATAGCGCCGGACGAAACACGCATAGGTCAGCTTCGGACCCAGCGGGCCGGCAAACATGCGCTTGTTGAATTCGGCTGCCTTCACCGCATCGACCTTGACCGGCTCGTCCTCGGCGCGCGCCAGCGGCCCGCCGATGGTCAGAGTGGCGGTGAGAACCAGAAGGGACAGCACACGGATGGTCATCGACATCTCGCAAGGTGAGGCGGCCCGTTGCGGGCCAGTTCACCTTGGTCGCGTCAGCGGTACCATGCGTTCAATCAAGATTGCCGGTCAAAGATCGCTCTTCGCTAGATCCCACATCAGCCGGTAGGTCCCCTCGGAAATCAGCTCTGCCGAGGCCGCTGTGATAGCTGCATCGAAGCGGCCCTTCATGGTCGCAGCGACGGCGTCGACATCGGTGCCGTCGATCATCACATACCAGTCGCGCGCCGCAGGATTGGGCGCGGCAGGATCGTCGGTCAGCGGCTTCGAGAGGCGGGGATCGCTTTCCATCAGATGCATCGAAATGATGCCGTTGATATCGCCCGGATCGAGCTGCGCTTCGATGGCGCTGCGCAGTTTGTCAGCGCCTTCGGCGGGTGGCCGGATGCGCACCAGCCCGAGCGCCGCGCCGCGGCCCTGACCGCGGCTCACGGTGATCCGCGCCACCGAACGCAGCATGTTCTGGAAACGGCCGATATTGGTCAGCGACCACTTGGTCTGGTTCGCCAGCGCCGTGCGATAGGCATCACTGTCCAACACGTCGAATGCCGCGGTTGAATACAGGCCGAGATATTTCGGCCTGGCATTCACGGCCACATAGCGCCTCGCCTCATTGAAGCCCTCGATGGCGACGCGCTCGGCAAGATGCTCGCGGTCGTACCACGCGTTGAATTCCTGCTCATGGCTGGCGTCGATGTCCATCGACGTCATCAACATTCCCGTGCCTTTGATCGGCATTCCAGAAGTCCTATTTCAGTTTCGACGCGACATCGGCGATGGCCTTCATGACCGCATCGCGCATGCCGGGGTCATACAGGCTGTGACCGGCGCCTTCAACGATGCGTACCTCGGCATCGGTCCAGCGCCTGGCCAGGGCATGCGATGTCGCGGGCGGGCAGAGGAAGTCGTAACGGCCCTGAATGATGACGCCGGGAATGCCGGTGAGTCTGCCGGCGTCTTCCATGAGCTGCTGCGGCCGCATGAAGCAGTCATGCTGGAAGTAATGCGCTTCCATCGCCGGCGTGGCCGGCATCGGCCGCGTCTGGTTGCCAAGCTCGGCAAGGTCGAGCCGTGTGCGCTTCGGCGCGATTTCCGAGAGGATGGCTTCGGTGCCGCCCCAGGCGCGGATCGCCGGGACATGCACGGCCGGATCGGCATCGAGAATGCGGCGATAGAAGTTCGGCAGCGGATCGGCGCGCTCGGCTTCGGCAAGGGCGCTCAGAAAATCTCCATGCAGGCCGGGATAATGCCGCGGCAGCATGACGTTGAAGACATCGTGCAATTCTTCCCGCGTGCCGAGAAAGGTTGCGCGCAGCACGATGCCGGTCACGCGTTCGGGATGGGCCTGCGCATAGGCCAGCGCCAGCGTCGCGCCCCAGGAGCCGCCGACCACGAGCCATTTGTCGAAGCCGAATTGGGTGCGGATCGTTTCCATATCCGCGATCAGATGCGGCAGCGTGTTCGCCTCGCGCAGCCCTTTGGGCTTGCTGCGGCCGGCGCCGCGCTGATCGAACAACACGGTGTGAAAGCGCTGCGGATCGAACAGCCGGCGGTGATCGGGCTGGCAGCCGGAGCCGGGGCCGCCATGCAGATAGACCGCGGGAATGCCGTCGCTGCGGCCGACGCTCTCCACATGGATTGCGTGGCCGTCGCCGACATCGAAATGTTCCGAGGTCAGCGGCGCGAACAGGTCCGCATTCACCGGGGCGGGGACGTCAGCGGCCATGAACGTGGTCCGCGTCCGGCTCCAGCGTGCCGCCTTTGAAGTTGCGATAGATGAAGCGGTCGCGGCCCTCAGTGGATTCCGTCGCGGCCAGTTTGAAGATTTCGGCGTGAACAGGCGACAGCGTGCAGGCGGGGTCGGTATTGCCGGCGTCGCCGGTCAGCGCGAAGGCCTGGCAACGGCAGCCGCCGAAGTCGATCTCCTTGAATGCGCAGCTCTGGCACGGCTCGGGCATCCAGCCGGTGCCGCGATAGCGGTTGAAGGCTTCGGAATTCTGCCAGATCCAGGCGATCGAATGATTGGAGCGCACGGATTCGAATTCCATCCCGGTGATGGTCTCGGCGGCATGGCACGGCAGGATCTTGCCTGATGGAGAGATGTTGAAGAACTGCCGGCCCCAGCCGCCCATGCACTTCTTCGGCCGCAGCGCGTAATAGTCCGGCACGACATAGTCGATATCGAGAATGCCCTTCAGGCGCAGCTGCGCATCCTCGACGATGCGGCTGGTCTCGTCGATCTGATCGATGGTCGGCATCAGGGCGGCGCGGTTCTTCAGCGCCCAGCCGTAATACTGCACATTCGCGACCTCCAGCCGGTCGGCGTCGAGATCGACCGCCATCTGGATGATGTCGGCGAGCTGATGCAGGTTCTGCCGGTGCATCACCGCATTTACGGTCAGCGGCAGATCGAGCTCGCGCGTCCATCTGGCGACTTCGAGCTTCTTCGCGTGGCCATTGCGATAGCCGCCGACGCGGTCGGCAACCACGGGCTCATTGCCCTGGAAGCTGATCTGTACATGGCATAGCCCGGCATCGGCGAGCGCTGCGAGCTTGTCGCGCGTCAGCAGCACGGCCGAGGTGATGAGATTGGAATACAGGCCCACATCCGTCGCGTGCTGGACCAGCTCGACGATGTCCTTGCGCGCGGTCGGCTCGCCGCCGGAGAAGTGGATCTGCAGCACGCCGATTTCGGCGAGCTCGGACAGTACCTTCTTCCATTCGTCGGTGGTCAGCTCGGTGCTGCCGCGGTCGAGCTCCACGGGATTGGAGCAGTATGGACATTGCAGCGGGCAGCGATGGGTGAGTTCGGCCAGCACGGCAAGGGGAATGCCGAAGGTCTCAGCCGTCGAGCGCGTGCGCTCCATGATCGCGAGACTGTCGGCGGGATCGGTGAAGACCGGACTGGCGTCGGTGAGGGTGGGACTCATGCTGTCTTCTCCCGCGCTTGCGTGAGAAAGCCCTTGTCGGCGAGATCCTGCAGCATCGCGAGAACATCGGTGCCGATATCGTCGCGCGGCGCGGCATATTTGGCCACCAGGAGATCGATGATATCGGCCACGCTGCGTGCGCCGTCACAGAGTTGCAGGATTTCCACGGCGATATCGTCCGGCGCCAGCACACGCTCCGGCGCCAGGATCACCCAGCGCTGGCGCGTCTCGTCGAACTTCAGCCGGGCGTGGCGCGGCAAGATCGGCTTGCTGGCCTCGCTGACACTGATCCGACGATTGCTGCGCAACTCCGTCATCGTTGCCTTCTTACTTGGCCGGGACGAACGCGCCCGGCGGCACATGGCCATCGACATAGGCATGATACAGCGCATCGAGCTGCACCCACAACACATTGGTCTTGAAGATCAGTGCATTGCAAACCGCGCGGCGCTCGGCCGGGGTGTTGGCGTGCTGCTTGACGTAATCCAGCGCAAAGCCGGCATCGCGCGGCGCCTGGGTCAGGCGGCGGCTGAAATAGCTCATGATGTCCGGATTGACGAAATCATAATGCTTCAGCATGCCAGAGATGCGCTCTTCATGCAGGTTGGGGGCGAACAGTTCCGTCAGCGACGAGGCGATGGCCTCGAGCGGCGTCTTGTCACGCACGAAATGCACATAGGCCTCCACGGCGAAACGCGTCGCCGGTAAAATGCCTTCGGTGGATTCCACATAGGCTGAGTCGAGACCGAGCCCTTCGGTCAGCTTCAGCCAGCGCTCGATGCCGCCTTCGGCGCCGGTATCACCGTCGTGATCCTCGATGCGGTGCCGCCATTCCACGCGTGTCGCCCGGTCGCGGAAGCGCGAGATCACCACGGCGTCCTTGATGGGGATCGTGCTCTGATAATAGTAGCGGTTCAGCGCCCAGGCCTGCACCTGGCCCTTGTTGAGCTTGCCGCCGTGCAACAATTTATGAAACGGATGCAGGCTGTGATAGCGCGTCGCGCCGATATGGCGCAGCGTCTCTTCGAGTTGCGCGGCATTGTCCAGCGGCACGCCTGGCGAAATCGAATAGGCGGAAATGGCGTTGGCGCCGATCATGTTTGCACTTGTCATGGTAGCACCTGGGGCGTTCACAGCGTGATCTCCATGCCATTGCCGGGGATTTGCCAGCCGGCGGTGGTCAATGCGGCGCGCTCGGTGGAATCATGCAGCAGCGCCGGGTTCGAATTGTTGATGTGCAGAAAGAACTTTCTGGCGATGCCGGCATCGGCCAGTTCGCTGATCGCGCCATCCGTGCCGGACATCGACAGATGCCCCATGCTCTGGCCGGTCTTATGGCCCAATCCTGCGGCGATCAATTCGTCGTCGCGCCACACGGTGCCGTCGAAGAACACCAGCGGGGCGCCGGAGATGCGCGTCTTCAGTTCGGGCGTCACCCGCGCGCAGGCCGCAATGAAATAGAAATGCTTGCCGGTGGCCTTCTCGGCAATCCGCAGACCCAGCGTATCGCCGTCGCCATCCTCACCGGCCGGATGTGCCTGGCCTTCGAGATACCACGCGCTTTTGCCGGGCACGACGAAAGGCAGCACCTCCAGGCCGGACGGCGCGCCATCCTGCAGCTTCGGTTCGAAAGACGTATCAATCTCGATGGCGTCGCGGCGCACGTTCTTGTCCGAGAGCACGTTGAAAATGCTGTTGGCTTTCAGGATCGCCAGCACACGTGTGTGCGCATAGATTGTAAATGGCGAACCTTCCCGCATCGACAAGAGCCCGGCCACCGCATCGACCTCGCCATTGGTGAGGATCACGCCCGCGATCGGCGAGTGTCTGACATGATCGGGGTGGGGGTGAAGCTGGGGCGTATCGGTGACCTGTTGTCGCAGGTCGGGCGAGGCATTGATCAGGAACCAGTTGGCATTGTCGGCCGACACCGCGATCGAGGCCTGACCGCTCCGCAAGTCTGGCCGCTCATCGCGCGCCGCACGACAAATCCGGCATCCGCAATTCCATTGCGGAACACCGCCGCCGGCCGCGGCTCCAAGAACGACAACACGCAACATGAGATCGCCCTGAATCCCGGCCAACTCGCGTCTCGTAAAAAGACGCGGGGCGCCCGTCAATGACGAAGGCGCCCCCAAAACTTAAGATCTTAGCGTGAGCTCAAGTCTTACTTGCGCGCTGCGCAGGCGTACATGTTGATTTCCATGCCGACTGCAACTTCGACGATCTTCGGTGCTTTCCAGGCCATATTTATCTCCCGCTTCTCTGCAGTCAGGTACTGCATAACCACAACTCTAATCCCTGCTCAAAGGTTCGCCAACAACTTCGTCATCACAATGTGAAGCGATGGGGGTACAATATGCGTGCAATGCACAATCGATTGCACTGCAACATTGCAATGGCGAGAACGTTCCATAGATAGCGAAGGCCTTTGGTTGAAAGGCATTGATTCGTACTCAGCCCGCCGCATCTTCCGGGATATTCGCGTGGTCTGAGGTCTTCTGCGTCCGCGCCCAAGCCCAGTGCCAAGAGAATTGCCATGCCGCTTTATTTCTTCAACACACGCATCAACGACGAGCTGGTGGTCGATCCCGAAGGCGAGGAGCTGCGGGATCCCGATCATGCCTGGGATGTGGCGCGGTCGATGATCCTGCAATTGCTGCGCTCCGAAGGCACGCCGAGCGATCTGCTCAAAGCGGTGCTTGAGGTGACGGACAAGGACGGCGAGATCGTGCTTGAATTTCCGTTCACCGAAGCACTGCTCGATGCCACCGATGAGTCCGCAACGCGGCATTAGAGCGTTGTCGAGCGAAGTGGGCACCGGTTCGCGTCAAGAAAACGCGTCAATACAAAAAGCCAGAGCCTCGGTTCTGATTCTATCAGAACCGAGAAGGCTCTAGCCGATTGCGGGAATCCGCACAGGCTTGCTCGCGCGTGATGTTTTGATTGCGCAGCGACATAAAAATATCCAACAGTGCGATCCGGAAAGCCTCGGGGGCGGCGCATCTCATGTGCTGCGAGCAGAGAAGGCTTCCGTAAAAAAGGGGAGAGATCCATGAGTGTCTACACGTCCGCGCGCCGGGCATTGCTTGCCGGTGCGTTCATCGGTGTCTTTACAAGCGGCGCTTTTGCCCAGCAGTCCGATACATCACCTGCAACACCGGCTCCTGCAGCCGCGCCAAGTGCAGCTCCGAGTGCAGCGCCTGCTGCTCCCGCAGCGGCTCCTGCGCCAGCGCCAGCAGCACCACAGGCTGCCGCTCCTGCACCTGCGCCAGCCGTTGCCGCCGCGCCTGCGCTGCCGCCCGGCTCGCCGCTGATCGGCCGTCCCGATGGCGCTGCCGCAGCCAAGCTCGCGCCCGTCGCGCCGCCGCCGATTCCGTCCGCCGCCGACAAGCTGCCGACTGCCAAACTGAAAGTGCCCGCCGGCTTCAACATCGAAGTCTATGCGGCCGGCATGGCCAATGCGCGCTCGATGCGCGAGGGCGACAAGGGCACGGTCTTTGTTGGCTCCCGTCTTGTCGACAAGGTCTACGCGGTCATCAACAATGACGGCAAGCGGCAGGTGAAGGTGCTGGCCTCCGGCCTCTATCGTCCGAACGGTCTCGCCTTCAAGGACGGCACGCTCTACATCGCCGAACTGTCGAAGATCTCGAAGATCGACAAGGTGGAAGACAATCTCGAGAATCCGCCGAAGCCGACCATGATCTACGACAACCTGCCGAAGGACGAAGCCCATGGCTGGAAGTTCATCGGCATCGGCCCGGACAACAAGCTCTATGTGCCGGTCGGCCAGCCCGGCAACAATGTGCTGCATGACCAGGCCCATGGCCAGATCCGCCGCATGAATCTCGATGGCACCGGCGCCGAGATCTATGTGAAGGGTGTCCGCAACACCGTCGGCTTCGACTGGAATCCGACCACCAAGCAGATGTACTTCACCGACAACGGCCGCGACTGGATGTCGGAAGCGGTGCCGGAAGATGAACTCAACCGTGTCACCAAGGCGGGTGAAGACTTCGGCGCGCCATATTGCCTGCAGGGCAATATCCTCGATCCGGAATTCGGCTGGGGCAAGTCTTGCGCCGACTACACCGCGCCGGTCGGCCTGCTCGGGTCGCATACGGCGGCACTGGGCATGCGGTTCTACACCGGCAAGATGTTCCCGGCCGCCTATAAGGATGCGATCTTCATCGCGCGCCATGGCTCCTGGAACAAGACTCAGAAGCTCGGCGGAGACGTCGTTGTCGCGAAGCTGAACAAGGACGGCACGGTGAAGTCCGTCGAGCCGTTCCTCACCGGCTTCATCGAGGACAACAAATATGTCGGCCGCCCCGTCGACGTGCTGCAGATGAAGGACGGATCGCTGCTGGTCTCCGACGACTGGAACGGCGCGATCTATCGCATCACCTATGGCAAGCAGAAGGTGGCGGGCGCGAAGTGACGACGTTTTCTCACCTCTCCCCGCCTAGCGAAGCTTTGCTTCGCCGGGCGGGGAGAGGTCGACTGCAACGCGCGAAGCGCGTGAAAGTCGGGTGAGGGGGACTCTCCACTTGCTCCGAGCGCGGTGAGAGTCCCCCTCATCTTCACCTTCTCCCCGCAAGCGGGGAGAAGGAATTCGCCACGCCGGAGTTTCAGTATTCAGAAAGTTCAAAGCCGATGCGCCCGTTTGCCGTCATCGTAGCTCTTTTTCTCTCGACGTCCCCACTCTTCGCCGCCGAACCCATCACCGAGCGCGCCGCGCCGTGCCTCGGTTGTCACGGCGAGAAGGGTGTCTCCGAAACCGAGAACACGCCGTCGCTCGGTGCGCAGCAGCCGGCTTATTCGCTGATCCAGATCTACATGTTTCGCGAGAAGCTCCGTGTCGCGGAGCCGATGAACGACATGGTGAAGGATTTCACCGACGACGATCTGCGCCTGTTCTCGGACTATCTCGCCACGCTGCCGAAGCCTGTCGCACTGGAAGCGGGCGATCCTGCGCGAATGCAGGCTGCGAAAGCGCTGACATCGCAATTCCGCTGCGATAGCTGCCACAACGCGGACTTCTCCGGCCGCGACAATATCCCGCGCATTGCCAACCAGCGCGAGGACTACCTCGCCAAGACCATGCGCGAATACAAGGACAACTCCCGCCACGGTTACGATGCCACCATGGCCGATGTGATGCAGTCGATCTCCGAAGCGCAGATCGTGGAGCTGGCTTATTTTCTCGCAAGGGTGAAGTGACGTCGCGCGGGCTCACCCGCGCGACGTCATTCCGGGGCAGGCCGGGCCGCACAGCGGACCGGAATGAGCCCGGAATCCCGACATGTTCAGCTCCCGCTGTCATTCCGGGGCGCGCGCAAAGATGCGCGCACGCCCCGGAATGACAGTTTTTGGGGGGAGACGTCATTAAACATTTTTTCCTATTTCTTATTGACAATATCCCGATATGGATTATTTTCCCCTTCGTCCGGCCCCGATGAGAGGGGCGAGCGCGATCGTCACGTTCGCGGGGCTGGATGCGGTGGACGCCGGAGATGCGGCGTCACGCGCTTCACGGGTGACGTCTGTCTTCGGGCAGGACGGATCTGCGCCAGCACTGCCACTGGCAAGGAGACGGCCGATCTTGGGATGGAAAGACTCCCTGGACAGGGTGACGGACGACCAAGTCAAAACGCGTTCGGCTTACTCGCTTGAGGCTACCCTGTCCCTCCGCCCTGGGACATTAATTTTGGTGATGGGACCGTTCGCCATGGCAGATGTGCAGGCAACCGAAAAAACACCGTATGCGGAACGTCGGGCACTTGCTCGGCGCCTCCGAAAGTCCTGATGCACTCTAGATTGCGGAAGACCGCATTCGCATCAGGCCCAAGGGTGCAACGGGCACCCGGCGTTCCGCACGCCCTCTCGATTGAGGGTGGGAAGGAATGCTCATTAGCTCGGACGCTTCGGCGCCGCGAGACTGCGAAATCGTGCCTGATTGGCAATCTCCGGCCGCCTGCGTTAACAAGCGACAAGCAATGGAGCACTGCATGAACGATCTCTGGCGCCTGTCGGCAACTGACCTCTCCGCACTCATTCGCGACCGCAAGGTGTCCGCCAAGGAGGCGACGGTGGCTGGCCTCGCACGGCTCGATGCTGTGAACCCTGCCATCAATGCCGTGGTCGACCATCGACCCAATGAGGCGCTGGCACGGGCGGATGCGGTCGATGCGGCGATTGCGCGCGGCGACGATGTCGGCCCGCTCGGCGGCGTGCCCATCACCGTCAAAGTGAATATCGACTACGCGACCTATCCGACATCGAATGGCGTGAAGATCCAGAACGAGATCATCGCCAAGACCAACAGCCCGGTGATCGACAATCTGCTGAAGGCTGGCGCCGTCATCATCGGCCGCACCAATTGCCCGGCATTTTCCTATCGCTGGTTCACCACCAATCAGCTCTATGGCGATACCAAAAACCCGCGCGATCCCTCGCTGACGCCGGGCGGCTCGTCTGGCGGCGCAGGCAGCGCGGTCGCCGCCGGCATCGGCCACATCGCTCATGGTACCGATATCGCGGGCTCGATTCGCTATCCCGCTTATGCCTGCGGCGTGCACGGGTTGCGTCCCACGCTCGGCCGCATCGCGGCTTACAATCAGGCGCTGCCCGAGCGCATCATCTCCGGCCAGATCACCGCGGTGTCCGGCCCGCTGGCGCGCACCATCAACGATGTGCGCCTTGGCCTCGCCGCGATGTCACAGCCGGATGCGCGCGATCCCTGGTGGGTGCCGGCGCCGCTCAAAGGACCGAACCGCGAGAAGCGCGCCGCCATGTGCTTACGGCCTGATGGTCTCGCCATCACCGCCGACGTCGAAGCTGCCGTGCGCGATGCCGGCAAGCGGCTGGAGCGGGCAGGGTGGGTCGTCGAGGAAGTCGAGAACACGCCGGCCCTGCGCGAGGCCGCCGCCTTGCAGACGCAGCTCTGGTTCGGCGATGGCTATCAGGGCATGCTGGATGCGGCCGAACGCGAGGGCGATCCCGCAGCACTGGTCTGTCTGCGCGGACAGAAGGACAAGCTCAAGGACTTCGAGAATGGCGGCCTGTCCCGCGCGCTGGTGCGCCGTTCCACCTTCGTGCGCGACTGGGAAATGTTCTTGCAGCGCTATGCCGTGGTGCTGATGCCGATGTCCGGAGAGCTGCCGTTCCCGGATCATCTGGATATGCAGGGCCAGGAAGGCTTCGATCGCGTCTGGGCCGCCCAGATGCCGCAGATTGGCATTCCCTTCATGGGCCTGCCGGCGCTGAGCGTCGCCACAGGCCTCGTCGGCCGTGCGCCGACCGGCGTGCAGGTCGTCGCCGGCCGTTACCGCGAGGATCTCTGTCTGCTGGCCGGCGAAGCCATCGAGGCCGGCGGTACCCCGCCGATGCCTTGCGACCCCGTGACGGCCTGAGAGGGATCAGTGCGATGACCGGCATCTCCGATTTTTCTGCGAACGCACTGACAGGTGAGCCTGTCGCGCTCAAGCAGTTCGAAGGAAAGGTGCTGCTGATCGTCAATACCGCCAGCGCCTGCGGATTCACGCCGCAATATGCGGGGCTGGAGAGACTGCAACAGGATTTTGCGCCGCGCGGATTTTCCGTGCTGGGCTTTCCCTGCAACCAGTTCGGCGCGCAGGAGCCGGGCGACGCCAAGGCGATCGAGAGCTTCTGCGAGGCCAATTACCACATCACCTTCCCACTGTTTGAGAAGATTGACGTGAATGGCGCCGGGGCGCATCCATTGTATAATTACCTGAAATCTGAAAAGTCCGGATTGCTGGGTTCGGGAATCAAATGGAATTTTACCAAATTCCTGATCGACCGTTCCGGACGGGTCGTCGAGCGTTTTGCGCCGACCGCCAAACCTGAATCACTGCGAGAGAAAATCGAGGCGCTGCTATGACCGACAACACCAACGCATCAGCCGATCTGCCCGATCGCCTGTCCACCGATCCGCGAAGCCCGTTCTACAATGCCGAAGTGCTGCAGCGCGATGTCGGCATTCGCTTCAAGGGCGCCGAGAAGACCAATGTCGAAGAATATTGCGTCAGCGAAGGCTGGGTGAAGGTGCCCGCCGGCGCGGCAAAGGACCGGTACGGCAATCCGCTGCTGATCAAGCTGTCGGGCCCTGTGGAGCCGTATTTCCGCGACTAAACGCACCAAAAGCGCCGAAAGTCCTGCTGCGGGAAGCTGCCCTGTTCGCGGCAGGCGCTGACTAGCAAAAAGGCGTTGCCCGCATAAATTTGAAGCTTAAAGTAATTGCAGTTTCCGGCTACGCTGCGTCCGTCAGCATGATGGACACAGTCGGGCCGTCGTGATTGCAATGCGTGCATGGCAAATGAAGGACCGGGAATGCAGGTGGTGTCGCTACGTTCGGACGCTCACGCCGAGTCGGAACCTTTATCCGGCCGCAAACCCGCTTCAGCCATGATCGAAATCGATCACGTCTCGCAGCGCTTCCAGACCTCCGGCAAGCAAAGCCACCTGGCGCTGTCGGATATCAACCTCACCATCGAAGACGGCGCCTTCGTCTCGATCCTCGGACCCTCAGGCTGCGGCAAGTCGACCTTGCTCTATATCGTCGGCGGCTTCGTGCAGCCGACCGATGGCGTCGCCAAGGTGAAGGGCAAGGCGATCACTGGACCGGGTCCCGATCGCGGTCCGGTGTTTCAGGAATTCGCGCTGTTTCCGTGGAAGAACGTGCTCGGCAATGTCATGTATGGCATGCGCCAGCAGGGCATGAAGAAGGCTGAAGCCGAAACGCGCGGCCGCAAGCTGCTCGAGATGGTCGGCCTCAAGGGCTACGAGAATTTTTATCCGAAAGAACTCTCCGGCGGCATGAAGCAGCGCGTCGCGATCGCGCGCACGCTGGCTTATGATCCCGCCGTGCTGCTGATGGATGAGCCGTTCGGCGCGCTCGATGCGCATACCCGCACGCGGCTGCAGAACGATCTGCTCGACATCTGGGATACACAGCGCAAGACGGTGTTGTTCGTCACCCATTCGGTCGAGGAAGCCGTCTATCTCTCAGACAAGGTGATCGTGATGTCGCGCTCGCCGGGCTCGATCAAGGAAATCGTCGATATCGATCTGCCGCGGCCGCGCAAGCGCGCCGATCTGCTGCTCGACGCACGGTTCCAGAAATACATCGTCGATATCGAGAAGATGATCGACGACGGCAAGGACCATCTGTGATGACCGTGCGCGGGGTGCTCAAGACACTTTCGCCATTGTTCGCCTGCATCGGGTTGCTGTGCGTCTGGCAGATTGCCTCGCTGCGGCTGGATACCGAAAGCTTCCCAACGGCACTGGAGTCGATCAAGGCCATTCCGTCGATCCTCGGAGACAAGGGATCGCTGCTGAACATTCTCGATTCCATCCGTCGTATGGCCATCGGTCTCGTACTCGCGGTGATGTTTGCGATCCCGCTGGGCCTGCTGATGGGGCGCATCAAGGCTGTCGCGGCCTTCTTCAATCCGCTGATGATGATCATCTATCCGGTGCCGAAAGCGGCGCTGATGCCCATCATCATGCTGTGGATGGGCGTCGGCGACGTCTCCAAGATCCTCGTCATCTTCCTTGGTGTCAGCTTGCCGATCATCTATCACGCGTTCCAGGGCTCCAAGGCCGTCGAAGAAAAGATGCTGTGGTCCGGTGCGGCGATGGGCATGTCGGCGCCGATGCGCATGCTCCGCATCGTGTTGCCGGCAGCGCTGCCTGAAATTCTCACGGGTTGCCGCACGGGTCTGGTGCTGGCGCTGATCACCATGATCACCTCCGAGATGATCGCGCGCCAGTCCGGCGCCGGCAACATCCTGTTCAACTCGCTCGACATGGCGCAGTACGACACGGTGTTTGCGATGATCCTGATCATCGGCGCCATGGGCATCATCTTCGATGCGGCCTTCGAGAAGCTCCGCCTGTCGCTGGTGCGCTGGTCGCAGCCGCGCGACGACATGCCTCTCAGCTTTACGTGAGCGCAACATGAACCAGGAACGCATCAATTCGGTTCTGCTGGGCATCACGCCGATCGTGCTGTTCATCGCGCTGTGGCAGTCGCTGATCTCATTCGGCTTCGCGCCGACGAGCTTGTTGCCACCGCCAGGCGCCGTGTTCGGCAAGCTGGCGAAGGACTTCTTCAATGGCGACTTTCTGCACGATATCGCCGCGACATTGATCCGGCTGTTTGCTGGCTTCGGCATTGCCGTGGTCGTCGGCGTGTTCATCGGTCTTGCTGCAGCGGTGAGCCCGGCAGTCAATGCCGTCGTCAAGCCGCTGGTGCGCGTGCTGGCGCCGATCCCGAAGATCGCGCTGTATCCCGCGCTGCTGCTGATCCTCGGCTTCGACCACGCCTCCAAGATCACGCTGGTGACTGCCGACGCGCTGTTCCCGATCCTGCTCTCGACCTATTACGGCGCGTCGATGGTCGAGCAGAAGCTGATCTGGTCCGCGATGGCCGCCGGCACGCCGCGCTGGCAGATACTGTTCAAGGTGGTGCTGCCCGCCGCGATGCCATCGATCCTCACCGGCTGCCGCATCGGCCTCGTGATCTCCTGCATCGTGGTATTCCTCGCCGAGATGATCACCTCGACCGATGGCCTCGGTCACATGCTGGTGCAGGCCGCGCGCACGTTTCAGACCGTGGACATGTTCGTCCCGCTGATCATGATATCGATGCTCGGTCTGATCCTGAACAGCCTGCTGCACTGGCTGCGCAGTTATCTGCTGCGGGGCTTCCCGGAAGTATGAAGTATAGAGGCAGCTCTGCCGCTATTACTCGCCAGCCTTCATAACTAAAACTCGTCATGGCCGGGCTTGACCCGGCCATCCAACTATCGTCAGCGTTTGCGGCAAAGATGGATGCCCGGGTCAAGCCCGGGCATGACGAGAGAGTAGAGCGCGGTGCCTCAAAGCACCGGCGGCTTCTGCAACTGGAAGTGCTTCAGCAAATCCACAAACGCCGACAGCCGTCCCTCGCGATAGGCATCGACGTCGAGGCCTTCATAGTTGAGGAAACCTTCGCCGGTCTTGAGGCCAATCTTGCCCTCGGCCATGTTGCGGCCGACGATCTCTGGCGACGAATAGCGATCGTTGTCGAGCGCGCCGGTGAGATACTTGCTGGCGTAATACAGAATGTCGCCGCCGCCCCAATCGACGAATTCTAGCAGACCCAGCACCGCGAAGCGGAATCCGAAACCGTATTTGATCGCCTTGTCGATATCCTCGGGACTGGCAACGCCTTCCTCGACCATGCGCGCGGCTTCGTTCATGGCCATTGCCTGGATACGCGGCACAATATAGCCGGGTGTCGCGGCGCAAACCACGGGAACCTTGCCGATGCCTTCGAGCATCTCCTTCACCCGCACGGTAATCGCCGGATCGGTCTTGGCGCCCGGCGAGACTTCGACCAGTGGCACGAGATAGGCCGGGTTCAGCCAGTGTGCGTTGAGGAAGCGCTCGGGATGCTCGACGGCGCTGGAGATGTCATCGACGAGGATGGTCGACGTCGTCGATGCGATGATCGGCGTGGGGCCTGCGAGTTGTGAGGCGCGCGCCAGCGCATCGCGCTTCTGATCGAGCACCTCAGGCACGCCTTCGAAAATGATCGCCGAACTGCTGAGCGCAGCGCCCGCACCGGCTTCCGGCACAACGCTGATGCGTGACACCAGTGTTTCGATGTCAGCTTCTGTGAGCAGGCCGAAGCGCGCCATGCTGGCAAAGGTCTTGCGGATCTCGCCAAGCGCCTCGGCTTCCAGTGCCTTGAACTTGTCGTCCTCGCGCGCTTTGAAGTCGACGATTGCGACATTGTGGCCAGCATAGGCGAAGGCGACGGCAATGCCGCGGCCCATGCGGCCTGCGCCAAGACATGCGATGGCGGCACGGGCGCTCATGCGGCAAAGCCTTCGCGCAGTAGCTTCAGCAGCGCGGCCTGATCGAGATCGCCGAAGCCGAGGCTTGCGAGCGTGCGGCCACCCTGCAGGAAGTTCTCGCCGCAGATCGCGCCGCCGATGGCGAGGAAGGCTTTGACCAGCGGTGTCTCGACGCCCGCGAGCGTGGCGCAGGACAGGAAGAACGACAGGCCCGTGCGCAGATCCTCGCGCATGTAGCGATGCTCGGTGAGCACGATGTGCTCGCGCCAGTCACCGCTGTCGGTGAGACGATCATGCGAACCGCGGCCATACATCCACTCTTCGCCTTCCTTGGCGTAGTGATCCGCCAGCGGGAAATGCGCGCCATTGTAGCCAAAGGCCTCGCGGATCGCGATGCGCTCAGCATCGAGCGCGTCGGTGACGCGGCGGATCGCGGGCTGCGTACCTTCCTTGTGAATGTCCCAGGTCGGAAAATGCTCAAGCGGCCCGGCATTCATGACGATGAGTGGCGGATGGATAATCGGACCGGCATTCATCAGCGCGCCGGACAACGCATCGCCGCATGGCTCGATCACACCGGGGAAGGCCTTGTCGATGACCTTGCAGGCATAGTCCATCATGTGAAGCGGGAACACGCCGGTCGGCAGCCGCTTGGCGCGGATGGTGATCGCCACTTCGAATGGTCCGTGTTTGCGCGCGAGCCAGGGCAGCGTGCCGGTCTCGGCGAAGGCGACCTTGGCGGTGTTGCCGGCGTCATGCGCAGCCTTGGCGAATATCATCGAGCCGAAGGTTGCAGGCGGCAGATAAACGACCTGACCATCTTTGAGGTGAGGTGCGATCCGCTTGGCGATATCAGGCTGCGCAAAGGCAGGGGCTGGGCACAAGATCAGTTCGACGTCCTTGATCACCTCGGCGATATCAGTCGTCACCAGCGTCAACTGGGTGTCGTGTGTGCCCTGGGCATTCTTGACCTTGATGCGCGAGCCGGCCTTCTTGTGTTCGGCAACAGCCTCGGCGTCGCGGCGCCACAGGCGGACGTCATGGCCCTGCAGTGCGAAATCACCCGCGGCTGCGAAGGAGCCGTTGCCGCCACCCAATACTGCGATCTTCAATTGGTCTCTCCGTCGCTCGGCGTTGCCGCCTGAACCTGCTTCAGTTTGAAATGCTGCACCTTGCCGAGCGCTGTGCGCGGCAGGTCAGTGACGAATACGATGTCGCGCGGCTGCTTGTAGCGGGCGAGCTGCGTGAGCACATGGGCCTTCAGTGTCTCGGCGGTCACGCTGCAATTCGGCCGCAGCAGCACATAGGCGACTGGTACTTCCTGCCATTTCGGATCGGGCACACCGACGACGCCGCAATCGGCGACATCGGGATGTTCGAGCAACACACGTTCGACCTCGGCGGGATAGACGTTCTCCCCGCCGGAAATGATCATGTTCTTCTTGCGGTCGTGGACCCAGAAATAGCCGTCATCGTCGCGCGTGCCGATATCGCCGGTGCGATACCAGCCGTCATGCAGCGCCTCGCGCGTCGCGCTCTCGTTGCCCCAATATTCGTAGAACACGTTCGGGCCGCGCACAGCGATCTCGCCGGTGGCAGTGGCAGGCAGCTCGTTGCCGTCGTCGTCGATGATGATGGCTTCGCAGCACAGGCCGGGCAAACCCGTCGATCCCGTACGCGACAGGTCGCCGCCCAGCCGCGTATAGACCGCGATTGGACAGGTCTCGGTTGAACCATAGACCTGGAGCACGGGAATGCCGCGCGCTGTCAGGCGTTCGATCAGATGCGGCGGCACGATGCTGGAGCCGGTGGATACGGCCTTGAGGCAGGACACGTCGGTCGCAGCCCAGGCGGGATGCTCGCTCATTGCCTGAATGATCGCGGGTACCCAAACGGTCAGGGTGGGTCGCTCCCGCGTGATCGCTTCCAGCGTGGAGTCGGGTGTGAAGCGCGCATGGATGGTTACGGTAGCGCCGTGATGCAGCGCCGGCGTGGTCTGGATGTTCAGGCCGCCCACATGGAAGAACGGCAGCACGGTCAGCACGTGATCGTGCGATGTGATGCCATGCATGTGCTGGCTCATCACGCCGTTCCACAGCAGCGCTTCCTGGCGCAGCACGGCGCCTTTCGGACGGCCGGTGGTACCTGACGTGTAGACGATCAGCAGCGGGCAGGAGAGGTCGGTATGCGGGTTGCGGCCGTCGCCGGACGCGCACGACAGCAGATGGTCGAAAGTCTGACCGGGCGCATCGGGTGTGAAGTCGAGCGCGACCACGCGGGTGTCCGGCAACTCTTTCGCAAGCGACAGAAGGATCGCCGCAAAGCCTTCTTCCAGCACCAGCACCTTTACCGAAGCATCGGACAGGATGAACAATTGCTCGGCGACCGCGAGGCGCCAGTTCAGCGGCACCATGATCGCGCCGAGGCGGGCGCAGGCATAGAGCAGAACCAGATAATCGGGCCGGTTCATGCTCAGGATCGCGACGCGGTCGCCGCGACCAACGCCGCATTCCGCCTTCAGTGCCTTCGCCGTCGCCTCGATCCGCGCATTGAACACGGCATAGCTGAGTGTCTTGCCCTCGAAATGAATCGCGGGCTTGTCCGGCGTGAATGCGGCGTTGCGGGCGATGAGGCTGGAGAGATCCACGATTACTCGTCTTTCTCACCGGCCTCGTAGAGTGCTTCTCGGCCGATACGATCCAGACACAGTTCGGCAGTCCATGGCAGCATCAGTGCACCGCAGCGGCTGTCACGATAGATGCGCTCCAGCGGTAGCGTCTTCAGCATGGCCTGACCGCCGCAGGTGCGGATCGCCAGTGCGGCGAGTTCGTTGGCGCCTTCCATCACGGTGTATTGCGCGGCGTAGGCGCGCAGGACCTGCTCCTTGCTCGGATTGGCACAGGCTTCGGTCACGGCCTGGAACCAGGTCGACTTGAGCTGTTCGAGCTTGATCTGCATCTGCGCCACGGCGATCTGCTTGGTCGGATACATCCGGCGCTTGACTGGCGGCATGCCCGGGATTTCGCCGCGGAGATACTTCACGGTGAAATCATACGATGCTTGTGCGAGACCGACGTAAGTCGGTGACAGCGTCAGGAACATGTGCGGCCAGCGCATCGCGGCCTGGAAGTAGACGCCGCGCGGCATCAGCGCTGCATCTTCCGGAACGAACACGTCCTTGAAGATCAGCGTGCGGGAGACCGTGCCGCGCATGCCGAGTGGATCCCAGTCGCCAACGACCGAGACGCCTTCGGACTTGGCGGAAATCGCCAGATACAGCGTGTTGCGGCGCGAAGCCTTCTCACCCTCAGCGACTTCGGTGCAGAGCACGCCGTAGTAATCGGCGAAGCCCGACAGCGACGCAAAGATCTTCTTGCCGTTGACGATCCAGCCGCCTTTGACGGGCCTCGCTTCGGTTCCGAACGCAACGCCGCCGGCGGCTGCTGCGCCACCCTCGGAGAACGGCTGCGAATAGATCGCGCCGTCTTCGACGATGCGCTTGTAGTGGATGGCGCGGCGGCGGTGCTGTTCGGCGCGCATCTGGTCATCCATGTCGAGGTCATCGGCGAGGGGGCCGGACCACAGTGTCGAGCAGACATGCATGTTCCAGGTCAGCGCGGTGGCGCCGCAATAGCGGCCGATCTCGGCAGCAGCCAGCGAATAGGTCTGATACCCCGCGC
Source organism: Tardiphaga robiniae (assembly GCF_013359755.1). Taxonomy (GTDB): domain Bacteria; phylum Pseudomonadota; class Alphaproteobacteria; order Rhizobiales; family Xanthobacteraceae; genus Tardiphaga; species Tardiphaga robiniae. The sequence continues at coordinate 204,685 of NZ_JABMCJ010000082.1, read as the reverse complement.
CTGAACCGCCATTGGCTTTCGGGATCGAGATACCCAGCAGACCGGCCTTGTGTAGATCCTTGTAGTTCTCCAGCGGGAAGGTGGCCTCGGTATCCCACTTCGCCGCGCGACCGGCGAAATTAGCCTGCGCCAGCTCGCGCGCCTTGGCGATCAGCCCGGCCTGTTCGTCGTCGAGACGATAGGCCTTCGGATCGAACATCGGCTTGTCGAGAACGATGCTGTCGAGATCGGGCTTGCTGGCAGGCTTGTTCATGAGGATGACCCCGAAAGGTTGTGGCTGGTTTTGAGGAAGTCGGCGAGCACTTCGTTGAATTCGCGCGGGCGTTCGAAACTGGCGAGATGCCCGACGCCTTCAAGTTCGACATAGGTCGACCCGGGCACGAGGCCCGCCATCTTTGCCATCGTCTTTGCCGGCGCGTTGTTGTCTTTCGAACCTGATAGGACTAAAGTCGGTATTTTGATGTCCGCGATGTTCTTGCGCAGATCGAACCCGATCATCGCCTTCATCGAGGCGCGGTAGGTGTCGGGCTTCACAGACGCCATGCAGTCGCGTGCGAGTTCAAGGCCGGCAGGATCCGGATTGTCGCCGATCAGGCCTGCCACCAGCTTCGGCGCCATCGAGACCATGGTCTCGCCGCGGTCGAGCGGGCCAAGCCGCGCGTCGATGAAATTCTTCTGCCATTCGCCGTCGGAGCTGCCGAAGGCGGACGTGGTCTGCGCCAGCACGATGGCGCCGGCAAGTTCGGGATAATCCACCATGAAGCGCTGCACGATCATGCCGCCGATGGAATGGCCGACCAGCACCGGCTTCCTGGCGCCGATCTGTGCGAGAAAGTCCTTCAGAGCTTCGGCAAAAGCCGGGATGCTTGGCTCTGGCAGTTGTTTTGAGCCGCCATAGCCCGGCATGTCCCAGCCTATGGCGTAGTAGCGGTCGCCGAATGTTTCGAGCTGGTGGCGCCAGCCGCGGCCGGCGCCGCCGATCCCATGCAAAAACACCAGCGGCGTTGCTGCAGGGGAGCCTTTGGCCTCAAAGCCGAAGCGGCCGTCCTTCGTCGTCAGGGCTGCAGAATTTGGCACGCATAGGCCTCCTGTGCTGTCGGACAGGGGTGATCCTAGCATGTCCGATATATATGAAAAGCGATAGTTTTAGACTTAAAGGGTTGTGGATTGCCTCATCCGGAGGCACGTCGTTTTTAGAGGTCCGCTCTCCGGTGACGGACTATGCGCCTTCCGGTTGGCGATGTTGTGATGTCCGGCCATCGCCCTTGTCCGAAATTTCTTTAGGTTTAAAACAATGTCGATTGCCGATGCATCGAGGGAGGAAGCCATGTCCGATCAGTCATTTTTGTCCTGGCCGTTTTTCGAGGACCATCACCGCGAGCTGGCCACAGGTCTGTCGCGCTGGGCCAAGGCGACATTGCCCGGTCTGGTCGATCATCATGACGTCGATGGCTCCTGCAAGCGTCTGGTGAAGGCGCTCGGCGACGGCGGATGGTTGCGCGCAGCGGTACCGGCAAGCCATGGCGGCATGTTTCCAACCTTCGATGTGCGCTCGCTGTGTCTGATCCGCGAAACGCTCGCCTATGAGAGCGGTCTCGCCGATTTCGCGTTTGCGATGCAGGGACTCGGCACCGGCCCGATCAGCCTGTTCGGTTCGGAAGCGTTGAAGTCGCGCTATCTGCCGCGCGTCGCCAGCGGTGAGGCCATTGCAGCTTTCGCATTGTCAGAGCCCGATGCAGGTTCGGATGTCGCTGCGATGACGACGACGGCGATGCCTGATGGTCCGGATCATGTTCGCATTAATGGCCTCAAGACCTGGATCTCCAATGGCGGCATTGCTGACCAGTATGTCGTGTTCCTGCGTACCGGTGAATCCGGCGCGCGCGGCATCAGCGCATTCGTCGTCGATGCGGACTCGCCCGGCTTCACGATTGCGGAGCGGATCGATGTGATCGCGCCGCATCCGCTGGCCACGTTGAAATTCGAGGATTGCCGCGTGCCTCTGGCGAACCGTATCGGCAAGGACGGCGAGGGCTTCAAGGTGGCGATGGCGACGCTCGATGTGTTCCGCTCGACGGTAGGCGCAGCCGCGCTCGGCCTCGCACGACGCGCGCTCGACGAAGCACTGCATCGCTCGGTGACGCGAAAAATGTTCGGCCATACGCTCGGTGATCTGCAACTCACTCAGGCCGGCCTTGCCGAGATGGCGACGTCGATCGATGCATCGGCGCTGCTGGTCTATCGATCGGCCTGGACCAAGGATCAGGGCGCGGCGCGCATCACGCGTGAAGCCGCCATGGCCAAGATGTTCGCGACCGAAGCGGCACAGACAGTGATCGACCGTGCTGTGCAGATTTTCGGCGGTCTCGGCGTGCAGTCTGGCGTCAAGGTCGAGGAACTCTATCGCGAGATCCGCGCGCTGCGCATCTATGAAGGCGCAACCGAAGTCCAGAAGGTCATCATCGGTCGCGAGCTGATCAAGGCTGCCCAGGCACAGTGAGCTGATGAGGCGAGCCGATCACGGCTCGCCTGACGATCACGCGGCAGTCGCCTCCGCTTTGTAGTTCGGAGCCGACGCAAGAAACCGCGCATAGGCGTCCGCATCCGGCGGCGTGAACTTCTCCACCAGCGCGCTGCGCCGTTTGCTGGTGGCGCCCATGTCGTCGAGCAGTTCGTCGAAATGCTTGAAGTGATAGGGTGCCACACACAGTCCGCCATAGACACCGGCGGCCGGACGCTCAACGCGCTTGAAATGCAGCATCTCGTCCATGTTCCGATGCATCTCGGCTGCCGTCGGCTGCTTCGCCAGCTTGCCGTCGGCATAGCGCACCAGCCAGTTGGCGGCCATTTCCGCCGTCAGCACCGAGCAGAAGCTGGAATTGAAACCGACAAATCCCATGTCCGGCAAATCCGGATTGGCGATGACGCGATACAGCCGATACTGACCGTCATCCTGGATGAGTTTGTCGCGATATTGCTGCGGCAGGAATGGCACGCCGAGTGTGAAGCCGATTGCCAGCACAGCAACGTCAGCTTCGACGCGCTGGCCTGATGACATCACGATGGTCTTGCCGTCATAGTGATCGAAGGTGCCACGGACCGCCTTGATGCGTCCATCAGCGACCATCGGGAAGAAGTTCGGCGTGGCGATCGGCACCGAGCAGTTGATGCCGTCCTCGATGCGTCCTTCCGGCACCATGTCGCATTTCTTGAGCTTGAGCTGGGTCTTCAACATGGCCTCCAGCCCGCGCCAGTTGGCCCAGATAAATGGCTTGGCAATGGCGTGATTGAGTCGCGAGAGCGCACTCAGGCCCCAGCCCCGAAACATCTCCTCCTGCGCGCGAATATAGAGGATGCGCTTGAAGTTGATCAGGCCGCCGATGAAATAGGGAATGCGCCAGACCGGCTCGCGATAGACGAAGGTAACGGCGCTGGCGCCGGCATTGACCGAATGCACGGCGATATCAGTGGCCGATTTCGAGCCGCCCAGCACGACGACCTTCTTGCCTTTGACGATGGATGAATCCGTGTGCTCCGCCGAATGCAGGATGACACCGCCGGCGGCCTTGAACTTGTCTTCGCCGGGATGATGCAGTTCCTTGCGCTCGTTAAATTGTCCGGTGCAGACCGCCACGAAATCGAATGTTTCCTGCGCGGTGTTGCCAGCCGCATCGCGTGTCTCAAGCGTCCAGCCGGGCAGGCTATCTTCGCGGCGTTTCATGCTCACGACGGTCGTGTTGAAACGCATCAGCGGGATCAGATTGTAGTCGCGTGCATAATCTGTGAGATAGGCATGGACCTGCGGCCCCTTGGGCCATTCCGGATAGCTCGCCGGCATCGGCTTGTCGGTGAAGCGATAGAGTTCCTTGGGACTCTGGGTCTGCACCTCTGGATAAGAGCGGGCTGGCTCCCAGACGCCGCCGAGGTCGCCGCTGCGTTCAAGCATCGTGACCTTGTGTCCGCATGCTGTGAAGGATTTGGCGGCGGCAAGGCCGGCGATGCCGGCGCCGATGACGCAAACATTCTTCTGTTTGACCATGGCTTATCTCCTGTTTGAATGCAGCGACGGATCGCGAGCGCGCGGGTTTACACGCGTAGGCACTGGCCTGCGCGGGACGTCCGCGACGTGTGATGTTAGGTCCGGTCGTCGAAGTTAGTCGTTGGCTTCCGGCGGCAAGAAGTTCACTTCATGCTCGGCAGAGACGCGGACGATGGCTTCGATGTCGCTCATATTGTGCAATTGCTTGAACAGGGCTTCGAGCTTCTGTGTCGGTGAGACCCAGAACAGCGCGCGAGCCGGTTTGTCCGACTTGTTGAAGTAGCCATGCGGAATGCCGCGGGGCAGACGGACGAGGTCGCCGGCATGGGCGCGGACCCACTGACCGTCGAGCTTGAGGTCGAGAATACCCTCCTGCACCAGGATGAATTCTTCCTGGGTCGGATGGATATGCACCGGCACGAACTGGCCGGGATCGCTGTTGGTCTCGAAGGCAAAGGTGGAGTCGGTCACGGCCTTCGGGAAATAGACCTGTCCAAGGATATTCCACGTGGTGCCGTTATATCCCGTGCCGTTCTGGGTAATGCCTTTTTCAAGTGCCGCCATGGTCCTGCTCCCTTGGGTTTCACGTCTGCAAGGATGCTGCGTGACCTCGGGGCCTGTCTCTAGCCGTTGAACGAATCCGCTATCCAAACGACGAAATAATTACCGGCGCAGGCGAGGGCGCGCGGCCACGCTGCGCTGCACACTCATCTTTGGAAGACGCCGGCCTGCGCATTCGTTGTGCAGCACGGCAATATTTGCGGCGCGGTGCTGGCTATGCGGCGTGATGCGACATGGATAGTCTAGGCTTCAAATAACGCAGGCGATCGGACCATGGTGTTGGACGCAGCCGTATCGAGGAATGCCCAGCCGGCCCGCGCCGCAAGGCTTGCGGCGTTCTCTCGTGTTTTCACCAGGGATATCGACGAGGCTGCCGACTCGATCGGGCGCATCTTCTGTCCGCATGCGCTGGATCCCTTGCAGCGCTCCTGGCCGGATTTTCACGCGCTCCATAACTGTGCCGCGTTCGATGGATTCTCCGTGAACTATGTCTCCTATGGTGGCTCGGTGTCGATTGATCCCGGCTGCCTCGATCGCTTTTTTCTGCTGCAGCTACCGCTGCATGGCGGTGCCCGGATCAATACCGGCGGACGAACGATCGAGGTGTCGGCAGAGCGTTCCGCGTCCTTGCTGTCGCCGACCATGCCGACAAAGATGGTCTGGCAGGACGATTGCGCCAAGCTGATCCTGCTGGTCGAACGGCGGCTGGTAGAAGAGCGCGCGGCGGCTCTGGCGGAGACATCTGGTGCTGTGATCGAGTTCGATCCGCAGGTCGATCTGAATACGCCGTTCGGTCTCGCGATCAGGTCCCAGATCGAATACCTCGTCGATCTGGCGGAGCACCGTGGACCCGGTCAGCAGATCTCGCCCATGATGGCGGCGACCCTGCGTGATTCTGTGATTGGACTGTTGCTGACCGGCCAGCGACATACGCTGACCGGTGCCATCGACCGCTCCCCGGCGCGCCTTGGTCCGCTGCCGTCAGTGCTGAGAAAGGCACGGGACTATCTTGAGGCTCATGCCACTGAGCCGCTCGATCTCGATCGGCTCGCGCGCGCAGCTGGCATCGGGATACGTTCGCTGCAGCTCGGCTTCCAGAAGCATTTCGGCATGTCGATCTCCGATGCGCTGCTGGATATCCGGCTAACGCATTTGAATGCGCGGCTGCTGCGGGCGGCGCCGGGCGAGCGCGTTATTGATATGGCCTTCGATCTTGGCTTTACCCATCCGAGCCGGATGGCCAGCTTCTACCGCGCCCGCTACGGTGAGAGCCCGTCGGATACGCTCCGCCGCAGCCGCTAGCAGCATGGCCTGCCTGTTTCTTGCAAAAGCTTGAAGTCTAAAATAATATCCAGGCAGGCTCATGGAGAGCCTGCGGAAGGTGACGCATGTCCGGATTGTCTCGCTCCTCCCACGCTCTGGTGACCGGCGGCGGCCGCGGCATCGGCCGCGCCATTGCAGCATCGTTGGTGCAGGCCGGCGCGACCGTCACCGTCCTGGGCCGCAATCTTGCAGTGCTGAACGAGGTCGTTGCCGCTGGTGACGCGCACCATGCGATGGCCGCCGACGTGTCCGATCAAGCCGCGCTGAATGCCGCGATTGCGGATGCCGCGAAACGCCAGCCGATCGATATTCTGGTGGCGAATGCGGGTGCTGCGGAGTCTGCGCCATTCGTGAAATCGGATGCAGCACTGTTCCAGCGGATGATGGACGTTAATTTCATGGGCGTCGTCTATGCAACGCAGGCTGTGCTGCCGGATATGGTCAAGCGCAAGAGCGGCCGCATCGTTGCGGTGGCTTCGACGGCTGGCCTCAAGGGCTACGGCTATGTCAGCGCCTATAGTGCAGCGAAGCATGCTGTCATCGGTCTCGTGCGCTCGGTGGCGCTGGAAGTCGCGAAAAGCGGTGTCACCGTCAACGCAGTGTGCCCAGGCTTTACCGAAACCGATCTGCTGGAAGGCAGCATCGACAACATCATGAGCAAGACCGGCCGTACGCGCGAACAAGCTGTTGCCGAATTGGCGAAGCACAATCCGCAGGGCCGTCTGGTGACGCCCGGCGAGGTCGCCGATGCCGTGTTGTGGCTGTGCGGCACTGGCGCCAGTTCCATCACCGGCCAGAGCATCGCCGTCGCTGGCGGCGAAGTCTGATCGAACCGCAACAACAAGAACCGAACAAATTACCGGGAGCCAATATGTCAGTCATGGTCAAGAACAAGGTCGCCAATCCCGTCACGCTGCCGCTGGCCGAGTTCAAGCCTGAGCATTTCCTGCTGGCGGTGGCCGATGGCATCGCGACGGTGACGCTGAACAGGCCGGAACGCAAAAACCCGCTGACCTTCCAGAGCTACCGCGAACTGACGGATTTCTTCCGCGCTTGTGCGATGGATGACGACGTCAAGGTCGTGGTCGTCACCGGTGCCGGCGGCAATTTCTCGTCGGGCGGCGACGTGTTTGAAATCATCGGCCCCTTGATCGAGATGAATACCAAGGATCTCACGGCCTTCACGCGCATGACCGGCGATCTGGTCAAGGCGATGCGCGCCTGCCCGCAGCCGATCGTGGCGGCCGTGGAAGGCATCTGCGCGGGCGCCGGCGCGATCATGGCGATGGCGTCCGACATGCGTTTGGCGGCGACCGGCGCTAAGGTCGGTTTCCTGTTCAACAAGGTAGGTCTCGCCGGCTGCGACATGGGCGCTTGCGCAATCCTGCCGCGCATCATCGGCCAGTCCCGTGCGTCGGAGCTGCTCTATACCGGCCGCTTCATGACGGCCGAGGAGGGCGAGCGCTGGGGCTTCTTCAGCCGTATCGTCGCGCCTGCAGAGGTGCTGAGCCAGGCGCAGACACTGGCCAGGCAGATTTCCGAAGGCCCGACCTATGCCAACACCATGACCAAGCGCATGCTGTCGATGGAATGGGCGATGTCGGTGGAAGAGGCGATCGAAGCCGAGGCGGTGGCGCAGGCACTGTGCATGACCACGGAGGATTTCGCCCGGGCGTTCCATGCCTTCGCGAACAAGCAGAAGCCGAAGTTTGAGGGTAATTGAGACACACGCACCGTCGTGCCCGGGATTGACCCGGGCATCCATCTTTGGCGGCAATGCGGGTGGTAAGATGGATGGCCGGGTCAGGCCCGGCCATGACAGAGTTTCAACAAGTCGCCTCGCGCGGGCGCGAGCAATTTCAAGATGCACCGCGCCGACTGACAATTTGATGTGCATCAAAGCTGGCGAATTGCCGGTTTGTCAGGCTTGCCAGGAATTGTTTTAGGTTTAAAATATCTCCATCCAGGCACGACTGCGGAGGCTGTCATGAAGATCGCGATTATCGGTGGCGGGCCGGCGGGCCTCTATTCTGCGATCCTGCTGAAGAAGCAGCGCCCGCAGGCAGAGATCACGGTCTATGAGCGCAACCGCCCTGACGATACCTTCGGTTTCGGTGTGGTGTTCTCCGACGCCACCCTCGATAATTTCGAGAAATACGATCTTCCCAGCTATCAGCGCATCACCCAGGAATTCGCTTACTGGGACGATATCGCCGTGCACTTCCGCGGCACTGTTCACCGCGTCGGCGGCAACGGCTTCTGCGGCTGTTCGCGCCGCACGCTGCTGATGATCCTGCAGGATCGGGCCCGCGAGCTCGGCGTCCATCTGCTGTTCGAGGTCGATATCACCGACGAAGCACGTTTCGCCGATGCCGATCTGATCGTACTGGCTGACGGCATCAACAGCCACTTCCGTAACAAGTATATCGAGCACTTCGCGCCCGAGGTGGATTTGCGCTCGAACAAGTTCACCTGGATGGGTTCGACCAAGCCGCTCGATGCCTTCACCTTCCTGTTCCAGGAAACCGAGTGGGGTCCGTTCATCGCCCACGCCTATCAGTATGAGGCTGGCCGTTCGACCTGGATCTTCGAAACCGATCCTGAAACTTTCAAGCGCGCCGGCCTGGAAGGCCTCGGCGAGCAGGAATCCGCCGATCGGATGCATGAGATCTTCAAGTGGTTCCTCGGCGACCACAAGCTGCTGATCAACCGTTCGATGTGGCGCAACTTCCCGATGATCCGCAACAAGCGCTGGGTCAAGGACAACATGGTGCTGCTCGGTGACGCCAAGGCGACGGCACATTTTTCCATCGGTTCGGGCACCAAGCTCGCCATGGAAGATGCCATCGCGCTGCATGATGCGATGGCGAAGGCGCCCACTGTCGAGGCCGGGTTGCACGATTACGAACACGGTCGCCGTGAGGAGGTCGAGAAGATCCAGCATTCAGCGGATGTGTCGCTGGTCTGGTTCGAGCACGTGGATCGCTTTTGGGATTTCGACCCCGTGCAGTTCGCCTTCGGCGTCATGACCCGCGCAAAGGCGATCACCTACGATAACCTGACGCTGCGTGCGCCGGACTTCGTCAAGGAAGTCGACAAGTCGTTTGCGCAGAAGGTGCAGGCGCAGGGCTTCGACGTCGATGTCGATAAGCCGGAAGTGCCGATGTTCCAGCCGTTCAAGATGCGGGATATGGTGCTTGCCAATCGCGCCGTAGTGTCGCCGATGTGCATGTATTCGGCGGAAGAGGGTGTGCCGAACGATTTCCATCTGGTGCATTACGGCTCGCGCGCCATCGGCGGCGCAGGTCTCGTCTTCACCGAAATGGTCTGCGTCGGCCGCGACGCGCGCATCACGCCTGGCTGTGCGGGACTTTGGACCGACGAGCAGGAAGCGCAGTGGAAGCGCATTGTCGATTTCGTGCACAACACGTCCGCCGCCAAGATCTGTCTGCAGCTCGGCCATGCCGGCCGCAAGGGCGCGACCAAACTGATGTGGGACGGCATGGACCGTCCGCTCGCCGATGGCGCATGGGACATCGTCTCGGCGTCGCCGCTGCCTTACTATCCGGACAGTCAGGTGCCCGCGGAAATCGATCGCGCCAGCATGGATCGTGTGAAGGCGGAGTTCGTCGCCGCGGCCATCCGCGGCGAGCGCTGTGGCTTCGACATGCTTGAGATGCATACGGCCCACGGCTATCTGCTGGCGAGTTTCCTGTCGCCGCTCACCAACAAGCGCACCGATGAATATGGTGGCTCCCTGGAGAACCGTCTGCGCTTCCCGCTCGAAGTGTTCACGGCGATGCGTCAAGCGTGGCCGGCACACAAGCCGATGTCGGTACGTTTCTCGGCGACCGACTGGGCCGAAGGTGGCAACACCGGTGACGATGCGGTGCAGATCGCCCGCGCCTTCGCCGAAGCCGGTGTCGATCTCGCCGATATCTCGACAGGCCAAACCGTCAAGGAGTCGCGTCCGATCTACGGCCGCATGTTCCAGACGCCGTTCTCGGATCAAGTCCGCAACGAGGCCCGCGTTGCCACTATGTGCGTCGGCAACATCACGTCCGCCGATCAGGTCAATACGATCCTGGCCGCCGGCCGTGCGGACCTCGTCGCGCTTGGTCGTCCGCACCTGACCGACCCGTCCTTCACCATCAAGGCGGCCGCCTGGTATGGTGCAAAGGATGCCTATTGCCCGCCACAATATATGCCCGGCAAGGATCAGATTTTCCGCAACAGCGTCAGGGACAAGCAGGATTTCGAAGACCTGAAAATTAAGGCTAAGCCGAAGACCCGCGCCGAGATGCGGGCGGAGGCCGCCAAGCCACTTGCGGCTGAATGACTGGGCATGCGAGTTTATTGATCACAAACGTAGGATGGGTAGAGCGAAGCGAAACCCATGACTGCGGCGCGTATCGTTGATGGGTTTCGCAAGGGCTCTACCTATCTTACGGCATTGTATCGAGTGGAGTTGAGCTGATGAAAGCAATCATCGTGGGCGGCGGCGTTGGCGGTCTGACCACCGCCTTGATGCTGCGGGCGCGGGGCATCAATTGCGAACTCTACGAACAGGCTGACTCAATCCGCGAACTCGGCGTTGGCATCAACACGCTGCCACACGCGATCCGCGAACTCGCTGGTCTCGGTCTGCTCGATCGCCTCGATGCGGTGGCGATACGCACCGATGAGCTGCATTATCTCAACCGTCACGGGCAGGAAGTCTGGCGCGAGAAGCGCGGCTTCGGCGCCGGCCATGACGTGCCGCAATTCTCGATCCATCGCGGCCGCCTGCAGAGTGCGATCCATCGTGCGGTGGAAGAGCGCCTTGGCGCCGAGGCGATTCACACCGGTCGTCGCCTGGGTCACTTCACGCAAGACGAAGGTGGTGTCACCGCTTATTTCTTCGATCGCAATAACAACCATGTCGAAACCGCGCGCGGCGATATCCTGATTGGCGCTGACGGTATCCACTCCAAGGTTCGGAGCACGCTGTTCCCGAATGAAGGACATCCGGTCTGGAATGGCCTGATGCTGTGGCGCGGTGCGCGCGATTGGCCGGCCTTCCTGACCGGAAATTCGATGATCGTCGCCGGTGGTCTCCATGCCAAGGTTGTGGTCTATCCGATCGCCGAGGGTGAGACGCCGGGCAACCGGCTGACCAACTGGGCGGTGCTGGTGAAGACCGGCGAGGGTGGCACATTGCCGCCGCGCCGCGAGGACTGGTCACGCCCCGGCAAGCGCGACGAATTGATGCCGCATGTGGCGCGTTTCAATGTGCCGCATATCGACGTGCCCGCGCTGATCACGGCGACGCCGGAATTCTGGGAGTATCCCTGCTGCGACCGCGATCCACTGCCATACTGGTCAGGCGGCCGCGTCACGCTGCTTGGTGACGCCGCACACCCGATGTATCCGGTCGGCTCCAACGGCGCCTCGCAGGCGATCCTCGATGCGCGCGCGCTGGCCGACTCGCTGGCCCATGCCGAACATCCGCGCCAGGCGCTGATGGCCTATGAGCGCAAGCGCCTGCCGATGACCGCGGAGATCGTGCGCTCCAACCGCCGAGGCGGTCCGGAAGGCGTGATCGATGCTGTCGAGCAGATCGCGCCGGATGGCTTCGACAATGTCGAGAACGTTCTGAGCTACGCGCAGCGTGAAGCGATTGTGAAGGGCTATGCGCACAAGGCTGGCTTTGCTGCGCAGCCCGGGCTAGCGGTGGTGAACGGCTGATCCAACCGCTACACGCGCGATCAAGTTGATACGAAAATGGCCGGGCTTTGCCCGGCCATTTTGCGTTGGTGTCTGAAGCTAAAAGCGCCGCGCCTTACGCGCCGGGAGGCGGCGGCAGGAAGTGGATGTTGTATTCGGCGGCGAGCGCCACCACGTCCTCGGGCTTCTGTTCCTTCATATTGTGGATCGCCCAGAACAGGTCATAGAGCCGGCGGCTCGGCGAGACCCAGAACAGCACCTTCGCGTTCTGATCGGACTTGTTGAAGATGCCGTGCGGAATTCCGCGCTGCAGGCGCACCAGATCGCCCGGCGTGGCCGAAGTTTCGGAGCCGCCGAGGAAGAAGTCGAGCTTGCCTTCGAGAATGTAGAGATACTCATCCTGGTCGGGATGGATGTGCGGCGGCACGAAGGTGCCGGGCGGGAAAGTGGCGTGCCACGAGAACGAATCCTCGGTGCAGTTCTTCGGCACATAGGTCTGGCCGAGGATGTTCCAGGTGATGCCCTGCATGCCTTCATTGGCGCGGGTGATGCCGGCGATCTCGGTCTTCATGGTTGGTCCTTCCTTGGGTCACGCATTACGACGCGTCGGGTGGTACTCGAAAACAGTTGATCAAACGTGGAGGAAACGGTCCTTCACGGTGGAGTCGCTCTTCAGTTGCTCGGATGTGCCGGTCCACACGACGCGGCCCTTTTCGATCACTACATGACGATCGGCGAAGCCGGCGAGCGCATCGACATTCTTGTCGATGACCAGAATGGACTGACGCTCGGCCTTGAGCTTCTTCAGGCAATTCCAGATCTCAAGGCGAATGAGCGGGGCGAGGCCTTCGGTGGCCTCATCGAGAATGAGCAGCTTCGGATTGGTCATCAGCGCGCGGCCGACGGCCAGCATCTGCTGCTCGCCCCCCGACAACTGCGTGCCGAGATTGCTGCGACGTTCCTTGAGGCGCGGAAACAGCTCGTAGATCTTGTCCAGCGTCCAGCGTGCCGGCGGATGCCGCACGGCGGCGGTGGCAACCAGGTTTTCCTCGACGGTCAGCGTCGGGAAGATCTGGCGGCCCTCGGGCACGAGACCGATGCCTGCCTGGGCGATGCGATAGGACGGCAAACCGCCCATCGGCTTGTCGTCGAAGGTGACGGTGCCGCCGGTCGGATGAATCAGGCCCATGATGGCGTTGATCGTGGTGGTCTTGCCCATGCCGTTGCGGCCGAGCAGGGTAACGACTTCACCGGCATTGATGGTGAGCGAGATATCGAACAGCACCTTGGCCGCGCCGTAAGCCGCCTGGAGATTTGAGACTGAGAGCATCAGGCGGCCTCCTCGCCGAGATAGGCGGCGCGCACTTCCGCATTGTCACGAATGCTCTGCGGCGAACCGGACGCAATGATGCGGCCATAAACCAGGACCGAGACCCGGTCAGCCAGCGCGAAGACGGCGTCCATATCGTGTTCGATCAGCACGATGGGAAGCTCCTTGCGCAGCTCCTGCAACGTGTTGATCAGTCGCTGCGATTCATCGTGGCTGGTGCCGGCGAGCGGTTCGTCGAGCAGCAGCAGCTTCGGCTTTGCAGCCAGCGCAATGGCGATTTCGAGCTGGCGTTTCTCGCCATGCGACATCTGCCCGGCCGGCACGCCTGCGCGAGCGGCGAGGCCGAAGCGCGACAGCAGGGTCATGGCGGTGTCGTTCAGCGCCGGCTCCTTGGATGCATTGCCTAAGAAACTGAAGCTCGAGCCGCTGCGTGCCTGAACAGCGATGGCGACATTCTCCAGCGCCGAGAAGCGTGGCAGGATCGAGGTGATCTGGAACGAGCGCACCAGGCCCATCCGCGCGCGCTCCGCCATCGGCAAACGCGAAACGTCCTGTCCATCGAAGATGATACGGCCGGAGTCTGATTGTGCATGACCGGAGATCTGGTGGATCAGCGTGGTCTTGCCGGCACCGTTGGGGCCGATGATGGCGTGCAACTCGCCGGCTTCGATGTTCAGCGACACATCGTCGGTGACGCGTAGCGCGCCGTAGTTCTTGCAGATGTTCTGCAACTGAAGCGGAGCGTTACTCATAATTTGCTCCCGAACAGGCCGGTGATGCCCCCGCGTGCATAGAGCACAACGAGAATGAGAATGGGTCCGAAGATCAGCGCCCAGTTTTCCGTGTAATGCGACAGGATGTCCGCCAGCAGGCTGAATACGGCTGCGCCGATGATTGCGCCATGCAGCGAGCCGAGGCCGCCAAGGACCAGTACGAAAATCAGGTCGCCGGAGCGTTGCCAGGCCGTATAGGCCGGACTGACAAACTCAGTCTGGTTGGCAAGCAGAAACCCGGACACGCCGGCGATCATGCCCGCAATGACGTAGGCGGTGAGCTGATAACGATAGGGCGCAAAGCCGATCGCTTCCATGCGCACGGGATTCTCGCGAATGCCGCGTAGCACCCGACCGAAGCGTGACGCGACGATGGCGCGGAGCAGCAGATAAGCGCCGAGCAGCACGCCGAAGGCGACGTAATACATCGCCACATCGTTCTTCAGGAACTTCGAGCCGAAGAACATGCTGCGCGATGCCAGTGTTAGCCCGTCGTCACCGCCATAGGCAGCCAGCGAAGTGCCGAGGAAGAACAGCATCTGGCCGAAAGCCAGCGTGATCATGATGAAATAGACGCCCTTGGTCCGCAGCGAGATTGCGCCTGTGAAGAGAGCGAAGATGAGCGAGACACCGAGCGCCACCGCAAGCTGGATGAAGCCGTCGGTGATGCCGTGGCTGGCGAGGATCGCAACACTGTAGGCGCCGAGGCCGACATAGGCGGCATGGCCGAATGAGATCATGGCGCCGTAGCCGATCAGCAGATCGAGCGACATGGCGGCCAGCGCCAAGATCATGATGCGTGTGACCAGCGCGAGGATGAAGCTCTGCGATCCCCACAGCGCCGAGAGCGGCACCAGGGCAAAGATCGCGAAAACGATCAACGGTAGTACATAGGCCCGGCTGGCACGCGGCGGCGTTGCGAGGGCAGGCGAAGCGGGGGTGTCGAGGTCGACGAGATTGTTCATGGTCTGCTCCCGTTATTGCTTGGACGGGAACAGGCCGGATGGCCGGAAGAACAGCACCGCAGCCATCAGGATATAAATCAGCATCGGCGCAATGGCGCGGCCGGTCTGGCTGGCCGCCGAGGGATCGAGCAGCAGCTTGAGCAGCGTGGGCGCGAAGAAACGTCCGAGCGTATCGACGAGACCGATCAGCAGGGCCGCGATGAAGGCACCGCGGATCGAGCCGATGCCGCCGATGACGATCACCACGAAAGCAAGAATGAGTACGTTGTCGCCCATGCCGGGCTCCACCGAGAGGATCGGTGCAACCATGGCGCCGGCGAAGCCCGCGAGCATGGCGCCGACGCCGAACACGATGGTGAACAGCAGGCGGATGTTGACGCCGAGCGCGGAGACCATGGCAGCATTGCTGGCGCCGGCACGCACGAGCATGCCAAGCTTGGTCTTGTTGACGACGAGATACAGCGCGAGGCCGACAGCAAGACCGACGGCGATGATGACGAGACGCCACACCGGATAGAGCATGCCGTCGGTGATCTCGACAGCGCCCGACAGCGCGTCAGGAATTGAAACATTTAGCGGCGCAGCGCCCCAGATATATTTCACGGCCTGATTGAGGAAGATGATGACCCCAAAGGTGGCGAGCACCTGATCGAGATGGTCGCGATCATACAAATGTCGAAAGATCAGGACCTCCAGCAGGAGCCCGAAAATCAGGGCTGCTGGTAGCGCCAGTGCGAGGCCGGCGACGAAACTTCCTGTCATGGCGGTGAAGGCGGCGACCAGATAGGCGCCGACCATGTATTGCACGCCATGTGCAAGATTGATGAAGTCCATGACGCCGAACACCAGCGTGAGGCCGGCGGCGATCAGGAACAGGATCAATCCGAACTGCAGGCCGTTCAGGATCTGGACGAGGGCAAGCGTGAGGGTCATCAGATAACTTGGTTTCTATACTGAGATAAACACGGGCCGATAAAACACCGGGCCGTCCCGCCTTCGCGGCAACGGCCCGGTGATGAGTGATCGCCAGGGCGATTACTGCGCAGCGCAGTCCTTGGCGTAGCGATCGCCGTAGTTCGAGAACACCTTCTCGACGATCTCGGTCTGGAACTTGCCGTCAGCGCGCTTGGCCACCTTGGTCAGGAAGAAGTCCTGAACGGGATAGCCGTTGTTGCTGAACTTGAAGCCGCCGCGGATCGACGGGAAGTCGGCCTTCTTCATGGCTGCAGCCACCTTGGCCTTGTCCGAGAGGTCGCCCTTCACGGCAACGACGGCGCTATTGATCAGCATGGCCGCGTCATAGGACTGGAAGGCGTAGGTTGCCGGCACGCTGTTATAGGCCTTCTCGTATTCTGCCACGAACTTCTTGTTCTGCGGAGTGTCGAGGGTCGGTGCCCAGTTCGAGCCACCGAACATGCCGATCGCCGCGTCCTGCTGCGCCGGCAGCGTCGATTCATCGACGGTGAAGGTCGACAGGAACGGAATGCGGTCGAGCAGGCCGGCCTGCTTGTACTGCTTGACGAGGTTCACGCCCATGCCGCCCGGCATGAAGGTGAGCACGGCGTCAGGCTTCATCGATGCGATCTTGGAGAGCTCGGCCTGGAAGTCGAGCGTGCCGAGCGGGATGAAGGATTCCTCAAGGATCTCGCCCTTGAAGTCCATCTTCACGCCGGCGACGAAATCCTTGCCGGCCTGATAGTTCGGGGTCATCAGATAGATCTTCTTGTAGCCACGCTTCTGGGCGACATTACCGAGGATCTGGTGGATCTGATCGTTCTGATACGACGTCACATAGAAGTACGGATTGCACTCCTTGCCCGCGTAGCTCGACGGACCGGCATTCGGCGAGATCAGGAAGGTCTTGTTCTCGGTGACCGGCTTGTGGATCGCACCCAGGATGTTGGAAAAGATCGGGCCGACCACGAAGTCGACCTTGTCGCGCTCCAGAAGGCCTTTGACCTTGGTGACGGCGACGTCCGGCTTGAGTTCGTCATCGACGACGATGACTTCGACATCCTTGCCGCCCATCTTGCCGCCGAGATCCTTGACGGCGAGGTTGAAGCCGTCGCGCGCCTGCTGGCCGAGCACGGCACCGGCGCCCGACAGCGACACGATCACGCCGACCTTGATCTTTTCCTGCGCCATGGCCGGGATGGCCGAAACGCTCATCATCAGGGCGGCCAAACCGGCCAGTTTGAAAGACTGCTTCATTAACTTCTCCTCCACTCGGCCGCGACAGGCAGCCGAAAAACGTGCCAACCCAGAATTCTGTTCTTTTGCCTAGATTATGCTCACGACGGGCGCAGCCGCAAGCAATGTAAATGACCTCCAGGCGTCAGAAATCAGCCGAATACGCTATGCAAACCGTAGGCCAATTTATTTGAACCTTAAAGAAATATTCAAAATCGACGGCGGTCAAGGCTGCGGCGTTTTGGCTTGCGGTCGGACGGAAATTCCTTGAAGGTCAAAGGATCGGTATGGGGCGGTACGAGATTGTGGATTGCCGGTCTCTCGGCCGCCGCAGGAGCTTCAAGCAGGTAAGATTGCATCATGATTCTCGATTCCGAGACCAAGGCCGTCGAACTTCCCGATGATCACGGCGACGAACTGCGCCTGTGGCTCCGGCTCTTGACCTGTACGACCTTGATCGAGGGCGAAGTCCGCAGCCGCTTGCGCGAGCGCTTCGATGTCACGCTGCCGCGCTTCGACCTGATGGCCCAGCTCGACAAGGTGCCCGACGGTATGACCCTGTCGGATGTCTCGAAGCGGATGATGGTGTCGAACGGCAACGTGACCGGCCTGGTCGAGCGTCTCGTGGAATCCGGCCACGTTGATCGCCGCACCTCCGACACCGATCGTCGGGTGCAGGTGATACGGCTTACCAAACTAGGCCGCGCCGAGTTCCGCAAGATGGCCGAAGAACACGAGACTTGGATCGCTGAAATCTTCACGGATCTGGCGCCGAAGGATGTCCGCGAACTGATGCGTTTACTGGCCAAGACCAAGGCTTCTGCGCAGAAAGCGGCGCAAAAGGCAGCGAACGGCAAGGTGCCGTAAACGCGACGCGGTGAGTGCAGTGATCGATCTCGAAGCCGAATACAACAATCGCGCAAAAGTCCCGGAAAGCTCTGCGCTGATCGCCGGCTGGGCACAGGACGCCAAAGCCTATCGCGACAGCGGCGTGCAGATGCGGGCCATTCCATATGGCTCAGGCGCACGGCACACGATCGACTACTTTCCCGCTGGCGACAAAGGTCCGATTGTCGTCTTCATTCACGGTGGCTACTGGCAGGCGCTGGATGCCTCGTTCTTCAGCCATCTGGCGCGCGGGCTGAACAGCCATGGCATCAGCGTGGCGATCCCCAGCTACGATTTGTGTCCGAACGTCTCGGTCGGTAATATCATCGCGCAGATGCGTGCGGCGACCCGCGAGCTGGCGAAGCTCGGCAGGCGGCTCGTCGTGTCGGGCCATTCGGCGGGCGGTCATCTCGCGGCCTGCATGCTGGCAACGGACTGGCGCGCGCTCGATTCCGCGCTGCCGCAGGACCTGATTGTCGGTGCCTATGCGATCTCCGGGTTGTTCGATCTGGCGCCGCTGGTGCCGACGTCGATCAACAATGCATTGCATTTGAACGATGCCGGCGCCCGTGAGGTCAGTCCGTTGTTCTGGCCGGCGCCTTCGCACGGGTCTCTCGATGCGGTGGTTGGTGGCGACGAGGGTGTCGAATATTTGCGGCAGAGCCAAAGCATCGTCGACGCCTGGGGTGTCCATATTCCCGCGCGCCTCGAGGCGCTTCCCGGCGCAAATCATTTTACCGCCGTCGCACCACTGGCCGATCCGCAGTCCGCCATGGTGCTGCGGCTAAAGGCGCTGGCCACGCTTTAGGCGCGGTTGCCTAAACAAACTGCGCAAATTCGCATCCTCCGCCGAAAATTTCGGCGTGCCCCAAGACTCCGCAGTTGCGGAAAACTGTTTTAAGTCTAAAATGATATTTGGATGACGTTGCCGGGCATCTGACGTGACGGGAGCATTGCAATGGCCGCTGATACTCAGCTGACAAAGCCTTTTACGGCGCATGTTGATACGTTCGCGCGGGACAATATGCCCCCGCCGGAACAGCTACCGGAGTTTCTGTTCACCCGGCCGGAATTTCACTATCCGCCGCGCATCAATTGCGTGGTGCCATTTCTCGATCGCTGGGTCGCCGAGGGGCGCGGCGATGCGCCGTGCATGATCGGGCTGAACGAGAGCTACACCTATCGCGAGCTCTATGAGCTCGTGAACAAGATCAGCAACGTTCTGGTCAACAAGCTTGGCCTGGTTACCGGCGGTCGCGTGCTGCTGCGTTCGGCCAACAATCCGATGATGGTTGCGACCTATCTCGCCATCATCAAGGCCGGCGGCGTCTGCGTGTCGACCATGCCGCTGCTGCGCGCCAAGGAACTGTCCTATCCGCTGCAGAAGGCGAAGATCTCGCTGGCGTTATGCGACAGCAAGCTGTCGGACGAGATGGAGAAGGCCAAGGCGGTTTCGCCCGAACTCAAGCGCGTTGTCTATTGGGGCACCGGCGAAGCCGAACTCGACAAGATGATCGCCGAGGCGAGCCCGGAATTCACCGCTGTCGATACGGCTTCGGATGATATCTGCCTGATCGCCTTCACTTCGGGCACGACGGGCGACCCGAAGGGCACCATGCATTTCCACCGCGACATGCTTGCGGTGTGCGACGGCTTTGCGCGCAATGTGCTACGCGCCAGTCCGGAAGATCGCTTCATCGGTTCGGCGCCGCTGGCCTTCACGTTCGGTTTCGGTGGCGTACTGTTCCCGCTGCATATTGGCGCGTCCTTCGTGGTGCTTGAGAAGGCTGGTCCCGACGAGCTGCCTGTGGCCGTTGCCAAGCACAAGGTCACTGTGTGCTTCACCGCGCCGACCGCCTATCGGGCCATCCTCGGCAAGATCGACCAGTACGATCTCTCGACGCTCCGCAAATGCGTGTCGGCAGGCGAAACGTTGCCGAAGGGCACCTATGATGCATGGCTGAAGGCGACCGGCATCAAGCTGATGGATGGCATCGGCGGCACCGAAATGCTGCACATCTTCATCTGCGCCATTGAGGAAGAAATCCGCCCGGGCTCCACGGGTAAGCCGGTGCCCGGCTATGTCGCCAAGATTATCGACGACGAAGGCAACGAAGTGGCGCCGGGCACGCTAGGTCGCCTCGCAGTCAAAGGCCCGACGGGCTGCAAGTATCTCGCTGATCCGCGTCAGCTCAAATTCGTGCAAAACGGCTGGAATATCACCGGCGATACCTTCCTGATGGATGAGGATGGTTACTTCTGGTATCAGTCGCGCTCCGACGACATGATCGTGTCGGCGGGGTACAATATCGCTGGCCCCGACGTTGAAGCTGCGTTGCTCACCCATGAAGCCGTGGTCGATTGCGGCGTTGTCGGTTGCCCCGATGCCGACCGCGGCATGATCGTAAAGGCTTATGTCGTTCTCGCTCCCGGTCAGGCAGGGAGCGACGCGCTGGCAACCGAGTTGCAGAACCACGTGAAGCGCGAGATCGCGCCTTACAAATATCCGCGCGCCATCGAGTTTGTGACGCAACTGCCCAAGACCGAGACCGGCAAGCTGAAGCGCTTTGCGCTTCGCCAGCAGGCTGCGGCGGGCGCGTCACCGACCGTTGCCGCATAAGTTTGAAGACGTTTCTTTCAGGGAGGATTGCCCGGTGAATGCACCAAAAGGCCCGACATTGACCGTGGTGCCAAACGCAAAGGGCGATGTTGCAGCATCCGTTTCGCGCGCATTGCAGCCGAGTGGCTGGCCGAAGCCCAAGGGCTATGCCAACGGCATGACGGCCGATGGCCGCATCGTCGTGACCGGCGGCGTGATCGGTTGGGATGCCGAGGAGAAGCTGAAGCCGGATTTCGTGTCGCAGGTTCGTCAGGCACTGCAGAACATTTCCGACATTCTCGCGGAAGGTGGCGCGAAGCCCGAGCATCTCGTGCGGTTGACCTGGTATGTCGTCGATATGGAAGAGTATCTCGGCAATCTGAAAGCGCTCGGTCAGGCCTATCGCGAGATCTTTGGACCGCATTATCCTGCGATGGCGCTGGTGCAGGTCGTGCGTCTGGTTGAACTCGCCGCGCGCGTCGAGATCGAGGCGACTGCGGTGGTGCCGCGCTAAGCGGCGCTACTTCGCCTCGATAAACTCTGTCGGGCTCTTGCCCGTCACTTGCCGGAACGCGTGCGAAAACGCCGAGAAGCTGGCATAGCCGAGATCGGCAGCGAGCTGCTTCACCGAGGCGTTGCGGTTCATCGACAGGCGTTCGATCGCCTCCGCGATCCGCGCGCGTTGACACCAGCTCTTGAAGCTCAATTGCGTCTCTGCCGAAAAAAGCCGCGATAGTGTACGTGCCGACGTGCCGACAGCGCGCGCCAAAGTTTCGATCTCGTAAGCCTGCGTCGGATCGGCCAGCACCATCTCCGCGGCGCGTCGGCAGCGCGGCTCTTGCGGCAGCGGCATGAAGGTCGTGGGATCGCCTGCCTGATGCAGTTCGAGCATGGCAATCTCGATCAACAACCGATTCCGTGCGACGTCATCGCGCCCATCGAACAGCGCCAGGATCGACTCGTGCAACAGGCGCGACACGCGAACCACGAACTCCGCTGCGAGATCGCCATTGCGTCGATCCCGCGCCAGCCAGTCGACGTTGAAATACAGCGAGCGCATCTCGATGTCGGCCAGAACGTCGATGGCGTGGGGCAGGTGGGCCGGTACCCAGACCGCGCGATCCGGGGGCACCAGCCAACGGCCCTTCGGAGTCGTGACCTGCATAGTGCCCGCAGCGGCGAATACGAGTTGCGCCTCGCGATGGGCATGGGTGTCCAGCCGGATGCCCTTGCGGTAGCGCGTCGCCAGGATGTGGACACCGTCGGTCGCCGAGCGCCGGCGCTCCGATAAGTCCAGGATTGGCGGTTCTGCGACATTCATTGGCAACATCCCGTTAGAGCAAGCTCATATAACGGCATTCCAAGGTTGCCAAGGAATCGATTCATGAACGTCCCCAGCCGGGTCATCACCCTCGTTAATGTCGCCCATTTCATCGACCACTACGCGATGCTGATCTTTGCGGCAGCGGTGCTCGTGATGGGTCCGGCCATGAATATGACCTATACCGAGCTGCTGCCCTATGCGACGCCGGGCTTCATGGCGTTTGGGGCCGGCTCGTTGGCGACCGGCTGGCTCGGGGACCGCTGGAGCCGTCGCCACATGATGGTGATCTTCTTCTATGGCATCGGTCTGTCGATGATGGCTGTCGGCCTGGTGCAGACGCCTTTGCAGCTTGGTGCGGCGCTGTTCTCGGTTGGCCTGTTCGCGTCGATCTATCATCCGGTCGGCACGGCGATGATCGTCTCCTATGCCGACAAGCTCGGCAGCGCGATGGGCATTAACGGCGTGTTCGGCAATTTCGGCGTGGCATCTTCCGCACTGATCACCGGCGTACTCGGTCAGTTCCTCGGCTGGCGCTGGGCCTTCATCATTCCCGGCCTGGTCACCGTCGCGGCCGGCGTTGTCTTCATGCGCGAGGTCGCGCATGAAGATCGCTCGGGATTCAAACAGGCCGCGGCGCAAGCGCGCGTCGCGAAGTCCGACATGTGGCGTGTGATCCTTGCACTGTTGGTCACGGTGGTCGCGATCTCCACCGTCTTCAACGCCATCACCGTCGCGCTGCCAAAACTGTTTGCCGAGCGTCTGTCCGACATGACGGACAGCCCGGCATTGCTCGGCATTATTGCCGCCTGCGTCTACGTCTTCGGCGCGGCAACCCAGTACAACATCGGCAAGCTGATCGATAAGCACTCGCTGAAGGCGGTGAGCGTTCCGTTGTCGCTGGTGCTCGCGCCGTTCCTGTATTTCGCAGCGTCGCAATCGAACATCTCACTGATTGTCGTCGCGATCGGCATTATCATTGGTCTGTTCGGGCAGATCACCGTCAACGAGGCGATCGTCGGCAAGTATACAAGCGAGGAGTGGCGGTCGCGCGCCTACGCCGTGCGTTATTTCGTTGGCTTTACCGCAGCGGGAGCCTCGGTCGGGCTTGTCGCGTGGTTGTACGAGCAGGGTGGCTTCATCATGATGTTGCACGCCTTTGCCGCCTTGTCGGCGCTGGTGATCGTCGCTGCATTGATTTTGCCGCGGGAGTTGCCGCCGGCAAAAGCGCCTCTGGCATAAAATCTCTCGCTTGACACTGGCGAGCAGCGCGAGACCGGTCTAGTTAGGCGGTGAATACCATTCGCCTCCTGAACGGCGGCTGGCGAAAGTGGCATTTCGCGCACATCAGCATCGTGGTCGCAGATTTCCGAATGGTCTCGGGAATTGTCCGATGTCTGCGGTGTTGTATGATGGGTGCTGCTTTCTCACCGTGATGACCGAGACGCGAGCCGCCGGAAACCGTGTTGCTGGATCCATCCGTGAATTTTGAAACGCTCGTCGACGAGATTTATGAAGCGGGAGTTTTGCCGGAGCGTTGGCCGCAGGTGTTCGATCGCCTGGCGGCGATGGCAGATGCCGAAGGTGCGATGATTTTCGCATCCGCGCCTGGCATTCCGCGGTGGACGTCATCTGAGAGAATTCGCGAGCGGATCGATCGTTGGACCAAGAGTCCCTATGCGACCAAGAATCCACGAAGCGCCAGACTAATCGCGGAAAACGAGCCGTGGTTTCTGACGGACCTGGACCGTTTCACGATGGAAGAACTCGACAATGAGAGCTTCTATCGGGACATTCTCCGGCCGGCGGGTCTCGGCTGGTGTGCCGGTACCTCGGTACGGTTTCCCTCCGGTGATACGCTCGTGATTTCGGTAGAGAAGGCTTACGCCAAGGGGCCGGTTGAACGCGCTGTGGCGGATCAACTGGATGGCCTCCGGCCTCATCTGGCCCGTGCGGCGGTGTTGTCCGGTCGTCTGGGCTTCGAACGCGCCCGTACGGCGGTTGCAACACTTCAGATGATTGGTCTTCCCGCGAGTGCTGTCAGTCACGAGGGGCGCGTTATCGCGGCCAATCCTGGGTTCATTTCCAGCACGACGATTGTCGGCATTGGCGCGCAGGATCAGGTGCAGTTCGCCTCGCAGGTCGCTCAGACCATGTTTATCGAGGCGCTGAGCAAGCCCTTATCTCTGTCGAAAACGGGCCGTTCAATTCCAATTTCTGGGACTGAGCACAGCCCACCCTTGATCGCGCATGTGCTGCCGCTCCGTTTGGCTGGTCTCGATGTTTTTGCGGGCGCTATGTCGATCCTGCTCCTGACGCCGATCACCCACCAGCAGCGCAGCCCGGGTCCGGAGCTTCTGCAGGCTTTGTTCGATTTGACGCCGGCTGAAGCGCGGATCACCAGCCTTTTGATCGATGGCAACTCAGTCACCGCCATCTCGAAAATGCAGAGCGTCAGCCTGAATACCGTGCGGACCCAGCTGAAATCCGTCTTCTTGAAAACTGGCGTCGAGCGGCAGGTGGACCTGGTTCGGCTTCTGGGCCAGCCGCGAGTTCAATTGATCCCGGACCGGGACGCCTGAAAAATCCACGAAAAAGGCCGGCACGATGGCCGGCCTTGATGCGTAAGTATGTCCGGTGAAAAATCGTGCAGTCGTCAATACACGGTCCGCCGAAGCGGTAATAAGAAACCGCTGCTATGCTGCTGAAGCAGCGGCGAAACAATTCCCGGTATCGACGTAGGTTATTCTTGCGACATCCGCGTCACCAATTTGGGTGAAGCGCCCGACTATTTGTATACAACGCAGGGTTTCACGAATTCACGTGAACAAAATCCCGCAGCAGCGGGTAGATCTCGTTGTTCCAACGGCGTCCACTGAATACACCATAATGGCCGACACCGGCCTGCATGTGATGGACTTTGCGATAGGCTCGCACGCCGGTGCAGAGATCCTGGGCTGCTAGAGTCTGGCCGATCGAGCAGATATCATCCTTCTCGCCCTCGACCGTCATCAGCCCCATGCGCTTGATCGATGCGCAGTTCACGGTCCGGCCCTTGTAGGTCAGCTTGCCTTGCGGCAACAGATGCTCCTGGAACACGTCGCGGATGGTGTCGATATAGAACTCTCCTGGCAGATCCATCACGGCGAAATATTCATCATAGAACGTCTTGATGACTTCCGCCTTCTCGGTCTCGCCCTTGGCGAGATGATTGGCGAGATCGACATGTGACTTGATGTGCCGCTCGAGATTCATCGAGACGAATGCAGTCAACTGAATGAAGCCGGGATAGACCTGCCGGAACGCGCCTTTGCACTGGAACGGCACGTAGTTGATCATGTTCTCTTCGAACCACTTCAACGGCTTGCTCTTGGCGAACTCGTTGACCTTGGTCGGCTGTATGCGCGTATCGATCGGGCCCGCCATCAGCGTCAGGCTTGCCGGGCGCGCGGGGTGATTGTCTTCCGACATGATAGCTGCAGCGGCGAGCGCCGATACAGAAGGCTGGCAGATCGCGACCATGTGCGAACGCGGGCCGAGCTCATTCATGAATGTGATCAGGTGCTCGGTGTATTCGTCGAGGCCGAACTTGCCCTGATCCAGCGGTATGTCGCGCGGGTTGTGCCAGTCTGTGATATAGACGTCATGATCCTGCAGCAGGGTCTTCACTGTGCCGCGCAGCAGTGTCGCGAAGTGGCCGGACATCGGCGCCACCAGCAGCATGCGCGGCTGCTCCGGTGCATTCTCTTTCTTGAAGTGTAGCAGCGATCCGAATGGCGTCTTGAAGGTGACTTCTTCCGTCACCTCATGCTCGCTGTTGCCGACCATCACCTTGCCGATATCGAATTCGGGTCGATGATAGGTGAGGGCGGAGCGCGAGATCAGCTCAAGTGCTGCCGCGAGGCGACCGAACAGTTTCTCGGACGTGCCGGCCGGGACGAGATTGAGGTACTTCAATGCGGCAGACGCACCGGTGCGCCAAGGTGCTGTCAGATCCATGTGATTCTGGTAGGCCTGATACATCATTGACATCATCCGGAGCTATCCCTGCTTTGTTGCTATGCAATATTGAAGCCAGAGAAGAGTCAATTCGTCTGGAAAACTGGCACGTGGTTTGCTGAATAAAATTAAAGCAGCACAAGCAATGGGCAGCCGGGAACCGGTTACCCCGAGGGCTGACGGGCTGCCTGGGTTCGGGCGTAAGGGGATAGGTCATGGCCAACGCAACACTCACCATCAGCAGCAAGAACTACTCGTCGTGGTCATTGCGAGGGTGGCTGCTGACAAAATTCTCAGGCCTTGAGTTCGACGAAGTTGTTACTGCGCCGGATGATGCCTCCGCCAAGGCCGAGATCCTGTTGCTGTCCTCATCGATCCTGGTGCCCTGCCTGCGCCACGAAGGGGCGGTGGTCTGGGATACGCTGGCAATCGCCGAATATCTCAACGAGATCATGCCGGAAGCCAAGCTACTGCCGGCGGACCGCATCCTGCGGGCGCATTGCCGCTCGATTTCGGGCGAAATCCATTCCGGCTTCACGACATTGCGAGCGTCGCTGCCGGTCAACATCAAGGGGCATTTTCCGAACTTCAAGGTCTGGTCGCGGGCACAAGCCGATATCGACCGGATCTGCACGATCTGGCGCGAGTGTCTGTCGAAGTCCGGCGGCCCTTTCCTGTTCGGCACCCGCAGCATGGCGGACGCCATGTATGCGCCGGTGGTGACGCGCTTCGCGACCTATGACGTCAAGCTCGATCCGCAGCTATCAGCCTATGCCAGCATGGTGATGAACCTGCCCGAAATGCAGGAATGGATTGCCGCGGCCAGGCAGGAGCCTACCGATATCGAAGAGCTCGAGGTTGAGTACTGATTGATAGTTCGGCAACGCCATGCCGGCTTATGGATCGGGCAGGGCGTGCTCAACTTGTATCCAGAATTTGTAGCGCTCGCCCGGGGATTTGCGCGGTTTGGCCGCCAGATGACCTGCTAACGAGCGCGATTGGTATCAAAACGCCTTTGACGCCAGCTGGCGCGATTTTCGCATAGCAGCAATTTCTCGCGAGCCGCATTGCGTTGGCTGCCGATCGATTGCACGCCAATCACAGTTCGGTCCCCGGGTGTTTTTAAACATGTTGGAGGATCCCATGAATGTCCATGCTGCGATCGACCTCAAATTGCCTAACCTGACGCACCCGAACGGCGACCCTCTCCGCCTGAATCATGGGGATTTCGTAGCGATCGATCGGCACAAGGACACGACATACGAGGCAACCTATCGCCCGCAGGCACTTTATAGCCGCGCCAATGAAGGCTTTCACGCCAACAACGAAACCTTCCTCCTTCATGAGGTCGCGACCAATCTGCCGATCTATCGCGAAGACACCGGCCCTACCGACTTCCATTTGCATCTTCCACCAGGCGGCTTCCAGCTCGTGCTGGTTACATCGGGCATGTTCACCTTCGACTACGACGGCCGCTACTACAATGTAGGCCCCGGGGCGGTGATGCTGCAAAGCGCGATCGTGCATCGCCAGCTGTTCTACACCTGGTCGGGATTGTCTACCGAGGAGAACCTGAAGACCCCGCAGACGGTGGTGCCCGATCCCCTCTCCATGGGCTACTCCGGCAAGTTTCTCGAAGCCTTCGTAACCGATCCGACGACCTTCCCGAACCCAACGATCGTGGGTCCGGATCAGATCGACGAAGCCGAGACACCACGTGTGGCCTGGACCCATGCGCTGCATGATCGCCCCGACAACGCGGGCTTCTGGCTTCAGGATCCGCTGGCGCTGGACGCGCTCTTCAAGCTGCTGGCTGATGACACCATCAAGTCGGCGGCGCCCGTCTATGTGCGCGATATTGGCATTGAGGCTCCGAGCGGTCATCTTGTCACTGGTCACATCATCGCAACCGATCCGCATGGCAAGTCCCTCTTGCCGAAGAGTTCCGCGGCGGCCGTGGATGCCGCCTCTTTCGCGAAAGGTGAGGTTGTCATCTATCGCGTCATTCGCGGCACGGCCGAATTTGTGGATAGTGCTGGGAAGACGTTCGAACTTGCGGCCGGTGATGTGGTGACGGCGGGCAAGAATTCGACCAGTCTCATCGGGATGGGCGAAAATACGCAAGTCCTCCGGCTTGGCCTGCTGAAAGGCATGGAGCAGCTTCGAAGCTGGACGCCGACCCAGCGCGATGAAATCGACGGCCTGGCGGCCAAGATCATTACACAGAAGGACATCCGTCCCCTGCGGACCGAGGGCAAGCCTGTCGGCTATCTGTACGCGTAAGCGCCCGTCGGCGTAGTGCACCGCCGCCCCTAAAGCAGGTACACGGCGCTCACGCTGTACGTGGCAGCCGCCATCCGACTACGCGTGCCTCGACCATGCTGCCTGTCTCGGCATTGCGCCATTCGCCATCGATGAACTGGCAAGGGAAGGGCAGCTGATAAGTGCCGCTGTGGTCCTCGCACAACACTTGCACCACCTGATCAGGCTCAGGATCACCCTGGCCATCGAATTCGGCCAGCCGTCGTTCACGCGTCGCCATGAGGTGCTCCGGTCCAAGGAACGGGCGGACATCTTCTTCGTTCCCATCACACCTGGTTGACAGCCGGGCGCCAGCACCGCTTGGTCTTGGCGGCATGACGGACATGATGGGGAAAACGATGCGCGGCCGAACAATCCTTGCGATGACATTGCTGACCATTTTGGGCGCCGCCAAGGCGCAGGCGCAGGATGTGCCGGGAATCGAGATCTGCACGGTCGAAAAGACCATGGAGCGTCGCACCAGCTGCCTGCAAAGCAATGTCAATTTTCTGCAGCAGACATTGGGCAAGCTGCGGCTTGATCAGCAACAGCGGCTGGATGCGGCCAACCGTCAGGTCGAGGCGCTGAAGGCTACCGTCGTTGCCCTGCAGAAGACGGTGGAGGAGCTGCAGGCGGCGCAGAAGAAGCCGGCGCCGGCTGCGAAGGAAGCTCCGACTGCCGCGAAAGACGCGCCGGCGGCCAAGGATGCACCAGCGCCTGCCAAGGATGCGGCGAAGTAGGGCGCTCGTCCTACTCGCTGCTCAGCACGGGTCCGAACAGTTCCCAGCGTTCGCCCTTGAAACGCATCATCTGCAACTGCTGCAGCGGGCTGTAGTCGGTTGGACTGGTCTTGACGCGCGTGCCGGGCAGGAAGATGCCGACCTCATAATCGAGGCTCGTGGCCTGCTTCATCACATTCTCCCGCGTGAGCGTATCGCCGCATCGCTCCAGGATATGCGCCAGCGTGCGCGCGATGCCGAAGCCGTACAGCGTGTAGATGTCGTTCTTGTCGCCGTCGGGATAATACTTGTCCATGAAGGCAAGCCATTCCTTGATGGTCGGATCGTCCTTCCACTGCGGATCGGTGGGGTCCTTCATATAGGCTGCGCTGATCACGCCCTGCGCATTGTCGAAGCCTGCGGGCTTGATCACCGAGCCGACCGATTGCGACACGTTGACCAGCATCTGCACCGGCTTCCAGTTCAGCTCGGCCACCTTCTTGATCGCCTGCGCGGCGAACTTGGGCGAGGCGATGTTCAGGAACACATCGGGATTGGCGGTCCTGATCTGGACGATCTGCGAATCTACTGTCGGTGAGCTGGTCTCGAAGCTCGCCTGTACCGTGATCATCTTGTCGGCCTTGTCGCCGAGTCCTTCGCGTACGCCGCTGAAATAGTCCTTCCCCATGTCGTCGTTCTGGAACAGCACGCCGATCCTCGCATCGGGATGGTTCTTCAGGATCCATGCGGCCCAGATGCGCCCCTCATTGTGGTAGCTGGGCGACCAGCCCATGGTCCACGGGAAGTGCTTTGGGTCGGCCCATTTCGAGGCGCCTGACGACACGAACAGATGCGGCACCTTCTTGATGTTCATGTATTTCTGGATCGCGGAATTCGTCGCGGTGCCCAAGGGATTAAACAGCAGCAGCACTTCGTCGCTCTCGACCAGCTTGCGCGCCTGTTCCACCGTCTTCGGCGGCGAGTAGGCATCGTCATAGCTGATGAAAGTGATCTTGCGGCCGTTGATGCCGCCCTGATCGTTCAGCATCCTGAAATACGCCGCTTCGGATTTTCCGATCGAGGCATAGGACGATGCCGGTCCGCTATAGGGCATGATGTTGCCGACCTTGATCTCGGTGTCGCTGGCGCCTGGATCATATTTCTTTTGTGCGTGAGATGGCGTGGCCAGCACGCCGAGCATGAGCGCGGCAAAAGCGAGAGTCATTCCCCGGGGCAGTATCTTGAGCATCGTTTCCTCTGACGTCTTGTATGTCCGCGGTGCGGTCCATCTGGGTGGACCATCGATCGCCGCGGCTTGCGTCGAGTATGCACGATTGAGGAGAGGGGGCCAGCAACGAGAGCGCGTGGCTCAGTACGCGTGCGTCCCCTCTGGCTCGAGAGAGGGGACGCCGCAGCGTATCGCTTACGAGTTCTTCTCGCCGGACATCAGCGGTCCGAACAGCTCCCAGCTTTCGCCCTTGAACTTCTGCATCTGAAGCTGTTCGAGCGGGCTGAAATCGGTCGGGCTGGTCTTGATCTTGGTGCCCGGCAGGTAAATGCCGATTTCCATGTTCAGGCTCGCCGCCTGCTTCATGATGTTTTCGCGTGTGAGATCGTCGCCGCATTGCTTGAGCACCTGGACGATGCCCTGCGAGACGCCGTAGCCGAACACGGTGGCGCCGTCTTCCTTGTCGCCTTCGGGATAGTACTTGTCCATGAAGGCCGACCATTCCAGCATGCCGGGATCGTTCTTCCATGTCGGATCCTTGGGATCCTTCATATAGGCCGCGCTGAGCACGTCCTGCGAGTTGGCATAGCCCGCGGGCTTCATCACGCTGCCGACGGATGCCGAGACATTGGTGACGATGTGGACGGGCTTCCAGCCCATCTCGCCGACCTTCTTGATCGCCTGTGCAGCGAATTTTGGCGTGGCGATGTTGATGAAGACATCCGGATTGGCTGCCTTGATCTGCACGATCTGTGAATCCACCGTCGGTGACGCCGTCTCGTAAGGCACCTCGGAGACGATGTAATCTTTGACCTTGTCGCCGAAGCCTTCGTGCAGTCCGATGATGTAATCCTTGCCGAAGTCGTCATTGGCATAGAGCACGCCGACTTTCTTGCCGGGATGATTTTTCATGATGTATTGCGCGTAGATGCGCGCCTCGGCCTGGTAGCTCGGCTGCCAGCCCATGGTCCATGGGAAGTTCTTCGGATCGGCCCATTTCGCGGCGCCCGTCGAGACGAACAGCTGCGGCACCTTCTTGGTGTTCATGTATTTCTGGATCGCCGTATTTCCTGGCGTGCCGAGTGGGTTCATGATGAACAGCACTTCGTCATTCTCGACCAGCTTGCGCGCTTGCTCCACCGTCTTCGGCGGGCTGTAGCCGTCGTCATAGCTGATGAAGGTGATCTTGCGGCCATTGATGCCGCCCTTCTCGTTGATCATCTTGAAATAAGCGGCCTCGGTCTTTCCGATCGTCGCGTAGGAGGACGCCGGGCCACTATACGGCATGATGTTGCCGATCTTGATCTCGGTATCGGTGGCGCCAGTATCGTATTTTTTCTGCGCGTGGCTTGCGGTGGACGTAAGCGCTACGACAACGCCGGCGAGCAAAGTCACTCGCAGAACTTTCCAGTCATGCTGCATGGTCAAGTGTCCTCCCTGTGGTTCGATCAACCGCATCGGCCCGTCTATGCAGGCTTTTGTGATGCGGCTCGAATGCCGGGAGTATGCACCAAGCCTTGAAGTTGGAAAGCTGACTTAATCAGCAAAGCATGACGCGGCGCACAACACCGCGTCGATATGTTTGTGCGTCGCGCTCACTTGCCAGTGAATTTGGCTGGGCGCTTTTCAAGAAACGACGCCATGCCTTCGCGGAAATCCGCTGTGCGAAACAGCGGCAGCAATTGCAGGAACACGTGATGGACGTGGTCGCCAAAGCTCTCGGACAGACCTGAGCGCATCATGCGTTTGGCAGCCTGCACTGCGAGCGGCGCATTGGCGGCAATCTCGGCCGCCACTGTATTGGCGCGCGTCATCAATTCCGCATCATCAACCACCTCGTTGGTAAGGCCCATTTCGAGGCTTTCGCGCGCCGACAGTGTGCGGCCTGTGAAGATCAGCTCGGCCGCCTTGGCCCAGCCAATCATCCTCGGCAGAAACCAGGTGCCACCAGATTCAGGTACCACGCCACGTTTCACGAAGGCCGCGGCGAATTTGGCACTCTCCGCCATGATGCGCATGTCGCAGCCGAGCGCGACGTCCATGCCATAGCCGGCGGCGGCACCATTCATGGCGCATATGGTCGGCTTCTCCATGTTGAACATCACGATCGGGGGCGCGGTCTTGAGATCGAGCGTGGTGCGGCTGTTGTTGGCGTCATTGGTGGAGCCGATGCCGGTGCCCTTGGTGGCGCTAGCCATGTCCAGCCCGGCGCAGAAGGCGCGGCCGGTGGCCGTCAGGATCACCACGCGGACTTCGGGATCAGCGTCCGCTTTCAGGAACAGTTCGCTGAGCTGCGACAGCATCTCGCGTGAGATCGTGTTCAACCGTTGCGGGCGATTGAGCGTGACGGTCGCGATGCCATGGGCGACAGAGTAGAGCACTTCGTCATCGGCTTCAGGCGCAACTGCGGTGTCGGTCGGCATCGGGCTTCCTCGGATTTTTGTGTTTTCGTTGTCCGCAGCTAAAGCTGAATGGAAATTCCACGCAAGTGGCCATGCATTTGCGCGGCTTGGCAGCGCAGGACATGTTTGCTCTACTTCGGCCACGCTGCGTCACCCGCCCAAGGTGCGATAACAAACCAAGAAAATGTCAGGGAGTTTCCATGTCCAGCCCCAATATCCGCGTCCTCGCCACCGATCTCGCATTCCCCGAAGGCCCGGTGGTGATGCCGGACGGGTCCGTCATTCTGGTTGAAATCCGTGCGCAGCAGTTGACGCGAGTCTGGCCCGATGGCCGCAAGGAAGTGGTCGCGAAAATTCCCGGCGGCCCGAATGGCGCTGCGCTCGGTCCGGACGGCAAGATGTATCTCTGCAACAATGGAGGTTTCAGCTGGGCGGCATCGCGCGGCGCCATCATGCCCGGTGCGCCGGAGCCGCATGAATATATCGGCGGCTCGATCCAGCGCGTGGACCTCTCTAACGGCAAGGTCGAAACCCTGTTCGACAAATGCGGTGCGCATCCGCTGAAGGGGCCGAACGATCTGGTGTTCGACAAGCAGGGTGGGCTCTGGTTCACCGATCTCGGCAAACGCCGGCACCGCGATATGGATGTCGGCGCGTTCTATTACATGAAGCCGGGTGCCACCGAAGTCGTCGAAGGGCATTTCGGCATGTTGCCGGCCAATGGCATCGGCCTGTCGCCGGACGAGAAGACCGTCTATGTGGCCGAGACGCCGACGGCGCGGTTGTGGGCCTTCGACGTCGGCGCGCCGGGCGAAGTGAAGCCGAGCGAGGTGATCTATCGCGGCGAGCGCGGCCGTCCCATCGCGGGCCTTGGCGGCTATCAGATGTTCGATTCTCTCGCGGTTGAAGCCTCCGGCAACGTCTGCGTCGCAACGCTGGTCGGCGGCTGCATCTCGGTGATTGCGCCGGATGGAAAATTGGTGGAACAGATACAAACTGGCGACCGCGTCACCACGAATATCGCATTCGGCGGCCCCGAGCTGAAGACGGCCTATATCACGCTGTCAGGCAAGGGCGAGCTGATCGCGATGGACTGGCCGCGCGGTGGCTTGCCGCTCAATTTCTTGAACAAGTAGCCCGAGCGCGATCAGCAAAAGTGGAAGCCGGTTTTGCGTCCGATCGCGCGTCTAGAACGAAGGAACGATCGATGCCGTGGCTTGAACCCGTTACGCTCAGTGGACCTCACGCCCGGCTCGAACCTCTTGCCAAAGATCACTGCGATGGCCTGATCGAGGCCGCCAAGTCAGGCGACCTTTCGAAGATCTGGTACACGGCGATCCCAACGCCCGAAAAGATGAGCGCCGAGATTGACCGTCGGCTCGCTCTGCAGGCATCAGGCGCGATGCTGCCATTCACGGTGAAAGATGCCGACGGCAAGATCGCCGGCATGACGACCTATATGAATGTCGATGCCGCCAACCGCCGGGTCGAGATCGGTTCGACCTGGTATGGCAAGTGGGTGCAGCGCACCGCGCTCAACACCCAGTGCAAGCTGCTGTTGCTCGGGCATGCGTTCGAGAAGCTGGATTGCATCGCGGTGGAATTCCGCACGCATTTCTTCAACCACCAGTCCCGTCGTGCCATCGAGCGGCTCGGCGCCAAGCAGGACGGCATCCTACGCAATCACCAGATCGCGCCGAACGGCACGCTGCGAGACACGGTTGTCTATAGTATCTTGCCCGGCGAATGGCCGACGGTGAAGGCGCATCTGACCTATCAGCTGGACGAGAAGCCGCGCTGACGATCAGCCGGCGGTGCGTCGCTTGCGGGCAGGTGGATAAATCCGGTCAATCAGGCGATTGCAATAATCGGGTGTCGGTATTTGTTCGCTGAACAGCGCGCGATAGATGATCGGCGCCACCACATGGTCGATCACCTCGTCGATGTCGAACGGCGTCTCGCCGCGCGCTTTGGCGCGTGCGTTAAGGGTGGTGAGGTGATCGCAGGTGAAGCCCGCGCAGGCGCTCGGCAGTCCCTCCTTCAGGGCCGACAACACGTCCCGCATCAAGGCCTGGCCGACCGGGGACGACATCTCTTCGGCATATTGCTCGATGAAGGCGCGCAGATCGCTTTCGACCGCGCCGGTGTCGTCGGGATCCGCGATCGGCCGCAGCCGCGCCACGGCGACGTCGGCAAGCAGCGCGGACAGATCGCCCCAGCGTCGATAGATGGTTGACGGCGTCACGCCAGCCTCGGCAGCGATTTGCGGCACGGTGATCTGGTTTCGGGTGGAAAGAGCCCCCAATTTGCGGACAGCATCATGCACGGCGCTCTGTATCCGCGCGCTGCGTCCACCAATCCGGACCCGTTCTTTCACCGTCACTTTGTTCTCCGGCAGTCTTGCATCTGTAAAAAATGAGATTCTTAACGCAAAATATTTGCATTAAGGTCTCGGGCAACCTAAATGCCTAATGCAACTATTTAGCTTTTAGGAATGAGCTATGCAAGGCAGTGCCGAAAAGGCGTGTGTTTCCAATGCTCAAGCATCACCAGCCAGAGCCGGTTGGGTGTTGAAGCCATCGGCCATGACGGCATTCAGTTTTGCCGGGGCCGCGCTGGTCGCAGCCAGCAGCAGCGCGGTGACGCCGCTGTACCGGCTCTACCAGCAGTCGATGCATCTCTCGCCATTGATGATCACGCTGGTATTCGCGGTCTATGCGATCAGCCTGCTGGCGGCGCTGCTGACGGTCGGCGGCCTGTCCGATTATGTCGGACGCCGTCCGGTCATTCTCGGCGGTCTGCTACTCAATGCCATCGCGATGGTGCTGTTCTCTTATGCCAGTGACGTCGGGCAATTGATCCTCGCGCGTGCCGTGCAGGGCCTGTGCGTCGGCACGGCGACCACGGCGCTCGGCGCGGCAATCCTTGACACCGACCGCAAGCGTGGACCCTTGCTCAACAGCGTGACAGCCTTTCTTGGCCTGATGGTCGGCGCGCTCGGCGCGGCGGCGCTCGTCACCTTCGCGCCCGATCCGTTGCATCTGGTCTATGAGGTTCTATTCGGGCTGACGGCCGTGATGATTGTGCTGCTGTTCATGATGCCCGAGACCGTGTCGCGCAAATCGGGTGCGCTGGCCTCGCTGCGGCCGCATGTGCGCGTGCCCAGCCAATCGCGCGCCGCGCTGCTGCGCGTTGCACCGGCCACCGTCGCCACATGGGCGTTGGGCGGCTTCAGTCTGTCCTTGATGCCCACGGTGGTCGCGACAACGATGGGCGTCTCCGCGCCTTGGGTCGGCGGCGTCGTGGTCGCGACCCTGATGCTCGCTGCAGCACTGACCGTGGCCGCCCTTCGGCAGCTTCCGGCGCAGCGGTTGCTGGTGATTGGCACGGCCGCACTGTCGCTGGGCGTCCTCGTCTCGCTGCTCGGCATCTGGCAGCACAGCGTTGCGATGCTGTTTGCCGGTTCGGTGATCGCAGGTTTCGGCTTCGGCGCGACCTTCGCCGGCTCGCTGAGCACGCTGCTGCCGACCGCCGAGGCGCATCAGCGCGCCGGTTTGCTGGCGGCGTTCTATGTGTTGTCCTATCTGGCCTTCAGCCTGCCGGCACTCGCTGCAGGCGTGGCTGTGCCATATGCCGGACTGGCCGTCGTGGCCTATGTCTATGGCGCCGTGGTCATCGTGCTCGCGATCATGTCGATGATTGCGTCGCTGCGCGGTGAACGCTGACGGTCAGACAGCGTCCGGCTGATACAACGTATCCACTGTCACCGTGCCGACGACGCGCGAGACGCAGGGACAGATCTTCGTATTGCCGCTCTTCTGGTGATCGCTGAAGAAGACGTCGCGATGATCGATTTCGCCGTCGACGGCGAGAACGTCGATGGCGCAGACCCCGCATTCGCCGCGTTCGCAGTCCGACATCACCTCGAAGCCGGCCTCGTTGAGCGCTGCCAGCATCGAGCGGCTTTGCGGCACTACGATCTCCGCGCCGCTGCCCTTCAGCCGAACGCGAAATTCCGTAGTTGGCAGGAGACCGCTGGAGCCGAAGGTTTCATAGCGCAGATCAGCGGGGGCGCGTCCGGCGGCGTTCCATTCGCGCCGGGCTGCTTCCAGCATGCGCATCGGGCCACAGAGGATGACGATGGCATCGTGAGGCAAGGCAGCAAAGGTCGCGGCGAAATCCAGTCGTGCGCCTTCATGGCTGGCGTGCACCGTCAGGCGGTCGCCGAGCAGCGTCGATAGTTCATCGAGATAGGCGGCTTCGCTGCGAGCCTTCACCGCATAATGCAGCTGCAGATCGATGGCTTTGCTGTGGAGCGCTGCGGCAATGCCGGTGATCGGCGTGATGCCGATGCCGCCAGCGATCAGGCAGTATGTCCCACGATTCCAGTCGATGTCGTAGAGCGATGACGGGCTGGAGATCTCCAGCCGCGCGCCGACTTGCAGTGCCCACATGGCTTTGGAGCCGCCGCGGCTATCCGGTGCCAGCCGCACAGCGATACGCAGCAACTCGTTGCTGCGTTCTCCCACCAGCGAATAGGATCGCGTCTGTGGCTGGCCGTCGATCAGGAGGCTGACATTGATGTGGCTGCCGAGAGGGTAGGACGACAGCGGTGTATCCGGCTTCAGCGTGATCTCGCGAATGTTCGGCGCCACATTGCGCGTGGCCTCGACGCGGCATCCCATCCAGTGTTCTGCAAAACGCATGAAGGTCTCCGTCAATCCGCCGGTGTCGAGGTCAGCAATGCCAGTGCAGGCAGCAGATCGAGATGATTGCGATTGCGCAGTGCCAGCCGCAGATTGCGCACGGCAAGCCGCGCATGCTCACGCATGATCGCCTCGGCGCGTGCTCCTTCGCGATTCTCGATGGCGTCGACGACGATGCGGTGATGTTCCTGGCCGATCAGCAGGATGTTGTGCGCTTCCGGCAGCGCTGACTGCGCCATCACGAAGGCGCTGGGCGAGGCAAAGGGCATCGCCGAAACACGATCTATCTGCCGGATCACCGGCGCGCTGCCGGAAAGGTCGGTCAGCAGCGCATGGAAACGGGCGTTCATGGTGACATAGGCGGAGAAGGCTTCCACCGAGATCGGATCCTGGCGCACCAACTGATCCAGATCGGACAGGCATTCCTTCAACGGTTCGAGATTGCGCGCGCTGGCGCCGCGCTCGGCGGCGAAGCGGGCTGCGAGGCCTTCCAGCGTACCGCGCAGTTCGATGGAGTCGAGAATGTCGCGCTCGGAAAACGCCTTCACCATGAAGCCGCCGGAGGGGATCGCCTGCAGCAGACCCTCATCTTCCAGACGCACCAGTGCGAGGCGCACCGGCGTGCGCGAGACGCTGGTGATTTCCACAGCCTGCAATTCGCTGATGCGCTCGCCCGAGCGCAGCGTGCCGGACAGGATCATGTCGCGCAGTGCGAGCTGCGCACGCACGGTCTGCGAGACGGAGCGTTCGGTATCGCGTTCGCTCATGATTTTACTCTGCCGCCTGCAGTTTGGGTGGCGTGCTTTCCTTCGCCACCATGCGGTCGATGACCCGTCGGCACCACATCGCGCCGGCATCGATATTGAGGTTGTAAAAGACGCGATCGGGGTTCTCGTTCATCGCCTTCTGCTGCGCTTCGAGAATGATTTCGTCCTCGCGGAAAATACCCGCGACGCCTTCGCGGATTTCCGTGGTGATCTTCTGCTCGGTGATGCGGTGGTTGCGCACAAAGGCCCAGAAATAGTGGCAGGTGGTCTCGGTTTCCGGCGTCATGGTGTTGAGCACGAAGCCATTGACGCCCTGCGAGCGATCGCCTTCCGGCGCGCCGGTTCCCGCCGGTGCGACGCCGACGTCGATATTCACCGTGCTCGGCGCCTGGAAGTGGATGATCTGCCAGCGATCGACGGGGCCAGGCTTGCGCAACTGCGCGGCCCAGAATGGCGGCGCCTCAATGCCCTTCATCCAGCGCGTCACCGTCACGGTCTTGTCGCCATGGGTGACATCGAAAGGAGATTCAGCGACGTCGTCCTGACCGATGCTGGAGCCGTGCACGAAAGTTTCGTGGGTGAGATCCATCAGATTGTCGACCACGAGGCGGTAGTCGCACTTCGCGTGAATCGTCTTGCCGTCGCCGGCCCATTCCGGATCGTCATTCCAGTGCATGTCCGGCACTAGTGCCGGATCTGCCAGCGCCGGGTCGCCCATCCACAGCCAGATGAAGCGATGCCGCTCGACCACGGGATAGGAGCGCACGCAGGCGGAGGGATTGATGGTCTCCTGCGAGGGCATGAAGGTGCAGCGGCCCTGCGCGTTGTATTTCAGGCCGTGATAGCCGCAGACCACAGTGTCGCCCTCGAGGCGTCCCTTGGACAGCGGCACCAGCCGGTGCCAGCAGGCATCCTCCAGCGCGCTGACGCCGCCATCGGAGCGTCGATAGATCACCACATGCTTGCCGCAGATCGTGCGCGGGAAAAGCTGGTGCTTGATGTCGGCATCCCAGGCGGCGGCGTACCAGGCGTTCAGCGGGAATGAAGCGGGCATCGTATTCCTCCGTGGCGCAGTTCTTGAGTCCTGTCTGTATACAGGTCTGGCGTTTGAAGGGACGATACCTCAATAAAACGGGAATTAGAACCAGTTTATGTATACTGGAATTGGAAAACATCTGCGGAATAGGTATTAAAAAACCGCCCCTGAGGGCGGTTTTCCGTGAAGGCTGTATACCTCGATGGTGGATCAGACTTCCCGTCTGTTCAAAAACGCCAGCCGCTCGAACAGGTGCACGTCCTGCTCGTTCTTCAACAGCGCACCATGCAGCGGCGGGATCAGCTTGCGCGGGTCGCGCTCCCGCAGCATCTCCGGCGACATATCCTCATTGACCAGCAGCTTCAGCCAGTCGAGCAGTTCCGACGTCGATGGCTTCTTCTTGAGGCCGGGCACGTCGCGCACCTCGAAGAAAATACGCATCGCTTCGGCGACGAGGCGATGCTTGATGCCGGGGAAGTGGACCTCGACGATCTGGTTCATGGTGTCGATGTCAGGGAACTTGATGTAGTGGAAGAAGCAACGGCGCAGAAACGCGTCGGGCAATTCCTTCTCGTTGTTCGATGTGATCATCACGATCGGGCGCTTTGCCGCCTTGATGGTCTCGCCGGTCTCGTAAACATGGAATTCCATGCGGTCGAGCTCGAGCAGAAGGTCGTTCGGGAATTCGATGTCAGCCTTGTCGATTTCGTCGATCAGCAGCACCGGTCGCTCTGCATGGGTGAAAGCTTCCCACAGCTTGCCGCGCTTGATGTAGTTGCCGATGTCTGAAACGCGGGGATCGCCGAGCTGGCTGTCGCGCAGGCGCGAGACGGCATCGTATTCGTAGAGGCCTTGCTGCGCCTTTGTGGTCGACTTGATGTGCCAGGTCAGCAGCGGTGCGCCCAGCGCCTTGGCGACTTCCTCGGCCAGTACAGTCTTGCCGGTGCCAGGCTCGCCCTTCACCAGCAGCGGGCGTTCGAGCACGATAGCGGCATTGACCGCGACCTTGAGATCATCGGTCGCGACATAGTTTTCGGTGCCGGTAAATTTCATGGAGACTTTGCCTTGTTTCTTCTTGTCGCGCGGACGCGCGCCGCCGAAAATGATGGAATCGCGGTAGGCGATCGCAGAGTGAGGGGATGCGACGTCAGCGCCGGATCAGCGACAGGATGACGAGCACGATCACCGCGCCGATGGTGGCGTTGATGATGTCGCGGATCGCCCCAACGCCAAGGCTCACACCCAGGCGCGGCAGCAGCCAGCCAGCGACCAGTGCGCCGATGATGCCGATGACGATATTGCCGAGCAGGCCGAAGCCGGCGCCACGAACGATCAACCCGGCCAGCCAGCCAGCAATGGCGCCGATCAGCAATGCTGCGAGAATTCCCATGGATCAATCCTTCGCGGGCGACATCAAGTGACGCGCCATTCCTGTTGTGATCATCAGCCGTCGGCCAATTTGGCCAGCCGGCACGTTTCCGGGCGAAGTTTAATTGAATTATTGGTCAGGTCCAGCCACCATTCCGGGCACTTCGCGGGACCTTTTGCGATGACGAAGAACATATCATGGCGGGGAAAAGCCAGACGGTCTGGCGGCAATTGGCGGATCAGCCGTTGTGCGAAAAGCCCGCGCTGAAATATTCGCGTTGCAGCGCCGAATTGGCGACAACGCAATCTCGACCACGTCGTTTGGCCTCGTAAAGCGCCAGATCGGCCTCGCCGACCAGGACGGCTTCGTTCGAGGTCAGGCTGTTCCGGCTGGCGACGCCGACGCTGATCGACAGGTGGCCGCGGGTTGATGCCATATTTGGAATCTCCAATGCCCTGACTCGAAGACGCAGGGCTTCCGCGATAGTGATCGCATCGGCCTCGGATACGTCCGGCAAAACGATGGCGAACTCCTCGCCGCCATAACGTGCGGACAATGCCGGCGTATTGATCGTGGCATCGGCAATGACGGCCGCGACGCGTTTGAGGCATTCGTCGCCGGCCTGGTGGCCGTTGCTGTCATTATAGCCCTTGAAGTTGTCGACATCGATCAAAAGCACCGACATCTCGTCGTGCTGCTCAAAGACGCGGCGCAGAAAGCCGTCGAGTGTGCGGCGGTTGGCGAGCCCCGTCAGCCCGTCAGTGGTCGCGAGTTCTGCGAGCTTTGTATTCAACGACGTCAACTCGTCCTGCATGCTTTTTCGAAGGGTGACGTCGCGCAGCACGCCTACGATTTCGACCTTGTCGCGATCGATCTCGCGGGTGGCCAGTTTGAAGTTAACCTCCACCCAAGCGAGTGAATGGTCGTCACGATAAGTTCGAAAAATCACGGTGCGGTTCGCTGTGAGATCTTTCAATTGCGCGCTGGCCGCCTTCACGGCTTCCACATCCTCCGGGTGCACCAGTTCGAAGCAGGAGCGCCCGAGCAGATCTTTCGGATTATGCCCCAAAACGAATTCGACCGAATGCGAGACGAAGACGATATTTCCAAAGCGATCGAGCAGGATAATAACATCGGCGATGTTGTCGGCGAGCAGGCGATAGCGGGACTCGCGCTCGCGGAGCGCGTGTTCCATGTTGAGCCGGAAGCGAAACTGGGTCGATAGCAGGGCGGCGAGCAGGATCACGGTGCAGAGCAGGACTGAAGCAACGATAACGTCGGAGAGCAGATTGCTCTTCCATATCGCCAACACCTGATCTTCCGGAATCGCGACTGTGACGATCAGCGGATACTGCGTGGTTTGCTCGTAGCTGAAATATTTGGTGATGCCGTCGAACGGTGAATCGATCTTGTAGAAGCCTGCCAGACTCTGTTTCAGACGGGTCTGAATGAGCTGAGTTCCGGAGAGGTCCTTCCCAATTTCCATCGATGGCCAGTGAATCAGCAGTATGCCGTCGCTTCGGATCAGGCTGATGCCGCCGCTCTCGCCGATCTGGAATGTTTTGTAGAAATCGCTGAAGTACTGGTTGTCGATCGCGCCCGTCAGTACACCTTTGAAGCTGCCGTCGGGGCCGTCGATCCGCTTCGACAGGATGATTGATGTACGGCCGGTTAGCCGCGACGTGATGGGGGCGTTGATCCTGATATTGGAGTCGGTGTGGTCGCGATGATAAATGAAATAGTCGCGGTCGGAATTATTGTGCGTTGGCGTTTCCGGCAGCGAGGAATAGCGCCAGTTCCCAAGCGTATCGAATACACCGATTTCGCGCAGCTGTGGCAGTGCATTCGCCGTGTTGGCCAGAAACGTGTTGAAGCGATCCGGCTGCGGGTTTTGGTACTTCAGCAGATCCGCCATCCCGCTCATGGCGATGTCGATGGCCTGTATCGAGCGCGAAGCATGTTCGACCAGCGAATGTGCGAGGTTTCGACTGTCGGTTTCGCTTTGCGCCAATACGGTCTGGCGGGCATCGAGCGCCTTCCAGACGACAAGCCCGAGCACGCACGCGCTCATCGCCAGCACGAACAGCGTGACGATCACACCCGGCGCGGAGAGTCGGCTCGGCGAACTGCTGGTCAGTGTCGTGGGTACGGTCATTCGTTTCAATGTTGACAGCAAAACAGGCCATCACCATGGCCGTCGTTGCTTTCACGATAGCTAAGAATGCCCGCCGATGGCGGGACACCGCGCTGCGTGGTTACTGACGCCGGAATTGTTGAAACAAATACCTGCAATCTGACAACGATTGCTTCACCATGCCGCGGAGCGGAATTCGCCCCGGTTTGACTGACAAATCTCGCTTATTCCGGATATGCGCCGCGATGGCGCACCACGGAGCCGTGTAACCTTCTACCGCATCCGGCCCTTGACGGACGCGGGTGGTCGGGCAATCTGTCAATCATGTTCTTGCAATTCTTCACATCGCTGCGCGATGCGCAGGTCCCCGTGACCCTGCGCGAATATCTCACGCTGATGGAGGCTCTCGACGCCGACCTAGCGGATCAGTCGGTAGAGAATTTCTACTATCTGTCCCGTGCAGCGCTGGTGAAGGACGAGCGCAATCTCGACAAGTTCGATCGGGTGTTCGGGACGGTCTTCAAGGGGCTTGAGAGCCTGCTCGACGCTATGGAAAAGGCGGAGATTCCGGCCGAGTGGCTGAAGAAGCTCGCCGAGAAATATCTCACCGAGGAAGAGAAGAAGCAGATCGAGGCCATGGGCTGGGACAAGCTCATGGAAACCCTGCGGAAGCGCCTTGAGGAGCAGAAGGAACGCCATCAGGGCGGCAACAAATGGATCGGCACCGCCGGGACCTCACCGTTTGGCGCCGAAGGCTACAATCCTGAAGGGATCCGCATCGGACAGGAGAAGAGCCGCCACCGGCGCGCGGTGAAGGTCTGGGACAAACGCGAGTTCAAGGATCTCGACGGCAATGTCGAGCTTGGCATCCGCAACATCAAGGTGGCGCTACGCCGTCTGCGCAAGTTTGCCCGCACCGGCGCGCCCGATGAGCTCGATCTCGACACCACGATTCGGGAGACCGCCAATCACGGCTATCTCGACGTCCATATGCGGCCGGAACGGCGCAACGCGGTCAAGGTGCTGGTGTTCTTCGATATCGGCGGATCCATGGATTCGCATATCGAGCAGGTCGAGGAACTGTTTTCGGCGGCGAAGAGCGAATTCAAGCACATGGAGTATTTCTACTTCCACAACTGCCTCTATGAAGGCGTGTGGAAGCAGAACAAACGTCGCTTCACGGACCGCACGCCGACTTGGGACGTGCTGCACAAATATGCCCATGACTACAAGATCGTGTTCGTTGGCGATGCCTCGATGTCGCCTTACGAGATCATGGTGCCCGGCGGTTCGGTCGAACATGTGAACGAAGAGTCCGGCTCGGTCTGGCTGGAGCGCATCACGCAGACCTATCCGAATGCGGTGTGGCTCAATCCTGTCGCCAAGCGGCACTGGGATTACTCGGAGTCCACGACCATCATTCGGCGACTGTTCTCGGAACGGATGTATCCGCTGACGATTGAAGGTCTCGAAGGTGCAATGAAGGAACTGGTGCGAAAAGCATGACGCAGACGATTACCCGCGGCTACAAGGCGCTGCTCGACGAAGCCAACGCGCAGATCGAGACCATGAGCGTCGAGGACGTAATGAAAGCGGCGGAAAGCCCGGATGTGGTCATCGTCGATATCCGCGATCCCCGCGAGATCGAACGCGAAGGCAAGATCCCCGGCTCGTTCTCCTGCACCCGCGGCATGCTGGAATTCTGGATCGATCCGGAAAGTCCCTATGGCAAGCCGATCTTCCAGGAAGACAAGAAGTTCATTTTCCATTGCGCCAGCGGCTGGCGCTCGGCGCTGGCGGCGAAGACGGCGGCCGATATGGGCCTGAAGCCGGTGGCGCATCTGGGCGGTGGCTTCACCGCCTGGCGCAATGCAGGCGGCGCGGTCGAGAAGGTCGAGCCGAAGGCCAAATCATAACACCGTCTTCACACGCGGGCTGGACCCGCGTGCCCGTCTTTCTTTCCGAAGAGATGGATTGCCGGATCAA
Source organism: Tardiphaga robiniae (assembly GCF_013359755.1). Lineage (GTDB taxonomy): Bacteria > Pseudomonadota > Alphaproteobacteria > Rhizobiales > Xanthobacteraceae > Tardiphaga > Tardiphaga robiniae. The sequence continues at coordinate 160,343 of NZ_JABMCJ010000082.1, read as the reverse complement.
GTCCGGCAACGACACCTGAAATGGGCAACGCAGGAACGAGACTATGACATCCAGCACTGATCCTCTCGTCTCGACCGAATGGCTCGCCGCGCATCTCGGCGATCCCAAGGTGAAGGTCATCGATGCGTCGTTCAAGATGCCAGGCGTGCTGCCGCTGCCGGTTGATGATTATCTGGCGGCACACATTCCCGGCGCTGTGTTCTTCGATGTCGATGCGGTCTCCGATCACTCTGTGTCGCTGCCGCATATGTATCCGGATGCCGACCAGTTCGCGCGCGACATCGCCGCGCTCGGCATTTCCTCTGATGATACGGTCGTCGCCTATGATGCCGGTGGCTGGGTCGCGGCACCGCGGGCGTGGTGGATGTTCCTCTCTTACGGCCACGCCAATGTGAAGGTGCTCGATGGCGGGCTGAAGAAGTGGAAGGCCGAAGGTCGCGCGACGGAAACCGGAAAGTCGTCACCGAAGCCTGGCACTTTCAGCGCCGCGCTCGACAAGTCGTACATCCGCAGCAAGGCGCAGGTAGTTGCCAATCTGGATTCGCGCAAAGAGCAATTGATCGATGCGCGTGCCGCCAATCGCTTCGAGGGAAGTGTCCCTGAACCGCGCGCCGGCATTCGCTCCGGTCACATCCCCGCCAGCCGCAACCTGCCTTACAACCTGTTGTTCGACGCTGCGACCGGCACGATGAAGCCGCTCGAAGAATTGCGCCAAGCCTTCACCGGCACGGGGCTCGATCTGGACAAGCCCATCGTCACCACATGTGGCTCGGGCGTATCTGCGGCGGTGTTGACGCTGGCGCTTTATCGTCTCGGCGTGCGCGGTTCAGCGCTCTATGACGGCTCGTGGTCGGAATGGGGGCAGCCCGACGGTCCGCCCGTCGCGACCGGACCGGCGTAACCGGGGTCGAGGTCAGCGCGCGATCGGCAGTCCGAACGGGTCGGCCGGCTGTGGAGCAGCAGCCACAGGCCGAGCGGCCACACGCCGCTTTTTGACGACGATGCGCTTCTTCACGATCTTCTTGGCGGGCTCCGCAGCAGGCTTCGCTTTCGGCAGTGGAACCGACTCGGTATCGATGGGCGGTCCGCCCAGCATCGCAATTTTCGTCGAAGCCAATTTTGCATCATCGTCGGTCAGCGTGGCCGTCGGCTGAGGCCCTGCTGCTACCTCTGTTGCGGCGGCTGGTGCTGGAACGACGGCAGGCTCGGGAGGAGGGGCAGCAACTGGTTCGACGGAGGTCGCAGGTGCGACGGCAACCGTCGTTAGAGGATCCCGCTCTTCGATCTTCGTTGCTTCCGACTTCGTTGCGACTTCAGGCTTCGGCGTCGCCGCCACCACCGGGGCAGTAATCTCGACAACCGGTGCGGCCGGCGTCGACAAGGGCGCGGCGGTCTCGGGCAAGGCGGTCTTTTCCGGCTCCGCAGGAGCCGCGATGGGGGGCACTTGTTCTGCCGCCGATGTCACGGAAACCGCTGGCGGCGCGACAGTCTCAGGGGTGGGGGCTGGTGCCTCGACGCGCAGCATGGCCAATGTCGGCGGAGCTTCGACGGGCGGCTGCGCAAAGACGGCCTGCGGCGCGCGCCTGGTCGGAATGGTCGCGAATTCCTGATGGGCAGAGCGCAGCAGGGCTGCGGCGCCAAGGCCGAAGACCACCAACGAGACTGTGAGCAGGACGGCTGCGAACAGAAATCGGAAACCCGGAAGCATGAATGGCAGTTCCGCCTTCGGACAGACCGTGGAAGGCTTTCGAACGACGGGGACGCGGTGACAACACTGGAAGCGGCCCGTTCCGCAGAATCGGCTGCCGCCAAAGCGTCGCGAATCAGGACCATTTGAGGATAACGCACGGCCTCAGGAACCGTTTGTTAAAAAGTGAGATGCACAACTGAGGACGCATTCCTGAGCAGTGATTTCAGCGGAGGTGAGGCAAGATAGCCACGCCGGCGTGTGATCTCGCGAATATGACCGAAATGGGAAGCTTTTTTCCGGAATTGTCTTGAATGCGCCGCTATCCTGCGCGATCTCACAGCATGTTCCGGTTTTTGCTTGAGCTTATACAAGGGCAATGATGATCAAGCGTGTTTTGACGACATTGGCGACCGTGGCTCTCGGTAGCGTCGCGGGTCATTCGCTCGCGGTGGCGCAGGGCTATCCTGTGGGCACGCCAAGCGGTTATTCGATCCCGGCCGACCCCAATTATCCCCCGGGCGGCTATCCGGCCAATTCACGCGCCGATCGCGCGCTGGACGCCATGCCGGATTTTGATGCGCTCGACGAAGATGACGCGCCGCCCTCTCGCGGTGGCCGGCCGATGACGGGGCTGTCCGCGCCCGGAATTGCGCCCCAAAGCCCGGTGATGTCTCCGGACGATCCGCGCTACGGTCGCCCTGCTGGTGCTGCCCCGGTTTATTCCGATCGCGGCATGCCGCAGGGCCCGGTCATGTCGCCCGACGATCCGCGTTACGGTCGTCCGATGGCGCCGCCCGCGGTGGTCTATTCGAACCGTGGCAACGGCGATGGCGCAGTGCGTCCGCCTGAAGGCATGGGCGGGCAGGGTGCCCCTGTGACCGGCTCGGTGCAGGGACAGGGTCTGGGCGCCAATGGCAGCTCCGTGATGGTGGCTTCATTGCCTCCGGAAGATCAGCCGGAAACCGGTCCGGCGCAGTTGCCGCCGCAGTTCCGCCGGCAGGAAGTGAATTTCGTGACGAAGGAGCCTGCGGGCACCATCGTCGTCGATACGCCGAACTTCTATTTGTACTATGTGCTCGGCAACAACCGCGCGATGCGCTATGGCGTCCGTGTCGGCCGCGATGGTTTCACCTGGAACGGTGTGCAGAAGATCACTCGCAAGGCGGAGTGGCCGGATTGGCATCCGCCGACCGAGATGATCGAGCGTCAGCCTTATCTGCCGCGCTTTATGGCGGGTGGCGAAGGTAATCCGCTCGGTGCCCGCGCGATGTATCTCGGCTCGACGGTCTATCGTATTCACGGCACCAACCAGCCGTCGACTATCGGCAAGTCCGTGTCGTCGGGCTGCTTCGGCATGCTCAACGACGACGTCTCGGATCTGTTCGAGCGCGTCAAGGTCGGCACCCGCGTGGTGGTGATGCCAGGCAAGGCTCCGGCAACGACCGCCTCCGCGCAGCCCGTGCCCGGCCCGAGCGCCAGCGCTGCTCCAGCGCCGCTGCCCGGTACCCAGCCGACATCGGTTCAGCCGCTACCGGCTCCGGTCAGCATTCGCTGATTTCTTTCAGCTGATTTCGAGAAAACGGGCGCTGTGTAATCACACGGCGCCCGTTTTCTTTTGCGCAGTGAGCGCTTGCGTCAGTTGAGCTTGCGGACGGGGGCGCTGTTCAACCAGCCGCCGATGCCCTCGATCATCTCCGCATAGATCCGCTTGTAATTTTCGGCGGTGACATAACCGAGATGCGGCGTGATTACGATGTTGTCGAGTTTGCGCAGCGGACTGTCGAGCGGCAGCGGTTCGTGGGAATAGGTGTCGATGCCGGCACCGGCAATTTTCCCGGCTTGTAGCGTCTCAAGTAGCGCCGCTTCGTCGACGATCGGGCCGCGTGCCGTGTTGATGAGATAGGCGGTTGGTTTCATCCGCGCGAGATCCGCCCGGGAGACCAATCCGCGCGAACGGTCGCTCAACACCAGATGGATGGTGATGACATCGGCGGTGGCGAACAGTTCTTCCTTGGTGGCGTAGGTGACGCCGGCTTTTTCGCAGGCCTCGGGCGTCAGATTGGTGCTCCAGGCAATCGTCTTCATGCCAAGCGCGCGGGCAATGCCGGCAACCTGACTGCCGAGCTTGCCGAGGCCGATGATCCCGAGCGTCTTGCCTTCGATGTCCTCGCCGATTGTCACCTGCCAGGGCTTGCCGGCCTTCATGCGTGCGTTTTCAAAGCCGATCTTGCGGGTCAGTTCCAGCATCAGGCCGATGGTCAGGCCAGCCGTCGGATTGCCCACCATCGCGGTACCGCAGACGGTGACGTCATGAGCCTTCGCGGCCTCGAAATCGATCGCGGCATTGCGCATGCCGGAAGTGATCAGCAGCTTGAGTTTCGGCAGCGCCTCGAACATCGCGCGGGGAAACGGCGTCCGCTCGCGCATGGCGCAGATGATTTCGAAATCCTTCAGCGCTGTGGCTGCCTCGTCTGCCGACGCGAATGGCTTGTCGAAGACCGTGACCTCGATGCGATCGTCAAGCACGCTCCAGTCGCCGAGTCTCAAGGCCACGTTCTGATAGTCGTCGAGAATTGCACAGCGCAGCCGCGTCATGGGATCGTCCATCCGGTGTGGTGATGACGGTGTTGAAGCCGTCAGGGGATGGACACATTGCGCGCCTCGCGGGCGTGCGCAAGCGTCTGCATCGTCGGCGGCAGTGCGATCAGCTTAATGTGAGGGCGGGACCGGCGCGGACGGGTCCTTGGCGCGACAGGCAGGGCCCGGGCCGCGCATGTAATGCTGCTCGGGCCGGTAAGGATCGAAGGCGGCGACGAAGAACAGCTGCCAGAACGTCCGGATTTCGTGGAGTAGGCCTGGGCGCGCCGCGCGGGTTTCGGCGGCGGCTGAAGAGGGGACTGATGTAATGATCGCCATGACGAGGCTCCGCCTGTCTGCTCGCGACTTCAGTCGCGAGGGGCATGATTGATCGCCCTGGGAGCACTCTTGGCGGAAGTCGTTAAAAAGCGGTTTTAATTGTCATAATGGCTGCCTCGAAGAAGTGCAGAGTTACCAAATCCTTAAGACCCCCGGTTGCCCTTTCGGGGCCACGCCGCTACATCAGCGACAACCCATTTTTCACGCCCGCGACGGTTTTCAAGGATCACGATGGCTCGCCAATTCGTCTACTTCATGCAGGGTCTGACCAAGGCCTATCCGACCCGCAAGGTGCTGGATAACGTCCATTTGTCGTTCTACCCGGACGCCAAGATCGGCGTGCTCGGTGTCAACGGCGCCGGTAAGTCGACGCTGCTCAAGATCATGGCGGGCCTCGACAAGGAATACACCGGCGAGGCGTGGGTCGCGCAGGGCGCGCGCGTCGGCTATCTCGAACAGGAACCGCAGCTCGATGCGTCTTTGAACGTCCGCGAGAACGTGATGCTTGGCGTCGCCAAGCAAAAGGCTGTTCTCGATCGCTATAACGAGCTGGCGATGAACTACTCGGAAGAGACCGCTGACGAGATGACCAAGCTGCAGGACGAGATCGAGGCGCAAGGTCTCTGGGATCTCGACAGCAAGGTCGACCAGGCGATGGATGCGCTGCGTTGTCCGCCTGACGATGCCGACGTCACCAAGCTCTCTGGCGGTGAACGCCGCCGCGTCGCGCTCTGCAAGCTACTGCTTGATGCACCCGAACTGCTGCTGCTCGACGAACCGACCAACCATCTCGACGCCGAGTCCGTCTCATGGCTGGAAGGCCATCTGCGCAACTATCCCGGCGCGATCCTGATCGTGACCCATGATCGCTATTTCCTCGACAATGTGACGTCCTGGATTCTCGAACTCGATCGCGGCCGCGGCATTCCCTACGAGGGCAACTACTCGTCCTGGCTGGTGCAGAAGCAGAAGCGCCTGGCACAGGAAGGCCGCGAGGACGCAGCCCATCAGAAGACGCTGGAACGCGAGCAGGAGTGGATCGCCTCGTCGCCCAAGGCCCGTCAGGCCAAGTCGAAGGCGCGCTACCAGCGTTATGACGAGCTGCTCAAGAAGGCCAGCGAGAAGCAGACCCAGGGTGCGCAGATCACCATTCCGGTGGCCGAGCGCCTCGGCGATAACGTCGTCGACTTCGAAGGCCTCACCAAGGCCTATGGTGATCGCGTGCTGATCGACGATCTGACCTTCAAGCTGCCGCCCGGCGGTATCGTCGGCGTCATCGGCGCCAACGGTGCCGGCAAGACGACGCTGTTCAAGATGATCACCGGCCAGGAGAAGCCCGATAGCGGCACGATCACCGTCGGCGAGACCGTTCATCTCGGTTATGTCGATCAGTCGCGCGATGCGCTCGACGGCAAGAAGACCGTGTGGGAGGAAATCTCGGGGAATAACGAACTGATCCTGCTCGGCAAGAAGGAAGTCAATTCGCGCGGCTACTGCTCGTCATTCAACTTCAAGGGCGGCGATCAGCAGAAGAAAGTCGGCGCATTGTCGGGCGGTGAGCGCAACCGCGTGCATCTCGCCAAGATGCTGAAGTCCGGCGCCAACGTCCTGCTGCTCGACGAACCGACCAACGACCTCGACGTCGACACGCTACGTGCGCTGGAAGAGGCGCTGGAAGACTTCGCCGGTTGCGCTGTGATCATCAGCCATGACCGCTGGTTCCTCGACCGTATCGCGACCCATATGCTCGCTTTCGAAGGCGACAGCCATGTCGAATGGTTTGAAGGCAACTTCCAGGACTACGAGAAGGACAAGATGCGTCGTCTCGGGCAGGATTCGATCATCCCGCATCGCGTGAAATACAAGAAACTGACGCGCTGAGGAGAACTCTCAAATGGCCGACTGGAGCGCGCAGCAGTATCTGAAGTTCGAGGACGAGCGAACCAGGCCGGCACGGGATCTGCTCGCGCAGATTCCGCTTCTCGATGCCCGCAAGGTGGTCGACATCGGCTGTGGCCCCGGCAACTCGACGGAGCTTCTGGTCAATCGCTGGCCCGACGCATCGGTCATCGGTGTCGATACGTCGGCCGATATGCTGCGGCAGGCGCGGGAACGTCTGCCCGCGCAGACTTTCATTGAAGCCAATATCGCCCATTGGGTGGCGCCGGCCGGCTCCGATGTCTTGTTTGCCAATGCCGTGTTTCAGTGGGTGCCGGATCACATCAAGCAGCTGAAACGTCTGGTCACTGCATTGCCGCAGGGCGGCGTGCTGGCTGTGCAAATGCCGGACAATCTCGACGAGCCCTCGCACATCCTGATGCGCGAGGTCGCCTATCTCGAGCCGTGGCGTGCGCAGCTCTCAAAGGCTGCGGAGCTGCGTGACTCGCTGCCGAAGCCCGGCGCGTATTACGATGCGCTGCAGCCGCTGTGTTCCCGCGTCGAGATCTGGCACACCGTCTACAATCATGCGTTGGCCGATGCCGCCGCGATCGTGGAATGGGTGAAGGGCACCGGGCTGCGTCCGTTCGTCGATCCGCTGGAGCCGCCGGAGCGCAAGGCTTACATCGCTGGGTATACCGCGCGCATCGCCGCCAGCTATCTGCCGCAGGCGGATGGCAAGGTTCTGCTGAAATTTCCGCGGATCTTCATTGTCGCTGTCAAATAGCTGATGCGGCCAGTTGCCGCGCATTCACGACATCATCGCGTCCAGAGCGCGCCGTTATAAGATCGGCGCTTCCATTGCATTCCGATTCGACCCATAGCGAGCCCCCCATGTCCATGACGCCCGAAACGCCATTGCCGCCCAGAGGAAAAGGCGGGGCGATGCGACCGATTCCGGCGCTGATCTTTGGCTCGCGCTGGCTGCAGCTGCCGCTCTATATCGGCCTGATCGTGGCGCAGTGCGTCTATGTCGTGCTGTTCCTCAAGGAGCTCTGGCACCTCATCGCACACTCGTTCGACTTCAGCGAACAGCAGATCATGCTGGTCGTGCTGGGTCTGATCGACGTTGTGATGATTTCCAACCTGCTGGTGATGGTGATTGTCGGTGGCTACGAGACCTTCGTGTCGCGGCTCAATCTGAACGGCCATCCGGATGAGCCGGAATGGCTCAGCCACGTCAATGCCAGCGTGCTGAAGATCAAGCTGGCGATGGCGATCATCGGCATCTCCTCGATCCATCTGCTGCGCACCTTCATCGAGGCCGGCAATCTCGGAAGCACCAGCGCACGCACGACGAACTACACCGAGGTGGGCGTGATGTGGCAGACCATCATCCACATCGTGTTCATTCTCTCGGCCGTTGGCATCGCCTATGTGGACAAGCTCTCGAACGGAGTTGTTCCGCATTCGTCAGAAAACGGTCGCGGCAAGCAGGGCCATGGAGGCCACGCGCATTGAAATTGAAGCCGGGCATGTGGACGACACTGCGACCGCTCTCAGTCGTCGTCATCCTGTGCCTGATAATCGGGCCGGTTCCGTTGCTTGCTGCACCTGACGCCGGCTTCACCACCTTCATTGCTTCGCTCTGGCCTGAAGCCCAACAGGCGGGCGTCTCGCGCAAGACCTTCGATGAGGTCACGCGCGGGCTGGAGCCGGACTACAAGCTTCCGGATCTCATTCTGCCCGGCCGTCCTGCGACTGGCGCGCCGTCGCAGGCGGAATTCGTGCAGGTGCCCGCGGATTATGTGAAGGAAGCCAGCATCATCCGGCTGGCCGGCGAAGGGCAGCGGCTGCTGCAGAAGCATCGCGCGACACTCACCGCCATCGAGCAGCGCTTCGGCGTGCCGGCAACAATCATTCTGGCGATCTGGGGGCGCGAGACCGATTACGGTCGGTATGCGTTGCCCTATGACGGCATTCGCGTGCTGGCGACGCAAGCCTATGTCGGTCGCCGCAAGGACCAGTATCGCGGCGAGTTCATCGCGGCACTGAAGCTGATCGAGCGCGGCGACGTATCGCGCAAGGATCTGCGCGTGTCCTGGGGCGGCGCGACGGGGCTCACGCAATTCCTGCCGTCGGAACTGGATAAGCACGGCGTCGATTTCGACGGCGACGGCCGTGTCGATATCTGGAAGTCGGTGCCGGATGCGCTGGCATCAGCGGCGCAGCAACTCACGAACAAGGGTTGGCAGCGCGGTCTGCGCTGGGCCTATGAAGTGCGTGCGCCGGCCAATGCCGACTGTACGATGGGTGTGCCAGAAGTCACCCGGCCGATTGGGGAGTGGATTCGTGCCGGCTTCATTCCGGTCCGTGGCGAGAAGCTCAGCGCGGCGGAGCAGGCGCAGCCGGCGTCGCTGCTACAGCCGGAGGGGATCTATGGCCCGGCCTTCCTGACGACGAAGAACTATTTCGTCATCAAGGAATACAATTTCTCCGATCTCTATGTGCTGTTCGTCGGCCATCTCAGTGATCGAATGGCCAATGCGCAGCCCTTTGCAACGCCGTGGTCGGCATCGAACCAGTTGCGCAGCACCGATGTCGAGGCCATGCAGCGGCACCTGACGAAGCTTGGTCTCTATGCCGACAAGATGGACGGTAAGGCCGGCATGAAAACGCGTGCCGCGCTCGGAGCCTATCAGAAGTCCGCGGGTCTCAAGGTCGATTGCTGGCCCAGCGAGACGGTGTTGCGGGCGATGAACGCGCGATAATCAGCCTTTCGAATGGCTAACGAAAAACCCGGCCGCGTGAACGGCCGGGTTTTGAATTTGAGAGGCCGCACGAATACGCGGCCTTCAGATCAGATCAATCGCAAACTTCGACCGGACGCGAACGCCAGACGCCGCGATATTCGTCCCAGACGCGCTGGCGGACGACACGGCATTCCGGTTCGACATACACCGGAGCGGGGGCGTAGCCGTAGCCATAGGCCGGAGCCGGACGGCTGGCTGCAATGGCGCCACCGAGGAGAGCGCCACCGATCAGGCCACCGGCAACGCCAGCGGCGATGCGGCCACCGTCGGCCTTTGCGGCAGGCGCAACAGCAACCAGCGAACCGGCAACCGTCGCGGCGGCGAGCAAGGCGGAAATCGTCTTCTTCATCTCAAGTCTCTCCAGAAGGGCGCCGCAAGCGACGCACGGTTAAAGGTCTACTCACGCTGCGATTCGAACTGACGGTCTCACTTAGAAGCGCCCAACCGTCAATTCGATGTAAACGTTAGCCAGTCAATGATCCGAAAAAGCGGTTTTTTCGGGCCATTGCAAGCATCACGCACTGGAAATGTCGTAGGTTTCCGATGCGTAACAGGAGATCACAGTGATCTCAGAGATCACATGATCCTGCGATCTCAGCCGCACACGCGGACGCGGCGAATGCGCCAGCCATAGCCGTCCCAGAAACGCTGACGTTGCCAGAAACAATCGCCGTAATAGCCCGGGCCGGCCACATAGGCAGGACGGCCGTAATAGCCGTAGCCGGGACCGTAATAGCCGGGACCATAGTATCCCGAACCGGCAGCGATCGCGCCGCCAAGCAGGGCGCCGCCAATCAGACCTGCAGCCACCGCGCCACCGCCGCCATGTCCACGCCAGTGCTGCGCGCTTGCCGATGTAGGAGCCATGGCGGAAACGGCCAGGGTGGCAACGGCGGCAATGGCCATCAGAGTTTTCTTCATGGCATTCCCTTTCTCAATCGGGCTTCGCTCACACATAGCGCTGCCTGACGCGAAAAGTTTCATACTTCACTTGAATGATCAATGAACGGGACCGCGCGATCCAGGTTACATCTTGATATTAAAGCCATTCCGGACGGAGGTCCGCGACCCCCCAAGGGCATGCCGCGCTGCAGGCGGTTACTGGATAGGGGCATCTGTCGGCTAGCCGTCTTCCGATCATGGCGCTTGCGAGCGCTCAGACGAATTTTAGATTCGTTCCAATTTCTTCCATGCGATCAGTAGTTTGGAATAGCTTCAAAGTCGGCGTTTTCCTTTTGCATCGGGGCGGCCTCTTACATATCCAAGAGGGGTCCTGACCTGCGAGTTCGCCTTCATCTCATGATCGTTTGTTCCTGCAACGTCTTTTCCGACCATGATGTCCGTAGTGCCGTTGCCGGAGCGCGTCCGCCGCGTACGCCGGGGCAGGTCTATGGATGCCTCGGTTGCAGCGCCCAGTGCGGACGGTGCGTACGGACGATCAAGAAGATCATGGACGAAGCGCTGGGCGCCTGTGCCAAGTCCTGCTGTGCCGGCTGCCCGCATACGGCGGCCCATGGGCAGTCTCACACCGAGACTCATGCGCATATCGAACTGGCAGATATTGCCTCGATCGAAGCGGCAGCCTAAGCACTTATAAATTCAACAGCTTTCCAGCTTTTCCACGCTCCTTGCCGAATTGAGCAAAGAAGGGTTGTCCTGTCAGTGAATCTGATTTAGAAGCATTCTAAATTCAGACGAGGGCCTGTTCAGACGGGTTCAGCAGACAGGAGAACATCATGAAGGGCGACCCGAAGGTCATCGAATTCCTCAACAAGGGCCTGCGCAGCGAGCTCACCGCGATCAGCCAGTATTGGCTGCACTTCCGGCTCCTGAATCACTGGGGCTTGGTCGACATGGCCAAGATGTGGCGCAAGGAATCCATCGAAGAGATGAATCACGCGGATCGTTTTACCGATCGCATTCTCTTCCTGGACGGCTTCCCGAACATGCAGGTTCTCGATCCGTTGCGCATCGGCCAGACGGTCAAGGAAATCATCGAATGCGATCTGGCCGCCGAAATCGGTGCCCGCACGCTGTATGAAGAAGCCGCCACCTATTGCCACGGCGTCAAGGATTACGTCTCGCGCGATCTGTTCGAAAAGCTGATGAAGGATGAGGAAGGCCACATCGACTTCCTCGAAACCCAGCTCGACCTGATCGAGCGGATCGGCATCGATCTCTACACCCAGAAGCACATGGGTGGCCTTGAGAGCGAGTTCTAAGCCTGGATCTTTGCGGTGTCTCAATAGACGCCGGACAATGTCGTCCGCCCCTGTTCTGGCAGGGGCGGTTTCGGCATATCGCATTTCGCGAATGCCGCGCGGATCGCCGCAGTCGATCCCTCCAGCGGATATTCGACGGCCGTTCGGCCCCCGTTGATCGACCTGATCCGGACGTACAACGTCTTCGCACCGGCAAGCTCGCTGACGAAGGTCGCGATCTCTGCCCTGTCTTCGATGACGATGATCTGGTTTCCCCGCACCACCCGTGAGCCGACGTCGTCGTGACCAGGTTTTCCATCGAAGCGATAGCCGAGCACCGTGTTGCGGTTGCTGCCGATCTTGAAATCAAAGGCGAAGCGGATCAACGGCGCGCCATCGATGCATGTCAGCAGCAATGACGAGACGCGTGGAAAATCCACATTGCTGTTTGACGCTTCGGCAAAGACATAGGCGCTGGGCAATTCGGCCCCGGTAATGCGGTCGATTTGGTGCGGGATCAGCCATTCGCCCGCATAGGTTTCGTCCCGCTCCGTTACGAACGGATCACGCACGCAGCCGCCAAGCATGAGGCCCGCGACTGTCATCAGCTGGATCAACGCAACGCCATGCACAACGCTCTCCCCAAGCGTCGTGATTATACAACCTTAAGTGATAATTTCAAATAGAGGTTGTGCGTGGATGACCGCGGCTGCCGGAGCTCCTTTTGGATCCGGGCGAGGCCGACGAGCTACAACTGCTGGCGATAGGCGATGTCGATCTGTTCCTGAGTCATCGGTTCACCGAGTTTCGTCTGGTCGTGAACCATTTCGGAGATGCTCGGCATCACCGAGCGCTTTACCTGCACCTCCGGCGACCACAGCTTCGAGCGCATCAGCGCCTTGCCGCAATGGAAATAGGCTTCGGTCACGGCGATGCTCAACACTGCGCGCGGGAGCTTGCCGAACTCTTCCATCGACGCCATCAGTTCCGGGTCTTTAATCAGCCTGGCGACGCCACTGACACGCAAGGTGTCGTCGATGCCCGGAACGAAGAAGATCAGCTGCACATGGCCGCTGCCCGCCATCAGATTCTGGAACGTATCGATGCGGTTGTTGCCGGGACGGTCCGGCATCTGCAACTCGGTCGGCGAGGCGATCCGCACGAAGCCGACGCCGCCACCGCGCGGCGATGCATCGACGGTGCCGTCGGGACCCGACGAAGCAAGCACGCAGAACGGCGACAGCGAGATGAACTTGCTGGAGTGCATATCGAGCGTCGGTCGCGCCTTGGCGATCACGCGCGGATGCGGCGTTGGATAAATGGTGCGGAGTTCGTCTGCTGCGACGTCGGTCACGTCTGTTCTCCCGATATGATTTGATAACGCAAAACTAGCATGGTGGCGCCTTGCGGAAAAGTCGCGCAGACAGCACCGCAACCGACGCCGGAGTCACCACGTGACTCCCCAACGAATGTTGTTTGCCGATTTGGCCGTTCGCTATGAGCCTGTGGCGCCGTTGTGTGGCCCGGGCCAATTGATGACGCCGGCCCACCAACGCAACCGTGTGCGTGTCACAAGTGCAAGCGATGCGGCGATTTCAATGACGCCGCGGCGATGATGAGTTCGCGCGCGAAGGGCACCCAGGCGGGCGTGACGAGCAACAACTTCTCCGGCATGGCGAGATACGGCAATGCCGGCGCCATTGGACGCGTTGACGTCAGTTGGATCATTCACCTGTCTTCGCGATCAGGCCTTGTCGATGATGTGGGTGTTGGGACGATCACTGCCCGAGGCAGTTTCCTCGTGCCACTGCCCTTTTTCGTCCTCATAGGCAATCACCTCGGTGCGTCCCGGCACCCTCTGCTCGGCCGCGGCGCGCTTGGCGGCTGCGGTGGCGAGTGCGTGCGTCGCATACGGCTCGGAGAAGACGGCGCCAACCTTATAGGCCCAACCGCCATCATGCTCGACGATCACATAGGTCACTTCCGTCATATCAGTCTCTCTTTATCCTGTAGTGCCCGCGGCGAGGTGACGGCGGGGCCAGAGTGACCTAACGCGCCGCGCGCAGAATTAGCCTCAAATTGGGCCCGATTGCCTGTGGATTGCAAGGCCGCACCCTGGCACCGTTTCGTGATCGTCATCATGCGGCGTCAGCCGGAACGAAACAGCTGATGATGATCTCGCCGCGATGGCGCACATACCAGACGACAGCTTCGCCAACTGGGTTGCCGCGATCGCGGATCACGGCGCGCCTCGGCACCTCCGTCCATATGCCTTCGATCGGCACCCAATAGGCGCCGTTGCGGACGTCATATTCGGTGCGATGGCCGTCGGAGATATCGCAACACGGCACGCCATTAGGGCTGATGACGCTTTTGAACCAGTTCCGGATATCGTCGGGCACATCGCTGAACTGGCCGCGATCGATGGCGTGAGCGGTCGTCGCCATCACGGTAAGCGCTGCCAGCAGCACCACTTGAATCAATCCCCGCATGCGAACCTCACGGTGTTGCATCACGCGCGGACGCCGGGTGCCGCACGGGACGACTCGGATTCTTGCGATGATTAAGCCCGAGCTATGGCGGCGACGCCTGCCCAAAGATTATACCCGGAGCGACGATCTGGGGATCGCTGCGCTGCAGTATCGATCTGTTGGTCTCCTAGCCTGGGTCGCCATGCTAGCATCTGTGTCAAGCGGCCCGATCAAATGGCTGCACCGGGGAGGATGACGATGCCCAGCCGTTCTATGCGCGCGTTGTGCGCTGCTGCCGTTGCGACATGTGCTTCGCTTACTGCCATGACCGCGTTCGCCGCCGATTATCCGGCGCCGAAACAGGGCGACTGGATCGCGAAGGATTTCAAGTTTCATACCGGCCATGTGATGCCGGAGTTGAAGTTGCATTACACGACGCTGGGTGAGCCGAGCGGCCAGCCGATGCTGGTGCTGCATGGCACAGGCGGTTCGGCGCAGAGCATGTTGACGCCCGCTTTTGCGGGCGAGTTATTCGGAGCGGGCCAGCCGCTCGATGCCGCAAAATACTACATCATCATTCCCGATGCGCTCGGCCACGGCAAATCGTCGAAACCTTCTGACGGGATGAAGACCGCATTTCCGAAGTACAATTACGACGACATGGTCGATGCCCAGCACCGGCTGCTGATCGAAGGGCTCGGTATCAAGCATCTGCGGATGGTGATCGGCAATTCCATGGGCGGTATGCATGCGTGGATCTGGGGCACGAAATATCCTGATATGATGGATACCTTGGTGCCGATGGCGTCTCAGCCTACGGAAATGAGCGCACGAAACTGGATGATGCGGCGCATGATGATCGAGACCGTGCGCGCCGATCCCGACTACAGGGCCGGCAACTACACATCGCAGCCTGGCATGATCAAATTTGCCAGCGTGATGTATGGCGTCGCGACAGCCGGCGGCACGCTGGCCTATCAGATGCTGGCGCCGACCGGCGAGGCCGCCGACAAGAATGTCGATGACCGGCTCAAGGCGCCATTTGTCGCCGATGCAAATGATTTCATCTATCAGTGGGAATCGTCGCGCGACTACAATCCATCAGCCGGCCTGGACAAGATCACATCCGTCGTGCTCGCGATCAATGCAGCCGACGATGAGCGCAATCCGCCGGAGACCGGGCTGATGGACGCCGCGCTGAAGCGGATCAAAAACGCGAAGATGCTGCTGATCCCGGCAAGCACCGAGACCCGCGGTCATCTCACGACGGGCGGTGCGAAATTCTATAAGCAACAGCTTCAGGAGCTGCTGCAGACCGCGCCGCAGCGGACCATGTAAAAAGTAAAGGCGACGGGCCGGCATTGCGGCGCGTCGCCTGATCTGTTGTCGCGCGTCCGTATCGAACGACGCAGCGGTGCTAGTCGTCCTTGTTCTTCTTGCGCTTCTTCTTTTTCTTGCCGTGGTCGGTTTCATCGGACTCGTCCGCGATGGCGGCTTCGGCCTCGATCATCGCGGCGACACGTTCAACGGCTTCCTGCTGCTCGCGCAGCAGGGCCTCTTCGCGCTCCTGGGCTTCGCGCAGGCGCATCTGGCGGTGATCTTCCCAGGCGTCGAACACCATGTGCAGCCACGGCACGATCTGCTCGAGGCTCGGCAGCGTGCCGGGAGGACCCTGCTCGCCGCGCGGCCCGGCTTCACCCTGCACGCCCGGCTTGCCCTGAAGGCCCTGTTCACCCCGTGGTCCCTGCGGCCCGGCCTTGCCCTGCGGTCCGATCGGACCAGGCTTGCCGTCGGCGCCAGCCTTACCATTGAGGCCAGCCTTACCCTGAGGGCCTGCTTCGCCGCGCTTGCCCTGCGGCCCCGGCTTGCCATTGGCGCCGGCCTTGCCGGCCACGCCCGGCTTGCCCTGCGCGCCATCCGGCCCCGGCCGTCCGGGATGGCCCTGCGGTCCGGGAAGCCCCGGTTCGCCGCGGGGGCCGCGTAATCCGGTCTGGCTGATCGTTTCTTTTGCCACGCCTCACACTCCGTATTGATTCTGTCCGGCCGCTTTTAACAGGGGATGGATGACGGCTTCAATTCGCCGCTGCTGCCATGCCACCACAGACATTGCCGGTTGCGCTTCACCACATGCGGACTAGCATCGGCTGTCGCTTGACCTGCCGGCACCCGCGCCAGTTTGGCGTGGCGGCGAACAGAAGATCAGGGAGGAGATCATGCGGAGAGGGCAGGTCCTGTGGTTGCTGTGCGGCGCTGTGGCGCTGCTGGGGGCACCTGCGCCGGCCGCGGCTGCCGGACAGCTCGCCGTCGCGGTGGCCGATTTCGACTATAGCGACACCTCCGGCGAGGAGGCCGACCAATCCGCGCAGCATCGCGACCGCATGACCATCTTCGCTGCACTGCTGCGCGACGGGCTGGCGCAGCGCGACTACCGCGTGGTGCGCCCGGCCTGTCCGCAGCCTGCCTGCACTGCCGTCAGCATGGCGCCCGACGATCTCGTCGCCGCAGCGCGCCGCGACGGTGCGCGTTACCTGGTCTATGGCGGCATCCGCAAGATGAGTACGCTGGTGCAATGGGGCGAGGTGCAGTTGTTCGATGTCGAGCGCGAGCAGCTGGTGATGCGTCGCGCCGTTACCTTCCGAGGCGATACCGACACAGCGTTCCGCCGCGCCGCCGATTTCGTCAGCGAGACGGTGAAGGATGCGATGGCCGGCCGATGAGCGTCGTTACGGTAGCGAAGCCACACACTCGATCTCGATCAGCATCGCCGGATTGGGCAGCGCCTGGACCACGCAAGTGGTGCGCGCCGGATAGGGCGGTGGTCCGAAGGCTTCGGCATACAGAGCATTCATGGGAGCCACGTCGGACGCGCGCGTCAGCAGCACGTTGACCTTGACGAGATGCGAGATGTCGGTGCCTGCATCCTTCAGCACTCGTTTGATCGTGCGCACCACAAATCCGAACTGCGCCTCGAATTGTTCCGGCAATTGGCCATTGGCGTCAAAGCCGGGAATGCCGGAGACGAACAGGAGATCGCCGACCCGCGCCGCATAAGACAGCGGCGGCGCCTTGATTCCGGGAGGGGGCGGGAAGTGCTGGATGGGCATGATCAGGCCTCGCGCTCATGTGTGACGGGCCAGCGTAGCAGGTCTGCACACGGGGCGCCCGCGAATTGCCGGGCCCTGTCGAACCGGAACGGGATCCGCGGCGACTTACGCTCTCATCAGGGCAACGGGCGACGACATATGAAATCATATCCGGCGCTGCTGACCTTGTTGGCTCTCACGAGCGCAACGCATGCCGGCGAGATACACCTAGGGGCGTCCATGCAGGTGAAACCGGATTCGATCTGGTTCGAGGATCGCGCGAATCTGGCGCGATGGCAGGCACTGAAGAAAGCCGGCGATTCAAAAGCTCTGGCGTCGTATCAGGAGGGCCTGCTGCAGGCGCGCGAGGCATGGCAATTCACCAGGCCGCTCACTGTCAGAATTCGCGGCTTTGAGCCGAAGGCGCATCTGGTTGATGTCGAGATGCAGACCGAAGGCCGGTTGCAGGGCTCCACATGGGTGCTGGATGCCAGCACGCTCCTGCAATAGCGCCATCAGCTATCCGTGTGCCGGCACGTCCGCGCCATCGGCCGAATACTGCCTGATCTTGTTGCGCATGGTCCGGACGGAGACGCCAAGCACGCGGGCGGCATGGGTGCGATTGCCGTCGCAGCGCGCCAGCGTCTGCAGCATCAGCTCGCGTTCCACCTCATGAACTGTCGCGCCGATCAGCATCGTCACGACCTCGCTGGGATCTGACGAGGGCGCAAACATGTCCATTTCAGCCGGCGAATCATCACGCGGGCGGCGAAGGGACTCGTAAAGGGATTCCTGGATCATGGGTATCTCCCGATCAACGCCTGCTTCGTTGCGCGAAGCAACAACATCGAGAACGAACAGCCCCCAGCCGTTGCGTTGCGGCAGGTTGGGCGCGATTGGTTAACGAAAGGTTAATCCATGGGTACCATTGGGTGTACCGCCGGGATTTTGCAACAAAGAAAGTCGCTTTGTCTGCCCTTGGCGCCTTGGAACCCGGCATGTCGATAAGCGCACAGAATCCGCGCTAGATATTGGCACCGCGGTTATAGGCTTCGATCAGCTGGTTATAGTCGCGCAGCAGCCGAGCAGGGGAGCCCTCGACCGTCCAGGCGATCGACAGGCCCCCGGGGCGTTCACCTAGGTAACACCCATTCTCATTAAATAAGACTTTACGCCTAGGCTTAAAATCTTTATTATGGCCTCGAATGAGAGGAGGATGCAATGAATGCTCTGTTAGATTTCAAGCGTGGCCTGTTCTTCATGGCGGACGAACTCAGCGATATCAAAAGGGAGCTGATTTTCAGGCGGTTGCTCCGCTTGACTATCAAAGCTGGCTACAAGGATGATCAGGATCGGGATGAGCTTGGTAGGTGGACTAGCGAGGGAGGCGTCACGGTCGAGACTTCTGATGGATTCCTTACGGGAATTCCAAGTATCGATGAAACCTCCCAGGCTCTAAGCGATACGCTGGTTAGCGTTATGGAGACGTTGGAGTATCTGCCAACGATGAGCGCATCTCAGTACGGAATCGCTGTTCATGCCGCGTTCGGTGCGGCGGTGAGCCTACAAGATTTGCCCGGTGTCGGAGATATCGAACGAAGCTTCAGTCTTGACGCCGTAGATCCGACTTATGGCATGGCCGGAACGATCAGGACCGATTTGACCCTTCGCGATATTCAGGGCGACGTCATTGCGATCTACGATGTAAAAACCGGCAATGCGAGGATGTCTTCCGCCAGGGCAGATGAGCTTCGCGAAATGACGCGGTCATCGCCCAATACGCCCGTGTTTGAGCCGAATGTCGTTCGAGGGGTTTCTCGAAAGTCGCGTGGTGCAATGTCCCGGTGTACGATCCGCATCGTGTCGTTTTGCTCTAACTAAGCTTGGAGGAACAACAGAATGTCGATGGAAATATATGTTCTTTCCGAACTCCGCCTCGTTTCGATCCAGGAATGGCAAAGGTCAATCGATGCCACAGGAGTTTCAATGAAGCTGTCGACCGGGACGCCATTCGCTAAATTGCGAGGGGCGCTGCCTGTTTTATTAGATCGCAAACCTTCACACTTCGAATGCGATCACTGGGATGTGAAAGATTTCGTCCGTACTTATCCTGACGTTCAGTCTGGGCATCGAAGTAAATATGCTCTCGCGATACGTTGGGGGGCAGATGCCGATGCCGCATCCTCCGCTTATAGTGCCGCGGCTGGTTATGCCCGAGCAACTGGTGGTTTTATATTCGATTGCCAAGAAGGGGCCGTGATTTCGTTGGAACGCGCCATCGAAATTGCCGATGAATTGAAACACAGTGGGCCTGCAATAGAGGCTGCTGTGCGCACAGTTATGCAACGGTTCAGACGAGGTAAATGACCACCAATTTACCCGCTGGGGAATTTCACGGGCAGTGTTTGTGAAAATTCATCTCTCCGACAACAGAAAAGCCGGGCAATCGCCCGGCCTTTGGTGTTTGTTGTTCGGTCACTAACTCAGGGTAAGGAGGCGTCTTACAACGCCTTATTACTCTCCTTCACAGCCTCGGCCTGCACATAGACCTGCTGGCCCATGTCCTTGAACTTCTGGCTCATGCTGGCCATGCCGTCCTCGATCACGCCAGACATCGACATGCCCATCGTCGCTGTGCCGCCGAGGTTCAGTGCGGCTTTCTCGTTGTCGCCGAGGGTCGCCGCATAGTCGCGCACGTCCTGCGTGATCTTCATCGAGCAGAACTTCGGTCCGCACATGGAGCAGAAATGCGCGACCTTGTGAGCGTCCTTCGGCAGTGTCTCGTCGTGATAGGCGACGGCGGTTTCCGGGTCCAAGCCGAGATTGAACTGATCCTGCCAGCGGAAGTCGAAACGGGCGCGGGAGAGCGCGTCGTCGCGGAGCTGCGCGGCGGGATGGCCCTTGGCGAGATCGGAGGCATGCGCCGAGATCTTGTAAGTGATCACGCCGACCTTGACGTCGTCGCGGTTGGGCAGGCCGAGATGCTCCTTCGGCGTCACGTAGCAAAGCATCGAACAGCCGAACCAGCCGATCATGGCCGCACCGATACCCGAGGTGATGTGGTCGTAGCCCGGCGCGATATCGGTGGTCAGTGGCCCCAGGGTGTAGAACGGCGCTTCGCCGCATTCCTTGAGCTGCTTGTCCATGTTGATCTTGATCTTGTGCAGCGGCACATGGCCGGGGCCTTCGATCATCACCTGGCAGCCCTTCGCCCACGCCACCTTGGTGAGCTCACCGAGCGTCTCCAGTTCGGCGAACTGGGCACGGTCATTGGCATCCGCAATCGAGCCTGGGCGCAGACCGTCGCCGAGCGAGAACGACACGTCATACTTGCGCATGATGTCGCAGATCTCGTCGAAATGCGTGTAGAGGAAGCTCTCCTGGTGATGCGCGAGGCACCACTTGGCCATGATCGAGCCGCCGCGCGAGACGATGCCGGTGACGCGGTTGGCGGTGAGATGGATGTAGGCCAGCCGGACGCCGGCATGGATGGTGAAGTAGTCGACGCCCTGCTCGCACTGCTCGATCAGCGTGTCCTTGTAGAGCTCCCAGGTCAGCTTGACCGGATCGCCGTCGCACTTCTCCAGCGCCTGATAGATCGGCACGGTGCCGATCGGGATCGGCGCATTGCGCAGGATCCATTCACGGGTGGTGTGGATGTTGCGGCCCGTCGAGAGGTCCATCACGGTGTCGGCGCCCCAGCGGATCGCCCACACCATCTTGTCGACTTCTTCCTCGACCGACGACGTCACGGCGGAGTTGCCGATATTGGCGTTGATCTTGGTAAGGAAGTTGCGGCCGATGATCATCGGCTCCAACTCGGCGTGGTTGATGTTGCAGGGGATGATCGCACGGCCGCGGGCGATTTCCGAGCGCACGAATTCCGGCGTGACGAACAACGGCACTTCGGCGCCGAAGCTCTCGCCGTCGGCGCGCGCGGCCTCGGCGCGCTCGAGCTGGACCTTGCGGCCGAGGTTTTCGCGCTCGGCGACGTAGATCATTTCCTTGGTGATGATGCCGGCGCGGGCGAACTCATATTGCGTGATCATGTGATCGCCGACGCCGCGCAGCGGCTTGTGATAGGCCTTGAACGACTTCGCAGCATGGGCTGCGCCGACATTGCCGTTATCTTCCGGCTTGATCTCGCGGCCCTGATATTCCTCGACGCCGCCGCGCTCCTTGACCCAATCGAGACGCGCGCGAGACAACCCGTTATTGACGTCGATCAGCACGTCCGGATCGGTATAGGGGCCCGACGTGTCATAGACCGGCAGGTTCGGCTCGCCGGCGCCTTCGGAGAGGATGATTTCGCGCAGCGGCACGCGCAGGTCCGGCGCGCTCTCCGGGATCGCGTAGATCTTGCGCGACGAGGGCAGGTTGCCGGTGGTGACGGCGGGCAGGGTGGTGTCGGGATTGGAGCGGATGTTCATGGGCTAATCCTCCGTTGTCGTTCTTGAAATGTCAGGCGGCTTTGGCGGATGCGCCAAGCCATTGATGGACGCGTGCGTCCGGGTCTGCGTGTTGGGTAACGTCGCTGACGACGGCGATGGAATCCGCGCCGGCGGCAAAGATCTCTTCGGCCTGTTCGAACTTGATGCCGCCGATCGCCACCAGCGGCAGGGTGCCGATGCGCTTCTTCCAGACCGAGATTTTCGGAATGCCCTGCGGCGCGAAACGCATGGACTTCAACGTCGTGAAGAAGATCGGCCCGAGCGCGACGTAATCCGGATTGGCGCGCAACGCGGTTTCAAGTTCTTCCTCGTCATGAGTCGAGAGACCCAGCGTGATGCCGGCCTTGCGGATCGCGGCCACGTCGGCCTCGGCCAGATCTTCCTGGCCGAGATGCAGATGCTGTGCCTTGAGGTCGATGGCGACGCGCCAGTAGTCGTTGATCACCAGCTTGGTCTTGGTGCCGTTGGTGACATCGAGCGCCTCGCGAAACAGCGTGGTCGCCGCTGCGTCGTCGAGATCCTTGGCGCGAAGCTGCACGGTGCCGACGCCCAACTGCGTGAGGCGCTTCACCCAGGCCACGGTGTCGACGACGGGATAGAAACGGTCAGGATACGGCATGCCAGAACGGTGTCCCGATGACTGGAGTGGAAGGAGAAGCGAAGTCGCGCGCGCCCATCAGGCCCGCCTCGAAGCCGGTGCGGCCGGCCTCGACGGCGAGGCGGAAGGCATTGGCCATGGCGACGGGATCGGCCGCCTTGGCGATAGCGGTGTTGAGCAGCACGGCGTCATAGCCGAGTTCGAGCGCTTCGGCGGCATGCGACGGCGCGCCCAGGCCGGCATCGACGACGAGCGTGATATCGGGCAGGCGGTCGCGCATCAGTTTCAGCGCGTCGGCATTGATGATGCCGCGTGCGCTGCCGATGGGCGCCGCCCATGGCATCACCACCTTGCAGCCGGCATCCACCAGACGCATCGCGACGCTCAAGTCCTCGGTGCAATAGGGGAACACCTCGAAGCCGTCCTTGATCAGGATATCGGCGGCTTCGACAAGGCCGACCACATCGGGCTGCAGCGTGTCATTGTCGGCGATCACTTCCAGCTTGATCCAGGATGTGCCGAACAGTTCGCGCGCGAGCTTCGCCGTAGTCACCGCTTCGCGCACGCTGCGGCAGCCCGCGGTGTTCGGCAGCACGGTGACGTCGAGTTCTCTAATCAGCGACCAGAACGCATCGCCTGTCTTGCCGCCGGCGGATTCACGCCGCAGCGACACGGTGACGATGCCGGCGCCGGAGGCGCGGATCGCGTCCTGCATGATCGCGGGCGAGGGATAGAGCGCGCTGCCGATCAGCAAACGTGATTTGAATTCCTTGCCGTAGAAACTCACCATCAGGAATCAGCCTCCCTGCCGTGGCGTGATGATCTCGATCTCGTCGCCGGCTTTCAGCGGCGTCTGCGCCCATGCGCTGCGTGGCACCACGTCGAAATTCAGCGCAATGGCACAGTGCGTGCCTTCGTAGTCCAGTTCCTGCAGCAGCGCGCCGACATGCGACGCCTCGATCTCGCGGTGCTCGCCATTGACGATCACTTGCATTGCATCACCTCATTGTCGATCTCGCCCCGCTTGATATAGTTGAGCGTCAACTCCGCCAGCGCAGGCGCCAGCAGGAAGCCGTGGCGATAGAGGCCGTTCACCGCAATCGTGTTCTTGTCGATCGCAATGCGCGGCAGGTTATCAGGGAAAGCCGGGCGCAGGCCCGAGCCGAATTCGAGAATGCGCGCTTCGGCAAAGGCGGGATGCACTGCATAGGCAGCGCCGAGCAGTTCGAGTGCGGAGCGCACGCTGACGCCGGTGTCCTCGCCTTCGATGGACGTCGCGCCGAGCATGAAGCGGTTCTCCGCACGTGGAATCACGTAAAGCGGCCAGCGCGGATGCATCAGGCGGACGGGGCGCGACAGCTGTACTTCATCTGTCTCGACGATGATGATTTCGCCTTTGACGCCGCGCAGCTTCGGCGTGCTGGCATCATCACGTGCCGCAAGCCCGCGGCAATCGATCACCAGACCGTCGAGATCTTTCGGCTGCTGCTCGCTGTTGTATTTGATGATGCCGCCGGCGGCGGTGATCCGCGCATGCAGTTGCGGCAGCACGCGGCGCGGCTCCACATGGCCTTCGCCGGGATAGAACAGCCCGTCGCGAAAC
Source organism: Tardiphaga robiniae (assembly GCF_013359755.1). GTDB lineage: Bacteria > Pseudomonadota > Alphaproteobacteria > Rhizobiales > Xanthobacteraceae > Tardiphaga > Tardiphaga robiniae. The sequence goes on along the minus strand of NZ_JABMCJ010000082.1, from coordinate 136,639 downwards.
CGGCCTTCGAGCGAGGGCTCGATCTCGGCGACGCCTGCTGCATCCAGCCGCGTATGGCCGGAGGTCATTTTCGCGAAGCGTTCGAAATCGGCGCGATCGCGCGCATGTGCAACGACCAGCGAACCATTGAACGGTGTGTCGGGGAGTTCCTCGCGCCACAGATCGAGTGCATGTAGGCCGAGGCGGGAGACCACAGGCTCGGAGACTTCGGCTTCGCACCACGGCGCCAGCATGCCGCCGGCCCAATGGCTGGTGGCGTCGCGCATGCTGGTATCGCTGCGCTCGTGCAGCGTCACAGCGTGACCGGCCTTAGCCAGCATCAACGCCTGCCAAGCGCCGGCAATGCCAGCGCCAATGACTGATATCGATTGACCCGCCACGGGAGAGTCCCCGCGCGGAGATTGCGTAGTCTGAAACATCCCTGTCCCTTCGCCGGCATGACCCGGATCAGGTTCAAAGGGTCACCGCGGTCTCGCGCGTCTCTTCCGGAACAGGAAAAGTGCAAGCTTGCGGTATCTCAGCTCCTCGTCGGAGCCCCCCTCGGAACGACTCTAATGTAAACCTATGGATGGGCGTGTCAACGCGCCCCGGGAATCCCTTGACGTGTAATCCCTTGGGATTCCACCCGATCACGCACAATTACGGCTTCGGAGCCTGCGCGTTCGCGTTGGCCGTGTTCTGTAGGTGCAGGCGCTCGGCATCCTTGGCGAAGAGTGGCTGATGCGGCGGCGCGGAAACCTCGCGGCGCTGGCGCTTGGCGGCGTAGTAGTAGCCGCCGGCATAGTAGGACACCGCGCGGTTGTGATTGCCGTTGGCGGCACGGTAGGCGCCGGCGAGATATTTCACCGCGTAAGTGAGATTGGTGTTGGGATCTCGGAGGCCTTCGGCGGTGCCGGTGTAGCCAACGCCGCGCGCGGTCGCGAGCTTGATCTGCATCAGGCCGATGGTGCCGCCGCGGCCGATCAGATTGGGATGATACTTGCTTTCGCGCACGATCACACGATGCACCAGCGCCTCGGGCACGCCGTTGGCCTGGGCATGGGTGGCAACCATGGCGTCGTAGTCGGCACGTTGCTGTGCGGATGCCAGTTGCGGAAGAGCGGCAACAGCCAGAATCGTCGCCAAGGATAGAGAAATACGTTTCATGAATGGTCTCGAAAACTTCGTTCCTCCGCCAGTAGCGGAGGCAGCCTTTCAGACGGCCTAAACCATCCGATTCAATTATCCGAGATGAGGGCTCGAATTGCGTCTTTCTGTAGGCCAGATTCGCGAGTTCCGCCCGATATTTACCCCAAATTATGCCCTGTCGTGATTTGCTGCGGTATTCCAGCGCTTTTCTTGCGACTTTCCAGGGGCATGCCGCGCATGACGATGTCCGCCACCCATTCCTCCGAGGCCCGCAAGACGATGCACGGGCTACTCCCGCTCTGGGTGGGGATTGCGGTCTATACGCTGTGGCTCGCGGCGGGCAACGCCCTCCTGAGAGATCCGGATGCGTATTGGCAGATCGCAGTCGGGCAGTGGATTCTCGATCACCATGCGGTGCCGACGACCGACATCTACTCGTTCACGATGTACGGCCAGCCATGGATCTCGACCCAGTGGCTGTCTCAGGTCCTCTACGCGGTCGCCTATGCCGGCGCGGGCTGGACCGGCGTGGTGGTGCTTGCTGTCGCTGCGCTGGCTGTGACAATGGCGCTGTTGGCGCGCTTTCTCGATAAGCGCCTGCCGGCCACCGTGACGATCATTTTCGTCGCGACGGCGCTGGCGCTGATGGCAGGGCATGTTGTTGCGCGGCCGCATCTGCTGGCGATGCCGGTGATGGTGGCATGGGTCGCTGGTCTCGTGAATGCGATGGATCGCAGGAGCGTGCCATCCTTCTGGCTGCTGCCGCTGATGGCGCTTTGGGCTAACCTGCACGGCGGCTTCATTCTCGGATTGGCGCTGATCGGCCCGATCGGGATCGATGCGATCTGGCATGCACCGAAGACGATGCAGCGCGCGCTGCTGCTGCGCTGGGCGCTGTTCGGCGTGGCCGCGCTCGTGGCGAGTTGCGTGACGCCCTATGGCTGGGACTCGCTGCTGGCGTCGCGTCGCATTCTCAATCTCGGTGAAGCGCTGGCGCTGATCGGCGAGTGGCGGCCTGCAAATTTCAATCATGCCGGGCCGCTGGAACTGACCGTGCTGGTGGCGTTCGCACTGGCGCTATGGCGCGGCATCACGCTGCCGCCGATGCGCATCGTGCTCGTGATCGGCTTCGTGTTCATGGCGCTCAGTCACGTGCGCAACGCCGAAGTGCTGGCGCTGCTGGCGCCGATGGTCCTGGCGATGCCGCTTGGCTTGCAGATCGGCGGACCTCGGATGACCGAGACCAATCGTATTTCGCCGCCTCGGAACTTGCTGTTTGCCGGCATCGCGATCTGCCTGATTGCCGGAACGTTCGTACTGGCGTCCGTGCAGCGCTACATGCCGCTCGACGCGGCTGCGCCCGCAAAGGCGGTGACTGAGCTCCAGAAGCTCAAGCTCGGTCGCGTGTTCAACGACTACGACTTCGGCGGCTATCTGATCGCGCGTGGGGTGCCGACCTTCATCGACGGCCGTACCGAATTGTTCGGGACGAAGCTGATGGTCGACCACAACAATGCCAGCGGTCTGATCGAGCCTGACAATCTGTTCCGGCTGCTGAAGGACTACGACATCGAGGCGACCTTGCTGCGAACCCAGAGCGCGGCGACCAAGTTGCTCGATCGCGTCGACGGCTGGGAAAAGGTCTATAGTGATGACATCGCCACGATCCATCTGCGCAAGCCGGGTGCGGTCCACAGCGTCGCGCCGGCGGTGAAGGCGAACTGAGCGCTACGCTGCGGCTCTGTCCGTATCACGAGCCGGCAGTGTGATACGGACGATCAGGCCATGCGGCTGGCGATCCAGCAGCATCAGTTCGCCGCCATGGGCCAGCGTTACGGCGCGGGCGATCGACAGGCCGAGGCCGAAGCCGGCAGCTTCATGATCCATGTTGCGGGCGTCGTCGCCGCGCACGAAAGGCTGCAGCATCGCGCTCTTTTGTGCGTCCGAAATGCCAGGACCATCATCGGCGACGTCGATGATGGCGCCGCCCTCGGACATCGTCAGAGAGATATTCGCTTCCGAGCCGAACTTCACGGCGTTCTCGACCAGGTTGGTCACTGCGCGATGCAGATCGTCAGGTCTTGCCATCGCCATGGCATGGGAGGGGCCCTGATAGGTCACCATATGCCCGATGTCGGCAAATTGGTCGGCGATCAGCTGCAGGGTTGTGGCGATATCCGTCAGCGTCATCTCTTCCAGCCGGCGGTCGTTGCGCAGGAACGAGAGCACCGCTTCGAGCATCGATCGCATCTGGTCGAGGTCGCGCAGCATGTGGCGGCGATGGCCGTCGTCCTCGATGAATTCCGAACGTAGACGCAGCCGGGTGATCGGCGTGCGCAGGTCGTGGCTGATCGCGGCCAGCATCTTGGTGCGGTCGTCGATCAACGTGCCGATGCGCTCGCGCATCCGGTTCAGCGCGCGTGCCACCGAGCGAATTTCTTCGGGACCGCGTTCCGGAAGAGGCTCAGCCGAGCCGTTCAGGCTGAACTCTTCTGCTGCCTTGGCAAAGGCCGAAAGCGGCGCGGACAGCATGCGGGCCGCCCACAGGCCCAGCAGCGTCAGGCTGATCACCACGAACAAAAACGTCAGAACCCAGGGACCGCCCAGAAAGAAGCCTGGTCGTCGCTCCGGCAGACTACTGAAGGAGAACATGTCGCCGTCCGGGAGGGTGACTCCGATCCGGTCCGGCGCGCCACCGATCGTCAGCAGTCGCGCGTCGGAACCAAGCAGCCGGCGTAAGCTGTGACGCGGATAGTCGGGGCCATTGTCGGTTGTGACCGTTGCATCCCGAGGGACTGGTCGGATGTCGAATTTGGGAAAGGCGTTTTTCAGATTGACCAGAAGTTCCGGGCGATCGGCGATCGGTGTCGCCTTCAGCAAGCGAACGATCGCGATCAACTCGCCGTGGCCACGATCCCGTTCCTGATCATTCGGGTCCGGTCTCATCAGCGTGAACAGCAGCGAGAGAACGATGTGGATAGCCACGATCGACATCACCACCAGGGCGGTGATCTGGCCGCTGATCCGACGCAGATTGAGGACGCTGAACATCTCGATGAAACTAGTTGGTCGTGGCCGTCGCGACCGCTTCCACCGTCGGCGTAAACATGTAGCCGCCCGAACGCACCGTCTTGATCATTTGCGCGTCCTGCGGGTCGACCTCGATCTTGCGGCGGATACGGCTGACCAGCACGTCGATGCTGCGTTCGAACGAGCCGGCGCTGCGGCCCTGCGTGAGATCGAGCAGGCTGTCGCGCGACAGTACCCGACCGGAGCGTTCGACAAAGGCGCGCAGCAGATCGAATTCGGCCGAGGTCATGGCGACGCGCGCGCCTTCGGGATTGCGCAATTCGCGCAGGCGCAGGTCGATCTGCCAGCCGGCGAATGACAGCGCCGTGGCGTTCGGCGTGGCGCTGGCATTGAGCGCCGTGGCCTGTCGGCGCAGCACTGCATTGATGCGTGCCAGCAATTCGCGCGGATTGAAGGGCTTTGGCAGGTAGTCGTCGGCGCCCATTTCGAGGCCGAGAATGCGGTCCACGTCTTCGCCGCGCGCCGTCAGCATGATGATCGGCAGTTGCGACTCGGCGCGCACCTTGCGGCACAGGCTGAGGCCGTCTTCGCCGGGCAGCATCACGTCGAGGATCAGCAGGTCGACACGGGTGTCGGCCATCACCTTTTCCATCTCGCGCCCGTCGGCAGCGGTGGTGACGTTGCAGGAATTGGTACGCAGATACTTCGCGATCAGCGTACGGGTTTCGCGGTCGTCTTCTACGACCAGGATGTTCGGTACGTTTGCCATGCGAACTCTTTTGGCCGGGATCGGCGCGGGCTGCAGAAGTTTTTTGTTTCGGACTATTGCTGGTGGCTGAGGCGCAACAAACCGCAACATGTCAGCAAGGCAATAACAAGACCTCGTTAAGAAGGTTAACCGCAAGTTGCGAGCACTAAGCAAGCACCTTGGAGCAGATCATGACCTCTATCTCGGCTGCGTCCAGCAGTTCCTACCAATCCCCCCTTCAGAAACTGCAGCAGGAGCTGCAGGCCGAGTTTTCCTCCGGAAAGATCAGCAGCGGCGATCAGGATGCGCTGTCCTCTGCTTTAACCGATATCGACTCGTCGCTGCAGGCCGACCGTTCGAGCCAGAGCAGCGGCAGCCGGCCGTCGCCGGACGAGATGAAATCGAAGATCGACGATCTCATCAGTGCCCAGGTGTCCAGCGGCAAGCTGACCTCGGACCAGGCCACCGAATTGCAGGGCGTGTTCCAGTCGGCCTTCGCCGATGGCGGACCGGGTGGAGCAGGCGGCGCTCGCGGTGCCGGTGGTCCACCTCCTGGCGGTGGACCCGGCGGCCCACCGCCGGCGGATAGCGCCGATAGTACCGACAGTACCGATGATACGGACAGCGCGACCAGTATCTCCGATATCATGAAGCAGTTCCTGGACTCGCTGAAGCAATCGCTGGAGGCCTCGTCTTCAAGCTCCTACAGCGCGAGCGGCACCAGCGCTACAGCATCCAGCAGCAAGGCGTCATTCACGGCCCTGCTGATCGACTACCAGACCTGATACGAAGACCGCGACGCTTACGACCAGGCTGACGCCACCATCTTTCCCGCAAGGGAAGGGTGGTGGTTTCTTTTGTGCAGGTCACTTTTGCGCTATTGCCGGAACAAGGAACACGTCCGGGCATTGTTACCCCTTCAATTGATTTATGGAGGCGACAATGACTCCCGACGTCATGACGAAGCCGCATAGCCTGATTGCGAGCGACCGGATCGAGGGAACGGCGGTACGACGTCCGAATGGCGAACGCATCGGTCATATCGAACGTCTGATGATCGACAAGATCAGCGGCAAAGTGTCCTACGCCATCCTCAGCTTCGGCGGCTTTCTCGGCCTCGGTTCGAACCTGCTGCCGCTACCTTGGGCGCGGCTGACCTTCAATCGCACGCTCGATGCGTATCAACTTGATATCAGCGAAGAAGAATTGCGCAGCGCGCCGTCATTCACCGAGAAACGCGAATTCGACTGGGGCGACAGGTCGCAGGAAGAAGCGCTGCATCGCCACTACGGCGTCGCACCCTATTGGGGCGAATTCTAACGACCGATTTCGGTGGAACCGGAACAGTCATTGTACCTCCGCGTTGGTTTTGGACGACCCACAACGACAGGAGGAACATATGTTCAAGAAATACATGACGGCTGGTATCGTTGGTTCGGCGTTGCTGGCAACCGCAGCTTTCGCGCAGAGCCCGAGCGCAACTACGACAACCACAGCCCCGGCAGCTGCGCCGGTCACCGCATCTGATACGACGTTCAATGGCAACTGGCGTACATCGAAGGTGGTCGGTCTGAGCGTATATAACGAAGCCAATGAGAGCCTCGGCTCGATCAACGATCTCCTGACCGACAAGCAGGGGAACATCAAGGCGGTGGTGATCGGCGTCGGTGGTTTCCTCGGTGTCGGCGAACGCCTGATCGCCGTGCCTTATGACAAGATCAAATTCGTGAACGAGCCGGTCGCAACAATGGCGTCTTCAACTGGCGGTTCGTCGGGCATGAAGTCGACCTCGCCCCCAAGCGGCATGACCACGGGTGCAGCCACCTCGGGTGCAGCTCCCGCAGCCGCCAAGGCTAATCCTTGGTACCCCGACCATGCCGTGCTCAGCGGCGCCAGCAAGGATCAATTGAAGGCGATGCCTGAGTTCAAGTATGCGATGTAAGGCCTTTTGCGCCACGTAACGCGAGCCAAGAACCAGTAAGCTGACGATAAGGGCGCGCCCGTTTTGCGGGTGCGCTCTTCACCGCGTCATCGCGTTGAATCTACAGCCCCGGTAAGGCCGTCACATTCACATTGATGGCGCCATCGGCTTCCGCGATCACCCGGAGTGTTTTGGAATCGAAGGCGATCCCGCCAAGGCGGAGGCTGCTGATCTCGGCGCCGACGCGGATGCCGTTTTCGTTCTTCTGGAAATCGGCGATGACGGCGGCGATCTTCTTTTGCGCGTTCGAGGCAAAGGGCTTTAGATCGATGGTTGCACGTTCGGCCAGCGTCTTCTGTAGCAATGGCATGGCTGCACGAGCTGCCGCACCGAGCAGGCCGAAGGCCGCTTCTGATTCAACGGCAAGTTCCAGATCGGTAAAGCGTAGCGTCTGTGCCGCCTGATCGAGCGCAGGCTTGCCCCAGACATGGACGGTTGCTTCGCCGCCAAGACCGAACCAGCTCTGCTTCTCCTTGGCATTCACCAGCAACGAGATGAGCAGGCGGTCGCCGGATGCCGAGACAGTTGCCTTCTTCACCGTCACTGCGACCGCGCCGGAATTGTCTTCCGGGAATGTCTTGCCGACGAGTTGCGCCTCGATGATCTTATTCAGTTCAGTGAAAGGCATGTCCACGGGCACACCGATGCTGAGTTTGCCGGGGCCGGGCGGCACGATGGCGAGTGTGGCGGGGAACGGACAATTTGGCTGCGTCTGTGTTGAGGTCACGCGTGTTTCGGCCTCGACGCCGAGTGTCAGCGTCAAATTGCTGGCATCGATGCGCGGCTGGGCGGCGACGGCACGCGTCGGCTTCAGTTCGATGAACAGGTTCTGCAATGCGCTCGCACCTTGCAGCGGGATCGACCGGCAGAGTTTGGCCCATTCGCGCCGGGCATTCTGTTCGAAAGCGGGATCGTTGCGCAGGCGCTGCTGCAGGGCGATGATCTGCTCGTTGACCGCATTGTCGATCATCGGCTTGACCTGCGCGGGCACATTGATGCGGGCACCGGCGACCGCGACGTTGGTGTCGCCGAGTGTCACCTGAGCGGTCAGGTTCGGGTCGATCCGCCAGTTCGGCGTCAGCCGCGGCTGCGCCGAGACCACCACATTGCCGCGGATTTCCGCATTGGCATTTACGTTCTTGATGTTGATGTTGCCAAGCTGCTTGGCAACATTGCCGCCGAGCAGGTTGCCGAGCGCGCCGCCCAGCGCATCGCGCACATTCGTCGAGATGGCGCCGGTGACATTGAGCGTGCCGCTCAGTGGCGTGGACATGGTCAGCGTGTCCTGCGCGCCGGTCGCCGCGATTGGACCGCGTGCGGCGGTCCACTTGATATCGGCATCCTGCAGCAATTGCTGTACAGGATTGTCAGCTGTGCCGCTGAAGCTGCGCGGCGCGCCGCGGTCGGCGGCATCGCGGATCGCGGTGAGTGCAATGGCGACCGGCGCGATGATGCTTGAACTGCGTGCGGGTGAGGGCGGCAGTGGCGGCAATGCGACCAGCACCGGCGCCGGGCCAGCGCCGCGCGGTGCCACGTAGTCCATCACCTTGAGTGCGACCACGAAAAAGACGGCGACCAGCACCGCGCCGATCAGAATTGGTTTCAGACGCATGATGTCCCCGCTCGAAAACGCGGGGACATTACAATGCTGTGGTGACGCGCGCCAGTTATGAACCGTGCCCGACTTTAGCCACGCTTGCCGCTTGCGCTGTCTGCACGGCGATCCATCGGCAGCACGACGACCTTGGTGCCGACGGTGACGCGGGAATACAGATCCGACACGTCCTGATTGGTGAGGCGGATGCAGCCCGACGAGACCTGCGTGCCGATGGTCTCCGGCATATTGGTGCCGTGAATGCGATAGATGGTGCCGCCGAGATACATGGCGCGGGCGCCGAGCGGGTTGCCGGGACCGCCGGCCATGTGGCGCGGCAGATAGGGTTGGCGTGCGATCATTTCAGCGGGTGGGGTCCATGCCGGCCATTCGGCCTTGCGGGTCACGGTCTGCACGCCTGACCAGGTGAAACCATCGCGGCCGACGCCGATGCCGTAGCGGAGCGCCTGACCGTTGCCGAGCACGTAATACAGATAGGTGTTCGGCGTATCGACGATGATCGTGCCGGCGGCCTCGCGGGTCGGATAGTTGACGATCTGCCGCCTGAAGCGCGCGGGCTGTTCGATGGCAGAGCGCTCGTCATCCATCTGCGGCGACTGCACATAGGGCGCAGGCTCGCTCTGGACCGGCGGCGCCATGAAGAACGGAAACAGCGGCAGCGGCGTTGCGGCTGCCGGATGGGCAAAGGAGAATGCGCCGGCAAGGAGCGCGCCGATTGCGACGGCAGCACGGCGAATTTTTCGTTCGAAAGAAGCGAGGGTGATCATGGGAATCTCCGTTTGAGCGCCTGTGAATGAGCGCCCGTTCGGCGCCTCGTTGGCAGGAGATGTACCCAGCGGCCGTTTCAGGAGATTTGCGTCAATTCTGCAAAACGGTTTCGTCGCGGCGGGGAAATGTGTCGTCGCGGGGGGAGGCGGACAACATTGTTGCACCGGGAATGACCGCCGGCGCGCTGATTTGAATCAAGCGCGCCGGGCTTCAGTGGTCACTCGTTAACGGTGGTATCCGGGCGCCATGTCAGCAGCCGGTTCTCGATCATGGTCAGGATCCATTCGGCCAGCAGCGCCACGATCGCGATAACGATCATCGCGGCGAACACGCCGTTGGAATCGAACGAGCCCTGTGCGGTCGCGATCAGCAGTCCCATGCCTTCGCGGGCACCCAAAAACTCTCCGACGATGGCGCCGACCAGCGCGAAGCCGAACGAGACATGCAGGCTGGCGAGAATCCAGGACAGCGCCGAGGGCAGCACCACGGCGCGGGTCATTTGCCAGTTGCTGGCGCCGAGGATGCGCGCATTGGCGATCAGGTTCTTGTCGGCCTCGCGCACGCCCTGGAAGGCGTTGGCGAATACCACGAAGAACACCATCACGACGGCGAGTGCGATCTTCGATGCCGCACCGAGGCCGAGGGCCACGATGAAGATCGAGCCGAGCACGACGCGCGGGATCGAATTCGCGACCTTGATGTAGATCGAGAACACGTCCGACAGGAGCTGGTTACGGCCCAGCGCGATGCCGCACAGGATGCCCATGGCGGAGCCGATCAGGAAGCCGGCGCCGGCCTCGTAGATCGTCACCCAGATCTGCTTCCACAGCGGGCCGATCGAGGTGCCGTTTTCGGTCCAGTCGATCAGCTTGGTGACGATGCCCGAAGGCTGGCCAAAGAAGAACGGATCGATCACGCCAAGGCGGACGCCGAATTCCCAGCCACCGATCAGGAATACGAGAACGGCAAGCCGCAGTACCAGCACGAGGCGCTGATGGCGGCGCAGGCGCTGGACGGCGGTCTCGATACGGCCGTCGGCGGCGAGGGGGGCGGTCACTGTTGTCTCGGTCATTCTAGTGTCCTGCCCGTGCGCGCAATACTTCCTCGCGCAGGTCGTCAGAGATCTTTCGCGCAATGGCGATGAAACGTTCGTCATAGCGCAGCGTCGCGACATCGCGTGGACGCGGCAGGTCGATGGTGTGGACGGACTTTACGCGCGCCGGTCGTGTGGTCAGCACGGCGACGCGATCGGCGAGCAGGATCGCCTCGTCGAGATCATGCGTTACGAACAGCACCGCCGATTTCGCCTGCGCCCAGAGCTGCAGCAATTCCTCCTGCATCAGTTCGCGGGTCTGCACGTCGAGCGCGGAGAATGGCTCGTCCATCAAGAGGACCTGCGGATTGTTGATGAAGGTCTGCGCCAGCGCCACGCGCTTGCGCATGCCGCCGGAGAGCTGATGCGGATGATGATGCTCGAAGCCTTTCAGGCCGACGCGAATGATCCAGTCGCGCGCGGTAGCCTCCGCCTTGTCTTTCGGGACACCGCGAAATAGCGGTCCGGCCATGACATTGCCGAGCACGTCGCGCCACGGAAACACTGCATCCTGCTGGAACACGAAGCCAACGCGCCGATCAACACCGGTCACCGGCGCATCGAACAATGTGACCTCGCCGCCTTGCGGGCGGGCGAGCCCGGCGATCAGTCCGAGCGTCGTCGACTTGCCGCAGCCGGTCGGGCCCACCACGGCCATGAATTCACCGGGTGCAATGCTGAGGTCGAAATCCTCAAGCGCGGAGAGAACGTCACCCGAAGGCGTGACGAAGCGGCGCGCGACGTTCTTCAGCGCGACGGCGGAGGGTGCGGGAGCATTCATGATTGCATTTGCTTTATTATCAGAGTCGTTGTTGAAGTCCGCGGGTAAAGCGCGCTCGTTCTGCTCCCTCCCCCCTTGCGCGGGAGGGTCGGGGAGGGGGGTCCACAAGTGACGTCCCTTGTGGCTACCCCCACCCCCGGCCCCTCCCCGCAAGGGGGAGGGGAGAAGGGCCTCAGTTCGTCGCGTTGGCTTTGACCACGAAATCCGTGGTGTAGGTCTTGGCCAGGTCGATGGTCTTGCCCTTGAGGTTGGGCGAGAAGCTGTTCAGCACACTCAGCACCGACTCCGGTGCACCAGCAGGCATCATGCCGTCGACCGAATATTGCGGCTTGCCTTCGCGCAGACCCTGCACATAGAGATCGAGTTCGCCGGCATAATAGTCCTTCGGCATTTGAGCTGCGATCTCTTCGGGCGAGTGGGTATTCATCCACTTCAGCGTCTTCACGAAGGCATTGACGACCTTCTGTGCCGTCTCCTTGTTCGCCTCCATCCAGGCGCGGTCCATATAGAGACACGCGGCCGGATAATCGCCGCCGAGTGCAGCGCGGGTGCTTTCCGGTGTGCGCAGATCGATGCCGACTTTGGCCGTGCCGTTTTTCACAGCGCGCGCCACCGTCGGCTCCGTGGTCATGCCGGAAACGATCTTGCCCTGCTGCATGGAAGCGAGGAACGTATCGCCTGCGCCGACCGGCACCAGTGTGTAGTCCTGCATCTTCAGTCCCGCCTTGGCGGCGAGCGCGCGGGTCAGGAAGTCGGTGGCAGAGCCGAGGCCGGTGACGCCGAGCGCCTGGCCCTTCCAGTTGGCGGGATCCTTCAGCTTGTCGACGTCGGCGGCTTTCACCAGCACGACTTCGCCAGGCGCGACGGCGAATTGCACCACCGAGGTGATGAACTTGCCCTTGGACTGCAAGTCGATGGTGTGATCGTAGAAACCGACCACGCCTTGCACTTCGCGCGCGAGCAGGGCGGTCGCCGCCTGTGAGCCGGAGGTGGAGTTGAACAGTTCGACGTCGAGCCCCTGTTCCTTGAAGAATCCGAGCTGCGCCGCGAGTTTCGCCGGCAGATAGATCTGCTTGTCGATACCGCCAACCATGATCTTGATCGGGGTTTGCGCCGCAGCAGGGGCTGCAAGTGCAGCGGCGAGTGATACAGCCGCAATGGCTGCGGCAAAGAATTTGCGCATAGGCGTTTCCTGACTTCTGAATTTGGCGCTGGTCTACTGCGCGGGCGGTCATCCCGGTCCACGCGCAAGCGCTCGCAACGGGGGCATCAGGCCCCGGCCTGCGTCAAACTGTCAATCGGCTATTGGCAGGTCACAACAGCAAAAAGCGCCCGCTCGGGAGAGCGGACGCCATAGGTGAGAAAGCTTTATGGGATTAGGGCTCTACAGCACGCCAAATACGATAGCGCCGACGAAGGCGATTGCCGCATAGGCGGCCACAACGCTCAGTTGGCCGAACATAGTCATGGGAACCCTCCCTTTGACGTTGTCGCGCGGAGTAACGCGAAAGCTGGCAGTCCGTTCCCGCAGAAAAGAGAAGGAAGTCGACCAACTGCTGCCGTAGCGGTACGAGCGTCGGCAACATGGTAAATCAAACGTGAATTCAATGCGTTGAAGAGTCTTTAAAACATTTCGACCACCTTGCGCGAATGACGCGCAGAGTTCGTTTGTATCTCGTCGGCTCCGTCGTCCTTGTTTCGCTTGCGGGTTGCGGACGCGGTCTGTTTCAGACCCAGGAACGTGAACCATGGCGTGCCGAGGCAGAAGTCGCATGTCTCAAATCCGGCACGGTGAAAGAGGGCGCTGATCTCGTTCGGATCAACCCGATTTCCGGGCCCGGCGTCTGCGGCGCAGAATTTCCCTTGAAGGTCGCAGCTCTTGGCGAGGCCAGCAGCAGCTATGGTTTTGCCGATGAAACCTTGCGGCCGCCTGGCGGCATCAGCGGTGCAAGCCAGCCACGTTGGCCGGTGCAGCAGCAGCCACAGACCATGGCGCGTCCCGCCAGCAGCTATCCGAATTCCTATCCGCAAGCTGCCGCGCCGCAGCAGCCATCTTATGGCGGTTCCTCTTACGGCGGCGCACCCAATAACGGACCGATCTCGCTAAACGCGCCGGGCGTGCCGCCGGACAATGAAGACGAAATCGAATTGCCGCCGGAAGGTTCGCCGCAGACGATGCGCGCGCCGCAGCAAGAGCAGCCGCGCGCGCCTTACGGCCGCTATAGTTCAGGTGTGCAGCAGAGCCAGCCGCCGCAGGACTATGCCCCACAGCGTCTTGGACCGGGACAGGGCAATGTCACGGGCTCGGTCGGCCCCGTCGTCGTGAAACCGACGGCGACGCTGGCCTGTCCGATCGTCTCGGCACTCGACAAGTGGCTCGCGGAGTCCGTGCAGCCGGCAGCGATGCGCTGGTTCGGCGTCCGCGTCGCCGAGATCAAGCAGATCTCCGCTTATTCGTGCCGCGGCATGAACGGCAATTCGCGCGCGCATATTTCCGAGCATGCGTTCGGCAATGCGCTCGATATCTCCGCCTTCGTCCTCGCCGATGGTCGCAGTGTCTCGGTGAAGGCAGGCTGGAAGGGCATGCCGGAAGAGCAGGGCTTCCTGCGCGACATCCAGGGCGGCGCGTGCCAAGTCTTCAACACCGTGCTGGCGCCGGGCTCCAACGTCTATCACTACGATCACATTCACGTGGATCTGATGCGCCGGCCCAAGCGCCCGGTGATCTGCCAGCCGGCGGCCGTGTCGGGCGAGGAGATTGCCGCACGCGCGCAAAGTCGCAATCCCTATGCCGGTCGCAACAACAATGACTACGGCGGCGTGACCGGCTCGATCGGGCGCACGGCCAAGAAGTCGACGCGCAAATCGCCTGACGACGAGGACTTCTACGAGAACGAATAGGCCGGCTCGTCAGATGCGGTAGGCCGCGAGGAACATCCGCACCGCACTGTCGACGACCTTGTCGATCTCCCCGCGCGTCGGTGTCGGCTTGGCCTGGAAGATGAAGGGCTGAAACAGCGTCGCCTGGCAGGACATCATGAATTGCGCGGCGGCCAGTTCGGTATCCTTGATTTCCAGTTCCTTCGCAGCGACGCGGGCATCGAGATAGGTCGCGACCTGCCGGATCGCGTGTGCCAACACCGCTTCATAAAAGCGTTTGCCGACATCGGGCATGCGTTCCGCAATCGCCATCACGGTGCGGATCGCCGAGCCGCCGCCGGGCCGGCACAGCAACTGAATATAGGCGCGGCCGAACTCGCCGAGCGTGGTCACCGCATCGCGTTCCGGGTCAAGGTTGAAGACGGCCTTGCCCTGTTCGAGCTTCTCCTGCTCGACGATCGACTCGAACAGCGCGCTCTTGTCGGTGAAATAGACATAAAGCGTGCCCTTGGAGACGCCGGCGGCACGCGCGATCTCGCCCATGCTGGCGCCGTCGAAGCCCAGATCCAGGAAGACTTTTCGCGCGCCGTCGAGAATTTGGCGGCGCTTGGCGCTGTCTTCCTCGCCTATGGGCGAGAGGGGGGCAGGGTGGGAGGCAACCATTCGTTCAGCCTGTTCGATGAATCAGCGGGATATCGCCCGCGATGAAACCGGAATAACGCGAAATCGTGATGAACTGGCCAAACTCTATCTTGACCGAACCGTTCGGTCAATTTACATATTGCCGCAGCAAGCGGGACCCGGCATGTCCGATGGTGTCCGCATTCTCACGTTTGAGGAGGCCGGAATGGCCGGACCACGCGACCAGGCTGCCCGTATCATTCGCCCCGAAGGCGAGACTGACAGCGCGCCGGTGCGCGTCGTGTCGCCCGCAGCGGATGAACCCGCAGCCCGCGGTCCTGCGGATGCGCCCGCACCTGAACAGCCCTCTACAGCAGCACGGGCCGCGACCGCGCAGACCTCTGCGCCAAAATCCGGCAAGAAGAAAAAAGTGCTGCTCGGTGTCGGCGCGCTGCTCGCCGTCGCAGGCGTCTATTATGGCGTGAACTATTATCTGGTCGGCCGCTTCATCGTCTCGACCGACGACGCCTATGTCCGCGCCAGCAACACCACGCTGGGTGCGCGCGTATCGGGCCACATTGCGCAGATCCTGCCGGGCGACAACGTCGCGGTGAAGGCCGGCGAGGTGATCTTCAGGATCGATGACGGCGACTATCGCATCGCCGTCGATGCCGCCAAGCGCAAGATCGACACCCAGAAGGCCACCATCGAACGGATCGGCCGTCAGGTCGGCGCGCAGGAAAGCGCCGTCGAGCAGGCGCAGGCCCAACTCGCATCGGCCGATGCGGCTGCCAATCGCGCCTCGCTTGAATTCGACCGTCAGGAAACGCTGAGCAAGCAGGGTTTTGCCTCGCGCTCGGTCTACGAGACCTCGCAGTCGAACCGTGATCAGACCTCGGCTGCCGTCAAGGCCGCGAAGGCATCCGTCGACTCCGCCAAAAGCAGCGTCGAAGTGACAAAGGCGCAGCAGAACGAAGCGCGTGCGCAGCTCGCCGAATTGCAGAGCGCGCTGGACAAGGCCGTGCGTGATCTCGACTTCACCACCGTGAAGTCGCCGGTGGATGGCATCTTTTCGAACCGCCTCGTGTCGACCGGCGATTTCATCAGCGCCGGCCAGCGTCTCGGCAATGTCGTGCCGCTCAACGACGTCTATATCGATGCCAATTTCAAGGAGACGCAGCTGCGCCGCCTGAAGCCGGGTCAGCCGGTCTCGATCGAGCTCGATGCCGATAGCAGCCGCGCCATCGAAGGCACGGTGGAAAGCCTCGCGCCAGCCGCAGGCTCGGTGTTCACGCTGCTGCCACCGGATAACGCCACCGGCAACTTCACCAAGATCGTGCAGCGCGTGCCTGTACGTCTCAGGGTGCCGGCTGACGTCGCCAAGGAAAACCTGCTGCGCGCCGGCATGTCGGTCTATGTCCGCGTCAATACCAAGCCGGGTGCAGAGCCCGCGCGCTAAGTCAGGGCAAGCAGATGTCCACGACAACCACCGTGTCAGGCGCACCGCCGGCCGCTCCGGCTGCGGACTATGTCGCGCCGAAACGCCTGATCGCGTTTCTGATCATGGTGTTCGGCATGTTCATGTCGATCCTGGACATCCAGATCGTCTCGGCCTCGCTGTCTGAAATCCAGGCCGGATTGTCCGCGTCGTCCAGCGAAGTCTCCTGGGTGCAGACGGCCTATCTGATCGCGGAAGTGATCGCGATCCCGCTGTCCGGTTTCCTCTCGCGCGCGCTCGGCACACGCTTGTTGTTCGCCATCTCCGCCGCCGGATTCACCTTCGCCAGCCTGATGTGCGGTTTCACCTCGTCGATCGAGCAGATGATCCTGTGGCGTGCGATCCAGGGTTTCCTCGGCGCCGGCATGATCCCGACGGTGTTCGCCTCGGCCTATACGGTGTTTCCGCGCTCCAAATTCCACATCGTCGGCCCGATCATCGGTCTCGTCGCGACGCTGGCGCCGACCATCGGCCCGACGGTGGGCGGCTACATCACCGATGCGCTGTCATGGCACTGGCTATTCTTCATCAATGTGGTCCCCGGCATCGGCATTACCATCGGCGTGCTCGCGTTGGTGGATTTCGACGAGCCGCATTTCGAACTGCTCGATCATTTCGACTGGTGGGGCCTCGGCTTCATGGCGGGTTTCCTCGGTTCGCTGGAATATGTGCTGGAAGAGGGGCCGCGTAACGACTGGTTCCAGGACACGTCGATTGCGATCTTCGCGGTGATCTGCTTGTTCTCGGCCATCGCCTTCTTCTGGCGCGTGCTGACGGCGAAGGAACCCATCGTCGACATCCGCGCCTTCACCGATCGCAATTTCGCGCTGGGCTGTCTGTTCTCGTTTTGCGTCGGCATCGGCCTCTACGGCCTGACCTATCTCTATCCACGTTATCTCGCGGAGATCCGCGGCTACAGCGCGCTGATGATCGGCGAGACCATGTTCGTCTCGGGTGTGGCGATGTTCCTGACGGCGCCGCTGGTGGCGCGTCTGATGCAGAAGATCGACATGCGCTATCTCATCATGACGGGATTGGTGCTGTTCGCTGCCGGCACCTGGCAGATGACATGGGTGACGCGCGATTTCGATTTCTACGAATTGCTGCTGCCGCAAATCCTGCGCGGCATCGGCATGATGATGGCCATGGTGCCGATCAATAATATCGCGCTCGGCACGCTGGCGCCGCAGATGCTGAAGAACGCCTCCGGCCTGTTCAACCTGACGCGCAATCTTGGCGGCGCACTCGGCCTCGCGCTGATCAACACCGTGCTCGATCACCGCACCGACTTCCACATCACCCGGCTGCACGACAAGGTCACCTGGGGCAATGCGCAGGCGGTCGAGATGCTCAACATGTTCACCCAGAAGTTCCAGGGTATGGGGGACGCGTCGCGCATGGCGATGAAGCAGCTGTCGCAGATCGTGCATCGTCAGGCCGTCGTGATGAGCTTTGGCGATGCGTTCTTCGCGCTGTCGGTGTTCTATGTCGGTCTCAGCCTCATGGTGATGCTGCTGAACAAGCCCAGCAATCCCGCCAATGCCGGCGGCGGGCACTAGAGCGTTTTCGAGCGAAGTGGATGCCGGTTCGCGTCAAGAAAACGCGTCAAAACAAAAAGCTAGAGCGGCTGGAGCGGTTCTATCGCCAATCAGCGATTGAAGCTGGCCATCATGTTGCCAAAAGTCGGCGGCACATCTATAAAACTACCTTCCATTGCTCGAACCCGAGGGAGAGTCTGCATGAAGTCGATTGATCTGCTCTCCGGAATTCTCGGTTCGGTGCACGCATGCGGGTTTATGCGGGCTCGTTGAGCCCCGGTTCCGCCTCTGCCGGTCGGGCCTGATGTCCCGACCATCCTGATCTTTCCCGTTTCTGTACTTTTAGGACGCTCGCGCTCGGCCCCGCCGTTGCGCGTCAAACCATGGAGCCGGTCTGCGCAGGGGCGCTGCCGGATGAAGTCATGACTCTGAAATCGAAGGACCGCGCCGCCGCTATCCGCGTGGTGATCCCTTTCGTGATCCGGCATTGGTTCCGGCAGCCCGGACGCGCGGCCACAGTTGCTGTCGGTCTGCTGGGCGCAACGGTGGCCGATCTGTTTATGCCGCTGTTCTCCGGGCAACTGGTCGATGCCGTCACCAAAGGCGGCGCCGATCCGGCAGCCCGGCAGGCGGCATTCACAGCCTTTGGCGCCATCGTGGCGCTTGGCGCGACGTCGATGCTGCTGCGGCTGCTCGGCATCCACGCCATCGTTCCGTTCACGCTGCGCATCATGTCGGATCTGTCGCGCGAGGCTTTCGCGCGCGTGCAGCGTTTCTCGACCGACTGGCACGCCAACAGCTTCGCGGGCTCCACGGTGCGCAAGGTCACGCGCGGCATGTGGGCAGTCGATCTGCTCAATGACACGCTGTTGATGGCGCTGCTGCCGTCGCTGGTGGTGTTGCTTGGCTCGATGCTGCTGCTCGGCTGGCACTGGCCGGCGCTGGGCGGTGTGATCGCTGTCGGTACGGTGGCCTATATCGCCATGACCGTGTGGTTCTCCACGCGTTACATCGCGCCGGCTGCGCGCGTGTCGAATGCATGGGACACCAAGGTCGGCGGTACATTGGCGGATGCCCTGACCTGTAACGCCGTGGTGAAATCCTTCGGCGCGGAAAGCCATGAGGACGGTCGGCTGGGGCAGGTCGTCGGCCGCTGGCGCGTGCGCGTGGCACGGACATGGTATCGCTACAACACCACGAGCACGGTGCAGCTCGCAGTGCTGCTCTGCGTGCGCACGGCGGTGATCGGCGGCGCCTTGTGGCTGTGGCTGGACGGACAGGCCACGGCGGGCGATGTCACCTATGTGCTGACGAGCTACGTTGTGATCCACGGCTATCTGCGCGATGTCGGCATGCACATCAACAACCTGCAGCGTTCGGTGAACGACATGGAGGAGCTTGTCGCGATTCATGATGTCGCGCTCGGCATCGCCGATGCGCCGGATGCGCAGCCCATTGCGATCACCGGCGGGCGCATCCTGTTCGACGACGTGACGTTCCACTATGGCGGTCATGCCACGCCGCTCTATGACGGGCTGTCGGTCGACATCCGCGCCGGCGAACGCGTCGGTCTGGTTGGGCGTTCAGGCTCCGGCAAGACGACCTTCGTGAAGCTGATCCAGCGGCTCTACGATGTCTCGAGTGGTCGCATCATGATCGATGGTCAGAACATCGCGGAGGTCACGCAGGAGTCGCTGCGCAGCCGGATTGCGATCGTGCAGCAGGATCCGATCCTGTTTCACCGCTCGCTGGCCGACAACATCGCCTATGGCCGGCCCGGCGCCAGCATGGCGGCGATTGAACAGGCGGCACGGCTGGCGAATGCGCATGACTTCATCACCCGGCTGCCGAAAGGCTACGGCACGCTGGTCGGTGAGCGTGGTGTGAAACTGTCGGGCGGCGAGCGGCAGCGTGTCGCGCTGGCGCGTGCGTTTCTCGCGGATGCGCCAGTACTTATTCTGGACGAGGCGACATCGAGCCTCGATTCAGAGTCGGAGGCGTTGATCCAGGAGGCGATGGAGCGGCTGATGAAAGGCCGCACCTCGATCGTGATCGCGCATCGCCTGTCGACGGTGCGCAGCCTCGATCGCATTCTGGTGTTCGATCACGGGCATATCGCGGAAGAGGGCACCCATGCCACGCTCACGGCGCGACCGGGTGGCATCTATCGCGGTCTGTTCGAGCGTCAGGTGCTCGATCTCGATCGCACCGCCGCCGCGGAATGATATCAGGAAGGAACGGGGGCCGCCGTTGGCCCTCGTTCGCATTTCGGCGCATGTCGTGAATGCGTTCGTCCCCCGTGGGCGAGCCGATCGTGGCGACACCCGCACGGTGACGCCCGTCGTCGCAAAATCGGATGTCGTTGACAGTTCCTGCTTTGCGCAACACTCTGTCGATCCTGCGACCAGTATAGACCGTATTGGGGGTCGACGATGGATTGCTCGCCGGACATTCAGACATGGTCGACTGCTCTCGTCGAGCCGGAACGACGGCTGGATTACTGGATTTCCGCGGTCTGCGAAGGCTTTCTGGAGATGGATATCGCCAGCCTCGCGCCCGCGAGCTTTGCGTCCGAACTACAACGCGGGCAGCTCGATGTGATTGGGGTCAATCAAGTTCGAGGCGATCCCCAGCATGTCTATCGCACCAGACGCGCCATCGCGCGCGGCCAGTCCAATTTTTACTATCTGCTTTGCAAGACCGACCGGAACTGGTCGGCCATGCAATGCGAGAGAACGGCGATGTTGCGCCCCCATGATCTTCTCCTGGTGGATTCGCGGCGCCCCTATGAATTTCATTTTCCGGTGACGTCGGACACGATTTCGCTGGAGCTGCCGATGGGATGGGTCGAGCGCTGGCTTACCGCGCCCGAGCAGCATCTTGGCCGGGTGATTGATGGACAGTCTGGCTGGGGACTGGCACTGAGCGGCTTCGTCCGGCAATGGTCACCGGAGCTGGCCGTTCGCAGTCCGCTGCCGGCGCCTCTCCTCGTCGATCAATTGGGAGCCCTGCTGGCTCTGACACTGGAAGGCGATGTGACGCAGTCGCCGGCGGAGACCTCCGGCACGGCCGCGCTAATTGATCGGATTCGTCGCGCTCTGCGCGAACGCTATGCCGAGCCCGGCCTCACTGCAGCGTCGATTGCCGCGCAACTGCAAATCTCGGAGCGCACGCTGCATCGCGGTCTCGCCAGCGCGTCCGTGACCTTTAGCGGGCTGCTCGCCGATTGCCGCATGTCGATGGCCCGCAAGATGCTGGCCGAGCCGCGCTTCGACCGTGTGAGTATCGGTGGCATCGGCCAGAAGGTCGGCCTGACGGATCCATCACACTTTATCCGCCAGTGCCGCAAATATCTGGGTGTGACACCTGGCGAGTTCAGGCGCCGACGATAGCCTGTGACGCAAATCGTCGATTGGGCTGGCACTATCCGGCCATCTGCCCGGCATGTCAGTGATTATGAATGTCCGGGAAACATCGGGAGGATTGCATGGCAGATCTATACGTCCTGGTTCACGGCGCCTGGCACACGGGACAGGAGATGGACGCGGTCGCCGGTCATCTGCGTGCGAGCGGGCATGTGGTTCATTGCCCGACGGTCGCTGGCAACAACGCAAATGACGACCGCAGCAGTGTTGGACTGACGCAAGCCATCGCTTCGATCGCGGATTATATCGAGAAAGAAAATCTGCGGGACATACGCCTTGTCGGACACAGCTATGGCGGCATGGTGATTTCGGGCGTCGCGGACCGTATGGCAGAACGCATCAAGCGGCTGGTCTATGTCAACGCCTTCGTTCCGCTGGACGGACAGTCGCTCAACGACATGGTGCCGCCGCATTACCTTGGCCTGTTCGATTCCATCGCTGCCGCCAACAACAACGCGGTGATGCTGCCGTTCGAAATCTGGCGCGACGCTTTCATCAACGATGCCGATTTCGGACTGGCGAAGTCAGCCTATGAGCAACTCAATCCGCATCCCTACAAGACATTCACCGACAAGATTTCGCTGAGCAAGCCTCTCGCCGAACTTGCGGTCGGGAAATCCTACGTGAATTGTCAGCAGGACATTGCGCTGCCACACAGCCTGCCATGGCATCCCCGACTATCCGAACGTCTTGGTCTGTTTCGGCTGGTCGAATGTCCGGGTAGCCATGAAATGTTCTTCAGCAATCCTGCACGCCTCGCAGAGGCGATCATTCAGGCAGGACGGGACTGAAGCAGATTTCGGTGCGGTCATCGGCGCCAAAACTGGCGAAGGACCCGGCGTTTTGCGCCGGGCCCTTCGTTGTTCAGAAAGTTATCAGCCGGCCTGTAAGCCGGGTTCTGTAGGGCATCGCCGATTTGCACCGGCGATACGTGACGGCCATTCCTCTGGGACCATAGTTGCCTATGGCCTCAAGCAACCTACCCGGACAGCGAGCAAGACATCGCCCCGCAGTGTTATCGCTCAAGGTGAGCGAACTGACTGCTTTGCCGTCCCTATTCGGTTTTGCTCCCGGTGTGGTTTGCCATGCCGTTTCCGTTGCCGGATACGCGGTGCGCTCTTACCGCACCTTTTCACCCTTACCCGCCTTCGCAGCTTGCACTGCTACGGCGTGGCGAGCCCGAAGGCCTGTCGCGCCGAAGTCCCGAAGGGACGTAGGAGGGCGGTTCGTTCTCTGTGGCACTTTCCCTGGGGTCACCCCCGCCGGACGTTATCCGGCACCGTATGTCGATGGAGCCCGGACTTTCCTCTCCCGCAGCCTTTCGACCGTAGCGGGAGCGGCCGTCCAGCCGACTGACGGCACAGGCATGGAGGCTCAGGGCCGTGGCGTCAAGCCAGGAACGCGCGCAGTCTTTGCCAAAATAAATTATCCTGAAGATGTCGTTCTGCTGCCGGTTCGTTCGACTGACCGCATGATCCCGGAAAGTGGCAACCAGTTTTCGGACCCGATCATGCCCATGTCACGGCGAATGCGCCGCTCAAGAGGAGAGAACGCAATGCAGTATCTGCTGATGATCTACCAGAACGAAGCCGAATACGCGAAAATGGACGCCGCCACAGGCAAGAAGATGCTTGAGGAATATGGCGCGTTCACCCAGTCCATCGTCCAGAGCGGCAATTTCAAGGCCGGTGACCGGCTGCAACCGACAACCACAGCGACCACGGTGCAGGTGCGTGACGGCAAGATGCTCACCACCGATGGTCCGTTCGCCGAGACGCGCGAACAGCTCGCTGGTTACTATCTGGTCGACGCCAAGGATCTCGATGCCGCACTGGCGATTGCGGCGCGGATTCCCAGTGCGCGGGTCGGTTCAATCGAGGTGCGGCCGATCTGGGTCTATAACTGACACCATGACGCTGGCCGAAATCGACAGGATCTTTCGCAACGAGGCGGGTCGCGCGCTGGCGACGCTGATCCGCCTCGTCGGCGATTTCGATTTGGCTGAAGATGCGCTGCAGGATGCCTTCGCGGTTGCGCTTGAAAAATGGCCCGCCGCCGAGCCGCCGGAAAATCCGCGTGCGTGGCTTGTCAATGTCGGGCGCAACAAGGCGATCGACCGTGTCAGGCGTCAGGTCTCGTTTCGCGGCAAGCAGGAACAGGTGACGCACGAGCTGTTGCTGAATGCGTGCGCAAATGACGATCGCTGTGATGACGCCGTTCTCGACGACGACATGTTGCGGCTGATTTTCATCTGCTGCCATCCGGCTTTCGCCGTGGAGGTGCAGGTGATGCTGACGCTGCGGACCGTCTGTGGATTGAGCACCGCTCAGGTGGCACGGGCGTTTCTGATCGGCGAAGACGCCATGGCGCAGCGTTTGGTGCGTGCCAAACAGAAGATCCGCATCGCCGGAATTCCCTATGAAGTGCCTGTGCTGGATGCGCTCGAACAGCGCCTGCGCGGCGTGTTGGCCGTGATCTATCTGGTTTTCACCGAAGGCTACGTTGCCACGTCAGGTGACGATCTGATGCGGCCGGACCTGGCGCGGGAAGCAATCCGGCTGGCTCGTTTGCTTGATGCGCTAATGCCGCAGCGACGCGAGATCAAAGGCCTGCTGGCGCTGATGCTGCTGCACGACGCGCGCCGCTCCGGTCGTGCTACGGCGGATGGCGATATCGTGCTGCTGGAAGCGCAGGATCGGTCGCTGTGGGATCACCAACAGATTGCCGAGGGATTGCGGCTGGTCGAGGACGCGTTGCACGCTCCGGGCCGACCCGATGACTATGTGGTGCAGGCCGCGATCGCGGCGCTGCATGCGCAGGCGCCAAGCTATCAAGCCACCGACTGGCCGCAGATCGCCGGGCTCTACGAAGTCCTGCTGCGGATCAGGCCATCGCCGGTGATCGAGCTCAACCATGCCGCCGCGGTGGCCATGGTCGATGGTCCGCTGCGTGCCTTGAATCTGGTCGACGCATTGCAGGCGAGGGGCGGACTCGACGGCTACGATCTGCTGCCGGCCGTGCGCGCCGACCTGTTGCGCCGTCTTGGCCGGCGCGATGCCGCCCGCGATGCGTATCATCGGGCCAGTGCGGCCACACAACTTGAGCCATTGCGTCGGCTTTACGCGCGGCGATTGGCTGAGCTGGACGAGATGACCGATCCGGAGATCTAGGCTGTCGCTTCGCTGGGCAGGCTGGCGAGCAGGGCCTGCAGCGTGGTCAGCGTCGAGTGATCCACGAGACCGTCGACGCGCTCGGGACGGAAATGGCGCTGGAAGGCGGTGACCACTTCCATGGTCGGAGCATTGTACTGGCCATCGGTCTCGATGCCGTAGCCATAGCGCGCCAATGCATGCTGCAGCGCCAGTACGTCGTCGCCTGCAGTGCCGAGTTTCATAGTTTCGCCGCGCACGATCGGCGCCGGCATCACCCAGTGTCCGACGCCCGAATTGGCCAGCGAGTGCCACGGGAATTTTTCGCCGGGATCCTTCTTGCGCGAAGGCGAGACGTCGGAATGACCGAGCACGCGATGCGGCTGCAGGTCATGACGCAGCATGATGCCGCGGCATAGCGCGGTGACGGCGGCGATCTGCCGGCTCGGAAAATCCGGATAGCCCCAGTCATGACCGCGATTGATGATCTCGATGCCGATCGAGCAGGAATTGATGTCCTCTTCGCCGGCCCAGAAACCGACGCCGGCGTGCCAGGCCCGCTTGGCTTCCGGCACCGTCTGCACGATGCGGCCGTCCTCGAGCACGATGTAATGCGCAGAGACATCGGTGCCCGCGCTGCACAGGCGCGCGATCGCGCCTTCCGGATCGGGCATGCCGGTATAGTGCAGCACGATCATATCGGGCACGAGGCCCTTGTTACGCTCACCGAAATTCGGCGACGGGATCACGTCGGAAACGACGGATGAATCCGGGGTAAAGGTCGGCATGTCCGCGGCGCCCTTGGGAATCGGGAGGGCGCGTTGACGCTTGGAGTCGGATCCAGCGGGTGCGGACGTAGGTGAAGCCATCAGAAAACTCAAATCAGTCACGAGAACAGCGACACATATCGGTTGTGCCGCAGGCGCGTACTATCCTCGACCGGCACCTTGCTATGCAACGACTGCATGACAGTTTTGCCCCATTTTTATCCACTGTGGGCTTAAAGCATCAGCACTACGATGAAACCGGCACTTGCAATTGATCGACTGCTCTCCAACCCATCAACGCTTTCTTAACGCTAAGTGCCGTTACTGAGTGGTGAAGAGCCAACCTGAAAAGGGCGGCCAAAGTTCCATTTTGACGTTCAAATCCCATGGCAATCCCGACAAATCCATGCGGACGTCCGGCCTTTCCCGCGCCAAACGCGGGTGGCGCGTCGAATGGAACCCGCAATCGCGCGGCGACCGGGCTTTTCAGGAGGAAAAGCCAGGCGGCGCGCCGACAGTTGAGGCGACATGGGCCTGTTCGTGTCCAGTTTGATTTTGCGCCTCGATGCGAAGGAACGGAACGCGCTGTCTGCACGCCTCCGGCCGGCGCGCGCATGAGCACGCCCGATACAAGACATATCTCCGTTCTCGGCGTTGAAGCCGTCGACATGCTGAGCCCGCGCGCCGGTGGAATTTATGTCGATGCCACATTCGGCGCAGGCGGCTATTCCCGCGCCATTCTCGCGACCGAGGGAACCCGCGTCATCGCCATCGATCGCGACCGGACGGCCATCGCCGGTGGTTTCGATCTGGTCGACGCGTCTGACGGTCGTCTCACGTTGGTCGAGGATCGCTTCTCCAATCTCACCGATGTGTGTGCCGCCCAGGGCGAGCCGCTCGTCGATGGCGTCGTGATGGATGTCGGCGTCTCGTCGATGCAGATCGATCAGGCCGAACGCGGCTTCTCGTTTCGTTTCGACGGCCCGCTCGACATGCGCATGAGCCAGCACGGGCCGACCGCGGCCGATGTGGTGGCGAAGGCCTCCGAGGCCGATCTCGCCAATATCATCTATATCTTCGGCGAGGAACGGCATTCCCGCTCTGTTGCGCGCGCGATCGTCGCGGCGCGCAAGGAAGCTGACATCGAAACGACGAAACAGCTCGTCGATATCGTGCAGAAGGTCGTGTGGGCCAAGCCCGGCGAAATCCATCCGGCGACGCGCACGTTCCAGGCGCTGCGCATCTTCGTCAATGCAGAGCTCGACGAACTCCACACTGCGCTCGCCGCTGCCGAGCGCGTGCTGAAGCCGGGTGGCCGGCTGTCGGTGGTCTCGTTCCATTCGCTGGAAGACCGCATCGTCAAGAATTTCATGACCGAACGCAGCAAGACCGGCGGCGGATCGCGGCATCTGCCGGAGGTCGCGCAATCCCGTCCGCGCTTCTCGCTCGTCAACAAGCGCCCGATCACTGCTGGCGATGAAGAACTCAAGGCCAATCCGCGCGCGCGCTCTGCGAAGCTGCGCGGCGCCGAGCGCACCGATGCGCCGGCACAGGATGCCGGCCCGTTGCCGGGCTGGCCGACGCTTGCCTCTGTGATGAGGGGAGGCTGACCATGCGGATCATCCACCTTCTCGTCATCGCCGTTCTCGTCTTCGCCGCCGCCTATGTCTATCGCATCAAGATGGAATCCACGGTGCGCACCGAGAAGGTGCTGCGCCTGCATGCCGATATTCGCGAACAGCGCGATGCGATCGCGTCGTTGCGTGCCGAATGGGCCAAGCTGGATGCGCCGATGCGGCTGCAGGGTCTGGCCGAACGTCATCTCAAGCTGCAGCCGGTGACGGCGCAGCAATTCGACACGATGAAGAATCTGCCGGATCGGCCGCCGAACTTTGCCAAGCCCGGTGAGCCAGATCCGATCGGCGCGATGATCCATACCATCGATCCGGATATCGTGACCGGCTCGCTGCCGGCGCCGGAGGATCCGCAGTGACAGGTCCGCAACTCGACCCGAACAAACCGATTACCCGGCCGCCGGAGCCCTGGCGCCAGCGTCTGATCCGCAGCCTGCTCTACGGGCGCAACGTCGATCGTGCGGCGAAGGCACGCGCGCGCGTCGGTCTTGCGATGATCGCGTTCGGCGGCGTGTACGGCATCATTGCCGTGCGCCTGATCATGTTCGCCGTCAACGGCGACACCCATGCGGAGCGCCGCTCCACGCGTGACGCTATCGCCACTGCACGTCCCGATATCGTCGACCGCAACGGCGCGATCCTGGCGACCGACGTCAAGTCACCATCGCTGTTCTCGGAACCTCGCCGCATCATCGACAAGGACGAAGCGGTCGAATTGCTCACTGGCGCATTGCCCGATCTCGACGGCGCCGAAGTGCGCGAGCGGATCATGAGCAAGAAGGGCTTTGCCTGGCTGAAGCGCGAGATCACGCCGCAGCAGCAGCGCGACATTCATCGCCTCGGCATTCCCGGCATCGGCTTCCTGCGCGAGAACAAGCGCGTCTATCCGAGCGGCGCGGCGGTCTCGCATCTGATTGGCCTCACCAATATCGACAACCAGGGCATTGCCGGCATCGAGAAATGGCTCGACAGCAATGGCCTCGCGGATCTGCATCGCGCGGGCTTCGCCTCCGATCGTCTGCAGAAGCCGGTCGAACTCGCCGTCGACCTGCGCGTTGAACATGCGCTGCGTGACGAACTGCTCAAGGCGAAGGCGAAGTACAGCGCCAAGGCGGCGTCGGGTCTGGTGTCGAACGTGAAGACCGGCGAGATCGTCGCGATGGTCTCGCTGCCTGACTTCGATCCGAACAATCCGAAGGAAGCGCACGATCCCGATCGCATCAATCGCCTGACCACCGGCGTCTATGAAATGGGCTCGACCTTCAAGACGCTGACGCTGGCGATGGCGCTGGACAGCGGCAAGGCCAATCTCAATACGATGTATGACGCGCGCTATCCGCTCAGCTACGGCAAGTTCAAGATCCACGACACCCATCCGGTGCCGCGTCCGATCTCGCTCACCGAAGTCTTCACTTTTTCGTCAAACGTCGGTGCTGCGAAGATCGCGCTCGGGCAGGGTGTCGAAGCGCACAAGGCGTTCCTGAAGAAAGTCGGCCAGCTCGATCGCTTGCGGACGGAATTGCCTGAGAGCGCGATGCCGATCGTGCCGAAACGCTGGGGTGAACTGAACACCATCACCATCGCATTCGGTCACGGCATGGCCGTGGCGCCGCTGCAGGCGGTGATGGGCGTCAATGCGATGATCAATGGCGGGTTGCTGATCCCGCCGACCTTCCTGAAGCGCACCGAAGAGGAAGCGCGGGAGATCGGCAAGCGCGTCATCAAGAAAGAGACCAGCGACAAGGTGCGTTACATGATGCGCCTGAATGCCGAGACCGGTTCGGCGCGGCAGGCCGAAGCCAGGGCCAAGGGTTACTATCTCGGCGGCAAGACCGGCACGGCCGAGAAGGTCGTCAACGGCCGCTATTCCAAGAAGCAGGTGCTGAATTCCTTTACCGCCGTGCTGCCGATGGACAATCCGCAATTCCAGGTTCTGGTGATGCTGGACGAGCCGAAGGCGCTGCCGGAAACCCATGGTTTCATCACCTCGGGCTGGAATGCGGTGCCGACGGGGGGCAATGTGATCGCCCGTATCGCGCCGCTTTTGGGGCTAGAGCCGCGCTTCGATCTGGCGCCGTCCGACCGCCTTATTCTTGCGACATCCAAGGTGACTCAGTAACGCCGCATCTGCGCTTTACAGCCGGTGCAAAATGCGGTTTGCGTGGCGTTGCGGAACCCGATGTGTCCCTCGATCTGGCCTGCCCGGAGCAGCATGAAACTACGCGATTTGTTCAACCCTGATGCCGTGATGGAGCAGTCCGTAAGGGACGTCACCGTCACCGGACTGGCTGTGGACAGCCGCGCAGTGAAACAGGGCGATCTGTTCTTTGCACTCGCCGGTGCCAAGACCGACGGTTCGCGTTTCATCGCACAGGCACTGGCGTCAGGTGCCGTCGCCGTCGCCGGTGCCCACAAGCCCGACGATCTGTCCGTACCCTTCGTGCGCACGCCCAATCCGCGCCTTGCGCTGGCTCTGGCCGCCGCCAAATTCTATCCGCGCCAGCCTGCGGTCATCGCCGCCGTCACGGGGACATCAGGCAAGACGTCGGTTGCGTCCTTTGCGCGCGAGATCTGGGGGCGCCTCGGATATGCCTCCGCAAGCATCGGCACCATCGGTCTCGTGTCGCCGAAGCGCACCGTCTATGGCTCGCTGACCACGCCGGATCCGATCTCGCTGCACCAGCAGATCGACGAGATCACCGGTGAGGGCGTGACCCATCTCGCGCTCGAAGCGTCGTCCCATGGCCTCGATCAGTTCAGACTTGACGGCGTGCGGGTCTCTGCCGCCGGCTTCACCAATCTGTCGCGCGATCACATGGACTACCATCCGGACGTCGCGCATTATCTCAGTGCCAAGCTGCGGTTGTTTCTGAATCTCGTCATTGAGGGCGGCGTCGCCGTGATCGCCGCCGATCACGAGCACTCGCCGCAAGTGATCCATGCCGCGCAATCGCGCCACCTGCGCCTGATGAAAGTCGGTCGCAAGGGCGATGGCACAGGCGAGGGTATTCGCCTTGTGGACGCCACGGTCGAAGGCTTCGCGCAGAAACTCACACTTGAGCATCGCGGCAAGAGCCATCAGATCAAGCTGCCACTGGTCGGTGAATTCCAGATCGAGAACGCGCTTGTTGCGGCCGGTCTCGTGATCGGTACCGGCGGTGATGTCGATCAAACCTTCGCCGCGCTCGAACATCTCCAAGGCGCGAAGGGGCGTCTCGAGCAGGTCGGTGCGCACAACGGCGCGCCGGTCTTCGTCGATTACGCGCACAAGCCTGATGCGCTCGCGAAAGCACTGCAGGCGCTGCGTCCCTATGCCAAGCGCAAGCTCGTCGTGGTGTTCGGCGCTGGCGGCGACCGCGATGCCGGCAAGCGGCCGCTGATGGGCGAGATCGCCGCCGAAAATGCCGACAGTGTGATTGTCACCGACGACAATCCGCGCAGCGAAGATCCAGCAACGATCCGCGCGGCAATCATGGCGGCTGCGAAGGGCGCCA
Organism: Tardiphaga robiniae; assembly: GCF_013359755.1. Lineage (GTDB taxonomy): Bacteria > Pseudomonadota > Alphaproteobacteria > Rhizobiales > Xanthobacteraceae > Tardiphaga > Tardiphaga robiniae. The sequence continues at coordinate 106,489 of NZ_JABMCJ010000082.1, read as the reverse complement.
TTGAAATCAGTGATCGCGCCGAAGCCATTCGCGTGGCTGTCGAAGGTCTGCAGCCCGGCGATGCCCTGCTGATCGCCGGCAAGGGCCACGAGACCGGACAGATCGTTGGTACCCGCACGCTACCTTTCAGCGATCACGAGGCCGCCGCAGCGGCGCTTGCCAAGAGGACTGCATGAGCGAGTTTCTTTGGACATCGGCCGCGATGGTCGAGGCAATGCGCACCACGACACAAGGCGCGCTGCCGGAAGGCATCACCGGCATCTCCATCGATACCCGCACCATCAAGCGGGGCGAGGCATATTTCGCGATCAAGGGCGATGTGCATGACGGCCACGCCTTCGTCGAGGCCGCGCTGAAAGCCGGCGCAGGATTGGCCGTCGTCGAAACCGCGCAGCGCGACAAGTTTCCCGCCGATGCGCGCCTGCTGGTGGTCGACGACGTGCTCGCAGCGCTCGTCGAACTCGGCATCGCGTCGCGCGCACGTCTGAAAGCGCCGATCATCGCAATCACCGGTTCGGTCGGCAAGACCTCGACCAAGGAAGCGCTGCGCCGCGTGCTGGAAGCGCAGGGCAAGACGCATGCCTCGGTCGCGTCGTTCAACAATCACTGGGGCGTGCCGCTGACGCTGGCGCGCTGTCCGGCCGATGTACGTTTCGCGATCTTCGAGATCGGCATGAACCATGCCGGCGAAATCGAGACGCTGGTGAAGATGGTCCGACCGCATTACGCCGTCATCACCACCGTCGAGCCGGTGCATCTGGAATTCTTCGCCGGTGTCGAAGCGATCGCGGATGCGAAAGCCGAAATCTTTTTGGGGCTTGAGCCCGATGGCGTCGCGATCCTCAATCGCGACAATGCGCAATTCGCGCGGTTGCAGAAGAGCGCCAAGAAGGCAGGCGTCTCGCGCATCGTCTCGTTCGGTGCCGACCAGAAGGCTGAGGCGCGGTTGCTCGACGTCTCATTGCACCCAACCTGCTCGGCGGTGCACGCCAATATCCTCGGCCATGATGTCACCTACAAGCTCGGTATGCCCGGCCGCCACATGGCAATGAATTCGCTGGCGGTGCTGGCGGCAGCCGAATTGATGGGCGCCGATCTCGTTCATGCCGCGCTGACGCTGTCGCAGGTCGTGCCCGCTGTGGGCCGCGGCGCTCGCCATGTGCTCGAAGTGCCAAGCGGCGAGGCGACGCTGATTGATGAGAGCTACAATGCCAATCCGGCTTCGATGGCGGCCGCCATCAACGTGCTGGGTGCTGCAGCAGTCGGGCCAAAGGGCCGCCGTATCGCTGTGCTCGGCGACATGCTCGAACTCGGCGCCGATGGCGCGAAACTTCATGCCGGGCTGCTGGAGGCGGTGCAGTCCAACGGTATCGATCTGGTATTTTGCTGTGGTCCCCTGATGCGCAACCTTTGGGATGCCCTTTCCACGGGCAAGCGGGGCGGCTATGCCGGAGATGCGGCGGCGCTCGAATCGCAGGTGCTGGCCGCGATCCGCGCCGGTGACGCCATCATGGTCAAGGGCTCGCTCGGCTCGAAGATGAAACCGATTGTCTCCGCGCTCGAAAAGCGCTTTCCCGGCAACGCCGCGCTCGACGACGCCGCGGTATAGGGCGGACTGAATGTTCTACTGGCTGATCGACTTCGCGGGCACCGTGCCGGTGTTCAACGTGTTCCGCTACATCACCTTCCGCACCGGCGGCGCAGTGGTCACCGGCGCACTGTTCGTGTTCCTGTTCGGACCTTGGATCATCGACAATCTGCGTCTGCGCCAGGGCAAGGGCCAGCCGATCCGCACTGACGGCCCGCAGTCGCATCTGGTCAAGGTGGGCACGCCGACCATGGGCGGGCTGATGATCCTGTCCGGCCTCGTGGTCTCCACGCTGCTCTGGGCCAATCCGCGCAATCCCTATGTTTGGATCGTGCTGGCGGTTACCCTCGGCTTCGGCTTCGTCGGTTTCTATGACGACTATCTCAAAGTGACCAAGCAGAGCCACAAGGGCTTTGCCGGCCGCACACGCCTTATGATCGAATTCATCATCGCGGGTGCCGCCTGTTTCGCCTTCGTCAAGCTCGGCCGCGATCCGCTGTCCTCCTCGCTGGTGATCCCGTTCCTCAAGGACGTGATCGTGAATTTCGGCTGGTTCTTCGTGCTGTTCGGCGCCTTCATCGTCGTCGGCGCCGGCAATGCCGTGAACCTCACTGACGGTCTCGACGGCCTCGCCATCGTGCCGGTGATGATCGCGTCTGCCTCGTTCGGCATGATCGCCTATCTCGCCGGCAATGCGGTGTTCTCCGATTACCTGCAGATCAACTATGTCGCGGGCACCGGCGAACTCGCTGTGCTCTGCGGCGCGGTACTCGGGGCAGGGCTCGGCTTTCTCTGGTTCAACGCGCCGCCCGCGTCGATCTTCATGGGCGATACCGGCTCGCTGGCATTGGGCGGCATGCTCGGCTCTATCGCGGTGGCCGTGAAGCATGAGATCGTGCTCGCGGTGATCGGCGGCCTGTTCGTGCTCGAAGCCGTATCGGTGATCGTGCAGGTCACCTCGTTCAAGCTCACCGGCAAGCGCGTGTTCCGGATGGCGCCGATCCATCACCACTTCGAGCAGAAGGGCTGGACCGAACCGCAGATCGTCATTCGCTTCTGGATCATCTCGGTGATGCTGGCGCTGGTCGGCCTCTCCACGCTGAAGCTGCGGTGATCTCGTGATCCCCGTCACCTCATTCGCCGGCAAGACCGTCGCCGTCTTCGGCCTCGGTGGCTCCGGCCTCGCATCCTGCCACGCGCTGCAGGCGGGCGGCGCCGAAATCATCGCCTGTGACGACTCGATCGACAGAATGGTCCAGGCCACGCAGGCCGGTTTCATCACCGCCGATCTGCGCACGGTGGCATGGGGCAGTTTTGCGGCTCTGATCCTGACGCCCGGTGTGCCGCTGACGCATCCGGCGCCGCACTGGACGGTGGTTGCGGCGAAGGCAGCAGGCGTCGAGGTCATCGGCGACATCGAACTGTTCTGCCGCGAACGCAAGCTACACGCACCCGATGCGCCTTTCGTTGCCATCACCGGCACCAATGGCAAATCGACGACGACGGCGCTCGTTGCGCATCTGATGCGCGAGGCCGGTTTCGATACGCAGATGGGCGGCAATATCGGCACCGCGATCCTGTCGCTGGAGCCGCCGCGCGCCGGCCGCGTCCATGTGATCGAGATGTCGTCCTATCAGATCGATCTCACGCCCTCGCTCGATCCCTCGGTCGGCATCCTGCTGAACGTCACGCCCGATCATATCGATCGTCACGGCACATTGGCGCACTACGCTGCGGTGAAGGAGCGTCTCGTCGCCGGCGTGCAGGCGGGCGGCACCGCCATCATCGGGGTCGACGACGACTGGTGCAGCAAGGCCGCGGATCGCATCGAACAATCCGGCAAGCGCGTGGTGCGCGTCTCCGTCGAACATCCGCTGGCCGATGGCCTCACCATCCGTGGCAGCACCATCGTGCGCAATGCCGGCGGCGCGCAGAGCGATGTCGTCGATATCGCTGGTATCGGCTCGCTGCGCGGATTGCATAATGCGCAGAACGCCGCCTGTGCCTCGGCCGCAGCGCTGGCGCTCGGCGTCAGCCCGGCCGTGCTGCAGAAGGGCCTGCGCAGCTTTCCCGGTCTTGCCCATCGCATGGAGCAGGTCGGGCGTCAGGGCACGACGTTGTTTGTCAACGACTCCAAGGGCACCAATGCGGACGCTGCAGCGAAGGCGCTGTCGTCGTTCAACGACATCTTCTGGATCGCCGGTGGCAAGCAGAAGGAGGGCGGCATCACTTCGCTCGCCGAATTCTTCCCGCGCATCCGCGGCGCCTATTTGATCGGCGAGGCGGCGAGCGACTTCGCGCGTACGCTGGACGGCAAGGTGCCGTATGAGATCAGCGTCAGTCTCGACGTCGCGGTCGCCAATGCCGCGCGCGATGCCGCGGAAGCCGGGCTCGCGGAACCCGTCGTGCTGCTGTCGCCGGCTTGTGCGTCATTCGACCAGTTCCGCAATTTCGAAATCCGTGGCGACCGGTTCCGGGAACTGGTGCTGGCGCTGGATGGGGTGAGGGCGGTTTAAGGCGCGATCTTCACGAACCAGTATCAGCCGACGTGTTCTGGCTCAGTCGAGGGAATATCACGCGGCTGTTAGGAGCCAACAGTCGAGGTCATTTGATCGCACCGTGCAGGGGGCGTTGATGATTGAGCCGTCGGATGATCGCAAGGACACGTCGCCGCTGATCGCAGAGATCGCCGAATTTATTCGGCATCATGCGACGGGCTCGATCCTCCGCGTCGGGATCGATGGCGTGGATGGTGTAGGAAAGACGGTGTTCGCGGACACGCTCGCGCGTGTAATCGGCACGCTCGGACGGCCCGTTATCCGCGCCTCCGTGGACAGCTTTCATAACACGCGCGAGATCCGATACCGGCAGGGGAAAACCTCTCCACGTGGCTTTTACGCGAACTCCTACAATTATGTTGAGTTGCGGAAAGTACTGCTCGATCCTCTCGGACCCGGCGGCTCACGCGTCTATTGCCCTGCCATCTTCGATCACACCGTGAACGCCCCGGTCGCCGCTTGCTGGTCGATTGCCGATCTCGATGCTGTCCTCGTCTTCGATGGCATTTTTCTGCACCGCCCGGAACTCAGGGACGTCTGGGACCTGTCGATTTTTCTGGATGCGGCATTCGCCATCACCATCCCGCGCGGCGCCGGTCGCGGCCCCGGATACGGATCGGCTGATGTGGATGCCGCGTCCAACCGGCGTTATATCGAAGGCCAGCGCCTGTATCTGCAAGAGAACGACCCGCAAAACCGCGCGAATCTCGTCATCGACTATTCCGATTTCACGCACCCTGCAGTCACAGCCCGCCGCTGGCCGCCCTGAATGGGGCCAAATTTTCACAATCCATTAACCGTCTGGCAACCACGATGGCCCATCGATAGGAGTTCATCGACCCGCAGGACGCGCTTATGATCTCTCGCGAACAACGCACACCGCTCAGCGAATGGTGGTGGACCGTGGACCGCTTGCTGCTGGCGGCGATCATCGCGCTGATGCTGGCCGGGGTGATCCTGTCGCTGGCGGCCTCGCCGCCGGTGGCGACCCGCATCGGGCTCGATCCGTTCCACTTCTTCAATCGCCACATCCTGTTCCTGGTGCCGTCGATTATCGTGCTGATCGGCGTGTCCTTCATGACGCCGCGGCAGATCCGCCGCTCGGCTCTGGTCGTGTTCGCGATTTCCATCGTGCTGATCCTGGCGACGCTGCTGATCGGGCCGGAAGTGAAAGGCGCCAAGCGCTGGATCACCATTCTCGGCATTAACATCCAGGCGTCGGAATCCGCCAAACCGGCTTTCGTCGTCATCGCCGCCTGGCTGTTCTCGGAGTCCGCGCGCAAGCCGGAGATGCCGGCGACCTCCATGGCCATTGTCCTGCTGATGATGCTGGTGTCGCTGCTGGTGATGCAGCCTGACTTCGGCCAGACCATGCTGATCCTGATGGCCTGGGGTTCGCTGTTCTTCATCGCCGGCATGCGCATGGTCTGGGTGTTCGGCCTCGGCGCCACCGCGGCAGGTGGACTCTTGATGGCTTACTTCCTGGTGCCGCACGTGGCCGGCCGTATCAAACGCTTCATGGACCCCGCCTCGGGCGACACGTTCCAGGTCGATACCGCGATGGAAGCGTTTTCGAATGGCGGCTGGTTCGGCCTCGGGCCGGGCGAGGGCATCGCCAAGCGCAGCCTGCCGGACAGCCACACCGACTTCGTCTTCGCAGTCGGCGCCGAGGAGTTCGGCATCCTGTTGTGTCTCGCCGTGCTCTGCCTGTTCGCCTTCATCGTGATCCGTGCGATGTCGCGCGCCTATGCCACCGAAGATCTGTTCTCGCGCTTTGCGGCCTCGGGCCTCGCGATCCTGTTCGGCGTGCAGGCGGCGATCAACATGGCGGTCAATCTGCATCTGATCCCCGCCAAGGGCATGACGCTGCCCTTCATCTCCTATGGCGGCTCGTCGATGATCTCGCTGGCTTACAGCGTCGGCATGCTGCTCGCTTTGACGCGGATGCGCCCGCGCACCGAAGTCGAGGCGATCGACGCCCACGTCGCGCGCACTTACGCGTGATGAGTACCGCGCCCCTCATATTGCTGGCGGCGGGCGGCACCGGCGGACATCTGTTTCCGGCGGAAGCGCTCGGCGTCGCGCTGATGAAGCGCGGGCTGCGCGTCCGGCTCGTCACCGATGCGCGGGCGCTGAAATATAGCGGGCTGTTTTCGCGCGAGATGATCGATGTGGTGCCGAGCGAGACGGTGCGCTCCCGCAATCCCATCTCGCTGGCACGCACCGCGATCATGCTCGCTGCTGGCACCGCGATGGCGCTGAACCTGATGCGCAGCCTGAAGCCCGCAGCGGTAATCGGCTTCGGTGGCTATCCGACTGTGCCGCCACTGTTTGCCGCGCGTCTGTTCGGCATTCCCACCCTCATTCACGATTCTAACGCCGTCATGGGCCGCGCCAACCGCATGCTGTCCGGCAAGGTCAGCGCGATCGCGACGTCGTTGCCCGGTGTGCTCGACCGCGATCCCGAATTGTCGAAGAAGACCACCACCACGGGCACGCCGATGCGCCCGGCGATCCTCGCCGCTGCTGCCGTCCCCTATGCCGCGCCGGATCTCACCGGGCCATTCCGCTTGCTTGTCGTCGGCGGCAGCCAGGGCGCGCGCATCATGGCCGATATCGTGCCGCCGGCGATCGAGCGTCTCGAACCGGCGCTGTGGAATCGCCTCGTGCTGACGCAGCAGGTGCGCGACGAAGACATGAGCCGCGTGCGTGCGGTCTATGACAAGCTCAAGATCAAGGCCGAACTCGCGCCGTTCTTCAGCGATCTCCCCGCGCGTCTCGCGTCAGCCCAACTCGTCATCTCGCGTTCCGGTGCGGGCACCGTCGCCGAACTCGGGGCCATCGGTCGGCCGTCCATTCTGGTGCCGCTGCCCGGCGCGCTCGATCAGGATCAGTTCGCCAATGCTGGCGTGCTTGCGGACGCCGGCGGTGCGCTTCGTATTGCGCAGGCCGATTTCACGCCGGATCGCCTGGCGGCGGAAATCTCCGCGCTGGCTGGCGAGCCAGCGCGGCTAACTGCAATGGCATCTGGTGCGCGCAAGGTCGGCAAGCTCGATGCCGCAGAGCGGCTGGCGGATCTGGTTGCCAAGGTCGCGAAGATTTAGGTCATCGGTTCTGCTACACGTCGTCCCCACGCGGTTCGCCGGGGGGACAATGAGCGGAGAGCATCTTTCTGATATTCCGATGACGCACCGCGAGATCGCGCAGGCTGCGCTCAGGGCGACCGTCGGTTCTGCAACCATCGATTCCATCCGGCCGATTCCGGGTGGCGTCTCGGGCGCGCTCGTCTATCGAGTAGCCGCCGGCGATCGCCGCTACGTATTGCGCATGGAGGGGGCCGCAAGTCCGCTGCGTAATCCGCACCAATATACGTCGATGCGCATCGCCGCACAGGCAGGGATCGCGCCGCGGCTGCACTATGTGGATGAGACCGCACGTGTCGCGGTGATGGACTTCATCGTCGAACAGCCTCTGCAGTCCTATCCCGGCGGTCCCCACGCTTTGGCGCAGGCGCTGGGAGGAATGCTGCGGCGCCTGCAGGGCACGCCAAGGTTCGGGCGCTTCGTCGATTATCCGGATATTACCGCCCGGCTGTGGGCCCATGTCTGCCGCACAAACCTGTTTGCGCCCGGCGTGCTCGATGCCCACACGCAGCGTCTGGCAGACCTCCGTAGCGCCTATACGTGGAATAGCGACGAGGCGGTTTCCAGCCACAATGATATCCTGCCGCGCAACCTTCTGTTCGATGGCGAGCGTCTGTGGCTGGTCGATTGGGAGTCGGCCTATTGCAACGATCCCGTCGTCGACATGGCGACCATGCTCGATAATTTTGCGCCGTCACTTGAACTCGAAGAGGTGCTTTTGCAGGCATGGCTCGGTCACCCGCCCGATCGCGGCCTGCGCGATCGTCTCGAATTGACGCGCGCGCTCACCCGTCTGTTTTATGCGGGCGTCCAGTTCAGCGCCGTAGCGACCGCGTCCCGCTTGGTGCCGGACACGGATCTCTCGGCTCCTACACTTGCGGAATTCCAGCAGGCCTTGCGCGATGGGCGGCTGGCGCCCGACGCGTTGGAGACCAGGCATCTGCTTGGAAAGATGTATCTCGCTGCATTTTTCACGGGCGAGAAACCGCCGGGGCTGCCTCCGCCGATCAGTGCCTTTCAAGTGACGGGCACAGCGGAGGCATGACGACGAGATGCTGAAACGCTACAGCCTCACGGTCTCCACCAGATAATCCAGAAACGCCCGCACGCGCGCCGGCAACTGGCCGCCATGGCCGACGAACACCGCGTGGATCGGTTCGATGTCACCGGGGTTGAACGCTTCAAGCACCGGCACCAGCCGCCCGGCTTTGATATCGGCCTCGACGTGAAAGCGTGCCAGTCGCGCGAGCCCCATGCCGGCGACGGCGAGGTGCTGCATCGCTTCGCCGTCGCTGACGAGGGCATTGCCTGACGGCATCACGGCGATTGTCTCGCCGCCGATCTTGAACGGCCAGCCGTTTTCCCACTTGGCGAAGCCGAAGCGCAGCAGATTATGGTCAGCGAGATTATCCGGCGTCTTGGGTGTGCCGCGCTCTTTGAGATAGTCCGGCGCGGCAACCACCACCATCCGGCTCTCGCCGAGTTTGCGCGCCAACAGTCGTGACTCGCGCATCAAACCAACGCGAATGGCGACATCGGCGCGCTCTTCCAGGAGATCCACCACGAGATCCGTCAGAACGACCTCGACCTTGATGTCCGGATAGCGCTTAGCGAAATCCGGCAGCAGCGGCAGCAGGAGACGCAGGCCGAAGGGCACGCTGGTATTGACGCGCAGCAGGCCGCTCGGTGTGGCGCCGATGGCGGCCTCGCGTTCGGCCGCGCTGATCTCGTCGAGAATGCGTAGTGCGCGCTCGTAGAAAGCACTGCCTTCGGGGGTCAGTTGCAGCTTGCGCGTCGAGCGGTTGATCAGCCGCACGCCGAGCCGTGCTTCCAGCCGCGCCACCAGTTTGCTGACGGCAGAGGGGGTCATCCGGAAGGCCCGCGCCGCGGTCGAAAAACCGCCGAGCTCGACCACGCGGGTGAACACTTCCATCTCGCCGGAGCGGTTGACGTCCAGTCGTGACATCTGGCTTCAATCTATTGAGTGAATTCAATTCACAAATATTGTGCCTATGCCACGTCTATCTCATCAATGTCAGGAGGTCCACATCTCCCGTCATCGGGCAATTGGCCCGCTTCACCCACGGGACACGGTCATGCCTCTCGCACTCTACGCGCTCACCGCCGGCGCCTTCGGAATCGGCGTCACAGAATTCGTCATCATGGGTCTCCTGATCGAGGTCGGCGGCGACCTCGGCGTGTCGATCCCGGCTGCGGGGCTGCTGATCTCCGGCTACGCGCTGGGTGTCGTGCTCGGCGCCCCGATCATGACCATCGCCACCAGTCGCTGGCCGCGCAAGACCGTGCTGCTGGTGCTGATGGGCATCTTTACGCTCGGCAATCTCGCTTGCGCCCTGGCGCCGGATTACTGGAGCCTGATGGCGGCACGCGTGCTCACGGCTTTCGCGCATGGCACCTTCTTCGGTGTCGGCTCGGTGGTGGCGACCACGCTGGTGGCGCCGGACAAAAAGGCCTCGGCCATCGCCATCATGTTCACCGGTCTGACTGTGGCGAATATTCTCGGCGTGCCATTCGGTACCTGGCTGGGGCAGGGGTTTGGCTGGCGCGCGACCTTCTTCTCTGTGACTGCCGTTGGCGTCGCCGCCTTCGCGATCATCGCGCTGTTCGTGCCGCAAGATAAGGAAAAGCCCGCGCCGTCGAATCTGAAACAGGATCTCGCGGTGCTCGGGCGTCCGCAGGTGCTGCTTGGCCTGCTCACTACGGTGCTGAGCTGGATTGGTGTGTTCGCGCTGTTCACCTACATCGCGCCAATCCTGACCCGGCTGGCCGGCTTTTCGGAGACCGCGGTGTCGCCGATCCTGCTGGTGTTCGGTGGCGGGCTGGTGGTTGGCAATCTGGTCGGCGGACGGCTCGCCGACCGCTGGCTGCTGCCGACGGTGCTGGGCAGCCTCGCTGCGCTGGCGGTGGTGCTATTCCTGATGACCTTCGCCGTTCACAGCCAGATCGCCGTGGTGGCATTCGTGGCGCTGCTCGGCGCCGTGGGCTTCGCCACCGTGCCGCCGTTGCAGATGTGGGTGCTGGAAAAGGCCCATGGCGCTGGCCAGAGCCTCGCCTCGAGCTTCAACATCGCGGCGTTCAATCTCGGCAACGCCATCGGCGCCTGGCTCGGCGGTGCGGTGATCGATCATGGCGGGCTCGGCTCGGTGCCGTGGGTCGCTGCATTGGCGCCGCTGGCGGCGCTCGGTGTGGCGCTTTGCGCAATCCGTCTCGACAGAGCGCGGGTGCCGGTTCCCGCGCCGGCGGAGTAGGAGCGCGGGCGGGATTCGCCTGATCCGCAAGCCAAATTTCCGTCTTTTTCGTCATGGCCGGGCTTGTCCCGGCCATCCACGTCTGTTTGAAGGAGTCATCTGCTCGAACGAGCTTGGATGCCCGGACGTCCAGCGAAGCTCGCTTCGCGCTGCCCGGACATGATGGAACATAGAGACGCCCCATGAGACTGCCGCGCGAAATCGGACCCATTCACTTTGTCGGTATCGGCGGCATCGGCATGAGCGGCATCGCCGAGGTGCTGTGCAATCTCGGCTACACCGTGCAGGGCTCGGACGCTTCCGAAAGTGCCAATGTCAATCGTCTGCGCGAAAAAGGCATCACCATCCATGTCGGCCACAAGGCCGATAACGTGTCGGGCGCCGACGTGCTCGTCGTCTCCACGGCGATCAAGCGCGACAATCCGGAACTGATGGCCGCGCGCGCGCAGCGCATTCCGGTGGTGCGCCGCGCCGAGATGCTCGCCGAGCTGATGCGCTTGAAGAGCTGCGTGGCCATCGCCGGCACCCATGGCAAGACCACGACGACCTCGATGGTAGCCGCATTGCTCGATGCCGGCGAACTCGATCCCACCGTCATCAATGGTGGCATCATCAATGCCTATGGCACCAATGCGCGGCTCGGCGCCGGTGAATGGATGGTGGTGGAGGCCGACGAGAGCGACGGCACCTTTCTGAAGCTGCCGGCCGATGTCGCCATCGTCACCAATGTGGATCCCGAACATCTCGATCACTTCAAGACCTTCGATGCCGTGCAGGATGCGTTCCGCCACTTTGTCGAGAACGTGCCGTTCTACGGCTTCGCTGTCATGTGCATCGATCACCCCGTGGTGCAGAGCATCGTCGGCAAGATCGAGGATCGCCGCATCATCACTTACGGGCAGAACCCGCAGGCCGATGCGCGGCTCGTTGACCTCAAGCCCGCCAATGGCGGCTCGTCCTTCAAGGTAGCGTTCCGCGATCGCAAGGCCGGCACTGCGCATGAGATCGATAATCTGCTGCTGCCGATGCCGGGTCGTCACAACGCACTGAATGCCACGGCGGCGATTGCCGTCGCGCATGAACTCGGCATGTCCGATGAGGCGATCCGCAAGGCCATCGCCGGCTTCGGCGGTGTCAAGCGCCGCTTCACCAAGACCGGCGAGTGGAACGGCGTCACCATCATCGACGACTACGGCCATCATCCCGTGGAGATTTCCGCCGTGCTGCGTGCCGCGCGTGAAAGCACCGCGGGCAAGGTCATCGCCGTGGTGCAGCCGCATCGCTACACGCGCCTGCAGTCGCTGTTTGAGGAATTCTGTACCTGCTTCAACGACGCCGACACCGTGATCGTCGCCGACGTCTATCCCGCCGGCGAAGCACCGATCGAGGGCATCGACCGCGACAACTTCGTGCTTGGCCTGCGCGCCCACGGCCATCGCGAGGTGATTCCGCTGCAGGAGTCCGCGGCGCTTGCAGGTCTCGTGGCTGGCGTTGCAAAGAGCGGCGATACGGTGGTGTGTCTCGGCGCCGGCAACATCACGCAATGGGCTTACGCATTGCCGGGCGAATTGAAGGCGCTGGGGTAGGGATTGTTGATGTTTGATATCGGCATCGCAACACACACCGCTGCGCTCCCTCCCCCCTTGCGGGGGAGGGTCGGGGAGGGGGGTAACCCCGAGCGACGGCGCCTGCGGCTTACCCCCCTCCCGGCGCTACGCGCCACCCTCCCCCGCAAGGGGGGAGGGGGCACACTTCGCACCGTGCAAAACACGCTATGACCTTCCCCGACATCACCCCCTCACTAAAATCTGCGATGCCCGATCTGCGCGGGCGCCTGCTCGCGAACGAGTCCCTGGCGCCACTGACATGGTTTCGTGTCGGCGGTCCGGCGCAGGTGTTGTTCACGCCAGCCGATGAAGACGATCTCGCTTACTTCCTGTCGAAGCTGCCCAGCGACATTCCCGTCACCGTCGTCGGCGTCGGCTCCAATCTCATCGTGCGCGATGGCGGGCTCAACGGCGTCGTCATTCGCCTGAGCCCGCGCGGCTTCGGCGCAACATCCGCCGATGGCGACATTGTCAGCGCCGGCACGGCTGCGCTCGACAAGCGCGTGGCGGAGACGGCGGCGGCGGCGAATGTCGGCGGGCTGGAATTCTACTTCGGCATTCCCGGCTCGATCGGCGGCGCGCTGCGCATGAACGCGGGCGCCAATGGCGACGAGACCAAGGATGTACTGATCGAGGCCACCGCCATCGGCCGCGATGGCACGAAACATGTTTTCGACAATGCCGGCATGGCGTTCGTCTATCGCAATTCCGGTGTCTCACCGTCGATCATTTTCACGTCAGCGAAATTCCGCGGAGCTGTGACGGAGCCCTCAGCCATTCGCGCGCGGATGGACGAGGTGCAGGCGCATCGCGAGACCGCGCAGCCGATCCGCGAAAAGACCGGCGGGTCCACGTTCAAGAACCCGCCAGGGCACAGCGCGTGGAAGCTGGTCGATGCCGCCGGCTGCCGCGGTTTGCGTGTCGGCGGGGCGCAGGTGTCGGAAATGCACTGCAATTTCCTGATCAACACCGGCGATGCCACGGCCACCGATATCGAAACGCTCGGCGAGACCGTGCGCGCGCGCGTGCTGGCGCAGTCGGGCATCGACCTGCATTGGGAAATCAAGCGGATCGGCGTCGCGCCGTAACACGATATGTCTGACGCGTTTCCTTAACGCGAACCGGCACCACTTCGCTCGGAAACGCTTGGGCTGCTATTTCGGCGGTGGCGGTAGTGCCGACGCCGGTCCGGCCTCGCTGATGCTCAGCAGATTTTCCAGTGGCGCAGGGGCGACGCGGAAGGCGCCGTCGAACGGATGCTCCTGAAGCGCGATAATGCCGAGAGCGACGATGGCACCGCTGGCGAACACCGTGAGCGCCGCGAGCATGGCCCGCGGACGTTCCAGATGAACCAGCGCCAGCGCCAGTTGTGTGATCAGCCCGAGCAGCAGGACCGATGTCCATTTCAGATCGTTGGTGTGGTCGGTCGACAGGCTGAGCCGGTCATTGCGCGCGGTCCCGGCGCGGATCGAGGCGCCCATCAGCGCCCCATGCACCGTGTTGCTGGCATCGCGCGTGATGGCGGGATCGCTGATTTCGCGCAGCAGGCTGTCATAGGCCACATCGGTGCGCGGCGACTTCAGGCCGAGGAGCATTGCCGGCCATTCCTCCGTCACTTCCGATGTCACATAGGCCTTCAGCGCAGCGCGTATGTTGGACATGTCGGTGACCGATGCCACGCTCAGCGTATGGATGTTGCGCAACTCCCCGGCCTCGATCTGAACGGCGCGGACGGCCTGGCGGTTGCGGTCGCCGACGTCGCTGGCAAGGAAGCCCGTGAGCAGGCCGAACAGGATGGCCACCGAGGAAAAGAAAGGCGCGACGATGCCGTGGATGGACCGCAGCCGCATCGACAGCAGCCGGCTGGAGGTCAGCCCCACGAGGATCAGTGCGACGCCGTAATAGATGGTGCCCAGCGTCGCGAAGATGCCGAAGGTAGAGAGTTCGAGCCAGGCTCTGATCATCAGGTTACTTCCATGTCACCGCGGGGCGGGCTCGCAAAACCGCCTCCAACAAGGCATTATATGACTCGGCTAGCGTGATGCTATTGCCTTGCGGCAAAGGCGCGATTCGCGGATGGGTTCGGAGACGACATAATGACGGAGCAGGCGAGACCTCAGCGGATCACCATCATGTTTGGTGGCCTGAACAAGGAGCGTCTGGTGTCGGTGGCCTCCGCACAGGCCCTGCACAGCGCGTTGCCCGATGCGGATCTGTGGTTCTGGGATGCCGACGACCGCGTCTACGAGACGTCGGGCACGGCGCTGCTCTCCCATGATCGTCCGTTCGAGGATTCGTTCAAGCCCGGTGGCAGCAGCATCGGCGTGCTGACGCAGGCGCTCGACAAGGCCCAAGCCGAGAACCGTGTGCTGGTGCTCGGCATGCATGGCGGCGCCGCGGAGAATGGTGAGCTGCAGGTGATGTGCGAAATGCGCGGCATCCCGTTCACCGGTTCCGGCTCAGCATCATCCAATCTGTCTTTCGACAAGGTCGGCGCCAAGCGCTTCGCGGCCATCGCAGGCGTGCCCATCGCGGCGGGTGTCGCATTGAACGACATGGAAGCCGCGCTCGCCGAATACGGCAAGCTGATCGCCAAGCCCGCACGTGACGGATCGAGCTACGGCCTGATGTTCGTCAATGCGAAGCAGGATCTCGTTGCTGTGCGCAATGCGGCCAGGACCGAGGACTATGTGATTGAGCCGTTCGTCGCCGGCGTCGAGGCGACCTGCGCCGTGCTCGAGGAGGCCGATGGCTCGCTGATCGCATTGCCGCCGATCGAGATCATTCCGGCCGATGGCGGTTTCGATTACGAGGCGAAGTATCTCGCCAAATCGACGCAGGAGATCTGCCCCGGGCGTTTCACGCCGGAGGTTTCAGCGGCGATCATGGATTTCGCGGTGAAGGCGCACCGCGCGATGTCGTGCCGCGGCTATTCGCGGTCGGACTTCATCGTGTCGGCCAAAGGCCCAGTCTATCTGGAGACCAACACGCTCCCGGGTCTGACCAAAGCTTCGCTCTATCCCAAAGCGCTGAACGCGCAGGGGATCAGTTTCGTGGATTTTTTGAACGGCCAGATCGAGCTCGCGGTGAAACGGGCAGGCGGCTAACCAGCCAGTTATCTCACTCCGTCATGGCCGGGCTTGTCCCGGCCATCCACGCCTTACTTCGCTGCGAAGACGTGGATGCCCGGCACAAGGCCGGGCATGACGGAGTTTCAACCGCGAGCGTTGCCGCAACCCGATCCCCCGCGTTAATTCCGGCAACCCCGCGATGCCGGCCATGAAGCTGCCGCAGTTCCCTCGGGCGCGTCGGCCACACCTCGGCTAAAGTCTTCCACAGCCGCATCAAATCGCGCTCTGCGCCCATCCCCTTTACACTTTGTTTACCAGGAAGGCCGAAGGTTAACGCTGGCGGCGCGTGTGCGCTTGGCTGCCGAGGCGTGAGCTTTGCGGGGATTCCGTGACGACGCGTATCGATGGAAAACCGGCCTTTTTCAAAGGCTTGAATCCATCCCGGCAGGACCGAGACGTCACTCGCGCCTCAAGTCCCGCGCCAATGCGGACGTAACCTGTGACGAGCTCGTGGTATGGATGGTGGAGGACGCCTCTCTCGGTCGGTGCGACCCTTGAGGCCCCAAGCTGATCTTAAAATGGCTGCCCTTGGGGCAGGCATTCTGCTGCGTGAGCAGCTGAGCCCGCTCGCCCGCTTCTGGGCCCGTTTTCGTGCCGCCAAGCCTGCCGTCCGCGAACAGAGCTCCAATCGCTTCATCGCAATGCTCGAGCGTTACGCGCCGCGCCGCGTCGGTATTGCGGCCACCGTGTTGATGCTGACGGGCAGCCTCGCGCTTGGCGTGGTCAAGGGCAATCACGTCGACGAAATGGTCGAGGCCTTCAGCGATGCGCGCAATGCTGCCGCCAATGCCGCCGGCTTCCGCATTGCCTCCGTCATTCTCAACGGCCGCAAGCAGCTGACCCAGGACGAGATCCTGGCCATCGGCGGCGTCAATGGTCGCTCCTCGCTGTTCTTCCTCGATGCCGCGGCTGTTCGCGACAAGCTCAAGGCCAATCCGTGGATTGCCGACGCCAATGTGCTGAAGCTCTATCCGAACCGTCTGCAGATCGATGTCACCGAGCGCACGGCCTTTGCGCTGTGGCAGGAGGACGGTCGTCTCTCGGTGATCGCCGATGACGGTGCCGTTCTCGAAAACTACGTGTCGCGCCGCTTCATGTCGCTGCCGCTGGTGGTGGGCAAGGGCGCCGACAGCAACGCCAGGGATTTCCTCGCGCTGCTCGATCGTTATCCGCAGGTCCGCTCGGTCACCAAGGCCGCGATCTTCGTCGGCGAGCGCCGCTGGAATCTCCGCCTGAAGGATGGCCTCGACATTCGCCTCCCGGAAATCGACGTCGGCAACGCGCTGGCCATGCTCAGCAAGCTCGACAAGGAAGATCGCCTGTTCTCGCGCGACATCGTCGCCATCGATATGCGGCTGTCGGATCGGCTGACCGTGCGGCTGTCGGAAGACGCCGCGAAGGCGCGCGAAGATCTGTTCAAGGCACAAGACAAGTCAAAGAAGAAGGCTGGCGCGGCATGACCGGTCTCGATCGCAACCAGGCGCCGAAAACGCGTCAGATGGCGGCCAACCGCACCGCGCTGGTGGCGTCGCTGGACGTCGGCACCAGCAAGATCGCGTGCATGATCGCGCGTCTGCGGCCATCCGCGCCGAACGAAGCCCTGCGCGGCCGCAGCCATGCGGTTGAACTGATCGGCTACAGCCAGATCCAGTCGCGCGGCGTCAAGTCCGGTGCGATCGTCGATATGGGCGAGGCCGAGCAGGCCGTCCGTCAGGCGGTGGCGCTGGCCGAACGTATGGCCAAGGTTCGCGTCGAATCCGTTTTGCTGTCGGTGTCGGCCGGTCGCCTGCAGGGCCAACTGATTGAAGCGTCAGCCGATATCAAGGGCGGCGCCGTCACGGCGTCCGATATCGCACGTGTCACCTCGACCGGCATGCGCCACGCGACGCCGCCGGGCCGCACGGTGCTGCATGCATTGCCGGTCGGCTATTCACTCGATGGCGTGAAGGGCATTCGCGATCCCAAGGGCATGGTCGCCTCGCAGTTCGGCGTCGATATGAATGTCGTCACTGCGGACGCGACGGTCGCGCGTAACCTGATGCTGGTCGTCGAGCGCTGCCATCTCAACGTCGAAGCCATGGCTGCGGCGCCTTATGTCGCAGGTCTCTCTGTTCTCACCGACGACGAGACCGATCTCGGTGCTGCGGTCGTCGAGATGGGCGCAGGTACGACAACGATCGCGACCTATTCCGGCGGACGCTTCGTGCACGCGTCGGGATTTGCGGTCGGCGGGCAACACATCACCATGGATCTCGCGCGCGGACTCGGTGCTTGCATCGCGGATGCCGAGCGAATCAAGACGTTATATGGCACGGTGCTGACGGGTGGCTCCGATGCGCGCGAACTGATGAACGTGCCGACGGCTGGTGATAACGATCGCGATTTTCCGCAGGTCGTATCCCGCGCCACGATCGCGAACATCGTGCGTCAGCGTGCCGAGGAGATTTTTGAAATGGTCAGGGACCGGTTGGCGGATTCGCCCTTCGCTGCAGAACCGCGCGCACGCGTGGTGCTGTCAGGCGGCGCGTCGCAGCTCACGGGCCTTGCCGAACTCGGCAGCCAGATTCTCGGACGGTCCGTTCGCATTGCACGACCACTCGGCTTCGGCCGGCTGCCCAATGAAGCCAAGAGCGCTTCGTTCGCGGTGCCGTCGGGCCTCTTGGTCTATCCGCAATTCGCTCATCTTGAACATGTCGAACCGCGGCATACGCGGCAGCTCAAGACAGGGACCAGTGACGGTTATTTCGGAAAGGTCGGACGATGGCTTCGAGAGGGCTTCTGATGAAATTTTTCCGGCCAGTGTTTTTTCCATCTCCGACGCCATCGGCCACCGGCCAATGGCATGACCACACAACGCGCGCGTAATCGAGAGGCAACCTCATGACCATCAATCTCAACGTTCCTGATATCAGCGAGCTGAAGCCCCGCATTACCGTGTTCGGTGTCGGTGGCGCTGGCGGCAACGCCGTCAACAACATGATCACCGCCGGTCTGCAGGGCGTCGATTTCGTCGTCGCCAACACCGATGCGCAGGCGCTGACCATGTCGAAGGCCCAGCGCATCGTGCAGATGGGCACGCAGGTCACCCAGGGCCTCGGCGCCGGTTCGCAGCCGGATGTCGGTGCGGCCGCAGCGCAGGAAGTCATCGACGAAATCCGTGATCACCTGACCGGCGCCAATATGGTGTTCGTCACCGCCGGCATGGGCGGCGGCACCGGCACCGGCGCTGCTCCGGTCATCGCCAAGACCGCGCGCGACATGGGCATCCTCACCGTCGGCGTGATCACCAAGCCGTTCCACTTCGAAGGCCAGCGCCGCATGCGCACCGCCGAAGCCGGCATTGCCGAGCTGCACAAGGTGGTCGACACGCTGTTGATCATCCCGAACCAGAACCTGTTCCGGGTCGCCAACGAGAAGACCACTTTCGCCGACGCTTTCGCGATGGCCGACCAGGTGCTCTATTCGGGCGTTGCCTGCATCACCGACCTGATGGTCAAGGAAGGCCTCATCAACCTCGACTTCGCCGACGTGCGCGCAGTCATGAAGGAGATGGGCAAGGCGATGATGGGCACCGGCGAAGCCACCGGTGAGAAGCGCGCGCTGACCGCAGCGGAAGCTGCGATCGCCAACCCGCTGATCGACGATAGCTCGATGAAGGGTGCCCGCGGCCTGCTGATCTCGATCACCGGCGGCAAGGACCTGACCCTGTTCGAAGTCGACGAAGCCGCGACCCGCATTCGCGAAGAAGTCGATGCCGACGCCAACATCATTGTCGGCGCCACCTTCGACGAGAGCCTCGACGGCGTGATCCGCGTGTCGGTCGTCGCCACCGGCATCGAACAGGCCATGCTGGCCCGCAATTCCTCGGCTCCGGTCACCACCGCGACCTCGGCCGTTGCGGCTCCTGCTGGCAACGGCGCTCCGGATGCCCGCCTGGCCGATCTGACCGCGCGTCTCCGCGCGGACAACCAGCGTCTCGCTGCCGCAGCGGCTGCCAAGTCTGCTGGCGCTCCGGCGCCCGCTGCCGCGCCCCGCGCCCCGGCGACCAGCCATGAGCGTGCCGCGCTCGCCGCCATCGCCGCTGCTGTGGCTCCGGAAGCCGCTGCGCCGCAGCAGTATGGCGACGTGATGGTGCGTCCGATCGCGCAGAAGCCCTCGCTGTTCCCGGAAGCGCCGCGTCAGGAAGCCCCTGTCGAAGCGCCGATCCCCGAACAGTTCATTCCGCCATCGGCCGAACGTGCTCCGCTGCGCGCTCCGCGGATGCCGAAATTCGAAGAACTGCCGATGCCGGCCCAGAACGAGATCCGTCAGGCACGCGGCGAATCGGAAGAGGAACCGCAGAAGGCTCGCCTGTCGCTGCTGCAGCGTCTGGCCAATGTCGGTCTCGGCCGCCGCGACGAGGAAACGGAAGCGCCGGTCTCCGGTCGTCCGTCGGCCCCGCCGATGGCTCCGATGCCGCCGCTGCCCGAGCGTAAGCCACAGCGCAGCGTCGCCCAGCAGATGGGCAACGAGCCGCCGGTGTCCGAATACGCCCGCCGTCCGGCCCCGCAGGGTCTTGATTCTCATGGCCGTCCGGCACCTGTTGCGCCGGCGCCACAGGGCGATGATCATTTGGATATCCCGGCCTTCCTGCGCCGCCAGACCAGCTGACCTTTGTTACAATCGTGACGACGACAGAAGCCCCGGCTGGATCAGCCGGGGCTTTCGTTTGTGACAGCCACCAAAAGGCGTAGGATTTCTTAACCTATTGATAGTAAGTCATTAATCTTTACCGTCGCGCTCTGCCAAGGCTCGAAACGGCCGTGGAACCGGCAGAAATTTTGGTTAACCCCTGGCCTGATTGCGGCAAAGGTGGGGTAACAATCGGTAAAAAAGCGTGAGTTGGCGCACTTTGTGGCAGGGGTTAATGTGACTGCGACTCGGGGACTCAGGAGGCCGCAAGGTTCGACTGAGAGAGTCCCTCTCATGACGAGAGGCTACTTGGGTGGGTACCTTATGACTTTCAGCCGACAGACAACGCTTGGATCGCAAGCCACCGTTACCGGTGTCGGCGTCCATTCTGGAAAGCCTGTCAGTCTCACGCTTGGACCTGCGCCCGTCGATGCAGGTTATATTTTTGTTCGCACCGGTCTTGAAGGTGCTGATCGCGAAATCCAGGCCGACGCCAAATCCGTTATCGCCACCGAGTTTGCCACCGTGCTCGGCGATCGTGAAGGCCCAATCGTTTCCACCGCCGAACATGTTCTCGCTGCGCTGCGCGGCATGGGCATCGACAACGCCACCATCGAAGTCGATGGACCGGAAGTGCCGATCATGGACGGCTCCGCAGCCGCCTTCGTCGCCGCCATCGATCAGGCCGGCGTTGTGGAGCAGGGCGCCCGTCGCCGCTTCATTCAGGTTCTCAAACCGGTGCAGGTTGCCATCGGTGACTCGTTCGGCGAAATCCGCCCCCACGCTGCGGGTTTCCGCGCCGAAGTCGAAATCAGCTTCGCCAATCCGGTGATTGGCCGCCAGAGCTACGTGCTCGATCTCAATCCCGAATCCTTCCGCCGCGATATCGCCCGTGCCCGCACCTTCGGTTGCATGAACGACGTGGCCCGCCTCTGGAGCGCCGGTTTTGCGCTCGGCGCGTCCTTCGAGAATTCCGTCGTGTTCGACGATGACAAGCTGCTCAACACCGAAGGCCTGCGCTACAGCGATGAATGCGCCCGCCACAAGGTGCTGGACGCTGTCGGCGATCTCGCGCTGGCAGGTCTGCCGATCCTCGGCGCTTACCGCTCGGTGCGCGGCGGCCACAAGCTCAACAACGCCGTGCTCTGCGCCCTGATGGCCGATCGTTCGGCCTGGAAGATCGTCGAAGCCGATGCCGTCCCTGTCCGCCGCGGCCGCGCCAGCGCCGATGTCACCTCGGGCATGCTTGGCGGCATGATCGCCCCGGCTTTCGGCCCGGACGTTTCCTAAGATCGGGCTTTCTGGCCTTCTTCTACCCGCTGCCGGTATTTTGCGTTGCGCTTTTGCGGGCGCGTAGACCTTTGCGGGCACCGAGACATCCCCGGTAACCATAACCGCCTGTATCTCCACATTCTTCGCCTTAATCCGGGCGAAATGGCTCCGTATCCGGTTGGTTAACGGATGTCATTCGGGTAGATAGAGCACGCGGTCAAGCGAAGCTGCGGGCGCGTATCCGGTTGGTCCGTGATTGTGCGCGTACCGCGCAGACACCGCATGAAGGCGTCAGGTCTCAGATATATGTCGGCACAGCGCATTACGCTCGAATCCCGTGATTCCCTGCTCACCCGCTTCGGCCGCCATGTGCGGTTGGCGTCGGGCCTCATCGTGCTGGCCGTGCCGCTGAGTGGCTGCGGCACCGGCGCACTGTGGGACAAGTTCGGCACCAAGGACGACACTTTCGTCGAGGAGCCCGCCGACAAGCTCTACAATGAGGGCTTGTACCTCATGAACAACAACAAGGATCCCAAGGCCGCCGCGAAGAAATTCGAGGAAGTCGATCGTCAGCATCCGTATTCGGAATGGGCGCGCAAGTCGCTGCTGATGTCGGCCTATGCGGCCTACGAATCCGCCGACTACGACACCTGCATCGGCTCGGCCACGCGCTATGTGACGCTGCATCCCGGTAGCCCGGATGCGGCCTATGCGCAGTATCTGATCGCCGCCTCGCATTACGACCAGATCCCGGACATCTCGCGCGACCAAGGCCGCACCGAAAAGGCAATGGCTGCGCTCGAGGAAGTGGTCCGCAAATATCCGACCTCGGAATATGCGACCTCGGCCAAGAAGAAGCTGGAAGGCGCACGCGACCAGATTGCCGGCAAGGAAATGGAAATCGGCCGCTACAATCTCGACAAGCGCAACTACACCGGCGCCATCAACCGCTTCAAGACCGTCGTGACACAGTACCAGACCACGCGTCACGTCGAGGAGGCGCTGATGCGCCTGACCGAGGCCTATATGGCGATCGGCGTGGTCAACGAGGCGCAGACCGCTGCCGCCGTGCTTGGCCACAACTTTCCTGACAGCAAGTGGTACAAAGACGCCTACAATCTTGTAAAGTCCGGCGGTCTCGAGCCGAGCGAGAACAAGGGGTCTTACCTGAGCAAGGCCTTCAAGAGATTTGGCCTCGGTTAGGAACTGACCTCCCATGCTGGCCCGTCTGTCGATCCGTGACATCGTCCTGATCGAACGGCTCGATATCGAGTTTTCCCGCGGTCTTGCAGTGCTGACCGGTGAAACCGGCGCCGGCAAATCCATTCTTCTCGATGCCTTCGCGTTGGCCCTCGGCGGCCGCGGCGATGCCGGTCTGGTGCGCCACGGCGTCGAGCAGGGCCAGGTCACGGCCGTGTTCGACCTGGCCAAGGGCCACCCGGCGCTGACGATTCTCAAGGACAACGGTTTCGACGACGATTCCGGCGAGATGATTCTGCGCCGCGTGCAGCTCGCCGATGGTCGCACCCGTGCCTTCATCAACGATCAGGCGATCTCTGTGCAGACCATGAAGGCGGTCGGCGCCGCTTTGGTCGAGATCCACGGCCAGCACGACGAGCGCGCCCTGGTGGACGCCGCCACCCATCGCCGGCTGCTCGACGCCTTCGCCGGGCTGGAGAAGGACGTCACTGCGCTGGAGACACTCTGGGACGCCCGCAAGACCGCTTATGCGGCGCTGGAGACCCATCGCGCCAATATGGAGCGCGCTGCCCGCGATGCCGATTATCTGCGCCACGCCGCCGACGAGCTGAAGAAGCTCAATCCGAAGGACGGCGAGGAGAGCAAGCTTGCGGAGCGCCGCACCGGCATGATGCAGGGCGAGAAGATCGCGGCCGATTTACGCGAGGCCCAGGAGGCTGTGTCTGGCCATCATTCGCCGATCTCGTCGCTGGCTGCCGCCGTGCGCCGGCTGGAGCGCCGAGCCGGTTCATCGCCGTCGCTGGTCGAGCCCGCGGTGAAGGCGATCGACGTCGCCATCAACGCGCTGGAAGAAGCCGACCAGCATCTTGCCGCCGCGCTCATCGCCGCCGATTTCGATCCTGCGGAACTCGAGCGTATCGAGGAACGGCTGTTCGCGCTGCGCGGCGCCGCGCGAAAATATTCGACGCCAGTCGACGGGCTCGCCGCGCTGGCCGCGAAATACTTTGCCGATGTCGCCACCATTGATGCCGGCGCCGGCCAGCTCAAGGGGCTGGAGAGCGCGGCGTCGGAGGCCGACAAGAAGTATAGCGCTGCGGCGACCAAGCTTTCGGCCGCGCGCATCAAGTCCGCCGAGAAGCTCAACAAAGCCGTGATCGCCGAACTCGGCCCGCTCAAGCTCGAACGTGCGAAATTCATCACCCAGGTCGACAGCGATGCGGCGACGCCGGGTCCACACGGCATCGACCGTGTCGAATTCTGGGTTCAGACCAATCCCGGCACCCGCCCGGGCCCGATGATGAAGGTCGCCTCCGGCGGCGAACTCTCGCGCTTCCTGCTGGCGCTCAAAGTTGTGCTCTCCGACAAGGGCTCCGCACCGACTCTGGTGTTCGACGAAATCGACACGGGGGTCGGCGGCGCGGTGGCCGACGCCATCGGCGCCCGCCTGGCGCGACTCGCCGGCAAGGTCCAGGTGATGGCCGTCACCCACGCCCCGCAGGTGGCGGCGAGGGCCGACCAGCATCTGCTGATCTCCAAGGATGCCCTCGACAAGGGCAAGCGCGTGGCGACGCGCGTCAACACGCTGGCCGAGGATCATCGCCGCGAGGAAATTGCGCGGATGCTCGCCGGCGCGGAGATTACCGCCGAGGCGCGGGCCGCAGCGGAGCGGTTGCTCAAGGGCGCAGCCTGATTTGAACGTCATTCCGGGGCGCTCGCCTCTTGGTGAGCGAACCGGAACCGCGACGTGCACCTTGTTTCACCATTGTACTCCGTCATGCCCGGCCTTGTGCCGGGCATCCACGTCTTTACAACAGCGCTTCAAGGCGTGGATGGCCGGGACAAGCCCGGCCATGACGAACATCGGTGACCGCGTATGGCAAAACCCGCAAAAACTTCCCCCGACATCTCCACGCTCACGAAGCCCAAAGCGAAGATCGAGCTGATGCGGCTGTCGCTGGAGATGGAAGCGCACAACAAGCGCTACTATCAGGACGACGCGCCGACGGTGTCGGATGCGGACTACGACGCGCTGCGTCGCCGGGTCGAGGCGATCGAAGCCAAATTCCCCGATCTCGTCACCGGCGCGTCGCCGACACAGACGGTCGGCGCAGCGCCCGCGCGTGGCTTTGCAAAGATCCAGCATGTGGTGCCGATGCTGTCGCTGGGCAATGCGTTCAGCGATGAGGAAGTGACCGAATTCGTGGAGCGCATCCAGCGCTTCCTCAAGCTCGATGAAATCCCGGCCATCGTCGCCGAGCCGAAGATCGACGGTCTGTCGCTGTCGCTGCGCTACGAGAACGGTGAGTTGATCCGCGCCGCCACGCGGGGTGACGGTTTCACCGGCGAGGACGTCACCGCCAATGTTCGCACCATCAAGGACATTCCCACGACGCTGAAAGGCAAGCACATCCCCGCCGCCTGCGAGCTGCGCGGCGAGGTCTATATGCTCAAGAGCGACTTCCTCGCGCTCAACAAGAAGCAGGAAGAGGCCGGCGACACCGTCTTCGCCAATCCCAGAAATTCCGCGGCCGGCTCGCTGCGCCAGAAGGACGTGGCGATCACTGCGTCACGTCCGCTGAAATTCTTTGCCTATGCCTGGGGCGAGATGTCGGACTATCCGATGGCGGAGCCGACCCAGCAAGCGATGATCGCGTGGCTGGACAAAGTCGGCTTCACCGTCAATCCTGAGATCACCTCGTGCAAGAGCGTCGATGACGCGCTTGCCTTCTATCGCCGCATCGGCGAGATCAGGGCCAAGCTCGGTTATGACATCGACGGTGTCGTCTACAAGGTCGACCGCATCGACTGGCAGGCGCGCCTCGGTTTCGCCGGCCGCGCGCCGCGCTGGGCCATCGCACATAAATTCGCCGCCGAGCAGGCGACCACGGTGCTGGAAAAGATCGACATTCAGGTCGGCCGCACCGGCGCGCTGACGCCGGTGGCGCGGCTGACGCCGATCACGGTGGGCGGCGTCGTGGTGTCGAACGCCACACTGCACAATGCCGATTACATCAAAGGCATCGGCAATGACGGCCAGCCGCTGCGCGACGGCGTCGATATTCGCGAAGGCGACACGGTGATCGTGCAACGCGCCGGCGACGTCATCCCGCAGGTCGTCAATGTCGTCCTCGACAAGCGCCCGAAGAGCGCAAAGCCGTACGAATTTCCCACCAAGTGTCCGGTCTGCGGCAGCCATGCGATCCGCGAGAATGACGAAGTCGTCACGCGCTGCACCGGCGCGCTGGTCTGCCCGGCGCAGGCAGTCGAGAAGCTCAAGCATTTCGTCTCGCGGCTGGCCTTCGACATCGATGGCCTCGGCGACAAGCAGATCCAGGAATTCTACGATGAGGGGATCATCATGCATCCCGTCGATATCTTCACGCTGGCCAAACGCGACGAGCGCAACACCAAGAAACTGCGTGACCGCGAAGGCTATGGCGAGACCTCGGTGCGCAACCTGTTTGCCGCCATCGATGACCGCCGCAAGATCGAGCTCAATCGGCTGATCTTCGCGCTCGGTATCCGCCACATCGGCGAAGGCAATGCCAAGCTGTTGGCACGGCACTATGGATCATTCACCGCGTTTCGCGATGCGATGCTGGCCGCGGCTGCGGGGCAGGGCGCCGACGAGAATACGTCCGAAGCCTATGCCGATCTCAACGCCATCGACGGCGTCGGTGAAATCGTCGCGGACGCGGTCGTCGAGTTCTTCGCCGAGAAACGTAACGTCAAGGCGCTCGACGAATTGCTTGGCGAGATCGAGGTGCTCGATGTCGCACAGGCCAAGACCGATACGCCGGTGGCCGGCAAGACGGTGGTGTTCACGGGCTCGCTGACCAAGTTCACGCGCGACGAGGCGAAGGCGGGTGCCGAGCGTCTCGGTGCCAAGGTGGCGGGCTCGGTGTCGAAGAAGACGGACTATGTCGTCGCGGGTGAGGACGCCGGTTCGAAGCTGACCAAGGCACGTGACCTCGGGGTGGCGGTGCTCACGGAAGACGAGTGGCTGGCGCTGATTGGGGGGTGACGGCGGTCGCACTCTGGCACGGCGCGCCTCGCTCCACACTCGTCATTCCGTGCGTCGTCTTGGCTCGTCATTCCGGGGCGCATGAAAGCGGCAACGCCGCTGAAATGCGAACCCGGAATCCCGGTGTGTTTTGCGCTGAACAGGACGGGATTCCGGGTTCGCGTTACGCCGCCTTCGGCGCCTCCTCGCGCCCCGGAATGACAGTTTGGGGCGACAAGACAGCACCCAAACATTTTTTCCTATTTCCGTTGACAATATCCCTGTCATTGATTATATTCCCCTTCGTCCTGCCCCACCGAGAGGGGCGATCGCGATCGTCACGTTCGCGGGGTGGGATGCGGTGGACGCCGGAGATGCGGCGTCACGCGGTTTATGGGGGCACGTCTGTCTTCGGGCAGGACGGATCTGCGCCAGCACTGCCACTGGCAAGGAGACGGCCGGCCTTCGGATGGACAGACCCTGGACAGTGTGACGGACGACCAAATCGAAACGCGTTCGGCCAAGAGCTTGAGGCTACCCTGTCCCTCCGCCCTGGGACACTAATTTTGGTGATGGGGCCGTTCGCCAAGGCAGATGTGCAGGCAACCGAAAAAACACCGCAGGCGGAACGTCGGGCACTTGCTCGGCGCCTCCGAAAGTCCTGATGCACTCTAAATTGCGGAAGACCGCATCGCATCAGGCCCAAGGGTGCAACGGGCACCCGGCGTTCCGCACGCCCTCTCACAAGGGGGCGGGAATGCAAAAGACGACGGCGCCCCCGCGCCGCAAACAATGGGGGCGATGACGCATGTCTGACGAGCAGTGGCTGTTTGACAGTTGAATCTGAAATAACGTGACGCGCGCACGCTCAAACCAAACGCCGTCATGCCCGGCGAATGCCGGATATCCACGCCTTGGGCCGCGGAGAAAGGCGTGGATGGCCGGAACAAGTCCGGCCATGACGAACGAGAGAGTGATGCGTAGGATGGGTAGAGCACAGGCGCGTTTGCGCCGAAGCGAAACCCATCAAATGCAAGCCAGGAAAGCAACGGGTTTCGCGAAGACGCTCTACCCATCCTACGCGATCACAACAATCCCGTCTCTTCGCCCTCGGCCTTCTCGATCATCTCCTCCGTCACCACCACCTTGCGGCGGGGGACCAGAAAGATCATCGCGGCGGCGCAGCCGCAGGACAGCACGACGAGTGCAATGTTGAGCGGCACCGGCGTTGCGAAATGGCCGCCGAGCCAGGCGCCGAATTGCGAACACAGCGAGCCCAATCCCATCTGCAGGAAGCCCATCATGCCCGATGCCGTGCCCGCGGCCTGCGGCCGAATGCTGAGCGCGCCGGCTGCGCCGTTCGACATCACGAAGGCATTGCCGAACATCACGATCATATGGGTGAGGAACAGCCAGGCAGGATTCTGGTTCAGCCCGGTGAGGCCCCAGACCACGTTGAGCATGGCGCCGCCGAATTGCAGCGCGAGGCCGAACCAGATCAGTTGTTCGATGGTCCGGCGCGGCGCGAAGCGCACGCAACACAGATTGCCGACGAGGTAAGCGAGGCCGGAGGTCGCGAACCATGCGCCATATTCGGCCGATGTCCGGCCCATCTGCGTGACCACCACATAGGGACCGCCGCCGGCAAAGGTGAAGATGATCCAGGAGGCCACGACGTAACACAGCAAATAGCCGATGAAGGTGCGGCTGCGCAGCAGGACCCGGGAGTCGGCGATGAAGCCGCCGCCGCTCACGTCACTGGCTGCGCGCCGTCTCGTTTCGGGCAGGAAGAATGCGATGGCCAGTGTGACGACCAGCGACGAAGCGGTGACCACATAGAAGATCGCGCGCCAGCCGAAGCCGGTTTCCAGGAGACCGCCGGCCAGCGGGCTCAGCATCTGCGCGATCATCATCACGGCGATGACGAGGCTGATCATCGCGCCGACGCGTTCGCGCGGATAGAGATCCCTGATGATGGCGCGGCTCATCACCATGCCCGTGGCGCCGCCGAGCGCCTGAAAGAACCGTGCGGCGATCAGTTGCGGCAGCGAGATGGCGAAGCTTGAGCCGATGCCGGCGATCACCATCAGGCCGAGACCGGCAAGCAGCACCGGGCGTCGGCCGAATTTATCGGACAATGGCCCCATGATGAGCTGCGAGAAAGCGAGGCCGACCATGTAGAGCGACACCGTCATCTGCGCGATGGAGATGTCGGCGCCGAAGGTGCGGGCGAGTTCGGGCAGCGCCGGCACCAGCATATAGAGCGAGATCGGCGCAATGCCGGTCATCACCACCAGCAACAGCAGCATCACCCGCGATTTGGAGAGGTCGACGGCGTCGACTTTTGGAAAAGGCGGGCTGTAATTCACGTGGTGGCTGTTCTCTCGCTATTGTGGCTGCGTCAGCGGCTCTGTCGCTGCTTCGAGCCAGACGCGCGTCGCTTCATCGTCGAGCAGCGGCATCACCTCGCGGCGAACGCGGGCGTGATAGTCGTTGATCCATTTCAGTTCGCGCTTGCTGATGCGATGCGCATTGATCAGCCGGCGGTCGATCGGCGCCAGCGTCAGCGTTTCGAATTCATTCATCGGCTGCTCGGCGCCCTCGATATGGGCTTCGACCACCAGTTCGAGATTCTCGATGCGAATGCCGAAAGCGTCGGTCTTGTAGTAGCCGGGCTCATTGGAGAGGATCATGCCGCGCTTGAGCGGCGTGGTGCCGAGCTTGGAGATCCGCGCCGGGCCTTCATGCACCGACAGATAGCTGCCGACGCCGTGGCCGGTGCCGTGGGCGAAGTCGAGGCCGGCATGCCAGAGGAACTGGCGCGCCAGCGTATCGAGCTGCGCGCCCGTCGTGCCATCGGGAAACGCCGCGCGGGCAATGGCGATATGGCCGCGCAGCACGCGCGTAAAACGATCGCGCATTTCGTCGGTGGGTTCGCCGATGGCGATGGTGCGGGTGACGTCGGTGGTGCCGTCTTCATATTGCGCGCCGGAATCGATCAGTAGGAGATCGCCCAGCGCGATACGGCGATTGGTCTTGCGGGTGACGCGGTAATGCACGATGGCGCCGTTCGGCCCGGTGCCGGCGATGGTCGGAAACGACACGTCCTTCAGCGCGCCGGTCTGGCGGCGGAAGGTCTCCAGCGCCTCGACGGTATCGATTTCAGTGAGCTTGCCCTTCGGCGCCTCGCGGTCGATCCAGGCGAGAAAGCGCGCCAGTGCCACAGCATCGCGGCGATGCGCGGTCTGTGTGCCCTTGATCTCGACGGGATTCTTCACCGCCTTGAGCAGTGCGACGGGATCGGCACCGCGCACGGGCTTGCCGCCGGCAGCCGTGATCAAGCGGCTCAGCGCATCGGCGGCGGTGGCATTGTCGAGCACAATCGAAGCACCCGAGGCGGCGAGGTTTGCGAGCGCCGATGTCAGCGCATCCGGCTCCTGCACATCGGCCGAGACTTCCAGATGGTTGCGCGTGCTGTTGGAGAGCTTGCGGTGATCGATGAACACCTGCGGCCGGCCGGTCTTTGGGACCAGCGCATAGGACAGCGGCAGCGGCGTATGGGAGACATCGGCGCCGCGGATGTTGAAGGTCCAGGCCACCGCGTGGGAATCCGACAGCACCAGCGCATCGACACGCAAGCGCTCCATCTCGGTGCGGATCTGGGCGAGCTTGTCGGCTTCGGAAACGCCGGCATAGCTGAGCGGGTGAATCGATACCGCGCCGAGCGGCGGCGCCGGGCGCTCGGCCCACACCGAATCGAGCGGATTGCTGTCGACCGCCACCAGTTCGGCGCCGGCCTTGGCGCAGGCCGCTGCCAGCCTCTCGGCTGCCGCAGAAGTGTGCAGCCACGGATCAAATCCGAGGCGATCTTCGGGCTTCAGGTGATCCGTAAGCCAGCTCTCCGGCGGCGGCTCGACCAGCGACTGGATGCTCCACGCATTCACATCGACTTGTTTGGCCGCCTGCAGCGTATAGCGGCCATCCACGAACACGGCGGCGTCCTGCAGCAGCACGATCGCCATGCCGGCCGATCCGGTGAAGCCGGTGAGCCAGGCCAGCCGCTCGTCGGAGGGCGGCACATATTCGTTCTGCTGCTGATCGGCGCGGGGAATCACGAAGCCTGTCAGTTTCCGGCGCAGCAATTCCTCGCGAAATGCGGCCAGCCGCGCAGTCAGCGCCACGCCGCTTTCGGGCTCTTCGAACGTCTGGAAATGGGCTTCGAACATCGCGGGATCATCCTATGGGTGCGCTGTCAGGCCTGCAATCGAGGGGCAGGGTTGCGCAGATTTGGCACAAGTTATGCTTGAACTCTGGTGGTTGTGTTCAACCGGATGGAACAACGTCCCCCGGCTCGTGTTGTCGGTGCGATGCTTGGCCATTCAGAGTGTCTCAACTCAACGAAGAGGGGATACACAATGCCTGCTTTTACGTTCGAGAAAATTTCGCCACCCGCCACGCTTGGCCATTCCCAGCCTACCCAGGTGCAGTCCACCCAAACTCCGCCCAGTCAGCCAAATCAACGCAGCGGTATCATCCAGATTCTGGGCCGTTTCGTCGAAGCCCGCGTGACGCGCGTCGAGCGGCTGGAAAATGCAGTGCTTCGTCGCCGCGACGTGCCGCCACCGAAGTAGCAAAATCATCCGTCAGCTTTAGCCAGATCGCCCGTCATTATTCCGGAGTTCGGAAAATGGCGAAAGGCGTGTCAGCCTGCGCGCTGCATCAACAGGCTGCTCCAGCCCTCAACGATCTGATGCTTGCGGAGCACCAGCCCGCGGGCGCGATAGGCGGCGATCACGCTCATCGCCTGATGCGGCAACAGGCCGGACAGGATCACCATGCCATTGCGCGTGAGGTGCCGGCTCATATCGGTCGACATCGCCCGCAGAGGATTGGCGAGGATGTTCGCGAGGATCAGATCGAACGGCGCGCGATCGCCAAACGCCGGCGAGGAGAAGCCCGTTGCGCAAACGGTATCGACGAGATTGCCGACGCCGTTGAGCCGCATGTTCTCGCGCGCCACCTTCACAGACATTGGGTCGATATCGGTCGCGAGCACGCGGCGTTTCGTGGCCTTCGCAGCAGCGATGGCCAGCACGCCTGTGCCGGTACCCAGATCGAGCATCCGTTTCGGCGCTTTCGCACGCAGCACATAATCGAGATAGATGAGGCAGCCGCGCGTGGTGCCGTGATGGCCGGTGCCGAAAGCGAGTGCGGCTTCGATCTCGATCCCGAGTTGATTGGGCCGTACTTGGTCCCGGTCATGCTGGCCATGGACGATGAAGCGGCCGGCGCGCACTGGCACCAGACCCTTGAGGCTCTCCTTGACCCAGTCCTTGGCCTCGATGCTGTCGAACACGATGCTCGCCGCCACGGTGTCATCCGATGCAAGGCTGACGAGGTCGCGGATCGAGGCTTCGTCCGGCGGATCGGCGAAATGGACGGTGACGTCCCAGCGGCCCTCGGGGCTCTCGAATGCAGCAATCGCGGCCTGTCCTTCCTCGAAACTCTCGGTGAGGAGATCGACGATGCGCTTGGCGCTGAATTCGTCGCCGACGGCGAAGGTGGCGCGGCTGGTTCCTTGAGGCGTGGTCATCGCGGGTCCGGATAGCGTCGTGAACAGGATCTGCACAGCTTAGGCGCGCTTGGTACAGGGTTTATCCATGCGGCGATACCCGGTCTGTGCCCCGACAGCGCACAGGGTTATACGGCGATAATACCGCCGCTATCCCGCGATTTTCGACAGGCTTGTTCAGGACCCATCCACCGCCTGTCCACAGGCTTATCCACAGGATCTCCTCAGCCGAACAGCGCCCGGTGGTCCCTGAGGATCGCCTTGGCCGCATTGTGGCCAGGCGCGCCCGTCACGCCGCCGCCGGGATGCGCGCCGGAGCCGCAGTGATAGAGCCCCTTCAGCGGCCCGCGATAATCCGCATGGCCGAGCATCGGCCGCGCCGAGAACAGCTGGTTCAGCGAGAGCGCGCCATGGAAGATGTCGCCGCCGAGCAGGCCGAAGTCGCGCTCCAGATCGAGCGGCGACAATGCCTGCCGGCCGATCACGCTGGCGGCAAAGCCCGGTGCATAGTCATCGACGGTCTTGATCATCAGGTCCGCGACTTCGTTCCGATGGTCATCCCACGATGCGCCGTTCGGGAGTGTCGGCGCAACATGCTGGCAAAAGAGACTGGCGACGTGCTGGCCCGGCGGGCTCAGGCTGTCGTCAAGAGTGGAGGGGATCAGCACTTCGACTATCGGCTGGCGGCTCCAGCCGTGCTGCTTCGCATCGAGCCAGGCGCGATCCATGTAGGCGAGACTTGGCGCGATGATAATGCCCGCCGAGAGATGGTCGCCGTTGCCGGGCAATGCGGTGAATGAGGGCAGGGCGTTCAGCGCGACATTCATGCGGAACGTGCCGGAGCCGTTGCGCCAGTTGCGGATGCGATCGAGGAACGGCTTGGGCAGCGCATCCGCCGGCATCAGCCGTGTATAGAGCAGCTTCGGATTGACGTTGGAGGCAACATATTTCGCGCGGATACTCTCCCCATTGTCGAGGATGACGCCGACGACCCTGTCGTTCTCCACGAGGACTTCGCGTACGCCGTTGTCGAGTTCGATCTGCACGCCGTGCGAGCGTGCCGCGGCGGCCATGGCCTGCGTGATCGCGCCCATGCCGCCGATGGCGTGGCCCCAGACGCCTTTCTTGCCGTTCACCTCGCCAAAGGCGTGATGCAGCATCACATAGGCCGAACCGGCGGCATAGGGGCTCGCATAGTTGCCGACCACGGCATCGAAGCCGAACAATGCCTTGACCAGATCGTGTTCGAACACATCGTCGAGCATCTCGCCGGCGGAGCAGGTGAACAGATCGAGCAATACGCGCTGCTGTTCGATGGTCAGTGCGTTGAGAATCTTCGCGGTGCCGAGCGCATTGATGGCTTCGCTGATCGCGCCGAGACCGAAACCTTGCACGACGTTCGGCGGTGAACGCAGCACTAAATCCCTGAGCACATCGGCGATGACTTCGAGCTCATGCGAGAACGCACCAATCCGCTCGGCATCGCGCGCGTTGAGCTTGGCAACCGACTGTTGCGTGCGGCCTTCACCTGTCAGGAGATAGCTGCCGTCCGGGGCGGGAATGAAATTCTGCGCCTTGCGCTCGACGATCCGCAGGCCGTGTTCGGCGAGCTTCAGATCAGAGGCGATCTGCGGGTTGAGCAGGCTGACAGTGTAGGCCGCGACCGAATTGCGGAAGCCGGGGTGAAACTCCTGCGTCACCGCGGCGCCGCCAACCACGGAACGTCGTTCGACCACCTTCACGCGCAACCCGCTCATGGCGAGATAGGCCGCGCAAGTGAGGCCGTTATGGCCGGCGCCGATGATCAAAACGTCGGTGTCTGACATGTCCGCTTCAACAAAGCCTGCTAGGGGCCCTCTTTATCGAAGAGGCGCGCGCGCGGCACAAGGCCGCCCGTCACGATTGTGGTTCCATAGTTAGCGCACATTGCCCGAAACGGTGCCATATGCTCCATTCCCGCCCACCGGTCCCCTGCCGGATTCTCGCTTTTCTGCCGCGCAATATGCTGGAGCCTTCATGAGTTCGTCGCAGCCCGTCGCCGCCCCAAACTCGGCCTCCCGCAATCGGCTTCTTCTGGTGGTTTACACCGCGGCGATCTTCACCAGCGCGCTGTTGTTGTTCTCGGTGCAGCCCCTGTTCACCAAGATGGTGCTGCCGCGGCTCGGCGGGTCGCCGGCGGTGTGGTCGGTGGCGATGGTGTTCTTCCAGTCGCTGCTGCTCGGCGGCTACGCCTATGCCCACTATCTGATGCAATTGCGAAGCCGGCTGGTGCCGATCGTTGTTCATCTCCTGTTGCTGGTTGTTGCGCTGCTGACGCTGCCGCTGTCCATCGCATCGGGCTGGGGCACGCCGCCGGAGAGTGGCTATGCGTTCTGGCTGCTCGGCCTGTTCGGGGTGTCCATCGGTCTGCCGTTCTTCGCACTCGCTGCGAACAATCCGCTGCTGCAGGCTTGGTTCGTGCGCACCGGTCATCCCAATGGCCACGATCCGTATTTCCTCTATGCGTCGTCGAATATCGGAAGTTTTCTCGCGCTGCTGACCTATCCCGTGCTGCTGGAGCCGATGTTTTCGCTGCGAACGCAGAACCTGATCTGGACATCGGGTTATGGCCTGCTGATCCTTCTGATCGCCGGCTGCGGCATGTTGCTGCTGAAGTCGCCGCCGGTTGCCGTCGCTACACCGGGGGCTGATGCCATCGACGCGCCGGCGCCGAGCTGGGCGCTGCGTGCACGCTGGATCTTCCTCGCGGCTGTCCCATCCGGCCTGCTGATCGCGGTCACCGCGCATATCTCGACGGACGTCGCTGCGGCACCGCTGCTCTGGGTGCTGCCGCTGTCGCTTTATCTGCTGACCTGGGTGCTGGTGTTCCAGTCGCGTCCGCTGCTGCCGCACTCATGGGTCCTGATGTTGCAGCCTCTCGCGATTGCCGGCGTGGTTGTCCTGCTCGCAGTTGGCGGCGAACAGAATCTGCTGCTGACCCTCGGTGGTCATCTGTTGTGCTTCTTCATTATTGCCATGGCGTGCCATGGTGAATTGGCCCGGCAGCGTCCGGCTGCTCGGTATCTCACGGGCTACTACGTCGCACTCTCATTCGGCGGCATGGTGGGTGGTCTGTTTGCTGGCCTGATCGCGCCATTCACATTTTCATGGATCGCGGAATACCCGATCCTGATCGCATTTGCCGTGCTGTGCAGGCCGTCTTTGCCGGAGCGGTATTCCGGCTGGGCGCGCTGGTACTGGATCGCACTGGTCATCGCCGCCGTGGTGCTGATTGCACCGAGCTATACGACTGGCAAGCTGTTTACATGGATCGAAGCCCAGCGCGTCTATGTCGTCAGCACCGTCGCTGTCGTCGGCATGATCGTTGCGATCCTGCTAAGGGCCGATCGGCTCAAGCTCGTGGCGATCACCGTTCTTGCGCTGGCGCTGATCCGTTTCTACCCGGCAGACGACGGCCGGGTTGAAACCGTGCGCAGTTTCTTCGGTGTGCACAAGATCGTGGTGACGCCGAACAACCAGTATCACGTGCTGATGCATGGCACGACGATCCATGGCGCCGAGAAGTATCTCAACGACGATGGCACGCCGGTGACCGGCCGGCCGGAGCCGATCTCCTACTATTACAAGGACGGCGGCATCGGGCAGGCGATCACTGCGGTGCGTGCGCGCAAGGGTGCGCCACTGCGCGTTGCGGTGATCGGGCTAGGTTCGGGGTCGCTGACCTGCGCGTCGGCGCCCGGCGAGGACTGGAAGTTTTTCGAGATCGATCAGTCGATGGTCGATACCGCAAGGGATCCGAAATATTTCAGCTACATCCAGAAGTGTGAGCCGGACGTCAAACCGGTGATCGGCGATGCAAGGCTGACTTTTGCGAAAGAGCCTGACGGCGTCTACGACCTCATCATCGTCGATGCCTATTCGTCGGACGCGATCCCGATCCATCTGGCGACCGAGGAAGCGATGGAGATCTACAAGGAAAAGCTCGCCCCGCAGGGCGCCGTCGTCATGCATGTGTCGAACCGGCATCTCGAACTCGCTAGCGTCGTCGTCGGCATCGCCGACGCCAATGACATGAAGAGCTGGGTGTATTCTGAGGATTCCGGCCGCGACAACGAATATATCTTCTCGACCAATGTGGTCATCTCGGCCCATGACGCCGCCGATGTCGGCTCGATCGCGACGTCATCGCAATGGGCCCTGACCGAGGCGAACGACGATCAGCGGGTCTGGACCGACGATTATTCCAACGTGCTCGGCGCCGTGTGGCGCCGGCTACGGGACGGGGACAACTAACCCCTCAGTAGTCGCCGAAGAAGCCACGCGGCTGATACGGCCGCGGCGCGGAGGCCTGCGGCGGGTATTGCCGGCTGTAATAGCCGCGATTGGCGTAATACTGCTGGGTCTCGGCTTCCGTCATGCGGCGATAGCCGGGAGGGGCCGGATAGCGCTGACCGTCATTGCCATCGGCCGGATAGATGTAACGATCGTCATCCGCCGGCTGTACCTGACGCGCGACGCGGCGGTTCGGTGCCACGGCCTGCGGAGTGAGATCCATGGGATTGCCGGCGGCGTCATAGGACGGTGTGGCGGGTGCGATGTCGCGGCGGGCGACGGCAGATGGCTTCGCCGGGCGCGGATTGCGGGCGAGGGCGACCTGCGAGGAGCCTGTCAGTGTGACGGTGGTGTTGAGCACCCCGTCAGCCTTCACCATGGCAAACAGGGTCGCAGCATTCTCACGCGACAGCCGGACACAGCCGTGGGAGGCCGGCGAGCCCAGGCGGCTCACGGAATCGGTGCCGTGGATGGCATGGCCCTTTTTGGTGAAGAAGATGGCATGGGGCATTGGCGCGTCGTCGAATTCCTTGGAGAAGTGATCCTCCTCCATGCGGAATGTCTGGAAGCTGCCATTCGGGGTCTCGTAGGACGGAATGCCTGACGACACCGGCCAGCGATATTTCTCGACGCCGTCCTGAACGACGGTCAGCTGCTGGGCATCCTTGTCGACGGTAATGGCGATCTTGGCCTGCGCAGTGCTGGTAGCGGCGAAAACGGCGAGACCCGCAAGGGTCATATAAAACGAACGCATCTTACCTTGGCCTCCGGGCCGTAACCTGTTGTACCGCCTACCGTCCCGCCTCCAATATGCATATGGGGCGACCCGGGTGCCAGTGACAGTTTCGTGCATCCTTAATGTTGGGCTAGGCGGCACCAAGGCGGCGACCGGGCCGAAAGAGGGCTCAGCCCGACCCGAGGATGCGCGATAGGAAGCTTCTCAGGAAGGCAGATGGAACCGGTTCCTAGGTCGCGCGTTGCCCTCCCACAATCGCAAGCGGCGAATTCTCGTCGCTCAGAGGGAAGCTCCAGATGACCGTTAAGACCGCTGTGTTGCCGATCAGTTCATCGATGAAGACCCGCCTGGCGTTCGCCGCGGGCGTGCTGGCTCTGGTCGCCATGCCGCATTTTGCGCAGGCGCAGGGCGTATTCCGGGGTGGTGAGCAGGGGGCCAACCAAGGTTACCGTGACGGCAATCGCGCCGCGGGACCGGTCGGCGGTGTGGTCGGTGGCGCAGTTGGCCTTGGCGTCGGCGCGGCCGTGGGCGGCGTCAAGGGCGTGCTCGGTATTCCCGAGGGTCGACGGACACAGTGCCGCGGCTATTACAACCGCCATGGCAAATTCCGCTGCTATCGCTAAGCGGATATTGATTTGAAATGAAAATGGCCCGGTTCAAACCGGGCCATTTTTGTTATCAGCGATTTCAGTTTTTCAGTTTGTAGCCGGTCTTGAAAATCCACCAGACGACGAACATGCAGATCACCAGGAACATGCAGGTGACGCCGATGCTCCAGCCGACACTGACGTCGGAGATCTCGTAGAAGCTCCAGCGGAAGCCGCTGATCAGATACACGACCGGATTGAGCAGCGTGACGGTCCGCCAACCCGACGGCAGCATGCTGACGGAGTAGAAGCTACCGCCCAGGAAGGTTAGCGGCGTCACCACCAGCAGCGGGATCGCCTGCAGTTTCTCGAAGCCGTCGGCCCAGATTCCGATGATGAAGCCAAACAGGCTGAACGTTACCGCCGTCAGCACCAGGAAGGTCAGCATCCACCACGGATGCAGGATGTGCAGCGGCACGAACAGTCCGGCGGTGGCCAGAATGATCAGGCCCAGCAGAATCGACTTGGTCGCGGCGGCGCCGACATAGCCGAGCACAACTTCCACATAAGACACCGGCGCCGACAGCAATTCATAGATCGTACCGGTGAATTTGGGGAAATAGATGCCGAACGAGGCGTTGGAAATGCTCTGCGTGAGTACCGACAGCATCACCAGACCGGGTACGATGAAGGTGCCGTAGCTGACGCCCTCAATGGAGGTGATGCGCGAGCCGATCGCAGCGCCGAACACCACGAAATACAGCGAGGTGGAGATCACCGGCGATACGATGCTCTGCAGCACGGTGCGCCAGGTGCGCGCCATTTCGAACAGATAGATGGCGCGGACAGCTCTGAAGTTCATGTTACTTCCTCACTAGGCTGACGAAGATGTCTTCGAGCGAGCTCTGCGTGGTGTCGAGATCGGAGAAGCGGATGCCGGATTCGCGGAGATCGCCAAGCAGGCTGGTGATCCCGGTGCGCTCGCTCTTGGTGTCGTAGCTGTAGATCAACTGATGGCCGTCCGCTGCCAGTTCGAGGTTGTAGTGAGCCAGGCTGGCTGGAATCTCCGTAACCTTGCCTTGCAGATACAGCTTGAGCTGCTTCTTGCCGAGCTGCTCCATCAGCTTGGTCTTTTCCTCGATCAGGATGATCTCGCCTTTGTTGATGACGCCGATGCGGTCGGCCATCTCCTCGGCTTCTTCAATGTAATGCGTGGTGAGGATGACCGTGACGCCGGCAGCGCGCAGCGTGCGCACCACTTCCCACATGCCCTTGCGCAATTCGACGTCGACGCCGGCAGTGGGCTCATCGAGAAACAGGATCTGCGGTTCGTGCGACAGCGCCTTGGCGATCATCACGCGGCGCTTCATGCCGCCGGACAGCGTGATGATCTTGTTGTCCTTCTTGTCCCACAGCGAGAGGTCTTTCAGGATTTTCTCGATCAGCGCCGGGTTCTTCGGTTTGCCGAACAGGCCGCGGCTGAAACTGACCGTGGCCCAAACCGATTCGAAGGCGTCGGTGTGCAGTTCCTGCGGCACCAGCCCGATCAGCGACCGCGCGGCGCGATAGTCCCGGGCGATGTCGTGACCATCGACCATGACCTTGCCGGAGGTGGCATTGGCGATGCCACAGATGATGCTGATCATCGTCGTCTTGCCAGCGCCGTTCGGCCCTAGCAGCGCGAAGATCTCGCCGCGGTTGATGTCGAGGTCGATACCCTTCAGGGCCGTAAAGCCCGAGGCATAGCTCTTGGTCAGATTGGAAACGGAAATGATGGGAGACATCGGCGATATGATCGTTCGAAAAGGGGAAGGCAGAGGACCGGGCGGTCATACCGGGACGCACGAACGGCGCAGCCGAAACGGCTTTGTCGGGCGCGGGGTTGCGTACATAGGAATGAAGATGCGCCGGCGCAATCGCGGAACAGGCAATTTTAGGGCTATTCTGCGGCTTCGTAGTCGATCTCGACAATCGTGCCACCGTCGGCGGCATCGGCAAATGCAGGGTCGCTGGTTAATTGCTCGATGGTGCGCGGCGTCGGAAGGCCGCTCGAGCCGTCCGGATTGCGCCAGTCTCCGGCCGCGTATTCGAGCGTTTCCTCGGCTTCCTCGATGGCTTCATCGAGGGTGTCACCGGCGGTCACGATGCCGGGCAGGTCGGGAAAGGAAACGTTGAAGGTGCCGCTGGCGTCCTTCTGAATGAGCGCAATATAGACCGGCATTGTCAGACACGTTCCACGAAACTGTCGACGACCTTCTTCTCCCCCGCCTTCTCGAAGACGATGGTGAGCTTGTTGCCGTCGATCTTGGTCACATTGCCGTAGCCGAACTTCTGGTGGAAGACGCGATCCTGCAGCGTGAAGTCGGACTCCGTGCCGGTGGACTTCGCGATCAACTCGCCCTCGATAGTCATCGGCCGCTTGTTTCGCGATGAAGAAGAGCCGCCGAAAGGCGACTGGCCTTCGCTGAAGCCGCTGCCGCCCTGTCCGCCGCCGCGCGAGCGGTTAGCCTGCGCGCGCTGCCAGCCCGGTGTCGAATAGCTCGATCCGAACGATTCCACGTTGTCGAAGCGCGATGCGCCGTAGCCGCCGGCGCCGCCCCAGCCCGAACCGCCCTTTGATTCCGTGATCTCGACATTGGCTGCCGGCAACTCATCGAGGAAACGCGACGGCATCGTCGTGTTCCAGGTGCCATGAATGCGCCGGTTGGTCGCGAAATAGAGCTTGGCGCGGCGGCGTGCGCGGGTGATGCCGACATGGGCGAGGCGGCGTTCTTCCTCGAGCCCGGCGCGGCCCTGATCGTCGAGCGCCCGCTGATGCGGGAACAGGCCTTCTTCCCAGCCCGGTAGAAAGACGTTGTCGAATTCGAGGCCTTTGGCGGAATGCAGCGTCATCACCGACACGGCATCCTCGTCTGCACCGCCCTCGCGGTCCATCACCAGCGAGATGTGTTCGAGGAATCCCTGCAGGTTCTCGAATTCTTCCATCGAGCGCACCAGTTCCTTGAGGTTTTCAAGGCGGCCGGCAGCATCGGCGGAGCGGTCCTTCTGCCACATGTCGGTGTAACCGCTTTCGTCGAGCACGATCTCGGCGAGCTCGGTATGCGGCATGACTTCGCTTTGCTTGCGCCAGCGCTCGAAGCTCATCATCAGGTCGCGCAGGCTGCCGCGCGCTTTCGGCTTCATCTCATCAGTCTCGACGACCTGACGGGCAGCCTCAGAGAGCGGAATGCGGCGACGACGTGCGTGATCGTGCAGCATCTGCACGGTGGCATCG
This sequence comes from Tardiphaga robiniae, assembly GCF_013359755.1. Taxonomy (GTDB): domain Bacteria; phylum Pseudomonadota; class Alphaproteobacteria; order Rhizobiales; family Xanthobacteraceae; genus Tardiphaga; species Tardiphaga robiniae. The sequence continues at coordinate 65,546 of NZ_JABMCJ010000082.1, read as the reverse complement.
CCGAGGCCGCGCTTGGGCACATTGACGATGCGCTCGAAGGCGAGGTCGTCGGCCGGCGAATTGATCACGCGCAGATAGGCCAGCGCATCGCGGATTTCGGCTCGCTCATAGAAGCGCGGGCCGCCAATGACCCGATAGGGCAGGCTGAGCGTAACGAAGCGATCTTCAAACTCGCGCATCTGGAACGAGGCGCGCACCAGGATCGCGATGTCGTTGAGCTTGTTGCCCTCGCGCTGCAACTGCTCGATCTCCTCGCCGATCGCGCGGGCTTCTTCCTCGGAATCCCAGGAGCCGGTGACGGTGACCTTCTCGCCATCGACATCTTCGGTACGCAGCGTCTTGCCGAGACGTCCCTCGTTGTGCGCGATCAGATGCGAGGCCGCGGCAAGGATATGGCCGGTCGAGCGGTAGTTGCGCTCCAGCCGCACGACCTTGGCACCGGGAAAATCATGTTCGAAGCGCAGGATGTTGTCGACCTCGGCGCCGCGCCAGCCATAGATCGACTGGTCGTCGTCGCCGACGCAACAGATGTTTTTGAGCGGCACGGCCGGTTTGCTGTCTGCCGATGGCGCGTCCGCTTCCGGCAGCAAGCGCTGACCGGGCGCCTGCGACAGCAGCCGCAGCCACAGATACTGCGCGACGTTGGTGTCCTGATATTCGTCGACGAGAATATATTTGAAGCGCTGCTGATACTGCTTCAGCACGTCCGGATGTTCGCGGAACAGCCTGATACATTCCAGCAGGAGATCGCCGAAATCCGCGGCGTTGAGTGTCTTCAACCGATCCTGATAGGCGGCGTAGAGCTTGCCGCCCTTGCCATTGCCGAACACGGCGGCTTCGCCTGACGGCACCTGCGATGGCGTCAGTCCGCGGTTCTTCCAGCCGTCGATCAGGTTGGCCAGCATCCGCGCCGGCCAGCGCTTGTCGTCGATATTGTCAGCCTGCAGGAGCTGCTTGAGCAGTCTGATCTGGTCATCGGTGTCGAGCACCGTGAAGTTGGATTTCAGCTGCACCAGTTCGGCATGGGTGCGCAGGATACGGCCACCGATCGAGTGGAAGGTACCGAGCCACGGCATGCCTTCAACCGCTTGGCCGAGCATGATGCCGAGCCGGTGCTTCATCTCGCGCGCGGCCTTGTTGGTGAAGGTCACCGACAGGATTTCGGCGGGCCGTGCACGGCCCATGCTGAGGATATGGGCGATCCGCGAGGTCAAAACCTTGGTCTTGCCGGTGCCGGCACCCGCGAGCACGAGGACAGGGCCGTCGAGCGTCTCGACGGCGTCGCGCTGCTCCGGATTGAGTCCGCTCAGATACTGTGCCGCTGGCGCCGCAGCAGCGCGCGCACGCGCGCCAATGCCGCCCGCCGCCGGCTGGTAGGCAGGGAGATCGTTGGCGGGCATTTTGCGTGCGTCACTCATGCGAATCGTATTCCGCCCACGTTGGCACCGTGGGGCCTTAAAGGGGAGCCTTCTTAGCAGGATAGGAGGGCATATAGGAGCGAGAGGCTTCTGGCGACAGACTTATCCCCGCATGCGGCTCATCTGACGCCCGTTGGCACGCAGGAGCGCTCTCGTTTCAGTGATGTTGGCTGGTACGTGGGTCGGGAACTTTCGTTTTCGCTCCGGCTTGTTTCAGCATCAAGCGCGACGGCGAATGCCGCGTCAAAAGCCAAAAACTGAGGTTTGTGCCATGTTCAGCTGGGTTGTTACCTTCCTCGTTATCGCTCTTATTGCCGGCGTTCTCGGCTTCGGCGGTATCGCCGGCGCCTCCATCGAAATCGCCAAGGCGATCTTCTTCATCGCCATCGTCCTGTTCCTGATTTCGGCCGTTGTGGGCCTCGTCCGCGGCCGCACGCGCGTCTGACGGTTATTTCTTCGAGGGCATCCCGATCGATCGGCCGATGCCCTCGGGGCGATCTACGGATCGGTGCGCATTGGCCAGCGCCTGCACGCGGGCGCTGATATCAGGCGGAAACGGCGCAACCTTCCGGGCCGTCATGTCCATGTGGAGCGTCATGTTTTCCGACGTCGCCGACAGCCATCCCTCGGTGGCGTGGCGCAACTCCTTGAAGGTGTGAATGCGCTTGTCGTCCGCAGCGACAACCAGGATCGACACCTGCGCGGGATCACCGAGATGGATTTCCCTGACATAGCGAACATGGCATTCGGCCGTGAAGGTCGAGTTGTTGCGCGCCCTCATATATTCGGGACCGATCCCGATCTTGAGCCAAAGGTCGTCGATCGCCCGGTCGAACAGCACGTTGTAATAGGCCATGTTGAGATGGCCATTATAGTCGATCCATTGCGGTTCGATCTGCATGACATGCGCCCGGAAAGGGACGGGTTGCAGCAGATCGTCGGTTGGCTCAATCATCGGTAATTCCTGTCCCGCTCTCACGTCTCTTGACCCGTTATACAACCTTTGCCACGGTCCGCCGCGTCGGAGGGACTGCTGTGGCTAGCATCGCGAACAATTTGAAACGACCGGAGCCGAAGGCCTTGGCCACGGCGCTTGAAGCGCTGACGGCGCGTTTTGGCAATCGGCTGGTGACGTCGCAGGCGGTTCGCGAGCAGCATGGCCATACCACGACATGGCTTGCCAACCAGCCGCCGGATGGCGTCGTGTTTGCGCAGGAAACCGCGGATATCCAGGACGTAGTCCGGATTTGTGCAGCGAACAAAGTTCCGGTGATCGCATTCGGCACCGGCACGTCGCTGGAAGGTCAGGTCAATGCGCCGGCAGGCGGCATTTGCATCGACATGCGCGACATGAACCAGATTCTGGAAGTGCACAGCGAAGACCTCGACTGCGTGATCCAGCCGGGCGTCACGCGCAAGGCGCTCAACGAAAATCTGCGCGATCAAGGCCTGTTCTTCCCGATCGATCCCGGTGCCGATGCGTCGCTTGGCGGCATGGCGTCGACGCGCGCCTCCGGCACTAACGCGGTGCGTTACGGGACGATGCGCGACAACGTGCTCGCGCTCAAAGTCGTGCGCGCCGATGGTGAGATCATCAAGACGGGCACCCGCGCGAAGAAATCTTCTGCCGGCTATGACCTGACGCATCTGTTCGTTGGCGCCGAAGGCACGCTGGGCATCATCAGCGAGCTGACCGTCAAGCTGCGTGGCATTCCTGAAACCATGGCTGCCGCGTCATGTTCGTTCGCCACGGTGGCAGGTGCCTGTCAGGCGACGATTCTCGCGATTCAGACCGGCATTCCCGTTGCAAGGATCGAGCTGCTGAATGAGGCGCAGGTTCGTGCCTGTAATTCCTATTCCAAGCTGACGCTGCCGGAAACGCCGCTGCTGCTGCTGGAATTCCATGGCAGCGAGGCCGAAGTGGCCGAGCAGTCGCGAAATTTTCACGAGATCGCACTGGAATGTGGCGGTGGCGATTTCTCATGGACGACGAAGCCGGAGGATCGCACCAAGCTCTGGCAGGCCCGTCACGATGCCTATTGGTCGGTGAAGAGCATGCGACCGGGCTCCGATGTCGCGGCCACCGACGTTTGCGTACCGATTTCCAAACTCGCGGAATGTGTCGCTGCGACCGAAGAGGATCTCGCACGCCTCGGCCTGTTGGCGCCCATCGTCGGCCACGTCGGCGATGGCAACTTTCATTGCTCGATGGTCTGCGATCGCAACGATGCCAACGAGGTCGCCCGCGCTGAGGACTTCATGCATCGCCTCGCTCAACGGGCGCAGGCGATGGGGGGCACCTGCACGGGTGAACATGGCATCGGGCAAGGCAAGCAAAAGTATATGCAGGCCGAACTGGGCAGTGAGGCGCTCGACGCGATGCGGGCGCTCAAGAAGGCACTCGATCCCGACAATATCTTCAATCCCGGGAAAATCCTGCCGCAGGCGTGACGCCAGATTGCCGCGTCCGGTCAGGCCGAATGCGGACGGGAAAATTCGGCAGTGGCGGCGATGCTTAACTATTCTTAAAAAGTTTAAAGTTGTAGATATAATTATATACCAGCATGGATTGCGCATTTCGGTTACGGAAGGTGCAATCAAAAAGCTTTGACGCAGAATGCGTCCAATAAAAAAGGCATCATCCGATGCGGCTACCGTTTTTCTATGGTTGGGTCATCGTCGCCGTCACGTTCGTTTCCATGGCCATCGGGGTCAATGCGCGGACATCGTTCTCGCTGTTCTTCCCGCCAATTCTCCAGGAATTCGGCTGGGACCGTGGCGTCACGGCCGGTGCCTTTTCATTCGGCTTCCTGATTTCTGCGATCATGAGCCCGCTGATGGGCAGGCTGATGGATCGTGGCGGCCCTCGCGCGGTGATGGAGCTTGGCACCGTGCTGATGGCAGCCGGGTTGTTGCTGGCGCCGCTGACGACGCAGCCGTGGCATCTCTACCTGACCATCGGCGTTCTGGTCGGCGCAGGCAGCGTCTGCCTCGGCTATTCCGGACAATCGCTGTTTCTGCCGAACTGGTTCAGCCGCAAGCGCGGCCTCGCGGTCGGCCTCGCATTCGCCGGCGTCGGCATCGGTTCCGTAACGGTGCTGCCCTGGGTGCAGGTGATGATCGAGCAGACGGGTTGGCGCACCGCCTGCACAGCGGTCGGGCTCGTGGTGCTGGTCGTCCTCGTGCCGATCAATCTGCTGTTGCGCAAACGCCCGCAGGACATGGGGCTCTTGCCGGATGGCGATCAGGCGCCGACCTCGTCGGCGAAGCATGTATCCAACGTAGTTGACCCGGTTTGGGCCAGTATCGACTGGACGCTGGCACGCGCCATACGAACGGCGCGGTTCTGGTGGCTGGCGCTCGGCCTGTTCGGTGGGCTGTATGCCTGGTATGCTGTCCAGGTCCATCAGACCAAGTATCTGCTCGACATCGGCTTTACGCCGGGTGTCGCCGCCTGGGCGCTCGGTATGGTCAGTCTGTTCGGTGTGCCCGGCCAGATATTTCTCGGTCATCTGTCCGATCGCATCGGCCGCGAATGGATCTGGACCGTCAGCGGTGTCGGTTTCGCAATCTGCTTTGCGTCCCTGATTGCACTGGAATCGGTGCCGAGCTTGATGCTGGTTTATGTCATGGTGATCTCGCAGGGCCTGCTGGGCTATGGCGTGACGTCCATCATGGGCGCCGTGGTTTCCGAGATTTTCCAGGGCGAGCATTTCGGCAGCATTTTCGGCACGCTCATGCTGGCCGCGTTGGCCGGCGGCGCCGCCGGTCCCTTGGTGACGGGTGTCCTGCACGACCACTTTGGCACCTATACTCCAGCATTTGCCCTTGGAATCGCAGTCAGCTTCCTCGCGACCTTTGCGGTCTGGATGGCGTCGCCGGGCAAGGTGAGGGCGGTGGCCGGACGTTTGCACCGCGCCCATGGCGCCGCAAAACCGCTGGAGCAGGGTGCTTCGACTTGATCGAAGCCGGGCGATTTGCCGCAAGCGGATGGCGAGGGATGGCTGATCTGGCCATGTATTGCGTGCTGTGACTTCGCCACAGTTGGTTCTATAAATAGATGCGTTCCCGCGTATTTCTGCGTGGCCCTGCAACGTCTGTAAGGCGTATTGCCCAGTGACGTGCTGCAATGCACTTTGCTTGGCAGGCAGGCGGACATTCTGCCGGAGCGCTTGAGGGGAGATTCGGTGCAGACGACACTGCTCGGCCTGGCAATTGCATTTATCCTGGCGCTGGTTGCTGCTCTGGTCGGGCCCTATTTTGTCGACTGGAATCAGTTCCGCCCGCAATTCGAGGCTGAAGCCACGCGCGTGGTCGGTGCGCCCGTTCGCGTCAGCGGCGGGCTGGAGGCGCGGCTGCTGCCGGCGCCGTCGTTGCGGCTGCAGTCAATCACGGTGGGCAGTCCCAACGATCTCGGCAGGATCCGTGCAGACAATCTCGATGTGGAATTCAGCCTGAGTTCGTTGATGCGCGGCGAATGGCGCGCGACAGAACTCACCATCGGCGGCGCTGCGGTCGATCTCGGCCTCAACGCGCAGGGGCGTATCGAACTTCCGGCTTCCACCGGGCCATTCAATCTTGGCGCGCTGGCGATTGATCGGCTGAATATCACCGGTCGCGTCGCGCTCCATGATGCGGCGAGCAAGAGCACGCTCGAACTCTACGACGTCGCCTTCAGCGGCGATGTTCGCTCATTGGCGGCCGGCGCCATGCGCGGTGATGGCAATTTCCTGTTGTCGGGCGCGCGCTATCCGTTCCGTTTGTCCTCCGGGCCGACCGGCGACGGCAACGGCACGCGCGTTCGTTTCACTGTCGACCCCGGCGAGAAGCCCTTGTCCGTCGATCTCGATGGCGTGCTCAACTTCGACAATCGCACGCCACGCTTCGACGGCGCACTAACTCTCGCAAGCCCGGCCGGCCTGAAGGCGAATGGCGCTGGCGATCGACTGTCAACGCCGTGGCGCGTCTTGGCCAAGGTCAAGGCCGATCCGGCCGTTGCGCATATGGAAGCGCTTGAAGCTAGCTATGGTGCGGAAGAGACCGCTTTGAGGTTCGCTGGTCTTGCTGACATGCGCTTTGGCACATCGCCACTGCTGCATGCGGTGCTGTCGGCCAAGCAACTGGATGCCGATCGCCTGCTCTCCAGGGATCAAGCGACCAACGATGCGGTGACGCCATTGCCGGCGTTGCGCAGACTGTTGTCGAGCATGCCGATGGCGCCCTTCGCGACACAGATCGAGATTGGCGTGGAGCAGATCATGCTCGGCGGAAAGCCTGTGCAGAATATCGGCGCTGACCTGCGTAGCGATGCAGCAACATGGACGGTCGATCGTCTCGAGTTTCGCGCGCCAGGCGCGACCCGCGTCACGTTGAGCGGCGGCGCAGCACAGCCAGGTGCATCGAGCGGCTTCAAGGGGGCGATCGCGGTCGAGTCGTCCGATCCGGATACGCTTGCTGCGTGGCTCAAGGGCCGAACAGACATCGGCTTGCGCAATCAGAAGCCGCTACGCATTCGCGGCAATATCACTTCGGCGTCCAATCGCTTGGCCATCGAGGCACTCAAGGCGGAGATCGACGGCGGTACGGTCGAAGGTCGTGCTGCATATTCGTATCCGTCTGCCGCTGGCGGCTCCCGCTTCGATGCCGACCTGAAGGCCGACCGGCTCGATCTCGACGCAGCGGTGGTTTTGATCCGGTCGCTTGGCGAGCCGCAGGCCGAGTGGCCAGATGCAGGGCAGGTGTCACTCGATATCGGCCGTGCTGTGTCAGCCGGGCAGGAGATGCGCCCGTTCGTGGCGCAACTGGCCTACAGCCCAAAGACGATCTCGGTCGATCGCTTCAAAGTCGGTGAAGCCACCGGCCTGATGCTCGACGGCCGCGCGTCGTTCGATCGCATGGAAGCCACGGGCGGACTGACACTCAACGCCACGTCCGCATCGATGAGTCAGATCAGCAACTTGCTCACGCCGCTAGCGCCGTCTGTTGCGGCGAGGCTCAGCGCCATGACCGCGACGCCCGGCGCGGTTCGAGTCAAACTGTCGCTCGATCTGGCAAAGGATCAACAACGCGCCGATCGCACAAATGCGCGCGCCGTATTCGATATCGATGCGGCGCAGGTGAAGGGGACGACGACGTTGACCGCATCTGCTCCCCTAGCGGCGATGCGTGGCGTCGACCTCAATGAGCTGTCGCGCAGCGATGTGACACTCGAGTCTAAATTGGTCGGGCAGGGCGGGCAACTTCTCGCATTGTTGGGCCTGAGTAACGTGATCGCCGCAAGCGACGCCGTTGTGAATTTCGAAGGATCGGCAAAAGGACAATGGCGCGCGCCGCTGCGCGTCACGGCAAAACTGTCCGGCGCGGATGTCGATGCCGATGTTCAGGGTAGTGCAGAACCTTGGGCGGGATCACCGAAAGCATCGCTCGCGGTTGCGATACGTCGCGCCAATCTGGCGCCGCTGGTCGCTCTCAAGCCGTCGGATGCGGCCGCGCAGAATGTCAGCCTGTCATCGCGGCTCACATTGAACGGCGACAAAGTTACGTTGGAGGATATCGACAGCACACTGGCTGGCTCACGCGTGCGCGGCCGTATTGCGCTGACGCTCGGTGCCGAGAAAGCCATCGATGGTCAGATCGGCATGGATGCGATCGAACTTGGACCGGCCTTTGGTCTCGCTGTGGGCACGAGAGGTCGCGACGCCACGGATCCGCTCGGGCATGGTGTGCTGCAGGGATGGCGCGGGCAGTTGGCCTTTCAGGCGCTGCGCGGGACATTGCCTGGCGGTGTTGAATTGCGTCCCATCAGTGGCACTGTGAAGAGTGATGGCCAGGCCCTGACGATCGATACGATCAAAGGGTCTGTCGGTGGCGGCGAGATCACGGCCGATGTCGATCTGAAGCCATCGATCAGCGGATATGCGCTCGGCGCCCGCGTGCAATTCGCCGGAATCGATGGCGCTGATTTGCGCTATCGTTCCCTGGCAATGCCCGCGGGCAAAACATCGCTGCGGATGACGCTGGCCAGTCAGGGGCGCAGTGCCTCGGCTCTGGAAGGCGCATTGTCCGGCAGTGGATTGCTGACGATCGACGGGGCGCGCATCAATGGCCTCGATCCACGTGCGTTCGACATTGCCATTCGCGCCAGCGATTCTGGGCAGGCCACGAATGACGTCAAGTTGCGTCAGATCGTCGATACCGCGATCGCCGCCGGTGCATTGTCCGTAACTTCGGTGCAGGTCCCGTTCAGTATCAAGGATAGCCGCCTGCGCGTTGGTGCGACGACGCTCGATGGCGAAGGAGGGCGTGCGATCGTGTCAGGAGGTTACGACATCGTTGCCGACCAGGTGGATATGCGCGCGACATTGACCGGCACGAGCGCGGGGACGTCGAGCGTTCGACCGGAAGTTCAGATCTTCGCGGTGGGAACGCCTGACAAGCTTGATCGCACGCTAGATGTGGCGGCGTTATCATCCTGGCTCGCAGTGCGCGCAATCGATCGCGAGACGCGCCGGCTTGATTCGCTTGAACGCGGTGAGTTGCCACCGGCGGCTGTGCCCGTTGCCGTTCCTCCGCCGTCCGCCTCGCTGCCCGTCGACACGCAGACGCCTGCGAGCGATCCACCGACAGCCTCTGCGCCCTCCGATGTGCTTCTTCCCGGTCGCGATCCGCGCCGTCTTGCACCGAAGGCTGCTACGCCTCGTCCTGCGACACCGCCTGTTGCAAGTCAGCAGGTTGCGCCGCTGCCAGCACCCATTGAAGTTCGTCCGGCACCCGGTGCTGCGCGCGCACCAAGGCCGAGGCCCGCGCCTCCGCTAGTACTGACACCGCCGACCGCGAGTTCAGCGCGGCCGACGTTCTGACGATGACTCAGCAAACACGACCGACGGCGAAGCGATTCGCTGAAGGTCGGCTGTGTTTACGCCGAGAGATTGTGCTCCGGCATCCGCTGTTGCGGAACGGCACGTGTACGGAAGTAATCGAGCACGAACAGCCGAATCGCGGACGACAAATTGCCCTGCTGACGGTTTGTGTCGATCTCACCAACCAGCTCGGAAAGCGTCATGTCGCGAAGATTCGAAATCTCCTTCATGCCGTTCCAGAATGCCTCTTCGAGACTCACGCTGGTCTTGTGACCCGCAACAACGATCGATCTCTTAACTACGGGCGATTTCATGATGCGTCCTCGCCATCGATGTGATGCTGATCCAGCACGTTGTTCGCACGGACTGTGCGCTGCTCCTGCAATGTTCGTTCTGACTTAGTTCGTCCGAAGCGCGCACGGTTTATATCGGCTTGTTTTGCCGATTCCTCTCGTGCAGTGCGCTTCTTGAAGCGATTGAGATTGATCAGGTCACCCATGATCGCTCCTGTCTTTAAAAAATGATGGGGTGGGAAACGTCGTCTTCACCATCCAGTAGTTGTACGAGACGAGGGTGAATTCGGTTTCGGTATCCATCCTAAAATATTCTCCGTAGTTCCAAACAAGCTCCGCAGAAAAATGAAGTCATCTACGAAGCGTAACCAGATCACCTTCTGCTGTATCACAAGGAAAAACGCGTCTGATATGCGACCATTCTAACCATTTAGCAGATATGAATTATAACTATTTCCTTCTGGAGTTATTCTCAACAAGCTGTGAGCAAATATTCTTGCTTACCCAGGATGTATCATTTTGGCCGGCTGAACAAGAAGATCGAACTCTGCTGCACTAACAAAACCGAGCCGCAGCGCTTCCTCCTTCAATGTCGTTCCGTTTGCATGAGCAACCTTAGCTACTTTCGCCGCGTTATCGTAACCGATTTTTGGTGCGAGTGCAGTCACGAGCATCAGTGATCGTTCCATCAACTCATGAATTCGTTTTTCATCGGCGCGAATGCCGTTGATGCAGTGCTCTGTGAAGGATCGCGCAACGTCTGCCATCAATTGAATGGATTGCATCATGCAATGGGCCATCACCGGCTTGTAGACATTGAGCTCGAAGTGACCCTGACTGCCGGCCACCGTAATTGCCGTGTGGTTACCGAATACCTGACAGCATACCATTGTCATTGCTTCACATTGTGTCGGATTTACCTTTCCAGGCATGATCGATGAGCCAGGCTCGTTCTCCGGAAGTATCAATTCGCCAAGTCCGGAACGCGGGCCAGATCCGAGCAATCGGATGTCGTTTGCAATCTTAAATAGACTGGTTGCAACTGAGTTGATCGCACCGTGTGCAAACACATAGGCGTCGTTTGATGCGAGTGCTTCGAATTTGTTCGGTGCAGTGATGAAAGGCAGCTTGGTAATTGTTGCTGCGTGCTTCGCGAACAACTTCGCAAAACGAGGCTTGGAGTTGAGGCCGGTCCCGACTGCAGTTCCACCTTGGGCGAGCGGGTAGAGATCCTTCACGACGCTTCGTAGGCGTTTGATGCCGCTTTCGATCTGTGCGGCATAGCCTGAAAACTCCTGCCCGAGCGTGAGCGGCGTCGCGTCTTGTGTATGCGTACGTCCGATCTTCACGATCTTTGCGAAGGCTTTTTCCTTCTTGCGCAACGCAGCATGTAGTTCGCTTAGTGCGGGGATGAGGTACTCAACAATACCCTGCGTTGCCGCAATGTGCATCGCAGTCGGAAACGAATCGTTGGACGATTGACTCATGTTGACATGGTCATTGGGATGCACTGGCTTCTTCGCGCCGCGTTCACCGCCAAGAAGCTCGTTCGCACGATTGGCAATGACCTCGTTGAGATTCATGTTGGTCTGCGTGCCGGAGCCGGTTTGCCAGACGACCAGTGGGAAGTGATCATCCAGCTTCCCATCGATGACTTCGCGCGCTGCGCTCACAATGGCTTTTGCAAGCTTGGGCTCGAGAAGTTTGAGTTCGCGATTGGTTTCGGCCGCTGCCAGCTTGACGATGCCGAGCGCGCGAATGATCGGCATCGGCATGCGATCGTGACCGATCTTGAAATTCTGTCGCGACCGTTCCGTTTGCGCTCCCCAATAGCGATCCGCTGCGACCTCGATCGGACCGAAGCTGTCGGTTTCGGTGCGGGTGGTGGCGGAGGTCTTCGAGGATTTGGCCATGGGTACGGTCCTTGCGATGCCGCGCTCCCTGCAGAGACTTCTGGCGGGTGCGGCGCATAAGAATGGGGCCGCGCGAACGCGGCCCCGGCACCTTACAACGTCTTGCGATTATTTTTTCCGGAAGCGGTCTAAACGGACGACTTCTGCACCTTCGCCCGATTTTGGCGGTTCTTCCTCTGAAGCAGGCGCGGGCGGAGCCGGAGGGGCGGCGAGAGCAGATGCCGCAGTGGCTGCGGACGACGCGCCGGCAGCCGGGGTCTCTACAGCGGTTTCGGTTTCGAACTGCAGGCCGAACTGTACCGAGGGATCGTAGAAACTCTTGATGGCGTTGAACGGCACGACTAGGCGCTCGGGGATGCCGTTAAAGGACAGGCCGACCTCGAAGCGATCTTCGGTGACCACGAGATCCCAGAACTGATGCTGCAGGATCACCGTCATTTCCTCTGGATACTGGGCCAGCAGGCGCGGCGACAGTTTGACGCCGTCGGCCGTTGAAACGAAGGTGATAAAGAAGTGGTGCTCGCCCGGCAGGCCATGCTCGGCAGCGTCGATCAGCACGCGCCGCAGAACGCCACGAAGGGCGTCGCGCGCCAGCACATCGTATCGAATATGATCGGTTGCCATCGGTCGGTCCCGTCGCTTGTCTTGGTCATGGCCATATATGGAGTGAGGGCGAGGCCGGAGGCCGACTCGCGTCACATACTGTTCTATCCATTCTATCCCGGTCTTGACCCGAGGTCAGCAGCCGGAAAAGCTGGCGCCCTCTATATATGACGCAAATTGGACGCGATACAGCCGGGCGGTCATTTCAACCGCCGATTGGCGTGGAAACAGGCAAAAATCAATTGGCCCGATGGGCGGATGGCCCTAGTTCTGGACCATGCGTCCAAGTTCACCACAGGCTGACGCCCCCATTGCGGAACTCGCGTCGGCATCGCCGCCGGGACTGCTGACGCTATTCCTCGCCTTTGCAAAGATGTCCCTGGCCGGTTTCGGTGGCGTTCTGGTTTGGGCGCGCCGGGCGATCGTCGAGCAGCACGGCTGGATGACGCCCGAGGAATTCAATGAGACTTTCGCGCTTTGCCATTTCTTGCCGGGGCCGAATATCGTCAATCTGTCGGTGGTATTCGGGGCGCGGTTTCGCGGTGTGCCTGGCGCCATTGCAGCCTTTGCGGGATTGCTGGGGCCGCCCGTGGTCATCGTGACCATTCTGGCGATTCTGTATGCACGCTTTGGAGACATTGAGGCGCTGCGGCGCACGCTGGCCGGCGTCTCATGCGCTGCCGTTGGACTGCTGTTCGCGGTGATTTTCCGAATGATGCTGCCTCTTCTGAAGAAGCGTGAGCCGGTCAGCTTGGCGCTCCTGATCGCCGTTTTCGTCGCGGTCGGCGTGATGCGATGGCCATTGCCGACCGTCCTTTTGGTATCGATTCCCGTCAGTATCGGCCTGACCATGTTGATGCGACGGCGGGCGGCAGCATGAACGATGCCACTCCCGGATCGCTTGTCACGCTGGCCTGGTCGTTCGGGCTGATGTCGCTTTTTGCCGTGGGCGGCGCCAATTCGGCCATTCCCGAAATTCATCGGCTCGCGGTCGATGTCAACCACTGGATGTCCGACAAGCAGTTCGCGGATGTGTTTGCGATCTCGCAGCTGTCGCCGGGGCCGAACGTTCTCATTGTGACGCTGATCGGCTATCAGGTCGCCGGCATCCTCGGTGCGATGGTTGCAACACTCGCCATGTGCGGGCCGACGGCCGTGTTTGCTTATTTTGTCAGCCAATTGCTTGCGCGGTCGGGCCACGCGCAATGGCCGGGAATCGTACAGGCCGCGCTGGTCCCCTTATCGATAGGTCTCATGAGCGCGAGCGGGCTGGTTCTGCTGTTCGCTTCCGACACCACCTGGACGGCGTTTCTGGTAACGGGGAGCGCCGCCGTTTTGGCGTTTGCCACGCGGCTTAACCCGCTATGGTTGTTAGTTGCCGGGGGCCTTCTTGGTTTCGCTGGCGTTCTCTGACGAAAATCGCTAGCAAGCTTGACCACGGAGCCGTTGGGCGGTCTCCGAACGATGTTGTTTGGGCTAAATGCTCGTGACAGGGGAACGTACCAATGAGTGATGCGCCGAGCCATGCGCCGGAGAAATCCATCTTACCGAGCTGGGTCAAAGGCCCTCAAGACTTTATCGGCGGCCTTGCTTTGGTGGCGATTGCTGCATTTGCTCTGTGGGCATCCAGCGATCTGCAGGGCATGCATGGCTTTTCGTTCGGAGCAGGTACCGCGCCGCGGATGTTCGGCATTCTGCTGCTGGGTCTTGGTGCAGCCGTAACCGTTGTCGGCATTTTCACAGAGGGCCCCGGGCTCTCCAAGTTCCACTGGCGCGGTCCGTTTTTTGTGGCGCTGGCCATTCTGGTTTTCGCGGTCGGCATTCGTCCGATGGGCATGATCTTCGCGGCGATGTCGAGTTTTCTGATTGCTGCGCTCGGCACGCCCGAGACGCGCTGGAAAGAAACGATCATCGTTGGCGCCTGCCTCACGGGCTTCTGCGCCTTGCTGTTCCCGTATGCGCTTGGTCTGCCGTTGCAGATGTGGCCGACATTTCTGATCCGCTAAGAACGAGGGCGTCATGGGTGATCTTTTTTCGAATCTCGGTCTTGGCTTCAGCACCGTCTTCCAGTTCGTGCAGTGGACGCCGGCGTTCCTCGGCGGAATGTCGATCCCGCTTCCGATCAATATTCTGCTCTGTCTGATCGGTGCGCTGGTCGGTACGCTGGTCGGCGTTCTGCCGGGCATCGGTACCATTGCCACCGTGGCGATGTTGCTGCCGATCACGTTCGGTCTGCCGCCAGTCGGCGCGCTGATCATGCTCGCCGGCATCTATTACGGTGCGCAATATGGCGGTTCGACCACGTCGATCCTGGTCAATATTCCGGGTGAAGCGGGTTCTGTCGTAACTGCGCTCGACGGCTTCCAGATGGCGAAGCAGGGCCGTGCCGGTCCGGCGCTCGCGATTGCAGCAATCGGCTCGTTCTTTGCGGGTTGCGTTGCGACGGTCCTTATCGCTGTGCTCGGCGCGCCGCTCACCAAGCTCGCGCTTGCGTTCGGTCCTGCAGAATACTTCTCGCTCATGGTGCTCGGCCTGATCTTTGCCGTGGTGCTTGCCAAGGGCTCGGTGCTGAAGGCGATCGCGATGATCGTATTCGGTCTGCTGCTGTCCATGGTTGGCTCGGACATCGAGACCGGTGCGTCGCGCATGTCGTTCAACATCCCTGAACTCGCTGACGGCCTAGGCTTCGCTACGGTCGCCATGGGTCTGTTCGGCTTTGCGGAAATCATCCGCAACCTGGATGCGGGCGGCGAGGAAGATCGCCAGCTCGTGCAGCAGAAGGTCACGGGCCTGATGCCGACCAAGAAGGATTTGAAGGACTCTGCGCCGGCAATTCTGCGCGGCACGGTGCTCGGCTCCATTCTCGGCATTCTGCCGGGCGGCGGCGCGGTCATCGCATCCTTCGCGGCCTATACGCTTGAGAAGAAGCTGTCGAAGGATCCGAAGCGTTTCGGTCGCGGAGCGATCGAAGGCGTTGCGGCGCCGGAAAGCGCCAACAACGCTGCAGCGCAAACCTCGTTCATCCCGCTGCTCACCCTCGGCATTCCGCCGAACGCGGTGATGGCGCTGATGGTCGGCGCGATGACCATCCATGGCATCGTGCCGGGCCCGCAGGTGATGCAGAAGCAGCCGGAACTCGTCTGGGGCATGATCGCCTCGATGTGGATCGGAAACCTGATGCTGCTCGTCATCAACCTGCCGATGGTCGGCATCTGGGTTCGGCTGCTTCGTGTGCCGTATCGCCTGATGTTCCCGTCGATCGTGGTGTTCTGCAGCATCGGCATCTATTCGGTGAACAACGCACCGATGGACGTGGTGCTCGCAGGCGTGTTCGGTTTGCTCGGCTACTGGTTGATCAAGCATGACTTTGAACCGGCGCCGCTGCTGCTCGGCATGGTGCTTGGTCCGCTGATGGAAGAGAACCTGCGTCGTGCGCTGTTGATCTCGCGCGGCGATGCGACGGTGTTTTTCACCCGTCCGTTGTCGGCCACCCTGATGGCAATCTCGGCGTTCCTGCTGATCCTCGCTGTGCTTCCCGCACTGCGAAAGAAACGCGACGAAGTCTTCGTCGAATCCGAGAGCTGACGAATCTCTCCACGCATCTGCGTCGTTACGCCACGGCCCGAAGTCGAATAGACTTCGGGCCTTTGCTTGTATTCAGTCCCGCGACTGTCGTTATTTTCGCGGCAAAAACATTTTCGGAGGAAACCAAATGAAGCTGTTCAATCGCAGAGTTGCGATCAGTGGCCTGGCGGCCGTCGCCGGCTTCGGCGCACTGGCAACCACTGTTCAGGCGCAGGAATACCCGACGCGCAACATCACCATGATCGTGCCGTTCGCGGCCGGTGGCCCCACCGACGTCATCGCGCGCATCGTCGCTGCCGATATGTCGAAGACGCTCGGCCAGCAGATCATCATCGAGAACGTCGTCGGCGCTGGCGGCACGACTGGCGCGACGCGTGCAGCGCGCGCGGCCAATGACGGCTACACGATCATCACCGGCCACATGGGCACCCATGCTGCGGCGGTGCCGCTGTATCCGAAGCTCGCTTATCACCCCGAGAAGGATTTCGAGCCCGTCGCGCTGCTGGCCGGCACGCCGATTCTGATCCTGGCGAAGAAGGATTTCGCGCCGAAGGATCTCAAGGAATTCGTCACCTATGTGAAGGCCAACAGCGACAAGTTGAACATGGCCCATGCCGGCGTCGGTTCTGTGTCGTATTCGTCCTGCGAGTTGCTGAGCTCGGTTCTGGATATCAAGCCGACCGGTGTGCCGTTCAATGGCACTGGTCCGGCGATGAACGCGCTGGTCGGTGGTCAGGTCGACTATATGTGCGACCAGATCGTCAACGCGGTTCCGCAGATCAAGGGTGGCACCATCAAGGCCTATGCCATCGCGACGCCCGATCGTAACCCATCGCTGCCGGACGTCCCGACCACCATCGAAGCCGGTCTGCCGAAGTATCAGGCCTCGGCCTGGAACGCGATCTTCGCACCCAAGGGCACGCCTGCCGCGATCACTGCCAAGCTGAACGCCGCGGCCGCCAAGGCGCTGGACGACGAGAACGTCAAGAAGCGTCTGCTCGATCTCGGCTCGGACATTCCGAAGCCGGAAGCCCGCACCCAGGCTGCGCTTGGCTCGCTGGTGAAGAGCGAAGTCGAAAAGTGGTCGGCGGTATTGAAGCCGGCGATGTGATCGGAACCGGGTAACCGGTTGATTCCAATGGCTGGATCCCAACGGATCCAGCCATTGCCGTTTGCGGGGCGGGGATACACTTTTTCGGGTATAATCCGGGAATCGGCGTGTCCGACCACCGGCCGAGGCGATAAGTTCGCCCGCTCACAAGCCCGCAAGATCGACCATGAACCAGTATCACGACCTGCTAGAGCGAATCCTGAGTGACGGTGCCGAGAAGCACGACCGCACCGGCACAGGCACGCTGTCGGTGTTCGGCCATCAGATGCGCTTCAAGCTCAGTGATGGCTTCCCCGTCCTGACCACCAAGAAGCTGTCGCTCAAGGCGATCATCCACGAGCTGCTGTGGTTTTTGGCAGGCGATACCAATATCAAATATCTCAAGGACCACGGCGTCTCGATCTGGGATGAATGGGCGGACGCCAATGGCGATCTCGGTCCGGTCTATGGATCGCAGTGGCGCTCGTGGCCTACGGCGGACGGACGCACGATCGATCAGATCGCCAATGTCATCGACATGATCAAGCGCAATCCGGACTCGCGCCGGCTGATCGTGACGGCGTGGAATCCCGCCGAGATCGACAAGATGGCGCTGCCGCCGTGTCACTGCCTGTTCCAGTTCTACGTCGCCAACGGCAAGCTGTCCTGCCAGCTCTATCAGCGCTCGGCAGATGTTTTCTTGGGCGTGCCGAGGTTTTCCGGCATAGCACCTCGATCAGTGAATGTATATCATTGATTCTTATAGTGAATTCTGAAGGTTGATCATCGTAGCGCTATGATAAAGGAATGATCGTTAGGCCGCCATCTAGTTCCAGAACATTGACCGAGATGTTCTTCAACCGATGGCTTACGTAGGCTAATCGAATCACTTTTTGCGTGTAGTCAAGAAGTTCATCACCCGCGCGGCAGGTCAAGCTGGCGCTTCGAGCGGGGATATCTTCCAGCCAGAGTTCTTTGTCTAACTGTCGCGGTGTATGAAGGCTGAAGTCGTGATCGAGAACGGCCTTTGCCTTCGAGAAGCGCAAAGCGTGACGCCTTGAACTCCGACGCTGTGACCGAAATCAGGGACGGCGTCGGACGACATCAAGGGCGGCGATAAATATCCCAGATCCACGAGGCGCAGCGCATGCCATTGCGACATCCCGAATATCAATACCTTGATCTCCTCGCGGACGTTCTCGAACGAGGCGACCAGCGCATAGATCGCACCGGTGTCGGCACAAAGGCGCTGTTCGGTGCGATGTTTCGGTTCGACCTGTCGAATGGCACAGTGCCGATTCTCACGACGAAGCGGGTTTATTGGAAGCTTGCGGTCAAAGAGATGCTTTGGTTCTTGACGGGGAAAACAAATATTCAAGCCCTGTTGAAGGAGGGTGTCAAAATCTGGTCTGACTGGCCGCTGGCGCACTATCGGAAAGAAACCGGTGAACCAATAAGCCAGGCTGATTTCGAAAAGCGCATTGTCGAAGACGATGCCTTCGCGACGCGATGGGGGGATCTTGGCCCGGTCTATGGCAAACAATGGCGCCGCTGGCTTGGGGCGGATGGTCAAGAGCACGATCAGATCGCGCAACTCGTACAGACCCTCCGAACAAATCCGGCCAGCCGACGGATGCTGTTTCACGCGTGGAATCCGCCCGAACTTGGGACGATGGCGTTGCCGCCCTGCCACATGGTCTATCAGTACCACGTGACGAGTGATGGCCGGTTGAACTGTCTCCTCTATCAGAGATCCTGTGATTTGCTGCTGGGCGCGGCCTTCAACTATACCGGGGCTTCGGCTCTACAATTAATGCTTGCGCAACAAGCGGACCTAGTTCCCGGGGAGCTTATCTGGGTGGGAGGCGACGTCCATCTTTACCTCAATCACCTTGAGCAGGCGCGCGAGCAAATCTCGCGCATTCCGCGTGCATTCCCAACTATGAAGCTCACACGTCGTCCCGATAGCATCGATGGCTACAAGATCACGGACTTCGAAGTAGATGGCTACAATCCACATGCTGCAATCAACGCAGAGGTCGCAGTTTAGCGCGCTCGTTCCTAAAAGAGCTCATCCGAGCGGATGAGGAGCGCGCGTGACGACTTGTTGAGCAATCTCCCAAAGGCTCATGGCTAACATGCGACAATTGGCTTTCGCCGCGAGATAGGCTCCGCTAGGTCGCGACATAAAATGGCACATCCATCCAGCGGTCGTGGATTGCGTTCGCGCGCATAGACCGCATGAGCGGCCGTAAATAGATGGGCTCCGGAGCGATCTTCGCCCGTGGTCTGTCACCCCTCTAAGCCGTTGCACTCTGCTCTATTCGATTGGTTTCGACGGGCGGATCAGAACAGCGCGCACTCCGCGATGGTCACCGCTCGCACTCATTCGGAGGAGCCTCCCGCGTCTTATGGCTCACCTGCTGCCAAGAATACACTGCGGCCCCGTCGGAACCGTAATTCTCGCTTTGAAATTTTAGTCGTCGGCGGCTGTTCAGTCTTAGCCGGTTACGTCGCTGGATATCCGTTGAAGGCGCTCCAAGAAGTGAAGCCCCTGGCCGAGCATAGCCGGCCGGCGTCAGTCCATTCAGGCTGCGATGCGCGCCAGTCCCTAGCTGCGTGAGTGGTCCCGATCACAAAATGTTACACGCCTCGCCACGTTACAGACTTGGGCGGGATAGCGATGCGTAACACGGCGGAACGAGCCCTCTCGAGTTTGAGGAGCGAGTCCTTCTAACTACACATCGAGTCCTTCAACAGAAGAATTCGATGCAAAAAATCTCGATGTGTAGTTCGAAAGCGCAGGTCGCGCTTGACGATCACGAACCGCGAGTGAAAGAGCGCTCGCAGAAAATAACGCGATTGATATCGACATAGGAACGTGAATGAATGTTCGAAAATAATGTGGCGTCCGATAGTGCGTTGATCGTTGCGTTGGGCTGGGATGAGTTCCGAGAATGTAATGAGATGCGATCTACCCTCGGTGATGGTTACGATCAGGACGTGTAGAAAGTTGCGGACATGCGTGATCGCAAGATGTTCACGGACCGGTTGCGTCAGATGCTCGACCAACAGCGAGCTTCGAGAAGTCCCGAGGACGATAGACACGCGTTGGTCGATCGGGGGCGGGCGCATACCGACTCTGCCGCCGCTTCCGGGCCGTTCGCGACTGCTCGCGCTGGAACGATTAACCGCGCCCAGTTAGAGGCACTGCTCGGGGGCGCAGGCGAAATCGCGGAGGTGGGCTTGAGAGAGATTCTCAGGCGTTATGAAGAGCGGGCGCGGGCGATAGATAAGAAGTAGACGGCGAAAGGAAGGGCATGCTCGACTGGGTAAAAATTGCTGACCGGTTACGCGACCTCCTCGACCGCGATCGAGAATCAGGCAGCCTTCCCGTGAGCAAGCTCGGAATGATCAGTCGGCGCCACTACGCCAAGGTCCTGTCTGTCCCCCTCACTTCGTTGATCCGGAACTGCGCCGATGTTTTCAATGAATACGAGCGCTATGGAGCCGCATTGATCGATCGGGTGCGCGAGCGTCTCGAGCGGGACGCTGCTTCTTCTTCAATTGTTGTCGGGCGAACAACCGGACTGATCAATCGCGGCCACTACGCGAAGCTTGTAGGTATCACTAGAAAGACCTTGAGTGTCAGATGCGGAGATGTCTTTGCGCCCTACGAAGCGAATTTTAGCCTGCTTGTCGATAAATTACGCAGTATCCTTCATCGAGACGAAGCCGAAGGAAGGATCATCACATACAAAGAAGGGAGGATAGATCAACGGCATTACGCTCGAGAGATCGGCGTTACCAAGTCTTGGTGGAAGGGGCATTGCAGAGAGGTTGTCGCGGAGTTTCAAGGTCGCCTCGTGTCTCCCGCAAAACGACTGCGCGCCTTACTCGATCGCGACATCAATTCGGGAGAAATTCAGACAAGCCTCGACGGGATGATCAATAGGTCACATTATGCGGCACTTCTTGGTATCTCTACGACTTCAATCACTCGCCAGTGCAACGCAGTTCTCGTTGAGTACGATGCCGTCCTGGGTAAAGTTCCGGACCGACTACGCTCGATACTCGAGAGAGACCGAAACGCGGGAGAAATTGTTAAAAGCCGCACGAGCCTAGTCAATCGGGCGCACTACGCTAAGGTCCTTGGCGTCTCTCTCTCATTTGTGATGAATCGATGCCGCGCCATCTTTTCTGAGTACGAAGCCGATTGGGAGAGCGTGGAAAATAAACTTCGAGGTCTTATCGAGCGCGATTCCGCGGCCGGTACGCTCGTCGCGAGCCGTCGTGGGTTGATCAGTCGCACCCATTACGCGAAGCTGATCGGAGTCTCACAATCTCTGTTAGGAAACTCCTACAGGGAGATTTTCGCTGAGTACGAGACAAAATACGCGATCTCGACGGGAGGCATGTCGAAGATCGGAGCGATACGGGAGTATCTCGAAGAAGCGTACACGTCCGGCTCGCTTGGATACCGCAATGGGAAAGTCGATCGCAAGACTTGCATGGAGGCGATGGGATATAAGGACGGTGGCAGCATTTATCGCACGCCAGAAATTGTCGGGATTTTCGCAAGCTACGATCTCAGGGCGCGTTTGGAAGCATACATTCCACTAGATAAACGGTTCGCTCTCGAGAAGGTGGAGACATGGCTGCGCAAGCCAGTGCTCAAGAAAGATCTCCGCACGATCAACAAGAAGAGGCTGTTAGCGGACACCGGCATCGAACCTCGCCTTCTTGATGAGCCGAAGATTGCAGATGCGATTTCTTCTCGCGAGGCGAAAGTGCTTGCGAAGGCGCAAACGAGCATGAGTGACCCGTTTCTGCAGGGTCGCGTGTTCCCCTTCGGAAAACTTCGGGCTCTCTGGTCCGGGACGTTCATTGATCGGATCGGGTCGCGGTTCAAGATCGCAATGTCCGGCTTGGCCGCGCCAAAGATTCCATACCTGGCCCTGTATGACGCGTTGAAGTGGATTGGCCGAGATGCCAGCCCGATATGCAAAGCGGTCGTGGCAGACGCGAAAGCTAATGGCAGGATCACAAACGAGCCCAACTGGGTGCAAGCCCTCAGTTACTTTCGCGAGCATCTCGTAGGCGAAGCGGGTGGAAATCCATCGGCAAGAAATAACGTCATGACCCGGATTAAGGCGCTGCGGACGGCCTTGAATGCGATGCAAGCGGGGGGCGTGACACCGAAGCTTGAGAAGCGTCTGCGCAACATAAGTATGCGAGGAGGGCGCAGTGGCAGGCACCTACGGAGTGTCGCGGAGCTGACGCCGGCTTGTTCGGAGGGCGTGCAGGAGGGTTATTTGCAGTTCGCGAGGGCGCGGTTCGACCAGGCGTGCATATTGGTCAAGAGTGACATGCAAAAAAATGAACGTGATGATTTCATTCGAGGGCTTGGTGCCGAGCTGGCGCGCCAGATACGCTTGCCGGACACCGCTTCAGAAGCGGTGCTGGTAATCTTGAACAACCGCATATCCGCGTTGATCGATCGAGCGATTTTGTCCATCGAGGAGGCTCGCTCAAGATGGGCACAAGGCCAGAAACTTCTTGCCGAGGCGGACATCGAACCTCTGGACTTCGAGAGGAAGTATTTTGCGCAGCAGGTGAGTAAAGAAGGGAGGTGTGCTCGGGATGAACTGGTGCGAAAATACTTTCCTTATCCTCGCGATAGCGGTGCCGCCGCCCGCAAACGCAGCATGGCTAATCTATTTAAGCTGGTACGAGATCGCCTGGGCGGTGCGCTTCCATCGATTAATGATCCGATAGTCGGATATGGGTACTTCTTCCGGTCTCGAATTAGCGAGCTGGGCGGTCTGGAAGAGCTTGATGGAATTCTGACACCAAGTCTCGATGCTTGCGGCGCGATCCTTACGCTCTACTTGGCTGAAAGCGGGGCAAACGTAAGCGTCGGGCGTACTCTCGATCGTGCTTGTGTTCAACCGAGCGATCTAGACGATCATTCTCGCATTACGGGGCATAAAGCGCGCGCCAAGGGGAAGCCGATCTTCTTCGATCATCCTAAAGAGAGCGCGGTGGTGGTGGCGCTCGAATGGATGAAGGAGGTATCGCAACCATACGCATCATCGGCCGGTAGTGATCAGGATCGCCTGTTCGTCGTTCGGTGTGGCGGGAGAATTCAGCTGATGCCCGCGGATTGGTACACCGCCTGGTTCAAACGCTTCTCAGACGAGACGCCAGGATTGGAGGGATTGGAATTCGTTCCAAGAATGATCCGCCCAAGCGTATTGCTGCGCGCCGCCCTCTCAAATGATGGCCGCCTGCAGGTTGGCCTCGCTATTGCGCAGCATGGGATTGGCGAGGCGAAAGGCTATCAGAACAAATGGCCAACAAGACTTTTATATGATGACGGCGTTCGTCGATTCCAGAATGATCTCGAAACGGTGATCGTTCGAGGAATTCCCGAAGCTGCGCATCGACTTGGCGTTTCTGAAAATGAGATGCGCGCACGTCTCGATCAGGTGGCGTCTACGGGATTGGGAACATTCTGCCTCAACCTTAAGAATGCGAGAGGGCCAAGGGATCGTTTGTGCCAAACGATGAGTTGCTGGGATTGTTGCCCACATATGTTGATTATTGCCGAGACGGAGGCGATTGCGACACTGCAGCTTTGGCAGGAATCGCTGCGAGCGGCCGCGGCGGAGTGGGAGCGCGATCGTCCCGAGCGGTGGGAGAAAGTCTGGTTGCCGTGGCTATGTCTCGTTGATGTTGTCCAAGAGAAGATGAGTCGGGGGCCGTTGCATAAAATATGGAAGGCCGCGATGCACCGAGTAACCGAACTCAGGCAATCGGCCAATTTTGTGGCTCATACGCCATGGTAGAAATAAACCCGATTTTAGATCCTGCCATTGAGCGGACTGAGCGGCGCACTCTTGGTAGCGCAGAGTTTGACGAAGCTCGGCGCGCAACGTGGCTGCAAAGTCCTTATTCCGCTGATACATGGCAAGTCGCCGATACGGACGATGCTCGTAATGTGGAAACGATTCGCTTCGATTATCTCCTGGCGGACGGGCGCTCCCTCGTTGAGGCGCCTCGATTATATGCGACTGTTAAGGAATATGCGTGGTTCATCAGAGACCCGCGTTTCGGAGAAGTGGATAAGGCGAAAACGCACGCTTCCTTAGTGCGGCATTTGATGCATATCGCTCATGCTTTGACACTCCGTGGTCTCGACTCCTTCAAATATCTCGTCGAGTATGATTTTGAGTTGCTGACGGAAGCCTGCCGCTACGGCGTGGATTCTATCCTCGATGCGCCGAAGCGTGTTGAGGCCTATCTCGCGGCGCTTGCAGAGTCGGGCAATTCACCGCCGTGCAATGTCCGTCTGTCGGGAAAACTCAGGGACTACTCGACGAAGAAGATCGTTGCGGCATGTAACCTCCCTGAGGTGGCCAGTCATTCCAGTCAAGTTAGTTGGCTCATAATGAGGGCCGAGGGCGACGCGGGTTTCAGAGACTGCAGCGATCTGCCTGCCGAGATGCCGCCGTTCAAGAACCTCACCGTTGGCGGATTGTACCGCTGGCTCGGTGTGATGGAGGGGCTCTGGGGCATGCGAAGGGCGGTCCAGGCGGAGGTGTCTAACACTAAGCCTTTCGAAGCTGGTGCCGTCCGTGTCGCGATGATCAAAGGTGTTCCCAGCGAAGTCACACCCGTTCCGCCGTCGCACCTTGCTCTCCACCTATTTGAGCAATCCGTCAGCTGGGTGTTTACACGCTCGGAGGCGCTTCTTGCCGCTATCGAAATCCGAGATCGCTCGAAACTCCGTGCAGATGTCGTCAATATGGCTACAGCGTGCTGGATCGTGATTGCTGCGTTCTCGGCTCGTCGCGATCGAGAGATCGACGAGCTGACCGTCGATTGCTTGGCCGGCGACGATGCTGGGGGCTGGTGGCTTTTCGTCTACATTGAGAAGACATTGGAACGAAAAGACTGGATCCCGATCCCCAATGTCGTGGCGCGAGCCGTCGAAGTGCAAAAGGCGATCAGCGCCGGAGCGCGTCGGCAAGGGGGAAATGAGGAGATTTTCCAGTGGCTCGACGACCGCAATAGGGTCACCAAGCTGGACGTGGGCGAACGGCTTGATGCTTTTGCCGACATCGTTGGCGTTCCGCTTCACACTCCTCATAATGAACCATCGAGGAAATGGCATTGGGTACCACGGCAAATGCGCCGGTTCTTCGCCGTCCTGTACTTCTACCGCTTCGACGGAGCCACCATCGAGGTTCTCGCCCATCAACTAAGGCATTTCAGCCTTGAGACCGCCCGTGGGTATGTGACCCAAGACACAGAGGTAACGCAAATCTGGCGGGAGGCGGAGATACAGTATCGGAGCGACTTTTGCCGATCCGTCGTCACGGGAAGTCGTGCCATCGGGGGGAAAATGGGTGAGAGGATCAAACGGGCCGCCAGACATATCACCGATCAACTCCGTCGAAAAATGCAGGTCGTCACGCCGAACCATGCGGCCTCGCGCCTGTCGGCCTTCATGGAACGCGAATTACTCGTTCTGTCACCGCTGCCGTGGGTCACTTGCTCCTGTCCGTTGACAAACGATGCTGCAAGAAAAGCTGTTTGCCGCGAAGGAGAGGTCGATCTTTCAGGCGTTAAGGGACCGGACCGGACGAGGCAGGGGCCGTTGACCTGTCATAGCTGTGTGTTCTCGATTATCGAGGGAAACCGTGCGCCTTATGTTGCTGCTCAAGTCAGCCATCTTGAACGGACTGTAGAGGCGGGTTGTGGCAGGTCGACGTTGTTCGGTGATCTTGAGCGTATGAACCTCGTCACCCTCAAAAGCGCCTACGAGGAGATTTACTCGACGGCCGAGCCATTGGAGCCGGTGTTTGCGGTTAGGGACATCCAATGAGACCAGGATCTGGTAGCACTATTGTTGATCTTTTTGCTCGGCCGGGAAAAGACACGCTAGGCGTCGCCGATCGTATCCAACGACGGAAGGTGGTGTTGCTTCAATGGCTTGACGACGGAATTCCGATGGGAAAGCGATACAGCGTTCCTAGAAGTCTTCGTGCTGCGCGCGAATGGGACGATCCCGAAATCGGGATATTTAGAATCTCGTCGCCAAACGACTTCACGCAAACCCATTCGGTGTTCGGCGAAGGCGTCAGGGAAATCGCCCGACTTATGAACGCGATTGCTAAGCGTTACGGGCAACCGAAGCGTCCCATGAAGCCGTCATCGCCGCCATCGAAATTCAATAAATCTCATTTCGAGCAGAAAATCGCAAGCATCGCGTCGCAATGGCATATGGAACGCTATGCACGATTGAATGAGCAGAGGCGCGCAGATGCCGCCGATCAGCAGTCGCGGATACTTCGAGAGGAGAACGCTGACCTTAGAAGGAAGCTTTCCATCTATCAGGGGCCGACGATCGTATCATGAGATACCGCGAAATTGAGAATATCTGGACGGTAGATGTCAGCGCGTTGTCAAATGCGGACCGTGGTCGAGTGTTTTATGAGCGTGCGAAGCAGATCGCCGAGGAGGCGCTGACCGATCCGACGGCGCGGAGCGTTGCGGTCGTGGGCTCTCGACTGCGCCGCAAGTATCTAGCGTCGAAAATTGGAAGCGGAACGTCTGTGATGAACCAGAACCCGAGGATCAAACGTCTTCTCGCTTCGATCGACGAGGACCTATTAAGCGAAGCCCAAAGAGGGGGCCCGGAAGATGATGGGGTGAACTCCGGGGAGGACTTCAAAGTGTCGGAGTTGGTGGGGAGGCTTCGAGACCTCAGGGAGAAGCTGAGGTTGAAGACTGCGGAAGTTTCCAAATTGCGCCGACAGGTACGGCAGCATTCTTTGAAGTCCTAGTCAGCGATTGATCCGCCGTGGTCAAGGTTCAGTCAAAGAACGACTTGGGTTCAATCGTGAAGACGGATGCAACCTGCGTGATTGCCGGACGATCCTACAATGGTCTACCAACGCTTGTATGGGCGGAAGGCATCGATGAGGCTGCATCGGACTGGTTGCGACACATTGTCATTAGGACCGGTGCGGCTCTCTCTAGCGCCTATGAGTATGCCAAGATCCTGCGTCCGTTTCTTCGGTTTTGTCGAGTCCACGGACGTCCTTGGGACGGTGTAGACGACGAATTTCTCGTGCTGTGGCGAGAGAAGATGCGTCGCACTGATGGTATCGACGCAAAACGTATTAATACGGTGTTGATCATCGTGTTCGCGTTCTATCGCTGGGCGGAGGAGACTGGCAGACTGCGATTTCATGTAGGGATCTACGATGCTGAGTTGCTGCCTCACTACGTCCAGCTTCGCAATTTTCCGATTACGGCCGAGAAGATCTTCAGTAAGGGAAAGCGCGGGAGGGTCATCACGTCCTGGACGACGCCTCTTACGATGAGCGTGAGTCAGTCGAGCCAGGGCAAGCGACATACACCTAACGATCATGAAGCTATGAGAATACACGAAGTTGCCGCTGATCGCGAGTTCGGCGAACGCGACACTCTGATGTATTCGTGGGCTGAGGAAGTCGGCACGCGCAGGGCGGAGATCTTGAGTCTCCGCAAAAAAGACCTACCGAAACAGGCCGACGTCATGCGTGACAACGATGGCCATGTTAAGTGGCCGATTAAGGTCGTTCGCAAGGGCGGCGCGACCTGGACGGTCCTGGCGCCGACCGACCTTGTGCTTGCAACATGGGATTGGATCTTCCTTGGGCGCGCAGACATGGTCGAGAGATGTCGCAAGTCAATTCTGGGATATCAGGAGCCACAGGAAATCTTCATCTCAAGTAGAACGGGAATGCCGCTAGACGAGGACAGCCTCACAACTCTCGCCAAGAGGGATTTTGCCGTGGCAAATGTCGAGAAGGCTAGTTTGCATCGCTTGCGGGCGAAGTATTGCGTCGAGCAGATTCAAACGCTCGTAGACTCTTTGTTCGAAGGGGGCCTAAAAGTTGGAGCGACCTCTTCATGGGTTGAGACCATATTGACAATTGTTGCCGAGCGAATGGGACACATGAGTCCGATGTCCCTCAGGCCTTATCTCAACCAGGTTCTTGATCGCAAGATTCGCACAGCTGAGGCGTCGCTGGCACAATCGATGAAGAGCAGCATCCGAATTCTGAACAATCGTAGGAAGATCTTGCGACGGACCGTTGATCTAAATCTGCATCTAAGAGACATCGCTGAAAGTATCGATCGTGGCGATGCCAAGAAGACATCTCAATTAATACGCCAGCTTCAGGTAGAGGTCGACGAATTCAATGGATTGCCAGAAATGGCTTGATCTACGTCGCACATTTGTAAGGCAAGAGATCGTCCTATTTGTCTCGCCCCGGAAGTGCACGAGGTTCAACGGGGGGACGGAGGTGTTGCATGTCACTATCCATTGCCTGAGCGTCGGACATTAGTCGTACGTCGTTATTTTCTTCAAAGAAGAACCGATGCTGACTTGGCGATGCGGACCTTCCACGGCGTAGCGTTCGACGTCAGGAACAAGGGGCGATCCGTACAAGTGGCAGGTCGGTTCTCACCGATAGCCGACCGGTGGGGATGAAGATCGTCGCGGCGCTTAGTCACGTTAGATCTTCCCGGTCAATCCAACTCGATAGGAATTCGCGAACACCCCGGTGTCTTGATCGCTGCCGTTCTTGTAAGTTATGCGCCAGTCAATTCCGGACAGAAGATAGGATAATTGCGCAACGCTGATCGTGACAACGCCGTCTGCAAGGGACGGCCACAGGAAGTGGCCGCGCTCCAGTCGCTTCGTGAACAGGCACGCGCCTTGACCATCATGCCAAATAATCTTGATCAGGTCGCCGCGACGGCCCCTAAAAACGTAGAGATCACCAATATGAGGATCGCGCTTCAAACCCTCCTGCACGAGACGTGCGAGGCTGGGGAATCCGCGCCGCATGTCGGTATGACCCGTCGCAAGCCAAACCCGCACATTGCCAGGTATCGCAATCATCGACGTTCCAGCACGTCGAGAACCCGCGCCAATGCATCCGCGTCGACTTGCGCATCCACCCGGACGCGTCCCCGGCTGCCAAAATCAATCTCGATCAATCCAGTGCGGGCGACCGGCACCGGCCGCACCCGCCTGTCGGCCTCCGGCACAACCTTGGCGGCTTGCTCGCCCGTTTCCGCGGTGGCAATCTGCACCGGCGCAAAATAAGGCCCGACTTTCTCGACCGTTCGAGCCTGCCGTCGCCAGGTGAACACCACGCTCGCCGCAATCCCGTTGCGGCGCGCCACCTCAGTCACCTTCGCGCCCGGCGCCAGCGTCTCTTCGATGATCCGAATCTTGTCGTCATGCGACCAGCGTCGCCGCCGCTCGACCCCGCCTAAAACCTCAACCCGCATCGCCTGATGACCTTAAAGCTAGACTTAAGGTCACATGCTTCGCGAGATATCCCGTTCAAACAAGGCGGTCCTCGTCGGACGCGTACGGATCTCCTGCTGTTCCTCAACTTGCACCGCGGCCGGAGCGTCGAGAGCCGAGCGGCTCTACCAGTAAAATGGAGAAACCAGCGGCCATCGTTGTCGTTCTAAGGTGAGCGCTAACAGAAACTATTGCTCAGAGGCCTCGTGCTTCGGGAACTCCAGTGCAAGCCATGCGCTGGCTGCCGATGGCGTTGCATGACCATGCGAGCGGAGGATTGAGACGATGTCTATCGCTGAGATCACGACGATCGGATGCTGGTCCTCCTTGATCTCGCGATAGGCTTGGCTATCAAGGTGACTTGTGGTCACTAGAATTCCGAACTGCCGGTGGCGCAACCGGGAGATCAATCGGGACATCTCCCGGACTCCGACCGCGTTTCCGAATGCGTAGCACTTCGCCTCCAAGGCGAAATCCACGAGGACCGCGCTCGCCCCGCTGCCGATGTTGAACTTTCCGGTCGCGTCCCGTCCGCCGTCCCGCGACGCCCGGGTCACGTCGATGCTGACAATGTCGGGCATCATCATCTTCGCCAGGGCGGCAGCGCAGTGTTCGAAATTGTGCGGGCGGTCGATAAAATATGAGTGGATCCTCGCCACCATGTCGCGATCGGCGGGAGCGGACGGCTGCTGTTCAAACTTCGAGCGGTGTTCGATCGAGGGTAGCGACCGCAGGGGCCGGTACCGTCCGGAAAGGATCCAGTCGCGCCAAACGATGGGCGCTGTGGCATGGACCTGTGTGCCCGCTGCCAGCTCGTTCAACCAAGCACGTGAAATTTCCGGAATGTCGAGAATTGTGAACCTCGCGCGATAGTTCTGGAAGCGCAGGCCAGCGTTCGTCCGCCAGACGGCCACTAGGTCTTCGTAACTCTGCATGTCCGGGGATCCGGGGACCGCTAATCCGAGGAACCGCACGTCCCGCCATTCGCCTGTCTTGGCGAACACGAAGATCGGCGGAACTTTGCTCCGATCCGCCGATCCGGAGTGGGCGGACTCGAAGAACCTGCGCAGCAGATCGTTCCCAAAGCGACGTGTATCGTGCAGGGCATGTCCCGGACGTTTGTTGTCGCCGAAATATACGAAGGTGCCCGACTGGCGGTCGAGCGTGTCAGGCCAGTCGGGGTCGTTCATCGACGAAACGAGGGCCACCAGATCGAGCGAATCCAAGCTGCCTCGATATCTGAAGCCTCCCTGGTTCGACACCTTCAGAAGGTGGGAAATCGGATCGTCCGCGGAGTTGCCCCTCCGGTCCCCTTGGTAGACCGCATCGACGATGAGATCGGCGGTCCTGAGCTGGCTGAGGCTGAATGTTTTGCCGGCGGACATCGGTGGCATCCTGAAGGCGGGCGACGAAGTCATCGGAGCGCATTTGCGCCCGAGTCGAGCGTCGGAGCTGTCGTTTGATGCGAGTCTTTCCGCTGGAACCCGAGCGACCTAGACTCGGCGGCCGCTCGGGTCGCTTGCGCTCGGGGAGGGGAGGCCGCAAGCGCCTTTTCTTTCTCAGTCAAGGTGCGGGACAGGCACCGCGAGGCGCGCGTGGACTTCGGGGCGACTAGGTCTTCGGCCATGACGTCGGCGCTGTTGCCACCGAGCAGTGAGCCCACGACCGCGCGCATGACCGGCGCGCACACACCATTTCCGATGACCTTGACCTTGTCCCTGCGCGTGCCGTGGTCGAGCAGGAATTTCACGCCCTCACCGTTCTCGTCCTTGAGATGGGTCAGCCCCATCGCGCGCTTGAGCTCGGGAATCTGCAGCATGCGCAGGGTGGGCTGTCCATCGATCCACTGGACGAGACCGAAGCGGTCGAGCGTCGTCAACGTGCGCAACGGCCGGTCAAGCCGCTGCCAGCCGCCTGCGCGGTCGGAGCCGTAGTATACGATCAGGAAATCCTTGTTGCGGCCGAGCTCGGCGATCCCGCGCTCGACACGCGCGATAGTAGAATCCGCGCGCTTGCCATTGAAGACCGGATCGGCTCTGAAGTTGCCGGCACGTTCGATGATGCTCGCCGCGTCGCGTGTCGGGCGGTTGCCGGGGTGCGCTATCGACGGATTGGCTAAACGGTCTCCCACGATGAACAGCCTCCGACGGTTCTGCGGGGTGCCGAAGTCGGCCGCATCCAATGGTCCGATCCTCAGATTGTACGTCTTCCGGAGCATCTCGATGAGGTCATCATAGCCAGGCCAGTTCTTCATGGGGGTGACGTTCTCGAGAACGATCCAGCGCGGATTGAGCTCCCTGATGAACTTCATGACGTACCAGCCTGAGCGCTGGCTCTCTGTGTCCACGGGCCGGTTGCCCCGTGCGATCGAATGATGCGTGCATTCTGGAGACGCGATGAGCATGTCGATCTTGCCGACGTTCCCGAAGATCTCCGGGCCGCTGCGGTCGGTAAGCCTTGTCGTGACGACCTTCGCTGCCTTGAAGTTCGAGCGGTAGGTTTCGGTAGCGATGTCCCAGGCATCCGCCGCTCCCACCATCGTGAGGCCGGCGTGACGGGCGCCGGCGCTTCCGAGACCCCCTCCCGAAAACAGATCGATGCCCTTCATTTGCTTGCCGTTCCTTGGTCGTCGTTTTCTGTGGTGGAAAATATCAGCTTCCGGCTGAACGCATCGCGGTGCCGGCTACCAAGATTGCTGGCTCGGTCGAGCGATACTCGCTTGCGTCGGATCGACATCGATGCCGTCATCGAGGATCGACAATCCCCATCCGGGCAGTTCCGGCCGTCCATGCCTGGATTGTCTAGCATCTCTGAGATCGGCTCCCAGGACAGGTCGATCAGCCCTTGCGATGTCTGCGCTAAATTCATGTGACCTACAGAGGCTCTCGCGGTTGCCGGCCCGTTTTTCCACTGGCTGCGTTTCTCAATCATGCCAGGCTTGCCTGTTGGACGCCAGGCCCGTCGCTTGTTGTACCGAAAGAATTCTTGCGATGCAGCCCGCCGGGTCCTTCTCGATCTGATGCTCCCAGATCCTGATGACGCTCCAGCCTGCGCGGCGCAGCGCCCTGAAGTTTCTGGCGTCGCGCATCCTGTTGGCTGCAATCTTCCGCTCCCATTTTTCGGAAAGCTTCATCCGCCACGCCGGGAAGCGCCAGCCGTGCCAGAAGTCTCCGTCCACGAAGATCGCGATCCGCTGCTCGCGCAGGACGAAATCCGGACGGCCCGGCAGGTCCTTTGCGTGTTCTTCCCAGGTCAGGCCCGTCCCGGCCAGGAGGGCAGCGACCGCCAGTTCGGGCTTTGTCCCTTTGCCCCGGATGCGTGACATCAGGGCGCTTCGCTTCTCGGGACTCATGATGTCGCCGCGGTGAAGGCGTTCGCTCTTGCCCGCGGCGATCGTGGTCTGTCTAGGTGATCGGCGCGCCATGGAAGAAGCCTAGATCAGGTCTGCGGACTTGGCCGACGAGCAGACCGCGGTCCAGAAGCCTGTTTCCCTCCTCGCAGCTCGTTTCCGGCAAGAGGACGCAGCCGTGGCAGGCAGCGAGGTTCGATGTCATTGCTCCATCGCCTGGACTCTCCATGCAGATGGGATCGTTGGAGCACCATTGCGAACGGCGAAGCGCATCTTCGACGAGTCTCTGCAGACGTCCGGGGCGGGCTTCGGATACCAGGCCGCCGAGAGTGCCTTCGGAGTCGCCTGACGCCGTGTAGATCAGAAAGCCGTTCATGGGCTGGTTTGGATCCTCCAGGTTGCAGTAGAGGCGCTCCCGGAGCGCGGCCGAGCCGTAGCCGCACGAAAATGTGAGCTCCTTGATGAGGGCATGTGCCAACGTATGGATCATCATGAAACGGGCGTCGATGTTCCGGGCCGAGAGGCTTCGGATCAGGCGTCGATTGTTGAATTCGGTGAGCAGCGAACCTAGTCGCCCGGGCGCCTTGCTTCGTTCGATCCATGAATCGATGGCGTCGGAATCGATCTCGATGAAGATGCCCTCTCCGCGCACCTCCATCGCCGGCAACCAGTTGATGCTGCCGTCGATCGAGAGCCTCTGGACCGCGGGGTCGCCCCTGTCCGTCTTTGGTACTAGCCTGGAAAATCCAGTCAGTACCCGTGTCTCCCTCAGCTTTCGCACGAGGCCCACGCGCTTGAAGAAATGGCCTAGCCAATCATACTGGTCGCCGTCCAGGCGCTCCACGAACAGCTCGTCCGTGGGGTTGCTCACTCCCGCGCGGAGCACTTCGTATTCCTGACGTCGGAAATCCTCTTCGGTCGTTGCGACGTTGGGCGTGCCGGAACTATCCAGCCTCGCCTGGGCGGCAGCCGCAAGCGCAGTGGCGTCGACCTGACCCATCCTTGCAACGATTTCAGCGGCCATCTTGATGATTTTGCCGTCTTCAAGTCCGGAGGTAAGCGCAGACCACATCACCGGTTCGTCGAGGACGCGACGTATCTCATCCGTTTCGGAGGAGTGGGCTGGTGGAATATAGATCGAACTTTGCACGGCCGGGAAATAGATGTTGGAGCCGCCTCTCTGTAGGGTCTGAAGCCCGGCCGAGCACGAATGGACGCCCGTCTCGCGGCCAAGCCAGGGCTGGGCCGCGCAGCACTGCACGTCGATCTTGCCTAGTGCGCCTTCTTCGAAGGCACCGGCCAGCGAGCGCCTGCGGTCGCACGCTTCGCACTCGATCTTGATGCCGGCGAGACTCGCCGCGCTGCGGCCTGCCTTGAAGAACATCCTGCTGTCATACTCGGAGGCACAGGTGCATCCGATCCATCGCTTGAACGGGAAATCCTCGATATGCCCGTTCTCGCACACGGCGACGATGCGGACCGGGATCATGCGCCGGCCATGCTTGGACTTCGAACACGTCTGTTCGGTGCAGACGGGTTGACCGCCGAACAGGGTGGTCTTTTTCATGCGGAAGCAGCGCGGGCAGTAGTGCCAGAGCGGAAATCTCACATGGGGGATCTTGTACTTGGGGCCGCCTTCGGATTCCGAAAAGTCCGGAGGCTTTATGAAGAAGGAGCAGTTCAGCCGGGCGGCGAGCCGTTCTTCCGTTATCCTGAGCGTCTCTTCCGGAGGGCTCCTGAACCATTCGTCGAGACCCGCGCACATCAGCGCCTCGTCGTTCCGGAAGTCGTTCATCGATCCGACGCCGAAAGGAGCTATCAGTTGGCCTCTGCGCACGGGTCTCGGTTTGAATGCAGGCTTCTGAAAGCCACCGGCGGCTTTCTTCTTGCCGTTCCATTTTCCTGGCTTCATATCGAGGTCTCCGTTCCGTAGTTCTGGATCGGGACCGCTTCGCACTCCGCGTCGACGTTTCGCATCGAGGATGGTGTCTGTCTGAGCACGTGCTTCAGATATGCAATGTCTGGCCTTATAGGCTTGCCCGCAGGCCAAAGCAGCGGATCGGAGTCCTGTCCGTTCATCTTCCCGTAGAACTGCGGTTTCCGTCGCTCCCAGTCGTCGAGGAATCGGTCGAGGATGGCGGTCGCGCGGATGAGTTCTTCTGGCGCGACCTTTTTCACTCTGTCCGTGATGATTTTGACGATCTCGGTCCTCCGGTTGGCGATGCCTCTCGACGGTTCGTCCCTCAGTTCCGGATAGCGGAAACGTGCGATCGAGACCGCCAGTGCATGTATCGCGCGCTCGCAGACGGGGATCGAGAACGGCGTCACCGATGTCGGCTCGACGTGGCGGTAGGCGTTTTCGTGGAAGGAACGAAAGCTCTCGAAGTGGGACCGGTCCCTTGGCTTGAATGGATTGTAGTTCGTGATGACGAGGCCGGGATTTCCGGCGGAGCGGCCGACGCGGCTTGACGCCTGGATGTATTCGGATGCGCCCTTGGGCTGGCCCACGATGGACATCAGGCTGAGACGCGGGACGTCGAGACCGACCTGGATCATGTTGGTCGCGTAGCAGAGGTCGACCCTGTCCTTGAGGGGCGTAT
This sequence comes from Tardiphaga robiniae, assembly GCF_013359755.1. Classification (GTDB taxonomy): domain Bacteria; phylum Pseudomonadota; class Alphaproteobacteria; order Rhizobiales; family Xanthobacteraceae; genus Tardiphaga; species Tardiphaga robiniae. Next base: position 30,454 of record NZ_JABMCJ010000082.1, on the reverse strand, counting down.
CAGTGAATAGCTTCTGAAGGACCGCCGGAATGTCGGAGCTGCGCATGCGGCTTGTCAGCTCGTCGAAATTGTTGATGAACCGCCGCATGCCTTTCGCGTTCTGGGATAGTCCTTCCATCAGGCCGATGCGGTCCCAGACCGAGTTGAGATATTCCCTGATGTCCGCCTGGACCAGCGTCGAGGCCCTGCCGAGTTCGCGCAGGCTGTTGAAGTAGACCATCAACGTCCAGTACGGGTCGACCGCTTCGTCCGGCCCGTCGATGAGCGCAGGAGCTTGCAGCAAGGTAGCAAGGGTGCGGACCTGTGCGGTGACGTGCGATGAGAGGGCTGTTGCGAGGACACCGACGTAGGTCCGACCAGCTTTGCCCACGCCCTCGAAAGCGAAGAACGACTCGCCCGCGACGAGGCCTTGCGGCGGGAAGAGGATCGACGGGCGGCCGTAGATCGCGTCGATCTGCTCGGATGCGCGCGCGATGGTCGCGGTGGAGGCGACGATCTTTGCAGAGATGCCTGTCTTTGGGTTGGTCGAGAATTCGTCGATTACAGTCTCGTAGTGGCCGACCATCGATCCGAGTGGCCCAGAGATGAGATGCAGCTCGTCCTGGATGATGAGGGAGGGAGGTTCGACCGCCTCGGGATTGTCGATTCCGAAAAGCAGGCGCGATTTCGGCTCCCACGGCATCATTGCGAACTTGTCGACGGTACCGATGACCAGCGTCGGCGGCCGTTCGTATATGCCTTCGTCGACGACCTCCAGCGGCAGCCCTGCGGGCGTCGAGAAGTCGCAGTCGGTGTCTTCGCAACGGAACTGGATCCTGTCTTCAGCGCCGGTCCGTTTGTCCAGCCTGTAGCCGAACACGCGGGAGTTGCCGGCATATGGGCGCGGCCCCATCGCCACGCCGCACCAGGGGCAGGAAAGGATGATGAAGGGATTGTCGCCACCTTCGCGAGCAAGACGGCTGTGGGCCTGGACGGCCTGCGAATGCCGGTTGGGCGTCACGGCGCCTCCGAGCCAAAGCCCGATCGAAACGGGAACGGTGCCGAAACTGCCCGGGTCCGCGCGCCTGATGTTTTCGAGCGCGCAGATCAGCGATGAAGCACGCTGGAATTGTTGCGTCGTGAGGAGGCGGAGCGTATAGCGCATCAGCACTGTCGTTCCAGCATCGTCGGAATTCTGAAGGCGGCGGAGCAGGGTGACGAACGCCGCGAGTCCTAGATAGGCTTCCGTCTTGCCGCCGCCCGTGGGAAACCAGATCACGTCCACCGTCTGGCGGTCGTCATGCTGCGGATCGACGAACGCGCAGACGTTCATGAGGATGAATGCGAGCTGGAATGGACGCCATTTCGTGTTCGAGTATTCCGGCGAGACGTACGGCTTCTCCGGAATTGCTGTTCCGGAGGGGCCTTCGATCCACCCCCGCAGATTGTTGGTCGATAGCTCGTAATGGTCACGTTGCTGGACCATGGCTCGGTTCATGAGCCTGAATGCTTCCATCGCATCCGCATGGGACGACAGCAGCGTCGTGCCTTCCTCGATGCGGCCGAGGCACATCCTGCAGAATTCCATGTGCTTCGCGGCGGCTGCCTTCAGCTGCGGCTTCAATGACGGGTCGGCAGCGATTTCCTTTTCGCGTTCTTCTATCCATTCCCTGTACGCCTCGGCCATCGAGGTGCAGGAAGCCATGATCGCTTGTGAAGACCCTTCCCACAGGAATTTCATCGAAAGGTCGGCGCCGTCGATGCTTTCGCGCGGCAGGATCGGAGCCTGCTCGAAGACCGGAAGCGTTTCCGTGCGCACTTCCGAGACCGTTCCGTTGGCGGCTGTCCAATCGGCCGAGCAGCCGTGTCCGACGGCATAGTTGGGCCGATGCCGATAGAGGAGCGACAGCGAGAGTTCTTCCGGATCCTGACTGGACTCGGGGCGACCGGGGTAGCCCTCGATCCGTGATGCCCCGGTCGGATGCACGACGAACCCGCATTGGAAAAAGCAGTTCTCGTTGACCGGCTTGGTGTCTGCGGTGGAATTGATCAGCGTGACGGTTATCAGGCGCTTGCCGTTCCAGGGCCTGCTGACCACGTCGAGCTCCAGGGTGCCATGCCCCTCCGGGTTTTCGAGCCGTCTCCGCTCACTGGTTTTCTGCAGGTCGGCGTGGCTTAAGGCGATCGAAGCCTTGCCGGGCACTCTGAACCACGGCTCCACGTCGTGTCCGGCTTCGGCCTGTTTTTCCGTCCCTAGGAGGCCAGGATAGCCGGAAAGAGGACGCTTGCCGTACGTGCCCCATGACGCCTCGATCTCGATGCCGCCGGTGGTATCGGCAAGAAAGCTTATGCCCATCGTGCTGGGCAGGAACATCGACGCGCCGTTCATTTCGGTGTCGACTTCCGGCGCGGGATCGCTCGCGGCGTCCTTGCTTGCGGTCTCTCCCGTGGGTTCGTCGAGCGGGGCGTCCTCGGCGGGCGCGTTCTCCGCCGAGACGGCGTCGGCTGTCTCGATGCCTGCTTCTTCCTCGGCCGCGTCGAGGGATCCCGAATAGGTGACGCCGTTCGGGAAGAGTATCCCGCAAGCGTACCTGTACCGCGGAGGATCGCGGGGCCGCAGGATCTCTTCGCCGTTCAGCTGGACCATCGGATATCCCGGCGACGGACCGACGAGTTCGGTGCGAAGCGCGTCGATGACATGGTCGCGGACCTCCGTCGCCTGGGTGACCTTCTTGCCGATGTTCATGCTGTGCCGACCATTGCCAGGAGACCGTCTACCATTCGCTTGTTGAAGATCGCCCTGGTTTCCTCCGGGCAAATCAGGAGCAACCGGACTCTCGCTCGCGACATGGCGACGTAAAGGAGGGCGTCCGTCTCGTCCGTGTTGCCGGTGCCAGCATCGACTACGATTACGACCGGGCTTTCGAGGCCCTTGAACGCATGGATCGTCGAATACGAAACGGCTTCCGGATCGGCCGAGGAGATGTCTCTGATCTTCCACCCCGCCACGGAGTTCATGCGAGACGCGACCGAATTTTCACGCCTTCGGGGCCCCAGCAGCGCGACGTCGGCGGCCCGGATGCCGGCGGCCTTCAAGGCCGTCACGATCTGGCTGAGCTTGGCAATTCCGTCAGCCTGGTTGGCCGCGTAGAAGATCTCGACAGGGTCGCCTTCTGGCTGCTTGTCACTGATCTTCATACCGGTGAACCCGCAGATCAGATCGGTGTGCCGAGCGATCCGTTTCGTGTTGCGGCAGTTGATGCTGAGATTAAATATGGGCGGCCCCGAGAACGCCGAGCGCAGCTCCTCGTTCGATGTGGTGGATCTGCCGTAGAGGGCCTGACGAGTGAAATCGCCGAAGAGGATGGTCTTCGCGTCGGAGATGCCGCCCGTCCAGGCTCGTGCAATGTCGGCGATCCGCGCGGCCTCGAAGTCCTGTGTCTCGTCGATCAGCACGGCGTCGAACCTTTCACCTAGCTCGTCGATTGCGAGCGCGCCCAGGTCGAAGTAGTGCCGGTCGTACAGCTCTTCGCTATCGATCTGCCCCGATTGAGGGAGGTCGCCGGCGAGCGAGGACCGCGCGATGCGGTCGCGCAGGAGGCTATGAATGTTGCCTGCCACGACGCCCTGCAGACCCTGTTCATCCAGGCATCTGCGTAGCCAAGAGCCGAGGTGCCGGTTGTAGCATGCAAGGACGACCCGCTTTCCGGAGAGCGACAGCCGCCGAGCGGATTCGATGGCGATGTTCGTCTTTCCCGTCCCTGCAGGTCCCTTTACGAGGCATGAGGAATTTTCGGCGATCGCGTCGAGTACCGCATACTGCTCTTCGGTAAGCGACTTGATCCGCCGTTCCGTGTCCCACATCTCCGAAGAGGCCATCTCGACCCGGTCGAAGTTCGGTCGGAGGAACGCGAGAATCCGCTTGCAGGTCGCGGCATCGGGTGCATTCAGGTCGTTCCTGCCAGACAACTGCAGCAGGGAAGGGGAGCCGCTGATACGTTTCGAGAAGTCGCGCGCCATGTCCGACTGGTCGATTACCTCTGCTCTCGAGAATTCCGGAGTGATCGGCGGGCAATCGACATCCGGAAGGATGGCCATCCACCCGATCGGACATCTGGACTCGGACGAGCCCTGTCCGAACTTCTGGATGAGCGCTTTCCTCAGCTTCCACATCCCTTCTTGTGCCTGACGGAACGGGCTCCGCTTCAACGCCTCGGATGTGTTGGAATTGAACCTCCGCGTGTACCAGATGCCGTCCTTGTGGGTGACTTGACCGCCTTTCACCTCTACGCAGACGATCCCGAGCCGCGGTATGATGACGACGAAGTCGATCTCCCCGTATCCACCTGTCCAGGTGCTTGAGAAGCCCAGCGAGTGGAGGATGGTCCAGTCGCCGGAGTCCGCGCAGTTCTTCAGGCCTTCAAAGACGCGGCGTTCCGATCCCGGCGTATCGGATGACGGAGCAGGTGGGATCATGGTGGCCATTTACGCTACCCGGACCTTTACCCGCTCGCCGAACATCCGCGCATGCCAGGAAGCGTTGAGCCATTGAAGACGATTGACAATGCCGACGGGGCACTCGCGCGTGGCCGCTTCCACCTCGGCGACTTCCAGGATCCAGACGGCACCCAGCTCGAACTCGACGGCGGTCTCCGTCTCGGTCGGCTCGAACAGCATCTTTCCGCAGCGGGAGACGAGATGGTCTGTGAGCTTCATTCCGGCAGACAGGTGCAGCCCGCGGAGCTCGCTGATAGCCGCGCAGCATGCCTGCCAATCGGCGGACGTCTTTCCGGCCAGCGGGAACGCCTTGGCGATGGCGAAGACGTCCTCGTCCGATCTCGGCCCGATGCGCGACTTGTTGGTGAGCCACGAGCGCAGCGTCACGACATGACGGCGGACGCCGCCCTCCTGGAGGATCCTCGCGATGTGGTTGGGATCGGATCCGCCCGATTTGAGCGCGTCCCGCCACAGTGAAGCGCGCTGCCAGAGGCGGTCATACTTCTCGTCTCCGCAGAGCTCCTGGGCGATAGCCTTGATGACGTCCTTCTCGCCCTCCTCGCGTACGATTATCCGCATTCCGGGGCGCAAGTCGGCTAGGTCGATGTGCTCCACACCGGATTTCCTGCCCTCGTTCCCGGCCTGCATGATGCACAGCGGTCGGTAGTCCGCAGCCATCGGCATCCACGATCGGCCGACGAAGCGGACGATATGCGATTGTTCGGTCTCCTCGTCGCCGTCCACCGTGATATCGATTGCACGCGTCCCGTGGGCGTTGGGCCAGGAATCCGGGGAGCCGAAGGACGCCGGATCGGGATCCGCCGGCGGAGCGTCCGCCATCCTAAGGGAGCTCGTTTCGGCAGGCGGGACGCCGAACGCGGCAGTCGGCAGGGCGGTCAGGTCCTCCCGGAGGCTGGGGTTGATTTCCAGCCTTCGTTTCTGGGATTCTCGCCAGATCAGCCGCTTCTTGTAGATCTCAATCTCGAACTCATAGCCGGTCAGCAGGATCGATTTGGACGGCCATGGATCGACGAACTTGTCGAACATGTCGCGACGAAGGAGCGAGAATGCCCTCGGTGACTCGCTGGCGTCGGTCAGCTCACTGGCGATCTTGCACTGCAGGTCGATGCCGTTCGTACCAAGGAACGCGTCGGCTTCCTCGCGGCTTTGCCGCGAGCCGGTAACGAGGACTTGCTTCAAGGCAGGGTATTGCACGATGTTCTTGGCCAGCTGCAGGAGCGCATCGCCCTTCGGGGTGATTCCTGTCGCGGAGGAAGGCGACGCGAAACGCTCGATCGCGTCGGTGAAGCTGCGGAGCGCAGAAACAGCCTCGCGGTTTGCATATCGACCGACGTAGGTTTCGGCATCGCGCAGGTGTCGGACTGCCGCGTAATATTCCGCCGCCCGATCCCCCTTGGGGATGGAGAGCCACGTGGCCGCATCGAAGAACAGGCCCCGGACCTGCTCGAGAGCGGACTGCATGGTTGGGTCATCCACGCAGGATTCCTCGTTGAGGTGTGCATCGATCTCTTTCCACCGCCTGAAGGCTTCGGCAAGGTGCGGCGCACTCTTCTCCAGATATCCGATGTTGGGCCGCTGTTCGGCGAAGGCGCTGTGCAGCGAGACGTCGACACCCGGCACATCTGTCTTGGCGGGCTCCGCGAAGGTGCGGGCTGCAGGCAGAAGCTCCCACGATCGCGGCTCCCAGACTTTCCAGCCTTGTTTCCGGAGCTGGACTGCGTCGGAACGGCGCTTCGCATCCGCGAATACGATCAGACGCTGGCGTTCGCCGAGGCGGCCGGCGAAATCGAGGTTGTTCAGCACCAGTTCCAGACGGTCGGTGAGTATGATCTGCGATCCGGCTTCGACGCTCGGGTCCAGGCTCGCCTTCTCGAGTTCGCTTAGGTTTCTGGCGATCGCTACCAGGGGACATCCGCTTGCCCCCTCGGGAGACAGGACGAAGGGACGCCCGTTCTCGTCGAACGTCCCCCAGGCGAAGTCCTCGGCGAGCGCGCTCGTTGGGACTGCCTGCGCGCGTGAAGAGGGCGCAAGCGTGGTGCGCGCGAGCATCCGCTCGAACTCCGCCCGTGATCCCACCAGCACGACGCGGTTCCTGTAGAGGCCGGTGTTTCCGAACGTCCTGACCTCGGCGATCTCGTCGATTGCTGTCGGCCGCGCGGGTCCGTGCTTTATCGATGAACGGCTCTTGGGCAGCTGCCTGCTTGTCGGCTCGAACCGCAGCAGCTCGTCCACCGGCACCACCCGCTTGCCGTCGCCGTCGAGCGTCTCCTTGTCCGTGTACCCCATGTAGACGCCTTCGACGCCGTGCACGGAAGTCTTGTCGCCGGCGACATAGACGTTTCCGTCAGGGAGGATTCTGACGCTTGATCCAGGCCGCAGATAGCGCTCTGCGAAGTGCTTTTTGTTGTCCGGGTAGTCTGCCGCGAGGCATTGGATGGAAGAAAGGATGGCGACCAGTTGGGCGACGCTCTCTGTCGATGGGAGCAGGATGCAGATGGGTCCTATCGAACGCGATTGGAGAGCGGTCGAAACAAGAACGTTGACGATGTGCGGTACGGGAATGCTCGCGCTTCCGACGAGACACTTTTCCAGTATCGCGGGAACGGCCCGGAATTTCGTCCCGGCTCCAGACTCGGCGCGGGGCACGGCATTTGCTGATTTCGGTTCCGAAGCAGCGATGGTGGATGTCGGAGCGACTTGCCGGACTACGGAGTTTTCGCCAAACGTCGGCGTGGTAGGGTGACTAGACACCGTCGGACGAATGTTGAGCTTGATTACCTCGGCTGAGGGAATGCCTTGTTGAGTCGACGGTTGTCGATCGGCAGATAGTTCGCTTTTATTCGCGGCGGGGTCTGTGGCCTGATATTCGGGGATTCTCACTGACGATTCTTGAACACCGGAGGCGATCGGTTTCGCGATCGCCACCGGTGTCGAAGGAGTCGCAACCTCGAGGTCTGAAGCAGGGCTGACAACGGGATGGCTCGTGACAGGCGCAGCGTTGGGCGCTTGAACTGGAGATGCTGCCTCGGTAGCCGCCTGAGGCGATAGCAGGTCGAATTGCTCTGCCATGTTCCTAAACCGGTTGTCGATCAGCACGGCGCTGCCGTTCAGCTTTTCGGCGAGGGTAGTCCGGTCGCGCGGCGACTGCCGCCAGGCGACCATCGGATGCCAGCCCTGGGTTTCGGCGCGAGCTACCCTTTCCGCAACGGTGTCGTCCTGGGCAGCAATCGCCCCGGCTTCTTGCACTAGAATGACGAAGCGGCCGTCTTTCTCGAGGACCGTGCCGTCGGCGGCTGTCCGCGAGATTTTCCAGCCTAACGCGACTGCCGTGTCGATGTCCGCAGAGGGAGTAGAACTGGGGAAGGATGCCGGAGCGCGGCGGTCGACGCGGCAAATTACGATGACGCCACTTCCGGCTAGGGAGGCGACCCGCTGAAGATCCGTATCCTGCAGTTCGTCCAAGGCGGCTACGATTACGTCAGCAACTTCGCCTGCGGACGCCAGGGCCACACTGCACCTTTCTGCTTGAAGTCTGGCGACGAGCCGTTTGGCCGCCGAGGCTATCTCGGTGGCGGTCAGGTTCGGTGCTGTTCTGACGACCAGCCCTAGGCTGTTCGGCGCGCCGATCCAGCGCCTGTCCGTGCCCGTAGCGAGATGTGCGATGCCGGATGCGAGCGATCGGTGCGGTGTTTCCAGGCTGATTGCGCGCGCCTGATCTTTGACGCCGATGCGATGCACGCGCGCGCCTGATGCAGCGAAGGCATCGAGCAGTTCGGTTGCATATTCGCCGCAATCGTCGACCACGACGGTGTCGAAAGAACGTGCCGAAGCCGCCATGCCGGAGAGCTCCTCTCGGCTTCTGGCTCTCGCCAAGGAGGCAGGCCATGCCGCCGGCGCGGGCCACTCGGCGTGCGTCGTAAGGTCGAGCAGAAGGTCGAGGACCTCGGGGCCATACTCCGAACGTGCCGGTTGGAGCAGAACGGTTTTTTGCGCCCGCTCGATGCTGGCTTCGAAATCGGCGGAAACGGACAGCGGATCGCCGAAGCCGGTCTCCGCAAAAAGCGCCCGGAGCTGCCGCACTTCGTTTGATGCTCTGCTCCGCTCGTCGTCTGGCGCGCCGTTTTCGAGAACTGATGCCGCTTCTTCTATCGGCGCGGTGAAGAATGATGCGCTTGTCGCTGGGGGCAGCGCGCTTTTTATTCTGACGAGGAGTCCGGGCAGCTCTCGGGCGGCTTGACGGGCTTCGCGGATCTTCTGAATCGACGAGCCAGGATTCGCTTCTCGTGCATCGGAGGAAGCGGTTTGTGGGGGAGCGATGCCGTCAAGCGATCGGGCACCGTGTTGCTGGAGGAAGCGCTCGAGCACGACGCAATCATACTGGTAGTCACGCAAGGCGGAGTCGAAAGCTCGCAAGGCGGCGCTTGCGTCCTGCTCCGACTTCATCCGCATGAAGAATTCGATTGCCTTCGCACCCGACGACTCCGGGTCGGCGGCGAGCGCGGCCCTCAGACTTCCATGGCTTCTCACAAGCCTGTTGGCATCGTTCAGGACGCCTGCCATCCATGAGGCGTGCTGATGGCTCTCGGCTATCGTCTTGCCGCGGGAACGGGGGCGCCGGAGCGTCGCGATCCCCTCCGATAGCAAGCGCTCGTCGTCTTTCAAGCTGTGCGCGTTGAGGATTTGGACGAGCGCCACTTCGAATTCCGTCTCGTCCGCTCTTATCATGGCGAGAGCGTTTTCATCGGCGGGCACTTCGGTAGACTTGCCGGTCAACACTTCCCGGACGTCGATAAACGTGCGGCCGGCACGGCCGTTGCCGGTCCAAAGCTGGTCGGCCAGCCTCAGACCGTCTTGAACGGCTAACGCGGCAAGAACTCGCATTTCGCTTCTCAACGCTTGAGCGGTCGCGAGAGACATCTCGATCTCATCGGCGCCCAGCCGGTGTTTCTGAGCGAGCTCGCGGGTCCGGCGTAGGATTCGTACCGCGGTCCGTGCGGCATCTGGATCAGCCTTGGCGCGAACCTCGACCAAATCGGTAGACGTTACGGGCGGAATTGGTTGGCCCGATACGTTGGACGCCTCAGTCAGTTGCGCCCGGTCCTGAAGCGCAGGGTGCAGATAGCTTAGTGTCCGAACCGCGATCGGCGTGTTTAGAACAGGGCTGCTGCCAATCAAAAGGCATGATCGGCCGGCTTCTGACTCGCGCGCTGCGAGAACGTTGGCGAGCACAGACTTGCCGGTGCCGGATGGGCCATGGACTTCGATGGCCTCCCTAGCGGCTGTCGCTAGCGCATGGGTCTGGGCTGCATCGAGAGTAATCATGCGATGCTCATGTGCCTCAAGCAATTGCTTGTTCGCTGAATTTCAGGCGCGGTCGTTGCCGCTTGGATCGGTTCTGTCGAATACGTCACGTCTCACCCCGCTAATAATTTATGCGGGTTGTTGGTCGGATGACAAGGAAGTTGATGAGACGCACGTCATCAACTCCTGATTTTGATCTAAGCCTTAAGTATTATATGTCGTCGAAGCGGCATCTAGTCGGAATGCTTCGGGCAATAAACAACCCGTCCGTTCTTCGCTACGCGGGCAAACTAGATCGCCAATACCGGCCACCTATGCGGAAGAAAAAGATCCGTCGTGCGCCTTGGCCGCATCCTGGCTGAATGCCACCATTGGCATGTGCGTTCAGCGGGCTTCGGCGTGAGATAGAAGTCGACCAGATGGGACACCCGCTCGGACGTCTTCGAGCTTCTTTCCGTAATGCCGGACCACGCCGCTTTCGTCTTTCCGAACGCGGTCGAGCAGGCTTCGGCGGCGAGCCACGTGCAGGCTGCACGGACATAAGTCTCATAAGGCGGATGAAGAAATTGAAGCCGGACAAAAAGAACACATATAAGGACGCCGATAAATAAAGAAAGGATGAGCCTAGGATGCTGCTTGTCTACATGAAGCCGGACTGATCGCGGCGATGAAGATGGTCGCGGCAGATGCCGGTCTCAAGCTTGACAACAAGTGGAGAGAGCCCGTTCAGAAGGCGCTGAAGTCGAAGCACAGGGCGGGATCCTGAAGTAAGGTCGAACGGCATTTCGAGTGGAGAGGCTTTTCATGAAGGTCGCTAAGCTTGCGGACGAATGGTTCATTGGCCCGCAGATTGGAGCAGGTGGTTTCGGAAAAGTGTTCGAAGCTCGGAACGCGTCAGGTCTCCAAGCCGTCGTGAAGCTCGTGCCGAAGTCACCCGGTGCTGCGCGGGAACTGCTGTTCGTGAATTTGGACGGGGCACGCCGCATCGTTCCCATCATCGATCAGGGGGAAATCGACGGAGCTTGGGCACTGGTCATGCCGCGGGCGACGGAATCTCTCCGTGATCGGATGGAGAGATCAGCCTCGTTGAGCTTGGCTGACGCTATCGAAATCGTGTCCCAGATCGCGGCGGCTCTGGGAGAAATCGAGGGGCGGATCGTCCATCGCGATCTCAAGCCGGAGAACATCCTGTTTCTGGACGGTCAATGGTGCCTGGCCGACTTCGGGATCTCAAGATACGCGGAGGCGACAACGGCGCCGGATACCCAGAAATACGCCATGACCGCGCCCTATGCGGCACCGGAGCGCTGGAGAGGGGAGAGGGCTTCGTCTGCGTGTGACATCTATGCGCTTGGCGTGATTGCGTTCGAGTTGTTGACGGGCAATCGGCCCTTCACCGGCCCATCGTTCGAGGATTTTCGGGAGCAGCATCTGCATGTCGATGCGCCTGCAATCCAGGTCGGATCGACAGCTATCCGCGCGCTTGTCGCGGAAATGCTGTTTAAAGCGCCCGGTGCACGTCCCAGCGCAAAGAATATGTCAGCCCGGCTCGAGCGGGCACGACAGAGGAAGTCGGGCGGGTTGGCGAAGCTGAGCGACGTGCATCTGTCGGAGGTCGCCAAGAAAAGTGAGGCCGAGCGCCTAGCGTCCGCGGCACGGAGCGCCGAGGATATCCGAAAGGAACTGTTTGCGGCGGGGGCCGCCCTGATGAAGACTCATCAGCAGGAGCTCGTCGATGCCATTCGAGATGCCGCGCCGAGCGCGATCGAAGGCGCGAACGGAAAACGCAGCGGCCGCACTATCGATCTATCGACGGCGCAGTTGGAATTGGCCCCCGTACGCGAGACCCCGACGGACCCGTGGAGCTGGCAGCCGCCATCGTTCAAGGTTATCGCCCAATCTGCGATCATTCTGAGGGTGCCGCGCGACCGGTATGACTTCGAGGGACGAAGCCATTCTCTCTGGTACTGCGATGCGTTCAAAGAGGGCGTTTTCGAGTGGGTGGAAACCGCGTTCATGGTCTCTCCCTTGTCATCAAGATCGACCACGATGCGGCCCTTCATGGCGGACCCCGGCATCGAGGCCGCGAAAGCGCTTTGGAATGGGATGGCCGAATTCCAACTTGCGTGGCCGCTGGAGCGGCTCGATCCGGACGCGTTCATCGACAGGTGGGCGAACTGGTTGGGTGACGCCGCGCAGGGAAGGCTGCATGCTCCGTCCACGATGCCTGAAAAGCCGACGCCGAGAAATTGGCGGTAGCGGGATCGGCGATGTAGACCCGGTCGAAAGGGAGAGCGGAGTGGCAAATCAATCGGGAGGTACCGAGCCACGGAAGCACCACTACGTGCCTCAGTTCTATCTGCGCAACTTCGTCGACGCCAAGGGAATGCTGCTGGTCGCCGATCGTGGGAAGAAGAAAGTCTTTCGCTCCAAGCCTCCTGGAGTCGCCAACGAGCGCGATTTCAACCGCATCGAGGCGGATGGCCTCGATGCGAACGCGGTGGAGAAGTTGCTTTCCGAATTCGAGGGAGAAATCGCGCCGCACCTGAAGAATGTCATCGCCACGAAGTCCCTCGCCGATGAGAAAGATCGGGCCGCGATGGTCAACTTGATGGCCGCTTTGAGCTTGCGCAATCCCAAGCGCAGGGCGGAATTGTCGCGCGCCATGGAAAACGGTGCACGACGCCTGCTCGGCTCTCGCGACCGCTACGAACAATATGTCGCCAACATGAAGAAGGCGGGGAAGTGGAATGGAGACGCAGCGTTCACTTTGGGCGAACTCGAGGTTGCCCTGGCGGAGACCAATTTGAAGCCTGCGCACGAAGCCCTTGTCGCAGCCGAGATCGATCACCACGACCACGTCGCCGATCAGCTTTGGCAACGCAAATGGGTCGTTGTGGAAGCCGCTCCGGATTCCAGCGGCTTCATAACGACGGATGACCCGGTCGCCATCTGCTGGACGGACGCCGGGCAACACGCGGGAGACCGGCCCGGAATGACAGAAGCGGATTCGGAAATCATCTTTCCCCTGTCACCCAGGCTCGCGCTGAGAGGTCGGTTCGATTTCGAGGCGGACACTTTTGAGAAGGCCGGCCCCGAAACCGTCGGTGCGATGAACACGCACATGATCAATCATGCCGACAAGCAGGTCTACTCCGACACGCACGCGTTCAAGTACGCAGTCGTGGAGGGCAACGCGCTTAAAAGCGGTGCCGTCCTTGTTCAAGACGAGCAGTTCCTGAGGAAAAGAGGCGGCGGTGACAAGATCGTTGCCCTGAAGGTGAAGTAATCGCTCATACAAGTAGAAGCACCGACAAGAAGTCGCCGCAGGACGTTTACAAGCAGCTGGAGATCAAACCAGGCAATTGGCGGGGGGAAATTCTCGGAAATTGCAGCGTCCATTTCGGCCAAGTTGTCCAACCCGGTCCGCCTCGTCAATCGGTCGAATTCACGTATCTGATCATGCCGGGCGGCTTTACCGGGCCTGATAATCATTTCACTTGGCCGGGCGTAATCATGATAATGACGCCGACCCCAATGAAGCATATCATCCTCTTCGAACAGACGCTTGATCATCTCCGGTTCCTTGCCGAATTCCTCGGCGACTTTTTTGTAGACGCGGGTTTGGACACCATAAGAGGACGCGCCAGGAGTGCTCTGCCGATCTTCGAGGTCTTGGAGCAATAACTGTCGCACGCGCTGGATGATAGCGCGGGACGTCGCATGTGTTGCGTAGTCCTTGAACACGGATCCACCAGATGAATTCCGCGTCCCGAGCACGAGGTCAGCAGCAAGATCACGCGCGCCGATCGTGCCCTCTAACGCGTGACCAATCATCTTCGCGCCGATCTTTGCAAATTCATTCACAACATCGGTCGGAACGGTGACGCCAAACTTAGCGCTCACGTCCAACACCGCCCAAAGCGCCAACATATTCCCTGTGCGATTGAAGTATGAAATCTCGGCGTTGATGGCATGATCGGCCTCGAGATTGCCGGTGTTGGCGGGCGGCAAACGATCGTCGTTGGACGTGCTCATAGGTTTTATCCGTGCAAAGCGTATGATGGCCAGAACGAGCGTAGCCGCTCGCTTGGCCGATATGTATCGGGCTTGATCCGGGGTCAAGCAGGCCGTCGGCGAATGCCCCACAACTATCGCCATTCCCCTTGTTTCCGCGCCTATTGCTGCACGGTCGCACCAGGTGCCGTGATCGCGATCATTCGCGCTCTCCATCTATGAAACAGCTTCATAGATAATGTGGAACACCACACGCTACGTTGTTCACTTGTCGAAGCCCGGAGGCGTCGAGATCCATTCCGAACCCGAGAGTCCGGCCTTAAAGCCGTATTCGAAGAGCGTGTTCATGTATTTCCGATCAAAAAGCGAGCCGTCGGGCTCGTCCTCTGAAAAAACATCACCGATCGAAGTGTACTTGACCTCCACTCGGTCCCGTCGCGCGAGTTCGAAGTCGCGATAGAGGTCGCCCAAGCCTTGCGATGAGGTGAGCGTGATCACCGCCCGTTCGGCGATGTCCAACGCATTCAATTTCACCGGCTTGGGCTTCGGATGTAGGCGTCCGTTGCGGATCACGTAGGCCAGGATGCGGTTCGAGGCGCCTTGCGGTCTCGGCCCCTCGCGCAAATGAAGGGTCGGCGAATACAGGAACTGACCGACGGTCGTCCCGCCGTCGACGTGTAGCTCGCGGACGACACCGTCCTCGGATTCCAGCTCCATGGTTACGGGCGGGAAGAGCGTCGGGATCGCGGCCGATGCGAGCAGTATCTTGCGGATGAGTGTCGGAGCCTGAGGGTTGCCGCTGTCGGCGATCGCCCCGATATTCCAGAACACCGGTCGCGCGGCGACGAGATTCGTCGTTGCTATCAGCAACAAGCGTCCGTTCCGATATTCGCGTGCGATGCGCGCGATCATCTCCTCGTCGACGGCGGCCTTGATCTTCGCAAACAACGGGGTGGTATCGTACAGGGAGTCGTCCGTGAGGGCGGCGCCGAACCAGCGCTTGTGAATCAGTGAATCCTCGTCGATCGACGTAAAGAGTTCGTGCAATCGGGCGTCGTAGGCCGGTCCCAGGAACGCGAACGGCGCGATCAGGGCGCCGGTGGAGACGCCTGTCACGTAGTCGAATTCCGGGCGGTCGCCTTTCGCTGTCCAGCCCGCCAGGACTCCGGCGCCGAACGCTCCGTTCTGCCCTCCGCCGGAAAGCGCGAGCACGGTCTCCGTCCATCCGACGCGCCCATGAGAGCGCAAGAAAGCGGTCCGGCGCGCCCAGGCAGCCCTCGCCTCGCGCTCCCATTCGGGTCGACCGGCGGCGTCCGTCAGGAAGCGGGCGTGCGGAATGCCCTGAAAGTGTTGGACGTGGGCGCTATCCGGAAGCGAAGGCATGAAGGCCGCGGAAGCCACGCATCCGGACAAAGCTGCCGCGAGCGGAAGCAGCAATGCGAATTTGCGGACGACATCGGGAGCCGACAGCGTTCGCGAGACGCTCGCCGCGCATCTCGATGGGTTCGGATTCCGGGATTTACGGACAAGCCGTTGGTCGCACACTTCCCGGATCCGATCGAACACCGCACGCCTGCCAAAAATACCCGGGAAAATCATTGCGAATGCGGACTTTCACTCTGCTCGCCAAGTTCATAAAGTCGAGGCGAGGCCGCCACAATATCAGAGATGAGAGTTAAGCCGGCCTACCCCACCGCGCCCATGGCGGCACGCACTAATCGTCGTCGTTGTCTCTCCCAATCGTCCTGGGGGTCCAATCCGCGGCTCCAATTGCGATCAGGGGCTAAGCCTCCGCCCGGAGCAATCGACAGACTTCCGCCGGGACCGATAGATTGTCCGCCACCAGGACCAATCGAAAGCCCGCTTCCGGGTCCGATAGAGAAACTGCCGCCCGGTCCGATTGATTGCCCATCACCGAGCCTCTCGAGTCGCAGCTCCGGAACCGATCGAGCCCTGAACACAGTTTCTCCAAGCTTGTGCGTTTGCCGGCGCTGCGTCCAAGCCACTGTGCCAACCGATGGTACGGCACTTCGAATGATCAGAAACCCTATCCTTAAGGACAGGTCGCAGCCTCGAACTTGCGGGCGTGCGAACAAGCCCGCGAACCTTAGATTCGCTGCTTGCCAGCACCGGGGCGACCGAGCTGCCGATCGTCATAGGTCGGATAGTCGATGTAGCCAACTGCGCTGCCGCCATAGTAGTGAGCGCGGTCCGCGGGGGTCAGCGGCCAGTCGTTCTTCAGGCGCTCGACCAAATCAGGATTGGCGATGAACGCCTCGCCGAAAGCAGCGATGTCGATCAGGTCATCGGCAATGAGCTGTTCGGCGCCCTCGCGGGTCATGCCGCCCGCCAAGATTAGCACACCCTTGTAGCGAGCGCGGAACTTGGCGAGGAATTCGGGCGGGAGCGCAAAGCTGCCGCGTGACCTCTGATTTATCAGATGGACATAGGCAAGGTTGCGCTTGGAAAGCTCGTCAGCGAGATAGAGGTAGGTTTCCTCGATCTCCGGATACTGGGCCATGTCGAACAAGCCGCTATAGGGCGACACCCGGATAGCGGTCCGCTCGGCACCGATGCGCGCGATGACGGCGTCGATCGTCGCCAGCACGAATTGGGTGCGCCCTTTCAGCGTGTCGCCGCGGAACTCGTCTGTGCGGTCATTGACCACGAGATTGAGAAACTGCTCAATCAGATAGCCGCTGGCGCCGTGCAACTCGATGCCGTCGAAGCCCGCCTCGATCGCATTGGCGGCAGCCTCTGCGAAGTCGGCGATCACGCCATAGACCTCGCCGGTGGTCAGCGCCCGCGGCGCCGATGCGTCGACCGCGCCTGGCGTTCCGTCCTCGGTCAGGCCCCAGGCCTGCGAATTCCTGGCGATCTGGCCCGTCGAGCTGACCGGCGCGATTCCACCGGGCTGATTCGACACATGGCTGACACGGCCGACATGCCAGATCTGGGAGAAGATCGCGGCGCCCTTCGCATGGACAGCAGTTGTCACCTTACGCCAGCCAGCCACCTGCTGCGGTGTATAGAGGCCCGGGATGAACAGGTAACCTTCGGCGGTCGGGGAGATAGGCGTGCCTTCGGTGATGATCAGGCCCGCATCAGCGCGCTGACCGTAATAGACGGCGTTGAGATCATTGGGTACGCCGTCTGGGTTACGCGAACGAGTCATCGGCGCCATGGCGATCCTGTTGCCGAGCTGGCGCCCGCCCATGGCGAAGGGTTCGAATAAATTGCTCATGGTCCTCTCCCGTTTTGTTGGCGTAGGCACACCAATCAACTAGCGAAGCAGATGGGTAATTGCCCAAGAGCGATTGACGTGATTGAAGAGCAATTGCTGCTAACGCAGCCGCCGACGCCACTCGGTCGGGTTCGCGCCGCTGAACCGCCTGAACGCCGCGGCGAAAGCGGTCGATGATGACGAGGAAGTCCGCGTTTCGGTTCGAGAGCTGCTCCTGTCAGTGGGAATCGATCGCAGCGATTGCCTGCACCACCAACCGGGCAACACTTATCTGGCCGGGCCAATCAAGCCGACACTTAGACTTGAGGTAGGCTCGTTGAGCCTCAAGAGTATGGTCGATCGGGCTCGTTGTTTAGGGCAACCACACGGTAGGTATTGATGTTCGGCGACCCCAAACATCTGACTCTATTGCCGACGCGTCCCGCGGATGCGCGCTTTGCTGTCAATCGGGGCCAGCCGGGATCGCCGACTTACCGATGCAGTTGTCGACTTTCTTGTTGCAGCACTTGGTTTGTCCTGAAGAGGGCGCTCCTCCTCATGCCCCAGCGGGACCGAGGTGCGTCATCTGACGCCGATCGAGTAGGTTTCCGCAGCCACCGCTCTCCGCTCAAGTTTGTCGACCGATAAGTTCGAAGATCGGCTATTACGCATAGACGCGGGTGACCTCTGAGAATGGATTCGTTCATATTCATTTCGGTCATGGTTCACATCAAGGCTGCGATAGAACGGCTGAGAACTGGCGTTGTCCTTTAAGACAAACCGACAGAATTTTTCGTGACCGATCGACCTGGCGTTCAACACCATGCATTGAAATAGAAGCCTACCGGTGTCCTCTCCGCGGTGTTTCTGATCTACAATCAGCCATTTCATCATGAGATGGTTAAAGCGAATGCATAAATGGGATTTCATAATTTATGGAGTATCTTAGACCACGCTTGTCACTTCACGAACGGTCTTCAAGCAGAATGCGTGGCAGGATCAACCCGAAGCTCATCGCGAGTATGACTAGAAATGCTGTGGCACCATTCGCGGCAATGTTGCTTAGCAGAGCTATCGGCGCACGTGGCCCCAACGAAACTAGTTCGACGAGGGCACTTGCTGCTTCGAACAGGAAGAAGCCCGGTATCATCGAAACAACCGCTGAAAAGCCGAGCGCAGCGAAGGGTAGATGGAAGCGATCGACGACTGGTGTGACGATGATGCTGACCAGAATGCAGGCGACGAGCGCTCCAGTCGCTACATTCGCGCTCGCGAGCGAGATCAGGGCCCAGTGTGCCGCATGTCCGAGCATGCCAGCTGCAATGGGAAACGGCAGCATGCGCCAGGGCATCGAGAACAAGTTACCGAAGGAGGCGACTGCGCATCCTGCTGCAACTACGTCAGCTAGGAGTGGCACGGGCGCGATCGGCCCTGCGGCCTGGAGTGTTGAGCTGTCGGCGATGAAGCCCAACAGCAGGCCGACGCAAATCATAAGCACGATCATGCAGGCGTAGGTCAGGCGAGCGATGCCAAGCGCGATTCGCGTACGTACGAGATCGATTGCACCATTGAGAAGATGCGGACCAGGTACCAGCACCATGCAGGGACAGAATGCGACGAGAGCGTTAGCGATCGGCTGATGCAAGCCGATAGCGGAGATGGTCGTTGTGATGCTGGCGATGAGGGCAGCACAAAGCGGTTGAATGAATGGATTGTTGCTGAAGACTGACAGCCAGCGGCGCACTAGCGCGCCGAGGGCAGCACTTGTCCCGATTAGGATCAGGCTCGAGCTGTCGAGCACGCCGAAGATGACCCCGAGCGATACCGCTCCAAAGGCAGCAAATGAAGTGAACTGTAGCGTGGATATTGGTGGCACGTTTCCGGCCAACAACAGAGCGGACCGTGCTTCCTCAGCGCGCAGCGTTCCGTCGCACAACCGGTCCACAACGGCTGTGACGGCCAGCACCTTATTCATATCGATGCCGAGTGGCTTTGTGGCAACGATCCGTGACAAGGACGTTCCTTCGAGCTCGACTGTAAGCTTGTCCCAATCCGGCAGAACTCTCGCCGGCACGCCCAGAGCGCGGCCGAGGCGTTCTGCAGCGACTACGGTCCGCTCCGTGGTTTGGCCATTGGCAAACAGCAGCGTCGCTGCCAGTGCAACCACACCCAGTGCTGCCTCGCGTGCGGTCTGATCGGACGCAAGGGGAGATGGTCGAAAGGCAGCAGTCATGGTTGCTCGCTTTCTGCTCTTGGTGTGCGATCCCGTCACCATCGACAGATATCGCCGCACCCGTGATTTGATCTGCCGCAAGCGTTCATAGGAAGGCAACGATACCGTCAAGCTACGAAGAAGGAGCGAAATCCTCAGACGGCAGTTTCTTCGCTAGAAGCTCTTTGGTCGCTTCCGTCTAACTTTTGCGGCCCGCCAGGACATACGGCGTGTCAGGTCACCCACTATCGGAAGTCTTGAGGCCGGACGATCGCGACTTTGCTCTTCAACATGACATTTCCTTTCGATAGTTGAGAAACAGGTCGCAAAGAGCCTCAATGGGGGCCAGCGCCGTCGAGGCGGTCGGGCTTCTTGAGGAGAAGGCTTGCGAGCAGTGCGATGATGAGGGCCGCACCCAGTATGTAGAAAGTGTCGCTGAAGCCTAGGATGAAGGCCTGCTTCTGGATGACCTTGCCGACCACGACATAGGCGCGGTGGGCGGCGTCGGCGCGATCGATTACACCGTGGCTCACGAAATACTGCGTGAGCTGCTCCAGCCGCGTGCGGGTCGTCTCCTCGAACACTGAGACCGACTGCATCAGCACGTTGGAGTGATATTGCTCACGCTTGGTCAGCACAGTCTGGAGCAGCGCGATGCCAACGGCACCGCCGAGATTGCGCATCATGTTGAACAGACTGGAGGCCGAGCCCGCATTCTCCGGCTCTATGCCGGCAGTCGCGACCGCGGACAGCGGCGCCATGACCAGCGCCTGGCCGATCGCGCGGACGATGTTGGGCCATAACAGCTGGTCGGCGGCATAGTCGCTAGTCATATAAATATTCATGAAGTTAGAACCAGCGAACAAGACGAAGCCGACGCCGATGATGATCCGCGCATCGAACCGCCGCATCAGGCCCGGCACCAGCGGGATCAGCACAAGTTGTGGCAGTCCTGTCCAGGCCAGCACCACGCCGATCTGCTCGGCATTGTAGCCCTGAATGCGTGACAGGTATTGCGGCAGGATAAACACAGAACCGTAAAGCGCGACGCCGAGCACGAAGTTCGCGAGCATGCCGAAGCCGAAATTGCGGCGAACCAACAGGCGCAGGTTCAACAGCGGCTTCTTCACTGTGAGTTCGATGACCAGAAAGGCTGTCAGTGCGACGGCCGCGATCACCGACAGTTTTACGATGAAGGGCGAGCCGAACCAATCGTCCTTGTTCCCTTCCTCGAGCACGGTCTGAAGCGCCGACAGGCCGATCGCCATGGCGATGATGCCGGCCCAATCGCCGTCGCGCAGCAGCGACAGCTTCATCGGCTTGGGCTCCAGCGCGTACCAGAGCATGCCGACCATGATCGCGCCCGGGACGAGGTTGACATAGAAGATATACTCCCAGCCGAAATTCTCGGTGAGATAGCCGCCGATGGTCGGGCCGATCGCGGGGGCGAACGTCGCCGACAGCGCGAACAGCGCAAGGCCGACCGGCTGCTTGGCGCGCGGCAGCAGGGTGATGATCAAGGTGAAGGCCATCGGGATTAGTACGCCGCCGGTGAAACCCTGGATCGCGCGCAGCACTATCATTTGCGGCAGGTCCTGCGCCAGCGCGCAGGCCGCTGACAGCAACAGGAACAGGACTGCGTTGGTGAGCAGATAAAGGCGGATAGAAAACACCTGCGCAAGCCAGCCGGAGAGTGGAATCACCACGATTTCGGCGATCAGATAGGAGGTTGAGATCCAGCCCCCGTCGTCGATGCCAGCGCCGATCGCACCTTGGATGTCGGCGAGCGAGGCGTTGACGATCTGGATGTTGAGCACCGCCATGAAGGCACCGAGCGTGGCGCCGGTGACCGCGAGCCAGGTTCTTACGGATGTGGTAGGCATCGCAGATGGCGCGTCGGAATCGCCTGCGGACACGGCGTCGATGGTTGTTGGCTGGGTAGTCATGGTCGGTCCTCGTCGCTAGCGATGCAGGGTGCGGTTCGCTATCGTGAACCGCGCGGCTTAGCGCCGCGTGATGCGAGGCGTCTTTCCGCGTCTCGCTCGGCGCTAACGGCCGATATGGTATTCACAGTCGGCACGGCCGACATGCCAGGGCGCAGCAGGCCCTTGAGATTATGATCGTCGAGCACGATCTTCACCGGCACGCGCTGCACGATCTTGGTGAAATTGCCGGTGGCGTTGTCGGGCGGCAGCAGAGCGAATTCCAGGCCGCTTGCGGGCGACAGGCTGTCGACATGGCCCCTCAGCCTGGTCGATCGAAAGCTGTCAACGTAGAGTTCGACAGGTTGGCCGTTGCGCACATGGGTGAGTTGCGTCTCCTTGAAATTGGCGACCACAAAGACCTGGTCGAGCGGAACCACCGCCATGAGCTGCGTGCCGGCCTGCACATATTGTCCGATACGGAGCGAGCGTGCTCCGACTGTGCCGTCGACCGGCGCTGTGATCTGCGTGTAAGACAGGTTCAGTGCAGCCTGGAGCTCGACCGCGCGAGCGCGGTCGAGCTGGGCGACGGCCTGCGCACGCTGGGTGGAGAGCACCTCGATCTTCGTATTGGCGGCGGTTAGTCCGGCCTTTCCCTGCGCGAGCTGCGCGGTCTGCGCGCGCAATGCCGCGTCAGTCTGTTGTGCCCGCTGAACCGTGCCTGAGCCCGACTTCATCAATCCGTCGTATCGGGTTTGCTCCTCCCGGGCGAATTTCAGATTGGCTTCGGCAACGTCGACTTCAGCGGCTTGTTGCAGGATCAGCGGCTGCTGCAATTCAATCTGCGCGTTGAGGTTCTGGATCGCTGCCTCCGAGGCTGTAACATCGGCCTTTGCTTGATCCAGTGCGGCCCTGAAATCGCGGTCGTCGATCCGCGCCAAGAGCTGCCCGGCCTTCACCGCCTCGTTGTCCGCGACCAGCACCTCGTGGATGTAGCCGGAAACCTTTGGCGCGACGATCGTGGAATCGGCTTTGACGTAGGCATCGTCGGTCGTTTCCAGGTAGCGGCCGGCCGTCAGGTAGTAGTGGCTGTAAACGGCAGCGCAAGCGACACCAAACGTAGCGACGAGGGCGATCGCGGTGCGTTGGATGCTTCGACGCGATAGGCGAAGGGGCGTTTTGGTCTTCTGCTTAGAGGTATAGGAAAGGGTCGACACTGCAGTCTCCGAAAGCTGTTGGTTGCGCTCAAGTTCAATCACGGCGATGCACGTCATGGCTGACGATGCCGGGCTCGGGCGGCTGGCGGATCCAGCCGGTTTGGGTCGGCCAGCGTGCGGCGGACGTCGTTGAAGCCGCTCCGCCAGTGCGCGCGCACCGCATTAAGCCCGAACTCGTAGTCGCGCGAATGGCCCTCGTGAATCTTGGGCTGATAGATCTGATGGACTATGTTGTAGGAGCGACGGCGGGCCATCTCCGCGGTGGCACGAATTTCTGGATCCTGCTTTGCGCTATCGGGAAGCATTTCGAGCGTCCGCTGCAACGCTTGACGCATTTTCTGGACGATGACGCGATAGCCCATGCCTAGGAAGTAGAGCATCTGGGCACCCCAGTCGTCAGAGCTCAGCGGCCAGCCATCGTGAAACACGATTGACTGGACAGACTTGGGTCCCCAGTCCTTGTAGAAGATCCGCACGTCATCGCTTGTGGTAACCGAGGTCACGGGGCCAGTCCTCTCAGCGAACAGGAGCGCGAGCTTCGTTTCCTCGCCGCCAAGGTAGAGTGGATGATGATAGACGTCGCGTATATGAGGGTGCTTGCGACCACTTTTCGCCGCGAGGTATTGTCAATGCCGACGGACTTGATCCAGACCATTTGAGCATTTTCGCTTCATTGCTGAACACGAAGAAAACTACCGAGCCGAATGTGCCGCTGCCCCAGCGCGATTGACGTAATTGCATCGCGATTGCTGCTAACGCACGCGCGTGCGCCAAATCGCTCGGCGCTTCGCCGGTCAGTTTCCTGAACACCGCCGCGAAAACGGTTTGCGAGGAATAGCCAAGGGCGGCTGCAATCGAGAGGTCCGTAGCGCAGTCTGAACGCATCGTTCGATCCCGCGAAGAAGCGTCTTTGGCGGCTTCGTCGGCAATGCGCTTCAGCGTTGTCTGAGACAGGATAGAGCTGAACGACATCAATAGATTTCGAAATGTGCCATCGGGAACTCGATCCTTCCGAATGACTATCACGCCCCCGGGGGAAACGTTTCAATCGCAACCGATTACCCCGATCGCCATTGTCAGCCACGATGATGTGGCGGCTCATGGGTTCGACCACGTCGCGCAACGGTTCATGCTCCAGCGGACTATCTCAGCGCCGGCGGGGTCCAATGCCATGCGAAATGGCGGGGTCCCGAGCACACGAGCCACCTCCACATCACCACGACGTTGGTCGTCGCCGGCAGGTAGGTCGTTTGTTTCCGATACGCTGGAAAGATGCTCCGAGGAATCGCGCAAGTTGGGCTTGCTCATGGAGGTATGCTCACGTTTGGGAAGACATTCATTCTGCGTATCTGCGGATGCAGCACTTCCCGTGTAGTGTGATCATTAGGCCGAGCGCTATATGAGCGTATTGCGCAATGGGTCAGGTCGCGCTGGTTCAGCGACTAGATCGACCTATACCTAGGGATAGTGCGGAAGTGAGGCCTCTACCGCGCGCGCAATTGATCGTTGCGGCTGGCGCCTATTCCGGAGGTTGGCCCACTTGGCGATCGAGTGTGACGATTCTGGACGCGGACCTGCAATCTTCGGCGCAGGAAGTATGAAGCGAAGTTGTGCTCGCCATTCTGGCTATTCGCTCTCCAAATACTGCCGCCATGGGCTCCGATGATCAACGGGCAGATCGTAAGGTCGATGCCAATTCCAGCATTCTTGATACTGAAGAAGCTGTCGAAGATATGCGCGAGAACTGGCGCTGCGATGACGGGCCCATGGACGAAGACGAAAACGCAAACCGATCCATCTTCGTCCACCGAAGTGGATGTCGATCCGATATTGGTTGGCCGAATTGCGCAATGGCCGCGACGCCGTTGGCAATCAGGTTGATGATCACTCGTTGCAACGGAGTCCGATCGCCAGTACCTGAGGTCGCCCGGATGCAAGATTCATCGAAGGCAATCGATTTTGAATCAATGTCGGGGCGCAGGATGTGCAGTCATCGTTTGCGGCACCATTGATCGTCAACGGCACCGAGCCCAAAGGCTTCGTCTCGACTGAGGCGAGGTCCGCGCGTTCGGCGCCAACAGGCGAAGCCGCGAGAGGGGCTCGACTATCTGGCGAAATCTGTCAGACGAGATTAGTCATCTGACGGCGGATCTTTTCGATCGTTGCGTCGCGAGCGACCTGCGTAGCTCGTCGCGTTCTGCAGAAGATGAAAGAGGACTTCGTCATTAAGCGGCTTTGTCAGACATGCATGAGCACCGCCCCTCATTGCGCGCGCTTGAGTCGCCGGACTTGTGTCAGCTGTGATGAAGATGACCGGCATTGACGAACCAAGCTCCCGCAATCTCTCCTGTAGTTCAAGCCCGGTTCGGCCCGGCATGCTCACGTCGGTGATCAGGCAATCGAAGCATCCCGGCTCGAACTCGGCCATGAAAGCTTCTGCCCGATCAAAGGTGCGACAATCAACTTCCAGAACCATAAGAAGATCGGCAAGCGCCTCTCGCACAGCCAGGTCGTCGTCTACGACAGCCACTAATGGGGTTTTGGACAAGCAGGTGTCTTTCACTGGCATGGTCGGGCGAATATCTACCCATTGTCGGTCGGATTGTACCTATTCTCTAGTTTAGGCCGAGTGCTCCCTTCGACGTTCTGCAGGCAGTGATTCCAAAATCCGGATCAGATCTCCGGCGGACGATGCCTGGAGCTTCCACTTCGCACTGCGGCTTGACCGAGATTTCGTTGGTGCCCGGATCGAACGCAACCAGATGGCTGCCGCGCGAACTTTGCCGTCACGACCTGTCGGGGCGTGCACGCTTTTCCCGCAACGAATGCGAGGAGAAACGGGCTTCATCAAGTTCAAAATCGTCCCGGTCGGCGGCGACGTGACCTTGACCGAAGGAGGCTTCTCGATATCCGGATGCCCAGCGCGAGCGGCCTCGATCTCCAGCAGCATTTGCCCGCGAGTGGCAGTACTAGGCCGTTCGTCTTCCTTATCGGTCACAGCGACATTGCCATGACGGTGTAGGCGATGACGGCTGGAGCCGTCGATTTACTGGCCAAGCGGTACTGGATCAGACGCTCCTGGACGCCGTCGCGGCAGCCATCGAGAAAGACATCGCGCAAAGAGGGCCGCGCATTGTGTGAAACGAAACATCGAGCTCCCTTGCAACGCTGACGACGCGCGAGCGCGAGACGGTTAAAGGCCGGCTCAACAAGCAGATCGCCTTCGAGCCTACGATCAGCGAGATCACGGTCTAGCTGCATCGCAGTAATACGAATAAGAAGCTTGAGACAAACTCCATCGGTGAGTTGATCCGGCTCTGGGATCGGTGCCGGCCGAACGCCGAGGGGGAGCCAGCCTACACCAAAGAATAGGTACAACCGGGGGACCGATGGGTAGATGGTCGTTGAGCATGTCAGCGAAAGATATCTGCTTGTTCAGAACCCTCGTTGCCATCGTGGACGACGACTTGGCTGGACGAGAGGCTCTTTCCGAACCTCCTTCAGGTGATGGACGTCGCGTGTCGTACATTTGATCGAGCGGAGGCCTTCATGGCCGAATTCGAACCGGATTGTTTTGATTGCCCGATCACTGACGTGAGCATGCCGGCCTCAGCGGGATTGATCTGGTGCGGCAACAGCGGGGCATCGGTTCCACCATGCCGCTGATCGCCATCACGGTCGACACCAATCCGGCGCCCGGTTGCGCGCCATGAGATACGGCCCCATGCCTATCTGACCGGCCCGATAGAAACTGAAGCACTGCTTCATCATTTGCAGTTCGCCCGGCGGCGGACTGGCTTTCGATCTAATACCTAATGACAGAGAGGCTTCTGATGGCGAGCTCCGTGGATTGATATGCTCAGCACTATGCAGGTACCCGCAGAAGTCATGCAAAAATGGCAGGAGATCGTAGATCTTCTAGCCGAAATTCTATGCGTTCCCTCGGCATTGATCATGAGAGTAGAGTCGCCAAATATTAAAGTCTTCGTTTCCAGCGCGTCGAAAGGAAATCCTTACGAACCGGACGAGGTCGCGCGTCTCGATACAGGCCTCTATTGTGAGACTGTCATGAGCACCCGCCAACCGTTGAACGTTCCGAACGCCCTGCAAGATGAGGCATGGAAATCAAACCCTGACATCAAACTAGGCATGATCTCTTACCTCGGCGTGCCGATTACTTGGCCTGATGGCGAGATGTTTGGAACGATCTGTGTTCTTGATAAGAAAAGCAACGAATTCAGCGAGCTCTATCTCAGACTGCTATTGCTGTGGCGTGACGTGTTGCAGGCGGACTTGAGAAACATTGCCACTATGCAGCGAGAGATCGAACAACGGGAGGTGAAAATTCGTCGCCTCGTCGAGGCCAACATCATCGGCATCATCATCTGGAATGTGGAGGGTCAGATTCTCGATGCCAATAACGAATTTCTCCGCATGGTTGGTTATGATCGTCGCGATCTTCTGTCCGGTCGCGTGAGCTGGATGGACATGACGCCCCTTGAATGGCGCGATCGCAACGCGATGGCAATATCCGAGCTGAAGAACAAGGGAGCCGTGAAGCCCTTTGAAAAGGAATACGTCCGGAAAGACGGCAACCGTATTCCTGTGTTGATCGGCATTGCGGACCTTGAAGGAATGGAGGGTCAGGGTGTCGCATTTGTGCTCGATTTAACCGAGCGTAAGCAGGCAGAAACAGAAGCGCGCGAGAGCGAGCGGCGATTTCGCAACATGCAGATGGAATTGGCCCACGCCAATCGCCTCGCAACTTTGGGTCAACTTACCGCGTCTATTACGCATGAGGTGAAGCAGCCGATCACGGCCACGCTCCTGAATACCCAAACAGCCCAGCGATTCCTCACTCGCCAGCCTGCAGATGTTCAGAGAGCGAAAAAGGCGATAGACCGCGCGGTGCTGAACGGCATGCGGGTCAGCGAAGTTGTCGACCGGACGCACGCGCTGGTTAGCAAGGCGCCCATGCGAAAGGACCGCTTGGAGATTAATGAAGCCATTTCAGGGGTTATCGGGTTGACGCGCGGGAAGGTCTTGAAGAACGGCGTTCAACTGCGAACTCAATTGGCAGAAGGCTTACCCGATGTCCAAGGCAGTCGGGTCCAGATTCAACAGGTGATGCTGAACTTAATCGTAAATGCCGTCGAGGCGATGAGCCAAATGAGCGACGATCCTCGCGAATTGCATATCAGCACCCAAGCTGAATCTGACTGTATTCTCGTTATAGTGCGAGACACTGGCCCGGGTCTATCGGAAGGCGCTATCGAGCGAGCCTTCGAGGCATTTTATACGACGAAGTCGAACGGCTTGGGAATGGGACTATCCATCTGCCGGTCGATCATTGAGGATCACGGAGGACGATTGTGGGTGACCACAGACGTACCAAGAGGTGCGGCGTTTCAATTCACAGTTCCAATCAATTAGGGCTGCTAGGACTGACTGCGTATACTCGTGCAGTCTTCTCAAATTAGATGACTGCTTTGACGGCATTTGGCTCCGGCACCCCACGCGATAGGCGAGCGGGCCGTCGATGACGCACGACCCATGGGACTATCCCAAGGTACAGGTCAATCTATTCCCCGAAGCAGCCGGACCAGACCCGCCGCCCGATTTCGGGATGTGGCGCTTGCCGTCATTGTTACGAGCACTGAGGCAGCAGTGTCGCGCCTCATTGGTTTTGACTTAGCGCCAATGCGAGCGGAAGTTCATGAGCAAGTCCAATTTGCACGATTCTCCGGAGAATGTGCCCAGCGAGGCGCAAGCGCATAGGAGAGACGATCCGATCGGTGAGCGGCGCCCTGCCGATGAAGAGATGGCGCGCGTGCTCAGGACCAAGCCGTTTCGCGTGGCTTCGCAGCCGTCGAGCGGCACGATCGCCTACTGGAAGCACGAGCCCGTGCACGACGTCGTCAAGCCGATGGTCGATCATGTCATCATGACCTATCCGACCGGCGTGCAGCGGCTCGAACGACGTACCGGGAGATCAGTTGCGGTCGGAACGGCGCGTCCCGGTGTCGTAACGCTCATTCCGGCTGGCTCGACCTCCCGGTGGGATATTCATCGGCCGATGCACGTCCTTCAGCTCTTCCTTCCGCACGCGACACTCTCGCGCGTTGCCGACGAAGCCGACGTGGCGACGCCCGGTGATCTTCTGGAGCGGACGGTGCACCCGGATCCGGCCGTATCACGGTTGCTGATGAGTTCGGTCGATGTTCTGGAAGGTCACGCGGTATTGGACGCCTTGTTTAGGCAACAACTGACGGACGTCGTGGCCACGCGCATCTTGGCTGCCCACGCAGGCTCGTCGATCACGGTCCGGCCAACTATGGGCGGTCTGTCGCCAAACGTCTTGGGGCGTGCCATCAATCGCTTGCGCTCAGATAGCGATGCGGATGTCTCTCTCGCGGCGCTTGCTTCGGATGCCGGCCTTTCTCGCTTCCACTTCTGTCGCGCCTTTAAGGAGAGCACAGGCCTTTCGCCTCATGCTTGGCTGCGTCAGCACCGGCTCGAGCAGGCCATGAACATGCTGCGCGACACCGATGCATCTGTCGTCTCGGTGGCGGCGGCCCTCGGCTACGGCTCTCAGACCGCGTTCGCTTCTGCATTCAAACGCTTGACCGGTGAGACAGCGACTAGTTGGCGGCGCCGCATGCGTTAGCCGCAATCGCGCTGCAATCGACGCAATCGCTCTTGGGCAGTGGTCCCTGAGATCCCCTAAATCACTGTAAGTAATTCGGACGACACGAGACGAACAGATGATTTCCACCAACCTCTTCAGCCGGCTCGCGAGTACGTCGCGTCGAAACCTGCTAGTGAGCATGCTCGTTTGCGCGACCTCATTGACCGTTTGCTCGCCTTCGGCGATCGGAAAAGAGAGAGACAACTCGATGTCGCCCAAGAACGGCCTCGTGGAGATTTACGACCTTCTGCCGAACGGCCCGTGCACGACACGCGCTAACATTATCAACGCCAAGATATTCGCGATTCTCTTCACGTAACTTGCACCCAGCCACTTCACACCACTGGAGCAAATCGCATGCGACTTGTGATCATTGGCGCCGGCTTTGCCGGCATGTACGCCGCACTTTCTGCTGCCCGCCTTCGCGACATCCAGGGCGTTCCACCCAAAGAGCTCGAGATTGCGCTGGTCGCGCCTGAGCCGACGCTCGTGATCCGCCCGCGGCTTTATGAACCGAAGCCGGAGACCCTGACGGCGCCACTTGAGAACGTTTTGAAAGCCATCGATGTGGTCTACGTGCAAGGTAACGCTGAGGCTGTCGATACAAAGTCCCGCGTGGTGAAGATCGTTCCCGCTAAGGGCGCGAACAAGAGCCTCTCCTACGATCGGCTGGTCGTGGCCACCGGCAGCCAGCTATTCCGTCCCAAGTTTCCCGGCCTTGCTGAGCATGTTTTCAGTATCGATCAGCTCGACGACGCAGTCGCGCTCGACCGGCATTTGCATCAACTGGCGAGTTTGCCGATATCGGAGATGCGCGACACGGTCGTTGTTGCGGGTGGCGGTTTCACCGGAATTGAGGCGGCAACCGAGATGTCTTCACGTCTACGAGCGATGCTTGGCAAGGACGCTAAGCCGCGTGTCATCATTGTCGATCGGAATAAGGCAATCGCCCCCGACATGGGGGACGACGCCCGCCCTATCATCGAGGACGCCTTGCGCAAACTTGGTGTGGAAACACGGCTTGGCGTTGGCGTCACCTCGCTCGAAAAGTCCGGTGTTACGCTTTCCAACGGCGACTACATCGAGAGTGCCACGGTGATCTGGGCCGCCGGCATGCGTGCCGCGCCGTTGACCGCGCAGATCCCCGCCGGGCGCGACGGTTTTGGCCGTCTGCTCGTCGACCGTGACCTGCACGTGCTGTCGGTGCCTGGCGTCTTTGCGACTGGCGATGCCGCTAGGGCGGCATGTGATGACGTCGGCAACTACGCGCTGATGTCGTGCCAGCACGCAACGCGGATGGGCGCCTTTGCGGGCAACAATGCCGCCGCCGAATTGCTCGGTGTGGCGACGAAGCCATATCACCAGAAGGCTTATGTC
>NZ_JABMCJ010000081.1 GCF_013359755.1 Tardiphaga robiniae | reverse complement strand
TCATGGTGGTCAGTGCGTCCTGCTGATGTGCTCAGTATCACCGCCAGTGGTATTTATGTCAACACCGCCAGAGATAATTTATCACCGCAGATGGTTATCTGTATGTTTTTTATATGAATTTATTTTTTGCAGGGGGGCATTGTTTGGTAGGTGAGAGATCTGAATTGCTATGTTTAGTGAGTTGTATCTATTTATTTTTCAATAAATACAATTGGTTATGTGTTTTGGGGGCGATCGTGAGGCAAAGAAAACCCGGCGCTGAGGCCGGGTTATTCTTGTTCTCTGGTCAAATTATATAGTTGGAAAACAAGGATGCATATATGAATGAACGATGCAGAGGCAATGCCGATGGCGATAGTGGGTATCATGTAGCCGCTTATGCTGGAAAGAAGCAATAACCCGCAGAAAAACAAAGCTCCAAGCTCAACAAAACTAAGGGCATAGACAATAACTACCGATGTCATATACCCATACTCTCTAATCTTGGCCAGTCGGCGCGTTCTGCTTCCGATTAGAAACGTCAAGGCAGCAATCAGGATTGCAATCATGGTTCCTGCATATGATGACAATGTCGCCCCAAGACCATCTCTATGAGCTGAAAAAGAAACACCAGGAATGTAGTGGCGGAAAAGGAGATAGCAAATGCTTACGATAACGTAAGGAATTATTACTATGTAAACACCAGGCATGATTCTGTTCCGCATAATTACTCCTGATAATTAATCCTTAACTTTGCCC
>NZ_JABMCJ010000080.1 GCF_013359755.1 Tardiphaga robiniae | reverse complement strand
TCGGTGCAGGCAGGCGCGCCATCCAGATGCGCAACGCCAAGGGTGTCGTCCTGACGCTGGAAGGCGAGCAACTGGGCCTCCAGTTCGATTTCGACCTGAGCGGAATGAGCGTCTCCATCCAGAACCAGTAATCGGATGCACAACGTCAATGCGTTTCCCTTCACTGCGACATCCAACCAGCAAGCGTAGCGCGGATTGGCGACCTGTCCGCCGTAGCTCGCAGAGCGAATGCGGAAGTGTCATCCGCCGCTCTCGTTCTCCACAATTGGTGCAATACGCGTCGCACCAGCGTCCTACTCACTGGAACGAGCCGTATCGGCGCGTAATGCGGATCGCATGCAGCGGCAATGATTGGTACAACCGAACGGCCGGCAACGTCGTGGATATGAGAAATGGTGCCTCCCCGCTCCGACCGATCTTAACCTGCGGCGAATAGAGCATTCATCGCCGCTCAAAAAGCCTTATTGGATCGGTCCATTGATCCAGATCAAGCCAGATCGCGACTCAAAGCTTCATGGTGCAATTGATCTACGATCCGTGTTCTCCCGAAATCGAGGCTGCAATGATCGGACAGATATTCAGGCCTCTGGCGTTGACGCTGATCATGCTGACGCAAGCGGTAGCCGCTTCGCCTGCAGAACAGCGGGGCAAGACCTTTGTCCTGAACAATTGTGCGCAGTGCCATTCCATCGACAAGGTGACGCCAAGCCCGCTGAAAATTGCGCCGCCCTTCCGAACGCTGCATCTGCGCTACCCAATCGAATCCCTCAGCGAAGCCCTGGCCGAAGGCATTTCCACGGGCCATCCGACCATGCCGGAGTTCCAACTCGACCTGGATCAGATTCACGATGTGCTGTCGTATCTGAAGACGCTCGAATAGCCGGACATCGTCGTGGCGAGCACCGCGCTGAGCGTGATGAACTGCGCCAAGCGAGGGCGGATTAGCGCAGCGTAATCCGCCGCCACTGTTTCTCGGCGGAATACGCTTCGCACTTGCACCCTACGCGCTGCGTTTTCCCTAGTCCCTTGGATGTCTTGCAGTACGCGGTCAAACCGTCCACGGCCATTGTCGAGGCACGAGGCGCGCTTCATTCACCAGAGGTCGGGCACGGCTAGGCGCTGGTGACGCAGCGCCGCGTGATGTGGTTGATGTCCAGCGCACCCACCTGCCGCATGATCGTGATGAACTCATCGTCCAGGATCTGCAGCACCCGGTCCACGCCGGCCTCGCCGAACGACGCCAGGCCCCACACGTATGGCCGGCCAATGCCGACGGCCGCGGCGCCCAAAGCGAGCGCCTTCAGGACATCGGTGCCGCGGCGTACACCCCCGTCGATGAGCACAGGGATGCGCCCGCCCACCGAATCCACGACCTCTGCCAGCACACCGATCGTCGACTGCCCGCTCTCTTCTGCGCGCCCGCCGTGGTTGGAGACGATCAGGCCGTCCACGCCATGGCGCAACGCCTCCTTGGCGTCCTCACCCGTCATGATGCCCTTCAGCACGAGCTTGCCCTTGACGATCCCGCGCAGGCGATCGACGAACTCCCACGTCATCCCGGTGCCGTAGAGGTTGGTGACTTTGGAAACGTCGATGTCCGCGAAGTTGGCCTTGCGGCTGACCTCATTGGTGAAGCCCGGTGTGTGACAGCCCGAGCACTCGCGCAGGTCCTGGCGCCGCTCGCGGAACAGGGTTTCGGTGTTGCGGCCGCCCTGGCGGTCGACCGTGAGGACGATCGCCGGAGAGCCCGCACTCTCGGCGCGCTGCACCAGCGCCCGCGTCACGTTCCAGTCATCGGTCGGATACAACATGAACCAGGCGGGCCGGCCGTGCGCCTTGTTGACGTCGACGATGCTCGCATTATCGACCGTCGAGAGAATCATCTGATGGTTGCGCTTGGCAGCGGCGCGCGCCACGGTGACCCCCGCCTCGGGATCGTAGGCACCGAGGCTGCTGACCGGGCACATGAAGATGGGGCTGGCCCAGGTTTCGCCGAAGATCTTCACGCTGGTGTCGATCTTCCGGGCATCGATGAGACGCTGGACGCGGATGTTGTACTTCGCGAAGGCCGTGTGGTTGGCGTCGCGCGTCACGTCGCCGTCGACGCCGCTCTGGAGGTAGCCCCAGTGGGCCGGCGCGTCCTGGCTGAGCACGGCCTTCTTCGCCGCCGGCTCGAACTCAAACACATCCAGCGCATCGGCCGGAGCGGTGATGATGCCGTCCGGACCGAACGCTCGTCGCGAGCCGCGCAGCACGTCGTAGCTCTGCGCGAGCGCATCCGAATTAGCCGTCAACAGGGTGGTGATCGTACCGAGAGAGGTCGCCGCGAGAAGAGGACTAGCGGCGAAAAAACGCAGGAGTTGGCGGCGCGCGATCATGGTGCGCTCTGAAACGTCCGGCGCCCCGGCTGCACTCGTCGCCTTCACCAGCGTCGTCCTGCGCGAGAGACCTGTCATCGTGTTCTTTCGAATGCGAATGAGTGCTGCAGGTTAGGCGGATTGGTCTGTATCGTCGTCACGTCAGTGTCATCAGGTAGGCGATGACATTCCGGCGATATAATGACAATTTTGGTCGCATGTCCATCGGCAAGCCGTGGCCGGATGAGCGCTGCGTAATCCGCCATCGTCGTATCGACGCAATACGCTTTCGCCTTCGCTCTGCGAGCTACGGCGGACAGGTCGCACTTGCGCCCCACGCGTTGACGTCGGACGTTGCGCCCGTTGGGAGGCGACCGCGCGTCGACCTCCGTTATTGACGAGTCCTGCGATGCTCTATCTAGTTGCCGCGGGGCCGTCACGCGGCAGCCCGATGACCGGAATATCAATATGCGCTTTCAAATAGCTCGCTGCCTCACGCGTCTCACCGTCGCAACTCTGCTGTCCGCCGCACTGTCGCTGCCCGCTCACGCGGACACCGGCAAAGTCCGCTTCAAGTTCTTCAAGGCCGGATGGTTCATCGGCGCGCAGGCAGGGAGCGGAATCCTCAGTTTCCGTGGGGAGATGTATCCGTTTCGCATCGGCGGCGTGAGCGCGGGCCTGACGTTTGGGGGCTCCTCGACCGATCTGGTCGGCGCGGCGCAAAATATGCATCAGGCTTCGGACATCGAAGGCATTTATACGGCGCTCGGTGCAGGTGTGGCGGTCGGTGCAGGCAGGCGCGCCATCCAGATGCGCAACGCCAAGGGTGTCGTCCTGACGCTGGAAGGCGAGCAACTGGGCCTCCAGTTCGATTTCGACCTGAGCGGAATGAGCGTC
>NZ_JABMCJ010000079.1 GCF_013359755.1 Tardiphaga robiniae | reverse complement strand
TGCTGGCGCAGATCCGTCCTGCCCGAAGACAGACGTCACCCCCAAACCGCGTGACGCCGCATCTCCGGCGTCCACCGCATCCCACCCCGCGAACGTGACGATCGCGATCGCCCCTCTCCGTGGGGCAGGACGTTGGGGAATATAAACCTGATGGGGATGTTGTCAACGGGAGATAGGAAAAAATGTTTAGGCGCTGTCTTCCCGCCCCACACTGTCATTCCCCGGCAAACCAATTGGTTTGCCTGAGCGCGGGCGCACCTTCGCGCACGCGAACCCGGAATCTCGACATGGGAGTCTCCGACAGCGCAAAACACTTCGAGATTCCGGGCTCAGTCCGGCCCGCTGCGCGGTCCGTCCTGCCCCGGAATGACAGCTTGGGCGGTACGTTGTCGCCCGCTGCTGTCGGATGGGCTATGTCAGAGCGAGATGATGAAGAGGCAGAAATGATGACGGATGTTTTTCGGCTGGATCGCTATCTCGCGCGGATCGGCTTTGACGGATCGGTTGCGCCGGATCTGGCGACACTGACGGCCATTCATGTCGCTCACATCAATGCGCTGCCTTTCGAGGGTCTCAATCCGTTTCTCCATCTGCCGGTCAAGTTGGACATGGCGTCATTGCAGCAGAAACTCATCGATGGCCGACGTGGTGGCTATTGCTATGAGCTGAACGCGATGCTGCGGGCCGCGCTCGAGACGATCGGCTTCAAGGTCACTGGCCTCGGCGCCCGGGTGCGTTGGAATGCGCCGCCGGACAGTCCGCTTGGCCCCAGGACGCACATGCTCCTGAAGGTCGATCTTCCGGACGGACCCTATCTCGCCGATACCGGCTTTGGCGCCTGCGTACTCGATGCACCCCTGCGGCTCCTCGCGGGGACCGAGCAGCAAACGGCGATGGGGACCTATCGGCTGATCGAAGCAGATGGCCTGTTGTCGCTGAGCGCGAAGCGGGCGGACGGCTGGCGGACGATGTATGTGTTTGACCTCGCGCCGCAACTGCCGTCGGATTACGAGCTCGGCAACTGGTACACATCGACCAGTCCCTTCGTGCCCTTCACCTCGACGCTGGTGATGGAGCGCGTCAGCAACGGCCGGCGTCATAAACTGGTCAATCGCCACCTGACGACCGAGGGACGTGACGGCGAACCGGTGTCTGAACGCGTGCTCGGCAGCGCTGCGGAGTTGCAGCAGGTTCTCGACGAGACCTTCGGCGTCACGCCGCCGGCATCCGCCGACGAGATTTTCGCGGTCATCATCGCAAACGCAGGGCGCCGTTGACTGCTGCGTAATCTCTCCATTTGGACCCGATTGCAGCGAATGACGCCTTCGGCTAATTCGCCCTCGGGATCATCACGAGGACCGTCAAATGTCGCTGTCATCCGCCAAGAACTACGCGCTGCGCGCCGCCAAGTCGCAGGACCAGAAGGAGGCCACCGAGCTTTTGTCCAAGGCCATCATGGAATTGACACTGGCGATCGAGGCGCAGGACGCCAAGATCAAGAAGATGAACAAGGGCGCATGATCGCCGATCTCACCGGATCGCGATTGAACCTATTGCCCAGCCGCACGTTCAGTATTTCCCACATCAGAGGATACGACATGAGCGCGCTCAGCAAGATCAAAGAACATATGGAAGTCATCGGCGCCGACGGCGTCCATGTCGGAACGGTCGACAAGGTCGAGGGCAACCGCATCAAGCTGACCAAGAAGGACAGCGGCGAGGGCAGCCACAAGGGTCACCATCACTTTATCGATGGCGGTCTGGTCGCCGAGGTCGAGGGCGACAAGGTGCGGCTCTCGGCCAATGGCGACGTCGCCTTTGCCATGGAAGAAGAGAAGTAAGACGGAAAAACCCCGCGGTGTGAGCCGCGGGGTTTTCGTTCAGATCACTTAGATGGAGCGAGGTGAGGCGCGCCTCACTTCACCTCCATCTGCAGGCCTTCCTTGTCGATGATGGTCTTGAACTTGGCCGTCTCGGCCTCGACAAAGGTCTGGAATTGCTGAGGGGTGCCGTAGTCCGACACGGCGCCCATGGCTGCGATGGTCTTCTTGGTCGCATCCGTGCCGAGCAGAACCTTGATCTGCTCATTGAGCGAGGTCACGGCTTCGGTCGGTGTGCTCTTCGGATAGAACACGCCGAACCATGACGCCACGTCGAACTTCTCCAGCTCAGGCGCGGTCTCGCGCATCGCCGGAACGTTCGGCGCCTGCGCGTTGCGCTGCTGCGTGGTGACGGCAAGGCCGGTGAGCTTGCCGTCGAGCACCTGGGGCAGCGACGGATAGAGATTGTCGAACAGGATCTGGATATCGCCAGCGAGGGCCGCCTGCAGCGCAGGGCCTGCACCGCGGAACGGCACGTGCTGCATCTTCAAGCCGGTGAGCTGCAGCCACCACGCGCCGGTGAGATGCGGGCTCTGGCCGACGCCCGACGAACCATAGTTCAGCTTGTCCGGATTGGCCTTGATATAGGCGATCAGCTCCGGGATCGTCTTGATCGGCACGCTCGGATGCGCGCAGACGATGTTCGGAATCTTGATCATGTTGGAGACCGCCTGCAACTGATCGCTCTTGTAGGTCAGGTTCTTGAAGATGCTGTAGGCGATGGCGTTGGGGCCGGGATTGCCGACCAGGATGGTGTGGCCATCGCCCTTGAGGCGTGCGACTTCCGCCGTGCCGATGGTGCCGCCGCCGCCTGAGCGATTCTCCACCACCACTGACTGGCCCCAGACCGGCTGCAGATGCGCAGCCAGCATGCGGCCCATCACGTCGGTGGAGCCGCCGGCTGCGGCGGGCACGATGACGCGGACGGTTTCGGTGGGCTTCCATTCGCCGGCGCCGAGGCTGGCGCGCGGCAGGATCGCGGCGCTGGTGATCGCGGCCGCACCGGTGAGTACACGGCGACGGGTAACCAGATTGGTCATAGCTTCTTCCCTCGATGGTGTCGTTTTGGTTTTTGATCTTGCTGAAATCGTAGTGAGGCAGATGGTGGCGGGCAAGCCGACCTTGGCCACAGCGTAAAGAAAAGCCCCGCAGCGTGTGCTGCGGGGCTTTTGCAATTCAGCGATTTGATAGTTCCGCCTAGCGGAAGCTGATCAGCTTGAACAGCGGCGTGAGATAGCTCATCTCCTGGCCGGAGGTCGGCGTGGTGCGGCTGATGAAGTCGAAGATCTTGCCGTCCTGCAGGCCGTAATTGGCGAGCCGGATTACCTTGCGGTTCTTGTCGAAATAGATCGCGATGACGCGCTGGTCGGTGACCTTCTGCGGCATGAACGCGACGGCGCGTTCGGCGCGC
Source organism: Tardiphaga robiniae (assembly GCF_013359755.1). GTDB lineage: Bacteria > Pseudomonadota > Alphaproteobacteria > Rhizobiales > Xanthobacteraceae > Tardiphaga > Tardiphaga robiniae. The sequence continues at coordinate 227,138 of NZ_JABMCJ010000079.1, read as the reverse complement.
TGCGAGATGTAATAGAACACTTCGCCCGATAGCGTGGCGACGGTGGAGGGCGTGCCCATCACGATCAGGACCTGATCCTGGCTGGCGCCGATCGGGATCTGCTCCAGCGCGCCGGGGGGCAGGATGTAGCCCTTCTGGAATTGCTCGGCGCAGGCGCCCAGCGTGACGCACAGGGCCGCGACCGCGAGTGCGGCGCGCATGCCGCGCCAGCCACGCGTCGGCCGCGCCTTCGCGCTGATGGAGGTCGAAATTGTCATAGCGGAGGGGGTCCCATCCTCTTGATTCTCGGGAAGGCCTTGCTTCCGAAAGACTTGCATCCCGGAAGGCGTTGACGTACCGGGCAGAACCTCTGAATGCAACATGCGCGTGCCCGAGGGGCCCGCCTGAGGAACCCAAGATGGTCTGGCCGTTCAGTCACTTCAGAAAGCCCCCGGCGCCGTTGCGCGGCACCATCGAAGCCATCTATGGCATGATCGTGGCGCAGGCGCGAGAACCCTTGTTTTATCGGGACTTGGGAGCACCGGATACGGTAAACGGGCGTTTCGATATGTTGCTGCTGCACCTGTGGCTGGTGCTGCGCCGGATAAGTCCGAAGGATGAGTTGTCGCAGGGACTTTTCGACAGGTTCTGCAGCGATATGGACGATAACCTGCGCGAACTCGGCACCAGCGACATGAAGGTGCCGAAGAAAATGCGGGAATTCGGCGATGCGTTTTACGGCCGGACAGGCGCCTATGACGCAGCGCTTGGCGCGGGCAGGGAGCCTCTGGCGGCGGCGCTGTCGAAGAATATCTATAATGGCATGGACATCGAGAACGCCCGGCGTCTCGCTGTTTATGTCGAAGCGGCGAATGCCCGTCTGGGCACGCTGGATGCAACGACACTGACATCAGGCGCGTGGCATTTCCCGTCGCCTGCGGAGACCTTGGTAACGACATGAACAAACCCGACCGCACCGTGGATCTCACGCCGCCCTGGAGCGTGCCCATCGCCGTGATCCAGATCCCGGAAACGGGGCTGGCGCGCGACATCGAGGCCACGCCCGAGGAGCGCAAGCGGATCGCCGAACTCGGCGGCCTCGTCAGCGTGGGCGCCGTGAAAGGCGAACTCCTGCTGAGCCCCGTCAAGGGCGGTACGGTGCATGTCACCGGTCGCATCTGGGGCAAGGTCGAGCAGACTTGCGTGGTGACGCTGGACCCGTTGGCCGCCGATTTCGAGGAAGAGATCGACGTGATTTTCGCGCCGCCATCGCAGATTCGCGAACTCGCCGAATCGGTGGACGAGGACGTTGAGAGTGACGAGGAGACCCCGGATCCGCCGGAGCCGATCGAAAACGGCTTTATCGACCTCGGCAAACTGGCGACCGACGCGCTGTTTCTGGGGCTGGACCCGTATCCCCGTAAGCCCGATGCCGTGTTCGAGCCGGTGGTCGAGGTTCCGGACCCGGAAGAGCACCCGTTTGCGGCCCTGAAAGCGCTGAAAACCGCCCCTGAGACGCCCAAATCCAAAAAGCCCGGGAAGGGCTGAGACCGAGGTCCGATTCCACGCCCCGTGCGGCTGGCGGGACAAAAGCGCCCGGTCAAGATGTTGTATCGGGTCACGGAAACGCTATTGTCCCCGGCCGAAATCGGGTTAATGCCATAACTTCGCCGTCTGCTGCCAAATGCGGCAGACTTCGTCCGCGGCCACGAGCGTCACAGGCCGCAAGAGACAGGTTTCCGGAACGTCCATGCCGAAAAAGGTTCGCATCGCGCTAGACGCCATGGGTGGCGACATCGGCGCATCGGTGGTCATTCCCGGCGCCGCGATTTCGTTGACCCGGCATCCCGACAGCGAGTTCCTGCTGTTCGGTGACAGCGCGCTGATCGAGAAAGAACTCGCCAATCATCCGGCACTGAAGGCCGTATCGAAGGTGATCCATACCGACGTTGCCGTCAGCATGCATGACAAGCCAAGCCAGGCGCTGCGCCGTGGCCGCAAGGTCTCGTCGATGTGGCTGGCGATCGAGGCGGTGAAGAAGGGCGAGGCCGATGTCGCGATCTCCGCCGGCAATACCGGCGCGCTGATGGCGATGGCGCGCTTTTGCCTGCGCATGCTCGACGGTATCGAGCGTCCCGGCCTGGCCGCGATCTGGCCGACCACGCGCGGCGATTCCGTCGTGCTCGATCTCGGCGCCACCATCGGCGGCGACGCCAACCACCTGAAGACTCTCGCTGTCATGGGCAGCGCCATGGCCAGCGCGCTGTTCGATCTGGCCCGGCCGACGGTCGGTCTGCTCAATATCGGCGTCGAGGAAATCAAGGGCGGCGACGAAATCCGCGATGCCGCCGAACTGCTGCGCACCGCCAATCTGCCGCAGCTCGAATTCATCGGTTTCGTCGAGGGCGACGGCATCGGCCGCGGCGATGCCGACGTGATCGTCACCGAAGGCTTCAGCGGCAATATCGCGCTCAAGGCGGCTGAGGGCACCGCGCGGCAGTTTGCCGAATATCTGCGCAATGCCATGGCCCGCACCTGGCGCTCGCGCATCGGCTACCTGTTCGCCAAGAACGCCTTCAAGGCGGTGCGCGACAAGGTCGATCCGAACAAGTCCAACGGCGCGGTGTTTCTCGGCCTGCGCGGCATCGTGGTGAAGAGCCACGGTGGCACCAATGCCGACGGTTTCGCCTATGCGGTGGATGTCGGTTACGACATGGTCCGCTACGACCTTCTCACCAAGATCAATCAAATGCTCAACCGCGACGGCCAAGCGCTCCCTGCGAGCCCGGCTGCGCAGGAGGCTGTCTCGTGACTGCGATACGTTCGGTCGTGCTCGGCTGCGGCTCTTACCTGCCGGAGCGGATCCTGACCAATGCCGAACTGGCATCCAAGGTCGACACATCGGACGAGTGGATCGTCCAGCGCACCGGTATCAAGCAGCGCCACATCGCTGCGGACGGCGAGTTCACCTCGCATCTGGCGATCAAGGCCGCGCAGGCGGCGCTGGCCAATGCCGGCGTCGATGCGCAGTCCATCGACCTGATCGTGCTGGCGACCTCGACCCCGGACAATACATTCCCGGCGACGGCCGTTGCGGTGCAGAACGCGCTCGGTATTACCCATGGCGCGGCGTTCGACCTGCAGGCGGTGTGTTCCGGCTTTATCTTTGGATTGACCACCGCCGACAGCCTGTTGCGCACCGGCGCCGGCAAGCGCGCGCTGGTGATCGGCGCAGAGACTTTCTCGCGCATTCTCGACTGGACCGATCGCGGAACCTGCGTGCTGTTCGGCGATGGTGCCGGTGCAGTGGTGCTGGAAGCACAGACCCAGCCCGGCGAAGCCAGCGATCGCGGCGTGCTGACCACGCATCTGCGCTCGGACGGCCGGCACAAGGAAAAGCTGTTCGTCGATGGCGGCCCGTCCTCGACGCAGACAGTGGGTTACCTGCGCATGGAAGGCCGCGAGGTCTTCAAACATGCGGTGGGCATGATCACCGACGTGATCGTCGATGCGTTCAAAGCCACCGGCGCCAGCGCCGAGACCATCGACTGGTTCGTGCCGCATCAGGCCAACAAGCGCATTATCGATGCGTCCGCGCATAAACTGCATATTGCACCGCAAAAGGTGGTGCTGACCGTGGACCTTCACGGCAACACGTCGGCGGCGTCGATTCCGCTCGCACTATCGGTGGCGGTCAACGACGGCCGCATCAAGAAGGGCGACCTCGTCTTGCTCGAAGCCATGGGCGGCGGCTTCACCTGGGGCTCTGCACTCATTCGCTGGTGATGCGCCGGTGATGATGCAGATCGACAACATCTCAAATTGTCATGATTTTCCATGCCTTTGCATCGATGGTGACTGTTGACCGGAGCGCGTTAACCTCCTAATTTCTGACGCGAATTTGGTTCGCCGAGAGTAGTTGGGGCAGGCGATGACGGGCACGGGAAAAACAGTCACACGCGTTGATCTGTGCGAAGCGGTCTACCAAAAGGTAGGTCTCTCGCGCACGGAGTCGTCCGCGTTTGTTGAACTGGTTTTGAAAGAAATTACGGATTGTCTGGAGAAGGGCGAGACAGTGAAGCTGTCCTCGTTCGGCTCCTTCATGGTGCGCAAAAAAGGCGAGCGCATCGGCCGCAATCCGAAGACGGGCACAGAAGTACCGATCTCGCCGCGGCGAGTGATGGTATTCAAGCCGTCGGCGATCCTGAAACAGCGGATCAACGGCGACAGTACCGCAGTTGGCAACGGTAAAGATCACGACGACTAGCGTTTGTTTTGACGCGTTTTCTTCACGCGAACCGGTAGCCACTTCGCTTGAAAACGCTTTTGGTGAACCACAGGGCGAACCACAGGGATCCTGCACTTGGACAAAGCGCCGGATGCGTTTCGAACCATAAGCGAGGTCGCTGACGATCTCGATATACCGCAGCATGTTCTGCGGTTCTGGGAAACGCGGTTCACTCAAATCAAACCGATGAAGCGATCCGGCGGCCGGCGATACTATCGTCCGGACGATGTCGATCTGCTGCGCGGCATCCGCCGGTTGCTCTACGGCGAAGGTTATACCATCCGCGGCGTGCAACGAATCCTGAAAGAGAACGGCATCAAGTCGGTGCAGGGGCTGGTCGATGGCCACGCTGCGCCGAGCTTCGCGCCGACGTCTGCCGCCATCGCGCCGCGCGTCCAGGCGAAGCGTCCCGTGATCGAAGAGGATCACGAGGAAGAAGAGGCCGAGGACGAGGCTGAACGCGACGAGGAGATCGAGGAAGAGGCCGAAGACGAGGCTGACGCCGAAGGCGCCGAGGACGAGGAAGAAGAAGAGGGCGACGAAGACGACGGCGAAGATGGCGAGGACGAAGAGGCTGAGGAAGAAGACGAGGAGGAGGCTGCTGCCGCTCCCGTCGCCGCCCGCCGCGAACCTCCGATGACATCGACGTCGCCGCGCGTGGATCCACAGCTGCAGCGGCCGCCGTCGCGGGCAAACCCCGTATTGGCAAATCCTGTTGCGGGGCGGCCCGAACCGGCAATGTCGGCTCCGACGCAGAGCGCAAGACCGGCTGCGGCCCCGAGCCCAAGGCCGAACCCGCAGCGCCGGCTGGAACGCGAACGGCTCGAAGCTGTGCTCGAGGAGCTGCTGGCGGCGCGCCGGGCGCTCGATACGGCGATGAAGGACGGCTAGCCACCGCCCCACAACCAATCCGTTTCAATCCGCTCAGCCTTCTTGCGCCTCGGACGGATCGAAGCTACACGATGCCCCATCGGAGCGTAGCGCAGCCCGGTTAGCGCACTAGTCTGGGAGACTAGGGGTCGGAGGTTCGAATCCTCTCGCTCCGACCATTTTTCCAAATCATTTCAAGACATTAGTAGTCTCGCACGCGAGCGGTGCCGCCTGAATAGGGTGGCCTCGATCAAGCGCCCGCGACGCCAGCCTTACGATTTCGGTTCGACGAAATCACCGTGAATCACGTCGTCTTTCCGTCCGGCGAACCAGAGAAGCCCGACATAGGCCGCTGCACAAATAAGGAAGCCGAGGACAATAATCTCTAACATAATATCTACTCTACGCTGAAAACATGAGACTTCTCCCGGCTCCGGGTTCCGTCAATTGCCCCGGCCGCACTCCTTAATGAATCCTTGCCGTCGTGACCCTTTGGCCACAGATGCCGGTGACCACGAATCCGATGTCGCCTAAGGGCGGCCAGGCAGGTGGCGCCGACATGTCTTTTTTGCGCCAATGGAACTCTTGGTCATCGGGCCGATTATCCTGAAAACAGGAGGCTCGCATGGCAAGTCACTGGCATACCGCAGATGGTCCGTCGGAGATCCGGCATGACGATGATATCGGCTACTACGGTGGTTGGACTATCAGCGGGTTAGCGGTGGTTGCGACCATCACGGCCGTTTGGCTGTTTGGTATCTAGCCCACTGCGTAACTGAAGCCCTTGCGGCAACGCAGCAGCGATGCGAGCGAATGCTGGATGATGGTGACGAAAAAGGCCCGGAGCATATGCTCCGGGCCTTCGTCAATTCAATCAGCCGCGTTTAGTAGTAGCCGTAGCTGCGATAGTAGCGGCGACCGCCATAGTAGCCGTCGCCGTAACCGTAGCGCGGACCATAGGCATAACGCGGGCCGTAATGGCGCGGGCCATAACCATATCCGTAACCGGGGCCGTAAGCACCATAGGCACCGGCCGCCAATGCGCCGGCTGCAATGCCGAGTCCGATCGCCGCGCCGCGGCCGCCACGGGCCTCTGCCGGTTTCGATGCGATCGACGCCGCGCCGACGGCAGCGACAGTGGCAAGAATAAGTGCTGTCTTCTTCATGCTGCTTCTCCTTCGTATCGAGAAGTCAACGTGTCGGTGTTTTGAAGGTTCAGTTCCAATTCATGGCATATCGGCTACAAATTTTGCCGCGATGGGGGAACGAATAATATGGCGTGATCAGCGAGCGGCGTTCCGCTTTACGCGTTGCAACCGAAAGCGAGATGCGCGTGCAGCGTCGATCATCTCGCAGCTCATGGTGGGTCGAGAAAAGATAATGGCCCGGAGCGAACTCCGAGCCATCAAACGCAGACGTACATCCGGTCTGCGCTTCCTTGACTCCACAGTGAGTCGAGAAGGTTAATAAATGTCTAACGTCGATGCGTGACGACATGATGACCGATCGCGGTCATCCCGTCGGGCCTTCGACTTCCTTGTGATCCTTGTCAGGCAAGACGCCGCTGCCGGGCGTCTTGTTCTCGTCGGTCAGTTCCGGCTTGTCGTGCGGGCCGGCCGGCGGAATTTTCTGATCGGGCTTCGGCTGTTTGTCGAATGCGCGGTTCTTTGCTTGCTGTGTCATGCGAAGAGAACAGCTCAGTTCCTCGCGTGTTCCCTTTGATGATGGATGTCCATCGCAAATCACAAGAGAATCTGGCACGGCTCGAACATGCGCGGGTCCTTTGTCGATGTGCTTCATTTCGTGCGGAACCTTCCGGGCGGTAATGGCTTGTCCCGCGATACTTTTAAAGGAAGGAATAAATTGTCATGATCAAGAAACTGGCTTTGCTGGCGGCTGCGGCCGTTCTCTATGTCGCAGCACCTGCAGGCCCCGCGTCTGCGCAGGGCATCAATGTGCAGATCGGCGGCGGTGGTTATCACCATCAGGATCGTGGCTATCATCGCGGTCATGGCTATCGGCAGAGCCGCGCCTATGTGCGCCGCGACTACGGGCACCGCCATCACGGCTGGGATCGCCGGGGTTCGCGCACCAAGACTGTGATCGTTCGCTAACAGCAATCGGTCGTCTTGACAAAGCAGCCTCGCGCAAGCGGGGCTGTTTTCGTTTATGAGCTTGTCAGACGCTGCCTGGCTGTCCGGACGCCGCACGCAATTGCGCCGTTGCCATGTATTGCTGCGTGGCGACGAACATGCCCCACATGATTCCGAGCATCATCCAGAAATGGCGCCAGTGGTCGGTGTCGATGATGAAGGCTTCACCGACTGTCCCGAGATAGGCTGCGAACACCGCGAGATAAGCACGCTGCCATGGCACGCGGACGAAGATGTAGCGGAAGCCGAGCAAAGCGGTGATGAACACCAGCGCGGGATAGCATACGCCGGAGATCCAGCCGCCGGACATGAAGGCGTTGAGATAGGAGTTGTGGGTGTCTTCCGGAAAGAAGCGCGTGAATTGCAGCGGGCCGATTCCGAAGGGCAGATCGAGCGCCATCTGCGCGCCCAGCACATGTCGGCCGAAACGACCGAAGCGACCTTCGTCATATTTCTGATCGAACGAGGCGCGCTGCTTGAACATGTCGGCGATGAAGTCGAACTGCAGCAGGATCACGATCACCAGCGCCACGACGGCGACGGCGGCCAGCGCCATGATGATGATGCGCGAGCGCTGTTTGTTGGATTGGCTGGTCAGCACCATCAGCATCAGCATGAAGGCCGAGGTGATCGCCAGCAGGCCCCAGGCGGCGCGGGAGAAAGCGAGCAGGACGGCGAGCGCAATGATGCCGAGCGCAATGGCGCTGCGGAGCGAGCGACCGAAACCGTCGCTGACGACGCTCTGCAGGCAGAACAGCGCCGGCAGCACCAGGAAGGCGCCGAGCACGTTGGGATCCTTGAACGTGCCGGCGGCGCGGCCGTAGAGCGTGAACATCTCCGCGCCGGGGATCAGATGCAGATAGCCGAGGATGCCGGCCAGCGATGCCACCAGTGCGCCGACGATCAGGCCGCGGCGCAGCAGATCGATGCGCGCCAGCGTGTCCTCGGACATCACAAGGGCGACGAAGATCGCCATGATGGCCATGTACCAGGAGGTCAGGATCCAGTTCACGATTGGCGCCTTGTCGAGCAGATAGGCGGCGCAGATCGTGTAGCCGAGATTGACCAGGAACAGCATGAGCAGCAGCGGCATGAACACCAGCCGCATGCGCAGGCCCGACGCGAAGAACACCACCATCGCCGTGAGGGTGGCGATCTCGAAAGGGCTCGGCTCGATGAAGACGATGGCGCCGCCAAAACCCATCGCCCACAGCAGCGCGCGCTGCAGCGTCACCACGGCGGGAGGCGCCGCGGGCGAGGCGATGTAATGATCGGCAGTGGCGTGAGTGCTCATGGCGGCATCACTCTACGCAGGCAGGGTTGACGAGTGGTGTAAGGCAGAGGCTGAGGCCTGCCTCAATACGCGTTCTCGTTCTTCGTCAGCATTGAAACCGGTGTTTTCAGCATGATGTAGACGTCGAACAGCACTGACCAGTTCTCGATGTAGTAGAGATCGAATTCGACGCGCTTCTGCAGTTTCTCCTCGCTGTCGACTTCGCCGCGCCAGCCATTGACCTGCGCCCAGCCGGTGATGCCGGGCTTGACGCGGTGGCGAGCGAAATAACCGTCGACGGCCTCGTCCAGCAGCTGGCTCTGCACCCTCTGCTGAACAGCGTGGGGGCGGGGGCCGACCAGCGACAGGTTGTTCTTGAACACCACGTTGAAGAGCTGCGGCAATTCGTCGATGGAGGATTTGCGGATGAAGCGGCCGACGCGGGTGACGCGCTTGTCGCCCTTGGTCACGACGGTCTTGGCCAGCGGGTCAGCCTGGTCGTGATACAGCGAGCGGAACTTGAACACGTCGATGCGCTCGTTGTTGAAGCCGAAGCGCTTCTGCCGGAACAGCACCGGGCCGGGGCTGTCGAGCTTGATGGCGATGGCCACCAGCGCCATGAAGGGCAGTGCGGCGATCAGGATCAGGCCGCCGACGATATGGTCGAACAGCCACTTCATCACCAGATCCCAGTCGGTGATCGGCGCCTCGAACACGTCGAGGGTGGGCACCTTGCCGAGATAGGAATAGGAGCGCGGGCGGAAGCGCAGCTTGTTGGTATGCGCCGACAGGCGGATATCCACCGGCAGCACCCACAGCTTCTTCAGCATTTCCAGAATGCGCGTCTCGGCCGAAATCGGCAGCGCGAACAGCACGAGATCGACGCGGGTACGCCGCGCGAATTCGATGATGTCATCGACCTTGCCGAGCTTCGGCGCGCCGGAGATCGTGTCCATCGAGCGCTTGTCGTTACGGTCGTCGAACACGCCGAGGATCTGGATATCGGAATCTTCCTGGGTATTGAGATCCCTGATCAGCGCCTCGCCATTGGAATCGGCGCCGACAATGATGGTGCGGCGGTCGAGCCGCCCCTGATGTGCCCAGCGTTTGATCAGCGCACGCACAACCGCACGTTCCGCGATCAGGGCGACGAGGCCGACGAAGAAGAACGAGGACAGCCAGACACGCGACACCGCGCCGCCGACCTTGGCGAAGAACGAGACGCCGATGAACAGCAGGAACACGAAGGCCCATGCCGACATCATGCGCGTGAGCTGCTTGATGTGGCCGCGGAAGACCTGCACCTGATAGATGTCGGCAGATTGGAAACACACCACGGCAGCCGCCGCCATCGCGACGATCGCAGCGAAGTATTCCCATCTGAAGCCAGCTTCTGGCGCGACATAGAGCAGGTTGAGCGCAATGCCGATGATGCTGAGCATCAGGAAATCGACGACGCGCACGACGCCGGTGATCACGACCGGAGAATAGGCGGCGCGCACCTTCTGATCGGCGACGGCGAGTGCCGCGGGCGTCAGTCTGCGGCGACGTTCGAACCGGCGTTCGCCGGGCGCGTCCGTCGCGGCCGCGTCGATCATTGAACGTGCGTTGATCGGGTCCAAGGTGAAATGTCCGTTGTTGCGCTGGCATGCGATGTCGCACGTCAAGCCTACCGCTTTTCGTGAGAATTACCGGACAAATCGGAAGATTTGGTTACAGGTTAAGGAGAGTTAACGTTTCGCAAATGCGCTGCGATAGCCTTCGATGACCCCCTCGACCATCGCATCCTGCGAGAAATGTTCCGCGATGCGCTCACGGAGCAATTGTGCACGTGCGCGCGCAGCGGCGATGTCATCGAGAGCAGTTTTGATCGCCGCGGCCATGGCGTCGACATTGTTCGATTGGAACAAAGCGGAGGTGTGAGATCCGAAGATTTCCGGAATGCCGCCGACATTAGCTGCGATCATCGGAACGCCCGCAGCGGCGGCCTCGATCACGACATAGGGCATCGAGTCGCCGCGCGATGGAACCACCAGCAGGCGTCCTTTCGAAAAGCCGTAACGCGGTTCGACGTGACCGATGAAGCGTACGGCGTCGGTGAGGCCGAGGCGCTGGATCTGCGCCTTCAATGCGTTGGTCTCTTCGCCGTCGCCGCCCAGCGTCAGGGTAACGGGCTGTCCGTCCGCCCGCAGGCGCGCGACGGCATCGATCAGCAGATCCGCGCCCTTGATCCGGCGGAACTCGCCGACATAGCAGATATCAGTGGCGTCATCGGCGGGGTCGATGGGGTCGAATTCGCCCGATGTCACGCCGTTGAACACGCATTTCACGAGGCCTGACGGCGTGCCGATCATGCGCTGATAGGTATCGCGGGCGAAGGCGCTCTCGAACAGGAACAGCTCGGTGCGGTTCATCAGCGCGCGTTCGAGGCGGCTGTAGAAGGCGCCTTTCGCGGTGTTCTGCGGATAATGCAGCGAACCGCCATGCGGCGTGTAGATGCGGATGACGTTGTTCGACTTTGCCTTCAGGCGCACGAAGGCGCCGGCCTTGGCGCCATGGCCGTGCAACACGTCGGGCTTCAGCCGGCTGACAAGGCGCATGAACTGCATCCAGACCAGCACGTCGCCCGGATGTGGCTCGCGGTGGATCGGCAGGCGATAGGTGCCCAGCTTCAGGCGCGGGGCGATCTCGGCCAGTGCATCGCGGGCGCGGTCGCCACCGGTGAGGCTGTCGGCGACGATGCCGACTTCATGGCCGCGATCGGCCTGGCCGTTGGCGACATCGATGATGTGGCGAAAGATGCCGCCGACCGGCGCGCGGACAGCGTGCAGGATGCGAAGCGGCTTGTCCGAAGGTGAGCTCATGATCAGAATCGGCATTCGCTGACGAGGAGGGCGTCGCCGGGAGCTGGAACGCACATCGGAAAATCCCTGAAGCAATTGAATCCAATAAGAGCCTTCGTCGTTAAAAAAACGTGTGGATTCAGGCTTCCGCTGCAACGTCCCGGTATCAGCCTGCCAATTAACCGCGCGGCAACCTTAATCGTCTTTAATCGATTCCGTTGAGTAGACGCAGTGGCGTTTGGGTGGGGTAGGCGATGCGTTTGGCATTCTGGCGTGCAGGCAAGGGTGATGCGTCGGTCGAGCGGGCCATCAAGGCGCCAACCATGCCAAACCCGGTTTCTCGCAAAAATCCGGAGAAGAAAGCAGAGCGCGTGATCGCTGCGCCGGCGCCCGATCTCGGCGACCTCGATCTGCGCGCGCTGTGGCAGGCGCTCATCCGCCGCAAGATGTGGATCCTCGTTCCGACGGTGCTGGCACTTGTCGGCTCCCTCGTCATCGTCAACATGATCACGCCGCGCTTCAAGTCGGAAGCGCGCATCCTGATCGACGGGCGTGAAAACGTTTTCCTGCGGCCAAGCGGCGAGCGCAACGAAGAGCGTACTTCTCTCGATGCGGAAGCCGTGACCAGCCAGGTGCAGCTGTTGCTGTCGCGCGATCTCGCCCGGGAGATCATCAAGAAGAACAAGCTTGCGGAGCGCCCGGAGTTCGATCCGGTGTTGCAGGGCGCGCAGCCGTGGCGGTCGCTGCTCGGCCTGATGGGCATTGGCCGCGATCCGTTCTCGATGACGCCTGAAGAGCGCGTGCTCGATGCCTATTACGAGCGGTTGACGGCCTATGCGGTCGACAAGTCGCGCGTCATGGTCGTCGAATTCCAGTCGCGCGATCCCGAACTCGCCGCGCGCGTCGCCAATTCCATCGCCGACGGTTATCTGGTGATGCAGCAGAATGCGCGGCAGAATCAGGCACGATCGGCCGGGCAATGGCTGTCCGGTGAGATCGATGACCTGCGCAAGAAGGTGGTCGAGGCGGAAGCGCGCGCAGAGGAATTCCGCTCCAAGTCCAGCCTGTTCATCGGCACCAACAATACGTCGCTCTCGAACCAGCAGCTCGGCGAGATCAACAGCCAGCTCAATAATGCGCGTTCGCTGAAGTCCGATGCCGAATCGAAGGCGCGGCTCATCAAGGACATGCTGCAGACCGGCAAGCCGATCGAATTTTCGGAAGTGCTGAATTCCGACCTGATCCGCCGGCTGTCCGAGCAGCGCGTGACGCTGCGTGCGCAGCTCGCCGAACAGTCTTCGACGCTGCTCGACGCGCATCCGCGCATCAAGGAGCTGCGGGCCCAGCTCGGCGATCTCGACAAGCAATTGCGCGACGAAGCCGCGAAACTGTCGCGCATCTTCGAAAACGATGCGCGCATCGCCAGCGGCCGCGTCGATGGCCTTACCAACAATCTCGAACAGCTGAAGCGTCAGGCGACATCCAGCAACGGCCAGGACGTGCAGTTGCGGGCGCTGGAGCGCGAGGCGCGGGCGCAGCGCGATCTACTCGAGTCCTATCTGGCGAAATACCGCGAGGCGTCCACGCGTGAGAATATCGAGGCGGCACCGACCGATGGCCGGATCATCTCCCGCGCCATCGTGTCCAACACGCCAGCCTATCCGAAGAAACTTCCGATCGTGCTGATCGCGACGCTCGCCACGCTGATGCTGACCGCCGGTGGCATCGTCACCAGCGAGCTGCTGCGCATGACCGCGCCGCGCGGCGCTGCGCCGATGGTGCCGGTCGCGCAGGCCCGCGTCACCGAGCCGGCGTTCAAGCCGTTCGTGGATCAGGCACCTGCTGCCGTGCGTGAGCCGGACACTGTCGTTGCACCGGGCATCGTGCCTGAGCCGGCTCCTGTTGTCACGCCGCAGCCGGTGGTGCGCGACACCCATCCCGAACTGGCCGCCGGTGTCAGCGAAATCGAACAGCTTGCCCAGGAGTTTCGCGCTGCCGGCAAATCGGCGCGCAAGATCACGATCCTTGGCACCGGCCATAACGACAACATCGCGCTCACCGCGCTGACCCTGTCGCGCATCCTGTCGCGTGACGCGAAAGTGGTGCTGGTCGATTTGGCCGCGTCGTCGCCGACGCTGGAAGCGGTGTCGAACGATCCGCGTGCACCCGGACTGGCGGAGCTGATGCTGGGCGAGGCGTCGTTCGGCCAGGTCATCACCAAGGACCGGATGTCGGGCCTGCATATGGTCGCCGCCGGCCGCGCCGGCGCCGATCGCTCGCTGTTGCAGTCGCCGCGCCTGACCATGGCGCTCGATGCGCTGCTGCGCGTCTACGATCACGTGCTGCTGGACGCCGGCACCGCGGCCGATCTCCCGGCGGGACTTCTGACCGATCAGGCCCGTGCCGTGGTGGTGCCGGAAGTGACCATGAGCATGGATGCGCGCGAGCTGATGGCCGAACAGCTCAAGGCCGTCGGCTTCGCCGATGTGAAGATGTTGCGCTCAACGCCGCCGGCCAACGACCCGGTCGGGCCGGGCGGCCGCGTGTTTGCGGCGTAGTCGACGAACCCTCGTCATGGCCGGGCTTGACCCGGCCATCCACGCCTTCGCCTCAACGCAACGACTAAGACGTGGATGCCCGGGTCAAGCCCGGGCATGACGTCGTTTCAATTGCCAATTGAAGGTATTCGTTACCGCTGAAACGCGTGGCGCAGCATTTGCGCCAGCTGCAGCAGGGCAGGTGTCTGCTTCACGATCCGCTTGGCATGGGCGAAGGATGACAGGCCCATGGCACCGAGCCTGCCGCGCGTGGTGAGCGGCACGAAACTGTCGAAGATTGGCTCGTCATCCTTGCAGAACATCCGCTTGTAGTCATCGTCGCCGATCCCGAGATCCAGCGACGTCACGCCGCGCTCGGCATAGGCATCGATGATGGTGCGCATCAGGATCAGGCCGGGGCTGTATTTCGCATTCTCCGACATGGTGTAGGTGTTGAACATCATCGAGAAGCGGTTGTCGTCGGCGACGCCGGCGAACATCGCGATCACTTCCTCGTCGCAGACGAGCGCGTGGATATCGATGGTGTAGCCGTCCGCCCGCGGTGTCGTACAGGCCTGGCGGATGAAGGCTTCGACGCCGGGCTCGGCGAATACATTGGGCAGGTTCTGTTCGGCCATGCGCAGCGGCTTGATGGCGAAGAAGGCGTCGAGCACGTGTGTGACCTCGGCCTCCGTCTTCGCGTGCATGTAGCGATAGCCGGCAAGATTTCGGTACTTGCCTTCCTTGGTCTTGAGGCGCTTGCGGAACGAATTGCTGATCCGATCTGTCGCGGCTTCGCCGGGCACCATCTTCAGCACCGGACAATCATTGGTCGAGGCCTGGCTTGGCAGCAGCGCGAGCGGATTGGCGATGCCGATCCAGCTTTTGGGCTGACGGACCAGCGCGAGGACGTCGACCGTCTCGGTGTGCTTTTGAATTCCCCGCAGCAGTGCGTCGATATCTGCCTTTGTCGCCTGCGCCGCGAAGTCGCGCCGGAACAGCGGCATGTTGAAGGTGACGTGCTTGCCGCCGAGATAGCCGGCGACGCGCATGCCGTTTTCGCGGCTCACGGCGAGCGGCAACAACATCAGCGGCTGATGCGCTGCGTCATAGGCGACGACGATGAAGGGCTTCAGGCCTTCGTGGACGCCGATATGGGTCTGCCAGGCCGACTGGAAGTCGAAGCGCTGATAGGGCGTGGAGAGCTGTTCGGACGTTTCAAGGCTGCGCCAGATAGCTTTGGCAGCGCTGAAATCGCTGATTACATCGACGCGTGCGATGCGGCTCGCAGTTGCCATCGCCACAGGTGTTTCCATCACAGCAGCCATGGTCATCGCGAGCCTGTTTCAGATTTTGTTTAGATTTTTAGGTTTGGGGCGACCTTTGCAAAGAAATGTCAACAAACAGTAATGACAATAGCCGACTGGCGAGAGGCATGACGCCGCTTGGGGGAATCTGCGGTGTCATACAAGACCGGTTGGGGCGCGGCACTTGCCTTCGAACTGACTTATCTCAGTGGTGCGCATCGTCTGCTGGAACGCGCTTATGGCGGCGCCGGTATCATTCTCAAATTCGAACGCGTGCGACCGCCGCGGCAGGACGCCTTCCAGCCGCTGCGATCCCACGAGATCACACCGCGGTTTCTCGACCGTGCCATTCGCGCGCTGAAGCGCTGGCCCGTCGATATCGTCGGCATGGACGAGGTGTGTCGCCGCGCCAGTGCGCCGCGCGCGGGACGGCGCTTCGTTGCGCTGACCTTCGATGGCGGCACGCGCGACTTCGTCGATTTCGCCTATCCGCTGCTTCAGGCGCATGAAGTGCCATTCACGCTCTATCTGCCAAGCGCCTTTGCCGACGGGCTTGGCGCCATGTGGTGGCTGGCGCTGGAGCAGGCGATCGCGACGCATGATCGCATCAGCCTGATCATCGATCACCGGCAGCGACATTTCGAAACCGCCTCGGTCGCTGACAAATATCGCGCCTACTATTATCTCGATAGCTGGCTGCGGACGTTGCCGCCGCACGAACTGGCCGTCGCGGCGGACGATCTCTGCAAACGCTATTCGGTCGATAGTGCGACGCTGTCGCGTCATGCGGCGACGCATTGGGACGATGTGGCCACGTTTGCGGGGAATCCACGGGCGATGATCGGCAGCAGCACGGTCAACTATCCGGCGCTCGCCAATCTCGGCGACAGCGCGGCATCGCGCGAGATCGCCATGGGGCGGGCCGTGGCACAGGCCGCGCTTCTCTATGAGCCGCGACATTTCGCCTATCCGTTCGGCGATAAAGCCTCATTCGACAAGTGTCACGTCGCGATGGTGGCGCAGGCCGGCTTTGCCAGCGCCGTGACATCGCTCCCCGGTGTCATCGAGGCCAATGGTGGATCGGATCTGCATGCACTGCCGCGGCTGGCCTGGGACGGCCGGCGGCAATCGCTGCGGGCCTTGCGGGTGATGGTATCCGGCGTGATGCTTGGTGCGGGCGCGCAGCGCTAGCCGACCTCGGGATCCACAGGATCGGCTTTGCCCATCCAGCTGATGATCGGCATCGCCGGGAGCACCCAGCCGAGGCCGGCGATGACGTAGAAGGCTGCCTGCAGCCAGCCGTTATTGGCCAGCCAGGGGGTTTGCGCGATGGTCATGCCGAGCAGCGACCACACCACCACGAGGATCAGCAGAAAGATGGTTCCGAAGAATTTGCGCGTGCGGATGGTCATGACGGAAATGTGCGGTCCAAAGTCGGTCTGAGATCGGGGTAGGCAAAGTGCCCAACTTTGCAGGCCTTCGCGGGCGGACTATAAGGGGCTCGAAATTTCATTCAAGGCGCTGGGTTTTTGGCGCTGATTTTGTCGCTGATTTTGCGGCTGTTCCCGAGACCCCTGCGATGACCGCTTCGTCCCAAACCCGCCACAAGGAATTACGCCCGGTGCGCTGGTGGCTGATTGCCGTCGCCGCGATGATCGTGGCGATGGTGCTGGTCGGCGGCGCGACGCGGCTCACCGAATCCGGCCTGTCGATTGTCGAATGGAAGCCGGTGACCGGCGCCATTCCGCCGCTCGATGAATCGCACTGGATCGCGGCCTTCGAGGCCTACAAGCAGATCCCGCAATATCGCGAACTGAATAGCGGCATGACGCTCCATGAGTTCAAGACCATCTTCTGGTGGGAATGGAGCCATCGTCTGCTCGGCCGTGTCATCGGCGTGGTGTTCCTGCTGCCATTCCTCTGGTTCCTGTGGCGCGGTGTGCTGACGTCCGAATTGAAGAAGCGGCTGTGGGTGATCTTCGGCCTCGGCGGCCTGCAGGGCGCGGTGGGCTGGTGGATGGTGGCCTCGGGCCTGACCAAGCGCGTGGAAGTCTCGCAATATCGTCTCGCGGCGCATCTGATGCTGGCACTGATCATCTTCGCCGCCATCGTCTGGACGCTGCGACGGCTCGGCGACCGTGCGCCGGTGCTGGCGGCAAGTCGCTTGCGCGTGACGAGCTGGGTGTTGTTGGGGCTGACTTTCCTGCAAATCTATTTCGGTGCGCTGGTCGCTGGGCTTCGTGCGGGCCGCGTGTTCAATACCTGGCCGGAGATCGATGGCGCGCTGATCCCCTCGGCATCGCGGCTGTTCTTCGAAGATCCGTGGTGGCGCAACATGTTCGACAACACGCTGACGGTTCAGTTCCAGCATCGCATGACCGCCTATGCGCTGTTCGCGCTGGCGATCTGGCATGTGATCGATGCGATCCGCGCGCGGGCAGGGGCACCGGTTGTCAACGGCGCGCTGTGGCTGGCGGCATCGATCGCGGTGCAGGCCGCGCTCGGCATTCTCACGCTGCTGCATCAGGTGCCGATCGATCTGGCGCTGACCCATCAGGCGGTCGCGATCGTGGTGCTGACGCTGGCGATCCTGCAGGTGGAGCGGATGAAGCCGCGCGGGGCGGCGTTGACGGAACGTCAGCTCGATCTCGCGGTCGGCAAGGCCGCCTAGCTGTTGCGCGTTACCGACTAGAACGATTGTAACGGAGTTGACGCAGTCGTGTGGCTGTGCGGCTTTCGCTCATTCGCAGTGCGCAATAGATACGACGCACCACCACACGGGATTGGGTCATGTCCTCCGCATTCATTCAGGCTGCCGTCATTCTGCTGCGCGAGGGTCTCGAGGCCATGCTCGTGATCGCGGCGTTGGCCGGCTATCTCAGGAAATCCGGCGGCGGCCATCGCGTGACCGCGCTCTATCTGGGCGCGCTGGCGGCGATCCTCGCCAGCCTGGTCGCAGCCTGGGCCTTTGCGGTGTTCAATTCCGGCGATCACAGCGATGTCTTTGAAGCCATCGTCATCCTGTTTGCGGCAGGCCTGATGCTCTATGTCAGCGGCTGGCTGATGGTGAAGCAGGATCCGCGCGGCTGGCAGGATTATCTGGCGGCGAAAGCGGATCAGGCGCTTGCGCAGGATACCGGTCTCGCCGTCGCGATGCTGGCATTCCTGGCGGTGTTTCGTGAGGGCGCCGAGACGGTGCTGTTCATCAACGCGCTCGCGACCACCGAAGGCGGCTGGAGCGTCGGACTGTTCGGCGGTCTGGCAGCGGCGACGGCCGGTCTCGTCGTGCTGTTTTATTTCATCAACATGATCGCCCAGCGCATCCCGCTGCGACCGCTGTTCATCATCACCTCGGCCTTCCTGTTCGTGATGGGCATCAAGTTCATCGGCGAAGCGATCCAGGAATTCCAGGAACAGGCGATGATCGGGGTCACCGACGCGCCAGGCAGCGCATTCCTGACGGCGATCGGTTTCAATCCGACGCTGGAAGCGCTGTCGATCCAGCTGCTGGTGGTGCTGTTCGCGCTGGCGACCTATTCGGTATTCCAGCGCAATGCGCGGCTGGTGCGGGAAGACAAGGCGATGCGCGGTCAGGCCTAGCGCTTCTTAACCTCGCCCCGCTTGCGGGGAGAGGTCGGATTAGGAGCGAAGCGAGTAATCCGGGTGAGAGGGAGCCAGCGAGTGAAACACTGGCTCCCTCTCACCCGACGCGGACTGCGTCCGCGCCACCCTCTCCCCGCCTAGCGAAGCTTTGCTTCGCCTGGCGGGGCGAGGGAAGAACTTACGCGTTCAGCGCCTGTTCGAGATCCGCGATCAGATCTTCCTTGTCCTCGATGCCGACAGACAGCCTGACAACGTCGGGTCCGGCGCCGGAGCGCGTCTTGGCTTCGTCGTCGAGCTGGCTGTGGGTGGTCGAGGCCGGGTGGATCACCAGCGAGCGGGTGTCGCCGACATTGGCCAGATGCGAGAACAGTTTCAGGTTCGACACGAGACTCACGCCGGCGTCATAGCCGCCCTTCAGGCTGAAGGTGAACACGGCGCCCGCGCCCTTCGGCGCATATTTGCGGGCGAGGGTGTGATAGCGGTTATCCGACAATCCCGAATAATTCACCGCCGCCACTTTCGGATGTGCCGACAGCCATTCGGCGACCGCCTTGGCGTTGTCGCTGTGGCGCTGCATGCGCAGCGGCAGCGTTTCGATGCCGGTCTGGATCAGGAATGCGTTGAACGGCGACAGCGCCGGGCCGAGATCGCGCAGGCCAAGTACGCGGCAAGCAATGGCGAAAGCGAAGTTGCCGAAGGTCTCCTGCAGCTTGATGCCGTGATATTCCGGGCGCGGCTCTGACAGCACCGGGTATTTGTTGCCTTTCGACCAGTCGAAGGTGCCCGCATCCACGATGATGCCGCCGAGCGAATTGCCGTGGCCGCCGAGAAACTTGGTCAGCGAATGCACGACGATGTCGGCGCCGTGGTCGATCGGCTTGATCAAATAGGGCGTCGCCAGTGTGTTGTCGACGATCAACGGCACGCCGGCCTTGCGGGCCACGGCCGCGACCGCCTCGATATCGGTGATCGAGCCGGCAGGATTGGCGATGGACTCGATGAAGATCGCCTTGGTCTTGTCAGTCACCGCGCGCTCGAACGAGGGGACGTCATCGGGATCGGCCCACACTACGTTCCAGCCGAAGCTCTTGAAGGCATGGCTGAACTGGTTGATCGAACCGCCATAGAGTTTGCGCGAGGCGATGAATTCGTCGCCGGGCTGCAGCAGCTGCTGAAACACCACGAGCTGCGCGGCATGGCCGGACGCGACGGCGAGGGCTGCCGTGCCGCCTTCCAGCGCTGCGACGCGTTCCTCGAGGACAGCCGTGGTCGGATTGGTGATGCGCGTATAGATGTTGCCGAAGGATTGCAGGCCGAACAACGAGGCGGCGTGATCCGCATCGTTGAAGACGAACGAAGTGGTCTGATAGATCGGCGTCGCACGCGCGCCGGTGGTCGGGTCGGGCTGCGCGCCGGCATGGACGGCGAGGGTGCCGAAGCCTGGAATACGATCGTTCATCATCACTCCCTGTCGAATAGCGGTTTGTTGGCGCCAACCTGATCGGGCGCGGCGCTGCCGTCAAGGCGAGGCGGCATTTTGCCCTGACTTCGCAACAGTCGTGCTGCGCTGTGTCATTTCAAAGGAAATAAAATCGCGAAACGCACCGTCAGGCGGTGTCGTTCTTGTCCTTGTTATTTTGCTGCGCAACGCGGTCGGCCGCAGCGGTGCTGCCACCGCCAAGGCTGCTGCGATTCAGCGACAGCCGCATGCCCTGGGTCGGGATCGGCGCGCGCTTGGAGCTGAGCGTGCGCGAATTGACACCCATCCACTGGATCTCCGACGACAGCCGGCCATATTCGATCTTGGGGCAGCGGTTCATCACCACCTTGATGCCTGCGGCTTCAAGCTTGGCGGCGGCCTCATCATGGCGCACGCCGAGCTGCATCCACACCACCTTGGGCAGCGGATCGAGTGTCAGCGCGATGTCGACGATCGGCATGACATGCTCGGCGCTGCGGAAGATGTCGATCATGTCGACCGGGCGACCGATCTCCTGCAGCGAGGCGACGAACGGCTTGCCCAGCAGGCTCTTGCCGACCTGGCCGGGATTGATCGGGATCATGTCGTAGCCGCGTTCGGCGAGATACTTGAACACGAAATAGCTCGGCCGCACGTTTTGCGGGGAGGCGCCAACCATCGCGACGGTTTTGACGGTGTTGAGGATCTCGCGGATATAGGCGTCGTTATAGCTGTCGTGGTTCATTTCAATTACCGGTCTTCCCACTTCGGCTCGCGCTTTGCGATGAACGCGCCGATGCCTTCCTCGGCATCGCGGGCCATCATATTCTCGGTCATCACTTCAGCGGCGAAGCGATAGGCATCCGCGAGATTCATCTCGGCCTGGCGATAGAAAGCTTCCTTGCCGATCTTCACCGTATGCGCCGACTTGTGCGCCACTTGTTCTGCCAGCGCGATCGCCGCATCGCGTTCGGTGCCGGCGGGCACCACGCGGTTGACCAGGCCGATCTCGCGCGCGCGGTCGGCGGAGATGGGCTCGCCGGTCAGCAGCATTTCCATCGCCTGCTTGCGCGGTACGTTGCGCGACAGCGCCACCATGGGCGTCGAACAGAACAGGCCGATATCGACGCCGGGCGTCGCGAATTTTGCGTGTTCGGAGGCGATAGCGAGATCGCAGCTCGCCAAGAGTTGGCAGCCTGCAGCAGTGGCGACGCCTTGCACGGCGGCGATCACCGGCTTTGGCAGCCGCACGATGGCCTGCATCATGGCGCTGCAGATCGTCATCATATGCGCGAAATAGGCGCGGCCGCGATCGGCATCAGTGCGGCGCGCGGTGAGTTCTTTCAGGTCATGTCCGGCGGAGAAGACCGGGCCGCTGGCGGCGATCACCACGGCGCGCACGGTCTTGTCGCTGGCCATGTCATCGAGGGCGGCGTGCAATTCGCCGATCAGTCCTTCGGAGAGGCTGTTGCGGGCAGCCGGACGATTCAGCGTCAACAAGCCGATGCTGCCGACCGTTTCACGCAGAAGAATGGATGGCCGCGCTGTTTCCGCGCGTGCTGGTTGAACCATGACTTGAGATTCCATCGCTGGGCAGGACCGTCACCATATTGTAACAGGACGGCACAAGCGAGAGCAGGGTGGCGACATGACGACTGCGAAAATGAGCGTGGCTGAACTCGAGGCGTTTCTGAAGCGCGAGTTCCCGCAGGCCTTTGGCGCCGGCGATATCGCGATTGAAAGCGCTGATGGTACCACTTGCCTGCTGCGCCAGACCTATGGCGAACGCATGCTGCGGCCGGGCGGCACGGTATCGGGTCCGACACTGATGGCCCTGGCCGATTTTGCCATGTACGTCGTACTGTTGTCGGCGATCGGCCCTGTGGGCCTCGCAGTGACCACCAGCCTGAACATCAATTTCCTGCGCAAGGGCCTGCCGGGGCAGGATGTGCTGGCTGCCGCCAAGCTGCTGAAGCTCGGAAAACGCCTCGCCGTGGGCGAAGTGACCCTGTTATCAGGCACTTCGGCAGATCCGATCGCCCATGTGACGTCGACCTATTCCATTCCGAACGTTGGGTAATTTATAAGGTATTATAGAACCATAATTATAACGTAATGATTTAACTGGCGAATTCTGCCATATTTGGCATTGACGGAATCCGGTTGTCTATCTAGAAACGCGCTCAGTTCGGCGGATCACCGCCGATATCCCCTTTTCATGGATATTCACAATGAAGACGTTTTCGGCAAAGCCCGCCGAGATCACGAAGAAGTGGATCGTCATCGACGCCACTGGTCTCGTGGTGGGCCGGCTGGCCACGCTGGTCGCAATGCGGCTGCGCGGCAAGCACCTCCCGACCTACACCCCGCATGTTGATTGCGGCGACCATGTCATCATCGTCAACGCGGACAAGGTGGTTTTCACCGGCCGCAAGCGTGACGACAAGGTCTACTATCACCACACCGGCTTCATCGGCGGCATCAAGGAACGCACTGCAAAGTCGATCCTCGAAGGTCGTTTCCCGGAGCGCGTTGTCGAGAAGGCCGTTGAGCGCATGATCCCGCGCGGGCCGCTCGGTCGCGTCCAGTTCGGCAATCTGCGTGTTTATGCCGGTGCAGAGCACCCGCACGAGGCCCAGCAGCCGGAAGCATTCGATGTCGGCGCTTTGAACCGCAAGAACAAGAGGGCCGCATAATGTCGGATACCATGCAGTCTCTCGATCAGCTGGCGTCGCTGAAGGTGTCCGCTCCGGATGCCCCGAAGTACGTCAAGAAGGTCGACAAGCAGGGCCGCGCCTATGCGACCGGCAAGCGTAAGGACGCTGTCGCTCGTGTCTGGATCAAGCCGGGCGCCGGCAAGGTTGTCGTTAACACCCGTGAAGTCGAAGTGTACTTCGCTCGTCCGGTGCTGCGCATGCTCATCCAGCAGCCGCTGGTCGCTGCAGCCCGCGCTGGCCAGTACGACGTGATCTGCACCGTTGCCGGTGGCGGTCTGTCGGGCCAGGCCGGTGCCGTGCGTCACGGCATCTCCAAGGCTCTGACCTGCTTCGAGCCGGATCTGCGCGGCGTCCTCAAGAAGGGCGGCTTCCTGACCCGCGACTCGCGTGTCGTCGAGCGCAAGAAGTACGGCAAGGCGAAAGCCCGCAAGTCCTTCCAGTTCTCGAAGCGCTAATTTCTGCTTCGATAAAATTTGCTGCAAATGCGGTGAATACAATTTTGAAAAGGGCGCCTTGGGGCGCCCTTTTTGCGTTCCGGGACATTCCGGATACCGACAGATTGATGCAGTTTTTCGTGAAAACTTGTGCAGGCGCGCAAACGGATTTCCAATCGGTACACTCGTATGTTCGATGATGGCGAAGAGGCCACTCCGAATCATGATGGTTTGGAAATCTCGCAACAATTGCCGGTGCTCAAATATGTCGCTCGATTCTTCCACGCTCTATTTGGTGGCAACCCTGGTTGCGGCGATGTTGGGCGGGATGCTGCTGTTCTTCGGACGACAGGAAAAGATCGCGGCCCTCAACTGGTGGGGGCTGGCTTACCTGCTCGGCGCCGTGTCGGTCGCATTGTGGACACTTGCCGCGTCGCTCCTGGGTGACGTGCTGTCGCTGGCATTCAATGCCGTGGGCTTCGTGGCCTGCGGCATGGTGTGGAACGCTGCGCGCGTGTTCCATGGCCGCAGCCCGAGCTGGGCCGGCCTGTTTCTCGGTGCCATTGCCTGGATCGCTGTCATCTTCACCCTGCCGCCTGAGGCTGCGTCGCTGCGCATGACCATCGGCGCCGGCATCGTCGCGCTTTATGCGATGCTGACGGCGCATGAATTGTGGAACGAGCGTCGCAAGGCGGTGCAGCGGCGCTGGCCAACCATTTTGGTGCCGATGCTGCATGGTTTCGTCCTGATGCTGCCGATCCTGCTCGGCGATCTGCTGCATGGCGATCACAGCAATTTCGGCAACAGCATCTGGGTCACGGCCTTTGCCGTCGAACTCGTGCTTTATGCGGTCGGCACGGTGTTCCTGATCTTCATGCTGGTGTCCGAGCGTGCGGTCACGGCGCACAAGGTCGCCGCGTCCTGCGATCCGCTCACCGGCCTGTTCAACCGCCGCGGCTTCTCCGAGGCGACGGCGCGGATGATTGAGCGCGAAGCGAAGGCCGGCCGCCCGGTCACGGTCATGATCTTCGACATCGATCACTTCAAGTCGATCAACGATCGCTTCGGCCATCCCGCCGGCGACGAGGTGCTGAAACTGTTCGCCACGGTCATCACGCACACGCTGCGGATCACCGACCTGTCGGGCCGCATCGGCGGTGAGGAGTTTGCGGCGATGTTGCCCTGCAGCCTGGACGAGGCAATGCAGGCGGCCGAGCGCGTGCGTGAGGCGTTTGCGACCTGCGGCATCCAGGTCGACGAGGCGCCGGTGGCAACCACCGTGAGTATCGGCGTGGCCGGCGGACCGGCCGGCACTGAACTCGACGTCCTGCTGGCTGCCGCGGACACTGCGCTGTACCAGGCCAAGCGCAGCGGACGTAACCGCGTGCAGGCCGCGGAAGAAGAGCCGCTGTCGCTGGAGCAGGGGCGCCGCGCTGCGGCAATCGGGCAAGCGGCAAAGCCAAGCGTCGTGCGGGCTGCGGTCACGATGACGGCAAGCGGCGCGCGATAAAGGATCCGTTTACCATTCGATCCCTATGGTCATCGCATGATGACCTCGTCTGACTCGACCTCCAATACTGCTTTGATGTCGCTCGAAGCGGCCGCTGCCTCGGCCCGTGCCGGCTTTGCCTGCATGTTTTCGAGCTCGGACGAATACGAGACCGCGCTGATCACCGAGCGTCGTGCGCAGGGGCGCTACGGCGCGCAGCACAGCAAACTGCCGGTCGTCGCTTTCATCGGCTGCTGCGTCATGGTCGTCGGCACGGTTCTGCTGTTCGCCTGATCACTTTTCGGCGGCTCCTTCACCGAACCCCGACTTTGCGGTAAAGACACCGACCGCAAAACAAAGGGTCGGGAAACCATGATCACTGAAATCGCACAGATCGACGTCAAGCCGGGCACCGAGAAGGATTTCGAGGCGGCCGTCGCCAAGGCGAAGCCGCTGTTCCTCCGCGCCAAGGGCGGCAAGGGTTTTGAGCTGCACAAGTCGGTCGAGATGCCGTCGCGCTACCGTCTCGTCGCCAAGTGGGAAACCCTCGAAAACCACACCGTCGATTTCCGTGGTTCGCCCGATTTCGCCGAATGGCGCGCGCTGGTGGGCCCATATTTCGAAACGCCGCCTTATGTCGAGCACACCGAGACTGTGCTGACCACGTAGGGGTAACCTAAACTCAGTCCCTCATGGTGAGGAGGCGCTTCTTCAGCGCCGTCTCGAACCATGGGCTGACTTGGCTCGAAGCCTGTGACCATCCTTTGAGACGCGCGCCTTCGGCGCGCTCCTCAGGATGAGGGATCAGGTTAAGCCGCCATCGCCTTATCCTGCGCGGAGGCTTCGTCCTCTTCGCGCATGAAATCGATGACGACCTTGACGATCGCCAGCACCGGCAATGCCAATGCGAGGCCCCAGACGCCGAACACCACGCCGAGCAGGATCTGGAACGCGAACAGTGTGGCTGGCGGAATATCCAGTGCCTGCCGCTGCAGGATCGGCGTCAGGATGTAGCTCTCCAGCGCATGTACGCCCATGAACAGCGCAAAGGCTGACGCGGCGGCGACCCAGCCCGAGGCGAGGCTGGCGAGCACGACGATCAACCCGCCGAGCAGGGCGCCGACGGTGGGAATGAAGGCGAGCAGGCCGGCCTGAACGCCGAGAATGAAGGCGCTGGGAATCCCGATCAGCTTCAGCCCGATCCAGGTAATGGCGCCGACCACCACCATGGTGAGCATCTGCGCGATCAGCCAGCGCTGCAGCGTGTCGCTGATGCGATCGACGATGACCGTCATCGGCCCGCGATGCTTTGCCGGTGTGAGATGCAACAGCCCTTTGCGATAGACGCTGGGCTGTGCGGCAAACGACAGGCCCAAGAACAGCACGATGAAGAAGTTGCCGACCGCGCCGACGGTGCCGAGTAGAATCTTCAGTGTCTGGCTGACGATGGCGCCGCCTGATGATGCGATGGTGCCGGCGCTCGGCAAGCCGCCGCTGGACTTCGGTGTTGAGGTGGCGGGCGACGTGCCGGGCTCGGCGGGCGTATCCGACGTGATGCTGTTGAAATCGAAATAGCTGGTGTCGACGCCGTGCTGCTCAAGATAGGTCTTTACGTTGACGACCTGTGACTTGAGGGTGCCGGACAGCGTCTTGGCCTGATTGGCGATGGTCGACCCGCCCAGATACATCACGCCCACCAGCATCGCCGCGAGCACGATGCAGATCATGACGAGCCGCATTGGATGTGGGCCGCCCATGAAGCGCCCGAATAATTCCGTCAGCGCATTGAGCGCTACGCCGAGCAGAATGCCTGCGAAGATCAGGAATAGCGTTCCCGAGAAGTACCAGGCGAAGCCTATGAGGATCGCGAAGGACACCGTGGCGATGCCGCCCGCCGTGATCGCCCAGGTCAGGTCGCTGCGCGTCTGGACATTGGCTTCTGCGGGCACGGTGGATCCTCTGCATCGATTGGACTTTCACTGTTCCGTCAATTGCATCGGGGATCAAGACATATCGCCGCTTTGACGTCTCCGTCGCGATCGTGCATGGCCGATGGGGGAGGCCAATAATAATGAACATGCTGAAATGGGTCGGTCCGCTCGGACTGCTCGCTGCCCTGGTGATCGGCGATCAGATCCGGATCAACCGGCCCGCGCACAAATATCGGCTGACCATGGAGGTCGAGACGCCGGACAGCGTGAAGTCGGCCTCGAATGTCGTCTCCGTGCATCCCTATCGGGGCTACCAACCTGCCGGCAAGGTGACGTCACGGGGCGATGCCGTGGTCGTCGATCTCGGCGGCGGCAGGAATCTCGCCGCGCTGATGCTGCACGACGACAAGGGCAGCGCGGATTTCGACGGCGCCAATTTCGTGGCGATGCGCGCCTATCAGGCGGCGGGGCGCAAGATCGCCTTTCGCGATGTCAGCAGCCAGACCGGCGCCGTTCCGGTGACCGGCGAATTGATGCCGGTGCTGGCTAGTTTCACAGACCCCCGGGATGCATCGACGGCGCGGCGGCTGCAGCCGGATGATCTGTCGCCTCTCGGCGCTGGCACGCGGCTGCGCGGCATCACGGTCGAGGCGGTGCCGAATGGTCTGTGGCCGATCGATTTCGGCGGGAGTCTCGGCGAACCCGTCACGCGCGGTGTCACCACGATGCTGCCGTGGGCCGCCAGCGAAGGCGAAGCAGCCAGGGCGCTTGCGGCGATAGGCTTCCCGAACACGCCTGAACCGGCGATGGCTCTCGCCCGGAAATAGGCGACAGGAGAAGCGCAACGAAAAAGGCGCCCCGTTTCCGGAGCGCCCTGATCGTTCGAACTGCGATCCCTACGGAATTACAGCGAGTAGTACATGTCGAATTCGACCGGGTGCGGCGTCATTTCGTAACGCATCACTTCGGTCATCTTCAGTTCGATATAGGAGTCGATGAAGTCGTCATCGAACACGCCACCGTTCTTGAGGAAGCCGCGATCCTTGTCGAGGTTCTCGAGGGCTTCACGGAGCGAACCGCACACCGTCGGGATCGACTTCAGCTCTTCCTTCGGCAGATCATAGAGGTCCTTGTCCATGGCCGGACCCGGATCGATCTTGTTCTTGATGCCGTCGAGACCGGCCATCAGCATCGCGGCGAAAGCGAGATACGGATTGGCCATCGGATCCGGGAAGCGGACTTCGACGCGCTTGGCCTTCGGGTTGGTGGTGTAGGGGATGCGGCAGGAGGCCGAGCGGTTGCGCGCGGAGTAGGCGAGCAGCACCGGGGCTTCGTAGCCGGGGACCAGACGCTTGTAGGAGTTGGTCGACGGATTGGTGAAGGCGTTGATCGCCTTGGCGTGCTTGATGATGCCGCCGATGTAGTGGAGGCAGGTCTCGGAGAGATCGGCGTACTTGTTGCCGGCGAAGGTTGGCTTGCCGTCCTTCCAGATCGACTGGTGCACATGCATGCCCGAGCCGTTGTCGCCGAAGACGGGCTTCGGCATGAAGGTGGCGGTCTTGCCGTAGATGTGCGCGACCTGATGGATGCAATACTTATAGATCTGCATCTGGTCGGCCATGTAGGTCAGCGTGTCGAACTTCATACCGAGTTCGTGCTGGGCGGACGCCACTTCGTGGTGATGCTTCTCGACCTTGACGCCCATGCGCGCCATCGCGCCGAGCATTTCCGAGCGCATGTCCTGCACCGAGTCCTGCGGCGGGACGGGGAAGTAGCCGCCCTTGGTGCGGATGCGGTGGCCGAGATTGCCGCCTTCATATTCGGTGCCGGAGTTGGTCGGCAATTCGGACGAGTCGAGCTTGAAGCCGGTGTTGTAGGGGTCGCTCGAGAAGCGGACGTCGTCGAACACGAAGAATTCGGCTTCCGGACCGACGAACACGGTGTCGCCGATGCCCATGGACTTGACCATGGCTTCGGCCTTCTTGGCGATGCCGCGCGGGTCGCGGTTATAGGGCTCGCCGGTGGAGGGCTCGAGAATGTCGCAGGTGATGACCATGGTGGTCTCTGCGAAGAACGGATCGATCGTCGCCGTTGCCGGATCCAGCATCAGCATCATGTCGGACTCGTTGATCGCCTTCCAGCCGGCGATCGAGGAACCGTCGAACATGGTGCCTTCGGCAAACATTTCTTCATCGACCATCGAGACGTCGAAGGTCACGTGCTGCCACTTGCCGCGGGGATCGGTGAAACGCAGGTCGACGTACTTGACGTCATTGTCCTTGATGGACTGCAGGACTTCTTTGGCGGTCGTCATGGGGCTCCCTACCTTTTTTGCGGGCCGATTTCCGGGACGTAACAATCTGTCGTGACGATCAGGTCACAACGGCATGTTTTCAACAAGACAAACCGTCAACAACAGAAGGCTGCCGAAGCAGCCTTTTTGGTGACGCCTTGAAGCGTTGAATGTCGGATAGCACCCGGCTTGGAGAGCGTCCAGTCCGTCAGATCGCGTCGAGTCCGGACTCGCCGGTACGGATGCGCACGGCTTCCTCGATGTTCGACACAAAGATCTTGCCGTCACCAATGCGGCCGGTTTGTGCGGCGCGACGGATGGCATCGATCGCCTTTTCGACGAGGTCGTCGCCAATCACGATCTCGATCTTCACCTTGGGTAGAAAGTCGACGATGTATTCAGCGCCGCGATAAAGTTCGGCGTGGCCCTTCTGACGGCCGAAGCCCTTGGCTTCCGTGACGGTAATGCCTTGCAACCCGACTTCCTGAAGAGCCTCTTTCACCTCGTCCAGCTTGAAGGGCTTGATGATGGCTTCGATCTTTTTCACTGAACGTCTCCCCGGCACTTCCAATCAGGCCGCAAGTTATTTGCCTCAAGTAGCTTTGACCATTGCGCGTTGTGCGCACACTGTTCGATACCCAATTTCGGGCGTTATTACGCTGCCGCCACGCCGCACAGACGAAATCTCGCCCGATGCGGTAGACGGTCGGCCACCCCTGTCTCTTAAACAGGTGTCTTTCAACATTTGCCGGTGAGCGCGACGGACCCGAAGCTGGCTTCCCTAAAAGCAGGGTCCGTGCCAAGTTCGCTCCTCGGCTATTTTTGAAGCATTATCAGGTTATTACATCGCACCTGACGAGGTTCGCATCAAGAGTATTCGATTACTTTTGCCTACATAGTGATCAAAGTGATCGCGTGATGTGCAGTTTTACTCTGCTGCGTTCGCGTGTGACGCGAGTGCCTTCCAAAAAGGCGTAATGAGAAGCGAGATGGATATTCTAACGACCGACGAGATGGCGCGCGCTGATCAACTCACGATTGCGGCGGGCACGCCAGGCTTCAAACTCATGCGCGCCGCCGGACGGGCGGTCGCGGATGTGGCGGGCGAACTGGCCGAGGAGGGGGCGATCCTGGTCGTTGCCGGTCGTGGCAACAATGGCGGTGATGGCTTCGTCGCGGCGGCCGAGCTCGCGGCGCAGGGGCGTGACGTTTCGGTGATCCTGCTCTGCGACCGGGCAACGCTGAAGGGCGATGCGGCGCTGGCTGCCAAGGGATGGAAGGGTGAGGTGCTGCCCTGTGATCCCTCGCTGATCGGGCAGCCGGCTTTGATCATCGATGCGCTGTTCGGCGCCGGGCTCAATCGTCCGGTCAAGGGCGATCCGCTGATCATGATCGACGCCATCAATGCGGCCGGCGTGCCCGTACTGGCTGTTGACCTGCCGAGCGGTGTCAACGGCGATTCAGGGGCCGTGATGGGCGGCGCTATCAGGGCGACCGAGACCGTGACGTTCTTCAGGCCCAAGCCCGGTCATCTACTGGTTCCGGGCCGGGTGCATTGTGGCCGGCTGCGGGTGATCGACATCGGCATCGACGAGGATGTGCTGGCGGAAATCCGCCCGCAGACATTCGAGAACAATCCGGGCCTGTGGGCCGACGCGTTTCCGGTGCCGAAAATCAACAGCCACAAATTCTCGCGCGGCCATGCCGTGGTTGTCTCCGGCGACATCGCCGCCACGGGCGCTGCCCGGCTGTCCGCCCGCGCGGCGCTGCGCGGCGGGGCGGGGCTGGTGACGGTGGCGTCGCCGCGCGATGCGCTGGCGGTCAATGCAGCCGCGCTGACGGCGGTGATGGTGCGGCCGGTGGATACGGCGGCGGAGTTCGCCGCGCTGATCGGTGGCAAGGTGTCAGCCTGCGTGATCGGGCCGGGCGCTGGCATCGGCGAGCGGACGCGGATGTTCGTGGAGACCATCCTGGCCACGAAGCGGCATACGGTGCTCGACGCGGATGCGCTGACCAGCTTCGCGGAGGCGCCCGAACGGCTGTTTGATCTGATCAAGGCCAGCCCGGAATCCAGCGTCGTGTTGACGCCTCACGAAGGTGAATTTTCGCGCATCTTCAGCAAGATGGATGGGGAACATCCAGCGGTATCTAAACTGGAGCGGGTTCGTCTGGCGGCGCAAGAGTCAGGTGCTATCGTGCTGTTGAAGGGGCCGGATACGGTCGTGGCGTCGCCTGATGGCCGGGCCGCCATCGCTGCCAACGCGCCGCCATGGCTGGCGACTGCCGGTTCCGGCGACGTGCTGGCCGGGATTATCGGCGCGCTGCTGGCGCAAGGCGTTCCGGCCTATGAGGCCGCCTGTATCGGCGTCTGGATGCATGGCGAGGCCGGCAGCGAAGCTGGGCCGGGGCTGATCGCCGAGGATCTGACCGAGGTGCTGCCGGCGGTGTTCCGTCGGCTCTACGACCAGCTCGGTATCCAATACTGACGACCTCTCAGTCGACGCCGTACCAGCGGACCTGCCGCGGGGCGGCCCAGTCAGCGACGAAGGCCTCCATCAGCCAGCGCCCGACATTGTTGGCGGCAAAGGCGATGCGCTGGGTCTGGCCGACGTCCAGCGCCAGGGTGTCGAGCCAGAACGGCTTCCAGCCGTCGTCGAGCCTGTCGAGCAGGCGGACGTGATGGCCGTGGATCTGGAATACCATCGGTCTGGTGGCCCGGTTGGTCAGCGCAAGCACCACGGTGCGGCCGGGCTTGGTCCGGAATGCCGGCGGCGTGCTGGCGGACAGATCGACCGGCTTCACCCATTCGGGACTGACGGCGCTCAGGGCCATATCGACGCGCAGCGCGCCCTTGAGATCGAGCTGAGCTGGCAAACCGTTGGAGGGCAGCGGCGCGGCGGCCGGCAGGGGCGTGGCCCGTAGCGGCGGATCGTTGGACATTTGGATCTGGCCGATCGGCCGGGCTGTCTTGCCGTCATGGAGCAGGATCGCCGAGGTCGATCCCGCCGGCCTGACGGCGTCGAGGAAGACGTCAACCCGCGTTCCGGGCGCCAGCACCACCTGATTATTACGGGCAGGGAATGGCTCCGAGGGCTGACCGTCGATGGCCATCACACGGACCTCGTGATCGTCAAATTTTATAGCAACCACATTGCGTTGGCAGCCATTGATGAGACGGAGCCTGAGCCGTTCGTTGACGCGGGCCGACAGCTCCAGCGTGGATTTCCGGTTGATCAGGAACAGCGCCGCGGCGTCTTTCGGATCACTGGCGGGGGCGAGCAGACCGCCGTCCGGCCTGAGGCGGAAGTCCTCGATCAGCAGCACCTCGTCGCGGTCCACCTCGATCGGATCGCTCTCCTGGACGACCAGGCTGCGAACCTGGGACGGCAGCGCCTGACCGTCGCCGAGCAGGCGCATGTCCAGATACGACGTGCCGGCGCTGCGCATCTGCAGCTTGAACGCGTCCTTGGCCCCGGCGGCGACCGGCTTGCGGTCGAGCAGCGGCCCGATCCCGGACGAGCCGTTAATGCCTCGGCAGTTCAAGACGATAGGGACCGGCAGCTGATTGGCGAGTTGAACTGTGATCTCGTCGCCGCGGTTGAAGCGCAGCGGACCCTTCTGGGGCGAATGGAGGGTCCAGGCCTCAGCGGAGGCGCCGGGCTTCACCGGGAAGGGGTCAGCCTTGGCCTGTAGTTCCAGCGCGGCGACGGCTTGCGTGAGGCTGACCCGGGGCAGAATCGGGGTGATCAGTGCGCTCCCGGCACCTGCAAGCAAGGTCCGGCGCGTAAGAGGGAGAAAACGGTTCGTCATGCCCAAATCCCGACCATTTTGCCGCGCCAAAGTCCAGTTGCCGGGGCTGCGGCAAGTAAGCCGCTATGTGACCATTTTTTTGCTGCGAACCACGGTCCCCATGTTATAAGCCCGCCGCTCGCGACATCGCGGCCGGACATGATGTTTTTCGCGGGCGTGGCGGAATTGGTAGACGCGCTGGATTTAGGTTCCAGTGACGAAAGTTGTGGGGGTTCGAGTCCCTCCGCCCGCACCAAGCGCACATAGCGTTTGACCATGACGATTTTCGGACGTGTTTCCGCAAGGTTGGCCTTGCAGAGACAGTTCGCACGACCGGCGCAGGCTCTGGCCTGATGCCGCACAGATTTACAATGTCCGGGCCATTGGGCCGGACCAAGCGGGAAGAAGATTGACGCCATGCAGGTGAATGAAACCCTCTCCGAGGGATTGAAGCGCGAGTTCTCGGTCAACGTGCCGGCTGCCGACATCGAAGCCAAGGTCGATGCGCGCCTCGATGACATGAAGGGCAAGGTCAAGCTCAACGGCTTCCGCCCGGGCAAAGTTCCCGTCGGTCACCTGAAGCGTCTCTATGGTCGCTCGGTTGCCGCCGAGACCGTCGATGAATTGATCCGCGACACCAACACGCAGATCTTCACCGAGCGTGGCTTCAAGCTCGCTTCCGAGCCGAAGATCACGATGCCGACCGAGCAGAAGGAAGTCGAAGACATCCTGTCGGGCAAGTCGGACCTCAATTACACCGTCGCCATCGAAGTCGTGCCGCCGATCGCGCTCGCCGACTTCAAGAGCTTCACCGTCGAGAAGCCGGTGGCCGAAGTGACCGATGCGGACGTCGATGAAGCGATCAAGCGCGTCGCCGACCAGAATCGTTCGTTCACCGAGAAGGCTGGCAAGGCCGAGTCAGGCGACCGCGTTACGGTCAACTTCAAAGGCACCATCGACGGCGTCGCCTTCGAGGGCGGTACCGGCGAGGAGATCCCGGTTGCGATCGGCTCCAACACCTTCATCCCGGGCTTCGAGGACCAGCTGATCGGTATCGCCGCCGGCGAGACCCGCACCCTCAAGGTGTCGTTCCCGGTCAACTATGCGAGCGAGACGCTGGCCGGTAAGGCCGCCGAGTTCGAGACCACCGCGGCCAAGGTGGAATCGCCGGTCGACACCGTGATCGACGACGAGTTCGCCAAGACCCTCGGCCTCGAGTCCCTCGACAAGCTGAAGGAAGCCGCACGCGAGCGTCTGGTTGCCGAATTCGCCGGTGCGACCCGCCAGCGCGTCAAGCGCCTGCTGCTCGACCGTCTCGACGAGACCCACAAGTTCGATGCGCCTCCGTCGCTGGTCGACGAAGAGTTCAAGCTGATGTGGAATTCGATCCAGCAGGAGATGGCATCGTCGGGCAAGACCTTCGCCGACGAGGACACCACCGAAGAAGCCGCTCAGGAAGAGTACCGCAAGATCGCCGATCGCCGCGTGCGCCTCGGTCTCGTGCTCTCGGAGATCGGCGAGAAGAACAAGATCACCGTCAGCGATGACGAGGTCAGCCGTGCCGTGATCGAGCGCGCCCGCTCGATGCCGGGCCGCGAGAAGGAAGTGTGGGACTTTTACCGCAGCAATCCCAACGCGCTGGCCCAGCTTCGTGCACCGATCTACGAGGACAAGGTCGTCGACTTCATCCTCGAACTGGCCAATGTGACCGAGAAGAAGGTGTCCAAGGACGACCTTTACAAGGACGAGGACGAGAAGACCGCGGCCTGAGCCGCAGCTTCTTAGAAGACGTTAAAAGAAACGCCGGCCGGGTCCTCCAGCCGGCGTTTTGACGTTAAGGATACCGCTCGAAACAGGTTCCAAAAGGGCTCCAGCGCTTTGCGGTGGCCGTCCGAATCGGCTTGAACTGAGGTTCAGGGCGGCATGTGGACCGGTGGTCTTGTTGCTGCTCGATTGGTCCATATCTGTGGGCTCTGTTTGTTGTTCCTGCATCACGGGACGTTCGTCCTCTCCCGGCAAACCGTAACCGGTTCCAGTCTTGCCGATGGACGTGTGTCTCCTCCAACCTTTCGGGTGATCAATGCGCGATCCGGTAGAAACCTACATGAACCTCGTCCCGATGGTGGTCGAACAGACCAACCGCGGCGAACGGGCTTACGATATCTTTTCGCGCCTTCTGAAGGAGCGCATCATCTTCGTGACCGGTCCGGTCGAGGATGGCATGTCGACACTGACCGTTGCCCAGCTTCTGTTTCTCGAAGCCGAGAATCCGAAGAAGGAAATCTCGATGTACATCAACTCGCCTGGTGGCGTGGTGACGTCGGGTCTGGCGATCTACGACACCATGCAGTTCATCCGTCCGCCGGTGTCGACGCTGTGCGTCGGTCAGGCTGCGTCGATGGGTTCGCTGTTGCTGACGGCTGGCGCAAAGGACATGCGCTTTGCGCTGCCGAACGCCCGCATCATGGTTCATCAGCCGTCAGGCGGCTTCCAGGGCCAGGCCACCGACATCCTGATCCATGCCAAGGAAGTAGAGAGCCTGAAGCGCCGGCTCAACGAGATCTATGTGAAGCACACGGGACGTGCTTACGAGGACATTCACAACGCGCTCGAGCGCGATAACTTCATGACGGCGGATCAGGCGAAGGATTTCGGGCTGATCGACAAGGTCATCGACAAGCGCGCTGAAGAATCGACCCCGGCGAAGCCGGCCTAAACGACGCCGTTTCGGCGAACATATCGAGACCGAGACAGACGGCGCCCGCGCGCCGCCTGTCCCAAGCAAGCCATATCGATCAAGTTATTCCCGAATTGGTACTATGTGCCGACGCCAGCAGACGCGAGAGTTCCGCTTTCGTGCTGGTCGGGTGGTGTCATTCACGCAACGTTCCCCAATTTTCGGGGTTCTCCCGCGCAAATGCCGCAAATCACGCTATTGTCACGCTCCAGGCGATGGAGCCGATTAGCGAATTCTTGATCATCGGCTGTCAGCATGGTTCGCTGATGCGGATCGGTTAGTATCGCGGGGATTCGAGTGAGCCGTGATTCGAGCGGCATTCTGGAACGAGGTCTTTTTTGGTACGGATTTTGCTCTATCTACGGGATATGTCCCGTAACTGGGCGACCGGCAGACAAAGATCGAACGGCGGACGGAGATAGGAATGAGTAAGGTCGGTACCAGCGACTCCAAGAACACGCTGTATTGTTCGTTCTGCGGCAAGAGCCAGCACGAAGTTCGCAAACTGATCGCGGGTCCTACCGTCTTCATCTGCGACGAATGTGTTGAACTCTGCATGGACATCATCCGCGAGGAGAACAAGTCTTCGCTGGTCAAGTCGCGCGACGGCATTCCGACGCCGAAGGAAATCTGCAAGGTGCTCGATGACTATGTCATCGGTCAGTTCCATGCGAAGAAGGTTCTCTCGGTCGCGGTGCATAACCACTACAAGCGCCTCAACCACCAGACCAAGCACAACGACGTCGAGCTCGCGAAGTCGAACATCCTGCTGATCGGTCCGACCGGTTCGGGCAAGACGCTGCTCGCGCAGACGCTCGCCCGCATTCTGGACGTGCCGTTCACGATGGCCGACGCGACGACGCTGACCGAAGCCGGTTATGTTGGTGAGGACGTCGAGAACATCATCCTCAAGCTGCTGCAGGCTGCCGACTACAATGTCGAGCGTGCGCAGCGCGGCATCGTCTATATCGACGAAATCGACAAGATCTCGCGCAAGTCGGACAATCCGTCGATCACCCGTGACGTGTCGGGCGAGGGCGTGCAGCAGGCTCTGCTGAAGATCATGGAAGGCACCGTTGCCTCCGTGCCTCCGCAGGGCGGCCGCAAGCATCCGCAGCAGGAATTCCTGCAGGTGGATACGACGAACATCCTGTTCATTTGCGGCGGTGCGTTCTCGGGCCTCGAGAAGATCATCTCGTCGCGTGGACGGACCACCTCGATCGGCTTCGCAGCGCAGGTTCTGGCACCCGAAGATCGCCGCACCGGTGAAATCTTCCGCCACGTCGAGCCGGAAGATCTGCTGAAGTACGGCCTGATCCCCGAATTCGTCGGTCGTCTGCCAGTGGTCGCGACACTCGAGGATCTCGACGAGACCTCGCTGAAGAAGATTCTGATCGAGCCGAAGAACGCGCTGGTCAAGCAGTACCAGCGCCTGTTCGAGATGGAGAACATCGAGCTGACCTTCGCCGACGAGGCGCTGGGTGCGGTGGCCCGCCGGGCTATCGAACGCAAGACCGGTGCACGTGGTCTGCGGTCGATCCTGGAGAGCATCCTGCTTGAAACCATGTTCGATCTGCCCGGTCTGGAAGGTGTCGAGGAAGTCGTCATCTCCAAGGAGGTTGTGGATGGGACGGCTCGCCCGCTCTACATCTACGCCGACCGTTCGGACCGGACCGCGGAGAGCAGCGCAAGCGCCTGATCCACGCGGCTTTCGGGCCCATCGACTTAAGTTCAATAGGCGGCTGCCGGTGATCGGCAGCCGCCTATTTTATTGCTGCTACGCTCTGTAAACCGCCCTTGTTCATGGGTATTTCGGCGACTTGACACCCCCCCGGCCCATAGCCACCTAATGCTCTCGGCGAACACAAAAT
Organism: Tardiphaga robiniae; assembly: GCF_013359755.1. GTDB lineage: Bacteria > Pseudomonadota > Alphaproteobacteria > Rhizobiales > Xanthobacteraceae > Tardiphaga > Tardiphaga robiniae. Next base: position 189,565 of record NZ_JABMCJ010000079.1, on the reverse strand, counting down.
CTCCCTCAAGATTCGCCATAACGATCCGGACACGTAGAGCCTGAGACGGCCGAGCAAAGACGGAAAATCGGCACCTTGTGCGGTTGCGCCATCGGGCGGACTGCTTGCAAGGGGGCACAGCAAAAGGAATGGGCCATGACCGCCTCCAAACCCCGGCCAACCATTGTTCACGGCGAAAGCCACTCCTATCCGGTGTTGCCGCTGCGCGACATTGTCGTCTTCCCGCACATGATCGTGCCTCTCTTCGTTGGCCGCGAGAAATCGATCCGCGCGCTCGAAGAGGTGATGAAGAATGATGCGCTCATCATGCTCGCCACGCAGAAGAATGCGTCGGACGATGATCCATCGCCGGACTCGATTTACGAGATCGGTACGCTCGCCAGCGTGCTGCAGCTTTTGAAGCTTCCCGACGGCACCGTGAAGGTGCTGGTGGAAGGGCTCGAGCGCGCCAAGGTCGAGAAGTATTCCGATCGCACCGAATATTACGAAGCGACGGCAGTCGCGCTGGCCGATACCGATGCGAAGAGCGTCGAAGCGGAAGCACTGTCGCGTTCGGTGGTCTCGGACTTCGAGAGCTATGTGAAGCTCAACAAGAAGATCTCCGCCGAAGTCGTCGGCGTCGTGCAGGCGATCACTGACTTCGCCAAGCTCGGCGACACGGTCGCGTCGCATCTCGCCGTCAAGATCGCAGATCGCCAGGGCATCCTGGAGACGCTGTCCGTCACCGCGCGCCTGGAGAAGGTGCTTGGGCTGATGGAGAGCGAGATCTCGGTGCTGCAGGTCGAGAAGCGCATCCGCTCGCGCGTCAAGCGCCAGATGGAGAAGACCCAGCGCGAGTACTATCTCAACGAGCAGATGAAGGCGATCCAGAAGGAGCTCGGCGACGACGAAGGTCGTGACGAACTGGCCGACATCGAAGAGAAGATCGCCAAGACCAAGCTGTCGAAGGAAGCCCGCGAGAAGGCTCAGCATGAGCTGAAGAAGCTGCGCCAGATGTCGCCGATGTCCGCGGAAGCGACCGTCGTGCGCAACTATCTCGACTGGCTGCTGTCGATTCCGTGGGGCAAGAAGTCCAAGGTCAAGAAGGACCTCGCCGCGGCGCAGGCCGTGCTGGACGACGATCACTACGGGCTTGAGAAGGTCAAGGACCGCATCGTCGAGTATCTCGCGGTGCAGACGCGCGCCAACAAGCTGAGCGGGCCGATCCTGTGCCTCGTCGGACCTCCCGGCGTCGGCAAGACCTCGCTCGGCAAGTCGATCGCCAAGGCGACCGGACGTGAGTTCGTGCGCGTGTCGCTCGGCGGCGTGCGTGACGAGGCGGAGATCCGCGGACATCGCCGGACCTATATCGGTTCGATGCCCGGCAAGATCATCCAGTCGATGCGCAAGGCCAAGACGACGAATCCGCTCTTCCTGCTGGATGAGATCGACAAGATGGGCGCCGATTTCCGCGGTGATCCGTCGTCGGCTCTGCTTGAGGTCCTCGACCCCGAGCAGAACGGCACCTTTGCCGATCACTATCTGGAGGTCGACTACGATCTGTCGAACGTGATGTTCATCACCACGGCGAACACCCTGAATATTCCGGGCCCGCTGATGGATCGTATGGAGATCATCCGGATCGCCGGCTACACGGAGAACGAGAAGGTCGAGATCGCCCGCAAGCATCTCATTCCGATCGCGCTCTCGAAGCACGGTCTGGATGCGAAGGAATGGTCGATCGACGACGACGCCTTGCTCTTGATGATCCGCCGCTACACCCGCGAAGCGGGCGTGCGTAATCTGGAGCGCGAGCTCTCCACACTGGCCCGCAAGGCTGTGAAGGAGCTGATGCTCTCGAAGAAGAAGGTGGTGAAGGTCACCGAGAAGAATCTCGAAGAGTTCCTGGGCGTGCCCAAGTATCGCTACGGCGAGATCGAGAGTGACGATCAGGTCGGTGTCGTCACCGGTCTGGCATGGACGGATGTCGGTGGTGAATTGCTCACCATTGAAGGCGTCATGATGCCCGGCAAGGGCCGCATGACCGTCACCGGCAACCTGCGTGACGTGATGAAGGAATCGATCTCGGCGGCAGCATCCTATGTCCGCTCGCGCGCGATCAACTTCGGGATCGAGCCGCCGCTGTTCGAGCGGCGTGACATCCACGTCCACGTGCCCGAGGGTGCAACGCCGAAGGACGGTCCGTCCGCAGGCGTGGCGATGGCGACGACGATCGTGTCCGTGCTCACGGGCATTCCGATCCGGCACGATGTCGCCATGACCGGCGAGATCACGCTGCGCGGCAGGATCCTGCCGATCGGTGGCCTGAAGGAGAAGTTGTTGGCAGCGGCCCGCGGCGGCATCAAGACGGTGCTGATCCCCGAGGACAATGCCAAGGATCTCACCGAGATCTCCGACGCCATCAAGGGCGGGCTGAATATCATCCCGGTCGCCCGAATGGATGAGGTGATCGCCAACGCCCTGGTGCGGGCGCCCAAGGCGATCGTCTGGGAAGAGGACACCAAGCTGCCGGTGAAGGCCGACGGCGCGGAAGAGGCCGGCAGCGGCCTGACGGCCCACTAAGGCTGATATCCTCGACAACAATCAGCGGCGCCCTTCGGGGCGCCGCTTTTTTTTGGCAAGATCGCAGTTGCTTGAGATGTTCGGGAGACGGGACGATGCAGATCGACGGCCAATGCCACTGCGGCTTGATCAGCTATCGCGCGACGATCGATCCGCAGCGGGTGTCGATCTGTCACTGCACGGATTGCCAGATGCTGACGGGTTCGCCCTATCGCGTCACGGTGCTGACGCCGGCCGACACGATCGAGATGACGGGCGGTGCGCCGAAGATCTATGTCAAGCGTGGCGACAACGGTCTCAACCGGCTGCAGCACTTTTGCGGCGACTGCGGCTCGCCGATATTCGCCAGTGGCGAGGAGGCGGAGGATAACGAGTGGGGGATTCGTTGGGGCAGTATCCGCCAGCGCGCCGAGCTGCCGCCACGACGTCAGATCTGGTGCCGGTCAGCCGCATCCTGGATTCATGATCTTGCGGAACTGCCAGCGCGGCCAAAGGGATCGAACGATCCATAGAGGGCCAGGGGAGGTGGTAGGCGGCGAGAGATTCGAACTCCCGACCCTCTCGGTGTAAACGAGATGCTCTAACCAGCTGAGCTAGCCGCCCTCGGGCAATCACCCTCACGGCCTCTCTTTAACGCCAGCACTCCGTCGCGGCAAGGCGTTCCCGCGCGGATATTCCGATCTCGCCTTCAGGTGTTTCGCCTAGCGCGCCGCCAGCACCTTGGCGAGTTGAACGCCTTCGTTCAACAGCGCCATGCGCAGCAGATCATAGGTCGTCTCGGACCCGCATGCGTTCGCCAGCCGCAAAGCTTGCAGCATCGTGACGATCAGCTCGTCGCTGTCCTTGCCGCCCTGAATGACCTGGAACTGATTGGGGGACATCGGCATCAGGCGATCCGCCGGGATGTCTGAGGCAGTGCAAAGACGCTGTCTTTGATGGCGACACTCTTGCTGACGCGGGCGAGACACTTTTCGCTGACATGAAACAGCACGGCGATGGTGGCCTCGCCATCGATCATGGCTGGCAATCCCAGCGGCTCGATCTCCAGTCCGAAGCCCTGAAGAATCGGGATGCGCAAGGGATTGATGACCGAGGTGAAACCGGACAGGCCTTCCATCAGGCCATATTCCTGAATCGCGAGCAGCAGTTCGAAATAGTGATGGCTGCGGCGTTCGGATTTGCGCATGGCAAAGCGTGTCAGCTCGAACACATCGCGGCGCTGGATCAGCGCGCCATCGACAAGCTGCGCAAAATTCTCGCTGAGCATGTGAGGCAAGACGGTTGGATAGAGCCGGAAGCCGCCTGCGACAGTGCCTGCGTCGTCGGCCGCGACCAGATAGACGGCGGCATCATCGTCATACTGGTCTTTCTCGTGCTCGCCATCGACATCGAAGGCGGTCCAGCCGCGCTCTCCGACAAAGACCTCGTGCCGTAACCGAAATTGCTTGTCCAGGAGATCGCCGAACTGCCCAGCATTACCGCTGTGAATGACCTCGATCATAAAAAGCTCTCCACGCTCGTCTGCGTGGAGGGTTCTCATGATGAGTTTGGTCGCGATATTCCGTGGGCAGGGGATTGACAATTCAGAAAGCGATCAGTCCTTGTGTGATCGCCTCGGCCACGGCCTGCGCGCGCGTATGCGCATTCAACTTGTGCATGGCAGCGGTGACAGTCTTGTTTACCGTATCCTCGGAGATACCGAGAATGACGCTCGTATCCCAGGCGGTCTTTCCGGCAGCGACCCAGCTGACGACCTCGCGCTCCCGCAAGGTGAGGGCGATCAACTTCGCACGCTGATGAGAGCGAAGCGTTGCAAAGCGGTTGAACGCATACATCGTGACGAGCTCGATGGCGCCGTGCGCGTCCTCGGTATTTTCGACTTCGTAGCCTGCCAGCGAGAGGCCGGCCTGATAGCCGTTCATGCCGTGCACCGGTGCGCAGAGGCCGAACTTCAATCCGTAATCGACAGACGCGATCTCCATGATGGTCCGTGATATCGGGCTGACCTCATCGAGCCGGATGTCGGACCAGGTGAACAGCTCGGGTTGCCGGCGGATCCGCGGCGCAACGGGATCCGAGGCATAGAAATTGGACGCGCTATATTGTTCGGCCCATGGCTTGGGCCATACTTTCAGCAACACGCGATCTTCGAACGGTTGGTTGACGCCGGTCGAGGCCAGAAAGCAGATGTGGTTGTAGCCGAACGATTTGGCCGTAGCGGCCACGACATCGCCAACCGCAGACATGGAGGCGGCATTGGCAATGCTTTCGATGGCCGACAACGCGGTCTGAAAATGCTTGCCTTTGAATGACCCCATGGCGCGCCTGCATATCAGCTGAAATGGAGCTATGTTTTTAGGAAATTATTCTTGTTATAATTTATAATATGTACTGGGGAGGATATCGTCGCCGTCACGGCGCGCAATTCGCCATTCGATTGACAGTACAACTATACACCGTTCCGTCACTGCCGGAACGCCCGTCCCTCGCTGCTTTGTGCCGCGAATGGTTCTTTGTTACCACTACGCCCTTTCTTCCCAGATCATCGCGAGATGCACGATGGTCTGCACGGCTTTTTCCATGTCCTGAACGCTGACCCATTCGGTACGGCCATGGAAGGCGTGTTCGCCGGCGAAGATATTGGGGCAGGGCAGGCCCATGAAGGACAGCCGCGATCCGTCGGTGCCGCCGCGGATGCTGCTGCGGACGGGTTTGAGCCTGGCGCGCTGGATCGCTTCCACGGCGTATTCGACCATCTGCGGATAGCGGTCGATCACCTGCTTCATGTTGCGGTATTGCTGCTTGATTTCGAGTGTCGCCGTCGAATGCGGATAGGCCGTCATCACGTCGTCGACGATGGATTGCAGCAGCGTTTCCTTCTCGGCAAGGCCGTCATCTGTGAAGTCACGCACGATCAGACTGAGCGTCGCTTTTTCAAGCGCGCCAGAAATGCCGATCGGATGCAGGAAGCCTTGCTTGCCGTCGGTGGTCTCAGGCGAACAGGTGTCTTTCGGCAGTCGCTCGACGATTGCGGCGGCGATCTTGATGGCGTGCTCCATCTTGCCCTTGGCAAAGCCGGGATGCGCGCTGACGCCTTCGATGGTGATGACGGCACCGTCGGCCGAGAAAGTCTCGTCTTCGACATAGCCGGCGGTCTCGCCATCCATGGTGTAGGCGAAGTCGGCGCCCAGCTTTGTCAGGTCGACCTTGTCCACGCCGCGGCCGATCTCTTCATCGGGCGTGAACAGGATCTTGATGGTGCCGTGCTTGATCTGTGGATTGGCAACCAGGAAACGTGCCGCGTCCATGATCTCGGCAAGGCCAGCCTTGTTATCGGCACCCAGCAAAGTGGTGCCGTCGGTGGTGATGATGTCATGGCCGATCTGGTCCTTCAGCGCCGGATTGTCGGCGACGCGGATGACCTGCGTTGTGTCCGCCGGCAGCACGATATCGCCGCCCCGATAGTTCTTGACGATCTGCGGTTTGACGTTCTTGCCGCTGCAGTCGGGCGAGGTGTCCATATGCGAACAGAAACATATCACCGGCACTTTCTTGTCCGATGTCGCGGGGATCGTCGCGTAGACATAGCCATGCTCGTCGAGATGCGCGTCCCTGAGCCCCAAGTCCCGCAGCTCCTGCGCGAGTACGCGGCCGAGATCCTTCTGCTTTTCGGTCGATGGGCAGGTGGGAGAGGCGGGGTCGGACTGGGTGTCGATCACCACATAGCGCAGGAAGCACGCAGTCACGTCATGGGCGAAATCGAAGGGGGGAGTTGCTGTCAAAGGGCACCATCTGATTGCAGAAGTCCTGGCAGCTTAGAAGTTTCATTCCGGGCCGTCACGAGGACGCGGCCCGGAATGAGATCAGTTCAAGCGGTCGATCAGACGGCTTCCTTGAGTTCCTTGGCCGGCCGGAACGCGACCTTCTTGCTGGCTGCGATCTCGATCTGCTCGCCGGTCGCCGGGTTGCGACCCATGCGGGCGGCGCGCTTGCGGACCTGAAGGATGCCAAGGCCGACGATACGGATACGCTCGCCATTCTTGAGATGGTTGGTGATGCGCTCCACCATGTCACCGAGGATTTCTTCGGCCTTCTTCTTGGACAGCTCGTGATCTTCAGCCAGGGCCGCGGCGAGATGCTTCAGCGTGATGGTGGGAGGAGTGGCCGCTTTCGCGGCGGTGGTGGTTGCAGCTTTTGCCATGAATCTGGCCCTTCTCGTTGGTGGTCTGTCTTAAACCTGTGACGCAGCAGGGCTTAAACGATTCGGAGCGATGCCGCCCCGCTGTTTTGCCTGCAAACAGGGGCTTATTTGCATTTCCGGCCTTAAAACGGCCTTCTCGCAAAGCCTGCAGCGACGCTCTCTTGTGATGTCCCCCGGAATGGTTCTGCAACGTCCTTGACTTCAAAAGGACGTCCCTTTATGTCCAGCCCCACTGCGGGATTGCAGACGATCCACGCGGGAGTAGCTCAGTTGGTTAGAGCGCTGCCCTGTCACGGCAGAGGTCGCGGGTTCGAGTCCCGTCTCTCGCGCCATTCCATCGGGAATGGCGGGATTCAGGTCCATCCGCGGTCGTCCCCACAAATTTCCTCAAGAGAACTATAGAGTTGTAGACGTCTCGCGCGGCATTTGACGTGCCAGCGCTCAGAACGAATCTGCGAGCGCGATTTCCTGCTTCAGCGCCTCGATTCGCCGCGCGGCTTCAGCGCGCGTCAGGTCCTTTTCGAATTGTTTGGGCTGATAGGCCTCGATCGCCAGCGATTTCAGCGTCAGCGCCTGGCCGCGAGTCATCGGCCCGGAGAGGCGATCCGGCAGGCTCTCATACGACGATACCGATGCGGCAATCGCGGGGACGACGATCTCACCGCGGGTGTTCAAAGCCGGGGTCTTCAAAGCCAGGGCCTTCAAAGCAAGGGTCATGGGAACCTCCAAAAATCCGATCTGGGTCGAAACAATGGCTTGTCATTTTGTTCTCTTTTTGTTCTATATCGCAAATGACCAAGCTCGCCAACCTGAATTTCAGAATCGCCCGGCTGCGCTACCAGATGAAAGGGGTGCAGTCGGATATCCGGTTGTTGACCAATGCCGGGCTGGACTGTGCCAATGCCGCCATGCGCCTGCAGCGGATGCAGGCCGATCTGCTGGCGCTCATTGCGGAGCGCGAGGTGCTAGCATGTCCGGCGTGAGCGAGCCGCCGCAACTCAGGATCATCACATTGCGGGCGCAGATCGCCGAGCTCGGCGCGGCGATCCGCCTGTTGCGACAGGCGGGCATGGACAACGCCGCCGCGGAGTTGCTGCTGGTACGGAAACGCGCCGAACTGGATGGCATGTTGTGGCAGGGAAGGAACGTCAGGTCCGACCCGCCGACGGGCGAGGTTTGACGGTCCCGGCGGTTGAGAAGTCATGCCGGATTTTTGAGAATCTGCGGGAGGTTTGTCGCAGCCAGCGATGCATCGGCAAGGTTGCGTTTCAATCGTCGCGCCGCGCATGGCAGAGCATGAAACTGTCAACATCCCTTGTCTTGCATGGCTTGTTGCGCTGCGCTAAGCCTCAGAACCATTCCAATGTTCGAATCTGTGGCAAAGTCAGGGCCGCAGGAGTAAGGCTCGCCGATGAACGGCATCTTGCATAATTATCTCCCACTTGTGGTCTTTATCGGCATCGCATCCGTCATCGGTCTGGCCTTGCTGATCGCGCCATTTCTCGTCGCCTACCAGCAGCCAGATCCGGAAAAGCTGTCCGCCTATGAATGCGGATTCAACGCTTTTGACGATGCGCGCATGAAGTTCGATGTGCGGTTCTATCTGGTGGCGATTCTCTTCATCATCTTCGATCTGGAAGTCGCCTTTCTGTTTCCGTGGGCAGTGGCCTTCGGCAAGCTTGGCGCAACCGGCTTCTGGTCGATGATCGTGTTTCTTGGCGTGCTCACCATCGGTTTCGCCTACGAATGGAAGAAAGGCGCGCTCGAATGGGATTGAGCCCAGTCATAGCCTCGGCTCCCGCGATCGCGCAGGCGCCGAAAGGCATCATCGATCCGTCCACCGGCAAGCCGGTCGGCGCGAACGATCCGTATTTTCTCGAGGTCAATGCCGAGCTGTCCGACAAGGGCTTCTTCGTCGCCGCGACCGACGATCTGATCACCTGGGCGCGCACCGGCTCGCTGATGTGGATGACCTTTGGTCTCGCCTGCTGCGCGGTCGAGATGATGCAGGTGTCGATGCCGCGTTACGACGTCGAACGCTTCGGCTTCGCGCCGCGCGCCTCGCCGCGTCAGTCCGACGTGATGATCGTCGCCGGCACGCTGACCAACAAGATGGCCCCGGCGCTGCGCAAGGTTTATGACCAGATGCCGGAGCCGCGTTACGTCATCTCGATGGGCTCCTGCGCCAATGGCGGCGGCTACTATCACTACTCGTATTCGGTGGTTCGGGGCTGCGACCGTATCGTGCCGATCGACATTTATGTCCCGGGCTGCCCGCCCACCGCAGAAGCGCTTCTCTACGGCGTGCTGCTGCTGCAGAAGAAGATCCGCCGCACCGGCACGATTGAACGCTAAGACTCGCGAACGCTTAAGGCTTTGTCATGGACGATGTGAGGCTCGACACACTGGGTCAGACGATTGTCGGCGCCCTGCCGGGTGCCGCGCTCGCGCATGAGGTGGCGTTCGGCCAGCTGACGATTGCGGTGGAAACATCGAAGATCGTCGAGGTCGCGCAGTTCCTGCGTGACGATCCGCGGTGCCGCTTCGTCAACTTTACCGATGCGACGGCTGTCGATTACCCCGGCCGCGAAAAGCGCTTCGACGTTGTCTATCATCTGATGTCGCCAACGCTGAACACCCGCATCCGTCTGAAAGGTCTGGCATCCGAAACAACTCAGGTGCCGTCGATCATTTCGGTGTTTCCCGGCGCTGACTGGTTCGAGCGCGAAGCCTATGACCTCTATGGCGTGATCTTTGTCGGCCATCCCGACATGCGCCGTCTGCTGACCGATTACGGTTTCGACGGCCATCCGCTGCGCAAGGACTTCCCGCTCACCGGTTTCGTCGAGGTTCGCTACGACGACCAGGAGAAGCGGGTGGTGTATGAGCCGGTCCGGCTCAATCAGGAATTCCGTAAGTTCGATTTCCTCTCGCCCTGGGAAGGCGCGGATTATCCCGTGCTGCCCGGTGACGAGAAGGCAGAGGTCAAGCCATGACCGAACAACCCAACGTTCGCAATTTCACGATCAACTTCGGACCGCAGCATCCGGCCGCGCACGGCGTGCTCCGCCTTGTGCTGGAACTCGACGGTGAAGTCGTCGAGCGCGTCGATCCGCATATCGGCCTGCTTCACCGCGGCACCGAGAAGCTGATCGAGCAGAAGACCTATCTGCAGGCGATCCCGTATTTCGACCGGCTCGATTACGTCGCGCCGATGAACCAGGAACACGCATTCTGTCTGGCCGCCGAAAAGCTGCTCGGCGTCACCGTGCCGCGCCGCGGCCAGTTGATCCGCGTGCTGTATTCCGAAATCGGCCGCATCCTGTCGCATCTTCTCAACATCACCACGCAGGCGATGGACGTCGGCGCGCTGACCCCGCCGCTGTGGGGCTTCGAAGAGCGCGAAAAACTGATGGTGTTCTATGAGCGCGCCTCGGGCTCGCGCATGCATGCCGCGTTCTTCCGCATCGGCGGCGTACATCAGGACCTGCCGCCCAAGCTGATCAACGATATCGATGCCTGGTGCGATGCCTTCCCGCAGGTGCTCGACGATCTCGAAACGCTGCTCACCGGCAATCGTATTTTCAAACAGCGTAACGTCGATATCGGCGTGGTGTCGCTAGAAGACGCCTGGAAGTGGGGCTTCTCCGGCGTGATGGTGCGCGGCTCGGGTGCTGCATGGGATTTGCGCAAGTCGCAGCCTTATGAATGCTACGCCGAAATGGATTTCGACGTTCCGATCGGCAAGAACGGTGACTGCTACGATCGTTACTGTATTCGTGTCGAAGAGATGCGGCAGTCGACCAAGATCATGAAGCAGTGCATCGCCAAGATGCGCGCGCCGGACGGGCAGGGTGCCGTTGCTGTCGAAGACAACAAGATTTTCCCGCCGCGCCGCGGCGAGATGAAGCGCTCGATGGAATCGCTGATCCATCACTTCAAGCTCTACACCGAAGGTTTTCGCGTGCCGGAAGGCGAGGTCTATGCGGCCGTCGAAGCGCCGAAGGGTGAGTTCGGCGTCTATCTTGTCTCCGACGGCAGCAACAAGCCGTACAAGTGCAAGATCCGCGCGCCGGGCTTTGCGCATCTGCAGGCCATGGACTTCATGTGCCGCGGCCATCTGCTCGCCGACGTCTCCGCCATTCTCGGTTCGCTCGACATCGTGTTCGGAGAGGTCGATCGGTGACGCTGACGCCTCCCATACAGTTTGACCGGGCGTCCGGCGTTCTCCAGAGCGTGAATCTCTGGGAACGTGCGATGGCCTGTGCGCTGGTGGTTGGCTCGAAGATCTCATCTTCGTTCTCGCATCGCGGCTACAACATGTGCGCCAATCTGATGCGCAGGACGGTGCTGCCGGCGCGCGATCTCGTGGTGAAGCTGAATGCGGATGCGCTGTTCGCGTTCCCGTTCGGCGATGGCTACTGGAGCAAGTTGCTCAACCGCACCTTCTCCTATGAAGACGAGCTTGAGGTGTTGTTCCGGAACTCGATCGATGTCGATTACACGCTGCTCGATTGCGGCGCGAATTACGGATACTGGTCGGTGCTGGTGTCGAGCGGACCGTTCGGCTCGCACAAGGCGATCGCGATCGAGCCGTCGTTCGACAATTTCGCCAAACTCGCCACTAACGCCAGGATCAATGGTGACCGGTTCGACGTCATCAAATGCGCGATCGGCTCGCAGCGTGGTACGGCGCATCTATCGGGTACCAAGCACGAAGCTTTCAGCATCGCTGGCGATCCGAATGCCGGCGGCGAGGAGGTGCCGGTGATCTCGCTCGACAATCTGCTCGACGACGGCAAGGTGTCGATGTCGGGCAAATATCTGATCAAGCTCGACGTCGAAGGCGTCGAGATCGAGGCCATCAAGGGCGGCGCACGATTGCTGCAGGGCGACTCGGTCATCATGTGCGAAGAGCACGGCAATGACCCGCATCACACCGTCTCACGCTTTATCCTGGATCAAACGCCGCTCAAGCTGATCGTGCATGATCCCGCCACCAACCGTTTCGAAACCGTGACCGAGTTGTCGATCCTCGATCGCATCAAGGTGTCCACACATGTTGGCTACAACGTGTTTGGCACATCGAGTGCGTTCTGGCTCGACCGCATCAACAGCCTGAATGCGAGCGCGGCGCGCCGCACTCATTGAGAGACTAGACATGTCCGTCCGCCGTTTGGCTCCGAAAGAAGTTCAGCCCGCTTCGTTTGAATTCACGCCCGAGAATCTGGCGTGGGCGAAAGAGCAGATCACGCATTATCCGCCCGGCCGTCAGGCATCAGCCGTGATCGCGATCCTGTGGCGCGCACAGGAGCAGCAGGCTGGCTGGGTCTCGGAAGCCGCGATCCGCGTCGTCGCCGACATGCTGGAAATGCCCTATATCCGCGTGCTCGAAGTCGCGACCTTCTACACCCAGTTCCAGCTGCAGCCGGTCGGCAAGAAGGCGCATATTCAGGTCTGCGGTACCACGCCTTGCATGCTGCGCGGCGCCGGCGATCTGATCGACGTCTGTCAGCATCGCATCCATCACGACCCGTTCCATCTGTCCGCAGATGGCGATTTCTCGTGGGAAGAGGTCGAGTGCCTCGGCGCCTGCGTCAACGCCCCGATGGCGATGATCTGGAGCGACACTTACGAAGACCTCACCAAAGAAAGCATGAACAAGCTGATCGACGGTTTCGCTGCCGGCACGCCGCCGAAGCCGGGTTCGCAGATCGGCCGTCAGTTTGCAGCGCCCGAAGGCGGCGCGCGTGTGATGACGAGCGGTGGCGCCGCCACATACACGAAGGTTCTGGATATGCCGAAGGAACCCGCGCTCGCCGATGCCGAGCCGAAGAAGCAAACCGAGTCGGCCAATGTGCAGGAGCGCCCGGCGCCGAAGCCGCCGGCGGCTGATGCGACCAAGGCTAATCCGCCGAAAGCTGGCGCTCCCAAGGAGCCGAAGACTCCCAAGGAGCCGAAGAAATGACGCGCGCGCTGTCGATGAAATTTGCAACGCTGTCGGGGACGCGGCAATGAACAAGTGGCTCTACATCGCACTGCATACGATGGTCGCAGCTGCGTTCATTTTCTCGCTGCAGCGTTTCTTTTTGAACGCCACGCTTGAATCAAGTCTGTTGTGGGCCGTTGTGTTCGGCGGTTGCGCCGCGATGCTCGCCTACAAGCAATCCAATCGCTGATCGAGGAAGCCATGCTCGACGACAACGACCGCATCTTCCGCAATCTCTACGGCCTCGACGACTGGGGCCTCGCCGGCGCACGCCGTCGCGGCGGCTGGGATGGCACCAAGGCCATCATCGACAAGGGCCGCGACTGGATCGTCAACGAGATGAAGGCGTCGGGCCTGCGCGGCCGTGGCGGTGCAGGTTTCCCGACCGGCATGAAGTGGTCCTTCATGCCCAAGGACAATGCCGACGGCCGCCCGAGCTATCTCGTCGTCAATGCCGACGAGTCCGAGCCCGGCACCTGCAAGGACCGCGAGATCATGCGGCACGATCCGCATACGCTGGTCGAAGGCTGTCTGATCGCCGGCTGCGCCATGGGCGCCCATGTCGGTTACATCTATGTGCGCGGCGAATTCATTCGCGAGCGCGAACACCTGCAGGCCGCGATCGATCAGGCCTATGAGGCCAATCTGATCGGCAAGAACAACATTCACGGCTTCCCGTTCGACCTTTACGTCGCGCACGGCGCCGGCGCCTATATCTGCGGCGAAGAGACTGCGCTGCTCGAAAGCCTTGAAGGCAAGAAGGGCCAGCCGCGCCTGAAGCCGCCATTCCCGGCCAATGTCGGTCTCTACGGCTGCCCGACCACGGTGAACAATGTGGAGTCGATCGCTGTTGCGCCGGACATCCTGCGTCGCGGTGCGGCGTGGTTCGCCTCGATCGGCCGTCCGAACAATGTCGGCACCAAGCTTTACGGCATCTCTGGCCACGTCAACACGCCCTGCGTCGTCGAAGACGCCATGAGCATTCCGTTCCGTGAGCTGATCGAGAAGCATGGCGGCGGCATTCGCGGCGGCTGGGACAATCTGCTCGCGATCATCCCGGGCGGCGCATCATGCCCGTTGATCCCGGCTGCAGATTGCGAAGAACTCATCATGGATTTCGACGGCACCCGCGCGGTGAAGTCGTCGTTCGGCACCGCCGGCGTCATCGTCATGGACAAGTCCACCGACGTGGTCGCGGCGATTGCCCGCATCAGCTACTTCTTCAAGCATGAGAGCTGCGGCCAGTGTACGCCGTGCCGCGAAGGCACCGGCTGGATGTGGCGCGTGCTGAGCCGCATGGTCGAAGGCCGCGCCCACAAGCGCGAGATCGACATGCTGCTCGAAGTCACCAAGCAGGTTGAAGGCCACACCATCTGCGCACTCGGCGATGCCGCCGCGTGGCCGGTGCAGGGCCTGATCCGCGCCTTCCGCCCGGAGATCGAACGCCGCATCGAAGAGTTCAGCCGCAAGGCGACGCTCGACGATCAAGGCATCCTCGATCCCGCGCATCTGGTCGCGGCGGAGTAGGGCGCATGGCTATGACGAAACTGATCATCGACGGCAAAGAGATCGAGGTCCCCGCGGAATACACGCTGCTGCAAGCGTGTGAAGCCGCCGGCGCCGAAATCCCGCGCTTCTGCTACCACGAGCGCCTGTCGATCGCCGGCAATTGCCGCATGTGCCTGGTCGAGGTGAAGGGCGGACCGAAGCCGGTCGCGAGCTGCGCCTGGGGCGTGCGCGATTGCCGGCCTGGTCCCAAGGGAGAACCGCCGGAAATCTCGACGCGTTCGCCGATGGTCAAGAAGGCACGCGAAGGCGTGATGGAATTCCTGCTGATCAACCACCCGCTGGATTGCCCGATCTGCGATCAGGGCGGCGAGTGCGATCTGCAGGATCAGGCGATGGGCTATGGCGTCGACACGTCGCGCTTTGCCGAAAACAAGCGCGCGGTCGAGGACAAGTATCTCGGCGCGCTGGTGAAGACCTCGATGAACCGCTGCATCCAGTGCACGCGCTGCGTTCGTTTCGCCGCCGAGATCTGCGGCGTGCCGGAAATGGGCGCGACCGGCCGCGGCGAGGACATGGAAATCACCTCGTTCCTCGAAACGGCACTGACGTCGGAGCTGCAGGGTAACCTGGTCGATATCTGCCCGGTCGGTGCGCTGACCTCGAAGCCTTACGCTTTCGCCGCGCGTCCGTGGGAGCTCGGCAAGACCCAGTCTATCGACGTCATGGACGCCGTCGGCTCGGCGATCCGCGTCGATACCCGTGGCCGCGAAGTGATGCGCATCCTGCCGCGTGTCAATGAGGCGGTGAACGAGGAATGGATCTCCGACAAGACCCGCCACATCGTTGACGGCCTGCGCACGCAGCGTCTCGATCGTCCCTATATCCGCGACAACGGCAAGCTGCGCGCTGCGACCTGGGCTGAAGCGTTCAGTGCCATCGCTGCGAAGGTTGCCGGCAGCAAGAAGATCGGTGCCATCGCTGGCGATCTCGCCGCCGTCGAGGAAATGTTCGCGCTGAAGCAACTGCTCGCAAGCATGGGCTCGGCCAATCTGGCGACCCAGAGCGCAGGCGCTTTCGATGCGGCCGCCGGCCGCGCGTCCTACATTTTCAACCCGACCATCGCCGGCATCGAGCAGGCCGATGCGCTGCTGATCGTGGGCGCCAATCCGCGCAAGGAAGCCGCCGTTCTCAACGCGCGCATCCGCAAGGCATGGCGCACCGGTGCGTTGAAGGTCGGCGTGATCGGCGAGAAGGCCGATCTGACCTATCGCTACGACTATCTCGGCGCCGGCACGGACTCGCTGGCCGAACTCGTCGCCGGCAAGAACGCCTTCGCCGATGTGCTGAAGAACGCCAAGCATCCGATCGTGCTGGTGGGCGCCGGTGTGGCCGCACGTGCCGATGGCGCTGCGGTGCTCGCGGCGGCTGCCAAGCTCGCTTCGGACTTCGGCGTGATCAAGGACGGCTGGAACGGTTTTGCGGTGCTGCAGACGGCAGCCTCGACGGTCGGCGCGCTCGATATCGGCTTCGCGCCGACCTCGGGCAGCCTGAGCCTCGCGCAGATGACCTCGGCCGGTTCGCTCGACGTGCTGTTCTCGCTCGGCGCCGACGACGTGAAAGTCGCTGACGGCACTTTCGTCGTCTACATCGGCACCCATGGTGACCGCGGTGCGCATCGCGCCGACGTGATCCTGCCGGGTGCGGCCTATACCGAAAAGTCCGGCATCTTCGTCAACACCGAAGGCCGCGTGCAGATGGCGGAACGCGCCGGTTTCCCGCCGGGCGATGCCCGCGAGGACTGGGCGGTGATCCGCGCATTGTCCGACGTGCTCGGCCACAAGCTGCCTTACGACTCGCTGGCTGCCTTGCGGCAGGCGATCTTCAAGGCTGCACCGCACCTGATGCGCATCGATCAGATCGAGGCCGGCGATGCCGGTGCGATCAAGACCCTTGCGGGCAAGGGCGGCACTGTCGACAAGACACCGTTCAAGGCCTCCGTTGAGGACTTCTACCTGACCAACCCGATCGCGCGTGCGTCAGCCATCATGGCGGAATGCTCCCGCCTGGCCTCCGGCCAGATGCTGACGGCGGCGGAGTAAACCGATGGCTGAATTCTGGACAAGCACCCTGTGGCCGCTGATCATCATGGTCGCGCAGAGCCTCCTTGTGCTCGTGGTGCTCTTGATTGCGATTGCCTACATCCTGCTGGCTGACCGCAAGATCTGGGCGGCGGTACAGATCCGCCGTGGCCCCAACGTGGTCGGGCCATTCGGCCTGCTGCAATCCTTCGCGGACTTGCTGAAATTCGTGTTGAAGGAGCCGGTGGTTCCTTCCAGCTCCAACAAGGGCGTGTTCCTGCTGGCGCCGCTGGTGTCCTGCGTGCTCGCGCTGGCGGCCTGGGCGGTGATCCCGATGGATCTCGGCTGGGTGATCTCCGACATCAATGTCGGCGTGCTCTACATCTTCGCGATCTCGTCGCTGTCGGTCTACGGCATCATCATGGCCGGCTGGTCGTCGAATTCGAAATATCCGTTCCTGTCGGCGCTGCGCGCCGCCGCGCAGATGGTGTCCTACGAAGTCTCGATCGGCTTCGTCATCATCACGGTCTTGCTCTGCGTCGGTTCGCTGAACCTGACGGCCATCGTCGCCGCGCAGGACTCGAAGTGGGGTATCCTCGGCTGGTATTGGATCCCGCTGTTCCCGATGTTCGTGATCTTCTACGTCTCGGCGCTGGCTGAAACCAACCGTCCGCCCTTCGACCTCGTCGAAGCGGAATCGGAACTGGTCGCGGGCTTCATGACCGAATACGGCTCGACCCCGTATCTGCTGTTCATGCTCGGCGAATATGTTGCCATCGTCACCATGTGCGCGCTGGCAACGATCCTGTTTCTCGGCGGTTGGCTGTCGCCGATCCCGTTCGCGCCATTCACCTGGGTGCCAGGCATCATCTGGTTCGCCATCAAGGTGATGTTCATGTTCTTCCTGATTGCGATGGCGAAGGCGATCGTGCCGCGCTACCGCTACGACCAGCTGATGCGTCTGGGCTGGAAGGTGTTTCTGCCGCTGTCGTTGGCGTACGTCATCATCGTCGCTGCCGTGCTGCAATTCGGGGGCCTTGCTCCGAAATGAGGTCACTATGAATATCAGGGCAACAGCTCATTCGCTTCTGCTGGCGGAGTTCGTTTCGGCGTTCGTCCTCGCCATGCGGTATTTCTTCAAGCCGAAGCCGACGCTGAACTATCCGTTCGAGAAGGGGCCGATCTCGCCGCGTTTCCGCGGTGAGCATGCGCTGCGCCGCTATCCGAACGGTGAAGAGCGCTGCATCGCCTGCAAGCTCTGCGAAGCGGTGTGTCCGGCGCAGGCCATCACCATCGAAGCCGGCCCGCGCCGCAACGATGGGACGCGCCGTACCGTCCGCTACGACATCGACATGGTGAAATGCATCTATTGCGGACTGTGCCAGGAGGCCTGTCCGGTGGATGCGATCGTCGAGGGACCGAACTTCGAGTTCGCCACCGAGACGCGTGAGGAACTCTATTATGACAAGGCGAAATTGCTCGCCAACGGCGACCGCTGGGAGCGCGAGATTGCGAAGTCAATCGAACTCGACGCGCCGTACCGGTAAGGTGACCAGATGATCCTTCCCGCATTGTTCTTCTATCTGTTCGCCAGCATCTGCGTGGCTTCCGCGGTCATGGTGATTGCCTCGCGCAATCCCGTGCATTCCGTGCTGTTCCTCATCCTGGCCTTCGTCAACGCCTCGGGCCTGTTCGTGCTGATGGGCGCCGAATTCCTGGCGATGCTGCTGATCGTCGTCTATGTCGGCGCCGTCGCAGTGCTGTTCCTGTTCGTCATCATGATGCTCGACGTCGACTTCACGCAGCTGCGCGAAGGCTTCATTCAGTATCTGCCGTTTGGTCTGGTGATCGGTGCGATCTTCCTCGCCGAATTGCTGCTGGTCGCAGGTGGCTGGGTAATGAACCCGAACGTCACCAAGTCGATCACGGCGGCGATCCCGACGAATGTGAGCAACACGGAGGCGCTCGGCCTCGTGCTCTATACGAAGTACATCCATTACTTCCAGCTGGCCGGCATGGTGCTGCTGGTGGCGATGATCGGCGCGATCGTGCTGACGCTGCGTCACAAGGTCAAAGTCCGGCGCCAGGACATCAATGTTCAGAACGCGCGCAATCCGGAACTGGCGATGGAAGTGCGCAAGGTCGCGACCGGGCAGGGCCTGCAGGACGCCGACGCGGGGAGCTGGGTCAAATGACGATCGGTCTCGGACACTATCTGGCGGTCGCAGCGATCCTGTTCACGCTGGGCATTCTCGGCATCTTCCTGAACCGCAAGAACATCATCGTCATCCTGATGTCGATCGAGCTGATCCTGCTCGCCGTCAACATCAACATGGTGGCGTTCTCGACCTTCCTCGGCGACATCGTCGGGCAGGTGTTCGCGCTGCTGGTGCTGACCGTGGCTGCTGCGGAAGCAGCGATCGGTCTCGCCGTGCTGGTGGTCTATTTCCGCAACCGCGGCTCGATCGCGGTTGAAGACGTCAATCTGATGAAGGGCTGAGCCAGTTATGATCCAGGCTCTTGTATTCCTGCCGCTGATCGGCGCGCTGATCGCAGGCTTCATCGCCATTCTGGGTGCGCATGGGCGTAACCCGAGCGGCGACGAGATGGACCATGCGCATGACGACCACGGTCACGGCGATGCCAGCGCGCATGCACATGCTGCGCATGGGCATGACGATCATGGTCACGATGATCACGACGACCATCACCACGTTGCCGAGCCGGCCGCACTCGGCTCGCGTGCGGCCGAGCTGATCACCGCCGGTCTTCTGGTGGTGTCGGCGGTGCTGTCCTGGATGACCTTCGTGGACGTCGCCTTCATGCATCACGATGCCCGTATCGTGCTGCTGAACTGGATCAATTCGGGCGACCTGCAGCTGTCCTGGACGTTGCGCGTCGATACGCTGACCGCCGTGATGCTGGTCGTCGTCACCACGGTGTCGTCGCTCGTGCACATCTATTCGCTCGGCTATATGGAAGATGATCCGAACCGGCCGCGCTTCATGGCGTATCTGTCGCTGTTCACTTTCATGATGCTGATGCTGGTGACCGCGGATAACCTGCTGCAGCTGTTCTTCGGCTGGGAAGGTGTGGGTCTGGCCAGCTACCTGCTGATCGGTTTCTGGTTCAAGAAGCCCTCGGCCAATGCGGCGGCGATCAAGGCCTTCGTGGTTAACCGCGTCGGCGACTTCGGCTTCCTGCTCGGCATCTTCGCGCTGTTCATGCTGGTCGGCTCGACCGATCTCGACACCATCTTTGCCAGCGCGCCTGGCCTGACCGGCAAGACGATCAACTTCTTCGGCTGGCACGCCGATGCGCTGACGCTGACCTGTCTTCTGCTGTTCGTCGGCGCGATGGGCAAGTCAGCCCAGTTCCTGCTGCACACCTGGTTGCCGGACGCGATGGAAGGCCCGACGCCTGTGTCGGCGCTGATCCACGCCGCGACCATGGTTACCGCCGGCGTCTTCATGGTGGCGCGCATGTCGCCGCTGTTCGAACTCGCACCGAATGCGCAGGCCGTCGTGATGCTGGTCGGCGCGACCACGGCATTCTTCGCCGCGACCATCGGTCTGGTGCAGAACGACATCAAGCGCATCGTCGCTTACTCGACCTGTTCGCAGCTCGGTTACATGTTCGTGGCGCTGGGGACGGGGGCTTACTCGGTCGCCATGTTCCACCTGTTCACGCATGCCTTCTTCAAGGCGCTGCTGTTCCTGGGCTCGGGCTCGGTGATCTATGCGATGCATCACGAGCAGGACATCCGGAAGATGGGTGGCCTGTGGAACAAGATCCCGTTCACTTACGCGATGATGACCATCGGTACGCTGGCGCTGACCGGATTTCCGTTCACGGCCGGCTACTTCTCAAAGGACGCGATCATCGAAGCGGCTTACGCCTCGCACACCCAGTTCGCCTTCTACGGCTTCCTGATGACCGTGGTCGCTGCGCTGCTGACCTCGTTCTATTCATGGCGTCTGGTGTTCAAGACGTTCCATGGCGAGCCGCACGACAAGAAGCATTACGATGCAGCGCATGAAGCGCCGCTGTGGATGCTGGTCCCGCTTGCCGTGCTGGGCATCGGATCGTTCGCCGCAGGCTTCCCGTTCAAGGAGCTGTTTGCTGGTCATCACGTCGGCGAGTTCTTTCGGGAATCGCTGAAGATGAACCCGCACATCATCGAAGAGATGCATCACATCCCGGGCTGGGTGCCCTATGTGCCGACCGTGATGATGGTGCTCGGTTTCCTGATTTCGTATCTGTTCTATGTTCGCAAGCCGTATTTGCCTGTCGAACTCGCGAACCAGCATCCGCTGCTCTACAAGTTCCTGCTCAACAAGTGGTACTTCGACGAGCTCTACGAGATCATCTTCGTTCGCCCGGCCAAGTGGATCGGCCACTTCCTGTGGAAGAAGGGCGACGGCATGATCATCGACGGCCTCGGGCCTGATGGTATCTCGGCCCGCGTGCTCAATATCACGCGCGGCGTGGTCAAGCTGCAGACCGGCTACCTCTATCACTATGCCTTCGCGATGCTGATCGGCGTCGCCGGGTTGATCACCTGGTTTATCTTCGGCCTGGGGGGCCAGTAACAATGGCGTCCGTCATGACATGGCCGGTTCTTTCGGTCGTCACCTTCCTGCCGATCGTCGGTGCGATCCTGATTTATCTCAGCCGCGGCGACGACGAGGCTGCGCAGGGCAATGCGCGCTGGATTGCGCTCTGGACCACGCTGATCACTTTTGCGGTCTCGCTGATCCTGGTGATGCGCTTCGACCCGTCGAACGGCGACTTCCAGTTTGTCGAAAAGGCGCCTTGGCTGGCCGCGACCATCAACTACCATATGGGTGTGGACGGCATTTCGCTGCCCTTCGTAATCCTGACCACGGCCCTGATGCCGTTCTGCATCCTGTGCAGCTGGAAGTCGGTCACCAAGCGCGTCCGCGAATACATGATCGCGTTCCTGTTCCTGGAAACGCTGATGATCGGCACCTTCTCGGCGCTGGATCTGGTGCTGTTCTATCTGTTCTTCGAAGGCGGCCTGATCCCGATGTTCCTGATCATCGGCATCTGGGGCGGCCCGCGCCGCGTCTATGCCTCGTTCAAGTTCTTCCTCTACACGTTCCTCGGCTCGGTGCTGATGCTGCTGGCCATCATGGCGCTGTACTGGAACGCGGGCACAACGGACATCCCGACGCTGATGCACACGGCCGTGCCGCGGAGCCTGCAGACATGGGCGTGGCTGGCATTCTTCGCATCCTTCGCGGTCAAGATGCCGATGTGGCCAGTGCACACCTGGCTGCCTGACGCGCATGTGGAAGCGCCGACGGCAGGCTCAGTCGTACTGGCTGCGATCATGCTGAAGATGGGCGGTTACGGCTTCCTGCGCTTCTCGCTGCCGATGTTCCCGGATGCCTCTCTCTATTTCGCGCCGATGGTCTGGACGCTCTCCGTGATCGCGATCGTCTACACGTCGCTGGTCGCGCTGATGCAGGAAGACATCAAGAAGCTGATCGCCTACTCGTCGGTCGCGCATATGGGCTATGTGACCATGGGCATCTTCGCCGGCACGACACAGGGCGTCTCCGGCGCGGTGTTCCAGATGGTGTCGCATGGCATCGTGTCGGGCGCGCTGTTCCTCTGCGTCGGCGTCGTCTACGACCGCCTGCATACCCGTGAGATCGCGGCCTATGGCGGCCTCGTCAACCGGATGCCGATCTATGCGGCGCTGTTCATGGTCTTCACCATGGCCAATGTCGGTCTGCCCGGCACCTCCGGCTTCGTCGGTGAATTCCTGACGCTGATCGGCACCTTCAAGGTCTCGATCCCGACGGCGACATTCGCCAGCATCGGCGTGATCCTGTCGGCGGCCTATGCACTGTGGCTGTACCGCAAGGTCGTGTTCGGTGAACTGACCAAGCCTGCGCTGCAGGGCATCAAGGACATCACGTTCCGGGAAGGCCTGGTGCTGGTGCCGCTGGTCGTTCTCACCATTTTGTTCGGAGTCTATCCGAAGCCGGTGCTCGATATGTCGGCGGCTTCGATCCAGCTCCTCGTTAACAATTACGCTGCTGCAACGTCTGCCGTGAAGGCAGCCGCGCTGCTGCAATGACCGCAGCAGATCAGGATAACGCGCAATGACGATTACGACCGCCGGATATTCCCTGCTGCCCGTACTGCCGGAGCTGATGCTCGCGGTCGGCGCCATGGTGCTGCTGATGATCGGTGCCTTCAACGGACCGAAGGTCACGGGTCTCGTCACGACGCTCGCCGTCTGCCTGCTGGTGGTGGTCGGCGCGGCTGAAATCATGTTGCCCGCGGGCAAGCATGTCACTTTCGGCGGCAGCTTCATCGTCGATGACTATGCGCGCTTCCTGAAGGTGCTGGCGATCATCGCGTCGGCCGTGACGCTGATCTTGTCGCGTGAATTCCTTGCGGATCAGTCCCGTCGTATTTTCGAATACGCCATCCTGGTGCTGCTCTCGACGCTCGGCATGATGGTGCTGATCTCGGCCGGCGACCTGATCATGCTGTATCTCGGCCTCGAACTGATGAGCCTTGCGCTCTATGTCGTCGCAGCCTCCAACCGCGACAATGCAAAGTCGACCGAAGCCGGCCTGAAGTATTTCGTGCTCGGCGCGCTGTCGTCGGGCATGCTGCTCTACGGCGCTTCTATGATCTACGGTTTCACCGGCACGGTGTCCTTCGCCGGCATCGCCGCCGAAGCCAAGACCGGCAATATCGGCCTGGTGTTCGGCCTGGTGTTTCTGCTGGCCGGCCTCTGTTTCAAGGTTTCGGCCGTGCCGTTCCACATGTGGACGCCCGATGTCTACGAAGGCGCACCGACGCCCGTCACCGCCTTTTTCGCCTCGGCCCCGAAGGTTGCAGCACTCGCTGTGTTCACCCGCGTCACACTGACCGCGTTCCCGGGCATCGTGGTGCAATGGCAGCAGGTCGTGGTGTTCGTGTCGCTGGCCTCGATGGTGCTGGGCTCGTTCGCCGCCATCGGCCAGACCAACATCAAGCGCCTGATGGCCTATTCGTCGATCGGCCATATGGGCTTCGCGCTGGTCGGCCTTGCCGCCGGCACGCAGGAGGGTGCGCAGGGCGTGCTGGTCTATATCGCGATCTATGTCGCGATGACCCTCGGCACCTTCGCCATCATCCTGACCATGAAGCGCAATGGCCAGCCCGTTGAGACGATCAAGGATTTCGCCGGCCTGTCGCGCACCAATCCGATCATCGCCTTCTTCTTCGCGATGTTCCTGTTCTCGCTGGCAGGCGTGCCGCCGCTGGCCGGCTTCTTCGGCAAGTTCTACGTCTTCATGGCGGCCATCAAGTCGGGCCTGTTCGTACTGGCCGTGGTCGGTGTGTTGGCCAGCGTGGTGGGCGCGTTCTACTATCTGTCCATTGTGAAGCTCATGTATTTCGACGAGCCGGTCGGGAAGCTCGATCCGATGCGCGTCGAGCTGCGCACGGTGCTGGCTGTGGCGGGTCTCTTCAACGTGTTGTTCTTCGTCTATCCGGCGCCTCTGGTCAGCGCGGCGGCATTCGCAGCGAAGTCGCTGTTCTAGATGGTATTTTCGCTCGGTCCCCGAGCCCTCGCGGCGGGCACGAAGCTCGCCGCATTCGACACAACCGGTTCGACCAATACGGAAGCCATGGACCGCGCGCGCGCAGGCGAGCGCGGTCCTATGTGGTTTGTCACAACGGAACAGACCGCGGGACGTGGGCGGCGGCATCGGCCGTGGGTCGCTCCCCGCGGGAACCTCGCCAGTTCGGTGCTGGAAGTTCTTGATGTGACGCCCTCAGTTGCGGCGACGCTGGGCTTTGCGGCCGGCGTTGCCGTTGAGAAGGCGCTCCGACAGATCAGCGTCGAAGCCGCGATGCGGGCGCCGCAGTCGGCCGCGAATGATTATCGGCTGAAATGGCCGAACGACGTTCTGGCAGGCGGGCACAAGCTGGTCGGAATGAATCTGGAGGCGGAGGCAGCGCCGAACGGCCAGCTTGCTGTTGTCGTCGGCATCGGCACCAATGTGGTGGCGGCCCCCGACAATATGCCTTATCCGGTTGCTTGCCTGCATGCGATGGGTGTCAGCGCCAGCGCTGAAGACCTGTTTGCGGCGCTTTCGGACACCTGGCAGGAGATGCGCGGCATCTGGGATTCCGGCCGCGGGTTTGCCGAGATCCGGCGACAGTGGCTGGAGCGTGCAGCAGGGATCGGTCAGCCGGTGTCCGTGGACAACGGGGTACAGACGATTTCGGGAATTTTCGACACCATTGATGAGGCCGGTTGTATGATTGTCGCGACAGCGGATCGCCGGCGAATCCCTATTACCGCCGGCGACGTTCATTTCGGATCGGCCGCGTCGACAAGGACAGTACGCAAATGACGCGACCCAACGAATTGACCTTCGCACCGCTGGGAGGCGTCGGCCAGATTGGCATGAACCTGTCGATCTATGGCCTGGCCGGGAAGTGGCTGGCGATCGACCTCGGCGTCTATTTCGGTGACGAGGAGCATCTGCCCGGCATCGATCTGGTGATGCCCGACGTGCGCTTCCTGGAAAAGGAAAAGAAGAATCTCGTCGGTCTCGTGCTCACCCACGCCCATGAGGACCATTTCGGCGCCATCATTGATCTGTGGCCCAAGTTGAAATGCCCAATCTATGCGACGCAGTTCAGCGCCGCATTGTTCGAAGCCAAATGCGCCAGCGAGCGCAACCCGCCGAAGATCCCCGTCACCGTGGTGCCGTCGGGCGGCCGCATCAATCTCGGCCCGTTCGATATCGAGTTCATTCCGGTCGCGCATTCGATTCCGGAATCCCATGCGATCGCGCTGCACACACCGCTCGGCACCGTGCTGCATACCGGTGACTGGAAGATCGATCCGACACCGATCATCGGCCTGCCAACCGACGAAAAGCGGCTGCGCGAACTCGGTGATGCCGGCGTACTGGCCATCATCGGCGACTCCACGAATGCGGTGCGCGATGGCCGCTCACCGTCCGAAACGGAGGTTGCCGCGACGCTCACCAAACTGGTGAAGGCTGCCAAGGGCCGCGTCGCCGTCACGACCTTCGCATCGAACGTGGCGCGGTTGCGGGCCGTTGCCGAAGCGGCGCAGGCCGCGGGCCGCGAAGTGGTGCTGGTCGGCCGCGCTATGGAGCGCGTCGTGCAGGTGGCCCGCGAATGCGGCTATCTCGATGGACTGCCGGCTTTCCGTAACGCCGACTATTACGGCCATTTCCCGCCGGACAAGGTGGTGGCGCTGTGCACGGGCAGCCAGGGTGAAGCGCGCGCGGCGCTGGCACGTATCGCCAGCGACGATCATCCGATGGTGACCCTCAACAAGGGCGATACGGTGATCTTCTCGTCGCGGACCATTCCAGGCAACGAGAAGGCGGTCGGCACCATCATCAACGGTCTTGTCACGCAGGGCATCGAGGTGATCACCGATCGCGATGCGTTGGTGCATGTGTCGGGCCATCCGCGCCGCGACGAATTACGCGACATGATTTCCTGGGTGCGGCCGCAATTGTTGATCCCCGTCCATGGCGAGGCGCTGCATCTGCACGAGCATGCCAAGCTGGCGCGCGCCTGCGGCGTGCCGCGGACCATGATCGTCAAGAACGGCGACCTGGTGCGCCTTGCGCCCGGCGATGCTGCCGTCATCGACGAACTGCCGTCGGGCCGCATGTTCAAGGACGGCCTCATTCTCGAGGATTCCAAGTCTCGTGCCGTAAGCGAGCGGCGCCGGCTGTCCTTTGCCGGCTGTGCGTTCGTGGCACTGGCCGTGACCATGAAGGGCGAACTGGTCGATGACCCTGCGGTCGACCTGATCGGCATTCCCGAAAAGAACCTCAAGGGCGAGGTGATGGAGGATGTCGTGTTCGACATCGTCGTCAACATCGTCGAGAACCTGCCCAAGGCGCGCAAGCGCGATCCCGATGCGATGGCGGAGTCGGTGCGACGCGCCGTCCGCTCGTCACTCGCCGATCAATGGGGCAAGAAGACGATGTGCTACGTTCACATCCTGCAGGTCGAAGACTAAAAGCAAAGAAACAAAGACGACGGAGGACACCATGCTGGGCCGGCTCAATCATGTGGCGATTGCCGTCGCCGATGCGGAGAAAGCTGCGAAGATCTACGGCACCGCCTTCGGCGCCGAGATTTCCGCGACCGTGCCGCTGCCGGAACATGGCGTGATCACGGTGTTCGCGACGCTGCCGAATACCAAGATCGAATTCATCCAGCCGCTCGGCGCGGACTCGCCGATCGCCAAATTCGTCGAGCGCAATCCCGACGGCGGCATTCATCACATCTGTTACGAAGTGCCGGATATCATCGCGGCACGCGACAACCTGATCAAGGAAGGCGCGCGCGTGCTTGGCGACGGCCAGCCGAAGATCGGCGCCCACGGCAAGCCTGTGCTGTTCCTGCATCCCAAGGATTTCTCGGGCGCGCTGGTAGAGATCGAACAAGCTTCCGAAATCGAACAGTCCTGAGGACGCGATGGCCTATACGATCTCGACGTCGCTCGCGGTCTATTTCGTCATCTGGTGGATCACGCTGTTCCTGACGCTGCCGTTCGGCGTGCGCAGCCAGCATGAGGATGGCGAGGGCACCGACGGCACCGATCCCGGTGCGCCTGTGCTGGCCCGGATGGGGCGCAAGCTGATCTGGACCACGGTGATTTCCGCCGTGCTGTTCGCGGGCGGCATGTATGCGTATCGCATGGACTACTTCAACATCGAGCGGCTCTCGAAGCTGATGGGCGTGCCGATCTGAGAGCGATCTTTAACCTGCGGAGTCTGTCCTTTCAGGTGTCGATACGGAGCTGACGCATGAAGCGCTTTCTGCTTTTTCTGTTGCTTGGGCCGGCTGTCGGTTTCGCGGTTTTCGAGCTGCGCGAAATTGCCAGCGGCAGGATCATCGGCGGCTTTCCCGGCTTCATTATGGGATTGCCCTTTGCCTACTGGTTCGGGCTGATCCCGTCGCTGGTGATGTGGCTTGAGGACTGGTTCCTTGAAGACAAGATGCAGCTGTGGCCGAAGGTGCTGACCTCGGCGCTTACTGGCTATGTCGTGAGTATCGGGATGATGTTGATCTGGACGTCGGTGTCGATTCCGCTGCGTCAGATTCTTACATTCGGGATCGTCGGCGCGGTACAGGGCCTGGTCTGTTCGTGGCTGTCGGGCATCAAGCCGAAGGGTGGTGCGCTGTAATACGCGGCGCTTTGCATCTCCGAAAAAAGGCCGGCATGGATGCCGGCCTTTTTTCGTCTCGGACGATATGAAGTGTCGCTATCGTTGTCGGGAATCTGCCGAAAAAAAAGAGCAGGGCCGCAGCCCTGCTCGGAAAATTGTGTCGACCCTATTACCCCAAACTTTGGATTTTATCCTTGCTTAGCGGGTTGACGCTGCTTGAGCGCGTCAGGGCTCCTCCCGAGACTTGGACCACCAGACTCTGTCCTTACGAACCGCCTGAGCTGTGAGTCGTAGCTTAACTTTTTTTGTTTGTCACCAATTTCGGCAATGTGTGTTCAAAATTTAGGCCAAGGGTAGAATCGCGACCTTTTACGCGATTTCCGGTCACGCTGGGGTCGCTGTGGCCGACATCGGAAATGGAGATATTTGACAGCCTGGGAAGCAATTCGCCAGGCGAACGGAATTAAGCCCCGATTGCCAGCTCCATGTCCTAGACTGCCCGGCGTCCGACCCGTCGCCCTTGTATTTTGGCGGCCGATCCGGTTTCACTCGCGTTCTCCCGTGTCCCTCCGATTCCCAGGCCTAACCATGCGATTGTCGCGCTATTTTCTGCCCATTCTCAAGGAAACGCCGAAGGAAGCCGAGATCGTCTCGCACCGGCTGATGCTGCGCGCGGGCATGATCCGGCAGGAGGCCGCCGGCATCTATGCCTGGCTGCCGCTGGGCCTGCGGGTGCTGAAGAAGATCGAGGCGATCGTCCGCGAGGAGCAGAACCGGGCGGGCGCCATCGAGCTCCTGATGCCGACATTGCAGCTCGCCGATCTCTGGCGCGAAAGTGGGCGCTACGACGCCTATGGGCCGGAGATGCTGCGCATCGTCGACCGCCACAAGCGGGAGCTTCTCTACGGGCCGACCAACGAGGAAATGATCACCGAGATCTTCCGCGGTTATGTGAAGTCCTACAAGAGCCTGCCGCTGAACCTGTACCACATCCAGTGGAAGTTCCGCGACGAGCAGCGTCCGCGTTTCGGCGTGATGCGCGGCCGCGAATTCCTGATGAAGGATGGCTATTCGTTCGACATCGACGAAGCCGCGGCGAAACATTCCTACAATCAGATGTTCGTCGCTTATCTGCGCACCTTCGCGCGCATGGGCCTCAAGGCGATCCCGATGCGCGCCGAGACCGGACCGATCGGCGGCGATCACTCCCACGAATTCATCGTGCTCGCCGAAACCGGCGAGTCCGGCGTATTCTGCGACAAGAACGTGCTCGATCTGCCGATCCCGCCGGCCGATGTCGACTATAGCGGTGATCTCACGGGCATCATCAATCAGTGGACCTCGATCTATGCGGCAACCGAAGACGTCCACGACGCCGCGCGGTTCGAGAGCGAAGTGCCGGCCGAGCGGCGGCTCAACACCCGCGGTATCGAAGTCGGCCAGATCTTCTATTTCGGCACCAAATATTCCGACGCGATGAAGGCAACCGTCGCGGGCGCCGATGGCGCGGAGACGCCGATCCATGGCGGCTCCTATGGCGTCGGCGTGTCGCGGCTGCTGGGCGCGATCATCGAGGCCTGCCACGACGAGAACGGCATCAAGTGGCCCGAGGAAGTGGCGCCGTTCCGTGCTGCGATCCTCAACCTGAAGCAGGGCTCGCCCGATACGGATGCGGCCTGCGAGGCGCTCTACAAGGAGCTCTCGGCCAAGGGCGTCGATGTGCTCTATGACGACACCGACCAGCGCGCCGGCGGCAAGTTTGCCACCGCTGACCTGATCGGTGTGCCCTGGCAGATCCTCGTTGGCCCGAAGGGGCTCGCCGAAGGCAAGGTCGAGCTGAAGCGGCGCGATGACGGTTCGCGTGAGAATATCAGTGCCGCTGAGGTCGTCGCAAAGCTGACGTCCTGACGACTTATCCACTGTGTGGTCGCCGCATCACTCACGATGCGGCTAGAATAAGCCCGATTCGTATGGGAGTCGGGCGATGGATGATGCCATGAGCGAGCCAGTTCGAACCCCACCCTTCGCCGCCTTCGAATGGCTGCTGTCCGGACGCTATCTCCGCGCGCGCCGCAAAGAGGGATTCATCTCCGTCATTGCCGGCTTCTCGTTCCTCGGCATCATGCTCGGCGTCGCCACGCTGATCATCGTGATGGCCGTGATGAATGGCTTCCGCAAGGAGCTGCTCGACAAGATCTTGGGTCTCAACGGGCATCTGCTGGTGCAGCCGCTGGAAAGTCCTCTGACCGACTGGAAGGATGTCGCCGACCGCATCAGCGGTGTGAATGGCATTCGTCTCGCGGCGCCGGTTGTGGATGGCCAGGGACTGGGATCATCCGCGTTCGGTGCTGCCGGCATCTTTATCCGCGGTATCCGCTCTGGCGATCTCAATAACCTCACGTCGATCGCCAAGAACATCAAGCAGGGCACGCTCGAAGGCTTCGATGACGGGCAGGGTGTGGCGATCGGTCGGCGGCTGGCAGATCAGCTCTCGATCCACGCCGGCGACATGATCACGTTGATCTCGCCGAAGGGGGCGGTGACCCCGATGGGCACGACGCCGCGCATCAAGCCCTACAAGGTTGCTGCCGTCTTCGAGATCGGCATGTCGGAATATGACTCGACCTTCGTGTTCATGCCGCTGGCCGAGGCGCAGACTTACTTCAATCGCCCCTCTGACGTGACCTCGATCGAGGTCTACACCAACAATCCCGACAGGATCGACGAGTATCGCAAGCTCGTGACCGAGGCGGCCGGGCGGCCGATCTTCATCGTCGATTGGCGGCAGCGCAACTCGACCTTCTTCAATGCGCTGCAGGTCGAGCGCAACGTCATGTTCCTGATCCTGACGCTGATCGTGCTGGTGGCGGCGCTGAACATCGTCTCCGGCCTGATCATGCTGGTAAAGGACAAGGGCAGCGACATCGCGATCCTGCGCACCATGGGCGCCTCTCAAGGCTCGATCATGCGGGTGTTCCTGATCACGGGTGCTGCGATCGGCGTGGTCGGCACGCTGGTCGGCTTCTTTGTTGGACTACTGGTCTGCTTCAACATCGAGACGATCCGGCAATTCATCTCGTGGATGACATCCACGGAGCTGTTCTCGCCGGAACTGTATTTCCTGTCCAAGCTGCCGGCCGAGGTCGACGTCGGCGAGACCAGCGCGGTCGTGATCATGGCGCTGACGCTGTCGTTCCTGGCGACCCTCTACCCGTCGTGGCGCGCCGCGCGCCTCGATCCCGTCGATGCGCTAAGATACGAGTGAGTGACTGATATGGCGCAAGGGGCAGATGATGTACCGGTGGTCTATCTCCACGACATCAAGCGGCAATACACCCAGGGCGAAAGTGTTCTGACCATTCTCGACAATGCCAAGCTGGCATTGTGGGCGGGGCAGTCGGTCGCGCTGGTGGCGCCGTCCGGCTCGGGCAAGTCGACGCTGCTGCATATTGCCGGTCTGCTCGAGAGCCCGGATGACGGCGAGGTCTATGTCGGCGGCACCGCGACCTCGGGCCTGTCGGACACCGAGCGCACCCAGATCCGTCGCACCGATATCGGCTTCGTCTACCAGTCGCATCGGCTGCTGCCGGAATTCACCGCGCTGGAGAACGTCATGCTGCCGCAGATGATCCGCGGCCTGAAGCGCTCCGAGACGGTTGCCCGCGCCAAGGAAATCCTGGCCTATCTGGGTCTGGCCGAACGCATCACCCATCGCCCTGCGGAGCTGTCGGGCGGCGAGCAGCAACGCGTTGCGATTGCCCGCGCGGTGGCCAATGCACCGCGCGTGTTGTTTGCCGACGAGCCGACGGGCAATCTCGATCCGCATACTGCAGATCACGTCTTCAAGGCGCTGATGCAGCTGGTGAAGGCGACCAAGGTGGCGATGCTGATCGCGACCCACAACATGGAACTGGCTGGCCGCATGGATCGGCGGGTGTCGCTGGAAAACGGCAAGGTCGTCGAACTCGACTGACCCCGCCACTCGTTTCATTTGAGAGAGAAAAAGCGAGGCGCCGCGGACGGCGCCGTCGCTCAGTAGCTGCTCTTACGCTTGCGCTTCACGCGCGGCTGCTGCGGTGCGTAGGTCTGCGCATAGGCCAGCGCCGGATTGGCGAAGCAGGTCAGGCCGATGCCCGATGCCGTCGCGGCGCACTGCGCATAGGTGCGGTAGCTGCAGTCGTCGTCGTCATAGAGCGAGCGCATGCAGAACGGATAACCGCTCGGCGTGTTGAACGAGAACGGGCCGGGATCGGTGCGCTGTGCTGCGGCGGGCGTGACGGTGAGGGCCGAGAGGGCGCCGAGGGCGACCAGAGCAAGCAGGGCTGCGCGCATCGAATTCTCCTGCCGACTCAGATGGCCGGCTGCATGTGATCTCTGACCGGCACAAAGCCGGTCAGAGAGGTATTCGTCAACTCACAAAGCCGGATTCCGCTCCGCATCTGGCGCCGGAAACATGCCGTAACAGGGCTTGTTCGGCACACGACGCAATACGGCGTAGGTGATCGCCGGCGAGGGATGGCCTTGGCTGGCTGGGCGTAAAGCGTGCCGGCCTGCCATTTTAACCATCCCGAATATGAGGCGCGACGCGCCCGGATCGGCTGCTTGACTCAGGAACAGAATGAGAACAATGTTCTTCATATGTTCCAGAGATCACGGAGGCCACCATGTTGAAGACCTTTGTTGAAGAAGCCGCTGCACTGGCATCGATCGTTCTGTTCGTCGGCATGATTGCGGTTTGGGCGCAACTGATCCCCCAGCTGTGATCCTGCTCCCGGACGCTGGCTGCGAAGCTGGCGCCGGAACACTGGGGAAGCACTCTCCGGTGGATACGGGAACGCTCCCGGGGAATGACAAGCATTCCCTAGGGAATGCGGGGACGCTTCCGGGCCCGAGCGGGTTTCACATGGACTTGGCCGGGGGCAGGCATCACCATGGGACAGCGAGTCGGCCTGAACAGGCCGCCGCGATCCCCAGTGTCGATGACTGCCCAGATCGGGCGCTGCAAAGTCCGGAACGCCCCACGCCATGAGTCAGAAGCCCGCCGCCGCGTCGAATGCCGGATTTGTCCATCTGCACGTGCATTCGGCCTATTCGCTGCTGAAGGGCTCGATCAAGATCCAAAAACTGGCGGAACTGGCGAAGGCCGACCATCAGCCGGCGCTGGCGCTGACCGATAGCGACAACATGTTTGGCGCGCTGGAATTCTCCGAGAAGCTGGTGGGCTACGGCATCCAGCCGATCACCGGCTGCGAGGTCGCGATCGATTTCGGCGACCAGGATCCCAACGCCCGTAATGCGCTGAACGCCGTGATGCCGCGCATCGTGCTGCTGGCTGCCAAGGAGCGTGGCTATCAGAGCCTGATGAAACTCAACTCGCGCGCGTTTCTGGAAACCCCGGTCAATCATGCGCCCCACATCAAGCTGGAATGGCTGCTGGAGGAAACAGAAGACCTGATCGCGTTGAGCGGCGGTCCTGACGGTCCGATCAATCAGGCGCTGCTCGCCGATCAATCCGCGCTTGCCGCTGCGCGTTGCGACCGACTCGCATCGCTATTCGGCGATCGGCTCTACATCGAACTGCAGCGTCATGGCGCAGAGAAGGAGCGCCGCGCCGAAGCGGGTTTGATAGACCTGGCTTACGCCAAGGGCCTGCCGCTGGTGGCAACGAACGAGCCGTATTTTGCCGCCGCGGATGACTATGAGGCCCATGATGCGCTGCTATGTATCGCCGGTGGCAGGATCATTGCCGAAACGGACCGCGAGCAGCTCACTACCGATCATCGCTTCAAGACTCGCGCCGAAATGGCGGTTCTGTTTGCCGATATTCCCGAGGCATTGGCGTCAACCGTCGAAATCGCCGAGCGCTGCTCGTTCCGGCCAAAGACGCGCAAGCCGATCCTGCCGCGCTTCACGGTGGGCGCCGGCAGTAACGCTGAAGGTGCGGCCCAGGAGGAATCCGACGAGTTGCGTCGTCAGGCCGAGGAAGGCCTGCGCAAACGTCTCGAGATCCACGGCGTGTCGCAGGGCAAGAGCGAGGAGGAATACCACGCGCGGCTCGACTTCGAACTCAACGTGATCTCCCGCATGAACTATGCGGGTTACTTCCTGATCGTGTCCGACTTCATCAAATGGGCGAAGGCACAGGGCATTCCGGTGGGACCGGGCCGCGGTTCGGGCGCGGGCTCGCTGGTCGCCTGGGTGTTGACCATCACCGATCTCGATCCCTTGCAGTTCAATCTTCTGTTCGAACGCTTCCTCAATCCGGAACGCGTCTCGATGCCGGACTTCGACATCGACTTCTGCCAGGATCGTCGCGGCGAGGTGATCTCCTATGTGCAGCAGCGCTACGGCCGCGATCAGGTCGCGCAGATCATCACCTTCGGTACGCTGCAGGCGCGCGGCGTGTTGCGCGACGTCGGCCGTGTGCTGCAGATGCCCTATGGCCAGGTCGACAAGCTGACCAAGCTGGTGCCGCAAAATCCTGCGGCCCCTGTGACCTTGGCTGCGGCGATCGAAGGCGAGCCGAAGCTGCAGGCGCTCCGCGACGAGGATCCAATCGTCGCCAAAGCCTTCGATATCGCGCAGCGTCTCGAGGGCCTGACGCGCCACGCTTCGACCCACGCCGCAGGCATCGTGATTGGCGACCGGCCGCTGTCGCAGCTCGTGCCGATGTATCGCGATCCGAAATCGGACATGCCGGTCACCCAGTTCAACATGAAATGGGTTGAGCCAGCAGGTCTCGTGAAGTTCGACTTCCTCGGCCTGAAGACGCTGACGGTGCTCGATGTCGCCGTGAAGCTACTCAAGCAGCGCAATATTGACGTCAATCTTGCGACCACGCCGATTACCGACGCCAAGAGCTACGAAATGCTGGCGCGCGGTGAAGTGGTCGGCGTATTCCAGGTGGAAAGCCAGGGTATGCGGCGCGCGCTTGTGGACATGCGGCCCGACCGTTTCGAGGACATCATCGCGCTGGTCGCGTTGTATCGTCCGGGCCCGATGGCGAACATCCCGACCTATTGCGCGCGCAAGCATGGCGATGAAGAGCCGGAATATCTGCATCCGATCATCGAGCCGATCCTGAAGGAAACTTTCGGCGTCATCATCTATCAGGAACAGGTGATGCAGATCGCACAGGTCATGGCCGGCTATTCGCTCGGCGACGCCGACCTGCTGCGCCGCGCGATGGGCAAGAAGATCCGCGCCGAAATGGAAAAGCAGCGCGAGATCTTCGTTGCAGGCTCTGTCAAGAACGGCGTGCCGAAGGGGCAGGCCGATACGATCTTCGATCTGCTGGCAAAATTCGCCGACTATGGCTTCAACAAGAGCCACGCGGCGGCCTATGCGCTCGTGTCGTATCACACCGCTTATATGAAGGCGCATTATCCGGTGGAGTTCATTGCGGCGTCGATGACGCTCGACATGGGCAATACCGACAAGCTGTCGGAATTTCGCGCCGAGGCGCAGCGGCTCGGTATCAAGGTCGAGGCGCCGAACATCAATCGTTCGGGCGTAACCTTCGAGGTCAGCGACAACACGATCTATTATGCGCTGGCCGCGTTGAAAGGCGTCGGCGCTGGCGCCGTCGAGCTGATCGTCGCCGAGCGCAACAAGAATGGTTTGTTCACGTCGCTTGCCGACTTTGCGTCGCGCGTGAGCCCACGCGCCGTCAACAAGCGCATCATCGAAACACTCGCTGCGGCCGGCGCCTTCGATACGCTCGATCCACATCGTGCCCGCGTGCATGGCGGCGCGGATGCTATTTTGGCCGCCTGCCAGAGCGCCCACGTGGATACGACAATCGGTCAGGGAAACATGTTTGGCGGCGCGGCCGATGCGCCGACCATCATGCTGCCGCAGATCGACAACTGGCTGGCGGCGGAGAAGCTGCGCAAGGAATACGACGCTATTGGCTTCTTCCTGTCCGGCCATCCGCTCGATGACTATGCGACCGCCCTGAAGCGACTGCGGGTGCAGAGTTGGGCCGAGTTCTGCCGCGCGGTCAAAACCGGTGCTACGGCGGGCAGGGTGGCGGCTACCGTCGTATCCCGCATGGAGCGGCGGACCAAGACCGGCAACAAGATGGGCATCATGGGCCTGTCGGATCCGACCGGGCATTTCGAGGCGGTGCTGTTCTCCGAAGGGCTTGCCCAATACCGCGACGTGCTGGAACCCGGTACCGCGGTGCTGCTGCAACTCGGTGCCGAACTCCAGGGCGAGGACGTTCGGGCCCGGGTTCTCCACGCGGAACCTCTGGATGCCGCCGCTGCCAAGACCCAGAAGGGGCTCAGGGTGACCATGAAGGACACCAAGGCACTGGATTCGCTGGTAAAACGCCTCCAACCGCAGCCGAGCAATGCCGCCGGCGGAGGCGACGTCTCGCTGATCCTGCGCCTCGACCTGCAAACTGAGGTCGAATTCAAGCTCGAAGGCCGGTTCCAGGTGTCCCCGCAGATCGCCGGCGCCATCAAGGCGGTTTCCGGGGTGGAAATGGTCGAAACGCTTTGAGCTGGCAACCCGCGCGGTAAACCGGCCGAAGCCGCCGGATTTCCTTGCTTATCCCGGGAATCCGGCTATAAGCCGGCGCATCTCACACGGAAGCATGGCTTAATCGCCGTCCGGTGGCATCCGGGCTGCACGGCAGAATCCTCTGCCCGAACGCTCGTTTGCTCACACGCTTCCGGAGGAAACAACCGGAGAATTGATACTATGGCACTACCCGAATTTTCTATGCGTCAACTGCTCGAAGCTGGCGTCCACTTTGGCCACCAGTCGCACCGCTGGAATCCGAAGATGGCGAATTACATCTTCGGCGCACGCAACAACATCCACATCATCGATCTCGCGCAGACCGTGCCGTTGCTGCACACCGCGCTGAAGGCTGTGAGCGACACCGTCGCCAAGGGCGGCCGCATCCTGTTCGTCGGCACCAAGCGCCAGGCGCAGGACGTCGTTGCCGAAGCTGCGAAGCGTTCGGCGATGTACTTCGTCAATTCGCGCTGGCTCGGCGGCACGCTGACCAACTGGAAGACCATCTCCGGTTCGATCAAGCGTCTGCGCCACCTCGACGAAGTGCTGAACTCTGGCGACGCGTCGGCCTACACCAAGAAGGAGCGTCTGACGCTGCAGCGCGAGCGCGACAAGCTCGATCGCTCGCTGGGCGGCATCAAGGACATGGGCGGTCTGCCCGACCTGATCTTTGTGATCGACACCAACAAGGAAGACATCGCGA
The DNA here is from genome assembly GCF_013359755.1 of Tardiphaga robiniae. Taxonomy (GTDB): domain Bacteria; phylum Pseudomonadota; class Alphaproteobacteria; order Rhizobiales; family Xanthobacteraceae; genus Tardiphaga; species Tardiphaga robiniae. Next base: position 152,784 of record NZ_JABMCJ010000079.1, on the reverse strand, counting down.
TCCAGGAAGCTCAGCGTCTGGGTATCCCTGTCGCGGCGATCGTCGACACCAACTCGGATCCGAAGGGCATCACCTATGTGGTCCCGGGCAACGACGACGCCGGTCGTGCGCTGTCGCTGTATTGCGACCTGATCGCACGCGCTGTCATCGACGGCATCTCGCGCGCCCAGGGCGACTCGGGCTTCGATATCGGTGCATCGGCTGCCCCGGTGGCTGAGGCCATCCCGGCTCCGGAAGCAGGCTTCCAGGGGCTGGCCGGTCCGCGCGGCACCGCCGACGATCTCAAGAAGCTCACCGGCGTGTCCGGTGCGATCGAGAAGAAGTTCAACGACCTCGGCATCTTCCACTACTGGCAGCTGGCCGAACTCGATCACGACACCGCACACAAGATTGGCGAAGAAGTTGGTCTTCCGGCCCGTGCCGACGGCTGGGTCGCCCAGGCCAAGGGTCTGACGGCGGAAGCCGAGTAACGCGCAGGCGTGATCCCGGAACCGGTGTCCCGGTTCCGGACAAAATCATGCCGAGCGACAGCCAAGAAACTATTGTGCGGCCGTCATCCCGGCCGCACTTTCCATCTCTACACTTCTCTCGATGATAGTTCCTGCGGCGTAACGCGATTGACCAGCACCGGCTGGCTCGCAGGCGCCCTGACAGGCAAAGGGTTCAACGATGGCAACGATTACTGCAGCGATGGTCAAGGACCTCCGCGAAACCACCGGCGTCGGCATGATGGATTGCAAGAACGCACTGGCTGCCAATGACGGAGACATGCAGGCGTCAATCGACTGGCTGCGCGCGAAGGGCCTGTCCAAGGCCGCCAAGAAGGCTGACCGCGTTGCGGCCGAAGGCCTGATCGGCGTTCTCACCGCCGGCAACAAGGGCGTCGTGGTCGAAGTCAATTCCGAGACCGACTTTGTCGCGCGCAACGATCAGTTCCAGGGTCTGGTCAAGATGATCGCCCAGGTGGCGCTCAAGGTCGGCTCCGACGTCGAAGCCATCAAGGCTCACAAGATTGGCGAAGCTACCGTCGAGACCGCGATCACCGAAGCCATCGCCACCATCGGCGAAAACATGACCCTGCGCCGCGCCGCGACGCTGGAAGTCTCGGCCGGCGTCGTGTCGAGCTACGTGCATAACGCCGTGATCGAAGGTCTCGGCAAGATGGGCATCATCGTCGCGCTGGAATCCACCGGCAAGGCTGACGAGCTCGCGACCCTTGGGAAACAGATCGCGATGCATGTCGCTGCTGCCAACCCGCAGGCGCTGGACTCGGCCGGCCTCGATCCGGCCGTCGTTGCTCGCGAGAAGGAAGTGATGGCGGATAAGTATCGCCAGCAGGGCAAGCCGGATGCGATGATCGAGAAGATCGTCGAGAACGGCCTGAAGACCTATTACAAGGAAGTCTGCCTGCTGGATCAGGCCTTCATCCACGACACCGGTAAGTCGGTGGCGCAGGCCGTCAAGGAAGCCGAAGGCAAGGTTGGCGCGCCGATCAAGCTCGCTGGCTTCGTGCGCTACGCGCTCGGCGAAGGCATCGAGAAGCAGACTTCGGACTTCGCTGCCGAAGTTGCCGCCGCCAGCGGCCAGAAGTAAGACGAATTGGAAGACCTCCCGGCGATCTACGCCGGGAGCTGCCGCCTCGAAAGGAAGCGATCGCATCATGGGTGAGCCGCTCTATCGTCGCGTCGTGATCAAGGTCTCGGGTGAGTCTTTCGCCGGAGGCCAGTCATTCGGTATCGATCAGCCGACCATCGACCGCATTGCCGTCGATCTCATTGCAGCCCAGAAACTTGGTGTCGAAGTCGCGGTCGTCGTCGGCGGCGGCAATATCTTTCGCGGCGTCGAAGTCTCCTCGCGTGGTGTGTCGCGCCCGACCGGCGATAGCATGGGCATGCTCGCTACCGTTATGAACTGCCTGGCACTGGAAGCTGCGATCGAGCGCCACGCCGTGCCGGCCCGCACGCTGTCGGCGATGGTGATGCCGCAGGTCTGCGAACTCTTCACACGTGCTGCCGCACACAAATACCTGTCCGAGGGCCGCATCGTGCTGCTGGCCGGCGGTACCGGCAATCCGTTCTTCACCACCGACACGACCGCAGTGTTGCGCGCTGCCGAGATCGGCGCATCGGCCGTGCTGAAGGCGACCAATGTGGACGGCGTCTACAGCGCCGATCCAAAGAAGGATCCGAACGCGACGCGCTTCGAGCGTCTCAGCCATTCGCAGGCCGTGGAGGGGAACTACAAAGTCATGGATGCGACGGCTTTCGCGCTTGCCCGCGAGACCTCGCTGCCTATCATCGTGTTCTCGATCGCCGAACCGGGTTCGATCGGCGCCATTTTGACTGGTACTGGCCGCGGCACCATCGTCGCGGGCTGATTTTAGACGGGTTCGGAGCGCCATACCCGCTTCGCACCAGCAGGATACAAGGGAGAGCTGCATGGCCACCATGGCCCCATTCGACATCAACGACCTCAAGCGCCGTATGCAGGGCTCGACCCAGTCGCTGAAGCATGAGCTTGGCGGCTTGCGCACCGGACGTGCGGCAGCCTCGATGCTGGAGCCGGTCCAGGTGGAAGCCTATGGCAGCCACATGCCGCTGAACCAGGTTGCGACCGTCAGCGTTCCCGAGCCGCGCCTGCTGTCGGTGCAGGTTTGGGACAAGTCGATGGTCAAGGCGGTGGAAAAGGCGATCGTCGATTCCAATCTTGGCCTTAGCCCGGCAACCGAAGGCCAGATTCTGCGGCTACGCATTCCCGAATTGAACACCGAGCGCCGCAAGGAACTCGTGAAGGTCGCGCATAAATATGCCGAGGCAGCCAAGGTCGCCGTGCGCCACGTCCGCCGCGACGGTCTCGACATCATCAAGAAGCTCGAGAAGGCTCACGAGATTTCCGAGGACGACCAGAAGCGCCACGATACCGAAGTGCAGAAGGTCACGGACAGCATAATCGCTGAAATCGATCAGTTGCTGGCGGCTAAGGAAAAGGAAATCATGACGGTTTAAGCGTTAGAAGCCGCTTTTAAGCTGTTGAAAAGCGTATGGTCCGCAAATTGGTCACATATGTGCCGGACCATAGGCTGGGGATTTTAATCGATGTCGAATGCCGCCGCGCCCGCAAATGATGGATCGGACCGATCCACGCCTTTGCATGTCGCGATCATCATGGACGGCAATGGGCGCTGGGCTGCAGCGCGGGGGCTTCCGCGCGCCGAGGGCCATCGCCGCGGCGTCGAGGCACTTCGCCGTGTGGTGCGGGCATCCAACGAACTCGGCATCCAATATTTGACGATCTTCTCGTTCAGCTCCGAGAACTGGTCGCGGCCCGCATCCGAGATCAGCGATCTGTTCGGCCTGCTGCGTCGCTTCATCCGCAACGACCTTGCCACCCTGCATCGCGACGGCGTGCGGGTCCGTGTGATTGGAGAGCGCCAGGGCCTCGATTCCGATATCGCGTCATTGCTGAAAGAGGCCGAGGACCTGACGCGGGGCAACACCCAGCTCAATCTCGTGGTCGCCTTCAACTACGGCTCGCGGCACGAGATCGCCATGGCAGCGCAGCGCCTTGCGCGCGAGGTTGCCGAGGGCAAGCGGACGCCCGAAAGCATCAATGTCGATACGCTCGGCCAGTATCTCGACGCGCCTGATATTCCGGACCCGGACCTGATCATCCGCACGTCGGGTGAACAGCGGCTATCGAACTTCCTGATGTGGCAGGCTGCCTATAGCGAGTTCGTCTTCGTGCCGATCCACTGGCCCGATTTTGACAAGGCCGCGCTGGAAAGCGCCATTGCCGAATATGCCCGCCGCGAGCGGCGTTTCGGCGGTCTCGCCGCGAAAACCGGTTCGTGACCGGCGTGACCCAGGACGACAGTACGCCGAAGCAGGCGGATGACCGGGGGCTGCGCAATCTCTTGATGCGCGTCCTGGCCGCGCTGGTACTGATCCCCGTCGCGATCTTCGCCGCCTATACCGGTGGCTGGCTGTGGTTCGGCCTCGTGACGCTGGTGTCGGTTGGTCTCTTCCTGGAATGGCGGGCCATTGTCGGCAATCATGTCGGCTGGATCGGGCTCGGCGTCGTCTATGCCTTGGCTGCGTTTGCGGCGTCCATTGTCGTGCGCCTCGATCCCGTCTGGGGCTTCTCGGCCCTGATGTTCATTCTGTTGGTGGTCTGGATGACCGATATCGGCGGCTATTTCGCCGGGCGCGGCATCGGCGGCCCGAAACTGTGGCCGCGCGTCAGTCCGAAGAAGACATGGGCCGGCGCTATCGGCGGTTTTGTTCTCAGCCTTGCTGTGGCTGCCGGTTTTGCCATGAATGGTTTGGGCAGGCTGCTGCCGCTGCTCATGGTCGCAACCGTGCTGACGGTGCTGTCGCAACTCGGCGATCTCTTCGAGTCCGCAGTGAAGCGCAAATTCGGCGTCAAGGATTCCGGCCAGATCATTCCTGGTCATGGCGGTCTGCTGGATCGCCTCGACGGCTACGTGTTCGCGGTGGTGGCTGCTGCGGTGATCGGTCTTTTACGCGGCGGCGCAGATGGCGTCGGCCGCGGTCTTATGGTTTGGTGATTTGATGAGCGCTGTTCCCCTGCGAAATAACAAGCCCGCCGCGTCCAGTCTGCGCAGCATCACTGTCCTCGGTGCAACCGGTTCGATCGGCGACAGCACCATGGATTTGCTACGAGCGTCGCCCGAGCGGTACCAGGTGGAGGCTTTGACGGCTAACGGCAACGTCGAAGGCGTGGTCAAGCTGGCCAAGGAATTCAACGCGCGCTTTGTGGCCGTCGCTGATGAATCCAAGCTGGACGAACTCCGCGCGGCGCTCGCCGGCACCGGCATCGCCAGCGGGGCAGGGGATAGCGCCATCGTCGAGGCTGCAGAGCGTCCGGCCGACTGGCTGATGGCCGCCGTATCAGGCGCCGCCGGCTTGAAGCCTGCGCTCGCCGCCGTCGACCGCGGTGCAACGGTTGCACTGGCCAACAAGGAATGCCTCGTTTGCGCCGGCGATTTCTTCATGGATCGCGCCGCCAAAGCTGGCGCCTGCATCCTGCCGGCGGACAGTGAGCACAATGCTCTGTTCCAGGCGCTGGCTTCCGGCAGCCGCGAGGAACTGACCCGCGTCATCATCACCGCCTCGGGCGGACCGTTCCGCACCTGGGCTGCCGCCGATATCGAGCAGGCAACGCTGGCGCAGGCGCTGAAACATCCGAACTGGTCGATGGGGCAGAAAATTACCATCGACTCCGCATCGATGATGAACAAGGGCCTCGAAGTGATCGAGGCGTCCTATCTGTTCGCGCTGGCGCCGGACGAAATCGACGTATTGGTGCATCCGCAGTCGATCATCCACGGCATGGTCGAGTTCCGCGATTATTCTGTCATGGCGCAGCTCGGTTCGCCCGACATGCGCACGCCGATCGCGCATTGCCTGGGTTGGCCGGACCGCATTCCGGGCCGGGCGGCACCGCTCGATCTCGCCAAAATTGGTTCGCTGACCTTCGAGGCACCGGATTACGCGCGCTTCCCTGGCCTGAAGCTGGCCTATGACGCGCTGCGCACCGGCAGCGGCGCGACCACCGTCTACAACGCGGCCAACGAGATCGCCGTGGCTGCCTTCACCGCCCAGAAGATCCGCTTTGGCGCCATTGCACGGCTGGTCGAAGCCACCATGAATGAATGGGTGCGGGCAGGGAATTTGGCGCCGTTGTCGTCGGCGGATGACGCCATCGCTGTTGACCATAAAGCGAGAAAAATGGCTGCCACCCTCTTGCCTCAAATTGCCGCAAAGGCATCCTAGAGCATTGGGGACGGGGCCTTTGGCCTCGCGTTAGGGGATCGGGATGCTTGAGTTTTTCCAACATAGTTTCAATACGTTAAGCCACGGCTTTATCGGCTATATCATCCCCTTTCTGTTTGTCCTGACGATCGTGGTGTTCTTCCACGAACTCGGCCACTTCCTGGTCGCCCGCTGGAACGGCGTTAAGGTCCTGACGTTCTCGCTCGGCTTCGGTCCCGAACTGGCCGGCTTCAACGATCGCCATGGCACGCGCTGGAAGATTTCCGCGATTCCGCTTGGCGGCTACGTGAAGTTCTTCGGCGACGAGAGCGAAGCCTCGACCCCCTCAAGCGCCGCGCTGGAAGGCATGACGGCGGATGAGCGCAAGGGCAGCTTCCATCACAAGCGGGTTGGCCAGCGTGCGGCCATTGTGGCTGCCGGTCCGATCGCCAACTTCATCCTCGCGATCGTCATTTTCACCTGCCTGTTCACGTTCTTTGGCAAGCCGAGCACGACCGCCAAGGTCGACAGCATTCAGGCGGGCAGCGCGGCCGAGAAGGCTGGGTTCCAGTCGGGCGACATCATCAAGGCCATCGATGGCAAGGTCATTGGCAGCTTCTCCGACATGCAGCGCATCGTCGGCACCAAGGCTGGCGAGCAGCTGGCCTTCAGCGTCAAGCGCGGCGAAGCCACGGTCGAGCTGAAGGGCACGCCAGAACTTCGCGAAGTCAAAGACAGCTTCGGTAACGTCCATCGTCTCGGCGTCCTCGGCATTACCCGCGCGACAGCGGTTGGCGAAGCGACCACCGAGCGGGTCAATCCGGCGACCGCTTTCGTGCTGGGCGTCAAGGAAACCTGGTTCGTCGTGGACCGTACCATCGCCTATATCGGCGGTGTATTCACCGGACGCGAGGCGGCCGACCAGATCGGCGGTCCGATGCGAATCGCCCAGATCTCGGGGCAGGTGGCGACAATAGGCCTGACCGCCCTGATTCACCTGGCGGCGGTACTGTCGATCTCGATCGGCCTTCTCAACCTGTTTCCGGTGCCGCTTCTCGATGGCGGTCATCTTTTGTTCTATGCCGTCGAAGCCGTTCGTGGGCGCCCGCTGTCGGAGCGCGCGCAGGAGATGGGCTTCCGCATTGGCCTCGGTTTAGTGCTGATGTTGATGGTATTTGCGACCTATAACGACATTCTTCACCTGGCTTCGTCATGATCGAGGCTGGGGGTAACGTGGCCGATGGGCAACGTCTTGGAATGAAATTAGAATTGCAGCGCGAAAGGTCGTTTGCCAGTCAGGTAAAATTGGCTACAAGCTGGGCCACTAAAGGGATTCTGTCAGACCGTAGGGGTGCGGGCTGGCGATGGAATGATAAGGGCGCTTTGCGCATGATTTTTGGTTTGCGGGGTTTCCGGGGCGGCCTTCTTGCTGCTTCGATCTTGGTCGCCATGCCGGTCGCCGTTACAGCGACTGCTGCGCTCGTTTCTTCGACTGCCGTGGCTCAGACCGCCGCTTCGATTGTTGTTGAAGGCAATCGTCGCGTGGATGTGGAGACCATCCGCTCCTATTTCCGTCCCGGCCCGAGTGGCCGGCTGGATCAGGGCACCATCGATGACGGCCTCAAGTCGCTCATCGAGACCGGCCTGTTCCAGGATGTGAAGATCAATCAGGCCGGTGGCCGTCTGGTCGTCAGCGTCGTCGAAAACCCGGTCATTGGCCGTGTCGCCTTCGAAGGTAACAAGAAGGTCAAGGACGACCAGCTGAACGCTGAAGTGCAGTCGAAGCCGCGCGGGACGTTGTCGCGCCCGATGGTGCAGGCCGATGCCCAGCGCATTTCCGAAATCTATCGTCGCTCTGGCCGTTATGACGTCAGCGTCGTTCCGGAATTCATTGAGCAGCCGAACAACCGCGTCGACCTGATCTTCACGATCAACGAAGGCGCGAAGACCGGCGTGAAGTCGATCCAGTTCATCGGCAACAACTATTACTCGTCCTACCGCCTCAAGGACGTCATCAAGACCCGTGAATCGAACCTCCTGAGCTTCCTGGCTTCGGGCGACATCTATGATCCGGACCGCATCGAAGCCGATCGCGACCTGATCCGCCGCTATTACCTGAAGAACGGCTTTGCCGACGTTCAGGTCGTCGCCGCGCTCACCGAATACGACCCGAACCAGAAGGGCTTCCTGGTCACCTTCAAGATCGAAGAAGGCCAGCAGTACCGCGTGTCGTCGGTCGACTTCTCGTCCACCATTCCGCAGTTCGATCCGAACTCGCTGCGCAGCTTCTCGCGCGTTGGCGTCGGCTCGCTTTACAACGCGGAAGCGCTGGAGAAGTCGGTCGAGGAAATGCAGATCGAAATGTCCCGCCGCGGCTACGCCTTTGCCGTCGTGCGTCCGCGTGGCGATCGCAATTTCGAATCTCACACCGTCACCATCGGCTTCACGGTGGAAGAGGGCCCGCGCGTCTATATCGAGCGCATCAATGTGCGCGGCAACACGCGTACCCGTGACTATGTCATCCGTCGCGAATTCGATCTCGCAGAAGGCGACGCCTATAATCGTGCGCTGGTCGATCGTGCCGAGCGCCGCCTGAAGAACCTCGACTTCTTCAAGAGCGTGAAGGTGACGACCGAGCCTGGTTCATCCAGCGATCGCGTGATCCTGGTTGTCGATCTGGAAGAAAAATCCACCGGCGACTTCTCGGTCTCGGGTGGTTACTCGACCACCGACGGTGCACTCGGCGAAGTCAGCGTCTCGGAACGTAACTTCCTCGGTCGTGGCCTGTTTGCCAAGGCGTCGGTCCAGTATGGCCAGTATGCCCGTGGCTACTCGCTGTCCTTCGTCGAGCCTTACCTGCTCGACTACCGCGTGGCCCTTGGCCTCGATTTCTATCAGCGCGAGCAGCTGTCCAACAGCTACATTTCGTACAACACCAAGACGCTAGGCTTTAGCCCGCGTCTCGGCTTCCAGCTGCGTGAAGATCTCGCGCTGCAGCTGCGCTACTCGATCTATCAGCAGCAGATTTCGCTGCCGAGCACGCTCGCGAATTGTAACAATCTTCCGGGCAGCCCGACTGCAACCAACACGCCTGGCTATCTGAATTCGTTGTTTGGCCTTGGCTTCGCCGAAACAGGTTCCGGCAACTGGGGCTGTTATGCAGATGGCGAGTCGTCGCTGCCGGTTCGCCGCGAGCTGGCCAGCGGCAAGACGCTGACCTCGGCTCTGGGCTATACGCTCAACTACAACACGCTCGACAATAACAAGAACCCGACAGATGGTCTGTTCCTGGAGTTCAAACAGGACTACGCCGGCGTCGGTGGCGACGTGACCTACCTGAAGACCACCGTCGATGCGAAGTACTACACCCCGCTTGTGGCCGACATCGTTGGTTTGCTGCGTGTCCAGGGTGGCATGCTGAACAAGGTCGGCGAAGACATCCGCATGCTGGATCACTTCCAGATGGGTCCGAACTTGGTGCGTGGTTTCGCGCAGAACGGTATCGGTCCGCGTGACATCAGCTACGTTGCGCTGGGATCCTACGGTGACGCACTCGGCGGCACGAAGTATTGGGGCGCTTCGGCTGAATTGCAGATGCCGTTCTGGTTCCTGCCGAAGGAAGTTGGCATCAAGGGTGCGGTCTATGCCGATGCTGGCGGTCTCTGGGATTATCAGGGACCGACGAGTTGGGCTCAGACTGGCGAAGTCAACGCTGCCGGTTGTGTGGCTGCTAGCCGGACTTCGGTCGGTAACTGCGCTGGCATGACCTATGACGATGGCAATGTCGTCCGGTCGTCGGTCGGTGTTGGCCTGATCTGGCAGTCGCCGTTTGGTCCGCTGCGCTTCGATTACGCAGTGCCGATCACCAAGGGCGCCTATGATCGCGTGCAGCAGTTCAAGTTCGGCGGCGGAACTTCGTTCTGAGTTTGATCTCCGGCCGGACCGCGACGGGTGGAATGGTTCTGCCGACGTTCTTCAAGCAATCGCCGTCGTTGACGCTGGCTGAAATAGCCGCGTCAACGAAGGCACGACTGGTCGACCCGACGCGGGCCGACCAGGTCGTGACTGGCGTAGCCTCGCTTGATGAGGCCGGCCCCCATCACCTGACCTTCTTCGAAAATCTCCGCTATATCGACCAGCTCACCCACACCAAGGCCGGTGCGTGCCTGGTGAGCGAGAGCTTCAAGGGCGATATTCCGGCTCACGTAACGGTGCTGCGCGCCAAGCGGCCATTTGCGGCCTTCGTGGAATTGGCGCGCGAACTGCACGCGGACACGCTGCGTCCGGTCTCCGGCTTTGACATTACTGGCATCGCCGCATCCGCCGTCATCCATCCCTCTGCTCAGCTCGAGGATGATGTTACGGTGGATCCGCTGGCCGTGATCGGCCCGGATGTGGAGATCGGTTCCGGCACCATCATCGGTTCTGGCGCGGTGATCGCCGCCGGGGTCAAGATCGGACGCGACTGCAATATCGGCGCTGGCAGCACGCTGCAGTTCACACTGATCGGCAACAACGTACTCGTTCATCCCGGCTGCAAGTTCGGCCAGGACGGCTTTGGCTTCGTCTTCGGCCGGGACAAGCACATCAAGGTCCCGCAGACCGGTCGTGTCCTGATTCAGAACGACGTCGAGATCGGCGCCGGCACCACCATCGACCGCGGCAGCTTGCGCGATACCGTGATTGGCGAGGGGACCAAAATCGACAATCAGGTCCAGATCGGCCACAATGTGACAATTGGACGGCACTGTGTGATCGCTGCAAAATGTGGCCTTGCAGGCAGCCTGACCATCGGCGACAACGTCGCGCTGGGCGCCATGGTGGGCCTCAACAATCACATTACGATTGGCGATGGCGCGCAGGTCGCCGCAATGGCCGGAGTGAAAGACAGCATTCCGCCGCGCGCGCGGTGGGGTGGCATCTTTGCCCGGCCGACCAAGCAATGGTTCCGCGAGATCCTCGCGGTTGAGAAACTCGCCCGCGAGAGCATGCCGGGAACGGATGCGACGACGCAGGATACGAAAGACGAGGGGCGGGAATGAGCCAGGATTTACCAAGCGATGGCGCATCGCCGATCATCATCGAGACGGTCGACATCAACACCATCCTCAAGACCCTTCCGCATCGCTATCCGTTTCTTCTGATCGATCGTGTCGTCAACATCCGCAAGGACTTCAGCGGCATTGGTATCAAGAACGTCACGATCAACGAGCCGGCATTCCTCGGGCATTTTCCTGATCGCCCGGTCTATCCCGGCGTGTTGATGATCGAAGGCATGGCTCAGACAGCGGGCGTGATCGGCATCTCGTCCGTCGAAGGCACCGAGAAGCCGCGTGCGGTGTATTTCCTCACCATCGACAAGTGCAAGTTTCGTAAGCCGGTGATGCCTGGCGATACGATCGAATATCATCTGCACCTGATCGGCCGGAAAAAGGCGATGTGGTGGTTCCATGGCGACGCCAAGGTAAATGGCAAGGTCGTCGCCGAGGCCGATGTCGGTGCAATGCTGACAGACTGATTGGCACCTACCTGAACGCGCATGATGCCATCGAAGACCTCGATGGCATCATGCGTTTGTAAGTCATGGTATGAGACGTGTCGTAACAGATCGCAATCAGACGTCACTGGACAGGCTCGGGAACCCACGTTAACCAACGGAAAAACCTAGATATTTGTAGGCAGCTTGATGGCTGGGATTGGACTGTTTCGATGAGCAAGATCGACCCGACGGCGCGGATCGAGGACGGTGCTGTCATTGGCGAGGGCGCCGAAATCGGACCCTTCTGCATCATCGGACCGCATGTCACGATCGGTGCAGGCACGAAGCTGCTGTCGCATGTCAACGTGACGGCGCAGACGACCATCGGCGAGAATTGCACGATCTATCCGTTCGCCTCATTAGGCACGCCTCCGCAGTCGCTCAGCTACAAAGGCGAACTGACCCGGCTGACCATCGGCAATGGCTGTACCATCCGCGAGTCCGTGACCATGAATGCCGGTACTGTCGCCGGCGGTGGCATCACGTCGGTGGGCGATCGCGGCTACTTCATGAATTGCGCCCATGTCGGCCATGACTGCCATGTCGGCAACGACGTGATCTTCGCGACTTCGGCGACGCTTGGCGGCCATTGCGAGATCGGCGATTTCGTTTTCATGGGCGGGCTGTCGGCCGTGCACCAGTTCACCCGCATTGGCTCGCAGGTCATGGTCGGCGGCATCTGCGGCGTGCGCGGCGACATCATCCCGTTCGGGCTCGTGAATGGCCAATATGCAGCGCTGGAAGGCCTCAACATTATCGGCATGAAGCGCCGCAAGTTCACCAAGGAGCGCGTCGCCGCCGTGCGCTCGTTCTATCAAAAGCTGTTCCATGGCGCGGGCGTCTTCGCCGAGCGGCTTGAGCGCGTGCAGCCCTTGGCAAATGACGATCCGGCGATTGCAGAAATCCTGACATTCATCGCCGGCGCCAAGCACCGCGCGCTGTGCCTGCCCGAGGATAGCAAGAGCAGTTCCTGAATTCGAGTATCGCGGGGCGAAGCATGACTGACCAGGCTCAAATACAGCACCCGCAATCACATCCGCCGATAGGCTCGCCGTTCGGCATCATCGCCGGCGGCGGCTCGTTGCCCTTCGCTGTCGCGGACTCGCTGCAGGCGCGTGGCATCAAGCCTGTCGTGTTCGCGCTGAAGGGGTTCTGCGATCCGGCGCTGGTGGCGCGATTTCAGCACCACTGGATTCCCATCGGCCAGTTCGGCCGTTTGCTGAAGCTGATGCGCAGCGAAAATTGCCGGGATCTCACGTTCATCGGCACGCTGGTACGGCCGGCAATCTCCGAGATCAGGCTGGACTGGGCAACGCTTCGCGTGATGCCGAAAGTGTTTCGCGCGTTTCGCGGCGGTGACGATCATTTGCTGACGAGTATCAGCCGCCTGTTCGAGCATGAAGGTTTTCGTCTGCTGGGGATCAAGGACGTCGCGTCCGATGTGCTGATGCCGGAAGGCAGCGTGACGCGTGCCGTACCGGATCAAGATGCTGAAGCCGATATCGCGCGTGGGCGCGACGTCTTGCGCGCCTTGAGCCCGTTCGATATCGGCCAGGCGACCGTGGTGATCGACGGCCATGTGGTGGGGATCGAGGATATCGAAGGCACCGATGGATTGCTGGCCCGCGTGGCGCTCTTGCGTGAGCAGGGACGTATTCGCGCCAAGGCAGGGCGGGGTGTACTGGTGAAGGCGCCGAAGAGCGGTCAGGATCTGCGTTTCGATCTGCCGACATTGGGACCGCGGACCATCGAGCGTGCTGCCGCTGCGAAGCTCGCCGGCATCGCCATCGTCGCAGGCAATACGATCGTCGCCGAACCGCAGCAGATGATTGTCGCTGCCGATGCCGCAGGTCTTTTCGTAACGGGACTTCCGACGTGACGAAGACGATCTATCTCATCGCCACCGAAGAATCCGGCGACCGTCTCGGCTCCGCGCTGATGAAGGTGCTACGCCAGCGGCTCGGCGACGATGTGCGCTTCGAAGGCGTTGGTGGTTCGTCGATGGCACGTGAAGGTCTGCAGTCACTGTTCCCTATCGAAGAGCTTTCCATCATCGGCCTTGCCGCCGTCCTACGGAAGTTGCCGTCGATCCTGAAGCTCATCACGCGCGCGACCGAGGACGTCTTGCGGGCCAGACCCGACGTGCTGGTCATCATCGACAGCCCGGACTTCACCCATCGCGTCGCCAAGCGTGTGCGCCAGCGCGATCCCTCCATTCCCGTCGTCAACTATGTGTCGCCAACGGTGTGGGCGTGGCGGCCGGGGCGCGCGAAGGCGATGCGTGCTTATGTCAACCATGTGCTGGCGCTGCTGCCATTCGAGCCGGAGGCGCATCGGCGGCTCGGTGGTCCACCATGCACCTATGTCGGTCATCCCCTGATCGAGCAGATCGATGCGCTGCGTCCTAATGCGGAAGAGCAGGCGCGTCGCGAAACGAAGCCGCCGGTGCTGCTGGTGCTGCCGGGTAGCCGTCGGAGCGAGATCCGTCATCACATGGCGACCTTTGGTGCCACGCTCGATCTGCTGCAAAAGCAGGGCACGCAATTCGAACTGATCCTGCCGACCATGCCGCATCTCGTCGAGGTCATCGCCGAAGCGCTCAAGGCGTGGCCGGTGCAGCCGCGGATCGTTGTGGGCGAAACAGAGAAGCGCGCCGCGTTCCGCATCGCGCATGCGGCCTTTGCCAAATCGGGGACGGTGACGCTGGAGCTTGCCTTGTCGGGCGTGCCGATGGTCACCGCCTACAAGGCCGGCAGTGTCGAGGCCTGGATCATCCGCCGCCGCATCACATCATCGTCGGTCATCCTAGCCAATCTGGTGATCGGCGAGAACGTCATTCCGGAGTTCATCCAGGAAGACTGCACGCCGGAGAAGCTCGCGGCGTCGTTGCAAGAGGTGCTGGCAGACACACCCATGCGGCGCCGTCAGATTGAAGCCCTGGCGCGGCTCGACGGGATCATGGCGACGGGCGAAGCGTCGCCGAGCGTCGGTGCGGCCAATGTCGTGCTGGCTACGATGCGGAAGAGTTGAAGACCTCAATTCAAGAGATTGCAGCGAAATAAACAAAAACGGCGGATCTTGCGATCCGCCGTTTTGATTTTCGCACTCTGCGAAACGAGGTCTTAGGCGCGCTTGGCGATATCTACGTAATCGCGGCGGGCAGCACCCGTGTAGAGCTGGCGCGGACGACCGATCTTCTGCTGCGGATCGCCGATCATCTCGCTCCACTGGCTGATCCAGCCAACGGTGCGGGCAACCGCGAACAGCACGGTGAACATCGAGGTCGGGAAGCCCATCGCCTTCAGCGTGATGCCCGAATAGAAATCGACATTCGGATACAGCTTGCGGTCGATGAAGTACTGGTCCGACAGCGCGATCTTCTCGAGCTCCATCGCAACGGCGAGCATCTCGTCGCCACCGTGACCGGTTTCCTTGAGAACCTCGTGGCAGGCCTGCTGCATCAGCTTGGCGCGCGGATCGTAGTTCTTGTAGACACGGTGACCGAAGCCCATCAGGCGGACGCTGGAATTCTTGTCCTTCACCTTGGCGATGAATTCCGGAATCTTGTCGACGGTGCCGATTTCGGCGAGCATCTGCAGCGCGGCTTCGTTGGCACCACCATGCGCCGGTCCCCACAGGCAGGCGATGCCGGCAGCGATGCAGGCGAACGGATTGGCGCCCGACGAACCGGCGATGCGGACCGTCGAGGTCGATGCGTTCTGCTCATGGTCGGCGTGCAGCGTAAAGATCTTGTCCAGCGCTTTGGCGAGCACCGGATTGACCTTGTACTCCTCGCACGGCACGGCGAAGCACATCTTCATGAAGTTCGCCGCGAAATCGAGTGAGTTGGTCGGATACACGAAGGGCTGACCGATCGTGTACTTGTAAGCCATCGCCGCCAGCGTCGGGATCTTGGCGATCATGCGGATCGACGCGATGTCGCGTTGCTTCGGATCGTTGATATCAGTTGAGTCGTGGTAGAAAGCGGCGAGGGCACCAACCGATGCGACCATCACGGCCATCGGATGCGCGTCGCGGCGGAAGCCCTGAAAGAAGCGGCTCATCTGGTCGTGAACCATGGTGTGGTTCGTGACCAATGCGTCGAACTTTGCCTTCTGCGCCTTGGTCGGGAGTTCCCCGTATAGCAGCAGATAGCAGGTCTCGAGGAAGTCGCCCTTCTCGGCGAGCTGCTCGATGGGGTAGCCGCGGTATTCGAGGATACCGGCATCGCCATCGATATAGGTGATCTTGGACTGGCAGCTGCCCGTCGAGGTGAAGCCGGGATCGTAGGTGAACATCCCGGACTGGGCGTAGAGCTTGCCGATGTCGATGACATCAGGGCCGACGGTCCCGCTGTGGATCGGCAGTTCGAAGCTCTTGCCGTCGACTGTCAGCGTTGCGGATTTGGTATTGGTTTTTGCGTCCATCGCGTGGTCCCCGATGAGATCGTTGAGGGGCCGGCAAGCCACCGACATTTCAGGAGAAATGGGGAGGCTAGCCGGGAATTCCAGAGCATTCGCCAGAATGCGTAGCGTATTGCTGTGTGCGCTGCAAGGCGGGCAAAAGCAGCCTACAGCTATGCTAAATAGATGCCTGATCGGCGAGCCGGTCCAGGCATTCCTGCCGTCCCAATACCGCCAGAACATCGAAAATGCCGGGCGATGTGGTCTTGCCGGTCAGCGCCACGCGAAGCGGTTGCGCAACCCCGCCAAGCTTGATGCCAGCTTCCTCGGCAAAGGCGCGGGTGGCGGCTTCGGCATTTGCTGCGGTCCAGTCGGTGACGGCTTCCAGTGCCGTGCGCAACTTGCCAATCAACACACGGGTTTCCGGCGTCAGCGCGGCCTGCGCCTTCGGCTCCATCGCCAGTGGGCGATCGGCAAAGATGAAATTGGCGCCGTCGATCAGTTCGATCAGCGTCTTGGCGCGTTCCTTCAGGCCGGGCATGGCGCGCAACAGCTGGGCGCGCGTGGTGTCGTTGAGCTTCGCCTTCAGTTCGGGGCCGCCGGGCACGTAATTCAGCACGTCCTCGAACATGGTCACGAGGGATTGATCGTCGGTGTGACGGATGTAGTGACCGTTGAGATTTTCGAGCTTGGCGAAATCGAAGCGCGCGGCGGAACGGCCGATCCCCGACAGGTCGAAGGCGTCGATCATCTCCTGGGTCGAGAAGATTTCCTGATCGCCATGGCTCCAGCCGAGGCGTACCAGGTAATTCCGCAGGGCAGCCGGCACATAGCCCAGCGCGCGATACGCTTCGACGCCGAGCGCACCGTGGCGCTTCGAGAGTTTCGAACCATCAGGCCCATGGATCAGCGGAATATGCGACATGCTGGGCACGGTCCAGCCGAGCGCGTCGTAGATCTGCTTCTGGCGCGCGGCGTTGATCAGATGATCGTCACCGCGGATCACGTGCGTCACGCCCATGTCATGGTCGTCGACGACCACCGCCAGCATATAGGTCGGATTGCCGTCGCCACGCAGCAGCACGAGGTCGTCGAGATTTTCGTTCTGCCAGACCACACGACCCTGTACCTGATCCTCGATCACGGTCTCGCCGGTGAGCGGCGCCTTCAGGCGGATCGTCGGTTTGACGTCGGGGCGCGGATCCGACGGATCACGGTCGCGCCACAGTCCGTTATAGAGCTTGGACTTGCCCTCGGCGCGGGCGGTCTCGCGCATCTGTTGCAGTTCCTCGGCGCTGGCATAGCAGTAATACGCCTTGCCCTCGGCGAGCAGCTGTTCGGCGACTTCGCGGTGCCGGCCGGCACGGGCAAACTGGAAGACAGTGTCGCCATCCCATTCGATGCCCAGCCACTTTAACCCGTCGATAATGGCGTCGATCGCGGCATCCGTTGAACGCTCGCGGTCCGTATCCTCGATCCGCAGCAGCATCTTGCCGCCGGTCTTTTTGGCATAGAGCCAGTTGAACAGCGCGGTGCGTCCACCGCCGATATGGAGGAAGCCGGTCGGCGAGGGGGCGAAACGGGTAACGACGGGAGCGGTCATATCAGCGGGTTCGATCGAGTTGGGTGTGAGTGTTGGCGGGCGTTTATCACAACGACAGGGCGCTGTCTCACGGCGAATAAACGCGGATTTGGGGCCGGAACCGCATCGGAAAAGGCCCTTTCGCGGGACCCGGCCCCTGATCCGGCCTTGGCGCGGCCTTCCGGATTTGGCACATAGGGCGCAGCTTGAAAGGCAGCAAATGACAGACGAATCGGTATCCGACGCAGGCCGTGACTTCATCCGCGACATCGTTGCGGCGGACCTGCAATCCGGCAAACACAAGAGCGTGGTGACGCGCTTTCCGCCGGAGCCCAACGGCTACCTGCATCTCGGCCATGCCAAGTCGATCTGCCTGAATTTCGGCGTCGCCGAGGAATTCGGCGGTCACTGCAACCTGCGTTTCGACGACACCAATCCGACCAAGGAAGAGCAGGAATATATCGACGCCATCCAGCGCGATGTGCGCTGGCTCGGCTTCGAGTGGGGCGAGGGCAACCTGCATTACGCCTCGGACTATTTCGAGCAGCTCTATGACTGGGCGGTACATCTGATCCGCGCGGGCAAGGCCTATGTCGATGACCAGTCGCAGGAAGAAATCCGCTTTAAGCGTGGCACCCTGACGGAGCCCGGCCAGAACAGCCCGTTCCGCGATCGCCCGGTCGACGAGAACCTCGATCTGTTCGCGCGGATGCGCGCCGGCGAATTCCCGAACGGCGCCCGCGTGCTGCGCGCCAAGATCGACATGTCGTCGGGCAACATCAACCTGCGCGATCCCGTGATCTATCGCATCCTGCATGCGCACCATCCGCGCACGGGCACCGCTTGGAGCATCTATCCGAGCTACGACTTCGCGCACGGCCAATCCGACGCCATCGAACACGTGACGCATTCGATCTGCACGCTCGAATTCGAGGATCACCGGCCGCTTTACGACTGGTGCCTGGAAAATCTGCCGGTGCCATCGCGGCCGCATCAGTATGAATTCGCGCGCCTCAACATGACCTACACGCTGCTGTCGAAGCGCGTGCTGACCGAACTTGTCCGCGGCGGCCATGTCACCGGCTGGGACGATCCACGGATGCCGACGCTGGCCGGCCTGCAGCGCCGCGGCATTCCTGCCGAAGCACTGCGCGAATTCGTCAAGCGCATCGGTGTCGCCAAGGCCAACTCGACCGTCGATATCTCGATGTTCGATTTCGCCGTGCGCGAGACACTGAATCGCACGGCGCAGCGCCGCATGGCGGTGCTGAAGCCGCTGAAGGTGGTGATCGAGAACTACCCGGAAGGACAGACCGAGCAGCTCGAAGCCATCAACCATCCCGATGATGCGTCGCTCGGCAACCGGCAGATTTCATTCGGCCGCGAGCTCTACATCGAGCATGACGACTTCATGGAAGAGCCGCCGAAGAAGTTCTTCCGCATGGCGCCGGGCCGCGAGGTCCGCTTGCGTTACGGCTATTTCATCACCTGCAAGGACGTGATCAAGAACGCTGCCGGCGAGGTGGTCGAACTGCGCTGCACCTATGATCCGGAAACCCGGGGCGGCAATGCGCCGGACGGCCGCAAGGTCAAGGCGACGATCCATTGGGTGAGCGCTGCAGATGCCGTGCAGGCGGAAGTGCGCGTTTACAATCAGCTGTTCGCCGATCCGCAGCCCAATGCGACCGAGTTCGCATCGCAGCTCAATCCGGACTCGCTGGAGAAGCTGACCGGCGCCATGCTTGAGCCAGCGCTGGCGAGCGACAACACAAGCGATGTCGTGCAGTTCGAGCGCCAGGGTTATTTCTGTCGCGACAAGGATTCAGCGCCGGGCAAGCTGGTCTTCAACCGTACCGTCGGTCTGCGCGACAGCTACGCCAAGCTCGCTTGAGCAACCCTAGGGATTAGTTTTCGTATTCTGCATCCGTTCCGCTAGCCGCCGCTTGCCCTTCCGATAGCATTCGGAAGGACAAGCTTGGCGTGCGGGCGTTCGATGGCGCGGGGCGGGGATCAGCAACAGCGGCGGGGCCGATCCGGCACGGCGACCACATGGCCGCCGCCGGCCACGGCAGGCGTCGCTCTCCCGTCACCGACGTCATCAACGTCGGGCTTCGAGACGCTCTGGACGTGGGTGTGGGCCGAAGCTGGTCCCGGTCGCTTGCTGCCTTGGGTGCCGATCGCTTTCGGGACCGGCATCGCGCTGTATTTTGCCGCTGAGCATGAGCCGGTGGCCTGGGTTGCCGCTGCGACGGCAGGCCTTCTTTGCGTGGCTGCGTTTTTGCTGCGGCGGCAGCGATGGTTTCCCTTGATCTTGCTCATTGCGGCAATCGCGGCCGGCTTTGCGATGGCTGCAATGAAAACCGCGCGCGTGGCTCATGAGGTTCTGGCGAAGCCGCTCTATTCCGTCGCGCTGACCGGCTTCGTTGAAACTCACGAGGAACGGGAGCGCACGGATCGCTTCGTGCTGCGCGTTGCCACGATGGACAGCCCGCGCGCCGCACCGAAGCTCACCCGTGTGCGGCTGTCGGTGAAGAAGGGCATGGCGCCTGCCGTCGGCAGCTTCGTCGAATTGAAGGCAAGGCTGCAGCCGCCGCTGCCGCCGCTCCGGCCGGGGAGCTACGACTTCGGACGGGATCTGTATTTTCAAGGGATCGGCGCGTCCGGTTTTGTGATGGGCGGCATCAAGGCAGTCGATCCGCCGATACAGCCGAGTGTGGCGCTACGCTATTCGGCGACCATGCAGGGGCTGCGCGACGCCATCGACGCGCGGATCCGCACCGTGCTCTCGGGTGATAGCCGCGCCATTGCCACGGCGCTGCTCACGGGCCGCCGCGATGCGATTTCGGCTGACGTCAATGATGCGATGTTCATCTCCGGCCTCGGTCATGTGTTGTCGATCTCCGGCTATCACATGGCCGTTGTCGCCGGCGTCGTGTTCTTTGCGATCCGCGCGCTGCTGGCACTGATCCCCGTGCTGACGGTGACGTTCCCGATCAAGAAAGTCGCTGCTGCTGCGGCATTGCTGGCTGCGCTGTTCTATCTGCTGCTGTCCGGCGCCGAGGTCGCCACGCAGCGTTCGTTCTTCATGACGGCCGTCGTGCTGATCGCTGTCATGGTCGATCGCCGGGCGGTGACGTTCCGTACGCTGGCGGTGGCAGCAATGGTTGTGCTGATCGTGGCGCCGGAAGCGTTGGTGCATCCGAGTTTTCAGATGTCATTCGCGGCGACGCTGGGGCTGGTCGCATTGGTGCAGATAGGCATGCCCGCGCTGTTTGCCTCGCCCGATCATTCCGCGACGGCGCGCGTGGCACTATGGGGCGGACGCGAGATCGCGATGCTCGTACTGGCTTCGCTGGTCGCGGGCCTTGCCACCACGCCCTATGCCGCATTTCATTTCCATCGCGTCACGCCTTATGGCGTTGTCGCCAATCTCCTGGCGATGCCGGTGGTCTCGGCACTGGTTATGCCGGCGGGCATTCTCGGTTTGGTGGCCATGCCGTTTGGCTTTGACGGTGTGTTCTGGCGGTTGATGGATGTCGGCATCCAGTGGATGATTGTCGTCACGCAATGGGTGGCAGCCTTGCCCGGCGCCATCGGCCGGATGCCGGCCTTCGGGACGGGACCGCTGATATCAGCCAGTATCGGCATCATCGTGCTGGGATTGCTGCGCACGCCGTTGCGCCTCGCAGGGCTTGGTGTGCTTGCGCTCTCGATTGTCTGGGCGTTGCTGGTCAAGCAGCCCGATGTGCTGATCTCGGGTGACGGTCACAGCGTTGCGGTACGGGGCAGGGACGGGCGCCTGCATATGATGCGCAGCGCCAAGGATGCGTTTCTCGCGAAGGAGTGGCTTGCCGGTGATGCCGACGCCCGGCTGCCAACGGATGCCTCCCTCAGCCACGGTGTGTCCTGCGACCGCGACGGGTGCATCACGGCGCTGGCCGATGGGGCTTTGGTGGCGCTGGTTTTACAGCCGGATGCCTTCACAGATGATTGCGAGAAAGCGGCGCTCATCGTCACGGCGCGACAATCGCCGAGAGATTGCAGGGCGCTGGTGATCGATCAGGATCGCCTGCAACGAAATGGTGCGGTGAGCCTGCAGCGAACCGCGAATGGCTTTACGATGGATGCCGTGCGACCGCGTGGCCTGGACCGTCCGTGGTCGCGCGCAATTCCCGATGAGCCCCAGCAAGATCTGATCCAGAACAGTCGCACGCCGCAAAATCGGCCGGTGGATGCGACGCCGGCGGAAACCGATGTTCAACCCGAAGATCAGTAATCCGTCGATGCGCAAATCTCAGTAGCGGCGATACAGGCCAATCAGCTTGCCCTGAATGCGCACCCGGTTGGGTGGCAGGATACGGACCTCGTAGGCGTCATTCGCAGGCTCCAGCGCGATCGACGCGCCGCGGCGGCGGAAGCGCTTCAACGTGGCTTCCTCGTCGTCGATCAGGGCCACCACGATGTCGCCGGTGTCGGCGCTCTCGTTGCGCTGGATCAGCACGGTGTCGCCATCGAGAATGCCGGCGTCCTGCATGGAATCGCCGCGCACTTCGAGCGCGTAATGTTCGCCGGAGCCGAGCATGTCGGCGGGCATGCTGATGGTATGGCTGCGGGTCTGCAGCGCCTCGATCGGCGTACCGGCCGCGATCCGGCCCATCACCGGGATAGCAACCGTGCGGCCATTGTCATCATCGCCGCTGTTGCTGGCGATGCTGGCGGCCGAACGCACCTTGCCAAGCGTGCCTTCGATGACGCTGGGCGTGAAGCCGCGGCGCCCGGTGCCGCCGGTGACCGGCGCGCCGAGCTCTGGCAGCTTGATGACTTCGATGGCACGGGCGCGGTTGGGCAGACGGCGTATGAAGCCGCGTTCTTCTAGCGCCGTGATCAGACGATGGATGCCGGACTTCGAGCGCAGGTCGAGCGCATCCTTCATCTCGTCGAAGGACGGCGGGACGCCGGCTTCCTTCAGCCGTTGATCGATGAATCGCAGGAGTTCGTATTGTTTGCGCGTGAGCATCTGAAGCCATCCTCAGTTGACGGTGTCGGCCGCCGCGTGCGTTTCAAAGGGCCTTCGAACGGTGAGCCTCAATCCGGAGACGATCGTTCGAAGATCGGTTGCGCGAGTTCGGGCACTCTCAAACTACTCAAAGCCACAGAATCTCGAAACAAATCATGAACGAACACTATATGTTCCATATGTGTTCTGCAATGCTTAATTTGCCGTCAACAGAATGCACGTTGAGGGAGGTTTGAGGAGGCTGTTCCTCACCAGTCGTCGATCCTCGACGGATACGGAAAATGCTTCCCGGTCGCCTGGGCTACGCGGACGTCATGCGCCCGATGGGCGGCGGCGGAGTTGTGGAGCCGGTGGCCAACGAGCGCTGAACCATGATCGTGTCGGCCCAGCGGCCGGAGCGATAGGCGACGCCGGGCAGCAAGCCGACGCGGGCAAAGCCGAAGCTCTCATGAAGGCCGAGCGAGGCCGTGTTGTCGGCATCGATATAGCCGATGATCTGGCGAAAGCCGGCCGCCGCGCAGACGTCGATCAACTCGCGCATCAACAGCCGGCCGATGCCCCGGCCGACATGTCCGTGGTGGATATAGATCGAATGCTTGACCGTGTAGCGATAGGCCGGTCGCTTCCGAAACAGCACCACATAGGCGTAGCCGACGACCTCGCCGCCTTGCGTGGCGACGAGATGCGGGAACCGTTTGCTGCGCAGGTTCTTGCGCCGGTCTCTGAGATCGTCGGGCTGCGGCGTGTCGGCGTCGCTGACGCCTTCCTCGACGCCTTGCCGGATGTGCCGGCGATAGATCGCCAGCATGGCATCGACGTCGGTGTCGCGTGATGGTCGGATGACGACCGGCTGTTCGAGTTCCGTTGGCAAATCAGGCTCCTTACGTGCTCCCTATTCGGAGACCACGTAAGTGTAAAGTCGGATCCGGCCATTGGCGTCGACCTTGCGGTAGATGCCCTGGATTTCGACGTCGAAGCCCGGGAAGGTGTTGAAGCAGGTCTCGAACATCCTGAGATAATCGATCATCGGCTTTGACCGTTCGGTGAGCCGTTCTCCGGGGACGATCGTGGCGATGCCGGGCGGGTAGACCACGAACGGCGTCGTCGCGACGCGCCCGAAGATCTCATCGATCGGGAGGTAATCGACGTCGTTGCGCACCAGACAGCGCGCGGCATCATGGGGTGACATGGCAATCTCCGGCAGATGGTCAGCGGAGAATTGCCTGGTCTGAAGTTCGCTCACATTGGCCTCGCGGAAGAACCGGTGCATGTCGCCGCATAGATCCCTCAGGCGTATGCCCGCGTAACGCGCGGGCCTGCGCCGTGCGAATTCCGGGATGACGTCTTCGAGCAGGGCGTTGTCGTCATGAAGCTTCTTGAAGGCGACGAGGCCCGATATCAGCGTGCCGGCCTTGCTGGCTTCCACGCCGGGCGTCAGCAGGAAGAGCAGCGAGTTGAGATCGTTCTTCTCCGGCACGATGCGATTTTCGCGCAGGAACTGCGCGACCACGGGCGCGGGGATGCCGTGTTCCGCATAGCCGCCGGTGGTGCGGTCGAAGCCGGGTGTCAGCACCGTCAGCTTGTTGGGATCGGTCATGGTGAAACCGGCTTCCATGCCGGGGAAGCCATGCCAAGCGGCGTCAGGCGCGAGCTGCCAATAAGCCGGATTGGTGGCGAGCTGGTCAGTGCCGATGCTTTCCCACGGCACATTGTGAACAGCACCTTCGCTGGCTGCGTCGGGAATCGCGACGCGCTCGGGCACGAAGGGTTCGAAGAACCAGCGACGCTCGGCGCGGGTTTCCTTCTCCTCGAACTCGCGGCGCACCGCGCGCATCTTCTTGCGCAGTTCGATGCCGAGGCGGATCGTATCGTCCCACAACACTTCGCCCGAGCGGCCCTTCATCATCTGCGCGCCGACATCCAATGATGCGAACAGTGGATAGAATGGCGAGGTCGAGGCGTGCTGCATGAAGCTTTCGTTGAAGCGCCGGTGCTCGACGCGGCGCTTCTGCCCGCGGATGTGGCGATCCTTCATGTGGATCTGCGACGCCTGCGAGAAGCTCGCGAGCTGCTTATGGGTCGACTGCGTCGCGATGATACCCGGGGAATCCGGACCAAGCTCCTTGAGCCCCATGGCGAAGCGACCGGCATAGAGCGGGTGGAATTTCATGAAGCCCGCCCAGGCTTCGTCGAACAGGATGTAATCGCAGAGATGGCCGATGCGCGCGATGATCATCTCGGCGCTGTAGATGGTGCCGTCATAGGTGCACTGTTCGACCACGGCGACGCGGAACGGGCGTGGACGCTTCCAGGCCTCGGGATCCGTGACCAACGGATTGATACGGATGCGCTCGCGCAGCGCGTCCTCGTCGAGCGCGTCCCAGTTCATCGGGCCGATCAGGCCCCAGGGATTGCGCGTCGTTGGCACATAGATCGGCACACCGCCTGAAATCATCAATGCGCCGTGCAAGGCCGCCTTGTGGTTGTTGCGGTCGAACAGCACGAGGTCACCATCGGTGACCAGAGCCGATAGCGCGACCTTGTTGGAGGTCGAGGTGCCGTTGAGCACGAAATAGGTTTTCTCCGCCCCGAAGATCTGCGCGGCTTCCTTCTGCGCCTGCAAAGCAGGGCCCTCATGGGTCAGCAGATCGCCGAGATCGAGCACCGAATTGTCGAGGTCGTCGCGAAACACGGCTTCGCCGAGATGTTCCATGAACACGCGGCCGATCGGGCTGCGGCTGTAGAACACGCCGCCATTGTGGCCCGGGCAGGTCCAGAGCTGGTTGCCTTCCTCGGCATAGTCGACCAAAGCGCCGAAGAACGGCGTCTTCAGTGTCTCGGCATATTGCTTCAACCGGCTGATGAGATTCTTGGCGATGAACGGCGGTGTTTCCTCCGACAGGAAGACATAACCGTCGATGAAATCGAGCACCTCGACCGGGACGTCTTCAAACCGCTTGCGACGGATCAGCAGGATGATGGGGAAATCGAGGCCCCGTTTGCGCATCAGGTTGATCAGCGCCGCGGTCTTGCCTTCGAGGCCCTTCTTTCCCCAGTCGACCACCATGCAGCCGATCGCCGCGTCGGTCTGGACCGCGATCGTTGCGTCTTCGAGCTTGCGCGCCTTGACGACTTCGAAGCCGGAACGCTCGATCTCATCGACGATCTGATTGAGGCGAATGCCCTCGAGATCGTCGGCGTCGAATGTTGGCATCGCAAACAGGAAATTGAAGCGTTTGAAATAGTCCATTTGTGCACCGATCTTGTTTCGCTGCGATGTCTCGCTGCGTTACGTGACAATTCAGTGACTGAAGCCGCGTTAAGGTATCTCAGTCAGAAAAAAGCTCAGAGAACATGCCGCGCGGCGGAAGTTCCGGTGGCCCGGCATCCCATCGCGCATCTCGGCCTTTAAACAGGCAGTCGCATGATCGCGCAGGAATCACCAGCGGCGGCGGCGGGAGCGAATGGCTTGCGGATCAGAAGTCCTTCGGCGACAGCCAGATTTCCCAGCAGCGACGAGTCCTGTTTCATCACCGGCGTCGCCACCACGGTGCCGTCGGCGCGGGTTTCCAGACGCGTGCGCAGGTAATCCTCGCGCTGGTCGTTGGCGGCGAGGTCGCGGCCGAGCACGGCGGGTTCGAGCGCGTGAGCGACCTCGTTTCGACCGGACAGCGCGCGCAGCAGCGGCACCATGAACAGGAAGCCGCAGACATAGGACGAGACGGGATTGCCGGGCAGGCCGATGACCCGCATGCTCTGGCGGCGTCCGTGCATCATCGGCTTGCCCGGCCGCATGGCGATGCGCCAGAACGCCATCTCGACGCCGGCATTGATCAGGGATTGCTGCACGAGGTCGTGGTCGCCGACCGACGCGCCGCCGGTGGTGATCAGCACGTCCGCCTTCAGATCGATCGCGCGCTGAATGGCCGATGTGGTCGCCTCCAGCGTGTCGACGGCGATGCCGAGATCGATCACCTCGGCGCCTTCGGCACGGGTCAGTGCACGCAGCGCGAAGCCATTGGAGAGCACGATCTGGCCGGGGCCGGGGACCGCACCGGGCATTACCAGTTCGTCGCCGGTGGCGAGCACCGCAACGACCGGCCGTCGCCGCACGGGCAGTGACGGATGGTTCATCCCGGCAGCAAGCGCCAGGTCGCGATCGGTAAGGCGGGTGCCGGCGCGCAGCAGCACATCGCCTTCGTTGAAATCGACGCCAGCCGGGCGGATATGTTTGCCGGAAATTGCAGCTTCGTTGATCCCGACGACGTCACCTTCGCGCGTTGTGTCTTCCTGGATCACGACGGCGTCGGCGCCAGCGGGCAAAACGCCGCCGGTGAAGATTCGCAGGGCTTCGCCGGTCTGCAGCGGGCGGTCGAACGGCTTGCCTGCGGCGATCTCGCCGATGACGCGGAGCTTGGCGCCCAACGTCGCATCGGCGGCGCGCACGGCATAGCCGTCCATCGCTGACATGGGCTCCGGTGGTTGCGTTCGCCGCGAAGCGATGTCGCGGGCGAGCACGCGGTGGAACGCGTCTTCCAGCGGCACCATCTCCTCAGGCAGCGCATCGGCGCCCGCGAGAATCGCGGCCATGGCATCGGTAACCGGCATCAGGGCCATCGCGGGGATCTCCGGCAGTGTGGGCGCCCGTCATAGCGGAGAGCGGGAGCGGACGCAAAACCACAGCCGCTTTGGCAGGGCAGGGAAACACGGTAGACATCGGCGATCATGACCGACAACCACGCCGCAACCGACGATGAAGCGCCTGTCTGGCGGGCGGATGTCGATGCGCTGGCATTCCGGCCGTCCGGCCATTGCGGGCTGTGCATGGTGCACCGTCATGCGTTCCGGACGCTGCTCCGGCGTTATCCGTCGCCGGAGGACTGCGCGGCCTATTTCCGCGACCACAGAGACGTGTTCCAGGCGGCGGCCGGCGCCAAGCTGGTGCGTGCGCCGGTAGCGGCAGATGCGAATTTTCATCTGACCAGCCGCGATCTCGCCCGCGCGATGTAAAATTAACGGTCGCGCCGCCGGTGCAACTCGGCTAAATTGGGCGTCTATTTCGCGAGGATTCCGATGCAACAGACCCAGACCGCCCAGATCTCCGCCGTCACCACTGACGTCAATGTCGTCGTGCAGGCAGTTCTGGCCATGGCGCTCGGTCTGTTCATCGTCGGCATGGTCGGCTTCTCGCATATCAGCGCCGTCCACAATGCGGCCCATGACACGCGCCACGCCAACGCATTCCCCTGCCACTGAGACATGTCCGTCTTCAGGTCGATCGTCTTCTCGGCAGCGCTGGCTGGCGTGATCTCTGGCGCTGCCATCACCGGCGCCCAGATGGTCGGGACCATTCCCCTGATCCAGAAAAGCGAAGTTTATGAGCGCAAGGCGGAAGCTCCGGCCGCTGTTGCGCCGACGGCTGCTGCCCAGCCCGCCCATACGCACGACCATGGCGCCGCCGCCCATAGCCATGAGGCTGAATGGGAGCCTGCCGAGGGCTTGCAGCGCAATGCCTTCACCACCGGCGCCAATATCCTGACGGCCATCGGCTTCGCGTTGCTACTGGCCGGCATCTTCGCGCTACGTGGCCGGGCCGTGAGCTGGCGGGAAGGGCTGTTCTGGGGTCTCGGCGGTTTCGTCGTCTTCACGGCGGCGCCCGGCCTCGGCCTGCCGCCGGAGCTGCCTGGAATGCCTGTCGCCGACCTCACACTGCGCCAGACCTGGTGGATCGGCACTGCCTGCGCCACCGCGGCGGGGCTCGGCCTGCTGGTCTTCCGCAAGGCGTCATGGGCCGCCATTCTCGGCCTTGGCCTGATCGTCCTGCCGCACCTGATCGGCGCACCGCTGGCGCCGGCTGGCCATACGGATGTCCCCGAGGCACTGTCGCACAGTTTCGTCGTTGCAGCGGTCCTGACCAGCCTGCTGTTCTGGGCACTGCTCGGCGTCCTCACCAGCATCGCCTTCCAGCGCATCTCGCGGACCTAAAGCCCGAGTGCCTTGAGCGCCTCGGCGACCGATGTCGGCGAGGTGACGTGGACGGTTTGCAATCCGCAAGCGCGAGCGGCCTCGATATTGTCGGCAAGATCGTCGAAGAACACGATGCGGTCGGCGGGGATGCCGATTTCCGCGATGACGTGCTCATAGGATTTTGCATCGGGCTTGCGAAGCCCGATCGAGGACGACAGAAACACCGTGCGGAAGTGACTGAGCAGATCGGCATGGTGTTCCGAGAAATGCGTGACATGCGCGACATTGGTGTTTGAGAACGCGTAGAGCGGCCAGCGCTTCGAGGCATGCGCGAGGAGTTCGGCGATGCCCGGCATCTCCCCGACGAAGATCGCATTCCAGCCTTCGAGAAATTGTGCCGGCGTCAGATCGATACCGAGCGTGTCGTGCAGATGCGCAAAGAATGCGTCGTCGGAAATCTCGCCGCGCTCGTGTCGCATATAGACGTCGCCGCGCGCAAACCGGCTCACGATGTCGTCCGGTGTACACTGCGCGTAGTCCGACCAGACCTTCAGCACGCGCGTGAAATCGATATCCAGCACGACGCGGCCGAGATCAAACAGCAGGGCGTCTGCGGAATTGGGCGTAAGCGACATCGTCATCTGTATCTTTTGGCTCAACGATTGAACATGTGCAGCGCAGGTTAGCGGATGGTGGCAGAAAATCCTTGCCTCCGCGTGACAAACCGTCTCGATATTTCTGTTGCCTAGGCAACTAATTCGTGAGAGCCTTTCCAAAGAGGGCGCTACCTAGAGCAGTCAACTGCCGGGCCCTGCAGGGAGAGAAACGATGGTGGACCGCTTATGCGGGACAGCGATTGATGACGCGCGAGTAACGCGTGGTGGCCTAGCCGGTTACCGCGCCGAGATTGCCGTGAATGCGTCGCAGCAAGTCGATCAGCACTTCGCGTTCGCTTTCATCCAGGCAGGACAGCAGCTTTCGCTCGCGTTCCAGTGCGGTCACGATGACGGCGTCATGGGTCGTGCGACCCTTCGTGGTCAGCGTAATCGAATGGGTGCGCGCGTCGTCCGGGTCGGCATTGATGGCGACCAGGCCGCGCTCTTCCAGCATGGCAAGCGTGCGGCTGACCGGTCCCTTGTCGAAGCCGATGACGTGGCAGATGCGCGAGGCGGGAATGCCGGGCTCGATCGCCAGCAGCGACATGATGCGCCACTCGGTGACATTCACGCCAAAGCGCTTCTGATAGAGCGCGGTCGCGTTGCGCGAGAGCTTGTTCGCAATGAAGGTGATGAAGGCCGGCACATAGCGCTCAAGATCGAGCAACTGCCCGCCTTTCGAAGCGGGCGCTTTCGCGGCGACAGTCCTGACATTGACCTTTGTCACTTTCGCCTTGGCGGGCTTTCGAACCGTTTTTCCCGATCCATTCTTGCTCATGCACCACGATCCTGCCTGCCAGCGTGACGTCGTCGAAATCGGCGAGATCACGTGGTTCTGAGGAATAGAGACACGCAGCCACAATTGCCAACAAGAAAATATGGGAGATTCACATGGTCGCCACGGTCACGACGGCATCGTCCCACACCCCGCCGGTGCTGTCCTTTGGCGGAGCCTTGCCGAACGACGCATCGTCTCAGCCCGTCGTCCACCTCGACGTCGATCCCTTCGCCATGGACTTCTTCGCCGATCCTCACCCCACCCACGAGGTGCTGCGTGAGGCCGGGCCCGTGGTGTATCTCGACAAATGGAACGTCTACGCGGTCGCGCGCTATGCCGAAGTTCATGCAGTCCTGAACGATCCTGCGACGTTCTGCTCGAGCCGCGGCGTGGGTCTTAGCGACTTTGCCAGGGAGAAACCGTGGCGCCCGCAGAGCCTCATCCTCGAAGCCGATCCGCCGGCGCATACGCGCACGCGCGCGGTACTCAACAAGGTCCTGTCACCCGCGGTGATGAAGCAGCTGCGCGATGGCTTCGCTGCGGCGGCCGATGCCAAGGTCGACGAACTGCTGGAGCGGCGCAGTTTCGACGCGGTCGCGTATCTTGCCGAAGCCTATCCACTATCGGTGTTCCCCGATGCGATGGGACTGCAGAAGGAGGGCCGCGAAAACCTGCTGCCTTATGCTGGTCTTGTCTTCAACGCCTTCGGCCCGCCGAACCAGCTGCGCCAGGACGCCATCGAACGCTCTGCGCCGCATCAGGCCTATGTCGCCGCGCAATGCCAGCGCGACAATCTCGCGCCCGGCGGTTTCGGCGCCTGCATCCATGCGCGGGTCGACACCGGCGACATCACCGCCGACGAGGCGCCGCTGCTGGTGCGCTCATTGCTGTCAGCAGGGCTGGACACGACGGTGAACGGTATCGGCGCTGCCGTTTATTGCCTGGCGCGCTACCCGCAAGAATTCGCGCGGCTGCGCAGCGACCTGTCGCTGGCGCGCAATGCTTTCGAGGAGGCCGTGCGTTACGAAAGCCCCGTGCAGACCTTCTTCCGCACCACGACGCGCGACGTCGAGATCAGTGGATGTCGTGTCGGTGAGGGCGAGAAGGTGCTGATGTTCCTGGCCGCCGCCAACCGCGATCCGCGCCGGTGGGCCGATCCCGAACGCTACGACATCACCCGCAAGACATCGGGTCATGTCGGTTTCGGCTCCGGCATCCACATGTGCGTCGGCCAGCTCGTGGCGCGGCTTGAGGGCGAGGTGATGCTCTCCGCACTGGCGCGCAAGGTCGCGTCGATCGAGATCACCGGCGAGGTCAAGCGCCGTTACAACAACACGCTGCGCGGGCTCGAAAGCCTGCCGGTCACCTTCACGCCTGCCTGAGGATTCCATGCCGAGCATTACGTTCATTCATCACGACGACCGTGCCGAGACAGTCAGCGCCAATGACGGCGATAGCGCCATGTATACGGCGCTGCTGCATGGCATCGACGGCATCACGGGCGAATGCGGTGGCGGCGCGGTCTGCGCCACCTGCCACGTCTATGTCGACGACAGCTGGCTGGGCAAAGTTGGCGCAGTCGGTGCCGACGAGGATGAGTTGCTGGAAGGTGTCGCCAGCGAGCGGCTGCCGAACAGCCGGCTGTCGTGCCAGATCAAGATCACCGAGGCGCTCGATGGCCTCGTGCTCCGGCTGCCGGAGCGACAGGTATAACTCGCAAGCAAGACCGCGACCGGCAACGTCCGGACCCGCGCAATCAAGGTAGAGGGGAGAGACGACAATGAAGGGCTTCAAGACAGTTTTGGCTGCTGCGGCATCCTGCGTAATGGCGACGGCAGTGCAGGCGCAGGTGTCCGACGATGTGGTGCGGGTCGGTGTGCTTAACGATATTTCCGGCGTGTTTCAGGATACCAACGGCATGGGCTCGGTGGAAGCCGCGCGGATGGCGGCCGAGGATTTCAACGGCGGCGGCAAGAATATCAAGGTCGAGATCGTCTATGCCGACCATCAGAACAAGGCGGATGTCGGCTCCGCCATCGCGCGCAAATGGCTCGATGTCGAAAAGGTCGATGCCATCGTCGACGTGCCGAATTCATCGGTGGGTCTCGCCATCAACAATATCGCCCGCAACACCAAGATGACGTTCCTGGCCTCGTCGACAGCGACCTCGGACCTGACCGGCAAGGACTGTTCGCCGAACACCATCCAGTGGGTCAATGACGCATGGGCCACCGGCAACACCACCGCAGCGGCGATGATGCAGCGGGGCGGTGACGACTGGTACTTTCTCACGGTGAATTACGCGCTGGGGCAGGGCATCGAGGCCGAAGCCACCAATTACATCACGAAGAACGGCGGCAAGGTGCTGGGGTCATCGAAGCACCCGCTCGGCACTTCCGATTTCGCCTCGCTCTTGCTGCAGGCGCAGAGCTCCAAGGCCAAGGTGATCGGCCTGGCTAATGCCGGCGCGGATGCTATCAATGCGGTCAAGCAAGCTGGTGAGTTTGGCATGCAGGATGGCCCGCAGAAGCTGGTCGCATTCCTGATCTTCATCAATGACGTTCACGGCATGGGCCTGAAGACAGCGCAGGGCCTGTTGCTGACGGAATCCTTCTACTGGGACATGGATGACGACACCCGCGCCTTTGGCAAACGCTTTGCGGCGCGGCCGGGCATGAACGGCAAGATGCCGAGCGCCAATCAGGCGGGCGTCTATGCCTCCACGCTGGCCTATCTCAATGCCGTAGCCGCCAAGGGCAGCGACGATGCCAGTGTCGTCGTACCGCAGATGAAGACCTTCAAGGGCAAGGACAAGCTGTTCGGTGAGGTCACGATCCGCGCTGATGGCCGCGTCATCCACCCGATCTACCTGTTCGAGATCAAGAAGCCGGCAGAGTCGAAGGGGCCGTATGACTATTACAAGCTGCTCTCGACCATCCCTGCCGAAAAGGCGTTCCGGCCGATGGCCGAGGGTGGTTGTCCGATGATCAAGTAGCCTGTCGCGCATCGATACCGGCAACATCAGTCGTTCCCGGTATCGATGTGGCGCCAGTTGCGGGAATTGGCGGATCGGTAGGTAACTTGCTGCTCCGCAGAAAATACATGCGGGCAATTTCAAACCTAAAAGGCTATTCCACGTACCTAATGACATCGAAACCCTTTGATTTAAAGGATTTGGAATGTCGATTATGGTTGGATTGATGGCCTTGCTGCTGCCACCTGCTGCGTGGTTGCTGGTCAAACGATATGAGCGTCATCTCGATGCGCAGATCGGGCCGTGGATCGTCAGTGAGATGAAGCCGCAGCGCAGCCGGCAGCGTCTCGTGCGCGAGCACCGTGATGACAGCGATTGCTGAAATCCGCCCCTATTCAGGTTACCGCAAAACTTACAATGCGCGCGCGTAACTAAGTAGTGCGCATTCACACTTGGCCTCGCCCTGCTTGGTAGTGCTGATCCCGCCACGAGCACCAGCCTGGATGTCTCATCCGTCCGGTTGGTTGCTTGATGTGGCCCGGGACCGCCGCCAAACACCCCCCATGTCGCGCGCGGTCCCGGTTATTGTTTGTAAACAAGAACATGAGGGATCGATGATGGCGCAGGATCACGATTTCACAGTGATGTCGGTGGACGCGCTCTGGGACCTTCATGAGAAGTTGCGCGTCGTGCTCGCCGCGAAGATGGCTGAGCAGCGACAGGAACTCGACGAGCGTCTGCGCGATCTCGAGCAGTTCTCAACCTCATCGAGGCGTGCTGTCGCAGCATTGCGGCCGAAGGCCGGTCCGGTCTATCGCAATCCGGAGCAGCCGTCGCAGATCTGGTCGGGCAGAGGTCTGCGTCCGCGCTGGCTGGTGTTTCAGCTCACCGCGGGGCGCTCGCTGGATGAGTTTCGGGTCGAGCCTGACAGCATCTTCCGAATGCCATCGAATGTACCGCAGGCGCACAAGAGCGCCTGATCGCAATCAGTCGGCGGCGTTGTCCGTCACCAGATAGTGCCCGGACTTGCCACCCTTTTTCTCGACGAGGTGGATGCCCTCGATGCGGACACCGCGCTCGACGGCCTTGATCATGTCGTAGATTGTCAGGCATGCGACGGAGACGGCCGTCAGCGCTTCCATCTCGACGCCCGTGGGGCCCGTGACCTTGACTGATGCACGTACGCGGCAGCCCGGCAGTTTCTTGTCGGGCGTGATGTCCAGCGTGACTTTGGATAGCGCCAGCGGATGGCACAGCGGGATCAGATCCGATGTGCGCTTTGCCGCCATGATGCCGGCGATACGCGCCGTGCCGAGCACATCGCCCTTCTTGGCATTGCCGGAGACGATCATGTCGAGCGTCGCCTTGCTCATGATCACCAGACCTTCGGCAACCGCGATGCGTTCGGTCGCCGGTTTCTCCGACACATCGACCATGCGGGCCTCGCCCGAGGAATCGATGTGGGTGAGGGCCGGGGCCTGCTTCGATTTTTTCGTCTTGCCGGACATGATCAATGCGTTCCGTTCGCGCGCTTGAGCAGCGTTTGCGTTGCAGCCGTCACGTCCGCCTGCCGCATCAGGCTTTCCCCGACCAGGAAGGTGGAGATGCCGACGCGCTCGAGGCGTGCGAGGTCGTCTGGCGTGAAGATGCCGCTTTCGCCGACCTTGAGACGATCCCGGGGGATCATCGGCGCCAGCGTTTCGCTGGCGGTCAGCGTGGTCTCGAAGGTGCGCAGATTGCGGTTGTTGATGCCGACCATCGGCGAGCGCAGGTTCAGCGCGCGTTCCAGCTCCGGCTGGTCGTGGATTTCGATCAGCACATCCATGCCGTGGTCGATGGCGGCGTCTTCGATGTCACGCGCCTGCGCATCGTCGAGTGCAGCCATGATGATCAGGATGCAATCGGCGCCATGGGCGCGGGCCTCGACCACCTGATAGGTGTCGAACATGAAGTCCTTGCGCAGCACCGGCAGTTTGGTCGCGGCGCGCGCCGCGACCATGAAGTCGAGATGCCCTTCAAACGACGGCGTATCGGTCAGGACGGAGAGACACGCGGCGCCGCCGGCTTCATAGGCCTTGGCCAGCGTCGGCGGATCGAAGTCCTCGCGAATGAGCCCTTTGGACGGCGAGGCCTTCTTGATTTCGGCGATCAGCGCGAACTCGTTCTTGTCGAGCTTTTTGTGGATCGCGGTCATGAAGCCGCGCGGCGCCGGCGCAGCCTTGGCCAGCGCTTCGATGGAAGCGATGGGATGGGCGCGTTTCGCCGCCGCGATTTCTTCGCGCTTGTAAGCTTCGATCTTGGTCAGGATGTCGGACATCGTCGTCTCACAGGTTTGCGTTGGAGACGGCGACCAGTCGCTTCAGCTTCTCCAGCGCCGCGCCGCTGTCGAGCGACTTCTGACCGAGGGCCACGCCTTCCTTCACGTCCTTGACCTTGCCGGCCACGATCAGGGCCGCGGCTGCATTGAGCAGCGCGACGTCACGGAAGGCGCTCGGCTTGCCATCGAGCACGGCCTGCAGTGAGGCGGCGTTCTCCTGGGCGTCGCCGCCCTTCAGGGAATCCGGACCGGTGCGCGGCAGGCCCGCGTCCTCGGGCGAAATCTCGAAGCTACGGATATTGCCGTTCTCCAGCGCTGCCACAAAGGTCGGGCCGGTGAGGGTGATCTCGTCGAGGCCGTCGGAGCCGTGCACCACCCAGGCGGATTCGGAGCCGAGATTCTTCAGCACCTGTGCCAGCGGCAGCACCCATTGCCGCGAGAACACGCCGACCATCTGCCGGGTGACTCCCGCCGGATTGGAAAGCGGTCCCAGCAGATTGAAAATCGTGCGGGTGGCAAGTTCGACGCGGGTCGGGCCGACATTCTTCATCGCGGGATGATGCGCCGGCGCAAACATGAAGCCGATGCCGGTTTCTTTGAGGCAGCGGCTGACGTCGTCGGGCGTGAGGTCGATCTTCACGCCAAGGGCGGCCAGCACGTCGGCCGCGCCGGAGCGCGACGACAGCGCACGATTGCCATGCTTGGCCACCGGCACACCGCAACCGGCGACGATGAAGGAGGCGCAGGTCGAGACATTCACGGAGCCGGAGCCGTCGCCGCCGGTACCGACCACATCGACAGCGCCGGCCGGTGCGTCGACCCGCAGCATCTTGGCGCGCATCACCTCAACCGCGCCGGTGATCTCGTCCACGGTCTCGCCGCGCACGCGCAGCGCCATCAGCAGGCCGCCCATTTGCGAAGGCGTGGCTTCGCCCGACATCATGCTGTCGAAGGCCGCCGAGGCTTCCTCACGCGAGAGGGAGGCGCCGGTCGCGACCTTGGCAATGATTGCCCTGAGATTGTCCATCGGATGCTTTCAGAGTGATGCACATCTCATTGCAGGCGACATCTGCGACGAAGCCATCCAGCCTTTGCTTGTTGCTTCTGGATGGCTTCGCTGCGCCCGCAATGACGACGTGGGTTTCCTAATTGGTGTTGCTGTTCGCGGCACCAGTGGCGATCGCAACGGCTTCCGCGTTGATCTTGGTGCCGATCTGCGTCTCGAGCCTGGTGACATATTGCGCGACCTGTTCGTCGGTCAGCCCGCGCTGCAGCGTCTCCTTGAGCTTCTTGGCATCTTCGGAGGCCATATCGACCGCAGGCGCGGTGACATCGGTGATCCGGTAGACGATCCATTCCGATGGCGTGGCACCCTGCGCTTGTCCGGCCGAATCCTTGACGCCGCGGAATACGGACTGGATCACGCCGGCCGACAGGGCAGGGTCGCTCGCGTCGCGCTTGAATGGCGCGGAGGTCACGACCTTGAGGCCGGCTGTTGCAGCTTCGTCGGCGAGCTTGGCGCCGCTTTCGAGCTTCTTCGCCATGTCGACAGCCTTGTCGCGCAGGCGGGTGGTGATCTGCTCTTCGCGCCAGCGTGCCTCGACCTGCGGCTTCACTTCGTCGAGCGTACGGTCGCGCGCCGGCGTGACGCCAAGCACGTCGTACCAGATGTAACCGCCGCCGGCCTGCAATGCGTCGTTGTCGACGCCGACATCGCTGTTGAAGGCCTGGGTCACGACGTCCACACCCGTGGGCAGGCCGGCAACGGGCTGGCCGTCGGGGGTGCGACCGGAGCGATCGACCGCCTCGATGGTGACGGCGGTGAGGCCGAGCTTCTTGGCGGTATCGACGACATTGGCGCCGCCACCGCGTTCGTCCTCGATCTTGTTATGCATGTCGGACACGACGGCACGGGCGCGCTCGATGGCAATATCGCGCTTCAGGTTGGCGGCAACGCTGTCATAGCTCGGCGTCGTGCCGGCCTGAACCTTGCCGACCTTGACCAGCGTCACGCCGAACCGTCCGGTGATCGGCTGGCTGATGCCATCCGGTGCCAGCGAGAAGGCAGCATTGGCGACGGAGGGATCGATAATGCCTGCTTTGGCAACCATGCCGAGATCGATGTCGGAGGCGGACAGGCCGCGTTCCTTGGCGAGGTCCTCGAACTTGAACGTATCGTTCAGCTTGGCGCGACCCGCTTCGGCGTCCGCCGCATTCGGGAAGACGATCTGCGAGATCTGGCGCTGCTCCGGCGTGGAGAGCTTGTCCTTGCGCTCCTCGAACACTTTCCTGGCGTCGTCGTCCGACACCGTCGACCACTTCGCCATCTCGTCGGGCGTCAAAGCGAGGAAGGCAATCTTGCGATATTCGGGGGCGCGGAACTGGGTCTTGC
The DNA here is from genome assembly GCF_013359755.1 of Tardiphaga robiniae. Classification (GTDB taxonomy): domain Bacteria; phylum Pseudomonadota; class Alphaproteobacteria; order Rhizobiales; family Xanthobacteraceae; genus Tardiphaga; species Tardiphaga robiniae. The sequence continues at coordinate 115,385 of NZ_JABMCJ010000079.1, read as the reverse complement.
GCTCGTCGAAATAGGCGGCGAGGGCTTCGGGCGAGGGCGCCTCAATGGTCCCGGCCTGCGCAGCATCGAGCTTCACGTAGTCGATGGTGCGGGTCTCGTTCTGATAGCGGCTCAGTGCCTCGATCATCGTTTTCGGCGGCTCGACGCCTGACGTGACCGTGCCGGCGATCTGGCGGCGCAGAGAGACCTTGCGCTGTTCGGCGATGTAGCGCTGTTCGGTGAAGCCCAGCGAGCGGATCAGCTGCTGGAAGCGCGGCGCATCGAAGCCGCCGGTCGGGCTCTGGAAATTCGGGTCCGCAATGATCTGCCGCATCACCTCGGCGTCGCCGACACCGAGACCCTTGCGACGTGCGTCTTCATCCAGGGCCGCTTCGGCGACGACCTGCTGCAGGACCTGGCGGTCGAGGCCGAAGGCGCGGGCCTGATCGGAGGTCAGCGGGCGGCCGAATTGGCGGCCGATCTGCTGCAGCTTGTCGTTATAGAGCTGGCGGAACTGCTCGGTCGTGATCTCGGTCGAGCCGATGGTGGCGAGCTTGGATTGCCCATAGCCCTTGAACGCGTCGGCGATGCCCCAGATGCCGAAGCTGACAATCAGCACGCCCATCACGACGGCCATAATCGTCTTGCCAATCCAGTTGGATGAGGCTTTGCGCATTCCTCGAAGCATAGGGTCTTCTTATCTGTCAGGAGGGGAATCGGCTCGCACCAGCAGCCCATGGGGCCGGAGGGCGTCGCCAAATAGGAGGCGCATCATAAAGTGGCAAAAGCCCGGTCGCAACCGGCTGGGGCGGGGCGGATTGAAGCGGTTTCCGGCGCTACCGCGAGGCATTAGCGGCATATGGAACTTTCCGGCCCGCTGCTGCTTTGTTGAGCGGGCGTTCAGGCCTGCCGGGAGACATCATGCGCATCGGTTGGCGATCGGGAGTTGCCGCCTGCGGCATCTGGATGGCGCTGACGCCGGCAGGCGCGCAGCCAAATCCGGCGATGCAGAATCCCACGGTGACGAAGTCGACAAATTCGCCGCCGAAAACAGAAACGCCGCCACTTCCCGGCGCCAATAGTTTCACTGAAGGTCAGGCTCGCAAGTCGTTGGAGTCACAAGGCTATGTCGACGTTTCGCCGCTGGTGAACGACAGCCAGGGGATCTGGCGCGGCACTGCGATGAGCGGATCCAAGAAGGTCCATGTCAGCGTCGACTACAAGGGCAACATCTCGGCGAAGCCGGAATGACCGTGGGGATAGCGCGATGAGCAAGGTGACGATCTCCCGGCTGTTCGACGACTACGCCGACGCGCAGAAGGCCGTGATCAACCTTCGTGAAGCCGGTGTGCCCGAGGACGACATCAGTATCATCGCCAACAATGCCGACAAATGGTACGCGCCCGACTATGCCGCGGGCGCCGGCAAGGGCGCCGCGATCGGTGCCGGTTTTGGCGGGGTCGGCGGACTGTTGGCTGGCCTCGGACTGCTGGCGATTCCCGGCCTCGGACCGGTTGTGGCTGCCGGATGGCTGGCAGCGGCCGCAGCCGGCGCCGTGGCCGCGGGCGCAGCTGGTGGCGTGATCGGGATGCTGGCCGAAGCCGGCGTCGCCGTGAACGATGCTGAGGTCTATGCCGAGAGTATCCGCCGCGGCGGTAGCCTCGTCAGTGCCAAGGTGGAGGCGGCCGACAGGGACAGGCTGGAGGCGCTGCTGCATCCATCCTCGGTCGATATCGCCCAGCGCCGCAGCGACCTGGCCGCAACGGGCTGGAGCAAGTTCGATCCCTCGGCCCCGGACCTCACGGCTGACCAGATCAAGCAAGAGCGCGGGTTGCGGGTCACCAAACCGGCCTGAACTCCAAGCCTGCCTGAACTCCAGGTCGGCTTGAGCTGATGGATCGCCTCTGTTAGCTCAGATAACCTCTTTCAAATGACAGGATATCCTCATGACTGATGCCGTTCGGCCGCTGATCGCGGGCAACTGGAAAATGAACGGCCTCATGGCGTCGATGACCGAGTTCGAAGCGATGCTGCGCGGTGCGCCGGATGTGCTGGACAAGGCCGATCTGCTGGTCTGTCCGCCGGTCACGCTATTGGCGACGTTTGCGTCGAAGGCATCGAGCTTCGGTCAAGAGGGCAGCCATGTCGTCTCAGTTGGGGCGCAAGATTGTCACAAGAACGTCTCAGGAGCGCATACCGGCGATATCGCGCCCGAAATGCTGGCTGATGCCGGCGCGACCGCTGTTATCGTTGGACATTCCGAGCGCCGCGCCGATCACGGCGAGACCGATGCCGTGGTTCGTGAAAAGGCACTGGCCGTCTGGCGCGCCGGGCTCACGGCGATCGTCTGTATCGGCGAGACCCGGGCCGAACGTGATGCCGGCAAGACCCTCGACGTCTGCGGCACCCAGCTGAAAGGCTCGCTGCCGGATGATGCCACCTCGGGCAACCTGATCGTGGCCTATGAACCGGTCTGGGCGATCGGCACAGGATTGACGCCGACAGCCCAGGATGTTGAGCAAGTTCATAAGTTTATCCGGGATCGTTTGACTGAACGCTTTAAGAACGAGGGGGCCTCGATCCGCATCCTGTATGGCGGTTCGGTCAAGCCATCCAACGCCAGGGAGTTGATGGCGGTTCCTCATGTGAACGGTGCGCTGGTGGGCGGCGCCAGCCTGAAGGCGGCCGATTTCCTTGCGATCGCGGCGGGCTGTCCCTAACTCTCACGGAATGCTGGAATTTGCGGTCCAGACCGGTCGGCGCGGGGGTGACAATCCCCCGGTCGATCGTGTAGACACCGCTGGATTCAAACCCCGCAAGCCATGACTGCAGCCGGCGATCGGCGCTGCGTGCTTGCGATGGAAGGACACGATGCAAAGCGTCATTATCGTTATCCACCTCATGATCGTCGCGGCCCTGATCGGGACGGTGCTGCTGCAGAAATCCGAAGGCGGCGGCTTGGGCGTCGGTGGCGGCGGCGGTGGCGGCTTCATGTCCAGCCGCGGCACGGCGAACCTTCTGACACGCACCACCGGCGTTCTTGCGGTGGGCTTCTTCCTGACCAGCCTGTTCCTGTCGTGGCTCGCGACCTATGAGCGCAAGCCGACCTCGATCCTGCCAGGCAACACTGCGCCGGTCTCGCAGCCGGGCTCGCCGCTGGCTCCGCCGACCTCGGGCGGCCTGCTCGATACGCTGAAGAAATCCGACGAGCAGCAGGCTCCTGCAGCCCCGGCACCGCCACGCTCGCAATAAAGCAGAGGCGCCATGCAGGACGGGGACTACCGTCCTGCATCAGCAGATCCCATCAAGGGGCTGCAATCATTTCGTTTTTCAAGTCACCCACAGCCTCACCGATTCTCGGCTGACGGCTGCGATTCGTTTTGGCGAATCGGTTTCGGAGCCTTAAAGGTTAAGTCCCATGGCGCGGTACATTTTCATCACCGGCGGCGTGGTTTCCTCGCTCGGTAAAGGTCTGGCTTCAGCGGCGTTAGGCGCGCTGTTGCAGGCGCGTGGCTACAAGGTCCGGCTTCGCAAGCTCGACCCCTATCTCAACCTCGATCCTGGGACGATGTCGCCGTATCAGCACGGCGAAGTGTTCGTGACCGATGATGGCGCCGAGACCGATCTCGATCTCGGCCATTACGAGCGTTTCACCGGACGGCCTGCCACCAAGCAGGACAACATCACCACCGGGCGAATCTACCAGGACATCCTCACCAAGGAACGTCGCGGCGACTATCTCGGCGCCACGATCCAGGTGATCCCGCACGTTACCAACGCCATCAAGGACTTCGTCCTGTCGGACAATGACGGCTACGACTTCGTGCTGGTCGAGATCGGCGGCACTGTCGGCGACATCGAAGGCCTGCCGTTCTTCGAAGCTATCCGCCAGTTGCGCAATGACCTGCCGCGCGGCGACACCGTGTTCGTGCATCTGACGTTGCTCCCTTACATCCCGAGCGCCGGCGAGTTGAAGACCAAGCCGACCCAGCACTCCGTCAAGGAACTTCGCTCGATCGGCATCCAGCCGGACATTCTGCTGTGCCGCTGCGATCGCGATATTCCCAAGGAAGAGCGCCGCAAGCTTGGCCTGTTCTGTAACGTCCGCGAAAGCGCCGTGATCGAGGCGCGCGACGTCGACAATATCTATGCGGTGCCCGAGGCCTATCACGTCGCCGGGCTCGACGACGAAGTCCTGGCCGCATTCGGCATGACGCCGAAGGCGCTGCCCGAGCTGAAGACCTGGAACACCATCAACGAGCGTATCCGCCATCCGGAAGGCGCGGTGACCATCGCGATCGTCGGCAAATATACCGGCATGAAGGACGCCTATAAGTCGCTGACCGAAGCGCTGTCCCATGGCGGTATCGCCAACAAGGTGAAGGTCAATCTCGACTGGATCGAGAGCGAGGTGTTCGAGAACGAGGATCCGGCGCCCTTCCTCGAACACGTCAACGGCATCCTCGTCCCGGGCGGCTTCGGCCAGCGCGGCGCCGAAGGCAAGATCCGCGCGGCGCAGTTCGCGCGCGAGCGTAACGTGCCTTACTTCGGAATTTGCTTCGGCATGCAAATGGCGGTCATCGAAGCCGCGCGAAACCTTGGCGGCATCAAGGACGCCAACTCCACGGAGTTCGGTGAGACCAAGGAGCCGGTCGTCGGCCTGATGACCGAATGGCTGCGCGGCAACGAACTCGAGAAGCGCCACAATGCCGGCGATCTCGGTGGCACCATGCGGCTCGGCGCCTATCCGGCGACGCTGACCAAGGGCAGCAAGGTCTCGGACGTCTATGGCGGCGCCACCGAAATCTCCGAGCGCCATCGCCATCGCTACGAGGTCAACACGGCCTATAAAGACCGTCTTGAAAAGCATGGGTTGAAGTTCTCCGGCCTGTCGCCGGACGGCGTGCTGCCCGAAATCGTCGAATACGAGAACCATCCGTGGTTCATCGGCGTGCAATATCATCCCGAACTGAAGTCGCGCCCGTTCGAACCGCACCCGCTGTTTGCGTCGTTTATCAAGGCTGCGGCGGCGCAGAGCCGGCTGGTGTGAGACCGGAGGAGCGGATTTGGCGAATCTGTAATCCGCCGTCGGCGTGTGTGGGACGGAAGGATGGCGGATCACGCTTCATCAATCCGCCCTACGACCGAGTTGCCCATGTCGCTGCGCTCATAAGGGCTGCGCAGACTGCCGATTGATCGGCAGAAACCAATCATGCGAATGATCCCTGAGGCGTCGGTCTTCTGACCGGCCGAACGGACAGAGGGATGATCCATGCGCGCTTTCTATCACCCGGATCAGGCAATTCATTCGCCGCAGCAATTCATGCGTTACGGCCGCTTCGTGCCCATCAAGGATTCGCCGGTTCGCACCGAACGACTGATCGGCGCTTTGGCGCGGCACGAGATCACGCCTGAAAAGCCGGCGGAGTACGGCACTGCGCCCGCGCTGACGGTGCATACGCCGGCTTACGTACGCTTCTTGGAAACCGCGTGGGATAATTGGGCGCAACTGCCTGACCACGGACCGGAAGTGTGGCCGCAATATTTCCCGTATTGGAGCGGACGCCCGGAAGAGGCTGCACGGCGGGATTGCCCGGCAACCGGATTTATCGCTCAGGTGGGCTGGTATCTCGGCGATCTGTCGGTGCCGATGGGCCCCGATAGCTGGCGTTCCATCCTGCGCTCGTCGGAAACAGCGGTCACTGGCGCAGACGCTATCGTCGGCGGGGACCGCGCTGCCTATGCGCTGTGCCGGCCGTCGGGCCATCACGCGCGCGCCGATCGCGGCACAGGATTCTGCTACCTGAATAACAGCGCGATTGCCGCGCAGCGATTGCGCAGTCGCTTTGGAAAGGTGGCGATCATCGATGTCGATGTTCATCACGGCGATGGCACGCAGCAGATTTTCTATAATCGTCCAGATGTGCTGACGATCTCGATCCACGGCGACCCCACGAATTTCGTGCCGTTCTATACGGGCTATGCAAGCGAGACCGGCCATGGTGCCGGCGAGGGCTTCGATCTCAATCTACCCTTACCGCCCGGTGCCGGTGGTGCTGAGATGAATGCAGCGCTCGACACGGCGATCGAACGCGTTCGCGCATTTGGCGCCGATGCCCTTGTCGTGGCGCTCGGCTTCGATGCCCATCGCGACGATCCGATCGGCATCCTGAAGCTTGACGCAAAGGACTTCGGGAGCGTCGGCACCAAGATGCAATCGCTGGGTCTGCCGACGCTCATCGTTCAGGAGGGCGGATACGGCATCGATGCAATCCAGGACTGCCTCGATTCCTTCCTGACTGGCTTCAGGCAAGCGTAGTTCGGATGGGATCGCGTAGGGCGGATTACGCTTCACCCTACGGCTCAGCCACAGGTTCAGCTCTCGAAGAATACAAACGCCGCCCAGACCGACGGGTCTTTGGCGCCCGTGATCTTGCCCTGGATCGCTTCGATGCGGACCTTCCGGAGCGCGCTGGCGTAATCGAGTTTCTCGTCGGCCAGCACCTGATAGAACCGCGCCATGAAGTTGGCGGTGCCTTCGTCTGCGACCTCCCACAACGTCAGCAGCGAACGCCGGGCGCCGGCGATGGCAAGGGCGGTGGGCAAGCCGCGCACGCTGCCAATCCGGCTGGGATCGCCGAGCGCCGTCTGGCAGGCGGACAGCACGACAAGGTTGGCCGACGACAAATCCCAGTTCATCAGCTCGTGCGCATAAAGTACGCCGTCATTATCGTCGCGCTGCGGCGGGCGGCTGAGATTGGGGCGCGAGGCAACGAGGCCGCTGCGCCAGAGCGCGTCGGTGCGGTTGGAGGCGGTCTTGTAGAAGCCGTGGGTGGCGAGATGGATCAGGGACGCGCCTTTGGCGTCGGCGCGGATCGTCGCTTCGCCGCTGCCGCTGCCCGAGAGGATGGTAACGACAAGGTTGCGCTTCTTCAGATCGGCGCTGACCGTATCAACTTCGGTCTTCGTCGAGGGTAGCTCATTGGCGGCGCCGGCATAGTCGAGCCCGCCGACCAACAGCGCCTTGTCGCCCGATGCAAGCCTGTTGTTGTTGTTCGCAAAGAACAGCGCGTCGGCGTGCGTCATGATCCGGGTGTCGTAAATCTCGTCGAGATAGCGGCCGCCCGCATCCTGCAGCATCGCGAAGGGCAGGCTGTAGAGTTCGGCATCGGGGACAAGAAACAGTCGTCTCACGTCGGCGAGCTGCGGCTTCAGCGGTCCGAGCAGCGTGTCATGGAGGCGACGGAAGAGCTTTGCATGATCCGGCGACGTCGCATCGACTGCGAGGAAGCCATCGAGCGGGCCGAGATCGAACAGCGCTGGCGCGCTGTCGTGGCGGCGGATCACGGCCTGCAGCCGCATCTCCGGTTTTGGCGCGATCGGATTGACGCGGTTACGGCGGCCGCTGACGAAGAAGTCGACCAGCGCGTCTGATCGTTCGAGCCTTTCCTCTATGGATGGGAGCTTGAGATCGGTTGGTGCCTTGTCACCCATCTTCGCCGCAAGCGCCTGCCGTGCGTTCTGCAACTGCTTGAGCACGTCGCGCGCGTCGTCATCGATCTTGCCCGATGACAGCAATTCCTGCTGTTGGCCGGACAATCGCAGCACGGTCTGCGCCAGTGCCTTGGTGGCGTCGTCAGGCAGTCGGTCGGCCGTCAGGCGCAGCAATGTGCGTTCGCCATCTTCCATTGTCTTCCAGCGCGACACTGCGTCGGCATAGGCGATGGCCGCGGCTGGTTCGACCAGCGCGTAGCGACCGAACTCATACAGGATATCATCGGCCAGCTTGCGCATGGTCTCGGCGACGTAGCGGTTACCGGCGGTGCCGACCTCGCGCAGCATCCAGCGGAACGCCTGCTGCTCGACATCCTTGAAGGTCGCCAGCGTGTCCTTGTCGCCGCGCTTCATTCGAGTCATCGCGACACCGAGCAAGGCATCGAACGTGATCGGATGCTGACGCGCAATGGTCGTCTGCGAACGGTGATAGGCGTCGATCCGCAGCGCCAGCGCGCGGTCAGTCTCGCCATGTGTCTCATACTGATCGGCAGCGAGTTGTGCCGCCTTGATGCGCAGGAGATCCGGTGCGCCGTTCCAGTCCTTGACCTTGGCCATGGCTTGCAGATCAGGGCGGCTCATCTGCTGGTCGGGATGGAAATAGGCTTTTGTATAGGCGATCCAGACATTGGCCTGCTGGACATGTTCGGAGCGGGGATCGGCGAGTTCGGTCGCGCAGCGCTTTTGCAAGTCGAGCGCGCGGAGCGTTTCGGCTTCGTTGCCCATGGCCAGATGGTTGAGCGCGAGATTGCTGGCGCTCACCAGCGCCTGGATGCTGCCATAGCCGTAATGCGCGATGCGCTTGCGCAGCAGTGGTTCGTCGATCCCCGCGGCGACGTCGGGATGCCCGACCATGCGCAGCGCTTCGGCATAATTGTTCTCGGTGCGCCAGGTCAGCGGCTCGCGGTCGCCGAGCGCCTTTCGCGCATTCAGATAGGTTTCTTCGGAGAGGTTGAGGCCGGATGCGACGGCACCGTTATTGGTCAGCAATGTTGCGAGGATGTCGCCACCGGCGATGTCCTGCGCCGAATTCGGCCCGTAGGCCGCGCGCATGCGCTTGCGCGCTTCGGTGGCGACGGGGATGCCGAGATCGTATTGATTGCTGCGTTCGAGGAAGCGTGCATATTCGAACCAGAACGTGACCGCATCGTTGCCACCGTCGCGCGCGGCACGGGTCTTGGCTGCATCAGCAAAAAACTCGGATGCCGTGCCGTTGTCGCGGCGGCGCTCGAACGAGCCTGCGGCATTCAGATAGGCCGAAATCGTAAGCCGGTGATAGTTGCTCTGCGTAACCTCGCGCAGTGCGTTCTTCAGTCGATCGCGGCCGCTGCCATCATTGCTGGCGCGTAACGCATTTAACGCATCCTGAATCTTGGCTGTGAGCTCGCGCTCGCTGGGTGCGCGGCTGTTCTGCGCTTGGGCGACGGGGGTGAAAGCCGGCAATAGGATGAGGCCACTGGCGATGGCGATAGCAAGCCGAGCGGCAACGCCGGCTGCCCATTGCACCCGGGATGACAAAGACATCTCCGGCAAGTCCTACTTGCAGCCCGATGTGCTATCTCCGGCACGGGCCATCGGCTTGCCGTTGATGAACACGCCAGTGCTGCCCGAGATGGTCTTGCCGCCGCATTCGGTGCTGCCGCCGACGACGGCTGCAGGCTTGCCGTTAATGTAGACGCCCTTCGCACCCTCGATGATCTTGCCATCGGTCGTGGTGTCACCGACGCGTGCCGCCGGCTTGCCATCGACCATCACGCCGGTGGCGCCCGACGTGATCTTGCCGGGCTGTTGAGCGGTGGCAGACACGGTCAGTGTCATCAGGGCGACTAGCGACAAAAGGGGCTTTTGCATCGTGGATCCAAGTCGGTTGCGTCACTGGCGGCATGATGTAAGCCTGACGTTGCGCAGGCAAGGGACGATGCCGCAACAAGCCATGCGTTAGAGTCTTTCAAGGCTGACAAAAAGGGAAGGAACCAAAGCCGATGATCTATGAATTACGCGTCTATCGCTGTTTGCCGGGACGTTTGCCGGCGCTGATCAAGCGATTTGAGTCTGTCACATTGAAGCTCTGGGAGAAGCACGGCATCCGGCAGTCCGGTTTCTTCACCACGGTGATCGGCGAATCCAATCAGGAACTGACCTACATCCTCAAATGGGAATCGCTCGCCGAGCGCGAGAAGGTGTGGACTGCCTTCATGTCCGACCCGGAATGGATGTCGGCGCGCGCCAAGTCCGAAGAGGATGGCCAGATCGTTGGCAATATCGTCAGCCAGCTGCTGGCGCCGACTGCGTTCTCGGCGCTGAAGTAAGCCTGGTTCCGGGGGCAGGCCGGTCCGCCCGGTGCGGAGGCCGCCCTAGTCGGGTCGGAGGCGGCTTCCGCCGCAACCCTGATATTCCGACCGGCGGGATGGGCCTGATCCGGCTTGCATCCCGCCCGGTCCTGCGGTCATGGTCTCGCGCGAAAAGGAGACCATTTTGACCGCATCGTCCGCAGCCGCGCCCGTCGTCGCACTTGGCAATGTCCGCTTCGGCAATGCTCTGCCGATCTCGGTGATCGCCGGGCCATGCCAGCTCGAAAGCCGGGCGCATGCGCTCGAAGTGGCATCGGCGCTGAGGGAGATCGCGACCCGGCTCAAGATCGGCCTCGTCTTCAAGACCTCGTTCGACAAGGCCAACCGCACCAGCGCCTCCGCCGCGCGCGGCATCGGCCTCGATGATGCTCTGCCGATCTTTGCCGAGATCCGCGAGACGCTCGGCCTGCCGGTACTGACCGACGTGCACGAGAACTATCAATGCGCGCGTGCCGCCGAGGCGGTGGACGTGCTGCAGATCCCGGCCTTCCTGTGCCGGCAGACCGATCTGCTCCTGGCCGCTGCCGCGACCGGCAAGGTCGTCAATGTGAAGAAGGGCCAGTTCCTGGCGCCCTGGGACATGGCCAATGTCGTCAGCAAGCTGACATCGTCGGGCAATGACAAGGTGCTGGTCACCGAGCGCGGCGCGTCGTTCGGTTACAACACGCTGGTCTCGGACATGCGGGCGCTGCCGATCCTCGCGCGTACCACCGGCGCGCCTGTGATCTTCGACGCGACCCATTCGGTGCAGCAGCCGGGCGGCAAAGGGACATCATCGGGTGGCGAACGCGAATTCGTGCCGGTGCTGGCGCGTGCGGCCGTGGCCGTCGGTGTCGCCGGAGTGTTCATCGAGACCCATCCCGATCCGGATAATGCGCCGTCCGACGGACCGAACATGGTGCCGTTGCGTGACTTCGAAGCGCTGGTGAAGAACCTGATGGCGTTCGATGCGCTGGCCAAAGAGACCGCGGCCAAGGCCTGATCATGCAGCCCTCTGCCGCGGCGCTGGTGGCGCGCTGATGCCTCCGGTCCTCAATGTCATCGCACTGGCATCCTTCGCCGCCGCGCTGTCGATGCGCGCGCTGGATCCGGTGCTGCCGCATGTCGCCGACGATCTGTCCATCACGGTGGCGATCGCCGCCGGTCTGGCCTCCGCACTGGCCTTCACCTTCGCCATTGTGCAGCCGGCGCTCGGTGCTGCCGCCGACCTGTTCGGCAAGCCGCGCCTGATGATCGTCTGTCTGGTGCTGCTCGGCGTCGCCAATATTCTGGGCGCGATCACCACCGACTATCCGCTGCTGCTGGCGACGCGCGTGCTGGCCGGCATCGGGGCAGGCGGGGTGTTTCCGGTCACCCTCAGTCTCACCAGCGATCTGGTCGGGCCGAAGCTGCGTCAGGTGGCGCTGAGCCGCGTGATGGCCGGCGCCATGACCGGCAATCTGCTGGGGTCGACTGCATCCGGCGTGATCGGCGATTTCTTCGGCTGGCGCGGAGTGCTGGTCATCCTCGGCGGCCTCGCGATCGTCGCATCGGTCGCCGTGGCGTACGGCTTCAAGGGCGCCGCGATCATCAAGCCGACCGTGAAGGCCGACTTCGGCAAGCTTGCCCAGGGCTACAAGGTCATTTTCCGTAATCCGAACACGCTGATCGTTTACAGCGCCGTGTTCGTCGAAGGCTGCTGCATCCTCGGCCTGTTTCCCTATATCTCGTCGTTCCTGTTCGACCGCGGCGTCACAAGTCTCTCGATCGCGGGCCTCGTGATCGCCTGCTTTGCCGTCGGCGGCCTGTTTTATACGGCGACTGTGTCGCGCATGCTGGCGCGCCTCGGCATCAACGGCATGATGATCTATGGCGGCATCGTGATCGCGATCCAGCTTGCCGCCACCGCCTTCAGCCCAAACTGGCAGATCCAGGCACTGAGCCTGCTGCTGATGGGCTGGGGCTTCTACATGCTGCACGGCTCGCTGCAGATCTTCTCGACGGAGCTCTCGCAGGAAGCCCGCGCCAGCGCCATGTCGTTGCACGCCTTCTGCTTCTTCATGGGCCAGTCCGTCGGCCCAATCGCCTATGGCTTCGGCCTCGCCCATGCCGGCAAGATGCCGACACTGTTGACGTCAGCCGCCATTGTCTTCGCGCTTGGATTTGCGGCAGCAAAACTTCTGAAATCGACCAAGCCGGCGGATGCGGGAAGCGCTTGACGTCGAGCTAGCGTGGTGCGGCGGTCGCCAGCATCTGCAGTATTTGTTCAGGCCAGACGATCTCGGTCGTGTGCATCAATTCATCTCGCGACCACCAGTGGTGATCGGCGATCACTTCCGACTCATCCGGGGTCCATCCGAGACGGGACAGCGTGGCATCGTGCGATGTTACGAGGTAATATTTCTCGAACGCGCTGACACACTCGCCGTCGGGCATTTGTAGGCTGAACTCTCGGTCCGCCACAGGCTCACCGACTGTATCGCGGATCAAGCCCGTTTCTTCCCGGAGTTCGCGAATGGCAGCGTCATGGAAGGTCTCACCTTCCTCTAAACCTCCGCCCGGTGTTGCCCAATAATCCTGGCCGGCGAGGGCACCTGATTTGTGAACAAAACGGAAGAGCAAAACGCGCCCGTCGTTGTCGATGACGAGCAGACGCGCGGATTTGCGCTGGCGCATGCTTGGATCTTCCGTTGTTTCCCTTTCGGGCTGAGGTTTCACCCCCGTCCGCGATACGGAGCGACGCCTTGCTCGGGGACCCAGACGCCCTTGGGCAGCGTTCCGGTTTGCCAGAACACATCAATGGGGATGCCGCCGCGCGGATACCAGTAACCGCCGATGCGCAGCCATTTCGGCTTGATGGTGGAGGCGACGCGCTTGCCGATCTCCACGGTGCAATCCTCGTGGAAGGCACCGTGATTGCGGAACGAGGCGAGATACAGCTTGAGCGACTTCGACTCGACCAGCCACTGGCCGGGCACATAGTCGATCATCAGATGGGCGAAATCCGGCTGGCCGGTGATCGGGCACAGCGAGGTGAATTCCGGCGCCGTGAAGCGCACCACGTAATTGGTGTCCTTCTGCGGGTTCGGCACCCGGTCGAGTTTGGCCTGCTCCGGGGAGGTCGGCCATTCCACGGCGCGGCCGAGCTGCAAGTCAGCCGGCAATTTGGGGGATTTGCGGGGTGTTTTTGACATAAATATCTCCGTTATGGCGGTTCATAGCCAATCCCGGGCCAGTCGTCACGTCAGGCGGGGTTTTCCCGCCGGGAGGCTTGCTGTAGAAGCGGCGCCAACGACCCACCCCCAGCACAAAGAGGGCATTCATGACCGCCATCGTCGACATCATCGGCCGCGAAATTCTCGATAGCCGCGGCAATCCCACGGTTGAAGTCGACGTCGTCCTCGAAGACGGGTCGATGGGCCGCGCCGCGGTTCCGTCGGGTGCCTCCACCGGCGCCCATGAGGCGGTCGAGCTGCGCGACGGCGACAAGTCCCGCTATCTCGGCAAGGGCGTGCAGAAGGCGGTCGATGCCATCAATGGCGAGATCTTCGACGCCATCGGCGGCATGGACGTGGAGAACCAGGTCCAGCTCGACGAGATCATGATCGAGCTCGACGGCACCCCGAACAAGTCGCGCCTCGGCGCCAATGCGATCCTCGGCGTCTCGCTGGCCGCCGCCAAGGCGGCTGCGGAATCCTTCGATATGCCGCTGTATCGCTATGTCGGCGGGACCTCGGCCCGCACGCTGCCGGTGCCGATGATGAACATCATCAATGGCGGCATGCATGCCGACAATCCGATCGACTTCCAGGAATTCATGATCATGCCGGTCGGCGCCTCCTCCTTCGCCGAAGGCCTGCGCTGCGGCGCCGAGATCTTCCACACGCTGAAGGGCGAGCTGAAGAAGGCCGGCCACAATACCAATGTGGGCGACGAAGGCGGCTTCGCACCCAATATCGGTTCGGCCGAAGCGGCGCTGGACTTTGTGATGGCCGCCATCACCAAGGCTGGCTACAGCGCCGGCAAGGACGTGATGCTGGCGATGGATTGCGCCGCCACCGAATTCTTCAAGGACGGCGCTTACGTCTATGGCGGCGAGAACAAGACCCGCAACATCTCCGAACAGGCCAAGTATCTCGCCCAGCTCGTCGCCAACTATCCGATCGTCTCCATCGAGGACGGCATGTCGGAAGACGATATGGACGGCTGGAAGCAGCTCACCGACCTGATCGGTTCGAAGTGCCAGCTGGTCGGCGACGATCTGTTCGTTACTAACGTCACGCGTCTTGCCGATGGCATCAAGAACGGCCGCGCCAATTCGATCCTGATCAAGGTCAACCAGATCGGCTCGCTGACCGAAACGCTGAGCGCTGTCGAGATGGCCTACAAGGCGGGTTATACCGCGGTGATGTCGCACCGTTCGGGTGAGACTGAAGATTCCACGATCGCGGATCTCGCCGTCGCCACCAATTGCGGACAGATCAAGACCGGCTCGCTGGCACGCGCGGATCGTACCGCCAAGTACAATCAGTTGCTGCGCATCGAGCAGCAGCTCGGCACCCAGGCGAAATATGCCGGCAAGGCCGCACTGAAAGCTCTCGCGTAAAGCGCAAGCGCGGCCTTCGGCCGAGCAAGAAACTACGCGATCAACGCCGTTCGCTGAAATAGCGGGCGGCGTTTTTCATTGAATGACCCTGACCGCGTAAGCCTACAACGAGGTTCAATTTGTAGACGTCATTATGATACCCCATTGCGGTCGCGAAGGTATCACGTTGCGGGTTCAGCCTTCTCCAGACAATGCCGATGGAGAGCGCGAATGCCCAACATCTTTAAGGTCCAAGGTTTCGGTGCACTGTCGGAGTGGAATGGACAGTTCTCCAGTGCGTCGGCCGATCAGGCGTTTCAGGCCATGGCGTCTCTGGGATCGAATTCGATCGCGCTGACGACGCGGATATGGACCGACAGCCGTACGGGCAATGACGTGCTCGCCGTGCCGGACAAGACCGAAAGCGATGCGAGCCTGCTGGCTGGTTTTCAGAAGGCCCATGCTGCGGGGCTGGATGTTGTCTTCAAGCCCGGCATCACAGGTCTCGACGGCACGATCTCGCACAGTCTGGCGCCGTCGGATGTCGATGCGTTCTTTGCGTCGTACAAGGCCGAGATCGTGCATCTGGCCGAAATTGCGGAGCAGGGTGATGTCGCCAGTTTCGCTATCGGCAACGAGATGAGCAGCCTGTCGGGCGACGCCTATCGCAGCTACTGGGTCGATATCATCGACGCTGTGCGCGGCGTCTATCATGGCGAAGTTACTTATGCGGCGGCAACCGACGAGGCATCCAAGGTCAGCTTCTGGGACCAGGTCGATACGATCGGCATCAACGCCTATCCACCCTTGACGGCTAGCACCACGCCGACGGTGGACGATCTCGTACACGCCTGGAATGAGGTGCCGTACAATCCGTATTACGCGAAAGCATTCGGCTATCAGTCGCCCGTCGATTTCTTTCACTCGCTGGCGTTGGAATACGGCAAGCCGGTGCTGATGACCGAGGTCGGCTATCGCAGCATCGACGGCACCGCGATAAATCCGGGCGGCGGATCATCGAAGGCACCTGCGGATCTCGCCGAGCAGGCCGATGCCTATAATGCGTTCTTTCAGGTCTGGAGCGCGCATGGCGGCAGCTGGCTGAAAGGCGTGGAGTTCTGGCAGTGGGACCTCAACAACTTCTATTCGGAGACCGGCTATTCGGTCATGGACAAGCCGGCGCAGGATGTGGTGGCGCAATATTTCCATGGGACAGGAGCAACGCCGGGCGTCACCGTCACGGGCTCGTCGATTGGCGATACGATCGATCTCGGAGGTGGCAACGACGTCATCTTCGGCGGGCTCGGTCATGACGAGATCTATGGCGGTGCCGGGAACGATACGATTGTCGCCGGTCCAAGCGTAGCGGGCAAGCTCGCCACGACCACTATCACGCTGACGGGTTATGGCTCCGTCGTGAACGGAATCGGCGCGCAGGCACAGGTTCTGGTCAATGGCCAGCCGGTTTCGGGCGTGCTTGAATTCACGCCCGCGAGCGATCCGTCGGGCTACCAGACCTACACGGTCACTTTCGACAATCCCGCCAGCATCTCCACTGTCGCGATCAATCTCGCAAATTCCGAGCCCGGGCGCGCGCTGCATTTCAAGGACATTGCCATCAACGGCGTCGATCTGGTGCCGGCCGACGGCACCAATGCCAGTTCACCCGGCTCGTTCGATCTCTATGTCCGCAGCATCCAATTCGACACGACCAAGCATCAGGACTGGTTCTTCGGTGCCTCAAGCGACAACGATGTCGTCCGCGGTGGAGATGGCGATGACTACATTGCTGGCGGGATCGGCAACGACATCATCAATGGCGGCAACGGCACCGACACCGCGGTATTCTCCGGCAATGTGGCCGACTACAGCATCAGCCGCAGTGGCGCTCAGACGATCGTCACCGACGGAATCGCCGGTCGCGACGGCACCGACTATCTCACCAATACGGAGTTTCTGAAATTCGCGAATGCCAGTATTGCCGTCGATACGCTTGGACAAGCACTTGCGAGCAGCACTGGCAGTGAGAACTTTGCTTTCAGTCTGACGTCCGGCCACACGATGTCCGGGCACGCGGAGGTGCAGAATAGTGCGCAGGGTGAGGGCGCTGCGGAAGTCGTTCTTGCTCAGGTCCTGACGGCATCTAGCCATCCCGTCGCGGCCGCGCCGGCGCCGGACGACGCTCTCGGCACTCACGATGCCGCGCTCGCGCCGGTGACGCCTCCATCGCATCATGACGTTCTGATCGTCTGAGGATTTCGGATGGCCAAAACAATTCAGCCGAGGTGATGATCACCTCGGCTGAATGCGTTTCGATATTGGCTGCGTGTTATTGCGGAGCAGCCGAGACCTGCGCAGGCTTCGGCGCCGCCGGCTTGCGGCGAATACCGCCGCCGGTCACGGCCATGACACGGGCAATGGCCTGACGCTGCAGGCTGTCGTCCTTGTCGATCGAGAAGTGGTTGGTGGTGGCGTTCTCGTTGACGTTGGCAAGCTTGCCCTTGAAGCGGGGATCCGCAGACACCGCGCGCCCCCAGCCGGCAGGTACGTAATAGTTCACGATCTGCTTCACGTTGTTGGGGACGGCATCGGGCGCCACCGGATCGAAGTTCACGATCAGCGCCACCGGGATGTTGTACTGTGCGAGCTTGCGGGCAATCGAGATGGTCACGTCGGCACCGGCCGAGTGGCCCATCAGGATGATCGGTTCGCGGTTACCGGCCTTGTACCGGGCGATCATGTCGTCTGCCTGGCCGCTCCACAGCGTGTGATTGCTGACCGAGGAGGCGACGCCGGCGGCTTCGAGCTTGTAGGCGATCTGATCCATGCCGAGCGAGAACACGTTCATGAGGCCACGATAGAGATAGACATGGCCAGGGCGACGGCCGGGCGCCGCATCGGCATCCCCGGAACTCGCGAGTGAGGCCACAAAGAGCGACGACAGAATCAGCAAAACGGCCGCTGGAGAGGTCCACGACGGCCGTTTGAAGCCCTTGAGAGCAATCGACATAGTGCTTTCTTTCTTCGAAAAAACCCGCGACATGTTCAGACATAAGACCCTGCCGTCAATCACAGTCCTGCCTCGATTCCCGGAATTGTGATGAAGGGGGTTGCGAAAGAGCGGCTGTGTGACCTGAGGGCGACAAAATCCTGCCGGACGCTTCCGTTTTGGGCATGGGGCAGGTTTGTCGGCGCGGGCGAATTTGCTATGCACCGGATCAGAACGGTGCGTGATGCACTCGGGAGCGAACGGACGATGATCGCGCGGCGACATGTCTTCCACATTGGCGGCTACGACCCGATTCTGCCGGACACGCAGCTCGAGCGGTTCCGCCGTTCGCTGTCGAGTTTCGAGAAGACGTGGAGCGTGTCCGCGAAGGCGTCTGGCGTGCTTGACGCTACGGATGTGAGCGCATCCTGGCGGGCCGAGACCTCCGGACCTAACTGGAAGACCGAAACCACCTACGAAATGCTGCGCTGGGATGACCTGATCCTGCAGGATCACACCCGAAGCATGCTGTCGCGATTGGGCGCCGCCTTTGTTACGCTGGGCGACTGGCTGGTGACGGGAACCCTGTTCCGCTTCTTCTTCGCGAGCTGGAAATATGCCGGCTTCTTCCTGTTCTCCTATCTGTGGATCGCGGGCTTTGCTGCATCTGGCGCAGCGGTGGGCTATGGGCTGACCTGGCTGCTTGGCATGAATGCCGCCGCCGCATGGATCGCTGGCGCAATTGTTGCTGCTGCCGTCTTCACGGCGCTGTTGCACCATTACGGCTGGCGCAAGCCGATCAATCATGTGTTCGACGACTGGATTTTCTCGCGGCAATATGTCCATGGCCAGCGCCCGAAGATGACGGCGCGCGTCGATGAATTCGCGGGGGTAATCGTGGCCCGCGCGCAGAAGGCCGATGTCGACGAGATCGTCATCGTCGGGCATTGCCTTGGTGCGGCATTGGTGATGGAGGCGGTGGCCCGCGCACTCGTGCTCGACCCGGATCTCACCAAACACGGCCCGACCATCTGCGTGATGACGGTGAGCGCGACCATCCCGAAGTTCGCGTTGCACCCCGCCGGCAAGAGCGTACGCGCAGCAACGCGCCTCGTCGCCGACACGCCGGCGATCCGCTGGACCGAATATCACGCCCGCGACGACGTCATCAGTTTCTACCGCTTCGATCCCGTGACCTTGAAGCGCCGCAGCCGCGACCGCGACGAGGGCAGGCCGAACATCCGGCGCGTCCAGATGCATGCGATGATGGGCATGGAGCAGTTCAAGCGCTATCGCTTCAGCTTCATGCGCATCCATTATCAGATGGTGATGGGCAACCAGTGCCGCGCGCCCTACGACTATTGCATGGTGATTTGCGGTCCTCTGCCGTTCGACGAGATCACCGCGGGCGAAGGCGGCCTCAAACGCTTCAGTGCGGATGGCGCGCTGCTGGACATGCCGCTGTCCAAGATCACATCCTCTCAATCGCAAGCCGGGGCATCCGTGAATGCCGCATGATGGCCTGATCGGACGACAATGACCGCGTCACTTCTTGGAACATATGTCTGGGCGATCGGTCTGATCGCCTGGTTCATCATTCGCTATCCTTATGCGCGCAAGGCTCGCCGCACGGCGACGCTGCGCGCGGTCGGCTGGAGCCGTGAACGCATCCTGCTGGCGATCGCCACCATCGGCCTGTTCGTGGTACCGCTGATCTGGCTGGTGACCGGCTTGCCGGCCGCGCTGAACTATCAGCTGAATTATGCGGCGGTCGTGGTTGGCGCTGCACTCTATGTGCTGTCGCTCTGGCTGTTTCGCCGCTCACACAAGGATCTCGGCCGGCAGTGGTCGGCCAGTCTGGAAATCCGCGAGGCTCACCAGATCGTGCGTGCCGGCGTCTATCGCAGCATCCGCCATCCGATGTATGCCTCGTTCTGGTTGTGGGCACTGGCGCAGGCATTCCTGCTGCCGAATGCCATGGCCGCGCTGGGCGGGCTGGTCGCGATCGCGATCCTGTTCTTCACCCGCATCGACTATGAAGAGCGGATGCTGATCGAGGCATTCGGCGACGACTACCGGGCCTATATGCGTGAAACCAAGCGCATCATTCCGGGCATCTACTGACGCGGCACCAGACCGCCGGACAGATTAAGGGGAAACGACCATGACTGACATCACATCCGGACTTGAACTGCGCTCGCTCATCAAAAGCAGCGGAGAACTGGAAATCTCGCTGCAGCAGGTGGCGATCCCGGCGCCGGGTCCCGACGAGGTCGTCGTGCGCATCGAGGCT
The DNA here is from genome assembly GCF_013359755.1 of Tardiphaga robiniae. Classification (GTDB taxonomy): domain Bacteria; phylum Pseudomonadota; class Alphaproteobacteria; order Rhizobiales; family Xanthobacteraceae; genus Tardiphaga; species Tardiphaga robiniae. The sequence continues at coordinate 95,655 of NZ_JABMCJ010000079.1, read as the reverse complement.
GCGCCGATCAATCCGTCGGATCTCGGTCTCCTTCTCGGCGCGGCCGATCCGGCCAGCGCGAAAGCCTCCGGCTCTGGCGCGTCCTCGATCGTCACAGCAACCGTCCCGCAGGCCAATATGAAGGCGATGGGCGGCCGTCTCGACGAGTCGATGGCGGTCGGCAATGAGGGCGCCGGCACGGTGGTGAAGGCCGGATCGTCCGAGGCCGCGCAAGCGCTGCTCGGCAAGACCGTCGCGATGATCGGCGGCGCGATGTATGCGCAGTATCGCGTCATCAAGGCCAAGGAATGTCTGCCGCTGCCCGAGGGCACGACGGCCACCGAGGGCGCATCCTGCTTCGTCAACCCGCTGACCTCGCTCGGCATGGTCGAGACCATGAAGCGGGAAGGGCACACGGCGCTGGTGCATACGGCCGCCGCGTCCAATCTCGGCCAGATGCTCAACAAGATCTGCCAGAAGGACGGCATCGATCTCGTCAACATCGTTCGCAGCGAGGAGCAGGAGAAACTGCTACGCGGGATCGGCGCGAAATATGTCTGCAACTCGACGTCGCCGAGTTTCATGGAAGACCTGACTGCCGCATTGATTGCCACCAATGCCACGCTGGCTTTCGACGCCACCGGTGGCGGCAAGCTGCAGGGCCAGATCCTGCAGGCGATGGAAGTCGCCGCCGTCAAGGCCATGAAGGTCTATAGCCGCTATGGCTCGACGACCCACAAGCAGGTCTATGTCTACGGTCGGCTGGATCTACGCCCGATCGAATTCGTCCCTGCCGGGATGGCCTGGGGCATGGGCGGCTGGCTGCTGTTCCCGTTCCTGCAGAAGATCGGAGCGGCCGATGCCGCCAGGCTCCGTGCCCGCGTGGTCGCCGAACTCAAGACCACCTTCGCCAGTCACTACACCAAGGTGATTTCGCTCGAAGGCGTGTTGCAGCTCGACAATCTCCGGGCCTATGCGAAGCGCGCCACCGGCGAGAAGTATCTGATCAATCCGAACATGCCGGGATGACACTCGCCGATCAGTCTGCCGGCGTGGTCACGGATGGCGCGCGGCTTTTGCTGCGCCATCCGCCGTATCTGTACTACATGGTGTCGCGCAGCTTCTCGCGCTTCGCGTCGCAGATTGCCGCTGTCGCGGTCGGTTGGCAGATCTATGATCTGACCGGCAGCGCGTTCCAGCTCGGTATGGTCGGCCTCGCGCAATTCGTGCCGATGCTGGCGCTGGTCTTCGTCGCCGGCCATATCGCCGACCGCTACGACCGCCGCCGCGTGGTGCAGATCTGCCAGACGCTGCAGGGGCTGACAGCGATCCTGCTCGCCTGGGGCACCTATGCCGGTTGGATTACGGTGCCGCAGATTTTCGTGGCGCTGGTGGTGATCGGCGCGGCGACGGCCTTCGAGGCGCCGGCCGGCTCGGCGCTGCTGCCCGGCGTCGTACCGGAAGGTCGCCTGCAAAAAGCGACGGCACTTTCCACCGGCGTGTTTCAGGTGGCGATGATTTGCGGCCCTGCGCTCGGCGGCATCGCGTACGCGCTATCTCCGTCGACGCCCTATGTGCTGATGGCGGCATTCTGGCTGATCGGCGGCGGGCTCAACAGTGCGATCAAACTGGCGCGCGAGGTGGCGGTGAAGGATCCGCCGTCGCTGCGGACTTTGTTTGCCGGCGTGGGCTTCGTGCGCAGCAATCCGGCGATCCTCGGCACCATTTCGCTCGATCTGTTCGCGGTGCTGCTCGGCGGCGCCACTGCGCTGCTTCCGATCTATGCGCGTGATATCCTGCAGACCGGTCCGTGGGGCCTCGGCCTCATGCGCGCGGCGCCGGCAGTCGGCGCGCTGCTGACGACGATCGTGCTGACGCGCTGGTCGATCAATCGCCGGGTGGGCATGCGGATGTTCCAGGCCGTCATTATCTTCGGCCTTGCGACAGCGGTGTTCGCGGTGTCGCAATGGCTGTGGTTGTCGGTGGCCGCACTCGCCGTGCTCGGCGCCGCCGATACGGTCAGCGTGGTGATCCGTTTCTCGCTGGTGCAGCTCGCGACCCCGGATGACATGCGCGGCCGGGTCGGTGCAGTGAACTACCTGTTCATCAATACCTCGAACCAGCTCGGCCAGTTCGAGAGCGGCGTCACCGCGGCGCTGTTCGGCACTGTGCCCGCCGCCCTGATCGGTGGCCTTGGCACCGTTGCCATAGCGTTGCTGTGGATGCGGCTGTTCCCGACGCTGCGCAATGTCGAGCGGCTGGAATAGGCGCGTCAGCGATCCGCGAAGGCCAGTTTGGCGCCGAGCGCGGCAAACGCCCCGGCAAAAGTGCGTCGCATCCAGGTCAGCACCCGTGGCTGCGTGATGACGTGGTTGCGGATTGATGCGGCGAACAGGCCGTAAAGCGCAAAGACAACGAAGGTCATCAGCATGAATACCGCGCTGAGCAGCAGCATCTGCGATAGCGGATGCGCCTCGTCGGCGCTGATGAACTGGGGCAGAAAGGCGAGGAAGAAGATCGACAATTTCGGATTGAGGATGTTGATCAGGATCGCTGTGGTCGTCACCTGCACCGCGGACTGCGCGCTATCGTCGGTCTCCACCTTCAGCGTGCCATGCTCCTGCAGCGTCTTCCAGGCCATATAGAGCAGGTAGGCGACGCCGATATATTTGAACACCTGAAACGCCACGGCGCTCGTGTGCAGCAGTGCTGCGAGACCAAGGATCGCGGCGGCCATATGCGGCACGATGCCGAGCATGCAACCGAACGCGGCGACGACGCTGCTGCGGCCTCCGCGCGAGAAACCAGTTGCCAGTGTGTAAAGGGCGCCAGTGCCCGGCGACGCCACCACGATCAGCGAGGTGATGAGAAATTCGATGGTCACGATGATGGCTCCGGCTTGCAAACCTGGATCGTTAGAATGTCGCTTGCGATCCTGTCAGGCAAGCACGTCGTCAGTTGCACACCTCGACATTGGTGAGGCCGATCCGCATGTCGCGCGATACCAAGCGGCAGCCGGGACGCACTGGACGGCAGCCGGCATTGTCACAGACGATCTGGCCGGACGGTTGCGCACGCGGCGTGCGGGCCTGAACCTGCGGGCGATCAAGCTCATCGCGCTCAAGACGTTCGCGGTGCGGCGCCGCGTTGCGCTTGGCCTCGGTGCGGCTGCGCTTCTTCTCACATTCATTGTCGTCGTTCAGGAAGGTGCCGACGCGGCATACGATTTTCACGCAGCGGTTGCCGTCGGCCTCTGAACCATGCGCACAGACCAGCGGGCAGACGCGGGACGACCTGGTCTTGATCGCGTCGAGCGCATTGGTGCTGGCCGCCTTGGCATCGAATTTGGTCGACGCGTAGCGATTGAAGCGCTCGAGCGATTTGCGGGAAGCCGCAGTCCATGTGTTGTCGACTGATCCCTGCAGGCAGCCCACCCGCTGAAGCTCGACCTGGACCTGACGGGGTAGATCGGCTGGCGCGGGTGTTCGGGACACATCGGCCGTGGGGGCAGGGAGTGTCGCCAGCTGCGGTCCGGCGGCAGGCGTGTCCGGCTTGCCGGCATCGACCCTGGCTTCCGCTGCCGCGCGGGCGCGCTCGCCGGCGGCGGCGCGTTCCTGCTCGGCGGTTTTGAGTTTCTCGGCGGCGATCCGGGCATCCTCGGCGGCCTTGGCATCGGCCGCTGCCTTGGTCTGTTCGGCCTTCCTGGCGCCTTCGGCAGCCAGACGGGCTTTCTCTTCAACGGCGAGGCGGGCTTTCTCCGCAGCAGCGGTATGGGCGTCCTCGGCTGCGAGCTTCGCTAGTTGGGATTTGGCCAGCGACGCATAGAAGCCGTCGGGGTGCTGGGTCAGGAACGCGTTCCAGCCGTCTCTGGTCGCAAGCTGCAAAGCCAGCTCGTAGTCGCGGCGGGTTTCCGCCTGAGCGCTGACGGCGGGGGATGTCGCGACGGCGGCCACCGGGACCAGAGGCACATCGTCGCCGCCGAGTGAACCGTAGACATAGGGTTCCTGGCGGTTGCTGGTGGTCTTCATGACGTCATCGCGGACGAAGCCAAAGGCCTTGCGCAGGTCGAGGCCGGGTGTCGCGATATGGCGGACCAGCGCGGCCGTGAACGGGCTGTTCTTGCTGTCGCCATCCAGCGCCGTCGAGCCGGCCTTGGCCGAATAGGCGATCAGTGTGTTGGGGCTGGCCGGCTCCACCTTGGCGAGGCCGCGGGTGATCGCCCGGGATGCCGTGGTGCGCTTCATGTTCTTGACGAAGGGGTTGTCGCGGCAGGCATCGAGGATCACCAGCCGCAGCTTCCTAGCCGGCTCGATGGTCACGAGGATGCGCTCCAGCGAGAATGCCTCGTCATAGACGTCGGTGTCGCGTTCCAGCAGTGCGTCGGTCGGAATCAGGTAATTGGTGCCATCGACCTCGATGCCGTGGCCGGCGAAATAGACCAGAGCAACGTCCGCATCGCGCGCCTTGTCCGCGAAATCGCGCAAGGCCCGGCGCATCTCGGTCGCCTTCAGATCCCGTCGGGCTTCGACAATGTCGAAATTCGCGGTCTTCAAGGTCTCGGTCATCGCTGCAGCATCGTTGGCGGGATTGGCGAGCTTGACGACGTTCTGGTAGGCCGAATTGCCGATCACCAGTGCGACGCGCTTGTCGGCGGCTAAGGCCGACTGACTGAGCAAGCTCAAGGCGAAGACTACGGAAGCCACAAGACCGAGGTTGCGCATCGGAAGCCCCGCAAATTGCGACGGTCGAATTTGAACAGCCTGGCCAGACGTCGCAGATCAGTCGGGACTGGCGTGCGTGGTTTGTCTTACGTGGTTTGTCGCGCAGCACTCTCCGAAGGTTCGATCACAGCGGCGCTCCGGGCGTCATCCATTTGAGCGATATCAGCATAACGAAGATGTGTTTGGGCGGGCGAGGCGGACGTGCCGGTTCGGCACGATTACGGCCGTCAAATACAATCCATGCACTTGCATCTTTTCCCGGGATAGGTGACAGGTTCCAGATGCGCTCCGCGCTTTTTGGAAGCAGTTATTCAGGGGATATCTCATGGCCACCTACAGCGTTGCCGTCATTGTCGGCAGCCTCCGCAAACAGTCATTCTCGCTCAAGGTTGCGAATGCACTCGCCCAGCTGGCGCCGCCTTCGCTCAAGCTGAACGTCATCACGCTGAACGAGCTGTCATTCTTCAATCAGGACCTGGAAGCCGCGCCGCCGGCCGACTGGGTCAAGTTCCGCGAAGCGATCCAGGCCTCGGATGCGGTACTGTTCGTCTCTCCGGAATATAACCGCTCCGTTTCGGGTGTTCTGAAAAACGCCATCGACGTCGGTTCGCGGCCCTATGGCAAGAGCTCGTTCCTCGGCAAGCCCACCGGCATCGTGGTTAGCTCGCCCGGTCCGATCGGTGGCCTGGGTGCTGCCCTTAGCTTGCGCCAAACCCTGCCGGGGATTGTCGGTCCCATCATGCAACAGCCTGAAATCTATCTGAATGCCGTCGGCGACGCGTTCAGCGAACAGGGCGAGATCGTCAAGGAATCGATCCGGCCGGTGCTGCAGGCCTATATCGACGCCTTCGCCGCCTGGGTCGACAAGCTGAAGAAATAACCCGCGCAAATTCAGGTTGTGGCCCGGTTGTTAGGTTCGCCTTAACCGGGCCGTCGCATTTTCGGGAATGGTCAAGCATACCCGCCTCAAATCGATCCTCACCGGGCTCGTGCTCTATGCACTGGCGGCGATGATGATCAGCTATTTCGGGGTCAATGCCTATACCGGCAAATATGGCCTCAACGCCCGCCAGGAGCTCGACCAGGAGATCGTCGCGCTGACCTCCGAACTGGTACAATTGAAGAAGGAACGCACCAAGGCCGAGCAGCGCGTGGCGTTGCTGCGATCTGGTGGACTCGATCCCGACATGCTCGACGAGCGCGCGCGCTACCAGCTCGACTACGCGCATCCGCGCGACCTCGTGAAGGTCATCAAGCCAAACTAAGATTCTCTCTTCGGCGGCGAGTCGTCCTCGCATGAAGCAACACAGCTTTGCATCAAAGCTATGGATCGCTCGCGCCTGCTCATCGTGACGGCAACGTGACCACGACACGCGCTTTCATTCCTCAAATTACAAAACCGATCCAATTCGATTTCGAAAGTTTCGCGCTTTCGCTGCAGTGCGAAACAACCGTGTGGCATTCCGCGCGACGCAATCCCTTTCAAGCCGCAAGCACTTGGAGTAGGAAGGGCCATTCACTCTCGCATCCGGAATTTTCATGGCCGCACCGAAGAAAAGCGTCGCTCCCGCAGGGCAGGCAACGAGCAATGGCGCAACCCCGTCATCGCCGCCAGATTTCACCCGCGATCAGGAGATGCACGCGCTTCGCGACATGCTGCTGATCCGGCGTTTCGAGGAGAAGGCCGGCCAGCTCTATGGCATGGGCGCGATCGGCGGTTTCTGCCATCTCTATATCGGTCAGGAAGCCATCGTCGTCGGCATGCAGATGGCATTGAAGGATGGCGATCAGGTCATCACGGGCTATCGCGACCACGGTCACATGCTGGCCTGTGGCATGGACGCCAAGGGCGTCATGGCCGAGCTCACGGGGCGCAAGGGCGGCTACTCCAAGGGCAAGGGTGGCTCCATGCACATGTTCAGCCGCGAGAAGAATTTCTATGGCGGCCATGGCATCGTCGGTGCGCAGGTGTCGCTCGGAACGGGTCTCGCTTTTGCCAACCGTTACCGCGGCAATGATCTCGTCAGCCTCGCTTACTTCGGCGACGGCGCGTCGAACCAGGGCCAAGTCTATGAGAGCTTTAACATGGCGGAGCTGTGGAAGCTCCCGGTGATCTACATCATCGAGAACAACCGCTACGCCATGGGTACCTCGGTGACGCGCTCCTCGGCTCAGACCGACTTCTCCAAGCGCGGCATCTCCTTCAACATTCCGGGCGAGCAGGTCGACGGCATGGACGTCCGCGCCGTGAAGGCCGCCGGTGACCGTGCGGTCGCCTGGTGCCGCGCCGGCAAGGGTCCGTTCATTCTGGAAATGCAGACCTATCGCTATCGCGGCCACTCGATGTCGGATCCGGCCAAGTACCGGACCCGCGAGGAGGTGGACAAGGTCCGCCACGATCAGGACCCGATCGAGCAGGTGCGCAACCGTCTGCTGGCCGCTGACGTGACCGAGCAGGACCTCAAGGCGATCGATGCCGAGGTGCGTGACATCGTCAACGCATCGGCGGATTTCGCGCAGCAGGACCCTGAACCCGATGCATCCGAACTTTACACCGATGTGTACCGCTAAGCGCGCGGCTTAAAGACCGATCTGGAGTTATAATGGCCATTCAAGTTCTGATGCCCGCGCTGTCCCCGACCATGGAGAAAGGCAACCTCTCCAAATGGCTCAAGAAGGAAGGCGACACGATCAAGTCCGGCGATGTGATTGCGGAAATCGAGACAGACAAAGCGACGATGGAAGTCGAAGCGACTGATGAAGGGACGCTCGGCAAGATCCTGATCCCGGAAGGGACCAACGACGTCGCGGTCAACACGCCGATCGCGACTATCCTCGCTGACGGCGAAGATGCATCCGCTGCAGCGAGCGCACCGGCCCCCGCGAAGCAGGAGAGGGCCGCAGAATCCGCGCCGCCTGCCGCGGAAGCCAAATCCGCTCCGGCTCCGAAGGAAGAGGCTGTTGCGCCGGCAGCTCCGACGGCTTCGATCCAGCCCGATCCCGAAATTCCTGAAGGCACCGAGATGGTGACCATGACCATCCGCGAAGCGCTGCGCGACGCGATGGCCGAGGAAATGCGCAGGGATGAAGACGTCTTCATCATGGGCGAGGAAGTCGCCGAATATCAGGGCGCCTACAAGGTGACCCAGAACCTGCTGCAGGAATTCGGCGCACGCCGTGTCATCGATACGCCGATCACCGAGCACGGCTTCGCCGGTGTCGGCGTCGGCGCGGCGATGTCCGGCCTGAAGCCGATCGTCGAATTCATGACCTTCAACTTCGCCATGCAGGCGATCGACCAGATCATCAACTCCGCTGCCAAGACGCTCTACATGTCCGGCGGCCAGATGACCTGTCAGATCGTATTTCGCGGTCCGAACGGCGCTGCGGCGCGCGTCGGCGCCCAGCACAGCCAGGACTACTCGGCCTGGTATTCGCAGATCCCGGGCCTCAAGGTTGTCGCGCCCTATAGCGCCGCCGACTACAAGGGCCTGCTCAAATCCGCGATCCGCGATCCGAACCCCGTGATCTTCCTCGAAAACGAAATGCTCTACGGGCATTCCGGCGAGGTGCCCAAGCTCGACGATTACATCGTGCCGATCGGCAAGGCCAAGGTCGCACGTGTCGGCAAGGACGTGACGCTGATCTCGTGGTCGAACGGCATGACGTATGCCCTGAAGGCTGCCGAAGAACTCGCCAAGGAAGGCATCGAGGCGGAGGTCATCGACCTGCGCACGCTGCGTCCACTCGACACCGACACCATCATCGAGTCCGTGAAGAAAACATCGCGCGCCGTGACGGTGGAAGAAGGCTGGCAACAGTCGGGTGTGGGCGCCGAAATCGCCGCACGCATCATGGAGCATGCGTTCGACTATCTCGATGCGCCGGTCGCGCGCGTGTCCGGCAAGGACGTGCCGATGCCTTACGCCGCCAATCTCGAAAAGCTGGCGCTGCCGTCGGTGGCCGACGTCGTGGCTGCGGCCAAAGCCGTTTGCTATCGGTGAACCATGCCAGGTCCGAAGGAACAGCCACTGCCGCCAGATGTCATGGACCGCGAGGACGCCACCGAGGTGTTGCGCGCATTCGTGCTGGATGGCGGGCTGTCCATCGCCTTCATGCGCGCCTTCGAGGAGCCCGACATGTGGGGGCTCCTGCTGGTCGACATCGCGCGCCATGCCGCACGCGCGTATGCGCGTGAGGCCAATTATTCCGAGGACGAGGCGCTGAACCGCATCGTCGAAATGTTCGAAGCTGAAATCGCGCGTCCGACTGACATGGGCAACACCACGCCGCGGTCGCAACAAGGTCACTGACAATGCCAATCAACATTCTGATGCCTGCGCTGTCGCCCACCATGGAAAAGGGCAACCTTGCCAAGTGGCTCAAGAAAGAGGGCGACAAGGTCAAGTCCGGCGACGTGATCGCGGAGATCGAGACCGACAAGGCGACGATGGAAGTCGAAGCCGTCGACGAAGGCACCATCGCCAAGATCCTGGTGGCGGAAGGTACGCAGGATGTTGCTGTGAACGCGGTGATCGCGGTGCTCGCCGCCGACGGCGAGGACGTAAAGGCTGCAGGTTCGGGGGCAGGGGCCGACAAGCCGAAGCCTGCACCCGCTGCCGCGGCTCCCGCACCCAAGCCTGCCGCCGCTGCACCTGCGCCGGCTGCTGCTTCGGCAGCGAAAGCACCGGCTCCGGCCGCCGCGCCGGCTCCGCAGCCGACCGCGGCACAAAGCAATGGCGCGCGCGTGTTCTCGTCGCCGCTGGCGCGTCGTCTCGCCAAGGACGCCGGCATCGAACTCGGTCGTATCAACGGATCGGGTCCGCATGGTCGCGTTGTGGCCGCAGACGTCGAGAAGGCGAAGTCTGGTGGCGGCCTGAAGGCATCAGCCGCGGCTGCCGGCGCTCCCGCAGGTGCAACTGGAGCGATCGGTGCGCCTGCAATGTCCGATCAGCAGATTCTCGGGCTGTACGAGCAGGGTGGTTACGAGAGCGTGCCGCATGACTCGATGCGCCGCACGATTGCGCAGCGTCTCACCGCTGCGACCAACTCGATGCCGACCTTCTATCTCACCGTCGATTGCGATCTCGGCAAGCTCTCCGCCGCGCGCGAGGAGATCAACGCTGCCGCCGGCAAGGACAAGGCCGGCAAGCCGCTCTACAAGCTCTCGGTCAACGATTTCGTCATCAAGGCGATGGCCATCGCGCTGCAGAAGATTCCGGAAGCGAACGTGTCGTGGACGGAAGCGGCGATGCTCCGTCATAAGCATTCGGATATCGGCGTCGCGGTGGCGCTGCCGTTCGGCCTGATCACGCCGATCATCCGCCAGGCCGAGATCAAGTCCATTTCGGCAATCTCCAACGAGATGAAGGAATTGGCCGCGCGCGCCAAGGCCAAGAAGCTCAAGCCCAACGAATACCAGGGCGGTGCGTCATCCGTGTCCAATCTCGGCATGTTCGGCATCAAGGACTTCACGGCGGTGATCAATCCGCCGCAGTCGTCGATCCTTGCGGTTGGCACGGGCGAGGAACGGGCCGTGGTGCGCAACGGCCAGATCGTCGCTGCAACCATCATGAGCGTGACCCTGTCCTGCGACCACCGCGCCATCGACGGCGCGCTCGGCGCGGAACTGATCACGGCGTTCAAGAAGCTGATCGAAAATCCAGTGATGATGGCGGTGTGACGCGGCGTCACGGGACAAGTCGATGAAGTTGTTCGGCATGGTCTTGCTGGCGGGTTTTATCTCGCTGATTTGCGGAGTGGCGGTTACGTCAGCGGCCTCGTCGATCATGCCTTGTTACAGCGACAAAGCCGGTTGCGGTATGGGCGAAGCCTACCGGCTGTTGTTCGTGCCCGGATACGTGCTGCTCGCAATGATTGGTTTTGGTATCGCGGCACCTGGCAAGCATCGCGAACGCGCGTTGAAGCTCGCGATGTTGGTGTTGGTACTGGTGGCGGTGTTTGTGATCGCGCTCGGGATGGCGTCGGATGCAAATTCGGGGCGGTCTCCAAATGCGGGCGACCTCATCGATGCAGTACAGATGTCGGTCTCGTACTGGGTCGTCGTCATCGTGCAATGGCTAATGCTGCGGCGTTACCTGCGTTTGCGCGAGGCCGAACGGGAAGCAATATCTTGAATCGCCGCAAGCGCGGCAACGCGTGTTTGAGTTGAACGGGAGCCACAATGGCCGATACATCTTTTGACGTCGTCGTGATCGGTTCCGGTCCCGGCGGTTACGTGACGGCGATCCGCGCCGCACAGCTCGGCTTCAAGACGGCGATCGTCGAGAAGGCCTATCTCGGCGGCATCTGCAATAACTGGGGCTGTATCCCGACCAAGGCGCTGCTGCGCTCGGCGGAAATCTATCACTACATGCAGCATGCCAAGGATTATGGCCTGTCGGCGGACAACGTGACGTTCGACATCAAGGCCGTGATCGCGCGCTCGCGCGGCGTCGTGAAGCGCCTCAGCGGCGGCGTCGAATACCTGATGAACAAGAACAAGATCTCGATCATCTGGGGTGAAGCGACCCTGGATGCGCCGGGCAAGTTCACTGTCAAGAAGACGGAAGCCGCAGCACCCAAGGGCGCGATCGGTGCGGGCAGCTACACTGCGAAGCATATCATCGTCGCCACAGGCGCTCGGCCGCGCGTGCTGCCGGGCCTCGAGCCCGACAAGAAGCTGGTCTGGACCTATTTCGAGGCGATGAACCCCGACAAGATGCCGAAGTCGCTGCTGGTGGTCGGCTCCGGCGCCATCGGCATCGAATTCGCGTCGTTCTACAAGACCATGGGCGCCGACGTGACTGTGGTCGAGGTGCTGCCGCAGATCCTGCCAGTGGAAGACGCCGAGATCGCGGGTTTCGCCCGCAAACAGTTCGAGAAGCAGGGCATCAAGATCATGTCCGGCGCGAAGGTAACCAAGCTCGACAAGAAGTCGGATTCGGTCACCGTGACCATCGAGGATGGCAAGGGGGCTACCCAGCAACTCACCGTCGATCGCGTCATCTCGGCGGTCGGTGTGGTCGGCAATATCGAAGGCTTTGGCCTCGAGAAGCTCGGCGTGAAGACCGAGCGCGGCTGTATCGTGATCGACAAATACGGCAAGACCAATGTGCCCGGCATCTATGCCATCGGCGACGTCGCCGGTCCGCCGATGCTGGCCCACAAGGCCGAGCATGAGGGCGTGATCTGCGTCGAGGCGATCAAGGGGATGAACCCGCATGCAATGGACAAGTCGCTGATCCCGGGCTGCACCTATTGCCATCCGCAGGTGGCCTCGGTCGGTCTCACCGAAGCCAAGGCCAAGGAAGCCGGCAAGGACATCCGCGTCGGCCGCTTCCCCTTCGTCGCCAATGGCAAGGCCATCGCCCAGGGCGAGGACCAGGGCATGGTGAAGGTGATCTTCGACAAGAAGACTGGCCAGCTGCTCGGCGCCCATATGGTCGGCGCTGAGGTCGTCGAGATGATCCAGGGCTTTGTGGTCGCTATGAATCTGGAGACCACGGAAGAGGAACTCTTCCACACCATCTTCCCGCATCCGACCATCTCGGAGACGATGAAGGAAGCCGTGCTCGACGCCTATGGGCGCGTGCTGAATACGTAGTCGGAAGCATTTCCGATCGATAATTTTGATCGCCGCATCGTGAAGTTGCGGCGGGCTTACGTTCCGGTCTCCCGACGTTATCTGCCGCCAAGGTCAGACGCGAATGCGTCCAAGGCGCAAAGTGCTGTCATTTCCGAGTGACGCTTAATTCAGGGAGCTTTTCATGAAAACAACGATCACCACTGCCGCGGCTTCGGCCCTCATTGCTCTGATAATGTCCGGTGCCGCCACTGCGTCAGAGCGGCGCTCTGCACACCGGTATGCTCAACCGCAGGCCGTCACAACCTATGGCGCCTCACGCGATGCCTTCGCCTATTACCCGGGCTGGGGCCGTGATCCCGTGCTCATCCGCGGTGTTTATCCCGGGCTGGTCTACGGTGGTGCCACCTCCGCGCCCGCCGGACGTTGAGATCGGCAACGAATGGAAAAGTCGGCCTTGCGCCGACTTTCCGGTAACGGGGCAGCGATTTTAGCCTCGCTCAAAAGGGTTGCCGGTGCGCCACAAATGTTGCTTGGTTGCCACAGTCCCCCAAGATTTAACCCTGTCGTGCTGTGGGTATTGTAACCGCCGCTATTTGGCCACACGCCTTCGTGAAATCATTTCTCACCAGCCAGAAGGCTGGAGCGCTTTGTTGATCGGCGGGATGTCAGTGGGATTGTCCCGGATCGCCGAAGCGGCCTGAGAAACCAGGTTCGCGATGGACGCCAAGACGAACATCAAGTCGCGTTTGCCTAGCCGTCTTATGACGGAGGGCCGGGAGCAGGCGTCGCGTGGCGCGCTCCCCTGCGCGATTGGTCTGGCGACGCTGCGGCGCGAACGGTTCATCGCCGGCCCAGTGCTGCGCGCGCAAGAATCTCGCACCGTCGAAATCTTCAAAAAGACACCATATGGCACCGATTTGAAGCGGGTGAGCCGTTATGTCGCCAAAGACATATTGGAAGTTGCCGACATACTGTTGCTGAAGACGACATTGCTCGATCACAGCCGGTCGCAGGGACCGTGCCTCACTGCGACGGGGCAGATGATCGCGGAGAAAATGAAGCCCGTGACGCGGAATTCCCATCAGGACGTCATTCGTTCTGCCGACAAGCTGATCGCCGTTATTGGTGACCTTGTTGGATCGAAGGGGACTCTGGCTCCTGACACCTTCGAATCGATGGGCGGTAGCACCATCGGGCGCGAAACCGGTGAGGGCTGCCTTAACGTAAAATTGACCGACAAAGAATTGGCCGCGCACCCGACCAAACGGAAGCGTCGCGCGACTAACCATATGTCAGGGACGCTGTGGACATATGCCCAGCAGGTTGGATCGGCCATTGGTTGCGCCGTGACCCAAACCGGCCGGGCCCACGAGAAATACTGTTATGCGGATAGTTGAGCGTACCATTTTTGTAGCGTTTGCTTTGGGTGCCGCGTCAGTGGCCGCGCCGGCCTTTGCCTTTGATGGTGCGCCCGTTGGCAGCAGCGACGCAGCCCTGCCGGTTGTAACGACCATTCCCGGTGCTGCGCCGGTCTTGAAGAAGTCCGCCAAGCCCGATACCTCGCTGACCGCTCTTCAGTATGCCGCCGAAGGCGGTCATCCGATTGCCCAGTGGAAGCTCGGCCGGATGTATGCCGACGGTAACGGTGTGGCACAGGACGATCTGCGCGCCTTCGAATATTTCAGCCGTATCGCCAATGCCCATGCGGAGGACTCGCCGTCCGCGCCGCAGGCGACCATCGTCGCCAACGCCTTCGTGGCGCTCGGTCGCTACTACCTCGACGGTATCCCGAATTCGAAGATCAAGGCCGACACTGAACGCGCACGTGAGATGTTCTCCTACGCCGCATCCTATTTCGGCAATGCCGATGCGCAATACGATCTGGCCCGGCTGTATCTGAAGGGCATCGGTACCCCGCGCGACACCAAGTATGGCGCCCGCTGGCTGGGCCTTGCTGCGCAGAAGGGCCAGCACCAGGCGCAGGCGTTGCTCGGCCAGATGCTGTTCAACGGTGAATCGCTGCCACGGCAGATGGCGCGCGGCCTGATGTGGCTGACGCTGGCCCGTGACAATGCCGGCCCGGACGACACCTGGATCCGCGACAGCTACAACAAGGCCATCGCCAAGGCCTCCGAAGACGACCGTGCGATGGCGCTGCAGATGCTTGAACACTGGGTGTCCGGCAAACGGGACTGAGGGTTGTCCCGGACTAAGCGACCGTTCCGAGCGCGATTACCTCACACTCGACTGTCGTCACCCGGCTTGACCGGGTGACCCAGTAATCGCCAGCCTTCATTATTATCAACGAGTGCTCGCGTCAGGCGCCGCCTCGGAACATTGCCCCGGGCGTTTGCTGGATCGCCCGGTCAAGCCGGGCGATGACGGTTTGTGTTTGGGGAGCGCTTGGCGACGGGCCTTTACGCCGCCTCCAGATCCAGGTCGACCCACACCGGCACGTGATCGCTCGGCTTCTCCCAGGCGCGCACATATTTGTCGATGCCGACATCGATGAGCTTGTCGCTGGCCTGTGGTGACAGCAGCAGATGATCGATGCGGATGCCCCAGTTCTTCTGCCAGGCGCCGGCCTGATAGTCCCAGAACGTGTACTGGCCGGGCTCATCTGTGACGGCGCGCAGGGCGTCGGTCATGCCCAAGCCGAGCAGGGTCTGGAAGCTCGCGCGGGTCTCCGGCTTGAACAGCGCGTCGTTGATCCAGGCCGCCGGATTATAGGCGTCTGCTGCCGCCGGGATGACGTTGAAGTCGCCGGCGAGAATCAACGGCTCCTCGGTCTTCAGCCGTAGTCGGGTGAACTCCTGTAGCCGGGACATCCATTTCAGCTTGTAGGGATACTTCTCGGTGTCGACTGGATTGCCGTTCGGCAGATACAGGCAGGCAACCCTGACCACCCCGGATTTCAGCGACACTACGCCTTCGATGAAGCGCGCATGGAGATCCTCGTCGTCGCCCGCCAGCCGGGGCGTGGCTTCCTCCAGCGGATATTTCGAGAGCAGGGCGACGCCGTTGAAGGTCTTCTGGCCGTGGGTGACTACATTGTAGCCGAGCGCCTCGATGGGCTCGCGCGGAAACGCCTCATCGAGGCATTTGATCTCCTGCAGGCAGACGATGTCCGGCGAGCAGTCGCGCAGCCACGTCACCAGATGGTCCAGCCGCTGGCGGACAGAATTCACATTCCAGGTGGCAATTCTCATCTGATGGGATTCCGGTAACAACAATGGCAAAAATACGTCAACGTGGCATACCATCATCCCCGCCAACATGATAAGCTTTAAGCCTAAAGCGCACAGACGCTGTCTTTAAAGCTGCCATGGGCGGGAAACGGGGGCGACCCGATCTTCTGTACCAGGTGACATGGACCATATGAAGAAACGCACATCGATCGCTCTACTCGTTCTCGTCGGCGCTGCCGCGGTTGCGGCCTACACGACGCGCTCCTCGTGGACCGGTGGCAACACCAATGCACAGGCCCCGCAGCGCGCGCGGATCGTTGCGGTCGAGATTGCCAAGGCGGAACGCAAACCGGTTCCGGTCGATGTCGATTCGATCGGTACAGTAACGCCGATTTCGAGTGTCGCGCTCAAGTCGCGGGTGGAAACCACCATCACCTCGGTGCATTTTGAAGACGGCGCCAAGGTCAAGGAAGGCGATCTGCTGTTCACCCTCGATTCGCGGCAGATTGATGCCCAGATCGAGCAGGCCGAAGGCACGCTGGCCCGCGATCAGGCCCAACTGGCCGGTGCGGAACGCGACGTGCGGCGCTTTACCGATCTGATCGGGAAGGGCGCGACCACCCAGGTGAGCGTCGATAATGCCAAGACCCAATCCGACATCCTGGCCGGAACCATCCGGGCCGATCAGTCGGCGCTCGATAATCTCAAGGTCCAGAAGAGCTACACCATCATTCGCGCACCGTTCTCCGGCCGGATCAGTGCAGCCAATGTGAAGGTCGGCAATTTCGTGCGCCCGGCTGATACGGCGCCGCTCGCCACCATCAATCAGATGGCTCCGGTCTATGTCTCCTTCGCCATTCCGCAGCGTGTGCTTGGCGATCTGCGCGAAGCGATGGCGGCGGGATCGACCTCGGTCATTGCGACCATCCCGAACAGCGGCCGTTCTGAAACCGGCAAGGTGGCGATGGTGGAAAACACTGTGGATTCCACCACCGGCATGGTCACTGTGCGCGGCATCATGAGCAATCCGAACGAAACCCTGTGGCCGGGCATTTTGGTACAGACCAAGTTGATCGTGCGCACCGAGGACGGCGTTGTTGTGCCCACCGTGGCCGTGCAACGCAGCCAGACTGGGAACTTCGTCTTCATGGTGAAGGACGGCGTCGCCCGTGTTCAACCTGTCGAAGTCGATCGCACCTTCCAGGGGATTTCGGTGATCTCGTCGGGTTTAAAAGGGGATGAGGACGTCGTCGTCGACGGCCAGCTCTTGCTGACACAAGGCACACGGGTCGAAGCCCGGGCCCGCAAGGCCGGGGCATAAAACATGACCCTCTCGGAGCTCTGCATCCGTCGCCCTGTGATGACCACGCTCATCACGGCGACGATCATCGCGTTTGGCATTTTCGGTTTCCGGCTGCTGCCGGTGTCGGCGCTTCCGAAAGTGGATTTTCCGACCATCGCGGTGACGGCGACGCTGCCGGGCGCCAGCGCCGACACGATGGCGGCCTCGGTCGCCGGCATCATCGAGCGTCAGCTCTCGACCATCGCTGGTATCTCTTCGATGTCGTCGAGCTCGTCGCAGGGAACGACCCAGATCATCATTCAGTTCGATCTCAACCGCAATATCGATGCGGCGGCGCTGGACGTGCAGACTGCGCTGACGATCGCACAGCGCCGGTTGCCGATCGAAATGACGATCCCGCCGAGTTTCCGCAAGGTGAACCCCGGCGATTTCCCGGTGCTGTTCATTGCGCTGAGTTCATCGACGCTGCCGCTCTCGGCCGTCAATGAATTTGGCGATATCACCATCGGGCAGGCGCTGTCGCAGATTCCCGGCGTGGCGCAGGTGCTGATCTATGGCACGCAGAAATTCGCCATTCGCGTGCAGGCCGATCCCGAAGCTGCGGCGGCTCGTGGATTGTCGCTTGAAGATATCCGTACGGCGGTGTCACGCGCGAACTCCTCGACGCCGGTCGGAACTCTGAACGGACCGAAGCAGGATATCTCGCTGCAGGCATCCGGACAGATGTCCAAGGCCGCCGACTATGGCCAGGTCGTTGTTGCCTGGCGCAACGGCTCGCCGGTCAAGCTGAACGAAGTCGCCAAGATCTATGACGCCGTCGAAAACGACAAGGTCGCGACCTGGTTGAATGGCGAGCGCGCCATCGTGCTGGCGATCCAGAAGCAGCCCGACGCCAACACGGTCGCCGTGGTCGACGGCGTCCGCGCCAAGCTGCCGTCGCTGCGTGCGCAATTGCCGCCATCGGTCGAAGTCAATATGATGATGGACCGCTCGATCTCGGTCCGCGAAGCCGTCGCCGACGTCGAGGAGACATTGCTGATCGCCGTCGTGTTGGTGATCTTCGTGATCTTCCTGTTCCTGCGCTCAGCCTCCGCGACCTTGATCCCCGCACTGGCGGTGCCGATCTCGATCTTCGGCACATGCGCCGCGATGTACATGCTGGACTACTCCATCAACAACATGACGCTGCTGGCGTTGACACTGTCCGTCGGCTTCGTTGTCGACGACGCCATCGTCATGCTGGAGAATATCGTCCGACACATCGAGCTCGGCATGAAGCCGTTCGACGCGGCGCTGAAGGGCGCACGCGAAATCGGTTTCACCATCGTCTCGATCACCTTCTCGCTGATCGCGGTGTTCATTCCCGTGCTGCTGATGGGCGGCATTGTCGGCCGCGTGTTCCGTGAATTCGCGGTGACGATCGCGGTGGCGATCATCGTCTCCGGTTTCGTGTCGCTGACGCTGACGCCTATGCTCTGCGCGCGCGTACTCAAGGCGCACAATCCCGAACACAAGGAAAATTTCATCCTACGCGGTTTCGAGCGCATATTTGCGGCCTGGCTGCGCGGTTACGAATGGGCGCTCGATCGCGTGCTCGCACACAAGGGCATCATGCTGGTGGTGACGCTCGCGACCCTCGGCGGCACTGTCTATCTCTACAACATCGTACCGAAGGGCTTCTTCCCGCAGGAGGATACCGGGTTCCTGACCGGTACGACCGAAGCCGCAACCGATACGTCCTTCGAAGCGATGAGTGCGCGGCAGCAAGCGCTCGCCGATCTGCTGAAATCCGATCCTGCCGTTGAATACATCAACAGCACCGTGGGCTCCGGCGGTCCGAATGCGACGGCGAATTACGGTCGTCTGTTCGTTGCGCTGAAACCGCGCCAGGATCGTGATCCCGCACAGGTGGTGATGACGCGGCTGCGCCAGAAGTCGTTGGCCGTTCCTGGCTTGCAGGCCTTCTTTCAGAGCATCCAGAATCTGAACATCGGCGGCCGACCGTCGAAGAGCCAGTATCAATACGTGCTTCAGGGCAGCGACACCGACACGCTGTATCGCGTGTCGCCGGAGATGCGCGACCGCATCGCCAAGGTGCCGGGCCTGCTCGATGTGACCACCGACCTCTACATCAAGAACCCGCAGATGACGGTCGATATCGACCGCGAAAAGGCGGCGGTCTACGGCGTCACCGTCGATCAGGTTCGTAACCAGCTCTATAATGCGTTCGGCTCGCGTCAGGTCGGCACCATCTATATGCCGACCAACGACTATCAGATCATTCTGGAAGCACAGCCGCAGTTCCGGATCGATCCGAGCGACCTCTCCAAGCTCTATATGAAGACGTCGAACAATCAGACCATTCCGCTGAGCGCGGTCGCGCGTCTGGTGCCAACGGTCGGGCCGCTGCAGATCAACCATCAGGGTCAGCAGCCGGCGGTGACGATCTCATTCAACCTGGTGCCCGGCTATTCGCTGGGCTATGCGGTAGACCAGATCACGCAAATCGAAGCGGATTCGAAACTGCCGGTGACCATCGCCACCGGCTTCTCTGGCACGGCGCAGGTGTTCCAGGATTCGTTGCGCGGGCAGGGCGTACTGATCCTCGCCGCCGTGTTCGCGGCCTTCGTGATTCTCGGCATCCTCTACGAGAGCTTCATCCACCCGATCACAATCATCTCCGGCCTGCCATCCGCGGGTATCGGCGCGATCCTGACGCTGATGCTGTTCAAGATGGAAATGTCGGTCATTGCCATGATCGGCATCGTCATGCTGGTCGGCATCGTCAAGAAGAACGCGATCATGATGGTCGACTTCGCACTCGAGCGTCGCCGCGTCGGCCTGTCGGCCGAACACGCGATCCGCGAAGCCGCGCTGCTGCGTTTCCGCCCGATCATGATGACCACTTTCGCGGCCATCTTCGGCACGCTGCCGATCGCGCTCGGTGCCGGTGCCGGCGCCGAATTGCGTCAGCCACTTGGCGTCGCGGTGGTCGGCGGTCTGTGTGTCTCGCAATTGCTGACGCTGTTCATCACGCCGGTCATCTACATCTATCTCGATCGCATCGACCGCAAGCTGAAGCGCAAGCTGCAGCCGCAGCTCGACGAAGAAGATCACGACGATCGTCCCCGCGTCGTGGCGGCGGAATAGGGTGTCTTAATGCTGGTGAGAACACTCACTGCGGCCGCCTTGCTGGCCGCACTTGTTGCTGCGCCGGCGCATTCCGACGACCGGATCGAAATCTTCGACGCCCATATGCACTACAACTGGGAGCCGAAGCCGTATTACCAGCCCGACGAAGTGCTGGAGGTTTTCAGGAAGAATCGCGTCACCGGCATTCTCGCCACCAGCCGCCCGAACACCGGCACCCATGTGCTGATGGACGGTAAGGCCAGTGGCAAGGCAGGCGATTTGCAGGTCGTGCCGTTCATCCGGCCGTATCGCGTGCGCGCCGATATCGGCAGCTGGTTCAACGATCCCGTAATCTTCGATCTCGTGCAGGAGGAGTTCAAGCGCGGCTACTATCGCGGTGTCGGCGAATTCCATCTGACCGGCAAGGCGGCCGATACCGAGATGGTCAAGAAGACCGTCGACTTTGCCGTCGCCAACAATCTCTATTTGCACGCCCATGCCGACGACGAAGCGGTCGAGATTCTGATGCGGCACAATCCGCGTGCGCAGATTATCTGGGCACATACCGGCTTCAGCCTTGCGCCGGACCGTGTCGCAGCGATGCTGATAAAATACCCGAAACTGTGGGGTGAATTGTCTTACCGCAGCGGCATCGTGGACGGATCAGGCAAACTGACGTCGCAATGGCGCGTGCTGTTCGAGCGCTACCCCGATCGCTTCCTGCTGGGCTCCGACACCTGGGTGCCGGAACGCTGGGCGAGCTATGGCGATATCATGGATGGCTATCGCGCATGGCTGGCGCAACTGCCGCCGGCGGTCGCTAAACAGATCGCGCACGGCAATGCGCGGGCGCTGTTCGCCGAGAAATAGACCGATCTAAAAGAGCCGAATAGAGGTCAGATCGAGAAGCTGGTCCCGCAGCCGCAGGACGCCGTCGCGTTCGGATTGACGACGCGGAACGAGGCGCCGATCAGGTCATCGACGAAGTCGAGTTCGGAGCCGGCCAGGAACGGTGCTGAGGAGGGGTCGACCAGCACCACGGCGCTGTCACGTTCGATCAGGATGTCGTCGTCCGCCTTGGCGCGCTCGACGTCGAACTTGTACTGGAAGCCGGAACAGCCGCCGCCTTCGACCGACACGCGGAGCATGGCGCCGTTGCCTTCGGTCTTGAGGATCTCGCCGATCCGGCGCGCAGCACGCGCGCTGACGGTGAGGGGGGCCTCGGTGACTGCAGTGTCGGTCATATCTGGCTCTCCGGGCAGGATTCGAACCATTTGAATCTGCCGCTCCCCATAGTTAAGTGCGGCAGGCTCAGGAATCAATTGGATCAAGGATAAACACGCCGTGTCGGTCGGAATGGCTGCTCCCCGCGCACCCTATGCCTGCGACCCCGATCGCAGCCGTGGACGGCTGTTTTCCGAGGCTCCGAGCCGGACCCGCAGCGCGTTTCGCCGGGATTGCGACCGGGTCATCCACTCGACTGCGTTTCGCCGGCTCAAGCACAAGACCCAGGTCTTCGTGTTCCATGAGGGCGATCATTACCGCACCCGTCTCACCCACACGTTGGAAGTGGCGCAGATCGCCCGCGCCGTGGCCCGGCAACTGGGCCTCGACGAGGACCTGACCGAGACCCTGGCGCTGGCCCATGACATCGGCCATCCGCCGTTCGGCCATGCCGGCGAGCGGGCGCTGGACGCCTGTCTCGAGGCCCATGGCGGCTTCGATCATAACGCCCAGACCCTGCGCCTCGTCACGTCGCTGGAGCATCGGTATCCCGAGTTCGATGGCCTCAACCTGACCTGGGAAACCCTAGAAGGCATCGTCAAACACAACGGGCCTCTGACCGACGCGTTAGGCGCGCCGGTCGGACGTTATGCCACTCACGGCGTGCCATTCGGGATCACCGAATATGACCGCACCTTTGATCTGGAGCTGTCGAGCTTCGCGTCAATGGAGGCTCAGGTTGCGGCGATCGCAGATGATATCGCCTATGACGCTCACGACATCGACGATGGGTTGCGCGCCGGGCTGTTCACCGTCGATGACCTCAAGGCGATGCCGCTGACGCAAGACATGATCGCCAAGATCGACACGCGCTATCCCGGTCTCGACGAGAGCCGGCGCGGTGCCGAACTGGTGCGCGAGCTGATTTCCTATCTGATCGGTGCGGTCGTCGGTGAGACGGAACAACGACTAGCCGCGGTGTTGCCGAAATCCACGGAGGACATTCGCCGCTGCGGGCGCAAGCTCGTCGCGTTTCGTGCTGACGCGGCAGAAGCCGAGGCTGGGATCAAGGCCTTCCTCTGGCAGCACATGTATCGCCATGAGCGTGTCATGCGGGTGATGGTCGAGGCGGAATGTCTGGTTACCGACCTGTTCGCACGCTATCAGCGCGCGCCCGAGGATCTACCGCCCGAATGGCAGCCCCCTGAAGGCGCCGAGCCGGAATCGGAGGGCGAACAGGCGCGCCGGATCGGCAATTTCATTGCCGGGATGACCGACCGTTTTGCCATCACCGAACATATCCGGCTCTTTGACTCGACCCCCGAATTGCGTTAGGCGAAGGCTTCTAAGTGCCTTTCGGGGCTACAGATTTTGATCCTTGCCCACTTGGCGGATCGGCCGTCAAAGAATTGGCGGAACGCCCCCGAAACCGCTATTCCATCCTGATGCAATCCTGCCGGAATCCTCCGGCGCAAGCTGGTTCCCGTATCGCCATGGCCTCGACTGTTCCGACCCCGCATCTGTTCGCCAACGTGCTCGCGCGCGTTCACGCGATCTGCAACGCCCTCGTCAGTGAAGGCGTGTTGCCCGCCGGCATCGATTTGTCGCGCGTCGTCGTCGAGCCGACCAAGGATGCGTCGCATGGCGACATGGCGAGCAATGCCGCGATGGTGCTGGCGAAAGAGGCGAAAGCCAAGCCGCGCGATCTGGCTGACGCTATCGCTGCGAAGCTGCGCGAAGACGATCTGGTGACGTCGGTGGATGTCGCCGGACCCGGCTTCATCAATCTCACGCTGAAGTCGTCGGCCTGGGCCGATGCGCTGCGCGCGGTGTTGCGCGACGGTGCCTCGTATGGTCGGAGCGCGGTCGGAGCCGGTGAGAAGGTCAATGTCGAATACGTGTCGGCCAATCCGACGGGACCGATGCATGTTGGCCATTGCCGCGGCGCCGTGTTTGGCGATGCACTGGCGAGCCTGCTCGATTGCGCCGGTTATGACGTCACCCGCGAATACTACATCAACGACGCCGGCGCACAGGTCGACGTGCTCGCGCGCTCGGCACATCTGCGCTACCGCGAGGCGCTAGGCGAAGCTATCGGTGACATTCCGGAAGGCTTGTATCCCGGCGACTATCTGGTGCCGGTGGGGCAGGCGCTCGTGGCTGAGTACGGCGCTGCGCTGAACCAGATGCCCGAGGACAAGTGGCTGCCGATCACGCGCGCCAAGGCCATTTCCATGATGATGGAGATGATCAAGGGCGATCTCGCCGCGTTGAACATCTCCCACGGAGTGTTCTTCTCCGAGCGCTCGCTGATCGCTGGCAGCACCGACATGGTTGGCGCGACCATCGATTTCCTGCGCGCCAAGGGCGATGTCTATGAGGGCCGGTTGCCACCGCCGAAGGGCAAGCCGATCGACGATTACGAAGACCGCGAGCAGACCCTGTTCCGCGCCACCGCCTATGGCGACGATGTCGATCGTCCGCTGCTGAAGTCGGATGGCGGCTACACGTATTTTGCGTCCGATATCGCCTATCACAAGACTAAGTTCGACCGTGGCTTCCTCAACATGGTCGACGTCTGGGGCGCCGATCACGGCGGCTACATCAAGCGTGTGCAGGCGGCGATCAAGGCGGTGACGGCAGGGAAGGCTGAGCTCGACGTCAAGATCGTGCAGCTTGTAAAGCTGTTACGCAATGGCGAGCCGGTGAAGATGTCGAAGCGCTCCGGCGATTTCGTTACCCTGCGCGAAGTGGTCGACGAGGTCGGCTCCGACGCCGTGCGCTTCATGATGCTGTTCCGGAAGAACGACGCGGTGCTGGATTTTGACCTCGCCAAGGTGATCGAGCAGTCCAAGGACAATCCGGTTTTCTATGTCCAGTACGGGCATGCCCGCGGCCATTCGATCTTCCGCAATGCGCGGGAGATGCTGGCCGACCTGCCTCTGGAAACCGAGGCGCGCATTGCCTATCTACAAGACGCGGTGATGGAGCGGCTCGACGATATCGCCGAGCTGGGCCTGATGCGGCAGTTAGCATTGTACCCACGGATGATAGAATCTGCGGCCACGGCGCATGAGCCGCACCGCATAGCTTTCTATCTGTATGATCTCGCCAGCGAATTTCATGCGCTCTGGACGCGCGGACGGGATATGCCTCATTTACGCTTCATTATCACTAATGATGCAGAACTTACCAAAGCGCGATTGGCACTCGTCCAGAGCGTCGTCTCAGTCCTGGCTTCGGGCCTCGCCGTTCTCGGCGTCACCGCACCGGACGAGATGCGGTAGACAGGGGACGGCCGCTCACATGGGGATCTGTGGGTGGTTCTTGATAGCAGCTGTTTCGTTTGAAAAGCGGGTTGGCGGCTTTCCCGAAGGGGATGCGACATCACAATGGCTAATCGATACCAGAACCGACCTTTCCCAGCGGATGACGATTACGGCCGCGACGCTCAATCGCGGACGAAGGGTGAGGGCGATCCGCTCGCCGAACTCGCGCGGCTGATCGGGCAAACCGACCCGTTTGCGAGCAACAGCCGCCCGGCGCCCGCGCCGCGCCAGGCTGAACCGGCCTATCAGGACGAGCCGGAATATGAGGAAGAACCCGCGCAGCCCGGCCCGCCGCCGTGGATGCAGCGTGCGGTAGCCCATGAGCCGCAGCAGCAGGAGTTCGAGAATCTTCATCCGGTGCAGCGTTACGGCGCTCAGCATCAGGAGCCGCAGCATCTGCAGCCGGAGGCCGATTATCATCAGGCGCCGGCATTTGCCGCGCATACGGATCATCAGGCGCAGGACTATCAGGGCCAGTACGACCAGGCTCACGCGCCGCATGATCCCAATCGTTATGACGATGCGCTGTATGGCCACGTCGATGGCGCACAGGCCCAGCATCCGCTGGACGATCAGTATCAGGACGATCCCTACGCCTATCAGGACGGTTATGCCGAGCAGGAAGAGGCGCCGAAGCGCCGCGGTGGCATGGCGACCGTCGCCATCGTGCTGGCGCTGGCCGTAGTGGGTACCGGTGCTGCCTTCGCCTATCGTACATTTATGGGATCGGCGCGCACCGGCGAACCGCCGGTGATCAAGGCCGAGCCCGGTCCGAACAAGATCGTCCCGCCGTCGGCGACAGCCGCGGCCGACGGCAAGCCGATTCAAGATCGTCTCGGCGGCGCAGCCCCCGAGCGGTTGGTGTCGCGCGAAGAGCAGCCCGTCAACGTGCAGGATGCCACCAAGGCTGGTCCGCGCGTGGTATTCCCGCCGCTGAACCAGAACGCCAACCCGCCATCGACAGCCAGCGTCTCGCCATCCAACAAGCCGATGGTGGGCAATGGCGCGATGCAGGGCGATGAGCCTCGCAAGATCCGTACTTTTGCCGTCAAGGGTGACCAGTCCGACGCCGGGGCCACACCGGCCGCGCGTCAGGCGCCGGCCCGCATCGCCGCTCCGGCAGCGGTTCCTGCAGCCGCGCCCGCTGCGGCACCGCGCGCGACCAATGCCAACGCATCAGCCAATGCCCCGATGTCACTGTCGCCGCAGGCCGCGCCTCCGGCTGCAGCCGCTCCTCCGGCGCCCTCGCGTATGGCCTCGACCAACCCGACCCAGCAGGCGGCCCCAGTCGCCTCCAGCGGCGGCTATGTGGTCCAGGTATCGTCCCAGCGGTCGGAGGGCGATGCGCAGGCGTCGTTCCGTGCCCTACAGACCAAGTTCCCCTCGGTGCTGGGATCGCGTGCGCCGTTGATCAAGAAGGCCGACCTTGGCGACAAGGGGACCTATTATCGGGCCATGGTTGGACCGTTCGGCTCGCAGGACGAAGCCTCACAGGTCTGCGGGAACCTGAAATCTGCCGGCGGACAGTGCGTCGTCCAAAGGAATTAACGGCCGTTTCCTTGACCCTGGGCGTTGATGGGGGCTAATCGGCCCCATGAGCACACGCGCATTCATCACCGGTGTATCTGGGCTGGAGCTGACCGCTGAAGAGCGCGCATTTCTGCGCGCGGAACGGCCGTGGGGCTTCATTCTCTTCAAGCGCAATGTCGATAATCCCGCCCAAGTTGCTCGACTTGTAGAAGAATTGCGAAACACGACCGGTGATCTCGATGCGCCGGTCCTGATCGACCAAGAAGGCGGGCGTGTGCAGCGTCTGGGACCGCCGCACTGGCCGGTCTATCCGCCCGGTGCTGTGTTCGGTACGCTCTATGACGCGGACCCGGAAGCAGGCCTCAGGGCCGCCTGGCTGAGCTCACGGCTCATCGCGAGTGACCTTGTGGACCTCGGCATCACCGTGGACTGCCTGCCGCTGGCGGACGTCCCCGTGGAAGGCGCTGATGCCGTGATCGGCAATCGCGCCTACGGCACCGAGCCCGGCAAGGTCGCGATTATTGCCCGCGCCGTGACCGACGGTCTGTCGCAAGGTGGCATTCTACCGGTCCTCAAACACATTCCCGGCCATGGTCGGGCCACGGCCGACACCCATTTCAAATTGCCGATCGTGGATAACGCGAAGAGTGAGCTCGAAGCCTCTGATTTCGAAGCGTTTCGTCCGCTAGCCGACCTGCCGATGGCGATGACTGCACATGTTGTGTTTAGCGCTCTGGACGCCACCCAACCGGCCACGACTTCTGCGACAATCATCGAGCAGGTGATTCGCGGCAGTATCGGGTTCCAAGGTTTGTTGATGAGTGATGACGTGTCCATGAATGCTCTGGCGGGATCGATCGCGGAACGCACACGGGCGGTCGTCAGCGCGGGGTGCGACATGGTCCTGCATTGCAACGGCAAGCTGGACGAGATGCGCGACGTCGTCAGCGAGACCCCGGTTCTGGCCGGGAAGGCGCTTGAGCGCGCCAAGGCGGCCATCGCCGCCCGCGGTCAGCCGCAGCCGTTCGACCGCGCCGCTGGCCGCGCGGAACTGGACGCCTTGATCGCTCGAGCAGGAGCAAGTGCATGAGCGCTGAGATTTTGTCGTTTGAGACCGGACTGCCGGCCGAGGTCGTTCCCGACGACGAGCCGTCGCTGGTCGTCGACGTCGAAGGTTACGAAGGCCCGCTCGACCTGCTGCTCGCGCTCGCACGTCAGCAGAAGGTCGACCTGCACAAGATTTCGATTCTCGCGCTGGCTGACCAGTATCTGTTGTTCATCGAAGCCGCGCGGAAGATCCGTCTGGAACTGGCTGCCGACTATCTGGTGATGGCGGCGTGGCTGGCATTCCTGAAGTCGCGCCTGCTGCTGCCGGATACGACGGTGCCGGGCGAAGGCCCGAGCGCCGAGGATATGGCGACCGCGTTGGCCAACCGGCTGCGCCGCCTCGAAGCCATCCGCGAGGCCTCGAACAGGCTGATGACCCGGCCGCAGCTCAACCGCGACATCTTTCCGCGCGGCGTTCCCGAGTCGATTGCCGAGGTGAAGCATCCGCGCTTCACAGCGACGCTTTACGACCTGCTGTCGGCCTATGCGACCCAGCGCCAGGCTCGCGTGCTGACGCGCGTCCATCTCGCTAAGCGCACCGTCTGGTCGCTGAGCGAAGCGCGCGCCTCGCTGGAACGGTTGGTCGGCATGGCCGAGGACTGGAGCCGCCTCGACGAATATCTGCTGGCCTATGTCGCCGACCCCGCGCAGCGCGCGACGGTGATGGCCTCGAGTTTTGCAGCTGCGCTTGAACTGGTCCGTGAGGGCACGCTCGACCTCAGCCAGAAAGAAGCATTCGCGCCTTTGTATTTCCGCAAGCACATCGTCCAGCCTGTGCAGGTGGAGCCGGAAGTTCCGGCCGAGTAAGTGGAAGAAGGAGATCCAGACATGGCAAGCCTCGCCGAGAAACGCATCGACGATGTCGAGGATCAGATCGTGCAGTCCGAGGGACAATCCGAGGTCCAGTCGGAGGCGCGCCCAGAAGAATTGCGCCTGCTCGAAGCGCTGTTGTTCGCATCCACCGAGCCGCTCGACCAATCCGCGCTGGCCAAGCGCATGCCGGATGGCGTCGATATCAAGGCGGCACTGGCGCAGTTGCAGGCCGATTACGCCATGCGCGGCGTCAATCTGGTCCGTGTCGCCAACAAATGGACGTTCCGCACCGCTGGTGACCTGTCCTGGCTGATGACCCGCGAGACCACCGAAACCCGCAAGCTGTCGCGTGCGGCGATCGAAGTGCTCGCCATCGTTGCCTATCACCAGCCGGTGACCCGTGCCGAAATCGAAGATATTCGCGGCGTCATCACCTCCAAGGGCACGCTCGACGTGCTGTTGGAAACCGGCTGGATCAAGCCGCGCGGCCGTCGCAAGACGCCGGGCCGTCCGCTGACTTTCGGCACCACCGAGAGCTTCCTGTCGCAGTTCAGCCTGGAGGCGCTCGGCGATTTGCCAGGTCTTGAGGAACTCAAGGGTACTGGTCTGCTGGATTCGCGGCTGCCGTCCGGCTTCAGCGTGCCCAATCCGTCCGACGATCCAACGCTCCGCGAGGACGAGGATCCGCTGGAGGGCGGCGAACTGGAACTGGCGCTGTCGGCACCCGATCCGGAATTCCCCGAACTGCAGCTCAAGGAACCCGAAGCCGGGACTGTCGGATACGCTGGTGAGGCCCAGGCATTTGCCGAGGCCAAGGCCGAATTCACTGAAACGGCAGATGTCGTGGAGCCAGAGAGCGAAGCGGCCGAGGTCGCGGAACTTGAAGCGCGTGATCTCGACGTGATCGAGCCCGAGCAAGGCGAGGCCGAAGCGGCTGAAGTCGCAGAGCCCGAGTCGGATGAAGACGAGACCGCTGAGCCCGAAACGGCCGAACTCGACGACGATGAAGACGATTCCGACGACGCGGAAGACGACGAGGACGATCAGGACGAAGATGAGCCGGATGACGCTGAGCCGGACGCAACCGACCGGGACAACGACAGCAAGCATTGATCGCGGCATTAACGCTCGCGGCATTGCGCCGCGACATCCGCGATTCCACGAGGGTTAAGTCCTTGTTTTTGACACCCCCGCAGCCTACTTTCCGGTCAGATCAGGCCGGGCGACTGGCCGCGTGTTTGGAGGGTTAGCAGGATGGGTTCACTCAGCATTTGGCACTGGATCGTCGTGATCGGAGTGGTCCTGCTGTTGTTCGGGCGCGGCAAGATTTCCGACCTGATGGGCGACGTTGCGCAGGGTATCAAGGCCTTCAAGAAGGGCATGGCGGACGACGACAAGCCGGCAGACAAGCCGACCGAGCCGGTCCGCACCATCGACCAGACCCCGCCGGCGCCGACCGCCAACCGTACGGACGTCGGCAGCAAGGTTGTCTGAGGTTCCGAAGGGATTGTCCTTGGGGATCGCGGCGGCCATTGAAGGAGACGCGGGCACATCCAGCCCCGCGTGAGCGGATTTTTTCATGTTCGATATCGGGTGGAGTGAACTGGTCGTCATCGCGGTCGTCGCGCTGATTGCCATCGGCCCGAAAGAACTGCCCGGCGTGCTGCGCATGGTCGGGCAGTGGATGGGCAAGGCCCGCAAGATGGCCTCGGAATTCCAGGGCCAGTTCAACGAGGCGATGCGCGAAGCCGAAATGGCCGACGTCAAAAAGGCCTTCGACGACGTGAAGGATGTCGCCTCCGGCTTCACCACCAACAACATCATGACCTCGCTGACCAAGGACGTCAGCGATGCCATGGCCATCGACAAGGCTGACAATCTCGACACGCCTCCGGCCGTGCCCACCACGCCCGAGCCGCCTACACCCGAGACCTTCGTTGAGGCCGAGACGCATGCGCAGGAAACTGCTGCGGTAAACGAGCCGCTGGCCATTACCCGGGAAGTGCAGCCGTCGCCGGTCGAAACTCCCGCTGCCGCCCATGATGGCGCAGCAGCCCCCGACGCGGCCAGTCCCGATGTTCTGAAGGACGCCAAAGCGTCATGAGTGCCGAAGATATCGAAGCCTCCAAGGCTCCCTTGATGGATCACCTGATCGAGCTGCGGTCGCGGCTGATCAAGGCGCTGCTCGCATTTGCCGTGGCCTTCATCTTCTGCTTCTTTTTCGCCAAGCAGATCTACAACGTGCTGGTCTGGCCGTTCGTCTGGGTCGCCGGCCCCGAGAACTCGAAATTCATCTACACGGCGCTGCTGGAATACTTCCTGACCCAGCTGAAGCTCGCGATGTTCGGCGCTGGGTTCATCTCCTTCCCCGTGATCGCCGCGCAGATCTACATGTTCGTGGCGCCCGGCCTCTACAAGCACGAGAAGGGCGCGTTCCTGCCGTATCTGATCGCGACGCCGTTCTTCTTCGCGTTGGGCTCGCTGCTGGTCTATTTCCTGGTGCTGCCGATGCTGATCCGGTTTTCGCTGGGCATGCAGCAGACCGGAAGCTCCGATACCGCGCAGATCGCGCTGCTGCCCAAGGTCGGCGAATATCTCTCGCTGATGATGTCGTTGATCTTCGCCTTCGGCATCGCCTTCCAGCTCCCCGTCATCCTGACACTGCTTGGCCGCATCGGCATCCTCACGTCGAAGCAGCTGCGCGAAAAGCGCCGCTACTTCATCGTCATCGCTTTCGTTATCGCGGCCGTGCTGACGCCGCCCGATGTGATCAGCCAGGCCTCCCTCGCAATCCCGCTGCTGATCCTCTACGAAGGTTCGATTATCGCGGTCAGCATGGTCGAGAAGAATGCCGCCAAGGCCGCTGCTGCCAAGGCTGCGGCGGGGACCGGCACGGACGTGACGCCAGCGGAGTAGGCGCCTACGTGTTCTTGTAATTGCAATTGTGGCAATCTACCTTAAGTTGTGCAGCTGGCGCTGCTACGGAGGTGATTGTGGCCTTTGCATTTGATACACTCGGCTATTCCAAGCGGCTCCGCGAAGCCGGGGTAGCGAACAATCAGGCCGAGGCTCATGCCGAAGCGGCACGGGATTTCATCATGACCGAGCTTGTCACGAAATCCGATCTCTTCGCTGTTAAGTCCGATCTGGACGCGCGATTGTTGGCGACGCGCAACGATTTGCAGGCAGCCATGGAGGCTCAGACGCTTCGTCTTACAGTGCGCTTGGGTGGCATCGTCGTTACCGCAGTGAGTGTCGCCGTCGCCTGCATTGGAATACTTGCGCTTCTGCTGCGAGCGCACTAACGGGGCGATCGCGCCATTTCATGTTCCAAATGTCAGCTATTCGGGGTACTCAGAGCCGCTTTCGCTCAGGAATCCCGTCATGCACGACATTAAATCGATCCGCGACAATCCCGAAGCTTTCGACGCTGCGCTGAAGCGGCGGGGGCTGGCGCCACTGTCGGCATCGCTGTTGGGGATCGATGAAGCGCGCCGGACCGCGATCCTTGCGTCCGAGCAGGCGCAGGCTCGTCGCAACGCGGCCTCGAAGGAAATCGGCGAGGCCAAGAAGACCAAGGACGAGGCGCGCGCCAATGCGCTGATGGCCGAGGTCACCGAGCTCAAGACGACGATGCCGGCGATGGAAGCCGCGGTGAAGGACGCCGAGGATAAGCTCAAGGTCGCGCTTGCCGAAATCCCGAATCTGCCACTCGACGAAGTGCCTGAGGGTGTCGACGAACACGGCAATGTGGAGCGTCATCACTTCGGCGCCAGGCGCAACTACGCGTTCACGCCGAAAGCTCATTACGATATCGGCGAAGCCTTGGGCTTCATGGATTTCGAGGCCGCGGCCAAACTCTCGGGCGCACGCTTCGTCGTGCTTAAGAAAGGCCTTGCACGGCTGGAGCGTGCCATCGGGCAGTTCATGCTCGATCTGCATACGAATGAGCATGGCTACACGGAAGTGAACCCACCGCTCTTGGTTCGCGACGATGCGATGTTTGGCACTGCGCAGCTTCCGAAGTTTCGCGATGATCAATTCGCCGCCGGTGCGATCGGTAGTGAAGGGCAGGGTTACTGGCTGATCCCGACCGCCGAAGTCCCGCTGACGAATCTCGTTCGTGAATCCATCCTTGAAGAAAAAGAGCTGCCGCTGCGTATGACGGCGCTGACGCCGTGCTTCCGCGCCGAGGCTGGTGCTGCCGGCCGCGATACGCGTGGCATGATCCGCCAGCACCAGTTCACCAAGGTCGAATTGGTTTCGATCACCACGCCTGAGGAAAGCAAGAACGAGCATGAGCGCATGCTGTCCTGCGCCGAGGAAGTGCTGCGCCGGCTTGGCCTGCATTACCGCGTGATGACGCTGTGTACTGGCGACATGGGTTTTGCTGCGCAGAAGACCTACGACATCGAGGTCTGGATGCCGGGCCAGGGCGACGGCGGTGCTTACCGCGAGATTTCGTCCTGTTCGGTCTGCGGCGATTTCCAGGCGCGTCGCATGGATGCGCGCTCGCGCGGGCCGGATGGCAAACCGCGCTTCGTGCACACTCTGAATGGTTCGGGCACCGCCGTCGGTCGCGCGCTGATCGCCGTGATGGAAAACTATCAGCAGGAAGACGGCTCGATTGCCGTGCCGGATGTGTTGCAGCCTTATATGGGCGGGCTCAAAGTCGTCCAGGCCGGCTAGGCGTCGTCGCGCGCCAGCCGCTCAGGCGCGGCTGGCTGTGACCAGCGCGCATTTGGCTTTCTCGGCTTTTATGTTGACAAAGCCCATATGCGTCATCGGAAACGCCTTGCGGCTCTTCGTGCTGACGGTCTCCGCGATGACGCGGCGCCGCTCCGTCACATAGCGCCCATCCCTGCTGCGGAAGGCGCAGGCGATTTCGAGGTCCTTGACCGGATAGTCATTGGCGTTGCGGACTGTGAACGTCATCAGCGCCCTGGAGCCGAGGCCGCCGCGGCGAAACGATTGGCGGGAGAGGCTGAGACGGTTGAGCTCCGCGGCGTCGGGGACGCTGACGAGTTGTGAAGGAGTGGGTTTGGCAAAGTCCTCCTCACTCAACTCGTCGGGCATAGTTGCCACTACCGCCGTCTTGAGGGTGAGATCGGGCTTGGTCTCGGCCAATCTGGGAAGCAGCAGCCACCCCGTCAGGGCGACAACCGCGATCGCCGGCAATCCGATGATCAACACCCGTTCGAGCTGTTTCGCCATCTCCGTCGCCCTGTGGGGCGCTGCGACCAAGGCCATCCGGGTCGAGCGCGCATGCTTCAGACGCAACTGGCACTCACCTACCTAAGTTAAAAATCCCGGCGCCGCCGAAATGTTCCGGCTCGCGGGAAAAATCGCCTTCGAGACAGCCTCGGCAGCGCACGAGCAGCGCCCAAAATGGGGGTGGCAAAAGCGGGCACATGCTGGCAAAAACCGGTGCCGGCCAGCGGCCCTCCCGATCGAAAAGGCACCTCACGAATGCGCATTCTCTGCACCAATGACGACGGCATTCACGCCCCCGGCCTGAAGATCATCGAGCAGATCGCCAAGGAATTGTCCGACGACGTCTGGGTGGTGGCGCCCGAACTCGATCAGTCCGGTGTGTCGCATTCATTGTCGCTGAACGATCCGTTGCGGCTGCGCGAAGTCGGCCCGCGGCACTATGCCGTGCGCGGCACGCCGACCGACTGCGTCATCATGGGCGCGCGCCATATCCTGAAAGACAAGCAGCCAGATCTCGTATTGTCCGGCGTCAACAAGGGCCGCAACGTCGCCGAGGACGTGGTCTATTCCGGTACCATCGCCGGTGCGCTCGAGGGCACCATTCTCGGCATTCCGTCGGTGGCGTTGAGCCAGGAATTCTCCATGGAAACGCGTCACAACCCGCAATGGGAGACCGCGTTGAAATATGGGCCGGACGTGCTGCGCAAGGTCATCAAGGCGAGCGTGCCGAAGAATACCGTCATCAACGTCAACTTCCCGGCCTGCGCGGCCGACGAGGTGAAAGGTGTCGTTGTCACCCGGCAGGGCAAGCGCAATCAGGGCTTTCTGCGCGTCGATGAGCGGCGCGATGGCCGCAACAATCCGTATTTCTGGATCGGTTTCGAGCGCATCGTCGCCGCGGAAGCCCCGCTGGAGGGTACCGATCTCGCAGCGCTTGCTGCGCGCTATGTCTCGGTCACGCCGCTGCGTCTCGATCGCACGGATGATGTATTCTCCGAAGCGCTGACCAAGGCGCTTGGCTGAGAGTTCGAAATAGGCGAGTGGGCTCGCCTAGACCGCGACGCCCTTGAGCGTCGTTGACAGCACCTGCGCCAGCGTTTCCATCTGGAACGGCTTCTGCAGCGTCGGGCGGTCACGAAATTCTTCCGGCAGGCCTTGCGCGCCGTAGCCAGTCGCGAAGATGAACGGGCGGTTGCGCGATGCGATCACTTCCGCGACCGGCGAAATCACCTTGCCGTTGACGTTGACGTCGAGGATCGCAATGTCGAACTTGGCAGACCCAGCCAGCTTGATCGCTTCGTTGATGTCACCGGCTTCGGCGGCTACGCTATAGCCGAGTTCCTCGAGCATATCGGCGACCATCATGCGGATCATGACCTCGTCTTCGACCAGGAAGACGGAGCCGCCCGGCGGGTTCGTTGCAGTCATGGCCGGTTTCCTTGCCCCAATCCTCTGAACAAAATCGCAAATTCCCGGGTTGAACGCAATCTCGACGCATTGCCATTTTCGTGACCCAAAGACGCAGTCGCGTGCTCGGTACCAGATAGAGCAAGATCAGGATTTCAGCGCCCCGCCCATAACAGGCTGGTATGTTGCTGGTTCCGCGCGCGGAACAATAAAAGTTGTCGTTAGGCTATCCCGGTTCCGATCGCAGAAATACATCAATCTATCTTTGCTAGATTGAGAGTGTTTCTAACCTGTGCTGCGTGAGGCATTTCCATGATTACCGTCGGACAGCCGCCTGAACAGATGACGTTTCAGCTTGGTCTGCGGCGCCGTGGGATCAGCGATCGGCTGGTGTTGCGCGCAATGGAGGATATTCCGCGTGATCGCTTCGTTGAGCCGGACGATCGCGCCCATGCCTGGCGGGATACGGCCTTGGCCATTGCCTGCGGTCAAACCATCAGCCAGCCCTTCGTGGTGGCCTATATGACCGAACAGCTGCAATTGAATGCTGGTCACCGTGTGCTCGAGGTCGGCACGGGATCGGGCTACCAGGCCGCGATCCTGTCAAAGCTTGTCCGCGACGTGCTCAGCATTGAGCGTTATCGCACGCTGGCCGATGCCGCCCGGACCCGGCTGGAGGCACTCGGTCTCCACAATATCGAGGTCATGCTCGGCGATGGCCTCAATCCGGCTGCCAATTTGGGATCGTTTGACCGGATCGTCGTGACCGCCGCAGTGGAGGAGGTGCCGGTGGCGCTGACCGATCGGCTTGAGGAGGGGGGTATTCTGCTTGCGCCGGTTGGTCCTCATAATGGCGTCCAGACCCTGGTCCGGATCCGCAAAACCGGGGATGGATTGGAGCGAAAGGAGCTCGTGGATGTACGTTTCGTGCCTGCACTTCCGGGCATCGCGCGCGAACTCTGAAAAAAGTTCGTGAACGGCTGTCACGTGTTGGTCGCAAGGTTAAAGGCTTGGTAACGGAGACGGTGTTTACTCAATTCAGTTGTTTGTTGCGTATGAGTGAGTAACCAATGTCCAGCGTTGTCGAGTTGCTTTACTCGCGCCGCGCTCCGCAGGTCGCGGTGCTGGCGCTGATGTCTATCGGTTTTGCCGGCTGCAGCGCCGACATGCAGACACGGCTATCTCAGAATCCAAATTTTGACTCAGGTCAGTCCCGTGGCTTTGGCTGGCAAGGCGAAACCACCGGCTCGGTGCCGCAGCGAGCACCGCGCGCGCCGGTCGAGCGCCAGGAATTGCCGCAGTATCAGCGCCCGGCCTACAATCCGCAGCCGCAGTATCAATCCCAGGCTTTGCCGCCGCCGATCTCGGCGCCGCAGTCCTATCCGACAGCTCGTCCGGTTGCGTCGGCTGCACCCGTCAGCGGGGGCGGCAACGGTATGTATACGCCGCCGCCCGCACGTGCGCCGATCGAAACCACCGGCTCCACGGCGCCGCGCTCGGTTGCAGCGACCAACGGCCTTGCCCGTGATGGCGGCACCTCGATCATCGTCGGCACCAGCGATACGCTCGACGGTCTGGCGAAGCGCTACAACGTCTCGTCGGCCGCGATCCTGCAGGCCAATGGCTACAAGGGTCCCCGCGCGCTGTCGCCCGGTCAGTCGCTGATCATTCCGCGCCAGGGCGCCGCGGCAACACCGGCCGTTGCCGTTGCTGCGAGCAAACCTGCCGTCGGCGCGTCGACCACGCATTTCGTCAATCGCGGCGATACGCTGATGAGCATCTCGCGCCGGAACAACGTGCCGGTGGCCGAACTCGCGCGCGCCAATGGTCTGGCGCCGACTGCCCAGTTGAAGCTTGGCTCCAAGATCACGATACCAGGCGCGCGTACGGCTTCTGCGGCCGCGCCGCTTGCTGCGCCCGTCGCAGCCGTGACGGCCGCTCCGGCTGGCGCGGTTACGTCCGCTGCCGTGGCCCGTGTTGCTTCTGCCGAGCCCGCACAGAAGGCCCGTCTGGCAAGTGCCACGACGACGCCTGAAGAAACCGCGCCGGAATCGCCAACTAAAGCCGCTGACGCAACCGGCGCTTTGCCGACGTTCCGTTGGCCGGTGCGCGGCCGCGTGGTCACAGGCTATGGCGCCAAGACCAATGGCAAGTCCAACGACGGCATCAACGTCGCCGTGCCGGAAGGCACGCCGATCAAGGCTGCCGAAGATGGCGTCGTTGCCTATTCCGGCAACGAGCTGAAGGGTTACGGCAATCTGGTCCTCGTTCGTCACTCCAACGGCTACGTCACCGCATATGCCCATGCGAGTGAGCTGATGGTGAAGCGTGGCGAGACCATCAAGCGCGGTCAGGTGATCGGCAAGTCCGGCCAGTCCGGTGAGGTTACTTCGCCGCAGCTTCACTTCGAGATCCGCAAGGGCTCGTCGCCGGTCGATCCGCTGCAGTTCCTCAATGGGGCGTAAGCGCAATCCACGAAGTGTAGTTCGCATTTAAGCAAGCCCGGCCTCGTGCCGGGCTTGATGCGTTTGATCTCGGGGCTACGGCCCACTCCAGCTCCGGAGTCTTCAACGCGCTGCTGCGAGTGGGCAGCTTGCGCGCGCAAGCTCGGTTGACTGCCGCGCGATGTTGCCCATATGTGGACATGTCGTGGTTCTTCGGGAAGGTTTGCCCGAAGCTAAGAGGGAAGCCGGTGAGGCGTTAAGCCAAGGCCGGAGCTGCCCCCGCAACTGTAAGCGGTGAGCCGCTGTCCATTAAAGTCACTGAGACCCGCAAAGGTTTTGGGAAGGCCGGACAGCAGCATTGACCCGCGAGCCAGGAGACCTGCCTCGACAACATAAACGTCCTCGGGCGGGGTGTCCCGGTGGTGCGGTTGCGATTCCGCGACTGCCGTCGTGGAATCCAGACGTGTCACTTTGGCCTTTTGCCCCCAATCATTGGGGTTAAGCCATGTCTACTGTGTCAAAGTCTACTTCTTCCAAGTCTTCTGCCAAATCTACGTCCTCGCTTCCTGTTGCTACGTTGGGAACGCCACGGATCGGTCCGCGGCGTGAGCTCAAGATGGCGCTGGAAAGCTATTGGTCCGGTGCAATCGACGAGAATGCGCTGATCGATGTCGGCGTCGGGCTGCGTGCCGCAAACTGGGCACGTCAGAAGTCGCTCGGGATCACGGTCATGCCGTCGAACGACTTCTCATTCTACGATCAGGTACTCGATACCAGCGTCATGGTAGGCGCCATTCCGAAGGTCTATGGCTGGAACGGTGGAGACGTTTCCTTCGCGACCTACTTTGCCATGGCGCGTGGATCACAAGGTGATGCGCATGACGAGGCCTGCACGCACGGCTCTCATACGCATGATACGTCGCAAGGCGTACCAGCACAGGAGATGACCAAATGGTTTGATACCAACTACCATTTCATGGTGCCTGAACTGGCGCAGGATCAGACCTTCAGTCTCGCGTCGCGCAAGCCGATCAAGGAGTACGAGGAGGCGAGATCGCTGGGTTATCAGACACGACCTGTGCTGGTTGGGCCTGTGACCTATCTCAAATTGGCCAAGAGTATGGATGCGTCATTCGACCCGGTGACGCTGCTCGATCGATTGCTGCCGGTTTATGTCGAGGTACTCGGCGAACTCGCCGACAAAGGGGCCGAATGGGTGCAACTGGATGAGCCGTGTCTCGTGCTCGATCTCGATGCACTCGCCCGGCAAGCGCTGCAGCGGACCTACGCTGCCTTTGCAGAAGCGGTCCCGCAGCTCAGGATCATGCTAAACACTTACTTTGGCGAACTTGGCGATAACCTCGATCTGGCCCTGTCGCTTCCCGTCGCCGGACTTCATCTCGATCTGGTCCGTGGATCGGAGCAGTTCGACGAAGTAGCTGCGAAGGCACGGAAGGACCTGATCCTCTCGCTCGGCGTGATCGACGGACGCAATATCTGGCGGTCCGATCTGTCCAGTCTGCTCGATGGGTTGGAACCCATGGTCGATCTCCTGGGGAGGGATCGCGTTGAGCTCGCGCCGTCCTGTTCGCTGCCACATGTGCCGATTGATCTGGGCCTCGAGACTGATCTCGATCCGGACGTCAAAAGCTGGCTGGCATTTTCGATCCAGAAGATGGAAGAGCTGGCCGCACTTGGAGCAGCGCTGGCTGGCAGCCGCGCTGATGTCGCTGCAAAGCTCGCTGCGTCGGATGCGGCGGCAGCCGCGCGGGTCGCATCGTCGAAGATCCACGATCTTGCGGTCGCCAAACGCGTCGCCTCTGTTGACGCGACAATGCGTCGTCGTGGTAGCGACTTTGCCACGCGGGCTGCCGAACAGCATCGACGCTTCAAGCTGCCGGCATTCCCGACAACGACCATCGGCTCGTTTCCGCAGACCGCGGAAGTGAGAAACGCACGCGGGGCCCATGTCAGGGGTACACTCAGCGATGCTGCCTACAAGACGTTCCTGCAGAACCAGACGGCGAGGGCGGTGCGCTGGCAGGAGAATATCGGCCTCGACGTGCTGGTGCATGGCGAGTTCGAGCGCAACGACATGGTGCAGTATTTTGGTGAGCAACTTTCCGGCTTCGCCTTCACCAAACACGGCTGGGTGCAGTCCTACGGCTCCCGCTGCGTGCGGCCACCTGTGCTGTTCGGCGACGTGTCCCGACCGCATCCTATGACAGTCGAATGGTGGCAGTACTCGCAGTCGCTCACCGAGCGGCCGATGAAGGCGATGCTGACAGGGCCCGTCACGATTCTGAACTGGTCATTCGTGCGTGACGACATTCCCCGCGAAGTTGCGTGTCGCCAGATCGCGCTCGCAATACGCGATGAGGTGCTCGCTCTGGAAAAGGCTGGCGCCGGTATGATCCAGATCGACGAAGCGGCACTCCGCGAAGGGCTTCCGCTGCGCAAATCGGAATGGAAGTCCTATCTCGATTGGGCCGTGGAGAGCTTCCGCATCTGTTCGTCAGGCGTGCGGGATGACACGCAGATCCATACGCATATGTGCTACTCGGAGTTCAACGACATCATCGACGCTATCGGTGCCATGGATGCCGACGTGATCTCCATCGAAACGTCACGGTCGAAGATGGAACTGCTCGATGCATTCAGGACCTACAAGTACCCGAACGAGATAGGTCCGGGTGTTTA
This sequence comes from Tardiphaga robiniae, assembly GCF_013359755.1. GTDB lineage: Bacteria > Pseudomonadota > Alphaproteobacteria > Rhizobiales > Xanthobacteraceae > Tardiphaga > Tardiphaga robiniae. The sequence continues at coordinate 55,976 of NZ_JABMCJ010000079.1, read as the reverse complement.
CGACATCCACTCGCCGCGGGTGCCTGAAACGCGCGATATGGTCGATCTGCTCAAGCTTGCACGGCAGCGGCTGGCGGACTCCCAGCTCTGGATCAATCCCGATTGCGGGCTGAAGACCCGCAAATGGGAGGAGGTGCGGCCTGCGCTCGTGAATATGGTCGCGGCGGCACGTGAGTTGCGAAGCCTCGCCTAGGGCGAGTCGAATGCCGCCCCGTTGTCATGACGGGGCGGCATTTGCCTTTACTTTGTGGTCAGCTTCACGCCCAGGCGTCCTGCGAGCTCCTGCACGAACTGCCAGGCCACGCGACCTGATCGCGAGCCGCGGGTGGTCGACCATTCCAGCGCGTCGCGTTCCAGTTCGGCGGCGTCGGTCTTGATGCCGTAATGGCTGCAATAGCCGCGCACCATGTCGAGATATTCGTCCTGGCTGCATTTGTGGAAGCCGAGCCAGAGGCCGAAACGATCCGACAGGGACACCTTCTCCTCGACGGCTTCGCCGGGATTGATCGCGGTCGAGCGTTCGTTCTCGATCATCTCGCGCGCCAGAAGATGGCGGCGGTTCGAGGTCGCATAGAGGATCACGTTGTCCGGCCGGCCTTCGATGCCGCCTTCCAATACGGCTTTCAGCGATTTGTAGGACGCATCGTTGCCGTCGAAAGACAGATCATCGCAGAACACGATGAAATAGAAATCCGAGGCGCGGATCTGTTCCATCAGCGCCGGCAGGCTCTCGATGTCCTCGCGATGGATCTCGACCAGCTTGAGGCGGCCGGCGACGGACTTGCTGGCATTGACCGAGGCATGCGCGGCCTTGACCAGTGATGACTTGCCCATGCCGCGCGCGCCCCAAAGCAGCGCGTTGTTGGCCGGCAGGCCGTTGGCGAAACGCCGGGTGTTCTCGATCAGAGTGTCGACCTGCTGATTGATGCCCTGCAGCAGGCCAATATCGACCCGGCTGACCTTCGGTACGGGAGCCAGGCGGCCGTCGGGATGCCAGATGAAGGCCTCGGCGCTGGCCAGAGAATCGGCATTGGAGCGCTTCGGCGCCGTGGCAGCCATACCCGCGGCAATTGCTTCGAGGGCGAGCGCGATCCGCTCCTCCATCGGGGGAGCGGCGGCTGGTCGCGGACGTTTTGCCGCGGTCTTCGTCGTGCGGGCCGCGGGAGCCTTTTGGGCAGGGCGGCGGCTTGTTTTATTGGGCTTTTTTGACATTTTTGACTTTCCTCGGCGCGCACCCATATCGAGCCCGGAACACATCCGCAAGCGGTACAAATCGCAGACAAATCAGAGGGTTTACCGGCGTTGCAATTGGGACGCCGGCCGCTATAGTCCGCGCGAATTTACCCAAACCGGCCGAACGCCGACGCGTCGCCGGTTTATTCCCCAGCGTTTACGAGGACTTCCCGATGTTCATTACCCCTGCGTTTGCCCAGGCTGCAGCCGGCGGCGACACCAACAGCATGCTGATGTCGCTGCTGCCTTTCGCGCTGATCTTCGTGATCATGTATTTCCTGATCCTGCGTCCGCAGCAGAAGAAGGTGAAGGACCACGCCGAGATGGTGAAGAACATCCGTCGCGGCGACACCATCGTCACCTCGGGCGGTCTCGTCGGCAAGGTCACCAAGGTGGTCGACGACGAGCAGGTCGAGTTCGAACTCGCTGAAGGCGTTCGCGTACGTCAGCTCCGCACGATGATCTCAGGCGTGCGCACCAAGGGTGAGCCCGCCAAGGAGAAGGCGGACAAGGCTGATGCCAAGGACGACGCGGCCGCGAGCTGATGCGTTTGCGCGTCGCCATTTCAAGAATCTGACGGATCATCTCGATGTTGTATTTCACGCGGTGGAAGGCGCTGGCGGTCATTCTGACGGCGCTCGTGGTCTGCCTGTGCGCGGTTCCGAATTTCTTCCCCGAAGCTACCGTGAAAACCTGGCCGAAATGGGCGCAGCGCCATCTGGTGCTGGGCCTCGACTTGCAGGGCGGCTCGCACATCCTGCTCGAAGTCGATGCCAATTCGGTCAAGAAGGACAAGCTCGATCAGGTGCGCGACGACGTCCGCCGCACACTGCGTGACGCCAAGATCGTCTATACCGGCCTTGGCGTTCGCGGCGACAATGTCGAAGTCCGTATCACCAAGGACACCGAGTATCAGACCGCGCTCACCAAGCTGCGTGAACTGTCGCAGCCGCTCGGCGGCCTGATGGGGCAGAGCGGCCAGCGCAGCCTCGAAGTGTCGGATGCCGGCAACGGCCTGATCCGCCTTTCGGTGCCGCCGGCAGCGATCAATGACCGCATCCGCCAGTCGGTCGAACAGTCGATTCAGATCGTCGAGCGCCGCGTCAACGAACTCGGTACCGTCGAACCGCTGATCCAGCGTCAGGGCCTCGATCGCATCCTGGTGCAGGTGCCGGGCCTACAGGACCCGACTCGCCTCAAGGAATTGCTGGGCAAGACCGCGAAGCTCGACTTCCGCATGGTCGACACCTCGCTCCCGGCCGAGCAGGCACAAGGCAGGGTGCCGCCGGACTCCGAACTCTTGATGAGCTCGCAGTCTCCGAAGACGCCGTATCTCGTGAAGAAGGAAGTGCTGGTCTCGGGCGCTGACCTGACCGATGCGCAGCCGGGCTTCGATCAGCGCACCAACGAGCCGATCGTCTCGTTCCGCTTCAACACGTCCGGCGCCCGCAAGTTCGCCGATGCCACGGTGAAGAACGTCAATCTGCCCTTCGCCATTGTGCTCGATAACGAAGTGGTCTCCGCCCCGGTCATTCGCGAGCCGATCACCGGCGGCTCCGGCCAGATATCCGGCAGCTTCACGGTGCAGGGCGCCAATGATCTCGCGATCCTGCTGCGTGCCGGCGCGCTGCCTGCGCCGCTCAGCATCATCGAGGAGCGTACCGTTGGCCCCGGCCTCGGCGCCGACTCGATCGCCAAGGGCGAGCTTGCGGCCTATGTCGGCTCGATCCTCGTCATCGTCTTCATGCTGCTGACCTACCGCCTGTTCGGCCTGTTCGCCAACATCGCGGTGACCATCAACGTGCTGATGATCTTCGGCATCCTGTCGCTGCTCAACGCCACGCTGACGCTGCCCGGTATCGCCGGCATCGTGCTGACAGTCGGCATCGCCGTGGACTCCAACGTGCTGATCTATGAGCGCATCCGCGAGGAATTGCGCGCCGGCCGCACCGCCATTTCGGCGATCGATGCCGGCTTCAAGCGCGCGCTGGCGACCATTCTGGATTCCAACATCACGACCTTCATCGCCGCTGCGGTGCTGTTTTACATCGGCACCGGACCGGTCCGCGGCTTCGCCGTGACCTTTGGCATTGGCATCATCACAACGGTTTTCACGGCCTTCACCGTGACCCGTCTGATCGTCGCCGGCTGGGTCAGGTGGAAGCGGCCGACCAGCGTGCCGATTTGAGTTTACGGAGCAGATTTTGACAACGACACAAATGGTTCTGGCAGGTCTGGGCGCGCTGATCGTCATTCTGTCGATCGTGGCGATCTTCGATCTGTTGCCGTCGCTCCGCATCGTCCCCGACGATACGAAGTTCGATTTCACGCGCTTCCGCCGGATCTCGTTTCCGATCTCGGCGCTGCTGTCGATCCTCGCCATCGTGCTGTTCTTCACGCACGGACTGAATTTCGGCATCGACTTCAAGGGTGGCACGCTGCTCGAAGTCCAGGCCAAATCCGGTACGGCCGATATCAGCGCGATGCGCTCGACGCTCGCCGCCCTGCAACTCGGCGACGTGCAGCTGCAGCAGTTCGGCGGCGCGGCCGACGTGCTGATCCGTCTGGCCGAACAGCCGGGTGGCGATGCCGCGCAGCAGGCTGCCGTTCAGAAGGTTCGTGCAGCCCTCGGTGACAGCGTCGAATATCGCCGCGTCGAAGTGGTGGGTCCGCGCGTCTCCGGCGAATTGCTGGCTTATGGCATGCTCGGCCTGATTGTCGCGATCATGGGCATCCTGATCTATCTCTGGTTCCGCTTCGAATGGCAGTTCGCCTTGGGCGCCATGATCGCCAACGTCCACGATATCGTGCTGACCATCGGCTTTATGTCGATCACGCAGGTCGACTTCGATCTCACCAGTATTGCGGCGCTGCTGACCATTCTCGGTTATTCGCTGAATGACACCGTGGTCATCTACGATCGTATTCGCGAGATTCTGCGTCGCTATAAGAAGATGCCGATGCCGGAGCTGCTGAACGAGTCGATCAATTCGACGCTGTCGCGTTCGATCATCACCCACGTCACCGTGACGCTGGCGCTGCTGGCACTCTACGCGTTTGGCGGCCAGGCGATCCACTCCTTCACCGCCGTCATGATCTTCGGCGTCGTGCTGGTCGGTACCTACACCTCGATCTTCATCGCGGCGCCGCTGCTGATCTATCTCGGCGTCGGCGAACACCGCGAAGACGCCGACAAGCCAGCCGCGAAGCCGAAGCCCTGAGATGCCGGTCGATCCCGAAGCGCCGCACCTTCCGCGCTCGGCCGCCATCGAAGCCTACGGCAAGGGCGGCTTCCACTTCGACACTATGTCGCATCAGGGCTCGCTGCTGTGTCTGCCCGATGCGGTGTGGGCGTGGTCGGTCACCAGGGCCAGTGACATCGACCGCCATTCTCTGCGGCGCGTGTTCGAAGGCGCGGCAGGCATCGACACGCTGATCATCGGCACCGGCAATGAGGTCTGGATCGTCCCGAACGACCTGCGCAACGCCTTGCGCAATCTGCATGTAGTGATCGATGCGATGCAGACTGGTCCTGCGATCCGCACCTATAACGTGATGATGGGCGAGCGCCGCCGCGTTGCCGCTGCGCTGATCGCGGTGCCATGAGTGGTGCTGATCAGAGCTCCGCGGCTTTCTGCGCGGAGTTGGTGCGCAGCCACGACTTTGACCGCTACGCGGCGACCTTGTTCGTGCCTGCCGACAAGCGCCGTTCGCTGCTGGCGCTCTATGCGTTCAATACGGAAATTACCCGCGTCCGCGAGCTCGTGAAACAACCGTTGCCTGGCGAGATCCGGTTGCAATGGTGGACCGATATGCTGGCCGGCGCAGGTCATGGCGATGTCGAACAGAACCCCGTTGCTGCCGAATTACTTCTGGCGATCCGCGCGCACGATCTTTCCGTCGACAGGCTGTCCAAGCTGATCGATGTGCACATCTTCGATCTCTACAACGACCCGATGCCAGATCTCGCGCTGCTCGAGAGCCACTTTCGCGATACGCTCGGGACTTTGCTGTTCTCATCGGCCAAGATCCTTGGCGACGGGTCTGAGGCCAGCGCTCATGTCGCCGAGCATGCCGGGCTGGCCCAAGGCGTCGCGTGGATCATTACGCGTCTGCCCTATGACACGATGCGGCGGCAATTGTTCGTTCCCCAGGACATGCTCCTGCAGAACGGCAGCAGCGCCGATCAGATCTTTGCCGGCAAGATGACACCGGGCATCCGTACAACGCTGGATCGGCTGATATCAGGCGCGCAGGAGCAGCTCGCGACAGCGCAGGGAATGCTCGCCGATGTGTCGCCGGCTGCGCGTAGGGCGTTCCTGCCTGTGGCGCTGGTGAAGCACGATCTGGCGCAGATGGTGCGACCGGATCACGATCCGTTTGAGCTCCATGTCAGATCGCGGCTGCGGACCCTGTGGACACTCTGGCGCGCCTCGCGCTCAGTGTGACGTCAGCTTCTGGTCGGTCGTCTCGAAGTTGAAGCGATCCCGCAGGTTCTTCCGCGACTCCAGAATGCCCTTCAGGAACGCGCGGTCGGCGTCGCTGGTCATCAGCGGCTCCAGCAGATCGACCTGGTTCATCGCGACGAGCTGCAGCACCTCGGTGCGAATGCGGCCTGAGGCGTCGCGGGGCAGGGCTGCGACGACCTGCAGATGCTCAGGCGGCTTTGCAGCCTTTGCGGCAGCCAGTTCACCCTGCAGCTTCGTTTCCAGCGCGACGTCATCGGCCTCCACGAAAGCATAGAGTCCGACGCCAGTGCGCCGGTCGGCAAAGGCGACGATCGATGCGTCGCGCACCGCCGGGTTCTGCTTGATGATCTCGAGCAGAGGGGGCGCGTCGTTGACCAGACGCTTGCCGCCGCCCTCGCGGTCGGTGAAGTTGAAGATGCCGCGGGTGATGGCGCGATAGACCTTCTTGCCGGTCATCAGCCAGATCCGTGCCGGCAGCGACTTCTTCGCCAGAATCGCCTTTTCCTTCGGCGTCAGCAGCTCCGGCGCGTAAGTCCGCTTGTGCTTCAGGAGATGACGTAGGTCTTCATAGGCCGCGATGCGAAATAACTGGCTGCGAGACTTGAAACAGACCGCGAGCTGGAAGTCGGTGACGTAGGCGAGGCCATCGCTGCCGCGCAGCCAGTTCTGCTCCTTGGCGAGATCGTTGTGGCACACGCCCATGCGATGCAGCTTGCGCAGCGCGAGCTTCGCGGATTTGAAATAGCGCGCATCGTGATGCGGCTTGGCGAGATGCAGCGCGACGCCGTCGATGAAGCCGCGCACCAGCGCGCGGTCGCCGGCCCAGAGTAATTCCGGTCCAACGCGCAGATCGCGCGCCAGCGTCAGTGCGCGGCGTTCCCGCGTGAACAGATGCAGCGCCAGCAGATATGACCACCACGGCACTTGATCGAGCCGGCGCAGCACCGCATCGACTTCGCCCGATGGCGTGCGATAGCGGCCGCGCTCGACGGTCGAGAACACGTCGCGTTTCAGCAACACGCCTTCGGTCCAGGTCTTGGACAGCGCAGCGGCGTCCTGTGGCGGCAAACTCATCGAACAATCCTGAAATTCAAAGCGCCGGCGTCATGCCGCGGCCGCAACGGGCAGGCTGGCGGCAATCCAGTCATCCATGTCGGCCAGCGCCCGCACGCTCATCGCCTGCTTTTTGGCAACGGTCTTCTCGTTGCCGCGCAGCCGCGAGCCGTCGGGCTTCTTGGTAGGCGCCTGAGCCAGCGGCGGGAACAGGCCGAAATTGATGTTCATCGGCTGGAAAGAGCGCGGGCCTGCGTCGACGGTTTCGATATGGCCGCCGGTGATGTGGCCGAGCAACGAGCCCAGCGCTGTCGTCACGGGCGGGGGCGCCAGCGACTGGCGCTTGGCATCGGCCGCCGCGTAGAGGCCGGCAATCAGGCCGACGCTGGCGGACTCCACATAGCCTTCGCAGCCGGTCATCTGGCCGGCGAAACGCAGCCGCGGCTGTGCCTTAAGGCGAAGTTGTTCGTCGAGCAGCTTCGGCGAGTTCAGGAAGGTGTTGCGATGCAGGCCGCCGAGCCGTGCGAATTCGGCATTCTGCAGGCCGGGGATCATCCGCAATGCCTGCTGCTGCGGGCCGTATTTCAGCTTCGTCTGGAAACCGACAATGTTGTAGAGCGTGCCGAGCTTGTTGTCCTGGCGCAGCTGCACGATGGCGTAGGGCTTCACGAGGGGATCGCGCGGGTTGGTAAGGCCGACTGGCTTCATCGGGCCGTGACGCAGCGTCTCGCGGCCGCGCTCGGCCATCACTTCGATGGGCAGGCAGCCGTCGAAATAGGGCGTGTTGGTTTCCCATTCCTTGAAGTCGGTCTTTTCGCCCGCCAGCAGCGCATCGATGAAGGCATCGTATTGCTCATGGGTCATCGGGCAGTTGATGTAGTCGGCGCCGGTGCCGCCGGGCCCGACCTTGTCGTAGCGCGACTGGAACCAGGCGATCTCCATGTCGATGGAGTCTTTGTGCACAATCGGTGCGATGGCATCGAAGAAGGCCAGCGCGTTCTCGTCGGTCAGCCCACGAATGCCGTCCGCGAGCGCTGCTGAGGTCAATGGCCCTGTCGCGACGATGACATTGCGCCAGTCGGAAGGCGGCAGGCCGGCGACTTCGGCGCGGTCGATGGTGATGAGCGGGTGGTCGTTGAGTGCCTTGGTCACGGCATCGGAGAAGCCGTCGCGATCCACTGCCAGTGCACCACCGGCGGGCACCTGGTTGGCATCGGCGCAGCGCATGATCAGCGAGCCCAGCTTGCGCATTTCGGCGTGCAGCAGGCCGACAGCGTTGTTGAGCGCGTCGTCAGAACGGAAGGAATTGGAGCAGACCAGTTCGGCGAGGCCATCGGTGCGATGGGCATCGGTCATCTGGTGCGGCCGCATCTCGTGCAAGATCACGGGGATGCCGGCATTGGCGACCTGCCAGGCGGCTTCCGAGCCGGCAAGGCCCGCGCCGATCACATGGACGCAGTCGTCTGGGTTTGGGGCTGTTGTCATGGCCCCGCATGTAGCGCGTTTCGGCGCGAAGTGGAATTCGCTTCGCGGAAATTCGGCCGGTTAGCCAAAGCTTTGAAGCCGCTTTGGTTCGAAGGTGTCTGGCTCCGAAGACGGTGTCTTTAGGGAACCACGATTGCGCCCGCGCGAGGCGGGCGCAATCCGTGAAACGTCAGGCAGGACAGATAGAACGTCCTGACGGATCAACCGTTATAGGCGCCAGAAGCAACACGCGGAATGTCCGAACGGTCGAGACCGATGTCGGAAAGCTCGCGATCGCTGAGCTGGGAGAGTTCGGCAACGTTGCGCTGATAGTCGCGGAACGCCTGGATCATGCGGATGAATGAAAGCAGCATTTGAGTTCTCCTTCGTTAAGCGATTCATCTCTTGCGAGGTGCTTCGCTGTTGAAGTGAATATAGGTGACAATATCGCAGTGCAGCAGTCGAGATGTTGCGATGCAGCTAGTCAAGGACTGCATAGCTCGCGCAAGGAATGATTAACCTCTTGGCGCTGGGAGGTGATTTTGCGGGCACAGTGCGTATTGAGGCACCTTTAGAGATGATTCTAGCTGTTAATTAGTCAGTTAAATCATGCGTTTGGAGGTGTTCCAAAGCTCAGCCGGATGCCGCCGGCTGAACCGGCGCGATAAAGCCTTTCTGACCTCAATCAGCCAGCCCACTCGGCGGTTCCTCGTAAGTTCCTGTCTGGCGTCGCTATGCGTGATTCGCATACGAGTATTAGGAGTGAACAATAAATCATCCTTACGTGAGGCTTGCGGGGCGACTTTTCTCTAAACTGCATGCGTGAAGGCAAATACATATGCAACTCGAGGTCCTGCGCGAAACGCGGTTGCTGTTGGCCTCCGGAAGCACATCAAACGGCCGATGCTGCGACGTCAGTGAAATCGCGCGAATTACATTTGTGTAAGTTTGTTGCTCTCGATTTCTGAAGCGCCAAAAAGCTGAGTGTTCTTGGTGGCGATCACAACCGGCTCACATTCAATTCACTGCGGCTGTTATTTCCTGGATCGCAGCGGGACGTATCAATTCCTTCTACAGAATCCGGCAATGGCGTCGGTTCTGTTGCGAAGGACAAACAAGATGATCACAAGATTACTGGGAGCGGCCGCCATGGCTGCTGTTGTGTTCGCTACGGTGCCGGCTTCGGCTGCACGTATGGAAGGCTGCAGCGGCAGCAACCTGCTGAAAACCGAAACCGCCGTCGAAGCGATGCCGGACGGCGATGCGAAGTGGGTTGCGTTCAAGGAAATGACGGATGCGCAGACCGCGTTGCTCGACAACAAGATGGGCGTGTGTGCGGTCCATCTGACCAGGGCCATGCATGTTGGCATGACGAAGTAAGAGATCACGGGAGGGGCCGCTTGCTGAGGAGCGGACGGCCCTTCCATCATCCCATGCGAGTCTATGGTTCTTTGGCGAGCTGACTGGCGAAAGTGGCAATGGTCTTCGAATAGACCTCGCTCTTGTTCCACTGCTGAATGACCGCGAAGTTCGCAGTCCCCGGCGCAAAATCCTGATCGCGCTTCCAGCCATAGCTGGCGAGATAGTTTGCCGTTGAGGCCAGTACGTCGGGCGCGCTGCGCAGCAGGTCGCGATGGCCATTGCCGTCGAAGTCGACAGCGAATTTCAGGTAGGACGACGGCATGAATTGCGTCTGGCCGATTTCGCCGGCCCAAGCGCCATGCATCTCGGCAGGCGCGAGGTCGCCGCGGTCGACAATGCGCAGGGCATCGAGTAATTCACCGCGAAACATCTCGGCGCGTCGACAATCATATGCGAGCGAAGCGATGGCGCGGATGGTAGGGAATTTGCCGACGTTCACGCCATAGTCGGTCTCCAATCCCCAGATCGCCACCAGCACCGGACCGGGCACGCCATATTGCTGTTCGATGCGTCCGAGCACCGAGCCGTAACGCTTCAGCATGTCGCTGCCGCGACGCAGCCTTGGTGGCACCATGCGTCCGGAAAATTCCTCGAAGCTTTGCTTGAAGACCTGCTGGCCGCGGTCGCGCGACAATACGCTGTTGTCGAGGGTGACGCCGGTCAGTGCCGCATCGACGGTCTTCTGCGAAATGCCCTTACCGACGGCTTCCGTCTTGAAGGCGGCGAGCCAGCCATCGAAACTGCCGGTGCCGCAGGAGGGCGCAGCAACGGCCGGCGCTAGTGGTGAGATCAGGACTGTACCAAGCAGGAACGTACAAAGCAGGGCGCGCATGGTCTCAAGGCTCTCATTCGATGATGAAATCGTGTGTCGCGAACGATAGTGCGCGATGAGCCTTCCGGTGAACCACGGCCAAAACAAGGCTTGCGCAGTGATATCAGAACGGCATGACGGCCTCTCGCGCAATTCTGCGAGAGGCCGTCATTGGGCGAGATCAGACTATCGGGTCCACATTACTCGTCGCTGCGCCATTGACGATGATGAGCTGCCAGCCTTGCGGCGTGGTCAGCACCTAGCGCCGTGGCTCACGCTTCGGTGAAAATGTCGTCGGACATTCACAGCGCTGCAATGCAGCGGCCGGGCTTTTGCCTCAATTCAGGCGGACCTTGCTACCGATGTCAAACGATCTGCCGATGACTTTGCCAACTGGCTTGGGCAGTTGCTTTGGAACGACTCTTCCCCGCAGTCTATCGCGTCGCATTGGCAAGCGAGTGGTGGGCGGATACAAGTACGAACCGGCTGGTGCTGCCGGAACCAAACACGGCACGAATTCTTCAATCTGTCACGAAAGCTATTGGGAGCGACATATGAGCATTTTCGGAAAGATCATGGGCGCGATTTTCGGCACCAGCGCCAGTGCAGCATCCCCTGATGCCGCGCCGGCCGCCGGCGGTTCGACTCCCGCAGGCGCCGCGCCGATGGACAGTGTTGACGTTGCTGCGATCCTCGACAAGGCGGTGGCGGCCAAGGGCGAGAAGCTGGAATGGAAGACCTCGATCGTCGACCTGATGAAGGCGCTCGACATCGACTCCAGCCTGTCGGCCCGCAAGGATCTCGCCAAGGAGCTCGGTTACACCGGCGACACCAGCGATTCCGCCAGCATGAACATCTGGCTGCACAAGCAGATGATGACCAAGCTCGCTGCCAATGGCGGCAAGCTGCCGGCCGACATCAAGCACTAAACTTTCCGTTTGGGACGGAGTGGAAGGCCCGCGCTCGCGCGGGCCTTTTTGCTGTGGTATACCAGCGCGCATAAATACAAGATCAGAAAACAACAAAACATACGAGGAGAAACGCCATGGACCCCATCAACCGCAGAACGATTCTGACCACCGGCGCCGTTGCCCTGGCTGGCAGCGCATTGGCGGGCGAGGCCGCGCAGGCGCAGGCCGGTCCCAAGGGCATATTCTCGGTCGCGACCGTGACGATCCCCATCGTCGGCGAGACCGACGTGTTTCCGGTGCGCCGCATCTATTGCATCGGCCGCAATTACGCGGCGCATTCCCGCGAGATGGGATCGGACCCGACGCGCGAGCCGCCGTTCTTCTTCCAGAAGCCGACCGACGCGATCCAGAACGTCAAGATCGGCGAGGTCGCCGATCACCCGTATCCGTCGCTCACCAAGAACTATCATTACGAGGTCGAACTCGTCGCCGCGCTGAAATCCGGCGGCACCAATATCCCCGTCGATAAGGCGCTCGACCATGTCTACGGCTATGCTGTTGGACTCGACATGACACGCCGCGACCTGCAGCGCGCCATGGGCGACGAGAAGAAGCCATGGGAGATCGGCAAGAGTTTTGACCACGCCGCAGTCATCGGCCCGATCCATCCGGTCGCCAAGACCGGCCACATGACCAAAGGTCCGATCTCGCTTGCGGTCAATGGCGCCGTGAAGCAGACATCCGACCTCGACAAGATGATCTGGAGCGTCGCCGAGCAGATATCGAAACTCTCGGACGCCTTCGAGCTGAAGGCTGGCGACATCATCTATTCCGGCACACCGGAGAATGTCGGCCCGGTCGTGAAAGGCGACGTGCTGCTTTGCAAGATCCAGGGCTTGCCGGACATGTCGATCAAGGTCGTTTGAGGTTTTGCCACACACTTGTCATTCCGGGATGCGCGCAAGTCGGCAGAGCCGACTAAAGCGCAGACCCGGAATCCCGATGCAATGAGAACTCAAAACATTTCCAGATTCCGGGTTCGCGATCGCCAAGTCGCGCTCGCGCCCCGGAATGACTATGTGTGGCTAGCCGACCAGGTCCGCATAGTCCGCATGCTGGCGCAGATAACCCACCACGAACGAACAACCCGCCACGACCTTCAGCCCATCCGCACGGATCAACGCCAGCGCGCCCTTGACCAGTTCTGACGCGATGCCGCGGCCGCGCAGGGCAGGCGGCGTTTCGGTATGCGTGATGATGACGCGATCGCCTGCACGGCGATAATTCGCAAAGGCGACGGAGTCGCCGACATCCAGCTCGAAGCGATTGAGCGCCTTGTTGTCGCGAACGCCGGTCATGCCGCGTCTTTCAGCAAATCCTGATAGTCCGCATGCTTCGCGATATATGCCGCGATGAAGGGGCACTGCGCCACGACCTTCAATCCCTGTGCGCGGACGGCATCGAGCGCGCCGCGGGCAAGCTGTGAGCCGATACCTCTGCCGCCCAATTCCTGCGGCACGACGGTGTGGACGAAGGTGATGGTATCGGACGTCCGGGTATATTCGGTGAAAGCAATATGGCCGTCGACCGCAAGTTCGAAACGGTGAAGCGAAGTATTGTTATAGACCGCGTTGCTCATTCTCATTCCATTCACAGGTGTCCGGGAGAAGGTAGCAGTCATTTCTAAACGGGTGCAATGCAGCCGCCGCATGCTTCATCTGATAGGGGAAATCCATGTCGTCGCGCAGGGCTCTTTGCCGTTCTGCGCGCTGTGAAAAATGGCTTTGGCGTGGCCTTGCAAAGGCAAAGCGGGTTCCTACGTCAATTGTAGACATACGCCCCGAAGCGGCCGGATCGGTTGTTTGACAGTTGGAGTGTCATGCCAACGGCCGCTGACGTATGCCTCTTTTGGAGGAGGTCACGATGTCAGACACTCGGTTTCTCGGTACGCATCGCACGTGGGAAGACTGGTTTGGCATGGCGCTTGGCGTTCTGATTGCGCTCTCGCCCTGGTTTCCTACGCAGAACGGTCATCAATATACCGGGGGGACCCCCAGCGCCATAATCATTAACACGGTGGCGGTTGGCGTCCTGGTATTTGGCCTTGCACAGCTTGAGTATGTCGCGCTGCAACGCTGGGAGGAGGTGGCCGCGATCATTCTCGGTCTGTGGCTGATCGCCTCGCCACTTTTCTTTGGTTATTCCGGCGACGGCATGCTCAGATTCATCCATACCTGCCTCGGCGGTCTCGTGGTGCTGCTGGCAGCACTGCAGTTGTGGCAGGACTGGGATTTGAGTGATGGGGAAATGGCCCAGCACGGGCAGTGACAACAAGCGATCAGGCCCGCCGGTCCTGTCGTGAGGCCGGCGGGTTTCGTCTGTCTTTGGCCGGCCGTTAGCGTCCTGGCACAGCCAGCGTCGCGATGACTTCGTCGATCCGGGAAAACACATAATTCGGCGTGCGCGCTTTCAGGGCCGCTCCGCTGGTATAGCCCCACGTCACCGCGCCGAAATCGATCCCGGCCTCGCGCGCAGCGTCGATATCGCGGATCTCGTCACCGATGCTGATCGTGTCATCGACAGAGATTCCGGTGAGGTCGAGGATGCGCTGGAATTTCGCCGTCTTGCCGAACAGGCCGGCGCCGCAGGCGAAATAGGCGACGTGCTGATCGAGATCGCCGAGCACGTGTCGGACATTGTCCTCGCTGTCGGAGCTGACGATCGCAATCGTCATGCCACGCGCCTTCAATTCACAGAACATGCGGTCGACGCCTGGGAACAGCGAAATGCGGTCGATCTGCTGCGCCTTGCGCTTGCGCATGTCGCGCGCAATCAACGGGATCCGCCATTTGGCGACACCGAGCAGCCGGATCAGCTCACCGGCGCCGACGCTCCGCAACTCGTCGATGCGGTCGCGTTCGACACGCTGAAACTTGTGCTTGTCGGCGACGGAATTGATGACGCTGAGAAACCACGAAAAGCTGTCGGACAGCGTGCCGTCGAAATCGAAGATGGCGAGCTTATAGGGCATGGCTGGCGGGCGGGGAGGTGGCCGGGGTCTCGGTCTCGGCTGGATGTTTGGCTGTGGCGGTCACGGGCTGGTTCTCGTCTGAGTCGTGGCCGATATGCGACCCGTCGCAAGGATGATCCCATCAGACCCGGTTTTCAACCCGCATCCGCGCGGCGAAACGATGCACGAGCCGCACGCAAGCGTGCTAAGTCCGTCATTGCCGTTTCATCACCCGCAGGAGGCCCTCATGGCAGACGATAGACCGAACCAGAAAGGCCCCAACACCAAGAAGAGGCAGAAGTGCAAGAATTGCGAAGGCAAGGGCCTGCTGAAGAAGGGCGAGAAGGTGGTGAAGTGCCAGCGTTGTCACGGGACGGGGTTGAGGTGAGGAGCAGCGCTACCTCTATTGCAATGATACATTAGGGTCCTGGAAATGACTGATCTGCGGTGAATGCCAATCGATCCTCATTTCTTGTGCGTTCATGTTTGTATTCGCGAAGCGCCTGTCACGCGTAGCCACATCTTGTGAAAGTGTGATTGAAACGCAAAAAAATCTACTCGTTCGCGCGACCTACGCTTGCTGCGTTTGAGCACAGTGCGTCTTTGATCATCAACAAAGACTCGCCTTGTAGTTGTGATTGTGAAACGGTCTCGGACGGCTCGTTTCCATCCAGCAATTTGGGGAGTACAGTATGGACGACATTCCAGCAGGTCTAGCCTTGCCCGGATCATTCGCCAGCGCGACCGTGGCACCGACACTGAGTCCAAGCCCTATTGTTGATGACGCCGTTCTCATTAAGGCCAGTTGGTCGGGTGGCTCTGGCTTCGTCCATTTTTATGGTGGCTCACAATGGCCGTCCGGAGGCGGCATGCCGCTCGTACAGGACAAATCCCAGGCGACCCAATGGCAGTTACATGATTGGGACCCCAATCAGAAGAACGGCTATCTCAAAACATGGTTCGGCGATTGGGCCGCGTGGTCATGGTTGTCTTGGGTCAGGGGCGGAGGAGCATTGCCGTCTGGGCTCCCCGTTCAAGCCAGGTATCGGGCATCAGCTGTTAGATGGCAGTTGAAGGACGATGGTCTTCTAGTCCCCATGGATATGCCGGACCACAGGCTCGGCATCTATCCCGGCAATACATACTTTACGTACAGCCTCAACCCGGACACCAATCCTCTTCAGTGCAGCATCGAGCCGGTCTGAGGCATCCATGATGGAATGCTCTACACTTTAAAGCAGATGACTTACATTACGTCATGGCCGGGCGTGTCCCGGCCATTCACGTCCTGCGGACGCGCGTAAACGCACTCTTCTACTCCGCCGCTTCGCTCGCCTGCTTCCGCTTCTTCGGCTTCCCCGCCTTCTCCAGCACCGGCTTCAGGAATTTGCCCGTATAGCTGCGCGGTGCCTTGACGATATCTTCCGGCGGGCCCCAGGCGACAATCTCGCCGCCGCCGTCGCCGCCTTCGGGGCCGAGGTCGATGACCCAATCGGCGGTCTTGATGACTTCGAGATTATGCTCGATCACCACCACCGTGTTGCCCTGCGCCACCAGCTCATGAAGCACTTCCAGCAGTTTGGCGACGTCGTGGAAGTGAAGTCCCGTGGTCGGCTCGTCGAGAATGTAGAGCGTGCGACCGGTCGCGCGCTTGCTCAGCTCCTTGGCGAGCTTCACGCGCTGCGCTTCGCCGCCGGATAGCGTCGTCGCCTGCTGGCCGACATGGATGTAATCCAGTCCAACGCGGTGCAGGGTTTTAAAAGTCTCGCGCACGCGCGGCACCGCCTTGAAGAAGTCGGCGGCTTCTTCCACGGTCATGTCGAGCACATCGGCGATCGACTTGCCCTTGAACAGAACTTCGAGCGTCTCGCGGTTGTAGCGTTTGCCCTTGCAGGTGTCGCAGGTGACATAGACGTCGGGCAGGAAGTGCATCTCGATCTTGATGACGCCGTCGCCCTGGCAGGCCTCGCAGCGGCCGCCCTTGACGTTGAACGAGAACCGGCCGGCCTCGTAGCCGCGCGCCTTGGATTCCGGCAGGCCGGCAAACCATTCGCGGATCGGCGTGAAGGCGCCGGTATAGGTCGCCGGATTGGAGCGCGGCGTGCGGCCGATCGGCGACTGGTCGATCTCGATGATCTTGTCGATATGCTCGAGGCCTTCGATGCGGTCATGCGGCGCGGCGCCTTCGCTGGCGCCGTTGAGCTTGCGCGCGATGGCCTTGTAGAGCGTGTCGATCAGCAGCGTCGACTTGCCGCCACCGGAGACGCCGGTCACCGCGGTGAACAGACCGAGCGGGACTTCCGCCGAGACGTTCTTGAGATTGTTGCCACGCGCATTGATCACCTTGATGGTGCGGCGATGGTTCGGCGGACGACGCTCCGGCACCGGCACCGACATTTCGCCGGTGAGATATTTGCCGGTCAGCGACTTCGGATTCTTCATCACCTCCTGGGGCGTGCCCTGGGCGACGATATTGCCGCCATGGGTGCCGGCGCCGGGGCCGACATCGACCACGTAATCGGCGGCGATCACCGCGTCCTCGTCATGCTCGACCACGATCACGGTATTGCCGAGATCGCGCAGCCGCCGCAGCGTGTCGAGCAGCCGCGCATTGTCGCGCTGATGCAGACCGATCGAGGGCTCGTCGAGCACATAGAGCACGCCGGTCAGGCCCGAGCCGATCTGGGACGCCAGGCGAATACGCTGGCTCTCGCCGCCCGACAGCGTGCCGGATGAGCGCGCCAGCGTGAGATAGTTGAGACCGACATCGAGCAGGAAGGAGAGGCGCTCGCGGATCTCCTTGAGGATGCGGACGGCGATCTCGTTCTGCTGCTTGTTGAGCAGATCCGGCACGGTCTCAAACCAGTCGCCGGCCTTGCGCACCGACATTTCCGAGATGTTGCCGATATGCTTGCCGCCGATCTTCACACTGAGCGCTTCGGGCTTCAGCCGATAACCCTCGCAGGCATCGCAGGGCACGTCGGAAAAATACTTGCCGAGTTCTTCGCGCGCCCATTCGCTTTCGGTCTCGCGGAAGCGGCGGTCGATATTGGTGACGACGCCCTCGAACGGCTTTTTGGTGTCGTAGGAGCGCACGCCGTCTTCATAGGAGAACTTGATCTCGTCATCGCCGGAGCCGTGCAGGATGGCGTTCTGCGTCTTCTTCGGCAGGTCCTTCCATTTGGTGTCGAGCGTGAACTTGTAGAACTTGCCGAGTGCCGTCAGCGTCTGCACGTAATAGGGAGACGACGACTTAGCCCAGGGCGCGATGGCGCCCTTGCGCAGTGTCAGCTCCTTGTCGGGAATGACCAGATCAGCATCGATGGTCTGCTCGACACCGAGGCCACCGCATTTCGGACAGGCGCCATAGGGGTTGTTGAAAGAGAACAGGCGCGGTTCGATCTCGGGGATAGTGAAGCCGGAGACCGGGCAGGCGAACTTCTCGGAAAACAGGATGCGCTCGGCACCTGTCTTGTCGTGAATCTTCGCGACCTTCTTGTCGGATTTCTTGTCTTCCGCGGGAGCGGCAGGAGCGTCCGCATATTCGATGACCGCAAGACCTTCGGCGAGCTTCAGCGCGGTCTCAAAACTTTCCGCGAGGCGCTGGCCGATATCCGGCCTGACAACGATGCGATCGACGACGACGTCGATGTCATGCGGAAACTTCTTGTCGAGTACGGGCGCTTCGGCGAGTTCATGGAAGGTGCCGTCGATCTTGACGCGCTGAAAACCCTTCTTGAGATATTCGGCCAGCTCCTTGCGATACTCGCCCTTGCGGCCGCGCACCACGGGCGCAAGCAGATAGAGACGCGTGCCTTCCGGCAGCGCCAGCACGCGATCGACCATCATCGACACCGTCTGGCTCTCGATCGGCAATCCGGTCGCCGGCGAATAGGGAATGCCGACGCGCGCCCACAACAGGCGCATATAGTCGTAGATCTCGGTCACAGTGCCGACGGTCGAGCGTGGATTCTTCGACGTGGTCTTTTGCTCGATGGAAATGGCCGGCGACAACCCGTCGATCTGATCGACATCCGGCTTCTGCATCATCTCGAGGAATTGCCGGGCGTAAGCCGACAGCGACTCCACGTAGCGGCGCTGGCCTTCGGCATAGATCGTATCGAAGGCGAGGGACGACTTGCCGGAGCCGGACAGGCCGGTGAACACCACCAGCTTGTCGCGCGGAATCGTCAGATCGACATTCTTGAGATTGTGCTCGCGCGCGCCGCGGATGGTGATGCTGCGCATGTTGGCGGCGGCCTGCTGCCGCTTCGCCTTGATGATCTCGTCCATACAGGCAATTCCCCGGCGCGTCGGGCGCGCCACATCCGGGCGCGCATCGCCGGCCGGGCCGGGATCGGGCGCCAATTGATTGTCGCTGGAACATAGGAAGAACGGGCGGGAATTTCCAGTGCTCCGAAGCAACGATCAACGGTTTGTTGGGAGAGAGGTTGCGCAGCGGCCGGCAAACGAGAAAGGCCGGCGTTTCCGCCGGCCTTTCCGAAGTCAGGAGCCCGAGATCAGGCGAAGCTCAATACTTCGCGACGACCGGGCCACCGAACTTGTAGCTCAGACGGGCGGTGACCGTGGACACGGTCAGCTTGTCGTCAAACCTTTCGGTGCCGAACAGAACTCCGGTCGCCGTGAGATTTTGACCGCTGAACGACGTCGTGCCGAAATCCATGTAATTATACTCGACACCGACGATCCAGTTCGTCGCGAAGCCATATTCAAGACCCGCGCCGACGACGTAGCCACTGCGCCACTGGCTGTTGTCCAGATGGCTTCCGAAAATGTCGAAATTGCTCATCTTCAATCGGGCACCGGCGTAGCCGCCCTTCACATAGGGCAACCAGTTGTTGAAGGCGTAGCCGAGGCGGCCGGAGGCAGTGAGGGTGCTATCGATCCTCGAGCTGATCCGATCCGAGCCTGGGAAGAAGATGCTGATGTCAGTCGCGCGCATGTTCGCGCCGCCGCCTGCGAGTTCGACGCCGAACACCCAATTGGCCGACTGCCAGTTGTAACCCGCCTGACCGCCATAGACGGCGCCGGCGGGCTTGGTGCGCTGGGTGGTGCCGAGGGGGCTGAACGTACCGGAGGTCCAGAAGCCGCCAAAGCCGGGCAGCAGGTCGGTATGATCTTCGCGACCCCAGCCATAGCCTGCATTGGCGCCGATATAGAAGCCGGACCAGTTGTAGGTCGGATCGACGATCGGCGGCCGCGCCTTGGTGTAGGGCCGCGCTGCCAGATCGGCAGCTGAAGCCGATGTTCCGGCGCCGACAGCGGCGAGGGCGACGGATGCGATCAGAATTTTCTTCATGGTCAGACTCCCCAATTGATGTCGCAACCCTAGCGTGATTCAGTAAGGCCGTCTGTATTTCGATTGCAACACCAAGAAACTAACGCGGGGGTTGCGCGAAAGTGCATATCTACGCGCCAGAATAGAAGCAAGTTAGTGCGACCACTTCCAGGCAACGGACCGGCTACGATGAAATGAAAAAGGCCGGCGTTTCCGCCGGCCTTTCCGAAGTCAGAAGCCTGAGATCAGGCGCGAAGATCAATACTTCGCGACGACCGGGCCACCCCAGTTGAAGCGGTAGTTCAGGCCAGCCTTGACGGTGTGCTCGTCGTTGCGGGACGACAGGCCGACGATGCCAATCGGCGACGGAGCAGCAAAAGTGGTCTTGCCGAAGTCGTAGTACTGGTACTCAACCTTGCCCGACCAGTTCTGGGTGAACAGGTATTCGAGGCCGGCGCCGACGGTGTAACCGTCATGCTTGGTGCCAGCTGCGAAAGCCACCGGAACGGCGCCAACGGTCGTGACCAGCGATTCGCTGTAGTCGGAATAAGCGTAGCCGCCCTTCACGTAGAGCAGTGCCGGACCCCAGGTGTAACCGATGCGACCGGTGACCGAGGCGAGGCCCTTCTGGTTCAGGTTGTAGGTGACGCCAGCCGGAACGAAAGCGACGTTGGTGTTGTTCGAACCAACCCAGCTGTACTGACCTTCGATGCCGAACACCCAGTTCGGAGCGAACTGGTAGTCGTAGCCGATCTGCAGACCGCCGAGGAAACGGCCGTCCGAATTGTCGGAGGTGCCGCCGAAGCCGTTCGAACCGTTGAACGCGCCGCCGACGTGACCGCCGATGTAGAAACCGGTCCAGTTGTAGATCGGGGCGGGAACATAAGCCGGAGCCTTGGTATAGGGACGAGCGGCCAAGTCAGCAGCCATTGCCGGAACCGAAGCGCCCAGAGCGATCAAGGCAACGGTGCCCAAAAGAAACTTCTTCATGTGAATTCTCCCCAAAATTGCTTCGCGTCGGCGAAGCCTCGTGTCCCGGCGCAAGCGCCAAATGCAATTCAGTGATCGAAATATACGCAAGTCTGCCAAAAAGTCCGTCACCCAAATAGCACACTCGTCTTCGATGTTTGGCCGTTTCTAAGTTAATGAAAGGTATATGAATTTTGGCGGGGCGCGGTTCCCTTCGGGTTCCACTATTGCTCGACTCAGACGCGACAGCGACGACTCGGCACTTCGTCGTCGCCCAACAATTCGCCAAGGGGTGTTCTTGAGAACAAAAATGGAACATGCTATATGGGACGACGATCATATAAGAGATCGTGGATAACCCGGTCGCGGGGGCCTGCGCGGGAGCGCGGACCGTATAGGGTCGCATCATCAGCGGCGTTTGCGCGCGGGCCAGGGCCTGCGCCGGCGCCCAATCAGCAAATTCAGGTTCGAGCGTAGGAGAGTGGCATGGCGGGTAGCGTCAACAAGGTGATTTTGGTCGGCAATCTCGGCAAGGATCCAGAAGTCCGCCGGATGCAGAACGGCAACCCGGTCGTCAACCTGACCGTCGCGACCTCGGATACCTGGCGCGACAAGGGCACCGGCGAGCGCAAGGAAAAGACCGAGTGGCATCGCGTCGTGATCTTCAGCGAAGGTCTCGCCAAGGTCGCCGAGCAGTATCTGAAGAAGGGCGCCAAGGTTTATATCGAAGGCGCGCTGCAGACCCGCAAATGGACCGATCCGCAGGGTGTCGAGAAATACTCCACCGAGATCGTGCTGCAGGGCTTCAACTCGACGCTGACCATGCTCGACGGCAAGGGCGGCGGCGCGGGTGGTGGCGGCGGTTACGGCGGCGATGACATGGGCGACAGCTTCGGCGGCGGCCAGTCGAGCGCTCCGCCGCAGCGCCGCGTGGCCGCACCGGCCGGCGGTGGTGGCCGCGGCAGCGACATGGATGACGACATCCCGTTCTGACTGTTGGTTGGAGCTGTGTGTAAACTAAAAAACGCTTTCGTCGCTTCTTCAATGACTTAGCGTTTTTCAGCTTCCGGATTGCCGACGAGACTCGAATCAGATTCTGTGGGCCCCGCTTGTGTAAACAAGCGGGGCTTTCGTTTGATAAATCAACGCATTGCCAGCCGATTTCGCGTAAAGCCCGTTGTAATGGAGGGCGGCGAGAGGTTTGGGCTTCTCTTGGATAGGGAGAGCGGGCTGCCGGACCCTTGGGCTAGCTGAGCACAACATTCGCATGATGGCCGCGCTCGTTGAGCCGCTTGCACAGCGCGTGGGCGAAGGTGGTCTTTCCTGCGGCTGCCGGGCCAAAGAACTCGATGATCATGCTCCCGAACCTCAAGAGGTTGTTGGTGCCTGCACGATTCGCCGAGGGTCCTGCACCTGAGGAAACAGGCGTTCCCGCTTTCGCGCCGCGACAATAAAACTCTCCGCCAATAATCCCGGCACCTTGAGCCTCCGGCACGCCTTTTCGAATGGCTCGATCAGCGCCTCGCAGAGATGTGGAAACAACCGGCCCGGTCGCGGGAGATAGCCGTAATACGTGCTCTCCACGACCTCAAATCCCTCATCCGACAGCAGGCTTGAAAATTGATACAAAGTCAGGGTGTGTCGAGGTCTGCTCGGATATGCCCAGTTCAGGACACGACTGAACGACCCGATGGGTGACGTTGCATTGAGCTGGATATTGCACACCAATACGCCGTCGTTGCGAAGATGCCGATAGATCGCCCGCAATGCGTCGCGCCTAAGCGTGTCTTCTGCATTCAAGAAGAACCGAAATGCGGTGGCAACGTCAAATGTCTGTTCGAGAGGAACCTTGGTGACGTCGACGCATAGCAGCGTCACGTTGTCTGGCACCGAAGCTGCCGAAAGCATCGCTTCTGACACATCGACCCCGACAACCGAGCCGAACAACCGAGCGGCGACCTTCGCAATGCGTCCGGTTCCGCAGGCGAAGTCGAGGCTTGTTCGCTGTGGCCCTCCGAGCCGGCGCAGAATGCTTTCGAGCAAGGGCTGTTCGACGTCCCGCCACAATGCCGCGCAATGGCCCACCTCGAAGGTGCTGACGTAGTCGGCAACGACATCAACCGACTGGTGGCTCGCGCGATAGCTGGGCGTGTCACCGTTGAGCATAAGGATATGTCCCTCGAGTCCGCCGACGCTAACCTCGATGTCGGGACGACGTCTTCATGCATTCGCACGATGCCGGAACGGAGCGGCAGGCGTGATCCGACTAGTCGACGGGCGGCAGTCCGCGGATCCGAACAGTCATTCAAATGAACGTTGGTGTGGTTTGTAATCCGGCTAAGCTCTGACCTGCAGGTAAATGACAGCTTGTTCCGAGGCGCTGGGCATTCCACCATGATCATCGAGTTATTTGGGCCGCCGGGTGCAGGCAAGACCACACTTCTTCGCGGCCTCTGCCGGGGGCTGGCGCAAGAAGGCATCAACCTGAAGACAGTGAACGGTTATCGCCTGATTGAATATGCGTCGGCCCAGGATGACGGCCCGGAGACGCGCCATGGCATTGGGCGTATTGGCAGAAAGATTGCCACCTCCGGTCCTGTCTTGCTATCGACCCTGCCGAAGGACGGTGTCGCGGCGCGGCTTCTAGCATCAATCCCGCTACGAAGCCGCACATGGTCGTGGCGCATGAAGGTCGACATCGCTCTACTGTGCGAATCTTGGCGTAAAGCGCAGGAATCGGAAGGTTACTTCATTTTTGAAGAAGGCCTGATCCAGGCATTGTGTGCGCTGGTTTTGCTGGCGCGAACTCCAAGCATTGACGTGGTTCGTGACTGCCTAGCGTTCCTTCCGCGACCGGACCTGCTTGTCCAGCTCGATGCGCCGCAGGAAACGTTGCGCCGCCGTCTTACGGATCGGCATGCGCACCAGCCGCTCATCGAAGTCCTCCTGTTCGAACTCGGCGTGGACAGGGGCTTGAAGCAGGCCAATATCTCAAGGGAGATCGGCGAGTGCTTGCGCCGGGACGGATGGTCCTTGATACAAGTCAACGGTGCCGACCCCCTCAATTTCGATAAGGTCATCACGCGAGTCCTAGGAGAGCATATCAATGAGGCCGCCCTGGGTGACCAAGGCGATAAAAGCCAAACCACTGGATTAGCTGGCAACTATGAACTTGATGGATCTCAACATTTCGCACGGGGGCCTGGTGGCAGCATCTGACGCTCGCTCACGATTTGAATCATTGCGTGGTCGAGCCCCGGTCCGCCCGGAGCGAGGCATGGATACTTTGGGTCGCCTCGACTAGCGCGGTCCCCTGTCTCGGAGAGCCTTGCGTCCGAAACCAACCATTCAGCCACGATCAGCCCGTGAGGCGCGCACGAAACAAGGTGCAGCCGTCCGCCAGGCGCGACCTGGAGATATCCCGGAATCCAGCCTCGGTCACCGGCGCGCTCCTCGACCGCCTCACGCATCACGTCCATAACCACATATAACCCTTCTGATCTGCTGTCAGGACGTCCTGAACTTCTGCATCGCGCGCTGTGAGCTGATTGCTTGCAGCGCGTTTTGCTTTTTGAGGGTGCGGTTAGCTGTGGCAACGCGGCGGCAATATGATCTTTACAATGGAAAGATTTCTGCGATGGTGAGCTGATGCTGCCTCCTGAACACGAGGGCCACCATGTCGCTTCAGCCGCTGCTTGATGCCGCCGCTCCAATCCCGCTGCATGCTTTTGCGGCCATGGTCGCATTCGTGCTCGGTGTCGTTCAATTGATCGCGCCCAAGGGCACGCTGCCACACAGGACGCTCGGCTGGATCTGGGTGATCCTGCTCGCCACCGTTGCGATCAGTTCGTTTGGGATCCACGGCCATAGCTACCGGCTGTGGCGAGACTGGAGCCCGATCCACCTGCTGTCGATCATCGCGCCGGTGATGCTGGTGGTCGGAGTGGTCGCCGCACGCCGGCACCGCGTCAGGGCGCATGCCATCACCATGATTTCGATCTTCGCCGGCGCCCTGGTGATCGCCGGCGTGTTCACCCTTGTGCCCGGCCGGGTCATGCACACCGTGGTGTTCGGTCGCTAGATTGCTGCAAGACGGCCGCATGATTTTCGCAAGATTCGGCGGGTTCGGGCTGGCTTATTCGGGGCCACTTCACAAGCCCTGTACAGCTCCCGTAAGCATTTGAAAAATCAGCAGGAAAATAGAGCCACGGGCGTTGTCTGCGGGGTGGCTTGAAGCCGCGCGATGCGCTATATGATTCCCAGCAAAACCTGACCGGAAATCATCCTTGTCCGACACTGAAGACCAGAAGCCTGGGGAGCCACCAGCCCCCTCGGATATTCGTCCCGTATCCATCCTCGATGAGATGAAGCGTTCGTATCTCGATTACGCCATGAGCGTGATCGTGGCGCGTGCGCTGCCGGATGCGCGTGACGGCTTGAAGCCGGTGCATCGCCGCATTCTCTATGCAATGTATGAGAACGGCTTCGAGTGGAACAAGCCGTATCGCAAGTCGGCGCGAACCGTCGGCGACGTCATTGGTAAGTATCATCCGCACGGCGACCAGTCGGTCTATGACGCCATGGTCCGCATGGCGCAGGACTTCTCGATGCGCGTGCCGCTGATCGACGGTCAGGGCAATTTCGGTTCGGTAGATGGCGATCAGGCCGCCGCGATGCGATACACGGAATCGCGCCTGACCAAGATCGCGCAGTCGCTGCTCGACGATCTCGACAAGGACACGGTCGACTATCAGGACAACTATGACGGCTCGTTCCGTGAGCCACGCGTGTTGCCCGCGAAGTTTCCCAATCTGCTGGTGAATGGCGGCGGCGGCATTGCCGTCGGCATGGCCACCAACATCCCGCCGCACAATCTCGGCGAAGTCATCGACGCCTGCGTCGCGTTGATCGATGATCCGTCACTGACCATTGACGATCTGAACAAGATCATCCCAGGTCCGGATTTCCCGACCGGCGGCATCATTCTCGGCCGCGCCGGAATTCGTACGGCCTATCACACCGGCCGCGGTTCCATCGTCATGCGCGGCAAGGTCTCGATCGAGCCGACGCGCAAGGATCGCGAAGCGATCATCGTCTCGGAAATTCCCTACCAGGTGAACAAGGCCACCATGGTGGAGCGCATCGCCGAACTGGTGCGCGACAAGAAGATCGAAGGCATTTCCGATCTACGCGACGAATCCGACCGCGACGGTTTTCGCGTCGTCGTCGAATTGAAGCGGGACGCGGTGCCGGAGGTGGTGCTCAACCAGCTTTACAAGTTCACGCCGCTGCAGACCAATTTCGGCGCCAACATGGTGGCGCTCGACACCGGTCGTCCGTTGCTGATGAACCTGAAGGATCTGCTGACGATCTTCGTCGCGTTCCGCGAACAGGTCGTCACGCGCCGTACCAAGTTCCTGCTCAACAAGGCGCGCGATCGCGCGCATATCCTCGTCGGCCTCGCGATTGCAGTGGCGAATATCGACGAAGTCATCCGTGTCATTCGTACTTCGCCGGATCCCGCCACCGCACGTGACATCCTGATGGAGCGTCATTGGCCCGCGCAGGACGTGGCGACGATGATGATGCTGATCGACGATCCGCGTCATCGCCTCGAGGAAGACGGCACCGCGCGGCTGTCCTTCGAACAGGCCAAGGCCATTCTCGATCTGCGACTGGCTCGCTTGACAGCTCTGGGCCGCGAAGAAATCTCCGACGAGCTGGACAAGCTCGCCGTCGAGATTGCGGACTATCTGGAGATCCTGCGTTCGCGCGCGCGCGTTCAGGGCATCATCAAGGACGAGCTCGGTGCGGTGAAGTCGGAATTCGCGACGCCGCGCAAGACCGTCATCATGGAGCAAGAGGGCGAGGTCGAAGACGAAGACCTGATCCAGCGCGAAGACATGGTGGTGACGGTGTCGCATCATGGCTACGTCAAGCGCGTACCGCTTTCGACCTATCGGGCACAGCGTCGCGGCGGCAAGGGCCGCTCCGGCATGGCGACGCGCGACGAGGATTTCGTCTCGCGTCTGTTCGTCGCCTCGACCCATACGCCCGTGCTGTTCTTCTCGTCGCGCGGCCAGGTCTATAAGGAAAAGGTCTGGCGTCTGCCGATCGCGCCGCCAAACGGCCGCGGCAAGGCGATGATCAACATCCTGCCGCTGGAGCAGGGTGAGCGCATCACCACGATCATGCCGCTGCCTGAGGACGAGGCGACGTGGAACGATCTCGACGTGATGTTCGCGACCACCGGCGGCAATGTTCGCCGCAACAAGCTCTCTGACTTCGTCGATGTCAGGCGCTCCGGCATCATCGCGATGAAGCTCGATGAGGGCGAAGCGATCGTCGATGTGCAGATCGCCACCGAACATGACGACGTGCTGCTGACAGCGGCCGGCGGCCAGTGCATCCGTTTCCCGGTGACAGACGTTCGCGTGTTCCAGGGCCGCAGCTCCATGGGCGTGCGCGGCATTTCGCTGGCGGAGGGCGACAAGCTGATCTCGCTCACCATCCTGCGCCATCTGGAGGCAAATTCAGATGAACGCGCGGCCTATCTGCGCCGTGCCAATGCGGTGCGTCGCGGCGGCGCCGAGGAGCGTGCCGATGTCGCGGACGAAGCGGCGGCTGCTGTGGAGACCGAAGAGGCGACCGGCGCCATCGAACTCGGCGAGCAGCGCTATGTCGAGATGTCGGCATCCGAGCAGTTCGTGCTGACCATCAGCGAGAACGGCTACGGCAAGCGGACCTCGTCGTTCGAGTACCGCACCACCGGCCGCGGCGGCAAGGGTATCGTCGCGATGTCGGTTAACAACCGTAATGGCAAGCTGATCGCTTCGTTCCCGGTCGAGGACAGCGACCAGATCATGCTTGTCACCGACAAGGGCCAGCTCATCCGCTGTCCGGTGGAAGGTATCCGCATTGCCGGCCGTTCGACCCAGGGCGTCATCGTGTTCAACACGGCTGACGACGAGCACGTCGTGTCGGTCGAGCATATCGGCGAGGCGGGCGAGGGCGAAGAGGGCGAGAATGGCAACGGTGCGCCGGTGGCGGAGGGCTGAGGCTCTCCGCAGCGGCTGGCACGTTGATAAAAAACCCGCGGTCATGCCGCGGGTTTTTCTTTTATGTATGTGATGTGCGGGATGGGTTGAGCGAAGCGAGAACCCAACACCTCGCGCTTGCTCGGTCGAAAGGGGCTTTTCGGCGCTATGCGCCTGCGCTCTTCGGCACCGGCGTATTGAGGAGCTGTTGCTCCCACAGATACGCAATGCCGCTGCCGCCTGCATGCTGCGTCATCACTTCCGTTAGCTTGGCGGCACTCTCAGCCCGCGCCCAGTCGCGCTGCCATTCGGCGGACACTGCCAGCCAGGTCATCATGTTGGCGCCGGCCGCGATCATGCGCTGGATGGCGACCTGATGGGCCTCGACCGAAACGGCGCCCGAGGCATCGGTGACGACCGTTACGTCCCAGCCCTCGCCGAGGGCCTGGATCGTCGGCATCGCGACGCAGATCTCAGTCCACAGGCCCGCGATGATCAATTGCTTGCGGCCCGTTGCCTTGACGGCGTCCACCGCCTTCGGGTCTTCCCAGGTGTTGATGAAGGTCCGGTC
This sequence comes from Tardiphaga robiniae, assembly GCF_013359755.1. GTDB lineage: Bacteria > Pseudomonadota > Alphaproteobacteria > Rhizobiales > Xanthobacteraceae > Tardiphaga > Tardiphaga robiniae. The sequence goes on along the minus strand of NZ_JABMCJ010000079.1, from coordinate 27,727 downwards.
GATCACCTCCTGGCCGGGGAACACGTCGGTGATCTGAGGGAATAAGAGACCGCCACGCTCGGCGAGCACCGAGGTCAGGATGGTGGGAACGCCGAATGCCTTGGCGGCCTTCGCCAGGCCCGCCGTATTGTTGATCACCATCTGCGGTTCATGGCTGTTCACGTTGGCGAGCTGGTAGGGCTGGTGGTCGATCAGAATGAGAACCGAGTCTTCGGGACGAAGGAGCGACGCAAGGCCATTACGAAAGGTCATGAATATATCCTCTGGTGCCGTTGTGAGTGAGATTGGTCTTCTTGATGGGACATGCGCCAACGGCGGCGCTGTCTTGACGGGGTATTGCCGTTCTTGGGCTTGATGAGGTAGTGCCCTTCCGTGGCAAGCTGTGTTGCGGAATGGGGAATGCCGAATTGGACATCGAAGCGCTCAGGACATTCGTGGAAGTTGCCGATGCCGGGGGCGTTTCGCCCGCTGCGCGTCGGCTCAGCGTCTCCAAGTCGATCGTCAGTCGGCAGCTTGCTCGCATTGAAGCGGAACTTGGCGTGCAGCTTCTCGCACGAACCACGCGCGGCGCTGCGCTCACCGAAGCGGGAGTCGCGTTTCGCGACCATGCAGCGCGAGCTTGCGCCGAGATCGACGCGGCCAGGGAATTGCTCCTGCCGGATGGCGAGCTTTGCGGCCGCTTGCGCATTGCCGTGCCGCTTACTTTCGGCCCAACGCACTTAGCTCCCGTGCTTGCGGACATGGCGCGACGGCACCCGCAGCTCCACATCCATAGCGTCTACAGTGATCGCTTCGTTGATCTCATCGCCGAAGGCTTCGATTGCGCGATCCGGGTTGGCTATCTTCCGGACTCCAACCTGATCGCGCGACACGTCGGGCCTATCTATGGAAAACTGGTCGCCAGCCCGGACTATATCGAAGCGCATGGTTCCCCCGAGACGCCGGACGAACTCGTCGCGCATCAGGCTCTCATGCAGGGTACGGAAGCCTGGCAATTCATGGATGGCGACAAGACAATCACGGTGCGCCCGCAAGGGCGCTTCAAAGCCGACAACGGCACGGCTCTCCGCGCCGCAGCATTGGCAGGACTCGGCATCGCCTGGCTCCCCGATGGCATCACCCATGACGATGTCGCCTCGGGCGCGCTTGTTCCGGTCATGACACGCCATCCGCCACCACCGGCAGGTGTCTATGTCATCCGGCCGCCAAGTCAGCATCCCGCACGGAAGGTGCGGGTTCTTACCGAAATGCTCATCGCGTGTTTCGCAGAGGCCCCGCGCCTTGCGGGCGTCGATCGCTAGAGCGCAGGCAGGAGGCCTCGACGTTCGGCCAGGCCTGCTGCGAGCAGTCGTGACCGGCCGAGGCTTAAATCGCGAGCGATTTAAATCTCGATTTCGGTGCCGAACTCGACAACCTGCTTGGTCGGCACGCCAAAGAACGCTGCGGAGCGTTCGGCGTTACGTTGCAGGAACGCGAATACGGTTTCGCGCCACACCGCCATCCCGGCGACCTTGTCGCTGGGAATGATGGTCTCCCGGCCGATGTAATAGGTGATCTCGGCGAGGTCGATTCCGGGCAGCTTGCCCTGTTCGGAGGCCAGGCCGAGCCCGTCTGAAATCGTTGGATACTGCATAAAGCCGTAATGCAGGATGACGCGCGTGATCCCTTCAATGACTTCGATAATTTCGGCGCGATCGGCATCCGGGACGCGCGGCACTTCGGCGATCAGCACAGTCACCAGAATGACGCGCTCATGTAGGACGTGGTTGTGCTTGACGAATTGCGTCAGTGCGAGCGGCACACCGTTCGGCATGGATGCCAGGAACACCGCGGTGCCATTGAGGCGCGCATGGCAGCGACTGACGGCCGTCTCGATCAGGTCCTCTTCGGGTTGACGCAGTTTGGCGCGGGCGCTTTCGACGAGTTTGACACCGCTGCGCCAGGTCAACATCAGGAACGCCACAGCAGCCGCCAAGAATAGCGGAAACCAGCCGCCTTCGAACAGCTTCGTGGAATTGGCGGCGAAGAAGATGCAATCGATGATGAAGAAGAAGCCGTTCACCGTCACGACGAGAAGCGGCGGATAGCCCCATTGCAGCGCGACCAATGCCGCGAGCAGCGTGGTGATCGCCATCAGCAGCGATACGGCGATGCCATAGGCGCCTGCCAGCGCGTCCGATGTGCCGAAGCTGAGCACGGCGGCCAACGTCGCCGCCGCCAGCAGCCAGTTCACCAGCGGCACATAGATCTGGCCCATGGCGTGGCTGGTGGTGTGCCGGATCTGCATCCGCGGCAGGAAGCCGAGCTGGATCGATTGCTGCGTCAGCGAGAACACACCGGAAATGATAGCCTGCGAGGCGATCACCGTCGCGACGGTCGCAAAGGCCACCAGCGGGTAGTGCAGCCAGTCCGGCGCCAGTTGATAGAACGGGTTGTTGATGGCGGTGGGGTCGGCGATCAGCAGTCCCGCCTGGCCGAAATAGTTCAGCACCAGCGCCGGCAGGGCGATGGCAAACCAGGCGAGCCGGATCGGCATCCGGCCGAAATGGCCCATATCGGCATACATCGCTTCGCCGCCGGTCACGGCTAGGAAGGCGGCGCCGAGAATGGCAAAGCTGATGTGGAAGTCCTGGTGGATCAGGAATTCGAAGGCATAGAGCGGACTGACGGCAGCGAGCACGCCGGGCGATTGCACGATGCCATGGATGCCGAGCAGCGCCAGCACGGCAAACCAGCCCAGCATCACTGGCCCGAAGATGCCGCCGATGAAACCGGTGCCCTTACTCTGCATCAGAAACAGCCCGATCAGAATGATGACGGTGAGCGGCACCACGGCCGGCGCAAGCGACGGTGCATCGACCTTGAGGCCTTCAATGGCTGATAGGACCGAGATCGCCGGCGTGATGGCGCCATCGCCATAGAGCAGGGCGGCGCCGACGAGACCGACGACCAGCAAATGTATGCGCCAAGTGCCCGGCTCTGCGTTGCGCGCGTGGAGCAGTGCCAGCAGGGCAACGATGCCGCCTTCGCCGCGATTGTCGGCGCGCAGAATCAGAAGCGCGTATTTCAGGGAGATAATGAGGATCAACGCCCAGAGGATCAGCGACACCACGCCGAGCGTTGCTTCGGACGTGAGAGGCCCGCCATGGGCCGCCGCCTTCACGGCTTCCTTCAATGCGTAAAGGGGGCTGGTGCCGATATCACCATAGACGACGCCGAGCGCGCCGATCGTTGCCGTGAGAGGAAGTCCGCCAGAGTGGCCTGGCGATGCGGCTGGGATGGCGGTCACTGGCAGCCCTCACGGGACTCGCGCTTTCACGATCGCGCTTAACCAGCAGTCTGCGACGTTGCGTCGCGAATTGCTATGAAATTAGTTGAAGCAGGTGTCGCGAGAATTTCACTGAACTATGCATCGCGCGCGTTGGGGGAGTGTAGTTCGATTGCCCGGATTAAGTATCAGTACACCCCGGCTCTGACCGGGGTGCGGTATCCTTTGCCGCTTAGCGACGCTCGGTGGTCACGAGGCGGACTTCGCGGACAGTGATCGTCTTGCTGGCTGCGTTACGCAGGCAGGAGGCCTCGAAGTTCGGCCAGGCCTGCTCGGAGCAGTTGCGACCTACCGTGTGGATGTCCAGACGGTCGGCCTTGGCGAGGGCCACCGGCACCGACGCCTCGACCTTCGGAGCGAAGCCCGGCAGAACGGTGAGGGCGGCTGCGATGAAAGCTGCGACGGCAACTGCTGAGAGAGTCTTGATCATGACGGTCCCCTGTCATTCGGGCCGTTTTGGCCCGGTTTGTTTGTCGCTTCCTGTGCTTGCCTGATTAATCAGGCCCGGTTTCAGGAAGTTGTCGTGTCCGGGCAAAGTGGTTTCATCCGGCCCGGTTTGTGTTTCGTCCGTACGCGCATGACGACACATGAGGCTCGAAAGCCCAATGTTTTCAATATCGTTGCTGCGTACCCAGTAGACGCACTGACCCGGCATCCGGTTCGAGCCCTGTCCGAAAATAAACATCGGCCGTTCGGCCCCAGCGGGCGGAACCAAGTTGGCTTGCAGCTCGAACGGGGGCGGGGTAGGAGGGGGAATGCCCCGTATCGCGCTTTATCCCGGTTCATTCGATCCCGTCACCAATGGCCATCTCGATGTGGTCCGCCATGCCGTTGGCCTGTGCGACAAGCTCGTGGTCGCCATCGGCGTGCACCCCGGCAAGAAGCCGCTGTTCTCGACGGACGAGCGGCTGGAGATGGTGAAGCAGGTGTTCGGACCGCTGGCCTCGGCCGCCGGCTGCGAATTCGACTGCACGACCTATGACAATCTCACCACCACACTGGCGCAGCAGATCGGTGCGACCATCATGATCCGCGGGCTGCGCGACGGCACCGATCTCGATTACGAGATGCAGATCGTCGGCATGAACGAGACCATGGCGCCGGATGTGCAGACGGTATTTCTTCCGGCCTCGGTGAGCGTCCGCCCGATCACCGCCACACTGGTCCGGCAAATCGCCGCCATGGGCGGCGACGTTTCGGCTTTCGTCCCGGACGCGGTCGCCAAGAGCCTCAAGTCCAAATTCGTCGCATAAACCGAAATAAGTATCCTGGCCGGCTGACCGGCTTTCTCTGATCCGGAGTTTCCATGATCCGTATAGTCGCACTTGCTGCCGCGCTGATGTTCGCGGCTCCCGCTTTCGCGCAGGCTCCGGCAGCCCTTCCGGCTGGCCTCGACAAGGCCAATTCGGTTGTGATCGACACGACCAAGGGCCGGATCATCATCAAACTGCGCACCGATATCGCCCCACAGCACGCCGAGCGCATCAAGCTGCTCGCCCGCGAAGGCTACTACAACAACGTACCGTTCCACCGCGTGATGGACGGCTTCATGGCGCAGACCGGCGACGGCAAGAACTTCAACGGCACCGGCGGATCGAAATATCCGAACCTGAAGGCCGAATTCTCGCAGGTGCCGTACAAGCGCGGCGTTGTTGGCATGGCACGTGCCGGCGATCCGGATTCGGCCAATTCGCAGTTCTTCATTATGTTCGCCGAAGGTTCGTCGCTGAACGGCAAATACACCGTGGTTGGCGACGTCGTCGCTGGCATGGACGTGGTGGACAAGCTCAAGAAGGCGCCTCCCGGCTCGGCCAGTGGTGCCGTGACCGACCCTGACAAGATGGTCAAGGTTCAGGTCGCTTCCGACATCAAGTGAGCATCATGATGCCGCGATGCAGGGTGATTGCTCTGCTCGCGGCATCATTGCTGTCTGGCGTCCTTCAGGCGCATCCGGCGTCGGGGCAATCTGACGCCGTGAGTACGCTGGAGGGCATGTTCGGAAGGCTGAAAGCGTGCTGGCATCCGCCCGCCTTGCCGCGAGGCCATCCGGGCATGGAGATCACGGTGCTGTTCAGCTTCAAGCGATCCGGTGAACTTCTCGGAAGGCCGCGAATTACCTTCGAGACGCCGGATGCCTCCGAGGCCGACAGCGTTGCTTACCGAACGGCTGTGATGGAGACATTGCAACATTGCACGCCGATGCCATTTACCGGGGGCCTGGGCGACGCGGTCGCTGGACGCCCCTTCCGAGTGCGGTTTGACGACCGCCGAAACCAACCCAAACCAGTAGAGAGACGAGCATGGCTGTTACCGAGAATACTTTGATCCTTGAAACCACCCAGGGTCCCGTCACCATCGAGATGCGCCCGGATCTGGCCCCGGGCCATGTCGCCCGTATCAAGGAGCTCGTGCGCGAAGGCTTCTACGACGGTATCGTCTTCCACCGTGTCATCGACGGCTTCATGGCGCAGACCGGCTGTCCGCAGGGCACCGGCACCGGCGGTTCGGGCAAGAAGCTGAAGGCCGAATTCAATAACGAGCCGCATGTGCGCGGCACGCTGTCGATGGCCCGCGCGGCCAGCCCGGATTCCGGCGACAGCCAGTTCTTCATCTGCTTCGACGACGCGTCGTTCCTCAACAAGCAGTACACTGTCTGGGGCAAGGTCACCGAAGGCATGGAGAACGTCGACAAGATCAAGCGCGGCGAGCCGGTGCAGAACCCCGACAAGATCGTCAAGGCGCATATGGCTGCCGACGCGGCTGCCTAAGTTAAGCTCATCCCTCACGTTCGTCATGCCCGGGCAGCGCGAAGCGAACTTCGCTAGTTGTCCCGGGCATCCACGTTTTATAGGCATCAACACCAAGGCGTGGATGGCCGGGATAAGCCCGGCCATGACGGAGTGGGAATAACTACAAACCCATGCGTACCGATATCTTCGATTTTGAACTTCCGGCCGAGAACATCGCGCTGCGGCCCGCCAGCCCGCGGGATGCTGCGCGGTTGCTTGTTGTTCAGCCGGGTATCGGCGTGCAGGATCATGTCGTATCGGATCTGCCGACCTGGCTGAAGCCCGGCGATCAGCTGGTCGTCAACGACACCAGGGTTATCTCGGCGCAGCTCACGGGCCGCCGCATTGGCCGCGAGACCGAACCGAAGATCGATGCGACGCTGATCAAGCGCCTCGACGGTTCGCGCTGGCAGGCGCTGGTACGGCCTGCAAAGAAGCTCGTCGAAGGCGATACGGTGCGCTTCGGCAATGAAGGCCGCGTCTGCCTGCTCGGACATCTCGACGCGCAAGTCGAGCACAAGGGCGATGCCGGTGAGATCATCTTCTCTTTCTCGTTTCACGGCCCCGCGCTGGATCAGGCGATTGCCGAACTCGGCGCGCCGCCGCTGCCGCCTTACATCGCCGGAAAACGCGCTCCGGACGAGCGTGACACGGCCGATTATCAAACCATGTTCGCCGCCAATGACGGCGCCGTCGCCGCACCGACGGCGGGACTGCATTTCACGCCGGCACTGGAAGCCGCTCTGAAGGCGCGCGGCGTCGGCCTGCATCGCATCACGCTGCATGTCGGAGCCGGGACCTTCCTGCCGGTGAAGGTCGACGACACCGCCGAGCACAAGATGCATTCCGAATGGGGTACGATCTCGCGCGCAACGGCGGATGCATTGAACGCAGCGCATGCGGCCGGCGGACGCGTTGTTGCCGTCGGCACGACCTCAATGCGTTTGCTGGAAAGCGCAACGTCCGAGGACGGCGTTATTCATCCGTTCGCCGACGAGACTGCGATCTTCATCACGCCCGGCTATCGCTTCCGCGCCGTCGATATCATGCTCACGAATTTCCATCTGCCGCGTTCAACGCTGTTCATGCTGGTCTCTGCCTTCGCCGGCATGGATACGATGAAGCAGGCCTATGCCCATGCCATCGCGACCGGCTATCGTTTCTATTCATACGGCGACGCCAGTCTGCTGTTTCGGGACACACGCAATCAATGACCGTCGCCAATCATTTCGAACTGCTGCGCACTGACGGCACGGCACGCAGGGGCCAGCTGACGACGCCGCATGGCGTGGTGCGCACACCGGCCTTCATGCCGGTCGGCACCCTCGGTGCGATGAAGAGCTTGCACTGGCGCGACGTGCGCGATGCCGGCGCCGATATCGTGCTCGGCAATACCTATCATCTGATGCTGCGCCCCGGCGCCGAACGCGTCGCGTCGTTCGGTGGCCTGCAGAAATTCACCACCTGGAACGGTCCGATGCTGACCGACTCCGGCGGCTTCCAGGTGATGTCGCTGGCGCAGCTGCGCAAGGTGACCGAGCAGGGCGTCACGTTCCGCTCACATATCGACGGTGCGAAGTTCGAGTTGACGCCGGAGCGCGCCATCGAGATCCAGCGGCTGCTGAATTCGGACATCGCGATGCAGCTCGACGAATGCGTCCGGCTGCCAGCGGAACATGCCGATATCGACCGCGCGATGCAGTTGTCGCTGCGCTGGGCCGAGCGCTGCAAGCGCGCCTTCGAGACGGCGCCGGACGGCTATATGCTGTTCGGCATCGCGCAGGGCGGCGACGTGCCGGAATTGCGCCGGGCCAGTGCGCGTGGGCTGATCGATATCGGCTTTCATGGCTACGCGATCGGCGGCCTCGCCGTCGGCGAGCCGCAGGCCGTGATGCTGGCGATGATCGAGGAGGTGGTTCCGATCCTCCCCTCGGAGCGGCCGCGCTATCTGATGGGCGTCGGCACGCCGGATGATATGCTGGAAGCGGTGGCGCGCGGCGTCGACATGTTCGACTGCGTGATGCCGACCCGTAATGGCCGCCACGGCATGGCCTTCACGCGCCACGGCCAGATCAACATGCGCAATGCGCGGCATCAGGACGATCCGCGTCCGCTGGATGAAGAGAGCACCTGGCCGGCCGCACGCGATTACTCGCGCGCCTATCTGCATCATCTCGTGCGCTCCGGCGAAACCCTCGGCGCGATGCTGCTGTCTGAAATCAACATCGCCTATTACCAGAGCCTGATGCAGGGCATCCGCGCGGCCATCGAGGCTGGAACGTTTGAAGAGTTTCGGGCGCATACGCGCGAGGGCTGGGCGCGCGGCGACATTCCGCCGCGGTAACCGGAGGTCAACTAGGTCGCCTTCACCGGTTCCGACTTCACCGGCCAGTCGATCATCCGTGCCTCGGCCGGCAGCCAGGTCCGGTTTGCAGGTTCATCAATCGTTTGTCTCGCGGTCACCGGCCGCAAGCATTTCCATGGCCTTGTATTGCCGGAAAAACCTGCGGCTGGGCCGGGCTGGAAATCCTGCCCACCGCTCTCCCGCAGGCACGTCGCGCGTGACGCCGCTTGCACCGGCTATCTGTGCGCCGTCGCCGATTGTCAGATGAGGAGCAATTCCAGTCTGGCCGCCTATTGCAACAAAACTCCCGAGAGTTGCAGACCCGGCAATTCCGACTTGCGCGGCGATGAGGCAGTGCCTGCCAATCGTCACGTTGTGGGCGACTTGTACGAGGTTATCGAGCTTCGTGCCTTCGCCGATAGACGTGTTGCGGGTCGACCCGCGATCGATGGTCGTGTTTGCGCCTATTTCGACGCAGTCCTCAATAATGACGCCTCCGACCTGGAGAATTTTGATATGTCCGCCTTTGTCGGGCACGAATCCGAAGCCGTCCTGACCGATCGATACGCCTGGATGGACAATGACGTGATTGCCGACAGTTGCGTGCGCAATGATAGCGCCGGCGCCGACTGAGCTATGGCTCCCGATGGTGACGTCCGGGCCGATCACGACGTTTGACCCGATATAAGTGCGTTCACCGATCCTGGCCCGGGGACCGATTACTGCGCCGGGATCGATGGTAGCCCCGCAATCGATGATGGCCGAAGCATGAATCGTGGCGTTTGGAGAAATGCCGTCGGTCTCGAAAAGTGACCCCGGGATAGCCGCTCCTGGATAGAGCAACGCGAGGATCCTTGAGTAAATCAAATACGGCTGAGGTGTCACAAAAGAGTAGGTCTCCTTTGGAACGGACGCGCTGAAGCGCGGGGAGACAAGACAAGCGCCTGCATTCGTCTGCCTCAAGGCCTCAAGATACTTGTGATTGTCCATATAGCTGAGCTCGCCGCGACGCGCTGTCTCTAGCGCTGCTCCAGCCGAAATGAGGAAATCTTTTGTAACAAAAAGTAAGCCCGCGATGCCCGCGACCTCACTTGCAGTGATCGTGCGCTTAGGCACGAAGAAGGGAATTTGACCGGTCATGACCGACTCCAGTGCGGGTATCCCCTCGACCCGAGAGACGGCTTCTCCGCTGTAGACCCGACAGCTGGTTAGCACGGCTTGGGAACATCAGAAATGGCGAAGGTGTGACTGCAGCGTGGTCGTTACTTGGTGCACGCGTGACGGTGCAAATCGTTTGCGCAGATTGCTGACCTTGACGCGTGCCGATGCTGCGCCGACGCGGACGCCGGTCGAGACGATATGCTGAGCCTCGGCGCGAGCGGCTGCTTTTGTTTGGAGCGTCAATGACGCATGGGCGATACTGGCAGCGTTCGCCTTACTGGGCGTTTTGGTTGTGCCATCCGCGTGGAAAGCAGCCCTCGGCGGGCAAGCAGAGGCACGGTGAATGTGATAGTCACAATCGGTTGCTTCCTCGGATCGCGGAGCAATCCAAGATCGGTTCACGCTGGTCCGCGCGAACAGCGCTAGCTAGTTGCAGACCGTCCGGCGAAAGGCGTGCTTGGTCACAAAACCATAGCCGCATGTATCGCAGGTCCAGAGATAGCTGACGACGTCATCGGTGAGAAAGGCCGACGCCTCGGCAGCAATCATCGAGTCGGCACAAACGGGGCAGGTCGGAAGATCGCTGCCACGCGGCGCGGGATGGGACGTTTTGGTCGTACGGACTTCAGCTGATGCTGACATCGTGACCTCCTTCGTCGTCTCATCGGACATGATGCGATCCTAATCCGATTTGTTTGACCGTGTCGCAACACAAATGCGTTGCTTTGAAGTTTTTTAAGTCAGCGCATGTTTGTGCCGCAGCGCGGTCACCTTTGTGCGATGCCACGTGCGTCACGAAGAATCCGCCTGTTACGATGAATGACATTTGTAAAATTTGCTGACATTGCCGGTCCTGCAGCAGAGGCGAGTAGCCGCCACGTCGCGCCCTTGTGCGGACGCATCTTCGGCGACACCGTGGAAGCGATTGTGCAGGCGCTCAGCGGGCGCTATCTCTCGACGGCAATGTTGGAAGGAATCTGACCGAGATGGCACAGCCCCCGCGACGCCCGCGCACGCTCCAGGATGCCCGCACCGAGGCGGAGGCGGCGTTCAAGAAGACCACCACGAAGCCGGTCGAGGCACCGGTCGCCAAGGCAGCCGTTCCCGGTGTGCGCGAATTGGTGTCGCTGCGGATCGATCAGGATGTGCTGGAATATTTCCAGCAGGACGGACCAGGCTGGCAGGACCGCATGAACGACGCGCTGCGCAAGGCAGCCGGCAAGTAGGCTGCCGCTCCAGGTAGCGGGCTTAGCGGTTAAGGAAGCCGCCAACGACGCCGCCAATGAACCGGCCGGGACCGGCGGGATCGATGGCCGGGGCGGGGGCGGGCGCGGCCTGGCGCCGGACCACGGGCGCTTCCTCATAGGTCTGCTGTTGCACCTGGCGGCGCACCGGCTTCGGTGCGGGTGCCGGTTCCTCCTTCAGCGCGACGACCTCGGTGAGCAATGCGGCATGCTGCACCTTGTTGAGATAGCCCGACGTCGGGTAACCGCGTGCCGCCTGCCACCGCGTGATCACGCCACGGGTCCCGGCATCGAAGCTGCCGGTCGCCTGGGTGTCGAAGCCAAGGCCGTTGAGGCGGCGCTGCACGTCGCGCCGCTTGACCTTGTCGAGACCGATCTTGTCCTCGGTGAGCTGGTTGGCTTGCTCGGTAAACACGGCCTTGTCCACGCCCGGCGCAGCAGTACGCGGGGCCGTCGCGGCTTCCTGGAGCGCGGCGATGCGGGCAAGGGCGAGCGGCTTGAACTGGCCGTTCGGGTACATCGAGATGTAGGCGTTGAGTTCCTCCGGTCGGTTCGAGTCCTTGATCGAGCGCCAGAACTCGAGCTCGACATCGGAGCCGGCGGTGGCCGCCGCGGGCATGGTGGCGGTGGGGCTGGCCGCGGCAACGGCGACCTGCGCCTGCACGTCCGGATTGAGATAGACTGCGCCGATCAGATTGGTGTGGCCCCAGGGCAGCTGGCCCTTGTTGGTTTCGTCCTGCACCTGCGCGCGCACTTTCGTCATCGCCTGCTGGATCTCGGCGCCGGGCGTGGTGATGTTGTTGAGCAGCGCGCGGGTAAACGGGCTGTTGCTTCCACTCTTGCCGTCGAGGGCGGTCTGGCCGGGGCTGGTGGCGAATGCGATCAGCGTGCCTTCGCCGGATTTCATCTCCGCAAGGCCGGACGACACCGCGACGCTGCGCGTGGCAGATCCGCTGGAGCGGATCTTGGCGGCAAACGGATTGTCGCGGCAGGCATCGAGGAATACCAGCTTCACCTTGGCATCGCCCATGGTCTGGTCGAGGGTGGTCTCGACATTGATGGCTGCGCCGAGCTTGACGTCCATCTCCGACTTCAGATTGGCATCGATCGGCAAAAGGTAGTTGATGTTGTTCACCGAGATACCGTGGCCGGCATAGAAGAACACCGCGACATCGGCGCCCTGCGCCTTGCGGCCGAAGTCGAGCAGCTTTTCGGTCATGCCGTCGCGCGTCAGGTTCGATCCTTCGATGACGTCGAAGCCGACATTGCGTAGCGCGCTGGCCATGGCCTTCGCGTCGATCGGCGGGTTCGGCAACGGATCGACATTCTTGTAGCTGCCATTGCCAACGACGAAAGCGACGCGCTTGTCGGCGAGCGCTGCATCCGCGCTGAACAGGATGGACAGCGCAGACAGGGCAAAAGCGAAATGGCGCACGATACGATCTCCCCCACGAATCCGGTCATTCGACCCTAGACACATTGGGAAAAGTACCAATTGCGGGCGTGCGCCAAAATGTCGAGACACGCACTCGGATAATAAAATCGAAAAAGGGGAACCCGATGCGTCAGGCCGCCGCACGCACCGGCGGTCGATCGGTACTGAGCAGGTTCAGCGTGTTGCCGGCGAGAATGAGAGCTGCGCCGAGCAATGTGAACATGTCGAGCCGTTCAGAGTATAGTAACCATCCGATGGTGGCACTGAGTGGTACGCGCAGAAAGTCCATCGGCACGACCACCGTCGCATCGGCGTAGAGCATCGCGCGCGCCATGCAGAAGTGGGAAAACGTGCCGCAGAAGGCGACCACGACAAGCCAGCCCCAGACATAGGCCGATGGCCACTGCCAGGAATATAGCGCGGGGAAAACGCCGGCCACCGACTGCACCACGATCATCCAGAAGATGATCTTCAGCGCGCTGTCCGTCCGCGTCAGTGACTTGATCAACGTGATCGAGATGCCGAAGCCAAATGCGGCGGCTAGCGCAATCAGTTGACCGGGATTGACGACGCCCGTGGTCGGGCGAACGATGACGATCACGCCGATCAGGCCGAGCACGATGGCGACGATCTTCCAGAGCGTCATGCGCTCGCCGAGAAAGAACGCCGCCATGATCGCGATCCAGATCGGCATGGTGAACTCGATGGAGACGAGCTGGCTCAGGGGAATGAGCGTGAGTGCGTAGAACCAGCCGAGCTGCGCGCCGTAATGCACGAGGTTGCGCGACACATGCGCCAGCGGCCGTGTGGTCTTCATGGCGCGAAAGCCGCCGTTGAAATACAGGATCGGCAACAGCATGACGAAGCCGAAGACGGAGCGGATCTCCATCACCTGGAAGACATTGAGTTCGCGCAGCGTCTCGCGACCGCCGATGGCGACGAACAGCATCAGAAGCAGCCAGCCGGACATCCACAGCGCGGCGCGGGCCTTCGACGGGGGGCGATCCATAATCCCTGAGAACCAGTTTCTTGCGCTGCAACGATTCACGCAGCGGTGTAGCTTTACGGACAGGCTCTATCGGCGACATCGCCCGGCTTTGCAACGGACGAATCCGGTGGGGCTGCGTTGCGGGCGGGTGGTCCCGGACGCTCTTCGGCAGAGTCATGGAAGCAAAACAAAACCCCGGTTGTTTGAAACAACCGGGGTTCGAATTCCAAACATGCGGAACGATCAGCTGCGGCTGAGCGAAATGCTGGCGCCCCTGAACTGGCCTTCGGAGGTGATCGAGACCTGCTGCTTGTTGCCGGTCGTCGTCAGGATCAGCTTTGCGCTGAAGGCTGGCGATGAAACGTCAACATTGAACTTGCCGGCGGTTGCCCGGCCCTCAAGCGACCCTGTCACGCCGCGGGTCGTCTCAGCCCAGCTACCAGACAGCTCGCCACCTTTAGCCTTCACGTCGCTCTTCAGCTCGAACTTGTAGCTGTCGCTGGCGCAGAGCAGGGACTGGTTCAGTCCCGCGCCGTCGCCGCTCACGGCATAGGTCGCCTTGCAGCGAATGCGCTCCTTGGAGCCGTCCTCGAGCGAGATCGTCCCGTTACCCGACCATACACCGGCCATACCGGCGAACGGCGCTGACTGGGCATATGCCGACGCAGACGTCAGACCGAGCGCCGCGCAGAGCACCGCGGTCCGAACGAGCGAACGCGGAGAGGTCGAGGTAGGCATCATGGGGAGCATTCCTGGTTGGGGATTACTGACGCGAAGCTTCCCACCGGCCGCTGCAGGGGACGCCGCCCGAGGCGCCGTTCCACTTGCCCGATCCGGTGTTTCCGGACAACTGGCCGTTGGCGAAAGCAGGTCCGATCGATACGCGTACGGTGCCTTCGCGGCCAACCTTGCCGTTGACGTCGGCGCCGGGCGCAGTGATGCGGCCTTCGGTGACGGTCAACGGATAGCGAGCCGTCGGCTCGCAGCTGCCGGTCTTGGTAACGATGGTCACATTCCAGAGCCCGTCATAGGCATTGTCGGCTGCGAACGAAGGAGCCGAAATCAACGCTGCGCTGGCAATCAGCGAAACGGACAAGGCGGAACGGATGCGGTCAAAACGCATTGAATCAAATCCTCGATGTTGTGATGGCCACCTTATTGGGGGGTAATGTGTCCAAAATTTGCTGCGTTGCCGCATAGACCCAAAACAACTCACGGGATGCAAGCCGCGACGGGCAAATTGGTTCCCTTTATTGACAGATTTGGTTGATTCGGGCGGGTTCCGGCGCCTTTTTAACCAGTTTTGGAGGCTTCTAGGCCAGTTTTGGCGCATTGGTCGCGAATTGCTCGTCCTGGTAGGTTGCGGGCAAACGCTTGTGGACAGTCGCGAAGTCCACGACCTCGCCGAGCAGCTTGAGGCCCAGCGGCGCCAACGCGCGCTCCCAAAGTTCGCGAGCGGTTTCGCCTTTTTTCACGAAGCACCATTCCTGCGCGGCGATGGCGCCACCGTCCATGACATCGGCAAGGTGATAGATGGTGCCGCCGGCGATCGGATCGCCTTCCTTGATGGTCCATTCCACGGCAGCGATGCCACGGTGACGGGGCAACAGTGAGGGATGGTAGCCAATGCCGCCAAGGCTGGCTGCGGCGAGCGCATCCTTGCCGATGCGGGCGTGGCTGTGCGCCGTGATGATCAGCTCGGTGCCCTCGGCGATCTCGGAGGCCACGACGAGCTTCGGATTGGCCTGAACGGTCACCGGGATGCCGGCAGCCTTGGCGGCTGCGGCGAGACGGTCCTCGGCATCTGCAACCACCACGGACGCGATCTCGACGTTGTGGGTCTTCAGCATATCGAGGGTCGTGACGCCGAAGTGTTTGGAGCCGACGAGGGTAATCCGCATGTTCGATTGTCCGGTGTTCAGAGGCTGAGGATGGTGTGAAAACCGGAAGTTCCGGCGTGGCTCATCGCGGTGATGGTGGGCGGGGAGGGGATCGAACCCTCGACCAGTCGATTAAAAGTCGAATGCTCTACCACTGAGCTACCCGCCCTAAAGTGCCGTATTGACGAAGCTGAACGGAGGAAACCGACCCTTGCGGGGCGCGGTGAGGCCGGTCAGCCACGGCCGCGATGGCGCCCGCAATGCAGCGTATCGCGTGACCGGCTGTGTAAAAGGCGGGTCCGCCGGGGTCAAGGGCAGGGCTTGATGTTATGGACATGAACCGCGCCCCATTGGCGCGGTTCAGCTTGCTTCGCGCTGGGCCTCGGGACGGGACACATCGATCGGTGGCATGGTCACCGGGCGAAGGCCGATCAGCTCGGCCGTGCGGACCGTCGTGTTGCGCCACCACTGGAAGTCATTGGCGCGCGAATTCTCCAGGATTGCAATCATCACCGCCGACAGGAACGGCAGGCTCTGCAGCACCAGCACGCCGGCGAAGATGTAGATCTCGGTGACCTGCTTGGAGTTGTTGGAGAACACCAGCACGCCGCAGCTGATCAGCAGAAGCACTCCGATCACGGCTTCCCAGAAGGCCTGGAATTCGATCGACATGGTCGACTTGCCGCCCTTGGAGGTCACGGTGAAGGGTAGGTGATCCTTGATCAGGCCATCGGCGACGGCGCGCGACACGGTCCACTGTACCGACATGGCGGCGATCATCGCGCCCAGCATCTGCCACAGGCCGATCTTCACGCGCAGCCGGTACAAGACGATGAAGTGCGCCAGCGACACCACGAATGACGCGATGATCGGCAGCGTCAGGATCTTGTCGGGGATGGCGATATCGGCGAAGGCGATGATCGGCACCCAGATGATGTTGAGGATCGCCACCACGACGCCGAGGCTTTCGGCGCCGAGCCAGTTCAGCCAACCCATACCGAATTCGCGCTTCTGATCCTGGGTCATGCGGCTCGCGCCGGGCATGAAACGGCGCCAGTGCTTCTTGATGATCTGGAAGCCGCCATAGGCCCAGCGATGACGCTGTTTCTTGAACGCCTCATAGGTGTCCGGCAGCACGCCGTAGCCGTAACGCTCCTTCGTGTAATGTGTCAGCCAGCCATGCTGCATGATGGCGAGGCCGAGATCCGAGTCCTCGCAGATGGTGTCGCCGGCCCAGCCGCCCGCCATGTCCATCGCGGAGCGACGGATCAGGCACATGGTGCCATGGACGATGATCGCATTGGCCTCGTTGCGCTGAACCATGCCGATATCGAAGAACCCGGCATATTCGCCGTTCATGATGTAGTGCATCAGCGAACGGTCGCCGTCGCGGTGGTCCTGCGGCGCCTGCACGAGGCCGACGCGCGGATCGTTGAAGGCTGGGACGAGATCCTTCAGCCAGTTCGGCTCCACCACATAGTCGGCGTCGATGATGCCGATCACCTCGGCATCCGCCGCGGTGCGGTCCATGGCGATGCGCAGGGCGCCGGCCTTGAAGCCTTCGACCTTCTCCGCATTGATGAAGATGAAACGCTCGCCGAGCATGCGGCAATGATCCTGGATCGGCTGCCAATAGGCCGGATCCGGCGTGTTGTTGATGATCACCACGCATTCGAAATTCGGATAGTCGAGCCGGGCAACCGCATCCAACGTCAGCTTCAGCATGTCCGGCTGTTCGCGATAGGCCGGAATGTGGATCGAGACCTTCGGGTATTTCTGCTCGGCGTCTGCAGCGGCACGCAGCTTTTCGCTGCGTTCGGCTGTCAGCAGCCGCAATGGCTTCCTGCCGAAAGCGATGGCTGCAATCTCCTCAATGCGCGCCAGTGCGATGAGGAGCAGCGGGATCAGCAGGATGCAGCCGAGTGTGAGGGCGAAGGCCGATCCCCAGACAAAATAGTGGGTCTGCTGATAAGCGAAGATGGTTGCCGCCCAGGCGCCAACGGCATTGGCTGCGGCCGAGAGCACGAGAGCCTGCATCGCTGTCGCGCCAACGATCTGCAGGATCGGCAGCGACAGCAGGATGCCAACCAGAAGCGCAATACTGGCGTTCTTCCAGTGGTCCGGATCCACGACCGGACCGGTCCATGGGAATTTCGGCTCACGCGAGGCGTTGAGAACGCCCCAATAGGGGCCGACGCCGCCTTCGAAGAATTTCCAGGGCTGATCGATGGCTTCGACGATGTTGTAGTCCATGCCGATCGCTTCGGCGCGGGTCACGAAGTTGCGCAGCACGACGGCCTGCTTGAACGGGCCGGGCACGGCCCTGCGCAGATTATAGCCTTCGCTCGGCCAGCCGAATTCCGCGATCACGATGCGTTTGCCGGGAAAGGTCTCGCGCAGCACGCCGTAGAGGTGGACAGCCTGGTCGACGGCCTGGGTGTCGGTGAAGTTTTCCCAATAGGGCAGGATGTGCGCGGCGATAAAGTCCACCGACGAGGCGAGCTGCGGATTGTCGCGCCAGATGTTCCAGATTTCACCGGTCGTGACGGGAACCGTGACCTGGCGCTTTACCCGGCGGATATATTCGACGAGGTCCTCGAGCTTGAGTTCATCGCGATACAGCGTTTCGTTGCCGACGACGATGCCGATGACATTCGGGTTCTTCTTCGCCAGCTCAACGGCGGAGGCAATTTCACGCTCGTTGCGATCCGCGTTCTTGTCGATCCAGGCGCCGACGGTGACCTTGAGGCCGAACTCGTTGGCGATGGCGGGTACCATTTCCACACCGCCGGTCGACGAATACAGACGGATGGCACGGGTGATGGTCGACAGCTTTTTGAGGTCGGCGCGAATCTTCTCGACGGTCGGAATGTTGTCCACGTCGGGATGCGCCGTGCCCTCGAACGGCGCATAGGAGAGGCTGGGAATCATGCCCTTGAAATCGGGAGCTTCCTGCTTCTCGCGCAATACGCCCCATAGGGCGGCATGAACGGCGGTCACGAACAATAAAACGGCGACGACAGCGCGCATCGCAACTGAACCATAACGGGGCGAGCGTGGCCGGGAAGCGGACCCGTCCCCGAGGTCCGACCAGTACAACGGTAACGGAGACTATATCCGCCACACGAATTAACAACTCATACGCTGCCGTGGCCTTTTGAGGGCGGCACCATTATTCGAATGCGATTAGGCGCCGCCAGCTGAATGCCGCCTGAACAGAGCGCGCCACATTACTTCGGCGCTTCAGCAGGCGGTTTGGCGTCCGGCTGGGGAGCGGCCGCCGGCGCTGCTGCGCCGCCACCGGCAGGCGCAGGCGCTGCGGGCTGGCTCAGCGCGGCAGGCTGCGGCTGCGCATTCGGATTGATCCAGCAGCCATGGACGCGGCTGTTGAGACTGTCCGCAATTTTCGGATCGATCAGCGGGCCGAATTTGACCAGGCAGCGGAACGTTGCCTGCACATGACCGCCGGGGCAGCCGAATCGGTCGTAGAGATCGAGGTGACGGAACGCGGTGTCGAGATCGTCGCGCCACATCAGCACCACGACGCGGCGGCCAAGCCAGACGCATTCGGGATTGCCGGCAGGACCATTGATCGCCTGGGTCGCCTCGACGAATTCGTCGGATTTCTTCTGGCTTTCACGAGCAACGTCGGCAGGCGTCACGGGCGCATTTGCCGCAGGCTTCTGATCCTGTGCGCGAACTGGGCCGCTCTGGGCCAACGCGCAGCCAACACCCAGCAGCAGAGCAAGGCCTGGAACGGCGAGACAACGCAGAACCGCAGATTGGAACCCGAACACCAGTCGACGCATAAAGTCCCCGATAAGTTGGCTGTGCCAGGCAGTTCTGACGCCCTCGCCAGATGCCGTTCAAATGGGCCCCCAATACGGCGGCGACCACGGCTGAATCCCATGACGGACATTTTTGATTTTGTCCAGCAACGCCGGAAGTTTGTCTGATTTTCGTGGCGGGTCGGGCCGACAAGTCCGTGATTGCCGGCATGACGCACTTGGCAGATTGGTGATGACCGGCTAATCGACGGACGACTTTGGAGGACGGAACCAATTTCCACCCGCACGCCGCTGGCGCTTCTCATCCTTTCCCTTGGTACGATCGCAGCGGTTTGGTGGTGGCTCGCCACGCCGGTCACGCTGGTGCGCGCGCCGATCGATCCCGCCGCCAAACTGGAATGCGTCTCTTATGCGCCGTTCCGCGGCGAGCAAACGCCGCTGAACTCGACCGCCATCATTCCGGCGAGCCAGATTGCCGCCGACATGGCGCAGCTGGCGCAGATCACCAAATGCGTGCGGACCTATTCGATCGATAACGGCCTTGATCAGGTGCCGGAACTGGCCGGCAAGGTCGGACTGAAGGTCATTCAGGGCGTCTGGCTCGGCAGCAACCGGCTCAAGAACCTGGCGCAGATCGCCGGCGTCGTGGATCTCACCAAGCGCTTTCCGAACGTGATCAGCAGCGTGGTCGTCGGCAACGAGGTGCTGTTGCGCGGCGAGATGACGGCTGCCGATCTCGTCGGCAATATCCGCTCGGTGAAGGCGCAGGTCGGCAAGATCCCCGTGACCTATGCCGATGTCTGGGAGTTCTGGCTGAAGAATCGCGAGATCTATGACGCGGTCGATTTCGTCACGATCCACATCCTGCCCTATTGGGAGGACTTCCCGATTCGCGCGAAGAGCGCCGCCGCCCATGTGGACTCGATCCGCAAGCGTCTCGCCGTGGCGTTCCCATCCAAGGAAATCCTGATCGGCGAAACAGGTTGGCCGAGCGCCGGGCGGATGCGTGATGGCGCGTTGCCGTCGCGCACCAACCAGGCACGGGTCGTGTCCGAAATCCTCGATCTGGCCAAGCGCGAGGGATTCCGTGTCAATCTGATCGAAGCCTATGACCAGCCGTGGAAGCGCGACCTTGAAGGTACAGTCGGCGGCTATTGGGGCCTGATCTACGATGAGCCGCGCGAATTGAAGTATCCACCGGGCGTTCCGATCACCAATTATCCGTCGTGGAAGCTGCAGATGGGGCTCGGCATGGGCCTGAGCTTCCTGGTTTTCGTGACGGGCATGTTGACGCTTCGTCGACGGCCATGGTCGCCGCGTCTGTCGGCCTGGCTGACCGTTGCCGTATCGGCCACGGTAGCCGGCATCCTGCTGGGCGTTGCCGCAGACAAGCTGATCTATGAAAGCTATGGCGTCGGCCGCTGGATCCAGTGGAGCGCGCTGCTGGCTGCCGGTGTCGCGTCGCCGCTGCTGTGCGCCTATGCGACGATGTCCGGCCGCTCGCTACCGACCTTCCTCCAACTGGTCGGACCGAGCCGGTTCCTGGCCCGTTCGTGGTCGACCGTCCTGCTCGGGCTGACCCTGGCTGTGGCGGCGCTGATCGGCGCCGAGACCGCGCTCGGTTTCGTGTTCGATCCGCGTTACCGCGACTTTCCGTTCGCGGCGCTGACCATGGCGGTGGTGCCGTTCGCCGGACTGATGGCTGTCAACCGTCCGCAGGAAGGCGTACGGCCGATCGCCGAGTCGGTGTTTGCCGGAGTGCTCGTGCTGTCGGCCCTGTATATCGGCTTCAACGAAGGGCCGGATAACTGGCAGTCGCTGTGGACCTGCGCGATCTATCTGCTGTTCGGCATCACGCTGTGGCGGGCGCGGGCCGCGCAAAGCCCAGAATGAGCAGGCCGATCGCGATGCCCGACAGGGCAACGTTATAGAGCACGATCCCGAAACCGGCTGCGATCAGTGCGACAGTGATGAGCACGATCGATGGCCGCAGCAGATTCAGCGTCGCAATGACGATCGCGGCGATGCCGAACACCGAATTCTTGAACAGATAGGTCATCACCAGCCGGCTCTTGCACAGGGTGCTCTGCAGGCCGGCGTCGCAGGCGAGCGCCGTCGTCGACAATTCGATGGCCAGATAACGCAGATAGATGGCGTAGCCGACGGACAGGAAGCCGACGATGAGAAGCCATTGCACCTGACGGGCGGTGAGCTTGAACGGATCTTTTTTCATGCGGAAACCATGGTTCAAAACGCAGTGCGGAACAACCCGGCATGCGGTCGCGGTGAGAGGTCGGACCTAGATAACACGTTAGCCGCGCACGCCAAGGGATTGAAAATCTGATCTTTTGATCCTTAGCGCAGACCCAGGAACGAGGTCAGCGACGATTGCGGCTTGGGCGGCGCAACTTCTTCAACGGGCTTGGGCGGCGGCGCTTGTTCGGTGCGTTCCTGTGGCTTGGGCGCGGCGCGCCTGCGTGGCGCCGGTCTGGCTGGTACAGGCGCAGCTTCCGCGGGCGCCGTCTCGGCCTTCATAGCAAGGCGCTGACCATCGAAGATCGACGTCTCGCAGGGCCGGCTGCTTTCGGTCAGCGCGGCGCAGATCTTCGCGGCGGCTGCAGCATCGCTGAGCGGACCGGCGACGAGGCGCAGTTGCATGCCAAGTCCGGTCGGGCGTTCCTT
Organism: Tardiphaga robiniae; assembly: GCF_013359755.1. Taxonomy (GTDB): domain Bacteria; phylum Pseudomonadota; class Alphaproteobacteria; order Rhizobiales; family Xanthobacteraceae; genus Tardiphaga; species Tardiphaga robiniae. The sequence goes on along the minus strand of NZ_JABMCJ010000079.1, from coordinate 6,088 downwards.
CACCATCATGATCGGGCGCAGTCCGTTCAGCGCGCGAGACTTGGACATGCCGCGCCAGATCGCGCGCAGGCCGTCCACCGAATTGGCGCCGCCGATATCAACGCCGAACTCCGTGCGCGCGACCGGCGTCGCCACGGCTTCGACGGCTGTGGGGGTGGGCTCGGTCGCGGCCGGTTGGACCGATGCCGTTGTCTCCGGAGCGGCCGGAGGAGCTTCGATGGTCGGCGCCGGTTCGCTCAATTTGGCGGCCGCAGCGTCGGGCGGCGCCGTCATCGATTTCCATGCAACGAGCGGCGCAGAGGCTGGTGGATTGATTGTCGATGAAGCCGCTGCTTGCGCCGGTTTGGCGGGTGTCGTTTCGACAGGCGGCGTGATCGCAGCCACGGGACCGATGACCGGCGTCGACGGAATGCTTGGAAGCTCTGCCACCGGCTTTGGCTCGGTGGCTGCAGGGGGGGCAACGACGGATGCGGTGGCAGGTGGCTGCGGCGTTGGTGCTGGCGTCGTTGTGGCGGCTGTCGGTGTTGGAGTGGTCTGGCGTTTGATCGATCCGGTGACTGAATCCAGTCCCTGTTCGACGGAGGTGACGCGGGCATAGAGCCGGTCACGGTCGCTGTTCAGCGTCTCGATGGCCAGCGTCAGGCGCCGGGCCTCGGCCTGGGTCTCCTTGGCGACGAGTTGGATCTGCTGCGACTGCCGCGTAAATGTCTCCGATGTCGTGACCTGATCGCGGCGCAACTGGACCTGCGACTGGCTGGCCAGAATGGCAACCACCACCGCGCCCACGGCGGCAACGCCCCAGGAGCCCAGCCGCCACATCATGCGGCGGTCGACCTTGTCTTCCTCAGCCAGAAATCCGGTCAGCCAGCCGCTATGCTCGGCTGAGAGAGTATCGGCCCACTTGTCGTGCTTATCCGCCATTCGACGTCTGCGTCGCCCCATCGCCCCTGCGAATCACAGTTCAACATTATCAGGAAACCGGCGGGAACCTGAGGTTGTCGGGCCACACGGCGAGCCAAACCGGTTTCCAGATTGGCCCAAAACCATTTAAGACGGCCGCGGCGCATGAGCGCCGCCACAACGGGGATTCGGATGACGGGCAGAACCAGCCTCACCATCGTGCTCGCGGCCGGCGAGGGAACGCGGATGCGGTCCTCGACGCCGAAAGTGCTGCATCAGGTCGCCAGCCAGTCGCTGCTGGGCCATGTGCTTGCGGCGGCGCCTCATGGGGCAGGCTCTGCGCTGGCCGTCGTTGTCGGTCCCGATCGTCAGGACGTGGCCGATGAAGCCAGGCGGGTGCGGCCCGATGCCGCAACATTCGTTCAGCACGAGCGTCTCGGCACCGCCCATGCCGTGCTGGCGGCAAAGGACGCCATTGCAAAGGGCGCGGATGATCTGCTGATCGCCTTCGGCGATACGCCGCTGATTTCGGCCGAGACGTTCGAGCGTTTGCGTGCGCCCTTGAAGGCAGGTGCTGCGCTGACCGTGCTCGGCTTTCGCGCGGCCGATCCGACCGGTTATGGCCGGCTCCTGGTCGAAGGTGATCAACTGGTCGCGATCCGTGAACATGCGGATGCCACACCGGCCGAACGCAAGGTGGATCTCTGCAATGCCGGCGTGATGGCATTCGCCGGCAAGACCGCGCTCACAATCATCGAGCAGATCGGCACGTCCAACAGCAAGGGCGAATACTATCTCACCGACGCCGTGGAGATTGTGCGCAGCATGGGCTTGCGGGCGAGTGTGATCGAGACGAGTGAGGATGAAGTCCGCGGCATCAACACCAAGGCGCAGCTCGCGGAAGCCGAAGCGATCATGCAGGCAAGGCTGCGCAAGGCCGCGCTCGACGCGGGCGTGACCATCGTCGCGCCGGAGACCGTGCATCTTGCGGCCGATACGACGTTCGGCAACGACGTCACCATCGAGCAGTATGTCGTGATCGGGCCCGGCGTCAGTATCGCCGACGGCGCTGTCATTCACGCCTTCTCGCACATCGTGCAGGCGGCCATCGGCAAGAAGGCCTCGATCGGTCCTTACGCACGCATCCGGCCGGGAACGTCGGTCGGCGAGGGCGCGCGCATCGGCAACTTCGTTGAAGCCAAGGCGGCCATTCTGGAAGCGGGCGTGAAGGTCAACCACCTGACCTATGTCGGCGACACGCATATCGGTGCCGGCGCCAATATCGGCGCGGGCACCATCACCTGCAATTACGATGGCTTCAACAAGAGCAAGACGATCATCGGTGCCGGCGCCTTTGTCGGTTCGAATTCGTCGCTGGTCGCACCGGTGAAGATCGGGGCCGGCGCTTATATCGGTTCGGGTTCGGTGATCACCCGCGATGTGCCGGACGATGCGCTTGCGGTAGAGCGCAACGAGGTGTCGATGAAGGAAGGTTGGGGCAAACGCTTCCGCGACAAGAACGCGGCGAACAAGAAGCCGAAGTGAGCGCGCACGGTGTTCGCGATGACGTCAGGTCACCGGGGTCTTCAGATGCCAGCCACGACGGATCGGACGCTTGGCGACAATTTCTTCCTGCGGCGTATGGGGCTCGGCGACATGCGGTTTGACCGCAATATCACGCTGCGGCGGCGGCCAATGCGCCAGTTTGCTCTGCGACATCTCGACATGTCGCAGCCGTGATCCGGCGATCGATCGGGGGGCTCTCGGGTCTCGCTCCTCCCACATGGACGTCTACTCCGGTCAGGCGTAGATGCTTTCGCAAACACGTTGATGGTTTGTTAAACGCGTCGCGCAAAATGCCCCTACAACCGCGGTAACTTGTCTCAATCGGCAATAATTATTGAGTAACAGTCGATTTGCGATTCTCGCTAAGAGAGTTCCAGTATTTCTGGGCAATTTGATACCACTTGGAGAGATAACCCCGCATGTGCGGCATCGTCGGAATTTTGGGACGTGGTCCGGTTGCTGACCAGATCGTGGACTCGCTGAAGCGCCTCGAATATCGCGGCTACGATTCTGCCGGCGTTGCCACGCTGGAAGGCGCGCATATCGATCGCCGCCGCGCCGAAGGCAAGCTGAAGAATCTCGAAGCCAAGCTCGGCAAGTCGCCGCTCGCAGGTCATATCGGCATCGGTCACACGCGCTGGGCGACGCATGGCAAGCCGACCGAAGCCAACGCACATCCGCACGCCGCCGAAGGCGTCGCGGTCGTGCATAACGGCATCATCGAGAATTTCCGCGAATTGCGCCTCGAGCTCGAAAAGGGCGGCGCCAAATTCGCCAGCGAGACCGACACCGAAGTCGTCGCGCACCTCGTCAGCTTCTATCTGCAGAAGGGCGCATCGCCGGTCGAAGCTGTGAAGCAGGCGCTGCCGCGCCTGAAAGGCGCGTTCGCATTGGCTTTCGTGTTCAAGGATCACGACAACCTGATGATCGGCGCCCGCAAAGGCTCGCCGCTTGCAGTCGGCTATGGTGACGGCGAGATGTATCTTGGCTCCGACGCGATTGCGCTGGCACCGTTCACCGATGACATCAGCTATCTCGAAGACGGTGACTGGGTGGTGCTGACCCGCAAGGGCTGCGAGATCCACGATGAATCCGGCAAGGTCGTGAAGCGCGACGTGCTGAAATCCGGCGCGTCGGCCTTCATGGTCGATAAGGCCAACTATCGCCACTTCATGGCCAAGGAAATTCATGAGCAGCCGGAAGTCGTCGGTCACACGCTGGCGCGTTATGTCGATCTGGCGAACGAGCGCGTTGCGCTGCCGATGATGCTGCCGTTCGACTTCAAGGACATCCAGCGCATTTCGATCACCGCCTGCGGCACTGCGAGCTATGCGGGTTTTATCGCTAAATACTGGTTCGAACGCTTTGCGCGCGTTCCGGTCGAAGTCGATGTGGCATCTGAATTCCGCTATCGCGAAGCCCCGGTACGCAAGGGCGATCTGGCGATCTTCATCTCACAGTCCGGCGAGACGGCCGATACGCTGGCAGCACTGCGTTACGCCAAAGAGCAGGGCATGCACACGCTCGCTGTCGTCAACGTCACGACCTCGACGATCGCGCGCGAGAGCGAGACCGTGATGCCGACACTGGCTGGTCCGGAAATCGGCGTGGCTTCTACCAAGGCTTTCACCTGCCAGTTGATGGCGCTGGCGACGCTTGCGATCGCAGCCGGCAAGGCCCGCGGCGAACTGTCCGACGCCGACGAAGCCAAACTGGTTCACGGTCTCGTCAAGGTCCCCCGTCTGATGACCGATGCGCTGACGCACGAAGCTGCAATCGAGAAGCTGGCGCGCGACATCGCCAAGTCGAAGGACGTGCTTTATCTCGGCCGTGGCACCAGTTATCCGCTGGCGCTGGAGGGTGCGCTGAAGCTGAAGGAAATCTCCTACATCCATGCCGAGGGCTATGCGGCCGGCGAACTCAAGCACGGCCCGATCGCGCTGATCGACGAGACCATGCCGGTGGTCGTGATCGCGCCTTATGACCGGGTGTTCGACAAGACCGTGTCGAACATGCAGGAGGTCGCGGCGCGCGGCGGCAACATCATTCTGATGACCGACGCCAAGGGCGCCGAGGAGGCCACCGTGGACTCCATGGTGACCATCGTGATGCCGGATATGGACGCAGCCTTCACGCCGCTGGTCTATGCCGTGCCGGTGCAGTTGCTCGCCTATCACACCGCGGTGGTGATGGGCACTGACGTCGACCAGCCCCGCAATCTGGCCAAGTCGGTCACGGTGGAATAGGCCGGCGAAGCGGCAAGATTGTCGCAGGCGGCCGGTTTGGCCGCTTGGCGCCGCCAAGTGGCTTCCCCCGCACTGGCGAAATCCTGCTAGGATACCCATAAGGACTGACGGCGCGGTTTCGCGCGCCGCGCCAGATGGATTTGAAACGCTGATGGAACGCCCCGATTTGCCGTTGACCCCGCCCGTTGGCGACCCGCCGCCCGAGGCGCCGCGCGGCTTCATGGCCCGGATCCGCAACTATTTCCTCACCGGTCTGATCGTCGCCGGTCCGGTCGCGATTACCTTTTACCTGACCTGGTGGTTCGTCACCTGGGTCGATGCCATCGTGCGGCCGCTGGTACCGGAGGCCTATCGGCCCGAACAGTATCTGCCTTACGGTATTCCGGGCTCCGGCCTGATCGTCGCTTTCGTGGCGCTGACCCTGCTGGGTTTCCTCACCGCCAACCTGATCGGCCGCTCCCTGGTCGATCTCGGCGAGAACCTGCTCGGCCGCATGCCGGTGGTGCGCGCGATCTATCGCGGGCTGAAGCAGGTGTTCGAGACGCTGTTCTCGGGTTCGGGATCGAGTTTCCGTAAAGTCGGTCTCGTCGAGTTTCCGTCGCCGGGCATGTGGTCGATCGTGCTGATCTCGCAGCCGCCGAGCACCGAAGTCGCGAAGAGCCTGCCGGGGCAGGAGGAGCACATCTCGGTGTTCCTGCCCTGCGCGCCGAATCCGACGACGGGATTCTTCTTCTATGTGCCGAAGAGCAAGATCATCGACATCGACATGTCCGCCGAGGATGCCGCGACGCTGATCATGTCAGCGGGCGTCGTACAGCCGGGGTCCGATTCGCAGAAGAAGATCGCAGCATTGGCGCAGATGGCAACGGCAGCGGGTATCGCGAATGCTCCGCCAGCGAAGCAGCCAGCACAGGTGGACTGAGGCACCACGGCTTTGTTGATGGGATGAGCGTCTTCGCGAAACCTATCAATCGATGCCTCGTAACGCTCTCGGTCGTCATGGCCGGACTTGTTCCGGCCGTCCACGCCTTTCTCCGCGGCCAAGGCGTGGATACCCGGCATGCGCCGGGCATGACGGCGTCTGGTTTGAGCGTGCGCGCGTCACGTTATTTCAGATTCAACTGTCAAACAGCCACTGCTCTTCAGACATGCGTCATCACCCCCATTGTTTGCGGCGCGGGGGCGCCGTCGTCGCTTGCATTCCCGCCCCCTTGCGAGAGGGCGTGCGGAACGCCGGGTGCCCGTTGCACCCTTGGGCCTGATGCGAATGCGGTCTTCCGCAATTGAGAGTGCATCAGGACTTTCGGAGGCGCCGAGCAAGTGCCCGACGTTCCGCCTGCGGTGTTTTTTCGGTTGCTTGCACATCTGCCATGGCG
>NZ_JABMCJ010000005.1 GCF_013359755.1 Tardiphaga robiniae | reverse complement strand
GACAAGATGGGGATGGGGCAGTCAGGCGTTGGTGCTTTATTTAATGGCATCAATGCATTAAATGCTTATAACGCCGCATTGCTTACAAAAATTCTCAAAGTTAGCGTTGAAGAATTTAGCCCTTCAATCGCCAGAGAAATCTACGAGATGTATGAAGCGGTTAGTATGCAGCCGTCACTTAGAAGTGAGTATGAGTACCCTGTTTTTTCTCATGTTCAGGCAGGGATGTTCTCACCTAAGCTTAGAACCTTTACCAAAGGTGATGCGGAGAGATGGGTAAGCACAACCAAAAAAGCCAGTGATTCTGCATTCTGGCTTGAGGTTGAAGGTAATTC
>NZ_JABMCJ010000078.1 GCF_013359755.1 Tardiphaga robiniae | reverse complement strand
CAGTGGCAGTGCTGGCGCAGATCCGTCCTGCCCGAAGACAGACGTTCCCCCATGAACCGCGTGACGCCGCATCTCCGGCGTCCACCGCATCCCACCCCGCGAACGTGACGATCGCGATCGCCCCTCTCGGTGGGGCAGGACGGAAGGGAATATAAACCTGATGAGGATATTGTCAACGGGAGATAGGAAAAATATCTGATTGCTGTCTTGCGCCCACGCAGTCATTCCGGGGCGCGGGCGGCACTTGCCGGACGCGAACCCGGAATCTCAACATGGGAGTCTCCGACCACGCCAAACATGTCGAGATTCCCCGCCACTCCAATGGAGTGGCTGAGGTTCGCGCTATGCCGGCTTCGCCGGCGACGCGCGCGCCGGAATGACGAGCCAAGACGATCGCCTGGGCTGGCAGTGAGCGTCGCCCCGCGTCCATCATGCACCCTGCCACCGCCGTTTCCAGTTCCTTCATCAATTAACGGCACATTTGCCATGTCGGGCGCCGGCACCGCTGCGTATCTGCTTTTGTCGGCTTGTATCGTCCCGGAGTACAGGATGTCGTTTCAGTCGAAGCGCGCGCGGATGCGCGCGGTGTTTGTGGCCCGTGCTCTGGCGGCAGGGACCATGCTGTTGCCGGTGGGCGGTTTTGCGGCTCCTGCGAATGATCTGATCGCAGTCAGCGTCGATCAGGCCAGGCTCGTCAAATTTCCCGAGAAGATCGCGACCATCGTGGTCGGCAACCCCTTGATCGCCGATGTGACGCTGCAGGCCGGCGGCATGGTTGTCATCACCGGCAAGAGCTATGGCGCCACCAATGTGATTGCCATTGATCGCCAGGGCTCCGTGCTGATGGACCGCGTTATTCAGGTGGAAGGGCCGACCGACAAGGTCGTGACGGTCTATCGCGGTATGAGCCGGGAGACCTATAGCTGCGCGGCGAATTGCGAGCGGCGTTTGACGCTGGGTGACGGGGAAACCTTCTTCAAGTCGACGATGGATCAGGCCGGCGCCATCGGCAGTCAGGCCGCGACGATAGGGGCGAGGAGCAACTAAGCCACCACTTTTCGTCGGTCAGACCAATCCCGCCGGACACCATCGCAAGCGTCCTGCCACATGGTTAATGGCGGGTTAACGCAGCGAGCCATCTTGTCTCGATCCGGCGAAACACTTCAACAATCTGTTTCCGATACATCTTGGCGGTAGTTATTTCCTATCACCGAGGCACTTGCAGATGCTGCTACCGCTGATTTCGATGGCGACGCTCGCCGGGCGCCTGCGCCGCTTCGGCCATAACAGCAGCGGTTCGGCCGCGGTCGAATTCGCGATGATCGCGCCGATCTTCTTCGCGCTGATTTTTGCCATCATGGAAACCGGCATGGTGTTTCTGGCGGGGCAGGTCCTTGAAACCGGCGTCCAGGATGCCGCGCGGTCGGTCTATACGTGTTCCGCTGCAGCTACAGCCGTCGATTTCAAGACGTCGATCTGCGCGCGCGCATCGACACTGATGGATTGCACCAAGATCGACATCGATGTGCGCTCGTACGATCCCGGCACAGCGATCACGATTTCGGATCCGATCGACGCCAGCGGCAACTATGTGTCGACGAATCTTGTCTACCAGCCGCCGGCCTGTCCGACCAGCAAGACGGTGGTCGTGCGCGGCTTCTATCAGTGGCCGCTTTATGTGACTGGCCTCGGCTACAACATCGCCAATATCAGTCGTGGAACGACGAGCAGCAAGCGCCTGCTGGCCGCGACAGCGGCGACCGGGCCGCAGTGATGGCAGGGATCGGGACAATGCACGTGCGGATGGCAGCACTGGCAGCCTGGCGACGGGCCTTGCTGTTGCGAGACGATACGAGAGGCGTATCCGCGGTCGAGTTCGCGATGATCATGCCGCTGATGTTCCTGATGTTCTTCGGCATGTTGGATGTTTCCAACGGTTTTGCCGTCGATCGCAAGGTCAGTCAGATCTCACAGGGGATGGCCGACCTGGCGTCACGCTACACGACGCTGGCGGAAACCGATGTCTCGAACTTCTTCATCATCGCCGATGCGATGCTGACGCCTTATGACAAGACGCAGCTCAAGGCGACCATCAGCCAAGTCTATATCGATCCATCGAGCAAGACCGCCAAAGTTGTGTGGAGTCGCGGCGACCAAAAGAAGGACGTGGGCACGGTCGTATCGGTTCCCACCAATCTGATCGTCAAGGACGCCAACGGAAACTATGTGGCAAACCAGTATCTGATCCTTGGCGAGGCTAACTATACCTACGTGCCGACAATCGGCTGGGTCGTGCCGAAGGGCGGGCTCACGCTGTCCGATGCGATGTACACGCGGCCGCGGCAAACGTCCTGCGTCGTGATGGTGACGAGCTGCACGCCGTAACTTGCGATCATGCGCTGCGTATTTGTAGTTGCAGCGAACGATCGTCGGTCCACTTTCTCGGATCATGCTTCAGCAAAAAGGCCGCGCTCAAGAGCGCGGCCTTTTCGTATTCAGTCGGTCAATTCGCAAGCATCAAGCTTGCGAATGATCGTTTAGCCTGCGGCGCGGAGATTGTCGGCCGACGACTTGCCGGAACGACGGTCAGCAACGATTTCGTAGCTGATCTTCTGGCCTTCACGCAGGGTGCCGAGACCGGCACGCTCAACGGCGGAGATGTGAACGAACACGTCGTTGCCACCATCGTCCGGCTGAATGAAGCCGAAGCCCTTGGTCGCGTTAAACCACTTCACTGTTCCCATGCTCATGGGGGTAGTCCCTTCTCAAAGATATAGTGTAGCCCACGCAACAGATGTGGGCTGGTGACATCGAATTTTTGGAAGGGTCGTCAGTCTAGACCGGCTGCACCGGGGGATAGATAATGTCGTCCGGCCGAAAATCGATTAACTCATATTAGGGGAAGCGCCCCCTCAAAACAATCCTGACGCGCACGATTTTTTGATTGCGCACGAACGGTCAGGAACGCTTACCCATCCGTGCATCAGGAGTGATCCGATGCACAGACGGGTTGTCGTTGCGATTTAAACTGTCGACAGTTTAAACGCTGGATGCGCTTAGCGGCGACGGAACTGACCGCGCGGCGGTGCGCCACGCGGAGGGCCGCCGGGACGCTCGTCCTTGTGGCGGAAAATCAGACGACCTTTTTCGAGATCGTAAGGCGACATCTCGATGGTCACGCGGTCGCCGGCCAGCGTCTTGATGCGGTTCTTCTTCATCTTGCCGGCGGTGTAGGCGACGATTTCGTGTCCTGCGTCCAATTGCACGCGATAGCGTGCATCGGGGAGGATTTCGGTCACCAGTCCTTCGAACTGGATCAGCTCTTCTTTGGCCATTGTTAGCTCCAGATCGATCGGCTGTTAGCGTGGCCGCTGGGTGCGGTTCGGGGTTGTATTCGGTCGGCTTTCGCGGTGCAGGAAGGCAACGCCCTGCATCCCTTCTTTAGTCGCAGTTCCAGCCTGGTTGGCCGGACGTGAGATCGGCTCATGCCGTGCATTCTCGTGTCTCGCATTCTCGTTCCGACCATGATCGCGGTTCGGTTGCGATGCGCCCCCGTTGCCGCCATGCGGACGACGACGATTGCGCGCGTTCTTGCCGGGCGCTCCGTCATTGCTGCGTGGTGCGTGCGGGGCGGAGCGACCGTTGCGCTGACCGCCACGGTTCTGGGAAGGCGACGGCCCCACGTCGTTGCGGCCTGGGGTGCGGCGGTCTTCCTTCGGAAGCGAAATGCGGATCAGCTTTTCAATATCGCGCAGATACGCCATTTCCTCGCCCGCGCAAAGCGAGATTGCGATGCCTTCGCGTCCGGCACGGGCCGTACGGCCGATTCGGTGGACATAGGTTTCCGGGATATTCGGCAGGTCGAAGTTCACCACATGGGTGATGCCGTCGACGTCGATGCCGCGGGCGGCGATGTCGGTGGCCACCAGGGTGCGGATTTCGCCGGTGCGGAACTGGGCCAGCGTGCGCTCGCGGTGGTTCTGCGACTTGTTGCCGTGGATCGCGGCGGCGGCGATGCCGGCGCGCTCGAGCCCCTTCACGACCTTGTCGGCGCCGTGCTTGGTGCGGGTGAACACCAGTGCGCGGTCAACCGTCTCGGTCTTGAGGATCTGGGCGAGGATCGTCGGCTTGGCGGAGTGATCGACCAGCATGATCCGCTGGCTGATGCGCTCCACGGTGGAGGCGACCGGGGTCACCGCGACGCGGGCCGGATCCTTGAGCATTGCTTCGGCAAGATCGGCGATGTCCTTCGGCATGGTGGCCGAGAAGAACAGCGTCTGGCGCTTGATCGGGAGTTTGGCGACGACTTTGCGGATGTCGTTGATGAAGCCCATGTCGAGCATGCGGTCGGCTTCGTCGAGCACCAGGAACTCAACCATGTTGAGCTTCAGGCCGTTGCTCTGTACGAGGTCGAGCAGGCGGCCCGGGGTGGCGACGAGGACGTCTACGCCCTGCATCAGCGAACGGACCTGACGGCCCATCGGCACGCCGCCGATGGCCAGCGCCGATGCGAGGTGCATATGGCGCCCATAGGCGTTGAACGAGTCGAGGATCTGGCCGGAGAGTTCGCGGGTCGGGCTCAGCACCAGCACGCGGCAGGTCTTGGGCTGCGGCTTGATGCGGTTCTCGAGCAGGCGGTGAAGGATGGGAAGCGCGAAGGAAGCGGTCTTGCCGGTGCCGGTCTGGGCGATACCGATCACGTCCTTCCCGGTAATGGCAATCGGGATGGTCTGGGCCTGGATCGGGGTCGGGGTGGTGTAGTTTTCTTCTTTAAGCGCACGGGTGATGGGATCGGCGAGGCCGAATTCCTGAAAGGTGGTCAAAAGATTAATCTTTCCAAAGTGAAAGCAGGCGCCCGGCCATGATTCAAAGACCATGGGGCCAGGGAGCGCGCGAGTGTGTCTGGGACACCCGCGTGTTTGGGGCGTCAGTTCTGGTTAGCTGAAGGGGCAAGCCAGAAACCGTCGAACTGCCCTGAGGAGATCAGAGTAAAGACGGGATCAGAACACGCGGCTCGCAAGGACCTGATGATTCTCTAGGTCGTTCGATTGATATGGAACAGCAAGGCGGCGGATTCAAGGTCAATCGGTGCGAGGGTTAAAACCAGCGACAAAATACCGCTGCATGAAATTTAGACATGAGGCAATTTTTGGCGATTATTTAAGCTGTTTGCCGTGTGCATGATCAATTTTTCTGCACAATAAATAAACAAGAAAACCTCAGCGCTTTCCGAAAATCGGAAACATGCGAGTAATCCCAATAGCTTAACGTGTGTTCGAGGGCTGGCACACTTCTTGCGATCTCCTTAACGCGCCGGCCGTGGGGCCGTTCCGCATTGATTTCGTCTGCGTCAGGGAGAGACCGCACATGATTACCAATTTGACTCACGCAATAGCCAAGCCGATCTCGCGTCGCAGCCTGATGGCCGCGGCAACGGGTCTGGCTCTGGGCCTGTCGGCATTTTCGCCGGCCAAAGCCGCAGACGACACCATCAAGGTCGGCGTCCTGCACTCGCTGTCGGGCACCATGGCGATTTCCGAGACCACGTTGAAAGACACCGTGCTGTTCATGATCGATCAGCAGAACAAGAAGGGCGGCGTGAACGGCAAGAAGCTCGAAGCCGTGGTGGTCGATCCCGCTTCAAACTGGCCGCTGTTCGCCGAAAAGGCGCGCGAGCTGATCACCAAGGACAAGGTTGCCGTCGTGTTCGGCTGCTGGACCTCGGTGTCGCGCAAGTCGGTTCTCCCGGTGTTCAAAGAACTGAACAACATCCTGTTCTATCCCGTGCAGTACGAGGGCGAAGAGTCCGAGCGTAACGTGTTCTACACGGGTGCTGCTCCGAACCAGCAGGCGATCCCGGCTGTCGACTACCTGATGAAGGACGAGAAGGTGAAGCGCTGGGTGCTGGCCGGCACCGACTACGTCTATCCGCGTACCACGAACAAGATTCTCGAGGCCTACTTGAAGTCGAAGGGCGTCAAGCAGGAAGACATCATGATCAACTACACGCCGTTTGGTCATAGTGACTGGCAGACGATCGTCGCCGACATCAAGAAGTTCGGCTCGGCCGGCAAGAAGACCGCCGTGGTCTCGACCATCAACGGCGACGCCAACGTTCCGTTCTACAAGGAACTCGGCAACCAGGGCATCAAGGCGACCGACATCCCGGTTGTTGCGTTCTCGGTGGGCGAAGAAGAACTCGCCGGCATCGACACCAAGCCGCTGCTCGGCCATCTCGCGGCCTGGAACTACTTCCAGTCGATCAAGAATCCTGAGAACGAGAAGTTCATCAAGGAATGGCAGGCCTTCACCAAGAATCCGAAGCGCGTGACCAACGACCCGATGGAAGCCACCGTGATCGGCTTCAACATGTGGGTGAAGGCGGTCGAGAAGGCCAAGTCGATCGAAGCCGACAAGGTCATCGACGCACTGCCCGGCATCGAAGCCAAGAACCTGACCGGCGGTACCTCGAAGATGCTGCCGAACCACCACATCACCAAGCCGGTGTTCATTGGCGAGATCAAGGCCAATGGCCAGTTCGACGTGGTCTGGAAGACCCCGGCGCTGGTGGCTGGCGATGCATGGTCGAAGGAGCTCGACGGCTCCAAGGACCTGATTGGCGACTGGGTCGGCAAGAAGTGCGGCAACTTCAACACCAAGACCAACAAGTGCGGCGGTCAGGGTTCCTGATCTCGCTCTGAGGTTCTGTGTTCTCCATCATTGCGGGCATTTTCCGCCCGCAATGATGATCCTCCCGAGACTCTTCTGACACGAGACTCCCAAAACTGGAGAAGGCGGTGAATCCGTCGCCTTCTCTTTTTTCTTCGGCCGGGGTTTTCCAGTGACTGATCTCCTTTATCGTTTCCGCGCGATCGCTGTTGCATTTCTGCTGGTAGGCGCGACCGCTATTCCGGCCTTTGCGGGTCCTTTCGAGGATGCCGTCGCCAAATTCGCCAATGACGATTTCTCCGACAGCGACGAGGCCGTGGGCATCATCGCGACCTCGGGCAATCCGCAGGCTTTCGCCGTGATCACCGCGCTGCAGGAAGGCCGGCTCTCCGCCGATCCCGACAGCAAGAAGGTTTATCTCACCGGCACCGACGGCAAGGTCACCGACGCCGCGACCGGCGAGGCCGTTGCCGAAGTGCCAGCCAGTGCCGCAGCGGTGCGCCTCAACAATCGTCTTCGCCGCAACATCGAATCCGCACTGGGCGGACTCACGCTGATGTCGCCCGATCCCGCCAAGCGCATCGCCTCGGCGCAGTCGGTGTTCAAAAGCCACGAGACCGCGATGCTGCCGGTGATCGAGACCGCGCTGGAAAAGGAAACCAACAAGGCGGCCAAGCAGGCCTTCACCGAGGCCCGCGCTGCGATCCTGCTCTACAAGGAAGATGCGACCGAGGCCGAGAAGATCGAATCCATTGCGATCATCAAGGGGCGCGGCGATCAGGACGCGCTGGCGTTGCTCACCAGCCTGCCGGCTGATCAGACCGTTGGTGTCGCGCGCAGCGCGGCCAGCGCCGTCACGGCGATCAACAGCCGGCAGACGCTGTGGTCGATCGGCCAGAACGCTTGGTATGGATTGTCGCTCGGCTCGGTTCTCTTGCTCGCCGCCATCGGTCTCGCCATCACCTTTGGCGTGATGGGCGTCATCAACATGGCGCATGGCGAGATGGTGATGATCGGCGCCTATGTCACCTTCGTGGTGCAGGACGTGATCCGCACCAGCTATCCCGGCCTGTTCGACTACTCGCTGCTAATGGCCGTGCCGCTGGCCTTCATTGTCGCTGGTCTCCTCGGCATCGTCATCGAGCGCACCATTATCCGCTTCCTCTATGGCCGCCCGCTGGAAACCCTGCTGGCGACCTGGGGTCTGTCGCTGGTGCTGCAACAGGCGGTGCGCACCATGTTCGGCCCGACCAATCGCGAGGTCGGCAATCCCTCCTGGATGTCCGGCGCATTCGAGCTGGGTCAGCTCACCATCACCTACAACCGGCTCTGGATCCTGTGCTTCACGCTCGCCGTGTTCGCGATCCTGCTGGCGATGCTGCGCTACACCAGCATCGGACTCGAGATGCGCGCCGTCACCCAGAACCGCCGCATGGCCGCGTCCATGGGCATCGCGACCTCGCGCGTGGATGCGCTGACCTTCGGTCTCGGCTCCGGCATTGCGGGCATTGCCGGGGTGGCGCTGTCGCAGATCGACAACGTCTCGCCCAATCTCGGCCAGAGCTACATTATCGACAGTTTCATGGTCGTGGTGTTCGGCGGCGTCGGCAATCTGTGGGGCACGCTGGTCGGTGCATTCTCGCTCGGCATCGCCAACAAGTTCCTGGAGCCGGTCGCAGGCGCCGTGCTTGGCAAGATCGCCATCCTGGTGCTGATCATCCTGTTCATCCAGAAACGGCCGCGCGGTCTGTTCGCGCTCAAGGGCAGGGCGATCGAAGCATGAGGATGGCAACTACATTTCGCTTCGACGCGCTATCGTTCTGCTCCCTCCCCCCCGTGCGAAGCGAAGCTTCGCTAGGCGGGGGAGGGTCGGGGAGGGGGGTAACCCCAAGCTCCGGCGCTTGCGGCTACCCCCCTCCCGGCGCTAACGCGCCACCCTCCCCCGCAAGGGGGGAGGGGACCATTGGCGCCGGTGCTAGCTACAATCGGGCATACTGCGGAGCCACCTCATGACGCCGCATTTCCTCACCCGCACGCTCGACCGCAGCGCGACGATTTTCCTGCTGATCGTCGCCGCTGTCGGCATCCTCATTCCGCTGTCGAACCTGCTGCTGCCGGCGGACTCGCCGCTGCAGGTGCCGACCTATCTGATGGCGCTGTTCGGCAAATATGTCTGCTACGCCATTCTCGCGCTCTCGATCGATCTGATCTGGGGCTATTGCGGCATTCTCTCGCTCGGCCACGGCGCCTTCTTCGCGCTCGGCGGCTACGCCATGGGCATGTATCTGATGCGCCAGATCGGCTCGCGCGGCGTCTATGGCAACCCGATCCTGCCGGACTTCATGGTGTTCCTGAACTACAAGGCGCTGCCGTGGTACTGGTACGGCTTCGACATGTTCTGGTTCGCCGCCGCCATGGTGCTGATCGCGCCCGGCATCCTGGCGTTCGTGTTCGGCTGGCTCACTTTCCGCTCCCGCGTGTCAGGCGTGTATCTATCGATCATCACCCAGGCGATGACCTATGCGCTGCTGCTGGCCTTCTTCCGCAACGACTTCGGCTTCGGCGGCAATAACGGCCTGACCGATTTCAAGGACATCCTCGGATTCAACGTGCAGGCCGACGGCACACGTGCGGCGCTGTTCGCGCTGAGCTGTCTGGCGCTGATCGTCGGCTTCCTCGTCTGCCGTGCCATCGTCACCTCGAAGCTCGGCAAGGTGCTGATCGCCATACGCGACGCGGAATCCCGCACAAGATTCTTGGGCTACCGTGTCGAATCCTACAAGCTGTTCGTGTTCACGCTGTCGGCCTGCATGGCCGGCGTTGCGGGTGCGCTCTATGTGCCGCAGGTGGGTATCATCAATCCCGGTGAATTCGCCCCGGCGAACTCGATTGAAGCAGTCATCTGGGTCGCGGTCGGCGGTCGTGGCACGCTGGTCGGTGCGGCGCTCGGCGCGGTTGTGGTCAACTACGCCAAGACAGTGTTCACATCGGGCGCCCTTGCTCCCTACTGGCTGTTCATGCTCGGTGCGCTGTTCATTCTCGTGACGCTGTTGCTGCCCAAGGGCATCATCGGCACCTTCAATGCGTGGTCGGAAAGCCGCAAAGCCAGCAATAGCGCGAATGCCGATAGCGCCGCAGCGGAAGATGGCGTCACCAAACCTCATCTGGCGGAGAAGGCGTGATGACTATGATCGAAACGCCAGCCCCGACAACGCCGGTGTCTCACGCGCCCGCGATCATTGACCCAGCGGTCGCGGCGCGCGAAGCCGAGGCCCGGCAGAAGCGCATCACCTCGGCGCAGCTCTATCTCGACGGCGTCCACGTCTCGTTCGACGGCTTCCATGCCATCAACAACCTGTCGATGGTGCTGGCGCCCGGCGAGATGCGCGCCATCATCGGCCCCAACGGTGCCGGCAAGACCACGATGATGGACATCATCACCGGCAAGACCAAGCCCGACGAGGGCGACGTCTATTTCGACGGCATTCACGACCTGACGCTGCTGGACGAAACCAAGATCGCCGAGCTCGGCATCGGTCGTAAATTCCAGAAGCCGACGGTGTTCGAGAGCCAGACCATCTATGACAATCTTTTACTGGCGCTGAATGTCGATCACTCCGTGCGCGGCACGCTGTTCTGGCGCGGCAGTCGCGGCGAGGCCGAGCGCATCGACAAGGTGCTGGAGACCATTCGCCTCACGGACTCGCGCGATCGGCTCGCCGGCAATCTCTCGCATGGCCAGAAGCAGTGGCTCGAAATCGGCATGCTGCTGGCGCAGGATCCGAAGCTGCTGCTGGTGGATGAGCCGGTGGCCGGCATGACCGATGTGGAAACGCATCAGACAGCCGAATTGCTGAAAGCGATCAATCGCGACAACAAGACCGTCATGGTGGTCGAGCACGACATGACCTTCGTACGCGAACTCGGCGTCAAGGTGACCTGTCTGCATGAAGGCACTGTGCTGGCCGAAGGCACCATCGACGATGTGTCGACCAATGACCGCGTGGTCGAAGTGTATTTGGGGCGCTGACGCATGATCCCGAAAAGTGGAAACCGGTTTTCGGACCAGATCATGCGCAAGGATTAGGTCATATGCTCAAAGTCGATAATATCAGCCTCTATTACGGTGCAGCGCAGGCCCTGCGCGGCGTCACCGTTTCGGCGGAGCCCGGCAAGGTCACCTGCGTGCTCGGCCGCAACGGCGTCGGCAAGACGTCGCTGCTGCGCGCCATGGTCGGCCAGCAGGCGATCTCGTCAGGTTCGATCACTTTCGATGGCCAGGACATCTCGACGCTGAAGCCGTTCGAGCGGGCGCGGCGCGGCATTTCTTTCGTACCGCAGGGGCGCGAGATCTTTCCGCTGCTCACGGTGGAAGAAAACCTCAAGACCGGCTATGCGCCGCTGAAGCGCGCCGACCGCAACATTCCCGACGACGTGTTCTCACTGTTTCCGGTGCTGAACTCGATGCTCGGGCGGCGCGGCGGCGATCTCTCCGGCGGCCAGCAGCAGCAGCTCGCCATCGGCCGTGCGCTGGTGATGCGACCGAAACTTCTGCTGCTGGATGAGCCAACCGAAGGCATCCAGCCTTCGATCATCAAGGATATCGGCCGCGCGATTTCCTATCTGCGCTCCCTCGGCAATATCGCCATCGTCCTGGTGGAGCAGTATCTCGACTTTGCCTGCGAACTCGGCGACAACTTCGCCGTGATGGATCGCGGCGCGGTGAAATACACCTGCGACCGCTCGACGCTCGATCCCGCCGAGATCAGCCGCCAGATGGCGCTGTAACGCGGGCTCAAAGCCGGAGAATGCATGCAGGCTGACAACACCACGCTGTCGTCATCGGCGATCTCATCGTCCTCGGCGATTTTTGCGGCCAACCGTGCCCGCGGCGCGGTCAAATTTGACGTGCATTTCGCTGAAGGCAAGACGCGGCGGCGGCAGTTGCATGAATCCGGCTCGTTGCGCGTGCGCTTTCCATCCCCCGAAGACGACGGCCTCTCCGCGATGTTCGTCAACACCGCCGGCGGTGCGGCAGGCGGCGACCGTTTCGATATCGATATCGCGGCCGGCGAAGGCACCAGCCTGACGGTGACGACCGCCGCCGCCGAGAAGGTCTATCGCTCCCATGGCCCCGCCGCCGAAATCAACATCGCGCTGAAGGCCGGGGCCGGCGCGCATCTGTCCTGGCTGCCGCAGGAAACCATCCTGTTCGATCAGGCCCGCACCATCAGGCGCATCGATATCGATCTGGCCGATCGCGCGACGCTTTTGCTTTGCGAGATCGTCGTGTTCGGTCGTGCCGCCATGGGCGAGGTGATGCAGACGGGCTCTTTCGTCGACCGCTGGCGCCTGCGTCGCGGTGGCAGGCTGGTGTTCGCGGAAAACGTGCGGCTGGATGGCGATATCGCCGCGAAACTGGCCAGACCGGCCATCGGCAATGGCGCGGTGGCCATCGGCACGGCGCTGATCGTGCCCGGCGATGAAGCACTCATCGAGCGGCTACGCGAAGCCACGGATGGCGCTGGCGGTGAAGTTGGTATCTCCTGCTGGAACGGCTTTGCAATGGCCCGCTTCTGTGCACAAGATGCGGCCAAGCTGCGCGCCGACATGATGGCGGTGCTTGGACGATCAGGCGCGATGCTGCCGCGCATGTGGCTCAACTAAACTTATTCAGAGACCTGCAATGAACCTGTCTCCCCGCGAAAAAGACAAGCTGCTGATCTCGATGGCCGCCATCGTGGCGCGCCGCCGGCTCGAGCGCGGCGTCAAGCTCAACCATCCCGAGGCCATCGCCATCATCTCCGATTTCATCGTCGAGGGCGCGCGCGACGGCCGCACCGTTGCCGAGCTGATGAAATCCGGCGCCGAGGTCATCACCCGCGCGCAATGCATGGATGGGATCGCCGAGATGATCCACGACATTCAGGTGGAAGCGACATTCCCCGACGGGACGAAGCTCGTCACGGTGCATGAGCCGATCCGCTAGTTCAAACTCCGTCATGCCCGGGCTTGACCCGGGCATCCATCTTCAGCGCTCTAAGGCGTGGATGGCCGGGTCAAGCCCGGCCATGACACCGAGAAAATCGAGAGGTCACATGATCCCCGGCGAACTCTTCATCCAGGACGGCGAGATCGAGCTCAATGCCGGCCGCAAGACCGTCACGCTGACGGTGGCAAATTCCGGCGACCGGCCGATCCAGGTCGGCTCGCACTATCATTTCTTCGAAACCAATCCGGCGCTGAAATTCGACCGCAAAAAAGCCCGCGGCATGCGTCTCGACATCGCCGCCGGCACGGCCGTGCGCTTCGAGCCCGGCCAGACCCGCGATGTGCAACTGGTCGAACTCGCCGGCAAACGCACGGTTTACGGCTTCCGCGGCGCTGTGATGGGGAAGCTCTGAGCGCCTAGCCGCCGGCGCTGTCCATCATGAACGAGCGGAAGTATCGATCGATGGCCAGCGATATCAGGACGACCGAGACGAACAGAACACAGCTGTACAATGACCAACGTCCGACATCGTCACGGAACGATCGGATGCCGAGGATCACGAACCAGATGCCGAGAGCGATGCTGAACCAGTTGAACCAGGTGACGAGGATCGCCTCGGCAGCGTCCAGTTCGGCAATGAAGCCGTCCGGAAATCCGAGCCACATGACGCGGGTCATGTATAGCCAGAACGTCAGCGCGAACAGCAGGCATGCCGCAGCAAATGGATAGACGTTCTTCCATCTCACGATATCGGTCTCCGCTTCAGATCCCGACGCCGCGCGCCTTGTTGGGGTGCGCGAAGCTATGGAAGTCGCGGGTCACGCCGTCAATGAACGAAGGCGCAGGCAAGCGTACCGTCTATGGATTCCGCAGCGACGTAATGGTGAAGTTGTGATTGTTGGGAATGTGACGGCCGTAGTGCTCCCTCCCCCCTTGCGGGGGAGGGGCGGGGAGTGGGGTATGCCACATAACGAGGTCGGCGAGTTTCAGCGCGGTCACGCCAAGGAACTGCGGCGCGTAATGACTCGCGCCGAGACCTTGCTGTGGCGACAGCTAAAGGCACATCGTCTGGCAAATTTGGGTTTTCGTCGACAAGCCCCGATGGGTGTTTACATTGCTGGTTTAGTTTCCCATGCGAGCAAGCTCATTGTCGAAGTCGATGGTGAAAGCCATGATTTTGTAGAGCGCATCGCGCACGACGCGCGGCGCGACGCTTGGTTTGCCGCGCGTGGCTATCGCGTCCTTCGTTTCAGCAATGACGATGTCATGAAGAATCTCGAAGGTGTTGTCCTCGCGATCGGCGAGGCCGCGACCTGTGGCACACCCCCCTCCCTGACCCTCCCCCGCCCAGCGAAGCTTCGCTTCGCGCGGGGGGGAGGGAATACTCCGGCCAATGGAGCGAAAACATGCCCGTGAAAATCAAACGCTCCGTCTATGCCGACATGTTCGGCCCGACCACCGGCGATCGCGTGCGGCTCGCCGACACCGATCTGATCATCGAGGTGGAGAAGGACTTCACCATCTATGGCGAGGAGGTGAAGTTCGGCGGCGGCAAGGTGATCCGCGACGGCATGGGGCAGTCGCAGGCGACGCGCGCGCAGGGCGCGGTCGATACCGTCATCACCAACGTGCTGATCGTCGATCACTGGGGCATCGTGAAGGCCGACGTGGCCCTCAAGGGCGGCATGGTCCACGCCATCGGCAAGGCCGGTAATCCCGATATCCAGCCGGGCGTGACCATCAATGTCGGTCCCGGCACCGATGTCATCGCGGGCGAGGGCAAGATCCTCACCGCCGGCGGTTTCGACAGCCATATCCATTTCATCTGCCCGCAGCAGATCGAACACGCGCTGATGTCGGGTGTCACGTCGATGTTAGGCGGCGGCACCGGCCCGTCGCACGGCACCTTCGCGACGACCTGCACGCCCGGCCCATGGCACATTGCGCGGATGATCCAGTCCTTCGATGCGTTCCCGGTCAATCTCGGCATTTCCGGCAAGGGCAATGCCTCGAAGCCCGCGCCGCTGGTGGAAATGATCAATGCCGGTGCCTGTGCGCTGAAGCTGCACGAGGACTGGGGCACCACGCCTGCCGCGATCGACAACTGCCTCAGCGTCGCCGACGACTACGACGTGCAGGTGATGCTGCATTCCGACACGCTGAACGAGTCGGGTTTTGTCGAGGACACGATCAAGGCCTTCAAGGGTCGCACCATCCATGCCTTCCACACCGAAGGTGCCGGTGGCGGTCACGCACCCGATATCATCAAGGTCGCGGGCCTCAAGAACGTGTTGCCGTCGTCGACCAATCCGACGCGGCCATTTACCCGCAACACCATCGATGAGCATCTGGACATGCTGATGGTGTGTCACCATCTCGATCCGTCGATTGCGGAAGATCTGGCATTTGCGGAAAGCCGCATCCGCAAGGAGACGATCGCCGCCGAAGACATCCTGCACGATCTCGGCGCCCTCTCGATGATGTCGTCGGACAGTCAGGCCATGGGTCGGCTCGGCGAAGTCATCATCCGGACCTGGCAGACCGCCGACAAGATGAAGAAGCAGCGCGGCTCGCTGAAGGAAGACAAGGGCAACAACGACAATTTCCGCGTCAAGCGCTACATCGCGAAGTACACGATCAATCCGGCGATCGCGCATGGCGTGTCGAAGCTGATCGGCTCCGTGGAGAAGGGCAAGATGGCGGATCTGGTGCTGTGGTCGCCGGCGTTCTTTGGCGTCAAGCCGGATCTCGTCATCAAGGGCGGCTCGATCGTCGCGGCGCCAATGGGCGATCCGAACGCGTCCATTCCCACGCCGCAGCCGGTGCACTACCAGCCGATGTTCGGCGCCTTCGGCCGTGCGCTGACCCAGTCGTCGGTGGTGTTCACATCGGGTGCGGCGGTGGCCGGCGGTCTCGCCAAGAAGCTTGGCATCCAGAAGTCGCTCTATGCGGTGGAAAATGTCCGCGACGGGATCTCGAAGAAGAGCATGATCCATAACGGCGCGACGCCGAAGATCGAGGTCGATTCGGAGACCTATGAGGTGAGGGCGGATGGCGAGCTTTTGACTTGTGAGCCGGCGGAAGTGCTGCCGATGGCGCAGAGGTACTTTATGTATTGAGGTGCTCGGTGGCTCCCTCCCTCCAGCGCAGCGAAGCTGCGCGCAGTGGGGAGGGTCGGCCGTTAGGCCGGGGTGGGGTGCTTCAACAAGCGCGATGTTCCGTGTTGCTCCCCACCCGTCACGTTGTTCGCTTCGCTCGCAACGCGCCACCCTCCCCACTGCGCAGCTGCGCTGCTTGGGGGAGGGAGAAGAAAGAGCGCTTCTATCTGTTCCCATAACCCCTTAATGTCCGTCCCGGCATTCTTAGCCACAACAATAAACCGGGAGGACTCCCCTTGATCTACGTCGTTGCCACTTTGTCCGTGAAACCCGAAGCCCGCGCCGAATTGATCGAAGCTGCCAAGGCTTGTATCGCCGAGACCCGCAAGGAAGCGGGTAATATCGCCTATGATCTGCACGAGAGCGTCACTGATCCGACCCGCATGGTGTTCGTCGAGCAGTGGGAGAATGCCGAGGCACTGGTGCCGCACCGAACGCAGGAACATATGAAGACTTTCGGCCGCGTCGCGGTGAAATGCTTCAGCGCGCCTCCGAAGATCGAAATCATCACCCCGGCTGACGTCGTGGTGCGTTAAACCAAACGAGAGAGTTCATGATCCGCGCGACTGAGGTCAAAGGCCAATACAACTGGACAGAGGCGGCGGTAGACACCGTCGTTCTCGACTTCGACGATCGTCATCGTCGCCGCATGGCGATGACGGGGACGCGCGGACTGGAATTCCTGCTCGATCTCGAAAACGCCGTCGCCCTGCGGGGCGGCGACGCTTTGGTGCTGGAAGACGGCCGCCTGATCGAGGTGGTCGCAGCGCCGGAGCCACTGATCGAGATCCGTGGTACCGATCCCGGCCATCTGGTGCGGCTCGCATGGCATCTCGGCAATCGCCATCTGCCGACGCAGATCATGGCCAAGGGCCTGCGCATCCGCAGCGATCATGTCATCGAGGAGATGGTGAAGGGTCTTGGCGCCAAGGTCATCGAGATCGAAGCACCGTTCGATCCCGAAGGCGGCGCCTATGCCGCTGCGCATGAGCCGGCAGGTCATGGACATCATGATCATGCTCATCACGATCATGGACACAGTCACGACGATCATGGGCACGACCACCATGGCCACAGGCATGACGCGCACGGTCATGCCGGTCATGGCCATGACCAGCATGTCCATGACGAGCATTGCGGTCACGATCACGATCATCATCATGATCACGACAGCAAGCACGACCACCACGGTCATTCTCATGCTCATGACCACAAATAAAGCGGCGGACGACAGCCCGCCGAACGACTCTCCCGCCTTGTCTGCCGACGAAGGCGCTGCGCTGTACCGGCTGATGACTTGGCTGTCGCCGGCTTTTCCGGTCGGCGCGTTTTCCTATTCCAGCGGTATCGAATGGGCGGTGGAAGCAGGCGACATCACCGATGCTGCCAGCCTGCAGGACTGGTTGTCGGCGATGTTGTCCGATGGCGCAGGGTTTTGCGATGGCGTGTTTCTCGCTCATGTGCACCGCGCAGCATCTGACGGCGACGACAAGGCATTGCGCGAGGTTGCCGAGCTCGCCAGCGCCTTCGCGCCATCAAGAGAACGTCAGCTGGAGACCACCACGCAAGGCAAGGCCTTCATCGAGATCGCGCGTAATGCCTGGTCGCATGAGGCTATGGAGCGGCTGATCGGGATATGCGACAGCCCGATCGTCTATCCCGTTGCCGTCGGGCTTGTGAGCGCGGCCCATGGTGTGCCGCTCTCCGCAACGATGCATGGCTTTTTCCACGCGGTGGTCTCGAACTGGATTTCCGCTGGCGCGCGGCTGGTGCCGCTCGGTCAGACCGACAGCCAGCGCGTACTTGCAGCGCTGGAGCCCGTGGTCGTGACCACAGGCCATCGCGCCATGGCGGCATCCCTCGACGATCTTGGCGGCGCGACATTCCGCTCTGACATCGCCAACATGCGTCACGAGACGCAATATACGCGGCTGTTCAGGTCATGATGGCTCCAGCTCAAATCACACACCAGACCCCTCATGGTCGCCTGAACGCAATCGCGTTCCGGCTGGAGGAGCGCGCCGCTTGGCGCGCGTCTCGAACCATGAGTTGCTTGGCACATCCTTCGAGACGCGGCGAAGCCGCTCCTCAGGATGAGGGCCGTCGCTTCATCCTCAACCGAAAGCACCCCTGACATGTCCAGTTTTCACGGTCCGCTCCGCGTCGGCATTGGCGGTCCCGTCGGCTCCGGCAAGACCGCGCTGATGGATCTGCTGTGCAAGACCATGCGCGAGCGCTACGACATCGCGGCGATCACCAATGACATCTACACGAAGTGGGATGCCGAATATCTGGTGCGCTCGGGCTCGTTGACGGCGGATCGCATTGCTGGCGTCGAAACTGGCGGCTGTCCGCATACGGCGATCCGCGAGGACGCCTCGATGAACCTCGCCGCCGTTGCCGACATGCGCGTCAAGTTTCCCGATCTCGACATGGTGCTGATCGAGTCCGGCGGCGACAACCTCGCGGCGACCTTCTCGCCGGAACTGGCCGATATCACCATCTATGTCATCGACGTTGCGGCCGGCGACAAGATCCCCTCCAAGGGGGGGCCGGGTATCACGCGCTCCGACCTGCTGGTGATCAACAAGATCGATCTGGCGCCCTATGTCGGGGCTTCGCTCGAGAAGATGGACGTCGACGCCAAACGGATGCGCGGGGTCAGGCCCTTCGTGATGACCAACATGAAGACGCAGGAAGGTCTCGACCGGATTATCTCATTCATTGAGAGCAAGGGCGGCCTTAAGGCCAAGGCGGTCGCCTGAGACTTGTGAATAAGGCCTCTGCCGTAGTTCTCACGAGCGGGCTTCGACTTGAGGCGTTCATATTGGGTTGGCTATAACGACGGGCTGGTCGATGCCCGTCGGCTAATGTGTCGTGTGATATTGCGTTAAGCCTGTTTTTCAAGATTTGTCCGGTCCGGAAATAATTTCCATCGGGCTGGAACCAAATTGTTCCGGCATGATTGGCATACACCTGAGCCGCTGACCCGGCAGCAACGTCCTAATTTCCCGAGTATCCGTGTGGTCCGGCTTGGTTTCATCATCGCATTACTGGCACTGGTCGGAGCTCTGCTCTCCGGCCTTGCGGCCTATCGCGTGCATGACCAGGAGCTGGCGATCGAGAATATCGCGCTGGGCCGGGCCGTGGATATCCATGCCAGCCTGGTGCAGGAGCGTTTGACCGAGCGCGAACTGCTGGCGCGCGTCGCAGCCGGGCTGTTTCGTGCGCCGACGGTCATGAAGGCCAATATGCTGCAGCCGTTGCGGGCCTCGATCTACGCCTTCAAGACCGATTTCGCGATTGCCGCCTGGATCGCTCGCCTGCAGCCGAACGAATTCGCGGCCGCCAGCGCGGAGCTGGCCAGTGCCGGCTACCGCAATCCTACGATCCGCAGCTATAACGACGATCGCCTCGATGCCAGGGCGCTGGGGCAGCCGCTCGACGTGCTGATGGATGTGGAGCCGCGCAATTCCGTCACCGAAGGCTTCGCCGGTCGCGCCCTGAATTTCTCTCCCGTCACAGGTCCAACGCTGGTGCGCGCCGTGAACGAGGGCAAGCCGGTCGCCTCCAGCCCCACGCCGCTGCAGCAGCCCGATGGACCGCTGGGATTGGTACTGGTGACGCCAGTTGTGCCCGAAGGTGATCCCGCGCCGGCCGGCTTCGTGTCGTTCTCCTATGAACTTGGGCCGTTGATGCTGGCCAATGACGAGATGTCATTGTTCTCGGTGGCACTGAAAGATCCGCGCGTCGCTGATGGCGAAATCGTCGCCGATGACGATGGCAGGGTAACGGCGCGCCCGCTGGTGGCGAATGGTCCTGCGCTGGCAGTCCTGCGCACGGTTTCGTTCGGCGGGCGTGACTGGTCGCTGGGCTATTATCCGAAGGTCAATACCGAGCTGCGCGCGCAGCGCACCGCCATCATTGTCGGCGGGTTCGGCCTCGCGCTGACGGCCATTGTTTGCGGGCTGTTTGGCTATGTCTCCTACGCCAATCTGCGGCTGCGGCGCGAGGTGGAGATCCGCATCGGCTTCGAACGTCGCCTGACCGCCGTCATCGACGAGCTCAATCATCGCGTGAAGAACATCCTGGCGGTGATCCAGTCCATCGTGACACGCACGCTGCGCCACGGCTCCGATGTGGACAACGCGCGCGATCTCCTGATCGGTCGTATTCACGCGATGTCGAATGTTGTGTCGCTGCTGAGCGAGAGCCAGTGGCAGGGCGTGCAGCTCAAGGGCCTGTTCGAGGCGCGAGCGATCCCGCATGCCGACCGTATCGCACTGGAAGGTCCGGATATCATTGTCAGCGCGCGCGCCGCGCAGAGCCTGTCGCTGCTGTTCTTTGAACTGGCCTCGCATTCCGACGAGGGCCTGTCTTTGGTCGGCAAGCATCCGCATATTGTTGCGCATTGGGAGATTACGGGCAGCGAGCCGGATGGGCTGTTCAATTTCCGCTGGGAAGAGTTCAACACCAGCGAAGCAACGCGGCGGCCGGACAGCGATTTCGGTCTGGTGCTGCTCGATCGCGTGGCACCGGAAGCGCTGGGTGGTACGGCGAAGCGCTACTTCACCGATGTGTCCTACGTCTATGAACTGACGGCACCCGTCGAAACGGTGATCGACATGACCGAGCGCGACCGGACAGAAGCGCTGGCGAAGCCGATCAGATAATCGACCCCAACAAAAAAGCCGGCGTTTCCGCCGGCTTTCGTATTCGTTGTATCCGCTGCGCCTGTTAGTGCGCAGCTTCCAGAGCGGCAGCTTCCGCCTTGGCGATGGTGCCCTTGACCGCAGTCTGCACCTTTTCAAAGGCACGGACTTCGATCTGACGGACACGCTCGCGCGAGACGCCGAACTCCGAGGCGAGATCTTCCAGCGTCATCGGTTCATCGGCGAGGCGACGTGCCTCGAAGATGCGCCGTTCGCGCGGGTTGAGGACACCGATGGCGCCGTTCAGCGCCTGACGGCGATGATCGAACTCCTCGTGCTCCGCCATGATGGTTTCCTGATTGGGCGAGTTATCGACCAGCCAGTCCTGCCATTCGCCGGCTTCGCCGTCGTCACGGATCGGTGCGTTGAGCGACGCGTCGCCACCGAGGCGGCGGTTCATGTCGATCACGTCCTGTTCCGTCACGCCGAGACGCGTGGCGATCAGCTTGACCTGGTCGGGGCGAAGATCGCCTTCGTCCAGGGCGGAAATCTTGCTCTTCGCCTTACGCAGGTTGAAGAACAGCTTCTTCTGGTTCGCGGTGGTGCCCATCTTCACGAGCGACCACGAACGCAGGATGTACTCTTGAATCGACGCCTTGATCCACCACATGGCGTAGGTGGCCAAGCGGAAGCCTTTCTCCGGCTCGAAGCGTTTCACAGCCTGCATCAGACCGACGTTGCCTTCCGAGACAACTTCGGAGATCGGCAGACCATAGCCGCGATAGCCCATGGCAATCTTGGCGACGAGTCGCAGATGGCTGGTCACAAGGTGATGTGCCGCGTCGCGATCGTCGTGCTCGCGCCAACGCTTGGCAAACATATATTCCTGCTGAGGTTCCAACATCGGAAACTTGCGGATCTCGGCGAGGTAATGCGAGAGGCCGGATTCTCCATTGAGAACCGGAAGGGTAGCTGTACGGGCCATTATGATGCCCTCCAGTGGTTCAGACCCCCGATAGCGGCGGGCCAGGCAGCGAGCGCTTTGTTAAAGCCGCCCTGGCTGCGATGTTCCGCGTCTCATTTGACGCAGGTGCAACATACACCCTACTACAAGCGTATTGAAAGTGAATTCCCTGTCACGTTCCCGTGGGGCCAATATAAGCGTTTGGAAAGGCTTACTTTTTTATATGCATCTGCGTCATTCTGGCACGGCCATATGGGCTCTCAGAACCGCCAAATCGTGAGGAAGCTCGCTGGTCCACTCCAGAATCTCGCCCGTGCGAGGGTGCTCCAGAGCCAGCAAATAGGCGTGAAGCGCCTGCCGGTCGAGCGCTTCCAGCGCCGCGCGGCTCTTTACGCCCAGCGACGACGCCTTGGTCTTGAAATGCGAGCCATAGACCGAATCCCCCATCAGCGGATGCTGGATATGCGCCAGATGCACGCGGATCTGGTGCGTCCGCCCGGTCTCCAATTGGCAAGCGAGCAGGGTGGCGATCGGCTTGCCGTGGCGGTCGGGGAATTCCTGCAGCACTTCCCAGTGGGTGACGGCATCGCGGCCGCCTTCGCGGACGGCCATTTTCTCGCGGGCATGGGGATGCCGGTCGATCGGCGCTTCCACCGTGCCGCGCGGCCGGTTTGGGATACCCCAGGCAAAGGCCATATAGCCGCGCCGCATCTCGTTGGTGCGGCCGTGATCGGCGAATTGCGCCGTCAGCGACGCATGGGCGGCGTCGTTCTTGGCGACCACCATCAGGCCGGTGGTGTCCTTGTCCAGCCGGTGCACGATGCCCGGCCGCTTGACGCCGCCGATCCCCGACAAGGATGCCCCGCAATGGGCGATCAGCGCGTTCACCAGCGTGCCCGTCTCGTGGCCGGCGGCGGGATGCACAACGAGCCCCTTGGGCTTGTTGATGACGATGATGTCCTCGTCCTCGAACACGATATCGAGGGCGATATCCTCGCCTTCGGGCTCCGGCGCGATGGCCGGCGGCACGTCGATTGTGATCGTATCGCCGGCAGCGACATGATAAGCGGGGTCGCGCACGGGGGTGGGGTCTTGCGAAGACCGGGTGATCGTCACCTGGCCGGCGAGGATCAGCGCCTTCAGCCGCGACCGCGACAAAGCCGGGCTGCGCACGGCGAGCACGCGATCGAGCCGGGTCGAGCCTTCATCGCCCTGCACCGTGACATCCAGCCGTTGATCGTTCATTCCGTAAAGCCTTACCTGACAGAAGCGTGTTGCTTCGAGAGCCGTGAATTAAGAGACGAGTGTTTGCATGACCCAGCCCGCCGCCGATAGCGCGCCCGAACCGACCCTTGAACAGGCCGCCATGATCGCGCGCGTCCGCCGCATGATGCTGATCGCGGGCCTGACCACCGCCTTGGGCGTCGGCGCGCTGCTCGTCGTGATCGGCTACCGCCTTTTCCGCACGGATGGAAGCACTGTCACGTCCACGACGACTGCGACCCTGCCGAAAGGCGCCAAAATCCTCTCCACGGGGGTAGCCGGCGACCGGATCGTGCTGACGCTGGACGTCGGCGGCAGCACCGAAATCCGCACGTTCGACGCCAAGAGCCTGAAACCCGCCGGAACGCTGAAATTCGCCAGCGAGCCCTGAGGTTCGCTTGCGAACCCCAAGGGTTCGCCTGCGAACCATAACCATATTAGTGGGCGAGGGGGCGACAGCATCTTGCAGCCACCGCCATTCCCGGCTATCCCCTCCCGCGCACGCTCCGTTCGTCTAACGGTTAGGACATGGCCCTCTCAAGGCTAAAATAAGGGTTCGATTCCCTTACGGAGCGCCAGGGTGGCTTAACGGGCATTGAAACAACTTACTTTTTTGCCTGTTGTCCCAAACGATCAAATGAGGTTTGGGACAATCTGTTCGCCTTATGGTCATCAAGGCTGGCAATAGCGCGCCTGCCGCCTCGCCGTCGGTCTGCTTCCCGCGTGTAACGTTCAGCTTCTTTCAACGACAAGTGGCCCAATGCGGCCATGATGTCGTGAGCGCTAGCACCGGCGTCAGCGAGCAACCGCCCAAAAGTTTTCCGCAGACCGTGTGGCCGGCAGTCGATCGGCAGTCCCGCTTCCGTAATCGCATCACGCATAAAGCCACTGAAGCCGTCGACAGTAAAAGGCTTGCCAAATTCGGTATTGATGATTGTCACATGCTTCCGAGGAGCTGCATCCAGCGCGGCGCGTAGGCCCTTTGCCATTGACACAGCAACAGGGATGCCTGTTTTTTGCCGAGCATACTCAAAACCGTCTCCGTCGATTTGTGTCCAAGTTGCGCGATGAACGTCGGCTCTGGCGGTACCGACGTTCAGCATGAGTTCGTAGGCAGTACGCTGCTTGGTACCGAGCGGCCATCGGCACTCATAGGCAGCCAGTTCAGCATCAGTCCAAGCTCGGACCTCACGCGTTTTCGGACGCTTGATGCCCAAAGATGGGTCGAGTTGTAGCCATTTCTTCTCGATCGCATGACGTATGAGAATCCTCATCTTTTTGAGCGTGTCGAGCGCCGCTCCGGGCTTTCCACCCAGCGGGTCTAGAATTTTCTCCTTGATGCGATCTTTGGTCATGCCAACGACAGCGCGATGACCGTGTTCACGCCGGATAATCTCAAGACGGCTGCGATAACCTGCTTTGCTGGTTTCCCGCAGGCCGTCCCGAAATTCCGTGCTCTGCAGGTAAGATGTGATCAATGCGTTGATCGACCGCTCGACTGGTTTGATCACTACTGGCTTTATCGCATTGCCAGCGAGAGCTGCGGCGTAGGCGGCCATGAACTCATTTGACGAGGGATCGTCTGGAAGCTTTATCCGCTTGCCGTCGCCTCGGCGGACGCGAAACGAATAGTAAACGCGACCATTGATCACGTTCCGCTCAACATGCGGTGGCAGCTTCCGACGCGTTATTCCCATCCAATGTTCGCTTCGCTCGTTCCTTGTGAGGTACTCATCTGATTGTCGCCATCGCGTGGAAGAAGATCCACGTAGATATCAAGTTCTCGAACATCCCAGACCTTCCTGTGCATGGTCATAATACGAGCTCTCGGCATACGGCCTTCTTCAATTAGTCGGTCGAACAGCGTTGGCGAGACGCAAACGTAGGCGGCAGACGCATCTCGGCCAATGAGGCGCGGTGGAAGAGTAGGAGGCAGCGCTATTTGTTTTGTCATGGTGACGGCCAACCTACCGCATCGCATTTTACGAGCGGCAATTTCGCCTCGCTATCAAACAACGTTTGAAAGAGGCCATTCCAATTTTATGGCGGGGGATGTGTAAATAGGGCTGCTAATCTGCCTATCGTGACCTCAGTGATCATCCGAATCTGGTGCAAGTCGCCACGATAGCTCTCGTCCAGCTTTTTCATTTCATCCACGATTTCTTCGAAGGTCGTACCGACCTTGCGGGGGTGATATATAAGCTCGGCAGCGGCCTTGTCTGTGTAGTAATTTCGGGGATCTTTGCCATCATGACCGATCGACAATCTTGTAATTTCGGCCTCAATCAAGATCGATGCTGTTGGTCGCGGTGCGTGTAGCTTAATCGTTAAGTAGACGTCGCCAATTGTCTGAAATGGATCTTGTTCGATTTCAACGAACACGTCGGGCGACCTCGGTTTGCCTCGAGACCAAACGTGAACGAGCGAAGCTACCGCGTCACGGAAGGTGTGTCCGGGCGCAAGATTTTGAAGAACTTTCAGGCTTGGTGGCCAAGTCGCAACTTCGAGACCGATTGGATTGGTCGCTACTAAGTTTGCATAGCGTTCGAATGTTTGAACCGTGTCTTTGACAGTCGGTCCAGCGATCGGCGATCCCACAACAGTGATCAGAAGGCTCGCCGCGTCGTTTGGGGTAACGCGCGCAGCGCTTCGACCTCGCCCGCTCACTTTTCGAAGGCCAACACTCGCCAAGATCCGATCGTGCTGCGTCACCGTTTTCGCGGGAACGTTCAGCACCGATGCAACGCATTCTACCAAATGACCGGGAAAAGGCATGAAAACTCCTGCCCCATTCCCGTATAACTCGAATGGAGAGATGTCAACCATTCGAGCTTAGCGCAAATGGAATATCGTGGGAGTAATAACCTGAAGGTCTAGGTTCAAATCCTGCGCGCAACCGAACATCTTGTTGATATCGCGATGTAAAACGAAAGAGCGAGCTTTCGGCTGCTTTCATTTTGTGTAACCGCCACCGAGACGCCACTGCCAGCAAAAATCAGTCTAAGCCTGCTGCAACGCGTGAAAGCGTTTGTGGCACTTCTGATCAACGCGCTCCTGACTTTGAAGGTCTTTTGTCGGACCGAAAAACAACCCGCTCTAACCTCGCGACGTCCAGATAGGCAAGGTCCACCACTATTCGATACTTTTGCTCGATTGCGAGATGCCTCGACGCGTAAGCGAAAGAAAAGACAGTTAAACAGAGAGAACGGTCAGGATCTCTGAGATCATGTCGGCCGATCTGTATCAACGCCTCAACCAAATTGCGGCCAGCAACGATGTTTCGGCGGGTGGATAGTCCGTCATGTGCTGTTTATGGCGGGTTACAACGGGACATGGCATACCGCTAGAGCGTGGCTCGCGCAGAATCTGGTCGAGCGCGGAAAAGATTGTCGTAGAATCGCCAAGAATGACAAGTGGGCTGAAGGGGAAATCTGTTGGCCACCGAGTATCACGCAAAGCTCTTCGCTCATGAGCTTACCCGCCAGCGTTCAGTCGCCGACGAGGAGAAGCTCGCTAGCGCATTGCTGGATGCTCAGGTTGACCTAAATCCCCATCAGGTCGAGGCCGCCCTTTTCGCGTTCAAATCGCCTCTTTCAAAGGGGGCGATTCTGGCGGACGAAGTGGGATTGGGAAAGACCATCGAGGCGGGCCTCGTGCTGGCCCAGAAGTGGACCGAGGGCAAACGCCGAATCCTCGTCATCACACCTGCTAACCTTCGCAAGCAATGGTCGCAGGAGCTCGCAGAGAAGTTCTTCCTGCCATCGACGATCCTTGAGGCCAGAAATTACAACAAGCTAAAGAAGGACGGCGCGCGTCGTCCGTTCGAGCAAAAGACGCTTGTCATCTCCTCATTCCAATTCGCGGCGAGAAACGCGAACGAACTTATGGTCATTCCGTGGGATCTCGTCGTCATTGACGAAGCCCACCGGCTGCGAAATGTCTACAGGCCGGATAACCGCATCGGAAAGGCGCTAAAGGGAGCGCTCGCCAACTCGCCCAAGGTGCTGCTTACGGCAACGCCTCTTCAGAACTCGCTCATGGAACTGTACGGGCTCGTCAGCCTTGTTGACGACTATGCGTTCGGCGACGCAAAGAGCTTCAGGGCGCAATATGCGCGCCTGTCCGACGACACGCAGTTCGACGAACTTAAAGACCGTCTAAAGCCGGTTTGCCATCGCACACTGCGAAGGCAGGTGCTGGAATATATCCGCTACACCAATCGCATACCTATCACGCAGGAGTTCGTGCCGACCGACGACGAGCAGAAACTCTATGACATGGTCTCGGAGTACCTGCGGCGACCATCCTTGCAGGCTTTGCCGTCAAGCCAGCGCTCGCTGATGACCCTTATCATGCGGAAGCTGCTGGCTTCGTCTACGTTCGCGATTGCGGGAGCGCTCGACTCGCTTGCGCGCAAACTGGAACGCCAGCTCGGGCGAGACAAGAACTTGCGCGAGAAGCTCGAACAGGAGATCGCTGAAGATTACGAGGAGTTCGATGAAGCAGCGGACGAATGGGGAGAAGACGAACCCGAGCCAGAGCTCCTGAGCGAAGAGGACATTGCCAACATCGGAGCCGAGATCATCGAGTTGCGTGGCTTCCGCGACTTGGCCGTGACGATCTCGGAGAATGCCAAAGGCCAGGCGCTTCTGAGCGCCCTGCGCGCAGGGTTTGCGAAATCCAAAGAGCTCGGCGGCGCCGAGAAAGCCATTATCTTCACCGAGTCACGCCGAACGCAGGAATACCTCGTCCGGCTTCTGTCCGCGAATGGTTTCGACGGCAAGCTCGTTCTCTTCAACGGCTCGAATTCCGACGAGCAATCCAAGCAAATCTACAGTGCCTGGATTGAGCGTCATAAGGTCACGGACAAAGTCACAGGCTCGCGCACGGCGGACATCCGAGCGGCGCTTGTGGATTATTTCCGTGAGAACGCCTCCATCATGATCGCTACGGAAGCAGCCGCGGAAGGAATCAATCTCCAGTTCTGTTCGATGGTGGTCAATTATGACCTTCCGTGGAACCCGCAGCGCATCGAGCAGCGGATTGGCCGGTGCCATCGCTACGGCCAGCGTTACGACGTTGTGGTTGTGAACTTCCTGAACAAGAACAACGCCGCCGACCAGCGCGTGCATGAGCTGCTCTCCGAAAAGTTTAAACTCTTTTCGGGAGTGTTCGGCGCTAGCGACGAGGTGCTTGGCGCTATCGAGTCCGGCGTTGAGTTCGAAAGACGCATCGTCTCTATCTACCAGAACTGTCGCTCGACCTCAGAAATCGAGACTGCGTTCGAGCAGCTACGTACCGAGATGGATACGAACATTACAGCGACGATGGAGGATACGCGCCGCAAGCTGCTTGAGCACTTCGATGCCGAAGTCCATGACCGGCTTCGCATCAACATGAACCAGAGCCGCGAATATCTCGACCGTTACACCCGCATGCTGTGGGCGCTCACTAAGCATGAGCTCGGCAGGCAGGCAAAATTCGACGATAACTATTTGACCTTCATGCTGTCTGCATGCCCTTGCGGGGTGGACGTGCAGACGGGCAGCTACTTCCTTTCGAAACTTGGCATTGACGGCCATCGCTACCGGCTCGGCCATCCACTCGCGCAGCACATCATCGGCACGGCAGGCGCACGGAAATTGAGCGGGGCGACGCTTGTCTTTGATTATACCGCGTGGCCGCAGACTGCCGTCGCAATCTCGCCCCTCGTAGGAAAACAGGGCACGCTCGTCGTGCACAAGTTGTCCGTTCGGGGAGCCGACGACCAGGACCACATTATTATTGCCGCGATGACCGACGACGGCGTTGCGATCGATTCAGTTGCGGCGATGCGTCTGTTCGAGCTGCCTGTTGAAAAAAGGGCGGCGAACGATGCCCAACTGCCCGATGCAGTCAGGGCCGCTGCAGAGACGCAGCGCAAGGTCATTCTCGATGACATGGTTGCGCGGCAGGCCGGATGGTTCGACGATGAAATTGACAAGCTGGACAACTGGGCCGAGGACAAACGTGCGGGCCTGAAGGCCGATCTCAAGGACATCGACGAGGAAATCAAAGCGCTCAAGAAGGAGGTCCGCCAGACCGGCAATCTCCCGGACAAGCTCGCCATGCAACGCAAAGCGCGGGTGCTTGAGGCGAAGCGAGATGAAGCTTGGCGGGCGTATGATACAGCAGCCAAGGATATTGAGGTCCAGAAGGATGGTCTTCTGGACCAGGTGGAGGAGCGACTCGGGCAGTCAGTGTCCGATGAAGAGCTCTTTGCAATCAGATTTGAAGTTAAGTGAAGGGGCAAAAAATGAACAAACCGGAGCAGGTTAAGCCGGAGAAGATGGATTTGCAGTCCATGGATATTGCCGTCGAAAAGCGGATTGAGCTGATGCGCTCTTTGAGGCGCGTATTCCCAGACGTATTCGGAGAAGACGCCATCGAGTTTGACGAGCTCAAACGAGTGCTCGGTGAATTGGTCGATCCTGGCAAGGAACGGTTTGGACTGAATTGGCCGGGCAAGGCGGAGTGCATGAAGATTATCCAGCAGCCGAGCATCGCGACTCTCAAACCGATGCACTCGGAGTCTGTCAATTACGACGAAACAAACAACGTATTCATCGAAGGCGATAATCTTGAGGTGATCAAGCTGTTGCAGCGCGCCTACTTTAGCCGTGTGAAAATGATTTTTATCGACCCTCCGTATAACACTGGAGGCGAATTCATTTATCCAGACAAGTATGCCGAGACTCTAGATACGTACCTATCTTACACCGGCCAAATCGATGGCGAAGGCAAGAAATTTTCTACCAACACGGATTCCGCAGGGCGATATCATTCTCGTTGGCTCTCGATGATGTATCCGCGGCTGTACCTCGCAAGAAATCTTTTGCGAGACGACGGTGTGATATTCGTAACAATTGGGGACCAAGAGGTTTCCAACCTTCGGAGTCTAATGGATGGAATTTTCGGAGAGGAGAATTTTGTAAGCACGA
Source organism: Tardiphaga robiniae (assembly GCF_013359755.1). Taxonomy (GTDB): domain Bacteria; phylum Pseudomonadota; class Alphaproteobacteria; order Rhizobiales; family Xanthobacteraceae; genus Tardiphaga; species Tardiphaga robiniae. The sequence goes on along the minus strand of NZ_JABMCJ010000078.1, from coordinate 193,414 downwards.
TCATTTGGGAGAAAATTTACACTACCAAGAATGACTCTGCTCTCATCTCAGGCTGCCACGACTATATTCTTGTCTACGCCAAAGATGCGAACGTTTGCGAGCTCGGTTCGCTGCCCCGCACAAAGGAGATGGACGCTAGATATACGAATCCTGACTCGGACCCGCGCGGGCCGTGGAAGCCGATACCGCTGTATGCGGATGGTGAGAGGAAGAATGGCCGGTTCACCATCGTAGGGCCCACAGGTCGGAGGTTTGAACCTCCCGTCGAGTCGCATTGGCGATATGTCGAGGCCGATGTGCTTGCATTGATCAAGGACAACCGGGTTTCATTCGGGAGAGATGGAACGGGTCAGCCTAACCTGAAGCGGTTTCTGTCCGAGCTGGACGAAGGAGTTAAGTCGAAGACAATTTGGTTCCATAAAGAAGTTGGAAGCAATGATACAGCAAACCGCGAAATTAAAAGTCTCTTCGATGGTGATGACAAGCTCTTCAGCTTCCCGAAGCCAACATCACTCATCAAGCGAATGATTCAGTTGGGCGGCAACGCGCGTGACGCAATCGTAATGGACTTTTTTGCCGGTTCTGCATCAACGGCGCACGCCGTTATGGCGGCAAATGCTGAGGACGGAGGCCAGCGTCGTTTCTTAATGGTTCAGTTGCCGGAACCCACCGAACGCAAAGATTTTCCAACCATCTCCGACATTGCCAAAGAGCGCATTCGTCGCGCTGCCAAACAGATTGCAACCGACAAGCAAGGCACTTTGAAATTTCAAGATGGAAAAGAGCCTGATCTTGGATTCCGATCATTTAGACTTGACCGATCTAATTTTGCCGTCTGGGACGGTCAAAATGCCGACGAATTGGACGACCAGATCGAAATGCACATTGACCATCTCTCAGATGAAAGTTCACCCGAGGACATTCTCAGTGAGCTATTATTGAAGGCAGGATTTCAACTTACTACCAAAATCGAAGAACGCGAGATGGCGGGCAAGGCGGTATTCTCTGTTGAAGGCGGCGCGATGCTGATCTGTCTTGATAGGGAAATCACCCCAGAACTGATCGACGGGCTCGCCGAGGCGAACCCATTGCAAGTCATCTGTCTTGACGAAGGGTTCAAGGGCAATGACCAACTGAAGACCAATGCTGTGCAGACCTTCAAGGCGCGGGCGCAGGCTGCGGAATCCGAAATCGTCTTCAAGACGGTTTAGGAGACTGGTCATGGGTGTTCCTGATCGCTTTGTAACCGACTATCCCGCGCGCTGCCGCCAGCTCCTTGATATGCTGGAGGGGCCGGCGCGTAGTGCAGACTTGCTCGGGTCTTTCGCGCTCCTTGTCGCCAGCGCTGCATTCAATATCCCGTTCGCCCGAATGGTGGAGAAGGCGCATCCGCTCGGTGCGCCCGAGGAAAAGCTGTATGAAGCAGTTGAGGCCCTTAAGAAGCAGGCTTTTGCCGAGGCCGCGTTTTGGACTAGCGCAAAGCCCGCTTTCTTTCGCTACGCAAAGATCGTGAACAGCGCAGAAGATTCCGTCCACTGGCGAGACGCTGCCGGACAGCATCCTCTTACCTCGACCGAATCGAAGGACGCAAACACGGTCCTTCGAACCATTCGCAACGCACTCGCGCACGGTAACGTCGTCTATCTCAACAGGAACGGTCACGAGACCGCGGGGGAGCGATTGGTCTATCTCGGATTTCTGAGCAAGCACGAGAATGGCGACGGCTACCGGATCGCGATCTTCGACGAAGAGACCTTTCTCGCCTTCTTAAAGGCATGGATTACGTGGCTTCAGACATTTCCGCCTGAGCGCATCTTGTTCGCGGAGGTCGCAGAATGAAACTTAAGTTTGACCCATCCCTGCAATATCAGCAGGACGCAGTGAATGCCGTCGTTGGCGCGTTTGAGGGGCAGCCCTTTGTGCAGACCGGCGCTATGGCAATGCAAGCGCTTCAGATAGGCGGGTTGTTCCAGACGGAGCTTGGCCTCGGCAATCAGCTCACCATCGGCGATGACCAGATTCTCGCCAACATTCAGACCATCCAGGAAGCAAATGAGATCGAGAAGATCGCTGAATTGGCCGGTCGTGAATTCTCAGTTGAGATGGAGACGGGAACCGGCAAGACCTACGTCTATCTGCGGACGATCTTCGAGCTGAACAAAACCTACGGCTTCAAGAAGTTCATCATCGTGGTGCCGAGCGTTGCCATCCGCGAAGGCGTGCTGAAGAGCATCGATGTCACGAAGGAGCATTTTCATACGCTCTTCGATAACGTGCCGTTCGATCATTTCGTCTACGACTCGAAGCGGCTCGGCAAAGTGCGTCAGTTCGCGACCAGCAATCAAATTCAGATCATGGTCATAAACATCCAGTCCTTCCAGAAGGATGTTGCCGACAAGGATTTGTCGGAGATGACAGAGGACGAGCTCAAGAAGCTCAACGTCATCAACCGCGAGAATGATCGCATGTCTGGGAGAAGGCCGATTGAGTTCATTCAGGCTGCTTGCCCCATCGTTCTTCTCGACGAGCCGCAGAGCGTCGACACAACCGACAAATCCCGGCGTGCCATCGCGAACCTCAACCCCATGGTGACGCTGCGCTACAGTGCGACGCACCGCAATCCTTACAATCTTGTCTACAAGCTTGACCCGGTCAAGGCGTACGACCTTCGCCTTGTGAAGCGTATCGAGGTTGCGTCCATCCGGTCCGACGACAATTTCAATGATGCTTATGTCAAGCTTCTGAAAACGGACAACAAGAATGGCATCAAGGCGCAGATCGAGATTCACAAGGAAGGTACTTCCGGACCCAAAGCTACGAAGCTTTGGGTGAAGCAGGGTGACGATCTTTTCGTGAAGTCAGACGAGCGCGATGCCTACCATGACGGATATATCGTGCAGAATATCGACTGCACGCCGGGCGCGGAATATATCGAGTTCAATCAGGGTCGCTTCCTTGAGCTTGGTCAGGAAGTCGGCGGGCTCGGCGAAGACGTCATGAAGGCCCAAGTCTGGGAGACCGTCGAGCAGCATCTCAGGAAAGAACGCGCCCTTAATGGAAAGGGTATTAAAGTCTTGTCGCTGTTTTTCATCGACAGGGTCGCGAACTACCGCGTTTACAACGAGGATGGTTCCACCAGCCTTGGCAAGATCGGCCGATGGTTCGAGGAGGCTTACAAGGAGTTGACGGCGAAGCCGATCTACAAGGGCCTCATTCCATTCGATGTTGCAGAGGTGCACAACGGCTATTTCTCGCAGGACAAGCAGGGTCGCGCGAAGGATACGCGCGGCAACACTGTGGACGATGATGACACCTACAGCCTCATCATGCGCGACAAGGAGCGGCTCCTCGACCCCAACGTCGCACTGCGCTTCATCTTCTCGCATTCCGCACTGCGCGAGGGATGGGATAACCCCAACGTCTTCCAGATTTGCACGTTGAATGAATCACAGTCGGTCGAGCGCAAACGGCAGGAGATTGGTCGCGGGTTGCGCCTGCCGGTCAATGCGGATGGGGAGCGCGTCCACGACGAGACCGTAAACCGCCTTACGGTGATTGCGAACGAATCCTATGAGGATTTCGCTCGCACGCTGCAAACCGAATTCGAGGAGGATTTCGGCATCAAGTTCGGCAGGGTTGAGAAAATCGCCTTCGCAAAGCTCATTCAGCGCGCGCCGGACGGCAGCGAGAAGGCGCTTGGGCAGGATGCTTCGGTGAAGCTCTGGGGCGAGCTCGTCGCGAAAGGCTACCTCAATGCAACAGGCGATATTCTCGCGAAGTTCGACCCCAAGAACCCTCACTTCAAGCTTGAGGTATCGGGTGAGTTTGCGGCGCTCGCGCCGGAAATCATCGACGAGGTGAACCGCAAGCTGTTCAAGAACCGCATCGTCAACGTGCGGGAGGAGCATACGCTGAAATTCCGCAAGGAAGTGCAGCTCAGTCTCGAATTCCAGGCGCTGTGGGAGAAGATCAAGCACCGTACGCGTTATCGCGTGACCTTCGCGACCGCGGACCTCGTTGAGAGGGCTCTTGCCCGTATCAAGCAGATCGAGCCGATCAAGGCCGCGCGCGTTGCGACTACCGTGGTTGAGGTCGAGATCACCGACGCGGGCGTTGCCGCCGATAAGCAGATTTCATCGAGGGTGCGGGAGACGCAGCAAGTGAAAGTGCTCCCCGATATTCTTGCCTTCCTTCAGAAAGAAACGGAGCTCACACGCCATACCCTTGCTGAAATCCTGAAACGCTCCGGGCGGCTCGCCGAATTCAAGATTAACCCGCAGGCGTTCATGGCGGGGGTCGCGAAGGAAATCTCCCGCGCCCTGCACGACCTCATGCTGGAAGGCATTAGGTACGAGAAGGTCGCGGGGCAGCATTGGGAGATGAGCCGTATCGAGCAGGAGGCAGAGGAAGGGATCGTCCGGTATCTCGGCAATCTTTACGAAGTGCAGAACCGGGAAAAGGCGCTGTTCGACGCGATTGTTTATGATTCAGAGGTCGAACGGCAGTTCGCTCGCGATCTCGACCACAACGAAAACGTCAAGCTGTTCGTCAAGCTGCCGTCCTGGTTCAAGATCGACACGCCCATCGGCACTTACAATCCCGACTGGGCCTTCGTCACAGAGCGCGACGAGAAACTTTATTTTGTCCGGGAGACAAAAGGCACGCTGGACAGCGAGGAGCGGCGGACGAAGGAGAACCAGAAGATTGCCTGCGGGCGCAAGCACTTCGATTCCATCGGCGTTGATTTTGCTGTGATCACGTCGCTGTCGGAAGTCGCGATGTAGCAGGCGACATTGCGCGGCAGCCCGTAAACCGGGCTGCCGCGTGCCCCGATCAACCGAGCCTGAAGCTCGGAGCGGCAAGAACCCTGCGGATATTCTGAAGGTTCGCGTGAGCGTTACGCAGTTCCTCCGATCCCGCCGAACGGAAGCTCGGCTGCGATCCTCCGAAGGAGCATCATCAGCTCCGGACGCGTTACCTGCGAAAGTTCGGCTTGTGAAATCACTCTCATTTTTCCTCCGTCATTTCGGGCCGCGATCGCCGCGGCCTTCGTACGGGCCGGTTCACGCGCCCCGGCCGCGGGCTGCACCGTTTGCGGCTGGAACGGAGAGGAGGAGTGCAACGCAATTGCGGCCCCGAGCTGACGAGGGTGCGAAAGAGCCGAGAGAAGAAGGACGTGCGGGATGCGCGCACGAAGGAGAAAAAAATGGGGTGAATTTCATAACAAGCCGAGTTGCAGATCGCGGTTTGCGCGACTGGTGATATACTTCGGCAACTCAGTACGGGGCTCTGAGATTGCAAACGGGCCTGGGGGAATAGCGTGAGCGAGGAAGAACAGTCAGAAGAAGAGCCGCAGAGCAATCTCGCGCGGTTACAGGGGCATTTGAAGGAAGGGAGCCTTGCGGCAGGATTGGTTGCCGCCCGCATCGCAGCTGGCGATGGTGACCCGCGCCCGCTCTTGCGCAAAGCGATGTTTGACCGAATTGACGCGCTGAAGGCCAAGCATGACCCTGTGTAAAATCAACAAGCTTGAGATCCAGGGATTCAGGGCGTTCGGACGGAATCCGCAGACGCTTGAATTCCCGTCGCTCCTCGCAGCGATCTGGGGGCCGAACAGCCAGGGCAAGACGAGCCTTGCCGAGGCGGTCGAGTTCCTGCTGACCGGCGAGATCGTCCGCCGGGCCCTGATGGCGAGCGGCCAGGACGAGTTTGCCGATTCCTTGCGAAACGCGCATCTGCCCGCAGGCGCGGAGGTGTTCGTTCAGGCGAGGGTGCTGGGTATCGACGGCAAGGAATATGTCGTCAAGCGTACGCTCACGACCGACTACGGCAAAAAGCAGGAATGCGCCACGGCGCTGACCATCGACGGCAAGGCGTGCGCAGAGAGTGGCCTCGCGGCGCTCGGCATCCGGCTATCGCAGCCGCCGCTGCGCGCGCCGGTTCTGGCACAGCATACGCTCGGCTATGTGTTCTCGGCTAAGCCCCAGGACAGGTCGAGCTATTTCAAGGCGCTGCTCGAGGTCACCGACCTTGACGAGTTTCGTGGCCAGGTGGCGGCGCTCGAAAAGGAGATCGCGCCTCCTGCAAATCCGCTTCTCGGCAAGTTTATGCTCGCGGCTTCTATCGCGGCGGCGGCGCAACAGCTGAAGCCGTATCTTTTGAAAGTGCCGAGTGAGGCCGAGCTTACGGCATCGCTGTCCGCCGCCTTCAAGGGTCTAATAGGGGCGAGCGGCGAAACCGCGCCGCCCGGCGACGAGGAACGGAAGGCGCGCGTCATCGCGCTCCTTGCCGAGAAACAGGCAAAGACGTTCCCGCTCAAAGGATTTGATCGTAAGGCGCTGCCTGCTGGGGCCGCGTCCGCGCCCGGAAGGTTTGAGAGCCTGCGTCGCTTCGTGGAGGAGCGCGGGAAAGTCGATGCGGAAGTGCGCCGTCTTGCGAACTTGTTTCGCGAGGCGCTCGCCCTGCCTGCCGTGCACGAGGCGGAGCATCCCATCGACTGCCCGCTGTGCGGGGCCGACAACACGCTGACCCCCGAGAGGATTGCGCTGCTCCGTGAGCGTGTGGCCGATACGGAATCCTTCCAGCAGGCTTTGAAGGAAGCCCGCGAAACTTTCGGCCTGATGGCCACAGGACTGTCCAGCCTTAAGGGCGCGCTTGGCGAAGCATTGCCGATATTCATCACCAATCCCTCGAAGTTCCGGCGGGCGCGCGGGTTCCGGGTAGCGCGCATCCGCGGGCTGCTTGGAGAGAGTGCAAAAGCCGATATAGCCGCCTGGCTCTCGTCGCTCCGGGCTCTTGCTCGCGCGAGGGGCTCCGTTGTGGCCGCGCTTCGCAGGACGAGCGGGCTCGTGAAGAAGTGCGCCGCGGACATGGACGGGTTTGACGAGTGCGCGTCCCTTGAGAACGGCTTTGGCGCAATCGCGGAAGCCCACGCCGATTTTGCATTGGCGCTCGCAGCATACGGCAGTTGCGAGGATAAGCTTCGCGCGGGACTGCAATCCGTCGTTGACGCGCAGAGTGAGACAGCCGGATGGCAGGAGCTTATCGAGCTTGCGGGCGATCCCGCAGCGCTGCGGTCAGCCATGATCGAACGCTCCGCTTATGCAGAGGCTGCGAAAGAGCTCGCGCAGGCCCTCAAGCAGATCGATAAGGGGAATGAGACTGTTCTCGACGAGAAATTCGGCGACCTCAGCGACGGCGTTCAGAAATGGTGGGATATTCTGAGGCCGGAAGAGCATAGCTTCTTCGACGGCGTGAAGCAGCGGCCCGGCGCGCGGCGTACCATTGATTTCAAGGCGGGGCTATCGACCGCGTCCGACCGGAGCAGCCCGCAGTTCCGCGATGTTGTCGCGGTCTTCAGCATGTCGCAGCTTCACTGCCTTGGCCTTGCGCTCTTTCTTGCCCGCGCGGTCAACGAGAAGGCGGGATTTGTCGTGCTGGACGATCCCATCCTGTCGAGCGACGAGGATTATCGCGCCTTCTTCAACGCCATGGTGGTCGAGGAGCTCATCAATCTCGGGATGCAGGTGATCGTGCTGACGCAAGATCAAAAGACCTGGAAGGATTTGGGCGAGCGGTATCTTCATCAGGGTATCGGCCTGTTTCAGATCGACCTGCGAAGTCCTGCCGACGGCTCGGCGGTCGCAAACACCGCCGACGACCTTGAGACGAAATTCATGAAGGCTGAGATCCTCGTGCGGGGCGGTCATCCCAGCCTGCACAAGCAGGGCGGCGAAGTGATACGCGATGCCGCCGAGCGGTTCTGCAAGGAGATGCTTCTCAAAGCACGGCGCGCGACCGGCGACGTTGCAGCATCGCTCAACGACTATGGCCTTAAGAATCTCGGCCATCTTGCGCCGCAAGTTGAACCGTTCCTGATCCGGGACCCATCGCACGCGGGAAAACTGAGGGCAATTGGCGGAGCGGTGAACCCCGCCAAGCACGACGACGCTATTCCGGCGGCTGGCGTTTTAAAGGTCGCGCTAGGCGATCTGCGCTTCCTGAAGAAAACTTATCTTTGAGCCCAAGGTTGTATTTACTATAGCCTCCTCCTAGCTGGCGAGCTATCCGGCGATGGGATGACAGTCCCATGTCGGCGGAAGGCGGCCCTGAAGATGGTGCACCGGCGATCAAAGAAAATCTCGCGACAACCAACCTAAGCGGGCTTTGAATGTTGTGCCGGCAGCGAGCCTGGCGCGCAGTGTGAGCCTCACCGAGGCGGACCAAACGTAAAACTGACTTATGAGCTGCTGATCTGTCGCTAAATGCATGCCGACGTGGATTGGCGGCACTTTAGGAGCTGTCCGGGGCTGTCGTGCTACGAGCGCCGACCGCAATGACGTAATCGTTTGCAAAGTTACCTCCCCAAAGGCTTCCAATGTTGGACGCCGAGAGATCGATGTTGGAGCTATGCAACCAGAGGCGCAGCGTCCCGTATGCGCGCAAGCGTGTACTTCACATTGGTGATGAGGACGCTGTTCCACTCCTGCCCGGTTTCGTTGCTTTGATCGCATCGGCATCGTGTGTGACATGCGATTCGCTTTTTGGCATCCGCGAGATACATTGCGCAATGACCATAGGCATTCACCGATGGATCCCAATAGAAGACCAGATCTCCAGCGGCCAGCTGAGAAAGCTTGTTCGCTGCCTGATCGTGGCTGGCCTTCTCAACGATCGTCTCAATAAAACCGTCCTCGGACAGCGTACTGAACATTCGACGGGCGCTGATGACCCCATAAATCGCAGTCGGAAAGTCGCGCTGTATTGGCAATCCGCCACCGGCTTCATTGGCTTCTTTTCCAAGGCAGCATGAGAGGAAATGGGCGCAATCGTCAACGTTGTCGATTTCCTTCCCGTCGGGCAACTTCGCTGTCTCGTTTGTGTCAGTGCGGACAAAATCCGTCCCGTTCGGCACTTTGATGTAAGGAGTCGCTTCGCGCACGCCGATGTATAGATCGGAGCATGACTTCGTCCAGTATTTGCGGGCGTAGGCGAGAGCTTTAGCGCGATTGTATGTCATGTTGCTTCTCCAGGGGCTAAGAATGCGTGGGCTTCGCGGTTCAGCTTTCGGACTTCTGAAAGTCTGCCTTGGCTGCAGGCAACTGGCCGCCGCCGGTTCGATCGACCTTGATCAGGAATCCGAACGCGTGGTCTGAATCCGCGCCGGCCGGGCCATTGCCGGCAAAAGGCCAGAGAAACAATCCACGCCGTCGAACGTGACCCGCGACCAGGTCGTTGAGCAGATCGGGAAACTCTATTTTTTGCGGAAGCGGCGCGGTCGCAAACAGCGCCGTGCCGACCGCAGCGTCGAGGCGTTGCAGCGTCGCGAGGCCGTAGGTGGCTGCCGGCGGTGGCAAAACCGGCAGGGCGATGATGCCGACGCTCAGCGTCAGTTGTTCACTGTCGCCCGCTTCATTGTTCACCGTTATCCGCACGCGGTCCCCGGCTCGCAGTTGCGCGGGCACATCAGCCGACGGGTTTTTCGGACCAGCGGGCTCTCGTAGTGCCGGGAGGGGAATCGCATAGGTTTCGCATCCGTCCACGACGTAGCGCGAGCCGGGAAATTTGGGATTTGCGGGCTGGGCTTTAGTCGCCGCAATTTGCAGTGATCGCGACGGTCCTCCGTCGGTGGGCTCGACCTGAACGATCAGCACCCAGGAACCCGCAGGTTTTTCAATCTGCGTGCCAACGCCTTTCTGCCGTTTCCAGAACGCCAGATGGATGGTTGCAGCAGGATCATATTCGGCTCGATCGACCGCAAGGACGTGCGGCACGTCGCCGATACCTGCCTGCGCGCTGCCCGTGGGACTGCCGAGTTCGCGATCATACGCCGGGTCGCCGAAGACCAGGGTGAAAGTCTTGACGGACAGCCATCGCTGCCGGCTCGGAATATGCGGCAGGTCGAACACCAGGACGTTGGGCGGACCGGGCAAGAGCTGATTGACACACCCGGTTTCGAGCATTGCAGAGCCGGCTGCATCCATCAGCGGATCGACGCTGTGCGCATGACTAGCCCGTGTACCGCGGATCGTTATCCGCACCGGTGTGTCCGCCGAGGAATCGCGTAGCGCCTGCGCTACGGCGAGCTGGGCCGTGTCGCGAGCCGCCCCCTCGATGCTGAAATCAATCATCAAGCGTGTTGGCTTGGGATCGTTTGAAAAGAACGGCGGCGCTTGGCCGTAATTGATCGTTTCACCCCAGATCATTCTGGTGAATACGACGACCGCATCCCCAACCCTGAGTTCGACGCGCGGACGCCGCATCTCAGCCGGTGAAGGAAGCAGGCCGATCCGTGCCAGAGCTATGTGGGCGGCGGGATCGGGCCCGTTCAAACCCGCTGGCACGGTTACGATCAGGCGGATTCGTCCGTCCCAATCCGCCGAAAGGCGGCCATGATCCGGATGCTCCACGCGGATCGTCACTGCATGCGGGCTCCGCGTGTCGATTGTGGGAAGGCGCTCGAAGCGCACGAGTTGTGCCGGCCCTTCGACAATCTTGAAGGTCTTCAAAATCTCCGGTGCGTGGATTTCATCCATCGAGACGTAGGTCTTGCGCCGGATCGCGAGGTCGGTGATCTCGGGGAGCGCCGACGACCGCGGCGCTCGAACCTGACGGAGGGTGAGGGGTCCGCGCCATGCCGGGCGGCCGAACCGGCTGAAGTCCCTGTCGAACGGCACCATGAAGGATGTCAGCAGCAGGCCCTCGAACTGAGTAAGCATGACCCCGGGCCGTTGGCCGCTGACGGTCGTTTCGACCGGGCCCGGGAGCATCGGTGCCAGGCCGGCGCGGTCGGGCGATTTGCCACCTTCGGGCACCGGATTGCGAGCCTGACCGAATGCCGCGGCGATCGCATCGATGGTCGGCGCGCGAGCACGCGGAGGCGCCAGCATGGATAGCCGGTCGGGCGGCGCACAAAGATTTTTGGCGGCACGGCGCCGGAATGCAGCCCGTTGCCCATTCGAGATGAAGGCGCTCTCGCGCATTTCCGCGGCATCGGCGGGGAGGTAGCCGCCCTCGACAGTATAGTCCGGGCCGGTGATGTCGTGCTGGATCTCATCATCCGCAAGCGCGCTGCGGCTCCATGCGATGGCTGGCCATGCCATGCTCCGCACGCGCCCCGCCCAGGCCTGTTGTTCGTTGCGGCGAACTTCTTCTTCGCCGAGGCTCACATGCGCTTTCGCGGTATCATCGGCGCGCGAGACCAGTGGCCATCCCAATGCCGGCGACGCATAGATCGTGTCGGCCAGTCTGCGCAGGACTTGCGGTCGCTGTTCCGTCATGAGCGGCTTTGCAGGCGTTGTAATTAGCCAGGAAATATGTGGCGGCGGGATTTGCGATCGCGAATCCGGGCCGCGCGACGATTGCGGATCGTGAATCGTCAGATAGCTGCTGTCGACGCTGGCGAGGACCGATACCCGCGGATTTGCGCTCAGCCCGAATGCACGCATCGACGCATCGGCGCGTTGTTTGCCATCAAGAACCACCTGATTGCTGGTGGAATCAACCAGCGTCGCGGCAAGTGCGGCGGGAAGGATCTCGTTGTAGACCGATACTGCGTCGGTCACGGTGAGTGTGACCGCTGGCGCGGGGAAATCAAGGGGCGGCGCATTCGGCGGCCACGCCGTTACGATAAACCTGACTTCTCCGGCAGTGTGGTCGCCTTCGAGCGGGATCTCGCGTGCTGTCACGCAGCTGATGCGCCGGGCAAATGAAGACATCGGATTGCTGCTCAGCGCCTTGCCATAGGCCCTCGCCACGGCATTCAGCGCCAGCAGCGTGCGCGCAAACAGCGGCCGGGAAAGCGGCGGAACGGCCGCGGTCTTGGGCACCAGCATAGACTGATCGACGGCGACGTTCGTACGAGCCTTGCCGCCACCAACGATCGAAGACATCTGTGCTTCAAGCAGACTTTGCGTTCCGTCTTGTACGGCAAGCGAGCAGGGCGGTGCGCCCTCCAGCGACCGTGGCGTGCCGGCCGTCGCGTCATAAAGCGCAATATTGTAGACACTGTCGCCGTTGTCATTGTGGGTTTGCGGACAGGATTTCAGAATGCCGAGGGCGGCTGCGCCGTTCGCGTCTCCGCTCGGAGAGCCGGACAGGGGCGCCCATGGCAAAATCCATTGCGGGACCAGAATGACGCCTTGATTCGGCGTTTCTAGCGAAGTCACGACTTCGGTAAGCGCGGCGCCGGTCAGGATGAGCGAGTCCGGTGCGACGGTCCCTCTTAGCGCCTGCATCACATATTCAATGGGAAAGCCTGCATCGGCCAGTGCGCGGCGAACGACGCCGGCGATGCGAACGTCGGCATCCGGCGCGGCGTCCTTGAACCGCGCGAGGAATGCATAGCGGTCGCGCGCCGGATCTGGAGGCAGATTGGCCGACGCGATGAGCCGGTGCATGTCGAACATGATGACTTCATCGATCGAAGTCCATGTTAGCGGATCTTGCGCCCGGGCCGCCGGCGCATCCGGCCATCCCCCCTTGATCGGTGTCAATGTGTGATCGACGACAGCCCGGAACGACCATGAACTGCCAAGCACGACTGCGTCCCCGTCGGCAACAAGGATGTCCGTCGGCAACTCATGGGCGCAAAGCCGGGGTTGTACCTTGTGCGCGAGCATGAGCTTTGTAAGCGGGTCGCCGCTACCGCGCATGGTCAGTGTTGTCGGCCAGTCCGCCGGGACGGATGAATCGGGATCAAAGGTGACACGGCTTGGCGTCGCGTAGCCGACTGGCCACAAAACCGAACTGGTGTCGAGGCCTGGTGCTGCAAACGCGGCATCGAACAACAACCGCGAGCGCCAGCTGACCGGATTGCCGTCGACAGCCGCGGCGCCGGTGTGACGATGCCTGATCGCGGTGATCCGCTGCGGCGAGGTCGGCACGTCGGCATCAAACGCGAGTTCGACTAGCGCCGAGCCGAGCGGCGGGGTTGGCCATGTCGGCCATTTCTGACCTTCGACGGCGTGTCGTTTCGGAAACACGACGGCGACCATGCCGTGAAGCGTCCCGGCGGGCAGATGGAAGCCGCGGAAAAGCGCCGGCGGTTGCTGGCCGTCGGCTGGCCCGGTGATCCTGTCGTGGACGTCGATCGTGACTACCCCGTTTTCATGATCGATCGATTCAGCGCCGTTGGCGGGGCGAGATCCGAGGCCAAGCCATTGCAACGTGCCGTCGGCAAAGTTGCGCTTGAAAGCTGCTGGGCTATCCACGTCACGCAGCGGAACGGTGAGATCGCCGTCGGCAAGGTAAAGCGTCGGACCGCTGCGCGCCGGCCAAATCAGTTGAATCTTTTTGAGGTTAAGGGTGCCGCTCTCCGGCTGTGCGTTGAACGAGGCGGTCAGTCCCGGCGGGTTGAAACCCGCATCGGTGGTGTCGAGATTGCAGTCCTGTCCGAACAAACGCACACGAAGATTGGCCAACGCGATGTCAGGCTTGCTGTTCTGGACGTTTCGGCTGAAGTGGAAATCGAAGCTCAGTCGCGTTTTCGAGGGCTGCGACGGGATTTGGCTTGGCCCATGATAGACCTCTACGTCCCGCCCCAGGGAAATCGGCTTCGGTCTGTCTGCGGGTTTGGGATCGGCCTTGGACGGAGGATTGAACGGGTCGGAGGCCATAGTCGGATCGGAAGGATCCTTGATCTCGATCCGAACCATCTTGGTCAGGGCAAGACTTCCATCCGGCATCGAGCCGGGACCGAACGTCAGCCGCAGGAGGTTGCCGGTGGCATAGATCGTTTCGGCGGCAAATGGCGCGGTATCATTGTCATCGGAAGGGGGCGACTTGTACTGTACTGAAACCAGCATTTCGAACTGGAGCACGCCGCCGGTGGGAGCGACGTCGACACTGAGCAACCGCAACGGCCGGGCGGACAGCGGGCCCGCCAGATCGAACTCAAACCGGCCGCGCTTCGGTTGTTTTTTCGACGATTGCGCTGCCGGCGATCTTTCTTCCTGTGGCCCGAAGAAACTCCATTCGTACAGCGTGCGCGCGACTCTGTTGCGATTGATGGCGCTTGGATCTGGCCCGAGCCCGGTTTCAACACCACCGGAGGTGTCGAAGGTCAGCCGGTCGGCATCCGGCTTGAGCGGCAGGTCGCGGAACCAGAAATCGCAACCGATGTCACCGATCATGACCTTGGTCGGCTTGCGCAGCGTTGCCAGCATCAGGACGTGGTCATCGGGCGCCGCGCGCAGCGCCACGGTCCGGCTGGTGTATGCAGACGAGGCCAAATTCGGCATTAGCGCGAGTGACATGCCACGCGCGTCTTGCAGATGATTGGGCTGTGTCACGGCCGTCGCGGCATCGGGTGGCGTGAAGGTCACGGGGAAAGAAGACGCCGCGAAGCCCTTTACCTTGATCTGGCCGGGACCCGGCGCTGCCGCTGTCTTGAGTTCGTTGCCCGTGGTGGGAATCGTGAAATTGGTGTCGGGCAGACCGGCCAGCGCCGCGGGTCCGTACTGCCAGAATTTGTCGAGGCGATACGCGCCCAGATTGACGCCGACGTTCGGTGCCGGGGGGAGGGCGCTGAAGCTGAACGTCGACGGCTTCCAGACGTAAGGCTCCGCGATGCCACGAACGACACCGTCTGTTACGCCGCTCAATCGATGCCACAGTTCGACGACCGGCTTGTGGTTTTGATCTTCCAGTTCTCGAAGCACGACGCGATCGGCTTCGGTCCGTGCGCGCGCCAATCGACGTGCGTTTTCGAACCACACACCGGATAGCCGCGCGAGATCGAGCGCCGTTGGCGGTGTATCGGTCCTTTGCGAATTCCCGGGCGCGGCGTCTAGCGATCTGTACTGTGATTTCGTGGCCGCGGAAGTCGGCGCTTTCGGCTCCGGCGCCTTAGAATTTGCGAAGAGTTCGTCGAGCAGCGGCAAGTCGTAACGGAGCGAAACCCGCATTTGGTCGCTCGACACCGGTGTGGTCGCATCTGCCGCAGGCGCGAACTCAATGCCGGGCAATGTCAGCGACGCCAGCGCGACGCCGGCGCTTTCCTCGGGAGATGACGGATATGGCCCGGCGCCCGCAGCCTGCAGCGCGGGCCAAGGCCAGCGCCAGCGGCCGTCGCCAAAGGCGGTCGTGCTCAACGGCAGCGCATCAATGCGCGGCAGCCGCGACGTCTTGCCATCGGTGTCGGCAGCAAACGTCAGTACCAATGGTGTGGTCAGGCCGCCGATCACTTCGGCCGGAACCAGCTCGCGTGTCGTCGACGGCCGCTGCGCGCATTCGGCGGTTCGGGTCATCGAGACCGATGAAACGAGCGCAAGGGTTTCATGCGGCCGCCATACCAGCAGGGGATCCGAAACCGATGCAAACAGCGGCAGCTTGAAGCTGATCGAACCGACGCCCGTTTCACGGAAGCCCGCCACCTGGACTTGCCAGTTCGTTGGACCGCTGACACCGAACGAAATTGGAACGGTGGTCAAGGCTGCCGGACCGCTGTCGAGCGGCGGCAGGATTTCGGTTGGCGAGGGACTGGCTTCGCCGGCCCACAATACGCCTTCAAGCGTCCCAGCCGCGGCATCCACTCTGGCGACGATGCTGCGCGGCAGCGCGGTGTCGAGCGGCTTTTTCCAGGTCACGGTGACGTTAACGCGTTGCGCGGCGACGATCTCCAGACCCGGCAGTGCCGGATTGTCGGCACGTTCGGTGAGGCGGTCGGCAGCGATCGCAAGCCGGAGGAAACCGCGAAATGCCGATCCCGCAGCGAGCAGACGGACCGGCGGTGGATCGTCCGGCTTCGGCGCGGGTGGAATCGGCATCTGAACCCAGCCGCGTTCGAGCGCAATGAACGCATAGGGCGGCCGCGTACCGCTGGCGATGGCGCCGGATGCCGCCCAGACTCTACCGAAGCGCACCGCGAGTGGGGCGGCGTCGACAATTCCCGAAAACGGCCCGACCTCCATCTTGTCCGGATTGAGCGGCGGTTGCGCGGCCTCGCTCCATGTCAGCAGGACGGTGGGCGAAGTTGCGGCAACATCGTCTAGCGGGGGCGGCTGCTCGGCTTGCGATGCGATGGTCAGGACGACCGGATCGGCGCCGCGTCGCGCGGCAAGTGTGGTCCTGTGACCGGTCAGCTCGGCGACGCCGGCTTCGCCGCCATCATAGTCCGCACGCGTCAGCAGCCGCGCAGCTACCGCGTCCTCAAGCAGGCGGATGGACGGAATCAATTCCGCGCCGGGCACGGCGGCGGGGTTGTCGCACACCCAGATCGGAGCAGGCGCTTCGCCCTTGATCTGCAGCGGCCAAGCCAGCGGTGGTATGACTGATGTATCGACCTGAAGCGAGATGCAGCCACCTCGCTCGGCAAGATCGCGCGACATCCAGTTGAGGCCAGCCTTCAATTTCGTTAGTGGCGCCGGCTCCGCAGCTGTTTGGCTGCCGTCGATCAGGTCCAGTTGCAAACCGGTTAGTCCATTGCGGATCGCGATCGGAACCAGACGAAGGCGCAATGGCAATCGATCACTGTTGCTAGTCCCGAATGGGTTGGGCGCGAGGACCTCGAATTCTATTCCGTCGGGCGTCAGATCGAAGGTGATGGCATCCGAGGCCTTAGTATGGCCGGGCAATGGCTTTGCGGTTTTCCGTCGCCGAATGAACAGTCCGCCGAAGATCCGAATGTAGTCGCCGGGTGTCGCCCATTCGACTGACAATAGTTTGGTCAGTGCATAGCGGCTGTCGCCGGTACCGGGTTTCGGTTCGATGTCCAGCGCGCAGACGACCGCAATTCGGCCACGCGTGGCACGAAGGCGAGGCGCCGCAAGCTCGAACACGTGGTTGATCTGAACGAAACCCTGCGGCCGTGGCGGCCATGCCGTTTTCGGCGCGACCCGCAAATCGGAATAGCGGGAAGGGCTGGCCGGCGTCGCAGCTGCGCCGGGCACAGCCGGCAACGGCGCCAAATCAGTGATGGCAAGCGGTGTGAATTGAGCTCTTCCGATTTTGACAAACGGCGCCGAGGGCGGACTCCTGCGAAGGTCGACAGTTGTTGCCGCCATGGCCAGCAACATCGGTTCCTGGAAGAAGACGTCGGCCTGGCCTTCAACATGAATCGGATTGGCGCGCACGGACTGCAGGATCACGCGGATCGAACTATTTCGCGGCGGCTGGCCGGTCGCGTCGGGCTGCGGGCCGAGGTCGAGCCAAGCCTGCCATAGCGGATCGTTGCTGCCATAATCGGGCCCGTCGATGCCCACCCGGCGAAATGCAGTCATCCGGCCAGCCATCCGCTATGCCCCCGCTCTTGCGATTGGATCAGATTGCGGCGCGGATGTGCCACGATAGACCTTCACGCGCGGTGATCGCCCGATGCCGAAGATCTGGTCGGCCAGGCAGCGGTCCATAAATTTCACCAGTCCGGCCTTGTCCTCCTGTGGGGCAGGCGCGAGTTGATCGATTGCATCCATGATTGCCTTGCGTTCCCTGTTGATAGGCGGCTGACGCAGCAACAGCGACCAGACGCGGAGGCTTCCCATGGCGTCGGGATCGAGATCCCTCAGCGCGGCGACTATGTCGGCGTGGAACAGCGCCTGGCAGGGCAGGTGCATTTCTATCGTGGTGGCAACGCCATCCTCAAGGGCGCCAAGATCGAGGATAGCAGTCGCCGTAAATTTCCGAGCTTCAACCGCCGTGATCAGTGCGGTGATCCTGGCGACCGTATTTGCGTTACTTGCATCGATTTTGATCGGGATCGCGACAACCACGTCGACGGAGTCCGGCAGCGTCTTGGTGGTAGCCAGGCGGTAAGCGGCTTTCGCGATCGAGCCGGACGCCGGCAGAACGGGCGGGTCGACAGATAACACGGTGTTGAGCGGCGAATATCTCGCAAAGCGGCTCTTGATCTCGTCGCGTCCCGCGATGACCCGACGCATTTCGGCGCAAATGGGTCCGGCGATCATGGTCTTGAAATCTGCCGCGCTGTAACCGGTCCTTGGGATCAGCGCACGGACGCTTTGGCGTTGCGTGACGCCACCTGCGCCGGCCGCGAGCGTCGGCCACGTCCATCCGCCGGTCTGGCTGATGCTGACGTCGGGTGGCAAGGTTGACGGAGGCCACGGAAGACCCGCGGCGAATTCGTCGCTGGTGAATTTTCTTGCCTGGTCTGCCGGTGGTGGCCAATTGGTGCGGGCCCAAAGATCAAGGAATTCCCAAATGCCCTGGGCCCCCACAACGGCCCGGTAGTCTTGATAGACATCTCGCCATACCGAGACAGCGGCGGTAAAGGCCGGCCAAGTCGTGATGGTGGGGGTCACATGCACTTCGAACGTCAATGTTGCAGTCGGCGCAACGACAGGCCAGATTCCGGCCGCGCCGAAATCTTCCGGCGCAAGCACGAATCCGCGCAACGGGTCGCCACCGCTTGCAGGGTCCGTTTCAGCAATCGATGGTGTGTACTTCTCCGACGGCAGGGTGGCATTACGTTTCACCAGCACCGACGGATAAAGTTTCCAGCATGCCCCGTTGTCAGAGGGCGCCTCGATGTGGACAGATAGCGGCGACGCCGGATCGAACAACGGGCCGATCAGGTTCATCCGAAAGCCTGATTCCGTGGCCAGCTGCCCGGTCACGGGTATCACCGGTCGCTGCTGACCGATAATGTCGAGTTCGGCCGATGCGGCTGACAGGCCGGCCTCATCGGTCGCAACCACGCCGATCTCGTAGCGTGCCACCGGATCAGGCAACATGAAGACGTCGGGAATGCTGTTCGCTTGCAACCAGATTTTTCGCGATTCCTGGGGCATTGAATCGAATAAGCGGGTCGCCGGAATTCCGAACGTTACCCAGACGCCAGGATTGGACGTGTCCACCCTTTCCACGGACCAGTCAGGTGGAGGCGTCGGGACGTTGATGTCGCCGGGCTTGGCCGGGGCGTTGGGCTTCCACGGTAGCGCGAGTTCGTAATGCCCTTCCTCGATCGTGGCGACAACCGGCTCCGACACCACCACGCCGGCCGAGGCAAACGCCGCGACATGAGTGCGGAAGAAGAACGGAAGCGATTCTGTGCGCAGCGCCAGAGCACCACGCCAGCCGTCGGTGTAGCGGCCGGGGACGAAGTCGGTCTTGCCTTGCGGCGCGGGCAATTGCGCAAGGCCGCCGAATTCGTCGCTGCTGTCGATGAGCTGGAACGGGATTGGGCGATGATCCCAGCCGCCAAACGCCGCCGTGGTGTCGATACCCGGTTGAAGGTCGTTGGCCCAGCTCTGCATCGGGAATTCACGCCAGAACCCGAACGAGACGGTCTCGAACGACAACGCGCCCTCGACGGTAACGTTGGCTTCGGAAAGCACTTCTTCCGGATGCCGCGAGTAAAGGAACTCGAGCGTCTTGCGTGGCGGCGGATCAGGGTCGGTAGCTGTGGCCGGCGGCAAAATCTCGATGCGCCGGGCGTCGATCAGGACTGGAGGCGCCAGCGGTTCGGTTCGCGGGATCACCACGTCGAAGAATCGCCGGCTCCAGTTCTCCTCGAACTTCTGCTGCGCGTCGGGGCTGTCAGCCAGTACGTCGGCCCAGGGTCCGCCGAGCCGTGGTGGCTTCGGCGGAACGTCGGGATCGGTTGCATGCGTCAAGGCATCGGTGAACGCCTCGTATCTTCCGAACGGACGCACGGCATACCGTTTCAGGCGCCGCTTGCGGTCATCATGTGTGAGTAACACCTCCATCGTGCCGTCGTCCGCCACGCCGACCCGCCAAGGGTCCGGACGCGTAACTTCCGCGATCGAGAATAGCGGCATCTTTTCCCGCTCCGGCGGTAGCGCCGGCCCGTGCGCGAAGAAGCGCCGTGTCCATTCTGGTATACGGGCTACCAGCGCCGGTTCGTCCTTTTCGTTCGGCCATCCGCCTGGCAGGCGTCGCTCCGCATAACTGCGGAAACGTTTGATAGCGTCACGCAAGGATTTATGCCCGCCGCGCCCAGCCAACGCGCGATGACGGCGTGCTGTCATCTCCGGGAAGCGGCCGAACGGCTGCACCATGCTGTCATCGGGTGAATCGATCTGTTCAATGTCGGCGCCGGTGATCCACGTCGTTTTGCTGAACGCGACCGCGGCATCGCCCAGGTTGACGGTGACGCGCGCGAGGGCGGCAATCCCGCCTTCCTTAAGTTTGCTGGTGTCGATCTCGAGCGTTTGCTGCTCGCCGGCTCCGTCGAGCATCGCCTCGCGCAGGTCCTTCACTGCATTGCCCGTCCCGGCCTTCGAAAGGGTCACGATCGGGCACTTCGCCAGTCCAGAAGTAAGGTCGACCACCTCTGCAATGGCTACTAGACCTTCGGCAGGATTGAGGCCGTTCAAATCAATCTTGATCTTCGAGTCGGATGTACGGTCCGGGAACGTTGACTTGATGGCGAAGTAAGCCTCAACCTTATCGATTGGTTGGCGGCTTGCGCCCCCTTGATCGCCGCTGTCGATCCAGGCTTTAGCGAATCGATCGATGGTTGGCCGCAGCGAAATCTGGACTAGCGACAGCGCCCTGTTTTTGAGAAGCGCAGCCGCTTCGTCGGCGACGAGACCGCTCAGTCC
The DNA here is from genome assembly GCF_013359755.1 of Tardiphaga robiniae. Taxonomy (GTDB): domain Bacteria; phylum Pseudomonadota; class Alphaproteobacteria; order Rhizobiales; family Xanthobacteraceae; genus Tardiphaga; species Tardiphaga robiniae. The sequence goes on along the minus strand of NZ_JABMCJ010000078.1, from coordinate 172,892 downwards.
ACCGTCGAACGAAGCTAGCGACATGGTTCCGCCGGCGTGGGTGATGATGTCGACGAACGGTGAGCCGATTTCAGCCATTGGATATCGGCTCAGGATCTCCGTAAAGGCGTTCTGTAGAACCTTCAGCGTCTCGGCGGGCGGGAGATATTCGCGGGCTTCGGTGTCGTAGAGCTTAAGGCCAGCCGCGAGTCCGAGGCTGCGCATGATGCTCCAGCCGTAGGGATCGCGCTGTACCGGCGTTTCGTCGAACCAGCCTCCGACCTCATTGGCTCCGATCTTGGGTGGCTGCTCCAGCACCGGTTCGTAACGGCGATACCGGGGTCCCGGCCTGTTCTGCGCCGCTACCTTGAACAGCTGCGGACCAGGGCCGGGCGCGCCCGCTGTTTCGCCGAGATTGATAACGAGCTTCGCCGTCGGCTGCGCGCCAGCGGCGACAGCGTGTGCATCGTCGAGCTGCAAGGCCAGCCGGCTGATCGCTCCCATGATCTGCTGGACGTCGTCCGCAGAATTTCGCGCCACATCTTTTTTTGGTGCTTCGAGTCGGTATTCGGCGATTGGGTTCGCCGACGGAAAATAAAAATTCTCGCCGAGTTGGAACCCGAGCGCCGGCACCTGGCCGGTCCATTCAGTGATGGAGAATTGGACCGAGGACCCGATGATGGTTGCCGGGTCCGATAGCCAGTCCTTGATTGCCGTTGCGGCCGTCTCGGCGAAAACCAACTGCGGGTATCGCTTGAGGCTCGGGCCGGCGTAGTACCGTGCCCAGTCAATGACGTCGGCGAGCACGGGGTGCATCGGTGGATCGAGATCGATCTGCCATTCGGCGCTGCCGATTACGATATCCGGTGCGCCGGTCGTCCCGGATCTAAGGGCCTGGACAATGATGTGCGCCTTGCGGAAAAGCGCGGGGGTCGTCTCGAAAGCGTTGCGAATTTCCGGCGCGTTCGTATTCCATACCAGGCTCTGAAGGAGCTCGCGCAAAGCTGCGATGGTCCATTTTGCCTGCAGCCCTCCCCGAGGCAGGGTTTCTTCGGCTCCGCCGGCAAGTTTGCGCCGTACTTCGCCGCTGAGTGTGTCGGTGATTCTGAGTGAAACGGCGATGCGTTCGGGCCGGCCGTTGAAAAGAAGTTCGGTCAGTACCGGTTCGTCGACATTGATCGCCAGCGAGCGGCGAAGGATCTGCTCTGGCCAGACGAGGAAGGATTCCGCCGGTGAATACCACGCACCCTGCCTGGTGGAGGCCGATGCTAGCAGCCGGCTGGTCTCGCTTGGATAGTGCGCTTCCATCTTGGCGAAATCAGTGATTTCGGCCGGATCGAGCTGCGCCAGCGACGGTGGCAATGCCTGGACGCGCGCTAGATGGCGGGCGGGCGGATCACGGGTGAAGATCATCATCAACGGCTTGCCGTTGCCGAAGGGGACCTTGCCGCGGACGGGCTCGACAATGAGTTTGCGATAGCCACGCGCGCGAACGCATATTTTGAGATCAAAGGTCAGGGTTTTCGTCGGATTGTCGATTTGGACGAGGCGGATCTGGCCTTTGGCGGCGTCGCCGGAATCGTCAAGCCGGTCGAGTGCTGCTAGGTCGCCGCCGAGATAGATCGCATCCATCATGTCGTCGAAGGAATGGATCCGCAGCGAACTTCCGGGATCAGAATCGACGGTGGAATTGCTGAACGGGTAACATAGCGTCAATGCAGTCGGCGCGGACGTCGCGCCTTCGGCTTCCCCGGCGACATCGAGTTCGAATATGTCGTATCCGCCAAAGTACAAAGCGTTCCGCTTGGCGCCATGATCCGCGGCCAGAGTATCCGATGCGGCGGGGCGGGCATTCCACCGCACCTTAGTGGCGACGCGGCGCGTAGCATCGCGGATGCGCCGCACCGGGGCGGTGCCTGTCGAGCCATCATTCCAGCCGACTAACTGGGCAAGCGTGGCACTCTTGTCGGGATGAAGGATCGCGATGCGGCCGGCGTCTCCATCGATATCTTCCGACAGCAGTGGCGCCGATTCGATTTTGACCGGGTGCTCGAATACTTCGACCGGTGCGGCGACCGTCGGCAATTTTTCCTCGGTACCGAGATCGTCTAGATCAATCAGGATCGTCGCGTCCGCTGGGCACCAAGGCGGCGCCTCGTCTTTGGCCGTGATATCCAGTCTGGGCTGGATCGCAAAGCGAACGCCGATCGGTCCGTTGTCGAGCCGATCTTGCGCCGTCCGTTTTGCTCCTATGGCCTTCGTGAAGCCATCCATGTCATCGATCGTGTAGCCCGGCTTCAGCGGCGCTCCCGCAATGGCGACCGCGGTCGGATCGTCGAAACTCGGCTCCTTGACCTTTCCCACTCCTGGTAGCGCGCCATCCGTCAGGGTGATGATGAAATCCCGGTCGGTCGGGCGCTTGATCGCGAAGTCCGCTGCGGAAGGCCGCGCGCGCGCGTCGCTCACCGCATCCGAACCGTAGAGGCCGATCGGAATTGCAAGCTCCTTGCGAACGCGCACGACGTAGGCGCGCGGCGACTTCAGATCGTTGCGCTTCTTCGGGTCGGAGCAGGTCTGATCGGCAGCGTCGTCGATACCGAGCGTAAAGGCCGGCACGCGAGAAACCGTCGAGGTGACATCGACGATAATCTGGTCCTTGCTCTTGCGATATTCGAAATGTAGCACGGCACGACTGACACCCTTGCGCGCCGGTTTCGCCGCTTCGGTCTGCAATGCCAGCGGCGTCGGAGGTCCGTCCGTGCCGGCGGTGTCGACCGGCACTACGATATAGCGCAGCACACTAGGGAGCGGATTCGGGAAGTTCGCCGGCGGTCCGACCGGTGCGGTTGCAGGTATGTTTGATGGCGGCAGCAGCGCGCGGCGCAACTCGTCAGGAAGGTCGGACAAATCGTCGACGAATTGCGCATTGGGCCGCACGAAACGCCAGACGAAATTGGCGGTGACGGGGTCGCGGACCAGACGCATCGGCCCTGCCGCCTTGGTCGTGATGTGCATCGGCTTGAATTGGCTCTCGAGGCGGTTCGGTGTCGTGACAATACGCTCGATCCGGTAGTGCTTCAGGTTGAATTCGGGATCGTTCCACACACCGGTCGACGCGCCGAATGCGGGCTCAAGGTCCCAGTCGAGTCGGATGCCGGTCGCGGTCGCTTCGACCATCGGATCGGCCAGCCTTGGCGCGCGCTCCCGGAACATCCGATCCGGAGAGTTGAACAGATGGACGTTGACGTCGAGCGTAGTGATTGAGCCGACCGCGGATTCCACTTTGAAATGAGCGGCGCGAGGTAGATCTGCCGCAGCCGGATCGAACATCTTGTCGATGTCGCTGCGTTTCACGACAAAGGCCATTCCCAACGTCCGGATGTCCAGGCCGACCTCGGGGGCACGCGCCTGCCAGGAAGCATCGGCGCCGGCAGCAAGTCTGGCTGCGGAATCGCACAGCGAGGCGATTGAAGCCGAGCGCCGCTCCTCGATGTCATTGGCTGCGCGAAACTCGACTCCGAGGTCGATTTGATCTCTGCCCGCCTCGGTCAGCACCTGAGCGGCAGCCTCGCGGGTGTCCGGCAGTCGCTCGGGGGCAGCCTTGATATGGGTGTCCAACGGCTCCTTCAGATCCGCCGCGCTGGCCGCGTTCGGTTGCCGAATGAAGCATTGTGACAGAAAGTGTCCCATTCGCAGCGATTCACTGCCATACACTGCGACCTTCCAGTTCAGATTGTAGGTCACCTCTACTGGATTGGCCGGAGGGGTTCCGATTTGCGCGGGCTGTTGCCCCGACTCGGCGTCAAGTCGCAGCACGTCGACGGGCGTCATCATCGGCGAGCCGTCTGGCTTCGTTCGCGTCACTATGCGCAAGGCCGCCGGGAAGACGCCATCGCTGGATTCAAAGATCGTCGGCGGCCCATAGAAACTGCTGAAGGACTGGCCGTTTTGGCTGGTCGGGAACTTGACGGCATCCAATCCGGTTTCGGTGTGATCTCGTGGCACGAAGACCATCACGAAACGCTCGTTGTCGCCGGCGCCTTGATCGCCGGCGACCGGGAACAGCATCGCCCAATACGCGGTCGGCTGCAGCGATCGTCCCTGCGGGGTCGGCACTGTGCTGAGATCCGTGTCAGCCACTGCGTCATGCTTGTCGAGCGCGTTGTCGGCAGCCTGATCCGCGTTTGCAGCGCGAGGTCCGCGGGGAAGCTCCGGCGCCGGCGGGGCGATGCCCTGTTCCGCGTCAGGCATTGCGACCGTGAGCCCGAGCTGCATGAAGCGCTCGACGCGCGCCCGTGCCTCGTCGAGGCGGCCGGGATTGATCGCAAACCCGATGCCGAGCCGGATGTGACGGCCGAACGCCCCAACGGCTACCGACGCCGAACCACGCGCGGCGATGCTGTCGGGCGTCGCCGCGGCCTCAAGCGCGATCGATATCGTCAGTGAAACCGAGAAGCCGACCTCAAGATGGATGTCGGTGAGGCCGACACTAAATTCGAGCCAGACGCGCACCTGCAATGAGAGCGAGATGTCGAAAGCGATCGAGCCGTAGAACAGTGTCTCGCTGAAGCGCTTGATCGAGATATAGGCGATGTATTTTGCCGCAATGGAGAAGTCCGCGCGCGCCACCACCGAAGCGCCGAACGAGCGGCCACCGACCTTGCCGCCGAACTGGGCGTAACCTCGGGCGCGGAAGGCGATGCCATACAGAAACGCGCCGTCCTCGATGCGGTTGACCATCCCTCCCTGGCAGACGATCTGGAAGCTGCCGCCCCCTTGTTTTTCCTCGAAAGTGAATCCGAGTTCGTAGGGCCAGCCGTATTCCTGATGAAATAGTCCAGGACGGATGTACGTCGTCGCCGACCACCGGATGTTCTTCATGGCCTTCATGATCGGCGCGGGCAGCTTTGGATGCGTGCCTTCGACGTCGCCCGTTCCATCGGCGATCATTCGGGCGAGGAATTCCTTGCGCGGGACCGAGAGATAAACGTAGCCGCGCAGGGTAGGGTTGTTGCGCCAACCGTCATTGGCGCTGGAATTGTGCCAGTCGGCATAATTGCGTGCGATCCAGACGCGCGCGTTCAGGAAGAACGTGAAGTCGCTGCGCAGGGCTGCGACGATGTCGAACAGGATCGGGTTGGCAAGCTCCTTCTCGCCGTCGGCATTGTATTCGGTTTCGCCCGAAGCCGTCGTGATCGTTATCAGGCCGCGCAGTGCCAACGTGACGCGGTTGCCGTCCGCCTCCGGTTCCCACGACTTTACCGAGGCCAGATTGCCCTGGTATTTCGAAATGTCGTCCAGAACCTTGATGAGTTCCTTAACGTTCGTCACCTGATCGGCGCGGTTGAAGGCGGCGAGCGTGAAGCGGTAGCCGAAGCCAAAGCCGACCTCGCGCAGATAGATCGGGCCGACCGGCGTTGGGATCTCGATCGAAAGGTCGTCGGCCTCGCCATAGAGGAAGAACGCCTGGCGCAAATCGCCGCCCGGCTTGCGAAGCTCGAGGAAGCCCATCGCGGCGGACATCGCGCCCCAGCCCTTGATGGTGAGCTTGCCGGAAGCAAGGAAGCCATGAACGGTGACGTCCTTTGGAAGGGCGCCCGGCGAATAAAGACTTGGTAGGGTGTCGTCCACGGTCATCGCCGTGCCTTCGATCGAGGCCGCACCGCCGAAGCGTATTCCGAGCGTCAATCCGTCGAAGCGGATTTGCGGAAGCGACTGTCCAGGCTTCGGCGGTGCAATCCACAGTTCGTGGAAATCGAAACGGGGGCTGAGGACGTCGCCGGCCTCGACGAAATTGACCTGTCCGGAGATGGACAATGCCGGTTTGCCACCGAAGGCCGGCGAAGCCGGGTGGAATCCGATGCCGCGCAGTTCGAAGTTGAAGAGATTGAAAAAGTTGAAGCGCTTAGCGGGAACCACGGCGACCTGGAAGCGGATCGCGCGCATCAGCATTGACGCGTCACGGGCGAGCGGCGCCTTGTCCAGGGTAATGGTGATACTGCCGAGATATTTCAGCAGCCCGTCGGTGAATTCGCCCTCCCGAGGCTGAAACACCGCCGTTCCCGTTAGGGTGAAGTAGAAATGGTAACCGGCGCCTTCGTTGGCAAAATTCTGAAACTCGAGGCCAAGGGCCGAGATCGTCAGCACGAAGCGGGTGGCGTGGCAGACGATCGGATCGTTGGCCTTGTCCAGTTTGGCTTCGGCGCTCTGCACGATCAGTGAGCCATCGCTGCCCCTTCCCATCGAGATCGAAATCGTGGCGTTGGCCTCGCCGACCAGTTCCGGAGGCAGTTGCCCGGAGCCTTTGATCGAGAATGCCTGGATTTCGCTGTTCTTGATCGAGAGCCCGCCGCCATCGAAGCGGAATGGCATGTCGACGCCGGCAAGCTGCACCGGCGTGTCACGGTCGACCTTAGCTGCCAGGTCGAGCCCGCTGCGCGACATGCCGAGTTCATCGACATGAAACACGATGCCTCGACCGCCGCTTGCTACCTGGCCATAGGCAAGGCTCAGCCGGGCTTCCGGAGCCAGAGAGAGCCGGACGTCCCCGCTAGAGAAATCCAGCGCGAAGAATGGAAATTTGTCGGCAGGCCAGGCGGGGTCTCTGGTCGCATTCAGTACGATGTTGCCGTTGAGCCCCAGCAAACTGAAATCCGACTCGTCGGCCTTGCCGAAGATGCGGACCTTGTCGCCGCCGGACAGCCTTATGCTGAAGTCGGTGAGGTCGATATGAACGTTAAGATCGAAATTAACGCTGGCATCCTTGATTTTCAGCGTCACGCTGATCGGCAGGTCGTACACGCCATTCGCGACGGGAACGGCCGTTTTCTTCGCGGTGACCTCGATATACTGGCCGAGTGTGTTGAGAAATTCGGGCGTACTCTGCTTGGATGATTGCAGGAACGGCAGCAGTCGGTCGGTCTGGGCCTCGATATTTACATCGACGGTCGACCAGTCGATCGGCGCATAGGTGATTGCACCCGTCATGCGCGAAACCTTCAAGCCCGTCGGCAGGCTGGTCCCGGCCGGCAGAGTGAGCGGTGTCACCTGAACGGTTGCCTTGCAGGCCTGCATGAAATGGGCTTTGCCGCTGCTTAGGCGGATCAACGCAATCGCGGTGGTCGCCGTGAACTTGGCTGTGGCCTGGATCAGCCGCTTATCGTGCCGCTTGCCGTCCTTGTCAGTATCCCGCAGGGCTTCCACGCCGGCGTCACGCGACAGCCAGAGGTCCGTCCCCAAGGTTGCAAGCGAACCATTTGCCGGCGCCACGGCTAGCAGCGCGACGCTTGGCGATCCATCCAGATCGACGACGAGCATCGGATGCCAGTCCAGCGGTATGTCGAGGCTGAGGCCGAGTTCCTGGCCCAAAAAACTCCCGCCGGGCGGGTTGACCCATGCCGGCGTGACGACGATCTGGCGCAACGCATAGCTGCGCGCGTCGAGCCGCACCTCTACCATGAGCGCGATGCCTAGGCCGCTGCTTCCGAGGCCCTTGATCGCATCCCACAGCATCCGCGTCAGTTTCGCCAGGATCTCGCCTACGGCTTCGGAGACACCGAGCAAAGCACTGGCGGCGGAGCCGGCCTGCTGCGCCAGCCAGCGCACCGCCGCAGCCATCATGTCCGCGAAACGTTCGAGCACCTTGATGACGTTTGACAGGTCGGGGACGTTGGGCCCCTGAATATGGAGCGCCGACACGAACGGGATCAGCGCCTGGGCAAGATGGGCCTGGGCGGTTAGGGCGACTAGTTTGACCGGATAGGGCTCGACGATCTCCAGCTTTGTCAATTGTCCTGACGACGTCCCAGTGGCCGCGTCGTACGTCTGCGAATAGGCGGCGTAAACGGCAATCAGCAGCGCAGGATCGTTCTTGGCGCGGATGAGGATGCGCGGCATGTCGAGTGTGGCGGTGAGGCCCACGGCCGTCGGATGCGCAAGGTCGACCGCTGGAATCTGAATATTGAGCGTCGAGGCGGCCAGTTCGATCTTGAACGGCAGAGCATCGGGCTTCTCGATGATCGTCGCTGGAATATCGATTGGCGCCGCCGCGGGGGCGACAGTTCCGTTCAGCGACAACCTGCCAGCAGCATCGAGGGTGATGCCGAAGTCCTCGATCTTGGCAATATCGGCAGCGTGTCCTCCATTTTCGTAGATCAGTGTACCATCACCAAGCTGCGTCTGACTGGTTGTGATCTCCAACTGCTTCTGGGCGTTAATCGCTAGTATGATTTTGGGCCTGGTAGCCCATCGAATGGTTATCGGCGATTTGCCGAGGTTAAGTTTGGGAATCGGCAGGTCGAACTTGAACAGGTTGAGCAAACCGCTCAAATCGAGCGATGGCCAGCTCAAGCTGGACCACGGGATTTTCGGCCAGCGCAAGTGCAGCGCAGGGAATTGGGGCAGGGGAGGAAACGATATCGAGGGTAACAGTTCGACCACTTCATTGCGGGTCAGCGAAACCTCGAAGCCGAAGACAATTCCGGCGGTTCCGTTTGTTACCAATATCTGGCCGGTTCCGTTCAGCGTCGCCGTCAGCAACGGCGTATCATCCTGACCCGCCTCGAAAGCTGCGAGGTCGATCCCAAGATGGGCCTCGAATGCTCCAGCGCCCGCGACCGGTAGCCCGCTGATGCCGAAAAATCCTGCGGCTGCAAGGTCGATCGATATGTTCTGAAGCGCTTCCCGCAGCTTGTCGCGTTCGGCCTCGGCTGCCGCGGCCAGCGCGAATTTGGCTTCGTCTCTCAGTTTCTTGATGTCTCCCTGGATCTTGCTCCAAGATTTCAGCTTCCATGCACTGAGCGTGACATCCGCATCGGCGATCAGGATTGATTCCTGCGGATGGTTCGGCGTCTGCGACGCATGGTGCGGAATATCAAACGGGGTGATTTTGATCTTTGCGCTGGCTTGCTGCGCAGTGACAAGAAACTCCTCCACCTTGAACGGATCGTTCGGCGTCAACCCTACGATGGTTAGTGCATTAGTTGGGCCGGAGAAAAAAACGATGCTCTCTGCCATCCACGTCCTCCGTGCCGGCATTGAGTTGGCGAAATAGGCCAACAATTTTTAGTTGTATTTTTTATTCAATCATAAATGATGACGCATTGCCAAGCTTCATCGTCAAGTTTTTTCAGATGCGATTTCAACCCGCCGGGGACACGGTATGGCCGATCAGGAATTGCTCGCGATCGTATGGGGAGAGACGTCGGGGCTGGCAGCGAAGGATCGCAACGATGAGACGCTGCGACGATTGCATTCCGTGGTCGCCAAGCTGGCTGCTACAGCACAACGCCGCGGTCTAGGCAGCAAACTGAAGCAACTCCTGGCGCCACGGGCCAACGACGATGTAAAGATGGCCGCCTACAACGCGGTGTCGTCGGCGGTGAAGTCAATCAATGCGGATGCCTATCATCCCGAGATCGAGCTACCGGCGCGCGCTGTGCTCTGGGAAGTCAACGAGAACGGCGTACCGCGGCGCGACAAAGTGCCGCCGAAATCCGTCAGCTGGATTTTCGACGCGAATGTTACTTCCGGAGGTGATTTTGTTGCCGGTTCCGGCGTCGATACGCGAACCTATCGGCTGTTCGAATTTGCCAAGGCTCCCGCCGACGACGAACTCCCCTTTGTGTCAGGCTACAGCGGCTCCGGCGTTGTTGTGTCCGAAGGCCCGCGGCCCTGGTATCGGAGTCCGAACTGGGGAATCGGGTTGCTCGGCGGCGCGTTGTTTTTTCTCGCCTCCTTCAGCCTGCTCTGGACTGCCAGCAGCTTCAGTCAGGCCTACGATCTGATGAGCAACCGGCAGGTCGGATTGGCTGGTGCCTTCATCGCTTCGTCGTGCCCGGCCGGTGCCGATGCAGACCAATCGAAATATTGTCTGACGGAAGAAGACAGCAAGAAAACAGCGGCCGAAAGAAAACCTATCTACGAAAAAAAGTTGGCTGACTTTGCTGCGGACGCATCGACTTGTGTAAAGCACCTGACTGACTGGGCCATCAGCGAAGAAGCCGCACGAGAAGCGCTGGCCAAGACCGGAAAGCTCGCGCAGCCGCAACGCAACAATCCAGAGCTCGACGTACCTTGCCTGAAGTTACTCGGATACGCGGTGACCTATTCGGCTAAATCGCTGGTGATCAAGGCCGACACCTTCGTCGGACGGGTGGCGCAGTTCATCGGCAACGGGCTTTTCGGATGGCACGTGCCGGCGGACGGACTGCAGGCCGTTTCGCTCGGCATGCCATCGAGCCTAATGATGCTCGGGGTCGTGCTCGTACTGGTCGGACTGGGCAGAGGCGTCACCGGTTCTCCGCTTGGCGCGTTGATCAGCCCGAACGGACGCTATTCGCTGGCGCTCGCCCAGGTCACGTTCTGGACCATTTTAATTCTGACTAGCGTCATGGCCATTGCCATTTTCAACGGCGGGCTGGTTTCCGAACTGGTGAGGTACTTTGCCAAGGCCACCTCCTTTCCCGATGCGGCGGTAAAGGGATTCTTCCCCTACATCCCCGAGGGAATTTGGGCCGTGCTGGGCATCTCGTTCGGCACCACAGCGGTCTCAGTCCTATTCAAGTCGATCAAGGGCGATGTCTCGGATTCATCGCCATCAGCGATAGCGGAGGGTAGATCGCAGCAGATTGGCGGAGTTGGTTTTTTAAAATCTCCCATCGCCGGCGCCGATCCTGCGCATCGTGGTTCGATTGCCGACTGGTTCCTCGGCGAGGAGGAGGCCAACAAGGACAAGATCGACATCTCGCGCGTGCAGATGGTGCTCATTACGGCGGGACTTCTAGTGACGTACGGAAACGCGATCTTTGCCGCGGTCCGCGATCTCGCGCCGCAAGAAATCATTCTGGCGATTCAGAATGTCCAGATTCTGATTTCCACCTTGCCGCCCGTCGGGGCGTCCATGGCGATCATGCTTGCGGTCAGCCACGCCACCTATCTCCTGTCGAAGGCGGCGGACAAGCCAGCTACACATGGACAATGAGACCATTGATGTGGATCGCTGCTTCAAGGTGGGTGCGCATGGTGCAGATAGGTGAAGAGCCACGATGGATGAGCTGAAGCGTCAACTCTCAGACAAGCTTACCGCCTCAAAGGAAGCGGCGCGAAAGGCGACTGCCTTCGTCGCGGAAACCGTCATTGGAGAAGACAAATCGTTCCTGGCTGACGCCGGTGACATCCTTCAGGATGAGTTCAAGGCTATTGGGCTTCGGCGAATAATACTGGAAGGCGGTGTATGTGCCACATCCGGACCACTGACCCTCGATCCGAAGGATGCCGAAGAAAAAATTCGGGATTATTACCAAAAGGCGCATGGCCTACAGGACTTGTCTGCGCTTTGTCTCTCCGGTGGCGGTATCCGCAGTGCGGCCTTCGCCTTGGGCGTGGTGCAGGGCCTTGCCCGACGAAAGATCCTGGATCGGTTCGACTATCTCTCAACGGTTTCCGGTGGTGGCTATCTCGGAAGTTTTCTCACCGCCTGGGTGCAGCGCAAGGGCTTTGAACCGGTTTGCGGCGACCTCGTCGGGAATTTCAAGCCGGGCGAGACGTCACCATTGCAATATCTGCGGCGCTACACCAGCTATCTGACGCCGGACCGCGGCCTTGTCACCGCCGATTCGTTGACGGTGCTCGCGCTGTACGTGCGCAACCTGTTTCTGAACTGGCTGATCATCGTCCCGCTCGTGCTCTGCGCGATCGTCGCTCCCAAGATGTATGTCGCGGTCGTTGGAGCGCTGCCCAAGACAGAGTTCATCATTTCTTCTTCGCTGATGTTGGCGATCACCGTAATGGGACTGGCGGCACTGGAATCGCTTCGGCAACGGCCCGGCTGGGAAAGCCAGATTAGGCGCGGTCCCAAGGCCTTCCAGACTTGGCAGAAATGGCCGATGCTGATTGCAGGCTTGGCCACGAGCGTTGCCGCTCTGAAATTCCTGGACGGAGGTGTCTCGAACTGTGCGGCACTATCGCTCGGTGATGAGGCTTACTATCCGGGAGTGCAGACCGAAGCAGCTCGGAAAGCCGTGCTGCTTGGCGATGCAATACTGTTTCCGGCAGGGATTGTTGCCGCAGTCAGCTTCATCGCCTGGATGATCGCATTCTTTATGTCTAGGCCACCGAACGAATCAGAAATTTCGACTCGGTCGACAGTACGAGCGGGAACAAGTGACGCAATCTGGTCAGTGATTTTTTTCACTTTGTCCGGTGCTGTAATCGGCATGGTCCTCGGACTGGCATTCTACTGGACTGCCGGAGTTTGCAATGCGGCGCTGCGAGCATCGGTCATTCTCTTCTTTGGTCCGCCGATCATGATTGCCGCCTGCTTTTTGGGCGAAATGATCTATATTGGTCTTAGCAGCGATTCCAAATGGAGCGACGGGGAACGTGAGTGGTTAGCGACGGCGGAAGGATATCACGGGCGTACGTCGGTCGCCTGGATGCTGCTGATGCTGCTGGTGTTCGGTGGGTCGTACGCCATCTTCCATATGGCCAAGGAGCCGAAATGGTACAGCTTGTTGCTGCCGACTCTTGGCGGCACTGGTGGTCTCACCGCCGTGATCGTCGCATGGCTGGGCAAGGCGTCGGCGACAGCAGCGACAATTCGCGAGCGATATGACACCTGGAAGAACTGGTCGTCGGCGGCCATTTTGGCCGTAGCCATGCCCGTGTTCTTGATCATCACGATCAGCTTCCTCTCGGCTGGAGTTGACTGGCTTATCGCCGGAAATGCGCTGTTCTATGAAATGAAAGTTAGTGAGTGGGGCATTGACCGCTTGACGGCTGCCGCACCGGACATGAGCCTTCTCTTGCGGCTTTCGATTGTTCTGGCGATCTGCCTGACCGTCCTGTTGGGGGCCTCCTACAGGATCAATACGAACCGTTTCTCTCTACACGGCCTGTATCGAAACCGGCTGATACGCGCGTTTCTGGGCGCCTCCCGAGCGTCGGCCGAAAGAATGCCAAACCCGCTCACAGGTTTTGATGAGAAGGATAATGAATATATTTGTGATCTCTGGCCAAATAAGCATAAGGCCGGCATCCCTCCGCATTTTCTTGTCGTCAATTGCTCGCTGAACGTTCTGCGCTCCTCGGAGCTAGCATGGCAGGAGCGAAAGGCACTGTCGCTGACAATCACGTCGCGCACGGTGGGCGCGCGGGCGCTCAACGAGTGGAAGGGTCATTATCGTCTGGCGAGCGAGTACAGCGACCGCATCACGCTCGGGACGGCGATGACCATATCGGGGGCCGCCGTCAGTTCAAACATGGGGTACCATTCGTCGTCCGCATTGAGCGTGCTGCTTACCTTTTTCAACGTTCGCCTTGGGGCCTGGCTCGGCAATCCGGGGCCGGCCGGCGCTAATATCTACCAGAAGTCGGGGCCGCGCTTCTCGGCCTGGCCCATCCTAATCGAGGCGCTCGGATTGACGACGGAAAAAAGAAGTTACGTCTATCTGTCCGATGGCGGTCATTTCGAAAATCTTGGCCTCTACGAGATGATTCAGCGACGATGTCGTTTCATTGTGCTCAGCGACGCCGGATGCGACCCCGACATCACCTTCGAAGATCTCGGCAACGCGGTGCGCAAGATTTCGATCGACCTCAATGTGAGAGTCGAGTTTGACGGGTTACGCATTCCGGCACGAAGGAATCCACCCGTAACCGGAGCGTACTTCGCGACAGCCCGGATCATCTATCCGGAGGCCGACGCGCCGGTCGGCAGGTTGCTTTACATCAAGCCGAGCTATCAAGGAACTGAGCCGCCGTCCGTGCGGAGCTATGCTGAAGCCAACCCTGCTTTTCCGCACGAGCCTACGGGTGACCAGTTCTTCGGCGAGTCGCAGTTCGAAGCATATCGGGCGCTTGGCGAGCACATCATTCAGACTCTCGATGGCGGCAGCCAGCGCAGCTACACGGATGTAGAGCGGTTCATGGATGCCGTACTGGCTTACAGCAAGAAGAGCTCTGCAACCGACAAGAAGTCTTCGGCGGCCGTCCAGTCACGCAATTCTTTCCGCAGGTCGCCAAGGCGCAACGAATGAACTGGACGGCAGAGTTTACGGCATCGGGTTCGAAATCCTTCCCACTGGACTAATGAATGGGGTGCGGCAATGAAATACGCGGCTAAATTTGGGTGCCTGTTGATCGTGCTCGGCGCTGCCGTTCCGGCGTATGGCCAATCTTTAGAGGATGCGGCGGTGTGCGGCAGCCTTACACGCGATGGGCGCAGGGGACTCTATCTCGCTTACCCCATGTTTTCGCCGGGCGAGACCAAAGTGAAGGGAACGGGTGGCTGCGGGCCCGATTCAAATCTCTGTATCAGTCGTGTCAATGGCATCAACGTTTTCGATCCTGGCGCGAAATTCTACTACGTTCCCGACCCGGTGCCGGCGAACGAAGAGGGAGTCTGGCATGTTCGTACCCAAACCCAGGCGCTTGATATCGATGGAGCCGATCTCGCCTTGATCAGGCGGCCAGCCATCAGAACCCAATGCTCGCCGAACGCCCTGCTCGAGATCTCGCCAGATGGTCCACGGGTCAGCGTGGACGACTATATCGATTATCACAACGGCAGGCGCGGCGCTTGGGAGTTTGGCCGCTATTTCCACTTCAAGATACAGAATCCTCCCGGTGCTCAGCAGAACTGCATCAGTACCGCCAGCAGGACTATGGGCGATCTCAACAGTATTTATGGCTTCGAAGGAGTGGCCAGAAGGGATCGTAAGCTTTCCCGTTATTCGATTATGTCGAAGGCGGAGGCATCGACAACCCGCTATGCCGGTCTTTCGTCAGAATTTGCTTATCACAATCCCCAGGAGGTGGCCTGTTTTGGCTTCAGCGGGCCGACGCTGACGCGGTCTGATCTGGCGCAATCGGATATCAGCTGGCGCCCGCAAGCGACGACGATCTGGATCAAGCGACTGCGAGGGCGGGAGGTGACGGTCGATATGGCGCGCCGCGTCACGTGGAGACAATAGATGCGCAAATGGCCGCTGAATTTTCCGGCTTACTGGGTGGTGGAAAACGCGAAGGTTGAGGATTTTTTTGCGAAGCTGATTTGGCTGATTGTCCCGCTGCAATACGTATTGCTGACGCGAATTGCCGGCGGCTTGAATTCGGATGACTATATGGTAGCCGCCTTGCTATCGTTGAGTTCCATCGTTCTACTGTTGATCGCCGGCTCTGCGACCGCCGGCATCGTGATTGTGATTATCAAGCGCGCCAGGGGCAACTATCAGCAAGTCGCTCGAATGTGGATGGTCACGCTTTTAATATGCTGGGCGGGCGCCAATGTCCTCTATGCCATCTCAATATTTTACGGCGAACGGTTGGAGTGGGACGGAGATATTGTCGGCGAGTTCCTTCGTGATTGGATGGGCCACCGCCTGAAGATCCCATGGAGCCTTGGACCGTTGCCTGGTCCAAATTGGCCAACTTTCCTGTCCTATGTGACATTCGCGTACCTGGCCGTCGCCATTTGCTTCCTCGCGCGAATCCTACATCGCCGGTTTTCTCCCAGCGATCGGGAGTCGCCTCCGCTGCCGGAGCCGGACCTAGTCTGGCCGGGTGTTGTGGTCGCAGGGGTCATGATGTTGATCATGGTTGTTGCGACGAAACCGCATGCGAGATCTGCTGAATGCAAGTTTGGCTGCCCGCTGGCGACGCAAGAACTCGCCACATAATTGCAGCGTAATGAGGCCAGCGGGGTGCAGGGCAGTGATAACGGAATGGCCGCCCCTCACGCGAAACGGACGTTGGCGCACGCTCTTTGATTCTTCAGGCAGTTTAGGTTTGAGCTGGCTCATCCGTGCAATCACCCCTTCGGCAACCGGTCGTGTTGAGGGTGACGCAACGCGCGCAGCGACTGGACGAGTATGACTTGCTTGCTCGCAAGCCGCCGGTCACGTAGCGGAAGTGCCACTTGCGTACTGGCATCTATCGACGGGATGTCGGATACCATGACACGAAGGGCGCACGATCGGTGCGGCTCCCCCATGACGTACGCGAAGGCCAGCGAGCTTGTCTCGTTTGCAACAGCAATTGAAGAAGCCAAAGTCTAGCCGAAAGGTACAGAGTCAAATGCTTGAGGACGCCTTGTAAAACGCCTCGCGCCTAGTCTGCAGACCAACGATACTCGAAATCCTCAGGCTTAAGTTGCGTGGCCTCGGCTAACTTCTTCTTGATATCGGCCCCTCCTGGCATCAGTTGAAGCATATTGGAGTAGTTACGAATCGCTCCATTGATGCCGGCAAGGCAGGTTTTCGTTTTTACCCAGTTTTGTGGACTGAATACACGATTAGCGGGCTGCGGTTCGTTGGCGGCGGCTTCGAGAGCCATATTGAGACTGACGCCCGCGATCTTCACGATTTCACTCACCATGCCTTGGGAGGCAGCTACATCATACGCCTTACTAGGGATGGGAACACGTTCGGCATGGTTATTCATGATCGAAAAACACATACCTATGGCATAGAGGTGATGGTACGGAGCGTATGCCTTCATGGCGAGCAAGGTTTCGTTCAAACCGAGCGGGTTTGAATTGACCCAGGTCACCATTACGGCGTTCATCCACGTGGTGAGCGCTAGGACGTTCTCAGGTGCGTAGTCCTTGTTCTTGAAAAGCGTCTCAAAGTATTTGTCGAAGATCTTCGTCTCTCCGTAAGAGAGATTGGGCCGCTGCGAATGCCAAGCAATCAGGTTCTTTGCGAAGCCGGAAAGATCGACAACTAAGGTCTCGTCCTTCTCGGGCGTTGCCGTTTCCCCCCGCTTACAAATGAAAGCACCATTGGGATATCGAAGCTCGTAAGCTTTTTTGATCGCGAGCACGCGTTTGTCGTTGCTTCGTAAATCTCGCGCCTTCACCGCACTCTGAGAATTTGTCGAAATTGAAATCTTGTCCGCACGGTCTCGCTGCGGAATTTCATAGAAGCGGAAAAGAATAAAGGCGTCGTCATGCTTTTTCACAGTCTCACTGCAAGAAAGTATCGTGTTAAGAGACTGGCATCCATTCACAACGCTAAGACCGCGTAACGACAAAGTGTGGCCCTCGAGTGTCATCTTATTGCACAACGCCGTTACGCCATTGTGAAAGAAAAAGAAGTCTGATCGTTTGTCGCCGAGTATGGTGCTGCGAATGCCCTTATTCACAGCATTGCTCGACCCCAAGCTTTGTCGCACATTTTTTTGAAATAGACTTCCATCCTTGATACCGGGGAGCTTCACACACTCCTTAAGCGGAACGGCAGCGATCACGACCGGCGTTCCCGCCACCTCGTGATACATGTACTTACTGCCTTCCAACTGAAGGGTGTAATTGATACTCGGGTTGTCGGTCTCAATGGCGTATTCGTACCGCCGCCGAAGTTCGTCGTTGTCGATGACGTGAATAGCTGCATCAAAGTCTTCAGTTTCATTTAATCGAGCAAGCTCTTTCTGAAATGTATCTAGGTCGTGCATCGCGGCGTCCGTCAGCGAACCTGTCACAATCAGTTCGAACGAAACTTCGTAATCCTCATCAAGTGCGGCCGCTAATTCCGAGAGCTTACGCTGAAGTTTCGGGTTTGCTACATTTTGGAGGCGAGCTAAATCTTTAAGCTGAAGCCATGAGGAAAGTACCTCGCGCAAAGGCTCCGCATCGACGGTCTGACCTTGAATAAACTTGCCTTGTACGATGTGAACAAGGGCTTTCTCATTATCGATGACGATCGCGTCGATCTGCTTATCGTTGCTACCGTCCGTGATATCGTCGCGCGTTTCGTTCATGTCCCGGAAAAGGATATTACGCAGATACCAAGCTACAAAGCGTTGTCCGTCGTTGGCAAATCGTGCTTGAAAATAATCGGACGCAATTTGTTTTTTAATAAGTTCATACATCAACTATCCCCCACCTGACGAGCGAAGTATGGCAGATGTGCGCCTGACGGCAAAGGGGGCGAGTGCCCGTGGGTTGGGCCGACCGATCGATGGCCGCTCGACAGAACGTGTCCCCGGCCCATGTAAGATTCGGGTGCGCGGGACGCGGATACTCGATTGCGTGGGACAAATCACGCCGCTCCGCTCAGACGTGTCGCAAGGGGGCATTGGAAGCGTCAACCGATCTGCGATTGCGTCAACTCGGTCAACCGTGGTTTTCGAACTGCAAAACTGGAAAAAGTTCGGGCTGCGGCGGCTGCGCGCGCCCCCCACCCTTGGGAAGGACCCTTTGTCCCATGCGGGGAGCGGCGATCGGCGAGGCTAGGAGGGGCGCAGGCAAAGCGGCGCGGGCGGCAAGACCGCGCGCAATCATCGCGCACCGATCTATCAAGCCCCTTGCCCCGCCTCAGCGTATCCGACGGATCGATCTCTAGCCGCATGACCCGTTCACCGTAAACGTACCCTCTCACTGATTTGATGTTACGAATTCGAGCGCGCTGATAATTCATTTGCGCGCCGAGCTTCAACCTCAAGATTGGTTTCATACGACCGCGGAGTCGCCGGGCGAGTCGGCCGAGGCCGAGCGACACCGTCAACAGACCATCGGGAAAACCGTCAGATAGCACGCGCGAAGTCGGTTGCCCGTCGATCCACGGGAACGCGACCGCCGTCGGCGCAACCGGCTCATATTCGACGAGCGCGCCGCGCAGCATAGCGACGAGCCGCACGAGTGCGTCTTGCCATGCGAAGTATTCAGCGCGCGCCGCGCTGATCGAGAGCGGTGACCCGGCGCGCCAGTTGAGCGGCTGACGCGGTTCGCGGTGCAAGTCATACGGCCCGCGCTTCATTGCGGCCTTGCCGCAGTTCGGCTTCAACTCGACGAGCGCGCCGGCATCGTCGACGCCCTCGACGACAGGCCGAGAGCGCAGCGCGCCCCGGCCGTCACGATGCGGCGCTTGCGCTGACGAGCAGCGCGGCGCGAAATCCCAGCCCGGCCGGCGGTTGCCGATGTCGCACGACATGACGAGCGCCTGCGGGTTAGGCGTAACGGCTGCGATCTCGCGCAGCGTCGCGACCTCGATAACCGGCAACATATCGCGTATAAGCTTGCGCGCGTCGTGGATGCCTTCAAAGCGCGCGACCGTCAGAGGCGCGCGACGGTATCAGCAACGCGCTCGGCACCCTCGTGCGGCGCGCCGGGCACATATCCGAGCGTATCAATCTCAGGCCGCGCGCCGGTCGCGATCGACATCGGGCGACGATCAAACCGTTTGACGATCACGCGGCCGCGATCGTCAGACGCCGGGCGGCCTTTCGGCAACTCGTCGCGCAGCGCCCAGCAAACCAGCTTTTCAAGGCGATATTTTTTTGATCGCTTCAAACCCCTGAACTGTTCCGAGCATGTAGGCATGTAGGGTCCATGTAGGGATTTTCGTTCGCCTACATGCCGTTTTTGTTAAATCTATTCAATTACTTACATGAATTTATGTAGGGTATGTAGGGTTAAGGGTCGTATTACGTATGGAAAAATTAGAAAGAGGGTGAAAAGCTCCTGTTTTCAAATTTGCATACGTGTGCGCGGGAAAAACCCTACATGCCCTACATGATCCTCGATAAGCTTCTGTGCTGCCTAGTGAATTTCGGCATGTAGGCGAACGAAAATCCCTACATGGACCCTACATGCCTACATGCCCCGCGCGCCGCAAATCGCCTCAACCGGCCGCAAAACAAGCAAGAAGCGGATTAATGCGGGCGTCGAGGGGGGTGTGACAGCTGTTCGAAAGGCACGTCGTCATCGACCGGCGCATCGCCTGCCGGCCGATCGCGATTCGGCATCTGCGGCACGTGCTTCAATTTCAGATGCAAGTATCGTTGCCCGCTCAAATGCCGCACCTTCTCGAAACCCTTCGTCGTCATCGCGCCGGCAAACGCCCTTTCCTGCCAAGTCTTGACCGCGTTAAGCTCGCCCTATGCCTGAAACGCCGCGAAAAGATCACTGTCGCCTACCACGCTCGCGGGCTTGCCATCCGGCTGCGCGGGCACGTTCTCGGGGCATACATGCCTACATGGTTGCGATCGATTCTCGGTCGATTCATTCCTAGCCCGTGAGTAACTATGTTCTTGGCGCTGTGCTTGCAACAAGCCTCGCCAAAATCTGGTGCAAAATATTCAGTCGCAGGGGGTGCTGCTTCGTATCGGTCGATTGATGTTATGCTGCTGTGCGAACTGATTTTTCAACCTTCGACGCTCGACGGCCCTTCCAGATGGGGTGCGGGGTAAAACGATCGGCCTGCTGTACGGCAGAAGTTGTTTCAAGCGATGCTAGGCTAGTCTATTGGCCAAATGCATTTGGGACAGAGGCCCAAAACACATTGCAGATCAATGGTGCCGCAATGTCCCAACAATTCAGCTAAGTGCTTGATCTAATTAAGATCACGCAATTCCTTACGGAGCGCCAATGATTTCAATCGCTTACGTGCCTATCATAAAATCTGTCGAATATTCGCCAAATAAGCGTGTGACGCTTGGGCGGACGTCGGCGATCGGATCTATGCTCCTGTCGCGTTGGTAGCCGCGAACGCATAGAGTCTGCGTGCCGAATTCACACGTTGTGGGTCAGGCCTTCCGGATAACTTCATTCAGGAGTCGTGCATCGCTCGGCATCCTCGCGCCAGAGCGCCACCGCTGGCTCTCCGCCGGTGCTCCTCGACAACGCCCCACTTTTCAACATGCGGTGTTTCAGCGACATCGTGATCGGGTCGGCATCCCGTTTCCAGCGTCGCATTATGTTAGGCGCTACAGCCCTTGACAGCGAGCGCCAAGTTCAAAGAAATCGGAGTGCTTCAGCTATTCATATTTTGCGCGTGTATAGCGCCGGCTTGGCAACGGAAGGCGGCTTCTTAAACGGCTGCATCTTTAGTTTTCCAGCCCCAGATTCGCCGGATACTCGAAGGCGAAGAACTACTGCCGCCCGCCATTGCGGGCACCATCAAGAAAGCAGTCGATAACGATAAGAAGCCCTTACAGACGACCATCATCGTCGGCCTGCTCCAAGCCCTCCAGGGCGACGACAAGTGGGGCAAGCTTCTGTGGGAGTGGGGATACGGCAAGGTGCCGGACAACATGGTGGTCGGCGGAGATTCCGAGAAGCAAGTCGAGCATACATTTACACTGAGGCTTTACAACAGCCAGCTACGCCCGGCCTAAGTTCTAGATATCTGGCGTGAGAGCTGCTTTCCGTTGGTCAACTGCATAAGAAACTGCATTTTTCTATCCAATCCTTGGGCGTGCAGCCGGCTGTATAAGAAAGAAACAAGAAGATATCCGAAGCGCGAACTGTATAAGAAATACGCATTTCTTATACAGTTCGCCGGCTGACTTCGAATGGCAGCTTCTGGGCGCAAAGAAATCATTGGTGTCAGTGCAAAACTCCTCGTCGTTTTCTGCCATTATTCGCGATAAATCCTGCGTCACTTCTTAAAGTCTTCATGGCAGGCTATGACTCTTGAGAGGGGCTTCGTCACACTACCAATGTGTCTAGCCTTGTTTTGAATATTTCTGGCATGGAGCAGCACTTGTGATGGCGCGAGGCGTTTCTCAGATCAATCCCCGATTGTCGATACTACGCAGTCATCCATTTTTCATTGATCTCGACGCCAAGGCATTAGATCAACTATGCCAGTATGCGAGCTTCCGAAAGTTCAAACGCGGGGCGACCGTCTTTGTGAGAGGAGATCCCGGCAATAGTCTCTTCGTCGTGGTGAGCGGCGCTGTCAAGATGAGCGTCGCCTCATCTGAGGGACGCAGTGCTATCCTTAATCTTGTGACGAAAGGTGAGATATTCGGGGAGATCGCCTTGCTCGATGGGCTTTCGCGAACGGCCGATGCGATCGCTCACACCAATTGCGAGCTTATTGTGATCGATCGGCGCGACTTCTTTCCATTTATCGAATCCCAACCGGCGCTGGCCGTGAAGTTCATTCACTTGCTTTGCGCCCGTCTGCGTTGGACAAGTGAGCAAGTCGAGCATGTCATTTTACAGGATCTACCTGCGCGGCTGGCGAACCTGCTGATCGGCTTGGCCGCGAAACACGAGCCTGCTGACGTCGGTCGTCCGTTTCTCGTGACTCAACAAGAGATCGGTGAGATGGTCGGAGTGACCAGAGAAAGCATCAACAAGCAACTTCGTGCCTGGTCCTTGAAAGGGTGGATCCGTCTTGAGCCGGGCAGTATCGCCGTCCTTAAGCCGAAGGCGCTAGCGGCTGTTGCCGAAGCCGAGCCCGCGACCCTCGATGAGCCGGGGAGCCCGCTCAAGGTGTGATGTGGTTCACATGACTTCGCTGGTGCTTGGTCCATTAGTGGCCGGGTATCAGGAGGTATTCGGCATGGCATCCGTCGACGAATTGGAGCAAACCTATCGCCGCATTTACCGACGCCTCACGCTCGGGGTGTTTATCCTCTACGGCATCGTTGTAGTGTTGGCTGTCACGGTGCTGCTCGGCAACCCGATAAAAAGCTTCTAGACGCCGGACAGGTGGGAGCCCCCATCCCGAAGGGCGGCTCGTCTGCGTGTGGCGACAGTGAGCTCGCTAACGCGAAGGGTTGGTTCCCCCTAAAGGTGAGGCGCGCCCGCTATGGGCTCGATAGATCCGAGAAATCGTATGGGATGACGTTCACGCAGCGGACGGGCTGATTCAGCACGTGTTCGGCGGCCAGGGCAAAATCATCCGTGTGAACCGCTTCGATCTCCGCTGCGCAGGCTTCATTGGAGACAAAGACGTAGAGGACGTCCTCATCCATTCCTCCGACTTTCATACCCAGGCACAAGCGGTCGTAAACACGCGGCCCCAGCAGACTGTTGAGCATGGCTTCGATGGCAAGTTGTTGTGTTGTCGTTGGTCGCATTTGGCCTCCATAAGGCTACTATGCGAATGAATGGACGGCTGTCTGTGATCTAGTTCACTGACGCGGGGAAATGCGGCAGCTAACGTGTCGGCCATGATGGCGCTGGCCAGCGGCTGGTTGTTGCGGCTTGCAAGTATGATAACAATCCTAGTTTTGGCGAGCTATCTTCGATGGAATATAGATAGTTCTACAACTACAAACGCTCTTGTTCTATTGCTGAGCACTCCAACCCAAGCCGAATAGGCGCACCGATGCATGGGATTCGCGAGACCAAGGATCTGGTGCTGCCGGCAGACGGCCAGGATCAACATTCATTGAAACTATTCCGGGATCAGGTGGTCGGCGACGATACGCCGGATCAGTCGGCAACCGGCATATCCGGCTCGAAGCTGGCTGATCCCAATGGACTCGATCCAGGTGGCGCCAGCGCTGTGGATCGCTTCGGACGCCGCCTGCGTATGTGGGGCGAGCTCGTCAAATATCGGCTGTCCTGCCACGTGCTCTCCCATCTTCGGTTGTTCAAGGCGGTCTTCGCGGTGCTGCGCGTCGTGCGGCCCATCACGATCGTCGGCAACGTCCTTGTGGCGACAAAAGCCAGCGATGTACGCGAGGTGCTCGAACGCTTCGACGACTTTGAACTGGGCGACACCATCGAGCCCGGAATGCCCTGGGGACCGTTTCTGATGACGGTCGATGGGCGAGAGCAGCATGCCCGCGAGAGGGAAATGCTGCAGAGCGTGGTCGAGAAGACTGATGCCCGGCTCATCCGGACGATCGCTTCCGAGAATTGCCAGTCCTGCATCGAGGCATTGAAGGACTCGGGCCAGATCGACGTTGTCGCCGATCTGGCGGAGCCGGTGATGGTTGCCGTCCTGGCCGAATACTTTGGCGTCCCTCCACTGAATGGAGACCGGCAGCGAATGGCAGGCGTCATGCGGAATCTGGCCGGCATCATTATGGTCAACCCGCCAGTTGGTTCGCTTCCGTGGAGCCGGTCTCGCGCCGATATCGCAGATCTGACCTGTCAACTGACGCAGCAGCTTGGATCCGGCGGCCCCACTACTGCCGCTGCATCGCACCCATCCATTCCAGCTCACAGCCTGCTGGCACGGTTGCAGCGCCGCCATGGTCAGCCGGGCAACCCGCCCTGGTTTGATGAGGAATGGATTCGCTGCTATCTGACCGGGCTGGTTGCGACGGGCGGAGCCACCATTATCCGCGGTGTCACCCATGCCGTGGATCAGTTGCTGGAGCAGGCCGGGGCTTTGGCGCATGCTCAGGCACTGTCCGCTGCACTCGAGCGTGCGATCCACACCGATCAAGGATCGGTCGCCGCTGATGCGCCGAATGGCCAGCTCGCAGCGGCGCGGGAGGCGTTACGTGGCTGCATCTATGAAGCCATGCGGTTTCGTCCGATGCTGCCTTTGCTGGTGCGAACATGCCCGCGTGATACGATCATCGCCAACGGCACCCCGCGGGCCCGGCGGGTGCCTGCCGGGACGCTTGTCTTGGCACCGCCGCTGGCGGCCATGTTCGATTCCGAAGCATTTCCAGACCCGCTCACATTTCGCGATCGTCCCATCGAGAGTTACTTTCATTTCGGTTTCGGGCCGCGCCACTGTTTCGGCAAATACATTGCTGACGTGGTCATGCTGGAGATCGTCCGCGCGCTGATGCGCCTGCCGGGTCTGGCGCGCGCGCCCGGACAGGGCGGTCAGGTCGGCTATGACGGGCCAGCACCTTGCTCGCTGCGCGTGACGTTCAATGCGAATGGATCGGAGCCCGTCCATTGAATCCGAATTTCACAACGATCATCACGCCGATCGAACCGTCCAAAGTTGAATGGTGCAGGGGCTATCTTCGCGACAATGCCGACCCGCAGTTTGGCGGTGAGGCAGCGTTTCTTGAGTGCCGCCCATTGTTTCCATTCGACAAGATTGCAGGTCTGCATTTTTGTAGTTTTGTCATCCTGGACGCTGCCGACGGGGGCGGGCCTTGTCTCGTATTCGAGGCAACGTTCGATGGCCCGAGAGCGGGTTTTCTGGATGAGCTGTTAAAGTATGCACCAATTGGTTTCGACGAGGTCTACCGCCGGTGTGTCGGCTATCCCTTGTCAGGAACAACGACCCCAAATCTGGTCCGGGAGTATTGGGAGCGCCATGACGTCGGTGCGAATACGTTCTTTAGTGGCAGTCCTGGCCGCACGGTGGTGCAGGTCAAAGGCGAGAACAGCGTTCGGAAGGGAATCGTGTCGTTTCTTTCGGCGCGATTTCTCGTCGATGCGATCTTGCCCGGTCGCCCGGCGGGGTTGCTCGATCTCGTGACACGAGAGTGCATTCGCGGCAGTGCCGACAATCGCTGGGCAGAGCAGCCGGCGCAATTGCCATGGCAGATGACGCTTCGAACCCAGATCGCTGTTGCGGCTGGTATCGTCGTTGCGCTGCTGGCATGCGCTCTGGGCGCACTCGTGTGCTGGGCTTTGGGCTATCGACCGTCAGCGCTCTACGCGGTGTTGCCGCTATGGCTTGAGACGGTCGGTCACGCAACGCAGCATCTCGATACAAAGGTATCGGCATTGCCGTGGGTCTCACAGCTCACCGAAGTCATACAGCCGGCAACGCTGACCGGCTTGATGTTATTGAGCGTGATGTGGCTGGTGGTCCGGGCGGCAGAACTTCTTCTCCGAAGTGCGAGCAAAAATACCCGCGACCAGCATCTGTTCTGGCGCTTTCCGCTGCAATTGGCGGTCGTTACACGATACGCGCTGCTCGGTGTGCTCATCGGTGTTGTCACGCTCGCGGTCATCTCCGGCGTTGACAGATCACCGACATGGGCCGGGATATTGGTGGATGGTCCGAGTGGGATCCTGATGTCGCTGGGTGCGGTGCTGGTGGTCATGTTCCAGCTTGTCTGCATTGGGGTGCTGTTGCTCCTCGGCTGGTATTGCACGACATCGCTGCAGTTGATGGTCGAGCTTCAGCCTCTCAGCAAGACGCGCGAGAATCTGCGGCGTATGGCATTGGACGTCATCCAGTTCGCCATGTTCCTTCTGGTCTCGGTCGGCGTCCTGCTCGTTGCAGCGCTGCTGCCGGAAACGGTCATCAGCAACGTGGCTGGAATGGCCAGATCGCTCACTTACGGCTGGCTTCTGATGGTTCTGTTGGGATGGAGCGGCGTGATGGCCGGCTATCTCGTCGGACTGCTGGCTCTGTGCGTGGTTGGGGCACTCGAGTATCGCGACAGGACGACGTTTGAACATCCCGCAGGTCTTTTGATCCGGGCTCGCGACAACGCGCGCAAATATGCGCGCGAGGAAGCCGGAATTAACCGGTACCAGAATCATCTGGCCAGCATCACCTGTGTAAAGCCGGGTGTCCTTCGATACTGGATCCTTCGACTGGTCCTGTTCGCCGTCAATGTTCTCGCGAAATTCTGGTTCAACAAGGGTGAGCTTGGCGGCATCCCAACCATCCTCTCGGCGCGCTGGGTGCTGATCGATGGTGGCCGGCGTCTGCTATTTCTCGACAATTTCGGCGGTGCCTGGGAGAGCTACCTCAACGAGTTCATCGATCTGGCCGCCGTGAAGGGGCTGAATGCGATCTGGACCAATACGTTCGTGAACGCGGCAGGGAAACGCTACGGTTTTCCGCCCACGCGTTTTCTGTTCTGGCAAGGCGCGCAGGATGCGAGGCCGTTCAAGGCCTATGTGCGGCAGAGCCAGGTGGAAACCATCGTCTGGTACGGCGCCTATCCTATGCTCGGTGTTGTCGGCATCAATGCGAACACCGATACCAGACAAGATCTGTTCGCTCCGTTGAGTTCGCCGGCTATCGATCGATTCCTCCAACGTCTTTGAAAAACCATGAACACGGAAAAAATCGAATGGCATGATGTGCAGGGGCTGCTGTTAAGCGGCTATCCGCAATTGCCGTACTCCGCCTATGTGGCCTGGCACTTTCTTCCAGGCCAGCGGGATGCTGCCAAGCGCTGGCTGCGCGATCTGGCCGAGCGATTAATGCGCGCGGACAGGATCGAGGCCGAAGGTGATGGTGCGCCGGATCTGCGGTTACCGCCGACGAATCTTCGGGCACTTAAGACCATGCGTGATGGCGACCGGACGGCGATCAATCTGGCCATCACTGCCAGCGGCCTCAAGGAGCTGGATCTCGACGAGCATCAGCTGTCGGACTTCTCCGTGGAATTTCTCGAAGGCATGGCGCCGAAGCCGACGTCTGGCAGACGGATGCCCCGACGCTCCGGCCTTCTCGGCGACGCGGGAGAAAGCTCACCGTGCCGATGGGAGTGGGGTGGATGGGGGCCGTCCGCCGAGGTGCACGGCATGCTGTTGCTTTATGCATCCGAAGAACATGTGTTGCAGGCCCTAGTCCAGGCGGAGCAGCGCGCGATGAACGGCGTTGCTGACGTTGTTGTGACTGGTGACCAAGGCAACGGCCGGCCCGTCATCGTCCATGGCCGCCTCTATGACGATGCCAAGGAGCATTTCGGCTTCGTCGACGGCATCTCGCAGCCGATCATCGAGGGGTCGCCCCTGGCTATCCGAAGCGAGGAAAACGCCAAGAACGAGAAAAAAGCCAAGTCTTGTCACACCCCCGCGGGCAGTGGCGAAAGAGACAAGGTCCTGAGCGCAAAAGACCGCCGCATCTCCCTGGTCAAGCCAGGCGAATTTGTGCTCGGCTATCGCAATGAACGTCGGGAGCGCATCAGCAGCCAATCCGTGAAGCCCGGCTCCAATTTGCGCGATCTGCTGCGTAACGGAACCTACCTGGTGTTCCGGCAACTGGAGCAGGACGTGGACGCCTTCGAGAAATTTGTTGCCAGCATCGCTACCCGAATGCATGGCAAAGCCGATGTCGAGGCGACAGAGGAGGTTGCGGCACGGCTGATCGGTCGGTACCGCAACGGTGCGCCGCTGGTGCGTGCCGGCACCGATTCACCGTCGGCACCCGAACGCAATGATTTTCTTTACGCCTACGAAGACGAGTCAGGGATGGCCTGTCCGATTGGCGCGCATATTCGCCGTGCCAATCCGCGCGATGCCATTGGCTCCGACCCGGATGTCGCACTGAAGCTGTCGAAGATGCATCGCATTATCAGGCGCGGCCGGCCGTATGGAGCCAGGCGCGGCGAGCAGGACGAGACAACCGGCAAGGGTTCTCGGCGCGGGACGGCGTTCATCGCGTTGAACGCCGATATCGCTGGCCAGTTCGAGATGATCCAGCATTCGTGGCTGAACAATCCTCAGTTCGGAGGACTACCCGTCGGGACCGATCCGATTAGCCATGTTGCCCATGACGGAGATGAACTCGTCATTCAGCAGAGACCGTTCAATCTCCATATCGAAAAATCTCGCCCCTTTGTCACGGTGCGCGGTGGGGCGTACTTTTTCCTGCCGGGTATCAATGCCATCCGCGCCTTGGCCGATTGAGCTCGCAGCCAGGGTCTGATTCAGGCAACCAAGGTGGCAAGCGCATCGTTGCAGAGCGTCGTGTAAGGCTGCATGGAGCACTGTTCGGCGAGACCGAGCGCTTCGCGATAGTATCGTTCTGCGGTGGTCGTGTTGCTCGTATCGCGAATATGGGCAATGTCGCCCAGAAGCTTCTTGGCGTAGACTTGCTGCGGCAATTCTCCGCGCTCTTCCGCCAGTGCTAGCGCTCTTTCAGCTACGGCTTTGGCTTCCTTGCTGCGGCCGGCGGCAAGGAAAGCACGACCTTGAGCGATGAACAGAAAGCGCCAGCCGAATGCGTGTTCAGCGAGCGGAATATCCAGCTTTTCAGGCACTGCGAGGATGTTGAGCGCAGATTCGACATCGCCCAATGCGAGATAGGCTTCGCCCATCCGGGACGCGAAGACCGGGTACATCTGTTTCATCTCAAGATCGAGGCATGTCTGCCAGCTCTCATTCAGCAGCGCGAGCGCTTCGACAGGGCGCCCTTGCGCGATCCGGAGCCGACCAAAAACATGATTAATGTTGGCGCGTGAATACGAGTGGTTCGCCGCCACCGCCAACAGCCTTGCCTCTTTTGCAAGAGCCTCTGCGCGAGAGAAGTCACCGAGATCGATCAGTGAATCGGCCATGAAAGTCCGAAGCATCACGCTGGGAAGCGCGGCCCATCCAGCGCGCTTCTCGTCGATCTCTGGCGTTTCGATCGCGAGACATTTTTCGTGATACGCAAGCGATTGCGTGAAGTCGCCGGTTTCATGGTGGATGATGCCCACATTGTGGAAAGCGGCAAAGGTTAGGACGGGTTGGCCGATCTTCTCTGCGATCGACTGTGCCGTTTGGGCAGCGGTCATGGCTTCGACGTGATAGCCAAGTCTCCAGAGTGCGACTGTCAACTGACAATTCACCGCCGCAATCCGCCATGGTTCCCGGGATTCTTCGGCCAGCCGGCGCGCCTCACGCAAGACGTCGGCAATACGTTGATGCATGCCGATTGGTTCGAGCGCCGTAATCACCGTCAGATGCAGATCTATTTCAGAGATGGTTTTCTTCGATGACGGCGGCCAATGCGCCAGCGTTTCGCGACCACGCTCGTAAATGGCGATCGCATCCTGATTGGCGCCACGCTTGATTGCTCGACGGCAGCTCCGCAACTGATACGGAACTGCCTTTTGCCATAGCTCAGCGAGAAACGCGTGGTCGGCAAGTCGGTCGATATGTTCGTCGAGACGGTCGGCGAATCGAAGCTCGATAATTTCGATCGCCTTGGCGTGGAGATAGCGACGGACGCTGAGTAGCATCATGCCGTAGGCCACTTCTCTCGTGAGCTCATGTTTGAACGAATATTCGACGGTGCCGGAGGTAGTGGCCTTTCTGAGAAAATCCCCCGACTCCAGCGCCAGAAGACGAGGAGTCAGTTCGTCGGGATCAGTTCCAATCATGCCGGACAGCAGGATCAATGAGATGTCTTTGCCGATCACGGCGGACATTTGCAAAAGCGATTTCGTCGCTTGATCGAGTAGGTCGATACGCGATGCCAGAACGGAATGAATGGTCTCGGGGATTTTGATATTAGACGATCCATCGCTGACTTTGTAGCGGCCCGGATCGCCGACTAGCACCTTCGTATCTTTGAGTGCCTGGGCCAGTTCCTCTACGAAGAGTGGATTGCCTTGCGCTTTCGCGAGGACACGTCGTCTGATGTAGCCCAGACTTCCGTCATCGCCCAACAGCGATACAAGCAGTTGATCACCGTCCGGTTCGCTGAGCGGCGCGATGTCCAGGCGTTCAACCGCGCGACCGGACCAGATGCGTTCCGGGCGTTGCGTGACGACCACGAGGACCCGGGCGCTATCGAGCATCCCCATGATGCTGTTCAGAATGAGCTGGGTTTCGGCATCGACCCAGTGGATGTCCTCGATCAGGATGAGCAAGGGCGTCAACCGTTCCTGCGAGAAGACGAGCGTCTTCATGGCGTCGATGACCTTGTTGCGTCTTTCGGATGGCTCAAGCTTTTTCCAGTCTTCGTCCTCGCTGTTGAGATCCAGGAGCGAGAGGATGGCCGGAAGATGTGGGGGCAGATTTGGATCGAGGCGGGCAACACGGGTGCTGGTCCGGCTGGCAGCTGAGGCGGGGCTATCCTCGGCGCGTACGCCGAAGAGCTCACGTATCAACGTGCTGACGGGATAGTAGCTGGAGTTCGCGCGTTGAGAAGCGCAGGTCGTCTGCAGGACGAGCCATTCTTCTGGAACGCTGGCGATGAACTCATGGACCAGACGCGATTTGCCGATCCCGGCAGGGCCGACAATGGTCACCGCGCGTCCGTGTCCCGCAGCGGCGTTATCCAGCAGTTTCTTGAGGAAATCTAATTCTGTCCGACGTCCGATCAGCGGACTGAGGCCGCCGGATGAGCGAGCCTGCCAGCGGGTGCGCGGCCGCATCGACACCAGTTCATAGGTCTCCACCGGCTCGGCGACCCCTTTGGCTTGTTCGGGCCCGAGCTGCAATGCGCTGATGAAGCCCTTCGCGAGTTGGAAGG
Source organism: Tardiphaga robiniae (assembly GCF_013359755.1). Lineage (GTDB taxonomy): Bacteria > Pseudomonadota > Alphaproteobacteria > Rhizobiales > Xanthobacteraceae > Tardiphaga > Tardiphaga robiniae. The sequence goes on along the minus strand of NZ_JABMCJ010000078.1, from coordinate 142,101 downwards.
TGTCGGACGACAATTTGATCGAGCCAGGGGAGGCAAGCGCTTCCATTCGGGCGGCGAGGTGAACCGTTTTTCCAACGGCGTCATAGTTCATCGCCAGATTGTTGCCGATCGAATGAATGATGACCTGTCCGGAATTCAGGCCAATTCTGATACTGATCGAGCGTTGATGCAGACGATTGAATTCGATGATCGCATTTCTCGCAGCCAGTGCTGCACGGCAGGCCTGGACGGCGTGGTCTTCGCTCGCAATGGGGGCGCCGAAGAGCGCCATAATGCCGTCACCGCGCGTCTGATTGACCAACCCATCGTGCTCATGCACGGCGTCCATCAGCCGCTTGAGCACTGGGCCAATAACTTCCAGCGCTTCTTCTGGGTCCAACTGGTCGATGAGTTCGGTCGACCGCTGGATGTCGGCAAACAGGACGGTGACACGTTTGCGCTCGCCCAGCATGGATGTGCCGGACCGCATGATACGCTCAGCGAGTTCTGGCGGGATTTGCGATTGCAGGAATGAGAGTGCATGAACGCCAAGCGCAGTTGGAGCAGCCCTTGGCCGCCCGCAGCCACCGCAAAAGCGTGCATCCAATTGCATCGTGAACCCGCAATACGCGCATTGGTTCTCGGAATCGTCCAATAGGTTGTGCCCTTCTTTGGATGCCACCTTTCACCCTTTGCGGCGGAGCAAGCAATCTATCCAATTGCGCGATCATGGCAATGTCGGGAGCTATGTCTCAGGCCAGGGTGAGCGTGGTGTGATCTGGAAAGCATCGGCCAGTTGCGCCTAATACCAAATCGGACGGTTCGCGCGATCCGGATGGGGACAGCGCAATGGGCGCGTCATGCTGAAAGCGTCGACGAACATATGAGTGACAGCAATTGGCGCAAAGCGGACGCCCCACAGCGACGGCTCACAGGGATGCAAAATCCGGAGGGGCGATCTCGCCGGTCCGATGGCAGGCGATGAAGTGTTCCTCGGCCTCGACCTGAAGGATCGGCAATTCGTCACGGCACCGCTCCACCACGAACGGGCAGCGCTGCGCGAAGCGGCAGCCGGGCGGTGGATCCACCGGACTCGGTGGATCGCCCTTGACCAGATAGTCCTTCTTCAGCCGGTCGCGCAGCGGGCCGGGCGGTGCGGCGGCTGATATCAGCGACCAGCTATAGGGATGCAAGGGTGCCGAGAAGAACACCTGCGCCGGCGCCTGTTCGACGATGCGTCCGAGATACATCACCGCAATCTCGTCGCAGAAATGCTGGATCACGCCGAGATCGTGCGAGATGAAGATATAGGTCAGGCCGCGCTCGCGCTGTAGCTTCTTCAGCAGGTTCAGGATCTGCGCCTGGATAGCGACGTCGAGTGCTGACACCGCTTCGTCGCAGACGATCAGGTCGGGTTCTGGCGCCATCGCACGTGCAATGCACAGACGCTGGCGCTGGCCGCCGGAAAACTGATGCGGAAACAGATCAGCCGCTTGCGGCGGCAGGCCGACTTCCTCCAGAAGCTGTTTGACCCGGACCTCGCGCTCGCGTGGCGAGCCGATGCCGAGCAGGTCGAGCGGTTCGCGGATCAGATCGCCCGCGCGGCGCCGCGGATCCAGTGCCGAGAACGGATCCTGGAACACGATCTGGAATTTGCTGCGCGCCAGCCGCAGTCTCTCGCCGCGGAAGTCTGCGATGTTCTCGCCGCCGAACACGATCTGGCCGGAGGTCATCGGGATCAGCCGCATCACCGCCTGCGCGGTGGTTGATTTGCCGGAGCCGCTTTCGCCGACGATGCCGAAGGTGGTGCCGCGGCGGACGCGAAAACTCACGCCGTCGACCGCGTGGACCTTCGAGGGTGGACCGAACATGCCGCGGCGTCCGGCCGGGAAGTGCACCACGAGATCGTTGACGTCGAGCAGGACGTCTGCGGGCGCAGATATATTCAAGCCATCGCTCACGGTGTGATCTCCTGATGACGCCAGCACGATACGGCGGCACCGGCATCGATGCGATCGAGCGGCGGCTGCGGCTGTGCGCGACAGATCGCGCCGGCAAAGGCACAGCGCGGCAGGAAAGCGCAGTCCGGCCCGCGTGCGCCGAGCGGCGGCACCATACCTGGGATTTCGTCGAGCTCGGCCGAGGCATGGTTGCTCATGCGGCCGAGCTGCAGATGTGGCACGCAGGCCATCAGCCCGCGCGTATAGGGATGCCGCGCACGGGCGATGACCTCGTGTGCGGTGCCCTGTTCGATGCAGCGGCCGGCATAGAGCACGGCGACATCGTCGGCGAGTTCGGCGACGGCGCCGAGATCATGGGTGATCAGCACGATGGCCGTGTCGGTGTCGTCCTGCAATTCGCTGAGCAGGTCGAAGATCTGCGCCTGCACGGTGACGTCGAGCGCGGTGGTCGGCTCGTCTGCGATCAGAAGCTTCGGCTTGCAGGCCAGCGCCATGGCGATCATCACACGTTGCCGCATGCCGCCGGACAATTGATGCGGATAGGCATCGACGCGTTTGTCAGCCGCGGGGATCTGCACCGCCTTGAGAAACTGTATCGCTTGCGCATGGGCATCGCGGCGGCTCAGTCCGCGGTGCTGACGCAGCACCTCGCCGATCTGGTCACCGACCGTGTAGAGCGGGTTGAGCGCCGTCATCGGCTCCTGGAAGATCATCGACATCTTGTCGCCGCGCAGGCTGCGCAACTCCTTGGGTGATGCCGATAAAACCTCGACGCCATCCAGCAGAATGCTGCCGGAGGTGACGCGAAAGTCTTCGGGCAATAGCTGCATGATCGCGAGCGCGGTCATGCTTTTGCCGCAGCCGGACTCGCCGACTAGCGCCATGGTCTTGCCTTGCGCGACGTCGAATGACAGATGCTCAAGCACCGGCACCATGCCCTTGGTGCCGTTCATCGAGACGCTGAGATCCTTGACGGAGAGAACGGGGGGCATCGCTCAGCCTCGCTTCCGCAGGCGCGGATTGATGGCATCATTGACGCCGTCGCCGATTAGGCTGATGGCGAGCACCGCGATGAAGATCGCCGCACCCGGAAACGCCACGGTCCACCAGGCATTGAGCACATAATTGCGGTTCTGCCCAAGCATCAGGCCCCAGCTCATGGTGTTGGGATCGCCGAGGCCGAGGAAGCTCAATCCGCCCTCGAACAAGATGGCCACGCCGATCGCGAGCGTCGCCGAGACGATGATCGGCGGCAGTGCATTCGGCAGCACGACGAGCAGGATGAGGTGACCATTGCCAGCGCCGGCGGCGCGCGATGCCTTGACGAAATCGAGATTGCGCAAGCGCAGGAACTCCGCGCGGGTCAGGCGCGCGGCAGACGGCCAGCTCACCACGCCAATCGCGATGGTCACGGTGGTCAGCGTCTGCCCGAACAGAGTGACCAGCACCATGGCGAACAGCAGCGGCGGCAGGATCTGGAAGAACTCGGTGATCTTGGTCAGTGCCGTGTCGATGGGGCCGCCGAAGAAGCCGGCCAGCGAACCGATGGTGACGCCGATCACGATGGTGATGATCGCGGCCACGCCTCCGACAGTCAGAGTGGCACGGCCGCCTTGCAGCAGCCCTGCCAGGATATCGCGGCCGAGATAGTCGGTGCCGAGCCAGGTGTCCGCATCCGGCGGCGTGAAGGGCGCGCCGGCAATGTCGAGCGGATCGACGCCGTAGATCGACGGCCCGAACAGGGTGGCGAGCATCAGAAACAGCAGCACAACCGCGCCGACGACGCCCGCCGGGCTGCGGGCAAACTGGCGCAGCGCGGCCATCGTGGGCGATGCTGCGGCGCTCACGGGCAGCGCAGTCTTGTCGGGCTTGATGGCAGTGGATTCGATCGTGGTCATCGGGCCCCCGAACGGATGCGCGGATCGACCAGGCGATAGACCAGATCGGTGATGATATTGGCGGCCATGACCAAGACTGCCGAGAAGAACAGCACGGCGAGCAGGGTCGGATAATCTCGGCGCAGAATGGATTCGAACACCAGCCGTCCCATGCCGGGCCAGCTGAACACCGTCTCGACCAGCACGGCGCCCGCGAACAGATGGCCGAATTGCAGCCCGGCGACAGTGACGATCGGGATCAGCGTGTTGCGAAGCGCATGTTTGCCGATCACGATAAATTCCGGCAGGCCCTTGGCGCGTGCGGTGCGCACGTAGTCAGCCGTCAGCGCATCGATCATGTTGACACGGGCGAGCCGGCTATATTGCGCGATGAAGACGAGTGCAAGCGTGGTCGCGGGCAGCACGAGATGCTGCAATATATCCACGACATGCGCGAAGCCGACCTTGGGCCGCGCGACGTCGGTCATGCCCGTCACCGGCAGGATTGGCCACACCGATCCGAACAGCAGCAGCAACATCAGCCCGGTCCAGAACACCGGCGCGGCATAGCCCGCAAGCGAGATGATGGTGACGCCCTGGCTGAACAGCCCGTTCGGCTTGCGGGCGCTGACGACGCCGAGCAGCGTGCCGATCACCACCGAAATCGCGAGCGCCGACAACACCAGATACAGCGTCGCCGGAATGCGCTGGGCGATCAGACCGGTCACGGGAGCATTGAAATAATAGGAATAGCCGAAGTCGCCGGTGGCGACGCTGCCGAGATAGGTGAAGAGCTGTTCGAGCAGGCTCTTGTCGAGGCCGTATTTGACCCGCAGTGCAGCGATGACGTCGGCCGACGCACCGCCCATCTCGCCCGCGATCACTAGAGCGGGATCGCCGGGCGCAGCATGGATCAGGCAGAAATTGAGGACCAGCACGGCGATAAGGAGGCCAACTGCATTGGCCACCTGACGCAGAATGTGAAGAGCGAGGTTCATGGTGCTGGACCGTCAGAGTGAGCCGAAGACCATCAGGTCTTCGGCGGCACTTCCCAATAAAGCTCGTCGAGCGGCGACATCATGCCCCAGATCGACGTCGGCAGACCGCCGAGGCCCTTGCTGAAGGCGTTGCGATAGGGCGCTCCGTTGATGAAATAGATCGGCACGTCGTTAACGACGATCTTCTGGAATTCCGAATACAATGCCTTGCGCTTCTCGGGCGACGTCTCCTGCGCGCCTGCGGCGAGCAGCTCGTCGACCTTCGGGTTGCTGTATTGCTGGGTGTTCGACCAGATGATGCCCTTGCGGATGTTGCTCGAAAGGTACGTGCGGTTGACGCCGATCACCGGATCGCCCCAGTTGAACACGTTGTCCATCGTCAGGTCAAAATCCCAATTCGAGACCCGCTGCGCCCAGGTCGGGAAGTCCGGCGCGGCACGGACTTCCAGATTGATGCCGACGCGCTTGAGCTGCGAGCGCAGATATTCGGCGACATTGCGCTGCTGTTCCTCGTCACCGGGGATGTAGTCGATGGTGAGGCTCATGCGCGTGCCGTCGGCAGCCTTCGGATAGCCGGCGTCGTCGAGTAGCTTTGCCGACTTCGCGAGATCGAGCTTGTACATCTCGACGCCGGGCTCCAGCAGCAGCGATCCCGGGGCGATCGGGCTGGTGGCGGTCTTCGCCTTGCCGCCCATCAGCTTGCCGGTGATGAATTCGCGGTTGGCGGCAAAGGCGATCGCTTGGCGCACGCGCACGTCATCGAGCGGCTTCTTCTTGGTGTTGAAGGCGAGCCAGTTGATCGGGCCGACGCCGGCAAAGCCCTTGTCGGTGATGGTGACGTTCGGCATCTTCTCGATGCGCTCGATGTCGCGAGTGTTTGAGACGAACGGCAGCACGTTGACGTCGCCGCGCTCAAGCGAGACCACAGCGGCATTGGAATCCGATACCAGCTTGACGACGATCTTGTCGAGCTTGGGCTTGCCGGTGATGAAGAACTTGTCGAACTTCTCCAGCGTGTAATATTCGCCCTGCTTGTATTCGGTGAGGCGATAGGGGCCTGAGCCGACCGGCTTCAGATTGGCGGGATGCGCCTTGATATCCTGGCCGTCGCCATAGACGTGTTTCGGCAGGATCGGCATCAGTGCAGGCGACATCGCCAAAAGCAGCGCCGGGTGCGGATGCTTCAGGCGGATGATAGCGGTGAGCGGGTCGGGCGTATTGACCTTATCGACAGCGGCCAGCATGCTCTGAAAGGGATGGTTCGCCTTGATGGTCATGATTGAAAAGGCGACGTCTTCGGACGTGACCGGCTTGCCGTCGTGGAACAGGGCATTGTCGACCAGCTTCAGCGTCACCGAGAGGCCGTCCGGCGCGACCGCCCACGACTTTGCGAGATAAGGCTGCGGATTCCAGTTGTCGTCATAGCGCAGCGGACTGGCGAAGATTTGCGTGGACGGCATCGCGGTGGCGAGGCCGGACTGCACGGCGCCGTTGAAGTGGCGTGGCACCTGCGTCGAGGCGATCACCAGCGTGCCGCCGTCGGCGGCAAGTGCCGGCTTGACGCTTGGCGCGATGGCGGTTGCGACGAGGGCAAGGCCCAGAGCGCAGGCCAGAAGAGACGCTTTCAGCGAACGGGGTCGTCGTGACCAGATCGAAGACATCTTGTCGGTCCTTCTCTCAGAGGGTGAATGCAGCGTGCCGACGGTTGAGGTCCGCCGTTGTCGGGTGTGTTTGTGAAACCTGGATCAGCGCGCCATCGAGAATGGCATCAAGCGCGGCGGCATCGGGCAGAGCGTCGGTGCCGACGCCGACCAGCATGATGTCGTTTTGAGCCGTCATATCGGCGGGAGCGGGTGTCAGCGCCCAGTCTTGCCCGACCATCTGCAGCAGCGCTGGCGACGCATCACCGGCGATCCGGCATTGTCCTTTGAGGCGCAAAAGCTGCGGCGGCAATGCGGCTAGTGCTGCTGTAAGCTGGCCACGATCGAACGTGCCGCTGCGCCGATACGACCAGCGGTGGAACGCGCTTTCATGATCGACGCTGTCGTTCACGGCGGTCGCGGCAAAGCGCGATGTCGCTTTGACCTCGCCGTCCGGCAGGACCGGCAGCGTATCTTCCGTCGTCTCGATGATCTGGATGTCGGGACGCAGCGCCGCGACCGTGGCGCGGGCCGCATCGGCGGCGGTGCGGTTTAGCAGGTCTACCTTGTTGAGCAGCACGAGACTGCAGCGATCGAACTGGCCGCGCACGGTGTCGCCGACGTGACTGTCGATCAGCAGTTTTGAAATGCGGGATGCATCCGCGACCACGATCACAGCATTCAGGCGCAGGCTCGGCTCCACCAGTGCGATCTCGGCGATGCGCCAGGGATCACCGACGCCCGACGCTTCGATGATGATGTGATCGAACGGGATGGCGTCGTCGAGGATCCGGCCCAGCGTATCCAGAAAGCCGCCGCCGATGCTGCAGCAGACGCAGCCATTGGTCAGCGTCATGGTGGTGCCGTCGTGCTGGGCAATCAGGCCGGCGTCGATGTTCACCGCGCCGAAGTCGTTGACCAGCACGGCATAGCGGGCGGAGCCGGTGCGAAGGAGGTGATTCAGATAGGTCGTCTTGCCGGCGCCGAGAAAGCCGCCGACCACCGTCACGGGAATTTTCGCTGATGACGCTGCCGTCATGCCCGTGGCGCCTCCCGCACGTGGCCACCGACCACGGTACCCCAGATGGCAATATCCTTGAGCTTCTCCGGCGCGACTTCAAGCGGATCTTCATCAAGTACCGCGAAGTCCGCATATTTGCCGGCCTCGATGCTGCCGACGATGTGATCGAGCTTCAGCGTATAGGCGGCGTTGATCGTGATCGCGGCAAGCGCCTGTTCGACGGTCAGCGCTTCGGTCTCCTTGCCGAGCACACGTCCGCTCGACGACACGCGGTTGACGGCACACCAGGCGGTGAACAGCGGGCTCAGGGGCGTCACCGGGGCGTCGGAATGGATTGCGAAGGGAACGCCGACGCGCAGCGCGGTACCGGTGGCGTCGAGTCTGTTGGCGCGTTCCGGACCCATGGTCAGCTCGTAATGCGAGTCACCCCAGTAATAGATGTGATTGGAAAACAAGTTGACACACATGCCGAGCGATTTCATGCGCTTGAACTGCGCAGCATCCGCCATCTGGCAATGCTGCAGCGTATGGCGGTGATCGGGCCGCGGCTTTGCGATCTGCGCGGCCTCGACGGCATCGAGCGCCACTTCGGTGGCTTCGTCGCCATTGGTGTGGATGTGCAGCTGGATGCCCGCATTGTGGTAAGCTGCAACGATGGACGGCAGTTCTTCCGGCGCGATGTACCACAACCCGTTGGGCGCTCCGTTGTGATAGCCCGGCCAGCGCAGCCGCGCGGTAAAGCCCTGAATCGAGCCGTCGACCACCAGCTTGACGATGCCATAGTGAAGCTTGTCATTGTTCGACGCCTTCAGTGTCTTGATCTTCTCGACGCCCTGTTCCGGGCTGTGCGACACCGAGGCCATGGCCGGGACCAGGCGCACCGAGAAATCATCGCGCCGACTTGCGGCGCGATAGACCTCGATGGTCAGGTCAGCAAGATCGTTGTGCAGGTCGGTGATGGTAGTCACGCCCTGAATGCACGACGATGCCGCGTAGCGGTTGACGTCATCGGCTGTGAGATTGCCAGACAGTGGATTGGTGCCGAGCACGCGGAACACGCGAAACCGAGCGGCAATGCCCTGGACTTCGCCGGATGGTTCGCCGTCCTTGCCCATCACCACGCCGGAAATATTGGTGGTGCGATCGAGCTCGGCGCGCTGCAGCACGATAGTGTTGACGTTGCTGATGTGGAACGATGCATGCACGACCATGATCGGCCGCGTGGTCGATACGCGGTCGAGATCCTGCCGCGTCAGGGACACGCTGCCGATATGCAGGGGATCGAAGCCCCAGGCGAAGAGCGGTGCCTCGGCATCGGTCATCGCTGCCTCGGCTTCCTGCAGCCGCGCGACGATGGCATCGATATCCGGCAGGCCCTGGACGAGTTTGCCTTCGGGCGAGCGGCGGTCGAAGGCGCCGACATAAGGCAGCGACCACATCATGCCTTCCATGATGTGGCTGTGGCCTTCAACGAAGCCGGGCAGCAGCACCTTGTCCTTGAAACGGTCGTCGACCTTGGCGCCGCTGGTAGCGACGATCTCGGCGAAGCTGCCGACTGCGACGATCCGGCCGTTCTGCACTGCGACATGCGTGGCGGATGGGCGTGACGGGTTCATGGTCACGATCTTGCGGGCCGAAAAAACAATCGTATCCTGGCTCAATGGACCACCCTCAAAATTCCGTCATCGAAGCGTGAGGCCTCGCATCGCTCCGAGCCAGCGCCAGATCGGATGCACGAATGGGGCCAGTCCCGCGGTGCCGACGGTCCACCTTGGCGCGGCTTTTGCTTAGTATCCTGTTAGGCCCGAAGACGGGTGCGGCTTTGGTTTCGGGATGAGTGTGGAGGGCGCGATGGGTAATCCCGGAGGTTCAGTGAAAGCCGCCCGTGCAGACGGGCGTCCTGCAGCGTCTGGCATTGGGGATGCGCTGTTCTGGGGATCGCTGTTCCAGGGGCTGGACCGGCGCGGTCCCTTCCTGCAGCTCCAGATCCGCCAGTTGATCTGTACCGCCATCGAAGAAGGCCGTCTGGCGCTTGGTGTGCGCATGCCGTCGAGCCGCGAACTGGCCACACTGCTCGAAGTGTCGCGTAATACCGTCGTGATCGCCTATGAGCAGCTGGTCGACCAGAATTTCCTCATTTCGCGCGAACGCAGCGGCTTCTTCGTGGCCGGCCTCCCCAAGCATCTCGGCACCCAGCGCGACGACCGCGCGGCGCCCGACGAGGCCGGCGCCGCGCGCTGGGCCGGGCGCTTCGCAGTGCGGCCGTCGGCCAACCGGAACATCGTCAAGCCGCTCAACTGGCAGGACTATCCGTATCCCTTCATCTTCGGGCAGTTCGATCCAAGCCTGTTTCCGACCAATGACTGGCGCGAAAGTGCGCGCGCCGCACTTAGCGTGCCCGAGATCAACAACTGGGCCCGCGATCTGATCGACGAGGACGATCCGGCGCTGATCGAGCAGCTCCGGCTGCAGGTGTTGCCGCGCCGCGGCGTTCGCGCGCGGCCGGACGAGATCATGATGACCATCGGCGCCCAGCATGCGCTGTATCTGATCGCCCGATTGTTCGTGAAGCAGGGCACCCGGGTCGGCATGGAAGATCCCGGCTATCCCGACGCCCGCAACATTTTCGGTATGCAGACCGACAATATCGTGCCGCTCGCAGTCGACGGCGAGGGCATGGTGCCCGATGCGAACTTCGAGAGCTGCGATCTCGCTTACGTCACCGCAGGTCATCAATGCCCGACCACGGTGGCGATGCCCGAGCAGCGCCGTCTCGAAGTGCTGCGCAAGGCAGAGGAGAGCGACATCATCCTGATCGAGGACGATTATGAGAGCGAGCTGATCTCGGAGGGGCCGGCACTGCCGCCGCTAATGAGCCTCGATCGCAACGACCGCGTGCTTTATGTCGGCAGCCTGTCGAAGGCGCTCGCGCCCGGCCTACGGCTCGGCTATGTCGCCGCACCAGCGCCGGTGATCCGTGAATTGCGCGCGCTGCGGCGCCTAATGCTGCGGCATCCACCGCTCAACAACCAGCGCGTTGCGGCGCTGTTCATCGGCCTTGGCCATTACCGCTCGCATCTGCAGCGCGTCTCACGCGTGCTACTGGAGCGCGCACGCATTCTCGATCAGTTGCTGCCCAAGCATCTCGCCGGTTGCGATTTCGTGCGCGGCGTCGGCAGCACCAGCTATTGGGTGACATGTCCGGCGGCCTGCGATGCCACCGAACTTGCCACGGCCGCGTTGGCAGAAGGCGTGGTGATCGAGCCGGGCGACGTATTCTCGATGACGAAAGGTACCCATGCCAATTGCTTCCGGCTTGGCTTCTCGTCGATCCGCAATGACCGGATCGAACCGGGCATTGAACGTCTCGGTCGCATCATCGCACGCATGAGCTGACGCGGCTCAGGTCAGCTCGCTCACGCCCTTGACGGCGCTGACGAGGGCAATCACGCCGAGGCTGATGATCGAGACCTGGCGATGCATTGCTTCGTTGCCGCGCCGGAATGCGATTTCGCCGAATATGGTGCCGAGCCACATCACCGGCAGGCCGAGCAACGACAGGCCGATGGTGTGGACGTTCAGCAGGCCCACGCTGACGAAAGTGATCGTTGCCGTGATCGAGGTCATCAGGAAGAACACCATCAGCGACGCACGCGTTGTCAAGCGTGGCAGCGGAACCGACATATAGTAAGCGACCACCGGCGGTCCGGGCATCGCGGCTAGCCCGTTGAACAGACCGGAGAAGAAACCGGTGATTGACGTCACCGGGCGTGGCGGGATGGCGGGCAACGCGAAGCCGCGGCCCAGCGCGAACACCGCCAGGAGCGTGATCGAACTGATAACCAGCCGCGAGATTGGCGCCGGGATTTCGGTCAGGATCAGGGTTCCCAGCGGCGATCCGATCAGCGCGCCGATCATCAGCCAGCGCAGCGAGGGCCAGTCGCAGCTCTGCGATGCCTTGCGGAAATCAAGCAGGCTGCCAGCGAGTTGCAATCCGATCGCCACTGGCACGGCCTCGGTCGGTATCATGAACAAGCCGAGCAGCGGCACAGCGGCAAGGGCAAAACCAAAGCCGGTAAAGCCGCGCAGCACCGCGGCGACGAAAATCGAGGCAATCGACAGCAAAACCAGTTTTGGCGTCAGCGCCGCACCGAGATCGCCGATCGCGATCGTCAGGTCATGCATGTCACGTGGGTCCGTCGCTCCGTCATGCTGCCACCATGGCGACATCCGTTAGCCTGGGGAGGGCCAGCGTGTCTCAATCTTTGGGCCAGATCGCCGGCGCGAACCGTTCCGCTCTGGACAGGTGCTTCGCCGCAACTGGCCCTAATCGCGCCGCATGGCCGCTGGCAGTTTCATCCCCATGGCTGGCACGCAGTGCCGACCATTGTTGAAATGATCGAGAGAGCTTTGCAATGTCCGAGCAGCAGACCCAGCGCCACCAGCTTCTCGTCACGCTGTTCGAGGCGTTCAACCGTCACGACGCCGATGGCGTGATGGCCTGCATGACCGACGATATCGTGTTCGATACCGCCGTCGGGTCGGAGATGTATGGCAACCGCATTATCGGCACCTCCGACGTGAAGGCGGCGTTCGAGAAGGTCTGGGGCGGTACGCCGGATGCGAGCTGGACCTGTACATCGCACAGCGTGTTCGGCGACCGCGGCCTATCTGAATGGATTTTCCGCGGTACAGCAGCCAACGGTACGCGGATCGAGGCCGAGGGCTGCGATCTCTTCACGTTCAAGGGCCACAAGCTCTCGCGCAAGAGTGCGTTCCGCAAGGATCGACCGGCGCTGCCGGCGAAGTCGTGATCGCGTCGTGAAGGAGGTCGCGCCGATGTCGATTGCGCCTTACGACCAGCATTACGATCCGCTGGTGTCCCCCGGTCCCGGTACCCACCGCGACTACGCCCCGACTTATTGGGCCGCCACGGCAGGAACACCGCCAGACGACGACGGCTCGATCAATGGCGACATCGATGCCGACGTCGCGATTGTCGGTTCGGGCTATACCGGGCTGGCTTGCGCGATTTTTCTGGCGCGCGAATTCGGCATCAAGGCCTTGGTGCTGGAAGCAAATCGCGTCGCCTGGGGCTGCAGCACACGCAATGGCGGGCAGGGCCAGAACGCGTCGGGCCGGCTGTCGCGTTCGCAGTGGATCGCGCGCTGGGGCCGCGATGTGGCGCTGCGGCTGCACGCGGAAATCCAGGACGGCTTCGAGACCTTCGAGGATCTGATCAAGACCGGAAATATCGATTGTGAACCGCAGCGCGGCGGCCACCTCTATCTCGCGCATCGCCAGCGGACGTTCGAGAAGATCGCAGCCGAGTCGAAAGTCCAGAACGAGGTGTTCGGCTACAAGACGCGCGTGCTGTCCGCCGAGGACGTGCGACGCGACTATGTGAACGAGGCCGAATGTGTTGGTGCTGTGCATGAGCCGCTGGGCACTGGCGTCCATCCCGCCAAACTCGCTTTCGGCTATCTGCGCATGGCGCGCGAACTCGGCGCCAAGGTGCATCCCGGCAGTCCGGTGCAGGAGATCACAACGCGCAACGGCATTCACCATCTGCGCACACCCGGCGGCACCGTGCGTGCACGCGCAGTCGGTATCGCGACCGGCGCTTACACGTCACTCGGTCTGACGCCCTTGCTGCGTGGCCGCTGCATGCCGATCATGTCCAACTCGATTGTGACGCGGCCGCTTACCGGAGCAGAGCTGGAGGCGACCGGCTTCAAGACCACCGAAGTCATCACCGACACCCGCACGCTGCGCTTCTATTATCGCCGGCTGCCCGACAACCGTGTGCAAATCGGTAGCCGCAGCGCCATCACCGGCGCGGACGCTGCAAATCCGCGGCATCTGCAGCTCCTGATCGACGGGCTGCACCGCAAGTTCCCGGCGCTCAAGGGAATCGAGATCGACTATTCCTGGTGGGGCTGGGTCGATGTCAGCCACGACATGATGCCGCGTATCTTCCGGCCCGATCCTTCGCAAACTCTGTTCTATGCGCTGGGCTACGGTGGCAATGGCGTGTCTTATTCGGCGCAGGCCGGCCGTCGCATGGCCGAGATGATCGCGGGCAAGAACTTCAAGGGGCAGGACCTACCGATCTTCACGTCGCCGCTGCCGACGCATCCGTTCTCGCCGTTCCGGCGTATCGGGCAACGCATGCTTTACAAGCTCTACCAATCGCGCGACGAAGCCGCGTAGGTCTTTCTAGCGGTCGCCCAGACGTTGATTGTGAGCTCATAGATCACGGGGCACGCAGGAGCAATCGATGTCCGCTTATGCCGCTAAGCGGACGCTTCGATCATCGATGCATAATTTGCTTGAGGAATGCACGGGTTCGATCCTGTTTCGGATCTGAGAAAAAATCGGTCGGCGCGCCTTCCTCGATGATCCGGCCGGCGTCCATGAACACCACGCGGTCGGCGACCGTACGCGCGAAGCCCATCTCGTGGGTGACGCAGACCATGGTCATCCCTTCGCGGGCGAGGCCGACCATGACGTCGAGCACCTCCTGGATCATTTCCGGATCAAGCGCCGAGGTGGGCTCGTCGAATAGCATGATCTGCGGCTTCATGCACAGCGCACGCGCAATGGCGACGCGCTGCTGCTGGCCGCCGGAGAGCTGGCTCGGATATTTATCGGCCTGTTCGGAGATCCGTACGCGCTCAAGAAAATAGCGCGCGACCTCGTCGGCCTCCTGCCTCGTTGCGCCGCGGATCTTGCGTGGCGCGATGGTGAGGTTCTGTAGCACGGTCAGATGTGGAAACAGGTTGAACTGCTGGAATACCATGCCGACATCGCGGCGGACCACGTCGACATTGCGCGTCGAGTGATCCAGCTCGACGCCATTGACCATGATGCGGCCGTCGCGATGTTCTTCCAACCGGTTAATGCAACGGATCATGGTCGACTTGCCGGACCCCGAAGGCCCGCAGATCACGACGCGCTCGCCGCGCGCCACCGTGAAGTCGATGCCCTTAAGCACCTGGACGTCGCCATACCATTTGGTGACGCCGGACATCTGGATGATCGGCGCGGATGTATCCGCAGGCGCTTGCTCCATGGTGCTCTCCGAAACGTTGCTCATGACGCCATCCAGCCGCCATCGACGAGAATGTTTTCGCCCGTCATGAAAGTTGCCTCGTCTGAGGCCAGAAACAGCGCTGCATTGGCGACGTCGTCGGGACGGCCCAGCCGCGGCATCGGCGTGCGGCTGGTGGAGTAGTCCATCCAGCGCGGCTCCGCGGCGCGGCCTGGTTTGCCGGTGACGATCTTGCCGGGCGCGACTGCGTTGCAGATGATGTGATCCTTCGCGTAGTCCGCCGCGATCTGCCGCGTCATGTAGACGACTCCGGATTTGGAGGTGCCATAGGCGATGTCTTCCAGGCAGGCGATCATGCCGTGTTGCGAGGAAATGTTGACGAGGCGGCCGCGGGCCTCGTTGCGGATATCCTGCGTCAGCATCTGGTTGACGGCGGCGCGGGACATCAGGAATACGCCGGTGAGGTTGACCGCCAGCGTCCTGTCCCATTCGGCGAGGCTGGTGTCGGTCAGACGCTTGCCGGTGCCGATGGCGGCGTCGTTGACGAGCACGTCGAGGCGGCCATAGCGCGCAACGGTCTGTTGGACGGCGCGGACGGTGTCGTTCTCCGAGGCGACGTCGATCTGGATGAAATCGACCTCATAACCGTCTGCACGCAGCAGCTCCAATGTCGGAGTGCCGCCCTCGCGCACGTCCATGGTGAGATCCGCGAGCATGAGCTTCGCGCCCTCGGTAGCAAACCGGCGGGCGATGGCGCGGCCGATGCCCGAGGAGGCGCCGGTGATCAGAACCGACTTTCCAGCCAGACGTTTGCTCATGCGGGTTCTCGTGTCTGCGGCAACCAGCCGAGATAGTCGCGCGCCGCATCTTCCAGACCAAATTGAGGCGTGAAGCCGGCATCCGCGGCCAGTCGCGCAATGTTCAGCGGCGCACGGTCCTTCGGCAGGCCATAGATCACGTTGCCCTCCGCCTCGATCTCCGCCATCCGCCAGCGGAAGCCGGGCATGTGCGTCGCGATGATCTCGCACCATCGTGGCAGATCGGACAACACACCGCCGCTGACGTGATAGGTGCGGTACTTCAGCGCGTCGGAGGCGCTCACCCTCGCGACGGCGAGGGCAGCGTCACGAGAATAGATCCAATCGCCGGCCATGCTGCGCGGGAGAATCACTTCACGGCCGTCGAAGGCCATACGGAGCACCTGATAATGCGGACTCAGCGCATCGCGGACACCGGTCTGCAATTCCCATGGGCCAAAGACCGGCCCGAGCCGAATCACGCGCACATCGAGCTTGTGAAGGTCGGCGATCCGCAGCGCCGCCTGTTCCGATGCAAGCTTTGTGATGCCGTAGAGCGCGGCTGGCGCCGGCGGCGACAAATCCTCCTCGAACAGGCCCGACGCGGCCGGTTGCGAGAAGCCGTACACTGCGACCGAACTGAGCACGGTGACGCGCTTGATGGCGGGTCGCAATGTTACGCGTTCGAGCAGATTGACGGTGCCACCGATATTGACGTCGACGATCTGGCGCGCAGCGTCGTGCTCGCGCTGGGCATTCGGCGTCATCGCGGCGGTGTGGACCACGCGGTCGATGTCGGCCGTGTTCAACGCGCGGTCGACGTCGTCGGCGCTTGTGACATCGCCGGTGACCAGCGTAGCGCGGGCAAGCTCGGCGCGCATCAGCATGTCGTGGCCGGGGGCTGAGAGGTCGAACAAGATAACGGTCTCGCCGTCGGCGATCAGGCGTTCGGCGAGCGCGAGCCCGATGAAACCGCTGCCGCCGGTGATCAGTGTGGCCATGTCAGCGGGCTTTCAGTGCTTGCCGTTCCAGCCGCGCCACCCAGCGCGCGAACGGATAAAGGATGACGAAGAAGATCACCGCGGCCGCCATTAGCGGCGTCGGGTTGTAGGTCTGCTCCTGGGCGACGCGGGCTGAGCGCAGCAGTTCAGGCAGCGCGACCAAGGCGGCAATTGGTGTCGCCTTGACGAGTTCCAGCGAATTGCTGGCGAGCGGCGCCAGCACGTTGCGGATCGCCTGCGGCAGCACGATGGAGAACACCACATGCAGCGGCTTGAAACCGAGCGCCCGGGCAGCCTCGGTCTGGCCGTGGGGCACGGACAGGATGCCGGCACGGAAGATCTCGCCATAGTAGCCGGAATTGTTGAGCACGATGGCCAGCACGGCTGCGGTGAAGCTGCCGAGCGTCAGGCCCAGAAACGGCATGCCGTAGAAGATCAGGATCAGCAGCACCACGACGGGAAACGACCTGAACAGGTCGATATAGATCAGCAGTGCGATATTCACCCAGCGGTTCTTGAAGCTGTAGAGCACCGCGATGGCGAGGCCGGCGAGAATGCCGAGCGGCAGCGCCACCACCGCGAGCCAGACTGTATAGATCAGCCCCTGCAGCAGCAGCGGATAGACCCGCAACAGCGACTCCCAGTTGGCGAAATTGTCCAGGAAATCCTGCATGCGATCCGCTCAACGCCCCGTGCTGTAGCGATATTCGATCCACCGGCTGGCGATCACCAGCGGTAGGAAGAAGGTGAGGTAGAACGCCGCGGCCAGCGTCAGCGGCGAGGGATTGGCGACCAGCGCCATCACGCTTTGCGCCTGTCCGAGCGTTTCCGGGAGCGATACGGCGGTGCCGAGCGCCGTGCCCTTGCTGATGGAGATGGCGCGGTTGGTCAGAAGCGGGATCGCGAGGCGAATGGCCTGCGGCAGGATGATGGTGACCAGTGTCCGCAGCCGGCTGAAGCCGAGCGCGCTCGCGGCATCCCATTGCCCGCGCGGCAGTGCCATGATCGCGGACCAGAAGATCTCGGTGGAAAAGGCCGACAGCACCATGCCGAGCGCCAGCACAGTGGTTGCGAAGGGGGACAGCGTCGGGCCCAGATAAGGCAGGCCAAAATAGATGAAGACGATCACGACCAGCTGCGGCAGCGTGCGCAGCACGTCGACATAAGCGGTGATGATGAAATTGACGGGACGCAGGTTGGCGCAGCGCAGCAGTGCCAGCAACAGGCCGAACAGCGTGCCGCAGAAAATAATCAAAAGCGATACGATGACCGTCGTCCGAAAGCCCGCGAGCACCTGGGGGAAGGCGCCCGCGATGACTTCTGCATTGAAGTAGTATTCGACTATCCGCTCCATCGGGTGTCCATCAACCGCGGTCGGACCGGCTCGGGCCGGTCCGGTGTTCGCAGCTATCTTGTCAGAGCAAGCGTGCTACTTGCACGCCGGAACGTGCGAGGTGGGCTCGAAACCCTTGAAGCCGGGAGGACCATAGCCGAAATACACAGTGTCGATGGCCGAGCCGGCATCGGGCGTTGCGCCATACCATTTCTCGTGCAGCTTGCGCAGGCGGCCGTCCAACTTCATGCATTCGATGACTGCCTCGACCTTGTTGCGATACTCAGTATCTTCCAGGCGGAATGCATAGGCGAAGTTTCGCCCGTTGAAGTCCTTGAAACCGACCTTGATCGCCTTGTTCTGGCTGGCGGCATAGACGGTCGTCGGGATCTCATTTAGCGCTGTGAAGGCGCGGCGCGTCAGCACGGCCTGTACCGTGTCGGGGAATACATCGTAGCGCTGCACTTCGAAGCCGTATTTCTCGGCATTGGTGGTGGCCCAGGTATCCGAGATGGTGCCGCGGTTGACGGCGACGGCCTTGCCCTTGAGATCCTCGAAGCCCTTCATCTCGTCGGCGGCGCGGACGATGAAGCCGTTGCCGGTGGAGAATAGCGGCTCGGTATAGAGCATGCGCTCGGAGCGTTCGGCAGTGAGGTTGAGCGGGTTGACGAGGAATTCGGCGCGCTTGGCGAACAGCGCCGCGAATAGGCCGGAGAAATTGATGTCGACGATCTCGACCTTCGGGCGGCCGAGATCTTTACCGATCTCGTTGATCAGGTCCGCACCGAAACCCTCGGGGCCGTTGGGGCCGCGCACCATCCATGGCGCGACGCCGAAGTCGGACGCGACCACCATTGGTTTGTCGGAGGGATGATCGGCTTGCTGCGCGCTGGCGCCGCCGGCGAATACCGCAGTCGACAGCATCAGCGCGAACAGCCAATCCGTGGGTTTCAGTCTCATGGGGACGTCCTTTCGGGTGCGGATGTGGTGGAGATCAGGGCGTGGGGGGATGAGTGGCCTGCCAGTGACGGGCGATGTCGCCGCGCCGGCAGACCCAGGTGTTGTCGTGCTTGGCGACGTGATCGAGGAAGCGCTGCAGGCCGGCGGCGCGGCCGGGATGGCCGATCAGGCGGGTGTGCAGTCCGACCGACATCATCTTCGGCGCGGTGGCGCCTTCCGCGTAGAGCATGTCGAAGGCATCGCGCAGATAGACGAAGAAATCATCCGCCGTTGCCATCGCGCCGCGGCTGAACTTTGCGTCGTTGTTGGCAAGGCCGTAAGGCACCACGAGATGCGGCTTGCCGAGCACACGTGTCCAGTACGGCAATTCGTCGTTATAGGCGTCGGAGTCGTAGAGGAAACCGCCTTCCTCGACCACGAGGCGCCGCGTGTTCACGCTCGGCCCATAGCGGCAATACCAGCCGAGCGGACGCTCGCCGGTGGTGCGCCTGAGGCTCTCGACGGTCTTGCGAATGCGCTCGCGCTCGTCGGCCTCGGACAGCAACGGATGCCGCTCCCAGCGCCAGCCATGAGCGCAGACGTCGTAGCCGTATTCGCGAATGGCGGCGCAGGCCTCGTTGTTGCGTTCCAACGCCAGCGCGCAGCCCATGACGGTGGCGATCATGCCGCGCTCGGACAGAAGGCGCAGCACGCGCCAGAAGCCTATGCGGCTGCCATATTCGAACATCGACTCGGCAGCGAGGTCGCGGCCCTCGAAGCCGCCGCCGCCGCCTTCGGTCAGGGCCGTTTCGGTGACGCCGTCGCCATCGGCGAACGACGGCTCGGAGCCTTCTTCGTAGTTGATGCAGAAGTTGAGCGCGATTCTTGCTGCGCCCGGCCACTGCGGATGCGGCGGGGTGCGGCCGTAGCCGACGAAGTCGCGGGCGAGGTGATCATCATGCGGCATCGTTGTGATCCCTATGCGCTCTGCGGCATCACGGCGCGAACGTCGCCAGCGATATCGACGAACACGTCGTCGTCCTGCCGGCCGGTCATGCCCATGGCGACAGCGAATTCCATGGCCGCGCCGAGAACGGTCATGGGATGATGCCAGACATTGCGGGCGAAGGTGACGCTTTGATGCGCTCCGGCGATGAAGCAACGCAGGGTGGCCACATCAGGCAGGCCATCCGGGTCGGCATGGCACACGATCGCCAGGTATTGGCTGCTGCCGAGCGGTACGAAGGTCTGGGCGGAGAACGGATGACGCTCCAGCGTCGTGATTGGCAGGGGCAGACTACCAAGCCTGGCGGCGCTGCTGATCCAGAAAGAAAAGATGGCGGCGTCCTCGGCGCGACCGTCCGATGTCGGAAGATAACGCCGGCGCGCGTCGATCGGTCGCTCGGCTACATCGCCGAAGGCGGCAAAGGCGGCCGGGGACAGCGATTCGGCCGCGACGGTATGGGAAGCAGTGTGGTTCGGCGTCATTCAGGCGGGACATCTGGTTAGTCGGCCTGCTGCGAAGCGGCTCGATATTCCAATGGTATACCAGTGAACCGCCCATGCTGATTTCAGTCAAGCTGCGAAGTTCGGGAAGCTGCGTTAAATTTGGACGGAGTCCGACAAAATTGCGGGCAGCTGCAGAATTTTCGGACATGCAACCTGCAGGGATTTGCCTAATCGTGGCCTAGCCGTGAGGCTCGGGCAGGAAGATCCCGAACCGTTCGAGCAATCCTTGCCGCACATTAGTGAGATGCAGGATCATCGCCTGACGGGCTGCGGCGGCATCACGATCGATGATGGCATCGATAATCGCAAGATGCTCGCGGGTGGCGGGCAGCAGCCGGCCAGGGTTGCGCTCCACATTGCACATCCGGATCTTCTGCCGGATTTCTCCAATCAGTTTCTCAAGCGAGCGATTGCCGCAATGCCGCGCGATCTGATCATGAATTTCATCGTCGAGAGTCCAGTGAGCTGTCCCGGACACCGTCGACGCAGCAATGATCTTCTCCAGCGCAGCCCTGATCGGTGCAAGGATATCCAGCGCGATGCGGGTCGCCGCAATGAACGTCGCTTCGCTCTCCAGCACCATGCGGAGATGGACCAATTCGAGCAATTCCGCCATCTCGATTGTGCGAACCACCACAGTGCCGTTGGACAATTGCTCGAGCCGGCCTTCGCCCAGCAACCGGCTGATGCCTGCCCGCAGCGGTGTCCGCGAGACTTTCAGCCGCAGTGCAAGGCGGCGCTCTTCGATCACCTCGCCGGGCTGCAGCTGTCGCGACTCGATCAGGTTGTGCAGCTTCAAATAGGTTGCGTCTGTTATGCTGCCATTGGTCCGTGACGGGCGTTTGCTGGTTGATTTCTTTGCTTTGTTGACAGAGGGCACGGACGTTGCTTTCGACGATTGGATAGAAATGCCGCCATATCGGTAGACGTACGGTACGTTCTCGCCGCTGGCCGAGCCGAAGCTCTGGATGAGCCATCCATTCTCAATTGGTGTCACCTTTTATGCAAGACTTCGCGAAATTCCGCTGTCTTTGGATCTCCACATGACCGCTTCTGGCGCAAAGCCGCACTCTCCACGACATGGTCGACCATCCATTTTTATTCCGGAACCAGCTCTCAGTTTCTTGCGGGTTTGCCGCCGCCACTTGCGGATATATCACCTCCGATGGAGTTGACGTTGCTCCCGCGCCGCGACAAGACCTCATCCCTGTGTCCATCGACGACATAAGGTCGTTTATTGAATGCATCCCCACGAGCTGAACCAGAGAGTATCGCTCGATACAATTCATGTGGCACCCCTACGCTACAGTATCCCGCGAAACAGGTGCGCCGTAAGATAATTTGGATCCCTCCGGCATAGACAATTGCGATCCCGCTGTGCCTTGGTGTGAGAATTGTGTCGATTAGGCCGATATGATTTGCACAAGAGTAAACGCTGCATTCTGCCATCAATCACAGGCGCAATCATCGACGGTCGCTTATGAATCCGGGACGCCGGTGGTTTAAATAATTTTACAGACCCAGCCCGAATCTTCCTGCGCACGTCAACCTATCGACAATTTATCGATATGAAATGCCTGCATCGGACGACGCGTGGCTACGTAACGCGTTGCGCAGGGGCGAGGCAGATTATGGGTGGCGAGACAATACCGCGAGGCTTGTTGTTCGAGCCAGAATACGATTATCGCAGAAATTGCATCAGTTTTGAGTTCTGGAATTGTGGGAAGAGGCAGTCGGCTATCGTAAAGGTCGAGTCGCAGCTACCTCCAGATATTGCTGTGAGGTTATTCAAGATCGCTTGGCCAAAGCTCTGGCTCAGTGCTGCTTGCACGAAACCGATCGATGGCGTCGTAGAGCTGGATTTCAAGCTGTAACGAAGCCTCTCGGCAGATGCGCTTGAGGCGGTGAGCGTATCGTCAGACCTAAGATCAGCGGACCGGACTCGTCCCATCGCTATCAAATGCAATTGCGTTATCGCGTGCCTGGCGACCGGCGGATGTCGCGGTCCATAAATGGTCGAGTACGAGTGAGCCCGCGTCCTCATCAAATTCCTGTTCATGTGGCGGTGGCAAGGGAGTCGCCTGCAACAGAGCGCGGGCGAACAGATCGGAAGCTTCCTCCCCGCCGACGAAAATGCCGCCGCCTACGGGAATTTCGATCTTCGCATTCCAGCCTGGAGCCGGGCCGACTACTTCCGTCGCCAGGAGCTGAAGTTGACCTGGTGTCAGAAAGTGCGAGCTGCTCAAAGTTCCAATCCCGACGCTAAGTTCAACGCAGTCTCAACTGAAGAAATCTGCTGTATCTGGTGTCACATGAGGCGGGTGATGAATCGTGGCGACATGGGGAGTATCCAGGTGAAGGTGAAGTGAAGCGGCCGGACAATACATCTTCACATCTTCGTCACCGCAATAGGCTGTCAGCACCATCAGACATAGTGCGGTAAAGGCCATGAGAAGAAGTAGAAACTCCGGACTCATCGTTTCTGACTCATCAGTGCGTATTTGGCCAATCGACGCTCGCAGAGATCTCAATGTAATCGCAATGGTCGCGCATGGGCGACCATATCGGTGGCCCTCAATCAAAATCTCGCAGGCAATTTATAAGTAGAACGTTGGCGAAAAAGTTATTGCTCAACAAAAATTCAGATTTGACGGCTGTCAACTCGCAACGGGTGATGTTGCCTATCCTGCCAATAAGGTCATCTGCACACCGGACGGTATCCGATGTGTGAAACCAGACGATATCGACCAAAGGACAGGAGAGAATAATGAAGGTGGTGATCCTTGCAGGCGGTTATGGCACGCGCCTCAGCGAGCATACGTCGGTCGTTCCCAAGCCTTTGGTCGAAATCGGCGGACGTCCAATACTCTGGCACATCATGAAGCTCTACTCGCATCATGGTCTGAACGAATTTGTGATCTGCTGCGGCTACAAAGGCTCGGTGATCAAGGACTACTTTCTGAACTATCTGCCGCACCAGGGTGATCTCACCGTCGACCTGCAGCGTAACGACGTCGAGATCCATCGCAATGCAAGCGAGCCATGGAAGGTCACTCTCGTCGATACCGGCGAGAAGACCATGACAGGCGGGCGATTGAAGCGCGTGAAGGATTATATCGGAAACTCGACCTTCTGTCTCACCTACGGCGATGGCGTGAGCGACGTGAATGTGCAGGAGCTTGTCAAGTTCCACCACGAGCAAGGAGCGCTCGCGACGGTAACAGCCGTTCAGCAGCCCGGTCGCTTCGGTGCGATTAATTTGTCGTCAGAGCGTCCGCGTGCGGCCCGCTTCCGGGAAAAGGATGCGCGAGACGGGCAGGTGATCAACGGAGGTTTTTTTGTCGTCGAGCCTGAAGCACTCGACGTGATCGAGGGCGACAGCACGAGCTGGGAGAACGAGCCGTTGGCTCAGCTCATCGATCGAGATCAGCTCGCGGTCTATCGGCATCACGGCTACTGGCAAAATATGGACACTCTGCGCGACAAGGCCGTCCTGCAGGAGTTGTGGGATACAGGAAACCCACCGTGGTGTGTCTGGGATCAGAAGTCCACGGGTCCGAGGTCCAATATTTCGCGTATGTCTGATCCGGCATTTGCCGGTCAGACTGTTAAGTGAGGGCGAAATTATGCGTGTGTTATATACAGGAGCTGATGGCTATATTGGCGCAGTACTTGGGCCAAAGCTTCTCAGCAGCGGTCATGACGCAGTTGGCATCGACACAGGCCTTTACCGCCGGGGCTGGTTGTTTGATGATGGCTGCACACGGCCAATGGTCATTTCGAAGGACACGCGCCAACTAACGACGACTGATCTTACCGGAATTGATGCGGTCGTGCACCTTGCCGAGCTGTCGAACGATCCTCTCGGCGAGAATGACCCTGGCATGACCATGGAGATCAATCACGAAGGCTCGGTCGCCTTCGCAAAGAAATGTAAGGATGCCGGCGTTCAACGATTTGTCTACGCGTCGTCATGCAGCATCTATGGCGCCTCCGGCGATGAGCTGAAGACCGAGACGTCATTGGTCGATCCGCGCACTGCTTATGCCAAATGCAAAGTTCTGGTTGAGCGCGACGTAAGGGCAATGGCCGACTCGCGCTTCACGCCGGTGTTTCTTCGCAACGCCACGGCATTCGGCGCTTCGCCGCGGCAACGTTTTGACCTGGTCTTGAACAACTTGTCCGGCTTCGCGTACACCTCTGGAACAGTGCGTGTGATGAGTGATGGGTCGCCTTTACGACCGTTGGTGCATATCGATGATATTTGCCAAGCGATTGTGTGCGCATTGGAAGCGCCCCGCGAAGCGGTGTGGGGCGAGGCCTTCAATGTCGGCGACGAGACGCAGAACTATGCGGTCCGCGACATTGCGAATATCGTCAATGAGACATTCGCCGGCTCCGTATTGACCTTTGGGCCTGCTGGAGCAGACGATCGTAGTTATCGCGTTTCATTCGCAAAGATAAAAGAGCATCTGCCAAGCTTTTGTTGCAAATGGGATGCGCGATTGGGAGCGCTGCAGCTAAAGAGCGTCTTTGAGCGCATTCAGCTTGACGAGAAAGTTTTCAATGCGGCGCCCTTTACGCGATTGGCTGAACTCCGGCATCTGCGGGATACAGAGCAATTGGATCCGCGGCTTCGTTGGACGCCAATGAAGGACATGTTCCCTGCAGTCGCGGCGGAATGACTGCCAACTAACCGCGACGTTTCCGCGCAGTCTGCATATGTGCACCCTCGTGCCGAGTAGAATAAAGGTATTGCAATCCAGCCGAGTGCGCGATTGTCGATATTGCGAGCGCATAATTTATGCGCGTGTACCCAGATTTATACGGGTCATCGAAAAGTTCCATTTAATTCAATGAGTTGACAAGGGGGCGTTCGTAGGTATTCTTGTTGCATTGCAGAATATTAAAGTGAGCGGCGGTAGAGGGCGCCCGAAGCAGAATTATCACCGCATAAATTTGGATTACGCATACCAGGGGTTGGTGTCGTGTCAGTAATCTTAGTGGTCGACCAGCACAGCGTCTATCGAGCCGGCCTCAAGGACGTTGTTGAGGCAAGACTTCCACACTCCAGAGTAATCGAGGCGTCTCGCCTCGAGGTTTTCGAAACGGATGATTGTTTCGACTTGATCCTGATGGATCGAGCAAGTCTCAACGACCTTTCGCTTGAGGTGCTCGCGCAGGTTTATGAGCGGCGCCCGGCGACGCGCGTTGCTATCATGTCGACGTCAAATACCCGTGCTGACGTATTTGGTTGCCTCTCAGCTGGGTTTCACGGATTTGTTTACAAGCTACAATCCGACGAAGAGTTGCTGACGGCTATCAGCGATCTGCTCACTGGACGTATCTATGTTCCACGATGGCTCGCAGATGGCGATCATGGCAGCGTTGGCAGTCAGCGTACGATGACGGTCGATGTCGACAAACTTCGTTTGACGCGTCGCCAGCATGACGTGCTGCCGTTGCTGGCGCAGGGAATGTCGAACAAAGAGATCGCACGTGAGCTGAGCATCGCCGAGGGCACGAGCAAAATTCATACAGCTGCACTTCTTCGGGCGCTTGGCGCTCGCAATAGAACCGAGGCGGCGTTCATGGCCGCAAGGATTGTTGGACCGAAAGAACGTACTGCTAGCCGCGCTTCCAGCACCCGTTTCATGATCGAGGGGATGGGTATGAATGGCGGCCGATCACGCATGAGATTTCCGGCATAGAGCTAGCTGTCGTTGATCCTGGGTAACCTGGAGCTATCCCAGCGCTGGCGACTTGCTCGGCGTAGGGTCATACAGCAACGCGCCGCGCCAGATTGTGATCGCCCCGAACGTGATGATCATAGCGATCCCTGCGCCATAAAGCCCCATGAGCGGAAGACAGAGTGACTGGGCGACGATCAGCCCAGTAACCGATGCGAGATTGGTGAGCGTCATAACGCCATCTCGGCGAGCCGTAAACAACGCCATGGCTCCAAAATCCGCGACGTTGCGCACCGCCATTCCCGCCATGATAAGCCAGAATGCCAACAGGAAGTTTCCGATGGCTGGTTGCTTCAAGTACGGCAAGACGAGATAGAACGCCAATCCGGTCGCTGCACCCAATGCGATTGTCGAGAGCAATGTCGTGCCTAGAAACGGCATCAGCAGCTTCTGGTGTTCTGAATCGCCGCCATGATGGTGTGCCTTGATCAGTATGGGACGCTGTACCTGCAGGACGGCAATGCTCACGAAGGTGCTCACGGCGTTTGCGGCCGACCAATAGAGAAAGTAAATGCCGGTTAGCTCCAGCCCGAGGAAAAACGAAACCAGGTAGCGATCGATATATTGGCTTGCAACAAAACCGAGATCGCTCAGGTAAATGACGAAACCTTTCCTGATCGTGGAGAAAATTCGTTGTGGGTCGATCGCCGCCAGCGAGGTTGCTGTCCACGGCCACAGTCTGGTTGTCCAAAGGAACAGAGCCAAGGCCACGATACTGCCGGCGAGCCAGAAGCACAGCAACGCGGTCATGGATCTGAGTTCCGGATACCAGATGGCCAGTGGGGTATAGACCAAGACCCAGAGGGCCCCGCGAATGAAGGCGCTCATGTTGGCCAGAAGGGGCCTTTGCAAATTTGATAGTAACTGGAAAACGTCGTTGCCGAAGTGCTCTAGCAGCGTAATCGCGATGACCAGCGACCATATGCTTGATCCGTTCAGAAAGTGCGTGACCGGAAAGGAAACCGCCAGCGCCAGGGCGTAAACGATGGTGACAAAGGACCAGTAGTGCCGCAGCAGGTCGATCAATTCAGCGAGCGGCAGCGCAACTGCATCCCGCACGATGAGATGGACCATGCCCATCCCGACCAGGCTCGGTCCCACGGCGACAACGCCGGCGCAGAGTCCAAAGACCCCTAGCGATGAAAGATCGAGATAGCGGCCAACAAAGATGGCGAGCCCGAACTTGCATGCCAAGATGGTTACCCGCATCCCGAGGATAGCGACTGAGGTGGCAAGAAGCCCCGTTCTGACCAATGGCATGCGCTCTTTCGATTGGTGAAAGGGCTTCACTCTCAAGCGATATGTCGCTTCACCCGATCACGTCTCTGGATGACCATGAAGCAGCGTGAGCCACTCGATGGGGCCATCTGTGAAGTCCGCATTCAATCAAAAAAGGTCAGTGCATAATTGACGGTCGTCACAGAATTCGAAGATGACATCGATACGTGAATCGCGCATATTCCGTGCGTGATAGTAAATACGTAGAATGCTGCGCTCGGCGGCAATACGCCAATATTATAGGCGCTATCATAACCAAAAATGTGCGCCAGCTAAGCGCAGAATAGTTTTCCTGACATTCGGTCTAGACCATCAGGCCGAGTTGGAACCATAGAAAACTTAGCGCACGAGCCTGAATTTTCTTAAAGTTGTCTGCATGCCACCTTCAACGCACGCTTTAACGTTGAGGGTTGGACCAATGCCGCTAGACATGGTTTCCCTAAAGCCGTCCTGCAGACGCGCGCCGATTGGCCTTACTGTGCTGCCCAGCAAGATAATGCTGGATCGTACTCCCACTCCGACGATTGTTCCGCGGGGCAGAGCCCTGTTCTGGGAGGGAGAGCAACAAAACCAGAAGATCGAAATCATCGAAGGCGTCGTGCGGGCAGTGCGTCTGCTCCCCGACGGCAACCGGCAAATCCTTGCCTTTTATTGGCCAGGCGATGTTGTCATGCCCACCCAGCAGGCGTGCCAAGAATTCACAGCTGAAGCAGTTACGGACTGCCGAGTCATTCGCACCACCGTTGCTCGCGTTTGTCATCAGGGCGAGCCATGCG
Source organism: Tardiphaga robiniae (assembly GCF_013359755.1). GTDB lineage: Bacteria > Pseudomonadota > Alphaproteobacteria > Rhizobiales > Xanthobacteraceae > Tardiphaga > Tardiphaga robiniae. The sequence goes on along the minus strand of NZ_JABMCJ010000078.1, from coordinate 114,188 downwards.
GGACTCATCAAGTTCTGTCGGAAACACTCTCTCTTGTACTGACGATGAGCCAGCGAACCTGCGTTGCCCGGATTGCGTGGCTTCTGCTTCGCATTCAACCTCATTTGCGCGAGGACCCGAAGCGTCCCAAAGCGCTTCGGCTGCAACTATCTCGGGCCGATATCGCCGATCATGTCGGAACATCAATTGAGACTGTCTGTCGGGCACTCGCTGATTTCAAAGCGAAAGAGCTAATTGATCTGCCAAGCCGGAAGACCATTCGCTTCATCAATCAAAATGGGTTGATGAAGGTCGCAAGCGCAAGGGCGCAGAGATAACGGATAGCGTGGTGAAGCTCTCAATATTTGGTAGGAGCAGATTCAATGGATCCGGTGGGCGATCGAAAGGCGGCGGCGAGACTGGAGCGACCGCACGGTCAGCACGAGCTCGGCGTACCGTCCTCCTTGTCAGTGATTTCCCCGCTCGTAGCGGCGCTTGACCTAGTATGGATTGTAATTCTGTCGGTCGCAACGGGCATCATTTATGATGCTACCGCTGTCGCTGGCTATAGCAGCGCGGAAAACAACCTGGGCTCGGGAATGGCTGTCGGCATTCTGTATTCCGCTATTGCTCATGTTTCGAAGCTGTATCAACCGTCCAATCTGCTGCGAGGCCGGTGGCAGGTTGGCAGATCCGCACTGACATGGTTGGCCGTATTTGCGTCTCTCGCGGCTCTCGTTTTCTTGCTCAAGAGCGGATCGACCTTCTCTCGTGGCTGGGTTTTGCTTTTCTTTGTAAGCGGCCTCGTTGCTTCTTCCGTGTTGAGAGTCATCGTCGCGGAACTCTGTTCCTATGTCATCCGCTCGAAGCTTATTCGGCCGAACCGGATCGTTTTGGTCGGTCTGGAGGAAGAGCTCATCGGTAACGCAACGCTGAGTAAGCTTGAGTTATATGGCTACTCTGTTTGCAAAATCGTATCGCTTCCAATGGGGCCCGGCCAATTGCTCGATCCCGCCATCCTCAAGGAACGCATGCGCGAGCTCGTTCGCTATGTCCGCCAAACCGGGGTGGACGAGGTCGTGATCGCAATGCCTTGGGCATTTCTCGATGCGGTCGGGCAAGTCGAAAGCGAGCTGCGTGTTCTCCCGATTCCAATCAAACTCGTTTCTGATCAAAGGACAGCTCGCCTGCTGGATCGACCGCTATTCGATTTTGGCCCGACAAAGGCCCTGCAGCTGCAGCGTGCGCCCCTGAGTGCCATGCAGCGGACAATGAAACGATCCATGGACCAGCTGTTGGCCGCATCGGGACTCATTGTCCTACTGCCAATGTTTGCGATTATCAGCATCGCAATACGCCTGGAGTCGCCGGGCCGGTCGTTATTTCTCCAGCAGCGGGCAGGCTTCAACGGAAAGCCGTTCAAGATCTATAAGTTCAGGACGATGAACACGCGAGACGACGGACCGGTCATTGTTCAGGCCAAGAGGAATGATCATCGTATTACGCGGCTGGGAGCGCTGTTGCGAAAGCTCAGCATTGATGAGATACCGCAGCTAATCAACGTACTTCGCGGGGAAATGTCGCTCGTGGGGCCTCGGCCGCATGCATTGGCACACGATTCTGAATACGATCAGCTCATTGCAACCTATGCCATGCGGCACAAGATCAAGCCAGGAATTACAGGCTGGGCTCAGGTCAATGGATTCCGAGGCGAAACCCCAGAGATCGGCATGATGAAGAAGAGGGTCGAAAGCGACCTGTGGTATATCGAATCGTGGTCGATCTGGCTGGATCTTCGCATCCTGGTTTTGACGGTCTTTCGGGTGTTGAAGACTGACAACGTTTATTGATGTGTTGTTGAAGCTTGTTGCACGGGCGGCAGTGAAACCTCAGAACACCACGCCTAGTGACGGCCAGTTCGGAGAAGCCGTAAGTTTACTTCCCCACCGCGTCGCTGGGATGTCGGGCGCCTTAGCACTGAAGCGAGATTGCGGGCACACCCGTCATTTGATGAGCGCTGCTGTGCGAGCCGCATTGAGCGTAAGCGCGATTGTCATTGCGCTATCAGGGCAAAGTCTCGTTCAGCTATAGGGCGTCAATGCGCTTCTGTGCACAAGGTCATCGAAGGCACCTGTATCGGCATGGCCTCCGAACAACCGTGGCTAGGATGATCCAAATCGAGACGTCGCGCTGCTGAAGGGCCGCGATGAAGGAGAGAGTCTCGATCTCCTACCACCAATTACCATCTAAATCTGTCGAATCACGCAGAAATCTGCCATTTTCATGTTTTAAGGTATCTACGTGATGTGGACTGTCGATGTATGTGATACGCCGCCAGCGCGGCCGTGGTTGTCCATCCACGATGTCTTTGCTCCCCTTAAGCGGATCTGCAAAATATGTCTTTGATACAGCACATCTTCGCACTTTGGCTTATCGCGCATTTGGCGTGGGCGGCACTTGTGTTGCAAAGGGAGTTGCAGAGGTCGCGGACGACCTTCTGTGGGATCGGTAGTCGGCCGGGCGACAATGTCTCGAACGCCTCACGGGGCAATCTGTAAGCTTCGATTTTATCCTATCGTGGATTCAGCATAACGCGAGTTGCGCCGATTTCCGGCTGCAGTATTGGAGGCTCGTGGTTTGCGTCGGGGTCTAAGCAGCGTCTTCGTGATCTGAGCGCTGGCTGGCGCGGTTGTCCCGCTGCTTGTTCTATCGCCATATCGATTGAAAACGGGGCGGACGGGGCGACCGATCAGATATGTGTCAATTCCGTCTTCTAGTGCTTTGCGATACACGTGGAGCGCTTGATCAACCGCATCGATCGTTTGATCGATATCGTCGTCGGAATGGGAATAGCTCGTCACCAGCGAAGGCGCGATAATTCCGTGACGGCAAAGTTCTTGCAAGAACAAGGTGCGGTATGGCTGCGACGGTATCCCGTCTCCATCGCAGCAACTGTATACGAGATTGGACGGTCGCCCGGCCAGCTTGAATAGCTGGCTCAAGCCATGGCGTGCCGCTGCGGCATCTACGCCGGCTTTCAATCGATCGCCTTGACGTTCCAATGTCTCAATCACGGCTTCTTCACGATAGACTTTCATCACCGCCAGCGCGGCAGCAAGTGCATGCGTTTCAGCGCCATGTGTCGTAGACAGCAAAAAGACGCGTTCTTTGTCGTGATCGCGGCCACCCTGCATCATAATCTCGCGCTTGCCCGCCAGCGCCGAAATGGCAAAGCCATTTCCAAGGGCCTTGCCGAAAGTGCTCAAATCCGGCGTTACCTTGTAGAAGTTCTGCGCCGTACGCGTCGGCCATCGAAATCCCGTGATCATCTCATCGAGGATCAGAAGCGTTCCGTTGCTCGTGCAGAGCTGGCGAATTCCCTCCAAGAAGCCTTCGGTTGGCGCAACATCCTTTTCGGCCTCTAGAATGATGGCGGCAATCCTGCCCGGATAGAGCGCAAACAGCACTGCCACCGATGTCAGATCATTGTAGCGGAACGTCAATGTGAGGTCTTTTGTCTCTTCAGGAATGCCGGCGGGCATCTGCGACGTGCCGATCGCCCAGTCATCATAGGAGTAGAACGGATGGTCGGAGCAGAGCGCAACAATGTCCCGTCCTGTGTAAGCTCGCGCGAGGCGGATTGCAGCCGTGGTCGCCGTAGATCCGTCCTTGGTGAATTTTACCATCTCGGCGCCTGGAATGACCTCCAGCAGGCTTTCCGCGCATTCGACTTCGAGTGGCGACGGTCGGGTAAAATTCGACCCATGTTGTAACTCAGCCGCCGCAGCTTCAATAACGGGGGGGAAGGCATGCCCCAACCCGACGGAGCGAAGCCCCATGCCATATTCGATGAATTCCGTCCCCTCGGTGTCCCACACGTGGCAGCCTAGTCCTTTGGCAATGAAGGCTGGCGCGGAAACTGGGAACTGGTCGTCGCCCTTCGCATAAGTGTGGGCTCCGCCGGGGATTGCTGCGTGTGCTCGGATCCGCAATTGCTCGCGAACGGACGCGTCAGTGGATGAAACTCCATTCTCAAAAATGCTGTCGGGCATGACGGTAACCTCTATCGACGCGACAATACAAAAGTATCCAATGATAATTTGTCGCAGCCAGATCGAGGAGGAAACTTGCGCGTCGTCAAGTCCGAACACGTTTTCGACGAAATTAACGAGCGATCGCTGATGGGTCATAGCGAGCACGACGCTGTATAAGACCCGCTTAAGCTGGTCTGGAAGGGGGGCCGCTGCGGAGACCGGCCGATGTTCACGTTGCGGCGTTGGGCGCGCGACCATGATGGTCTTCGACTATTGAGCATTGTCATGTTCAGGCGAGTTGAGAGAGTTAGCATCTATACTGCTCACGACGATCAGATGTGGATGACGCATATGGATAAGCTGAACTCACAAAATATCTTGGCTGACACCGTGATCTCGAAGGGCGAGCGCCGGAGGCTCGATTGGCCAACGGCCGTTGTCTTGCTGGCAACCGGGGCAACCATCGCCTGGATCTATGTGCTGGGCAGGGCATGCGTTACGGCTATCCAATTTGCTATCTTATAGGACGGTTAGTCATCCGCGTGTTTGCACCACCAAGCGGAGCTCTCGACGCGCATAGCTGTCGTGTGCCGTTCCAAGTGGGTATGAAACTATCTTATTCGCAGGCCTAAATGATCCTTACTGAGACAGATCTGGCAGGCGCTTTCGTCATTGACGTCGAGCGACACGAGGATAGACGTGGATACTTCTCGCGTGTGTTCTGTGTTGAAGAGCTCTCCGCTCCCGGGCTGGAAACCTCAATCCGGCAAGCGAACCTGAGTTATAACTGCAAGGCAGGAACGCTAAGAGGACTGCATTTCCAATATCCGCCGTACGCAGAAGAGAAATATGTTCGCTGTGTCAGGGGCGCCGTTTTGGATGTCATCGTGGATCTTCGTCCTGAATCCAATACCTACTTGAGGCATGTTTGCGTCGAACTTTCCGCCGAAAACGGTAGCGGGCTTTATATTCCGAAGCGGTTCGCGCACGGTTTCATCACCCTGGCTGATGATACCGAACTTCTTTACTTCATGAGCACGTCTCACATGGCCGGCGGCGAGGGAGGCATCGGATATCAGGATCCGGTCCTCGGCATCAGCTGGCCGGCTGTTTCGGTAATCTCCGAGCGGGATGAGGCCTGGGCGCCTCTCAAAGGCCGCGAAGCGGAAATGCGGGCGCGTATGTCTACGCCTGCGAGCAGCGAATTGGCGTACAGTCTCATTCCGATGGCGGACTAACATCGAGAAAACGATTGCCGCAACGCGCGCGCCAATCCGCAATCCCATCCGTCAAATAAAGTAGTTGTGATAACTTGACAGAGGTCAAGTGAACGGGTGCGCAGACAAATACGGTTCCGGTGCGAGATAACGCGAACGCGCATCAGGAGCGTACCCATGTTGAATCAAGAAGTCGCTGTGCAGTCCTTCAATTCGGCGGCGACACCGTCGTCGCATTCGGATGAAACATGTAGCTGCAGATTCTGTAGCGCTCCTCTGGAGAACGTGTTTCTCGATCTTGGGATGTCTCCTCTCGCAAATTCCTATCTGAAGAAGGATGACAATGGAGAAAAGGAGAAATTCTTCCCGCTGAAGGCCTATGTATGCAGCGAGTGCTTTCTTGTTCAGCTGGAAGAGTGGGAAAGCCCGGAGAACATCTTCGGCGATTACGCGTATTTCTCGTCATACAGCGAATCATGGCTTCAGCATGCCAAGAAGTATGTCGACAACGTAATCACTCGCTTTGGCCTCGGTCCAGATACGAGCGTCGTCGAGATCGCAAGCAATGATGGATATCTCCTCCAGTACTTTGTCGAGCATGAGATCCCGGTCCTCGGAATCGAGCCGGCGCAGAATGTTGCCGCGGTCGCCAGAGCGCGCGGTATTCCCACGCGCGTCGATTTTTTCGGTGAGCGGTCAGCCAAGACGCTTCGCCGCGAAGGGTTGCGTGCCAATCTTCTGATTGGAAACAACGTGCTGGCGCATGTGCCAAACCTGAATGATTTTGTCGGCGGGATCAGCATTCTCCTCGATGATCGTGGCGTGGCAACAATGGAATTCCCGCACCTCATGCGGCTTTTTGACGAGTGCCAGATTGATACGATTTATCATGAGCACTTTTCCTACTTCTCGTTTCTGACCGTTGAGAAGATCTTCGCATCCCACAGTATGACGTTGTTCGATGTTGAAGAGCTGTCGACCCACGGCGGTTCGCTTCGGATCTATGCACAGCACACGGGTCGCGGACGTCACGCGGTGTCGAGCCGGGTGTCAGCGTTGCGAGAAAAAGAGATCGCAGCGGGGTTCGCCAATCTGGAGCATTATCAGGCCTTCGAGGAGCGCGCCCTGGAGACGAAGCGGAAGCTGATCGACTTTCTGGAAACAGTAAAACGTGAAGGTAAACGGGTCGTCGGATATGGAGCGCCGGCCAAGGGAAACACTCTGCTGAATTACTGCGGTGTCAGCCCCGACCTCATCGAGTACACGGTCGACAAGAACCCACATAAGCAGGGGCATTTATTGCCCGGAACGCACATCCCAATCTATGAGCCGGAAAGGATAGGGGTGACAAAGCCGGACTATATCCTGATCCTGCCGTGGAATCTGCAACAGGAAATCATCAGCCAGCTGTCATTTGCCCGCAGTTGGGGAGCAAAATTTATTGTTCCTATTCCGGAGCCCGTTGTCATCGCGTGACGATCAAAGCATCAGAATAGAGAGTGGAATGAGACCTGGCGATGCATGATATTGTTCGGAAGGTGGTGTCGGGTCGACTCGAGAGGGGCGCTGCGACGACGGAGTTGTCGGCCGATCGCAGTGGCCAGGCCATGCATGACTTCATTGCAGATCTCTATCCGATATGCAGGAGCATTACCGGCGAGGGAGTTCGCGAAACCCTTCGTCATATTCAGAAGTATGTTCCGCTTACCACTTGTGAGGTGCCGTCCGGTTTGAAAGTGTTCGACTGGACGGTGCCATCTGAGTGGAATATCCGCGATGCTTACATCAAGAACAGTGCTGGAGAGCGCATCGTAGATTTCCGAGCGTGCAATCTTCATGTGGTTAGTTACAGCGTGCCTGTTCATGTGCGCCTTAATCTCGAAGAACTGAAGAAGCACCTCTTTTCAGATCCAGACCATCCGGACGTCATTCCCTATCGCACGTCGTATTATCACGCCGCCTGGGGATTTTGCGTCACACATACGCAGTTGTTGGCACTCAAAGAAGACGAGTACGAGGTTTGCATCGACTCGATGCTTGAACGCGGGCATCTCACTTATGGCGACTTGCGGCTGCTGGGAAGTTCATCAGAAGAAGTCCTCATATCCTGCCACCTGTGTCATCCGTCTCTTTGTAATGACAATCTGTCCGGAGTTGCCGTGGCGACAGCACTCGCCCAGCATTTGCGCAACATGGATCTACGCTACTCTTATCGATTTGTGTTTATCCCCGGCACGATCGGATCAATCACCTGGTTGGCGTTGAATCAGGCGCATCTCAGCCGGATCAAGCATGGCTTCGTTTTGACGTGTGTGGGCGACGCTGGGAGCCCGACATACAAATTAAGCCGCCAAGGCAATGCCGAAATCGATCGTGCGTGGACCTATGTATTGAAGCAAGGTGGCGAGCCCCACACAATTCAGCCTTTCTCACCATTTGGCTATGACGAGCGACAATACTGCTCGCCTGGCATCAATCTCCCGGTCGGCTCGTTCATGAGGACGCCGCACGGGAAATTCCCTGAGTACCACACATCGGCCGACAATCTGTCATTCGTGAAACCAGCGGCTCTGCGCGATTCATTGGACAGGGCAATCGCGGCGATCGATGTGATTGAGAATAATCGAAAATATACCAATCAGAAGCCGATGTGTGAGCCGAAGCTCGGTGACTATGGTCTTTACAGCACCATTGGCGGGCGTTCTGCTGGTGAGTACCAGTTGGCGTTGCTATGGATTCTGAATATGTCGGACGGTGCAACCTCTCTGCTCGATATCGCCGAACGCTCAAGCCTGCCCTGGGGGACCCTCAAGGAGGCGGCTTCTGCATTGCAGTCCGCCGGCCTGGTGCGCTGAAGGGGGGCAGCGTCTGCCGCGCACAAGCGAGTTAGCGCTGCATATGCTGGTTCCGAGCGGTGGAGAGTACGGCGGTCGTAATTAAATCATCGTGCTACCGCTCGCGCAGACTTTCTTGTTTGTAGCGCAGCAGCGGGGACATGATGTAGCTGATAATCCGACGTGATCCGATGTTGATCTCAGCAGTGACAGCCATGCCGGCCGAAAGATCGACGGCTCTATTTTCTACATCCATCTGTTTGCGATCCACCGATATGCGTGCGGAATATACGAGTTCCTGACCGGCCGGTTCGCTGCTGGCAGTGTCTGTAGCAGGTGAAGAATCGACGCCTCGGGCAGGCGGCTTGTTGCGGGTGATGGCATCCTTCGAGATGCTCAGAATCTTGCCGCTCAGAAGGCCGTAGCGCGTGAAATTGAACGTATCGACCTTGATAGCCACGTCTTGGCCTGGTTCAACAAACCCGATGTCCCTGTTGGAAATATTGGCTTCGATTTCCAGGCGGCTGTCCTCCGGGACAATCAGCATGAGCGTTTGGGCAGGAGTGGCGACCCCGCCAACAGTGTGAACGGCCAGTTGCTGGACGGTACCGTCGATAGGAGCCGTCAAGGTCTGTAGCGCGGTGCGGCGCTCCGCCTTGATGACGTCCTGCGTGAGCCCCGCGACCTTCTGTTCCGCCTTGGCCAATTCCTCGAAGAGCGACCTTTCATATTCTGCGACGGCCTTTGTTCGCATTTCGACTAACACCGCAATTGCAGCCTCCGCTTCGCTATGGCGGCTGTCCTGTACGGTCAGCTCCTGGCGTTGGGTAACCAAGTCCTGCAATTCGGTGAGATAATTGATCTTCGAGCCCAGGCCCTTCTGAAACAGCTGCTCCCGGATTTCGACCCTTTGCTGCAAGGGATTCAAGACGGCGCGTAATTTCTCGCTCAATGCCTTGGAAGTTGCTCGTTCGGCCTCCTTTTGTGCAATCTGGCCATTGATAGTTGCGAGTTTGGCAGCTTGCTCGGCGGTCTGGCTGATAAGAAAGCGCCGGTGCATCTCAACGAGGGCCAAGGGCGCATGGTCCGGCGGGGCAAAGGCAGTCAGGGGATTCAGCGCTTTATTCAAAGCCGCCTTCAGCCGTGCCACGTCAAGCTCCGACCCAAGGAGGTCACTTTTGAGGTGGCCAAGTTCTGCGGTGCTCATCGTGGCATCGAACGCGATCAATGGATCGCCGCTCCGCACGGCCTGGCCGTCCGTGACGCTGATCGCTCGAATGACGCCGGCTTCGAGAGGCTGGATTGATTTCGTGCGCCCGCTCGGGACGAATTTTCCCGGTGCGGTGGCTACAATATCGACGGTGCCGAATGTTGCCCAGATGAGCGCAAATGTGAAGATGGAAGCAATAGTATACGCGACTGCGCGCCCGATTGGAGACGGAGGAGTTTCCACGATTTCGAGGGCAGCGGGCAAAAATGCCAGTTCATGAATTTGAGACGCCTGATCTCGTGGCTTCAGGCTGGCCACAGCGCTGCCGAATTTCCGAGCTTGACTGGACACTGCGGCGGCGCCCCGTCGTGCAGTGACCAGAACCGCGACCTGGCCCGGGGGGCTATGCGACGTGGCCTGGTCGAGCCGGCGTGGCTTCTGGAAGATTCGTGTCAGCAGCTTGCGAATCCTCAGGGTCGATGCTGATACTGGAGATAACCTTTGGATCAGAAGGAGGCGTCCGTCCCAGAGTGAGGTGAATTGCGCCTCACTCAAAACGTTTGGACGAGATGCACCAGCCTGAAGAACGATGACCTTCTCGCCGGCGACGCTGCCGACAATCGAGAAACTGCCATTGCGAAGAGGAATGATGCCCGGCAGTGCATATTTGGGAAGGTCAATCCACCTTGTCTCGATACATCGTGCGGACAGTTCGGCCTTCCGTGCGTAAGCTAGGATACTTGCAACATCGATGGGACCGTTGTTGCTGATGCTGCGCAGCAGGGCAACGTCGACCTCCAATCCGGCCAAGCGTAACAGTATCTCCAGGGCAAAGAAGCCAGGATCGTCGCCACTGTGCAGAGATGTGGTCTCAAGTACGGTCAAACTGCGTCTCTCGCTCTTGGGATAATTCGAATCCCGAATACAGAATAATCTGGCAATGCGTCGAGACAGGGATCAAGCCGGGTCATGAAACCCCGCCTGCAAACGATAAAGCTTGGCATAGCGCCCGCCGGCTTTTATGAGCTCCTGATGGGTGCCGTCCTCGACCAGCCGTCCATTCTCGATCGTAATGATGCGATCGGCCATGCGGAGGGCGGAAAGGCGATGAGCAATAATGAATACTGTACGCCCCTTGGCGATCTGCGCCATATTCTTTTGGACAATCCGTTCGCTTTCGTAGTCGAGCGCGCTTGTAGCCTCATCGAAGATTAGAATACGGGGATCAGTTATGAGCGCGCGCGCGATGGCGACGCGTTGGCGCTGGCCGCCCGACAATGTGTTGCCCCGCTCGCCGACGACAGTATCGTAGCCTTCCGGAAGCTCGATGATAAAGTCATGGGCGCCCGCGAGAGCGGCAGCTTCGACAACTTTTCCGGCAGGTGTCGCTGGATCAACCAAAGCGATGTTTTCGCGAATGGAAGCGTTAAGCAGAACGCTATCCTGCAGGACAACGCCAATCTGCCGACGAAGCCAACTTGGATCGACCTGTGCGATGTCGACGCCGTCGACCAGCACCCGGCCCGTTTCGGGGACATAGAGGCGCTGAACCAGTTTTGCGAGCGTGCTCTTGCCCGACCCGGATGGGCCAACCACTCCAATGACCTGTCCAGCAGGACAATAGATGTTGATGTTGTGGAGGATTTCCGGTCCATCGATGCGATAACGGAACGTTACATGTTCAAAGCGGACGTCCCCTCTGATGGCCGCAAGCGACATCCGACTGGGCATATAGGCTGGCTCCGGAGCGGTATTCAGGATGTCACCAAGCCGGGCAACCGAGAGGCGTGTTTGCTGAAAGTCCTGCCAGAGTTGGGCCAGTCTGAGAATTGGTGCGTTGACACGGCCCGCGAGTAGATTGAAGGCCACCAGTTCGCCAACGGTCAGGTCACCACTGATGACCAGTTTGGCGCCAAAGTATAGAATCAGCGCACTCACGATTTTGCTAATGAACTGAATGAACTGGCTGGTGAAATTGCCCAGACTGAGGACGCGAAAGCTGGCAGACACATAGGCTGCCAGCTGCTCCTCCCAGCGCCGCTGCATCTGGGGCTCGACCGCCATTGCTTTCAACGTTTCGATGGCAGTGACACTTTCGACCAGAAATGCCTGGTTCTCGGCACCGCGCCTGAATTTTTCATCGAGCCGGTACTGGAATAGCGGCGTCGCAACCGCAGAGATGACGACATAAATGGGAAACGCGGCGACGACGATCCAGGTGAGTAGGGGCGAATAGACAAACAGAACGCCAATGAAGATGATCGTGAAGAACAGGTCGATGGCAACGGTCAAAGACGAACTGGTGAGAAAATTCCGGATGTTCTCCAGCTCACGGACGCGCGCCACGGAGTCGCCGACGCGCCGGGTCTGGAAATAGCCGATCGGAAGCGCCAGTAGATGTCGGAACAACCGGGCGCCAAGCTCTACGTCGATGCGGTTGGTGGTGTGAGACAGGAGATAGGTCCGAAGAATCGAAAGGACGGTCTCGAACAAAGCGATGGCAATCAGGCCAATCGCGAGCACGTCGAGGGTGCTCATACTGCGATGAACAAGAACCTTATCGACCACAACCTGGAAAAAGAGCGGAGAGACCAGCGCAAATAGCTGGAGAAAGAACGAAGCAAGGAGAACTTCGCTCAACAGCCAGCGGTACTTGTAGATTGCCGCGATGAACCAGGTGAGGTCGAACCGCCGAGCCAGATCTGAAAGGGTTGCCCGTTTCGTCATCAAGAGAAGCGGGCCGTCCCATACGGTTGTCAGCTCGGATGGCGTCATCATTGTCGGCTGCGATCGACCCGGCTGCAGGACAATGACCCTCTCGGGCTCGACCTTGCCGAGCAGGAGGAACTGACCGTCCTTGAGAAGCGCCAGGGCCGGCATTGGCACCTTGGACAGCCGCACCCAACTGCTGCGCACAATGCGCGCCTTTAGGCCGAGATCCTTGGCGCAACGGAGCATCTCAGCCACGCCGATGAGCTTGTGACCGAACTGATGTCGAATGCGCTCCGGGTCAATGCTCAGCCCCTGAAATCTGAGCATCATGACGAGAGCTATAAGACCGCCGTCAGGCTTTGCTGCTGTTGGCTCGAGGTGCTCTTCCATTGGTCCCCTCGCGCCGCGCGGCACCTGTGCTGCTACCATGTCGCGCTCGAGCCGCAGTAATGATCCGATCCAATTCTGGCGCCGAAATAGAGGAGAAGTTCAGGCAGATATCGTTGAGAGAGACTCTATTGCGCTGCGCTAAGCGGAGTTGACGCCCGTCAATATCACTGTCGTACCTACGCATACGCTTCGTTCATGGGTCGTTTGAGAGACGTCTGAGAGATGGCTTCAACCCATAAAGACGAGGTCATTACGCATGCCCGCCAGTAGCGCGTTCCGCAACGAGAACATCGTGATGCTAAGGCCGTCGCAGGCCGAACGTAGCGCGGACGGGGGCACCGATATTCAACGGGCGACACTGAGTTGCGCTGCGGATCAGGTCGAAAAGATCCTTGTCGCGAATAAATTCTTCTTCCGGAATGGCGGCTCAGAGGCCGTTATGTTCGACGAAATGGGCTGGATGAAGGGGCGCGGCATCGACGTCATGGAGTTCTCCATGCGCGACAGTCGCAATCGCCCGTCGAAATACGAATCTTACTTCGTTTCCGAGAAGAGCTACAAGGCGGGGTCGAGAAGCAGCAAAATAAAAGCCGCGATCTCCTTCGTTCGGTCTCAGGAAGCCGTAAGTAATATTTCCGCGCTCATACGCGACGAGAATCCCAACCTTTTACATTGCCACAACATCTACCATCAGCTGACGCCGTCGATCATCAATGCCGCTGCGCGGCTTCATACGCCAGTCGTCCTGACGCTGCACGACTACAAGCCGGTTTGCCCGGTCTACACGCAACTGTCGAATGGCGCAGTCTGCACAGACTGCACCAGCGGACGTTTCGAATCGATTTTGCGTAAACGATGTGCGGACGGGTCGCTGGGGCGAAGTGCGTTACTTTGGGCGGAAGCGCGCTATCACGCGGTGGCGCAAAGTTATCAACGTGTCAGTCAATTCATCGCGCCCAGTCGATTCATGCGTGACGCCGTCGCACGCCGGTTTGGAGACGCGAAAGTCACGCATATTCCCAATGGTATCGACGCCTCTGCGATCCAGGTATCTCGTGAAGATAGCGGCTATATCCTGTATCTCGGGCGACTTTCGTCGGAAAAAGGTGTGGCCACCCTGCTGAAAGCACATGCTGCAGACAGTGCCATTTGGCGGCTTGTGGTGGCCGGGACCGGGCCTCTGTTATCTGAGCTCCAGACGCAATTTCCAGACGCCGAGTTCAAGGGACATCTGGCTGGTGCAGATCTGACGAGTGTCATTCGCGGAGCCGCCGTCGTTGTGGTGCCTTCGGAGTGGCACGAAAACAGCCCGCTCTCGATCCTGGAGGCGATGGCGCACGGAAAAACCGTTCTTGCATCGCGAATTGGTGGAATTCCCGAGTTGGTCAGAGACGGATTGACCGGGCTGCTGTTTGCCTCGAAGGACGTTCACGACCTATCGAGCAAAATTCGACTGCTGCTCGCGGACCGTGACCTCCGTGGGCGGCTTGGTGCTGAGGCCAGGAAGGTCGTCGAAGCCGAATACTCGCTTCAAACCCATGGGGCGGCGCTGCTCGCGCTCTACCAAAGCGTCGTGAATCCCCTGAAGGAACAGAACAGAGTCGGAGTATAAAATGGATCTCACTATCATTTCGACGTTCCGCTGCAATTCCAAGTGCCAGATGTGCTATATTTGGCAGAACCCGACCGATCCGCGGGAAGAGATATCACTCGAGACACTGTCGAAACTGCCACCTGGCTTCGACAACCTCAATGTGTCGGGTGGCGAGCCAACACTTCGCAAAGATCTCGCCGAGATCGCGGACCTGCTTTATCCGAAAGCGCGGGTCCTCGAGATTTCGTCGAATGGCCTGCATCCCGAACGCCTGGTTCCAATCATCAAGAAGTATCCGAACATCAAGGTTCGGTTCTCCGTCGAAGGTGACCAAGTAACCAGCGATACGATCCGGGGCGAGAAGGGCGGCTATGCCACGAAGGTCGCCGGGCTCCGGATGCTGAAGGAGGCGGGCGGCACGGATCTTGGCTTTGCGATGGTGATCCAGGACGAGAATGTCGATCAGCTGGTCGATGTCTACGAATTCGCCCGCAAGGAAGGCTACGAACTCGCAACCTCGACGCTGCATAACGCCTGGCAATTCTACAAGAACGACAACTATTTCTATGATCGGCGCAGTGTCGCGCGCAAGGTCGAGGGGCTCGTCGAGGCGCTGTTGAAAAGCAACAAGCCGAAGAACTGGTTCCGCGCCTATCTGAATCTCGGTTTGATCGAGAAGATTCTCGGTCACGACAGGCTCATTCCCTGCAGCGCCGGAAAGGATTTTGCGTTCATCGATCCGTGGTCGGATGTCTGGGCTTGCAACGTCCGGTCCGATCTTCCGATGGGAAATCTTGCAAAGCAGTCGTGGGATGAGATCGCCAACAGCGACACCGCCCGGAAAACGCTCGGCAAGGTCGCTGGATGCGCACAGAACTGCTGGATGGTGACCACCGCACGGACAGCGATGCGATCCCGGATCGTGCCGCAACTGCCAAAGCAGGAGCCATTGATGTGGGTTCTGAAAAACAAAGCCAAGGTGTCGATGGGCAAGAAGATCTGCTTCGACAGCTATATCGACTATTCGGATGCGCGGCCGTCGCCGCATGTCGAGCGACCGTCATTCCTGGACAAGACCGTCAAGGCCAAGCTGGTCAAGGGGCGCATAACAACTGACCAACATTACCCACTGAAGTCATTCATCAACAACTAAGAGCGGGGAGTGGCGTCATGGGTAAGGGAGAGGTCTACACGTTCGGGTTTCGTGGCTTCCCGGACGTTCAGGGCGGGATCGAGAACCATGTCGAGAATCTCGCACCGAGGCTTGCGAAGCTCGGACAGGGTGTAACGGCCTGCGTGCGATCACCATATGTGGACGCGCAGGAAGGCGATGCTTGGCGCGGAGTGAGGATCCTTCGCCTCTGGACTGTTCGCAGTGTGTATCTCGAAACGTTGCTGCACTCGCTGATCTGTGCGCTCGTCGCCGGGATTAAGCGACCGAGCGTCGTGCATATTCACGGAATCGGCCCGGCGATTGTGACGCCGTTGCTGCGATTATTTGGCTTGCGCGTGGTCGTGACGCATCATGGCGAGGACTACAATCGAGAGAAATGGGGTTGGGCTGCGCGGACGATTCTGCGGACCGGCGAGGCATTCGGAATGCGATACGCGCATAAGCGGATAGCTGTCAGTCGCAGCATCGGTCAGCTCATCGAGGAGAAGTATGAAAAGACGTGCGATGTCATACCAAATGGGGTCGTATTTTCTGAGCTTCCGCTGAACACAGACAAGATCAACGCGCTGGGTCTCGAAGCGGGGCGGTATGTCTTGACGGTTGGGCGGCTGGTCCCCGAGAAGCGGCAGATCGATCTCTTGCGGGCGTTCGAGGGACTGAAATCGGATGGATGGAAGCTCGTTATCGTTGGGCGGATCGATCACAAGAACGAATACGCAGATCGGCTTGTGATCGAGGCGCAAGGCCAGGACAACGTTGTGATGGCCGGATACCAAAGCGGCGAGACGTTGCGTCAGCTCTATGCGCATGCGGGACTTTTCGTATTGCCGTCGTCGCATGAAGGATTACCAATCGTCCTACTCGAAGCCTTGAGTTATGGGCTTCCGGTGTTGGTTAGTGACATTCCGTCAAACTGCGAAGTTGTGACGGACCCAGCCAATATCTTTCCGGTTGGCGATTGCGAAGAACTCAGATCGAAGATGGCTGCTCTCACTGCGGTTCGGATGGGAGCGGCCGAGCGCGAGACGATTCGACACGAGAGTACGCGCCGTTATGACTGGAATGATATCGCTTCGAAGACGCTCGAAATTTATGATGCCGTGATGGGGGCGTCCCACCCGGACAGATCGACAACGCGTCCGCAGAAGGACAAGGATGACCTCATCGTCAGACCTCCAATTGGGCGCCGGCAGAAGCGACGACCATCGATGGTGGTGTCGGAGGTTGCGGTGATGAGGGCAAAGGCTGAGGAAGCGATCACCGATATGAGTGGCCGTCGATGAGCGAATTTGCGATCGAAGGCCGACCCACTGTTGCGGTACCGAAATCGTCTTACTTCTCGATGTTCTGCATCGGCTTGTTGATCGTCAATCTTTGCGCATTTCTTTATCACTTTCTGGGAGCGCAAGTCTTCAATGCCGTGGGAAACGCCGTCAGCCTCGCGATCATCGCATATTCAATTCAGATCATTATGCAGTCGAAGCGGGAAGACGGCGCGGCGAAGGGATATCTGCTCGTCGCGCTGGTGACGACGACGTTAAGTGTCATCTACAATCTGCAGGTTGCGTCGATGACGGATGCTCTCAAGTATCTGTCAATCTATGTGTTCTATGCTGCGGGACGCGCAACCGGTGGCAAGATGAAACCGATCGAGTTGCGCTGCATTGTTGCGCTCGGCATTGTGCCGATACTTTTCTTGCTGACCAAAGGGAGCAGCAAGGTTTACGAGAATGAGAGCTTTGCGAGTGAAGTCTTCTCGTATTTTCCGAACGCGAATACCGGTGTTCTGTATTTTTCTGCGCTTCTGTTTGCGGTAACGCAGCTCTACGGCAACCGGGTTATTCTGTTCCAGTTCATCAATGCTATCGTCATGAACAAGCTGGGGGCAGCCGTCGCGACAGCAGTGGCATCCTGCTTGTGGATCGTCATGCCGATCCGGAGCAGTTCTATCGTTGCTCTTATTGCCGTTGGCATAGGCGGTGCTGTCGCGCTGTCGGTTGGCGCCCTAGATCGCGGAATTGCGACGTTCGACAACTTGATGCTGGTATTCAGCATGGATCCGAGCGCGATTGCGTCAATGTCCTACAAGCAGCTTGTCACCATGACGGGTTCCACAGATCTTTCGGCATTCTTTCGTCTGATACATTGGACGGATATCTGGAATGTGTATTCGAGCCAGGGGACCGGTGTTTTTCTCTTCGGTTACGGATCGGGGCAAACGGCGCTTGTCACTTATGCCGCGCTCGTTGCGCATAACGACTATCTGCGCATTCTGGTAGAGTACGGTTTGATCAATCTCGCTATCTTCGTTCCATTTCTGATCCACGTTTACCGATCACTTCCGGTTGGAGCGACGCGAGTTCTGTTTGTCGTTCTCTGTATCTATTTCTTCTCGGAGAACCTTCTCGATAATTTTACATCGATGGCCCTGTACTTTGCCTATGCGGGCCGGGCGTCGGTGATGCATGGAAGCCGTTCCGACGCGCAGGCGAGCGTAAGGAAAAGGGCGGGATACATCAGTCGGGAGACCGACGAAAAAGAATTTCTCTAGCTGGCCCGAGATGTCGAACCGTGAAGATTGTAACGGCTGAACGTGGTGGTCCGTATGTGAGGCCGAGCGCTGCGTGTGGGGTGGATGATGAGTGAGACGCCGAATGTCGTGGTCGTGGGCGGCGCTGGGTATATAGGGTCGCATTGCTGCAAGGGTCTTGCAGAAGCCAGCTATCGTGCAATTTGCTATGACAATCTGTCGACGGGACATCGATCATCGGTCAAGTGGGGCCCATTGATCGAAGGCGATATTCACGATCAGCGACGCTTGGCGGAGACGATTGAGAAATATCGCGCCGTGGCGGTGTTTCACTTCGCCGCCTCGAGCCTCGTCGGCGAATCCGTCAGTGATCCGGAAAAATACTACAGAAATAATGTTGAAGGCACGGTGAGTCTGTTGCGTGCCATGCGCGATGCGTCGTGCAAGACATTGGTGTTCTCGAGCAGCGGCGCTGTCTATGGATGCGTCGATAAGGATTTGATTGAAGAGAGTGAAGTCCTGCAGCCGATCAATCCATATGGGAGAACCAAGCGGATCGTCGAGGACATGTTGGCGGATTTCGGTGAAGCCTATGGCCTGGCGACAATCTGCCTGCGATACTTTAACGCGAGTGGTGCGGATATTGGCGGAGAGATTGGCGAAGACCATTCCCCCGAGACGCATCTAATCCCGCGCGCTATTCTGGCGACGCAGGGCAAGCTGGATGATTTTGCGATTTTCGGAGACGACTATGCGACTCCCGATGGCACAGCCATACGTGACTATATTCACGTTACGGATCTGGCGCAGGCTCATGTCCTTGCCTTGAAGCATCTTCGCGCGGGTGGGGCCGGTGGATGCTTCAATCTGGGAACGGGAAGGGGATACTCCGTCAAGGAGATTATCGGTCAAATTCGGCGTGAGACGAATAGGGAGACGCCGTTCGTCATCAAGCCTCGGCGGAATGGCGATCCGCCGGTTCTGGTTGCAAATCCGGGGCGCGCCAAGGCAGTTCTGGGCTTCCAGCCCAGGTATTCCGACCTTTCGACCATCGTCGGCTCTGCATGGAAGTGGCATCAGCGAGCGACCTGAGAGAGACGCGGTATGCGATGCGCTCTCACGCAGTCATAGACTGTCGGTTTGCCGTTATTATTCGGCTATCCAAATCGCACCGGATTGAACACTGGTGGCGCCGGCGTGCGAACATGCTAAAGGGAAGCGGTACGTAGACCCTGGACGCCGGTTCGTGCGCACACCGACTGGCAATCTGTTTAGGCCGGCGCCAATGACCATTGTTGAAGCAGAAGCTGCCGCCTCGCAGATCGCAGCAGGCTTGCTCGATCGGATCATAGATGATGCCAAGGTTAGCCTGAGCGTCGCCGATGCACCCTACCTCAGCTCGTTGCCGGAATTCGCGAGAAATCCGATCGCCGTGGCACATGATAAGCTCAGGGAAATTGTAGAAGCGTTATTGCAATTTGAGACGGTCTGCGAAGATGCATGGGAATTTCAGAGAATCGCGAGCGGTCTGACGCAGGCAGAGGAGGCCAGCCGTCCGTATCAGCGTCTGAGATTCGTGCATTCCCATTTGGAGTATCTGTGCACCTCGTTCGACGAAGCGGTTATGCGTTTTGGGGTCTGTTATAACGTTGGGCTCGAATTGCTATCTGCCGATGAAGAGCCGGTCGATGTTGGGTCGTTGACGCCGGGTATCCGCTCCAATTTGCAGGCGGCGCATGGTGAGACGTTGCCAAATGTGGGGCCGTGGTATACGGCTTCACCGAAATCGGCCGAGTTTCCGTTTCTCAATACGCCACGGATCGCAAGTCGCTGGCCAGATGAGTGGCCGTCTTTCGCGGAATTCTATGCTGAAGCCGATAAGGCGCTGACTCGTGAAATCCAGCGCTGCTGCGAGGAGATGCGAGCGAGATCCACGAGTATTGTTCTCGCCCATGGACCGGCTGTTCTTGAATTAGTTGGTCGACACAACACGATCGTTAGAAATTTCCAGTCGCAAAATCACGCTCCGTGAGGAGTGAGAAAAGGCTCCTCGAGGGGCGCGCATCTGGAGCGGCGCCCCTAAGATTGATGTTGTCAGGTGTGCTGCTGCGATTGCGCTAACGTCTGTGAGAGAGTGGTGAGGGAGTCGGCCGCGTTCGCCAAGGGGCTGGTCCCGTAATCTGAATTGACAGCACTTGTTGCGGAATATTGATTGATAAGGTCGACGGCACGTGATGCCTGAGCCAGACTGGCCTGTGACGCGGATGTTATCGGCTGCTTGGCCACCAAACTCACATTGTCATAAAGTGCGCCCAAGCCGTCGCCGCCTTGGCCTGCGACCTCACGAATGGTCAGACGGTCAGACCCACCTGTGCCGGTCACCGTAAAATTATAGGTCTGCCAGCTATTTCCTGGTGGTACGCGCGCGACCACGGTGTCGTTCCAGAGAATTTCCATGGAGCAGGTTGCCCCCGTAAAGCCAGGCCGACTGCGCGCGTCGAGTGAGAGGTCGTAACTCTGGCCCTGGATAGTCAACACGTTCTGGTAGAGCCCGTCATCGGCGCCAAGATAATCGAGCTCTCCAAAGTTCACGCCATTGGTCGCTTTTACGCCGTTCAAATTGTTCCAAAGTTCGATCGTGCCACCGCTGACGGCCGACCATCCCGGAATCGTACTGAATCCAGCAAACCAGCTGGATTTCACGGCTGATGCCTCGAACGATCCGTTGACCAAAAGATTCTCACCCGTAACCGGGGGCGTAGAAGTCCCGCCTCCATCGACCCTGACGTTGAGCGGCGATGACGCTGTACTTGAGTTGCCGGCGACATCGGTGGCCGTAGCTGAAAAAGTGTGAGTGGCCGTCGACAGTGGCCCCGTTACCAAACTCCATGATCCCTGCGAATCGGTCCTCACGGTCCCGATCTGGGTCGCCCCATCGAACACCTTGACGGCGCTGCCAGCCTCCGCTGTGCCGGTCAGCTTAATGACAGTCGCGTCGGTCTTGCCGTCTCCGACGACGCCCGTGTCGGGAGAGAACGAGAGAAGCTTCGGTGCAGTGGGGGCAATCGTATCGACCTGAACAGTGAGGGTTGTCGATGCGGTGCTCGTACTTCCTGAGGCACTGATGGCCTTTGCAGTGAAGCTGTGCGACGTGCTGGTAAGCTGCGCCGTCGTAAACGTCCATGCACCGGACGCATCAGCCTTGGTGGTCCCGAGAAGCTGGGATCCGTCAAAGACGTTGACAGCGAGTCCCGCCTGAGCGGTCCCCGTCAACTTCAAGACAGATGCGTTCGTAATGCCGTCGCCGACGACGCCGCTATCGGCGCTGAAGAGCGTGATGGTAGGCTTTGGAACTTCCGTAACCACTCCTTCAAGCGGTGGTGGCAGGTCTGCCTGAAATTGAGCTGTCGTTGAGGAATAGAACCCGAGCGTGGTCCACTGAGTCGACAGCTCGACCCAGTTGCTCATGCCTGCCCCGGGATTATTGGTCATTCCGTTGGCGTAGCCGACCGAAGGGGTGCGCCACCAATCGGCGCCAACATTGGCGATCAGTTGCAGATTGGGATCGCTGACCTTCATATCCATCTGCACATAGACGGCATCAACCGCCCCCGCTGCATAGATACCGCGCGCGCTGGGCCAGAAATGGTCGTTATATCCGGCTGGCGGCGTCGCCATTGTCGCGCTCCCCGCGGCCTGGGATCCGATCTTCATGGCGATCGCCGAGTTACCGCTGAAATCGGCGACGAAATGCGCGCCCGCAATCTGGTTATTGGCCTGATTCTGAACCAGAACCCACTCACCTGTGGCCTTCAGGTGCACATAAGTCTTGGCGTTGGCGACATCGATGGTGGCATTTGGATTCGAATACGCCGGGGCACCAGCCTTCTGATAGACTTGCCCCCATCCAGTTACCGACGTGAAGTCGGATGGCGGACCGCTATAGCCAACTGGCCTATACAAACCGTTGTACCATGCGTAGCTCGCCGGCACGCCAACTGGTTTACCCTCACTATAACCGATCGTGTTCTGAGCTATGATATCCGAAACAGAAATTGCCATCCTATGTCCCCGGTTGTCGCTGCTTGGTGCGCCCGATTTCAAAAGAAATACCTGTGAAGAGCATCCATCTCGGCCAAGAAGATGGGATTTTGACTGTTTCGAGATTATGCCCGTACGAAACATGCGGGCGACGCGAAACTGGAGTTTTGCCGAGTGCCCACCGAACTTGCATCTGTCCCGGATGTCGGCCGATGAGGGTTGATGTGACGAAGGCTCTTGTCGTTTGAAACGATTCGTAGCTTATGCGTAGTAGTTGTGCAGTCGCAAATAAATCGTGCATTGACGAATCAACAATAGTGTAGCGAACCGTGGCAACACATTTTGTTTTCAATGTGTTCGTGTTGCACCGCGTAATGGGCAGCAGCAGCGATACACTGATCGAGTAGTAGCTAACTACATAATACATTTAGAGAACGCATCTGCTATTGAATGCGAACGTCAATGTAATCGCGGCACTGTGTCGCGGCGTGCAGTTTCCAAGACGCCTTTCAAGATAGCTATTGCGGTTGGATTTCGCGACTGAGGGAACAAGGTATCCTCGCAATGTCGCGCCGCTTCGTTTTCGTAGGCATGTAGGGTGGCCGCGTGGATAGTAAGGGAGGCGGTGGGTCGGCCCACAGGTCGTCGTTGCTGGTCGAGTAGAAGCGTAGCGTCGACCACTGCGTCGAAAGGGTGAGCCAGTTGCTCATTCCGGCTCCGGGATTGTTTCCGAAGCCGTCTTCGAATGCGGCTGTTGCGTTGCGCCACCAATCGGCCCCGACGTTAGCGACGACGTTCAGTGCGGGATCAGCCGATCGCATATCCATTTGTACGTAGACCCCGTCAACGCTAGAGGCTGGATAGGTGCCGCGCGTGACGAGCCAGAAATGGCTGTTGTAGCCGGGCGGTGGCGCGCCAATCATCGCGGCGCCGCCTGGGCTTTGACGAATCTCCATCCGGATCGCCGCATTCTTGGAAAAGTCGGAGACGAAATGCGCACCGACGAGCTGTATGCGCGCCTGACTTTGGACCAATACCCAACCATTCCGTCCTTTGAGGTGGACATAGGTGCGTGAATTGGCGACCTCAATGACCGGATCGAGTGTGGAATATTCGGCTGCGCCTATTGCGGGATAGATTTGCCCCCAGCCGGTCACAGCGGTGAAGTCCGGTGGAGGCGCGCGGTTGTTAGGCGGCCTGTAAGATCCACCACACCAGGCAAACGTCTTCGGGACGCCTGCAGGATACTGATCGCTGTAACCCGGAGTGTTTTGAACCGTAGCGTCTACTA
The DNA here is from genome assembly GCF_013359755.1 of Tardiphaga robiniae. Classification (GTDB taxonomy): domain Bacteria; phylum Pseudomonadota; class Alphaproteobacteria; order Rhizobiales; family Xanthobacteraceae; genus Tardiphaga; species Tardiphaga robiniae. Next base: position 91,182 of record NZ_JABMCJ010000078.1, on the reverse strand, counting down.
GTGGTGTATCAATTGTGACCTCTCGCTCCGGTTTGAATCGCGGTATTCCAATTCGCCGTGGAGCCAGGTCCGCTGAATAGGCTGCCAGCCGATAAGGCTGCGCCAGAGCGGAGCGCGGCGTCGCGATCGTGAGGAGTTGCGTTGAATCAGATGCTGGAGGGGAGGAGCCGTCAAAAGCGTTGGCGCTAACATTGAATGCAAGCAGAAGCGTTCCAGCAGCCGCAGTCACCGATTTTCGCTGATATCCAGAGGAATGTTGAGTGTTATTCTGGCCTGGAAAAAATGCCGTCCATGGGTGAAACGGGTGCCGACAAGCAGGCATTTTCACACCAACTGCTCTGACGCGCCCCGACGCCGCTGGCGCAGATAGTCTGCAATGAAAGGAGGGCAGAGGACGAGTGCGAAGAAACGTAAGCCGACTTTTGGTCCGGCGGATGTCAGATAACTGCGGAATTTCCAAAGTAAGGTGATAAATCGGTCCATCTTCCCGCCGCTTGATCGATAATCGGAGAGAACGGTCAAGCCTCGTTGTGCAAAACACCGACGGGCATTGAGCTGCAGAAGACGCTGTTGCTCGGGGTCTCCGACATACTTCACGGCAAGGTCAGAAATCATTTCCTCCATATGTCGTCCGTCCAATAGCAGCTCCTCCGGACTCAATCGGGACGTCTCGGAGTTGCCATGATAGGAGAAGGTCGCGCATGGCTCGTTCACCAGCCCAGCTTCGCCTAGAAATAGAAGTGGTGCCCAGGCTGCGATATCAGCCATATGAGGACACTCCAGAGGAAATCCTCCATTTGCCCGAACGTAATCGACACGCAGCAGAACGCTGCACATCGTGACAGTAATGTTATTCTGCAGGAACTCATCCAATACTGCCGTTCCTGGCCAGATTCCCGTCGACAACTTTCGGCTCCCGCGAGCCGCGAACGTCTTGCCAACAGCTTCAGAATGCAAATTGCTCAGCGTAACGACTATCGGCAGGCGGGGTCGTTTACGGACAACGTCGATAGCTTTCTGAATCATAAATGGCGACACACGATCGTCGTCGGAGAGAAAAACGACGTAATCGCCCTTTGCATTGGCGAGACAAGCATTCCAATTAGGAAGCAGTCCAATATTGCTCTGCTGCTGGACAATACGAAGCCTCCCGTCTGAAAACTCGTTCAGCACCTCGTGCGTTGTGTCCGTTGATGCATTGTTGGAGACCAGAACTTCGAAATTGTCGTAAGTCTGAGCGAGCGCCGACTTGATGCAATGGCGCAGATGCCTTGCGCGATTAAATGTCGGAATGGCGATTGTGACCATTGGCGACTGAGGGCGCGCTGATCCTGCGTCTAAACGAGACGGGTCCGAATGAACGTCATCATCATTATCAAAACAGAGTTGATCCATAATCCGTCCATGTATACTCAGTTTCAAAACACAGTGACAAATTAGTCACGCAATAGCGCAGCTCATTCAGCCGCTTGTGCGGCTTTCAACGCTGCCTTGTACTCGCGAACCGATCGGATGCCGATTTCGTTCATTGCGAGCTCGCGCTCTTCAAGCTCGTACTGATCTTGGCGCAGGCGGCTCAATTCCTTCATGATGATGATTGCGGATCCCGCAATCATGCCTCCAAACAGTGCCAGCAGGACAAAGTGAAATCTCTGCGGAAAGATCGGCCGGAGAGGGCGATCGGCAGCTTGGATTACACGCACGCTCGACAACTGAGTTTTCTTGGCGATGTCGAGATTGATCTTTTCCTCGATGACTCGTGCGCCGTAGTGATCGGCGGCCGTGGAGGCACGGACCAGCGCGCGCTTGAGCTGGTCATACTGGGATTCCTTGGACGACAATGACGCTAGCTCGGCATTCACATGTTCGAGCTCGTCAGCAAGGAGGCTCTCAAGCTTCATGGATCCGTTCAGATCGGTGTTGACCTTGAAGAGAGTGGCGACGGCGTCCTGATACACTTTGATCAACAACAATGGAGGGGTTTCCTCAAAGTTCTGAGGTGTCCCGGCAGCATTTGGCGTAACTGGGTAATCACGCGCACCCAGGCTATTGACGATACCAGTGACCGTTTTTGATTGTTGAACCGGCTTCAGTATCAGGAGCTGATCAACGATGGACTGCTTTTGGCCCTTTCGATCCTGGATCTGCGCACGGGTCGTTGAGATTAACGTACTCAGCTCGTTTGCCCGCTTGAGGAGCAGTGCGCGTTGCTCCGCGACAGAGTATATCGCCGCTCCGACCGAGAAATTCTGGAGTTCGGTCGCCGACTTTTCAGCTTCCAACTGCAGCCGTCTCGTCTGATCTTCAAAGAAGATATCGGCGCCAGGTGTCTGGACGAGATCGGCCTGAACGGCGACGAGGGCATTTGCCAGTTCAGTTAAAAAGCGTGTGGCAACAGCAGCGTCGGGATAGCGAAAGGAAATGCGCAGCAGGTCTGACCGCCCCTCCTGCTTCGCGGTAATCAGATCACGGAGCGAAGCGACCAATGTCGCCTCTTTACTTGGCGCCTGATCGCTGGCCTCGTTCGTGTCAGCCGGCTTCGACCAACTCGCTAATGCTTCGGCTACGCTCTTCGGCAGCAGCCGCGAAAGATCGATAGACCCGATCGTCTTGCTCATGGACGCCATTAGACTGTTGTCTCGGCCTTTGTTGAAGCGATCAAAGCCGGTGCTGGACGCTGCTTCCCGGACAACGTGGTCAGTCGTAACAAGTCGAGCGAGCGAATCGATTCGGATAGACAGGTCGGCGCCCTCGGCGAACGGATTCACGCTTGCGCCTGACGACCGGTCTTTGATGCCCTGGCCGACACGCAGCAGAGTGTAGGACTCATATCTTTCACCGATCGTTGCGTAGGCCATGAGGGTCAGGAGTGAGACGACAACGATGGAGCTGACGACAATGCCCTTTTGGCGCCAAATGCTTGGCAAGAGGACTCCGAGGAGCTGACCGTATCGTGTCATGTGCATTCTCCGAATTCAGGACGACGCGACGGCCTCTCCTGATTGGAGAAGACGCGGGTTCTGTCGCCGTGATCATGCGAGACGCGCATGGGTCAAAGTTGATGGGTGTCAAATTCGGGGGGCGATTTCCCCAGGAACGCTCAGCACCTCCAAATGCCGCCAGGAGCGGCGCTGGGCCGAGCTTTAACATCGAATTGGGTGGGGGCAGGTTAGGAGCGCTCTCTTCGAACGCCAGCGTATTGAGAGTTGTCAAGTCTAAGGGTGCTGCCTGCGTTTAGCTGGTTCACACAGGTCGATGACGTGCCAATTGCAGACTGACGCTTTGCAGGATCTCGAGCTCATGGATGAGGGTTGGATTGGGTTTCGTACCAACGCCGTGACACCGGCGAATCTGCCCTCATGGCTAGATCTCGCCCGTACGATGGCTGCAATCGAGGTGGTTGCGTTCCACTCCTACCAATTGATGTTTCTGGAAAGGTCTCCGGACCCGGGAGATGGCTCTCCCGTCAGCTATCTCTACTCTCTTGTACAGATACTCAGCGCGCATGGCATGGCCGCTGTCATCGTCTTCTTCGTTTTGAGTGGCTATCTCGTGGGCGGACCAGCGATCGTCAGAGCAAGGTGGGGGCAGCTCAATGCGATTGATTACTTCGCCGCGAGAGGTGCTCGCCTCTATGTGGTGTTAATGCCTGCACTTGTGACGTCCATCTGCGCATATAGTTTGGCGAGACATTTGCCGAACTGGCAGGAATTTGTTGCGACGCGCCACGACCTATATGATGCAGGAAGACTATTCTCTGCAAGCGCTGGGGTGACGACGGCCGTATGCAATGTCGCATTTCTTCAGACGATCGCATGCTCGGAGTTTGCCGGAAATCTGGTATTGTGGAGCCTCTCCAACGAATTCTGGTACTATGTCCTGATCTTTGCTCTTGTCGTCGTTTGGTCTCGTCCCAGTTTTACATTTTTGATCATCGGCATTCTTGCCTTGTTTTGGTATGCAGAAAGACATGACCCGGCGGGGGCGCATATCGGAGCCAAATTCATCTTCTACTTTTTGATATGGTGCCTCGGCGCCGCAGTTTACGCCATTAGGGCGCCTGCCGTGAGTTGGCTGTTCTTATTCTGCGTCGGTCTCGTTGGAGCCTGGCTGCTCTATGTAGGGGGGGCGGCGCCGAAATGGGCGGCAAGCCAGCTGGCAACCGGCCTGATTGTCGCAGGCAGCATCGTGGGGCTGACCCTCTCGGGTGCATCTATGCCAAGGCAGCTGCACCCACTCGCAAACGGCGCGAAGTATAGTTTTTCGCTATATGCAACACACTATCCAATTTTGGTGGTGCTGAACGTTATCTTCAGTAGTGGCCCAAGCGAGTTTACGTTGTTCTCTCTCGTTCGCTTCGTGTCCTTCATGCTGCTCTGTGGTGCGCTATCTGTTGCGTTTTATCGCCTGTTCGAAATACACACTTCATCGGTCAAGGCGTTCGTCGCGAAAGCTGTGAGAACGATAGCGACCGAGACAGAAACGGCATTCGCTTCTCGGAGAGTTATCGAAGAGTATGCGTCGACTACAAACTCAACGAGGAAAGAAGATCTACTTTTGCCCGACGCCCGGGCCGTTGGGGCTCGCGATAATTCCCGGTAATCTAGACACCGAACTGATAGCTCTCGGGATAACAGCTTGCCTGCAAAAGTATGGGAAAGGCAGCAGATCGAAATCGCTGTGCTGAGGCTTAGTTGCCCCAACGTCGTGTCAATTTCGCAAGAGGATTTCGAGTTGGTAAGGAGAATACGAGGCCGCAAAAATAGGTTTCATACCCTGAGCTTAAAACTGCGTTCGAGTGAAAGGCCGATCTGCAACGCCACATCTCGGAATTTAGCTTCGGTTGGATTATTGGTCGGTGTTATCAGGCATTCCCAGCTGTCATCCACGCGAAATACAAATATATCCAGGTTGCTGGGCCACGGGCCGATGAGTCGGGTAGCTTCAGCAGAGATCATGCGGATAATTTCGGTTGGTGTCGTCTCTGTCTTGCCCATGCGTCTGGCTCGGGTCTCGGTTTAGATTGTAGAAATTGATTTCATGTTCTTGTTAAGGAGATGGGATTGACAAGATAAGCTGGATTCGATTCACGGAAAGGCCAATTGACGCGAGATGCACGATCGACTTGTGCTGTTAACAGCCTTCATCGCGGTACCTCGCGGCGTAAATAATCGTCTGGATTAAGCGTCACGACGGATATGTGCGCTCGGCTTTTGAAAACATCCCCCTTTAAGAGTGGGTTTTTGCGAACAGTATCAGAATACAATTTATGGAAGCTGTCACTAACTATTATCGGGAAAGGAATATTCTCGTGACCGATCCTTTCAGTGATCGACTGTTGTTTGCCGTAGAGATTGATGGACATCCGACGTTAGCGTTCGATGCGAGTTCTGTTGAGGTCGCGAAAGGCATATGTCTTCTTTCTGAGTTTCGAGAGGATCTCGGTAGGGTGACGTGCGACGGTCAGCGAATTTTCAGGCAGACATCGGTTATCAGTGTGCGAGGCGCAAGCGCGTGCGAGGCTGCAACGTTTTATGCCGCCTTGAAAGATTTGGGGCCCACGGCTGAAATATCGTTTGTGTTCCTCAGCAAGGTCGATCGTATTACTCTTGCAGCCGATGAAGGCGCTCAGCCACTTCCGGATGCCTTGGTCACTATCCGCAGAACCCATCCCTCATTTTAAAACGAGGCCCCGAGTTCCTGAGTGATCGTGCGTAGTTCACTCTCAAGCCCGCTTGGCCTGCGGCCTATACAACCGATTGGGTCGCTTGTGCCGGAAGGATTTCGATCTGGAGCAAGTGCTAGGCATCATCCTGCTGGTTGTAATCGTCGTTGTGCTCGCGATCGGATTTTTGGGATTGGCCAAGCTCATTCCCACCTATGCTGGATGCTCCAGAATTCGAGTGGCGTGGTCCGGCGGACAAGGCGCTTGGTACAATCCCAGGACAGGCGAAAGTATGCGGCCTGATCGGGCGCGCGCAAAGTGCGGTTGGGGCGAACGGTGGGGTTGATCCGGAAGAAATTGTAAAATCTAATAAAATCAACAAACAATGCAGGATGCAGCTGGCATCACCACAGCTTTGCAAGCCTTACTGCTGATATGGCACCGAGTGCGGATAACCAACGGCCGTGCGGCACCGGCGCGAGATGCGGCAACTACACCGAGTTGATCGGAACTGCCTATGCCATCGATATTGCTTCATTCAATATTTCATGAGCGGCATTGCTTTAGGTGGCACGCTGTGGCCGCAATCACTGCCCCTCGTAAAAGATGCATCAGGCCTCATCTCGAGGAAGGAGTGGAACTACAGATCGCACGACTAACTCTTCCAGGCATCAGAAATCCAACGGGCGTAGTGCTTCTCGATCATTGAGGTGCGCGCCGTCACGCCCGTAGATGAGCGCGACGAACTTTACCGGTCCCAGAATGCCGGCGTCGCCTTAAAGCGCCGCCATTTCTTGCGCAGCGTTGTCGCGGCTGCAATCTCGTCGCGGACCTGCCAGCCCGTCACGGTGCCGATGGAGAGATGAAGCGCGGCCTGATCGTCCTGCCTGACCGAACGGAGCAATCCGCGGATACTTGCGATGTCGCACACGCGTCCCAGACTTTTTTGGAGTCTGGCGAGCCGAGCCACGTAGCGCTTGGCGGGCGCATGGCCGGTGTAAAGTGGCAAGAAGAATTCTGCCGCATAGCGCAGCCTCTTGAGCTGGATCCTGAGACTGTGCCGTGCAGCGGTGTCGAGCTGCCGGAAGTGCGTGCCACGCTTGCGCACCTTCCGCTGCTGTCGCGCCAGAATTTTGTCAGCGAGCGCCGGTATTGGCTGCGACAGGACAGCCAGCGCATCGCTGTCGATATCGTTGCGCCAGCTGCGGCGCTCGACCCAGTGCCCGAGCGAAAGCAGAAAACGGCTGTAGCGCGGATCGTCGAGAACCGCCTGCAGGCTGCCATAGCTCGACTTGCGCTGCCGCTCGATTGCCTCGCGCAAGCCGCCGAAGTCGACCTCCGGCGTGGTCGTCGCCACGCGAGAAACGATCGTGGTGGCGAAAACGTCCCAATCGCGGGTTCGGCCGAGCTGTCGCATCAGCCACCTCGCTTCGCTGTTGATCGCCTCAAACGAGGGCGATGGGATCTCGCGCCGGAACAGCGCACAGATCGTGCGCAAACGGCGCAAAGCGATGCGCATCTGGTGCACGCCTTCGGGGTCGGATCCCGCCTTTGCCACCGCATGATTGCGCAGGAGATGATGCCAGCAGGCGCCTCCCAGCAGCGCAATGACGTCGTCAACCGCGCGCTCGGCAGTGATGTTGACAGGTTCGGCTTTCACTGCCGGTTGCATGACATTGAACGCCAGCGCATAACCGCGTTCTGCCTTGCTCCGTGTGCCGACCTGCAGCGGCGCGGCATCGAGCAACTGCGTTCCGAGATCAAACAGCGCGCCGGCGTTGCCGCTCTTCAATTCGAGCTCGATCTCGGACAGGACTTCTTGACGCGTACCGGCCTCGATAGTCCCCACGTCGAAGGCGACTTCAACTGACGCATCAGGCAGATCGAGCTGCCGTGCATGCCGGCGAACTCTTGTTGCAAACGCTGGCACGAGCGCATCGGGCGTAAGCGTCGTCAGCGGATCGCCGATCTCGGCGCCAGGAAGTCGCGCCAGATCGGGAGTCATACTGTCAACCGATGTTTCCCACTGCCGTCGCGCTAACGGCCGCCCGATGTCGGGCAGAAGCTTCAATGTCTGAATGAAATGCTTGCCGCTGCGTCGCACGCGCAGTGACATGCCGCGTTGAAACAGCGCTCTCTCCGGTGTGTCGTAATAAATTGTCTCCAGCCGGCGGACCACGCCGCGATTGCGCGCATGCTGCACGATGACGGGCATCTCGCGCAGTTTTTCGAGGATACCTTGCGGCGCCAGCAGCTTAAGTTCGATTTCCGCCTGTTCGCCCGGTCGCACGGCAATTGGCGCGCCGAAATCGGGCAGGATTGGCTGCTGGGCGTTCAACGGTAGCTCCATCGGAAGGCCGTGTGAATATTCTATGACAACGACAAGACATGTCCAAGTTGGCGTTGGCATGACGCGGCAAATTACGACGGCAATTTCCAGATCGATCGGGACCAGCGGGACTCAGGGCTGTTCGAATGGTGCGAACGCCCACATTCGTGAAAAGCAAAAAGCTGCCTCAGTTGGCGGTCTTAATTTGCTTTTCGCCTGGCGGTTTGATCGGGATCTGCGGTACGGGACCGGTCACGACTGGAGATGATCTACCACCGGATGGCTTATCATCGGAGGCGTGGCTTCTGATTGTCTCGAGCACCAGAAAAAACTTCTCGGCAAGCATGGCAGTAACCTCGCTGGCGAAGTATCTCCATCATTAGTTGAGTCGAGTTGCTGAAAATTCAATCACTTACGGCAGGCCGCCACAATTAAATTCGCGCGCGCCAGAGTATCGCGAACTGGGCAGAGATATCCGCCTGGTTACCTCGTCGGTACGAAAGCGATCCGGCGGAAGCTGGCGCTGCATTCCGGACGGGCTACATCGTCCTTCTGGAAGCGCGAACGGGCCGCAAAGTGGACCTCGGCAAGATTGAGCCTAAAGGCGCTCCCATAAATTATATAATGATATCAATTATATAATGCGCGTCTTCTTCAGGCGTATCGAGCGCAAGATCGAGGTAGCAATAGGCTGGTTCGAACAGGACAGAGAATGATGGTGCCAATCCGGATCAGGACGGATGGTGCCGTGCAAATCAATCTCGAAGCAAAGGCAGGAGTATTTTGCCTTGCCGCTCGATCTCCGCCAGATAGGGCGTGTCGGACAGGATGAAATACTTGATGCCGAGATCGCGGTATTTCTGCAGCGAGCTGGCCACTTCGGATGCCGAACCGACCAGCCAGGTGGTGCCGGCGCCGGCTGCGCCGAATTTTCCTGGTGCCGTATAGAGATTGTCGTCAAGGACGTCGCCGCGGGCCTGCAGGTCGAGCAGTCGTCGTTGGCCGATTGCGATGGCAGGGCCGTGGTCGTTCCAGCCCGCGCCTGCTTTCTGCGCCATGTCGGCAACCTTGGCTTCCGCCGCAGCCCAGGCTTCGGCGGAGCTCTCCCGGACAAGCGTCGTGATCCTGAGTCCAAACTCAAGGGGCGGGAGATCCCGATCAAGGCGCTGACTTAAGCTCTTGAGCCGTTCGATGCGCTGTTTGACGTCGCCAAGCGGTTCGCCCCAGAACAGCTGGACATCGGCTTCAGTTGCGGCGACGTGCTCGGCCGCGTCCGACGCCCCGCCGAAATACAGCTTCGGATGTCGGCGATTGCCGCGCTGGACGATGCGCGGCGCCGCGGTCGAGTCGGAAACGCGAAAATGTGAGCCGGAATAGGTGACGTTTTCTTCGGTCCATAGTCGCCGGACGATGCGCATGAACTCCTTGGTCCGCGCATATCGCTGCGACGAGTCGGCTTCGTCATCGCCGTAAGCCGCCAGATTGTCCTTGCCCGAGACGATATTGATGCGAACCCGGCCACCGCTCAATTGATCCAGTGTGGCTGCGGCAGATGCAAAATGCGCCGGCTGCCAATAGCCCGGGCGGATGGCTATCAGCGGCTCGAAACGCGTCGTTCGGGCCGCCAGTACTGACGCGACGGTGAATGTGTCCGGCCTTCCCCAGCCGGTTCCGATCAGCGCGCCTTGCCACCCATGACGTTCCAGCGCTTGCGCCTGGTCGGCAAGCGTCTCGACGCTGTTGTGGTTTGGGTCGACGACATCGCCGCGGTGACCTGCCTTCACGTCATTCGGGATGTACCAAAGAAACTCCGAACGATCGCTCATGATGTCCTCTGACGATGGGATCGCATTTTTGCGTGCGACTCACCGTCCCGTGCCGTTATCAAAATGGGCGCACCGATGTCGCGCCGAACACGATGGCTGCGATTAGCGCAAATGCGCCGTAAACGGCAGCCGTGTGCAGGCGCACCGCTGTGCGGTTCGACGACGCGCGCGCACGGCTATGCAACCGGGCTTCCGCCGATAGTTCACGCATCATCGTTCTCCAACGCGACATTTGCAGATAACAAGGCGATAAATCCGGTCTACGCAAGCGCGTGCCATAAATAATGATGATCAGCACGTCGGGGCGTTCCGGCGTGGAGTAATATTCTCCATGCCGTCTGCGCCGGGCAATTTTGTTCGTTCGACGCTGATTGTCGTTCTGGTCGGGCGAGGACAGTCTCGAACTCAGCGAGCCGTGGCGATACGGGATTGGCTAGCCTTGTGACTTCGCTGGTCTATGAGTGCCTTCGCTGCGCGTTCCGCTGCACGGGCCGATCCGAAATGGTCGCCTTCGAGCGTGTCGAAGGCAGGTTCTGATGAAAAGAAACGAAATCCGCGCTCTTCGGCGACGACGATTCCGGCAGTGCGATTGAAGACTTCGATGACATAGGCATTCGACATGCGCGTTCTGTTCGCCGCCGAGGCAGCGATCCTATCAATGAGTGATGGGATGTTCGGTGTGAGTCGTTACGCCGGAATCAACAACACGCGCCGGTGGCCGCGGACACGCAGCGGCAGGTCACGCGCTTGCGCGACTGGCTCACTACTGTTGTCTCATATGCGGTCATTGCAGTCATTCCGAAGTGCATAATCTGTGTGAGGAATATCCGACGTCGGCGTTCGTTCGTCAATGAAATGACCATCCAAATTTATCGGCACCGCAACGACGACGATGCTGCGCGCAGGCATGTGCGGCGAATGAACGGCTGTTTGGCGACGGCAGCAGCCATCCGATCACGGTAAAATCGTTCCGCCGTGCAGCTTGCACAGCCTTGGAAGCAGCGCGCATGCCGGTTCGCGTGCTCGAACGCGATCGTATCGGAAGCGAAGGCATGTGACGTGAGGTCGGCGCCTGTGAAGGAAGCATGGACGTATCGAAAATGCTGCACTTTTGGAATTCCTTGTCCCTGGCTCATGAGTCACAGTTGCAGCTGCGTGAGATCGCAACAGGGGAGCCGCGATGTCGAGGGTTGCCGAGGACGTCAAGCAAGACACAGATCGGGACGGTCCGGCGCCACTCTGGGACCTGGGTACGATCGTTGCCGGGCTGCGCGAGTCCCGCGATGTTGCCCACAATATCTGGCAGCGTGGGCCGAACAGACGGGCGCCGTCGCGCGAAGCCCTCGCGGAGGTGCTCAAGAGCCTCACCGAGGCATTGTTTCCCCGGCATTACGGGCGTTCCGATTTCGGCACCGAAAGCATCGACGCGTTTGTCGAAGGCAAACTGGGCGCCGCGCTGGATGGCTTGCTCGAGCAAGTCTACCGCGGGCAGACTTTCGTTTCCGACGGTGCGCCGACCGAGCGACATTTCGAGGACGCCGTTGCGCTGACGCGTGACTTCGCCGCCCGGCTGCCGGAGATCCGAGGCAGGCTGGTCAGCGATCTCAGGGCCGCCTTCGTGGGGGATCCTGCTGCGACGAGCTTCCCCGAAATCCTGATTGGCTATCCCGGCATGGTGGCGATCATCCATCACCGCGTCGCGCACCTGCTCTACAATCTTGGGGCGACGATGGTGGCGCGGCTGATCGCCGAGCTGGCGCATAGCGCAACGGGAATCGACATTCACCCGGGCGCGCGTCTTGGCGCCAGCATCTTCATCGACCATGGCACCGGCGTCGTGATCGGCGAAACTGCCATCGTCGGCGATCGCGTCCGAATCTATCAGGCGGTAACGCTTGGAGCCCGGCACTTCCCCACCGATCACGAGGGCAAGGCCATCAAGGGCAATGCGCGCCATCCGATCATCGAGGACGATGTCATCATCTATGCGGGCGCAACCATTCTAGGACGCATCGTGGTCGGAAGCGGCTCCACTATCGGCGGCAATGTCTGGTTGACCGAAGACGTGCCGCCCAACAGTTTCGTGACGCAGGCATCGGTGCGCAGCAAGATCAGCCCGCGATGATGGTTGGATAGCCGGCCCGCTGCCGCTGTCGTGACAGGCACGGCCCGTGGTCGGGCCATGCCACATCGCGTCAGGGAGAACACGCGAGCTGCCCTCCCGCTGGGATTACCAGGCGGCGAGGATCGAGCCGTTGAACTTGGTGCGGATGAAATCCTTCACCGGTTGCGAACGATAGATCGAGATGAATTTCTTGATCTGCGAATCGTCTTTGCGATCGTCACGCGCGGCGAAGACGAGGGTATAATATGGCTTGGCTTCGACGACGCTGGTCTCGGCCGCAAGCGCCTTGTTGAGGTCCAGGCCAGCGAGATAGGCGTAGTTGGATGACACAAAGGCGGCTGCCACGTCGTCGAGAGACCGCGGTAACTGGGCCGCGTCGATCTCGACGATCTGCAGCTTCTTCGGATTTTCAGTCACATCGAGAATGCTCGCCGAGAGGCCGGCATCGGTCTTCAATTTGAGCAGTCCAGCGGTCTGAAACAGCAACAATGCGCGCGCTGCATTGGTCGGATCGTTGGGGATGGCGATCTTGGCCCCGTCGGGAATGTCGGAGGCCTTGGTGTATTTCTTGGAGAAGACGCCGGCCGGCACCAGGATCGATTCATCGAGGGCGGAGAGCTTGTAACCGCGCGCCTTCGATTGATTGGCGAGATAGAAGCGGTGCTGGAAGTTGTTGAGGTCGATGTCGCCTGCCTGCAGCGCTGCATTTGGCTGGTTCCAGTCGCTGAACTCGATGATCTCCGCCTTCAGTCCCTCTTTCTCGGAAAGCCGCGCGGCCTCGCGAAGAATGTCACCATAGGGCCCTGCCGAAACGCCGACCTTGAGCGGCTTGTCGGCGGCGTTGGCCTGCAGGGCGGGTAACGACAGTACAAGCGCTGAAAGGGAGAGAATGAGAAATCGAGATGCAGCTTTCATGATGTGTCCAGGTTGGGAATGAAGTGAATATATCGCGCTCGCTACGATCCCGCAGCGTTCCGGATGGCCTAGAAGAAGCCCTTGGCCGGCAGCGGCGTGCCGTTGATCTCATAGGCGCCGATCGCCTGCGCCTTGTAGGTCACCGGGTTGTGCGACGACAGGGTTCGCGCATTGCGCCAGTGACGGTCGAGGTTGTCGGACTTCTTGGTCGCGGATGCGCCGCCGGCGTCGAACAGCAGGCTGCCACTGCGGATGGCCAGTTCGTCGACGACGATCTTGGCCTTGGACGATGCGAGGGCGGCATCCAGCGCCGGCTTGGTATCTTCCCGATCAAGGGCCTTGCTCGATACGTCAAGCGCGTCGGCGGCGGCCAGCACGGTTGCTTCTGCCGCGAACGCGTTGCTTGCGATCTGGCCAACGGTCTGCTGCAGGATAGGGTCCTCGCGTGGGCGAAGCGTGGGCGCGTAATAGAAACTGCGCGCGCGCCGCCTGACGAGGTCGCTGGCGTCACGCAGGATGGCTGCGGCGATGCCGGCATTGATGGCCGTCAGGTAGAGTTGCGCGAACGTGTTCTGATAGGCGGCCCCATAACCGATATTGGGCTGATCGAAGATCAGTTCTGCCGCTTCCACCCGGACGTTGCGGAAATGCGTGGTTCCGCTTCCGGTCAGGCGCTGGCCCGAACCATCCCAGTCATCGACCAGCTCGATGCCCTCGCGCTTGACCGGAATGATCGTGGTCGCGAGTGCTTCATTGCCGTCCGCGACGCGCACCAGCACGTAGTCCGCATAGAGCGTGCCGGTGCTGTAATATTTGGTGCCGTTCAGGCGGTAGCCGTCGCCATCCGGCGTGACGGTGGTGGCGGGAGCGATGTCTCCCACCTGCGAGCTGCCCAGCTCGGTGGTGGCAAGGCCAATGATGGCGCCGGCCGCGACGTCGTCGCGCCACTTGCGATTCTGCGCGCTTGGCGGCGAGGCCAGTAGGCGCTCGACCACGCTATAGTGATTGCGCAGGATATGCGCGACATTGGCATCGGCTTCCGCCAACCTGATGACCGTAGTGAGCAGTTCTCGTACGGTACTGCCGCCGCCGCCGTCGGCCTTGGGAATGCGGAGCGCGCCGATCCGCGATCGGCGGATCAGCTCGATGATGTCGTAAGGCAGAACACGGTCGTGCTCGCGCTCTGCCTCGCCCTGCGCGATGTGATCAAACAACTGTTGCAGATCGGACGAACCGATCCGGATCGGCTGCGACACGTCGAACGAGTGCTGCGGTGTGGGCTTGTTCATGGGATTCTTTCTCGGCGATTCCGGTGGGGGGATCGAGCGGCGATAAAAACTTAAAGACTGGCCAGATGATCCGAGATGGTGACGGACTCGGGCAGGACCTTTCGCTCGGTCAGCCAGTTCGCTGCGGTTTGCAGTTCTCCGACGAATTTCTTGTCCGACACGGGGATGAGCGTGTAGTTGCGTTTGCGCTCGATGAACTGGTCGCGAATCCGGTCGTCATATTTCGCGACTTTCTGGATGAGATGCTCGGCGTCGGTGGTGTTCTTGTTGACCCACTGCGCTTCCTTCTCATAGGCCGCGTTGAGCGCCCGCACGATGGCCGGATTGTCCTTCGCGAACTTGCGGGACGTCACGTAAGAGGAGAAGTCGATCTGGAACGGCAGGTCGCGTCCCTCAAGGAAAACGTCGTGAGCCTTGTAGTCCAGCCGCGCGATGTCGACGCCCGGCGACCACATCGACCAGGCATCCACCTTGCCGGATGCGAGTGCCGGCGCTGCGTCCGGCGGGTTGAGATAGACGAATTTCACCTTGGAGCGGTCGACCTTGTGCTTCTCGAGCGCGGCGATGAGCAGGAACTCGCCAAGCCCGGAGCGGTTGACCGCGACCGACTTGCCGACCAGATCCTCGACCTTGTTGATGCCGGAATCATCCTTGGCGATGATCGCCGTCGTGCGCGGCTCGTAGAGCACGAATTGGGTGAAGACGAGCGGAGAGCCGGCGATAATGGCCGCCAGCGCGGGCGTGGTGCTACCGCCAAAGCCAAAATCAGCACTGTCACCGGTCACTGCCTGTAAGGTCGGCGCGTGGTTCGGGAATGGGCCGAGCCATTCCACCTTGATGTCATGCTGGGCGAGTGCCTTCTCGAACTCGCCGCGTTCCTTGGCGATCAGCGTGAGGCCGTGATAGCCCCAGGTGAGACGGACCTTGTCGGTCTTTCGCCCGGTGCTTTGCGCGATGGCGTCGTCATGGCTGGCGAGATGAATGCCGGCATAGGCGCTGACACCAGCCATCGCGAGACTGAGAAAATCCCGGCGTGACGATGTGAAGAACGGTTTTGACATGAGAAAACTTCCTGTGAGGTGGAATCAGGCGACCTGGAGATGGGCGGCGACGCCGAGTTCGCGAAGTAGTTGATCGCGGGATGCAGCCGGCCCGCCGTGAGTGTCGGCGTGGTGCTCGGACGCGATCAGGCCGTTGCGCATCACTAGAATCCGGTCGGCGAGGGCAATTGCTTCATCGACATCGTGAGTGACGAGAAGCACGCCGGGCTGGTGGCGGGCGACCAGCTCCTTGACCAGCACATGCATGCGAATTCGCGTCAGCGCGTCCAGTGCTGCGAAGGGTTCGTCGAGCAATAGCAACCGGGGCTCCTGCACCAGCGCGCGGGCGAGGGCGACGCGCTGTGCCTGTCCGCCGGACAGATTACGCGGCCAGTCGTCCAGCCGATCGCCGAGTCCGACCTCGACCAGGGCAGCGGCGGCACGCTTGCGCGGATCCGCGCCAGGAAGGCCGAGCGAGACATTCTGCCAGAGCGTGTCCCAGGGCAGCAGGCGATGTTCCTGAAACACCACGGCAGGTCGTCCCGGCGCATCGATATGTCCGCCCTGGATCGGGTCGAGGCCGGCGAGGGCGCGCAGCAACGTCGTCTTGCCGCAGCCGCTCTCACCGAGAAGTGCGACGAATTCGCCGCGCCCGATGCGGAGATCCAGCCTGTCGATCACCACCCGCGGACCATAGGCCCGCGTCAGGCCGCTCACGGTTACGGCGGTTTCGCTAGATGTCACAGATGTCGGGCTCATGATCGCGCGCCCTTGCCGTAGTTCGGATGCCAGGCGAGCAATTTGCGTTCGAGCAGCCGGGCGATGGAGTCGGCGGCAACCCCGATCAGCGCGTAGATCGCGATGGTCAGCACGATCACGTCGGTGCGCAGGAATTCGCGGGCGTCCATGGCGAGGAACCCGAGGCCTGATTGCGCGCCGACAGTCTCGGCCACCACAAGCGCCAGCCATGCCGTCGCCAGCGAATAGCGGACACCGGTGAGGATCGACGGCAGCGCACCGGGCAGGATGATGCGCCGGATCAATTGCAGCGTGGACAGCCCCTGGACGCGGCCGAGCTCGATCAGCTTCGGATCGATCTGACGAATGCCGAGCGTGGTGTTGATATAGATGGGGAAGGCGACACCGAGCGAGACCAGAAAGATCTTCTGTCCCTCACCGACGCCGAACCAGACGATGACGAGGGGTACGAGGGCGAGGAACGGGATCGCGCGGATCATCTGCACGCTGCGATCGATCAATGCTTCGGCGATGCGCGAGAAGCCCACCAGCGTGCCGAGAATGAAGCCGATGCTGCCGCCGATTGCAAAGCCCGCGGCCGCGCGGAGCAGGCTGACGCCGAGATCGTTCAGCAGCGATCCGGACAAGGTCAATTTCCACGCCGTGCGTAGCACCTTTGAGGGGGCAGGAAGCACTTGCGGCGACAGCCAGCCGGCCTGCGCTAGCGCTTCCCATACAACAATGAGAATAATGGGCGCGATCCAGGACAGAACGATCAGATTTGGCTTCAGGCCGGGTTTGGCAATGGCGGAAGCGTTGCGCGCGGGTGTCGGCGTTGCGGGCGCGCGATACTCCTGTTGAATGACGTAGTCGACGTTGCTCACCCTGCCATCCATTGCTGCAGTTCTGAAATTCAGCGGCGATGATAGAGCAACGAAAAGCGCAGCGTCTTCAGTTTCTTCGGCGAAACTATTCTCCATGCGATATTAGATCAGTTTGATATCCGAGCGACGCGATTGAGAGGTGAACGATCTTTTGCAGTGCTTGTTTTTGGAAAATGAAGCTGCGTGTTGCCTTGAAATTTGATCGGCCCGAAGCGCAGTGGAATTTTCTTGTGGTGCTATGCGTCATGCGAAGAAGAAGTTTCTCGTTCGATCCGCGCTATTTTGCCGCCGATGTCATGAGTGCATGGCGGTGCTTGCATTGTTGTGTACGGGTCGTCTTATAGCGAGAGCGACATGAATATGAGGAAGACAATGAGCGCGAATCCTCTTCGATTTGGCGTCTGGGCACCGGTGCATGGGCCACGGGCGTCGCATCGGGATCCCGAAGAGCCGTATGATGCGTCGTGGGAGCGCAACAAGGCGCTGGTCCTGCAGGCCGAGGCACTGGGTTACGATTCGACCCTGATCGCGCAGCACACCATCAATCCGCATCAGGAGGATCTCGATCAACTCGAGACCTGGAGCTCTGCAGCGGCACTGGCTGCGCTGACCAGCCGGATCGAGATCATTGCGGCGATCAAGCCCTATCTGTTTCATCCGGTCGTACTCGCCAAGATGGCACTGCAGATCGAGAATATCAGCCGCGGCCGCTTTGCGCTCAATCTCGTCAATGCCTGGAACAAGCCCGAGCTGGAGAAAGCCGGTATCGGCTTTGCCGAGCATGACGATCGCTATGCCTATGGCAAGGAATGGATCTCGATCGTTGCGCAGCTGACGAGCGGGGAACGGCTGACGCACAAGGGTGAAAATTTCGATGTCCGAGACTACGCGCTGCGGCCGAAGGACCTGTACCGCGCGCGGCCCGCGATCTATGTCGGCGGCGAGTCGGAGCCAGCGCGCGATCTGGTGGCAGCGCACGGCGATGTCTGGTTCATCAATGGCCAGCCGCTGGCCGATGTCGCGGCACTGATCGCCAATGTGGCGGCACGACCGCGGGCCGGCGCACCGCTGCGTTTCGGCCTGTCGGCCTTCGTGATCGTGCGTGAGACTGACGCAGAAGCCGAGCAGGTACATCAGCGTCTGCTGGCGCTTGCCACGCAGGACGCGCCGATGAAGGCCATCCAGCGTGCCAATACCGATCCCAAGGTCGTGATGATGCAGACGATGCAGAAGTCGCCGCGGGTCGGCACCAATGGCGGCACCGCTGCGGGTCTAGTGGGAAGCTACGATACGGTCACGGCCCGCATCCGCGAATTCCATGCCGCCGGCATCGAGTTGTTCATGCTGCAATTCCAGCCATTGGAGAAGGAGATGCAGCGTTTTGCCGAGCAAATCTTTCCACGGGTGAAGAGGGAGGCAGCTTTGCTGAAGACCTCGCGCGGTTGAGTTGACACCGCGAAGCGGTCTTGCCGGACGGCGAGAGCCCCGCTTAGCCAAACCACCACACGAACAGGCTGAGGAACGTCGCGTGTCCCAGTACCAAAGCGATCATCTTTCCGAGATACATGCCTTGGTCCCTTCTTCCGTCTACATGGCCGATGCGTTGTCTCTGACTGTATCGAGACGGAGTGCCTGCAGGGCGCGATCGAGTTGCTGGGCTGGCGTCACTGTGGCTGCAGCATTCCGGGACATGTCAGGCTTGGGCTGATGGGCAGCGTGATAGGTCTCGACGGCCGTCGCAAGCGCGAGAGCGCCTGCGATGGCAACGGCGAGAAGTGGCGGATGTGGCATCAATTCGACTCCTGAAGGCGCCCATTAACGCTCCACACAGCGCGCTTGGGAATTCCAAAGTTGGGCCGAACGGCTTCCAATCCTTCTTTCGGAGCGCCGGTCACGAGGCGCAAATGCTTGCAGATGCAAGCGATGTTCCGGGTGCGCAGAAGCACCGACGCCGAACGTTGTTCACGATGATCGTGATCACAACATTAAACATCTTCAATCGATACCGATGCTGAAATCACATCATCCGTTTTCACGCTGACGGGAAATGACGTTCTTATTTGAGACGCCCCATTGGCGCGGTGGGTCTCCGGGATCAGATTGAACCAAATGGGCCGCATGAAATGTGTGATGAGCCCATATCAATCGGGAGAACCATCATGGGACTGCTCAACGAGAAGATCACGGCCGGTGCATTCGTCACCGCGGATCTGAACTACCTGGCACCGATCAATGGCCGCCCTCGTACCTACACATTCGATCCTCCGGCCGGCGAGCCGCGCTCCACTGCGGAGCCGGAGCCGCATGCGGTTGCGATCCATGATGCGCGACCGAGCATCGATCAGTGGTCGCTCGATGAACACGGCTTTGCGGTGGCGCACCAGCACAGCGCGGTGTCCGATTTCTACGACGACGAGAACGTCAAGGACGTCTACTATCCCGAAGCCGAGAAGCTGCTCAAAGACATCACCGGCGCGAGCCGTGTCTTCATCTTCGATCATACCGTGCGCAAGCGCGTCGATGGCGTCAATGACCGCGGCGAAGGCCCGCGCCAGCCTGTCGCCCGGGTGCATGTCGATCACACCGATAGATCGGGTCCGCAACGTGTCCGCGATCTGCTCCCGGAGGATGCGGAAGAATTGCTCAAGGGGCGCGTGCAGATCATCAATCTGTGGCGTCCGATCCGCGGCCCGTTGAAGGATTCGCCGCTGGCGGTCGCCGATGCGCGGACCGTTCGCTTTGACGAACTGGTCGGATCGGATCTGGTCTATCAGCACCGGGTCGGTGAAACCTACGCGGTGAAATTCAATCCGCAGCATCGCTGGTACTACGTGCCGGATATGACGCCTGACGAGATACTGCTGCTGAAGTGCTATGATTCGACCAAAGACGGCGTCGCACGTTTCGCTCCGCATACGGCCTTTGCGGATCCGACCGCGCCTGCGGATGCGCCGCCGCGCGAGAGCATCGAGCTGCGGGCGCTGGTGTTCCACGCGCCATAGGGCAGGTTAGCGCGACCGTGACTGCTCCCGTCGATCGCGACGGGAGCAGTCATCCATAGTGATATCACGCCGTGACGGCCGCTGCGGGATGCTTGGCATAGCGGCTGGGCGGACGTTCGAGTCCGAAGTGATCGCGCAGCGTGGTGCCCTCGTAGTCGCGGCGGAAGATGCTGCGCTTCTGCAGCAGCGGGACGACCTCGTCGACGAACACGGCCAGACCGGTCGGCAAGACGTCAGGCATCAGGTTGAAGCCATCGGCGGCACCGGCCCTGAACCAAGCCTCGATATCGTCGGCGATCGCCTCGGGCGTTCCGACGATGATGCGATGGCCGACGCCGCCGCCCAGCGCCTTGAGCAGTTGCCGCACCGTCAGATTATCCTTGCGGGCCATGGCAACGGTGCCCTTGAACATCGTCTGGTTGGCATTGGCCGGCAGTGGGATGTCCGGTAGTGGCTTGTCGAGTTCGAGGATATCGGGCGAGACATGCAGTGTTCCCGCCAGGCGCGACAGGCTGTACTGGATCGGCACCAGGTCCCACAACTCATCCTGCCGGCGCTGTGCTTCGGCCTCGGTGCTGCCGATGATGGTCGCAAGGCCCGGCAGGATCACGATGGAATCCGAGGGGCGGCCATAGGCGACGGCCCGCGCCCGCAGATCGCGCGCATAGGCGACGCCATCCTCGATCGATTGGGACAGCGTGAACACCGCATCGGCCTGCGCCGCGGCGAGGTCGCGGCCGTCGCTTGAACCGCCGGCCTGCACGGTGATCGGCCGTCCCTGCGGCGAGCGCGGCACGGTCAACGCACCGGCCACGGTGTAATGCGTGCCGCGATGATCGATGGCGTGGACCTTCGACGTATCGACGAAACGCGCCGTCGCCTTGTCGCCGACAAAGGCGTCGTCTTCCCAACTGTCCCATAGCGCGTGTACGACCTCGGCGAATTCCTTCGCGCGCTCATAGCGCAAGCCATGTTCGAGCACGTGCGAGAGGCCGAAATTGCGGCTCGCAGACGCGTCCGCCGTGGTCACCGCATTCCAGCCGACGCGGCCACCGCTCGCATGGTCGAGCGTCGCGAAGCGCCGCGCGATATTGTACGGCTCGTTATAGGTCGTGGATGCGGTGGCGATCAGGCCGATATGCGTGGTCGCCGCAGCCACGCTTGCCAAAACGATGGTCGGCTCCATGGATTGAAATGGCCGCAAGTCGATGCGGTCGGTGATGGCCGGCGTGTCGGCGAGAAAGATCGCGTCGAATTTTCCGCGCTCGGCGATCTTCGCGACATTCACATAATGCTGCACATCGTAGAATGCGCCGGGATCGCTGTCCGGCAGCCGCCATGCCGATGCATAGACCCCGGAATGGAGCAGGTTCACGTTGAGATGCAGTTTGCGTTCACTCATGGAGCATTCCTGATGGGCGAGGCGGAGAGCGATCCAGTTGTCTTCGGGCTCGCACGTATGACATTCGCCCACTGATCGCATCGCATCGCGAATGATCTTTCAAACTTGGTGTCGCGACGGTGAGATCGCGTGAAGTGCATTGTCTTTGCGCGGATTGCAGATTTAGATCGCGCTACAAATTGCTACCGCGTTGCAGCGCTCAGATGAAGTGGCAACTCTATGCCATTGATCACTTCAGAAAATGCGAGACGTTGCTGCTGCGGTTGGTAGTGAAAAACACCAACGGACGGTCCCCAATGAGGAAGATTAGTATTTCGCCACGCACTGCGATCGTCATCGCGTCGGTCATGCTGGGCGGACAGCTTGCGCAGGCGCAGGAAGGCAAGCCGGTTTCCGGCGGCGCCATTACATGGGGCGTTGCGACCGAACCGAGCTGCTTCGATCCGCATCGCGCCTCGCAGCAGGCTGCATTTTTCGTGGCGCGCAACTATATCGACTCGCTGGTTGGCAAGAAGACCGATGGCAGCTTCGCGCCATGGCTGGCGACTGAGTGGTCGATCTCGCCGGACGGCAAGGAATATACGTACAAGCTGCGCGAGGACGTCGTCTTCCACGACGGCGAGAAGTTCGACGCGGCGGCGGTGAAGGCGAATTACGATTTCGTCAAGAAGCCGGAAAACGCCACCAATGCAGTCGCGCTGCTGCAATATTTCGATCGCGCCGAAGTCGTGTCGCCCTATGTCGTCAAATTGATCCTGACGCAGCCGGATTCGACGTTCCTGGAGTCCACGTCCAACGTCAAGCTGGGCATCATCTCGCCAAAGGCTCTCGCCAAGGGTGACCTGTGCGGCGGCGGGCCGCTGCTGGCGGGCAGCGGACCGTTCGTGTTCGAGCGCTACAGCCGCGGCCAGTCGGCGGTGTTCGTCCGCAACAAGGATTACAAGTGGGGACCGGGTTATGCCGCGCATACCGGCCCGGCCTATCTCGATCGCGTGACGCTGCGATTCCTGCCGGAGGCCGCGGTGCGGGCCGGTGCGCTGACGTCGGGACAGGTCGATCTGATCGAAGGCGTGCAGCCGACCGACGTGGCGCTGTTCGCAGATCAGGCCGAATTCAAATTGCTGACCGGTCCATCCGGCGCCAGCACGTCGTTTACGTTCAATATCAATTACACCATTCCGCCGGCTGATGACGTGCGGGTCCGGCGCGCGCTGCGAGACGGCTTCGATCTCGAGCCGCTGGTCAAGCAGGTCTATCTCGGTACGGTGCCGCGTGCATGGTCCATCATTGGCCCGGCCAACCCGGCCTATAACAAGGCGCTGGTCGGTGCGTGGGGCAACAATATCGCGGGCGCCAACAAGCTGCTCGACGAAGCCGGCTGGACCGGCCGCGATTCTGAGGGCTTCCGCACCAAGAACGGCGTGCGCCTGAAGATCGACGTCGGCTATCCGCAGCCTTACGTTCGCGACAACCGCGAAGTGCTGATCCAGGGCATCCAGGCCGCGTTGCGCAAGAATATCGGCTTCGATCTCAACCTGCGCATCATCACCGCTGGCGAATATGCCAAGAACAACGCCAACGGCAACTGGACGATCTATCCGAACACCGACAATCCATCGGATCCGGCGCGGGAGTTGTGGGACATGCTCGGCTCCAAAGGGTTTCTGTATTCCAACATCGCCAATCCGGATCCGCAGATTACGGGTCTGATCGATGAAGCGCTGCGCTCGACCGACGTGGCGAAGAAGCGCGCCCTCACCGATGAAATCCAGAAGCTCGGCGTCGATCAGGCCTTCATCGTGCCGATGTTCGCTCCGAGCTGGTTTCTGGCGGCGAAGAACAACGTCAACGGGCTGAGCTTCGAGGCGGGTCTAGACTCGCCGTCGAGCGCCTATGACTTCTGGCTGGCGAAGTAGACGAGATCATGTGGTCTCGTATCATTTCCAGATTGCTCACCAGCCTCGTGGTGGCCTGGGCAAGTGTGACGGCGGCATTCTTGGCGCTGCACGCTTTGCCGGGGCGCATCCAGGATATCCTGGCGGGCGATCTGGAATATCCAGGGCTGCGCGAGGCGATTGCGGCGGAGTGGGGGCTCGATCGCAGTCTGCCCGCGCAGTACCTGGATTTTCTTCTGCGCATCCTGCAGGGCGATTTCGGCACGTCCTACGTGCTGCGTCAGCCCGTCACCGAGGTCGTGGGATCACAACTGATGCCGACGGTACAGCTTGCGCTGCTCGGGGGCATACTGGCAGTCATCATTGCGATCGCGCTGGCGCTGTTGACGGCCGGCCGTGGGCGCATCTCGCGCCAGATCGCATCCTTTCTGGAACTGGTGTTCGCATCCACGCCGGTGTTCTGGCTCGGCATCCTGCTGCTGATGGCGTTTTCCTTCACGCTGCGCTGGTTTCCGGTGTCCGGTGCCAGTGGCTGGCAGTCGATCGTGCTGCCGTCGCTGACACTGGCATTGCCGACGGCCGGCCTCCTCGCGCAGGTGCTGCGTGAGGCGATGGAGAAGACGCTCGATCAGCCCTTCGTCACCACGGTGCGTTCGCGCGGCGTCGGCGAGCTCGTGATCCGCGCGCGCCATGTGCTGCGGCATGCCTTGCTGCCGGCGGTGACGCTCGGCGGCTGGCTGATCGGCGGACTGCTCGGCGGCGCTGTGATCACGGAGAAAGTCTTCGGGCGTCCGGGTCTCGGCACCGTGACGCTCGGCGCCGTGCTGACCCATGACGTGCCGGTGGTGCTGGCCGTGGTGCTGCTGGCCGCTTTCATCCATGTCGCCGCATCGACCCTGCTCGACATCCTGTATTTGCTGATCGATCCGAGACTGAGGGCGCAATGAACATTCAAACGCGTCCGCTCGCGGACTTGTCCGTCGCGCTCGACCCGCAGGTCAATCCGCCCGGTGCGGTGGAACCGGTGACGACGGCGGCCGTGATCGCGCCGCGATTGCTGTCGCCGGGCCTTGCGATCTCACTGGCGTTTCTGTTCGTGCTGCTTCTGGCCGCGGCATTCCCACGCGCCTTCACCCAGTTCGATCCGCTGATCGGCGACTATGCGCTGGGGCTGAAGCCGCCGAGCTGGAAGCATCTGTTCGGCACCGACCGGCTCGGCCGCGACGTGTTCGCGCGGACCATCCACGGCACACGCTATTCGCTCCTGATCGGGCTCGGCGGCATGGCGATCAGTCTGGCCTTCGGCATCGTGCTTGGCATTCTCGCCGGACAGCGCAACCGCTTCCTCGACGAGGCGACGTCGCGCGTGTTCGACGTGCTGTCGTCATTCCCCGGCGTGCTGCTGGCGATGCTGGTGGTCACGTTTCTGGGGCAGGGTATGCTCAACATCGCCATTGCCGTGGGAATTGCCGGCATTCCGAAATTCGGCCGGGTGATCCGTGCCCAAACGCAATTGGTGCGCGATGCCGATTACGTGACGCATGCGGTCGTCTACGGCCTCGGCCGCTGGCAGATCTTCATCCGCCATGTGCTGCCGAATGTCTTGGTCGCCGTGCCGGTGATCGCGACGGTCTATATCGGCAATACGATCCTCGCGGTGTCGGGCCTCAGCTTTCTGGGGCTCGGCCCGCAGCCGCCGACGCCGGAATGGGGCGTGATGCTGGCGGAGAGTCGCGACGTGCTGCGCGTGGCGTGGTGGCCCGGCGTGTTTCCCGGCCTCGCCATCACACTGACGGTGATCGCCTTCACGCTGGTCGGCAATGCCATCCAGAAACGGTTCGAAGGACGGCTGGCATGACGGACAAACCATATCTGGTCATTCCACAACCCGATGATCTGCTGATCGACATTGAGGGACTCTCGATCGGTTTTGCCGGCGCCAATGGCGGCACGCCGATCGTCCGCAACTTCGACCTGACGATCCGCCGCGGCGAATGCGTGGCGCTGGTCGGCGAATCCGGATCGGGCAAGAGCATTACGGCACGCAGTCTGCTGAATCTGTCTGGTGACGGGGCCGAGGTCGACGCTGATCGCTTCCTGATCAAGGGCCGCAATGCGTTGCAGTTTCGCGAAGCCGACTGGCGCAAGCTGCGTGGCACGGTCACCGGCCTTGTCATGCAGGACGCGTTGGTGTCGCTGGATCCGCTACGCACCATCGGCCAGGAAGTCGGCGAGGTGCTCTCCGCGCATCGGACGTTACGTGGGCGACACACAGTTGCCGCACGCGTCACCGATGTGCTCCGCAAGGTCGGCATTCCCGATCCCGAACATCGAGCTACACAATATGCGCATCAGCTCTCCGGCGGTTTGCGCCAGCGCGCATTGATTGCGTCGGCCATTGCGGCCGACCCGGATCTCATTATCGCAGACGAACCAACCACATCGCTGGACGTCACCGTCCAGGCGCAGGTGCTCGCCGTATTGGCCGAGCGCGTGCGGGAAGGCGCCGGACTGCTGCTGATCAGCCATGATCTCGCTGTCGTGGCCGGAATCGCCGATCGAGTGATCGTGATGCGCGACGGCCGCATCGTGGACAGCGGAGCCACGGCGGATGTCTTGCGCCGTCCGCGCCATCCCTATACGCGCCAGCTTCTTGCTGCGATCCCATCCGCTGATTCAAAAGGACATCTGCTCGCGTCTGCCCGATTTGATGTTGCAAGCGTCGAAGGGGACGGCGCCGTCGGCTCTGTCATCGTCCGCGAGCGCCTTCCGGTCCGAAAGCCGTCGGATGAAGCTTTGGTGCTCCAGGTTGAGGGCATTTCTAAACGTTATGTCCAGCGGCGGACCGCGGGCCGCGAACCGTCTCTTCCGGCATTGGACCAGGTCAGCTTTGCTGTAAAGGCCGGCGAGGTCGTTGGCATTGTCGGCGAGTCCGGATCTGGCAAGTCGACATGCGCCAAGATCGTGCTCGGTCTGCTTGCGCCGGACGAGGGCGAGGTGCGCCTGCTCGGGCAGCCGTGGTCCGGGGTGGCGGAGGCCGAGCGGCGCGCGCTGCGCGCAAGGCTGCAATATATCCCGCAGGATGCGCTCAGCAGTTTCGATCCGCGCTACCGGGTCGCCGATGTGATTGCCGAAAACCTGACCGGTGATGCGCGCGCAAAGCGCGACCGCATCGTCGCGCTGCTCGATCAGGTCGGTCTGAACGCCGGTCATCTCGGTCGTTATCCGCGGTCGCTGTCGGGCGGCCAGCGGCAGCGTGTCTCCATTGCACGTGCACTGGCGGCGGAGCCGGACATCATCGTGTGCGACGAGCCAGTGTCGGCGCTGGATGTTTCGATCCAGGCGCAGGTGCTGGACCTGCTGAGCGAGTTGCAGGCGCGCCTCGGCACGGCGCTGCTTTTCATTTCTCACGATCTGGGCGTCGTCCAGCATATCGCGGATCGCGTGCTGGTGTTTCACCGCGGGCGGATCGTCGAATCCGGACCGGTCGATCAGGTATTTTCCAACCCGGCCGATGACTACACCAGGGCCTTGTTGTCATCGATCCCCGCGATCGAGAGTGCCTTCGTGCGTTCGTCTGCCAATGCGGCGACGGCTGGCCTTTCGACGGCACGATCGGTTTGAACGGGACGATAAGACGGTTGAAACACTCTACGATGCCGGCACCCGTTTGCCGGTCGTCCGGTTTCGGAGTGGCCGTGGCGGGTGCTGTGCCGACTCGGCTTTCGCTGTCAGCGCATCGACCAGATGGTGCGCCGCCGGCCACGCGCCATAGCCCGACGCGATATTGATGTGGCCGGCATCGCCCATATTGACGAAGTCCGAGCCCCAGCTCCTGGCCAGCATGCGCGCCCGCTGTAGCGACATGAAGGGATCGTTGCTGCTGGCGACGACGATGCTCGGAAACGGCAGGGATGTCGTCGGCATCGGTGCAAAGTTGCGTAATTGCGGGAATGCGTCGGTGTTCGTTTCCACATCGGCCGGTGCGACCAGAAGTGCGCCGCCGATTTTGATGTCCGGCACCCGCAGCGCTGCATGAGCAATGAGGATACAGCCGAGACTGTGGGCGACTGCGATCGCGCCGGGATTGGCATCTGCGCTCGACAGAAGTCGCTCCACCCAGCGATCGAGCACAGGCGCGTCCCAGTCGTCCTGCTCGACGCGGCGCGCAAACGGCGTATGGCTCTGCAACAGGCTCTGCCAGTGGCCGTCCGGCGAGCCGTGAAGGCCCGGGATGATCAGAGCGCCTCGCATGCGTCGATCCCTCTGCTGCTTTGGTGCCAGCCCGAGCGGTAGGCCGACTTCGAGTCGTTACTCCGCGGCGATAGCGGATGGCAGCACGGGGCGGAACGAGGAGGCTGGATGCGGCGACTGCAGCCGTGCGCGACCGGCACCGAACAGTTTTTCGCGAAGCGTGCCGGGCGCATAGGCACTCTTGTAGATACCGCGCCGGGTCAGTTCCGGAACCAGCAGATCGACGATGTCCTCGAAGCTTCCGGGCGAGATCGCGAAGGCGAGGTTCAAACCATCGACGTCGGTCTGCGCGACCCAGTCCTCGATGGCGTCAGCTACCTGTTCGGGCGTTCCGACCACGATTGGCCCGATGCCGCCGATGCCGACATGCTCGGCCACCTCGCGCACCGTCCAGGTGCGATCGGGATCGGCGCGGGTGATATTGTCCATCGCCGTGCGGCCGGCCTCGTTGTGGACGTGCTCCACCTTCTGGTCGAGGTCATAGGTCGAGAAATCGACGCCGGTCCAGCCGGACATCAGCGTCAGGGCGCCCTCATGGTTGATGTAGCGACGATACTCCGCATGTTTCGCGGCGGCTTCCTCCTCGGTGCGGCCGAGGATCACCGTCATCATGCTGAACATCAGGATTTCCGACGGATCGCGCCCGGTCTCTGCCGTAAGCGCGCGGATCGCAGCGACGCGCGGCGCGATCACCTTTGCGGATGGACCGGACATGAACACGCATTCGGCGTGTTGCGCGGCGAACAGTTTTCCGCGCAGCGACGTTCCGGCCTGATAGAGCACCGGCGTTCGCTGCGGTGACGGCTCGGAGAGATGGATGGCGTCGAGTGTGTAGTTCTCGCCACAATGCTGGACGCGGTGAACACGCGACGGCTCGGTGAAGATGCCGCGCGCCTTGTCGCGCTGCACGGCGTCGTCTTCCCAGCTGCCTTCCCACAGCTTGTAGACGACCTCCATATATTCTTCGGCGACGTTGTATCGGTCGTCATGGGCATTCTGGCTGGCCTTGCCCATGCCCTTGGCGGCGCTGTCGAGATAGCCGGTAACGATGTTCCAGCCGATGCGGCCATCGGTGAGGTGATCGAGGGTCGACATCCGGCGGGCGAATGGATAGGGCGGCTCGTAGGACAGCGTACAGGTCACGCCGAATCCGAGATTATCGGTGACGGCAGCCATCGCCGACACCAGCAGCAGCGGGTCGTTGACCGGCACCTGCGCGGCATTGCGCAATGCCGCGTCCGGATTGCCGCCGAACACGTCGTAGATGCCGAGCACATCTGCAAGGAAGAGGCCGTCGAAACGACCGCGTTCCAGAGTTTTGGCCAGATCGAGCCAGTAGGGCAGACGATTATAGTCGCTGGAGCGATCGTCGGGATGCGTCCACAGGCCGGGCGACTGGTGCGCCACGCAGTTCATGGCGAACGCGTTGAGGCGAATCTGCTTGGTCATGTGGTGTCCTCCAGATGCCGCGGCGTCATTGCGCCGCTGGGATCAAGGCTGGCGGCGCATCAAACTTTTGCGGTCGCCCGGCGGTGATCTGCGAGTGGCTCTCCGAACGGGCCGGTATTGGCGCGGAACTGCCGGACATTGCTGGTTTGTTGCAGCGACAGCAGCGGGAATACCAGTTCGGCAAACCGATAGGCCTCTTCGAGATGCGGATAGCCGGACAGGATGAACGTATCGATGCCCAGGTCCTGATATTCGCGGATGCGTGCGGCGACGGTGGCGGGATCGCCGACCAGCGCCGTGCCGGCGCCGCCGCGCACCAGGCCAACGCCGGCCCACAGATTCGGGCTGACCTCGAGCCGGTCGCGCCGGCCGCCGTGCAATTGCGACATGCGCTGCTGGCCGACGGAATCCATTCGCCCGAGAATTTGCTGCGCGGATGCGATCGTGTCGTCGGTGAGGTGTTCGATCAGTTCGTCGGCGGCCTTCCATGCCGCCTCGTTGGTATGGCGGACGATGACATGCAGCCGAATGCCGAACGTGATCTTGCGGCCGCGCTGCTCGGCGATCCCGCGCACGCGTGCAATCTTCTCCGCCACCTGCGCCGGCGGCTCGCCCCAGGTCAGGTATTTGTCGACGGTATCGACGGCGACATCGATGCCGGCATCCGACGAGCCGCCAAAATAGAATGGAGGATGGGGCGTCTGGATCGGTGGATAGAGGATGCGGCCGTCTTCGACCGTGATGTGCTTGCCCGCGACAGTGACGGCTTCGCCGGCGAGCTCCCGCGCGTAAACATTCAGAAACTCACGGGTGACCTCATAGCGTTCGTCGTGATCGAGGAAGACGCCATCGCCCTTGTTCTCGACGGCATCGCCGCCCGTCACGATGTTGATGAGCAATCGTCCGTTGGTCAGGCGATCCAGCGTGGCAGTCATGCGCGCTGCTACTGTGGGCGACTGCAGTCCGGGTCGCACGGCGACGAGATAGCGCAATCGCTCCGTCCACGGCGCGATGGCCGATGCGATGACCCAGGAGTCTTCGCAATTGCGCCCGGTCGGGAGCAGGGCCCCGTAATAGCCAAGCTTGTCCGCAGCACGCGCAATCTGCCGCAGATAGTCGAAGTCGACCTCGCGCGCACCGGCCGTGGTTCCGAGATAGTGGCCGTCGCCGCTGGTCGGCAGGAACCAGAGGATCTTGAGAGCGTCGTCGACTGCGGTCATGGTGCGGGTGTCCCGGCGGCGTCGGCTACGGCAATGGCTTTCGGGATCAGTCCGAGCGCGAGAAACGTATCGGCCAGTTGCTGCTGCTCGGTGATGACCTTGCGATCAATCGGCTTGATCCCGTAGGCCTGCCGCTTGAGCGCGACCTCCAGTACAGCAACCGGCAGGCCGACCGAGGGGCTCAACTGTTCGGCCACGGCCTTGATGTCCGTCTTGGCCCAGTCGTCGACCTCCCGCAGGCCTTCGAGAATCGCATCGACCACCTTGGGATCCGATTCCAGGAATTTCTGCGATGACAGATAGAACTGGTAGTTCGAAACTGTATCGGTGCCGTCGGCGAGAACCGTCGCCTCGATCGCGGCTTCAGCGGCCGCCTGGAACGGGTCCCAGATCACCCAGGCATCCACGGCACCGCGCTCGAACGCCGCGCGCGCGTCAGCCGGCGCCAGGAACACCGGGGTGATGTCGGAATATTTGACATTGGCTTTCTCCAGCGCCTTGACGAGGAGATAGTGAACGTTGGAGCCCTTGTTGAGCGCGACCTTCTTGCCCTTCAGCTCGGCGACCGATTTGATCGGACTGCCTTTCGGCACCAGGATCGCTTCGCCCTTGGGCGCTGGCGGCTCATAGGCGACATAGCGGATCGGTGCGCCGGCGGCCTGCGCGAAGATCGGCGGTGCCTCGCCGGTGTTGCCGAAATCGAGCGCGCCGACATTGATGGCTTCCAGCAGCGCGGGGCCCGCCGAAAACTCCGTCCATTTGATGTTCCAGCCAAGTGCCTTCAGGCGTGGCTCCAAACTCCCCTTGCTCTTCAGCAGAACCAGCTTGCCGTATTTCTGGAAGCCAATCCGGACGGTCTTCTCCTGCGCTTGTGCTGATCCGGAACCGATCAGCATGGGAGCGGAGACGACCGCCACGCCGAGACCTATGGCGATGGCGGCTTTCAAGATTATTCGTCTGGCATGCATTGTCGTTGTCCTGCATTGGGGCGTGAAAGGCGCCATCACTGATGACGCATTAGAGTCCCAAGCAGGCGATCTGGGGAATTCCAAAAACCAGGACGATCATGGGTTGATCGCTCTGCACAATGCCGCCATCCGGAGAACGTTGTGCCCCTGGCATTGCCGCCGCAGATTGCTCGCTCAAGCCTGCTCCTGGCCCCAGCGCTGCACCGTGATCCGCGTCAATGTGCGAAAGATAACCCCTTCGACCACAAGGCCGATCAGGATCACCGTCAGCAGTCCCGCGAACACGCTGGCCGTTTCCAGCTGCGCACGGCTGGTGTAGATGAACCAGCCGAGGCCGCCGGAACGGGCGCTGACGCCGAACACGAGTTCGGCAGCGATCAAGGTCCGCCACGCGAAGGCCCAGCCGATCCGCAGGCCCGACAGGATCTGCGGGAACGCCGCAGGCACCAGGATCTCCACCACGAACCGGCCGCCGGACAGGCCGAGATTGCGGCCAGCCATCCGCAGCGTCGGCGGCACGGCGAGGAAGCCGCCATAGCAGGCCAGCGCCACCGGCCACAGCACCGAATGGACGATGACGAAGATCAGGCTCGGCGTGCCGATGCCGAACCACAGCAATGCAACGGGCAGCAGCGCGATGGCGGGAAGCGGATTGAACATGGATGTCAGCAGCCCGAGCGCTTCGTTGCCCCAGCGTGACAGCGCGGCGAGGGTGGTGAGCGCCGCGGCGACGGCGATGCCCAGCGCATAGCCGGTGATCAGGACACGCAGCGACGTCAGGGTGCGGTCCGGCAGTTCACCGGAGACGATAGCCGCCCACAGCGCCGACAAAGTCGCGCCCATGGTCGGCAGCAGCAGCGCATTGTCCAGCCAGCGTGCATAGAGCTCCCAGATCAGCGCGAAGCCCGCGAGGATCACGGCACGGCGCCACGGCGTACCATCGAACACGCGCCGTAAAGCGGGCGCGCGCACCAGTTTCGGCGCAGCGATATCAGACATGTTCGGTTTCCGGATCGGCGAAAACGCTCTGCTGGATCTGTCGTTCCAGCTCGGCGAAGCGCGCGGTGCCGCGGATGCGGGTGTCGGGCGGCACGTCGAATGTCGCGGCCAGCCGGCCGGGATGCGGCGTCAGTGCGAGGATGCGGGTGCCGACGCGGATCGCCTCGTCGATGCCATGGGTGACGAATAGCGCCGTGCTCCCGGTCTCCTCGCACAGCTTAAGCAGTTCGTCCTGCATCTGTCGACGCGTCAGCGCATCCAGTGCAGCGAACGGTTCGTCCATCAGCAGCAGCGCCGGCTCGAGCGCGAAGGCACGGGCGATGGCGACGCGCTGCTTCATGCCGCCGGACAGCGTATGCGGATAGGCATCGACGAAATTCTTCAGCCCGACGCGGCTGAGCCAATGACGCGCGACATCCTCCGCCTGCCGGCGCGGCAGCGACTTGCCGCGCTCCAGCGCGTAACGGACATTGCCCAGCACCGTGCGCCACGGCAGCAACTGGTCGAACTCCTGAAACACCGTCATACGATCGGGGCCAGGCGCATCGATGCGCCGCCCGTGTAGCCGGATCTCGCCGGTGCTGGGCTTCAAAAAACCGCCGACAGTACGCAGCAGCGTGGATTTGCCGCAGCCGGACGGGCCGAGCAGCACCAGCCGCTCGCTGGCCGAGAGTGTGAAGCTGACATCCTCGACAGCCGTGAGGATGCCGTCGCGGGTGGGATAGCTGATACTGACATGATCCAGTGCCAGCAGCGGCGCCGTTACGGCGTCACCGATGAAGTCAGCCGATCGCGGCGCGACGTTCACGTCAGCTTCCCGGCTTTTCGCCCAGGCCGGACCAGAACAGATCCCGCCACGACGCCGGTGCCTGCTTGATAAGGCCGACCTTGGCTTCGAAGTCGGCGAATTTCTGCGCACCTTCGGGAATCGTGGTGAAGTTGATGTTCTTGTCGCGGATGATGCTCTCGACGAAATCCGGCGCAAGCTTCGAGTTTTCCGCCTTGATGTAAAGCGCAGTGGCTTCCTTCGGATTGGCCTTGATCCAGTCATTGGCGCGGTCGAGGCCGCGCACGAAGGCCTGGATCGTCTTCGGATTGTCATTGACGAATTTGGTGGTGGCATAGACCACGTTGAAAGTGTGCGGGCCGCCGAGCACGTCGTAGCTGTTCAATACCTGATGCACCTTACCGCTGGCGAGTTGCTGTTGCGAGAACGGCGGTGAGGTGAAGTGTGCCGTGATCTCGGAGCGACCCGACAAGATCTGCGCCGTTGCGTCCGGATGCGGCATGCTGACGGTGAGTTCGTCGAGCTTGTCGTATTTGCCGAACGCCTTGTCGGCCGCCATCTGCAGCACGATGGGCTGGAAGCCGACCTTGACCGACGGCAGCGCGATGCGGTCCTTCTCGGTGAAGTCGGCCAGTGTCTTGACGTTCGGATTGTTGGTGGTGAGGATATTGGCCATCGATCCCAGCGCGGCGACACCGATGATCTTGGCGGTGGTCCGCGTCTTGTCCCAGGTCAGGATCATCGGCGTGATGCCGGCGGTCGCGAAATCCAGCCTGCCGGAGATCAGCGCTTCATTCATCGATGCGGCGCCCGAGAGCCGCAGCCATTCGATCTTCGGCGGCGTGATGCCAAGCGCCTTGGCTTCTTCCTCGATCAAGCCTCGTTCGCTCGCGACGATGAGCGGGAGATAGGCGATCCCGAATTGCTGCGCGATACGGAGTTGGGCCGTCTCGGCGCGAACGCCTTGCATAGTCGCCGCGACAAAGCCCAATGCGAGCGCGCCGACGTGCAGAAATCTTGCTGTCTTCATGATATGTCTCTTCGGTGCCTGCTGATGCGGCATAAGTGTGCGCTTTGGAGAAGTTGCAACTACACTTCAGGAAATCAGGCAATGCGTCCAGCGCGCAGATGCGATGGCGTCATGTTCGGAAGAAGCCTGCTGGTACCGCGGTGAACGCAGGAGAGTTTTTCTCGGAATGGCTTGTACGAGAGAACGTCATTGACCTGTCGGTCAGCAGTTTCAGGGCAGGGTTGCTGATGGGGGGCTGTCTCAAGCGAGGCGTCTGGCAATTTCGGCGCCCGCGCGCCGCCTCAGGATGGCCATCGACCTCCTGACGCCATCCCTGAATGGTCGCAGCGCTCGATCAAACAGCGACGGCTTTCGCCGTGCGCGTCATTGCTGTTCCGTCTTCCAGTCGCGCTTGATCTTCTTGGCGAGCGACCATTTGTGGACTTCGGTCGGGCCGTCATAGATGCGGAAGGCGCGGATCTCGCGGAAGGCCTGTTCGACGATGGTTTCGCCGGAAACGCCGGTGCCGCCCATCACCTGCACGCAACGGTCGGCGATCCGCATCAGCGCTTCCGACACGGCGACCTTGGCCATCGAGCTTTCGGCCGTTCCGAGCGAGCCGGTGTCGAGCACGTCCGCGCACCAGTCGATCATTAGTTCCGACTGTTTGATATCGATCAGGTTCTCCGCCAGCATGAAGCCGACGCCTTCATGATCGATCAGGGCCTTTCCGAATGCATGGCGACGACAGGCATAGTCGGTCGCGATCTCGTTGGCGCGGATTGCAAGACCCAGCCAACGCATGCAATGCGACAGGCGCGCGGGGCTAAGGCGGATTTGCGCGTATTTGAAACCGTCGCCTGACGCGCCAAGCATCTGGTCTGCAGGCACACGCAGGTTATTGATCTCGATCTCCGCATGGCCGCCGGGCATCGAATTGTCGATCGTATCCAGCACACGCAGGGTGCGGATCGCAGGATCGGGCAGGTCGACGAGAAACATGCAGGCGCCATCCTCGGACTTCGCCATGACGATCCCGACCTTGGCGCCTTCCGCGCCGGTGATGAACTTCTTCCGTCCGTTGATCACCCAGTGATTGCCATCGAGCCTGC
The DNA here is from genome assembly GCF_013359755.1 of Tardiphaga robiniae. Classification (GTDB taxonomy): domain Bacteria; phylum Pseudomonadota; class Alphaproteobacteria; order Rhizobiales; family Xanthobacteraceae; genus Tardiphaga; species Tardiphaga robiniae. The sequence goes on along the minus strand of NZ_JABMCJ010000078.1, from coordinate 56,274 downwards.
AGGTGGTTTGCATCATCGACGGATCGGAGCCTGCGCCGCCTTCATCTGCCGGTTCGGTCATGAAGAATGCCGAACGCGCTTTCCCCGACACCAGCGGCTCCAGAAAGCGCGTCTTCTGCTCGGCAGTGCCGACCTTGCCAAGGAGATACATATTGCCCTCGTCGGGTGCCATCGTGTTGCAAGCCAGCGGCCCCAGAGGCGAAAGGCCCGATTTGATCAGGGCTTTCGCCGTCTCGCGCTGCGTGAGGTGCGATCCATCCGCAAGAATGTGCGGGGTCAAAACGCCGGCTTTGCGGGCCTTGTCGCGCAGTTCCTGCACCAGTTCGTCGCTCGGGCCGTGAGCACCTGTCCGCGAATCTTTCTCATAGGGGATGACTTCGGCGCGGATGAAGGTCTCGATCCTGGCGGCAATGGCGTCGGCGCGATCAGTCATGGAAGCAGATACTCCGGTCGCCCCTTGGGCGAAGCCCTGGGGCGGGATTGAGGCAGGCGGGGCCGATCACGGTACGGGTGGTGGCCGGCGATGAGGTGAGGGATAGCATTTACACGATCAGTATGCCCGATCGCATCGAACTCGGCTACGAGGCATCGATCACCCTGAAGCGTGTCGTGGCATCACTGACCCGCGCATGGCGTGCTGATCGGTCGAATCTTGATCGGCTGGTCTTGATCGGTGGAAAACCGCTATTTCGGCGCCGGCTCGGCGGCATCGAGATTGATGCCCGGGAAACGCCGTCTCAGGTCCCGCTTCAGCGATCTGAAATGCTCGATATTGGTCTCGAGTGTCCGCAGCCGTGCTTCGCCGATGCGGATCTCGTCGTCCGATTTCTGCAGGAGTTCCGCCCGTGGGTCCGACTGGCTGTTGACGTCCTCGATCTCGTTACCGCCGACAATTGCGGCGATGGAGATGACGTCTTCCAGCCGACGCTTCAGGCCGTCATGTTCGTATTCTGCACTGCGCAGGCCGGAGTCGATGGTCGCCGCAATGGCGAGAACAAGCCGTTCATCGGTGATGCGATCACGTTCCGGCGAACGTGTCCGGAATGTCTCGGACGAGGAGCGAAAGATGCGCTTCAGCATGGCGGCATTTCCCTCTGGCTCAGGTGAGACCCTTGATCTTCTTACACGATGTTGCGGAGCCTGACGACATCTGCACAATGCCCGATGTCGATTTCGTTAGCACGAGCTCCTTGGCGGAGATGAAGCGTAGCGTGGCTCTGGGGTTGGCGTCGCAGAATCGCGACAGCGTCGCCGCGGTGGCGGCCACCGTGTCCTGTTTCGGAATCACCGCGATGGCCCCATCCTTCAGGATGTAGGCATCTTTGACGTTCGGCATCGTCGCCGTCGCGGTGCAGACCTTGAACAGGCCTTCATAGGCCTGTGGCGGCATGGTGAGATCGCCCGCAAGGCCGCCGAGCAGATACTCCCGGCTCTTGTTGCAATTGTCGGCATGCGCGGTGCTTGCGGTGAGCACGAGCAATGTGACGATGGCAGCGAGCTGTTTCATGCCGATGCCCTCAGCTCCGATCCGGTCTGCAAGGCATCCTCCGACGGTGATGGCCGCTTCAAACCATAGGTTTCTGCGGCGCAGCGTTCCCACGACAGATCACGCGCATGTGCGGCGGCACCAGCGCCGAGGCGCGCCCGCAGCTCATCGTCCTCGGCCAATTGCCGGATCACATGGGCGATCATGTCGACGCGGGGGGCGACCAGAAGGCCAGACTGGCCGGCGAGCACCGCATCGGGCACACCTCCGATATTGCTTGCGACGCTCGGCAGGCCCGTGGCACCGGCCTCAAGATAGACGAGACCGAAGCCTTCGACGCGGCCGGACGAATCCGGCACACCGGTCAGACAAAAAAAGTCCGCCGCACCGTAGATGTCGCGAATTTCCTCATTCGATAGCGCGCCGAGCAGCCTGACGTCGCAGTCCGACGCGGCGATCATGCCGCGAAGCTCATCGACATAATCCGCCTCTCCCTGCGGACCGATGACCAGCCAAGTGACGCGCTGACGTAGTTCGTCAGGAAGCTGCGCCAGAGCGGCGAGCGTGAGATGATGTCCCTTGCGCCGCGTCAGCCGCGCCACGGTGACCATGACGATCCGGTCCGGCGCAATGTCATAGATCGCGCGCGTGGCAGCGCGATCGCTGCGCCGTCCGGACCAGAAATCGGAGACGCCAAGGCGAATGGCATGGATGCGCCGTTCGTCGATCGTGAATCTCTTGCGAAACAGCTCGCGTGTGAAGTTGCTATTGGCCGCGACCTCGGTGCGTGGCCCGAACACGCCACTGAAGCGGATCGCCAGTCGCTTCAGTGGCGTCTGCGTCTCATTGATCTCTGTACCGTGCACCGTCATCAGCATCCGCGCCGGCGTGCGGCCGCGCGCGAGTGCGACCGGAATGAAGAAGGGCCAGTCAGCGGCATGCACCACATCGAACGGAGCCGTACCGATGCGGCTGCGCGCCAGCATGATCTTGGCGGGCAAATCGCGTGCCGAATGCAATCCGCCGCTGAAACGGTGGATTGCGAAGGGCATGGCGCGATCGTCGGCTGACATATCCTGTGCGTAATCGGGAGCGACCAGCGTCACCCGCGCGCCGAGCTGCGTTGCGGCCAATGCGATCTCGTGGGCGTAGGTGCCTATCCCGCCGCGTGCGGGAGCATATTCGCTCGATAGCAACAGGATATTCACAAATAACCTCAGTGTGCCGCGGAGGGCGTCATCATCATGTTGCGCGCATTCTGGATATCCTGATGATAGGTAAAGACGCGCGCCAGCTGTGTTGCTGGTGTGAAGTTATCGATCGCGCTGGCAACCTGCGCCGGGTTGATCTCGCCGGTGCCGATCGCATCGCGGGTATCGAGGAAACGTTGGGCCAAGTTCTCGATCATCTCGTCGCGGGATGAGCTGCGGGAAATGAGATAGCCGCTCTCGCCATCATGAATTACTGACTCCAGTTGCGGCAGGTGCACGGCGACGACCGGGCGGCCGACCGCAAGCATCTCGAGCACGCAGCGCGGCATGCCCTCGAATTCCGACGTCAGGATGCCTGCATGGGCATTGGCCAGTGTTGTGGCCATACCGACAGCGTCCTTGAAGCCGTGCCGGATGGTGATGTCTTCGATCGCGGCGAATTCGACAAAGCGATGCGGATCGCTGGTCCCGATATAATGGAATTCGAGATGACCATGCAGCCGCTCGCGCAGGCGGGCGATGGTGCTGAACATCAACGGCGGATCCTTGAACTCATCAAGGCGCCCCGCGAAGATGATTCGGAACGGTTCGGTGATCGCGGGAAACGGCTGTGGTTTGAAGATGTCGGTATTCACCCAGGTCCAGAGCGTGTCGATCTTGCCGCTCTGGCCGGGATATGTCTTTTGCAGCCGTTCGGTGATGAACGGATTCACGCACAGAAATTTTGCGCTGGTCGTGACCGCGAAACGCTCGCCTGCATTGTGCACGAACGAATATTTGCGCAGCAGCGAGTCCATCTGCAACTTCGGCGCGCCCTCGCCATGCAGCATCTGGATGAATGGACGGCGCAGTAGCGTCGGCAGCCAGGAGAATTCGACACGGCGGAGATCGATGGTGCAGTCGCGCTCGCGGATCAGCCGCGACACTGGGCCGAAGTGGCGGAGCAGTGCCATGAAGAACTGCCCGGTCAGCGACGAGCGGATGGTGCGCGCGGCCTCGCGGGCCTGCTGGTCGGAATAGTGCAGAATGGGGAGGAAGTCGAAGTCGCGTCCGCGGAAGGTCAGGCGTCGCACTTCGCCGAGCTTGAGGTCGCCGATCGAATCCACGCCAACGAACAGGATGTCCGTGTCTGTGGGATGGAACGTGATGAAGTCGCGGATATAGGTCTCCAGCCCGCCAACCTTCTGGCCGCGCGGATCGAACGGGTGGATGAGGCAGATCTGATAGCGGCGCTTGGCCGGGGCAGCATTTCGGGCACGAAGCCCCAGAGTCAGAGTCGAGGTCATACGGCTTTCCTCATGCGGGCATTCAGGATTTGTGGAAGCGTGCCGGCGATCAAACGTGGCACGGCGGCCGCGCAGCGAGCGTAACGAGGCGCAAGGCGGCGTGGATCTTTCAACATGCGCCAGGCCCATTCGAGGCCGGCGCGCTGGGTGAACATCGGTGCGCGAACCTGTGTGCCCGCGATAAAATCGAGCGCCGCGCCGATGCACAGGCAGGCAGTGCCGTCGAGCTCATCAATACAACGCGAGGCGAACAATTCCTGTCGCGGTGCGCCGAGTGCGAGGAAGCACAACTTTGCACCGGATGCACGGATCTGTGCAATTGCTGCATCGGCTTCGGTCGAGTAAGCATCGAAGCCACGACCAGGCGCGAAAGTGCCAGCGATCTGCAAGCCCTCATATCTCCTGCGCAATTCGGTCGCGGTCTTTTCGAGCGTCGGCGTATCCGAGCCGAACAGAAAGATCGGAAGGCCTCTCTTGCCGGCAGCTTCGCACAAGGGAGCCACGAGATCTGCGCCGGTTGTTCGCGTAATTGGTGTGCCCAAAAGATGGCTCAGGACCACAATCGGAAAACCATCAGCGGTTACAAAGCGTGCGCGACGATAGGCGGCGCGAAAATCAGGCTTTTGTTGCAGTTGGACGACATGATCGAGGTTGAGCGTACATACACTGAAGTTCTCGCCATGTTCGACGGCATCGACGATCGACGAAACGGCTTCATTGAGTGATGAAATATTGACGGTGACACCATCAACGGTGAGATTTCGGGCGTGTGGCGCCTGCGTCTGCAACATGTCGTTCCCCTGATGACGATGTGGCCGAGTTACGCTTGAACGAAGTGCACACTTGCTTGCTATCGATGCAGCGAAGAAAAGTGAGTCGAAAATCATCCCCTCGACGTGATGGACATCAAAACGAACTATTGCGACGCAACGATGGCGATGCTGTCGCGCAACATCGAAAAGATAGCAGTCACGATTTTGAATCGATGGAGAGTGGATATGTTCGAATGTTCAAGGAGAAAGTCGTTCGCAGTCATCGCCGGAGCGACGCTTGCTATGCAACGACATGCAGTCAGCGCGACGCAAACGCAGAGCCTTGGTACAATTGCGGCAAAAAATGGTTTGATGTTTGGCGCGGCTGCAGGGCCGGTGATCGACAAGGATGTCGGATATCGTGAGCTTTACACAACACAGACGAAAATTATAACGACGGATATCGCTCTGAAAATGGGCACGCTTGCGCCGATGGCGGGTCCGAAGCGATTCGAGAGCGCCGATCGATTGCACCAATTTTGTGCGAGCAATCGCATTCCCATGCGCGGTCATTGTCTGATCTGGAACGAATGGGTGCCGCAATGGATCAAGTCGATGAGCAATCCCGAACGGCAGGCCTTCTTCGATAGTTATATTGATGAGGTGGTCGGTCGTTATGCGGGCCAGTTGCAGTCATGGGACATCGTCAACGAGCCGTTCTGGCCCGGGCATAAGGCCCCTGGCGGCTATCGTCTCGGACCGTGGTACGATGCGTTTGGAACCGATTATATCAAGCGTGCCTTCGCGCGCGCCGGTGCGGTGGATAAGAAAACCAAGTTTGTGCTCAATGAGGCACAGGCGGAACGCGATGACGATGTCGGTCTCGCGGTGCGCACCGGACTGTTGCGTCTGGTCGACGAGTTGCAGCATGCCGGCGTCCGGCTCGATGTGGTCGGCCTGCAGGGCCACTTGCAGCCGCGCTATCCGCATGATCCCCAGCGGTTTCTGGAATTCGTCCAGGCGCTCGCCGAACGCAAGGTCGACATCTACATCACCGAATTCGATGTCCGTGACGACACGTTCCCGGACGACGTGGCCACCCGCGACAAGATGATCGCGGAGACCGGCGGGAAATTCCTCGAAACGGTGCTGCAGGTCCCGGCGGTCAAGGCCGTGATCGCGTGGCAGCTGTCCGATCACTATTCATTCTATACGGACGCTGCGAGAAAGAAGAATCCTCTCGCAGAACGACTGCCACGGCCGCTGCCGTTCGATGAGAACATGCAGAAAAAGCCGCTGTGGTACGCAATGGCCCGTGCACTGGAGACCGCCAAACGGTCGTGACGATTTTGCGACATCAGAGCTCGGAGAGTTGCGGCTGACGGCGCAGCATCCGAAGCAACGTCGGTCCGTAAAGGATAGCGAGCACCAACACATAGATCGCCGCGCCCGCGGCGACATGTGCTGCCAGCAAGACATGGTTCGGCGCTTCCGGCAGTTGCATGAGCAGTGCCGCCATGGCCCCGGTTGCGAGGATGATGCGGGCGAGATGCGCCCAGGGCAGCGTCAGGCCGAATTTCGAAAAACCGATGATGAAACTGACCAGTGCTGCGGCAATGGCGGACAGCACTGTTGCGCCGGCTGCGCCAACGAGTCCCCAATAGTGGATACAGATGAAGCTCGCCGCGATCGTCACCAGCGCGTCGATGCTGGAGACCACGATCATCAGCTGTGTCTTGCTGTGCAGGAGAAACACCTGATCGCCGAAATGGGCACGGATGTTGCGGATCGAACCGGCCAGGGCCGAGAGAGGCAGAATTGCCAGCGTCACCTGTTGAAACGGCGTGGCGATCAGCAGGTGCACGATCTCGGCCCGTAGCAGGAAGATGCCCGCAATGCTTGGCGCCAGAATGCCGATGAGCAGTGCACTGTTGTCCGCAAGCTGGCGCATCGCAGCCTTGCTGCCGCCTTGCTCCATGCTCTTGACCGCCAGCGGGAACGCCGCGGCCGTCACCAGCATCGCGGCCACTGCCGCGGCGCGCTGGCCCAGACCATAACCAACGGCAAAAAGGCCGGCGGCGGCGACGCCGAGCATGTCATTGACGATGAAGCGCGAGGCATTGAGGCCGACCCAGCCCAGCGCACCACCGATAATCAGCGGAATGCCGTAGCTCACCGCATGGCGAATGATCTCGCGATCGATCGGCCATAAACGGCGGCTGTAGCCAATGTGGGGCAGGACGACCAAAGCGGCAATGAGCTGCGCGGCGGCATAGCCCAGCAGTGGCCATTCTGGCGACGGACCAATCAGCTTGATGAGTACCAGGCCGAGAATGAAGCCGATCGATGGTCCGACGATCTGCTGGATCGAGTAGACGCCGATCTGGTGCCGGACCCGGGCGCGTTCGGCGATATAGAGATTGAGCGAGCGGCTGATGACGTAAGCGACGGTCGCTCCGAGCAGCGCAGGGTTGGTGTCAGTCGCGATGACCGTATAGAGCACACCGATCACGGCCGCGCTCTGCAGCACCAGCGAAATGAGAATGACGACATTCTCGGTGCGATAGAATCGTTCGGCCTGTTCGCCGTCCTGATAGCGGCCGAAGAAGCGCAGCGCATATTGCGACCACCACGCGAGGAACGCGATCTGTAGCAGTTCATGCGTTGCGGTGATCAGCGTGATCACACCCAGCGTATGCTCGTTGACCACATGGGTCCACACGATCATCGCGATCAGCTGGAACATCGGCCCGACGATTTGGGCCGGAAGATAAAGGATCGTGCGCTTCAGCAGCATGGTCAGGCTCCGAGCCAGCGGGCTGCGCGCGGCGGTGCCCATCGTTGCACGGCGAGCAGTGCGACAAGGCTCAAGGCGACGGTGATGGCATACATTAGAAATGTTCCCGCAACCGGGCCGAACTGGCGCAGTCCGCCATGATCGCGCAAGGCCATGACAATGAAAATATGCCAGAGATAGATGAAGTAGCTGCCGGACCCGAGCGTGGCCAGGACCGGCGTGCGGGCACCGAGGGCGAATAGCAGAACGCAGAGCGCCCCGGCATAGCCGAAGAACGCCATCGAATCATAATCGGCGGCGTCGCCGATCTTCAGCAGCCGGACCGCTGCATAGATGACATAGGCCACCAGTGCCGCAGCGGTCAGCGTCAGGCGCATCCGCGGAAGGGCTGGCCGCGCCGTCGACCCAGCGACCAGCATCCCCAGTGCCACAAAACTGAACCAGAATGGGATGTCGCGCATGCGGACTTCCTCGACCAGCCCTTCGGACAATCCGCGCTGGATCAGCAGGGGATCGATGTAGCTGCCGACGATCAGGCCGAAGACGAGGGCGAGCATCAGGACGACGCGCAGTCGCTCATTGGCTTGGGTCGGCACACGATGGGCAAACCATAGGGTCAGCCAGAGCATCAGCGTGCAGCCGAGATAGACGAAGACATAATAATACACGAACACGTAAGCGAGCACGAAGCGGGCAGCCGTTGTCGTCGGGCGGTGATCCATCGCCGGATTCTGTAGCGCCATGTAGAGATAGGCCGCAGCGAAAGCGATGGCGTAGGGGATCAATGCGGCCATGACGCGCTTGCCGAGTGGAACGCGGCCCGACAGAGCGGTCAGATAGCCGGATGCGAACAGGAAGATCGGCACACAGGGACGCAGTGCCGCATCGAGCATGGTCTTCCACGATGCATCGAGCGGTTGCTGCAGCGAATGGATGCCGATCACCATCAGCATGGCGAGGCCGCGCATGCTGTCGATGGCCACGTCCCGGCTGGCCGTCCTCGTTTGAGCCAGCGGCCGCGCCGTCCCGGACATTGTCTGCGTTGCATTGACCATCAGTTCACGTCTGCCTTGGCACCGTCGCCGCGGCAATTCGCGTGCTGAAATGGCGATCATAAGCCTCATTGAGAGCGCGCCGCATGGGCGTCTCGAAATAGCGCAGGGACAGAATGCTGGCGGCGGCAAGAACGGCGATGGCCAGCGGCACCAGGGCGAGCTTGCCGCCGGGAATGACGGGGGCAAGGAAGCGTGCCGCCAGCGTGAGGACGACGGTCGCGACTGGAATATGCAGCATGTAAGAGGAATAGGTCAGCGACGACCAGCGCTCGAAGCCAAGGCGCGAGAACAGGGTGGTCTGGCCGGAGAGGTCGTGATGGATGGCGAGCACCGCGATGAGATAGATGATTGCGAGCGCTGCCATGATCGGAAGCTGCGCGCCGAAGATCAGGAACAGGACGAGGGCCACGGTCAGCAGGCCCGGCATCGCCGGAAGCCGCGCAATCCGGTCGCGAAACAGCCAGCAGGCGATGCCGAGATTGAAAGCCGGCAAAGCGCGGAAGGCGCCGCCCTTGTTGATCCAGTCCGGCCAGGGCTCGGTGCCCATGGCAACGGCATAGATGCTGTTGGCCAGCAGCGGCAGCACGACGAGGGCCACGATCACCGTCCTGCTCCGCGCGATCATTAGCACCATCAGCGGAAACAGCACGTAGCAGAAGAACTCGGCCGACAGCGACCAGCTCGGAAAATTGAAGGTCAGCCGGTCGCCATCGATGGCGTGCAGCAGCAGGAACTGCGCCGGCAGGTCTGAGAACGGATAGCGCGCCGGGTTGTCGGTCTTGGCGATGCCCGCATGAAGCGCCAGTGCGATCAGGATATAGAAAGCCAGCGTCGCCAGATGCAGGGGATAGATCCGCGCGAGGCGCCGCCACAGGAAGCGGCCGACCGCGGCGGGTGAGCCGACTTTCGCCAGATACTGGCTGGCAATGACGAAGCCGGAGATGACGAAGAATAGGTCGACGAACAGATTGAAGTGCCAGGTGTGGTCCACCATGAAGCGACCAATTGGCAGCTCCTTGATGTAATCGGAATAATGCAGGATCACGACGGCGCTGGCCGCAACGATGCGCAGCCCGTCCAGATGTCGTGTGCTGGTGTCGATATCCTGCAAGAAGCATGTCCCCTGTTGAATGGACCAGGCGTGGCCCCGATCCGGCATGGACGCCGGCGTCACGGTCCTAATGCGCGACGTTGGGTTTCGTCGCCGAACGACGGCCGCCCAGCTGCCCGCCGGCGAGTTCGGCGATCAGGTCGATGACGATGTCGTGGTCGCTCGCTGCCAGCGCGTTCCAGCGCGCGAGGTTCTCGGTCGCTGCCGCAACATACTGCCTGCGCCACTGAGAAGCCGCGATAGCCCCGCCGATCTGCGACGCTGCGGTGCCGTGGTCCGACGGATCGATGAAGATGCCGGATGTACCCAGTACTTCATGGAAGACGGGCGCATTCGGCGCCACGATCGGCAGGCCGGCATATTGGGCTTCGAGCAGTGGCAAGCCGAGACCTTCATCATGCGAAGTGCACAGGAAAATATCGGCCTCATTGAGAATGCGCGCCACGTTCTCGGAAGACTGGTAGCCATGCAAGGTCACGCACGACATGCGCTCCAGCGTCTTCCAGTCATCGCCCCAGCCCTTGCGGCCGACGATGTCGAGGGTGGCGCCGGGAAAACCGTGCTGGCGCAATTCACGTACGATATTGGCCGCGGCGATGAAGTTCTTGCGTGGCTCCACGGTGCCGAGCGCCACGACGCGCAACGGCGACGTCTCGGGCTCGCGCTCGGCGCGCTCGGCGGATTCCAGCTTGAACACGTTGCGCACCGGCGGGCGATACAGCGTAATCTTAGCGTCCGGGCGACAATGCTCGGCGAGCTTGCGCTGGGTGTCGCGCGAATTGGTCAGGAAGCGCGGATAATTCTTGAGCGCGATCTTGAAGGGTGTCGCCATATAGAGTCGCGCGCGGGTATTGAGATCGGCCTGTCGCGTCAGCAGGAAGTCGTCGTGCATATAGGGCAGCACACGTGATGAAAACATCCGCAGCAGCGGGCTTGGCGGGAAGCCGGGGCACAGCAGGAACGACGAGGGAGACGCCAGGCGCATCGGCAGACCGAAAGTCTGCGTCGCCACCATCTGGCCGGTGCCGCGCGAGGTGATGGGCACGACATCGAGCGGCGCCAGCGCCTGCTGCGAAAACAGCTCCAGTGTGATCCGTTCGAGCCCGGTCACATGGCGTCCGAGATGGGTGTGATCGACATAGATAGTCATGCAAACTCCTGATCCCGGGGGACGGCGCGGACATGCGGAGCCGCCATCGGCGGTCGCTGATGGACATGGCGGGGTGGCGCCACGGCCGGCGCGCGTTCGCGCGGCAACAGCAGCGCGATGAGCAGAACGAGTTGCGCCAGCTGGATGTTCTTCGACGAGAAGCTCACCGAACTTGCCGCAATCATCAGGATCAGCAGCAAGATGGCGAAGGCTGCGCGGTCCGACCGGCGCAGCAGTTCGATGAAGAAGCAGGTCAGGCCCAGCGTGATCAGGATGGTGTGGATCAGGCCAAATTGCACGATGCAGGACACCCAGAAGTTCTCGATGCCATAATTCAAACCGAGCTGCGACTGCAGCGCGTTCACGCGAACCGGATTGGGCCCGAGAATCAGTTCGCTCCACTGAAAATGATTGAGCATGTCGAAGGTCGCAAAGCGCGCCAGGGCGCTGCCTTTGTCCGACGAGAAGCGCAGCAGCATCTTGTCGAAGATACCGAGATAGAGCGCAGCAAACACGACGCCTGCCGCCGCAAAAAGAAAGCAGATTGCGCCGACAGCGAACAGCAGCGGCACGCGCTTGCCGCGGATCAGCCGGATCGTCTCAAGCAGACCGAGGCAAGCCAGCACGAACAATACCGTCATCAGCGCGGTACGGCCGCCGAAGGCCATCAGTGAGCCCAGACTGAAGGCGATCAGTGGCACGCGGATCATGATCGGGGGGCAGATGGCCGGTCGCAGCACCAGCGCCATGATATAGGCGCCGACGATGCCCGAGGCTGTCAGCGGATGGCCGAGCAGCGCAGCCGAGCGCCATTCACCGACCACCAGCACGCTGCCGAGTGTCAGCGGAATGATGCGATGGCCGGAAAAATATTCGTAATAGCCAATCAGGATGTTGAGCAGCAGTGTCGCATGGATGGCCCAGACCAGCGGCCGCCGCTGCGCCGGCGTCAGCCGCCAGATCAGCAGGCACAGCAGCACCGGCAGCAGGAACGTGTCGATGATGACCGTGAACGGGCGTTCCAGCACGAACATCTGGATCAGCAGGACGAACCAGCAGAACAGGTGCACCAGCAAAAGCTTGGCGTCCGTGAAGGCACGGTTGATCTCACCGATCGGGTCACCGTCGCGCATCAGCAGCAAAAGCGTCGCGATGAATGTCGCATAGGTGCCGGGATGCAATTTCTCAAGAAAATTGCCGCCGGGTGTCAGATAGTGAATCTTGAGATTAGTCAGAACGCCGCCGGACAGTGTGAAAATCGCGACGATGGCGCCCAGCAGCACACTGACGATCATCAAATTAATGAGTTGGGCGGTGTTAACGATCTGCCGTCGTTGCGGAACGCGTGCACGCGAGCCCGCCGCGGCGAGGGCGCCGTTGCGATGCAGCCTGAGCGGCGCGGTCCGGGCCAATGTCAACGCGCAGCTCCCGCACTGGCGGCGGCGACGCCATAGGGTTTCAGATAGGCCGAGCTGCGGTAGTAGTCATAGAAGCGGATCTTGCTGAGATCGACCTGGGTCAGCACGGTGCCGAGAATGCGATCATGCACCGGCGCCAGCAGCTCCATCGTGTGGGCGACGACCTCGCGCGGTGTCTGATTCCAGGCCATGGCCAGCAAAATTCGGTCGGCGAGTTCGGCCAGTGCGCGGCCGTCGACCAACGGGATCAATGGCGGCGAGTCGATAATGATCAGTTCATAATGCGACTTCAGGCGGTCGAGGATTTCGACGATCTGCTCCGAGAACATCAGCTCGGTGATGGCATCGACGTCCTTGATGGCAGGCGAGGGCAGGATCGAGAGGCCGGTACTGCGATCGAGCAGGATGGCGCGCTCCAGCGACACTTCGCCGGTCGCCACCTGCAGCAGGCCGGCATCGGCATTGGGGCTGACGGCGCGGGTCAGACCGGGATTGCGCAGATCGCCGTCGATCAGCAGTGTCTTGATGCCCAGCGTGGCGAAGGACAGTGCGAGATTGCCGGCGAAGGTTGTCTTGCCTTCACTTTCGAGGCCCGATGTCACCAGCACGACCTTGACCGTGTCGATCTTGCGCGCACGCTGAATCGCCAGACGCACCGCGCGAATCGCTTCGGCGAAGAATGTGCCGGGCTCCTCGATGGCATAGCGCATCAGTGGTGGCTGCAATGCAGCCGGCAGCAGCCGCATGGTGCGCGGATCGTAATTGCCGAGTTCGGTGCGGCCGCGTTTGGCACGCCCGGCGAGTTCGCGACTGCTGATCGAGGGTAGAGCGGCCAGCGCGGGAACGCCCGATATCTCTTCGGCCTGTTCCAGTGTCTTGATCCGCCCGTCGAGATAGTCGGTCAGGAATGCCAGCACCGTGCCGCCGCCGAGGCCGAGCAGGATGGCAAAGCCTAGAATAAGCATGGTCTTCGGCGCGGAGGGCTTGAGCGGGATGCTGGCAAAGCTGACGATGCGGGAGTCCGGCATCTCCAGGCTTTCCTGCGCCGTCGTCTCCTTCGAGCGCGCCAGATATGACTCATAGAGCGTGCGGTTGGCCTCGGCCTCGCGCTGCAGCTCATGCAGCCGGACCACGGCCTGACCGGACGTGCTGGACACGCCCTGCAGCTTGTCGAAACTGTCCTGCAGCGACGCCTCGCGCGATTTCGCAACGTCATAATCATGCGCCGTGCCCTGCACGATGCGCCCGATTTCCTCGTTGATCAGCCGCTGCGTGTCCTTGAGCTGCGCCCGCACATTGGCGACCTGCGGATGCCGCGGACCATATTTGCTGGTCAGGTCGGCTTCGTTCTTGGCGATATCGGCATATTGCGCGCGCAGCTTGGTCACCATCTCCGAGGAGACGGCGGCATTGAGCCCGCCGGCATCGCCGCCGGTTTTCGCCAATTGTTGCACCTGATCGAACTTGGCACGCGCCTCGGCGGTCTGCACCCGGGCAGCAATCAGCTTGCTGTTGAGATCGGTGATCTGCTGGTCGTTGACCGTCACGCCCTGCGAGACCGCGAGGTTATTGGCGGAACGATAGTCCGCGACGGCCTGTTCGGAGGTGACGACGCGGTTCTTCAGCGCATCGATCTGGCCGCCGAGCCATTTGGCTGCGATGCGCGTCGCGTCGAATTTGGCGCGGACCTGTTCCTCGAAATAGGCGTCAGCCACCGCATTGGCGATGGTCGCGGCTTTCTGCGGCGATTCCGAGCTGACGGCGATATCGACCAGGAATGTCGTGCCTTGTCGTGTCACCTTCATGCGGCGCTGGAGCAGATATATAGAGTATGCACGCGCGGCGTCTTCGGGGCTCACGCCATCGACTGGGCTGCTGCTGCGGAACAGATTGCGGATCGGATCGAGTAGGCCGGGCTTTGGCATGAACTCGAGATCCTGCGTCAGCTTCAGCTTGTCGACCACACGCTGCAGAATGGTCAGCGACTGGATCAGCAGCGTCTGGCTTTCGATGGTCGCATCGTCCGTGCCGAAATTGGTCAGCACCGATTGATTGGTTTCGACCACATTGGCGCGCCGGGGATCGACCAGTACGGTGGAGTTCGCAGTATAGAGTGTGGTCGCCGTCGCCACATAAGCGAGGGCGATACCACCGAGCACGGCGGCGGGCAGCACGACCGCGCGCCAGCGCCGGCGCAGGATGCGCGCCATTTCCCGGAGATCGACGGTCGGCGCCTGCCAACCGGCAACGGCGGTCGGAACCGGTTCCGGTGCCGCCGGATAAGGCTGATCAAAATTGCGCTGTAACATTGAGCCCTACCTGGTGTTTGTCGTAACTGAAGGTGGGTATATCGCTGTCGCGCGATGTGTAGCGGTGATAGGCCGAGATCGCGCTGAAGCGGTTCATCAAATACTTCACGCTGGCATTGGTCGTGGTCACGCGGTCCTTGCGGGCCTGGCCGAAGAAGCGATCGATCTCATAGGCGCCCGCCAGCGACAGGATGACGTTGCGACGCAGTTCGTAGTCGACGCCGACCTGCACGGCATTGGCCAACACGCCGGTCGAGCTGGTATCGGATGTCTGCGTGACCAGTTGTTCGGCCTTGACGTGGATGTCCATCAATCGCGTCGGGCTCCATGTGAGCTTGGCGCGATAGGATGGCCCGTCGACGGTGCCAATCAGAGGATTGTCGAAGCGCTGCTCGACATAGCCGCCGCCGAATTCGCCGCGGAGCAGATTGCCGAAACCGACGGTCAAGCCGGACAAAGCGCGATAGCCGGTGGAGTCCAGCGTCTGGCCGGGCACGCCGCGGATGTTGCGCTGGTTGCCTTCGACGCCGCCGAACCAGCCGAGCACAGGCGAGAACGCATAATCGACGCGGCCGTGAAGTGCATAGATCTGGCCGTCGCGGCTGCTCTGGTCGATCAGACTGCCATCCTGCGCGCGCGCCGTACCGTAATCGTAGGAGTCGACGCGTGCACCGATCGATGTCGCCAGCCGGTTGAATTCCTTGCGGACGGTCAGGTCGCCGGACATCAGATTATAAGGCGTCGGTGTCACGGCATTGGAAGGCGAGCTCAGCGAACCCACACCCTCATTGAGATGCGCGATCTGGAAACTGCCCAGCACGACCATATCGTTGGCGATATCGATCCAGCCGGCGCCCTTCAGGCTCACATCGGTCTGGTCGAGGCTTGAATTTTCGTTATAGGCCGTGGTTCGTGAATTGAGCTTGATGTCGATGCCGTGTCGTTCCCACAGCGTGTGAGCACGCAGGCTGGGTTCGATCACCGCCGCGACGTCGCCGCGCTTCTGGGTGTTCGAGGCAAACACATTGCTGTCATAGAGTGCGCCCGTCATCAGCGACGGGTTGAACATCCAGGATCCCTGGCGGATGCCGACGGGTTCATAGCCAGGTTGCTGTCGCTTTTTTACTGGCATGTCCTCTGGCGCTACTGCTTCGCGGTTATCCCGGTCGACCAGATCGGGCAGCGCGGACGGTTCGAAAATCCGTTGCGCATTCCAGGGCGGCGCGAGCTCGTCGCTGGTTGCCGGGATCGCCTGAGCATTGGCGGGTGATGCAATACCAAGCAGAATCGCCGTGACCGGCCATGGCGCGATACGGAGAGCGCGGCGCGTGACGGGAATCGGCCGCAGCCCCTCCGGTCCTTCGCCGATCGCATCCGATCCTGCTGATACAAACGTACATTTCATCACTCATCCCTTGCGAAGGACATGCATTCCTCCGCTATCGAATTGTCGTCGAGACTTGATTGCCGCTTAGAAATTCATCCTGGCGCTTACAAACTCAGCAAGCCCGTGATGAATGTCGCGCCCCCACTAGCGCACTCAACACTCGTCTGATGAAACGCCCTTCTCTTTGCTGCCCACAATGTGAAGTGCGAAGTAAAGTTCGTCGCACTGCACAAGAATACGCATCGCAAAAAGTCGAGACTATGGCGACGCGCGACATGAAGGCGCGCATCGGTCACTACACATCAGACAAAATCAAAAATGATGAGTTCAGAAGTATCGTTCTGGGACACGCACATTGTCGCCGGGAAATACCAGGACTGGCGAATCGAGCGCATAGATCTCTTCGACGGTTGAGCCCGATCGCCGCAAATACACTTTGTTCTCATTGGCGCGATAGGTGAATCCACCGGCAGTTGCGACGGCGTCCATCACGGTCAGGCCCATGCGATAAGGGTATTCGCCGCTCTTCTTCACTTCGCCGAGGATATAGAAGGGGCGATACAGTGCGATTTCCACATTCACGCGTGGGTCTCGCACGATTCCCTTGGCCAGCGCGGAGGAGATGCCCTTCTCTAATTGCCGTGTGGTCAGTCCAGCGGCCTTCACGTGGCCCGCAAGGGGAATCGATACAAATCCGTTGCTGTCGACCTCATATTCACCGGTGATATCAGCTTCGCCATAGACCTTCAGACGAATCCTGTCAGTTGGTCCAAGAAGATAGGTGCCTGACGGCGAAGCCGCAGAAACCCGCTGGTCCTGTGCGAGCGCGATCGACGGAGCGACGCCAGCAAGGAAAAATGAAAGCACCGGTACTATCAAAATGCCGGCGCATCGGTTCGTTCGCAACATGGTAGACCCCCAACACAACATCAATGTGATCATCTGCATCAATTCGATGACAATTGATGCAGACGACAATTGCGCGAGAGTGTCCGGCAAAAAACGGCGAAAGAATGTGGCGTACTCAGAGAGTGCGCAGATTGCGTATTAATGTCTTCTTAGAGAACCAGAATCTCTGTGCCTTCGATGGCAATGCACGTGAGGATGCCGCTGCGCCACGCACCTGTGTCAATATTCACACGGTTATCTCTAATATCTGCATGGGGAACCGGCGTGTGTCCGTGCACCACATAGACGCCATGATCGCGCTTTGAATCCAGAAACTCGTCCCTGATCCACATCAGATCATGCGGATCTTGAGACGACAGCGGAACATTGGGACGAATGCCCGCGTGAACGAACAAGAAGTCGCCACATCTGATATTGTTCCGCAGGCAACGCAAGAAAGCGTCATGCGCCGGAGGGAATGCGGCATGAAAGGATTTCTGCACGTCGCGCGCCGTTGCCGTGCGCGATGGAGAAACGCCATAGGACGCGAGAGTCTGAAGTCCGCCCAGTTGGCGCCAGTGCTCAAGTACGCTGGCATCCTCTAGGAAGTCTTCCATGATGGCTTCGTGATTGCCGCGTAGGCAGATTGCATGGTTGTGCACCATGCGGACTGCCAGCAAATCGATCACACCTTTCGAATCCGCGCCACGATCGATGTAATCGCCGATATAGACCTCTGCCGCATAGGTGATCGGGCGACGTCGGATGTCCTCATCGATGCGCGCGATGGTCTCCTGCAGCAGGTCGGCGCGCCCGTGAATGTCGCCGATAGCATAGATACGCGTATCGGGCGGCAGTGCCGCCTTGTTCGAATCTGACCTGGAGAGGGAGCGCGGCATTTCGCGCAAGCTACGATCAGGGAACCGTCGCGGTCAAATTCAATCGGCCGCGCAACGCCTTGGGACTCATAAAGCTTTGGGGATAGCGATGAGCTCAGAAGAAAATGATGCGAACGGCGACGATCACAGCGACCCAGACGGCCGCATTGATAAGAAGAAGTCTATTTCGCAGTTTGCGGCCAGATGCGTTGTGCACATCGCTGGTAGAACTGTCCACAGGGCTCGAGATCGCCGCCTTATCCACGGCGATCGCGCGCGGGGGAAATGAAATGTCCCCTGTAGTCATCTGAGGTGTTCGTCGAGCGACCATGGCGATGCCGAAATATCTGGCGGAGTGAGCAGTCTCAGTGCGCAACATAATGGGCGCGCTTTAGTATCGAGTGAAAAATCAAGCTCGAATCGATTGCTGCTTGGTGGCTATTTGTTAATTGCGGAGATCATGCACCCGATCTCGCAGCGACGCGATGCAATTCATCGATCTGCGTCGTGTAATTATTTTGCATGGCTGCTGTGAGCGTGATGCAGCGCAATAGACCCACAAAATGATCTAAGCGCTTCCGTGCACAAAGAATTTTGCGCGCCGCACAATTATATCAATATTGCGACTGCGTAATGTTACACGCCAATACCGTTTTGCCGCCCTAATTCGTTCGCACAGTTAAGAAATCTTCAGGGATGAAGGTTCTGATCGACGAAGATGGTTTCGCAATTGCGAATGTTCGTCGAAGGGAAGAGTTCTGAATTCGCATGCCTGCCACATAGGCATGTTTCTGTTCGATTATCGCGCACCAAAGTTCCAGCAGGGAGCGAGAGCATGGCCTCTACAGTTTCAGTTGGTTTTGATCGCAACAAGGTGACGCCGCTCTGGAAGGAGCGGCAGCTCATTTCAGTGCGGCCGGTCGAGTTTGCCGGCCACGGGTCCTATCGGAATAGCGCCTATCGCAGCCGCCGGACGAACCAGGTTGCCCGGTGCGAGCCGTCGGAGTCGATTGCCAAGCGATTGTTCGACATTGCGGCCGCAGGCTCGGCCTTGCTGTTTCTCGCGCCGCTGCTGATCACGATCGCAATCATCATCAAGGCGACCTCGCCGGGACCGGTGTTCTTTACCCAGTATCGCTATGGCTACCGCAACCGGTTCTTTAAGATCTACAAGTTCCGCTCAATGCGCACCGATGCCGGCGACAAGCGCGGCATTCAGCAGACGGTCGAAGGCGACGCCCGGGTGACGCGGATTGGCAAGCTGCTGCGCAAGACCAGCCTCGACGAAATTCCGCAGCTGATCAACGTGCTCAAGGGCGATATGTCTCTGGTTGGGCCGCGGCCCCATGTTCCGGGCATGCTGGCCGCCAACGTGCTCTATGAAGATCTCGTGCCGTATTATTTTACGCGTCACAGCGCGCGGCCCGGCATCACCGGCCTGGCCCAGGTGAGCGGCTGTCGCGGCAGCACCGTGGAGGCGCCCCGGGCGATCTCGCGCATCGATTACGACCTCGAATATATCGAGAAATGGTCGATGCGTATGGACATCACGATCATCGTGCAAACCGTCCGACGCGAATTCCTCTCCGGTAATGCCTTCTGATGCCCACGACCGATTGAGCGGCGGCATCGATCACACCACACATTGCAGACATTGCGCTGGCGGACCTCCGTCCGGCGCCCGGAATTGTTTTGCCTTGAAACCAGCCTCGAACGAAGGGTGACAGCCATGACGGCGACGCAACGGACCAAGCAGCTCCTGAAAGACGCTTTCCCGTCGATGTATCTGCGCTGGCGCTTCATGAAGCGTCCCAAATCGGCGGAGCGTGAACTGGCTTATCTCGACAAGATCGTGCCGCAGGGGGCCGTCACGGTGGATGTCGGCGCCAATTGCGGTCTCTATACCCAGCAACTGGCGCGACTGTCCGGTCAGGTCCATGCGTTCGAGCCGTCGCGTGAGATGGCCGATCTGCTCCGGCGTACCTCCGCGTCCAATGTGCGCATCCATGAAGTGGCTCTCTCGGATCATGAAGGCGATGCCGAGCTCTACACACCGCAAGGCGAGGATGGCCTTGTTTACGGGCGGGCATCGCTCGAACAGCAATACGAACCGTCGGTGAAGCAACTGATCACCACGCATGTTCCATTGGCGCGTCTCGATGGTGTCGTGCGCGAGGACGTGTCCTTCGTGAAGGTAGACGTCGAGGGGCACGAGTTGAGCGTCTTGCATGGAGCCGTCGGCCTGATCGACCGGTGCCAGCCGGTCTTCCTTGTCGAGGCTGAGGATCGCCACCGTGCCGAGGCGACGCGCTCGGTGTTCGATTTCTTTCGCGACAAATCCTATCGCGGCTTCTTCCTCCAGGACGACGAGGTGATCTCCATCGATCATTTCAACGCCGGGGAAATGCAGGACGCCGATGCGCTGTTGCCCAATGGTGGCCGTAAACCCGGGCAAGCTTACGTCAACAACTTCTTTTTCTTTCCGCAGCATCTCGACGGCGAGTTGATCCTCAACAGCTGAGGCGCATGCGGAATTCTCGGGGGATGTCCGGGTCGTTCTGACCGCGGACTGTTTACAAGACAGGACATGCAATGCGAATTGCCATGATTGGCGCTGGCTATGTGGGGCTCGTGTCGGGGGCGTGCTTTTCGGACTTCGGCCATCACGTCACCTGCGTCGATACGGATCAGGGAAAGATCGATGCGCTGAACAACGGTGAGATTCCGATCCATGAGCCTGGTCTCGATGCGCTGGTCGCGAGCAATGCCAAGCAGGGACGTCTCAAATTCGTTACCGATGTCACATCTGCTGTCGGTGCGGCCGAGGTGGTGTTCATCGCCGTCGGCACGCCATCGCGGCGTGGTGACGGTCATGCGGACCTGTCCTATGTCTATGCAGCGGCGCGCGAGATCGCGAAGGCCATCAAGAAGTTCACCGTGGTGGTCAACAAGTCGACGGTGCCGGTCGGTTCCGGCGACGAGGTCGAGCGCATCATTCGCGAGGAGAACCCGGAGGCGGAATTCGCCGTGGTCTCGAATCCGGAGTTCCTGCGCGAAGGCGCGGCTATTAGAGACTTCAAACATCCCGACCGTATCGTCATCGGTTCCAGCGACCAGCGTGCCAAGGACGTGATGGCCGAAGTCTACCGGCCGCTGCATCTTAACTCGTCGCCGATCATGTATACGGATCGCCGCACGGCCGAACTGACCAAATACGCCGCCAATTCATTCCTGGCCACGAAAGTCGCCTTCATCAACGAGATCGCCGATCTCGCCGAGAAGGTGGGCGCCAATGTGCAGGAAGTCGCGCGGGGCATCGGCCTCGACAACCGGATCGGCCTGAAGTTCCTGCACGCCGGACCGGGCTATGGCGGCTCGTGTTTTCCGAAGGACACGCTGGCACTGATCAAGACGGGCCAGGATTACGAAGCGCCGCTGCGCATCGTCGAGACCGTGGTTGCCGTCAACGACCAGCGCAAGCGCGCCATGGCACGCAAGGTGGCGCATGCCTTCGGCGGCAATCTGCGCGGCAAGTCCATCGCCATTCTCGGTGTGACCTTCAAGCCGAATACCGACGACATGCGCGACGCGCCGTCGATCCCGTTGATCACGGCGCTGCAGGATATGGGCGCCGAGGTGCGGGTCTATGATCCCGTGGGCATGGAGCAGGCGAAGAAGGTGTTCGAGAATGTCACCTTTTGCGAGGGGCCCTATGAATGCGCCCGCGGGTGTCACGCCATGGTCATCGTCACCGAATGGGAGCAGTTCCGCGCGCTCGATCTGAAGGAGATGGCGGCGATCATGGCCTGTCCGGTGATCATCGATCTCCGCAACATCTATTCGCCGGATGAAGTGACGCGGAACGGATTTCTCTATAGCGGCGTCGGGCGGCCGCAAGCAGTGGCTTACTAGCCAGCGCATCTGCGCAGATGCGAGGAGGCGCGCAGTGTTTTACTGCGTCGCTTCCTCCGTTGTGCCGGGCGCAGTCGCATGTTCGCTTCGCGGCGTCGTGGAGGCGTCGTTATAGCTTTCAGTCTGGTAGATCGATTCCAGGTCGCTGCCGCCGAGATACCAGCTTCCAAGGAAATATGTGGCGCCGATGATGGCTGCGGCCATCACGAGGCCGCGGCCGACGGAGAAGACGATATCGGCCTTCGTGACTTTATGCGGAGCGATCTTGTCCATGAAGGCGTCCCTATGGGGCATGCCGCTATCCTGCAACGGCGTGGTCCAGTTGGTGCTCAGGAATTCGAGCGCAAGCAACAGCGCAATCAATCCCGGACAGTGTAGCGTTATCGACCTGACATGTCTGCTGGAAATGCCGAGATCGTCGCGTAGCAGAGAACCCATTGAATAAGCGAATAATGCGGCGCTCAGACCGCAGATCGCAGAATCACAATCACTTTCGGCATCCGCCCCATCCGCGAACATCGCCAATGCGGCTCATTTGTTCAACCGTCACAATTGCAACAATTCAACCCCGAATGTCGGAATACCGAACACAGGCGCGTGAGCACGAGCTTTCTCCCATGGAACCTGAGGATGACGACAGAGTGACGATGCGTTGCTGGAGTACCGAGGTTATGATCGCACTATGAGACAAACTACATTTATACTGGCACTTGCCGCCGTGATCGCGTCCCCGATCTATGCGAACGAAATCGATCAGATGGCGAACAATCTGGAAACAAGCTGTTCGAATCACTTTCGCAAGCGGCCGAATAAACCTTCGAGCGATTCCAAAAAGTTCTGCAGCTGTTTTGCCGGAACCTTCACATCGACCATCTCGCTGCGGGAACTCGATGCCGCAAATGGGGTGGTAACATCGGAAATTCAGGAACAATTCGAGCGCGCTGCGGAGTTCTGCGGCCGCGATGTTGCGCCGTCCGTCGCGCAAGCGGGCAGGGCATGGATCATGGAATCCAACTGACCGACGAATCCCGGTGATCATTGTCGGCTGTTACCCTGACTCACTGTCGCCTCATTTGACCGCAAGTCTTTGCTCGTCGGCAGAGTGGGACACATCTTGCGCCGGCATTTGGGGACTGCTCATTGACTGACTCTCGTTTCAAGGCGCAAGTGGCGTCTCGCATGCCTATGCTCCGATTCAAGGAGTCGAAGCTCAGGCAGAAGGTCGGTTCCGCCGTCGAGGCGGTTTCGATCGCATGCGCCCATGTTCTTGCTATCGCGGCCCTGGTGATGATCGGCGGTCTCGTCATCTATGTGAGATAATCGTCGTGCGTACTATTCTACTTGGACTGTTCCTGACGGCCGTCGCCCAGCCGTGTTTCGCGCAAAAATTTCTCTCCTTCGAACCTCTGATGATGGATCCGTATGCGACCGTGTTCGTCGACAACGGTTCGTGTTCGGCGGGCAAGGTGCTGAAGGTGCAAGGTGCGCCGAACAACCAGCGTCGCAAGAAGAGCTGTGTGCCGATCAGCGATGTGCGGCTTGGTGCCGTCAAGGGCAAATAGCCAAGGCCACCGCAACGGCGCTTACGTCGTTGCCTGCTGCATCGCCGGCCGGCCAGCGCCATAGGCGTAGATGGTGTCGCATGGATGGATGCGGCGCGTATGCGACGTGGCTTCTGCGAAATCCGTGCCCAAATGGGCAGCAAAGGCAGAAAATACGGGCTTAATTCGTCGAAAATGCCCGCATCCGCGCGGACACCCTGACAAGCGGGAACAGCGTTGCTATGGTCGCGCGTGCCGGCCGCGACGTGCCGGATTCCGAATCGAGATGGATCAGTTCAGGTGACATTTGAGCCTTCCGCGCGTCCGGGTGCAATGCAGGGCGGACTCGCGGCATCGTATATAAACATGACGGATGATGAGGCCGTCGATCTCGCCCGCGAGCGTTTTGGCATCGAAGGCCGTCCGACGCGCTTTGCGACCGAGAAGGACGACACCTTCCGGATCGCGCCGGCAAGCGGGCCGCGCTTTATCCTGAAGGTTGCGAACCCCATCGAGGATATTCCCGAGATTGATCTGCAGGTGCAGGTCCTCGATCACGTCGCGGCGCGTGCGCCCGATCTGCCGGTGCCGCGCGTCATCCCCAACGACAAGGGCGAGCGGCATTTCAATTATCTGGATCGCGCCGGTCAGAACCGGCAGGTGCGGATGATGTCCTATCTCGAAGGCCAGCCTTTGAGTGAGGTGCCGTCCACTGCGTCGGGTCGGGCCGAGATCGGCAAATTGCTGGCGCGGCTCCGCCTCGCACTGGCGGATTTCAGCCATCCGTCGGATTCCCGGGTTGTCGCATGGGACGTCAAGAACCTGCTGACGCTGCGCGATCTGCTGGCGGAAATCACCGATGCCGGCCAGCGCCGCAAGGTCGAGGCGGCGCTTGAGCGCTTCGCGGCGATCGAGGGCCGGCTCAAGCAGTGCCGCATGCAGGTGCTGCATAACGATTTCACGCGCTCCAATGTCGTCGTCGATGCGTCGCTGCCGGGTTTTGTCAGCGGCATCATCGATTTCGGCGATACGGTCCGGACCGCGATCGCTATCGATGCGTCGACGGCGATGCTCAACCAGTTGCCCGTCGCGATGAAGGGCGATGTCTTTGCCGATGGCCGCGATCTGCTCAAGGGCTATCTCTCGATAGCCGATCTGACCGCGGAAGAACTGAGCCTCATTCCGCATCTGATCTTCTCGCGTCTGGCGACGCGCCTGCTGCTGTCCACCGCCATGGCCAACCGGGTGCCTTCCGTCGCCGCCTATGTCCTGCGCAACAATGAACAGACCTGGGTGCAGATGGACTGGTTCATCGCTCGCTCGATGGACGAGATCTCCGATCAGTTGATGGACTTCGCCAGATAATCTCCGCCACATCCGACCCTGCTTCCAGAGGAAACAATAACATGACCGCAGTCACCAGCGCCCCGCGCGGCAAGATGGTCAACGGCTTCGACCCCGCCACGGCAACCGGCCTCACCGAAGAGAGCCGCAAGCTCGTCACGCGCCGCACTGAGTTACTCGGCCCGGCCTACCGGCTGTTCTACAGCAACCCCGTCGAGGTCGCGCGCGCCAAAGGCGTGCTGCTCTATGACTCGGAAGGCAACGAATATCTCGACGCCTATAATAACGTGGTGTCAGTCGGCCACTGCCATCCGCGCGTGGTCGATGCCATCACCCAGCAGGCACAGACCATCTGCACCCACACGCGCTACATCCAGAAAGGCATTCTCGATTACGCCGAAGACCTGCTCGGCACGTTCGAGGGGCCGAAGCGCCATGCGATGTTCACCTGCACCGGCTCGGAAGCCAACGATCTCGCCGTCCGCATGGCCAAGCATCATACCGGCAATCAGGGCATCATCATCACCGAGGAGGCCTATCACGGCAATTCGGAGCTGACCGCGGGCTTCTCGCCATCGCTCGGGCCGTATTCGCCGCTCGGCACTTTCGTGCGCCGCGTCCCTGCGCCGGATTCCTATCGTATTGCGCCGGAGAAGATCGGTGCCTGGATGGCCGAGAAAGTGTCGGAGCAGATCGTTGACCTGCAGCGCCGCGGCGCCGGCGTTGCCGCCTTTATTGCGGATTCGATGTTCTCGTCCGATGGCATCTTCTCACACCCGACCGACGTGCTGAAGCCGGTGATCGATGTCGTGCACAAGGCCGGTGGCGTCTTCATCGCCGATGAAGTTCAGTCCGGCTTCGGCCGCAGCGGTGAAAAGCTCTGGGGCTATCAGCGCCACGGCATCACGCCTGATATCATCACCATGGGCAAGCCGATGGGCAATGGCTACCCTGTTGCTGCCGCCGTGATGCTGCCGGAGATCGTGGAGAAATTCGGCCGCGACAACCGCTACTTCAACACGTTCGGCGGCAACACCGTCGCGATGGCGGCCGCACAGGCTGTGCTGAATGTCATTCGCGACGAGAAGTTGGTCGAGAATTCACTCCGTGTCGGCAAGATCCTGCGTGACGGCTTCCATGCACTGGCGAAGAAATATGAGCAGATCGGTGACGTCCGTGGCTCCGGCCTCTATGTCGGCGTCGAACTCGTGAAGGATCGCAGCACCAAAGAGCCGGATGCCGCCGCTGCATCTGCCGTGGTCAATGGTCTGCGCGCACGTCGCGTGCTGATCTCGGCGACGGGCCCTCATGCCAATGTGCTGAAGGTTCGCCCGCCGCTGGTCTTCACCGAGGCAAATGCCGACCGGCTGCTGACCGAGGCCGAAGCCGTGATGGCATCGCTCTGAGATGACACGGATCGATGCCATCGCGCGGGTCAACGCGCAGTTCACGTCGGGTGATTTCCTCGCCACGCTCGATCGCATGGTGGGTTACAAGACCGAGAGCCAGAGCGACAAGCGCGCCGACGATCTGCGCGCCTATCTTGAGCAGGAACTGACGCCGACCTTCACGGCGCTCGGCTTTACGACTGACATCATCCCGTCGCCGTCGGGGCGCGGGCCACATCTGCTCGCGACCTATCATGAGAGCGACGACCTGCCGACCGTGCTGATGTATGGCCATGGCGATGTGGTCCCCGGCATGGAAGGCGAGTGGCGCGACGGGCTCGATCCGTGGCGCTGCACCACCGTCGGCGAGCGCGTCTATGGCCGCGGCACCGCCGACAATAAAGGCCAGCACGCCATCAACATCGCGGCCCTCCGCGCCGTGCATGAAGCGCGCGGCGGCAAACTGGGCTTCAATGCCAAGTTCATCATCGAGATGGGCGAGGAGATCGGCTCACCCGATCTGCCGAAGGTCTGCGAAGCCCATCGCGATGCGCTGAAGGCCGACCTGTTTCTGGCTTCCGATGGCCCGCGTCTCTCTGCCGAGCGTCCGACGATCTTTCTCGGCTGCCGTGGTGGCCGCCGCATCCATCTCGACATCGAGCTGCGTGACGGCGCGCATCATTCCGGCAACTGGGGCGGGCTACTTGCCAATCCGGCGACGATCCTCGCTTCGGCGATAGCGACGCTGGTCGACAGCAACGGCCGCATCCTGCTCGACGCATTGAAGCCGCCGCGCATTTCCAACCAGGTCCGTGCGGCTCTGGCGGATGTGATCGTCGCGCCGACCGCCGATGAACCTGCGCTCTCCGAGAATTGGGGTGAGGACGGACTATCGCCGGCGGAGCGGCTCTATGCCTGGAATACGCTGGAAGTGCTGGCGATCAATGCCGGCAATATCAACAATCCCGCCAATGCCATTCCCGGCAAGGCCAGCGCGGTGCTGCAGCTCCGCTTCGTCGTCGGCACCGACATCGAGAATGTCGTACCGGCAATCGAGAAACACCTTGCCGCAAACGGTTTTGCCGACATCAAGGTGAGCCAGTCGCAATATTTTTCGGCCTCGCGCACCGATATCGACAATCCATGGGTGGGCTGGGCGGTCGAATCCGTTCGCAAGACGACGGGTAGCGCGCCGGCGCTGCTGCCGAATTTCGGCGGCTCGCTACCGAATGACGTGTTCACGGATATTCTCGGCCTGCCCACCGTGTGGGTGCCGCATTCCTATCCCGGCTGCTCGCAGCACGCGCCCGATGAACACATTCTTCTTCCGGTGACGGAACAGGCGCTGAACATCATGGCGGGGTTGTTCTGGGATTTGGGTGAGGCGCCGGTGCGGACGTAATCGTTGCTATAGTAACGATGAGCAATGGTGCTCGTGCTTTACGCTGTCATGGCCGGGCTTGACCCGGCCATCCATCTTTCGCACCCGTCATCTTCAAAAAGATGGATCCCCGGGTCAAGCCCGGGGATGACGAGGAGGGGGCAGTGCGCCCTCTCAATCCTTCACAAACGCCAGCAACACACCGTTGCCCTTGCTCGGCGGCACGACGACGCCGACATCGCTGCGGCTGCCGGCTGAACCCACAGCCTTTTCGGCCGCCGCCACATCCGCCACGCCGAACACCAGCGAAATGCCGCCGCGCTCCGGAATGCCCGCCAGTGACGTGCCAGGGAAGTGTTTCGCAAGCACGTCCTTGGTGACGAACACAAAGTCGGCGCGGTCGCCGCCCGACGGCACAGTCACGGCGCCATCGGCTTCGGTCTTCGTCGATCCGTCGATCAGCTTCGCCATATGCTGCGCGTCTGTCTCCGGCTCCGGCGTGACGATGAACACCTTCTTCAGGCGCTTCGCCGTATTGGCATGCACCTGCAGCTCGGGAATCCACACGGTCTCGCGGGTCTTGTGCTGGCAGGCGAAGATGCGGAGGCCGCCGGGCGCTTCCTCATAAGGCCACTGATAGGTGGCGAATTTCGCCGCGCTCAGGCTGCCGTCCGGCATCGTCACC
This sequence comes from Tardiphaga robiniae, assembly GCF_013359755.1. Lineage (GTDB taxonomy): Bacteria > Pseudomonadota > Alphaproteobacteria > Rhizobiales > Xanthobacteraceae > Tardiphaga > Tardiphaga robiniae. Next base: position 28,295 of record NZ_JABMCJ010000078.1, on the reverse strand, counting down.
GGACGTTCGAAATCGGTCGGGCCGATCGGCGTGTAGCCGCGTGCGCGGATTTCCTCGGCGCCGACAGCGGCGTCGGTGGTGGTGAAGGCGATGCGCTCGATGCCGTCGCCGCGCTTGGCGAGAAACGCCCGCGTCGGCGCATTGTGCTCGGTCTCGTTCAGCACGCCGAGCAGTTCGACGTAATCCGGGCCGAGCATCATGGTGTAATTGCCGGAGCCCATCTTGGCGCTGTGGGTGCCGCGCGGCGAGACCGTAAAGCCGAGGCTCTTCCAGTTCGCAGCAGCAGCGTCGAGGTCCTTGACGACGACCACGGCGTGGTCGATTCCAACGATGTTTTTCAGCGTCACGTGCTCATTACCTTGCAATGGATCAGGGCCGTAAACTATGCAGAATGCAGGGGTGCCGCAAGAGAACGGTTATGTTCGGTTTGCGCGGCGCAATGCATGATTGATGCTGCAGAAAGGCGTGACGATGGATACCGCAACTGTGCCCTGGCCGAAGTCGCTCTGGGCCGGCGTCACGCCTCCGGGTCCGGACTTGCCCGAGCTGAAAGGCGCTGTTGATGCCGATGTGGTCGTCATCGGCGGCGGCTTCACGGGGCTCTCGACGGCGCTGCATCTGCGAGAAGCCGGTGTCGATGTCGCCGTGGTCGAGGCGATGGAGCCCGGCTGGGGTGCGTCGGGGCGCAACAACGGCCAGGTAATTCCGACACTGTCGCGGCCCGATCCGGAAGACATCATCAAGCGCTATGGCGCCGCCGGCGAGCGCCTCGTCGGTCTGATCCGCGACAGCGCCTCGATCCTGTTCGATCTCACGCGCCGCTATCAGATCCAGGCCGAGGCCGAACAAAATGGCTGGATCCAGCCGGTGCATTCGCCGGGCCGCATCAAGATCGCCGAGCGCCGCGTGCGGCAATGGTCGAAACATGGCGCGCCGGTCGAGTTGCTGTCACGCGAACAGATGCGCGGGCTGCTCGGCTCCGATGCGTGGTTCGGCGGGTTCTGGAACAAGACCGGCGGCCATATCAATCCGCTGGCGCTGGCGCGCGGCCTTGCGCGTGTGGTGCTGGAGCAGGGCGGCCGCATCTATGCGCGCTCGCCGGTGGAGAGCTATGAGCGCAAGGGTGATCGCTGGATCGTCAAGACGAAGAACGGCGAGGTTCGCGCACGCAGCCTGATCGTCGCCACCAATGCCTATACCGGTGAATTCTCCAAGCAGCTCTCCCCGGGCATCGCCAGCGAAGTGATGCCGGTGCTGTCATGGCAGATGGCGACGCAGCCGCTGTCGGACGAGGCACGCAAGACCATCATCCCCGGCCGGCAGTCGATGTCGGATACGCATGGCGAACTGTATTTCGCGCGTTACGATGCGCGCAATCGTCTGGTTACCGGCGGCAATGTGGTCGGCCTCGGCGACAAGACGGAGCGGCTGAAAGTTATGGTCGCGGAACGTCTGAAGCGGCTGTGGCCACAGATCGGCGATGTCCAGTTCGACTATGTCTGGAACGGCTATGTCGGCATGACCACGGACTTCCTGCCGCGCATGCACAAGCTCGGGCCGAATGCCTATGGCTGGACCGGCTGCAATGGCCGCGGCGTGGCGCTGTCGGTGGCGCTCGGCGATGAATTCTCGAAGGTGGTGCGCGGCGTGCCGGAGAGCGAACTGGCGCTGCCATTCTCCGAGCCAGTCCCGATCGCAGCCCACGGCCTGATGCGCCTGCTCGCGCCGTTCATGCTGCTGGTGTACCGGCGAAGGGACGCGAAGGAGATGGCTTAGCGTACGCCACACACTCAGCCCTCATTCTGAGGAGCCGCGCAGCGGCGTCTCGAAGGATGGGCGCGAGCTCGGAACCTAGCCATCTCATGGTTCGAGACGCGCGCAAGTGCGCGCTCCTCACCATGAGGGATGGAGCTACACCGTCACCGGCTTCCGGCTGCGCGCGAAATCGCCGCCGGGGATCGAGGCCAGCAGCGCCTGCGTATAGGCATGCTGCGGATTGCCGAACACCTCGCCGGCCAATCCATGTTCGACGACTTCGCCGTCCTTCATGACCGCGACGAGATCGCAGATCTGCGCGGCAACGCGCAGATCGTGCGTGATGAAGACGATCGAGAGCCCAAGCCGCTCGCGCAACTCGTGCAGCATCTTCAGCACCTGCGCCTGCACCGAGACGTCGAGCGCCGAGACAGCCTCGTCGGCCACCAGCACGTCGGGCTTCAGCGCGAGCGCACGTGCGAGGCCGATGCGCTGGCGTTGGCCGCCGGAGAATTCGTGCGGGAAGCGATCGATGGCCGAGGGATCGAGGCCGACCAGTCGGAACAGCTCCTTCGCCTGTGCCACTGCCTGCGCACGCGGCGTACCGTGTACGATCGGACCCTGCGCCACGAGGTCGCCGGCCTTGCGGCGCGGGTTCAGCGAGGCGAACGGGTCCTGAAACACCATCTGGATGTGCTTGGTCTCGCGGCGCACCTCGTCGCGCGTGAGCTTCGCCCAGTCCTTGCCTTCCAGCACGATCGCGCCGCCATCGGGATCGATCAGCCTGATGATGCAGCGGGCCAGCGTCGATTTGCCCGAACCTGACTCGCCGACAATGCCCAGCGTCGCACCACGTGGCAGTTTCAGGGAGACGGACTTCACCGCATGGGTCACACGCACGCCGCGTCCGAGAAAGCCGCCATTGCGATAGGTCTTCGAGACGTTGTCGAGCGTCAGGATGATGTCGTCGGACAGTGCGCGCGGCGGCGGCGCCGTCAGCGGAGGCACCGCAGCGATCAGCTGCTGCGTATAGGGATGCTGCGGATTCGTCAGCACGTCCTTGACCGCTCCCTGTTCGACCACATTGCCGTGCTGCATCACCACGACCCTGTCGGCGATCTCGGCGACCACCCCAAAATCGTGGGTGATGAACAGCACCGCGGTATTCCTGCGGCTCTGCAATTCCTTGATCAGCTTCAGGATCTGCGCCTGTGTGGTGACGTCAAGCGCGGTGGTCGGCTCATCCGCGATCAGGAGGCGCGGATCGAGCGCCAGCGCCATGGCGATCATCGCGCGCTGACGCTGGCCGCCGGAGAGTTCGTGCGGATAGGCACGCGCGGCCTGTACGGGATCGGGAATGTGCACGTCCTGCAGCAGCCCCAGCACGCGTGCCTTGATCTCGGTCTTGGAGAGTTCGGTATGGATCTCGAACATCTCGCCGATCTGGTCGCCGATGGTGCGCAGCGGATTGAGCGCCGTCATCGGCTCCTGGAAGATCATTGCGATGCCGGCGCCGCGCACTTTGCGCATCTCGGTATTCGACGCGCTGGCGAGGTCCTTGCCCTCGAACAGCACGCGGCCGCCATCGATGGCAACTTCGCCGGGCAGCAGCCGCATGATGGCGTTGGCCATGACAGACTTGCCGGAGCCGGACTCGCCGACCACGCAGACGATCTCATCGGCGGAAATCGCCATCGAGACGCCGTTCAGCGCATGCGAGCGGTCGGCGCCCTTGGGCAGCTTCACGCTGAGGCCGTCGATGGTGAGGATCGGATTGTCCACGGCGCTCATCGGCTTTTCAGTCTCGGATTAAGCGCATCGTTGAGGCCCTGGCCGACCAGCGATACGGCGAGCACCGTGAGCAGGATGGCGATGCCGGGGATTGCGGAGACATACCACTGCACGCGCAGCACGTCGCGGCCGAGACCAATGAGGTTGCCCCATGACGCCACGTTGGGATCAGAGAGACGCAGGAAGGCGAGTGCGCTTTCCAGCAGGATCGACAACGCCATCACCACGCTGGCATAGACGATCACGGGCGGCAGCGCATTAGGCAGGATCTCGCCGAGGATCAGCTGGATGTCTTTCATGCCCAGCGTGCGCCCGGCCTGCACGAATTCGCGGCTGCGCAGCGACATGAATTCCGCGCGCGTCAGCCGCGCCGGTGCCGGCCATGACACGATGCCGACGGCGACGGTGACGGTGGTGATGGTCGAGCCGAACACGGCGACCAGCACCAGCAGCAGCACGAAGTTCGGCAGGGTCTGGAATGCTTCGGTGATGCGCATCAAGACCGTATCGACCCAGCCGCCATAATAACCGGCAAAGGCGCCGATCAGCACGCCGATGACCACGGCGATGACAGTCGCCACGCCTCCGATCAGCAGCGAGATGCGCGCGCCGTAGAAAATCTGCGCGGCGATATCGCGGCCGGAATTGTCGGTGCCCAATAGGAAGCGTGGATTGGAGAACGGCCAGATCAGCGGCCGGCCGGCCAGCGCCAGCGGATCGCGCGGATAGATCCAGCTCGCGGTGATGGCCATCACGATGACCACCAGCAGGAGCAGCAGGCCGACGACGGCGGCCGGGCTGCGGAAATAGCGTTTGACCGCGTCCATCATCTCATGCCTCCGCCTGGATGCGCGGATCGAGCCGCGCATAGAGAAGGTCGACGAGGAAATTGACTAATATCACCAGCAGCGCCGAGACGAAGACGATGCCGAGCAGCGTGTTGAGATCGCGCTGCACGACGGACTCGTAAGCCAGCCGTCCGAGGCCGGGCAAGGAGAATACGCTCTCCACCACGACCGAACCGCCGAGCATGGTGCCGGCCTGCAGCCCGATCAGCGTCACCATCGGCAGCAGGGCGTTGCGTAGCACATGCTTCACCACCACCCGGGTCTCGTCGAGGCCCTTGGCGCGTGCGGTGCGGACGAAATCGAGATTGAGCACTTCCAGCATCGAGGCGCGCATGATGCGCAGATAAATCGCGAGGAAGATCAGGCCCAGTGTCAGCGTCGGCAGGATCAGATGCAGCGCGATGTCGATGGTGCGGCCAAATCCGGTCTGTACGGCGCCGATATCCTCGAAGCCACCGGCCGGCAGCCATTGCAGATAGATCGAGAACACCACGATGGCCATCAGACCGAACCAGAACGACGGCGTAGCGTAGAAGACGAGGCCTAGGGTGGAGATCAGCGTGTCCGGCCACTTGTTGACGCCGCGTGCAGCGATGACACCAAGCAGCAGGCCGAAGAAAAACGCAAAGGACAGCGACGCGGTCATCAAGAGGATCGTCGGCGGGAGCCGCTCGAGGATCACGGTCGCGACCGGCTTGCCGTAGATCGAAGAGAAGCCGAGATCGAGCCGGATCAGCCGCCACAGATAGTTGCCGAGCTGCATCGGGATCGAGAGATCAAGCCCGTAGAATTTGCGCAGCTCGCGGGCGGTTGCGGCATCGCCGCCGCCCATCTGTGCCATCATGGCATCGACGGTGTCTCCCGGTGCGAATTGCAGCAGCAGGAACACGCCGATCAGGATCAGGAATAGTGTGGGTATCGAGGCGGCGAGCCGCCGCCCCGCAAGGCTCAGGATGCGCATCTGGCTATTGTGGCGAAGTTTGGCTCAGGCGGAAAGCCAAAGATCGTGCCAGCTCGACGATCCCCAGCGCGGCGTGTTGGAATGGTTACGCGCCTTCGCGGTAATCACCGTGACGAAGATCTGTTCGATCGGCATCCACACCGGCAGTTCGGTGTTGGCTTCCTTGACGAAGGTCGCATAGAGCGCCTTGCGCTTGACCGGATCGATCTCGGTGGCCGCGTCGTCGATCACCTTGTCGATCGCGTCATTCTTCCAGTCCCACTGGTTGGTCCAGGGCGCGCCCTTCGGCTGGCCGGAGCGATACCAGACCGTGGTCGAGACGGCGGGATCGTTGCGATACTGGTGCCAGCCGGTTGAGAGGTCGAAGGCGTGATCGTCATAGACCTGCTTCAGGAAGCCGCCGCCATCGTTGCGGACGATCTCGACGGGAATGCCGACTTCGCCCAGCGACTGCTGGATGAAGGTCGCCCACAGCGAGATGTCCTCGCCCCAGGGAGCGGGCAGCAGGCGCAGCGAGAACCGGGTGCCGCCGGCGCCCGGTTTGAAGCCGGCCTCGTCGAGCAGCGCGGCCGCCTTCTTCTTGTCGTAGGGATATTGCGGCGTGTCCGGACCCGGATAGAAGTCGGTGGAGACCGAGGGGATCGGGCCGGTGCCGAGCTTGGCGAAGTCGCCGAGGAAATTCTCGATGAAGAACGGCACATTGATCGCATGCGCAATGGCGCGGCGAACGCGGATATCGGCCAGCTCCTTGCGGCGGAAATTGAACTCGATGGTGTTGGTGCGCGCGTTGCCTTCATTGCCCTTGGTGGAGACGATGAAGCGCTTGTCCTTGCTCAGCCGTGCCGTGTCGGAAATCGTGAGACCCGTGAACGGGCTGTACTGGATGTCGCCGGCTTCCATCTGGGCGGCGGCCGCGGCGCGATCGGTGACGACCTTCCAGACGATGCGGTCGAGATAGGGCGCATTCGGGCGCCAGTAATTCTCGTTGCGCTCGGCGATGATGTATTGGCCCCGCTCGTATTTGACGAATTTGAACGGGCCGGTGCCGACCGGGGCAAGGTTGGTCGGGTTCTGGCGGATGTCGCTGCTGCCCTCATAGAGGTGCTTGGCGGAGATATAGCCGAGGTCCGGCAGTGCGCGCAGGAGCAGGCCGAGCGGCATCGGCCGCTCATATTTGAAGATCGCGGTCTGTGCGTCCGGCGTTTCCACCGCGGTGAGGAACAGCTGCAGGGTTGATCCGTAATTGAGGATCTTCTTCCACATGTTCATGGCGGTGAATTGGACGTCGGCCGAGGTGAACGGCTTGCCGTCGTGCCAGGTCACGCCCTTGCGCAACTTGAAGGTGATGGTCTTGCCGTCCGGCGTGGATTCCCAGCTCTCCGCGAGCACGCCGACCGGCTGGCCATTGGCGTCGAGATCGACCAGTGCTTCCTGGATCTTGCCGCCGATGATGTAAACGCCGGTGGAGGCCTGAATGCTGGGGTTGAGCTGACGCTGTTCTGCACCGTAATGGACGTTGAACACGCCGCCCTTGCGGGGCGTTTCCTGCGCGAAGGCGCGTAGCGGGTTCGCGACATTGGCAGCGATGGCGGCGGAGGTCAGCAGCGCCGTGCGGCGGGTCATTTCCAGGCGGGTCATGGTGTCGAAGTCTCCTGCGTCGTGCCTGCGCAGATGGAACCAGCGCATAGCCCGCGCAACCTAGGGCATAACCGGCGGCCAAGTCATTCCCTAATGCTGCGGCGGCTCAGAGAATTCTTGCAAGACATAGCAATGGCGCAGCATAAAATGCCGCGCCATTGCTTCGACCTGAAAGCTTTGCTCAAAAGTTATGCCGGCCCGCACACAGGGCGGGCAACCGCATGCTTCAGCGCATCTTGACGCTCGGTTCGCGGCTCCAGAGCCGCAGCTTGGCCAGCTTGTCCATGAAGCCCGGCACGTCGTCGGCGCTGCCCAGCGCAACGACGCCTTCATCGAGGTCGTCCGCGATTCCCACCTTGGCGAACAACCGCTCGGCGGCCTCGGAATGTCCGATAAACTTGCAGTGGGCAAAGGCGTCGGTGACGAAGTCGCGGGCGGTTGATTCCTGCAAGAGGTCGTCGATTCCGGCTTCCGCCGGGAGCAAGGCCACTGCGTCATAGAGAACGGACGGGCCACCATCGATCATCTGGTCGGCGGCGACCAGGCTGCCATCGCTGGCTTCAACGCCGTTCACCTTTGGCGCAATGATCTCGTATGTTGCGCCGGCCTCCGTCACCGCGCCTTGCAGGGCGGCAAGCAGCTTGGCATCGACCCCGTCGGTGACGAGGATGCCGAGCTTGCGGCCCTCGAAACGCTGCGGGCCATTTGCGACAATGCTGAGCGCTGGCGACTCCGTCAGATCCTGCCGCGTGGGCATCGCCGCGTCAGCAGGCTTCGGCATCGTCGGAAGACCCAGCATGGTGCCGACCCTGTTGGCCAGTCCTTCATCGATGTTCAGGAGATGCGCGACCATGCGCTCGCGGATCACCGGTGTCTTCACTTTGCTCAATTCGAAAGTCAGCGCAGCGGCAATATGGTGTTGCTCGCCCCTGGTTTGGCTGATGAAGAACTGCCGTGCCTGGCTGTAGTGATCCGCAAAGCTCTCCGCGCGCAGCCGACGCTTCGCGCCTTGCCCTATGTCAGCAAATGTCTTGAAGCCTTTGGCGGTTGACTCGCGCGGGCCTACGCCGAACGAATTTGGCTGGTAGTTGACGCGACCGACCGGGTTGCGCATGGCCATGTGCCCGTCCTGCTGGAAATGTCCGAACGGACATTTCGGAGCATTGATCGGGATATGGGTGAAGTTCGGACTGCCGAGCCGCTTCAGTTGGGTGTCCAGATAGGAGAAGTTGCGGCCTTGCAGCAGCGGGTCATTGGTGAAGTCGATGCCGGGCGGAACATTCTGCGTCATGAACGCAACCTGCTCGGTCTCAGCAAAGAAATTGTCCGGCATGCGGTCCAGCACCAGACGGCCGATAGCGATCGGGGGCACGAGTTCTTCGGGGATGATCTTGGTGGGGTCGAGCACGTCGAAATCGAATTTGTCAGCAAACTCGTTGTTGAACAGCTGCACCCGCAGCTCCCATTCGGGATAGTCGCCGGACTGGATAGCGCTCCACAAGTCGCGGCGATGAAAATCCGGATCGGCGCCGTTGATCTTGACGGCCTCGTTCCACAGCACCGATTGCAGACCGAGCTTCGGCTTCCAGTGGAATTTGACGAAGGTCGATTCGTCCTTGGCGTTTACGAAGCGGAACGTATGGACGCCGAACCCCTCCATAAAGCGGAAAGAGCGGGGAATCGTTCGGTCCGACATCTGCCACATGACCATGTGCATGCTTTCGGGCGTCAGCGAAATGAAATCCCAGAAGTTGTCATGCGCCGACTGCGCCTGAGGGAAGGCGCTGTCGGGCTCTTCCTTCACGGCATGGACCAGATCGGGAAACTTGATTGCATCCTGGATGAAGAACACCGGGATGTTGTTGCCGACCAGGTCCCAGTTGCCCTCTTGGGTATAGATTTTGACGGCAAAGCCGCGCACGTCGCGTGCGAGGTCGAACGAGCCCTTGCTGCCCGCGACCGTCGAGAATCGAACGAAGGCGGGGGTTCGCTCGCCTGCGCGCTGAAACAGATCTGCGCGGGTATGCTTGGCCAGTGAACCGTAATTTTCGAAGAAGCCGTGCGCCGCGTAACCGCGTGCATGCACCACGCGCTCGGGAATCCGCTCGTGATCGAAATGGAAGATCTTTTCACGAAAGTGAAAGTCCTCGAGCAATGTCGGTCCGCGCGATCCGGCCTTGAGCGAGTTTTGATCGTCGAAAACCGGGCCGCCCTGGGCGGTCGTCAGCAACGCGTCCTCTGGTCCGGCTATCTGATGGAGTTCGCCGCCTTCACCGCGAATGAGCGTCTGATCGTGAATCGTTGCATTGGTGGTGCCGCTTTTGGGCATCGATGATTTGGCCATGGGATGTCTCGCAGAAGTTACCGGGAGAAGGGCCCGCGATTGCGTTCGCGGGCCTCAGGGAGTTCGGCGTTGGGCAGGCGCTACTTGCTGAGGTTCTGCGCCATTTCGAGGTGATGCTTCAGCGCCGGCAGCGTCTTTCCGGCCCATTCCTTCAATTCGGCATTGTCGCCGCTTTTGGCGTAGCGCTCGAACAAGTCAACCGCGTCCTTGTGGGCGTCGACCTGGACCGAATTGAAGTTCTTGCTGAAGTCAGCTCCGCTTTGTTCCTTCAACTTGTCGAGCTTACTCTGATGCGCGCTGTCGAGCGCTGGCGGAAGTTCGGCCTTAACCTTGCCGCTGCTGACCATCGCCTTCAGCTCGGTGCTGGTCTTGGTGTGATCTTTCACCATCATAGCTGCAAAGGATTTCTCGGCGGCATTTCCCTTGCTTTCCGCCAGCGTGTTGGACTGGATCTCGAACATGTCGCTGATCGCGACCTGCTTGACGAAATCAGGGGTGCTCGGGCTGACACCGAGAACGGAATTGACTCCCGTCTTTTCGCCGACGGACTGCGCGTAAACGGCTGGGGCGAGGGCGGAGGACACGAGCAACAGGCTCGCGGCAATAAGGGTGCGGCGTTTCATGATTTTTCCAATGTTTGGACGAGGGCATCAGGTGTCAGCACAACCGGATCAATCGTGTTGTGTTCCGGACCAAATGAGGCAGGGGGCGAAGGCCCGGATCAGGCCTGTCTGGGCCGCCCGGTCCCAGCGGGCCGGAAGGGCCTCGTGTTGGCTCGATCATTGCTTTCGGTTCTGGTACAAACCGCACGCAACCCGAACCCGGATAATTTTATGCGTAAGCTTACCGTCGCCGCTGCCCAACTGGGCCCAATTCAGAAAGCCGAAAGCCGCGAGGCCGTGGTCAAGCGCATGCTGGCGCTGCTGGACGACGCCAGGGTGAAGGGCGCTGATCTCGTCGTCTATCCGGAACTGGCGCTGACGACATTTTTCCCGCGCTGGTACATGACCGACCAGAAGGAGGTCGACACCTGGTTCGAGTCGGAGATGCCGAACGCCGCGACCCAGCCGCTATTCGACGCCGCCGCCAAGGCCGGTATCGCACTCTCGATCGGCTATGCCGAACTGACCCCCGACGGCCATCACTTCAACACCCAGATCCTCACCGACAAGACCGGCAAGATCGTCGGCAAATATCGCAAGGTGCATCTGCCCGGCCATGTCGAATTCGATACCGAGCGTGCCTTCCAGCATCTGGAAAAGCGTTATTTCGAACCGGGCGACCTCGGCTTTCCCGTCTTCCGCGCGCTGGGCGGCATCTTCGGCATGATGGTGTGTAACGACCGCCGCTGGCCGGAATCCTATCGCGTGATGGGCTTGCAGGGCGTCGAGATGATCGTGCTCGGCTACAACACGCCGTCGGTGAATTCGCAGAAGTCGGTCGAGGGCCCGGAGCAGCGCCTGTTCCACAACCGCCTGTCGGTGCAGGCCGGCGCCTATCAGAACTCGACCTTCGTGGTCGCCGTCGCCAAGGCCGGAGATGAAGACGGTCATCCCCTGATCGGCGGCTCACTGATCGTCGATCCCAACGGCGTCATTCTCGCCGAAGCCAAGACCGAAGGCGATGAGCTGCTGGTCTGCACCGTCGATCTCGATGACACGAAGTTCGGCAAGGACACGATCTTCGACTTCAAGCGTCACCGCCGCATCGAGCACTATGGCCGGATCACCAGCCAGACGGGCGTGGTTCTGCCGCCGGAGTAAGGCGACGCTCTTAAATCGACGAGAAGCACTGACCTAACCTCTCCCCGCTTTGCGCGGGGAGAGGTCGCCGCGTCTTCGCGGCGGGTGAGGGGCGGTTCACCGCAGTCGCGTTAATGTCGGATTCTCGTGTCGCTCACTGAGCAGTGCATTGCTGCCGAGTTTCGGCCGAGGTTCGTGCCACGCCCCTCACCCCACCCCTCTCCCCGCGCAAGAGCGGGGAGAGGGAGCTCACTGCCGGAGCTCAAACTTACTGAAACATCACCGTGCCGATGGCCATGCTCACCGCAGCCTGGGTCGGATCGATCACCGGAATGCCGAGCGCATCCTCGAGCGCGCTGCGATGACGCGACATGCCGGCGCAGCCCATCACCACGGCGTTGGCGCCGTCCTCGTCCTTCAACTGGCGGCCGACCTTGATCATGCGCGCCAGCGTGTCGTCGCCTGAAGCCGCTTCCGCCACACTCATGTTGAGCGGACGTTCGCCGGCGAAGCGATCCATCAGGCACATCTGGCGCAGATAACGCATGTGCCGGCCGATCGAGCCCTGCGCCACCGCGATGACGCCGAAGCGGTCGCCGCGCGACAGTGCCGTCAGCACGCCGGATTCGGCGATCCCGAATACCGGACGCTGCGTCGCCTCGCGGCAAACGTGCAGGCCGGGATCGGAATAGCAGGCGATGACGAAGGCATCGGCCGAATTGTCGGCGGCCACCAGCCGGCTCAGCGGTATGGTGACGCTTTCGAGATCGGCCTGCGTCTGCACGCCCAATGGTCCTTCCGCCAGCGTGACGCATTCGATCTCGGGCCCGGCCTCGAACATCACCGGTTGCAACGCCTCCGCGAGGTTGCGCGTCACCTGCGGGTTGCTGTTCGGATTGACCACCAGAATCTTCTTGCGGGGCTGCATATTCGGCTCCTTGTCAGGACAGCAGTATTACCGGAAAGTGCCGACCGTCAAAGCCTGTAAAATGTTCGCATATCTGATCTCATCCCTGGAGTTCTGCCCTTGTCCGATCCCGTCTACGACCTCGTAATCCGCGGTGGCACCGTCGCCACATCGAGCGATGTATTTGCCGCCGATGTCGGTATTACCGGCGAGACCGTCGTGGCACTGGGCAGCGGGCTTGCAGCCGGCAAGACGGAGATCGATGCAACAGGCAAGCTGGTATTGCCAGGCGGCGTCGATGCCCATGCCCATATCGAACAACTCTCCGCCGCCGGCATCATGAATGCCGACACCTTCGAGAGCGCGACGCGGTCCGCGGCCTTTGGCGGCACCACCAGCGTGATTTCTTTCGCCGCCCAGCATGTCGGCATGGATGTGCGCGAGGTCGTCACCGATTACACGGCGCTGGCGAAGAAGGGCGCAATGATCGACTACGCCTTCCACATCATCGTCTCCGACGTCACCGACAAGGTCATCGCCGAGGATATTCCGGCGCTGGTCAGGGAAGGCCATTCCTCGATCAAGATCTTCATGACCTATGACCGGCTCAAGGTCGATGACGAGAAGTTGCTGGATATTCTCGCCGCAGCGCGCGAAGCCAAAGCGCTGGTCTGCGTTCACGCGGAGAACCACGGCGTCATCGCCTGGATGGTGAAGCGCCTGATCGACAAGGGCTACACCGCGCCGAAATATCACGCCGTCAGCCATGCGCGCGTCTCGGAGTCCGAAGCCTTCACGCGGCTGATCGCGTTCAGCGAATTGCTCGACCAGCCGGTGATGATCTTCCACGTCTCGACGCGCGAAGGCGCCGCGGTGATCCGCGAAGCGCGCGGCCGCGGCGTCAAGATTTTCGCCGAGACCTGCCCGCAATATCTGTTCCTCACCGCGGAGGATCTCGACAAGCCGGGCACTGAAGGCGCGAAGTGGATGTGCAGCCCGCCGGCGCGCACCACGGACGATCAGGAAGCGCTGTGGCAGGCATTGTCGCTCGGCGATCTGCAACTGATCTCGTCGGATCACGCGCCCTATCGCTATGACGAGACTGGCAAGCTGCGCGCCGGGCCGAACCCGACATTCAAGCAGGTCGCCAACGGTCTGCCGGGCCTCGAAGTGCGCCTGCCACTGCTGTTCGACGCGATGGTGTCGAAGGGGCGTCTTGGTCTCTCGAAATTCGTCGAGCTGACATCGACCGCACCGGCGCAGATCTACAATCTGCCGAAGAAGGGCTCGATCGCCATCGGCAACGATGCCGACATCGCGATCTGGGATCCCGCGCGCAAGGTGACGCTGACGGACGAGATGATGCACGATCTCACCGGCTTCTCGCCGTTCTCCGGCCGCACCGTCATCGGCTGGCCCGAGAAGGTGTTGTTGCGCGGCCGCGTGCTGGTCGATGGCGATACGTTCACCAGCAAGCCGGGCGAGGGACGCCTGATGCTGCGCGAGGGCGGCAGGGCCGCGACGCCGTCAGGCAAGCTCGCTGCGGAAATGGACCTGGCGAAGAACTTTGGCGCAAAGCTGCTGTGATGCCAAAGATGCTCGATCCCAATCTGCCAGCTTTTGCGGATATCCAGACGCCTGCGCTGGTGCTGGATGCGTCTGCTCTTCAGCGCAACATCACGGCCATGGCCGAGTTCGCCAAAGCGAACGGCGTTGCGCTTCGCCCACATGCCAAGACTCACAAATCGACGCGTATCGCGCAGATGCAGATCGAGGCTGGCGCTGTCGGCATTTCCTGCGCGACGGTCGCCGAGATCGAGGCCTTTGCGCAGGCTGGCATCACAGGGCTGCTGCTGACGACACCTGTCGCCGACCGACCGAAGCTCGCGCGTCTGGCCGCTGTCGCCGACCAATCCGATATCAGCATCGTCGTCGATCACGCCGACCAGATTCACGTGCTGCATGAATTGCTCGATGCCGGCAGCCGTCAGCTGCAGGTGCTGATCGATATCGATGTCGGTCAGCGCCGTACCGGTGTGGTCGATACCGCATCGACGCTCGCGCTCGCGCAACTGATCGAAGCCACGCCGGGCATGAATTTCAGTGGCATCCAGGGTTTCGCCGGTCATGTGCAGCACATGATCGACTCGCAGGAGCGCAGGGCAGGTGCTGCGCGCGTGCGCGCGATGCTCGACGAGCATCTGCATGTACTGACGGAAGCCGGCATCAAGGCGGAGATCGTCACCGGCAGTGGCACGGGCGCCTGCGCCTATGATGTCACGGGCACCTATACGGAGCTGCAGGTCGGTTCCTACGTGTTCATGGATTCTGACTACGGCAAGTTGGAGCACGAGGGTGGCGCGCTGCCTTACGATCCAAGTCTGTTCATTCTCGCCACGGTCACCTCGGTGAATCGTGCCGGCGAATTCACCGTGGATGCCGGCGTCAAGGCGATGGCCTTCAATGGGCCGGTGCCGTCGCTGATGATCGGCGCCCCGGAAGGTTCAACCTATCGCTTCGGCGGTGATGAGCACGGCATGATCACGATGCCGGCGGGGGCCGAGGCGCCGAAGCTCGGCAGTCGCGTGTTGCTGCTGACGACGCATTGCGATCCCACGGTGAATTTGCATGCGAGCTATCAGGTGGTCGGGCATAATAATGGCGTGGAGACCTGGCCGGTGCTGGCGCGGTATGGGGCGTAGCGCCCCACGCTCGTCATTCCGGGGCGCGAACGAAGTTCGCGAACCCGGAATCCCGGAGTGGCTTGGCTCTCCAGCGTTTCAGCTATCTCAAGATTCCGGGTTCGCGCGCGGCTGTCGCCGCACGCGCCCCGGAATGACGAGTGTGGGGATCAGCTCAGTGCGCCCCACCCAGAAACGCTTCCGACAATGTCGGATCGTTGATCAGCGCTTCCGCCGAACCTGATGTCACCACGCGGCCGGTCTCAAGCAGATAGGCCCGGTCCACGATCTTCAGCGTCTGGCGTGCCTTCTGCTCCACCAGCAACACCGTCAGGCCTTCATCGCGGAATTGCGCGATCATGCTGAACAGGCTCGCGGTCATCAGAGGCGCGAGGCCGAGCGAGGGCTCGTCGAGCAGCAGCAGCTTCGGCTTCGACAGCAGTGCACGCCCGATCGCCAGCATCTGCTGTTCGCCGCCCGACAACAGACTAGCGAGACCGTCGCGGCGCTTGCCGAGGATCGGGAAGCGCTCGAGCATCCGGCCGACATCGGCCATCGCCTCGGCCTTGTCCGGGCGGGTGTAGATGCCCATCAGCAGATTTTCATAGACCGTCATGCGCGCGAGAATGCCGCGGCCTTCCGGCACCAGCGCGATGCCGCGGCGGAGATTCTTTTCGGCCGCATTCTGCGCGAGTTTCTCGCCCTGATAGGTGATATCGCCCTGGAACGGGAGAAGCCCGGCGATGGCGCGCGCGATGGTGCTCTTGCCGGCGCCGTTTGCGCCGAGCAAAGCCACGATCTCACCCTGCTTGATGTCGAGATCGACGCCGCGCACGGCGGTGATGGCGCCGTAGCGGACCTGCAAGCCCCGGATGGTGAGCATCACGAGTCCTTTCCGAGATAGGCGTCGAGGACGACGGGATTGGCGCGCACTTCTTCCGGTCTGCCTTCGGCGATCAGCACGCCGAAATCGAGCACATAGAGATAGTCGCAGAGCCGCATCACGAAATTCATGTCGTGTTCGATCAGGAGAATGGTGAGGCCGGTGTCGCGCAAGCGGATCATCAGCGCGCGGATTTCCTCGGCCTCGTCGTGGTTCATGCCGGCGACGGGTTCATCCAGCAGCAGCAGCTTCGGCCTGGCGGTGACGGCGCGCGCCATCTCCACCTTGCGCTGGATGCCGTAGGGCAGGGATTTCGCTGGGCGGTCGCGCAGTTCGGTGAGGCCGAAGAACGCCATCACTTCCTCGGCGCGTTCCTGCGCCGCCGGATTGGCCCAGGCGATCGGCAGCAGACGCCGCCACGCGCTTTCGCTATGCGGCTGCGCCACCAGCAGATGTTCCCAGACCGTCATGCTGCCGAACAGACGGATGTTCTGGAACGTGCGCGCAATGCCCTCGCGCACGATGCGATAGGACGGCCACTGCGTGACATCGACGCCCTTGAGTTTCACTTCGCCGGCATCGGCGCGATAGGCGCCGGTGATCGTGTTGAACAGCGTCGTCTTGCCGGCGCCGTTCGGGCCGATCACGCCGACGATCTTGCCTTCCGGCACTTCGCAGACCATGCCGGACAGCGCATGGATGCCGCCGAACGTCTTGGTGACGCCGGTGAGTTGAAGCAGCGCATTGCTCATGCCGCAGCCCTCCGGAAGGTGAGCGTTCGGATCAGCGAACGATCGAGAATGCCCTGACGCCGTACCAGCAGCACGACGATCAGCAGCGTGCCGAAGGCGGCGAGGCGCCAGTCGGCGATCGGACGCAGGAATTCGGGGAGGAACACCAAAAGGAGAGAGCCGACCAGCGAGCCCGGTCCGACGGTGGAGCCGCCGAGGATCACGGCCAGCACGAATTCGATCGAGCGATCGAAGCCGAAATTGGCCGGCTCGATATAGACATTGTGATGCGCGAACAATCCGCCGGAGATGGCGGCGACGGCGGCGCCGACACCGAAGGCGCCGATCTTGGTCACGGTGGTGTTGAGGCCGATCAGGCCCGCGGCGGTCTCGTCGTCATGCACCGCCTGCATTTCCAGCCAGACGCGCGAGCGCTCCAGCAGCATCACGGCGATCAGGATGCCGCCGGCCCACAGCCAGACATAGCCGACCGAGATGTGCTGCATGCCGCGATAGCCGCCGGAGCCGCCCATGGCGTCGAAATTGAGGAAGAAGCTGCGCACCATTTCGCCGAAGCCGACGGTGGCCATGGCGAGATAGATGCCTTTGAGGCGCAGCGCGGGGAAGGCGACGATGGCGCCGATGATGCCGGCGGCGATGGCCGAGATCACAAGTGCAAGCGTCAGCGGTACGTTCAGCGCGACGGTGAGGTAGGACGACAGGTAAGCGCCGATTCCCATGAAGGCGCCATTGCCGAGCGAGAGTTGGCCGGTGGCGAGGATGATATAGACGCTGAGTGCGCCCAGCAGAAGGATGCCGGACTCGGCGAGCAGGCTTGCGTAATAGGTCGACATCAGACGCGCTGCCCCTGATCGGATCGCGCGCCGCCGAGCAGGCCCTGCGGACGCAGCAACAAAATCAAAATCATGAAGCCGTAAACGACGAAGTCGCGCACCTGCGAGCCGCCGTAAGCGACGGTCAGCACTTCGGCGATGCCGATCAGTGGACCCGCGACCAGCGCGCCCCAGATCTGGCGCGTGCCGCCGATCACCATCACGGCGATGGCTTTGAGGCCGATCTCGACGCCGAGATAGGGCGTGATGGTGCCGTAATGCAGCGCGATCAACACGCCGGCGACGCCGGCGAGCGAGCCCGACAGGATGAAGGCCAGCATGGTCAGGCGGTCAGCGGAGACGCCCAGGATTCTTGCGACTTCGCGGTTCTCGGCGACGGCGCGCAGCGCGCGGCCCATCGGAGTCTTCTGCACGATATAGGCAACCAGCGCGACCAGCACGACGGTGGCGACGAGCACGATGAGCTGCATCTCGCCGATATTGACCGGGCCGAACGCATATTGCTTGCCGAAATACTCGTCGGGGAGCTGGGCAGGATCCGAGCCCCAGATGTTGGTGGCGACGTTCTGCAGGATGATCGAGAAACCCAGCGTCGACAGCATCGGCGTCACCAGGGGCGCGTCGCGCAGCGGCTGGTAGCCGATCTTCTCGATGGCGATGGCGATCACGGCTGCGCCGAGCATGCCGCCCAGCACGGCGACCGGAAGCGGGAAGCCTGCGGTGATCAGCGTGAAGCCGAGATAGCCGCCGATCATGAAGAGTTCGGCAATCGCGAGATTGAGAATGCCGAGAATGCCCATCACGAGCGAGAACGACAGCGCCAGCAGCGTATAGACCGCTCCGAGCGTCAGGCCGTTGACGAGTTGCTGTATCAGCATGGGAATCGCAATCGTTAAATCAGGTGGTCGTCATCATGACTGCGGCCGGGAGGACTTCCCGGCCGCAGCGGCGTGGATCATGTGAGAGATCAGCAGGCCGGGTGGCCGGGCGCCGAGCTGCAGCCCTTGACCTTGGTGTCCCAGGCGCCGTTCTGGCCCTGCAGCACGTAGAAGGCCTTGATCGCGTCGCCGTCGTCATTGAAGCCGATCGGGCCGCCGAGACCGGCGAAGCCTTCGAGCTTGGCAAGGTGATCGCGGATCTTGGTGCGGTCGGCTTCAAGATCGGCCGGCTTGCCGGTGACGCCAGTCTTCTTGATCGCGTCGATATACATCGAGACGATCTCGTAGATGTTGGCGTCATACATCGAGGGCTCGATGTCCTTTGGCAGGCCCGATTCCTTGCGGAGCAGCGGCGTCAGGGTGGCCGTGAATTTCTCGGGTGCCGGGCCTGTCATGGTGGCGTAGAAGGTTGCGGGCGCGATCACCGGGATTTCCGGCGCAGCCTTGAGAATCGCCGAAGAGATCAACTGGGTGGCGCCGACGACCGGCTTGATCAGACCCTGGCGCTTCATTTCGCGCAGCACGGTGATGGCCTGGCTGTAATCGGCGCTGACAACGACGCCGTCGGGATTCAGGGCCTTCAGCTTGGTGACCTGTGCGGAGACGTCGAGGTCGCCGGTGTTGAACGACAGCAGATCGTTCTCGTTGGCGACGGTGATGTCATTGGCCTTCAGCACGGCCGGCATGATCACCTTGCCGACGGTGGAAGCCGTGGCGTCCTTGGCGTCGAAGATCACGGCGACTGTCTTGATGTTGAAGGCCTTCTTGTAGAAAGGCACGGTGGTCTTGGCGAGCACGCCTTCGTCGATGGTGTTGCGGAAAGCCCACGGACGATTGAGCTTCGCCACGCCCGGCTTCGAGGAGGCTTGCGAGGTGGAGACCACCTTCATTTCATTGGCGACGGGGAAGGTCACTTCGGCGGCGCTTGAGGTCAGCGGGCCGGCCACGGCAAGAACCTTCTCGTCGCCGGCCAGTTTGCGCAGCGAGCTTGCGGCCTGCGCCGGCTTGGCGGCGTCGTCGAGAATGGTGATCTTCAGCTTCGCGCCATTGATGCCGCCGGCATCGTTGGTCTGCTGTTCCAGCATCTTCAGCGTCACGGTGTTGCTGCGGCCCCACTCGGCGAATGGACCGGAGCTCGGCACCACCGCGCCGATGGCGATTTCCTGCGCCCATGCCTGACCGCCAACCATGGCGGAGAGCGTGACGGCGGCAACTGTGCCCAATACGCGCGGCAAATTCGATTTGATCCGTGACATCGACGATCGTCCTCTTCTGCTGATGCTTTTGCTGCAGTGATCCGCAGCATAATCCAGATAAAGATTTCTATGCACGCCATGTGCCATCGCCAGCTGTGACAGCGGAATGACAGCGTTGGTTGGATCGTCCAATAAATTTCAGGCTTTGACAATCGTCATTCTGAGTATCTTTATAAAATAGTTCTCTTAAGAAGCTAATTTATGCGGCAGTGCGGCCCGGAAATGCAGCAATTCGAAGCTGGCGGGAATGCGCGCAATTGCCTGTTTCACGGGTGTTTGGTGTTGCGGGCGCGTCGCGGCTGATTCCCGCGTCGCCCTTGGGCGGGCGGGGGCTGCGCTCCCCCGGTGCCGTTTTGTCGCAGCAATGGCGGCGCGGGCAGTGGCTATCCCCGGCGCCTTGGCCGGGTGCAACCGCCGGTCCTGACGCGGGTCGGATTGCAGGCCAGATTCAGCTCTTGCGCGGCTTGCCGCGCTTGGCGACGGCGATCGATTGGGCCTCGGGCGAGAGCTGCTTCACATTGGTGTCGGCCAGATAACGCTGTAACGCAATGGCGCGGTCGCTGGAATCGACGAGCCGCTGCACCATGTGCAGCAACTGGTGGAATTCCCGGGTGCCGAGGCAACCGAACTGCACGTCGTTCACCTGGGCCTGAGTCGGCGCGAGCCGCTCCAGCAATTCGGCGCCATGCGGTGTCACCACGAGGCTGATGCGGCGGCGGTCGCCGGTGTGCGAGGTCTTGGTGATCAGCCCTTTGGTTTCGAGCTTGTTGGTCACGGTGGTGACGAAGGCGCCGCTCAGATGCAGGTGATCGGCGACGGCGCGCACATGGACGTCGCCTTGCGCCGACAGATGCCGGATCGAAATCAGGGTCGTGTATTCGATGCCGGCGAGGCCGATGACGGCGGCGTGGCCTTCGCGCAAGGTCTGGTGGCGGACCAGAAAGCCGAACAGGCTGTGGACGAGGCGGCGGAACTGGGCGTCCGAACCGTCCACCAGCAGCTCCGGACGGGAGACCGTCAATGCAGCGCGGGACGCCGGCCGGCCTGTGGCAGGCTTCTTGCTGATCTCCTTGCCAACTGATTTGCCGATCGAAGTGGAGCGCGCTGCGGATTTGGCCACGTGATGATCCCATGTATCAAAACTTGCCAGAGCTTGGCGGCTTCGCAGCGCAATTGCAATCACGACAAATGACGCACGACCCCGAATGCCACAGGTCCGCTTGACAACGGTTTCAAAATAGCTTCGGATGATAGCTATTAATAGTGATGACCGGCACGCGGCCGGCAGCAGGTGACGGAGAAAAGTGATGAACAAGGCATTTGGATCCGGGGCGGCAGTTGCCGGCGTCAAGACTGGCGCCCAGCATGTCGCCGCTGTGCGCGACGGTCGTGCGGTCTATCTCGACGGCAAGAAGGTCGATGACGTCTCGACCCATCCGGCCTATCGCCATGCGGTCGCCTCGGCTGGCGCGCTGTATGACTATCAGGCCGACCCCGCCAATATCGAACGCATGACCTTCGATGTCGGTGGTGGCCGCCGCGTCAATCGCGCCTGGCAATTGCCGACCAGCTACGCGGAACTGGTCGAGCGTCGTAAGGCGCTGGTGGAATGGGCCGAACTGTCCGGCGGCTTCCTCGGCCGCTCGCCCGATCACGTGGCCTCGTCCATGTCCGGCATGATGATGGGCATCGAGGTGTTCGATAACTACGATCCGAAACGCGCGCAGGCGTTCCGCGACTGGTACGACTACGCCCGCAAGAGCGACCTGTTTCTGACCTATGTGATCAACAACGTGCAGGGCGATCGCTCCAAGGCGTTCGGCGATCAGGGCAAGAATGCGCAGGACATGGTGGCGCGCATCGTCGACGAGGATGCGTCGGGCATCACCATCCGCGGCGCCAAACTGTTCGCCACGTCAGCCATCATGGCCAACGAGATCTTCGTCGGCTCCGGCCAGCCGCTGCGGCCGGGCGAGGAGCATCTGGCCTTCTCCTGCGCGCTGCCGATGGGGACCAGGGGCCTCAAGATGCTGTCGCGCAAGAGCTTCGAGGCCCATGCGCCAAACGAATATGACAATCCGCTGGCCTATCGCTATGACGAGAACGACGCGCTGGTGTTCTTCGACGACGTGAAAGTGCCGTGGGAGCGCGTGTTCCTGCTCCGCAACACCGACATGTGCCGCGCCCAGCTCCACGACACACCGGCGCATGTGTATCAGAACTATCAGGCGCAGATCCGCCTGTCGGTAAAGCTGCGCTTCCTGGTCGGCCTCGCGCGCGGCATCGCCAAGACCATCGGCACGATCAATTTCCCGCCCGTGGTGGATGTGCTCGGCAAGCTCGCCTCGCAGGCGGCGCTGATCGAGGGCATGGTGCTCGGCATGGAAGCCGGCGGCGCGATGCGCGGCGATTACTATCTGCCCAACAAGCATCTGCTCTATGCAGCGCAGGTGCAGTCGCAGGAGATGTATCCGCAGATCATCAGCGCCATCCGCGAACTTGCCGGTGGTGCGCTCTTGATGCTGCCGTCCTCGGTGGATGATTTCAGCAATCCGGAAATCGCGGACATTATCGGACTGACGCAGATCTCGCCGGCGATGTCGGGCCAGGACCGCGTCAAGCTGTTGAAGCTGACCTGGGATGCGGTCGGCTCCGAATTCGCCTCGCGCCATCTGCAATATGAGATGTTCTATGCCGGCGCCCAGTTTGTCACCCGCGGCCATAGCTACCGCACCTATGACTGGGAGCGCGCGGCGGGCATGGCGGAGAAGATGACGGCGAAGTATGATCTGCCGGAGTTCGGTGGGGCGAAATAAGGCGTCGCGGTTTGCTTAACCTCTCCCCGCACTGCGCGGGGAGAGGTCGCCGCGTCTTCGCGGCGGGTGAGGGGCCATTCTCGGAGTTCAACGCAAGCGCGGTATGTGCAGTTCGTGCCGATGTGTGAGGGATCAAATGCGGCGGGTCTTGTGCCTCGCCCCTCACGCCACCCCTCTCCCCGTGCAAGATGCGGGGAGAGGGAGCCTACCGTGCGTGCCGCTGCTTCTCTGCAATCCCGATCAATGCGCCGCCGCGCCCGAGAAATCCCGCGGCAATCTCGTTTCCGCCACGCGCACATTACGCATACCCGCTGGCGTGTTGCGGCTGCGGCCGACAAAGCGCGGCACGCCGTCGGTGATCACGGCGCTCACCGCCGGCACGTCGCCATTCACAAGCGCCGACAGCGCATTGTCCTGCGAGCCGCCGGCACAGGCGTCGATCAGCACCACGTCGGCATCCTTGCCGGGCTTCAGAAATCCGTTGTTGAGCCGATAGACCGTTGCGTTGTTCCCCGTCGCCGCCGCGATTGCCTGTTCGGGCGGCATGTGGCCTAGGCTGGCGAGATGGCTGATGGTGTAGAACATGCCGAGCGGCATGATCCCGCTGCCGGTCGGCGTATCCGTCGCGATCAGCAGCCGCTCCGGCTGTTTGGCGTCGTCGAGCAGCTTCGCCGTCAGCAGCGCGGTGCGCAGATTGCCGGCGGTGCAGAGCTGCAGCGCGATGTCGCTTTCATTCACCAGCCGCGCAAAGCCGGCTTCCGGCATCGCCACCGGTCCGCCATTGACGTGAAACGACACGCTCGGATTCGATTTCAGCACATGTTCGGCCCAGATGCCGGACGAGCCGGGGATCGATGAGCCGCCGGTATGCATGGTGGTGACCATGCCGAGCTTGCGTGCGGCGAGCATCAAGGGCGCATAGTCGAATGGTGTCTCGAATGCGCCGAAGCCGGCCTTGGCAAGCCACAAGCCGGCCTTCACCAGTTCTTCCAGATCGGCCTCTGTCAGTCCCGGCTCGAGGATGATCGAGCCGGCATGGACGCGCATGCCGCCGGGGCGATAGTCGAGGAAACAGGCGCGGGCGGCCAGCGCCAGTGCCTTCACGCCGGCGGGATCCTTGGGGCGTCCGGGGACGTGCACTTCCGATGCCGTGATCGACGTCGTCGTGCCGCCATGCACGTAGCTTTCGAGATAACCGACCACGCGCTGCCGCGGCGTGTAATCGCCGAAGGTGATATGCACGTGGCTGTCGATCAGGCCGGGGATCGCCGTGGTGCCGGCGGCGTCGATCACCACATCGGCCGATGACACCTGGTCCGATGACAGCGTGCCGATCGCGCTGATGCGGCCGTCCTGCATCAGGATGCCGTCGCCGTCGGTGAACGGCGCCTTGAGATCACCGGTGACGATGGTGCCGATATTGACGATGGCCGTTTTCATACCCGTCTCCGCAATTTCAAGGCCGTCCAAGGCCGCACAAAGCCGCAGCCTAGCGCAAGCCGTCCTTGCCGCCGATATCCCTCGCATTCAACCCGCCGACCCGTGCATTGAGCCGCCCGCGATTGGCGAGGCAGACGATCAGCGCAACTTCATCAGTGGCAGGCGCATCGGGTGGCAGCGTCACCGAGACGCCGTCGTAATGCGAGCGGACATAGAGCGCGTCCTTGTGCGCCAGGGGAACGTCGATCAGGCAGCCGGGGGCAGCGAGCTTGGTGAAAGAGGGGATCCACGCTTCGGCGCCGCCGACGGCCTCGCGCAGCGGCGTGGCGAAAGTCGTGGTCAGCATCGCATTGGCATGTTCGAGTTCGCCGCCGAGGCCAACGACGCCGCCCTTGCCGTAGCTTTCCACCTTGTACGATCCCATCGCCTCGACGGCGAGCTTCGCCAGCACGGCGCCGACTTCGACGCTGGCGGCAATTGCCTCGGAGAGGTCCTCGACATAGCGTCCGGCATAGGGATTGGCGACGATGGCCACGGCGGTGACGCGGCGCAGCGGTTGGTCGTGCCGGTGGCCGGCCTCGACCTCCTTGTGGTCGGTGAAGCAGAGCAGGCGCCTGATATCGAGTTTCATGATGTTCTCCCGTCAGATTTGACGCCGATCCTGACCCAGTAAATGCATTTGATCAATAGCTTCGTTAAGAAGGTATGCAGAATCGCTTGACGAAGCAGGGGGCGCCAGCCAATCCTGTCGCGGATCGTTCACTGGGAAGCGGTATGTCTCGTTCCAAGGTTACGCCGCTCTCCAAGACGACGGCACTGCGTAAATCCGAAAAGCCCGCGGTGAAGACGGGAGCCAAAACCGCGCTCAAGGCCAAACTTCCGGCTCCGGCGCTGACCACGTCGCGCAAGGCGCTGCTGGTCGATGGTTCCGATCATGCATTCCGGCAACTCGTGCACACATTGCTGGCGTTCCTCGCGCGTCACGAGACCGTGCGTGAGGGGCATGCCGCCGCGATCCGCCTGGCCGGGATCGAATACACTGTGCTGATCTCGGTCAAATATCTGGCCGCTGAAGGCGATGTCAGCGTGCGCGAACTCGCGGCGCATCTGCATCTCAGCGGCGCTTTCGTCACCACGGTGTCCAACAAGCTGCAGCAGATGGGATTGCTCGACAAGCTCGTCGATCCCGCCGATCGCAGGCGCCTGCGTCTCATGGTGACGCAGGCCGGCGATGCGCTGCTGGCAAGCCTCAATCCCACGCAGCGTCAGGTCAATGACGTACAGTTCGATTGTCTCAACGCGGACGAATTTCATCAATTGCTAGGGAGCGTCGAGCGACTCGTCGAATCCAGCGAGCGCGCCATTGCGCTGCAACGCTATCTGCAGCCGCGCGGTCCGGATACTCCGGCGCCATCTGATGGCGGCGACAAACCGGCACGCCGCAAAAAGATATAAAATCTGCGGTCTTTGGTACGAATCGAACCCGAATGCTGCGGCACCGGTATGGATTGCCGATATCGGGCGATTGAATCGGGTGCGACGACATGAGACATAATGTCACTCAGGTCGCTGCGAGGAAGACATGTCCCAGCTTGATGCATCCCCAACGCCGCAACCGGCGCCGTCACAACCTGTTGCGCCGACACCGGCACAACCGGCTGCGCAACCGCCCGCACAGCCTGCGGCGTTGACGCCAGCACAGCAGGCGTGGCGTCGTCTTGCGATTCCGCTGCTGGCCGTTGCTGCCGCGGTTGTCTTCATCGTTCTGGCCACCACCCGCTGGGACATCTGGATGGGCAACCGCGCGGTGCAAACCACCAACGATGCCTATATCCGCGCGCAGACAACGCGGCTGTCGAGCCGCGTGGCCGGTGCCGTGAAAGCCGTGCCGGTGAACGACTTCCAGCACGTCAAAGCCGGCGATCTGCTGATCCAGATCGATCCCGCGGATTACGAGGCGCAGGTAGCGCAAGCCGAAGCCGGCGTCGCCGGTGCGCAGGCGGCGCTGGACAATCTCGCCAACCAGGTCGAGCTGCAATACGCCACCATCGCGCAGGCCGAGGCGCAGCGCGTGTCGGCGCAGGCGATGGAAGTGCAGGCGCAACAGGAGCGGGAACGTCAGGCTTCGCTGACGCAGACCGAAGCCGGCACGCGGCAGCGCTTCGAGCAGGCGACCGCCGCCTATGCCAAGGCACAGGCCGATGTAAAGGCGAGTGGCGCGGTGATCGCCGCCCAGAAACATCAGCTCGAAGTGCTCGCCGGCACGCGCAAGCAGCGCGCCGCCGATCTGCTCGGCGCCAAGGCGACCCTCGATGCCGCCAGACTACGCCTCGGTTATACGAAGATCGTCGCGCCATTCGATGGCGTGGTCAGCGAGCGTCAGGTGCAGCCGGGCGACTACGTCAATATCGGCTCCAGCCTGATCAGCATCGTGCCGCTGCCCGACGTCTATGTGATCGCCAATTTCAAGGAAACGCAGCTTACCCGCGTGAAGCCCGGCCAGCCCGTCGACATCGTCGTCGATACGTTCTCGGCGGAGACCCTGCGTGGCCGTGTCGAGCGCGTCTCGCCGGCATCGGGATCGCAATTCGCCTTGCTGCCGCCGGATAACGCCACCGGCAATTTCACCAAGGTCGTGCAGCGCGTGCCGGTCCGCATCACGCTCGACAAGGGGCAGCCGCTGCTCGACCGGTTGCTGCCGGGCATGTCGGTAACCGCCAGCATCAACACCGACGCGCCGGCGGCCGGCAATGGCGGAAAGTAAGGTCATCGAAAGCGGCCCGGTCTCGACCGGGGGCGTTTCGCACCATCCGATCTTTGCGGTCGGGGCAGTGCTGCTCGGCGCGTTCCTGGCCAATTTCGATACGCGAATCTTCTCCATCGGTCTCGCCGATCTGCGCGGGGCGCTGGGGCTGAGTTTCGACGAAGGCGCGTGGCTCTCCACCGCCGGCACCGCGTCGCAGATCTTCATCGCGCCGGCGGTGGCCTGGATGGCCACCGTGTTCGGGCTGCGCCGCGTGCTCGGCATTCCTGCCCTGGTCTATGCGGCGATCTCGCTGGTGATCCCGCTGGTGCGCGACTACAATCTGCTGCTGGTGCTGAACATCGTGCACGGCATGCTGCTTGGCACCTTCGTGCCGGCAACGCTGCTGATCATCTTTCGCAATCTGCCGATGAAGTGGTGGCTACCGGCCATTGCGATCTATTCCATTCGCGTCGGCTTCTCGCTCAATTCCGGCACTGCACTGGTCGGCTTCTATGTCAGCCACATCGGCTGGCAATGGATGTTCTGGCAGGATGTCATCATCGCGCCGCTGCTGGCGCTGTTCGTCTGGCTCGGCACACCGCGCGAGCCGATCAACCGCTTCGTGCTGTGCGAGGCGGATTGGGGCGGCATGCTCTTGCTCGGCACCGGCATGGCGATGATCTATGCGGGGCTCGATCAGGGCAACCGGCTGGACTGGCTGGGTTCGGGTACGGTGGTGGCGCTGCTTGGCGGCGGCACGGTCCTGACCGTCGGCTTCTTCATCAATGAGTCGGTGGTCAAACGGCCATGGGCGCATGCCGAGGTGCTGCTGTCGCGCAATATCGGTCTCGCGCTGCTGACGATCATTCTCTACACCATGACCAGCCTGTCCAATTCATCGTTGGCGCCGAATTTTCTCACCAACATCGCGCTGTTGCGGCCGGAGCAGTCCGGCATGTTGTTTCTGCTCTATGCCGTCGTGCCGATGATCGTGCTGGTGCCGCTGTCGATCTGGCTCATTCGCTACTACGACGTGAAGCTGACGCTGATCATTGGCCTTGCGGCATTCGCCGCCGCCGCCCTCCTGGGCACGCAGCTCACCCATGAATGGGCGCTTGGCGATTTCATCCCGATGGTGATGTTGCAGTCGCTTGGGCAGAGCTTCACGCTGCTGCCCATCGTGATCATCGCGCTGTCGAATTCCGATCCGTCGCGCGCCACCGCCTTTGCGGCCTATATCCAGGTCTTCCGACTCGGCGGTGCCGAGATCGGCATCGCGCTGATGGGCACCTGGCTGCGCGTGCGCGAGCAGATCCATTCGAATCTGCTCGGCCAGCATGTCGCCAGCGGCGATGCCGATGTCGTCGGCATTCTTGCCAAACTCACCGGGCGTTTCGCCAGCCATGGTGAGGGTCTCGCACAAGCGCGCGGCATCGGCACGCTGGCAAGTCTCGTGCAGCGCGAGGCCAATACCCTGGCCTATATCGACGGCTTCTGGCTCACCTTCTGGTTCGCGATGGCAGCGCTGATCGTCGTGTCGTTGATCGGCAACGCGCCGAAGGGACCGTTCACGCCGAAGCCGCGGGGGTGAGAGGACGAGGCGACCTCACTCGTCATTCCGGGGCGTGCGTCGCCGGCGAAGCCGGCAGAGCACGAACCCGGAATCTCGGACTGTTTTGCGCTGAACATGCTGGGATTCTGGGTTCGCGTGCGCAAAGGTGCGCCCGCGCCCCGGAATGACAGTGTGGGGCGGCAAGACAGCACCCAAACATTTTTTCCTATCTCTCATTGACAGCATCCCTATCAGGCTTATATTCCCCTCTGTCCTGCCCCACCGAGAGGGGCGATCGCGATCGTCACGTTCGCGGGGTGGGATGCGGTGGACGCCGGAGATGCGGCGTCACGCGGTTCATGGGGGAACGTCTGTCTTCGGGCAGGACGGATCTGCGCCAGCACTGCCACTG
>NZ_JABMCJ010000077.1 GCF_013359755.1 Tardiphaga robiniae | reverse complement strand
TCACCGCGCTCGTTCATCGCCATGTGCAGATCGCTGCCGCCGACATTGAGGCGCTGGCTGATCACGCCCCGATCGACCCGCAGGAGCAGGAGATCGCAAACACCAACACCTGACGAGCCGTTCAACAATCCCGACAAACGGGAAGGCTCGGATCGAATACGGCAACGGCCGTCACTTATGGAAACGCAAAAAGAAGGACAGAAAATGCGTATCACGATGACTTCCAGGGCCGCGCCAGCGGCCGCCAGCATCATGGCTGCGTTCGCAGCTGCGATTGCACTGGCCGCGAGCCCGGCACTGGCGCAGAAGACATACGGCCCCGGTGCCAGCGACACCGAAATCAAGATCGGCAACACGGTGCCCTATAGCGGCCCGGCCTCAGCCTACGGCATTCTCGGCAAGGCCTACGGCGCCTATTTCAAGAAGATTAACGATGAGGGCGGCATCAACGGCCGCAAGATCGTCTTCATCTCCTATGACGACGCCTATTCGCCGCCGAAGACCGTGGAGCAGACCCGCAAGCTGGTCGAGAGCGACGAGGTGATGGCGATCGTCGGCAATGTCGGCACCGCCGCGAATGCCGCGATCCAGAAATACGTCAATGCCAAGAAGACGCCGCAACTGTTTCTCGCGACCGGTGCCACCCGCTGGAACGATCCGAAGCAGTTTCCATGGACCATGGGCTGGCTGCCGAGCTACCACGCCGAAGCTGCGGCCTATGCGAAGTATCTTCTGAAGGAGAAGCCGGATGCCAAGATCGGCGTGCTCTATCAGAATGACGATTTCGGCAAGGACTATCTGAAGGGACTGAAGGAAGGTTTCGGCGACAAGGCGGCGTCAAGGATCGTGGCTGAAGCGAGCTACGAGGTTTCCGAGCCGACCATCGACTCGCAGATCGTCAAGCTGAAGGCCGCCGGCGTCGATACGCTGTTCTCCTTTGCTGTCGGAAAATTCGCCGCACAGTCGATCAAGAAAGTCGCCGAGCTCGGCTGGAAGCCGCTGCACATCGTGCCGAATGCGAGTTCGTCGGTGGGCAGCGTGATCCGTCCGGCAGGCTTCGAGAATGCGCAGGACGTTTTGTCCGCGACCTTCGCCAAGGATCCGACCGATCCGCAGTGGAAGGACGATCCGGGCATGCAGAAGTTCTACGCCTATGTCGAGAAGTACATTCCGGAAGGCAAGGCGATGGAGAGCACCGTGCTGTCCGGCTACAGCATCGCCCAGACCATGGTCGAGGCGCTGAAGCAGTGCGGCGACGATCTCACCCATGAGAACCTGATGAAGCAGGCGGCCAACCTCAAGAACGTGCAGCTCGACGGGTTGCTGCCAGGGGTGACCGTCAACACCAGCCCGACCGACTTCTCGCCCATCGACCAGTTCCAGATGATGAGCTTCAAGGGCGAGCGCTGGCAGCGCTTCGGCGAGATCATCAAGGGCGAGACGCCGACCGCGGTGCGGTAGACGAGGTCATCAAGGGCGAGTTTGCCGCGACGGCTGAGCGCTGACATCCAAAACTCCGTCGTGCCCGGCCTTGTGCCGGGCATCTACGCCTTGGCCAAGAAAGAAGACGTGGATGGCCGGGACAAGCCCGGCCATGACGCGTTTATCTTTCATCTTTCCGGAGCACGTCGCCCCGGACCGGCACCACCTGCGTCGAAAGGTTCATTGTCCGTTCATGACGTCTGTATTACGATTTTGTGACATTCCGCAGGGTCCGGGCGCGGCGTGAGCCGGCTGGCCGTTGCCAGACAGGGCAGTTGTCTTGCCGGGTGTTCGCAGGCAAGTCATGCTGCCGTCGCCGATCTCAGTCTCTCCGGCGCAAGCCGGCCGCCGCTTCAAGGAGCGATTGGCGGCCGCTTGGCAGTATGTTCGGCAGTGGCCGCTGCGCACGGCGCTGATCGCTGCGATCCATACGCTCGGGATCTATGTTCTCGCCTCGGTCGAATATGGCCCGTTCGCCATCACGCTGGCGCTGTTCACCTGGGGTTTGCTGAATTTCCTGTTCCTCGCGCTGTTCAAGCGGCCGGGGATCAGCGCGGTGCTGTCGCTGCTGCTGGTCACGACGCTGATCGTGCTGTCGCAGTTCAAGTTCGGCATCACGCAGCTCACGCTGACCTTCCTGGATTTCCTGATCATCGATCGCGACACGATCTCGTTCCTGCATTCGATCTTCCCGCAGCTGCGGACCTGGCTCCTTATCGCCGCTGCCGTCGCGCTCCCGATCCTGTGGCTGATCTGGCGCGCCGATCCGTTCCGCCTGCGCCGCCGCAGTGCGCTGGCCGGTGCGGGTGTCTGCCTGGCGGGGATCGTCGGCCTGTCGGCAGCCAATCCTGAAAAGCCATGGGAGCCGTTCCAGGGCGTCAATCACATTTCCAATCTGGCGCGCTCGGGCGTGGTTTCGGTGTCGCATCTGACGGCAACCGGCTGGATCGAGGCGGACTCCAAGAGCCTCGTGAGTTCGGCGCAGGCCTCGCCGATGACCACCTGCGAGCCGGGCGTGAAGCGGCCGAACATCGTGATGGTGCTGGACGAGTCGTCATTCGACATCTCGGCGGCGCCGGGCATCAAGGTGCCGGCCGGCTATCACGATAACTTCAAGTCGGCGGATGGCCAGCAGCGCGCGCTGATCACCGAATCCAGCGGCGGTCCGACCTGGTACACCGAGTTCAATATCTTCACCGGGCTGTCGGCGCGCTCCTTCGGTGCGCTGAAGTTCTATGTCACCCGCATTGCCGCCGGGAAGATCTCGCGCGGCCTGCCGCAGGCGCTGCAGCGCTGCGGCTACAAGACCTTCTCGCTGTATCCGACCTACGGCAATTTCCTCAGCGCCCGCAGTTTCCAAGAGGGCGCGGGCATCGACGGCTTCATCGACATGGCGGCGATGGGCGTCAGCGAGGACATGCAGCCCGACAGGTTCTATTTCGACCAGGCCAGGGATCTCATCGCGCGCGAGAGCAAGACCGACCAGCCGGTCTTCGTGTTGGTCTATCTCACTGCCAATCATTTTCCGTGGACCACGACCTATCGCGACGACCTGACGCCCGCCGGCTGGCAGGCGCCGGGCAATACGGCGGAGGTGGATGAGTATATCCGCCGCCAGGCCATGACGGCTGCGGACTACAAGGCCTTCGTCGCGCAGCTCCAGAAGGACCATCCGACCGAGCCGTTCCTGCTGGTGCGGTTCGGCGACCATCAGCCCGCGATCGCGCAGAAACTGCTCGAACCCGATCTGCCGCAGCCGAAGCGCGCCGACCGGATCATGACGCATGATGTCAGATACTACACGACCTATTACGCCATCGACGCGCTGAACTACCGCCCCGAACTGACATCGGCACTGTCGACACTGGATGCTGCCTATCTGCCTGTGATGGTGCAGGAGGCCGCACGCGTCCCGCTCGATCCGTCCTTTGTCGAGCAGAAGAAGATCATGCTTCGCTGCAAGGGCGTGTTCTACGGCTGCAAGGGCGGCGATGAAGCCAGCCGATTCAATCGGTGGCTGATTGATGCGGGGCTGATCAAAGATCTCTGACCCGGCCGGTTGCAGCAGTGAGGGCAGGGTGTCTGTCCATCCCGTTCAGGCCAAGGTCATTGCCCGTTCATGACGATTACATTACAAATTAATGACATATCGCAGTTTCCGGCTGCGACATGCGCCCTCTGGCCGTCGCCAGCCCAGGCCCGAGGCCTCGCCGGTGGTGTTGCGTGCCGCTATGGCGCCTCCGCTCAATCCAGTACCCAGCGTCTCGCCAACTGCTGTCGCCGCGCCGACCAGCGTGTGGCGGCTGTTGGCCGTGGCTGCGCCGCATTTTGGCGCGCTGCTGGTAATGGTCCAGACCGAGACCGATCTGGTGGGCCGGATCGGCTTCGTGCTGGCCTGGGCCATCCTCAACTTCTTCTGGATTGCGCTCTTGCGCCGTCCCGCGCTGTCGGGGGCGCTGTCGCTGACCCTGGTCGTCATCTTGGTGCTGCTGTCGCGGCTGAAGCACGACGTAGTCCAGATGACCGCGAACTTCGTCGACCTGATGGTGATCGACCGCGACACCGCGGCCTTCCTGTTCACGATCTTTCCGAACCTGCGCTGGTCCGCCATTGGCGCCGCCGTCGTGGTGGTGCCACTGATGTATGCGCTGTGGTGGCTCGATCCGTTCCGCATCCGACGGCTGCCGGCGCTGGCCGCGCTGACGGCCTGCCTCGCCGCATTGACAGGCTATGCGTTGGCGTGGCCCGATGAAGCCTGGCGCGGCTATTACGATGACGGCTATCTGTCGAAATTCGCGCGCTCCGGCGTCACCGCCGTGTCGGACTTCAGCAGCCACGGTTTCATGGAGTCCGACGCGGTCATCACCGAGCGACTGAAGCTGCCGCTGGAGGATTCCTGCCATCCGGCAGGGCGTCGTCCGCACATCATCATGGTGCATGACGAGTCGTCCTTCGACATCCGTCAGGCCGCCGGCGTGAAGACGCCGAAAGGCTATGGCAGCCACTTCAATTCATGGGATGGCAAGGCGCGCAAATTTCTCGCCGAGAGCAATGGCGGGCCGAGCTGGTTCACCGAATACAACGTACTGGCCGGACTCTCGTCGCGCTCGTTCGGGCCGTTCTCCTATTTCGTCACGCGTATTGCTTCGGGCCGCGTCGAGCGCGGATTGCCACTGGCGCTACGCCGCTGCGGCTATAGCACCATCTCGCTCTATCCGGCCTTCGGCGCCTTCATGAGCGCGCGCAGCTTCCAGACCACCACCGGCGTCGAGCGCTTCTATGATGCCAAGGATCTCGGCGCCAAGGGCGTCGAGCCCGACAGCTTCTTCTACGATTCAGCGGCGCGCCTGATGACTGAGCAGCCGCCGGCCAATCCGCTATTCATGTTCGTCTATCTCGCCGCCAATCACTTTCCGTGGGAGACCAGATTTCGCCCAGACATGACGCCCGGCTGGCGCGCGCCCGGCAATGTGCCGGTGGTTGATGAATATCTGCGCCGGCAAGCGATGAGCGTCGATCACTATGGCGCGTTCGTCGCGAAGCTGAAGAAGCAATTTCCAGCGCAGCCGTTCCTGATCGTACGCTATGGCGATCATCAGCCCGAATTCGCGCCGGGCATTCTCGATCCCAACATGGATGAAGCGGGCCTCGGCAAGAAGCTGCAGAGTTACGACCCGCGCTACTACGCGACCTATTACGCCATCGACGCGATCAATTTCGAACCGGTGAAGAGCGCGACGGTGATGGACACGATCGACGGGCCGTATCTGCCGCTGGTCATCCAGGAAGCTGCAGGCATTCCGCTGGACCCGTCCTTCGAGGAGCAGAAGAAGATCATGCTTCGCTGCAAGGGACTGTTTTACGCCTGCAAGGACGGCGCGGAAGCGCGACGATTCAATCGCCTGTTGATCGATGCGGGGATGATCAAGAATTTGTAACGCCGGAGTTCGTAGGATGGGTAGAGCGCAGCGAAACCCATCGCTTTCGTGGCTCGCCATTGATGGGTTTCGCGAAGACGCTCTACCCATCCTACTTTTTCATCCTGTCCCACATCCACCAGGCCACACTCTCCGGCGAGCTCGTCGCATCATTCCCTGCGGCGCGGAGATTAGCTTCGCGCATCAGCGGCAGATCGATCTTGCCGAGCAGCGGCTGCAACGCACTGCGTAGCCTCTCGTCATCCGCGCGTTTCGGCGCCAGCAGCATGATCGCGTCATAGGGCGGGATCGCGTGTTTGGGATCATCCAGCACCATGAGATCGTATTTCGCGATCAGCCCATCGCTGGTGTAGCCGGCGATGACATCGACCTCGCCGGAGGCGACGGCGGCATACATGAAATCCGGCTGCATGGTGCGCTGGGTCTTGAATGACAGGCCGTAGGCTGCCTTCAGCCCCGCCCATTCCGGCCGCGAAAAGAATTCGTAATCGCCGGCGATGGTCATATTGCCGCTCAGCGCCGCGAGATCGGTGGCGGTCCTGATGCCCAGCGCTTGGGCCTTCATGCGCGGCATCACCAGCGCATAGGCATTGGCGAAACCGAGCTCGCCGAATAGCGTGATGCCCTGCTTGGCAAGCGCCGTCTTCAGCTCGGTGAGTAGTTGTTCGCGAGGCAGGATCTCGCTGCGGTGAAACTGGTTGGCCCAGAGCGTTCCGGAATAATCGATATAGACGTCGATATCGCCGGAGGTCAGTGCATCGTAGATCACGCTGGAGCCGAGACCCTGCCGCGTCGTGGCGGGCAGGCTGGCCGCCTGCAGACGCTGCGACATCAGCGCGGCCAGCACATATTGTTCGGTGAAGGTCTTGGCGCCGACCACGATGCGCGTGCCGGAACGGGCGAATGACGGTGCGAGTGTGACGATCACCAGCGCCGCGATACCGAGCGCACCGATGGTCGTGTGGATGCGGCTGCGCAGGCGGATGCCCGTTTCGATCAGCGCCAGCAATTGATCGACTGCCAGCGCAAGAATTGCCGCGGCGACGCAGCCGAAGATCACCAGCACCCAGTTCTGCGTCTGCAGTCCCGCGAAGATGTAGTTGCCGAGTGAGGTCTGGCCGATCGGCGTCGACAGCGTCGCGGTGCCGATGACCCACACCGCGGAGGTGCGGATGCCGGCCATGATGACGGGCAATGCCAGCGGCAGTTCGACCATGGCGAGCGATTGCCGCGGCGTCATGCCGACGCCTTGCGCGGCCTCGGTCAATGCGGGATCGACGCCGTTCAATCCGGTGATGGTGTTGCGCAGCACCGGCAGCATCGAATACAGGGCCAACGCCAGCACGGCCGGCAGGAATCCGAAGGCCGAGAAGCTGACGCCGAGATATTGCAGCGACAGCGCCGCAAGCGCGAGCAATAGGGGATAGAACAAAGCCAGCAGTGCCAGGCCCGGCACTGTCTGCACGATGCTGGCCACACCGAGCAGCGCGCTGCGCATCACCGGCCGGTGCCGCGCGATGATGGCCAGCGGCAGGCTGATGACGAGGCCAAGCGCCAGCGCGGCGAGACTGACGCGCACGTGGCTGCCGAGATAATCCGGCAGATGCCCGAGCGCGTCGCTCCAGCGCGGATCGGTGAACAGGCTCATGTCGCGCCGCCTTGGGGCGCCGCGCCATCCTTCGGCAGCAGCATCTGAAGTCGTTCCGCTTGCCGGCGCGGTGTGCCCAGCAACTCACCGACATAGGGATCGGTGCTTTCGGATAACTGAGTGGGCGTGCCTTCCGCGAGCAGTTTGCCTGAGCGCATCACCGCAACACGATCGGCGAGCAGGATCGCTTCCGTCATGTCGTGGGTGATCATGATGGTGGTGAGGCCGAGCTTGTGATGCAGCGCGCGGTAGTCGTCGCCCAGCGCATCGCGGGTCAGCGGATCGAGCGCGCCGAACGGTTCATCCATCAGCACGATGCGTGGTTTTGCGGCGAGGGCGCGTGCAACGCCGACGCGCTGGCGCTGGCCGCCGGAGAGTTCGTGCGGGAAGCGGTCGCGATGCTGTGTGCGGTCGAGGCGCACGAGATCGAGCAATTCATCGACGCGCCCGGCGATCTCCTTAGGGGGGGTGCCAAGCAACTTGGGCGTGATGCCGATATTGTCTTTGATGCTCATATGCGGAAACAACCCGCCGCTCTGGAACACATAGCCGATGCGCCGGCGCAGTTCGATGGGATCAACCTGCGCCACGTCCTCGCCGGCGATGGTGATGTGTCCCGCGTCCGGCGCGATCAACCGGTTGGCCAGCCGCATCAGCGTGGTCTTGCCAGAGCCGGAGCCGCCGACCACCGCGAGGAACTCACCCTCCGCGACAGCGAGCGAAACGTCATCGACGGCTTTGATGGCCTCGCCGTCGAAGCTCTTGCTGACATGGGAGAAGCGGATGAGGGGCTGCGTCATACTTAATTGTCATCCCCGCGAAGGCGGGGATCCATAACCTCCAGAGAAGAAGGCAAGGCCCGGTCGATCCCACAGCGCAAACTTAGGTCTCCTGAGGCTATGGGTCCCCGCCTTCGCGGGGACGACAAATGATGGGGCGCCGATGAAAGCTATCATGCAGCATCTGCATCACCAACCCGCCCCAGACGTTGAATTCCCAGCCCTGCGGCGCTAAGCCAGTCCCGGAACAAAAACACTCTGGGGAACGCGCGTGCAGGCAGGTGGGGCCGCGGCATCGATGGCGGTGGCGCTTGATGACGCGACAGTGGCGTTCGGTATTGCCGATAATCGCATCTATACGGCGGTGGAGAAGGCGACACTCCGGGTCGCGGATGGCGAGTTCGTTGCCATCGTCGGGCCGACCGGCTGTGGCAAATCTACACTGCTCAATGTCGCTGCCGGGCTGCTGGCGCCAGCCTCCGGTGCGGTCCGGATCTTCGGTCAGCCGCTGGGCGGACTGAACGCGCAGGCGGGCTACCTGTTTCAGGCCGACGCGCTGTTTCCCTGGAAGACCGCGCTCGATAATGTTGCCATTGGGCTGGAGATCGCGGGCATAGCGCGCGACGCGGCGCTGGCGCGGGCGCAGGACTGGTTGACCTCGGTGGGTCTCGGCGCCTTCGCTGGGCGCTATCCGCATATGCTGTCGGGCGGCCAGCGCAAGCGCGTCGGTCTTGCGCAGGTGCTGATCCGTAATCCGAAAATCCTGCTGATGGATGAGCCGTTCGGGCCGCTTGACGCACAGACCCGGCAGGTGATGGGCAACCTGCTGCTGGATTTGTGGAGCAGGGATCGCAAAGCGGTGCTGTTCGTCACGCACGATCTCGAAGAGGCAATCGCGCTGGCCGACCGTGTCGTCATCATGTCGGCGGGGCCTGGCTCGCGCATCATCGGCGACTGGAAAGTGCCGTTGCCGCGGCCGCGCGATATTTTCGAAGTGCGGCTCGACAAGGAATTTCACGCGCTTCACCGCGAGATCTGGAGCGTGCTGAAGGACGAAGTGATGAAGGGCTATGCGCAGTCCGCTGGTATGGGAGCCGCGTCATGACGCGTCCTGTATTGCTGCTGTGTCAGGTACTCGTCGCCGTGGTCGTCATCGGGCTGTGGCACCTGCTCACCACCGTGCCGGTGTTCGGCCGCATCCTGCTGCCGCCGTTCTTCTTCTCTAACCCCTGGGATGTCGGCAGCCAGATCTATAGCTGGTTTGCCAGTGGCATTATCTGGAAGCATCTCGGCATCACACTGCTGGAATCCGTGCTGGCCTTCGTGATCGGCTCGACACTGGGCGTGCTGATCGGCTTCTGGTTCGCGCGTCAGCCGCGCCTCGCCGCGATCTTCGATCCCTATGTGAAGATGGCCAATGCGCTGCCGCGCGTGGTGCTGGCGCCGATCTTCGCGCTGTGGCTCGGGCTCGGCATCTGGTCGAAAGTGGCGCTCGGCGTCACGCTGGTGTTCTTCATCGTGTTCTTCAACGTCTATCAGGGCGTCAAGGAAGTCTCACCGACAGTGCTCGCCAATGGTCGCATGCTGGGCATGAGCGAGCGGCAGCTGATGCGCCATGTGTTCTGGCCATCGGCTCTGTCATGGATGTTCTCGTCGCTGCACACCGCGGTGGGCTTTGCCGTCGTCGGCGCCGTGGTCGGCGAATATCTGGGATCGGCGGCCGGGCTCGGTTACGTCATCCAGCAGGCGGAAGGCACGTTCGACGTCGCCGGCGTCTTTGCAGGGATGTTCGTGCTGTCGGCCTTCGTAATCGCGATCGATATTCTCGTGACGATGGTCGAGAAGCGGTTGCTGGTGTGGAAGCCGGTGGCGAGCGAAGGGCGGAGCTGAGACGGGTGAGGGGGGAGCTAGCGAGTGAAACACTGGCTCCCCCTCACCCGGATCACACGCTGTCGCTTGTGATCCGACCTCTCCCCGCAAGCGGGGCGAGGTTAAGCAGAGCCCGTGGCTTACGGCAGCGGCTTGGTGTCGTCCGGCGCCTGCGGCGGGGTCTTGATGGCGATGGCGCGGAACGGCTTGCCGTCGGGCTTGGTGCCGCCATGGGGCGTGCCCTTCGGGATGATGAT
Source organism: Tardiphaga robiniae (assembly GCF_013359755.1). Classification (GTDB taxonomy): domain Bacteria; phylum Pseudomonadota; class Alphaproteobacteria; order Rhizobiales; family Xanthobacteraceae; genus Tardiphaga; species Tardiphaga robiniae. The sequence goes on along the minus strand of NZ_JABMCJ010000077.1, from coordinate 280,380 downwards.
GAGGTCGCCGGCCTTGACCTGAACTTCCTTGTCGCCGAGCCACACAGTGCCGGTGCCTTCGAGGATGTACTGGATCTCGTTGGTGTTGGGATGCATGTGCTTCACCACATTGCCGTCCTGCACCGAGATGGTCGCGCCGTCGGCCTGCATGAACATCTTGGAGCGGAAGCCGGTGGGTGAGGCCGGGCCGAGTGCGTCGCCGACGAGTTCGGGAACGTGGATGACCTGCGCGGTGATGTTTTCCGCGGCATGTGCCGGCGTGATGCCCTCGGGCACGAGATGCGTGATGAGACAACCGGCGGCGAAGGCTGCGGTGATCGAGAGTGTCGCAGTGATGCGCTTCATGAACGTTCCCCCTGGATGACAATGATTTGCCGCGCGGATGCTATGTCGCGGGACGTGGGTTGACCAGTGCCGGCTTTCCAACCGGCGGAGGCTCCTCTATCCTCCGCGCCTGATAGCAGCGGAGGAAACAATGACAACAAACATAAAAACCGGCTTGAGCCGTTTATTCCCCACACGTCTTTTCCTTGCGAGCCTTTTGTCGCTGTTTCTCGTTCATCCCGCTGCAGCGCAAACCAACGTGACCATCGCCATCGGCGGCGGGGCGTGCCTGTGCTATCTGCCGACCGTGCTGGCCAAGCAGCTCGGCGAATACGAGAAGGCGGGTCTCGCCGTCGAGCTGGTCGATCTCAAGGGCGGCTCCGATGCGTTGAAAGCCGTGCTCGGCGGCAGCGCCGATGTGGTTTCCGGCTATTTCGATCATTGCGTCAATCTCGCCGCCAAGAAGCAGGAGCTGCAGAGCTTCGTGGTCTATGACCGCTATCCCGGTCTCGTGCTGGTGGTGTCGCCGAAGCACACCGGCAAGATCACGTCGATCAAGGATCTCGCCGGCAAGAAAGTCGGCGTCAGCGCGCCGGGCTCGTCGACGGACTTCTTCCTGAAGTATCAGCTCAAGAAGAACGGTCTCGATCCGGCCGGTACTGCTGTGATCGGCGTCGGCCTCGGCGCGACCGCGGTGGCGGCGATGGAGCAGGGGCAGATCGAAGCCGCGGTGATGCTCGATCCTGCCGTCACCGTGCTGCAGGGCAGCCACAAAGACCTCACGATTCTCAGCGATACCCGCACACAGAAGGACACGCTGGCGGTGTTCTCCGGCGAATATCCCGGTGGCGCGCTGTATTCGACGACGGCCTGGGTCAAGGGACACGAGAAAGAAGTGCAGGGTCTGACCAACGCGATCATGAACACGCTGAAATGGATCCACAGTCATACGCCGGAAGAGATCATGGCGAAGATGCCCGAAGGCATTGTCGGCAAGGACAAGGAGCTCTATCTCGCCGCGCTCAAGAACACGCTCCCGATGTATTCGGAGACCGGCTTGATGGATCCGAAGGGCGCCGCTGCCGTGCTCGCCGTGTTCAGTGAAGGCTCGCCTGAGGTGGCCAAGGCCAATATCGACGTCAGCAAGACCTACACCAATAAATATGTCGAGCAGTTCGCAAAGACGACGGGGACGAATGCGAAGTAGGTTCTGCGTATGATGACGCCGGTCATTCACCGCGTCACGCAACTCGACCTCACACGCAGCGATTGGCTGTGGCCGTTCGCGCGTGAGCGGCGGGAGGAGATCGACGCTCACTTCGCAAGCAAGCGCGCCGAGAAGCCGCAACTGTTCAATGGGCGCGTGTTGCTGGCGCGCAATGCGCAGTTCACCGGCGAGCGGTTTCGCGCGGACTATTTCGAGACCGATTTTGCGAGCTTTCTGGCGTGGCGGGATTGGCGCTGTCCCGATCCGGATGTGTTCAACGGATTTGGCATGGGCGCGCTGCGTGCCAGCGACGGCGCCTTCGTGCTCGGCGAGATGGGGCAGCATACATCCAATGCCGGACGCATCTATTTTGCGGCGGGCACGCCCGATCTGGACGACCTGCGCGGCGATGTGGTCGATATCGCGGGCAGTGTGACGCGTGAAGTCGAGGAAGAGCTCGGTCTGACGGAAGCCGATTACCGGGCCGACGCTGCCTGGTCATGCGTCGTGACGGATTTCTCGGTAGCGATGATGCGTCTTCTCGATGCGGATCAGCCGGGTGAGACGCTGCGCAGCACCATCGAAGCCAATCTTGCCGGTCAGGCGTCGCCTGAGCTGAGCGGAATTCATCTGGTGCGCAGCGAAGCCGACTTCACCCCGACGATGCCGCTGTTTGTGACAGCGTTTATGACAGCGCAACTGACGCCAGCGGCGTGATCTGCTGGTATTGCCGGGATCGGCGCGCTACGCTTGCAATCCCCGTGTCCCGGAGTTGCCGATCTCATGTCTGCCAAGCCAGTTGTGTCCGCGTTGAAGTCCTATATCGAACCGTATCGGGTCGACGGTTCGAAAGCTTTCCACCTCAAGGCGCATGACACCAATGGCAGCGGCGGGCTGCACAAGGAAACCGGCAAGAAGATCATCGAGGCCAACCGTCGCCGGCTGCAGGAGCTGCAGGAGAAGCTCTATGCGCAGGATCGCTGGTCGCTGCTGCTGATCTTCCAGGGCATGGACGCCGCCGGCAAGGACAGCGCCATCGAGAGCGTGTTCGACGGCATCAATCCGCAGGGCTGCGAGGTGCATTCGTTCAAGACGCCGTCGTCGAACGAGCTCGATCATGATTTCATGTGGCGCCATACCATAGCGCTGCCGCAGCGCGGACGTATCGGCATCTTCAATCGCTCTTATTACGAGGAATGTCTTGTCGTCCGTGTGCATCCGGAGATTCTCGCCAAGCAGAAAATTCCGGCGGAGCTGGTGACAAAAGATATCTGGCGCGAGCGCTTCGAGGACATCACCGCCTTCGAGAAATATCTCGCGCGCAACGGCACCGTGGTGCTGAAATTCTTTCTCAACGTCTCCAAGGAAGAGCAGCGCGAGCGCTTCCTCGATCGTCTCGAGCAGCCGGCGAAGAACTGGAAGTTCTCATCGGCCGATATCGCCGAGCGCGCGTTGTGGGACAAGTATCAGGAGGCCTATGAGGACCTGATCAAGCGTACCTCCTGCGAGGAAGCGCCATGGCACGTGGTGCCGGCGGATCGCAAATGGTTCTCACGCGTGGTGATCGGCTCGGCCATCGTCAACGCGCTGGAGAAGCTGGACCTGCACTTCCCCACCGTGGACGGCGAGGCGAAGAAGGACTTTACGCTGATCCGCGAGGCGCTGGAGAAAGAAGGGCCGCCAAGGGAAGGCAAGCCTGTGGTGAAGAAGGTCGCGAAGAAGAAGGTGGCCAAGAAGAAAGCGGCGAAGAAAACGTGATATTTTCTGGCTGTCATCCCCGCGAAGGCGGGGATCCATACACGCCGAAGAGGCCGTTCGTACGTTGTCGTTGCGACTTTGCCGTTTTGATTAGTTCGACCGTGGCTATGGGTCCCCGCCTTCGCGGGGACGACAGCTACGGCGGGCTAGTTTAATTCAACTTCAATTCCTTCAACACCGCGGCGACCTTGTCCTGCGCCGCGTCATTCAATGGCAGCACCGGGCGCGGTGGCTTCGCATCCGTCAGCCCCATCTGCTCCGCAGCCGCATACATCACGCGCAGGCTGGAAAATTGCTTGAACAGATCCCACAGCGGCTGCATCGCGCCGTTGAGGCGGCGCGCTTCGTCGGCATTTCCGGCTTGCGCTGCGCGGGTGATGGCCAGGCAACTCTTTGGAAACAGGCCCGCCGCCACGCAATACCAGGCGTCGCCGCCGGCCAGCAGCGTCTCCATGGAATTCCAGTCCCCGGCATAGCCGACCGAAAAGCCTGATGGCACGGCGGCACGCATCTGCTTCAGGTGATCTGCCGCGAGGCTGGCTTCGGGGGAGGTGCCTTTCACGGCGACGACGCCGGGAATACGTGCGATTCGGCCGACCAGGTCGGGCGTGAACTTGAAATGCGTGGTGGCGAAATTGTCGTAGATCACGATCGGCAGTTTGCTCTCGCCGGCAACCACCTTGAAGTGCTCGAACACTTCATCCTCGGTCAGCGGTGTGTAGGACACCGGCGCCAGCAGGCCGGCGGCGGCGCCGGCCGCCTTGGCATCGCGGGCGAGTTCGATCGTCTCGTCGGTGCGCAGCGCGCCGATCCCGACCAGCACGGGGACGCGGCCGTTGACCTCCGCAATGGCGGCTTCAGTGGCGCGCCGGCGCTCATCACGGCTGAGAAACGGATACGATCCGGTGCTGCCCAGGAGGCCAATGGAATCGACCTTGGCCGCCGCCAGCGGTGCCACCAGCCGCCGCAGCGCGGGCGTATCGACCCTGCCATTCGTATTCATCGGCGTGATCGGGAAAGCGGATAATCCCTTGGCGAAAGTCATCGTCCTGTCCTCGCAATTGCCGTTCGGTCTTAGGGCAAAAGGATTGCTGCGAAAACGTCCAGTTGGCGATGTTCTGGCTAGGCCAGTCGGCCACGCACCTCAGCTTCTCCCAGGAGGATTTAGGTCAGCATTCCTGACCCTCTTAGCCGTTGCAGCCTCCCGCAATTGTCGTCTAGAACGACCGCAGGCCCTCGTCGGCAACGAACCATCAAGGGTTTTCCTTGAGACTGGTTTTGGCCGAGGATGTGGGCCTGAAGGTGTGGCAATGCTGATTCGCAGCGACATGGTTGGAGTTTCCGGGGGAGTGGCTGTTGCCGCTGGTTCCGACGCGATTCCGGCTGCGCTGCGCTCCAACCTCCTTCTCGGCGGGCTGCTTCTGCTTATCTGCCCCTGAGCGCCGTCTGGGCCGTTTGGCCTGGGTACTCAGGGGATCATGACATCCAGAACCATCAGCTCCCTCTGGCGCCCAGACATTAGCGCCTCGACCTAAGGAATATTCCATGACCACGACTCAGAAGTCCGACAAGGACCGCGTCTTCATTTTCGACACCACCTTGCGTGATGGCGAGCAGTGCCCCGGCGCCACCATGACCTTCGAGGAGAAGCTCGAAATCGCCGAGATGCTCGACGATATGGGCGTCGATATCATCGAGGCCGGTTTCCCAATCTCGTCGGAAGGTGATTTCGAGGCGGTGCACGAGATTGCCAAGCGCTCGAAGAACTCGGTTATCGCCGGTCTCGGCCGCGTCAATCCGAAGGACATCGACCGCTGCGCTGAAGCGGTGAAGCCCGCCGGTGATCGTGCTCGCGTTCACATGGTGATCGCGACCTCGCCGTTGCATATGCGCGTCAAGCTGAACATGACCCCGGAACAGGTGATCGACGCCTCGGTGGCTGGCGTCACCCGTGCCCGCAACATGGTCAACAATGTCGAATGGTCGGCGGAAGACGCCACCCGCAGCGACATCGACTTCCTGTGCCGCATCACCGAGGCCGTCATCAAGGCCGGCGCCACCACGGTGAACATTCCCGACACAGTCGGTTACACCACGCCGGAAGAATACACCCGCATCATCCGCACCCTGCGCGAGCGCGTGCCGAATTCCGATCAGGCGATCTTCTCCGTCCATTGCCACAACGATCTCGGCATGGCGGTGGCGAATACGCTGGCCGGTATCGACGGCGGCGCGCGTCAGGTCGAGTGCACCATTAACGGCATCGGCGAGCGCGCGGGCAATGCGGCGCTGGAAGAAGTCGTGATGGCCATCAATGTGCGGAACGACAAATTCCCGTACTGGAACAGGATCGACCCGACGATGCTCACCCGCGCGTCGAAGGTGGTCTCGGCGGCGACCTCGTTCCCGGTGCAGTACAACAAGGCGATCGTCGGCCGTAATGCCTTCGCGCATGAGAGCGGCATCCATCAGGATGGCGTGCTGAAGGACGCATCGACCTACGAAATCATGACGCCGGCCTCGGTGGGCCTGAAGCAGTCGTCGATCGTGCTCGGCAAGCATTCCGGCCGTCACGCCTTCATCCATCGTCTGGAAGAGCTGGGCTACAAGCTGGGCAAGAACCAGATCGAGGACGCCTTCATCCGCATGAAGGCCTTGGCGGATCGCAAGAAGGATATCTACGACGAGGATATCGAGGCGCTTGTCGATCAGGAGATCGTGCAGGCCCATGACCGCATCAAGCTGGTGTCGCTGACGGTGATCGCCGGCACCCATGGCCCGCAGCGCGCCACCATGAAGCTGAATGTCGAAGGCGTGCTGAAGATCGAGGAGGCCGAGGGCAATGGTCCGGTCGATGCGGTGTTCAACTGCATCAAGGCGCTGGTGCCGCATGAGGCCAAGCTGGAACTGTATCAGGTCCACGCCGTGACCGAAGGCACCGACGCGCAGGCGGAAGTATCGGTGCGGCTGGCCCATGAAGGCCGATCGATGACCTCGCGCGCCGCCGATCCGGATACGCTGGTGGCCTCGGCAAAGGCCTATCTCGGCGCCTTGAACAAGATCGTCATGAAACGCGAGCGCGATATGCCGGCGCCGGTTGCTGCCGCGAGCTGATCTTGCTCTGAAACTTTGACGCGTAATCAACGCGGAGCTTCGGCTCCGCGTTTTGCGTTGCAGCATCGATTTCATGTTGTACCCCTGCGAAGGGGCAATGGCGTTTGCGCATTGATCTCTATATTGCTGCAACTGGCATACAAGCGGGAGCCGCTCAATGAGCTCCCACGTCATACGGGAGAAACACATGCGCAAATTGATTTTCGCAGCAGCATCGGTCGCCGCGCTTGCATTGATAGGACCGGCCGCCGCGCAGGCGCCTATCATCATCAAATTCAGCCATGTCGTCGCGCCGAACACGCCGAAGGGCCTCGCTGCGGAGAAGTTCAAGGAACTCGCCGAGAAATACACCGACGGCAAGGTCAAGGTCGAAGTCTATCCGAACTCGCAGCTCTACAAGGACAAGGAAGAGCTGGAAGCCTTGCAGCTCGGCGCGGTGCAAATGCTGGCGCCGTCGAACTCGAAGTTCGGGCCGATCGGCGTCAAGGAGTTCGAGGTTTTCGATCTTCCCTACATCCTTCCGGACCTCGCCACCCTGCGCAAGGTGACTGACGGCCCGCTTGGCGCGCGGCTGCTCAAGCTGCTGGATTCCAAAGGCATGACCGGCCTTGCCTATTGGGACAACGGCTTCAAGCAGATGACCGCGAACAAGAAGTTGCTCACTCCCGCGGACTACAAAGGCATGAAATTCCGCATTCAGTCGTCAAAGGTGCTGGAAGCTCAATTCCGCACGCTTGGCGCGATTCCGCAGGTGATGGCGTTCTCGGAAGTGTACCAGGCGCTGCAGACGGGCGTGGTCGATGGTCAGGAGAATACGCCGTCGAACATCTACACCCAGAAAATGCATGAGGTGCAGAAGTACACTACGCTGACCAACCACGGTTATATCGGTTACGTTGTGGTGGTGAACAAGAAATTCTGGGATGGCATTCCGGCGGATACACGCGGCCTTCTGGAAAAGGCCATGAAGGAAGCCACCGCCTATGGCAACGGCCAGTCGGCGAAGGAAAACGACGACGCACTCGCCGAGATGAAGAAGAGCGGCAAGACCGAATTTGTTACACTGACGCCGGAGCAGGATGCGGGCATGCGCAAGGCGGTGGAGTCGGTTTATACCGATGTGGCAGGCCGGGTAGGCAAGCCACTGATCGACGAATTTCTCAAGGAAACGCGCGGCGCCACCAACTAGGATTGACGATGTGAGCTTCCGCGCCCTCGGGTGCGGAAGCCACTGACGCCCCGGGGGCCGCAGTTGCCTGACTGCGGAATGGGGTTAGCGCAAGGTCACGCCGCGATCAGATCAATTGCCGGTTGACCCGCACTGGGGGACTAAATGTTTCTTCGCATCCTCGATCGGCTTGAGGAACTGCTGATCATGACATTGATCGCGGCCGCGACCGTGATCATTTTCATTGCAGTGGCACATCGCTACCTCGTCGGCATCCCGTTCTTCTATCCGTTTTTGTTTCCGATCCACCTGTCGTGGGCGCAGGAGCTGTGCATCTTGATGTTCGTGTGGATGGCGAAGTTCGGCGCCGCCTACGGCGTGCGGACCGGCATCCATGTCGGCGTCGATGTGCTGGTGAACCAACTCGACCCGCCCTGGCGCAAGACGGTGGTGATGTTCGGTCTGCTCTGCGGCGCGCTCTTCACCTTTGTGGTCGGGAGCATGGGCGCGAAATTCGTCTACGGGCTGATGTACACCGATCAGGTGACGCCCGATCTCGAACTGCCGAGCTGGATCATCTATCTCTGTGTTCCGCTCGGCTCCTATCTGATGTGCTTCCGCTTCCTGCAGGTTGCTCGCAAGTTCTGGCGCACCGGCGAACTCCCACATCATGACGAGACCGACGTGGAGGGGATCGATCCCGAAGCCGCCGCCGCCAGCGCCGCGAGGATCATCCGATGATCGCTGCCATTATTTTCGGACTGCTTGTTGTGCTGATGCTGACGGGCATGCCGATCTCGATCGCGCTCGGTCTCACGGTGCTGACGTTCCTGTTTTTCATGACCAACGTGCCGATCGAATCCGTCGCGCTGAAGCTGTTTACCGGCATCGAGAAGTTCGAGATCATGGCGATCCCGTTCTTCATCCTCGCCGGAAACTTCCTTACGCATGGCGGCGTCGCGCGGCGAATGATCGAATTCGCGCGGACGATGATCGGCCATTGGGCCGGCGGACTGGGCATTGCAGCCACGATGGCCGCCGCGCTGTTTTCAGCGGTGTCGGGGTCTTCGCCGGCGACTGTGGTGGCGATCGGCTCGATCATGCTGCCGGCCATGCTTTCGGTCGGTTACCCGAAGCGCTTTGCTGCCGGCATCATCGTTACCGGCGGCGCGCTCGGCAACCTGATTCCGCCTTCGATCATCATGGTGATCTACGCAGTATCGACCAGCGGTGCGGTTTACTTCGGTCCCGCCGGCGAGAAGGTCTCTTCCGCCTCGGTCGGACAATTGTTCATGGCCGGAATGATACCGGGTGTGATCCTGGCCGTCATGCTCTCCGCCACGACCTGGTATCGCGCGTGGAAGAACAACTATCCGCGCATACCCAAGGCAACCTGGGCCGAGAGCTGGCACGCCTTTCGGGAATCAGCTTGGGGCATTTCGCTGATCGTTATCGTGCTGGGAGGCATCTATCTCGGCTGGTTCACGCCGACGGAAGCCGCCGCCATGAGCGCCGTCTACGCCTTCCTGATCGAGATGTTCATCTACAAGGACATGAAGTGGAAGGACGTGCCCAAGGTTCTTCTGATCTCGGCCAGCATGAGCGCGATGATCCTCTACATCGTCACCAACGCGGTGCTGTTCTCGTTCCTGATGACCAGCGAGCAGATCCCGCAGGCGATGTCGAACTGGATCACGAACAGCGGCATCAACTGGATCACCTTCCTGCTGGTGGTGAACCTGCTGCTGCTGCTCGCGGGCAATGTGATGGAGCCGTCCTCGATCGTTCTGATCATGGCGCCGATCCTTTATCCGATCGCCGTCAAGCTCGGCATTCATCCGGTGCACTTCGGCATCATCATCGTGGTCAATATGGAAATCGGCATGTGTCATCCGCCGGTGGGACTCAATCTCTACGTCGCCTCCGGTATCGCGAAGATGGGGATCACCGAACTCTCCATTGCCGTGCTGCCGTGGCTGATCACGCTGCTGATTTTCCTCGGCCTCATCACCTACATTCCGGAACTCTCGCTGTGGCTGCCGCGATTGCTCGGGATGCTGTGACAAAAGAATTCTGAAGTGTGTTCCATCGTGAATGCATATTCAGAAGACGAACACATCCGGAAAACATATGGCCAAAGCGTAAGTTGAAGCCGCGGCAGCGCAGGATCATCTTCAGGTGACTTTCCAAAGGAGGTTGCCATGAAGAAGATCTTGCTCGCCGGTGCCGCTGTCGCCGTGATCGCCGGTTCCACCGCGGTCTATGCCCAGCACCGTCCATGGATGCATCATCACGCCCGGATGAATCCGGAAGACCGCGCTGCGTTCGCCGATGCGCGGATCGCCGCGGTCAAGGCCGGGCTCAAGCTGACGCCGGACCAGGAGAAGATGTGGCCGGCGGTAGAGAGCGCAGTGCGCGATTTCGCCAAGCTGCGCATCGACCGCGCCAATGCGCGCATGGAAGAGCGCAAGAACCGCGACGACGACGCGAAGCGGACCGACACGCCGGACAATCCGGTCGTCCGCCTGCAGCAGCGCGCCGGCGACATGGCCACCACGGCCGCCGCGCTGAAGAAAATCGCCGATGCCGCCGACCCGCTCTACAAGACCCTCGATGACGGGCAGAAGCGGCGACTGGCAGTGCTGACCCATATGGACCGCGGCCTCGGCGGCGGGGAGGGCGGCTGGCGTCATCGCGGCCCGCGGCCGGGCTATGAGCGCGGCAGCTTCGAAGGCGAGGGATTCGGCCCTCCCGGCTTCGATCGCCCGCGTTTCGGCGATGACGACGATCGCGGTCCCGGTGGCCCCGGCGACAGATTCGACCACGACGCCGCACCGGGCGCCGAACGGCTCTGATCCGGAGCAGTTTTCCACCGCCGCAATGACGAAGAAGCCGCTGAAATCCAGCGGCTTTTTCGCATTTTTGCGATTGCGAAAAACGGTGCAATTTTTGTGACAGCGTCGCTGGACATCCCCGGATCGCTTTGCTAAACGACGCCGTCCCCACGGGGATATCCGGATCTGGATCCGGGCGCATAGCTCAGTTGGTAGAGCAGGTGACTCTTAATCACCGGGTCCTAGGTTCGAGCCCTAGTGCGCCCACCACTAAAACCCCCGACATAACAACATCTTATTAAACAGACGCTCTGCCCAAAGCGTGAACGTGCGACACCGTGCGACACGGTTTTGTCGCACGCCGTGCGACATTTGACGGATGTTCTTGATGCGTTCTAGGTGTCGGCCGATGCTTGCCGAGGTGCCGAATGCCGACCGATTTCCCGCTGATCCTGACCGAAGGCCCGCCCGATTTCTGGGTCGAGATCTGGAACGATGACAGCAGCCATTTCATCCGGCTGCACGCCTATGGCCGGTTCGATCCGGCGCTGGCGAAGTGGCGCGATCTGGTGAAGGATGAGCCGGCGATGCGGGTCGTGATGCGGCACCGGGCGCATGTCTATCGCAACTACATCCCGAAGCGGCTGCACAACAGCTACGATCGAAGTCGAGAATATCCGAGCGGGGATTAGGTCTTCAACTCGCTGATGTCAGGTTTCGGACAGACGGAAGTGGAGGCGTCCGCCAGGTGTTTTCCCGTCATGCACGTGCAGCGCCATATCGTCCTTTGTGAAAGTGACTTCTTTGTCGCGCCCAACATAGGTCGCGTTCTCGGCCGCTAGCCCGCGCTTGAGGCCGAGCTTCTTGTCTGTCCCGAGCGGCGGAAACACAATGTGGCCATCGAATACAAAATCGTCGCTCATCCCGTCATCCCTTCTTTCGACATGAACGCCACCAGGCGGTCGATCGCAACGTCGGCGCGCTCGGCGTTGCGGGCGCGATAGTTCTTCATGATGGTCTGCGCCGACTGATAGCTATGGCCGGTGACGTCGCAGATCGACAGCAGGTCGTTGCCGGCGCGATCGAGCAGGATCACGCAGGTGTCGCGAAGATCCTGATCGTGTTTGAAGTCTGGCGCGCCGGAATTCGGATTGATGAAAGCAAGCGATGGGCAGGGCTGCAGGCCGCGGGCTTCGTCGCCCTTGATGGCCAGCGTGCGGATCTCGGCGAACAGATGGCGATAGGTGTGCTCGTTGTATTGCCGGCCAGTCGTCTCATCGACCACAATGGTCTCCGGCATGTCGCGCAGGCCGAGCTTCATCTTTAGGGCCGCGACGCGTACCTTGGCGGCGGCCAGGCGGGCTGTCAGATGCGGAGCTTCTTTCAATCCGACAATCATGCCGGTCTTGCTCTGTTTAAGCTGACGGCGTCCATCGACCAGCCCTTCATCCTTGAGCGCCAAGCGATCGTTTTGCCGCTGGCCGGTGAACAGTCCGAGAAAGATGGCATCGCCGATCGATGCGCGACCGATGGCGTCGGCGGCTGCCACAAGCGCCTTGAACTCCTCGAAGGTGATCAGAACCACGCGGCCGTCTGGGCGATCAAACTGCATATCCATGCGCGGATTGCGAGCCAGTCGCCACTTCGTGCTCTCACGACCCCATGTCATGGCGGCCGACAGCGCCGAGATCGCGGCCAGTGCCATGTGATGCCCTCGCGCGCCTTTCAGATAGTTGAAGAAGTCGCGCAACTCCGGCGCGCCGATCGACGATGGCGGCGCCGAGGCGATGGGCTCGCGTTCGCGCTCCGGAATGGCCACGCCCAGCACTGCGGCGGCGCGTTCGCGCGTGCGGCGGTCTTTGGCTTCTGTCCGGCTCTCCGGCCGATAGATGACCGCCCGCGTCGCCTTGCGATAGGAGCTGATCGAGCTCGATGACAGTGCCTGCACCTCAACCGAATTCATCCAGTCATCCATCAGATCTTCGAGCGTAGGCGGCCGCAGTGGTTTGGCGGCCTTCGGCTTAGCGCCCTCGGCGCGTGCTGCCAGGATCTTCTGGTGATGTTGTTCGGAGGCTTCGCGCGCCTCCTCATAGGTGAACCAAGCGCCTAGCGGACGGCCCTTGGAATCATAAGGCGCGTGGCGAAGGTCGGCGTCAGCGAAGCCGAGGGCGCGTTCTCGCGTGCCGTTGGTCAGGCGCGGGCGCCCGTCGCGCCATTTGATCCAGGGTAGTTTCACGGTCATGGCAAAGGCTCCGGTGCGGACGGAGGGAAGGGACGTCAGCCTCCGGCCTGTCGGCGGCGGATGTCAAGGGCGGCAGCGGGCCTTTGCGGTGCATAGGCACGCGCCAGGCGGATACGGTGTTCCTCGTCGGTCGAGGGCTCCGGCGCCGGCAGCGGGTCGTTTGCGGGCGCTGGCGGACGCATTGGGTGATCACGGGTGAACCACGCTTCCATGCTGGCCCGATCATAGGCGGCTTTGCCGCGCTCGTTCAGCGGCCGCGGCATCTTGTCGACCTGATGCAGTCGGCCGCGGCTCTTGTAGAAATTGTCCAGCGACATGCCGAGCCGCTGGGCGATCTCGGCGCAGGTCATCGGTTTCTGGATCATGGCGTCACCGCTTCAAAAAGTAGAGACCGAGCGATCCCAGCATCAGCACGATGGCGATGATCAGCATCAGGTCATTGAACTGCGCGTCGGTCATGGGGTCACCGGAAACTGCTGCCGGCGTGAAACACGCGGACATGTCGATAGGTCAGGCGGTGGCCCTCGGCTGCGACGAACAGGTAGACGTCGCCATCGAGCGTCACCGCGGGTGGGAAATCCTCGTCGGCGATGGAGATGAGGCCGCAGGCCACACGCTGGCCCGCGGCATCGATCAGGAGCGCTTCGCGCGCTGACAGACGCGGCCGCTCAATGGTGGCCGCGCGGGCGGCCATTACGCCGCGGCCCGGCGAGAGGAAGGCACCGAAAAGCGGGGATGAAAATGGTTCATCAGCTTGCCGGTGTCGCGGTCGAGATGACGCGCAACGCCGCCGACGTCGTGAGCGAAGTTGAACTTGTCGGCTTTCAGCAGATCCTCGAGCCGGAGCGGATTGCCGTTCCGGTGCGTCGCCGTGATGTCCATCTGCGTGTCGAGCAGGTTGTAAGCAAAGGCGCGATGGGCGCGCAGGGCGATCCTACGAATAATCGCCGCCTCGTCGTCACTGACGTCGAATGAGATGCGGCTCGCCTGCCTGGGTGTGCGCTGGCTCATGACAGCGCCGCCAGCTGATCGGCGAGCGCGCGGGCGGGCTTTACCAGCGTGGCGATCTGGTCGTCGCTGTACCCGAGCAGCTGCAGTCCGGTTTCGGTGAGGCCTCCTTCACGATACGCGGCCTCACGCATGTCGGATGCCATCTGCCGCGTGGCAGTCGCCTTATCCATGGTCGACCGTGGTGCCACCACGCAGGTGTCGATCAGGGGCGAAATGCGGATGCTGGAGAGGGTGGAAGTGACGCCGGGCAGCCGGCGAGGACGTCGAGCAGATGGCATAAGACTGTCTCCCGTGAGCTATTTCACGTGAAACAGTTTGTAACAGGCAAAACTGTTAAGTCAACACTTCAACAGGATGGCCTGTATCAGTTTGGCTCCTGGCGGCCGACGATGCGGTGCGCCACGGCCCACAATTTCCTTGGAAGCTCGAAGTCGCTCTTCTGGCCTCGGGGAGGGTTGTGTTGCGTAACGTGCCACGTGTCATGGGTGGCCCTTCTCAGCCGCTTGATGGTGGCCCTGGCCTGGCCGTCGTTGTCTTCGGAGTAGAAAATGTAGGTCTTTTCGCCGATGTGAGGCAGGTTGGGATTGACGACGGCGACGTGCCCCGGCTCGAAAGCCGGAACCATTGACGTTCCAACCACATACATGCCGTAAGTGCCTTTGACGTGCTGCACTTCGACCGGCCTTGGCCACCAGTCGACAGGGTCTGTTGATCGTATGATCTCTCCGGGTCCACCCTCGGCCGCCGTGTAGATCGGAAAGTCGCGGGCAGCATAGGGAGAGCCGACCGCCGCCATACCAGGTGGTTGCGGAGCTTCAGATGGAAGCCCTACGGACTGGGGCGATATGTCCAGTTCCTTGACGATTTCAGGAAGGAATTTGCTGCGTTGCGTTTCGCCGCGCTCGATGGCGTCGAGCGATTGCTGCTTCACGCCAATAAGGCGCCCGAGCTGAGCCTGCGAAAGGTTCTTAGCCTCACGCGCCGCTCGAACGACCTGACCTATCTCTTTGGGATCCATGGGGAAAGACTACAGGTTTACTTGTCAACAGAAATGACAAAAGAAACTGTTGCGAATCAACAAGTACGCCTGTTACGGCTAGTGCATGATTCGAGAACTGATCCAAGAAGCTGTTCGGATACTCGGCTCTCAGGCCAAGCTCGGTGCTGCCTGCGGCGTCACCCAGGCGTCCATCTGGCAGGCCATGGAAGTTCAGCGCTGCTCTGCTGAACTCGCGATGGCGATCGAGCAAGCCACGAACGGGCAGGTGAGAGCAGCCGCCCTTCGCCCCGACCTTCCATGGCCCGCGCAAATTGACCAGGTCGAAGCCTCTGCGATTTCTGAGGTAACATCATGATCCGACAGGTAGCGGGTAGCCGCGCTGGCGGCAAAAACGGTCATTGCCGGAACCGGCAATCAAAACCTCGCATCCGGCAATCGATTTCGCCGGTCATGCAAAAGGTGAGGGACTTGCTGCCGACAACTAAGCCCGCGGCTGCGCTCCACATTCTGTCAGACCTGCCGGTCTCCACTTGCGAAAAAATGCTGTGTGGACAGCGCCCTGAAAACATCGAGTTGCTGACGGCGCTGCTGCGTTCCGATCACGGGCGCGAAGTGCTGTTCGCCATCATGGGCGACGCCAAACCGCGCTGGTTTGTTCGCTATCGCAAGGCGCTCGATGCGAATGCGCTCGAACGCCAGATGGCCGACACCAAGCGAATGATCAACCAACTGCGAGAGGAGAGCAGCGATGAAGCCTGACCGCGTGCCATCTTTCAACCTGTCTGCCGACGACCGCATCGACGTCAGTAAGGTGTTTGCCTTGATAGGTGCCGTGCTGCTGCTCGGCATCATGGCCAACATCGTCAACGCCGCCAGCCTGGCGCTGTCGGTGGCGCCATGACGTCCGCCCAACCAAAGACAACCGACACGCCACACACGCTGCTGACCGACGATCTGCGCCAGCAGCGCGGCGACATCAAACGCGCCGCCGGCATCAATTTCGACGGCTGCAACGTCTCGACAGTGGTGCTGGCGCTCAACGAATACGACCTGCGCCTGTTCGACGACGGCAAGGTCAGCCATTCGATCGAGACATGGCCGATCGAGGTCAAGGCGAAGCTGCGCACCGAGATCGACAGTTTCAGCGAGCGCAACGGCGGCGCCAAGATCGCCGCTGTGACGATGGCGATCGGCGGCGAGCCGCGCGCCTTCGTGCTGGCCGTGCATTGGAGGCCGCGCACATGAGCGAGGTCACGCGCGAGCAGCTGCGCAAATATCGTGACGTCATCAGCATGTGGCTGTCGCGCTTCGATACGCAATCGATCGCCCAGCATCTGGATCTGCCGGAGCACCTGGTGGTGCGCTGGACCGCGAATTTTCAGGATCTGAAGAACGCGAGGGCGGCATGAGTGCCCTCGACCACAGCCATCTGCTGACGCGCCTGATCATGACCGGCGAGGCGGTGCTGCAGATGCGGCATTCGTCCGATCACGAGATCATCATCGACCTGGCAGCCGCGATCGAGGCCGAGGCGCGCCGGCCGGCGGACATTGAGCGGGTGATCGACGCCGGCACAGTGATGTGCGCCCAGGCCGTGATGCAGGCCGACAAGTTGTTGCAGAGCGTCGATCGGCACAAGGCGGTGCGCTTCATCCGGGTTGTCGGCGTGCTGCTGCCGGAGGTCCGCGATGCGCTCGGGCTCGCGATCGAGCAGCGCCGGAGGCCGACAGCATGACAGATGAAATCAGGCCGCCCGCCGAGCCGGGCCGATACTACTTTGCCAAGCGCGTCGGCTGGCATTGGGAAGTTTGGCACCGAAGGATCGACGAGAGCGCGGACCCTGCGAGCGGCGCAACCGAATGGCGGACTTCTTACGTGAAGTTCTGGCGCTGGATCAACGCTGAGCGCGTCGCTTCAGCCTGCTGGAGCTCCTTTAACGACGGCTACTGGATCGCAGATCGCGATCACATTGCAGCCAGCGAATGGGCAGCTGAGCAGCTGACCAGCACTCAACGGCCGGAGGAAACAAAGTGAAAAACAAATTTGACGACCTCAAGGACCACCTGTTTGCGCAGCTAGAGCGCCTGTCAGACGAAACGCTGACCGCCGAGCAGATCGACGTTGAAGCTAAACGGGGCGGTGCGATTGTGGCGATCGCCGACCGGATATTGGAACAGGCGTCGCTGCAGGTCCAGGCGGCAAAGGTGGCTGCGGAGTTCGGCGCCGATCCCGAGAAACGATTGCCTGCGCTTTCGTCAGAGCCCATGAAGGCGACCCCGCCAAGGTTGGTCGGTGGGAGCAAGTCATGACCCGCTGCGCGCGGATATCGTACAGCGCAGCGGAAATGCGGTGGCTGTCCGACAATCGCACGATGATCATCAGCGACTATCATCGCGCGTTCTGCGCGGCGTTCGATCGTGCCGACGTGACAGCGGCGCAGCTTCATGGGCTCCGGAAACGCCAGGGCTGGAAGGTCGGCCCGCGCGATCCGGGCCACTATGCCGGCCGATACACCCTGTTCTCGGCGCCGGAGATGGAATGGCTGCAGGCGAACAGCACGCTGGAAATCGGAGAGTATCACGTGGCGTTTTGCGCGGCGTTCTCTAAGACCGATGTCAGCAAGCAGCAGCTCCATGCGGCGAGAAAGCGATACGGCTGGAAGGTCGGACGCACCGGCCGCTTCGAAAAAGGATCGGTGCCTGCGAACAAGGGCAAGCCGGCGCCGTACCACCCGAACAGCGCTGCGACCCGCTTCAAGCCTGGGCAGCGCCCTGTCAACACGAAGTATGCCGGTCACGAGCGTGTCGGATCGCAGGGCTACGTCGAGATCAGCATCGATGAGACCAATCCGCACACCGGCGCCGATCGGCGCTACGTCCATAAGCATCGATGGCTGTGGGAAAAGCTAAACGGGCCGGTGCCGGCCGACATGGTGCTGAAGTGCAAGGGCGAGAAGGCCAACCCGGATCCATCGAATTGGGAGATGGTGCCGCGTGGCCTGCTACCGCGTCTGAATTGCAAGTCCGGCCGCAACTATGATGCGGCGCCGGCCGAGCTAAAGCCGATGATCATGGCCGTCGCGAAGATCGAGCACCAGGTGCGCGAGCGAACCGGCAAGCGCGATCGGCAGCTAGGCGACTGTCAGCGGCCGGAGGGCACCAGCAATGGGAATTAAGGAAATCATCGACGGCGTCGCACGCGCGGTCGGCGCCACGCCTGCTGTAGACCGCACAGAGCAGACGCTGACCGATGGATCGCCGGTCACGCCGGATCATCGTGAATTGAAGCCAAACGGGCAGCAGAAAGACTACGTCGTTCTTAGCGATGCCGAGCGTGCACGCGGCTTTGTCCGCCCGGTTCGCCGGACCTATGTCCACGAGAAATGCGGCGTGGCCACCACGATGGGCCAGGCGCTCGCCGAAACCTACGCACGCGACCCGAAATTCTACAGCGGCACCTTCTGCGTCGGCTGCGGTGCGCATTTCCCTGTTGGTGTAGAGGGCCAGTTCGTTTGGGACGACGGCAGCAAGGTAGGAACCTGATGCGCATTCGAAACACCCGCGGCGTCGTCGTCAAAGCCGACGAGAAAATGGAAGCGTTCTACGCGGATTGCCTCAACGCGATAGCCAAAATTGCGCGCGAGAAATACGGCGACCAGCCGAAGGTGCTGCACATGATCGCCGCGCTAAGCCGTGCGACCGGCATGATGCTCTGCTCCTGCTTTCCTAACGAGCGCGAGCAAGCCCGCGACGTCGCCGATGCCAACGTCGATTACGCACTTGAACATTTCGCCAGCGGCACCCCGTCGCCCATGACCAAGCAGTGAGAAGCACCAATGAACCAGCCTATGCCAGTCATTCAGGAATGGATTCACGCCCTGCCGCTGATGCAGCAGACAGTGCTGCTGACCGCTATCCGCGGGCCGGATGGCATCGGCAAATATCATCCGGTCAAGTATCTGCTGCGCTGGTTTCGTCGTTGCACGCTCTATTCGGCGATGGATCGTCGCATCCTGAAAACGCCGTTCGAGGACGGCGGCGGCAGCTTCACCGGGCCGAGCTTCGACATCAGCCGGCACGGCCGCGTCAACGTGACGACCTGGATGGATGAGCTGGCCGGCGAGTACCTGCGCTCGCTCGACGAACTGCCGCATCATTTCCAGATGCACTTCATGCACGCGGCGGAGATCCTCGGCTACAAGCACCCCGACGCCGCGGTGCGGGCTTGGTGGGAGAAAACCTATCTGCGGCTGGTGCACGATCTGCACCTATGGCCGGAAACCGTCGAGCAGCTCGATCGGCGCCTCGGCGACAATCGCTCGCAATGGCTTGAGCGCAACGATCCAGCGACGGTCGCGTGATGACCGGCGAAACCCGACAATCACCGACGAAAGCCGTGTCGCACGAGTACCAGGTTGGCGACCTGCTCCGCGACACATACTACGACAATGCGGACGGCTCTCGTTCCGAAAGGTCTGGCCGGACGATCCGCATTATGAAGGTCGGAGAGGCGCGCGCAACTGCCAAAACGATCATCGACGGGCTTGGGCGCGAAGTCGACGGACGAACGACCACGATCTCGTTCAAGACGCTGCGCACCGGCTACGAGCCGCTAACCAGCTCTCAACGGCCGAGCACAAAGTAACAGGGGGAAACGATGAGAAAAAATCAATCGGGCGAGTTCACAGAAGCGGGGCGTATCAGCGTCAGCCTAGGCCTGCGCGGCAGCGCGAGCGGCGTTAAATCCACCTTCTTATGCCTAACGCTCCGTGACAGGCATGGAAGCAGGATTGGTCAATTCACACTCTCGACCGACATAGCAGCGGCGCTGTCGGCGGATCTGAGCGCGTCACTTCTCTCGGCCCGGCGCGGCGATGTAGTGCGAAAGGTTGTGACCGCATCATTCGATGGCGAGCCCGGGTCAGGCAAGTCGCTACTGATGTCGCTGCTGCGGCAAGACCTCGACGACATGGGTATCCCGCATCGCCAGTCCGATGAGGAGTGCGTCGAGATAGGCCCCCTTACAGACGCGCAAAAGGAATGGATAGCCAAGGAAGTGGCATCCTGATGGGCAAGCCGCGACGCAAACAGCCGGACACGATCGAGGATTTACTCGCGCCTGATCGCGTGTGGGTGACGCCGTGCGGCTGCTGGCTGTGGCTCGGCGGCGACGACGGCTATGGCGATGCGTTCGGCCTCGGAGCCTACGGGCGCATCCTGCGGCCTGGCACCCGCACTGTCGAACCCGTGCACCGCTATGTGTTCCGGACCTTCAAGGGGCCGATCCCTGAAGGCTACGACGTCGACCACATGTGCGCGAAGTGGGCGCCGGATCCGCGCGTCGTCCGCAAATGCGTCAACCTCGACCATCTGCAGGCGATCCCGCCGCTGCTCAATCAGCAGCTGAAGCTGTTTCGCCGCAAGGGCTGGGGCACCTTCGATCTGAACTTCGACAATGAAGGTGACCCGCGCGAAATGCCGCCGGTGCCGTCGCCGATCCTCGCGCCAGGCGAAAGGGAGAACGAGATATGTCTGTGAAGCGCGAATACACCGAGGCGGAAAAGGCGCGCATGGCGATCATCGATCAGTACGTGCGCCCAGGTGATACCCTCACATTCACGCGATGCATGGGCAGCCTTGCTGAAGCTGTTTTCACGCGCCGTTTCGGCCACTGGCTCTATGGCACGCCGACATTCGACACGGTCAATCACGATCAGTTGGAGTACGACGAGGACGAGCACTGCTATCCGGAGTTCACGGATATCTCGCCTCTGAACGTCACGCACATCAATCGCGATGCCGTTGATGCGATCCCCACGCTTGTCGAGATTGATCCGAAGTGGAAGGCCCGCGACATCCTCTGCCGCGCCGAGCAGCTAGCCGTCGATCACCGGCCTGTCGTCACGTCGGACAATTTCGAGCAGGTCGTCAGTGACGCGCTCAACGCCATGGGCATCGAAGATCCGAAGCCCGCGATTTCAACTCAAGAGGATGACAGCTTCTGATGAACGCGCAGCTCGACATCATCGTGGATACGGATCTCGCGAAGGACCCGCGCTGGTGCGCGCCCTCTGCTTCGTCAAGCGTGGTGTCGCCCTCTGCTTCGTCAAGCCTGAAAGAAATTCGCAAGATCGTCGCCGCACCCTCTGCTTCGTCAAGCGTCACCGATCCACGCATCGTCGCGATCAATCGCCGGCGCGAAGCGGCTGGACTGCCGCACGATGCTTTCGCTCGGCTCGCTGGCGTCAGCATCTGGACTTGGCGAGATCTTCGGCGGGGTGCCCGGGCTCCGATGTCATCGACCCTGACCAAGCTAAACGCCGCGCTCGATGCGCCGCGATCGACGAAGCCGCCGCAGGTGGTCGCGGCGTTTCATCGCCTGGTGATGCAGTTCCTGGCGATGCACCTCAAATTCGACATCGCCACCTTGCTTGCCACTGACTTCAAGGTGCAGCGCCCGTCGAACCCGCTCTGGCTGCAGGCGGCACGGATCCGGCAGATGGCGATCTACATCACAGCCGTCGAGCTGCAGGTGGGAAATGCAGATCTCGGCCGCGCGCTTGGCGACACCCGCGCCAATATCAAATTCGCGCGCGACCAGGTCGAGGAGCGCCGCGAGGACGGCAACGAGGTTGACCAGGCATTGACCGCCGTTCTGCTGCAGGTGCAGGCGTGAGCATCGATCTGCGTACCGGCCAGGGCTGGCAGGATCTAAAAAACATTCTCGACGGGCGACCGGAGGACGTGCTGGATCTCTGTCGTATCAAGCTGCCGTCGAAAAAGGGCGGCACGATCTTGATCGACGATCCGCGCGGGCAGGGCAGCCAAAACTTCGCGATCTGGATCAAAGGCGACGGACTGTCGTGGAAGAACTACACCGACAGTAGCTATCGCGGCCGATCGCTGGAGCTGATCGCCTATTGCAACGGCTGGTTCCAGCTGAAGAACCGCGGCGCCGACGAGGCCGCGCGCTATGCGATGGACCGCCTCGGCCTCGACAGCACGATCAGCAAGGAACAATTGGAGAAGGATCGCGCCAACGCCCAGGCGGCGCGCGAGAAGCACAAGACCGACGCCGATGCCGAACTGAAGCGGCAGCAGCAATGGGCATTCCAGCTGTTCGTCAAGACTGCCGTGCCTATCCTCGGCACGCTCGGTGAGGTTTATCTGCGCGAAGCCCGCGCCGTGGATCTGCGCAAAGCGCCGTTCATTGGCCCGCGCGGGGGAAACCTGGCGCCGGCAGCGCTGCGATTTATCCCGCGGCATAAATACGTCCAGCGCGACAAGGGCGGCAACAAGATTGGCGAGAGCTTCCATCCCTGCATGATCGCCTGCTGCGTCGATGCCGACATGCGGATCGTCGCGGTGCATCAGACATGGCTGACCGATGACGGCAGCGACAAATTGAACCTGCCACCCGCGCCCGACGGCACGGCGCAGAAGGCGCGCAAAGTATTTCCGTCCTCGGCCGGCGCCGTCATCCCGCTATGGCGCGGCGAAGGGCACCGCAGCGTGCCGGAAGCGGCCGAGATGTACACGCAGCACGGCCTGGTCGAGACGATGGTGCACACCGAGGGCAACGAAGACGGGCTGTCCGCTGTCCTGGCCGCGCCGCAATACCGGACTTGGCCGATGATCTCGCTGTCGAACATGGAGCACGTCGCCGGCCGGCTGCCGGGCTTCGTCGACAGCGTCATCGTGCATCAACAAAACGATTGGCTGAAACCTGCTGCGATCGCGCAATTTGAGCGCGGCATGGCAGCGATGCGGGCGACCGGGCGGATGGTCGCAACAGTCGCCGCCTATGGCGGCAAGGATCTGAACGACACATTGAGGGGTGAAACCTGATGGCGACATCGGCAGCGGCAGTATTGGACGACCAGGCCACGCATTCATTTGCAAAGGAGCAGCTGAAAGCGATCATCGAACGGATCGAGCGGCTGGAGGAGGAAAAAAAGACGATCAGCGATGATATCAACGACGTCTACGGCGAGGCCAAGGGCAACGGCTATGACGTCAAAGCGCTGCGCACTGTTATCCGCATGCGCAAGCAGGACGCCAACGAGCGCGCCGAGCAGGAAACGATCCTCGAAACCTATCTGCAAGCCATAGGCATGCTGTAGCCAGTGGCCAAGCACAAATCCGGAAAAGAGCGGCGCAAGCGCAAACTAACACAGCAGCGCCGTGAATACCGCGCCCGCAAGAGGGCGCGCGAGCGTACAGGCGAGACGAGCGGCGATGGCGCTGCTCAAAAGTGAAACGGCGGGAATGTCCGATACCACCAAGACCACTGCCGGCCAGCGGGCCAATGTCGTTGCCTTCGGCGCAGCTGCTCGCGAGATCGAGCGGCTGCGCGCCCAGCAGCATCGCGACCCGCTGCCGTTTCTGCCGCGTGGCGGCGTCAAAGCCGGCGAATGGCAGCCAGATCTCTACGGCATGCCGAAGGATCCGGGCGTCGAAAGCCCGGTTGAGCCGATCGGCTACGAGGGCGACGTCTATTACTTCATCGACAGCCGGGGCCAGTTCCGCGCGCTGAAGGCGGAAAAGCTCAACCAGGTCGGCATACAGGACCTGTTTTCAGCGACGCCGAATTATCCGAAGTTCATCCATCCGCGCCGGTCGAAGGAAATCAGGAATCCGAAGACGCAGGAGATCATCAAGGAAAGCGAAATCGTCTCGTTCGAAGCTGATGACATCAAGGAAATGCTGTTCCTCGCCTGCTCGCGCAAGGGCTTCTTCTCCCCTGAGAACAAGATGCGCGGTCGCGGCAGCTGGACGTTCAAGTCCGGCAATCTCGTCTATCACGCCGGCGACTGCCTTTGGAAATGCGAGCGCGGCAAATTCGTCGAGATGCCGACAGGTGTGCACGAAGGCAATCTCTACCCTCATCTGTCGGCGCTGCCCGCGCCCTGGACTGAAGAACTGACAGCGGAGGACAATCCGGCCAAGGCGCTGTTGGCAGGCTTCCGCAAGAGCAAGTGGCTGCGGCCCGACGTTGACCCGGTGCTGCTGCTCGGCTGGATCGGTGGCGCCTATCTCGGCGGCGCGCTCGACTGGCGCCCCTCGGCACTGCTGCTCGGCGACAAGGGCACCGGCAAATCGACGCTGCAGAACACGCTCAAGGTGTTGTTCGGCGATGCACTGTTCCATTCAAGCGACAGCACGGCCGCCGGCATCTATCAGGCCATGGGCCACGACAGCCGCGCCGTCGCGCTCGACGAAATGGAGCCGGGTATGGATGCCCGCAAGGCCTCGAACATCGCGGATCTGATGCGCTCCTCGGCATCGGGCGCGATCGGACGGCGCGGATCCTCGGACGGCACTGCGAACGCCTACCAGATGCGCTCGGCATTTCTGTTCTCGGCGATCAACAACCCGCTGCACACCGCGGCGGATCTATCGCGCGTCGCGGTGCTCCGCATGCTGCCCTTCGACAAGGACAGCGAGAAGCCGGAGTCGATCAACGCCGACACGGCCGGCCCGAAGGTGCTGGCGCAGATGATGCGCGCTTGGGGCGACAACGGGCAGGGCTTCAAATACCAGTATGAGCGCTTCGCGGAGGCGCTGAAGCAAGGCGGCCACGACAAGCGCGGCCAGGACACCTATGGCACACTGCTGGCCTGCGCCGCGATGATGCTGGGCGACGAGCTCGCCGGCGAGATGGGCGTCAAGGTCGGCCCGGAGGAGGAGCGGTGGTGGACGGAGCACTTGTCGATCGACAGCCTGCCGGAAGTCGAAGATGCGACGCCGAACTACCGTCAGTGCCTGGATCGCATCCTAACGACGACGGTGAAGGAATGGCGAAATTCGAGCCACAACACCATTGGCCAGGTGCTGCAGGAGTTGCGGACAGTCGACGCTGATGGCATGGCCGCATCCGATGAAGCCCGCGTCTCGCGCGACAAGGCGAAGCAGGAGATCAATATCGCGGGCTTCGGCCTGCTCAATACACGGGAGGTGGTCGCGACGGTGATCCGCGCAGCGGCGCAGAAGGGCATCCAGATCAAGCAGGAGGCGGCGCTGCAGGAGTTCGGTCTGCCGGAGGCGGGCTGGGTGCTGGCGGTGCCGAACAAGTCCAACAAGGTGTCAAAGCACCTTGAGGGCAGCGATTGGCAGCTCGGCGGCTGGAAGGACGCACTGAGACAGTGCCCGATCGCCGGCGTCATGATCGGCCGCAGCGAGATCAACCGGGTGGTGATCGACGGTGTCCAGCAGCGCTGCACGCTCGTGGTGCTTGATCGCTACCACCAGGCGCCGGAGAAGTGAGGATCAGCCTTTCGGCTTGGTCGTCATCCGCAACAATATGAGCGTAGACGCGCGCGGCAGTCGCTCGTCGGGGAATGCTTTGCAATAGGCCCACAGATCGTTGAGAAAAGCGCCGCGATCGAGGTGATCCGGAAGCTTATAGCCGCGCGTCACGGCCGCCGCGTCGAAGAAACCGCCTAGCCAATAACTGTAGGCGGCCTGCTGGGTGTCGTCGACGCCGAGGTCGTCGATCTTGTCTTTCCCATACGTCCATTGTCGGCAGGCGCCCTCGCCAGGATAGACCGACGCAGGTGCCGCGCCCACGCCCGTTACGCTCGCCGCCAGCAGCGCAGCCATCACCATTCCTGTTCGCATCTTCGCCTCCGCCCACGCCCATTGCGGGGTGATTCTCTCACGCTCGGAAATTCGCAGAATACGCCTGTAGCACAAGGGTAAATGGGTGATTTCCCCGCGCCCGCGCCCGCGCCCGCGCCCGAAGGCTGTAAAGAATGACTGCGCGAAATGCGCGTTTGCATAGCTCGCGAATGCCGCGCTTTCCGCGCCACGCGCATCGCGCAGGCTCTTTTCTAGAAGCAGGCAAAAATCACAGCACGCTTGACGGCATCGGATGCGTGCCAGCGTCCTCCAGCGTTCGTTGCGAGGGCGATGGGCGCGGGTGTTAGACACCTCTCCGGCGCGGTGTCTATTCAGGTGTCTAGGCGCAAGAGCCTGAACTATCAAAGCAATCTCCGATATCAGACACTTAGACACTTAGACACCGTTAGCCCTCGCATATGCGCGCTCGCGCGCGCGCATATGGGGATGTTGGTGTCTAAGTGTCTAGTTGTCTAGAAATAGAGAAAGGGAAGGTGGTGCAAAGGCTTGAGCGTAGACACTCAAATAGACACCCGTAGACACTTGGCTGATGCCCTGCGTTGCTCGCATGACGACGGCTTCGACCAGAATAAAATATTGATCTAAATTCAGGAGCTTCGACGCGAATGGCGAAAAGTGGCGCTTCGGACGCAGTGATTTCGGCGGTGGCGCGCGCGGAGGCGCGATCGGCCGGCGGCAAGGTCGAGGAGCAGATCGAGATGCTGCCGCCCTCGCGCTTCAACAAGGTCGACGACGCAGGCCGTCATCACCGCATGACTGAGGCGATCAGGCGCGATCGCGCGGGCCGTCCGCCTGGCGCGAAGAACAAAACCACGCGCCAGATGCTCGATTTCATCCGCGACACCATAGGCGATCCGATGCTGGAGAGCGCGCGCATGGCGATGCACACGCCTGCCACGCTCGCCGCCGATCTCAAATGCACCATGCTGGAGGCTGCGCAGCTGCTGGAGAAGATCCGCAGCGACCTGCGGCCGTATTTCTACGCGAAGCAGGCTCCTGTCGACGACACCGGCAAGGCGGTGCCTGGCTTGACGGTCGAGTTTCACGGGCATGGTGGCGCTCGCGTTGGGATGGATGGCCACGAGCTGCCGCCCTGGCTGCGCAGCGAGGGCGATCCGACACAGCATGAAAAAGATCAACGAAATCAACGGATGCTGGACGTCACGCCGCGCGTGTCGCACAGCGACGTGTCGCACGACGAATGATAGCTCAACTACATCAGCGGCTTGGCGTCGTCAGGCCGCTGATCCCAAATCACCGGCCTGTTGCTCAAGGGGCAGGTCGGCGATCGCCGCGCGGGGTCGGATCCGCCGCGGCTCAGTGCGCCGGCCGGTGCGGTCTCGCCTGGCCGGCGCGCTCGAATTCGCGACCCTACCCCCCGGGGTCGCCCGGGCGGGGCACCCCCAAAATCCCGACGCGCGGTCTCCCCGCGGTGCTCTCCTGAGATTTTTTCGAGCCCTCGACCAACTCCCGCCTTTGTCGGTGACAGGGTTCAAAAAAAATCGCGTCAGTTGTGTTCTTCGCCCGGGGCGTGGGGGCGCGGGCTCATGACCACGCCGATCCCTTTAAGCGATACGTCGCTCGCTGATGCGCTCGGCAATGCCGACCCGTACAAAAATCAGATGAGCTATCTCGAAGCCGACGACGAGTTTCGAAAACAGAACCCGGAAGTCGTCGCGGAAATTCACAAGGGTGAGCGCACGGGAAAGATCAACCTGCTGCGTAGCGCCGGCCCGGTGAGCGACGCCTACATTCTCTCGACGAACGCGATCAGTGTCATCTGCGGCCCTGTAGGCAGCGGAAAGACTATCGCCAGCGAGAAAAAAGGATTGGTCGAAGCTCAAAGGATCTATCCCGGGTCGGACGGGGTGCGCCGATATGTGCTCGGCAACTTCCGACAAAAGTACGACGCGTTGTGGAAAGCCGCAATCCCCTCCCACTGGAAATTATTTCCGAAGGACTTTGCTGGCTCGAAGTGGTCGGGCGCCAGTCCGCGCGCGGCGCGGCACGATCTGTTCTTCGACGACAAGTTCGGGCGCATCCACATGACGACGCAGTTCCTCGCGCACGGCGAGGATGCGGACCCGGAGGATTTGCGCGGCCTGGAATTCACGGATGTGCAGCTCGGCGAGATCGACACGCTGCCGCATGAACTGCTGATCGGCCTATCGCGTGCTGTCGGCCGCGAACCTCCGCGCGAAGTCATCAAGCGCACCGGGCGGATCTTCGGCGATCTCAACGCGCCGGATGTGGAAAACTGGACCTATCCGATCTTCTGGGAAAAGCTCGAACCGCCCTACATGTTGTTCAAGCAGCCCGGCGGCATGGACGAAGGCGCGGAAAATCTGCAGGCGCATGGCGGCGATCGGTCGTATTACGAGCAGATCATCGCGATGAACCGAGCCAATCCCTGGTACATCCGCCGCATGGTGCACGCCAAGCCAGGCATCACGCGGGCTGCCGATCTGGTCTATGATAAATTCGACGAAGATCTGCATCTGTCGAAGGTCACGCTGAAGCCGGAGCCGGCCTTGCCAGTCGTCATCGGCTGCGACGGCGGACTGACGCCGGCGGCGGTCTACGGCCAGGAGATGCCCGACGGGCAATGGCGCAGTCTGCGCGAGATCGCGCTCGAGCGCGGTGGGATCGAGGAACTGGCGGCGGCGATGCTGGCGCTGGAGGCGCGGGACTTCCGCGGCTGCGATTTCCACACCGTCTGCGATCCGGCGATGGTCGCCGGCGAGGATAAGGACACCGAGATCCAGAGCGAGCAGCGTGTCTCGAAGGGGTCCGACCGTCAGCGCCTGGCCGACAAGCTCGGCCGTAAGGTTGAATTGGCGGTATCGAACCAGACCGGCCGTCGCTGGGATGCGGTGCGCGACAAGATCGGTCCGCCTGGCCGCAACTACCTGCTCGATCCCTCCTGCAAGGGCCTGATCCGCGGCAAGCGACAGACCTATCAATTCCGCAAGCTGCAGGGATCGAACGATATTTCGTCGGTCAAACCCAGCTTCGACACCCACGTCGCCGATGCCGAGCAATACGCGATGATGGAATGTGGCACCGATGCCGCCCGTAAGCGCAAGACCGACATGCGGGAAGCTCGCACCAAGGTGCGCGAGAAAAACCGCACCGCGAAGCGTTACAATCCGGTGCGCCGTGCCCGCTGACCACGCTTGACGACCGCCCTCCGGGTCTAGCTTCCGCCTCCTGATCTCGCGGAGCGACCCATGGGCTTCTTCAGTTGGCTAGTTGACGACGTGCTCGGCATCGATCTGCCGGACCCGCACGCCAATGACGTCGCTGCGGCGAACGCGGCGGCGTCGGCGGCTTCCACTCAGCTCGCCCTGACTGAGCAAACCAATGCGCTCAAGGCGTCGAATGCGATAGCCCAGAAGGCAGCGGATGATGCGCTCGCATCGCAGAAGGCCGCCATCGCCAAAAGCGAAGCGGCCCTCTTGAGTCCACTCGACAGCGAGAGCGCCCGTGTCGCCGGGGAAAACCGGCAGCGCAAACTACAATCCACATCGCCATTCGGCATCGGCCTATCGAAAAAGTTGGGTGCGGCGCCGACTGGCTTTCGCGTCTTGTCGGGCCAGTAGCGCATGTCCGCATGGAACGACTTCGAGCCCGAACACCAGCAGATGCGCAACGAGCGCCAGCAGGAGGAACCGCGCTGGCGTGATCTCGCGCGCTTCCTGCGGCCCGACAATCAGAGCTTCAACGCTACCGAGAAGCGCGACCGCGACAACGGCGACGATCCGTTCGACAGCACGCCGCTCTATGCGTCTGATGATTTCGCCGGCGGTATGTTCGTCAAGGCGATCAACCCGGCGGAGCGCTGGTGCTGGATCGGGATCGAGGACGACGATCTTGCCAAGTTCAAGCCGGTCAAGTCATGGCTGTGGAACTACAGTTCGGCGATCCTGACATCGCTCAATCCAGCTTACGACAACTTCTATCTGTCGGCGCCAGCATGGTTCGGCGACATGTCGGCCTTCGGCAACGGTCATCTCTGGCAGGAAGAGATGGTCGGTCAGCGCAAGATCATGTCGAATGCGCGGCCGATCGGCGAAATCTATAAACTGGTGGATGCAAACGGCGATACCTTTGCGCTCAACCGCGAATTTCGCCTGACCGCGCGACAGGCCCATTTCGAGTTCAACGGCAACGGGCCGCGGATGCGCGACGGTGAGGAAGCCGTCTTCATCCACGTCATCGCCCGCAACGAGCACTATGTGCCGGGCGCACTCGGTCCGCGCGGTAAGATCTGGCGCTCCTGCGTCGTATCGCCGGACAAGCGCGACTTCTATCAGGAGCGCGCCGGCTACAACGAATTGCCGTGCCATGAGCTGACCTGGAATATGCGCAGCGGCCGCAGCTGGGCAACCGGGCCGGGGGATAACGCGCTCTCGGATATGCGCGGTCTCGATGAGGCTGCGCGATCCACAATCATCGGCCTGCAGTTCGAGGCCGAGCCGATGATGTGGGCCGCCGACGAAGACATCATGAGCGTGGCCGACATGATCCCGGGCAACACCATCTACGGTGCGGCGTTGCAAGGCGGGCGCCCGCCGGTCGCGCCGATCAAGCGCGGCGAAAATCCGGTGCTGGCGCTGCAGTACATTCAGGACCTGCGCATGCAGGTCAAGAAGGCGTTCCGCTTCGGGCTGACCGATGTGCTGCAGGCACGCCCACAGATGACCGCCGCTGAAGTCGACAGCTACAAGGTCGACGAGTTGAAGATGCTGGCGCCGAACCTGACCCGTGTCTATCGCGGCGTCGGCGGTTTCATCGCGCGGCGCGCCAACATTCTTGCCCGCATGGGCATGATAGCGCCGCCGCCGCCGGAACTGGAAGGGCAGCAGCTCTCGCCGAAATTTATTTCGCCCTTCACCAAGGCGCAGCAGGCCGAGCGTGCGCAGGGCGTGATGAGCTGGGTGAATGTCAAGGTTGGCATCGCCGAGCGCACGCAGGATCCGAGCTGGCTGGACGACATCGACAGCGACGGCGTGTCCGACGTGTTGCATGAGGCGATGACGGGTGAGCCGAATGTGAAGCTGGACCCGCGTGTGGTCGCACAGAAGCGCCAGCAGCGTGCGGCTGCACAGCAGCAGCAGATCGAACTGGCGAACCAGGCGCAATCATCCGAGATCGCCGCGACCAATGCACATGCTGCGCAGGCACAGACGCTGGCGCGCGGCAGAAAGGCGTCGTGATGATCCGCCGCCTGTACGATCTTGCGCCGAACTGGTTTCGCCAGATGTGGCCCGACGTGGTGCGCCGCCGCGTCGTGCTCGAACAGTATCGCAGTCTGAGCACCAAGCCGGAGTTGCTGGCCGACATCGCGCTACGCGCAAACCTGTTCGTACCAATCCGCGCCGAGAACGATCGACAGGCGTGGATCGAGGAAGGCCGGCGGCAGCTGGCCATTGAAATTTTCAAGATGGCGCGAGCCGACATCGACCTGCTGTGGCAGCAGATCGAGAAGCGACCATCCAACCCAGGAGAGAAGTGATGCCTGATTTCGTTCGGCAATACATGATGGGCGCTGCAATGCTGCGCAACGTTGATGGCGGCGCGGGTGGCGGCGGCGGTGACGGCGGCTCGGGTGGGCAGGGCAATGGCGGGCAGGGAGGCGGAGGACAGAACAACGGCGGCGGCCAAGGTGGCGGCGGCCAGCAGCAGAGCGGTCCATGGTATTCCTCGCACAACTTCGACGCCGACACTGTCGCATGGATCGAGGAGCGCAAGTTTCCGGATCTCGGCGAAACTCTTAAAGCAGGTCGCGAGGGCTCGAAGCTCGCGCGCGATCGCAACGTGTTGCCCAAGCCAGACCCGAAGAACGTAAAGGGCTGGGAGGGCTTCACCGAACTCGGCTGGAATCCTGACCGCGAAAAGTACGCGATCACCAAGCCACAGGTCGGGGAGGGCGAGAGCTTCGACGAAGCGGCCTTCAGCGAATTCGTCACCGCTGCGCATGCGGCGAAGGTGCCGGCGTTTCAGGCCGAAGCGCTGTTCAATGCGATGCACGAAATGGAGCGCAAGCAGCACAAGGATGCCGCGACGCGCGGCGCCGCAGCAAAGCGAGATCTCGATAACAAGCTGCGGCAGGATTGGGGCGCGGACTACAACACGAATATCGAACTGGCGAAGCGTGCCTTTGCGTCGTTCGGCGGCGAAGACTTCAAGCCGGAGGAGGTCGCGGCCGCGATCGGTTCGCCGCGCACGGCCAAGTTGTTCGCCAACATCGGCAAGCTGATCGGCGAGGACAAGTTGCCCGGCGCAGGTGGTGGCGGCGGAGGCGGCTTCCAGACCGAAACCGTTGCGGGCCTGTCCGCCGAACTCAACCGGTTGAACTCCGATCCAGAATTCAGGAAGGCGCGGGATAATCCGCAGCATCCGCGCCACAAGGATGTGATCGCGCAGCGTGAAACGCTGATGCAGCGCAAGGCCGAACTCGAATTGAAGGCCCGCGGCGGCAAGGCCGCGTAACGCCATCAGGCATCTGAAAATTGGGGCATCACCAGGAGACGACCATGAACGCGACCACATCCACCACTCAGCAGTCCACGACGCAGCAGCAGACGGCGCCGGAAAAGTCCGCACGCCGGGTCGAGCTCGAAAAGATGTCTGACGACGATCTGCTGAAATATACCATCGACAAAAACATCGACCTCGGACCGGCGAAGAGCCGAGACGATGCGATCGCGCTGATCGAGAAGCATGATGCCGCGTCGGATGATCCGAAGCCGCCGTCTGCGGACCTGTCGGCCACTGCCAAGCGTCCGGTCCGCGCGGGTGCCAGCACGAAATCGAAAAAGAAGGCCGAGGGAGGGGAGCTGTCGGCCACTGCCAAGCGTCCGGTCCGCGCGGGTGCCAGCACGAAATCGAAAAAGAAGGCCGAGGGAGGGGAGCTGTCCGACGATCAGATCGAGGCCATTCAAAAGGTCTGGATCGAATTCTCCCGCGGCATTCCGCAGTCGACCCTGTCGTCCGGCGTGTTCGAGCTGGAGAAGGACAAGCGCAGGGCGGCGAAGGATCACGATGTGCCGGATGGCGATTACCGCGTCATCGGCGCCGACTGGATCCTTTCCTTCGACAACGGGCGCTTCGTCGAGGCGCAGCGCGGCGGCCCAGATACGCCAGCCGACAGCTACGCAAGCGTGCCGGCCATCGAGCATCGGCTCGGTCGCTGACGCTTGACGGCGGTTCGGCCCGCCTATGTTTGCGACGTGCGGTAGCGCCTGGCGCTCTCGCTGCCCTCCTTGGGCGTTTCCTCCCTAGACTTGGGCCGCTGGCAACGGCGGCCCGATTTTAGGAGCCCGCAACCCGGCGCAAGCCGGACCCGGCTGACCCGCGCGAAAGCCGCGCCGCTGACCCGAAGCGTTACTCGGCAGGACGGACCCGCGGGCACCCGCTCGCCGCAACCCGACCGAAGCAACCCTCATTCTTTTGTTTCGATCGGAGGCGACCATGGGTCCCGTCACAGACGTCCATCGTATTATGTACCGCGACAACGTCGTTCTGGCGTTGCAGGAGAAGCGCCGGCAATTCGACGACTTTTTCACCTATCTCGACAATCTCAGCGGCAAGCAGGTGATGGTGACCGATATCATCGGCACCTCGGAAGCGCGTCTCGATGCACCGGAAGGTGGCGACACGCCTGACATCGACAGCAACCACGAGCCGGTCTGGGTCAAGCCCACGCGTATCGACTGGGGCAAGATCATCAAGAAGGAAGATCAGATCAAGGCGCTGACCGACTTCAAGTCGGAATATGTGCAGGGCGGCGTCAATGCGTTCGTGCGCAAGCACAACCGCATTCTCGGCGGGGCTTTGTTCGGCCCGCGCCTGATCGGCAATGAGGTGCCGGTATCCACGCCGTGGGCTGGCCGCACCGTTCCTGTGGATCTCGGCTCGACCGGCACGCCGAACGGCATGTCGGTCAAGAAGATCCTCAACGCGTTGCGTTTGATGGAAACCGACGAAATCGAAGTCGAGGACGAGGATCTGGCGCTCGCGCTCGATCCGCTGGAAGTCGAGCAGCTCTGGAACGATATCACCTTCGTCTCGAAGGATTATCGCAAGGATGCGCAGCTCGACGACATGGCCAAGCGCGTGCAGTCGATTTTCGGCATTCCGATCGTCTCGACCAAACTGCTGACCGACTATGACGGCTCGACGTCGACGGCGGCACTGTGGGCCAAGAGCGGCATGCATTGGGGTCCGTTTATGCCGATGGACATCAAGTCCCAGCAGAACCCCGCGAAGCAGTACCGCGAACATCCCTATATCGAAGGTTGGGAAGGTGCGACCCGCTCGGAAGACGCGAAGGTCGTCAAGATCCTCAACAAGAACTCGTAACAGCGGCGCGGGCGGCGAAAGCCGCCCGCGATCACCAGCGTCTGCGTTCACCGAATTTCCGCTGATCAAATCAAGGAGGCCACGATGGCCGTCGTTACCAAATATGCTGCCGGCTTCAAGGATCCGTCCATCAACAGTCTGCCTGCTGCAGTGCTGGCCGAAGGTCGGATGCGCGCGATCAACGTCCCCGCCGTCACCGTCACCAATGGCGACAACGCCAACTCCAAATTCTATCTCGGCAAGATGTCGTCGAGTGCGATCCCGATCACCGGCCTGTCGACATTGAAGCATGGCGCCATCACCGGCGCAGCGGACGTCGATATCGGTCTCTACAAGGATGGCGTCGTTGTCGACATCGACATCTTCGCGGACGGTCTGACGCTCGCCTCGGCCGGCACCAAGGATCCTTACGCAGCGATCCCTGTTGCCGACGCGGGCAAGCAGCTCTGGCAGCTGCTCGGTTTGGCGAACGATCCCGGCGTTGAATACGACGTGGTTCTCACCACCAAAGCGGACGCGTCGGCGACGGCGGCGTTCAGCGGGCATTTGCTCTACAGCAAGAAGTAAACCCGATCGGGGCGTCGCATGACCGCTACCGGCGGGACGGAAGAATACGCTGCCAATCTCGCGATGGGCCATCTCGGTCAGCGCGAGATTGCGACGTTGTCGGACAACAACACACGCACGCGCGCGGTCCGGCAATTCTTCGCCATGGCGCGTGATGCGACGCTTCGCCTGAAATGGTGGAATTTTGCCACGGCCTGGGCGACGCCGGCGGCGGATGTGACAGCCAGTAACGGCACGCTCAAGATCCGCTACCCGATGCCGCCGGATTGCATCCGCGTCCGCTTCATTGAGGGCGCCGATGACGACAGCTGGGCGATCGAGAACGCCGTCGTCAGTATCGGCGGTGTGGCCGTCGAGGCAACTATCCTTGTCAGCTCGATCACGGCGCCGAACGTCTGCTATACGCGCCGCGTCGAGCAGGTCCGGCTCTGGGATACGCTGTTCATCGAACAGTTCGGGTACGAGCTGGCGGCGCTGTGCGCTCGCAAATGCGGCAAGTCGACCAGCTATGCCGACAGCCTGCGTGCGACGGCGCAGCAGAAACTGAGCGTCGCTGGCGGCATCGACAGCAAGGAAAAGGCGCGCGCGCCGTCGCGTCCCGACACTGGCTGGGTCGCAGCCCGTCGCGGTCGCTCGCGCCGTTTCCGATAGGGGCGCTGCATGGGCGCCCGTGGACTGATCGACCGGATTTCATTTGCAGGCGGCGAGTTCGGGGAAAAACTCTTCGGCCGCGCGGACACTGCCAAGTATCAGATCGCTTTCGAAAAGCAGGAAAATTTCGTCACGCTGGTCGAGGGCGTCGTCACGCGCGCGCCTGGCACGCGGTTTGTACTGGAAGTCAAAGACAGTCTGCAGCGCGGCCGGCTGCTGCCATTCCGGGTCGCCTCAAACGACTATTACACGCTTGTCGTCAACGGTGGTGTTACGCGCCTGGTGCGCGAGGGCGGCTTTGTCCAGAACCCGAACACATCGATCTTCGAATTCAATGTTCCATGGGTTGAGGCTGATATGGCGAGCCTGCGATCGGCGCCGGCCGGCAATCAGCTCTACGTGACGTCGCTGAAGCAGCCGCAGCGGCTGACGCGCAACGATCACACCAACTGGGCCGTCGATGTCTACTCGCCCGACAATGGCCCGGTCGATGCGCAAAACCTTGACGTTGCGCGGACCATCCAGACCAGTGCCTCGACCGGAAACATTACGCTGACTGGGATGGGCTCTCCGTTCAATACCGGCATGGTCGGCGGCGTCATCCGCATCGACGACCGCGACCTTTCGCTGACGCCGCAATGGAGTGCGCTGGAGGCGACGGTCGCTCTGAGCGCGCAGCGTCGCTGGAACGGCAATGTGTATCAGGCGATGCAGTCGGGCAAGGACAGCGGTCCGAATGCGCCGGTGCATACCGAGGGCGACGTCACTGCCGGCAATAATTACCAGACGTGGCGCTATCTGCATTCCGGGTACGGTTATGTTCGCATCACCGCTGTGAGTAATACCAACAGCGCGACCGGGACGGTGATCGGTCGAATGCCGGATTCGCTGATGGGCGCCGGCAGCTTTCGCTGGTATCCGCCGGCCTGGACGTCGACGGCGGGCTGGCCGGAAGTGGTGGCCTTCGTCAAATCACGTCTTGGCTTCTTCCGCGGCGACAAGGGGTGGCTCTCCGCCGTCGATGATCCATCCGACCACGATCTTGGGCTGGCTGATGACGACGACGCGATCGCGATCCGTCTGCGTGCGCCCGATGCATCGCTCGTCGAGATCAAATGGGCGCTGCCGTCGGGGGCGCTCATTCTGGGAACGGCGGACGGTGAGTGGGTTTTGCGCGGTCCGAATGTGTTCGATCCGCTGACACCCAAGACCATCGACGCATTTCCGGAGACGTCGGAAGGTTCTGAACCGCATGTCCCTGTCCGCGTCGATGGCGGCGCCATGTTCATCGGCAGAACCGGCAAGCGCATGCATTACGGCAAGTATGACCGCCAGAAGCAGCTGCTGGAGACGCAGGAGCTGTCGGTCACCGCGCGCAGCATCTTCGGCCGCGGTGTCGCTGAAATGGCATGGCAGCGCGATCCGCATCGCGTGTTGTGGATGGCGATGGATGACGGCACGCTCGCCTCCGCGACCTTCATGCCGGAGCAGGAAATCATCGCCTTCGCGCGACATCCCCGCGTCAATTGCTTCGTCGAGAATGTCGCGGCGATTCCAGGCGTCGCCAGTGGCGTCGACGAAGTCTATTTCATCATCCGTCGTACCATCGGCGGCGTCACCAAGCGCTATGTCGAGCAGCTTGCCGATTATTTTGAGCCGCAGAATCCAGACGCCCCGACCGCACAAGGCGCTTGGTTTGTCGACTGCGGGCTGCGGGTGACCGGCACCAACATTACGCAGATCACCCAGCTCGGCCATCTCGAAGGCCAGGAGGTCGCGGTATTCGCTGACGGCGCGATGCAGAGCCGCAAGACGGTTGCGTCCGGTACGATCCAGCTTGATCGCCCGTCGAACGACATCACGGTGGGCTTGCCGGTGCGCGGCTATCTGCGCGATCTGCCGCGCAACCTGCAGGGCACCACGGCGAAGCAGAAGCGCGTGGCCGAGGTCGATGTGCACTTGCTGCATACCGGCGGCGGCAAGATCCGCGCCTATGATCCGGAGGAAACCCTACCTGACGACGCAACGGCTGCGCAGATCAATGCCGATGCGCAGAGCTGGGAAGATCTCGTCGAGACCGGCGCAAACGATTACGACGACGCGCCGCCCCTGATCTCAGGCCAGTTCCGTATGAACATCGAGGGCAATGTGCGCGACGAAGCGCAGATCGAGCTCGTCTGCGACGACGCAATGCCGCTGACCCTGCTTGGCATGTCGCCGGTCATCGAAGTCGAGGAGGATGACTGATGAACCCGTTCACGATCGGGGTGGCGATGGCGGGCACGGCGATGTCGGCCTACGGCAAGCTGACCGCTGGCGCTTCGCAGGCCTGGGCAGACAAGGCCGATGCCGAGTTACTGCTGCAGCAGGCCGATCTCTATGGCCTCAATGCCGAGACTGCGCAGACAAGCGGCCGCCTGCTGACGACACAGGCCGAGATAGCCGGCATGGGCGAGGATTTCGCGTTCGCGAAGGCGCGTCTGCAAAAAAGCCGCATCAGCGAGACGGGCCGCGTCACGCTCGCCGCGCAGCGGTCTGAATTCGCCAGCCGCAATATCGATCCGACCTTCGGGTCGCCGCTGCTGATGCAGGCGATCACGGCCGGCCGTATCGCGCAGGATCTCGATATCACCGACGCCAATGCCGCTGTGGAAGCGGCCGATGCTCGTTCTCGCAAGGCCGGCATTCTCGGCCAGGCCGCAGGCGCGCAAGGGCAGGTGGTCTCATCGCTCGGCCAGAAGATGACGGCGCAGCTCAAGGCGCGGTCGCTGTTCACGAAGTCCAATGACGACGGCACCGCGGCCGGCATCGGTGCGTTGTCGTCGCTGCTGACCGGTGCGGCGTCGATGGGCAAGGGCATGGGCGGTTTCTCGATGCCGTCAATTTCGGTTCCGGGATTTGATCCCATTGCAGGCATTGCGGGCTGACCATGGCAGGCGAACTCCCAGACTATCAATCGCGCGTGTCGCCCGGCAACGGGCCGATCCCGGCCGTTACGGCCACGCCGCTGATTTCGGTCCCGAACCTGTCGGGCGGACCTGCGTCGACGGCCGTCGGTGCGGCGACCAGCGCGCTTGGCAACGAGCTGGCCACGGTAGCCGCGAAGCTGAACGAAGGCATCCAGCACACCAAGGCGACAGAGGCGCTGTCGGGGTTCCTCGACGACAACGACAAGCTGACCCAGAAATATCTCAACGATCCTGACTATGCGACGTCGGAGGAACGGTTTCGCGGCGAGCTGGACGCTCAGAAGTCGCTGCGCCTCGAAGGCATCGACGATCCTCAGTTGCGCTCACGGACCGCGCTGCAGATGCAGCGGACATCAATCGAGAGCGCGGGCACGGTACGGGCGTCGTCGTTCACCAAGCAGCGCGATATTAACGTGTCGTCGCTGGATACGTTCGAAGGCAACGCGCTGCGCCGCGCGGTGACCGCACCATCTGACGTCGCCAAGGTTGCGGTGATCGACGAATATGCCGGAGAAGTAAGCCGGCTCTATGGTGCGGGCTGGATCGATGCCAAGACCGCGACCGCGCGGGGTCTGAAGTTCAAGCAGCAGCTCGACAATGCCGACGCCATGTCGGTCGTTCAGTCGGACCCGGCCACGGCGCTGCGGCGGCTGAACGATCCGAAAGCGTTTCCGTCGCTCGATCCGGTCACGCGCCAGGCCTACATCCAGCAGGCGATCGGCCGCGCGGATGACAATCAACTGACCACATGGGTGCCGCGCGCGTCCTTCGATCCGGTCGGGACCGCGCTGGCTGTCGGCCGGGTGTCGACACCTGATCAGCTCGATAAGATCTTCGACACCGGGATCCGCAAGCTGGAGAACGACACAGGGCAGCCGGATCTGGTGTCCAGCAAGGGCGCGATTGGTTTGGCGCAGATCCTGCCCGGCACAGCGCGCGATGTAGCGAGGTCGCTCGGCAAGACCGAGATTGCCGCATTGTCCGATGCCGATCTCGAAGCACGCTTGAAGTCCGATCCCGGCCTCAATCTGCAACTCGGCCGAACCTATTTCCGGCAAATGGGCGTGCGCTATGAAGGCAATATCGGCCTTGCCGCGGCCGCCTACAACGCCGGGCCCGCAAATGCCGACCGCTGGAAGGCGGCGGCGGAAGCGCAGTTCGGTGTGACCTTCACGCCCGCGCAACTCGCCAGCGTCATCGATTTCAAGGAAACAAGGAACTACGTCAACAATCTTTACAAGAATTCCGGCGCGCCGATGGATGTGGCGTTTTCGTCGCCGGCGTCGCTCGGCCGCGCCGTCAACGGCATCGGCGCCGTCATCACGCAGCAGCAGGCGCAGGAAGCGCGCAATTTGGCAGTACAGGCGTCGTCGATCGCGGCGACCGATGAGCTGCCGAACATCCTGCAGCAAGGGCTTAATGCCGATCCTGCGCGCATTGCCGGCTGGCGTGCGGTCCAGCAGGCCAGTGCCGACAAGGGCGACCGCGCCGCGGCCGAGAACATCCGCGCGCTCGACCAGGCGCTGCAGATGCATCCCTATATTCAGCAGGCCTGGAAGACGGCGCCGGCGATGCTCGATGGCATGGTGTCGCAGCTGGAGAGCGCGGTCGCGTCGTCGCCGAACGTGACGACGGCGATGACGCAGCAGCTCAAGGCGTTCAAGGCGGTTCGCGATGAAGTCGCAAAACGCCGCGACACCGATCCGATCTCGCTGGGTGAGCGCGGCGGCTATTATCAGCCGGTTGCGATCGACCCGACGGCCAATCCGGACAGCCCGCAATTCCGCGAGACGCTGGCAGTGCGCGGGCAGCAGGCGGCGACGTCGGCGAAGATCTATCTCGGCTCGGCCGCGGCGCTGAAGCCGGAGGAGGCGACCGCACTCAAGGAACGGTACGACAGCGCCGGCGCCGACGACAAATTCCGCATCGTGCAGTCGCTTGCGGTGTCGTTGCCGGAGAACGTCTATCGCGACACACTGAAGCAGATCGCCGGCACCGATGGCGGTACGCAGTTTGTCGGCCAGATTGCCCGCACCCGGCCGGAGCTGGCGCGCGAGATCTTCCGCGGCCAGCAGCTGGCGCAGACCGAGGGCGTCAAGAACAAGACGGGCGACGTCCGCACCGCGCTGTCAAACAAGCTCGGCGGACAGATCTATGTGTCGCCGGATCAGCAGGGCTCGGTGATCGACGCGGCGCTCTCGCTCTACGTCGCCCGCCGTGGCAGTGCGCTTTATGACGCGACCGACAGCGGCGCGATCGAGAAGGCCATCGAGGACGTGGCCGGGCCGATCGTCAAGCGCAACGGCGTCAAGACCGCGGCACCTCCCGGCATGACCGCTGGGCAGTTCACCGGCGCGCTCGATGCGCTCACTGACACGTCGTTAGATCAGTTCGGCGGCGCCTACGATCGGAGCGGCAAGCCTTACAGCGGATCGTTCCTGTCGTCGCGCGCGGTGCTGAAGCAGCTGGAGCCCGGCGGTTCGCGCTATGTCGTGGTGCTGCCGCAAGGCGCCGGCGGCAAGGAAGTGCCGGTCTGGCAGGCGCCGGATCCGAACGTGCCAAATCGCCCGCTGGTGATCGACATGTCGATGCTGAAGAACACGGCGCCCGGGCAGCTATCTGCCTATCAGCGAGGACGCGCCGCCACCCGCGCCGAGATCAATGACCGGATCCAGCAGACCCGGCTCGACACTGACGGTGTAGCGCCATGAGTTGGGAAAACGACGCATCCAGCTATCTCGCCGAATTGTCGCGCTCGCCTGGTGGTCAGCAGCCGGCGACGCTCGGCCAGGTGTGGGACAGCGAGTGGAAGCGGACTTCGCTCGATACTATCGCCGGCGTCGGTCAGCCGTTCGGCGACGCGCGCGCGGATCTCGTCACCGCCATCGAAACCGCATCGGGCCGCCCGATCGCGGACTATGCCGCACAGATGGGCGTCAAGCTTGGCGCCGGTGTCACCCAGGCCGAGGATATCCGGCTGCTCGGCTCACTCGCCGATACGCTGCCGGAGGACAAGCGCAAGACGATCGAGCCGCTGAAGGACATCCGGCTCAACGCCGCGAAGAAGGCGCAGAAGATCGAGGCGGATGCCGACGACATCGGTAACGCCACCTATGGTCTGTCAGCCCATGCCACGGCTTTCATCGCCGGCGTCGCGCGCCAGGCGGCGGACCCCGTCAACGTCGCCGCCATGGTCGCGACCGCACCGCTCGGTGCCGCGCGCGGTGCCTCGCTGCTCGCCACCATCGGCCGCGAGGCCGGCGCCAATGCTGCCGCACAGGCGATCGTCGAGCCCGTCATCGAGCCGCAGCGCGAGCGATTGGGCGTCGACAGCGGTTTCGGCCGGGCCGCGGGCAATATCTTCGAAGCCGGCGTCGGCGGCGCCGCTTTGTCGGGCCTATTCCATGTCGCCGGCCGCGGGCTTCGCGCCTTGCGCGGGGAACGGCCTGCGGAGGCCGTACAACCATCCGCGCCGGCCGAGGGCGTCATCGTGCCCCCGGCGGCCGAAACACGCATCGGTGAGTCCGGCACGGCGCCCGCGGCATCTCCTGATCCGGCTCCGGCCGGTGCATTGACGCCGCAGCGGTCGGTCGAGCAGTTTGCGCCGGACGATTTCCACGCCGCCGGAGATCTTGCCGAGCGCGACCACGTCGTCGACGTCATGTCGCCGGTCGATACGGCGGAGGGTCGGCTCGATCACGCGGTCAAGGTGGACGACGCGGCAGACCGGATCGAATTGGCCGGATCACCTAGCAAGATGGCCGGCCCTTCCGACGCCGACGTGCTGGCCGAGGTCAGTAAATGGGCGTCAGGTGCCGACGCCGGCGCTAACCTCTCGCTGCTGCCAGAAGCGGTGTATCGCTTCGGTCAGCCGCTGCAGGCCGAAACCACATTCTATCGTGGTGAGTGGCCCGGGGCACCGGATCTGCAAAGAAAGCTACAGGCGACCTCCGTTTCAGATCGGCTCGGGGCACAGTCATTTGCAACATCGCGAAATGACGTCGAGCTAGAAAGGATGCCCCAGGACGGAGGCGGTCCGCCACGCTTGCCATTGAGTGAAATCATCGTTCCCGCGAACACAAAAGTATTTGATGCTGGCCCGCACGCTGGAGCGAACGCTGGTGAGCTGGAGCGGATGCTGCCTCCGGGCGAATTCAAACTGGTGCGGACGCGGACTGAGCCTTGGACGTTTGCAGGTAATCCCGCCGAATATGTCATCAAGACATATAGGTTTATTCCGGATGCCGATGGTCGGGTGACCGAGCTAAAATCAAAAGCTCCCCGCGGTCGCGCCGCAGCGGACCCCGAAACCTTCTCGCTCAATGAGTTCATCGTCAGCCAGGGCGGCTTGAAGCCTGATCCCGAACTGGCAGCGATCTACGGCACCGCGCGCGGGCCATTCGTGCCGGGCTTCGGCCCGCTGATCCGCAAGGGTGGAAAGTCGCTCGATGACGCGCTGCGCGCGGCAAAAGATGCGGGCTATCTGGTCGATCCGCGCGACATGGACGGACCGGACAACGGCACGCTTGGGCTCGCCGGGCGCCGCGATCTCGGCCTGACGCCGAACGATCTGCTGGATCGGCTCGACGCTGAGAACCGCGGGCAAAAGCTCTACAAGCCCGGCCAGGCCCGGGAAGCCGCCATCGACGACGGGCAGGAAGCGCATGCCATCGTCGGCGCGCTGGAAAAGGAACTATACGACACCGGCGCCGGCGACACCCGCATCGACCAGGCCATTGCCGATCGGGTGGTACAAATCGTCCGCCAGGAAAAAGAAACCGATCTGTTGTCCGCCTATGAACGTGCTATCATGGAGGACGCGGAACGCTACGAGGGACTGGCTGCGGCCAGACAAGCAGATGCCGAACTCGGAAAAATCGCAGGCTGGGACGCTGATGAACTCGGCACAGCATCGCGCGATGGCACGCCTGATCCGCAGCAACGCCGGCAAGCCGAACGCGCCGGACAAGGCGACAGCGGAAAAGATGGCGCAGCGTCACGAGACGCTGGCGATGGCGCTGGAACGCCGCGCCAGCTAGGCGACCCGGCCCTTGCGGCCGATGCCGCCCGCGCGCTCGAAGATGCCGGCGGCGATCTCGAAATTACTCTCATCAATCCGGACGGCACCATGCGCACGCTGAAAGCCAGCGACGCGCTTCGCGAGGTCGAGGAAGACGCGCGCGCCGCCGATGAACTCAACGCCTGCATCGTCGGCGCTGCAGAGGAGGCACCGTTTTGACCGCTCGCAAATGTTTCGTGCGCAAGATCTCCGCCGGCAAGGTATCGTCGCGATCCGGCCGCCAGATCCTCGACATGATGAACGCCTTCGAAGCGGAGCATCAGGCGACGCTCGGCGACGCCGCAGGTGCCCGGCAGGCGGCGCTCGATGCCGCGGAGATCGCAACGGCAGAAGCTGCCCGCAAGGCGGATCTCACGCGCGGCAGCATCGTTGCGCAATCCAGCGTCATGCGCGCCGCGGCCGCCTATGAGGCGAAGGTGGTTGAATTGCGCGCCACGCCTGGCGATCTCGGTTTCGGCAACAAGGCGCCGCCGACGCTCGGCAAGGATCAGACCACACTCGGCTTTGCCGTGCGCTCGCTGCTGGCCCGCGACCCGTTCGAGATCTCCGGCTGGAACAACGTCCATTATCTTGCGCGCAACATCCGCGGCGTCGCGCATGCGGCCTTCGCCGATGCGATGGAATATCTGCGGCCGAAGAAACTTGGCTTCGCGCCGGAGGCGACGCGCGAGCTGGACGTGCTGCGCGCGCTCTATGGCGAAGGTGCCGAGGGCGAAGCGGCGACAGCGGCAAAGGCATGGGGCGACGTCGCCAAGAGCCTTGCGGATCAGTATAGCGCCGCCGGCGGCGCGTTGGGTGAACGGGAGACGTGGCGGCTGCCGAACCCGTCGATCGACGCCAACAAGGCGCGCGCGCTCGGCGCCGATCGCTTCAAGCAATTGGTGCGGGACAATATCGACCGTCGCGACATGCTGGACTGGGCAACTGGCGAGCCGATGGGCGATGCGCGGTTTGCCCAGCTTCTCGACAGCGTTACGGCCGATATCATCGACGGACCGCAGGGCGCGGTGACGGCCGCGCGGTCGGGTCGGCCGATGCTGGCCAATCAGCGCGACATGGCACGCTTCTTTGCATGGAAGGATGCCGAAAGCTGGCTGGCCGTGGCGGAGGCCGTCGGCACGCACCAGAGCGTGTTCGATACCATGACCGGACACATCAAGGGCATGGCCGATGACATCGCGGCGCTGCGGGTGCTTGGCCCGAACCCGGACGCAACGAAGCAGTTTATCCACAACCTTCTTGATCGCGAGGCCGCGCGTCTGTCGGTCAAGGCCGGCGACAAAGCGACGGCGAAAGAGATCGCGGCGACCGTCAAGGCTAATCGCGGCATTGAAAGCCGGGTGAAGCTCGAAAAGCGCCTGTTCGATGATCTCTATGCCGAGGTGACCGGCACCAATCAGACGCCGGTCAACACGACGTTCGCGACCGCGATGGCCGATGCCCGGCACTGGTTGTCCGCCACCCAGCTCGGCAGCGCGATCATTTCGTCATTCACGGATCCCGGCTCGCTTGCGATGGTCGCTCGCTTCAACGGCCTGCCGGTCATGAACACGATCAATCGCGC
Organism: Tardiphaga robiniae; assembly: GCF_013359755.1. Classification (GTDB taxonomy): domain Bacteria; phylum Pseudomonadota; class Alphaproteobacteria; order Rhizobiales; family Xanthobacteraceae; genus Tardiphaga; species Tardiphaga robiniae. The sequence continues at coordinate 235,884 of NZ_JABMCJ010000077.1, read as the reverse complement.
CGTCTCGATGATGACCGAGAAGGGCAGCGAGGTCTTTATTGCGCAGCAAGGATTGGTATTCGACAGCCTGGCGCATGCTGCCGGGCAGAGCGATCGCATCATGGGCGAAGAGATCCGCACGGGGCTGGCGCAGAAACTCTCCAGTGCCAACATCCGTGCATCGGGCCTGCGCAAATGGACCGCGATGCTGCGCGGCGCCTTCGGGCTGGAGATGATGGCGCATGTGGCGCGCGAGCGCGGTACCGACTTCGCCGGCCTGTCCGATGAATTCCGCGGCGCACTGTCGCGCTACGGCATAGCCGATGCTGACTGGAACCTGATCCGCAGCACAGAGCCGCATGCACCTCGTCCCGATGCCGTCCTGTTGCGGCCGGTTGATATCCGCGAAGGGGGCACGCAGGCGCATATTGCTGCGGCCGATAAATTCCAGCGCATGATCGACACCGAAATGGACTACGCCGTGATCGAAGGCGATCCGGTGACGCGCGCGATGATGATCGGCGACAGCAAACCGGGCTCGCTCGGCGGCGAAACGCGCCGCGCCGTGTCGATGTATCGCTCGTTCCCGGCGACCTTCGTCATGATGCATTTCTCGCGCGCGGCCGCCCGCGGTTGGGACGGCACCCGGCTCGGCCATTCTGCGCTCGCCTTCGCCGCCATGACGGCGCTGGGCGTCGTCTCGATGCAGACCAAGGAGATCGCCAGCGGCCGCGATCCGCTGTCGCTGGATCCGACCACGGGCAACGGGCTGCGCGCCTGGGGCAAGGCGACGCTGCAGGGCGGCGGCTTCGGCGTGTTCGGCGACATCCTGTTTCTGGATCAGACCAAGCAGGGCAACAGCTGGGCGGCGACCATGGCCGGGCCATTGGCGGCGTCGGCGGAAAGCATCCTTGGCGATTTCGTCATCAAGAACATCCAGCAGGCGGGGAAGGGCAACGAGACGCACTTCGCAGGCGATGCCTTGTATGCCCTCGGCCGGCATATCCCGGGCTCGTCGCTATGGTTCACGCGCCTGGCGTTCCAGCGCGGCGTGATGGATCAACTGGCGCTGATGGCGGATCCGCGCGCGCGCGAGCGCTTCAGCCGGATCGAGGCACAGGCGAAGAAAGACTGGGGTCAGACCTACTGGCTGCCGCCGGGCCAGACGGAAGCGCGCCGGGCGCCGGACTTCGGGGCGGTGCTCTCGGGCCGATAGGCCCGGCGCGTCCTGACCACGCTTGACGACGCCCGTGCGCCGCTAGGTTGGCGTCATGACTGTGCCAACCGAAGCCGCATATGCCGAACTGCTCTGGTCCGGGGGCGAGACGGCCTTTACCCCGGGCTTTACGGCCGAGCACATCGACGACGTCGAGGTCAGCTATCTCGACGCCGACGGCTTGCCGGTCCCTCTGACGCGCGGCGTGCACTTCAACGTCTCGCTCGACAGCGCACTGAACGTCTCGGTAACCCCGATCGCTTTGCCGGTTGCACCGAAGACGATGACGTTCGAGCGCAATACGGACGCCGTCCAGGGCACCAATTTCGAGAACCTGCATCGCTACAATGCGACTGTACACGGCGTTCTGTTCGATCGCGCATTCCGGCTGCTCGGCGAGTTGAAGTCCAGGGTAGTCCGCTCTGTCGGTCCCTTCTTCACGTCCGACGACGTGGTCGATTTCCGCCCGCGGCGGATCAAGGCGGCCGATCCGATCGATGATAGCGATCTGGCAACCAAGTTCTATGTGCTGACCGTCACCGGCATTCTCAATCTGCAGAACTACGTAATTCAGTGCGCGGCATCCGCAGCTGCAGCGGCTGCATCGGCCATGGAAGCGCTCGGATACAAAACCGGCGCGGAAGCGGCGCGTGACAAGGCGCAGGCATGGTCGGACACCGCCGAGAACACGCCTGTGCAGGGCGCTGAATATTCCTCCTATCACTGGTCGCGTAAATCTCAGGCGGCGGCCGCGCTCGTTCTCGCAGCACTTGCCGTGACCGACTATGGCTTCGTCGCCGATGCCCCAACCGAAACCCGTGACTATGGGACCGTTACATGAGCATCATCGTCCAGCGTCGCCGCGACACGCGCACCAACTGTCAGGCTGGAACGCCCGCCGACGGTGAGTTGTGGTGGGATCAGACCCTCAAAGCTCTGCGCATGGGCGACGGCGCTACACTTGGCGGCTACCTGCATAAGCGTTGGGGCTATAGCTACCCGCTCATCCCAGCGCAGATCACGGCCAACCAGAACGACTACAATCCAACAGATCTATCCATCGCGGAAACCATTTTGCTGAATTCGGACGCGGCGCGTACGATCACCGGCATCGCCGGCGGCGCGTTCGGGCGCAACATCAAACTGATCAATCGCGGATCGTTCGAGATCACGCTCGCGAACAGCTCGGCATCGTCGACGGCGGCCAATCGGTTTCTGTTCGAGGCCGACATTGTCATGCGGCCGAACGCTGCGGTCGAGATCCAGTATTCGACGACCGACAGCCGTTGGATGCGGACCTCCGGCGGTGTCAAGTTCGCCACCATCCCGCAAGAGCTGTTGTTGACGGGCGTCATATCGCCTGCGCAGATCACGGCGAACACGAACGATTATGCGCCGACCAGCGTTGCGCTCGCGACCACGCTGCGCCTGTCCACGGATGCCTCGCGCAATCTCACGGGTCTTGTCGATCCGCGCGACGGCGCGATGAAGATGATCATCAATGTCGGCAGTAATCCGCTCGTGCTCAAAAATGCCGATGCCGGATCGACGGCCGCCAATCGCTTTGATTTCGGCAACGATGTCACCCTTGCCGGCAAGCAGGCTGCGCTGTTGCGATATGACGGGACTGACGCGCGCTGGAAGCTCGTGTCGTCAACGGCGGGTGCCGCGGTCGCTGCCGGCGCAGTGACCGCGCAGACGCTTGCACCTTCGGCGCTGGGGGCGCGCGTCGGCATGATCAACGGCACGTTCGTCGAAAGCCGCGTTGGCGGTGCCGCGACATATGCCGTCAAGACGCTCGCAGGAACCGACCCGACCTCTGCGGATCCCGTGTTCTTCGTATTCAACACCGGTGGCGGCGGCTACGTCATCCGCGCCGTGACCGCCGCTCTTTCAATCGTTATATCGTCGGGGTCGTCTGCGGGCGCTATCAACAGTGTGGCGTTTCATCTGTGGCTCGTTGCGTTCGACGACGCCGGCACCGTCCGGCTCGGCTTCAAGAACTGCTGGACCGGCACGGTGCTCTCCGGGCTCAACGAAGCGTTCCCGGCCTCATCCACGGCAGAAGGCGGCGCTGGCGGGGCCGACAATGCCGGCACGTTCTATACCGGCACAGCCGTCGCCTCGAAATATTACTGCATCATCGGCGTCGCTTCCTATGAAGCGGGCCTTGCGGCTGTTGGCACCTGGGGCATCGCACCGTCATGGATGCAGCTTTACGGCCCAGGCGTTCCGAAGCCCGGCGAGCCGGTCGGTGAGGTGACACAGATGCTGACGTCGACGACGACATCGACGACGGCGACCAGTTACCAAAACACCGGTGTGACAGTCTCGCCGACGCTCAAGAGCGCGGCAAATATCGCCAAGGTGAGCTGGTGGGGCGGTTTGAGCGGCGCAAATTCGTCGGCGGCGGTCTATGCCGGGCTGCATCGCGGAGCCACGCAAATAGGTCCCGAATATATCGAATTTCTGAATGTTGCGTCGGCCTCACTGGTCGGTCCCTTGTCCGGCGAATGGCTGGACGCGCCCAACACGACCACGCCGGCCTATATGATCAAGATCAAGGCGCAAGCTACCAACACCACCCGCTTCCCGGAAAACACCTCCGGGGGCAATGGCGGCATGAAGGTCGAGGAGTTGATGTCATGAGCCTTCCTAGCGCGATCGCCAGCCTGTGCCCGGACGCGGAGTGGACGCTGCTCGACAGTGGCGATCTCGCGACGCTCGAATGGCTAAGCGCCGATATCCAGCGGCCAACCGACGCGGCGATCGAGGCTGAAGTCGTACGGATGGCGGCGCTGCCGCCGGCGGAACTGACAGTCGCCGAGCGTCTCGCTGCTGCGGGGTTGACGGTCGACGACCTGAAGGTCGCACTCGGCCTGGCGTGAACTTCCTACGCTTGACACTGCGCATCCGACCGCATTCTCGCGCATAGCGAGAGGCGGACAGGATGCGACTTATCACGTCACGGATTTGTAGCTGGGTCTTTGGTGGACTTCTCCTGTCCGCTCTCTCGCCCCATGCGTTCGCGGGCGATGTTGCCAGCTATTACGGTTCCGAAAGCGGAACGCATACGGCCAACGGCGAGCGCTTCGACCCGCTCGGCCGCACCTGCGCCCATCGCACTTACCCCTTCGGCACACTGCTGCGCGTGACCTATCGCGGCCGCACGGCCGTATGCCGTGTCAACGATCGCGGTCCGTCTCATCGGCTCCAACCGCCGCGCACACTCGATGTCTCTCTCGGCATTGCCCGCTCCCTCGATCTCGTCGCCGCCGGCGTCGGGCCTGTCACCATTGAGGTCGTCCCATGATCGCTATTCAGAACGGCCGCGGCTATCGCAGCGGCGTGCCTTTGCCTTTCAAGGCCAGTCCGAATATCGGCGGCAAGCTCGTCCCCGAATATATCGTGCTGCACGATACGGCGTCGGGCCTCAATGACAGCGGCCCGATTTCCTGGCTGACCGATCCGATCAGCAAGGTGTCGGCGCATGTGGTGATCGGCCGCGACGGCAAGATCACGCAGCTGGTGCCATTCAACGTCAAGGCCTGGCATGCCGGTCAGTCGATCTGGGCCGGGCGTCCGCTGCTCAACGGTTTCTCGATCGGCATCGAGATCGTCAATCCGGGCAAGCTGCAGGTGGTCTCGCCTGGCGTCTACAAGGGCGTCGGCACCTATGACACCAACAAGGATCCGTCGCTGGTCGTGAAGCGCGCCAAGACGGCAGCGCACGGCGACGGCTTCTGGCTCGCCTATACCGATGCGCAGGTCGCAGCGGTGCATGATCTGTGCGAGGGGCTGTGCAAGAGCTACGGCATCAAGGAGATCGTCACCCACTGGCTGATCTCGCCGGGTCGCAAGGTCGACACCAATCCGCTGTTTCCGCTGGAGCAGCTGCGCCGGGATCTCTCGCCGCTGCTGCGCTTCACCAAGCCGGTCACCTTTGCAGAGATCGCAGACGACGCACCGGCGCCGGCGGAGGGCGACGAGAGCGCCGGCGGCGGCGACGAGCTCGCGCCCGTCACGCCCGGCACCGACTACGCCGCGCCGATCGGCACCCGCGACACCGACGAGAGTGCAGGCGGCGTTCCCGCGCTTTGGCGCCTGGCCAAGAGCCGGATTACCCAGGCGACAGCCGGCATGGGCCTAACCTCCGTTGTCGGCCTGTTGAGTGACTGGCGATCGCTGGCGGTGATCTGCGCATTCATCGTGATCGCCTGCTGCGGTTACATCATCTATCGCCGCAGCCTGGTGCAGTGATGCTTGTCGATCTGTTTTGGACCGTTGCGACATCGAACCTGGTGCTGGCGATCGTCGGCATCGTGGCGCTGGCCTGTATCGTGGTCAGCCACGTGCCGTTGATCCGTTGGATCCCCACCATCGATCACTGGATGAAGCTCGCCACGGCCATCGGCTATGTCGCGCTGTTCCTGCTGGGACTGCTGATCGGGCATCGCCTGTCGGACGAGCGCGCTGAAACGAAGCGATTGAAGGGCGAGCTTGAATGGTCGCGCAATCAGTTGGAGCAACAGGAGGCACAGGCGCAGGACGCCGAGCGCCTGAAGGAGGAGGCCGAGACCAGGGCGGCAGCCATCAAAGGAGAGTTGGATGACTACCGCAAAAGCTTCACTGGCCGTCCGGACGGTAAGTGCACTTTCACTGATGACGATCTTCAGCGGTTGCGCCAGCTCCGGCGTCACACCCGCTAGTACATCGGTGCAGATCTCGCGGTCCTGCGAGCAGCTGGCGCAAACCGTCGACCATCCGGAACCGACGATCGAAACCGATCCGCGCGTGACGGTCGGCGAATATGCCGTGGCGCTCGACACGGCCAACACCAATCTGGACGCGACGCGGACCTGCCAGGTGCGCCAGCGCGAGCGGATGAAGGCCGGCCGGCTGTGAGCGACGCGGATACGCAGGCCGCCATTCGGGACCTTTGCAGCCAGGTTGGCGAGCTGACCGGGACTGTAAAATTGATGACAGACACATGGCGAGGTCAGGAAGCCTCAGCCTCGGCCGGCCGCCGCGAGGTCTATCAGAAGCTCGAAGCGGTGAAGGCTGAGGTGACCGGACTACAAAATCAGGTGGGTGGCCTCAGCAAGGAGGTCGCTGTGCTCGCGCCTTCAGTGAAGGCCTTCGACAATGCCCGGCAGCAGGCCAAGGGAGCGCAGACGCTGGGTAAGATCATATGGGCGGCGATCGGCATCGGCGGCGTCGGGCTGGGCTCGTTACTCACCTGGGCACTCGCAAACTGGATCTCGATCACGCCGAAATTCCCGCCGCATTGACCGTGCCACACGCCGTGCGACAAACGCCGGATTTCGTCGGAAAAGCTCTGTGGTGCGACACGTAAGTCATTGATAGAGCAGGTGAACCAAGTATCTCTTAATCACCGGGTCCTAGGTTCGAGCCCTAGTGCGCCCACCAAAAAATCTCAACAAATCAGATTGTTAGAATTTCGGTGGTCAGTCATTCCGACCGGACGTCGTCTGTCATTCTGACGGGTCACCTGCTTTTGGTGTTTCGCTGAGCCAACCATCAACCAGACGGCCAAGCCACGAAGAAACGTCGAAAACCCGTTGAGCCCCCTCCGCGCGCTGTAGCGACCTTTCCGGAGCTCTTTGCAAACCCGAGCGAAAACGCGGACCGAATTTTTCTATTGGTCCCGAGCCCTCTGTGGGAGGTGGCCAGGTGGAACCGCCGGGATGCGTGCACGTTCCTACATCTGGAGAAACAGCATTCTGGTGCCGTCGTGCGGCGCGCTTTGCATTCAAGTCCAATCACCAAGCAGCAAATGGGAGTTTGTCGATGCTCAGCGCCTTCATCAACGGAAAAGATATCAAAACCGGTACCGTGATTTCTGTCGTCGCCAAATCGGTGGCGCCGGGAGAAACGCTTGCGCTCGAATACCCAAACAAAAGTCGGGTGTCAGGTAAGGTGATCTCAGCTTCGCACAGCGAGCTCGAATTGGAGATCAATTCGGAGGCCTGGCGGCTGCGTCCACACGCCCCGAGCGACAGCACCATCCACAATGACCTGTCCGATAAGGATGCATCATTCTGGACGGTCCAGGCGAAGCTCTAGACTATTCGTCCTGGCCGGTTTGCGACCTCAGCGGCCCGGTTTGAAAACCGCGGTGGCCGAATTTAAGAAACGTTAGGGGCAGACGGGCCACTATCTGCAGATGAAGCTCTTTTTGTGGTTTTGCGCGGGGTCGGCGGCCGGGATTCTGGCGACGGTAATCTTGTGTCTAGCGCTCGTGCTGGGCGTCAGTCAGTTCGGAATACCCAACGATCATCCTGTGGTGAAGTACATGATCCATGGCATCGCAACGATATGCTGGGTGTTGGGAATAGGCGCCGGCCTGTATTTTCATTTTCGGCACCGATCTGGTTTTAGGCTTCCCAAGCAGTAAGGCAGCCTCAGTGGGCGGCTCTTTCATTTTGGCGACCTGGGGGCGGATCGATGGATAGTCTCAAAGCCCACGCGCGGTTCGTTCAGGATCTTCGCTAGAGGATCGTGTTTCGGAGGCGTCCGAGGGGATGCCGTCGGTTTGTGCCGGCGCTCGACGACCATGGCGCGCTCGGCATTGGCCGCGCGCGAACCGTGCTCTTCAACAAAGCCGATCCTGGGTTCGTCGAGCAGCTTGGACTGCCATGCTTTTGTATTCGTCATCCCGTCATTCTAGCCGATGGCGTGCGGCTCTGCAAAAGCCCGCGGGTGAGGGCGGGTGGAGACCGCACGCGCAACGCCGCCCTGGGCGGAGTATGATCGCCCCGGCGACGTTGGCTAAACACTGGGCCCTCAAATCCCCAGTTCAAATTGGTACGATGGACGTGGCTGAAAGGTTCAAGGGAGCCAAAGAAAAAACGCCCGAGGGTATCGAGCGGGCTGTGGCGGTGTTCGGTTCGGCGATATGCCGCGAGACGTCGAGCATAGCCAAGACCCTGCCAATGCAATGAAAACCCGCCGAGCTGCGCCGGCGGGTTTCTTCTGCCTACTGGCGATACGGCTCGTCAGGGAGTGGTCCGAGCGGCCCGCGGCGTCGCTGCAGGCGCAGCGGTCCTGGTTTTCTGGATTGCCTGGCTGACCGGTAATTGCAGCACGATTGCCTTCTGCCCGGGCCTCAGGTCGGTGACGAGAACAATCCTGCCATTTGAGAATTCCAGCGCGTCGTGGTGATTGTGATACTGGCCCATGTCAATTTGACGAAACCGTGCTAGTCGATCGTTGACGTTGCGGCGAAACACCCATCCATCGACTCGGACGTTTTCTTCAAAAGCGATCTCGGTGCCAGGGCGAAGGCATACCGCAACGTTTGGATCGTCGAAGCTTGCGAACCCTTTGGTCGTCGTCGAAGGAAATCTTGTCGATACCAACCTATCCGCCACCTCTGCGGGACGGTTGGCGACCGCGTGCAGGCTGTAATCACACATGGATGCGCTCCTATGGACGGCCACCCAGCAAATGCTGCAACATCCGTGAACCTCGTTGGTTGCAGCGCGGGGCAAAAAAAGCTGTCGGCCCAGGCGTCACCTCATTCTGACCGCGCCAAAATTCCAAGCCTAACGTCCAGATAGGCGCGTCCAGGATCGCTTCGACGTTCGACCGCCGCCTTCACGCGTCTGGTCGAAGCGCTGCGTTATCGTTTGTGAGTATGGAGCAGGGGCCGCCGTATCATTGCGCGGTCCCGGATACGCACGTCCGCGAAGTCCGGCAGGGTCGTGCGTTCGTTGCCGGGCGTCGATCTCGGATTGAGGTCGATTAGCTGTAGAAGATACCGCCATCCACGTTGAGTGCCTGGCCCGTCACGAAGGCGGAATCGTCGGAGGCGAAGAATGCGACTGGGCCGACGACGTCTTCCGGCTCGCCGAGCCGATGCAGGTCGGTGATCTTCTCGAAATAGGTGACCCGCTCCGGATCGCGCAGGTTGTTGCGGCCCATCTCGGTGAGGATGATGCCGGGGCATACGGCATTCACCGTGATGCCATGGCCACCGAATTCCATCGACGAGACCCGCGTGAAGCCCACCACAGCGGATTTCGACGCGGCATAATGCGACTGGCCGGGGCCGCCGGTGCGCGCGGCCAGCGATGCGATGTTGACGATGCGCCCGTATTTGCGCTCCTTCATGTGGACGACCATCGCCTGGGTCATCTGGAACACGCCGCGGACGTTCACGGCGAAGGTCTGGTCCCAGTGTTCGGGCGTGGTTTCTTCGATGGTCGCGAGACGCAGGATGCCGGCGTTGTTGACGAGAACATCGACATGGCCGAGACCCGCGACCGCTTCCGCAACCGAGCGCTGGCAATCCTCGAGCTCGCTGACATCTGCCAGAACAGGAATGCAGTTGCCGCCGAGCTTCTTCACATCCGTGACGGTCTCCAACAGCGTGCTCTCCTGCGACGCGATGTCCGTCAGAGCGAGATTGTAGCCGCGCTTGGCGAGGCCAAGGGCGATGGCACGTCCGATTCCGCGGCTGGCCCCGGTGACGATGGCATGTCTGGTCATGTGATGTTCCTGCTTCTATGAAAGCTGTCGATGGATGGATTAGGTGCGTGCGCCGCGGACGGGCAGCGTGTTCATCGCCTTGACCGTCTCCTCGAAGGACACGAGATTGGCGCCGGAACCGAGCCCCGTCGCGACGATGGCGGCCGTGGCTGTCGCCAGTTTTGCGCAGTCCAGCAGGTCCCAGTCGCGGACCAGGCCGGCGATGAAGCCGCCGGTATAGGAATCGCCGCAGCCGGAGGTGTCGCGCACCGTCACCTCGAAGGCCGGTACCGTGAACTGCCGCCCGTCGCGCGTCATGATGAAAGAGCCGTGTTCGCCGAGCGAGATCGCGCAGGCACCGGCGCCCTTGCCGATGAAATACTGCGCGCAGGCCGCGGGATCGTCGGTGCCGACCAGCGCGTGGGTCTCGTCGATGCTCGGCATGAAGAAGTCCGTATAGGGCATCAGCGGTTCGACCAGTGCCAGCGTCTCGCCGCGTGCCTGGATGAGATCGACGGTGGTGATGCAGCCGGCCGCCTTGGCATCGCGCAAAAGCGCCACCGTCGGCTCGCCGTCCATCGCCAGCAGCGAGCCGACGCCGCCAAGATGCAGCACCTTGCTGCGGCAGGCGGCTTTCTGCGCTTCGGGCGAAATCTTCCAGCGCGCGGAGGCGCCGCGCGCATGTAGCACCGGGCGCGAGCCATCCGGACGGATCGGCAGGATGGTGGCGGAGGTCGGCACGCCGGCCATCCGCTCCATCACCGAAATATCGATGCCCTCGCGTTCCATCGCATTCAGCACCCAGTCGGCCTTCTCGTCGGCGCCAACCGCGCCGACGGCGAGCGCCTTCAGCCCGAGGCGCGCGCAGGGCACCACGGTGCCGCCCGCGGTGCCAGCGACCGTGAGCCGGATCTCATCGATCAGCGCGCGGCCGCCGCCGGCCGGGATTTCAGTGATGGGGACGCCGAGGATGTCCAGGATGTAGGTGCCGCAGACGCTGACGTCGTGGGGATGGGCCATGTGGCAAGTCTCGCAATTGTTGGTGCTGGTTTGTTAGGTCGAGGTTTTCGGCGTGCCGTCGGTGTCGCGCAGGCCGTATTGTCCCCATCGCTTCAGGATGCTGTCGATCTCGGCATCCGGCAGCAGCGGCGGCGTGCCGAGTTGCAAGCAGCCGTGATACTGCTTGGCGAGCACCTCGACCTCCACTGCAAGCCACATCGCCTTGCGCAGATTGGGGCCGATGGCGATCAGCCCGTGATGGGCGAGCAGGCAGGCGCGGCGATGGCGCAGCGCCTCCAGTGCCGCTTGCGACAGTTCCGCGGTGCCATATTGCGCATAGGGCGCGCAGGGGATGTCGTTGCCGCCGGCCGCCGCGATCATGTAGTGGATCGCGGGAATGCTGCGGTTCATGATCGCGATGATCGTGCAGAAGATCGGATGCGCGTGCACGACGGCATTCGTTTCGGGCTTGGCCTTGAGTATGTCGAGGTGGAAACGCCATTCCGTCGAGGGCACGCGGCCAGCCGGCGCCGTCCACGAGCCATCCCATTTCATCGCGACGATGTCTTCCGGCCGCATGCTGTCATAGGGAACACCGGACGGCGTCAGCAGGATGCCGTCCCCGGTGCGGACGCTGATATTGCCGGACGTGCCCTGATTGATACCGGCAGCCGACATTTCGTGGCAGGCATCGATGATGGCCTGTCGGGTTGCGACGTCTGCGGCGCTTGGATGCGTCATGGCTTGTTTCCTCGAAAGTCGTCGCTGCGGCTCTTACCGGCCGCTGCGGGCGATCGTTATATCGGTGCGAGGCGGGTCAGCGCCCCATGGCGAAGAATTCGTCGTTCGGCCGCATGCTGGTGACATTCGCCAACCGGTTCGACATGCCGAAGAAGGCGGCGATGGCAGCGATATCCCAGACGTCGTCCTCCGTGAAGTCGTGGCGCTTCAGCGCCTCGATATCGGCATCGCCGACCTCGTAAGCCTGCATCGAGACCTTCATGGCGAAATCGAGCATCGCGCGCTGCCGCGGCGTGATGTCGGCCTTGCGATAGTTCACCGCGATCTGGTCGGCAATCAGCGGGTTCTTGGCGCGGATGCGCAGGATGGCGCCATGCGCCACCACGCAATACTGGCACTGGTTGGCATTGCTGGTGGCCACCACGATCATCTCGCGCTCGGCCTTGGTGATTGGGCCTGGCTTGTCCATCAGCGCATCATGATAGGCGAAGAAGGCGCGGAATTCGTCGGGCCGGTGCGCCAGCGTCAGGAACACGTTGGGCACGAAGCCGGACTTTTCCTGCACCGCGAGGATGCGCGTGCGGATGTCCTCCGGCAGGCTGGAGATTTCGGGGACGGGGAAGCGGCTGATGGCTGGGGTGGTCATGGTTTGTGTTTCCTCTCAGGCAGTCGCGAGTGCAACCAGTCTGTCCTGGTATTCTTCAAAAGCGTCGCGTTGATCTGCAATATGGGGTTCGGTGCGGACCAGGCATGTATGCGCCGAGCAGCCCTGGCCGAATTGCGAGGTGCCGATGTCGAGCGTCAGCACGTTCGGATTGCCGGCGACTTCGAGACCAGTCTCAGCGCGCGGGGTGAACCAGGCGCCGGTCGGCAGCACCAGCACGCCGGAGCGCACGCTGTCAGTGATATCAGCAGTGGCGAGACAGGCGCCGCGTGCATTCCAGATGCGGATGGTCTGTCCGTCGCTGATGCCGCGCGCCGCGGCGTCGTCGGGATGCAGCCGTGCCTGTTCGCGGCCGTTGCGCTTGTTGGCCACGCTGGCGACGCCGGTTTCGATCTGGCTGTGCAGCCGGCCGGCCGGTTGATGCGAGATCATGTGCAAGTCGGACGCATCGCTACCGTTTCCGAGCCATTCCGCCGGCTCAACCCAGGCCGGATGCGACGGACAATCGGCATAACCGAGCCGGGCGAGGGTCTTGCTGCCGAGCACAATCTTGCCGCTTTCGGTCTTGAGCGCATGCGCCTCGGGATCGATGCGGAAATCGGCGAGGAAAGTGTGGTCGGCGCGCACCGGGCAGCGCGTATAGCCGTCGTGCCAGAATGTTTCGAAGTCGGGCATGTCGAAGCCGAGCCGCTCGGAGGCGTCCTGCCGGCTCGCCTCATAAAGATGACGGACCCAGCCGATTTCGTCGCGGCCTTCGTTGAAGCGGTCGGCAACGCCGAGCTTGCCGGCGATGCGGTCGAAAATCTCGAAGTCGGGCAGCGAGTCTCCGACCGGCTTGATGGCCTGTTTCATCGCAATGATGAAGTCGGAGCGCCTGTTGCCGGCAAGGTCGTTGCGTTCGATCGATGTGGTCGCCGGTAGCACGATGTCGGCGCGCTGTGCCGTCGCGGTGAACATCGGATCCTGGACGATAATGGTCTCGGGCCGCGTCCAGGCTTCGGACAGCCGGTTGAGATCCTGATGGTGATGATAGGGATTGCCGCCGGCCCAGTAGACCAGCCTTGTGTCCGGATAGGTTCGCGTCTCGCCCTCATAGGTGAAGGTCGCGCCGGGATTGAGCAACATGTCGCTGATGCGCGCCACCGGGATGAAACTGTCGATCGGGCGCGTCAGTTGCGAGATGGCCGGTGACTTGCCGAGATTGGAGGGCGAGCCGACGCCGCCGAGCGAGGCATAGCCGTAGCCGACACCGCCGCCCGGCAGCCCGATCTGGCCGATGATGGAGGCGAGGCCGAGCGCTGCCCAGAACGGCTGCTCGCCATGATGCGCGCGCTGCAGGCTCCAGCTCACGGTAAGCATGCTGCGGGTATCGACGAGGCGTCGCGCCAGCTGGCGGATGCCGTCGGCATCGAGCCCACAGATCTCCGCGGCCCAGGCTGCATCCTTGCGAATGCCATCGGACGAGCCGTCGAGATAGCCGAGCAGTTGCTCGGCGCCGCTGGTGCAGCGATCGAGGAAATCCCGAGCGTGCCGGCCTGCCTTCACGATCTCGCCGGCGAGGCCCAGCATCAGCGCGGTATCAGTGTTCGGGCGGATCGGCCACCATTCGGCATCGACCCAATCCGGCATATCGTCCTTCAGCGGCGAGACGTGAACGATGCGGATGCCGCGCTCGGCGATTTTCCTGAGATAGGATTCGAGGCGGTGGGCGCCGATGCCACCGGCTTCGGTCTGCGCGGTGCGTGGCGATAGTGCGCCGAACACCACCAGCGTCTCGGTGTGTGCGGCTATGGTGTCGAGCGTATTGGCCTGGCCGTCGCAAGCATCGGAGCTTCCCAGCGTATGGCGCAGGATCACCGGGCCGGCAGCAATGGAATATGTATCCACATGCCGGGTGAAGCCGCCGACCAGATTGAGCATGCGCTTGAGCAATGACGACGCATGATGCAGGCGGCCCGAATTGGTCCAGCCATAGGAGCCCGCGAAGATCGACGCATTGCCGTGGGTGCTGGAGACGCGACGGATTTCGTCGGCCACCAGCGTGGTCGCCTCATCCCAGCTGACGGGCACGAACTTCTCCGCGCCGCGCTTGCGCCGATCGCTGTGCTCGCGCTTGTCGAGCCAGCTGGAGCGCACCATCGGACGCAGAACGCGGCGTTCAGGATTGGCCCATTCCGGCACCGAATGGATGATCGGCGAGGGGGCGGGATCATGGGCGAACGGCTCGATGCCCACGATCTGTTCGTCCTGCACGAGGATCGTATAGGCGCCCCAGTGACTGCAATGCGGGATTCGCTTGATCTCACTCACGCATCGTCTCCGTGTCGTTGCTCGCCGGTCCTGTCAGGATGCATGGGACAGCGGCCGTTCGATCTCGCGCCGCATCTGCGCGGCGAAGTCCGGATAGGTTTCGGCGACCTCGTCGTAAACACGCCCGCGCAGCAAAGCCAGCGTCTGCGGATCCGGCAGCGCGGTCTGTTCCGGCTGGCTTTCATGGGTGAACTGGAAGCCGGTGGCGTCCTTGATACCTGCGAGGTCGTGTCCGGGATGGACACTCTGCAGGTCGAAGCCCGGACGCGTCTTGTCGAAGCGGAACAGCGCCTTGCTCGTCAACAGCGCGATCGGGCCGCCACTGCGGTAAACGCCATCGTCGCTGACGCCGGGCGCGCTGATGAAATCCACCTTCTCGACCAGAGTGCGTGGCGTGTGCTCCTCGCGAAACAAGATCACGCGCGGCACCACGTAATAAAGATAGGCCGATCCGAACGAGCCGGGCCATCGCACTGGCGTCTGCGGATAGTCGCCGGTGCCCACCAGATTGACATTGCCGCGGCCGTCGATCTGGCCGCCTCCGAGGAAGAAGGCATCGATGCGGCCCTGGCCGGCGCAATCGAACAGTTCGGCCGAGCCGTTGGTGAAGAAATTGTGCTCCACCGATCCGAGGATCGAGATGCGCGGGCCTTTCTCGCCGGCCTGCTGCTTTAGCGCTCGCAGCAGCATGGCGCCGGCCGCGGGGATCGGTGAGGACGCACCGACAGCGACATGCCGGACGCCGTCGAGCAGCTTGGCGACGGTGCAGATCAGGATTTCGCGCGGGTGAACCTCGCTCATCATGCGGGTTCCATCTGTGCGTTCGTCATGTAGTCGGCAAAACCCTCGGCGCTGCGCGCGGCGCGCGCATAGCGCAGGATCTCGGCCGTGTCGGTCGGATACTCGCCCCACAGGCCGTAGGGCCAAGCGCCCTTCGGCGCGACGGCGACTTCGGTGACATAGAGCGCCGGCAGCACGCCCGCTGCGCTCATCTCATTGGCGAGCAGGCTGTCGTCCACGATGCGCTCGACAGTGACAAGCGTGGTGGCCGACGCATAGGCCATCGCGGCGAGTTCGCGGCGTCGCCCAATCCACACATTGCCGAATCGGTCGGCCATCGGTGCATGGAAGATCGTGATGTCGGGCTTGATCGCGGGGATGAGCACGATGGGATCGCCGCCATCCGCCAGCGGATTGTTGATGACGCGCCAGTCGCTGCGGTGGTGCAGCAGGTCGCTGCCGATCAGCCCGCGCATCGGCATGAATGGGCTGCCCTTCTGCGCGGCCATCAGGCCGGCATGGATAGCGGGGCAGGTGGCGTCCTTCAATGCGATCGCGCCGTCCTTGACGGCTGCGTTGAAGCGCGGCGCGCCGCCAGCTTCGCCGAGCGAGACGGCGCTGGTCTCGACCGACCGAACCAGACCGGCACCGACGAGTTGGTCCACCTGAAGGCCACCAGTCGGCACGCAGACGAGATCGAGATTACGCGTGTTGCGCTCTATGATCGGGCGCGTCATTGCCATCGAGACGCCGGCATAATCCACCGGCAGCGCTAGCCGGATTCCCGGCTCCACATACTTCGCCAACGCGCGAAGATCGCTTACCACAATTCGCCTCCCGATTTTATTGTTCTATATTGTAGAACGTAGTTCTAAATAAAGTTAGTCGCGCCGCGCCGCGGCTGTCAATCCGTTTGTGTCGCGAAGCGCTTTGCCCATAGGGGAAAATGCAAACCCGTCGGTAAGTCGATGATGACCGACGCGTCGTCGCATCGCGCATTCACTTGACAAGACGATGCGTCGCGCCAACAATAATTGGAATAACGTCTCATAATATAGAACGACCAGGGAGGTTGATGATGGCTGAGCCATTGGCGCTGCGCGTGGGACATTCCGGCGCGGGTGTTCCGGCGTCGCAGTCGGGTGGCGCTAGCGAGCGTCAGGTCATCGGTTCGCGCATCGTAGTTCGCGATGCCGAAAAACGGTACGGCCAGTTCCATGCCGTCAATCGTATCAATCTCGATATCGAACCCGGCGAATTCATCACACTGCTCGGCCCGTCCGGCAGCGGCAAGACCACATTGCTGAACCTGTTGGCCGGTTTCCAGAACCTCGACGGCGGCGAGATTCTCGTCGACGGCAGGCCGGTGCACAACGTGCCCACGCATAAGCGCGGATTCGGCATGGTGTTCCAGAGCTATGCGCTGTTTCCCAACATGACGGTGACACAGAACGTCGCGTTCCCGCTGCGCATGGCCGGCGTTGATCGCGCCACCACCGAGCGGCGTGTTGCCGAGACGCTGGAAATCATGCGCCTGTCGGATCATGCGAACAAATCGCCGTCGGAAATGTCCGGCGGACAGCAGCAGCGCGTCGCGATTGCGCGCGCCATCGTGATGCGGCCGAAGGTCGTGCTGATGGACGAGCCGCTCAGCGCGCTCGACCGTCGGCTGCGCGAATCGATCCAGATCGAGATACGCGATCTGCATCAGACGATCGGCAGCACGATCCTGTTCGTGACGCATGATCAGGGCGAGGCGCTCACCATGAGCGATCGCATCGCCGTGCTGGATGCCGGCAGGATCGTGCAGATCGGCCGCCCGCTCGACATCTATCGTCACCCGTCCAATCGTTTCGTGGCGTCGTTTGTCGGCGAGAGCAATCTGATCGAAGCCGAGATCATGCAGAAGCGCGGCACCACCGTGACGCTGAAGAACCGCGCCAGCTATGTGTTCGATGCCGAGAGCCGCGACGCCATCGATGTCGGCCGCGTCACCGTGCTGGTGCGGCCCGAGCGCATCGCGATCGCCAACGAGCCGACCGCAAGCTCGACGCCGGTGACCGTGACGTCGGCGATCTTCCTTGGCGAGATCTTGCGCATCGAGGCGCAAATGGACGGCGGCGACACGCTGCTGATCCGCTGCACCGACACCGCCAGGCGGCCGCTGCCCGATGTCGGCGATCGCCTGCATGTGAGCTGGGGTCCGGAAGACTGCTGGGTGCTGACATGACGACGATCTCGCTGTCCGAGGAGCCGCGGCATCAGGCGAGTTCCAACCTGGCCATGAAGCTCAAGAACCCCGCGCTGCTACTGCTGCCCGCGGTCGCTTTCCTGTCGTTCATCTATCTGCTGCCGCTGGTCGATCTCATTCGCATCAGCATCAGCGGGCCAAGCTGGCTGACTTATTTTCAGCGCGTCTTTGCGGTGCCGCTCTATTGGGAATCGCTGGTCCGGACCATGCACATCTCGGTCACGGTCGCATTCCTGTGCCTGTTGTTCGGCTATCCCACCGCGCTGCTGATCCATCGCACCCGCGGCATCACCCGTGCTCTGATCGCCACCGCGATCGTGCTGCCATACTTCATCGCGATCCTGATCCGCACCTATGCCTGGATGGTGCTGCTCGGCCGCAACGGCCCGGTCAACAAGTTCCTGGTGTCGATCGGTATCCTGAGCGAGCCGGTCCAGTTGCTGTTTCACCGCGGCACCGTGCTGCTCGGCATGACGGCGGTGCTGCTGCCGCTGATGGTGCTAACCATCTATTCGAGTGTGTCGCGGCTGGATCCCGGCTTGACGCGCGCGGCGCTGGCCAGCGGTGCCGGGCCTATCGCCGTGTTCTGGCGGGTTTTGCTGCCGCTGACGCTGCCCGGCATTGGCGCCGGCTTCCTGCTGGTTTTCGTGGCCGCGATCGGCTTCTTCATCACGCCGACGCTGCTCGGCGGCCCGGGCGACCAGATGTTCGCCATGCATATCACGCAGCAGGCGGACTCGGTGACGTCTGAGGGCTTCCTGCAGGCGCTGGGCGTCGTGTTGTTGTTGATCACGCTGCTGGTGGTTGCCATCGCCGGACGTTTCCTTGGCCTGGAATTCATCTGGGGCGGGCGCAAGCTCACCGAGACGACAGCAGGGAAGGTCGCGCCAGCGGCAACGTCCGCCACCGCGCGTCGCAGTTTCGGCAGCGCATTCGCCGACGCCATCGGCTGGCCGCTGCTCCGGCTGTTCGGCATGCTGCCGGCCAGTTGCGGCACATGGACGGTCCGTCTGATGGGTGGCTTGGTGGTCGCGCTTCTGATCCTGCCCATTATCGTGGTCATGATCATCTCGTTCAGCAGCGCCAGCTATCTGACCTTTCCGCCGCCGGGCTTCTCGCTGCGCTGGTACGAGCAGTTCTTCTCCGACACCAACTGGATGCGCGCGTTCTGGACATCCGCGCTGATCGCGGCGGTCTCGGCCTTCATTGCGGTCGGTCTCGGTACATGCGCGGCGCTGGGCATCGTCAGGGGTAATGTGCGCGGCAAATCCGCGATCATGCTGCTGCTGGTCAGCCCGATCATCGTGCCGCCGGTGGTGCTCGGCTTGTCGCTCTACACGCTGTTCCTGAAGTTCGATCTGGTCGGCTCGGTGTTCGGCCTTGCGGCGGCCCATGCTATCGGCGGTTTGCCGATCGTGGTGGTGATCCTGTCTGCTGCGCTGCAGAACGTGGACTCGCGGCTCGAACAGGCCGCCTCGGTCCATGGCGCGTCGTCGCTCACGGTGCTGCGGCTGGTGACGCTGCCGGCCATCGCGCCGGGCCTTGCGGCCGCGACCTTCTTTGCGTTCCTGCATTCGTTCGACGAATTGGTGCTCACCCTGTTCCTGTCGAGCGCGCAGCTGAAGACGCTTCCGTTGATGCTGTGGGGCGACATCTATTACCGGCTCAATCCGGTACTGGCTGTCGTGTCCACGCTCGAAGTGCTGCTGGTCGTGGGAGGACTGTTCCTCGCCCGGCCAGTGCTCGCAACGTCGCAAAAAGCGACCCGATGACCAACGATCAAACAGGAGGAAACATACTATGCTGGGAATGAAACGCTTCAGGCTGCCGGCCTTGGCTTCGGCGGCGTTCATCGCCATGGGGACGGGTCTGGCCGTTGCCCAGAGCAACGTCGTCATCATGCAGGATCCGGGCGGCGGCTATGGCGATGCGCTGCGCAAGGTGATGTACGATCCGTTCGAGAAGGAAACCGGCATCAAGGTCGTCACCGTGCAGGAAGCGCGCAGCGGTCCGCGCATCAAGGCGCAGGCCGAAGCTGGCAAGGCGCAGTGGGACCTGACCTTCATTTTCGATCAGGAAACCAAGCTGCTCGGCGACTGCTGCCTGGCTGACATCGACTATTCCAAACTGTCGGAATCCGCGCAGAAGACCCTGGCGGCGATGCCGGACAATCTGAAGCGCAAGAAGGGTGTCGCGCTGCAAGTGATCGGCGTCGGCCTCGTCTACAACAAGGACAAGTTCAAGGGCGATAAGGCACCGCAGAACTGGGCCGACTTCTGGGACGTGAAGAAGTTTCCGGGGCGCCGCTGCATGCCAGCCTGGCCGCGCTTCACCTTCGAGGCCGCGCTGATGGCCGACGGTGTCGACAAGAGCAAGCTGTATCCGATCGACATGGAGCGTGCGCTCAAGAAGATCAAAGAGATCAAGCCGCATATCGTCAAATGGTGGACCACCGCCGCGCAGCCGCCGCAGCTGATCCTCGATGGTGAGGCCGATATGTGCCAGGCCTATACAGGGTCGATGAGCAAACTGGCGCTGGAAGGCGCTCCGATTGATCTCACCTTCAATCAAGGCTTCGTCTATTACGACTTCTTCTCGATTCCGAAGGGCGCGCCGAACTATGATAACGCGCTCAAGCTGCTGTCCTGGCGTCTCGACCCCAAGCGCGCCGCCCAGCTGACCTCCACTTTCCCGGTCGCGCTTCCTTCGAAGGTCGTGTTCGATGCGGCGACGGACAAGAACGTCGCGCGCTATTGGGCGAACAATCCCGAGAACATCTCCAAGGCGATCGAATGGAGCCCGGACTTCTGGGGGGCGCCATCGCCCGCGGGCAATTCGACCAATGAAGAATATGCGCAGGAAAAGCTGAACGCACTGCTTGCCCAGTAAATCGCGCCATACAACAATGAGGCCGGCGGCCCAGGGCCGCCGGTCTGTTCGCAACAGAGAACTCCCCACATCGGCTGCTTGGATGGATAAGGCATTTATCAAGGGACTGAGGCTCGTCGAGGCGCTCGCGATGAGCGAGCAGCCGCGCGGGGTCACCGATCTCGCCAATGAGCTGAAGTTCACCAAGAGCAATGTGCATCGCCTGCTGACGACGCTCCAATCGCAGGGCTTCGTTCGCCAGATTCCGCCGCACAGCACCTACGAGCTCACAACCAAGCTATGGGTGCTCGGCAATCACGTCATTCAGCGCATGGATCTCATCCATATCGCACGCCCGGCGATGACGGCGCTGGCCGAAGTTACCGGAGAGACCGTTCATCTGTCGGTGCTCGAGGGCACCGACGTTGTCTATGTGGACAAGATTGAAAGCGCGCATCATATCCGCGCGCATACCAGCGTCGGCATGCGTGCGCCTGCATTCACCATGGCAACCGGGAAGGCGATGCTCGCGCAAATGCCAGACGAATATCTGGAGAACTTTCGCCCGCATCTCAGGCGTTATACGGATACGACGCGAACGACCATCGAGGAGTTGCGCGAAGACATCCATGCGGCACGGGTACAAGGTTACTCGTCAGTGCTGCATGGCGAATGGCGAGAAGGTATCGCCGCCTGTGCTTGCGCCATCGTTGGACGCTCCGGTGAACTCGTTGGAGCCATCGGCATGTCTGGCCCGGACATCCGGGTCAAACGAAAGCAGATCAAGGAATACGCCGTTCACGTGATGGAAGCGGCGCGCGCCATCGGCCTAGCGCTCGGCCATGTTCGTGCGATGTGAACAATGGCTGCCCATTCGAAGTCCGTGATACCGCATCGATGCTTCGGTTTGGACGCCTGAATCACGTCTAAGCCGATGCCTTCAATCGGCAAAAAACGGAAGACCGTACTTGCGAGATTACCCCGTAAGCGGACATATCCGGACATGTCAAAATCGACCCGAATGACCCACACCAGACATGGGCTGTTTCGATCTCCTGGGCACCGGCGCGCGCGGTCGCAGGAGCGCGGCGAGCACAGGGACGTCACCCGCGACGCCGCGAAATAACTGGTAGTACTCTCGCAAACCGTCGCGTTCGCTGTGAAAGCGAAAGTTGATCGACTGCCGCTATTGCGTGGTGGCCTTGGCTGAGCATCGTCGGCCACGGCCATCACCAGTGATCAACAAGGTGTCCGCTGCACGCGTTTTGCATGTCCTGCTTCGAAGTCGCTGGCGTCGAATCTACTTTCAATGGCGACAACTGAATCGCCACGATTTTGCCTCCGAGCGATCGGCTAATCTCGCAACGTCACGCAATGATTCTCGCGAGGCATTTGGGATGAATGATTTGATCCTCTGGAACGAGCTAACGCGCCGCGAACAGCGAATTATGAACAAGCTGTTCGGCGGCGGATCAGCCTATGGTGATGGTCCGATAGAAACAGTCAACCTCATGCGGCTCGGTCTGATCACCGAAAGCGGATTAACCTCGGCCGGCCTCGAGTTATTCATTGCTGCTTTCAAAGCGCAACGAGACGTCTGTCGGGCGAACTGATTGCGCGCAGAGCATCGCGTTCCGGTCCGGGCCTCATAACGTCGGATGTTTTTTTATTCGATCTTTGCAAATCAAGAGCCA
Source organism: Tardiphaga robiniae (assembly GCF_013359755.1). Classification (GTDB taxonomy): domain Bacteria; phylum Pseudomonadota; class Alphaproteobacteria; order Rhizobiales; family Xanthobacteraceae; genus Tardiphaga; species Tardiphaga robiniae. The sequence continues at coordinate 213,889 of NZ_JABMCJ010000077.1, read as the reverse complement.
GGCTTGAGCTGTCCGTTCGGCGTAGAGCGTGAGATCTCAAGCTCTTCCTCGTTCATGTCTGCCGACACATCAGCGAAAAGGGGTGTGCTTAAATAGCGCTCGCCGGTATCGGGAAGCATGCAGAGAATATTTGCCCCTTTCTCTGCCTCGGCTGCAACCTTGAGCGCGCCCGCAAAGGTTGCGCCTGAGGTAATACCCACAAAGATGCCCTCTTTGGTAGCAAGGTCCTTGCTGCAGCGAATGGCATCCGGACCGGAGATCGCTAAGATGCGATCGATGACCTTCATTGCGACGGCATCGTCGGTGAGTTTTGGGATGAAATCCGGCGTCCAGCCTTGCATCGGATGGGGCTTGAATGTCGGATGCGGGGCGGCCGGAGTTCCATCTGAGTTTCGCGACTGCGGGGTGCCACTGGCCAACAACTGCGCATCCTCTGGCTCGCAAACCACTATCTTCGTTTCGGGACGCTCCTCTGCGAGCACCCGCGCGACGCCCTTTAACGTTCCGCCCGTTCCATAGCCCGTGATCCAATAATCCAACCGTTCTCCGGAGAAATCGTCGAGTATCTCACGCGCTGTCGTACGCGAATGAATATCGGGATTGGCTTCATTCTCAAACTGCCTAGTCATGTACCAGCCATGCGCCCTGGCGAGCTCGATGGTCTTGTTGATCATGCCTACGGCGCGCTCAGCCGCGGGAGTTACGATGACCTTCGCTCCAAGGAACCGCATGAGCTTACGCCGCTCGACGCTAAATGGCTCTGCCATGGTGATCACAAGCGGGTATCCCTTGGCGGCGCAGACCATGGCAAGACCAATGCCCGTATTTCCACTTGTCGCCTCTATGACCGTCTGACCAGGCTTGAGCTCTCCGGATTTTTCGGCCGCCTCGATTACTCCGAGAGCCAATCGGTCCTTCACTGAACTAAGCGGGTTGAAGGCTTCAATTTTTACGAAGAGATTCACGCCTTCCGGCGCCAGACGATTGATCCGCACTACCGGCGTATTACCGATCGTTTCGACGATACTTTGATATTTCCGTCCCATGATGCATTTCCCGACATTGCGTTGTTTGCGACGGCTCCAATTGCCATGCATTGCGTCGAAGCTGCCCTCGGTTATTGGGGACAATCATTGGGCGCGCAAGAGTTAGCTTTCAGGGCGTACCCGACTTCACCGCCCGTCCTGATTGATCGTAGCGCGGCAAATGGACCTGTTTTGAACATTGTACCTAGCGGAACAGCCACCGCCTATGCTTTGGTAGAGGCAGATAGTTTTTCACCGAGCCAGGGAGCGTTTTTTGCCCGGCGAGCGCGTGGAACGGCGACTGGCGGCTGTGCTGGCGGCGGATGTCGCCGGCTATAGCCGGTTGATGGGTCATGCCGAGGAGCGCACGCTTGCGGAGCTAAAGGCGTTTCGAAAGACGCTTGTCGATCCCAGGATCGCCACGCACTGCGGTCGCATCGTCAAGACCACTGGCGATGGCATGCTGGTCGAATTCGCCAGTGCTGTCGATGCAGCGCGCTGTTCGGTGGAAATCCAGCAAGAGATGGCTCAACAAAACGCCGCCGTTCCGCCGGAACTCAGGATTGAATTTCGCATCGGCATACACGTTGGGGACATCATCATCGACGACAACGATATTTTCGGCGATGGTGTCAACATCGCAGCCCGTCTTGAGGGAATTGCCGAGCCAGGCGGCATCTGCATCTCCGATGATGCACACAGGCAAATTCGCGGCAAGCTCGACGTCGCCTTCGACGACATCGGCGAGCAGACTTTAAAGAATATTGCCGAGCCAATGCGCGTATGGCTCATACGGCTTGCCCGCGAGAGCGCCCCTGCGATCCCGTCAAATTCGTCTGCGAAACAAGTTCGAGATCTAGCGCTACCTGACAAACCGTCCATCGTCGTCCTGCCGTTCGACAACATGTCCGCTGAGGCGGGTCAGGATTACCTTGCTGATGGTATCGTCGAGGCAATTACCGCAGCTCTTTCGTGCATTCGCTCTTTTTTCGTCATCGCCCGTAGCTCAGCGTTCACCTATAAGGGCCGCGCGATAAATGCGCGCAACGTCGGTAAGGAGTTGGGCGTTGCTTATTTGCTTGAGGGTAGCGTGCAGAAAGTCGGCAATCGCCTCCGCATTATCGTTCAGCTAATCGAAACCGAGGGAGGGGCACATGTTTGGAGCTCACGCTTTGACGGCGCAGTCGACGAGTTCTTTGACCTCGAAGACCGAATAACGGAGCAGGTGGCAGGCGCTCTACAGCCTTCCATCCGCATTGCCGAGATTGAGCGGTCGCGACGCAAACGGCCGCAAGACCTGAGCAGCTATGACTATACTATGAGAGCGATGCCTCATGTCTGGGCGTTGGAGAAGGAAGAAAGCGCTAAAGCGATTGAACTTCTCGAAAAGGCGCTCGCGATTGATCCCGAATATCCCCTAGCTTTGTCGCTTGCTGGTTGGTGCCACGCCCAGCGCTCGGTCTATAACTGGGCGGACGACATCGTTGGAAGCCAGGCAATGGCGCGATCGCTCGCCGAGCGGGCAGCAGAGATGAGTGGCGATGACCCTATCATTCTGGCGGTACTCGGCGCAGTGCACACATTTGTACGCAACCATGGAACCGCGCGTATACTGCTTGAGCGAGCCGTCAGCCTCGACCCCAACGCTGCATGGGCCTGGAGTAGGCTCGGATGGCTAGAGAACTATGCCGATCAGCCTCAGAAGGCGATTGACAATTTCGAGCGCGCTCTGCGCCTGAGCCCGATTGATCCAATGAATTTCAACAACTATGTAGGAATAGCCTCTGCGCATGAAGTAGCGCAAGAATACGACAAGGCTGCCGCGTTCTATCGGCGCGCCCTCGAAGAACGGCCAAACGCTAGTTGGATTTATCGCAATTTGGCGTCGGTCCTGTCGGGAGCCGGCCGGGTCGGCGAAGCTAAACAAGCATTCGAGGAGTTGATGCTTACTTACCCCGATCTGACGATTTCAAAATTCAAACAGGCAATGGTGTTTTCGCCTGCTGTTCTGAACCGTATGGCAGAAAACCTCCGAAAGCTCGGGTTGCCTGACTAGAACGACCGGAGAGAGCCGGCCGGCATCGATACCTTTCCGAGCACATCTCGATGAGTTGACTTCCGCTTGTGGCACTTTCGGACCTGAGGCGATGTCCGACCTGAGTCCGTAATCGGCACCTAAGCGGACGTCCGCCGTCCCGCTCCAAGTTTATGTGTTCACGCCCTAGTGAGGCATCCGCATCGTTGTCGCCTGATCGCTCGCCTCGTGTTGCTCAAGGCGATCGGCTTCCTGGCGGTATGCGTGCGATGCTTCGACAAGTCGCGTGACGGTGACGGCATCCAGAATAGTCTTTGCCAACCGTTCGGCGCGGGTCGCTTGTTCTCTGAGATACTGAACCCTGGTCATCTAGTGCCCTCACACTTGTCGATACAAGTTGAGTCAATTTCGATCGTTCCCAGCCTGTTCCCAGATCCTTAACGGATCGTAAGCGGTGTTGGAGTCGCAGTGAAGTTTGTCCAGGTTGTGGTAAACGCGGCGGCGTCGACCCTAATACTCCCGCGCAAACGGACATTCACGTTAAGCCCGAACATTTCGCCTGAGGTGGTAGGCCTGTAAATCGCCTTCACCCTCGTTATTCGCGCCGTTGCTATCCCCGGTTCAAACGGGGAGATCGCAATGTCGGAGAATGCAGGCGTCGCCAAGCGGCTGGAGAAATTTCCGGCGTTCGACGGCTTCCGGGGGATTGGCGTGGTGGTGTTTACCCAATCACGCGTTTGCTGCTACGCGAACGGGCCAAGACCGGCCGCATCAAGGACTTCTATATGCGCCGGGCGCTGCGCATCTTCCCGGTCTATTACCTCACGGTGCTCGTCTGCTACTTCATCTTCAGATTGGGTCCGGCGCATACGCTGAGCCTTCTGACCTACACGTTCAATTTCTATCATCCACTGCATGCGGTGCCGAACCCGCTGGAACACACCTGGTCATTGTCGGTGGAGGAGCTTTTCCGCTGGCCGCATCAGTTGCAACCGAGGCGCGAAGCCGTCGTGATCGGCCTCGGTGACGTGCGCGTGGTGATGGGTGTCGTCGGATCGGGAAGGGCGAAGCCGGTTTGCCGGGACCATGTAGCGAAGGGCAAGTCTTGACGAAGAAGGGCAAGACTTGACGAAGCGTCGCGGCTGCTTCTCATTGGCTGGCAGCACAGCGATAGTCCGTGCCTGCTTGGAGGTCTCGCCCGATGATCACGCTCTATCACTGCGCCCGCGCGCGCTCGTTCCGCCCGCTATGGACGCTTGAAGAGCTCGGGCTGCCCTATGAGCTGAAGATGCTGCCGTTCCCGCCGCGTGTCTTTGCGAAGGAATATCTCGGCATCAATCCGCTCGGCACCATCCCGCTGATGCTCGATGGCGAGACCCGGATGACGGAATCGGCGGCGATCGCGCAATATCTCGTCACCAAACATGGCCCGACGCCGCTGGCCGTCGGCATTGACGAGCCGGACTACGGCGCGTTCCTGAACTGGCTGCATTTCGGCGAGGCCACGCTGACCTTCCCGCAGGCGCTGGTGCTGCGTTATTCGAAGCTCGAGCCGGAGGAGCGCCGTCATCCGCAGGTGGTCGAGGACTATTCGAAGTTCTTTCTTGGACGGTTGCGTATGATCGAGACCATCACCACCGGCAAAGACTATGTCTGCGCCGGCCGTTTCACCGCCGCGGACATTTCTGTCGGCTATGCACTGTTGCTGGCCAATCGTCTCGGGCTTGCATCGCAATTCGGGCCGAGCGTCACAGCCTATTGGGCGCGATTGCAGCAGCGCGAGGGCTACCTGCGTGCGGTTGAGTCCGAGAACCGCGCCGGCGACGCGCTGGGTTTGGCGCGCCGCTTCTGAGCGGCTATACCAGCCGCATCAACTTCAACCAAGCGAGCAGACCGATGGCCGATGATAGAGTAATCCTGGAGAAGAAGGGCGCCGCACTCTGGATCACCATCAACCGGCCGGAGAAGCGCAATGCCATGAATGGCGATGTCATCGCCGGCATCGCCAACGGCTATCACACCGCCCACGAGGATGCGGGCGTACGGGTGATCGTTCTGACCGGCGCGGGCGAGAAGGCGTTCTGCGCCGGCGCTGATCTGGCGAATGCGGGTGCGGCCTTCTCGATGGATTTCTCCAAGCCCAATGGTGATCTCGCCGATCTCATGCGGCTGTCGCAAAACGCCACCAAACCCGCCATCGCCCGCGTTAACGGCGTCTGCATGGCCGGTGGCATGGGTTTGCTCTGCATGACCGACATGGCGGTGGCCGCGGACAACGTGATCTTCGGTTTGCCCGAGGTGAAGGTCGGCGTGTTTCCCATGCAGGTGCTGGCGCTGCTGCAGTCCATTGCGCCGCGTCGCCTGGTCAACGAATGGTGCATCACCGGCGAGCCGTTCGACGCGCAGACCGCGCTTGGCGCTGGCCTGCTGAATCACGTGGTGCCGGCGGCCGAGCTCGACAGCAAGGTCGACTGGCTGATCGCGCGCATCACCGACAAGTCGCCGACCGCGATCCGCCGCGGAAAATATGCGATGCGCGCCATCGCCGCGATGTCGTTCGACGAGAGCATCGCCTATACCGAAAGCCAGATCGCGATCCTGTCGATGACCGAGGATGCGAAAGAAGGCCTCAAGGCGTTTGGCGAGAAGCGCAAGCCAGTGTGGCCAGGCAAATAGGGCGGCTCTCGGTGGCGCGCCACGACAGACCATCGAGCCGGCGCACGGGCGCATCGTCAGCCTTAAAGTGGAATTAACAGTGTCGCCGTACCCTCGTAGCCCGTGAGCGACCAGGCCATCAGCAGCCCAGCCAAACAGTTCCCGGTGCGGGCAACGATGCCTTTGCTGGTGAGCGCGTGCGTCTATGGCCTGCTGCTGGCGCTCGGGCCGCGGCTGCTGAACGATCCGGACAGCTATTCTCATATCGCGATCGGCCGCTGGATCCCGGCGAATGGCGTCATTCCGTCGACCGACTCGTTCTCCTTTTCCATGCATGGCGGTCATTGGCTTGCCTTCGAATGGCTCTCCGAGGTCATTTACGGGGCGGTCTATACGTTTGCCGGCTGGCAAGGCGTCGTGGCGCTCGCTGCCGCGGCCATCGCGCTTTCCGTCGGGATTCTGACCCGGTTCCTGCTGCGCGAACTTGCGCCGAAGCCGGTATTGATCATCGTTACAGCCGTGGTCGTTCTTCTCGCGCCCCATCTGCTGGCGCGGCCGCATGTATTGGCACTTCCGGTCATGATGACCTGGGCGACCGCGCTCGTTCGTGCCATGGATACGCGTGCACGACCGCCTTACTGGGCGTTACCGCTGCTGGTCCTTTGGGCCAATCTCCACGGCAGCGTCATCCTGGCACTGGGGTTGATCGGACCCGCAATCCTCGAAGTCCTCATACGAAACAAGCTCCGCGAGCGGCCTCGCGAAGTGCTCCATTGGCTCGCTTTCACGGCTCTCGCTGTTGCCGCATCCTGCCTGACCCCTTACGGGCCCGGCACGCTGTTGATGCCGCTGACGACGCTGGGTCTTGGCGATGCGCTCAACTGGATCGGCGAATGGCGGCCACAGAATTTCGGCCGCATCGGGGTCTTTGAGATCCTGCTGCTGGCGGGAATCTTTGCGCTGTCGCGGGGCGTGACGCTTCCCGTGGTGCGGGCTCTGGTCTTAATCGGCCTGTTGCATTTTGCTCTGGCGCAGGTGCGCAACGCGGATCTGCTTGCCATGCTGGCGCCACTCTATCTTGCCGCGCCGATCGCGCAGCAGTTTCGCAGCTGGGCCGCATCCAATGAGGCCGGCTCAGGTCGGGCGCTGCAGGTCGGTGCCCTCGGTGTCATGATCCTGGCGACCGTAATCGCTTCGGCGCGCGACGTTCGCCCCGCCGCGCGAAATACGCCACAGGCAGCGGTGGCCAGCGCCGGTCTGACCGCGGCGAACCGCGTGCTCAACGATTATTCGTTTGGCGGCTATCTGATCTTCGCGGGAATTCCCACTTTCATCGATGGTCGCGGCGAACTCTATGGCGGCAGATTTCTTCATCGCTACAACAGCAGCCTATCGCTGGCGGACCTGAATGATTTTCTGAAACTGCTCGACGATTACAAAATAGATGCCACGCTGCTGGAGCCGGAAACTCCGGCGGTGGCGTTGCTCGATCGGCTGCCAGGCTGGAAGCGCGTCTATGGCGATGACGTCGCGGTGGTCCACAAGCGGCAGAATGCAACGGCGAAGTAATTAGGCCGTGGCGAAAGTGGCGTATTGTGCGCCAAGCGGCAGGCCACTGAAGGCGTTTTCGACACGCCGCGCGGCTTTCGCTTCCCAGGGCAGTAGCAGGAAATGACGCGAAGCGATGTCGCGGAGGCCGGCGCCTGCCATGATCTTTTGCGTCTTGCCCGCGCCAAGCAATATCGCGTCGCGATCGAACTCACAGCGCGCGACAGCAAGACGGGTCAGCGGATTGAACGGGTTGTGTTCGATGACACAGACCAGCCCTCCTGGCCGCACAACGCGCCGCATCTCACGCATGAAGCCCGCCCATTCGGCGGGCGGGACGTGATGCATGACGCAGATCGTGGTGACGAGATCGAAGCTGGCATCGGTGAAAGGAAAAATGCGGCCATCGAACGCTTGGTAGGCGACATCGGGGTTGTCGACCTGTGCCTGCGCAATACTGGCGGAGGATACGTCTATGCCGCTGAGTTGACCGACCATGCCGCGCAGCAGTGGATGGAAGCTGCCAACGCCGCACCCGACATCGAGCATGTCAGGCTTTTTTGATCGAAGTCGCTCTGCGATCAATTCGCGCAGCAGATCGGCCTTTGCACGCATGAAGAAGCTATGTGGCAGGCCGGAAAAGTCGATCGAGGATTGAACGACGTCGCGGTAGTTGCTGCGGTAGCTGTCGAACAGCTGGCTCATGACATCCGCTCCGTCAGGCGCTGCGCGAGGTGCGGTAAGATGTTTCGGCTTGATCGCGGTCGAAACCGACGCGGTTCTGTACGACATAAAGTGGACGATGTTTCGCTTCTGCGTGGATGCGCCCGACATAGAGGCCGACGATGCCGGTCATCAGCATGTTCAACCCGCAGAGCAGCGACACGATGACGATGATCGACGACCAGCCGGCAACCAGATGCGGGTCGTTCGTCATCCAGAGCAGCAACACCCAGGCGCCGTACAGCAGGGCCATGCCCGACACCGCGAGACCGCACCAGATCGCCAGCCGCAGCGGCGCATCGGAAAAGCCGAGAGCGGCCGACATGGCGAGCCGGGCCATCTTGAACAGCGGATATTTGGTTTCGCCGGCGGCGCGCTCAAGGCGATGGAAACTCACTTCGGCCTGGCGGAAACCGAGCCAGGCGATCATGCCGCGCACGAAGCGATCGCGCTCCGGCATCTGGCGCAACGCGTCCAGCACCTTGCGGTCGATCAGTCGGAAATCGCCGACGTCTGCCGGGATACGAACCGAGGTCATACGGCCAAGCACCCGATAGAACACATGGGCGGTGGCGCGCTTGAACGCGCTTTCACCCGCGCGGGACAGGCGCCGCGCATAGACCACGTCATTGCCTTCGCGCCACTTGGCGATCAGTTGTTCGACGACTTCAGGCGGGTCCTGCAAATCCGCGTCCATGACGACGATCGCGTCGCCTTGCGCGGCGTCCATGCCGGCGGTGATGGCCACCTGGTGGCCGAAATTGCGCGACAGGCCGATGTAACGGAAGCGTGGATCACTCCTGGCGAGTGCCTGCAGCACGATGGGGCTGGTGTCGCTGCTGCCGTCGTCCACGAAGATGGCTTCCGCGGGCGCGTCGAGGCGGTCGAGCAGCAGTCCCAGCCGGCGGACCAACACAGGCAGCACGGCCTCCTCGTTATAGACCGGCACGACGATGCTGTAGATGATCCGCCCGCCATCAATCGCCATTTTGGAGTTCCGCCCTGCTGAATGGCGGGATCCTAAGCCCTGATGGTTAAGGCGGCCTTGCAAAGCGCCTTGAAATCAGGCGCCTTGACCGCCTTTGCGCGGTTCCATGAGGCAGGCCCAGGTGCGAACCAGACCGCGTGGCTATGGCCGCCTGTCAATCTTGTACAGGACAAATCGTGCTGACCTGTCCACCTCTTGCAGTCTGTCGGGCAGCGGGTTCGCCGCAGCGGGGCCAAGCACATAGAGATAGTCGAAATCGCGGTGCCAGGTCTGGATGAACGATGGCACGGCTGCTGTCGTACCGCCGGCCGCAATCGCGCTGAGCAGCCGCATCGGCACAGGGCCGCCATATGGAATGGCGAGCCGCTGCATGTCGACACGGGGGCGAATGGGCTGCTTGCCAATCTCGGTGAACACGTTGGGGACGAAAGCATTCGCGTAATGCACGGCCAGCGTCGGGGCATAGGCCATTGGATACTGCGTAAGGTCTTTGAATGGCGGGTCGTCGCCATCGCCGCTCGTTCCCACGAGTACCCGCGAACCGCGGTCAAGCTTTTGAAACGAAGCGATCAGCGCCGCATAGTCTGCGCGATAAGAGAGCCAGACCGCAAATACGGTTGCGAGATTGGCGATGATGACGCCGCTGACGACCAGCAATACGGCAGCCAGCCATTTCCGGTTCGGTAGCGATAGCGAGCAGAACGCTGCAACGATGATCACTGCGGCAGGGATAATCCGGAGATCGGCAAATGACGTGCCGAGAAGCTTCGATGGAATGACGAGGTAAAGAAGCGCAAAACCGGCGGCGAGCCAAATGCCGACCGGTTCGATCTTCAAGACGTTGCGCTTGAACGCCAGATACGACAACCCCAGCAGGGCCAGAACGCTGGCGGCGGACACCGTCAAATCATAGCCGTTCATGATGCGAAACAGCCAGAGCGGTTTGTACTGCAACAGCCACTCCGTCCCCTCGCTGCCAACAGAACCGGCGGTGGCGCGCATAACCAGAAGCAGCAGAGCGACCGGCAGGCCGAGAAGCACCAGTCGCAATGCGGTGACGTGATACGGCGCCCTCCGTTGATGGGCGCGCCATAGCTCATAAAGACCGATCGCTGCGCCATAGATGCCGAGCGAAAAGAAATGAACCGCGAAGAGCGCCGAGACGAAAAAGGTATTGACGACGAGCCGCGTCAGGAACGAACGCTCGATGACCATCAGATAGAACGCGATCCCCCAAAGCGAGACGCCAAGACCGAATTCGAAATTCAGAAAACCCCAGCTGAAGGGCAGGCAGTAGACGAACAAGAGCGCGACGAAGCCGCCAATCTGAACTCGGCCCTTCACGACCCGTTCGAGGGCCAGTGCGCCACCAATAATCAATATTTGGCTGCAGAGCAGAAACAGCCGGGTCGCGCTCTCGACGCCGACCCACTGCGCGAGCCGTGGGACAAGCAAATCCATCCCAAGATTGGAATACAGCGCCCAGCGGACTTCATAATATGGATTGGCTCCTGGATCCCCATTCTGGGCCAGAAGATACATGCGGGCGAGGTGATTGGGGTAATCCACCATCGCCGGAATCGGAGTCAGCAATGTGGGAAGAAGCGAGGCTGCCGCCAGCACTGCGAAAATGATGATTCCTGCAGATCGATTGGGATCCGCCTGCGTTCGCGCAGACATGGCCTTCGAATTTCGCGTAATCATGTTCACTGGTCGAGATAGCCGTTGGGATTTTTCCGCTGCCAGTTCCAGGCGTCACGACACATCTCTGCAATGCCGCGCTTTGCGTGCCATCCGAGAACATCTGCTGCAAGCTCTGCGCTTGCATAGTAGCTGGCGATATCGCCAAGGCGTCTCGGCGCAAAAGTGACAGGGATCATCTTTCCGCTCGCACGCGTATAGGCGTCAACCAACTCCAGAACGCTGGTGCCTTGGCCGGTTCCCAGATTGACCTTAAGGATCCGCTGCTTGTCGACACAGTCGAGGGCTGCAATATGGGCGGCGGCCAGATCGACCACATGGCCGTAGTCACGTATGCCAGTGCCGTCCGGTGTCGGATAATCGTTGCCATAAACATTGAGCGCGGGCAGTCGCCCAATAGCGACGCGTGAAATATAGGGCATCAAATTATTCGGAACGCCATTGGGATCTTCTCCGATCAGCCCGCTTTCGTGGCTGCCGACCGGATTAAAATAGCGCAGAATCGCGACGTTCAGCGGGCTTAGGGAATGGGCAATGTCGATGAGCAATTCCTCGGCCTGCATTTTAGTGCGGCCATAGGGGCTGACTGGTGCGAGCTTGTGGTCCTCCCGCAAGGGCAGCACGTCCGGCTCGCCATAGACGGTCGCCGACGATGAGAAGACGATATTGCGCACGCCGGTCTGCTGCATGGCCTGCGCCAGCCTCAGGGTTCCGACCACGTTGCAATCGTAATACTCAGCCGACTTGCTGACGGAATCCGCAACCGACTTTAGTCCGGCAACGTGAATGACAGCGCTGCAGCCATACGCCGACAGGGTCGATATCAACGTGTTGACATCGCGCACATCGCCTTTGACGACATCCGGCGCCGTGCCGGTGATCCGCCGAATCCGATTGATGACTTCCGGATGGCTGTTGCCGAAATTGTCATAGATCACGACCTGACGACCGGCGTGCATGAGCTCCACGCAGATATGCGAGCCTATAAAGCCGGCACCGCCTGTAATCATCACCGTCATGTCGGAATGGTCCTGCCTGGAAGCTGTCGGGCAACCATCGACACTAGCCCTGTCAGCTTAATAAACGGCAGCTCGTGGTGACAGGTGGCGGCTGACAGCCGCTTTGGTTAGTAAATCGTATCCAAGAACTAGCCGGTGCGTTTCAGCCGGTGCAGCGTCACTTCCGGAGGGCAATTCAGTCGCACCGGGAGCAGGCTGGTGCCGACGCCGACGGATGTATAGCCGGCCATGCCTTCATGGCGCCACGCGCCGTTCCCCATATGGCGCGGCAACACGGCCTCCAGCTTGATGGCGTAGCCGCCGGGCAGGCAGAGCTGGCCGCCATGGGTGTGGCCGCTCAACATCAGATCGAAATCGTGCTCGGCCGCCTCGGCATAGGTCTCCGGCGTGTGCGATAGCAGGATCGAGAAGGCGTCCTTCGGAATTTGCGACGCGACCTTCGGGATGTCGTCAGCAAGGTAGAAATGCGGATCGTCGACACCGGCGAGATAGATCCTCTCGTCGCCGCGAGCGATCGTCTCGCATTCGTTGAACATCATGCGGATGCCCATGGCTTCCAGCGCCGGCGTCATGCGGATGCTGTCGTGATTGCCGAGAACGCCATAGACGGGATCGTGCAGCCTCGTGCGAAGTTCACCGACACCTTCGGTAGCGCGCTGATACGGCCCATAGGTCTTGCCGCGATAGTCGCCGGTCAGCACACAGATGTCGTAATCGAGATCGCCGACGAAGGAGATCAGGTGGTGCAGCGCATCCTCGCTGAGATCGACGTGGAGATCGCTGATATGCAGGATCGTGAAGCCGTCGAACGCGGCGGGCAGGCGCGGTGAGGCGACGATATTCTCGCGGACCAACACGCGGTTAGCCTCGCGGCGGGCGCGGCCATAGAGGCCGGTGAGTTGCAACGCGGTGCGGATGATCGGTGGTGCGGTGAGCCAGTTCTCCAGATTGAAGAACAGGCGGCCCTGGCCGAACAGCTGGTGATCGCGATGGGTCTCGATCTCCAGCCGGGCCTTCACATGCGCATCGCCGATACGGTCGATCAGCGGGCGTAGCGCGCTGTCGTCGATCGGGGGATGCGGTGGCTGAGTCAACGTCGATCTAGCCGGTCGAGGCCTTGAGGCCGGCCGTCTCGATGCCCGCGACGGCTGCGATCTCGTCATTGTCGGATGTATCGCCAGAGATGCCGATGGCGCCGAGCAGGCTGCCCGATGTGTCATGAATGAGAACGCCGCCCGGCACCGGGATCAGCGCACCGCGTGCCATGGTATTCACGGCATCGATGAAGAACGGCTGTTCCTCAGCACGCTTGAACAAAGCCCGCGAGCCGAGCCCCATGGCCAATGCGCCATAGGCTTTTCCGTGGGCGACTTCGCCGCGCATCAGGCTGGTGCCATCCTGCGCGATGGTGGCCTTCACGCAGCCGCGAGCGTCGAGCACCGTAATGACCATGGGCTTGAGCTTCATCTCGATCACCTTGGCGAGAGCGCCATCGATGATCTTGCGGGCTGTATCGAGGGTGAGGTCGGCCATATCGGTTGTTTCCTAGTTGAGCGTGGAAGAATGGACGTTTGTTGCGGCGCCGTCGAGGCTCATGGCCAGCACGCGCGCGACATGCAACGCGTGACGGGAGGCGCCGTCAGCGATCTGGTGCCGGCAGGATGTGCCGTCGGCGATGATTAGCGTATCGGCGTCGGCCTTGCGCACGGCGGGTAGCAACGACGCTTCGGCCATCTGGATCGAGACGTCATAGGTGTCGGCACCATAGCCAAACGCGCCCGCCATGCCGCAGCAACTGGATTCGATGGTCTCGACCTTCAGATCCGGGATCAGGCGCAAGGCCTGTTCGACCGGCTTGAACGCACCGAATGACTTTTGATGGCAGTGGCCGTGAACCATCGCCTTCGGCGCGATGGGCTTCAGCGGCAGTTGCAGCCGGCCGGCCTCGGCCTCGCGGACCAGGAATTCCTCGAACAGCATGGCGTGCGCGCTAACGCTCCTGGCCGTATCGTCGGAACGTAGCGACAGCAATTCATCGCGTAGCGTCAGCAGGCAGCTCGGCTCAAGGCCGACGATGGGGACGCCGCGTGCCGCGAAGGGCGCAAAGGTGGTGACGAGACGGTCGAGTTCGGCGTGGGCCTGATCGATGAGGCCTGCCGAAAGGAAGGTACGGCCGCAGCACAGGGCACGACTGCTGCGATCCACTGGCTTCGGCAGATGCACGCGGTAGCCGCCGGCGGTGAGCACGCGCAATGCATCGTCGAGATTCTCGCGCTCATAGGCGCGGTTGAAGGTGTCGGCGAACAGCACGACCTCGCGGCCATCGATGGGACCGACGGCTTCGGCGTCGCTGTGAAACACGTCGCTGCGCCATTCCGGCAGGCTGCGCTTGGCGCTGATCCCTGCATAGCGTTCCAGCAGGTTGCGCAGCAGCGGGCTCTTGTTGCGCAAATTCGCAAGCGGCGCGGCACGCGCGGCCAAAGCGGCATAGCGCGGCAGATACCCGACAAGGCGATCGCGCAGGGTGAGACCATGTTTCGCGACGCGTGCGGACAGAACCTCGATCTTCATCTTGGCCATATCGACGCCGGTTGGGCATTCATGGCGGCAGGCCTTGCACGACACGCAAAGTTTCATCGTGTCGGCCATGGCATCCGACGTCAGCGCATCCGGGCCAAGCTGGCCGGAGATTGCCAGCCGCAGTGTGTTGGCACGGCCGCGGGTGACGTCTTTCTCGTTGCGCGTCGCGCGATAGGACGGGCACATCACGCCGCCCTCTAACTTCCGGCATGTGCCGTTGTTGTTGCACATTTCGATGGCGCCCTGGAAACCGCCGCCGGCGCCGGGCCAGGCGGACCAGTCGAGAGCAGTCTTGAGCTCGCCGACGCGATAATCCGGCGTGTAACGAAACAGCGAACGATCATCCATCTTGGGCGGATCGACGATCTTGCCGGGATTGAGGACGTTCTGCGGATCGAAGCGATGCTTCACTTCGGCAAAGTCGCCGATGATCCGCTCGCCGAACATTTCGGCGTGGAATTCCGAGCGCACGAGTCCGTCGCCGTGCTCGCCGGAGTGCGAGCCCTTGTATTCCCTGACCATCGCGAAGGCTTCTTCGGCGATGGCGCGCATTGCCTTGACGTCCTTGTCGAGCTTCAGGTTCAGCACCGGGCGGACATGCAGGCAGCCTTCCGAGGCGTGTGCATACATGGTTCCGGTCGTATCGTGCTTCCTGAAGATCGCGGACAGGCGGTCGGTGTAATCAGCGAGATGCGGCAGCGGCACCGCGCAGTCCTCGATGAAGGAGACCGGCTTGCCGTCCTGTTTCATCGACATCATGACATTGAGGCCGGCGGCACGAAATTCGGCGATGCCCGATTGCAGAGCAGGCTCGGTGACATCGACGACGCCGCCCCATTTGCGCGTCGGGTTGTTCCAGCCAAAGCCGAGATCGCCCATCAATGTGCCTAGCTCTTTCAGCTTGGCGGCATTGGCGGCCTGATCCTCTTCCGCGAATTCGACGATCAGGAGTGCATCCGGATCTCCGCGCACCGCGCTCTTGATGATCGGCTGGAACATCGCGATGTCGCGGCCGAGTGCGATCATGGTGCGGTCGACCAGTTCGACGGCGATGGGCTTGAGCTTGACCAGATGCTGGGTCGCATCCATCGCTTCATAGAAGCTGCCGAAGTGACAGACACCGAGCGCCTTGCTGCCGATGAGCGGCCACAGCTTGAGTTCGACCTGTGTGGTGAAGGCGAGGGTGCCTTCGGAGCCCACGAGGAGATGCGCCAGGTTGTTGGCGGTGTTGCGCGGTGTCAGCGCATCGAGATTGTAGCCGCCGACACGGCGCTGCACCTGCGGGAAGCGCTCAGCGATCTCGGTCGCTTCACGCTCACCGAGCGCCAGCATGTCGCGAAACAGGGCAGGCGCATCGTCCCCGGAATTTACTTCGCCGAAATGCAGCAGGCTGCCATCGGCCAGTGCGGCATCCATCGCGATCGTGTTGTCGCGCATGGTGCCGTAGCGCAGCGAGCGACCGCCGCATGAATTGTTGCCGGCCATGCCGCCGATGGTGGCGCGTGACGCGGTGGAGACATCGACTGGAAACCACAGCCCGTGTTTCTTGAGCTGCCGGTTGAGATCGTCCAGCACAATGCCGGGCTCGACGATGCAGGTGCGGTTCTCGACGTCGAGCGAGATGAGCTTGTTGAGATGTTTGGAGAGGTCGATGACCATGCCGTCATTGACGGTCTGTCCGCATTGCGAGGTACCGCCGCCGCGCGGCGTAACGATGCGGCCATCGTCGCGGCAGATCGCCAGCGCGCGCAGCGCCTCGTCGATGGTGCGCGGAACGACCACACCGAACGGTACGATCTGGTAGAACGAGGCATCGGTGGCATAACGGCCGCGATTGAACAGGTCGAAGAACACATCGCCGGAGACTTCTCGTGACAGCTTGGCAGCCAGCGCGCTGTCTGCAGCCGTGCTCCGAATGATTGCCGCCTTCGCCATGGATTCCCGCCTTGTCCCTCTATCGTCCTGTCTTGCATCCGGATTCCGGCTTGGCAACCCGGAGGTGCCGCGCTCCGGCAGTGGCAATAAGGAGCTACGGGAGGGATAAGAAATCCTCATGGCTGCCCCACGTTTTTCTTCGGCGCTCTGGTATACCAGACGCGGGACAAGCCGTTTGAAAGGTGCTATCCGGGCGTTTCAATAAAAATGGACTCCCTGGGAAGGACGAGACATGACCGTGCACACCGGAAGGCATTTCCTGCAGATTCCTGGCCCGACCAACGTGCCCGACCGGGTGCTGCGGGCGATGGATATGCCCACGCTGGACCATCGCGGTCCCGAATTCGCCGAGCTCGGCCTCCACGTCATTGCTGCGATGCAGCGTGTATTCCGGACCAAGCAGCCGGTCATGATTTATCCGTCCTCGGGCACCGGCGCCTGGGAAGCCGCCATCGTGAACACGCTGTCGCCGGGCGACAAGGTGCTGATGGCCGAGACTGGCCAATTCGCGACCCTGTGGCGCGGTCTCGCCGAGAAATTCAAGCTCGATATCAATTTCGTGCCGGGCGACTGGCGCCACGGCGCCGATCTCGCCGAGATCGAGAAGCGTCTTGCCGCCGACAAGTCGCACGCCATCAAGGCCGTGATGATCGTCCATAACGAGACCTCGACCGGTTGCGTCACCCATCCGCAGGACGTCCGCAAGATCATGGACCGCGTGAAGCATCCGGCGCTGCTGATGGTCGATACGGTGTCCGGCCTCGGCTCGCTCGAATATGAACATGACGCCTGGGGCATCGACGTCTCCGTCGCCGGTTCGCAGAAGGGCCTGATGCTGCCGCCGGGCCTCGGCTTCAACGCCGTCTCCGAGAAGGCGCTCGCAGCCTCCAAGACCAACAACTCCTTCCGCTCCTACTGGGACTGGGAAGAGATCATTGCCGCCAACAAGCTTGGCTCCTGGCCCTACACGCCTGCGACCAATCTGCTCTATGCGCTGAAGGAAGGCGTGGCGATGCTGGAGGAGGAGGGGCTCGACAACGTGTTCGCGCGCCACAAGCGCCACGGTGCGGCCGCTCGCGCCGCCGTCAAGGCCTGGGGTCTCGAGACGGTCTCGATCGAGTCGCATGATCACTCGCCCGCACTGACCGCAGTGCTGATGCCGGAAGGGCATGACGCCGACGTGTTCCGCAAGGTGGTGCTCGAAAACTTCGACATGTCGCTCGGCACCGGCCTCAACAAGTGGAAGGGCAAGATCTTCCGCATCGGCCATATCGGCCACTTCAACGACCTGATGCTGATGGGCACACTGGCCGGCGTCGAGATGGGTCTCGAACTCGCCAAGGTCCCGCACCGCGCCGGCGGCGTGATGGCAGCGATGGATGTGCTGACCGGCAAAAGCGTGGTGCCGATGACCAAGGCGGCGGTGGCTTAAGCGCGCGAATTCTCGCCTTTGAGGCCTAACAATCTACTGGAGGCTGGAGCATAATCGCTCCAGCCTTTTCAACATGTTGCGGCGGAATGCTGCACCAGAGGACGAATCACATGAACGTGCCAACGCCTGCCAATGAAGACCTGCTGTATTCCGTCGAGAACGGGATCGCGAAGATCACGTTCAACCGCCCGCAGGCGCGCAATGCCATGCTGTTCTCGATGTATGAGCGGATGGCAGAGATCTGCCAGGCCGCCAATGAGGACCGCTCGATCAAGGCGATCATCCTGACCGGCGCCGGCGACAAAGCCTTCGCTTCGGGTACCGACATCTCGCAATTCCGCGAATTCAAGACGGCGCAGGACGCCCTCGATTACGAAGCGCGGATCGACCGCGTGCTCACCGCGCTGGAGACCTGCCGGGTGCCGACCATCGCCGCGATCGCCGGTGCCTGCACCGGGGGCGGCGCCGGCATTGCCGCCTGCTGCGACCTGCGCATCGGTACGGCTGCCACGCGCATGGGCTTCCCCATTGCCCGCACCCTCGGCAACTGCCTGTCGATGTCCAATATCAGCCGCGTGATGGCGCTGGTCGGACCGGCCCGCACCAAGGACATGATCTTCACCGCCCGCCTCATCGAGGCTGACGAGGCGCTGGCGCTGGGTCTGATCAACGAGATCGTGCCCGATGTCGAGACGCTGCAGCGCCGCGCGTTGGAACTCGCCCAACTGGTCGCGAGCCATGCCCCGATCACCCTCGAAGTGACCAAGGAAGCCGTGCGCCGGCTGCGCCCGACCCTGACCCGCGAGGAGGGCAAGGATCTCGTGCTCAAGGCCTATATGAGCGAGGATTTCCGCGAGGGCATGGATGCCTTCCTGAACAAGCGCAAGCCGAACTGGCAGGGGAAATAACGGGCGGGCGGCGGTCTCGGGCGATCGCCTCATTCCGCCGCCCGGCAGCTAAACAGCCGGCCCCTGACCAAAGTCGGCCTTCGCATGCGCGGGACATGCTTGAAGTCACGGTCAATACCCCGCACAATAGAACCAACGAAAAGTGGCGGGCAGCCAACGTCCGCGTCTACAGGGAAGAAACCAATGTCCAAGTCGATCAGGGCCACAGCTGCGCTTGCAGCCGTGTTCGCCAGCGCGCCCATCCTCTCATTGGCCACGTCGCCGGCTACGGCCTGGGAGCCCACGAAGCCCGTCGAAATCGTCGTTGCAGCGGGCGCCGGCGGCGCCTCCGACCAGATGGCGCGCATGATGCAGGCTGCCATCCAGAAGAACAATTTGATGAAGGCGCCGGTGGTGGTGTCGCTCAAGGGTGGCGCATCCGGTGCGGAAGCGCTGATCTACATGAAGTCCAGCGAGGGCGACGCCAACAAGGTGCTGATCGCCTATTCGCTGATCTACATGCTGCCGCTCTCGGCCAAGATCCCGTTCAACTGGCGCGACCTGACGCCGGTCTCCGTCGTCGCCATGGACCAGTTCGTGCTGTGGGACAATGCGGGCGGCGCCAAGACGGTGAAGGAATTCATCGCGGCGGCCAAGGCTGCATCGTCGCCGTTCAAGATGGGCGGCACCGGATCCAAGCGTGAAGACCATGTGCTGACGGTGTTCATGGAAAAGCAGACTGGCGCCAAGTTTTCCTATCTGCCCTACAAGTCGGGCGGCGAGGCGGCGACGCAGCTGGTCGGCAACCACACCGAAGCCAACGTCAATAACCCCAGCGAAAATCTCGAAGTCTGGCGCGCCGGTCAGGTGCGGGCGCTCTGTGTCTTCGACAAAGAACGTATCGCCTACAAGACCAAGGTGACCGAGACGCAGTCGTGGAACGACATCCCGACCTGCAAGGAAGAGGGCCTCGACGTGCAGTATCTGATGCTGCGCGCCATGTTCCTGCCCGGCAAGGTGACGCCCGAGCAGCAGGCCTTCTATGTCGACCTGTTCGAGAAGGTGACCAAGACGGCCGAATACAAGGACTACATGGAGAAGCAGGCGCTGAAGCCGATCTTCCTGAAGGGGCCGGAGATGCTCAAGTTCCTCGAAGAGGACGATGCGCTCAATAAGTCGCTGATGACCGAAGCGGGATTCGTGGCGAAGTAAGTAACTGCGAAGCGACGTCTCTTCTCCCTCGCCCCGCCCTTGCGGGGAGAGGGGTGGGGTGAGGGGCTCTTCGATCCGCAGGCTCGGCGATTTGCTTTGCGTTCGTGCCTCGCCCCTCACCTGAAGCCGTCGCTTCGCTCAGGCTTCGACCTCTCCCCGCCTAGCACAGCTCCGCTGTGCACGGGAGCGGGGAGAGGTTAGCACCATATCATTCCGCCAGTTCCCATCTGCGAGACCCCATGTCCAACACCGACCTCGAAATCATCGTCGAAGATCCGACCGCTCCGGAGGACGACTCGCCCTCCGTCGTCAGCACGCGCACCGTCGAGATCATCGCCTCGCTGGTTCTGCTGGCACTCGCCATCGTGCTTGGCTTTGACAACTGGCGCACCGGCATAGCCTGGGACTCCACCGGGCCTCAGCCGGGCTATTTCCCGTTCTATCTCTCGGTCATTCTGGGCGGCGCCAGCCTTTACGGGCTGATCACGACGTTCTTCGCCCGCAGCGGCAGTTCCGACACTTTCGTCACCCGCGCACAATTGCGGCGCGTGGCGTTGGTCTTCGTGCCCACCGCATTGTTCTGCCTAGCCACGCAGTTCCTCGGCATCTATGTCGCGAGTTTCGTGCTGATCGCCGGCTTCATGCGCATGGTCGGCAAGATCGCGCTGTGGAAGTCGCTGCTGACCGCCTTCGTGTTCACTGCGATCATGTTCGTCACCTTCGATGTCGCGTTCGACGTCATCATGCCGAAGGGGCCGATCGAATCGGCTCTCGGTCGCTAGGACTTTAACTATGGAAGCCTTTGGATTGTTGATGCACGGCTTTGCCGTGCTGATGACCTGGAAGATCATCTCGCTGATGGTCGTGGGTCTCGTGCTCGGGATCTTTGTCGGCGTGCTGCCGGGCCTCGGCGGCCCCAATGGCGTCGCCATTCTGTTGCCGCTGACCTTCACCATGGATCCGACCTCGGCCATCGTGATGCTGTCCTGCATCTATTGGGGCGCGCTGTTCGGCGGCGCCATCACCTCGATCCTGTTCAACATCCCCGGCGAGGCGTGGTCGGTGGCCACCACCTTCGACGGCTATCCGATGGCGCAGCAAGGCAAGGCTGCGGAGGCGCTGACGGCGGCGTTTACCTCGTCCTTCATCGGGTCGCTGGTGGCGGTGATGCTGATCACATTCCTGGCGCCGATGATCTCATCCTTCGCGCTGAAATTCGGCCCGCCGGAATTCTTTGCGGTCTATCTTCTGACCTTCTGCTCCTTCGTCGGTCTCGGCCGCGAGGCCAAGCACAAGACCGTCATCTCGATGGCGCTGGGGCTGCTGATCGCCGGCATCGGCATGGACACGGTGTCGGGCAATCTGCGCATGACCTTCGGATCGGACAATCTCCTGCGCGGCATCAACTTCCTCGTCGCCGTGATCGGCCTGTTCGGCATCAGCGAAATCCTGCTCACCATGGAAGAACGCCTCGCGCTGCGCGGCCATGCCGCCAAGATCAGCCTGCGCACGGTGCTCAAGGTCTGGATGGATCTGCCGAAATACTGGGTGACGCTGCTGCGCTCGTCGGTGATCGGCTGCTGGCTCGGCATCACGCCGGGCGGCGCCATTGCGGCGTCCTTCATGGGCTACAACCTCGCCAAGCGCTTCTCCAAGGATCCCGAGAGTTTCGGTAAGGGCCGCATCGAAGGCGTGTTCGCACCGGAAACCGCTGCGCATGCGTCGGGCACCGCAGCGCTGCTGCCGATGCTGGCGCTCGGCATTCCCGGTTCCGGCACCGCGGCGATCCTGCTCGGCGGCCTGATGGTGTGGGGGCTCAATCCCGGACCGCTGTTGTTCGTCGAGCACAAGGACTTTGTGTGGGGGCTGATTGCCTCGATGTATCTCGGTAATGTGGTCGGTCTCGTCATCGTGTTGACGACCGTTCCGGTCTTCGCCTCGATCCTGCGCGTGCCATTTGCGGCCGTGGCGCCAATGATCGTGGTGTCCTGTGCCATCGGCGCTTATGCGATCCAGAATGCCATGTTCGACATCTGGCTGATGCTCGGCTTCGGCGTCGTCGGCTATGTCTTCAAGAAGATCGGCATTCCGCTCGCGCCATTCACGCTGGCGCTGGTGCTCGGCAGCCGCGCCGAGGATGCGTTCCGCCTCGCCATGATCGGCTCCGGCGGTAGTGTCGGTGTGTTCTGGTCCAATGGCCTGGTCGGCACCATCACCACGCTGGCGATCACGCTGCTGTTCTGGCCACTGATCGATCGTGCCTTTACGGCCGTTGCACGCATCTGGCGGCCGACGCCGGTGACGACGTAAATCGTGCTCGCGCGTGGCTTGATGGAGACCTAATCCGGCAGTGACGGATGCGCCAGATATGCCAGCAGCTTTATCTCGCGGCGTCCGCGGGTGACAGTGTCGAGCACGAGGCCCGACGAAAATGAGAGCACGCCGACGATCATCAGGCCGGTCGAGAGCACGGCGGTGGGCAGCCGAGGCACCAACCCTGTTTCCAGATAGGTGACGGTGACGGGAATCGCGAGGCCGATGGAGACGATGCCGAAAAACAGGCCAATCGTGCCGAAGAAGCGCAGCGGCTTTTCCGAACGATAGAGCTTCATGATGGTGCCGAGGATCCGGAAGCCATCCTTCCACGTGTTGAGCTTGCTGATGGAGCCCTGTGGTCGCGCGAAATATGGCGTCTCGATTTCAGCGACCGGCAGTGCGAGCTGCAGCGCATGAACGCTCAGTTCGGTCTCGATCTCGAAACCATCGGACAGCACCGGGAAGGATTTGACAAAGCGTCTCGAGAATACGCGATAGCCTGACAGCACATCCTTGAAGTTCTGACCGAACGTCATTGACAGAAAGCCGGTGAGCAGTGAGTTACCGGCACGGTGACCAAGGCGATAGGCGGCAACCTGCTGTTCGATGCGGCGGCCCACCACCATGTCGAGGCGATCGTTTAACAGCGCTTCGATCATGGCTGGTGCAGATGTCGCGTCGTAGGTCGCATCGCCATCGACGAGAACATAGACATCGGCATCGACGTCACCGAACATGCGGCGGACGACATGACCCTTGCCTTGACGCGGCTCGCTGCGAACAATCGCACCCGCCTGCGAGGCTACTTCGCGCGTGTGATCTGTCGAGTTGTTGTCGTAGACATAAATCGTGGCGGCCGGCAGCGCCCTGCGGAAATCGTTCACGACTGTTGCGACTGCGACCTCTTCATTGAAGCAGGGGATCAGGATAGCCACGCGGGGCGGTGCGGTCATGGAGCCTTCCTGCGGGTTCGAGGGGCAGCACGATCTCCGATCGACTGCGCCTGGACGAAGATGTGCTCCCGATTAATGCAGCCTCTGGCGTTAATTTTCATAGTACTTGATGGTTCACCGCCTCAGACCACCTTGCCGCGCCGCAATTCGGCGATCTCTTCGGCACCAAAGCCAAACTCGGCGAGTAGCTCCTCAGTCTGCTCGCCGACTTCTGGCGGCCGAGCGGCCATGTGGCTCGGCGTGCGTGACAGCGTGAAGGGCTGACCGACCAGCGTGATCTTGCGGTTCTGATCGTTGGGAACGTCTTGCGCGAGGCCCAGATGCTTGACCTGTGCATCTGCGAACATCTGGTCGACGGAGTAGATGGGCCCGCAGGGCACGCCGGCGGCATTGAGGTCGTTGACCCATTCCTCGGTGGTACGCTTTTCGGTGCAGGCGCTGATCGCGTCGTTGAGGGCGTCGCGGTTCTTCGAGCGGGCAGGGCCGGTGGCGTAATCGGGATGGGTGATCAGTTCAGGCGCACCGATCGCCTGGGCGCAGCGCTCCCAGATCTTGCCGCCGGTGGTGGCGATATTGATGTAACCGTCGGAGGTCTTGAACACGCCGGTGGGAATACTGGTCGGGTGATTGTTGCCGGCCTGTTTGGGCACGTCTTGTTCCATCAGCCAGCGCGCGGCCTGGAAATCCAGCATGAAGATCTGGGCCTGCAGCAGCGAGGTCTGCACCCACTGGCCCTGGCCGGAGACATCGCGCTCCAGCAGCGCTGTGAGCACGCCCAGCGCGCAGAACAGCCCGGCGGTGAGGTCGGCAACGGGAATGCCGACCCGCATCGGGCCCTCGCCGGGGGCGCCTGTGATCGACATCAGGCCGCCCATGCCCTGGGCGATCTGATCGAAGCCCGGTCGCTTGTGATAGGGGCCGTCCTGGCCGAAGCCGGAAATGCTGCCATAGACGATGCCGGGATTGATCGCCTTCAGGCTCTCATAATCGATGCCGAGCCGCGCCTTCACGTCGGGCCTGAAATTCTCGACCACCACATCGGCTTTCTCGACCAGCCGCTTGAACACCGCGAGACCGCGCGGGTCCTTCAGGTTCAAGGTCATGGCCCGCTTGTTGCGGTGCAGGTTCTGGAAATCCGAGCCCTGCCGCGGGCCGCCGGGCTGCTCGGAACCCGCGTCATCGCTCAGCGCGTCGATCTTGATGACATTGGCGCCCCAGTCCGCGAACTGCCGCACCGCTGTCGGGCCCGAACGGATCCGGGTGAGGTCGAGAACGGTAAACCGTGAGAGGGCCTGCGAGGCGCGCGGGAAGGGCATTCAGAGGGCTCCGACTCGCACGGCATGGGCGCACGAGAACCATTGTGGTGATAATGTCTGTACTCGTGCGATCCTGCAAATCTGGGATCTCGCCAATAGTTCCATGATTGCGTTGCACCACTTACGCGCAGGTTCTGGGATTGCGGCGGAATCGGTCGGAGCGAAATTCAACAATGAGTCTAACCGGTTATGATTACGGTCGGTCGCCCTTGCGAAGCTTGCGAGTATGGTAACGACCCTGTAAAAGGCCGGAAACGAGTTGATGGCGCCCAAACCAGACCGTTTATCACCGCGTCGCGCATCGGAGCGACTTCTCGCATTATTGGCGATGAGAATACTTAGAATGCAAGGTGTCTCGATGGGGGCGTTTGTTTCGAGGATGCGGCTGGTGGCGTTGATATGAAATCGGAGGCGGTGCAGCGATCGCACGTTGCGTGCCCTAAACTTCTGTATCAGCGGGTGTTTTTCCTCGCGTGTGTTGTGGGAGCACGGTAGAACCGCTGCAGCATGCTCATAAATCATACCGAACGAGCAATGAATCGTACTCCCATCGCATTTTTTGCCTACAACCGACCGGAGCATGCAGATCGTGCGTTGCGGTCACTCGCGGCATGCCGACGCTTCGACGAATGCGATCTGTTCCTATTCGCCGATGGGCCCAAGACTGAGGCAAGTGAGGCGTCACGAGCGCAGATTGAGGCCACGCGTGCTGTGCTGCGTGACTGGGCTTCGCGTCTCGACGCCGAACTGGTTGAGCGCGACGTGAATCTGGGTCTTGCCCGCTCGATACACGCCGGCGCAACGGCGCTTTGCGAGCGCTATGGGCGCGCCATTGTCATCGAGGACGATCTCGTTCTCGGTTCGGACTTTCTCGACTTCATGATTTCCGCGCTCGATCGATACGCGGACGATGCGGCAGTCATGCAGGTTGGCGGTTATACGCTGAGCCCGCCGAAGAATCTGTCGACGGATGCATTTCTACTGCCGGTGACGACGACTTGGGGTTGGGCGACCTGGAAACGCGCTTGGGAGGCTTTCGCCTGGCAGCCGCATGCGCTGGATGAGGCTCGGCGCGACGCTGAATGGAAGCAGTTGTTCGATCTTGCCGGTCCAGGCTTCTATAACGGCATGCTGGACGATCGTCTTGCCGGCCGCAACGATTCCTGGGGTATTTTGTGGTGGTATGCAGTTTCTCGCCGCCGAGGACTGGTGGTTTATCCCGCGCAGACACTGGTATGGAACGGGGGGTTCGATGGATCCGGTGTCCATTGTGGCGATGCAGATTTCACGGGGCAGGCAGGTATCAATCCGGATGCCTGGCGCATGCAGCAGCCGCCGCGGTTTCCGGAAAAGGTTTCGTTTGAGCAAGAGCATCTGGAGCAGCTCGAAGCTTTCGTCGCCGGTACGGCTGCGGTTGCACCGGCAAACCCGCAGACAAGATCGGGGTGGCGTTCCCAGCTGGGACGATTCAAAGCAAGGCTCGCGCATGCGTTTAGTTGATCGCGTGAAGCGTGGCGTCGTTTCTCGACTCGCGCGCGCTTTCGAGCGCGAGCGCGTTTCCTCGTCGCTCGTCACGAATTTCATCCTTCATCCGGGAGCGACAGTGCTGCCCGAGGGCAGTGTTGAAAACCTGACGGAAGATCGAGCCAACATCGAAATTGGACGCAGCAGCTATGTACGCGGGCGTCTGCTGACCTATGCACATGGCGGCAGAATCCGCATCGGAGAGTGGTGCTACATTGGGGTGAGGTCGGAAATCTGGTCGATGGATTCCATTGAAATCGGCAATCGTGTACTGATATCGCACAATGTGAACATCCATGACGGGACGGCGCATTCGGCTAATGCGGTGGAGCGGCATGAGCACTTCCACACGATGATCACACGCGGTCATCCGAAATCCGCGGATGAGTTGCCTGGCGTCCACTCGGCACCGGTGATTATCGAGGATGACGTCTGGATCAGCTTCGGCGTGACAATCCTGCGCGGCGTGAGAATTGGCGCTGGAAGCATCATTGCTGCGGGCGCAACGGTCGTTGACGATGTGCCGCCGGGTGTCGTTTATCGCTGTAACATCACACCTCAGATTGTCCCACTGAAATGATCAGGCGCTTTCTCATTCGCGGCAGGGATGCCGTTCTACGCCGGCGCGATGCGATTGCTCGCGTGGCGACCGCTTCAATGATCTCGGCCGACTCGGATGCTCCGTTACTGGAAGGTGCGGTCATCGACTGCCGCTCCGGCAATGCCAAAGAGCGGGTTTCCTTCGGCAAGCAATCGGTGATCGGCTGCCGGATCGTGCTCGAGAGGGACGTCGGCAACGTTTCCATTGGCGAGCGAAGCTATCTCGGTTCCTCGACGATTATCTGTGCGATAGGCGTCAGCATCGGCGACGATGTTCTGGTGTCTTGGGGGTGCACGATCGTAGATCATGATTCTCATTCGCTGGATTGGCGTCGCCGCAGTCAGGACGTGGCGGATTGGCGCGCCGGCCTCTTGTCGGGCGGACTGGCCGATGCTAGCCGCTCAAAGGATTGGAGCGTCGTTGAGATGGCTTCGATCTCGATCGGGTCAAAGTCCTGGATCGGCATGAACGCAACTGTGTTAAAGGGCGTCACCATCGGTGAGGGGGCAGTTGTCGCAGCGGGATCTGTCGTCACGAAAGATGTTGCGCCGTGGACCCTTGTTGCGGGAAATCCAGCCCGTCCGATCAAGGAACTCCGGTAAGAAGTTGGCCCCCCCTCGGGACGTCGTTCTCATCGCGTGGGTTCTTGATATGTTTCGAGGTCGCATCGCGATTGTGGCCTGCGCGACGTTGAGTTAACTGGGGCGCTCGGTAGAAGTCGCCTGCGGCAAAGCTTGGATGCTCCGTCGTGCTGGCGGTGTGACGACGATCGTCGGCGATGTCGACATGGGACACTTCGGTAATGGTGAGTCAGATGACCTGGGAAGAAGCTGTCGAGTGGCTCCGCGATCAGCCCGAACAGCAGGTTTTGGTCCGCGCCTGTTATTTCGACGACCCACTCGCCGAAGCCGCCGAGCGCTTCTGGAACAGTGAAGAGTGGAAGGCGATTGCTTCATTGCTGCCGCCGGCGTCTGGGCGCGCGCTTGATATGGGGGCGGGGCGAGGCATCAGCAGCTATGCCTTAGCCCGGGATGGCTGGCAGGTGACCGCGCTTGAGCCGGATCCAAGCGACCTGGTGGGTGCAGGCGCAATTAGGATGCTATCCCAGGCGACCAGTTACCCCATCGAAGTAGTCGCAGAATACTCGGAGAGGTTGCCATTCGCCGATGCGACTTTCGACGTCGTCAATTGCCGACAGGTTCTGCATCACGCCCGCGATCTCCAGCAAACATGTCGTGAGATATTCCGCGTGCTCAAGCCCGGCGGCGTGATGGTCGCCACGCGCGAGCATGTGCTGACACGTCGCGCCGATTTAAACACGTTTCTACAACAGCATGCGCTTCATAAATTCTATGGCGGCGAGAACGCGTTTCTTCTCTCTGAATATCTCGATGCCATGCGAAGCGCCGGGCTGCGGGTCGACAACGTGATGGCGCCGCTTGATTCCCCGATCAACTATTTCCCGATGACGATCGATCAACACTTCCTCTATTGCACGCGTCCCGTCGCAGACAAGATCGGCCGGCCCGTGACGAATGCGCTGTTCGATCGTCGCCACCCGCTCGGCAGATTTTTGTTCAGCCGTCTCGTTGCGGCAATCAATGCACGCGACAATACGCCTGGGCGTCTTTATTCCTTCCTGGCGGTGCGGCCGACAGACGGGAACATATGATGGCGACCGATTTCCAAGGCGACCTTCGGTCGCGGACAGTAGTGCGCACTTATACCGCGATGGGTCCGTCACTCAGTCCGCTAACGTCTTTGCGCATGGCTTTCGGCGAGCTGTACTGGTCACGTCATGTCGTATGGCATCTGTTTAGACGCGATTTCGTTGTAGGATTCCGGCAGAAGCTGCTTGGCTATCTCTGGATCGTGCTTGTTCCCCTAATTGGCATTGCCAGTTTTGTCTTCATGCAGTCGACCGGCATTCTGAATCCGGGCGACATCGGCTACCCGTATCCGGTTTTTGTTTTCATTGGCACGACGTTGTGGGCGATTTTCATGACTGCCATGGGCAATGTGGCAAATGGCCTGATCGGCAACACCGATCTTGTCATGCGTACGAACATCCCAAAAATCGGCCTAGCCGTCACTGGACTGGCGCCGCTGTCGTACTCGGTGCTCGTGGGTTTCGTCGTGCTGGCGATCGTCATGATGACGGTTCGTATGCTGCCGTCGGCTTGGGCAGTTCTTTATCCGTTCGCGATACTCCCGATTATCTTGTTGGGCGTTGGTATGGGTCTGATTTTATCCGTTGTCGGCGCCGTCGCGCGCGACGTCACCGGGATGGCCACGACCGTGATCAACCTCGTGATGTATGTCACCCCGGTCATCTACGAGACCAAGTTCGAGCACCCGGTGCTGCAATTCATCGTTCTCTGGAATCCGCTGACCTATTTAGTAGACACGCCGCGCTCGCTATTTGTGCTCGGTCGGGTGCCAAATCCACTTGGCTTCACACTCTCGACGATATTTGCCCTGGTGGTGTTCTGCGTGGGCATCCACGCCTTCTATATCATCAAGGACAAGGTTTCGGAGCGCCTGTGACAAGCAAAGATTGGGCTATCCGCGCCGAAGGGGTGTCGAAAAAGTTTGGCCTGACACTTCGTCAGTCGATGAATTATGGCCTGCGCGACATCGGCGCGCGGCTGCTCGGCCGCTCCAATAGCGAAACGCTGCGCGAAGGCGAATTCTGGGCCGTGAACGACGCCAGCTTCGAGGTGCGCGGCGGGCAGGCGCTCGGGATCATGGGTGTGAACGGCAGCGGCAAGACGACTCTGCTGAGAATTCTCAACGGTGTATATGCGCCTGATCGTGGCATGGTCCAGATGAAGGGGCGGGTCGGCGCGCTGATCGCCGCCGGGGCCGGTTTTGCCCCGATGCTGACCGGCCGGGAGAACGTTTACGTTAATGGTGCGTTGCTCGGCCTGTCGACCCGCGAAATCGATGGCTTGATGGACGAGATCGTTGCTTTTGCGGAGCTCGGCCAATTCATCGATTTGCCGGTGAAGAACTATTCGAGTGGCATGTATGTACGCCTTGGCTTCGCGATTGCTGCGCTCAGCCGTCCCGATGTGCTGCTGATGGACGAGGTGCTCGCCGTCGGCGACATGAATTTCCAGAAGAAGTGCTACGACCATATTCTGCGTCTGAAACGCGACGGTGCAGCGATCATTCTGGTCTCGCATTCCCCGGGCGCGATCTGGTCCGTTTGCGACCGCGGCCTCTTCATGGACAAGGGCAAGGTGCTCGTCGAGGGGCCTGTCGAGGACGTCATCCGCGCCTATGACGATCAGAATTCGCGAAATGCCAAAACGTCGGCCGCGCAGTTCGAAATCGCGGCCGGTACGCACGCCGGGAAAATCGAGTCGGACAATGAGGCCGGCACGAGCGCCGAGGAAGTCATTCCAAATTCCTATGGCCACAACAAGGGCGGCACCGGCGACGCCATATGCACCAATGTGGTGTTGCGCGATGTCGGCACGGAACAGCCGAAGGAGGAATTCGGTTTCGGCGAACCGATCCTTATTACTGCGGACGTAGAACTGAAGGAGACGCAAGAAGACCTGCTGATCAGATTCACGGTCGATGCGGTTCATTACCGTTTCATCGTAACAGTCGACAATTATGAGCAGGGGCTGGAATGGAAGCGTGTCGAGGCCGGACGATATTCGCTCAGGGTCGTCATGAAGGATCCCAACTTCCGGCCTGGGGCCTACACGTTCAATATGGGAATATCCCGCAAGACGGTGGGCGTTCATCTCTTCTATTGGTTCGGTGCAGCCCGTATGGTGGTGCTGCATCCGTCCGACAAGTTCCTGTATTCGGACAACAATGCAATCATGTTCATCAACAGCGATTTTGCGCTGGAGGCCGTGGCGTCCGGGAGTATCGTTGGGGCACCGGTTGCCTAACAATGTTTACTGCAACCCAATCAGCGCGGGGACGCGCAGCAACAAACGCCGAGGGTGACCGTGGCCTTTGCCTCTATGTGTGACAAGGAGCAGCTTCGGTGGCATTGATCCGTCGATTAGCAAAGAGATTGTCGGGATTGATAAGCGGACCGCAGCCGGAGCGTCCTCGCATTCCCTATTCGGAAAACGGCTGGGATCACATCCCAAAAGGGGAATACGACTACGTGCCGAAAGGAACTCACGTGTTCGGTCCTGCTGACCGATTCTTGCTGGTGCCCAAAAATCGATATCGTGCAGTGCTGCTACCGGGCCAGGAACGGCGGACGGAGCTTGGCGTTGGATGGATCACCGAAGATAACAGTTCGGAAGGTTATGATCTGCTGTGGGGAGAGGCCGACAACCTGCATGAATATCGGATCGAAGCCGACAGTGTGCGGGAGAAGCTGAAGGTCGAAATCGTTGACCGTATCGAACATCGCATCGCTGCTGACGCCAATATCGTCGATATCGGTTGCGGGGTCGGGGATCTGCTGGGAGAGATTCGACGGCGTCGACCGGGCGTCCGTGTGTCCGGTCTAGACTTTTCCGGCAAGGCTGTCGAGAACGCACAGCGCACTTATCCGGACGGGGCGTTCCAGCAGTTCGTTATTGACCGCACGCTGCCTTATCAGACGGCCTCGTTTGATGTCGTCTCGTGCACGGATGTGCTGGAGCACCTGGAGTATCCGCAAAGCGTGGTGGCGGAACTGGTGCGCATCTGCAAGCCTGGAGGGCTTGTCGCGATTGTGGTGCCGGACGGAACGCTCGACCAGTTCCTGGGACATAACTGGTTTTGGAACGTCGAGACATTTGCCGCCCTTCTCGCCGAATGGGCGCCGCAGGTCGCACCGCTGCCGGTCACCGGAGAATTGATGGCGACAATCGAGGTTCCAGGGGAGGGCGTCTAGTTATGGGACGGCTCGCAGAGAAACTAGGGCGGATTCGCATCAGAGCGGCGGCTTGGCTGCAGGATGGTGCTGTTGCGGACAGTGGAGAAATCCGCGGTCGCCGTGCAATGGTCGCAGATTTTACGCGCATCCTGCTTGGCGGCGCCGAAAGCGGCGACGTCGAGGTCAGGCTGGCAAGCGCGCTGATCGAACGGATCGCTACTGAAGGCAATGGCGCTGCACGCGTGCAGCAACTACTGCCGTCATGGCAGCGCCTTGCCACCCCGGATCAATCTCCGGAGAGCAACGACGCGCTACGGCTTGCTGCCCGGCAGTTGCTGATCGACCAGTTGCCTCGCGATAGCTGGGAGCTTGTACCGGTGCTGGAGCGTCGCACGGCGCCAGTCATGAGCACCTGGACCTATCAGAACGAGGTGATGGAGTTCGACATCCGTGAAGGTGACCTCGTACTGGATGTCGGCTCGGGCGGCTGGCCGTTTCGCCGCGCCAACCACCTTGCCGACAAATTTCCCGATCACACCACGCATCGTGTGGAGACGATGGTGCGCGACGGCCGGACCTTCTTCGAAGTCGATATTGAGAACCTGCCATTCAAGGACAAGGAATACGATTTCGTATTTTGCTCGCACGTCATCGAGCACCTCGACAATCCCGGAAAGGCGATGCGCGAACTGATGCGCATATCCAAACGAGGTTACCTCGAAGTACCGACACGCCTCTCTGACGTCATGTTCAATTTCACCCGTATCAAGGACCACCATCGCTGGCATAGCGTCAGGCAGGGGCCGACGCTGCTGTTGACCGAATGGAACGAGCGGGAGCGCCGCGAACTCGGCAACGAGTTCTTCAACGCGCTTCACAGCGAGTATTCGAACCAGTTTCAGAGTTTCTTCGAGCGCAACCGCGACCTCTTTTTCACGTCTTATCATTGGACCGATCGCATAGAGTTCATGGTCATCGATAAGGATGGCGGCATCTACGACAGTTCAGAGCGGTAACATGGACGGCTTGCGCACCAGCGATCTAAGATGCGTTAAGTGTTCAGGCGGTCCGATATCGCCGTCTACAGCGGACGCATATGCATGCGGCATGTGCCACGCGCAGTATCATGATGCCTTGGGTGTTCCGTTCTTCGGCGACTTTGAAGCGGACGATGTCCTGGGCCTAATCGAGATTGCTGCGAATGCAGTGAATCGCGGCAACTTCGGGGTCACGCCTAGCGTGGTCGAAGAATGGAACGACCGTCTTTCACGCTATCATGCGGCCGTCGACAAAGAGCGTTTTCTCGACGAAGTGCCGGAAGGCCACGCGCCATATTTCCAGAATCGTTACGGCGAGTGGCTGGAGATAGAAATGCTGGCGGAGAAACTCGATCTTGCAGGCAAGGCTGTTCTCGACCTTGGCGCGGGTCTTGGCTTTGACAGTCATCGGCTCGCGCTTCGTGGGGCGCATGTCACCGCGCTCGAATTCTCGCCGCTGCTTGCGGAATCCGGCCGGAAGAATTTTCCCCACATCAGGTGGATCGGCGGGTTCTCGCATTGTTTGCCCTTCAAAGAGCGTAGCTTTGACTTCGTCTTTTGCAACGCGGCGCTGCATCACATGCGGGATATTCCCGCTGCGATCTCCGAGGCCTTGCGGGTGTTGCGGCGGGGCGGTGTCCTCATCACCACCTGCGACTCGTTTCGCCCCTCGAACTCGCCACCTGAGGCAGAGCTCGACATTTTCGACGCTGACACCGCGGTCCTGCTTGGCGTGAACGAATGCGTGCCGCGTTTTTCGGATTTTGTTTCGTCGTTTGCTGCGCATCTCGATGAGGTCGATGTCGAGCTTCACACGCATGTGCTCTACGGCGGTCTCGATGGTGGCACGTCGACTGAATTAACGCGATGGGACTACCCCCGCGATGTGGCTCGCCTCGGTGCCAGGGGTGGCTCCATCGCGATAAAAGCTTTCCTGAAGAAGGAGTGGTCCGGAGCTCCGCGCCTGCAGACGGCGGGCATCGTCTCGGCCCGGGATTACATATCCTGGATGGACTCGGCAGCTACCGCGCTTAGCCGGCTTACGCCATTGTTGTCGCCCGACCTCGTCGATCTTCCGTTTCCGGGCAAGCGGGCAAGCAAGTTCGAGCTCCTGAACGGCTGGCGTCGACCGCAGGCGCACCGTCACGCACGATCGGCCTATCATCGCGGGCGATGGTTTCTCACAGCCCCGACCATTCCGGGCAAGCTCACCTTCGAAGTCGCGCGGCCTCAAGGCTCCGCCGTCGAAACCATCCGTATCTTGCTCAACGGCGTGCCGGTGCAGAGCGAGGCTGTCCCTCCGGTTGGCTGGGCGGAGGTGTCGGTCGATCTGTACTCGATCGCGCCTGGCCATACGTTCTGCGTCGAGATCGAACAGACCGGCGACGATCGGAGCCTGCTCGGTGCATCCTTCGAGGTCCGTCGACGCCGCGTCTGGAATCTCGGGGAGGGACCATCCAAGGCCCCGCATGCGCCCGTCCACGTGGTCATTCCGGTTTTTAACCGACTGCACTTCACACGCTCCTGTATCACCGATCTCAAGTCGCAGACCTACGCGCCGCTCCACATCATTGTCGCCGACGGCGGCTCGACTGACGGGACTGTGGCGGCGATCCGCACGGATTTTCCGGACGTCACGGTCCTGACGACCGACACCGAGCTCTGGTGGACCGGCTCCATGCAGATGGGGATCGCGTATGTCCTCGAAAGCAACACCGGCACTGATGGCTATGTGCTGATGCTCAACAACGACACCGAGCTTGTTGGCGACTATGTCGAACAACTTGTGATGGCCTCGCGCGAGTTCGATGCGGCCGTCTGTGGATTGATCGTCGATAGCCGCGACCCCGATCGAATTCTGGACGCGGGCGAATATGTCGACTGGCAGAACTATGCGTTTCCCGTAAAAAATTCCATCGATGCCGGCGACCGTTTCGTCGGCGACGTCGACGTGTTGCCGGGCCGCGGCAGCCTAGTGCCGCTGCATATGATCCGTGCCGCCGGCAACGTGGACGCGGAGCTGCTGCCGCATTATCTCGCGGACTACGAATTCTTTACCCGCCTGAAACGCGCGGGCTTCAGGCTCGGGGTGTGTTGTGAGACGAAGATTCTTGCGCATGTCGAAGAGACCGGCATCATGCCCTCGGGCGGCCGTTCCAGCCTTCGGCAGTTGTGGCGGGAGGCTTTCTCGCGCCGATCGATGAACAACGTCCGCGACCACTGGCGCTTCGTGAACCGTCACGCGCCCGATAAGTTGCGTGGTTGGATTAAGCGAAGGCTGGCACGTCGTGTGTTTTTCGATTTCGCGTTGCGGAGCCAGTTGCGGCCGATATTTCTACCCTTGCTCTGGATCGTACGGTTGCCTGGCCGGATCATGATGATAGCTCGAGGCCAATGGTACAAACTTCGCGGTCTGCAGAGTGCAATCGATCGCCATGGTTGGGATGTGCTGTGCTTTCCCGGCGAGTTCCCGGCATTCCTCCGGGGGCCCTCCTACCTGCTCCTTGCCCCTGGACCGATCAGCGAGGAGATGGTGCTGCTTGCCGGGCTCGATTCCGGAAAACTGGTGTCGGATGGAACGCTCCGCCGGCTCCAGTGCGGTGACTGGTTCGCGTTCCAGAAGGTGATGTTCGGCAATCACCCACAGGCGAGGAAGCTTGCGCGCCTTCGGCGGATGGCCTGGAATCCTTTCCGCAAGATCTCCAACACGCTTGCATGGCGACGTGCGCGCGCGTCGATTGGAGGGCCATCGTGATTGGTTCCCCCGTCATCGCGCTCGAACTGATCGACGATCCTGCCTGGATGGGCGGTGTCCTTTATCTGCGCAATCTCGCAATCTGTCTGTCGCGGCTTCCCGCCGGTGAGCGGCCCGAATTGCGCCTGCTTGGGCCTTCCAGCGCCGTTGATCGCGTCGCCGCTGAGATCGGCGCCAGCGTCCCCGCCGCGGGCGGGATGCTGGGCCGTATCCTGTCACGCTTGATGCCGCAGGCGCGCGGTGAACAGCCTGTTGATCTCGTCTATCCCGGTTTCGGCGCGACCGTTCCTGGAGCCGTCACGCTGCGCTGGGTTCCGGACTTTCAGCACCGCCATCTCCCGCATCTGTTCGGGGAGGCCGAGATCGCCGCCCGCGACGAGGCCATAGGTGCCATCGCGGCGCGGCCCGGTCCGTTCGTGCTGAGCAGCGAGACCGCAGCGCAGGACTTTGCGCGATTTTTCCCGGGCCACCATGCGCGTCCGCGTGTCTGGCGGTTCCGGTCGCTAGTTGACACGACAGCGCCGGCCAATCCTGCGACGTTGCGCAAATATGGGGTGCCGGAAAAATTTCTGTACCTGCCCAATCAGTTCTGGGTGCACAAGAATCACGTGATGGTATTCCGCGCGCTTGCGAGGCTGCGCGCCGAGGGCGGCCCGGAGATCCCGTTGGTATGTACCGGTGCGACCGCGGATCGGCGCAATGAGGCGCATTTCGGCCTGCTTGAGACGCTCGCCCGGGAGAGCGGGATTGTGCCGCAGCTCCATTTGCTAGGTCTCATCGACCGTAGCGAGCAGCTGGACGTGCTCCGCCATGCCGCGGCTGTCATTCAGCCGTCGCTGTTCGAGGGCTGGAGCACTGTCGTCGAGGATGTACGCGGAATCGGGCGCCCAATCTTTCTCTCAGGTATCCCGGTGCACCGCGAACAGGCTCCGCCCCGCTGTACCTATTTCGACCCCGCCGATGATGCCGCACTCGCACGCCTGCTCGGTGATGCGTGGGATGGGCTTACTTCAGGTCCCGATCACACCGCCGAGCGCCGAGCCGCCGAACGACTGGACGAACTGGTTCTGGAGGCCGGTCGCACTTTCATGTCGATCGCCACGGAAATGATCGATATGAAGGACAGTCGTGGTAGCCCGTGACGTGCCACGGCGCCGTTGCGTGCTGGTGGAATAAAAAATCCCCAGGAGCTATGCTGTGGCCCCACGCGCGTAGCTGATGGCCTGCAGGGCCCGGCTCCTGTGCAGCATCGTTCAATCTTCCGCGCGGTCTTTCCAGTGTCCATTCGTATCGCGATCGAAATGTTCGAGGACGCCCGCTGGCTGGGTGGCTCGATCTATATCGAGAACCTACTCTCCGCGCTTTCGGCCTTGCCCCAAGACGAGAGGCCCGAAGTTGCAATGCGCTTCTTGTCCGACCCGACGACACCACTGGCGCAGCGCCTGCGGGCCTTTCCCGTCGCGCAGACAATCAAAGGCTCCTCGCGTCTTTTGGCTCGTGCGCGGAGGCTCCAGCGCGCGGTTTTGCGCCGTGCGCCGGCGCTGACCAGGCTGTGCCCGGGCGATCGCGACGAGGTATTTTTTCCCGTATTCGATGCGTCTCTGCCGAGCCGCCGCAACCTATATTGGATTCCGGATTTCCAGCCGTTGCGGCTGCCGGATCTGTTCGACGCAGATGAGCGCCGGGTGCGCAAGGAAGCTATGGCTGCCATCGCCCGCACGCGCGGAACTCTGCTGCTGTCCAGCCACGCTGCTTTGGACGACTTCCGGACATATTTTCCGGACGCCACCGTCCGGCCCGTTGTCTGGACCTTCTGCAGTACCCTGGTGGCAGGCTCGGCAGAACAGGGCCAACTGGCGCGCGCGCGGCACCAGCTTTCGGAAAAATTCCTTTATGTCGCGAACCATTTCTGGCGGCACAAGGACCATGCGACGTTGTTTGAGGCGCTCCACCTGCTTCGTCAGCGAGGTCTCGTGATTCCCGTGGTCTGCACGGGATTGATGGAGGACCGGCGCGCGCCCGACCACGTGCCGGCGCTGCGGCGGCTGGTCGAACAGTGGGAACTGGACGAGCAAATCTGTTTCCTAGGGCTGGTGTCACGCG
Organism: Tardiphaga robiniae; assembly: GCF_013359755.1. Lineage (GTDB taxonomy): Bacteria > Pseudomonadota > Alphaproteobacteria > Rhizobiales > Xanthobacteraceae > Tardiphaga > Tardiphaga robiniae. The sequence continues at coordinate 176,701 of NZ_JABMCJ010000077.1, read as the reverse complement.
CCGAGCAGGTCGAACTGTTTCGGATGGCGGCAGCGGTTGTACAGCCGTCTCGTTTCGAGGGCTGGAGCACGGTGATCGAGGATGCGAGGGCACTTGGGAGACCGGTAATCGCGTCTGATATTCCCGTGCATGTTGAGCAGCTTGCGGATTATCCGAGCAGCTGCATCTTCCCGGTTTCCGATCCCGCTGGACTGGCCTCGGCCCTCGCGGATGTATGGCCGAAGCTTGCATCGGGACCTGACCTCGTGCAGGAAGAGCAAGCCGCCGCGCGCCTTGTTGACCGGCGGCTGGAACGGGCACGCGCCTTCGTTGCGCTGGTGCAGTCGGTGGCCTGATCGGCTAGTTGCAGGCAACGGAGAGCGCAACCATGTGCGGCATTAGCGGCCTCATTTCGTCGGATATATTGTCGGCGAACGATATCGCTGCGGTGCGTGCAATCAATGCGCGCCTGTTGCACCGCGGACCCGATTCCGACGGTGACTACCAGACCGATCATGCCATGCTGGCAATGCGGCGCCTGTCGATCATCGATCTTGCCGGTGGACGGCAGCCGCTGTTCAACGAAGATGGCGATATTGCAATCGTTTGCAATGGCGAGATATACAACCATGACGTGTTGCGCGACGAACTGAAGTCGCTTGGCCATCGATTTTCGTCCATGAGCGATGTCGAAACCATCGTGCATGCGTATGAGGAATGGGGCAACGACTGCCTTGCACGCCTGCGCGGCATGTTCGCCTTCGCGCTTTGGGATGGCCGCTCCAACAAGTTGCTGCTCGCTCGTGATCGTCTCGGCGAAAAGCCGCTGTTCCTGCACCGCTCACCCGATGGCAGCCATCTCTGGTTCGCCAGCGAACTCGCCGCCGTCTCTCACGTCATGCCGCGGCCGCTGCGCTTGTCGCCCGAGGCCTTCAATCTTTTCCTGACGTTCCAATATGTGCCCGAGCCAGTCACACCGCTGATCGGTTTGGAACAGCTCCCAGCAGGCCACTATCTGGAACTGACGCCTGCCGCGCTCGACGCCCGCCCGGTTTCCTACTGGAATCTTTTGGACATCCGTGAGGATCCATCAGAGCCGGTGCGCACCACCGAGGAAATTCTCGACGACGCTTGCCGGCTCATGGGCACGGCGGACGTGCCGGTGGCCGTCGCATTGTCAGGCGGTATCGATTCCAGTCTGGTTGCTGCACTGACCGCGAAACATTTCCCCGGTCAGATCCACGCTTTTACAATTGGCTATGAAGGCAGGCCCGAGAGCGACGAGCGCAATTTTGCCCAGACGCTGGCCCATGAGCTGGGCATCGGCTTCACCGAGGTGGAACTACGCTCGGCCGACGTCGTCGACCGCTTCCCGCAACTGATCAGCGCCATGGACACGCCCATCGGCGATATCGCGGCCTTCGGTTATTACTCCGTGGCGGAAGCCGCGCGCGCCGCCGGCTATCCGGTGCTTTTGTCCGGCCTCGGCGGCGACGAGTTCTTCTGGGGTTATGAGTGGGTCCGAGAGGCCATGACGCGCAATGAGACGCTGCAGGCTGGGAAGCCTGTCCGGCAGTCCTGGTGGGATCGCCTGCTTGGCCGTGAAGCGCCGACGACATTGGAGTTCTTCGGGGTGCATCCCGATCTCCGCAATGGCGACGCGAACTCACGGCGCATTATGCCCGAAGCCGCGCGCCAAGCCCTGCCGCACGACTTGTGGCTTAGCGAAACGCCGCTCGACACGTCGCTACCGCTGCATCTCGCCACGGCGGAATTGTTGAACAGGACGTGGTTGCGCTCAAACTGCCTGGCGCTGATCGATCGCATGACAATGGCACATTCCGTCGAGGGGCGATTGCCACTGCTCGACGTCCAACTCGTTGAACGTGTGACCGGCATGCGCAATTCCGGCCTTACCGACTGGCACCAACCGCACAAGCATCTGCTCGTCGAGGCACTGCGGGACGCGCTGCCTGCGGATGTTCTGTCGCGCAAGAAGCAAGGATTTACGCCGCCGATCGGCAAATGGATGAGTGGGATTGTGCAGCGCTATCTGCCGCTTCTCGCCGACGGGTCGTTGGTTCGCCAGGGGTTGATCCGGCCAGAGGTGGCAGACGGCGGACTGGGCGGCTATGACCAGTTCTTCCTCTATAAGCTGGTACTGCTTGAGTGCTGGTCCCGCCAGCACATCGAAGGTGAAGAGCTGACCGTCGGTGCGCCGTCGAAGCGTGAACACGTACGCGTGTAATTCAGGGCAGCCTCGGCCCGCCGACTCTTCATTGTGAAAGGCAATCGTGACCAACAGCAATCAGGTGGCGCTCGTGACCGGAGCGCGGGGCTCCATAGGTCGGCATGTGGCGCAGGCGCTGTCGTCCTTCGGCTGGCAGGTGCATGGCCTTGGCCATGGCGAGTGGGCAGAAGGCGCCGTCAGCGCCGGCCTGCGCCGCTGGCACGCCGGCACCGTGGATCTGCCAGCGTTGCGCAGGCTTGCGCTAAAGCCAGACCTGATTGTGCACTGTGCCGGCAGTGGATCCGTTGGCGCGTCACTCGTCGACCCGTTAGCCGATTTTCAGCGTACGGTCGGGTCGACGGCCGCGCTGCTCGAATATATGCGTGCCGATTGCCCGGCAGCGGCGCTGGTCTACCCGTCGAGTGCGGCGGTTTATGGTCATGCCGAGCGGCTGCCGACGAAGGAAGACGGGCCGCTATGCCCGGTCTCGCCCTACGGCTTCCACAAAAAGATAGCCGAGGAATTGATCCGCGCCCATGGCGTGATGTTCGGCCTTCGGGTCTCCATCGTGCGCCTGTTCTCGATTTATGGAGAGGGCTTTCGCAAGCAGCTCCTATGGGACGCTTGCGGCAAGATTCTCGCCGGCGAGCGGGAGTTCTTTGGCACCGGTGACGAGACACGCGACTGGCTGCATGCCGACGATGCTGCTGCTCTGCTGATCCGCGCAGGCGAGGTGGCATCGCCCGAATGCCCGACCATGAATGGTGGTACAGGTGAGGCCGTTACGGTCGCAGCGATCCTGAACGAGCTCGCGATTTTGCTCGGCGTCGATGAAAAGCCGCGTTTTGTAGGTGCCACGCGCGCCGGCGATCCTCGGGATTATCAAGCCGACATGACGCGTGCGTTGCAATCGGGATGGGCGCCGTCCACCAGTTGGCGTGAGGGCTTGCGCCGCTACGTTGCCTGGTATCTTGAGGAGCGCGCGCGGTGATCCGCGCATGGCTCTCCGCCCTTGGCCTCGGGACGGCCTTGCGCCGGGCATTCGGCATTCGGCTGGGCCGGTTGTTTCAGTACCCGCCAAGAGCCCTATCGGTGCCCTCGATTGCAGCCCCTGGGTTGGACCAAAATCTGCCCTCCATTGCAATCGTGACGCCCTCCTTCAACCAGGCCGCGTATGTCAGAGCGACCATGGAAAGCGTGCTGTCGCAGGGCTACCCGCACCTGGAATACATCGTCCAGGACGCAGGCTCGACGGACGGCTCGCTGGATGTGCTCGCGGGTTTTGCCGGCCGTGGCGTAACCGTCGTGGTCGAGCCCGACCGCGGACAGTCGGATGCGCTCAATCGCGGTTTCGCGCGCACTTCCGCCGAGGTTCTGGCCTATTTGAACTCCGACGACATGTATGTACCGGGAACACTGCATCGGATTGGTCGCTTTTTCCGGGACAATCCTTCCGTGGATGTGGTCTACGGCAATCGATTGGTGATCGACGACCATTCGCGCGAGGTCGGCCGCTGGATCCTGCCGCGGCATGATGCGCAGGTACTGCCACAAATCGACTATGTTCCACAGGAAACGATGTTCTGGCGCCGCAGGATCTGGGAGCGTTGCGGCGCCCGTTTTGACGAGAACGCAACCTTTGCGCTGGACTGGGACTTATTGCTGCGATTTCTCCAGCAACAGGCTGTCTTTCGTCATTTGCCATGGCTGTTTGCGTTGTTCCGCGCCCATGCCGGGCAAAAAACCCAGGCAAGTTTCGTCGCTGACGGGGCAGGCGAGATGCGACTTTTGCGATTGCAAAACCGTGCACAAAGTGGGAACTACTTCCAGCGCTTGGCATCGCATGGCTTTTTTCTCTTTGCCCACCAGCAAGCGGACAAGCAGTTCGCTCGTGAATTGCGAGATAAGTTGACAAGATGACGATGAAGAAAGCTCTGATCACTGGCGTCACCGGACAGGATGGATCCTATCTGGCCGAGTTGCTCCTCCAGAAGGGCTACGAGGTGCATGGCGTGAAGCGCCGCGCTTCGCTTTTCAATACGGATCGTATCGATCATCTTTATCAGGACCCCCATGAAGAGGATCGTCGACTGATCCTGCACTATGGTGATCTCACCGACTCATCAAGTCTTGTGCGCATCATTCAACAGGTGCAGCCGGAGGAAATCTACAATCTGGCAGCTCAGTCCCACGTTGCCGTGTCGTTTGAGGAGCCGGAATACACGGCCAACTCCGACGCGCTGGGTGCGCTGCGTATCCTAGAGGCCATTCGTATTCTTGGCCTCGAAAAGAAGACCCGATTTTATCAAGCGTCGACGTCGGAGCTTTACGGGCTGGTTCAGGAAACGCCGCAGACCGAAACTACGCCGTTTTATCCGCGCTCGCCCTACGCGGTGGCCAAGCTGTATGCTTACTGGATTACCGTGAACTACCGCGACGCCTACGGGATTTTTGCTTGCAACGGCATCTTGTTCAATCACGAAAGCCCTGTTCGCGGCGAGACCTTCGTAACGCGCAAGATCACGCGTGCGCTCGCGCGCATCAAGCTGGGTCTGCAGGAGTGTTTGTATCTCGGCAATCTCGATGCGCTCCGCGATTGGGGGCATGCGCGTGACTATGTCGAGATGCAGTGGCTGATGCTTCAGCAGGAACACCCAGAAGATTACGTGATCGCGACCGGCGTTCAATATTCGGTACGCCAGTTCGTCGATGCCGCGGCGAAGGAATTGGGCATCTCAATTCGCTGGGAAGGCAAAGGCGTCCAGGAACGCGGTTATTGGGAGAATCGTGTGGGCGCAGATCCCTCTCAACCGATCGTTCGCGTTGATCCACGCTATTTCCGGCCTGCCGAGGTGGAAACACTGTTGGGCGATGCCAGCAAGGCGCGCAAGCAGCTTGGCTGGGTGCCGAAGACGACGTTTGCAGAGCTGGTCTCGGAAATGGTTCGCGAAGATCTTCGGTCGGCCGAGCGTGATGAACTGGTCAAGCGCCACGGCTTCAAGTCGATGAACTATCATGAATGAGCGTCCGGCTGGCCCGCGAAGGTAAACGTGTTGGGCCTGGACGTGTGAAGGGGCATGCGTCCGATTACGATCGGAGCATGAGGACTGATATCTGGAGAGTGAGCTCACAGCGCACTTCGGCATTCCATGATCCGATCAGGCCTTCCGGCCGGATAGGGTGCTTCAGTAGATGCCGTATCGGCAGACTTCTCTAGATCTTGCGACGTTGCACGCACGTAATGTGCTCGCTTCTAATGACTGTCCGTGCCGGTGTTGGTCGGTGAGAGTTGGAAACTGCAGATGGACAAGAATACTCGGATCTTTGTCGCCGGTCATCGCGGCATGGTCGGCTCCGCGATCGTCCGCCGGCTGCTTGCTGCAGGCTATGCGGATATCGTGACTCAGGCGAGGTCTGAACTCGACCTGACCGATTCCGTCGCCGTCTCAAAGTTCCTGGCAGACACCCGACCTGGCTACATCTTCATGGCTGCCGCCAAAGTCGGTGGCATTCATGCGAATGATACTTATCGCGCCGAGTTCCTCCATCAGAACCTGATGATTGAGGCGAACATGGTCCACGGCGCCTGGCAAGCTGGCATCAACCGGATGCTATTCCTGGGGTCGAGCTGTATCTATCCGCGCGATTGTCCGCAGCCTATCCGTGAAGACTACCTGCTGACTGGTCCGCTCGAGCAGACCAACGAGGCTTATGCGATTGCCAAGATCGCCGGCGTCAAGCTGTGTGAGAGCTATAATCGCCAGTACGGCACGCATTACGTCTCTGCGATGCCGACCAATCTGTTCGGGCGCAACGACAATTATGATCTGCAGAACAGCCACGTGCTTCCGGCGCTGATCCGCAAGACCCATGAAGCCAAGGTCGCGGGCGCGAGCGAACTCGTCGTGTGGGGATCCGGCACGCCACGCCGCGAGTTTCTCGATGTGGACGATCTTGCCGACGCCTGCGTGTTCATGATGGAAAGAGGCATCGAGGGAGGGCTCTACAATATGGGCCGCGGCACCGATGTGACCATCAGCGAGCTCGCCAGGACGATCATGGAGATCGTTGGCTTCAGCGGCCGGATCGTATTCGATGCTTCCAAGCCGGACGGCACGCCCCGCAAACTGCTCAATATTGACCGTCTGCGCGAACTCGGCTGGTCGCCGCGCATCTCGCTGGAAGACGGTATTCGCGAGGCTTATGCCGACTTCCTTGCTCGACATCAGGATGCGATGTAAACGATCAGGCATGACCAATCCGCTCGTCACTGTGGTGGTGCCGTCCTTCAACCAGGCGCAGTATCTTGAACAGGCCTTGAAGTCCTTGACGGATCAGGACGTGCCGCTTGAGATCTTCGTCATGGATGGTGGATCGACTGACGGATCGGTGGGAATTCTGCAGCGCTACGCTCCGCATCTGGCGAGCTGGCGCAGCCACAAAGACGACGGACAATCAGCGGCTATCAACGAAGGCATTGCGCTTGGAAGTGCCCCCTTCGTAACGTGGCTCAACAGCGATGATTTGTTGCTCCCCGGGGGGCTGCACAGGCTGATCGATGCGCTTGAGGCTGCCCCATCCGCCCCGGCTGCGTATGGTCGCGCCTGGAACCATAACGAGGCCAATGGCCGGCGCACGCCGGTTTGGGTCGAGCCGTTCGAACTGCGACGTCTGGCTCAACGCTGCATCGTCTCCCAGCCTGCGACCTTGATCCGCCGATCGGCATGGCAGCGGGTCGGTGGACTCGATATCTCACTGCGAATGGCGATGGACTATGACTTGTGGTGGCGGCTTTATCACGCAAGCGGCCCCCTTGCCTTTGTTCCCGACTACGTCGCCGTGAATCGCGATCATCCCGGTACCAAGACCAACACGTATCGCAGCCAGCATTATCGCGAGGCGATTGCCGTGGTGCGCCGGCATGCGGGCCGCGTTCCGCTCAAGTGGTGGCTGCTGCAACCCTATGCGGTCTGGTACAAAGTACTGCGTGGGATGCGTTGAGCGCACAGTGCAGGTCATGACAACACAAGCAGAAATTGTACGGGACGATCACGCCGGTCGCCGGTTGAAGGTACTGCACGTCTTCAAGACTTATCCGCCAGATACGTTCGGCGGCATTGAACGCGTAATACATGGCATCATACGCTTCGGCCGAGCGTTTGGCATCGACGGTGAGGTCTTTACCGTCAGTCCGTCGCCCGAACCTGCCGAAATCGATTTTGATAGCGTGCGCGTGTTTCGCGCGCGCCAGGATGCGTTCGTCGCATCCACGGGCCTGTCGCTGTCCGCCTTTCGCCGGTTTCGCGACCGCGTAAGCCAGGCCGACGTCATTCACTACCACTTCCCGTGGCCATTCATGGATCTGTTGCATCTGGCTCACGGGCGCGGGCGGCCTGCAATCGTCACCTATCATTCTGACATCGTGCGTCAGTCGGGGCTGCTCGCGCTGTATCGGCCGTTGATGATGCGTTTCCTCGCTTTGCAGAGCGCAATTGTCGCGACCTCGCCGAACTACATCGAGACCAGTCCGGTGTTGCGGCAATTTCCGCTGGTGACTGAGGTTGTGCCTATCGGCATTGACGCAGATCCGGGCAGCATCGATGCCGCGCTGCGGACATCATTTGCCGTGCGTCTGCCGCCGCGCTTCTTCCTTTTCGTCGGTGTGTTGCGTTACTACAAGGGCGTAAGCTTCCTCATCGAAGCCGCGCGGCAAAGTGGCCTGCCAATCGTGCTCGTTGGCGATGGTGAAGAGCGCGCTGCGATCGAGCGTGCAGGTTTGCCAAATTTGCATATGGTTGGCGCAGTCGGCGACGCCGAAAAAACGGTTCTGCTCGACTTGTGTTGCGGGTTCATTTTTCCCTCGCATCTTCGCTCCGAAGCATTCGGTGTTGCTCTTTTGGAGGCGGCACGTGCCGGCCGCCCGATGATCTCTTGCGCCATGGGCACGGGAACGGACTACGTCAATATCGACGGCGAGACAGGGATCACCGTGCCTCCTGCAGATCCGCCTGCTCTGGCGTCTGCGATGACGCGGATATGGGATAACGCGGAGCTGGCTGCAGCAATGGGACGTGCTGCGCGCGAGCGCTTCGAGGCGCTGTTCCGGGCAGAGAGGATGGCAGGGGCCTATGCGTCGATCTACAGGCGGGTTGCAAAGGCCCCCGGATAAAAAGGCGTTCTAGGCGACGACTACCTGGTCCAAAATTCTTTGGCAGCCTCGCGAATGGTCGCCGCTGGCATTCCGCTTTCGATCGGAAGCAGCGGGATATTTCCTGCGAAACATGCCCACGCGGCGAAGGTGGAGTGGCAGCCTATGACGCCGTTGCATCTCGACAGCAGGGTAAGGTCGTCGGCCGGTGATGTGCCGGTTGCAATCGTCACATCGAGACCGGGAAACTCGGCTTCATTACGCCGTTCATCGGAGCAGACCAAGAACGAAATCCTGTGCGGCGTCGACTTCTTGACCTCCAGCATTGCGCGGGCATAATCGGACGTCGGCACGAATAGAGCGCCGCCCGCGAATGTTCGGAAATCGCCGTGCCGGATGTGCACTCCGATCAAATAGTCGCAGTCAGACCGGGCCCTTGCGGCGATCTCATCGACGAGCTCTTGATGGTATCGCAGCGCAATACGTTCGAGAACCCCTTCCCGATGCCGGTGAAGGAGAGAGGCATCGCAGTCTCGCAGGCCGTGAAGAACAACGTGCCGATGTCGCGCGAGCCAATCCGGGCGGGCAAGACTGTTTGTGCTTGGGGGAATCAATTTCGTGAATCGCCTGATGCTCCATCTGGCAAATAGCAGGCGTGCTACCAGCGTGAACGGTCGAGCAGGGACTCCGAACACTTCGGTGCCACGACCAAGGTGCTGGCGAAAAGGCGCGAGTGATTGATTGAACAGCGAGAAGCGAGGTGAGTGCTCCAGGCAGAATGCCAGGAGATGAGCATGGCTGAAGAGTTGATTGGCGAGCCGACCCTGATCGTCGGTATAAACGAGTGTGGTGCTGATCTTGGCCGCTTTAGCAGCCCGTTGGTCTGTGCACATCAAGATCTCAACCAGGGCATGGGCGTTGTGATAGCGAATGCGTATGGAGATAATGGTCACCAGCCAATGGATATTGGGACGAGCGGCGTATGCTCGGATGGGTTGTATTGGCTGTGACAGACATATATCGCATAGCAGATCGATGCACGCACGCAATGGATGTCAGCCATGTGCAGGCGTGATTGGCGTCGTTGCGGTTCTCATGTTCCCCAGATTCTTTGAACTGACGTTGCTCCGCTGCACGGTCCGCCATGGTCGGCTGCGCTTTCAATAGGGGATTTAATGGCGTTGCGCGTGTTAGTGACCGGCGCTTCCGGCTTCATCGGAGAGGCTCTTGTTACGGCTCTGGTCGCGTCCGGCCATCGGGTGCGCGCCGCTTCGCGGCAGCGCGCGAACTTTCCATCAGGACGGGTCGAATGGGTTCAATTGCCGGATCTGCGGGGCGCGGTTGAATGGTCTTCGCTGCTGGCCAATGTGGACGTTGTCGTTCATCTGGCCGGAATTGCCCATCGCAATGGCGTACACGGCGACGCGATCGATAGGGTCAATCGAGGTGCCGTTGCGGCTCTTGCGGCGGCTTGTCAGCGGCACGACGTCAGGCGGCTGATCTTCATGTCGTCGGCCGGTGTGCATGCCGGGTCCACCTCGAAAGCTGCTGTAATAGAAAGTCACGCGCCGGATCCGGTGACCGCATATGACCGTGCCAAAATCGCAGCGGAACGTGCTGTGGAAGACAGCGGCGCGCCTTACACTATTCTCCGTCCCGTCGTCGTCTATGGCGCAGCTGCCAAGGCGAATTTCGCGCTCGCTGTCCGACTTGCCCGTTTGTCACTGCCGCTTCCCTTTGGCGCGCTTGAGATTCGTCGGTCGCTTCTCGCGATCGACAACCTGATCGCGGCCGTCATCTTTTGTCTCGACGGCGAGGCGACTCTCAATCAGACGTTTCTCGTGGCCGATCCCGAAGCGATCACGGTCTCCGCAATGTTCTTGGAGCTTCGTCGCGGCCTCGGCAGGCAACCCTGCCTCGTTCCGGTACCGCCGGCGTTTTTCGAGCGTCTGCTCCGTATCGTCGGGCGCCCGGATATTTGGGGGCGTATTGGACAGGAATTCGTCGTTGATTCCACAAAGCTCCAGAACGCCGGTTTTCGGCCCTTGGTTTTGACCGAGGAGGGCCTGAGGGCGGTTGGCGCCTTTTACAGAACGCGCCGACGTGCAGGCTGTTCTTCAGGACAGTGACGGCAGACGAGACGCACCGCGCAAATTGTCGTTCGGGCGGCAGACGTGTCGCTGCGGCGTTGAGAGTGCTTGCCTTGAAAACGGTAGATGCCGTTTAGCGCCGCGTCTATTTGCTTCCGACGTTGCATCCGAGCTTTTGTTGGATCGTGCCGACCATGGCCGTCAGCCATGGCTTGTATGAATCCGCAGTCAGGTGGACGCCATCGGTCGTCAGCTTTTCGCCCGACATCTTTGCTCTGAAGTCAATGAAGGCGATAGAGCGCGCATCGGCCAGCTTTCGTATGTCGCTATCGTTTTGATCCGCCAACGCTGTGGAAAAGTACATGTCGGAAAGCGGTGCTTTTTCGATCGGGGGGATCCCGGCATAAACGAATGAATCGGTTTTGGCCGTCAGCGCCGCTGTCAACGCAGTGTATCGTTTGGCAATTGGCGCAGCGTCGCGATATGCCTTCTGGGAATCATTCGTGCCCAGTGCGACGACGATCAGCGGCACCCGTTTGTTTCCGAAGATCGCGTCGACGAGTGGCAAGTAATTGGAGATCGCCAGCCCGCCGATGCCTGCATTAATCACGGGCCTGCCGCAGATCGCGGCCGGTAATAGCGCAAGTTCAGTGATGCTGTCGCCGACCACGACGACGGGATCCGTCACCTGGTCCATCTGACTGTGAATCGCACTCACGCGAACATCGGTGTGCAGGTGTCCTGCCTCCGGCCTGGCGTTTCCGCGAAGGTTTTCCAGCAGGAGCTCGGTCTTGCTTGAGAGCGCAGAAATTTGCGCTGTCTGAGCGCTGATCTTGTCGGAGATGGCCCGGCCGCCGACATAGACCGACCCGGAGAGTGCGCCAAGAGCGGCAACCAGCGCCGCGGACCAGATCGTCTTCATGGAATTAACCCGTTTTAGCGCAGATCACTCGATGCTCGATGATCTTCTGACCTGTAGCGAAGAGAACCCGTCGTGTCATCGGTACGCCGCATACCATGTTTTAGAGCGGTAGCGGACGCAATTCGAGATCAATGCTGGCCCCGTCATCCACGATCTGATCGAAGGCATCGGTCGTGGCCATTACTGGCGTCTCGCCATCTGTCTTGTAGAGCGCATATCTTGCATCCCCGATGAATTGCAGTAGAGCTTCGAAGCCTCCCGGGACACTGCGATGCAGATACGGCGCAAATTCGACCACCATCTTGGGTCGGTAACGGCGAATTGTCTCAGCGCCAGATCTGAGAACGCTCAATTCATTGCCATCAACATCCAACTTGATGAAATGGACATTGGGCAATCCGAGTTCGGCTACAAGTGCGTCCAGGGAGCGAAACGCTCCGTTGGTCGATTTCAGGACGCCGCCGTGCACGCCATGCCGGTCAAGATCCTCCGCCGTGCTGGTGATCGGCCAGCTCGAATAGATGCTGTTGTTTTCGCTGCCGTCGGAATCGCTGAGGATTGCCTGAACGCAGGTCACGCGGCTCGTCAGGCCCGGATTGAGCGACAGGTTTCGCTGAAGCTTGCTCATGGCGTAGTCGGTCGCTTCAACGGCGATAACACGCCCGGTGTCGCCAACCGCCTGGGCCATCGGGAGCGTCTGTGCTCCGATATTTGCCCCGAGGTCCAGCGCGATGTCGCCGCGCTTCAAATGCGTGGTGAGAAAGCGCGTGGTCCGACGCTCGTATTGCGCGACGTATAGCGAAAAATCGATTCCCTCGCGCAGATCAAGCTCCCAATTGAAGTCGCTCCGCCGCGTTCGGACGATAGGGCCGACTCCAAGGCCTCCGCGCAGTGCGATCAGCGGCTTCGCCATGAAGCCGGCGATGGCTATTTTGGTTCGCGTCTTCATTTCAGTTCTGGCTACTCCGAGACGTCCGTCGTCAATGCTTCGCTGAAAGTCTCTTACCGCTCGGGACGCGCAGGTTCGGACACATCGTAGCGATCTCGCGATCCCGGACTAAACACGTAATATCGGCTGAAGAGAAACGACGTAAATGGAATGATGGTGATGACGATGAACGTGGTGACGAGATAGGGGAGGCGAAGAATCGAATGGGTGCCGTAGGTGATGAGCTGGATCATCATCAGATTCCAGCCGACCAGGCAGAAGAACTTGACGACCGTAATGGGTCGAATGACGGATCTGTAGGTCACTAAGCCGTGGCCCATAAACGACACGAAAACTGATCCGATGCCGCCGACCAGAGAACTCTGCCATCCGTTTCCAGTCTGATTGTAAACGAGGTTGGAAATCACCAAAAAAATCAGATTGGAAGCTAATCCGATAAAAATGTAGCGAAGCAGCAGGAAGCTACCACGCTGACTGAACCGCATTGTTCGCCACAACTGATGCATGCCTGAACCTGCGCCTCTAATTGCTGCCCTTGCCATCTAGATGATCCATAACACGATACACATGTGTCCCATCAAACAGCTCGCGTTCCAACTGCACCTGCACGTCGAGGCTCTGCGGGCTCAAGTCGTTCGGCAACAGCATAAAAACGGATTTCCCCCGACGTACAAGCTCCGTGATGACCTGTCCGGGCACCCATTCGCCGTTCAGCCAGAATTTGTTATTCCAGCGATTGTATGAGGCGACGAGCGGGCTGCGCCCAGCCATCTGGCGCGCAATTCGTTCGCCCGCGTACCCGATTCCGAACGCCACGGCATAATTGACATCGTGAACATCGTAGGCTCCGATCCAGATCGAATTCGGAAGTTCCGCCTTCAGGCTGGCCATCGATTGCATGAATTTGGATCGACGCTGAATTTCATCCCGCTGTGACAGGCTCGTCGGCAGTTCCGGCGCCCGAAAGGCGGCAAACCATACGGCATAGCACGCCAGGGAGCCAGCCAGGATCGCGCGGCGCGACGACCGTGGCAGCAACTCGCTGAAATGCAGGAAGATGCAGAGGCCCAGAAGCAGGGATGATACGATGACACACGGCACGAAGTAGCGGAAACCGAAATGCTTCAGAACCAGGGCGGTCAACAGCAGCGATGCGGCTAGCGCTGCGATGACAAAGCGGCTGCGCCAGTCGGACATCCTTTCTTTGAAGGAGTTGTGGCTGGCTCTGACAGATGAAGCGACGATGACGGATGCAGCGACGAGCAGCAGCCCAGTGAGCCAATAATTCTTCAGCAAGCGCGATGCATTGCCTTTGACCGTCACCCACTCCAGGACACCCGTCGAGCCACTGCCATATTGCCCCGTGTGGGTCGCGAGTTCCACATACCAGTTGGCCATTGCGAGGAGGCCGGGCAATATCGGAAGCAGCAGCAGCACAATTCCCGCGACGGCCCCGGCGACGCCGAGCAATAGCCTTCGTCGACTTTCTATCGCTCCAAGCAGCAAAAGAAGCGGAGCGCTCGTTATCTTTGCGACCAGCATGGCGGCGATACACAAGCCGATTGCGAATGGAAGCCAGCGTTTTTTGTCAAGCGTGTCGTCTCGATAGACCGTCCACTCGAGCAAGAATAGCGACAGCAGCAGGACGCCAAAAACCATGAGCGTTGCTTCGGCTCCAATCATGCCTGGGCGAACGAACTCGGCATATAGAATAGGGAGTGTTTGGATGAGGAGCGCTGCCTCCGTGTTCCGGAGCGCTTGCTTTGCCACAAACCCGAGCCATAACACGCAAAAAGCGAAAAGTACCATATTCGCGCGAGATACGAACCTGAGAGCCGCTTCAGGATCGCTCAGGATGATGGTAAGAAGGTTTTGCTGGCCTGCCGTCGATATCCAATTCCACGCCTGATACAGGCGAAGATAGCAGGCGATCAGGATAAATGACGTCGTGCCGGGATGAACGACGATGCCTGGCGAATGCAGATCGGCGACGGCGGCCCCATTGAACAGGTACGCGTAGCTTGGGTCGTAGTCATAGCCAAAGGCGAGGTTCGTAAAACCGAAATAGATTGGCTCATACGATCGGAGCAGGATGTGGCCGACCACGAAGCAGAATACGGGAACGATCAGGAGCAGACCGGTGGAGATAGAACGGTTCATCTCAAATGCCTTCACATCGTCCATTTGCAGATCATCGTTTCTCGATCGAGATCAGAGCAAACAGGCCAAGCAGCCTGTCGAGGCCGGTCCATTTCTCGATCGTCCGGCACGCCGGGTAAAGCGGTGCTGGCAACAAAGATGGTCCGGTATACCCGCCCGAAATGAGATAGCTGGCCGGCATCAGGGGCGAGGTCTTTCTCAAAACAAGATCTGGAAACAGGCGGTCAAAGCGTTGCCTGTCGCGCTCGAACACAATCCAGGGCAGCGCTCCGTTGGCGTCCGAAAGCGGACCGGACGATTCGAAATCCCAGTCGGTCCTCGTATCCTCAAAAGGTTCGTGATGGAGTTTGCGGTAGATGAGGGTTGACCACGGCGTTTTCCATGGCTCGATCATGATCAAGCGGCCGCCCGATTTTAGTGACGTGGAAACGTTTGCAAGGAAACGTTGCGAGCGTGGCAGGTGGTGAAATGCGTTCACCATGACGACCGCGCGCAACGCCTTGCAATCCTCCGGTAAACTCTCGCACGCATCGAACACGCGCTGCACGCCGCGCACGGGCATGACATCCGACGTGATCAGGTCCGGAATATACTCGTTGAGAAATCCGGCGCCCGAACCAATCTCGAGCACCGGTCCCGAGATCGCGGGAAGTTCGGCTTCAATCGTCGCGTACCATTCCCGATATATCCTATTCAGAAACTTCTTTTTCTGCAGGGTTTCGATGCGTTGATTGGTGACTGCGGGATCGTCGAGATCGGCGGTCTTCACATTTTCACCCTCTATCGGAATTTGAATTTGCGCGCCGCGAGCAGAACCATCTTCAGAAGGATCACGCCGTGCCGCCATCTCGCAATATTGGTCTCGCCGTAAACACGCTCGTGATAGCGAATCGGCAAATCAATGATTTGCAAATTCTGCTTGGCTGCACCGAAAATCAGGTCGAAGTCGCCGAACGGGTCGAAGTCGCCGAAATACGATCTGCTGGCAACAATCTTCGCATACTGATCCCGATGCAGAACTTTCGTGCCGCAAAGAGTGTCCTGCAATTTCTGCCCCAGCACCCAGGAAATCGCGAGGCTGAACGCGCGATTGCCCAGCAAATTGAGCGGGCGCATGGCATTGCCTTCCATCGGATACACAAGACGCACACCGTTTATGAATTCGCCGGCGCCGCTGGACCATGCTCGCAGAAATTTGGGGAGATCTTCTGGCAGGACAGAAATGTCCGCGTCCAAGATCATCAGGATGTCGCCGCTGGCTTTGGCGAAGCCGAGTTCGACAGCGTTGCGCTTGCCCTTCTTGTCCTGCTTGTAAAGTGCAGAGGTGATGTCGGTGCGCGAGGAGAGTTCGCGCTGAATGACCTCGAACGTATCGTCCGTCGAATTACCTTCGACAAAAATGACTTCCGTCTCGCGGCCCATTTTTGGGATTCGCCGAAGCAGATCGGCGATATGTCCGGCCTCGTTTCTGGCTGGCACGATCACGCTGACCGTGAGTTCCGCCTCGGGGCGGAGCGTCCGTTTGCGCAGCACGTAAAAATTGGTCAATGCAAACAGCCGAAACGGCCACAGACGAACCAAATATCTGTTGAACAGCGTCGACAGGATCGGGATGTCCAGTGGCAACAGAATTTCCGGCGACGTGCTGACGCATTCAAAACCCGCAAGTCTTGCGATGTTTTGAATGTCGTGCGGCGAGAGCCAGTTCTGTCGCAACAGGGGTGTCGCCAGCCGAAACTTGCGGGCAAGCCAAAGCGGCCATTCCCAGATCTTGCTGTAGGAATTGATGATGACTCGGGTATCCGGCGAGATCTGTCCGGCAAGGTTACGAAGGGCGGCTTCGACATCCCAGAGATCGTCAACCAGATCAGACAGGATGACGTAGTCGATAGCCTCGTCGACTCTGAAGGAATGGGCGTCCTGGTTATGAAAGGTCACGCTCGGAAGGGTGGTCGCATTGACACGCTCAAGTCTCTCTTCCGAAAAATCGATTCCATAACCGCGTGACGGTTGTACGGCCGCAAGCAAATCTCCTGAGCCGCATCCGACTTCCAGAACACGGGCTCCCTGAGGAACCAGAAAGCGGTACAGATGGGCGAGTGTCCGTCGATAGGCGCGAGGCGCGGCGTTATTTCCACATTCAATGGTGGTTCTTGAACCCCAATGCCTTTTTCTCTCCGCAGTATAAACCTCCATGGGGGAAAGAGAGGACTCAGGTGCACGCTCGTTCATGAAAAACTGGTATCCAAAGTTGGCAATCGGGTTAGCTGCCTCCAATTAGTCTTTTTTGAAACACGATACTATCTGGAAACACCTAAACCGCATTTTTGAGCCATCTGCGGTTAGAGTTATTTGTCAACCTGGAGTTGTTATTTGTTGTATTTGCATCTAAAGGCGGTGCAGGCCGGGCGCGACCGTCGCCTACAACATAAAAGCATTTCACGCAGATAGATTCAAAGGCGGTCTTTGAGATAGATGGTTCCGTCTTGCTCGATCAGGGGAGTAAGCGTCCCGTTGAAGGTCCGCCTTCGCCTCTGCTGGCGGACGGTCTATGCTTAAACCATAAATCAGCTAGTTAATGCTTGACCGCGAGGTCATGCGAACGATCCCCGAGCCTTGCAGGCACCGCATCATTCTCAAGGACTGAAATGGCCGAGTCTGGCAACGCAGCAAATCCGGTAACCGGCCTCACCGACATAGTCCGGGCGCTAAAATTACATATGATCGAGGACGCGCTTTCTCTTTGGGCAGCAGAAGGCTGCGACCCGCGATCGGGTGGGTTCGTCGAGAGATTGAGTTCGGCAGGCGCCCCGGATCTTGCGGCGCCCCGCCGTGTCCGCGTGCAAGCCCGCCAGATCTATTGCTTCGCGAAGGCCGCACAACTTGGCTGGTATCCTGACGGCGCCGAGATTGCGCGTAAGGGTCTCGATTACATGCTGGCCAAAGCTAAGGCGCCGGATGGCAAGCCGGGCTTCGTGCATATTCTCGCGCCCGATGGTTCGGTGCTGAACCCGCTGCGTGACACTTATGATCACGCTTTCGTCCTGCTGGCGATGGCGACGGTCTATCAGCTGGATCGCGATGCAAAGGTGCGCGCCGAGATCGACGAATTGATGCAGTTCATCGATACGCAACTGCGCTCGCCAGACGGCGGTTATCTCGAGGGCGTGCCGGCTTCGATGCCGCGTCGGCAGAATCCGCAGATGCATCTTCTGGAAGCCTTCATCGCGGCCTTCGACGCGACCCATGATCAGGCGTTTCAGGCGCGGGCCGGCGATCTCTTCGGTCTGTTCACGTCGAACCTGTTCGATGCGAAAAAGGGCGTGCTCGGCGAGTATTTCGAACAGGACTGGTCGCGGATCGAACCGGTCAGCGTCGAGCCCGGCCATCAGGCCGAATGGGTCTGGCTGCTCAAGGGCTTTGAGCGCATCACCGGCTGTCCGACCGGCAAACAGCGTGCCGCGTTGCTCGAATCCGCGCTGCGCTATCGCGATGCCACCGGCTGTTTGGTGGACGAAGGCGACGCCCAGGGCAATATCGTCAAGGCGACACGGCGCTGCTGGCCGCAGACCGAGATCATCAAGGCCTTCGTCGCGCAGGCGGAGTCAGGCGTCGAGGGCGCGGCCGACGAGGCACGGGCGGCGCTGATGCGGCTCGACAAATATTATCTGCAGCATTCCGTCAAAGGCGGCTGGTACGATCAATTCGACGGTGAGGGACGCTCGCTGGTCGATACGATCCCGGCGTCATCCTTCTATCATATTCTATGTGCGGTTGCTGAAGCTGAACGGGTGCTCGGCGCCTGACTGCCTGTGCGATCTAGCGGATGGCTTCGTTCGGATCCGTCGGCTTGGTCCGGAACACCACGAAATGCGACATCGTGAAATTCACGATGAAGCTGACCAAAATGGCCAGAAGCTTGGCGGCATAGACCGGCATGAAGTGCGACAGCACCACCAGTGTGGTGGTGGTCGCGATCACGCCCAATACACCGGAGGCGACGAAGCTGAGATAATCTTTCCGGCGCAGCACGCGGCCGGATTCGGCGCGGAACGTGATCATGGTGTTCATCACGTAGGAACACGATACGGCCACCAGCCACGCTATGACATTGGCGGGCACCAGCGGCAGCTTCAGCACCTGATAGGCGAGGGTGAAGATGGCGAGATCGATGAGGGTGTTGCCGAGGCCAATCACGCCGAAGCTGATGATCTTCGACACCGTGGGGCGCGACAGCCAGGTCTCGACAATTTGTGGTAAAATCAGTCTCACGGCAGCAGGCATCCTCGATCTGGGCGGCTGCATAGCAGGATCGCCCGGGGAAGTCCGGCTTTTTATGATGCGCCGCGGCAGTCCTGCGCGGTCAGTTCCCGCGCTCGTCCGCGATGATCTTGCCGTCATTGGGCAGCGAGGCCGGCGCCACCAGCTCCACGGCCCCACCGAGCTTGCTGACGGCCCGGAGCGTGGCCGTGACGGCTTCCTGCAGCCCGGGGCTGTCCGGCGCCGCCGCTTCGGCTTTCAGCACCATGGCGTCATTTTCACCGTCTCTGGACACCACCAGCCGTAGCCGGCCGAGTTCCGGGTGACGCTTGCCGATTTCGGCGACCTGTTCGGGCCGCACGAACATGCCCTTGACCTTGGTGGCCTGGTCGGCCCGGCCCATCCAGCCCCGGATGCGCATATTGCTGCGACCGCAGGTGCTGGGGCCGGGCAGGGCGGCCGTCAGGTCGCCGAGTGCCAGCCGGATCCACGGGTGGTGTGGATCCAGTGATGTGACCACGATCTCGCCGACATCGCCCTCGGCCACGGGTTCACCGGTCCCGGGGGTCACGATTTCCAGGATCAGGTCCTCATTGACGATCAGGCCGTCCCGGGCGGTGCTCTCATAGGCGATGAAACCAAGATCAGCTGTGGCGAAGGCCTGATAGGCCTCGACACCGCGCGATGCGATCTCGGCCTGCAGCGAGGGTGGGAAGGCCGCGCCGGACACCATGGCGCGCTTGATGGATGACATGTCGCGCTGGGTAGCCTTGCCGGCATCGAGCAGAATCTTCAGGAAATCCGGCGTGCCGCTATAGGCTGATGGGCGATAAGCCTCGATCAATTCCAGCTGCTGCTCGACATTGCCGGGACCCGCAGGGATCACGGCGCAGCCGAGCGCCCGCGCAGCGCCGTCGAAGATGAAGCCGCCGGGGGTCAGGTGATAGCTAAAAGTATTCAGCACCACGTCGCCCGCGCGGAAACCTGCGGCATAGAGCGCCCGCGCGCCGCGCCAGGGATCAGCCTGTTTTGACTCCGGCTCGAAAATGGGCCCCGGCGAGGTGAACAACCGGCCGAACGAGCCGGTCGCGCCTGACACGAAGCCGCCGAACGGTGGGCTGGCCTTGTGCAGGGCCGGCAGGTCGGATTTGCGCAGCACCGGCAGGTGCGCCAGTGCCGCGCGGCTGACGATCGCAGCGGGATCGATGCCCTTGAGATGCTCCGCATAGGCGGGTGCCTGCATCGCGTGGCGCAGCACATCCGGCAGGCGCGAAAACAGATTGGCCTGGCGCTGCGACGGATCGCAATTCTCGAGTGTGTCGAAGTGGCGCATCTGGATGAATCCTGGTGGTTTGGCGTCGTCGCGATTATTCCGGTAGCCTGTCGCGCCGTGCTAGTGGGAAATCATGTCGTCAGAACGTATCGTCCAATGGCTCGAAAGCTTCGGCCAACTCGATCTTCCTGCTGCCGTTGTGCTGGCCGCATTGGTGGTTGCCTCTTCGTTTTTGCCGGTCCCGCGAACCTTCATCGTGCTCGGTGCCGGTGCTGCATTCGGCTTGCGCTCTCTCGTTGTCATTGTTCCAGTCGCCGCGGCTGCATCCGTTCTGGCCTTCATGCTGGCGCGCTCCGTTCTGCGCGGTTGGGTGGAACGGCAGACCGAGAAACGCGTGGCCTGGCGCCTCATTGCCCAGGCCGTCGATGACGAGGGCTGGCGCATCGTCGCACTGATGCGGTTCGGCGGACCATTGCCCAATTCGGTGCAAAATTATCTGTTCGGTTTGACAAATATCGGACTGCTCCCGTTCGCCCTGGTCACTTTCGTGTTCACGCTGCCGCAGATCGTGCTTTACGTGTATCTCGGTGCGTCCGGACGGGCGTTGTTGCTCGATGATGGACCAGTGCCGCTCAACCGTGTGCTGATTGCCATGGCCTTGGTCATTGTGCTCGTCATCCTGTTGCTGGTGTCGCGCCGCATTCGCGCGATCCTTGCGTGCAAGACCGGCGTCATGACGGCAGAGGCTGCCAGCAGCTAAAGCCATCGCTTGCGTCGCTTGAAGCTCTTCAGATTCTTGAAGCTCTTGCGCTGGTCGCCGGCGCCACCGAGATAGAACTCCTTCACGTCCTCATTGTCGCGGAGTTCGTCGGCGGTGCCGTCGAGCACGACCTTGCCCTGTTCCATGATGTAGCCATGGCTGGCGACGGAGAGCGCTGCACGGGCATTTTGTTCCACGAGTAGAATGGTGACGCCGAGATCGCGGTTGATCTTCTTGATGATCGCGAACACCTCTTTCACTAGCAGTGGCGACAGGCCCATGGAGGGTTCGTCCATCAGGATCATCTTCGGCCGCGCCATCAGCGCTCGCCCGATCGCCAGCATCTGCTGCTCGCCGCCGGAGAGATAGCCGGCGAGGCCGGTGCGCTCCTTCAGGCGCGGGAAATAATCGAACACCATGTCGATATCGGAGGCGATCTCGTTGTCGCGCCGGGTGAAGGCGCCGAGGCGGAGGTTTTCCAGTGAGGTCATGTCGGACACGATGCGGCGGCCTTCCATCACCTGGAAGATGCCGCGGCGGACGATCTTGTCGGGATCGATGCCGTCGATGCGTTCATTGTCGAACAGGATTTCGCCGCGCGTGACTTCGCCGTCTTCCGTTTTCAACAGACCGGAGATCGCCTTCAATGTGGTCGACTTGCCGGCACCATTGGCGCCGAGCAGCGCGACGATCGCGCCCTTCGGCACCTCCATGCTCAACCCGCGCAGCACCAGGATCACGTCGTCATAGACGACCTCGATGTTGCGGATGTCGAGGAGCGGGGAGGTGGCGGGGGCCACTGCAATCTTCGTCTCGGGCTGAAGTGTAGTTTGCACAGTTGTCACTCCGGTCGCTGTTCTTTTCCCTCCCCCTTGCGGGGAGGGTGGCCGGCCCACTTGGGCCGGTCGGGTGGGGGTGCCACAAGCGCCGTCGCTCGTGGCACCCCCACCCCTGACCCCTCCCCGCAAGGGGGAGGGGAACATCGGCGTCTTAGTTCAAACTACCACCCATGCCATTCCGGCTTGCGCGGCAGCTCCACGGTCTTCACCTTCTCCAGCTTGATCGTGCCCTTGGCCATCAGATCGTTCAGATCGCCATCGGTCGCGCCGGAGACCTTCGAGCGATACAGGTCGACCTTGGTGGTCGGGCGGTGATCCTTGTGGGTCCAGGTCGAGGGATTGCAGACGCCTTCCATGCCGGCCGGTACCCAGTCCTTCTTCTGGTAGAAGCCCTTGGCGACGTTCTCGCCGGTAGCGCCGCCGTTCTTCGCGGCCCAGTCGAGCGCTTCCTTCATGTAGAGCGAGGTGCAGACCGCGGCGATGTAGTGCACCGGGCGATAGATCTTGCCCGAAGGATCGGAGATCTTGGAAATCTCCTGCACCGTCTTCATGCCCGGCGCGTTGCCGCCCCAGCTCACCGCCGTGCGCAGCGGGAAGATCACGCCATCGGCAGCATCGCCTGCGGCCTTTGCCGCGTTCTCGTCCATGCCCCACACATTGCTCATGAACTGTACGTCGACGCCGGCAGCCTTGCAGGCCTTCATCACCGAGATGTTGGAAGCTGCGGTGTTGCCGAGATAAGCATAGTTCGCGCCGGCGCTCTTCAGGCTCAGGCACTGTGCGCTGTAGTCACCGGGCGCGAGTGCGAAGACCAGTGGCGGCAACACGTCAAAGCCGAGTTCGGCGGCGAGCGCTTCACCAGCCGCTTTAGGCGCGTTGGGGTAGGGATGATTGGCGCCCATATGGACATATTTCGGCTTGCCCGACTTGCCCTTGGACTTCCAGTCCTCCGCTGCCCAGGTCAGTTCGGCGCGTAGTGCGTCCGAATAGGACGGGCCGTAGAAGAAATTATACGGCGCGGGCTTCGCCTTGCCGCCGGCACCGGTCGGGTCGGTCAGCGCGGCCGAGTAGGAGCCCGAGATATCCGGGATCTTGTCCTGTGCGAGGAAGCCGGTGAGCGCCTCGGTATCTGCCGTGCCCCAGCCCATGATCGCCGCGACCTTGTCGGCGCCCGACCACTTCTTGTACAGGGCTATGGCGCGCGGCACCTGATAGCCATAGTCGTTGCTATCGAGATTGACCTGCTTGCCGCCGACGCCGCCATTCTTGTTGATCCAGGCATAGGTATCGACCACGCCCTGGCCGTAGGGCGTACCGACGTCGGAGGTGCCGCCGGAATAATCGGCGAGGTGGCCGACGGCGATCTGCGCCTGCGCACTGGCGGACGCACCCGCGATCAGAAGGGCAATGGACGCGGACGTTAGAAATGATTTCATCGTCATGAGCATTCTCCCGTTGGATTTTATATTTTGTCGTTTCGTCCAGTCCGTCCCGTTCTCAATGCGAGAACGGGTAGAGTTTCCAGTAGGTCTTGATCTGCCGCCAGCGATGCGCGAGCCCGTCGGGTTCGAACACCAGGAAGGCGATGATGATGAGGCCGATGGCGATCTCGCGCAGAAAGGTCAGATTGTTGTTGAGCGCCAGCGCTTTGTCGATGACGCCGCCCTTCAGCTCCATGCTGATCCATTCCATCGCTTCCGGCACCAGCACCACGAAGGCCGTGCCCATCAGCGTTCCCATGATGGAGCCGGTACCGCCGATGATGACCATTGCCAGGAACAGGATCGAGCGCTCGATGCCGAAACCCTCGTTGGAGACCACGAGCTGGTTATGCGCGTACAGCGCGCCGGCGATGCCGGCGAAGAACGCGGCGAGCCCGAAGGACAGCGTGCGATATTTGGTGAGATTGATGCCCATGATCTCGGCCGAGAGATAGTGATCACGCACAGCCACCAGCGCGCGGCCGTCGCGCGAGCGCATCAGGTTGGTAACCAGCAGATAGCTCGCCACCACATAGGCCAGCACCACATAGAAATACTGCCGGTCGCCGCGCAGCGTATGGTCGAAGATCGAGAACGCTTTGGCCGTCGCCGGCACCGAGCCGCCGCTGAACCAGTCGGCGCGGGAGAAGAAGTCGAGCAGAATGTATTGCGCGGCCAGCGTGGCGATCACGAGGTATAGCCCCTTCAACCGCGCCGCCGGCAGGCCGAAAATGAGTCCCACGATGGCCGTTACCACGCCGGCGATGGGAATCGAGAAAAACACCGGGATCGGATAGTTGTTGGAGATATAGGCCGAGGTGAAAGCGCCGAACAGGAAGAACGCGGCGTGGCCGATGGAAATCTGGCCGGTAAAGCCGACCAGGATGTTGAGCCCCAGCGCCGCGATGCCGTAGATGCCGATCATGATCAGCTGGCTGAGCCAGTATTCGCTGAGCAGTTGCGGCGCGAAACAGATCAGCACCACGCCGAGGATCGCCGCGTTGCGGCTGGTCTTGGTCGGGAAGATGGTGGTGTCGACCGCATAGGAACTGCGGAAATCGCCGGCCGGGATGAGGGAGGGACTGGCCATGATGCTTACACCCGCTCGATGTCTTTGGTGCCGAACAGGCCGTAAGGCTTGATCATCAGGATGATGATGAGCACGTAGAACGGCGCGACCTCATAGAGATTGCCCCAGTGCAGATATTCGCTGTCGATGAATTGCGCGAAGTTCTCCAGCAGCCCGATGATGATGCCGCCAACCACGGCGCCGCCGATGGAGTCGAGGCCGCCGAGAATAACCGCCGGAAACACCTTGATGCCGTAGATCGACAGGCCGGATGACACGCCGTTGACGACGGCGACGACGACGCCGGCGACCGCGGAGACCATGGCCGAGATCGCCCAGGCCATCGCGAATACGGTTTTGACGGAAATGCCCAGCGATTGCGCGACCTGCTGGTTGAACGCGGTGGCGCGCATCGCGAGGCCCCATTTTGAGACCTTGAAGAACCACGCCATGCCGATCATCATCGCGACGGAGACAACCAGGCTCATCACGTAGACGGTCTGGATCTGTAGGCTACCGATCGTCACCGACTGGCTGGTGAAGACACGCGGGAATGGCTGCGGGTTGACGCCATAGATCCATTTCAGTGCCGCCTGAAACACGGCGGACAGCGCGATGGTCACCATGATCACCGAGATGACCGGCTCGCCGACCAGCGGCCGCAGGATCACGACCTGGATCAGGATGCCGAAGGCGAACATGAACACCAGCGTCATCGGCATGCCCAGCCAGAACGGCACCTGGTATTTGGTCAGCAACGTCCAGCACACCCAGGCCCCGATCAGCAGCAATTCGCCCTGCGCGAAATTCACGACCTGCGTCGCCTTGTAGATCAGCACGAACGACATCGCGACCACGCCATAAAGCGTGCCCACCACGAGGCCGTTGACCAGAAGCTGGAGGAGGAACTGCGTGTTCATGCGATGGCCGGAGTGCTAACCTCTCCCCGCTTGCGGGGAGAGGTCGGCGCGCAGCGCCGGGTGAGGGGAGCTTCCACATGCGCAAGGCCAATGCGGTCAGAACCACACGTGCCAGAAGGCTGCGGCGAGATTCGACCGATGCCGAGAATGCGCTTTGGTATCGCCTTCGCGCACGTTCCTTGGACGGGCACAAGTTTGTGCGACAAGAGTCGATCGGCAACTACATCGTCGATATGATCTGCCGGGAGCGGCGTCTGATCGTTGAGGTGGATGGTGGGCAACACGCTGACAATGTGCGCGATGTTGCCCGTGACCAGTGGCTGGTCGAGCATCATTACCGGGTGCTCAGATTCTGGAACCATGATGTCTTGGACAATATCGAGGGTGTTGTCGAAGTCATTGCGACGGCGCTTGCGGAAGCTCCCCCTCACCCGGATCGCAAGAGCGATCCGACCTCTCCCCGCAAGCGGGGAGAGGTTAGCTAGAACCGAGACGCCGCAGTTTCTTAACCTCCCCCCGCTTGCGGGGAGAGGTCGGCAGGCGCGCGTTAGCGCGCGTGCCGGGTGAGGGGGGCTATCGGTAAAGCTCAGGTTCTTCATTCCGCCGCCTCCATGCGCGCGCCATCCCGCGCCATGTCCACCACGACCAATCGCGTGCGGATGCGCTGGGAGGTGCCGTCCTGGAAGCGGATGGTGGTGTCGACGGGGATATCCCGGGCGCCGCCATAGATGCCGTCGATGATATCGGCGTATTTCTCGTTGATGACGCTGCGGCGGACTTTTCGGGTGCGGGTCAGCTCGCCGTCGTCGGCGTCGAGCTCCTTGTACAGCAGCAGGAATTTGGCGATCCGCTGCGCAGGCGGCAGCGTGGCATTCACCGTCGCGACTTCCTTGCGGATCATCTCATAGACCTCCGGGCGAGACGACAGGTCCGTATAGGTCGTAAACGAGATGCGGTTCTTCTCGGCCCATTTCGAGATGATCGAGAAGCGGATGCAGATCATCGCCGCGAGTGCATCGCGGTTGTCGCCCAGCACCACGGTCTCGGCGATATAGGGCGAGAATTTCAGTTTGTTCTCGATATATTGCGGGGAGAAGCGCTCGCCGCGCGCGGTCTGTGCCAGATCCTTGATGCGGTCGATGACGACGAGCTGCTTGTTGTCGTTGAAATAGCCGGCATCGCCGGAGTGCATCCAGCCATCGCGCAGATCGGCGGCGGAAGCCTCGGGCGATTTGTAATAGCCAAGAAACATATTGGGATGCCTGACCACGATCTCGCCGACGCCTTGCACGTCGGGATCGCGGACTTCGATTTCGATGCCGCTGCCCATGGCGATGCCGGTGGTGTCGGGATCGACAGCGTCTGGCGGATGCAGCGTGAAGGCGCCGAGTGTTTCGGTCTGGCCATAGAGTGTGCGCAGCGGTACGCCCATGGCGCGGAAGAATTTGAATGTATCGGGGCCCAGTGCGGCGCCGCCGGTGGCGGCCGAGCGCAGCCGTGTGAAGCCGAGACGATCACGCAGGGCACGAAACAGCAGCGTATCGGCGACGGCCGAGCGCTTGCCTTGCGCAAGTGCGGACAGGCCCGACTTCATGCCGAGCTCATACAGGCTTTGCTTCAGCGGCGACGAATCCATCACCCGTGCGCGCACGTCAGCTGCGATACCTTCCCAGACCCGCGGGGCGAACAGCACGAAAGTAGGCGCGATCTCACGAAAATCGTTCATCATGGTGTCGGCTTGCTCGACGAAGTTGACCTTCATCCGGCTCAGGAGACCTTTGCCGAGCGCATAGACCTGTTCCATGATCCAGGGCAGCGGCAGCACCGAAACATATTCATCATCCGGTCCCTTCGGATCGAACGACAGATACACCGCGCAGTGGCCGAGCACGCGGCCCGCCGCGAGCATCGCCAGCTTGGGATTCGACGTGGTGCCCGACGTGGTGCAGAGGATCGCGACATCCTCGCCCTGCGTCGCATCGACCAGTTGATCGTAGAGGCCCGGCTCGCGCGCCGCACGGTCGCGGCCCATCTGGGCGAGCCTGTCGGCCTCCAACAGGCGCGGGTCGTCATATTTTCGCATGCCGCGCGGATCGCTGTAGACGATGTGCTTCAGCGCAGGGACTCGCTCGGCGAGGGTGAGCAGCTTGTCGACCTGTTCTTCATCCTCGGCGAACACGATCTTGGCTTCGCCGTAGTTGAGGAGATAGGCGGCTTCCTCATCCAGTACGTCGCGATAGAGACCGAGGCTCATACCACCGATGGCATGCGCGGCGATCTCGGCAGCGACCCAGTCCGGCCGGTTATCGCCGATAATGCCGATGACATCACCACGCGCGATGCCGAGCGCGACCATGCCGAGCGTGAAATCCTTCACCCGGGCATGGTAATCGTTCCAGGTGAACTCCCGCCACAGGCCGAAATCCTTCTCGCGCAGCGCGATCTCTTGGCCATGTTCTTTGGCGTTGAGGCGCAGCAGCTTCGGATAGGTATCTGCCTGTTTGACGCGTCCGGCATAGTCGATCATGCGGCACTCTCCGCAGCGATAGGCGCATGGTCGGGATCGACGAGGGCTTCGTCTTCTTCACCGAGATAGGCGCGCTTGACGTGCGGATCGGCGAGCACGGCAGCCGGATCGCCCTCGGCGATCTTGCGGCCGAAATCCAGCACCATCACGCGATGGGAGATATCCATCACGACGCCCATGTCGTGTTCGATCATCATCACCGTCATCCCGTATTCTTCATTGAGATCGACGATATAACGCGCCATGTCCTCCTTCTCCTCGAAGTTCATGCCGGCCATAGGCTCGTCGAGGAGGATGAGGTTGGGCTCCAGCGCCATCGCGCGGGCGAGTTCGACGCGTTTGCGCAGACCATAGGGAAGGGTGCCGGCGGTGGCCTTGCGCACGCTCTGCAGATCGAGGAAGTCGATGATCTCCTCGACCTTGCGGCGATGCTCGAGCTCTTCCTTGCGTGCGCCGGTCAGCCAGTACAGCGAGCCGGTGAGGAAGTTGTTCTTCAGGAGGTGATGGCGGCCGACCATGATGTTGTCGAGCACGCTCATATGATGAAACAGCGCGAGGTTCTGAAAGGTGCGGCCGATGCCGAGACCGGGGCGGGCATTCGGGTTGAGTCCGGTGATATCCTTGCCGTGATAGAACAGCTGGCCTTCGGTTGGGCGATAGCGGCCGGAGATGCAGTTGACGATGGAGGTCTTGCCCGCGCCGTTCGGCCCGATGATCGAGAACAGCTCGCCGTCATTGACAGCGAAACTCACATCGGTGAGCGCGCGAACGCCACCAAAGCGCAGTGACACCCCGCGCACGTCCAGAGCAACCGCCACTCAAATCCTCCCAGATACGGCGCTTGTCGCGCTCTTTATCCACGTTCCTCGGATGGTCCCGAGCCTATATCGCCCGGTCACGCTAAGCCATTCTACTAATGACCTTTCGCGGTGGTCTTCCCTACGTCAAATCGGTATCCTGAAATGTCTCGCGGCGGACAATCTGCCTGCCAATTTGTCGCGCGAGCGTTCTTTTGCGCTGCAACATTCGAAGTGAAGCGGACCCTATGATTGCTGCAGATCATCTCAAGCGCATCGCGGCCTGGGCGCGGGACCTGAACGAGAAGGAGATCGAGGTCGCGCGCGCCGGCATCGTCGAGAAGTCGTTCAAGGCGAATGAATTCGTCTGCATGCGCGGTGACCAGTTCGAATACTGGACCGGCGTGGTGAGCGGTCTGGCGAAGATCGGTACCATCTCGCGCAGCGGCAAGGAGGTCAGTATCACCGGCCTGACGGCCGGTGCGTGGTTCGGCGAGGGCAGCGTGCTGAAGAACGAGCCGCGCCGCTACGACATTGTCCCGCTACGCGACTCCAAGCTCGCATTCATGGAGCGCCCGGCATTTATGTGGCTGTTCGAGAACAGTGTCGGCTTCAACCGCTTCCTGGTTTCGCTGTTGAACGAACGGCTCGGTCAATTCATCGCACTGACTGAATATGGCCGCAGGCTCGACGCCACAGGACGCCTCGCGCGCTGCATTGCCTCGCTGTTCAACCCGATCCTCTATCGCGACGCGACCAGGCATCTGGACATCACCCAGGAAGAGCTCGGTGCCATCAGCGGCATTTCGCGGCAGAGGGCGAACCAGTGCCTGCAGACGCTGGAGAAGGAGGGTCTGCTGCGGCTCGAATATGGCGGCGTGACAGTGGTCGATCTCGAAAAGTTGGGTAGCTACGGCGACTAGGCCGTGGCTAGGACGCAGCGGTGGCGCGTTTCCTCTCCCCGCTTGCGGGGAGAGGGTGGCCGCGCGAAGCGCGGTCGGGTGAGGGGGACTCTCAGCGGGCTCGAAGCATGTGGAGATTCCCCCTCACCCGACGCCCGCAGGCTTCGCATGCGGACATCGACCTCTCCCCGCAAGCGGGGAGAGGTAAGGAAGAGCGTTCAGACTTCCAGCCATTCCCTGCGCACGGCGTCATTGGCCTTGAGTTCGGCGGGCGTGCCTTCGAACACGATACGGCCGTGGCCCATCACATAGACCCGGTGCGAGATGCGCAGCGCGATCGACAGCTTCTGTTCGACAAGCAGGATCGCCACGCCGCGGCGTGCGATCTCGGCGATGAGGTCGCCGACCTGCTGCACGATGATCGGTGCAAGGCCCTCGGTGGGCTCGTCGATCATCACGAGTTCAGGATCGCCCATCAGCGTCCGGCAGATCGTCAGCATCTGCTTCTCGCCGCCGGACAGCACGCCGGCCGCAGTGTCGGCGCGCGCGGCGAGGTTCGGAAACATGCCGAGCATGTCGTCGAGTTTCCACTTGCCGGGATGACGCGGATCCTTGATCCCCAGCATCAGGTTCTGCCGTACCGTGAGGCCCGGAAAGATGTCGCGATGCTCCGGTACATAGCCGAGGCCGAGATGCGCGATCCTGAAGCTCGGCAGGCCGGCGATATTGGCGCCCTTGAAGGTGATGGTGCCGTGTGGCGGCACTTCGCCCATGATGGCCTTCACGGTGGTGGAGCGCCCGACGCCGTTGCGGCCGAGCAGGCTGACGACCTCGCCGGCATCGATATGCAGATCGACGCCCTGCAGGATGTGGCTCTTGCCGTAATAGGCGTGCAGGTCCTGAACTTGGAGCATCACGCCACTTCCTCGCCGAGATAGGCTTCCTTGACCTTGGGATTGCCGCGGATTTCCTCCGGCGCCCCCGACGCGATGATCTGGCCATAGACCAGAACCGAGATGCGGTCGGCGAGGCCAAACACCACGCTCATGTCGTGCTCGACGATCAGCAGCGTGCGGCCCTCCGTCAGCCGCCGGATCAGTGCCACGGCGCGTTCGGTCTCGGCATGGCTCATGCCGGCCGTGGGCTCGTCCAGCAGGATGACATCGGCGCCGCCGGCAATGGTGATGCCGATTTCAAGCGCGCGCTGTTCGGCATAGGTCAAAAGACCCGCGGGTACGTCGCGGCGCGATACGAGGTTGATATCCTGCAGGATTTGCGCGGTGCGGTCGCGCACCTCGGGCAGGTTGTCGACATTCTTCCAGAACGCGTAACGATGGCCGGTGGCCCAGAGTACGGCGCAGCGCAGGTTCTCCCACACGCTCATCTTGGCGAACACGTTGGTAACCTGGAAGCTGCGCGACAATCCGCGCCGGTTGATCTGGAACGGCGGCAGGCCGGAGATCACCTGATCGCGCAGCAGGATGCTGCCGACTGATGGCTTCATATAGCCGCTGATGAGATTGAACAGCGTCGACTTGCCGGCGCCGTTGGGACCGATCAGCGCATGGCGTTCGCCCTGGGCGACCGTGAGGTTGACGTTGCGGATCACGGAGGTGATGCCGAAGGTCTTCTCGACGCCGCGCAGCTCGATGGCGGTGCTCATGCGGCCACTCCCTTCTCGCGCGCGGCGGTTAGGGCATCGTCCCAACTGCCGGCGACGCGCGCCCAGGTCTTGCGCGCGATGATGAAGCCGCCGATCAGCAGCACGGCGGCAACGGCCCAGATCGCAGGGTTCGCTGCATCGAATGGAATCCCGAAGGCTTTGATATGCGAGTCCTCGCCGGGATTGACGGTGAAGTGGACGGTCGTCTCGATCGCCAGCATCAGGCCGGTGATCATCGCCAGCGTCGGTACGAAGGCGACGAGATAGCTCGGTAGCACACGGCTGAGCGTGCCGCCTTTCAGCAGCGGTCGGTGCATCATCAGAAGGCCGGTGATGCCGCCGGGCGCGAACATCACCACGGCGATGAAGATCAGGCCGAAATAGAGCTGCCAGACCTGCGTGAGATCGGAGAGGCCGAGCGACAGCAGCGTGACGAAGATCGCGCCGACGATTGGACCGATGAAGAAGCCGACGCCGCCGATATAGGTGGCGAACAACACGGTGCCGGATTGTACGGCGCCGAGATAGGCCGAATTGGCGATCTCGAAATTGATCGCGGCTAGCGCGCCCGCTATGCCGGCGAACAGACCGGAGAAGCAGAAGGCGATATAGCGGATGATGTGCGGATCGTAGCCGACGAACTGCACACGCTCGGGATTGTCGCGCACTGCGTTGCACATGCGCCCCAGCGGCGTGCGGGTGAGGGCATACATCGCGATGACGGCGATCAACGTCCAGGCCGCGACCAGATAATAGATCTGGATCTGCGGGCCGAAGCTCCAGTCGAACAGACGAAGCACCTTGGTGCGGTTGGCGGAGACGCCGGCTTCGCCGCCGAAGAAGGTGCGCAGGATCAGTGCCGAGGATGCGACGAGTTCTGCGACGCCAAGGGAGATCATCGCAAAGGCCGTACCGGAGCGCCGCGTCGACACCCAGCCGAGCAGCATGGCGAAGACGAGGCCAGCCGCGCCGCCGACCAGCGGCACGAGCGGCAGCGGGATCGCGAACTTGTTCCTGGCGATGATGTTGATGGCGTGGATCGCGAGGAAGCCGCCGAGGCCGTAATAGACCGCGTGGCCGAACGACAGCATGCCGGTCTGGCCGAGCAGGATATTGTAGGACAACGAGAAGATGATCGAAATGCCGATCAGGCTGAAAGTGGTCAGCGATCCGCCCGACGAAAACAGTTTTGGCAGCACCAGCAGCGCCAGCGCGGCGCCGATCCAGATGCCGTAGAACTTCAGCCGGTCGGAGGCGGCGGGGCGGGGCGGCGCGATGGTTGCCGGAATCTTGGCTAAGGCGTCGCTCATGTGTCGCGTGTTCCCAGCAGGCCCATCGGGCGGAAGATCAGGATCAGCACCAGCAGCAGATAGGGCATGATCGGTGCGATCTGGGCGACGGTGACGTTCCAGATATCGGAGAGCCAGGTGGCGGCATAGTCGGGGCTGAGCGGGCCGAAGGCGCCGGCCAGCGAGCCGTTCATCGACACAGCAAAAGTCTGCACGAGGCCGATCAGCAATGAGGCAATGAAGGCACCGGGCAGCGAGCCGAGGCCGCCGACCACCACGACGACGAACAGGATCGGACCAAGCAGACCGGCCATGTTGGATTGCGTCACCAGCGCCGGGCCTGCGATCACGCCGGCGACGGCGGCGAGCGCAGTCCCGACGCCGAACACCAGCATGAAGATACGCCCGACATTGTGCCCGAGATGGCCGACCATATGCGGATGGGTCAGCGCCGCCTGCACGATCAGGCCAATGCGCGTGCGCTTCAGCACCACCAGCAATCCGATGAAGATCACGATGGAGACGACCAGCATGAAGATCTTGAAGGCCGGGTAGTTGGTGGAGAACAGCGTGAAGGCCGGGAAGTCGAGCAGCGGTGGTACGCGGAAATCGACCGGGCTCTTGCCCCAGATAATCTGCACGATCTCCTCGATGGCGAAAGCAAGCCCGAAGGTGAACAGCAGCTCGGCGACGTGGCCGTTCTTGTGAACGTGACGCAGGCCGTAGCGTTCGACGGCGGCGCCGAGCGCGCCGGCCAGCAGCGGCGCAAGGATCAGCGCCGGCCAGAAGCCGAACCAACGGCTGATCTGAAAGCCGAAGAAAGCGCCGAGCATGTAGAAACTGGCATGGGCGAAGTTCAGCACGCCGAGCATGCTGAAGATCACCGTCAGGCCTGAGGCCATCAGGAACAGCAGCATGCCGTACAGAACGCCGTTGAGCGTGGAGATGACGATCAGTTCAAGCACGAAGTATCTGCCTCTCGGGTGAGGAGTGTGCCGGAGTGCGGCGGCGTCTTAACCTCTCCCCGCTTGCGGGGAGAGGTCGGATTGCGCAGCAATCCGGGTGAGGGGGAGGCAGTGAGTGAAACTGAGAGTCCCCCTCATCCGTCCCGAACTTGCTCTGCAAGTTCGGTCCACCTTCTCCCCGCAGGCGGGGAGAAGGCAGGGCTTACGGCCGTTCCATCTTGCAGGTTGTCGGCAGCACCGTCTGCGGCGTGTCGATCTTCGCGGCCAGCTTCCAGCCCCAGCCGGTCTTTTCCTCGTCGAACGGCTCCTTGTCGGTGCGCTCGCCGAACGAGGCGATATACATCGGCTGGAAGAACTGATGGTCGTCCTTGCGCATATTGCCCTTGCCGCCGTCGAACACCTCGAACTCCATGCCTTCGAGCGCAGCAGCCACCTTCACCGGATCGAGCGACTTGGCCTTCTCCGCCGCGGCGGCGAACATGCGCATCTCGTTCACGGCGCGCGGATAGAACAGGCTGAAGTCATACTTGGCGCGCAGTGCCTTTTCGAACACGTCGGCCGAGGCGTGGCCGAGATTCGGGATGCCTTCGGCGATCTGGAACACCTGATGGTTCAGGCCGGCCTGCTTGATGGCGGTCGGGCCACCGGTGCCGCCGGCGTAATAAGTGAACCAGCTCACCTTCAGGCCTGCGTCAGCCGCAGCCTTCAGCAAGAGGGCAAAATCCTGACCCCAGTTGCCGGTGATGACGCTATCGGCGCCGGAGGCCTTGATCTTCGCAATGTAGGGCGCGAAGTCGGTGATCTTCAGCAGCGGATGCAGTTCGTCGCCGACGATCTTCACGTCGGGCCGCTTGGCGCCGAGCATGGCGCGCGCCTGGCTGCGCACCGACTGACCGAACGAGTAGTCCTGATTGATCAGGTAGACGTTCTTCACCGCAGGCACGGTCTTGATGTAGTTGGTGAGCGCTTCCATCTTGATGTCTGAATTGGCATCCCAGCGGAAATGCCAGAAGCTGCATTTCTCGTTGGTCAGAACCGGATCGACCGCCGCATAGTTGAAGTACAGGACTTCCTTGCCAGGATTGCGGTCGTTGAACTTGGTGACGAAATCAGACAGCGCACCGGCGACCGACGAGCCGTTGCCCTGGGTGATGTAGCGAATGCCGCCATCGATCGCCTTCTGCGCCTGGATCAGGCTCTCTTGCGGATTGGTCTTGTTGTCGAGTGGGACGATCTCGACCTTCTTGCCGAGAATGCCGCCCTTGGCGTTCAACTCATCGGCGAGAAACTGGAAGGTCTTGAGGCCGACTTCGCCGACGCTGGCGCCGCCGCCGGACAGTGGATCGATATAACCGATCTTCACGGTCTCCTGCGCCATCGCCGTGCCGCCGAGCATCGGCAGCGCAATGGACGCAATGAGGGCTAGTTTGCGCATGGTGTTTCTCCCTGGAAGCATTTGTGCTGGCCGTTGTCGCGACGCCGAATCTTTTGATCCATCCGTCGCTGGCCTTATGCCGGGAGTGTGAGCCATGGCGGTAGAAGCTGCAAGCCTCACTTGCAGCCTCACTTGGTCGTAGGCGTGGCCTTCGCTTTCTTGGATATTGCAGCGTCGCCAATGATTTCCGCGGCGCGCAATTCGTCGATGTCCGCTGCGCTGAGGCCCAGGAGATCGCGCAGGACTTCCTCATTGTGCTGGCCGAGCGTGGGCGCGAGACGGGTGATCGGGTAGGGCAATTTGGCACTGCCTTCGCGATAGGCAACGGAAGGCAGCAGATGCGGGCCCATAAATACCTTGGTCACAGGCTGCCAATGTCCGACTGCGAGCAGGTGCGGATCGCCGGCCAGGTCCAGCGGCAGTCGCGCGGTACCCGCGGGCACGCCGGCGTCCTGCAGCGTCACCATGGCCAGATCCGGTCGCACGGTCGTCGTCCAGTGCCGGACCGCGACCTCGATACGGTCCTCTTCGGCGCGGCGTCCCTCGGTGGTGGCAAGTGCAGCATCTTCAGCCAGGTCGTTGCGATGCATGACCTTGCACAGCGCTTGCCATTCCTCGTCGCTGCGCACGGCAATGGTGATCCACTGATCTTCGCCAAGACAGGGAAAGCAACCATTCGGCACGAAGCGCGGATGCCGGTTGCCGATGCGCGGGCCGGATTTGCCGGTGGCTGATTGCTCGATGACCGAGGGTGCGACAAGAGGCAGCAGGGCTTCCGTCGCACTGAGATCGATGTGTTGGCCGAGGCCGGTATTCTTCTGATGCATGAAGCCGAGCATCAATGCTGCCGCGGCACTGACGCCGCCGAAGGGATCGCCGAGCGCGGCATGCAGCATGGTCGGCGGATCGCCTTCGCGGCCGGTGACAGATGGCAGGCCTGAGGCCTGTTCTAGCGTCGAGCCATAGGCGCGCACGCCGCTCCATGGACCGGTCATGCCGAAGGCGGGCATCGTCACCACGACGAGACGCGGATTGATCTTGTGCATGGCTGCGGCATCGAGGCCCATGCGCGGCAGCACGTCGGCGGCATAGTTGTCGATCACAGCATCGGCGCCGGCGAGCAGTTGTTTCAGCAGCTCCTTGCCGCGCGAATTGGTGAGATCCAGCGTGATGCCGCGTTTGTTGCGGTTCATCTGCTGAAACCAGTAGATCTTCTCGTAGGTGCGTTCCGGAAAATACGGGCCGCGCGGATCGGTGCCGCGAAACCAGTCCGGATATTGGCAGGACTCGACCTTGATGACGTCGGCGCCGAGATCGCCCATCTGCCGCGTTGCCGATGGACCGGCCCAGCCCATGGTGAGATCGATAATGCGCAGGCCTTTCAGCGGCTGCGGATCGTCAGGTGTTGCCTGCCTCGTCGCCACGCGCTGATGCGCAAGCAGGGCGTCGATGGTGTCATCGCCGGCAAATGGCGCGCGGCCATTGGGCTTCGGCCGCGAGCCGGTTAGCGTTTGCGGCAGCACCGGCGCATCGAATGATGCCGTCCCGATGTCGACCTTCGCGAAGGCGCCGCGGTCGCGGTAGTATTGCTGCTTCAGCAGCGTCTCCATGTCCGGCACGACAGCGAGCGGAAGACGCAGCTCGATGCCCATCTCGAACCATTCGTTTGCGCTCTTGTGCATCAGGATGGGCTGGAAGATATCGAACAGCGCTTTGGAATTATTGGTGCGCGCGAGACCGTCGTTGAACTGCGGCTCTGTCTCCAGTTCGGGAAGGCCGAGCATCACGCAGAACGCAGCCCATTGCGCCGGTGTCACGACCGTGATGCCGAGCCAGCCGTCCTTGGTTGGGAAATTGCCGACGGGATAGCCGCGGCCGAACCGGTTGATGGCCATGCGTGGCCGCGTGAAGCCGACTTCCAGCGCGAGTCCTGTGTCGAATTCGCTGATCTGCAACATCGCCTCATGCGCGCTGACGGCAAAGCGCCGCGCGCCGGTGTTGCGACCATACATGCCGGCCAGTGTCGGAATGAACGCGGTGAGGCCGGCCATGACGGCGATCTGTCCGTCGCGCGGCAGCACCGGCGGGCCTGCCTGCGCACCGACCAGCTTCACGCTGCCCGAGAGACTGCGGCAGACGGAGTCCGTCGTCTGATAATTGCTGTAGAGGCCGTGTTCGCCGAACCACGAGATCGCGGTGATCGCGAGGCCCGGTTGCTCCTTGCGCAGATCATCATGCGTCAGGAGTGAGTTGGGAATCTCCGACGGCGTGCGCGCGTCGATCAGCAGGTCGCATGTCGCAAGCAACGCGCGGACACGCGCGACATCGTCGGACTTGTCGAGATCGGCGATGACGCTGCGCTTGTTGGTATTCAGCCAGGCGAAATATCCGCTCTCGCGGCGGCCATCGCCGGCATCGACGAGCGGCGGATATTGCCGCGCAGGATCGCCGCCAGGCGGTTCGATCTTGATGACCTCGGCGCCGAAATCGGAAAACAGTTTGCCGCAGTAATCCAGCGTGTCGCCGGATCCGATTTCCGCGACACGCAAATCCGATAGTGGCAAGTTTGGCATTTCCGCCCGATCATTTTTTTTATGTGTCGGGGCATCATGTCGAGATGTGTGCGGGCGTCAAGTCATTCGGCGCGCGCTGCAGCCTTGTCGAGCGCAATCGACATCGCCGAGATCAGGGGCTTCATGAAGAACGCATCATTGGCTGGATAGATGTCGGCCTCGAGGCCGTATGATTTCAATTCATCAGACACGACGGGACCAACCGATGCGATCGGTGTTTTCGCAAGTGCACTGCGCAATTGATCCTCGCGGTCATGCGCCTTCGCAGCATCGACGAGACGACGCACCTGACCTGAACTCGTCAACGCGATGGCATCGACGCGGCCGGCTTCCATTTCGTCGATGGCCGAGAGGATGTTCGTTTCAGCAGCCTTGGAGTCGTAGACGTAAGGCAGCACCGTATCGACCTCGGCGCCGCAGGCGGTGATCGCTGATACCAGAACGCTGTGATCCTTCTCGGGATAGAGCTGCAGGCCGAGGCGATGGCCTTTGAGATCGAGCCGCGACAGCATCTCGGCGACGCCTTCGGAGGTCGGCTTCTCGGTCGTGACGTCAGCCTCGAGTCCGATTTCGCGCAAGGCGCGACCGGGTTTCGGTCCGCGTGCGAATTTGCGTGATTTGCCGACCGCGGCGACGAACTCTTTTTCGATGCCGCGGTAACGCACGATTTTCATCATCCGGCGAAGCCCTTCGCCGGTCATTAAAACGAGGTCGTCGAACGGGTTAGCGATGAACCGGCCGATCCAGGCCTCGACCGGGGCAGGATCCGGCGCGTCCTCGATGGTGAACATCGGACATTGCAGCACATTGGCGCCCTGTTCGGTCAGCAGGCGGGAGAACTGCGCTTCCTCGCGGGTCTCCAGGATCAGGATGCGGTAACCGTTGAGCTTGTCAGCCATCTCTGTTTTCTGCCTGTTTTCGCACGTTAATTCGCTGGCAATGACGTCCATATTGCAGCGCGCAATTGGATTGGCGCAAGGCCGTCGCGGATGATAGAGCAGGGCTCCAATTTCCGCTTCACTTGAAGCAGATCAGCTCGCCCCAGGTTCTTATAAGCCATGTCCCATCAATTCGTCCTGACCCTGTCCTGCCCAGACCGCCCTGGCATCGTTTCCGCGGTATCGACCTTCCTAGCCCAAAATGGCCAGAACATTCTCGATGCCCAGCAATTCAACGATGTCGAGACCGGCCACTTCTTCATGCGCGTGGTATTCAACGCCGCGGATGTGAACGTCGAGCTGGCGGCGCTGAAGACCGGCTTCGGGGCCATTGCAGAGCGCTTCAAGATGGACTGGCAGATGCGGGACCGAGCGACCCGTCGCCGGGTCATGCTGCTGGTGTCGAAGTCCGATCACTGCCTCGTCGATATCCTGTATCGCTGGCGCACCGGCGATCTCGACATGATCCCGACCGCGATCGTCTCGAACCATCCGCGCGAAGCCTTCAAGGATCTCGATTTCGGCGACATCCCGTTCCACCACATGCCGATCACCAAGGAGACCAAGCGCGAGCAGGAGCAGGCGATCTGGGATCTGGTCGGCACGACCGAGACCGAGCTCGTGGTGCTGGCGCGTTACATGCAGATCCTGTCCGACGAGATGTCGGCCAAGCTGTCCGGCAAGTGCATCAACATCCATCACTCGTTCCTGCCGGGCTTCAAGGGCGCGCGGCCCTATCACCAGGCGCACGCGCGCGGCGTCAAGCTGATCGGCGCCACCGCGCATTACGTGACCAGCGATCTCGATGAAGGTCCGATCATCGATCAGGATGTCGAGCGCATCAGCCATCGCGACACGCCGGAAGAACTCGTGGCCAAGGGCCGCGACATCGAGCGCCGCGTGCTGGCGCGCGCCGTGCGGTATCACCTCGAGGATCGCGTGATCCTCAACGGCAAGAAGACCGTCGTTTTCATGAACTGAGCGACGCCGTCGCGGCGTCGGACGATAGCGCGATCAGCGAACAGCCTCTGCAGAGGGCGATGTGGCGGGGTCCGGCCCCGTCATGGCGCCGGATTGCTGCTGCTCGTGCCGCTTCGCATAGGCTTCGTATTCGGGAGAGCCCGGACGCGGCGGCGCGTCCGCTGGCAGGCCGCCAGCCCATGCCGGGATCAGGTCGGCCATGCCGCCGGCCATGAATGAACTGATCGAGCCACAACCGCCAAGGCTGCAGGACAGCAGTACAAGACAGACAAAAGCGGGGACGCGGCGGACTACTGGCATGATGGCAACGTTGTTTGAGGCGGTCTGCGGAATATAGCAGATCTGCGACGGGTTTTGCCGAGAATTCACGGCAAATCAATGGTCAAATATTACCGAGCGTGGCTGGACGGCCTCAGCGCTCCGGCAATCCGGCCGCGATGAGCGCCTGTTCGATCCGGCCGCGCGCTTCCATATATGCGGCGCTGACATTCTTGGTCGGGATCCCGATGTTGCTCACTGTCGAACCGGGCCGCAGCTTCAAGCCTTGCGTCAAAGCCGCCTGTGCTTCGTCCGTGCGGCCCAACCGCTGGTAGGCCGCGGCCAGCAGCACAAGCGGACGCCCGGAGGCCGGCGTGATGGCGATGGACCGTTGCAGCCAGGGCAATGCTTCTTCGTCGCGGCCCATCATCAGGTAGCTCACTCCCGCGCCAAGCAGCCAGGTCCAGCGCGACACCGGCGGCGTATCAAACCGGTTGGCTTGCTTGAACGTTGCCAGCGCGTCCTCGAACCGGCCAAGCGGAAGTTGCCCGAGG
This sequence comes from Tardiphaga robiniae, assembly GCF_013359755.1. Lineage (GTDB taxonomy): Bacteria > Pseudomonadota > Alphaproteobacteria > Rhizobiales > Xanthobacteraceae > Tardiphaga > Tardiphaga robiniae. Next base: position 136,739 of record NZ_JABMCJ010000077.1, on the reverse strand, counting down.
CCTATGTGGTACAACGCCATTCCGTTCCAGGGATCGAACGCCAATGTTCTGGCGCAAACCACCAGGCTTTCGACAAATTCATTGGTCGCGTTGAGAAAGCGGCAATAGGCTTCGAGCACCGGAATAGAACTGGGTCTGGTCCGCACCGCGCGCTCCAGCATGGCCTTGGCATTTTTCTCCGCTGCGGCGGCGTCGTCCGGGCCGTACCAGACCATCTGGATGCCGCGCATTTGCAGCGCCGCGAGCGCGACTTGCAGGTCGGCATTGTTGGGCTCTTCGGCGAGCGCTTTTTCCAGCATCGCCTGCGCCGTGGCGAAACGCTCGCGTGTGGTCTGGTTGATTGAGGCGATGGCCTGCTCGATCGCAACCCTGGCATTGCCGGGCGAACGGCCGACGGTTGCAGCGGTTCGTGCACCCGGCTCAAGAAGCGCGTTGATGCGAAGCGCGAGCGGATGTCCAAGTCCCGCCGCCAGCCGGGACCGTTGCATCCCGAGGTCTGGCTCTTCCAGGTCTGAATCCTTGAAGCTGACGGCCACCGGCACAGTCCACACCACTTCGCCGGTCGCCGTCCTAGTCATGCGCGCACGCAGCTCCCACGACCGCTCGCCTTTCGCCAGTTCGCCATTCACGACGAAGTCCGGTTGTGTCGCAAGTGGCGATGCCGGCTGCGGCGCGGTTTGCGTCATCACGCGAATATTGTCGATCTTCGCCAGGCCATCGACGAGACGCGTGGTCACGTTCGCTGCCGTCTCGGCGACCTGACTGTCGCTGCCCACACCGGCGATCGGCATCACGGCGATGGTCGGCGGCGCTCGCCCGAAGATGACATCCGGACCGAAGATCGGGGCGGCAACGGCCAGTCCAACGATCGCGCCGAGCCCCGCCATTGCGGCGAGCGCCGCGGGTCCGCGCAAGCCGAACAACCGCCGCCGTTCGACGGGTTCAGCGGCGGCCACGGCGCGGGCAGGCTCCCCGCTCAAGGCGGCCAGCGGCAACGCGGCTGGCGTCTCCACGGCGGCCGGTTCGGCCAACATCTCGACATCGAACATATAGCCGCGGCCGGACACGAGCTTGATCACCTGCCGCTGATCGTCGCCCAGCGCGGTACGAAGCTCCCGGATGCACTGAAACAGGCTGTCTTCGCCGACATGGACGTTCGGCCAGACCGCCTCCATCAGCTCCTGTTTGCTGATGATGCGGCCGGCGTTGGCTGCGAACAGCGCCAGCATATCGAAGGTTTTCGGCCGAAGCTTGATGGCTTTGCCGTCTGGCCCGCGCAGCTCGGCGCGCAGCCGATCAAATTCAAAGCCAGCAAAACGGTACACCGTGCCTCCGCGGTTTCCCGAAACCGTCCGGGGCCAGCAATTACCAGAAAACGCGCCGTGCGGGCGTCTGATCGCAAGATATCAGAAAAACTTCAGAAAATACGCGCGCTGCTTCAGGACGCCCGCGCGCCACCCGTGCGACGTTGATTCTGCCGTCTCGGGCCTTCGGTTGCCGAAATGCCCGAGCGACGGCGAACTGGAATGGGGTGGCGGGTGGCGCTAGGGCTTTTCAACCAGAGACTCGCCAACCAGAGACTTGGGCCGGCGCGCCGGCTGCGGGCCATTTTGCTGGCGTCGTCGGCACTGGGCCTGGCGCCCGTTTTGGCGGCGCTGCCGGCGGCGGCGCAGGATTCGACCTGGCTGCTCAATCCCGGCTCTAACAACTACAACCTGGCTGGTAACTGGAGCGCGGGGGTGCCGACCGGCACCGCGACATTCGGAGTCACGAACGCCGCCTCTGTGGTTATCACTGCCGATATTGTGTTCGACAGCTGGATTTTTTCCGCCGGGGCGCCGGCCTACACGTTCTCAAGCGACAATCTCAGAACGCTTGAGTTCAGCGGCGGCGGCATTTCCGTCCTTGGCGGCAGCGTCAATTTTATCAATGGCGGACTGCTGAATTTCAACAATGCCAGCACCGCTGGCAGCGCCACGCTGACGAACCCGGGTATTTTGTCTTTTAATCAAACCAGCACGGCCGGCAGCGCCAATATCGTCAACACCTACGTTTTGGGGTTTTATAATAACAGCACGGCCGCAAACGCTACCATCAACAGCAGCAATTCGATGTCGTTCAACGGAACGACGACAGCGGGCAATGCGAGGATCACGAATACCGGCAATCTCGCTTTCAACGCGAGCAGCACAGCCGGCAGCGCGACCATTACCAGTACCAATGACCTGTTTTTCAGTAATAGTGCGACGGCTGGCGGCGCCACGATCACCAATTCAAACTTGCTGCGTTTTCTTGACACAAGCAGCGCCGGAAACGCGTCCATTCTCAATGTCAACTTGATGTATTTCTACAACGCCTCCACGGCCGGCAGTGCGGCGATAACCAACGGCGGTTTGCTAAACTTTATAAGTACGAGTACGGGTGGCACCGCTGCGATTACCAATGGCGCGGCAGGCGTCACGGATTTCAGCGCTCATGTCGGCGCGCTTGGCGTCGGTTCGATTGCCGGCGGCGGCTCGTTCACCCTCGGCGCCAACCAACTGACCGTCGGCGGCAATGATCTGTCGACCAATGTCACCGGAATCATTGCTGATGGTGGCCATGGCGCCGGCGGCATCGGCGGGTCGCTTGTCAAAGCCGGCACCGGCACGCTGACATTGTCCGGCGCCAACACCTATACCGGTGCGACCACGGTCAATGGCGGCGCGCTGATCGTCAATGGCTCGATTGCCTCGTCATTGATGCTCACCGTCAACAATGGCGCCATGCTCGGTGGCACCGGCACGCTCGGCAACACGACGATTGCATCGGGCGGCACACTGGCGCCGGGCAACTCGATCGGCACCATCACCGTCAATGGCAACCTGACCTTCGGCGCCGGGTCGAACTACAATGTCGAGGTCTCGCCGTATTCATCCGACCGCACCAATGTCACCGGCAGCGCTACGCTGAACGGCGGCACTGTCAATGCCAGCTTCGCGGCGGGCTCTTACGTTGTCAGGCAATACGCCATCCTCAACGCTACCGGCGGTCTTGGTGGCACCACCTTCAACGCGCTCGTTAACAGCAATCTGCCGTCAGGCTTCAGGACCAGCCTGAGCTACGACGCCAACAATGCCTATCTGGATCTGGCGCTTGCCTTCATCGCGCCGCCGAACACGGGCCTCAGCGGCAATCAGTCCGGCGTCGGTAGCGCGCTGGTCAATTACTTCAACCGCAATGGCGGCATTCCGCTGGTCTATGGCGGACTGACCGCCACCGGGCTGACGCAGGCCTCCGGCGAGACTGCAACGGGATCGCAGCAGATCGCCATGGGGGCGACGACGCAGTTCATGGGATCGATGACCGACGTCTTTGCAGCAGGTCGCGGCGGCACGGCGCCGGGCGCGATGGGATTCGCCGACACCAACGCTGACACATCGACAGCGAAGAGCCGTGCGGCGCGCGATGCCTATGCGATGTTCACGAAAGCACCACTGGCGCAAGCCTATGATCCGCGCTGGAGCGTGTGGGCGTCGGGCTTCGGCGGTACGCAGACCACCGATGGCAATGCGGCCGCCGGTTCGAATACATCGAGCAGCCGCATCGGCGGCGTCGCCGTCGGCGCCGACTATCTGATCTCGCCCAACACCGTCGCCGGTTTTGCGATGGCCGGCGGCGGCACCAGCTTCAGCGTGACAGGCGGCGGCTCCGGTCGCTCCGACCTGTTCCAGATCGGCGGCTTCGTGCGCCACGCGATCGGCTCGACCTATCTGTCCGGCGCACTGGCCTATGGCTGGCAGGACGTCACCACCAACCGCGCTGTGATGACGGATCAGTTGCAGGCGCGTTTCAGCCCCAATACGTTTTCGGGACGTTTTGAAGTCGGCAATCGCACCGTCACGTCATGGCAGGGCGGCCTCGGTCTCACGCCTTACGCCGCCGTCCAGTTCACCGCCGTCATGTTGCCGGCCTATGCGGAAACCGCTGTCGCCGGCAGCAACGCCTTCGCGCTCAGCTACACATCCAAGACCGTGAACGACACCCGCAGCGAACTTGGCCTGCGCACCGACAAGTCCTTCGCTGTCAACGATGCGATCCTGACGCTGCGCGGCCGCGCGGCTTGGGCGCATGATTTCAACACCGACCGCGCCGCATCGGCGACGTTCATGTCGCTGCCCGGCGCGAGCTTCGTCGTCAACGGCGCAGCGGCGGCGCATGACGCCGCGCTGACCACGGCCTCGGCCGAGATGAGCTTCACCAGCGGCCTCTCGGTGGCGGCGACATTCGAGGGTGAGTTCTCGGATGTCACGCGCAGCTACGCCGGAAAGGGCGTTGCGCGCTACACATGGTGATCGCGCCTGTCTGATGGGTGACGTCGGCTTGGTCGTCGTGCAAGGACGCGCCAACGGGCTGTGACTTTCCGGCGACATTGCCGGGAAATCACCTGCCGAACCGACCATTTTGGGGTACCGCGCGTCGCTTTGCGCAAAATGCGACGACGGCGCGGTTCCATTGTGGCAGGGTCCGCTCCGATACACGGCTTCGCCGCGCCCTTGAGCGTCGAAATGCAACGGGGTGAGCGGGTGGCGATACGGGTTCTCAACGATCGTTTCGGCGCGGCGCGCCGGTTACGGGCCATTTTGCTGGCCTCGTCGGCGCTGTGCATCGCGCCCTTTTTGGCGGCGCTGCCGGCGGCGGCGCAGGACGCCACCTGGCTGAACACGCCCGGCAGCGGCGACTTCAACACGGCAGCGAACTGGGGTCCGGCCGCGGTGCCGACCGGCACCGCGTTCTTCGGCACGTCCGGCGTCGCCGCGCTGTCATTTTCGGCCTCTACGACCCTCGGCGGCTGGACCTTCAATGCCGGTGCTTCGGCTTACAGCTTCACCGTCGGCAGCAGTCTCTTTTTCGTCGGCGCCGGCATCGTCGTCAACGGCGGCTCAGTCGACATCACCAACAACAGCGTCATGACTTTCGCCAACTCCAGCACGGCCGGCAGTGCCACCATCGCCAACAACTTCCAACTGCAATTCATTAACACCAGCACGGCCGGCAACGCGGCTATCACCAATGGCGCGGCGGGTACCACGGATTTCGGCGGATCGACCGGCCCCCTTGGCGACAACAAGCTCAGCGCCGGCTCGATCAACGGCGGCGGCACTTTCAGACTGGGCCAAAACGAGTTGACGGTCGGTGGCAACAACTTCTCCACCAACGTCACCGGCGTCATCGCCGACGGCGGCACCGGCGGCTCGCTGGTGAAGACCGGCGCCGGCACGATGATCCTGTCCGGGATCAACACCTACACCGGCGGCACGACCTTTGCCGGCGGCACGATTAGCGTCGCGCAGGATGCCAATCTCGGCGGCGCAGCGGGGGCGCTGACCTTCACCGGCGGCACGCTGCAGACGACTGCCGGCTTTTCATCGGCGCGCAGCATTGCTTTGGGCACTGGCGGCGGCACCCTGCAGGTCGATACCGGCACTCTCGAACTGTCCGGCAATATCGCGGACAGCGGCGGGACGCCTGGCGCATTGACCAAGACCGGCGCCGGTACACTGTCGCTCACCGGCAACAGCATTTATACGGGCGCCACCAATATTCTTGCCGGCACGCTGCTCGCGAGCGGCTCGCTCAGCCCGGACAGCGCCTATGCGATCGCGGCCGGCGCCACGCTGGCCCTCGACAGCCCGTTCCAGTTCATCGGCTCGCTGGCCGGCGCCGGCAACGTGACCAATGCCAACGCCGCCGATGCGGTTCTGGTCGTCGGCCTCAACAACAGCAGCACGACCTTTGCCGGCGTGATCAGAGATGGCGCGGCGGCGAAGATGTCGCTGTGGATCGACGGCACCGGCGTCACGACACTGACCGGCGCCAACACCTATACCGGCGGCACCGCGATCTGCTTCTGCTCGACGCTGCAGATCGGCAATGGCGGCACCACCGGTTCGATTGTCGGCGATGTCGCCAACGGCGGCACGCTGATCTTCAATCGCTCGAACTTCTACAGCTTCGACGGAGTCATTTCCGACAGCGGCGCCGACCAGGGCAAACTGGTGAAGACCGGTGCGGGCAACACCGTGCTGAGCGGGATCAACACCTATACCGGGACGACGACGGTCGACGCCGGCACGCTCAGCGTCAACGGTTCGATCGCATCGTCGTCGCTGACTACGGTGAATTCAGGCGGCACGCTCGGCGGCAACGGCTTTGTCGGCGACACGCTGATCAATGGCGGCGTGCTGGCGCCGGGCAACTCGATCGGCACGCTCAATGTCACTGGCAGCCTGACGATGACGGCGGCATCGACCTATCTGGTGCAGATCTCCGGAGCATCATCCGACAAGACCATCGTCACCGGCACCGCGACGCTGGCTGGCAAGGTCACGGTCGATCCGCTGGCGCGCATCGCCACGACGACGACCTATACGATCCTCACTGCCGGCACGATCAGCGGCAGCTTCGACACGACAACCCTGCTCAACAACTTCGCGCGCAATGCGCGGCTGAGCTATGTGGGCAACGACGTGTTGCTGACCGTCGATCCCGGCCTGCTCAGCCCGAACCTGCCGGACAGTGCCAGCCGCAATCAGAAGGCCGTCGCAACTGCCATCGACAATGCGCTGGTGAGCGGCGGCACGATGCCGAGCCAGTTCAACGCGCTGTTTGCGCTCACCGGCGACGCGCTGCGCAATGCGCTGACGCAGACCTCGGGCGAAACCGCGACGGGATCGCAGCAGACGACCTTCAACGCCATGACGCAGTTCATGGGCATGATGACCGATCCGTTCAGCGCGGGCAGGGGATTCGATGCGCCGGGCGCGATGGGATATGCGGATGCGCGCAAGCCGCGTGATGCCTTCGCGATGTTGACCAAGGCGCCGCCGCGCGCGCCGTCCTTCGAGACGCGCTGGAGCGTGTGGGCGTCGAGCTTCGGCGGATCGCAGACCACCGACGGCAATGCGGCGACGGGATCGAACACCGCGCGCAGCAGCATCGGCGGCACCGCTGTCGGCGCCGATGTGCTGTTGTCGCCGACCACCATCGCCGGCTTCTCGCTCGCGGGCGCCGGCACGAATTTCTCCGTGGCCAATGGCGGCAGCGGTCATTCGGACATGTTTCAGATGGGCGCCTTCGTGCGTCACAGCGTGTCGTCTGCCTATATCACCGCCGCGGCAGCCTATGGCTGGCAGGACATCACGACCGATCGCATCGTCACCGTCGCCGGCCTCGATCGCCTGCATGCGCAATTCAATGCGAATTCCTATTCGGCGCGGGTCGAAGGCGGTAACCGCACTGTGAGTTCATGGCTCGGCGGCGTCGGCGTGACGCCCTATGTCGCCGCGCAGGTGATCGCATTCGACCTGCCGTCCTATGCGGAAACCGTCAATGGCGGCGCCAGCACCTTTGCGCTGAACTACGCGGGCAAGACAGTGACATCGACCCGCAGCGAACTCGGCCTGCGCACCGACAAGTCCTTCGCCGTCAACGATGCGATCCTGACGCTGCGTGGCCGCGCGGCGTGGGCGCATGACTTCAACAGCGATCGCAGCGTGGCCGCCACGTTCCAGTCGCTGCCCGGCGCATCGTTCACGGTGTCCGGCGCAGCGCCGGCACGCGATGCGGCGCTGACCACGGCCTCGGCCGAACTGGCATGGAGCAACGGCTTGTCGCTTGCGGCGACGTTCGAGGGCGAGTTCTCGGACGTCACGCGCAGCTATGCCGGAAAGGGCGTTGCGCGTTATACGTGGTAGCAGGTGCCGAGGGTGCGGTGCGCATTCGTTCGGCAGAAACCTGAAAATAATCCTTGACGCCATTCCAATGTAGATTATATTCTCTTGCATCCCGTCCCACTTTGAGGGGCGTTGCCAGGGACGCTTGTTAGCGCGGGGCGGGATGTGGCGCCTGCGGGCGGGAGGAAGACGTTTCCTCACGCACTCGGGAGGCCTTGGGTCACCGTCCGGCCCCACTACGGGGGTCTGCCACTCATGCTGGCTGGACGTGGCATTGGTGAACGGCGGGAAACCGTCGGGATAAGCGGACTGCGGAGGTCTGCGCCTTTGCCCGGAAGAACGGTCCCGGGGACAGAAATCGCCACGGTGGAGCGTCGAAAGGCGTTTCCGCGGCCTCTGTGGTCCGGCGATCCGGACAGCACGCTGCGGCACTGTACCCAAGTCGCGCCTTTCGGCGCTTCATCTCCCTCATTTTCGAGGGAGACCCCCGGGACCGCCACGCACGCGCTCAGGCGCGGGCAAGGACGGCGCGTGACCGTACTCAGCCATGTCGTCTCACGCCGTGGTCTTGCGCTTCGATGCAGCGGGTTTGCGAACCTGTACCGCGTTGACCGCCGGTGCCTGTGCCAGCAGGCGGCCCAGCATGTCGATCAGCTTTTCGACTTCCTTCTCATCGAGGCAATCCAGCAGGACCCGTTCGCGATCCAGCGCCAGCTCGATGATCCGGTCATGCAGCGCGCGGCCGGATTTGGTCAGGATGACGACGCGCCTGTTGTCGCCGGCCAGGTCACTGACCGTTACGCTGCCGTTGTCCACCAGTGATTTAAGGGTGCGGCTGACCAGCCCCTTGTCGAGATCGAAATACTGGCAAATCTGTTGTGCGGTGCACGCGTCTTCGCTGGCGAGTTTCGAGAGGATCCGCCATTCGGTGACGCCGACGCCGAATTCGCGCCGATAGGCACTTGAGGCACCCGCAGCGAGCTTGTTGCCCAGGAAATTGATGAGCGCCGGTACATATCGTCCATGGTTGATCACCGGCTTTGTCATCTGGATACGATCTGCAATCTGAATGAACGGAAATCGAGCGGCCCGTGAATGCTTGGCTAGACTTTAGCAGCATGCCACGATGCGTCGGCATTACGCAGTTCAACAGACCGCGTTGTGTTGTCAACCCAGCCGTTGACAGGTCAACATGGCTCCGTTATCGCGGGCGATCATCATCGCGGGCGACAGCGTATGGGGACTATGACTTCACGGCCTTGAAGAGCCGGCATCACCTACAGAGGAGGAATTAATGCTGAGGAATTTGATTTCCGCGACCGTGACCGCTGTCAGCGTGCTGTCCATCGGCGGGCTCGCGCAGGCGCAGGAGACCGTCAAGATCGGCCTGATCGTGCCCATGACTGGCGGCCAGGCTTCGACCGGCCAGCAGATCAACAATGCCATCAAGCTCTATCAGCAGAAAAACGGCGACACTGTTGCCGGCAAGAAGGTCGAAATCATCCTCAAGGATGACGCGGCGCTGCCTGACAACACCAAGCGCCTCGCGCAGGAACTGATCGTCAACGAGAAGGTCAACATCATCGCCGGCTTCGGCGTGACACCGGCTGCGTTGGCCGCTGCGCCGCTCGCGACCCAGGCGAAGGTGCCGGAAATCGTGATGGCTGCCGGCACCTCGATCATCACCGAGCGTTCGCCCTATATCGTGCGCACCTCGTTCACGCTGGCACAGTCCTCCACCATCATCGGTGACTGGGCTGCAAAGAACGGCATCAAGAAGGTCGCTACGCTGACCTCCGACTACGCACCGGGCAACGACGCGCTGCAATTCTTCAAGGAGCACTTCACCGCCGGTGGCGGCGAGATTGTCGAAGAGGTCAAGGTGCCGCTCGCCAATCCCGATTTCGCGCCGTTCCTGCAGCGCATGAAGGACAGTAAGCCCGACGCGGTGTTCGTGTTCGTGCCCGCCGGGCAGGGCGGCAACTTCATGAAGCAGTATGCCGAGCGTGGCCTCGACAAGTCCGGCATCAAGGTGATCGGACCCGGCGACGTGATGGACGACGACCTGCTGAACAACATGGGCGACGCAGCGCTTGGCGCCGTGACCGCGCATCTGTATTCGGCAGCGCATCCCTCGGCGATGAACAAGGAGTTCGTTGCGGCCTACAAGAAGGCGTACAATACGCGCCCGGGCTTCATGGCCGTTGGCGGCTGGGATGGCATTCATCTCGTCTACGAGGCACTGAAGAAGACCGGTGGCAAGGCCGATGGCGACAGCCTGATCGCTGCGATGAAGGGCATGAAGTGGGAGAGCCCGCGCGGCCCGATCTCCATCGATCCGGAGACCCGTGATATCGTGCAGAACATCTATATCCGCAAGGTCGAGAAGGTGGACGGCGAACTCTACAACATCGAATTCGCGACGTTCGAGGCGGTGAAGGATCCCGGCAAGACGAAGAAGTAAGCGACACTTTTTCCGAAGTGTAGTAAGCTCCGCCATCGGCAATTCCCCCCCCCCCGCGCTTGCGTGTGGAGGGGTAGGGTGGGGGTGCAACACGCGCCGCTCTTTATGCGGCACCACCCCCACCCGACCGGCCTTGCGGCCGGCCACCCATAGCGGGCGAGGTCGCCCGCTAGACCCCACGCAAGCGCGGGGGAGGGCCAAGAAAGAAAGCACCTGTCGTTTCATGACCCTTCTCACCATTCTGTTCGACGGCATCGCCTACGGCATGTTGCTGTTCGTGCTGGCGTGCGGGCTGGCGGTGACGCTTGGGCTGATGAACTTCGTCAACCTCGCGCACGGCGCCTTCGCCATGGCGGGCGGTTATGCCTGCGCGATCCTGGTCAATCGCGCCGGCCTGCCATTCTTTGCGGCTTTGCCGATTGCTTTCGTGGTGAGCGCTGCGATCGGCGCCGTGCTGGAGCGTTCACTCTATCGGCACCTCTATACGCGCAGTCATCTTGATCAGGTGCTGTTCACCATCGGCCTCGTCTTCATGTCGGTGACCGCGGTAGACTACTTTATGGGGTCGTCGCAGACCTTCATCCATCTGCCGGATTACCTGCAGGGCCAGATCAATCTCTTCGGCCTCGGCGTCGGACGCTATCGTTTGATGATCATCGTCATCTGCGGACTGCTCACGGTGGCGCTTCAGATGATCCTGTCCAAGACCCGCTTCGGTAGCCGGTTGCGCGCCGCGGTCGATGATCCGCGCGCCGCGTCGGGTCTGGGCATCAACGTGCCGCAGGTGTTCGCGCTGACCTTTGCGTTCGGCTGCGGATTGGCTGGCATGGGCGGCGCACTTGGCGCAGAAATCCTCGGCCTCGATCCGTACTTCCCGCTGAAGTTCATGATCTACTTCCTGATCGTGGTGACCGTCGGCGGTTCGTCCAGCATCACTGGGCCATTCCTGGCTTCGCTGCTGCTGGGCATCGGCGATGTCGCCGGCAAATATTACGTGCCGAAGCTCGGCGCCTTCGTGATCTACACCATGATGATCGTGATCCTGATCTGGCGCCCGAACGGCCTGTTTGGCCGCACCGCAGCGCGGTGAGGGCGTCATGACAGCCAACAGCACCACCCATCCGGAAGTCGGCACCTTCGCCATGGCGCGCGCGCAATGGCGCTGGCCTGAAGTCGTGTTCTGGCTCACCGCCGCGGGCTGCATCCTGCTGTTCCCGAACCGTTACCTGATCCTGACCGAGATCGCCTGGCTCGCGCTGTTCGCGCTCTCGCTCGATCTCATCCTCGGCTATGCCGGCATCGTTTCGCTCGGCCATGCCGCATTCTTCGGCTTCGGCGGCTATGCGGCGGGACTGCTCGCATTGCACGGCATCGTCACCGAACCTGTGATCGCATTGGTAGTTGCCGGTCTTGCCGCGATGGCGCTCGGCTTCGTGACGAGCTTTCTCGTCATGCGCGGGTCAGATCTGACGCGGCTGATGGTGACGCTCGGTATTGCGCTGTTGCTGCGCGAACTCGCCAACCGCTTTTCAAATATCACCGGCGGATCCGATGGCCTTCAGGGCATCGAGATGGCGCCGATCCTCGGCCAGTTCTCGTTCGATATCTTCGGCAAGGTCGGCTTCATCTATTGTCTCTGCGTGCTGTTCGTCTTGTTCCTGCTGGCGCGACGCATCGTGCATTCGCCGTTCGGCCTGTCGCTGCGAGCGATCCGCAACAATCCGCTGCGCGCCTCGGCGATTGGCATTCCCGTCAATCGCCGGCTGATCGCGATCTACACCATCGCCGCCTTCTACGCAGGCGTTGCCGGTGCACTCTCGACGCAGACGACGGCGCTCGCCTCGCTCGACGGTTTTGCCTTCGATCGCTCGGCTGACCTGATGCTGGTCCTGATCATCGGCGGCACCGGCTATCTCTATGGCGGCTTGATCGGTGCGGTGATCTTCAAACTGCTGCAGGAGCTGTTCTCGACGTTGACGCCGCAATACTGGCAGTTCTGGATCGGCGCCGTGCTGGTGGTCATCGTGCTGATCGGCCGCGACCGCATGCATCGCTGGGCGATGTTCCTGCCGCGCCTGATCGCAAGCAAGTTCAGCCGCGCCAAGACGCCGGTCGTTGCGCCGGAAAGTGAGGCGCCATGACCATCGCGCTGGAAACCGTCAATCTCGAAAAGTCCTTCGGTGGCCTCCGCGTCACGCGCGATCTGTCGCTGAAGATCGAGGCCGGCGCGCGTCACGCGCTGATCGGCCCGAACGGTGCCGGCAAGACAACCGTGATCAATCTTCTGACCGGTGTGCTCAAGCCCAATTCCGGCCGCATCTTGCTCGAGGGCAACGACATCACCGGACTGCCGGTGCACAAACGCGTCTTGCGCGGGCTGTCGCGCACCTTCCAGATCAATCAGCTCTATCCCGACATGACTCCGCTGGAGACGGTCGGTCTCGCTGCGTCCGAACATCTCGGCCATGGCAGCGACTGGTGGCGTCGCATGGGCACCCGCAGTGACGTCAATGACGCGATCGCGGAAAACCTCGCGCGCTTTCACCTGCTCGACGTCATGAATGAGCCGACGGCGACATTGCCCTATGGCAAGCAGCGCCTGCTCGAGATCGCCGTCGCCATTGCCACCAAGCCGCGCGTGCTGCTGCTCGACGAGCCGGCTGCGGGTGTGCCGGAAAGCGAGCGCCACGATATTCTCTCGGCCGTCGCCAGCCTGCCGCGCGACGTCACGGTGCTGCTGATCGAGCACGACATGGATCTGGTATTCTCCTTTGCCGATCGCATCTCCGTGCTGGTCGCGGGCGCCATGCTGGTGGAAGGTCCCCCGGACGAAGTCGCGCGCGATCCGCGCGTGAAGGCCGTGTATCTGGGCGAGGGCGCCGATGTCTGATCTCCTCGACATCAATGACCTGCGCGCGGGCTATGGCGAAGCCCTGGTCATTCCCAAGATGACGCTGCAACTCGGCGAAAGCCAGGTACTGGCACTGCTCGGGCGCAACGGCACCGGCAAGACCACGCTGATCAATTCCATCGTCGGCGTTACCCGCCGCTTCAGCGGCACGCTGAAGCTCGGCGGGAAGGACATCACGTCGCTGCGGCCGGACCAGCGTGCGCGAGCCGGCATCGGCTGGGTGCCGCAGGAGCGCAATATCTTCCGCTCGCTCACCGTGGAAGAAAACATGACCGCCGTGGCGCAGCCCGGGCCATGGGACGTCAAGAAGATCTACGAGATGTTCCCGCGGCTCGAAGAGCGCAAGAACAATTTCGGCAATCAACTGTCCGGTGGTGAACAGCAGATGCTAGCGATCGGCCGTGCACTGACGCTCAATCCGCAGGTGCTGCTCTTGGACGAACCGACCGAGGGCCTCGCACCGATCATCGTCGATGAATTGCTGGCGGCACTGGGCAAGATCACACGCGCCGGCGGCATCTGTTCCATCATCGTGGAACAGAATGCCCAAAAAATACTCGGGCTTGCCGATCGTGTCGTGATATTGGAACGCGGCACCATCGTGCATGATGCAACGAGTGCAGCGTTGAAATCCGATCCTGCCGTGCTGGAGCATTTCCTCGGCGTCGCCGGCGCGGCCGGCAGCAAGAATAAACACGCGGCCGGTACACCCGGCTGATCTGCAAACCGAGCATTCTGGAGTAACGACTATGCAGAGAACCAAAGCCCCGTTCCGTGCCGACGAAGTCGGCAGCCTGTTGCGGCCCGCATCGATCAAGGAAGCGCGCGCCAAGCTGGAGAAGGGCGAGATTTCGGCCGACGACCTGCGCAAGGTCGAAGACATCGAGATCGAGAAGGTTGTGCATCGCCAGGCCTCGACCGGCCTCAAGCTCGCCACCGACGGCGAGTTCCGTCGTTCGTGGTGGCACTTCGACTTCCTCGCCAAGCTGACTGGCTGCGAACTCTATCATCCTGACACCGGCATCCAGTTCACCGGCGTCGAGACTCGTCATGACTCGGTGCGCGTGATCGGCAAGGTGGATTTCCCCGACGATCATCCGATGCTGGCGCACTTCAAGTTCCTGAAGAAGCATTGCGACACCGCGGGCGTGACCGCGAAGATGACCATCCCGTCGCCGGCAGTTCTGCATTTCCGCGGCGGTCGCAAGGCGATCTCCAAGGAGGTCTATCCGGATATCGAAGTGTTCTTCGAGGATCTCGCCAAGACCTATCGCAAGGCGGTGAAGGCGTTCTATGACGCTGGTTGTCGTTATCTGCAGTTCGACGACACGGTTTGGGCCTATCTCTGTTCGGAAGATGAGCTGAACAAGGTCCGTGCGCGCGGCGAGGATGCTGACAATCTGCAGCAGATCTATTCGCGCATCATCAATTACGCGATCGCCGAGCGTCCTGCGGATATGGTGATCACCACGCATGTCTGCCGCGGCAACTTCCGCTCGACCTGGATTTCGTCGGGCGGCTACGAGCCAGTGGCTGAAACGCTGCTCGCCGGTACCAACTATGACGGCTACTTCCTCGAATACGATTCGGATCGTGCCGGCGGTTTCGAACCGCTGCGCTTCCTGCCGAAGGGCAACAAGGTCGTCGTGGTCGGTGTCATCACCTCGAAGTTCGGTGAGCTCGAGAAGAAGGAAGACATCAAGGCTCGCCTCCAGGAAGCTGCGAAGTTTGCGCCGCTCGACCAGCTTGCCGTGTCGCCGCAATGCGGCTTTGCGTCCACCGAGGAAGGCAACATCCTCAGCGAAGAGGAGCAGTGGGCCAAGCTCAAGCTCGCCGTCGATGTCGCGAACGAGCTTTGGGGCAAGTAAGCCCGCTGTCGCCTGACCAGCGGACTCGCCAACAAAGATGCCCGGCTTTTGCCGGGCATTTGCATTTCAGTCTCCGGACGATGAGCTCTCAGGACTTGCCGCGGCCTACGCTTTCATAGGTGAAGCCGGCCTTGAGCATCTCCTCGGGGCGGTAGATGTTGCGCAGATCCACGATGACCGGCTGCTTCATCTTCTTCTTCACTTGCGCGAGGTCGAGTGCGCGGAACTGTTCCCATTCGGTCACAATCACCAGCGCGTCGGCGCCAGTCGCGCATGCATAGGCATCGTCGCAATAGGTGATATCCGGCAGTTCGTGCTTGGCCTGTTCCATGCCGACGGGATCGTAGGCCTGCACGGTCGCGCCGAGATCCTGAAGCGCGGTGATCAAGGGGATCGACGGCGCCTCGCGCATGTCGTCGGTGTTGGGCTTGAACGTCAGTCCGAGCACGCCGACGGTCTTGCCGCGCAGATTGCCGCCAAGCGCGGCAGACACCTTACGGGCCATGGCGCGCTTGCGGTTATCGTTGACGGTGAGGACGGCCTCGACGATCCGCAGTGGCGCGTCGTAGTCCTGACCGGTCTTGACCAGTGCGCGGGTATCCTTCGGAAAACACGAGCCACCGAAGCCGGGACCAGCATGCAGGAACTTCGCGCCGATGCGGTTGTCGAGGCCGATGCCACGCGCGACGTCCTGGACATCTGCGCCGGTCCGCTCGGCCAGATCAGCGATTTCATTGATGAACGTGATCTTGGTCGCGAGAAATGCGTTGGCGGCGTATTTGATCAGCTCGGCGGTGCGCCGACCCGTATACATGATGGGCGCCTGATTGAGATAAAGCGGGCGATAGATCTCCGAGATCACCGTGCGTGCGCGCTCGTCGTCGGTGCCGACAACGATCCGGTCCGGATGCTTGAAGTCGCGGATCGCGGCGCCCTCGCGCAGGAATTCCGGGTTTGACGCCACGGCGACGTCGGCGTCGGGATTGGCTTCCTTGATGATGCGTTCCACATCGTCGCCGGTGCCGACAGGCACGGTCGACTTGGTGATGACCACGGTAAAATCGCACAGGTTGGCGGCGATCTCGCGCGCGGCGGCATGCACGTAGCTGAGATCAGCGTGGCCATCGCCGCGGCGGGACGGGGTGCCGACCGCGATGAACACGGCATCCGCCGTCTT
The DNA here is from genome assembly GCF_013359755.1 of Tardiphaga robiniae. GTDB lineage: Bacteria > Pseudomonadota > Alphaproteobacteria > Rhizobiales > Xanthobacteraceae > Tardiphaga > Tardiphaga robiniae. The sequence goes on along the minus strand of NZ_JABMCJ010000077.1, from coordinate 120,604 downwards.
CACAGCTTCACTGAGGTCGAGACTGAAGCCGAGCCGGCCGCTTTTCACATTGCTGGCCACCAGCGCGTCCAGGCCGGGCTCGAAGATCGGGATCTCGCCACGGAGCAGGGCGTCGATCTTGCTGCTGTCCTTGTCCACGCAGATCACGTGGTGCCCGAAATCGGCGAAGCAAGCGCCGGATACGAGGCCGACATAACCAGTGCCAATCATGGCGATATGCATGGGAGATTGCCTTTGTCTTGAAGATCATTCTGAAGAGCGCTTCGCGGCTGTGTTTTAGCAGAACACCGTGACTTGCACACCGCGGCGGCGATGCCGGATCACGTATATCATCTGTGGGCAGATCGTGCTAAAGAGTGGGCCAAGCATAATTCTGCCCACTTCCGGTCACATCCCCGCACATGAAGAACGATCAGATCCTCGGAATCATCTCGGATTTCTGCCGACAGGCGGAGATGGCGGAGTCGACCTTCGGTCGCCGGGCCGTCAACGACGGCAAGCTGGTGAATCGCCTGCGTGAGGGAAAGCGCATCACCATCGACACGCTGGAGCGAATTCAGGCCTTCATTGCCCAATCGATGCCGGAGGGCGTGCCGCCGCCACGCGGGCTGGAGCCGCCAATCGAACGGCGCGATCCGCGTAGCAATTTCCGCTTCTTCGAGAACCGGCAGAAATACCTGCTGTTCGTCCATACCTGCTCGGAAAAGCGGGTGATTGCCGATCGCGTCGGGCTCGAATTGGCCAGCATCCATCCGCGCCCGCCAGCGCTGCGGGTGTTCGATGCGGGCGTCGGTGACGGTACGGTGCTGGCGCGGGTGATGCGCTCGATGCACGGCCGGTTCCCGCATATGCCATTCTATATCGCCGGCAAGGAGCTCAGTCTCGAGGACGTCCGGCTGACCCTGGATAAGGTGCCGGATCGGCTGTTCGAACATCCAGCCACGGTCTTCGTGCTGACCAACATGCACTATGCCGAGGCGCCCACACTGACCCCGGCATCACCCGCCGCCGCAGCCGCCATGATCTGGCACGAAGTTCCGCTGCGGGGGGCTTCGTCCGGCGAATTCGCCGACCAGATCGCCGGACTTGGAGCTTTTCTTGAGGACAACTGGCGGGCCAGCATCAACCCCCGATCAGGCATGCCGACCTATGAACGGCCCGTGGCGCTGGTGGTTTATCGCGAGGATCACCGGTTCCTGCTGGATTCTATTATCCCCCGCGCAGGGCGCACGGAGGCCAATTTTGACCTGATTATCGCCTCCCAGCCCTATCGGGCGAAGTCTTCGGTGCAATTTCGGGCCAAACGGATCATGGCGCCGCTGGCCCGGGCGCTGCGGGCAGGTGGGCGACTGATCGGTATCCACTCGCATGGGCAGGACCCCGGTATGGAGATCGTTCAAGCCGTCTGGCCCAAAGAAAATCCTTTCGCCGTGAGCCGGCATGAGCTATTGCGGGCGGTGAAATATGAGCTGGGCTCAGCCGGCCGCGATCTGAACTTCAATGCCTATTCCGACCAGCGGTCGATCTTTCGCTACGCCATGGAGGCGTTGCCGAACGAGGTGACCGGATCGATCGGAACTTCGACGGCTTTTGCAGCGTGGAACGCGGCGGTTTACGTGGCCCAAATCGAGGATGACCGTTTGACGGAAGTGACGGAGAGCGGCCGTTACCTGGATGCCACCCGAGAGGTTCTGCGCAAGCACAACGGTCTCTGGTTCTACGACGAATCCTACGTCATCTCGCGGCGTCGCGACTGACATTTCCGGAACAATCTGACGAAGGCTGCCGGGCTCCGGCGCAACCTAGAGGACCAGTTGATGCGCGCGTCTTATCTCTTCACCAGTGAATCGGTTTCCGAAGGCCATCCCGACAAGGTCTGCGACCGTATCTCCGACGAGATCGTCGATCTGTTCTTCCGCGAAGGCCCGAAGGCGGGCATTGATCCTTGGGATATTCGCGCTGCCTGCGAAACCCTCGCCACCACCAACAAGGTTGTGATCGCCGGCGAGACCCGCGGTCCATCCACCGTCACCAACGACCACATCGAAGCCGTCGTTCGCGCCGCCATCAAGGACATCGGCTACGAGCAGGACGGTTTCCACTGGAAGACCGCCGACGTTGAGATTCTGCTGCATCCGCAGTCGGCCGATATCGCACAGGGCGTCGATGCCAAGCAGCCGACCAATGCCGAAGAAGGCGCTGGCGACCAGGGCATCATGTTCGGTTACGCTACCAACGAAACGCCCGAGCTGATGCCGGCACCGATCTTCTACGCGCACAAGATTCTGCGCCTGATCTCGGAAGCCCGTCATGCCGGTACCGAAAAGGTGCTCGGTCCGGACTCCAAGAGCCAGGTCACCGTGCAGTACGAAAACGGCAAGCCGGTCGGCGTGCGCGAAATCGTCGTCTCGCATCAGCATCTCGTTGAGGACATGACCTCGAACCAGGTGCGCGAACGCGTCGAGCCCTATGTCCGCAAGGCGCTGCCGGATGGCTGGATCAGCGACAAGACGATCTGGCACATCAATCCGACCGGGAAGTTCTTTATCGGCGGTCCCGATGGCGACGCAGGTCTCACCGGCCGCAAGATCATCGTCGACACCTACGGCGGCGCAGCCCCGCATGGTGGCGGTGCATTCTCGGGCAAGGACTCCACCAAGGTGGACCGTTCGGCCGCTTACGCCGCGCGCTACGTCGCCAAGAACATCGTTGCCGCTGGTCTGGCCGACAAGGCGACGTTGCAGCTCGCTTACGCCATCGGCGTGGCGCGCCCGCTGTCGATCTATGTCGACACCCACGGCACCGGCAAGGTCGCTGACGATGCCATCGAGAAGGCCGTTGCTGCCGCGATGGATCTGACGCCGCGCGGCATCCGCAAGCATCTCGACCTCAACAAGCCGATCTACGCCCGCACGTCGGCCTACGGTCATTTCGGTCGCACGCCGGATGCCGATGGTGGCTTCTCCTGGGAGAAGACCGACCTCGTCGATGCGCTGAAGCGCAACGTCTAACCACAAATTCGTCGTTCCGGGGCGTGTGCGCATCTTCGCGCATACGAACCCGGAACTCAGAAGTGACTATCACATCGAGATTCCGTGTTCGTTCGCGAAGGCGCGAGCGCTGCGGAATCGCTCTCTCATCAAGGATAAAAGCATGACCGCCCCCAACGGTTTCACGGACTACATCGTCAAGGATATCAATCTCGCGCCATTCGGCCGCAAGGAGCTCTCGATCGCTGAGACCGAGATGCCCGGCCTGATGGCCACCCGCGAGGAATTCGGCCCGAAGCAGGTTCTGAAGGGCGCGCGTATTGCCGGCTCGCTGCACATGACCATTCAGACCGGAGTGCTGATCGAGACGCTGAAGGCGCTCGGCGCCGACGTCCGCTGGGTCTCCTGCAACATCTATTCGACCCAGGATCATGCCGCTGCCGCGATCGCAGCCGCCGGCATTCCGGTGTTCGCCATCAAGGGCGAAAGCCTCACTGAATATTGGGACTACACCGCCAAGCTGTTCGACTGGCATGGCGGCGGTCATCCCAACATGATCCTCGACGACGGCGGCGACGCCACCATGTATGTCCATCTCGGCCTCAAGGCCGAGAACGGCGACACGGCGTTCCTGGACAAGCCAGGTTCGGAAGAAGAGGAAGTGTTCTTCGCGCTGCTTAAGAAGCAGCTCAAGGAGAAGCCGAAGGGCTACTTCAAGGCGATCGCCGACAGCATCAAGGGCGTCTCGGAAGAGACCACCACGGGTGTGCATCGTCTGTACGACATGCAGAAGGCTGGCACGCTGTTGTGGCCCGCGATCAACGTCAATGACTCCGTGACCAAGTCGAAGTTCGACAATCTCTATGGCTGCCGTGAATCGCTGGTTGACGGCATCCGCCGCGGCACCGACGTCATGATGTCCGGCAAGGTCGCCATGGTTGCCGGCTTCGGCGACGTCGGCAAGGGCTCGGCCGCTTCGCTGCGCCAAGCCGGTTGCCGCGTGCTGGTGTCCGAAATCGATCCGATCTGCGCATTGCAGGCGGCGATGGAAGGCTATGAAGTCGTGACCATGGAAGACGCCGCACCGCGCGCCGACATCTTCGTCACCGCGACCGGCAACAAGGACATCATCACCATCGAGCACATGCGCGCGATGAAGGATCGTGCCATTGTCTGCAACATCGGTCACTTCGACAACGAGATCCAGATCGCCACGTTGAAGAACCTGAAGTGGGACAACATCAAGCCGCAGGTCGACGAAATCACCTTCCCAGACGGCAAGCGCATGATCCTGCTGTCCGAAGGCCGCCTGGTGAACCTCGGCAACGCGACCGGACATCCGTCCTTCGTAATGTCGGCCTCGTTCACCAACCAGACGCTGGCGCAGATCGAACTCTATGCCAACAACAAGGACGGCAAATACAAGAAGGAAGTCTACGTCCTTCCGAAGTCGCTCGACGAGAAGGTAGCCCGTCTGCATCTCGCCAAGATCGGCGTCAAGCTGAGCACGCTCAGCAAGGAACAGGCTGCTTATATCGGTGTGAAGACCGAAGGCCCGTTCAAGGCGGACCACTACCGCTACTGAGTTTGTTTTGACGAATTGAAGAAGAAAAGCCCCGGAGTGATCCGGGGCTTTTTGTTATTTGAGCATCTCTCGGACCATCGGAATGACCTTTGTTCCGTATAGCTGGATACACGTCATTAGCTTCTCGTGTGGCAATGGTCCCGCGCTGTATTTCAGATCGAAGCGCGAAATTCCGAGCGTCTCTGCTGTCTTCGCAATCTTCTTTGCGACTGTTTCGGGCGATCCCACATAGAGCGAGCCGTGTTCGGCTTCCTGATCAAATTCGCGGCGCTGCATCGGCGGCCAGCCGCGCTCCTTGCCGATGCGATCGCGCATCTGCTTGTAGTCGGACCACAGTTCCTCGCGGGCCTGCTCGTCGCTGGCAGCGACATAGCCAGGTGAATGCACGCCTATCGGCTTCACCGGCCGATCAATCTGCGCATAGGCGCGATGATAGAGATCGACATAGGGTTTGAATCGCTCGGGCTCGCCGCCGATGATCGCCAGCATCAAGGGCATGTCATAGCGCACCGCGCGAACAACCGACTCGGGACTGCCACCGACGCCAATCCAGGTCATCAGCCTGCCGGCATCGATCGGTGGATAGACGCGCTGATTGGTGAGTGGCGGGCGGGTCGTGCCGCTCCAGGTTACTTCCGGCTCGGACGCGAGCGCGGCGAACAGATCAAGCTTGTCCTCGAACAGCGTCTCATACTGGTCGAGCTTGAAGCCGAACAGCGGGAAGGATTCGGTGAACGAGCCGCGGCCGAGAATGACCTCGGCGCGGCCATTGGAGACCGCGTCTACTGTGGCAAAGCGCTGGAAGACGCGGATCGGATCGTCGGAGCTCAGCACGGTCACAGCGGAACCGAGGCGAATGCGCTTGGTGCGCGTCGCGATGGCCGCGAGCACGACTTCGGGCGCCGATACGGCAAAGTCTGCGCGGTGATGCTCACCGACGCCAAAGAAGTCGACGTCGAGCTGATCGGCGAGGACGGCCTCGTCGATGACATTCCGGATGACTAGTGCATGTGACAGCATTTCGCCGTCTGCACCACGTGTGACGTCACCGAACGTGTCGAGACCTAGTTCGAGCGGCATGGATCGCTTCCCTGATGGAGCCGAAACGAAAAAGGCCGCGCATCATGCGCGGCCTTTCGCAGTAAAGGCGTGCGGCCCTTACTTGGGCGCGGTGATTTCGAACTTCAAGGTGCCGATGCCATCGACGCCGCATTCGACCTTGTCGCCTGGCTGAAGCGCTGCAACGCCGGCCGGGGTACCGGTCAGGATCACGTCGCCGGCGCCGAGTTCGACCTGCAGCGAGAGCTTCGCGATGATCTCGGCGATATTCCAGATCATTTCGGACAGGTCACCCTTCTGGCGTTCGGTACCGTTCACCGAGAGCCAGATCTTGCCCTTGGAGGGATGGCCGACCTTCGAAGCGGGGACGAGCGCGCCGGTGGGCGCCGACATGTCGAACGACTTGCCGATTTCCCAGGGCTGCTCTTTCTTGCGCGAGATGGTCTGGAGGTCGCGGCGGGTGAGGTCGACGCTGACGCCATAGCCCCAGACGTGATCGAGCGCCTTGTCCGGCGAGATGTTGAGGCCGCCGCTCTTCAGCGCGACGACGAGCTCGACCTCGTGCTGCATGTCCTTGGTCAGGGTCGGGTATGGGATTTCGCTGCCATCAGGAACGATCATGTCGGCATGTTTGGCGAAGAAGAAGGGAGGGTTGCGCTCGTCATTGCCGAGTTCGCGGATGTGCTCGAGATAGTTGCGGCCCACGCACCAGACGCGGCGAACCGGGAATTTCGTAGTCTCGCCCTGAACGGCGATGGCGGCCTGCGGCGGAGGAGCGATAACGAACGATGCGGTCATGGACGGCTCTCGGGCTGGTTGTGAAGGCTGGGATCAAAACGGATGCCGCGCTTGCGCGGCAGAAAACAGAGGCAAGTCTTACGCCGACGCATGAAGCGGTGCCAGCGGCGAAGCATCACGATGTTGCAAGCGGAAGAACGAGGCGTAGCGCCCGCCACGGCGCAGCAGGTCGTCGTGGCGGCCGCGCTCGACGATCTCGCCGCCCTCGACCACCAAGATGGCGTCGGCATGCATGATCGTGTGCAGGCGGTGGGCGATGACAATCGTGGTGCGATTCTGGCAGAGATGCTCGATGGCTTCCTGCACCGATTTTTCGGATTCGGAATCCAGCGCTGCGGTAGCTTCGTCCAGCAGGATGACCGGCGCGTTCTTCACCAGCGCGCGCGCGATGGCGATGCGTTGGCGCTGGCCGCCGGAGAGTTGTGCGCCATGCTCGCCGACCGGCGTCTCGTATCCGAGCGGGAAACCCATGATGAAATCATGGGCGCAGGCGGCCTTGGCTGCCGCGACGATCTCGTCTTCCGTGGCGCCCGGTTTGCCGAAGGCGATGTTTTCGCGGATCGTGCCGCGGAACAGATAGACATCCTGGCCGACATAGGCGGTCTGGCCGCGCAGCGAGCGCCGCGAAACCTGGCCGATCGACTGGCCGTCGATGGTGATATCGCCTTCGCTGACTTCGTAGAGTCGCAGCAGCAGCGCGAGCACGGTGGACTTACCGCCCCCTGACGGGCCGACCAGTGCGGTCACCTTGCCGGGCTCGGCGACGAAGCTCATGCGGTTGAGCACGACCTCGTTGGGGCGATAGCGGAACGTCACGTCATGCAATTCGACGCGCGCATCGGTCAGCTTCAGCGCCGGCTTGTGGTCGTCATTCGGCTCGGAAGCCGGGCTGTCGACGATTTCCAGCAGCGTATGCGCGCCGATGATCTGACTGTTGAGGTCGATGTTCAGCCGCGCCAGCCGCTTCGCCGGCTCATAGGCCAGCAGGAAGGCGGTGACGAAGGAAAAGAATTGGCCGGGTGTCGCGCCCATCGCCACCACGCGATAGCCGCCATACATCAGCGACGCCGCGATGGCGAAACCGCCGAGGGTTTCCATCAGCGGGCTGGAGCGGCTGGAGACGCGCGCCATCTTGTTGGCGTTCTGCTCGACGGCCGTGATGCTCGCTTCCATGCGCTGCTGCATGGTCTGTTCGAGCGTGAAGGCCTTCACCGTGCGGATGCCCTGCAGCGATTCCTGCATCACTTCCAGAATCTCGGTGGTGCCGGTGAACTGGTTGCGGGCGAGCCCCTTGATGCGCCGGACCAGCTTGCGCAGCACCAGCATCGCAGGCGGCGCCACCAGGAAGCCGAACAACGCCATATAAGGATCCTGCATCACCATCACGCCGACTAGCGCGATCAGCGACAGCAGGTCGCGGCCGACGGCGTTGATCAGCAGGCTGAGCACCTGTGTCACCGAATTGGCGCCGGCGGTGAGCCGCTGCAGGAATTCTGACGAATGCCGCTCCGAGAAGAAGCCGATGCTCTCGTTCATCAGCTTGGCGAACAGCCGGCGCTGATTGTTCGCGACGATGGCGTTGGAGATCTTCGAGAGAATGACGGTATGGCCGTAGGTCGATGCGCCCTTGATCAGGAAGATCACCACCACGAAGCCCGAGAACAGCGCGATCCGCTCGATGCTCTTGTCCACATAGGCCTGGTTGATGACCTCGCCGAGCATATAGGCGGCGCCCGCGGTAGTCGCGGCGGAGACGGCCATCAGCAGGAAGGCCAGGAGGTAGCGCCGCCAATAGGTGACCGCCTGTTCGGCGACCAAGCGGCGGATCAGCGCCCAGGCGCCGTACGGATCGTCAGTGACTTTGCGAGTAATCTTGGCCATCCGCGGTCCAGCGACGGCGCCGGGCAGGGATTTGCCGAGGCGTCAGGGTCAGCTTGCGAAACAGCCGCCTGATTGCCCGTTAAATCGCGGTTTTTCAAGCCAAAATCGGGCTTGCCAAGACTTTGTTAACCCATTGGCCCGGCGGTGTCCGTCACCGGATTCGGGCCGATTTTGCCCTGGAATCTCTCGGAAGCACGGCACGCGACAGGTACGCGCCATGCTTCCGGTTGGCAGGATGTAACCCGATCAGAACCGGTAATTCACGCCCGCTTTCATGGTGTGGAACCTGGTATCGACCGCGATGCTGGAGTTGGATGAGAAGCCATTGGCGATGTCGTTGACGGCAGTGGAGAACAGCGTGCTCCGGCCAAGATCCACATAGAGATATTCGGTCTTGAATGACCACTGCGGGGTGAATGCGTATTCGAGGCCCGCGCCCGCGGTCCAGCCCCACTGTGTCTGGCCGGCCGACACCGCCGCAACCTGGCCGAGCACACCATTCGGGCCGGTCAGAGTAAAGTTCCCGTTGGTGTTGACCCGGCCATAGGCGCCGCCGCCGGTGCCGTACAGGAAGACGCGGTCCCATGCATAGCCGAGCCGTCCGCGAATCGTGCCGAACCATTCGACTTCGGAGCCGGTGCCGAATGCCGCGGACGTGGTCACGCCGTTATTGTTCAGCGTCTGATTGCCCTCGAAGCGGCCCTTGATGCCGGACCACTGGAAGTCGGTCTCGATGCCGACGACGAAGCCGCCGTTGTATTGATAGTTGTAGCCAGCCTGTCCACCGCCGAAGAAACCGCTCGAGGTCAGGCTGAAATTGCCGTTGGTGCTGGCAACGAGCGCGGCTGCCTCGGCCTGCAGCTGCCGCTGTGTAGCCTGAAACGGATAGTCGAACTTGTCGCCGCCGAAACCGACATTGGCGCCGACATAGAAGCCGGTCCAGGAGAACACCTGGACCGGCGCGACTGGCGCCTTCACCGGATAGGGCATGTCGGCCGCAATGGCAGGAACGGCTGCACCGACAAGCAGTGCTGCGCCAGCGAATACTCTCTTCATGATCAGGCCCCTCAGTTTCTTGCTCTCGGCAAGTGATTTCCGATGCATCGCCGTCATCGGCGATCGCATGTGAAGTGTCGTCGAGCCAAGGCATCTGCGAATGATGCCGGGACTCGCGGCTTCCACGTGCACAATGACAGGGCTGGCGGAGAGGTCTTGTTCATGCGCGTAGCAGATTTTAGCTCTCGCGCACTGCCACTAAACTTCGCGTCGATGTGGCGTTGTCGCAACAGCACATATGCGCACTATACAACCACGGTTACAGAACGTCGCACTGCCGAGATTTTTCGTGATGAGTTTGTTCTGTGTTGCTACACTATTCGTCGGAAATGAGTTGGACGTATGCATCAGGCCAGTTTCGTCTCAGATGGATTTGATCCGGAATTGCTGGATCACCAAAAATTCGCACTGTGGTGCGAAAACATGGAAGCGCTCACCTGCTGCGTGGACATCACACGTGCTGAAGATCAGCCATTCTCGGCTTTCGTGCACTGGGCAGATTATTCGAATGTGCGGGTCACCCGGTTCGGCGGCACGTTCAGTCGAATCCGACGATCCAGAACGGCAATCTCGCGCGGGCCGGACGATGATTTCTGTTTGATGTTTCATCGAGGCGAGGGGACGCTGGTCGTCGATCAGGTGGGGCGCGAAACGGCCTTGTCGTCAGACTGCGCTTTTCTCGGCACGAACGGACGTCCGGCAGATTTGCGATCGGATGCGGATTTCTCGTCGACGACGCTGACCGTCAGTAGGGAGCGCCTGTTGCCTCTCATTGGAAATGTCGACGATCTCCTGATCCAGCCGCTCGACGAACGGCGCGCAGCCGTGGCTCATCTGCGACGCTACATCGACATCTCGGTCGATCTGCTGCGCGATCCGCATGATGCGGAGCTCGACAGCCATATCAGCACGACATTGCTGGATCTGACGGCGCTCGCGCTAGGTGCCCGCGGCGACGCTGCACAACTTGCGTCGATGCGCGGTCTGCGCGCGTCGCGAACGCAGGAAATCATCGCCGAGATCGATCGCCATTTCGCGGAGCCGGGTTTCTCGGTGGGGCAGGTCGCGCGCCGGCTGGATGTGTCGCCGCGCTATCTCCAGGACCTTCTGCAAGATACCGGATCGAGTTTCACCGAACGCCTTCTGGAGCGCCGTCTGCAACATGCAATGCGTTTGCTGACGAGCGAGCAGGGTGATCGGCTGAAGATCAGTGAAATCGCGCTAGCCAGTGGCTTCAACGAGATCTCATACTTCAATCAGCGATTTCGTCGGCGTTTCGGCGAGACGCCGACGCAGTGCCGGCGCTGATCAAACTACTCAGGCCGATTTCGCCATCAATTCGATGCCATGGCGCTCGCGGGCGAGCTTCTCTTCCCAGGCCAGCGCGTGGCGGGCGATGGTTTCGAGATCGTCGTATTGGGGCGTCCAGTCGAGCGTCGCGCGGATTCGGGTGGTATCGGCGATCATGGTCATGATGTCGCCGTCGCGGCGCGGGGCGTACTGAACCGCGAAATTTCGGCCCGATGCACGGCGCACGGCTTCGATGGTTTCCAGCACCGAATAGCCGCGGCCATAGCCGCAATTGAGGGTCGTGGATGCGCCGCCTTCGCGCAGGTAGCTCAATGCGGCGCGGTGGGCCTGAACGAGGTCGCTCACATGAATGAAGTCGCGGATGCAGCTACCGTCGGGCGTCGGGTAATCGGTGCCGAATACGTCGATCTTGCTGCGCTGACCAGTGGCGGCCTCGACGGCGATCTTGAGCAGATGCGTCGCGCCCATGGTGGCGAGGCCTGTGCGGCCCTGCGGATCGGCGCCGGCGACGTTGAAGTAACGCAACGCGACAAACTCCATGCCATAGGCCGGTGCGATGTCGTGCAGCATGATCTCGGTCATCAGCTTCGATGATCCGTAAGGCGACAGCGGTCGTGTGGGGGCATCTTCTGCCACGGGCGTAAAATCGGGATTGCCGTAGACGGCAGCGGTCGATGAGAAGATAAATTTTTTGACGCCGCATTTCACTGCCGCGCTGAGCAGGTTGCGTGTCGTCATCGTGTTGTTGCGATAGTAGGCAAGCGGGTCGCGCATCGATTCCGGCACGACGACAGAGCCCGCAAAATGGATGATGGCGTCGATGCCATGGGCAGCAATGACGCCCTCGACAAGGTTCTCATCAGCGACATCGCCGATAAACAGCGGAACGCCCTCGGGGAGATATGTTGAGAAGCCCGTCGACAAATTGTCGATCACGACCACGCTCTCGCCGGCTTCCACCAGCGCATGGACCATGTGACTTCCGATATAACCGGCGCCGCCGGTGACAAGGACGGTCATTGGATTTACTCACTCTCCCGTTTTGGGAACGCTATCGCGCCCGGGATGAAGAGTGGGTTTCGACGGCCGGCAACTGGCCACTATGCTTAATGTTGCGTATAGGAAATCGGGCGAAATGGAGTCACCTGTGCCGATTGCGGGCAAAACGGCCGATAAACTGCAGCTGATCGTCACGAATCTGCACTGGCGCTACTCCGGTGTGACGGCGACCAACCGCATGGTGGCGCCGAAACTCGCAGACATGTTCGACGCGGCTTGGCTTGGATCCGACGCGCCCGCCGGCATTGCGCGCATGGATATCGGCGATCTCGTGAAATTGTGGCTGCGCCGCAAGCCTGTGATTTGGCACGCGCGGCGCAACAACGAGATGATTGCCGGCGTTCTGCTCAAGGCGCTCGGGTGGCCGATGAAACTGCTCTTCACCTCGGCAGCGCAGCGCCGTCATACCTGGATCACACGCTGGCTGATCAGCCGGATGGATGCCATCATCGCGACCAGCGACATTTCCGCGTCATATCTGAAACGGTCTGCGACGGTGGTGACGCATGGTGTGGATACCGACCGCTACGCGCCGCCCATCGATCGCCGAGCGGCGTTTGCCGAGGCGAAGCTACCGGGGCGCTATGCAATCGGCTGCTTCGGCCGCGTGCGCGCGCAGAAGGGCACCGATCTGTTTGTCGAGGCGATGTGCGAGTTGTTGCCGCGCTATCCCGATTTCATCGCCGTCATCGTCGGCGCAATCACGCCGGACCAGATCGGCTTTGCCAATGACCTCAAGAAGAAGATCGCCGATGCCGGTCTGCAGTCGCGCATCGTTATCACCGGCGAGTTGCCGATCGAAGAGGTCGAGCGATGGTATCAACGCCTGACGATCTACGCTTTCACTTCGCGCAATGAAGGCTTCGGTCTGACGCTGATCGAGGCGATGTCGGCGGGGGCCGCGCTGGTCGCAACGCGTGCGGGCGCCGCGGAGATCGTGGTCGAGGAGGGCGTGACCGGCAAGCTCGTGCCAACCGGCGATGCAGTGGCACTCACGCTAGCATTGGAGCCGCTGATGCGCGATCCCGATGCCGCTGCAGCCATGGGTGAACGTGCGCGCCAGCGTGTGCTCGACAAATTCAGCCTCGATGCAGAAGCGCGCGGAATCGCGGAAGTTTATCGCAGGCTGCTCTGACCCTGCAGGATATCCGCAACGAACGCGTCCAAGTCGCCGCCTGCAAACAGGAAGCCGGGCAGGTGCGCAGCCTTGGCCGCTTCGATATCCGAATCGCGGTCGCCGATGGCAAAACTACCTTTGCGTTGCACAGGCCAGTGCTGCATCAGGTCGAGGATCATGCCCGGGCTCGGCTTGCGCCAGTGATGATCTTCCAGATAGCCAGCAACTGATCCAGCCGGATGATGCGGGCAATAGCGGACGTCATCGATGCGGGCGCCTTGTGCCGCGAGTTCGGAGCGCATCCACTTAAACAGCGTATTGAGTTCGTCTTCGGTGAAATAACCGCGTGCGACGCCGGACTGGTTGGAAAACAGGAAGACGAAATAGCCGGCATCGTTGAGCCGGCGAATAGCCTTGGCCGCGTTCGGCATCCAGCGGATGCGATCGGATGTGCCCATATAGCCGTCGTCGTAATTGATGACGCCGTCGCGATCGAGAAACGCTGCGGGCTTTGCTTGCGTGGTCGTCATATCTGCGCGCTTCTGTTGGACGCCTCGGCCATCACGCTCTGGATAATCTCGGCGACATCGTCGGCCGGAATGTCCCGCATGCAGGCATGGTTGTTCATGGTGCAGACCGGTCTGTGACACGGCTGGCAGGGAACGATGGTCTTGGTCTGCACGGTGGCCGCCAGCGGATTGAGCGGTCCCCAAAGCTGCGGGCTGGTCGGTCCGAAAATGCCGACGGTCGGCGTGCCCACGGCGGCCGCAATATGCATCAGGCCGGAATCATTGGCCACGGCGACATTGGCGGCGGCCATGCCGATCACGCCATTGCGCAGGTCGCCCGTGGTGAGGTCGCGAGCGCGGGGACCGGCGGCGGCAATGATTTCGTTGGCGAGGTCCTTCTCGCCCGGGCCGCCGATGACCCAGACGTCCAGCCCGCGCTCGACCAGCAGTTTTGCGGCCTCGGCATAATAGGTCCAGCGCTTGGAGGAACCGACCGAGCCGGGACCGAGCGCGACCGCCGGACCGGTTCCCAGTCCATTGGTCTGCCGCCAGCGCGCGATCTCGTCGGCGGGCACGCGGAACTGGGGCACCGGCCATTCCGGCGGCAGTGGCGTGCCGTCCGGCAGCGCCAGCGCGCATTTCTTGTCGATCATGCGCGGCAGTTTCTTTTCGCCCCAGCGCCACTGATTGATCAGGCCGAAGCGCGCCTCGCCGACAAAGCCGATGCGCTCCGGGATGCCCGCCAGAGCGGGTGCCAGAGCCGATTTCCAGGTCCGCGGCATCACCAGCGCGGTGCCATAGTTCCGGGCGCGCAGGGTGGCCGCCAGTTCCCATTGCTTGGCGAGCGCGAGCTGGCTGCGAGGCAGGTCCCAGACGATGCCTGCGCGCACGCCCGGCATGTAGTCGACCAGCGGGGCGACCAGTCTGGTCACCAGCAAATCCACCGGCCGGTTCGGCCAGCGCTCCTTCAGGACCCGGACGACTGTATGACCCCGGACGAAATCACCGATCCACATATAGGGCACGATCAGGATCGGCCGGGTATCGTCCGGATCGACCATCACGCCCTGGTATGGGGAATTTACGTTCATTCTTTCAAGGACTTCGCTGTTCTGCCGCGGGCTATATCCGGCTCACGTCGGTACCCGCTCCATTCGGACAGGTAAAGCCATTTGGGATGTTTCCAACCATGTCCCCATGGCGGCGACGAACATCCCGTTGCCCAAGTTGCCTGTGGGGCAGGGTTGAGGCAAAGGTGGGTCAATCATGAGATCGGGGACTTCATGCTGCTTGTGACCGGGGGAGCCGGTTTTATCGGATCGAATGTCGTGGCCGCGTTGAATGACGCCGGCCGCGCGGACGTGGCCGTCTGCGACGTGCTCGGCCATGATGGAAAATGGCGTAATCTTGCCAAGCGGCAACTTGCAGATGTAGTGCCGCCAGCCGAGCTGATGGACTGGCTGAAGGGCCGCAAGCTCGATGCGGTCATTCATCTCGGCGCGATTTCGGAAACCACCGCGACCGACGGTGATCTTGTGATCGAGACGAATTTCCGCCTCTCGATGCGCCTGCTGGACTGGTGCACGGCCAATGCGACGCCACTGATTTATGCATCGTCCGCTTCGACCTATGGCGATGGTGCGCAGGGCTTTCGCGATGAGCAGACCATTCCCGAACTCAAAAAACTGCGGCCGATGAACCTCTACGGCTGGAGCAAGCACCTGTTCGACCTCGCGGTGGCCGAGCGCGTCGCCAAGGGCGAAAAGATGCCGCCGCAATGGGCCGGTCTGAAGTTCTTCAACGTGTTCGGGCCGAACGAGTACCACAAGGGCTCGATGATGAGCGTGCTGACGCGGCGCTTCGACGATATCAAGGCCGGCCGCGGCATCCAGCTGTTCAAGTCGCATCGCGAAGGTATTGCCGATGGCGATCAGCGCCGCGACTTCATCTATGTCGAGGACGTCGTCCGCGTAATGATGTGGCTGCTGGCGTCACCCAATGTCAGCGGCATCTTCAATGTCGGGACGGGAACCGCGCGCAGCTTCAAGGACCTGATGCTGGCTGCCTACACTGCACTCGGCACCAGGCCGAACATCGACTATATCGACATGCCCGAGCAGATTCGCGGTAGCTATCAGTACTTCACGCAGAGCGAAGTCGATCGGTTGCGCGGCGCCGGCTACAACGGCGGTTTTACAACATTGGAAGATGCGGTCTCGCATTATGTGAAGGGCTTCCTCGACCAGCCCGATCGCTTCCGTTGACGGCACAACAGGTACCGGTGTGATGTTTGATTTCGACGCCCTGTCGCACGCGATTGCCGACCAGACAGTGCTCTGCGTCGGCGATCTGATGCTCGACGAATTCGTCTATGGCGAGGTGTCGCGGATTTCGCCGGAAGCGCCTGCGCCGGTCATCGCGGTTCGGCGCAGCGAGATCAATATCGGCGGCGCCGGCAATGTCGCACGTAATATTGCAGCCCTCGGCGCGAAATGCATCTTTGTCGGTCTGGTCGGTGAGGACGATGCCGGTGCAACGCTCAAGAATGCGCTCGCGCAGGAGCCTCTGATCGAAGCATTGCTGGTCACGGATTCATCGCGCCCGACGACGCGCAAGGTGCGCTTTGTGTCCGAGCATTTCTCGACGCATATGCTGCGTGCCGACTGGGAACTGGCTGCGCCCGCGTCCGCCGCCATCGAGAAGCAATTGATCGATACAATTTTGCCGCAACTCGCGCGTGTCGACATCGTACTGCTGTCCGACTACGCCAAGGGCGTGCTGACCGCGCGGGTGATCCGCAACGTCATCGACGCAGCGAAGAAGCTCGGCAAGCGCGTCATCGTCGATCCCAAGAGCGCAAATTTTGCGATTTATCGCGGCGCGACCTTGCTGACGCCGAACCGCAAGGAATTCGCCGAGGCAACGCGCAGCCGTGCAGACAGCGACATCAACATCGCGACCGCCGCGCAGGAAGCGATGATTCTGGCGGACTGCGCCGCGATGCTGGTGACCCAGAGCGAGCATGGCATGACGTTGGTGCCACGCGATGGCGAGCCCATCCATGTGCCGGCGCTGCCGGTCAAGGTGCGCGACGTCTCGGGTGCCGGCGACACGGTGGCGGCGATGCTGGCTGTAGCGCTGGCGGCCGGAGCTGACTGGGAAGCGGCATTGCGCGCGGCAACTGCCGCGGCAGCGGTCGCTGTCAGCAAGAAGGGGACGGCGGTGGTCACACCGTCCGAACTGCGTCGCCGGATTTTGCCGCATGCATTTCTGGCCGCTGAAGAGAAAATCGTGGCATCGACTGAGCTCAATGCGCAACTGGCCGACTGGCGCAAGCAGCAGTTGCGGATCGGTTTCACCAATGGCTGTTTCGATATCCTGCATCCCGGTCATGTAAAGGTTCTGACGGCAGCGCGAGCGACTTGCGATCGCCTGATCGTCGGCCTCAACAGCGACGTGTCGGTGAAGCGTCTGAAGGGCGAAGGGCGCCCGGTGCAGGACGAACGCGCCCGCGCGGAAGTGCTTGCGGCGCTGGAAGCGGTCGATCTGGTCGTGATTTTCGAAGAGGATACCCCACTGAACCTGATTACGCAGATCGCGCCGGCGACGCTGGTCAAAGGCGGCGATTACACGCGAGAGCAGGTGGTCGGCCATGAGGTTGTCGCCGCCAACGGCGGAGAGGTGATCCTGATCGATATCCTGCAAGGCCACAGCACGACGTCGCTGGTCGAGCGCGCGCGCAGCGGACAGTCATGACACGCATCACACAGTTTTCTGCCCGCAACTGGCTGATTGCGACGCATGACGCCATCGTCACGGCGGCCGCGGTCGTTCTCAGCTTCGTGCTGCGTTTCGATGGCGAAAATCTGTGGGATCGGCTGCCGCTGCTCCTGAAGATCCTGCCGTACTTCGTCGTCTTCAGCTTTTTCGTCTGTTACCTGTTCAATTTGACGACGACGAAGTGGCGCTTCATTTCGCTGCCCGATTTGCTGAATATCATCAAGGCATCCACGGTGCTGACGGGCGCGCTTCTGGTGCTCGACTACATCTTCCTGGCGCCGAACGTGTACGGCACGTTCTTCCTCGGCAAGACAACGATCATTATCTACTGGTTCATCCAGATCTTCTTTCTGAGCGGATCGCGACTGGCCTATCGCTATTTCCGTTATACACGTACGCGCAATCAGGCGCGCGCGATGGATGCGTCACCGGCACTGCTGATTGGTCGTGCGGCCGATGCCGAGGTGTTCTTGCGCGGTATTGAGAGTGGTGCCGTCAAGCGCATGTGGCCGGTTGGTATCTTATCGCCGGCGATGTCCGATCGTGGACAGGCGATCCGAGGTGTGCCGGTCCTGGGCGGCATCGATGATCTCGGTAATGTCGTTGATGACTTCAGCACGCGGCAACGCCCGATCGAACGGATCGTGATGACGCCGTCGGCGTTTGAAGCAGAGGCGTTACCTGAGTCGGTATTGATGCGTGCGCGCAAGCTTGGGCTGACGGTTAGCCGGATTCCGTCGCTCGAGGAAAGCCGCGATACGCCGCAATTGGCGCCGGTGGCAGTCGAGGATCTGTTGCTGCGGCCGAGCGTCAAGATCGACTATGCCCGACTGGAGAATTTCGTGCGCGGCAAGGCGATCGTCGTGACCGGCGGTGGCGGCTCGATCGGCTACGAGATCTGCGACCGCGTCATCACGTTCGGCGCGGCACGGCTGCTCATTATCGAGAATTCAGAACCGGCGCTTCATGCGGCTATGGAAAAGCTGGCGGCCAAAGTCACCAGCGCAGCGATCGAGGGCCGCATCGCCGATGTCAGGGACCGCGAGCGCATTCATCAACTGATGATCGCCTTCAAGCCGGATGCGGTGTTTCACGCAGCCGCGCTGAAACATGTGCCGATCCTGGAGCGTGACTGGGGCGAGGGTGTCAAGACCAACATCTTCGGTTCTGTGAATGTCGCCGATGCGGCGCTCGCATCGGGCGCTGATGCGATGGTGATGATCTCGACCGACAAGGCAATCGAGCCGGTGTCGATGCTTGGCCTCACCAAGCGTTTTGCCGAGATGTATTGCCAGGCGCTCGATGGCGACGCCATCAGCGGCAGTGACGCCAAATCACCCATGCGGCTAATCTCGGTGCGGTTCGGTAATGTTCTGGCGTCGAATGGGTCCGTCGTGCCGAAGTTCAAGGCGCAGATCGAAGCCGGTGGGCCGGTGACGGTGACGCACCCCGATATGGTGCGCTACTTCATGACCATCCGCGAGGCCTGCGATCTGGTCGTCACCGCTGCAACCCATGCGATGAATGCGCAGCATGCCGACGCATCGGTCTATGTGCTCAGCATGGGGCAGCCGGTGAAGATCGTCGATCTCGCCGACCGCATGATCCGGCTGTCCGGTCTTCAGCCCGGCTACGATATCGATATCGTATTCACGGGTGTTCGACCGGGCGAGCGGCTCAACGAGATATTGTTCGCCGAGCAGGAGCCAACCAGCGAGATCGGTATTGCCGGCATCGTCGCTGCCCGCCCGAACGAACTGCCGTTGGAGACGTTGAACAGCTGGCTTGCGATCTTGCAGAAAGCCATTGAGGCGGATCAGCACGAGGTCGCTGTGGCGACGCTAAAGGATGCGGTGCCGGAATATCGGGCGGCGGCGCAGTGAGTCTGCGTCAGCGGCGCGGCGTCGAGAATGCCCGCAATGCCGTGGCGACGGCGACGCTGCCAAGGACAAGCAGAGCTGTGTCGGTGACGCCTGAGCGGAAATAGATCGACAGCCCGGCCAGGGCCGCCAGGCCGATATTGAGTACGAACACTGTTCGCACCACCTCGATCACGGTGAAGCCATTGTCCGTCGCGCGCTGATAGAAATGCGAGCGATGCGCCAGCCACACCGGTTCGCGTTTTGCCAACCGCCGCAGCAGGGTGATGGTCGCATCGGCAAGGTAATACAGCGGCAGCAGGATGGCGGCAGCCAGATGGTGCGCATAGGCGAGTTGCAGGAAGCACCAAGCCAGCAACAGCCCGATGGGGAGGCTGCCGACGTCGCCCAGAAACATCTTCGCAACGGGCCGATTGAACGGCGCGAAGCCGAGTGTGGCGCCGCAGAGCGCAGCGGCAATGAGCGCCGTTGATAACGGCAGTTGCCCGGAGAAGCCGATCAGCACCAGCGCCGCGGTGATCGGAATCACTTCGGCCACTGTGATCCAGTCGAGCCCATCCATGAAATTCACGAGATTGACGAACCAGAGTGCAGCCAGCAGCAGCAAGCCGCGTTCGATCCAGAGAGGCAGGTCCGGTGTAATCTGCAGTGTCGGGGGCAGAGCAAACAGGATCGCGGCAATACTGACGGCTTGCAGCAGCAGTCGCGGCGTCACGGAAATCGGACGCAGATCATCAATCGCGCCGATGGTCGCGATCAGGATCGTTGCCCCGAATAGTACCCACAGCGCCGGTGTCGCTGAAACGGAAAGACTTGCAATCGAGCACCCGGCAACCAGCAGCGCGACTGATATCACCGCGATGCCGGCGCCTTGCGGTGTCGGCACCTTGTGGGACGATCGGGCGTTCGGTCGCGCCATTGCATAGCGGATGAGCAGCGGATGAATAGCGTTGATGCAAACCGCGGACAGAACGGCGGCTACAACCAGAGCGACGAAGGTTGTAATCAATTCGAATGACGACATCGGGATGACATTGATCGCAGGAAAGACATGCGTTGCGGGGAAGATTTGGGTCGCAATGAGACAAATAGTTCGGAGTTATGCACGGCGGCTCTTCTTACCCTGTTTTCATGGCATAGCTAGCGGCGAAGGCCGCGCTTCTGACGCAATCGGATGCTGCGATGCCGAAGTGTTGCAACATCATCGCCTGGATGGCTAATGGAATGCGACACGGATCGTCATGCAACATGGCGATTTCTGGCGAATGTCTGGGGACACGATGTCTGAACAACCCATCCTTGTCACCGGTGCTGCCGGCTTCATCGGCTTCCACGTGACGCGGCAGCTGCTGGCCGAAGGCCGAACGGTCGTTGGTCTCGATAGCGTCAACAGCTATTACGATCCGGCGCTGAAGGAGGCGCGGCTGAAGCTGCTGGAGGGCCAGCCTCGCTTTACCTTTGTGAGAGCGAATCTGGCAGTTCGTCCCGCGATCTCGGCGCTGTTTGGCGAATACAAATTCCCTGTTGTCATTCATCTCGCTGCGCAGGCGGGTGTGCGTTATTCCATCGAGCAGCCACACGCCTATGCCGATGCCAATCTCGAGGGTTTTCTCAATATCCTCGAAGGATGCCGGCACAATGGCTGCGCGCATCTGCTCTATGCGTCGTCATCCTCGGTCTATGGCGCCAACAAGAAGAAGCCGTTCTCCGTCAGCGACAGGGTCGACAATCCGGTCAGTCTCTATGCTGCGACGAAGAAGGCCAACGAGTTGATGGCGCATTCCTACAGCCATCTCTATCGCCTGCCGACCACCGGGCTGCGTTTCTTCACCGTCTATGGTCCATGGGGCCGGCCGGATATGGCGATCTTCCTGTTTACCAAGGCGATCCTCGACAAGCAGCCGATCAAGCTCTTCAATCACGGCAACATGCGACGCGACTTCACCTATGTCGACGACGTTGTCGGTGCTATCGGGCGGCTGATTGATCATGTGCCGACCGGTAGCGAGGACGAGGCGCCAGCGCGAATCTACAACGTCGGTAACCACAAGCCAGAGGACCTTTTGCATGTGGTCTCGGTTCTTGAGAAGGAACTGGGGCTTGAGGCGATCAAGACGATGCTGCCGATGCAGCCGGGCGATGTGCCTGAGACCTTTGCCGATGTGGACGATCTGATGCGTGACGTCGGCTTCAAACCGGATACCTCGATCGAGGAGGGGATTCGGCAATTCGTGACGTGGTATCGCAGCCACTACGGTAATCTGAACGCGAAGGGTTGAGAGCGACTGATGAGCAAGCGCATTATTCCCCTGATCATGTGTGGCGGTGCCGGGACGCGCCTGTGGCCGTCGTCGCGTGAGGGGCGCCCGAAGCAATTCCTGCCATTATTCGGGCCGCGCTCTACCTTTCAGGACACCGTGATTCGCGTATCTGATGCTGGCCTGTTCGATCGTCCCATTGTCATCACCAGTGCCGCCTATCGGTTCATGGTGCGCGAACAGCTCGCCGAGATCGGGCTCGATGCAGACATTCTGCTCGAGCCGGCGCGGCGCGATTCAGGCCCGGCCATTGCCGCCGGTGCCGCGTTCGCCCAAACCCGCGATGAGGACGCGGTCGTGCTTGCACTTGCGGCTGATCACGTGGTGCGCGACGTCCCGGCTTTCGTGGCGGCGTGCCGGGCTGGTCTGGTGGTTGCCGATGCCGGGCACATCGTGACGTTCGGCGTGCAACCGGAGCGTCCGGCCACCGAATACGGCTATATTTCACCAGGCCAGTCGCTTTCTGACAAGGTGAAGAGCGTCGCCAAATTCGTCGAGAAGCCGGACCTGCAGACGGCAACCGGTTATATTGAGGCCGGCTATCTCTGGAACAGCGGCAACTTCATGTTTCGGGCGGGGATGCTGCTCGATGAATATCGTGGTGTCGACGCCGATAGTGTCGAGACCATCACCAGCGCTGTGGCGAAAGCCGGCCGCGATCTCGGCTTCTTTACGCTCGATGCGGACGCTTTCGGGAAGGCAAAATCGATCTCTGTCGACTATGCCGTGATGGAGAAGACGAGGAAGGCGGCCGTGGTGCCGGTGTCCTGCGGCTGGTCGGATGTCGGCTCGTGGCTCGCAGTGTGGGAGCTGTCCGACAAGGATGCGCAAGGCAATGCCGCGCAGGGCGTGGCTGTGTTCGAGGACTCGCGTAACTGCAACGTGGCCAGCGATGGTCCGGTGGTGGCGCTGGAGGGCGTCGACGATCTCGTGGTGGTGGCGACGCACGACGCCGTGCTGGTCTCCCGTCAGAAGGATGCCAACGGCTTGAAACGGCTTGTGGCGAAGCTGAAGGTCACGGCGCCGCAGGTCACCGAGGATCATCTCAAGGTGCATCGCCCATGGGGATCTGTGCAGGCCCTTGAGGATGGCGAGCGCTATCAGGTCAAGCGCCTTGTGGTGAAAGCCGGAGAGCGGCTGTCACTCCAAATGCACCACCATCGCTCCGAGCACTGGATCGTTGTGCGTGGCAGCGCGAAGGTGACGATCAACGATCTGATCAAGACCGTCCACGAGAACGAATCGATCTACATCCCGCTCGGTGCCACGCATCGTCTGGAAAACCCCGGCAAGATTCCGCTCGAGCTGATCGAGGTGCAGACGGGCAGCTATCTCGGCGAGGACGACATCGTTCGCATCGAGGATGACTACAAGCGGAACTAGCGGCCGTCGGGCGATACTCGCCCGAATCGATGCACCCACAGCGTGCATTCGCCTGAATTGGTGCCGGTGAGGGGTTACCGCGATCCCTTCATGCCGTATCTTTTTCCATTTTACGAAATAGCGATGGTTGCCACAATTGGGCGCGCTCTGGCCCGCCCAGCGCGCATTCATCGTCCTAGGGGCAGTTCTGCCACTCACGAAATCGTGTTAACCTGTTGTTAGGTATTGATAAATACCTGAAATCAGGGACGAAAATGACAGCGCCGTGACGGATAAGCGGACCGTGCCGCCTCCGGACGAGGTAATGCATTCTTGCAACAATGAGTCAGTTTTCGATCCAAAATGTGGCTTTCGGATTGCGGCAAGTTCCGTTTCTTGTTAGCGCTCAATCCATGAAGCAGATCGCAAAGATTTTCCTTGTAGTTGTATTGCTAGGATCGAGCGGCAAGTTCGCTCATGCAGCCGAGCCATTTTTCATTCTTGACGCCATCAATCAGGCGGTAAAGACGAACCCAGGTGTCGGCGAGGCGTCTGCCAATCGCCGCGCCACCGAAGCCGAGCTTCGCCAGAGCCAAGGTACTTTGCTGCCTCAGATCAGGCTGCAGGCGAATACCGGCCCCGAGATGTTGAACCGGGCAATCGTCCCTGCGCCGGCCGGCAATGGCTCTTATGTCAACGGCAGTGAGGCGTCGGTAACGGTGCGCCAGCTGGTGTTCGACGGCTTTGCGTCAATCAACGACATCTGGCGTCAGGCTGCGCGGGTCGATGCTGCGGCGTTCCGGGTGCTTGAACGGACCGAACTGATCGCGCTCGATGCGGCTGAAGCCTATGTCGATGTGACCCGCTATTTGCGTCTGGTCGCGCTTGCCGAACAAAATCTCAAGGTTCATCTCGAACTGCGCGCCAATGTCCGCGCGCGTTTCGCTGGCGGTCGTGCCGGTGAGGGCGATACCCAGCAGGCGGAAGAGCGTGTAGCCGCAGCAGAAGCCGTGTTGTCGGATTTCCGCCTCAGCCTCGATTTCGCGCGCGCCAAGTATCGCAAGACCGTCGGTCTTGAGCCGTTCAATGTGCGCTTCCCCGGTCGCTTGCCAGATATGCCGGCAACCAAGAACGAGTCGCTTGACGTCGCCTTCAAGTACAATCCGACGATCCGCGCCGCTGGTGCAGATGTCGATGCGGCCAAGCGTGCTTTCGACTCGACCGCCGGCGCATTCGTTCCGAACGTCGCCCTGGAAGGCCGCGCGCTGCGCGGCAAGGATTCGATCACCTATCCGGGCAACCGCGACGAAGTCAGCGGCAAGGTTGTCGTCAGCTGGGATATCTTCCGCGGCGGTCAGGATGCGTGGAAGCGCGCCGAAGCTGGCGAACGTATGATCGAGCAGCAGCAGCGCCATGCACGCCTGCAGCGTGATGCGCTGGAGTCGCTCGACAAAGCATGGGCTGCGCGCACGATCACGACGGAACGTGCAGCAGCGCTAGTGCGTGAAGTTGAAGCCGCTCGCCGTACTTTCGTGGCCTACAACAAGGAATATGAACTCGGTCAGCGCACGCTGATCGATCTGCTGAACTCGCAGAACCAGTATTTCAACGCCAACGTCTCGCTGGTGTCTGCACGCGGCGTCACCGTGTTCGCCGACTATCAGTTGCTGGCAGCCATGGGACAGTTGCTATCCTATCTGAAGACCGGCAAGCCGCCGGAGTCTGAGCCGATCGAGAGCCGTGCATCCGGCCTGATCCCGTATCGCCTGCCGCCGATCCTGCTGACGGCGCCGGAGCCGGGATCCGAACCGCTTAATACGGTTTTGCCCTTCCAGACCTGGAATTCGCCTTTCGCACCGGCGCTGGAACCGAAAGCCGTGCTGTTCGGTGATCGCTGGGCCTCGCAAGATCTGTCGAACGCCAACGCATTGTTCGTGACATCGGGCCAGGTCGGGCAGGGCAGCGTGTCGGCCGATGCTTCTGCGGGGCGCCGTTAACCAATTAAGCACGCGGATTTATAATCCGCGGTCGGGTTTACCGTAAGTTCAGCAATTCGTCTGAACCGCGAAATAGTGCAGGCGCTCCGCAAGGATCGCCTGTAAAGCTGGCAAGTCATATTTTGTAAGGCCAGTAGATCCGCGCACGGGTCATACAAGGCGCCTGGAATTTCCGAGGCTGCATTGAACATTCGCTCACCCCAGTTCGATATTGCAATGGACCTGCCGGCTGCGCCCGTAGCGGAGGTCGAGCATCAGCATGCTGATCCGTTAACGGACAGCCTGCTTTATCTCGCCGCTCATCACGGCAGAGCTGTCAGCCGCAGTGCGCTGCTTGCCGGTCTCCCGGTCGAGCGCGGCGTGCTGACAACGGCTCTGTATGAGCGCGCGGCGCAGCGGGCGGGCCTCGAGGCCGAACTGAACGAGCGACCGCTCAAGGATATCCCTGCGCTGGTCCTGCCTGCTGTGCTTCTGTTTCACGATGGTTCGACGCGGATTCTGCGCGGCATCGATCTGGCGAGTGGCCGTCTGACACTGGCAACCCCCGTCGGTGACGGTGCGATCGCCATGGAGCGGATCGAAGCCGTCGAAGAGAAATATGCCGGCTTCGTCTATTTCGTCCGTCCGGCGTCCGTCAGCGATCCGCGCGCGATCGCCGCCGGCGATCTGCCGAAGGCTCACTGGTTCTGGTCCGTCGTCAGCCGGTTCGGCTCCAACTACAGCCATGTCGCCATTGCAGCTTTCATCGTCAACATGCTGGCGCTCGCCGCGCCGCTGTTCACCATGAGCGTGTATGACCGCGTTATTCCGAATGGCGCGATCCCGTCGCTGGTTGCACTTGGTATCGGCCTGTCGCTGGCGATCGCTTTCGACTTCCTGCTCAAGGTGGTCCGCAGCCGCATCATCGACATGACCGGCAAGAAGATCGACGTGGTGCTGGCGTCGAACATCTTCGAACATGTGATGGCGCTGAAGATGGACAAGCGTCCGCCCTCGGTCGGCATTCTCGCCAATCAGATGCGCGACTTCGACTCGGTACGCGAATTCTTCACATCGGGCACGGTCGTGTCGGCGACCGATATGATATTCGCGATCATCTTCATCGCAGTGCTGTTCGTGATTGCCGGCCCGCTGGCCTGGATCCCGCTGGCGATGCTGCCTGTGATGATCCTCGTCGGTCTCTTGATCCAGCGGCCGCTCGATCGTGCGATGAAGCGCCTGCAGGCGGAATCGGCCGCACGCCACGGCATCCTCATCGAATCGCTGAACGGTATCGAGACCGTTCGCGCAGTTGCTGGCGAGAGCCGGGTGCAGACAGTGTGGGAACGTTCCGTCGCCGCGACGGCGCGTTCAAGCGAAGGCGTGCAGTTCTGGTCGTCGCTGGCGATGACCAGTGCGAGCGTGGCGACGCAGTTGTGCAGCCTGTTGCTGGTCGTGGTCGGCGTGTTCCTCATTCTCGACGGCAAACTGTCGGTCGGTGCGCTGGTTGCGGCCAATATGTTGTCGGGCCGCATTCTCGGTCCCATCGCCGGCATCGCGGCCGTGATGACGCGCGCGACACAAACCATGTCGGCCCTGCGGTCGATCGATCGCCTGATGGCGACGGAGCGCGAGCGACCGCCGGAAAAGATCTTCGTGGCCCGCGAGATCACCAAGGGCAGCATCGAATTCCGCAATGTCAGCTTTTCCTATCCGAACAGCCCGGCCAAAGCGCTCGACGGCATCTCTTTCCATGTGAAGCCTGGCGAGAAGATCGGCATCATCGGCCGGGTCGGCTCAGGCAAGACCACGGTCGGCCGTCTGGCGACGGCGTTCTATCCGCCGAGCGAAGGCAGCATCCTGATCGACGGCATCGATATCCGGCAATACGACCCGGCGGACCTGCGCGCCGGCATCGGTTTCGTGCTGCAGGACACCGATCTGTTCTATGGCAAGCTGCGCGACAACATCACGCTGGGCCGTCCCGATGCGACCGATGAGGAAGTGCTCGCGGCTGCACGGCTGTCCGGCGTCGAGACCTTCATCGCCGGTCATCCGCAAGGCTACGATATGATGGTTGCCGAAGGCGGCCGTAGCCTGTCGGGCGGCCAGAAACAGGCGATCGGCCTCGCGCGCGTGCTGATCCGCAAGCCGCGCGTATTGTTTCTCGACGAACCCACGGCGCATTTCGATGTGCGCAGTGAAGGTGAATTCCTCGATCGCCTCAAGACGCTCGCCAAGGGTGAGATGTCCATTATCGTCTCGACGCATCGCCCGTCGCTACTGTCGCTGGTCGACCGCATTCTGGTGTTCGACAACGGCAAGATCGTCGCCGACGGTCCTGCCGATCAGATCCTGACGCGCTTGCGTCCGCAGCCGCAGGCTCCTCAAGCCGCGGGGAGGCCGGTCAATGTCGCAGTCTGATTTCGCATTTTCGAACGACGTTCGTGCGGCCATGGAAATGCGCACGCCGCGCACGGCGCGGATGTTGTTGATGACCGTCACCGGTCTGCTCGTCGTGTTCCTGCTGTGGGCACACTTCGCCGTGCTGGATGAGGTGAAGCGCGGCAATGGCAAGGTGGTGCCGTCGCGCCAGACCCAAGTGGTGCAATCGCTCGAAGGCGGCATCATCAGCGAATTGCTGATTCAGGAAGGCGCCATCGTCAGGAAAGATCAGCCGCTGGCGCGCATCGAAGATACGAACTTCGCGGCGCAATTTGGCGAAATCCGCGAGCGGCGCGGTGCCATGGCTGCCCGCGTGATCCGACTGGAGGCAGAGACCTTCGGCAAGACCAGCGTCGAGTTTCCGGAAGACCTCACGAAGCTTGCACCGCGTGCGGTTCAGACCGAGCGCAGCGTGTTCGACGCCCATATGCGCAAGCTTGCGCAGGACATCGACGTGATTGCCCAGCAGGAATGGCAGAAGAAAAAGGAAATCGACGAGCTCCGTGCGTCGGAAACCCGCTTCTCCGAGACGCTGACGCTGTTGACCCGCGAAACCTTGCTGACGCGCCGGCTCTATGAGCAGAAGGTCGTTCCCGAGATCGAGATGCTGCGGTCCGACCGGCAGGCCACCGACATGCGCGGCCAGCTCGCGGTGGTGCAGGCGACCATGGTCAAGACCGAGGCCGCCGTGAAGGAAGCGCAGTCGCGGCTTTTGAATATCACCACGGCATTTCGTTCCACGGCGGAAGATGATCTCGCGAAATCGCGCGGCGATCTCGCGGTGCTCGACGAAAACATCAAGTCCGCGCAGGATCGCGTTCGGCGCACCGAACTGCGGTCGCCGGTCTACGGCATCGTTAACAGACTCAACGTCACCACCATTGGTGCGGTCGTTGCACCAGGCGCCAGCGTGATGGAGATCGTGCCGCTTGAGGATACGCTGCTGGTCGAGGGGCGCATTCGTCCGCAGGACATCGCCTTCATCCGTCCGGACCATGAGGCGGTGGTGAAGCTCAGCGCCTACGACTCTTCGGTCTATGGTTCGCTGCACGGCCGGGTCGAACGTATCAGCGCCGATACCATCACCGATGAGAAGGGTGACAAGAACGAGCGCGGCGAGACGTTCTACCGCGTCATGGTGCGCACCGAAAAGAACCACCTCGGCACTGCCGAGCAGCCGCTGCCGATCATTCCCGGCATGGTAGCGACAGTCGAAGTCCTGACCGGCAAGAAGTCGGTGCTGGATTATCTCGTGAAGCCTGCGCGCATGCTGCGTGACGAGGCGTTTCGCGAACGCTGATAGCGCTACGGAGCATCTCCGCTGCTCCGTATGTTACCTTGCTCCCAGCCCGTCAGAGTCAACGAACTCTTAAAACGCAGGCTTCACTAAAATTCGAGCGAATGCGTTGGTAGGCGATTGAGCGCGTTTAACGACATACAAGCCCAGGTTGACGTGTTTTAACCGGCCCGAAGCAGCCCCCGATTTATCCCTGATGCCACAAGATCCGGACGGGGATCGACGCAATGACGTCGGCTGATGCTCCGGACAACGGGGCGTCAGTCATGTTGCGTATCGATCAGACGCGGGCATTCCCGCGTGCGCTGGGGTTCGTGCTCGCCGGTGTTGTAAGCGTCAGCGCTTGCGATGGAGCATTTGCAAAGTCACGCGCGAAGAAGATGGTGCTTGAGCGCCCTGTGATGGAATCGGTGATCGCGGGCATGACCGCGCCGCCGGTTCGGTTCTTCACGATCAACCAGGTGCTGGCCAAGCGTGACAGCGAGAACCGTGCAAAGCCCGGCAATATCGAACTCGCATCCTTGGACGCGTCGCAGGGATCAGATGCCAAGGTAATCAGCGATGCGCCGTCTCCGGCCGCGATCCTGCCTGCCACCAGCGAGGAGCCGTTCGGCCTGTTCACGTTCCGCGCGCCTGAAGGGCTGCTATGGACGAAATGGCGCGGTGTGGAAGAGCGTATGCGCGCCGACTTGAAATCGATCGAGGATTGCAAGGCTGATAGCGAGAACTGCGCCGCCGGTGCGCGCAAGTTTGTTGCCGTCACGCGTTCCGCCGCCGAGTTGGGTCTGCGCACACGCGTCGAGGCGATCAATCGCGACGTCAACTATGCGATCCGCTATGTCGGAGACTATCAGCAACACGGCGTCGCCGATCTGTGGAGTTCGCCGCTTGAGACGCTATCTGCGGGCATCGGCGATTGCGAAGATTATGCGATCGCCAAATTCGCCATGCTCGTCGCAACGGGCGTGCCGGAGGCCGATATCAAGATGATGCTGGTGCGTGACATGGCGGTGCGCCAGGACCATGCGGTGCTGACCGTCCGTGTCGATGGCCGCTGGCTGGTGCTCGACAATCGCTACTCCCGACTGTCGGAAACACGCGATCTGCCGCATTTCATGCCGCTTTTCGCCATCGACCACAAAGGCGTCAGCCTGTTCGCCGCGCCCTATGCCGCGCGTCCGCATCATGAGAGCGAGACCGACATGTTGCCCGCGGCCGAGGTGGACGGCTTCGGCGGGGGCTCTTCCTTGCCGCTGGCGCTCTGAGATAGTTCGACAACACAACGTCGACAATCGGCCTGATATCGACTTTTTATGCGCTTCGCGATCTTGTACTTCCGTGCATCTTGGGCTCTTAATGCGCCAGGGTGAGGTCGACGAGGGGATTGAGATGCGCTTCAAGCACACGCTGTTGGGTTTGTTGGTGGCGGCCGGAATGGCTTCCGGTGCAACTGTCTCGCATGCCGAAGGCCTGCTTCCAGGCGCTGCCTTCTCCGTCGATTGTCAGAATGGGGCGGTCTACAAGCTGACCTCCGGCCGGGTGACCTTTCCCGGTGATATTGTCACCGGCCATCTGTACCTGACCCCGCACCGTGCAATGCCTGTTCGCCTGATCCCGATGGGTGAGGGATATCGCTATGCAGGCCGTGGCGTTTGGCTGGATGGCATTCGCGAGCACGCGCTGTTGTATCGGGCCAAGTATAGCCCGGTCGCGTGCGTCGTTACCCGCATCTAGACTTTTATCCTATCAATTATCTCCTGCGATAGCAGTCCTGCGATAGCAGTCCTGCGATAGCAGTCCTGCGATAGCAGTCCTGCGATAGCAGTCCTGCGATAGCAGTCCTGCGATAGCGAGTTGCGTATCTGCGCAGCTTGCCGATTCACGTCTGTGTCCGAGAACAAGTCCGCGATCCCAGAGATTCGCGGAATGCGCACTGCAAATGGCGACCTTGCCATCTGGCCGTGACACGAATGCGCTTTAAGCAACTGTCCCATTTCGAAATTACTCGCGAAGGGCGATCACTGCGCGACGGTTCGCGCGGCTGTCGATATCGGCTCGCGAAAGCAAATTCAGGCGCCCGTCCAATATTGGCGGAGGTGCCTGTGGTTGTGAGCTGATTTCGTTGTTCAGTGCGATATGAGAAGTCATCTTATCAAGTATAAAATAAGTCGTTTTTTCGAATACTTTCTTATTTTTACAATAGATACGCCGCGATTTGTGGATTTTTCCGGGCATTCCCAAAAATAGACTGTCTAGAAGAAGTATTACTGTGGAATGGTTCATCTTTATTAATACGCTGTTTCATTTTTGAACTTAACCAATGCAACGAAAACGCTTCAAATTTTACAGGTATTCATTGACGTCTCTACGTTCTTAAGAATATTTTAACCCTCGCAGGACTTGGACGTTTTTCGGTCCGATCAGCTTGAGGTTGTAGTCATGAACGCTCCCGTATTGCTCGCGCAGCTCGCCGGTTCCACCACGCAGACCCCGCCGTCTCCGAAGAACCTGAAGCTCGAGAAGCCGCAAAATGGGCAGGCGATTTCGGTCCATCTCGACGGGAACACCAAGCTCGATTTTGCTGATATCGCGAGCGAGAAGCTGACCTTCGTCAAGGTCGGTGAAAAGCTGATCATCCTGTTCGACAATCAGTCGACGGTGACTGTCGATCCGGTGTTCGACTCGATGGGCAAGCCGCTCACCGATCTCGCATTCGACATGGGCTCCGATCGCACGCTGACAGGCGAGCAGTTCGCGCAAACATTTCCGATCACCACCGATCAGTCCGTTCTGCCCGCAGCCGGCGGTGCAACGGGCCCGACAGGCGGCGCGAATTTCGGTGATGCGACCGTTGGCGCGCTCGGTGCTTCGGGCGCGCGTCTCGCGCTGCTGACGGGCGAAGACACTGGGGGCGGCTTCGACAATCTGGACGATGGAACGCCTAACCCGTCGCCGATTCCCGGCGGCGTGACGGCGGTGACGCTGAACGAAGACGGTTTTGCGGAAGGTAATCTCGGCGGCACCGGTGACACGGGCGGCACCGCGACGTCCGTGACCGGTTCGCTCAATGTCGATTTCGGTACCGATGGTTCGAATCGCAGCTTCGCATTCTCGCTCAATCAGCCGACGCTCGCCGGCCTGACCTCGGATGGTCAGACCGTTCAGCTCGCTTTCACCACCGTGAACGGCCAGCCCGTGCTGATCGGCTATGTCGGTGGCGATTTCAATGTCGCCGCCAATCAGGTCTTCACGGTGTCCCTGGATGCTTCATCGCTGCAGGGCAACTACACCTTCACGCTGTTGCGTCCGCTCGATCATCCGATCGGCGGCACCGAAGACACGATCAATCTCTCGATCAACGTGATCGCGACGGATGGTAGTGGCGACACTGTGGCCGTCACGATTCCGATCGGCATCAACGACGATACGCCAGTGATCGGCACGCCTGCCGATGCCGCGCTGACGGATCCGCTGTCCGGCAATCCGGCGACGCAGACGGGCTCGCTGGGAATCTCCTGGGGTGCCGATCGCTACAACGATCATGTCGATGGCGGCGTATCCGCGACCACCGGCGCAACGGGTGACCGCTCGGTCGTGTTTGCCAACACGCAGGTGACGGCCACCGGCGACGGCGCAACGGCCATCGGTACGCTGACGTCGCATGGCGAGACCGTCCACTACGTGCTGCTCGAAAACGGCACTGTGCTGGTTGCCTATACAGGCGCGACCGCCCCGACCAGCCTCGCCGACCTGCAGCAGAGCGGCACGCCGAGCGGTGAAGGCGAGGGTGGCGAAGGTGGAATCGCCAACAACGTCGTCTTCGTCGTGACCCTGTCCGACGCCAGCAATAGCGGCAGCTATGTCGTCACCCAGTATCGTTCGCTGGATCACGATAATGGTTCAGCCACGTTCCAGAACATCGATCTGGCCTTCAACTTCACTGCGACAGACAGCGATGGCGATACGGTCAACGGCACGCTGCATGCGGTGATCGCGGATACGGTGCCGGTTGTGACCGGTCCGGCCGACGCAAGCACACTGAGCGAAGGCAACGGCGAAACGCCGCCGAGCGAAGGTGGCGGGGACATGCTCTCCTTGCTGGTGGTCGGCGGTTCGTTTACGCCGAAGGACACGGGCGCCGTATCGCTGCACATCGATTGGCGTTCGGACAATCAGAATCCGACTGCTGCGGGCGGCGCGCATGATCGCTCGGTCACATTCACCGCTGCGACGCAAGCCGCTCTCGAAAACCTCGGCCTGACTTCCGACGGCGCGACGATCATCTACACGATCTCCGCGGGGGGCACTTTGCTGACGGCAACGACTGCTGCCACCGAAGGCCATAGCGCGCGCACCATCTTTACTGTGCAGTTGTCCGACAGCGGAAATGGCAGCTACGACTTCACCTTGCTGGACAATCTGGACCATCGGGGCAGCTCCGAAGGCAGCCAGGCGCTGACATTTGGCTTCATTGCGACCGACAGCGATGGCGACTCGACGGTTCCAGCGAGTTTCACGGTCAATATCACCGACGAAGCCTTGTCTTTCTCCGCCGAAGGAGTCGTGCCCCAGTACGTCGATGAAGAAGGCAATGCCGGCGACAGCTATCCTTCCAATCCGGGCGATCTGGCGGGCGAAGGCAAGACGGCAACGGCATCGCTGAACATTTCGTGGGGAGCAGACGACGGCAACAGCTCCGTGAACGGCGGCTTCAGCGGCACGCAGGTCAATGGCGATCGTTCGGTCGTCTTTGCGGATAACGCGATTGCTGCGCTTCAAAATCAGAATCTCACGTCGAACGGCGTCGCGCTGCAGTATGTCCTGTCGACCGATGGTACGACGCTGACGGCCTATCAGGGTTCAGGCCGTCTCGATGGCGACAAGGTGTTCGCCGTCACGCTGTCCGATCAGGGCAACGGTTCGTACAATTTCACGATGCTGGGTCATCTCGATCACCCGATTTCGGGCGTTGAAGACGATCTGACGCCGGTATTCAATTTCACGGCGCGCGACGGCGACGGCGATGCGATCTCTTCGAGCTTTTCGGTGACGATCAACGACGACGCGCCAGTGGTGCCAGTCACCACGCCGGTCAATCTGATTATCAATGGCGACTTCTCCGCCGGCGACTGGTCGGGCGTCGCGAGCTGGGGCAATTACAGCACCAATGTCACCGGCTGGACCATTACCGGCGACCGTCTCGAGCGCGTCAATAGTGGCTATCTCGGCGCGACCTTGCCGAATGGCGGTCACATGGTGGATCTGGAAGCCTCGCCCGGCGACCTGACCCTGTCCCAGACCATTGGCGACATGACCACCGGCCAGACCTATCATCTGTCCTTCGCGATCGGCGAAGCGACGGGGCCGTATGGTGCACATCTGGAAGTGTATTGGAACGGCACCCTGGTTGGCAGTTATTCGCCGCAAACCGGCGCGATGCAGACCATTGATCTGACTGTCGTTGCCGATGGCACCAGCAACACGCTGTCGTTCAAGGAAACGGGCGCCATCGATAACAGCGGCACCTTCCTCGCTAATGTCAGCCTGACGGCGGCAGCGGTCGGCATCGTCGATGAAGATGGTTTGGCCAACGGCGTGGCAGGCGGTGTCGGTGATGTCGCCGGTCAGGTGACCGTGGTCACTCATGCGCTGAATATTTTGTGGGGATCCGATAACGGCAACAGCGTCGTTGATGGCGGCATCACGGGCTTGCCGGTGAATGGTGACCGCGCCGTTACTTTCGATGCGTCGAACGTGAGCGCGCTGTCGGCCTTGGGCCTGACCCATAACGGCACCGTGATCACCTATCAAATCTCTGCCGACGGCACCAAGCTGATCGCCTCGGCAGGAGAGCAGGAGATCTTCCACGTCGCGTTGTCCGACGTTGACACCGGCTCCTACACTTTCACGCTGACCGGCAGTATCGATCACCCGCTCCATTCGGTCGAAGACAATGTGACGCTGAACTTCGCAGTTCGTGCGACTGACAGCGATGGTGACAGCATTCCCACGTCATTCGCCGTTCTGGTCAACGACGATGCCCCTTCGATCGGCAAGATCGGCGATCAGACGATTGCAGAAAGCACCAGCACCGAGTTCTCCAATACCTTCCTGACTCAGACTCTGTCTGACGTTTCGTTGAATATCTCGTGGGGTGCGGACGACAACAATTCCGGCGCGTTCAATCGCTCTGTCGCCTTCGATGCCGCGCTCGCTGGTACGGCACCGAGCGGTCTGACTTCGAACGGCGTTGCCTTGATCTATGTGCTGTCGGCTGACGGCACCGGGCTGACGGCCTATCGTTTTGACGGCACCAATTATATCGGAGTCGGTGGCGGCAATCTCGGTACCTCGCCATCGGATGCTGCACGCGTGTTCAGCGTGCAACTGTCGGATCTCGGCAACGGTAGCTACACGTTCCAGCTCTACGACAATCTCGATCACAAGACGGGCGATGGGACATCGCTCAATCTCTCGTTCGGTTTCACCGCGACCGACAGCGACGGCGATACGACTCCGATCTCGAATTTCACCGTTGTCGTCACCGATAATGTCCCGCTGCTGGTCGGTAATGCCGACGTCGGCGCGCTCACGGAAACGGGACTGCCGACAGTCTCGTCGACCTTTGGCAACCTTGGCATCGACTGGAATGCTGATGATCGTGGTTCGGCCCATCTTGAGTTCGTAAAGGATTCCAATGGCCTGGCTATCGTTCCGCAGGGTCTGACCTCGGACGGTGTTGCGCTTGCCTACACTGTGCGCCTCGCGGCCAACGGTGTTGATGAAGAGCTCGTCGCCTACAAGGTCGGCGACACTGTGGACCATCCCGTGTTCATCGTCGCGCTGAATGGTCTGGTCAATCCGGCCTTCGCTGCCACGCTGTTCCAGAATCTCGACCATGTCGGCGCTGGTAACGACAGCAGCCTGACGCTCACCTTCACGGCGCATGCGATCGATGGCGATGGCGATACGGTTGATCGCACCTTCACGATCACAGTCGCGGACACCAAGGCGACGGTCGGGACACCCGAGTCGGCTCGGGCGGATGAGGACGCGTTCGGCAATCCGGCCGGCCTCAGCCTGATCACGGACAGTGCTATCGACACCGATAACAACAACCGCACCGTCGGCGGAAAGCTCAACATTTCCTGGGGCAGTGACGATTCCAATACGGTCGTCAATGGCGGCACCACCGGCGCTCCGGTGGCCGGCGATCGCGCTGTGACATTCGACGCGTCGAATATCACGACGCTGCTTGGCCTGAACCTGACGCATAACGGAGCGGCGCTGAGCTATCAGATCAGTGCCGATGGCCAGACTCTGACTGCGAAGGCGAATGGCGAGGAGATCTTCAACGTCAAGCTGTCGGACGTCGACAACGGTTCCTACATCTTCACGCTGACGCGTAACCTCGACCATCCCGACCACTCGGGCGAGGACAATCTGCCTCTGTCGTTCAAGTTCAACGCGACCGACTCGGACGGCGATGTCACGGCCGGCAATTTCACCGTCGAAGTGAACGACGATAGCCCGGTGATCGGCACCCCGGCCTCGGCCCAGGCCGACGATAGTTCACTCGGCAATGTGGCGGGTCTGTCGATCATCACCGACTCGAGCATCGATACCGACAACAGCAGCAAGACCGTTGGCGGCAAACTCAATATCTCCTGGGGTGCCGACGACGGCAACAATCTCGGCAATGTCGGCATTACCGGTGCTTCCTCGGTCAACGGCGATCGCGCTGTGACGTTCGATGTGAACGCGACCAATACGGCACTTAACGCGCTTCATCTGACCCATGACGGTACGTCTCTGGTCTATAGCTACAGCTCGGGTAATTCGCTGCTGACGGCGAAGGCCAATGGCGCGACCGTGTTCACGGTGCAGCTATCGGATGACGGTTCGGGTAAATACATCTTCACGCTTGTCGACAGCCTCGATCATCCGACCCACGGTACGGCAGATAATCTCAATCTGACCTTCAATTTCATCGCCACCGACAGCGATGGCGACAAGGCGACCTCCACCTTTGCGGTCGCCGTCAACGACGATCTTCCGACCATCGGCAGCCCGGCCTCATCGCGTGTCGATGAAGACGACCTGTCGGCTGGCAACCATGACGGTCTTGCGCCGATCACCGATGTGACGGTCGATACCGACAGCAGCCGACTGACCGTGGGCGGCAAGCTGGGCATTTCGTGGGGTGCCGATGACGGCAACAGCTCCGTCAATGGCGGCATCAATGGCGCGTCAGTGAATGGCGACCGCGCCGTCACCTTCGATAGCGCGACGACGGCTGCGCTGACCTCGCAGCATCTCTCTCAGGGCGGCGTTGAGCTGACCTATGTCATCAGCAACAACGGCACGGTGCTGAAGGGCATGGCCGGTACGGCGGAAGTGTTCAGCGTCACGCTGTCCGACCAGAACGACGGTTCGTACATCTTTACGCTCAAGGGCAAGCTCGACCATCCGGATACGACAACCGAAGACAATATCGACCTGACCTTCAACTTCACCGCAACGGACAGCGACGGCGATACGGCCACGTCATCCTTCAAGGTCACCGTCAACGACGACGCACCGACCGCC
This sequence comes from Tardiphaga robiniae, assembly GCF_013359755.1. Taxonomy (GTDB): domain Bacteria; phylum Pseudomonadota; class Alphaproteobacteria; order Rhizobiales; family Xanthobacteraceae; genus Tardiphaga; species Tardiphaga robiniae. Next base: position 83,592 of record NZ_JABMCJ010000077.1, on the reverse strand, counting down.
GCTGGCGAAACCGCTACGGTGGCTGAATCCTCGCCGGCGCTCGGCACCGGCAACATCATTCTCGCTTTCGATCGTTCCGGAAGCATGAATGATGATCCCGATGGCTCGGGCGGTTTCTCGTCGCGGCTTGCGCTGGCGAAGGCTGCAGCCATTAATCTCTTGAATACGAGCAATGCTGATCAGGTTCTGATTGTGACATTCTCGGACAACGCCACGTCCTCGTCCTGGATGACCAAGGCGCAGGCGATCGCGTATATCAACAGCAATTCGTTCCCGGGAACGAACGGTGGCACGGACTACGACAACGCCACGGCCGCAATCCAGGGCGCCACGATTCCGTCTGGCGGTACCTCGGTCTACTTCTTCACCGATGGCCAGCCGACAGGTAACGGCGGTCTCAACAGCACGGAACGTGCTGCATGGGAAAGCTTCCTGCAAAGCAAGAGCATGACGTCCTACGCCGTCGGCGTGGGTAACAGCATCGGCGCCAACGATCCCGACCTCAACGATGTCGCCTATCCCGGCTCACCGCTGATCATCACAACGGCCAACGATCCGGCGCTGCTCGGCACCATCACGCCGACGCTGCCGACCTCGGTTACCGGCAATATTCTTAGCAATGACCACTTCGGCGCCGATGGTGGGCGGATTCTGTCCATCACGATCGGCAGCGTCACCTATACCTGGAATGGCGCGTCGACCATCACCAAGAGCGGCGGGGAAACCGGTACGATCCTCGGCAATGCGTTGTCGATCGACACAGGCATCAACGGTCACCTGAACTTCAACTTCTCGACCGGCGCCTGGAGCTACAACGCGCCGTCCCAGCTCGTGACCAACACGACCGAAACGTTCTCCTACACATTGATCGATGGCGATAATGACACCGCCGGCGCCAATCTGGTCATCAGCGTCACCGCGGTGAACGACGCGCCGACCAACACCGTTCCGACCGCGCGCGTTGTGAATGAAGACACTGCGATCGTTTTCAGTTCCGGCAATAGCAACGCGATCTCGATCGCGGATGCCGATCACAACGGTGGCAACGAAACCGTCACGCTGTCGGTGCTGCACGGCAATCTGACGTTGTCGGGTCTGAGCGGTCTCACCGTGACCGGAAATGGCACGGGCAATGTAACCGTCACAGGCACGGTTGCGGCAATCAATTCCGCGCTGAACGGCCTGAGCTATCTGCCGTCCAACAACTACAACGGCGCTGATACGCTAACGATCGTGACCAACGACAACGGTAACAATGGCGTGGGAGGCGCCAAGAGCGACACCGATACGATCGCCATTACCATCAACCCGGTGAACGATGCGCCCGTGATCACGCCGGAAACGCGTGAAGTTTCGTATATCGAGAACGGTAACGATCTGAAGCTGCTGTCGAACGCAGTGATCACCGATCCGGACAACCCGACCTCGCTCAATGGCGGCTTCATCTCCGTTACGCTCGGCAACACCGTTGCCGGCGACCAGCTGCAGATTGCCGACAACAGCAGCGTCCGCCTGCAGGGCAGCAATGTGCAGGTTTCCAACGGCTTCGGCGGCTGGACGACGATCGGCACGATTTCGGCCGGCGGCTTCGGCGGTACGTCCGTCACCATCACCCTGAATTCGAATGCCGATGTGGCTGATGTGCAGACTGTCGTGCGCAGCCTGGCGTTCTATTCGAGCTCCGACAATCCGACAGGCGTAGACCGCACGGCGACCGTCACCTTCAACGATGGCGGCCATGACGGAAGCGGCGGCCCATTGTCCGACACCTCGACGGTGACCATTCATGTCACTCCGGTCAACGACGTGCCGGTGATCGCTGGCGGTTCCGAGCGCTCGGTTTCGGTGGCGGAGAACACCACAGGAGTGACCACCGTAACGTCCACAGATCCTGACGGTGGCACGCCGACTTACTCGATTGTGCAGACCGCAGGCACCGACTTCGCGAAGTTCACGATCAATCCGGTCACCGGAGCGCTCAGCTTCAACGCAGCGCCCGATTACGAGAATCCGACCGATGTCGGTGGCACCAATAACAACAACACTTACGAGGTCGACGTCCGCGTGTCGGACGGCAATGGCGGTACGGCCGTTCAAACGATCAACGTCACCGTCACCAATGTGAACGAGGCGCCCGTGCTGGCGCCGGACACGAATTCGATTAGCTATACGGAGAACGGCAACGCGCTGAAGCTGATGCCGAACGCGTCGGTCACCGATCCGGATAGTCCGTCGAGCTTCGTGGGCGGTTCGATCACCGCCTCGCTCGGTGCGACCGCGGTCAGCGGCGACCAGCTGGTATTCGCCGGTAGTAGCGGCGTCTCGTTGGTCGGCAATGTCATCTGGGTTGGTTTCACCGTGGTCGGAACCGTGAGCGGTTACGGCACTGCAAACATGACGATCAGCCTCGCGGCTGGCGCCACCGACGGCAATGTCGAAACGGTGCTGAAGGCTCTCGCCTATCAGTCGACCTCTGAGAACCCGACGGGTGCGGATCGCACGGCGACCGTCACCTTCAACGACGGTGGCAATGACGGCAGTGGCCCGGCGTTGTCCGATACGTCGACTGTCACCATCCATGTCACGCCGGTGAACGATGCACCGGCTGCCATCAACGACACGGGCTCGGCTACGGAGAAGGGCGGCGTTGCCAATGCCACCGGCGGCAGCAATGCCACCGGCAATGTGCTGAGCAACGACAGCGATGTCGATGATCTCCAGACCTCGCTGGTGGTTTCCGGCGTGCGCGTCGGCACCGCCGGCAGCACCGGGACCGTCGGTTCGACTCTGACCGGCGCGCATGGCTCGCTGGTGCTCAATGCCAACGGGACCTACACCTATGTCATCGACGAGACCGATGCGCAGGTGCAGGCACTGAACGTCAATGGCACCATCACCGATACTTTCACCTATACGGTCCGGGATCCGAGCGGTGCGACCGACACCGCCCAGCTCACGATCACCGTCAACGGTGCCAATGATGCACCGGTGGCGACCGACGATACGGGCAGCGCCACCGAAAAGGGCGGCGTCAGCAACGGCAGCGGCGGTGTCACTGCGACGGGCAATGTGCGGACCAACGACGGCGATGTCGACAACACGACGTCCTCGCTGGTCATTTCCGCCGTTCGCACCGGCGGGGAAGCCGGTACGGGTACCGCAGGTACAGTCGGTTCGTCACTGGCTGGCCAGTATGGCAGCCTCAAGCTCAATTCCGACGGCAGCTACACCTACACGGTCACGGAAACGAACAGCACGGTCCAGGCTCTGAACGTCGGTCAGTCTGTCACCGAAACCTTCACCTATACGGTGCGCGATGCGGGTGGTCTTACCGACACAGCCCAGCTCGTGATCACGATCAATGGCGCCAACGACGCGGCTGTCATCACCGGTAACGTCACCAGCTCGGTGACGGAAGCGAGCGGCGTTGCCAACGCTACGCCCGGAATCCCGACCGCGACCGGCGATCTCAACGCGACCGATGTGGACAATGCTGCGACCTTCACGGTGCAGAGCAATGTCACGACCAGCTACGGCACTTTCTCGATCGGTGCCGACGGCGCCTGGACCTATAACCTGAACAACGCCAACAGCACGGTTCAGGGCCTGAACAACGGCGGCACGCTTCACGACCTGATCACCGTCACAACGGCAGACGGTACGTCGAAGCAGATCGACGTCACCATCAACGGCGCCAACGACGCTGCAGTTGTGTCTTCCGCAACCGTGAACCTCACCGAGACCAATTCGGCTGCGTCCATCAGCGCCACCGGCTCGCTGACGATCACTGACGTCGACAACCCTGCGACCTTTGTTGCCCAGAACAATGTTTCGGGCACCTATGGCAAGTTCTCCATCACCTCGACGGGCGCGTGGACCTACACGGCCAGCACCGCCCATGACGAATTCCAGGTCGGCCAGATCTATACCGACACGTTCTCTGTGAGCGCAGCGGACGGCACGCTGACCAGCGTGACGATCAAGATCGCCGGCACCAATGACGTGCCTGTGCTGACCGTGACGAATGGTATCAGCGACGACATCGGCGACGGTTTCCAGAGCGGTGGCTATACCGGCTCGACCGGCAGCCCGAACCTGTGGACCACCAACTGGACCGAAGTCGGTGACAACAACTCATCAAGCAACGGCGACATCCGAATTTCATCCAGCGGCGGTAACTCTTACGTTCGACTGGGTGATAGCGACGGTTCAAATTCATCCTTGCAACGCACGGTCGATCTCAGCGGGACGTCGTCGGCCACGCTGACCTTCGACTATCGGCGCGTTGATCTCGATAGTTCGAGTGACCAGGTTTTCGTGCAGGTCTCGACCGATGGCGTGAACTTCACGCAGATTGCTGTGATCGGTGGTGGAAACTTCGATGACAATGGCTTCTTGAGCGCCAGCATCGATCTCTCAGCCTACCGTTCGAGCACAACGACGATTCGCTTTGTGGCGTCGGGTGGGCTTGGCGACAACGATTACGTCTATCTCGATAACGTCAATATCTCCTACAGCAACGAGCCGACTTTCACCGAGAACGGCTCGGCGGTCGCGATTATCAGCAACGCGACGCTGTCCGACGTCGACGATGCAAACATGGCGTCGGCCACGGTTGTCCTGACCAACAAGCAGGCCGGTGATCAGCTCTGGATCAACAGCACGGCTCTGTCGAACGGTTCGACCGGCACCGTGAACGGTGTGTCCTACCTGGTGGCGGAATCCGCTGGCGCAATCACCATTACCTTCAGCGGGGCCGCGACCAAGGCGGCCTATGAGCTGGCCATCGAGGCGGTGAAATACGCCAGCACCAGCGAGAATCCATCCACGACGGATCGCTCGTTCCAGATCACCGTCAATGACGGACACGACAATTCCAACACCGGAACGGCTGTCGTCCACGTCATTGCCGTCAACGACGCACCGCTGGCGGTGAACGACACCGGCACGGCGACCGAAAAGGGCGGCGTGGCTAACGGCACCAGCGGCAGCAACGCTACCGGCAATGTGCTGAGCAACGACACTGATGCGGAGACTGCCAGCGCATCGCTGGTCGTTTCGTCCATTCGCACCGGCACGGAGGCTGGCAGCGGCACGTCCGGCACGGTTGGTTCGTCGCTGCTGGGCACTTATGGCACGCTGACGCTGAATGCTAACGGCAGCTACACCTATGTTCTCAACGATAACAACGGCACCGTCCAGGCACTGAATGTCGGTGGAACGCTGACCGATACTTTCACCTACACGGTGAAGGATCCGAGCAATCTAACCGATACCGCCCAACTTGTGATCACCATCAACGGCGCCAACGATGCCGCGGTGATCTCGGGCACGACGACGGGCTCGGTGACCGAGGCCGGAGGTGTCAGTAACGCAGTAACCGGCACACCTACCGCGACAGGCACGCTGACTGACACCGATGTCGACAATACGCCGAACACCTTCACGGCTGTATCGGTGGCGACCGGTACGACCAACGGTTACGGCACCTATACGATGACCGCAGGCGGGGTGTGGACCTTCACGCTGAACAACGCCAACGCCGCGGTGCAGGCGCTCAATGTCGGCCAGACGCTGACAGACACGTTCACCGCGCAGACGGTGGATGGCACGTCGCAGGCGGTGACCGTGACTATCAACGGCACTAACGATGCTGCGGTGATTTCGGGTACGACCACTGGCGGTGTGATCGAGGCCGGCGGTGTCAGCAATGCGACGGCTGGCACGCCCACCGCGACGGGCACGCTGACCGACACCGATGTCGACAACACGCCGAACACCTTCCAGGCAGTGTCGTCCGCGACCGGTACGACCAATGGTTACGGCACTTATACGATGACTGCCGGCGGGGTGTGGACCTACACGCTCAACGACAGCAATCCTGCGGTTCAGGCGCTGAACTCCGGTAACACGCTGACCGATACCTTCACGGTCAAGACGGCGGATGGCACGTCGCAGGTGGTGACCGTGACCATCAATGGCACCAACGATGCCGCAGTGATCTCCGGCACCACCTCCGGAAGTGTGATCGAGGCCGGCGGTGTCAGCAATGCGACGGCTGGCACGCCGACGGCGACCGGCACGCTGACGGATACGGACGTCGACAACACGCCGAATACGTTCCAGGCGGTCGCGGCGGGGGCGGCCACAACGGGTGGTTACGGCACCTATGCGCTGACCGCTGGGGGCGTATGGACCTATACGCTCAACAACGCCAATCCGACAGTTCAGGCGCTCGGCGCTGGTGGGATCTTGACCGACACCTTTACGGTCAAGACGGCGGATGGCACGCCGCAAGTGGTGACGGTCACCATCCACGGCGCCAACGATGCGCCGACGCCGCAGAACGACGTCTACGTCACGGACGAAGATCACAACGTGACGTTCAACGTCCTTGCCAACGATACCGATCCCGACGGCAATGTCCTGCATTTGACCGGCGGCCTCGGTGGCTTCCAAGGCCCGTTCGACTCGGCCAGCCTGGAGTCAAACGGCAACCTCACTGTCAGGCCGTCTGCGAATGCCAGCGGAACCGTGGTCCTGACCTACCAGGTGAATGATGGAACTCTGACGACCCAGGCCACCGTCACGGTCGATATTCGCCCGGTCGCGGATAGTGCGGTGCTAACGGCCTCGGGCGGCAACGAAGACAACGCCTTTGCCATCCACATTGCCTTGGGCGATACCGACGGTTCGGAGAAGGCCACCCATATCGAACTCAGCGGCTATCCCGCCGGGACGACCTTCAATCAGGGTTCGCTGCAGGGCGGCGTTTGGGTCATCGACAATCCTGCCGGGATCGACCTCGCGCACCTCACCGCAACGACACCCACCAATTACGACGGTACGTTCAACCTCGGTGTAAGTGTGACGGTCGTCGATCACGCCACGCTCACCACGGGTCTCGTAACCGATACCGCGACTTCGACTGGCACGATCGCAGTGACGGTCAATCCTGTGAACGATGCGCCGGTGCTGACGGCGGACGATGCGACGCTCACCGAAACGGCAGGCACGGACGCCGGGCTGCTAAGCACGACCGGCAATATCCTGAGCAACGATCACGACGTCGATGGCGACACGCTCAGCGTCAAGACCATCCGGGCGGCGAACGGCGTCCCGACCGATGAAAGTCCCATCGCCATCGCTCCGGGCGGCAATGTGACGTCGCATGGCATCTACGGCGATCTCGTGATGCATTCGGACGGCAGCTACACCTATACGGCGAATGCCGCCTTCGATGCGCTGGCGGACGGCGTCCAGAAGACCGACGTCTTCAAGTATGTCGCGACCGACGGTAACGGCGGCGATGTCGCGCAGTACCTGACGGTTCACCTCACCGGTGTTGATGACGCGCCGACCACGACGGCCGTGACGTTGACGGCGATAGCCGAGGACAGCGGGGCGCGTCTCATCACCCAGGCCGAACTGCTGTCTCACGCGACAGACGTCGATGGCCCGTCGCTGACCGCGACCAACCTCCAGATCGTGTCCGGCACGGGTTCGCTGGTCAACAACGGCAATGGCACCTGGACCTATACGCCGGCAGCCAACGACGACACCAATGTGTCATTCTCCTACACCGTGACCGATGGCGCGCTGACAGCCGCCGGTTCGGCGACGCTCGACATCACGCCGGTGAACGATGCGCCGACGACCACGCCAGTGATGCTCACCGCGATTGCCGAAGACAGCGGTGCGCATATCATCACCAAGGCGCAGCTGCTGGCTAACGCTGTCGACATCGACCACGACACGCTGAACGTCACCAACGTGCAGATCAACTCCGGCCTGGGTTCGCTGGTCGACAACGGCAATGGCACCTGGACCTACACCCCGGCGGCCAACGACGACACCAGCGTGTCGTTCTCCTACACCGTGACCGACGGCTCGCTGCCTGTCGCTGGCTCGGCAACGCTCGACATCACGCCGGTCGACGACATTGCGTCGCTGACCTTGGTCGACTTCACGCAAACTCTGACCGCGCCGAAAGTTGGCGACGTTCTGAAGGCAACGCTCGGCACCGATCCGGATGGCGCAGAGTCTAATATTGTCTATCACTGGCTCCGCGATGGAACCGAATTCTCAAGCGGCTCTTCGTCGACTTACACGCTTGTTTCGGCCGATGTCAGCCACCAGATCTCGGCCTACGTTACCTACAAGGACGCGCAGAACTACAACGACACGACCGCTACCGTCGCGATCACGCAGGCCGTGATCGGCGGCAACAACGCACCGGCCTTTACGACCAGCGATGTGGCAGGCGGCGTGGTTGAGGATGCCGGAACAACACAGGGCGCGACCCTTATCCAGAACGGCAACTTCGAAAACTATGACTATGCCAACTCCTTTGCCGCGAACTGGACGCCATCCAGTTCCGGCGGCTTCTGGAGCCCGGCTTGGTATGCAAACCACACAAGCTCGGGCTTCCTGGGGATGGTCGAATACGGCGGCAATGAAAGCTTCAGCCAGACCGCGATCCCGACCACTGCCGGCACAAGCTATCTCCTCGACTTCTGGGTCCTGGAATATTCGACCACTGCGACGCTCTACGTGCAGTGGAACGGCAATACGATCGCCGCTGCCAGCGATGGAACCGGGGGCTGGAAGGAATACAAGGTCACGGTGACCGGGACCGGCAACGACACGCTGACCTTCATCGGCAACGATCCCAACTATACGTCGATGCGCCTCGACGACGTTTCGGTGACGAAGTTCACCGCCAACACAACGCAGACCGCGTCTGGTGTGCTGCACTTCACCGACGAGGCTGCCGACACCCATACGGCCAGCTTCACGCAGGGCAGCGCGCTCAACTCTGCAGGGACGGCCTATCTCGGCACGTTCAGCCTCGATAGCGTAACGGAAACGAGTGGCACCGACTCGATCGGCTGGCACTTCTCGGCCAGCAACAGCGCCCTGCAGTCCCTCGCGGCCGGACAGACGGTAACCCAGACCTATGAAGTCGCGGTTACCGACGACCACGCCAACACGTCCATCAAGGAAGTCACGGTGACGCTGACCGGCGTCAACGACGCCCCGGTGTTCGGATCGGGCACCGCCACGGGGGTCGTGGCGCAATCGACCCTGCCGACGGGCAATCTGCTGACGAATGGCGGATTCGATACCGGCAATACCAGCGGCTGGACGGTGGTGGCGCAGCCCAATACTTACGCGCAGGCTGACAGCACGTTCAATTTTGCCAGCGGCAACACTTGGAATTTCGACGTCTATGGCACCAACCCTGCAACCAGAGAAGGCATCGCGACGATTTCGCAGTCGATCAGCACCGTCGCCGGTCAGCACTATCTGCTGGCGTTCGACTATGCGGGAGCCTATGGGCTGAGCCCGGATTCGACGCTGAAGGTCTCGTGGGCCGGCTCGCAGATCATCTCGTTGAGCGGCATCCAGAATACCAACACCGATAGCGGCGTTGGTTCGCCCTATACCTATCTGGTCACGGGTGATGGCAACTCCGACGCGCTGACCTTTGCTTTCGACGCGAAGAACCAGGACCTGCGCATCGACAGCGTCTCGCTGGTGCGGGCCGAAGTCGCGCAGGGGTCGATCAGCTTCAGCGACGTCGATCTGACCGACAACACGCATACGGTGTCGGTGGCGAGCAAGACCGTGAACCCCTACGGCTACATGACCGCGACGGTCGACGAGGCCACCGACCAGGTGAATTGGACCTTCGTGGTCAAGGATTCCGAGATTGCGGGTCTCGCCGTCGGCCAAAGTGTCAACGAAACCTACACGCTGACGCTCGACGATCATCATGGCGGCGTCGTCACCAAGGACGTTACTGTCACGGTGAACGGCTTGCCAGGAGCTCCCGTCATCACCGGTATCACGGCCGCCAGCGATAGCGGTGCGATCGGTGACAACATCACCAACGATACGACGCCGTCCTTCGTCGGCACGGCGCAGGCGTTCTCGACCGTCACGGTCAAGGACGGCGCCACGGTCCTCGGCACCACCACGGCAGACGCCAACGGCGCGTGGACCTTTACGCCGGATGCGGGGCATGCGTTGTCGTCGACCACGCACACCACCATCACCGCGACCGCGACCGATATCGCGGGACACGTCAGTGTTGCTTCCGCCAACTACACACTGACGATCGACACCTCGGCCCCCAGCAGCCTGGCTGGAACGACGCTGGATCTGACCGACGCTAGCGACAGCGCGGGTGCCAGCAACAGCGACAACATCACCAAGATTACGACGCCGACCATCACGGTGGGGCATCTTAACGGTATCCCAATGTCAGTTGGAGACGTCATCCAGATCATTGATACCAACCACGGCAACGCCGTGGTGGGCAGCTACACCGTCCAGGCAGGCGATCTGAATGGCAGCAGCCAATGGAATAGCGCCGGTGGCGGTGCTGGCGGCGTCAAGGATATCGTCCTCACAACCCTTGATGATGGTGCGCATAACTTCACTGTGCAGTTGGTCGACAAGGCCGGCAACACCGGCACCCAGGGCGGCACGTTGACGGTGACGGAAGACACCACGGCGCCGAGTGCGCCGAGCATTAGCGTTATCGACAATGTCGGTAATATCCAGAGCACGAACCTGGCGGACGGCGCGTTCAGCGACGATACGCAGCTTGTGGTGCACGTCAGTCTGACGGGTACAGGGGCTGTCGCGGGCGACACGGTGCAGCTCTCGAACAACACCACGGCACTGGGCGGTGCGGTGACGTTAACGGGCGCGAATATCACCGCCGGCTTCGTCGATATCACGACGCCGACGCTGACCAACGGATCGTCCTACAACCTGAGAGCTGCGATTACGGACGTGGCAGGTAATGTCGGCGCATTGTCCACCAACGGTGCCAATGACGTGACGATCGATACGACCAAGCCGACGGTGAGCGGCGAGGCCATCACCAGCGCGACCGGTATCCAGAATGGCTATCTCAATGGCGGCGATGTCGTGAGCATCACCGTCAACATGAGCGAGGTTGTGACGGTGACCGGCACGCCACAACTGGGGCTGAATATCAACGGCGCCACGGTGCAGGCGAACTACGCATCGGGCAGCGGCAGTTCGACGTTGGTGTTCACCTACACGATCGTGGCAGGTCAGAACGACAGCAACGGCATCAGCATCAACACCAATGCGCTGAGTTTGAACAGTGGCACGATCCGCGACGCGGCTGGAAACGACGCGACGCTGACCTTCGGTACGGTTTCGGACAACGCCAGCTACAAGGTCGATGCGATCGCTCCGAATGCTCCGACCGGACTGCAATACACTACGAGCGGTACCGATCGCTTCTTCTGGAATGCGGCGACGGACAACACAGGCGGATCGGGGATTGATCACTATCTCTATGAAACCGACACCGGAACACTGACGTCACCTGTTGGTAATTTCACTTCTACAACGGCTCTTTCCGTCAGCTATGCTCCGAGCGGAACCGCTGGCCGTACCGTTTTCGTTGAGTCGGTCGACGTTGCCGGTAATGTTAGTGCCGCCTCGCGGATAACGTTCACGGCTCCCGCCGGGACCTCTGGCGAGGCTATCAACCTCGCACTGACCGCTCCGACCGACCACGTCGGCTTGGTCTCGCTCACCATCGCCGGTCTCGCCGCCGGCTGGACTCTGAGCGAGGGTACGCACAACGCTGACGGAACCTGGTCGATCCTGACCAGCGACCCGTCGTCGCTCTCGGTCACGTCGCCCGACGGCTACACTGGCGCGCTGGTTCTCCACGTTACCGAAACCTGGACCAACGCCGACGGCAGCACGGGCACAGCCTATGTCGCCGACAACGTCGAAGCCTATGCCAAGGGTGCGCCGATCTTTGCCTGGTCGGGCGACGATACGCTCACCGCGTCGAGCGGGGACGACACGTTGGTGTTCGCCAACAAGATCGGCACCGACGTTGTGCACCACTTCGATACCGTGCACGATAAGATCGATCTGATCGGCTTCGCCGGCTTCTCGAGCTTCGCGGACGTTCAAGCGCATCTCGGCACCGATGCGGCAGGTAACGCCATCATCACGCTCGGCGATGGTCAAACGATCACCTTGAACGGCGTCAGTGCTGCGTCGCTCAGCGCGGACGACTTCCTGTTCAACGAGACCCCACTCACGCACAATGCGGGCGATATCGTACTCAGCAATGGTGCACTGATGCCGTTCAGCGGTGTGCTCGACAACACCGGCAGCATCCACCTCGCTTCGACCGGTGGTGAAACCGCCTTTGAGATCGTGCAGCGTGGTCTCACGCTGCTCGGTGGCGGAACGGTAACGCTGTCCGATAGTTCGTCGAATGTCATCTTCGGCAGCGCCGACGATGTCACGCTGACCAATGTCGACAACACTATCTCCGGCGCGGGCCAGCTCGGCGATGGCCATCTCACACTGGTCAACGAAGGCACGATCGTTGCCGACGGCAGCAATGCGCTCGTCATCGATACTGGCGACAACGCGGTCATCAACAGCGGCACACTGGAAGCAACCGGCACCGGTGGGCTCAATGTGCACAGTGATGTCGTCAACAATGGTCTGGTGTGGGCTAACGGCGGCGACCTGGACTTCGATGGCAATGTAACCGGCAGTGGTTCAGCGCTGTTGTCAGGCCATGCCAGCATCGAACTCGGCGGTGCGTTCAACGAGCACATCCTATTCGATGGCACGGCCGAAGGCACGCTGGTGCTCGATCATTCGGCCGACTTCGGCGGCTTGGTATCCGGCTTCGATGGCAACGACACCATTGATCTCGCCGACATCCTCGGGAGCACGGCTTCGGTGAACTACACCGAAAACGCTCAAGGCACCGGTGGTGTTCTGACGGTGACGGATGGCGCTCACACGGCCAACATCGCATTTGCCGGACAGTATTCGACTGCAGACTTCCACCTCAGCAGCGATGCCAGCAACCATGTGTTGGTCCAGCTCGAAAGCCAGGCCCGTCAATTGACGAACGCAGCCTGATTTTTGCGACAGCCGGGAAGGCACAACAAAAATCGCCGGAGGATAACTTCCGGCGATTTTATTTAATGGGTGTTATAAATGAAGGAATGGCCGCACGGGCCAGTGAGATCGGACTTGCCTGTCAGATCTTCTGCCCCGCTGGAGCCTTCGGCCCCGCGGGCACACCTCCGCCACTCCCGCCCACATCGATCCTGATCCGCTGCACCTCCGTGCGCCCGGCCGGATACTTCACCTCGATGGTCACTTCATCGCTGCCAACGAAGTCCGCCTTCGACTGATAGAAGGCGATGAACCCTGGTACTTCGAGCGCGAGGCACTGCTTGTAGTTGGTGGCGCTCACCTTGCCGCGCTTGATGCTGACGGTGCCATTCGCGGGTGGGGTGATCATGCGCAAGGCGGGCAGGGTGCCCGAGGTGCAGTCGGGCTGGACGTTGAGATAAACGCCGACCTGGAAGTTGCGCGCGGTCGGGCCCTTGGCGGTCCGCTCGACGACAGATGGTGTCGCGGCCGGCGGCATGGGCGAGGGCGTCTGCGCCCAGACGGCGGTTCCCGCCAGAGTGCTTATGACGAGACTCAGCGCGACAACCGGCTTGCGAAACATGGAATTTCTCTCGATGGGCGGGTGATAACGGCGCGTCGCGACATCCCAAGGATGTAGCAAAAGTGCTGTCATATCAATGGATCGGACGCCCGTGGGGCGGATCGACGAGGGGCGGTTGGCCGGTCTCACGGTTTGGTGTAATTCTTTGAATCAAAACGTGTTTGGGTAGCTCCGCGGGGCAATCGCCACATCTGTGGCGGGCATGCTAGGAGAACCCACGGCGCCAGTATGGTGAATCGCCGCGCCGGCCCTTAAGAATTCTGAGGTTTGTTGAATGGTGTCGAAAGAAACTTCCGCAGCGAAGGATGCGGTGCGCACGCTGCGTGTCGGCGTCGTGGGCGCAGGTGTCATGGGCACCAATCATGGCCGCGTGCTGGCCGGGCTGCCGGGCATCGACATGGTCGGCATCGTCGATCCCATGCTCGAACATCGCACCCGCGCCGAGAAACTGATCGGCTGCAAGACCTTTGCCGATCTGGACGCGCTGCTGGCTGCTGGCGTCGATGCCGTGACTATTGCAGCGCCCACTCACTTGCATCACGAAGTCGCGCTGGCCTGCATCGCCAAGGGCATCCATGTCCTGGTCGAGAAGCCGATTGCGTCCACCGTGGAAGAGGGACGCGAGATCGTCGATGCCGCGCAAAAGGCTAGCGTGACTCTGATGATCGGCCATGTCGAGCGTTTCAACCCCGCCGTCGCCACCATCAAGAAGGCGATCGAGGGCGAGGACATTCTGTCGATCGGCATCACACGCGTCGGCCCGTTCCCGCCGCGCATGTCCAATGTTGGCGTTGTCATCGATCTTGCCGTGCATGACATCGACCTGATCCGCTGGTTCACCGAGAGCGACATCGTCGAGGTGCAGCCGCAGCTGGCTTCCGCCGTCGCCGAGCGCGAAGACATCGCGCTGCTGCAGTTCCGCACGGCATCCGGCGTGCTCGCTCATATCAACACCAACTGGCTGACGCCGTTCAAGGCGCGCACCGTCACGGTCGCAACGCGCGGCAAATATGTGATGGGCGATCTGCTGACCCGGCAGGTCACCGAATGTTTCGGCTTCAAGACCGATGGCAGCTATTCGATGCGCCATCTGCCGGTCGGGCAGGACGAGCCGCTGCGCGCCGAATTGATGGCGTTTCTCGATGCGGTTCGCACCGGCGGCCTGCCGGCTGTGACCGGCGAGGAGGGCGTTGCCTCGCTCGAGATCGCGATCCAGTGCCTGGAAGCGCCAAAGAAGCGCGCGGCCACAGCATCACGCCCGGCGCCCCGCAAGGTGGTTGGCTGACGCAAGCGCGACCCGGCGCAAGCATGCGCCGGTTTCCAATATTCAGACTTCAAGACGACATTCTGCAGGCCAGGCATCATGAACCAGCACACCCGTATCGACCCCGTTCCCTTCATCGATCTCAATGCGCAGCGTCAGCGGCTCGGCACATCGATCGACGAGGCGGTCACCCGTGTGCTCAATCACTGCCAGTTCATTAATGGTCCGGAAGTCGCCAGGCTCGAAGCAGAACTCGCCAAATATTGCGGCGCCAAGCACGTGATCAGCTGTGCCAGCGGCACCGACGCGCTGATGATGGTGCTGATGGCCAAGAAGATCGGCCCGGGCGATGCCGTGCTGTGCCCGTCCTTCACCTTCTGCGCCACCGGCGAGGCCGTGGCGCTGGTCGGCGCGTCGCCCGTATTTGTCGAAGTCGATGAAGTCACTTTCAACATCAGCCCTGAATCCGTGAAGCGTGGCATTGCCACCGCCAGGAAGGCCGGTCTGAAGCCCCGGGCGATCATCCCGGTCGATCTGTTCGGCCAGCCCGCCGATCTCGATGCGGTCAACGCCATCGCCGAGGCCGAGGGCCTGTTCGTGCTGGAAGATGCTGCGCAGGCCTTCGGTGCCACCTATAAGGGCAAGCGTATCGGCACCTCGGCGCTCGCCACCACCACCAGCTTCTTTCCGGCCAAGCCGCTCGGCTGTTTCGGCGACGGCGGCGCGATCTTCACCGATGACGACCAGCTCGCCGAGGACCTGCGCAGCATCCGTATCCACGGTCAGGGCTCCGACAAATACGACAACGTTCGCCTTGGCATCACTGGCCGCCTCGACACCATTCAGGCCGCGGTGCTGCTGGAAAAGCTGAAGATCTTCGACGATGAAATCGCCGCCCGCAACAAAGTAGCCGACCGCTACGCCCGCAGCCTCGGTAACCTCGTCACCGTGCCGCGAGTCGCCGAAGGCAATACGTCGATCTGGGCCTGCTACGTAATCCGCCTGCCGAAGGGCACCGACCGCGACGCCTTTGCCAATGCGCTGAAGGCGCAGGGCGTGCCGACCGCGATCTATTACGCGAAGTCGATGCATATGCAGACTGCCTATAAGGACTATCCGGTCGTCGATGGCGGCCTGCCGGTCTGTGAGGCGCTGTCGGCCGATGTCATCAGCTTGCCGGTTCATGCCTATCTCGACGAGGCCACCCAGGATCGTGTCATTCAGGCTGTGCGCGACGCACTGGCGGCCTGATTTGGCCGTTTTGCGCAGCCGCTTCATGCTGTAGAAGCGGCTGATGCTGGGACGCATTTTCACCGTCGGCGGATATACGCTGCTCTCGCGGATTACCGGTTTCGCGCGCGACATCATGCTCGCGGCGATCCTTGGCGCCGGGCCGGTGGCTGACGCCTTCTTCGTGGCGCTGCGACTGCCCAATCATTTCCGCGCCATTTTCGCCGAAGGCGCGTTCAATGCCGCTTTCGTCCCGGCCTATGCCCATGTGACGGGAAAGGGCGGGCCGGCATCGGCACATCTGTTTGCCGATCGCATCTTCACG
Source organism: Tardiphaga robiniae (assembly GCF_013359755.1). Classification (GTDB taxonomy): domain Bacteria; phylum Pseudomonadota; class Alphaproteobacteria; order Rhizobiales; family Xanthobacteraceae; genus Tardiphaga; species Tardiphaga robiniae. The sequence continues at coordinate 67,218 of NZ_JABMCJ010000077.1, read as the reverse complement.
CTGCTGTTTGCGTCGCAGGTCGTCCTGCTCATCCTGGCCATTCTGTTCATGCCGCAGGCCATGAGCATCCTGGCGCCGGGCTTCACCGATGATCCCGCGCAGCGTCATCTCGCCATCGAGCTGACACGCATCACTTTTCCCTATCTGCTGCTGATCACGCTGGTGACGCTCTATGGCGGCATGCTGAACGTCATGCAGCGCTTTGCCAGTGCCGCGGCGGCCTCGATCTTCCTCAATATCTCCATGATGGCGACGCTGGCGCTGGCTGCGTTCTTTCCGAGTGCAGGTCACGCGGCGGCCTGGGGTGTGCTGATTTCGGGCTTTCTGCAATATTTCCTGCTCGCCGGAGACTTGCAGCGCCATGGCGGGCTACCGCGTTTCGCGCCGCTGCGCCTCGACGAGGACGTGCGCGGCTTCTTCCGCGCGCTCGGCCCGGCGACGCTGGGTTCCATGGGCACGCAAGTCGCATTGTTTGCCGACACCATCATCGCGACCTTCCTGCCGGTCGGCGCGCTGTCGGCGCTGTATTATGCCGACCGTCTCAACCAGTTGCCGATCGGGGTGATCGGCATCGCCATCGGCACGGTGCTCTTGCCGGAAATGTCGCGGCGGATGGCGGCAGACGATCACGTCGGCGCCATGGGCGCGCAGCGCCGCGCCTTCCTGTTCACGCTGTTGTTCTCGCTGCCCTTCGTCGCTGCATTCCTCGTGGTGCCCGATGTCATCATGCGCGCGATGTTTGCCCGCGGGGCCTTCACCAAGGCCGATGCTGCCGTCGCTGCGGCGACGCTCGCTGCCTATGCCATAGCGCTCATCCCTTTCGTGATGATTCGCAGTGCGGTCGCAACTTTCAACGCGCGCAAGGACACCACGACGCCGATGATTGCCGCGCTCACCGGTATCGCAGTCAACGTCGCGCTGAAGATTCTGCTGATGGGACCTCTGGCGCAGATCGGCCTCGCGCTTGCTACCGCGGCGGGAGCCTGGATCAATCTGTTGCTGGTCATCTTCTTCGCTATGCGGGCCGGCTATCTCGAATTCGATCGAGCGTTCCTGCTGGCGCTGGGCAAATTCGCGTTGACCGGCGTGGTCCTCGCTGCGGTGCTGTGGGGGACCGCGCGTCTTGTGGCGGAGCAGTTTGCGGGCCTCACCAGCCTCCGCGACGAAGCGACGCTGGGAGTTCTCATCATCGTGACCGTCCTGGTCTATTCGGCATTGGTCCTGATGCTTTTCGGCAAAAGCTGGCTGCACAGCCTGGTCCGCGCCAGATAGCTCGCTTCATCGTGTCCCAAAGTCGGGCAGGGCGACGCTCTGTGCCACTTGCCGCCATCCTCCCGCAGTGTAGATTGAGTCTAAACTGCATGCGGAGGAACGATGGCCCCCATCAAATTCGGCGTCGGACAGAGTGTCCTGCGCAAAGAAGACGACGCCCTCATTCGTGGCCGTGGCCGCTATACCGACGATCATGCGCCCGTCACGCTGCATGCCCTCGTGCTGCGCTCGCCGCATGCCCATGCCAATTTCAGCATCGATGTCAGCAAGGCGCGCACACTTCCGGGTGTCGCTGCGATTCTGACGGCGGAAGACACCAAGGACCTCGGCGGTCTGCCCTGCCTGTTCAATCTCGAAGATCATCCTTTCACCGGGCCGGATTATCCGATCCTCGCCGCCGGGGAAGTCCGCCATGTCGGCGACGCCGTGGCCTTCGTGGTTGCGGAGACTATCGCGCAGGCGCGCGATGCGATTGAGGCGATCGAGGTCGAATGGAAGTCGCTGCCGTCTGTGAACGGTCTGGTCAATGCCGTCGCCAAGGGCGCGCCGCAGGTGTGGGCCAAGCATGCCGGCAATGTGCTGTTCGATGTGCCGATCGGCGACAAGAAGGCGGTCGATGCGGTGTTCGCCAAGGCACCCGTGATCGCCGAAGTGAAGATCGTCAATCCACGCGTCATCATCAATTATATGGAGACCCGCGCGGCGATCTGCGAATACGATGCCAAGCGCGATTACGTGACGCTGACCATCGGCAGCCAGGGCAGCCATCGTCTGCGCGACATCCTCTGCGATAACGTGCTGAAGATGCCGAAGGACAAGATGCGCGTGATCTGCCCTGATGTCGGCGGCGGTTTCGGCACGCGGCTGTTTCCCTATCGTGAATATGCGCTGGTGGCCTTTGCTGCCAAGAAGCTCGGCAAGAATGTGAAGTGGGCGGCGGATCGCACCGATCACTTCCTCGGCGACGCGCAGGGCCGTGACAATGTCACCCATGCACGCATGGCGCTCAGCGAGGACGGCAAGTTTCTCGCCATGGATGTCGACCTGATGGCCGACATGGGCGCCTATCTGTCGACCTTCGGGCCATATATCCCGCATGGCGGTGCCGGCATGTTGCCGGGTCTCTACGATATCCAGACATTCCATTGCCGCGTCCGCACCGTGTTCACCAATTCTGTGCCGGTGGATGCCTATCGCGGCGCCGGCCGTCCCGAAGCGGCCTATGTGGTCGAGCGTCTCGTCGATCAATGCGCGCGCAAGCTCGGCATGTCGCCGGATGCGATCCGCCGCAAGAACTTCATTCCGCCGAAGGCGATGCCGTACAAGACCGCGACCGGCAAGGTTTACGACTCCGGCGATTTCACCGCGCATATGAAACGCGCGATGGATGTTGCGGGCTGGAAGGAATTTCCAAAGCGGGCCAAGGCCGCGAAGAAGGAGGGCCTGGTTCGCGGTATCGGCATGGCCACCTATGTGGAAGTCTGCGGCACCATGGGCGACGAGACCGCCAACGTTGCTGTTGGCGCCGATGGTGACATCACGATCCTGATCGGCACCCAATCCACAGGACAGGGCCACCACACCGCCTACGCGCAGATCGTCGCCGAACAGTTCGGCGTGACGCCGGATCGCGTGCACATCATTCAGGGCGACACGGCGAAGGTGGCGACCGGTCTCGGCACCGGCGGCTCCGCATCGATCCCGACCGGTGGCGTCAGCGTGCAGCGCGCCACCAGGCAGCTCGGTATCAACCTCAAGGAGCTGGCGGCGGATGTGCTGGAAACCAGCGCCGCCGACCTCGAGATCGATGGCGGCGTGGTGAAGATCGCCGGCACCGACCGCTCTGTGTCATTCGCCGATCTCGCGAAGAAGGCCGATCCGTCGAAGCTCAATGCGTCGGAAACCTTCAGCAGCGCCGACGGCACGTTCCCGAACGGCACCCATCTGGTCGAGGTCGAGATCGATCCTGCGACCGGCAAGATCGCCATTGTCAATTACGTCATCGTCGACGATTTCGGCGTCACGCTGAATCCGTTGCTGCTGGCCGGCCAGGTGCATGGCGGCACCATGCAGGGCATCGGCCAGGCGCTGATGGAGCAGGCGGTCTATGATCCCGAGGACGGCCAGCTCGTCACTGGCACTTTCATGGACTATGCGCTGCCGCGCGCGGCCGACGGCGCGCCGATCTCGTTCGAGACCCACAACATCCCCTGCGTGACCAATCCGCTGGGGGTGAAGGGGGCTGGCGAGGCTGGCGCCATCGGCTCCTGTCCGGCCGTGATGAACGCCATCATCGATGGTCTCTATCGCGAATACAAAATCGAGCACGTCGACATGCCTGCAACTCCTGAGCGGGTGTGGATGGCGATCCGCGAGCACGAACGGCTCCACACGCTGTAAAGCGCCGCCGCCGGGAATAGCCGGATGGCGGCGGGGTTCATCTACATGTTGCGAACTAGTCCTAATTGAATTCCAAACAGGGGTATTGGTTGATGAAACGTGCGCTTCTCGTTGTCGGAGCTTTGCTGTTGGGTGTGGGGGCGGTCTCGGCCCAGCAGGAGATCGTCAAGGAACGCCAGACGCTGATGAAGTCCAATGGTCGCGCTCTTGGCGGCACGCTCAGCGCGATGGCCAAGGGCGACAAGCCCTATGATCAGGCCGCGGTCGAGGCCGCGCTGACCGTGCTGGACGAAACCGCCAAGAAGCTGCCGACGCTGTTTCCGGACAGCACCAAGGGCCTGAAGGCTGAAGGTGACTATTCGACGTCACCGAAGGTCTGGGAAGACAAGGCCGGTTTCGATGCCCACATCGTCACCTTCGCCAAGGCCGTCACCGACGCCAAGGCCAAGATCAAGGATCTCGACAGCCTCAAGGCGAATGTCGGCGGCATCGGCAAGGCATGCGGCGGCTGCCACGAGACGTTCAGGCTGAAGATCTGAGCTCGATTGTGAACTCTGAATGAGAGGGCGAACGCCGTAGCGCTCGCCCTTTTGTTCAACCATCGTTGGTTCGAATGTTACTTCGTCACCTGTCCGCGGATCTCGCCGCCTTTGTTGGCCTCAGTGTGGACGTTGACATAGTACTTGCCGGCTAATAGGTCGGCGGCCTGTGCGTCGGTCAGCGTGGCGCTGCCTTCGGAGCCGGATGTGGCTGGTGTGATCGGTACGGCCACTCCGGCATTCTTGCCGGCTTCGGCGGGGCCGTGGAAATGCGCCATGGTCGCAGGACCCGTGAGGCCGGAATAGGTCAGCTTCCAGGTCAGCTTCTTGGTAGCGGGATCGAAGTCGATATCGGCGGTGCCCTTGCCGGCGCTGGTATTGGCGGGCACTTCGGAAGCGCTGTTGAGGGTCGCCTTCATCTTGTCGGCGCAAGCGGGGCCGGCGAGGGCGATGCTGGTGCCGAGCGCGAGGGACGCGAGCATGATCGAACGAGGTGACATGGTTTTCTCCCTGATGATGGTGAGGTCGTCATGGCTGGAAACATCCGAGACGCCAATTCATTCCCCCGGGAGCCTAAGGGATGGATCACGGTTTCGTTCCGGCAGCGGCTGTTCGACGCGCTTTATGTGCTGAAGTTTGACCCGGATACCAATTGGACATGCACGTGCTGAAACGGCTTTTCATTCTCGCATTTGTCGCGGCTGTCATCGGCCTCGGCGTGTTCTGGTGGCTGACGATTCCCGTAACGGTGGCTGCGAGCACGCTCCCGCCGCACACGCCCAATCCCGGCAATGGCGCAGTGGTCTTCAATGCCGGTGGCTGCTCGTCATGCCATGCGACGCCGGCGCAGCAGGATCGGCTCAAGCTCGGGGGCGGGCTCCCGCTGACATCGCCGTTCGGTACGTTCTATGTGCCCAACATCTCGCCCGATCCCACGGCCGGTATCGGCCGCTGGAGCGAGGCTGATTTTGTGACGGCGCTGCTGAAGGGCACGTCGCCGAACGGCTCGCATTACTTTCCGGCTTTTCCCTACACGTCCTACCAGCAGATGAAGGTGGAGGATATCAGGGACCTGTTCGCTTTTCTGAAGACGCTGCCACCGGTAGCCAGCAAGGCGCCGGATCATGCGGTGCCATTTCCATTTAACATCCGCCGCAACCTCGGCGTCTGGAAGCTGCTGTTCCTCGATGGCAAACCCTTCGAGGCGGATGCTTCGAAGTCGCCGCAGTGGAATCGCGGCAGCTATCTGGTGAATGCGCTGGGCCACTGCGCCGAGTGCCACAGCCCGCGCAATGCATTGGGCGGCATCGTGACGTTACAGCGCTTTGCCGGCGGTCCGAACCCCGACGGCGAGGGTTGGGTGCCCAACATCACCCAGAAGCGTCTCGGTGACTGGAGCGAAAAGGACATCGCGTATTTTCTCGAAACCGGGCAGACGCCGGACGGCGACACCGCCGGTGGCTCCATGGCCCGTGTGATCCGCAATACCTCCCAGTTGAGCGCAGACGACCGCTCGGCGATGGCGCTCTATCTGAAATCGCTCCCTGCGGTGGAGGGGCCCATTAGGCCCGCCAAAAAGGGCTAAAACCGTCCGCGCAAGGTTGGGTTGTGGCGAGGTGCAGCCTTGCATGGAAACCCGCCAAGCCATGTCGCATCGGCGGTTTTCGTGAGGAGGCTCACGTGATTGTGTGCTGCAACATGAAGACCCCCACGATTCCCCTGATCTCCATTTCCCCGAACTCATGAACATCTTCAAAGCCGTGTCGCTGAAGATTGCCAGCACCATGGCGTTTGCCATCATGGGCGCGCAGGGTCGCTATCTCGGCAGCGACGTGCCGCTCGGCGAGATCGTGTTTGCCCGCGGGTTGTTTGCGCTGATCCCGATCGTGCTCTTTTTCGGCTGGCGCGGTCAATTGCACGGCGCGCTGCGTACCAACCGCGTCTCCGCGCATCTGGTGCGCGGTTCGTTCAGCGTGATCGGGACGTTCTGCACCTTCGGCGCGCTGGCGCGATTGCCGATCGCGGATGTGACCGCCATTGCCTTCATCGCGCCGCTGATCACCGTGGTGTTCGCCGCGATCTTCCTGAAAGAGCAGGTCCATGCCTATCGCTGGTCAGCGGTGGCAATCGGTTTTTCCGGCGTGATCCTGATGCTGTCGCCGTATTTCCACGATCACGCAGTGCTGACCACGTCGATGATCATCGGTCTGTCGCTGGCGCTGCTCAATGCCTTCTCGTCGGGCGGTGCGACCATCCAGATCCGCCGGCTGACCGCAACGGAGTCCTCATCCGCGATTGTCATCTTCATGACGCTGATCGTGATGGCGGCGTCGCTGCTCACGGCGCCATTCGGCTGGCGCTGGCCGACGAGTTTCGAATTGGCGCTGCTGATCGGCATCGGCATTTCCGGTGGGCTCGGGCAGATGCTGTTCACCGAGAGCTATCGCTATGCGCCGGCGTCCTTCCTTGCACCGTTCGACTACACGGCGATGTTGTGGGCCTTCTTGCTCGGCTTCTGGATGTTCGGCGAAGTGCCGACGCCTTACGTGGTCGGCGGCGCGGTAATCGTCGCGGGCGCAGGCATCTTCGTCATCCTGCGCGAGCGCCATCTCGGCCTGAAGCGGCTGCGCGACACGCCAATGTCGCCGATTTCCACCATGGCCGACGATGAAGCCGACCCGGATGCGCCCATCGCTGTCCGCGCAAAGTCACGCTGATTTTTCGCTCAATTTTGTTGCAATGCACACTGCGCTTTGCTGGCAAGCTGTGCCATTTCGATTTTAGAACGCGCGCAAAACACGGGGCCTTGCTCCTGCCACGCGGCTGGATTTATATGCATTTGCTGCTTTCACGCGGCACCCCGTGCATGACGGGCTCATGAGGCGAAATGACCGCGCAAGGGTGCTTGCCGGACGTGTCGTTCCTTCCCAGATAGACCCGGCTGCACAGAATTTTCTGACGACAGACGTTCCCGCAATCAAAGAGGTTACCAATGGTCAACCGCCTGCAATTCTACATCGATGGCGCCTGGGTCGATCCCGTCGTCAAAAAGACCACCCCTGTCGTCAATCCGGCGACTGAAGATGCGATGTACGACATTGCGCTGGGCTCCAAGGCCGACGTCGACAAGGCTGTCGCCGCTGCCAAGCGCGCTTTCGAGACATTCTCCCAGACCACCCGTGAAGAGCGCATCGCGCTGCTCGAAAAGATCATCGCGGTCTACAAGACCCGCATGTCGGATATCGGTGCGTCGGTCTCCGACGAAATGGGCGCTCCGCTGCCGATGGCCGAGAAGCTGCAGGCCGGTGCCGGCCTCGGTCATCTCGTCGCCACGCTCGACGTGCTGAAGACCTACAAGTTCGACGAGGCGCACAATGCCGCCATGATCACGAAGGAGCCGATTGGCGTCGTTGGCATGATCACCCCGTGGAATTGGCCGCTGAACCAGATTGCCTGCAAGGTCGCGCCTGCGCTCGCCGCCGGCTGCACCATGCTCTTGAAGCCGTCGGAATATACCCCGACCTCAGCGCTGATCTTCGCGGAAATCCTCCATGAAGCCGGCGTGCCGAAGGGCGTGTTCAACCTCGTCAACGGTCTCGGCCCCGACGTCGGCGTCGCCATGAGCGAACATCCCGATATCGACATGATCTCCTTCACCGGTTCGACCCGCGCCGGCATCGACGTTGCCAAGCGCGCCGCGAATACCGTGAAGCGCGTCAGCCAGGAGCTCGGTGGCAAGTCGCCGAATGTGATCCTTGACGGCGCCGACTTCGTGAAGGCCGTCACCGGCGGCGTCGCGCACATGTTCAACAATTCCGGACAGTCGTGCAACGCGCCGAGCCGCATGATCGTGCCGCAGGCGAAGATGAAGGAAATCGCCGCCATCGCGAAGGCCCAGGCGGACAAGACTAAGGCCGGCGATCCGCGCGCTGATGGCACCGTCATCGGTCCGGTGGTCAATCGCGGCCAGTGGGACAAGATCCAGGGCCTGATCCAGAAGGGCATCGAGGAAGGCGCCACGCTGGTCGCCGGTGGCCCCGGTCTGCCGGAAGGCGTCAACAAGGGCTTCTATGTGCGTCCGACGATCTTCGCCGACGTCACCGAGAACATGACCATCGCGCGCGAGGAAATCTTCGGGCCGGTGCTCGTGATCATGGGGTCCAAGGACGAAGCCGATGCGCTCCGCATCGCAAATGACACCCCGTACGGCCTCGCTGGCTACGTCTCAGCTGACACGGTCGAGAACGCCCGCAAGTTCGGCCGCCGCATCCGCGCCGGCAACGTCAACCTGCAGGGTGCTCCGAACGACCGCACCGCGCCGTTCGGCGGCTACAAGCAGTCGGGCAACGGCCGCGAATGGGGTAAGCACGGTCTTGAGGACTTCCTCGAGGTCAAGGCAATCGCTGGCTACACCGCGGCGTAAGACCGCGTCGTTGAAGCGCAAGCTTCGTGACTAAAAACGCCGGCATGGAGCCATCCATGCCGGCGTTTTTGTTTCTACGATGGTCTCTCCGCCGTCATTGCGAGGAGCGAAGCGACGCGGCAATCCAGAAGGCCACAAGCGTGGAAAGACTGGATTGCTTCGCTACGCTCGCAATGACGTTGAGAGGGCGGTGTACCCGTCAGCCCCCCAACGCCCCCTGCGTGTTTACATACACCGCATAGATCGACTGGCTCGATGCCATGAACAGCCGGTTGCGTTTCACGCCGCCGAAACAGACATTGGCACAGCGCTCGGGCAGCGCGATGCGGCCGATCTGTTCGCCGTCGGGCGCGAAGATGAAGACACCGTCTAGCTCCGGCTTGCCCATGCCCCAGCCGCACCACAGATTGCCATCGATATCGCAACGCATGCCGTCGGGCGTGCCCGGGCCCGCATCGATCAGCACGCGCTTGTTCTTCAACGTCTTGCTGTCGGCGGCGACGTCGTAAGCGAGAATCTTGCGGTTCGGCACGCCGCGGGATTCCACGACATAGAGCAGCTTTTCATCCGGCGAAAAACACAACCCGTTAGGACCCAGCACATCATCGACAACAATGGTGGATTTCAGCGTGTCGCCATCGATACGGTAGATGTTCTGTCCGATTTCGGATGGCGCCTTGTTGCCCTCATAGTCGCTCATCAGACCGAAGGGGGGATCCGTGAACCAGATCGAGCCGTCGGACTTCACCACGACGTCATTCGGCGAGTTCAGTTTCTTGCCTTCGAAATTATCCATCAGCACCGTGATGGAACCGTCATATTCAGTGCGGGTGATGCGGCGCCCGTGTTCGCAGGTGATCAGGCGCCCCCGGCGATCCCGCGTATTGCCATTGCCGTAATTCGATGGTTTGCGGAAATCGCTGATCGCGCCGGTTTCCTCTTCCCATTTGATAATGCGGTTGTTGGGAATGTCCGAACACAACAGATAGCGGCCGTCACCGAAATAGACCGGCCCTTCGGCCCAGCGCATGCCGGTGGCGATGCGTTCAATGGCGCCGAGCTTGATCCAGTATTTTTCGAAGCGGGGATCGAGGGCGTGAATGGCGGGGTCGGGATAATAGGTCGCTGGCTGCCAGCCGCGCGATGTTATGTCGGACATTGGCGTCTCGTTCTCTGTCGTTTCCTCGGATGCGTTTGCTAACATCGGCGAGGGTAGGCGGCAAGCAATGCCGGTTCCACTGCCTTGCCGTTGCGCCTGTACCGCGCCATACTTGTCTGACAACTGACAACATTACGAGGGACGGAATGAAGATCTTGATGACGGGCGCATCTGGCGGAATCGGCACGCGCTTGCGGGAATTGCTCCCGCTGATCTATCCGGACCTCGTGCTGAGCGATCTCACAACGCCGCCAAATCTCAAGCCAAACGAAAATTTCAAGCAGGCCGATCTGGCCGATCTCGCCGCGGTGGAGGCGATCTGCGAGAGCGTGGACGGCATCCTGCATTTCGGCGGCTTCTCGGTGGAGGGACCTTGGGACACCATCCTGCAGGCCAATATCATCGGCGGCTACAATCTGTTCGAGGCCGCGCGCAAGAAGGGCGTCAAGCGCATCGTCTTCGCGTCGTCGAACCATGCGGTCGGCTTCTATCCACGCCACAGCAAGATCCCGCCGGATGTCACGGCGCGACCGGACAGCCGCTACGGCGTCAGCAAGGTGTTCGGCGAGGCGGTGGGCTCGCTCTATGCCGACAAATACGGGCTGTCGGTGACATGTCTGCGGATCGGCAATTTCGGTGATCGGCCGCTGGATCAGCGCCGGCTGTCGATCTGGCTGAAGCCTGAGGATCTGGTGCAGCTCTGCCAGATCGGGCTCGAACATCCCGCGATCCATTTCGAGGTGCTGTATGGCGCATCCTATAACGAGCGCGCCTGGTGGGATAACTCCCGCGCCTATGAACTCGGTTATCGCCCGATCGGTAAAGCCGAGGATCACCGCGAACACGCGATGGCGGAACAGGCGAAGATGAAACCCGATCCGGTCGGTGATTTCTATCAGGGCGGCGCATTTTGCAGCGCCGAATTCGCCGGCGATTTCAGCAAGGTGTGGGAGCCGAAATAGGGGCCCAGCCAGTCCGTCCCGCGCATTGACAAGAATTTTGGCGGCTTCATAAGAAGCATTCAAAACAAGCTTGGAATGGGAACGCGACATGGCCGACGGATTGCGCAAGGGGCTGACCAGTTACGGCGATGCCGGGTTCTCGCTGTTCCTGCGCAAGGCCTTCATCAAGGCCATGGGCTATTCCGACGATGCGCTGGATCGACCCATCGTCGGCATCACCAACACCCATAGCGATTACAATCCGTGCCACGGCAATTCGCCCCAGATCATCGAGGCGGTGAAGCGCGGCGTGATGCTGGCCGGCGCGCTACCGATGGTGTTTCCGACCATCTCGATCGGCGAAAGCTTCGCCCATCCGACCTCGATGTATCTGCGCAACCTGATGGCGATGGATACCGAGGAGATGATCAAGGCGCAGCCGATGGATGCGGTCGTCGTGATCGGCGGCTGCGACAAGACGTTGCCGGCGCAGATCATGGCGGCGCTCTCAGTGGACCTGCCGACGGTCGTGATCCCGGTCGGCCCGATGGTGGTCGGCCATCACAAGGGCGAGGTGCTCGGCGCCTGCACCGATTGCCGACGCATGTGGGGCAAGTTCCGTGCCGGCGAGATCGACCAGCAGGAAATCGACGACGTCAATGCGCGCCTCGCGCCGTCGGTCGGCACCTGCATGGTGATGGGCACGGCCTCGACCATGGCCTGCATCACCGAAGCCATGGGCCTGTCGTTGCCGATGAGCGCGACAATCCCGGCGCCCCATGCCGAGCGCTTCCGGTCCGCCGAAGCCAGCGGCAAGGTTGCCGCGACGCTCGCCAAGAACAAGGGGCCGAAGCCGAGTGAATTTCTGACGCCGGGTTCGTTCCGCAATGCCCAGGTGGTGCTGCAGGCGATCGGCGGCTCGACCAACGGCCTCATTCATCTCACCGCGATGGCCAACCGCACGCCGAACCGGATCGATCTCGCCGCTTTCGACGAGCTTGGCCGCGACGTGCCGGTGCTGGTCGATCTGAAGCCGTCAGGCGATCACTATATGGAGCACTTCCATCACGCGGGCGGCGTGCCCAAGCTGATGGCGCAGCTCGGCGATCTCATCGATCTCGACGCGAAATCCGTCACCGGCGAGACGTTGCGCGAGATCGTGGCGAATGCCGAAGAAGTGCCGGGCCAGGACGTGATCCGCTCGAAGGACAATCCGATCAAGCGCGAAGGCGGGCTGGCAATCCTGCACGGTAATCTGGCGCCGCGCAGCGCGGTCATCAAGCATTCCGCTGCGTCGCCCAAGCTGATGCAGCACACCGGCCGTGCTGTTGTGTTCGAGTCCGTCGAGGACATGACCAACCGCGTCGATGACCTTGATCTCGATGTCACTGCGGATGACGTGCTGGTGCTGCGCAATGCCGGTCCCAAGGGCGCACCGGGCATGCCTGAGGCCGGCTATCTGCCAATCCCCATGAAGCTGGCGCGTGCCGGCGTGAAGGACATGGTGCGTATTTCAGACGCGCGCATGAGCGGTACAGCCTTCGGCACCATTGTGCTGCACATCACGCCGGAGAGCGCCGTGGGTGGCCCGCTGGCGCTTGTGAAGAACGGCGACATGATCCGTCTGGATGTGGCGAAACGGTCGATCGATCTGTTGGTCGACGATGCCGAGCTTGCGAAGCGCCAGGCTGCGCTCCCGCCAGCGAAGACGCCGGACTGGGCGAAGCGCGGCTATGCGCATCTGTTTCACACCACGATCCTGCAGGCCGATGACGGCTGCGATTTCGACTTCATGACGGCGAAGGGGAAGGGTTGACGCTAGCCGGCAGCCGCCGACACCTCTTTCGCTGTCGGCATCGACGGCCCGGCGCCCATCCGCTGTACGCAAAGCGAGGCGGCGACATTAGCATAGCCAATGGCGCTCTGCAGTGAATGTCCATCCGCAAGCTTTGCGGCAACAGCCCCCACGAAACAGTCGCCGGCACCGGTGGTGTCAATGGCCTTCACGATGCGGGCGGCTTCGAGGTGGACCCGGCCATCGATCAGCGCGATCGCGCCGCGCTTGCCCAGCGTGATGCAGATGTTCGGCCGATGATCGGTTTGCAATGTCGATGCGGCGGCGATGAAGCGCGCATCGGGATCGGTGTCGTGCAGTTCGAGACTTGCAAGCAGGCCGAGTTCGCTTTCATTGAGGATCAGAATATCCACCAGAGCCATCAGCTCACGGTCAATCGGCATCGCCGGTGCCGGATTGAGAATTGTCGTTGCACCGGATGCGCGCGCCCGCGTGAAGAAAGCCGTGATGGCCGGCAGCGGAATCTCGAATTGGCTGACGGCGACATCGCCTTTTCGGAGTGCGGGCGCGGCGACATCGGCCGCACTCACCAGCGCGTTGGCGCCGGGAATGACAATGATGGTGTTGTCGGCATTTGCGACGGTAATGATCGCCGCTCCGGTGCCAACGCCAGTGACTTCGCGCACGTGAGCGAGATCGACGCCCTGCATGGCCAGAAATGCCCTGGTGTCGTGGCCAAAGGCATCCGCGCCGGTACAGCCGATCAGCATGGTCGCTGCACCAAGTTTCGCCGCAGCCACGGCCTGATTGGCGCCCTTGCCGCCGGGAAAATACAATACCTCGCGCCCTGCCACGGTTTCGCCGGTCGCCGGATGGCGGTCGGCGGTCGCGACCACATCCATATTGATGCTGCCGGCAACGATAATCCGGCCCATGGTGGTCACACCTGCGCCCGATATTCCTCACGCACCGCTGCGATGTCAGCCAATGTCGGTAGTCCCGCTTCGTTACCAAGTCGCTGGATCTTGAAGGTCGATGCGGCCCGCGCGAATTTGAAATGCTCGGCCCAGCTATGGCCGGGATTGGCCAGATACGAATAGACGTAAGCGCCGTGGAACACGTCGCCGGCTCCATTGGTATCGATCACCTTCTCGCGCGGGATCGGCAGCGCGGGCAGTGTATGTACGGTGCCGGCTTCGTCATACCAGAGCAGGCCCTTCTCGCCGAGCGTGACGCCGCCGACGCGGCAGCCGCGGCTCTTGAGATAGTCGAGCATTTTCTCCGGCGTCAGATCCATCTGCTCGCACAGACGTTCGGCGACGATGGCGACGTCGATGAACTCCAGCAGCTCATGGGTGTTGGTGCGCAAGCCGCCGCCATCGAGTGAGGTGAGGATGCCAGCCTCGCGGCAGAGCTTCGCGTAGTGGATCGCGGCATCGGGCTGATGGCCGTCGATATGCAGCGCGCGGCAGGCGCCGAGATTGAGCAGCGGGAAGGGATGGATATGTTCGTCGTCACGGCAGCGGACGATGGCACGCTTGCCGTCTTTCGGCATGATGAAGGACAGCGACGAACTCGCCACTTTGCGCGGATGGACCTCGATGGCGTATTTCGCCGACATGTCCATGAACATGCGGCCGAGCCAGTCATTGGCGACGGTGGCGATAAGATCGGGCACGATGCCCAGCTTGGCGCAGCAGAAGGCGGCGGTGACCGCATTGCCGCCGAACGACACGGCATAGTCGGAGGCGACATGTTTCTCGTCGCCGGTCGGCATATGGTCGGTAATGAACGTGACGTCGATATAGGTCTGTCCGATAAAGAGTGCCTTCATGAATCCGTCCGTCTCGCCTGAGGGATGGCTGCACCGTCCGGAGACGGCGCATCAGTCAGCTTAACAGCGGTTGCGACGAGGTCACCACCGAAATTGTGCGATGCCGCAGGATGCCGCAGCCGGGCGGAGTCGGTTTTCAGCATTGCGGCTCGAAAACTGGCATAGTTCGATCACAACAACGCCACGAAGAGGGGAGGGATGCGATGATCGCCGGGCTGGATCACGTCGTCATTTTGCTGGAGGACCTGGAGGTGGGGATCGCCACCTATCAGACCCTGTTCGCCCGCGCGCCCGCCTGGCGCAGCACCAGCGACGGTGCGGCCATGGCGATCTTCACGGTGGCCAACATGTCGGTCGAGCTGATGGCGCCTGTCGGTCACGGCCCGGCCGCCGATCGCATCAGGGCCGTGCTGCCGGAGCAGGGTGCGACGCTGGCCAGTATCTGTTTCCGGACTGGCGATATCGCTGGGATGCATCGCCGGCTCGATCGCCTGGCGCTGAAGCCTGATCCCATCGCCGAGGTCGAGAGCAGGGATACCGAGACCGGCGCCACACTCTCCTGGAAGCGTACCCGTGCGGCGACGGACGCGACGCGCGGTGTCCGGCAATTCTTTCTCGAACTGTCCGACGAGCGTCCGGTGTCGCCCCCGGTGGGCGATGCGCCGTTCCTTGGCCTCGACCATATCGTTGTCGCCACGCAGGATCCGGAGCGCGCCGCTGCGCTCTATGGCGCGCGACTGGGCCTCGACATGGCACTGGATCGCTCCAATCCGGAGTGGGGCCATCTGATGTTCTTCCGCTGCGGCGATCTGATCGTCGAGGTCGTGCATCGCCCCGACGACAAGGCCGACAAGAATCGCGACAAGCTCTGGGGCATGACCTGGCGCGTCGCTGACGCGGATGCCGTCCGCGAGCGCTTGCTCGCCGCGCATGTCAACGTGTCGGAGGTGCGTAGTGGCCGCAAGCCGGGCACCCGTGTTGTCAGCCTCCGCGATGGCACCTGCGGAATTCCGACGCTGCTGATCGAGCGGACGGGGAAGGATGTGTAGAGGTGTAGGATGGGTAGAGCGTCTTCGCGAAACCCATCATTTAAACGCATGAAAGCGATGGGTTTCGCTGCGCTCTACCCATCCTACGTATTGCCACCTACCGCCACAACATCGAACAGCCCTGCCACAGCAGCACCAGCGAGATCACCAGCAGCAGGGCATAGGCGATGTTGTAGAACAGATTGGTGGGCGTGTGTTTCACCAGCCAGATGCCCATGAAGTTCGCGATGATGGCCATCGGCAGCAGCGCCAGCGATGTCGCGAAATTGCCGGCGTGGAATTGGCCGAGTGCGAAATAGGGCACGATCTTCAGCGCATTGACGACGGCGAAGAAGATCGTCGTGGTCCCGACCAGCACCAGCTTCGGCAGCCGCTGCGGCAGCACATAGACCTGAAATGGCGGGCCGCCGGCCTGAGTCATGAAGGATGTGAAACCCGATACCGCGCCCCAGAATACGCCACCGGCCGGGCCCATGCGGGTCGGTTCGATTCTGGCGCGCTTGCGCCAGACGTCGATCACGAAGATGAGGCCGATCAGACCGACGGTGATACGCACGGCATTGTCGGAAATATAAGAGGCAAGCAGCCACGCCAGCGTCATGCCGGCGACGGCGCCCGGCAACATGATCTTCAGATTCGAGGCGTCCCACTCGCGGCGATAGACATAGATCGAGATCAGGTCCTGCGTGATCAGCACCGGCAGCAGCAAGGCGGCCGCTTCCAGCGGTGGCAGATACAGCGCCAGTAGCGGCGTGGCGGCAATGCCGACGCCGGAGAAGCCGCCTTTGGAGAGGCCAAGGAAAATCACCGCCGGAATGGCGACGGCATAGAAGAACGGGTCTGTGATGATGGCAGGCACAAGCAGGTCCGGTTGGGGCAGGGCAGTGATAGCGACGGCACCTGCAAAAGGCGATGCCCGTTTGCGTATATGGCCCGGAACATGCTTTGTTCTCAAGCGGGCAAACGCATGCTACACGCGATAGACGTGCGGCTGTTGCGTCATTCCGCTGAGCGACGGGATCCGGGTTTGGCAAAAACAACTAAAAAAGCGCCGAAGAAAGCATTGAAGTGGCAGCGTGACCCGGAAGGGATGCGTCTGCGCATTCTCGAGGCTGCCAAGAAGGAATTCGCGAGCAAGGGCCTAGCCGGTGCGCGCGTCGATCGCATCGCTGCGCAGGCCGGCGCCAACAAACGCATGCTCTACTATCACGTCGGCAACAAGGATGCGCTCTATCTTGCGGTACTCGAAGGTGCCTATGAGCAGATCCGCGCCGAAGAACGCACGCTCGATCTCGAACATCTCGATCCGCCTGAGGCCATCGAGAGCCTGATCGCCTTCACCTGGAACTATTTTATCCGCAACCCGGAATTCCTCGCGCTGCTCAACACCGAGAATCTGGAGCGCGCGAAGCACATCAAGCGCTCCACGAAGGTGAAGTCGATGCATTCGCCCTTCGTGGAGATGATCCGCACGGTGGTTTTGCGCGGCGTCGCGTCAGGCGATTTCAAGGTCGCGATGGATCCGGTGCAGCTCTACATTTCCATCGCCGCGCTGAGCTTTTTCTATATCGGCAACAATGCCACGCTCAGCGTGATTTTCGGCAGGGATCTCCTGGCGAAGGAGGCGAGGGACGAGCGGCTGGCGCATATGGTGGCGCTCGTCCTGGCGGCGCTCACCGGCCGATCCGTGGCCGAATTCCAGCTCCCGCCGGCGACGGTTGTCCACACCTCGGCCCGCCAAAGCGCCTGAAATCATTGTGTAATTTTCGCTAGTTAAGCGGCCAATTGACAACGGTGAAGCCATGCGCTGTATTTATCCAACGAGTTAAATGCGACCGCGAAGCCGGCATCTGGGAGACGAGACGCGTGAGTGAGAAGAAAGCACCCGGCAGTATATCGAAGCTGCTGAACGCCTCATGGCTGCGCCCATTCCTGTTGCTGGTGATGATCGTGGTCGGCTGGGATCTCGCGATCCGCATCTTCAACATTCCCGCCTATCAAATCCCTGCGCCCGGCGACGTCGTGAAGGTGCTCTACACCGATTGGCCCGAGCTGCTCGCGCAGTCAGGGCCGACGACTTACGCGACACTGCTCGGCTTCCTTGCATCCGCCGTGTTCGGCATCCCGATTGCCATGCTGATCGCCGGTTCGCGGACCGTCGAAAGCTATGTCTATCCGCTGCTGGTGTTCTCGCAGTCGATTCCCAAAGTCGCCATCGCGCCCTTGTTCGTGGTGTGGTTCGGCTTCGGCATCGTGCCGAAGATCATCGCGGCATTTCTGCTCGGTTTCTTTCCCGTCGTCGTGTCGGCGGTGCAGGGGTTCAAGTCGGTCGATCCCGATATGGTCGATCTCGCCCGCGCCATGAAGGGCAGCCGCTTGCGCGTGTTCTGCGCGGTGAACCTGCCACACGCACTGCCGGCGATCTTCTCCGGTCTCAAGGTGTCCGTCACGCTCGCCGTCGTCGGCGCGGTGGTCGGTGAATTCGTCGGCTCCAATTCCGGCATCGGTTATGTGCTGCAGCGCTCCATCGGCACCTTCGATCTGCCGACGATGTTTGCGGCTCTCGTGATCCTCGCGCTGCTCGGCGTCATTCTGTTCTGGCTGGTCGATCGCATCGAACGTTTTGCGATTCCCTGGCACGTCAGTCAGCGCGCGGATGTCTTCATCGGGTCCTGATCGGGGACGCGCAATTTCCAAACAAGCGGTCCGGCGAAACGGGCCGCGATCACCTGCTTCAATGGGAGGCTAAAAATGCTGAAATGGGTTACTGCTGTTTCGACTGCCGCGATCACCGTCACGCTCGCACTCGCCACGCCGGCGGCTGCGGCCGACAAGGTGACGCTGATGCTCAACTGGTATGTCTATGGTGAGCATTCGCCGTTCTATTACGGCAAGGCCAAGGGCATCTATGAAGCCGAAGGCATCGATCTCGACATCCAGGAAGGCCGCGGTTCGGCGGCCACCGTGCAGGCCGTTGCCGCCAAGAGCGTGAACTTCGGCTATGTCGACGTTCCCACCATGATGCGCGCAGCCGTGAAGGGCGCCCCGGTGATCGCCACCGGCGTGCTGCTGCAGACCTCGGCCATGTCGGTGATGGGCTTCGTCGACAAGAACATCAGGAAGCCGGACGACATCAAGGGCAAGACCGTGGCGATCACGCCGGCGGATTCCATGACCCAGATCTGGCCGCTGTTCCTCAAGAAGGCGGGCCTCAAGGAATCCGATTTCAAGACCGTCGCCGGCGACGGACAGACCAAGCTCAACGCCGTCATCAACGGCCAGGCTGACCTGCTGCTCGGCTACGTCATGGACCAGTCCATGAAGATCAAGGATGCCACCGGCAAGGATGTGTATCCGATCAAGTTCGCCGATTACGGCATTCATCTGGTGTCGTCGGGCATCATCACCAATACCGACTATGCCAAGGCCAATCCGGATCTCGTGAAGCGCTTCATGTCGGCCACCACCAAGGCCGTCGAAGCTGCGTCGAAGGAGCCGAAGGCTGCCGCGCAGTCGATCCTCGATGCCAACCCGAAGGGCGGCAAGATCGAGACCCTGACCCAGGGCTTCGAACTCACCATCCCGCTCTACACCACGCCGGAAACCAAGGGTAAGCGCCCGTTCCAGGTCACCGATCAGAACATGAAGGAATCGGTAGAGCTGATGGTCGAATATGGCGGTCTGGAAGCCAAGGCCAAGGAAAATCCGAAGGCCTTCTACACCAACGAATATCTGCCGAAGTAACCGGCCCGGTTATCTCGACCGAACTGACGAAATCAACAGGACCAGCCGTAATGACTGCAGCGATGAGGACCATGAGCGTCGATCAACCGAGTGCGCATCTTCGCGTCGTATCCGAGCAGTCCGCACCATCGAAGGCGTCGGGGATCAATCTCTCCGGCGTCTCCAAGACCTATGGGACCGGCGACGGCCAGGTGCAGTCGCTGCGTCCCCTGGACTTCCACATCAATGACGGCGAATTCTTCGTCGTGGTCGGTCCATCCGGGTGCGGCAAGTCCACGCTGCTTAAGCTGATCTCCGGCCTTCTTGCGCCGACATCAGGCGAAATCCACGTCGACGGCAAGAAAGTCACCGAGCCTCATGGCGATGTCGGTATCGTGTTCCAGAATGCGCTGCTGCTGCCGTGGCGGAACATCATCAACAACGTGTTGATGCCCATCGACATGAAGAATCTGCCGCGCGAGAAATATATCCCGCGCGCGAAAGAGCTTCTGAAGATGGTCGGCCTCGAAGGCTTCGAGAAGAAGCTGCCGTGGCAACTCTCCGGCGGCATGCAGCAACGCGCCTCGATCTGCCGTGCGCTGGTGCACGATCCCAAAATCATGATGATGGACGAGCCGTTCGGCGCGCTCGACGCCATGACGCGCGAGAAGATGAATGTCGAGCTGTCGCGCATCCAGCGCACCACCGGCAAGACGATTCTCCTCATCACCCATTCGATCCCGGAAGCGGTTTTCCTTGCCGACAAGGTGCTGGTCATGACCGAGCGCCCCGGCGGCATTGCCGCGATCTATGACGTGCCGCTCGGCCGCGAGCGCACGCTCGATGCGATGTCGAACCCGATCTTCACCGATCTGGTCGCGCGCATCCGCAAGCACTTCATGACCAACAGCACGCTGGACTAGCGCCCATGTCCATGTCGACACGGATCGCCTTGCGAGACATTACGCTGTTCGAGCGCCACGTGGCATTCGTGCGGCCGTTTCGCTTTGGTGCCGTGACGGTCAATGCCGCGCCGCAGGCTTTCGTGCGGGTCGAGCTTGAGGTCGAAGGCAAGGGCGTGTTCGTCGGCGCCTCAGCCGAACTGATGGTGCCGAAGTGGTTCGACAAGCGGCCGCATCTGGCCATCGGCGACACCGTGAACGAGCTGCGGCAGTCGCTGGTCATCGCCAAAGAGCTCTATCGCGCGCAGTCCGGTTTCATCTCGGCCTTCGGCCTGCATGCGGCCTGCATCGGCGACCAGATGAAGGCCTGCGCCGAACTGGACATTCCACCATTGGCGGCGGCTTTCGGGCCGGCGGAGATCGACAAAGCTGTGCTTGACGCACTGCTACGTGGCTTGGGCACGGATTTCTTCACGGGCATGAAGGCCAACGTCGCCGGTCTTACCGCGCGTCTTGCGCCCGATCTCGGCGCTGACGATATCGCGACGTTCCTGGCCAACCGTCACCGGCTTGGGCGCGTCGCGCTGCGCCACACCGTTGGCCTCGATGATGTGATCGAAGGCGAGGGCGGTGTCGCCGACCCCAGAGAGAGTAGCGGCGCACGATACTTCAAGCTCAAGATGAATGGTGATCCCGCGGCAGACGCCGCACGCCTGACCCGGATCGGCAACGCGCTGACGATGTTGCCTTACGATTATCAGGTGACGCTCGACGCCAACGAGCAATATGCCGATCTCAACGCGCTCGGCGCGCTGGTCGATCGCCTCGACAATGACAGCGCACTGGCGCCGATTGCATCCAGGCTACTTTACATCGAACAGCCGATGCCGCGCGACATCACGCGCGAATCGCCGCTCGGCAAACTGTCGTCGCGCAATTTCATCATTGATGAGGCTGACGACAATTGGGATGCATTCCCCGCCGCCAAGGCGCTGGGCTATCGCGGCATTTCCTCGAAATCCTGCAAGGGCTTCTACAAGTCGATTGCGAATGCGACTCGCGCTGCGGCGTGGAGCGCGCAGGGCGTCGATCATTTTATCACCGGCGAGGATCTCACCTGCCAGGCCGGCCTTGGCATGCAGCAGGATCTGGCGCTTGGCGCGCTGATCGGCGTCACCCATGCCGAACGCAACGGCCATCACTACGTCGATGGTTTCGGCACTGCACCAGCGGAGGAGGCCGAGGCCTTCCTGACGGCGCATCCCGATCTCTACCGCCGCGATGGCGATATCGTCCGTCTGTCGATTCACGACGGCGATCTTCTTACGGGATCGCTGACCTCTGCCGGATTTGCATCCGGCGCACATCCGGACTGGTCGGTGCTGTCGCCGCTCCAGCTCGCTTCATCCGATCATTCTCAAACTAAAGTTCTCCAGGAGTCCTGACTATGGCTGTCCACCGCCTCGGCATCATCATGAACGGCATCACCGGCCGTATGGGTCTCAACCAGCATCTCGTGCGCTCGATCGTCGCGATCCGTGCGCAGGGCGGCGTGACCCTGAAGAACGGCGACCGCATGATGCCGGATCCGATCCTGGTCGGCCGCAATGCCGAGAAGATCGAAAGCCTCGCCAAGAAGTATGGCATCGAGCGCTGGACCACTGATCTCGACAAGGCTTTCGCCGACAAGAACGACAGCATCTTCTTCGACGCGGCGACCACCCAGGCACGCCCGGGTCTGCTCAACCGCGCCATCGAGGCCGGCAAGCATATCTATTGCGAGAAGCCCATCGCGACCAATCTCGAAGCCGCGCTCGACGTCATCAAGAAGGCCAACGCAAAGGGTCTCAAGCACGGCACCGTGCAGGACAAGCTGTTCCTGCCCGGTCTGAAGAAGCTTGCGATGCTCCGTGACTCTGGCTTCTTCGGCAAGATGCTCTCGGTACGCGGCGAGTTCGGCTACTGGGTGTTCGAAGGCGACTGGCAGGAAGCCCAGCGCCCGTCCTGGAACTACCGCGCCGAAGACGGCGGCGGCATGATCCTCGATATGGTCTGCCATTGGCGTTACGTGCTCGACAACCTGTTCGGCGAAGTCGAGAGCCTGACGTGCCTTGGCACCACCGACATCCCGGCGCGCTGGGACGAGCAGGGCAAGAAGTACACGGCCACTGCCGACGACTCGGCCTATGCGACCTTCAAGCTGAAGGGCGGTGTCATCGCCCACATGAACATGTCCTGGGCCACGCGCGTCTATCGCGATGATCTCGTGACCTTCCAGGTCGACGGGACCCACGGTTCGGCCGTTGCCGGTCTCACCGAGTGCATGATCCAGGCGCGTCAGGCGACGCCGCGCCCGATCTGGAATCCCGACGAGAAGCGCACCCACGATTTTTATGCCGACTGGCAGAAGGTTCCGGACAACGCCGTCTATGACAACGGCTTCAAGGAACAGTGGGAAATGTTCATCCGTCACGTCTGTGAGGATGCGCCCTACAAGTACACGCTGCTCGAAGGTGCCAAGGGCGTGCAGCTCGTCGAATGCGCGCTGGAAAGCTGGAAGGAGCGCCGCTGGATCGACGTTCCCACACTCAAGGTCTGAGGTCCGCCATGAACAAGCCAGTCATGCCCACGTCGACTGCGTCGTCTCTGTCGCTGAAGCTGCCGAAGGCCGATCGTTCGATCGAGACCTATCGTCTCGCAGCGTCGCGCACGTTTCCGGCCAAGCTGGAAGGCACGCTGAACCGCATCGCCTTCTCGGCGGCGCATATCGTCGCCGATCCGCTGGCGGAGTGCGATCCGTGGCTCAATCAGACCATCGATTGGGACCGCACCATCGCATTTCGTGAACACGTCTGGGATCTCGGTCTCGGCGTCGCAGAAGCGATGGACACCGCTCAGCGCGGCATGGGTATGGACTGGCCGACCTCGCTCGAACTCATCACGCGCTCCGTCGCGGCGGCCAAGCCGCGCGGCGCGCTTGTGTTCTCCGGCGCCGGCACCGATCACCTCGCGGTGGAAGATGCCAAGTCGATCGACGACGTGATCAAGGCCTATGAACAGCAGTTCGAAGCGATCGAGAAGGTCGGCGGCCGCATCATCCTGATGGCGTCGCGTGCGCTGGCCAAGCTCGGCAAGAGCGCCGAGGATTACGGCCGCGTCTATGACCGCATCCTGTCGCAGTCGGCGCAGCCGGTGATCATCCACTGGCTCGGCGACATGTTCGATCCGGCACTGGCGAATTACTGGGGCACGTCGAGCCTCGACACCGCGATGGATATCGCCGTTGACGTCATCAACCGCAACGCCGCCAAGGTCGACGGCGTGAAGGTGTCGCTGCTCGATGCGCAGCGCGAGATCGACATGCGCCGCCGCCTTGTGCCCGAAGTGAAGATGTATACCGGCGACGACTTCAACTATGCCGAACTGATCGCCGGCGACGACAAGGGCTTCTCCCATGCACTGCTCGGCATCTTCGATGCCATCGCGCCGGCGGCATCCTATGCGCTGTCGCGTCTGGCGGCAGGCGACGAGGCCGGTTTCCACGACGTGCTTGGTCCCACGGTGCCGCTGTCGCGTCACATCTTCAAGGCGCCGACGCGGTTCTACAAAACGGGAATCGTGTTCATGGCCTATCTCAACGGCCATCAGGATCACTTCACCATGATCGGCGGGCAGGAGAGCACGCGTTCGACGCAGCATCTCGCCGAACTGTTCCGTCTCGCCGACAAGGCCGGTCTTTTGGCCAATCCCGAACTGGCGACGCAGCGTATGAAGGCGATCATGGCAACGCGTGGGATCGAAGCCTGAGATGCGGGACTTCTCGAATGACCATCGCTGGCTGTCGCTGAACACGGCGACAGTCCGCAAGCAGGGCGACTTCGTCGCCATCGCAGAAGCCTGTGCCCGCCACAAGATCCGCGGCGTCTCGCCGTGGCGCGATCAGGTCGCTCATGTCGGCCTCGACAAGGCCGTGAAGGCGGTGCGGGATCACGACCTCGAACTGTCCGGCTATTGCCGCGGCGGCATGTTCGTCTCGGACGAAGCCCATCGCCAGCAGCAGCGCGACGACAACAAGCGCTGCGTCGATGAAGCGGTGGCATTGGGCTCACCGTGCATCGTGCTGGTCGTCGGCGGCCTGCCGCAATATTCGCGGCCGGGCTCTGCGCCGTCGAAGAACATCATCAATGCGCGTGCGCAGGTCGATGATGGCATCGCCGAGATGATGGAATATGCGAGGCAGGCGAAGATGCCGCTGGCCATCGAGCCGCTGCATCCGGCCTATGCGGCCGATCGTGCCTGCGTGAACACCACCGAGCAGGCGCTTGATATCTGCGACCGGCTCGATCCCAACCGCACCGGTATGCTCGGCGTCGCCCTCGACGTCTATCACATCTGGTGGGATCCGGAACTGTATGCCCAGATCGCGCGGGCAGGGCAGGACCGTCTGCTCGCATTTCACGTCTGCGACTGGCTGGTCCCGACCAAGGACATCCTCAACGACCGCGGCATGATGGGCGACGGCGTCATCGATATCAAATCCGCCCGCGCCGCCGTCGAGGCGCAGGGCTTCGCCGGTTATTCCGAGATCGAGATCTTCTCGGAGAACTGGTGGAGCAAGTCGATGGATGAGGTGATGACGACCTGCATCGAGCGGCATAAAACGGTGGTGTAGAGCACGGTGTGGTGCCGAAACGCACGAACCTCTCAATTGTCATTCCGGGACGCGCTCTTGCGCGGGCCGGAATGACAATTGAGAGGTAGAGCTTAAACATTTTTTCCTATATATTCTGACAATATACCTAGAAGGATTGTCCTCCGCTCATCCGGTTCGCGAGGCGCGCTTCTAGAGGCGTCTTGAGGTGGAGCTGGGATTGTGGCGCCCGCGGGCGGCGAGGGGACGTACCTCGCGCATTCGGGAGGCCTTGGGTAGCCGTCCGGGCCCATTACGGGGCTCTGCCGGAAACGGCTGGACTGGGACAGGCAAAGCGGGGAAACCTGCCGGCGCCACGTCCCAGGAAGCACGGCCCGGGGACAGAAATCGCCCCTAGCAGTCGCAGACTACGTAAACTTGTCTGCGGTGTGGCGCGCCGTGAGGCGTTGCGCGGTTGCAGCTTACCGGCGTTCCGGTGGAGCGGATCGCGATAAAAACCACCCTTTGCGCCTCACGGCGCGCTGCCACCCCTCATCTTGAGGGGACCGCATAGCTTGGCGCATAGGCGTCGCGAGAATGCAACACTGTGGCGGCCAGATACCACCTGCAGTCATTCTCCGGATGCGATGCACCATTTTCTTGACACGAATAGAGGTGAGTGCTTACTCACGACGCTATGAGCACACTTCGAATGACCCATGACCTCAGGCGCGAGCTGATCCTCAGCGCGGCGAAGCGATGCTTTGCGCGCAACGGATTTGCCGGCACGACGACGAAGAGCGTGGCGGCTGCAGCGTCGATTTCGGAAGGCTTGCTGTTCAAGCATTTCCCGACCAAGTCGGCGCTCTATGCCGAGATCCTGGCGGAGGAATGCGAAGCCGATCCCGGACTGAACAAGCTGCTCGGTCTGCCGCCGTCGACCGAGACGCTGGTGATTTTGATTCGCGGCATGGTCGGGCACTTCCTCGACATTCCGCGCGATCCCGATCCCGATCATGAAGAGGCACAGCGCCTGCGGCTAATGGTCATCAGCCAATTGCAGGACGGTGAATTCGCCCGGCTGCTGTTTGACAAGATCGGCGAACTGATTGGCCCGACCTTTACGGCGTCACTTGAACACGCTGTCCGAACAAACGACGCGGTTCGGATCGGAAAAGAGCCGATGGGTCTTTTCTGGTTCGCGCACCACACCGCGATGATGGCGGCATTATCGCGCCTTCCCTCGGTTCCCTGTTTGCCTTATGCCAGCACCGCCGACAACGAGCGGCAACTTTGTGAGTTTATTCTCCGCGGTATCGGACTGAAAGACACGGCGATCGCGACGTATATCGATCGCGAGCTTCCGGCGTACCTGATGCCAGCGACTACGACAGAAAGCGCATGACATGACACTCACGACCGAACCCAACAGCACTACGGCGCCGCGTGCGACTGTCGAGAAGCCCCGTCCGCGTCCGCGGATGGTGCGTTGGTTCATCATCGTCGGCATCCTGCTGGCGATACTGGTGGGCGGCCTGGTGGGCTTCAACGCGTTCCGCGCCCACATGATCAAGCAGTTCTTCGCCACCATGAAGCCGCCGCCGACAGTGGTGAGTGTTGCGGATGCCAAGTCCGAAGTGGTGCCCAACCTGATCAGCGCCGTCGGCGATCTCGCCGCCGTGCATCAGGTCAACGTCACCTCCGACGTCAACGGCCGCATTACCGACATCCAGTTCACCGCGGGCGCGACCGTCAAGGCCGGCCAGCCGCTGGTGCAACTGTTCGACGGACCGGATCAGGGCGACCTCGCCAACTTCAAGGCGGCTGCCACTGTTGCGCGCATCAATCTCGACCGCGCCAAACAGCTCGCCGAGCGTCAGGTTGGTCCGCAGGCCACCGTCGACACCACGCAGGCGGCGTATGATCAGGCCCAGGCCAATATCGCCAAGACCGAAGCGGTGATTTCGCAGAAGCAGGTGCGCGCGCCGTTCGACGGCGTGCTCGGCACGCGTCGGGTCGAGGTCGGCCAGTACCTGACGGCCGGCACGCAGATCGTGTCACTCACCGATCTGTCCGCCGTCTACAACAACTTCACGGTCACGGAAAAAGACTCCGGCAAGCTGCAGGTCGGTCAGGCTGTGCGCATTTCGGTGGACGCTTATCCGGGCCGCAAGTTCGAGGGCAAGATCACCACGATCGAGCCGCAGATCAGTGCGGATACGCGCAACATTCGTGTTCAGGCGACGCTGCAGAATCCGGAAGGCATTCTGAAGCCGGGCATGTTCGCGACCACGACCGTCGTGCTGCCGGACAAACCGGCTGTGATCACCGTGCCGGAAACCGCAGTCGACTACACGCTCTATGGTGACTCGGTTTACCTGATCACCGAGAAGAAGACCGACGATGGCAAGACCGAGCTCTCGGCGGTGCGCACCTTCGTGCGCACTGGCGACCGCATCGATGGCCGTGCGGTGATCACGCAGGGCCTGAAAGCCGGTGATCGCGTCGTGGCGGTCGGACAGCTCAAGTTGCAGTCCGGCGCGCTGGTGTCGATCTCGACCGATCCATTACCGCAGATTCCGGCGAAGCCGCCGCTGAACTGAAACCCGATGGACGGGCCGCGACATGCGGTCCGTCCCGGTTCATCTGAATGAATTTTCTCGCATCGTCGCGCGGCCTGTGATGGCCGGCAGATGGTGCCGATGACGGAGCGACCGCAATGGTCTTCACGGATATCTTCATCAAGCGCCCGGTGCTGGCGCTGGTCGTCAGCTTGCTGATCCTGCTGATCGGTTTCAAGGCTGCAACCAGCCTGCCGATCCGTCAGTATCCGAAACTGTCGAACACCGTGATCACCGTCACCACGGTGTATCCCGGCGCGTCGCCGGACCTGATGCAGGGCTTTATCACCACGCCGATCGAGCAGGCCGTCGCGGCTGCTGAAGGCATCGACTACATGACGTCGGCATCGACGCAGGGCCAGAGCCTGATCTCGGTCTATATCAAGCTCAACGTCGATCCCAATGCCGCGCTCACCGAAGTGCTGTCGAAGGTCAATTCGGTCAAATATCTGATCCCGCGCGAAGCGAATGACCCCGTCATTCTGAAGTCCACGGGATCGACGACGGCGGTGATGTATCTCGGCTTCTCCAGTGAGGAACTATCCGGCTCGGCGATCTCCGACTACCTGACGCGCGCGGTGCAGCCGATCCTGTCGACGGTGGACGGCGTGGCGTCGGCCGAAATCCTCGGCGGTCAGACCTTCGCCATGCGCCTGTGGCTCGATCCGCTGCGCATGCAGGGCCGCGGTGTATCTCCGGACGATGTAGCTGCGGCGATCCGCGCCAACAACTTCCAGGCGGCGGCCGGTCAGACCAAGGGCTATTACATCGTCTCCAATGTGACGGCGAATACCGACCTGCAGAACGTCGAGCAATTCAAGCGCATGACGGTGAAAGCCAAGGACGGCGGCTTTGTCCGTATGGAGGATATCGCCACCATCGAGCTTGCCGCGCAGAGTACAGACGCGAGCGTGGCGTTTAGTGGCGAGCGCGCGATCTTTATCGGCGTGCAGGCGACACCGCTCGGCAATCCGCTCAACATCGTCAAGGGCGTGCGCGCGCTGTTCCCCGAACTCGAGCGTAACCTGCCGCCATCGCTGAAGATGAAGGTCGCCTACGACTCCACCAAGTTCATCACGTCGTCGATCGAGGAAGTTCAGAACACGCTGATCGAAGCCGTCGGCATCGTGATCGTGGTGATCTTCCTGTTCCTGGCTTCGTTCCGCTCGGTCATCATTCCGGTGGTGACGATTCCGCTGTCGCTGGTCGGCGTCTGCAGCCTCATGCTCGTCATGGGCTTCAGCATCAATCTGCTGACCTTGCTGGCGATGGTGCTCGCCATCGGCCTCGTGGTCGACGACGCCATCGTGGTGGTGGAGAACATCCACCGCCATCTCGAGGAGGGCAAATCGCCGGTGCAGGCGTCGCTGGAAGGCGCGCGCGAGATCGTTGGTCCGGTCATCTCCATGACCATCACGCTGGCGGCGGTGTATGCGCCGATCGGCTTCATCGGCGGTTTGACCGGTGCGCTGTTCCGCGAATTCGCCTTCACGCTGGCGGGCTCGGTGATCGTATCCGGCGTTATCGCGCTGACGCTGTCACCGATGATGTGCTCGGTGCTGTTGAAGCAGGAAGAGCCGGGCTGGTTCGCCAAGAAGGTGGACAAGGTGTTCGGCGCCACCACGCGCTGGTATGGCCGGCAGCTCGATCGCTCGCTGGACTATCGCCCCATCACGGCCATGTTCGCCGTTGTGATCCTCGGTCTCGTCGGCTTCATGTACATGAATACGTCGAAGGAGCTGGCGCCCGAGGAAGATCAGGGCATTCTGTTTGCGGTGACCAAGGCACCGAAATACGCCAACATCGACTACGCGGATTTCTATGGCGATCGCATGGACGAGGCGTTCAAGAAGTTCCCGGAAACCGATCTGCGCTTCATCATCAACGGCACCAACGGTCCGAGCAACGGTATCGCCGGCATGCTGCTAAAGCCGTGGGACGAGCGCAAGCGTTCGTCCACGCAGCTGAAGCCGCTGGTGCAGGCCGAACTCAGCAAGATCGAGGGTGTCAACGCCTTCGCATTCAACCTTCCGGCGCTGCCGGGCGGTCCCGGCGGTCTGCCGATCCAGATGGTGATCAGCTCGACCAACGGTTTCCAGTCGGTCTATGAGGAGATGGTCAAGTTGAAGGACACCGCGCGCAAGAGCGGCCTGTTCATCGTCAGCGACAGCGATCTCGATTTCAATCAGCCGGTGGTGCGCGTCTCCATCGATCGCTCCAAGGCCAACGACCTCGGCATTACGATGTCGAGCATCGGCAGTACGCTGGCGACGCTGCTCGGCGGCAACTACACCAACCGCTTCAACCTCGAGGGGCGCTCCTATCAGGTGATCCCGCAGGTGCCGCGCGGCATGCGGCTCTCGCAGGATTCGCTGGCGAACTACTATGTGCCGACGATCACGGGTCAGCAGGTGCCGTTATCGACGCTGGTGAAGGTCGAAACGGGCACCAACCCGAACGCGCTGTCGCACTACAACCAGCTGAATTCGGCGACCTTCCAGGCGGTGCCGATGCCCGGCGTGACGGTGGGGCAGGCGGTCGACTTCCTTGAGGGTGCCGCCAAGCAACTGCCGTCGGGTTTCAACCACGATTATCTCGCGGATTCCCGGCAGTATGTGCAGGAAGGCAATCAGCTGGCAGTGGCGTTCGGCTTCGCGCTGATCATCATCTTCCTGGTGCTGGCAGCGCAGTTCGAAAGTCTGCGCGATCCGCTCGTGATCATGATTACTGTGCCGATGGCGATCCTGGGCGCGTTGATCCCGCTGTTCTTCGGCATGGCGACGATCAACATCTACACCCAGGTCGGCTTGCTGACGCTGGTCGGTCTGATCTCGAAGCACGGCATCCTGATGGTGGAGTTCGCCAACGAACTGCAGCTCAAGGAAGGTCTCGATCGTCGTTCGGCCATCGAGATGGCTGCCCGCGTGCGTCTGCGTCCGATCCTGATGACCACGGCTGCGATGGTCACCGGCCTGTTGCCGTTGCTGACCGCGGCGGGCGCAGGTGCTGCGAGTCGCTTCTCGATCGGCCTCGTGGTCGTCTCCGGCATGATGATCGGTACGCTGTTCACGTTGTTCGTGCTGCCCGCGGTTTACGTGGCCATCGCCACCGATCACCGCGCCGGCAAAGAGACGGAGCGCGCCAAGCAGATCGAGGAATTCGATCTGGAGCATACGCGGACTGCCTGATCGCACGGACGCAGCCTTGCGAAGCTGAGCTTGCGGGGACACATGGTTTGAGGTTGGATGGCGGATCGCTTCATGCGATCCGCCATTATCTTTTGGCGGCCCGCATGGCCTCCACAGGACCCATCCCATGACGCGCGATTTTCCGGCCGGCAATTATCGCTATCTTCCCGCAGTTTTTCAGTATTCCAGCGGCGTTGCCGCCAATGCGGATTTCGAGATCGAGCGCGTTCGTTTCGACACTTGGCTGCCATTGGCCGATGGGTTTGCGCGTATTGCCGATTACATTCTCGCGGCGGATCGCCCGCTGACATCGTTCTGCGCCTGCGAGTTGCGCTCGCCTGCAGTGGTCGACGAAGCTGGCTTCCGGACATTCAACGAGCACTATGTCAAGACGCTTGCTGAATGGGGCATCTTCGACGGCACGAATAATCCCGTCGCGCGCAGCAATGTGTGCCTTGAGATCGATCCGCCGAGTGAACCGTCGTTTTACGCGTTCTCGTTCACGCGGCCGTCGCTCGGTGCCAAGCCGACTTTCGTGATTGCGGGTGGTGCTGAAGCGCGCGGCGGTCCTGGAACATATCCCGAGCGCATCACGCGCTATCGCGAGACCTCGCTGGACGCATTCCGGGAGAAAACGAGGATGACCATGAGCAATATGGAGGAGCGTCTGGGCGAATTCGGCTTCTCATGGCAGGACACGACTGCGACGCAGATCTACACGGTACAGGACTTCCATCCCGTGGTGGCCGATGAGCTGGTCAAGCGCGGTGCGTCGCGGCAGGGCATGACCTGGCATTTTGCGCGGCCGCCGGTGGTCGATCTCGAATTCGAGATGGATACGCGGCGTGTAATGCGTGAATTTGTGATTTGACCGTCAGGTTGCGCGCGCTGACGCGCTCAGATGCTTGGCGACGATGCGCAGGTCATCGACGAAATGCGCATATTCGCGGGCTTTGGCATCTTCGTCGGGTAATCGTAGCAGATAGGATGGATGTACGGTCACGAGAACCTGTGTGCCGTCGTCAGCCTCGATGATACGGCCACGCGTCTTGCCGATCGGCGTGATCTTGCCGAGTACGCTTTGCGCGGCTGTCGCGCCCATCGCGACGACGAGCTCGGGTTTCACGGACGCTTTTTCGCGCTCATACCAAGGACGGCACGCCTTGATTTCCGGCGTTGCCGGCTTCTGGTGCAGACGGAATTTTCCGCGCGGCACGAATTTGAAATGCTTTACGGCATTGGTCACATAGACTTTGTCTCTGACAATGCCGGCTTCCTTCAGCGCCTTGTCAAGCATCTGTCCGGCCGGCCCGACAAACGGCTTGCCGGCGAGGTCTTCCTTGTCGCCGGGCTGTTCGCCGACCATCATCACAGAAGCATGCTGAGGGCCTTCGCCGAACACGGTTTGCGTCGCATCTTTCCACAAATGGCAAGCACGGCAATCGGCGGCTTCGTCGCGCAATGCGGCAAGACTTTCTTTCCCGGTATCTTCGGCCGTTTTGGTTGCATGCGACTTGACCATCGTCTCCTCCCGACGTTGCGGTTTCCTGGGCGCGCTGGCTTCTGCCGTGATCATGTCACCTGTGATGCGTTCAGCTTGCGCGATCAGCGGCTTGATCAGCGCGGCTTCGGGCAGGTTGCGCCAGTATTTCTTCGGCATCTCGTTCTGCATCGCCTTGGTCTTCAATCGCGCCGGATTGAAGATGTTGGCGTAATAGGTCAGCCATACCTCTTCGAGCCGATCCTTGGTCGGCGCATCGGCCTTGCTGACGCCGGGCGTGATGGAAATCGCGTGGCCGTCCCAATGCGCGCAGAGATCCGGCGTCAGGATCGACCACGCCATGTCGGCGAAGCGCCGCGCGAAGAACGGCGCGGCGAGTTCAACGATGTGATGTTCGGGCTCGAACCAGGCGACGAAATGCGACTTCGGCTCACGGCCGAGTTCGCGAAACCGCACGAAAGCATGCATCTTGTGTTCGTCGCGCCGGACAGCCTTGGCCATCGCCTGCAATTTAGCGATGTCGGAATCGATCGCGACGTGGATCAGATTGGGATTGTCGCGCAGCCGCCACAGCAAGCGATAGAGCAGGGCGAAGCGTTCGGGATCGCGATGCAGGATCGCGGTGTGCGCCAGTTCGACGAATTTGGCCGAGACGTTGAAAGCGCCTTGCGTGGCGTCAGAGAGCAACGTCTCGGGCGAGGCCGGAAACAATTCAGGCTCGGCGCCTGCAACCGTCCATGTCACGTCAGTGGGAGCAATGTCGTTGATCGCCAGTTTGCGTGCCGCCTTGCGCCAGCCTTCGAAATCGGTGTCGCTGTCCAGCACGATACTGTGCATCAGGTCTCCTGAAATGAAACTCTAAAACCCAAATCCCAATTGCGTCGCCTTCGGCTTGAACCGCTCGGCCAGTCTCGCGCCGTCCAGCAAATTAACGGCCGGGCGATGATCCGGAAGAACGATGAAAGGCAGTGCCTTGTTCCGCGAGATATGCAGCCGGGCGAGATCGCCAACGCGGATAGACGAGATGCGGCGCGTTTCGATGATCCGCTGCACGGCCTTGGCGCCGAAACCGGGCACGCGCAAAAGGTCTTCACGGCTGGCGCGGTTGACGTCGAGCGGGAAGCGGTCGCGGTTTCGCAGCGCCCAGGCGAGCTTCGGATCCATGTCCAGCGACAGCATGCCGTCATTGTCATCGACGATCTCGTCGGCGTCGAAGCCGTAGAAGCGCATCAACCAGTCAGCCTGATACAGCCGATGCTCGCGGAGCAGCGGCGGGGCGCGCAGCGGCAGTGCGCGGCTGGCATCGGGGATCGGGCTGAAAGCGGAGTAATAGACACGCTTCAGATTGTAGGACCCGTACAGATTAGCCGAAGTCCGGATGATGGTTGAATCATTGGCGCTGTCGGCGCCGACGATCATCTGCGTGCTCTGGCCGGCTGGCGCAAAACGCGGCCCGACCTTGCCGCGCGGCGTCGGCTTGCGACCCTCGCGGGCTTCATCGAGCTTCAACCGCAATCGACCCATGGTGCGACGAATGGCGCGGACGTCTTTCTCCGGCGCCAGCTTTGCCAGGCTGTCTTCCTCGGGCACCTCGATATTGATCGAGAGCCGGTCGGCATATGTGCCGGCTTCGGTGATCAGCGTATCGTCGGCTTCCGGAATGGTCTTGAGGTGAATATAGCCGTGGAAGTGATGCTCCTCGCGCAGTTTTCGCGCGACGGCGACAACCTGTTCCATCGTGTAATCGGCGCTGCGAATGATGCCCGACGAGAGAAACAGTCCCTCGATGTAATTGCGCCGGTAGAAATCCAGCGTCAATTGCACCACTTCGTCGACGGTGAAGCGGGCGCGCGTCACATTGCTGGAGGCCCGGTTGACGCAATAAAGACAATCGTAATTGCAGGCATTGGTGAGCAGGATCTTCAGCAGCGAGATGCAGCGGCCGTCCGGCGCATAGGAATGACAGATCCCCATGCCTGCATCGGTCGAGCCGATGCCTTTGCCGTCGCGGGAGTCCCGTTTCTCGGTACCGCTGGACGCACAGGACGCGTCGTATTTCGCGGCATCTGCCAGGATCTCCAGCTTGCGCTTCAGGTCCATGTTCAAAAATCCCTTTGATTTCAAATGCTAAAAAAGTGGCTGATGATCCCGATTGACTCGGCTTGCCATCTTAGCTTTATATTAGAACATATCATGAACAAATGGGCCGGCAATGGGTTCACTAAAAACCCGTGATGGCAAAACAATTTCGAGGAGCGGCGCATGACCGGCGCACGCATGACCACGCTCGCGCAATTGCGCGGCAGCATCGAACGCATCGAGACCCACAGCGATACCTATGCGCCGGATCGCGTGTCGCTCGGTCATGCCGAGGCGGACGCGGCGCTGCAAGGCGGGCTAGCACGTGGCACCATGCATGAGGTGTTCGCCGAAGGCCGGCACAGCGCGGCGGCCACGGGCTTTGTCGCCGGCCTCGCGCACCGTGTCTCGGCAAAGCGGCCGCTGCTGTGGATCCGGCAGGATTTCTCCGAACGCGAATGCGGCGCGCTGGCCATGAGCGGCTGGCGTGAGCTCGGCCTCGATCCGCGCCTGCTGGTCACCGTGCGCGCGCCCGATGTCGAGACGGCATTGCGGACCACGGCTGATGCGCTGGCCTGCGATGCGCTGGGCAGCGTCGTGCTGGAAACCTGGGGCGACAGCAAGCAGTTCGACCTCGTCGCCAGCCGCAAGCTCACGCTGGCGGCGCGCGGCTCGGGCGTCACGTGCCTGTTGCTGCGGACTGCAGGCGTTCCGGTCTCAAGTACGGCAGAGACGCGCTGGATCATCCGCTCCGCGCATTCGCCGCCATTCAGGCCCTGGCAATCATGGGGCGTGCCCATGCTCGACGTGCAACTGGTTCGAAATCGCCACGGCCCGAACGGGCAATGGATCATGGAATGGAAGTGTGATGAGTGCGTTTTCCGTGACACATCGGCGCATCCTCAGCCTGTGGCTGCCGCGCCTGCCAACCGATCGCATCAAACGTCAGCTCGCGCGCAACGGCGCGCCAGCTAATCTGCAAGCAAGTATTGTCGTCGCCAAGCAAAGCAATGCGCTGCAGATTTCCGCGCTGGACGATGCCGCGGCGAAGCTCGGCCTTGAACCAGGTCTGCCGCTTGCCAATGCCCGTGCGGTCTGTCCGGACATTCAGGTGTTCGATGCCGATCCTGTCGCCGATACGCAGGTACTGACCGACATCGCCGATTGGTGCGACCGCTTCACGCCACTGGTGGCGCTGGATCTGCCGCATGGTCTGTTTCTCGACATCACCGGCTGTGCCCATCTGTTCGGTGGCGAGGCCGCACTGATGGAGCAGCTCTGCGCGGCGCTGTCGCGGCAGGGTTTTATTGTCAGTGCAGCGATTGCGGGGACATCGACATGCGCGCGCACGCTCAGTCGATATGTACATGGCCGGATCGTCGCCGCGGGCGAGGAGGCCAAGGCAGTGACGTCGCTGCCGTTGTTCACGCTCGGCGCCGATGAGGCGATCATCCGCGGATTGCGCCGCGCCGGCTTGAAGACCATCGGCGATGTCGCCTCGCGGTCGCGCCCTGAAATCACTGCGCGCTTCGGCGCGGAATTCACGACGCTGCTGGAACAGGCGCTGGGGCAAAGCGATGCACCGATCTCGCCGCGCAAGCCGCTGCCGGATTATATCGTCGAGCAACGTTTCGCCGAACCGATTGCCACCGATGGCGTGATTACGCTGACACTGGCCAAGCTGGCACGCACGCTGATCGATGCGATGGACAGGCAGGGCAAGGGCGCGCGGCGGCTGGAAGCGGCGTTCTTCCGCACCGACGGCGCGGTGCGGGTGATCACCGCGGAAACCGGCCTGCCGGTGACCAAGGGCGAGGTGATCGACCGGTTGTTCCGCGAGCGACTGGACGCGATTGCAGATCCACTCGATCCCGGCTTCGGTTTCGATATGATCCGCCTGTCAGCCAGCCGCACGGAAATCGTCGTGCAGCAGCAGCGCGACCTCGATGCCAATGTTCACGCCAATGACGAACTGGCCGACCTGATCGACCGTATTGCTGCGCGGATCGGGTCGCGGCGTGTGCTGGTTTATCTGCCCGTCGAGAGCCACATTCCCGAACGCGCGATGCTGGGGGTGCCGGCACAGCATCATCTGGCTGCCGCCATGCAGGCAGCATGGCCAGTGCGTGAAGACGAACCGCCTTTGCGGCCATTACGGTTGTTCGAGCAGCCCGAACTGATCGACGTCCCGCTTGCGGAGTTTCCAGACAAGCCACCGAAGAAGTTCACCTGGCGACGCGTCTCTCACAATGTCGTTCATGTGGAAGGTCCGGAGCGTGTGTCGATGGAGTGGTGGCGTTCGCAGGAAGCGAAGCCCACGCGCGATTACTTTCGCGTCGAGGATGAGGCAGGTCAACGTTTCTGGCTCTTCCGCGACGGGCTTTATGGTGAGATCAGAGACGCGGACGATCAAGCCGTTTCGCCGCAATGGTTCGTGCATGGGCTGTTCGCATGAGCACGGGCGGCGTCGGCGCGCCTGATTATGCCGAGATTGGTGTTACCAGCAATTTTTCGTTCCTGCGCGGCGCGTCGCATCCGCAGAACTATGTGCATCAGGCCAGTGCCGAGCGGCTTTATGCCATCGGCATTGCCGATCACAACACCATGGCCGGAGTGGTGCGTGCCTTTGCCGAGCTGGACCACAAGGATCTTGTCTACAAACCGAAGCTTCTGATCGGCACACGGCTGGTCTTCAATGACGGCACGCCTGACATCCTTGCCTATCCGTGCGATCGTGCTGCCTATGGTCGACTGTGCCGGTTACTCAGCATGGGCAAGCTGCGCGGCAACAAGGGTGAATGCCTGCTGCAGCTCGGCGATCTCGCTGACTTTAGCGAAGGGCTGCTGCTTGTTTTGATGCCGGCCTATCGTATTGAGAGCAACCTTGTCCTTCGCACGTTCGACGCACTGTCTCAATTTTCGACGGGCGGTGTATGGCTCGGCGCCAGTCCGTTTCATCGGGGTGATGACAAACGCCGTCTGGCCAAGTTGCAGCGCATCGCAGCCACTGCGCGCGTGCCCCTGATTGCTACCAATGATGTGCTCTATCACACGCCAAATCGCCGCATCCTGCAGGACGTGGTCAGTTGTATTCGCGAGAAGACCACCATCGAGCAGGCCGGCCGCGTGCTGGAAATGAATGCCGAACGGCATCTCAAGTCAGCGGCCGAGATGGTCAGACTGTTTCGTGATTATCCCGATGCGATCCGTGAAACCATCCGTTTTGCCGATCGCATCACGTTTTCATTGAACCAACTCCAATACCAATATCCCGACGAACCGGTGCCGCCGGGAAAGACCGCGCAGCAGCATCTTGAAGATCTGACCTGGGAAGGAATGA
Source organism: Tardiphaga robiniae (assembly GCF_013359755.1). GTDB lineage: Bacteria > Pseudomonadota > Alphaproteobacteria > Rhizobiales > Xanthobacteraceae > Tardiphaga > Tardiphaga robiniae. The sequence continues at coordinate 29,822 of NZ_JABMCJ010000077.1, read as the reverse complement.
AACGGCATTTTCCTAAGACAGAAGATCCGAAGCTTGTTGCCACCTTGGAAAAGGAACTCGCGCTCATTAAGGAGCTCGGCTATGCGCATTATTTTCTGACTGTCCACGATATCGTCCGCTATGCGCGCAGCCAGAAGATCCTGTGTCAGGGGCGGGGCTCGGCTGCCAATTCAGCAGTTTGCTACATGCTGGACATCACCTCGGTGAATCCCGCCGAGGTCGACCTTTTGTTCGAGCGCTTCATCTCCAAGGAACGACTTGAGCCGCCGGATATCGACGTCGATTTTGAACACGTCCGGCGCGAGGAGGTGATGCAGTATGTCTATCGCCGCTACGGCCGCCATCGCGCGGCGATCATCGCCACCGTTATTCATTACCGCCCGCGCTCGGCGATCCGCGATGTCGGCAAGGCGCTGGGACTGACCGAAGACGTCACCTCGGCGCTGGCCGATACTGTCTGGGGCAGTTGGGGCAAAGGCCTCAACGAGATGCAGGTGAAGCAGGCAGGGCTTGATCCGTCCAATCCGATGATCGTGCGGGCCGTCGAACTTGCCACCGAGCTGATCGAGTTCCCGCGCCATCTGTCGCAGCATGTCGGTGGCTATGTGCTGACGCAGGACCGGCTCGACACCTATGTGCCGATCGGCAATGCGGCAATGGATGATCGTACCTTCATCGAATGGGACAAGGACGACGTCGACACCATGAAGATGATGAAGGTGGATGTGCTGGCGCTGGGCATGCTGACCTGCATCCGCAAATGTTTTGATCTGATCTTTCGTCACAAGGAGAGGCGCTACGAACTCAAGGACATCAAAGCGGAGGCCAAGGATGCCCCACCGGTTTTCGCGATGCTCCAACGCGGTGAATCTCTGGGCGTGTTCCAGGTCGAAAGCCGCGCGCAGATGAATATGCTGCCGCGGCTGAAGCCGAAGACATTCTACGACCTTGTCATCGAGGTGGCGATCGTTCGTCCGGGGCCGATCCAGGGAAACATGGTGCATCCCTATCTAAAACGACGGGCGATGAAGCCGGAAGATATCGAATATCCACACCCCAAAGGGGGGGATGAAAATGAGTTGCGCAAGGTTCTGCACAAAACCCTCGGCGTGCCGTTGTTCCAGGAACAAGCCATGCGCATCGCGATTGAAGCGGCGCATTTCACTCCGGAGGAGGCTAACGGTCTGCGCCGCGCCATGGCGACGTTTCGCAATGTCGGCACCATGCATACGTTCGAGGAGAAGATGGTCGGCAAGATGATCGACCGTGGTTACGACAAGGCTTTCGCCACCAGTTGCTTCGATCAGATCAAGGGCTTTGGCAGCTACGGTTTTCCCGAGAGCCATGCGGCGAGTTTTGCGCAATTGGTCTATGTCTCGTCATGGCTGAAACATTATCATCCGGATGTATTCTGCTGCGGGCTCTTGAATTCGCAACCGATGGGATTTTACGCACCTTCGCAGATCGTGCGCGACGCGCGCGACAACGACGTCGATGTGCGCCAGATCGATGTATCCTTCAGTCATTCGCAGAATACGCTGGAAGAACCCAGTGGAGACTATTGCGCCGTTCGCCTCGGCTTTCGCCAGATCGATGGATTCAAATGGGCGGATCCGGATGAGAAGCGCGAACGTGAAAAAGTTGGCAAGCCGCCGGGAGAAGACTGGGGCGAGCGCATCGTTGCCGCGCGAGAGCGACAGCCTTTCACCTCGCTGGAAGATTTCGCCCGCGATACCGCTTTGCCAAAACGCGCGCTGATCATGCTGGCCGATGCCGATGCATTTCGCTCGATCGGGCTCGATCGCCGTGCCGCACTATGGGCGGTAAGGCGACTGCCCGATGATGTGCCGTTGCCGTTGTTCGAAGTTGCGACCGCACGCGAGCAGCCGGACGAGAATGCGAAGCCTCTGCCTGAGATGCCTTTGCCCGAACAGGTGGTCGCCGATTATCAGACTATCCGGCTGTCACTGAAGGGACATCCGATGGAGTTTTTGCGGGCGAACTTCACTCGCGAGAAAGTGGTGACCTGCGCGAGCGTCACACATGCCAATGACAGACGGCGGGTGCGTTGTGCCGGCGTCGTGCTGGTGCGGCAGCGGCCGGGCAGCGCCAATGGCGTTGTCTTCATGACACTGGAGGACGAGACCGGCATCGCCAATATCGTGGTCTGGCCGAAGGTGATGGAGCAGTTTCGCAGGGAGGTCATGGGTTCCAGACTCATCCTGGTCGAGGGGCGCATCCAGAGCAGTCCAGAAAAGGTCGTCCATCTGGTTGCCGAACGGCTGATCGATCGCTCGGACGATCTGAAGTATCTTGGCAACGATGCGCTTGGTGGACCCCGACAAATGCTGTCAGGTCCAGAGCCGATCAATGACGATCGCCGCGAGCATCCCGACAATCCCGCCCAGCGCATTCGCCATCCGCGCAATGTACGGATCCTGCCGCGCTCGCGAGATTTCCATTAAGCGCCGTTCAGAAACCATTCAGCCGTTCTTACCTATTCAGGTGATGCACCGACTGGCGGTCCGCCGGGCGGCCGGTGCAGGAAAGTAATAGTGGCATAGGCGCCGATCCATGAACCGACGGCGGCGAACCCCACATACATCCAGTTTTCGGTATAGCTGATGACGGCATAGGACGAGAGTACATACCAGACGCTGCTCCAGGTGGCCGCAGGGATGCGCCGACGGGCCACCACCGCAGAGGTGAACATCACATAGACCGCGTCGGTGGCAGCCGTGGCCAGCACCACGGCGCCGGCTGTCAATGGATCGATGGTGGCCATGGTCTCTCCTCCATGCTTGTACAAGATGATGCGATGACGGATGTGGTCACCTGGAAGCGTGAGCTGAATCGGTGGCGTGGGAAAGGGGGAGGACGTTGATGTACGGCATTCGTGAACCGCTCGCCGACCTCTGGCGGCAGGTTGGCGGTGATATTGCGGCTCTCCAGCGTGTCACGCTGACCGGCAATGAGCCGCAATTGCCATCGTCATTCCATGTCGGTGCGGCCGCTCAGGTCAGCATCGCTGCGGCCGGAATGGCGGCTGCCGAAATCTGGCGGCTACGCAGCGGGCAGACGCAGACTGTCTCCGTCGATATGCGCCATGCCATCGTCGAATGCCGCAGCGAACGCTATCTGCGCTGCGACGGCAATCCGCCGCCGCCCGCCTGGGATGCGATCGCTGGTGTCTACAAGACCGGCGATGGCAAGTTCGTGCGGCTGCATACCAATTTCCCGCATCATCGCGACGCTGTCTGCCAGGTGCTGTCATGCGCGCCGGAGCGTGAAGCGGTGCAGGCGGCTCTGATGCAATGGAACGGCGAGGCCTTCGAGACCGCAGCCTATGCAGCCGGCGGCGTCGTGGCGCTGATGCGCTCCCATGACGAATGGATGGGGTTGCCGCAGGCCAAAGCCGTTGCTGAACTGCCGCTCGTCGAGATCATCCGGATTGGCGACGCCGAACCGAAGCTGTGGCCGATCGGCGCCCGGCCGCTCGCGGGGCTGCGCGTGCTCGATCTCTCGCGCGTCATCGCCGGTCCGGTCGCTGGTCGTACGCTTGCGGCGCATGGGGCCGAGGTGATGCTGGTCTCCAGCCCCGATCTGCCGGCGATCCCGTGGCTCACTATCGATACCGGCCGCGGCAAGCTCTCGAGCTTCGTGGATCTCCAGAGCGGGCAGGGGCGCGACACCTTGCGAGGATTGCTCGCGCAGGCGGATATCTTCTCGCAGGGCTACCGCCCGCAATCGCTCGCGGCGCTCGGCTTCTCGCCGGAGGAGGCGGCCCGTGTCAGTCCCGGTATCGTCTATGTCTCGCTCTCCGCCTATGGCCGTTCCGGGCCGTGGGCCGGGCGCCGCGGCTTCGATTCTCTCGTGCAATGCGCGACCGGCTTCAACCATGCCGAAGGGCAGGCGGCGGGCGTCGATGGGCCGAAGGAATTGCCGGCCCAGATGCTGGATCACGCCACAGGCTACTTAATGGCATTCGGCGCCATGATCGCCCGTGCACGTCAGGCGCGTGAAGGCGGCAGCTGGCACGTGCAGGTCTCTCTTGCCCGCACCGGTCAATGGCTGTGGGATATGGGAAGAATCGCGGAAGGTCTCGCGGTCGACGACCTCAAGGGTGAGATGGTCAAAGCCTTTACCGAGGATATGCCGTCCGGCTTCGGCCAGTTGTCGGCGGTCCGTCATGCAGCCGTGTTATCGCGAACCCCGGCATCGTGGACGCGTCCGGCCATGCCCCTCGGCAGCCATCCGGCGGTATGGCCGTCCGGCAATTGAAACCCATTTGCAGGATTTCAAAATTTTAACGAAGATTCGTAAGTGCACACGCGTTTTTAGATTGTCTGAACGCCCAGATGCGCACTATTAGCGCGTGAATGGGACAAATCGCCGCGGAATAAGTGCGTTTCCTACCAAGGACTGGACAGTGACGAATTTAGATCAACGATCTCAGCTGTTTAGCGGAAAGCGCCTAATTGCGGGCGGTTGCATTGCTGCCATGCTGGTCGCCGCAGGCATCGGCTACGTGCGGCTGTCCACCCCGTCGAAGGGGCATTCCGACGTTTCGAGCCAGTCGCGGAAGAATCCGCAGCGCTATACGACGTCGCCGTCTGAATGGGCCAGCCTGACCATCGAGCCGGTAACCGTGCGTGCCTTCCGCGCCGAACACGTCACCGAGGGCAAGATTGCCGTCGATGAGGACCGCTCGACCCCGATCTTCTCACCCTATGCCGGCCGCGTCACCAAGCTGCTCGCCAAGCCAGGCGACCACGTCGAAAGGGGCCAGCCGCTCTTTGTGATCGAAGCGGCCGACACCGTCGGCGCGCAGAATGATTTCGTTGCCGCGACCACGGCGCTCAACAAGGCGAAGTCGCAATTCGACCTCGCACAGATCCAGGACAAGCGCGCCCGCGACCTGTTCGAAGGCAAGGCTGTGCCGCTGAAAGACTATCAGCAGAGCCAGGCCACGCTGCTGCAGGCACAGAACGATCTGCGCACCGCCGACACGGCACTCGAAGCCGCACGCAATCGCCTGCGTATTCTTGGCCTCTCGGAAGATGCCATCACGGCGTTTCAAGAGAAGGGCCGCATCAATCCGGAAACGACGATCTACGCGCCGCTTGCCGGCACGGTTGTTCAGCGCAAGATCGGCCCCGGCCAGTACATCAGCGCCGGCGCTGCCGACCCGGTCTTCGTGATCGGCGATCTCTCATCGGTGTGGCTCACGGCCTTTGTGCGCGAGACCGAAGCTGCTGCCGTACAGATCGGTCAGGAAATGAGTTTCACCGCACTCGCGCTGCCGGGCCGTGTGCTCACTGGCCGCATCAGCTATGTCGCGACTGCGCTCGATCCCGCGACGCGCCGTCTACTGGTCCGCGCCACGCTGGACAACAGCAACGGTTTGCTGAAGCCCGAAATGTTCACCACCGTGACGATCTACGCGCCTGGCGACCAGCCGACGATAGGCGTGCCGAAAACGGCGCTGATCTATGAAGGCGATCAGGTCCGCGTTTGGGTCGCGCACGACGACAAGACCATCGAGCTGCGCACGATCAAGACCGGTATGACCAATGGCAATCTCGTCGAGGTCCATGGCAACCTGAAAGCCGGCGAACGCATTGTCACCAAAGGCAGCCTGTTTATCGATCGCGCGGCCTCCGCCAGCTAAAACCCAGCTTCGGCTCTTCTGAAAGGTCCGATCTGGATGGATCGTCTTGTTGCCCTGGCCGTCGACCGTCGCTTCCTGATGGTGGCGATGTTCGTCGCCGTATTCGTCGGCGGTTTGTTCGCGTTCAATCAGCTGAACATCGAAGCCTATCCCGATCCGACCCCGCCGATGGTCGATATCGTGACCCAGAGCAACGGTCTCTCTGCCGAGGAAATCGAACGCTACATCACGATTCCGATCGAAGCGCAGGTCGCGGGCATCAAGAACCTCAAAACGATCCGCACCATCTCGCTCTACGGCCTCTCGGACGTCAAACTGCAGTTCTCGTTCGACTACACCTATGACGAAGCGTTGCAGCAGGTCCTGAACCGGTTGTCGCAGCTCGGGACCTTGCCGGGCAATGCGCAGCCGACGATATCGCCGATCTCTGCGGTGGGTGAAATCTTCCGTTACCGTCTGGTGGGACCGCCGAACTACAGCGTACTCGATCTCAAGACTCTGCAGGACTGGGTGATGCAGCGCCGCTTTCGTGCGGTGCCTGGCGTCATCGACGTCATTGGTTGGGGTGGCAAGACCAAAACCTATGAGATCCAGGTCGACTTCAGCAAGCTCGTTGCCTATGGCTTGACGCTGCCGCAACTGCTGACCGCCGTCGGCAACGCCAATATCAATGTCGGCGGCAACACCGTGAATATCGGCGCGCAATCGGCCGTGGTGCGCGGCGTCGGCCTCATTCGCTCGATCGACGACCTTTCCAATACGATGATCTCCCAGACCAACGGCAATCCGGTTCTGGTCAAGGATGTCGCCACGGTGTCGGTCGGCGAGAAGCCGCGCCTCGGCATTGCCGGTCTCAATCAGGAGGACGATATCGTCCAGGGCATCGTGCTGATGCGCCGCGGCGAGAAGAGTTCACCGACCATCGCGCGTGTCGAACAGCTGGTGCAGCAGATCAATCGCGGAGGCATCTTGCCGCCCGGCGTGCGGATCGAACGTATCTATGACCGCAAGGACCTGATCGACACCACCACGCATACGGTGCTGCACAACATGGTCGTCGGCATCCTGCTGATCGTGCTGCTGCAATGGATGTTCCTCGGCAACTTGCGCAGCGCGCTGATTGTTGGCGCCACTATTCCGTTCGCCCTGTTTTTCGCTGTCATCATTCTGGTGCTACGCGGCGAATCCGCCAACCTGCTATCGGTGGGCGCCATCGATTTCGGCCTGATCGTCGATGGTACGGTCATCATGGTAGAGGCCATCTTCAGACGGCTGACCCAGACAACGGAGCTTTCCGAAGCGGAGCGTAGCCACATCTCGCCCGAGACCATCATGGGGATGAAGAAGCATGGCATCCTCAGCGCATCCGCTGACGTGTCGCGCTCGATCTTCTTTGCCGCCGCTATCATCATCGCTGCGTTCCTGCCGCTGTTCACGCTGTCTGGCGTCGAGGGCAATATCTTTGGACCGATGGCGCGGACCTATGCTTATGCGCTGGCCGGTGGCCTGATCGCGACATTCACCGTCACGCCTGCGCTGAGCGCGATCATTCTGCCGGCGCATGTCCACGAGACCGAAACATGGATCATGCGCCAGCTGCATCGCCTCTATATGCCGGTGCTGCACTGGGCGGTCGCCAGCCGAAAGATCGTACTGGGCATTGCGATCGGTCTCGTCGTGGTGACTTTCTTCATGGCGCGTTTCCTCGGCCTGGAATTTCTGCCGAAGCTGGAAGAGGGTAATCTCTGGATCCGCGCCACGCTGCCGCCGACGATCTCGCTGCAGGAAGGCAATACTTACGTCAACGAGATGCGCAGGCTGATCCGCCAGCAGCCCGAAGTGGAATCCGTCGTCTCGCAGCATGGCCGTCCCGATGACGGCACCGACGCAGCTGGCTTGTTCAATGCGGAATTCTTCGCCCCGCTGAAGCCTGCCTCCGAATGGCCGGCGCCTCAGGACAAGGATGCACTGACGGCGCGCCTGCTCAAGGAACTGCAAACGAAATTTCCCGGCGTCGAGTTCAATTTCTCGCAATATCTGCAGGACAACGTCTCTGAAGCCGTCTCCGGCGTGAAAGGCGAGAACTCGATCAAGCTCTACGGCAACGATCTGGATGCACTCACCAAGACCGCTAACGAGATCAAGGCCGTACTGTCGACGGTGCAGGGCGTGACGGATCTCGCCGTGTTCACATCGCTGGGGCAGCCAACCATCCAAATCGACGTCGACCGCGCCAAGGCTGCGCGCTACGGATTGTCGCCCGGCGATATCAACGCCACCATCAAGGTGGCCATCGGCGGCGACTCCGCTGGCGATCTCTATGAGCCCGGCAGCGATCGGCATTTCCCGATCATGGTGCGGTTAGCGCCGGAATATCGCCGTAGCGCTGAGGCGATCCAGAATTTGCGCATCGGCGCACCCGGTCCGAACGGCACGATCGCGCAGATCCCGCTAAGTGAAGTGGCGTCGATCAATCTCGTCTCCGGTGCGGCCTATATATATCGCGAGAACCAGGAGCGTTATCTGCCGATCAAGTTCTCGGTACGCGAACGCGATCTCGGCAGCGCCATTCAGGAAGCGCAGGACAAGGTCGCCGCGCTCGTTCAGCTGCCGCCGGGCTCGCGGACCGAATGGGTCGGTGAGTTCGGCAATCTTCAGGACGCTATCGCACGGCTTTCCATCGTGGTGCCGATCAGCCTCGCTCTGATCGGCGTGCTGCTCTGGTTCAACTTTGGCTCGATGGCCGACACACTGCTGGCCATGAGTGTGATCCCGATGGCGATCTTTGGCGGCGTGCTCGGTCTACTGATCACGGGTATTCCGTTCAGCGTATCGGCGGCGATCGGCTTCATCGCGCTGTTCGGCATTGCTGTCATGGACGGCATCCTGATCCTGTCACAATACAATCAGCTGATCGACGAGGGCTATGAACGTATCAAGGCTGTGATCCGGACCGGCGAGTTGCAACTGCGGCCGGTGCTCATGACCTGCATCGTCGCGGGCGTCGGCCTGTTGCCGGCAGCGCTGTCGGAGGGAATCGGGTCTCAGGTCCAGAAGCCGCTGGCGGTTGTCGTCGTCACCGGCATGATGCTGGCACCTCTGGTGATCCTGATTACCCTGCCGGTGCTGATCTCGTTCTTCTCGAGCCGGGCGCGTTAAATCAGCTTGCGACGGGAGCGGCTCGGGCTGTCCCTGAGGCAGCCCAATGGCCCATATCCAAAAAACCGGCCTCGGCATGGATCGAAACCGGCGCTTGCCCGTTGACCGGTTTCCCACCGGGCTATTCCAGCCCCCGTGGCGTTTCGGTAGGTGCTCTTGAACGCTGTATTTACTGATCTTTTTTCAAAGATGCAGCCGTGCCATGCTGGCGGCCGTCGTTTCGAGCGCCGCATCTTTTCAGAGACTTTTTGATGCTCACCAAGACCGCCTCTGTCGACCTGACCAATTGCGACCGCGAGCCAATCCACATCCCCGGCAGTGTTCAACCCTATGGTTGTCTGCTCGCCTGCGACGGATCCGTCGGGATGGTCCGGCGCCATTCGGTCAATGCCGGCGCGATGCTGGGCGTGGGATCAGGCGACATCAATGGCCGCAGGCTGGACGATCTGATCGGCGAGGGGCCGGCGCACGACATTCGCAACGCCATCGCCAAATGGGGCAACCAGCAGCGCCCCGGATTGCTGATCGATTTCAAGGTCGCGCATTCGCAGACCGCGTTCAACGTCGCTGTGCATCGGCACAAAGGCGTCAATATCATCGAATTCGAGCCGGCTGATGCCAGCGATGCGACACCCCCTCTGGAGTTGTCGCGCTTGCTGATCGGCCGCATCGGCCAGTGCAACGATCTCGATGTGTTGTTTGACAATGCGGCGCGGCTGCTGCGCGGCGCACTCGGCTACGACCGGGTGATGGTCTATCAATTCGCTCATGATGGCTCCGGCCGGGTGATCAGCGAGGCGCGCCGCGGCGATCTCGAGAGCTTTCTGGGGCAGCACTTCCCGGCCGGCGACATCCCGCAGCAGGCGAGGGTGCTCTACGTGCAGAACACCGTGCGGATCGTCTCGAATGCGAGCGGCGAGCGCGTGGCCATTGAGCCGGAATTCGACACGTCCGGTGAACCGCTCGACCTGTCCTTTGCACATCTGCGCAGCGTTTCGCCGATCCACTGCGAATATCTGCGCAATATGGGCGTCGGTGCGTCGATGTCGATTTCCATCATCCACGACGGCGTGCTCTGGGGGCTGATCGCCTGCCATCATTATGCACCGCGCGCGCTTTCCATGGAGAAACGCGTTGCTGCAGAGATGTTTGGCGAGTTCTTTTCCATGCAACTGGCCGGGCTTCTTCAAAAACGCAAACTGGCTGCTAGCGAAAGCGCGCGGCGCTATCTCGACCAGCTGTTGCACAATGTTTCGCATCACGGCGATGTCGAAGACCTGCTCAAGGAAAGCATTCGCGATTTTAGCGTACTGATGCCGTGTGACGGTATTGGCCTATATCTCAACAAGACCTGGACGTCTTATGGCAGTGCGCCACCGGCTGCCGCAGCGCCGGCGCTCATGGGCTTCATCAATTCAGTGGCCGAGGGCAGGGTGTGGGCGACGAGCGCATTGTCAGATCGATTGCCGGCGGCTGAAGACTATGCCGTTGCCGTTTCCGGCGTGCTGGCCGTGCCCTTGTCGCAACTGCCGCGCGATTATCTTCTGTTCTTTCGTAGCGAAGTTGCGCAAACCCTGAACTGGGCGGGTGATCCCAACAAGACGTACGAAATCGGTCCATTGGGCGATCGGCTGACACCGCGCAAGAGCTTCGCGATCTGGAAGGAGACCGTACAGCGCCAGTCCCAGCCATGGTTGCAAAACGAGCGCGACACCGCCGAGGCCGTGCGCTCGGCTTTGGTGGAAGTGGTGCTTCGCCACAACGAATTACTGGCGGATGAGCGGCACAAGGCTGACCTGCGCCAGAAAATGTTGAATGAAGAGCTCAATCATCGCGTCAAGAATATCCTGGCACTGATCAAATCGCTGGTCTCCCACCCGGTCGAGGATGGCCGCAGCATCGAGGATTATGTCGCCTCCCTGAAGGGACGTATTCAGGCCTTGTCGCTTGCGCATGATCAGGTCATCCGCGGCGCCGGTGGCGGTGCGTTGAAGGGATTGCTCGATGCGGAATTTTCGCCGTATCGCGAGTCGGTGAAAGCGATCGAGGTGACCGGCCCCGATGTTTCGCTCGACGCTCGGGCCTATTCGGTACTCGCATTGGTGCTGCACGAACTGGCCACCAATGCCGCCAAATATGGTGCGCTTTCCGTAAGCACGGGGCGCTTGTCGCTCCAGTGGAAACGCACCGATATCGGCGACTGCGAAATCCACTGGCTTGAGCGCGACGGCCCCCTTGTCACACCGCCATTGCGGCCGGGCTTTGGATCGATGCTGATCAGTCGCAGCATTCCCTATGATCTCGGGGGTGAAAGTGATGTCGATTATGAGCCGGCGGGCGCGCGCGTGCGGTTGCTCATCCCGGCGCGCTTCGTTGTCTGGCCCGCGCCGGCGGCGGCGCGCAACGTGCGCGCCCGACGCGAGGATGACAGGCCGATGGCGTCGATGCGCGGCTTGAAGGTGTTGATGGTCGAGGACCAGCTTCTGATTGCCATGGACGTCGAGACCATGCTGACCCACGAGGGCGCGGCATCGGTCGAGACAGCATCTTCGGTCAAGGAGGCATTGATCGCGCTGGCGATCATGAGGCCTGATGTGGCCATCCTCGACGTCAATCTCGGCAATGGCAGTTCGGTGCCGGTAGCCCAGGCATTGCGCGAGCGGGGCATCCCCTTCGTCTTCGCCACAGGCTATGGCGAAACCAGTCTGATCCCGGCGTCGATGGATGACGTGCCGATCGTACGCAAACCCTACGACCTCGCATCGTTGGTCGCCGCGATGACCACGGCGATGGCAAAGAAGAGTTCAGCCGGATAATTTATTGCCCCGAAGGCGTGCGGAGCCCGTGCCAGGCATCGCGCACCTGATGATAGTGAACTTCTGGCAGGTAGTCTGGCGTGTTCAGCCCGAGCGTCTTCACGTCTAGCCTGCCGATTGCGCTGAGCAGCGAATAGGATGCGATGACCCGGTCACGCTGCGCGCCAATCAGGCGTGCCTTTGCCTGTACGAGATCCTGCTGTGAGTTCAGGACGTCGACAGTGGTGCGCTGACCGCCTTGGGCCTCGCGCTGTACGCCCTGCAGTGCAACGCCGGCAGCGCGTACTTCGGCTTCAGCGGCACTCACCGCCGTCTTCGCGCCTTCATTTGACACCCATGCACCGACGACTGCGGTGCGGGCCTGATTGCGGACCTGTTCGAGCACCAGGCGGCTGACCGACGACAGTTCCTTGGCCTGGCGCGTCTGCGCAGCACCGAGGCCGCCGTCATAGATCGGCGCAGTCAATTGGCCGACGATCGAAGCCTGGTCGGTGCCAAAAGTGCCAAGCGTCGGATCCGACTGGCTGGATTTGCTGGCGCTGCCTTGTAGCGTCAGAGTAGGCAACAGGCTGCTCTCGGCCACTTTGATGGTCGTGGTCGCCACGTCGACATCGTAGCCGGCTGCCAGCACGGCGGGGTGCGCCTTGAAAGCCTGATTGACGGCATCGTCGCGGTTGCGCGGCAGCAGCCGATCCATCGGTTCCGCCGGACTGAGCCGCGAGGGTGCAGCACCAATCACCTGCGTATAAGTTGCCTGGCTGATGGCGAGATTGACCTCGGCGGCGTTGAGATCGGCCTGGCCACGCGCCAGTCGCGCCTCCGCCTGCGAGGTGTCGGTGGGTGTGACGTCCCCGGCGTTGAGCCGCTTCTGGGCGATGCCGAGGGTTTCGCGCAGGGAGGTGACGTTGGTGCGCTGCGCTTCGACCAGCGATTGGTTGGCGAGAACATTGGTATAGGCAACGACAGCATCGAGCAGCACGCCCTGGCCGACATTGCGCAGCGCTTCCCGGCCGGACTGGACCTGCAATTCCGCGACGCGGACACTGTTGGCTGTCTTGTTTCCGTTATAAAGCGTCTGGGTGACCGTGACGCCGATGGTCCATGGCTTCAGCGTTGCGCCCTGGATGGTGTTGTCTACGAGCAGGTTGCGCACGGCCTGAAGGCCATAGCTCAGCGTGGCTGCCACCTGAGGCCGGTAGCCGGCCATCGCCTGTGGGACGTTCTCATCGGTGGCGCGCTGGCGGGCCCGTTCGCCGTTCAGCTGCGGATTGGATTGATAGGCTTTGGCAAGGGCTTCCCACACCGTTTCGGCACGGGCATCGACGGCAGCAAAAATGCCATAGCCAATCAGGCTCAGGGCCATGCCTGTCCGAAGCGCGCGCCTTGCGGCGAGGCCAAATATGCCGTGACGAACCATATTATCCCAAAGCAATCTTCGGACGTCCGCCCCCGCTGACGTCTAGGTATGTTTAGAGGGCGTTGCCTTTGCAGGCAAACCATCCGGCGAAGAACCTCCGGGCTTTTGCGCTTTCCCCACAGGGCATTTGGCTGCCCCGATTTGCTTGATTGATCAGGACTCTAGGGAGGATGGGGCGCTCCGTGAATGCGACGAATAAACCCGCTTCACATGGCCGCGTGTGTTGCATGTCGGGCACATTTCTGAATAACCGCACGCAGTGGTAACTCTATCCGGCTTTGCTGCGCGATTGCGCTGAGGAGCTGCCGATCCTGCCCAGCCGGAATGCTTATGCCCAAGATCTTCACTGATCCCGACGCCATCGCTGAAGACATCATTCGCGACGTCGGGACGACGCTCGTGGTCGGGCTGCCGCTCGGGCTTGGCAAGGCCAACCATATCATCAATGCGCTCTATCAGCGCGCGCTGGCCGATCGCAATGTCAGACTGACGTTCTTCTCTGCCCTGACACTGGAGAAGCCGAGACCATCCAGCGAGCTGGAGAAGCGCTTCATCAATCCGGTGATCGAACGGCTGTTCGGGGGCTATCCCGATCTCGCTTATGCAAACGCGCTGCATAAAGGTGAGCTGCCGCCAAACATTCAGGTCAACGAATTCTTCTTCCTTGCGGGAAAATGGTTGCGGGTTGCCGACGCGCAGCAGCACTATATTTCGGCGAACTACACCCATGCGTCGTCCTATCTTCTGACGCGCGGGCTCAACGTCATCACGCAATTGGTGTCGAAGCGTGTGGTCGATGGCGCCGCGCGCTATAGTCTGAGCTGCAATACCGACACCACACTTGATCTGATGCGGGCGCGCAATGAAGGTCGCGTCTCGTTCAGGCTAATCGGTCAGGTCAATTCGGAATTGCCCTTCATGCCGGGGCAGGGTGATCTTACCAGCGATGAGTTTCACGCGGTGCTCGAAAGCCCGGAGACTGAATTTCCGCTGTTTGCGCCCCCGTCCGAACCGGTCAACGACACCAAATACGCGATTGGATTACACGCTGCCGGCCTGGTGTGCGACGGCGGCACGCTGCAGATCGGCATTGGGCAAGTGGGCGATGCGCTGGCGCAGGGCCTGATCGTTCGCCACCGCGACAATGCGGCGTTTCGTAATCTGATGCAGCGTCTTGCCCCCGACGCGCCTCCGAAAGAAGTCGCGACGTTCGAACGCGGCCTCTACGGCGTCAGTGAAATGCTGTTCGAAGCATTTCTCGGTTTGATTGATGCGGGCATTCTCAAGCGCGAGGTGGATGACACCATCGTGCATGGCGCGTTCTTTCTTGGGCCGAAGGCATTCTATCAGGCGCTGCGCGACATGACGCCGGAGCGTCTGGCGAAAATCCAGATGATGCCGGTGTCATTCACCAACGAACTCTACGGTGACGAAGATGCCAAACGCCGTGCGCGCGTCGATGCGCGCTTCGTCAACAACACGATGATGGCGACGCTGATGGGCGCTGCGATCTCCGACGGTCTCGAGAACGGCCAGGTCGTGAGCGGGGTCGGCGGGCAGTATAATTTCGTCTCACAGGCTTTTGCTCTGGAGGGTGCACGCTCGATCCTGACTCTCGAAGCGACGCGCGCCGGCAAGAAGCCAGCCTCCAATATTCGCTGGAGCTACGGTCACACCACAATCCCGCGACACCTGCGCGATATCATCGTGACGGAGTATGGTGTCGCCGATCTGCGCGGGAAATCCGATGCGGATGTGATCGCGGCCATGCTGCAGGTGTCCGACTCGCGCTTTCAGCCGGAGCTGATGCGACAAGCCAAGGAGGCCGGAAAGCTTCCCAGGAGCTATGACATTCCTGCAGCATATCGCGACAACGTGCCCCAGCGAATCTCCGCTGTCCTCAGGTCGGCGCGGGACGCCGGTCTGCTGCCCATGTTCCCGTTTGGTAGCGACTTCACCGAAGTAGAACAGCGCCTGATCCCCGCACTACAGATCCTCAGCGCTGCATCGGCGTCGCCGCAGAAGCTCGCTGGATTGTTCTGGGAGGGCATGACACATACAGCCAGCGCATCTGATGAGGCGGCGCTGGCGCGGCTCGGGCTCGATCGTCCGGCCACATGGGCCGAACGCGCCTATCGTGTGCTGGTGTCCGCCGCGCTCGCGCGCAGCGGCTCAGCCTAGCGATTCTTGTTGACCGGCTTCCGCTTCTCGATGAAGGCGGCCATGCCTTCTGAACGGTCTTCCAGCGCGAATGTCGCATGAAACAGATCGCGTTCAACCTTGAGGCCTTCGGTGAGCGGCGTCTCGAAGGCGCGATTGACGGCGTTCTTTGCCATCGTCGCTACCGGGCGTGACATGGCGGCGATCTTTTCCGCCATGGCGATGGCTTCTTCCATCAGCTTGTCGGCCGGGACAATGCGGCTGACGAGACCGGAGCGCTCGGCTTCCGCCGCATCCATCATGCGGCCCGTCAGGCAGAGGTCCATCGCCTTTGATTTGCCGATGGCGCGGGTGAGGCGTTGGGTGCCACCAATGCCGGGAATGGTGCCAAGAGTGATTTCCGGCTGGCCGAACTTCGCGGTGTCTGCGGCGATCATGATGTCGCACATCATGGCTAGTTCGCAGCCGCCGCCGAGCGCATAGCCTGAGACGGCAGCAATGGTCGGTTTGGTACAGGTGGCGACACGGTCGCCGCCGATCGCGGTGAAGTCGCTGGAGAACATGTCGATGAAGCTCTTTGGCTGCATCTCCTTGATATCTGCCCCGGCGGCAAATGCCTTCTCGCTGCCGGTCACGATGATGCAGCCCACGGCGGTGTCGGCTTCCAGCTCGTCGATGGCGATCTTGATTTCGCCGAACACACCGAAAGAAAGCGCATTCAGCATCTTCGGGCGATTCAGCGTGATGATGCCGACCGCGTCTTTGCGCTCAACGATGAGGTGTTCGTAGCTGCTCATGTTCCATCCCGCGGATTTTTGCGAAGCTGCCAGGATCGACAGCCCCGCGCAATTTGCCCGCTCGGGGGATGGGGTTCAAGCCATAAACATACGGGCCGCAGAGGCCATGGTCAGCAAACCGCCAAATGCGATGAAGATCTTACCAACAAGGGAGGTCTTGTCCCAGGTCGTGCTGCTCTCGGTGGCGACTTCCGGTGCCGGTGTGTCGATGGTGGCCTTTGCGAGCGTCAGCGGCGGCTTATCGTTGCTGATGGCACGATCGAGGTCGTTGAGCTGGTCAGCGGCAACGAGCTGCGCGTTGCTGGCGCCGGAATCCGGCGACGTCGTTGCGGGCTGTTCCTGCTGGCCGCCGATTTGGCCAAGCGCGCTGCCGGCTTGCGATGACATGTTGTAGGTGTTGGTCGCTGCTGTCTCAGAGGGCCATTGCGCATTGGCATTGGCGACCAATGACGGGATGGCAGTATCGCTGCTTCCCGGCTTCGCGTCTTCCGTTTTGGCAGTGTCCTCATCAGCCGATTTTTTCGACGTCTTGGTTGCCTGCCGGTCGGACTTGCGCGATTTCGTTTCGCTCTTCCTGGCACTGCGGTGCTTGGTGGCCTTCGCTGCTGGTTCGGCGGACGTGTCTGCAGCGCTGCCAACCGCTGCGGCCGGCTCGGATGCTGGAGCGTCGTTTTCGGTCGCGTGAAGCGGTGCCGATGTGCAGATCCACAATCCGGCTGCGATGACCAATGCCGCACGTCCGCTGGCTCTGATGTTCATGGAAATCTCCCCAAAGTACCGGCCCCCAATGGCCGCAAGGGAAACTGCGCAGGTGTTCACACCGGGGCAAAAAAAGGGAATCTTCGGACGAGTCCGGCAAAAACGGGGCATGAACGCTGCCGCAATTATCGTCTCCACAGGCGTCAGCTAAAATCTGCCTTTGAAATCAAGGCGACGGATGTCACTCTGACGGTTCGATGGTATGAGCCGGATGTCTTTGAATCTTCGGCTCGGGATTGGGGCGTAGGTAAGGGCTTCACGGTTCCGTGATTTTTCTCTCAGCTAGCGTAACAAACTGAATTATCCGCCGAATTGGCTTTAGGAGCGCGCGTGCGCGGACGTGACGACGAATGGACCGATCTGATGCGGTCGGCCAATGCAGGGGATAGCGTTGCTTATCATCGCCTGCTGAAGTCGGTTACGCCCGTGCTGCGCGCCGGAGCGCGGCAGGGCCTGTCACGGGCTGGCCAGCCGCCCGATCAGGCCGAGGATATTGTGCAGGACATTTTACTGGCGGTGCATTTGAAGCGGCAGACCTGGGACGCGAACGCGCCATTCGCGCCGTGGCTGTTTGCGATCGCCCGCAACAAGCTGATCGATGCGCTGCGTCGCCGCGGACGTCGCGTCTTCGTCAATATCGACGATTTTGCCGAGACGATTCCGAGCGAGCCGCCGGCCGAAACATTGCCCACCGTCGAGATATCCAATCATCTCGCCGATCTTCCGCCGCGGCAGCGCGACGTGTTGAGATCGATCGCGGTGGAGAGCGCATCCATCAAGACCACGGCGTCGAAATTGTCGATGACCGAAGGCGCCGTGCGCGTGGCGTTGCATCGTGGGCTCGCGAGCCTCGCAGCCAAGCTGCGAAAGGATTGACCATGGATACCGATCGCCTGATTCAAACGCTCGCCGCCGACAATGATCAGAGGCCGCGTCCCGTGAGCACGCAGCTCGCGATGGCCTTGTTGGTCACGCTGCCGGTGGTGGCGGCGATGTTGCTGGTGACGCTTGGCATTCGCCCGGACTTCATGTCGGCGATGCGGAATCCGTTCTTCGATACGAAGTTTCTGGTGACCTTGGCGCTCGCCATTCCAGCCATCGTGATCAGTGTCCATCTGTCCCGGCCCGAGGCGTCGTTGGGGCGCTGGATCTGGCTGTTGCTGCTGTCGCCGTTCATACTCATCGTGGCGTTGATCGTCGAAATGACGATGCCGCAGCGCGCCCCGATGATGGTGCGCATTATCGGCAGAAACTCGTCGCTGTGTTCGGCGGCGATCACGCTGCTGTCGCTGCCGATCCTCGGCGGCGCGATGATCGCGCTGCGCCACGGCGCGCCGTCACGCCCCGCCGTTGCCGGTGCACTCGCGGGATTGATGTCAGCCGGGCTAGGGGCGACGTTTTACGCCGCGCATTGCGCGGACGACTCGCCGCTGTTTGTCGCGACCTGGTACACGCTCGCAGCCCTCGTCGTGGCGGCGCTGGGTGCAGCCATCGGTTCGAAAGTACTGCGCTATTGAGCGGTGCGAGAGCCACGCGTTCCGCGAAAAATGAATCCGGTCAGGCCGATGCCATGGCCGCTGGACGCCCACTTGCCGCCTTTGCAATGTCGCCGTTGAGCTCGCCGGCATAATCCTTGAAATCGACTTCCAGCGTGTAGCGCGCTGAATTGAGCCAGGTGCTGATCTTCCTCTGGTGAAAGTCGCGGACCTCCAGCGCCATATCGCCAGGGCTGGGCAGGGCGACCTTTCCGGTCAGCACAGATGCGATCCATCGGGCCTGGATTTCGACCAGCGGTATGGTCGGCCCGATGGGCTGCACCAATCCGGCAAAGAACAGGCCGGGTCGGTTCGGCGGCGTGATGCGCCGATAGAGATCGACCATGCCGCCATCTTCCGGCACCGAGAAGATCTCGGGCGCGAGGAACGGGAAGCTGGTCTTGTAACCGGTTGCGTAGATCACCGCGTCGAAGCTCTCCTGCGTGCCATCGGCGAAGGCGATGGCGTCCCCCTCCAGCGCGGTGACGTTTGGCTTGATGCTGATCCAGCCATGGCCGATATAAGGCAGCAGCTCCTGGCTCAATGTCGCATGTTCGCGCCACATGGGATGTTTCGGCTTCGGCACGCCGAAGCGGGTCTGGTCGCCGACAGCGAGATAGATCAGCCGTGCCATGATCATGCGTGTCAGCAGTGTCGGGAATTTCAGCTTGCGCGCGAAGAAGGCCGACCAGCGATCGATCGGGATGCCCATCATGTATTTCGGCATGATATGGGCGCCGGTTCGCGTGGACAGCACGACGCTGCTGGCGCGCTTGCAGAGATCGATGGCGATATCGACGGCCGAATTTCCGATGCCGACGACCAGCACCTTCTTATCCTCGAAAGGCTGCGCGGTGCGATACTGGCTGGAATGAATCGCCGTGCCGTTGAATGTGCCAGAGAACGTCGGCCAACGCGGATCCCAGAGATGGCCGTTGGCGACAATCACCGTCTTGTATTCGCGGGTGCCTTCCTTCGTCGTGACGCGCCAGCCGTCATCGGTCTTTTCGACCGAGGTCACTTCGCAGTTGAAGCGGGTGCGAGATCGTGCGCCAAACCGATCCGCATAGGCTTCCAGATATTCCAGCAACTGCTGGTGCGACAGGAAGTCGGGCTTGTCGGCTGGAATCGGAAAATCGGAGTAGCCGAGATTGTTGCGGCTGGTGTCGATATGCAGACTGCGATAGGCGCAGGACAGGCCATTGTCATTGCCGTAGCGCCACATCCCGCCGATATTTGAGCCCTTCTCGTAGATGTCGAAACTGAGCCCCTTGTCGTGCAGGGCCTTGGCAACGGCAATACCGGATGAGCCGGCGCCAATGATGCAGATGTCGACTGCAGGCTCGGTCATGCAGCAGATTTTTCGGCAAGACGCTGGCGATACTGGCTCACGATGTCCTCGAAACTCTTGTCGGCGACGACGCCGAGGGATGGCGCGCGGGTGGAGATGAAACCTTTCGGCCAGCTATCGACGATCTTCTTGAGATCGGAATCGAGGGCATATGTCACGTTCGGCGTGGTGTTGGTGACACGTGCGATCGATTCAATAATGTCTTCCATGCTGATCGTCAAAGCAGGTTGATTGAGCGCGCGTTTCCCGCGCATCTTGGCTGGATCGGCATTGTGAAGCGTGATCAAATTCTGCGCAACGGTCTCCACCGAAACGACCGGCACTTTGGTGTCCGCGCGCAATGGGCAAATCGACGGCTTTCCGGCGACGCCATCACGAACGATGCCTGCGATACGGTCAGATACCGACTGTGTTGGCGGGCCGGGGTGCACCAGCACGATCGGCAGGCGCAGGGCGCGTGCATCGACCATTCCGTGACGCGTGGCGTCCGCCAGCATCAATTCGGCGATGGCCTTGTGCGTGCCATAGGAGGTTTGTGGACGCTGCAAATGATCGTCATCGACATGATCAGGCAATAGGCCGCCGAAGACCGCGATCGAACTTGGAAAGATCAGGCGCGGCGGAGCATCTTTCGCGCCGATCGCGTCGATCAATTCCGCCAGTGCCGAAACATTCACCGCCAGCGCGCGCGCCGGGTCCTGTTCTGCGGCGCTGGTCAGCACAGCGGCGAGATGAAACACGCTATGGGGTTTCCATGCAGCGATTTTCTTCAGCGTATCGGGTGCGTCGATGTCGGCTTGCAAGTGCCTCACACATCGGTCGGATGCTGGCGGCAGATGTGTGTCGAGAAGGAGGAGCTCCTCGATTGTTTCGCTTGTGCCTGCAGTACTGGTGAGCGCGCCTGCTTGAAGCAGCACAGAAGTGAGTGTTCTGCCGATGAAGCCACCGGCGCCTGTAATCAAGACGCGCATGAATCCCGCCCTGCTTGATGCCAACCCGTTCCGGCGTTATTCGCCGTGATCGAGGCATCACTATCAGCGCCTTCACCGGCAAGTCGATGCCTGCTGACGGAATGGCTGCTCAGCGCAATTGGCGTTGCGGCGCTCCGTCTCAATGGCCAGACTGCGGCCATTCGCGTGGAAACATGTCGACTGACAAACGTCAGGCGGCAGGTAGGTCGGACGTCGCCTGCTGCATACGGTGGAAGCGCAGGACCTGTTGTGCCGCGGAGATGCGCAGACGTTCATAGGTCTCGCGGTCGGTCGCGCTGTCAGACATTTGCGTTCCAGCGAGTTGCTCGCGCATGTTGATGATGGTCTTGACGGTCTTCCATGAAAAATTCGCGACCTTGCACAGAATGAAAATGCCCTCGCTGCGGGATTCGACCATCATGGTTTCCGCGACGGAGATTGGCACGTTGGCCAGGCACGCGAGCGCGGCGTTAGCCTCGTCGAACTTGCCGGCTTCGGCGAATTTCGCCACTTCGTTTTCATCCAGCCGACCGTCTTCAAACAGGGAGCGTACGAGACCATGGGCGATGACGGTCTGCTGACTGATGCTGCCTGGTGCGGAGCGAGCCCGCCGGGCGACCTGCTGAACCACCAGAGATATGTCGGCGGTGTGGTGGACGTGGGCGGCTTCCAGCTTCGCCCGGACCGAGGCCGACGCCTTGGCGACGAGCTTCAGATAGTGGTGGCGCGGAATGGAGGGACGCAGGCCAACACATGTCGCAATCGTGTCGTTGCCCTCGGCACGGGAGAGCAGGGTATTGTAGCCGCGCTCTGTAATGTCGGCGCCGCGGTTGTTGACGGTGCTGGTGACGACGGCGTCGTTGCCGCGTTCGACAAGAACATCCGTCAGGGCGCCGCTCAGGACCTTGCGCGTCGAAATCGCGAGCAGATGGTCCTGGCTCTTGGTGCGTGCATTTTCGATCAGCGCATGATCATCGAGCTGCTCCGATTGTGAGAGCACGGGGGCGGCGACCTCGATCAAATCGTCGAATGCGAGGGTCCGGACGACCCGGGGCGGTGCGACAGGGATGGGTGCCAGTCGCTCGGCCAGAAGGGCCTTTGCAGACGCTTCCATATGCGTCAGCAGGCAATCGAAGACGTCGTCGAACACTGCGATCTGCGCGTCGGAGTAATCCACGGCATTGTTGACGAACAGATCCGTGACGCGGCGCAGCGTTTCCACGCGCCGTGCGACCGTTCCGTGGGCCAGTGCGGCGTCAAGTTCGTCGAGTAAATTTGCCGATAACGGTGACTTCGAAGACATAAATCAAATCCCGTAATTCTAATCGTGTCCTGCCGCTAATATGTTGCGGCCAGGGGTCGTAAAATTCGTTCAGGCGCTTGCAATTCGATTTCGTCCGCGCTCCTTGGCGGCATAGAGTGCGCTGTCGGCGCGTGCGAGTAAGGTGTCTGGCGTGTCGTTCGGACCCAATGTGGCAACGCCGCCCGAAATCGTCACGGTCAAGCCGTCGGAAAATGCGCTCCAATCCAGGGCTTCGACAATCCCCCGCAAACGGTCGAGCATTTGCACGGCCTTGTCATGCGGCGTGTCCGGCAGCACCAAAAGGAATTCCTCGCCGCCATAGCGGCCGAATTTGTCGATGCTGCGGATATTGGCGAAAATGGTGATGGCGAAGGTCCGCAGTACTTCGTCGCCGGTTGGGTGTCCGAAATTGTCGTTAATCCGCTTGAACCAGTCGAGGTCGATCAGCGCGGCGGTGCAGGGTGTGTTGCTGCGCTGTGCGCGGATGATTTCATCGTCAAGCAGCCGCATGATGCAGCGGCGATTGAACGACCCCGTCAGTTCATCAAGTTCTGCGAGCTCTTCGATGCGCTTGTAGGCGGCCTCGAGTTCAACGCGGCGCCGAAACAGCGCGTCGCGTAGTGAGCTGGAGAAAATGCCAATGAACATGCTGCGGGCGATGGTCATCGAGAATGTCAGCAATGTGCCGAAGCGTTCGATCGAGTTGCTGGAGGGGAGCGTCAAGGGCAGATCGACGAAGAAATACAGCAGTGCTAGGCCGCCGGTCATGACGGTCCAGGCGCCGACACCTTCACGGGGCGAGGTACGCAAGGCGATGACATTAGCCACAAGAAACAATGCGCAGAGAAACACGACGGCGACATTGGGCGCGGTGTAAACGAAGGCGAGCAGAAGTGCGTACGTGACAGCCGTGTAGGGCGCTGCGAAGAAATGATCGCGCCAGTCATCCGTCAAGCCGCTCTCGGAGATCGCGAGGAAGATCAGGACAGAGGCAAAAGCGCAGCCGGCATAGGCCGCGACGATGGTGCCATCGATAGTGCCTGCTGCAAGGAAGACGAAAAGCAGCACGACATTGACGGCATGACTGGCAGCCGCGAGTGCGAGCATTTGCCGTCGCCGCTTCAGGCGACGTGCCAGCATATCAGACCGCAACTCTCCATCGACGGCTTCGAAGTCGCCGTTGACTGGATTCAAGACTGATGAAGCGGCTGCGGTCATTGAGCCCATCGATGGGTTTCGCTGACGAAACTCTAGTGCTCAAAGCCTTTAGGTTTGGTATCTATTGCCGCAAGTCAATCTGGTAACCGGCTACTCATTTGCTGCTCCCGGCGACATCTGTCGACAGATCGCGTGCAGCGAGACTGACAGAAGGTTTCAAGAATAGCTTTGTTATTTAAGTAAAAATGCCCGGGCCGATGACGAGCCCGGGCGAGTTCACTTGATGTGGCGGACAAGACGCCAGGGCAAGTTACGGTATTCATTGATGAGGGTTTCGGGATATGGCTGCAAAATGCAGGTTCCTCCGTCTCAAGGCTGTTCCGGAAGCCACGACTTGGTAAGGTTGCCGTGTGAATCGCTGGCGTTCGGGTCGGAAATGCCCCAGCATTATGCTACCTGTTACCCGTTCCGCCCAAGAAAAGGGCGGTAAAAGCCCGTTCGGCGCGGTTAAAAGCAGCCGCGACCGGTATATTCCTGCCCATTCGAGAAGATTTTATCTTGTCAATCGAACCTCTTACATCCTCATTCAGACCAACCTTGCGAGACGGGCAGTGAGTGCAACACAGGCGGCATCGGATGAGATTCTGATCGCCCGGATTGCGCAAGGCGACCGTCTTGCCATGCAGGTGCTTTATGGCAGGCACCACGTCCGGGTGTTTCGCTTCGGCCTTCGGCTGGTGCGGAACGAACAGATTGCTGAGGATCTTATCAGCGAAGTGTTCCTGGATGTGTGGCGGCAGGCAGGCAAATTCGAGGGCCGTTCCGCGGTCTCGACCTGGCTCCTGGCGATTACGAGGTTCAAGGCGCTGTCCGCGCTGCGCAAGCGCAAGGACGCCGAACTGGACGACGAGACGGCCAACGCGATCGAGGATACGTCCGATAACCCCGAAGTGTCGGTTCAGAAAAAGGATACCAGTGACGCGTTGCGAAAGTGCCTGACATCCCTTTCGCCCGAGCATCGGGAAATCGTCGATCTCGTCTACTACCACGAGAAGTCCGTGGAAGAGGTGGCCGAGATCGTCGGAATTCCCGAGAACACCGTCAAGACGCGCCTGTTTTATGCGCGCAAGAAATTAGCCGATCTGCTCAAGGCAGCCGGCATTGAACGAGGCTGGCCATGATGGCGATGAGCAACAAAGTGCCGACCCAGGAGCCAGGTGAGATCGAGGCATTGCTGCCTTGGCACGCCGCGGGCACGCTCAACGCGCGTGATGCTCGCCGCGTCGATGATGCACTGGCCAAGGATCCGGAACTGGCGAAGCAATATGCCGTGATCCAGGAAGAATATGCGGAGACCATTGGCCTCAATGAGAGCCTCGGTGCGCCGTCCTCACGGGCAATGCAGAAGCTGTTTGCTGCGATTGACGCCGAGCCGGTGCGCAGCGGATCGACATCGGTCGGTCTGTCGGCGCGGATTTCCGGATTTTTCGCATCGCTTTCGCCGCGGACGCTGGCGGCTTCGGCCGCTGTTGGCGCGCTCGCTATCATGCTGCAGGCCGGTGTGATTGGTACCGTGCTGATGCAGCGCGATACACACTCATTCCAGACCGCATCCTATGAAGCCGCGCCGTCGCCGGCGAGTGCACCGACCACTGTCACCCGGTCGCTCGCGCCGGCACCGGCCTCGGTGGAAGCCCCGACGCGCCTGTTCGTCCGTTTTGCGCCGACTGCACGGGTGTCTGACATCACGGCGCTGCTCGATGGCTATCAGGGTACGATTGTTGACAGCGGCAAGGACGGGCTGTTCCGGCTGCAGTTCGGCAATCGGGTGATGACCAAGGACCAGATCGCCGGGCTGATCCGCCGGCTGGAGAACGAGAAGATCGTCAGCATGGCGGTTCAGGCGCAGTAGGCGCCGTCGGTTGATCCGATCCGCATTGTGCGTGCGAGGCCTGTTCCATGAGACATGATCGTGGTGCCTCCGGACCGATAATGAAATGCACGGCCGCTGTGCTTTCGCTCGCCGTCGCATGGCCGTTCAGCCTTTCGGTCGCTGGCGCGCAGAGTATGATGCGCTCGCCGAGCCTCAATATCGGATCGCGCGTTCCCACGATCGCACCCAGCACAACACCGCGCATCAATCCGAACATCGCTGCCGGCGCGGGTCGCATCGCCGGCCGTGGCCCGAATATCGTGAGCCGCGGACCCATTGCTGGTCGCGTCGGTATCACCAGCGTCGGCCCGCGCGGTACGGCGATCGGGACGACGGCCAGCCGGGCACCGCCGATATCCTCGCGGCCAGGGCGTACGCCACCGTCGAAGATCGTGGGCGTGCTGCCAACCATTCCTTATGTGCGTTATTCGCCCAACACCTATCCGAGCTGCGCCTATGCCAATCGCGCGGCATCCGGCGAATGCAACGAGAAGCCATTAGTTGCTGATCTCGGCGGCGGCGGCCCGACGCCCCGCAGCCAGAATGCCGGTGGTGGACCGCGCAGCAACGGCCCGCAGGCGGCCCTCAACACGCGTTACGTCCCACGACAGATCGTCGCCGAACTCGACAGCGCGCTGACGCCCGACCAGACAGCTGCGCTGGCGCGCCGTCTACGCCTGGAGCGTCTGTCGTCGCAGGATTTTCCGCTGATCGGCGCGACGATCAACCTGTTCCGGATCACCGACAATCGTTCGGTCGAAACTGTCGAGTCCCAGATGCGCGCCGAGGCTGACGTACGCGCTGTGCAACCCAATTTTCGCTATGTGTTGCAGGACCAGGTGACAACGCCGGTGCTGGGCGAGGGCGATCCTGCACAATACGCGCTGGCGAAGCTGCGTCTGCCCGAGGCGCACAAGCTGTCCGCCGGTGCCAATGTCACGGTCGCTGTGATCGACTCCGGCATCGACGTCGCGCATCCCGAACTTGCTGATGCCATCGTGGGTTCGTTCGATGCGCTTGGCAGCAAGGCAGGTGCGCATGTGCACGGCACTGGCATTGCGGGTGCGATCGTGTCGCATGCGCGGCTGATGGGCAGTGCGCCGCGTGCGCGCATTCTTGCCATTCGCGCTTTTGGTGTGTCGCAGGGCGGTGCCGAGAGTTCGTCTTTCGTGATCCTCAAGGGTATCAACCACGCGGCCATGAATGGCGCCCAGGTCATCAATATGAGCTTTGCCGGCCCGCAGGATCCACTGATCGAGCGCGGTATTGCGGCCTCAGCCAGCAAGGGCATCGTGATGGTCGCAGCATCAGGCAATGCCGGACCGAAATCGCCGCCGCTTTATCCTGCTGCCAGCCCCAGCGTGATCGCAGTCAGCGCCACCGATGCGTATGACAGGCTGTTCACCGCGTCGAACCGCGGCAGCCACATCGCGGTGGCTGCGCCGGGCGTCGATATCTTCCTGCCCGCACCGGACAACAAGTACCAGATGACGTCGGGCACCTCGTTCTCGGCGGCTTACATCAGCGGGCTCGCCGCATTGATGATCGAGCGCAATCCGCAACTACGGCCGAACGAGATCCGCAGCATCCTGATGACAACCGCGCGTGATCTTGGTGCGCCCGGCCGTGACGACCTGTTCGGTGCCGGCGCGGCGGATGCCTATAGTGCGGTATCGGCAGTGCAGGGCGCTCAGCACCCCGTGGCGACAGGGCCTGCGCCTGTCACGCCTGTTGTCGTCACCGCGCCGGCGCCGACGACGCGTGCGGTCGAGGCATCGTCGCCGTCGATGGCGTCAGACGTCCAAAAATAATCTCCTGATCGTTGAACGTTTGGCCGGGTGGACCGGACATATGGATGTGGGAGCGGCATTCCCTCCCCAACGAGGCCATATCCGGCGCATGCGCCCAAACATTCGCGCCGGTATAGCTTGACCCGTCCGGTTGTCCCCCCGGACGGGTCTTTCGTTTTTGTTAACCAAAAATTTTAACCTTCAGGTCATAGATTGCCGGTGCATGGCCCGGCATCGAGCAAGGCTCAAGCAAGGCTTGACTGCAATACCTCAGGTTTGACGGGGCTTTCTCACGTGTTTCCAACGCAATTGTCCAAGTTTGACCACATTGCGCTGGACCCCGAAAACTTTTCCACAGAAACTCTCCAAGTATTGGTGAGTGATTCGTTTGTTGCTTTGCGTCCGTTTTTTCTCTTGCGGACATTTCCATGTCATCTCACCTGAATTTTCCTTACCCGCATGCCGGCATCGGTCGGCCACTGGCCCAGCGCTGGTGCGCTCTTGCCGAGAGTCGACTGGATTACCTGACAGAACTGTTCGAGAGTGGGCGGTGGCGCCGTTTTCACAGCGAAGCCGAGTTTCTCGACAACATTCAGGAAGCCAAGGAAGCGGTTGAACGCTGGCGGCTGATGGTCGAGGGCGAGACTGCCGCCGTGAGGCGCGTGCTGTCTTCGGAAGGGGTGATCTACCGGGCGCCGCGCGCCTCTGAACCACCACGGCCGGCTGCCGTCGCGGCTCCTGCCATCGCAGCGCCCGCGGTTGCGCCGTTGCAGCCAGACATCGAGCCGGTGGCTGAAGCGGCTTCGCCCGTCTTGATCCCGATCGAAACCCTGTTGCGGCAGGCTCCGCCACGCCAAGCGGCGGTGACGCCGGCAGATCTGGATTGGCAGAAAGCGCTTGATCCTCTGGTGATGAGCGCGCGCTATCCGATGCTGCGGACGGCGCTTTAGCGCACCATGTTCCCGGAGAGGGCAATCTGCTGATAGCGCTGTGCGCCATCGGCGGTGAGGTCCGGCGTCACCGGCTTTGCATGATCGAGGCCGACCACAGCGCCGCGCGGCGCGCCTGAAATCATGTTGTTGCTGACAAGCGCGGTGCCGGCGCCCGGCGCGACCGATACGCCGATGCCGATGAAGCTGTTGCGCACCACGTTGCCGGTGATGGCGACATCGCGCAGATACTTGCCCCAGCCCACGATCATGCCAAAGGACGGCGCGTTCTCGACGACATTGCCGCTGACGCTGGCGTCCGCCTCGATATAGATGCCGATGCCGGCATCGTCGTCGGGCGCCGTACCGATCGGCCGCTTCGGGAGCAGGTTGCGGATGATGTTGCCGTGTACGACGGCGATACGGCCGCCTTCGTTGAAGTTGCAAACGGAGACACCGAGCGCCGCACCATCGACGGTGTTGTTGGCGATCACCGCGGCCTCGAAGGCGAATTCCGAATAGAGCGCGACTTCGCGCACGCTCGACACGCTGTTGCCCGTGATGTGGATGTTCGATGCGGAGTTGCCGCGCACCGCCGAGTAATCGCAATTGCGGATGCGATTGCCGGAGACGATGACATTGCCCGCACGAAAAGCGTTGATGGCGTTGCCATACTGACCGGAGCCGCCGGGGCCGGCCTTGATGTCCTCGATACGATTGTCGATCACTTGCGTGCCGTCATCGCCGATGGCGGTGCGCAGGATCTCGATGCCGTTGCTGCTGGTGCCGGAAATGGTGTTTTGCGCGACGATCAATCCCTGCGCATCGAACGAGACGATCGCCGTGGTGGCGATGTTGGCGAGTGTATTGCCGGTGATCGCGCCCGCCGTGTTGTCCAGCCAGATGCCGGCGCCGCCGCTATTGCTAACGGTGCAATCGCTGATGCGGAGTTCGCGCGCCTGGACCATGTGCAGCAGCCCGCGCCGCGGCGGCAGTTTGGCGAAGTTGCCGTCCAGCGTGAGGCCGCTGAGGCTGACATAGTCCGCGCCTTCGCCTGACAGCAGTGACGCGCCGCCGCTGAAGGTGAGGGTCGTTGCGCCGCGCACACCGATGATCTGCGAGCCGCGCGCGAGCCTGAGCATGCCGGTGCGATAGTTGCCGGGCGGCAATGCGAGCGGTGCCTGCGCGCGTGCCGCCTCGTCGATGGCGCGTTGCAATGCGCGGGTCTGGTCGTCCTGGCTATTGGCACGCACACCATATTGCGTGGCGTCGCGTCCGAGCGTCGAGGTGAGCGTGGCGGCGCGTGCCGCGTCACTCGATGCGGCGAATGCGCCGGCGGCGAGACCCGCGCCGGACGCAGTCAGCAGATGGCGGCGATGCAGGTCCATGGTTCAAGGTCCCGGTGGATGTCCGCTGATGACGTAACGCAAGATGATGCGTGTGACGTTGCCAGGCGAGAGTGGCCGCGATGAATGTGCAGGGTAGGGTTAATGATGCGCTCACCTGCGCGCTGGAACGCAGCATGGGCTCGCTCCGGAGCGATGCGCCCGTGCTCTACCGATCCTGCGATCTCGCGTAACGCTCTCGGTCGTCATGCGCGGACAGCGCGAAGCCAGCTTCGCAATGACCCAGGCCTCTCCCACGTCATGGTCGGACCTGTTCCGGCCATCCACGCCTTGCTTTGTCGCCAAGACGTGGATACCCGGCATGCGCCGGGCATGACGGCGTTTGGTTTGAGCGTGCGCGCGTCACGCTAGTTCAGATTCAACTGTCAAACAGCCACTGCTCTTCAGACATGCGTCATCGCCCCCATTGTTTGCGGCGCGGGGGCGCCGTCGTGTCTTGCATTCCCGCCCTCTGTTGAGAGGGCGTGCGGAACGCCGGGTGCCCGTTGCACCCTTGGGCCTGATGCGATGCGGTCTTCCGCAATTTAGAGTGCATCAGGACTTTCGGAGGCGCCGAGCGATTGCCCGACGTTCCGCCTGCGGTGTTTTTTCGGTTGCCTGCACATCTGCCTTGGCGAACGGCCCCATCACCAAAATTAGTGTCCCAGGGCGGAGGGACAGGGTAGCC
>NZ_JABMCJ010000076.1 GCF_013359755.1 Tardiphaga robiniae | reverse complement strand
GCTTGAGGCTCCCTTCCCATCGCCTTGGGACTTTAATTCGCGATCGGAGCGTTCGTCGAGGCAAAGTGCAAGCAACCGAAAAAACACCGCAGGCGGAACGTCGGGCACTTGCTCGGCGCCTCCGAAAGTCCTGATGCACTCTAAATTGCGGAAGACCGCATCGCATCAGGCCCAAGGGTGCAACGGGCACCTGGCGTTCCGCACGCCCTCTCGCAGGAGGGTGGGAATGCAAAGGACGACGGCGCCCCCGCGCCGCAAACAATGGGGGTGATGACGCATGTCTGAAGGGGCGTGGCTGTTTGACAAATTGAATCAAGAGCAACGCAGAAGCGCGGCTGTGTGTCCGCCACTTCAGAGACATTCAAAAGGCATCTCCACTTGATCCACCTCAATCCGGTCACGGCAAAATGCGCAGATGATTGGCTCATCGCGTCGATCGACGCACCGTCGCAAGCAGGAGCAGGATCATGCCGAAAATGAAGGCTGCGATATTTGTCGAACCGGGGCGTATCGTTCTGGATGACAAGCCGATCCCCGACGTCGGCCCGCTCGATGCGCTGATGCGCATCACGACCACCACGATCTGCGGCACCGATGTGCATATCCTCAAGGGTGAATATCCGGTCGCGAAAGGGCTGACCATCGGACACGAGCCGGTTGGTATCATTGAGAAGCTCGGCAGCGCCGTCACCGGCTATCGCGAGGGCCAGCGCGTCATTGCCGGCGCCATCACGCCGAGCGGTCACAGTTATGCATGTCTCTGCGGCTGCTCATCGCAGGATGGCGCTGGAACCAAGCACGGCTTCAAGGCGGCCGGTGGCTGGCGGTTCGGCAATACGATCGATGGTGCGCAGGCCGAGTATGTGTTGGTACCCGATGCCATGGTCAATCTCAGTCCGGTGCCCGACGCGTTGACGGATGAGCAGGTGCTGATGTGTCCCGACATCATGTCGACGGGATTTGCCGGCGCCGAGCGCGGCGGCATCAGGATCGGCGACACGGTGGTGGTGTTCGCTCTGGGGCCGATCGGACTCTGCGCCCTCGCGGGCGCGAAGCTGATGGGCGCGACCACGATCATCGGTGTCGATACGGTACCCGCGCGCATCGAGGTCGCCAAACGGCTCGGGGCCGATATGGTCGTCGATTTCAAGAAGGGTGATCCGGTCAAGCAGATCATGGACCTGACCGACGGCCGCGGCGTCGATGTGGCCATCGAAGCGCTCGGCACGCAAGGCACTTTCGAATCGGCGTTGCGCGCGCTGCGGCCGGGCGGCACCCTGAGCAGCCTTGGCGTCTATTCGACGGATCTGCAGATTCCCCTGAGCGCCTTTTCGGCGGGCCTCGGCGATAACACGATTGTCACCAGCCTGTGCCCCGGTGGGAAGGAGCGGATGCGACGGCTGATGAACGTCGTTGCCTCCGGCCGCGTCGACCTGACGTCGCTGGTCACGCATCATTACCGGCTGGACGATATCGAAAAAGCCTACGATCTGTTCTCGCATCAGCGCGATGGCGTGCTGAAGGTCGCAATCACGCCGTGAGGCGGGCGGCGGCCAGCGCGAAGGGCGCTGGCTGCCTTTGACGCGCTCACATCGCCAGGAAGCTGCGATTCCAGGTCGGGCTGATCAGCACCTCGTTGATACAGACATGCGGCGGCATGCTGGCGATGAAGGCGATGGTCTTGCCGAGATCGTCCGGCTGCAGCATCCGCGCCATGACCTCGTCACTCGGCGGCACGGGACGGTTCTTCATGATGTCAGTGGCGACCTCGCCGGGCGACAGGCAGCAGGCGCGCAAGCCGTTGACGCATTCGTCCATGTTGAAGGAATGGGTCAGAGCCAGTACCGCATGTTTGGTGGCGGTGTAGGCCGGCCCCGTCATTTTGGAGACGATGCGCCCGGCCCATGAGGCGACATTGATGATGCAGCCGTCCTTCTGCGTGCGCATCGCGGGCAGCACGGCGCGCATGCAATACATCACGCCATTGAGATTGATGTCGACGATCTGGTCCCAGCCGTCCTGGGTGACGTCTTCCCAGCTCCGCTTCGGCAGGTTGACGCCGGCGCTGTTCACCAGCAGGTCGATACGGCCATGTCTGGCGAGGATGGCCTGCGCAACCTTGTTGACGTCGTCGGCATTACTGACATCCAGCGCCATTGCTTCAACGGGCTTGCCGCCGGCGCCGAGTTCATCGGCGACGCCCTGCAGCACATCGGCGCGGCGGCCGGAAATGACCACCGTCCAGCCATCCGCCAGCAGCGCCTCTGCGCCCGCTCTGCCGATTCCGGTGCCGCCGCCGGTCACCCATGCGATCCTGGTCTTGCTGCTCACGATTTTCTCCCTGATCGTTTCTTGCTTCACGATGTCCATCGTTTTCTTGCTTCACGATGGCCAAAGTGTTCAACAATAATCGCGCCGGCGCCAGTGCCGCCAACTCATGAGCCTCATGCCGATCATGCCAACCGACACCAAACCGCCCATCGATCAGGACCGTCTCTGGGACGACCATATGGCGCTCGCCGCCATCACCGATCCCGACAAGCCATGGACGCGGCGATCGTTCTCGCAGCGCTTTCTCGAGGGGCGCGCCTGGCTGCGCGAGCAATTCATTGCTGCGGGCATGACTGTGCGCATGGATGCCGGCGCCAACATGATCGCCCGGCTGGAAGGCAGCGTTCCGGGCCTGCCGCCGATCATGCTCGGCTCGCATTCCGACACGGTGCCATCCGGCGGCCGCTTCGACGGCATTTCCGGTATCCTCACGGCGCTGGAGGCCGTGCGTGCGCTGCAGGCGTCCGGCTACAAATCGCGGCACCCAATCGAGATCGTGGATTTCCTCGCCGAGGAGCCCAGCGAATACGGCCTGTCATGCGTCGGCAGCCGCGCCATGGTCGGCGAACTTGATGCGAAAATGCTGACCTACACCAACGCGGCCGGTGAAACGCTGGCCGATGCCATCAAGCGCGTCGGCGGCGATCCGGCGGCCATCGCCACCATGCCGAAGCCGGAATTCGTCGGCTATCTCGAATTGCATATCGAGCAGGGCGTCGTGTTGGAAAGCAAGAAGCTCGATCTCGGTTTCGTCACCGGGATCGCCGGCATCACCCGCGTCGAGATCGTGCTGAAGGGCGCCGCCGATCACGCCGGCTCGACGCTGATGGAATATCGTAGGGATGCAAGCTTGCCCGCCGCCGAACTCGTGCTGCTCGTCGCTCAGCAGGCCAATGCGTTTGCGGCGCGCAAGCAGGGCCACTTCGTCGCCACCACGGGGATCCTCGAGATCAGCCCGAACGCTGCGAATGTCGTCCCCGGCGGTGCGCGCATGATCCTCGATATTCGCGCAGAGAAGGCCGCGCTGGTCGATGAATTCGTGGCACTGCTCGACCGCGAGAGCCTCGCCATCGCCAAACGCGCCAAGGTCGAACGCGAACGTTTCGCGTTGATTTCGCAAAATCCTCCCGCGCCTTGCGACGATCACCTGCTCGATGTTCTCGGGCGTAGCGCTGCCAAGCTCGGCTATTCCACGACGCGGCTGGCATCGGGGGCCGGTCACGACGCGGCTTTCATGTCGCATATCGGCCGCAGCGCGATGCTGTTCATTCCATCAAAGGACGGCAAGAGCCATTGCCCAGAGGAATGGTCGGAGCCCGAGCAACTGGCCGTCGGGGCGGCGACGCTGTTCGAGGCGGTGCGGTTGCTCGACGGACAGAACGACTAGCCGGCAGTGCGTTCGGCCAGCACGCCGTGTTGAACAGAAGCCAGATAATCGCCGACCTGCTCGATGCCCATGGGCTTGGCGAAGAAGTAACCCTGCATGAAACGG
This sequence comes from Tardiphaga robiniae, assembly GCF_013359755.1. GTDB lineage: Bacteria > Pseudomonadota > Alphaproteobacteria > Rhizobiales > Xanthobacteraceae > Tardiphaga > Tardiphaga robiniae. The sequence goes on along the minus strand of NZ_JABMCJ010000076.1, from coordinate 266,970 downwards.
CAGTGCTCCTTGCTCAGGAAGTCGACCTGTTCGCCGCTCTCGACGCCCTCGACGATGCAGTCGTGACCGAGGCCGTTGCACAGTCCGAGCATGGTGCGCAGGATCAGGCGCGCCGCAGAATCCGTCTCGATCTTGCTGATGAAGCTGCGATCGATCTTGACCTTGTCCAGCGGCAATTCGCGGATGCAGCTGAGGCTCGAATAGCCGGTGCCGAAATCGTCCAGCGAGATGCGTGCGCCCAGAGCCTTCAGAGCATTCAGCGCTTCGGTCGCTTGTGCGAGATTGCCCATCACGGCCGTCTCGGTAATCTCGAAGTCGATGCGGCTGGCCTTCACTTTGCTTTGCTGGACAACAGCAATGATCTTGAGGATCGACAGGGGAGAGGCGACGTCGACCGCGGAGAGGTTGAACGAAATCCGGACATGCTCCGGCCATGTCGCTGCACCTTCGAGGGCCTTGCGCAGCAGCAACGGTGTCAACTGGCCGATCATGCCTGAGCGCTCGGCGGCGACAATGAAGCTCATCGGCGGAACATTGCCGAGTTCCGGGCTCTTCCAGCGCGCCAGGGCTTCGAAGCTCGCGGGCTGTTGTGTTTCCGCGTCGATGATCGGCTGATAGGCGATCCACAATTCCCGTTCGAGGTCGGCACTGGCCAGGGCCCGGCTCACAGAGGAGGCCTCGCGGATATCGGCTTCGTGTTCTGCAGAAAACCGGACCGCCTTGCCACGCTTGTGCTGCTTGGCAAAGAACAGCGCATAATCGGCGCGCTCGAACAAATCCTGCGCGGTCCTGGCCGTGTCCGGAAATTCCGCATATCCGATCGAGCAGCTGATGCTGACTGTAATGTCATCAATCTCGAACGGGATGTCGAACAGGTTCTCGATGCTCTCTTCCGCCTCAACAATTGCATCCGGGTCGAGCAATTGGTCGCTGAACATGACGAATTCGTCGCCGCCCAGTCTGCCCAGAAACACGTGAGGGGCGAGATGTGCGCGCAGTCTGTCTGCGACTTCGACCAGCAAGCGATCACCCGTGTGGTGTCCGTGGATGTCGTTGATCGGCTTGAAGCCATCCAGATCCAGGATACCGAGCAGCAGGCCGCCGCTACTGTGCTCAGTGTTGACAATGCCGCGCTCAAGCTCGGCAAAGAAGTTCCGGCGATTGCGGAGACCGGTGAGGCTGTCGATATTCGAATTCCGGAAATTCTTGTCGCTCAGCACCTGCAGCTCAGCCTGCTTGATACGCAGCGCCTTCTCCGAATTCACCCGCTTCTCGAAATCGGAGTAATTGCCGAGCAGCATGAAGAGAACGGCCCCGATAACCACGACGAAGTTGAAGGCGATGGAGACGAAGACGACATTGTCGCTGGAGCCGAAAAAGAACGCGAAAGGCACGACAACCAGCGCCATCACGATCAGCGCTGCCGCGCGCAGATGCATGAGGCAGAAACCGCAGCCGATCGATGTAACGGCCATAAAGAACGCAACGTGGCTTTTGCTATAGGCGTCGCCATAGGGAAACAGGCTGAGGCTCCAGGCAGTGAACGCGACGCCGAGAATGCCTGCAAAGATGATCGAGCCGGTGAGCTTCTCGACGGCCTGGTTGAGTGACAGGGTGGTGTTCCGCGCTCTCAACCAGCTCAGTATCCGGATCACACAGATTGCATCGAATGCAGCAGGGAGATAGACGGTAAGCAGATGTGGCGCAGTACCATAAAAGGTAATCGCAAGTGCCGTCGTGTTAACGACCACCAGCGCATACATCATCGGCACCTGACGGGTGAAGGCAGCGAGTTTCGCCTCCACCAGTTCGGGGTTTTCGCGCGGCACGCGGAAGATCGTTCCGATTTGCGATGCCGCCATTTCGAAGTAGTTCAGCATCGTACCGTCCTGGACTCTGCACTCGTGAGTTAGATACCTATCGCAACTTCTTTAAGATTGGCCTGCCTCGGTTGTCTAAAGTTCGAGCGAGTAACCGATTGTTCTGATTGGTGTATTTTCTCGATTTACGATTGTGCAAGTGCGAAAAGGTCGGGGGTGGTATTAAGAAACCGACCTTGCATCAGCGACATCGCAGCGGCATGAGGTTGAAGAAGGTCCATTCGCCGTGGGTGAGAGGAAGGACATGACGACAGCGAGCAGGGTGTTCGAATGATCTATGTGAGCTCGCTCGGAGGCCTTGCTGCTGTGGCAGACACGCTGCCGGCCTTCGATCTGCTGACCCTTCTGTCGCCCACAACGAGTGAGCGCGACTGGAGCGGGTTGGCGCGTGAGCGGCATGTGGAGCTAACCTTTCACGATATCGTCGAAGCAACGCCGGACCTGATCGCGCCCGATGCCGACGTCGTGGATGCCATTCTTCAATTCGGCCGCGGCAGCATCGCTGATCGCCCGATGCTCATTCATTGCTGGGCAGGGATCAGCCGTTCCAGCGCTGCGGCTTACGCCATCGCCTGCGATCGCAATCCTGGCTATGAGACGGCGATTGCAGATGAACTACGCAAGCGTTCGCCTTATGTGACGCCGAACAAATTGATGGTGCAATTGGCCGACGAACAGCTTGGCCGCGACGGCCGCATGGTCGAAGCCATCGCACGCATCGGCCGCGGTGCGGACGCTTTTGAAGGTGAGCCTTATCGATTGCCGCTGAACTGGCCTATCTGATCAGGGCCGCAACGCCGAGAAGAAATCCGATCTCGAAGAGTTGCTCGACGGCACCGAGCACGTCGCCGGTGTAACCACCGATCAGACGACGCGACCAGAGTGCGAGCAGTGCGGCGAGCGCTGCGCCGAGCAGAAGACCCGTAAAAAGCGATGCGACCGAGACGAGCGCAAGCGGGATTGCTGCAAGCACAACCACACCAAGTGCAAACAACGATTCCTCAAATCGCACGGGCGCCTCGGCGTAAGTGACCTTCATCGCACTGGTATCGCCGCTATAGGGCAGGCGGTTCATCACGAAGGCCGGCATGGCGCGTGCTGCGGCATGAAGAGCAAAGAGCGCTGCCGCGCCTGCCCAGACAGGTAATGTTGCCAGCGCCGCGATACGCAGTGCCACGCCGAGGCCGAGTGCCAGCGCCCCGTAAGTGCCGATGCGGCTGTCCTTCATGATCGCAAGGCGCTTCTCGACAGTCCAGCCCCCGCCGAAACTGTCGGCTGTGTCGGCGAGGCCGTCTTCATGCAGCGCGCTGGTCAGGGCGATGCTTGTCGTGATCGTCAGCAGGGCAGAAATCAGCGGTGACCAGAATTCGCCGGCAACGAGAAACACGATTGCGGATGCAGCGCCGATGCCGGCGCCGACCACCGGAAAATACTTCATTGCACGCGCAAGCCAGTCAGGCCCTTGCGCGTCGACAGTTGCCGGTACCGGCAGCACCGTCAGGAAACGGATCGCATTCAAAAGATGCGGATCCAGCCTCATCTAGATCTTTCCGGCCAGCACGTCGTCGAGGCTCGCAACGTCGGTCAGCATGCGCGCGGCGGCGCGGACCAACGGCACCGCAAGCAGCGCGCCGGTGCCTTCACCGAGCCGCAAGCCGAGATCGAGTAGCGGCTTGGCATCGAGCGCGTTCAGCACGATGTCATGGCCGCGTTCGGCCGAGCGGTGTGCGAAGACGCAGTAGTCGCGTGCAGCCGGGGATAGGCGAACGGCGAGCAGTGCCGCGGCGCTGGAGATGAAGCCGTCGATGATCACCGGCCGCCGTTGCGAAGCTGCGCCGAGGATCGCTCCGGCCATGCCCGCGATTTCCAGTCCGCCTAATTGGGCCAGCACATCCAGTGGCGCAGTTGCGTCGCTGCGCGCTGCCGCCTTCGTGATCGCCGCGCGCTTGCGCGCCATGCCGGCATCATCCTGCCCGGCGCCAACGCCGATACAATCATTCAGGGGTGCCGGGCCGAGCCGATGTACCAGTAATGCCGAGGAGGCCGTGTTGCCAATTCCCATCTCGCCGAGCGCGATGATGTCTGCGCCGGCCTTGATCTCACCGACGGCGATTCTGAAGCCGCGCGTCAGCGCATCGGCCGCGTGCTCTGCCGTCATCGCTGGCTCGCGCGCGGCATTCGCCGTACCCATGCGGACCTTAGCGTCGATCAGCTTCGGATGGACAGGCAGTTCCGCAGCGACGCCGATGTCGATCACGCGCACACCGATGTCATTGGCCGCGGCGAAAGCATTGGCCGTGGCGCGGCCGGCCAGATAGGTCATCACCATCGCGACCGTGACCGCCGACGGATATTGCGACACGCCTTCGGCTACGAGTCCGTGATCTCCGGCGAAGACCAGCAGCACGGCATTGTCGCCGCGGGGCTCGCCCGGATGCCGGATCATGCCGAGCTGCAGCGCCAGGTCCTCGATTCTCCCCAGCGACCCCGGCGGCTTGGCCTTGCCGTCGATGGCAGCGCGGATTCCTGCCGCGATCTGCGGGTCAACGGGCGCAATGGCGGGCGGCTGCCACAAGGACTGAGAATGGGCGGACATAGGGTTCCTTTCGCGGCCTAACTGACGCAAGACGACCTGCAAGGTCAACAGGTCCGGGCGGCAGTCCGTCGGCGCGGTTGACCCCGGCGCACCCGGCAGATAGCGTCTTTTGCGATGGTCCTTCCGCGTGGAAGGTGAATAGGGAAGCCGGTTTGAGGCCGGCGCTGCCCCCGCAACTGTAAGCGACGAGCCCGCGCCGGTGCCACTGGGAATTCTTCAGAATTCTTGGGAAGGCGGCAACAGGCTGTGACTCGCAAGCCAGGAGACCTGCCATCACGAACTGTGCTTTGGAGGCGTCGTCGGGGCGGGGTGCACCGGACGGGAGCGAACTGACGGCCATGCTGTCGGCGCGATCCAACAAAGCTCGTAGGCCCGCGAGGGCATGAACTGAGCATGTAATGGATCACGACAGCGCCGATATCTCTGGCGAACAAATTTCGGTCGAACCGCCGCGCCCCGTGCCGGCTGGTCCCGTTGTCGTGAGTGTGTGCATCAGCTGCAAGGCCGCCGAAACCGGCACGATCGTCGGGCCGGACATGTTCGATGCGGTGAAGGCCGCGCTCGGCGATGGCGATGCCGCCGTGATGGTGCGTCCGGTGCAGTGTCTCAGCGTCTGCAAGCGGCCAGCAACCGTCGCGGTGACGAGCCCTGATGGCTACACGTTCCTGTTCGGCGATCTGCAGACCGATAGCGGCAGCGCGGCGCTGGTGTCTTTCGTGGAGTCCTATCAGAAGGCCGACTACGGCCTGGTGCCATGGCGCGAGCGCGCCGAGGTGCTGCGCAAGGGCATGGTCGCGCGCGTGCCGCCGATGCGTTGGTCGCCTGAAGATGGGCGTGCGCCGAAATGACCGCGGTCTCGACCACGTTGGTGCTGGGCGGTGCGCGGTCCGGCAAGTCAACTTTCGCCGAGAGGCTGGTCGATGGCATCGGCCTGACCAAAGTCTATCTTGCGACTGCAACGGCCGGTGACGACGAGATGCATGCCCGCATCGCGCAGCATCGCAAGCAGCGCGGCGAAGGCTGGATCACCGTGGAAGAGCCGCTGGCGCTGGTCGATGCGCTGACGCGCGAGGCGACGGTCGGCCGCGTCGTGCTGGTGGATTGCCTGACGCTATGGCTGTCGAATCTGATGTTTGCCGAGCGCGATCCGGAGATCGAGGCGAAGCGTCTGGTGCGCTTCCTCGATGTCTCGCGCTATCCGATCGTTTTCGTGTCCAACGAAGTTGGCCTCGGCCTCGTGCCGGAAACGCCGCTCGGCCGTGCCTTTCGCGATGCGCAGGGCCGCCTCAACCAGATCATCGCGGCCGCCGTGCCGAATGTTGCTTTCATTGCCGCCGGGCTTCCGCTCTGGCTCAAGCGTTCCCAGGAGAATTGAATGTCCCGCGTTCCCGTCACCGTCCTCACCGGATTTCTCGGCGCCGGCAAGACCACGCTGCTGCGCTCGCTGCTGACCCAGGCCGATGGCCGCCGCATCGCCGTGATCGTCAATGAGTTCGGCGATGCCGGTTTCGATGGCGGTCTGGTCGAGGAATGCGCGGCAAAGGCCTGTGCGCCCGGCGATATCGTCGAGCTTACCAATGGCTGCATCTGCTGCACCGTCGCCGACGACTTCGTGCCGACCATGGATAAGCTGCTGTCGCGCGAGCGTCCACTCGATGCCATCGTCATCGAAACCTCCGGCCTCGCGCTGCCGCAGCCGCTGTTGAAGGCCTTTGCCTGGCCGGCGGTGAAGACTCGCGCCACTGTCGATGGCGTCGTCACTGTCGTCGACGCACTGGCGCTCTCTGAAGGCCGTGTCACGCTGGACGAAGACGCTGTTGCCGAACAGCGCGCCAAGGACGAAGGCATCGAACACGACGACCCCATCGAGGAAGTGTTCGAGGACCAGCTCGCTTGCGCTGATCTGGTGGTTTTGTCGAAGAGCGATCTCGTCGCTCCGGAAAAACTCGCCGAGATCGAGATCAAGCTCAAAGCCGTGCTGCGTCCCGGCGTGAGCATCGTGCGCTCCAAGGGCGATCTCGCGCCATCGGTGCTGATCGGGCTCAACGCTGCCGCTGAGGACGATATGGCCGCCCGTGTCGGTCATCACGGCGAGGAGGAAGAACACGACCATGACGATTTCGACAGCATCGTCGTCAAACCCACCGCTGCTGCGAGCATCGACGCGATGCGTGCGCGCATCAGCGACGCGCTTGGTCTCGATGGCGTGCTGCGCGTGAAGGGTCATGCACGCATTACGGACAAGCCCGCGCCGATCGTGGTGCAGGCCGTCGGCGCTCGCGTTGAACTCGCCTTCGCCCGGCCGGACGTGATGCAGGCCGAGCATCTGGTGGTCATCGGCCTCAAGGGATTCGACGGCGACGCCGTGCGAAAGGCACTCGCCGGGTAACGCAGGTTCACCCGCATGCATCTGAAGCTCGATACCTCCGGCAGCATTGATGACGGCGACGTCGCCCGCGATCTCGGGCAGGACACCGCCGATATCGTCGTGCTGTCTGCGGCAGACAGTGATCTGGCGGCGTTCAATGCGGCGCATGCGACGCTATCGGACGATTTCCCGAGCGTACGGCTCACGAATATGCTGGCGCTCGGCCATCCCGCGTCGGTCGATCTCTATGTCGAACGGACGCTGGCCAAGGCGAAGATCGTGGTGCTGCGCATGCTCGGCGGCATCAGCTATTGGCCCCATGGTGTCGAAAGCCTGCGCAGCGACGCGCTGAGCCGCGGTAGCAAGTTCGCCTGTCTGCCCGGCGAGATGGACTGGAATGCCGAACTGGCCGCCCGCGGCACGGTCAGCAGCGACGAAACCCATGCGTTGTGGCGCTATTGCAGCGAGGGCGGCGTCGACAACGCGCAGCTGGCACTGCGTTATGCCGCGCATCTGATCGGTCACGGAGAGGAGCCGCCTGTTGCGCGGCCGATGCCTTCGGCCGGCTTCTGGCCGGGTGAACCCGCGGGGGATAACCGGCCGAATGCGATTGTGATCTTCTACCGCGCGCTGGTGGCTGGCGGCGATACAGCGGCAATCGATGCATTGCGTCGGTCGCTCGACGCGCGCGGCCTCAACGCGGCCTGCCTCTACGTCACGAGCCTGAAGGATGAGCGCTCCGCGGCTTTCCTGCGCGCCGCGCTTGCGGCCTATCCGCCCGATATCATCATCAACGCCACGGCCTTCGCCACTGCGACCGCGCATGACGATGCCGGCGTGTTGTCGGCGTCAGGCTGTCCGATTCTGCAGGTCGCGCAGGCCGGCATCTCGCGCGCCAGCTGGGAAGCCTCTACTCGCGGCCTGACGCCGCGCGATCTGGCGATGCATGTGGTGTTGCCGGAAGTCGATGGCCGCATCTTCGCCAATGCCATCGCCTTCAAGGAACGTGGCGCCAGCGACGGCGGTTTTGCGCCGACAACATTGCAGCCGGTGCAGGATCGGATTGATGCGACCGCTGATCTGGCGCGCGCCTGGGTGCGCTTGCGCCGCGCTGCGGCGTGCGAACGACGCGTCGCGCTGATTCTGGCCAATTATCCCAATCGCGATGGACGCCTTGCCAATGGCGTCGGCCTCGATACGCCGCAGAGCCTGATCGATGTGATCGCCGCGATGCGCGAAGCCGGCTACGGCACTGGTGACGCGCCTGACACGACGGCCGCCATGATGCAGCTATTGCAACAGGGTCCAACGAATGCGCTTGCCGGTCGCGCGGAGCGAAGCGGTGGCGTGACGTGGCCGCTGGCTGAGTATCACGCGGCCTTTGCGACGCTGCCGACCAATGTGCGGCTGGCTATTGAGTCCCGCTGGGGCAAAGCTGAGAACGATCCGCATGTGGTCGACGGTGCATTCCGTCTCGGCCTGCATCGTTTCGGCAATATCGCTGTCGGTGTGCAGCCGGCACGCGGTTACAATATCGATCCCAAGAGCACCTATCACGATCCCGATCTGGTACCGCCGCATCACTATCTCGCCTTTTATCTCTGGCTGCGCCGCGGCTTTGATAGCCATGCGGTGGTGCATCTCGGCAAGCACGGCAATCTCGAATGGCTGCCGGGGAAAAGCGCCGGTCTGTCAGCCGATTGTCTGCCCGATGCCGTACTCGGTCCGCTGCCGCATCTCTATCCGTTCATCGTCAACGATCCCGGCGAGGGCATTCAGGCCAAGCGCCGCACCTCCGCCGTGATCATCGATCACCTGACACCACCGATGACGCGGGCCGAATTGCACGACGATCTGGCGCGGCTGGAGAATCTGGTCGACGAATATGCCATGGCGACCGATCTCGATCCCAAGCGCGCTGCCGTGATCGCCGAAGACATCCTGTCGCTCGCCCGCGCGCAGCAGATCGATGCCGACGTCAATGTCACTCGCGACACGCCGACGGGCGAGGCGCTGCGCGCGCTCGACGCCCATCTGTGCGATCTCAAGGAGATGCAGATCCGCGACGGACTGCACATATTTGGCCGCGTGCCTGAGGACGCGCAGCGCAATGATCTCCTTGTATCCATCGCGCGCCTGCCGCGCTCGGACATCAAGCCGCAGGATGCGTCACTGCATCGCGCATTGGCTGCCGATCTCGGTCTTGGCACGTTCGACCCGCTCACCCGTGATATGGCCGATGACTATCTCGGCCCGCGCCCCGGCGTTCTTGCCGATGTCAGCGATGCAGTGTGGCGCACCACAGGTGACACCGTCGAACGAATCGAAGGGCTGGCGCTGCAACTTGTCTCCGGCGAGCTGCCCTGCGATCCCACCTGGACGCGCACTGCCGAAGTGCTCGGCTGGATCACTACGACATTGCGACCCGCCATCGATGCCTGCGGGGACGCGGAGACGGCCGCATTCCTCGGAGGACTCGACGGTCAGTTCGTGCGGCCCGGTCCATCTGGCGCGCCGACGCGTGGACGCCCCGATGTGCTGCCGACCGGGCGCAATTTTTTCGCCGTCGACGTTCGCGCCGTGCCAACGCCATCCGCCTGGCGCATCGGGCAACTGGCGGCCGAACGGCTGGTCGAGAGCTATTGGCAGGAGGCCGGCGAATGGCCGCGCGCGATTGCGCTGTCGGCCTGGGGCACGGCCAATATGCGCACCGGCGGTGACGATGTCGCGCAGGCATTGGCGCTGATTGGCGCGCGCCCGCTGTGGGAGGAAACCTCGGGCCGTGTCACCGGCTTTGCGATCACGCCACTGTCGGAACTGAAGCGCCCACGCGTGGATGTGACCTTCCGTGTCTCCGGCCTGTTCCGCGATGCATTCCCGACCCAGATGGACATCATCGGCTCCGCCGTGAGCGCTGTGGCCGAACTCGACGAACCCGATGACGCCAATCCCATTGCGGCCAATGTCCGCGCGCGTGCCCGTACGCTAGAAGCTGGTGGCATGACCTGCGAGATCGCACGGCGACAGGCGACGCGCCGTGTGTTCGGCTCCAAGCCTGGCGCTTATGGTGCGGGCCTGCAGGCGCTGATGGATGAGGGTGGCTGGAGTAATCGTGCCGACATTTCCGAGGTCTATCTCGATTGGGGCGGCTATGCCTATGGCGGTGGAACCGATGGCGAGGACGCGCGAGGCGAATTCGCAGAACGGCTGAGGGGCGTCGATCTCGTCGCGCAGGCGCAAGACAATCGCGAGCACGACATTCTGGATTCCGACGACTATTACCAGTTCATCGGCGGCCTCGCGGCGACGGTGCAGACGCTGCGTGGCTCGGCGCCGCGCATCGCCCATATCGATACGTCGCGCCCCGAAGCGCCGATTGCCCGGCCGCTGGCGCATGAGATCTCGCGCGTGGTGCGCGGCCGCGGCGCCAATCCGAAATGGATCGCCGGCGTGATGCGCCATGGCTACAAAGGTGCGTTCGAGATCGCGGCTACGGTTGATTATCTGTTCGGTTTCGCGGCCTCCACCAATGCGGTCGCCAATCACCATTTCGATCAGCTGTTCACCTCCTATTTGGAAAATGACGAAGTTCGCGGCTTTATGGCATCTGCCAATCCCGCGGCACTGCGTGAGACGGCGGCGCGCTTTGCCGAAGCCATTCGCCGGGATCTGTGGACACCGCGTTCCAATCGCGCTGCCGATCTGATTGCCGAACTTCTGCCGCAGGCACATACAGAGATCGCAAAGGAAATCGCATGACCGAACCCGCTCACGACGACGAAGAAAATGCCCGCCACAAGATCAAGGCGGCCAAGCACAAGGCGGCGAAAGACAAGATCATGGCGACCAAGGTCGGCGAGAAGGGCCTCTTGATCGTTCACACCGGCACCGGCAAGGGCAAGACTTCTGCAGCGCTCGGCATGGTGTTCCGCCATATCGGTCACGGCTATCCGGTCGGTATCGTTCAATTCACCAAGTCGCCGGAATGGGACACTGGCGAAGCGCGGCTGCTGAAGACCTTCCCGGATCTCGTCACGCTGCACATCATGGGCGAGGGCTTCACCTGGATCACGCAGGACCGCGAACGCGACATTGTTGCCGCGACCGCGGGCTGGGAGCGCGCCAAGGAAATGATCCGCGATGACCGCCATCGTCTGGTGCTGCTCGATGAACTCAACATCGTGCTGCGTTACGACTATCTCGACCTCAATGAGGTGCTGACCTTCCTGCGCGACGAGAAGCCGGCCGACAAGCACGTGGTCATCACCGGCCGGAACGCCAAGCCCGAGCTGATCGAGATGGCCGATCTGGTCACCGAGATGACGCTGATCAAGCATCCGTTCCGGGCTGGTATTAAAGGCCAGAAGGGCATCGAATTCTGATGAACCTGAATACGCCTGCGCTGATGATCCAGGCGACCGGCTCTAATGCCGGGAAGTCGACGATCGTCGCTGGCCTCGCGCGGGCACTGGTGCGGCGTGGCTTGAAGGTGGCACCGTTCAAGCCGCAGAACATGTCGAACAATGCGGCCGTTGCCGTCGATGGCGGCGAGATCGGCCGCGCGCAGGCGGTGCAGGCGCGCGCCGCCAGGCTGCAGCCGAGCGTTCATATGAACCCCGTTCTGCTGAAGCCGGAGACCGACACCGGCGCCCAGGTGATCGTGCAGGGCCAGCGCTGGGGCACGTTGCGGGCGAAGAATTATCTGGAGAAGAAGGCGGCGCTGTTGCCCGCTGTTCTCGAGAGCTTCTCGCTGCTCGCCGATCAGGCGGACATCGTTCTCGTCGAAGGGGCCGGCAGCCCTGCGGAGATCAATCTACGCGCCGGCGACATCGCCAATATGGGTTTTGCTGCCGCGGCCGATATTCCCGTCGTGCTCGCCGGCGATATCGATCGCGGCGGCGTCATTGCCAGCCTGGCCGGCACGCATCTGGTGCTTGAACCCGAGGAGCGCGCGCGTATCCATGGCTTCATCGTCAACAAGTTTCGCGGCGATCCCAGTCTGTTCGATAACGGCCTCACGGCGATCACGAGGCTGACGGGCTGGCCCTCTATCGGCGTGTTGCCATGGCTGCCGCAGGCGGCGTTTCTGCCGGCCGAAGATGCGGTCGATCTTGATCGCACCCATGCCTCGTCATCGACCCGCATCATCGCGGTGCCCGTGCTGGCGCGGATCGCTAATTTCGACGATCTTGATCCGCTCGGCATGGAGCCCGGCGTGAAGCTTGTCTTCGTGCGCCCTGGTGAAGCGATTCCGGGTGATGCGGATGTGGTCATCCTGCCGGGCAGCAAATCCACAATCGGCGATCTCGCCTTCCTGCGTGCGCAGGGCTGGGACATCGATATCAAGGCGCATGTGCGCCGCGGTGGTCACGTGCTTGGCCTGTGCGGAGGCTACCAGATGCTGGGTAAGACGATTGCCGATCCCGATGGTGTCGATGGTTCGCCCGGGTCGGTCGATGGCCTCGGGTTGCTTGATATCGCGACGCTGATGAGCGCGGATAAATCCACCACGCTGATATCCGGTACGCATTGCGCGACGGGCGCCGCGATCGAAGGCTACGAGATCCATCTCGGCCGCAGCGAAGGGGACGACTGCGCGCGGCCGCTGATCATGATCGATGGACGCCCCGATGGTGCTGCGTCAGTCGATGGACGGGTGCAGGGCACTTATATCCACGGCCTGTTCACCGGCGACGCGTTTCGCAAGGCATGGCTGGCCAATCTCGGCATCGCATCGTCGCTGGCCTATGACGCAGAGATCGAAGCCGCGCTGGATGCGCTGGCCGATCATTGCGAAAAACATCTCGATATCGATCGGCTGATCGAGATTGCCCGCAGCCGTCAGAGCAGCAGCGCCAGCGCGGCATAGATCACCGCCTGCAACACGCAGGCTGCGACGAACATACGAAGTGCCCGATCGATGTCATCAGGCGCGGCGACACGCCCTTCCGCATTGAGATAGGGATCGTTGACCGCGCCCTCGGCATAGACGCGCGGTCCAGCGATTACGATCCCGAGCGCGCCAGCCATGGCACTTTCCGGCCAGCCGGCATTGGGCGAGCGATGCTTTCCGGCATCGCGCATCATGATCTTCAATGATGCGATGATCGATCCGCGCACGATCGGCGCGACGATAGCAATGAGCAATCCCGACAGCCGTGCCGGGATCAGGTTGACGAGATCGTCGAGCCGCGCGGCGGCCCAGCCGAAATCCTGATAGCGCGTGCTGCGATGACCTATCATGGAGTCCGCCGTGTTGATGGCCTTGTAGGCGATCAGGCCGGGCAGCCCCAACAGCGCTAGCCAGAATACCGGCGCGATGATGCCGTCGGAGAAATTCTCGGCGGTGGATTCGATCGCTGCACGCGCGACGCCGGCGGCGTCGAGCCGCTCGGGATCGCGGCCGACGATCATGGCGACGGCCTGTCGCGCCGCCGGCAATCCACCCTCGGTGAAAGCGCGACGCGCGCGGGCCACATGCTGATACAGGCTGCGTTGGGCGATCAGTGTCGAGGCAACCAGGGCTTCGATTGCAAAGCCGATCCAGTTGTCGTTGAGGAGATCGGCGAGCAGTCCGCCGACAAGCATTACGACACTGACCAGCGCGATGATGGTGACGACACCGGCCAGTTTGCGCTGCCGTCCCGACCAGCTCTCGAGGTTGAGTCGGTGTTCCAGCCAGCCGATGCCGTTGCCGATCCAGACCACGGGATGCGGTGCGCGGCGCCACAGCCAGTCGGGATCGCCGATCATGGCATCGAGCAGCAGCGCCGCGACCACCAGGAGGAGCGCGTCGCCATCCACCAGCATCAGGGGGCCACGCGGTTGATTTCGGTGGTCAATCGGTCGAGTGCTTCGACCATGGTCGGGCCACCGCAGGCGGTGAGGCGCTCGGGCAGAACCAGTCGCTTCGATGCCGGATAGAATGTCTCCAGTGCGGGATGCAGCAGGAAGGCGCGGCCTTCGTCTTCGGCGAAATCAGTATTATCGGTGACCAGCAGCAGATCGGGCCTCAGCGTGACGATCGCCTCCAGCGAGGCGAAACCGCCGGCCTTGAGGCCGAGTTCGCCGCCGGCATTGCGCAGGCCGACGGCCGAGAGCAGCGACGTCGTGAGATTCTCGCCGCCGGACACCCAGCCGCGCCGCGACACCGCCAGCACGCGCAACGGTTTGCGCTGTACGGCGGCATGGGCCTGCGCGATTGCAGTATCCAGTTTCGCTATTTCGGCTTCAGCACGCTCCGGATGCTTGACCAGCGCGCCCATCTGGCGGAGCTGTTTCTTGACGTCGTCGAGCGAGCGGGCGGGATCGAATTCGGTGACCTTCAGTCCCTTGTCCTTCAGGAGTTCACGGGTCGCGCGCTTGGTGAAGCGGCCGGCAACAACGACATCCGGCTTTAGCGCTAGCACGTCCTCGGCCTCGCCGGACAGTAGGCGGAACGCCTTCGCCTTGTCCTTGTCCCACGAACGGAACGGATCGCGTGCATAGGGGCTGAGGCCCAAAATCTGCTCGGGATCGGCGAGGGTGACGAGCAGTTGATCGGTGCAGAGATTGATCGAGGCGATGCGTGGCTGCTCCGTAGCACTGGCCTGTAGCGGCGCCCATGCGAGCAGCGCGAGTGTCGCAGCCGCGAGCGGCCAAAGCCTCTCGCGCTTCGCCCGATATGATGGCATGACACAGGCATGAAACATGGTGGCGATCTCACGCAGGCGATGGCTGAATTCGGCGGTGCGCCGGACCAATGGCTCGATCTCTCGACGGGGATCAATCCATGGCCGTGGCCCATTCCTGCCAACCTGCCGAGCCATCTTTGGGAACGCCTGCCGACGCGCGCCGACGAACAGTCGCTGCTGTCCGCCGCGCGCAGCGCTTATCATGTGCCCGATAGCGTCGATGTCGTTGCCGCTGCCGGTACGCAGGCTCTGATCCAGTGGCTGCCGCATCTCGCTGCGCTTGGCGCCGTTGCCATTGTCGGGCCGACCTATAACGAACATGTCGCGGCTTGGCGCGCGGGCGGACACGAGGTCGGTGTGATCGGCAGCCTCGGCGCGCTGCCGGATCATGCCAGGCATGTGGTGATCGTCAATCCCAACAATCCTGACGGGCGCGTCGCCACGCGCGATGAACTCGCCGATGTTGCGGAAACCCTGCAGCGACGCGGTGGCTGGCTTGTGATTGACGAGGCTTTCGCCGATGTCGATCCCGCGATCAGCGCGGCCGGCCTGTGTGCGACACTGCCGGTAGCGATCCTGCGCTCGTTCGGAAAATTCTATGGTCTCGCAGGCGTACGTCTCGGCTTCGCGCTTGCGGCGCCGCTGATCGCGCAGCGTATCGCGACTGCCATCGGCCCATGGGCCTGTTCCGGACCGGCGCAGGTCATCGGCGCGGCCGCTTTGCGTGACGAGCGCTGGGCCACGCAGACCCGCGTCGCGCTGGTCGCACAGGGCATCAAGCTCGACAACGTATTGGCCGATGCCGGTTTCGAGATTGTCGGCGGCACGCCGCTGTATCGGCTGGCGCGACATGCCGACGCCTTGAAATGGCATGCCGCCTTGGCCCGGCAGCAGATCTGGTGCCGCCACTTCGACTGGAGCCATGAGCTGCTGCGCTTCGGCCTGCCGCCCGATACGGCTGCTCTGAGCCGGCTTGCTGCTGCGCTGGCGAAATAGCCGCCACATCGCTCAGACTCCCGCCCAGGGCAGGATAATCGTTTCGTTCCGGTGTTCGGCGCGATAGGTGCTGATACGAAAGACATCGGCGACGATGTCGTCAGATAGCGCTTGCTGCGGTGCGCCTTGGGCTGCGAGGCGTCCGTCGGACATCACCAGCACCGTATCGGCGAAACGTGCCGCGAGGCCGAGATCGTGCGTCACCACGATCACCAGCACGCCGCTGTCAGCGACATCGCGCAAATTCTTCATGACGTCGATCTGGTAGCGTGGATCGAGCGACGCGGTCGGCTCATCGGCCAGCACGATCGGTGCCTCGACGGCGAGAACGCGGGCCAATGCGACGCGGCTGCGCTCGCCACCCGAAAGCTCAGTCACGCGGCGATCGGCAAAGGCGACGACGTCCGTTGCCAGCATTGCGCGCTCGACCGCAGCCTTGTCCGATGATGTCAGCCGCGCTGGATCGGTCGCGCCATGCGGATAGCGGCCGAGGGCGACGACGTCCTTCACGTCGAGGGGCCAGTGTACGACATGGCCTTGCGGCAGATAGCCGAAGCGCTTTGCGCGCTCGCGGAGCGACAAGGACGCCAGTGTATGGCCTGCGACATGGATCGCGCCGGTGGATGATTGCAATCCTGCCAATGCGCGCAGCAGCGTCGTCTTGCCGGCGCCGTTCGGACCGACCAGAGCGACGAGATGCCGTCGGTGTAGCGAGAGCGAGACATCGTGCAGCACCTCGCGCCCGGAGAGCGTGACGCTCAGATGGCTCGCGGTCAGCAGCGCCTGATCGCTCATGCGACGCCTCCACCCAGGGCGCGACGCTCGCGCATGATGAGATAGAGGAAGAACGGCACGCCGATGATCGAGGTCAGGACGCCGACCTTGATATCGGTGGTCGATGGGATCAGGCGCACGGCGATATCCGCGGCCAGCAACAGCGCCGAGCCGGTCAGTGCGCTCGGGATCAGCAGGCGCGCGGGATCATGGCCGATGATCGGGCGCATCAGATGCGGCGCGATAAGGCCGATGAAGCCGATCGTGCCGGTGACAGCGACAGCGCCGCCAACGCCGAGCGCGACGCCAAGAATCACCAGCAGGCGCAGGCGGCTCACATGGACACCGAGGCTCTGTGCGGTCTCTTCGCCAAGGCTCAATGCACGAAAGGCCGAGCGCTGACTCATCAAAATGATCGCGCCGGCGACAATGAACGGCAGCGCCAGCGTGACGTGACGGAAGCTGCGGTCTTCCAGCGAGCCGAGCAGCCAGAACGCGATCTCAAGTGCGGCAAAGGGATTGGGCGACAGGTTCATCACCAGCGCCGTTGCGGCACCGGCAAGGCTGGAGATCGCGAGACCGGCGAGGATCAGCAACAGCAGACCCGCATTGCGACCGGCGATGCCGAGCAGCACGAAGACCGACAGGAACGCCATCGTGATGCCGGCAACAGGCAGCGCCCATGAGCGAACATCGGCCCAGCCGAGCGAAATCATCAGCACCGCGCCGAAGGCCGCCGATTGTGGCGCGCCGAACAGCGACGGCGAGGCGAGGGGATTGCGCAGCAAGCCCTGCAGCGCGGCACCGGATAGGCCGAGGATCGCGCCGATGGCAAGTGCGAGAATCGCGCGCGGCAGGCGGATTTCACGCACGATGATCTGATGCACATCGCTGCTGCCGCTGAACAATGCATCGAGCACCGTCAGCGGCGAGAGTTTGACAGGTCCCGTGCCGAGCGAGCCGAGTGCCAGCAGCGTGACGAGACCGACGAGCGCGATTGTCGCGATCGTCCGGCGTCGTGCTGCTGGCGCTATGCTCACCATGTGGCGTTGAAGCCTGCGTAAGCCGCAGGTCCCGTGGTGCCGAAGTTCAGCACTTCCTGATAATGCTCATTCAGGATGTTCTCGCCGCGGGCGAAGACCTTCCAGTTCGCATCGATCTTGTACTCGGTATAGAGATCGATGCGGGTATAGGCATCCACCTGACCGACCTGATTGGCACTGCTGAAGCGCTTCGACACGGTCGTAACGCGCGGCTCGATCATCCACTTGTCGGTGGGCGTGATGGTGAGCGCGAAGCGGGCGAAGTTCTTGGGACGACGTGCCAGCACTGTATCATTGCCGAGATCTTGCGCGTGCAGATAGGTGTAGGCCGCGTTGAACTTCATCAGGCCGGGAATTACGTCCACATTGGCGCCAACTTCGAGACCGCTGGTTTCGGCGCGTGCGACGTTGTTATAGCAACCCGTCTTCTGGTCAGCGGCGCATGCACTAGGTGTAAACGATACAAAGTTGATCAGATTGCTGTAGTCGGTTGCGAAGCCTGTGACCGATACTACCACGCGACCGTTGAACAGGCTCTGATCGATACCAGCATCGTAGCCAAAGTTCGTTTCGGGGGAAAGCGACGGGGTGCCGTTGGCCTGTGAATAGAGCTGGAACAGCGTTGGTGCCTTGGCGCCTGTTCCGGCGCTGGCGTGAAATTTGGTCCCGGTCTCCGTGATGTTATAGGCGGCAGTCGCGCGCCACGTCTCGAAGCGAGCGACATCGACGACGTCATCTACACGGCCGCCGAGGGTGATGTTAAGCCGCTCTCCTATCGGGACTGACCACAACGCGAACACCGAATTTGTGTCCTGCCGTTTCGCCAATGTGGAGGTCATTGCAGTCGGTGTCGGAAGGATGCCCGTGGTGAAAGTCTGTGCCGTTTCGCTCTGGGTCTTGGCACCGTAGATCAGCGAGCCGAAAGCGCCAAGTTTCAGCGTCGCTTGGTATTCTGCGCCGAGACTGTTGCCCCAGTAATCCAAGATCCTCGCGGTCGCGCCCGGCGGCGGCCGCATACTGAGTGGATAGCTGAGTTCGTTGAACGAGCGCTCGGTATGGGTATTCGAGACAGTTATGTTGTGCGTCAACACCCCACCGAACGAGTCGATCCCAACGCGGCCGTAGACGGTTTGCAGCAGGCGGTCAGTGGACGATCCTGTATCTGGATATGTACCGCTGGCCGCATCGTAGGCTGCGCGCGTGAACGAATGAACAATGCCGGATTCCAGCCGGATGCCTTCGCCTGCATCGTAGCCGATGCGCGCCGAGCCGCCGACGCGATCGAAGCTGTCGTTTTCGAGATTCGGAAAACGTGCTTCGAGGGCAGGGATACGATAACCGTAACGCGAGAAACCGTTCGAATGCTGACCGCCACCTGTGAAAGCGTAGGACCACGGACCGTTGGTGCCGGTCAGCGATCCCTGCGTCATGACAGTGCCATAGCTGCCGGCTTCGGTGCGCACGTTAACTTGCGCAGGGCCCGAGCCCTTCTTGGTAATGATATTGATCACGCCGCCCATGGCGTCTGAGCCATAGAGCGCGCTCTGCGGGCCCTTCAGGACTTCGATGCGCTCCATCGCCGAAGGCGTGAACATGGCGAATTCGAAGTCGCCCGATGCGGCGGTGGGATCGTTGACGCGGATGCCGTCGATCATCACCAGCGTCTGGCCGGTGTTGCCGCCGCGCAAGCGCACATTCGCGGTGCCGCCAGGGCCGCCGTTTTCACTGATGTCGAGACCTGGCACAGTGCGCAGCGCATCGACCAGCGAGCCGGGATTGCTGGTCGCAATGGTCTCGCCCGACACCACGCTAATCGAACTGCCAGTGCGATTGAGCTGTTCGGGTGCTCTGTCCGCCGTCACCACGATTTCGGAGAGCTGCTCGGCACTGGACTGCGCATGCGCAGCACTATGAGAGCAGGACAGAACAACAACGGCCGCAGTGCCTGCGGCCAAATTCCGGATAGTCATATAACCCCTTCCGTCGACCCACCGTCGAACGAGTGTGAAACTCGTTACCGGCCGGTCTCCTGGCTCGCGGTGGTCTCCCGGTCCGCCTTCCCGAATCTGCGATGCAAATTCAGTGGCTTTGTGGACCCGGAATGGCCGCTTACAGTTGCGGGGGCAGCCGCGGCATAGGGGATATTTCCCCGCACCGCATTCCCGTTTCACCTCCTCGCGGAGGCACCGATAACGACAGACAGGAAGCACAGCGCGCCGCGCGGTGCAACAGTCATCGAAGACTTCTAGACTCTATTGCTCGTGCTGTAGCGCGGCGAGCACGTCGTCGGGACGTTCGACCATCATCATGTGGCCAGTGCCGGGCAGAATCACCGTGCGGGCGTTTTTCAATGCGGCGGCCAGGATCTTGCCGGCCTTGGCGGGAGTCATCATGTCCCGTTCGCCGAGGATGAGCGTGACCGGGATTTCGAGCTGGGCCGCAGCAGTCAGCGCATTCTGGTATGTATTGCAGGCGTTGAGATCGGCGAACAGCACGCCCGGCTTCGTGGCTTCCAGCACGCGCTGCGCGCCGCTATGCATCCACAACCCCGGCGCGAGACTGCCGCCGAGTTCGGCGCGAAAGCCGAGCCCCCAGATTGACACCATGTCGATGGCGGAGTGCTGATTGGCTTCGGCATCCTTCAACAGATCCGGGCCGACGGTCATCGTCCCTGCCGTGCCCATCAGGTCGAGGCGCGTGACTTTACGGGGATGCCGCGCTGCGGTCTCCAGCGCAATCAGCGAGCCCATGGAATGGCCGATCAGCCGCGCAGTCTTTGTGCCCGCTGCCTCGATCAATGCTGCGGTCCAGTCTGCGAGATCGGCGATGGTCGTGAGCGCTTCACCTTGTGAGCGACCATGGCCGGGCAGATCCGGCGCTAGTACGGCGAAGCCATGATGCGCAAACCAGCGCGTATGCAGCGCCCATGTCGAGTGATCGAAGCCGGCGCCGTGGATCATCACGACCACGGGCAGGGAAGGATCGAATGCGCGGCCGCCATTCGCGATATAGGTCTCGTGACCGTTGACGGTGAGTTGCATCGCTCAGCCCTTCTGCGAGATGCGCAGCGCCTGCGCGAGGTCATCGATGATGTCATCGGCGGCTTCGATGCCGACCGACAGCCGGATCAGCTCCTCGCCGATGCCGGCGGCCTTGAGCTGCTCGGCGTCCATCTGCTGATGCGTGGTGCTTCCGGGATGAATGACCAGCGTCTTGGCGTCGCCGACATTGGCGAGGTGACTAGTCAGCTTGAGCGCCTCGATGAATTTGCGCCCGGCATTGCGGCCGCCCTTGATGCCGAAGGAGACGATGGAGCCGGCGCCGCGCGGCAGCAGGCGTTTTGCCAGCGCATAGTCCGGATGATTCTCCAGCGACGGATGCAGCACCCAATCGACCGCCTTGTTTGCCGTGAGCGCCGCCAGCACCGCATGGGTATTGGCCATATGGCGCTCCATGCGAATGCCCAGCGTCTCGACGCCTTGCAGCAGCTGGAAGGCATTGGTCGGCGAGAGACACGCGCCGAAATCACGCAATCCTTCCGTGCGGGCACGCATGATGAAGGCGGCAGTGCCGAATTGCTCGTCGAAGACAATGCCGTGATAGCCGGCATAGGGTTCGGTCAGTTGCGGGAACTTGCCGGAGGCGTGCCAGTCGAAACGGCCGCCGTCGACGATGACGCCGCCGATAGCGATGCCGTGGCCGCCGATCCATTTGGTGGCCGAGTTCATCACGATGTCCGCGCCGAGCTCGATCGGCCGCGACAGGAACGGCGTCGCGAAGGTGTTGTCGATCAGCAGCGGGATCTTCGCGGCATGGGCAATGTCGGCAACGGCGGGAATGTCGAGCACTTCGAGGCCGGGATTGCCGATGGTTTCGCCGATGATCAGTCTGGTGTTCGGCTTGATCGCCGCCTTGAAGGCGTCGAGATCGCGCGGCTTGACGAAACTCGTGGTGATGCCGAAGCGCGGCAGCGTGTGGGCCAGCAAGTTGATGGTGCCGCCATAGAGGGAGGACGACGCCACGATGTGATCGCCGGCATTGAGCAGTGTGGCGATGGCCAGATGCAGCGCTGCCATGCCCGATGCGGTGCACACCGCGCCGACGCCGTTCTCAAGTGCGGCGAGTCGCTCTTCCAGCACCGCCGTCGTCGGATTTGAAATGCGCGTATAGATGTGGCCGGCACGTTCGAGATTGAACAGCGCAGCGGCGTGATCCGAATCCTGAAACACGTAGGACGTGGTCTGGTAGATCGGCACGGCGCGCGCGCCGGTGATTGCGTCCGGATGCTGGCCGGCATGCAGACTCAGCGTTTCGAAAGCAGGCGGTTTGGGTGCTGGCATGGTCGTTTTATCCCTGGACGCAATTTGCGACATCTATGGCACGAATCGGATGCGAGTGTGAGTCGGCGATATTTCAACTGATGGAACGAAATGCGGAGCGGCGACTTATAGGAGGTCGATCACGCGGGAGAGTTATCATGAAGAAATTGCTGCTTTGCACTGCGGTTGCGGGTCTCGCGTTTTCATCGGTTGCGGCCGAGGCGAAAGGCTGTATCAAGGGCGCGATCATTGGCGGAATCGCCGGCCACTATGCAGGACATGGCAAGGTCGGCGTCGTTGCGGGGTGCGTGATCGGACGCCACGAGGCCAACAAGGCCGATGCGGAACGGGCGCAGAAGGCGCAGCATCCACAGCCACCGAACGAGAATGGTCGCATCTAGATCGGCGTTGGTCTCAACGCTGGACGATGTTGCTAAAATTTGATGGACTAGACCGGTTCAGTAGAGCCTCACCCTCATCAGGTTGGGGTTCTTTTCGTCTCTGTACGATACCGGACGAGATTGGGCGTAGACGTGGTGCTGCATCGGGATGTGTTTTGGCTCGGCAAACAATGGGCCGTTACCGGCTATGGAATTCAGGCTGTCAGCCAGAAGCACAATATGAAGTTCGATATCGAGGTGTCGCAGATCTGGAACGAGGATCTGGATGCGTTGATGCGCGATGAGCCGTGGTTCGATGCGCAGGATTTTGCACAGGCCGTCGAGCGCGCCAGGCAGCGTGCGATGGAATCACCGCTGACGTTCAAGCCACCGCTGAGTGATGAACGATAGCGGCAGCGCATCATTGCAGGATTCAAATTTCAAACAGCCACTGTCCTGAAAACATGCGTTCGCATTCTCGCGGCGCTTGCGCGTCCGAGCTATGAGCATTCCCACCTCGCCCCCTATGAGAGGGCGTGCGGAACGCCGGGTGCCCGTTGCACCCTTGGGCCTGATGCGAATGCGGTCTTCCGCAAGTTAGTGCATCAGGACTTTCGGAAGGCGCGGGGCAAAGATAGTGCCCGGCGTTCCGCATACGGTGTTTTTTCGGCTTGTCTGCGCTTCGCCGTGGCGATCGATCCGTTGCCACTATTAGTGTCCACGAAGGGACAGGGGGCCTCAGACAGTTGGCCGGACGCGTTTCGATTTGGTCGTCCATTACACTGTCCAGGGAGTCTTTCCATCTCAAACCCGGCCGTCTCCATGCCGGTGGCAGTGCTGGCGCAGATCCGTCCTGCCCGAAGACAGACGTCACCCCCAAACCGCGTAACGCCGCATCTCCGGCGTCCACCGCATCCAGCCCCGCGAACGTGACGATCGCGCTCGCCCCTCTCATCGGGGCCGGACGCGAAGGAATATAATCCAAGAAGGGATGTTGTCAATGGAAGATAGGAAAATATGTTTGACGTCTTCCTGCCCCCACACTCGTTATTCCCCGGCAAACCAATTGGTTTGCCTGAGGGCGTGGCCGGCGTAAGCCGGACGCGACCCCGGAATCCCAGCATGTTCAGCAAAACACCTCAAGATTCCGGGTTCGCACTACGCGGCTGTGCCGCTTCGTGCGCCCCGGAATGACGAGCAAGGAGGCCCCGGAATGACAGTGTTGGAGAGGGAACGCAGTCTACAGGCAACGCCGCCGAAAACTGCGGCTTGCTTCTTTCGCCCTCTGCTGCAATCTGGATGGATCACTGTCAGTCACTCCAATTACGAGATTCCACGGATGAGCCAGCTCAAAGTCCATGTCGGCGACTTCACCTTCGACGCGAAATTCGAGGAGAAGGACGCCCCCAAGACCGTCGCCGCCTTCAAGAAGGCGATGCCGTTTGTCAGCCAGGCGATCCATGTGCGCTGGAGCGGCGAGGGCGTCTGGATGCCGCTTGGCGATCTCGATTTCGGCGTGCCCTATGAAAACCACACCAGCTTTCCGGCGCCGGGCCACATCATCCTGTATCCGGGCGGCATCAGCGAGACCGAGATCCTGCTGGCCTATAGCGGCGTGCATTTCGCCAGCAAGATGGGCCAGCTCGCCGGCAACCATTTCATTACGCTGACCTCGAACCTCGAAAATCTGAAAGAGATGGGCAAGACCGTGCTCTGGAAGGGTGCGCAACCCGTCCGTTTCGAGATGGTCTGATGGCCGGGAGCGACTATCCCCGCGATCTGCGCGGCTACGGCCGCAATCCGCCCGATCCGAAATGGCCGGATGGCGCGCGCGTGGCGGTACAGTTCGTCGTCAATTTCGAAGAAGGCGGCGAGAACAACATCCTGCATGGCGACCGCGCCTCGGAAGCGTTTCTCTCGGATGTGCTGGGCGCACAGCCCTGGCCGGGCCAGCGCCACGCCAATATCGAATCCATGTTCGAATATGGCTCGCGCGCCGGCTTCTGGCGGCTGTGGCGGATGTTCACCGAGCGCAATATGCCGACAACGGTTTTCGGCGTCGCGACAGCGCTGCAACGCAATCCCGAAATCGTCGCCGCGATGCAGGAGGCGAAATGGGATATCGCCAGCCACAGTCTGAAGTGGATCGAGCACAAGGATATGTCGGAGCCCGAGGAGCGCTTCGAGATCGCCGAGGCGATCCGCGTGCATACCGAGGCGACCGGCGCGCGCCCGACCGGCTGGTACACCGGCCGCAGTTCGATCAACACCATTCGCCTGCTGATGGAAGCCGGCGGCTTCAAGTATCTGTGCGATTCCTATGCCGACGATCTGCCGTACTGGATCAAGGGGCCCAGCGAACCGCAGCTCATCATTCCCTATACGCTCGATGCCAATGACATGCGCTTCGTCAACCCGCAGGGCTTTGGTGGCGGTGACGAGTTCCTCACCTACCTGAAGGATTCGTTCGATGTGCTGTATGCCGAAGGCGCGACGTCGCCGAAGATGATGACCGTGGGCCTACATTGCCGCGTCGTCGGGCGGCCCGGACGTGCGGCCTCGCTGATGCGGTTTCTCGATTACATCGGCAGCTTCGAGCGCGTCTGGGTGCCGACGCGCCTTGATATCGCCGAGCACTGGCACGCCAATCTGAAACATCTCGCCGCCGACGCCCGTGCCATCGGATAGACCAGGATTGGGATAAGCCCTGTCATGACAGAGAAGACGCTCGACGAACTCAACGCCTGCAGCAAAGCGGATTTCGTCGCAGCGCTGGCGAATATCTTCGAATATTCCCCGTGGATCGCGGAGAAGGCGGCGGAGAGCAGGCCCTTCGCGGGCGTGAAGCAGTTGTTCGCCGCGATGCGCAAGGTGGTGGAGGAGGCGGCTGCAGGTCAGCGGCTGGCGCTGATCAAGGCGCATCCGGATCTCGCCGATAAAACGCAACGCGGCGATCTCCTGACGGCGGAATCCAATGCCGAGCAGAACAGCGTCGGGCTCGATCGGCTGTCGGAAGCGGAATATGCGGCTTTCGATCGCGTCAACAATGCCTATCGAGCGAAGTTCGGCTTCCCCTACATCGTCTGTGTCCGTCGTCACACCAAGGATTCCATCCTCGCGGATTTCGAGAAGCGGTTGCCCAACGACCCGGCCGCCGAGGTCACCGCATCGGTCGCCGAAATCTGCAAGATCGCGGCATTGCGCACCGATCTGCTGGTCGACGGGCCGGATCGCCTACAGGTGCATGGCCGGCTCTCGACCCATGTGCTGGATACCCATAGCGGCAGACCTGCGGCCGGGATTTCGGTCGAGCTTGTCGAATTGTCGAAGCTTGGCGTCAGCCGCGTGATTGCGCGCACGCTGACCAATCACGACGGCCGCACCGATGTGCCGCTGATCGGCGGCCGCCCGGTGCCGATCGGACGCTATGAATTGACCTTCAAGGTCGGCAGCTATTTTGCGGAGCGGGGCGTGCCGATGTCCGATCCGCCGTTCCTCGACGAGATCCCGCTGCGCTTTTCGGTCTATGAACCCGAAGGCCATCTCCACGTGCCGCTGCTGGTGACGCCGTGGAGCTATGGGACGTATCGCGGGAGCTGAGGTTTCCTTCTCCCCGCTTGCGGGGAGAAGGTGGCGTCGCGAAGCGACGACGGATGAGGGGGAGCCAGCGAGTAAAACACTGGCTCCCCCTCACCCGACTTCCACGCGCTTCGCGCGTTCCAGTCGACCTCTCCCCGCAAGCGGGGAGAGGATAAGAAAAAAAGACGTCAAGCGGGAGAGACACCATGCGCCACATCATTCGTTCGCTGCTCGTGCTCGGCTGCGCCGTCGCCTCGACGCCCAGCGCCTTCGCCTCCGAAGTCCATGTGATGATCTCCGGCGGCTTCACGGCGGCCTATAAGGAACTGGTGCCGCAATTCGAGAAGGCAACAGGCAATACGGTCGTCACGGCCTATGGGCCGTCGATGGGCGAGACGCCGCAGGCGATCCCGATGCGGCTGGCGCGGGGCGAGCCGGCCGATGTGCTGATCATGGTGGGCTATGCGTTGGGTGATCTCGTCAGCAAGGGCAAGGTGATCGCCGACAGCCGCGTCGATCTCGCGGATTCGCCGATCGGAGTGGCGGTGAAGGAGGGCGCGCCGCAGCCGGACCTGTCCTCGGCGGATACGCTGAAGGTGGCGCTGCTGAAGACCAGGACCGTGGCCTATTCGGACAGCGCCAGCGGCGTCTATGTCAGCAAGGAGATGTTCGAGAAGCTCGGCATTGCCGACGCCATGAAAGACAAGGCGCGCAAGATCCCGGCGACGCCGGTCGGCGAGATCGTTGCGAGGGGCGAGGCCGAGATCGGCTTTCAGCAGATCAGCGAATTGAAGCCGGTCAAGGGCATCGAGATCGTCGGCCCGCTGCCGGCGGAGCTGCAGAAGATCACCGTGTTCTCGGCGGGGCTTGCGAGCAATGCGCCGCAGCCTGATGCGGGCAAGGCGCTGATCGCGTTTCTGTCCTCGCAGCAGGCCGCGCCGGTGATCGTGGCCAGCGGGCTTGAGCCGAAGGTGAAGTGAGGCGGCTGTTTGCCTTCTCCCCGCTTGCGGGGAGAAGGTGGCGTCGCGAAGCGACGACGGATGAGGGGGACTCTCCACGAGCCGTGGCGTTCGCGGAGAGTCCCCCTCACCCGACGCCCACATGCTTCGCATGCGGACGTCGACCTCTCCCCGCAAGCGGGGAGAGGTTAAGAGGCAAACTAATGCGTCGCCGCCGCGGCAACACCAGCCGCTTCCGCCTTTGCGGTCTCGGCACTGCTCACGCCATTGAAGAACGCGTTGAGGATCACGGCCACCAGCGCGCAAAGCAGGATGCCCGACTCCAGCAGCGGATGCAGGTCGTGCGGCAGCGCCTTGAAGAAATTCGGCGACACCAGCGGGATCATGCCGAAGCCGACGGAGATGGCGACCACGAACAGGTTGCGCTGGTTGGTCTTGAAGTCCACCGCGGTGAGGATGCGCGCGCCGGTCGCGGCGACCATGCCGAACATCACGAGGCCGGCGCCGCCAAGCACCACCTGCGGCACCGACTCCACCAAGGCTGCCATCTTCGGCAGCAGGCCGAGCACCAGCATGATGCCGCCGCCGGCGATGGTGACCCAGCGCGAGCGCACGCCGGTGACGCCGACAAGGCCGACATTCTGCGAGAACGAGGTGTAGGGGAAGGTGTTGAAGATGCCGCCGAGGAAGGTGCCGACGCCATCGGCGCGCAGGCCCTTGGTGAGCGCATCGCGGTCGACCTTGCGGTCGGTCATTTCACCGAGCGCCAGAAACATGCCGAGGGACTCGATCATCACCACGATCATCACGATGCACATGGTGACGATGGGCACGAGATGGAATTGCGGCATGCCGAAATGGAACGGCAGCACGATGTCGACCCAGCCGGCAGTGCCGACCTTGTCGAAATGCATCACGCCGAGCACGCTGGCAAGGATCGCGCCCGCGATGATGCCGAGCAGCACCGAGACGTTGGACAGAAAGCCGGTGCCCCATTTGATCAAAGCAAGGATCACGACCAGCACGAACAGCGCGATGCCGAGCCCCTGCAACTGGCCGTAAGCCGGATTGGGGAACGTGTGCGGAACGCCATCGATCATCTTTGTGAACATGGGTAGTCCGCCACCAGCCCAGTTGATACCAACGCGCATCAGGGAGATGCCGATCACCATGATGATGGTGCCGGTGACCACCGGTGGAAACAGCGGCAGCAGCCGGCTGATGAAAGGCGCGACAATGATGCCGAAGATTCCGGCAGCGATGACCGAGCCATAGATGCCGAGCAGGCCGATCTCCGGGGCGGTGGCCATCGACAGCATCGGGCCGACCGAGGCGAAAGTGACGCCCATCATGACAGGCAGGCGGATGCCGACGCCGGGAAAGCCGATACACTGGACCAGCGTGGCCAGGCCGCAGGCGAACAGGTCGGCGGAGATCAGGAAGGCGACGTCCTGCGGCGGCAGCTTCAGGGCGCGGCCGATAATGAGCGGCACCGCGACCGCGCCGGCATACATCACCAGCACATGCTGCAGGCCCAGCGCGAGCAGGCGCGGGGTCGGGAGGACCTCGTCGACGGGATGGACGCTCTCTGTCATTGATCTAGCCCCTTGCTTAGGTGATGAAATATCGTGGCATTATGATCGTCAGATACAAGCCTCGTGCCAGACGCCGCTGAAAGCCATTTCGAGGTTGATGAGTGGCCGGTGGCACGAAGGTTGCTCGAAAGTGAGCATTGCTGAATATATTGCCCGGCGACCGAGGTTCTCTGGTCGCCAACACAGACCGGAGGTCGCGCGTGTCGCTCATCAAGAACAGATATGGAAAAGGCCGTGTCCGCATCATGCGGATCCATCGCGACGGCGACAAGCAGGATGTCAGCCAGCTCAGCATCAAGGCGATGCTGGAAGGCGATTTCGGCCGCGCCTATACCGAGGCCGACAACTCCACCTCGACCTCCACGGACACGATCAAGAACATCGTCAATGTGGTGGCGCGCGAGAATACTGCACTGTCGACCGAGGAGTTCTGCCAGGTATTGGCGAAACGCTATCTCGACCTGTATCCGCAGGCGAGTTCCGTCAGCATCACTGCGCATGAGACCAAGTGGGCGCGCCTTGCCGTCGATGGCGAGTTGCATCCGCATTCGTTCCTGCTCGACAGCAACGGCAAGCCCACTGTCGAGATTGTCGCGACGCGCGATGGCATGACCATGAGCTCGGGCCTCGACGGCTTCACCTTCATGAAGTCGACGCAATCCGGCTGGGAGAATTACTACACCGACAAATATTCGACGATCCAGCCGACCAGCGACCGTATCTGCGCGACATCGATGGTCGCGTCGTGGAAGTGGTCCGGCAAGCCCACCAGCTATCCGGCGACCAACAAGACAATTCTGGACACGCTGCTGAAGGAATTTGCGACGACCTACAGTCCGAGCGTGCAGAACAGTCTGTATCGTATGGGCGAGAAGGTGCTGGCCGCTGTGCCGGAGATTTCCGAGATCAGCATGGCCTGTCCCAACATCCACTACATCCTGATGAATCTCTCGGCCTTTGGTCTCGACAACAACAACGACGTGTTCCTGCCGACGGACGAGCCACACGGGCAGATCGAATGCACGGTGGGGCGGGGGTAGTTCGCGGCGAAGACAAGAGCGCCGTTCTTAACCTCTCCCCGCCCTTTGCGGGGAGAGGTCGGATCGCCCTTGCGATCCGGGTGAGGGGCAAGGCGCGATGCTGCGGCAAACTCACGCTAGCGGATCGGATAACATTCAATTCGGCGATTGGAGGTTGATGCAGCCGATCGACCTCAGAGGTTGTCGGCAGGTTTAGCCGTATGCCCGGCCCCTCACCCGCCGCGAAGACGCGGCGACCTCTCCCCGCGCAGAGCGGGGAGAGGTTAAGATCGGCGTTTTGCTCTCATGCCTTCCCAAACTTCTTCTGCAATTCCGGAAAAATCCGATCCGGCTTGAACGGCACCTGTGTAAACCGGATGCCGGTGGCGTCGAACAGCGCGTTGCCCATCGCCGCGGCGACGGGATTGTAGGGGCTTTCGCTCATCGACTTCGCACCTAATGGCCCGATCGCATCATAGGTGTCGGCGAAATACACGTCGGTGCGCGGGAGGTCGGCGAATGACGGTAGATGATAGTCGCGGAATTTCGGATTGACGACGCGGCCGCGGTCGTCGATCACCATCTCCTCATAGAGCGTGGCCCCCAGCGACTGCGCGACGCCGCCTTCGATCTGGCCGCGGAGCTGCATCGGATTGGCGACGGCGCCAGCGTCCGCGGCCTGCACGCTCTTGAGAACCTTGATCGCACCGGTACCCTTGTTCACCGCCACGCGAAACCCCTGGACGTTGAAGGCGACCGAACGCGGGGTGCCGCCTGAAGTTCCGGTAGCGCTGCGTGCATTGCTGTCCGCCTGCATCGCCGCCACCAGCTTTTGCGCGGCGTCATGGGTGGCTTTGCCAGCGACGAATGTGCCGGCGCTGCCATAGGCGCCGGTGTCGTGGCCGCCGTTCCGCGTATCGGACTGGCGCAGATGAATCTGCTCGACGCTGCAGCCGAGCGTCGTGGCGGCGATCTGCCGATGCACCGTCGCGGTGCCGTTGCCGAATTCGGCGGTGCCGACCGTGAGATCGTAACCGCCGTCATCGCGTTTGGCGATGACGACTTCGGCGATGTGGCCCTGCGGCGGCACTGTGTCGATCATGGTGAGCGCGATGCCGTCGCCGATCAGCCAGTCGTCATCGAGATCGTGTTTGGTCTCTATCTCCATCGCGCGCTCGACGAGGTCGAGGCACTGGTCAAGGCCGTAGCTGCCGATGGTCACGTCGTCATAATGCGTGCCGGCGGGTGACAGCATGGGGTCGCCAGGCTTGATGACGTTGTGCCGGCGGAAATCATACGGGCTGATGCCGAGCTGTTTCGCAAGGTCGTCGATGGCGGCCTCCACCGCGAACAGCGTTTGCGGCAGGCCGTAGCCGCGAAACGCACCGGCCGGCACCGTGTTGGTATAGGCAACGACGGCATCGACCTTCTTGTTGGCGCAGTTATAGACGCCGAGCGATTCACCGCAGGCGTGAAACAACACCGGGCCTGCATGATTGCCATAGGCGCCGGTGTTGGACAGCACGTCGAGCTGCAGCGCGGTGAGCTTGCCGTGCTTGTCGGCGCCGGCCTTGACCGTGACGCGCATCGGATGCCGCGTCGATGTGGCGATGAATTGCTCCTCGCGGGTCAGTTCCCATTTCACCGGGCGACCGGTCTTGAGCGCGGCGAGCGCCAGAATATCCTCGACGAACATTTCCTGCTTGCCGCCGAACCCGCCGCCGACGCGTTCGCAGAACACGCGGACCTTGTCGGAGGGAAGGTCATAAAGTTGAGCCAACGCGCGGCGTGTCAGGAATGGCGTCTGCGTGCTCGAGCGAATATTGAGGATGCCGCCGGCATCGAGCCAGGCGATGCCGCCATGGGTCTCGAGATGGCCGTGCTGCACGCGTTGCGTGGTGAATGTGCCTTCATAGGTGACGGCCGACGAGGCCAATGCCGCGGCGACGTCGCCGAATTCGCCATGCGTTTCGGCGACGATGTTTCTGATAGCATTGCTGACGCGATGCCCCGGCGTCTTGTCGGGGTGAATGACCGGCGCACCCGACGCGACGGCGGCTGCAGGATCGAACACCGCGGGCAGGATGTCATAGACGACGTCGATGCGGCGGCAAGCTTCTTCGGCGATCGCCTCGCTGTCCGCGACCACGGCGGCGACTTTCTGGCCGATGAAGCGCACGGTGTCGTCGAGGATCCGTGTATCCTCGGGATCCATTGCATCGATCTCGTGGCGCGCCGTCGAGAACAACGTTGTCGGAGTATCCGCATGCGTCAGCACCGCATGCACGCCCGGCATCGCCCGTGCTGCTGATGAATCAATCGATATGATGCGGGCATGCGGATGCGGCGAGCGCAGCATCTTGATATGCAGCAAGCCGTCCATGGCGACGTCAAATGTGTAGCGCGCCTTGCCCGTCACCACCTGGGGACCAGCGGGCGCGGGCAGGCTGCGGCCGAAGGCGGCGCCGGGCTCGGCGTCTTCCACATTGGACTTGCCGTCGAGTGCGTCCTCGATCGTGCGATAGCCTGTGCAGCGACACAGATTTCCCTTCAACGACGCTCCGAGATCGGCGCGCTGTGCCTGATTGAGCGACGCGCAGGTCACGATCATGCCGGAGGTGCAGAAGCCGCACTGGAATCCCTGTGCGTCCAGGAACGCCTGCTGCATTGGATGGATGCCGACTTCGGATGCGAGGCCTTCGATGGTGGTGACGGCATGGCCGTCGGCACGAAATGCCGGAATGATGCAGCTATGCACAGGCTCGCCATCGAGCAGCACGGTGCAGGCGCCGCAGTCGCCGGCATCGCAGCCTTTTTTGACGCCGAAATGGCCGAGCTCGCGCAGGAAGGTGCGCAGGCACTGGCCGGTTTGCGGCTGCTGCGAAAAGCTGTGGCCGTTGATCTCGAAACTCATGGCCTGAAGCCCTGCAGCTCGGCACGGATTTCTTCCGCGAGTCGCAATGTCATCTGCTTGCGCCAGGCCGGCTTGCCGTGAACGTCGTCGTGATAGAGGTTGTCCGGAACTCGGTCGAGGATCGCTTCTTCGAACGTGTCGGTATCGGGAAGTGTTGGGAGCGCGATACGAACAGGACGCTTCGTCGAAGCCGTGATCGTCAGCCGCAAGCCATCCTCATCAAGGCTTCCTATCAGCAGCGCAGCAGATCGCCCGACCGGCGTCAGCGAGATCTGGCGGAATGCCGAGCGTCGTTTGAAGGCTGCAAGCGGAATGGCAATGCTGCGCAGGAGATCACCCGGCATCAGCACATTGCTTTGATCGCCGGTGACGAAGTCCACCACGTCGATCGTGTCTACGCTGCCATCCGCCTTCCAGATCGTGCAGACCCCATCGAGCGCGGCGGTGAGCGCGATCATCGGGCCCGCCGGTAGCGACATGCAGAGATTGCCGCCGACCGTTGCCGTCTTCCAGATCTTGAAGGAGGCGAGGAAGGCGCGGCAACATTGATTGATCAGGGGCGATGCGATCCAGTCGGGCGGGCAGGGCAGCGCGTCGAGCTGCGCCACTGTGCAGGTCGCAGCGATCTGTAATTCCTTGTCGGTGACGGTAAGGGCCGGCCATTTGAGATCGGTGAGGTCGATCAGCCGCGTCAGGTGGGTCTGTGGTTCGGAGAAAAGCCAAGTGCCCCCGGCGAGCCATGCATCCCCGGCACTCCATGTCGGTAGCTGTTCCCGCGTCGTAGGGCGGGCAACGGACGTGACCGTATTCAAATCCATAGGGCGGTTATGCTTTCACTCGGCAATGACCCCTTGAAGTATCATTGTGAACCTTGCAAGACCGACGCCAAGTCGCCGACAATTGCAGAACAAATCGAAGTATTCGTGGCTGGTCCCTGAATTGCAAGGTCGGGTCCAGGACCTAAGGAGATGAGCCATGACAGAAACGCAGGCCACATGGATCAAGGATCCCCTCGGCATTTTCGCCGAGGGTGCCGAGCGCGGCATTGTCGTCAGGAATGGCCGGATTGTCGAATTGGTGCCGGCCAGCGGCCAGCCAGCAACAGCGGATGTGGCGGTCTATGATGCCAGCGCCCATGTGGTGCTGCCGGGGCTGATCAATACGCATCACCATTTCTATCAGACGCTGACGCGCGCCTTGCCGGCCGCCCTGGACCGCGAGCTGTTTCCCTGGCTGCAGGCGCTCTATCCGGTCTGGGCGCGGCTGACGCCCGAGAATCTCCATCTCGGCGTCAGCGTGGCGATGTCGGAATTGCTGCTGTCGGGCTGCACCACGACCACCGATCACCACTATGTGTTTCCGGCCGGCCTCGAACAGTCGGTCGATATCGAGGTCGCGGTGGCGCAGCGGCTCGGCATGCGCGTGCTGCTGACGCGGGGATCGATGAACCGCTCAGTGAAAGACGGCGGTTTGCCCCCGGACAGTGTGGTGCAGGACGAGGACACGATCCTGGCTGATAGCGAGCGCGTGGTGGCGGCATTCCACCAGCGCGGCGAAGACGCGATGGTGCAGATCGCGCTGGCGCCGTGCTCGCCTTTCTCGGTAACGACCTCGCTGATGGCAAGCACCGCGGCGCTTGCGGACAAGCTCGATGTCCGCCTGCATACCCATCTAGGCGAGACCGAGGACGAGAACCGCTATTGCGAGGAGATCTATGGCTGCCGTCCGCTGGATTATCTGGAGCAGACCGGCTGGCTGAACAAGCGTACCTGGCTTGCACATGGCATCCACTTCAACAGGGCGGAAATGCTGCGGCTCGGCAAGGCCGGGACCACGATCAGTCACTGCTCGTGCAGCAATCAGTTGCTGGCGTCAGGCTGCTGCCCGGTCTGCGAAATGGAAGACGCGGGTGTCGGCATCGGCCTCGGTGTCGATGGTTCGGCATCGAATGACGGATCGAATTTGATCCAGGAAGTGCGCGCGGCATTTCTGCTGCAGCGGGCGCGTTACGGCGTCGGGCGCGTCAGCCACAAGGACGCGCTGCGCTGGGCGACGAAAGGCTCGGCGGCCTGTGTGGGGCGGCCAGAGCTGGGTGAGATCGCTGTGGGGAAGATGGCGGATCTGGCGTTGTTCAAACTCGACGAGCTGCGCTTCTCCGGCCATGGCGATCCGCTGGCGGCACTCGTGCTGTGCGGCGCGCATCGTGCGGACCGGGTGATGGTGGGCGGCGCGTGGCGCGTGATCGACGGCGCCATTCCGGGTCTGGATATCGCGGATCTGATCCGGCGGCACAGCGCGGCGGCGAAGAAGATGCAAACCCATTAAGAAAACTGCGGTGTCAAGGTAGGGCGTGAGAGAAAAGTGCGCTTTAAAGTCGCAGGCTGTGCTGGTAATTGAGAGAAATATTGCAGATTTTTCTCAGGTTCTTTCGGCACACTCATGTCGGCACCGGTCGAGTTCAGTTTTCGGGAAGCTATTGCGTTCTTGCAGTCGGGCCGGCTTGAGGATGCTGAGCGAGGACTAAGGAAAGTCCTCCGGCAGCAGCCCAGACACATTGCCACGCTCAACCTCCTGAGCGTCGTTCTCAGCCAGTTGAAACGCCATGCCGAGGCGGAGCCATTTATCAAGACGGCTCTTCAGCTCGACGCGTCGTCGGATGCGACTTTCTACAATTACGGTCTCGTTCTGAAGGCATTGAAGCGTCCGGCGGAGGCCTTGCAGCGCTTTGACGGAGCGCTGGCGATCAATCCTGCCGTTGCCGATACCTGGAATGGCCGAGGGACTGTTCTCAACGACCTCAAGCGATACGCCGAAGCCATCATTGCTTTCGACAGGGCCATCGCACTGCGTCCGAACTATGCGGAGGTCATCGTCAACAAGGCAAGTGCCTTGCTCGGGCTCCGACAATACGGTGATGCGTGCGCGACTTACGATCAGGCACTCGCAATCAATTCGCGTCTTGCCGAAGCATGGCTTGGTCGTGGATGGGCGTTCATCGAACTGGCGCGTGAACGGGACGCCGAGGAGGCTTATCGTCATGCGCTGGCGCTGAAGCCGGACTGGCCGGAGGCCTTGTGCGCCCTGGCAAGGCTGTTGTTGCAGAACGGGGATATCGCACAGGCGCTGCGGCTGTCGTGCCGGGCACTGGCCGTACAGGAGACGTTTGAGACGAAAGCAACTGTGGCTGCTTGCCTGCAGTCGCCGCTGCTTCGGCCCGATGCCGGCGATATCAGATCGATCCTGGAGCGTGCGATCTCCGAGGCGTGGGTGAGGCCGTCCACCCTTGCGCCTGCCTGTGCGACCTTTCTCGTGCTCAGTGATGCATTGAGATCGGGCATGGCGCGGCTTGCCGATCCGGATTTTCGGTCGCAGCCGGCAGAGGCGATACTGGCTTCGTCGGGAATAGCAGCGTTTGCCGGGGATTCACTGCTGCGTGCCGTGCTGCAGGCGACACCCGTGTCGAACCCGTTGCTGGAAAAATTCGCGACCGAGCTTCGCTTCGTTCTTCTGAGCACTGCGCAAGGCCTATCCGGCGCCGCGGTGCCAGCACCCGTGCTGACGCTGTTCTCTGCCGTTGCACGGCAGTGCTTCATCAACAGCTATGTCTTTGCGCTATCCGCAATCGAGGCAGAGCACGTCGAGTCGTTGCGGAGCGACGTTGCTGCCAGACTAGCGTCGGGAGCGTCCGTGTCAGCTTTGTCGCTCCTGGCGATTGCCAGCTATATGCCGCTCCATGCTCTCGCCAATCCGGAGCGTCTTCTCGATCGCCGTTGGCCGGATAGCGTCGGCGCCGTGCTGGATCAGCAGATCCGCGCCTGGCAAGAGGAACGGCGGCTCAGCTCCCTCATGCCGGCCTTGACGCCGGTCGATGACGACGTGTCGTTGCAGGTCCGCAGCCACTATGAGGAGCATCCCTATCCGCAGTGGCTCGCTGCGGAGCCGATTGGTCCATCAACGACGCTCGATGCGTTTCTCTCCGAACAATTTCCTGACTCGTCCTTCATACCCGGTGGCAAGGAGGGATCGGTCAACATCCTGGTGGCTGGTTGCGGCACGGGCCGCTCGGCTATCCACGCGGCACAGAGATTCCGTGACGCGCAGGTCCTCGCCATCGATCTCAGTTTGAAATCGCTGAGTTATGCGCGGCGGCAGACGCGCGCGCTCGGCATCCGCAATCTGCGCCATGCCCATGCCGACATTATGAAGTTGTCGTCGATCGGCCACACGTTCGAGATGATCGAATCGAGCGGTGTGCTGCACCATCTCGCCGATCCATTCGCTGCATGGCGCATATTGGTGTCGCTGTTGAAGCCCGATGGCGTGATGCAGATCGCGCTCTATAGCGAGATCGCCAGACGGGACATCGTCGCCGCGCGCGCATTCATCGCGGAGCGTGGCTATCGGCCCGTACCCGCGGACATTCGTCTCTGCCGGCAGGAATTGCTCGCCTGCGAGGACGGCATGCCGCTCAAGAACGTGACATTGACATCGGATTTCTTCAGCCTGAGCGACTGCCGCGACCTGCTGTTTCACGGGCAGGAACATCGCATGACGCTGCCGCAGATCGAGCGGTTCCTGAAGGATAACGATCTGCGGTTTCTCGGCTTCGATGTCGACGTCGCGACGAAGCGAAAATATCGTCAGCGATTTCCTGCAGACATTGCCATGACCGATCTTGGGTCGTGGCATGTGTTCGAAACCGAGAACCCCTATACGTTCATTTCGATGTATCAGTTCTGGGTTCAGAAGATGTGATGCGTCGGAGCGAATCTCCGACGGTCATCAACGAGATATCCGGACGCTGTCGTCCGGATATCTCGCGAGGGGCCGGCGCCGGTTACTTCCCCGGAATCTTGTCGTCGATCCCCTTCACATAGAAGTTCATCCCGAGCACCTGGCCGGGATCGAGGGCGTCGCCGCCCTTGCATTCCACTTCCTTGCCGTCCTGTCCCAAGATCGGGCATTTGAACGGCTTCAGCGTGCCGGCGATGATGGCGGCTTCGGTGTCCATCGCCATCTTCTTCACGTCATCCGGCATGTTGGTATAGGGCGCCATCACGACCATCTTCTCTTTCAGGCCGGCCCAGGTGTCTTCCGACTTCCAGGTGCCGTCGAGTGCCGCCTTGACGCGCTCGACGTAATACGGGCCCCAGTTGTTGGTGACCGCGGTAAGCTGCGTCTTCGGACCGAACTTGATCATGTCGGAGTCTTGGCCGAAGGCGAGCGCGCCGCGCTCGGAGGCGACCTGCATCGCGGCCGGCGAATCCGTGTGCTGCATGATCACGTCGGCGCCCTGATCGAGCAGCGCCTTGGCGGCATCGGCTTCCTTGCCGGGATCGAACCAGGTGTTGACCCAGATGATCTTGATCTTGATGTCCGGATTGATCTTCTGCGCAGCCAGCATGGTGGCATTGATGCCGGAGATCACTTCCGGGATCGGGAACGAGCCGATATAGCCCAGCACGCCCTTCTTCGACATCTTGGCGGCGATCAGGCCCTGGATGTAGCGGCCTTCGAAGAAGCGGCCGGAATAGCTCGACATGTTCTTGTCGCGCTTGAAGCCGGTGGCGTGTTCGAACATCACCTTGGGATTGCGCTTGGCGACTTTCAGCGTCGGATCCATATAGCCGAACGACGTGGTGAAGATGAGCTGATTGCCGGCCCGCGCGAGCTGTTCGATGGAGCGCTCGGAGTCCGGGCCTTCGCTGACGTTTTCGAGATAGGTGGTCTCGATCTTGTCGCCAAATTCCTTGACGATCATCTGGCGGCCGACTTCGTGCTGATAGGTCCAGCCGAAATCGCCGACCGGGCCGATATAGACAAAGCCAACTTTCAGCTTGTCGGCGGCGACGGCTGCACCCAATCCGAGGCCGGTGGCCAGCAGTAGGGCGGCGGCTGCAAGTGCTTTCCTGTTCATACGTGTCTCCTGTTTGCGAGATAGTCTTGCGAGAATGTCTTTAGCGGTCGGGCACGAATACCGTGCCCAATGCTGCCGGCGCCGTGGAGCCGCCGCTGCGGGTGCGCGAGATCAACACCAGCACGACGACGGTTGCGAGATAGGGCAGTGCGGACATCAGTTGCGAGGGCACGCCGACGCCCCAGCCCTGCGCATGCAGTTGCAAGATCGAGACCGCGCCGAACAGATAGGCGCCAATCACGAGGCGCCCCGGCAGCCATGAGGCGAATACCACCAGCGCCAGCGCGATCCAGCCGCGGCCGGCGGTCATGCCGGGGACGAAGAACGGCGTATAGGCCAGCGGCAGATAGGCGCCGGCCAGACCCGCGCAGCCGCCGCCGAACATCACGGCGAACATGCGGATCTTCAGCACGGGATAACCGAGCGCATGGGCGGAGACATGATTGTCGCCGATGGCGCGGAGGACCAGCCCCGCCCGGGTGCGATAGAGGAACCAGGACATTCCGATGATCAGCGCGAGCGAGACATAGACGAAGGCATCTTCGCCGAACAGGATCTTGCCGACGAAGGGGAGCGTGGTCAGGCCGGGAATGTACAGCCGCGGCGCGGTGGCGATACGCTCACCGACGAAGCCGGCGCCGATCAGGCCGGAGACGCCGATGCCCAGGATTGTGAGCGCGAGACCCGTGGCGACCTGATTGACCGCGAGGCCGAGCGTCATCAGTGCAAATACCAATGAGAGCGCGACGCCCGCGAGAATTCCGCACAGCGCGCCGATGAATGTCGAGCCGGTGGCCCAGGCGCCAGCAAAGCCGCAGGCTGCGCCGACGATCATCATGCCTTCGACGCCGAGATTGAGCACGCCGGCGCGCTCCACCAGCAGCTCGCCGGAGGCGGCGAGCAGCAGCGGTGTCGACGCCGCGAGTACGGCAAGGATGATGGCTTCAAGCAGCTCCATCGGCGACCTTCCGCTGCGGCATGATGAGCTTGATCCGGTACAGGATCAGGCTGTCGCAGGCGAGCACATAGAACAGCAGGATACCCTGAAACACCTTGGTGATATCGAGTGGGATCTTCATGGCGATCTGCGCTTGCTCCCCGCCGATAAATGTCAGCGCCAGGAAAAGCCCTGCAATTAGTATTCCAACCGGGTTGAGCCGTCCGAGAAATGCAACGATGATCGCGGTGAAGCCATAGCCGGGCGAGATGCCGGGCTGCAGATGGCCGACGGGGCCGGCAACCTCGATGATCCCCGCGAGGCCGGCCAGCGCGCCGGATATCGCGAAAGTCAGCAGCACCAGCTGGTTGGAGGAGAAGCCGCCGAAGCGCGCCGCCCGCGGCGCCGCGCCAACCACGCGAATTTCAAAACCCTTGATGGTGCGGCCGAGCAGGACAGCAGCGGCAACAACGATCACCAGCGCGATGACCGCGCCGAGATGCAGCCGCCCACCCTCGAACAGCAGAGGCACGGTGGCGACCGGATCGAATTCGGCCGTGGTCGGGAAGTTGAACCCTTTGGGATCGCGCCACGGGCCGCGGACGAGATAATCGAGCAGCAGGTCGGCCACATAGACCAGCATCAGGCTGACCAGAATTTCGCTGGCGCCGAAGCGCACCTTGCAGAGGGCCGGGATCAACGCATAGAGCGCGCCCGCGATGGCACCGAGCAGCAGCATCGCCGGCAAGACCCAGACGCCGGCATCGGTGCCGTTGGTCTTCACCGCAAGCCAACTGCCCGCCACGGCACCGACGAGGAACTGTCCCTCCGCGCCGATATTCCAGACATTGGCGAGGTAACAAAGCGACAGGCCAATGGCGATCATCACCAGCGGCGCCGCCTTCACCGCAAGCTCCTGCAGCGAATAGGCGTCGGTCAGCGGCGTGATGAAATAGACGTTGAGCGCCGCGATCGGATTCTTGCCGATGATCATGAACAGGATGCTCATGGTCACGATGGTCAGCCCGATGGCGATAACAGGCGATACCAGCGCGATGATGGTCGATCGCTCCGCGCGCTTCTCAAGCACCAACTGCATCGGGCACGTCCTTTGGCGTGAGTGCGCTGCCGCCCATCAACAGGCCCAGCGTTTCCCTGTCGGCATCCGCCGTCATTAACGGCTCGGACAGGTGACCGTGGAACATCACAGCGATGCGGTCGGCGATATCAGCGAGTTCGTCAAGGTCCTGGCTGGTGACAAGGATGGCCGCGCCCGCAGCGGCAAGATCGAGCAGCGCCTGACGGATGACGGCGGCGGCGCCGGCATCGACGCCCCATGTCGGCTGGCTGACCACGAGCACGATGGGATTACGCAAAATCTCGCGGCCGACGATGAATTTCTGCAGGTTGCCGCCGGAAAGGCTGGCGGCTTCCGGATCGCGCTTGGCCTTGCGCACGTCGAAGCTCGCGGTGGCGCGGTCGACGGTCGCGAGCGTTGCCGCCGTATTGATGAAACCGTTGTGCACCATGCCGGATGCGGCGTGGCCGGTGAGCAGCGCGTTCTCCGACAGGCGCATGCGCGGCGCGGTGCCGTGGCCGAGCCGTTCTTCGGGCACGAAGGCGGCGCCGAGCTTGCGGCGCGCGGTGATCGACAGATGTCCGGCTGCGTGACCGTCGATGACAATGGTGCCGGGATCTTTGGCGAGACGCTCGCCGGAGAGCGCCGCGAAGAACTCGTCCTGCCCATTGCCGGCGACGCCAGCGATCCCCAGGATCTCGCCGCCCTTCAGCTCCAGCGAGATGTTTTTCAGATGCACGCCATGTGGTTCGTCGGGCGCGAGGCTGAGATCGTTGACCACGAGCCGCGGCACGGTGGTTTGCCGATTGGCGGCGGCTTTGACCTGCTTGATCTCGGTGCCGACCATCATGCGCGCCAATGATGCGGCAGTTTCTTCGCGCGGCAGACAGGTCGAGATCTTCTTGCCGCCGCGCAGGACGGTGGCGGTGTCGCAGAGCCGCTTCACCTCGTCGAGCTTGTGGCTGATGTAAAGGATCGCGCGGCCTTCCGACTTCAGGCGCTCCAGCACGACGAAGAGCTGATCGGCCTCCTGCGGCGTCAGCACGGCGGTGGGCTCGTCGAGGATCAGGAATTTCGGATTCTGCATCAGCACGCGCACGATCTCGATGCGCTGACGTTCGCCGACCGAGAGCTGCCAGACCTCGCGCTTCGGATCGAGCGGCAAGCCATATTGCTGCGACACCTGTTCGAGCCGCGCCGACATCGCCTTGAAGGATTCCTTGCCGTCGAGACCGAGCGCAACGTTCTCGGCGACAGTGAGATTGTCGAACAGCGAGAA
Source organism: Tardiphaga robiniae (assembly GCF_013359755.1). Taxonomy (GTDB): domain Bacteria; phylum Pseudomonadota; class Alphaproteobacteria; order Rhizobiales; family Xanthobacteraceae; genus Tardiphaga; species Tardiphaga robiniae. The sequence goes on along the minus strand of NZ_JABMCJ010000076.1, from coordinate 225,664 downwards.
ATGCTGGAACACCATGCCGATGCCGCGGGCGCGCGCATCGTGCGGGCCGGCGAGCACCATCTTCTCGCCCTGCCAGAGCATCTCGCCTTCGCTTGGTTGGATCAGGCCGTAGATGGTTTTGACGAGCGTGGATTTGCCGGCGCCGTTCTCGCCGAGCAGCGCGTGAATTTCCTGCGGACGGATCGCGATGTCGATGGCGTCATTGGCGAGGAAACTGCCATAGCGCTTGGTCAGACCGATGGTCTGCAGAAGCACCGTCCCCGAACGCGCGTGTCCCGATCCCGAATCCAACATTCGCTACTCACGCGTGAAAAGGAGGTTTGCGGCAAGTGTGTGCCGGATTGGAATGCAGCGTAAATCTCGAATAAGCGCCAGCGTCTGCCTTATTTTTGGACTGGATCGCTTTCTTGGGCGATTCCTGTCGACGCAATCGCGTGAGCTCGGGCTTTTCGTTGATTGAATGACGTTTATTCGACTTTCGCATTGTATACTTGGTCTGAAGTGTTGCAGTTCTGGTACATGTGCAACGAATTCGATATCCGGATTTTCTCGTGTGTTGAGAAGTTGGGCAGTGATTTTCTTGCGGTGCAAACACGGAATCACAGTGTGAATTCACCATCGGAGCTTCGTTCGGAAACCTGCGACAGAACGTCGCAAAATACCAATCTTTACAGTCTCTAAGCGCGTGTCTTACACGCGCTCGCATGGTGTCATTTCACCATCCCGAAAACACGATGCTTCAAGCATAAAATACTGATTTCACTGGGCATCCCTGATGAAATCCGTGGCAACTATTGGAAAAAGTTGAGGCTTCTCACTCGGACTGATTGCAACAACTCTCTCGCGAGAGGCACGCAATCATTGTCAACAGGTGGGGGTAATTCCAATGGCCAATCGTTTCCGCGCAATCGCAGCCGCGACGTTGCTGTCGCTAACAGCCATGGTGCCGACAGGCTCGGCAAGCGCCGCCGACATGGCGGCCATGCCGGTCAAGGCAAAGCCGATCCCGGATCTTCCGTTCTTCCTGTTGATCGATAACCGCTTCACCTATGCCTATCAGTGGGGGGCGGTCGATCCCGGCGTGACCAACAAGACCACCAAACAGGTCTTCGCCTTCACCCACTTCGACGTCTGGACCTACGGCACCAACTTCTTCAACATCGGCCTCGAGAAGGCGGGCAAGAGCAGCCCGGCTAATCCGTGCGCCGATCCGCTGCGTCCGATCACGGGCTGCGAAGGCGCAACAGAAATCTACGGCCTGATCCGTAGCACGATCGGCTTCAACGAGGTCTTCAACACCAAGGCCTTCTCGATGGGCCCGCTGCGCAACGTGTCGTTCGTCATCGGTGCGGATGGCAGCACTGAAAACCGGTTCTTCTCCGCATCCAAGCGCGACGTCGTGACCGGTCTGCAATTCGCTTTCGACCTGCCTTACAAGGGCTTCTTCAACGTCAATCCGTTGTTCTATTACGAGTTCGCCAACCGCAGCACCTTTACGCAGTGCGGTTACGCCGGCGCTCCCGGTCAAATCCCGGGCGTCTCGTGCAACATCGACGGCAACCGCCAGTTCAACCCGACCTGGGCCGTTGAACTCAATTACTACATGGATCTCGGCTTCCTGCCGCCGAGCATGGATTATTTCGCGATCAGCGGCCGGGCCGGCTTCTACGGGCCGAAAGGTTCGGAGAACGGCCAGATCATCGGCACGGCAACCAAGATGGAGATCAACGCCGAACCGATCCGTCTGACCTTCGACGCCAGCAAGGCGATCTGGGGACCGAAATACACTCACAATGTCGACGTGTGGGTGGCCTATCGGCTCTGGCGGAACAAGTTCGGCTTGGATGAGAATGCCAGCCTGCCGTGCACCACGTTTGCGCCCGGATCGTGCCGCGAGGACTCGCTCTATTCCGGCGTCACCGTCAAGTTCTGATCTGAGCTGACTTCAATACGAAAACGACGCTGCGTGAATCGCGGCGTCGTTTTCATGTCGACATGACTAGCCCTGTTGCGCCCAGAAATTCTCGTGCTGCACGGCTGCCTCGTCTTCGAGCAGCGGTCCGACGACCTCGATGCTCTTCTGCCCGGCAGCAAAGACATTGCGGCAAGGCAGATCCAGCGTGGGATTCTCCGGATGGTCGCCGGTGATCGCCTTGAGCCTTGCTTCGCCGAGCCCATAAACCAGCCGGCCAATGCCGACCCAATAGATCGCGCCGGCGCACATGGCGCAGGGTTCTGCCGACGAATACAGCGTGAAGGTCTTTAGTTCGCTCTCGTCATAGGCAATCGAGGCTTCGCTGCAGAGCAGCCGTTCGGCATGGGCGGTGCCGTCATGGGACGGCATGAAGGCGTTACCGGCTTCCATCAGGACCTTGCCGTGTGCATCGACCAGGATCGCGCCGAACGGATGGTTGCCGCGCTCCATGGCTTTGCGTGCGGCGTCGAAAGAAAGTCTGAGAAGGGCCTCATCTCTACTCGACGAGTCTTGCCTGGCCATCGGGGCTCCTGTCGTCCGGGTGTCGAAATCTGCTAGCTTCCCGCGAGGTCAAACGCGGATTCGCTTTGCCCTGCTGGCCGCACTAGTATTTACGAGCTGGATCATTCAAGTCCCAGCCGGGCCACTGGTCTGAACAAAGAAGCATGATTGCGATGGAAGAGAAAGTCGTCGGAGCTTCCGGCCAATCGCTCGGCGGCGAGATCGTCGAACGCATCAACGCGCTGGCTGCTATTTCGGAAGCGCCGGACAACATCACGCGAATATTCCTTACACCGGAACATCGTGCTGCCGCCGAACTGATCATCGGCTGGATGCAGGCAGCCGGCATGCGGGCGCGTATCGATGCGATCGGCAATGTCTGCGGACGCTATGAAGGCGACCGGCCCGGTCTGCCGTGCCTAATGCTGGGCTCACATTACGACACCGTCCGCGATGCCGGCCGCTGGGACGGGCCGCTCGGGGTCATCACGGCGATTTCCTGCGTCGGCGATCTCAATCGCCGTGGCGCGCGCCTGCCATTCGCGATCGAGATCGCTGCTTTCGCCGACGAGGAGGGCGTACGCTTCGCCTCGACGCTGCTCGGCAGCCGCGCGGTGGCCGGGACTTTTGTCGAGAGCGTGCTCGCCGGCCGCGACAAAGCGGGCATCTCGATGCGCGAGGCGATGATCACCTTCGGCCTCGATCCCGATCACGTCGGCGCCGCAGCGCGCGCGCCCGGCGAATTGCTCGCCTATCTCGAACTGCATATCGAGCAGGGGCCGGTGCTTGAAGCGCAGAAGCTGCCGGTGGGGGTCGTGACTGCCATTTCGGGTGCGACGCGTCTCGCAGTCGAATTGCACGGCATGGCCGGTCATGCCGGCACGGTACCCATGGCGATGCGGCGCGATGCACTGGTGGGCGCCGCCGAATGTATCGTTGCGATCGAGGAGTTCTGCCAGTCGGACCGCGGCGGTCTTGTCGGCACCGTGGGTTATATCAATGCGATGCCGGGTGCGACCAATGTCATTCCCGGGCTGGTATCGTTCACCATGGATATCCGGTCGCCAAAGGATTCCTATCGCAAGCTCGCCATCACCGACATGGTGCGTGAGATCGAGTCGATCGCCAAAGCGCGCAAGCTCGATCTGCAGATCAACATCACCCATGAGAATCGCACGGTGCCGTGTGCGCCCTGGCTGCAGAAGCAGATCGCCGATGCAATTACTGCCGAGGGCTATCGCGCGTTCGAGCTGCCGAGCGGGGCCGGCCATGACGGCATGGCGATGACCGATATTGCCGATGTGGCGATGCTGTTCGTGCGCTGTCGCGGCGGGATCAGCCACAATCCTGCCGAGCATGTGGACGATGCGGATGTCGAGGTCGGTGCGCGCGTGTTGTTGCGCGTGATCGAGAATTTCAAGCCGAAGGCCTGATGCGATGGCAGATTTCCACGGCGTGTTTCCCTATCTCGTCTCGCCTGCTGACGACGAGGGGCGTATCCGCACCGATGTGCTGGGCCGCCTGTGCGGGGATCTCATCAGCGCGGGCGTGCATGGTCTGACGCCGCTCGGCTCGACCGGCGAATTCGCCTATCTCAATCGCGAGCAGCGCAGGACGGTGGTGCAGGCTACGATCGAGGCGGCAGGCGGGCGCGTGCCGGTGGTGGCAGGCGTGGCATCGACCTCGACGGTCGATGCGGTGGCGCAGGCGAAGTCGTATCAGAAGCTCGGCGCCACCGGCATCCTAGCTATTCTCGAAGCGTATTTCCCGCTCAAGGATGCGCAGATCGAATCCTACTTCCGCGCCATCGCCGATGCCGTCGATATTCCCGTGGTGATCTACACCAATCCGCAATTCCAGCGTTCGGATCTGACACTCGACGTCGTGGCGCGGCTCGCTGAACATCCGCGCATTCAGTATATCAAGGATGCCTCCACCAATACCGGCCGGCTGTTGTCGATCATCAACCGCTGCGGCGACAAACTGAAAGTGTTTGCCGCCTCGGCGCATATTCCGTCAGCCGTCATGCTGATCGGCGGCGTCGGCTGGATGGCGGGCCCGGCCTGCGTCGTGCCGAAGCAGAGCGTCGAACTCTACAATCTCTGCAAGGCGCATCGCTGGGACGAAGCCATGGTTCTGCAACGGCGGATGTGGCGTCTCAACGAGGCCTTTGCGCGCTATAATCTGGCCGCCTGCATCAAGACGGGCCTGGCGATCCAGGGCTACGATGTCGGCGATCCCGTAGCGCCGCAGCCGGCCTTGACCGCGGACGAGCGCAAGGTGATCGAGACCGTCTTGCGGGATGTCGGCTGATCGATGTCGTTGCCGCCAGACGCGCAAACGAGCAGCGCTCATGCACATTTTGTCGCTCAGCCTTGTGCGGCTGGCCTGTTGGCTCACGCGGTCTTTCTGGGCTAGAAACCATACAGCCCGCCCGTAAGGCTCGCCATTGAAGGACGTCTGATGAACATTCTGCCCGGCAATCTGCGCTTCGGCGCCGGTCTTTCTCCCAAGCGCCTTGAAGATCAAAGACTTCTCACCGGGCAGGGCAAATTCATCGACGACAAGCCGGAAGACGGCGCGCTGTGGCTGCATCTGCTGCGCTCGCCGCATGCCCATGCGAAGATCACCGCGATTGACGTGGCCGCCGCCAAGGCGATGCCCGGTGTCGAGGCGATCTATACCGGCGCGGATCTCGTGGCCGACGATGTCGGCACGCTGCCGACGCTGCCGATCTTCAAGCGTCCTGACGGCTCCGCAGCGACCTTTCCGCCGCGCCGGCTGCTCGCGCACGAGGTCGTGCGGTTCGCCGGCGAAGCAGTGGCGGCGATCGTCGCCACGTCGCGCGCCGCTGCCCAGCTCGCGGCCGAAGCGATCGACATCAGCTATGACGTCCTGCCTGCGGTGGTCGATCCCGTCGAGGCGATGAAGCCCGGTGCGGCCGTGGTCTGGCCGGATGCACCGGACAATATCGTTGCGGCCACCAGCTATGGCGATCCTGCCAAGGTGGAGGCTGCTTTTGCCGCTGCCAAGCATACGGTGTCGCTGGACATCGCGAGCCAGCGTCTCGTGCCATCGGCCATGGAGCCGCGCTCGACCATCGCTGAAGTCGACAAGAAGTCCGGCAAGCTGACCCTGTACGTGCAGTCGCAGACCCCGGCATCGACCCGCGATATCCTTGCGGACGCTGTGCTCAAGCGTCCGAAGGAATCGATCCGCGTGGTGGTGGGCGATATCGGCGGCGGTTTCGGCCAGAAGACGAGCCTGTATCCGGAAGACGGCGTCGTCGCTTATGTAGCCGTGAAGCTGAACAAGACGATCCGCTGGCGCGGAGATCGCACCGACGAATTCGTTGGCGGGACTCATGGTCGCGATCTGACGTCGACGGCAGAACTCGCGCTCGATGCCAAGGGGCGGATCTTGGCCTATCGCGTCCGTTCGATCGGCGGCACTGGTGCCTATATGTCGGCGACCGCTGTCATCATTCCGCTGGTGCTGGGGCCGTTCGTGCAGACCGGTGTCTACGACCTGCAGAACGTGCATTACGACATCAAGGCGGTCATCACGAACACCGCGCCGGTGGGCGCCTATCGCGGTGCCGGGCGTCCGGAAGCGGTTTTCATCATCGAGCGTCTGATGGATGCCGCCGCACGGCAGATGGGCATGGATCCGCGCGCCATCCGCAAGGTGAATTACATCAAGCCGACGCAGTTTCCCTACAAGAACGCCGTCGGTCAGACCTATGACAGCGGCGCCTTCGCGCACATGCTCGACCGTGCCACCGAACTGTCGGATTGGGACGGCTTCGCCGCGCGCAAGAAGGCGGCGAAGAAGAAGGGTCTGCTCTACGGCCGCGGGCTCACCAGCTATATCGAATGGACCGGCGGTCCGGGCACCACCGAAAAGGTTCGCCTGCGCGCCACGGCCAATGGCCGCGTCATCCTGCATTCCGGCACCATGGCAATGGGGCAGGGCCTGCAGACCGCCTATTCGCAGCTCGTCTCTGAAGCGCTCGGCATCGGCATCGACAAGATCGATGTGATCCAGGGCGATACCGACGTGATCGTCGGCATGGGTAGTGTCGGTTCGCGTTCGTTGTTCGTTGGCGGTACTGCCGCGGTGGTGTCGGCGGCCGATATGATCGCCAAGGCGCGTGAGAAAGCGGCCAACATGCTGGAAGCTTCGGTGGAGGACATCGAGTATTCCGCAGGCTTCCTCACCGTCGTCGGCACCGACAAGCGCGTTGGCCTGTTCGAAATCGCGAAAGCCGAAGACGGCGAACAGCTCAGCGTCGAGTCCACCGGCGTGGCGGACGGCCCGACCTGGCCGAACGGAACGCATATCTGCGAGGTCGAGATCGATCCGGAGACCGGCATCACCAATGTCGTTCGCTACACTACGGTCGACGATGTCGGCGTGGCGGTGAATCCGATGCTGGTGACAGGCCAGATCCACGGCGGCGTGGCGCAAGGCATCGGCCAGGCGCTGTTCGAGAACGTTCATTACGACGAGGATGGCCAGCTCATCACCGCGAGCTATCAGGACTACTGCATTCCGCGCGCGGGTGATCTGCCACCCCTGTCAGTGACATTGGACGGCTCGGCACCCTGCGTCACCAACCCGATCGGCTCGAAGGGCTGCGGCGAATCCGGCGCGATCGGTGGTCCGCCCTGCATCGTCAATGGCGTGCTGGATGCGCTGCAACCACTGGGCATCACGCAGCTCAATACGCCGCTGTCGCCCATCAAGGTGTGGGAAGCAATCAGGAGCGCAAGCGCAACGCATGGCTGAGACCCTGCAGGATGGGTAGAGCGTCGTCGCGAAACCCATCATGATCGGGTTCTATGCGATGGGTTTCGCTTCGCTCGACCCATCCTGCGGATAACAAGAAACTTCAACCGGGAGAGAAAACACAATGAAGAGCTTCAAGGTTCTCGAATTCAACGAACCGCTCGGCGAGGTCGACGAGCAGACCCCGCAGCCGACCGGCACGCAGGTGCTGATCCGCGTGAAGGCTGCTGGCGTCTGCCATAGCGACCTGCACATCTGGGAAGGCGGTTATGAACTCGGCCACGGCCGCAAGAAGCTGTCGCTGAAGGATCGCGGCATCACGCTGCCGCGCACCATGGGTCACGAGACCGTCGGTGAAGTTATTGCCTTCGGTCCGGATGCGCAACAGGAAGCTGGCGGCGTCAAGATCGGCGACATCGCGCTGGCCTATCCGTGGATCGGCTGTGGTAAATGTGCGGTCTGTCTCGCCGGTGACGAGAATCTCTGCCTCGCGCCGCGCTGCCTCGGCGTACATTGCGACGGTGGTTACTCCGATCACCTTCTGGTGCCGCATCCGCGCTACCTGATCGACCTCAAGGGCATGGATCCGGTCATCGCCGCGCCTTACGCCTGCTCGGGCGTCACCACCTATAGTGCGCTGAAGAAGATCGAGAGCGATCTTGGCAATCCGATCGTGATCTTCGGCGCTGGCGGCCTCGGCCTGATGGCGCTTGAACTGTTGAAGGCGATGGGCGGCAAGGGCGCCATCGTTGTCGATATCGATGCGCGAAAGCGCGAGGCGGCGATCAAGGCCGGCGCTCTGGCGGCCGTGGACGGCAATGCGCCCGACGCGCTCGAGCAGCTTGCCAAGGCCGCCGGTCAGCCGATCCTGTCGGTGATCGATCTGGTCGGCACTCCGTCGACGACGCAGCTCGGCTTTGATGTGCTCTCCAAGGGCGGCAAGCTGATCATGGTCGGTCTGTTCGGTGGCGGCGCCACCTGGGCGCTGCCGCTGATAGCCATGAAGGCACTCACCATCCAGGGCAGCTATGTCGGCAATCTCCGCGAGACCAAGGAACTGCTGGAGCTGGTGCGCACCAAGAAGGTGCAGCCGATCCCGACGAGCCCGATGCCGCTTGCAAAGGCCAATGCGGCGCTGAACGATCTGAAAGACGGCAAGCTGGTCGGCCGCGCGATCCTCACGCCGGCGTAGGGAAGAGTCGGGATTCACTCTCAAAGTCGTCATGCCCGGCCTTGTGCCGGGCATTCACGTCTTCGCCACGTAGAAAGACGTGGATGGCCGGGACAAGCCCGGCCATGACAGCATGCGGGGTCGCCTCAACCCGCCGTCACGTCCACGAGCTCTTCGCCATCCAACACACGCTTCGCCTTGGCATGGTCGAGATCGCCTTCCCATGCACCGACCACGACGGTGGCAACGCAGTTGCCGATCAGGTTGCCGAGCGCGCGGGCCATGCCGATGAACCAGTCTACCGACAGCACCAGCACGAGACCGATGGCGGGAATGCTCGGCACGGCATTCAGCGTCGCAGCAAGGATCACGATCGCTGAGCCCGGTACGCCATGGGCGCCCTTCGACGTTACCAGCGAGACGCCCAGCACCAGCATGAGGTCGCCGAAGGACAGCGGCGTATTGGTGGCCTGCGCGATGAACACGACGGCCAGCGTCAGATAGATCGAGAACGCGTCGAGATTGAACGAATATCCGGTCGGGATCACGAGGCCGACCACATTGTCCTTGACGCCGAGCCGTTCGAGTTTGCGCATGACCTGGGGCAGCACTGCATCCGAGGACGCGGTGGCCAGCACGATGGTGAGTTCCTCGCGCAGATAGTTCAGGAATTTGATGATGTTCAGCCCGGCCAGTGCCATCACACCGCCAAGCACGCCGAAGACGAAGATCCCGACCGAGACATAGAATAGCACCACCAGCGAGACGAGTTGCTTCAGCGATCCGACACCGTAGCGTCCGACCGTATAGGCGACGGCGCCGAGCACGCCGATCGGGGCGAGGCGAACGATCAATCCCATCGCGCGAAACAGAACGGTCGATACGGCTTCGATGAAGCTCGAAATCCGCTCGCCCTTCTCGCCGCCAACCAGGGCCAGGCTGGTGCCGAAGAGGATGGCGAAGAACAGCACCTGCAGGACATCGTTGCGCGCCAGAGCGTCGAACGAGGTGGTCGGAATGATGTTGAGCAGGAAACTGCCGATGCCGCCGCCCTGCAGCTTGTGCGCGTTGTCTGCGACCGTCGTGAGTGCCTTGCCGTCGAGCGAGGCCGGATTGATGTTCATGCCGTGGCCCGGGCCGAACAGATAGGCCAGCACCAGGCCGACAACGAGCGCCAGCGTGGTCATTGCCTCGAAATAGATCAGTGCCTTGACGCCAACCCTGCCGACCTTCTTGAGGTCGCCGGCACCCGCAATCCCATGCACCACCACACAGAACACGATGGGGGCCACAATCATGGAGATGAGTTTGAGGAACGCGTCGCTGAAGACCTTCAGGCCGACGGCGAAGTCCGGCACGGCGATGCCAAGGACGATGCCGAGTAGCAGGGCGACAAGCACCTGCACGAAGAGCGACTGATAGAGAGGCTTGCGGATTGGTTCGACGGCGGTAATCGTAGCTGTAGACATGGTTCGCTCCCCCTGAGGTTCACGAATATTCCAGCAACAACTGTGCCACCGCTAGGTGCAAACGTGTAAAATCTCGCCGCGGTTACGGCGAGTTCCTTTCGTGTCGAGGGGGATTGAAATCGAGCCGATCAGCGGCCGGGTCGTTCCGGCGGCCATGCGACGATTACTTCTCTTCGTCGGCGATCGCTTCCATCAGGACGACCATCTGGCGCTGGACCGTCTGGCTCTTGATGCGGCTGTAAGCACGAAGCAAGCGGAGGCTGAAAGCGCTATCGAGGAACAGCAAGCTTTCCACTTCGCGGCTCTTGCCATCGCCATCGTAGAAGAAGGTGACCGGCACATCGAGCGCCGTGGCAATCTGCTGAAGACGCGCAGCGCCAACGCGATTGACACCCTTTTCGTACTTCTGAACCTGCTGGAAGCTGACGCCCAGCTTTTCGCCTAAATCCGCCTGCGAAATTTTCTGCTCAACACGACGCAGACGGATCCTCTTGCCCATCTCAATGTCGGGTTTGCCGGCGCTACGTTGCTTCATTCGTCACCATTCAGTTTGTTTGAATAAGGGAGTTTGGTTTTATTTTCTTGTTAGAGCTTCTTAGCCCGAGAGCCCTTAAAGCTAACTTTCAAAGGCATCTCTGTTATACACATCGTCATGACGATTGGGATGGCTGAAATCGTCGCGATACTCGAATTGATCGACACGTAATCGCGAGGGTCATCCAATCGTACAAAAAAACCTTGCGGTATTCTGTTGCTACTTCGCATTGCTTGCAAAACTTCCAACGAATACCGGAACTCAATTTCTATCGATACGGGCCTTGCAGCGGAAGCGAAAGTACAAGTTGGTCATCATGCTATACACATGTGACTTGCCTGACGCACGCAGGATAACTGAGAGTCGTTCGCATTCGTAAGCTGCAAATCTCTGGCATGCAGCATTCCATGCGATTTCCAGCTGCAATTTCGCACTTTACGATCTCCTGTGTAGCACCGACGTAATATCACAATTCCGTGGGTGGTTGTTGCTACGTCCCATGCGCACCGGAAGTTTCATTCCAAATTCTCACTGAGAGAGAATTTCATTTGATTCGTGCTGAGCGCGACCGGTGCCTGGTGGCGCGCACCGACTGAGCAATATTGATCATACCGTTCGTTACTAAACATTGCTGTCGGTAATCGCGGAGTAGATCATGGTACGCAGCTCGCGCCGGATCGGATAGGCGCTCGATGGCAACAGCTGCGTCATAAAGATTGCGATCAGCTGTTCGGCCGGATCTATCCAGAATGCCGTGCTCGCCGCGCCGCCCCATGCATACTCACCGGCGCTGCCGGGGATCATGGTCTTGGCCGGATTCATCGTCACCGAAAATCCGAGTCCGAAGCCGATGCCGGCATAGCTCGCTTCGCTAAACATCGACTTCGACATTTCGGTGAGATCGCGGCCGCCGGGGAGATGGTTGCTGGTCATCAATGTGATGGTCTTTGGGGACAGCAAGCGCACGTCGCCAAGCGCGCCGCCATTGAGCAGTGCGCGGCAGAAGGTGAGATAGTCAGCAGTTGTCGAACACAGGCCGCCGCCGCCGGAGATCATCGAGGGCGGGGACAAGAATGAACTCGTCGCGGGATCGTCCTGCAAAGTGAGGCCGCCCTTGCCATCGGCTGCGTAGCAGGCAGCGAAGCGATGCGCCTTGTCGGAAGGCACAAAGAAGCTGGTATCAGTCATGCCGAGCGGATTGAAGATGCGCTGCTGCAGAAATTGTTCGAACGGTTTCCCGGCGATCTTCTCGATGAGATAGCCGACCACATCGGTCGAGACCGAATAATTCCACGCGTCGCCTGGCGAGAACTCCAGAGGGATTTTGGCGAGATCTGAAATCATTGACGTCAGCGTACCGGATTTTTCAACCTCGCCGATCTTGAGCGCACGATAAGCGGCATCGACATTGGTGCGCTGCTGGAATCCGTAAGTGAGTCCGGATGTGTGACGCAGCAGGTCGACGATCTGCATCGGACGGGCCGGTGGCTTCGTCAGGAATGGTGCCGTCACGCCGGCCTGAAATACGCCGAGATTTGCCCATTCGGGAATATATTTATGAACGGGTTCATCGAGCGCGACACGTCCTTCCTCCACCAGCATCATGAAGGCGACTGTCGTGATCGGCTTGGTCATCGAATAGATGCGGAAGATCGTATCGTCCTTGACGGGGGCTTTGCGCTCCACATCGGCAAAGCCCTGTGCCGTGCTGTGCACGATTTCGCCGCGGCGATAGACCAGCAGGCGTGTGCCGGGAAGGCGGCCGGCATCGACATAGCGCTGTTTGAGATGCGCTTCGACGCGGGCCAGTGCCGTGGTCGACATGCCGACCTGTTCGGGTGACGCAGACGAAGGGCTCAGGCTTTGGGACGGCATTGCAACATCACTCCGATGTGTGGACGCGGCTCGTTTCTATGGATGAAAATCAGCGGTTGTCCATATGGGTTTGTAGCGCCGCGAGCTTACGCGAAGCTCTGTTTGGTGTATCCTTAAAGATGTAATCGCGTCGTGTTGCTCAGGATGGAATTATGACCCAATTCAATGACACTGAACTCACTGCGGCCGTCATCCAGAGCTTCGACAAGACGCCCGATCCGCGCACGAAATTCCTGCTGCAAGAACTCGTGAAGTCTTTGCACGACTATGTCCGCAGGACCGATCTCACCTTCGGTGAATGGGAAGTGGCGATCGATTTCCTGACCCGCACGGGCCAGAAATGCACGCCGATCCGGCAGGAGTTCATCTTGCTCTCTGACGTGCTGGGCGTCTCGATGCTGGTCGATGCCGTCAACCACAGGGAGCGTGAGGGGGCCACACAGACGACGGTGCTCGGACCGTTCTATGTCGGCGAGCATCCCGTCATGGCGCATGGCGCCGATATCTCTCCGGGCCTCACGGGCGAGCGCATGTTCGTGCAGAGCCGCGTCACCGATCTCGACGGCAAACCGCTGGCCGGAGTGCCGGTTGATATCTGGCATGCCGATGATGACGGTTTCTACGACTCGCAGAAGGCCGGCTATGCCACGCAGGGCCCGTCGTCGCGCGCGCGCTTCATCACTGACAGTGATGGCCGGTTGTTCTTCCGCACCATTCTGCCCTGCAGCTATCCGATCCCGACCGACGGACCGGTGGGCGATCTGGTGCTGAAGGCGAGACGTCATCCGATGCGTCCGGCGCATGTGCACTTTCTCGTCGCGGCTCCCGGCTATGAACCGCTGATCACTCACGTCTTCATCGAGGGCGACGAATATCTCGACTCCGATGTCGTGTTCGGCGTGAAGGACGATCTGATCGCCACCGTCGAGAAGCGCAGCGATGCCTTTATGCCTGATGGTCAGCCTGCCACGGGGCCGTGGCATCTGATGACCTATAATTTCCGGATGAAGCCGGGCGAGGGCACGGTTCCGCAGCCGATGATGCCGGAAAAGGCCGAGGCGTAAGCGATCCCAGCCGTCTTGCGATCTGCGGTCAGGTCGCGCTCCAGTCGCGTTGCGAGAGTTCCTGCAGCGACTCCAGGAAGAACTGATCGAACAGGAACGGTGCATCGCCGGCCGATGGCGCGATGAGGGTGACCATGCCTAACAGCGCGCGGCCGAGTTCGCCGATGCGCTCGGCAAACGCCTCGAGCCCGCTGCGATCAGAACTCTCGACGACTGCGTGGAGTGCGCCCTTGGTTTGTGCGATCTGTAGATCGACATCGTCGACGGCGCGATCGAGAGCATCGATATCGACATCCACAGTGACAGCGTTGTCTTTGGTCGGTATCAGCGCGTCCTCAAGGACAGCTTTTCGGAACATATGAAGTTGCCGTGAGACATCCTCGAAATGACCGAACGCTGCCGCCGCATTCGCTTCGAGGTCGCTTTTGCCCTGAGACAGGATCGCTGCCGCGGACACCACGGTCGCCGCCTTCAGGGTGCTGATTGCCTTTCGAAGCGACGAGAGGGCAGGTTCGGTGATCACCGGAATGGTCGGCATGAAGCGGTCCGTTCGCTAGAAATTGGATCCGGTTGATAGCACCGATCCACGGGTCGGCATGCCGATGAAGTCGGCAAAATAGTACCTCACAATTCGCTGCCTATTCCGCGTGCGTCGCACAATAAATGAGCGTCCCGCAAATTTTCGATGCGCGTGGTTCTCTGCGCTGGTCTCGTTGCCTTTAGGTAAGTGGCTGCAATTTATCGAAATTTCCATCAGGCAGCGGTTGGCACGAACTTTGAATAGTTCTTAGCGACGCCATTGTAGCCGTCACAATCAATCACCAGCCAGCATTGCCATCATGGGGCTTCCCCCAGACGCGCCGCTATGTCCGTACGCCTTCGACCCAAGGTGCGCTGTGACGAGGGGCCAATGACGGTGCAGGCGATCCGAGGCGCGAAAGGACGACAGCAGCACATGACGAAGTCAGAGACCAACAAGCCGGGCCGCAAGATCAGCCGCCGTCAGCTTCTGAAAGCCGGCGCGGGAACCGCTGCCTTGCTCGCGGCCGCCCGACTGAACTTCCCCGGCGGCGCTTTCGCGCAGGATGCCGGGCCCGAAGTGAAAGGCGCCAAGCTCGGCTTCATCGCGCTGAGCGATGCCGGTCCGCTATTCGTTGCCAAGGACAAGGGCCTGTTCGCCAAATACGGCATGCCCGATGTGGAAGTGTCGAAGCAGGCCTCGTGGGGCACGCTGCGCGACAACATGGTGCTCGGCTCCGAAGGCAACGGCATCGATGGCGCGCATATCCTGACGCCGATGCCGTATCTGATCTCGTCCGGCAAGGTCACCCAGAACAATCAGCCGACGCCGATGTACATCCTCGCGCGTCTCAATCTCGATGCGCAGTGCATCTCGGTCGGCAATGAATATGCCGATCTGAAGGTTGGCCTCGACGTCGCGCCGCTGAAAGCAGCGTTCGAGAAAAAGAAGGCTGCGGGCAAGTCGGTGAAGGTGGCGATGACCTTCCCGGGCGGTACCCATGACCTGTGGATCCGCTACTGGCTCGCCGCCGGCGGCATCGATCCCGACAAGGATGTCGAGACCATTACCGTGCCGCCGCCGCAGATGGTGGCGAATATGAAGGTCGGTACCATGGACGCGTTCTGCGTCGGTGAGCCGTGGCCCGGCCAGCTCGTGCACCAGAAGATCGGCTACACCGCGGTGAACACCGGCGAGATCTGGAACAAGCATCCGGAGAAGTCGCTCGGCATGCGCGCGGCCTGGGTCGACAAGAACCCGAAGGCGGCGAAGGCCATCACCATGGCCATCATGGAAGCCCAGCAGTGGGCCGACAAGATGGAGAACAAGGAAGAGCTCGCCACCATCATGGGCAAGCGGCAGTGGATCAACTGCCCGGTCGAGGACATCCTCGATCGCGCCCGCGGCAAGTTCGACTACGGCACCGGCAAGGTGGTCGAGAACTCGCCGCACATCATGAAGTACTGGAAGGACTTCGCGTCCTATCCGTTCCAGAGCCACGACCTCTGGTTCATGACCGAGGACATCCGCTGGGGCAAATACGAGCCCGGCTTTGACTCGAAGGCGCTGATCGCCAAGGTCAACCGCGAGGATATCTGGCGTGACGCGGCGAAGACCATGGGCGTCGCTGCCGCCGAAATCCCGACTTCGACCTCGCGCGGCAAGGAGACCTTCTTCGACGGCAAGGTCTTCGATCCCGAAAATCCGGCAGCCTACCTCAAGTCGCTCGCCATCAAGCGCGTCGAAGCCTGAGGCACACGTTTGGGACCGATGCGGACTAGCTGAAATGACGGAGACAGTGCGATGAACATGCAAGCTATCAAGACGGAGCCGGCAACGGCACTGGCGAAGCCGCCGGTGGCGAGCGTCGCACTGTCTCCCAAGCAGCCCGTAAGTTTCGACAGATACGCCAAGATGGCGAAGGAAACAGCGGCGCGGGTGATCCCGCCGCTGATCGTCGTCCTCCTGCTCGGTGTGATGTGGGAGCTCTTGTGCCGGCGCACCGGCTCAACGCTCCCGCCGCCCTCCAAGGTCTACAAGGACACCAAGGAACTGATCTTCGATCCGTTCTTCGACAATGGCGGTCTGGACAAGGGGCTGTTCTGGCATATTTCGGCGAGTCTCCTGCGTGTGGCTTACGGCTACTCGCTCGCTGCCGTGGTCGGCATCGGCCTCGGCACACTGGTTGGCCAGTCGGTCTGGGCGATGCGTGGCCTCGATCCGATTTTCCAGGTGTTGCGCACCATTCCGCCGCTGGCCTGGCTGCCGCTGGCACTCGCGGCTTTCCGTGACGGTCAGCCGTCGGCAATCTTCGTGATCTTCATCACCTCGATCTGGCCGATCATCATCAATACCGCGGTCGGCATTCGCAACATCCCGCAGGACTATCGCAACGTCGCCGCCGTGGTGCAGCTCAATCCGGTGGAATTTTTCTGGAAGGTCATGCTGCCGGCGGCTGCGCCATATATTTTCACCGGTCTGCGCATTGGTATCGGCCTGTCATGGCTCGCCATCATCGCGGCTGAAATGCTGATCGGTGGCGTCGGCATCGGGTTCTTCATCTGGGACGCCTGGAATTCCTCGCATATGAGCGAGATCATCCTGGCGCTGTTCTATGTCGGCATCGTCGGCTTCGTGCTCGACCGCCTGATCGCCGCCCTCGGCAAGCTCGTCACCCACGGCACTTCAGTCAGCTAACATTTTGGTCAGCTAAGGAGAGATATCATGAAGGCATATCTGAAGCTCGACCACGTCGACAAGGTGTTCACCCGCGGCAAGGTCTCGTCCGAAGTATTGAAGGACATCAACCTCAGCCTCGGCAAGGGTGAGTATATCTCGATCATCGGCCATTCCGGTTGCGGCAAGTCGACGATGCTCAACATCATCGCCGGCCTGACACGTGCAACGATGGGCGGCGTGATCCTTGAGGATCGCGAAGTCAATTCGCCCGGCCCCGATCGCGCCGTCGTGTTCCAGAACCACAGTCTGCTGCCGTGGCTGACGGTTTATCAGAACGTTCGTCTTGGCGTGGACAAGGTGTTTGCCAAGACCAAGTCCCGCGCTGAGCGCGACGAATGGACAATGCACAATCTCAATCTCGTGCAGATGACGCATGCCAAGGACAAGCGCCCTTCGGAAATCTCCGGCGGCATGAAGCAGCGCGTCGGCATTGCCCGTGCGCTCGCGATGGAGCCCAAGGTGCTGTTGCTGGACGAACCGTTCGGTGCGCTCGACGCACTGACCCGCGCGCATTTGCAGGACTCGGTAATGGCGCTGCATCAGAAGCTCGGCAACACCATCGTCATGATCACCCATGACGTGGACGAAGCCGTGCTGCTGTCAGACCGCATCGTCATGATGACCAACGGCCCATCAGCGACCATCGGCGAAGTGCTCGATGTGCCGCTCGCACGACCGCGTCAGCGTC
This sequence comes from Tardiphaga robiniae, assembly GCF_013359755.1. Taxonomy (GTDB): domain Bacteria; phylum Pseudomonadota; class Alphaproteobacteria; order Rhizobiales; family Xanthobacteraceae; genus Tardiphaga; species Tardiphaga robiniae. The sequence continues at coordinate 208,336 of NZ_JABMCJ010000076.1, read as the reverse complement.
TCGAACTGGCGAGTAACCCGGTTTATCTCGACTGCCGCAAGCGCGTGCTCGAATTCCTGTATGAGCGCCACAAGTTCGTCGAAGCCGCGTAAGCATCTTGTTACCTCTTGACTTCCGAGGATAAACCGAATGAATGCGGCTCAGACTTTCCGGATAGCTGCAAATCATGAGTCGTTCGATAGGCCTGACGCGCGAAGAAATCATGCGCGTGCAATCGTCATTCGATCAGATGTGGCCGAACTCCTCGGTCATGGTGGATCTGTTTTATGCCCGGCTGTTCGAGACATTGCCGGAAACGCGCCCGCTGTTTCGCGGCGACATGGCGCAGCTCAAGCACAAGTTCATCGCAACGCTTGCAGTGATCGTCGGCAGTCTCGACAATATCACAGGTCTGTTGTCGGTGATCGGCAAGCTCGCGAAAGACCATGTGCATTATGGCGTGGAAGCCGCGCACTACGAGTCTGTCGGCGAGGCACTGTTCTGGAGTCTGGGGCAGGGGCTTGGCGAGCGCTGGACGCCCGAGGTCGAAGCCTCGTGGCACAAGGTCTACAATTTCCTGGCGGCGCGCATGATTTCTGCGGCCTATCACTAGAACCACATCGCATTTTATCGCGCGCTGAACATTTGCTCACGCGGCGCGACACACAAGCTCACCTTTCACTGCAAGGAGAGTTAGCATGAATGCGTCCGACGTCGCTCTGGTTCAGGAGAGTTTCAAGAAAGTCGCACCGATTTCCGATGTGGCTGCGGAATTGTTCTACGGCCGCCTCTTCGAGGTTGCCCCGCAAGTGAAGCCGATGTTTCGCGGCGACCTGAAGGAACAAGGTCGCAAATTGATGGCGACGCTTGGCGTCGTCGTCACCGGCCTGACGCGACTCGAAACCGTATTGCCTGCAGCGAGCGCGCTCGCGAAGCAGCACGTGGCTTATGGCGTGAAGGCCGAACACTATCCGATCGTTGGCGGTGCGCTGCTGTGGACCCTGGAGAAGGGCCTCGGCGACGCCTGGACGCCCGAACTCGCAGCAGCCTGGACCGCGGCCTATGGCACGCTGTCCGGCTACATGATTTCTGAAGCCTACGGCACAGCGCAGGCGGCCGAGTAAGGATATGACGTGAGCGAGCCGCTGGTCATCATTGGTAACGGAATGGCAGCGGCTCGGCTTGTCGACGAGCTGGCGAAATGCGCGCTCGGTCGATACGCCATCGCCGTGATCGGAGACGAACCGCGGCTCGCCTACAATCGCGTGTTGCTGTCGTCGGTGCTGGCTGGTGAGGCAACATCCCAGGAGATCGAGCTGAAGCCCGCTGCCTGGTGGCGCGACCGCGGCGTCACGCTGAAATACGGCGCAACGGCGACCGCCATCGATATGGCCGCGCGCGAGGTCACGACATCCACCGGCAAACATGTGCCGTTCTCAAAACTCGTCATCGCCACCGGTTCATCTGCACTGCGTCTGCCGGTGCCCGGTGGTGATCTCAAGGGCGTGCATGTGTTCCGCGACAGCCGCGACGTGGACCTGCTGCTCGAACTCGCTGCGCAGAAGAAGCGTGTCGTCGTGGTCGGTGGCGGCCTGCTGGGTCTCGAAGCTGCCTATGGTCTCGCCAAGGCGGGCGCTGACGTCACACTGATCCATCTGATGGACCGGCTGATGGAACGCCAGCTCGATGCACCTGCAGCGAACCTCCTGAAAACGCTGGTCGAGCGCAAGGGCGTCAGGATTTTGCTCAATGCCAATACGGCGCGTATTCACGGCAGCGATTGTGTCGAGAGCGTCGAGCTCGCCGATGGCCGCACGCTTGACGCCGATGCGGTGATCTTTGCGGCCGGCATTCGGCCCAATACATCGCTCGCCAAGGAAGCGGACATCCTGGTCAATCGCGGCATTGTCGTCAACGACCAGATGGCAACCGGCACCGACAACGTCTTCGCGCTCGGTGAATGCGCCGAGCATCGCGGCACCTGCTATGGCCTCGTCGAGCCCGCCTACGAACAGGCCAGGGTGTTGGCGCGCCATCTCGCGGGCAAGTCCGCTGCCTATACCGGCAGCGTGCTCTCTACCAATCTCAAGGTCTCCGGCGTCAGCGTTTTCTCCGCGGGAGATTTTATGGCGGGCGAAGGCAGCGAGACGCTGCTGCTCAATGATGTCCGCCGCGGCACCTATAAGAAGCTGGTGATCGCAGACGGCGCGCTCACTGGTGCCGTGCTGGTCGGCGATACGCAGGATGCGCTGTGGTATCTCGAACTGATCCGCAGCGGCGCTGATATTTCCGATATCCGCGCCGAGATGATGTTCGGCCGCGCACTCGCCGTCCGCGCGGAGGCAGCGTAATGAACGCGGTCGATCCGCATTTGCACGCCACGCGCACGACATGCCCTTACTGCGGTGTCGGTTGCGGCGTGCTGGCGACGCCGGACGGCAACGGTGGCGCAGCGATTGCGGGTGATCCTGCGCATCCCGCCAATCTCGGGCGGCTCTGCTCGAAGGGATCGGCGCTCGGCGAAACGCTGAGCCTCGACGAGCGCCTGCTGCATCCGATGATGCGGGGCGACGATGGCGAGATGGTGCAGGTCGCCTGGGGCGATGCGCTGGATCATGTCGCCGAGGGATTTCGGAAGGTCGTCGCCGAACATGGGCCCGGTGCCGTAGCGTTTTATCTTTCCGGCCAATTGCTGACCGAGGATTACTACGTCGCCAACAAGCTGATGAAGGGCTTTCTCGGCAGCGCCAATGTCGATACCAATTCGCGGCTCTGCATGGCCTCATCCGTGGCTGGCCACAAGCGTGCGTTTGGCGCCGATACGGTGCCGGGGTGCTACGAGGATCTCGACCAGGCAGATCTGCTGGTGCTGGTCGGCTCCAATGCCGCCTGGTGCCATCCGGTGCTGTATCAGCGCATGCTGGCCAACAAGCAGACGCGGGGCGCGCGGATCGTCGTGATCGACCCGCGCCGCACCGACACGGTTGGCGATGACGATCTGTTTCTCGGCCTGAAGCCCGGCACTGATACCGCGTTGTTCAGCGGGCTGTTCGCCTATCTTGCCGATAACGGGGCGCTCGATCGCAGCTATATTGATGAGCATACGTCAGGCTTTGACGACGCGCTGGCGCGGGCCAGAACCATCGCTGGCAGTGTGGCGGCGACAGCAAAGGCGACCGGACTCGACGAGATCGATGTCGCGACCTTCTTCCAGATGTTCAAGGCGACGCCGCGCGTGGTCACGCTGTATTCGCAGGGCGTCAACCAGTCGGCGCAGGGCACCGACAAGGTCAATGCGATCCTCAACTGCCATCTGGCCACCGGCCGCATCGGTAAGACCGGCGCGTCGCCGTTCTCGCTGACCGGCCAGCCGAATGCCATGGGCGGCCGCGAGGTCGGCGGCCTCGCCAACCAGCTCGCAGCCCATATGGGCTTCACGCCTGTCGATATCGACCGTGTGCGCCGGTTCTGGAAGGCACCGCATATCGCCACCCATGAAGGCCTCAAGGCCGTGCAGATGTTCGAAGCCATCGGCCGTGGCGAGATCAAGGCGTTGTGGGTGATGGGTACCAATCCCGCGGTGTCGCTCCCGGATGCCGATGCCGTGCGGGCGGCGCTGAGCAAGCTCGGTCTATTCGTGGTGTCGGAGAATGTGCGCTCCAATGATACCGTGAATGCCGGTGCGCATGTGCTGCTGCCCGCGCTGGCTTGGGGCGAAAAGTCCGGCACGGTGACGAATTCCGAACGCCGCGTGTCGCGGCAGCGCTCGTTTCTGCGCGCGCCTGGCGAGGCACGGCCGGACTGGTGGGCGCTGAGCGAAGTCGCCAAGCGCCTGGGTTATGGTGCGTCATTTGCCTACACATCGGCTGCCGAGATTTTTCGCGAGCACGCCGCCCTTTCGGCCTTCGAGAACAACGGCAATCGCGATTTCGATATCGGCGGGTTGATGAAAGTCTCGGATGAGGCCTTCGACACCATGGCCCCGGTGCAATGGCCGGTGCGTCAGGGCACGACGAAGCCGCAGGCGCGCTTCTTCGCCGACGGCCAATTCTACGCCAATGACCGGCGCGCGCGTTTCATCGCGCCGGAGGCGCCGGAGCTGCGCACGCAGGTGTCGATCGAGCGGCCGCTGCGTTTGAACACTGGCCGCGTTCGCGATCAGTGGCACACGATGACGCGCACGGGTCTCAGCCCGCGGCTCGGCCAGCATATTCCGGAGCCCTTCGTCGAGATCCATCCGGACGATGCCGCGCAGTTCGGGATCGTCGATGGTGGCCATGCGCGGCTGACGACCGACCATGGCGAATGCGTGCTGAAAGTCATTGTCAGCGAACGCCAGCAGCGCGGCATGCTGTTCGCGCCGATCCACTGGAACGACGAGACCGCGGGTTTCGCGCGTGTCGGTGGACTTGTCGCGCCGATCACCGACCCGTTCTCCGGTCAGCCCGAGAACAAGGCCACGCCGGTGGCGATCGCACCTGCGGTGTTTGCACAGCGTGGCTTCGTGCTGTCGCGTAGTCCGCTGGAGATGCCATTCGGCGTGCAATGGGCGCGCGTCGCAGTCACGGGCGGCGTCGGCTATCTGCTCTCGGACAATACCGATGTCGAGACCTGGCAGAACTGGCTGAAGCCGTTGCTGGGCGATGATGCCGCTGAATACGAAGACGCGGGCCAAGGTGTGTATCGCGCGGTGTCGTTCAAGGATGACCGTATCGAGACCTGTCTGTTCATCGGCCCGACGCAGGGGGCGCTCTCCTGGGACGCCGTGAAGGAATTGTTCGCCGCCGAGACCGTCAGCGACGACCAGCGCCGTACGCTGCTCTCTGGAAAGTCCGCAGATGGTGCTGCGAGTGCCGGTCCGATCGTCTGCGCCTGTTTCGGCGTCGGCCGCAACACCATCTGCGACGCAATTGTAGCAGGGGCTGGAACCGCGGCGGAAATCGGCACCAGGCTCAAGGCCGGCACCAATTGCGGCTCGTGCATTCCGGAGCTCAAGCGCCTGATTGCCGCGAGCGAAACGGCGCCGGATGAGCAGCGCAAGGTGGCGGCTGCGAATTGAGCGTGGGCCTTTCAGCCGTCATTGCGAGGAGCGAAGCGACGCGGCAATCCAGAGGGCCGCAAGCGAAGACTGGATTGCTTCGTCGCAAGGGCTCCTCGCAATGATGCGGAGGGGCCCTTGCGTCACTTCACCGCGCCCGCGGTCAGTCCCGCCACAATCTGCCTTTGCGCAAACATCGTCAGCAGCAGCACCGGCAGCGTCACGATCAGGGCGGCCGCCGCCAGCGGCCCCCAACTCAACTGATCGAACGAGATCATGTTGTAGACCGCGACCGGCAGTGTCCGCGTTTCCCGTCCCGCCAGTACGATGCCAAACACGAAATTGTTCCAGGAGAAGATCACCGAGAGGATGAAGGCAACGGCGATGCCGGAGCGCGCAATCGGCAGCGCGACGTGGCGGAACACCTGCCAGCGGGTGGCGCCGTCGATGATGGCGGATTCTTCGAGCTCCATCGGTGTCGTCTCGAAATAGCCGATCATGATCCAGATCACGATCGGCACGGTGACCACGAGATGGATGATGATCTGTGGCCACAGCGTACCCAGGAGGCCGAGCCATTGGAACAGCAGGAATAGCGGGATCAGATATGACAGGCCGGGCGTGATGCGCGCGATCAGGATCACGATGGCGGATTTGCGCGCGCGCATGCGCGCGATGCCGTAACCGGCAGGAACGCCGATGACGAGAGCGAACAAGGTCGCCGAGCCGGTGACGATCAGTGTGTTGAAGAAATAGGTCATGAACCGCTTGGATTCGATGACCGCGGCGTAGTTGCCCCAATTGATGCGCTCGGGGATGAAGACCGGCGGATAGGAGGCGTTGTCGATCTCGAATTTCAGCGACAGCGACAGCATCCAGAGGAAGAACAGCACCGCCGGCGAGACGATGACGATGAAGGCGAAGGTCAGGCCGAGTTTGTTGAGAAAGTCCCGCATGATCAGGCGCTGCCTCCGGCTTCGTTCCAGTGGGTGCGCTGACGCAGATGCAAGAGCGCGCCGGCGAGCGCGACGATGAGCGCGAAGAACACCACCACGATCGCGGAGGCGTAGCCGACGTCGTAATAGACGAAGGCGACGCTGTAGAGATACAGGTTGATGGTTTCCGAGGCGCTGCCGGGGCCGCCTTGCGTAATGGCGAAGATGATGTCGAAGCTCTTCACGGCGTCGATCATGCGGATCATCGCCGCAATGAACAGGAACGGCATGATCATCGGCAGCGAGATGTAGCGGAAGGTCTGCCACGGGGTCGCGCCGTCGATCTGCGCGCTTTCATAGGGCTCGGTCGGAATAGCGCTGAGGCCGCCGAGCACGATCAGCATGACCAGCGGCGTCCATTGCCACGTCTCCACCAGCACCAGCGACGGGATCGCGGTGGCGGGATGGAACACCCAGAGCGATGGCGGCAGGCCGAACAGCGACAGCAGATAGTTCAGCACGCCGAGCTGCGGGTGGAACATCATCGTCCACACCAGGGCGATGGCGACCGGTGTCGCCATCATCGGCAGGATGAAGAGCCCGCGGAAGAAGCCGCGCAGCGGAAACTTGTTGTTGAAGATCACTGCCGCCAATGTGCCGAGGATCAGCGGCAGCGCGACTGACAGCGCCGTGTAGACCAGGGTGTGCCCCACGGATTCCACGAAACGCGCATCGCTTGGCAGCCTGAGATAATTGGCGAAGCCGACGAAGGTCGGCGCTTGGCCGACCTTCCATTCGTGCAGGCTCATCCAGATCGTATAGACCCACGGGAAGATGATGACCGCCATGACGACGATCATCGCTGGGATCACGAACGGCCAATAGGAAATTGGCCGCCACTCGTTCTTCTTCGCAGTCGCCGTTTCGGCCGCGACCGTTGCGGTCGTTTTGGCGACTGCCTTTCCCGCTGTCAGTTCACTCACGATTTTTCGCTGCGCTCCAGAATCGGCCGGAACTGTTCGTGGGCCTTCTTCAGCTCGGTAGCCGGATCCGCGCCTGCCAAAGTCGCAGTCACAGCGGCGCCGACAAGGTCGCGGAATTCGGCGACAGGCACGATGACCGGCAGGCCGAGCTTGCTGATCTTGGCCGAGGCGATCACCGAATCCAGCCACTCCTGGTTCTTCACGCCCTTGCGCACCGTCTCGTCATTGAGGATCGAATTGCGGAACGGCACGCCGCCGCCGCTCTGCAACAGCCGGGCGCCCATGGTCTTCGACACCGCCCATTGGCAATAGAGATAGGCGGCTTCCTTCTTGGTGCTGGTCTTGGCGATGCCGATGCCGTCGCCATAGGCGGCGGAGAATTGCCCCTTCGGTCCGGCGGGCACGACGGTGTAGCCAATCTTGCCGACCACGCGCGACCCATTGGGATCCTCGATGGGCGGCGCCCAGCCGACACCGTCGATCCACATGGCCGCGCGGCCCTGCGTCAGCGATGCCATCGACTCCATCCAGTTGAAACCGGCGACGCCGGGAGGTGCCGTCTTGGTGAGGAGGCGCTGATACATCTTGGTCGCTTCGATCGCCTCGGGCCCATCGGTCAGGATGTTGCCCTTGGCGTCGAGGAATTCGCCGCCATAGTTCAGGAAGAAGTTGGTCCACAGCGTCATGTTGGCATTGCGTAAGCCCCGGCCGGTGAAGCCGTAGATGCCGTTGGCGGGATCGTTGAGTTTTTCTGCAGCTACCGCCATCTCATCCATGGTCTTTGGAACTGCGACGCCCTTCTTCGCGAACATCTCCTTGTTGTAGTACAGGATGAAATAGTCGACCGACCACGGCAGCGAGTGCATCTCGCCCTTGTCGTTCTGGGCGAATTGCAGGCCGCCGGCGGAGAAGTCATCGACGCGCAAATCCGGCGCGGTCAGGTTCGGATCCTTCATGAAGCCGGTGAGATCGGCGAGCCAGCCGGCCTTTTCGAACTGGCGCTTCTGGACGTGGTAGCTGACATGCACGACGTCGAAGCTGGGCTTGCCGGAGGTGAGCTCGATCACGGCCTTCTGGCGCTGCTGCTGCTCCGGGATCACTTCGGACTCGACCTTGATGCCGGTCAGTTCCGTGAATTCGGAGGCGTATTTCTGCAGCAGTTCGCCGCGCGGACCCTTGATCAGGTTGGCTTCAATCGTGGTGCCTGCATACTTCTTCCAGGCGGGATCGGCGAAAGCTGGAATGCCGGTGAGGCCAAGCGCGCTGGTGGCGAGCGCCCCCTGCACAAAGGCACGACGTGTCGGGCCGTAAAGAGCCATGTGTCATCCTCCCTCGAGCCGCCTTGACCGGCGGTGATTTTATGGTCGCTCCCCGTGGACCGGAGATGCGCCTAAGGGATCGTAACACGATGGACTGGGGCGACAAGGCCACGCGTCGGGTTGTCAGACAACTTTGCACCCTGCACGCATCTTACGCAGATTGCTGCGCTGCTCAGTCCTTGACGTCGCGGCCGAGCCGACGCGAGATCGCATTGGTGCAATCGAGCAGGGCGCTGGCGATTGGGCTGTTCCAGTTGACGTCGAACGTCCCGACCGCGCCCATGGCGGTCACGGCCAGGACCACCGCGCCGCTATGATCGAACACCGGTGCGGAGAAGGCATTGACGCCGCGCAAGGGCTCGCCAACGGCGCGGGCCAGCCCGCGTGTGCGAATGTCAGCGAGGATCTTGTCGACGGCCGGGCCTTTTATCTTGCGGTTCGGATCGTAGCCGATCGAGAGCCGATCGAGATCCTCGGTGAGCGCGGCATTAATGGTTGCGGGTGGCATGAATGCCGCGAATATCCGCCCTGTCGCAGTCTCGAGCAGCGACACCGTGGAGCCCACACGCATGGCGATGTGCACAGGGTGGCTGGGCTCCTCCATGCGCACCACGGTCGGTCCATGGGTACCCCAGATCGCCAGCGAGACGGCGTGGTCGATGGTACCGGCTAATGACGTGATGGCCGGCGTTGCGACGCGAACCGCCGACAGCCGTCGCAGCGTGACGATGCCGAGTTCGAGGGCGAGCGCACCGAATTCATAACGGCCGGTGGACGGGTCCTGCTCGATCAGGCCGATGCGCGAAAAGCTGGCGAGATAGGGATGCGCTTTGGCCGGTGACATTCCGGCCTCGCGTGCCAGATCGCGCAGCATCATCGGTTCACCATTGCGCACCAGCGCTTGCAGCAATTCACCCCCGACCTCGATCGATTGAATGCCGCGACTCTCTTTAGCCATGCTTGCCCCAAACCAGTGCCGCGACACTACACGGCCAGAAAGCCTCCATCCACTGGCAAGGTCACGCCGGTGACATAGGACGCCATGGGAGAAGCGAGGAAGACCACGGGGCCAATCAGCTCATCGGGTTGGCCAACGCGCCCCAGTGGCGTGCGGCCGAGGAAGCCCGCCAGCCGTGCCGGATCGTTGCGTGTCGCTTCGGTCATGGCCGTCTCGATCACGCCCGGCGCAATGGCGTTGACGCGCACGCCGTCCTTGGCGACTTCGCGCGCCAGCGCTTGCGTCAGAAGCTTCACGCCGCCTTTGGAGGGCGAATAGCCGAGCGTATCGGCGACCCCGACGAAAGAGGCGATGGAGCCAAGATTGATCACGCTGCCACGCCGGGCGCGCAAGGCCGGCAGGAAGGCATGGGTGACATTAAACACGCCGTTGAGGTTGACGTCGAGTACGCGCCGCCAGTTCTCCACCGCGCGCTCGGAGTCGATGCCCTCGCGAATGATGATGCCGGCATTATTGATCAGGATCGAAATGTCGCCGGCGCTCGCTTTGACGGTCTGCGCGAGCTCTTGGCAGGCATCGACATCCGTGACGTCGAGATGATGATGCCATGACCGCTGCCCGGTGGCTGCAATATCGCCGGCCGTGCGTGCGGCGCCATCGCGGTCGATGTCGGTCACGATAACATTGGCGCCATGTGCAGCCAGCCCCAGCGCAATCGCACGACCGTTGCCGGCGCCGGCACCCGTTACAAGCGCCAATTGACCCTTGAGCAGATCGGGTGCGAAGCTGGCCATCATGCCGCCTTTACCGGTGTGCCGGCGAGGTGGCGGCCGGCGATATAGCCGAAGGTGAGCGCGGGGCCGAGCGTGATACCCGCGCCGGGGTAGTTGCCGCCCATGATGCTCGCCATGTCATTGCCGGCCGCATAGAGGCCATTGATGACCTGACCGCCGGCATCGAGCGCGCGTGCCTGCGCATCGGTCCTGATGCCGGCATAAGTGCCGAGATCGCCGATCACCATCTTGATGGCATAGAACGGCCCCTGTTCGATCGGCGCGACGCAGGGGTTGGGCCCGTGGTTGGCGTCGCCCTGATAGCGGTTATAGGCGCGGGAGCCCTTGCCATAGGCGGGATCGCGGCCTTCGGCGGCGGTGTTGTTGAATTGCGCGATGGTCGTAACGAAGCCGCCAGCGTCGATGCCGGCCCTGGCCGCGAGCTCTTCGAGTGTATCTCCTTTGATGAGATAGCCGGAATTCAGATATTGGCCGATCGGCATCGGGAATGGCGGCACGGCGCCGAGCCCGTATTGGCGCAAGGCGCGGTGGTCGCAAACGAGCCAGGCCGCGATCTCATCGCCGGGCTTCGCTGCCTTCATCATCTGCTGAACGAAGGCGTGGTAGGAATTGCCCTCATTGGCGAAACGGGCACCGTCGCGCATCACGGCGATTACGCCGGGTTTGGCGCGATCGATGAAGTGCGGCATCACGCCTTTGCTGCCGTTCTTGCGGTGGGTGACCGAGACCGGCACCCAGGCAGCGGCATTCGGTAATGAATCCTCGACATGGGCGCCCACGGACTCGGCAAGACGAAGACCGTCGCCGGTATTGCCGGTCGGGCCGGGCGAATAGTGCTCTCGGCCGGTCGGCGCATGCGGAAACATCGCCTTGCGCCTTTCGATGTCGTGCGGGAAGCCGCCGCATGCGAGCACTACGCCGCGGCGTGCGAAGATGCGGATGCGCTTGCCGTTGCGTTCGATGATCGCGCCGCGGACCGCGCCGTTCTCGATGATCAGTTCACGCACCGGGGACGACAGCCACAGCGGAATCTTGAGGTCGAAGGCCGATTTGGCGAGCCGGCCGGCGAGGGCGTTGCCGTTGGTCAATGTCATGCCGCGGCCATAGCGCAGCACGTTCAGGAAATGCTTCGACAGCCGCTTGGCCACATAGACCGCCGAGGTCAGTGACTTTGTCGCGCGCATGAAGTGGATGATGTCCTTGCCGGAGCCAAGCATGATGCCGAACACCGTCAGTTCGGGCAGCGGCGCACCGATATCCTTGATGTGGTCGCCGAGTTCGCGTCCGTCGAACGGCCGGGCCACCATGGAGCGGCCACCCTGCTTGCCGCCGGGCGCCTCCGCATCGTAATCGGGAAAGGTCAGCGGCATGTCGAAGCGCACCGCCGTCTTGCTGGTGAAGAAGTCGATGGCTTCGGGCCCTGCGGCGAGAAACGCATCGACACGCGCGGCGTCATAGCTGTTGCCAGCCTCATGACGCAGATAGGTGCGCGCCTCATCAGGACCTTCATTGATGCCCCAGGCGCGCGCCAGTGACGTGCCGGGAATCCACAGCCAGCCGCCGGAACGCGCGGTCGTGCCACCAAACCGCGGCTCCTTTTCGACGATCAGAACATCGAGCCCGCTATGCTTGGCGGTGATCGCCGCCGACATGCCGGAGCAGCCGGAGCCGGCGACCAGCACGTCGCATTCGTAGAGCTCGATATTCGCTTTGGGATCAATAGCCATGAGACCTTACTTCTTCAGCAATGGGCATTTCGATTCAGAGATGGGCCGGAAGGCGTCATCGCCCTTCACGGTCTTGATGATGTCGAGATAGTCCCAAGGCTCTTTGGATTCCGACGGCTTCTTCACGCGGGCCAGATACATGTCGCGAATGACGCGGCCGTCTTCGCGCAGCTTGCCGCCATGCACGAAGGTGTCCTCGATCGGCAGCTCGCGCATCTTGGTCATTACCTTGGCCGGATCGTCGGTGCCGGCAGCCTTGATGGCCTGGAGATAGTGCAGCACCGAGCCATAGACGCCGGTCTGGATCATGGTCGGCATCACCTTGGTGCGTTCGAAGAATTTCTTCGACCATGCGCGCGTCTTGTCATCCATGTTCCAGTAGGACGCGGTGGTGAGGTAGGTGCCTTGGGCCGCCTCCAGTCCGATTGCGTGAACGTCGGTGTCGAACATCAACAGGCCGACCAGTTTCTGGCCACCCTTGACGAGGCCGAATTCACCGGATTGCTTGATCGAATTGTCAGTGTCCTGGCCGGCATTGGCGAAGGCGACGACTTCAGCCTTCGAGTTCTGCGCCTGCAGCGCGAAGGACGAGAAGTCGGCGGTATTGGTCGGATGGCGAACGCCGCCCAGCACGGTGCCGCCACTCGCCTTGATGAAGCGCGTCGCGTCCTGTTCAAGCTGATTGCCGAAGGCGTAGTCGGCCGTGATGAAGAACCATGACTTTCCACCGCCGGCGACCACAGCAGAGGCCGTCACCTTCGCAAGCGCATAGGTGTCGTAGGTGAAGTGGACCGTGTTGGGGCTGCACAGCTCATCCGTGAGCGTGCTTGCGCCGGGGCCAGACAGCAGCGCGATCTTGTTGCGGTCCTTCGCCAGATTATGAACCGCGATGGCGATGGCGGAGTTCGGGATATCGACCACGGCATCGACCTTGCCGGCATCAAACCAGTTGCGAGCAATCTGGATGCCGACGTCAGACTTCATCTGATGATCGGCGCTGATGATCTCGATCGGTTTCCCTAGAACGGTCGGGCCGAATTCCTCGAGCGCCATCTTCGCGGCTTCAACCGATCCGGGGCCGCTGTTGTCGCGCCCCCAGCTTGAGAGATCGGTGAGAACGCCGATGCGAACGACGTCGTCGGAGACCTGAGCGGAGGTGGTGGACGTCCAAAGCGTGAGCGCGGCTGCGCACACCAGGAACTGGCGTGTCATCTGTTTCTCTCCCCAATGCGGCCTCGTGTCGGGCCAGTCATTCTCTGTTTTTCGACAAATTAGATATTGGCGAAAAGGTTTGTCAATAGCGAATTCGCGCGTGGAAAGGTGTGAGCACGCGCCGCGATGCCGTGCGTGCGGTGCGGTATCAGACTGATTGGAGCAGCGGTCGAACTACGCGACGGTCACGTCGTGGCTATTGCCGCCTGTGGCTCGCATTCACCGCAATTGCCGCAGCCGCAGTACGGTTCTCGACGCCAAGTTTGGCGTAGATCTGCTCAAGATGCTTGTCGACGGTGCGCGGTGAGAGGCCGAGTATCTGCGCGATATCGCGGTTGCTCTTGCCCTTGCTGAGCCAGGATAGCACTTCGCCCTCGCGGCCCGTGAGGCCAAGCTCCTTGCTGAATTCGGCGGGAGCGGTTGGCGCATTCTCCTTGGCGAGACGCAGCAAGAATTCGTCGGAGCCGACTTTCCCCATATATTGCAGACGCAGCAGCTCGTTGCTCGGAAAGCCCGATGACGGTGCCGGCTTGGCGCCCGGTCGCTGCATCTGCTCGAGCCACTGCATCATGACTGGTGGCAGCAGCAATTCATCATTGGGGGCGGCGATCAGGTGATCGCTGAGCAATTTCTGCGCCTGCGGCGTGGCCCAGAGGATATTGCCCTTGTTGCTCACGGCAAGGAGGAAGCGTCCGGAGACATCGAGCGCGGTGCGCGCACTCTGCGTCAGCCGCGCATTGGCGAGATGCACGCGGATCCGCGCCAGCATTTCCTCGATGATGATCGGCTTGGTGACGTAATCGACGCCGCCGGCCTCGAGGCCGCGCACGATGTGTTCGGTCTCGGACAGCCCGGTCATGAAAATCACGGGCACGTCGCCGAGGCCCGCGTCGCGCTTCAGCCGGCGACAGGTTTCGAAGCCGTCGATTCCCGGCATGACGGCATCCAGCAGGATGATGTCCGGCGTGATCTGTTCGACGATCCGCATGGCCGCAGCGCCGTCCATGGCCACCATCACGGTCATGCCGGCGCCATCGAGCGCGTCGGTCAGTAGCCGCAATGTTTCCGGCGAGTCATCGACCACCAGTGCGACGTCGCGTTTTTTCGATTCAGTGGTCATAGGTGTACAGCGTCTTCAAGGTGGCCATGTATTGATCGAGGTCGAAGCGATCGATCAGCGAGCGCATCTGCGTGACGAAGTCGGTATGTTCGGGATGTTCATTGCCGATTTCGTCGAGCTTTAACTGGATGGCGCGGATGTGCCCCATCTGCCCAAGGCTAATGAGTTCCTCTACATGATGCACGGGCGGCCGTGTGCCGCTATTGGGCGTCCATTGCGGCAGCGGTGCCACTTCGTCGCGTTCGTATTGCCATTCGATCTTCAGGAGTTGTCCGATCTGTTCCAGCAGCCGCGGCAGTTCGATCGGCTTCATGAGGTAGCCGTCATGGAATGGCTGGGCGAGCGGCGTGCCATGGGCTTCCAGCGCGCTGGCCGAGACCATCAGGATACGCGCCTGATGATGGCCCGACGACCGTAGCCTTTCGGCGACGGTCCAGCCGTCCATGCCGGCCATGGAAATATCCAGCAGGAACAGATCGGGCCGGCAGTGCTGGGCGAGGCTGAGGCAGGCCTGGCCATCGGGCGCGCTCAGAAGAATGAAGCCCAGCGGCGTCAGCACCTGACGCAAGAGGTCGCGCTGCGTCGGATCGTCGTCGGTGACCAGAATGGTCTTTCTGATACCGTGATAGCCATAGATCGGCGCGTCCACCGGCGCGATACGCGTCGGGTTGGTCACTTCGGACAACAGCATCTTGACGCGGAACGTGCTGCCGGTGCCGACCTCGCTGCTAACGCGGATATCGCCGCCCATCACACCCGCAAGCAGTTTCGAGATCGTGAGACCCAGGCCGGTGCCCGTATGCGGCTGCGCCGCGCCGAGCGCGCCACGCTCAAACGGCGCGAAGATGCGTTCAAGATCGTCGGGGCGGATGCCTGGGCCGGTATCGATGATCTCGAATTCGGCGACCGGGCTGCGGTAATGGATCACGAACTGCACGCTGCCGTGTTGGGTGAACTTGATGGCATTGGAGAGCAGGTTGATCAGGATCTGGCGCAACCGCTTCTCGTCGGCATAGACCACGGTGGGCAGGATGTTCGGCCGCCGGAACACGAAATCGATGCCCTTGGCGGCGGCCTGCAGGCGGAACATGCCGACGAGCTGATCGAGGAAATCGGTGAGACGGACTTCGTCACGCGACAGATACAGACGTCCGGCCTCGATCTTGGAGATGTCCAGAATGCCGTCGATCAGTCCGGAGAGATGATCGGCGCTGCGCTTGACGACGCGCACCTGATCGCGCGGGCGGGTCTGCAGGCTCTCGTCCTGTTCCAATAGCTGCGCATAGCCGCTGATCGCATTGAGCGGCGATCGCAGCTCGTGGCTGAGGCCGACCACATAGCGGCTCTTGGCGAGATTGGCGGATTCGGCGACTTCCTTGGCGCGCTGCAGTTCGGCGTCGGTGCGCTTGTGCGCGTC
Organism: Tardiphaga robiniae; assembly: GCF_013359755.1. Taxonomy (GTDB): domain Bacteria; phylum Pseudomonadota; class Alphaproteobacteria; order Rhizobiales; family Xanthobacteraceae; genus Tardiphaga; species Tardiphaga robiniae. Next base: position 192,854 of record NZ_JABMCJ010000076.1, on the reverse strand, counting down.
GATTTCCTGCATCAGCAGGGTGGTCTGCCGCTTGGTCTCAGCTTCGGCGGCGCGACGGCTTTGCTTGGCCAGCACGAATAGCCACGCCACCACGCCGATGATGATCGCAAGCGCGAAGAACACTTTCCACAGCACTTCCGAGACCTGCGCACTGTCTCCCGGCGATGCGGCGGAGGTCTGCAGATAGATGAGCCCCAGCGTCAGGCCGACGAGGCCGGCAGCGATCATGAACACGCCAAGATAATGGCCGAGCTGCGAATTGAGCCGGGCCAGGATCGGCTCCGGCAGCAATTTGCCGAACGTCGCCGACATCTGTGCGTCGATCCGCGCATGCGGCTTGCAGAGATCGTGGCAACGCGCATCGAGCGAGCAGCACAGTGAGCAGATCGGGCCGGCATAGGCCGGGCAATGCGCCATGTCCTCGGGCTCGAACGAATGTTCGCAGATACAGCACTGGATCGCTGCCATGTTCTGCCAGGCGCGCTTCGGCTTGCGGGCAATGTAGTATTTCCCGCCTGTCGCGAAGGCGATGATCGGCGCGGTCACAAGCGCGGTAAGCAAGGCTACGAACGGCGACAGTGCCTTGGCCGTCGGGCCGAACAGGCCGTAGAAGGCGCTGACCGACATCACGGTGGCGGCCAGCATGGCGCCGACGCCGACCGGGTTGATGTCGTAGAGATGCGCGCGCTTGAACTCCATCTGCTGCGGGCGCAGTCCGAGCGGCTTGTTGATGACCAGATCGGCGACCAGCGCGCCGACCCAGGCAATCGCAACATTGGAATACAGCGCCAGCGTCTGCTCCAGCGCCTTGTAGACGCCGATTTCCATCAGCAGCAGCGCGACCAGCACATTGAACACCAGCCAGACGACGCGGCCGGGATGGCTGTGGGTGAGGCGCGAGAAGAAGTTCGACCAGGCGATCGAGCCCGCATAGGCGTTGGTGACGTTGATCTTGAGCTGCGACAGGATCACGAAGGTGCCTGTCAAAGCGAGCGCCAGATCAGGCTGCGACAGCACATAGCGAAACGCTTCGAGATACATATGCGCGGGCTCGGCGGCGTGTTCGGCCGAAACGCCGTGGGTCAGTGCGAAATAGGCGAGGAACGAGCCGGCCAGCAGCTTGATTGCGCCGACAATGATCCAGCCCGGGCCCGCGCACAGTAGCGCCACCCACCAGCTCGCACGCGAGCTGCGGCGGTCGCGCGGCAGGAAGCGCAGGAAGTCGACCTGTTCGCCGATCTGCGCGACCAGCGAGAATACGACCGAAGCGGCCGTGCCAAACAGCAGGAGATCGAGATGGCCGGCGGCGCTGCCGTGGTCGCCCGGAAATTTGGTCCAGGCCACGAAGGAGTCGCGGCTGGCATAGGCGATGGCCGCGAAAGGCAGCAGGTTGAGCACCAGCCAGATCGGCTGCGTCCAGAGCTGAAAACGGCTGATCAGCGTAATGCCATGGGTCACCAGCGGGATGATGACCACGGCCGATATCAGGTAGCCGATGGGGCGTGGAATATCGAAACACATCTCCAGCGCCGAGGCGAGAATGACCGCCTCGATGGCGAAGAAGATGAAGGTGAAAGACGCATAAATCAGCGAGGTAACAGTCGAGCCGATATAGCCGAAACCGGCACCGCGGGTGAGGAGATCGATATCAATGCCGCATTTTGCGGCATAATACGCGATCGGCAGTCCGCAGCAGAAGATGATGACGCTGACCACCAGGATCGCAGCGGTGGCGTTGGTCATGCCGTAATTGATGGTGATGGTGCCGCCGATGGCCTCAAGGGCGAGAAACGAAATGGCGCCCAATGCCGTGTTGGCGACCCGCGCGGCGGACCAGCGCCTGGCGCTCTTCGCCGTAAAGCGGAGTGCGTAATCCTCCAGGGTCTGGTTGGCGACCCATTGATTGTACTGGCGTCTCACGCGGTCGATACGCTGCCGCCCTGCCACTACTTCGCTCCTGACCCTGTCAAACTACGCATGTTTGCGTGATGCAAAAACCTACGTCGGCATTTTGCGGTGCAGTATACGCGATCTCGCGTATCCGTGCACCGCACAAGTTCAGCAATGCTTGCCTCACCAATAGGCGTACTCGAACCAGTGGGGTTGAAATGTCAGACGAGAAGAAACCGGGCTTGCACTCGCCGTTGCGGCGTAAACTGCTGATGGGCATGGCGGCTTTGCCGGCAATGTCGCTGCTTCCGCGCACATCTTTTGCGCAGGCGCCGGCCACCTCGGCCATCAATACCACCGGCCTTGCGGTTACCGATACGGAAGTTACCGTCGGCATTCTGCATTCCGTCACCGGTACGATGGCGATCTCGGAAACCGGCTCGGTTCAGGCTGAAAAGCTCGCCATCGACCAGATCAACGCCATGGGCGGCGTGCTCGGCCGCAAGATCAAGTTCATCCAGGAAGACGGTGCCTCGGACTGGCCGACCTTCGCTGAAAAGGCCAAGAAGCTGCTGGTCAACGACAAGGTCGCTGCCATCATGGGCTGCTGGACCTCGGCCTCCCGCAAGGCGGTGCTGCCGGTCATGGAACAATATAACGGCATGCTCTACTACCCGACCTTCTATGAAGGTCTCGAGCAGTCGAAGAACGTGATCTATACGGGTCAGGAAGCTACCCAGCAGATCCTCGCCGGCCTCGACTGGGTCTCCAAGACCAAGAACGGCAAGAGCTTCTATCTGATCGGCTCGGACTATATCTGGCCGCGCACGTCGATGAAGATCGCCCGCAAGCACATCGAGGGCAAGCTCGGCGGCAAAGTGTCGGGGGAAGAATACTTCCCGCTCGGCCACACCCAGTTCAACTCGGTGATCAACAAGATCAAGCTGACCAAGCCCGACGTGATCTATGCGGCCGTGGTCGGCGGCTCCAACGTCGCCTTCTACAAGCAGCTCAAGGCGGCCGGCATCGACCTGTCGAAGCAGACCATGCTGACCATTTCGGTAACCGAGGACGAGATCGACGGCATCGGTGGTGAAAACATCGCGGGCGCCTATGCCTGTATGAAATACTTCCAGTCGCTGGATAATCCGAACAACAAGGAATTCGTCGCTGCCTTCAAGAAGATGTGGGGCGAGAAGACCGTGATCGGCGACGTGACGCAGGCCGCCTATCTCGGCCCGTGGCTCTGGAAAATGACGGTCGAAAAGGCCGGCTCCTTCGATATCGACAAGATCGCACCTGCGTCTGCCGGTATCGAATTCACCAAGGCGCCGGAAGGCTACGTCAAGGTCCATCCGAACCACCATCTGTGGTCCAAGGCCCGCGTCGGCCAGGCCCAGCTCGATGGCCAGTTCAAGGTCGTCTACGAGACGCCCGAACTGATCGAGCCGGATCCGTTCCCCAAGGGCTACCAGTAAGCCTTCCTCCTCAAGCGCGGAGCGTGCCTCCGCGCAGCTTCTCCCTGGCGCGGACGACCTATCCGCGCACGACAACCCCGCGTCGCGTCTCATCGCGCGGCGCGGGACCCTTTCCCTGACGGAGGACGGATCGATGTTCGGCGACTATTCGATTGGCGACCTTGGCGCCATCTTTGCAATGCAGGGCTTTGCCGGCCTGATCCTGTTCTCGGTCTATGTGCTGATGGCACTCGGCCTCGCAATCATCTTCGGGCAGATGGGCGTCATCAACATGGCGCATGGCGAATTCATGATCCTCGGCGCCTACGTTACCTGGCTGACGTCGAGCTTCTTCCAGTCGCATCTGCCGTCGCTGTTCTCCGGCTACTTCTTCGTCGCCATGATCCTCGCCTTCATCGCCTCCGGTGCGCTGGGGATGTTGGTCGAATGGGGGCTGATACGGCATCTCTACAAGCGTCCGCTCGACACGCTGCTGGCGACCTGGGGTCTCAGCCTGATCCTGCAGCAGGCTTATCGCTCGGTGTTCGGTGCGCGCGAAGTTGGTGTCGAGCTGCCGCAATGGATGATGGGCTCCAAGCAGGTCACCGATACGATCGAGGTGCCGATCAACGGTATCTTCGTGATGGTGCTGACGCTGGGGATCACCATGGTGGTCGCCTACATCATGTACAAGTCGCGTTGGGGTCGTCAGGTTCGCGCCGTGGTGCAGAACCGCGTGATGGCCGGCGCCGTCGGCATCAATACCGAGAAGGTCGACCGCTACACCTTCGGCCTCGGCTGCGGCATCGCGGGGATCGCGGGCTCCGCCTTCACCATGATCGGTTCGACCGGCCCGACCTCCGGCCAGCTCTACATCGTCGACACGTTCCTCGTCGTGGTGTTCGGCGGCGCGGCCAGCCTGTTCGGCACCATTGCCTCGGCCTTCACCATCTCCCAGGCGCAGTCGACCATGGAGTTCTTCATGTCCGGCTCGATGGCCAAAGTGCTGACGCTGCTCACCATCGTCGCGATCCTGATGATCCGGCCGCAGGGCCTGTTCGCCCTCAAGGTCCGCAAGTAAGCGCGTGCAGTACAGACAGAGCAGGGCAATCATCACATGATCAATTCACGCTTCTTCAACCGCTCGGAGCTTCTCGGTTTCCTGTCGCTGCTGCTGCTGCTCGCGGTGATCCTGCCGCTGTTTCTCGATGTGTTTCGTCTCAACCTCGTCGCCAAATATCTGACCTATGCCTTCGTCGCCTTGGGCCTTGTGATGTGCTGGGGTTATGGCGGCATCCTAAGCCTCGGGCAGGGCGTGTTCTTCGGCCTCGGCGGCTACTGCATGGCGATGTTCCTGAAGCTGGAAGCCTCCAGCGTCGCCAACACTAAGATCCAGTCGACCCCCGGCATTCCGGATTTCATGGACTGGAACCAGATCACGTCGCTGCCGATGTTCTGGAAGCCGTTTCACTCGCTGACGCTGACGATCATCGCCATTCTCGTGGTGCCAACGCTACTGGCCTTCATCATCGGCGCTGCGATGTTCAAACGCCGCGTGGGCGGCGTCTATTTCGCCATCATCACCCAAGCCATCGCAGCGATCGCCACCATCCTGATCATCGGCCAGCAGGGTTACACCGGCGGCATCAACGGCATGACCGACCTGCGCACGCTGAACGGCTGGGACATCCGCACCGATCACGCCAAGGTCATTCTCTACTTCTTCGAAGTCTTCGTGCTGTTCGCCTGTATCATCACCGCGCAGTTTATCCGCCTGACCAAGCTCGGCCGCATCCTGGTGGCGATGCGCGAACAGGAGGACCGCGTCCGCTTCTCCGGCTACAGCGTCGCCAATTTCAAGATCTTCGCCTTCTGTGCCGCGGCGATGTTCGCGGCAATCGGCGGCGCCATGTTCACGCTGCAGATCGGCTTCATGTCGCCGTCCTTTGTCGGCATCGTGCCGTCCATCGAGATGGTGATCTACACGGCCGTGGGTGGCCGCATGTCCATCTTCGGTGCGGTCTACGGCACGCTACTGGTGAACTACGCAAAGACCATGCTGTCGGAATCCTTCCCCGAGCTCTGGCTGTTCGGCCTCGGCGGCTTGTTCATTGCCGTGGTGCTGTTCTTCCCCAATGGCCTGTCCGGCATCTGGCGCGATCACGTGGCGCGCCACATCGATCGCCTGATTGCCATGCGCTCGTCTAAATCCAAGAAGGCTTGGGCCATCAAATCCGCCGCCGACGGCGCGCCGGCCGAGTAAGGGGACATCATGCTCATCGGACATCAGCCCAAAGAGTTTTTGCTCGCGGTCGAAGGGCTCACCGTTTCCTTCGACGGCTTCAAGGCGGTCAACGATCTCTCCTTCTATGTGGAGGAGAATGAGATCCGCGTCATCATCGGCCCCAATGGCGCGGGCAAGACCACCGTCCTCGATCTGATCTGCGGCAAGACCAAAGCCACGTCGGGCTCGGTGCAGTTCCGTGGCACGGAGCTGACCAAGCTGAAGGAAAACCAGATCGTGCAGGCCGGCGTCGGCCGCAAATTCCAGACACCGTCGGTGTATGACGATCTCACCGTCTTCGAAAATCTGGAGATTTCCTATCCGCGTGGGCGCTCGGTGTTCGGTTCGCTGATGTTCAAGCGTGATGCGGCGGTGCGCGAACGCGTCGAGGAAGTCGCCGAGATGATCTTCCTGAAGGATCGCCTCAACATGTATGCCGATGTGCTCTCGCATGGCCAGAAGCAGTGGCTCGAGATCGGCATGCTGCTGATCCAGGATCCGGACCTGCTGATGCTCGACGAGCCAGTTGCTGGCATGAGCGTCAGCGAGCGCGTCAAGACGGCCGAACTCCTCAATACGATCATCAAGAACCGCTCGGTGCTGGTGATCGAACACGACATGAAATTCGTCGAGGACATCGCCCACAAGGTGACCGTGCTGCATCAGGGACAGATCCTGTCCGAAGGCACCATGGAGAAGGTCCAGAACGATCCCAAGGTCATCGAAGTCTATCTGGGTCATTGAGGAGATCATCATGCTCGCGATCAACGATCTCCACGTCGCTTACGGCCAGAGCGAAGTCCTGCATGGCCTGAATGTCTCAGTGCAGCCCAACGAAATCGTGGCCATCATGGGCCGCAACGGCATGGGCAAGACCACACTGATGAAATCGCTGATGGGAATCGTGCCGACCAAGTCCGGCTCGGTGACCATGGAGGGCAAGGAGCTCGGTGCGCTCAAGAGCTATGAGCGCGTCGCGCGCGGCCTCGCTTATGTCCCGCAGGGCCGCATGATCTTCTCGCACATGACGGTGAAGGAGAATATCGAGACCGGCCTTGTCGCCTCCGGTGAGAAGGAAGTGCCCGACGATCTCTACGAGCTCTTTCCGGTGCTGCTGGAAATGAAGGGCCGCCGCGGTGGCAATCTCTCCGGCGGCCAACAGCAGCAGCTTGCCATCGCCCGCGCGCTCGCCACCAAGCCGAAGGTGCTGCTGCTGGATGAACCCACCGAAGGCATCCAGCCGTCGATCATCAAGGACATGGCCCGCACGCTGAAGCACATCCGCGACACCAAGGGTCTTTCGATCATTGTCTCCGAACAGGTGCTGAGTTTCGCGCTCGATGTCGCCGACCGCGTGCTGGTGATCGAGAATGGTGAGATCGTTCGCGACGAAGCCCGCGAGGGCATCGATGCCGCGCAGATCGCCAAATACCTGTCCGTCTAATTCACCACGCGTCCAACCACCAAGACCAGTAACCGAAGGGGAGCATTGAATGCCAGATACACTGATCAAGGTCGACCTTACGCAATCGGCCTACGACAACGACATGATTCACAACCGCTGGCATTCGGACATTCCCATGGTCGCATGGGTCAATCCCGGCGATGACTTCATCGTCGAGACCTATGACTGGACTGGTGGCTTCATCAAGAACAACGATAGCGCCGATGACGTGCGCGACATCGATTTGTCGATCGTGCACTTCCTGTCCGGCCCGATCGGTGTCAAGGGCGCGGAGCCCGGTGATCTCCTCGTCGTCGACCTGCTCGATGTCGGCCCGATGAAGGATAGTCTCTGGGGCTTCAACGGCTTCTTCTCCAAGCAGAATGGCGGCGGCTTTCTCACTGATCACTTCCCGGAAGCGCAGAAGTCGATCTGGGACTTCAAGGGCATGTACACCTCGTCGCGTCACATCCCGGGCGTGAACTTCGCCGGCCTGATCCATCCCGGCCTGATCGGCTGTCTGCCCGATCCGAAACTGCTTGCCACCTGGAACGAGCGCGAGACTGCACTGATCGCGACGAACCCGACCCGCGTGCCCGGCCTTGCCAATCCGCCGTTCGGCCCGACTGCCCATATGGGTCGGCTGAAGGGCGAGGCGAAGGAGAAGGCTGCGGCCGAAGGCGCGCGCACCGTGCCGCCGCGCGAGCATGGCGGCAATTGCGACATCAAGGACCTGTCGCGCGGCTCGAAAGTCTATTTCCCGGTCTATGTCCCCGGTGGCGGTCTCTCCATGGGCGATCTGCACTTCTCGCAGGGCGACGGCGAAATCACCTTCTGCGGCGCCATCGAGATGGCCGGCTGGCTGCACATCAAGGTCGATGTCATCAAGGACGGCGTGTCGAAATACGGCATCAAGAACCCCGTGTTCAAGCCGTCGCCGATGACGCCGAACTATAATGACTTCCTGATCTTCGAAGGCATCTCTGTCGACGAGCAGGGCAAGCAGCATTATCTCGACGTGCATATCGCCTATCGTCAGGCCTGTCTGAATGCCATCGAATATCTGAAGAAGTTCGGCTATTCCGGCGCGCAGGCCTATTCGATCCTCGGCACCGCGCCGGTGCAGGGCCACATCTCCGGCGTCGTCGACGTGCCCAATGCCTGCGCCACACTGTGGCTGCCGACGCAGATCTTCGACTTCGACATCAATCCGTCGTCGGCGGGCCCGATCAAACATATCAAGGGCGACATCCAGATGCCGCTCTCGCCGGACAAGTAACGCGGTCAACTCGGCTGCGGGGTTGGCGTCACGACCCCGCAGCCCCTTTTTCTTTCGCTAACTCTCCGCCGTCATTGCGAGGAGCGAAGCGACGAAGCAATCCAGTCTTCCCTCGCTCGCGGCTTTCTGGATTGCTTCGCTTCGCTCGCACTGACGGGGAGAGGGCATTGTCTCACAATGGATCATCCCATGCCGGTCTATGAATATCTCTGCGACGATTGCGGTCCCTTCACCGACATGCGGCCGATGGCCGAATGCGATGACCCGCAGGACTGCCCGCATTGCGCGACACAGGCGCCGCGTGTGATCCTGACCGCGCCGGCGTTTTTCTGCATGCCCTCCGACAAGCGCAAGGCCCACGCCACCAACGAGCGCAGCCGCAATGCGCCGAAGACATCGGCGGAGTACAAGGCGTCGCACGGGGCCGGTTGCGGCTGCTGTTCCGGCAAGAAGCCGTCGCGGCTGGTGAAGCAGACCCGCTCGGGCGCCAAGAGCTTCCCGACAGCGCGGCCGTGGATGATCAGCCACTGACTCCTCTGAATTGATGCGCTAAAGTCCACTCCCGTGTGCCTCATTGCCGCGGGAGGCGGAGGCGCAGCATGCGACACAATCCATTCGGCCAAACCAAGCGCGACGTCTCAGTCATCGGGCAGGGCACCTGGTATATCGACCACAGTGACCGCGCTGCGGCGGTCAGGGCGCTGCAGGCCGGCCTCGATGCCGGCATGAGCCATATCGACACGGCCGAAATGTACGGTGACGCGGAACTCGTGATTGCAGAGGCCATCGCCCGCCGTCGCGACGAGGTGTTCCTGGTCTCCAAGGTGCTGCCGAGCAACGCGTCGCGGAAGGGCACCATTGCCGCCTGCGAGCGCTCGCTGAAGCGGCTGGGGACTGATCGGCTCGATTGCTACCTGCTGCACTGGCGCGGTCAGGTTCCGCTTGCCGAGACTGTCGCCGCCTTCGGAGAGTTGAAGGCGGCCGGCAAGATTGCCTCCTGGGGTGTCAGCAATTTCGATGTCGACGATCTCAACGAGCTGTCGAAACTTGCAGGTAAGGGCGCTATCGCCTGCAATCAGGTGCTCTATCATTTGCAGGAGCGCGCCATCGAACATCGCGTGATCCCGTGGTGCGAGAGCCATGGCGTCGCCGTCGTGGCCTATTCGCCGTTCGGTCATAATGATTTCCCGTCGACGCGCTCGCCGGGCGGCAAAATCCTGCAGCAGATCGCCGATGCCCATCTGGCCACGCCGCGGCAGGTGGCGCTGGCTTTCCTGATCCGTCAGCCAACGGTCTTCGCAATTCCGAAGGCGTCTTCGGCCGCCCATGCGGTGGACAACGCGGCGGCGAGTGCATTGACGCTCAGCGCGGCCGAACTGGCTGATATTGGAAAGGTATTCCCGCTCGGCCGGGAGCCTTCCAGTCTACCGATGCTGTAGGGATGCGGTAAAATCGATGCTGCGCTGCACGCTGGCCGCTGATGCATCGGCCGGCATAGGCTTTTTTGCCTGCCTGCATATCCGTGTCCTGATATCGGCAGTTGTCCCGGCCTCGTGATCGTCGTTTTGTGAGCCGTATTCGATTCGGCTCGCATGCACCGACGAGCCCGCATATTGGTCCCCGCTCGTGACAAGCCATGTTCCGCCGCCGAAGACTGCTGCCCCTGTATCGGCGCATCGCCATACCGACCGGCCGCTGCGCGGCATTCTGATGATCATTTGCTCGACGGCGTTTCTGGCGTCATCGGACGCGATGGCGAAGTATCTGTCGCGCACGGGCATGCCATCGGTGGAGATCGCCTGGATCCGCTTTCTGGTGTTCGTCGTGATCCTGCTGCCGATCGTACTGGCGCCGGCCTCGGGCAATCCGATGCGCTCGACGCGGCCGCTGCTGCAGGTATTTCGCGGGCTGGGCCTGTTGTGTTCGTCGATCTTCTTCATCATGGCGCTCGGTTATCTGCCGATCGCGGAGGCGACGGCAACCGGCTTCATCTCGCCGCTATTCGTCACCGGGCTATCGGTTCTCTTCCTCGGCGAAAAGGTCGGTCTGCGCCGCTGGACCGCCACCATCGCAGGGCTTCTGGGCGTATTGATCATCGTGCGGCCGGGCACCGCGGCGTTTCAGCCCGGTACGATCTTTCCGATCATTTCGGCGTTGGGCTGGGCGACCGCATTGGTGTTGACGCGCAAAATAAGCGGTGCAGATCGCGCCATCACCACGATGGCGTTCTCGGCGATCACCGGCTTTCTCGTGCTCAGTGTCATCGTGCCGTTCTACTGGATCGTACCGAGCTGGACGCAGATCGCGCTCGGCGTTGGTATTGGCGTCGCCGCTACTGTCGGCCACTGGATTGTCGTATTGGCCTTCCGCTATGCGGATGCATCGGTACTGGCGCCGTTCTCCTATGTGCAGCTGGTGTGGGTGACGCTGATCGGCTTCTTCCTGTTTGGCGAAGTGCCCGATGCTGTCACTTTCGCCGGTGCTGCAATCATCATCGCCAGCGGTGTCTACACCGCACATCGCGAACGCGTGCGCCGCGCGCAGGTCACCGCACCGGCGGAACCTTATCCGAGCGCCTAGTGATGAGCTGTTGATCGAGACAGGTCGTCCCCCTTGCTCGATCTTCCCCTGAGCCATGGCGCTTGCGGTGGGTACATCCGAATGTGTTGCATATCTTTCCGCAAACATGGACGATGATACCCGGCATATTTCGGGCTTTATCGCGGCTTAAGAATAACTGCTCTTCTGTGCAATTTTTCCGTGAGTTTTAAACATTCCGAACGTTGCACGCGCTATGCTTCGATATCTCGTCATATGTTGGTATCTTTATGCTACGAGTCTGGAATTGCATCGAGTTGCAGCATGACTGGCGGCAGATCCTGCTGGCGGCAGCGGTGTGTTTTCTCTCCAGCCTTGCTGCCGTCAACCTGTTCACGCGTGCGCGCACCGCATTGCCCGATACGCGCCTTGCGTGGTTGATTACCGCAGGCGCGGTCACCGGATTCGGCACATGGGCGACGCATTTCATCGCGATGCTCGCATACACGCCTGGTTTCGAACTCCACTACGACCTCATCATCACCGCCTGTTCGCTTGTCGCCTCTGCAGTGATGACCACGGCCGGCTTCGCCATCGCGCTGTTCAATCGAACCAAACGGAACGCGCTGGCCGGCGGCGCGGTGATTGGCCTCGGCATCGCCTGCATGCACTATATGGGCATGGCGTCGCTGCGCATCCCCGCCATCATCCAGTGGATGCCGGACCTCGTGACGGTGTCGGTCGTCGGCGGCATGGTGATTGCCGCCTTGGCGATCCTCGTCGCCCAGACTGCCGACCGGTCCGGCAAGCTGCTCGTTGCCGCACTGCTTCTGACGCTCGCGATCTGCGTACATCACTTCGTCGCCATGGGCGCGATCGATCTGACCTACAATGCCGCAGCCGCTGAGACCCAAAGTCTGCTGTCGCCGATCGAACTGTCGCTGGCCATTGCGGCCTTCACCGCCGCCGTGGTGATCGCGGGCCTCGTCGTTGCCGTAACAGATCAGCGCACCCGCCGCAGCATGAGCAAGCGCAATCTGCAGCTCGATGCGGCGCTCAACAATATGGAGCAGGGCCTGTGCATGTATAGCGCCGATGGTCTGCTCGAATTGTGGAACGAAAGCTACATGCGCATGTACAATATCGCGCCGGCGAAAATGTTCGCCGGCGCGACCGAGGATCAGGTGCTGGCAATTCGCGCGGCAGCTGGCACGCTGTTCGTCGATATGGATAGTTATGAGATGAAGATGCGGACGGCGCTCGCGGATCGCGTGCCGAGCAGCCAGACCGCCGAGCTGCCGGATGGACGCGCCATCAATGTGCGCTACCGGCCGATGAAGAATGGCGGCTGGGTCGCGACCCATGCCGACATCACCGACCGCAAACTCAGCGAAGCGCGGATCGTGCATCTCGCGCGGCACGATCCGATCACCGATCTGCCCAATCGTGTTGCCTTCAACGAACATCTGGCCCGCGTCTTCAAAGAGGCCTCGGCGGGACACGGCTCGTTTGCGATCGCGCGGATCGATATCGACCGTTTCAGAGAAACAAATGATGTATACGGCCAGGCCACCGGCGATGCCGTACTGGCCGAGCTGGCGAAGCGGCTGTCGCAAGCCTGCAACGGTGCATTTCTGGCACGGCCGAGTGGCGATATCTTTTCGATCGTGTCTCATCTCGGCGCGGAGCCGCAAACAGCGGAAGATCTCTGTGCGCGGTTGTCGGGCATTCTCGATAATACGTTTCAGATCGTCGGCCAGCACGTCAATGTTCGCTGTAGTATCGGCATCTCGGTCTATCCGCAGGACGGCCAGGATATCGAAGCTCTCATTGCGCATGCGGATCTGGCGCTCGATCGCGCCAAGGCCGAGGAACGCGGCACCATCCGCTTCTTCGAGGCTGCGATGGATCAGCACATCCGCGAGAAGCGACTGCTGCAACGTGATCTCGTGGTGGCGGTCGAGAACAAGCAATTCCAACTCTATTTTCAGCCGCAGGCGACCACCGAGGGCGCTGTCGTCGCCTTTGAGGTTCTGCTGCGCTGGCGGCATCCCGAGCGCGGCATCATCTCGCCCACGGTGTTCATTCCGCTGGCGGAGGAGAGCGGTCTGATAGGCGCCATCGACGAGTGGGTAGTGCGCGAGGCCTGTCGCGAGGCGGCAACCTGGGTCAATCCGCTGTCGATCGCCATTAATCTGTCGCCGGTCAATTTTCAGCGCGGCGATGTGCCCGGGATGCTCGCCGCCGTTCTGGCGGAAACCGGTCTCTGCCCGAAGCGTGTCGAGATCGAGATCACCGAAGGCGTGCTGATTGACGATTTTGCTGGTGCCATCGCGATCCTGCACGCCGTCAAGGAACTGGGCGTTCGCGTCGCCATGGACGATTTCGGCACGGGTTATTCGAGCTTGAGCTATTTGCAGGCTTTCCCCTTCGACAAGATCAAGATCGACCAGACCTTCGTGGCCAATCTCGAGGACAATCCGCAGTCCGCGGCTATTGTTCACGCTATCATCGGGCTCGGCCGCTCGTTGAAGCTCCCGGTGATCGCCGAGGGCGTCGAGACCGTCGCCCAAATGTCGTTTCTTGCCGCCGAGGGCTGTGCGGAGATCCAGGGCTTCCTGATCGGCCGCCCGCAGCCGATTGCGCATTATCAAAGTGTCGTCAGCGCCCCGAGTGGTACCGCCGCCGCGGCGAAGCGAGCCAGCTAGCTCTGGGCCCTTACACCGGCAGTGCGATCGAATACTTCACCTGGCTGAGGGCGAAGCTGGATTCGATCGAGGCGATGCCGTCGAGCCGCGTCAGCTTGTTCTTCAGGAATGCCTCATAGGATGACAGATCCGCCGCGACGACGCGCAAGAGATAGTCGCGGTTGCCGGTCATCAGATAGCATTCCAGCACTTCCTCCCATTTCGAGATCGCTTTCGCGAAACGGTTGAGATCTTCCTCCTTCTGCCGGACAAGCTTGATGGAGATGAAGACGCTGACTGGAAGCCCGATTGATTTCTGATCGACCAGCGCCATGTAGCGGGTGATGACGCCGCGCTCTTCCAGCAATTTCACCCTGCGATGGCACGGCGAGATCGAGAGCCCGACCTTCTCGGCGAGCTCCTGCATGGTGATGCGGCTGTCGATCTGCAGCGCGGCGAGAATCTTGCGGTCGATTGCGTCGAGGGCTGACATTGGGAAAATTCCATGAAATGGGAGCTGGAACCATTCATTTATACCAATATGACCGTGGTTGTCGCGATGAATTGAGAAAATCCCTTGGAGGCGCCTGCTAGAATGGCGACCTCATCACGAACCAGCGCAGCTGGCCGACGCGGGAGCCCACCATGCCGATCGATCATCATCGCCTGCAGACCCTGACCGCCTTGGCGCGCAAGGTGCTCTGGCTCTCGTCATGGACGATCCACAACGCCAATCACATCCGCCCCAATACCGACGGCCTCAAGGTCGGCGGCCATCAAGCCTCGTCGGCGTCGCTGGCGACGATCATGTCGGCGTTGTATTTCGCGGTGCTGAAGCCGGAAGACCGCGTTGCGGTGAAGCCGCATGCGAGTCCGGTGTTCCACGCCATTCAGTATCTGTTCGGCAACCAGACGCGCGAGAAGCTCGAGAACTTTCGCGGCTTCAAGGGCGCGCAGAGTTATCCGTCGCGCACCAAGGACATCGACGATGTCGATTTCTCCACCGGCTCGGTCGGCCTCGGCGTCGCGCAGACGCTGTTCTCATCGCTGGTGCAGGACTACGTCTCGGCTCACGGCTGGATGAAGGACCGCCGCGAAGGCCGCATGATCGCGCTGGTCGGCGATGCCGAGATGGACGAGGGCAATATCTTCGAAGCTTTGCTTGAAGGCTGGAAGCACGGGCTGCGCAACACCTGGTGGATCGTCGACTACAACCGCCAGAGCCTCGACGCCGTGGTGCGCGAGGGGCTGTGGGAGAAGTTCGAATCCATGTTCCGCAACTTCGGCTGGGATGTGGTGATCGTGAAGTATGGCCGGCTGATGCAGACGGCTTTTGCCGAGCCCGGCGGAGCTGCATTGAAGACCTGGATCGACAATTGTCCGAACCAGATCTATTCGGCGCTGTGCTTCCAGGGCGGTGCTGCGTTCCGCAAGCGGCTCAACGACGAGATCGGCGATCAGGGTCCGGTGTCGCGCTTGATCGAAGCGCGCAGCGACGAGGAGCTGCTGGCACTGATGTCCAATTTGGGCGGCCACGACATGGCCAGCATGGTCGAGGCTTTTGAAGCCATCGATCACGATCGTCCGGTCTGCTTCATCGCCTATACGATCAAGGGCATCGGCCTGCCGTTCCAGGGCCACAAGGACAACCATGCCGGCCTAATGACGCCGACGCAGATGGAGACCTGGCGCGCGGCGCAGAACATCCGGCCCGGCCATGAATGGGACAGATATGAGGGCCTGACGCAGGACGCTTTGATGCTCGATGCGTTCCTCAAGGATGTGCCTTTCGTGCAGCAGGGCACGCGGCGCCTGGGCGCTGACGTGATCGATGTTCCCGCGCATCTGTCGTTCAAGCCATCGCCGGAAATGTCGACGCAGCAGGGTTTCGGCCTCGTCCTGCATGAGCTGGCACGCGGCGATACCGAACTGGCGTCGCGCATCGTCACCGCGTCGCCCGATGTCACCGTGTCCACCAATCTCGGCGCCTGGGTCAATCGCCGCGGGCTGTTCGCGCGTGCCGAGAAGGCCGATCACTTCCGCAGCGAGAAGATTCCGTCCACCTTCAACTGGGACTTTTCGCCGAAGGGCCAGCATCTCGAACTCGGCATCGCCGAGGCGAACCTGTTCATCCTGATGTCAGCCTTGGGCTTGTCGAGCAGCATCAACGGCGTCCGTCTGCTGCCGGTCGCGACGCTGTACGATCCCTTCATCGAGCGTGGTCTCGATCAGCTCAACTATGCCTGTTATCAGGATGCCCGTTTCATGGTGGCGGCGACGCCGTCGGGCATCACGCTTGCGCCAGAAGGCGGTGCGCATCAGTCGATCGCGACGCCGCTGATCGGCATGGCGCAAGACGGGCTCGCATCGTTCGAGCCGGCTTTCGTCGATGAGCTCGCCGTCATCATGGGTTGGGGCTTCCAGCACATGCAGCGCGACGCGGGCACTGATGACAGCGGCCAGCGTGCCGGCGGCTCGGTCTATCTGCGGCTCTCCACGCGCACCATCGAGCAGCCGCAGCGCATGATGACGCCGGAGCTGCAGCAGGGCATCACCGATGGCGCCTACTGGTTGCGCAAGCCTGGCGCCAATTGCGATCTGGTGATTGCCTATACCGGCACGCTGGCGCCGGAGGCGATCGAGGCAACGGGATTGCTCGGCGACAGCCATCGCGACATAGGCCTGTTGGCGATCACCTCGGCGGATCGTCTCCATGCCGGCTGGACATCGGCGCGGAAAATCCGCCGCGACAGGCGCAACCCGCAGCATCTGAGCCACATCGAGAAGCTGCTGCAACCGCTGCCGCGCGATTGTGGCATCGTCACCGTGCTCGACGGCCATCCGGCGACGCTCGGATGGATCGGCAGCGTGTGCGGTCATCGCATGGAAGCGCTGGGTGTCGAACAATTCGGCCAGACCGGTACCATTGGCGATCTCTATCGCAACCACGGCATCGACGCGAATGCGATCGTCGACGCGGCGGAGGAGCTGAGCGGCGTGCCCGTGCTGCACCGGAAGATGGCGGTGTAGGTCTCTTAACCTCTCCCCGCTTGCGGGGAGAGGTCGCCGCGTCTTCGCGGCGGGTGAGGGGCATGGCACGACGTCGCCATATACTCGCAATTCGCGGATCGGAATCTGTGCGACATGCCCAGGGTGAATTGGAACGGCTATTGTGCCTCGCCCCTCATCCCACCCTTCTCCCCGCGCAGAGCGGGGAGAAGGAGCGCACGGCCGGTGCGTTTCTCAAAACGCCTTGAACGTGATGATCGTATGCGTGTCCTGGATGCCCGGGATGGTCTGCACCTTCTCGTTCACGAAATGGCCGATGTCGGTGGCGTTATCGACATAGAACTTCACCAGCAGGTCGTAGTGGCCGGCGGTGGAATAGATCTCCGAGGCGATTTCGGCTTCGGCCAGCGCGTTGGCGACGGCGTAGGACTGGCCAAGCTTGCACTTGAACTGGACAAAGAAGGGGACCATCGGGATTCTCCGGAAACGGGCGATTTTAGAGATCATCAAGCCCAAAACAGGGTGCGGCGCAAGCCGCCAGCATGTCGCCGCCTTGCTGGTTCACGACTGGCGGGGTAGGACTGGTATGGCTGCTTATCCCTTGATCTCGTGCGAGTTTTTCCGATGCCCACACCCGTTGCGCTGACCATTGCCGGTTCGGATTCCTCGGGCGGCGCCGGCATCCAGGCCGACCTCAAGACCTTCGCGGCGCTGGGCGTCTATGGCGCGTCGGTGATCGCCGCGCTGACCGCGCAGAACACCAAGGGCGTCACCGGCATCCATCAGGTGCCTGCAGAGTTCGTGAGCGAGCAGATCAATGCCGTGTTCGTCGATCTCGCGGTCGGCGCGGTGAAGATCGGCATGGTCGCGCAGCGTGACGTGATCGAGGCCATCGCTGCGGGCCTCGCGACATGGCAGCCGAAACATGTGGTGCTCGATCCCGTGATGGTGGCCACGTCAGGTGATCGCCTGCTGGCGCCGGAGGCCATCGCCGCGCTGCGCAGCACGTTGATCCCGCTTGCCGATATCATCACGCCAAACCTGCCAGAGGCGGCCGCGTTGCTGGATGAGCCAATGGCGGAGGGCGATGCGGCCATCGAGGCGCAGGGCAAGCGTCTGCTCGCGCTCGGCTGCAAGGCTGTGCTGATCAAGGGCGGCCACGGGACCGGCCCGGAGAGCACTGACTATTTTATCACCGCAGACCGCGCCATTGCATTGCCGGCAGAGCGCGTGTCCACGAAGAATACGCACGGTACCGGCTGCACGCTGTCATCAGCGATCGCGGCAGGCCTTGCCAAGGGGCAGGACATGGAAGCCGCCGTGCGTACGGCGAAAGCCTATGTCACGGCTGCGATCGCTGCGGCGGATCGTTTTACGGTCGGTCACGGCCACGGCCCGGTGCATCACTTTCATGCGTTCTATTAGGCGTATCAAGATCGGCTCAAACCAACCTCGGCGCGTTCCAATCGCGTGAGCATCGGTCCGCGCACGAGCCCGTTGCATCTCATGGCCTATGACGACGGAATGTCGTGTGCCGCTTACGAACCGTCGCGGCAGACGCTCACCATGTAGATTGTGAGTTCATTCGTGCCGATGAGGCTGTAGGGATCCTCGACCCCCTGTTCGCGGAGCCATGTCATCTGAAGGTCATAGGCCTGGCGTTCGTGGGCTGCCACACACGGAGCTTCGACGTTGTTGGCTCGTTGCACGTGATGCACGAGTTCGTGCAGCAGCGCGCTCTTCTGCCGCAAATTGACCGGTTGCCATTCGTGGGGAAGGTAGATCGCGCCTTGTTCGCGGCTGTAGAGGGCTTGAAATTCGAGCCCGCTATTTTCCGGTGCACCACTTAGCACAGCCATTTCTGCTGACGTCGCGAAATGAATTGGCGGATGAGCCGGAGGGGCGAAGCCGGTTTGGGCGATGATCCATGCGATATAGGTGGCGATCAGAGCGTTCACGTAGTGACCTCGTGCGGGTATGGCCTGCGGGGGAACTGGACGCTTCAGTTGCGTAATCGTGGCGAGGATCAGAAAAGGCCCGAGCTCAAATCCAGGCCGTAAGTGAGCGAGAGCACGAACACCAGAATTCCGGCTCCGCAGAAAAACAGAAAATGCTTGAGCACATCGGCTCCGGTGATCGATCGAATCGCGCGGGACATCGCGCTCGCGATTGCAGTCATGTCAGCCTCACGATTGTTGCCGTCCATTGATGATTGATGCCGTCTTCGCCTGCCGCGATCAGTCGCCCCAGGCTGCTATATTCACAGGGCGACTGTGCTCGGGCGCCGCCCGTGCCAGCAGCACGCCACCAATCACGTGCACAATGCCGAAGCCGATAAGGATCAGGATGATCAGGTGCGTCTCACTCAATCGCTTCACGCTTCTTTTCCTTTCATTATTCTGCGTCTGACGAACGCGCATCTTCGCGTCTGGCGCTGGAATGAGCTTGCCAAGGTTGGTTTCGATGCGGTCGGAGATGAGATGCTGGTAGCGATGAATGACGTTGATTGCCTGCCGGCGACGGGATTCATGAAGTGCGCTGACGATCATCGAAGCCCGCACAGGTGTTGGAGATGGTGCCGGAAAGTCGGTCTTCATCACTCTTTTCCTGATGCTTCACGGGATGATGCAGGTGAGCTTGCTGACCGCTCGGCCCGCCTGACACCCTTGAAATTTGCATTGAAACTTCGCTGTGCTTGCTGGCATTGGCAGCGATGCTACCGCGGCGTTGGCTTTGTTCGCCTACGGTAGCGGCAAGCTCGACATGTGGTATGTGACGAAATCATCGGAAGCGAGGTCAGGCTGATCGGCTCGGGGCCTTTGGCTCGTTGCAGCCAAAGCAATCAACAAAATCGAGCCATAGAACGCGATCACTCCAGTTCTCCATCTCGCGACGACTCGTCGTTCGTCTTCGGTTGAGAGAAAGGCATACGATCGCGCTCGTAATTGCGCGGTATTGGTCAATGCGACCTCCTGCTTGACGGCTACTTCGAAATCGAACTGAGATCAGTCGCCTCCGAAAAGGAGGGGTGAGACGGGAGGCGTGGCGTGCGAAGCCGCTCTGGCTTTCGGAGCGGCGAGGGAAGTCAGCGCCACATCAACTCCGGCGAGGATCACGGTCAGGGTAGCGACGACTGCAATGATGTGACGCGTGCGCATGACGGCTTCCGGGTGAAGTTGCTCTGCGCCGAATGCCATTCGCATCTCGT
The DNA here is from genome assembly GCF_013359755.1 of Tardiphaga robiniae. Taxonomy (GTDB): domain Bacteria; phylum Pseudomonadota; class Alphaproteobacteria; order Rhizobiales; family Xanthobacteraceae; genus Tardiphaga; species Tardiphaga robiniae. The sequence continues at coordinate 173,058 of NZ_JABMCJ010000076.1, read as the reverse complement.
CGCATTTTGACTTGAACCCGCCGCCGTCTCACCGGCGTTAGTCAGCCGTCATCGCTGCGTTAATACTGCTCGCAAAGTTGCCAATCTGAGTTAAATGTATATTCAGAGGACGCATTTGTTCAAAACTTGGAAGTAGCCGACGGTGTGCCCAAAATTTAATCTTTCGCTTTTGGGACGCGTCGTGCTCACCGGGCCGAACGGCGTGGTCGGCTTGCCAAACAAGAAGCTCTCGGGATTGCTTGCTTATCTGGCTTGCATGGCACCGGAGCCTCAGCCGCGCGAAAAACTGTCGACCCTGTTCTGGGGGTCTTATTTCGACGCGCAAGCAAGGCAGAACCTCCGTCAGTCACTGTTCAAGCTACGTCAAATTCTGGGTCGCGATGCTCTCAAGAGCGATGGCGAGTTCGTATCGCTGAATACGACGGTGATCCTGTGCGATATCAGCCGGTTCGAGGCCCTGGTGCGGGAGGGCGGCCGTGATGCGCTGGGTGAGGCGGCGGATCTCTATCGAGGGCGCTTCGTCGATGACATCGGAGTTACCGAAGAAGGCTGGAGCGATTGGCTGGCTGGCGAACGCCAGCGATTTCAGGAGCTGGCTCTGACTGCGATGGTCGGGCTCGGCGAAAAAGAACTGGTCGCCGGTCGCGCTGATCACGCATTGAAGGCCGGGCACCGTGCCAGCGCACTGAACAACATGCGTGAGGATGCGCACCGGCTGATCATGCAGGCTCTGTCTGCAACCGGGCGTAAAGCTGAAGCGCTCAAATACTATCAAGAGGTCGTTGGGCTTCTGAAGCGAGAGCTCAACACAGAGCCGGACGAGGCAACCAGAGCGCTCGTTGCTGAATTACGCAGAGCCCAGACACTGATCGAATCGGCGGCTGTCGGCGAGATCGAGATATCGACTCCACTTGCGCCTGCTCTGATGATGGTCGCGGATCAACCATCCATCGTGGTTCTGCCGTTTCGGAACATGAGCGACGAGCCGGAGCAGGAATACTTCGCTGATGGCGTCACCGAGGACATCATCACCGCTTTGTCGCGCTTTCGCGAATTCGTGGTCATCGCACGCGGATCGAGCTTCGCCTTCAAGGATAGAAGGCTGACCAGCCGGCAAATCGCGCAACAACTGGGTGTTCAATACGTCCTGAGCGGCAATATCCGCAAAGCGGGCAACCGCATTCGTGTATCGGCCGAACTAACCCATGCCCGCGATGAGGTTCAGGTCTGGTCTGATCGCTACGATCGCGCCATCGTCGATGTTTTCGATCTGCAGGATGACATCAGCGCAAGCGTCGCTGCAGTGATTGATCCGGCCGTGCGGAGCGCCGAGGTCGAGCGCGCAAGGCGCAAGCCGCTCTCTGATCTTTCGGCTTACGACATCTACCTGCGAGCGCTTCCCCATCTATGGAACGGAACCCGTGACGGGATCACGAGGGCGATCGTATTGTTGCGACAGTCTCTCAACCGCGATCAGCTGCGCCCAGCCACGCTGGCGTCCCTTGCCTGGGCACTTGTCATGGCTTCGCCTCTGGGGGCGGCGGCGTTGCCGGGAACGTTGGTCGAAGCCCTCGTCTTGGCGCGCCGCGCCGTCGAGCAAGATGGCGCAGATGCTTTTGCCCATGCGGTCTATGGCTTCACATTGTTTGGTCCGGTCGGCAACAACGATCAGGGGCGCATCCACTGCAAGGAAGCTGTGCGCCTCAATCCAAGCTCCGCCTTCGCCTGGGGCATTCTTGGAATGATCGACAGCATGGGGGGCGACTATGAGCATGCTGTCACATGCCTTCACCGGTCGATCGCCCTCAGCCCCTACGACAATATGCTCCATTTTTGGATGACGGGCCTGGCTGCATCATGCTTTGCGCTCGGACGCCCTGAGGATGGTGTCTTGTGGGCGCGCAACTCGATCCAGCAAAATCCGGCCAACGGTACGGGCCATCGCATGCTGGTAGCCAATCTTGTAGCCGCCAGGCGATTGGAAGAGGCCCGCGACGTGACGCGTCAGCGCGATGCCGTGCAAAAGACAACTATAACAGAGCTTCGTGCCATGCGCTTTTTCAAGCAGGACGACGATCTTGAACGTTACCTATCGGCCCAGCGCGAAGCCGGCGTTACGGCTTGAACTTCACGCGCCGACTGCAGATATCAACGTCCGGACGGTCATGAAGATCAGGATGAGCGAGCCCACAGTCCAAAAGGTCGCGCGTATCTCATGAATCTGTCCGGTGAGATAGGCGACGAAGTGAAGCAGACGTGAGGCGACGTAACCGTATAGCAGCCATTGGGCGAGCAGCAGGGACGGTTGCGTGAGAATGTAGAGCAAACCCGCGACCAGGAAGTAGGGCAGGCTCTCGAGGTCGTTTATTTGGATCCGGCGGATCCGCTCGACGCGCTCGTTGGGCAAGAGTTGCGCCGGGTCGGGCGCGGGGTTCATGGGCGTCTTCTTGATATCCTCGGGTGAACGGTAGCCGCCTTTGACGTCGACCATACGGACTACAGTCAGCCACGACATCGCCACAGCCTTGAGGATCGTCAGGCTCGCGGCAATGACGTAGGCAGCGAATAGCGGATCGTTCAGAGTGAGTTTGTCCAATGTGCCGTCCCCCATAGGCCATAGATCGTATCTATGGCCCAGCGCGTTTCCCAGCGAAATACAATGTCTGTGTCTGTTTACGCGGGATTTGGCCCCCCGTACGAGTGTTGATCGGGGGCTGTCGCCTCTTGGTCATCAGTTTTGCGGGAGGAGACGGCTGAAGGAAGGTAGTTTGAGGCAAAGCTTGACGATGAGAGGGAGCGCGAGGACAGGGATGACGCACGCAGCGACATAACCCTCCGCGAGAGATGGCAGACCAAAGCTGGCCGCTGCCCACACGAGAGTGACATTACGGTTTCCGCTCACGAGGCCTATCGTTCCAGCGGTCTGTAACCCCATTCTCGCGAATGTCAAAATTGCGAGCGCGCACAGTCCAAAGTTGGAGACGACCGCCGCGGCGAGCATGACATCGAAACGTAGCGGATTGCTGATCCAGTGGGTCCGTATGCCCTGTGAGGTTGCCAGTCCGACGATGATGAGTCCGATAACGGCGACCCCGGTGGCAGCGTGTTGGTCGGGCAGAACGGGCATCAGATTCCGGTGAAACCGTATTGCCAGAAAGGCAACCAAGCCTGCAGCGCCGATGATGCTGAACAATCGGATAGCCAGCGCGCCCATGTCGAATTCAATTCCAAGTCCGAGCACTGTGGCAAAACATGGAATTGAAATCGGCGCGAGGAGGGTTAGTGCGATGGACACGAGTAAAGCGAGACGGGTCCGCAGACCAAGCATCCCAGCGATCGCGGCCGCGCTTCCGACCGGCGGCGCCAGGAGCGAAAGCAGAACACCGGCCCGCAGCGCAGGATCAAGCGGAAGGAAGGACAGTAGAGCGGCAGCGGCCAGAGGAAGCGCCAGGCCGACCCAGGCAATCACCAGGGCCATCAGAGGCAGACGAATCCTGGCTTCGGATGGTGCGAGACCGGCTGCGAGAAACGAGCCTAGTGTCAGCAGAAATGCGGAGAACGGCAAAAGATCGTAGCCGAAATGAGCGAGAGGTTGGATCAACAGCCCTGCACAAAGCGAGATCACCAAAAGCGCTGGTCCTTGTCCGCCAAGTGCGGACAATAGCCTGCCAACCATCTGCATGCGCGCCCCTTGCCTCGTTTACGTATTTGCCCTGGCGGGCCTCTCAAGTGCTCCGCGGAACGCGAAGCAATCGCGATCGCAATCATTGGAATTGCATCGGTCCGAAATCGGTAGCTATCTGGTAGAGACTCTTGCGACCCGAATGTGCGGCCGCAGGCCTCGCGTGGCACCCGTTGAAGCCTGTCGAAGTCTTAGTTGGGCGCTGCAGAGGTGCTGTTAAAAGAATGCGTGCAGTATGAGCGTTAGATCGTCCGATCAATCGTTGTTGGAAAAGACGAATGTTATGCTCTTGGTCGAGCGCAGGTCCGCCGCAACAATCGGATTGTGATTTTGGACTAGCGGCGCTTTAGTAGCCAAGGCTCCCAGAAAAACCGTGACGCTTCGGCATGCGCTTCGTACAGGCCGATGCCGATATCGTGGAGAAAATCGGGACGGTCTCTGATATCGGCGCGCAACTCTGCTCTGAAACGGGCTCGCTGTCGCCACGTGGCAGGCAGGCTGAAGATCGCGCCGAGACGCAGATGATCGTCGCCTGATACAAACTGTGCGTAAGCGCGCATGGTGGTGCTCCGATTTTGTGACCGGGATATCCCGGCACATCGCCGCGTGACATCCATTGAAGCCTGTCGACGTCGTCGCCGACGTCAGTCGGGCGTCAGAGCAGCGTTATTTCCGCTTAAGGCGCTGCCAAAAAGGCCGCCAGGCGTGTCGAACGCGGTCAGGAAGGGCTTCGTCTTGCGCATTCTGCGCGTCAGAACCGGATTCGCGATCCACGCGCTGTAGCGGCTCTGCGATCTAGCGACCCGTCTTGAAGCTTGATGCCGAAGCCAGAGAGACAATGTCCGCGAAACGCTTGCGCTCGGCTGCAAGGCTGTGCTGATCAGGGGCGGCCACAGGACCGGCCGGGTGCATCGTTTCTACCCGTTCTATTAAGTCGGTCGCACCGTTACGCGGCTGCTTAATGGGCCGCGCTCGCTCACCTTGCGTTGAATTCGGGCAAAGCGCTTTTGTCGCCAGCGATCGATCGGCTGATCGACAAGATGATAGATCAGTATCGACGTCGTCACGGTGAGGAATAGCGCGCCATAGGACGCTAGAAGCGTCTCCGGCAGCAATATCCATCCAAATAGAAAATGGCAGATATAGATTGGATAGGACAGCTCGCCGAGGTATCTGTCCCATCCTATGTTCTTGCTTAGCTCGAACAGTCTGGGAACTGCACCGATCACAATGGCGAGGAACGAGATCGACGGCAGCGTCTCGAATCCTTTCGACTTGTTGATCGTGAGGCAAACGAATATCAGCGCCGAAGCCAGTACGAGCAATCCATTCAGGCGCGCTCGCCTGCTGTCATCTCCGGATGCGTATACTTGGTAGCCTAGCGCTCCCGCGCAGAATAACGCCATCTCGGAAGGAAATACGCGATAGGACCACGGGTCTCCACTGAAGCCGAATAGCCATTGAACTCCCATCCGGAAGACAAGGCTTGCAGCGATAACTGAGGCAATCACGATCGGTCCTCGTCTCACCAGCAACGGCGCGAGTAGATAGAAGTAGATCTCCAGTGCCAGAGTCCATGCCTGCGGAATCGGGGCGAATGTGTAGAGCAGGTCGGGTACACCGGCCGGCTGCAAGGCGAGCGCCAGCCCACCATCTCGAACGACCAGAAAAAAGTACGTCTCCTGACCAATGATCACTAATTGGGAGACGACGAAATATGCGGCGTCAAACGGGTCCAGAGACATCAGTTGCTTCCAGTGCCCGGTCACGACGAGGGAGAGAGTCAGCACGAGCAGGTATGCCGGAAACAGGCGCAGCAGGCGGTTGGAGATGAACAGCCGATAGGAACCGGGCGCGTATTTCTCGTTCAGCACCAGGGCCATATAGAACCCAGAAATAACAAAGAAGCTCTGTACGGCGATGTCGCTGGTGAGAATGCCGAAAGGCAGCCCGAAATGCGCGAATGCAACGGAAATCGCGAGGATGATTCTGAGCGTGCCCATCGTCGAATCCTGCGTGGAAAACCTTTAGTGGCTGTTAATAGATACGAATGGTTCTGCGGGTGGCATGGTTCTTTGCCATCGCCGTCAACGTCTTAGGGCCCTGGATGCGCCGAGGCACCCATAGCCTCATCCTTCGAGCCTCCCAGGAGCGAGCTTCTCAGGATGGGTGACACAGGGTGTGTCTACAGCACTCAGATACTTGTTCCTGCGACACTCTGTCGTCGATCTGTCATCCCGGCTTGATATCAGCCGAACAGCAAATGGGTTGTCCGATTCTTCCGGACACGCTGGGCGGAACCTTCGATGACGACGCTGGATCTCGAAAAGTCCATTGTTGAAACGGCCTATGCGCGCTGGGCTCCGATCTATGATGCGGTGTGCGGTCCGGTGATGCTGAAGGGGCGCCGTGCGGCTGCGGAAGCAGCGCGCGCTGTGGGCGGCAAGGTGCTTGAAGTCGGCGTCGGCACCGGCCTGTCATTCGATGACTATGATGCGACAACCGAGATCACCGGTATCGATCTGAGCGCGCCCATGCTCGCCAAGGCGCGCGCCAAGATGGCAACCGGCCGCTATCCATGGGTCAAGGACATCAGGGAGATGGACGCCCATGCGATGACCTTTGCCGATGCCAGTTTCGACTGTGTCGTCGCACAGTTCGTGATTACGCTGGTCGAGAATCCCGAGCAGGTGCTGTCGGAATGCCACCGTGTGGTGAAGCCGGGCGGCCGCATCATTCTCGTCAATCATCTGTATTCGGAGACTGGTCTGGCAGCCGCCGTCGAGCGCTGGGCCGCCGTGAAGACGCGCTCGCTCGGTCTGCGCCCGGAATTTCCGTTCGCGCGGCTGCAGGCGTGGTCGCAATCGAACGCTGAATCGATCCTCGTCGAACGCCGCAAGGTGGCGCCGTTCGGCATCTACACATTGGTTACTTTTGAGCGAACCGCGGCGGCGCTGGCGGCGTAAATCGTCATCGCCGTGTCATGCAAATCAGTTAGCTGCTCGACATGGAAAGAGACGTGATGAGTGAAGGCAACGAAAAGCGCTTTCGCACCTTGTTTATCTCCGACGTCCACCTTGGCGCCCGCGGATCGCAGGCTGACCGGCTGCTGGACTTCCTCCGTACCCATGATGCCGATACCATCTATCTCGTCGGCGACATCGTCGATGGTTGGGCGCTGAAATCCGGCTGGCACTGGCCGCAGTCCCATAACGACTTCGTGCAGAAGATGCTGCGCAAGGTGCGCAAGGGCGCCAAGGTCGTTTACATTCCCGGCAATCACGACGAGTTCCTGCGGAGCTATTACGGTACGCATTTCGGCGGCATCGAGGTCGTCGAGACTGCGACGCATGAAGGCGCGGACGGCAAGAAGTATCTTGTCATCCATGGCGACATTTTCGACCTCGTGGTGCAGAACGCGCGCTGGCTCGCCCATCTCGGCGACAAGGCTTATGACTTCGCGATCCAGATGAATCGTCTGGTCAATGCGCTGCGCAAATTGTTCGGCTTCCCTTACTGGTCGCTGTCGAAATGGGCCAAGATGAAGGTGAAGAACGCCGTCAACTATATCGGCGCATTCGAAGAGACGCTGGCCGGCGAGGCACGGCGCCACAGCGCTGACGGTGTGATCTGCGGTCATATCCACTACGCGACGATCCGTGACGAGCACGGCATCCGTTACATGAATTGCGGCGATTGGGTCGAAAGCTGTACGGCGCTGGTCGAACACGAGGATGGCCGCTTCGAGATCATTACCTGGACCGATCCGGTCCGCCGCGGCATGCCGGTGCAGGCGCTTGCACCGGCCAAGGCGGCGTGAAGGATGGCGGCCTGATGCGCATTCTCGTTGCTACCGACGCCTGGCATCCCCAAGTCAACGGTGTCGTGCGCACGCTGACGATGATGGCGGAGGCGGCGAAGGGCTTTGGCGTCGATGTGAGTTTTCTCACGCCGGAATCGTTTCGTACGGTCGGGCTGCCGAGCTACGCTGATTTGCGCGTTGCGATCCCGAGCCGCCGCAAGATTGCACAACTGATCGACGAGGCGAAGCCCGACAATATCCATATCGCCACCGAAGGCCCGATCGGATTTTCCGCGCGTGCTTATTGCCGCCGTCGCAACATTCCCTTCACCACCAGTTTCCACACGCGCTTTCCCGAATATATCTCGGCGCGTTTTCCGATCCCGGAGTCTTGGGTTTGGGCCGGCCTGCGCCGTTTCCATGGGGCGAGTTCCGCGGTGATGGCGGCAACGCCGGCGTTGGCGACCGAGCTACGTGACCGCGGCTTCCGTAATGTCGTGCTGTGGCCGCGCGGCGTCGACGCCAATCTGTTTCATCCGCGGCAGGTCGATCTCGGCAAGCCGAAGCCCATTTTCCTCTCGGTCGGCCGCGTCGCCGTCGAGAAGAATCTCGAAGCCTTTCTCGATCTCGATCTGCCGGGCACCAAGGTCGTGGTCGGCGATGGTCCGGCGCGTGCGGCGCTCGAAGCGAAATACCCGGATGCACTGTTCATGGGCGGGCTGCAGGGCGAGGCTCTGGCAGTTGCCTATGCCTCAGCCGATGTCTTCGTGTTTCCGAGTAAGACCGACACCTATGGTCTCGTGCTGCTCGAGGCGCTAGCGAGCGGCGTGCCGGTGGCAGCCTTCCCGGTGACGGGTCCGAAGGACGTGATCGGCGCGTCGCCGGTCGGTGTGTTGTCGGATGACTTGCGGCAGGCCTGTCTCAAGGCGCTCGAAATCTCGCCGCAAGATTGTCTCAAGTTTGCTGCCGGTCACACTTGGGAAGCGTCGGCACGCGCTTTCGTCAACAATATCAGCCATGTGCGGGCCGAAATCGCTGCCCGTGCACCGTCCGCAGCGAAGCATCCGCGTTTTGCTGCCTGATCTGCGATTGGTATAGCTTGCCCGCTGGTTGTGCCGCGCGATAAAATGCGCCCATGACAAACACTCCATTGCCGATCACATCCGCCGATATCGATGCCGCCGCGCGCGTCATCGCCCCTTATGCAGCGCGTACGCCGTTGCTCCGGTCGCCTGCGCTCGATGCGCTGACCGGCGCGAAAGTGTTCCTGAAGCCCGAAGTGCTGCAGCGAACCGGCTCGTTCAAGTTTCGCGGCGCCTTCAACAAGATTTCCTCGATCCCCGAGGGTGAGCGCGGCAGGGGCGTCGTCGCATTCTCCTCCGGCAATCACGCACAGGGCGTTGCCGCCGCAGCGCAGATACTCGGCATGAAGGCGACCATCGTGATGCCGTCCGATGCGCCGGTGTCGAAGGTCGAGCGAACCAGGGGCTATGGCGCCGAAGTCGTGCTCTATGACCGCGACAAGGAAGACCGCGAAGCCATCGCCCGCGATATTGCCGGCAAGAGCGGCGCCACGGTCGTGCCGCCCTATGACGACCCGTTCGTGATGGCCGGGCAGGGTACTGTCGGACGCGAGATCGCCGAGGACATGGCCGCCCTCGGCATCGTGCCGGACATCGTGTCTGCACAGGCCTCCGGCGGCGGTTTGATCGGTGGCATCGCGACCGCCGTGAAGGCGCGTTTCCCCGAGACGGCAATCATCGTCGCCGAGCCTGCGGGGTTTGACGATCACGGACTCTCATTGCGCGCCGGCAAGCGCGTCGCGCACAGCAATTCGGGCCGCACGATCTGCGACGCTCTGATGGCCCTGACGCCCGGCGAAATCACCTTCGCCGTCAATCAGCATCTGCTGTCGGGGGGCGTCACGGCCACCGACGACGAAGTCCGCAAGGCGATGGCTTTTGCGTTCCGCGACTTGAAGCTGGTGGTCGAACCCGGCGGCGCCGTGGCGTTGGCCGCGCTGATGCAGGGGCGTTTCGACGCGCGCGGCAAGACGGTCGTGATCGTTTTGTCGGGTGGCAATGTCGATGCGGATCTTTACGCCAGGATCATCAATGCCTGATCGGGATTGAGGCGCTTACGAGAAGAACGCGATCTTCTCGGCCTGCGTCATCTTGCGGATTGGCGCCAGCGGGTCCAATGCCGGTGCGTTCGGATCCGCGATCACGCCGCCAGCGATCAGCGCTGCGCCGAGTGATGGCGCGGCGGCTTCCGGCTGAGGTACCAGATCTGGCTGCGGCGGCTCGGGTGCCAGTGCAACCTCGGCGATCTGCGCCAGCGTCATCAGATCGGGATTGAGGGCTTCGGGCTCGGCTGACTGAACAGCGACAGCTTCAACCCGCATCACCTCAGGCTCAAGGTATTGAGGCTCGGCAAGCTGAGGCTCAATAATGTCCGGCTCGCTCAGATCGAGCGCGCCCATCTCTGCGGCGACCATATCGAGGACGGCGAGGTCATGTTCGTCCTCTGCAATCCCTGCCGTTTCAGACGCTTGCGGGACATCGTCTGCGGCGATAGCCGCGGAGGCCTCGGCCATCGTCGCGGCGAGCTCCACGGTGGCTTCTGCGATAGGAGCAACTGCTTCGGCAACGGCCTCTGCTGCGACCGTTTCCGCAAAGACCGGCTGGGCAGCCGCGCGCGCCGGTGCAGTGCTTGAGATCGTGACCGTCTCAGCCAACACTTCGCTCGCCTGTGACTTGAACAGCGGCGTCACGGATGCTTCGCGCGCTTCTGCGACAACGTGCTCAGCCTTCTCGGCAACCGGAGTCGGTTCGGCCTGCGCAGTTGTCGCCGCGCTGCCATCGACCATCTGCTCGATGCGCTGCATCAGCAAGTCGTAGCTCGCCAACACGTCCTCGCGGCCATTGCCGTTGAGCGCCTGCTGGCCGGCCTCGATGGCCTTCACCTGTGTGTCCAGGAGATCGCAGATGCGCGTGTCGGCGCCGCATTCGCGCAGCGTCCAGGCGATCTCGCGGATGATGCGGGTGCCGTTGCGGGCACCGGTCAAAACCTCGTCGGTGTCGACGCGCGGCATCGCCTCTATGGCGCTGGCCTTGGCCTGACGGACGGCAGAACGGATCGCGCCGAGCGCGGCGATCAGGCTCAGCGCCGGCGCCTGCTTCTGGGCGGCGAGATTGGCTTCAAGGCGCGTGACGGCTTCGAGAACCAGGCTGGTATCGGCGGTGCGGTTGCGCTTGGCATATTCGGCAAGAAACCAGCGGCCGCGCGCGGTCTCCATGAAGGCTTCGCGGATCGCGTCATAGTCTGCCTCGCCCGGCAGGGTGGGCCGGGCGGAGATCGGCGACAGGGCAAATGCTTCTTCGGCCATCATGATAACTCGTGGCGCGCACAGGGATGCGCGGTATGTAACCATCTCCACGATCCCGTGGCGAATCGCAATTCACCTCATGATAGCCGAATCTGCCACCCATAGCGCCCCGCAAATCCGCCGCAAATTCGCGCAGCGGCTGGCGATGTTCTACGGCACCGTGTTCGGCTCCAGCGGCTTCTATCTGCCGTTCTTCCCGGTCTGGCTGAAGGCGATCGGCATCGACCCGACCTGGATCGGCGCCATCCTTGCTGTGCCGTCGATGACGCGCTTCACCACGCTGCCCTTCATCACCGCTTTCGCAGAGCGCCGTCATGCCCTGCGCCAGACGATGATTGTCTGTGCCTTCCTCACCATGATCGGCTTTGCGACAGTAGGCACGCTACGCGAACCGCTCGCCGTGCTCCTGGTGTTCGCGCTGACGGCAGTGGTCTGGACGCCGCTCACGGCGTTGACCGATGGCTATGCGCTGAAAGGCGTGGTGCGCTTCGGCTTCAGTTACGGTCCGCTGCGGCTGTGGGGCTCGGCCGCCTTCGTGGTTGGCGCGCTTGCCTGCGGTCTGGTGGTCAACTGGCTCGACGGTGAGCATTTGATCTGGGTGATTGTTGCAGCGATGGTGCTGTCGGCTGTCGTCAGCCTTGGTCTGCAGCCGTTGGGCGTGCCGACAGGCGACGGTACGGTGCTCTCGAAGGCAAGCGCGTTGCTACGCGATCCCGGCTTCCTCGCCATCGCGATCTCCGCCGCACTGATCCAGGGCAGCCATGCCGGTTACTACACCTTTGCGTCGATCACCTGGCAGGCGGCTGGGCTCGACGGCCTCACCATCGCTGGTCTATGGACGCTCGGCGTGCTCGCCGAAATCATCCTGTTCGCGGTGTCGCCACGCCTGACATTGGCACCTGCGACCATGGTCATCCTCGGTGGCCTCGGCGCATTGTTGCGTTGGACGCTGACCGCGCAAACGCTTCCGCTCCCGATTCTCGTGGTTGTGCAATTGCTGCACGGCGCGACCTATGGCCTGACGCAGCTCGGTACTATGGGCCTGTTGCTGCATCACGTGCCGCCGCACGTCATGGCGCGTGCGCAGGGCTACGTCACCGCCTGCACCGGCCTTGTGATGAGCAGCATGGCAGTTCTGTCAGGCGCGATCTATGCGCGTTACGGCGAGGGCGTTTACTACGTGATGGCCGTGCTTGGCCTGGCCGGCGCGACCGTCACATGGTTCGGCCGGCATCGCGCCGGGCAGCCGCCGGGCGTTGCGGGCGATCAGCCCCAGAGCGCCGCGTCGGGCGGATAGACCGTGCTTTCGTCATAGCGCAGACCGCCGTCGCGATCTCCGGCGAGCAATAGCGGGCCATCAAGATCGACGAAGCGTGCATATTGCGCAATCAGCATCGCGGGCGCCATCGCCAGCGACGTCGCCACCATGCAACCGACCATGATGTCGAGATTCATGGCACGCGCGGCATCGGCCATCGCCAGCGCTTCGGTCAGGCCGCCGGCTTTGTCGAGCTTGATGTTGATCGCATCGTAACGCCCGCGTAACGCCTCGAGCGAAGCGAGGCCATGCACGCTCTCGTCGGCGCAAACCATGATCGGCCGATGCACATGCATCAGCGCATCATCCTTGCCTGCCGGCAGCGGCTGCTCGATCAGCGTGACGCCGGCGTTATGGCAGGCATCGAGATTGGCTTTCAGGTTGTCCGGCGTCCAAGCCTCATTGGCATCGACGATCAACTCGGATTCCGGTGCAGCCTGGCGCACGGCCGTGATGCGGCTGATGTCGTCGTCACTGCCGAGCTTGATCTTCAGCAGCGGTCGATAGGCGGCCTTTGCGGTGGCGGAGGCCATCGCCTCGGGCGTACCAAGCGAGATCGTATAGGCGGTGGTGCAGGCGCGCGGTGCCGGCCGCTGCAGCATGTCCCAGACGCGCTGGCCCTGGCTCTTGGCTTCGAGGTCAAGCAGGGCGCAATCCACGGCGTTACGGGCAGCACCGGCAGGCATGGTCGATTGCAGGGCGCTTCGGTCGAGGCCCGCGGCAAATCGGTCCTGCATCGCCAGGATAGCCGCCAGCGTGGCCTCCGGGGTCTCGCCATAGCGCGCATAGGGGACGCATTCGCCACGGCCGGTCAAACCGCCGCGGTGGATCTCGGCGACCACGACGACGGCCTCGGTTTTGGCACCGCGGCTGATGGTGAAGGCGCCAGCGATCGGCCATTGCTCGATCCGGGCGGTCATTAGGGTGGGGGCAGCGTCGGATGCGGACAATGCGGCGTCTTTCGGGCTGTGCCGGTAACGGCGGGTATTGGCGTGTCTATAAGTTTACGTGATCGCCGTGAACTTGTTTGCGACGCAATGCCGGTGTCTGACAGGGCGGATTAAGGCTATATTAACCATAGCAACGTGTTGGCTTCACTTGGCTTCTCAGAAACGTATTTGGGCGTGTTAATACTTTGTTCATGCACAGACTGAACGCCCGCGGGAGCCTGTTTTGAGCGGCCCGACCCTGGAACAGATCGCGAAAGGCGACGGCTTGGCGCTGTGCGCGGCTGGGTCGTGGACGGCGCGTTTTGCCCCCGCGCTCGAAAAACTCGTCGGCGAGGCCGAGAAGCTGACCGGTAGCCGCCCCAACATCTTCATCGACGTGTCGCAGGTCTCCAAGCTGGATACATTCGGCGCGTGGCTGATCGAGAGGTTGCGTCGGGCGCTGACCAATGGCGGCCACGAGGCGCAGATCGCAGGCCTCTCGGCGAATTACGCGACCCTGGTCGACGAAGTCCGCCGCGTGAAGCCTGCTGTCCCGTTACCGGCAAGCGGTAGCGCCCTGACTGCCGTGCTCGATGGCATCGGCCGCAATATCTATGGCATCGGGGAAACCCTCGTCGCGCTGGTCGATATGATTGGTGCCGTGATCGCGGCCTGGTTCCGCGTCTGGCGGCATCCGTCGAAATTCCGGCTCACCTCGGTGGTGCATCACCTGGAGCAGGTGTGCTGGAACGCAGTACCGATCGTGGTCCTGATCACCTTCTTGATCGGCTGTATCGTTGCCCAGCAGGGTCTGTTCCATTTTCGCCGCTTCGGCGCCGACGTCTTCGTGGTCGATATGCTCGGCGTGCTGGTGCTGCGTGAGCTCGGCGTGCTGCTGGTGGCGATCATGGTCGCCGGCCGGTCCGGCAGCGCCTACACAGCCGAACTCGGCTCCATGAAGATGCGCGAGGAGATCGATGCGCTTCGTACCATGGGCTTCGATGCCATCGAAGTTCTGATCCTGCCGCGCATGGTGGCGCTGGTGCTGGCGCTGCCCATTCTCGCATTTCTCGGCGCTATGGCTGCGCTCTATGGCGGCGGTCTGGTCGCCTGGCTCTATGGGGGCGTCGATCCATCGTCATTCCTGTCGCGGCTGCGCGAGGCGATTTCGATCAACCACTTCATCGTCGGCATGGTGAAAGCGCCTGTGATGGCCATGGTGATCGGCATCGTGGCCTGCGTCGAAGGCCTTGCCGTGCAGGGCAGCGCGGAGTCGCTGGGGCAGCACACAACATCGTCCGTGGTGAAGGGGATCTTCTTTGTAATCGTGATGGATGGCGTATTCGCGATCTTCTTCGCAACGATCGGGATCTGACGGCCATGACCTCGACGACTGCGATGCCCATTACTGAGACGCCGACGGCTGCCGCCTCCACCTCTGCCGATGCGATCATCAGCGTGCGCGATCTTACCGTGGCATTCGGCAGCCGTCGGGTGCTCGACGGCCTCAACCTGAACGTGGCGCGCGGCGAAATCCTCGGTTTCGTCGGCGCGTCCGGCGCCGGCAAGTCCGTGCTGATGCGCACGATCATTGGCCTCGTCCCAAAGGTCTCCGGCACGATCGAAGTGTTCGGCACCGATCTCGACAGCGGCGACAAGGAACGCCGCGAAGTCGAGCGGCGTTGGGGTATCCTGTTTCAACACGGGGCGCTGTTCTCGTCGCTCAACGTGCGACAGAACATCCAGTTTCCGGTGCGCGAATATCTCAAGGTCTCGGAACGTCTGCTCGACGAGATCACCATGGCCAAGCTTACCATGGTTGGTCTCAAGCCGGAGGTCGCCGATCGCTATCCGTCGGAACTCTCGGGCGGCATGATCAAGCGCGTGGCGCTGGCGCGGGCGCTCGCGCTCGATCCGGAGATCGTGTTCCTGGACGAGCCAACATCGGGTCTCGATCCGATCGGCGCTGGCGATTTCGACGAATTGGTGCGCACGCTGCAGCGAACTTTGGGGCTGACCGTTTTCATGGTAACTCATGATCTCGACAGCCTGCATACAGCCTGCGACCGGATCGCCGTTCTCGGTAATGGCAAGATCATCGCGCAGGGAACGATGGCCGACATGCTGGCCTCGCAGCATCCCTGGCTTCGGGAATATTTCCACGGCAAGCGCGCACGCGCTGTTATCGGCTAGTTGTACTGGAGTTGGTTTGATGGAAACGCGGGCGAACTTCGTCCTGATCGGAATTTTCACGCTGGCGGTGATCGCCGCAGCGTTCGGCTTCGTGTTGTGGTTCCAGAATCTGCATTCGACCACGCAGCGCACGCCGCTGCGCATCATTTTCGAAGGCGCGGCGTCGGGCCTGCGCAACGGCGGCAATGTCAACTTCAATGGTATCAGGGTCGGCGAGGTCGTCTCTGTGAAGCTCGACAATCCCAAGCGCGTCGTTGCGCTGGCGATGGTCGAGAACATCGCGCCCATTCGCAAGGACACGCAGGTCGGTCTGGAATTTCAGGGGCTCACGGGTGTAGCGGCGATCGCGCTGAAGGGCGGCGATGAAGCTGCGCCCGCGGTCCCGCTGGACACCGACGGCGTGCCGGTCCTGACGGCCGATCCGGAGCTGTTGCGGGATATCTCTGAATCGATCCGGGCAACGCTGAACAACGTCAATCGTCTGGTCGCCGACAATCAGGATACTCTCAAGGGCGCCATGAAGAATGTCGAAACCTTCACGGCGACGCTGGCGAAAAATTCGGAAGTAATCGACGGCATCATGCTGAAGATCGACAGCGTGATGGGCAAAGCCGATGGTGTCATGGGCAAGGCCGACAGCGTTGTTGCGCGAACCGACAATATCCTGCTCGGCCTTGATGCGCTCGCGGGGGGCAAGGACGGCGGTGAGCTGACTGCGGCCGTGAAGTCGTTCCATGAGCTGACCGAGAACCTCGACAAGCGTTCCGGCGCATTGATGCTCGATGGCCGCCGTACCCTCGCCGATATCAGCCGTGCGGTGAACAATCTTGACCGCAACCCGACGCGCCTGTTGTTTGGCGCCAGCAGCGGCACACCCGCGGCTGCACCTGCTCCGGCCGCGCCGCCGGCATCTGTCGCTCCGCCGCGTCGTCGTCAGCAGGCTCAATAGACACCAGTCTGAATATACAGGGAGAGCGCTGATGGAGACCCAAGATAGCTTCACCATCAGCAATGGCCGCGTCACGGCGACGATCAAGGCCGCTGGTGCCGAACTCTGCTCATTGAAGGATGCGCATGGGCATGAGGTGCTCTGGCAGGCCGGCGAGGAATGGCCTCGCCACGCGCCGCTGCTGTTTCCGATTGTCGGCAAGCTAAAGGACGATGTGCTGCGCCATCGCGGCCAGGTCTATGCAATGACCCAACACGGCTTTGCGCGCGACCAGCGCTTCAGCTGGACCGGGCAGGGACCTGCATCCTGCGCGCTGTCGCTGGCGGACAATGACGCCAGCCGGGCGAAATATCCGTTCTCGTTTCGGCTTGACGTCACCTATGTGATCGAGGGCGATGAACTGGTGATCGGTTATGCCGTGACCAACACTGGCGACGAGATGCTGCCGGCCTCGATCGGTGCGCATCCCGCGTTTCACTGGCCGCTGACGGATGGCGCCGACAAGCGCGCGCATACGATCATCTTCTCTGATGCTGAGCCGGCGCCGATCAGACGGCTTGAGGGTGGACTGTTGCTGAGGGAGCCAGAACTATCGCCGGTGCAGGGCGGCGCACTGGCGCTGTCGGAATCGCTGTTCCTCAAGGATGCGATGATCTTCGATCATCTCGCCAGCAGGTCGCTGAGTTATAGCGCGCCTGGCGGACCGACGATCACCTTCGCCTGGGAAGGCTTTCGCGAACTTGGCATCTGGTCGAAACCATCCGGGGCTGCATTCCTCTGCATCGAGCCGTGGTACGGCTATGCCAGCCCGGTGGATTTTGACGGCGAGTTCGCCGACAAGCCGGGCGTAATGCATATCGCGGTGGGCGAGACGCGCAGCTTCACCCAACGCATAGGGTTCGCATAAGGTAACTGTCGCGGCCCGTGATCCAGCAGACCGCTGCATCGAGGAGGTCCGTCATGTCGAGAACTGCGTCCTGTTCGTGCGGTCAGCTGTCCATCGTGCTCGAAGGCGAGCCGAGGGGCGTCGGTATATGCCACTGTTTCGCCTGCCAGCGCCGGACCGGCAGCGTCTTTGCCGCGCTCGCGGGCTTCGGGCCAAGTTACAATGTGAGCGGCATCGCGACCGAGTATGTCCGCACGGGGGATCAGGGCGCGCGCTTCCGATTCCGGTTCTGTCCCGTCTGTGGCACCAATCTCTTCCACACCGAAGAAGGATATGAAGCGCGTTCCGTAGCTGTGGCGGTCGGCTGCTTTGCTGATCCGGATTTTCCGCCTCCGGAGATCTCCGTCTATCATTGTCGGCGGCATGCCTGGGTGTCCTTGCCGTTCGGCGTCAACATTCACGACAAGGATCCCGCGTGATGACGGCACCGGCCTGGCCCCGCGTCTAGCGCTCCGGCACAACAGCAGGCTCAACAAAAAAGCGGAGGCATCGCTGCCTCCGCTTTTCGCGTTCGTATTTAATCTTGCTTAGCCCAGCCGACCCGCTGCATGCGCGAGCAGGGTGTAGACCAGACCGGTTTCCGAGGTCAGATGGCTGCGCAGCGCTGCCGGGCCGCGTTCATCGCGGGCGACTTCGTCGAGCAGGCGTTCGAACTCGGTGATGTAGCGATCCACCGTACCCTTGAAGTTGCGGTCCGACCGATACTTGCGGGCGACTTCATCGAAAGCCTTCTGGCCGGCGGGCGTATAGAGCCGCTTGCTGAAGGCCTTGCTCTCGCCGCGCTGATAGCGATCCCACATTTCAGCGGCGAGCGTCCGATCCATCAAGCGGCCGATGTCGAGCGACAGCGACTCCAGCGGATTGGCCGAGGCTGCAGGCTGCTGCGGAGCCGGTGCGCGGCGCGGCGGCGTGCGATCTTCCTCGACGTGATCGGCGCGGCCGAGCAGATCCGACAGCCAGCCGTCACGGCCCTGGTCGGAGTTGGCCGGAGCGACCGACGGCGCTTCGGTGCGACGCGGCGCAGGACCACCGATATCGGGCATCGGCAAGTTCGTTGCGCTACGGGCAGGCGGCTCCTCGCGGCGCGGGGCCGGACGCGGAGCCTCGTGGCGCGCTTCACTACGGCTGCTGGCGATCGCCATCGCCGGCTCCTCGTCACGCTGCACGCTGGTGGTGCGGCTGGTCGAGACCACGTCGAGGCCGCGGCCGTGGCGGGCGACGATGCGGTTGAGCTCGGCGAGCGCCTCGATCTGGTCGACGATCACCTTGCGCATCTGCGCAGTGCTCTCGGCGGCTTCCTGCGGCATGTCGAGAACGCCACGGCGCAGTTCGGTGCGGGTGCTCTCGAGCTCGTTGTGCATTTCGGCAGCCATCTGCTTCATGCTGGCGACCATCGACGAGAACTTGTCGGCCGACTGCTTGAACATGGCATCGGCTTCCTGCGTGCCCTGCTGGTAGATTTCGCTCATGGCTTGCGTTGTCGCGCGGCGTTCTTCTTCCGCGGCGGTGCGGACGGCTTCGAACTGCCGGCTGATCGCTGCCGAGCCCTGACCGGCGGTCTCTGCGACGACGCGGGCGATGTCGCGGGCACGTTCTTCAGCGGCTGCCAGCGATTCATCAAGAAGGCCGGTGAAGCGGGTGAGGCGCTGATCGAGATCGGTGGTGCGCAGATCGATGGTGGTGACCAGCGATTCCAGCGCCGCCTTGCGTTCGCCGACCGACGACATCGTGGTGCGGTTGCTCTGTTCGACCAGAGCCGCGGCATCCACGAGGGCATGGCCATGGGTTTCGAACTGGCCCGAGAGTGAGCCGAGATCTTCCAGGGCCTTCGAGGTCTTGGAGGTGAACACGGTGAGCTGTTCTTCCAACGTCTGGGTAGCCAAGCCGTTGCGCGACGTCACATCGTTCATGGTGGACACGAAGTCCGCCACGCGGGTGACCAGAGCGCGCTCCAGCGAGTTGAGATTGTCGTGCGCGCCGGTGAGGACTTCCTGCAGCAGGATGTTGCCTTCACGCAGGCGTTCGAACAGCGCCACGGTATCGGTGCGCAGGATCTTGCTGGTTTCCTGCATCTCCGTGACCGCAGTGATCGAGACCTGACGCGACTGCTCGATGGCGGTGCGCGAGCTCTGCTCGAGATCCTTCAGCGACTTGTTGACCGCACCGGTGGCGAGTTCGCCAGCCGTGGTGATGGCGCGAGCCACGTCTGTGCTGTTGGTGACCATGGTCTGCGAGAAGGTCTGGCCGCGGCTCTCGATCGCCTTGAGCGCGTCGGCGGTGACGCGATCGATATCGACCGTGAGCTGATTGGCCTTGGCGCCCAGCGCATCGACCAGCGAACCGCGCTTGGCGTCGACCATCTGCGACAGACGGTCGGTCTGCTGCTGCACATAGGTGACGATTTCGTCGGTCTTGCCGGTCATCGTGGTGCCGAAGCTGCCCGAAGCGGCGAATACCGACCGCTCGATCTCCGACGAGGTGGTCTTGATCTTGGTGGTGATCTCGTTCGAGGCGGCGACCAACGAGTTGTGCGCATTCTGCGCACTGGTCTGGATGTTGTCGGTCGTGTTGGCGGTGACGTTCGAGAGCGAACGCTCGATGTCGGCGGAAATCACCTTGATCTGGTTCGCGGCATCCGCCGAGGAGGTTGCCAGCGAGGTCTGCACTTCGCGAGCGCTCGAGAGAATCGCAGCCGCCGTGTCGGCGCCGACCGCGGTGAGTGTGCGCTGCACGTCGATCGAGAGCGACTTCACATGGCTTGATGCCTCGGAAGACGCCGTGACCAGCGTGCTCTGGGCTTCGCGGGCGCCGGCAACGATCGATTCCGCGGTCGCGGTGCCGGCTGTCGTGAGGCTGCGTTCCATATCGGCCGCGAGGTTGCGGACATGGTTCGACGCTTCGGTCGAGGCGTCGATCAGCGAGGACTGGACGTTGCGCGTGCTGGCCAGGATCGAGTCCGCGCTGGCGGTGCCGGCGGCGATCAGCGTGCGCTCCACGTCGGCCGCAAGGGTGCGGACCTGCTGCGAGGCGTCGGTCGATGCGGCGACCAGTGTGCTCTGCGCGGCGCGGGCGCCAGACAGGACCGAGTCGGCCGTCGCCGTGCCGGCGGCAGTGAGCGTGCGTTCGATATCGGCCGAGAGCGACTGGATCTGGCTGGCAACTTCCGAAGAGGTGGCGACCAGGGTCGACTGGGCGTCGCGGGCACCCGACAGCATCGAGGCTGCGGTGGCGGAGCCGGCCGCGGTGAGGGTGCGCTCGACATCGGCCGACAGTGACTTCACCTGCAGCGAGGCTTCCGAAGACGCATTGACCAGCGTGGCCTGCGCATCGCGGGCGCTGTTGACGATGGCCGTGGCGGCAGTGGTGCCGACGGCGGTCAGCGAGCTCTCGATATCGGACGCCGTCAGCTTCAGCTGCGCGCCGACATCGGTCGAGACCGACACGAGGGATTCCTGCGCGGCGCGGGCGCCAGCCTGAATGGTCTCGCTGGTATTGACCATGAGATGCGTGAGCGAACGCTCGGCGTCCTCGACATTGGTCTTGATGCCGATCGAGAGTTCTTCGGCGCGGGCCATGAGCGAGTCGCTGGCCGTGCGGCCGGAGGTTTCGATACGACCGGCAACGGCCTCGATGCGCGAGCCGAGCAGTTCCTCGAACTGTTCGACGCGGGTTTCGATCCCGCCGGCGACGATGCCGATACGACCTTCCATGCCTTCGTGGATCGTCTGGAAGCGTGCAGTGATGGTATCCGCGAACTGTGTGCTGCGGCTGTCGATAGCATCGGTAACGTTGTTGATGCGGCTGTCGATGGCCGTGATCGCCTGCGTCGTGCCTTCGGTGAGCGAGCTCGTGAAGTAGGAAAGGCGGTCGTCGATCGAGTGGATCGCCTGCACGGCGCCTTCCGTGAGCGCGGTCGTCAGGTGGGTCAGGCGGCCGTCGACCGAGCTGACTGCGAGATTCGCGCCTTCGGTCAGGGCGGTGGTCAGATGCGTCAGGCGCGCGTCGACCGACTGGACGGCCTGATTGGCACCTTCCGAGAGCGTCGATGCGAGGTTTTCAAGACGCGTATCGATGGTCGCGGTGACCGACTGAGCGCGCGCGTCAAACGTTTCTTCAAGGCTCTTGAGACGTCCATCGACGGTCTCGTCGAACGACTTGATCCTGCTATCGAGCGACGCATCGAGATTGACGACGCGGCCTTCGAATTTGGTCTCGAATTCTGCGAGGCGGGTGTCGAGCGACGACGTGATGCCGCCAACATTGGACGCAACGCGGGTGTCGAAATTATCGACATAGGTCTTCAACGTTTCCGAGATGTCCTGCGTACGCTGACCCAGGCGATCGACGACTTCGCCGCCGAAGGTCTTCACGGTGCGGTCGAATTCCGAGATGTGCTTGGTGATCAGTGCGCCCAGCGTACCGCTGTCGCGCGAGAAACGCTCGGCCAGCTCAGAGCCCTGTTCCTTCACTAGTTCGTCGAAGGCGTTCATCTGCAGGCTGAGGGTGTCGTGCGCGGTTTCGGTCTGGCTCGCGACCTTGGCCACCAGCGCGTTGACGGTGGCGTCGAGGGACTCGCCCGCCTTGTCGCCTGACGTGAGGATCTGGTTGGCCAGGCGGTTGCCGGCATCGTCGATCTTGCTGACGAGGTCGCCGCTACGCAGCTCGAGTTCGAGCAGCAGGCTATCGCTGGAATTCTTCAGCGAGTCGTGGACCTGCTCGGTGCGGTCCGACACGCGATCGACAATCGTGGACGAACGCTGTTCGAACTCGCTGGTGATGCGGTCAATACGCTCGTTGAGCATTTCGTGGACGCGGTCGGCGAGATCGACGAACTCGTCGTGTACGTGGCCGGTCTTGAAGTTGAGGCTCGTCGTCAGACGCTCGCTGGCGTCGAGCACCGCGCGGGTCGTCTCGGCGCTGGCCTCTTCGAGGCGGTCGAGCAGGTCGCCACCACGCTCGCCGAGCGCGAGGATCATGTTGTCGCCGGCATTGCCGAGCGCGCGGGTGATGTGTTCACCGCGCTCTTCGAGGGCGCCGGTGATGCTCTTGGCGACTTCGTCGACGCGCGATGCGATGGCGTCCGAAATCAGCGCGATGTCGTGGCGAAGATCGATCTGCACGCCCGAAATGGCGGAGCGAACCTGCTCGGCCTGACCCACCAGGTTGTCGCGCTGATGCGCGATGTCCTGCAGCAGCGCGCGGATACGGACTTCGTTGTCAGAGTAAGCGCGCTCGAGTGCGGAAACTTCGTTGGCGACGAGGGTTTCGAGTTCGCCGGCACGCGCAATCGCACGCTCGACGCCGTCGCCCATCGCGGCGACTTCGCGGCGGATCGCCTGGCCGACCGTGACCATCGAGTCGCTGGCCGTGCTTTCGGGCTCGGAGAAGCGGATCGCGACCTGTGCCATCGACTGGGCGATCAGGCGCATTTCCTGGCCGCGCCAGGCGAGGCTGGCGAGGAAGTAAAACAGCAGGATCGGGGCGAACAGCAGCGCAGCAAGGCCAGCCAGCGCCAGCGTGCCGCCGGAACCCTGACCGATCAGGGCCTGCAGCGACGGCAGGAACGCAACGGTCAACAGGCCTGCGCCGACGATCCACAAGCCGGCGAACAGGGTGGCGAGCGTATAGACGTTGCGGGCGGGGCGATTCTTCTGCAGCGCCTGCAGGATCTGGCCGATAGTTTCGCGGTCATCGTTCGCGGGACGGCGCGCAAAGCGCTGATCGTCCTGCGCTTCGAAGCTCGGGCGATCATTGGCGATGCGTGCGTCGAAGGCGTTGTCGTCGAGGTCAACGGCGGGCGATGAATTGATGGGAGCGTTGTCGGCACGGATCGCGGGTTGATCGCGATCGACATGCGCGGGGTCACTGATGTTGAGAGCTTCCTGGATGGCAGAGAGCGCGACTTCGGTCGGATCCTTGGCCTTTTTGGTGTTGTTTGCCATGCTCGTTCCACGCCCCCTGATTACGCAACTGACACAGAAGTCCCCATGATTCGTTCCCGCCTGCAGCATGGCGACTGGCCATGTGCACCCCGCGGGACGAATTTCGGACTGCCGGTCGCTCGGCTTGTCCGCTACTTCCGCAAACATCCTATTGGCTTGGTCGTGCGAATGAAATGGTTCTGGTTAAGACATTCTTAATGATAGTTAACGGCTTCCCGCGGTAACTTCTTGTGGCGCCTCAAATAAACGGAATGGCCCCTCAATCGTGGCGAGTTTGCGTCAAAACTGCGTCAACCCAGCGGATTGTACCTAGAACGTTCCGTTAACCAATTCCGTGTTTGGCTGCAAAAAATCGCAGCCGGATCGTTCGGTTGGCGGGAACTTGGGCCATCATCAATGCCGCTTCACCTCGAACGGATTCAATGGATGCCGTCACCGCCGCTGGTTCCCGATGACGGACCGATCGATTTCCCCCACCTTCAACGTATGACTATGGGCGATAGCAGCCTGGAACGTGAAGTTCTGGCGATGTTCGCGGCCCAGTCGAGCGAGTTGATCGAGAAGATCGTCAAAATGCCGGCGGATGCGGCTGAACTCACGCACAAGCTGAAGGGCTCCGCGCAGGCGGTCGGCGCGTTCCGCATCACGGAAGCCGCTGAATGGCTGGAAACTACGCTGCGCGACAGCAGCGATACCGCTGAGGCCCTGATGACGCTCACCGACGCCGTTCTCGAGGCGCGGGCGGAGATCGACGTCCTTCTGAAACGGTCCTGATCCCCAAGGGATCGTTTTTGATTCCCCAAAGGGGTCCTGCTTGGCACGGCTTTTCTAGATGACGGTTTTGCTGCGGAGCGCTGGCGCGATCCGGATCGACCCGTTATAGGACAGCCGGTATCTTCCTTTCGGCAGCGCGAGCATCATGGCCAAGATAAACTTTGTCGATCACTCCGGTGAGACCCGCAGCATTGACGCCGAGATCGGCTCCACGGTGATGGAGGCGGCCATTCGCAATGCCATCCCGGGTATCGAAGCCGAATGTGGCGGCGCCTGCGCCTGTGCCACCTGCCACGTCTATGTCGACGAAGCCTGGCAGGAACGCGTCGGTGCGCCGACGCCGATGGAAGAGGACATGCTGGACTTCGGTTACGACATCAAGCCGAACTCCCGGCTGTCGTGCCAGATCAAGATCACCGATGCGCTCGATGGACTTGTCGTGATCACGCCGGAACGCCAGGCCTGAGCTTTCCAAGCCTTGTTATCTACTGCGCGTTCAAGCCGCGCAGCATCCATGGCTGAAACCGGTCGACGACGTCGGGCGGGATCGGCGTTGGTTGACGGCTGGTGAGGCCAACCATCACGGTCGTTGCGATCGCCGAGGCCATGCACTTGCCTTCCGAAAACACGACCTGCGAATAGGTCACCGAGGTCCGGCCGATCTTGGTGACGCCGAGCCCGAGTTCGATCTTGCCGGGCCAGTGCAATTCGGCGCGAAAGTGAATATCGAGCCGCGCCAGCACCCAGCTTTGGCCAGGCGCGATCAGCCCGCACGCCGGGTCCCGCATCAGCAACACGCGGCTGGTCTCGAAATAGCTCGAATACACCGCGTTGTTGACGTGATTGTTCGGATCGAGATCCGCAAAGCGCACATTGTCCGACAGGCGATAGGGATAGTCGTCGAGGACAGGCGCCGGAGCGCGGGCAGGGGCGTTCACGAAATTGATCTCCAGCAATGCTTGGCAGGTTTGCGCCTGTTACAGCGCAGTTGCACAGCCCAGGCAAGGGCGGGGCACATGCTGATTTCAGGCCGAGCCGCTGTGGCTTTCCCCGTGTGGCGCCGCTAGGCTGGACGCAACAGCCGGATGGCGCCGGGCTCTGCGATCTCGCAGGGCTGGTTCAACCGAGACAAAACACTATGGGCGAAACGATCAAGACGGACGTGCTGATCATCGGCGCCGGCCCCTGCGGACTGTTCGCCGTTTTTGAACTTGGTCTGCTCGATATGAAGGTCCACCTCGTCGATATCTTGGACAAGATCGGTGGCCAATGCGCCGAGCTCTATCCTGAAAAACCGATCTACGACATTCCTGCGATTCCGCTGGTCACCGGTCAGGGGCTGACCGAAGCACTGCTGGAGCAGATCAAGCCGTTCCATCCGACCTTTCATCTGAATGAAATGATCGAGACCATCGAGAAGATCGGCGATCCCTTGTTTCGTGTCACGACGGATGCCGGCCAGGTGTTCGAAACCAAGGTGGTGGTGATCTCCGCCGGCGGCGGCTCGTTCCAGCCGAAGCGTCCGCCGGTGCCGGGCATCGAGGCCTATGAAGGCACGTCGGTGTTCTACGCGGTGCGCAAGATGGAGCAATTCCGCGACAAGGATCTGCTGATCGTCGGCGGCGGCGATAGTGCGCTGGACTGGACGCTCAACCTGCATCCGGTCGCGCGGCGCGTCACGCTCTTGCATCGGCGCGATGATTTTCGTGCTGCGCCTCACAGTGTCGAGCAGATGCGCAAGCTCGTGGCAGCCGGTCAGATGGACCTGCAGATCGGTCAGGTCACAGCGCTCGAAGGCGAGGGAGGCCATCTCACTGGGGCTGTCATCAAGGGCAATGACAACGAAAGTGTCCGGATCGACTGCAATACGATCCTGCCGTTCTTCGGCCTGACCATGAAGCTCGGTCCGGTCGCCAATTGGGGCGTCACGCTGGAGAACAACCTGATCCCGGTGGAAACGGCGTCGTTCGAGACCAATGTCCCCGGCGTCTTCGCCATCGGAGATATCAATACATATCCCGGCAAGCTGAAACTCATCCTGTCCGGCTTCCACGAGGGCGCGCTGATGGCACAGAAGGCGTATCACTACGTCTATCCGGACAAGCGGCTGGTGTTTCAATACACGACGTCCTCCTCCAGCCTGCAGAAGAAGCTCGGCGTTAACTAACTTCGGCTAGTTGTTGGAATCATCTTGTATGACGGAGATGCAAAGGCGGTTCGGATCGCCGGTAACCGCGTCGGGTTCGGTGGGGCAGCTTGTGGCAAAGCTGTGGCCGCTGACACAATCGGACATCCGGCGCGCGATCGGCAATCTTGCAAAAGCCATCAACCGCAGTCACTCTCTCGTCGCGGAAGATTGATAGTCTATGCAATCGGATCGAGTGCGGATACTCGGCGGATGCCTGGACGACGAACTGCACTGGGGAAGGCGATGGCACAACTTCGATCCCGACGTCTGGCGCTCACAGTCGCCTCAGGTCTGGCCGCATGCGCGATGTTCGCCGGCCCTCTCCACGCCGCTGAGCCGACTGCTGCCGGGCTTTGGCAGAAGGTCGAGAATAACAAGCCTGTCGTCTGGGTTCTGGTGGTTGACCATGGCGGCGGCGTATTCGAAGGCGCGATCGCCAAGACGTTTCCGAGCCCCGATGACAAGCCGGGCGACGACTTCTGCGGCAAGTGCGTCGATGACCGGAAGGGCCAGCCAGTGCTGGGCATCTCCTTCATCCGCAACATGCAGCAGCAGGGACTGAAATACGAGAACGGCAACATTCTCGATCCGCGCGATGGCAAGGTCTACAAGGCCAAGATGAGCGTCAGCGCCGATGGTCGGGCGCTCACCGTGCGTGGCTATTGGGGCATTGCGCTGCTCGGCAAGGACGAGACCTGGTACCGTCTGCCCGACACCGAAATGGCCTCGCTCGATCCAACCGTGATCGCGAAATATGTGCCGACCCTCGCGGCAGCAGCTGTGAAGCCGCCAACCGTCGGTAATGCCGCCGCGAAGGCCCCCGTCGCGCCGATGAAGAAGGCCAGCAACGTGACCCCGGGTAGCAACGTCGCGCGCTGATCGCCGCCAACTTGCTTGTGGCTCCCCCACAAGCGAAGACTGTCCAACACCCCACATTCTGGAAGCCGACGCCATGGCGCGTCGGCCATTTCGTTGCCAATTCAATCGTGGCGCGCCAGCTTCCAACGTTGCTTGTCGGCTCTCTCCGGACGTCATTTATTTGAATACCGGATCATAGAAATATGATTCCACGTCTGTTCTTCGCGGCCCGTCGATCGATATCGTGCATCGATCCAATGACAATGGCTGCTGAAGGAGCCCATCACGATGATCGTTGCGCATTACGAGCATCGCTTGCCCGCCGACTATGATCTCGGCCTGATCCGCTCACGCGCACAGGAGCGTGGGCCGCTCTGGGATGCAAAGCCGGAGCTTTATTTCAAGGGATTCCTCTTGCGAGAGCGCGGGCGCTTCGGTGCAACGACGTCTAGCTATTCCTCGCTTTATCTGTGGCGGCACGACGAGGCGTTTCGCGATTTTCTCGTGAACGGCGGTTACAAGATCGTCGTCGATATGTTCGGTCGGGCGCGGATCGAAACACGCGTTGCCCTCGATGCCCGGAAGGGGCGTGGCCGGAAAGCTCGCTTCGCCTATCGGCAAGACATCGCCATTCCGCCCGATGCCGATCTTGAAACAACGATAAGAGGGGAGATCGAGCGCAACGCCGATCTCTCTGCGCGCGCCGGAATCGTTGCGGCTCTTATCGGATTGGATGCTGAAAAGTGGATATTCACCCGCGTTCTGCTGTCAGAGAATGAACAGACCGATGCTGGCGCTTGCTACCAGATCCTGCATCTGGCGCAGCCGCTGCTGGATCGCCTTCCATACGCTACCTAGCTCGTATGCGCGCGGTGTTCGCGGAACGCAGCCGCGAGGGTTCGCAGCGCTTGGCGAGACTGCATATCCGACAGTGTCGAGAGAAGTACAATTTCCGACGACGCCAGCGGTGGCAGGCCAAACTTCTGGCTGACTTCGATGGTGCCGGCCGGTGCAAGCCGGCAGGAGAAGACCGCGGTGGCAAGGCCCGCCGAGACAGCGTCCGACACGACTGAAGAGCCGCCACCGAGAAACACCTCCGTCCATGCGATGCCAGCCGCGTCCAGCGCATGAATGGCAACGTCGTGCACGCCACATACTGGCGTCAGCGCCGCCAGTCGCAATGCCTCGCCCGGCCGGTGCACGAAACCTGGTGCTGCGAACCAGCCGAAATGTTCCGGCGCAAGCACTTCGCCATCGCGGCGATCATCCTCACGCCGGACGATGGCCGCATCGATTTCGCCGCGGTCGAATGCGTCCAGCAAATTGCGTGAATTATCGAGGCGAACCTCGATCGTGAGCGTCGGGTCATGCGCATTCAGGCGAGCCAGCAGCGTCGGAACCTCTGGCCCGGCCACATGGGCCGCAATGCCGAGTGCGAAACGGCGACGTGTCGCAGACAAAGCTGCGACAGCGCGATCATGCGCGGCCAGGAAGTCGCGGGCTGAATCGACGAATAGCGCGCCTTGCGCCGAGAGGCGCACCATTCGCGGAGTTCGTTCGATCAATTTATGGCCGAGGCGGTCTTCCAGCCGCTTCAGCTTCACGCTGATCGCGCCCTGGGTCGTGCCGAGCGCTTCCGCCGCACGCGTGAAGCTCTGAAGATTGGCGATGGTCACGAATGCCTGCACGGCATCCACGTCCAGGGCGCTCATTTGAATTATCCAGATTTGTTGTCTCTGAAATATTCAATCATCCAATTCTGAAATGGTCAACCTCTGCCTATGTTGCGTTCATCACAACGCAGACCGGGTGGACCTCGTCCTCTGTCGTCGGGCTTCACTGTGGCGCGTTATTATCCCGAAAGGCTCCCATGCTCTCCGAATCGACACGACAAAGCACATTGGCTTTGGCGGCTGCCTGTCTCACCTCCCTGATGTTCGGTCTGGAGATTTCCAGCATTCCCGCGGTCCTGCCGACACTGGAGCGGGTGCTTCATGCCGATTTCAAACAGCTCCAATGGGTCATGAATGCGTATACGATCGCGGTGACGACGGTGCTGATGGCCACCGGCACGCTCGCGGATCGCTATGGGCGCAAGTGCGTCTATCTGATTGCGATCGTCGCGTTTGCCGCTGCATCGCTGCTTTGCGGCCTGACCGAAAATATACTGGTGCTGATCGTTGCCAGATTTCTCCAGGGCATGAGCGGCGGGGCGATGCTGATCTGCCAGGTCGCGGTGCTATCCCATCAATTTCCGGAAGGGCGGCAACGCGCCGTTGCCTTCGGCTGGTGGGGGATCATCTTTGGCATCGGTCTGGGCTTCGGCCCGATCATCGGTGGTACGATCGTGGCTTTGTCGAGCTGGGAATGGGCCTTCCTCATCCATGTCCCGCTTGCCGTGATCGCCCTGATCCTCGCCGGGAGCGGAGTTCGCGAGTCGCGCGATCCGGAGGCCAGCAGCCTTGATCTTGCAGGGATCATCACGCTCTCGCTTGCAGTCTTCTGCCTCGCATTCTTCATTACGCAAGGCCCGGATATCGGCTTCGACAGCTGGACGGCGTTTGCGGTCGTCGGCGTGTTCGCTGCAAGCCTGATCGGCTTTGTCTTCGCCGAGCGTCTCAGCCCGAGGCCGATGTTCGACTTCACCGTCTTCCGGATCCGTAATTTTTCCGGCGCGCTGGTCGGCTCGATGGCCATGAACTTCAGCTTCTGGCCGTTCATGATCTATCTGCCGATCTATTTCCAGGCAGGGTTGGGTTATGGCAGCGTCGGCGCCGGACTGTCGCTTCTTGCCTATACGTTGCCGACGCTGGTCGTGCCGCCGGTGGCCGAACGCCTCATGCTACGTTTCCATCCAGGTCTGGTCATCCCGCTCGGCCTGTTCACGATCGGAGCGGGGTTCTTCGCCATGAAGATCGGCAGCTCGGTCGCGCATGCAAGCTGGCTGACGATGCTGCCGGGATGCGTCCTTGCCGGCATCGGATTGGGGCTGACCAATACGCCCGTGACCAACACGACGACCGGATCGGTGCCGCAGGAACGCGCGGGCATGGCGTCAGGCATCGATATGAGCGCCCGCATGATTGCGCTTGCCATTAATATCGCGCTCATGGGCCTCATTCTCGTCGAGGGAGTTCGTGCGTCTTTGAAGGCCGCGCTACCGAGCGGTACCAGTGTCGAGCTCTTACGCTCGCTGGCAGAAAGCGTCGCAGCCGGCACGGCGCTCGCGTCCGAATACAATCCCGGCGGAGCCGTCATTCAAGACGCCCTGACCCAAGGGTTCGGCTGGGTCATGCTCTATGGCGGAATGAGCGTGTGGATTCTCGCGGGCATCAGCTTTGTTGTCTTCGGCCATGGACTGCCGAGACGCGCGCCACATGGTCAAAGCTGTGTCGAAGGCGACGGACGGGCGTAGTCCGGACCGCTTTCCTTCTGCCGGGACCTCGATGGATAGCTGAGCTGATCGTCCTATCGCGCAGCTGGCTGCAGCACCATCGGTGCCAGTGGCTCCTGCGTGACATCAGCTTCCGCGCCCAGCCGCAATACGCTCGCCGCTGCCGGCACGACGGCATCGGCCATTGCTGCATGACCTTCGCCGGTGGGATGGATCGCACCGCCATAGACGGCGGAGAGAATGCCCCAGGTCGCGTCATGGATATCGGCCGGCTGGATCGCCGCCGAATAGCCCTGCGGATAGGTCATCGCCGCGAAGTAGCTGTCATTGGCGTCGCGGATCCAGCGGCCACGCGGCAAATAGGGGCGGAATTCGCTGGCGCCGCGACCGCACACCATCGGCTGCGCCGCCGCTTCGACGAGACTGGTCTCGAAGCTGTCGCCCTTGGGCGAGAAGCAGGCGCGATCGAATTCGGGATCGGATGCGGAGCGTGCGCAGAAGCCGTGATTGGCGAAACTCGCCTGATGCTGATCGACGAAGGTCATACGGTCGGCTTCGGGATTGCGGCACAGTACGCCGCCTTGACACAGCGCGATGGACTTCAGTTGCGGCAGGAATTCGGACTCGACGAAATTCGCGACATTGGCCAGCCGCTGCGGATCGGCTGAGAATGACGGATGCACGTCGAAGCCGGCCGGGCCGCCGGGGCAGGGTGCGCCATTGGCGAAAGTCGGGTTGGCGTAAGCGGCAAACACCACGCGCGACATGTCTCCGCCGAGCAGCGGCTTCAGGGCTTCCCGCACCTTGCCGAAGCTGGAGGGCAGTTCGCGGACCAGCGCGCTGCGGGAGTCCTCGACCGAGCCAAGAATGCCGCCGCGCTTGAACAGCGCACGTTCGGTGGCGTTCTCGACGATGACGTCGGCAACGAGCCCGGAGAAGTTAATGTCGTTGGCGCCGATCGACAGCAGCACGAGATCGAGCCGGCGTGCCGGCTGACGGCGCTTGGCGGCAGTGATGGCTTCGCGCAGTTCGGCGATCTGCGCGTTGACGCTGCCCGCACAGGTGCTCGCATTCTTCGTGGTGAGGCACTCACGCGCGCGCTGTCCACCCAGCAATCCGTCGGCGATGGTCGCGCCCGAACAGGCCAGCGGCAGATAGGTGACGGCGATGTGCGGATACTGCACGGCGAGCGCCAGTGCGGCGCGTGTCTGGTAGCTATAAAGCGAGCGGTGGCACGCGGCGTTGAACCACTGCGCGCCCGCGCGCTGCCAGGCCTGCAGCGACTCATAGGAGTCGCAGGAACGGCCACCTTTGAAGCCGGCACGGCTCGGCCGATAGAACTGCCCGCTGGGGCCGCCGAGATAAGAGCGGAAGCAGAAACCGTCATCGGACAGCGCAACCGGACGATCCGGATTGCCTTCACCCGAAGCAATGGAATCGCCGAGGCCCGCAATCAGGATGTCGCGGACGGCGATGTCGGCGCTGACCCGCACAGGAGCCTCGGCGCCGCTGGTAACCTCCACAGTCGCGACCGTGCGGCGACCATAGATGGCGCGGAAATTGATCGGCTCGGCGCAGTCGAGGGTGGATTGACGCGGGCCTTCGCCGTCCTCGAAGGTCCAGGCGCAGATCGCACCGACCGGCACTTCGCCGGTAAGGCGGACGGTGATCGGATGTTCGGTCGGTGTCAGGTAGCTTTCCTTGACGGTGTCGCGGGTGCAGGGCTCGCTGACCTTTCCGGCCAGATCGATGCACAGCCGGTTGACGGTGTTGCGCGCCCAGCCGCGGCCATCGCTCTGCACGCCCAAAGCCTGTTCGGCACCCAGCACGCTGCGGTTGCGCATGGCGTCGACATGGAGCTGGAAGTCACGTTCTTCGCGGAACAGTCGAAAGCGGTTGCGCACTTCCCAGGAAATCTGGATCGAACTGTTGGCCACGCCCTGCGCGGCGGCCGGTCCAACCGGCAGTGCGCCGAGCATGCCGAGCAGCAAGGCGAGGTTGATCAATGAACGTCTGAAATAAATGGGGGCCATGGCGGTGTTGAACGTCACGTATGGGGCGGAAGTAAGAAATCGATTGGCCGGACGCGCGATGTGGCGCGCCCGCGACTGATTCAACCCTGTGACTGACGCTTCAATGGCTGCTCATGCACCACGACCGGGGCGGGCTCGGTCTCGCGACGTTCATTGCGGTCATCCAGGCGGCGCCTGTGCCATGGCTGGATGACACTGAGCCAGATTTCGCGGGTGCCCATGATGCAGATCGAGATGGCGAACGGGATCATGAAATACAGGATCCGGAACATGACCACGGTGGCGACCAGCTCCTCCTGGCGGAACTGCGGTAGCGCCACCAGCAAAGCGGCGTCGAATACGCCAAGGCTGCCCGGGGCATGGCTGGCGAAGCCCAGCAGGGTGGCGAGGATGAACACCACAGCCAGCGAGACGAAATCGATATAGGGCTGATCTGGCATCAGCAGATACATGGCCAGCGCGCAGAAGCCGAGATCGACAACGCCGATGGCGATCTGCAGCAGCGTCAACTGGGCGGAGGGCAGGACGACCTTCCAGCCGTTCTGACCGAGCTCGCGGCGTTGCTTGCCGATCGACAGCCAGATCAGATAGCCGATGATGCCGGCCAGACAGCCGAACCCGATCAGCCGATTGATGGCATTGGGCAGGAGATCGATGGCCGAGGCGGCCTGCGGATGCCAGACCATGCCGATGCCGAGCACGAACAGATTGCCGAGCCAGAAGGTCAGTCCGGAGATGAAGCAGATCTTGGCGACGTCAATGGCATTCAATCCGTAGTCCGAATAGATACGGAAGCGGATGGCGCCGCCAGTGAACACGGTGGCCCCAATATTGTGGCCGATGGTGTAGCTGGTGAAGCCCGACAGCGCCGCGATCCGATATGGCACATGCTTCTTGCCGATCGTTCTGAGCGCGAAGTAATCGTAGAAGGTGAGGGTGCAGAAGGCGCCGATCACGCACAGCGTCGCCATAGCGATTTGCATCGTCGATTTTGCGGCCATCGCCGCCAGGATCTTGGCGGTATCAAGGCCCTTCAGCGTATGCACCAGATGGGAGATGGCGAGGGCGATGACGATCAGGCTTGCTACAACACCCAGCCGTTTCCAGCCGACGTGTTGCTTGAAGCCGCGCCCGAGCGCGGTCAGCAATCGTTGCATTCGTCCTCCCGGCGGAGCGCGAACAGGTGGAAAGCCGATCGGGGTAACAGGCGGCAAGCGGCGACCAATTCACTCATACGCGAAGTTCACTCATCAAGCCCAAACCCTTACGGCAAAAACGTTTCGTTGTGCAGTCCTTGACAGCGCCAGCGTTAATACCGCGCCGCAAGGTCGCCACATACCCGCGCCGGCTGCAAAGCCCTGACCCTGCACGACAATCGCACAGACAATTCCGAGCCATTCGTCCCGCATTTCATATAGGCGGGCAAGTCGAATGTTCCATGCGGCAAATCAAGACGGTCCCGGAACACGTCCCAATATCGATGGTTACCGGCCTATCGCAACCGAGCGGGACAATGCGCCGCAGCGGCCACCCCGTTCCAGAACACCGGGATTGAAACGATGGGACTGTTCACCAAGGACATCAAGACGATGGATGACCTGTTTGTGCACCAGCTGCAGGACATTTATTACGCGGAGAAGCAGCTTCTGAAGGCGCTGCCGAAAATGGCTGACAAGGCTGCAGAACCACTGTTGAAGCAGGCTTTCAAGACGCATTTGCAAGAAACCGAAGTGCATGTGCAGAGGCTTGAACAGGTCTTCGCCATGCACGGCGCCGAGGTGAAGGCGGTTACCTGCCCGGCAATCGACGGTATCATCAAGGAAGCCGACGAGACCGCCGGGGAAGTCGAGGACAAGAAGGTACTCGACGCCGCGCTGATCAATGCGGCTCAGGCCGCCGAGCACTACGAGATCGCACGGTACGGCAGCCTGATCGCGTGGGCGCGCCAGCTTGGCCGCAATGATTGCGCGGCCGTGCTGCAGAAGACGCTCGACGAGGAAAAGACCACCGACAAGAAGCTCACCTCGCTGGCCGAAGGCAAGGTCAATATGCGCGCCGCAAGCTGATCGCGGTATCAGCGATCGCGGCATAGAAACGTCGCGCGGGCAAAACCTGCGCGACTTTTTTGCTTTGCTTACGCCTTTCGCAGCGCAAAATGGGCGCCGCAGAACGCCATGACGCCGCCGAGGCCGAGGGCGGCAAGACTGGCCAGAACACCCGATGCCGTCGGTATAGCGTTGGGCGCCGAGGCCGCCTGACCGGCGCCGGCCAGAAATAGCACGCCGATGGTGATCAAAAATTGCCGCATGCGCTGCGGGATGCGACCGGATGCTGCGCTGTGCAGCAGGTTAGCGGTCACATAGCCGCCGACAAAGGCCATCGCCGCTATCAGCCACCAGGCGAAGGCCGATCCGATCGGCATGAAATTGTCGGGGTCGTTGCGCCAGAGGCCACCGAGGTCGAGGCCGAATCGCTGGCCGAGCATGTGTACGGCCAGCGCCAGCAGCAATCCTGAAATCATCGCGCCGGCCAGAATCAGGCGGCGCGGAAAAGTGGTCGTCTCGGCCATGGCAAGCTTGTAAGGGACATGCAGGCGATCGCGCAAGCAAGCGAGATCGAACAGTGCAGGGGACTTCTGTTTGCTCAAGACCCTCTTCAGGCGCAGGGACGCATCGTCTGCCGCAGAAGCGGCAGGGTCGGGGCACACCTATGCTTACAAGGCCTCCCTGATTGGCGCCGCGCATCGTTATGAATTGACCGATGAAGGTTTGTTATGGCGCACAGGTCGTCGCTCTGGTGTCTGGGCCTATGCGGATGTCGCGGCGATCCGGTTGTCCTATCGGCCGATGGGGATGCAGCACCGCCGCTTTCGCGCCGATATCGATCATGCCGACGGTCGTCACATCACGATCTTCTCGACGTCGAAACAAACCGTCGCGCTGATGGAGCCGCAGTCGGGCTACAGCGCGTTTATCCTGGAGCTACATCGACGCCTCGCTGCGGCAGGTAGTCTAGCCAGGCTGAGCTCCGGCCTGCGACCAGGTATCTACACAATGATTGTCGTGGCACTGGCTTTTGTCGGTCTCGCAATGACAGCGCTGCTCCTGCGTGCGCTGCTCACCGGCGAGTTTGCCGGCGTGGTCTTCATCATTGGCTTCTCAGTATTCTTCGGCTGGCAGATCAGCGGCTTCATCCGCCGCAACAAACCGCGCAACTACACATTCAGCAGCGTGCCGCAGGAGCTGTTGCCGTAGTCACGGCCGCACGACGAGTACCGAACATTTCGCATAGCGCACCACATGGCCGGCATTGGAGCCGAGAAAGTAAGTGCGCATGGCCGGGCGGTGCGAGGTCATCACAATGAGATCGGCCTTGATCGCCGAGGCTTCTTCGAGAATCTCGTGATAGATGCCGCCCTGTCGCACCACGCTGGAGACGCGGCTGCTGTCGATGCCGCAATCGCGTGCCACCGCAGCAAGAGCGGCCTGCGACGATTCCAGTTGCTGAGTATCGAAATCCGCCGGGACATATTCGGCCAGCATCACCGGGGTCATCGGCATTATGTTGAGCAGCCGGACGGTGGCACCGAAGGTTTGCGACAGCGTCGCGGCCTGGGCAATCGCGGGTTTGGCCACATCGGTTTCGGCCAGATCGATCGGGACCAGAATGGATTTGTACATGCGCACCTCCATCGTCGTCCGGAGAAGGATAGCACAAACCGGTTCCGATGGGCGCGGCTTATTCGCCCGCGGCGCCCTTCAGCAGTTTCGGGCTGACGAATTGCAAGAGTTTTCCATCGCGGAAGGCAACGTCGTTCCAGTCCTCGATGGGAAAGTCGATCACCACGATGCTGCCGGTTGGCAGGTTGTCGGCGACGGCTTTCCTGCCTGCGGCATCGCCGCCGCCAATCAGGCTGAGCGCCATTTCATGCAGGCCGGGATTGTGGCCGACCAGCATCAGCTGCTCTGGATCTTCCACGGCGGCGCCGCGGATCACCCCCAGCAATTCGGAGAGGCCGGCGCCATAGAGTTCATCAAGGCTGGCGACTGTCGGTTTCGCCGCCGGCATCGCCGCGGCCACGAGGCTCCAGGTCTGCTGCGCGCGGACCGCCGTGGAGACGCACACCAGGTCGGGCAGGGGCGGATTTCTGCTGAGCCAGGCGCCCATGAGAGCCGCATCCAGCCGGCCGCGGTCATCCAGCCTGCGATCGAAATCCTTGCCGCTCGGCGCGTCCGTTTCAGTCTTGGCGTGACGCAGCAGCAGTAAACGGCGCATGGCGCGATCTCGATTCGGCAAGAGCAAGAGGTAGTAGCGAGGCGAGCGGCGCGGTCGCGCCAGACGTCAGGTCTGCGGATTAATGG
Organism: Tardiphaga robiniae; assembly: GCF_013359755.1. GTDB lineage: Bacteria > Pseudomonadota > Alphaproteobacteria > Rhizobiales > Xanthobacteraceae > Tardiphaga > Tardiphaga robiniae. Next base: position 136,301 of record NZ_JABMCJ010000076.1, on the reverse strand, counting down.
ACATGAACCGTGAGGACAAGGTGACAAGCGCCCCACCGGTCCGTAAGAAAACGTCATGACTGTCCCTTCCGCAAGCGTGACATTTGGACCTGAGGTCGCCGACGCCGACCGCGCGCGGCTGACCTTCAGCCTCGATGTCGATGTCTGCGTGGTCGGGGCCGGGCTCGCCGGGCTCAGCATTGCGCTGGAAGCGGCGCGTCTCGGTGCAAGCGTCGCGGTGCTCGAAGGACGTTATGTCGGCTGGAACGCGTCCGGCAACCAGTTGGGAACCGTGATGCCGGGCTTTGGCCTGCCGCTCGCCGATCTGATTGCGCGTGTTGGCCTGGAGGACGCTCGTGAGTTGTGGGCGCTGTCGAAGCAGGGCGCAGAGTATGTCCGGACCCAGGCCTCGGACGACCTGATCCCCGGTCTCGGCCTGTCTGAGGGCGCGCTGGAAGTCTCCAATGTCGATGTCGGCGATCGCCTGATCGCCCGCCTGCAGATGCTCGGCGAAGATTTCGATACTGAAGTGGACGGCTGGCAGATCGACCGCGTCCGCGATGTGCTGAAAACGAAACGCTACTTTCACGGCGTGCACTATCCGAAGGCGTTCCAGATCGATGGCCGCAAATATCTGCTGGGTCTCGCAGCGCTGGCAAAACAGGCCGGTGTGCGGATCTTCGAGGACACGCCGGTGGTCAGCATCGATGCCGGCGGCATCCGCAAGCGTATCGTAACGCCGTCGGCGCGGATGCGTGCCACACACATCGTGCTGGCCGGTAATGTTCATCTCGGCGCGCCTGCGCAAAAGCTGTCGGACACGCTGTTGCCGGTGTGGCGCTATGCCGGCATCACCGAACCGCTCGGTGAGCGTCTCGCGGAGGCGGTGACGTTTCAGGGCTCGGTGAGCGATAGCGACGGGGTCGACCATTTCCGTATTGTCGACGGTGATCGGCTGATGTGGTCGAGCCCGGAAACAACCTGGGCCGGGCAGCCGGAGCGCTATGCCGGCGCCATCGCGCGTCGCATCCGCACCGTGTTTCCGGCGCTGAGCAAGGTCGCCATGGCCGAGACCTTCGGCGGCGCGCTCGGCCAGACTGTGCACGGCATGCCGCAGATCGGGCAACTCCGTCAGGGATTGTGGGTCGCCAGCGGCTTCAGCCATCGGGGCCTGAACACGACGGCGATGGCCGGGCAACTGATCGCCCGTGGCATGTATGCCTATGACGATCGCTTCAAGCTGTTCGCGCCGTTCGAACTGGTCTGGGCTGGTGGCACGACCGGGCGGGCCGTCGGCTACGCGGTCGGGCTATGGGAGCGGCAGGGCTCGGCGCTGGCCGGCACGCTGGCGCGGTACCGCGAACGGGCCGGGGCACGGGAGCGAATCCGCGAGGCGCGGCTGGCCGAGGCCAATCTGCGCGCGGGAACGAGGGGCCCGCGGCCGGGCTAGGCCGATCCACCCGGTTTGGGCGCGCAACAAAACGTGAGTAATATTCCGGAACCGGCGTGTAACTTCCGGCTCGTCCGCCCGTATTTCAAGCGAACGAGATGATTGTCTCGATTGTCAGGGAGACCAACCATGATCGACCGCCGCTTTCTTTTGACGACCGCTGCTGGCCTGGGAGGATTGCTGTCGCTGAAATGGCTGACGGCTTCGCCGGCGCGGGCTGCCTCGGACGAGAAGTTCGAGGTCATGAAGACCGATGAGGAATGGCGCAAGCAGCTGACGCCGCAGCAATACGAGATCCTGCGCAAGGAAGGCACCGAGCGGCCGTTTTCGAGCCCGCTGAACAAGGAAAAGCGCAAGGGCACCTTCGCCTGCGCCGGCTGCGACAATCCGCTGTTCTCGTCGGAGACCAAGTTCGAGAGCGGCACCGGCTGGCCGAGTTTCTGGCAGCCGCTGCAGAATGCTGTGGGCGAGCGCAAGGATTCGACGCTCGGCATGGTTCGCACCGAGATCCACTGCCGTCGCTGCGGCGGTCATCTTGGTCACGTTTTCGATGACGGCCCGAAGCCGACCGGCCTGCGCTACTGCATGGACGGCTTCGCGATGATTTTCAAACCGGCCGCGCCGTCGGCGACCTGAGCAACTACGCAGAACCCGGCGAAATCAGGCGCCGATCCGGCAATTATTTCCCTGCTAGGCAATTGTGCCCCGGTCCATGGACCGGGGTTCTTTGTTTAGTGCATTGAATTCGTTGAATTTATCCCCTTGGCACGGGGCTTGCGACATCTCCTCCGACAGCGGCTGTGAATTTGGCACCATCCGGCGGGCCGCCCGGATCGAAGTTGGAGACGATGTAATGGGTATCTTCGGCGCTCTCACCACGTCCGTTGCGGGCCTGCGGGCGAACTCCTATGCGCTGGAAAACATTTCCGGCAACATCGCGAACTCGCAGACCACCGCTTTCAAGCGGATCGATACCAGCTTCCTCGACCTCATTCCTGATGCCGGCACATCCGCACAGGTGGCCGGCAGCGTGACGGCGCAATCGCGCAGCACCAACACCATCGCGGGTTCGGTGCAGTCGTCTTCGGTTGCGACTTACATGGCGATCAACGGCGACGGCTTCTTTGCGGTGCAGAAGCCGGGCAACGTCTCCGACTCCACGCCGATCTTTGACGGCGTCAACAAATACACCCGTCGCGGCGACTTCTCGCTCGACAAGAACGGCTATCTCGTCAACGGCGCAGGCTACTATCTGCAGGGCGTCAAGATCGATCCCTCGACCGGCAACCCGGCCGGCAGTACGCCGGAAGTGCTGCGCTTCCAGAATGACTTCCTGCCGTCGCAGGCCACCACCAAGATCGACTACCGCGCCAACCTCGCCAGTTATCCGCTGACCACCAAGCATCAGACGTCGGTGCCCGGTTCCGAATTGCTGCGATCGGCCGACTTCGTGTCGAACCCGCGCGTGCTGGGCACTGCGGCAACGCCCTTCGGGAATACGGCTGTTCCCGGCAACGCGCGCAACAATTTCGCGACGACGCCGGCGCCGATCTCGGCGAATACCAAACTCGCGCCCGTATCCGGCAGCGATACGCTGCCGGTCGGCTTTGCCAACGGCGATACGCTCGTGCTGAAGACCACCAGTGCCGGTGTCACCACGACCAAGACGCTTTCGTTCTACACGGGCGCCGTTGCTCCTGCGGCTGTACCAGGCACGACCTTTATCCCTATCGATACGGCCACTGTCGGCGACGTGCTCACCGCCATCGACACCGCGACCGGCAATGCGTCGCCGCTATCGAGCGTGTCCGCCACCGGCGTGATCACGTTGAACTCCGGTACGGCGAACGACTTTACGCTGGCGGCAGGTTCGACGACCACGGCGGTCGCCGCATTCCAGGCCCTGGGTTTCACCGGCACCGTTACCGGCCTTCGTTCGGGCGGCGGCACGGCGGGCACCGGCGTCGTGATCGGCAGTGACTCCCAGACCTTCCTCGATGAATCGATCAGCGGTGGCGCCAAGACGGTCTATGATGGCAACGGTGCACCGGTCAGCCTGCAATTCAGGTGGGCGAAGGTCGAGTCCGCCACGCAGGGCGGAACGGATACCTGGAACCTGTTCTATCAGACCGATCCAGCGGCCACGGGTGCAAGCCCTGCCTGGCAGAATGTCGGCACCGACTTCAAGTTCGGCCCGAACGGCCAGATGCAGCCGGTTGTTGGCCAGATCACGCTGACCGGCCTGACCGTCAGCGGCAAGAGCCTTGGTAATGTCACCATGGCGTTCGGCACGGGCGGTCTCACGCAATTTGCCGACACCAACGGCAACGTCCAGGTCAATCAGCTCGAGCAGGACGGCTACGCTGCGGGTCAGCTTCAGAGCGTGTCGGTCAGCAATGAAGGCCGCGTGGTCGGCAGCTACTCCAACGGCCGCAACATCGATCTTGCCGAAGTCAGCATTGCCACCTTCAACGGCGCCAACTTCCTCAAGCGCATCGATGGCGGCGCGTTCGAGACCACCAACGAATCCGGCGAAGCGCTGTACGGCAAGGGTGGCAGTATTTCCGGCTCGTCGCTGGAGTCGTCGAACACCGACATCGCCGACGAATTCACCAAGCTCATCGTCACCCAGCAGGCCTATTCGGCCAATACCAAGGTGATCACGACCACCAACACCATGGTTCAGGATCTGCTGAACGTGATGCGTTAATCGCAAGGCCGCATCTGCGGCCTTCTTCCCGCGTGAACCTTGAGAGCGACAGTTAGTTATGAGTCTGAACGACGCACTCTCCATCGCCATGTCCGGCCTGCGCGCCAATCAGGCCGCGATGTCGCTGGTCTCCTCGAATGTGGCCAATGCGGAAACGCCTGGCTACATTCGCAAGTCGACGGATCAGGTCGCAGTCAATTCCGGCAACGGCAGCAGCGTCCGCACCGTCGGCGTCAATCGCGAACTCGATCAGTATATCCAGGCGCAGCTCCGCACCGAAACGTCGGGCGCGGGCTATGCTTCGCTCCGTTCGAGCTTCCTGCAGCAGATGCAGAGCCTCTATGGCGATCCTGGTTCAGTCGGCTCGCTCGAATATTCCTTCAATGCCCTGACGACAGCAGTGCAGGCGCTGTCAACGAGCGCGGACAGTCAGTCGGCGCGGATCGGCGTGCTCAACGCTGCGCAGACACTCGCGCAACAATTGAATTCGATGACGCAGGGTATTCAGAACCTGCGCAGCTCGGCGGAAAGCGGCATCAAGGATTCGGTGACGACCGCCAACACTCTGATGAAGCAGATTGCCAAGATCAACAATCAGTTGACGGCCAATCCGCAAGGCGGAACATCGACGGATTCCAACACCGCCGCGCTGCTCGATCAGCGCGATCAATATGTCACGCAGCTGTCGCAGCTGATGGATATCCGCGTCACCACCAATGGTGCCAACCAGGTCACCATCTTCACCGGTTCCGGTGTGCAGCTGGTGGGCAACGAAGCGGCGACTCTGGCGTTCAATGCCCAAGGCACAGTATCGGCCGACACGACGTGGAGCGCGGATCCCAGCAAGAGCAATCTCGGCTCGGTGGTGATCGAGTTTCCGAACGGCGGATCGATCGACCTGACTGCTGCCGGTGCTATCAAGTCGGGCACGATCGCCGCATATACCGAACTTCGCGACAAGACGCTTGTCGAGGCGCAGAACCAGCTTGATCAGTTCGCAGCATCGATCTCGAGCGCGCTCTCGGACAAGACGACGGCGGGAAGCGTGTTCCCGGCACCGACGGTGCCGCCGACGACGCTGCCGCCGGGAACGCCGACCGGCTTCACGCTCGACGTATCGCAAATGAAGCCGGGCAATGTCATTCACTTCACGTATACGGATACGGCGACCAACACGCAGCGCGAAATTTCGTTCATGCGGGTCGATGATCCCAGCGTGCTGCCGCTGCCGAACACGGCAACAACCAATCCGAATGATACCGTCATCGGCCTCGATTTTTCTTCGGGCTTCGGCTCGGTTCTGAATCAGTTGAACGCGGCGCTTGGCGGCCAGGCTACGTTCTCCGGCACGGCCGGTGCGCTCACCGTCGTCAACAATCCCGCATTCGCCAACATCAATGCGGCGTCGGTGACGGTTACGCAAGGTCCCACTGATCTAAGCAACGGCAGCCCGGAGCTGGCGTTGTTCACTGACAACGGCGCCGCCTATAGCGGTGGCATCAGCAAGAACGGTTCGCAGATGACCGGTCTCGCCGGCCGGCTGACGATCAACAATGCGATCGTCGCCGACCCTTCCAAGCTGGTGGTTTATAGCGGATCGACGGCAGCAGGCGACACGACGCGGTCGGCCCTCCTGCTCAACCAGTTGAACAATGCCAGTTTCACTTATTCGCCGGCGACGGGAACGGGCAGCGATACGGCACCGTTCAAGGGGACGCTGTCGAGCTATATGCGCCAGTTCGTCGGGCAACAGGGCGCTGCGGCGGATTCCGCCAAGCAACTCGCGGATGGCCAGAACGTCGTTCTCAACACACTCGACAAGAAGATGGCAGACGCGTCCGGCGTGAATATGGATGACGAGATGGCGCATCTGCTGTCGCTGCAGAACGCCTATTCGGCCAATGCGCGCGTGATGTCGACGGTCAACGAATTGTACAAAACCCTGATGCAGGCATTCTGAGGTAATCATGACGATCAGCGGTGTCGGCTCACGCACATCCTATATCGGATCCGGAATTACCAATCTGCGCGATCAGCTCGACGCGCTGACGCAGCAGCTGTCGAGCGGCAAGATTTCCAACACCTATGCAGGGCAGGGCAGCGGTCGCAGTCTCGCGATCGCGCTGCGCGCGCAGATCAGCAATGTCGCGGCCTATGCCGATACTGCCGTCAATCTGAACACGCGCATCGGCGTCGCAAATCTGTCGCTGCAGCGGCTGGTGGCGATCGGATCGGATGTGAAAGGCGCCGCGGTCAGCGCTGGCGGCAATTTCGACAATACCGGTCAGACGCCAGGGCAGAAGACGGCTTCGCTCGGCTTCTTCGATTCCGTCGATATGCTGAATGCGCGGTCGGGCGACCGCTACCTGTTCTCCGGCCGCGCCACCGATACGGCGCCGGTCGCTCCCGCGGACCAGATCATGAATGGCAATGGTGCGCTCGTCGCCGGCCTCAAGCAGGTGATCGCCGAGCGCAAGACGGCCGATCTCGGCGTCAACGCAAACGGGCGCGTTGGCAGCGCAGTCGGAACCCCGGTGACCTCGGTGGTGATCTCCGAAGAGGATGCGACGCCGGCACCGCCGGCTGCAGCGCAGCCGTTCGGCATGAAGGTCACGGGTGTGTCCACCACGATTGCCGGTGCGACGGTCACCCAGCCGGTCGATCTGCCCGCGACCGTTCCGCCGACGCCGCCGGCAACGCCCGTGCAGAAATCGATGTCGATCGATCTCGGGGCGACCAACCCGAATGTCGGCGATCAGGTGAAGTTCACTTTCACGATGCCGGATGGCACGAAGGAAGACATCGTCCTGACGGCGTCGGACCAGACGCCGCTGCCGGCCAATTCGTTCCTGATCGATCCCGGTCAGCCGAACGCCGTTCCGCCGGTGGCGCCGTCATCGACGGTCACCGCAGCGAATCTCAATGCCGTGCTCGGCACGGCCATGAAGGATCTCGCCAACGGGCCGATGGTGGCGGCGTCCGCGATCGAGGCCGGCGACAATTTCTTCGACCAGCCGCCGCTGCGCGTCGGCTCGACGCCGCTCGGCTCTGCGACCACGCTCGTTGCCGGCACGGCCGACAATACCGTGATCTGGTATCAGGGCGAGCAGAACACGGCCGCCAACGGCTCGGCCCGCGGATCGGCAGTCTCCCAGGTCGATACATCGATCAAGGTGCAATATGGCGCGCGTGCCGACGAGCAGGCCCTGCGCGCGCAACTGCAGACCGTCGCGGTGTTCGCGGCCGTGGCCGTCGATCCGGCACAACTCAGCAATGCGACCTATGCAAAGAGCGCCAATGCGCAGATCGCGGCGCTGAACCAGCGCGTGGCGCAAAACCTGGCGAATATCCCCGGTCAGCAGACGATTCAGGACATCCAGGCCGACTTCGCCGGAGCGCAGGCGTCGATCAAGTCGACCACGGATCGTCAGGTTCAGACCAAGGCGATGGCCCAGACGATGCTCGACTCCATCGAGGGCATCAATGACGACGAGGTCGCGACCAAAATTCTGGCGCTGCAGACCGCTTTGCAGGCCTCGTATCAGACAACGTCAAATCTTTATCAGATGAGCTTGGTTAAGTTTCTTTAACGGGTTGCTTCGTGTTTACAACTTCGCCGGGTTTTGGCCACCTCGCCAAAGTCCGGGAGGCCAACCTCCCAGCTACACAAAAAGCACTGATAACAAATGACAAAGCCCGACTTTCACGAGTTGGGCTTTGTCATTTTCAGGGCGGGTATAGGTAATTAAATACACGCATAAGGAGCATCGAATCCGCGCAGTTCCCTTTACGCAATTTTAGAACCTCAGCGTCATCTTCCCGATACCGACCAAGAAGGTCGTTCGTTGTGTCTACCAGGAAGGTAACCAAACATGTCCGGCATTACACTCTCGGCTTCCGTTCGTCAGAACCTGCTCTCGCTGCAGTCGACCGCGGATCTTCTCTCCACCACCCAGAACCGCCTCGCGACCGGCAACAAGGTCAACTCGGCGCTCGACAATCCCACCAACTTCTTCACCGCGCAGGGCCTGAACAACCGCGCTGGCGACATCAACAACCTGCTCGATGGTATCGGCAACGGCGTGCAGATCCTGCAGGCTGCCAATACCGGCATCACCTCGCTGCAGAAGCTCGTTGACTCCGCCAAGTCGATTGCCAACCAGGCGCTGCAGGCGACCTCGGGCTATTCGACCAAGTCCCAGGCTACTGCGACGATTACCGGCGCGACCGCTGACAATCTGCTCGGCACGCCCGACGTGGCAGCAACGCTCACCGGTTCAGCTGCTGGTACGCTCGCTACCGGCGGGGCTCTTACTGGTGCGACCGGCGGTAGCTTCGTTGCTGGCGACTCTTTCAGTGTTAATGGAACGACCATCAAGGTTGTGGCGCTCGGCACCACCGTCAATGCCAACACGACCGATACCGATGGCTCGATCCTTCTGAACACCACTGCAACCGCTCCTGCTACCTCGACCGATATGACCGATGCCATCAAGACGGCACTCGGTGGCGGCTCTGCAGCCGCTTCCATCACCGCCAGCAAGGTTACACTCACTGGCGCCAACGGCACGGACAGCATCGTTCTGGGCGGTAGTGCCTCTGTTCTGGCCAAGCTGGGTCTCACCGCTGGAACGACGGCGGCGACGAGCTCCCACGTTGGCGAAACCCTGAAGATCGGTGCTCTCGATGGCAGCGCTGCTCAGACGATCACTTTCGGCACCGGCGCAGGACAGGTCAAGACGCTCGACGACCTGAACAAGAAGCTGGCTGACAGCAACCTGCAGGCATCGATCGACGACAAGACCGGCAAGCTGACCATCACCACGACCAACGACGAGGCCTCGTTCGACTTCACGAAGGGTACGAGCATCTTCTCCGGTACGGCTGCTGCTTCTGGCAAGCTGTTCGGCGCCGCTCTGTCGCTGAGCGGTCCGGTTGCCGACGTCAACGCGCAGAACACCCGTGCTGGCCTGGTTGCCCAGTACAACACGGTGATCGATCAGATCAAGACGACTGCGGCTGACGCATCCTTCAACGGCGTCAACCTGCTCAACGGCGACACGCTGGCTCTCACCTTCAACGAGACCGGCAAGTCCAAGCTGAGCATCACGGGCGTGACCTTCGATCCGTCGGGCCTCGGCCTGGCGTCGCTGACCAAGGGCACTGACTTCCTCGACAATGCTGCCACCAACAAGCTGCTGACCGGTTTGAACAACGCCAGCTCCAAGCTTCGTTCGCAGGCTTCGGCCTTCGGTTCGAACCTGTCGGTCGTGCAGATGCGTCAGGACTTCTCGAAGCAGATGATCAACGTGCTGCAGACCGGTGCGTCGAGCCTCACGCTCGCCGACACCAACGAGGAAGCCGCCAACAGCCAGGCGCTGTCGACCCGTCAGTCGATCGCCGTCTCCGCGCTGTCGCTGGCGAACCAGTCGCAGCAGGGCGTTCTCCAGCTGCTCCGCTAAACTTCAGCGGACTAGTCGAAACAGAAGGCGGCGGGGCAGAAAGCCCCGCCGTTTTTCGTTGTCCGATCGTCGCAAAGGCCCGGAAAGCTCAAGCTTTCCGGGCCTTTGCCGTTTTGGGACAGTTTTACGAAAGCCTTAATCCGCTGTTAACCATATCTTAAATGGTCGTCGGTCATATTCGGCCTGAGTAGGAAGAAGGTAGGCCGAGAATCGGCCGCGTTAATCCGGGCATTGCCGCAAGGCGGACCGAGATTCCTCTTCCAGAAGGGCGTCAAATTCAACCGACAGCATCGCGGCGAGACGGGTCTCGTCAGATGCACCATGCGCTTGCGCGACCTGAAGGTCGACTGCGCGGGGAACAGGAAGGTTTCCATATGTCAGGCATCGTTCTATCGGCTTCGGTTCGCCAGAACCTGCTGTCGTTGCAGTCGACCGCGGACCTCTTGTCCACGACGCAGAACCGTCTTGCGACCGGCAAGAAGGTCAACACCGCGCTCGACAACCCCACGAACTTCTTCACGGCAGCAGGGCTCGACAGCCGCGCCGGCGACATCAACAGCCTGCTCGATGGCATCGGCAACGGCGTGCAGGTGTTGCAGGCGGCCAACACCGGCATCACCTCGCTGCAGAAGCTGGTCGATACCGCGAAATCGATCGCCAACCAGGCGCTGCAGATTCCGGTCGGCTATAACGCCAAGTCGTCGTTCACGACGCCGATCAATCCCGGTGCGACCGCCGACAACCTGCTGGGTACATCCACGAAGACCGACAACACCTATGTCGGCACTGTCGCGAACAACAAGAATGCCGCTGCCATCACCGGCGCCACGCTGCTGTCGGGTCTTGCCGCCACCGACTCGATTGCTACCAGCTTCGCGGCGAACGACACCATCACCGTCAACGGTCAGAGCCTGACCTTCAGAGCTTCGGGCGCGTCGGGCGCCAACGAAATCAACATCACGGACACCGTCGCTACGCTGCTGGGCAAGATCGATGCGCTGTCGGGTGGTGCGGGCTCTGCAGTCAACGCGGCAGCGCCCATCGGCGCGATCACGCTGCACACGGGTGCGGCTTCCGATCTGTCGATCACGAGCTCGAACACCGCCGCACTCGCCGGGCTCGGCCTGGGTACGTCGGTGACCCAGGCGCGGACCTCAGGTCCGACCGCCCTGGGTGGTCCGCCGGCGCTGACGCTGACGATTGCGGCGACCAATCCGTCGAGCACCGCGACGAACATCACCTTCGGTACCGCGAGCGGCCAGGTCTCTACCCTGGCGCAGCTCAACGCCGCGCTGGCGCCGAACAACCTGCAAGCCGTCATCGATCCCGCCGGCTTCATGACCATCCAGACGTCCAACGATGCGGCCTCGTCGACCATCGGCGCCATTGGCGGCACAGCCGCGGCCGTCGGCAAGCTGTTCAATGGCCTGGTGCCGAGCACTCCGGTTCAGGACTTCGCGTCGCAGACCTCGCGCGCCAATCTCGTTGCGCAGTACAACAACATCATCGATCAGATCACGACCACGTCGCAGGATGCCTCGTTCAACGGCATCAACCTGCTCGGTGGCGATCAGCTCAAGCTGGTGTTCAACGAGACCGGCAAGTCGACGCTCAACATCGCCGGCACGACCCTGACGCCGGCAGGTCTGGGTCTCAGCAAGCTCGCCAAGGGCGCGGACTTCCTCGACAATACCTCGGCGAACAACACGCTGGCTGCGCTCAACATCTCCAGCTCGGTTCTCCGCGCGCAGGCCTCGGCGCTCGGCTCCAACCTGTCGATCGTGCAGATCCGTCAGGAGTTCGCCAAGAACCTGATCAACGTGCTGCAGACCGGTTCGTCCAACCTGACGCTGGCCGACACCAATGAGGAAGCCGCGAACAGCCAGGCACTGTCGACCCGGCAGTCGATCGCGGTGTCCGCGCTGGCGCTGGCCAACCAGTCGCAGCAGAGCGTGCTCAAGCTGCTCCAGTAAGTCTGGCGGTCGCACCAAGATTACCGAACGGCGGGAGAAATCCCGCCGTTTTTCGTTGGTCGGGGTAGTCAGCGGCGCGTCGCCCGGCATCCTGGCTTTCCCCAGACTGAAGACGCCGGTCGCTGAACGCTGGTATTATTCGAATCGCAGGCGTATTTTCAGGGTTCCTGGATAGTCATGCCCGCCCGAAATGTGGCACCAGATACCGTTGGCTTTGCATGTGGCCTCACGGCCGCTGCGGGGAAGGAGAGCTGAATGCCTTTGCGAGTCGAACTGAAGCCGGGTGAGCGAATCATCATCGGTCAGAGCGTGATCACCAATTCCGATACGCGCACGGCGTTCCTGATTGATGGCGATGCGCCGATCATGCGTGAAAAGGACATCCTCACGGCGGAGACTGCAACGACGCCGGTCAAACGCGTCTATCTCTGCGTACAGATGATGTATCTGGAAAACGATATCCCAGCCTATCAGGAGCTATATCTCGGTTTCATCAAGGAATTGATTGAAGCGGTTCCGAGTTTTCGTGAAACGATCGAGGACGTCAGTAAGCTTATTTTAAGCGGCGCGCTTTACAAAGCACTCAAGGAATTGCGTCCGCTAATCAAGCGGGAAGAAGAGTTTTTGAGGTAGCGAATGTCGATCGGTGCTCAAGCTTACGCGCGTACTGCGCAGACCACGGCGACACCGAGAGACATCGAAGCCCAGGCCCTTCTGAAAGCAGCGCGCAAGTTGCAGGACGTCGTGGAAAATTGGGACCATACCGATGCTGGTCTCGACGACGCTCTTCTGTTCAATCGCAAGCTCTGGTCCATCTTCGTCGGCGATGCCATGAATGATCAGAATCCGGAATCGATCGAGATCCGGCAGAATATCGCCAATATCGGCATTTTTGTTCTGACGCAGTGCACCGCGCTTCAGCAGGTCCGCCAGGTGGAACATCTGCAAGCGCTCATCGACATCAACCGCAATATTGCGGCGGGACTGTCCGGTCGCCCGTGAGCGTGTCGACACTGTAACTTTAGCTTAATGGTTGGCGCGGCCTAATGGCGCCTGACAGGCGCGGCGATTCGAAGCCGCGTGCGACGAGGCACGATGGCAGACGCACTCAGCATTCTTGCAACGGCTTACAAGACCACCACGCCGGTCACGGCAGGCAAGTATGTGGCGGTGGATGCCGACGCCTACAAAGGCAGTTGGCAGGGCACCTACGCTAATGGAAAGAAGTTCGAGGTCGCGATTTCGCAGGTCGAAGGCTTCCGCGCGCAGGTGAAGTATCAGAGCGAGGGGACCGTGAAGTATCAGCAGGTCCTGATCAAGGATAACTCGTTTCGCGTGGGCGACACCAAGTTCCAGATGACGGCCAACAACAAGGCGACGATCAAGAACGTCGTGACCGACGCCGCTACCGGTGGCACCTATCTCGATACGGCCTTTGCAACGCGCGACGTCTGATCAGCGCATTAGATCCTGCGATCCGTCTCCATACGTCGATTCTGCAGCTTTGCGTCCTGGTTGAGCGTGTCCATGGCGCGCAGATAGGCGCGGGAGCGCAGTCGCGATTCCTCGGGATACTGATCGATCACCTGATTGGACTTCTTGTCCACAGATACGAAGACGATCTCGCCTGCGCCCTTGTCGATGATGACTTCCTTGGAGATGCGTTCGCTGTCCATCTGCTGGTAGTTCGCCGCAGAAATGTTCGGCTGCAGTACACGGGGCGCTGCTGACACGGTCTTGTCCGGGGGGAGTTGCGTAGGCACGGCTTCGCGCACCGCTTCTGGTGCGGGTCTGATGACCGGTGTGGCAACCGGTGCCCCCACCGGTTTGATATTGAAGTCGGCACCCATGGCAGCCCTCCTGGCTCCATTCGATAAATCCCGACCCGTTCCCAACCGACATTATGCACCGAACGGCTGAATCCGGTGCTTACTTGCGCGCTGCAATTTAAGTTAAAAGATAGCAATGCCGCGGCGCATCAAACGCGCCCACGGTCGCATGACCAATTATACGATCAAAGTGACCGGCTGACGACAATGGGCGTCATGTTGACCCGGCCCGGCTGAGCCTGCCGACCGGCCGCCGTATAGGTCTGCGGGATATTACGCTTCTGAACCTCGGCATTGACGCCGCGGACGATACCTTCCGATACTGCATGCGCGGTGGCGAGCACGGTCAGATTGACCTGCAGCATCGCGCGGAACACGTCATGGTGTTTGCGCAAGGCCGAAAGCAGGTCGGGCGTCGTCTGCGCGAGATATGTCTGGCTGATCTTGAGCAGCGAGATCATCGCAATGTAGCGACGCGAAATGTCCGCCTTCGGAGCTTCGAGCTTGATGGCCTCGCGGATATGGCCGTTGCGGACCAGCGTTGTCTCCTGTTCGATGACGGCGAGCAACTCGTTCATCACCTTCATGAGTTCGTCGGCGAGCTGACGGGCTTCCATCAGCGTCGCGACCGAACGCGGTGCGGCGATCGGGGCGGCTTGCTGGCGTTGCGCATTGTTCATGGCGGTGTCCTCTGCGATCAGCTGGCGCGATTGGCTTGCTGGATGATGAGTGAACGAAAGACTTCGTTGGAGATGCCGACGCCGCCGGCCTTGGCGAAGGACTTCGAATATTCGTCTGTCAGCATCGAGCGCCAGGCACCGGTGCCGGTGGTGTCGCCGAACGGGCCTTCGCCCTTGATGCCCGATGTCATCTGCGAGAACATCGTGTTGATGAACATCGCCTCGAAGTCTTCGGACTGCTTGCGCGTCTTGGCCTGAGCTTGCGGCGATACTTTCTGCAGCGCATCGATCAGGTTCTGATCGGGGCGGCCGTTGATGGTCGGGTGCTTGGCCTGATAAGCGGCGACAGCGGTGTTGACGTTCATCACATTACCTCGATGTCGGCCTGGATGGCGCCTGCGGCCTTGATGGCCTGCAGGATGCCGATCAGGTCGCGCGGGCCGATGCCGAGTCCGTTGAGGCCGTCGACGAGCTGCTGCAGCGAAACGCCGTCCTTCACCAAAGCGAATTTCTTGCCGTCTTCGGTCACGCCGACACGTGTGCTTGGCGTGACGACAGTGCGGCCGTTGGAGAATGCATTGGGCTGGCTGACATTGGCGCTCTCCGAAATCGTCACGGTGAGATTGCCTTGCGCCACGGCGACAGTGGCGACGCGGACGTCGCGGCCCATCACGATGATCCCGGAGCGTTCGTCGATGATGATCTTGGCGGCCAGATCCGGTTCGACCTGCAACTGCTCGATCTCGGTGAGTAGGGCAACAACGTTGCCCTTGAACTCCGGCGGGATCGATAGCTGCACGGTGGAAGGATCGATCGGTTCGGCGGTCTTGGATCCCAGAAAGTCGTTGACGGCGGCGGCAATGCGCTTGGCGGTGGTGAAGTCGGGGTTGCGCAGCGCGAGGCGCACATTGGGCAGGCGGTTCAGCGCGAATTCGATCTCGCGCTCGATAATGGCGCCATTGGCGATGCGGCCAACGGTCGGCACGCCGCGGGTGATGCTGGCGGCAGCGCCTTCGGCGGCAAAGCCATTGATGGCGAGGGAGCCCTGGGCAACGGCGTAGACATTGCCGTCGGCGCCGAGCAGGGGGGTGACCAGCAGGGTGCCGCCGGTCAGGTTCTTGGCATCGCCAAGCGCCGAGACGGTGACGTCCATGCGGGTGCCCTGGGTGCCGAAGGCGGGCAGGTTGCCGGTGACCATGACGGCGGCCACGTTGCCGGTGCGCAGCGTCTGGCCACGAATGTTGACGCCCATGCGTTCCAGCATCGCCTGCAGCGACTGGCGGGTGAACGGGATGTTGTTGAGGGTGTCGCCGGTGCCGTTGAGGCCGACCACGAGGCCGTAGCCGATCAGCTGGTTCTGCCGGACGCCTTCGATATTGGCAAGATCCTTGATCCGCGACGTCGCATGTGCCGACACCGCCTGCACGAGCAGCACGAGCAGCACCGCACAGGCCGTCTGACAGAATCGGATCGAAGGTAGGCTCGGCATCCTCTGCTCCCCGCTGAGGTCTTCACTGGACCGCTCGCCACTCCCATGACGACGATCCAGCCTTCACTATGCGAGTGCCGTGCCAGCGTTCTAAATCGGTATAAGACGTTGATTTATAATGTGAATGATAAAGGATCTGGGGCTGGACAAGCGGCTTGCGCTCCGGCGAAAGTGCCGCCTGCGGCAGATTTTGCCGGGCCGTTTACGATTGATTAACCATAAAAGACGACCTTTCCGGTTGGAGGTCCGTTTACGCTCGCGATGGTACTGAGCGGACGGCAAGCCGCCGTGGGCCGGGATCGGCCATCACCCTCGCTGGACACGCCGATGCGCATTTACGGACCGAACGGCACTACATTCGGAGCCCCGTCGTCAGGAGCGAAGAAAACCAGTTCGACCGGGTTTTCGTTGCCTGATGCGACACCGACCTCCGAGACCAAACCGACCGTAGCGCCCCGGGCGGCCAACAGCATCGATGCGCTTCTGGCCATGCAGAGCGTCGAAGATCCCGTGGAGCGGCGCAAGCGCTCGGTGAAGCGCGGCCGTGGCGCGCTCGATGTCCTCGACGAACTTAAGATCGGCCTGCTCACGGGCTCGATCAATCCGGCCATGGTGGCGCGGTTGCGCAGTGCGGCAGCCAACCTCAAGGAATCATCCGGCGAACCCGGTCTGGACGCCGTGCTCTCCGAGATCGAGCTCCGGGTCGAAGTTGAGCTGGCCAAGGCCGGCCAGGTCTAAGTCGGCGAGGCCGGCCCCAAGCGCGGCTGAAACCCGCATAAGCCGTATGGCTGCTCGGATGGCTCTTGGACCAATGGACCGCGCCGGGGTTGTGGTGCGCTGCAGCAGCACGGTTCCGACCATGAAACCGGGCGGTGGACGGCGGTTCTGGAGGTATCCTGACGTTATTGTCTGTCACATGACGTCGCTATATAAGCTGCGGCGCGGCCGGTCATTTCCGGCGCCTTGCACGCATAGATGGATTGGCCTTGGACAAGTTGAAAAGCTATCGCCCCTCCGAAAAAGAGCCTTTCATGAACGACCGGCAGCGCGACTATTTCCGCGCGAAATTGCTGGCCTGGAAGGAAGAAATCCTCCGTGAATCGAAACTCACCCTGCAGGCTTTGCAGGAGGAGAACGTCAATCACCCCGACCTCGCCGACCGTGCATCGTCGGAAACCGACCGCGCCATCGAACTGCGGGCGCGCGACCGGCAGCGCAAGCTGATCTCCAAGATCGACGCCGCGCTGCTGCGCATCGAGGATAATACCTACGGCTATTGCGAGGAGACCGGCGAGCCGATCTCGCTCAAGCGGCTAGAAGCCCGCCCGATCGCAACACTCTCCGTGGAAGCTCAGGAGCGCCACGAGAAGCGCGAAAAGGTCTATCGCGACGAATAGTCTTTCAGATGCCAAACGGCCGCCCCATCGGGCGGCCGTTTTTCATTTCGGAGTTCCGGAAGGCAATCACGCATGCTGTGCGATGCAGTGATCTGCGATGACTGCACTGCAGCACGGCGACATTCTTAAACACGGGAATATGAACGTCATCATTCGCCGATAGGACGTAGGCTTGCTCCAGAAAAAAACGGGAGGATGAACAATGGCTGCGCCTGCCTCTTATGATCCCGATACGATCGCGCTGATGCGGAATGTTCTTCAAAAGGTCGTCGCAAGGGTGCCGGAGCAGCACCGCACCTCCTGCAATCAGGCCGCGATCGCCTCGCGCATCCTTGCGACTGCTGCGCAGGGCCGGCGTTCTGAAGACGTCCTGACCACAGAGGCTCTTGCCGAGGTGAAGGAGATATTCACCGGACCCGCCGGGATGAGGCGACTTCATGAAGACCTGACCAGGGTCTTCGGCTGAACTCCAGAATCGAGGAGTTGCAGTGGCGCGAGCGTCGGTTCGCGCTAGCAACGCTGCGCACCGTTGCCAAGCAGGATGGTGGTCGCTACCCGTTAGTCATATGTCGGCATGAGCCGTGTGACGAGCGAAGGGACCGCCGATGGAAAAGTATCTCGCGATCGCCGAAATCCTGGCTTACGTCCGCCATAACCGCACGCCGCTCGCCGTATTGCCGCCAGACGCGGTCCCGCATGACGAGGCCGATGGCTATCGCGTACAGGACGCGCTTCACAATTTGCTGTCGCCCGATTTCGGCTTGCAGGTCGGTTACAAGATCGGCTGCACAAGCGCGGTGATGCAGCAATATCTCGGTATTTCGCATCCTTGCGCCGGCGGACTCTATATGAGCGGTGTTCATGCCGCCGGAACGTCGCTGCGCTACAACGATTATGTACATGTCGGCGTGGAGTGTGAAATTGCGGTCCAGCTCGCGAGCGATCTGATGCCGTCGGGCGAGCCGTTCACAGCTGATGACGTCGCAACAGCGATCGATGCCTACCATCCGGCTATCGAGATCGTCGATGATCGTTATGCGGACTGGCGCAGTATGGATGCGCCGACACTGATCGCAGATGATTTCTTTGCGGCAGGATGTGTTCTGGGTGCGCCTGTTACTCGTGGCAAGGCGCCTGATCTTCTGTCGGTGATTGGACGTGCCGTCGTTAACGGCACGGAAGTGGGGCGCGGCAATGGCGCCGATGTTCTTGGTCATCCACATCATGCACTGGCTTGGCTTGCCAACCATCTCGCGGCCCGAGACAAGATATTGCGCGCCGGAGACTTCGTACTGACGGGCAGCCTAGTGCAAACGGCGTGGCTCAGTGCCGGAGATCACGTCCGAATGGAATTGCTCGGACTGGGCAGCGTCGAGGTGGATTTCAAGAGCTGACGAATGATTGCGCCGCGTTTCGAGTCTGTCCAGAACGACGACGGCCTTCCGCCAGGGGAGCTGACGGAAGGCCGCGCGTGAACACCTCATCGCGTGGGAGCACGATGAGATGTGGGAGCTCGTAACGTTAGAAGGGCAGCAGCACGTCCATCACTTGCTGGCCGTAGCGCGGCTGCTGGACGTCCGAAATCTGACCGCGACCGCCATAGGCGATGCGGGCCTGGGCGATCTTGGCGCTGTCGATGGTGTTGTCGCTCTGAATGTCTTCCGGGCGCACGATGCCGGCGACGATCAGTTCGCGGATCTCGTAGTTGACGCGGATTTCCTGCTTGCCCTCGACCACGAGATTGCCGTTCGGCAGCAATTGGGTGACGACAGCGGCGACGCTGGTTTGCAACGCTTCCTGCCGTGCGACCGATCCCTTGCCGTCGCTCGACGACGATCCATCAGCCGTCAGCAGACGGCCGGGCAAGACCGAGGCGGCCGAACCTGTCAGCAGCTTGCTGCCCGCAAAGTCGGTGATCCCCGAGTTCTCCGTATTGGTGCGGCTGCGCTGGGTCTCGTTGGCGATATTGGCCTTGTCGGTGAAATTCACGGTGACCGTGAGAATGTCACCGATCTGACGCGCGCGCTGATCCTTGAAGAACGCGCGTGATCCGCTGCGCCATAGCGAGTTGGCGTTGTAGGATGCGACCTCCGGCTTTGGCATTGGCATCTGCACCGGCTTGTAGCCGGGCTGTGTCGTCGGGTTTTCGATCGCCGTGAGCGCCGGTTTCTCGCCGATGGACGCGAGACGGTCGATCGATGAACAGCCGCTGGCAGCAAGGCCGACCGTCAGAAGCGCAGCGCCGGTGGCGAAGGGACGATGGAACTGGAACATCAACTTTACTCAGCTTTTCGAGAAACAGGCACGTGGTCGTTGGCAGCAAGCGCGACGGGAGAGTTGGCAGCGGGAGAGTCGGCCAGGGGAGGTCTGGCCTGGGAGATTTTTTCGGACGGGAGAGACTCGCGGGTTGGGGCAATAGTTGGCGCGGGAGCTTCTACTTGCGCGGGGAGACGCGGCGACGGAGCGGAAACGGCGACCTGGCCGCGACCGACCACGACGCCGGAGACGGTGCGCTTGGACTGCAGGTTGATCACATTGACCACGTCGCCTTCGGTGCCGCCTTCGATGGCCTTGCCGCGGAGCGTGAGGTAGAGCCCGGCGGTTTCGTAGATCAGCGTCACCGCCTGATCGCGGGTGACGAGGTCAGGCTTGGCGAGGTCGGCATTGCGGATTGCCTGACCGGCGCGCAATTGGCGGCGGCTCTGCATGCCCACGGCGCGGTCGCGCGTTACGCCATCGTTACCGACTTCGGCTTTCGGGCGACGCTCGATGACAACATCGGAAGATTTCAGCACTTCATTGCGTTCGACGCCGCGGACCAGCACCGCCGCTTCCACGGTCTCGACGGCACTGCCGGTGAAGCGCAGCTTGGTGGCAGATACGTTGGAGTCGTTGCCAATCGCAAAGGTGACGTCGAAACGGCCGCTGCGCGCGTCGAACCGGACCGCGACGGGCTGCAGCGCGCCGGTATTGCTGGCGTCGAGCTGCAGGCCCTGGACTTCGCGATCGAAGGTCAGGCTCAGATTGGCGGCGGCACCAAGGCCGTGGCGGTTCTCCAGCGACTGCGCGACCTGGTTCTCTATATCCTTGCTCTCGATGCTGCGCGACAGCCGTGTCACGGTAATGGACTTGAGCTCGCGTGTATCGACGCCGATCACCTGATGCTGCCGCAACGCCGCGATGACCTGCGCGGTCGATAGCGTGCCGACGGTCCCCAGATCGGGCGCCCGATAGATTGCGATCTGCGCGGTGGGGCCGGCATTGTCGATGACATCGCCAATCCGCACCACGTCGCTGGACACCGTGACGTTGGCGCGCAGCGTTGGCGATGCGATGACCTCGTCGCGCTGCGCTTGGCCGAACGCAGCGGTGGCCGCAGCAGCGAGCAGGGCGGTGGCGAGGAGAAGCGAACGCATGGCTGATGTCATGATCATTCTCCTCAGCGGAACATGCCGGCGGTGGATTGCAGCATCTGGTCGGCCGCGCTGATGACCTTGGCGTTCATCTCATAGGCGCGCTGCGCGGCGATCAGGTCCGAGATTTCGGTGACGACTTCGACATTGGCCATTTCGAGGTTGCGCTGCTGCATGTCGCCGAAGCCGTCGGCATTGGCGACACCGTCCTGCGGTGGGCCGGAGGCAGGTGTTTCGGTGAACAGGTTGTCACCGATCGAATTGAGACCGGCCTTGTTGATGAAGCGGGTGAGGCTGATCTGGCCGAGAACGGTCGGGGTCGTCGAGCCCGGTACGATCACCGAGACCTGGCCCTGCGCATTGATCGAGAGTTGCGACGATGCCTGGGGAATCGAGATCGTTGGCTGCAGCAGGTTGCCCTGCGGGTTGACGATGCGGCCCTGCTGGTCAGTGGAAAACGTACCATCGCGGGTATAGGCGAAGGTGCCATCGGTGAGCTGGATCTTGAAGAAGCCTTCGCCGCGGACGGCGATATCGAGATCGCCGCCGGTTGCCGACAGCGTGCCCTGGGTCATCATGCGCGGAGTGCCGACGGTCTTCACACCGCCGCCGATGTCGACGCCGACAGGAATGACCGTGCCCTGATCCGATGCTTGCGCACCGACGCGGCGAACGTGATCGTAGATGAGGTCCTGGAATGCGGCACGCTGCTTCTTGAAGCCGGTCGTGCGCATGTTGGCGATATTGTTCGAGATGACCTGGACGTTGAGTTCCTGGGCCGCCATCCCGGTCGCGGCAGTGTAAAGAGCGCGCATGGGTCAGATTCCTTAAGCCGGAACGTCGGCAAGTTTTTCGATGGCGGAGCGCCGCGCGTCGCCTTGCGACTGCAGCATGTTGGACAGCTCGGTATAGGCGCGGGTGACGTCGATCATCCGGGTCATTTCGACGACCGAGCTGACGTTCGACTTTTCGATGAAGCCCTGGTTGAGCTTCGATGTGGTGGACGGCTGCGGATTGGCGCCGGGACCGGCCGAGAACAGGTTGGAGCCTTCCTTCACCAGCCGCTGGGGCTGCGCGAAGTTGACCATGCGAATCTTGCCGCGCACGGAGTCGATGCGGTTGATGCCTTCGAGCACCGTGACCGTGCCGTCCTGCGAGATGTTGATATCGTGGTCGGTCTGCTGGAACACGATCGGGCCATTGGCGCCGAGCACCGGTGCGCCCGATGCAGTCACGAGCTGGCCCTGCGAATTGATCTGCATGCCGCCGTCGCGGGTGTAGCGCTCGCCATTCGGGGTCTGCACCGCGAGGAAGGCGTTGCCGTCGATGGCGACATCCAGCGGATTCTTGGTCTGCTCGGTCGCGCCGCCGGTGAAATCATGCATCGTGGCGCGGTCCTGCACGAAGGACACGCGGCGGTCGCGGCCGACGAAGTTGTCTTCGCGGGCGGCCGGGCTCAGATATTCCTCGAAAATCGTCCGCTCGGCCTTGAAGCCGCTCGTGTTGATATTCGCAATGTTGTTCGCCACGACGTCCATCTGACGCCGAAGCGTCATCTGCCGCGACAGTCCGACGAGAAGCATATTCTCCATCGGTGGTTCTCCCCTAAGTTCGCGCGGGTCGCTCTCCCAAGCTCGCCGCGGATCCCGTAAACCGCACAGCTCTCCCAAGCCGCGGTTCGCAGACTACTTAGCGAAAGCCGTGCCAAGTCAAAAAGCTGATATTTTTCAATTTGTTGGTGGTTTTCAGGGCGTGAAATCAGGCGGCAGAAAGGTCTTGTTGACCATATTTGCCGGCAGAATTTTCCTAGTTGAGCGTCAAAAGAAAGATTCCGTTAACCATTGCGACCTAGCGTCACGATCACACAGGGCCTTGGGCGCTGGCAGCATTTGTATCGCGTCTTTATTGCCTGCTTTGCAGCATCGAGCTCATCCCAACCCCGGACGGGCAGGCGATGGCGGATACGGAAACTTCAGAAAGCACCCCGACTGGGGACGAGGCGGCAGCTCCCAAGAGCAAATTCAAGCTGATCGCAATCGTCGTGGGCGTGCTGGTGCTTGCAGCGGGCGGTGGCGGCTGGTTCTTCCTGAAGGGACATCCCAAGGAAGAGAAGAAAGAGGCGGCGCCGGCTGCGAAGCCGCTCGCCTTCATCGATGTGCCGGAGATTCTGGTGAACCTTGCCGGTCAGCCCGGCGAGCGCGTGCAATATCTCAAGGCCAAGATCGTGCTCGAGGTGAAGGAAGCGCCATTGGTGGCGCAGATCACGCCGTCGATGCCGCGCATCACCGACATGTTCCAGGTTTACCTGCGCGAACTGCGCACCACCGATCTGAACGGCTCCGTTGGCATGTTCCGGCTGAAGGAAGAGCTGACGCGGCGCGTCAATGCCGCGATCTCGCCCCATCACGTGAACGCTGTGCTGTTCAAGGAAATCCTCATTCAGTGAGGAATTGGATTTAGGCTGATGTCTACCGAACAGGTCGATCAGGACGCAATTGCCGCCGAGTGGGAAGCTTCTCTGGATTCAGAGGATCCCGTTGAGGCGGCGAAAGCTGCTGCTGAAAACGAACTTACCGGCACCATGGCGGAGCAATGGGCCGCCATGGTCGAGGACGGCGGTCGCGATATCGGCGGCGGCAAGAACGGCGGCGAGCGTGTTCTCTCGCAGGAAGAAATCGACAATCTCCTCGGCTTCAGCGTCAACGAGGTCCATCTCGACGAGAATTCCGGCATTCGCGCCATCATCGATTCCTCGATGGTGTCGTATGAGCGTCTGCCGATGCTCGAAATCGTGTTCGACCGTCTGGTGCGGTTGATGACGACGAGCCTGCGCAATTTCACCTCCGACAACGTCGAAGTCTCGCTCGATCGCATCACTTCGGTGCGTTTCGGCGACTATATGAATTCGATTCCGCTGCCAGCCGTGCTGTGCGTGTTCAAGGCAGAGGAGTGGGAGAATTTTGGCCTCGCTACCGTCGATTCCAGCCTGATCTATTCGATGATCGACGTGTTGCTCGGCGGCCGTCGTGGTCAGGCCTCGCTGCGCATCGAGGGCCGTCCCTATACCACCATCGAAACCAATCTGGTGAAGCGCCTGATCGAAGTCGTGCTGGCCGACGCAGAACAGGCGTTCCGGCCACTGTCGCCCGTGGCTTTCACCATCGACCGGCTTGAGACCAATCCGCGCTTTGCCGCCATCAGCCGTCCAGCCAATGCCGCAATCCTGGTGCGCCTGCATATCGACATGGAAGATCGCGGCGGCAATATCGAATTGCTGCTGCCCTATGCGACGATCGAGCCGATCCGCGCCGTGCTCATGCAGATGTTCATGGGCGAAAAATTCGGCCGTGATCCGATCTGGGAAAGCCATCTCGCCACTGAAATTGCTCAGGCCGAGATCGCCGTCGACGCCGTGCTGTATGAGGCGGAGATCCCATTGAAACAGCTGATGCTTCTCAAAGTGGGCGATACGCTGCCGCTGGAAATGCGGGCGGATGCCCTTGTTGCCGTGCGTTGCGGAGCCGTGACCTTGACTGAAGGTCGCATGGGCCGTGTCGGCGACCGCGTTGCCATTAGAGTCACGAAACAATTACGCAAGCCTAACACAACCTTCGCCATGTTTGAGAAGGCTGATGAGCAAACTAAATTGATGGAGGCACAATGAGTCATTCATTAGGAATTGTGATCGAGAGCCTGGTTGCGGTGCTTCTGATCCTGACCATCGCCTATTGCATGTTGCTCAATAAGCGCCTGAAGCGCCTCAAGGCGGACGAGCAATCGTTGAAGGCCACGATCGGCGAGCTCATCACCGTGACCGAGATCGCCGAGCGTGCGATCGGCGGACTCAAGCTTACCGTGCGCGACGTCAATGAGAATCTCGGCAGCCAGATTTCGGCGGCAACGGCGCTGGCCGATCAACTAAAAGCCCAGCTCGCCGAGAGCGACGCTGTCGTGCGCCGACTATCGAAGATCGCGGTGGCGGCACGGCCGCTCACCGAAACCGACCCTGATGCGCCGCGGGTGTCCGCAGCGCGGGCCAATGCCGCGGCAGCGCAGGCGTTTGCCGAGCGGAGGAGGCCTGACGGCATCGCTGCATGAAAGCTTTTCGGGACGTTCGTATTCTTCCTGTCGTCTTGGTGGCGGTTTTCGGGCTGGCGATTCTCAAGATCGCCGGCCTGGTGATCGATGGCGGCTACGTGTTCAACTACGATCCGCAGCCTCAGCCTACGAAAGGATCGTGGGCGCAGGAGATGTTCAACTTCCCGGGCGGCAAGCCAGCGGACGGCGACATTACCGGCTCGGTGTCAGCCAAGAAGGAAGAGCCGAAGCCCGCGGTAGCAGCGCCTGCAGCGATCGAACCGACCAGCAACCCGCCTGTCGAACTGTCTCCTCAAATCTCGCCGGCCGAACGGGCGATCCTCGAACGGCTGCAAGCGCGTCGTCAGGAGCTGGAAGCGCGTGCACGCGAGATCGACATTCGCGAGAGCCTGCTGAAGGCCGCCGAGAAGCGCATCGAAACCCGCGTCGACGAATTAAAGGGCGTCGAAGCCGGTATCAAGACGGCGAACGATCAGAAGAGCGAAGTCGATGCCGCCCGCTTCAAGGGTATCGTCACGATGTATGAAAGCATGAAGCCGAAGGACGCCGCGAAGATCTTCGACCGGCTGGAAATGCCGGTGCTGTTCGAGATCGCCTCGCAGATCGCGCCTCGGAAGATGTCCGACATTCTCGGTCTGATGCAGCCGGAAGCCGCCGAACGCCTCACCGTTGAACTGGCGCGCCGCGCCTCGGGCGGCGAACGATCTGCCGCGGCGGTCGAACTGCCCAAGATCGAAGGCAGGCCGATCCAGCAGGGCCGGAATTAAAGAAATTAATTAACAAATCCTTAGAGCGCGGAATCTAGATTCGACACAGGGCGAACGACCGGTCGTCCTTCGAGCATCGGGCTGAGAGACACTTCTGAATGGCACGGACGGCTGCCGTTGCATGTTGGACGCAAGCTCGCGCATGGACGCGGGCCGTTCGACGTTGTGCGGTCCTCGCGGGCATTGTCTGTCTTGCGTTGTCGTTCCCGGATGCCGCATCTGCGCAAGCGGTGAGGGGCACCGCCAGCATGGGCACGTCGGGCGGCTATGGCCGCATTGTGCTGAAGCTTGCCGAGGACGTGGAGTCCGAGGTGACGCAAGCCGGCACCATTCTCGTCATTCGCTTCAAGCGGCCGGTCGATATTCCTGTCGAGATTCTCGGCGACGCCGCCCCCGACTATATCGGCTCCGCGCGCCGTGATCCCGATGGCACGGCGATCCGTCTCGCGTTGTCACGCAGGGTGACCGTCAATTCGATGGCGGCGGGCGAGCGCATCTTCATCGATCTATTGCCCGACACCTGGAAGGGCATGCCGCCCGGTTTGCCGCAGGATGTGGTCAAGGAATTGTCGGAGCGTGCACGCGCGGCAGAGCGCGCCTTGCGCCAGCAACGCGCTGCCGCGGAAAGCCAGAAGAAGCCGCCGATCCGCGTGCGCGCATCCGTGCAGCCGACCTTCGTGCGCTTCGTGTTCGAGACCGGCGGCGTCGGTGTGTCGTCGGTGCTGAACGAGAAGACGCTGACGCTGACCTTCAACGCCGGTCTGGTGTTCGATCTCGCCGATGCCAAACTGTCTGCACCCGCCAATGTCGCATCGATCGGTCAGGCGATGGACGGCAACCGGACCGCCGTCGAGATCGGCTTGATCGGCGACGTCGATGTGAAGTCGTTCCGCGAGGACAAGAGCTACGTCGTCGACATCGGCTTCCAGCAGAATGAAAAGCCGTCGCCGCTGGCCAAGCTGCCGGTGGCCGCTCCTGCGGACGAGAAACCGCCAGTCGCGGTGAAGCCTCCTGAGGTCGAAAAGCCCGCCAGCGTCCCGGCACAGCGCTCCGGCGAGATCGTGCCGCCGACCTCCGAAGTGATCGCGAAAGAGATCGTTCCGGAGAAGAAAGTCGAGGTTGCGACGGCTGTACCGGCAGCGCCCGTCGCGGCAGCGAAGCCGGAAGAGCCGAAGCCAGAGGCGGCCAAGGTCGCTGAGTCACCCAAGCCTGCGCCGGCAGCCGAGCCTGTTGTCGTCGTTCCTGCGAAAGAAACACCGCCGCCTGCGCCTGTCGTTGCGGCGGCCCCTGCTGCTGCACCCGTTGCTGCTGCGTCGACCGAACCGGCGGGCATGCCGGTTGAGGTCAAGCGCAGCAGCGACGGCGTGCGCATAGCCTTTGCCTTTCCATCGCAAACGCCGGCCGCTTTGTTTCGCCGCGGCGATATCCTGTGGCTGGTGGCAGATTCGACGCGGCCCATCGACACCGCGCCGATCCGCCGCGACAGCGGATCGATCATTGCCGATGTGAGCACGATCCCGCTGGAGAAGGGGCAGGCGATCCGCATCCGCCTTAATCGCCCACAACTGGCTTCGCTCACGACCGACGATCCTGCCGGCGCGGGACAGGCCTGGTCGCTGATGCTGGCCGATACACGTCAGACGCCGTCGCAGCCGCTGTCCGCCGTGCGCAACATTGCCGATCCCTCGCGCGCCAGCGTGCAGGTGCCGTTGGCCAAGCCCGGTCTCAAGCATCGCCTGGTTGATCCGGATGCCGGCGATACGCTCAATATCATCACCGCGCTGCCACCATCGCGCGGCTTCATCCGTCGCCAGGACTTCGTTGAATTCTCGTTGCTGGAATCGATTCACGGCGTGGTGGTTCAGGTGAACTCCGACGACGTGTCCGTTGAAGCCAGTATCGACAAGGTGATGCTCACCAAGCCCGGCGGCCTGACGCTGTCGGCAGCCGATGCGGCGCCGCAGCGCGCCTCGACGGTCGCCCGGCCGATCTTCGATGTCGGCCAGTGGCGCAAGGATCAGGAAGGCCCGTTCAACGCGCGCTTCGACGAGTTGATCGACGCGATGTCATCGGCCGAAGCTAGTTCGCTGCCGCAGGCGCGGATGGATCTGGCCAAATTCTACATGGCGCGCGGCATGTATCACGAGGCCAAGGGCGTCGCCGATCTCGCGATCGCGGACACCAAGGTCGGCGAGGAAAGCCCTGTCGCGCTGATCGTCCATGCGGTGGCCAGCGCGATGATGGGGCGTCCCGAACAGACCCTGAAGGATATCGCCAATCCGGTGCTCGGGCCGGGTTACGACGGTGAATTATGGAAGGCGCTCGCCTACGCCAAACAGGAAAAATGGGTCGAGGCGCGCGAGCGTTTCAAGAATGCCGAGTTCACGCTCGCCGCGCTGCCGGCCGATCTGCAGCGTGCGGCCCTGATGCTCGCGCTGCGGGCCTCGCTCGAGGTCAAGGACTATGCCGGCGCGTCGTCGCGCGGCAGTGAGCTCGAAACGGTCGGCATCTCGCCGGAGATCAAGCCCGCGGCCATGCTGCTCAGCGGCTGGCTCGATGAGGCGCTCGGCCGCGAGAAGGATGCGCTGTCGAAGTATCAGGACGTTACCGGGTCGGTGGATCGTCAATCCGCAGCGGAAGCCAAGCTGCGCGAAATCAATTTGCGCCAGAAGCGCAACGAGATCAGCAGCGAGGACGCGCTGCATGATCTCGAAGTGCTGGCAGTGACCTGGCGCGGCGACGGCACGGAAGTGCAGGTGCTGCAGATCCTGTCGCGCATGTATGCCGAACTCGGCCGCTACAATGACTCGCTGCTGGCCGCCCGTACGGCCACCGAGCGCCAGGCCAACAGCGAAGCCGCGCGCCAGGTGCAGGATGAAGCGCAAGCGCTGTTCTCGCAAATTTATCTGTCGCCAAAGGGCGACAGCCTGCCGCCGGTCGATGCGCTGGCGATGTTCTACGAGTTTCGCGAGCTGACCCCGATCGGCCGCCGCGGCGACGAAATGATCCGCCGTCTTGCAGATCGTCTCGTGGCCGTCGATCTGCTCGATCAGGCCGCCGAGCTTCTGCAGTATCAGGTCGATCACCGTCTCGAGGGAGCTGCACGCTCGCAGGTCGCTGCGCGTCTGGCGATGGTTTATCTGATGAGCCGCAAGCCCGACCGCGCCATCGCCGCGCTGCGCACTACGCGGATTGCCGATCTCAATGGTGAGCTGCGTCAACAGCGGCTGCTGCTCGAGGCGCGGGCGCAGAGTGACATCGGCCGCCGCGAGCTGGCGCTCGACATCATCTCTCATGTCAGCGGACGCGAAGCGATCCGGCTCCGCTCGGATATCTATTGGTCGTCGCGGCGCTGGCGCGAGGCCTCCGAGCAGATCGAACTCTATTATGGCGACCGCTGGCGGGATTTCTCGCCGCTGACGCCAAGCGAAAAGAGCGACATCATCCGTGCTGTCGTGGGTTATGCGCTGGCGGAAGACGCCCTCGGTCTCGCGCGCTTCCGCGAAAAGTATGCGCCGCTGATGAATGTCGGTGCCGACAAGATCGCCTTCGACACCGCGAGCAAGCCGACCTCGACCAACTCTTCGGAATTCGCCGCCATTGCCAAGATGGCCGCGTCCGTCGATACGCTCGACGGCTTCCTGCGCGAGATGAAGACGCGCTTCCCCGAAAGTAGCGCCAAGGCGATCCTGCCGGGTGCCAGTGCGGATCCGATGCCGACCGGCTCGCTGAAGCCGCAGCCGGTCGTCAATGTCCGCAAGATCGAGATGACGCGGTAGGGGCGAGCTTCGCTACTGCCCGTAACTCTGTACCAGGCTGCCGGCCACCAGCGACCAGCCATCCACCAGCACGAAGAAGATCAGCTTGAACGGCAGTGACACCACCGCCGGTGGCAGCATCATCATGCCCATCGCCATCAAGACCGAGGCGACCACGAGATCGATGATCAGGAAGGGCAGGAACAGCAGGAAGCCGATCTCGAAAGCGCGCTTCAGCTCGGAGATCATGAAGGCCGGCACAAGGATGCGGAGCGACAGGTCGTCAGGCGTCGCTGGAACTGGCTCGCCCGACAAGTCCATGAACAGCTTGAGATCCTTCTCGCGCACGTTCTTCTGCATGAAGCCGCGCAGCGGAATGGATGCACGCACCAAAGCTTGTTCGACGGTGATGTCGTTGGAGATCAGCGGCTTGATACCGTCGTCATAGGAACGTTGCAGCACCGGTCCCATCACGAAAGCCGTAAGGAACATCGCCAGCGCGATGATCACCGAGTTCGGCGGAGCCGTCGCTGTACCCAATGCGGTGCGCAGCAGCGACAGCACGACCACGATGCGTGTGAATGACGTCATCATGATCAGGATCGACGGTGCGATCGACAGCACCGTCAACAACGCGATCATCTGCACGGCACGTTCGGTAACGCCGCCGCCACCGCCGCCGAGATTGATGCTGATGTCCTGCGCCATCGCGGGACCTGTGAGGGTCCCGGCGGCGATCAGAACTGAAAGGAAAAATACTCTACGCGGGAGGTTCGCCGAACTCACGAACTGGACTTCGGCCGTCCCAGCAGGGAGGCCATCTCGTCTTCGAGATTTTCAAAACCCGATTTGACCGGCGGGACGACCGGCGGCGCCTCCGCACGGGCAGGGCTGGCGATCGAGACTTCCGGCGACCGCGAAGCCGGACGGATCGATGGTGCCTCAGGCGCCACCGACGGAGCGCCGACCCGGGGCTCAGGCGCATCCTGACGGGTTTCGCCGGCAGGACGGCGCAAGGCTGCTTCGAGGCGCTGCGCCATATCGGCGAGGTTCTGATCAGCAGACGACACGGGGGCTGCCGGAGCGGGTGCAGGGACCGGTGCGGGTGGCGCGACGACCGGGGCGGGCGCCGGGGCAGCAACAACCGGAGCGGGCGGGGTCGGTGCTGCTGCGACGGGACGGTCCGGCGTGCGGGGCTGCGGCGTGGTGCGGATCGGCGGATCGGCACGCATCGGGCGCGGCATCATCGGCTCGCTACGTGGCATCTCGGCACGTGGCATTTCACTTCGCGGAATCGGCCGCTGCGGAAAAAGGTCATTGCGTGGCGCCGGTTCGGGGCGCGGCGCAGGCTCTGGCGCGAGGCTGGCCACCGGATCGGGACGACGCTCCGGCAAAGGCGCGGCCGGGCGGCGTGGCTCTTCGATAAAGGAGGGGCGCGCGGGGCGGGGCGCCGGCTCCGGCACATGCGGTTCGGAATCGAAGCCGGAGTCGTTGCTCTCTGCCCAGCTCGGGGCTTCAGGCAGCGATGGGCCACGGCTTGCCACATCGGCGGCGAGGCCGCCGCGCTGCGGGGCCTGCTCGCGGCCGGGCATGGCGCGGACGATATTGGGCTCGACGACGATGTCCGACGGGCCACCGATCATCAGCAAATGTTCGACATTGTCGCGGCGGACCAGCACCAGGCGGCGGCGGCCGTCCACGGCGGCGGCGTCGATCACCGCGAGCCGCGGCAAGCGCCCGCGGCTGGTGTTGTTGCCCAGCCGATTGCCGGCGAATCGGCGCACCAGCCAGGCGGTAAGCCCGATCAGCGCCAGCACGACAACGAAGGCCAAGATAAATTGCACCGATGATTGCATCATAAAGTCCCCAGCCAGACAGGGTGGCTGCAACGTCCACGTCCAGAGTCAGAGGTGTCATACCCCCGCACGCCCCGCACGCAGCGTGAATCACGCCCCATCTGTTAACGCCCCACGGCAGAACCTGCCGTTGGTTAATAATAAACTATGAATCGCTGCAGCCAAAACGACTTCTGCCGCCCCGTCGTATGGCCGATGGGGATGGTTAATCGGCCAATTCAGGCGAAAAAGCGTTGGCAGTTGCGAAAAACGTCAATTTTGCAGCATTCATTTACGGTTCGGTAACAAGTACCGCCGGAAATTAACTTCGTATTAACCATGCAGGCGGCAAATTCTGCCTAGCTCAGGACACTCCGTCCGGGCGGGCGGAGAAGGCCGATGGCGATCAGCGACATGCCGATGTTGTCGGCGCTGCGCACCAAGATGCAGTGGCATCAGGAGCGCCAGCGTGTGCTGGCCGAAAATATCTCGAATTCGGACACTCCGAACTTCCGCCCCCGCGATCTCGTGGAACCGAAATTCGACAAGGCCGGGAACACGTCCGTCACCGCCGGCGGTATGGGCTCGCTGCCGATGATGCGCGCCGCCGGCACCAACATCCTGCCGACCGGAGGCTCGGCCTCTTTCAACCAGAACAGCCGGGTCGGCTACGAGACCCGCCCCGCCGGCAATGCCGTCAATCTGGAAGACGAGATGCTCAAGGTCTCGGCCAACCAGATGGACTATGCCGCCGCGACCTCGCTCTACACCCGCAGCCTCGGTCTGTTGAAGACAGCTATCGGCAAGCGCTGACGCCGCCGCGCGCATAAAGGGAGCTCATCATGGCAGACGATATTAGCGACTTCTCGCGGTCCATGGGCATCGCGACCTCCGGTCTGCGCGCCCAGGCGGGCCGCATGCGGGTGATTTCGGAAAACATCGCCAATGCGCAGTCCACAGCGCAGACTTCGGGCGGTGACCCCTATCGCCGCAAGGTGCCGACCTTCAAATCGGAGCTGGACCGCTCGCTGGATGCCCGCATCGTCGGCCTCGGCCGCATCAGGCCCGACCAGTCTGCGTTTCCCACGCGCTACGAGCCCGGCAATCCCGCGGCGGATGCCGCCGGTAACGTCAAATACCCCAACGTGAATTCGCTGGTGGAAATGACGGACATGAAGGAAGCGCAGCGCTCCTACGAAGCCAATCTCAACATCATCAGCGCCACGCGCCGGATGATCCAACGTACGCTCGACATCCTCAAGGCCTGAACAGGACAGCTGAACCATGGCAACTCCCTCTGTCGCCGCCAATGCTTACTCGGCTCTCTCGCGCATCATGGACGCCGGTGGTGGCGTCGGTGGTGGTCTCAACAAGGCGGCGGACGCCGGTGGTGGTCAGTCGTTCGGCGCGGTCCTCAAGGACGCGCTGGGCAGCGTGCTCGATTCCGGCCGCAAGTCGGATGCTCAGACCATCGCAATGGCCAACGGCAAGGCCAATGTGATGGACGTGGTCACGGCAGTTGCGGAAACCGACGTCGCCGTGTCGACGCTGGTCTCGGTGCGCGATCGCGTCATCCAGTCCTACGAAGACATCATGAAGATGCCGATCTGATCCTCCTCATCACGAACACCGCGTAACACAAGGATTACTGCAATGACCGGCCCCGAAACTCTCGACGTTGCCCGCGATGCGATCTGGACGATTGTGATCGTGTCCGGTCCGCTGATGGTCGTGGGCCTCCTGGTCGGCGTCGTCGTGTCGCTGGTGCAGGCGCTGACCCAGATCCAGGAACAGTCGCTGGTCTTCGTGCCGAAGATTCTCGCGGTCTTTGCCACCATGATGCTGACGCTCCCGTTCATGGGGGACGCATTGTCGAGCTACATGTTGCGGATATCGTCGCGAATCATCGGGGGGTGATGCACAATCCCGTATGCGCATCGATGTCTCGCTTCTGCCCGCTCTCGCCGCTGCCTTCATGCTGGCCTTCGCCCGCATCGGTACGATGGTGATGTTGATGCCGGGCTTTGGCGAAACCAACATTCCCGCACGGGCCAAGCTGTCGATCGCATTGGGACTGACCCTTCTCATGCTGCCAGCGCATCGCGGCGCTTATAACGTCGATATGGGATCGATCGTGCCGATGCTGGTGATGCTGGTGCATGAGATCATCATCGGCGTCGTGCTCGGCGCCACCGCGCGCGTCACGCTGTCGGCGCTGCAGGTCGCCGGATCAATCATCGCGCAGCAACTCGGTCTCGGCTTCGTCACCTCGGTGGATCCGACGCAGGGTCAGCAGGGCGTGCTGATCGGCAATTTTCTCACGATGCTCGGCATCACGATGCTGTTCGCCACCGATACGCATCACCTTGTGATCGCCGCCATTAATGACAGCTACAAGATTTTCGCGCCCGGCGAGATCATGTCGACTGGCGATGTGGCGAAGCTCGCGACCAATGCCTTCGCGGCGGCGTTCAAGATCGGCACGCAGCTTGCTGCGCCTTTCCTGGTGTTCGGCCTCGTCTTCAACATGGGGCTTGGCGTGCTGGCACGGCTGATGCCGCAGATGCAGGTCTATTTCGTCGGTGTACCGCTTTCGATCATGATCGGCTTCCTGATCTTCGCCGTCGTGCTCGCGACCATGATGGGGACCTACCTCGAATACGTCACCGGCGTCATGCAACAAATGATGCCGCGGATATAGGGGCGCGCGGATGGCCGACGACGATTCCGAGAAGACACATGACCCCACGCAAAAAAAGCTCGACGATGCCCACGAACGCGGCGACGTAGCTAAAAGCCAGGAGGTCAATACCTGGTTCCTGCTGGCGGGTGCGACGCTGGTCTTGTCGACCTTCAACGGCTCGGTCGGCGGCGGGCTGCAAACGCCGCTTAAAAATCTTCTGCAAAATTCCTGGATGATACGGACCGACGGGCCTGGACTACTACTGCTGGCCAAGAGTCTCTGCATGTCCATCTTGTCCACCATGGGCATGCCGATCCTGTTTCTCGTGATCGCCGCGCTTGCCGGCAATCTGATCCAGCACCGGCTGGTGTTCTCCACCGAAGGTCTGGTGCCCAAGTTCAGCAAGCTGTCGCCGATGGAAGGCGCCAAGCGCGTCTTCGGCAAGCAGGCGCTGGCCAATTTTCTGAAGGGGCTGTTCAAGCTCGTCCTGCTCGGCGCCGTGATGTGCGCGGTGCTGTGGCCCGAGCGGTTTCGTCTGGATGCGCTGATCCATATCGATCCGTCGGCGATCCTCGGCATCACCACATCGCTGACACTGCAGCTGATGGGTTCGGTGGTGGCGATGCTTGCCTTCGTCGCCATTGCCGACTTCTTCTTCCAGTACCGCACCTGGTACGAGAAGCTGAAGATGTCGCTGCAGGAAGTGAAGGAAGAATACAAGCAGTCCGAGGGCGACCCCCACATCAAGGGCAAGATCAAGCAGCTGCGTCAGCAGAACATGAAGAAGCGCATGATGGCAGCGGTGCCGAAGGCGTCGGTGATCATCACCAACCCGACGCACTACGCCGTGGCGCTGTCCTATGAGCGCGGCATGACCGCGCCGATCTGTGTCGCCAAGGGCGTCGACAACATCGCGCTGAAGATCAGGGAAGTTGCCGGCAAGCACGACATTCCGATCGTCGAGAACGTGCCGCTGGCGCGCGCGCTTTACGCCACCGTCGAGATCGACGAGGAAATTCCGGGCGAACACTACCATGCGGTGGCCGAAGTCATTGGCTACGTCATGGGCCTGAAGCGTGGCCTGTCCGGGCGCCCGTCATGATTCGGCAAAGCGCCTGGCAAAGGGCCGGGCAAGGGGCCGGGAACGTGTTGCGAATCGGCGGATTGGAAGCGAATAGGCCGACGCGGCGCTTGCGTAAGGCCAGCCGATTGATGCACTCAGGAGGCGCGCAAACCCGCGCTGCCGCAACTGCCAACAGGCGACGAACCGTCCGATGACTGCCGAGACCGACCACGATCGCCAATCGATGACGGCGCAGAATCCGGTTCTGCACGAGCCGGCCCGGCGCAGCGGCAGCATCGTGCTGGTGCTGCTGATTGCCGCCGCGATCATCGCCTGCGCCGTGGCATTCATGACTCTCGGCCGCGCCCAGGCGCAGCCCTATATTCTGGGCCTGCTGGCGCTGCTGGCGATGGTCGGCCTGTTCGTGTTGTTCGCCTTTGCCGCCGGTATTGTCCGCTTTGCCGATCGCACCTCCGACGATCCGATCATGCGCACCGTGGCCGATCATGCCTTTGACGGTATCGCGGTCACCGATGCGCGGGGCCATGTGGTCTATGCCAATGCTGCCTATCTCGCTTTGACCGGCGCGGCCTCCGCGCAGGATGCGCGACCGGTCGAGCGCGTCTTCATCGGCAATCCCGACGTCTCCGAAGCCGTCTTCCGCCTGCTCAAGGCTGCCCGCGAGGGCAAGCGCCAGCAGGAGGAAGTCCGTGTCGCAGCGCCCGACGGCAGCCATGGCCGCTGGCTGCGGATGCGCGTGCGTCCACTGGGTGAAGGCAAGCGCGAAGCCAAATCCACGGTGTGGTCGGTGGCCGATATTTCCCGGGATCGCCAGCGCCAGGAAGACGTGTTCCAGGAACTGCAGCACGCCATCGAATATCTCGATCACGCGCCTTGCGGCTTCTTCTCAGTCAATCCAAAGGGCGAGCTGGTTTACGTCAACGCCACGTTGGCGAACTGGCTCGATCACGATCTTGCCGAGATCGGCTCCGGCGGTCTGAAGCTGACCGACATCGTCTCCGGTGACGGCGCCTCGTTGCTGACGTCCATTGTGCCGATGCCCGGCGAAGTCAAAACCGAAGTCTTCGACATCGACCTGCGCATGCGCAACGGCAAGACCATGCCGGTGCGTCTCTATCACAAGCTCGCTTTCGGCGCCGACGGCGTGCCGGGTGCGTCGCGCACCCTCGTCATCAGCCGCGCGCGCGACGAGCGCTCGGATCCGCAACGCGCCGCCGAAGTGCGCTTCATGCGCTTCTTCGACCATACGCCGATGGCGATCGCGACGGTGGACCGCGACGGCACCGTGGTGCGCGGCAATGCCCGCTTCGCCAAGCTGGCGCAGAGCCTCAACACATCGGGCGCCGTCAACAAATCGATCCTGGCCGCCGTCAGCGACCGCGACCGCAACCAGCTCGTCGCGGCCATCGGCCACGCCGCCCAGGGGCAGGGCGATATCCCGCCGGTGGAAGCGCTGCTGGAAGGCGCCAAGGAACGCTGGGGACAGTTCTTTGTCACCGCCGTGGAGGAGAACGAGCGCGAGACCGAAGCCGCCATCGTCTACATGCTGGAGACCACCGAGCGCCGCACGCTCGAGAACCAGGTCAACCAGGCGCAGAAGATGGACACCATCGGCCAGCTGGCCGGCGGCATCGCGCACGATTTCAACAACGTGCTCTCCGCCATTATGATGGCCAACGACTTCCTGCTGAACGCGCACAAGCCGACAGATCCGTCGTTCCAGGACATCATGCAGATCAAGCAGAACGCGACGCGCGCGGCGACGCTGGTGCGCCAGCTGCTCGCATTCTCGCGCCGCCAGACGCTGCGCCCGACGGTGCTCAATCTTGGCGATGCGCTGTCCGATATCGATCTGCTGCTGAAGCGCCTGATCGGCGAGAAGGTCAAACTCGAAGTCGTGCACGGCCGCGATCTGTGGCCGGTGAAGGTCGACATCTCGCAATTCGAGCAGGTGATCGTGAATCTCGCGGTCAATGCGCGCGATGCGATGCCGGACGGCGGCGCGTTGACTGTGCGCACCGTCAACGTCTCGGCCGAGGAAGCCGGGCGGCTGTCCTACAAGGGCATGCCGCCATCGGACTATGTGCGTATCGATGTCAGCGATACCGGCACCGGCATTCCCGCCGACATCGTGGAGAAGATCTTCGAGCCGTTCTTCTCCACCAAGGATGTCGGCAAGGGCACCGGCCTCGGCCTCTCCACAGTGTACGGCATCGTCAAGCAGACCGGCGGTTTCGTCTATGTCGATTCAGAGCCAGGTAAAGGCACCACGTTCCGCATCTTCCTGCCGCGCCATCACCAGGAAAAGGAAGTCGCTCCCGATCCGGCGATCGCGGCCGCCGTCGCCGCCAAGGAAGCCGCTGCCGACGCCAAGCCGCGCGCGGACCTGACCGGGCAGGGCACCATCCTGCTCGTCGAGGACGAAGAGGGCCTGCGCGCGCTGAACGCCCGCGGTCTGCGCTCGCGCGGTTACACGGTGGTCGAAGCCGGCAACGGCGTCGAAGCGATGGAGCTGTTCGACGAGCAGAACGGCGCCATCGATCTCGTGGTCTCCGACGTGGTGATGCCGGAGATGGATGGACCGACGCTGCTGAAGGAGATGCGCGCCCGCAATGCGGATATTCGCATCATCTTCGTGTCAGGTTACGCCGAGGAAGCCTTCGAAAAGAGCCTGCCGGAAAACCAGCAATTCGCCTTCCTGGCCAAGCCGTTCGCCCTGAGCGCGCTGATCGCCAAGGTCAAGGAAACCATGGCGCCGAATTAACGGAGCGCCGCTGGCAATACCATCCTGCCTTCTAATGCGCATTCACCCCGCAATGCAGCATAAGTGTTTGAAAGCAAGATGACTCTTGCGCCAAAGGTTCAATGACGAGCCGCGACCGAGGGCCGCAGCGTTTACCCTCGAACGGTGCTTCCCTTTTAGGCTGGGGTAGCCATGTTAGGGGTGTTTTCCCCCTGCCGGGGATTGAGGGAATGACCATGACTTTCACGTTCAGCATGCGCGGCGTCGTCAAGACGATGGCCGTTGTCCTTTCGCTGGCGATGCCGCTCACAATTGCAATCTCCTCTGCCGACGCCCGCGTTGGCGGTGGCAGCAGCTCGGGCTCGCGCGGCAACCGCACGTTCTCGGCCCCGCCGAGCACGTCGACGGCGCCTAACGCAGCTCAGCCGTTCAACCGCACCATGCAACAGCCGGGGTCGCCCGGCATGAACAGCGCGACCACGGGCGCAGCCAGCAAGGGCGGTTTCTTCAACCGTCCGGGCATGGGCATGCTCGGCGGCCTCGCTGCCGGCTTCCTCGGTGCAGGCCTGCTCGGCATGCTGTTCGGCGGTGGCTTGTTCAGCGGCCTCGGCGGCATCTCCTCGATCATCGGCCTGCTGCTGCAGGTCGGCCTGATCATCATCGTCGTCCGCCTCGCAATGTCCTGGTGGCAGCGTCGCAACCAGACGGCGTCGGCCTATGCCGGTCCGGCCAGCTCGGCCTATACCGGCCCGGCCAATGGTCCCGACCAGAACCAGGCACACATGAACCAGGCGCAGCAGGGTTATGGCGCACAGCCGACCCAGCGCAGTGGTCTCGGTGGCTTCGGTTTCGGCGGCTCGAACAATGACAAGCCGATCGAGATCGCGCCGCAGGATTACGAAGCTTTCGAGAAGCTGCTCAGCGACGTGCAGGCCGCCTGGTCGAACGAAGATGTGGAGAAGCTCGGCAAGCTGTCGACGCCGGAAATGGTGTCGTACTTCGCCAAGGACCTCGCCGAGAACAAGGCCCGCAACGACATCAACAAGGTGTCGGATGTGAAGCTGCTGCAGGGCGACCTGGCGGAAGCCTGGCGCGAAGGCGACACCGACTATGCGAGCGTCGCAATGCGCTTCTCGCTGGTCGACAAGACGCTGGAGCGTGGCACCAATCGTCTGGTGGCTGGCAGCGAAACGCCGATCGAAGCGACCGAGATCTGGACCTTCGTGCGCCCGCGCGGCGCCGATTGGGAACTGTCGGCGATCCAGCAGGCGTAAGCCTTGCGTCATCGAAATCGGACAAGCGCCGCGGATCATTCCGCGGCGCTTTTTGTTGGCCTCATGCGTGTGCATTACCAGGCGATGATCTCAATAAGAGAGCGGGAATAATCCGCCGGATGACGTGTTGGTCAGTTGCGTCCCATCGCGACTGGCGTTGCGTGGCTACAAAAACAAATTGGAGGAATCGATGCCCACTATTCTCTCGACCACGACCCGTCTCGGCCTATGCGCCGGTGCTGTCGCCGTCTCGCTCGCAGCAACGTCGCCATCGTTCGCGCAGGGCGCGGATACCAGCTTCTTCGTCACCAGCAATGGTATCGGCAATGGCGGCAATCTGGGTGGCCTCGCCGGCGCCGACAATCATTGCCAGACGCTGGCACAGGCTGCAGGCGCGGGCGCCAAGACATGGCGCGCTTATCTCTCGACGCAGGCCGCCGACGGCAAGCCCGCGATCAATGCGAAAGATCGCATCGGCAACGGCCCATGGAAGAATGCCAAGGGCGTCGTCGTTGCCAAGGATGTTGCCGATCTGCATGGCGCCAGCAACAATCTCTCCAAGCAGACCTCGCTCAGCGAGAAGGGCGACGTCATCAATGGCCGCGGCGATACGCCGAATCGCCATGACGTGCTGACCGGCTCACAAGCCGATGGCACCGCCTTCGCCGCCGGCGAGGATCGCACCTGCAAGAACTGGACGAGCAGTACCCAGGGGGCCGCCATGGTCGGTCATATCGATCGTACGGGGCTGAACGAAGAACCGCCGTCCAAGTCATGGAACACCTCGCATCCGTCGCGCGGCCCCGATGGCGGTTGCTCGCAGAACGACCTGAAGAGCACCGGCGGCGACGGGCTGCTGTACTGCTTCGCGTCGAACTGAGTTCTGTTGCGGCAGACGAGCGGCAATACACTCCGCCATGGCCGGGCCTGTCCCGGCCATGGCGCGTTTTGCGGCGGTAGCTGGACGATGGTGCGGAGTTCTCGCCGGACCAGCGCGGCGAACGAATTCCGCGGTGAACAGTTACCCTGGCACCCCCTGACGCGACATTGGCGAGGTTCTGCATGCGATATGAGCTGTATTATTGGCCGACGATCCAGGGCCGCGGCGAATTCGTGCGCCTGGCGCTCGAAGACGCCGGCGCGGACTACCGTGATATGGCGCGCGGCAAGGGCGGAATGGTCGCAATGACGAGGATGCTCGGCAGCAAGAAAGGCATTCCGCCATTCGCCCCGCCATTTCTCAAGGCAGGCAAGATGGTGATCGGCCAGACAGCGAACATCCTGTTCTATCTCGGCCCACGTCACGGTCTGGCGCTGAAGTCCGAAGCGGCGCGACTGCAACTGCATGAACTCCAGCTCACGATCACCGATTTCATTGCCGAAGTGCACGACACCCATCACCCGATCGGCGTGTCGCTCTATTACGAGGATCAGAAAGGCCCGGCCAAAAAGCGCAGCGCTGAATTCCTGAAAGAGCGCGTGCCGAAATATCTCGGCTATTTCGAGCGGATATTGAAGGCTGGCGAGGGCGCCTATGTCACTGGCCGCAAGGCGACCTATGTGGATCTGTCATTGTTCCAGATCGTCGAAGGACTGCGCTACGCATTTCCGAAACGCATGAAAAAATTCGAGCGGGAGATCCCACGCCTGATCGATTTGCATGACCGCGTGGCGGCTCGCCCGAACATCAAGGCCTATCTCGACAGCGACCGCCGCATTGCCTTCAACAAGGACGGCATCTTCCGGCACTACAAGGCGCTGGACAAATAGCGCCGCGCAGCTCGCGTGGCGGGGTTACCAGAGCCCCGGACACAGACGATAGCGGACGCGCGTCGTATAGTCGGTGTAGCCGGGGAGGCCGTCCCGCAAGGTGCGCTCTTCGGCCGTCGTGCGCCATGCGAACAGCACGGCCATGATCAGCGTCAGCGCGGTACTCCACCACGAGCCAAGCCAGAGGGATGTGCCGAGAAAAAACAGGATGGCGCCGCTATACATGGGATGACGCACGAGATGATACGGACCGGTATCGATGACGTGCTGGCCGCGGTCGCGTTGAAGCTTGATGACCGGTGCGGCGAAACTGTTTTCGCGCAGGACCCAGAATGAGATTGCCATTCCCGTGATTGCGAGTGCCGTACCCGCGACCTGGACGCCAACGGTCATTTGCGAAAGACCGACGCGCTGATCCAGCCCCGCAACGATCAGCCAGACCAGTGCCACGGTAAAGAACGCCACCATGAAGACGCGGTCCGCTGTGGGCTGCCCCTGCTGTACGACGGGGCGCATGCGTTCTTCAAACAGCGCGGGATCGATTTGGATCAGCCACAGGCCGCCGCCAAGGCCGAGCAGGATCATGAAGAGCAGAAATGACCACGCCGCCGGCCATTGCCAGGTCCCGGCGGCGGTGAATAAAACAGCGCCGATCACGCCGAACCAGACCAGCGTCCGTATCACGAGACGAACGATCATGCCGAACCCCTAAGCTGCGCATCCGATACCAGATTCGCGGCAGTGATGGGGCAGGCCTCGCGTCAACGCGACCGGCGGCCGGTTTCTGTCCGACGGTGCCGAGTTAAGCGAGCTGATCGATCCGGGTGCCCTGGCCGGGCGGCAGTGCTGCACGCGGTGGGGGCGGTGCGGTGCGGCTGTCGTTGTCGTCGTTCTTCTTCGGCTCCGGCGGCTTTGCCTCGATCGGCTTTACCTCAGCGACCGGTGGTGCGCTGCTGACGCTTGAAACGCTCATTACAAATTCCCTGTTTCCAACTCTTGCAGTCGGACAATGGGGTGTGCGCCAACAAGGAGTTGGTAAATCAGGCGCCGCAATTTGCAACAATCGGGGCGGATCGGAAACGGTGGTAAACGCGCCGTCCAGGACTTCACTACAATTGAAACGAATTCCTCATTCGTCCTTGCCGCGGGAGATCGTGATGTTCGCCGATGTTTTGTTGCGGGTGCAGCGCAGGTCGAGCCGGCGATAGCGCAGCTTCACGTCGTCGCCGCGGAAAATCCCCATACGGCCGAGACATCGCGTGGTGCCCTTCACCGTATCCGGCTTGGGAATCGTGAAGATGACGGCTGCCGCACTGGCGACGAGATCGGTGAAGGCTGGCGCCGGCTTGCGGGTCGCGGACGCCGCATAGAGCTCGTTGCTGAAATTGCGGCTGGCGCAGCCAAGTCGCAACTGCTTCGCCGCCGGATGCGACAGGTAGATCACATTGGCTGCGGTGCGCCCGACGCTGAGCCCGTCGATCTGGCTCTTGAGCTGCCGCGCGAGATCATCGCAACGGTCGGCGCGGGCAGGCGAAGCGGCAAGGGTTATGGTGGCGAGCAGTACCACAGCCGAAAAAATGCCGCGCAGGCGGTCGATGGACATTCCAGATTCTCCTCAATCCCCGGTCGCACTGAAACGCGGGACGCCACTTTATGCAAGGCGCGGCGGGCGCAGCCGGTTACTGCTGGAACAGGGGGATTATCCCCGCGATTGCGGGCCTGTCCCCCTGTTTTGAACCCTTCAAAACTGTCCGGAAACCGCCTACAAGGGCCTCAAATTCCCTCCCTTTTTGAGGCCCCATCCATGAACGCTCCCACCGCTTTCCCTGATCCGAAGCCCGTCCCGCCCTACAAGCACACCCCGCTGTTTCCGCTGGGCGCAGACACCACCCCCTACAAGAAGGTCACCACCGAGGGCGTGCGGGTCGAGAAAGTGCTGGGTAGGGACATGCTGGTGGTGTCGCGGGATGCGCTGAAGGCGCTCTCGGAGGCCGCGTTCGGCGACATCAACCACTATCTGCGCCCCGGCCATCTGCAGCAGCTGCGCAACATCCTGGACGACAGCGAAGCCAGCCCGAATGACAAATTCGTGGCCTTCGACTTCCTCAAGAATGCGAACATCGCCGCCGGCGGCGTGCTGCCGATGTGCCAGGACACCGGCACCGCAATCATCATGGGCAAGAAGGGCTGCAACGTCATCACCGATGGCGACGATGAGGCGGCACTCTCGGAAGGCGCCCGCGACGCCTATCTGCGCCGCAACCTGCGCTATTCGCAGGTCGCGCCGCTGACCATGTATGAAGAGAAGAACACCGCCAACAACATGCCGGCGCAGTGCGAGATCTATGCCGAGGGCGATGACGCCTACAAGTTCATGTTCATGGCCAAGGGCGGCGGCTCTGCCAACAAGAGCTTCCTGTTCCAGGCGACGCCCTCCGTGCTGACCAAGGATCGTCTGCTCGCCTTCCTCAAAGAAAAGATCATGACGCTGGGCACCGCTGCGTGCCCGCCGTATCACCTCGCTATCGTCATCGGCGGCACCTCCGCTGAGCTCTGCATGAAGACCGTGAAGCTCGCTTCGGCCCGCTATCTCGACGCGCTGCCGACCCAAGGCTCGCCGGATGGCAACGCCTTCCGCGATCTCGAGATGGAGCAGGAAATCCTCAAGATGACGCAGTCGTCCGGCGTCGGCGCGCAGTTCGGCGGCAAGTACTTCTGCCACGACGTTCGCGTCATCCGCCTGCCGCGCCACGGCGCGTCGCTGCCCATCGGCCTCGGCGTGTCGTGCTCGGCGGATCGCCAGGTGCTCGGCAAGATCACCAAGGACGGTGTCTATCTCGAAGAGCTCGAACATAACCCCGCGCAGTATCTGCCGCAGGTGGAGCAGGCGCTCGGCGGCGAGGTCGTGAAGATCGATCTCAACCAGCCGATGAAGGACATTCTGGCGACGCTGTCGAACTACCCAACCAAGACGCGCCTGTCGCTGACCGGCACCATGATCGTCGCGCGCGACTCGGCGCATGCCAAGCTGCGCGATCGCCTTGAGAAGGGCGAGCCGCTGCCGGATTACTTCAAGAACCACCCGGTCTATTACGCCGGCCCCGCCAAGACCCCGGAAGGCTATGCCTCCGGCGCATTCGGCCCGACCACGGCCGGCCGCATGGATAGCTTCGTCGACCAGTTCCAGGCGGCGGGCGGTTCGATGGTGATGGTTGCCAAGGGCAATCGCGCCGTTGCGGTGCGCGAGGCCTGCAAGAAGCATGGCGGCTTCTATCTCGGCTCGATCGGCGGCTCGGCGGCCAACCTCGCCGAACACTGCATCAAGAAGGTCGAGGTGGTCGAGTATCCCGAACTCGGCATGGAAGCGATCTGGCGCATCGACGTCGTGGATTTCCCGGCCTTCATCATTATCGATGACAAGGGCAACGACTTCTTCAAGGAATTGAACCTCGGTTGATGCTGCGACCTCTTGGCGTCATTGCGAGCGCAGCGAAGCAATCTAGAAA
Source organism: Tardiphaga robiniae (assembly GCF_013359755.1). Lineage (GTDB taxonomy): Bacteria > Pseudomonadota > Alphaproteobacteria > Rhizobiales > Xanthobacteraceae > Tardiphaga > Tardiphaga robiniae. Next base: position 92,401 of record NZ_JABMCJ010000076.1, on the reverse strand, counting down.
GCTACAAGCGAAGACTGGATTGCTTCGTCGCAAGATGCTCCTCGCAATGACGGCTGAGAGGATGTCGTGACCTTCATTGGCCTCGATGGCTTCAGCAAAGGCTGGGTCGCCGTCACACTCGACGGCGACCACCGCTCCATCGATTTTATCAGCGACATTTCCTGGCTCACGACGCAGCGCTTTGCCCGTGCGGCCATCGATATTCCCATCGGCCTCGGCGATGACGGCGTGCGGTGCTGCGATCAGCTGGCGCGCAGGAAGCTCAGCCCCCACGGTTCGCGCGTATTCTCCGGCGGACGTCGCTGGCTGTGGCAGGACTTCACCGATCCTGACCTCGCCAACGCGGAGGCCGAGAGGCGCGGGCAGAAGAAAGTCTCACGCCAGCTCTGGCATCTCGGGCCGAAGATCATGGAGGTCGACGGCTTCGTGCGGGAACAGCGCGATCTCGATATCCGCGAAGCCCATCCCGAACTTGTCTTTCTCCGCCTGAACGACAATCAACCGCTGCCGTCCAAACACACTGAGGAGGGGCTGGCGCTCCGCCGTCATCTGTTGCTGGCGAATGGCTTCAGCGACCTTGACGACTGGCTCACTGCCAGGCGCACGCGCACCGGCGCAAAGCGGGATGATGTGCTCGATGCCTGTGCGGTGGCGCTGGCCGCGCGCGATTGCGTGGGCTGTCTGCCGGAAGGCAATGCACCGCGCGATGTGCTGGGCGTGCCACAGCAAATCTGGTTTTAGCTCAACTGCAATTCGTCACCTGGCTCGAGCATAGCCGTCGCCACCAGCCGCGGACGCCGTCGTGGCTTTCCACCAGCGCCCAGAAGCCGCTGCAGGCGAGAACGCGCTTAGGGCCACCGTCGGCGCTGATCTCGCTGCCACCTTCGCCTTTGGCCGGCGTCCACTGCGCGTCCACATGCGGCGCCTGGAACAGTCCGCCCATCCGCGTGTCGCCATTGGCATATTGCGCGCCGACCTTGCTGGCTGAGACCCAGCCGCGGCCGCCATAGGGTTTTGGATGATTGCGCGGATAGACGCTCGCGTCTTCGTAGTCCTTCCCGGGCGGCGTTGCGCCTTCGATCAGGAACCAGCCATCCTTGAAGCCGATGATGGAAAATTCCGTCAGCCAGCCTCCGTCAGGCACGTTCTCACCTTTGCTCTTGAATTTGTAGGGCGGCGGCAGTGTGCCGAGCACCTTGGCCTTCGTCGATGGCCCGGCGCGCACGTTCAATCCGTTGGGATCGCGCTCGGTTGACCAGCCATGGATATCGCAGGGAACGGCGCCATCCGGCAGCGTGCCGCGCGTCTTCAGCAATTCGGCGTGGAGTTGGCGATATTCCGCATCGTCATGCGCGGCGCTCAGTACACGCGGGATGTTGCTGTTCAGCGTGACGTCACGCGGGCGTAGCTCAGCTGACAGGGTGGTCAGCTTGCCGTCTCTGCGCACGAGTTTTGCGACCAGCATCTCACCGGCATCGAAGGCGCTTGCCGCTGTCTTGGGATCGTTAGCACCGGCTGGATAGGTCGCGACATATCCGACCGGCGCTTGCGGATCGGACATGTCGACATGAAACGCCTGACCGGCCACGCGGTCCGGCGGCACGAAGGCACGGGCGCTCGCAAACCACTCCGGTGTCTCCTGCGATAGCAGCTCCGGCGGCGGCGTCACGGGTTGCGCAAAGGCGGTGCCGGCGGTGATGAGGCCGGCGATCAGGATGGCGATTCGGGTCATGGTTTTGTGTCGCGGCACCAGCGATTTGGTTCGACAAAACGCGACTCAGGCTTGCAGCAACCCCGCTGAATTTCGATCTGTGCGCGGGACTCGATTCTCCGGTGACTCGCAAGGATGCGGAGGAAAAAGAAAAGCGGTGACGACTCAGGCGGCGCTGTTCCAATAGCGAACAGACTGCAGATGAATTCGAGGCCGCGCCATGTTGGATGCTCTGAAGCTGAATGCGACGGTGGTGACGTTGTTGGCCGCAGCCAGTGCCGTCAACGGGATCATATTTTATCAGTATCTGTGACGAATTGTTCACATCGGCATGCGGCCTCTCCGCATCCGGTTTTGCGTTGAACCTTTTCGCCGGCCGCGCGCCTCATCCCAGGGGTGGCAAACCGGAGTGTAACAGGTGAACAATTTTCATCTGGTCGTCGTCACTGCAGTTATGCTCGCAAGTCCGGCCGCGGCCCGCGCCCAATCCATCATTCACTCCGAACTGACCCGGACCACGCTGGCATCATCCATCGATGTAGCCGGCCGCACGACACTGACGGCGTCCGTGACCAGTGAACGCGGTGGGGGCGTCCCGGGCGGCATCGTCCGCTTTGTCGATGAGACGACGCTCATGGTGCTTGGCTGGGTCGATGTGGCCCATCCGTCGCTGGTGGTCCAGCGACTGCCGCCGGGTCCGCATCGCTTCCGTGCGGATTATATGGGGACGTCCAACTATCTGCCCGTCGTGGTGCAGCCGAGCCAATCCGCGGTGGTGGAGGAAACCATACGCGTCATGCCGGCGGTGGCGCTGTCGTCGTCCGAGAATCCTTGTCCGTCTGGAGCGGTGGTCACGTTGACGGCCGCGATTGCCGGCGGTGTTGGCATTCCGAAAGGTGCCGTCACCTTTCGCGATGGCGAGCAGGTTCTTGCGACCCATGTCGGCCTCGATCGCGCCGGCACGGCGTCGTTCACCACCTCGGCGCTGGCGGATGGCACGCGCTGGATCACGGCTGAATATGAGGGCGACACGGTTCATGCGCCCGCGGCATCGCCGCCGCTGACGGTGGATGTCGGAGTAGCCCGTTTGCGAAGCTCGCTGTTGCGTACGAGCGACTAGGCGCCCATCTGCGGCGCCGTCGCTGCAGCTGCGCGAAGCTTGCGGCCGACGATCACCCGGAACACGACATACTGGATCGCGAAGGCCAGCACCTTGGCGCCAATGGCTACGACCGACACATAGAACGCCCACAGCTTCATATCGCCGGTCATGGCCACAGCGATGACACCGGCGCCAAGCGCGAACATCAGCGCGGCCCAGGCATAGCCCGCAGCGGTCACATATTCAGGGATCGTCTCGCTGACGATAGGTGGCAGGTAGCGCAGCATCCAGCCCTTGCGCAGCATGATCGCACCGATGGCGAAATGCCCGATGCTGGGCTTGGCCAGCACGAAGCGCGGATCCTTGGTCAGCAACGTCGCGCCGCCGAGGACCACCACCAGCGCGAGACTGGCATAGGTCATTACATCAAGCCTCGAGCCCTTGATGCGGGCATAGACAAACTGTGCGACGGCACCCGCAATCGCCACGCAGGTCGCCAGCAGGACGTCACCGGTGACGAGGTAGAGCACCAGGAAGACGATGGTGGAGAAGAAATCCTGGCCAAGTTTAGCGAATACGTCCTTCATCGCAGTGCTCCCAATGCAGTCGAGATGGTCAGGCGTCGATTTGCAGGCGAAATGGATCAGGGCTTCAGCGGTTCAGCCGGTTTCACTGCACCATATTTCGCGCGACGATACTGTGGGTACCATTTGGTGAAGGCAACGGCAGAGTTGCGCGCGGCAAAGGCCACCGCAAAGCCGATCCACAGTGGCAGCGAGGGCATGTAGATGATCAGCATGTCCGCCACCAGCATCAGCACAAATGCGCCGGCCCAGGCCCAGGTGAGGATGTAGTTCGCCTTCATGAAGCCGGGCAGCTTCGAGGTTTCGGCGTCGACCATCTCGCGGGCATATTGCAGCGTGAAGGGCAGGCGGATCGCCAGCGACAGCAGCACGATTGAGAGCAGGCCGACATCGACGGCGAGGCGGACGGCCACCGCGCTCCAATTGCCGTCGACCAGCGTGATGTAGCAGCCGAGCGCGCTGAAAATCAGCACCGAGCCTGCTGCAAGCATCTTCAGCGAGCCGCCGCGGATCACGTCCCAGACCACGATGCCGAGCGACAGCGCGGCTGCGGCGAAGAGGCTGATCGCGACCGATGACACCATCATCAGGATGGCGAAAGCACCGAACGGGGCGATGATGAGAAAGGAAGCCATGGCGTTTCCAGTTCGGGCTATCTTGACGTTGTGAAGATGAGTTGCAGGCTCGCCTACGAGGTCGTCGTGTCGCTGCTCATTATCCTGCGATCATATGTCTTGTTGTGAGAGCGGGCAGACATTGCCGACCGGCGTGAAAACGTCATGAGAGGCCGAGGCGGCCGCGCCGGATGGTTCGATACCGACGAGCGTGGTCCCGGTCACAACCAGCACGAGGGCCAGGCTGCCCCAGCTTGCTGTCCGGGTCATCATGTCCGGCCTGCGATATGCGGTTCGTGCGAGAACGAACTGCGTAGCAGCGCTTGCGATGGCGACGGCAGTCGCGATCAGCACGTCTCCTGCGACCGCAAAGGTCGTGAAAAAGGCGATGGTGGAAAGGAAGCCGATGGCCAGCTTGGCGAGGACGTTGATCATGGCGTGGTTCCGCGCGCTTGTTGTCGAATGAGTACTTTGTCGTTGTGCTTCAGGAGGCGATGGCAGCCGCGCCGATCATGAGAAAGGAGGCCACGCTGTTTTCCTGTCGCTCCATCTTTACGTTGTCAAGATTTCTTCTAGGCCTTGCCCGCGGGCTCGTCAACAAAAATCTTTACACTGTCAAAATTATGTGAGGCGAGATCTTTAACTGTCATTGGATCAATGGTTTAGAAGGAATTAACCCAGTTGCCGTGAAAGCCTGCTGGTACCCGGTGACCGAGCTGGACGAGAGCGATCGGCCCCGCGGCGACATCGGTGGCATTGAACACTGCCAGATCGCTGCGGTTCTGCCGGGCGCGCCACACCACCGCAAGCAGCCAACCATCGCCTTCGGCTGCATTCTTGCCGCGCGCGACGAAGACCGGCTCCGAAATGCTGTCGCCGAGCGGCAGCATGTATTGCGCCAGCCGCGCGCCTCCGCGTCCAACATGCACGAGGCCTGAAAATGCGCTGCTGGCTCCCGGCGCCGGATTATCGCAGGCGTACCAGCCTTGCGTACTCACAAGGCCCGAACGCCGTTCGTCGATGCGCGGGAATTCGCCGGTGACGTCGTCGAGATAGGTGCGGGTGAAGCGATCAGTATTGGCTGCCAGATCGAAGGTCCAGCGACACAGCCGGGCATTGGATTTCGCAGGATCTGTCGGCGAGCCGTCGGGATGCGTGAACAGCGGCGCTTCCTCGGACTGCATGACGTCGGCGATGATGCGGTCGCCTTCCTCCCACGCATTCATCACATGGAAGACGTAGCAGGCTTCGGCGCGAAACCACTTGATATCATCCGCACTGCCGCCGCGCTTCATCACGCCGACATAAGAGCCCTTGTCCGGCTCCCACGCATAGGGCGAACGACCAGACCGGGCGCGATCCATGCTGCCGGTGATGGGCAGGATCGGAAACAGCAGGTGGTTCTCGGTGACGATGAAGTCATGCACCATGCTGGCATAGGGCGCATCGAAACGTTCGAAGCGCGTGACGATGCCCGATGAATCGATTGCGCCGAACGAGATCGTCGGACTAAAGATTCCCCGGGCATTGTAGCCGAAGAAGGTCATCTCTCCGGTAACGGGATCGATCTTCGGATGCGCGGTGAACGGCCCGCCAATGCGCCCGCTATAGTTCTGATAGCCGAGCGTCTTCAGCGTGCCCGGTTCGATCTCGGTTGGCGCATGGCCTTCCTCCAGCGCGAGCAGGCGGCCGGCATGAAAGACGATGTTGGTATTGGCCGCGCCTGAGTCATTGCCAAGTGAAGCGGGGGCATCCGGCATTTTCTGGCCGAAGCCGCGATAGAGCGCGCGGCCGGCATCGTGCTCAGCGAGAAATTTCGGCGTGTGGATCCAGCGATTGCGATAGCTCGCGCGGCCGTTCTCTATGTGAAAGGCATGCAGCATGCCGTCACCGACAAACCAGTGCGAGCCTTTGGTTTCGAATTGAGGATTGGGGCCGTTGCGGTAGAGCGTGCCGTTGAGCTCACGTGGCAATTCGCCGACGACTGTCAGGAATGGCGCGTCACACTCCATCGGGATCGGCGCAAGATTGTCATGAGCAGCCTCGATCGGGTCCAGCAGCGCCATCGTTGTCTCCCATGCTGTTATCTTTACGTTGTCTAGATTGCTAGATGTGAGCGGTCGGCCCGTCAAGCAAAATCTTTACAGTGTAAAAATGACGACCTATAACATGACCATGACGAAGCAGGCCAAGACCGCGAAACCGCGCGCCGTTCCGCAAGACCGCCGCAAGAAGGTCGCAGGAATTTCGCAAGCCAAGGGCGCGGCTAAAAAAACCGCCGGCGCCGAATCTCCCTATCATCACGGGGACTTGCACGGCGCGCTGCTGAAAGCCGCGGAAATCGTGCTGGAGCGCGATGGACTATCTGGCCTGACGCTGCGCGCCGTCGCCCGCGAAGCCGGCGTCTCGCATGCGGCTCCGACGCATCACTTCGGCGATCTCACCGGCCTCGTCAGCGAACTCGCCGCTATCGGCTTTCGCAACTTCAACGCCACAATGACTGCAGCTGGTGCGAGCGGCACGACGCCGCTCGAAAGCGCGCTCGCCCGCGCCAAGGCCTATCTCGCTTATGCACGTGCGCAGCCCGGCATGTATCAACTGATGTTTCGTACCGAGCGGCTCGACATGACGCGGCCGAATCTGCGCGAGGCAGCCAATGCATCCTTCGCCGGTCTTGCCAGCGTGGTCGGTGCACATCATCCGGGCAATGTCGCGACCGATGCGCTGACCATCGAGCAGGCCGCACAGATCGCGCGGACATGGTCGCTGGTGCATGGTTTCACCATGCTGACCCTCGATGGCCGCCTCACTGACATCCTGCGCCGCTTACCCGATGGCACCGACGCAGAGAAGCTGTTCGTCGAGATGCTGAAGATCACCGTCGCCAGGGCGATGGAGACGCCGAAGTAGCGAAACTCTTTGCGAAGCGCCTGCGTCGTGTGCAGGCGCTGTTTGCGGTAGCTATCGCTGTCCGTCATGCACCGAGATATCGGACGCGGCCAGCCCGCCAATACGTGCATGCGGTCTTCCGCCGGTGGCCATCACCAGGCCGAAGGCGATCTCGTCGCGGCGCGGGCCATCCCAGATGGTCATTTCAGCAGTGTTGAAATGACTGCGGACATAGGCCGCTTCGATATGGCCCAGCGGCACCATCAGTCGTGTGCCGATTCCGCCGACGGTCTTCGCAGCCGGCACGATGGCCTTGGGCTGGCCGAGAATCTCGCGCATCGCCCAGCCGCCGGCTTCATGCCACACCGCCGCGTGCTCAAGCTCGCCGTCGTCGCCCACGATCATTCCCTTGCCGTAGGCTTCGATCTTGTCCTTGCCGCCAAGCGCCTGAACGAGTTCGGCCGCAAGTTTGCGTCCAAGTTCGCGTAGTTCGGCCTGGAAGGCCATCAGGTCCGGCTCGTATCGACCAGCAAAAGGATTGCGGATAATCGCAAGCGCCGTGCCGACATGGAGCGGCTGCGAGAGACGCGGCCCACGTTCGTGCCAGACCGTCTCGACGGAAATCTGGGTCTTGCGAATGTCATAGGATGTCATGGCTGACCCAGTCCGTGTTTTGCGAGCGTTGTGAGGAAGCCGTCCGCTGACTACTCGTCGATGACGGGATTGCTGAGGATGCCGAGCTTCTCGATTTCGACTTCGACGACGTCGCCGGCCTTCAGGAAGATCGGAGGCTTCCGCGTAAAGCCGACGCCGGCAGGCGTTCCCGTTGCAATGACGTCACCCGGGACGAGGTCGAAGATTTCCGACGCATAGTTGATCAGCCGGGGAATCGAGAAGATCAAAAAGGATGTGTCCGAGGATTGGACGACGTCACCATTCACGCGGGTTTCGAGCTTGAGCTTGGTGGGATCGCTGACTTCATCGGTCGTCACCAGCCACGGGCCGAACGGTCCGGTGCCGACGAAATTCTTGCCGGCCGCGATCTGCTGTGCGTGTCGCTGATAATCGCGGACGCTGACGTCGTTATAAATCGAATAGCCCGCGATGTGATCCATGGCTTCGCTCTCGGGAATGTGTCGACCGCCCTTTCCGATCACGACGGCGAGTTCACCCTCCCAGTCCAGATGCGTGGAGACCTTCGGTCGGATCACCGGCTGGTTGTGGCCAACCTGTGAGCGCCAGACCCGCAGAAAGATCGGCGGGAATTCGGTGATCTGACGGTCCATGCCATGAGCCACCGCTTCCTTGTGGTGGTCGAGATAGTTGCGCACCGCGCAGACGATCTTTTCGGGGCGGGGGATCACCGGCAGGTAGCTGATGTCCGAGAGCTTCAGGTCCGGCTTGTGTCCGTCAACAATCTGGTCGCGCTTGGCGAAGTCGGGGCTGGCGATGAAATCGGCGAGCGTCGGATAGTGCGGGAGTGCCTTGCCGAGATCGACGATCGCGTCGTTGACGACGGCTCCCCAGCTCTCGCGCTGCTGATGGCTGAAAGACAAGAGCTTCATGATGAGGCCTTTCCGTTAATCCTGGATATCAAAATTTCGTAAGTGGATTATATTTTCGAAAATAATGTCTGGCAAGAGGGCTAACGAGGCCTGACGGCGCTTTCCACGTGTGACGTGGGGCGCACGGTCGGTTTCTTCGCCGACTAGCCGGCGATCCCGTCTCAGGATTCAGTCAGCAGATGAGACGCGTATTTCACGACATTGTCGGAGGTGCTGCGGATGTGCCGGTCGATCAGGGACGTGGCCAGTGCCGTATCGCGGGCAATCGCGGCCTGCATGATGGCGCGATGCTCACCGACCTTGTCGCGTGGTTGGGGGCGAAACATGGCGGACAGGTTTCGATAGCGTTCGGCGCGCTCGAACAGCGAAGCCCGAATGCCGAACAACGTCGGGGAGCGCCCGCACGACACCAGCGCCTCGTGAAACTGGCGGTGGGCGATCTGCCATTCCGGATTCTCGACGTGATTACCGGGAAGCCTTTCCTCAATGCGTCCCAGCCTGTGCAGGGTCGACATAACCGCTATTTCCCAGTCATCTCCGCCATTTGCGATGGAGCGGCTGAGCAGTTCGATCTCGATCAGGATCCGGGTCTGGGTGATGTCGATCAGGTCGTCGCTCGTAACGGGCGCCACGCGAAAGCCACGCTGCTCCTCGGCAACGACCAGGCCGTCCGCCGTCAGCGACGTCAGCGCCTCGCGCAGCGTCGTGAAGCTTGCGCCGAAAGCGAGCTTCAAGGCATCGAATTTTAGCGGTTCGCCAGGCTTGAGCCGGCAAGCGACGATATCCTGACGCAGTCGGTGCGTGATATCGACTGCGAGTGTTTTGCCGAATTCTTTGCGCGATTTGACGGCCGAAGCAGTCATGGAATGGACCTCAGATTCCGCCGGCTGATGGTGCCGGCTGGTTGCAGAATGCCGGCGCATGACCGCTATTGCAATAATTTTCGTAATAGGACATATTTTCGAAAATATCTTCTGCAGGGTGGATTCATGAAGGCTGTGCTGGTTCATCGTCCCGGTGGTCCCGACGCGCTCGATTATGTCGATGTCGCCATTCCGGCTCCGGGCCCGAAAGAGGTGCAGATCAAGGCGGAGGCTTTTGGCGTCGGCCAGCCGGACGCCTTGATCCGGCGCGGCGTTTACAAGTGGATGCCGCCACTACCGGCCAATCCGGGGAATGATGTCGCCGGGCGCATCTCCGCGGTCGGTCACGGTGTTGTCGGTATCTCGGTCGGGCAGAAGGTTTTGCTGAGCGCCCGCGATCTGTCACAGCGCGGCGGCTGTTACGCCGAATATGTGGTGGCGCCGGCCGATGCCATTCATCTGTTGCCTGATGCCGTCGATCTTCAGGACGCCGTCTGTCTTGCCAACTATCAAGTGGCCTGGGCGCTGCTCCATGAATGCGGTGGGCGTAATCCCGCTGGCAGTGTGCTTGTGATTGGTGCTGCGGGCGGCGTCGGTACGTCGATCGTGCAATTGGCGAAGCTGGCAGGCATGACGGTGATCGGTACGGTCAGCACCCCCGAAAAAGCCCGGTTCGCCAAATCCAACGGCGCCGACCACGTGATCTTCTATCGTGACGAGGACGTCGTCGCGCGGACGCGCGAATTGACCGGGGGGAGCGGCGTCGGCCTCGTGCTCGACCATGTTTGCGGTCCCGAATTCGTCTCCTATCTTGGCGTGCTCGGCAAATGGGGGACGCTGGTCTCCTACAACGCCTTCGCCGGCCTTCCCGAAGAAAACTTGATGGGAGAGATGCGGAAGTATCTCGACGTCTGTCCGGCTATCCGCTGTTTCTCCTTTCACATCTACGATCATGACCGCGATGCGCGCCGCGCCATCATGGGGAAGTTGATCTCGCTGCTTGGGCGCGGGGAGATCAAGCCCGCAATCTCGGCACGGCTGAAATTATCCGAGGTCCGGCAGGCGCACACGCTGCTGGAGTCCGGGGGCGCGCTCGGCAAGATCATCATGACCCCGTAGGCGAACGGCTATCGGTCTGGAACGAGATACGGAGGACCACATGATCAAGGTAAAACGCATCAGGCATGTGACGTTCGTTACGCCTGATATCGACAGGCAGATCGACTACTATCAAGCGGTGGTCGGACTCGGTGTGGTGACGCGTGACGCTAGTCGCGCATCGCTGGCCACCGACTCGGATGAACTCGCCGTCGTCCTGCAGCGTGGCGATCAGGCGGCCTGTCGGCGATTGACCTTCGAAGTGGCGCTCGATCTGGATTTCGCCGACCTGGTGGCTACACTGTCGCGCGCTGGAATTGCGGCTGAGATCCAGTCCGATCCGCTTCCTGGCGTGTCCCGTTCGGTGCTGTTCCGCGACTTCGAGGAAATGGAGATCGAGCTGCTTGCGGGGCCGACATTCGCTGTCGCGGAGCAGCCTGTCGGCGGCATTGCAGCCGACCGCCTCGGCCATATCGCGCTCTACACGCAAGACCCGCTGAAGGCGTCGAAATTTTATGGTGACGTGCTGAATTTCCGGGTGTCGGACTGGATCGAGGACGCCTTCGTCTTCATGCGGTGTGGTGTCGATCATCACTCCGTCAATTTCGCGCGCGGCCCGGGTCGGCGATTGCATCACGCGGCGTTCGAGCTCCGTGATGCCTCGCACATGCATCGCGCCTGCGACCTGCTCGGGCGCAAGAAGATGCAGATCCTGTGGGGACCGGTTCGTCATGGCCCGGGCCACAATGTCGCGATCTATCACCGCGACCCCGATGGCCATCTCATCGAACTGTTCTTCGATCTCGATCAGATGATCGATGAAGATCTCGGCTATTTCGAACCACGCCCGTGGCACCGGGATCGTCCGCAGCGCCCCAAGGTCTGGGTAGGTCTCCCCCGAGATATCTGGGGGCCGGCTCCATCGCCGGAGCTCGCGGAGTTCAAACGCAAGGCGACATGACATCGCTGCCGACAAAGTCGCCGCGATGAAGCGACAGATCGGCACCTCGGCGATCAGTGCTGAAGAAATAAAAGGGGAGGAAATAATGAGCCAGCTGTCGAAATCTATTCGGGGCAAAGTTCTCGCATGCCTCGCGGTGTCTGTATTTATAGTCTCATCGATCGACGTGCCTGGCGCCTCAGCGCAAGCCTACCCAAATCGTGTCATTCGGATCGTGCACGGTTTCGCATCGGGTGGGGCGGCGGACACGCTCTCTCGCGTCGTTGCCGACGGGCTGGCGAAACAGCTTAATGAGACCGTCATCGTCGAAGCGAAGCCTGGCGCAGGCGGCAATCTCGCATCGGACGCGGTCGCCAAGGCTGCGCCTGACGGATACACGCTCGGCCTTGTAACCGGAGGCCATGCGATTTCTGCAGGACTTTACAAATCGCTGTCCTATCAACCCGTCGATAGTTTCGAGATGATCTCCACGATCGTCTATTACGCGCTCGTCGTCGCTACCCGCAGCGACTATGAAGCAAAGACGCTGGGAGAGCTCATCGCGCTCGCCAAGGCCAAGCCGGGATCGTTGAGCTTCGGATCGGTCGGCTTCGGCAGCACGCATCACCTTGCTGGCGAATTGTTGAAAGCAGCAGCCGGCATCGACGTGTTGCACGTGCCCTACCGCGGCGACTCTCAGGCGATTACCGCGTTGCTCGCGGGCGATGTGCCCCTGATCGTTGGCACTAGCGTGCTTGTTGCGCCACAGATCGAGAGTGGTGCGGTGCGCGGCCTCGCCGTCACATCATCGACCCGGAGTGCTTTGCTGCCGAATGTTCCATCGGCCGGCGAGGCAGGTCTGAAGGGGTTCGATGTCAGGACGTGGGCCGGGCTGCTGGCGCCGAAGGGCACTCCGCCAGGGATCATCGCCCAACTCAACGCGGCCGTTCTGAAGTCTCTGGCCGACCCGGGGATCAGGGCGCGGCTGGAAGCGGCGATCGGTGGCGAGGTGCGGGGAAGCACGCCGCCGGAAATGCGTGAATTGGTCACGTCGGAAATCGCGCGATGGACGGCAGTGATCGACGCGGCGAAAATACCGAAGCTTTGACCGCGCGATCGATCTGAACCTACTTGGCCGGGCCCGGGATATTGCGCGATGCCATCGCCAGTGCCGTAGCCCGGCCGCCGATGCCGATCACGCTGATCTTGCCCGTGTTGCAATCGAAGCCGCGGGCAAGTTCGTCGGCCGCCTTGCGGGCCAGCTCATTGGCCTGCGGATTGGCCGTCACGTCGACATAGGCGACATGGCACACGGCGCCGGGCGGCAGGCGCGTCACCACCAACATCTGCTTGGATTTTGGCCGGCCATTTTTCTCGGGATCGTCGTTGTCGGCGATGTGCCAGCGCTGGATCATGGCGAATGGTTTGCCGGCGATGGTGCGCCATTCGATGGTATTGGTCGTCGAATTGAACGGGCCGAAGCCCTGCGACGCTGCGGGCTCGCTGTTGGCGGCCGCAGCCGTGGTGCCGGCCGAAATGGTTTCGCGGAGGTCATCTTCGTTCTTGAACACGACGAGGCCTGCGGGGCCCTTGCAGACCTGTTCTCGCGCATAGTCGTCGCCATCGATCTTGAAGTTGGAGACGCCGCGGCAATCCCTGTCGGCCACGGAGCTGTAGAGGCTGCCGATATTGTCGGCTGCGGCGAGCGACGTGGCGCCAAGCAGGATCGTTAGGGCGGCGGCGAGGGCGGGCAGGCGGGGCATTCAAGGGCATCCAGCACGGGAAAGGTGCTGCTTTGACGTTCACAAGCTGGGGAAGGTTCAACGGAAGCGGCTGACAGGGCTGGTTGAATCGCGCTAGACAGCTTGGTCAGCCTTCATTTTGTCTCCAGCAGCGTCAGTTCCTCATCCCATGCCCGCCTCGACTTCCGCCAAGCCATATCGCATCGGCCGTTCCAAAACCGGTCTCGGTCTTTTCGCCACTCAGCCGATCAAGAAGGGCGTCAAGATCGTCCAATACTTCGGGCCCCTGCTGGATTCGAAGAACGAGAAGCACGACGCGATCGAGAACAAGTATCTGTTCCAGATCAGCAAGCGCTGGACCGTCGATGGTTCGATCCGCAAGAACATCGCGCGCTATATCAACCACGCCTGCAAGCCGAACGCTGAGTCCGACGTCAATGCGGCGAAGAAGAAGATCATCATCCGCTCGATCAAGAAGATCGAGCCGGGCGAAGAGATCAACTACGATTACGGCACGGAGTATTTCAAGGAATACCTGAAGCCGATCGGCTGCAAGTGCGATTCCTGCGAGAAGAAGCGCAAGAAGAAGCGCGCCGAGGCACGTGCCGAGAAGCTCAAGGCCAAGGAGAAGGCCGAGCGCAAGGCGCTGAAGAAGGAAGAAAAGGCGAAGGCCAAGAGGGCCAAAGATAAGGCCAAGAAGGCCAAGTCTTCGGGCAAAGCGGCTTCGGGCAAAGCCAAAACGACCAAGACCGCCGCGAAGAAGACCTCCGCAGCGACCAAGGCCAAGTCTGTTAAGGCCAAGTCGGCTAAATCCAGGTCGGCCAAGGCTAGCAGGGCAAAGGCCGGCAAGGTCAGGAGCAAGGCGGCTTAAGCTGCCTGTGCCGCTGCGCTCCGGCGCAGCCCGATATATTGCAGCTCCGCAAACACACCGACTGCGATCGCCTGCGCGGCCACGAAGATCTGGCCGAGCAGGTTCGGCGTCACCGCGCCCGAAAACAGCAGGCCGATGCTGCCCAGAGTCCACAGCGCATTGCCGATGATGATCACCAGCACCAGCAGCTTCGGCATGGTCGCGCGGGTGCCGAGCCAGCCGACCAGCGCCGCATAGGCGATCAGAAACAGGCCGGATTCCAGCAGCAGTGCTTCAGGCAGATGCAGTAGGGGCGCCAGCAGGCCCGTGGCAAAGGTCAGCAGCAGCGCCATGGCGCCGCTAACGATGGCGTCGATCTGGATGGCGCGGCGGAGCAGGAGAGAGGGATTGATCATGGTCGTTGTCCTTCGGTTGGTCGTTGTGGATGTCCCGACCATGACGGCGCGGCGGAGCCAAATCGATTACCTGTGAGGTCATGGAAGCTGCGAAATTCGCGTGTTAGCTTTTTGCCATGAACACACAGCTTGCAGCGTCCTCCGCAACATCCCGGCCCGCCGGGATCGGCCATCATTTGCGCGAATGGCGGCAGCGCCGCCGCCTGAGCCAGCTGGATCTGGCCGGCGATGCCGAGATTTCCACGCGTCATCTGAGTTTCCTGGAGACCGGCCGCGCCTCGCCCTCGCGCGAGATGGTGTTGCGGCTGGCCGAGCGGCTCGACGTGCCGCTGCGCGAGCGCAATGTCTTGCTGGTGGCTGCTGGCTTCGCACCGGCCTTTCCGCAGCGGGCGCTGGACGATCCCGCGCTGAATTCAGCGCGACAGGCCATTGACCTCGTGCTGAAGGCCCATGAGCCCAATCCGGCGCTGGCGGTCGATCGGCACTGGAATCTGGTCGCGGCCAACCGAATGGTGATGCCGCTGCTGGAAGGCATCGCGCCGCGCTTGCTCGGGCAGCCCTTCAACGTGCTGCGGCTGAGCTTTCATCCGGAGGCGTTGGCCTCGCGCACCGTCAATCTCGGCGAATGGTGCGCGCATCTGCTGGAACGCCTGCATCGACAATGCGAGGCGACCGCCGATCCGGAACTGATCAAATTGTATCAGGAATTAAAGACCTATCCGGTGCCGGCGCGGTCGGCGCCGATCGCGGCTGACAGCGTCGTGGTGCCATTCCGCATGAAGCTCGGCGACGATGTGCTGAGCTTCATGTCGACGACCATGACCTTCGGTACGCCGCTGGATATCACCCTGTCGGAAATCGCCATCGAGACGTTCTTTCCGGCGGATGACGTCACGGCGAACAGGCTCCGGGAGATCGCTTCAAACGGGAACTAACGGCCTTGTCCGCGATGTCCACGACGCCTATTTGTGGGCGGAACAAATACAGGGAGCCCGCCCATGAGCACCATCAAGCCGCTTCAGATCGATATCGTCTCCGACGTCGTGTGTCCGTGGTGCTATATCGGCAAGCGCCGCATCGAGAATGCGCTGGCGTTGGTCCCCGACGTGCCGGTGCATGTCAATTGGCGGCCGTTCTTCCTTAATCCGTGGATCCCGCGCGAGGGCATCGATCGCTCGACCTATCTGGAGACCAAATTCGGTTCGGTCGAAGCCTACAAAGGCATTGCCGGCCGTGTCGTCGATGCGGCCGAGCAGGAGGGCCTGACCTACCGGCCGGACAGCGTGAAGCGCCAGCCGAACACCATCGATTGCCACCGGCTGATCCATTGGGCCGAAGCCTCCGGCAAGTCGGCCGAGGTCAAGCAGCGTCTGATGGAATTGTATTTCCGCGACGGCGGCGACCTCACCCAAAGCGAGACGCTGGTCCAGGCGGCGGCCGATGTCGGACTCGATGCGGACGATATCCGCAAGCGCCTCGCCACCGACGAGGATGTCGAACTGATTTCCGGCAACGCCAAGGAAGCCGCGGACAAAGGCATCTCCGGCGTGCCGACTTTCGTGTTCGCCGGAAAATATGCGGTATCCGGTGCGCAGGATGCCGAAAAACTTGCGCGTGCGATCCGTCAGGTCTCGGCGGAAGTGAACGCGGAGGCGGCAGAGTAGGGCGCGCGCTTACGTGTCCTTCAGCATGTAGCCCGGATGAGCGTAGCGATATCCGGGAATGTTGCCGATGTGCCCCGCATATCGCTGCGCTCATGCGGGCTACGTAGCTCGCCGAGATCCCGACCGACGAGCTTTGAGCCTTACGCGCCCTTCAGATAGTAGTTCGCCTTCTTGCCGAGCGCGATGCGGCGCAGAACTTTGCGCATCGCCAGCGAGCTGCGCAGCGGTTTGATCGCCGTGGTCACGGTCCGGTAGAAAGCGAGCTTCAGCATATCCAGCACCGGCTGCCGGCCCGGCGGCTGCTGCGGGAAGCCGACACCACGCAGCATCGAATTGAAGAAGTGCAGGTCGTTGACCCGGCGCACTTCTTTGGTCTTCCAGGTGATTGCCATCGAGATCGAGAACGAACCGGCGGTGCGCACCCAGTGCGGCCACTGATAAGGCACGTAGCAGCCGTCGCCATCGAACATGTGAAACTCAACGGCGCGCGGCGCGAAGCTGTCGTCGAATTTGAGGTTGCGGTGCTTGGTCATCGAACGCTCGATCTCGTCGTCGGAGACGATCGCGCGGTCTTTGTTGTCATAGATCGTGAAGAACTTCTCGCCGTGGATCTGGACGAAGAAGTTATCCTCGCTGTCGAGATGGAACGGCGTGGTCGAATTCGGCGACGACACGAACAGGAAGCCTTCGAGCTGTTCGAAGCCGGCATCGAGCAGGCTGTTGAAGCCGCGGGCGCGCGCCACCGACAGCAGCGTGTCTTCGAGCAGTTGACGATACTCGGGCGAGTTCTCGATCCGCTTCAGCACCATCCATGCACCAGCGGTCTCGATACGATTGACCACCTCAACGGGATCGAGATCCACCGACGGGATCGCGTCGGGGTCCTGGCTGATCGCGACCTTGCCCGAATTGTATTCGATGAGATCGCGCGGCAGTTCGGATGCGAGCTGCGCGATACGCTGCAGCGTCAGCAGCGGATGTCCGGCGAGCTTGTGCTTGATGGCGAACGGCTTCAGCGGAAAATCGTTCTTGAGCGATTGATTGGCGGCCGAGATCACCGGCGCGACGTCAGTAGCTGCGTTCATGGTTGAACCCCTGATATCTAGCGGAGGCGGTTGCGGAGGGAGCGGGCCACGCGTCGCAGTGGCTCGCGGATGGAGCGACGCAGGGTCAGCGCGCCGTGGATGAGTGAGACGAGCGGGTCGTGTTTGCGCAGCGGAATCAGCACGTCGCCGATGGCAAGGCGGCCGCGCCAGATCGGGTCGATCATCGGGTGACCGGCATTGGCCGTGGAGTCGGCGCTCGCAATCACGGGATCGGCGCAGAGATGCCGCGTCACGTCGAGCGTGAGTTGCACGCCGGGGGACAGTTTGGCGAAGCGCTCGTCGACGCCGAGCTTGAAGTAGAAGGCACGATCGAGATGCCTGAGCAGCACGCCGGAAGCGACCGGTGTGTCGCCGGCGCGCAGCGTGACGATCTCGCATTGGCCGTGTTCGGCGAGCGCCTTGGTGGCGCTGCGGATGAAGGCATTGTCGCCGGCATCCTGCATCAGGGCGGTGCCGCGTTTGCCCTTCCATCCGCTTGCTTCCAGCGTCAGGAAGGTGTCGATGGTCGCCGCGATTTCGGCCGGCGTACGCGCGACATGGAAAGTCACGCCGCCATGTTCGGCGAGACGATTGCGCTGGCGGCGCAGTTCTTTCAGCTTCTTCGCGCCGAGCGCATCGCGCAGTAGGTCATCGGCATCGCGCGTGGCATCAAGGTAGGCGCGGGCGTGGGATTGCAGGATGCGCGGCACAAGATCCTGCATGGCGAGCGACTTGCGGATCGTCTGCATTGCGGCGCCGTCGAGCGAGATGTTTTCGAGGATCAGCGCATGAGCGCCGGCCTTGCGGGCCTGTTCCAGCAGGCGCGTGACGGCGTCCGGCGCCATGTCGCGATCGAGCAGCGGCGTGGACAGCGTGCCATAGGGATCGGCACTCACCAGTGCGGGGAGAGGAATGCGATAGGCGCGGCGCGCGGTGATTACCGGCAGCAGCCCGATCAAGCGGGGCGTTCCGGTGTCGCTCATCCAGGCGCTGAGCGCGGCGACATCGGTGCGGCAGCGCGCGGATGCATTGACGGCCAGTTCCCAGTCGGCGAGGTAATAGCCGTTCGGCTCGACGGCCTGCTGCGCGAGCGCGCGCCATGGCTCGGGCGCGATTGCCGCGAGCGGCGCAAGCGCATCGGGCGCAGACGCTGGGCGGTTCGCCGCGGTCATCCCGGCGCCCGTTGCTCTGCTGTCATGCATGCCGGCTGGGTTTGCAATGTCGACCACGTCCCCGATCCCCGTCGCAAGGAAGGCGGCGCAGGCCGCTTCTCCATTGCTGTCTGCCGAGATTAGGAGAAACATTCCAAGATCCGGTTTTTCCGGACACGAAATTTGACGGGAATGTGCAACCGATCGTTCACCAAACGGTCGCTGAAAAGCCTGTGTTTTCAGTGGATATGGGCCGGCCGGGGTGACGGGTGCCGGAGTATTCGCGCGTTTCCGCGGACGGGCGGACCTGCGGTCGATGGTCGCGGCCTCGCCATGTTGGGGCTGGAAAATGGCCTCTACGTCAGGCTATCAAGGCGCCGGAGGGACCCATGATGCGAGCATTGGTATTGGCGATCGCGGCAGTGGCGCTTCTGGCTGCGCCGGCGAACGCACAGGTGGGCGGCGGCAAACGCGGCGGCAGCGATCATGCGCCCGCGCCCGAAAAGCCGAAGATCGACGAGAAGGCCTACAAGGCCGCCTTGGAACGCGTTCCGACTCCCAAGGAAAAATACGATCCGTGGGGCGGCGTCGCGCCAGCTCCCGCGCCCGCAACGGCAGCGAAGAAAAAGTAATCGTCGGGCAGCACATGTCGCACGCGGTTCCCGTGAACCGCGCTTGCGTTGACAGCGACCAAATTGGGCAGCGGCAGGCCGTCGCATTATTGGCGGACGGCCATCCTGATTTCATTTGAATCAGGCGGGAATTATCCGTCGCGCAAACCGGCTTGGCCGGGGAGAGTGTTCGATGGTTCGTCCTGTCATTCGCAGCGCGATCGTTGCAGCCGTGGTGATGCTCGGCTCGCAGAGCGCCGTTCTTCTCGGCTCAACAGCCGCTTTGGCCGAGAGCCGCCTGGCGCTGGTGATCGGGCAATCCTCCTATCGGTCCATCGCGCCGCTCCCCAATCCGGTCAATGACGCCAAGGCCATGGCGCAGATGCTCGGCGATGCCGGCTTTGAGGTGCAGTCGGCCGCGGATCTGTCGCAGAACGATTTGCGCGCCAGGATCGCCAGCTTCGCCGCCGCTGTCTCCACCAAGGGGCCCGACACGGTGGCGCTGATGTTCTATGCCGGCCACGGTCTGCAGATCGACGGCGAGAATTATCTGGTGCCGGTCGATATCGATCCGAAGCGCGAAGCCGATATTCCACTGCAGGCGGTGCGCCTCAACGACATCCTGAACACGCTGACATCCGTACCGAGCAAGAGCCGCATCATCCTGCTCGATGCCTGCCGCAACAATCCGTTTCCAGCCATCAGCAAGACCACCGGCCGCGGGCTCGCCCAGGTCGACGTGAAATTCGGCACGCCCGGCACGCTGCTGTCATTCTCCACGTCGCCGGGCGCCGAAGCCGAAGACGGCAAGGACGGCAACAGCCCCTATACGACGGCGCTGCTGAAGGCCGGCCGCGAGCCGGGCCTGCCGATCGAGGATGCGTTCAAGCGCGTGCGGCTGTCGGTCAATCAGGCCACCGAAGGTCGTCAGACGCCGTGGGAGAGCTCATCGCTGGTCAATGACTTTCGCTTCTTTGGCACTGATGCCGGCGCCAAGCCCGCCGTGACCAAGAAGACCGTCGATCAATGGCGCAAGGAGCTGCAGGGCAAGCCGGTGCAGGACGCCAACAACCTGATCGTGTCGGACGGTTCGGTGGAAGCCTATGAGGCCTTTGTCGGCCTCTATGCCGAGCCGCCGCTCGGCCCGCAGGCGAAAGAATGGCTCGACCGTCACTACAAGATGGTGGCGTGGAATAACGCCGTCATCACCAACACCGCGCCGTCCTATCGCGACTTCCTGGCGAAATATCCCGACAGCGATCTGACATCGACCGCGCAGAAGCTCGAGGAGCGCACGCGCAACAAGCCGGTACCGGGTGCGGTAGCGAACGCGCCGACCAATGTCGCATTGGCCGGACCGGGCCCGACATGCCCGTGCGGTGCGCCGCCCGCAGCAGCGCCTGCATCGAAAAAGGCCGAGAAAGCCACCGAGCCCACGAAGAAGCGTGCTGACAAGCCATCGCCACCGCCGCGGCGCAGCCGTGAGATCGTCGAGGAAGAGGTCATTATCCGCCGTGCGCCGCCGGTTTATTACGAGCCGGTACCGCGCGTCTATTACGGCGGTGGAGGCTATGGCGGTTACGGCGGCGGCAACTATGGCGGCCGCGGGCGCTACTGACGGGCACCTACTCGAACGCCACGCCAAGCTGGCGGTCGTTATTCCAGACCGGCCGGCAGCGGCGGATGAAGTGATCCGCCTCGATCACCAGCATGAAATTTTGCGGCAGGCCGAGCGGGCTTGCGATATCGACCCGCGCGCCGGAGGCCGAGAGGTTGCGGACGGTGCAATCGATACCGCCGCCGCCAAAGGCCAGCGTGCCGCGCTTCAGAACCCGGTGTCGTGGAGCCGTTCGTTTCTCGATCATGGTTGTCGTCCGCATCGTCTGCATGCGCCACGTCTAGCACCGCGATCTTGCCGGCCGATAAAGCCGATCCTGGAAATCCGGACCCGCCTGTTCATCCTTCGTGAAGTTCTGGAGGATCAGAAGATTTCATAAAAATATCAAATCAAGGAAATGAACTCCATGATACCGTCGGGCCGTTGGACGCTCAGCCAACCATCGGCCGGCGTCATTTTCGGGGAAGGGGACCATGATGAAATTCGCCTGCGCGTTTCTGACTGTCGCTGCCATGTTCTCTGCCGCGCCGGCCCAGGCTGTCGTGCTCGATCTGTCCACCATGTCCTGCAAGCAATTCGTCGAATCCGGCCCCGACGAGATCAAGATGGTGCTGACCTGGATGGACGGCTGGTACAAGGGCGACTCGGACGATGCGATCATCGACACCGAGGTGTTCGTCGAGAACGCCAAGAAATTCGGTACCTATTGCGCGGCGCACCCGACCATCAGCATCGTGACGGCCGCGGAGAAGGTGCTGGGCGACTAGGCTCCAGTCCGGGCCAGCGCCCGGGTTTCCCGGTTTCCGAAGGTTTCAACCTGCGTGAGGCACGACGGGGTGCCTTGCGTCAGGCGCTTGGCGTGCCCGAATGGCCAGTGGTATAACGCCTCCGAAATTCACGGAGCTTTGGTGCCATGAAACGATCCAGCAAACTATTCAGCGTCGTCGCAGTGCTCGCGCTTTTGACCGGCCCGGCCGCCGCGCAGATGATGAACCTGATGCCGGAGGTGAAGTCCAAGTCGGCGGAGGAGAAGGAGCAGGACGCGATCACCGAGAAGGCGTATCGCGAGTCGCTGCGCAAGATTCCCGACACCAAGGCCGCGGCCGATCCATGGGGCAATGTGCGCAGCGATGCGCCGAAGGCGGCTGCACCCGCGAAACAGCCGCGCACCAAGACCGGCAGCGCTGCGAATTGATCAGGTGATGACCGTGGCATCGGCGGCCCGTGCCGCCGGCGCGCAAATGGACTGAAGCCCGCGCGCGGCCACTGACATATGCGCCTGTGTCAGTTGCTCCAGGACAGCGGCACTTCGAACAATCCGCCGCTGTCTTCGTTCTCGACGACGATCGCGCCCTTCACGACGCCGATACTGCGCACCATCTCCGATGCAAGCTGACGTGCGTGCAGCATCGCTTCCTGATCGTCCTTGAAGCTCGTCCCTTCATCGTCGAGGAACGTGTTTTCGGCGATAATATGAAAGAAAAATCGAGGCACGGGAAACGACCACATCTGGCGCGCGTGTAAATGGCTTGCAGCACCTGAGGTTGCTGTAAGACAATGATACCGCTAAACCAACTTGTTCCGTGCGTCGATAGAAATGTGCAAAATTTGCGGCAAATAAACGGTTTTTTTTGGCAGGCAGTTCTCGTGCAGGGATCCGCTTTCGGAACCGTGATGCATCTCTGGGTCGTCATCGAAGGCGGCCATGGTATCGGGCGCCATAGATCGTTGCGGTATGATTAGGTGAGATGCAGGCGTCATCCGGCCGCAGTTTCACATAGGGGCCATCATGTCGTCGGCCGATATCGTATTTGCGTGTGCTCTGGCCGTGATGATCGGGTGCAACCTATATGGCGAGCCGCGGATTGCAGGTGAGCGCGTTGCGATGCAGTGGGGCTTCGACGGCAAGCCGACATGGGATGCGCCGAAGCGGATTGCACTGTGGGGCATGGTCGTCTTCATGCTGATGGTGCGCCTGATCATCTGGACGGCGACGACCTTCGCACCGGAGAAGGTTCACGGCGCCAATCTCGGACTCATGCTGGCGTCGGTGATCATCGCCGCGTCGCACATCTTCATTGTGCTGAAAGCAATCAAGCGGAGCTGAGTTGCGGCATGACGTCTCCCCCGCGGCGGCTGGCTTCGCCGTGCAAGAGAGGCTAGGGGAGCATCAGGGCGGAGAACGAAGCCGCCGTCATAGGCGAGGGGCATATGTCACGCGACCGGTTCTGGTTCTTCCACCCGTTTCGGGTGCGCTATTCCGAGATCGACGGCCAGGGCGTCGTGTTCAACGCGCACTATCTCACTTACTTCGACACGACCATCACCGAATATTTTCGTGCGCTCGGCTATGACCAGTTTGCCGATGCCAAGGCGAGCGGCGTCGACTTTCACGTCGTCAAATCGGTGATCGAATACAAGGCGCCGATCCTGTTCGATCAGGAGCTGGACGTCGCCGCGCGCGTGGCGCGAATCGGCAATTCCAGTCTGGTGTTCGAACTCGGCATCTTCGCGCGCGCAGCCGACGATCTGTTTGCCACCGGCGAGATCGTCTGGGTCAATACCGATCAGAAGACCCATCGCCCGGTGCCGATCGCGCAACCGATCCGCGATCTGATCGCCACGCGTGAGATGAATCGCGCGGGATAAGGCACAGGTCACATGGGCCCGGTGCGCTGCACCGGCGACTCTAGCTTGGCTCGTCCAGATCGTAGAAATGGGCGAGCCCCCGGCAGATCTCCATCAACCTGTCGCGAAAGGGGGTCTGGGCCGGATCCGAGTAACTGACGATGACGCGCCAGCTGTCATCCAGCGAATAGATGATCACGCTCATGTTCTTGGGCCATGGCCCGGCGATGGCGGCGGCTTCTCGAATGATCTTCTGAAGTTCGGCGGCGGTTTTCTTTGGCTTGGGCATCCACGCTCCCTGGCTAGAAGCGTTCTAAAGTGGTGACAGGGAACTGTCCAGAGTGTGCCGGACTCGCAGTTTGTGTGACCCGACTTGCCTGTCTTGGGGTGACCCGGGCGTCCGGCCGGTTCAACCGCTGCACTGACCAAAAGAGGCCGCGCCCCGAGGCGGCCTTACCTTGGCAACGTCCCCAGATCGCCCGATGAAGGCCTGCCCAAGGCAACGAATGCTGCGACCGCCAGAAGGCAGATGGGCGCAATCAGACCGAGCAGATATCCGGCAAGACCGTGCCGAATATAGATGCCCCAATAGTTGACGAGGCTGGGGTAATGGGGATCGGTGTTCGTATAGAAGACGACAAATTTTGCGGCGTTGGAAATGTGCCCGTGTGACCACACGAGAAATGTAAATGCCAGCACGGTTGCGATGACGCAGAGTGCTGTTACCACGACCATGCGCTGATTTCTGTTCATCGGATTTTACTCTGGCTTCACCCCCTGTTGTGCAGGAAAGCTGCAAGAAGGTTCAATGAAGGGTGATCCGCCTCATGCACCGCTACGGGGTGCTTCGCTGCGCTTCACGAGCCAGCCTGGGATCTGCAGCGTGATCCATGATCCGAGCACCGTGAGGATCGCCATGCCCGCGAGCGAGATATAGAGCAGAGGATGTTGTGAGGATACGAGCGACCCGTTCAGGTGCAGGTGCGGGCGGATCATGTCCATGACCCCGCCGACCAGGCTCGCCGCCACGAAGCCGCCGATGACCGACGCGATAATGCTCGCGATCCATCCAAGCGGGCCGCGCTTCTTTGTCCAGGCGTCATGAATTCCCACCGCCAGCATGGCGATCAACATGATCAGCATGATGGTCAGCGGGCCACCCACGCTCGACCTGGGCATCGCGCCGCTGAGTTCGACGAGCAACAGGGCAGCGACGGAGAGCAGTGCGATCGTCTTCACGGCGTGTGACCTTCCCATGTCGGATTGAACGCATGAGCGATGCGGACATCCTGTTGTGCGGGAAACGTGCAGGAAGGTTCAAAAGTGGCTCGATTAGTCCAAATCGGGTGGCTGTCGTTTTTGAACGATATCGACGAAGATGACTAAGAATGAAAGAGGCCGCCCACTGAGGCGGCCTTAGTCCCATTCAACCGGCCCCCATGGTTGTTGGTCGGCCCAATCCTTCGCCTCGTCGAGGGTGTGGTGGCTCCCTCCCGTGAGGTCGCACGTATAAACGAGTCCATCTGGCGTTTCTGGAATCGGACGGCTTTCGTCCAATTGGTCATCGTTGTCATATCGAGACGACGCAAACCGCACGGGCTGGGCGTAGATAGCAATCCGCCTAGGGGCGGTTCGGTCGTAAAGCCAAATCCCAGTTGCAACGATTTTTTTCTCTGCGGTCATTTTTTCATAATAGGCCACAGCCGAAATCAAACTAGGCCACTGAGGGTCAAAACAGGCAGTACCCAAATTCCCAAAAGAACATATTGCGAACATAGAACAGATAGGGTACATTGTTTTCAACCCGAACAGCACCGCTATCCTCTGGCGCTTGCCGTTTGTCCTGTCGCGAATCCCTTCATAAGGAGCTAGATCAATGGCTACCACTCCGACTGCCCTGCGTATCGTTGAAGGATCCTCCATGGACAAGACCAAGGCCCTGTCGGCCGCGCTCTCCCAGATCGAGCGCCAGTTCGGCAAGGGCTCGGTGATGAAGCTCGGCAAGAACGACCGGTCGATGGACATCGAGGTGATTTCGTCGGGCTCGCTCGGCCTCGATATCGCGCTCGGCGTCGGTGGCCTGCCGAAGGGCCGCGTGATCGAGATTTACGGACCGGAATCCTCGGGCAAGACCACTTTGGCGCTGCATTGCGCCGCGGAAGCCCAGAAGAAGGGCGGCATCTGCGCCTTCATCGACGCCGAACACGCGCTCGACCCGGTCTATGCCCGCAAGCTGGGGGTCAATGTCGATGAACTCCTGATCTCGCAGCCGGACCACGGCGAACAGGCGCTGGAAATCGCCGACACGCTGGTGCGCTCCGGCGCGGTGGACGTGCTGATCATCGACTCCGTGGCAGCGCTGGTGCCGCGCGCCGAACTCGAAGGCGAAATGGGCGACGCGCTGCCCGGCCTGCAAGCCCGTCTGATGAGCCAGGCGCTGCGCAAGCTGACTGCCTCGATCAACAAATCCAATACGATGGTGATCTTCATCAACCAGATCCGCATGAAGATCGGTGTGATGTATGGCTCGCCGGAAACCACTACCGGCGGTAATGCGTTGAAATTCTACGCCTCGGTCCGTCTCGACATCCGCCGCATCGGCGCGATCAAGGAGCGCGACGAAGTGGTCGGCAATTCGACCCGCGTCAAGGTCGTGAAGAACAAGCTGGCGCCGCCCTTCAAGCAGGTCGAATTCGACATCATGTATGGCGAAGGCGTCTCCAAGATGGGCGAGATCCTCGATCTCGGCGTGAAAGCGGGAATCGTCGAGAAGTCCGGCGCCTGGTTCTCCTATGACAGCCAGCGTCTCGGCCAGGGCCGCGAGAATTCCAAGGCCTTCCTGAAAGCCAATCCGGACATGACCGCCAAGATCGAAGCATCGATCCGGCAGAATTCCGGCCTGATCGCCGAGCAGATTCTCGCCGGTCCCATCGAGCGCGACGAAGACGGCGGTGACGGCGAGGAGCCGGCAGAAGATTGATCGGATCGGGTCCGGAGACGCACTGACGTTCATGCGCAGTGATGTTGCCGGACCGATCTTGCAGCCGACAGTGTCGGCTGAATGATTTCGCGGTGGGTACTGTGGGGGTCTGTTGCCGATACCCTGCGGTGCCTGCCGCGTTGTCGTTTCAGGGCGCCCTGATCTGAGTGCGCCCTGATCGCAATTATTGCCGCCCGGCGGGGACAGCCTCGCTTGGCGGCGCGATCAGTTTGTTCACCGCATGACAGGCGACGCCGTCGACCAGATCCGGTACGATCTTGCGACAGAGATCGAACACTTCGGGGCAGCGCGGATGAAACGTGCAGCCGGAGGGCGGATCGATCGGATTGGGAATCTCGCCGGAGACCGCGATGCGTGCGCGGCCTGACATGGCCAGATCCGGCACTGCGCCAAGCAGCATGCGCGTATAGGGCATGCGCGGCGCGCGGAAGAGTTCGCGCCCTTCCGCAATCTCCACGATGCGGCCGAGATACATCACGCCGATCCGGTCGGCCATGTGCCTGACAACAGCAAGATTGTGGCTGATAAACAGATAGGTCAGGCCGAATTTGTCCTGCAGTTCGCGCATCAGGTTGAGAATCTGCGCCTGCACCGAGACATCCAGCGCGGAGGTCGGCTCGTCGCAGACGATGAACTCGGCCTCCGATGCGAGTGCGCGGGCAATGGCGATGCGCTGGCGCTGGCCGCCGGAGAACTGATGCGGATATTTCTGCCCGTCGTCGGGATGCAGGCCCACCAGCGTCAGCAATTCGCCAATGCGGGCGCGAATGTCGCGCTCGCCCTGAATGAGATCGAAGGCGCGGATCGGTTCAGCGATGATGGCATCGACGCGCAGCCGCGGATTGAGGCTGGCATAGGGATCCTGAAAAATCATCTGGATGCGCTTGCGCAGCAGTTTTCGCGCAGTCGCCTGCCTGGGATCGCTCATCGAGACGCCGTCGATGATGACGTCGCCGGATGTCGGCGGCAGCAGCCCGACCACCATCCGCGCCACCGTGCTCTTGCCCGAGCCGGATTCGCCGACCAGCGCAAAAGTCTCGCCGCGTTTGATCTCGAAGGAGACGCCGTCGACGGCTTTCAGAAACTCCATCGGACTGCGCTCGATGACGCGGTTGAGCCACGGCTTCGAGACGTCGAATGCGCGTTTGAGATTGCGTGCCTGCACCAGCGCCGTCATGCCGCGCTCTCCGCATGGGCATGATCGTAGAGATGACAGGCGACCTGCTGCGCACCCACAGCGATCGGCTCAGGCCGCTCCGCGCGGCAGCGGTCGAACGCAAAACTGCAGCGCGGGTTGAACGCACAGCCCTGCGGAATCGCCGACAGCCGCGGCATGCTTCCCGGGATCTGCACCAGCCGCTGCGAGGCGTCGCCGGTCAGCGTCGGGATCGCGCCCATCAATCCCTTGGCATAGGGATGCAGCGGGTTTTGCACCACGTCGCGCACCGGGCCGATCTCGGCGATGCGCCCGGAATACATCACGGCGACGCGGTCGGAGGTCTCCGCGATCACACCCATATCGTGGGTGACCAGCATCACCGCCGTGCCGTGGTCGCGGCCGAGCCGCTTGATCAGCGCGATGATCTGCGCCTGCACGGAGACATCGAGCGCGGTGGTCGGCTCGTCGGCGATGATCAGTTCGGGCTCGGCCGCGATCGCCAGCGCGATCACCACGCGCTGCCGCATGCCGCCGGAGAATTCATGCGGATAGGCATCGACGCGCTTGTCAGGGGCGGGAATGCCGACCTCGGCGAGCAGATCCACTGCGCGCTTGCGCGCCTGCGTCTCGTTCATGTTGAGATGGGTGCGGATCGTCTCCACCAGCTGGTCGCCGATCCGATACAGCGGATTGAGACTGGTCAGCGGATCCTGAAAGATCATGGCGATGCGCTTGCCGCGAATCCGGCGCATCGCCTCCGCCGGCAGATTGTCGATGCGCAATCCGGACAGCAGGATCTCGCCGCCCGCGATCCGTCCGGGGGGATCGATCAGGCCGATGGCCGCAAGTCCCGTCACCGATTTGCCGGCGCCGGATTCGCCGACCACGCCCAGCACCTCGCCCTTGGCGATGTCGAAGGACACGCCGTCGATGGCGCGCAGCGCGCCACGCCGGCTGGCGAATTCGACGCGCAGGTTGCGCACGGAGAGGACGGGCACGCTCATATCGGGCACTGCTTGAGGTGAGGCATCATTGCAGCTTCGGATTCAGCGCATCGCGCAGCCAGTCGCCGAGCAGGTTGATCGAGAGGATCAGCGAGGCCAGCGCGAGTCCGGGAAAGGCGATGACCCACCATTCGCCGGAGAACAGATAATTGTTGCCGATGCGGATCAGCGTGCCCAGCGACGGCATCGTGTCGGGCATGCCGGAGCCGAGAAACGACAGCGTCGCCTCGGTGATGATGGCCAGCGCCAGATTGATGGTGGCGATCACCAGGATCGGCCCCATCGTGTTCGGCAGCACATGGCGGATCATGATTACGCGCGCGGGCAGGCCGATCAGCTGTGCTGCGGCGACATAGTCCTTGTTCTTCTCCACCATCACCGAGCCGCGCACGGTGCGGGCATATTGCACCCAGAAACTCAGCCCGATGGCCACCACCAGCACGATCAACGTGGTCGATGCATCGAGATGATTGCCGAGCGCCGATTTCACGACGCCGTCGATCAAGAGCGCGATCAGGATCGCGGGGAAAGTGAGCTGCACATCGGCAATGCGCATGATCAGGCTGTCCACGGCGCCGCCGACATAGCCGGCGATCAGGCCGAGCCCGATGCCGAGTACTGCCGCGAAACTAACGCCGAGCACGCCGACCACCAGCGAAATCCGCATGCCGTAGAGGATCGCCGAATAGATATCGCGCCCCTGTTCGTCGGTGCCGAGCAGGAACGGCCTCTGGCCCTCCGCCGTCCAGAGCGGCGAGATGCGGGAATTGATCAGTTCGAGCTGCGCCGGATCGAACGGATTCTGCACCACCAGCACAGGCGCGAACAGCGCCATCATCAGCAGCACAAACACGATCGCGGCGGCGACCATTGTGAGTTTGGAGCGGCGGAACGAATAGAAGATGTCGCTGTCGATGGCGCGGGCGAGGAGGGAGGGTGTGCGGGGGATGGGCGCGTCGGTCATGTCACTCCCTCACGCCGGCCGGTTGATCGTCGCGCGCAGACGCGGATCGACCACGGTGTAGAGGATGTCCACAATCAGGTTGATGGTGACGAAGATCAGCGACACCACCAACAGATAGGCCGCCATGATCGGGATATCGACATTCTGTACGGCCTGCACGAACAGCAGCCCCATGCCCGGCCACTGGAACACCGTCTCGGTAATGATGGCGAAGGCGATGACCGAGCCGAATTGCAGCCCGGCCACGGTGATGACCGGCACCAGCGTGTTCTTGAGCGCATGACCGAAATGGATCGCCCGCGTGGTGAGCCCGCGGGCGCGTGCGAAGCGGATATAGTCGGTGCGCAGCACTTCCAGCATCTCGGCGCGGACGAGGCGCATGATCAGCGTCATCTGGAACAGGCCGAGCGTGACCGATGGCATGATCAGCGCCTTCAGGCCGGAGATTGTCAGCAAGCCGGTGGTCCACCAGCCGAATTTCACGACGTCGCCGCGCCCGAAGGAGGGCAGCCAGCCGAGGGTCACCGCGAACAGATAGATCAGCAGAATGCCGATCAGGAAGGTCGGCAGCGAGATGCCGATCAGCGATACCGCCTGCAACACCTTGGCGAAGAACGAATCCTTCCGCAGCGCCGAATAGATGCCCATCAGAATGCCGAACACCATGGCGATCACGGTGGCGCAGGTGGCGAGCTCCAGCGTCGCCGGCATGCGCTCCTTCAGCAGCGCGGAGACCGGCTGACGAAACTGGTAGGAGACGCCGAACTTGAACTGCACGGCATTGATGAAGTAGCGCGCGAATTGCACCGGGACGGGGTCGTCGAGGCCGAGCGACGCGCGCACCTCGGCGCGCTGCGCCGGCGTGGTGTCGATGGCCACCATCTGGTTCACCGGATCGCCGGCAAAGCGGAACATGGTGAAGGCGATGATGCCGACGGCGATCATCACACCAATGGACTGCAATGCGCGGCGCAGGATGAAAGCGAGCATGGGCTATTTCGCTTTCTGTTATTGAAACATCTGGGACCTCATGGTGAGGAGGCGCTTCTTCAGCGCCGTCTCGAACCATGAGATAATGCAGGCCACCATCCTTCGAGACGCGGCGAAGGCGCCGCTCCTCAGGATGAGGACTGAGATCGGGGCGACCTGGCCTTCCACGCGGATGCCAAACCTATTCCGACTTCACCGCCCAGTATGGCAGCACCTGGTTGTCGGGGCGCTGCACGATCTTCACCTTCTTGGAGACGCCCCAGGCCAACGCCTGCTGATGCAGCGGGATATAGGCCCAGTCCTTGGCGGCGATCTCATAGGCCTGTTTGATGAGCTGGTCGCGCTTGGCGGTGTCGGTCTCCTGCAGCACCTGATCCGTGAGGGCGTCGAACTGCTTGTTGCAATAGCCGCCGAGATTGGTGGCGCCGCGCGGGCTCGCGGGATCGTCGCGGCAGCCCATGATGTCATGCATCACATTGTGCGAATCCTGCGTGCCCGGTGTCCAGCCGAGCAGATAGAATGAGGTGTTGAAGCCGCCGGTCTTGAACACTTTGGCGAAATATAGCGCCTTGGGCTGCGCGTTCAGGATCACCTTCACCCCGATGCGTGCGAGCATGCCGACCACGGCCTGGCAGATCGCGGCGTCGTTGACATAGCGATCGTTCGGGCAATCCATGCCGACTTCGAATCCGTCGGGATAACCGGCATCGGCCAGCAACTTCTTGGCGCCGTCGGCGTCGTATTTCGGCCGCGTGAAGTCGCCGGAGAGCTTGAACAGCGGCGGCGCGATCATCAAGGCGGATGGTGTCGACAGTCCGCGCATGACGCGGCTCTTGATCAGTTCGATGTCGATGGCCTTGTAGAAGGCCTCGCGGACGCGGATGTCCTTGAACGGGTTCTTGCCCTTGATGTTGGAGAACAGCAGCTCGTCGCGGATCTGGTCCATGCCGAGGAAGATGGTGCGCAGCTCCGGCCCGGCCATCACGGCGGCGTTGGCTGATCCATTGACGCGCGCGATGTCCTGCACCGGTACCGGCTCGATGATGTCGACTTCGCCGGACAGCAGCGCCGCGACGCGGGTGGCATCGGAGGCGATCGGCGTGAAGATGATCTCCTTGAGATTATGCTCGGGCTTGCCCCACCAGTTCGGGTTGACCTTGAAGACTGTCTTCACGCCCGGTTGATGGCTTTCGATGGTGAAGGGGCCCGTGCCATTCGCATTCAACGACGCGAAGCTTGGCGAGGTCGCCGCGGCCGGCGTCGGCGCGTTGGCATTGTTCGCCTCCGCCCATTTCTTGTCCATGATGTACCAGACGTCCCATTGCGACGTCAGGATGGGATTGGGCTTAGTCAGCACGAAATCGACGGTGTAGTCGTCGATCTTGAGCACCTTGGCATCGGCCGGAATGACCGTCGTGAAGTCGGAACCCTTGGCGCGCACGCGGTCGGCGGAGAACACGACATCATCGGCAGTGAAGGGGTCGCCATTGTGGAATTTGACACCCTTGCGCAGATGGAATCGCCAGCGCGTCGGCTCCGGTGTTTCCCAGCTCTCGGCAAGCGCCGGGATGATCTGCAGATCCTTGCCGCGTCCGACGAGGCCTTCATAGACCTGGCCGTGATGGGCGATCGTCGTGGTCTCGCGCAGCGTATAGGGATCGAGCGATTTCAGGTCGCCCTGATTGGCATAGCGCAGCGTTTGTGCGGAGGCGGGCAGTACGGAGGCAGAAACTGTGGCAAAGGCAATCAGCGATGCAGCGGCGGCAATGAACGTCTGACGGATCGACATACTGAGCTTCTCCATTGCATTGCCGCGATTGCATCACCGCGCGGCCGCCCGACAGTTGAGCGAGTGGCACATTGTTGGCGGAGATTGCAGGCTGCGCAAGCAGCATTTGTCAGCTATGCGCTGCACAATGAAGCAGCTGGCGCAATCCTTGCTAGGGTCGGGTATAAGAATTCCACGCGTTGCGCGCGTGCATCATTCGGTCACGTCACGGCGCTAACAGGACCGCCAGAACG
This sequence comes from Tardiphaga robiniae, assembly GCF_013359755.1. Classification (GTDB taxonomy): domain Bacteria; phylum Pseudomonadota; class Alphaproteobacteria; order Rhizobiales; family Xanthobacteraceae; genus Tardiphaga; species Tardiphaga robiniae. The sequence continues at coordinate 60,130 of NZ_JABMCJ010000076.1, read as the reverse complement.
GCAAGATTTCGGAGCAGGAATGGCGGAACTCAAGGCTGATGTGCTTGTGCTCGGCGCAGGTATGGTCGGTGTGTCGGCGGCGCTGCATCTGCAGGCGCGCGGCCGCAATGTGGTGCTGGTCGACCGGCATGAGAAGGCCGGTGAGGAGACGAGCTATGGCAATGCCGGGCTGATCCAGTGCTGTTCGATTTTTCCCTATATGCTGCCGCGCGACCTCACCAAGCTGTTTAAATATGCGCTGAACCGCGCGCCGGAGGTGCACTATCATCTCAATGCGCTGCCCGGCATGCTGCCATGGATCGTCAGATATTTCCTGAACTCGTCGCCTGAGGGAGCACTCCGCAGTGCGATGGCGGCGCTGCCGCTGATCCAGCGTAGCCTGACCGAGCACGAGGCGCTGATCGCGGAGGCCGGCGTGCCGGAGCTTCTGCGCCGGATGGGATGGATCAACGCGTTTCGCTCCGAGGCGAGTCTCGCGAAGGGGATCGCGGATCTCGAGCGCCATCGCGCCTATGGCGTGCCGGGCGACGTTCTGGACGCCGCCGCCATTGCGGAGCAGGAGCCGAACCTGTCCACCGATTTTGCCGGTGCCATTCACTGGACGTCGCCGGGCTTCGTGCCAGATCCTGGCGGCCTCGCCAAAGCCTATGCCGCGCTGTTCATCCGCAAGGGCGGGCGCTTCATCGCCGCCGATGCGCGTACGCTGGAGCATAGCGACGGCAAATGGCGCGTGGCCGGGCCGAACGGGGCGCTGGTCGCGCGCGATGTCGTGGTCGCGCTCGGGCCATGGTCGGATCAGGTGTTTCGGCCGCTCGGCTACAACATCCCGCTCAAGAGCAAGCGCGGCTATCACATCCATCTGGCGCCATCCGGCAATGCGGTGCTGCGCCATCCGGTTCTCGATGCCGATCGCGGCTATCTGCTGGCGCCGATGAATCGCGGCATCCGGCTGACCACCGGCGCCGAATTCGCGCTCCGCGATGCGCCGCCGACGCCGGCGCAGATCGAGCGGGCGCTGCCGATCGCACGGCAGACCTTCCCGCTCGGCAATCCCGTCGAGGCGAAGCCCTGGATGGGCGCGCGGCCCTGCCTGCCGGACATGCTGCCGGTGATCGGCAAGGCGCCGCGCCACAAAGGCCTGTGGTTCGATTTCGGCCACCAGCATCACGGCTTCACGCTGGGGCCGGTGACCGGCCGTCTGATCGCGGACATGGTGACGGGCGTCACGCCCTTCACTGATCCCAAGGCCTTCGCGGCCGAACGCTTCGGCTGACATCTCGCAACTGCAATGTAAATGTCACATCGCTTGCATCGGGCAGGCGTCAGCGGCGATACTGCCGCTGCGCCGCCATGTTCGCGTGAGCGGCCGGTTTGCCTCAGGAGCTGATAATGAAAGTGATCGTCACCGTGGACTGCACGCCGCTTGAGGCGCGCGAATTCCTGGGGCTGCCTGATGTGCAGCCGATGCAGTCGGCGATGATGGATCAAATGCAGAAAAAGATGATGGACAATATCGACAAGTTCTCGCCGGAGTCGATCATGCAGAGCTGGTTCTCGTTCGATCCGAAGATGGGCGAGCGCTTCCAGGAGATGTTCGCCAATATGGCCGGCCTCGGTGTGAAGCCGAAGGACAAGAAGTAGACGCGGGCTCAGCCCGCGCGGCGCGCGTTGGCCTGTAGCGGCTGCTGCAGCTTCGCCCCATGCGCATGCCGCGAGATGGCGTCGATCACCAGGGACCACATCGAGATCGGCAGAGCGTGGCCCATCCGGTCGACCATCATCAGCTTTGCGCCGGGAATCGACGCGGCCGTGTCGCGGCCGGCGGCCGGATGCACCAGAGGATCGATCTTGCCGTGGATCACCAGCGTCGGCGCGGTGACCGTGGCGAGCCTCTCTTTACGGCTGCCCGAAGCGAGGATGGCGCGGAGTTGCCGGCCGACGCCGGCCGGGCTCAGGCCGCGCGCATAGGTCCGCTCGGCGCGGTCGAGATCCCTGGCTTCGTCGTCGGGGAAGCTGCCGACGCGCAGGAACAGCCAGGTCTGCTTGAAGCGTTCGAGGAACGCCTCGTAACCGGTCGGCTGCGGCTTCAGCAGCAGCAGTGACACGGCGCGGCTCGGCTGCGGCAGGCGCGGATTGCCCGTGGTCGACATGATCGAGGTCAGCGAGCGCAGGCGCTCCGGATAAGTGATCGCCATCTCCTGCGCGATCATGCCGCCCATGGAGGCGCCAACCACATGCGCGGAGCGGATCCGCAGCACGTCGAGCAGGGCCACCACATCGGTTGCCATGTCGCTCAGCTTGTAGGGGGCGGAGACAGGCGTACCGAGAAAACGCAGCTTGGCCAGCTCGAACAGAGTGAACGGCTTGCCGCCGGCCATCTTGGAGGACAGGCCGATGTCGCGGTTGTCGAAGCGGATCACGCGAAAGCCATTGCTGGCCAATTCGCGGCAGAAGTCGTCGTCCCAGTGGATCATCTGGGCGCCGAGACCCATGATCATCACCATCGGTTCCGCGTCCGAATAGCCGAAGATGTCGTAACAGATATCGATCCCGTTCGCGCGCGCCAGCTGTGGCGGCTCGTACGGGACATCAATCGGTTCGGGGGATCGGGCGGAACGTGGGCTCATGTCAAACATATGACACGGAAAGTCCCTGCGAAAAAGTGACAAGCGCGTCATGCGCCAAACAAATCGTCGCAGCGATTAATGAGAGATTGCGCGTAAGGCAATTATGACAGTGCGGGCGGGCTTTTGTGACAGCGATTGTGACAATGGAACTGGTATCAGCCTCTCGCTAACTCCCGGCCCAGACGTCGAGCACATAGCGATTGCGGGTGCCGAGGTCGTCGATCCAGGTCAGCGCTGCAGCATCATCGCCGCCGCTGCGCTCGCGCTGGATCGCCATCAACGCCGCTTTCACATCCGGCTCCATCTTGCCGCCGTCGCCGCAGACATAAGTAATGGCGCCCTGCTGGATCAGATCCCAGACGCGATCCTTCTGCTGGGTGATGAGATGCTGCACATAGGTCTTCGGCGCATCGCCGCGCGAGAAGGCGGTGTGTAGTTCACAGATACCATCGGCGGCGAAACCCTTCAGCTCCTCGGCATAGAGAAAGTCCTGATCGGGATGGCGGCAGCCGAAGAACAGCAGCGCGGGGCCGAGCACGGCGTCTTGCGCTTTCAATGCCGCGCGCTCCTGCAGGAAGCCGCGGAACGGCGCGAGGCCAGTGCCGGGTCCGATCATGATGAGCGGCACAAGGGGATCGTGGGGCAGGCGGAAGCCGGCCTTGGTCTCGCGTACGATCGCATGCACGGTATCGCCGGCGCGGCGGCCGCTGAGATAGTTGGAGCAGACGCCTCGATAGATGCCGCGGCCGGAATGCGCCGGGCCTTGCACCACGGCGGTGGTGACGCTGCAGCGCGATGTCTCGCCTTGCGGTGACGACGAGATCGAGTAATAGCGTGGCGCCAGCAGCGACAGCATTTCCAGATAAGTGTGGAACGGCAATTCGCAGGCCGGATGTTCTTCGAGGAGGTCGAACACCGATTTGCGTTTGGCAAGGATGTCACTGCGATAGCGCTCGCTCGCAGCGGGATCGTCGCCGACATAGCCGAGCAGTTTCGGCTTGGTCATCGGGCATCGGGTGTTCTCTGCCATGATCTGGATCTGCTTGCGGGTGGCGACCTGTTGCAGCTCGACGAACTCAGTCAGCAATCGGCCGACAGAGACCACGTCGCCGACCGGCAGTTGCGCGCGACGGCCCGTCGCGACCTGCAGCCGGATCTGGTCGTCCGGCAGGAAGCCGAAACGGCGCGCGACGGCGTCGACCAAAGCGGGATCGTTGCGCGGCACCACGCTGAGGTGGTCGCCGACCCGGTAGCTCGTTCCCGCGGGCAATTCGATCTCGATATGACGTGTCGAGCGATCCGACGCGCCGTTCTGTAATTCCCTGTTGCCCAGCACCTTCATCGGGACCACGCCGCCGAGGGCGACGACGGTGTTCACCGCGCTCGGCGCGACAGGTTCGATCTGATAGAGCGGTGCATCGTCGGCGCTCCGCTCGAAGCCGGTGTCGAGGCCGAATTCCTTCACCGCGAGCGGACGCAGTTTCGCAAACCAGTCCTCGAACTGGCCGTCGAGATCGTCGCGCGCATCGCCTTCGCCGCGGACATAGGCGTTGGTCGCGCCATGTTCGCGCAGCTTGTCGTCGATATATCTAGGGATTGATTGATAGGTCGCCAGCCAGTCGCTGTTGCCGCAGCCGAACACAGCATAGCGCACCTTGGCAAAGGCGTCCTTCGGCAGGTCGGTACCCAGCCAGTTGACGAATTGCGTGGCATTGTCCGGTGCCGCGCCGTTGTAGGACGCGCAGAAGATCAGCACGCCGCCCTCGGTCGGCAGCTTGCCGACGAAATCGTCGAGCGGCGCCAGCTTGGTGGTGAAGCCGTTGACCTCGGCGAGATCGGCGACGCGTGTCGCCAGTTCCTCGGCGGTGCCAAGATTGGAGCCATAGAGCACCAGCAGCGGCGTGTTGTGGCTCGGCCGCGCACGGCCGGTGGCGACAGGCGCGAGCGGCGCGGCCGCAGCGGCTGCGCTCGTGCGTCCGGCATAGGCGCCGCGCTCGTGATCGTGGCGCGGGCGCACTTTGATCTTGAAACCGTCGGGCTTGATGGTCAGCGTTTCCTTCAGCACCATCTGGTAGCGTTTGTGGTCGGTCATCTTGAAGCGCTGCAGGATCATGCCGAGCGCTAGCGCCGCTTCATGCATGGCGAAGCCGCGGCCGATACAGGCGCGCTGGCCATTGCCGAACGGCTTCCAGGCGTTGATCGGCCGTGCGGCCTCGGCTTCCTTCGAGAAATTTTCGGGATCGAAGGCGTCGGGATTGGGTCCCCAGACCGAGGGATCGCGATGCAGCGCCAGCACCAGGATGGTAACGAAAGTGCCCTTGCGCAGCTTGTACTTGCCGCCGCCGATGGTTTCGTCCTGCACCGGCGCGATGCCATAGGCCGGCGCCGGCGGCCACAGCCGCAGCGACTCCTTCAGGATCTGCGTGATGTAATGCAGCTGCGTGACCTGCTGATAGGTCGGCTTGGCATTCACATCGGGGCCGAAGACACGGTCGACTTCCTCATAGGCCTTCTTCAGCACCTCCGGATGTTTCAGCATCGCGTAGATCGCGCATGACAGCAGACCCGACGTGGTCTCGTGGCCGGCGATCAGGAAGGTGTTGATCTGGTAGCGAATGTTGACATCGTCGAGCTGTTCGCCGGTCGCGCGGTCGACGCCGGTCATCATGGCGCCGAGCATGTCCTTCTTGGCCTCGGTCGCCTCGGCATTCTTGCGGCGCTCGGCGATGATCTCGTCGACCATGGAGTTCATGAAAGCGACGTCGCCGGCGAGATCGCGGCGGCGCTTCTGCATCCACAGACTTTCCAGCGGCAGGCCGCGGGTCATCATGATGGTCTCGAGCGAGCGCACCAGCGATTCCACGAAGGGGTGGTAGTCGCTCCGGTAGAACGAGTTGAAGCGATAGTCGAAACCGCAGAGGCCGATGGTGTCCAGCGTCAGCGCCGTCATGTCATGGACGACGTCGATTTCCTCGTCGGTATTGAGGCGTTCCCATTTCTTCACCAGCTGCTCGGCGATATCCACCATGCTCGGGTGATAGGACTGCATCGCGCGGTTGCCGAACGGCTGCAGCAGGATGTTGTGGGCCTTGGTCCAGTTCGGCTCTTTCGTATCCGCCGTGAACAGTCCGTCGCCGCCGACCGCGCGGACCCGGCGCAGCGCACCGCGCACAGCCTTGTCAAAGCGCTTCTCGTCGCTGAGCTCGTCCACCAGATCGTGGCCGCCGACGATGACGATGGGCGATCCCATCATGTCCAGCCAGAAGATCGGCCCGAGCTCCTTAGCTAGCCGCGCCAGATCCTGCACTGGCGCATTGGCGTCCAGCGACAGCATGTTGCCCACCACCGGTTTCTTCGGCGGATGCGGGATCGGGGCGAGTTTGTTGGTGGATGGCATGTGGTCGTCTTCTCCCCGCTGTCGCTTCGTTTCTTTCGTCATTGCGAGGAGCCTCTTGGCGACGAAGCAATCCAGTCTTTCTTTGTTGCTTTCTGGATTGCTTCGCTGCGCTCGCAATGACGTTGAAAAGTTTCATTCTTACCCAAACCGTCTTCGCCGCCAGTCGATCAGCACCTGGCTGACCTCGTCGGGCTTTTCCTGCTGGGTCCAGTGACCGCTGTCTTTCACCAGATATTTCTCCAGATCGGGAATGATGTTTTCCATGCCATCTGCGGAGGAGGGCGGCAGCACGGCGTCGTTCTCCGCCATGATCATCAGCGAGGGCACGCGCACGGTGTGATCGAGCCCTTCGGCGCGCGCCCAGTTGGCGCTCATGTTGCGATACCAGTTGATGCCGCCGGTGAAGCCGGATTCCTTGAACGCGTCGACGAAGATCTTCTTTTCCTCGTCGGAGAGAATCTTCTGGCGCGGGTCCTTCCCGGGATCGTAAGCAGCGACCATCTGCGGAAACGCCAGATTGGTCTTTGACGACGCGCCGATGCCGCCGACCGGCGCTTCGCCAACATTGGCGTGCTTGCGCGGCATCGGCTTGCGCATGAAGAAGTCGAAGGCCTTGTCGACATTCTCGCCGAAGATGCGATCCGGCTCGTGCGCGGGATCCTGAAACTGGACGATATACATCGTCTCGCCGAAGCGCTTCTTGTAGATCAGCAAGGGATCCACCGGTGCGCGATCGGTATGCGGCGTATTCACGCCGACCACGCCGGCGACGCGATCGCGATGCCGCAGCGGCATCTGCCAGACGATGAAGCCGCCCCAGTCGTGGCCGACGAAGATCGCCTTGTCGATCTTGAGATGATCGAGCAATGCGACGAGATCGCCGGTGAGATGTTCGATGCTGTAGTCCTCGACCGCGTCAGGCCGCGACGTCGCGCCATAGCCGCGCTGGTCCGGCGCGATCACGCGGATGCCGGCGGCAGCCAGTGCCTTGATCTGATGGCGCCAGGAGAACGCCATTTCCGGCCAACCATGGCACAGCACCACAGGCGGCGTGTCGCTCATGGGGCCGGCATCGTAATATCCCATGCGAATGCCATTCAGCTTGGCGAACTGCAACGGGGGCATTTCAATCATGGTTATTCCCTAGCTAGCGGTCTTGAGAACGTCGGGCGGCGCAAACGCCGCCTGCAGCAGCGCGAATTCGTCCGGCATCATGTCGGCGAGCACCTGCACATGCGGGATGATGTTGGCGCCGGCAATGAAGCCGAAATCGAGCTGGTCGCGATAACTCTGCACGGTGATGTTCAGCGCCAGCCCATGGGTGGCGATGGAGACCGGGAAGATATGCAGCAGCTCGGCGCCGGCCGCATAGAGTGTCTGCCGCGGACCGGGCACGTTGGACACCGTGATGTTGGCCGCCGGCGGCAACACGTCGGAGAGATTGGTGCGGCTGTAGAGCAGCGCCAGGATCTGCACCATGATCGGTGCGCCCAGCATGGAGATGTTGGAGACCTGCGGCATCAATGCGCGTAGCGGATGCGACATCTCCTTGGACTTGGTCGATTGCGCGATGATCGCTTCCAGCCGCTCCTTTGGGTCCTCGATATTAGTGGCGATCGAGCAGATCATGCCGAACACCTGATTGTTGGAATCGGTGTTGCCTTCCTCGCGCAGCGAGATCGGCACCGCGGCAGTCAGGGACTTGGCGGGCAGGGCGCCTTTTTCCTTGAGGTAGCGCCGGACAACGCCTGATGAGAGCGCCAGCACCACGTCATTGAGTTTGCCGCCCGCCTGCTTGGCTACGGCCTTGGCCGCCGACAGCGGCACCGACACGCCGGCAAAGCTGCGCTCCGAGGAGATGGTTTTGTTGAGCAGCGTCGGCGGCGACAGCATACTGGTGAGACTGTCGCGCGATTTCGGATCGGCGATTTTGGCCATCACGTCGGAGGCGCTCTTCACCATGGTCGGGATCGAGCCGGCGAATTTCACCGCGCTCTCGATCTGGAACATGGCGTTGTCGAACAGGATCGAGCCGATATCGCTCTTGCCCGAGCGCGGTAGTTCGATGCCTTTTCCGGAATTCTCGAGCGGTTGACGCCAGAGCTGCTGGTAGGAGTCGATGAAGCTCGCTGCGATATCGCGCGGCTCCTGACGCTGCTTCGCGCGCACTTCCGGCTTTTCGATCTCGCGCGGGATCGGCGTCACGTCATAGATCATGCTGGTGAGGGCCGCGCCGGCGCCGCCATCGATGCAGGCATGGTGCATCTTCGAATACAGGCCGATCTCGTTGTCCTTCATGCCCTCGAAAACATAGAACTCCCACAGCGGCCGGGCGCGGTTCAGCAGCTTGGCATGCATCCAGCCGACGATGCGCTCCAGCGTGGGACGGTCATGGGGCGCGGGCAGGCTGCCGCGGAAGATGTGACGATCGATGTCGAACTGGTCGTCCTCGACCCAGGAGGGATGGTCGATATCCAGCGGGGCCTTTTCCAGCCGGGCCTTGAGGATCGGCGCCACATGGAGGCGCGAGGCGATCATCGCCTTGAAGTCCTCGAAGAAGTCGCCCTTGTAATCCTCGGGCAGGCGAAAGATCGCCATGCTGCCGACATGCATCGGCATCTCCGGCGTTTCCAGATACAGAAACGACGCGTCCATTGAGGACAGCTTCCTGCTGGCTTCCGCCATGATACGTCCCTCCCTCGCATGGTCACCGACGCCTTTGCGGCGCTCTACCGATGAGTGTGCCTGCGCGCGGGGCGAATATGCAATGGCAAAGGCGAGGCGGGAGACCGGCCCGGCCCACGACTTAAGGCTGGGGTCGCCGAGGCGTTGGGAAGTCGGTTTGCCGACTTAAAGGGCAGGTGCCATTTGCCTTGCCCAGTTGGATATCCGGAGAATCCGCGGCTCGAAAGGCTAAATTATAAAGCTAAATCAACACGTCGGTTGATCTTTCTCTTCTGGGCTCTGGCGGTAGCCCGTTAATGCATCAGGCGCCGCCTGATTACCGGGCAGATCACGGGTTTGTGATGTTGCGATGCACCATAGATGTTGCAGTGCATTATTTACTATGTCATAGAAGTTGCACCCCGGGCCCACAACGGCGGGACGGGGTGAGCCGAGCCTGAGTGCAAGCATGAGCTTTGCAGAGGCGGCCCAACCCGAGGATGGAGACGAACATGACGATCGAAACCGAAACCAATTCCGTGCTGAACAACGTCAAGCAGGCTTTCGCGCCCGTCACCGAGGCGTTCACCAAGCTGCAGAACATGGAAGTGCCCGAAGCGACCCGTGACTTCGTCAAGCGCGCTGCCGGCACTGCCAAGGACAAGGCCGCCGACTTCCAGGCCAATTCCGAGAAGGTGACCTCCGCCATCGAAACCGCTGTGTCGAACTCGGTCTCTGAGGCGACCAAGATCAGCCGCAACGTTCAGGACGCGTTCTATGCCGACGTCCAGTCGTTCTTCGCTGGCATCGACAAGCTCGCTTCGGCGAAATCGCTGACCGAAGCCTTCCAGGTGCAGACCGATCTCGTGCGCGCCCATGGCGAAGTGCTGAGCTCGCGCGCCAAGGCGTCGACCGAATATCTCGGCAAGCTGGTGTCGGAAGGCGCCAAGAGCGCGCAGGACAACTTCTCGAAGGCGACGTCGTTCGCCAAGACCGCCTGATCCACACGCGATCAAGCGACATGAATTCGAAAGGCCCGCGCAAGCGGGCCTTTTTTGTTGTTCTGGCAGAGCAGGCCGCACGTCCCGGCGTCGGAAGCACGCTCACTTGATTGTCACGGTGATCTTGTTCGAGACGATGGGCGGGTTGAAGGGATAATGAGCGCCGTCTCCCAGCACGAGCTGGAGCGTATGTTTGCCGGGGGGCAATTCGATGCGTGCTTCGGTCTGGCCGGCTCCGAAATGGAGATGCGACTTGTCCTGTGGGATCGGCTCCTTCGGATCGAGCGGGTCATTCACATCGATCAGCAAATGATGATGGCCGCTGTTCTGGAAATTATCGCCTGCATGAGTGACGCCCATGTTGCGCAAACCGAAACGACACCAGAACCCGCCCTTGATCACCGCTTTGTCCTGTGGCCACACGAAATAGAGGACCGCATCCTTCGGTGCGGACTTTCCTTGCGCATGGACTGCAAGGGGCGCCGTTGACAGCATGGCGGACAACACGATGAGCCCGGTGATCCTCATGACGCAGCCTTTCCTTCGGGGGCGGTCTCAGGACGAAATGGCAATCCGGAAGCCGTGGGTCGGATATCGCACATTGGTGTCGTAGCCATCGCGGCTTGCGGGTCGGACGTAACGCGCATCGTTTTTCCAGGAGCCCGATCGAATGACGTGCGAGACGCAGTCGTTCTCGACCCATGGCGCGCCGTTCTGCGGGGCAGCCTGATAGTTCTTGTGCCAGCAATCCTCTGTCCATTGATTGACGCCGCCACCCATATCGTAGAGCCCGAACGGATTTGGCTTCAGACTGCCGAGCTTGAGCGGCTGTTCGGCGGCGGCGTCCGTGCAGTTCTTGCAATTGGCCATGCCGGGCTGGAGCTGATCGCCCCACCAGTATTTCGTTTGCGTGCCGCCACGCGCGGCATACTCCCATTCAGCTTCGCTCGGGAGCCGGAAGGCTTTTTGCGTTTCCTTCGCGAGCCATGCGACAAACTGCTTGGCATCGGTCCAGCTCACATCCGTGACCGGAATGTCGTCCCGCCCTGTCACCAGAAACGCGCATGCATTCGCAGCAGCGCACGCGTTCCATTCCCGAACCGAGACCGGATACTTGCTGATAGCGAAGGGCTTGATCGTGACCTGGTGGACCGGCTTTTCCGATATGTCGTCATTGCTGCCCATCGCGAAGGTCCCGCCAGGGAGCGGGACCATGACGGGCTCTATGACCGGCTTTGGTGGTGCTGGCGGCGGAGGCGGGGCAGGCGTTACCACCGGAGCAGGTTCAGGCCGGGCTTGCTTGGCGGCGGGCGCGGGCGCTGATCGGGTGCTTGCATTCCCTGTCTCTTGCGGAGGCGTTACGGGAGCTGACGCCTGATTGCCGATTTCACTGCGCGGATAAGTCTTCATGTACCAGACGCCGGCGCCTGCGAGAGCCAGCAGGATGGCGCAAAACGAAACGATCAGAACATGTTCACGCCGCTTCCGCGCCTTGTTGAATGCCGCGGGATCAGGAAGCACCCGGTAAACGCGCACCGGATCGGTAATGTTCTTGATCTTGCGGTCTCCAAGCGACTCGTAGCCGCAGACGAGCTTGTGCTTGATCTGCTCGTAGATGCCACCCGAGATGTACACTTGGCCGGGGTCGGCGATCCCCTCGAGGCGCGCAGCGATATTGACGCCATCGCCGAAGACATCATTGGGCTCGATGATCACGTCTCCCAGATTGACGCCAATGCGATATTCGATCCAGGAGCTCTTTGGCAGCGCGGCGTTGCGCCCGATCATGCTTTGCTGGATGACGATACCGCATCGAACGGCTTCGACCGGACTATCGAATATCGCAATGAACCCATCGCCAGTCCTTTTGACGAGTTTGCCGTCGTGCTCGGTAATGCTCGGCTCGATGAGGTCACGCTCGATGCGTTTGACGCGCGCATGCGTTTCTTCCTCGTCGAGTTCCATGAGGCGGCTATATCCGCAGATGTCCCCCACAACGATCGCCGCAAGGCGACGCGGCGTTCCGACGCGTGGGGTGGCGGGGTCCTTGCCCCTGCCTGAACTGATGTCACGAATCTCGCCGCGCATGACTTCGCGCCTCTACAACGGACACACGAGGTTCACTAGCCGTTCGGTCGACCGTCATGACGCTACGCTCAACGTCTCCGTCAGACAATTAGCTGAAAACGCAAATTGGCTGATCCCGGAGGAGCCGCGCGGTAGCGAGATGACGACGTTCCTCGCATTCGCTGTATCGATATACCCGGCGCCGATAGAATAAGGCGGTAGCTATACAAGTTCTCAGTTCACCTGCCGCTCTTTCCCGACCCAATAAGGATCGCGCAACTGCCGTCGCAGGATCTTGCCCGACGCATTGCGTGGCAATGCTGCGATGAAGTCGATCGTCTTCGGCGCCTTGAATCCCGCGATGCGCTCGCGCGTGAACTTCATCAGGTCGGTTGCGCCGAGCTCCTTGCCGGGCTTCAGCACCACCACGGCCTTCACCGCTTCGCCCCATGTATCGTCGGGAATACCGATGACGGCAACTTCGGCGACATCCGGATGATCGCAGATCGCGCTCTCGACTTCGGCGGGATAAATGTTTTCGCCGCCGGAGATGATCATGTCCTTGATACGGTCGTGGATGTAGAGGAAGCCGTCTTTGTCGAGATAGCCGGCGTCGCCGGTGCGCAGCCAGTTGTCGCGGCCGAGCGTGCGCGCGGTGGCGTCCGGCAGATTCCAGTAGCCGACCATGTTGGACGCCGAGCGCGTCGCGATCTCGCCGACCTCGCCCATAGGCAGCTGTTTGCCGTCGACATCGAGGATGGCGATTTCGATTCCCGGTAGCGCCTTGCCGGCGGAACGCATGCAGTCGCGGCCCTCGACGTGATCTTCCGGGGCGAGCACCACGATGGTACCGGTGGTCTCGGTCATCCCGTACATCTGCACGAAGCCGCAGCCGAATACGCTGATGCATTCCTTGAGCAGGGCGGCGGGAATCGGCGATGCGCCATACATGATGTAGCGCAGCTTGCTGAAATCCATCTCGCGCGCACGCGGCTGCCGCACGATGAACTGCATCGCCGCCGGCACCAGGAACAGTTTGCTGATACCGTAGTCCCGAAAGAAATCCAGTATCTTGTTGGGATCGAACTCCCGCGCGATCACGCTCTTGGCGCCGTGATAGAGGCCGAACACCGCCCAGCCGACTCCGCCGATATGAAATACCGGCATCGCCACCAGCGAGACGTCGTCGGCGGTCCAGACGTTCCAGTCGGGGTTCTCGTCGGTGCCGCCGATGCGCAGCAGTGACAGGAAATTCTGATGCGACAGCATCGCGCCTTTCGGCTTGCCTGTCGTGCCCGACGTGTAGAGCTGGATCGCGACATTGTCCTTAGTCATTGTGAGGTTAGGATCGCGCTCGCTCTGCGCGTCACGCCAGGCCGTAAAGTCCTGCCACTCGGTTGCGCCGCCTTCCATGGTCATGACGATGCGCACGCCCGGCATTTGTGGCTTGAGGCTGCGAACGAGATCGACGAATTCCGGTCCGACGAACAGGACGCTTGCCTTGGCGTCGTCGACAATGAAGGCGATCTCCGGTCCGGCGAGCCGCCAGTTCACCGGCGCCGTCACCACCTTGGCCTTCACGGCGCCGGCAAGAAGCTCGATGAAGAGGTCGCTGTTCTTGCCGAGATAGGCGATGCGTTCGTTCGGCTTGACGCCGAGCGCCATCAGCCCGTTGGCGACGCGGTTGGCATTGCGATCGAGTGATCTGTAGCTGGTCTCGCGGCCCTCGAACACCAGCGCAATTGAATCGCCGCGCGTCTGTGCTTGCACGCGAATGACATCGGCCAGCGTGGCCGCTTCCGCAACGGACATGTGTCTCCCTCCCGCAGTTTATTAGTTGCGGCGAGTGTGCGGGCGTCCGGTTGTGCTGACAAGATGGGAAAGGTGCTGCGGTGCGGTGAGACAGGTGCCGGGAGGTCGTTTAGCCGACGTTGCGCGTCCTACGCTGTTTTGCAAAATAGCGTGCAGGCGGCTCGCCAAACGCCCGTCGAAACATCGCGATGAAGTTGCTGGACGTGGCATAGCCGAGCGCTTCGGCGACATCCGCGACGGGTTCATTGGCGGCCAGCCGTTCCAACGCCAGCGTGAGACGCGCCTGCTGCCGCCACTGCGTGAAGCCCATGCCGGTCTCCGTCATGAAGATGCGACGTGCCGTTCGTTCCGACAGGCCAGCCCATTCGCCAAGCTCATGCAGCGTGCGCGCGTCATGCGGCCGCCGGATCAGCGCATTGGCGATACGCAAGGCGCGGATATCCGTCGGCATCGGCAGATGCAGCGGCTCCTGCGGCGCACCGCGGATTTCGTCGAGCAGCACGGCCACGACGCGCGTCTGCGCCGGCGTGAGCCGATCCGCATTCGTCCAACCCGCAGCGCGTCTGACGAGCGCGCGCAGCAGATCGCTGACACCCATGACGCAGGGCTGCGACGGCAATGTCCGGCTCGCGGCCGGCGTCAGGAGTACGCCCCATCCGCTCAGTACACCGCTCAGGGTTACCTTGTGATGGAGCCCGGGCGGCAGCCAGCCGATGCGCTGCGGCGGCAGTAGCCACGAGCCCTGTTTCGTGTGCAGGCGGATCAATCCGCTTTCGATACAGAACAACTGGCCGCGGCGGTGATGATGCCAGTCGAGTTCGCGGGTGCCGAGCCGAAATGCATCGCCGGGCTCATCGCTGCCCCAGATGGCGATTGCGGATGGTCCGTCGAGGCGCTCGGTGAGCGAGGTCATGACACCATGCCTTTTCAGAACCGCTCCAGCCTGGCCGATTCTCATTATTTTGCGTCCGAATGTCGTTAACGGGTTTGAGCGACCGGGTCTATCTCCGCATGCAGATCAACGAACAGTCAGGAGACGACGATGAGCCTCGATAACGGTGCCTTTCTCATTCACGATGTTGCGGCGTTCCCGATCGTGTGGGTCCGGCATGATGAGCTTCAGCCGGGAAGTGCGGCGCAGTGGGAGGTCGAGATGGACGATCTCATCGGCCGCAAGCAGCCTTTCGTCATGATCATGGCCAGTCATCATCATGATGAGGCGCATGAAGATCGCAAAGCGAGGGGGCTTTGGCTCAAGCGCAACAAAGCGACGCTCGCGCTGCTTTGCCGTGCCATCATTGCCGTCGAGCCGAATGCCGTCACACGCGTTCTCGTGGAGGCCCAGTCGGCACTTGCGACGAAGGCGTTCGGCATCAGTTCCGCGGTCGTTGCGTCCGAGGACGAGGCCATGAGGGTTGCGCACGAGCGGTTGCAGGTTGCGCGTTGATCAAAAAACAAAGCGAGGCTTCCCGCATGGGAGAGCCTCGCTGCCGGTCGAATTATTTTGGCGGCCCTTACCCCCGCTGCGCCTTGTCCTTTTCGTTCTGCGCTTTGATGCTGTCGCGTGCCTGGATCCATTCGGCATCGGACCAGTCGCGCAGCTGATAGAAGTTGCCACCCATGGCGAGCGCTTGTGCGCCGTCCATGGCGATGGTCTCGCCACTGATCCAGTCGCAGCCGCCGGAGATCAGAAACACCGCAAGGTTCTGCAGTTCTTCCATCTTGCCGACGCGGCCCATCGGGTTCTGCGCGCGGGTGCGTGCACCGGCCTCGTCGCCGGGCTTGATGCGCTTGCTCATGCCTTCAGTGGGGATTTCGCCGGGCGCGATGGTGTTGAGGCGGATGCCGTAGCGGCCCCATTCGGTCGCCAGCGACATGGTCATGGCATGGATCGCCGATTTGCTCATGGCGGAGGGCACCACATAGGGGCTGCCATTGCGTACCCAGGTCACGGTGATCGAGACCACGTTGCCCGGCACCTTGTCGGCGATCCAGCGCCGGCCGACTGCATGGGTCATGTAGAATGTGCCGTGCATCACCGTGTTGGCGACCGCGTCGAAGCCGCGCGCCGACAGGTCCTGCGTCCGCGAGATGAAATTTCCGGCGGCGTTGTTGATCAGGTCGGTGAGGGGGCCATCGGCCCAGATGCCTTCGATCATCGCATCGACCGCCGCGGCGTCGCGGATGTCGACGCCGTGGCTGGAGACCTTGCCGCCAAATTCCGCCATCAGCTCGGTTGCGGTCTCGTCGCATACAGCCTTGCGGCGACCGCAGATATGCACTTCGGCGCCGAGTTCGAGGAATTTCGCCGCCATCGATTTGCCGAGACCGGTGCCACCGCCGGTGACGAGGATTTTTCGGCCTGCGAGGAGCTGCTGATTGAACATGGGAGGGTCCTGCTTTAAGAGGATGCGGACGGGTTAATTAGTTGATTGACTAAACCCGATACCGCTTGCGTGTAAAGCGGGAAGAAAAACAAGTCTAGGAAGGAAACCACCCATGGAAGACCGCATCTCTGTGTCCATGACGGATGGCGTTGCCGATGTTCGGCTGGTCCGCGCGGACAAGATGAATGCGCTGGATGCGGCGATGTTTGCGGCATTGGTCGATACCGCCGAGCGCCTGAGCCGGGAGAAGGGGCTGCGCGCGGTCGTGCTGTCCGGCGAGGGCCGGGCGTTCTGCGCCGGCCTCGACATGGGACGATTCGCCGCGATGAACGACAATGGCGGCGACGGTATCGGCGGTGCGCAGAAGCGCGACCTCGCGCTGCGCACCCACGGTCTTTGCAATCATTCCCAGCAGGCGGTGTGGGGCTGGCGCCAATTGCCGGTGCCGGTGATTGCCGCTGTGCATGGCGTCGCCTTTGGCGGCGGCTTCCAGGTCGCGCTCGGCGCCGACATGCGCTTTCTCGCGCCGGACACGCGCATGTCGGTGATGGAAATCAAATGGGGCCTGGTGCCTGACATGGCCGGCACGCCGATCCTCGCCAGCCTCGTGCGCGACGATATCCTGCGCGACCTCACTTACACCGGCCGCATCTTCTCGGCGCAGGAAGCGCTGAGCTACGGTCTCGCCACGCGCATCTGTGACGACCCGCGCGCCGCGGCGCTCGAGACGGCGCGCGAGATCGCCGGCAAGAGCCCCGATGCGATCCGCGCCGCCAAGCGCATGCTCAACAATCTTGCGGTCGATCCCGGTCCGGCGCTGCTCGCCGAATCCGCCGAGCAGATGAAACTGATGGGTGGACCGAACCAGACCGAAGCCGTGCGCGCGAATATCGAGAAGCGTGCGCCGAAATTTGTGGATTAGCCCGCGACGTTCTCAGCCGTCATTGCGAGCCCTGAGAAAGTTGGACTTCCAACTTTCTTTGGGCGAAGCAATCCAGAAAGTCACAAACGAAGACTGGATTGCTTCGTCGCAAGGGCTCCTCGCAATGACGGCGAAGAGTTCATCAAAAATCAAAAACAAAAATCCGGAAACGTATCCATGTCGACAAATTCCCTGTTTCAAGGCGTCATCTCAGGCGATCGCCGCCGCGGCTTTGCCGAACTGACCGAACGTGCGAGCCGCATCGCCGGCGGGCTGTCGCGGCTTGGCGTCAAGCAAGGTGACAGCGTCAGCATCCTGATGCGCAACGACATCGCGTTTCTCGAAGCGGCCTATGCGGTGGCGCAGCTCGGCGCTTACGGCGTGCCGGTGAATTGGCATTTTAAGCCGGAAGAGATCACTTATGTGATCAAGGACTCCGGCAGCAATATCCTGATCGCCCATGCCGACATGCTGCATCAGCTGCGCGAGGCGATCCCGCAGGGCATCGTGTCGCTGAGCGTGCCGACGCCGCCGGAGATCATTGCCAACTACAAGGTCGATCCGGCACGGCTCGGCACCCCGGATGGCGCCATCGATCTGGAGAGCTGGCTGACCGAACAGGCGCCCTATGACGGCCCCGCGCTGCCGCAGCCGCACAACATGATCTACACGTCGGGCACCACCGGCCATCCAAAGGGTGTGCGCCGTTTTGCGCCGACACCGGAGCAGGCGGCGTCCGCCGACCAGATGCGTGCACGCGTCTATGGCCTCAAGCCCGGCGCGCGCGCATTGCTGCCCGGACCGCTCTATCACTCGGCCCCCAATGCCTTCGCGCTGCGCGCCGGGCGCCTCGGTGGCGTGCTGGTGATGATGCCGCGCTTCGATCCCGAAGAATTCCTGCGCGTGGTGCAGGACGAGAAGATCGACACCATCTTCATGGTGCCGACCATGTTCATCCGGCTGATGAAGCTGCCGGAAGACGTCCGCAAGAAATACGACATGTCGTCGCTGCGCCACATCATCCATGCCGCCGCGCCGTGCCCGGCCGACGTCAAGACCGCGATGATCGACTGGTGGGGCCCGGTGATCTACGAATTCTACGGCTCCACCGAATCCGGCGCGGTGACCTTCGCGAATTCCGAAGACGCGTTGAAGAAGCCGGGTACTGTCGGCAAGATCGCGCCCGGCGCGGAATTGCGCTTCCTCGGCGACGACGGCCAGATCCTGCCGCAGGGCGAGATCGGCGAAATCTATTCGCGCATATCAGGCAATCCGGATTTCACCTATCACAACAAACCGGAAAAGCGCGCCGAGATCGACCGCGACGGTTTCATCACCTCGGGCGATGTCGGCTATCTCGATGCCGACGGCTATGTCTTCATCTGCGATCGCAAGCGCGACATGGTGATCTCCGGCGGCGTCAATATCTATCCCGCCGAAATCGAGTCCGCGCTGCATGCGCTACCCGGTGTGCATGACTGCGCCGTGTTCGGTATTCCCGATGAGGAGTTCGGCGAGTCCCTGATGGCGGTGATCGAGCCGCAGCCCGGCGTGGTGCTTGACCTGGCGACGGTGCGCGCGGACCTCAAGAAAGCGCTGGCCGACTACAAGGTGCCGAAGCAGATGGAGATCCAGAGCAATCTGCCGCGCGAAGACTCCGGCAAGATATTCAAGCGCCGGCTGCGCGATCCTTATTGGGCCAAGGCTGGCCGGACGATCTAGGAGGGTGATGATGCGCGTGGCAACGGTTGGAAACAAACTTGCCGCGCAGATCGCGGCAATCACGCTCCTGGTGGCAGCGTTTGCCGGTCCTGCAGTTGCCGTCGACCTCGAGCCGAAGCAGATACTCGCCCCAAGCGGGAAGCTGCGTGTCGGGCTCTATCCGGGAACACCGACGTCTATTCTCGTATCGCAAACCGAAGGCCCGCGTGGTGTCGGCTACGATCTCGGCAAGGAGCTCGCGCGGCAATTGGGCGTGCCCTATGAGCCGGTGGTGTTCTCCAGGAATGCCGAGGTTCTCGAAGCGGTGAAGACAGGCGCCGTCGATGCCGCTTTCACCAATGCGTCGGCTGCGCGTGCGAACGACATGGATTTCGGCCCGTCTTATCTGGAAAGCGATCTTGGCTATCTCGTCGCGAAAGAGTCCAGGGTTGCGGGGCCCGATGATGTCGACGTCAAGGGCGTCCATGTCGGCGTCACCGCCGGAAGTTCATCCGACGCGGTTCTGTCACGCGATTTGAAGAATGCCGAAGTCGTTCGCGTGCCGGCCATCAGGCTTGCGCCCGGCTTGCTGATGGCCGGCAGCATCGATGTGTTCGCCACCAACAAGGCGACACTGTTCGAACTCGCAGAGCAGGCGCCGGGCGCGAGGGTGCTGGATGGCCGCTGGGGTGTCGAGCGACATGCCATCGCGATCCCCAAGGGGCGCGATGCGGGGATGGCATTTGTCCGCAAATTCACCGAGGATGTGAAGGCGCGGGGACTGGTCGATGCGGCCATCGTACGGTCCGGACTGCGCGCTGCGACCACAGCCAAGTAGCCATATCAAGTAGCAACGACACGAGATTGTTGCGCGATATTACAAGAGGGACGACCATCCATGCCCGTGTCTTTGCCTGTTTCCTTGCTTGAGCCCATGAAACTGGCCATCGCCACGGCGGCTGCGCTGCTGTCTTTCACCAGCCCGTCGCTGCACGCCCAGACGTTCCCCAGCAAGCAGGTGACGATCCTGGTGCCCTATGCGGCCGGCGGTGCGGTTGACGTGCTGGCGCGGACCCTCGCCCAATCGCTGTCGAAGACTTGGGGCCAGCAGCCGGTGGTGGACAACCGTCCGGGCGCCGGCGGCATCATCGCCTCGCAGGCCCTCGCGAAGTCGCCGCCCGATGGCTACACGCTGATCCTTGTCGCGTCGGGCCATCCGCTCAATCAGTTCTTCTATCCGAAGCTGCCCTACGACACGTTCAAGGATTTCACCGCGATCAGCGAAGTCGCCTATTCGCCGCTGGCCATTGTCGTGTCCAAGGACAATCCCGCCAAGAACCTGCAAGAGTTGCTGGCGCAGGCAAAAGCCAAGCCAGACTCGCTGTCCTATGGCATGTCGGGCAATGGCACCTCGGCGCATCTCGCCGGCGAATTGTTGAACCACATGGCCGGCACCAAGATCGTCTCGATCCCCTATAAGGGCGGCGCACCGGCGCTCACGGCAGTGATCGCCGGCGACATTCCCATGAGCATCAATCCGCTGCCCGAGATCGTCGGGCAGCTCGAAGGCGGCGCGGTGCGTGCCGTGGCGGTGACGACGGCGACGCGCTCGGCGGCGCTGCCCAATGTGCCGACGGTCGCCGAATCCGGCGTCGCCGGTTATGATACGGCGGTGTGGTGGGGCTTCCTCGGACCTGCCGGTATGCCGGCCGATGTCGTGGCGAAGATCCATGCGGATCTGGTGACGGCGCTGAAGGATCCGGTGGTGCTGGCGGCGCTGAAGAAGATCGATGCCACGCCGGTCGGTTCCTCGCCGGCCGAGTTCGACAAGTTCATGCATGCCGAAGCGGACAAATGGGGGCCGGTGCTGAAGGCGGCAAACATCAAGGTCCAGTAAGCAATATGACTGAACGTTCGAACCAGTGGCACGTCGGCCTGATCGGCTATGGCGAAGTCGGGCGCATTCTCGCTGAAGACCTGCGCAAGCAGGATATGTCAGTCAGCGCCTATGATCTCAAGCTCGACGGCGCAGATGCCGGGGCGCTGCGCGACCATGCCGAGACCCATGGCGTCACGCTCGCATCCTCGCATGCCAATTTGGCGTCACGCGCCGACTTCATCGTCTGCGCTGTCACCGCGAGCCAGACCGTGCCGGCCGCGCAGGCTTGCGTGCCGGGTCTGAAGCCGCAGGCGTGGTTTCTCGACTTCAACTCCGCATCGCCGGGTGCCAAGCAGCGCGCCGCGGCGCTGATCGACGGTGCCGGCGGGCGCTATGTCGAGGGCGCGGTCATGACCTCGATCCCGCCATACCGCATCAAGGTGCCGCTGTTGCTCGGCGGTACCGGCGCGCGCGATCTCGCGCCACTGCTCAACGCCATCGGCTTCGATGCGAAAGTCGCCAGCGACAAGCTTGGCGTCGCCTCGGCGACCAAAATGTGCCGCAGCATCATGATCAAGGGCCTCGAGGCCATGGTGATCGAGAGCTTTACCACCGCGCGCGCCTATGGCGTCGAGGACGCGGTGATCGCGTCGCTGGTCGAGACGTTTCCATCCATCGACTGGGAGAAGCAGGGTGCCTATTTCTTCCAGCGTGTCATCGAACACGGCCGCCGCCGCAGCGAGGAAGTGCGCGAGGTTGCCGAGACCGTGCGCGAGATCGGCCTGACGCCGTGGTCGGCGGAGGGGACGGCCGAGCGCCAGGGCTGGATCGCGGATCTCGCCGACGACGGGCTGTTCGGCACCAAGGGCGAGGCGGGTTTCGCGCGCAGCGCCGACTGGCGCACCGAGGCGGATCGGATCTTAGGTAAGGTAAAGCCACGAAGCTGAGTTTCGGGACACTGCTGGGCGCTGCAACTTCGTCTTGCGTCGCAGCATGACTTGCGACCAAATGGGGCGCCGGCAACTTCCTGGAGCGTCCTTGTGTCCCTGACCCTGTCCACCGAAGAACCCGCATCCCAGCGCGGTGACGATCCTGCTCACCAGGAGGCCGATGCCCGGCTGCGCGAGGACATCCGGCTGCTCGGCCGCATCCTTGGCGACACCGTGCGCGATCAGGAAGGCGAGGCGGTATTCGCCCTCGTCGAAAACATCCGTCAGACCTCGGTCCGTTTTCACC
This sequence comes from Tardiphaga robiniae, assembly GCF_013359755.1. Taxonomy (GTDB): domain Bacteria; phylum Pseudomonadota; class Alphaproteobacteria; order Rhizobiales; family Xanthobacteraceae; genus Tardiphaga; species Tardiphaga robiniae. The sequence continues at coordinate 38,437 of NZ_JABMCJ010000076.1, read as the reverse complement.
GCGACGAGGACAAGCTGGCGCGGCGTGAACTCGAAGCCATTCTCGACGGCATGTCGATCGCCGAGACCGTGCGCATCGTTCGCGCCTACAGCTATTTCTCCCATCTCGCCAATATCGCGGAGGACCAGAACAACATCCGCCGGATGCGAGCGCAGCGCGCGAATGCGGCCAACGCATCGGGCACGCTGGCCCATGCGGTGAAGCGCGCGCGCGAAGCCGGCATCGATGCGGCGCTGCTCAGCAAGTTCTTCGGCCAGGCGCTGATCAGTCCGGTGCTGACCGCGCATCCCACGGAAGTGCGCCGCAAGAGCACCATCGACCGCGAAATGGAAATCGCGGCATTGCTGGACCGGCGCGAGCGTATGCAGCTCACCGCCGAGGAGATTGAGGCGTCCGAGGAACAGTTGCGCCGCGCCGTCGTGACGCTGTGGCAGACCAATCTGCTGCGCCGGAGCAAGCTGACGGTGCTCGACGAGGTCGCCAACGGATTGTCGTTCTACGACTACACGTTCCTGCGCGAAGTGCCGCGGCTGCATTGTGTGCTGGAAGACAGCCTGCGCGCGCAGGGCGGCGCTGCCGAACTCGGCTCGTTCCTGCGCATGGGCAGCTGGATAGGCGGCGACCGCGACGGCAATCCGTTCGTCACGGCAGATGTGATGCGCGGCACCATGATGCTGCAGAGCAGGCGCGCCTTCAGCTTCTATCTCGACGAACTCCACGCGCTGGGCGCGGAACTGTCCATGGCGGCGCATCTCGCGGATGTCTCCGATGAACTCCGCGCATTGGCCGAACGCTCCCCTGATCCATCGCCGCACCGCGCTGGCGAGCCCTATCGTCTGGCGATCTCCGGCGTCTATGCCCGCATGGCGGCGACGGCCCATGCGCTCGAATTGCCGAACCGCCGCGCGGCCGTGGGCGATGCCCCGGCTTACGCATCGGCGCAGGAGTTCAAGGCCGATCTCGATGTGCTCGATCGTTCGCTGATCGCTGATAATTCCGCAGTCATCGCCCGCGGCCGGCTGCGGCAACTGCGCCGCGCGGTGGATTGCTTTGGATTCTATCTCGCCAGTCTCGACATCCGGCAGAATTCCGCTGTGCATGAGCGCACCGTCGCCGAACTGATCGACGCGGCGATGCCCGGCACGTCCTATCTCGCGCTCGGCGAGGAAGCGCGCATCGCGCTGCTGACGAATGAATTGAAGAATGCGCGGCCGCTCGGCTCGCTGTTCGTCAAATACAGCGATGAGACGCTGGGCGAACTCGCACTGTTCCGTATGGCGGCGCAGGTTCATGCGAAATTCGGCGCGGCGGCAATCCCCCAATGCATCATCTCCATGTGCAAGGGCGTCTCCGACATGCTCGAAGTCGCGGTGCTGCTGAAGGAAGTCGGGCTCGTCGATTGCTCCGGCCGCAGCGCCATCAATATCGTGCCGTTGTTCGAAACCATCGAGGATCTGCAGGCTTCTGCAGCCATCATGGACCGCATGTTCTCGCTGCACGACTATCGCAAGCTGGTCGACAGCCGCGGCGCGGTGCAGGAAGTCATGCTCGGCTATTCCGACAGCAACAAGGATGGTGGCTTCGTTACGTCCGGCTGGGAACTGTACAAGGCCGAGATCGAGCTCATCGAAGTGTTCGAGCGGCATCACATCCGGCTGCGGCTGTTTCATGGCCGCGGCGGCTCTGTGGGCCGCGGCGGCGGCCCGAGCCACGATGCGATCCTGGCGCAGCCCGGCGGCGCGGTGGACGGGCAGATCCGCATCACCGAACAGGGCGAGATCATCTCCAGCAAATATTCCAACGCCGAGGTCGGCCGCAACAATCTGGAGATCCTGGCCGCCGCGACGCTGGAAGCGAGCCTGCTGGCGCCGAAGCACAGCGCGCCGCGCCGCGAATATCTCGAAGCCATGGAGGAGATTTCCGAACTGGCCTTCAAGGCCTATCGCGGGCTGGTCTATGAGACCGAGGGCTTTGTCGATTACTTCTGGGAATCCACCGTCATCAACGAGATCTCGACGCTGAACATCGGCAGCCGTCCGGCCTCGCGCAAGAAGACCCGCGCCATCGAGGACCTGCGCGCCATTCCCTGGGTGTTCTCATGGGCGCAGTGCCGCTTGATGCTGCCCGGCTGGTATGGTTTCGGCAGTGCCATCGAGGCGTGGCTCGCCAATCATCCCGACAAGGGCATGGCGTTCCTGCAGGAGATGCACCGCGAATGGCCGTTCTTCCGCACGCTGTTGTCCAACATGGACATGGTGCTGGCCAAGAGCTCCATCGCCATCGCCTCGCGCTATGCTGAGCTCGTCGCCGACCAAAAGCTGCGCGAGACCATCTTTGGCCGCATTCGCGGCGAATGGCATCTGTGCATCGAGACGCTGCTGGATATCATGGAGCAGGAGCGCTTGCTGCAAAACAACCCGCTGCTCGATCGCTCGATCCGCAACCGTTTCCCGTATCTCGATCCGCTCAACCACGTGCAAGTCGAGCTGCTGAAAGAGCACCGTGCGAATAATCCGGACGAGCAGGTGCTGCGCGGGATTCAGCTGACGATCAATGGCATCTCGGCGGGGCTGCGGAATAGCGGGTAGTCGTGGAGACGCTACGTCCTATCCCTACGTCATGGCCGGGCTTGACCCGGCCATCCATCTTCTCCGTTGCTTGCCGCAAAGCTGGATGCCCGGGTCAAGCCCGGGCATGACGTGGAGAGAGTCGCGCGAAGCGGCTGGCTGCGACGTGGGTCCCTCAACAGAAATGCGCGCCCTGCGTTTCCACATAGACCGCATAGAGTGACTGGCTCGCCGTCATGAACAGCCGGTTGCGCTTCTTGCCGCCGAAACACACGTTCGCGCAGGTCTCCGGCAGCTTGATCTGGCCGATGCGCTGGCCGTCCGGCGCAAAGATCTGCACGCCGTCATAGCCCTCGCCGACCCAGCCGGCGCCGACCCAGATATTGCCTTCGGTGTCGACGCGCAGCCCGTCAGGGAAGCCGGACTTGCCATCCAGCGTCATGTCGATCAGCGGCTTCGCATTGCTGAGCTTGCCGCCGTCGACGTCGTACTGCCAGACGACATTCTTGGCATTGGGATAATGCGTGATGCCGGTGTCGCAGACATAGAGTTTCTTGTAATCCGGACTGAAGGCGAGCCCGTTCGGCTTGAACGGATCGTCCGCGACCTTGTTCACCTGGCCGCTCGCTGGATCGATGCGATACACCGCTTCCTTCTGGTACGGTTGCGTGACGCCCGCCGCCGCGCGTTGTCCTTCATAGAGATTGATGGCGCCGTAGCCGGGATCGGTGAACCAGATCGCCTTGTCGATCGGATTGACCACCATATCGTTCGGTCCGTTCAGCGGCTTGCCGTTTGCCTGTTCAGCCAGCGTCGTGACGCTGCCATTATGCTCGAAGCGGACCAGACGCGTGCGCTGCGCGGAAAGCTGGCGGCCCTCGGTGTCGAACGAATTCCCGTTGCTCTCCTCGGATGGATAGCGGAAGCGCTCGGAGATGTGGCCGTCATCGTCGAGATAACGCAACTGGCGATTGGCAGGGATATCGCTCCAGATCAGATACTGACCCTGTGCATTCCACGCCGGTCCCTCCGCCCACAGGCAGCCCGTATAGAGCCGCTTGATGACGGTGTTGCCGACTCTCGCCTTGAAGCGATTGGCGTCGATGACGACAATATCAGGATCGGGATAGCGCTGCGGCTCCGCACCGCGACCGAAGTTGCGCGCGAGTGCATCAGGTGCGATCAGCGTCGTCGCTGCCAATGCAGCGGCGCTGCCTAGGATATTTCTGCGACTGAGTGAGTGGGATGGTGCGGCGGGGTGAGCAGAGTCTTGCGTGAGCTGAGTTGGCATCGTCGTCCTCCCGGCTTTTCTGGTTTTCTCCAGCCGTTGCCAGCAGTCTAAATACCGTTGCGACGGCGATGCTACACAATTCGATGCTGCCGCGCGGTCATGGCGGTGCACAAGCGCGCATCGCAGCGCAGTGAACGTTTTGATAGTTCCATGCGACCAACACCAAAGCTCTCATTTGATGCGCGGTTCCCCATGTCGTCGTTTCGCTGTCACATATGTGTTGCAGTCGCTTCTGCAGCATTGCTGTTCGCCACATCATTGTCAGCGCACGCGGATAATGGATGTCGCCCGCCGATGGATCAGCGGATGATCGCAGGCTGTAGCGATATCATCGATCGTCCCGGCGCAACGGATGCCGAGCGCTCCGAAGCGCTTCGCCTTCGCGCCATCGGGAACTTCGAACTCGGCCATATGGAGGCGGCGCGCGCGGATTTTACTGCGTTCATCGCACTCAATCCTGATTTTGCGAAAGGCTATGGCGCGCGCGCCATGGTCCACAACCGCCTCGACGAATTCGATCTGGCTATCGCGGATGCTAACAAGGCGATCGCCCTCGATCCCACTTACGCCTCGGGCTTCGGCTCGCGGGCGAGCGCCTATGAATCCAAGGGCGATTTCGTGCGGGCGCGCGCCGATTATGACAAGGCGATTCGCCTGCAGCCGGGCAATTCGTCCTACCATCGCGGACGCGGAATGTTGCGCAAGAGATTGGCCGACATCGATGGCGCGATCGCAGATTTCTCGGAAGCCATCCGCGTCGATCCGAAAGACTATGCGGCGTTCGCATTGCGCGGTAACAGCCGTGCCGCCAAGAAAGACTTTAGCAAGGCGCTGGCCGATTACGACGCTGCGCTGCAGATCAAGCCCGGCGACACCTATGCCCACCGTGGTCGCGCTGACGTCAGGATTCGACGGGGCGACAATGACGGCGCGATCGCGGATTTCGACGTCGTTCTGGCCGGCGATCCGAACGACGTCGGCGCCCATGTTGACCGCGGCATCGCCTTTGCGCGCAAGGGCGATTTTGCCGGCGCGATCCCGGACCTGGACGCGGCGCTAAAGCTGAGGCCGGACGATCCCGACACCCGTAACCGGCGATCGCATATGAACTTCATCGAGGGACATTTCGCCGAGGCTGCCGCCGACTTCGGCGATGTGGTCGAGAAGACGCCGCAATACGAACTGGGCAAGCTGCTGCGCTACATCGCGCGGGCACGCAGCGGCGACTACGACGTGGGCGAGCTGAAACGCAATACCGATACGCTCGATCGCAAGGGCTGGCCATGGCCGATGGTCGCGGTCTATCTCGGCCAGATGAGTCGCGAGGAGATGCTCGCCATAATGAAGGACATGCGGCTGGAGGACGACTTCGGCCCTTGCGGCGTGTCGTTCTATCTCGGTCAGTATCTGATGGTGAAGCACAAGCCGCAGGAAGCGTTGCCCTATCTGAAAAAGGCAGCTGAGGTGTGCCGGGGCGATGGCGAATTCGAGCGTGACGCTGCGCGGAACGAGCTCAAGCGGCAGCAGGCGTCGAACTGACAAACAAAAAAGGGGCAGCGCCAGCGCTGCCCCTTTGAGATCGTCATGCGAGCGCGCTCAAACCTCGTGCTTGTCTGACACGAAGATCGCGATGAGCGTGATCACCGCGGCGGCGAGCACGTAATAGCCGATGTAAGCGAGCCCATAATTCGCCTGCAGCCAGGTGGCGATATAAGGCGCCAGCGAGGCACCGAAGATGCTCGCCAGATTGAACGTCATCGACGCGCCGGTATAGCGCACGGTGGTCGGGAACGGTGCCGCGAGTGCGGCGCCGATCAGGCCGTAATTGATGCCGAAGATCGCCAGACCGATCAGCGCGAAGGCATAGATGCCCGCCACGCCGCCTGACAGCAGCGGCGCCAGGAAGAACGAGAACACGATCACCATCAGGCAATTGGCGATCAGCAGCGTGCGGCGACCGATCTTGTCGGCGAGCAGGCCGGCCAGGATGTTGGTGGTGCCGAAGGCGACGGCGCCGGCGATCTGCACCTTGAGCGCATCGAGCAGCGACATCTTCGCGATACCGACATTGTAGGACAGCAGATAGGCCGTGCAGACATAGAAGAATACGAAGGTCATCAGACCGACCAGTGTGCCGAGCACGAGGCTGCGCTTGTGCTTGCGCAGCAGCTCCATGCTGGGGACGGCAACGCGCTCGGCCTTCTCGATGGCCTTCTGGAATTCCGGCGTCTCGGTGATCGACAGGCGCACCCACAATCCGATGGCGATCAGCACGATGGAGGCGAGGAACGGCACGCGCCACGCCCAGCTCAGAAACGTTTCCGGCGAGACGAAATGCAGCAGGATGAAGAACGTGCCGGACGACAGGAACAGGCCGAGCGGCGCACCGAGCTGCGGGAACATGGCGTACCAGTTGCGCTTGCCTTCCGGTGCGTTCTCGGTGGCGAGCAGCACTGCGCCGCCCCATTCACCGCCGAGTCCAAAGCCCTGGCCAAAACGGCACAGCACCAGCAGCAGTGGCGCGGCAAGGCCGATCTGCGCATGCGTCGGCAGCAGGCCGATCAGCACGGTCGAGATGCCCATGGTGAGCAATGCTGCGACCAGCGTGGTCTTGCGGCCGACGCGATCGCCGAAATGGCCGAACACGACGGCGCCGAACGGACGCGCAAAGAACGCGATCGAGAACACCGCGAAGGACGCGAGCAGCGCGGCGGTGTCGTTGCCAGCCGGGAAGAACAGTTTTGGAAACACCAGCACCGCGGCGGTGGCGTAGACGTAGAAGTCGAAGAATTCGATCGTGGTGCCGATCAGGCTCGCCAGCAAAACGCGGGCGGGGGAATTCAGCGGCTTGGAATGCGGCATGGCCGCGGAGGGCATCGCGCCCGCGTGATCTGTCATGATGTTCGTCCAGCAAATGCGGTTTCGTCCGCACATGCGTGACGTCAAACCCGTATTGCTGGTGACATAGCCGGTCTTGGCCGGCGTTTGAATTCTTTATGACGAAATTAGCTCGATCTCGGGTCAGATAAGACCGCTATGCATAGCTATTTGAGTAATATTGTTTCGTTTTAAATTCTGGGTTGTAGAAATCGGCTCGCGGGACTGATGCTCCCGCGAGCCGATTAGACGCTTAGACCGGATCCCAGCTGAAAATGTCAGCCGAACGGTCGAGCTTGTAGAACGACGACTTTAGCGCCGGCATGCCGTGTTCGGCGAGGCTCTGCGGGGTCCAGCCTTCGGCGCGGTGGATGGAGCGTAGCGGGCGCGACTGGCCCATCAGGAAGATCTCGTTCATGCGCGCGGCAAAGATCTGTCCGGAGATTTCCTTGGCGTCGTCGGAGAGCAGATGCGCCACCAGCGGTGCGATCTTTTCCGGACCCATGCGCTGCATGCGTTCGACGCGGGCCTTCTGGGCTTCGGTCTCGGTCGGGATGCTGCCGATCATGCGGCTCCAGGCGAAGGGCGAGACGCAGTTCGAATTGACGCCAAAGCGGCCCATGTCGAGCGCGATCGACTTCGACAGGCCGACGATGCCGAGCTTGGCGGCCGAATAGTTGGCCTGGCCGAAATTGCCGATCAGGCCCGAGGTCGAGGTGAAGTGCACGAACGAGCCGGAGTTCTGCTCGCGGAAGTAACGCGCGGCGGCGTGCGAGGTGTAGAACGAGCCCATCAGATGGACCTTGATCACCATCTCGAACGCATCGATCGACATCTTGTGGAAGATCGCGTCGCGCAGGATGCCGGCATTGTTCACCACACCGTCGATCTTGCCGTAGGTATCCACGGCCTGCTTGATGATCTTGCTGGCCGGGATCGCTTCGGCGACGGACTCGAAATTGGCAACGGCGGTGCCACCGGCTGCTTTGATTTCCTCGACGACCTGCTCGGCCGGAGCCGCGCCATCGCCGCCCGAACCGTCGGTGCCGACGCCGGGATCGTTGACGACGACCTTGGCGCCTTCAGCCGCGCAGAGCAGCGCAATGCCACGGCCGATGCCGCGACCCGCGCCGGTGACGACGATGACCTTGCCGTCGAGTGATTTGGTAGATGCCATGTGGGTTTTCCTTTGGTGGTGAATTCTGGCGAAATATTCTCAGTCGTCATACGCGGGCTTGACCCGCGTATCCATCTGTCTTCGCAAGATGCCTTTTCCGAAGAAGATGGATTGCCGGGTCAAGCCCGGCAATGACACCGAGGGTGAGTTACTTCTCGTTCGTAAAAATCACCGTGCCCGACGCGGCGAACATGCCGCCGACGCCGTGACAGACGGAAATCTTCGCGCCCGGCACCTGCGCCGGTGCGATGCCGCGCATTTGTCGCACGCTCTCCTGCAGCGCATACATGCCGTACATGCCGGAATGCATATAGCTGAGGCCGCCGCCATTGGTGTTCATCGGCAGCTTGCCGCCGGGGCGGGTGTTGCCGTCGGCAATGAACTTGCCGGTCTCCTCATGCGGCATGAAGCCGAGATCGCCGAGACCATACAGCGGCAGATGCGCGAAGGCATCGTAGATCATCAGGTGATCGACGTCCTTGTGCGTGATCCCTGCCTCGCGGAACGCAGTCGGCCCGGCCACGGTGAAGGCGCGCGATGAATCGAAGGTCCTCATCTGGCTGACCATCGGCGTTTCTACGCTCTCGCCGGTGCCGAGAATATAGACCGGCTTGTTCGGGAAATCCTTGGCGCGATCCGCCGAGGTCAGGATCAGCGCGCCGCCGCCATCGGTGACGAGGCAGCATTGCAGGATGCGGAACGGATAGGCGATCATCTTCGAGTTCAGCACGTCCTCGACCGTGATCGGCGCCTTCATCATCGCGCGCGGATTCTTCGCCGCCCATTCGCGCTGGAATACGGCGACCGAGGCGATCTGCTCATGGGTGATGCCATGGGTCTTCATGTAGCGCAGCACCGGAATCGGGAACATGCTCGGCGGACCGTAGACGCCATAAGGCGCCTCGAACTGGCCTTGCAGGCTGTCCGCCGGAATCGAGCGCGGCAATTTGCCGATCATCGACTTGCCGCTTTCGGCATGGGTGATCAGAACCGTCTTGCACAGGCCGGCCTCGATCGCCGCGGCCGCGTGGCGAACATGCAGCATGAAGGAACAACCGCCCACCGATGTGCCGTCGACCCAGGTCGGGGTGATGCCGAGATAATGCGCGATCTGCTGCGGCGTTTCGACCGCGGTAGCGATGCCGTCGATGTCGGACAGTTTCAGCCCGGCATCCTTGATGGCGTTGAGCGCCGCATCCGCGTGAAGCTGGAGCTGCGACATGTTCGGGATGACGCCGAGCTCGGTGGTCTCGGCTGCGCCGACAACGGCGACTGCGTTTCTGCGCATGATCTCAGCCCTTCGCCGGACGGAATACGGGGAGGGTGATGGCGTCGTCGAGCTTCTCGAAGGCGACCTCGAGCTTCATGTCGAGTTCGAGCGCTTCGGGCGTCTGCGGGCAATCGATGATGTTGCTCATCAGCCGCGGACCTTCCTCAAGCTCGACCACGGCAATCGCGTAAGGCGGCGTGAAGCCCGGCGCGGCGGGCCGGTGATTGATGACGTAGCTGTAGAGGAAACCCTTGCCCGAGGCCTTGAACACCGACACCTTGCGCGAGGCGCAGCCGGGACAAAACGGCCGCGGCGGAAAATACACATTGCTGCAATCGTCGCAGCGCTGCAGGCGGAGTTCGCCGGCTTTTGCGCCGTCCCAATAATGCTGGGTTTCCGGTGTCGGTTTCGGCCGCGCGCGGGCTGGTTCAGCCATGTGTCGTGTTCTCTCCCTTGGACGGGGATTTGGCCCCGTTCGTTGTCCTCTGGATGGACATTCCACATTCCACCGGGGGCGGTCCAGCGCGCGTGCTGCATGGCCGTATCTGCTCACTGCGGGACGACGTGGAATTCCGGTTGAAATACGTGCGAGGCTTGTCCCGCTGCAACCAGGCAGGGTAGGTTGGTACGGATGGTTCAGGGAGCATGACGTGAAGCTGCGCGAGATCGCCCATTCCCGCACAGGTGACAAAGGCAACATTTCCAACATCTCGGTAATTGCCTTTGACGCAAAGCTATATCCGTTGATAGTATCCCAGGTGACCGCCGCGCGCGTGAAGGCCCTGTTTGCGGGCATCGTCGCGGGCGAGGTGGTCCGCTACGAGCTGCCCAATCTCGCAGCGTTGAACTTCGTGATGGATCAGGCGCTTGGCGGCGGGGTGACGCGATCGCTGGCGCTCGATGCGCATGGCAAATCGCTCAGCTCCGCGCTGCTCGATCTGGAAATCGAGGACACTTTCGGCGATACCGACCGGGCGCCGTGACCACCTGCGGGTCCGGCATGACACACAGGATGCCGCGACCATGAGCAACGACTTCCACCAGACCGCACCGACCCTCGCCAGCCTGGCCGCCGATCTCGCTGCCGGCCGCACCACGTCCCGCAAACTGGTCGAAGCCTGTCTGGCCAAAATCGCCGATCCGAACGGCGAGGGCGAGCGTACTTTCATCCATGTCGACAAGGATGCGGCACTGGCCGCCGCCGATGCCATGGATGCGCTGCGCAAGGCCAATGCCGCGCCGTCGCGCTTTGCCGGCATTCCGATCTCCATCAAGGATCTGTTCGACATCAAGGGGCAGGTGACCCGCGCCGGTTCGCGCGCGCTGGACGATTCCGCGCCGGCCGATGCCGACGCGCCCACCGTCGCGCGTCTGCGCCGCGCCGGCTTCGTGGTGATCGGCCGCACCAACATGGTCGAATTCGCCTATTCGGGCATCGGCACCAATCCGCATTACGGCACGCCCAAAGGCGCGTGGAAGCGCGAGGTTGGCCATGTGCCCGGCGGCTCGTCCTCCGGCGCCGCCGTTTCCGTGCTCGATGCCATGGCGCATGCGGCATTGGGTACCGACACCGGCGGTTCCTGCCGCATTCCCGCGGCCTTCAACGGCATCGTCGGCTACAAGCCGACGCAGCGCCGCGTGCCGCTCGATGGCGCGGTGCCGCTGTCCTTTACGCTCGACAGCATCGGTCCGCTCGCGCGCTCGGTCGCCTGTTGCGCGGCGATGGATGCTGTGCTGGCCGGCGAACCGGAATTTGAGCTCACGCCGCGCCCGATCAAGGGCATGCGCCTCGCTGTACCGACCACCATGGCGATGGACGATCTCGATCCTGTTGTCGCAGCAGCGTTCGAGCGTGCGCTGAAGAAGCTCGCCGCGAAGGGCGCGATCATCGAGCGCATCGAAGTGCCTGAGTTCAACGACATCGCGCCGATGAGCACCAAGGGCGGCTTTACGGCGGCTGAGAGCTACGCCTGGCATCGCTATCTCCTGGCCAGCAAGGGTGACGTCTATGATCCCAGAGTCTCGCTGCGCATCCAGCGCGGCGAGACCCAGAACGCCGCCGACTATCTCGATCTCCTGCCGATGCGCCGTTCGTTGATCGCGCGCACCGAAAAGCGCATCGCTCCTTACGATGCGCTGGTGCTGCCGACCTGCGCGATCACGCCGCCGTCGATTGCCGACATGGCTGACGACAAGGTGTTCTCGAAGCAGAACCTGATGGCGCTGCGCAACTGCACGCTAATCAACATGATCGACGGCTGCGCCATCTCGCTGCCGATCCACGCAAAGGACGAAGCGCCCGTCGGCCTGATGCTGGCAGCCGCCGGCGGCGCGGACCGTCGCATCTTCGAACTCGCTGCGGGGATGGAGACGCTCGTTCGTGGCTGATGTTTTCTAACCTCTCCCCGCAGGCGGGGAGAGGGAGCGCGACGCCGGAGCTCACTTTCAATTGCAAGCAAGGAAGAACCATATGACCACCGAGATCGCGTTCACGCTGGACGCAAAAGGCAGTAAGACGCCGTTGACGCTCAAGATCACGCAGGGCGTCATCGCCGGCTGGACCGGCCGCGATCCCGTCGCACGCGATCATCACATCAAGGAACTCGAGGCGCTCGGCATCGCGCCGCCGGCCTCGACGCCGATCTACTACCGCTGCTCGGCGCGCCGCTTCACCACTGACGGCATGATCGAATGCACCGACGAGAATTCCTCGGGCGAAGTCGAATTCTGCCTGATCGCGTCAGGCGGCAAGACCTATGTCGGCGTCGGCTCCGACCATACCGACCGCAAGGTCGAGACCTACAACATCACCGTGTCGAAGCAGATGTGCGACAAGCCGATCGCACCTGTCGTGTGGGAGCTCTCCGAACTGCTTCCGCACTGGGACCAGATCATTCTGCGCTCCTGGGCCACCATCAAGGGCGAGAAGGTGCTGTATCAGGAGGGCCTGCTGAGCGGCATGCTGCCGGTGGCCGAACTGATCAAGAAAGGTTTCGACAGCGACAAGCTGCCAGACGGCACCGCCATGTTCGGCGGCACCTTCGCCGCCAAGGGCGGCATCCGTCCGGCCGATCGTTTCGACTACGAGATCGAAGACCCCGTGCTGAAGCGCAAGATCAGCCATGGCTATGATGTGAAGACATTGCCGGTGGTGGGCTGAAGTTCCTAACCTCTCCCCGCATTGCGGGGAGAGGTCGATCCGGCGAAGCGCAGCGCAGCCGGAGCGGGTGAGGGGCGGTCACCGCTGGCGGCCCCAGTCACTCGCTCTCGGGTCTCTCGTTTTTCGATCCGATGGTCGGGTGTTTTTTACGTCTGCCGTGCCTCGCCCCTCACCCGGCCGGCTTCGCCGTCCGACCTCTCCCCGCAAAAGGCGGGGAGAGGTTAGGGGCCCAGAAATCGGGTGGTTTCACCCGCCCATCTCCCTAAAATGGCCAACAGGCCATGACAACATGATCGCGGCCGGATGACGGAGGCGATGACATGGTTTCACTCGCGAAGAAGCGTCCAGAAAACAATGACGCCGCGCCGCAGGCGCGCGTTGCCGCCATCGACTGGCAGCGCATCGGCGCCGAACTCGACGTCCAGGGCTGCGCCGTGTTCGAGAAACTGCTCACGCCCGATGAGTGTCGTCACCTCGCATCGCTCTATCCCGACGATTCCCGTTTCCGCAGCCGCATCGTCATGGGCCGCCACGGCTTCGGCCGCGGCGAATACAAATATTTCAACTATCCGCTGCCCGATCCGATCGCCGGCCTGCGTCCGGCGCTCTACGGACCATTGAGCACAATCGCCAATCGCTGGAACGAGGCGATGGGGATCGACGTGCGCTTTCCCGCCGATCACGCCGCGTTTCTCAAGCGCTGCCACGACGCCGGACAGACCCGACCGACGCCGCTGCTGCTGCAATATGAAGCCGGGGACTACAACTGCCTGCATCAGGATCTCTATGGCGAACACGTGTTTCCGCTACAGGTCGCGATCCTGCTGTCGGCGCCACGTGAGGATTTCACCGGCGGCGAATTCGTGTTGACGGAGCAGCGTCCGCGCATGCAGTCGCGCGCCGAAGTGGTAGACTTGCGGCAGGGCGATGCCGTGGTGTTCGCCGTGCATCACCGACCGGTTGCCGGCACGCGCGGCAGCTACCGCGTCAATCTGCGCCATGGCGTCAGCCGCGTGAAGTCGGGCCGGCGCCATACGCTCGGGGTGATCTTTCACGATGCGAAGTGACGGGACGACTGAACAACCGCGATGACCGACCTGTTCGCCGATATCAGGGATGACCAGCCTGCGTGCGAAGAGCTCGCCGAGGGAGCCGTTCTGCTGCGCAACTTCTTCGCCGCCGAACAGCCGGATGTAATCGCCGCGCTGCGTATGATCGTGAAGGCGGCGCCGTTCCGCCATCTGGTCACGCCGGGCGGTCACACCATGTCGGTCGCGATGACCAATTGCGGCCGTGTCGGGTGGGTGTCGGATCCCCGGGGCTATCGCTACGACCCCGTCGATCCCGACAGCGGTAAGCGATGGCCCGAGATGCCGGTGCCGTTTCGCGATCTCGCCGCGCGCGCGGCGGTTCAGGCCGGCTTCGAGGCCTTCGTGCCGGATGCCTGTCTCATCAATCGCTACAAGCCCGGTGCCAAACTCTCGCTGCACCAGGACAAGGACGAGCTGGATCTGCGCGCCCCCATCGTCTCGGTCTCGCTCGGCCTGCCGGCGACATTCCTGTTCGGTGGTTTCACCCGCAGCGCGCCTCAGAAGCGCTATCGTCTGACCCATGGCGACGTCGTGGTCTGGGGCGGCCCGGCGCGGCTGGCCTATCACGGCGTCGCGCCGCTGCCGGACGGCGAACATCCGGTCATGGGCGGCCAGCGCATCAACCTGACCTTCCGCAAGACCTGCTGAACGAGACCTGTTGAGCGCTGCGTGTTGAACGCTTTCCTTGGCTGCCGCGACCATTCTATGGTCGGGTGGGGCGAGGGGACCATGAGCGAGCAGGAACGAACCGGCACACAGGCCGCCACCAGCAATGGCGCGGGCGTCTATCTCGCCGTTCTGCAACTGGTCTTCACGCTGGGCTGGGTCACCTATGTGATCTATCTGCCGAAGCTTGTCGCCGATGTCGGCATTGCGCCGACCGTCGTGATTGTCATCCTGATGCTCGATCAGGCGATTTTCACTGTGACCGATACGGCGATGGGTCTGGTCGCTGACAGGATCGCGCGCGTGGTCGGGCGGCTCGGTCTCATTGTCGGCATCCTGACCGCGGTGTCCTGCGCGGCCTTCGTCGCGCTGCCTTTCGTCGCCGGGCAGGGACCGAAGGCGCAAGTCGCGCTCATTGTATTGATCGTGATCTGGTCGGCGACATCCTCCGCCTTGCGCGCGCCGCCGCTGACATTGCTCGGCAAATATGCCGCGCGCCCGTCGCGGCCGTTTCTCGCTGCGCTGGCCATGCTCGGCTATGGCGTCGCCGGTGCGCTGGCGCCCTATCTCGGCGCGACATTGCGCGGCGTCGATCCGCGGCTGCCTTTCGTTGTTGCCGGCGTGGTTTTGCTGATCGTGACGCTGGCGCTGTCGCGCGTCGAGCGGGGCCTCGTGCAGGTCAGCGCCCGTGAGGCAAAGGCTTCGCCGGCGCAAGGCAAGGCGCTCGGCCGCATGCCCATGCTGTTCATCGCTGCCATGGTCATTCTCGCGCTTGGTTTCCAATTGCATTTCAGCATCAACAGCGCGCCGATGTTCCTGCGCTTCGCCAAGCCGGCCGATCTGGAATGGCTGATGCCGATATTCTGGATCGGCTTCAACATTGCGATGTTTCCGGCTAGCGCGGTGGTCAAGCGCCAGGGCGGAATCCTCGTCATCGGGGTAGCCGGGTTGCTCGGCGCGCTTGCGGTGATCGGCGCGGAGTTCGCAGTGAATCTCAACATGCTGATCGCGGCGCAGTTCATCGCCGGCGCCGCATGGGGCTGCATGATGATGAGCGCGGTGTCGGCGGCGATGGCGATCGGCGAGACCGGCGCCGAGGGCAAGGTCATCGGTCTCGTCTTCTCGGCGCTCGCACTCGCGACCTTCGCACGCATGGCCGCCGTCGCCGGCGGATTGCAGAAGCTGCCGGACTATGCGCCGTTGCTGCACTGGGCGCCCGTCGCATGCTGGGCGGTCGCCGGTGCTGGACTACTGGCGCTCGCTGCGGTTCGGTGGCAGCGGCGGAGCGCATCGATACCGGTTGTCTGATGCTTTCCGCGCGTCGGAATTCGATTTAATCGATCGATTAAATTTCGCTGGCCAAGGCATTCGGCCGCCATTACGCTTTCCTCAATAAAAACCAGAACGAGGAAACGACAATGACCCGAATGGGCATATTGGCTGCCATCGCTGTTGCTTGCCTGAACGGTTCGGCGCTTGCCGACCCCATCACCAAACCTCTCACCATCGCGGTGCTGAACGACAAGAGTTCGGTGTTCTCCGATGCCGGCGGCACCGGCAGCGTGGTTGCGGCGCAGCTTGCGATCGACGATGTCGGCGGCAAGGTGCGTGGCCAGCCGGTGAAGCTGCTCGGACCCGATCATCAGAACAAGACCGATATCGGCGTGTCGCTGGCGCGCGATCTCTACGATCAGCAGGGCGTCGATGCGATCTTCGACATCGGCAATTCGGCGATCTCGCTGGCAGTGCAGAACATGGCGCGCGAGCGCGGCAAGGTGCTGGTGCATGTCGGCTCGGCCACCGCCGACGTGTTCGGCAAGCAATGCGCGCCGACAGCCGCGATGTGGCTCTACGACACCTATTCGCTGGCGCAGGGCATCGCCAAGGCCGTGGTCAAGCAGGGCGGCGACACCTGGTATTTCATCACGGCGGATTACGCGTTCGGTATCGCCATGCAGGCGGAAGTCTCGAAAGTGGTGGAAGCTGCCGGCGGCAAGGTGCTCGGCGCGGTGAAGCACCCGGTCGGCACGATGGATTTCTCGTCCTTCCTGCTGCAGGCGCAATCCTCCGGCGCCAAGGTGATCGCGCTCGCCAATGCCTCGGGCGACACCGTCACCAATATCAAGCAGGCGCGCGAATTCCAGATCGGCGAAGGCAAACAAAAATTGGCCGTGCTGATCTTCTATCTCACATCCGTGAAGGCGCTGGGCTCGGAAGCTACGCAGGGCGTGCAGTATCTCGAGGGTTATTACTGGGACAATGACGACAAGAGCCGCGAATTCGGCAAACGCTTCATGGCCAAGCACGGCAAGATGCCGACCCATGCTCAGGCCGGCGTCTATAGCGCCGTGAAACATTATCTGCGCGCTGCGGAAGCCGCCAACGAGAATGACGGTCTGAAGGTGATGCGTCAGATGAAGGCGATGCCGGTCGACGACTTCTTCGCGCCGGGCGCCCGCGTGCGCGAGGACGGCCGGCTGATGAACGACATGCTGCTGGCAGAAGTGAAGAAGCCGTCGGAGGTCAAAGGCGAGTGGGACCTGCTCAGCATCAAGGGCAAGGTGAAGGCGGAAGACATCATGCGGCCGATTGCGGATGGCGGATGCACGCTGCTGGATCCGCCGGTGAAGCAGTAACGCGCTAACCTCTCCCCGCATTTGCGGGGAGAGGTCGACGCGCCTTTCGATGCGCAGCATCGAGGGGCGCGGCGGGTGAGGGGCATCCACTGCAGTTGCTGCGAACTATTCCTATCGGATCGCACATCTTCGATCCGAGAGGTTGAACATGTGTCCTCTTTCTTGCCTCGCCCCTCACCCGACCGGCTTCGCTGCGCTACGCCGGTCGACCTCTCCCCGCGTAGAGCGGGGAGAGGTTAAGCTGGCTTCTTCGGATGAATGAACGCCCACGGACTGACTTCCGAGTCCCTGACCACGTCGATCGCAATCAGATACGGCCCGCCATCGGCAAGCGCCTTCTCCAGCGCCGGACGAAACTCCGCCGGTGACGTTACTCTGATAGCACCGACGCCGAACGATTCCGCCAGCCTGACGAAATCCGGATTGACCAGATCGGCGGCGACCACGCGGCCGTCGAACACCTGCAACTGGTCGCGCCGCACATTGCCATAGGCATTGTTGTTGAACACCAGCGTCACCACGCCGATCTTGAACTGCACGGCCGTCGCCAGTTCCTGCACCGCGAACATGAAGCCGCCATCGCCGGTGATCGCTACCACCGGCCGGTCCGGATGCGCCACCTTGGCGCCGAGCGCGGTCGGGAAGCCGGAGCCGAGCGTGCCCTGATAGCCCGAGGTGATGAAGGTGCGCGGCTGATAGACCGGGAAGCCGAACCATGAGGTGAAGCCGACCTGCGACAGTTCGTCGGTGACGATGGCATTGTCGGGCAGCACGTCGCGCAGGATGTCGAGATAGGCCATCTGCGGCTGGATCGCCTGGATGTCCTTCTGCGCTTTCGCCGAGGCTGCGCGGATCGTCTCGCGACGCCCGGCCGTCTTCGTATATCCGGCCTTGCTTACGGCGGCGACCAGCGCGCGCGTTCCTTCTGCCGCATCGGCAACGATCGGCGCATCCACTGTAAGCCGTCGGAATTCGACGGGATCGATATCGATACGGATAGACTTCAGTCCCTCCGGCCGGAACGGCCAGCGGAACGTGGTCGGCAATTCCATCCGCGAGCCGATGCCGATCATGAGATCGGTCTGCGGCCACAGATTATAGGCGGCGGCCATGGTGAGGCCGAGTTCATGCGCATTGCTGACAATGCCGCGGCCGGAGCGGAATGCGACCACGGGCGCGTCGATCATCTCCGCGAGTGCGAGGATATCGTCGCCTGCGTCCATCGCGCCCGCGCCGACGAAGATCATCGGCGATTTGCTCCCCTTGATCAGCGCGGCGGCGGCCTTGATGCGATCAGGATCGGGCGAGGGCGCTGCGAACGGTTCAAGCGTCGTCGCTGCAGCGGTTTCCGCGCGCTGTGTAAACACGTCCCACGGCATTTCCAGCGCCACGGGACCGCGGCGGCCGGACATCATCTCCTGAAACCCGCGCGCCATTTTGGTCGGCGCGTCCCCGGGATAGTCGATGCGCTCGGCCCATTTGACGAAGCTACGGAGCGTCGCGAGCTGGTCCGGCATCTCATGCAGATGACCGCGGCCCTTGCCGAGATAGTCCGATGGCACCTGACCGGTGAGGCACATCACCGGCTCGTTGCAGCCGAAGGCGGTGAGCATCGCCGCGCTGGCATTGAGAATGCCGGGGCCGGGCACCACGCTGAACACGCCGGGCTTACCCGAGGCGCGGGCATAGCCGAAGGCCATATAGCCGCAGGCCTGTTCGTGGCGCGCGCCGATGACGTTCAGCTTCGCCTGATGAAAGGCGTCGAACAGACCATAGACCTGCGCGCCCGGCAGGCCGAAGATCGTGTCGACGCCGTGCGCCTTGAGCCCGCTGACGATGGCTTCGCCACCGGTGAGAACAGTCATGCGTATTCCAATCCGTTAGTGTTCGTCGACGACGCCATTGCGCAGCGTGCCGATGCCGTCCGCCTTGATCTCGATCACATCGCCGGGGGTAAGATAGCGTGGCGGATCGAAGCGTGCGCCGGCGCCGGTCGGCGTGCCGGTCACGATCACGTCGCCGGGCACGAGGGTCGTGAAGGTCGAGATATAGCTCAGGAGATAGCGGAAGCCGAACATCAGCCGCGAGGTGCGATCGTCCTGCCGCAGCTCGCCGTTGACATGCGTGGTGAGGCGGATGTCAGCGATCTGGCTTTCGTCGGTATAGGGCACGATCCATGGCCCGAGACTGCCGGTGGAGTCGAAATTCTTGCCTTGCGTGACGTTGAACTTGGCGTGCCGCACCCAGTCGCGGATGGTGCCTTCGTTGCAGAGCGTCAGCGCAGCGATGTGGTCCAGCGCATCGCCCTCGGCGATGTGTCGCCCGGCCTTGCCGATCACCAGCACCACTTCGCCTTCATAGTCGAGCTGCCTGGATACGCGCGGCCGCACCAGCGGCGCCTCATGCCCGACGAAGGAGCGCGGCGTGCGCATGAACATCGAAGGATATTTCGGCGCGTCCTGACCGTCCTTGTATTCGGCGTTGCGGTCCGGATAGTTGACGCCGATGCAGATGATCTTTTCCGGGGCGGGGATCGGCGGCTGCCAGGTGATGGCGTCCAGTGCGAAATCCGCAGGCTGGTTGGCAGCGGCATCTGCGAGCCGGTGCAAGGCCCCATGGGCGATGGCCTCGCGCAGCGTCGGATAATCCCCGCCGTAGCGCGCGGACAGATCGACGAGACCATCGTCGGTGACGGCGCCGTATTTCAGGGCTCCGTTGACGGTGAAGGTGGCGAGGCGGGGATGGGTCATCGCGCGTGTTCCTCACACTCTGTTGTCATCAATCCGCAATCGTCACATCAGCCACAAACGCCGGCTCGCGCACTGCCTGCCCATTGAATGGCGAGCCCTGTTCGAACCATGACCTTGGCGCAGGGGCGCCCCACAGGGTCTGGCGGCGCGGGTCCTTCAGCGACCAGCGCAGCGGTTCGTGGTCGGTGTCCATGGTCTGGTAGTCTGACGTGTAGAGTTCGAGGCGATGGCCGTCGGGATCGCGCACATAGAGGAAGAACGCATTGGAGATGCCGTGACGGCCGGGGCCACGCTCCAGGTTCTTCAGATAGCCCGATGACGCCATCACGTCGCAGAGATGCAGGATGTTCATCGCGGTCGGCACCCAATAGGCGAAGTGGTGCAGCCGCGGCCCCTTGCCATTGGTGATGGCGAAGTCATGGACATTGCCCTTGCGATGCATCCAGGCAGCGGCGATGCGGCCATTGTCGCCGTCCTCCTCGCCATATTCGGTCAGCCGGAAGCCGAGCCGCGCATAGAAGTCGACGGTGTCCTGCACCTCGGCGGCGAAGACGTTGAAGTGATCGAGCCGCTGTGGATGGCAACCCTTGTAAAGATCGAAGCGGCGCAGCAGATGCGGGCGCTTCTCCATGGTCGCATAGAGTTCGATCTGGAAGCCGAACGGATCGGTGACATGCATCGTGCGGCCCTGAAACGAGCGCTCGACGAAGGAATAGGTGACGCCGTTGGCGGCGAACCAGGCGGCGGCCTTGTCGAGATCGTTCTCGCTGGCGACGCGGAAGCCGAGCCGATGACAGGCGGCCGTAGCCGCCTTGCGCAGCACCAGCGAGTGATGCTGGTGCTCCTCGACGGCGCGCAGATAGACGGTGTCGCTGTCGGCATCCTCGACATGCAGGCCGACCGCATTCTCATAGAAGGCGCGGCTGGCCTTGAGATCAGTGACGTCCAGCACGACGTGGCTGGAGCGCAGGATATTGAAGGGCGGATCGAACACGTGGGTCGGCACGGGCATGGCGTTTCCTGTGTTTTTATCTCGTCATTCCGGGGCGCGTGCGCACTAGCGCACGTGAACCCGGAATCCCGATATGTTCATCACTTCTCGATGCCGTGCGGTTCAGAGGTGATGAACCGCACGAGATTCCGGGTTCACGTGCGTAAGGGCGCACGCGCCCCGGAATGACAGTCTAGATACCGAGGCGCTGTATCTTATGCGTCCCGCGCGCCAGCGAGACATGTTTTGTCTCCATATAGAACTCGAACGAATAGTCGCCGCCGTCGCGGCCGATGCCGGAGGCTTTCATGCCGCCGAATGGCGTCGGCAGGTGGCGGACATTTTCCGAATTGAGCCAGATCATGCCGGCCTCCAGCGCGTCGGCCACGCGCAGCGCGCGGCCCACATCATTGGTCCAGACATAGCCGGTGAGGCCGTATTGCACGGCATTGGCGATTTCGATGGCTTCGGCTTCGTTGCCGAACGGGATCACCGTGAGGAACGGGCCGAACACTTCCTCTTGTGCCACGCGCATGTCCTTGTGCGCGCCAGTCACCAGCGTCGGCTGCACGTAATGTCCGCCGCCGGGGCCGTCATAAGGCTTGCCGCCGACGGCGATGGTCGCGCCGTCCTGCCGTGCGATGTCGAAATAGCTGCAGACCTTGGCGTGATGCCGCTCATGGATCAGCGGGCCGACTTCGGTTCTGGGATCGAGCGGATGCCCGACCTTCAGTGCCTGCACGCGGGCCGTGAGCTTCTCGATGAATGTATCGGCAATGCTCGCCTGCACCAGCAACCGGCTGGACGAGGTACAGCGCTCGCCATTCAGCGAGTAGATCATGAACACCACGGCATCGAGCGCGCGGTCCAGATCCGCATCGTCGAACACGATCACCGGATTCTTGCCGCCGAGTTCGAAATGCACGCGCTTCAGCGTCGGCGCACCCTGCGCCATGATCGCGGAGCCGGTGGCGCTTTCGCCGACAAAGGCGATGGCCTTGATGGCGGGATGCTCGGTCAACGCCTTGCCGGATTCTTCGCCGAAGCCGTGCACGGTGTTGAGCACACCGTCGGGCAGGCCGGCCTGTTTGGCGAGCTTCGCCAGCAGGTCAGCCGTGACCGGCGACCATTCGGCCGGCTTGTGCACCACCGTGCAGCCGGCGGCCAGCGCCGGTGCGATCTTCCAGGTGGACAGCATGAACGGCGTGTTCCACGGCGTGATGACGCCAACCGGGCCGATCGGCACGCGGGTCGAGACATTCCAGTGCTCATCGGCCGGCATGTTCAGGCCGTCGCGCGCCTCCAGGCATTTGTCGGCATAGAAGCGGAAATTCTCGGCGCCGCGGATCGCGGCCTTGGCCATGAAGCGATGCGCCTGGCCGGTGTCGATACATTCCAGCACCGCGATATCGTCGGCATTGTCCTCGATGGCATCCGCAACCCGATGCAGCAGCTTCTTGCGCGTGGTCGGCGCCATGTCGCGCCATTCCTTGAAGGCGCGCTGTGCGGCCTTGGCGGCCTTGTCGATATCTTCTTTCGTGCCCCGCGCGACCTGCGCAAGCACGCTTCCATCGATCGGCGACGTCGTCTCGAACACCTCACCCGACGAGGACGGCACGATCTGGCCGTCGATGATATTGCCGATGCCGTCGGCCGTGAGCTTTTTCAGCAGCGGCGCGGCACGTTCCTGATTGGCAGCAAAGACGGCGGCGGGATCGGCAGGGGTCTTAGCCATTGTTGGCCTCGGCTTTCAGCAGGTCGTGAATGGGATTGCGCTTCCAGCTCGTCGCGCTGTCATTGATCTGCATGTCGAAGGACAATGCGAATCTGCCGGACGCAAAGACGTTGTCGAGATGGGTCGAGACCACATCGAAGATATGCGCACCAGCCGTCTGGCGAGCCTCGACCGACCGGCCTTCGCCGATCCGCAGCAGGATATCGAGAAAGCTGAGGCCGGCGCGGCCGTCGGCGATGGCGTAATGCTCGCAGCGGATCGCGCGCACACGAATGCCGCCGAGCGGGAAGATGCCGGTCTGCACCGCAGCGTTGCGGATGACCTCGCAGAGCGCGCTGATATCGATCGCGCCGTCGAGATTGGCCGAATATTCGATGGTGAAATGCGGCATGGTGCGTGATCCCTGTTCAGCCGAAGTAGCAGCTCACGGT
Source organism: Tardiphaga robiniae (assembly GCF_013359755.1). Classification (GTDB taxonomy): domain Bacteria; phylum Pseudomonadota; class Alphaproteobacteria; order Rhizobiales; family Xanthobacteraceae; genus Tardiphaga; species Tardiphaga robiniae. The sequence continues at coordinate 15,795 of NZ_JABMCJ010000076.1, read as the reverse complement.
GCCCCACGGGCCATAGTCCGCCTGGATCGTGTCGCCTTTGCGGGTCTCGATGGGGCGAATGAACGAGCCGGCGAGAACGACCTGACCGGGTTCCAGCGCTAGCCCATGCGGCGCGATCTTGTTGGTCAGCCAGGCGACGCTGGTGGCGGGATGATTCAGCACACCGGCGGCGAGGCCCGTTTCCTCGAGCTGACCGTTGCGATGGCACATGGCGCCGACCCAGCGCAGATCGGTGTCCAGCGGACGCATCGGCCGCCCGCCGAGCACGATGCCGGCATTGGCGGCGTTGTCGGCGATGGTGTCGAAAATCTTTCGCGTGGCTTTCGTCGCCGCATCGACGCGCTCGACGCGCGTGTCGAGGATCTCCAGCGCCGGGACCACGAAGTCGGTGGCATTCAGCACATCGAACATCGTGCAATCCGGGCCCGCGAGCCGTGTCTTCATCACGAAAGCCAGTTCGGCCTCGACGCGTGTTGCGATGAAGCGGTCGGTGGGAACGATGCCGCCGTCGGCGAAGAACATGTCGTCGAGCAGCACGCCGGAATCCGGCTCGTCGATATTCAGCGCGCTCTGCATCGCCTTGGAGGTGAGGCCGATCTTGTGGCCGCGCACGATACGGCCTTCGCCGGTCTTGATTGCAATCCAGGCTTTCTGGATCGCGTAGGAATCGTCGATGGTGATGCCGGGATGATCCAGCGACAGTTGCCGGATCTGCGTCCGCGTCTTCTCGGCGTGATGCAGGCGCTGCGCCGCGCTTGATATGTCTGAAGAGGTGAGTGCCATCGCGTCGTCATCCCGCGCAGAAAAGCCGCGCGGAAAACCGATTAACATGTTAAGTTGTTGCGATCAAACCCTGGACGTGACAATTCGATTGTGCGTTGCACACTGCGGTGCGCCAGAATCATCCTATAGAGGCGACCATGACGACAGCATCAAAGCCACGGACCGCCGCCAGGGCCGCCGCGAAAATCCCCATGCGCGACTTCTCGCAGTCGCTGCCGATGTCGCTGCTGCGAACGCGGGAATCGGTGATGCGACATTTTCGACCATCGCTTCGCGCGCATGATCTCACCGAACAGCAATGGCGCATCCTGCGCGCGCTCGCGGCGTCGGGCGAGATCGAGGTGACGGAACTCGCGCGGGTCGCCTTCCTGCTGGGGCCGAGCCTGTCGCGCATCCTGCGTGATCTCGAAGGGCGCAAGCTGATCGAGCGGCGCTTGCTGAAGGCCGATTTGCGCCGCAGCATTGTTTCGATCACGTCAAAGGGATTGAAATTGATCGAGGCCGTCGCGCCCACATCGGAGGCAATCTATGCCGAGATGACGAAGCGCTTCGGCGCGCGCAAATTGTCGGACCTGCAGGCCCTGTTGCATGAGCTGGAAGCTGCGCTGCTGGCCATGCCTGCTGCCGATGGGGCGGAAGACGATGACGCTGGTGAATAGCTGATCTGCATATTTTTGCGGCAAGGCCGCAGCACGTCACGCGAGCGTTAATTCGTCGTACGAATTTCGCTGGGCTGTAGACAGGAGGAGAATTTTTCGCTCAACTCCCGCCATCAAAAGAAGGCTGGCGCTCAAGTCCGGCCTCTTAGGGAGAGAACGATGACGCTCACGAGACGTGGATTCACGGCAGGATTGGCCGCTGGTCTGACCGCCCCCTACATCATTGGCAGCGCGCGCGCCCAGGGCGGCGGAACGATCAAGATCGGCATGTGCGCGCCGATTACGGGGCCGGCCGCCGAAGCGGGCAAATATGCCACCGGCGGCGCCAAGCTCGCAGTCGAGGCCATCAACAAGGCAGGCGGCATCCTCGGCAAACAAATTGAACTCATCATCGAGGACGACCAGACCACCAATCCCGGCATCGTGCTGGCCTTCTCCAAGCTTGCTGCCAATCCCGAAATCGTCGGTTTCCTCGGCTCGATCCGTTCGACTCAAGTGCATGCGATGGCGCCTGACGTGCTCAAGCTCGGCAAGCCGGTGATGTTCGGCGGCACCGATCCCAACCTCACCAAGCTCGGCAATCCCTGGCTGTTCCGCTTCCGCCCGAATGACAGCTATTCCGGCCGCGTCATCGCCGAATATGGCGTCAAGAATCTCGACAAGAAGAAGTGGGCCGTGCTGCATTCGACCGATGCCTTCGGCACGGCAGGCGGCAAAGCACTGACCGAAGCGCTCGGGCCGCTGGGGGCCACCGTCGCGCTTGATCAGGGCTATGCCAATCAGAGCCAGGACTTCACGCCTGTCGTATTGGCGATCAAGCAGTCGGGCGCCGACATTCTCGGCTCATACTTCACCTTCGAAAACGATCTCGGCATTTTTGCCCGTCAGCTGCGCCAGCTCGGTGTCAACATTCCGTGGGTCGGCTCGCCCTCGATCGTCAACGTCACAGCGCTGAAGCTCGCCGGTCCCGCGCTCTACGGCACCTATGGCGTCGCCGATTACGCGGAAGATTCCTCCGAGGCGTCGAAGGCCTTCGGCAAGGCCTATCGCGATGCCTACAAGGTCGCGCCGGATAACCAGAGCTCGTGGCCGTATGATGCCATCAACGTGCTGGCCATGGCCATCAAGAATGCCGGTTCGACCGATCCGCAGAAGATCCGCGAGGCCATCGTCGCCATCAAGAAATATCCGGGCGCCGAAGGCGAATACAACTTCGACAAGAACGGCGACGGTCTGCACGGCTACAACATCGTGAAGAACGAGAAGGGCAACATCGTCTTCGACAAGCACATCGAATTCGATAACTGACGGTGAGGGCCGTCGACCGACGGCCTTCACCGTAATCCCGGGGCACGCGCATCTTCGCGTGTGAACCTCAGCCACTCCAATTGGAGTGGCGGGGAATCCCGAAATGTTCAGCGCCTGTTGCCGCGCTCACCATGTCGAGATTCCGGGTCTGCGCCCAAGGGGGCGCATCCCGGAATGATGAGTTCTTGGCAAAATCACCTCCCACCGAGCACGCCTGATGGATCTGGTACTGCAGTTACTGTTTACGGGAATCGGTATCGGAGCCGTCTATGCGCTGGTGGCGCTGGGCTTCGTGCTGATCTTCCGCGCCACCAATGTCGTCAATTTTGCGCAGGGCGAGTTCTCGATGGTCGCCGCCTATCTCATGGTGGTCTGCGCCGTCGATCTGGAACTGCCCTATTGGCTGTCCTTCATCATTGCGCTCGCCGGCATGGCGGTCATCGGCGTCATCTTCAATCTCGGCGTCTATTATCCGCTGCGCCACCGCACCTATCTGCCTGTGATCATCGCCACCATCGGCGCCTCGATCCTGATGGCCAATGGCGTGCTGGCGCTGTATGGCCCGCAGCCGCAGGTGCTGCCGGGCTGGTTCGACACGCCCGGCATCCAGCTCGGTCCGGTCTATCTCGACAGCCAGTATCTGCTGATCATCGTGGTCACCATCGCGCTGGTTATCTTCAATTACTGGTTCTTCGAACACACCATGATCGGCAAGAAGCTGCAGGCCACGTCGCAGGACAAGGAAATGGCGTCGCTGCTCGGCATCTCCGTCTCCACCATGATCATGGTCACCTTCATCTATTCGGCCGTACTCGGCGGTCTCGCCGGGCTTCTGGTTGCGCCGATCCTGTTCGTGTCGATCCAGATGGGCTCCACCATCGCGCTCAAGGCGTTTGCGGCCACCATCATCGGCGGCTTCGGCGATGTCACCGGCGCCATCATCGGCGGCCTTGCGCTCGGCATCATCGAGACGTTTGGCGCGGCCTATATCTCCGTGCCCTACAAGGACGGCTTCGCCTTCCTCGTGCTGGTGCTGTTCCTGGTGTTTCGTCCGCAGGGCATCTTCGGCGAACGTGTCGCGGAGAAAGCATGAGCACCTCCAGCGACAACATCCCGGCAGTGGTCATCACGCGTCCGAAGCCGCTGCTGCTGCGCCACGCGCCGTATTTCATCGGCGCCGCCATCGTGGTCTTTCTGGCGTCGTCGATGCAGTTCGACGGCTACATCCTCAACATCCTGATGCAGGCCACTACTTTCGCCATCGCCGTGTTCGGCCTCTCGGTGGTGCTCGGCCTGTGCGGGCAGATCAATCTGGCGCAGGCGGCATTCTTCGGCTTCGGCGCCTATGCGGTCGGCATCGGCACCACGGACTATCAGCTCAGCTACTGGCTCTGCCTGGTGGCGGGCTGCGTGATGGCGCTGATTGCCGGCGCGGTCCTTGGCCTGTCGACGCTGCGGCTCGGCGGGCATTATCTGGCCATGGTGACGATCTCGTTCCAGCAGATCGTCACTTTGGTGATGATCAACGCGATCTGGCTCACCAAGGGACCGGACGGCGTGTCGAAGATCGGGCGCCCGTCGCTGTTCCTGTCGTCGCAGTCCTATCTCGCTTTCTGCGTCGCGATGCTGGCGCTGGTCGGCTACGTCGTCTGGCATCTGCCGGAGACGCGGCTCGGCCGCGCCATGCGCGCCGTGCGCGACAATGAACTCGCCGCCGGCGTCAACGGCATCGATGTGTTTCGCACCAAGGTCTATGCCTTCGCCATATCGGCCGTGCTTGGCGGCCTCGGCGGCGGCCTCTTTGCGGGCGGCTTCGCTTATATCAGCCCGGACCAGTTCTCCTTCGCCGAATCCATCGTGTTTCTCACGATGTCGCTGCTCGGCGGCGTGGCGTCGCCGATCGGCTCCGCCATCGGCACGGGTCTTCTGATCCTCATTCCGGAATGGTTGCGTTTCCTCAAGAGCGTGCCGGGCCTCTATCTCGCCATCTACGGCCTGTCGGTGATCCTGATCATCCGCTTCATGCCCGACGGCATCTGGGGCTTCGTCACCGCGGCCTATGATCGCATGCGCAGCAGCAAGAAGGTGGCCGTGACCAGCGCGCCGCTGCAGCTCAAGCCGGCGGCGACCGGCGGCGACATGGTGCTCGAAGTCACCGGCCTGTCGAAACATTTCGGCGGCTTGAAAGCTGTCGATCAGGTCGACATATCCGTGCGCCGCGGCGGCGTGCACGCGCTGATCGGCCCCAACGGCTCCGGCAAGACCACGACGCTCAACGTGCTGTCGGGTCTCTACAACGCGACCTCAGGCAAGGTGGTGCTGGACGGCACCGACGTCACCACGATGCCGCCGCATCTGCGCGCGGCAGCGGGACTCGGCCGCACCTTCCAGAACATCCGCCTGTTCCGCTCGATGACCGCGCTGGAAAACGTCATCATCGGCGCCGAGCGGCCGGGCAATACGCTCACCGGCAAGGGCGATGAAGCCGCGCTGACCGAGCGGGCGCTGGCGGCACTCACTTTCGTCGGCCTCGGTCCGCGCGCCATGGAGCTGATCTCCAGCTTCTCCTACGGCCATCAGCGCCTCATCGAGATCGCGCGCGCATTGGCGGCGAACCCGACGCTGCTGCTGCTCGACGAGCCCGCTGCCGGCCTCAATTCGACCGAGAAGCTCGAATTGCACGAACTGCTCAAGCGCATCGCGGCGCAGGGGCTGACCATCCTGATCATCGATCACGACATGACGCTGGTGTCGGAAGCAGCGCAGCACATCACCGTGCTGAATTTCGGACGGCGTATTGCCGACGGCGAGTCGATGGCGGTGCTCCGCCATCCCGACGTCGTCTCGGCCTATCTCGGAACAGACTGATGCCGCTGCTTGAAATCAACGATCTCAATGTCCGCTACGGCGAAATCGTCGCGCTCCGCGGTGTGTCGTTCAATGTCGAGGAAGGGCAGGTGGTCACGCTGCTCGGTGCCAACGGTGCCGGCAAGTCGACCACGCTGCGTGCGATCTCCGGTCTCGCCAAGCCGGCCTCGGGCGACATCCTGTTCGACGGCAAGTCCATTGCAGGTCTCGGGCCGGAAGCCATCGTGCGGATGGGCATCTCCCATGTGCCGGAGGGCAGGCGGGTGTTTCCCGGCCTGACGGTGAAAGAGAACATCATGCTCGGGGGCTCCAATCGCAAAGCGAGCAAGGCCGAATTGTCTGGTGAAGCCGATGCGATGTTCGACCTGTTTCCCGACATACGGAAATTCTCTGGTGCGCTCGGCTGGACGCTCTCGGGCGGCCAGTTGCAAATGGTGGCGGTCGCGCGCGGGTTGATGGCCAAGCCGCGGTTGCTACTCCTGGACGAGCCGTCGCTCGGCCTCGCGCCGGTCATCGTGCAGGCGGTGTTCCGCATCATCACGGAAATCCGCCTCTCCACCACGGTCTTGCTTGTGGAGCAAAATGCGCGCATGGGACTATCCGTCGCCGATCAGGGTTACGTGCTGGAAACCGGCCGTATCGTGCTTGGCGGCAAGCCGGAGGATCTCTGGGCCAACGAGGCCATCGCGGCCGCCTATCTCGGCGGTCATGGCAAACCTGCAGCGGGTCTTGCGGCCCATTGAGGGTCTTGCACCGACGGCCTCGCTGCCCATCAACAAGGACGAATGTCCCGCCATGGTTACAGTTCAAGTCAATAAGCTCATCGATTTCGTCGCCGACGTGTTCGCCCATGCGGACTCTTCCCCGGAAGAGGCGAAGCGCATCGCGACCTATCTCACGACAGCGAACCTCACAGGCCATGACAGCCACGGCGTGATCCGCGTGCCGGTCTATATCCGCTGGCGCAATAACGGGATGATCACCCCCAACCAGACCATCGAGATCCCCGTCGATACGCCGTCGCTCGCCGTGGTCGATGGCCGCTTCGGCTATGGCCAGACGGTCGGCCCGCAGGCGGTCAAGCTCGGCATCGAGAAGTGCAAGGCGGCTGGTCTCTCCGCCATCGCCACCAAGAATTCCGGTCACATCGGCCGCATCGGCGACTGGGCCGAGATGGCCGCGGCCGAAGGCTTGGTCTCGATCCATTTTGTCACGGCCGCCGGCTCCGTGCTGGTCGCGCCCTATGGCGGTGTCGAGCGTCGTCTGTCCACCGCGCCTTATTGCGTTGGCATTCCGCGTCCCGGACAGATGCCGGTGGTGCTCGACTTCGCGACCTCGGTGGTGGCCGAAGGCAAGGTGCTGGTCGCCTCGCGCGGCGGCAAGAAACTGCCGAAGGGTGCGCTGATTGCGCCTGACGGGTCGCTGAGCGAAGATCCGGCGCTGCTTTACGGCCCGCATGAGATGCAAGGTCCGCGCGATCACTCCAAGGGCACCGGCGCCATCCGCGCCTTCGGCGATCACAAGGGCTCGGGCCTCGCATTGATCTGCGAATTGCTCGGCGGTGCGCTCACCGGCAACGGTGCCACCAAGTATGATCGGCCATTCGCCAATGGCATGTTCTCGATCTATATCGATCCGAAGGTGATCGACCCCGCGAACTTCTTCGACGGCGAAGTCGCGCGTTATGTCGACTTCTTCAAGAGCGCCAAGCCGGCCGCCGGCGTCGATGCGGTTCTGATCCCCGGCGACAACGAGGCGAAGACTCGTGCCGACCGCACCGCCAATGGCGTGCCATTGCCGGATGAGACCTGGGCTGCCATCGTGCAGACCGCACGCGACGTCGGCGTCAGCGAAGACGCCGTGAAGAAGGCGACGTCGTAGTCATGCGTCACGCAACACTCACCGTCGTCATGCCAGGCCAGCGCGAAGCGAGGACTTCGCTTGATGTCCCGGGCATCCACGTCTTTACTATCAATCACTGAAAAGGCGTGGATGGCCGGGACAAGCTCGGCCATGACGTCTCATGAAAAGCGGAGGAATACCGATGGCAAACAAGGTCAAGGAAATCTGGAAGGCGGGCAAGGTCGCCGTCAACGGCTGGCTCGCGATTCCGTCGGGCTTCTCTGCCGAAGTGATGGCGCAGTGCGGCTTCGACAGCGTCACCGTCGATATCCAGCACGGCGTGCAGGACTACATGTCGATGGTGGAGTGCTTCCAGGCGATGGGTGCGCATCCGGTGACGCCGATGGTCCGCGTGCCATGGAACGAACCTGGCATCATCGGCAAGGTGCTCGATGGCGGCGCCTATGGCGTGATCTGTCCGATGGTCAACACCAAGGAAGAAGCCGAGAACTTCGTGCAGTATTGCAAGTATCCGCCGCGCGGCACCCGCAGCAACGGTCCGATCCGCTCCGGCATGTATGGCGGCGCCGGCGACTACCAGAAGACGGCGAACGCCGACATCATCTGCCTGCCGATGCTGGAAACCAAAACCGCGGTCGACAACATGGAAGCCATTCTCGATGTCGAGGGCATCGATGGTGTCTATGTCGGGCCGTCCGACCTCGGCTTTTCCTACGGCCTGGTGCCGAAGCTCGACCGCGAGGAGCCGGAGATCCTCAAGATCTACGACAAACTGATCAAGGAATGCGACAAGCGCGGCCTCAACCCGGGCATCCACTGCTCCGGCCCGGCCGGCGCCGCCAAGAACATTGGCATGGGCTTCAAGCTGGTGACGCTGCTCAACGACAGCGGCATTCTCGCCACCGGCGCGAAGAGCTGGGTCAACGACACCCGCAAGGGCTCGGGCGGCAAGGCGTAAGCCACAGGCTCTCTTCCCTCTCCCCTTGTGGGAGAGGGTGGATCGCCGCGAAGCGGCGAGACGGGTGAGGGGTAGCCACAAGCTCCGAGCCCGGCCGGCCCCCTCATCCGTCACGGCCTTCGGCCGTGCCACCTTCTCCCACAAGGGGAGAAGGAAGGATCACTCCACCACCGGCACCGTGTCTATCTTGATCTCGCTCTGCCGCCCGTCGATCACATCTGCAAAACGCATCAGCTCCTGCATCAGCCGCTGCTGCCCCTCCGGGCCGAGCGGTGCCAACAACTCCCGCTGCACGTCGAACACCCGCGGAATCGCTTCGTTGATCACGGTTTCGCCCGCCGACGTAAGCTGGACGCGCAGCGTGCGGCGATCATTCGGCTCCGGCAGCCGCGCCAGGTAGTTCTGCGCTTCCAGCTTGTTGAGCCGGCTGGTCAGGCCGGCGCCTGACAGCAGCAGCGATTGGGCGATCTGCTTCGGCGACAGGCTGTAGGGCGCGCCAGCGCGGCGCAGCGCGGTCAGCACGTCATAGGTGCCGCGCGTCAGTTCGAAGGGCGCGAGCGCCTCGTCGATGAGGGCCGTGCATTGCATTTGAATCCGGCCGATCAGGCCGTAGATGTGCACCGGGCTTGGGTCGATATCCGGCCGCTCCGTCTGCCACTGCGTAAAAATGGCATCGACCTGTTCGCGCATTGCCGCGCGCGCGCGCGTCGGGCGACGCGAGGGTGGTTTCGATCCAGATGTCTCGTCAGTCATGGTCTCACGGCGTCCAGTCGATCACACGTCGTTCGATAAACTCGATGCCGTGAAACAGCGCAATACTCAACACGGTGAGCAGCGCGATGGCGGCGAAAGCGAGCGGCGTCTGCGACTGCGCGGTGGAGGTCAGGATCAGATAGCCGAGCCCGTCCTGCGCGGCGACGAATTCGCTGATCACAGCGCCGATCACGGCGAAGGTTACCGCCACCTTGCAGCCGGTGAAGAAGTGCGGCAGCGCCACGGGAACGCGCAGCCGGCGGAACACCATATGCGGCGAGGCGCCGAGCGAGCGCATCAGGTCGAGCATGGTCTTTGGCGCGGCCTCGAAGCCGGCAACCATGTTGACGAGGATCGGGAAGAAGCAGACCAGCACCACGACCAGGATCTTCGGCCATTCGGAGAGGCCGAACCACAGGATGATCAGCGGCGCCACGGCGACCTTCGGCACCGACTGCAGGCCGAGCAGGATCGGATAGATGATCCGGCGCGCCAGTGGATTGAGGCTGATCAGGATCGCCAGCGGCAGCGACAGCGCGATCGCCAGCACGAAGCCGAGCACCGTTTCACGGAGCGTTACTAGCGTATTGGAGGCAAGCTCCGGCGCCCACTTCACGGCTGAATGATAGATCTCCAAGGGCGCCGGCAGGATCCATGTCGGAATTTTCAGGGCGTCGCAGATGAGTTCCCAGCCGATCAATAGCGCCAGATAGATCAGTGGCGTGGCGGCGCGGTCGATGAAGCGCGGGAAGGACATGATCAGCCACCCATCCGGTTGAAGATGATGTCGCGGATCTGGTTCTTGATCTCCTGGAAGCGCGGCAGCTTCACGGTGTCGGCATCGCGCGGACGCGGCAGATCGATGGTGATGTCGGCACGGATAGTGCCGGGGCGTTCGGACATGATCAGCACGCGGTCACCGAGCAGGATCGCCTCCTCGATGTCATGGGTGATGAGCAGCGCGGCGCGGCCCAGCTCCTGCCAGAGGCGCGAGAGTTCGAGCGACAATTCCTCGCGGGTGAGCGCGTCGAGCGCGCCAAAGGGTTCGTCGAGGAGGAGCAGGCGCGGATCGGAGATCATGGCGCGGCAGAAAGCGGCGCGCTGCTTCATGCCGCCGGACAGTGCCTGCGGACGCTGATGGGCGAAGTCCTTCAGGCCGGTGAGTTCGAGCAGCTTCAGCGCCCGCTCGCGCGCGGCGGCTTTCGGCAGCGCCAGCACGTCGGCGGGAAGCAAGACGTTGTCGAGCACGCTGGTCCATGGAAACAGCACGTGCTCCTGAAACACGATGCCCACTTCATGCGATGGGCCGTCGAGCGGCGTGCCATAGCGCTGCATGGTGCCGGTGTCGGGCATTTCCAGCCCGGCAACGAGGCGCAGCAGCGTGGACTTGCCGCAGCCTGACGGGCCGACCACCGAGACGAAACTGCCAGGATCGATGCGCAGATCGACCGGTCCCAGCGCATGCGTGGCCTTGCCGTCGCGGCCCGGATAGGTCTTGGTGACGCCCTTGAGATCGATCGCAGGAACCACCGCCGCGGCAGTCCGCGACGGCGCAGCATTGTGTGCGGGGATCGCCGTCATCAGTCGATGAAGCCCGGCGCGAACAGGTCTTCCGGTTTCACGGGATTCTTCAGCGTGAAGTTGGCCGACATCACATCGACGGTGCTGGCGATGCTCTTCGGGTCGATATGGCCGAGCGATCCCTTCACCTCTGCGAGTTCCTTCACGAGCCTGGTCTCACCTTCGATCACCGCCGGCTGCAATTCCTTCTGATACTTCGCCATGATGGTGGCGGCTTCCGCCGGATTGGCGAAGGCGTCCTTCATGCCCTTGATGGTGGCGCGGACGAAGGCCTTCACCTGATCCGGGCTCTTCGCGATCATCTCCTCGGAAGCGATCAGGCCGTTGCCGTAATAATCGAGGTTGGAGTCGGCGTAGTTGATGCGGGTGACTTCCTTCGGCGCTACGGCTGCTGCAATCAGCGGCTCGCCGACCGAGAACTGGCAGATCGCATCCGCGCGGCCATTGGCGAGCAGCGACGGCAGCGCCGAGCCTTCGGCGACCACCCACTTCACCTTGCTGGCGTCGATGCCGGCGGCCTTGGCGAAAGCCGGGAACAGCAGGCGCACCGAGCTTGATGCGGTGTCGGCGACGGTCTTGCCTTCGAGATCCTTCGGCGAATTGATGCCGCTGCCCTTGATGGCGAAGATTGCCTGCGGCGGCTTCGCATAGACCACCGAGACCAGCTTCACCGGCACGCCGTCATTGCCGCGCGCCAGCACCAGCGAGCCGGCATCGGCGAAGCCGAAGGTGGCGACGCCGGCAGCCACCTTCTTGATGGCGTCGGCCGAGCCCTGGCCACGCACGAAGTTCACGTCGAAGCCCTCGGCCTTGTAGTAGCCCTTCTCGCGGGCAACGTAGAAATAAGCGTGGCGGCCGTTGAAGCCGAAATCGGTGATGAAATTGATCTCGGCAGCCTGCGCGCTGGAGACGCCGGCCGCAGCCAGGGTCGCGAGCAGGGCGGCGGTGAGGCGAGCGCGGAATTTCATGGTCTGACCTTCAGTGACGGGTGAGGAGGAGGCCGGCTTTCGGTGCGCAAGCGGCGCATCCAAATTCGTTCGCAATCGAATAAATGTTAAGGGCGGCTTTGATGAAGATCAACGGAGACGCTGCCCAAAAACTCATCGAGATAAACGAAATTCCGCGTAAAATCCGCGCATATGGCTCGTTTCTGAGGCGGCCTATGCCGTTGCTTGACAGCCGTGATCGGCCCGTTCTATGCGAAATCATTAGATATCGAATGATCTGCGGCCCGGACGCTGTGGCGCCGCTGGAACGAGGTGAGAGATGGATCGCGGAACACGGATCGCCGTTCTCGGCGCGGGTCTCGCCGGATTGACGGTGGCGGGGCTGCTGCAGCGCGCCGGCTTCCCGGTCGCGGTCTATGAGCAGTCGCCGAGTTTTTCGCGCATCGGCGCCGGCATCATTCTCGGCGCCAACGTTTCCAAGGTGCTGCGACGGCTCGATCTCGAAGACGCCTTCGCCGCCACCGGCATTCGCCCCGATGCGTTTCTCAGCCGTGCATGGGATACGGGCGAGCAGCTCTACAGGCTCGATTTCGACGCGGAATGCGAAGCGCGTTTCGGCGGCCCCTTTGTCAACATCCACCGCGCCGATCTGCATCAGTTGCTGCAGCGACCGCTCGCGCCCGACACCATCCGTTTCGGCCACAAGCTCACCGGCATCGAGGAGCGCGGCGACGCGCTCACCTTGCGCTTCGAGAACGGCACAAGCGCGGAAGCCGATATCGCCATCGGCGCTGACGGCATTCGCTCCATCACCCGCGAACTCATCCTTGGCGCGGAAGAGCCACGCTTCATCGGGCGTTCTGCACCGCGCGCGGTGTTTCCGGCGAGCCGCATCACGGGTGACCCCATCGACGACTGTACCAAGTGGTGGGCGCCGGACCGGCATACGCTGGCTTACTACATGACGCCCGACCGCAACGAGGTCTATGTCATGGCGGCGCTGCCGATGGCGCGCTGGGACGGCGACGGTTCGCCGGTGAAGGGCGACCGCGACGAATTCATTGCCGCCTTCGACAGCGCGCATCCCGATCTCAGGCGCGCGGCGGAAGCGGCGGAAGATGTCACCGTGTGGCCGATCTTCGATCGGCCGCGCAACGACACCTGGCACAAGGGTCGCGTGGTGCTGATGGGCGATGCCTGCCATGCGGTGCGTCCGTTCATGGCGGCTGGTGGCTCGGCGGCCATCGAGGACGCCGCGATCCTCGGCCGCTGCATCGCCGAGTTCGGCGACCCCGCCACGGCCTTCGCGCATTACACGATGATCCGCATCCCGCGCGTCGCCGACATCCAGCAGATTTCCATCGCCAATTCGTGGATGCATGGCCCGACGAAGACCGACTGGTTCTTCGGTTATGATGCCTGCACCGTGCCGCTCGACCGAGCCATTCCGGAGGCCCTATGTCCGAATTTGCAGCGATGAAGCCCGGCGACATCCGTCCTGAACCGATGCAGGCGCGCGATCTTGTCGGTTACGGCGCCACGTCACCCGATCCGAGCTGGCCGAACGGCGCGAAGATCGCGGTCAGCATCAGCCTGAATATCGAAGGTGGCGGCGAGTCCACGCTGGCGAATGGCGATGCAGTCTCCGAAGGCATGCTGAATGACATCGGCGTGCCGACCAAAGAGGGCGTTCGCGTTCCGTTGGTGGAGTCCGTGTTCGAATATGGCAGTCGCCGCGGCGCCTGGCGTATCCTCGACGTGCTTGACCGCTTCAAGGTGCCTGTCAGTATTCTCGGCGTCGCGCGGGCGATGGAGCAAAATCCGGAACTGGCGAAAGCCTGCGTTGCGCGCGGTCATGAGATGGTCAGCCACGGCTATCGCTGGATTGATTATTGCGATGTGGATGAAGCGATCGAGCGTGCGCATATCGTCAAGGCGATCGAGATACTCACCGAGCTGACCGGTAGCCGCCCGCTCGGCTGGATGACCGGACGTCCCGGTCCCAACACGCGGCGGCTGCTCGCGGAGGAGGGCGGCTTTCTCTACGACCGCGACTCGCTCGCCGATGAGTTGCCCTACTGGGTGAAGACCGAGCACGGCCCGTTTCTCGTCGTGCCGTACTCTTATGAATCCAACGACAATCGCTTTAACGAGAATTCCGGTTTCTCGACCGGCGAGCAGTTCTTCACATACATGCGCGATGCCTTCGACGTGCTCTACGCGGAAGGCGTCGCCGGCGCGCCGAAACTGCTGTCCATCGGTCTGCATGACCGTTTGATCGGCCGTCCTGGCCGTGTTGGCGGGCTCATCAGGATGCTCGAACACATGAGCGCGCATGATGGCGTATGGTTCTGCCGCGGCATCGATGTCGCGCAGCATTGGCGAACGCATTTTCCGCCGAAGCCATGACGCGCCGCTGACGGCCGGGCAATATTCCGGCTGATGGCATGCAGGCCAGAGGCGGCGTTACCGCATGTGTTCTCCGAACGCCTGTGCGTGTCACTCTGCTTTGCCTTCGCAGGCGAAGCCGGTCATACTCGATACACTTATCCGCAGAGATAAGATCAAATCGGGAGAATGATTGTGCGAAACAACTTGCGTCTGCTCAATCGACGCCAATTCGTCACCGCGGGCGCAGGCGCTGCTGCATTGTTGAGTGCGCCGTCACTCGTCCGCGCCAATAGCTGGCCAACCAAGCCGATCAAGATTCTCGCGGGCTCTGCGGCCGGTGGTCAGACCGATCAATTCTCGCGCGTCTATGGCGAGTATCTGTCGCGTGAACTCGGGCAGACCGTGGTGGTCGAGAACAAGGCCGGTGCCGGCGGCGCTGTCGCAGCGATGGAGCTGAAGCGCTCCGATCCCGACGGCCACACGCTGATGATCTGCAACACCACCGCCTATATGCTCAATCCCGTCCTCATCAAGGACATCAAGTACAGTGTCCCGCAGGACTTCGCCTGGGTCGCGGTGATGCCGGGCGGCAGCCTGCCGCTGATGGTGAGCGAGAAGGTCGGCGCAAAAACGCTGAAGGACTTCATCGACTATGCGCGCAAGACCGAGAAGGTGAATGTCGGCACATATGCGTCCGGCTCCTTCGCGCATATGGTCATCGTCGAGCTCAACAAGCAGTATGGGCTGAAGATGGAAGCGGTGCATTATCGCGGCGAGGCGCCGATGTGGCAGGATCTCGCCGGCGGCTCCATCGATGCCGGCATCGGCAGCTACGCTGCGGCGCTGCCGGTGCTGCAAACCGGCAAGGCCCGCGCTGTCGCGGTGTCGCGCCGCCGCATCAAGGATCTTCCCGACGTCGGCACATTCCTCGAACAGGGCGCAACCTCACGCGCGCACAGCCTGCTGACCTTTCAGGGATGTGTGGCTCCGGCGAAGACGCCGCCGGAGGTGGTCGCAAAACTGTCCGCGCTGTTCGTTGGCGCCGGCAAGAGCGATCGCGTGCGTGAACTCCTCAAGAGCCAGGGTATCGACGAGGGCCCGATGACACTGGAAGCGAGCCAGGCGCTCTACAAGGAAGAGGCGCCGGTCTGGGCCGAGCTTGCCGCGAGCCTGGGGCCGCAGCCGCAGTAGGTTGGGTCGCCGTCTCACGCTCGTCATTCCGGGGGGGCTGACTTCCCCGCTGTCATTCCGGGGCGCGGCCGGCACTTGCCGGACGCGAACCCGGAATCTCAGAGTGTTCAGCGCAAAGCAGGTCGGGATTCCGGGTTCGCGTGCGCGAAGGCGCGCCCGCGCCCCGGAATGACAGTGTGGGGCGCTAAGACGGGCCCTAAACATTTTTTCCTATCTCTCGTTGACGACATCCCCATTCAGGTTTATATTCCCCTTCGTCCTGCCCCACCGAGAGGGGCGATCGCGATCGTCACGTTCGCGGGGCTGGATGCGGTGGACGCCGGAGATGCGGCGTCACGCGGTTCATGGGGGAACGTCTGTCTTCGGGCAGGACGGATCTGCGCCAGCACTGCCACTGGCAAGGAGACGGCCGGCCTTGGGATCGACAGACCCCTGGACAGTGTGACGGACGACCAAGTCAAAACGCGTTCGGCTTACTCGCTTGAGGCTCCCT
>NZ_JABMCJ010000075.1 GCF_013359755.1 Tardiphaga robiniae | reverse complement strand
TCCAATGACATATCGGTTTGTCAGGGAAGTTGTGAAGTTCTGGGATATACCGCTCACCGTATTGCAGGTTGATATCAACCCGGAGCTTGGACAGCCAAATGGTTATACGGTATGGGAACCAAAGGATATTCAGACGCGAATGCCTGTTCTGAAGCCATTTATCGATATGGTAAAGAAATATGGCACTCCATACGTCGGCGGCGCGTTCTGCACTGACAGATTAAAACTCGTTCCCTTCACCAAATACTGTGATGACCATTTCGGGCGAGGGAATTACACCACGTGGATTGGCATCAGAGCTGATG
>NZ_JABMCJ010000074.1 GCF_013359755.1 Tardiphaga robiniae | reverse complement strand
TTTTTTCGGTTGCCTGCACATCTGCCTTGGCGAACGGCCCCATCACCAAAATTAGTGTCCCAGGGCGGAGGGACAGGGTAGCCTCAAGCTCTTGGCCGGACGCGTTTTGACTTGGTCGTCCGTCACACTGTCCAGGGCTCTTTCCATCTCAAGGTCGGTCGTCTCCTTGCCAGTGGCAGTGCTGGCGCAGACCCGTCCTGCCCGAAGACAGACGTCCCCCGTGAACCGCGTAACGCCGCATCTCCGGCGCCCACCGCCTCCCACCCCGCGAACGTGACGATCGCGATCGCCCCTCTCGGTGGGGCAGGACGGAGGGGAATATAAACCTGATGGGGATGCTGTCAACAGAGTATAGGAAAAAATGTTTAGGCGCTGTCTTGCCGCCCCACACTGTCATTCCGGAGCGGGACCGGCGCCGCAGACGACGGGACCGAATCCGGAATCCCGACCTGTTTTGCGCTGAACATGTCGGGATTCCGGGCTCAGTCCAGCCCGCTCCGCGGTCCGTCCTGCCCCGGAATGACCGGGCGAGCCGAAACGCAAAATGCCCGGCACGAGGCCGGGCATTGCGAAACTCAAAAGCTCTGACGAAAGAAGTTCGTCGGTTACGCCGGGACGGTGTCCGGGAACACGGCTTCGATCTTGGTCTTCAGCGTCGCCGCGTTGAACGGCTTGACGATGTAGTTGTTCACGCCGGCCTTCTTGGCGGCAATCACGTTCTCGGTCTTGGATTCTGCCGTGATCATGATGAAAGGGGTCTGCGACAGGTTGGGATCGGCGCGGACTTCCTTGAGCAGGTCGTAGCCCGTCATCGGCTCCATGTTCCAGTCGGAAATCACGAGGCCATACTTCTTGGTACGCATCTTTTCCAGCGCCATCGAACCATCGCTGGCATCGTCGATGTGTTCGAAACCAAGCTGCTTCAGAAGATTGCGAATGATGCGGATCATGGTGTTGTAATCGTCCACCACCAGCACCGTCATCGACAAATCAACCGCCATCTTCATTCCCCCTGAGGCACGATACGCAAATGCAAAAAATGATATTTGCCGTCAGGCAAACCGTTCCAACCGGGATTGGCGAGTATTGCTGTCCGCGGCTTGGGCCAAGAATTAGCAGGGTGGGTTAAATTTCCAGTTAACCGCCCCATGGCGCGAAATTCGTCAAATTCGAGAAGAAAGCCGATTTTACCTTCGCTTGACTTCGACGTGGTGGGCGCGCCACGGTCCCTCACCCGCCAAAACCACCAACGAATCCAATCATGACGACTGCTTTCAGCGTGATCCGCGACACAACGCCTGCCAATGCCATCCCGCGCGGATGCGTCGTGGCAATGGGTAATTTCGACGGCGTCCATCTCGGCCACCGCGCCGTCATCGGTGCTGCGTTACGCATGGCGGAACTGCATAAAACAAGCGCTTTGGCGGTGACCTTCGAGCCGCATCCGCGCAGTTTCTTCAGCCCGAACACACCGCAGTTCCGGCTCTCCGACGAAGCCGCCAAGCTACGCCTGCTGGCAGGAACCGGCTTGGCCGGCGCCGTCGTCATGACCTTCGACAAGGGACGCGCCAGCACCACGGCGCAAGACTTCATTCACCACGATCTCATTGAGCGTCTCGGCATCAGCGGCATCGCCGTCGGCTACGACTTTCATTTCGGCAAAGGCCGCGTCGGTTCGCCCAGCCTGCTGGCCAACGAAGCGCCGCGCCTCGGCATCGAGGTCGACATCCAGCCGCATGTCGATATCGATGAGCGCCCGGTGTCTTCGACGGCCATCCGCATGGCCTTGGCCGAGGGCCAGGTGACCGAGGCCACGGAGATGCTGAACGGGCCGTGGTTCATCACCGGCGAAGTGATCCACGGCAAGAAGCTCGGCCGCGACCTTGGCTATCCCACCGCCAATATCCGCTTGAATAACAATTGCGGCCTCAAGCACGGCATCTACGCCGTGCGGGTCGGCCGCGGAAACGAGCGCTTCGACGGCGTTGCATCCTTTGGCCGCCGCCCGACCTTCGATAACGGCGCGCCTTTGCTCGAAGTCTTCCTGTTCGACTTCAAGGGCGACCTTTACGGCCAGGCACTGGACGTCGCCTTCATTGCCTTCATCCGCGATGAAATGAAATTCGAGGGCATCGACCCCCTGATCCGCCAGATGGACGACGACAGCGCCAAAGCGCGGGCCGCGCTGGCGGCTGCGCCGGATGCGTTTCCGAAACTGGGAGACATCGACTGACCAGGACCGAAAAGCAGAAAATGCTCGCGGGCGAACTCTATCGCCCCGGCAGCCCCGAACTGGTCGCTGACGAGAAGGCCAACAAGGCCTGGCTCGCGAAATACAACGCGCAATTGGACCGGCCTGTCGCCGAACGACGGACACTGCTTGCCGAGCATTTCGGCAGAGTCGGCGCCGACTGCGTGATCCGGCCGCCGTTCTTCTGCGACTACGGCTACAACATCCATCTCGGCGACAACGTTTTCCTGAATTTCAATTGCGTGATCCTGGACATCGTCGCGGTCTCCATCGGCGACCGAACGCAAATCGGCCCGGCCGTGCAGATCTACGCTGCCGACCATCCGCGGGACGCCGAGACCCGCCGCAGCGGAGTGGAATTCGGCCGGCCGGTCAAAATCGGCGCCGATGTCTGGATCGGCGGCGGTGCCATTATCGTGCCCGGTGTCACCATCGGTGACGGCGCCGTGATCGGGGCCGGCAGTGTCGTGACCCGGGACGTTCCGGACGGTGCCACCGTGGCCGGCAATCCGGCCCGGGTGATTGGCAAACGGGGCTAATCCGACCCTTTGCGATCGTCTCGCCGGCTGCTATTGAGTGCCGGATGTCTGCACGGCGCCCCATCATAAGCATTATCGGCCCGGCTTCCGCCTGAGCTTCGCTCGGCGCAAGACCGGGACCGTCCAGTTTCATCGCGTTTTCACGCGTTTCAGCGCCATTCGAGCAAGCCAGAGCCATTATGTCCGACAAGCCCGCCAAATCTGATACCCACGACTATTCCAAGACCCTCTATTTGCCGCAGACCGAATTTCCGATGCGCGCAGGCCTGCCGACCAGCGAGCCGAAAATGCTGGCGCGCTGGAACGAGATCGACCTCTACGGCAAGCTGCGCGAGACTGCGAAGGGCAAGCCGAAATTCGTGCTGCATGACGGACCGCCCTATGCGAACGGCAACATCCATATCGGGCATGCGCTCAACAAGATCCTCAAGGACGTGGTGACCAAGAGCCAGCAGATGCTGGGCTTCGACTCGAATTACGTGCCGGGCTGGGACTGTCACGGCCTGCCGATCGAGTGGAAGATCGAGGAAGAGAACTACCGCTCCAAGGGCAAGACCAAGCCGAACTTCAAGGACGGCGCGGCGATGATCGCGTTCCGCCAAGAATGCCGCGCCTATGCCAACAAGTGGCTCGACATCCAGCGCGAGGAGTTCAAGCGCCTCGGCATCATCGGCGACTGGGCCGGCCGCTACGCCACCATGGACTATTTCGCCGAGGCGCAGATCGCGCGCGAGCTGATGAAGTTCGCGGCCAATGGCACGCTGTATCGCGGATCGAAGCCTGTGATGTGGAGCGTGGTCGAGAAGACCGCGCTGGCCGAAGCCGAAGTCGAGTATGAGGACTACACGTCGGATGCGGTATGGGTGAAATTCCCGGTCGCCGCCGAATTCGGCCGGCTTGCCAAGGCCGCTGTGGTGATCTGGACCACCACGCCCTGGACGCTGCCGGCCAACCGCGCCATCTCGTTCTCCAGCAAGATCGCCTATGGCCTCTATGAAGTGACCGAGGCGCCGGAGGACAACTGGCTGAAGACCGGCGATCTCCTGATCCTCGCCGATGCGCTGGCCGAGAGCGTGTTCAAGCAGGCGCGCGTCACGTCATGGAAGAAGAGCAGCGAGCTGTCCTCGGACATCCTCGAGGATCTGGAATGCCGTCATCCGCTCAAGGGTCTCGCCGGCGGCTATGACTTCATCGTGCCGCTGCTCGACGGCGACCACGTCACCGACGATGCCGGCACCGGCTTCGTGCATACCGCGCCAAGCCACGGCCGCGACGACTTCGATATCTGGACGTCGAATGGCCGCCAGCTCACCGAGCGTGGCATCGCTACCACGATCCCCTACACGGTTGATGAGAACGGTGCGCTGACCGAACAGGCGCCGGGCTTCGCCGGCACGCGCGTAATCAACGACAAGGGCGAGAAGGGCGACGCCAACGAGGCCGTCATCAAGGCGCTGGTCGAGCGCGGCATGCTGGTGGCGCGTGCGCGCCTGAAACATCAATATCCGCATTCCTGGCGCTCCAAGAAGCCGGTCATCTATCGCAACACGCCGCAATGGTTCATCGCGATGGACAAGGACATTTTGGAAGTGAACGCTCCCGGCAAGCCGGGAGCTATGGCGAACGACGGCAAGGCGAAGCCCGGTGACACGCTGCGTCACCGTGCCCTCGAAGCCATCAAGGTCACGCAATGGGTGCCGGCCACCGGCCAGAACCGCATCAACGGCATGATCAACACCAAGCCCGACTGGGTGATCTCGCGCCAGCGCGCCTGGGGCGTGCCGATCGCGGTGTTCGTGCGCGAGAAAGGCGACGGCTCCGCAGAGATCCTGCAGGACGAGGCCGTCAACAAGCGCATTGCCGACGCGTTCGAGAAGGAAGGCGCCGACGCCTGGTATGCCGAAGGCGCGCGCGAGCATTTCCTTGGCTCGCTTGCCAACGAAGAGTGGAAGAAGGTCGACGACATCTGCGACGTCTGGTTCGACTCAGGCTCCACACACGCCTTCGTGCTCGAGGACCCCGTGCACTTCCCCGGCCTTGCCGGCATCAAGCGCAAGGTAGAGGGCGGCGCGGACACCGTCATGTATCTGGAAGGTTCCGACCAGCACCGCGGCTGGTTCCAGTCGTCACTGCTGGAGAGCAGCGGCACCCGCGGTCGCGCGCCGTTCGACGTCGTGCTGACCCACGGCTTCACGCTCGACGAAAACGGTCGCAAGATGTCGAAATCGATCGGCAACACCATCGAGCCGCAGAAGATCATCAAGGACTCCGGCGCCGACATCCTGCGCTTGTGGGTCTGCGCCACCGATTATGCCGACGACCAGCGTATCGGCGCAGAGATCATCAAGAACACCATCGAGACCTATCGCAAGCTGCGCAACAGCGTGCGCTGGATGCTCGGCAGCCTCGCGCATTTCCGCGACGAGGATCGCATCAAGGCCGACGATATGCCGGAGCTCGAGCGGCTGATGCTGCATCGTCTCTCGGAAGTCGATGCGGTGGTGCGGCAGGCCTATGTCGATTTCGACTACAAGACGGTGGTGGCCACGCTCGCCGCCTTCATGAACACCGAATTGTCGGCCTTCTACTTCGACATCCGCAAGGACACGCTGTATTGCGACGCGCCGTCGTCGGTGACACGCAAGGCGTCACTGACCGTGATCGACTATCTGTTCCGCTCGATCGTGACCTGGTTCGCGCCCATTCTGAGCTTCACCGCCGAGGAAGCGTGGCTGTCGCGCTATGGCAGCGCGGCCGTATCGGTGCACCTCGAACCGTTCCAGAAGACGCTGCCGGCATGGCGTAACGAGGCGCTCGCCGCGAAGTGGGAGACCATCCGCAACGTCCGCCGCGTCGTCACCGGCGCACTGGAAGTCGAGCGTGCTGCCAAAAACATCGGCTCGTCGCTGGAAGCCTCGCCGCTGATCCACGTCACCGACAAGGCGATCTTCGCCATTCTGGCCGACGTCGATCTTGCAGAGATCTGCATCACCTCGAATGCGATGCTGACCAATGCCGAAGCGCCGGCAGGCGCCTTCACGCTGAACGACGTGCCCGGCGTGGCCGTGGTGGTCGAAAAGGCCGTCGGCACCAAATGTGCGCGGTCGTGGAAGATCCTGCCGACGGTGGGCGAAGACAAGGACTATCCCGACGTCACCCCGCGCGATGCGCAGGCGCTGCGGGAGTGGAAGGCGCTGGGAGTGGCTGTTTGAAACCAGCCGTCCGCTCCGGGCTGATCGCAGCCATCGTCGTCCTGATCCTCGATCAGGCGTCGAAGCTGTGGCTGCTCTATGCCTTCGATCTCGGCCATCGTGGCCTGGTCAGGATCACGCCGTTCTTCGATCTCGTCCTGGCCTGGAATACCGGCATCAGCTACGGCTGGTTCTCCGATTCCGGCCCCACCG
This sequence comes from Tardiphaga robiniae, assembly GCF_013359755.1. Classification (GTDB taxonomy): domain Bacteria; phylum Pseudomonadota; class Alphaproteobacteria; order Rhizobiales; family Xanthobacteraceae; genus Tardiphaga; species Tardiphaga robiniae. Next base: position 142,739 of record NZ_JABMCJ010000074.1, on the reverse strand, counting down.
GTCAGGTCGTGCTGGTGGCTATCAAAGCCATCGCGGTGGTGGCGCTGGCCATCTGGATGGCGAAATCCGAGACCAGACTGGCCACGATCGGGCTGGGACTGATCATCGGGGGCGCGATCGGCAATGCCATCGACCGGTTCGCCTATGGCGCCGTGGTCGATTTCGCCCTGCTGCACGTCGAAATATCCGGCAAGACCTACAACTGGTACGTGTTTAACCTTGCCGATGTCGCCATTGTTGCCGGTGTAGCGGCCCTGCTGTATGACTCTTTCTTCACGGTACCCGCCGCAAAAGCGCCCTGATCCCAGCCGATACGCAAGGCCAAGGGCGATACCAACGGAACCGCACCAGGATTCTTCGGATTCTTGCCGATCCGCCAGATATTTGAACAGGATGAACACGATGCGCGAGACCGAAACCGGTTGGGCTCTGCACACTTCATCGGGCGCCTGGATGCGCGCCCTGCGCCTCACCGCCGTTGCCCTCAGCGTTGGTCTCGTGATGTCCGCAGGCGCCGCACGTGCCCAGGATGCCGAGGAAGAAGACCAGCCGTTCGAGCAGAAGGTCATCAAGCAGATCATGACCGGTCTCGGCGGCACCAATATGGAAAACACCGGGATCGACTACCGTGAGCGCTCGCCGCTGGTGGTCCCGCCGAAGATCGACCTGCCGCCACCGGATGCCAAGGGCCCCGCGCCTGTCGCCAACTGGCCGAAGGATCCGGATGTACAGCAGCGCCGCGCAGCCGCCGCCAACGCCAAGACCGGACGTCCGGAAGAAGTGCTGGAAGCCGCGCGTCCGTTGACCCCGCGCGAGATGGCGCCGAAGCGCGCACGTGGCGCCTCGTCCGCCGTGGACAATTCCTCACCAGGCGATCCGAACAAGAACATCGTGCTGAGCCCGAAGCAGCTCGGCTATGAGGGTGGCCTGTTCAAGAACATGTTCGGCAGCAACAAGGGTGAGACCGCCGAATTCAAGGGCGAGCCGACACGCGAGTCGCTGACCCAGCCGCCGGCCGGTTACCAGACGCCTGCCTCGGGCTATGCCTATGGCACCGGGCCGAAGGAAACCATGAAGAACGATTACAACATCAACCCGATGACGGGTAAGTTCTGATCGCAGCGCTCCCTTTGCGCCGCCATTCCAAAGACGTCCTTTCACTGCGATCAGCCTGCACGCGCGGATTTGTCCCGCGCGATGGCTTGGTCACGCCTTTCCCCATGCTTTGGAGCTATTAGCCCCGCCATGACCTCTTCATTCCGACTTGCCGCACGATCCGTCGCAGTCGTCGCTTTGCTGCTGGCTCCCGCCCTCGCCATATCGGGCGCCCGCGCACAGACGGTGACGGCGAAACCGCCAACCACGTTCAAGCTCGATAACGGCATGCAGGTCGTGGTGATCGAGGATCACCGCACGCCCGTCGTGACGCAGATGATCTGGTATAAGGTCGGCTCGGCCGACGAGACGCCGGGCAAGTCAGGCTTGGCGCATTTCCTCGAACATCTGATGTTCAAGGGCACCGCGAAACATCCGGTCGGTGAGTTCTCGCAGACCGTGCAGCGCGTCGGCGGTGAGGAGAACGCTTTCACCTCGACCGACTATACCGGCTACTACCAGCGCATCAGCAAGGACCAGCTCGGCAAGATGATGGAATTCGAGGCCGATCGCATGACGGGCCTCGTGCTGAAAGACGAGAACGTGCTGCCCGAGCGCGACGTCGTGCTGGAAGAATACAACATGCGCGTCGCCAACAGCCCGGATGCAAGATTGTCCGAGCAGATCATGGCCGCGCTCTATCTCAACCATCCCTATGGCCGCCCGATCATTGGCTGGCATCAGGAGATCGAGAAGCTGGACCGCGAGGACGCGCTCGCCTTCTACAAGCGCTTCTACGCCCCCAACAATGCGACGCTGATCATCGCGGGCGATGTCGACCCGCAGGAGATCCGCCCGATGGTGGAGCGCACCTATGGCGTGGTCCCGGCGCAGCCGGCGATCCCCGAACGCCGCATGCGCCCACAGGAGCCAACGCCCGCCGCGCCGCGCACGGTGACGCTCGCCGATCCGCGTGTCGAACAGACAAGCCTGCGCCGCTATTATCTGGTGCCGTCAGCCACCACCGCTGCGGCCGGCGAGAGCCAGGCACTCGATGTGCTCGGCCAGTTGATCGGCGGCGGCGCGAACTCATATCTCTACCGCGCCCTCGTCATCGACAAACAGCTCGCGATCAATGCCGGTGCCAGCTACCAGGGCACCGCACTCGACAGCGCACAGTTCATGATTTCAGCCTCGCCGAAGCCGGGTGCCGAATTCGCCGATATCGAAAAGACCATCGACGCCGTAATTGCCGACCTCGCAACCAACCCGGTGCCGGCTGCCGACCTCGAACGCGTCAAGACGCAGCTCGTCGCCGAAGCCACCTATGCGCAGGACAGCCAGGCCTCGCTGGCACGCTGGTACGGCGCGGCACTCACCACGGGCCTCAGCGTCGAGGACATCCGTAGCTGGCCCGACCGCATCAAGGCGGTTACCGCCGAGCAGGTGCGCGCAGCCGCACAGACCTGGCTCGACAAGAAGCGCTCGGTCACCGGCTATCTGATCAAGGATACATCTGCGCCGAAGCGCGAGGAGAAGCGGTCGTGAGCATCATCTTCAACGCCGGCCGCCTCGGCATTGCCGTCGCCACCGCCTTCTCACTTGTCACCCTGACGGTGACGCCATCTTTCGCGGCAGCCAAGGTGCAGCGGCTCGTGACGCCAGGCGGCATCGAAGCCTGGTTCGTGCAGGATGCAACCGTTCCCCTGATCGCCATGGAATATGCGTTCGGTGGCGGTGCGGCGCAGGATCCGAAGGATAAATCCGGCACTGCGAACATGGTGGCCAGCCTGATGGACGAAGGCGCGGGCGATCTCGATTCCACGACCTTCCGCGATCGCATGGAACGCCGCGCCATCGAGCTCAACTTCAACGCCCAGCGCGATTACCTGCGTGGCTCACTGCGCATGCTGAAAGAGCATCGCGACGAGGCGTTCGACCTCGCCCGCCTCGCTTTGACGTCGCCACGCTTCGATGCCCCCGATGTCGAGCGCATCCGCGCGCAGATCATGTCCGGCCTGCGCCGCGAAACCTCGAACCCGAATTCGCTGGCGACGCGCAAGTTTCTGCAGGTGGCATTCGGCGACCATCCCTATAGCCGACCGTCCAACGGCAGCCTGACCGACGTGCCGACCATCAATGTCGATGACATCAAGGCCTACAAGCAACGCATCGTCGCGAAGGACACGCTGAAGATTGCCGTGGTCGGCGACGTCGATTCCGATACGCTCGCGACATTGCTGGACAAGACCTTCGGTGGCCTGCCCGCCAAGGCGACACTGACGCCGATCCCGGAAGTCACGGCAGCCAAGCCGCCGCAGAAGGAATCCGTGACGCTGGACGTGCCGCAGACGGTCATCACCTTCGGCAGCCCGGGCGTCAAACGCGACGATCCGAATTTCATGGCCGCCTATATCGTCAATCACATCCTCGGCGGCGGCACGCTGTCGTCGCGGCTGTATCACGAAGTGCGCGAGAAGCGGGGCCTGGTCTATTCCGTCAGTGGTTCGCTGCTGTGGATGCAGCATTCCGGCATCTATATCGGCAGCACCGCGACTCGCGCCGACCGCGCCACCGAGACGGTCGATACCGTGACCAGCGAAGTGAAACGCATGGCCGAGCAGGGTCCGACCCAGCGCGAGCTGGATGAGGCCAAATCCTATCTCAAGGGTTCGCAGATGCTGGCGCTCGACACCTCGTCGAAACTGGCCGGCGCACTGCTGCAATACCAGCTCGACAGACTGCCGATTGATTACATCGAGAAGCGCAATGTCGTGGTCGATGCCGTGACGCTGGACCAGGCCAAGGCGGCAGCGAAGAAGCTGTGGGCAGATGGCCTGCTGACCGTCGTCGTCGGCCGCGCGCCGCAGGCGGCCGCAGCGCCGGTAGCCCCGGCACCGAAGGCCAACTGAGGCGCCGCCGTGCAGATCGCGGTGATCGGTGCCGGAGCGGTTGGCTGCTACTACGGCGCCAAGCTGCTGCGCGCCGGCCATGACGTGACATTGGTCGGACGCCAGATCCATGTCGATGCCATCAATGCGCACGGCCTTCGGTTCGAGAGTGCGGAGTTCAACGGTTTCATTCCGGCGAAGGCGGTGACGCAGATCACCGATCTCGCGCCGCCGGATCTCGTTCTGTTCGCCGTGAAGTCCGGCGATACGGACAGTTCGGCGGCCGCGCTGAAGCCGGTGCTCAAAGCCAATTCCATCGTGCTGAGCTTGCAGAACGGCGTCGACAATCCCGAGCGCCTGCGCGCCATCCTCAGCCAGCCGGTGATCGCTGCAGCCGTCTATGTGGCCTCCGAGATGCCGGGTCCAGGCCACATCAAGCACAACGGACGCGGCGAGTTGATCATCGGCGCATCGCCCGAGAGCGACGCGCTTGCGAAGCTGCTGTCCGATGCCGGCGTGCCGACCGCCGTCGCCGGCGACATCGACGCGGTGCAGTGGTCCAAGCTTATCAACAACTGCGCCTATAACGCGCTGTCGGCGGTGGCCGGGATTGCCTATGGCGAGATGTTCAAGGTCGAGGGCGTGCCTGACATCGTGACCGATGCCGTCGTGGAATGCATGGCGGTGGCGCGCGCCTGCGGCGTGTCGCTGCCGGCCGACCTTCTGGAGAAGACGCTCGGCCTCGCGGCCAGCATGCCGTTTCAGCAATCGTCGACATCGCAGGATCTCGCGCGTGGCAAACCGTCGGAAATCGACTTCCTCAACGGCTTCATTGTCCGCAAGGGCGCTGAGCACGGCATCCCGACGCCCACGAACCACGCGCTGCAGGTCATGGTGAAGCTGGTCGAGCGCAGCGGATCGCGACGCGCCTAGCGGCGCTTCACTGGCTTCGGTGGATCCCAGAGCCGGAAGCCGCCTTTGAACGCATTCGCGTTGTCGCCGCGCCGGGTCTTGTGCGGGAGTTTGTCGAGCATCTCCACATTGCCACCGCCGAGCACCGTATAGTCGGGCTCCAGCGCAGCCGTCAGATCAGCAACGACATCAGCCACGCGCTGCCGCCACTTCTTCTTGCCCAGCCGCTTCAGGCCGGCTGCGCCGACATAATCCTCGAATGTCTTGTGACGATAGGGCAGATGACCGAGCTCCATCGGCTCGGACAGACCATCGATGATCATGGCCGCACCCAGTCCTGTGCCGAGGCCGAGAAACAGCATCCGGCGGCCATCATAGCTGCCGACCGCTTGCATCATGGCGTCGTTCACAAGCTTCGTGGGCTTGCGGAATGCCCGTTCGAAATCGAAACCCTTCCAGCCCGTGCCGAGATTGTGTGGCTCCTTGAGCGGACGATTGCCGGCCACCGGGCCGGGATAGCCGGCTGAGACGACGTCATAGCGCCAGTCTTTGGTCAGCGCCTTGACCTTGCGCACCATTTCCTTCGCGGACAGGTCCGGACCGGATTCGAATTCGCGTTTGATCCCTTCACGGCTGGTCATCACCTTCACATGGGTACCGCCGATATCGATGGTGAGAATATTGCGGGGGGGTCTTGGTCATGAGACGTCCGGATTGACTGATGGTGCAACGATAAGCCTCGGCAGGGCGCCAGTTCCAGCATTGCCGCTATGTCCCGGGCATATCTTTGCGATCTGCGATCAAGCGCACGGGGGCACCAAGCAAAACGCGGTATCCTGTGCTACGGAGACAGAATGCTGCTCCGGATCACCCGCTCCATTGTCATCGATGAGGACGATATCGATATCGTCTTCGTCCGTGCGTCCGGACCTGGCGGGCAGAACGTCAACAAGGTCTCCACCGCCGCGCAATTGCGCTTCGACAGCCGCAAGCTGGCGCTGCCGGAGGATACCGCAATCCGGCTGCGCACCCTCGCCGGCCAGCGCATGACCAAGGACGGCGTGATCGTGATCCACGCCCAGCGCTTCCGGACCCAGGAGCGCAACAAGGCCGACGCCATCGAGCGGCTGGTCGAGCTGATGCAGGAAGCCGCCTTCCGGCAGGCGCCGCGGCGGGCCACCAAGCCAACGCTCGGCTCGAAAATGCGCCGCCTCGACGGCAAGAAGCGCCGCAGCGACGTCAAGGCAGGCCGCGGCTGCCGCTTCGACGACTGAGCGGCGCCCCACACAACAAGCCAGACCACTTTTTCCAGGAATTTCCCGATGGCTAAACCCGTTCATTCGATGATCCGCGTGCTCGACGAAGCACGCGCACTGGATTTCTACAAACGCGCCTTTGGCCTCGAGATTGCCGAGCGCTTTGCATTTCCCGATTTTGCGCTGATCTATCTGCGCCATCCCTCCTCGCCCTTCGAGCTCGAACTGACGGTGAACTTCGACCGCACTGAGCCCTATGTGCTCGGTGACGGTTACGGCCATCTCGCGGTCGTCGTGGATGACGTCGCTGCCGAACATGCCCGGTTCGAGCGCGAGAATCTGGCCCCCGGGCCGCTGCGGGATTTCAAACATGAGGGCCGCACGCTGGCGCAGTTTTTCTTCGCCACCGACCCGGATGGCTACAAGATCGAGGTCATCGAGAAAGGCGGCCGATTCGCATAAAGCGGGGAAAACAGGCTCCGGCGGGGACATCGGGCGCCCGGGGCCATAGAATGGCGCTCCCGGTTTCCTACATAACCCCGACCCATCCATACGCCCCGAGATCCATGCCCGTTCGCCAACTGCCAGAAACCATCGTCAACCGCATCGCCGCCGGCGAGGTGGTGGAGCGTCCGGCCAGCGTGGTGAAGGAGCTGGTGGAGAATGCCATCGATGCCGGCGCCTCCAGGGTCGAGATTTTCACCGATGGCGGTGGACGGCGAAAGATCGCCATCACCGATGACGGCGGCGGTATGACTCATGCCGACCTGGAACTGGCCGTGGACCGGCACGCCACCTCGAAGCTCGATGACGAGGACCTGCTGCAGATCCGCACCCTCGGTTTTCGCGGCGAAGCCCTGCCCTCCATCGGCTCGGTGGCGCGGCTGAGCATCACCACGCGACATGCCTCGGAGCCGCATGCCTGGTCGCGCACCGTCGATGGCGGCGAGAAGTCGCCGATCGCGCCCGCAGCGCTGTCGCAGGGCACCCGCGTCGAGGTCGCCGATCTCTTTTATGCGACCCCTGCCCGGCTGAAATTTCTCAAGACCGACCGTACCGAGGCCGAAGCGATCCGCGAAGTGGTGCGCCGCCTTGCGATGGCGCGGCCGGATATCGCCTTCACCATGGCCGGCGAGGAACGCGCGCCGGTGACGTGGGCGGCTGCGCTGCCCGGTCCGGCCGGACAGTTGACGCGGCTCGGCGATATTCTCGGGCCTGAGTTTCGTCTCAGTGCTATCGAAGTGCGCAGCGAGCGCGAAGGCGTGGTGGTCGAAGGTTTTGCTGCCGCGCCATCGCTGACCCGCGCAAATGCGCTTGGACAGTATCTGTTCGTCAATGGCCGTCCGGTTCGCGACAAGCTCATCATTGGTGCGGTGCGCGCGGCCTATTCCGATTATCTGCCCCGCGACCGCCATCCGGTCGTCGCGCTGTTCGTCACGCTCGACCCAACGGAGGTCGATGCCAATGTGCATCCGGCCAAGACCGAAGTGCGTTTCCGCAATGCCGGGCTGGTGCGCGGGCTGATCGTGCATGCGCTGAAGGAAGGCCTCGCCCGTGAGGGACGCCGCACCGCGGCCAATAGCGACGGCGCCGTGCTGGACTCGTTCCGCCCCAACTTCGCACCCAATTTCGCGCCGCGCCCGAATGCGAACTGGGACTGGAAGCGCTCGCCTGCTTTTCCGGTCGGTGCCATGCCGGCATTCGATGATTCGGCTGCGCTCGCCGAACCCGGCCAGGCGGCCTTCGATGTCGGCACGCCATCCGCCGATGTGCGTTTCGAAGAGGCACCGCAGACCGACCTGATCGACCGGCCGCTCGGTGCCGCGCGTGCGCAGGTACACGAGAACTACATCATCGCGCAGACGCGCGACGGCATGATCGTGGTCGATCAGCACGCCGCCCATGAACGTATCGTCTATGAGCGATTGAAGGCATCGCTGGCCGCCAATGGCGTGCAGCGGCAGATCCTGCTGATCCCCGAGATTGTCGAGCTCGACGAGGCCATCGTGGAGAAACTGTTCGACCGCGCCGAAGAACTCGCAAGCTACGGCCTCGCCATCGACAGTTTCGGCCCCGGCGCCATCGCCGTGCGCGAGACGCCATCGCTGCTCGGCAAGACCAATGCGGCATCGCTGCTGCGCGATCTCGCCGAACACATGGCGGAATGGGACGAAGCGCTGCCGCTGGAACGCCGCCTGCTGCATGTGGCGGCGACCATGGCCTGCCACGGCTCGGTACGCTCAGGCCGGCGGCTGCGGCCCGAGGAGATGAACGCGCTGCTGCGCGAGATGGAAGACACGCCGAATTCCGGCCAGTGCAATCACGGCCGGCCGACTTATGTCGAGCTGAAGCTCAGCGATATCGAGAAGCTGTTCGGGCGACGATAGACCCCTCAGCCGTCATTGCGAGCGCAGCGAAGCAATCCAGAGCCGCAAGCGAAGACTGGATTGCCGCGTCGCTTCGCTCCTCGCAATGACGTGGACGGGCTGGTGCTCGACTCACGTATATTTCGGGTCGCGCTCGAGCAGCTCGATCGACACGCCCTGCGGCGCGCGGATGAAGCAGATGCGCAGGCCGGGCTTCAGCGTATGGGGCTCCTTGGTGAACTCGACGCCCTTGGCCTTCAGCGAAGCGGCCACGGCATCGATGTCCTTCACCTTCAGGCCGAAATGATCGAGGCCCTGATAGGGCGTGACCGGCGGCGGGTTGACGCCCATCTCCGGCGTCACGGGGGCGAGGAAGATCATGCCGCCGCCAAGCCTGATATCGATGCGGCCAGGGGCACGCAGGATCTCGGCGCCGAGCATATCGGCAAACCACTGCGCGGTCGCTTCGGTGTCCGGCGTGCGGATATGGACGTGATCCCAGGTGTATTCGATTGCAGACATCGGCGGCTCCTTTTGACGTCTTCTTACACAGATCGCAGAAACGTAAACTCGGTATCGTCATAGGCGCGGCGCTCGAGTTCTTCGAACCCGTCGGGCGCTGCGAAAGCCGCATCCTTGGCTTCTTCCACCACCAGCAAAGCGCCCGGCGTCAGCCAGCCACCATCGCGCAGCGAGGCCAGCGCCTTTTCGGCAAGCTTCATGCGATAGGGCGGATCGAGGAACACCAGTGAGAACGGCTCGACCGGATGGGCGGGACCGAGATCGGCGGCGTCGCGGCGATACACTTTGGTCACGCCGCCGAGACCGAGCGCCTCGACATTATTGCGGAGCAGCGCGCGCGCCTCGGAACCGTTATCGACGAACAGCGTGAACTTGGCGCCGCGCGATACGGCCTCGATGCCGAGCGCACCGGTGCCGGCAAACAGATCGAGCACGCGCGCGTCCTCGATCGGACTCTCGTAAGCGTGGATCAGGATGTTGAACAGTGCCTCGCGCAGTCGATCCGCCGTGGGACGGATCGCCTGCGTCGTGGGCGACGCGATGTTGCGGCCCTTCAGCCGGCCACCGACGACACGCATCAGATGCCTCGTTTGAAAAGTGGCAAAGCCACCGCAGGTGTAGCGTGGTCCCCTCCCCCCTTGCGGGGGAGGGTGGCGCGAGGCGCCGGGAGGGGGGTGAGCCACAAACGCCGGAGCTCCGGGTTACCCCCCTCCCCGACCCTCCCCCGCAAGGGGGGAGGGAGCACAACTGCCGTCGCGATGTACATCGTATTTCTCTTTGACTTCTCTTACGCGTCCCGCGGCTTCAGATCGCGCTTGCCGTGATAGCCGCGCTTCGGCTTCTTCGGGGGACCGCCGAAGGTGGCTGCGTCCTCGTTGCGGGCACGCGACTCTTCCGAGCCGGCGCGCTGCACCAGAATGCGACGGCCCTTGCGGTCTTCCACCGTGGAACGCTTCAGAACCGGCTTCTTGACGATCACCGGGTCGAGCGACACATCACCCTTGCTCGGCAGCTGGCGACCGAAATCGGCGCCCGAGGCATCCGCGATCTTCTCACCAAGCTGCTCGCGCAGCACGCGGGTCTTCACTTCATCGACCTCGCCTTCCTCGATTTCGCCGAGCTGGAACGGGCCGTAGGAAATGCGAATCAGGCGGTTCACCTCAAGGCCGAGATGCGCGAGCACGTTGCGTACTTCGCGGTTCTTGCCTTCACGGATCGCGAACACGATCCAGACATTGGCGCTCTTGTCGCGCTCCAGCGTCGCATCGATCGAGCCATATTTGACGCCGTCGACCTCGACGCCGTTCTTAAGCTCGTTGAGCTGTGCCTGCGTGACTTCGCCATGGGCACGAACGCGATAGCGCCGCAACCAGCCGGTCTCCGGCAGTTCGAGCGTCCGCGCGAGGCCACCGTCATTGGTCAGCAACAGCAAGCCTTCAGTGTTGAAATCGAGTCGGCCGATGGAGATCAGGCGCGGCAGGCCCTCTGGCAGATGATCGAACACCGTCGGCCGTCCCTCGGGATCGGCGTGGGTCGTCATCAGGCCGCGCGGCTTGTGATACAGGAACAGGCGCGTGCGCTCCGGCGCCGGCAACGGCTTGCCGTCGACGGTGATCACGTCGTTGGTGCTGACGTCCAGCGCCGGCGAATTGATCACGCGGCCATTGACGGCAACACGGCCCTGCGTGACCCATTCCTCGGCATCGCGGCGCGAGCACAGGCCCGCGCGCGACACGACCTTGGCGATACGCTCGCCGGCCTTCTTGGCCGCGGGAACGCGCGCCGGGCGGCGCGCTTCCGGATCGCGCTCGCGATATTCACCACGGCCGCCGAATGCAGGACGCTTGGCGAAAATCCTGCTGTCGTCCTCATTCTCGCGACGCGGACGCTCGTCGCCGTCGCGAGCCTCGCTGCGACCATGCTCCTGCCAGTCGGTGCGGCCACGCGGCTCGCGCGGACGATCGAAGCTTGGACGGTCCTCACGCGGACGCGAGAAACGCGGACGCTCGCTGTCGCTGCGCTCCGGGCGATCATCGCGCGGACGCTCGAATTTGGGCCGGTCGAATTTCGGCCGGTCGAAATTGCGCGCGCCATCGCGCGGCGGACGCGCGCTGCGGCTGCCGCGATCATCCGCCCCGCCTTCGCGCTTCTGCCAAGGCTTCTGCTCGCTGCGATCAGGGCCGCGCTCGAAATCACGCCCGCCACGATCACCGCGATCGGGACGATCGCCAAAGCTCTTGCGCGGGCCACCGCGATCCGGCGCACCACGGGAGAATTTCTTGTCGCCGCCAAACTTCTTCTCGGCGCTGAAGGGCCGGTCGCCGCGCGGGCGATCGCCATCACGCGACGGGCGCGGACTGAACGGACGATCGCCCTGCGGACGATCACTGCGATCACGCTGTGGGCGATCGTTGCGATCGCCTTGCGGGCGATCAAAGCGCGGACGCGGACGATCACCATCGCCGCCGCGAAAGCCTTCGCCGCGCGGCGTGTAGGGGCGTTTCTCACCGCCACCGTCGCGCGGCGCGTAGGGCTTCCGCTCGCCGAACTTCTTGTCGGAAAAACGTCCGGCCGGACGCGCATCGCCGCGGTCGCCACGCGGGGCGCGATCATCCCTGTTGAAATTCGGACGGTCGCCGCGCGGTGCCTCTCCGCGTGGGCTGTAGGGACGTTTGTCGCCACCACCGGCGCGCGGCGCATACGGGCGCTTCTCGCGGTCGCCGAAATCCTTGCGCGGACCGCGATCGGGGCGATCACCACCGCCGCTGCGCGCGGGACGGTCGTCGCGGTTGAAGCGAGCCGGACGCGCATCGTCACGATCGCGGCGCGGCGCGCGGTCGTCATCGCGTTTGCCGGCGTAGGGCTTGGCGCCAAAAGACTTGCCGCCAGAAGGCTTGCCACCGAAAGATCGCTTCTCACCGCCGCCAGCACCGGGCGGCTTCGGGGTGTATGTGCCATCGCGTTTGGCGAATTTCTTGTCGGGTCCACGTGCGGCGCCGGAGCGGCCCTTGCCGGCGCCGCCTTTGCCACCGGGTGGCCGGCGGCGCGAGGGGCCGTTGTTTTTGTCGTTGTCGCGGGGCATGAAGGGTCTCACTGCAGCGGAAGCTGAATTGGGTTGAGCGGTGCGGAAACGGTTCGCGGGCCGAAAATGCGCGCTCATTGGGGCGCATTCTCACGCAAAACCAGTATCCACTTTTGCTGAATGCAACTCCGTAGCAGAGTTTTGCGCAGGAAACGAGCCGTTGACCGCACCTTCTTTCATGGATCTGGCGCTGAAAGCGGCCGAAAGCGCCGGAAATGCCGGTGAAGTCCCCATCGGCTGCGTCATCGTCGGGAATAACGAGGTGATCGCCACAGCCGGCAACCGCACCCTCCGGGACCGCGACCCGACCGCCCATGCCGAAGTCCTGGCGATCCGGGAGGCCGCCGCCAGGCTCGGCAGCGAGCGGCTGGTCGAGTGCGACCTGTATGTGACCCTGGAGCCCTGCACCATGTGCGCGGGCGCAATCTCCTTCGCCCGGATCCGGCGGCTGTATTACGGCGCAGCCGATCCCAAGGGCGGCGGGGTCGATTCCGGCGTGCGCTTCTTCGCTTCGCCGACCTGCCACCACGCGCCGGAAGTCTATCCGTCCGTGGGCGAAACCCAGTCCGCCACGCTGTTACGAGAGTTTTTTAAAGCGCGGCGCTGAGGCTTTGCTGGCGGCTATATCGACGGGAATACGGGTTACTTCGTGCCCGTCTTCGTGAATGACGCAAATATGGCGCTCATGGTCCTCATGCGTCGCCAATCGCGTGCTAACTTCGTCGGCGATCACATAAGCCTGTGCAATCGCTTCGGCGTCGCTGCGCAGCTCCCGACCAGCGTGGTCGCGCTGTGTCGTGCCGTTCTTGAGGTCGAAATAATAGTGCGCCATGGGTACCTCACAGCCCCATCAACGCGCCATACAACCTTCGGTTCCCCAAGAGGAACCCCTGAATACCGTTATTTGCCCTTGCGCTCCCGCGCCACCGCCTGCCAGCCGATATCGCGGCGGCAGAAACCTTCGGGCCAGTTGATCAGGCCGATGGCTTCATAGGCACGGCGCTGGGCCTCAGCAACGGTCTTGGCGGATGCCGTCACGTTGAGGACGCGGCCACCATTGGCGAGAATCCAGTCGCCGGACGCCTTGGTGCCAGCGTGAAACACCTCGACGCCGTCGATCTTCTCGGCGCGGTCGAGCCCGGCAATCCGGGTGCCCTTCTCGTAGTCGCCGGGATACCCCTTCGCGGCCATCACCACGGTGAGCGCGGGATCGGGAAACCAGCGCAGGTCGAAATTCTTGAGTTGCCCGTCGCAGGAGGCGATCAGGGCCGGCAGCAGATCCGACATCAGCCGAACCATCAGCACCTGAGTCTCGGGATCGCCGAAGCGCGCATTGTATTCGATCAGCTTCGGGCCTTCGTCCGTGATCATCAGGCCGGCGAACAACACGCCCTTGTAGGGATTGCCCATCGCCTTCATGGCGCGCAGCGTTGGATAAATGATCTCGTTCATCGTGCGATCGCGGATCGCATCGGTGAACACCGGTGCCGGCGAATAGGCGCCCATACCGCCGGTGTTCGGCCCCTTGTCGCCGTCGAAGGCGCGCTTGTGATCCTGCGCGGCGACCAGCGGCAGTGCATGCTCGCCGTCGCACAGCACGAAGAACGAGGCTTCCTCGCCGGTCATGAATTCCTCGACCACGGCTTCCGCACCGGCTGCGCCGAAGCCGCCGCCCAGCATCATGTCGATAGCGTCTTCCGCTTCCTTCAGCGTCATCGCAACGACCACGCCCTTGCCGGCGGCAAGACCATCGGCCTTGATCACGATCGGCGCACCCTGCGCGCGGATATAGGCCTTGGCGGCGTCCGCATCGCTGAAGCGCTCATAGGCCGCGGTCGGAATGTTGTTGGCCTTGCAGAGATCCTTGGTGAAGCCCTTGGAGCCTTCGAGCCGGGCGGCGGCCTTGCTCGGCCCGAACGACTTGATACCGGCAGCAGCCAGATCGTCGACGATCCCCGCTGCCAGCGGCGCTTCGGGGCCAACCACAACGAAATCGACCTTGTTGGTCCGGCAGAACGCAATCACGGCGGCATGGTCGGCGACATCCAGCGCGATACATTCCGCCTCTTTGGCGATGCCGGCATTACCTGGCGCGCACCAGAGCTTGGTCAGCAGCGGCGACGCGGCGAGTTTCCACGCCAGCGCGTGTTCGCGACCACCGGAACCGATGAGGAGAATGTTCATAACCAGCCAGACCAATTGCAATCAAACACGCCCATCGTTTAGCACGGCGCGTCGGCACAGCAATCAGTGGTCTGAGTAATCAACCGGCCAGGCGGCCAACCCGTCAAGCGACGGCGACATGTGTTTCCGCGCGATAGCGGCGGATCAAGCCCACCGTCCAGCCAAGGAAATAGCCGGCGCACGCCCCGGACACCAATTGGCCGATCAGCGGGACGGCAGCACCCGAACCCAGCTTCATCGCGGTTGCGACCGCCACGGCATATTGCAGGAGGAAGACCGACAGGTTGCGGATCAGGGGCAGCCAACTCCCGGGGCGCAGAATGGTGCCGTCCTGCCGATCGACCGTCGTCTCGCCGGGACCGATCCACAGAGCGACGGCCGCCATCACGATTGCCGCTGCCAGCCATGCCCCGATCAGATGCAATTGGCCGCCGGCAAAGATCAGCCGCGACAACCCCATCAGGAACGATCAGCAAACGGCGCAGCGGCGTCTTTCGCGCCCCGAGCGACAGGCTTCCGAGCCAGATCAGCAGTGCGAGCAACGCGAACACCCAGATCGGCGTGTTGGTCAGAATGCGCCACGCGATGTCCATGACAATCTCCCAGGCTTTGCTCTACTTGCCTTCCGCAGTTGCGATGATCTCACGCAAGGTGGCGACGTGCCGCGCGAAGGCGCCACGCCCGGTCGCGGTGGCCGTCACCGTCGTCTGCGGCTTCTTGCCGACAAAGGCCTTTTCGACGCTGACATAACCGGCTTTCGCCAGTGTCTCGATATGAGCGCCGAGATTGCCATCGGTGGCGCCGGTCAGTTTCTTCAATCGCGGGAAATCCAGCCCCTGTGCCGGATGCAGAGCGTTCAGCGCTGCCATGATCTTGAGCCGCAGAGGCTGATGGATGATGTCGTCGAGTTCGGCCATGTCAGCTGCGCCGCATCCAGAGGCCACCGAGCAACAGGCCGCCGCCATTGACGACAGCCATCCAGAGCGTGAACCACGGTCCGGCCAGGAAGTAACCGAGCAGCGTCAGCGCGATCACGCTCATGCCGATCACGACAAAGACGCGGCCGAACCAGAACCCTGTCATCACGTAAGGCAACATGAAGTAAGTCGTCCAGAACGCGCCTATCTGCCGCGGCGCCATGTTCCCGAAAACGATGCTCCACAGACAGCCAAAAGCCACGAACGCGATAAACGCTGCCGTTGCGCGGGCATCGAAGGTGCTGACGCCTTCGCGCTTCTTGTTGAGGGCCCCGATGATGATCGCGCAGATGACACCCGCGACAATGACGACCGCCCAGATGACGGGGGCCGCAGCAGGCGCGAAGAACGAGAGCAGATAACCGATAAAAGTCGCAACGCCCCATAGAATGAGCATCGTGCTGGCGTGCCGATAGAACACCGACTGCCGGACCAGCCGACTGAGGCTCTCGATCTCCATCAACACAGCACTGGCTTCCTGGCTGTTGATCACGGTGTCACCTCGTTGCGAGATCGTCGGCAACGACGGCGACGAAACTTGCCGTGCTGACGACGTCCATGTGATTTACGTCGTCGAGGACGCGCACGTCGATATTGGCTTTCGACTGCATCGCCTCGCGATATTTGTCGGCGAACATCAGCTCGTCATTGCGCCCGGCGATGACCGATATGGGCCCATTCGCCGGATCGAGATCCAGGCGGTAGTCGCGATGCGTGCCGAAATTCTGCAGCAGCCGAAATGAATATTCGGACGTCAGAATGCGTGTCGACCCTGGTTGCACGGCAAAGGCAACCACCGGGAGCTGCGAACAGCATGTCACGCCGAACGATTGCAGTAGGCTGAGCGCGATGATGCGCGGCACATTCGGACTGGCCCATCCACCTGCGTTCTCGCGTGTGGATGGCGACTTCAGGCCGAGATAGGGTGACAGCAGAACGGTGCGTGCGAAAAGCCCCTGATTGACGGACCCCGCCACGCGCAGCGCAAACCCGCCGCCCGACGAATGCCCTGCGAGCGTCAGTGGCGACGCCAGCCCCTGCCCGCGCAAGTGGCCGACGAGATCTGCGAGATCATCGTCGAGCTGCCCGAGATAAGCGATATCGCCGCGGGTCCCCGACGCGCCATGGCCGCGCATGTCGGGAGCGATGCTTTCGACGCCCCGCGCGGCAAGCGCTTTCGCTAGGGCGTGCACCGCTATGCTGGATCCCGACGAGCCATGAATGAGGAGTGCGGCACGGTTCACGGACGGTCCGGATGGCGTGTAGCGCCGGTAGGCCAGATTCGAGCCGTCTCTCGCCTGGAAATACTGCAGTGGCGGCACGTCCCCGCGATACGCACTGCGCGCCGTGTCCGCAATGGAGGCCAGTGCCTTGGGCCTGGAGACCGGCACCGCAATCATGCCGGCCAGCACCAGGGCGACCAGGCCCGCTGCAGCAAGGAGCCAAATGATGCCACGAACCGCGAAGATCAATATCGACGCCATAATACCCGCCATTCTCTGAATACAGATAACTCTGTATAACAGAGTTATCTGTAAATCAATATCTGATTGGCGTTTTGCAACCGACATCCCTACTTTGCGACGATCCTGAAAGCCGAGATTCGATGTCCAAAGCCGCCGCCCCGCTCACCAATTCCCCCGAATTCACCGTCTCCGAGCTGTCCTCAGCCCTGAAACGGACGGTGGAAGACACTTACGGGAACGTGCGGGTGCGCGGCGAAATCTCAGGCTTTCGCGGGCCGCATTCCTCCGGCCACTGCTATTTCTCGCTCAAGGACGAGAGCGCCAAGATCGAGGCGGTGATCTGGAAGGGCGTCCATGGCCGGATGCGGTTCAAGCCGCAGGAAGGCCTTGAGGTCATCGCCACCGGCAAGCTGACCACCTATCCAGGCTCGTCGAAATACCAGATCGTCATCGAGGCCATCGAGCCCGCCGGCGTCGGCGCGCTGATGGCGCTGATGGAAGAACGCAAGCGCAAGCTTGGCGCCGAGGGCCTGTTCGACGAAGCGCGCAAGCAGCTGCTGCCATGGCTGCCGGAGGTGATCGGCGTGGTGACGTCGCCGACCGGCGCTGTCATCCGCGACATCCTGCACCGGCTGGAAGACCGCTTCCCGCGCCGCGTGCTGGTCTGGCCCGTCAAGGTTCAGGGCGAAGGTTCGGCCGAGCAGGTCGCGGCCGCGATCCATGGCTTCAATGCGCTGCCCGAAGGCGGCGCCATTCCACGGCCGGATCTGTTGATCGTCGCGCGCGGCGGCGGCTCGCTGGAAGACCTGTGGTCGTTCAACGAAGAAATCGTGGTGCGTGCCGCCGCCGAGAGCATGATCCCGCTGATCTCTGCCGTGGGCCACGAGACCGATATCACGCTGATCGATTTCGCCGCCGACAAGCGCGCGCCGACGCCGACAGCCGCTGCCGAAATGGCTGTGCCCGTGCGCGCCGAACTGATGGTGGAGATATCCGGCTTCGAGCGCCGCATGATGCTGTGCTGGCAGCGCGGGCAGGAATCCCGCCGCAACGAACTACGCGCCGCGGCGCGTGCCCTGCCGGATCTCAGCGAATTGCTCGCGATTCCGCGCCAGCGTCTCGATGGCGCAACCGCATCGCTGCCGCGCGCTCTGAAAGCAAATACACACGCG
Source organism: Tardiphaga robiniae (assembly GCF_013359755.1). Taxonomy (GTDB): domain Bacteria; phylum Pseudomonadota; class Alphaproteobacteria; order Rhizobiales; family Xanthobacteraceae; genus Tardiphaga; species Tardiphaga robiniae. The sequence goes on along the minus strand of NZ_JABMCJ010000074.1, from coordinate 124,816 downwards.
CATCATCGCCGCTTCGCGCAGGCCAGCGCCGGGCTGACGCTGCGCGTGCTGCGCGCACAGATCGCCCACGCCACGCAGCGACTGACGGTATCGGGTGAACGCTTGAGCCTCTCCGCGCGTGCCCTGCTTCGGCAGCGCCGCGATCGCTTCACTGGCCTTGAAGCACGATTGAAGGCCTCCAAGCTCGCCAATGCGCAGGCGCAGCGCAATGCCATCACCCGCGATCGGGAGCGCGCTCTGCGCCTCACTGAGCGCGCGCGTCGTGCATTGACGACACTGGTGCAGCGCCAGCAGGCGCGCGTACAGGCGTCGAGCCAGTTGCTCGGTGCCCTCTCCTATCGCAGCGTGCTGGCCCGCGGCTTTGCGCTGGTGCGCGACGAGCAAGGCGCGGCACTGCATGCCGCCGCCAATGTCGGAGCGGGCGCGCGCCTGAGCATCGAATTCGCCGATGGCCGTGTGGATGTGACCGCCGATGGCGACCGCACGGCACCTGCGCGTGAAGCAAAGCCTGCGTCGCCGGCCGCGCCGAAAAAGGCGACGAAAATCGATCAGGGCAGCCTGTTCTAGAGGTTGCGCGGGCCGCCTTTATTGGGCGACGCCGCGGCCCTATTTATGCTACGAGATGACGACATTCAGGGCCGGTGACCGATCCGGCAAGACGACTTAGTGACGATCCAGGAGACCAGCCGTGCTGAACAAATTTGGCCCCTCGGGCCACGGCGAAGCCCAGTTGCAATATCTCGACGGCGATTTCCGCGTGGTGTCGCCCGGCACCTATGTGACTTGCGCCATCACAGGCGAGCGCATTCCGCTGGACGAGTTAAAATACTGGAGCGTCGATCGGCAGGAAGCCTATGCCGTACCGAATGCCGTGCTGGCGCGGCATTATCCGGACGCTGTGAAGGGTCAGAAGTAAAGCTCGTATCAGTCATTCCGTAGGGTGAGTACGCTTCGCTTTGCCCACCTTACGTTCTGAGCGTCTTCACTCTTGCCTGATTGAGCTTCTCGATCACGAAAGCCTGCAGCGCCGCCTTATCCTCGAAGGCCAGCGTGACGGCAAATGGTACGATCTCCGCCGCGGCCGGCATGCTGCTGAGCTTGACGATGTCCTTCTCTGTCGTCACCAGCACTAGCCCATCACGCTTCGCTTGCAGAGTCAGCGCGTCGATCTCAGCGGGCGCATACGGGTGGTGATCGGCGAAGGCCTTCTCCACAGCCACGTCCACACCTGCATGACGCAACGTCCGGAAGAAGCGTTGAGGATCGCCGATTCCCGCAAAGGCCAGCACGCGCTTGCCGCGCAAGGCTGCCACTGACGCCTCATCCGGCACAACGCGCGCCGTCAACACCGGACCGCCCCGGCCCGCGACCAGCGCCGCCACGCCCGTCGCTGCAACACCGTCGCCAATCACGACGAGCGCATCCGTGCGTGCGATCTGCAGATCGAGCGGCGCGCGCAAAGGTCCCGCGGGCAGCACACGGCCGTTGCCGAGACCGCGATTGCTGTCGATCACAATGAACGACGCATCCTTCGCGATGGCCGGATTCTGGAAGCCGTCATCCATCACGATCACGCTGGCGCCGGTCGAGCGCGCCAGCGCGGCGCCTGCGACGCGATCCCCTGAGATCACCACCGGTACCTGTCGTGCCATCATCAACGGTTCGTCGCCGACATCTGCCGCCACATGCCTCGACGGATCGACTTTCACCGGGCCGCGCAGTCTGCCGCCATAGCCGCGGCTGAGCACCACCGGCGTCTCGCCGAGATCGCGCAGCACCTGCACCAGCGCCAAGGTCGTCGGTGTCTTGCCGGCACCGCCGACGTGATAATTGCCGACGCAGAGAACGGGAATGCCGACGTCAACACCCTTGCGCGCCATGCGGCTACCTGCGACTTCGCCATAGATGGCGCCAAGCGGCATCAGCAGACGCGACAACCATGTCGATGGCGGCCGCCAGAACGCCGGCTCACGCATCCTGCGCTCCCGCTTCGAGCCGGAGCTGCATCAGATAAGGCTCCAGCGCATGCAGGGTGCGATCGAGCGCACCGCCAAGCCGTTCAACCACGCGACGCCCAGACTCGATCGCAGCATCGCGCGCTGCCTCGTTGCCGAGCATCTGGCCGAGCTGTTTCACCAATTGCTCGGAGGAGTCGGCAAGCTTTGCACCGCCGGCGCCATCCAGCGCCTCATAGACGTCGGTGAAATTGAAGACGTGCGGACCATGCACCACGGACGCACCGAGCTTCACGGCTTCAATCGGATTCTGCCCACCATGCGGCACCAGCGAGCCGCCGATGAACACTACCGGTGACAGACGATAGAACAGGCCGAGCTCGCCCATGGTGTCGGCGACATAGATATCAGTGCCTGCATGCGGCAACTCCTCGCGCGAGCGCAAGGCAACCTGCGCACCTGCCACCGTGATCATCTGCGCGATATCCGCCCCGCGATGGGCGTGGCGCGGCACGATGACCGTCAGCAATTTCGGGAAGAAGCTGGTCAGCGTCTTGTGGGTCTCGAGGATGATCTCCTCTTCACCGGGATGCGTCGAGGATGCGACGATGATGGGGCGACCGCGCGTCACCGCCATGAGCTTGTCCAGCTTCACGGCGTCACCGGGCGGCGCCTGCACGTCGAGCTTCAGATTGCCCGTCACGACGACGCTGCGCGACCCCAATGCGCTGAAGCGCTCGGCGTCAGTTTCGGACTGCGCCAGGCAGATCTCGAAACGGCCGAGCAAGGCGCCGATGGTCGCCGAAAATTTCTGCCAGCGTGGAAACGAGCGCTGCGACATGCGTGCATTGATCAGCACCATCGGCAGACGGCGTTTGGCGGCGGAGATGATCAGGTTCGGCCAGAGATCGCTCTCGATAAACAGTGCCAGACTCGGCTTCCAGTGATCGAGGAAGCGCGCCACGAAGCGCGGTGAATCATAGGGGATGTATTGATGGATGATATCGGTCGGGAATCGCTTGGCGATGATTTCGGCCGAGGTGACCGTGCCCGACGTCAGCAGGATGCGCATGCCCAGCGCGCGCAGCCGCTCGATCAGCGCTGCCGCCGCCAGCACTTCGCCGACGCTGGCGCCGTGAATCCAGACCAGCGGCCCGGCGGGGCGCTCGATCTGCGAGATGCCACGGCGCTCGTCGAGGCGCGCGGGATCTTCCTTGTTGTTCTTCAACCGTTGCCTGATCAGGACCGGCGCAAGCGGCGTCAGCGCCGCCGACAATCTGCGATAGACGCGCAGCGTGATCGGCAGCGCGTTAGGCACGACGCGCGCCTTCCGGCCGACCTACCGCGTCATAGGCACGCTGCGTGGCCTCGTTCAGCGTGGCTTCGAGCTGCAGGCGCAGCGCCTCCATCGTGGCAGCGTCGGCATCGGCAGGAACGCTCAGCGGCTCGCCGCCGACCAGTACGCCGCGACCGAAAGGCAGATTGATCGTGGTGCGGTCCCAGTTGTTGAGCTGCACGTAGCGGCTGGTGGCCATGGCAAACGGCATGATCGGCCGGCCGCTTTCGCGCGCCAGCATGATGATGCCCATGCCGGCGACACGCGAGCGCTTCGGCACGTCGGCGGTCAGCGCCATATTGATACCGCGCTCCAACACCCGCACCATCTCCTTGAACGCACCGACGCCGCCCTTGCGGTGAAACGCGCCGCCATGATCGCCGGAGCCGCGAACGGTGGCGATGCCAAGGCGCTCGGCAGCCAGCGCATTGAACTCGCCGTCGCGATGCTTCGAGATCAGCACCGCGCCGCGATAGTCCTTCTGCCGGATGAACGGCGTCATGAAGTGCTGGCCATGCCAGAACGCCAAGATGACCGGCATCTGCGGCTCGACGATGTCATAGACATCGACGGGATCGAAGGTGAAGGTGTTGGTCTTCCAGACCAGACGCAAAAATTCGGCCGCGAGAAACCCCGCGGCGCGCTGAACCCAGCTGCTGCGCAGCGTGTTTCGGAGCAGTCGTTTCAAGCGGTCGGCTTCGCGTCTTGACCCGGATCGAGCAGCCGATGGAGATGGACGATGAAGTAGCGCATATGGGCGTTGTCGACGGTCTGCTGCGCCTTGGCCTTCCAGGCGACAAATGCCGTCGCGTAATTCGGATAGACGCCGACGACTTCAACCTGGCTGAGATCCTTGAACGTCGTCTCTTTCAGGTTGGTCAGCTCGCCCCCGATGACCAGATGAAGCAGTTGCTGTGGTGTGTCCGACATGAATCCTGTTCCTGCAGCGACCGGCTGCGATCCGATAAGTCAAAGATAGTGGTGCAGCCGGTTAAACCCGGCGGTTCTGGAATTGCTCGACGATGTAAGCATGGCGATCGGCCCCCGCTGCCACCAGCAACCCGTGCGTGACTTCCCGGCGATTATAGAGGATGGGATCGCCCGAAAGCTCGGTCATCCTACCATTCGCTTCGTGCACGATCAAATCTGCGGCGGCCAGATCCCAGTCCCGGCTCTGCCCCCCGGCAAAGGCCGCATCCAGCCGGCCATTGGCGATCCAGCACAGCCGCAGCGCCAGCGAGCCGATTCGCGGATAAAGTGTGATGTCCTGCCGGGGATGGACCATCCGCTCGACCAGAGGTTTCGGGCCCGCCACGCGTGAAAAGTCCATTGCGGAACCGGTCGTGGCCCGAACCGGAACGCCGTTGCAGGTGGTGCCCTGCCCACGGATCGCCAGAAAAAATTCATCTGTGGATGGCGCAAATACCGCGGCCATCACCGGCCGTGCGTCCTCGACCAGCGCGACACAGACACACCAGTCCTCGCGACCGGCGAGATAGCTGCGGGTGCCGTCAATCGGGTCGATGATCCAGGTCAGGCGCTTGCCGAGGCGGGATTCGTCATCGGCGCTCTCCTCCGAGAGCCAGCCATAGTCAGGCGTCGCCGCACGAAGCCGCTTCTCGATCAGATCGTTGACGGCGATATCCGCTTCGGAGACGGGGGAGGATTCGCCCTTGGTCCATTTCCTGAGTTCTGTACCGAACATTGCGAGGCCGAGCTCGCCGGCCGCCCGCACCGTGTCCGCCATCAGGGCAACATCGTGCGCGAGCCGTTTGTCGGTGTCGAGATCAGCGTCCGGCAATCGTCAGTCCCTCGACGCGCACGGTCGGCGCGTTGACGCCGTATTTGAAAGTGAGGTCGTTCGCGGGGGTCATCGACTTGAATATCTCGAACAGATGACCCGCGATGGTGATCTCGCTGACGGCGTAGGTCAGCTTGCCGTTCTCGATCCAGAATCCGCCGGCGCCGCGGCTGTAGTCGCCGGTCACGCCATTGACGCCCGAGCCGATCAGATCGGTGACGTAAAAGCCTTCCTTGATATCAGCGATCAGGTCTTCGGGGCTCACGTCGCCCGCTTCCATATGCAGGTTATAGGCGCCGGGCGATGGCGACGACGACACGCCGCGATGCGCGTGGCCGGTCGTGGTCATGCCGAGTTCGCGCGCTGTCGCGCAATCCAGCAGCCAGGTCGTGAGCACGCCGCCATCAATGATGGCCTGCTGCTTCGTCGCAACGCCTTCGGCATCGAAGGACTGCGAACGCAGGCCGCGCACGCGCAGGGGATCGTCGATGATGCGGATATTGCTGCTGAACAGCTGCTTGCCGAGGCTGTCCTTGAGGAACGTGGTCTTGCGCGCGACGGACGCGCCATTGGCGGCACCGATGACATGACCGACCAGCGAGTTCGAGACGCGCGGGTCGTACACCACCGGCACCTTGCAGGTCGGCACCTTGCGCGGATTGGCCCGCGCCACCGTGCGCTCGCCCGCGAGCTTGCCGACGCTGGCCGGCGAGTCCAGATCGGATGCATGCAGCGCGGAGGTGAAGGCGTAGTCGCGCTCCATCTTGGTGCCGTCGCCGACGATCGCGGTCATGGACACGCCCTGGCTCGATCGCAGATAGGAGCCGTGGAAACCGGTCGAGGTGACGAGCACCATGCCGCCGATGCCGGTCGAGGCCGATGCGCCGCCGGACTTGGTCACGCCCTTCACCGCGAGCGCCGCCGCTTCGGCTTCCACTGCGCGGCGTTCGAGCTCTGTGACCGATGGCACGACGGGATCGAGCAGATCGAGATTGGCAAAGTCGCGCGCAAGCAGCACTGGGTCCGCAAGGCCGACATATTGATCATCAGGTGCGACGCGCGCCATCGCGACAGCACGTTCGGCCAGTTGCGCGACATTATCGCCGGACATGTCATTGGTGGAGATCACCGCCTGACGGCGACCGACGAACACGCGCAATCCCATATCGTCGCCTTCCGAACGCTCGGAGGCTTCGACCTTCCCATCACGCACTTCGACGCCATGCGACACGCCGCGCACCGCGACCGCATCCGCGGCATCCGCACCGGCCTTCCTGGCAGCCTCGACGAGACGCTGCGCCAGCGTGGAGAGTACGGACTGATCGAGCAGATCGGAATTGTCGGATTTCGTGGAGACAGACGACGACGCGTTTGGTGAAGAGTTCACGAACAAAATCCCAACATTGAGAGACGATTTCAACAGGTCCGAAGCGGCGATGGCCGCTGTTAGAGATGTGCTTATTTCGCAGGGACTTCAAGCATTTGCCGCGCCGAAAAGGAAAGAATTTCAGGGCTCTCGCAACGGTTCGTCAATCATGCCTGCCAAGCTTCTGTCAATCATGAAGGGCAGTCGGATTCGATTAACCAGCCTTTTTAAGCCGATTCCGAACCGGCTCTGGCAAGGTCTCCCCATCGACCGGGAACATAATTCCGGCGGGGAGATAAAAAGCCGTGAGGCATCAAACAGCGACAGGTGGGGCCCATGCCCCGGGATCGGGCAGCGCATTGCGGCTCGATCCCCATTCACTTCCGGTTCGTTTCGAGGCGCATGATACCCGCGCCGACGGAGCGATCCGCCATATCGAACTGCATCGCACCCGCGTCGTCCTGCATCGTGCCGTCAGCGGCATGCGTATGGCGATCAATGTGCGCGTCAGCGATTTTCTCGGCGTCACCTTGCGCGGTCTCGACGACGGCAAGATGCTGATGCTCGCGCATCGCGATCCTTCACTGTCGATTCCATTGCTGGTCAGTTCGGATCGCGAAGAAATCGACATGGCCTGGCAGATGTGGAGCGAGATCTTCGCGCTTCCGCAATTGCCGGAAGAGAAGACTTACGAACCGTCTCAGCGCCGCCGTCGCCGCAATGCGATTCGCGAACGTCGCCCGAAATTCCTGGTGCGTCGTCGTCCGGGCGCTTTGCTCGGCGAAGCCGGCAGCTACAAGGGTGAACGCGAGATCATCGCGCGACACTAAGAAGACAGGCAGGAGCCTCCTGCCGTCCTACTCTCCCGGCAGTCGCAACACCTTGACCGGATTCATCATCCGGTCGGGATCGAGTGCGAGTTTCACGCGCCGCATCAGATCGAGCTCGACTTCCGACGTGTAGAGCGGAAGCCGGTCGATATGCATGCGGCCGATGCCGTGCTCGGCGCTGATACTGCCGCCACAAGCGACGCTTTCCTGATGCACAATGGTGTTGGCCTCGTGCGCCGCAGCCTCGCGCACCGGCGCATCGCCGATGTCGTAGGGAAACACGACGATCACATGCACATTGCCATCGCCGACATGCCCGCAATGCGCGACCTGCGCATTGGGCAGTTCGCGCTGCAGCCGACGCGTGACGCGGTCGATGAATTCCGGCAGCGCCGAGATCGGCACCGACGTATCGTTCGACACCGTAAAACCCTCGCGCTTGTTGGATTCAGAAATCGTGTGACGCAGGTTCCAGATCCGCTCGGCCTTGGCCTGATCGGTTGCGATCACCGCATCACCGATGAGCCCGTCCTCCATCGCTGCTGCCAGTGCGGTCTCGAGGCTTTCCACGGCATTCCAGTCCGCGGCGCTGTCGGCCAGTTCGAGCAGCACATACCACGGTGCTTCATCCGTCATCGGACTGCCGCTCCCGGAGCCATGGCGCAGCACGATCTGCAATTGGCTCTGCGACATCAGCTCGAACGCCTCGACACGGCCGCCGGTCGTGCGCTGCAGATACTGCAATAGCGCAATCGCCTGGCCGACCTCGTCCATCGACACCATTGCCGTCGCTGACACCATGAGCTTCGGATACAGTTTCAGCACGGCGGCGGTGACGATGCCGAGCGTCCCCTCCGCGCCGACGAACAGCTGTTTCAGGTCGTAGCCGGTATTGTCCTTGCGCAGCGCCCTGAGGCCATTCCAGATCCGACCATCCGCCAGCACCACTTCCAGCCCGAGCACCTGTTCGCGCATATTGCCGTAACGCAGCACACCGGTGCCGCCGGCATTGGTGGAGATCAGTCCGCCGATCTCGCAACTGCCGACGCTGCCGAGCAATACGGGAAACTGGCGGTCATGCTGGTCTGCCAGTGCACGCACATCCGTCAGAATGCAGCCGGCTTCCAGCGTCACCGCATTGTTGAGCGGATCGATATTACGCACGCGGTTGAGCCGCGAGACATTGACGATCAGGCAGTCCAATTCATCCGGTGCGATCGCTCCGCCGGTGAGCCCGGTATTGCCGGCTTGCGGCACGACCGCCACACCGAAGCTGCGGCAGACGCCCATCAGCGCCGCAACTTCCTCCGTACTTCCCGGCAGGGCTACAGCGACAGCAGCCCCGCGATAACGGGCGCGCCAGTCTTGCTGATAGGAATCGGCATCCGCACCAGTACGCACATATTTGCCGCCAATAACTGCGGCCACGGCAGCAAGAAATGCAGCAGGATCGGCTTTCAGAGACGTCAACACGCTATCCTTCCGCAGAGCTACTCAGCCTTCAGACCGGCGGCCTGGATGATCGGCCCCCACTTCACGCCCTCGGCCTTGACCTGCGCCTCGAGCTCGGCGCCGGTCGAGCCCACCGGATCTCCGCTCAGCTCGCGCAGCTGCTTCGCCACGTCCGGATCGGCGACGGCCTTGCGGAACTCCGCGCTCAACCGCTCTGCAAGCGCCGGCGCCATGCCCGGCGGGCCGAACACCGCGTTCCAGGTGTAGGTCTCGTAATCAGGCAGGCCGGACTCGGCAACGGTCGGGATATCAGGGAAGGACGGCGACCGCTTCTTGGTCGTAACGGCCAGCGTGCGGATCGAGCCCGCCTTGATGAACGGCGCCGCGCCGCTGAGCACGTCGAACAGAACCGGGATCTGTCCGCCCATCAGGTCGTTCATCGCCGGCGCGCCGCCGCGATAGGGCACGTGCTCCATCTTCACGCCGGCCTGCACCTTGAACAACTCGCCGGACAGATTTGGTGGCGTTCCCACGCCGGACGACCCGTAACTATATTTGCTCGGGTCGGCCTTGAGCAGCGCGATGAGTTCCTTCACGGTGGTCGCTTGCACCTGCTTGGACACCATCAGCACATTGGGCACCGTGACCAGCATCGAGATCGCCGTGAAATCCTTGACGGGATCGTAAGGCGGCACCTTCGCCATCAGCGGATTGATGGTGTGGGTAGAGATCGTGCCCATCAGCAGCGTCAGCCCGTCGGGCTTCGCGCGCGCGACCCGCGTGGCACCGACCACACCGCCAGCGCCGCCGACATTTTCAATGAGGATCGTTTGCCCTATCTGATCGGAGACCTTCTTGGCGACATGCCGACTGACGATGTCGGTGGCCCCGCCAGCTGCGAAAGGCACGACCAGCGTAATCGGGCTTTTCGGCAGGTCTGCCTGCGCCCAGACACTGGTACCTGGAATCATCATGCTGGACGCCGTAACGGCTGCCGAGCGGCAGAACGTGCGGCGCGTGATCTTGCTCGCCATTGTTTCCCTACCCTTGATGATGTTTTTGTTTCCCACACTGGTTTTCCAGCATTGGGTCTTCCAGCGATCGTCAGAAGGGCGCCGCATCTACTTCGATGGGCGCCCTTCCGTTGGTTCAGAGCGGCGCGTGTCCGAGCGCTGCGCGGAATCGGTTTTTCACATAGACGCCGTCGCGCGGCGGCAGCACGCGCGGCGGGTTTTCCGCTTTCACCTTGATGGTCGCGAGCTTGACGCCGTCGCGCGACGACAGCCGACCGCGCAGATCATCGACTCCAGCCATGTCGCGGATCTCACGCGTCCAACCGAAACCGCAGGCCTGCGCCACGCGATCGAGATTGACGCCGAGCCCGGCGTGGCTGACCTGCATGCCGGTCTCGCCGAAATGCCCGTTGTCGAGGATGGCGATGGTGAGATTGGCAGGTTTGCGCGTGGCAATGGTGGCAAGCCCGCCCATGCCCATCAGCATCTCGCCATCGCCGGTGATGACCAGCACCGAATGGTCGGGCTTCGCCGCCGCCAACCCAAGCCCGACCATGGCGGCGCTGCCCATCGCCGCCCAGAGATAGTAGTTGTTATCGTGGTCGCCGGCAGCCATCACGTCATAAGACGGTGAGCCGAGGCCGGTGACCACGAGCAGATCCTTGCGGCCGGCCAGCAGCTTCTGCACGACCTCGCGGCGATCGAGCGCGCCAGTTTCGTTTACTTGACCCACTGCTTCTCTCCGATCAAACGCTGCCCCAGGAGCAATGCACAGGCTGCATCGCCATTGAATGCCATCGACGCGGCACCATGCAACAGCGGTGCTACATCCTGCGGCTCATCGGCGCGCCAGGTCAGCACGCCCATCAGGTTGAGCGCCTTCTCCGTCGCCTGCCCCATCGGGTTCTGCCACGCATTGAACTCCGCCCAGTCGCCGCGCATGGTCACGACCATCAGCAGAGGAAAGCGCGTGCAGGCCTGCAGAGCCAGCGTGTTGATACAATTTCCGACGCCGCTAGACTGCATCAACAGCGCACCGCGCTCGCCGCCGAGCCAGGCACCCGCGAGATAGCCGATGCCTTCTTCCTCGGTCGTCAGCACCACTGAATTGATCGCATTGTCCTCGTCGGCGAGACGGATCGCCGTGGAATGGCCGGCATCGGGCACATAGACGATGTGCTTGACGTCGGCCTCCTTCAGGATGCGGAACACATCGTGCCGCCAATCCACCTGTGAACCGGGCGTGGGCCCTGCATCTGACATTCCAGTCTCCGTTGCTTGCAGCATAGCGCTGACTCACGCTTAGCCCAAAGCAGACGGCCCGACGCATACCGATTTGCTCGAAGAGATATACCGAGATTTGATCTCTGGCGTTGCAGCACTCGACAGCGTGCGAATGGTGCGACGCAGCTACGTTTTCTCGGGATCGATCATGTGGCCGACCCAAATATTCCGGGCGACGAGATCGGCCGCGATCTCCGTGAATGTATCGCCGACAAAGCGCGCCGCCGCGCTGACCGAGCGGTCTGCCGGATAGGCCAGCACCAATTTGCGCGCCGGCGTGGGATCGACCAGCGGCGCCGCACAGAGCACGCCGCTCTCGACCAGCGCATGGATCGGCGCGAGCGGCAAAGCAGTGGAGCCAACACCGTTGCGCACCAGATCGATCATCGCGCCGAAGGAGTCTGCTTCGACACTGCCACGCAATTGAATGCCAGCCTGCCGCGCGCATTCTTCCATGATCCCGCGCAAGCCATGGCGCAGGCTCGGCAGAACCAGTTCTTCATGGGCCAGCGCCGCGAACGGAACGGGACGGTCCATCCGCAATCCCTTGCTGCCCGCGCTGACGAACAGCAGGTTCTCCATCATCACCGGCACGATGCGCAGTGAACGCAGCGGCTGCGGATCGTAGGACACGGCGAGTTCGAGCTCGCCGCGCTGCAGCCAGTCAAGCAGATGCCCGGTGAAAGCCGATGACAGCCGGATCGAGAGCTGCGGATGCACCTCCTTGATCTTCTTGACCAGGGGAACGGTGACGATCTCGGCCACGGTCGGCGTCGTGCCGATGGAGACGAGCCCCTTGAACGACGCGCTCTCTTCGGATGTGACATTGCGAATAGCGTCAAGCTCGGTCATCACGCGGGTGGCGTGGTTGAGAACTTCGCGGCCGATCTCCGTGATGACCATGCCGCGCCCGTGCCGCTCGAACAGCGCGGCGCCAAGTTCCTTTTCAAGCAATCTGATCTGCCGGCTCAAGGCCGGCTGCGCGATGCGAAGGCGATCGGCGGCCTTGCTCAGGCTTCCCAGTTCGGCCACGTGGATGAGTGTCTTGAGCTGCGCGACGTCCATCTCTGTGGTCCACCAGTGCTTAGGAAGGCGCGATTACGCCGCCCGCATGATGGCATCCACGAGCAATCCTGCAAACAGCAGCAGCCCCGCGTCGCGGTTGGACTTGAACAGCCGCAGGCATAGTGCGGAGTCGCTGATATCGGTGCGTGCGACCTGCCAGACCAGATGCAAGGCGAATGCCGCGAGGCCGAGCCATGCCGGCCAGCGCGCGCCAGCCAGCGCTAGCGCCGCGCCGATCAGCACCACGGCAAGCCCGTAGAACAGCGTCAGCGCGGCCTGCGTGCGTTCCCCAAACAGCAGCGCGGTGGACTTCACGCCGATCAGCGCGTCGTCCTCGGTGTCCTGATGAGCGTAAAGCGTGTCATAGGCGATCACCCAGCAGATCGAACCCGCGTACAAAGCAAGCGCTGTTGCATCGATGCGACCGAACACGACAGCAAAGCCCATCAGCGCGCCCCATGAGAAGGCGAGGCCCAGCACGCTCTGTGGCCAGTAGGTGATGCGCTTCATGAAGGGATAGGCGGCAACGATGCCAAGCGAGGCGATGCCGGTGGCAATGGCGAAAGTGTTAAACTGAAGCAGCACCACAAGACCGATGAGGGCCTGCAGCACCAGAAATGCAAAAGCCTGTTTCGCCGTGACCTGCCCGGCCGGAATCGGCCGCGAGCGTGTGCGCTCCACCTTGGCGTCGAGATCCCTGTCGGTGATGTCGTTCCAGGTGCAGCCGGCGCCGCGCATGACAAAGGCGCCGATAAAGAACAGCGCGATCATCTTGGGCAATTGATGGATATCATGCGCCATGCCGGAGGCGAGCGCCGCCGACCACCAGCACGGCATCAGCAGCAACCATGAGCCGATCGGACGGTCGAAGCGCGACAGCCGCAGATAGGGCCGCGACCACAACGGCGCCGAGCGATCGACCCAGTTGCCGGTCGCATCCGCAACGCGGGCGGCCGCGTCGCTCATTGGAACAGAATGATCTGCCACCCGATCATCGGGTGAGCACGTTGCCGTTCAGCGTATCGAAGGTGGTGCCGCCGCTCTTGCGCGCATTGTTCGCTTCCGGCAGCGATGCCGAGGAGCCCAGCACGTCGCTGAGACGCGGCGCTGCCACCGGGCCGCCACCACCGCCACCCCGTTGCTGCTGCGCGACGCTGCAGACCTTCTGCCGCATGCCTTCGGTGTTCTTGTGGCCGGTCTTCATCTGTTCGCCGACATTGGGCGGGATGCCGCACTTCTGCGCATTCGCCTCGATGTATTTGATCATCTTGACTTCGGTCTGCGAGAAAGAGGTGATCAGCTTGCAGGCCTCGTCCGGCGGCGCGCGACGCTCGCTCGCAGCCTTGATGGCAGCGCCCTTCTTTTCGGCGTCCTGGCGCAGGGGCAGAAAGCCCTTCATGCAATCTTCGCCGCCGGGCGGGCCCGCCTGCTGCTGCGGAGGAGCGCCGAAGCCGCCACCACCAATCGGCGCAGCGCCGTTGGAGGGAAACGCGCTGGGCGCAGCCGCTGCACCATTGACCGGCGGAAATGGCGACGCGCTGGCAGGCGCACCGTTCACCGGCGGGAATGGCGACGAACTCGCAGGCGCAGCCGAGCTGTTGCCCGGCAGCGGCGCGGGAAACGCGCCTTGGGCATAAACTTCGATAGCCTGCATGGCGAACACGGCCATGGACAGCGGCACAATCAAACGACGGATGATCACAGATATTCCTCCGGCAGCTCAGTGCCCCGATTGATCGGGGGCGAAGCCCATCCTGATTCAGGACTTTCTACGATTCCTGCCAAGCCTTAACAACCCACCAAGAGCACGCGGATTCGGGCGGCAGCACGGCGCAAAGCCGCGTTCTCGCATGATAATTCGTCGCAGTTGGGCTAAAGCTCGCCCTCTGAATGGAACATGAACGATGCCGCAAGCCGATTTCCGCAGCCCCCGCCTCTTTGTCGATGCGCCTTTTGCAGCCGACGCAACCATTTCGCTCGATCGCAACCAGAGCAATTACCTCGGCAATGTGCTGCGGCTGGGCTCCGGCGCCTCGGTGCTGGTGTTCAACGGCAAAGACGGCGAATGGCAGGCCGCCATTTCCGGCGGCAAGCGGGCAGACCGCCTGACCCTGCTGACCCAGGTCCGGCCACAGGATACCCTGCCCGACGTGACCTATGTATTCGCCCCACTGAAACATGCACGGCTCGATTACATGGTCCAGAAGGCCATCGAAATGGGCGCGGCGGCACTGCAGCCTGTCATGACGCGCTTTACCCAGGCCAGTCGGGTGAATACTGAGCGGATGCGCGCCAATGCGGTCGAGGCGGCCGAACAATGCGGAATTCTGAGCGTGGCCAGCGTCGCCGAGCCGCTGAACCTGCCCAAATATCTCGACCAGCGAGACGCCAAGCGGCTGCTGATCTTCTGCGACGAAGCCGCCGAAGTGGCCGATCCCGTGGCGGCGCTGACCGGTGCCCGGGAGGCCGCAGCGAACGGAATCGACGTCCTCATCGGCCCAGAAGGCGGTTTTGCCGAGGAAGAGCGGGCTCTTCTGCTGAAACAGGCCAATATTCTCCGGCTGGCGCTGGGACCCCGGATCATGCGCGCCGATACGGCGGCGGTGGCTGCGCTGGCGCTCGTGCAGACTGCCCTTGGTGACTGGAATGGTAACCAAGTAGGCAAATAGCCCGCTGCCATGACCCGACATTAAGGCCACCGGGCGATGGTGGTCGAAACGTCGCAACCGCCATGCTATGGGCTGCGCCAACGACCACTCTGTTGAGATTGCTGGACTTCGAGATGACCAAACCCGCCGCCCCTCGCGCGACCGGATCCGCCGCCTGGGCGGATGCGCTGCTGTTGTCGTTTGCCGAGGCCGGCTACGCCCATGCCGAGCCGGCGATCCTGCAGCCGGCCGATCCGTTCCTCGACATGTCCGGCGAAGACATCCGCAAGAGCCTGTATCTGACGACCGACGCGTCGGGCGAAGAGCTATGCCTGCGGCCGGATCTCACGATCCCCGTGGCGCGCGATTATCTCTCCTCGCCGCAGGCCGGCCAGCCCGCGGGCTTCAGCTATCTCGGCCCGGTGTTCCGCTATCGTCAGGGCACGCCCAGCGAATTCCAGCAAGCCGGCATCGAATCCTTCGGCCGTCAGGATCGCGCCGCCGCCGATGCCGAAATGCTGGCGCTCGGCCTGGAGGCAACGGCCGCCTTTGGCCTCAGCGATATCGAGATTCGCACCGGCGACGTCGCACTTTTCGCGGCGCTGATTGAGGCGCTCGACCTCTATCCGGTGTGGAAGCGCCGGCTGATGAAGGACTTCAACCGCAAGATCAGCCTGACCCACGATCTCGACCGGCTGACCCTCGCGGAGTCGCCGGTCCGCAACGAATACGAAGGCGTACTCGCCGCGCTCGCGGGCTCCGACCGCAAGGCGGCGCTGGCACTGGTCACCGACCTGATGTCGATCGCCGGAGCGACAAATGTCGGCGGCCGTTCGGTGGCAGAAATCGCCGATCGCTTCCTCGAACAATCGACACTCAAGGGCGGCGCACTGCCGCGCGATGCGCTGGTACTGATCAAGCGCTTCCTCGCGATCTCAGGCGATCCCGACGATGCCCTGCAGCAACTGCGCAAGCTCGCCTCCGATGCCAAACTCAACATCACGGCCGCCATCGACGAATTTGAAAGCCGCATCGGCTTCATGGCGGCGCGCGGTATCGATACCACCAAGACGCGTTTCTCGACCTCATTCGGCCGCGGCGTCGACTACTACACCGGCTTCGAATTCGAACTACACCGCAAGGGCAACGGCACCGAGCCGCTGGTCGCCGGCGGCCGGTATGACGGACTGCTGACGCAGCTCGGCTCCGCTACGCCGATCCCTGCGGTCGGCTTCTCGATCTGGATCGAAGCCCTCACTCACAACGCGTCCTCGGCGCTGGTTTCCGGGAGCGCGTCATGACCGCACCATTCGTCCTTGCCGTTCCCTCCAAGGGACGCCTGCAGGAAAACGCCGAAGCCTTCTTCACCCGCGCCGGTCTGACGCTGGCGAAGCCGGGCGGCGTGCGCGATTACCGCGGCACCATTGCCGGCTTCGACAATGTCGAAATCGCCTATCTCTCGGCCAGCGAGATCGCCTCGAACCTGGCGCGCGGCTCCGTGCATCTCGGCATCACCGGCGAAGATCTGCTGCGCGAGAGCATCCCCGACGCCGACAAGAAGGTCGCTTTGATCGAAGGCCTCGGCTTCGGCAGCGCCAATGTGGTGGTCGCGGTGCCGCAGGCCTGGATCGATGTCCGCACCATGGCCGATCTCGATGACGTCACCACCGGCTTCCGCGCGCAGCACAATCGCCGCATGCGCGTCGCCACGAAGTATATCAACCTGACGCGCAACTTCTTCGCGTCCCATGGCGTGGTCGACTATCGCATCGTCGAAAGCGCCGGCGCCACCGAAGGCGCACCGGCCACCGGCACCGCCGAACTGATCGTCGACATCACCACCACCGGCGCGACCCTCGTCGCCAACGGCCTCAAGGTGCTCGATGACGGCGTCATCCTGCGCAGCCAGGCCAATCTCGTCGCCTCGCGCGCCGCCGATTGGTCGGCGCAGTCCTTGGAAACTGCGCGCATCATTCTCGACCACATTGCCGCGCGCGCCCGCGCCAGCAAATACAAGGAAGTGCGCACCCGCTTCGCCGGCTGCAATCAGGCGCTCCTCACCGAGGCCCACAACCGTTTCGGCGTGGTGTCGCCGTTCGGCGGCCCGACCTCGTCGGGCATGATCACCCTGCACTGCCCGCCGGCGCAGCTTTACGCGCTGAGCAGCTTCCTGCGTGCCAACGGCGCAGATACCGTCTCGGTCGCCTCGCTCGACTATGTGATGGATCGCGAGAATCCGCTGTTCGCCAAACTTGAGGCGTTCTTGCGGCAGTAACGCGCAGCGCGGCGTTTCGCCTTGCTGGCGGACGCACCGGCTGATTACCATATGATTCATGAGCGTATTTTGGATATCGGAATCTGATCGATGATGCTGGGCAGCGACGTATCGAGCCTGTCGACCGATGCCGCGACCGCCGCGGCACAAGGCCTGTCGATCGTTGTGCCTGTTTACAACGAGGCGCCCGGCCTTGCTCTGTTTCATGAGCGGCTGGCGACGCTTGCGACGACACTGAAAGAACGCCACGGCCTCGCCTGCGAAGTCGTCTATATCGATGACGGCAGCGCCGATGGCACGCTGGCGGTTGCGCGCAGCCTGCAAGCCACGTCGCTCGACGTTCAGGTCGTGTCACTGTCGCGCAATTTCGGCAAGGAAGCCGCGCTGATGGCAGGGCTCGACCATGTCACCAAGGGCGCGGTTCTGTTCATGGATGGCGACGGCCAACATCCGCCGTCACTGGTCGAACAGCTGGTGCGGCACTGGATCGTCGAAGGTTATGACGTCGTCTATACCGCTAAAGCCCATCGCGACAACGAATCCTTCCTGCGCCGCCAGGCCGTGCGCGGCTTCTATGCGCTGATCAACTGGGGCGCGCGGCAGAAGATCCCGGAAGACGCCGGCGACTTCCGTTTGCTGTCACCGCGCGCCGCAGCGGCGCTGCGGCAGCTGCCGGAGCGCAACCGGTTCTTCAAGGGACTGGCGACCTGGATCGGCTTCCGCCAGCTCCGCGTCGACTACGAGCCGGCGGCGCGCGAACATGGCGTGACATCGTTCAATCCGAAGCAGTTGATCGGCCTGTCGATCGAAGGACTGACCTCGTTCTCGGTGGCGCCTTTGCGTTTCGCCAGCCTGCTCGGTCTGCTGCTCGCCTTCGGCGCGTTCCTGTTCGGTCTGTCGATCCTGTGGGAGACATGGGTCTCCGGCAAGTCTGTCCCGGGCTATCCATCGCTGGTCGTCGGCCTGATGACCCTCGGCGGCGTGCAGCTGATCATGATTGGCGTGCTCGGCGAATATATCGGCAAGATCCTGTCTGAACTGAAGGCGCGGCCGATCTATTTCGTCGCCGAGCACAGCGTGAAGCGCAACACCCCCGATAGTGTGACGCAAACCACCGACCGGACCGCTGCCGAATGACCGGCGCAGCCCTGCGCCGCATCACGCTCTGCGCCGACGATTATGGCATCAGCCCCGGCGTCAATCAGGGCATCCGCGAACTCATTGCGCTTGGACGCCTCAACGCCACCTCCGTGATGGTGGTCGGACCTGCGATTTCGCGCGATGACGTGAGTGCGTTGCAGGACGCCGTCGCCAAGAACCCGAACTGCGAGATCGGGCTACACGCGACGCTGACCGCCCCGTTTCATCCGCTGACGATGCACTACCGGCCGCTGCTCGACGAGCTGTTCCTGCCGCTTGGCAAGATGCTGCGCTTCAGCCTGATGCGGAAGCTGGATCGCGAGGCGATCGAAACCGAGCTGACGACGCAGATCGCGAAGTTTGTGGCCCTGTTCGGGCGCGCCCCCGACTATGTCGACGGGCACCAGCACGTACAGACCTTCCCGCAGGTGCGCGATGCGCTCCTCGCTGCGGTGAGGAAAAATGCGCCGAAGGCTTGGGTCCGGCAATCCGGCCGCGTGCTACCGTTAGGCCAACGCCTCGATAATCCGAAGGCGCTTCTGCTCGACACCCTCAGCGCCACGTTCCGCCGACGTGCGACGCGCGCCGGCGTGACGTTCAATCCGGGATTCTCCGGCGCCTATGACTTCACCAAGCAAGCCGACTTCAGTGCGCTGATGGCCGGTTTCCTCAACGACCTCCCGGATGGCGGACTGGTGATGTGCCACCCGGGTCATGTCGATGAGATCCTGATCGACCTCGACCCGTTCACCGACCAGCGCGAACGCGAATATCAGTATCTGGCAAGCGATGCCTTCGTGCAGTTGCTGGCGGCAAACAACGTCACTCTCGCACGCTAATCCGCGAACTGTCCGCTCGCCTTGATGATCGGCGCCCAGCGGTCGACTTCGCTATCGAGCTGCTTCTTCAATGCCTGCGGCGTCGCCTGATCCTGTGGCACCGGATCGGTGTTGATGTCGTTGAAGCGCTTGATCAGCTCGGGATCGCGCAACGAATCCTGCAGCACCTTCGCCAGTTTCTGCACGATATCGTCAGGAGTTCCCTTTGGCGCGTAGATGCCATGCCAGGCGCCAGCTTCGAAGCCTTTCAGCCCAGCCTCATCGGCCGTGGGGAGATCCGGCATCGACGACAGGCGTGTCTTGGTGGTGATGGCGTAGCTCTTCACCAGCTTGGCTGCGATCGGGCCGGTGGTGTTGGTGGTCTGGTCACAGGTGAGATCGATCTGGCCGGCGATCAGGTCGTTCATGACGGGGCCGTTGCCCTTGTAGGGTACCGACAGGATCTGCTTGTCGATGGCATTCATGAACATCAGGCCGCACAGCTGCGAGGCCGCGCCGAGGCCGGCATTGCCGAAGGTCATCTTGTCGCCGTTGGCCTTGATATAGGTGATCAGCTCGGCGAGCGTGTTCGGCGGCAGGTTCGGCCTGGAGATGATGGTCATCGGCGCATTGGTGACGAGGCCGATCGGCGCGAAGGCGGTCTTGGTGTCGTAAGGCAGTTTGCGATACAGCGTCGCCGCGGTGGAAATGCCGATGTGATGGATCAGGATCGTGTAGCCGTCCGGCTCGGCACGGGCTGCGCGGGCCGCCGCGATGGTGCCGCCGGCGCCTGTGGCGTTTTCGATGATGATGGTCTGGCCGAGGATCTTCGACATGGTCGCAGCGGTGACGCGCGCGACGGTGTCGGTGGCACCGCCGGCCGCGAACGGCACCAGCATGGTGATTGGCCTGTTGGGATAGCCCTGTGCGAAGGCAGCGGAGCTTGCCAGCGTAATCGCAAACGCAAGTGTAGCTGTGACTTTCATGAGATCCTCCCTGAATATTGTTTTGATTATTGAAAGCGAACGCCCCGGTGAGGCCGGGGCGTTCGGAAATCGCGTCAGACGTTCGAACTATGGATCGCCTCCACCACGGCGTCGGTCACTTCTTTCGTTGTAGCCTTGCCACCGACATCCGGTGTGATGATGCCCGCTTCGCAGACCTTCTCCACCGCACGCATCAATCGCGCCGATGCATCCGGCTCGCCAAGATGATCGAGCATCTGCGCGGCGGTCCAGAAGCTGGCCACAGGATTGGCGATGCCCTTGCCGGTGATGTCGAAGGCCGAGCCGTGGATCGGCTCGAACATCGACGGGAAGCGGCGCTCAGGATCGATATTCGCTGTTGGCGCCACGCCGAGGCTACCGGCCAGTGCGCCGGCGAGGTCGGAGAGAATGTCGGCGTGAAGATTGGTGGCCACGATGGTGTCGAGGCTCTGCGGCTTCAGCGTCATACGCACGGTCATGGCGTCGACCAGCATCTTGTCCCAGGTGACGTCAGGGAAGTCCTTCGACACTTCGTCGGCGATCTCGTCCCACATCACCATGCCGTGGCGCTGCGCGTTCGACTTGGTGACGACGGTGAGCAGCTTGCGCGGACGTGACTGCGCGAGCTTGAACGCGTAGCGCATGATCCTGACCACGCCGACCCGGGTGAACACCGAGACTTCGGTACCGACTTCCTCCGGCAGCCCGCGATGCACGCGGCCGCCGCAGCCGGCATATTCGCCTTCGGAATTCTCGCGCACGATCACCCAGTCGAGATCGCCAGTTTCGACACCGCGCAGTGGCGAGGTGATGCCGGGCAGGATCTTGGTCGGGCGCACATTGGCGTATTGGTCGAAGCCCTGGCAGATCGGCAGCCGCAGGCCCCACAGCGTGATGTGATCGGGCACATCGGGCGCCCCCACCGCACCGAAATAGATCGCGTCGAACTTCTTCAGCTTCGGCAGGCCGTCTGCCGGCATCATGACGCCGTGCTTGCGGTAATAGGCCGAGCCCCAGTCGAAGGTCTCGACATTGAAAGTCACGTCGCCGACGCGCTTTTGCAGGGCTTCGAGCACACGGGTGCCGGCGGCGATGACTTCGGGACCGATCCCGTCGGCCGGGATGGCCGCGATGGAATATTCGCGCATGGTGAGGTCTCTGCTGGGTTGAACTGGCTCTCCCTACCCTGCAGGCGAGCTACGCCGGGCTCAATCGCGGTTGTTTATACAAATAAATGATATAATAACTCCCGAGGCGGCCGAAGGGCGCCATCGGGAGGCTTGATGGATCTGCACCAGTTGCGCTGTTTTGTAACCGCGGCGGACGAACTGCATTTCGGCCGCGCGGCGCAGCGACTCGAGATGATGCCGTCCGCACTCGGCCGCTACATCCGCCTCCTCGAGGACGATCTCGGCACACGCCTACTGACGCGCACGACGCGCAGCGTCGCCCTGACCGATGACGGCGTCGAGTTTCTGAAACAGGCGCGCGACCTGCTCGCCCGCGCGGATCAGATCGCGTCGTCCTTCCGCGCACGCGTGCGGGCCCGTGCAGCCACGATCCGGGTCGGCGCAATCGACAGCGCCGCCGCCGGGCTTCTGCCGGCGCTGCTTCACGATCTTCGCGAACGCGCCCCTGACCTTGCCATCAAGCTTGATGAGGACAAGACGATCCGGCTGCTGCCCCGCCTGCTGTCGGGCCGGCTCGATCTCGCTTTCGTCCGACCGCCCGAGAGTGCCGACAAGCGGCTGGAATTCATGTTTCTGTTTCACGAGACAGCCGTCGTGGCTGTCTCCGAGCGCCATCCGCTGGCGTCGCGCACGCATCTGACGATCGCCGATATCGCCGACGAGCCGCTAATCGTGCCGGAGCGACGGTCGCGGCCGCATAGTCACGACCTGACGATGAAGCTGTTTGCGGAATCCGGGCTGCAGGCCAATGTGGTTCAGATCGCCGACGAGAAGCAGACCATCGTCAATCTCGTTGCCGCCGAGATCGGACTGGCGATCGTGCCGCGCTGGACGTCCCGCATGCCCGCGCGCGGCGTTCGCTATGTGCCGCTGGGCATGTCGGCCATGAACCGGCTGCCACTCGCCGCAGCCTGGGTCAGAGGGACCCGCGATCCGGCACGGGATCAGATTCTCGACATGCTGAAGGCCAATCTGGCGCGCTACGCGCAGGAAGCATGACAAGAGGAAGCACGACAAGGCCTGCCGGTCGTTTTGTCGCATAACTAAATTTAATCCCGGCGGCACTTATTGCGACACAAAGCGTCACTACATCTCCAGCGCGCAAAGCAAGCGCGCTTTGAAGACAGAGGACGCCATGACACCGCAAGAACGCCAACTGGTTGATGATCTCTTTGACCGGCTCAGCAAGGTCGAAGGCGCGCCACGCGATCCAGACGCGCTCGACGCCATTGCGCAGGGCCAGCGCCGCGCACCCAATGCGGTCTATGCGCTGGTGCAGACCGTATTGCTGCAGGACGAAGCGCTGAAGCGCGCCCATGAGCGCATCCAGCAACTGGAAGGCAACGGCGCCCCCGAACAGGCTGCTCAGGGCGGTTTCCTCGATTCGATGCGGGACGCCCTGTTCGGTCAGGGTCAGAACCCGAACCAGCCGCGCGGCTCCGTGCCGAGCGTTCGCCCGCCCGAGCCGAGCCGTCCTGCCTGGAACACCGGGCAGGTCATCGGCCAGCCCCAGCCACAGGGTGGCTATGGTCAAGGCGGATACGGCCAGGGTCCGGGACCGGGCCAGTTCGGCCAGCAACAACCGCAAGCCGGTGGTGGCGGTTCGTTCCTGGGTACAGCGGCTGCGGCAGCAGCCGGCGTGGTCGGCGGGTCACTCTTGCTCGGCAGCATCCGTTCGATGATGGGCGGCAGCCATCAGCAAGGTTTCGGTGACGCCGCCAATGCCAGCGAGAGCAAGAGCCCATGGAGCTCCGGTTCGGATTCCTCCGGCGGCAACCTCGGCAATCAGGCCGGCGTCAATGATATCGGTTCGTCCAGCGGCTCCCGCGCCGGATCCTTCGATCAGGCGCAGGCCGATGCCGATCAGGACCAAGATCAAGACCAGGACGACGGCGATTACGACGCCATGGACATGGATTCCGACGACAGCGATTTGGCATAATTGTCGGGCGACGCAGCCTTAACCTCTCCCCGTTTTTTACGGGGAGAGGTCGGCCGGCGAAGCCGGACGGGTGAGGGGCATCGCGCGATATGAGCCTCGGTCGCTCAACTATCGGATCGGATTTTAGCAGCAAAAGATGGCCGGCCGCGTAACGGTGGGATTCGACAGTCCCTTCGTGATGAGAGCGCATGCCCCGCCCCTCACCCGGCGCTGCGCGCCGACCTCTCCCCGCACAGCGGGGAGAGGTTAAGTAAGATCAGATCACGACCACCCGGGCGCCGACGCCGACGCGGCCATAGAGATCGATGACGTCCTCGTTGCGCATGCGGATGCAGCCTGAGGAAACGTTGGTGCCGATCGTCCATGGCTCGTTGGAGCCGTGAATACGGTACAGGGTCGAGCCGAGATACATCGCACGCGCACCGAGCGGATTTTCCGGACCGCCTTCCATGTAACGCGGCAGATCAGGACGGCGCGCCAGCATTTCCTTTGGCGGCGTCCACGACGGCCATTCCTTCTTCGCCGTGATCGTCTTCACACCGGACCAGGCGAAGCCCGGCCGGCCGACGCCGATGCCATAGCGCATTGCCTTGCCGCCACCCTGTACCAGGAACAGAAATTTGTTCGGCGTATCGACGACGATGGTGCCCGCACTTTCGCTGCCCTGATATTCGACCAGCTGCGGCTGATATTTGGGATCGAGCGCTGGGCGCGCGGCATCTGCCGTCTCCTCCTGCCGATAGACACGCTGTTGCGGATCCATCGGCGGCAGCAGCGAACGCCGCTGCTCGTAAGAGTAGTCCGGCTGCTGCTGATAACGCTGGCCCTGCCGCGCCGGACCGTCGCTGAACAGAAACTCGATGAAACCGCCGCCCATGCGCGAGCGTTCGGCATAGGCCGCGCGCTGCATCGGGCGCTGCGGCTGCTGCGCATAGACCACCGGAGGCTCGGCGAATTGGGCCGCGGCTTCCACCGCAAGCGTCTGATGCGATCCAGCGGCGATGAAAGATGCGCTGGCAAGAAGCGTGAGAGAGAACTTTTTGAACATCGACGTACTCTGCACTGTTTCGTCGTGCGCGTTCTCACCTGAGAAGCGCTTTGCACACTCCGACTTAAGGTTAAAATCGCCTCGGTTTGGTAAACACAATCGCCGTTTGGATTCACCACGTCGTCAAACGGCGCAGTTCTATTTGGTAGCGTTTATTTTGAATGAACGCGAAAGCCCCATGGTTAACTAACAGTTCTCTCACAGAAATTTCGACTATAGGTGCGATGTTCCCGCGTGAACTTCACGTTAAACTCATGGGTATACGAACGGGGGATTGATTGAACGTTGGGGGACCTGATGTCTGTTCGTCGCAAGCGATTTCGCATTGAAGAAGTTTTCGGTACTGCACCTATGCCCAATGAAGTGGTGGGCAGCGGCGAGCCGATGCCAATGCATCGCGAAATCATGGCTGAGCTCCGCGCGATCCGCGCGCAGATGGGAGCGCCGGCCCGCAACGCCGTGACAGATCAGGTCGGCGCCGCCGCCGATCAGCAGGTCGCAGAAGCGCAGGCGCTGCTCGCAACCTACCGCGCTCAGATCGAGCAGTGCGAAAAGCTGAAGATCGAACTCGATCTGATCCACGACGCCATTACCCGTACCAAGATGGAAATCGCAGTTCTTCACGGCAAGAGCTTCGAAGGCGACGAAATGGCGAAGGTCAACGGTGAGCTCGGCGCCGTCGTCGGCGGCACTGAAGAAGCCACGCAGCAGATTCTCGCCGCAGCCGAAGCCATCGATAATGCATCGACAGCGCTCGGCAAGGTGACCTCACCCGATCAGCAGAAGCAGATGCTGGAAGAGATCGGCGATAACGTCGTCGCGATCTTCGAAGCCTGTAACTTCCAGGACCTCACCGGCCAGCGCATCAGCAAGGTGATGACCACGATGAAGTTCATCGAAAACCGCATTACTGCGATGATGGACATCTGGGGTGGCGTCGATGAGATCAAGGCGCATGCGCCGGCCAAGGTCGATGACCGCAGCGAAGACGACAAGCTGCTCAACGGCCCGAAGCTGGACGGCGACGTCGGCCACGCTTCGCAGGACGATATCGACGCGCTGTTCGGCTAAGATAATTTTCGACCACAGTTAGAGATCGTTTAACGCCGGGCAGCAATGCCCGGCGTTTTTATCATCACGAAACAGAGCAGCACCGCGAGTGCCAGCACGGTCCCAAGCAGCAGCACCATGCGGTCGGACAGCGTCTCGACCGCGGATGCCACCACGAACGGTGCAAAGGCCTGCACGAACAAAGCCGGCCGCGCGATACGGCCGATGACGCGGCCATACCCCACCGGGCCAAACATCAGAAGCGGCAGCGCACCGCGCGCGATGGTCATGACGCCATTGGCCGCGCCGAAGCCGATAGCGAACAAGGCCGCCAGTGGAAACGAAATCCCTGCAAAGGCCAGCATTGCGAAGGCCGATACCACCAGCACCACCGCCCCGCGCGCGATCCACAGCGGATGGGTGCGCCCCGCGAGCATGAAGTCTGCCAGCCGCGATGCCACCTGCGCCGGTCCGAACATCGCACCGATGGTCACCGCCGTTGCAGCAGTGAGCCCGCCGCGCTCCAGCAGCGCCAGCAGGTTCGACGTCACGCCCGACAGAATGAAGCTATAAAGCGAGAACGCCGCCGCCAGCAGGATGAACGGCCAGCCTTCCGGGCGCAGGGTCGCCTGCGGGGGAACGACAACGGCGTCCGCCACGGGCAGAGGCGCGACGGCGACGTGGCGCGGCAATGCAAAAGCATGAAGCGGCGCAACCACAAAGGCGAAGATCGCTGCGAAGGTCAGATACGTCCCGCGCCAGCCGACGGCCTCGAGCAGAAGATGGGTCGCCGGCCAGCCAACCGTCGAGGCGAAGCCGCCTGCAAAGGTCACGAAGGTGATCTGCCGCCGCGCCGAGGCACCGAAGATGCGCGTCAGCGTGGCGAAGGCGGGATCGTAGAGCGACGCCGACATTGCAGCGCCGAGCAACACCCAGCAGGCCAGATAGGTCGCAGGATGATCGGCTACTGAAAACAGAGCGAGACCCAAGGCACCGGCCAACGCGCCCGATGCCATGACGACATTGCCGCCGTGGCGGTCGATCAATCCACCAACCACCGGCGACAGCAGTCCCGATACGATCAGCCCCAGCGAAAAGCCTGCCATGCCGAAGGCCAGCGACCAGCCATGTGCCGCCGTGACATGCGGCATGGTCAGCACCGGTGGATAGATCAGGATGCCCCAGGTCAGGATCTGGGTGAATGCCAGCACAAGGACCGCGCGGCCCGGTCCGAAAACAAGGTCGCGCAATCGGTGCATGGGCTCACGTCTTCAAGGGAGTGGCGGGACCCGCCTTACGCCTCAGGTCAGGCCTTGTCAGGTCAGGCCTTGGGTGCGCAACGGACATAGACCATGTTGCCGTAGCGAACCGCAGCGTCCTTGTCGATGAAGCGCGTGACGAGAATCCGGCCGTCGAAGGAGACGATCTCGCGATCCTTCTCACCACCGGCGGGACCGGGCGGGCCGATATAGTTCTTGCCGCTCGGCGAGCCCTTGAGGCGCAGTTCCTGCGGCGTCGCCTCGTCGGCGAGATGCATGATGACGCCGCCGGTGGCGCCCTGGCCGATGATATAGGGCTGCTTGCACTGGCCGCGCGCGGCGTTCTCGGTGCGAACGCGATCATTGGGATTCATGTAGGACGCCAGACCCCAGCGGCCGACGAGTTCTTCCGAGCGGATCGAGGCTGGCAGTTCCGGCGCCGGCGGAGGCTCCGGCGGCGGTGTCGGCTGCGAGTTCCCAAAGCTGAACCCGCCCAGTCCACCAGACGTGCCGCACCCGCCCAATGACAGCGCCAAAGTTGAAACGATCGCCAGATGGGCAACCGTGCGGGCGTAGCGTGACCTGATCATATTATCCCCTAGAGCAAATTCCCCGGCTGCCCGTCCCGGCAGCCAAGCGCAAAACACCTGACGGCGCAATGAGGTCGGCAGAATTACGCCGACTCTCCATTATGGTTTCCAGATCATCCTATATTGGCCTCACCAAGGCCTTAAGGCCTCGCTTGACTCAAAAAGCGTCTGGCCATATTTCCCGGACGCTCAATTAGCACTCCCGGAGCGCGATTGCTAAGGGAATGAGCCGGCCGCCCCCGAGCGTTCCGGCTGGATTCCCGCCCGCCTCCGAGATGGCAACGAAATCGCAAACCCTAAAGGGACACTCCCATGGCCAAGACCAAATTCCGCCCGCTGCACGACCGCGTCGTCGTCAAGCGCATCGTCGCCGACGAGAAGACCAAGGGCGGCATCATCATCCCGGACAGCGCCAAGGAAAAGCCGTCTGAAGGCGAAGTCGTCGGTGTCGGCCCTGGCGGCCGCGACGAAGCAGGCAAGCTGATCCCGATCGACATCAAGGTCGGCGACAAGGTTCTGTTCGGCAAGTGGTCGGGCACCGAGATCAAACTTGACGGCGAAGAACTCCTCATCATGAAGGAGTCGGACATCATGGGCGTGATCGCTTAAAGGCGGTCCACTCTCCAAACACTCGGACGTCATGCCCGGACTTGATCCGGGCATCCATCTGGCTTCTTCGCAGGAAGATGGATGGCCGGGTCAAGCCCGGCCATGACAGCGTTTTAATTTCAAATTCCCATCACTTGGAGCACCATCAACATGGCAGCCAAAGACGTTAAATTCTCCGGAGACGCGCGCGATCGCATGCTGCGCGGCGTCGACATTCTCGCCAACGCCGTCAAGGTCACGCTCGGTCCGAAGGGCCGCAATGTCGTGATCGAGAAGTCGTTCGGCGCTCCGCGCATCACCAAGGACGGCGTCACCGTCGCCAAGGAGATCGAGCTCGAGGACAAGTTCGAGAACATGGGCGCGCAGATGCTGCGCGAAGTCGCCTCGAAGACCAACGACACCGCGGGCGACGGCACCACCACCGCCACCGTGCTGGCCCAGGCCATCGTCCGTGAAGGCGCCAAGTCGGTTGCTGCCGGCATGAACCCGATGGACCTCAAGCGCGGCATCGATATCGCCGTCGCCGCCGTCATCAAGGACATCACCAAGCGCGCCAAGCCGGTTGCGTCTTCGGCTGAAGTCGCCCAGGTCGGCACCATCTCCGCCAACGGCGACGCCGCCATCGGCAAGATGATCGCCCAGGCAATGCAGAAGGTCGGCAACGAAGGCGTCATCACGGTCGAAGAGAACAAGTCGCTCGAGACCGAAGTCGACATCGTCGAGGGCATGAAGTTCGATCGCGGCTACCTGTCGCCCTACTTCGTCACCAATGCCGAGAAGATGACCGCCGAGCTCGAGGATGTGTACGTCCTGCTCGTCGAGAAGAAGATCTCCAGCCTGCAGGCCATGCTGCCGGTGCTCGAAGCCGTGGTGCAGTCGGGCAAGCCGCTGCTGATCATTGCTGAAGACGTCGAAGGCGAAGCGCTCGCCACACTCGTGGTCAACCGCCTGCGCGGTGGCCTCAAGGTTGCTGCCGTCAAGGCACCAGGCTTCGGCGATCGCCGCAAGGCGATGCTGGAAGACCTTGCGATCCTGACCGGCGGTCAGCTCGTCTCGGAAGATCTCGGCATGAAGCTGGAAAGCGTCACGCTCGCCATGCTCGGCCGCGCCAAGAAGGTCGTGATCGACAAGGAAAACACCACCGTCGTCAACGGCGCTGGCAAGAAGCCGGCCATTGAGGCTCGCGTCAACCAGATCAAGGCGCAGATCGAGGAGACCACCTCGGACTACGACCGTGAGAAGCTGCAAGAGCGTCTGGCCAAGCTGGCTGGCGGCGTTGCCGTTATCCGCGTCGGCGGCGCGACCGAAGTCGAAGTGAAGGAAAAGAAGGATCGCGTGGATGACGCGCTGAACGCCACCCGCGCGGCCGTTCAGGAAGGCATCGTCCCCGGTGGCGGCACTGCGCTGCTGCGTGCCAAGAAGGCCGTCGGCCGTCTCACCAACGAGAACGCCGATGTGCAGGCCGGTATCAACATCGTGCTGAAGGCGCTGGAAGCTCCGATCCGCCAGATCGCCGAAAACGCCGGCGTTGAAGGTTCGATCGTGGTCGGCAAGATCCTGGACGAGAAGTCCGAGACCTTCGGCTTCGACGCGCAGACCGAAACCTATGTCGACATGGTCGCCAAGGGCATCATCGATCCGGCCAAGGTGGTGCGTACTGCACTGCAGGACGCCGCCTCGGTTGCCGGCCTGCTGGTCACCACCGAAGCCATGGTCGCCGAACTGCCGAAGGAAGCTGCACCGGCGATGCCGGGCGGTGGCGGCGGTATGGGTGGCATGGGCGGAATGGGAGGCATGGGCTTCTAAGCCCTGCTTTCACGCTCAACTGCATTGTGATCGAAGGCCGCCTCCGGGCGGCCTTCTTTTTTGCCCTGATACAATGCGCCTGCGACTTATGGCCTTTCGCCTTGGTCGCGGTTCTGATTCAATCCCGTGATTAATCTCGCATGGGCGGAATCAGATAAATCCGCCCGGAGACACGTCGATAACGTCCAGGGACTTTTGAAATGCGCGCGCTTCATCTTTGTCTGCTCGGCCTTACGGTCACCGCCTCGGTTGGGACCGTCCACCACGCCTTCGCGCAGGTGAAAGCCGCGCCGAAGAGCCAGCCGGCAGGCCCCGAGACACGCTATTTCACCTCGATCGACGGCGTCATGAACGGCAATGCCGACGTCATCCTGCGCGAGACGCGGCAAGGCAAAGCCGTCACGGCGGCGACACTTGATGTCTGCTATCCCGCCGAGAAGGGTAGCGACCGCAAGGATCGCTTCGTCGCCAATCTCGCGGTCAGTGGGTCGACGTTGACCGGCGCAACGCAGACCCAGGTCGACAAGCTGCCGGTGACCATCAAGCTGAACCGCCGGCCGACCGGCGACACGTTCGAGTTCAAGGGACAGATCTCGGTCGGTCAGACCAATAACAACGTGACCTCCTCGGACAATTCCGATCAGAGCGAGAAGGAATTCCAGGACAATCAGTCCACCGACGACAATATCGCGCCCGCGCCGAAGGACTTCACCGAAGTCTCGCCCGAAGCGATCGCGGTCAAGATCAAGCTCGAAGCCGCACTCGATTTCGTGCGCACACTGCGCGGTCAGAGCGTCGAGGTCGCGTTGAACAGCCTGGCCGTATCGTGCGATGCACTGCGCGCCGGCGAGCAGGTCATCAGCCTCGCCATCGATCCGGAACGCGCCGCGGCTTTCGTCGCCAAAACCAAGACCTATCCCGGCGTCGTCAATGTCGGCTGGACCACGGGCGCTATCGACATGGATCGTACCGTGCGCTTTGCAGCCGCCGACTGGCGCGATGGCGACAAGATCAATCGCGACAAGGTGGCGACCGCGCTGGCGAATGTGCTCGCCAGGACCATGTCGGGCAAACCTGCCGCCGCGTCATGGGACGACGAGACCGGAAAGCTCAAGCTGACCTTCAAGCGCCCGAGTCAGGTTCTGCCCGCGCTCGAATTGACGGAGACGGTCGAGGTCAACGCGATCATCGCTCCCGACAAGCCCGGCACGACGGATAAGCTGATCCTGTGGGTCAGCACACCGTCAGTAACAACCGCGGATGAGAACTCGGGCGCGAAGCTGGCTCTCGCGGATTCGCCGACGGCCGATGAAGAAAGCGATCCGCGCGACGACAACGGCGCGGTTGCAGCTGTCGCGGCGGAGTTCAAGGCACAGCGTTGGGATGCAGATAATTCGAACTGGAAGTGAGCGCCGCTACTTCCCCTCTCCCCTTGTGGGAGAGGGTGCCTGAGCGAAGCGAAGGCGGGAGAGGGGTAGCAGCAAAACTCAGCGCCTGTGGCACCCCTCTCCCGTCTCGAACGCACTTCGTGCGTTCGATCCACCCTCTCCCGCAAGGGGAGAGGGAAAGGAAGAAAGCTTCGCTACCAACGCAGCTTAAGCTATCAATTCGTATTCAGCCGAAACCGCAGCGACTTCGGCCCGACGAACGTCACTGCATCACCGCGCCGCTGCCAGTTGGTGGCCGCGCCAAGATCGGCGATCAACTGATCGTCCATCGCGGCCTGTGCGTCCGAGCAACTGCGGTTCTCCATCGCGCCGGCGACGAAAACGACAGTATTGCCGGCGACCGAGAACTGTCCCTTGCCGCCCTTGCACCACAACTCCACCCGCGCCTCACCGGCCTCGCCGATTTCCAGATTGGGAATTCGTTTCGAGCCGGGCTGACGTTGCGCATCCAGAGTCATTTCCATGCCGAATGGAAACTCGTCGGCGGCATGCACAGGGACGGCAATCAGAAACGCAGCACCGGCAAGAGCGGCCCGCAGCAAAGTGGTCATGGCAGTCATATGAATTCTCGGCGTGATGGGATCGGCGACAACGGCCGCGGTTCTACGCGCGGCCGCGACGGTTGACCAGAACCGTCGGGAAACAATATGGCGCGACAACGAAAAATCCCCGCGGCCTTGCAGCCGCGGGGATTCGTCATTGGTTCGTTGCGTGCACCCTACGGCGCCAGGACCATTAACGTGAACGGATAGACATAGGCCTGCAGCATCACGAACAGGCCGACCATGCAGGCCAGCACGATCGAGTGCCAGAACACGAAGCGCAGGATGGTGCCCTCATGCCCGAACCAGTTGGTTGCGGTGGAAGCCACAACGATCGATTGCGCATCGATCATCTTGCCCATCACGCCGCCGGACGAGTTCGCCGCGCTCATCAGGATCGGCGACAGACCGAGCTGTTCGGACGTGATCCTCTGCAGGTTGCCAAATAGCACGTTCGATGCGGTATCCGAACCGGTGAGCGCCACGCCGAGCCAGCCAAGCAGTGTGCCGAAGAACGGGTACAGCACGCCGGTGGCAGCGAAGGCCAGACCGAGCGTCGCGTCGACACCCGACAGGCGCGTGAGCGTGCCGATGGCCAGCATCGCCGAGATGGTGATCAGCGAGTAGGCGCAGATCTTGATGGTGCGGCCATATTCCACAATCATCTTCGCAGGCGAGAAGCCCATGATGAAGCCGGAGATGATCGCAGCCAGCAACATACCGCTGCCGGTATAGGAAACGTAAGTGAACGCGAACACCGCGCCTTCCGGCGTCGGCTTGGCGGCCACCGGCGGCACCTTGTTGATCATGTTGTGCAGCTCAGGCACTGGAAAATTCCAGGAGAAGATCGGGTTGACGATCCCCTTGAACCAGTTGGTGCCCCAGACCAGCAGGATGACGCAGAGGATGATCCATGGCGTCAGCGCGCTCCAGACCTGAGCCGAGGTCAGCTTCTCCGTGCTCATCGGTTTCACCGGCGGCACGGTGGACGCGGAATCGTCGTGCTGGCGCAGCGCGGCCGAGGTCCAGATCGTCTTGGGTTGCCAGACCTTCAGGAACAGGATCAACGCGCCCATCGAGATCAGCGAGGCGCCGATGTCGACGATCCACGGATTGATGAAGTTTGAGATCACAAATTGCGGGATCGCGAAGGAGAGCGCGGTAACGAGGATGGCAGGCCAGACTTCCTTCATGCCCTTCCAGCCGGCAAAGGCCCAGACCACCCAGAATGGAACGATCATGGAGAAGACCGGCAACTGGCGGCCGACCATCGCGCCCAGGATGAAGGGGTCGAAGCCGGTGACGGTGGCGAGGCCCTGGATCGGCGTGCCGAGTGCGCCATAAGCGACGGGCGCGGTATTGGCGATCAGCGACAGGCCCGATGCTGCCAGCGGCGAGAAGCCGAGGCCGATCAGCACGGCGCCGGTGACGGCGACCGGCGTACCGAAGCCCGACGCGCCCTCGAAGAATGCGCCGAACGAAAACGCGATCAGCAGGATCTGCAGGCGGCGGTCATTAGTGACGCCGCCGATGGCGCGTTGCAGTACCTCAAAGCGGCCGCTATCGACCGTGAGGCGATACATGAAGATGACGTTGAGGACGATCCAGCCGATCGGGAAGAAACCGGTCACGACGCCGAGTGCCGATGCGCGAAGCGACATATTGGCGGGCATCGTGAATGCATAGATCGCCACAAGATTGGCGAGCACCAGCGCAATGATCGCTGCGATATGCGCCTTGACCTTGTTGGTCGCGATCAGCACCAGCAGGACGACCACCGGTATCGCGGCTACAAGCGTCGAGATCGCGGAGCTATTGAATGGATTGTAGACCTGATTCCACATGGTCGTTTCCCCCCTTTGTATTATTGCAGCGGCTCGATCGTTATCGATCGGCAAATTGCTGATTGTTCACTTGCGAGGGCATCCACGATCGGTCAAAGCCGATAGCGCCCATAGGCTACGCGAATGCGAGGCCCCCATGCCTCGCTTTTGGTCATGCTAGGGTGAATCACAGTTTCGCGACAAGGTGCCGCAGGACATCAAACCAGCTACTTTAGTCTAAACGCTGGAATTCATTTTTGATCTTAAGGGCTTAGGGCCCTCCTCCCGGAGACGACCTGTGAATAACATCCGCTCCACGCTCGCGACCGTCTGGCGGATCGCGGTTCCTTATTTTCGTTCCGAGGACAAATGGGCGGGACTCGGCCTCCTCACGGCGGTGATCGCCATCGAGCTGGCGGTGGTCGGTCTC
Organism: Tardiphaga robiniae; assembly: GCF_013359755.1. Classification (GTDB taxonomy): domain Bacteria; phylum Pseudomonadota; class Alphaproteobacteria; order Rhizobiales; family Xanthobacteraceae; genus Tardiphaga; species Tardiphaga robiniae. The sequence continues at coordinate 91,110 of NZ_JABMCJ010000074.1, read as the reverse complement.
AGCGTTTTGTTCAATCGCTGGAACAACACCTTCTACAACGCACTGCAGGACAGAAACCTCGACGTCTTCACCTATCAGCTCGCTTACTTCAGCGTGCTTGCGGCGATCAACATCGCACTCAAGGTCTATCAGCTCTACCTCAACCAGTGGCTCCAGATCCGCTGGCGGCGCTGGATGACCGAGCGCTATCTCGGCAACTGGCTCGCCGACGCCAACCACTATCGCATGCAGCTGCAGGGCGACGCTGCCGACAACCCGGATCAGCGCATCGCCGAAGACGTGAAGCTGTTCGTGGAGAAGACGCTCGACATCGGCATCGGCCTGTTGAGTTCAGTCGTTACGTTGCTCTCCTTCGTGATCATCCTGTGGGGCCTGTCCGACGCGGCGCCGCTGCATGTGTTCGGTCGGGATATCCCGATCCCCGGCTATCTCGTCTGGGGCGCTCTCGTCTATGCCGTGATCGGCACCGCGCTGACTCACTATATCGGCGCTCCATTGATGGCACTGAATTTCCAGCAGCAGCGCTATGAAGCGGACTTCCGCTTCAATCTGGTGCGTGCGCGCGAAAATGCCGAGCAGATCGCGCTGCTGCGCGGCGAACCGGTCGAGCGCCAGCGACTCTCGACCCGCTTCCAGCTGGTCGTCGGCAACTGGATCGACATCATGCGCCGCACCAAGAAGCTGACATCCTTCACGGTCAGCTATCAGCAGATCGCGATCATCCTGCCCTATGTTCTGGTCGCGCCAGCCTATTTTGCGGAGAAGGTCCAGCTTGGCGCCGTGATGCAGACCGCGGATGCGTTCGGCACCGTGCAGGGTGCGCTTTCATTCTTCGTCACAGCCTATCGGACACTGGCGGAATGGCAGTCCGGCGTGATGCGCCTTGATGGCTTCGAGACAGCCATTGCCAACGTACAGGCGCTGACGACCAAGCCCGATATCGTTCACGCCACCGAGACCGGCACCAGTGACATCGCGCTGAGCGATCTGACACTCAGCCTGCCCAATGGCGCTCCCATGGTGCAGACGCCGGGCTTCAGCTTCCGCCGCGGGGAACGCACGCTGTTTACGGGCCCATCGGGCTCCGGAAAATCCACGCTGTTTCGCGCCATCGCCGGCATCTGGCCATTCGGCAAGGGCAAGATCTCCATCCCCGCGGATGCGGCGATCATGATGCTGCCGCAGCGGCCGTACTTCCCGGTCGGTACATTGCTGGATGCAGTGGCTTATCCTGCCGGGACCGACGCGTTCAGCCCGCAGGAGGTCGCCGATGCCGTCAGGGCCGTGGGTCTGCCTGCGCTGGCGACCCGGCTTGACGAAGATGGCCACTGGAATCGCATGCTGTCACTCGGTGAACAACAGCGTCTCGGCGTCGCCCGCGCACTGCTGCAAAAGCCGCAATACCTCTTCCTTGACGAGGCGACCGCATCGCTCGACGAACCATCGGAAGCGGCTTTGTACCGACTGCTGGAAGACAAGCTGCCTGGCACGACCATCGTTTCGATCGGCCACCGCAACACACTCGATGACTTGCATCAACGCAAGGTGTCGCTAACGCGGTCCGGCGATCACTTCGCGCTGGGAGATGCAAAGGCCAGGACGGAAACCGCCTGAGGCGTGACACGCCCCGCTAAAGCCAGTGCCGCGGCCAGTCGCGGCCTGCCGCATAGCGATGCCAGACAAACGTGAAGCTCGCGAGCAGCAGCGCGCCGACCAGCACCGGCGCGACCAGGAACGTCCACGGTAGTGCGTGAGACACGACAAGCAGCGGGTTGATCCCGGCGGGCGGGTGGAATGTGCCGGTGACATACATCGCCAGCACAGCGAGGCCGACTGCCATGGCGGCGGCCCAGTCATGGGGGCCGGTCAGCTTGAGCACCGCGAGCCCTACCAGCGTCGAGACGATGTGTCCGCCGACCAGCGCGCGCGGCTGCGCCGGCTCGGCTTCGGGTGAGCCGATCACGAGGACGATCGAGGTCGCAAAAGGGATGATGACCAGCGGATAATGCGCAACGGCCGAGAAGAACTCCATCACACCGATGGCGATCCCCGCCCCAAGCCCGGCAACGGCACCAGCCAGCGCATTGCGATGATTGTTGCGACGGATCGTCTTCGCTGCGCGCCGCAACCAATCCCGATTCATGGAAGCCCTATCCCAAAAGAAAAGGGGCGGCAGATTGCTCTGCCGCCCCTTCGATCTCAGTCGAAGTCGATTACTTCAGGTTGGTCATCGCGGTCAGGTCAGCCGACAGCTTGACGATGCCGGTGGCACCGCACCAGCTCGAGCCAGCGCCCGACGGGTTGATCGCGGTGAAGTTGGTGCCGGCGGCAGGAGCCGTGAAGTCCGAAGTGAAGGCGTTGCAATCACCCTTGGACAGGTTGGTGTCCGAGTAGCGCAGGTCAAGCGTGAAGACCTTGTAGGTGAAGCCGATGCCGATGTTCCAGGTGTTGTAGTCGGCGTACTTGATACCGTTCGGGAAGGCGACGGTACCGTAGAAGGAATCCGAAGTGCCGAGCCACTGGCGACCGAACTCGCCCGAAACGTAGGAGCCGATGCCGGTCGAACCGAACCAGGTCGACGGCGCGATCACCTTACCGGTGATCGAAGCATAGGTACCTTCGGCGCCGGTGTTCAAGAAGTTCGGCGAGTAGAACGCGTTGCCGCCCAGCGAGAAGTAGTCGTTGAAGGTGTAGTTGAGCTTGGCATAGCCTTCGTAGAAGCTTGCGTTCTTCTTGGCGACGCTGCCGTTGGGCAGCGCGACAGCGGAGAGATCGCCACCGCAGAAGGCGGGGGTGTTGAAGCACTGGCCGCCCGGATAGCCGTAATAGAAGAAGCCGAAGTCGAACGCTGCTGCGCCCCAAGTCGGGCGGATACCGAAGTAGCCATCGAGTTCCATCGACGCGCGGTTCGGGAAGGCGATGCTCTCACCGGAGACACCAGCGTAGATCTGGACGTCCTTGGTGATGTTGTAGCGCGGCTCGAAATAAGCTGCGACCGAACCCTTGTTGCCGTTCGACTGGGTGATACCGCGGAACACGTAGTTGCTCATGACGGCAGCGCCGAAAGCGATGTCCCAAGGATCGTAGGCCGCCACGATCGGCGGCGCCTTCTTGTACATCTTCGCGCCCAGATCGGCTGCGGAAGCCGAGCTCATCCCCATGGCGAGCACCGCAGCAGAGGCGACAACAATTTTCTTCATGACATTCCCCATCACTTTTGAAACCAGAGGCAGTTCCGTGTCCGAAAGACGGCGAGACCGCGAAATTCATCGACTGAACGCAACTTTGAGGCGCAAAGCCGCAGTGGTGAAGGAAAAAAAACGAGCAAGTGCCGCCTAAATAGGCGTTCTGACGTTTCCGTGAGAGGTTGTGGCGCGGTGTTGCAAAAGCACAACGTTTTTGGAGGGATTCCAGCCCGAAAATACCACCACGGGGAATTACCACTGAGTGGGAATTGTGGATTGCCGTCCGTGGAGCGGTTAACAGCTGCCCGTCAGAGCCTCCGGGCCGACGATCACTCGAATCGCCTGCAAATTCAGGACACCCGGCATCGGTTGAAATACGCAGGCGCGACAGAGCCTGACCAAGCAAAAACCGCAGCGGCGAGCGCTGCGGTTTTCCGGAGTTTATTGGCGAGTCAGGAACGCGGACTTGATCCGGTTCGACTATCTGATTTCGTCGTGATCGGGCGACGTATCGCCAGGAGATTCGATTGCCGTCGTCTCGCCTGAAGAATGCCCTTCGACCGGTGACGGATCAGGCTCCGGCGTCGCCCAGCTCGGTGTCTCAGCGATTGCCGGTGCGACCGGCTTGGGCTTGGGAGCACGCGGCTTGCGCGGCGGCTTCGGCGGCAGCGCAACCGGCGCTGGAGCTTCTGTCACAGCGGGCGCGGGCGCCGTGCTCGACAACAGCGTAGAAGGAACCTTCACGGACTTCTTGGCAGCTTTCTTCGGTGTTGCCTTCTTGGCGGCCTTTTTCGGCGCAGCCTTCTTCACTGCCTTCTTGGCGGGAGCTTTCTTCGGCGCCTTCTTCGCGGCTTTCTTGACAGTCTTCTTGGTGGCTTTCTTGGCCGCCTTCTTCACCGTCTTCTTGGCTGATTTCTTCGCAGCCTTCTTGGCCGCTTTCTTCACAGCCTTCTTCGCGGATTTCTTGACTGACTTCTTGGAGGACTTCTTCGCGGGTTTCGCCGCCGTCAAAAGCTTCTTCTGCTTTTTCTTGTCCTTCTTCGACTTCTTGCCTTTAGCCATCGTGGTCCTCCTGTTGGCGCCGATCCAAAAGGGACCGGCGTTTCAAGTCTTCCGCGCCAGCGCGGGGCCAGTTTAACGCGGGGCCGTTGTCACAATTAGATCAGTTCAATCCTGGCCTGGGACCGCCTGTCGCCCAATCGAGTAGCTCAATCGTATGTACGACCGGGACTGACGTCCCTCCGGCGATCTGAACCATGCAGCCGATGTTGCCGGCAGCGATGATATCCGGCTTGACCATCGCGATGTTGGCGACCTTTCGATCGCGCAACCGGCTCGCAATATCAGGCTGGAGAATGTTGTACGTCCCCGCCGAACCGCAACACAAATGGCTCTCTGGGATATCTTTCACCACGAATCCATTCTTGGAAAGCAATTCTTTGGGAGCCTGTGTGATTTTCTGCCCATGCTGCAGCGAACACGCCGAGTGATAGGCGACGACAAGGTCGCTTTGTTTGTCAGGCTTCGGCAGATCCATGGCGCTGACATACTCGCTGATATCCTTCGCCAGCGCAGAGACCTTGGCGGCCGGCGCGGCGAACTCCGGGTCCTCGCGCAGCATGTAGCCATAGTCCTTGATAACGGTTCCGCAGCCGGACGCCGTGACCAGGATGGCGTCGAGACCACCCCGGTCTGCCTCGCCGAGCCAGACACCGATATTGGCCTTGGCCCGCGCCAGCGCATCCCCGTCGCGGCCGAGATGATGGGTCAGCGCACCGCAGCACTGTTCGTCCCGGACCAGCACGACCTCGACGCCATGTCGGGTCAAAAGGCTGATGGCGGCCTGGTTGATCCGCGGCGCCAGCACCTGCTGGGCGCAGCCCTGCAGGAGTGCGACCCGGCCCCGGCGAGCGCCGATGGCGGGAAAGACGCTGCCACCCAATGGACCGGCGGCGGGTAACTGTTTCGGCGCCATCGTCAGCATCGCCTTCACGCGGCTAAGCAAGTTCGGGTTGGATTGCTTGCTGGTCGAGGGCAGCAGCGCCGCCAGCGGCCGCGCCAGCCGGGCCATGGTCATGCTCAGGCGAAACAGACCGGGGCGTGGCAGTACCCAGGCCAGCACGTCACGCAGCAATCGCTCGGAAAGCGGCCGTCTGTAGTCCTTCTCGATCTTCACCCGCGCCTGATCGACGAGATGCATGTAGTTCACGCCGGACGGGCAGGTCGTCATGCAAGCGAGGCAAGAGAGGCAACGATCGACATGCTTGACCACCTCCTGAGTCGGCTTCTGATCCTTTTCCAGCATCTCCTTGATCAGGTAGATGCGGCCGCGCGGACTATCGAGTTCGTCGCCAAGCAGCACATAGGTCGGACAGGTCGCCGTGCAGAATCCGCAATGCACGCATTTGCGCAAAATCTTGTCGGCCTCGGCAATATCCGGATCGGCCAGCTGGGTCGGAGTGAATTCGGTTTTCATGTCGCGAGTCTTTCAAGTACCAAGGCCACGCGACATCCGGCCGCGATTGAGAATGGTCTTCGGATCGAAGCTGTGACGCACACGCTCGCCGAGCGCCGCGATGCCTTTGGGCTGCGGATGAAACACATCAACGGCACGGCGCACATCTTCCGGCGCGCGGATCAGCGTCGCATGGCCACCGGCTGCATTGACGAGCTTGCGGAGTTGCGCTGCTTGCGCATCAGCCGATGGCGGTAGTGCCGCCCAGATCAACCCGCCGCCCCAGTCATAGATGACCTCGCCTTGCGAGCCTTTGGCGATAGCTTGGCCAAGTGCACCGCCGGATGCCGGCGGCGTCACGATGCGCCACACCGGCCACATCGCACGCGGCCCGCTTGCCGCAAATGGCGTCACGTCACGAACAGCCGCCCACAATACCGCGGATGCAGCGTCTTCAAGTATCTCGGCCACGCCGAATGACTTCAGCGTCGTGCTCAGTGACACCGCACGCTGCGACGCGGACGCGGTGATGCCTTCAAGGCGGATCAGCGTGACCGACTGGTCGGGCGACGCGATTTCGCCAAGCGCCCCCTGCGTGGTACGTAACGCCGAGCCCGGCAGATGCGCGGCACCTGAGACATCGAAGGGCGACCCCAGCGCTGCGGTCATCGCCTTGTTGGCTGCGATATCATCGAGCCCGCGCAGCACCAGGGTGCGCTCGCTCTCCGCGCGCGGCATCACCTTGAGCGTCACCTCCGTCATCACGGACAGCGTGCCCCACGCGCCGGCGAGCAGCTTGCAGACATCGTAGCCGGTGACATTCTTCACCACCCGGCCGCCGGCCTTGTAGCTGTCGCCGAAGCCGGAAACCGCATACACGCCGAGCAAATGATCGCGCGCACCGCCGGCCTGAATGCGCCGTGGCCCGGCGAGCCCGGCCGAGATCATGCCGCCGATGGTGCCGATATCCGGCGTGCCCAGGAGCTGTGACGTGTTCATCGGCTCGAACGAAAACTGCTGATTCTTGGAATCGATCAGCGACAGCACGTCGGCCATCGGCGCGCCGGCCTGTACGGTGAGGATCAATTCGTTCGGCTCATAGGACGTCACGGCATTCAAGGCCGACACGTCGAGCACCGCATTGGTCGCCACCGGCTGGCCGACCATGCGCTTGCTACCATGACCGATGATCTCCAGCGGCTGCTCGCTGGCAATTGCCGCGCGCACCGCCTGCTCGACGTCCTGAGCGTCTCTGACTTTCAAAATATCCACGGATGCGTCCAACTAAAATCGCGGCAGATCGGGAAACGCCAGCTTGCCGCCATGCACATGTACGCGGCCAAGTTCGGCGCAGCGATGCAGTGTCGGAAACACCTTGCCGGGATTGAGCAGACCCTGCGAGTCGAAAGCGCATTTGATACGCTGCTGCTGATTGAGATCGACCTCGCTGAACATCTCCGGCATCAGGTCGCGTTTCTCGATGCCGACGCCGTGCTCGCCGGTCAGCACGCCGCCGACCTCGACGCACAGCCTCAGAATATCTGCGCCGAAGTCTTCAGCTAGCTGCAGCTCGCCGGGCTTGTTCGCATCGTACAGGATCAACGGATGCAGATTGCCATCGCCCGCGTGAAACACATTGGCGACGCCGAGACCGTATTTGGCTGACATCTCCTTCATGCGGCGCAGCACCAGCGGCAAGGCCGCACGCGGAATCGTGCCGTCCATGCAGAGATAGTCCGGCGAGATGCGGCCAACCGCGGGGAAGGCTGCCTTGCGGCCAGACCAGAATAGCAGGCGTTCCTGTTCGGAGGTCGAGATCTGGCAGGTGGTCGAGCCGCAGCCGAGCGCGATTTTCTCGACGCGCTTGATGAGTTCGTCGACCTCGACGCCTGGGCCGTCGAGTTCGATGATGAGCAGTGCTTCGACATCGAGCGGATAGCCCGCATGGACGAAGGCTTCCGCGGCGTGTATGGCAGGCTTGTCCATCATCTCCATGCCGCCGGGAATAATGCCGGCGCTGATGACATCGGCAACGCATTGGCCGGCGTGCTCGACCTCGGCAAAGCCGATCATCAGCGCACGCGCCGTTTCCGGCTTCTGCAAGATGCGCACGGTGATTTCGGTGATGACACCCAGCAGACCTTCGGAGCCGGTAATGATCCCCATCAGGTCGTAGCCCGATGTCTCCGCCGTCTTGCCGCCAACGCGAATGACTTCGCCCGACATCAATACGATCTCGCAGCCGAGCAGATTATTGGTGGTCATGCCGTATTTGAGGCTGTGCACGCCGCCGGAATTCTCCGCGACATTGCCGCCGATCGAGCACGCGATCTGGGACGACGGATCCGGCGCGTAGTAAAAGCCGGCATGCGCCACCGCCTGGCTGATGGCGAGATTGGTGACGCCGGGCTCGACAACAACGGCGCGGTTGTCGAAATCGATCTCGCGCACGCGCTTGAACTTGCCTAGACCAAGCAGTACCGCGTCGGCCAGCGGCAGCGCGCCACCGGACAGTGACGTGCCCGAGCCGCGCGGCACCACCTTGATGCCGTTCTCGTGACAATATTTCAGAACTTTGGAGACCTGCTCAGTCGTATCGGGCAACACGACGACCATCGGCGGCTGGCGATAGGCCATCAGCCCATCCGACTCATAGGGCAGCATTTCCGCAGCGCTGGAGATCACGCCCTCGCCCGGCACCAGCTTGTGCAGCGCAGCGACAATGGCCTCGCGCCTTGCGAGGACAGCCTGATCCGGCGCGGGCATCATGATGGTCATTGAACGCGCACTCCCGAAGATCGCAGCGATCACTCGGCTGCTTTGCCATGAATCAACCACGTCCGTGTGGCTTTGGGTAGCTTACCAAAGCATGACGCGTCGCGTGGTGCCGGGACGCGCGGCAGCCGCCATCGCACTTGTGGACTACTCGGAGCGTGTGCAACAAACTAAGCTGGAAAGCCAACCAACAAAAAGAGCCATCCATGAAGTCTGTCACTTTCGGCGCCCTGATCGTCCTCGCCGCCTCGACCGCCTCCTCCTTCGCACTTGCACAGGACGTCGCCGCCGGGAAATCCTCCTTCAACAAGTGCCTCGCCTGCCACGCTGTCGGCGAAAACGCCAAGAACAAGGTCGGTCCGGAACTCAACGGGTTGAACGGCCGCAAATCTGGAACCGCCGAGGGTTATTCCTATTCGGACGCCAACAAGAATTCCGGCATCACCTGGGATGAAGCGACGTTCAAGGAATACATCAAGGACCCGAAGGCCAAGATCCCGGGCACCAAGATGGCCTTTGCCGGCATCAAGAAGGAGTCCGAGGTCAACGACCTCTGGGCCTTCCTCGCGCAGTTCGACAAGGACGGCAAAATCAAGCCGTAAGCGCTGAAGCCTTTTGGTTTGGCGCGTTTTCTTGATGCGAACCGGTGCCCACTGCGCTTGAAAAAGCGCTAGGCGCCGGCCGCCATCTTGGTCGGCAGCACGGCCTGCACCACAAGCCCGCGTGCGCGGGCATCCATCACGCCGACGGCGCGCAGCGCCAGCAGCGTGACGGTCTGCACCGCGTCGCGCAGCTTGGCCTGATCTTCGAGATTGTCGGGCGCCATTGGCCCCACCAGCGCTTCATGCAACGCGCCGAGCAGTGCGGCGGCTGCGAGCGCCGTGTCCTGCGCCGGCAAGTGACCGGCGCGAATGGCGGCCGCAATGCGGGATTCGACTTCTCCGGCGATCTCACGGCGGCTGGCCAGTCGTGACTCCGTCACATCGACCTCAACCGGCTCGGCCAGGATGCCCCACGACAATTTGCGGTGAGAAACGACATGCACGGCGACCGTGGTCACCGCAGCGGCGAGCGCCGATGACGGACCCGGCGCGGCATCCGCAGCCCGGCGGATCGCGGCGAGTTCGTCGCGCGAGACGTCAGCGATGAGTTCGGAAATCAGGTCAGCCTTGGACGGGAAATACCGATAAACCGTGCCCGCCGCGACATTGGCGCGAACCGCAACCGGCGCAATCTGAACCGCCGCCATGCCACCTTCGGCACAGGTTTCGCGTGCCGCCGCCAGAATGGCGCTGCGCCGCGCCGCAAGCCGCTTCACGACTTGATGGGTCCGTCGGTAAACCATGAGCGTCTCATCCCCGGCACCCCTCGGCCAACCTGACGGCTGTCACAAATAAGGCGCGTAACTTCAAGGTTTTGAGCGAGCTTGAGGGTGCTCGCGATAAGAACTGAACACTAGTTCAGACTCGTTGACAAGGTGTTTTGCGCATAGCGGGATTCAACTTTTCGGGTAGATCTAGCCGCCAAAACCGAGCGCGCGGGCGGCCGCGGCTACCGCCATGCCGGTGATGACGGCAATGAAGTCGTTGCGGCGGATGATGGTCACCGCCATCGCGGCGAGGATCGCGAAAACCACGACCGGCCCGCCATTGACGGCCACGGGCAGCGCGGCGGCGACGATGATCGAGCCCGGCAATGCATCGAGCATCCGCCGCACCCGCGGCGTGACGTTGACGTAGCCCATCAACCAGTAGCCTCCGAGGCGTGAGGCCACCGTGACCGCCGTCATGACCGCGAAGGCGACCATCACATCGCTGCGCAAAAATTCCGTCATGCGGACACACCCGCCGGATGCTGCGGTTCGGGTTCGTCCATGAGCCCGGCACTGATCGCTCCCGATAGCGCGCCGGCGATGATGAACCACCAGCCCGGCACCAACCAATGCACCGCGAGGGCAACGACGCCCGACACGACCCAAGGGATGGCACGGCGGGGGCCCTTCCATGCGGGCACCAGCATCGCGGCATAGAAGGCCGGCATCACCAGATCGACACCATACTTTCTCGGGTCAGTGAGTTGTTCGGCCAGCAGGAAGCCCGGGATGGCCGAGAACAGCCAGGTGAAATACAGCACGATGCCACCGCCGAGATAGAACGACGCATCGGCCCCGCCATGATCGCGATAGCGCATCGCGGCGAGCCAGCCGCCGTCGGTCACGAGCAGCATCGACGGATAGGCCTGCCATGCGGGCAACGTGCCGAACCACGGGCGCAGTGTCGCGCTCATCAGGAAGAAGCGGATGTTTACGGTGAGTGTGAGCAGCGCCAGCGTCGCGATCGCGCCCGGCGTCAAAACATCCGGCCACGACTGCACCGCAACAAACTGTGACAAGCCGCCATAGACCGTCGCCATCATCACTTCGACTTCGGCAAGCGAGAGGTTCTTCTGCGCGCACAGCGCACCGAATGCCATGCCGAAGGCCAGCGTGCCGGGCAGCATCGGACCGATGGCAATGATGCCAGGCACGATGGCGGCCTTCGACCAATAGGCTGGTGCTTTAGGGATGTGGGTGGCGTGCATCGACTGATCCGCGTGATGCCGAAAGGCGAGATCATGCCTGCGGGCATCACGCGATCAGGTCAAGCGATGCGGATTCATATGCGCCATGCAGCGCCGGATATGAGACCAAAGACTACTCCCAGTTCAGCGCGCCGCCATTCTGGTATTCGATCACCCGGGTCTCGAAGAAGTTCTTCTCCTTCTTCAGGTCCATGGCTTCTGACATCCACGGGAACGGATTTTCCGTCTCAACGAACACCGGCGCGAGACCGATCTGGGCGCAGCGACGGTTGGCGATGAAGTGCATATAGGTCTCGCACAGCGCCGCATTCAGTCCGAGGAAGCCGCGCGGCATGGTGTCCCGCCCATAGGCCGCCTCGAGCTCGGCCGCGGTGCGGATCATGTCGCGGATTTCCTCCTGGAACGCTTTGGTCCAGAGGTGCGGATTCTCGATCTTGATCTGGTTGATGACGTCGATGCCGAAATTCAGGTGGATCGATTCATCGCGCAGGATGTATTGATACTGTTCGGCGATCCCGACCATCTTGTTGCGGCGGCCGAGCGACAGGATCTGCGCAAAGCCCGTATAAAACCACATGCCTTCGAAGATCACATAGAACGCCACGAGATCGCGCATGAAGGCCTGATCGGTCTCCGGCGTGCCGGTCTTGAAGTCGGGATCGTCGAGATGCTGGGTGTGCTTGAGCGCCCAGGCGGCCTTCTCGGTGATCGACGGCACCTCGCGATACATGTTGAACAGCTCGCCCTCATCGAGGCCGAGACTCTCGACGATGTACTGGAAGGTGTGCGTATGCACCGCCTCCTCGAACGACTGCCGCAACAAATATTGCCGACATTCCGGGTTGGTGAGGTGGCGATAGATCGCCAGCACGATATTGTTGGCGACGAGGCTCTCCGATGCCGCGAAGAAACCGAGATTGCGCTTGATGGCGCGGCGCTCGTCTTCGGTCAGACCGTCGCGCGACTTCCACAGCGCCATATCAGCCTGCATCGAGACTTCGGTTGGCATCCAGTGATTGTTGCAGCCGGCGAGATACTTCTCCCACGCCCATTTGTATTTCAGCGGCAGCAGCTGATTGACGTCAGCGCGGCAATTGATCATGCGCTTTTCGTCCACCGAGACGCGGCCGCCGGAGCGATCGATGGTACCGAGACCCGTGGCGTCGGTGGAAGATTGCGGGATCGGGATGAAGGTGGGGGTTTTGGGAGCGGATGAGGTATCGGACCAGTCGAGCATGGGTGTTCCTTGCGTATTTGTTCGGCCCTCATGGTGAGGAGCCCGCTTCTTCAGCGGGCGTCTCGAACCATGAGCGTGGGGCCATCCTTCGAGACGCGGCCAAGAGGCCGCTCCTCAGGATGAGGTCAGTGTGTTTGGCGCACCCTTACTGGCACGCCTCGCATTCGGGGTTGTCGATCGAGCATGCCATCGCGACATTCAACTCCGGCGCAGTGACGGAGGACTGAACGAGGATCGGCGCACCCGCCGTCTTAGCTGTCGCGACCGTCGCCGAGACTGCGTTGAGCTTGCCATCGGTCCCCTTCAGCGTTGACTTCTCCACATGCGTGGCGCTGCGCGAGCGCAGGTAGTAGGTGGTCTTCAACCCCAGCGTCCAGGCCAGGCGATAGAGCTGATCGAGCTTCTTGCCTGAGGGATTGGCGATGTAGAGGTTGAGCGACTGCGCCTGATCGATCCACTTCTGACGGCGCGAGGCCGCTTCGATCAACCATGCACTGTCGATCTCGAACGAGGTCGCATACAGCGCCTTGAGATCGTCAGGTACACGGTCGATCGATCCGACGCTGCCATCGAAATATTTCAGGTCCGAGACCATCACCTCGTCCCACAGGCCCCTCTTTTTCAGATCGCGCACAAGGAAGGCATTCACCACTGTGAAATCGCCTGACATGTTCGATTTGACATAGAGGTTCTGATAGGCCGGCTCGATCGACTGCGCGACGCCGCAGATATTGGAGATCGTCGCTGTCGGCGCAATCGCCATCACGTTGGAATTGCGCATGCCGGTGGACTTCACGCGGTCACGCAGGCCGTTCCAGTCGAGCGTGGTCGAGCGATCCATCTGCACGCCACCGCGGGCTTCCGCGAGTATCTCGATGGAGTCGATCGGCAGGATGCCGCGGCTCCACAGCGATCCATCGAAGGACGGATAACGGCCGCGCTCGGCGGCGAGATCTACCGATGCGGAGATCGAATGGAAGGCAATCGCTTCCATGCTGGTGTCGGCAAACGCCACGGCCGCATCCGACGCCATCGCGATACCCTGCACCTGCAGTGCATCCTGAAAGCCCATCAGACCCAGACCCACCGGACGATGCTTGAGGTTCGAGCGGCGCGCTTCCGGGATGGTGTAGAAATTGATGTCGATGACATTGTCGAGCATCCGCATCGCCGTGGTCACGGTGCGCGTGAGCCTGATGTGATCGAGGCCGTCTTTGCCGATGTGATTGAGCAGATTGACCGAACCGAGATTGCAGACGGCGACTTCGTCGTCCGAGGTATTCAGCGTTATCTCCGTGCAGAGATTCGATGAATGGATCACGCCGGCATGCTGCTGCGGCGAGCGCAGGTTGCAGGGATCCTTGAAGGTGATCCAGGGATGGCCGGTCTCGAACACCATGGTCAGCATGCGGCGCCACAGGTCAGTTGCGCGCACTTTCTTGAACACGCGGATCTCTCCACGCGCGGCCTTTTCTTCGTAAACCGCGTAACGCTCCGCGAATGGCTTGCCATAGAGATCATGCAGTTCCGGCGTCTCGTCGGGCGAGAACAGCGTCCATTCGCCATCGGCCTCGACGCGCTGCATGAACAGGTCTGGCACCCAGTTGGCGGTGTTCATATCGTGGGTGCGGCGGCGATCGTCGCCGGTGTTCTTGCGGAGATCGAGAAACTCCTCGATGTCGATGTGCCAGGTTTCCAAGTAAGCGCAGACCGCGCCCTTGCGCTTGCCGCCCTGGTTGACGGCGATGGCCGTATCGTTGGCGACCTTGAGGAATGGCACCACGCCCTGGCTCTCGCCATTGGTACCCTTGATATGCGCGCCGAGACCGCGCACGCGCGTCCAGTCATTGCCGAGACCGCCGGAATATTTCGCCAGCAGTGCGTTGTCCTTCACCGACTTAAAGATGCCGTCGAGATCGTCGGCCACCGTCGTGAGGAAGCAGGACGACAGCTGCGGCCGCTGCGTACCCGAATTGAACAGCGTCGGCGTCGAGGCCATGAAGTCGAACGACGACAGCAGATTGTAGAATTCGATGGCGCGGGCTTCGCGGTCGATCTCGCGCAGCGCGAGGCCCATGGCAACGCGCATGAAGAAGGCCTGCGGCAGTTCGATGCGATTGCCCTGCACATGCAGGAAGTAGCGATCATAGAGCGTCTGCAATCCCAGGAACTGGAACTGAAGGTCCCCTTCCGGCTTCAGCGCGGCAGCGATTCGCTTCAGGTCGAAGCGCGCGAGTTCGGGATCGAGCAGCTCGGCCGCAATGCCGGTCTTGATATAGGCGCCGAAATATTCGGCGTAGCGCGTGGTCATGTCGGCCTGCGACGCGTGGGTCGGCGTGCCCCCTACAATGGACAGGACTTCGGTGCGCAGCTTGTCGAGCAGCAGGCGGGCGCTGACAAAGGTGTAGTTCGGCTCCTGCTCCACCAACGTGCGCGCGGCCATGATGCCGGCCAGTGCCAGCTCATCCAGCGTGATGCCGTCATAGAGATTGCGGCGCGTTTCCTCCAGCACGGGCGCGGCATCGACGCCGTCCAGGCCGGCGCAGGCCTCGTTGACGATCAGCGCCAAACGCGCCGAATCGAGCGGCGCACGGGTGCCATTGGCGAGCGTGACATGCAGCACCGGTGCGCTGGAGACGAGCGCCGGCTTCGCGGCCAGTTCCTCGGCGCGGGTGCGAGCGCGCTCCTCGCGGTACAGCACATAGGCGCGGGCCACCTTGTGGTGCTCGCTGCGCATCAGCGCTAGCTCGACCTGATCCTGGACGTCCTCGATATGGAAGGTGCGCCCCTCACCGACGCGGCGCGTCAGTGCGGCTACGACTTCGCAGGTCAGCTGTTCCACCGCCTCATGGACGCGGCGCGAGGCCGCTGCCGTGTGGCCCTCGACCGCGAGGAAAGCCTTGGTCATGGCCACGGAAATCTTGCTGCCGTCGAACGGCGACACCGTGCCGTTGCGTCGGATGATCTGCATCGAGGGTTCGCGCGCAGGCGCAGCGAGCGTTTCCGGCGAGAGTTGAATCAGCGGCGCATGAGCCGCATCGCGTCCGTTGGACAAAACAGAAGATGAAGTAGGCATCGGCAAGACCCCGTGTGATGCGTGTAGCAATGGGGGCTGGGGCCGAAAGGACGCTGCAAAATACACGGCGGAGATCCGCCGGCATTGCCTGCAAGCGACCGCTGGGACACCCCGCCCATGGACGTTCTGGTGTCGCGGCAGGTCTCCTGGCTCGCAGGTCAATGTCTGTTTCAGCCTTCCCGATGCTTGCGCATCAGTGACTTCAATCGAAACAGACTCACTGCTTACAGTTGCGGGGGCAGCGCCGGAATATGACGCAAAACAGCGTCTTTACCGGCTTCCCTCTTAGCCACCAAGTCTTGCGACCAGGCGGACCGTGACATCTACATTTGGTGTGACCCGCGGTGAAGTGTCAAGCGAGCATTGGCGCCGAACGCAACAAATTCGGTAGGGCTGTTGGTTCAGTGGACAACCGCTTGCATGGCGGAAACCACGGGATCGTTGGCGGTTTCTGCACGATGCGATTCGTTGCCGCCGAGCACCGCGAAGCGCAGAACATCGTGATCAACCGATGAAGGATGCGATGCGCGACCTGATGACGACCACTGAAAGGATCAACTTCAACGATTTCGTGGAGCACGCAGGCGCGCTCACGGCGTTCGAGACGACGGAGCAGATCGCCCGGCGCCGCCTCGACGAGATGCTGAACGAAGCGCTGATGGACAGCTTTCCTGCGAGCGATCCGATTTCTTCGCTGCAACTCGCTTGAGCAGAATCAGAGCGCGCGAAAGCTGGACCGATACTGGCTGGGCGTCAGGCCCAGCCGTCGCACGAAGACCTGACGCATATGTTCGGCGGTGGTGAAACCGGATTCATAGGCCACGACCTTGAGCGGCAGATCGCTGCCTTCGAGGCGGTTAGGCGCCGTGTCGATCCGGGCGCCCTCGACAAAATCTGCCGGCGTCATCTTTGTTTCGTGCTTGAATACCCGCGCGAAGGTGCGCGCGCTCATGCCCGCCACATCGGCCAGTTCGTCCACGCTGTGCGCGTCACGCAGATGGGCCATCACATGGGCATGGACTCGCGCAATCGGAGAATGCGGCTCGGCCGGCGGTACCAGATAGGGACTGAATTGCGACTGGCCACCCTGGCGCTGCGCCACCACAACCAGACGCTTGGCTACGGCCAGCGCGACATCCGCGCCATGATCTTCCTGGACCAGTGCGAGACCGAGATCGATCCCTGCGGTGACGCCGGCCGACGTCACCAGCGCGCCGTCACGACTATAGATGCGATCGAACTCCACATGCGCCTTCGGAAAACGCACCGCCAATAGCGGCGCATTCTGCCAGTGCGTCGTCACAGTCTTGTCGTCGAGCAAGCCTGCATGGCCGAGCGCGAATGCCCCGGTGCAGACCGAGCCATAGCGCTCCGCCTGGAGCGCCGCATTGGCCAGCCACTCTGTGAGCTGCGGGTCAGCCTCTGCCGTCGGCAGGCCAGGCCCGCCGGCCACCAGAACCAGATCCCAGGGTTTGTTCGCATCACTGAACGCCAGATCGGCAGATATCCGCAGGCCGTTCGATGCACGCAGCGGCGCGCAGTCTGCAGCGACAAGTGTGATGTCGTAGCCGTCGCCCGGAGCGACGAAGCCATTGGCCTCCATGAACACATCAAGCGGGCCGGCTACGTCCAGCGACTGGACGCCCGGAAAGATCGCAAGAGCAACGGTCTTCATGGTGATGCTTCATTCCGACGGCGAGGAAAGGCCCAAGTCATTCTGAATAGATAGTGGTCTTGCGGCAGGAAATCACGGGCGAATGGCAGCTTTGCAGGGCGCGGCGCGATTGCGAGGACACAGCCCCCGGACGACAACGGATGCATCACAACACCCCCGCAAGGAGCATCTCATGAGCAAGACCATCGCCGGCATCACAGTCCCCGACAGCGCCCTCGCCCGCCAGGTCGATCAGCTGGTGCGCGACACCGAAAGCGATCTTCTGTATCATCATTCCAATCGGGTTTTCCTGTTCGGCGCGCTCGCCGGACAGCGCAAGGGTCTCAAAGTCGATTCCGAGTTACTTTATGTCGGCGCGATGTTTCACGACATGGGCCTGCAGGCGCCCTATGCGAGCAAGGAGGAGCGCTTCGAAGTCGATGGCGCAAATGCTGCCGCAGACTTTCTGCGCAGCCACAGGATCGATGAGCGCGACATCGACGATGTCTGGGACGCCATCGCGCTTCACACGACACCGGGCATTCCCAAGCACAAGCGGCCCGTGGTGGCGCTCGTCACGGCCGGTGTTGAGATGGATGTATTGGGTCTGGAGTATGATGCCTTCACCGCCCATCAGCGCCACGAAGTGTGCGTCTACCATCCGCGTGGCCATGACTTCAAGAACGGGATCATCGATGCGTTCGCTGCGGGGACGATCCACAAGCCGGACACGACCTTTGGCAACGTGAAGGCTGACGTGCTCGACCTCCGCGACCCCACCTACAAGCGCGCGAATTTCTGCAGCATCATCCTGAACTCGGCGTGGAGCGAATAGACTCCCGCACGCGCATGGCGATCAACGCTGCCACCAGCAGCGTTGCGCCAAAGCCCGTGGGAGCGCCGAGAAATGGATAGGCGATCAGCAGCGCAGCAGCGAGACCGAGCACCGGCAGTTCGTGACGGCGAAAGCCTTCCGCGAGACCGATACGGGCGATGAAGCCGATGGCAATCGCAAGCACCATCACGTCGTACAGGAAAAGGTAGGGCGTCGTGAGCAAGGCGCCGACGGCCACCGCAGCGGCTTTCAGCTCATAGCGCACGCTGCTGCGCCACAACGGCACCAGCACCGCTACGACGGCACCAATCATGATCCACTGGAACGTCCAGGCCAGCGGCTCGCTGCCGTCGAAATAGCGCACCAGTGCAAAGATGCTCTGCATCTTGCCCCATGGCGCGCGGCCTTCGGTGAGGAAGGCCTGCGAGAACATCGGCATCCAGTGAATAAACGCCTGCCAGCTCTCGGTGCCGAAAGCGAGCCACGACACCGCGGCCAGCAGCACGGTGGTGATGCCTGCGCTGACAAACGCCTTCCATTGCGACGCTGCGATCAGCATCAGCGGAAACAGGAAACCATATTGCGGCTTGTAGCTGAGCAGACCCAGACAGATTCCCGACAGGATCGGCCGCGTCGGCAGCAGCACCAGCATGCCGCCGATCAGCGCCGCGGTCAGAAATCCATTCTGCCCGACAAGGCCGTTAGTCATCACCACCGGAAAAGCCGCAGCCAATAAAAGGCCGAAGGGACGACCGACGATCGCACGCATCGCCGCCAGATATGGCACGAAGCTGACCGCAGCCCAGCCGGCAAAAGCTACAGCATAAGGCAGCTTTGCGAGCAGTGCCGCGATGAACAGGAACGGCGGCGGATAATGCCAGGCGAAATTGCCGGGATAGCTCTGACCGAGAACCGCAATCTGGACCTTTTTCTGGATGTCCCAGTCATAGGCCCAAGCCGGATGACCATCGAGCACCAATCGCCCGGCAGACCACACATTGACGAAATCGGTGGGCGAGCCGAGGCCGTCTTCATAGATCCAGCCGCGACCGTAGAAGGTCGGGAAGAAGGCGAGATGCAGCATCGTCAGGATCGTGCAGACGATCAGCAGCGCCGGCGGAACAGGGCCACGCTCGGGTGTCGAAGTCATCGTGAGCGGCGCTGGCATAGGGTCCCCAATGCGCATCAAGGGCGCCGGGCGACAGTGCCGATGGAAGTTTGAGGAAGGTTTAAGTGGGACGTGGTCCCCGCATCGGGCCTCGCTCCATTCGAGCTACAGATAACAAAAAACGCGGCCTTTCGGCCGCGTTTTGCATGTTTGCGTGTGACGACTTTACGCCTGCGGCTGCGGCTCCAGGCCACCGTCCGGACGCGGGCGCGGCTTGCCAGCGGGCGGCACAGCCGAAGTGCGCGGGCCCGACGGCTCCAGCACCGACTCGCGGTTCGGCTTCTTGCCGTTCAGCAAATCCGTGATCTCGTCGCCCGAGAGGGTTTCGAATTCCAGCAAGCCCTTGGCCAGCGTTTCGAGGTCATCGCGCTTCTCGGTGAGGATCTTGGTCGCTTCGTCATAGCCTTCGGCGACCAGACGCTTCACTTCGGAGTCGATCTTCTGCGCCGTGGATTCCGAGACCGCCTGGGTGCGGTTCATCTGCATGCCGAGAAAGACCTCGTCGTTGTTCTCGCCATACGACACCGTACCGAGTTCTTCCGACAGGCCCCAGCGCGTCACCATCATGCGAGCAAGCCGCGTGGCCTGCTCGATATCGGAGGACGCACCCGAGGTGACCTTGTTGCGGCCGAAGATCAATTCTTCAGCAACGCGGCCACCCATCATGATGGCGAGGCGCGAGGTCATCTGCTCCAGGGACATCGACATCTTGTCGCGTTCCGGCAGCTGCATGACCATGCCGAGCGCACGGCCGCGCGGAATGATAGTCGCCTTGTGGATCGGGTCGGTGGCGACGACGTTGAGGCCGACGATGGCGTGGCCGCCCTCGTGATAGGCCGTCAGCATCTTCTCTTCCTCGGACATCACCAGCGACTTGCGCTCGGCGCCCATCATCACCTTGTCCTTGGCCTCTTCGAACTCGCTCTGCGTCACCATGCGCTTGTTACGGCGCGCAGCAGTCAGTGCGGCCTCGTTGACGAGGTTCATCAGATCAGCGCCGGAGAAACCGGGCGTGCCGCGGGCAATGGTCTTGAGGTTGATATCCGGGGCCAGCGGCACCTTGCGGACATGGACCTTGAGGATCTGCTCGCGACCGACAACGTCCGGATTCGGTACCACGACCTGACGGTCGAAACGGCCCGGACGCAACAGCGCGGGATCCAGCACGTCAGGACGGTTGGTGGCGGCGATCAGGATCACGCCTTCATTGGCTTCGAAACCGTCCATCTCGACCAGCAACTGGTTGAGGGTCTGTTCGCGCTCGTCATTGCCGCCGCCGAGACCGGCGCCACGATGACGACCGACGGCGTCGATTTCGTCGATGAAGATGATGCAGGGCGCATTCTTCTTGGCCTGCTCGAACATGTCACGCACACGGGATGCGCCGACGCCGACGAACATTTCGACGAAGTCCGAACCCGAAATGGTGAAGAACGGCACATTGGCTTCGCCCGCGACCGCACGCGCGATCAGCGTCTTACCGGTGCCGGGAGGGCCAACCAGCAGCACGCCGCGCGGGATACGTCCACCGAGGCGCTGATACTTGCCGGGGTCGCGCAGGAATTCGACGATCTCCTGCAGATCCTGCTTGGCCTCATCGACACCGGCGACGTCCTCGAAGGTGACGCGGCCATGCGCTTCCGTCAGCATCTTGGCGCGCGACTTGCCGAAGCCCATCGCCTTGCCGGCGCCGCCCTGCATCTGGCGCGACAGGAAGATCCACACGCCGATCAGCGCGATGAACGGCAGCCATGAGACGAGCAGCGACACGAACCACGGCACGTTGTCGCCCGGAGCCTTGGCGGTGATCGAGACCTTGGCGTCATACAGACGCTTGATCAGGGTCGGATCGCTCGGGGCATAGGTCTGGAAGCTGGAGCCGTTGGTGAAGGTGCCGTGAATCTCGGGACCCTGGATTACGACATCGCGGACGTGATTTTGATCAACTTCGGTGAGGAGCTGCGAGAACGAAATGTCCTGCGAGGCGGTGCGCTGACCAGGATTCTGGAAAAGCGTGAACAGCGCCAGCAGCAACAAAACGATAATGACCCAGAGGGCAAAATTGCGCAGGTTCGCGTTCATCGATCTTCCTTCGTCGCCGCGCGAAATCGCGGCCTTATTCCCTTGTGGGTCGCCACAAGGGTTCACCCTGGGTCGGTCGGATACAATCTAGGTGCGACCGAGGGCGCTGCCAAGGGAACTGGGATGGACTATTTAACGCATCTACGCGCATTTCCGGTTCAAATAATGGCGGTGTTTAGAGGGTTTTCCCACGGTGGTTAAGGTATTGTGGGCCAGCAGGCGCGTCTTTGCATTCAACCAACGCGGCGACGCCTGGGCGGCGCCGCAACGATTCTCAGGCGGTCCTGCGTCAGCGTGATCATGGCACCGGCGAGCGTCTGCTTCAGCAAAATACCTTTTCCGCCCAATCGCGTGGCCTGAACGATGGCGAATACAAGCGTTTCGACCTTGCCGAGCTCGGCCGGCCCTTCGTGCCCGACCTGATCGATGATCCGCAGCAACAATCGAACGCGAATTTCCTCCGCCAGCCCCGCAAATGCTCCCGCATCGATGGCTTCAGGCATCTTGCCCGGGCTGTGCAGCGCCAGAAACCGCTCTGCCCCGTCGACCATCAGTTCCAGCGCCGCATCGGCACGCCGCAGCCGCGTCGCCAGCCGGGCGAGATTTCGCGCATCGAAGCCCTCGGACGCCAGCGCCGGCATCAGCGCCCGCAGCCGCGGGCGGGTGTAGCTTGGGTCGGAATTACTGGGATCGGTCGCGAAGTCGATTTTCGCTTTGGTCAGCGTAGTAACAAGCTGCGCCTTCGCGATGTGCAAAAAGGGACGCGCGAGCTGGATGCCGTCACGCTCGGTCAGCCGCGCCATGCCCGCGAGGCCGGCAATGCCGCTGCCGCGCGCCATCCGCATGAGGAGGGTCTCAGCCTGGTCGTCACGGGTGTGCGCCGTGAGCACATGGGAGGCGCCGGCACTACGCGCGGCCTTGGCGAGCAACAGATAGCGCGCTTCGCGGGCCGCGGCAGGCAGTCCGGTTTTCGGCTTGGCGCCAGTCCAGCGGAGAGTGCGGTGAGGAATATCGAGAGATGCCGCGAGCCGCTTCACGTCGCGGGCCTCGCGGACCGCTTCAGGTCGTAAACCATGGTCGATGGTCACGGCAATAAGGTCGGGGCCGCGTTTGAGCGCACGCCGCCAACGCGCGGCGAGCCACATCAGGGCGACGGAATCAGGACCGCCGGACACGGCAAGGACCAATGTTGGCGCGGACGCCCAGTCAGCAAATAGCTGTTTCGCCATCTGGGCCGAAATCGGCGACTGGTCGTCGTCAGACATGCGCGTCGGAACCGGTTGCGACCCGGCTCATCGTCCGGGTCGATCACCTAGCACTTAACGCGTTTTTGCTCGCGGTCCACGCCCTGTTTCACGCCGGCCGAGGCACGGGGATATTTCCGTGTCACTTCACCGAAGGCGGCACAGGCCGCTTCCTTTTCCTTCAGCGCGGCCAGCGACTGGCCAAGCCGCAGCAACGCATCGGGCGCCTTGGCGGAGGTGTCGTATTTCGTGGTCACGCCGAGGAATACTTCGGCGGCATCGCGATATTTCTGACGCTGGAAGAAGCTCTCGCCGAGCCAATACTGCGAATCCGCAATCATTGGATCGCCAGGATATTTCTGGGCGAAGTTGCGCATAGTCTCTTCGGCCAGCGCATAATCACGACGCTGCATATAGCCGATGCCGAGATCGAACTCGTCCTTCGGGGTCGCGCCCGGCGGCAAGGTCGTCAGTGCTGGCGCTGCTCCGGCCGGGGCGGCATTACCCAGCGGGAGCGGCTCGCCGGCCCCACGACCGCCCTGTGCACCGACCGGTGCGTTTGCGGGCATGGGCTGCTGCCCGCCACCCAGCGCGCGCGGCACCCCCGGCGCATTGGGGTTCGCATTGGGATCGAACGCATCGTTACGACGGCCAACGCGAGGAGCCGGCGCGGGATCCTGAGCAATTGGTGCAGGTGCCGCGATCTGCGGCTGTTGCTGATTGTAACCGGGCTGCGGCGCCTGCTGCACCGGGGCGGCAGCGATATTGGGCCGGCCACCGGCAGCACCGGGAGGCGCACCGGCCGGGGCGCCACCGGCCTGCAGCTGCCGCAGCTGATCTTCGAGCTGGCGGTTCCGGAATTGCAGCTCCTCGTTCTGGCCGGTGAGCTGCCGCAGCTGGTTCTGCAACCGCTCGATCTGCAAGCCCTGATCGGCATCGTCATCGCCCGACTGCTGGCCGTAGCCCTGCTGACGGGGAGCCGGTTGACCGAACAACTGCGCCCAAACCGGCGAAGCCGTGACGAGCAGCATGGAGACGAGTGCAGCGCCGGCGAGCGAATGAGATCTGGATGACATTTGAGCCTGAAAATGACCGGTTTCGCGCCCCATTGGCGCGCATCACGATGAGGATTTCACTACGCCAAAAATGTGACTTTCGACAGCGACAAAGGCGCCTGCCCTAAACAAAAACGGCGCCTGCCCCGGGGCAGACGCCGTTTTGTTTGATATCAGACGTCGCTTACGCGCCGGCGTTCAGCACGGTAACCGCACGGCGGTTCTGCGACCAGCACGAGATGTCGTTACACACCGCGACCGGACGTTCCTTGCCGTAGGAGATGGTGCGCATCCGGCTGGCATCGATCCCGCGCGAGGCCAGGAAGGTGCGAACCGACTGGGCACGGCGGGCGCCGAGCGCAATGTTGTATTCGCGGGTGCCGCGCTCGTCCGCATGACCTTCGATGGTGAAGGAGTAGCGGTTGTACTGCTGCAGCCACTGCGCCTGCTTGTCCAGGGTCGCGATCGCCTGCGGCGACAGTTCGGTCTGATCGCTCTCGAAGAACACGCGATCGCCGACATTGACGACGAAGTCCTGCTGGCTGCCCGGCGTGGCGGCATTGGCCATCGCGCCATCGCCACCCAAACCATTCTTGTTGGCGCAGGCGCCCATCGACAGCGCCACGGCCAGCACTGCAGCCAGTTTTAATCCCTGGAGGATACGCATCTGATGCTTCATTCCCGGAGCCTCCACGCTCACGCTTTACCCAACTGTCATTCGGTCTACAGGGCGTTGGTTAAGCGAACGTTCCGTCAACCTTGATGAGGTGTTGCCAAAACCGATCAAAAGCCACAGGCCGCGAAAAAGCAACGACGTGGTTAATGGTTGGCAAATGTGGCGCGACGGTGAAGGTTCTGAGAAAGCAGCTGGTTTTAGGCAGAATCCCGCTGCAGGGACTGCTGAGAAGTCAGCAATGACCGACGACGGGACTGTCGCCCCCTTCAGGTGCGGGGCAACACCGCGGCCTGGGCGATATGGAACTCGGATGAATGGAGATCCGGCGCCAGGGGCTCGCTCTTGCGCTCGAACAGAGCCCGCTGCTCGAAGAGACTGGAGCGGAAATGTGGGTAGCGCATGAAAATGCGTTCGCGCACCGCGGCGTAGTCGGCCGCCATCAGGCATAGCGGCTTGGTCAGCGTCGGATAGGGCCGCGGCTCGCACATCGGCGTCTGCAGGAAAACCTTGCGATAGAACGCGCGATGCTCGGCGCGCACGGTCGCCGTCCCTATATCGGCTTTGAAATAGCCGCAGGCGACATAGCCCAGCCGAACCGTCATATAGGGCAGTTCAGGAAACTTGGTGCGGTTGTTCGGGTCGGCCACGAAGCGGTTCGGGTCGACGATGATCTTCCCTTTGTCCAGCTCGGGACGCAGCAAGTCCCCGAATGCATCGACGGCAGGCGTTTCCGGATTGTCCGGCGTCGCTACGCTGACGCGCAGCGAACTGGCGAGCTCGCCATCAACGAATATCCCGAAAGTCCATGAATTCGGCAAATCATCGAAACGGTCGGCGAGACGGCGATCCGCCCGAGGCTCGATGGCCCCCTCATGGAGATAGGCTCTATAGCGCAGGCTATAGATCGCCTCTTTCTCAGCTTCGGTTTCGGCAAGACGGTAGTCAACCCGGTCGAGAATATCGCTGCGCTTCGAAGCTTCAGTCGCTTGATCGGCCGAAGCCATCATTCCGTCTCCTACGCACCAACGCCATGACTACGCGAGTAAGGAAAGGTTAAAGCTTTCTTAAAAGTTGTCAAAGGTTCTGCCACAATGTGGTTAACCCTTTTGGCCTATTCGGCGTGCGAAACGAATGGAAATGGAAATTCGAGAGTGTGGCCCGCGGCTGGTCAGGCCGGCGCGCGCGTGGCCTCGACATTGGCGCCGGGCTCGATCACGCGACGTCCGTGGGATGCGTCCAGGAGCTGCCTGATCCGGGTCGCAGGCACCGGGCGGCTGAACAGATAGCCCTGCGCCTCGCTGATCGTGCCGTCGGCACTGATCAACTCGAGTTGCTCGTTGGTCTCGATGCCTTCGACGACAACCGTCATTCCCAGATCGGCACTGAGGCGCGCAACGCCGCGCAGCAGCGTCAACGGACGATCCGTATCGATCCCTTCGAGGAATGAGCGATCGATCTTCACCTTCTGCAGCGGGAAATTGTGCAGATAGCTCAGGCTCGAATAGCCGGTACCGAAATCGTCGAGCGAAATCCGGCAACCTGCTGCGTGAAGCTGCGCGAGGGCATCGTGGGTCCACTGCGTATTACGCAGCAGGGACGATTCAGTGATCTCGATCTCGAGACGACGCGCCGGCAGCCCGGACACATCGAGGGCGTAGCGTACCTCGCTCAATACATCGCGCTGATGAAACTGCTGCGACGAGAAGTTGACGGCGACGCTGACCGCGTCCGGCCACTTCATGCATTCGATACAGGCCTTGCGCAAAATCCAGCGGCCAAGATCGACGATCAGGCCCATGTCTTCTGCGACGGGAATGATATCGACCGGCGAAACAGTGCCACGGACAGGATGATTCCAGCGCAGCAGCGCTTCGCAGGTCGAGATGCGTCCCGACTTCAGATTGACCAGTGGCTGGTAGTAAATCTCGAATTCTTCATTGGCGAGCGCCTGGCGCAGATCCAGTTCGAGCACGCGGCGCGCCTCGACCGTCTGGGCCATCTCGTCGCGGAAGAAGCAGAAGGTGCCACGGCCGGAGGCCTTCGCACGATACAACGCCATATCGGCGTTTTTCAAAAGGTTGTCAGCGCTGACGTCGGGTTCCGTCAACGCGATGCCGACGCTGGCGCCGATCTCGACCTGATGATTGTCGACCTCGTAGCGCTCACTCAGCCGTTCGACGATGCGACGCGCCAGATCGGCTGCATCATGATTTGTCTTGATGGCACGTTGGAACACGACAAATTCGTCACCTCCAAAACGAGCCACGAAGTCATCCGCGCGCAACATTTCGCGCAGCCGATCGGCGACCATGCACAACAGCTGATCGCCGCATGGATGACCAAGCGTATCGTTGACCTGCTTGAACTGATCGAGATCAACGAACAGCAGGGCCGACAGCGTGGATTGGTCCGAGCTCTTCAGCATGCGGCCGATTTCGTTCCGGAAACTGACCCGGTTCGGCAGCCCCGTCAATTCGTCGAAACGCGCCATGTGGCTGATACGCGCTTCGGAATTGCGGCGCTCGGTAATATCTTCAAGCAGAACGACCGTGCCGCCGCCGACCATCGGCTGAAACTTCCACGACAATGCACGTTCACTCTCGTGGGCATGATCAAGGGTCGTGATTTCGGCGGCCTTCGAGCTTTCAATCTCGGTGATGATGGTCATCGCGCTGGCGGACGACACCGTCCCCGCATTGACGCAGAGCGAGACGACTTCGCGAGCGGTCACGCCGCGCTGCACGAGATCCTCTGAAATCTCCATCATTGCGGTAAAGCGATTGTTGAGCACCGCCAACCGACCATCGGCGCCGAACATGCACAGGCCGTTGGGCATGTTGTTCAGCGCCGTATCGAACTGGCCGGCGATGGAGCCGACCCGCTCGGTGGCCAGCAGCGCCTTAACGTAGACGTCATGCAGACGAAGCGTGATCCGGCGCAGGCCGACAAAGAACAGGACGTTCAGAAACGCAAAGCCGATATAGTAGAAGTCACCGTGGATAATCAGCGCCAGCGCCATCGGACCGCACGCCAGCAGCACCTGCAACTGCGCGATCTTCGGACGGCCATAGGTTCGGCCGGCACCGGCCGCGATATAAGCGACCGTTACTGCCGTACCCAGCATATGCGCGACCGGATCATCGCTGCCGAGCAGAACGACCCAACACCACAGGCCCAACGCGGCTGCATAGAGCGAGCCGCCAACCATGTAATTGAATTCCCAGTGGATCGCCTCGTCAGGCGTCAGCGCGGTCTCGCGCTTTTCATAGCGGCTAAGCTGAAGGGCCCGCAAAGCGCCAATGACGATGATCAGGGCGGCGCATGGCCACAGCAAAGGGTTGCCGGTCTTCACCGCAGTCATGACTGCGCCGGTCCCGGCGCAGACCGCACCGGCCAGCATCGGAATCGGGTTTTCGAACAAGGAATCGACGAGCGCCGTGTAGATCGACGGCGACATCGATTTGCTGTTCGTCCGGTTGTGGTCGGCGAGCTGCATCGGGCGTAAATGCGTCCTGTTCAGGCGCACATTGGTACCGGGTCCTGATGAAGTCTTTCTGAGGGAACATCGTTAGCGAACTGTTTACGCATTCGCATAAACAGCAAATCTGCTCGTGATTTCAGCGCGGTGGGCAAAGTTTGCCGGGAATAGCCGGTAATCCGCCCGTCGCCGCCAATCGTTTGTTTACGATAGCAACGGCGACCAGGCCGGGTCGGACGCGAAGCCGGGCGTCGGGACCTTGAGTTCGTTACGACCCGAAACGTCGACCGTAAACAGGGACGGGCCCCCGCCCGTATCGCGGAAGAACATGATCACGCGGCCATTGGGCGCGAAGGTGGGACCCTCATTATGATAGCCGGACGTCAGCAGCCGTTCGCCGGACCCGTCGGGCTTCATGATGCCGATCGAGAACTGCCCGCCGCCCTGCTTGGTGAAGGCGATATAGTCGCCGCGCGGCGACCAGACCGGGGTCGAATAGCTGCCTTCCCCGAACGAGATGCGCTGAGCACCGCCGCCGGTGGCCGCCATCGTATAGATCTGCGGTTTGCCGCCGCGATCGGATTCGAAACAAATCCGTGCCCCGTCCGGCGAATAAGACGGCGAGGTATCGATCGCCGGCGTATCAGTCAGGCGCGTCGTCGACTTCGACCGCAGATCCATGACGAACAGGTTCGAATTGCCGCCCTGCTGCAGGCTCATGATGACACGCTGGCCATCCGGCGAGAAGCGCGGCGAGAACGACATGCCCGGGAAGTTGCCGACGACCTCGCGCTGGCCTGTCTCGATATTGAAGAGATAGACCTTGGGATCACCCTGACCGAATTCCATATAGGTGATCTCTTGCGTCGACGGCGAGAACCGCGGCGTCAGCACCAGATCCGCCCCGCGCGTCAGGTAACGCACATTGGCGCCGTCCTGATCCATCAGCGCCAGTCGCTTGACGCGGCGCTCCTTGGAGCCCGTTTCGTCAACGAAGACCACACGGCTATCGAAATAGCCTTTCTCGCCTGTCAGACGCTCATAGATTTGGTCGGAAATGATGTGGGCGATACGACGCCAGTATTCCGGCGAGGTGAAATATTGCTGGCCAGCCAATTGCTGACCGGTGGCGACGTCCCACAGCCGGAATTCGGCCTTCAGGCGACCATCGCCCTGCCGGGTCATGCGGCCAGTCACCAGCGCCTGCGCATTGACGGTCTTCCAGTTCACGAAGTTCGGCGGCGCGTCGATATTGATCGCCTTCTCGACGAAGGCGGCCGGATCGATCGGCGCGAACAGGCCGCTACGCTTCAGATTGTTGGTGATGACCTGCGCGACGCCGACGCTGACTTCGTTGTCGGCGCCGGTGCCGGCGGAGAAATTGGGGATTGCGATGGGCAGCGGCGCGACTTCGCCGCCCGTAACCTGTACACGCGCCTGCCCGAACGCTCGGCGCCCGCTTCCCAACATCAATCCGCCCATCAGTAAGGCAGAAGATATCTGACGACGTGAGATTAGTGGCCGCCCGCTTGATCTATCTTTTGGCATTTTTTCCAAGCTCAATAATCTTTATAATTGTCAAACGAGGGCCAGAACCAATTCCAACCAGAATTGCCTTCGTAGAATTGCTGGGGCAGGCGGTACGGCTGACAACCTATAATCGCACGAACAACGCCTTCCTGAAAGTTTCGCTCTTGGTTCGTCCGGGCCGACGACCTTACTGTTGGTGGAGTGGCCAATGTGCCGTCTTTGTTAAGACGAACGTCGAACTCAAGTTTCATTTTTTGAGATTCCGCTCCAGCATCTGTGCGCTTCCAACAACGCCCAACTTGATCCTGGAACATCGCGCTCCAGGTCGCAACGTTGTTCGCGGCATTGGCCTTGCTCAGACCGAGCGCCTCATTGGGATTGAGGTCGGACCCCGTCACCGAATTCCGGGTCGGATCGCGCTTGTCGATGAGCGCGGCGATCTTTGACTGATCGAACACGCGCTCGGCTTTTTTGGCTTCCGCCTGAGCCTTTGCTTCAGCCTTGGCTTTCGCTTCGGCGTCAGCCTTGGCCTTGGCTTCCGCTTTGGCCTTCGCCTCTGCCTTCGCTTTAGCCTGCGCTTCGGCCTTCGCCTTGGCGTCTGCCTGAGCCTTGGCATCAGCCTCTGCCTTCGCTTCAGCCTCTGCCTTGGCGTCGGCCACCGCCGCGACTTTTGCTTCCGCCTTGGCCTTGGCATCCGCCGCAGCTTTGGCTGCAGCCTCGGCTTTTGCCGCTGCTTCCGCCTTGGCCGCTTCGGCCGCGGCCTTCTCGTCGGTCTTTGGCTGTTCCTTCGGCGCAACCTCGGTGATCACCGGCGGCTTCTTGTCGTCGATCTTGCCGACGGTATCCTCGACCGGCGGCTTGGCCTCGGCGACCTTCTCCACTTTCGGCTTCGGATTTTCCTTCTTGCCGGTCTTTTGACCGACCATGGACTGGCTTTCGACGCTGATGTCGACCCCGACGGAATCCTCCGGCATCACTTCCAATGCCTTGGAAGAGAACGTGAGAAGTCCCCACCCGATCACGATGACGTGCAGGGCTACCGATGCGATGAGTGTCTTGTCGACCTTCACGATCAGATTTCCAATCCTGCTCCTGCCCAGATCAACCGGCTGTTCCACGAGCTTACGTCCCCTGCTCCGGCAGGATCACGATATTGGCCTTGAATCCGGCAGAGCGAACAGTGCCGAGCAATTTCATCATGTCCGTGTAACAGACGTCCTTGTCACCACGGAGAAACACGGTGTTGTCTGTCTCCGAACGCGTCGCCCGGATCGCCTTGATCTTGGCGTCGAGCTCACTCACCGGCACCAGGGCGTCGCCGACATACATTTCGACCGCCGAATTACAGCCACCGCCGGTGCGCTTCACCGACACGGTGAGCGGCGGAGCATTCTGCGATATCGACTTGCCGCCGCTCGCGATCGGCAGGTCGATATCGATGGTCGAGGTCATCAGCGGCGCCGACACCATGAAGATGATCATCAACACGAGCATGACGTCGACCATCGGGGTGACGTTGATCTCGGCCATGACGGCAGCACGCCGGCGCCCGCGCCGACCTCCGCCACCACCGCCCGAGCCCATATTCATCCCCATGACAGGGTGCTCACTTCAAGGTTCAATTCGTCACCCATCAGACGCGCTCGTCGATCTGGCGCGACAGGATCGCTGAAAACTCGTCGGCAAACCCCTCCAGGCGCTGGGCCTGTTTGTTCACTTCTGACGTGAATTTGTTGTAGAAAATAGTCGCCGGGATGGCGGCGATAAGGCCGATGGCCGTGGCAAACAGCGCTTCCGCGATGCCCGGTGCGACCACCGCCAGCGATGTGTTCTTGGACGCCGCGATCGCCTGGAAGCTCGACATGATGCCCCAGACGGTGCCGAACAGGCCGACGAAGGGGCCGGCCGAACCAACCGTCGCCAGCACCAGAAGGCGGCGCTCGAGGCGTTCGACCTCGCGGGCTATGGAAACGTTCATCACCTTGTCGATGCGCATCTGCAGACCGGTGAAGGAGCGCGCCTGGCTTTCGAAAGACCGCTTCCACTCGCGCATCGCCGCGACGAAACACGCCGCCATCGACTGCGTCGGCTTGGCGGAAAGCGCGCGGTACAGATCCTCGATGGACTCGCCGGACCAGAAGGCCTGCTCGAACCGGTCCATGGCGCGGCGTGTGCGCGCATACAGGAACATCTTGTCGATCGCGATCGCCCAGACCCACACAGAACAGCCCAGCAGTCCCAGCATGACCGCTTTCACGATCCAGTGGGCCTGCAGGAACAGCGCGATCAGCGAAACGTCGGATGAAGCCAGCGGCAGGGCTGACTGCGCCACATCGGCCGGATTCATGAACGGTATCCTCTCAACGCAAAAATCCTCAATTTGCCAGCGACTTGCTCATCGCTGGTGCCGCGGCCACGCATCGCGCGCGGCGCGGAACGCCAGTGCAATGTTCTTGTTGTGTCGCATGGAGGGCTTGTCCGAAGCCGAGCCCTAAATTCCCTGCCAACATGTCAAAACAAGGGCTTGCACGCGTTTCTGCGGCTTTTACCAGACGCCAGTCATGGTTAATGCGGAGTTACCAAAGCGTGTTTTGGCCGAGAAATGAAGCGGTATTCGCTTGTTCGTGAAGGGCCCGTGACAAAGCAAAACCGCCCGCCTGAATGATCAGACGGGCGGCGATGTCGGCATCGGGCGAAGGGGGCGCTACCGCCTGACGCTATCAGTTTGGGGCTGTTAGCCCTGCGGCTGATTGTTATCCGATGGCGGGGTCGGCTTTGGGCGGTGCTGCGCCATGAACTGGTCGAACTCTTCCTTGTCCTTGGCGTGACGCAGACGATCGAGGAAGTTCTTGAACTCGTGCTGTTCTTCCTCAAGGCGGCGCAGGGTTTCGACGCGATATTCGTCGAAGGCGCGGTTGCCCGAGGTCGGCGGGCCGAAGCCGAAGCCCGACCCGAAGCCTGAGCGCTCCATGCGGTTGCGCATGCGCTCCATCTTGTACTGCATCCGCTCCATCTTGTTCTCGAAACGGCCGTTACGATCCCAGCAACCCATTTTTCTGCTCCCGAGTGTGAAGAAGAGAAGTGCGAGGCCAACCGGCCACCAGATGATAAAACCAAGCACGATCAATACGATGTGCCATGGTGAGCGCATCTGGTAGGACACCCGATCATCGGCGGGTGGACCCCATCGATTGTAATCTGCAGCGTTGGCCATTTTCCTCTCCATCAGCGGCACCATGCCGCTTGTGAATGTAAATAACATTTACATACGTAGCTCACGGCCGGATTTTGTCAAGGCGACCGCAAGGGGGGCGCCGCAAATTATTTTGGGGCGGTTCCCCAAGGACCCGATTTGGGCGCTGTAGATGTGTCGGACTTGTGGACGTTTTGGTCGGTTGGAAAGCCCAGTCCGCGCAAATAAATCAGCGCGCCGGCCTCCAGCAGGTCGTCCGGCGACATCGGCAATTTGCGCCGCGCGGCATCGCCGCGGCCGAACAGCGAGGCCACGCCGTGCGCCAGCGACCAGATGTGCAGCGCCATCATCATCGCCGGCGGACGCGTCACACCGGGCGGCGTCAAGGCGGCCAAACGTTCTGCCGCCGCACGAATCACACCGAAGGCACGTTCTCCCGCCGCGGCCAGTTCAGGACTGGAATCTACGGGGATTCCGGATTCAAACATCGCCGAATAGAAAGCCGGTTCAGTGCGGGCGAAGTTCAAATACGCCTTGCCGATCCGCTCGAAGGCCGTGACCGTATTCGGACGGCCATCATCCCACGCCGCCGTCAGCACCTGCTCGAACTGCTCGAAGCCACGCTGCGCGATGCTGGCGAGGAGATCGTCGCGATCGCGGAAATGGCGATAGGGCGCAGCCGCGCTGACGCCGGCCGTGCGCGCGGCATCGGCGAAGGTGAAACCCGCGGGCCCCTTCTCCGCAATCAGCCCGAGCGCTGCCTGCAGCAGCGCCTCTTTCAGATTTCCGTGGTGATAACCGCGCTCGCCGCGGCTGTCTTTGCGCCAGCTCATGTGAAGGGCTTTAACATGAGCCGGGCCAAAAGGTCACACCAAAACGGTGTGACCGGCACAAATTCCCTCAACAAATCAACGCCCGCCGCATGCGGAAATCCTGCGGCAGGCACGCGGCCGTGTTGCGACACGACCGTTTCATGCCCGTCGCAGTGATTTTGCCTCAGCCGAGCCGCTTTGCGGTGGTCTGCATCTCCTCGAATCCCGAGGCGACGGCCTGCACGTCCTCCGGATAATCGGCCATTTCCTGCACCTGGCGGATCTCGATCACCTCGTTGGGCGTCGCCGGGCAGCGACTGGCCCAGGCGATGGCCTCGTCGCGCGAGGCGACGTCGATCATCCAGTAGCCGCCGAGCACTTCCTTGGACTCCGCGAACGGCCCGTCGGTCACCACCGGCTTGCCGGATGGAAAGGACACCCGCGCGCCCATCGATGGCGGGTGCAATCCGTCGCAGGTGATCAGCACACCGGCGTCCATCAGCGCCTTGTTATAGGCCATCATCGCGGCGACGCGCTCGACATCCTCCGGCACGGTGCCCGGCGTCGCAGTCTCATAGCCGCCGGGGATCATCAGCATCATGAATCGCATGGTCACTATCCCTATTGATCTCGTCGCTTATTTCTTCGCGGCTTGCGCGCGCAGACGCTCTTCCTTCTCGCGCAATTCGGGCGTGAGGGCGTCGCCGAAATCTTCGGCCGCAAACACCTGACGGATCTCGATCTCGTCGCCGGCCGCAAACGGCGCGCGCTTCATCCACGCGATCGCCTCGTCCTTCGAGGCGACATCGATCAGCCAGAAGCCCGCTATCAGATCGCGCGTCACATCGAACGGTCCCTGCTTCACCACTGGCTCACTGCCGGTAAAGACGATGCGCGCGCCTTTCGATGTTGGATGCAGCCCCTCGCCGGCCTGCATCACGCCGGCATCGCACATCTCTTCATTGAACTTGCCCATCGCGGTCAGCAGTTCCGTCGTCGGCATCACGCCGGCTTCGGTGTCCTTGTTCGCATGCACAATCACCATGAAACGCATCGGTCTCTCCTTGTTCACTAGCGGTCCATGGCCTTGCCCAACGAACCCTCTGTAACTAGACGAACGGGATTGTGCGGCACCGACACGTTTACGAAATAATTTCGGGAGCGGCACTTCTAGCCCGCCCTAGGCACGGCGAAATCCTCGCGTAAACGAGCGACGTACCCGACATAACTGACGGTACTCTTCGTTACAGGTCGAACACCGCTACATTTGCCTGCCCCGGAAACGAAAACGAATCGATTAAATCAAAAATGTCAAGAATAGTGATGAATGCATAATCGAGCATCATCGCAGATTCAGAAGCAGAAAGCTGCTTTTCAGTAATTAGGTTCATGGGGGTCGAGTGCAGCAACCTGCTCGTATAGGCGTAGAGAAAATTGTACTGTTCAATCATCCCGACGTCATTGGCGCGATCTTTCCAGTTCCAACGCACCTTAGACAAACGAAACATAGGTTCGCTAAGAATACTCCATTTCGCGCTGCAAAGTTTATCAAGACTCTTCTGTATTTCCGCGAGCTGTAAGAGCTGACGCGGCAACTCCTTCTCTCGAATGATGTTACATTGATATCCATAGCCATTGAATTTTGCTGCGCTAGCGTAAATGGAAAAGGCGCGACGCGCCTTATTATCAAGATCATCGGTCAAATTGCGGTGAGTAACCTGCGCTGCCTGAATTTCCTCGTCTGTTGGATTACCCTCCAAAACCGAAAAGAATGAAAAGTCGAGATTTTCTCCATCAATTCTCTCAAACTCGTGAAAGAGAGATATCTCGCTATTGGCCTTGGCTATGAACATTTCCGTATTTTGCTTTTGTTGCTTGAGAAGCTGCTCGTAAAACAGCAGCCCATACTCTCTTTCTCTGTTGAAGAGGCGAAGCCAAATAACATTCTCGAATAAATTGCGAGCGATTGCTAATAGTTCAAAAGTTCCAGGCTCAGCTTCCAGAGCGAACGAGCTCTTCATCTTGTCGAGAGTGCCAAGCTGGGCCTGAAGAATCCAAAAGACTGAAGAGTGATTTCGCTCCACTCCTTCAGGAAGAGATGGGCTTAAGAACTGCAACTTGCCCCGCACACGGGCTCGCACCAATGACTCACGCGCTGCAATCGTGGCTCGAATCTCCGCAACTACGTTCTTAGAGTTTGAAGTTAGCACCGCGCACCCCGCCAATTCTTCTCATGCAAATCTACAACGTTAATTCCACTATACACAGCCCGAATGAATCCTATACCACTCAAGCTATTCTTCGCGATTGGATAGTTGCGCAGCTCCGCATACTTCGGCTGCAATCTTCGCTTTGCCCCTTACCTCTTTTTATTCTTGCTGAAGAATGAGCGCTAAGATTTCCACTTCAAAAACACCCCATTCCTATGCGTCGCACCGAAATACACATCGATCGACCGGATGAGATCGCCCTGGAAGCCGAAGATTTCGGTGTTGCGAAAGCTCTTGCCGTCCTTCGCCACGCAACGATAGGTCACGAAAGCCACATCGCCATCGACCGCGATACGCTCAAGATCATGCTGCGCGATCCAGTCGGCGACACGCCAGCAGCGAACGAAATAGGTCGCCTTGTCGATCCCGTCATCGAATGGGCTCGTAAAGGTGAAGTCGTCCGTGAACGTATCTTCGACGGCCTTGCGGTCATTGCGCAAATAGGCTGCAAACAGGTTTCGAATGATCCCGGCCTTGTCGGCACTCATGATGCTCACTCCTGCGGAAACATGTGCGCGTATGGCTCCGCCTCCTTCACCACCCGCGCGAATGATGGACGCGCCAGCAGCCGGCCAAGATAGGCCGAGACGTTGCGATGCGCGTCTCCGAACGGATGCACCTTGTTCGCGTAGTAGAGCGCCGGCGCAGCCGCACAGTCGGCGAGCGTGAACGCTGTGCCCATCGCCCACACGTTCGTCGCCATCTGCCTGTTGATCATGCCGTAGGACGTGGTGAGCTGGGCCCGCGCCATGGCGACGCCATGCGGATCCTTCTTGTCAGCCGGCACCAGACGGTCGCCGACGATCTTCTGCGTCGGCGTGTGCACATAGAGATCATAGAAGCGATCGCGCAGCCGCGTTTGCAGGCCGGCGTCGCCATCGGGGATGAAACGCGTGCGGCCGGGAAAATGCCGGTCGAGAAACTCGATGACGATGGAGGACTCCGGCACGATCGCGCCGCGCGCATCGTCCTGCAGCACGGGGAATTTGCCGATCGGCCACAGTTTCAACAGCGCCGCACGCTCGGCTTCGTCGCCGAGATTGACCATATGCGGCGTGAACGGCGTGTCGTTCTCGTACAGCGCGACCAGCGTCTTCCAGCAATAGGACGACAGCGGATGGAAATGCAGTGTGAGGGACAAGGGAACCTCCTGTCAGGATGGATGAAATACATCGCCGCTGCATGAGCCTGGCGAATGACGTCAACCAAGGACGAATGGGCTCGACGCGTCCCGACAAGTATCGGCCTATTTTCGCGACAGGGGAGCCAAAATCCTTCCATGCGGGCCTTGGACATATTCAGAGCTCGAAAAGTAGAACGATACTAAGCTGGCAGCCTGTGGAAATGGCCATTTGCCGTTCACACCGCTTCACGCGCGCGTTACCGACTTAGCTGAAAATTAGCTAAGGAGCGTAAGCGTGGCCATTTCCCAAACCTCACAGCGACTCTTCGGAGCGTCTATCGCAGTTCTTATGACCTTCGCGATCGAAGCTCCGGCGCAGGCGCAGAGCCAGCTTCCGCCCGTCGTTGTCGAGCAGGCCAAACCGCGTGCCACGCCGGCACGTCCGCAGCGGTCGCAGGCGACGCGCTCCGCCGCCAGCCGTCGAACTGCAGCGCGGGGGTCGACGGCGCCGGCCGCGACCGCCGCTCCGGCTTTCGAATCCGGCACGGGTCCGGTCCAGGGTTATCTCGCCGGGCAGAGCACCACCGGCATGAAGACCGACACGCCGCTGCGCGAGACCGCACAATCGATCTCGGTGGTGACCGCCGACCGCATGACCGATCAAGGGGTCACGAATGTTCAGGAAGCCATACGCTATGTGCCCGGCGTGCTCGCCGACCCCTATGGCATGGACTCGCGCGGCGACTATCCGCGCGTCCGCGGTCAGGACCCCAACATCTTCCTCGATGGCACCCGCGTCGTGAACACCTTCAAGTTCGGCGAATGGCGGCAAGACCCCTATATGCTGGAGCGCGTCGAGGTGTTTCGCGGCCCTTCCGTGCTGTATGGCGACACCTCGGTGGCCGGCCTGATCAACCTGATCTCGAAACGGCCGCGAGCAGAAGGCTTCAATGAGATCGGCGTGCAGTTCGACAACTTCGGACGCAAGCAGATCCAGTTGGACACGACCGGCAAGCTGACCAAAGACGGCGACTGGCTCTATCGTTTCGTCGGCGTGTTCCGGGACGGTCACTTGCAGACCGATTTCACGCCGGATGACCGCATCCTGCTCGCCCCGTCGCTCACCTGGCGACCGACCACCAACACCAACTGGACCATTCAGGGCTTCTACCAGAAGGACAAGTCGAGCACGGGGACCGGTTTCATGCCGCATGAAGGCATGCTCTATCCCGGCCCGAACGGCCTCATTCCCATCACCCGTTTCACCGGCTATCCCGGCTACGATCTGTACCAGGTCGAAACCTCCGGCATCGGAAGCATCTTCGAGCATTCCTTCAACGACGCGGTGAAGTTCACGCAGAACCTGCGCTACACTCATATCGAGAGCATCTATCGCACCGGTTATTCGGACAGCTTCTCGAACCCCGCCAACCCCTACCTCGATCCCGATCGCCGGACGGTTGCGCGGTTCCTGGACAATCAGGAGACAACCCGCGACCAGATCACCATGGACAACAATCTGCAGTTCAAGTTCCTCACCGGCCCGGTCAGCCACAAGGTGCTGGTGGGCGCCGACTATCGCGAGATCAATGAACGCAGCCGCACCGGGAGCGCCTTCGATCCGACTCCGTTCGATCTCTATGCGCCGGTCTACACGACGACGATCGCGCCCGAACTGTTCGACGATCCGCGCGTCCGGCAGAACCAGCTCGGCCTCTACGCGCAGGACCAGCTCCGCGCGGGTCCATGGCTCGCAACCCTCGGCATCCGGCAGGATTTCGTCGGCAATCGCGTCGTCGGCAGCCCCGACGAGGACACGCGGGCAACCACCGGCCGCGCCAGCCTGATGTATGAGACGCCGTTTGGCTTCAATCCCTATGTGACCTATGCGACGTCATTCAATCCGGTATTCGGTGCCAATGTCTGCGCCGGTATCTGCAAGGCGCAGCGCGGCGAGATCTACGAGGTCGGTTTCAAATACAATCCGTTCCCGGGCACCGCGATCAATGGCGCGATCTTCGACACTGTCGAGAAGAACCGGCTCGCCTCGGACCCCACCAATCCATTGTTGTCCATCCAGACCGGTCAGGTCCGCATCCGCGGCGCCGAGCTGGAAGTCATCACCAAGGTGACGCCGGACCTCAACCTGATCGGCGCCTATACTTATCTCGATGCCAAGGTCGAGAGCGGCGACAATGCCGGCAAACACGTCGAGATCGTGCCAGAGCAGCAGGCGTCGCTGTGGGGCACCTATCGGCTGTCCGCGCTCGGCCTGCGCGAGGTCACCATCGGCAGCGGCGTGCGCTATGTCGGCGCCTCCTGGGACGGCACCGATACGCTGCAGACGCCAGATTACACGCTGTTCGATGCCATGATCAAATACGAGACCGGTCCATGGCGGCTGCAAATCAACGCCAGCAACCTCGCCGACAAGCGCCACATGACCACCTGCCTTGCCCGTGGCGATTGCTTTCCGGGCATGGGACGGACGGTGCTGGGCTCTGCAACCTATCGGTTCTGAACTCCGCACATCGTCACCTGATCGAAGAGTGGCCGGGCTTGTCCCGGCCGCTCACGTTCTCTAAACAGCCCTGAAATGAGCAAGACATAGGGCAGGACATGACCAAGGCTGACGGCAAGGAACAGATTCGCAAGGTTGCACTCGTCACCGGCGCCGCACGCGGCATCGGCCTTGCGGTCGCCAAGCGCTTTCTTGGCGAGGGCTATCGTGTCGCGCTGCTGGATATCGAGCGCGAGCTGCTCGATGCCAGCGTCAAGGCGCTGAACGATCCCGACAACACGCTGGCGCTGCATACGGATGTCTCCGACGCCGCTGCTGTCGACAAGGCCTTTGCCGCCACGCAGGCCCGCTTCGGCCGGCTCGATGCACTGGTCAACAATGCCGGCATCGCGAATTTCAAGCCTCTGCTCGAGACGACACTGGCGGAATGGGAACGCATCATGGCCGTGAACCTCACCGGCCCGTTCCTGTGCACCAAGGCGGCGGCCCCCTTGATGCGCGAGCATGGCGGCGGCGCCATCGTCAACATCGCCTCGATCTCGGCGCTCCGCGCGTCCACCCTGCGCGTCGCCTACGGCACCAGCAAGGCCGGCATCATTCACTTCACCAAGCAGTCCGCTGTCGAGCTCGCGCTGCTCGGCATCCGCGTCAATGCGGTGGCGCCAGGCCCGGTGGAGACGGCGATGGCCAAGGCCGTGCATACGCCGGCGATCCGCGCCGATTATCACGATGCGATCCCGCTCAATCGCTATGGCGGCGAGGACGAACTCGCGGACGCGATCTTCTTCCTGTGCAGCGACCGGTCGAGCTACATCACCGGCCAGATGCTGGCGGTCGACGGCGGTTTCGACGCCACCGGCATCGGCCTGCCGACGCTGCGGCGCGAGGGCATCAACGGCTAGCGAAGGTCCGTGCCCGGATGACGTGCAGCATCATCCGGATTGCGCGGCTGCCGATTCGATCGCGCAGCTTTGCCAACTTAGAGAGATACTAATTCCAGACTAATTGTATGACGCCCCGGACGTCTTCCGGCTGCGTCGCTGCGTGATAAGTCGCCTGCATCACTTGGTAATGGGGTGCGGGCAAATGACATTCAAATCTTCCACACATCTGGGATGGCTGGTCGGGACGGCGCTGCCGATGCTGGCGCTGATCACGACACCATCGCAGGCGCAATCGCCGCAAGGCAGCACTGCATTGCCTGCCGTGGTGGTGGATCAACCCGTTCGACAGGCCGCGCGTGCGCGCGCGACCCGCCCATCGACGGCACGCGCGCATGCAACACGCCAGGCTGCGGCGCGCAACAATGCGCCGGTTGCGGCTGCCACCGCTGCTTCCGGTGTTCGCGCGGAAACTGCCACCGGGCCGGTGCAGGGCTATCTCGCCAATCGCGGCATGGGCGGCACCAAGACCGACACGCCACTCCGCGAAACGCCGCAGTCGATCTCGGTCGTGACCGCCGATCGCATCACCGACCAGGGCGGCCTGTCTGTCCAGGAAACCCTGCGCTATGTGCCCGGCGTGACCGCCGATCCGTTCGGCGGCGATGCCCGCGGCGACTACACGTTGATCCGCGGCCAGGAGCCGAGCCGCTATCTCGACGGCATGCAGGGCTCGCGGCTCAGTCAGGTACTGGAATGGCGCCGCGATCCCTACGCGCTGGAGCGCATCGAGGTGCTGCGCGGGCCATCGTCCGTGCTATATGGCGGCTCGTCCACCGGCGGCGTGCTCAACGAAGTATCGAAGCGCCCGCAGGCCGAATCCCGTAACGAGATCGGCGTGCAGTATGGTTCCTTCGACCGCAAACAATTGCAGATGGACTCCACCGGCAAGCTGACCAAGGATGGCGAGTGGCTGTATCGCTTCGTCGGCGTATTGCGCGACTCCAACTCGCAGGTCGACTACGTGCCGAACGACCGCATCCTGCTGGCGCCGTCGCTGACCTGGCGCCCGACCAATGATATCTCCTGGACCGTGCTCGGCAACTACCAGAAGGACAGTTCCAGCTCGTTCAGCGCCTTCCTGCCCATCGAAGGCGTGCTGAAGCCCGGCCCCAACGGCTATATTCCGGTCAACCGCTTCGCCGGCGAACCGAATTACGATCGCTACAACATCACCACCGGCGGCATCACCAGCCTCTACGAGCAGAGCTTCGGCGACGCGCTGAAGATCAAGCAGAGCTTCCGCTACAGCCACACCGACGGCGATTACGCCATCATGTATCCGGACCTGTATTCCAACCCGACCAATCCATTCCTCGATCCCGGCCGGCGGACCGTACAGCGAATCTACTACGCCCGTCAGGCCGCGAAGGACGCCTTCACCTCCGACAGCAATGCCGAAATCAAGCTGCAGACTGGCGCGGTGTCGCACAAGGTGCTGGTGGGCATCGACTATCTCGGCCTGCACGAGAAAACCCGCAGCGGCAGCGGCCTCGATCCGCGGCCGTTCGATCTGTATGCCCCGGTCTATAGTAGTTTCTCCGCGTCGCTGACCGACGATCCCCAGGCGCAGCAAGGCCAGACCGGCTTCTATGCCCAGGACCAGATGCGGCTGGGCCCGTGGCTGGCGCTGCTCGGCGTGCGGCAGGACTATGTCAGCTATAGTGTCGAGGGACTGCCCACCCAGAACGACAGGGCCACCACCGGCCGCGCCGCGCTGATGTACGAATTGCCGTTCGGCGTGACGCCCTATGTGTCCTGGGCGCAATCGTTCAACCCGGTATTCGGCGCCAACACCTGCGAAAGCGGGTTCTGCAAGCCGGTGCGCGGCGAGCAGTTCGAGGTCGGCTTCAAGTACAATCCGTTTGCCGGCACTGCGATCAATGCGGCGATCTACGACACCACCGAGCGCAACCGGCTGTCCTCCGGACCCGGCGTCTTCTCGATCCAGACCGGCCAGGTGCGGATCAAGGGCCTTGAGCTGGAAGTGCTGACCAGCGTCACACCCAATCTCGACCTGATCGGCGCCTATGCCTATACGGACGCGCGGATCGAATCCGGCGACAATGCCGGCAAGCGCGTCGCCAGCGTGCCGCAGCAGCAGGCCTCATTGTGGGGAAAATATCGCCT
Source organism: Tardiphaga robiniae (assembly GCF_013359755.1). Classification (GTDB taxonomy): domain Bacteria; phylum Pseudomonadota; class Alphaproteobacteria; order Rhizobiales; family Xanthobacteraceae; genus Tardiphaga; species Tardiphaga robiniae. Next base: position 49,090 of record NZ_JABMCJ010000074.1, on the reverse strand, counting down.
GGCATCGCTCGGCCTGCCCGACGTCACCGTCGGCGCGGGTGTGCGCTATATCGGCGAATCCTGGGACGGCATCGACGTGCTGCGCACGCCGGACTACACGCTGTTCGATGCCATGGTGCGCTGGGACAATGGCCCGTGGCGGCTGCAGTTCAATGCGACCAATATTGCCGACACCCGCAACATCGCCACCTGTCTGTCGTTCGGCGACTGCTTCTACGGCATGGGCCGCACGCTGCTGAGCACCGCGACGTATCGGTTCTGAGGCGACGAGGCAGCAGGTCTGCACTAGAGAACGCGGAGCCCCAGCATAAAAAAGGCCAGCGCGCCGGTGGATGCCGCCGTGCGCACGTGGTTCCAGCCGGTCCAGACCGACAGATAGCGCGTCCACAGACTTGCAGTCTCGGCGCTGTCGGCTGGCGCGGCAGCGAGCGCGTCGTTCAGCGGCACGTTGAAGACAACGGTGACGAGGAAGGTACCGACGGTATAGAGCAGCGCACCCGTGACGAGATAGGGTGACGCCGGATGCGACCAGTTCAGTACCGCGATCACAGCGATGATGACGCAGAGCAGCACCGTGCCCATAAAAGCGGTGAGGAACAGCGGGCTGAGAATCGTGCTGTTGATCGACTGCATCGCGGCAATACCGGCCGGCGCTGGCAGCTTGCCGAGCGCGGTCATCACCGTGACCGAGAACACGAAGAACAACCCGGCCATCAGGCCGGAGCCTATCGCTGCCGCAAATGTCAGGCCGAACGACATTCGTCCCATCCTCACCTCGACCCTGTCGGTGCTCAGCCTAGCAGTTTTACTACTCCGCGAGCTGCGGCGAAAGTTCGCGCGGGCGCAGCGTGGCAATACTGACGACAAGCGCAGCAACCGCCGTGCAGGCGATGGTCGCCACCATCGGCAGTGAGGTGCCGTCGAAGAACAATCCAGACACGCCGATCATCACGCCGCCACTGACCATCTGCAGCGTACCGCCCAAGGCCGATGCGATGCCCGCGATGGGGCCATGATTCTCCAGCGACAGCACCATGGTGGACGGGATCACCAGACCGAGGAAGGCGAAGGAGACGAACAGCAGCGGAATCAGCACGGCAAGGCTGGTGAAGCCGGCCAGTGTCAGCGCCAGCAGCACGACTGCGAACAACGCATAGGCCGACACCGCCGCCATCACCACACGGCCCATGCCGAAGCGGCCACCGAGGAACCCCGCGAATTGAGAGGCGCCGATGAAGCCGATGGCATTCACCGAGAAAGCGAGGCTGTACTGCGTCGGCGTCAGGCCATAGTGGCCGATATAGACGAAGGACGACGTCGCCAGGAACGCAAAGAAGCTCGCCATGCCGAGGCCACCGATGAAGGTGAGCCCGAGAAAGTGCCAGTCGCGCAGCAGTTCGCCGAAGCTGCCGAGCACATTGCGCACACTGCCCGAGATGCGCTCATGCGCAGGGCGCGTCTCCGGCAGCAACGCGGCCACCAACACAAGGGCAATGACGGCTGCGATGGTCGTTGCAACGAACACGGCGCGCCAGCCGAATGGCACGATCAGCGCACTGCCGCCGAGCGGCGCGAGGATCGGCGATACCGAGAATACCAGCATCACCAGCGCCATGAGTTTCGTCGCCTCAGGGCCGGTGTGCAGATCGCGAATGATGGCGCGCGGGATCACGCCCATGGCGGCGGCGCCGAGACCCTGGACAAAGCGGAACGCAATCAGCCAGGCCACACCCGGTGCCAGCGCGCAACCGATCGAGCCGGCGATGAACAGCGTCAGACCCGCATAAAGCGGCGCCTTGCGGCCATAGACGTCGGACAGCGGGCCATAAGCGATCTGGCACAGGCCGAAAGCAATGAAGAACGCAATCAGCGTCATCTGCGTCGCCGAGGTCGTGGTGTGCAAATCGGCGGTGATCGCCGGCAGCGCCGGCAGATACATGTCGATGGCGAAGGGGCCGACGGCGGAGAGCAGGCCGAGCACGACGGCGTTGCGGGTAAAGGCGGACATGGGATCTTCTTTTCTTATTCAACGTGGCCGCGACGCATCTTCGATCGCTGATCGTGACACGCCGGCTGAGATGAGGAGCAAGGCACAGCCTCTCACAACACCAATGATCTGACGGGGCGCCTTGTAGCGGAAGAGAACCCTACACGCCAATCAAGCGGTTGGCATCGTGCCCCGCCCCTCACCCGCCGCGACCTCTCCCCGCGCAAGTGCGGTGAGAGGTAAGAAAGCGGCGTACGCCTCACATCACTCCATCGCGCAGTTGATCATCCAGGGCGCACCGAATTTATCGACACACATGCCGAATCCCTTCGACCAGAACGTGGGCCCGAACGGCATTTTGATGGTGCCGCCCTCGGACAATGCCGCGAACACCTTGGCGCCATCAGCAGGATCCTTGATCTGCAGCGCTACCGACATGCCCTGCATCTTCTCGAAATAATCCGGCGGCGCGTCCGAAGCCATGATGACCTCGCCATCGACCGAGATCTGGCCATGCAGCACCTTCTTGGCCATCGACGGCGGCATCTGTTCCGCCGCGGGCGAGCCTTCCACATGCATGATGACGTCGATCTTGGCCCCGATTGCCTTCACATAGAAATTGAGGGCCTCTTCGCAATTGCCGTTATAGTGAAGATAGGGATTGACCTGCATCGTTCTTTCCTCCGGTTAAAGACTCTGGTTTCGGATCGGGATCATCGCGCGCATAGCGGGATCGCGCAGGTACAGCCCACCCCATGCCATCACGCCGATGTAAAAGCCAAACAACAGATGCGTGAACAGCGGGCTGTCGACGCGCAGATGTGTCGCCATCGCGCCACCGAGCAGCCCGGTGAGCAGAATGGCGCCGAAAACGGACGTGCGCGGGGTCGCGTAAAACAATGCGCAGAGCAGCGTGAGAACGCCAAGGCCGCGCGCCTGCGCCATACTGCCGCTATAGCCGAGCTGCTGCATGGTCTCGGTAACCTCCTTGATCGGCACCAGCTTGATCCCGCCATCCATCACAAGAAAGAGAATGACGAGGCCGCTGAGAATGCGGCCGATCCAGAGCGCGGTAGGGGAAACGGGCATGAAATGGTCCTGTGTTCGAATAGCTGCCGATGTCTCAAAGACGAGCGGCATCGACGCAATCCGACACCGCCATAGAAATTATTCGCGGTGTACTTTCTTCCCTCCCCCCTTGCGGGGGAGGGTGGCGCGCAGCGCCGGGAGGGGGGTGCCACACACGCCATCGCTTGTGGTTACCCCCCTCCCCGGCCCTCCCCCGCAAGGGGGGAGGGAGCAGAAAGCGTCTCGCCCGTCTTTCGTTTGCGGCTACTGTTCGGCGGCTTGCTCTCCAGCATCAGCCGGTCGAGATGCATCCGGATGTGATCGGCCTCCGCCGACGTATTGGCCAGCGCGATGGCGCGGTTGAAGCTTTCCCGCGCTTCATCGTTGCGGCCGAGTTGCATCAGATATGCGCCTTGCACGCCGAAAAAGTGGAAATAGTTCGAGAGCTTTGCGGCCAATGGCGCGATCATCTCCAACGCCGCTTCGGGACCGCGCACTTTCGAGACCGCCACCGAGCGGTTGAGCGTGATCACCGGCGACGGCTGCAGGATTTCCAGCGAGCCATAAAGCAACTCGATCTGCGCCCAGTCGGTGTCTTCCGGCTTGGCCGCGCGGGCATGCAACGCGGCAATGGCAGCCTGGATCTGATAGGCGCCGGTGCGGCGATGCCGCATCGCCTTGTCGATCAACGCCAGGCCTTCGGCGATCATCTTGCCGTTCCACAGCGTACGGTCCTGATCGTCGAGCAACACGAGCGCGCCATTGGCATCGAAGCGCGCCGCCGAACGGGCATATTGCAACAGCATGAGCGCTGCGAGGCCCATGATCTCCGGTTCGGCCGGAAACAGCTTGAGCAGCAGCCGTCCCAGGCGGATCGCCTCCTCGCATAATGGCGCGCGCAGATCGATGCTCTCGCCTGACGCCGAATAACCCTCGTTGAAGATCAGATAGAGCATGGCGGCCACGGCAGCGAGACGCTCGCTGCGTTCCGGCGCGCCGGGCGTCTCGAACGGCACATTGGCCTTGGCCACTGCCGCCTTGGCGCGCGTGATGCGCTGTTCCATCGCGGCATCCGAGACGAGGAACGCGCGGGCGATCTGCTTCACTGTCAGGCCCGAGACGATGCGTAGTGCGAGCGCGATCTGCTGCGTCGCCGGGAGCTGCGGATGGCAGCAGATGAACAACAGCCGCAGGATATCGTCGCGATAATGCGATCCATCGAGACGCTCGGCGAGCTCGCTCTCGGCATCGTCCAGATCGGATATCGCGTGGTCGTCCTCCGGCAGCGGCTGCTGCTTCGCGCCGCGGCGGATATCGTCGATAGCCACATTGCGACCGACCATGATCAGCCAGGCGGCGGCATCGCGCGGCGGGCCATTTTGCGGCCAGGTCTTCAGCGCGCGCAGGCAGGCGTTCTGGAACGCCTCCTCCGCGGTGTCGAGGTTACGGAAATAGCGCAGCAACGCACCGAGCGCCTGGGGACGCGCCGAGGTCAGCGCCGCATCGATCCAGGCGACATCGGTCATGGCTGGAACGCTCCGTGGAAGACGCCGATCGGGCGAATTTCATAGGCGCCGCCGGGATTGGCGCGGCCGAGGTCCTGCGCAATCTCCAGCGCGCCGTCGAGATTTTCTGCCTCGACCACATAGAAGCCGAGCAACTGTTCCTTGGTTTCAGCGAAGGGGCCATCCAGCACCACCGACGGCTCGTCCTTGCGCAGCGTTGTCGCCGCGGTGGTCGGCAGCAGTCGCGCAACGGGACCGAGCCGGCCCTGCTGCGCGAGCTTGCCGTGCACAACGGCGAGCTTCGCCATCACGGCGTCGTCTTCGTCCTTCGACCAGCCGCCGACAACGGCTTCATCATGGTAGCAGAGGATGGCGTAAAGCATGGGGTCTCCTTGGATGAAAGACGGTCGGCATCGTGCGATCCCGACAGGTTAGCGGAAATTATTGTTGGGAGCGCGACGACGTGGAACACGTCACGCGGAGGACCGGCATAACAGGCCGACCGCCTTCTGCAGGAACGCCTCCAGCTCTACACGCGGAACACCGGCACGGGACCGGATCGAGAGCATATTCAGTATCGCAGACGCCATCTGCGACAGCGTGGGAACATCGATCGTCTCCGGCAATTCGCCGCGCGCGACGGCGGTCTTGAAACACCAGCCAAAGGCGTCATCGAGCTCGACAAAATTTTCGCGCATCATCGCGCCGATCTCCGGATCGGCGATAGCGTCGGACGCCACCGTCATGACAGCAAAACAGCCGCGCGGCGCGGTATCGCCTGTGGTGTAGATGTCGAGTGCCGCATCGAAGAACCGGCGCAGCCGCTCCCGGACGTCGATATCGGCCTTGAAGATCGCGATGACCCGGACGGTGTAGTCGTCGCGATAGCGCTGGTAGCTCTTGATATAGAGCGCACGCTTATCGCCGAAGGCGCCGTAGAGCGACGGCCGGTTCATGCCGGTCACTTCGCTGAGATCGTCGAGCGACGTCGCCGCATAACCGCCTTTGCGAAACAGCGCCAGCGCCTGACCGATCGCCACGTCGGGCTCATAGGCGCGTGGCCTGCCGCGGCGCTTCGGCTCGGTGGCCACCTCCGGCTTCGCCACGACGACGGGCTTTTTCTTTTTTTGTACCATTTCGCATTAAATCCCTTGACCGAATTTATATTATGCGAGACGGTACGAAAATCAACCGGCGGACAGGTCGTAACAGTCCGCTATCTCAAGGAGGCTTCCATGGATCTGTATTTCTCCCCGATGGCCTGTTCGATGGCCACTCGCATCGCGCTGTATGAGGCCGAAGCCGGCGCCGAAGCCCGGTTCTTCGAGGTCGATCCACTGAACAAGGAGGTGCGCAACGACGGTTCGGATTTCCGCGACGTGAATCCGCTCGGTCTGGTGCCGACGCTGCGCACCGACGATGGCGTCATCCTCACCGAGAATGCTGCGATCCTGCAGCATGTCGCCGACTGGTTTCCACACTCCCCCATCGCCGCGGGTTCGGGCATCGACCGCAGCCGGCTGCAGCAGTGGCTGTGTTTCATCGGCACCGAGCTGCACAAGGGCCTATTCGTGCCGCTGCTAGCCAAGAAGGCGCCCCCAGAGATGAAGGCCTATGCACTACAAAGCGGGCTGTCGCGGCTGACCTATCTCGAAAACCATCTCACCGGACGCAACTTCCTGCTCGACAGGTTCAGCGTCGCCGACGCCTACCTCGTCACGGTGCTGAACTGGACGATGGTGTTGCCGGAGATCGATCTGAACAACTGGCCGGCGATCAAGGCCTATCACAAGCGCCTGCGCGAACGGCCGAGCATCGTGCGCGCGGTCACTGAAGAGTTCGAACTGTTCAAGGCCGAACAGGAACGTCACAAGGCGGCGGCGTGATCACGCCACCGCGCGGCGACCGATGATGGCAAAGCGCAGTCGGCTGGAAATCCAGTCGATTGCCGCCACCGCTACCAGGATCATCAGGATCAGAAACGAGACCTTCTGCCATTCCAGCACGCGGATCTGCTCGGCGAGCTGAAGACCGATGCCGCCCGCGCCAACGATACCGATGATGGTGGCGGAGCGGGTGTTGGACTCGATGAAATACAGCACCTGACCGGCAATCACCGGCAGCACCTGCGGCATCAGGCCGAAACGAATCTCATGCAGCGCGCTGCCACCGGAAGCGCGGATGCCCTCGACCTGCTTCTTGTCGGCGGCTTCGATAGCTTCCGAGAACAATTTTCCGAACGCGCCGAAATCCGAAATCGCGATCGCCAGCACGCCGGCAAACGGGCCGAGACCGACGACATTGATCCAGACCAGCGCCCAGATCAGCGTATCGACGCCGCGGATCGAATCCAGAAAACGTCGCACCGGAAAGCGTAGCCAGGCCGATGGAATGACGTTGCGTGCCGCGAGCAGACTGACCGGCAGCGCGAACACTGCAGCAAGGGTGGTGCCAAGCAGCGCGATCGAAAGCGTCTCGCCCATCGCGTGCAGATAGGCAGGCAGCGACGAGCCGGGATCCGGCGGGATCATCATCATGGTGATCCAGCCGAGTTCGCGCAGGCCGGTCCACATCCGCGCCGGCGAGAAATCGAGTTCATTGAGCCCAAAGATGAACAATGCCAGCGCCGCGACCAGGATGGCGGGCACACCGGCGCGCGACGCCATCGGGCGGTTGAAGACATCAGGATAGCGCCCGCGCAATGCGGGGGTATTGATGTCAGGCTGCCTGTTCATGATCTGGCTTCCTTGCCGAACAGACGGCCGCGCAGCCAGCCGGTGCCGATATCGATGATGAACACGGTAACGATGATCATCAGCAGGATCGCACTGACGTCGGAATAATAGAACTTTCTGACAGCAACGACGAGTTCCTGGCCGATGCCGCCGGCGCCGACGAAGCCCATCACGGAGGCACCACGCACATTGATCTCGAAGCGCAGCAGCGTGTAGCTCGCAAATCCGGCCGCGACCTGTGGCAGCACCGCAAAGCGCATGCAGTCGATCCAGCCCGCTCCGGTCGAGCGAATGCCTTCCACCGGCTTCATATCGATATTCTCGACGATCTCGCCATAGAGCTTGCCGAGCGCCCCAACGCAGTGGATCGCAATGGCCAACACGCCGGCCATCGGGCCAAGGCCAAAGGCGATGACGAAGATCAGCGCGAACACGATATCCGGCACGGTTCGGCAGAATTCCATGAAGCGGCGCACGGCAAAGCGCAGTGGCACTGAGGGCGCAGTGTTCTCGGCCGCGAGAAAATTGAGCCCGAAGGCCAGCACGGCGCCGATCAGCGTACCGACATAGCTGATCAGCACAGTCTCGCCGAGCAGCGACAGCCACTTCTTCCAGCCCCAGAACCATTCATTGACGTCGGTCCAGACCCGGGTGCCGGCTTCGAGCGTGAAGATGCGATCGAAATAGCTGCCGAAGTTGCCTATCTTTTCGATGAAGGTCCTGAGATTGACCTCGGCACCAAGCGCCGCGACGAACAGCGCTGCAAAGCAGGCCACCACGACGAACAGCGTGCGCAACCGCCGGCGCGCAACCGCCTTGCGGTAGGCATCGTTCAGCGCAGCGAGCTGCGGAGCCGGAAGGATGGAAACGGCGGCGGACATGAAAGGTTGTGCCTATGAAAGTAACATACAGTCAGGTCGCTGCGCTCAGGATAACCTCTCCCCGCTTGCGGGGAGAGGTCGGAGCCGAGCGTTAGCGAGGCTTCGGGTGAGGGGGAGCCAGTGTTTCACTTGCTGGCTCCCCCTCACCCGTCTTCGCTTCGCGAAGCCACCCTCTCCCCGCAAGCGGGGCGAGGGAAGAAACCGCAGCGTTCCACGCAGAAAAGGAGCCGGACCATTGCTGATCCGGCTCCCTTCAATGATCAGGCAATCAGGACGCCTTCTTCTTGCGAAGCGCGTCCACGAACTTGATCAGGTCGATGGTCGCGTCCCAATCCTTGGTGGTAGCGGCATGGAAGCCCTTCTTCTGGCCGTCCGACAGGCGATCAAAAGCCGCCTTGTCCTTGGTCGGTGCATCGACGAAGGCCTTGGCGATGGCGACCTTCAGCTCTTCCGGCAGGTCGGAGCTATAGGCATAGGGGCCGTTGATGATCGGGGCCGACTTGTGGATGATGCGGAAGTCTTCCTTCTTCATCGGCGTGCCGTCGGCATTCTTCAGCATGCCCTTGGTCAGCATCTGCTGCAGCGTCGAGTCGTTGTCGTTGGTCCACTGGTTGGCGGCGACATCGACGGTGCCCTGCGACAGCGCCAGCAGCGCATTTTCGTGGCTGCCGGTGAACACGACCTTGCTGAAATAGGTGTCGGCATCGGAGATGCCCATCTTGTCCAGCTCGAAGCGCGGCACGTTGTTGCCGGAGGTCGAATTCGGATCGACCAGACCGAGGTTCTTGCCCTTCAGATTATCGATGGTCTTGTAAGCGCTGTTCGCCTTGACGAAGAACACCGAGTAATAGCCCGTCGAGCCATCGATGTTGATGTCGTTGGCAAAGGCATCGGTCTTGACGCCGGTGAGGCGGGCGCGCGCGAACGAGGCCGAACCATAGCTGGCGATGTGGATGTTGCCGGAGCGCTGGCCTTCGATGACGGCTGCGTAGTCATTGGCGATGCGCAAATTGACCTTCACGCCGAGTTCTTTCGACAGATAGGCGACGAAGGGCGCCCAGCGCTCGGTGACGCCCGAGGCGTTTTCTGCCGGGATGATGGCGAAGGTCAGTTCCGGATACTTGGCCTTGTAGTCCTGAGCCGAAGCAGTGGTGGCGGCGAAAGCCAGCGCCGCGGCGCTGAGCAGAATGGAGCGACGGTTGATCATGACAGTCCCTGTTTTGATCTGAGGTGAAACGTTTTTTCTTGGTAGAAGGCGCGTCTATCGCGGCGATGGCATCGTTACGATGACGTCACCGCGATAATTTCAACGCACTGCAATCACGCAACGGCGGCAGCGCCGTATTCGGGAACGCGGACGGGCGCTGGCACATGCGCCGATCCCATTACCTCGTCGGCTTCGAGATCGTAGAGTTCGCGGGCAATATGTTCGGTGAGCGCGGAGGGCGCGCCATCGAACACGACGCGGCCGGCGGACATGCCGATCAGGCGATCGCAATAGGTACGCGCCAGATCGAGCGAATGCAGGTTGCACATCACGGTGATGCCGAAGTGCTTGTTGATACGCAGCAGTGCATCCATGACGATGCGGGTATTGCGCGGATCCAATGATGCGATCGGCTCGTCCGCAAGTATGATGTCGGGCTGCTGCACGAGGGCGCGGGCAATGGCGACGCGTTGTTGCTGACCGCCGGAGAGCTGATCGGCGCGCTGCGAGGCATATTGCGCCATGTCGAACTGTTCCAGCGCCGACATCGCCAGCGCACGGTCGTCCTCAGGCCACATCTGGGTCAGCGAGCGCCACTGCGGCATCTCGGCCAGACGGCCCATCAGCACATTGGTCAGCACGTCGAGACGGCCGACGAGATTGAACTGCTGGAAGATCATCGCCGAGCGCGCGCGCCACTTGCGCAGATCGCGGCCCTTGAGCGCGGTGACATCCACGCCATCAAATACAATACGGCCTTCGGTCGGCTCGCACAGGCGATTGATCATGCGCAGCATGGTCGACTTGCCGGCACCGGAACGGCCGATCACGCCGACGAATGCGCCCGGCTTGATCTCGAACGACGCATTATCGACGGCAGCCTTGGCGCCGAAACGGCACGTCAGCTTATCCACCACCAGCATGAGGCACTCCAATGACAATAGACATCGCCACCGGTAACGCCCGCGTTTAACAATGATGTGACATGTGCCCTGCGCATACGGGTTATCGTCGTTGCGGGAAAAGGACGCCCGAATTCATGCTGATGTCACGACACCGTCACGAAACCGACCGAAGAGGTGCCCGCGCGCCAGCGCACACTCTGATATATCACCCACCGATTCCTCTTCCGTCGCACGAGCGTCACATGGCTGGAAAACAACTCTCGCTCACGCCAGCGGTCGATCCCACCGCGAAACTCGTCGATACCGAGCTCGGCGCCTATACCGAAGTCGGCGCGCGCACGATCCTCAATGAAGTGACGATGGGCGACTATTCATATGTCGTGAATGACGGCCAGATCACCTACACGACGATCGGAAAGTTCTGCTCGATTGCGGCGATGACGCGGATCAATCCCGGCAATCACCCGATGCACCGGGCGACGCAAGCCCACTTCACCTATCGCGCCAGTGCCTATTTCCGCGGCGAGAGCGACGACGCCGACTTCTTTGCCTGGCGACGCGAACATCATTGCACTATCGGCCACGATGTGTGGCTCGGCCATGGCGCCATCGTGCTGCCCGGCCGCAATATCGGCACCGGCGCGGTGATCGCCGCCGGGGCCATCGTGACCAAGGACGTCGCCCCCTATACGATCGTCGCCGGCAATCCGGCGCGGCCGGTGCGGCGGCGGTTTTCCGAAACTGTGGAAGATGGGCTGATGGAGCTCGCCTGGTGGGACTGGGAGCACGAGATGCTACGACAGGCACTGCCGGATTTCCGTAAGCTCCCGGTCGAGGATTTCTTGAGCAAGTATAAAGGCGTCAAGGCGCCCAGGCAGATGGCAGTGACATGACTGAACTTTTCATCGACGGCGGACGCACTTTGCTCGGCCAGGACATCGCCGAGACCTCGCTGCAGATTGGGGATGGTGTGATTGCGGACATCGGATCGGATGCGACCCATGGCGCGCTCGGCCTCGATGCCTCCGATCTGCTGGTGCTGCCTGGAATCGTCGACCTGCATGGCGACGCCTTCGAGCGGCAGTTGATGCCGCGCCCCGGCGTCGACTTTCCTGTCGATGTCGCGCTGATCGACAGCGACCGACAGGCCATCGCCAATGGCATCACCACAGTGTTTCATGGCACCACGTGGTCCTGGGAGCCGGGCCTGCGCGGCGCGGAGAACGCCCGCAAGCTGCTGGATGCCATCGAGACGTTGCGGCCGAAGCTCGCCTCCGACACGCGCTTCCATCTGCGGCAGGAGACGTTCAATCTCGACGCCGAAGATGAGATCGTCGGCTGGCTGCAGGCCGGCCGCATCGATCTGCTCGCCTTCAACGATCATATGGACATCGCCGGCATCTCAAAGCCGGCGAAGCGCGCGCGGATGGTGGAGCGCACTGGTCTCAGCAGCGAGGCCTTCGATCAACTGGTCGAACGCGTTCTGTCGCGCACCGACGAGGTGCCGGCCTCGATCGCGCGTCTCGCCAAGGCGGCGAACGCTGCCGGCGTGCCGACGCTCTCGCACGACGACGCGACGCCTGCGATGCGCGATGACTTCCGCAAGCTCGGCGTCAACATCGCCGAATTCCCGATCAATGAAGAGACCGCCAAGGCCGCAGCCGCGGCCGATGACTTCATCGTGTTCGGCGCGCCCAATGTGGTGCGCGGCGGCAGCCACACGGGCTGGACCAAGGCGTCGGACATGATCGCCAAGGGCCTCTGCTCGATCCTCGCCTCAGACTATTATTATCCCGCGCAATTGCTCGCGGCATTCCGGCTGGTTCAGGACGGCATCCTGTCGCTGCCGCAGGCCTGGGCGCTGATCTCGTCCGCGCCCGCAAAGGCCGCCGGACTCACCGATCGCGGCGAGATCGCCGACGGGCGCCGCGCGGACCTTCTACTGGTCGATGACAGCATCGCGCTACGGCCGCGCATTGTCGCCGTGATCGTGCAGGGCAAGCTCGTGCATCTGACCGATGCCACAAGGCTTCAGCCGGCGCGTGCCATGCAACGCAAAGCTATTGCCGCAGCGTAACGCGGCTCCTCTCTTACTTGAGCATGATCGTTCCCGAAAACCGGCATCCACTTTTCGGGATCATGCTTTATGGTGCGGCCATGAGTGAATTCCCGCGCTACGCGATCTATTACGCCCCCGACACCGACAGCGCCCTCTCCCGCTTCGGCGCCGAAATCCTCGGCTACGATCCTTTCACCGGCAATGACGTGCTGGTTCCCGGTGACCTCATCATACAGGCGCCGGACTGGCCGGCTGTCATCAAGGACCCACGCAAATACGGCTTTCACGCCACGCTGAAGGCACCGTTCTCGCTAGCACCAGAAGCCACCGAAGCCGACCTAATCGCAGCCTTCGATGACTTCGCGCGAATGCCCCGCGCCATTCCGAAAATCTCGCCGGTGGTTCGTATCATCAGCGGCTTCACGGCTGTGGTGCCGGATGCGCCCTCTGCTGAACTTTCCATACTGGCTCAGGCCTGCGTTGAGGGATTCGAGGTGTTCCGCGCACCGATGACGCCCAACGATCGCGCGCGCCGCAAACCGGAGAACCTGACGCCGCGGCAGGTCGAGCAGCTGGATCGTTTCGGCTATCCCTATGTGCGCGACGACTTCCGCTTTCACATGACGCTGACCGGACGGCTTGCACCCGAGCGCAGCGCCGCGGTACTGGCGATGCTGCAGCAGCGGTTCGCGACACTTGATCTCACCTCACTGCGGATCGACCGCATCGGCCTATTTCACCAGACATCTGCGACGTCGCGCTTCCAGGTGCTGTGCCACGCGCCGCTGACGGCGACTTGACGCGTCACGAGAACGCCATCTCGTCCGTCCGCTTCCATGCCGGAAACGGATCGACCAGCGCAGCCCAGCCTGCGATATCCATGCCGGGCTTGCCGGGCACGAGGCAGGCATCGAGCCGACGACGGATATCGCTCTCATCCATGTCGGAACCGATGAAGACGATCTCCTGACGCCGGTCGCCATAGATCTCGTTCCAGTTCTTCTTCAGGGACTGCCGCCAATACGGATCGTCCGGCCAGCGATCAACGGGGACATTGGCCCACCAGAATCCCATACCCTCGGTGCGCACGATGGCGCCCGCCTGGCTGAGTTCGCCGACCCATTGTGGCCGCGTTGCCAGCCAGAAATGCCCCTTGCTACGGATCACGCCGGCCCAACTCTCGCGCAGAAAGGCCTGAAACTTCACGGGATCGAACGGCCGCCGCGCGCGATAGACGAAATTCGTCACGCCGTATTCTTCGGTCTCCGGCACGTGATCGGCGAAGCCATACAGCTCCTTGTGCCAGAGTGGATGCTGCTGCGCCTTTTCAAAATCAAAACGGCCGGTATCGAGCACGCGGTCGAACGGCACATTGGCAAAATTCGCCTCGATGATATCGGCGTCGGGATTGAGCGCGCAGATGATCTTGCGCGCGCTGTTGCATTGCTCGGGCGTGGCGTCATTGACCTTGTTGAGCACCACGACATCGGCGAATTCGATCTGCTCCACCAGCAGATCCACCAGCGTGCGTTTGTCGCCGTCGAGGGCCTCACCGCGGTCCTGCAGAAAGTCGGTCGAGGAATAGTCTTTCAACAGGTTCACCGCATCGACCACCGTCACCATGGTGTCGAGCTGCGCCACGTCCGACAGGCTGTCGCCGTTCTCGTCGCGGAAATCGAAAGTCGCGGCCACCGGCAGCGGCTCTGCAATTCCGGTGGATTCGATCAGCAGGTAATCGAACCGCCGGCTTTCGGCGAGCGCCCGCACTTCCTTGAGCAGATCGTCGCGCAGCGTGCAGCAGATGCAGCCATTGGTCATCTCGACCAGCTTCTCATCCGTCCGCGACAGGTTGGCACCGCCATCGCGAACCAGGGCCGCATCGATGTTCACCTCGCTCATGTCGTTCACAATCACCGCCACCTTCAGGCCGTGACGGTTGTTCAGCACATGGTTCAGCAAAGTTGTCTTTCCAGCCCCGAGGAAGCCGGACAAGACTGTGACGGGGAGTTTTTGCATCGAGATCGAACAGTCTTTTGAGGGTACGGGACATCAGGCTCTTCTTATTTGTAATGTTATAACATTACAATCTTCATGCCTGTCAACCCCGCGCCCACCGATCCCGTCGGTGCGCTGTCAGCTTTTCTGATGTGCCGGAAATTCATCTGGCGCGGGTCAGCCCACGCTCATTGCCTCGACGTTAGCCTGCCCGCGCGATTGTCTCGGCATCCACCGGCTTGGCAAAGGTCACGCGGTTTCGGCCACTGGCTTTCGAGGCGTAAAGTGCCCTGTCGGCAGCAGGTGTGAGATCGCAGGGATCGTCACCCTCGCGGCCGATGGCTATACCGACACTGGCGCCAACGGTCAGTTCCAGGCCATCGATGATGAACGGCTCCGAGAGCGTCCGAATGATGCGGCGGCCCAGCAACATTGCCTCCTCGCGATTGCCGACGACGGATTGCACCACAACGAATTCGTCACCGCCCATGCGCACCGCGAAGTCGCCGTCGCGCAAAATTCCGCTGAGCCGGCTCGCGACCGCCTGCAGCAGCGCATCGCCTATGGGATGGCCATGCACGTCGTTGACCTCCTTGAACCGATCGAGGTCGACGCTGTGAACGGCAATGAGACAGCCCACCGCCCTGGCGCGCGCGGCGATGATCGCGAGGCGCTCCTGAAAGCCAAGCCGATTGGCCAGGCCCGTCAGCGCATCGTGCCGCGCGAGGGTCGAGAATTCGTGCTTGAGCGAGATCTGCTCGATATTCTGCCGATAGATGAAACGCACGGTCTCGAAGCTGCCGAGCAGGAACGCGATCAGGATCACCGCATAGAAAGCCAGATTGCTATCGACGCGGGCGAGCGCCGCGAACGCCGTCGGCAAGGCGACCAGCATCAAGGCAGGCAATGCGATCCCCGGCCGGACGGAAATCCGACAGACGATGCCGGCCGCATAGCCGAACACCAACGCGGTCGCCAGGAGTTGATGAGCCGGATTCTTCGCCCAGAAGGTTGCTGCGCCGAGTATTCCGATCAGCCCTGCGAAGACGTAGCTGCTCCACGCGTAAAGCCGCTCCCATCGCTCGGCCGCGGCGATTGTGAAGCTGCGTTGACCCTTACTGCGATGATAGACGCCTTCGGTGGCCACGCGGAAGATCGTGACGATCACTCCGGCTGCACTCAACCCGTAGAACCATGGATTCGCAGAACTAATGGCGACGTGACACGAGACAATGGCCAGTGTGAAGCCGGCGATCGAAAGCGGCACACGCGTCTGGAAGAGCATGTCGATGAGTTCGATCCGGACATGGTCCGGAACGCCTACGAAAATTGATCTCCAGAATTTGACCACGTCGCTTCTCCCCGAAGCACCCGATACCGCCAAAGTCTGAAATTTTCATCGGCGAACTCGGTCAAAATCTAACTGAGTTAACCGGCAGTTACCAATCGCACGCTTGTCCGCCAGGCGCAGAGCCTCTTCCGCTAGATGCAGAGAATTCGAGCTTATCGGTAGAAGACTGGCGAACTCCGGACCAGTCACGGCGCGATGGGACCTGAAGTTCGCCATCGCGCCTTGTCCTGATCGATCAGAAGCCGAGTGCGAGGCCGTCCTTGCGGTGGTCCGAGGCGCCGAGCAGCACGCCACGCTCGTAATCGATCTGGATGGCCTGGCAGCCACCGATGCCGGTATCCATCATCTGCAGCGTATGGCCGCGGGCGGCCAGATCGTTGCGCACCGCTTCCGGGATGGTCTTTTCAAGCTGCAGCAGGTTGTTGGTCGCGAACGAGCGCGGCGCCTCGGCAGCGGCCTGGATGTCCATCTTGCGGTCGATCACATCGGATATGAACTGGGCATGGCCGGTGGCCTGATAATGGCCGCCCATCACGCCGAACGGCATAACCGCGCGACCGTCTTTCATCAGCATGCCCGGGATGATCGTGTGCATCGGCCGCTTGCGCGGGCCAAGCGAATTCACATGGCCGGGCTTGGCGCGGAAACTCCAGCCGCGGTGATGCAGCAGCACGCCGGACTTCTTTGCATAGATGCCGCTGCCGAACGGGCCGAACAGCGAATTGATCAGGGACACGGCGTTGAGATCGCGGTCGACCACGGTCAGATAGACCGTGTCCTTGTGGATGACCGAGTCCCAGTGCTCTTCCGGCGAAGCGTGCTTCATGTCGATCTTGGCGCGAAGGTCGCCGATGAACTTGTCCGACAGGAAGCGCTCAACATCGACCTGGCCATAGGCCGGATCGCAGAAATAGGCATCGCGCGTGCGATAGGCCGCCTTGGTCGCCTCGGCAAGCACATGGATGCGGTCGGCCTCACTCAGATTGGCCATGTCGTAGCCGGCCAGCACGCGCAGGATCATCAGTGCGGCGAGCCCCTGGCCGTTCGGCGGGCATTCGGCGACATCATAGCCGTGATGATTGGCGGAGATCGGCGTCACATAGTCGGAGCGCTGCTCGTTGAAATCATCGGCCTCGTGCGCGCCGCCAACGGCACGCAGCGTGGTGATAATGTCGTCGGCCACCTGGCCCTGGTAGAAGCCGTTACGGCCCTCGCGTGCGACCCGGCGCAGTGTGGCAGCGAGCGCCGGCTGGACGCGCTTGTCGCCGACCGCGGGGGCATGGCCGCCCGGCAGGTACTGCGCGGTCGCGTCGGGATGCAGTTCCAGCTTGCGGCGCCATTTGGCCCAGTCGGCGGACACGCGCGGGGTGATGAGGAAGCCGTTCTCGGCGGCATCGATGGCTGCGGCAAACACGTCGGCCAGCGGCTTCGAGCCATGATCCTTGCTGAGCGTGCACCAGGCATCGATGGCGCCGGGCACGGTGACGGTCTCAACGCAGGTCTCGGGAATGTCGCGGACGCCGGACGCCGCATATTTCTCGGAATCGATCTTGGCCGGGGTACGGCCGGAGCCGTTCAGCGCGATCGGCGCGCCGCCCTTCCGCGAATAGAGGGCAAAACAGTCGCCGCCAATGCCGGTCATCGCCGGATCGGCCACGCATTGCACGGCGACTGCCGCCAGCGCCGCATCGATGGCATTGCCGCCCGACTTCAGCATCTCCACAGCAGCCAGCGTCGCCAACGGATGCGAGGTTGCGGCCATCCCGTGCTCGGCAACGGCGACGGAACGGGCAACGGCCATGAAATCACGCATGAGAGTCCTCTATCGGTACGAAGCCGCCTGGCGCAGATCGCGCGACGAGGCGGGAGAGATGCGGTCGAGCGCCGAGCAGATCGGCCCCCAGGCGCGCGGGGATGGCGTGTGGTTTAGCGTGTGAATCGGCAGTGCGGTAGCCGTTATGACAACAATGAGACTGGCAGCCGCTACCGCGAATACGATATTGCGCCGCAACCCAGCCGTGCATATGACGAGCTAGCTCCCGAGTGAACGGCGCGGCGTCGAACGCGCGGTCTCATATTCATCGCGCGTGCGGGCGACCAGCGTCGCTACGGGCTCGATTGCAGCAATACCTGAGACAGAGTGGCCTGCGCTCCAAACGTCGCGCCATCGCTTGACCCCGGACGTCGCTTGCCGGCCATAGAGCGCATCGGCGCGTTCTTTGGTCATGTCCGTCGGCAGATCTTTCGGATCAAGGCCCGCGGCGACAATCGAGGGAACCAGCGTATTGGTTTCCAGGCCGGTGAAAGCCCGTGACAGCAGGACATCGTCGAGTTCGGACGTGACGAGCATCCGCTTGTACTCGTCCACTGCCATGCTCTCCTCGGTGGCAATGAACTTGGTACCCATATAGCTGAGATCGCAGCCGAGCACCTCGGCGGCAAACACCGCCTGCCCGTCCGACACGCCGCCGGCCAGCACGATCGGCCCTTCATAGAAGGAGCGAACCGCCCGCACGAAGGAAAAGCCGTTGACCCAGCCCGTCTGCCCGCCAGCACCCGCCGTCAGCAAGACGAGACCATCGACACCGGCCGCAATGGCCTTCTTCGCATGACGGATCGAAGCGACATCGGCAAACACCATACAGCCTGCCTCATGCAGCGGTGCGACGACGGCGTCCGGCGGTCCGACGCTGGTGATCACCATCTCGCAGCCATGCCGGATCACCGTGGCAAGATCATCCTGCAAGCTCTCGCGGCGGATGATGAGATTCGGACAGAACGGCGCGTCGTCCGGCCCGAGCGCGCCGAGAATACGCGCTATCCAGTGATCGAGCTCTTCGTCGGTTCGGCAATTGGCCGTTGGAAACGAACCGATCACGCCAGCCTTACACGCGGCAATGACGAGTTCCGGGCCTGACACGCGAAACATCGGCGCAGCGACCAACGGCACTGACAGCCGCGGCCGAATTGTTTCCGTAAAACGCGCAGCACTCGTTTTGCCGCTGGGGTCGTCGATCACGTGGCGGTCACCCGAAGACAGCGGCATTTGTTTCCATCCCTCATATTTTCCGGGAGGATAGCCGGAATTCCCCGGCAACCGCTATAAGCCGGACAGAATGTCCGGCATGATGCGGCTACTCCGCGGGCGATGCCACCGCCTGCTCATGCACCTGGCCCTTTTCGTCCTTCTTGCGGCTCGAAAACAGGCGCCGCACCAGCACGTAAAGCACCGGCACGAAGAAGACGCCGAGCACGGTCGCGGTGACCATACCGCCCGCGACGCCGATGCCGATGGCATTCTGGCTCGCCGAACCTGCGCGGGCGGCAGCACGCCGAGAACAAAGGCCGCCTGATCACGCATCCGATTTCTTAACCGATTGATCACCATAATCGGCCAAGCTGCGCCATTGCGCGGCATGCCGCCGCGCGCGCTTGGACCGGATACGGCATGTTCCAGATGTTCCTGCGGGCTCGTGCCCAGAACTATCTTCGCAGCCTTGTCGGCGAGCGTGAGTTCAGGGCGCGTTCGGCTGAACGCGATGCCGAAACTGATCGCGAGCGGCTGGATTACGTCCTTTCGGCCCTCGATAGCGCACTCAGCAATGCCGAAGCCGAGCAGGCCGGCCTCACCCGCCGCGTCGACGATGTGCTGGCGCGCGCGGCTGTAACCTTCGGCAATGGGGACGATGAGTATCTGACCCGGGAGAAGCTCGACAGCGATCACCTGGACCTGTTCGAGACCGAAATTTCAAACGGCCAGCGCCGGTTGCGCGACCTTGCTGTCAGCATCTCGCACTTCAAGTTCCTGAAGACCGCCATGCTGTCGCGGTTTCCGGATTACAAAGGCCCCGCGTCGCGGGCGTCATCGTAACGGCAGATGCCTATTCGCTTCGGGCGGAATCCTTGGCATCGCTCCAACGCCGCTTGAAGCCCGCCGCATCCGGCGAACTACCATCGCGATTGCGCCGCCGCTCACCGCTGAATGTCCGCATGTGGTCGTTCACAAATGACATCAGTTCGTTGCGGAAACGCTCAGCCGAGAATTTCTCGGCCTGCATCCGGCAGTCAGCACGCGAAAATGAGCTTTCATTCGCTACAAAGGCACGGACGCATTCCGCAATCGCCTTCGGCTCGTTGGAATCGAAAAACATGCCGGTGCGCAATTCCGGAGAGGCAGAGACCGTCTCGCGCGCGCCGCCGCGGCCGAACGCCAGAACCGGCGCACCTTCGGATTCCGCTTCGACAACGATGATCCCGAAGTCTTCCTCGGCGGCAAAGACGAAGGCACGCGCCGTCGCCATCAATTCGCGCAGCTTCTCATCACTGACGAAGCCGACGAATGTCACGTTCGGGCCGGCGATTGCCTTCAACCGCTCCGCATCCGGGCCGTCGCCTGCAACGATCAGCTTCTGATCCGGCAGTTCGGCAAAGGCCTGGATCACGGCTTCGATCTTCTTGTAGGGCACCAGACGACTTGCCGCGAGGAAGTGGTCTCCGGTAGGCAGATCAGGCGGCAGCTTCGACATGGTCACCGGCGGGTAGATGACCTTGGCGTCGCGGCCATAGACCTTCTTGATCCGCTTGGCGACGAAATTGGAATTCGCCAGCATGGCGTCCGGCCCATGGGCCGTACGCACGTCCCAGATCCGGATCCGGTGCAGCAGCGCCCGTGCCAACGCGCTCTTGATGCCAGCGGTGTAACCGCTTTCATTCAGATAAGCGTGCTGCAGATCCCACGCATAACGCATCGGCGAATGCACATAGGACACGTGAAGCTGGTTCGGGCCGGTGATCACGCCCTTGGCCACCGCATAGCTGCTGGAAATAACCAGGTCGTAACCTGACAGATCGAACTGCTCGATCGCGATCGGCATGAGTGGCAAATATGACCGATGACGTTTGCGGATGAACGGCATCTTCTGCAGGAAGCTGGTGCGCGCCTTCTTGAAGCCGATTTTGGCGCGATCTTCCGGCGTCAGCACATCGAACAGCGTGAACACATCCGCTTCCGGATAGCACTGCAATATCTCGCGCAGCACCTGCTCGGCACCGCCCAGCGTGTAGAGCCAATCGTGGACGACAGCGACGCGCATAGGACCTCAACGGCGGAAACGGCGAATGTGGGCTGACCTGAAAATAGACCAATGCGCCCCTTCTACAATCCACTCCTACAACTTGCGTTAATTCGATTGCGAACTGTCGGTAAAAATTAAATCAATTCAGATGTGTTCTGATAACCTCTGGGGAAAATGCTACCGGGTTCGCGGACGCGGACGGCACCATATCCATCCAGAGCAGACGAGCGCGCATTCCGGCGCACCATCCGCGCCATTCAGCATAACGAGAGTTTTTGCGCATGATGACGTTACGCCAGGTTGAAGTGATCCGCGCCGTCATGGTGACGGGCACCATTGGCGGCGCTGCCAAACTCCTGAATGTGTCCGCGCCCGGCATCAGCCGCCTGGTCAAATACACCGAGAAGTCGCTCGGCATCCGCTTCTTCCAGCGCCAGAACGGACGCTACTTCCCGACCCCTGAAGCGCAGAATATTTTCGAGCAGATCAACGGTGTCTACAAGAAAGTCGACGATCTCACCGAGATCATCTCCAAAATCGGCCATGGAACGCTGTCGGAACTGCGCATCGGATCGGTTCCCAGTATCTCGCAGGTGATGGTGCCACGCGCCATCGAGCAGGTGCGGCGGCGTTATCCCGGCCTGCGGATCGACATCAACATTCTCAAGCTTGAGGAGGCGATCGACTATCTGCTGCTCGGTCGCGGCGACTGCGTCGCCATGAGCTATCGGCTCGAACATCCCGGGCTCGACTTCATGCCGCTGGCGTCCGGCGAATTGTTCTGCATCGTGCCGGAGGGACACGAACTCGCAGGTCGCAAGCAGGTGTCGGCCAAGGAGATCATCCGGTATCCCCTCATCGGCATCGACCCCAACGACCCCTACGGTCGGATCATGGCCGAGATCTTCGCCCGCAATAAACTCAAATACGACATCACCATTCGAGCGAGATTTGGCACCACGGTCTGTGCCCTGGTGAAGGCAGGATTGGGCATCGCGGTCATCGACCAATTCACGGTGGCCCATGGCGGCTATCCCGGCGTCGAGGTGATCCGCATCGTCGAACCCACCCGGTTCGATACCTACATCGCCGTGAAACGCGGCGCGCCGCTGTCACTGCATATCGAGCATTTTATCGACTGCCTGCGCAACGAGATGCGCGCAGTCGGCTCTCACAAAATTGCCGCTGCAAAGCCGGCCTCGCGCGTCCGTAAAAAATAACATCATGTTATGTTTGTTGTATAACAGGGTAATTGTGTTAGATCGCCGCCGCGCTATCTTCTGTCCCGTTTCTGATGATGATTGACAGTATTGGCCATCCGTTCATGACCTCTTCGACGCCCCATACCCCGGCGACGGGCCAACGTTTCCTCACCGGCCTGCTCGGTGCGCCGATCGCGCATTCGGCGTCACCGGCGATGCACGAACGGGCCGCCGACGCCATGGGTGCACGCTGTTACTATCAGCTGATCGAGATCGCCGGTGCCGACCGCAGCGGATTGCGCGCCATTCTGGACAGCGTCCGTCGCCTCGGTTTTGCCGGCATAAACGTGACCTTCCCCTATAAGGAAGCCGTGGTCGATCTGCTCGACGAGCTCTCGCCGGGGGCCAAGGCCATCGGCGCCGTCAATACGGTCGTGGTCCGCGACGGCAGGCTGACTGGCCACAACACCGACACCACGGGCTTTGCAAGGGCCGCCAGGCAACTGGTTGCCAATTCCAACCACGGCCCGGTCGCGGTCATCGGCACCGGTGGCGTCGGCAAGGCCATCGCCTTTGCATTGGCCGATCTCGGCGTTTCGGAGATCCGGATTTTCGATACGGACACGGCCAAGGCCCAGCATCTCGTTTCCCTGCTCCACAACCGGCAAAGCATCCGCGTGGCGGACAGCGTCGATGACGCGGTTCGCGGCGCAGTCGGCATCGTCAATGGCACACCCATCGGCATGTTGCCCAACCGCGGCACGCCGGTGCCCGATGCGCTGCTGCATGCGGAAGCGTGGGTTGCGGATGCGGTGTATTCCCCGCTGTGGACGCCGCTGCTCAACGCGGCCAAGGCGAAGGGCGCGCCGGTCATGACCGGCCGCGATCTGGCGATCTACCAGGCCGCCGATGCCTTTGAGTTGTTTACAGGATTTGCGCCTTCACCGACTGAAATGGGAATTGCTTTCGACGCCGTCATGGTCAAAAGGTACCCGACACCAAACGCAGCCTGAATGAAGCGGCCGCTCATAAGGCCGCACCCACAAACACAACAATAGCAACAGGAGGATTCCATGAAGCCAGTGTTTTTGGCGAGCGCCCTGCTCGCGACTGTATTGACCGGTGCTGCCATCGCGCAGTCCGGAGCCCCTATTAAACTCGCCAATGTCGCCGAATTGTCCGGCGGCGGCGCCACCGTCGGCACCAACTGGAAGAACGGCATCGATCTCGCGATCGAAGAAATCAATTCCAAGGGCGGTGTACTCGGCCGCAAGCTGGAAGTGACCCATGCAGACTCGCAGTCCAACCCCGGTGTCGCCCGCGCCCAGGTTCAGAAGGCACTGGACGCCGAGCCTTATGTGCTGCTCGGGCCCGGCTATTCCGGTTCGGTGAAGGTCACCGCGCCGCTCGCCGCCGAAGCCGGCATCGCACAAATCATGGGCGGCGAAGCCGCTGAACTCACGACAACCGGCAACAAGTTTCTGTTCCGCACCTCGTTCGGTCAGCAGTCGTCCATGCCCAAGGTCGCCAAATACATCAATGACGAACTGAAAGCGAAGTCTGTCGCCATCGTCTGGGTCAACAACGACTTCGGCAAAGGCGGGCGCGATTCCATCAGCAAGGAATTCGCCAAGTACAATATCAAAGTCGCGGCCGATCTCTCCACCGAAGCCGGCCAGGCCGACTTCGCGGCCGATGTCAGCAAGATCAAGGCGGCGGCGCCGGACGCGGTGTTCGTTTACGTCAACGAAGAAGAGAGCGCGCGCATACTCAAGGAGTTGAAACGCCAGGGCATCACTGTGCCGCTGGTCGGCGAAACCACGCTGGTCGGACAGAAGGTCGTCGAACTCGCCGGCGACGCGGCCAATGGCGCGCGCGGCCATGTCGGTCTCACCACCGACGCGCCGGTCGAACTGATCAAGGCGTTCCGCGACAAGTTCGTGAAGAAGTACAACTACGTCCCAGACCATAACGGCCTCAAGGGCTGGCTCGCGATCTACATGATCAAGGCCACCACCGAGAAGATGGGCAAGGTCGATTCCAAGGGCTTCGCCGATGCCCTGCACGGCTTCACAATCACCGCCGCCAAGGAGCCGGGCATCCTGATGGATGCGACCTTCGACGCCAATGGCGACATCGATAGACAGGGTTTCCTCGTCGAGATCGTCGAGGGCAAGCAGGTCGTCAAGCAGGTGCTGCCAAAGCTCGGCAACTGAGGCCCGGCGTGTTTAGCCTCTCCCCGCTTGCGGGGAGGGGGCGGAGCCGAGCGGAAGCGAGGCTTCGGGTGAGGGGGAGCGAGTGTTTCACTTGCAAGAACCCCTCACCCCCAGCCCTCTCCCCGCAAGCGGGGCGAGGGAGCGCGCGGCCGGTGCTTTAGCTGCCGGCCATTTGGAGAACCAAATGTCCAACCTTCTCGATCTCCTCATCGCAGGTCTTGCCACCGGGGCGATCTACGCGATCGTCGCCGTCGGCTTCACGCTGCTGTGGCAGACCTCACAGACCATCAATTTCGCGCAGGGCGAATTCGTCATGCTGCCGGCCTTCCTGATGCTGGCGGTGATGCATGCCGGTGCACCGTTCTGGCTGGCGATCCTGATTGGCATCGCGCTGTCGCTGCTGCTGCTGGGCCTCGGCTTCAAAATGTTGCTGGTCGATCCAATGCTGCGCCATGGCGTGCTGCCGCTGGCGATTGCGACCATGGCCCTGGCCATCGGCATCAAGGAAGCCGCCAAGCAATTCTGGAGTGCCGAAGCCTCGCCATTTCCATCGATCATCCCGGGCGGTGACGTCACGATTTTCGGCCGCGTCGTCGCCCTGCAGAGCATTGGCGTGCTGGTGCTGGCGATTCTCGCCGTGCTCGGCCTGACAACGCTGCTGAACCGCACCTCCATCGGTCACCAGATGCAGGCCGCCGCACAGAACCCGACCGTCGCGCGCATCATCGGTGTGCCCGTTGAGCGCATGATCCTTCTGACCTTCCTGATCAACGCGTTTCTGGTCGCGCTGGCTTCACTCCTCATCACTCCGATCTATCTCGCTAAATTCTCCAACGGCGAAGTGCTTGGCCAGGCCGCATTCATCGCCGCCATTGTCGGCGGCTTCAACCAGGTCCGCGGCGCCATTGCCGGCGGCCTGCTGATCGGCGTCGTCGACAATCTGTCGGCCGCCTATGTCTCCACCCAGTATCGCGCCGCCGTGCCATTGGTTCTGCTGATCGCGATCATTCTGTTTCGGCCGCAAGGCATGCTTGGCCGGCCTGAGGAGCGCACCGTATGACCGCGGCGAAGACCCTCAAGATCGGCTTCGGCATCGTTGTCATTGCCGCGCTGATCATCGTTCCGATGAACTTCAACCGCTACGGCCTGTTCATCCTCAGCCAGTGGGCTGTGATGACCATCGCCGCCATGGGGCTCAATCTGACGCTGGGTTATGCAGGGCAGGTCTCGCTGGCGCAGGGCGCCTTTGTCGGCATCGGCGCCTATACCGCTGCGATCATGACATCGAGTGGTCTGCCGCTGATCGGAGCGCTCGGCGTCGCCATCGTGCTGTGCTTCGCCATCGGCTGGATTCTCGGTTACCCCGCGCTCCGCGTACAGCATCACTATCTGGCTTTTGTCACCCTCGCCTTTTCGACGCTCGCTTTTCTCGTGTTTCGGAACGAGGATTGGCTGACCAAGGGCATCTACGGCATCAGCAACATCCCTCGCCCGGAGATTTTCGGCTATCCGACGCGGCGGCCGTTACCGTTCTATTATGTCTGTCTGGGATCGCTCGGCATCGTCTCACTGGCCGTCTGGTGGCTGATCCGTTCGCCGTGGGGCCGCGCTTTCATTGCGCTGCGCGAAAATCCCGTTCGTGCGCTCTCGCTCGGCATCGACACAAGGCGCTATACGCTGATGGCCTTTGCAATTGGTTCCGCACTCGGCGGTGTCGCGGGCACGCTCTATGCGCCGCTGACCCAATATGTCGATCCCGTGCCGTTCCACCTGTCGCTGTCGCTCGATCTCCTGATGATGGTGATCGTCGGCGGCTCCGGTTTCTTCTTCGGGCCGTTCCTTGGCGCGATGATCGCCGTGCTGTTGCCTGAATGGCTGCGCTTCACGCAGGGTTACTATCTGATGCTCTATGCCATCGCAGTGATCCTGCTGCTGATCTACTCACCCACCGGTATTCTCGGCATTCTCGATCGTTACATCTCCGAACGCCGCACCAAGGCAGCGTCCGCATTACGTGCGGTCGCCAAAGCGAAACTGGAAACGGCGCCATGACCGCGGTTCTCGAAGTCAGCAATATCCGCAAGAGCTTTGGCGGCATCACCGCCGTGAACGGCGTCTCGTTCGATGTGCAGGAAGGCGAAATCCTCGGCCTGATCGGTCCGAACGGCTGCGGCAAGTCCACTCTGTTCAACTGCATCCTCGGCCAGCTCACACCAAGCGCCGGCGAAGTGAAGGTCGACGGCAAGGTGGTCACCGGCATGCGGCCGTCAGAGCTGAACGGCCTCGGTGTCAGCCGCACGTTTCAATTGCTGCAGGTATTCCCGAAGCTGTCGGTGCGCGAAAACCTGATCCTCGCTGGTCAAGAACACCAAGGTAACATGCTGTCGCGCCTGCTCGGCCCATCCGATGCCGGACTGACCGAGGCGGCCAACCAGATGATCGGCTTCTTCAAGCTCGACCATCTCGCCGATGAGCCCGCCGGCGGCCTCTCTTATGGCCAGCAGAAACTGCTCGATGCCGCGATGGCCTTCATGGGCGGACCGCGCCTCGTGCTGCTCGACGAGCCTGCCGGCGGCGTCAACCTGACCATGCTCGCGGATCTCAAGGATCGCCTCGCGGCGATCAACCGGGAGAAGCGCGCCACTTTCGTTGTCATCGAGCACAACATGGAATTCGTGATGTCGCTCTGCACACGCGTGATGGTGATGGCCGAAGGCAAGGTTCTTGCGGTGGGGCGACCGGACGAAATCCGCGCCAATCCTGCCGTGATCGAAGCCTATTTGGGACATTGAGGATATAACGCTATGAGCGATGCAATCCTGGACGTTCAGAACCTTGTCGGCGGCTACGGCAAGATGACGATCTTGAATGGCACCACCTTCTCGGTGCCGGCTGGGTCGATCACCACCGTCATCGGGCCAAACGGCGCCGGCAAGTCCACGGTGTTCAAGGCGATCTTCGGTCTGCTGAAGCTGCGCGAAGGCAAAGTCATATTCAAAGGCAAGGACGTCACCGGTCTCAGCCAGCGCGCACTGCTGACGGCAGGCATCTGCTATGTCCCGCAGGGCCGCAATATCTTTCCGGAATTGACGGTTCGTCACAATATCGAGCTCGGTGCCGTCGCCGCCGGCCGCGACATCACCGATCTCCCCGCTCGTATCGAGGCCGCTCTCGATCAATTCCCCGTGCTGCGCACCAAGGCGAAGCAACAGGCCTCGACGCTATCCGGCGGCGAGCAGAAGCAGCTCGAAATCGCTCGCGGCCTGCTGCTCAATCCGCAGCTAGTGCTGATCGACGAGCCCTCCATTGGGCTGTCGCCCCTGATGGTGCTGCAGACCTTCAACATCCTGAAGGAGCTGCGCGACCGCGGCGTCTCGATCCTGATGATCGAGCAGAATGCACGCTCGGCACTGGAGATTTCCGATTTCGGCATCGTGCTGGAGCTCGGCCAGACCCGCTTGATGGACAAGGCCGACCGTGTGCTCAACGATCCGCGCATCGGACAGTTGTTCCTCGGCGGCGCCATGACGGAGACCGCGGCATGAACAAGCTCTCGATCGCCACCGTCTCGCTATCAGGCGCACTGGACGAGAAACTCCGCGCCATCGCTGCTGCCGGCTTTGACGAGGTCGAGATCTTTGAAGCGGACCTTCTATCCTTCAATGGAAGCCCGCGGGACGTCGGCCAGATGTGCCGCGACCTCGGCCTGACCATCTGCGCTTTCCAGCCGTTCCGCGACTTCGAGGGCATGCCGGAGCCGCAGCGCAGCCGCAACTTCGCGCGCGCGGCGCGCAAGTTCGACCTGATGAAAGAGTTGCAGACGGACTTGATGCTAATCTGTAGCAACATCTCGCCGGCCTCGCTTGGCGGTATCGACCGAGCCGCAGCGGATTTTCGCGAGCTTGGGGACCTCGCCGCGCAGCATGGCATGCGTGTCGGCTTCGAAGCGCTCGCATGGGGCGCTCATGTCAACGACTATCGCGATGCCTGGGAGATCGTGCGCCGCGCCAATCACCCGTCCATCGGCGTGATCCTCGATAGCTTCCATGCACTGGCCCCGGCATTTCCCGTCAGTGCCATTGCATCCATCCCGGCGGACAAGATCTTTCTGGTGCAGCTCGCCGACGCGCCGAAGCTGGGCCTCGATGTCTTGTCCTGGAGCCGGCATTTTCGCTGCTTTCCCGGTCAGGGCGACCTGCCCGTGGCTGAGTTCATGGAAGCGGTGCAAGCCACCGGCTATAGCGGCGCGTGGTCCCTCGAGATTTTCAACGACCAGTTCCGCGCAGGCTCTGCCGTTCGCACAGCCACTGACGGATTGCGCTCACTGATCCTGTTGCAGGATCAACTGGCAAAGACACCGGCCGACGCCCTGCAGCCAAAGACATCCACCCGCGGCGTCGGCTTCATCGAATTCGCCGTCAATGAGACCAAGGCGACAGACCTTGCGACGCTGCTCAGCCAACTTGGCTTTCACAAGACTGGCGCCCATCGCAGCAAGGACGTCGAACGCTGGTCCCAGGGCGCCATCGAACTCGTGATCAATTCAGAGCCGGACGGTTTCGCGCATTCGCATTACGTAACGCATGGCCCCGGCGTGTGCGCCATCGCACTGGACGTCGGCAATACCAAGCAGGCCATGGCGCGCGCGGAAGCCTTGCAGGCGCGGACATTCTATCAGCCGGTCGGACCGGGCGAACTGGAAATTCCGGCGATCCACGGCGTCGGCGGCAGTCTGCTCTACTTCCTGGAAGCGGCCGGCAAGAACTGGGACGTAGATTTCGAGCCGCTGCAGAGCAATGCCGGTTCAGATCATCTTTCCGTCGTCGATCACATCTCGCAATCGATGCCCTATGACGAGATGCTGTCGTGGCTTCTGTTTTACACGGGCATTCTCGACCTGCAGCGCCTGCCGCAGATGGAAATTCCGGACCCGGTCGGCCTCGTGCAAAGCCAGGCGCTGATATCAGCCAATCAGTCGCTGCGCATCATCCTGAACGGATCATCCGCAACGCGCACGCTGTCGAACCGCTTCATCTCGGAGTTCTTCGGTTCCGGCGTGCAACATATCGCGTTCTTGTGCGACAATATCTTTTCTGCTGTGGCCGATATGCGCAAACGCGGCGCCAAATTCCTACGTATTCCCGACAATTACTACGATGACGTGGAAGCCAAGTATGGGCTCGATGCCGAGCTGATGGCTGCGCTGCGCGACAACCAGATCCTGTATGATCGCGAAGGCGACGGTGAATTCTTCCAGATCTACACGCCGAGCTTCGATGAGCGCTTCTTCTTCGAGATTGTCGAGCGCCGCAACTATCAGGGATTTGGTGCGGCTAACGCCGGTATCCGTCTCGCAGCTCAAACGCGTGACGCGCGGCCTGTGTCCGTGCCGCGCGCCTGACGAACTCGTTAAGGCTTACTTCGGCCGAACGCTTTGATCGCCACCGGGACTGCCGGGCGGGGGAATCACCGGCGTATTGCTACTATCTGAATTCGGCGCGCGTGCCCGCATCGCGGGATCGACATTGCTCGGCGGGCAAAGGACACCATCTGATTTCGCGAGCTTATCGCCCAACGGCTCCGGGCTCTGGCCGGTCGTCGTACCGCTCGGAGCAATCGTCCCCTGTGGGGTCGTTTGTGTGGGTGCACAATTGGCATTTGCGCGCTCTGCCGATGGCGGCGCGGTCTGTGCGGGAGGTGTGGCAGGCGTCGGCGGCGCCTGCGCGAAGGCGGCGCTGGAACCGGCGATGACTAGACCTGCGATGACGAGCGACTGTTTGATCTGCATCCGGAGCCAACCGCGGGCGCGAACGGAGGTTCCGGTCCCGCGCTCCACAGTCAGGATTTAATGTAGCGGATCAGCGAAAAATGCCCCATCGGCGGCATCGGCCGCCGCTCGGCCAGTGTGATCCCGCCATGGACCGTTGCCCAGTCCACCAGCCGCTTCCACGGAAATTCCGGTCGCCAGCCGAGCCGGCGGGCCAGCGGCGCAAAGGCCAGTTCGAAAATTTTGCGCGGACCGCTCTCGGCGCCGATGTGATTGACGAGAATGAGCTCGCCGCCTGGTTTCAACACGCGGATGAAATCGTCCAGCGTCGCTTCCGGATCGGGTACGGCAGTGATGACATATTGCGCCACGACGGCATCGAAATGATTGTCGGGGAATGCGAGATTCTTCGCATCCATAACCGCCAGCGTTTCGACATTGGTGAGGTTGTGGGCGCGGACGCGCTCATGGGCCTTGCGCAGCATCGGCTCGGAAATATCGACGCCGCAGATTTTGGTGGTGCGAGCGTAATCGACCAGCGACAGTCCAGTGCCGACGCCGACATCGAGGATGCGGCCGCCGATGCGATCGGCCTCGATAATCGTCGATTGCCGACCGCTATCGAACACCTTGCCAAAAACGAGATCGTAAATCGGCGCCCAGCGCCCGTAAGCCTTCGCGACCCCCGCGCGGTCGATATCGCCAGCCATGCCCCTACCCTGAACTCTTACACACGCATCGCTGCGACGGCGGGGACATTAGCATCGCGGGGGGAGGTGCTGACAGGGCTTTTCGCCGCAGCGCTCTTGATGAAGCCGCCGCCGAGCACGCGGGCCTGCCCGTCCGGCGCGTCGTAGAACACACAGGCCTGACCGGGCGATACGCCCTCTTCGCCGCCGACCAGTTCGATCTCGTAGCCGCCATTCACAGCACGCAACCAGGCCGGCTGTGGTCCACGGGTCGAGCGCACCTTGACGAACAGCTCGAGGCCATTGCCAACGGCGCTATCGAGCGTCCCGCCGCCGATCCAGTTGACGTCGCGCAGCACAATGCGGTGCATCCGCAAGGCCTCACGCGGGCCGACGACCACGCGCCGGGTGACGGCGTCGAGCTTGATCACGTAGAGCGGCGCGCTGGCTGCAATACCGAGGCCGCGGCGCTGACCGATAGTGAAATGGATAATGCCGTCGTGGCGGCCGATGACATGGCCATCCATATCGACGATCTCGCCCGGTTCGAGCGCATTCGGCTTCAGACGTTCGATCACGTCGGTGTAGCGGCCGGACGGCACGAAGCAGATGTCTTGGCTGTCCTGCTTGTCGGCGACCGACAGATCGAACTGCCGGGCCAGTTCGCGGGTCTGCGGCTTGCTCATGTCGCCGAGCGGAAAGCGGAGATAATCGAGCTGTTCCTGCGTAGTCGCGAACAGGAAATAGCTCTGGTCGCGATCGGCATCGGCAGCACAGACCATGGCACGCGAGCCGTCAGCAAGGCGGCGCGAGGCCACGTAATGCCCGGTCGCCAGCGCCTGCGCGCCGAGATCGCGCGCGGTCGCCAGCAGGTCGCGGAACTTGACGGAACGATTGCACTCGATGCACGGCACCGGCGTTTCGCCGGAGGCATAGCTCGCGGCGAAATTGTCGATGACGGACTCGCGGAACCGGCTTTCGTAATCCAGCACATAATGCGGGATCCCGATCCGCTCGGCGACGTCGCGAGCATCATGTATGTCACGGCCGGCGCAGCAGGCGCCCTTACGATGGGTGGCGGCGCCGTGATCGTAGAGTTGTAGCGTAATACCGACGACGTCGTAGCCCTGCGACTTCAACAGCGCAGCCGTCGCCGAGGAGTCGACGCCGCCGGACATGGCGACCACGACCCTGGTGTCCTGCGGACGGCCTTCGAGATCGAGACTGTTGAGCATGGTTTCGGTCACTGATGCGACCGCGCTGGCTGCAAACCGTCGCGATCAGGAAAACGGAGCCAAATCCCGGAACTTAAGGTCGGTCCGACAATGGGTTGGGATATGGCACTTTAATATAGGCCGCCTTGCGCTCAATCAATCACGGCGCCTCGCCGGAAACGGCAATTCTTGCCGCCGGGCAGAAAAGATAATGCCGCGACGGTCCCCACGGAGGTTCCATCCGAATTACAACATACTGATTTATATAGATATTTTTATAAAACGAGAGGTGGCCCGGTCCTTGCTGAAAGGAGGATAGAACTCTTCTGGAAAGGCCGCCCGTGGTTAGCGTCACGTCCGATATCGTCTCAAACGTCTCGTTTCAGAACGCACGATCGAATTCGTCCCGCGACGATCAGCGGTCGGACGCCGACAGCTTCGGCTCGCTGGTCGACAGCAACACCGTTGCCAGCGCCAATAGCGACCGCGCCGCGGCAGCCCAGCCTGATCTGCCAGCACC
Source organism: Tardiphaga robiniae (assembly GCF_013359755.1). Classification (GTDB taxonomy): domain Bacteria; phylum Pseudomonadota; class Alphaproteobacteria; order Rhizobiales; family Xanthobacteraceae; genus Tardiphaga; species Tardiphaga robiniae. The sequence goes on along the minus strand of NZ_JABMCJ010000074.1, from coordinate 16,714 downwards.
CGCACGGCGTGACGACACCCGCTCCTCAAGCAATGACCGCACACGGCAGGCCGACGATCGCACCGACAACGCGGCCGCCAATGCACGCGACCGCGACACCCACGCAGCCGATGCCGCGCAGGACTCCCGCAAGGCGAATAAGAGCGACCCGAGCGACACGAAGGTCGATTCCAAGGCCGACGCGAAGACGGGCGACAAGACCGACACCAAGGACGCCCCGTCCAAGGATACCGACAAGACAACAACGACCGACGCCGACGCAACGGCCTCAACCGAGAAACCCGTCGCGGTCGCCGCCGTCGCCGTCGCGATCCCCGTGCCTGCGGCCACGACCGATGTTGCGGTAGCTCCGGCAGCGCCCGAAACCACCGGCGTTGCACAGCCTCTCGCCATCGCTGCAGCCGTTTTGAAAGCCCAGACGGCAGTGACCGAAGCTGCAACGGCTGATACCGAAGCGGCGCCTGCAGCGACGCCCCCGGAAGCCGAAGCGAATTTCGCGACACTTATCGCATCCGCGACACCCGCGGGCGGCAAAGCCGGCGCGAAGAAGACCAGCGCAGCCGATGCCGCAACGGCATCAACGGCTGAGGTCAAATCAGAAGACAAGACGAAGGCGGCCACGACGACGTCCACGCAGCCAGTCGACGCGGCCGCAGCGGCAACAGTCGGCAAGGACGCCAAGCCGGGCGACAAACTCGTCGATGGCGTAGCAACTGACGCGACCACTGTTGCACCGGAAGCAGCAAAGCCTGCGGCTGGCGCTGCCCACGAGCGTCGCACCGAACACACCGCTCAGGCTGCAGTACCGGATGTGACTGCGCCGACCACCAATAGCTTGCAGCAGCAGCCGTTGCAGACCGCAACGACGCCGATTGCAGCTGCGACCCCGCAATTGACCGCCACGGTCGCGACCAATGCGCCAGTGCCTTTGAATGGCGTCGCCGTCGAGATCGCCCAGAACGCCAAATCGGGCAAGAGCAGCTTCGACATCCGGCTCGACCCTGCTGAGCTTGGCCGTATCGATGTCCGCCTCGAAGTCGACAAGCATGGCAATGTCACCTCGCACCTCACCGTCGAGAAGCCGGAAACCCTGACCATGCTGCGCCAGGATGCACCGCAACTGCAGCGCGCGCTCGAACAGGCGGGTCTCAAGACCAACGACAGCGGATTACAATTCAGCCTGCGCGATCAATCGCAAGGCCAGCAACAGAATAGTGGCGAGAATTCGGGCCGCAACGCCCAGCGCCTTGTGATCCACGAAGACGAGTCCGTGCCTGCGATTGCTGCGGGCCGCGGTTATGGCCGCATGCTGGGATCCAGCAGCGGCGTCGACATCAGTATCTGAGGAGTGAACCATGGCAGTTGAAGCAACGACTCCAAGCCCTGTCGTATCCGGTACCACGCCGGTATCGAACTCGAGCAGCAGCTCCGGCTCGACGACCACCGGCATTGCCGATAATTTCCAGACGTTCCTGACGCTGCTGACGACGCAGCTGCAGAACCAGAACCCGCTCGATCCACTCGATACCAATCAGTTCACGCAGCAACTCGTGCAGTTCGCGGGCGTCGAACAGCAGCTCAAGTCGAACGATCAGTTGAAAGCCCTGGTCGATCTCGGCAAAGCTACGGAAGCGACGCAGGCGCTCATCTATGTCGGCAACAACGTCGCTGTCGACGGCAGCACGGCGCAATTCAAGACGTCGGCGACATGGAATCTTCTCGCCGACAAGGACTCGACAGCCACCGTCAACATTACGAATTCCGCTGGTAACGTTGTCTACACCGGCAAGTATACGTTGAAGTCCGGCAACGGCACTTTCGTATGGGACGGCAAAGGCAATGATGGCGTTCAGTATCCCGAAGGGGCCTATACGCTGACGGCAACGGGCAAGGACGACAACGGTCGCGACGTCGCTATCTCCACGGAAGTCCAGGGCGTTGTCGATTCCGTCGATCTGTCAGCGAGCCCCGCCCTGCTCTCGATCAACGGCACCAACTATACCGTCGACAAGATCAAGCGCGTGGTGCGGCCGACGACTCCGACGACGCCAACCACACCGACAACCTGACGCTGCGCCGCGTCATCTCCTCGGGACGATTATTTCGAACCAAATCCAGTTCTATTCGCATTGGAGTTGTAGGCTTAGGCAAATTTTAAGTCGCTGGGCGTAGATTGTTGAAGTGAGTTCAGTGGTTGAGAGTTTGTGAGTACGCCATGACAGAACCCCATCGCCCGAGGGTCAAATACGTCATCGGGCCTGACGGCAGTCCGTTAACAATTGCGGATCTGCCCGCGCCCGGAACCAAACGGTGGGTCATCCGCCGCAAAGCCGAAGTCGTCGCCGCCGTACGCGGTGGCCTTCTGTCTCTTGAGGAAGCCTGCAGCCGCTATACGCTGACAGTCGACGAATTCCTCTCGTGGCAGTTCTCGATCGACCAGCACGGTCTGGCAGGACTGCGGACCACCCGCATCCAGCAGTATCGTCAGTAAACGAATCGTTAATATCTCCAATTCGATGAAAACCGGCTCCCTCATGGGAAGCCGGTTTTCGTCATTTGGCCATATTTTTGCCACCCGTTAACCGCCGTTAACCATATCGAAACCATACCCCGGCAAAATTTGCCCAGTCGGTCTTTGAGGCCGAATCTCAGGGGCTGGTTCGTGCAGAGTCTTCTAAGTTTCCTTAAAGGTCTCGGCGCGGCGCGCCTGATGGCGATGGTTGCGGTGACGGCCGCGCTCATCGGCTTCTTTGCTTTCGTCATCATGCGGGTCACCACGCCGCAGATGACCACCCTGTTCACGGACCTGAGCGTCGAGGACTCCTCGGCGATCATCAAGGACCTGGAACGTCAGGCCATCCCTTATGAGCTGAAGAACGACGGTGCCGCCATCATGGTGCCGAAGGACAAGGTGACTCGCCTGCGCATGAAGCTGGCCGAAGGCGGCCTGCCCAAGGGTGGCGGCGTCGGCTACGAGATTTTCGACAAGTCCGACGCTCTCGGCACAACAAATTTTGTTCAGAATATCAACCACTTGCGTGCTCTCGAAGGCGAATTGGCTCGAACTATCCGGGCGATCGACCGGGTGCAGTTTGCCCGCGTCCACCTCGTCCTGCCGGAACGCCCCCTGTTCTCCCGCGAAGCGCCTGAGCCTTCGGCCTCGATCGTCGTCCGCGTCCGCGGCGCCCTCGACCCGCAGCAGGTTAGGGCGATCCGCCATGTCGTCGCGTCGGCCGTCAACGGCCTGAAGCCGGCCCGGGTTTCGATCGTCGACGAAGCCGGACAGCTGCTCGCCGACGGCGCCGCTGACGCGACCATGGAAGGCGCCACCGGCGACGAACGCCGCGCCGGCTTCGAAAAGCGGATGCGGAGCCAGGTCGAAGCGATCGTTTCCTCGGTGGTGGGCGCAGGCCGGGCCCGGGTCCAGCTCACAGCCGACTTCGACTACAACAAGGTCACGCAGACCTCCGACAAATTCGACCCGGAAGGCCGGGTCTTGCGCTCCAGCCAGAGCCGCGAAGAATCCTCCGCCGTCGGCGAGCGGGATGGCCAAGTCACCGTCAACAACGAACTGCCAGGCAATCAGGCGGCCGGCAACACGGGGACGGCGAAGGATCAAAGCAAGAAGTCGGAAGAAACCAACAACTACGAAATCTCCCGCATCACCAAGACCGAAGTGACCGAAGCAGGCCGTGTCAATCGCATCTCGGTCGCGGTACTGGTCGACGGCAGCTACAGCAAGAACGAGAAGGGCGAGCAGGTCTACGCCCAACGCCCCAAGGAAGAACTCGATCGCATCGCAGCGCTGGTCCGTTCGGCCATTGGCTTCGACCAGAAGCGCGGCGATCAGGTCGAGGTCGTCAACCTGAAATTCGCCGAGGGCCCAACTGTCGTTCCGACGCCGGAGCCGACCGGTCTGCTCGGCATGATGCAATTCACCAAGGATGACGTGATGCACGTCATCGAACTCGCGGTCATGATGCTGCTCGGTCTGGTCGTGATGTTCATGGTCATCCGCCCGCTCGTCCGCCGCGTCCTCGCCTCTGAGCCCGTGCCGGCGCTCCCTGCAGCCAACGCTCTCGTTCTTCCCGACGGTGTCGCCCTCAGCGCTGACGGACAGACCGTCATTCCCGCCAGCGGCCCCAACATGATCGACGTCGCCACCATCCAGGGTCAGGTCCACGCGCAATCCGTGCATCGCGTGGGCGAACTGGCCGATCGTAACCCCAACGAAACCGCAGCCATTGTTCGCGCATGGCTGCAGGAACCGGCGTGATCTGAATGGCATCCGTTCCGCAAACCACCGGCGACAACAGCAGCGACATCGCCAGCGTCGTCGCTTCGCTCGCACAGCGCCAGGGCGGCCGCGCGCCCGCGAAGCCGCTCAGCGGCCCGAAGCGTGCAGCCATCCTGATGCTGGCGCTGGGCGAACAGTATGGCGGCAAGGTGTGGGCGCAGCTCGACGACGACGAAGTGCGTGAGCTTTCACTTCACATGTCGTCGCTCGGAACCATCGAGCCGGAGACGGTCGAAGATCTGCTGCTCGAATTCGTATCGCGGATGTCCGCCTCCGGCGCCCTGATGGGCACTTTCGATGCCACCGAGCGTCTGCTGACCCAGTATCTGCCGTCCGAGCGCGTCAGCGGTATCATGGAAGAAATCCGCGGCCCCGCCGGCCGCAACATGTGGGAAAAACTCTCGAACGTGCAGGAAGAGGTTCTCGCGAACTACCTGAAGAACGAATATCCGCAGACCGTCGCTGTGGTGCTGTCGAAGCTGAAGCCGGAGCATGCGGCACGCGTGCTCGGCATCCTGCCCGAGGATCTTGCGCTCGACGTCATCAACCGCATGCTCAAGATGGAAGCGGTGCAGAAGGAAGTCATCGAGCGCGTCGAACAGACGCTGCGCGTCGAATTCATGTCGAACCTCTCGCAGACCCGTCGCCGCGACGCGCACGAAGTCATGGCGGAAATCTTCAACAATTTCGACCGCCAGACCGAGACGCGCTTCATCACCTCGCTGGAAGAAGACAATCGCGAGGCGGCCGAGCGCATCAAGGCGCTGATGTTTACCTTCGACGACCTGATCAAGCTGGATGCCGGCTCCGCACAGACCCTGATGCGCAGCATCGACAAGGACAAACTGGGTATCGCACTGAAGAGCGCCAACGAGGAAGTGCGCGCCTTCTTCATGGGCAACATGTCGTCCCGCGCCGCCAAGATGCTGACCGACGATATGGCCGCGCTCGGCCCGGTCCGTCTGCGCGATGTCGACGAGGCACAGGCACTGCTGGTGAATTTGGCCAAGGATCTCGCCGCCAAGGGCGAAATCGTGCTGACCAAGAACCGCGCCGACGACGAGCTGGTGTATTGATGGCCGCCCCCGCAAAATTTCTGTTCGATATGGACTTCGCAGCGCCCGACAAGACGCGTGCGCCCGCGATCACGCCGGCCGAGATTGCGGAGAAGGTCGCCAACGCCGAAGCTCAGGCCTATCGCGCAGGCTTCGATGCGGCCCAGCGCGAGGCGAAGGCCGAAAGCGACCGTCGCGCCGCATTGGCGCTGGAACAGATCGGCGTTGCGATTTCCTCGATCTCGTCGCGCTTCGGGGCCATCGAAGAAAAGATGGAAACCGAAGCTGTCGATGTCGCGGTGTCGGTGGCACGCAAACTCTGCAGTGAATTGATCGCCGTTGAGCCGCTCACCGAAGTCATGGCCCTGGTCCACGACTGTTTCAAGAATCTGGTGTCGACACCGCATCTCGTGGTGCGCATCAACGACCAGCTCTACGACGAAGCACGCGAACGCATCGAGAAACAGGCCAAACAAAGCGGCTTCGCCGGTCGCCTCGTCATCCTCGCCGAGCCGGATATCGAGAACGGCGACTGCAAAATCGAATGGGCGGATGGCGGCGTCGTGCTCGAACGCTCAACCATCGACGCCAAGATCAACGAACTCGTCGGACGCTACATGGCGTCGCGCAATCAGGCCTGACAGGGCTGTGAGGACTAGAATATGAGCGATCCACAGGTGCCGCTTCCCGATCTCAATGCCACCGATCCCGGCGCAATGGGGGACGTGGGCTATGCTGACGAAGAACAGGTCACGCGTATTGCCGCCGATCTCGAAGCGGTCTTCGACGTTCCAGTCCAGGTCTCGGCCGTGCTCGGCCGCTCCAAGATGGGTGTGGGCGAATTGCTGAAGCTCGGGCCCGGCACCGTGCTCGAACTCGACCGCCGCGTTGGCGAAGCGATCGACATCTACGTGAACAACCGCCTGGTGGCGCGCGGCGAAGTCGTCCTCGTCGAAGAAAAGCTCGGCGTCACCATGACTGAAATCATCAAGGCTGAACGCAGCTAATTCGAGACAAACGGCGCCTCAAGGGCGCGACCAGGATATAACAGGAGATCACCATGCGGCTTCTCATCGTTGGTACCCTCAAGGGCCAACTCACCACCGCCACCAAGATCGCCATGGATAACGGCGCCTCCGTGGTTCATGCCGAAGGCCACGATCAGGCGATGGGCGTGTTGCGCGGCGGCAAGGGCGCGGATCTCCTGCTGGTGGATGTCGCCCTCGACATCCGCGACCTCGTGATGCGGCTGGAAGCCGAACACATCCATGTACCGATCGTCGCCTGCGGCATCACCACCGATGCCCGCGCTGCGGTGGCGGCGATCCATGCCGGCGCCAAAGAATACATCCCGCTGCCGCCAGATCCGGAACTGATCGCCGCCGTTCTGGCCGCCGTCGCCAACGACTCCCGCGACCTGATCTATCGCGACGAGATGATGGGCAAGGTGGTCAAGCTGGCGCAGCAGATCGCCGGCTCCGATGCGTCGGTGATGATCACGGGCGAATCGGGCACCGGCAAGGAAGTGCTGGCGCGCTACGTCCACACCCGCTCCAACCGCGCCAAGAAGCCGTTCATCAGCATTAACTGCGCTGCAATCCCCGAGCATCTCCTGGAGTCCGAACTGTTCGGCCACGAGAAGGGTGCCTTCACCGGCGCGATCGCACGCCGCATCGGCAAGTTCGAGGAAGCCACCGGCGGCACGCTCTTGCTGGACGAAATCTCGGAAATGGACGTGCGGCTGCAGTCGAAGCTGCTGCGCGCCATTCAGGAGCGCGTCATCGACCGCGTCGGCGGCACCAAGCCGGTGCCGGTGGACATTCGCATCATCGCAACCTCGAACCGCAACCTGTCCGACGCCGTACGCGAAGGCACGTTCCGCGAAGATCTGCTGTTCCGCCTCAACGTCGTGAACCTGAAGATCCCGCCGCTGCGCGATCGCCCGGCCGACATTCTCGAACTGGCGCAACATTTCGCCAAGAAATATGCCGACGCCAATGGCGTTCCGGTGCGTCCGATCTCCGCCGAGGCGCGGCGCGTGCTCACCGCCAATCGCTGGCAGGGCAACGTCCGTGAACTCGAAAACACGATCCACCGTTCGGTGCTGATGGCCAACGGCGACGAGATCGGCGCGGATGCCATCCTGACCCCGGATGGCGATCGTCTCGATCTCGCCAAGACCCCGCCGGCCGTGGCGCATGCAACCATGGCGGCAGAAACCGTGACCCGCGCACTGGTCGGCCGTACCGTAGCCGATGTCGAGCGCGATCTGATCCTTGAAACGCTGAAGCACTGCCTCGGCAACCGCACCCATGCGGCCAACATTCTTGGCATCTCGATCCGCACGCTGCGCAACAAGCTCAACGAATATGCCGATGGCGGGTTGCCGATCACACCGGCGGGCGCAGGCGCCGGCGACTATCGTGCGGCCATGGGCGCGATGTAATTACGCGAAAAACGACAACGACGCGCCCTGCGAATAGCTCGGCGCGTCCTGCTTGCGAAAAATCTTGATCGGATCTCCCGGCGTCAGCGCCTGCCGGGTGAACATCGCATAGGCATAGAACGCGAGATAACCGATCGAAATCGCGCCGATCACATAGACGATCCCAATGCCGATCCGCTTCATGCGACCGCACCCCGCCGCACGAGATGGCGGAGCCACAGCCAGATCATCGGGACGACCACGAGTTCGCCGATCAGACTGATCAGGAGGCCCACGGTCGGAAAGCCATGACCGAGCACCGCCAGCAGACGCGCAGCCGCACCAAACACGAGGATGAAGGTCACGATCGAAATCCGCTCAAAGCGCTTTTCGATCTGCGGGATCGCCGACCAGTAGATCAGTCCGACCGCCACCAGCACACCCTTGATGAAGCGCACATAGCCTTCCATCGTCACGCCGAGCCTGACGCCCGAGAGGCTGGTGCCGAACAGCACGCCGGTCAGGCCGAACAGGATGGCCACGAGGCCGACAATCGCCAGTGCGATCTGAAGCAGTCTGCGTTCCAAAATGGGCTCCCTGGGCTCAAGCAGCCTAATAACTGCGTCATGGAACGACAATGAGCAACCGGCCACGTTGGCGCACACAACTTGGGGGTCTCCGGCTTGCGTCAGACGCCTGAATGGTTAGCTTTCCCCGCTGAGTCGCGGCAAAATGGCTGCGCACCGCTTTCCAGAGACGCAATGCCGACCTTTACCCCGCATCAGGATGCCGCGCTGAAAGCCGTCGACGACTGGCTGAAGGCGAAGCCAGGCCGCAACGGCACACCGCAGGTGTTCCGGCTGTTCGGCTTTGCCGGTACCGGCAAGACGACATTGGCGCGGCACGTCGCCGACAATGTGGACGGCGAGGTGAAATTCGCAGCCTTTACCGGTAAGGCGGCGCTGGTGATGCGCAACAAGGGCTGCGACGGCGCCTCCACGATTCACTCACTGATCTATCGCGCCCGTGAGAGCGGCGAGGAGCAGCCGAATTTCGAACTGTGGGACGACGCGCCAGCCTCCAAGGCCAAGCTGATCGTGATCGACGAATGTTCGATGGTCGACGCCGAGCTTGGCCGCGACCTGCTGTCATTCGATTGCCCTCTGCTGGTGCTCGGCGATCCCGCGCAGTTGCCGCCGATCCAGGGTGGCGGCTTCTTCACCGAGACCGAGCCCGACGTGATGCTGACCGAAGTGCATCGCCAGGCCGAGCACGATCCGATCGTGCGCATGTCGATGGATGTCCGCGAGGGGCGGTCGCTGCAGCCCGGGCAATATGGCCTGAGCGAAATCGTGTCGCGCAAGGCACTCGATCCGGATCGCGTGATGTCCGCCGATCAGGTACTGGTTGGCCGCAACAACACGCGCCGCGCCTACAATATGCGTGTCCGGCAGAAACTTGGCATCGAGGACCTGCTGCCGGTGGCCAATGACAAGCTGGTCTGCCTGCGCAACAACCGCAAGAAGGTGCTGTTCAACGGCGGTCTGTGGCGCGTGAAGGCGCGCGCTGCCTCGAAGTCGCAGATCATCACCATGCGAATTTCGCCGGATGAGGATTTTGGCGGCAAGGTCACCAAGGTATCTGTGCGCGCGGACTGTTTCTCGGGCGGTGTTGAGACGCTGCCGTGGGAGCAACGCAAGCCTTACGACGAATTCGACTATGGCTACGTGCTGACCGTGCACAAAAGCCAGGGCTCGCAATGGGACGACGTCGTTCTGTTCGACGAGAGCTTTGCATTTCAGGAGAGCCGCGCCCGCTGGCTCTACACCGGCATCACCCGCGCCGCGAAGCGCTTGAGCATCGTGGTTTAACGCGCGTATTTTGCAATCAATCGCATGCGCTGATCTGACGCGTCTGGCTCCTAGGCATCGTGGAACAAGATGCCCGCCCGAACGTTTCGGCCACTTACGCTTAATAAGGAGCTCGATATGCATCCCGCGAAAATCTTGACGATGGCTACGATGATCGGCGCAAGCGCGCTGGCGTTTTCGGCGCCGGCAACATCTGCGCCCCTGCTTAGTCAGCCCGGCCTCGCCAGTGCCGTACCGTCGGCCACCGAGAACGTGCAGTATTATCGCCGCTACGGTTATGGCCCACGCTACGGCTACGGTCCCGGCTACTATCGCCGCGGACCCAGCGCTGGCGCCGTCGTCGGCGGCCTCGCAGCGGGCGCCATCATCGGCGGCGCGATTGCGGCCAGCCAGGCCAACGCGGCAGCCCAGCAGAACGCAGCCTATTGCGCGCAGCGCTATCGTTCCTACGATCCGGCGTCAGGCACTTATCTGAACAACGACGGCAATCGTTATCCCTGCCCGTAAGTGGTTAGCGTCATAGTTAATCAGAAAGCCGCGGGACGCATGTTCCGCGGCTTTTTCCTGCCATCCAGATCCTCACGAACTCGTGTCCGGTATCGCGTAACAACCGGCACCCTCTTCCGTATCTCGGATGTGCCCACCGGAAATGCCGATTGCGAACCACGGGCTCCGGTCTAGACTGCCGGTCATCCGGCCATCGATCATCCAAGAGGACCTGCTATGCGCCGCTCCCTGTTCAGCCGCCTCTCGCTCTGCGCCTTTGCCGGCGCATTGGCGATTTCGACCGCCCTCGTGGCTCCTACTTTTGCCGCCGAAGAGGCTGTCATCATTCCCGCACCCGCGGCGGATACGCCGGCCGCGACCGGCATTCAGACTGCGGTGATTGCGGGTGGGTGCTTCTGGGGCGTCCAGGGCGTATTCCAGCACACGGCAGGCGTCGTCAACGCTGTGTCCGGCTATGCCGGCGGCTCCAAGAGCTCGGCCAATTACACCGCGGTCAGCACCGGCTCGACCGGGCACGCCGAAGCGGTCGAGATCAAATACGACCCGCAAAAGATCAGCTACGGCAAGATCCTGCAGATTTATTTCTCGGTGGCGCATGACCCGACCCAGCTGAATCGCCAGGGCCCGGATTCGGGAACGCAATATCGGTCGGAAATTTTCGCGACGACGCCGGAGCAGAATAAAGTGGCGGAAGCCTATATCGCCCAGCTCAACGCTGCAAAGGTCTACAAGAAGCCGATCGTCACCAAGCTCGGCATGCTTGAAGCCTTCTATCCGGCGGAAGCTTATCATCAGGACTACCTGACGCTGCACCCGAACCAGCCCTATATTGCCTATAACGATATTCCGAAGGTCGAGAACCTGAAGAAGATCTTTGCCCAGAACTATATCGAGAAGCCGACGCTGGTGAGCGCGTCGAAGGTCACAAATTGACCTGAGCGCTCGCAGCCATCGCCGATCGGGAAGGAGAGAGAATGACCGACACCAAGACCACATCCGGCAAGGTCGAAAAGAGCGAAGCCGAATGGCGCCGCGAACTGACCCCGATGCAGTATGCGGTACTGCGCGAAAAGGCGACGGAGCGTCCGTTCACCGGCGAGTACGAACATGACCATACGCCGGGCACCTTCGTCTGCGCCGGCTGCGGCCAGACACTGTTCGAGTCCGATGCCAAGTTCGATTCCGGCTGCGGCTGGCCGAGCTTCACGCAGCCCTCACGAGAAAGTCATATCGACGAAGAACGCGATGTGACCCACGGCATGATCCGCACGGAAGTGCTGTGCTCCAAGTGCAATGGTCATCTCGGACATGTGTTTGACGACGGCCCCGGACCCACGGGATTGCGATACTGCATCAACTCTGCGGCCTTGAAACTTCAGCCTAAATAAATACGTATCCCCTATCGAACTGTTTCAGTGCCCCGTGCGACTCATCGAAGTCTCGCGGGGCATTTCTGTCCAATACTTGTCCGTAAGCGGCTTCGCCTATTGCCTGTTACTTGAACATGCCTCAGCGGTATGCACGTTTGCGAAGAAGAATAAGAAAGTACCAAGATGTCTACCCGTTCAAACCGTTTGTTGCTCGGCATTGCCCTTGCGGGTCTCATTCTCGAAAGCTTGGTGTCCCACCCCGCACTGGCGACCGACAAGGTGTCGCTGTTCAAGGTGATCACGGCCAAGGACGAGATCATCATCGGCATTAACGATGACCAGCTTTCCACTTTCGAAGCCAAGAACGCCGGCGGCGTCGCCAAGCATCTGGTCCAGAAGGGTACGCTGACGGCCTGGCAGTACGCCGTGCGCAAGGCTGAGGCCGGGGCGCTGGAGCAGGCGCCTTTGCGGCAGGTGGGGCTTATGTCGACTGAGGCGCTGCGGGTCGAGCCCTATACCACCCCCCTGAAAATCGTGCCGCTGCCGGACGTGACCGGACAATAGGCAAATATTGCGCCGCGCGCGCCGCTGCCCATGCCTTAAGCGCGCGCTAAGCTCTTTAAATCACAAAGCTATTACGGCAATACCGCCCGCGGCCGGCGATTCATCATGCTGTATCGCAGGTGTCGCAATCGGCCAAAACGTGCTTATATTGGGGTCTGTCCTGAAATGATGTTCCGCGCGCCGCCGGATCGGCTGCATTGCGAATGAAGCGTCGTTTCGTTGCGTATTCAGATGAGGTCCCCGACCATGGCAGCTTTCAGCTACAACACCGCAGCCGAACTCTTCCCCGCCGCGATCCGCAAGAAAAAGCGTGCCGGTTTCGCCTATCGTCGTTTCGATACGGCCGCCGCCGCCGTCCAGTTCGCGATCGAGGAGCTGCCGGCTGACTCGCTGAACGGCGCCTATCTGCAGGTCGAGGAAGCCCGTTTCGACCAGAGCGGCATCCGCTCGCTCTATGAGAGCCAGGATTTCCCGCTCGAGCGCCGCGTGCGCGCCGAAGAACCTGCGACCGACGACGCCGACGCAGCTTGAGCTTCACGAATTGAGACGATCGCAGCCCGGACTCTGAACTAGAGTCTGGGCTGTTTTTCGAGCCACTTGCGCAGCATTCTGACGTTGCGGACATTGGCCCGGAACATCACGTCGAACGCATCGCCGATAAAGGGCACGATGCCGACAGCACCGTCCACCGCAACATTGCCCAGCATCCGCGCCGTGAGATGCCACGGCGCGCCGAGCGCCCGTGCCTCGCGCACCACCCATAGCGAGATCGCCGTGGTGATGATGTCGCCCACGATCGGAATCAAGCCGATCAGACCATCGATGCCGTAGCGGATCTTGGTGCCCGGTACGATGAAGGCGACGTCGAGCAGTTTCGCCAGCGCATCCAGCCGCGCCAGCCGTTGCTCGCGCGTGAGATTTGCAAACGGATTGGCGCCCGCTCCGAAGTCGAACCGAAAGCCCTGCACATCCGGCCGAAGTTGCTCGGGCCGAACCTCAAAACCATCCTGATCGATGATCGGACCATGCGCGGACGCCGGTTTGCGTGGGCGGCCGGCGTCGTAAGTGGTTGATTGACCTGTGCTCATCATGGCCATGACATGGGGGACACGCGCCAACTCTGCAAGCGGCATCGCGTCACGCCTCATCGGGCGATCCACCGCGATCCCCATATTTGCCGCGCAGAAATTCTCCAACCACCGGTTGAATTGCAAGGAGCCCGCTATATTCTGCCCCCGCCGGGAACGGGTGGGGATGAGCGATGCGACGACCCTTGGGTGACGTGTGCCTCGATATTGCAAGCTTCGCCCGGGAGCGGAAGCACGAATTTCTCTCCTACATCCTGCGGCTCGCGGCAGCAGAGGCCTACCAGACCACGGCCGAGGACGACGCGTTCGAGATGCCGATGCCGCGCCGGCTCGCCGCACGTGAACTGATCGCAGGTTTCTGGGACTGGGACATCAGCAACGACCGCAACTATCTCGATGCCGGGGCTGCCCGCTTCTTCAATGTCGATCCCGAAACGGCCGCGCGCGGTCTGCCGAACATGGCCTATCTCGCAGCGGTCCATCCCGATGACGTTGACCGGGTGCACGCGGCGGTCGCGGCCGCGATGCGATCAGGCGGCATCTTTGAGTGCGAGTGTCGCCTGATCAAGAACGACCGGATCAGTTGGGTTCTCGCGCGCGGCAGTTGCACGCTGGACGGACATGGGCGCCCCGTCCGCCTGCCCGGCGCGATCATCGACATCACCCACGACAAGACGATGAACTGAGCGATCAGGCCAGCTTGCGGGCGCGGTCGATGGCTTCGTCCATGTTGAGAGCCGGCACCATCGACGGCGCTTCGAGATCGCATAGGGCGAAGCGGTTCTTGCCGTCGTTCTTGGCGGCATAGAGCGCCTGGTCGGCAGCCGCGATCAGTCGCTCCGGATATTGCCCGACCTGCGGGTGCCACTGCGCCACGCCGATGGACGCCGCAATCGGAATCTCGCCGGGCGCACAGCCCGCGGCGTCGATGCGGCACACATCCAGAATGCGGCGCGCGATGTTTGCCGCTTCATGCAGCGTCGTCGCCGGCAGGATGATGCTGAACTCGTCGCCGCCGGAACGCGCGAGCAGATCGCCGGGGCGGAGTTTGCTCTGGGTCATCAGCGTGAAGTGACGCAGGCAATCGTCGCCGGCCGCGTGGCCGTGGCCGTCATTGATTTCCTTGAAGCCGTCGAGATCGATCGCCAGCAGCGCGAACGGCTTTTGCGTGCGACGCGCCAGCGCGCATTCCTCGGTGAGGCGCTGCACCAGATGACGACGATTGGCGACGCCGGTGAGATCGTCGACCAGTGCGAGTTCGGCAACTTCGCCGCGCAGGCGATCGATGGCCATCAGGAGGAATCCGAAATTCCACGACATCGCCAGGAACACCAGCACCAGCACCATCATGGCCTGGAGATTGTTGAAATCGGCAAAGGTCATATTGCCGCCGATATTCGCCAGCGCCGCGGCCGAACGCACGGCATGCGCAGCAACGAGCGTGATGGCGAGCCAGCCGGCGAGACGGGCGCCGGCATTGCCGCCGCCATCCTTGCGCGACAACAGCAGCGGCACGGTCATGACAACGGTGACCGACTGGCCGGCGGAATAGATCAGCACCCGCATCGTCATGTTGTCGTGCCACAGCGTGAACAGCAGCAGGCCGGCCAGGCTGGCGGCGATGACGACGGCTTGCGCGCGCCAGCCCGCTGGGCGGCCGTAAAACTGATTCATGCCGATGGCGGCGAGGCTGGTGGCCAGCAGCAGCAGGCCGTTGCCCAGCAGGATGGCGATCAGCGGATCGACGCCGACGCCGCGCAGCACCGAGATGCTGTTGCCGAGCGCCGCGGCGAACGCGGCGGCTGTCCAGTAACGCGCGGCGTGCAGATTGGGATAGCTGGTGGCCACATAGGCCCAGACCACGCCGAGGGCCAAAAAGTTGACGGTGAACACCGTGAACAGCGTGCCGACGTTCAACATCGGCGGCACCCGCCACGTTGTGCGTCGCGCTTCTGCGCGCTGCTGTCGATCCCCGCCATCACTCTCACCACTCGTTCCCAGCAGGTGGTAAAATGCGTCGGCGACGCTTAACGGAATCTGACTCGCGGCGGATAATCCCCAGTGTGGTTTTGAAAGAGTGAAAGGGAATGAGTTAATCCGACTTTCACCATCGGGGTTCCCAAAGTTCGCCCGGCGGCCGCGCGGCTTAACAAAAGTTTAAAACCGCGCGCGCCCTCGCCTTGCCTATCGCCCCTCGCCTAGCGTCCGGCCGCGAGGCGATCGGCGAAATAGCCGATGGTCTTGCGATAGATCGTGGCCCTGTTCCACTCGCGCATCGCCTCGAAATTCGCCGTGCCTTCGCCGTAAGGCTGGCCGCCCCGGAAGCCCGCGGTCTTCAGGAGGTTCGCGGTCGAGGCCAGCACGTCCGGCACCGAATGGCGGAGATCCACATGGCCGTTGCCGTCGAAATCGACGCCGTATTTGATGTAGCTCGACGGCAGGAACTGCGTCTGGCCGAGCTCGCCGGCATAGGCGCCGATCAGGTCGCGCTGCGGCAGGTCGCCGCGCTGCAGGATCTTCAGCGCCGCGATCAGCTCGCCCTGAAACAGTTCGGTGCGGCGGCAGTCATGCGCCATGGTGGAGAGCGTGCGGATCACCGGCATCTTGCCGATATCGCCCTTGCCGAAATCCGACTCGAGGCCCCAGATCGCCACCACGATTTCAGGCGGCACGCCGAAGCGTTGCTCGATGCGCGACAGCAGCGAGGCGTGACGCTGCATCATCTGCAGGCCCATGGAGATACGGCCCTGGCCGACGCGGGTCGAGACATATTGCTCGAAACTCTTGTTGAAGGTGCCGCGCTGGCGGCGATCGAACGACAGCACCGCGGGGTCCTGCGTCACGCCGGCAAAGGCCTGCGAGATCACGCCCTGCGACACGCCGGCGGCGGCGGCCTCCTGCGACATGGCCGCGATGAAACCCTGGAAGTCGCCGCCGCATTTGGCGGCCTGCGAGGATGTGGCCGTCAGCGCAACCGAGACGAAGGACACAGCGGCAATGGCAATGGCGGTGATACGATTGGTCATGAAAAACCTGTTGGGTTGGCGATACCGGAGTGTGGCATGACCGGTGTGTCCGAACAACGGCGCGCCTTGTTCTCGTCATTCCGGGGCGCGCGCGACGCCGAAGGCGGCAAGCGTGAACCCGGAATCCCGACATGGCCTAGCGCTATCTGAGCCTCCCATGTCGGGATTCCGGGCTCGCGTCCGGCAAGCGCCGGCCGCGCCCCGGAATGACGTGCGTGGGATCTTCAGACATGCGTCATCACCCCCATTGTTTGCGGCGCGGGGGCGCCGTCGTGGTTTGCATTCCCGGCCCCCTGTGAGAGGGCGTGCGGAACGCCGGGTGCCCGTTGCACCCTTGGGCCTGATGCGATGCGGTCTTCCGCAATTGTGAGTGCATCAGGACTTTCGGAGGCGCCGAGCGATTGCCCGGCGTTCCGCATGCGGTGTTTTTTCGGTTGCTTGCACATCTGCCATGGCGAACGGTCCCATCACCAAAATTAATGTCCCAGGGCGGAGGGACAGGGTAGCCGCA
>NZ_JABMCJ010000073.1 GCF_013359755.1 Tardiphaga robiniae | reverse complement strand
GGTTTGCACCGGTGTGGCTCCGGAAGTTAACGCTAAAGCACTGGCCTGGGGAAAACAGTACGAGAACGACGCCAGAACCCTGTTTGAATTCACTTCCGGCGTGAATGTTACTGAATCCCCGATCATCTATCGCGACGAAAGTATGCGTACCGCCTGCTCTCCCGATGGTTTATGCAGTGACGGCAACGGCCTTGAACTGAAATGCCCGTTTACCTCCCGGGATTTCATGAAGTTCCGGCTCGGTGGTTTCGAGGCCATAAAGTCAGCTTACATGGCCCAGGTGCAGTACAGCATGTGGGTGACGCGAAAAAATGCCTGGTACTTTGCCAACTATGACCCGCGTATGAAGCGTGAAGGCCTGCATTATGTCGTGATTGAGCGGGATGAAAAGTACATGGCGAGTTTTGACGAGATCGTGCCGGAGTTCATCGAAAAAATGGACGAGGCACTGGCTGAAATTGGTTTTGTATTTGGGGAGCAATGGCGATGACGCATCCTCACGATAATATCCGGGTAGGCGCAATCACTTTCGTCTACTCCGTTACAAAGCGAGGCTGGGTATTTCCCGGCCTTTCTGTTATCCGAAATCCACTGAAAGCACAGCGGCTGGCTGAGGAGATAAATAATAAACGAGGGGCTGTATGCACAAAGCATCTTCTGTTGAGTTAAGAACGAGTATCGAGATGGCACATAGCCTTGCTCAAATTGGAATCAGGTTTGTGC
>NZ_JABMCJ010000072.1 GCF_013359755.1 Tardiphaga robiniae | reverse complement strand
GAGGCGCCGAGCGATTGCCCGGCGTTCCGCATGCGGTGTTTTTTCGGTTGCTTGCACATCTGCCATGGCGAACGGTCCCATCACCAAAATTAATGTCCCAGGGCGGAGGGACAGGGTAGCCGCAAAGCACTTGGCCGAACGTGTTTCGATTTGGTCGTCCGTCACACTGTCCAGGGATCTTTCCATCCGAAGGTCGGCCGTCTCCTTGCCAGTGGCAGTGCTGGCGCAGATCCGTCCTGCCCGAAGACAGACGTCCCCCATGAACCGCGTGACGCCGCATCTCCGGCGTCCACCGCATCCCACCCCGCGAACGTGACGATCGCGATCGCCCCTCTCGGTGGGGCAGGACGGAGGGGAATATAAACCTGACGGGGATGATGTCAACGTCGGATAGGAAAAAATGTTTAGGTGCTGTCTTGTCGCCCCTCGCTCGTCATTCCGGGGCGCGGGCGCGCCTTCGCGCACGGGAACCCGGAATCTCAGCCTGTTTTGAGCTGAACATTTCGGGATTCCGGGTTCGCACTGCAGCGGCTCCGCCGCTTTCGTGCGCCCCGGAATGACGAGTGTGGATCGAGGTTCGCGCTCTGCCGGCTTCGCCGGCGACGCACGCCCTCAGGCAAACCAACTGGTTTGCCTGGGAATGACGAGCTTGGATCGAGATTCCGGGGCCGGAGAATGACGAGCCATGATGATTCCGGAATGACAGCTTGGGGCCGACAGGCGTTCCGCTAATCCACTCGCGCAATCCGCCCCAGCGGCATCGGCGACACCGGGCTGTTGGCCTTCATGTAAGCGTTCAGCGCATCGACATCGTAGACGCCGACCAGCGGCTCCTTGCCCTCTTTCAATACCGTGAAGCCATCGCCGCCGACGGCGAGAAAGCCGTTCACGGTGACGCGATAGTTGGCCGTGGGATCGATCACCTTGCCCTCCAGCATCATGCGCCCGGGCGGGACGCGCTGACCCGCCGCCGCCGTGTTGTCCCACGCGTAGCTGAAGCCTTTCGAGACCTGCAGGATGCGCGGCCGGCTCGGGGTGTTCCATTGCTGCTCGAGCATCGCCTTGATTTGCGTGCCTGTGAGCGTCAGCGTCACCAGCTGATTGCGGAACGGCTGCGCTGCGAAGACGTCGCCATAGGTCACGCTGCCGTCGACCGATTTGGTGATGTCGGCGCGGATGCCGCCGGGATTGGTAAAGGCGATCACGGCGGCGCCGAGATTGCCGGCCGATGTCGCGGCGAGATGTGCGTCGGCGATGATATCACCCAGCGGGCTTTCGCCGGTCGTCATGTCGGGCATGCGCGACAGCGTTGCGGTGACCGATCCGGCAGGGCGACTGGCAATGGGCGCGGCAACCTTGTCATAGGCGGCGAGCAAGGCGGTCTGCGCGGGATCGGCGGGATAGGTCGCCGTGCGCACGATGACGTTGTCGGCCTTCGCGCTGATGACGTCGTGGGTGGTGCGGTCGAGCTTGAGGTCGATGGTGGTGACCAGCGTGCCGTATTTGTCGCCCGAGGTGACGAGCCGTCCGTCGATCTGGCAGGTATAGGCGCGGTGCGTGTGGCCGCTGACCACGACGTCGACCGCCTTGTCGAACTTCTTCACGATATCGACGATTGGTCCGGAAATACCCGGGCATTCATTGTAGTCGCCGGTGGGGAAGCCGCCTTCATGGATCAGCACCACGATGGCCTCGACGCCCTTTGCCTTCAGTTCGGGCACCAGCGCGTTGACGGTGTCCGCTTCATCCCTGAATTCGAGACCGGCAATGCCGGGCGGCGCCACGAGGCCGGGCGTGCCTTTCAGCGTCAGGCCGATGAAGGCGACGGGAATGCCGTCGAATGTCTTGATCTGATAGGGCGGCAGCAGCGACTTGCCGGTCTTGGTATCGATGGTCGAGGCGGCGAGATAGTTGAACGTCGCGCCGGCAAAGGGATGCGGGCCCTGGCAGCCATCGACGGGATGGCAGCCACCGTTCTGCATGCGCAGCAGCTCCTCGCGCCCTTCGTCGAATTCGTGATTGCCGACCGAGGCGATCTCAAGGCCCATCATCGACAGCGCCTCGATGGTCGGTTCGTCATGAAACAGCGCGGAGAGAAACGGGCTGGCGCCGATCAGGTCGCCGGCAGCCACGAATACGCTGTTCGGCTTGCCGGCGCGGAGCTGCTTGACCAGCGTCGCCATATGCTCGGCGCCGCCGGCGGGCACGGTGATCTTCTTCGTTTTGTCGGCGGGATCGTCGATCACGATGCCGCCGGGGGCAGGGCGCAGATTGCCGTGGAAGTCGTTGATGGCGAGGACGGTGACGTCGACGGGGGTGGGGGGTGTCTGGGCGTGGGCGGCCGATGCTACACACAATAGTGCGCCAGCTAGAACAGTGCACGCAGCGAGCGCTGCATTCTTAACCTCTCCCCGTGTCCATGCGAAGCGCAGCTTCGCTAGGCGGGGAGAGGTCGACCGGCGAAGCGCAGCGAAGCCGGTCGGGTGAGGGGCAGCGCACGATGTCAGCAATTCTGGAAGATCCCTCGGGTCCGATGTCCGCAACTTTCGCTGCGATAAGTGGTCATTCATGCCGCTATCGTTTGACATGACAGCGACACGATAGCTCACAATTGCGTTGACGACAGTGCCACGCCCCTCACCCGACGTTCATGCGCTGCGCGCCTGAACGTCGACCTCTCCCCGTGAAGAACGGGGAGAGGTTAAGAAAGCGCAGAATCATTACCCCTTCTTGCGCGCGAAGAACGCCTTGAACGCCGCGCTCGCTTCCTGCGACTTCATGCGCTCGCCGAACAGATGGCTCTCCTGATCGATGCGCCGCGTGAGATCCTCGGGCGGGAGCTTCAGCAGCCGGCGCGAGATTGCCACGGCTTCCACCGGCAGTGCGCAGATTTCGCGGGCGACCTTGCGCGCTTCGACTTCGGTGTGACCGGGCGGCACGATTTCGTTGATGAAACCGGCGGCCTGGCCATCTTCCGCCGTCATCGTGCGGCCCATCACCAGCGCGGCGAAGGCCCGCTGATGACCCATGGTGCGCGGGAACAGCAGGCTGGAGGCGGCTTCCGGCACCAGGCCGAGATGAATGAACGGCGTTGAGAAGGTTGCGGTGGTCGAGGCCAGCACATAGTCGCAGTGGAACAGCATGGTCGTGCCGATGCCGATGGCAATGCCATCCACCGCGGCGATGATCGGCTTGGTGTTCTGCGCCAGCGAATACAGAAACTTCACGGCGTTCGACGCGCGTGGAGACTCGGCCTTTTCGGCGCTGTCCTTCAGAAAATCCTGCAGGTCGTTGCCCGCGGTGAAGGCGCCAGAGCCGCCGGTGATGATCATGCAGCGGATATCGGGATTGTTCTGCGCGGTGTCGATCGCGTCCGACATGGCGTGATACATGTCCTGCGTCAGCGCGTTCTTCTTTTCCGGCCGGCGCAGCGTGATCACGCGCGTGGCCTCATCGTCGGTCACGATCAGATGTTCGGTCATGTCAATCCCTTGCAGCTCCTTGCAGCGCCCCGCAAAAAGCGCGGCTGGCACGTTTCCTCTGCCGGATATTACATCAATCCGCTGCGGCCGATATGGAGGGCGATGGTTTATGCCAGCAAAACGGCATCGGCCGACATCACGGATTCACTGGAGTCCATCACGGTGCGTTCAAGCGAACCAGCCTGCACCGCAACATTCTCGGCGAAGAACCGCGCCAGTGTGACATAACGCGTCGCGTCGCTGCCGCCGTCGATGTCGCGCGCTGCAAGCGCCTCATTGGCCAGCATGCAGCCGCCGAGGGTGGAGCCGAACAGCCGCAGATAGGGCGTGGCGCCGGACAGAGCGTCGTTTGGCGCCGAGGCCAGCTTCTCCAGCAGCCACTTGCTCGAACGCTCCAGCGAGCCGAGCGCGTCGCGGAGTTTTGCGCCGGTGGTGCCGAAACCGGGATCGTTGGAGGCCTCGACGCGCGACACGATGCCGCCGAGTTCGTCCAGCAGTGCCCAAACAGCCTCGCCGCCTGATGCCGCGAGTTTTCGCGTGACGAGATCGATCGACTGGATGCCGTTGGTGCCTTCGTAGATCGCCGTGATGCGCGCATCGCGATAGTGCTGTGCCGCGCCGGTCTCTTCGATGAAGCCCATACCGCCATGGATCTGCACGCCCAGTGACGTCACTTCATTGCCGATATCCGTGGAGAAGGCCTTGGCGATCGGCGTCAGCAATGCGCCGCGTGCCGCCGCTTCGGTGCGCACCTTGGCGTCGGGCGAACGCGCGGCGACGTCGAGCGCCACGGCGGTGGCGTAGCAGATGGTGCGCGCAGCGGCGGTGAGCGAGCGCATCTGCATCAGCATGCGCTTGACGTCGGGATGCACGATGATCGGATCCATGCCGGCCGTCTTGCTGCCGATACCGCGGCCTTGTTTACGCTCCTGCGCGAAGGCCAGTGCCTGCTGATAGGCGCGGTCGGCAATGCCGACGCCTTCAAGCCCGACGCCGAGCCGGGCCTGGTTCATCATCGTGAACATGCAGAGCATGCCGCGATTTTCCTCGCCGATGAGGTAGCCGACCGCGCCGCCCTTGTCGCCCATGGTCATGGTGCAGGTGGGGGAGGCGTGCATGCCGAGCTTGTGTTCGACGCCGGAGGCATGGATGTCGTTGCGCTCACCGAGCGAGCCGTCGGCATTGACGAGGAATTTCGGAATCAGGAACAGCGAGATGCCCTTGGTACCGGCGGGGGCATCGGGCAATCGCGCAAGCACGAAATGCACGATGTTATCGGTCATGTCGTGATCGCCATAGGTGATGAAGATCTTGGTGCCGGAGATGCGATAGCTGCCGTCGGCCTGGCGCTCGGCGCGCGAGCGCAGGGCGCCGACATCGGAGCCGGCCTGCGGCTCGGTGAGCTGCATGGTGCCGGTCCATTCGCCGGTGACCAGCTTCTCCAGATAGATCTTTTTCAGCTCGTCGCTGCCATGGGCGTCGAGCGCCTCGATGGCGGAGAGTGTCAGCAGCGGGCAAAGGCCGAAGGCGATGTTCGACGCGCTCCAGATTTCGGTGCAGGCGGCATTGATCGCCAGCGGCAGGCCCTGGCCGCCGAAGGCTTCGGGGCCGGAGACGCCGTTCCAGCCGGCGGCAGTCCAGCGCGCATAGGCATCGGGCCAGCCGGGGGCGGTGGTGACTTTATTATCTGCGAGCTTGATGCCGTTCTTGTCGCCTACGGTATTGAGCGGCGCCAGAACGTCACTGGCAAAGCGGCCGGCCTCTTCGAGCACGGCAGCGGTCATATCGGCGTCGAAATCGCCGTAATGGCCGGCTTTTAGGGCCGCCTGCAGGCCGGCGCCGTGATTCAGGGCCAGCAGCATGTCGTTGATCGGTGCTCGGTAGGTCATGGCATCTCGCTCCCAGAAATTCTTTGGGTACACTTTTTCAGCTTTCCGCCGTCTTCCCACGAAACGGGCGGCTCCTCAACACGCCAAAGGGCGCATCCGGGGCTCTCTGTGGCTGGGGCGGCAAGATCCGAGCCTCCGTATGGGGAAACGAAATCCGCCGACTTCTGCTGCAATATCAATGGCTATCTTGAAGCTGACTTGTGCGATACGACGCATCCATGTTGATGCGGATCAAAAGCTGGGCCCGGAACATCAAGACGGACACGCATGCCGTCTATCTCGCCGCGCGCGATCCGCGGGTGCCATGGTTTGCGAAAGTTCTCGCGATCGCTGTCGCCGCCTATGCGCTGTCGCCGATCGATCTCATTCCGGATTTCGTGCCGGTCCTTGGCTATCTCGACGACCTGATCATCGTGCCGCTGGGTATCTGGCTCGTGGTGGCGCTGGTCCCGGGCGAGGTGATGGCGGAGTACCGGATCAAGGCGCTCGAGGCCGCAGAACGCCCGACCAGCAGATCGGGCATGATCGCCATCATCGTATTGTGGCTCGCCAGCGCACTCCTGCTCGGGTGGCTCGGTTATCGCTATTGGACGCGGGTCTGATCGCTCGCGCCCCTCAGAACCTGACCTTCACACCGGCATAGAAGGCGCGCGGCCGCGCGGGGCTGACCGAACGTGCGTCCGTGAACTGGGCGCCGCCATTGGCAAAATTCGGCACCGAGTCGGTCTCGAAGAAAGTCCCGTATGTCGAATAACGTCGGTCGAGGAGGTTGTCGACGCGGGCGAAGACCTGCACGGATTTATCGATCTGATACGACGCGTGGGCATTGAACACGGTATAGGCTTCAAGTTTCGGCGCCTGGTTGGAATCGTCGCCGACGAAATACTGGCTGCTGACGAACAGCGCATCAGCCCCGACCTTGAAAGCGTCGGTCAGTGCATAGTCGAACCCGGCCTTGACGCGGTGACGCGGGATCGCCGGGATCTGGTTGCCGGGCAGTATCTGGACGTTGCCGTCGTCATCCTTGAACGGGCTGTTCGAGCCGATCGCGAGCGGATCAAGGAAGCGCGCATCGACGAAGGCATAGCTCGCATAGAGCTGCAGGGTCGGTGCACGCAGCGTGACCTCCGCCTCGATACCCTGCCGGCGCGTCGAGCCGACATTCTGGAAATAGCCATAGCCTTGCAGCACCGGGCTCGGGATTGCGAGAATGTCATCGGTGTTGGTGGCGCGGAAGGCGCCGAGTTTCCAGCCCAGCGTGCCCGCATTCAGCTCCTTCGTGCCACGCAGGCCAGCTTCTATCGTATGCGAAACCACCTGCTTGAGCGGCGGATCGGAGATCAGGAAGGCACCGACGATGCAGGGATTGGCGGGGTCGGCACAGCCGAGTTCCAGCGGGGTCGGCGCGCGGTTGGCTTCCGAATAGCCGGCATAGGCGGTCAGCTCAGGCGTGATCTTGTAGGTACCGCCGATGATCGGATTGAAACGATTGAAAGTGTGGTCACCGTTGAGCGCGGTGCCGATCTGATCCTCGAGCACGATCTGCGCCGTGTTAAAGCGACCGCCGCCGGTGATCGAAAAGGCATTGGTCACATCGAACGTGTCGAGCGCGTAAATGCCGCCATAGCGATTGGTGGTCCGCAGCGACACCGGACCGATCGCGATCGGATCGCCGGACTGACCCAGGGAAATCCCGCTGCCGGTGACGATGTAATCCGGGCCGATGGTGCCGAGTTCGGCGCTGGCTGTGAAGTGACTGGCGCTGGACGAATAGCTGGCGCCGACGACGAAGCGGTTGTTATGGCCGAACAGCTGATCCGTATTGGTCGCCTGCAGGGAGCCGCCCACGGTGGTCGAACGCGTCGAGGTGCGATCATTCTCGCCAAGAACCGCGCCGGGCGCGAAGGGATTGGCAATTTGAGCGCCGTTGAGGCCGTTGGCCGGCGTGTCGTCATCGCCGAAGCACAAGAGGGTCGGATCTTCACAGGGCTGGGTGCCGGTTGGATTGCCATCCTGGGTCTTGTTCCGGAAGAAGCGAAGATGCGCCGCCGCCTCCACCGTCCAGGTCGGCGTCGCCTCGACCTTTCCAGTGAAATTGAGATAGCCGACGCGGTTGTTCGAGGTCTGAGGCGTCGTATAGGTGGCGCCATAATTCTGCTGCAGCAGCTCGACCGGAACGGTCGCCGATGCCCCAAACTTGTTGTTGGCGACGCCCATATTGAGGTGAAGCTCGCTATTGTCGCTGCGATAGCCGACATCGCCATAAAAGCGTCGGACGTCCGATGTCGCGAAGTTGCGGAAGCCCTTGTCATGCAGGCCTTCAAGCGCGCCATAGACGGCGAAACCCTCGACCTGCTTGCCCCATTGCGCCGAGCCCTGGATGCGGCCGAACGAGCCGCCCATCGTGCTGAGCTCGGCTCCCTGATAGTTGAAGCCGTCCTTCATCTGGATGTTGACCGCGCCGCCCAGCGCGTTGAGGCCGAAGGCGGGATTGTTGGTGACCACGGTGACCGATCGGATTGCCGCGGTCGGGATCAGGTCCCAATTGACGGTGTCGCCGAAGGCCTCGTTGATACGCACGCCATTCTGATAGACCGCGAGCCCCTGCGGCGTACCGGCCACCGGCGACGCCACGAAACCGCGAAATTGCAGATCGGGCTGAAAGGGATTGCCCGCGACTTCGTTGATCAGAATGCCGGGCACTTGCTGCTGCAGCGCATCCGTGACGTTCAGGGAATTGGCGCGTTCGATCGCGCGGGCATCGACATAATTGATACTCGCCGTGACCTTGTCGACGTCGATGCCGGAACGCGACGTCGGCGTGGTCGGATAGACGTAGACCGTACGCGGCCGCTCGGTGACCCGCTGGGTGGTCTGACGCCGCGTGCCGCGTTTGCTGGCGGTGGCGGGGGCGGACACCACCACAGGCGGCAGCACCTGCGGCTCTCCAGGCGGACTTTGCGCAAAAGCCGTTTCGGAAACCGGTAGAAGACCCGTCGACAGCGAAGCCACGACCAGCACTCTTACGCGCATCTGTTTCACCCCATTCCGCGTCGGCGCTCTGATGGCACCGTTCGGTAGCGTGATACTAGCGAGTATGAGAGGCTGCGCTATCTGCAAATGTCGAAATCCGTCTCAGTTATTTTCCCGATAAAGTCGGGACAAATTCCCGATCGCGCGTAACAGGCGGATTTGGCAGCGGCTCCGTCACGGGAATGATAGCCTCGACAGTCACACCGTCCACATCAGATCTGACCGTGAGCGTCCCGCCCAGGGCCCAGACCCGCTCTCTCATGCCGACGAGACCAAAGCCGCCATTGCGATCAGGATCGAGGCCGCGGCCATTGTCACGCACGCGGACCAATACATTGTCATATTCAGGCTTCGCCGCCGCCCCCATCACCGGTTCGATCACCACGCTCACGGCAGAGGCTTGCGCGTGGCGAAACACATTGGTGAGTGCTTCCTGAACGACACGATAGGCGGTCAGCTCGGCGACCTCACCAAGGGGAGCAAGCGTCGGGGATACCAGGCTCTCGATAACGACTTCCGGATGGGATTCGCGCCAGAGACGCAGCAAGACCGTAATGGCACCGGACAAGCCTAGATCCGTCAGCCCGACCGGCCGCAATCGCTCGAGAATGCGGCGATTGAACTGCTGCAAGACATCGACCTGCGCCAGAATGGCAGTGCCGTGCCTCGACAAGGCACCTGTGCCTGACGGATCGTGATCGGCGAGACGCATCACCGCGCCTGCATGGGCGCGCAAGGCGAAGAGATATGGCCCGAACTCATCATGCAGTTCGCGTGCGATATCCCTGCGCTCGATATCCTGCAGCGAGACGGCCCGTTGGGCCAGACGCCGCCGGTCCTCGAGCACATCGCCCAATGTGGCTGCGAGATGATTGAGCCGGATGCAGAGTGCAGCGAGTTCCGGTGCTCCTGCGGGGGCGACACGGGCTTGATAGTTCCCGGCTTCGATATCGACCATGGCCTGCGACAATGCATCGAGCGGCGCCAGCGCCCGCCTGACGACCAAGCTGGTGACGACGAACAACACCATTGCAACGATCAGGCTGAGTGCCAGCTGGGTGACGATGCCGTCCCATATCTCCCGCATCTCGTCATCGGGATGTGAGGTGATCAGCAGTGTCTGCCGCTTCTCGCCAACCATCACCGACACCGACTCCGATATCCGCTCCGGGTGAATCAAGGATACGAACCACGATGGCGGAGAGCCTGCACCGTCGCTCCGATCCTGACCGTCACTCTTCGGGGACGGCATGTTCCCATCGCCTTGCCTGACAATACTGACATGTCGCAATCGATTGAGATCGGCGACAATTTTATCAAGCCGCGCATTCGGATCCTGCGCTTCGCTCAGGCCAGTTCCGATACTTTCGATGACTTCACGTGTCAGCCGGATCACGCTCTGGTCCTCGGCCTGGACGCGCGGGCCAGCTTCCAGCGCGAGCCGCGCGACATTGGCGACCAAGCCCAGAGCGAGCACCAGCGCTACCAGGAGATTGATCCGCGCGCGCAGCGAAAGATTCTGCCACATGACCATGCTTTCACTCGCATCTCGCCTGCATGCCGCGACTATGAACTTGACAGCGAAATTCGACGGCGATCATATCGGATCGAGGCGACCTTCGATTGTCAATCATGTCACTCCAAAGGCGCGCGGCTGATGCAGCGCAGCAATCGAGGAGCAGGTCGAGACTTGCTGACAGAGTTTCTGGCCGTCAGAGTTTACGGGGTTAACCCATGCGCGTTCTGATCGTCGATGATCACCCCATCGTCACATCGGGCTGCCGCGCGGTGTTCGCGGACGATCCGGAGATCGAACTGCTGGAAGCGTCCGATGCCGCCAGTGGTGAGCAGGTTTTCCTGACCGGAGACCCCGATATCTGCATCATCGACATCAATCTGCCGACCGTGTCCGGATATGAACTGGCGCGGCGCATTCTGCTGCGCGACGACACGATGCGCATCATCATGTTCAGCATGAATGATGACCCGATCTTCGCTGCCCGCGCGATCGAGAGCGGCGCCAAGGGCTATGTCTCCAAGACCGGCGATCCACACGACCTCCTGGAGGCCGTCTATGAGGTTGCGCGCGGCGGCGTGTATCTTCCGCCGGCGATGGCGCGAAGCCTTGCTTTTGCCGGGCCTGCGCTGACGCAAAGCCCGCTGTCGAAGCTGAATTCGCGCGAGATGGAGATCCTGCGACTGCTCGGTGCCGGCAAGAGCCTCGCCGAGATTGCATGGATGGTTCACGCCTCCTACAAGACGGTCGCCAATACGTCGTCACTCATGCGGCAAAAGCTCGGCGTCCGCAGCTCGGTCGAACTGGTGCGTTTCGCCATCGAGCGTGGCATCGCCTGACCGGGCGTCCCTGACCAGACATCACTTGTTTCGGCGATGTCGTATCGCTGCCGCACCCAACCTGTAAAGTCATGACCATGCAGACAGTTTCTCTTAATCGATCATATGGCGGCACGCAGGGTGTCTACAAACACGCCAGTCGCGCGACCGGAACTGACATGACATTTTCGGTCTATGTGCCGCCGCATCAGGACGGCGTCAGGCTGCCCGTGGTCTGGTATCTCTCGGGCCTCACCTGCACCCACGCCAATGTCACCGAAAAGGGCGAGTTTCGCGCCGCATGCGCCGAATTGGGGCTGATCTTCATTGCGCCGGACACCAGCCCGCGCGGTGCCGATGTTCCCGGTGACGCCGACAATGCCTATGACTTCGGGCTGGGTGCCGGCTTTTACATCGATGCCACCCAGGAGCCGTATGCGCGCAACTATCGCATGTGGAGTTATGTCACCGAGGAGCTGCCGCAGCTCGTGGCCGATCAATTCCCGGTCGATAGCAGTCGTCAGTCGATTCTCGGCCATTCCATGGGCGGGCATGGCGCGCTGACCATTGCGCTGCGTCATCCTGATCGCTACCGCGCGGCCAGCGCGTTCGCTCCGATCGTGGCGCCGTCGCAAGTGCCGTGGGGAATCAAGGCGCTGGGCGGCTATCTCGGCGACGACAAGTCTGCCTGGCGAAAGCACGATGCGGTTGCCCTGATTGAGGACGGCGCGCGATTCCCCGAATTTCTGGTCGATCAGGGCGACGCCGACAATTTTCTGGCCGAACAATTGCGGCCCGAACTGTTGCAGAGCGCCTGCGACAAGGCAGGCATTCCGCTGACGCTGCGCCACCAGCCCGGCTACGATCACAGCTACTATTTCATCTCGACCTTCATGGCCGACCATCTGCGCTGGCACGCGACGCGGCTCGAAAGGTGAGTTGCGGTTCGCATTACTGCGGCTGCGGGGCACCGTAATTCGGAGCAAGCAGGCGGTTGCGCACCAGATAGCTCGTCGCGCGCGACCAGCTTTCGTCGGTGTTGCCGCGCAGGTCAGCGCTCATTGTGGCGACCAGCCGCCCGGTGTGAACATTCCGCAGGGTGATGTTCATATTGAGGATCAGGTTCGAGACCTTCTGTACGAGCCCCGTAATGACGAGGTCGGCACCGATCTGCTGCGCGAGTTGTACGTCACAGCCGCCGCATGCCTGCAAGTTCCGGCCTTGCGCCGCAACATTGAGGGATGACATGTCCAGCAGCTCGAAACGGCCGGATTGCTTCATCTCCTCGCGAAGCTGGTCGGCAGCATGGAGTAGTCTTGCCTGCTCGTCGCTGCGGCGTCCCTTCACCTCGCCTTCGAGGCTCGTGTCCAGCCATTCGAAATTGAACACCGCCACTTTAGGCGCTGCGGCGTGAGCCGTCGCTGTCATCATCAGTAACAGCACGGGGATCGATAGGGCTCTCATCGCGGACCTCGCATCATTAAAATGCAACGCGTCGGCAGAATCCGAGGTTGCAAGCTACGATAATTGGTTCATGTTTCAAGCACGAGACCCTTCACCGGCGCCAAGCCGGGAAGGAGTAGCCGGAGGGAACATGATACGGTGGTTGATCGGCGCGATCAGTCTCTGCGCCGTGACGTCGTCTGCGTTGGCGGCCGAACCGCTGACGATCAGCATCGGTTATCTCGGTCAGGCCGGTATCAAGGCAACTCTTTCGCTGGTCGAATTACCGTCCGAGAACGATGGCATCGCCGGCGCGCGGCTCGCCATCGAGGACAACAACACCACGGGCAAGTTCCTGAAGCAGCAGTTCGGGCTGGAGGAGATTCGTGTGAAGGAGGGCGACGATGTCGCCGGAGCCGCACGCGATCTCGCTGGCCGCAACACCTTCATCATTGCCGACCTGCCGCCCGATGCATTGCTGCAGGCGGCCGACGCGGTGCGTGACCGCGGCGGCATCCTGTTCAATGTGGGTGCCGCCGACGATCGGCTGCGCGAGGCGGACTGCCGTGCCAATGTGATCCATATTGCGCCGACGCGATCGATGCTGGCGGATGCGCTGGCGCAGTATCTGGTGTGGAAGCAGTGGAAACGCTGGCTACTCGTGGTCGGCTCGCATGACGACGATCGGCTTGAAGCCGACGCCTATCGCCGGGCCGCCGCCCGGTTCGGCGCAAAGATCGTGCAGGAACGCGTCTTCGAGGACACTGGCGGCGCGCGGCGCACCGATAGCGGCGTCACATTGATCCAGCGCCAAATCCCGGTCTTCACGCAACAGGCACCGGCCTATGACGTCATGATCGCCGCCGACGAGAGCGAAGTCTTCGCCTCCTATTTGCCCTATCGCACCTGGGATCCGCGGCCGGTTGCGGGATCGGCGGGTCTGGTGCCGACCAGTTGGCATGCTGCACAGGATCAATGGGGCGCCGTGCAGATCCAGAACCGCTTCACCAAACTGAATGCGCGCCGCATGACAGCGCGCGACATGCAGGCCTGGCTTGCGACCCGCATGATCGGCGAAGCCGCGTCCCGCACGAATTCGGGCGACGGCAAAGCCATTCTGGCGTTTCTGAAGTCGCCCGATTTCTCCATCGCCGGTTTCAAGGGGCAGCGGCTCACGATCCGCGACTGGAACCTGCAGCTACGCCAGCCGATCCTGCTGGTCGACGGGCGCATGGTGATCTCGGTCTCGCCGCAGGACGGCTTCCTGCATCAGGTTTCGGAGCTCGACACGCTCGGTATAGATCGTCCGGAAAGCAAATGCAGGCTGCAATGATGATGAACAGATCGAAGATGCTGTGTCGTGTCTGGCTGTGTGGAGCAGCGACTTGGCTTGCGACGGCAGTACCTGCATCGGCCTTTCTCGCTTATGTGTCGAACGAGAAGAGCAACACCGTTTCGGTGATCGACACCGATAGCTGGACCGTCACCGCGACCATCAAGGTCGGTCAGCGTCCGCGCGGCATCGAACTGACGCGCGATGGCAAATCGGTCCTGGTCGCGGTCGGCGACGACGACACCATCCAGATCATCGACGTCGCCAGCCAGAAGGTGGTCGACTCGCTGCCGTCCGGTCCTGATCCTGAGCTTTTCACCCAGGATGCCGCAGGCAAGGTTCTCTATGTCGCCAACGAGAACGACAACACGGTGACCGTGATCGATCTCGAAAAACGCGTGCGCATGGGCGACGTGCAGGTCGGTGTCGAGCCCGAAGGCATGGCGATCAGCCCTGACGGCAAGATCCTGATCAACACGTCCGAAACCACCAATATGGCGCATTTCATCGACACCGCGACGCGCCAGATCGTGGCGAATGTCCTGGTCGACGCGCGTCCGCGCTTCGCCGAATTCAAGCGCGACGGCTCGGAACTGTGGGTGTCCTCAGAGATCGGCGGCACCGTGTCCGTGATCGATCCCGCCAAGCGGGTCGTGACCGACAAGATCGAGTTCAACATTCCCGGTCTGCGGCGCGAAGCCATTCAGCCGGTCGGCATCGGCATGACCCGGGATGCCAAGATCGCGTTCATCGCGCTCGGCCCCGCCAACCGGATCGCGGTCGTCGATGCGGCGACCCACAAAGTGATCAAGTATCTGCTGGTGGGCCAGCGGGTCTGGCACATGGCGTTTACCCCCGATGAGAAATATCTGCTGGTCACCAATGGCGTCTCCAACGATGTCTCGGTGATCGACGTGGCGGCACAAAAGGTCATCAAGACCATTCAGGTCGGCGAATTGCCCTGGGGCATCGCCATGGCACGGCCATGACCACGATCAACACATCCCGCCCTGACCAGATCGCGCACGACGCGCCGGAGCCGATTGACGCGCCGGCGTTGACACCCGCTCTGTCGGTCGCAGGCATCAGCCATTGCTATGGTCGTCGGCAGGCGCTCTCGGATGTCTCTTTCAATGTCGCACCGGCGAGTTTCACGGCTCTGCTCGGCCTCAATGGCGCGGGCAAGAGTACGCTGATAGCGCTGATCACCCGGCTGTTCGGCATTCAAACTGGACGGATCAGCGTATTCGGCCACGACATCAGCGATGCGCCGAGCGATGCCTTGCGGCTGCTTGGCGTGGTGTTTCAGCCGCGTACGCTCGATCTCGATCTGTCTGTCATGCAGAACCTGCTCTATCATGCCGCGCTGCAGGGCATCGCGCGGCGCGAGGCCCGGCTGCGCGGCGACGAGGTGATTGCACGCATCGGCCTTGCCGACCGGGTGAACAGCCGGGTGCGCGATCTCTCCGGCGGACAGATGCGACGTCTCGAGATTGCCCGCGCACTGCTGCACCGGCCGCGGCTGCTGTTGCTGGACGAAGCGACCGTTGGGCTCGACGTGCAGGCTCGCGCCGATATTCTTGCGCATGTCCGGATGCTGGTCGCGGAACAAGGCATCGGCGTGCTGTGGGCAACACATCTGTTTGACGAGATTACTGCCAGCGACGATCTCGTCGTGCTGCATGGCGGCCATGTGCTTGCACGCGGTTCCGTGACGCAGATCCTGAGCGAAACCGGCGCTGCCAATTTCGACATGGCTTTCCGCAGCATGACCGAGGCGGCCGATCGGCACGGGAGGTCATCGTGAGTACGACATTCGTCGCGCATGAGCGTCGCAAGCTGGGTTTTGGCAATTATGTCACCTGTCTCAACGGCATCCTGTGGCGGGAGGCGCTGCGCTTCCTGCATCAGCGCGAACGTTTCGTCTCGGCGCTGGTGCGTCCGCTGGTCTGGCTGTTCATTTTCGCCGCCGGCTTTCGGCAGGTGCTCGGTATCTCGATCATCCCGCCTTACGAGACCTATATTCTCTATGAGGTCTATATCGCGCCCGGTCTTATCGCGATGATCCAGTTGTTCAACGGCATGCAGTCCTCGTTGTCGATGGTCTATGACCGCGAGATGGGGAATATGCGGACGCTTCTGGTCAGCCCGCTGCCGCGCTGGTTCCTGTTGGTCTGCAAATTGCTGGCCGGGACAGTCGTCTCCCTGCTGCAGGTCTATGCGTTTCTCCTGATCGCGTGGTTCTGGGACATCGCTCCGCCGCTCATTGGCTATCTCACTGTTCTACCGGCACTGATCCTGTCCGGATTGATGCTGGGATCGCTGGGCATGCTGATCTCGTCGCGCATCAAGCAACTGGAGAATTTTGCGGGGGTCATGAACTTCGTGATCTTCCCGATGTTCTTTGCGTCGTCCGCGCTTTATCCTTTGTGGCGCGTGCAAGAGGGCAGCCCGATGCTCTATTATCTCTGCCTGTTCAATCCCTTCACCCATGCGGTCGAACTGATCCGCTTCGCGCTCTATGACAAGGTCAACTGGGTCTCCCTTGCCGTTGTCGCGGGCTGTACCGCCGTCTTCACCATCGCTGCAATCATTGCTTACGATCCCGGCCGCGGCCTTGCCCGCCGGGCACCAGCCGGGGGCGAGACATGAACAGACCGATCGGCGTTATCACAGCACTCGTGTTGATCTGGTCGGGCACTGCGCAGGCCGCCGATCCGCGTTATCCCGACTGGCCGTGCGTTCAGGCCAAGGTGCCGGAAATCTCGCTGGCTGCCGTCTGGGCCGGACCGCCGATCGACGATGTCGCCAGCGCCTGGAAGGACGACGTGGAGGTCGGCGCGCTTGTCGAACGTCTGGCGACACGGCGCGTACCCGTTGAGGAAGCGCAGAAGGCGATCACGGATTTTCTGTCGCGATCGCCGGACAAGGCCAGGTCAGGCAAACTGATCTTTGCCGGGCTGTTCGACAGCCTGAACGCGCAGCGCGCGACAGTGCTGGCCGGTCTCGAACGCGTCACGCGTAAACAGCGCGAAGCGGCCGATCGGGTCCGCGCCGACACGGCCGCGCTGCAGGCACTGCAGAGCGCGTCGCCACCCGATCAGGCGAGGATCGACGAACTCAATAACAAGCTGCTATGGGAAGCCCGCATCTTCGACGACCGGCGCCGCGTCGTCACCTTCGTCTGCGAGGTGCCGACGCTGATCGATCAGCGGCTGTTCGCACTCAGCCGCACCATCCAGCAGGAGATGGAATGATATCGCGTGGCAGGTTGGGGACTCATTGGCGCATAGCCAAATTCGGATTGATGCGGGTTTGACGAACGCCAGATAGTTGGCTGTGAGTTCGTCGTATCAGGTCGCGACGCGCCGATATTGTTCCGGTTTGGACGCTCGAAGCACGTCTAAGCCGGTGCCTTCAACCGGCAAAGAACGGAGGACCGTACTTCCGCGATCACCCCGTAAGCGGACATATCCCGGACATGCCAAAATCGACGTGAATGACCGAACTCGGACATGGCGGCCTGTCCCTACAGCGACCAACGTGCTTTGATGATCACCATCGAAGCGTCGCGACTTCTTACCTTGCCCACACCGGCAATCCATGTCCCGCAATCCAGCAGCTGAAAGCATGTCCAGGTCTCGTGTCCGGCGGCTTTGAGGGGGAGCGAGCTTGAAGCAGATCGGCCTTTTCAAAATGCGCCGATTGGAGGCGTTGAGCAACACCATCTTCGGCGTTGCGATGACGTTGCTCGCCTACGATCTGCCGAAGGCCAGCAGGTTCACAAAAGCGCCGGCCTGGATGGAGCTTGTCGGTGCCTACGCACAACCTGTCATCGCGCTGATGATCAGTTTCATCGTGGCCGGCGTGTTCTGGCTCAGCCATCATCGGCGACTCACTTTCGCGCCGGAAGGCAGCCGCGGCGAAGTCTTCCTCAATCTGATCTTCCTGCTGTCGATTGTCATGCTTCCGGTGACGAATGGACTTTACGGCGCGTATCGGCTCGATAGTGTCGTCGCAGTAAGCTACGGCTTCCATCTGACAGTCATTGCCAGCTTGAACGCGCTGCTATGGGCTCTGGCGCTGCGAGGTCGCCGCAATTCCGAGTTGCTGGCAATCGCGGTCTTTCCGGTCGTTGCACTCGTGCTCGCAACGGTGATGGCCGCCGTCGCTCCATTCGTTGCGCAATTCATGTGGTGCCTGGCCTTTGGCGCGCCTCTGGCGGGCTGGTTGGCGGCCCGGCGCTGGCCGCCGAGAACGAATTAGCCAGCTCGATCTCTGCCAAGGCTTCCTCGTATGCAATGGCTAGCCGCCCCGCGATGGGCGTCTGCCGTCCGCTCCAAGTTTATGGGGTCACGCCCTAGTTTGCCGGCGGCCGCGGTTCAGGCTGCGCATCCGCCAGCGGTAGATCCTCCAGCTCCCAACCGTCGGTGCCTTCCGGATACCAGACGACATTGCTGTAGCCATAGGACAACGCGCGCTTTGCGGCATTCCACGACATCCAGCAATCGGCCTGACAGTAGATCACCAGAAGCGCAGTGGGGTTGCCGGCCGATGCGCGCGCGAGACCATCCCGCAGATAGGCCTCGGTCTCGGTGGCCAGCCTGCCGTAGCCGGTGTCGGGCAGCCACAGGCTGCCCGGAATGTTGTGCCGCGGCTTGTCGCGCCAGACCGTTTCCGGCGGCAGATTGGCCGGCTTCGGCGGACGCGGCATGACATCAATGAAAGCGCCACGTTTGTCGCGCCAGATCGCCTCCGCGTCTTTCGTCGTGATGACGCGTCCGCCTTTCAGCGTCGCCGGCACCGGCGTGCGATAATTGTCGGTGCGATAGTCGTCGGGCTCGGGGACGATATCCTGGGCCCGGGCCGTCGTGACCATCACCAGTGCCATCGCGAGAAGGATGGCGTAACGCATGGTCACGGCGACTTGGCCGCCGCCTCCGGCCCGATCGGACGATTGTTCTCATCGAGAATGGGAACACCGAAATCGAGCAGGACCTTGTTGATGGCCGGCTGGTTTTCCTGAATCAGCCGGTTGAGCTGCCGCTTCCAGTTCTGATCCGCGGAGCGCACGCCCATGCCGATGCGATAGACGAGGCGCGGCCCGGTGGTTTCCTTGACCAGCGGCGTGACATGAAGCGGAGGATTGGCGTTCTTGGCGTAGAAGCCCGCCATAGGCCCCCACAGGATCGCTGCGTCGATATCGCCGGCTGTGAGATCCTTGATCATGGCCAGTGCCGATGAATCGATGCGGGTATCGATCACCAACGGATAGGGCTTCGCATTCACCATCAAGCCGTTGACCGCCATATTGGTGGCCGGCGGCGTCCCCGCCACGATGCCGATATGCTTGCTCTTCAACCTGGCGTCATCCAGTGTCGTGACATCATCGAGACCGGCGCCGGTCTTCGATACCAGGGCATAGGCCGTCCGGTAATAGGGATTGGTACCCTGGACGAGGTCGTCGCCCTGCGGGAAGCCCATGATGACATCGCAACGATGCGCGCCGAGAGTCATGCGAACGAAGCCCGTCGCCTGCGGGAAATAGACGTAATCGAGCTTCTTGTTCAGCTTGGCTGCGAACAGCTCGGCTAGCTTGTTCTCCAAGCCCTCGCCCTTCTCGTTCGAGAACGGCATGTTACGCGGATCGGCGCAAACACGCAGCGACTGTGGATCGACCAGTTCGATCGAGAGATCATCGGTCGCAGCAGTCTGGCCAAGCGCGGTGCATATGCCCTCAAGCAACAGCGCACTCGCAAAGAGCGACGTGAGTAGCGCGCGACGTTTTCCGGATCGTTCCGCTCTGTGGTGCATGCGCTACCTGCCGTTCACATTTGATGGGTGACACGACAAAAACCTAGGCCTCTCGTTTTAAGCGTGCAAGATGCAATGGGGCGCTTCCGATGTTGCGCCGCACTTTCCGGATGATTGCAGAATCGCTGCTTGCCCCGGAGTGATATGGAGATGCAAATGACATCTCGCTTTGCGATGCATGTAGCGCTCATCATGCTGGCAATGCTCGCATCTGCTCGCGCGCAACAACAGACTTTGGCGATCAGTGAAATCGCGCCGGGCGTCTTCATGCATCAGGGGCGCATCGCCTTGATGTCGTCGGACAATGACGGCGCCGTCGCCAATATCGGCGTCGTGATCGGCGATCGGGCGGTTGCCGTGATCGACACCGGGGGCAGCGTGCGGGAAGGGCGACAATTGCTGGCTTCCATTCGCGCACATACAGACAAGCCCATTCGTTACGTCATCAACACCCATGGTCATCCCGATCATATGTTCGGCAACGCCGCCTTCGTCGCTGACGGAACCGAGTTTGTCGGTCATATGAGGCTGCCGCAGGCATTGGCCGCACGCGGGCAGTATTATCTCGACGCATTCAGGCGCAGCATGGGCGACGCCCTGATCGATGACGTCCGTATCGTACCGCCCACCCGGCTCGTCGATGGAGAGCTCGTCCTCGATCTCGGCGGGCGCACACTTATCGTGAAAGCCTGGCCCACCGCCCATAGCGATAGCGACGTCACGGTATTCGACACGGCGACGAAGACGTTGTTCGCTGGAGATCTGGTCTTTCTCCGCCATATTCCGGTGCTCGATGGCAGCATCCAGGCATGGCTCAAGCTGCTGGACGATCTCGCGGCGCTGCCGGCCGAACGCGTCGTTCCCGGCCATGGTCCAGTGAGCGATTGGCCGCAAGCCCTCGCCGCTGAACGCCGGTATCTCGAAACACTCGCGTCCGGTATCCGGAAGGACGTCATCGATGGCAAACCGATCGCGGAAGCTACGAAACACGCGGCAGAAGCCGAGCGCGGCAAATGGGAGCTTTTTGACGACTACAACGTCCGCAACGCAACTGCAGCATACTCACAATTTGAATGGGAATGACCGCCGGTTGGGGTAGTATCAAGCGCGTCGCTTCTTCCCTTGCGAGGGCCGTACCATGCCGGAATTTGCAATCCGCAGCGTCTGTGCCGCCATCCTGCTGAGCGCCGTACTCAGTCCGCATTCTGTGTCCGCGGCCGGTCCGGAGCCTTACGATCCATGGCCGGGGCTGGTGCAGGATATTTTCGACAGCCGACCGATGGAAGACGGCAGCAACCTGATCGCACTCGAGATGCCGACGCGCGCGGAGGATGCTGCCATCGTGCCGGTGACGTTGCGCCTCAAGCCGACATTCGACGCACGCTCGCGGGTGGTGACGATCACGCTGGTGATCGACCAGAACCCGGCGCCTATGGCCGCGAAATTCAAGCTCGGGGCCGACGCCAATGTCTCGGAGATTTCAACGCGTGTCCGTATCAACAATTACACCAACGTCCATGCCGTCGCGGAGACCAGTGACGGCAAACTCCATGTGGTGCAAACCTATGTGAAGGCATCCGGTGGCTGCTCTGCGCCGGCGGCGAAGAATGCCGAAGAGGCCAAGGGCCGGTTGGGCCAGATGCGCTACAGGGAGTTTGCTGGAGCGCAAAACGAGGAAAAAAGCGGTACGCGCGAGGCGCAGGTCATGATCGGCCACCCCAATAATTCCGGCCTGCAGATGGATCAGGTCTCGCAACTCTATATCCCGGCCCTCTATGTCGACCGGCTCCAGCTTTGGCAGGACAACAGCCCGGTCCTGTCGGTGGAGGGCGGCATCTCGATCTCCGAAGACCCGAATATTCGATTCACTTACGTCTCAAATGGCGCAAAGACGTTCCGCGCCGAGGCCAAGGACACTGACGGGCATCAGTTCAGGCATGAGTGGAAGGTCAATGGCTCCGGCATGTAGTGCAGCGCATCATGCAGAGCGGAGCGCTAGAAGCAGCGCACTTCAGCCTCGGCCTGGGCGCGCCTGACGTCATTGATGGCGCTGTTAGCCTGTTCCGAGGTTCGGAACTGGGCGCTCAGATTGCCGCGCACCTGCGACATGCTCAGTGCCGTTTCCGCCGTGATATAGCGGGTATAGGGCACCAGCGACGCCACGACATCGATCGAGCATGAGCATTGTTCGATCGATTGCCGGGTCTCGCCATTCGCTTTCATGCAGCCAAACACATATTCGGCGCGGGCGGAGGTCGGATAGTCATTGACCTCCGCCGCCCTTGCTGACCCCGACAAAACGGTAACGGCCGCAAACGCGACGAGATATCCTGTCATTCGATCGGGTCCCACGAGAGCCTCGCAAAGCTGGCGAAGACGACTGGCAAACTATACTAAGAAAACGAAACGGCTCAATAAGCCGAACAGATATGGAGGGGACATGTCACGCGCATCTCTATCGATGGCTGTCATACTGCTGCTCATTGCAGGCCATGCTCATGCTCAAGGCAAAGCCGGCAAGGGCATTCGGCTCTGGAACCTGACGACATCAACCATTACTGGGTTCCAGCTATCCCCAGCTGGAAAGCAGCAATGGAGCGCCAACCTGACATTGGCGGACAAGGATAAGGAAGTCGATCACGACGAGCGGCTGCGAATCACGGGGATAGAGCCCGGCAGTTACGACGCCAAGGTCAGCTATTCCGAGGCGCGCCAGTGCGTGGTCAGGAATATCGAGATCAAGGCCGATGCGGTCTTCTCGATTGCGGACAAGGACCTGCAGGACTGCAACAAGTAGCGATCATGCCTTGTCGTGGCTATGCGGATATTCGCAGCGCCACTTCACCGCGGTCCATTTCGGATGTTCGCCGATCCACTGGGCGATGTAGGGCGGCGCCGCCATCGCGCATTGATGCAGCGAGAAGTCCGCCGTGAACGACAGGTTCCGCTCTTCGCAGGTGTTTGGCGACATCACCGCGCAGACTGTCAGGACCAGATTGATCATATTCATGTCGGCATCCCAGATCGTTCACCGGACGATAACATCTGAAATACGCGCCCGTCAGCGCGAAGTTTCGGCGATTTCCAGGCTAAAAATTGATCCCGTAAACCAGACGGGCCTGGTGACGCTCAAAATTGACCAGATCCAGCGACGATCCCGGCACCTCGGAGCGGCCCCATACTTGAGTGCTCCAGCTTGCAGTCAGTCGTGACCGGTCCGAAAGCTGGACATAGGCGGTTGGCCCGACGAACAGCGCCTGACCAGACAGTTCGCCAAGACCGATCCCTTCATATCGGCGCATATAGCGCGCCTCGCCGCCGAGAAGGATGCCGGGGCGCACCTGCATCATGACGCCGAGCGCCGCTCCGATGCTCGCCTCGCGTTCCCGCGTTCCGGTATCGACATAGCGCGTCCATTCCGGCTGATAGATCAGATTGAGTGCCGCAACAGCAACGTCAGGGACGATCTCTCGATCGAAGGCCAGCGTCAGCCCAGTGCCGTAGCTCCTGACCCGCGCTGCGCTCGTTTCGTCGATCCCGTTGAACTGCGCGTCGATCGCGAGCGTCATGCCGACGGGGGCCGTCTCGCGATCAAGAAATCTGTAGCGAAAGTCCAGCGATGCCCCCTGCCAGGCCAGCGTGCGCTGATCGGCGAATCCGGGAACACCAGTGATCCGATGGGCTGAGAAACTGCTGCCGATCTCAATGCGGATGTCCTTGGCGGGAACGAACTCCAGTTCGAATTCCTGCTCGCCCGCGCGATAGCGACCGCCGGATTTGCCGAATCGCCCGGTCGTCTCGCTCTGGAATTCCCGCTCGCCCACCCGGCCGACGTCACTGCCGATCATGAAGCCGAAAATATGCTCGGTATCGATGTCACCGGCCTGCGCGCGCGGCACGGCCAGCGTGCTGAATGCAAGAATCGCCGCGTAGACTGTCCTGACGCCGCGCTGCACCTGCATCCAATCCTGTCATCGAAGAGAGGCGTATATATAGAGATAATGCACCGCGCGAGCCTAGTCGAAATTGGCCCAGCCGCGAAGACGTCTCTGCGATTGACTTGAACATCGCACCAGGATCGGTTGCTATACGCATGCGGCGCGCCGTTAGTGCCAATAGTCAGGGAAGGATATGTCCATGGCGAGACTCCTGGTCCTCTACAAAACACCGAAGAAGCCCGCAGCCTTCGACAAATACTATCAATCTGTACATATCCCGCTGGCAAAGAAGATTCCGGGGCTGAGACACTATGGTGTCAGCACAGGGGGCGTCACAACGCCGACGGGCGACAGCGATATTCATCTGGTCGCCGCGCTGGATTTCGAAACGGTTGCGGCGCTCAAGCTTGGCCTCGCCTCGCCGGAAGGGCAGGCCGCAGCAGGCGACCTCGCGAATTTTGCGGATGGCGGCGTAGATCTTCTGATTTTCGACACGAAGGACGTCTGACAATCGCAACGCGCGTTCAGCGGCCTCTGCCCGGCTCACAAACCGTAGTCTGCGAGCCGGGAGAGATCGATCAAGACGATCAATCTGTCACTTACGGGCCGCGCAGGCGTACATGTTGATTTCCATGCCGACCTGCACTTCCACGATCTTCGGAGTCTTCCAGCTCATCTTGGTCTCCTCAGAGTTTGCGCGATGATTGCGCCGCCGCACGATAAGCAGTGAGGCGGCGTCTTTCAACTTAACTCCTCAGGTTGCGGCGCAAAATGTGCAGGCAACCGAAATGTAACTACACTTCTTCGGTGAGAGCAGGCCGCTGATGGCCGTGATGCGCCTTGTGTATCGCGGATGGAGCCACGCCAAAATACTTCCGGAACACGCGACTGAAATGCGAGGAACTTGAGAAGCCCCAGGAAAATGCGACGTCCGTGATCGTCTTTCCGTTCTGCGCTTCCAGTTCCTGCCGGCAATTCTGCAGCCGCGCCTGCCAGATATAGTCGCTGACAGTTATCCCGCGGTCGCTGAACAGCATATGCAGATAACGTTTGGTGCAATGCAATGCGGTCGAAATCTGATCGATGCTGAGCTCGGGGTCGCGCAAATGTTCCCGAATGAAACCCTGCGCACGGACATACATGGCTTCCGGCCCGACACGATCAAGCGTCATGTCGACTTCCCGCAGCGGCAACAGCAACAGATCAATCAGTGAATCGGCAACACCGATGGCACTGTTTGGCGATAGTCTGGTCGCTTCGTGGAAAGCGGCCTGTACGAATTCGTGTGCGATGCGCCCGGTGCCGGCGCGCGCCGACAGTTTGCAGGCGGCCAGATTTCCCGCACCGAGGCCGCGCTCATGCAGCAACTCCTTGGGCACGATCACGACGTCATGGCGTGTAAAGGCCGGGCTGACGATGGTATGCGGGCACGACACATCATAGACGAGGCAATCGCCGGGCCCGATATCGATCCGGCGACTGTCCTGTTCGAAATGCGAAACGCCATAAGTTTGGAACACGATCTTCACGTAGGGATGATCGCTTTGCCGAATTCGCGGGGCCGCGTGGCCGATTCGGTGCTGGCTCGCCTCGATGTGACACAATTTCAGCCGCGAAACCGATGTGCAGCTGATCAGTGCATCGAATGTGGATGCTTCCAGCGGATCGATGTCAAATCGCCCGCACAGATCGGTCAGGGCATCTGACCAAACCTGGATCTGCCTTGTCGGCGTCAATCCGGATGTGCTGAGAGAACTAAGCGTATCGGACATGAACAATTCACCGATGAAAGGTCATCACGTAACAATTCGTCACGAGACGGAACTATACTTACAGAACGAAGCACATATCGAACGAAGCACATATGGAAAAATGTGCGAAACAATATGTAACGGCACAGCCCGCAGCTCGTGAATTGTGGTCAGAGTAACTCACTTCTCCTTGTCGATCCTCTGACTCGATACCAGCCCCGTCAAGTGAAACATCACCCTTAGGTCGCAGTGCGGCGATCCGTGTGCAGTGCGAAAGGCGCGGGCTTTCCAGATACCGTTCAGGTTTTTCGTCAATGTACGAGAAAATTATCTTGCACGGGTTCTCTGTCGAGCAAGCCTGCTTCGCTCTTGGGCAAGTATGCAGCAGCGGATCTTGCTACTCATAGATACCAAAATGAAGCTGGGCCGCTTGACGAGACCCGGCATTATGTCTGGGAGGACATCACGATGCGAAAGGTGCTGCTTGCGACCTGTCTTGGCACAATGGCGGCCTCTGCCGCAGGCGTTGCCATCGCCAATGATGAACTGACAAAGATGGCGCAGAACCCGAAAGACTGGGTCATGCCAGCGGGCGACTACGCCAATACGCGCTATTCGAAGCTGAACCAGATCACGGCGGCTAATGTCGGCAAGCTGCAGGTGGCCTGGACCTTCTCTACCGGTGTTCTGCGCGGCCACGAAGGCGGTCCGCTGATCATCGGCAACATGATGTATGTGCATACGCCGTTCCCAAACAAGGTCTACGCAATGGACCTGTCGCAGGACAACAAGATCGTCTGGAAGTATGAACCGAAGCAGGATCCGAACGTCATTCCGGTGATGTGCTGCGACACCGTCAATCGCGGCGTTGCCTATGCGGATGGCAAGATCTTCCTGCACCAGGCCGATACCACGCTGGTCGCACTCGACGCTAAGACCGGCAAGGAAGTCTGGACCGTCAAGAACGGCGACCCTGGCAAGGGTGCAACCGGCACGTCGTCTCCGCTCGTGGTCAAGGATAAGGTCCTGATCGGCATCTCGGGCGGCGAATTCGGCGTTCAGTGCCACATGACTGCCTATGACCTGAAGACCGGCAAGCTCGCTTGGCGCGCCTTCTCGGAAGGACCGGACGACCAGATCATGGTGGATCCGGAGAAGACCACCGCACTCGGCAAGCCCGTCGGCAAGGACTCCAGCATCAAGACGTGGCAAGGCGATCAGTGGAAGATCGGCGGCGGCTGCACCTGGGGCTGGACCTCCTACGATCCGGAGCTGAACCTCGTCTATTACGGCTCGGGCAATCCCTCGACCTGGAATCCGAAGCAACGGCCGGGCGACAACAAGTGGTCAATGACCATCTTCGCGCGCGATGCCGACACAGGCATGGCCAAGTGGGTCTATCAGATGACTCCGCATGACGAATGGGACTATGACGGCGTCAACGAAATGATCCTCAGCGATCAGCAGATGAACGGCCAAAACCGCAAGCTGCTGACGCATTTCGATCGTAACGGCCTCGCTTACACCATGGACCGTGTCACCGGTGAATTGCTGGTTGCCGAAAAATACGATCCGAAGGTGAACTGGACCACCGGTGTCGACATGAACAAGTCGTCGCCGACCTATGGCCGTCCGAAAGTGGTCGATCAGTACTCCACCGAGAAGCAAGGTGAAGACGTCAACACCAAGGGCGTCTGCCCGGCGGCACTCGGCACCAAGGATCAGCAACCCGGAGCCTATTCGCCGGATACCCAGCTGTTCTATGTGCCGACCAACCATGTCTGCATGGACTATGAGCCGTTCAAGGTGAACTACACCGCCGGCCAGCCTTATGTGGGTGCGACGCTGTCGATGTATCCACCTCCGGGCGAAACCCATATGGGCAACTTCATTGCCTGGGACAACAAGACCGGCAAGATCGTCTGGTCCAACAAGGAACAGTTCTCGGTCTGGTCGGGGGCGCTCGCCACTGCCGGTGGCGTGGTGTTCTACGGGACGCTGGAAGGCTACCTGAAGGCGGTCGATGCCAAGACGGGTAAGGAACTCTACAAGTTCAAGACTCCGTCCGGCATCATCGGCAACGTCACCACCTACGAAAACAATGGCCGGCAGTATATCGCCGTCCTGTCAGGCGTCGGCGGCTGGGCCGGCATCGGTCTCGCAGCGGGTCTGACGGATCCGACTGCCGGTCTCGGTGCCGTCGGTGGTTACGCAGCCCTGACCAACTATACCGCACTCGGCGGCGCGCTGACGGTCTTTGCACTCCCACAGTGAACTGACGCATCAGTCACCGGCGCATGGCTTCGTCCATGCGCCGGTCTTTTCTGAAATCGCATGTCGAGGACAAGCTATTGCGTCACATCTGGTCTGTCATTGCCACGATTGTTGTCGTGGCCTCCGGGAATACGAGCTTCGCCGAGAATGCCGGCGATCCGAAAGCCGTCAAATCCGAGGACGGCAAGTATCTGGACAAGGAGGGCAATCCGACCTTCAACGTTGCCGCCGATGGCACCA
The DNA here is from genome assembly GCF_013359755.1 of Tardiphaga robiniae. Taxonomy (GTDB): domain Bacteria; phylum Pseudomonadota; class Alphaproteobacteria; order Rhizobiales; family Xanthobacteraceae; genus Tardiphaga; species Tardiphaga robiniae. The sequence goes on along the minus strand of NZ_JABMCJ010000072.1, from coordinate 180,924 downwards.
TCGACTGGTACACATATTCGGGTTACCGGCGCTATCACTCGGAATGCCACGTTTGTCATGGCCCCGATGGGATGGGATCGACCTACGCGCCGGCGCTGAAGGACTCGCTGAAAACGATGAGCTATGGCGATTTCCTCGGCGTTGTCGCCAGCGGCCGCAAGAATGTCAGCACGTCGCAGGAAAGCGTCATGCCGGCCTTTGGCGATAATACCAATGTCGCCTGCTATATGGACGATCTCTACGTCTATCTGCGTGCGCGCGCCAATGATGCAGTCGGCCGCGTCCGCCCGGGCAAGCGTGAGGAAAAACCCGCAGCCTATACGGAGGCCGAGAGCGCCTGCATGGGGAAACCGCACTGATGCGGATCGCAAGCCGCTGACCTGCAATCCCGGATGACGCGAGCTCGGACCACACAGGACCGGATGACGCAAGATCAAACGACCGAGGGAGTTGAGAATGAAGACCCGCGCCGCAGTCGCCTTCGAAGCAAAGAAGCCGCTTGAGATCGTCGATGTCGATCTCGAAGGGCCGAAGGCAGGCGAAGTTCTGGTCGAGATCAAGGCGACCGGCATTTGCCACACCGATGCCTATACGCTCGATGGTTTCGACAGCGAAGGCATCTTTCCTTCCATCCTCGGCCATGAGGGCGCGGGTATCGTGCGTGAGGTCGGTCCCGGAGTCACCTCGGTCAAGCCCGGGGATCACGTCATCCCGCTCTACACGCCGGAATGCCGGCAATGCAAAAGCTGCCTGAGCCAGAAGACCAATCTCTGCACCGCGATCCGCGCCACCCAGGGCAAGGGCGTGATGCCGGACGGGACCTCGCGCTTCAGCTATCAGGGCAAGCCGATCTACCACTACATGGGCTGCTCGACCTTTTCGAACTTCACGGTGCTGCCGGAGATCGCGGTGGCGAAGATCCGCGACGACGCGCCGTTCGACAAGAGCTGCTATATCGGCTGCGGCGTCACCACGGGTGTCGGTGCCGTGGTCAATACGGCGAAGGTCACGCCGGGCTCCAATGTCGTCGTATTCGGCCTTGGCGGCATCGGCCTCAACGTCATTCAGGGCGCACGGATGGTAGGGGCCGACAAGATCGTCGGCGTCGACATCAATGACGACAAGGAAGAATGGGGCCGCCGCTTCGGCATGACCCATTTCGTCAATCCGAAGAAGGTCGATGGCGACATTGTTCAGCATCTGGTGGGGCTGACCGATGGCGGCGCCGATTACACCTTCGACTGCACCGGCAATACCACGGTCATGCGCCAGGCGCTTGAAGCCTGCCACCGCGGCTGGGGTGTTTCCGTTGTCATTGGCGTCGCGGAATCAGGAAAAGAGATCGCGACCCGGCCATTTCAGCTCGTCACAGGTCGCGTCTGGAAAGGCACAGCCTTCGGCGGCGCGCGGGGTCGTACCGACGTGCCCAAGATCGTCGACTGGTACATGAACGGAAAGATCGAGATCGATCCGATGATTACGCATGTCCTCAAGCTGGAAGAGATCAACAGGGGATTCGATCTGATGCACGAAGGAAAATCGATCCGATCGGTGGTCGTGTTCTGAATGCAGGCTGCAACACCAGAGTGCCAATACAACAATGCTTCACACAAGTGACGCATCATACCAGGAGGATAGACTGATGACTGTTCATATCCACCCGTCCGTTGACGGCGGTGTCAAACAAGGTTCAGGCCATTTTGCGGGCGGAACGCTGGTCTGCAAATGCAGCGACAAGCCGGTCAAGGTTGGTGTCAAAGGCGACGTCGCTCATAACCACGCCTGCGGCTGCACCAAGTGCTGGAAGCCGAGCGGCGCGACGTTCTCTGTCGTCGCAGTGGTTCCGCGCGAAAACGTCACCGTACTGCAAAACGGCGACAAGCTGCGCATCGTCGATCAGGCCGCAACCATCCAGCGTCATGCCTGCACCGGATGCGGCACCCACATGTTCGGCCGCATCGAGAACAAGGGACATGCGTTCTATGGCCTCGACTTCATTCATCCTGAATTATTCGAAGAATCCGGCTCGGCCGCACCGGGCTTCGCCGCCTTCGTCTCGTCGGTGATTGAATCCGGCGTGAAGCCGAGCGACATGACCGCAATACGGTCGCGCCTCAAGGAACTGGGACTCGAGCCTTATGATTGCCTTTCGCCTGCGCTGATGGATGTCCTCGCCAATCACGTGGCAACGGCCAAAGCGGCCTGAGTCAACACAGCATATGAGTATCCGCCGGTGGCGACATGTCGCTACCGGCGTTGCTATTAGTAGATTTGCTCCGGCAAGGGGCTTCGACTTGGTGGGTCACCCGAATAATCGCGCTTCGGCGTCGCTGCGATCGGCCCGCTGCTTTGTCGCGACAATACTCACAGCGTTGACTGCACGGCTGAGCCGAGGGCTCGACGCCCTCTCTGGCGCGCAGCCGACATGCGGCAGATAAGATCCGCCTGGTAAGATCCCCGCCATCGCCCATTAATGTGGCAGCTCTGCCCAAATCATGGGAGCGGACGATCCAAATTATTGTACGTCCCGGGACAAGCTTTCTGCGGACATGCGCCCGTAGGCTTCTTCGAGGTTAGGAACATGGTTCAGGCCATGACAACGTCGAAGGAGCGATCGAATGGTCAAGTTGCATTTTACTGACATCCGTAGGCTTTGGCCTGAAACGGGCGCGATGATCGGATGGCGTGCGGCGGCAGTGGGCGCGCTATTGGCGGTCGGCACCTTTGTTCCGATGTCCGCGCAGGCGGCCGTGCCGGCGGCTTGCGCGGAATTGCAGGCAAAATTTCCGGACTGGAAAGGCAAGACACTCGTCAACGCCATTAATCCGCATACACCGGGCTATGAATCGATCGATCCCAAGGATCCCAACAAATATATCGGTTTCGATATCGATCTCGGCGAGCAGATCGGCGAATGCCTTGGCTTCAAGCTGACCTACAAGGCTGTGACCTTCGCGGCCTTGCTGACCACGCTGGCATCGGGTCAGGCCGACATCGTGATTTCCGACATCTATGCCACCGAGGAGCGCGCCAAGGCCGCCGACTTCATCACCTATTCCAAGGTGTTCGACGGCGTGCTCGTCGCCAAGGGTAACCCTAAGAAGATCACCGGTATCAACACCTCGCTGTGCGGCACGGCTGCGGCGGAAAACACGGGCTATGTCGAAGTGCCGCTGATCCAGGCGCTGGGGCCGGAATGCAAGAAGGAAGGCAAGGCCGAGCCGACCATCCAGCTCTATGACAACAATGCCAACTGCATCCAGGCGATCCTTGCCGGCCGCGCTGATACCTATATCAATGACGTCAACACCGTCGACAACGCGGTGAAGGCCTATCCGGACAAGCTCGAGAAGGCGGTCGCGGTGACGATCCCCTATCAGGTCGGCATCGCCGTGCCGAAGGACAAGCCCAAGTTCCGCGATGCGGTGAAGGCCGCACTCACCGAGATCTACAAGTCCGGTGATCAGCTCGCACTGCTGAAGAAGTGGAAACTCGATCCGGAAAACCTGATGGAGCCCGGCCTGCTGACGGTGAAGTAACGCCAGCCCGCAAGCAAGGATCACTCTCACGTAAGGGCTTTCTGCCTCCATGGAGCTGTTCCTCCACTATCTCAGCATGCCGTATATGATCGAGGGTATCCAGGCGACCTTGCAGGTCACCGCCCTCGGTCTGTGCGGTGGGCTGATCCTCGGTGTGATCCTGGCATGGATGCAACTCAGCAGGTTCAAGCCGCTGGCATCCTTCGCCCGGGTCTATGCCGTGATCTTTCGCGGCACCCCGCTGATCCTGCAGATGGTGTTTGCCTATAATGCCCTGCCGCAGATTGGCATCAAGCTTCCCGCCATTCTCGCCGCCGGCCTGGCGCTGGCCTGCAACGAAGCGCCGTTCATCGCCGAGATGCTGCGCTCCGGCGTGCTCGGCGTCGACCGCGGTCAGGTGGTGGCCGGCCAGGCGCTCGGCATGACCCCGGGCGTCCTGATGCGCCGGATCATCGCGCCGCAGGCGATCCGGTCGATGATCCCCGCTTTCGGCAACGAAGCGGTCAGCGCGCTGAAGAATTCGTCGCTGGCCTCCGTCATCGCCGTGCAGGAGCTGACGCTGCGCTCGACGCAACTGGCGTCCTCGACCTTCGATTTCTTTTCGATCTTCTTCGCGTCGGGTCTGATCTACCTGCTGCTCACAGCGGCGATCGCGGGCATCCAGCTGCTTCTGGAATGGAAGTTCGACCTCGATCGCACGACCGGGCAGAACCAATTCATGCGCGTCATGCCATGGTATCGCGCGCCTGGCAGCGACGATCCGCTGGCGCCGCAGGTCGACATGCCGTCGGAAATCCTGCCCGACGGTGGCATTGCGGAATTACCGCCGCCGCGGATGCGGCCGGAACGCGGCGATCCCATCAAACGCGCCGAGATGCTGGCGCGCAACAATGTCGCTGTCGAGGTCTCCGATCTCCGCAAGAGCTACGACAGGAACGTGGTGCTCGATGGCGTCGACATCACGGTCAGGATCGGTGAAGTGATCGCGCTGCTCGGACCAAGTGGCTCCGGCAAGAGCACGCTGCTCCGCTGTATCAACAATCTCGAACTGTGGAACGGCGGCGCCATCAAGGTCGCCGGCCGCCAGCTCGGCTTCAACGCGCATGGCAAGCCGCTGTCGCCGCGGCTGCTCGCGAATGCTCGCGCCGAGGTCGGCGTCGGCATGGTGTTCCAGCAGTTCAACCTGTTCGGCCACCTCACGGCCAAGGAGAACATTGCCGGCCCGCTGCGCTGGGTGCACGGCGTCGCGCGCGCCGATGCCGATCGTCGGGCCGATGAACTCCTGGCGCGCGTCGGGCTCAGCCATCGCGCGGATGCGCTGCCACGGCATCTGTCCGGCGGCCAACAACAGCGCGTCGCCATTGCCCGGGCCATCGCGCCCAATCCGAGCGTGCTGTTGCTGGACGAGCCGACCTCGGCGCTCGATCCCGAACTGGTCAATGAAGTGCTCGAAGTGATCCGCCGCCTCGCCGTTGAGGACGGCCTGACCATGATCATCTCGACGCATCAGCTGCGCTTTGCCAGCGAAGTGGCCGACCGTGTGGTGCTGCTCGCCGGAGGAGCGATCATCGAGGAAGGCCCAGCGAGTGAAGTCCTGACCAATCCGCGCAATCCCGTCGCGCAGCGTTTCCTCAATGCGATGGAGGCGGAAGTCTCGTGATCGCTACGCGTCGCAAGTTCGTTCAATGTCTATGAGGGCCTCAGCATGAAGCATCATCTTCTTCCGGTGTCGCCGAAGACCGTTCACTGGGGCTATTTCAGCAAGGTGGTCACGCCCGCGCTAACGCTGAAGTCGGGCGACCGCGCTACCATCGAAACGCTGACGCATCATGCCAATGACGATTACGAGCGCATGATCGAAGGCGATCCCGGCGCCGAGAGCGTGTTCAAATGGACCCGCGAGCACAAGGCCATCGTCCGCCGCGGCTCCGGCCCGACGGAAGGTCCGTTCATTCGCGGCTCAGGCGAAGGCGTCGGCGTGCATCTGCTCACCGGGCCGGTGGCGATCGAAGGCGCGGAGCCGGGCGATGTGCTGGAAGTACGTATTCTCGACGTGCGCCCGCGGCCGGCCTGCAAGGCCTGTCATGCCGGCAAGTGCTTCGGCTCCAACGTCGCCGCGAATTGGGGCTTCCACTATCACGACCTGATCGAGGAACCGAAGCCGCGCGAGGTCGTGACGATCTTTGAGCTCGATACGTCGGGCGAACCCTTCGCCAGGGCGGTCTATAATTATGTCTGGACGCCGCAGATTGATCCCGATGGCATCCTGCATCCGACCATCGATTATCCCGGCGTACGCGTCGATCACGCGACCATCAGGAAACGCGAAAACATCCTGCCCAATGTCAGGGTGCCGGCACGGCTGCATTTCGGAACCATGGGCCTCGCGCCATCCGAGGAGGATTTCGTGTCGTCGATCCCGCCGAGTTACACCGGCGGCAATATCGATGACTGGCGCGTCGGCAAGGGCGCCAAGATGTTCTATCCCGTGGCGGTGCCCGGCGCGTTCTTCTCGGTCGGCGATCCCCATGCCGCGCAGGGCGACAGCGAGCTCGGCGGCACGGCGATCGAGACCTCGCTGACCGGCGACTTCGAATTTATTCTGCACAAGCATCGTGACCTCGGCGGCACAGCGCTCGAAGGCCTGACGCATCCGATGCTGGAAACCGCCGATGCCTGGTCGGTCTACGGCTTCACCTTCCCGAACTATCTCGCCGAACTCGGCGCCAAGGCGCAGCTCGACGTCGCCAATCATTCCAGCCTCGATCGGGCCATGCGCGATGCGTTCCGCAAGCTCAGGCGTTTCCTGATGACGGTGCACAAGATGAGTGAAGACGAGGCGATCTCGCTGATGTCGGTCGGTGCGGATTTCGGGGTGACGCAGGTGGTCGATGCCAATTGGGGCGTCCATGGCACAATCCGCAAGAACGTCTTCCGCTGCGACTAAGCGGATGAAATTGCACTGAATTCGGCTATGAGGATGATGGCGCGGTGATCGGGGAAGTTGCAGGGCAAGGCGCTGCGTCCTTCGGGATGGCACGGAGGTTGCTTCGCTTCGGCTATGAAGGTCGATGCATGAGCCTCCGTCCGTTCACCAGTGAATCCTACTCTGAAGACGACCGCCCCGAAGCATGGCGCGACGTCCTGAGTTCGATTGGCCTGCAGCCGACGGCTGCGACGACCACGCATCACGGTCACGCCACCGCAGTTCGTCGCACCTTCGAAGGTATTGCACTGGCCAAATTGTCTGCCGGCGCACAGGCGATCTCGCCATTGTCGGATCTGGCCAGCGATCATCCCCTCGTATTGCTGCCGCTCGAGGACGGTGTTGCACTGAAGACCACCGCCGGACATCAGATCGTCGCCGTCGGGCATCTGCTGTTGCTGCCCCGCAAAGGGGACTGGAGCGTCGCATTCCAGCGCGACATGCGCGCGGTGGTGCTCTCGGTGACGTCCGATCCGCTGCACAGCCGCCGCGCTAGTGCCCCCGCCATCCCCGATGTCCAGATCATAGGCCCCGGCGGCTTCGGCGACGTGTTCGCGCGTATGATGGAACAGGCGGCCCGCAACCTCGAAACATTGTCCGATGCCGAATGGTTGGCGATCGCACAAAGTCTTGCCGATCTGTTGCCGACCTTTACACGTCAACTGGCCGAGCCGACGGCCGATCTCAACAGCGGCACGGCGACCAAGGCGGCGACCTTGCATCGGCTGTGCCAAACCATCGAGCGACGCCTCGACGATGCGGATCTGACGCCGGCCAAGGTGGCGCAGGCCGAGGGCATCTCCGAACGTTATCTGCAGAAACTATTCGAAGGCACCGGCAGCAGCTTTACGCATTACCTGCGCGAACGCCGGCTGCAGCGCACCTGGGCCGATCTGTCGAATCCGTCCGAGGCAAATCACTCGATTTCCGAGATTGCCTTTAGTGCCGGCTTCAATGACTCCGCGCATTTCAGCCGCACGTTCCGTCACCGCTTCGGCCTGTCGCCGCGCGAATTCCGCCAGAATGAAGCCGAGCGCCTGACGGCATCGGCGACGGCGGCGGGACAACGCGGATGGCCGCAGGAAGCGCTGGCGCAGTTGCGCAGCCAGCACGCGCCGTCGACCACGGGGAAGATTGCGCAGCCGGAGCCGGCCGAGACGATCACGCACGGCATCGCGGATGCTTCGAAGAATCTCCGGCACCATCATCTTGCCGCCGATGCATCTCGCGTGCACTGGGGGTATTTCAGCCGCTCGTTGCCGCCGCAGATCGAGATCAATTCCGGCGACACGATCACCATCGAAACACTGACGCAGCACGCATCCGACGATCCCGAGCGGATGATCAAGGGCGATATCGGCGCTGAGAGCGTGTTCTGCTGGACGCGCGATCAGAAGAATGTCGATCGCCGCGGGGCCGGTCCGATGGACGCCTCGATCTATGGCCGTGGGGCCGGTGAGGGCTTTGGCGTCCACATTTGCACCGGGCCGGTGGCGATCAGGGACGCGCAGCCCGGCGATGTGCTGGAAATTCGCATCCTCGACATCGTGCCGCGCGCCAGTCGCAATCCGGATTTCGACGGTCAGGTTTTCGGCAGTAGCGTCGCGGCGTGGTGGGGCTATCACTACAAGGAATTTCTCGCCGAGCAGAATACGCGTGAGGCGGTGACGATCTACGAAATTCTCGATCACGACGACGTGCCATATGCGCGCGCGCTCTACTCGTATCGCTGGGAGCCGCAGACCGATCCGTTCGGCACCGTGCACAATACCTACGATTATCCGGGCATTCCGATTACGCCGGCCTCTGTGCGGCGTCGGCATGACGTGCTCGACGGCATTCGCATTCCTCTGCGTCCACATTTCGGTGTCATTGCCGTCGCGCCGCGAGAGGCCGATCTCGTCGATTCAGTGCCGCCAGCCTATTTTGGCGGTAATCTCGACAATTGGCGGCTCGGCAAGGGATCGACGGTCTATCTGCCGGTATCGGTGCCCGGCGCATTGCTGTCCGTCGGCGATCCCCATGCCGCGCAGGGCGACGGTGAACTCGGTGGCACGGCGATCGAATGTTCGATGACCGGAACCTTCCAGGTGGTCTTGCACAAGAAGGGCAATCTCGCCGGCCAGGCGTTCGCCGATCTCACTTATCCGCTGATCGAGACCGAGAGTGACTGGGTGCTGATGGGCTTCAGCCATCCGAACTATCTCGCTGAATTCGGCGCCAAGGGGCAGAGCGAGGTCTATGCGACCTCGTCGCTCGATCTCGCGATGAAGGACGCCTTTCGCAAGATGCGGCGCTTCCTGATGAACATCAAAGGTCTCACCGAGGATGAGGCGATCGCGTTGATGTCGGTCGCCGTCGACTTCGGCGTGACGCAGGTTGTCGACGGCAATTGGGGCGTTCATGCCATTCTGAGCAAGCGGGTGTTCGATCACACGTCAAAATCATAAGGTCCAGGAGACGCGCTGTTGCAATTTCACATGATCTCCGGCGGGCCGAAGCCGGTCGCGCCGTTCAGCCATGCTGTGGAGGCCGACGGCTTCGTGTTCGTCACCGGGCAGATGCCGGACACGCCGGCAATGCCGGGCGTGCTGCCCGATGGCATCGTGGCACAGACCGAAGCGGTGATGGAAAATCTGCGCGTGGTGCTCGCGGGGCTCGATCTCGGCTTCGAGCACATCACCATGACGCGGATCTATCTCACCGAATTCAAGCGCGACTACGTGGCGATGAACGAGACCTATCGCAGCTATTTTCCGCCGGATCGTTTGCCGGCGCGGACCTGTGTCGGCGTCACGGGCCTCGCTTATGACGCTCTGATCGAAATCGACCTAGTTTGTCGACGGCCCAGATAATGGTCGGTGCGAAGAGATGGAAAACCTAGTTCGCCTTTTCGATCAGGCTTTCCAGCAGGCGCTTCAGGTCGGCCGTTGCCTTGTTGCCGTAGTTCTCGGCGATATGGGCTTCCTGGCTCAGCGCCAGCGAGTTCAGCCGCTGGGTTAGTGTCTTGCCGCGGTCGGATATGAACATCACCACCTTGCGGCGGTCGTCGGGGTCCTGCACCCGGTAGACCAGTGCATCAGACACCATCCTATCGACCATCTTGGTCAGGGTCGGATGATTCAGCAGAACCGCATCGGCGAGGTCGCCCATGGAGTGGCCCTTACCGTCAGACAGCACTTTCAGAATGCGCCACTGTTCGACCGGCACGCCTTCCTTCTTGAAGCGAGCATCGAGCTGGCGATTAATCTCCCGGTTCGCCTGCGCCAGCAGATAAGCGAGGTGTTCGGTGATGGGCGTGCTCGGCGATTTGGCCACGGCTGGGAGACTTTGCTGGAAGGGGTGATGAATATTAAGCGACTTTGCCTGATCCATATGCACGGGAATCGTTGAATATTCAATATTTTCCTCTACGATATTTTCTTTCGCACGATTTTACTGCCGATAAATTGACGCCGCACCGCCGCTGACAACGTCGAAAGGAGAGCGACATGCTCTCGTCACTGCAGATTGCAACAACCGGCGCGCTGCCGATGCCGGCGCCATGGTTGCTGAAGGGCTTTCAGGACAGCGGGGAAGGTCGTGACGCGATTGCACGTCCCGATCTGTTTCCGCGGCGTCGCAATCGCGAAAAGCTGCGCGTCGTCAATTTTATCGGCCTGTCCGGCCCGGCCGGGATCTGGGGCCTGGCGGGCACCAATAGCATGATGCTCGCGGCATCGGAGATCAATCGGCGCGGCGGCATTCTCGGGCGCGAGATCGAGCCGGTGTTTCATGACGCCGGCGGCGATATCGATGGCGTTGTCCGCACGGCAGCCGACATGATCGCGGCTGGCGATGTCGATGTCATCATGGGCTCGCATATCAGCGCGGTCCGCGTCGCGTTGCGCAAGGTGATCGCCGGGCGCGTGCCCTATATCTATACGCCTGTCTATGAAGGCGGAGAACGCACGCCCGGCGTGATGGCGATCGGCGAGACGCCGCGCGATCAGTCGCGCCCGGCCATCGAATGGCTGGCGAATGAAAAGAAGGCGAAGCGCTGGTATCTGATCGGCAGCGATTACGTCTGGCCGTGGCTGGCCCACAAGGCCACCAAGACATACATCGCCGGTGCCGGAGGGCGCGTGGTGGGTGAGGAATTCGTTGCGCTTGGCGAGCAGAATCACGATGCCCAGATCGCCCGTATCCGGGCCGCCAAGCCGGATGTCGTGGTCATCTCGCTGATCGGCACCGACAGCATCGTGTTCAACCGCGCCTTCGCCGAACATGGTCTCTCGTCGAAGGTTCTCCGACTGGCGGGGGCCATGGATGAAACGCTGCTGCTCGGCATGGGCGCGGATAGCTCCGAGGGGCTCTATTGTGCATCGGGCTATTTCGTCGACCGTGCGTCGGCGGCGAATGATGCATTCCGTGCGCAATATGAAGCATCGTTCGGACGCTGTGCGCCTGTGCCGGGATCGGTCGCGCAGTCGAATTACGAGGGGCTTAGGTTTCTCGAATCCGTGGCGACCAAGGCGGGCTCATTCGACGTCCGGCCGATGCTGAACGCGGCGTCCAGCGTGGCCTATCACGGCGCCCGCGGTGAGGTCAGCATGCGCGGCGGGCGGGCGAAAATGCCGATCTATCTTGCCGAAGCAGACGGTCTGGATTTCAGGCTCATCCGGACATTCTAGGTCAGTCGCAGACCCGATCAGGACGATCCCGAAAAATAATACTTGAAAAGGAAAATATTTCTCTTTCTAATGATGCGTGAAAGGCGACACCGTCGTCGCCTTTTCGGTGTGGGCATCCCCGAAGAAATACCGCGCCGGTTGCATCGTGGATATTAGGAGAAATCATCGTGGCCGTTTCACTTCCCACTCCCGATCAACTCCTCGCCGTCGCCGATCAGTGCGGCCTCGCGCTGTCCGATGAGGACGTCACCTCGTTCCGCGCGCTGATGCAGGGATCCGTCGATGCCTACAACGTCGTGGCGGCGATGCCCGACGAAGTACCCGAAGTGAAATATCCGCGTACACCTGGCTATCGGCCCGCGCCGGAAGAGAACACGCGCAACGCCTGGTATCGCAAGTCGGTGGTGAAGGGTGCGCCCAGCGGCAAGCTCAAGGGCAAGACCGTCGCGCTGAAGGACAACATCATGCTGGCCGGTGTGCCGATGATGAACGGCTCCTCCACGCTGGAAGGCTATGTGCCGGATTTCGACGCTACCATCGTCACGCGCATGCTGGATGCCGGCGCCGAGATCATGGGCAAGGTGCATTGCGAATCCTTCTGCATGTCCGGCGGCAGCCACACCAATTCGACGGGTAACGTGCATAACCCGCACAAGATGGGCTATTCCGCCGGCGGGTCTTCGTCCGGCAGCGCCGTTGTCGTGGCGCTTGGCGAAGTCGACATGGCAATCGGCGGCGATCAGGGCGGCTCCATCCGCATGCCGTCGTCCTTCTCCGGCACCTATGGCATGAAGCCGACCTGGGGTCTGGTGCCTTATACGGGCATCATGCCGATCGAGATTTTCGTCGATCACACCGGCCCGATGACATCCAATGTCGCCGACAATGCGCTGTTGCTGGAAGTGCTTGCCGGCGATGACGGTTATGATCCGCGGATCAAGTCGCCGGAAGTGCCGGAATACACCAAGGCGCTCGGCGCCGGTGTCAAGGGCATGAAGATCGCCATCGTCAAGGAAGGTTTCGAGCAGCTCGGCGCCGAGGATGCGGTCAACCGCAGCGTTCGCGAAGCGGCCAAGCGCTTCGCCGATCTGGGCGCGACAGTGGAGACGATCTCGATCCCGATGCATCTCACCGCGGCGGCGGTCTGGACGCCGATCGGCACCGAAGGCATGACCCAGACCATGATGGTGGGGGACGGCTATGGCCTCAGTCGGTCGGATCTCTATTCGACCTCGCTGATGGATGCCCATCGCGGCTGGCGCGGGCAGGCGGACTCGCTGTCCGAAACCACCAAACTGCTGCTGCTGTTCGGCACCTATATCAATAACAATTTCGGCCCTCGTTTTTACGGCAAAGCACTGAACATCTCGCGTCGTGTCACAGCTGCCTATGACAAGGCACTGGCGAGCTATGATCTGTTGCTGATGCCGACCACACCGATGAAGGCGACACCGCTGCCGGCGCCCGGCGCGCCGCGTGAAGAAGTCGTCGGCCGCGCCTTCGAGATGATCTCCAACACCTCGCCCTTCGACATCTCGCATCATCCGGCGATGTCGATCCCCTGCGGCATGGTCGATGGTCTGCCGGTCGGGCTGATGCTGGTCGGCAAGCATTTCGATGAGATGACCATCTATCGCGCCGCGCACGCTTTCGAGCAGTCCGCCGATTGGAAGACGATGTGAGGCATCCATGCGGAGACGAGGGTCGGTGATCGCGCATGGATAATCTGATCATGGCGATCTTCGAGATCGCCAGTTTCGGGGCGATCGTCGTGCTGGTCGTGCTGGGGCTGGGGATCATCGCCAGCATGATGGGCATCTTCAATTTCGCGCAGGGCGAGTTCGTTCTGCTCGGGGCCTATGTCACCTACATTGTTCACACAGCGGGTTTGCCGGTGTGGCTCGGTATGGTCGCGGCACCATTTGTTGTCGGCGCACTGGGCTTCGTGCTCGAGCGGCTGATCGTCCGGCGCTTCTATGCTGCGCCGATCGTCGCCATGCTCGGTACCTATGCGCTCGGACTGATCATTCGCGAGATCGTGCGCGGCCTGATCGGCGGACTGTATCTCTCGGTGCCGGAGCCGGTCGGCGGCTCGGTGGCCATCGGCGGCATGCATTTCTCAACCTGGCGTCTGGTGATCATCGTGATCACTGCGCTGGTGATGGCAGGGAGCTATCTGCTTCTGGCGCGCACCGCGTTCGGCCTGCGCATCCGCGCTTCGCTGGAGAACCCGGCGCTGGCGCGAGCCTCCGGCATTTCGACCAACGCAATCTATGGCGCAACCTTCGCGTTCGGCGCCGCGCTCGCAGGTCTGGCCGGCGCGCTGATCGTGCCGGTGTTCACGCTGTTCGCCGATCTCGGCATTCGCTTTCTGATTCAGGGCTTCGTCGCCGTCATGGTCGGCGGCATCGGCTCCTTTGCCGGACCGGTGGCCGGCGCAGGCCTGATCGGCACGCTGAGTGCGGCGCTGCCCTGGGTCATCTCGCCCGTTATCGCCGATGTCGCCGTATTCGTGCTCGCCATCATCTTCATCAAATTCCGGCCGCAGGGCCTCGTTGCAGGAAAAGGGGTTTAGTCCAATGTCTCAAGACGCCAACACTCTCAGCCGTCGCCGCTTTCTCGGCAATGCGGCGCTGTTCGGTACGGCCATCGCCACCGGCGTCGGCAGCTGGGTCATCCCCGCAGGCTGGGCCAACGCGGCTGCCGGACCCATCAAGGTCGGTGTCGGTACCGATCTGACCGGGCCGATGGGCTATGCCGGCAATGCTGACGCCAATGTGGCCAGGATGGTGATCAAGGACATCAACGATGCCGGCGGACTGCTGGGTCGGCCGCTGGAACTGTATATCGAGGACACTGCGTCCAATGAATCCGTCGCGGTCGGCAATGTGCGTAAGCTGATCCAGCGCGAGAAGGTCGATCTGGTCATCGGCGGCATCACCTCGTCGATGCGCAACGCCATCAAGGACGTCATCGTCTCCCGCGGGAAGACGCTCTATATCTATCCGCAGCTCTATGAGGGCAAGGAGTGCACGCCCTATCTGTTCTGCACCGGGCCGACGCCGGCGCAGCAATGTGACGAATTCATCCCCTGGCTGATCAAGAATGGCGGCAAGAAGTTTGCGTTGCCCAGTGCCAATTACGTCTGGCCGCACACGTTGAACGTCTATGCGCGCAAGGTGATCGAGGCCAATGGCGGCGAGGTCGTGTTCGAGGAATACTACCCGCTCGACCAGATCGATTTTTCGTCGACCGTGAACCGCATCATTTCGAACAAGGTCGATGTCGTCTTCAACACCGTCATTCCGCCAGGTGTCGGACCGTTCTTCAAGCAGCTCTCCGAAGCAGGCTTCCTCAAGAATGGCGGACGGCTCGCCTGCGTCTACTATGACGAGAACACGCTCAGCATCAATCAGCCGGCCGAAATCGAGGGCCTCGCAAGCTGCCTCGATTACTTCAAGGCGCTGACGCCGGAAGATCCGTTCAGTGCCAAGCTCCAGGCGGCCTACGAAAAACAGTTCCCGGGCAATTTCCTGTTCGCGGCTGGCAGTGCCGCGACCGGCACCTATCGCGGCCTGAAACTGTGGGAGGCGGCCGTCAAGGAAGCCGGCAGTGTCGATCGAGATGCAGTTGCCAAGGCACTCGACCATGCCAAGATCGCCGAAGGCCCGGGCGGTCCAGCCGAGATGGTCCCCGGTCAGCGGCACTGCAAGATGAAGATGTATACGGCTGTGGCCAAGGGCGGAAAGTATGAAGTCGTCGCGCGCAGCGCCGGTCTCGTCGATCCCAAGGAATGCTGAGTCGATAGTTCGAACCTCGCGGGAGTGGCCGATATCACTCCCGCTTCTCTTTCTCTCATGCCGGCGACCTGATGACCGAGACGACGCCACTCTCTACCGTATCTCTGACGCGAGGCATCAGCGCATCTCGCCAATGGCGCGTGCTGCCGATGATCGAGATCGCAGTGCTGGTCATTGGCCTGCTGCTGCCGCTAGTGCTGCAGGACTATCTCACCGTCTATGCCACGCGCGTGCTGATCCTCTGCCTGTTCGCGCTGTCATTCGACCTGGTCTGGGGCTATGCCGGAATCATGAGTTTCGGCCAAGCTGTGTTTTTCGGCTCGGCCGGGTATGGCGTGGCGCTGCTGGCGCGCGATCTTGGCATTACGTCCATCCTGCTCGTGCTGCCCGCCGGCCTTCTGATCGGCTTCGCCTTTGCGCTGCTGCTCGGCGGCTTTCTGTTGCTTGGTCGCCATCCCGCCAGCGTCATCTTCGTCGCGCTGGGCACGCTGACCGGTTCCTATGCCTGCGATCGTCTGGCGCGGGGCTGGTACTATCTCGGCGGCCAGAACGGCATTCCCTCGATCCCGCCGATGACAATCGGCAGCTATGAGCTCACAGAGGGACCTGTCTATTACTACATGGCCATCGGCTTCCTGATCGTGGTCTATCTGCTCTGTCGTTTCCTGATGCGCTCGCAATTCGGCCTCGCGCTGGCCGGCCTGCGCGAGAACGAACAGCGCATCGCCTTCTTCGGCTACAAGGTGCAGCACCTCAAGGCGATCATCTTTTCGCTGAGCGGGGCTATCGCTGGGCTCGCCGGCAGTCTCTATGCGTTTCACGAAGGCTTCGTCTGGCCCAACATGCTGGGTGTCGTGATTTCCACCCAGGTGGTGCTCTATGTGTTGTTCGGCGGTTCCGGCACGCTGATCGGCGCCGTGATCGGCACGGTCGTCATTGAGGCCGTCAGCTTCTGGCTGTCGAACAGCTATCAGGACATCTGGCCGATCATTCTTGGCGTATTGCTGCTGCTGGTCATCCTGTTCCGGCCCGCAGGACTGATCAGCCTGTTGTTGTCAGAGCGGGAGCGGGTCGGCAGCTTCGGCCGTCCGGGGAAGCGATAGTCATGGCGCTTCTGGAAGCAAAAGGCCTCATCAAAATATTCGGCAAGCTCACGGCGCTGAACGGCGCCGATCTCACCATCGCTGCCAATGAATTTCACGGCCTGATCGGACCCAATGGCTCCGGCAAGAGCACGCTGATGAAATGCATCGCCGGTGCGGAGACGCCGACGCAAGGCACCGTCACTTTCGGCGGTCGCGATATCACGCAGGCCTCGCCAGCCGAGCGCGCCCGCGCCGGCATGAGTCTGAAATTCCAGATCACCAGCGTGCTTCCGGCTCTGACGCTGTACGACAACATCTTGCTGGCGCTGCAGGCACAGACATCGCTGCTCAATCTGGCGCTGTCGCGCACCCGCGGCGTGCTGCATGACAAGGTGATGGCGATGCTCGAACAGTTTCGCCTCGTCGATCGCGCCCACGAGCCGGCCTCCGCGCTGTCGCACGGGCAGCAGCAATGGCTTGAGATCGCCATGGCGCTGGCACCCGAGCCCAAGCTCCTGCTGCTCGACGAGCCGACCGGCGGTATGAGTCTGGAAGAGCGGCGCGTCACCGGCGAATTGCTGCAGCCGATCAAGGCGCGCTGTTCACTCGTCATCGTCGAGCACGATCTCGATTTCATCCGCGATATCTGCGACCGCCTGACCGTGCTGGATCAGGGCCAGATCCTGCAGACCGGCACGGTGCAGCATGTGCAGTCGTGCCCCAAAGTCCAGGAGGTCTATCTCCGCCGTGCCTGACGATAAATTCCTCGATATCCAGTCGCTGGATGCCGGTTACGGCCGCAGCCAGGTGCTGTTCGGCGTTACGGTCAGCGTGCCGTGGCGCGGCGGCGTCGCCATTCTCGGCCGCAACGGCGCCGGAAAAACCACGCTGATGAAGGCTATTGTCGGCGAGTTGCCGGTGCTCGGCGGTGCGGTGAGCCTCGATGGCCGCGATGTCGGCAAACTGCCGACCGAGCAGCGCATCCGCCGCGGCGTCGGCTATGTCCCGCAGGAACATTCGGTGTTTGCGAAACTCTCGGTGCGGGACAATCTCGCCGTCGGCGCGCTGACCAATCGCGACAGCGGGGCGGTCAACCGCGTGCTAGAGATCTTCCCGAAGCTCGGCCAGCGGCTCGATCAGTTTGCCGGCACATTGTCCGGCGGTGAGCGCAAGATGCTGGCGATCGGGCGCGCCATGCTGTCCGATCCCAAAATCTTGCTGCTGGATGAGCCCACTGAGGGCGTCTGGATCGGTGTCATCGAGGAAATTACCGAGCGCCTGATCCTGCTGGCGAAGGACATTGCCGTCGTCATCGTCGAGCAGCATCTCGATCTGGCGCTTCGGGTCGCGAGCCGCGCTTACGTGCTGGATCGCGGCCGGGTTGCATTGACAGGTTCGGCCGGCGAGATTCGCGACGATCCGAGATTGTTGCAGTATTTGGCGCCTTAGAGCCAAGCGGGGTCGTTGGCATCTACCTCTTTGCAGCCTTCGCTTCAGGGTGAATAGTGTCCGCGTTTGGCGCAAAGCGGACATCGTCATAAAACGCTTTTGATCCGGAAGTCCGGCCTTACTGAGTGTTCGAGGTCGCCTTTCGGAATGCCGGATTCCAGGCGGCACATTTATTCAGAGGTCTAAAGTGACATCATAAATTCCATGATCTTCTGCGTCGGCCATGACTTCGAAACCCAGCTCCCTACACATTTGAAGCATGATCGTGTTTTCGCGCATGATCTGGCCAACGATCTGTTTAAGCCCTTCGGAGCGGGAATACTCAATAATCAACTGCATCAAAGCCCAACCGAGCCCTCTGCCTTTGAGGTCCGATTGAAGGAGGATGGCATATTCACCGGAAACGCCGTCATCTTTACGATGCATCCTGACGACGCCAAGCGGCTCCTGGCTCGCCTCATCGAACGCGATGAATGCCATGGCCTTGGCATAATCAATCTGCGTCAAGCTTACGAGAAACGGGTGGGAGAATTCTTTGATGGCACCAAAGAATCGAAGCCTGAGATCGCCCTTATTAACGCGGGAGAGAAGCGTCAGAACCAGAGGTTCATCCGCCGCCGTGATCGGCCGCGTAAAAATTCTCCAGTCAGAATTGAGAACGAGATGTCGCTCCCATTCGACCGGGTAAGGACGAGCTGATCCACCGACTGCGTTCATGTGTGGCTCGTGGCTCGATCCTGCATTAAAAACTGCCCTGCAGCTTGGCAGAGAGCACCTTCAAAATACCTTCGTAAGTGGTGATCATCTTCTTGTGCCGATCGATTGTCTCGGCCGTTATGTCCTGCCAATCGGCACCGTTGGCGCGCTTGCCGATCTGCAGTTCGCCAGCTTCCATAGGCGACATGTGCTCGTGGCATTCGTCCAGAGCTTCCCTGATGCCATGTGCGTATGTTTCAAGATTTATCATGGGGGCCTCGTTGGTTATATGGTGCAGATGGGTAGCCCGTCGAATGTCTCTCGGTAGTTTGAAGCAGACGGTGGATCTCCTAGGCTGGATCGGAGATGCTATCAGCTAGGTTCCTTACGCAATAACGCGCGATGACCAATTCCTCGTTCGTCGGAATGATCCGTATTTCAACACTGCTATCCCAAGTGCTGATGCACGCGGATCCTGCATCGTTTGCGTCTGCATCGACGGTTAAGCCAAGCCAGCTCATCCGCTCGCAAACGCGCCGTCGAATTTCCTGTGCGTGCTCTCCAATCCCCCCTGTGAAGATCAGGCACTCCATGCCACCAAGGCTATTGACCATCATCGCTGTTTCTCTGGCGATGGACGTCACGAACAGATCGATGGCGTCGGAGGCATGCGGGTCTTTGCTGGCAAGCAGTGCTCGCATGTCGCCTGATAGTCCCGACACTCCAAGTAGCCCGGATTCTCGATAGAGCAGATTTTCGAGGTCGGTTGCCGACATTCCGCGCTCTTGCTGCAGATAGAGGAGCACGCCGGGATCAATGGCGCCGCAGCGGGTAGCCATCACCAGGCCGTCGAGCGGTGTGAAGCCCATCGTGGTGTCGATACTGGCGCCTCCACGCATGGCGCATAGGCTGGCGCCGCTACCCAGATGCGCGACAACGCATCGTTTCTCGGCGCAAGATGGTGAGAGTTCCAGGAATCGTCCGGCAATGAACTCGAATGATAGGCCGTGAAATCCATAGCGGCGGATGCCGGCGTCATGGAGCTGGCGTGGAATGGCAAAGCGGGTGGCGGAGGCGGGAAGTGAGTGGTGGAACGCCGTGTCGAAGCAGGCGATTTGGGGCAGTTCCGGCCTTTCGGTCATGATCGCACGTATCGGCGATAGACAGCGTGGCTGATGCAGTGGCGCTATCGGTGTCAGTTTTTCAAGCTCATTGACTATCGATCCCGTCAATCGAACCGGCGCTGCGAAGGCCAATCCGCCATGGACAACGCGATGACCAACTGCAACCAGATCGTCACTGGCAAGATAGCCATCGACCCAATTCAACGCATCAAGCAGCAGTTCTTCTCCGTGGCCGTCCGCGACCTTGCGATGCCGATCATAGAGAATGGCCCCGTCGGTCTCCCTGATCGTCAGGCGCGGCTCGGCGTCGTGCTCGTCCAGACTCCCCCGGCAGAGCAATCTCGGCTCTCCATCTGATACGATATCGAATAGCGCAAGCTTAATGCTTGAGGAGCCGGAATTCACGACAAGGACGGCATCAGGCATCGCTTGTCCTCAGTCGGCGGTGTGCTTGGGGAAGCGGTCTGGCCAGCTCCAATCGCGAATCTGCGGCATGTCTTCGCCATGGGCGCGCACATAAGTTGTGTGCTCCAGCAGCTTGTCGCGAAACTGCTGCTTGATCGCCGCTGCTGTGATGCCGAGGCGAGGAACGCGTTCGATGACATCGATGGCGAGATGGAAGCGGTCGAGCCGGTTCAGTACCACCATGTCGAACGGTGTGGTCGTCGTCCCTTCTTCCTCGAAGCCGTGCACATGCATGCCGGCATGGTTGGCGCGGCTATAGGTCAGGCGGTGGATCAGGTTGGGATAACCGTGAAAGGCGAAGATCACGGGCTTGTCCCGGGTGAACATGCCATCAAAGTCCCGGTCATCCAGTCCGTGCGGGTGCTGCGTCTTGGGTTGCAACGTCATCAAATCAACGATGTTGACGACACGGATCTTCAAGTCGGGTACGGCCTGCCGCAATAGGTCCACCGCGGCCATGGTTTCCAGGGTAGGCACGTCGCCACAACAGGCCATCACGACATCCGGTTCGCTGCCTGTGTCTTCGGTGCCAGCCCATGGCCAGATACCGATTCCGGCATCGCAATGAGTCGCAGCTTCCTCGATGCCGAGCCATTGCGGCGACGGCTGCTTGCCGGCAACGATGACGTTGATGCGGTCATACGTCCGAAGCACGTGATCGGCGATCCAGAGCAGGGTGTTTGCGTCGGGCGGGAAGTAGATCCGGACGATATCGGCCTTCTTGTTGGCAACCAGGTCGACAAAGCCCGGATCCTGATGACTGAAGCCGTTGTGGTCCTGGCGCCAGACATGGGATGTCAGAAGATAGTTGAGAGAGGCAACGGGGTGTCGCCAGGGTAGCGCCCGGGAAACTTTCAGCCATTTGGCGTGCTGATTGAACATTGAATCAACGATGTGGATGAAGGCCTCATAACAGGACAGCAGTCCGTGGCGGCCGGTCAGCAGATAGCCTTCCAGCCAGCCCTGGCAAAGATGCTCGCTGAGCACTTCCATCACCCGGCCGTCCTGGGCGAGGTGGACATCATACGGCTCGATTCCTTCCATCCAGACGCGCTCGGTCACGTCGAATACCGCGTCGAGCCTGTTGGATGCTGTCTCGTCTGGACCCATGATGCGAAAGTTGCGCGCAGCTGCGTTCAGCTTGATGACGTCGCGCAGGAATTGCCCCATCACGCGGGTCGCTTCGCCTTCGGTCCCGCCGGGATGGGGAACATCGATGGCGTAGTCGCGGAAGTCGGGCAGCTTCAGCTCGCGCTTCAGCAAACCGCCGTTGGCATGAGGATTCGCTCCCATGCGCCGGCGCCCCTGCGGCGCCAGAGCCTGCAACTCAGGTAGCAGCCGGCCGGCTTTGTCGAACAGATCGTCGATCCGGTAGCTGCGCATCCATTCTTCGAGCAGACTGAGATGTTCGGGATTGCCGCGCGGATTGACAATCGGTACCTGGTGAGCGCGCCAGAAACCTTCGACCTTCAAGCCGTCGACTTCCTTGGGGCCGGTCCAGCCCTTTGGACTGCGCATGACGATCATGGGCCATTTCGGCCGATCCACCGTTGCGCGACCGTCACGAGCGGAAGCCTGGATCGCACGAATCCTGTCGATCGCGCGCTCAAGCGTGTGTGCCATCAACGGGTGCATCATGGCGGGATCGCTGCCCTCGACGAACATCGGTTCATGACCGTAGCCATGAAACAGATGGCGTATTTCGTCGTCGCTCATCCGTCCCATCACGGTGGGACTGGCAATTTTGTAACCGTTGAGATGAAGAATGGGCAGTACCGCGCCGTCATGCTTCGGGCTCAAGAACTTGTTGGAGTGCCATGACGCGGCGAGGGGGCCTGTCTCCGCTTCTCCGTCTCCGACGACACAGGTGACGATCAGGTCGGGATTGTCGAAGGCTGCGCCATAGGCGTGTATCAGCGCATAGCCGAGTTCGCCGCCTTCATGGATGGAACCGGGAGTTTCCGGAGCCGCATGACTGGGAATGCCGCCCGGAAACGAGAACTGTCGAAACAGTTTCTGCAGTCCGTCTTCGTCCTGGGTAATGTCCGGATAGACCTCGCTATAGGTACCCTCCAGATATGTATTTGCTACCATCCCCGGGCCGCCATGGCCGGGGCCGCAGATATAGATCATGTCGAGGTCGTGGGCTCGAATAACGCGATTCAGGTGCGCGTAGATGAAGTTTAGCCCAGGCGTGGTTCCCCAATGGCCGAGCAGCCGGGGCTTGATGTGGTCCTTGCGCAACGGCTCGCGCAGCAGGGCGTTGTCGAGCAGATATATCTGACCCACCGACAGGTAATTTGCGGCGCGCCAATAGCGATCAATCAATTGCACCTCGCCGGTACTGAGGAAAGCTTCTCCATAACGTGGCATATGCTGCACCTTGATCCAGTCGCCGCGCAGCGGCAAAATATTTGCCGCCAATATTCGCAATAGCTTTGCCGTAAATTTCAGCGGCTTGCGGGCGCGTCGCCGCGCAATGTGCCGATCTTGAAGTGTTTCTTTGCGTAAGCGACGATTTGGCCATCGGTGGGATGGTCAACGGCCTCGACGCCGACAATGCGGCTGCCGATATGCGTATGCTCTCGCAGATAGGTCGCCAGTTCGGTTTTCGCCTGCGCCGGACCAATGATCAGAATCTCACCGGCATCACTCACCGCGCCCGCCACATCTTTCATCAGCCCCTTGTCTTCGTGGACATGACCGCTTCCGATTTCGTTGGCCTTGTGATGAATGTGGCGTGTCTCGAACGTCGGATGAAGATCGAGTTGATCTGTCCCGGTGAGGCCGACATGGAATATCTTCGCTTCGCGATGGTCGATCCAAACGACCGCATGATAATGATGCATCCTGTTTCCTTGTTTGCGATTTGCTTTCGCGTCTAACTTGCTCTTGCAGCTGTGTTATCCTCTGCAGAAGCCAGGTACATGCTTGCTGTTGCAGAATATCGTCGCAGAACAGTACGGCAAACGGCGAGCGGCCGTTTGACATACGTCAAACAGCCGTCACGTCAGAAACGATCTAATGGAAAAAGACCAGAACGCGCGTGATGATCTAGTTCACTTCATCCAAACCGCCAGAGCGGCGTAAGTTCCGAAGATAAGTTACAGGCCGACGATAAACGGAGTTTCGTTCCGGTGATCAGGCTGAAGGAACTTCGTTGTATGATTTGAGGGCGATCCGTGTCACCCAACATGTAGCCTCCACTTCAACCCGCGTGTCGTCCTGCTGACGATGCTCGATGGCGCCTCCACTGGCCTATTTTGGCATAAGCGCAGGAGATCGTCGTGAGTGCACCTTTGCTGATAGCCAGCGCCAGTGGCGATGAGCTCGAATTACGCCCGACAGGAAGTTGGACCGTCGTCAATGCGGCAACTCTGGAGCAACTATCTGCCAGCATAGCGCCGCAGCTCGCGCGGGCACGGTCGGTAACCGTGAACATGTCCGGCGTCCGGGAGCTCGACATGTTGGGCGCTTGGCTGATCGAGCGATTATCGCGACATTTGGCCAGCGGCGGCCAACGCGCGCACATTGTGGGAGCTGCAGAAGACTATATCGATCTGATCGAGGAATTGAGACAGGTCAATCGACGACGTAATCCGGATCCCACAGAGCGTAACTCCATCGCCGACAGATTGGAAATGCTGGGTCGGGCGGCGCTGGCTGCAGTTCTGGATCTGTCGGCTTTCCTTCAAATGCTCGGCGCGATTTGCCTGGCCGCTGTCGGTGTGCTTCGCCGCCCGAGATCGTTTCGGCTGACATCGCTGGTGTACCAGATCTATCGGGTTGGCTGGCAGGCGCTCCCGATCGTGGTCCTGATCACATTTCTGATCGGTGCCATCATCGCACAGCAGGGTATCTTCCACTTCCGCAAGTTCGGCGCGGAGGCATATGTAGTCGATATGGTCGGGATCCTGGTGTTGCGTGAACTCGGGGTTTTGATCGTTGCAATCATGGTCGCCGGAAGATCCGGGAGCGCCTACACCGCTGAACTGGGCTCCATGAAGATGCGCGAGGAGATTGATGCTCTATCGACGATGGGTCTTGATCCGGTCGATGTGCTGATCCTGCCTCGCGTCGTCGCGTTGATCGTCGCGTTGCCGATCCTAGCCTTCGTGGGGGCGGTCGCGGCGCTTTACGGGGGAGGCCTCGTCGCATGGTTTTATGGGAGAATGTCGCCGGTAACATTCATAGCCCGGTTACATGAGGCGATTTCGGTGACGCATTTCGAAGTGGGTATCATCAAGGCACCATTCATGGCGCTGGTGATCGGGATCGTCGCATGTAGTGAGGGGCTCCGCGTAAAAGGGAGCGCTGAATCCCTAGGCAAACAAACAACGACATCCGTCGTCAAATCGATCTTTCTCGTCATCGTTCTCGACGGACTATTCGCCGTGTTCTTCGCATCGATAGGAATGTAGCGATGCAGGAGACAGATACACATCTTGCCATTCATGTTGAGGACCTAGTTGTCGGTTTCGGTCGCCATATCGTCATCGATCGTCTTTCACTCGATGTTCGGCGCGGCGAAATCCTGGGGCTGGTCGGTGCCTCCGGTGGCGGGAAATCGGTGCTGATGCGGACCGTGATTGGTTTGATTGAGCGGAATAGCGGAAAGATCGAGGTCATGGGGAGCGATATCGGTCTGACGCCCGGGCGCCGGACAAGGGATGTCGCTGCAAAATGGGGAGTGTTGTTTCAGCAGGGGGCACTGTTCTCGTCACTTACGGCATTGCAGAACGTCGAGTTTCCACTTCGCGAGAATGCAACGCTCTCGGACGAGCTCATGACCGAGATTGCGAGTGCCAAGCTGGAAATGGTGGGTCTCGCGCCGGAAGACGGTGCCAAGTTTCCGTCGGAACTTTCCGGCGGCATGACAAAGCGAGTCGCGCTTGCACGCGCATTGGCGCTGGATCCGGCCATCGTCTTTCTCGATGAACCGACTTCCGGCCTCGATCCTATCGCAGCTGGCGATTTCGATACGCTGATCAAGACGTTGCAGAAGACGCTGGGACTCACGGTCTTCATGGTCACGCACGATCTCGCCAGTCTGAATACCGTTTGTGATCGCGTTGCCGCCCTGGCTGATGGAAAAATCGTCACGATCGGACCGATGAGCGAGCTGCTTCGATCCGAGCATCCATGGGTTAAGGCTTATTTCCACGGCAAGCGCTCCCTCATGCTCCAACCAAAGGCGATTTGATATGGAAACGCGCGCTCCTTTCGTCATCGTCGGCGCATTCGTTCTCGCAGCTATCGCTGCGGTATTCGGCTTTATATTCTGGCTGCATAGCACCGGAAATTCAGGTCCGCGGACTACCTATCAGATTCAGTTCGACGGCTCTGTGCCGGGTCTGCTGGTGGGCGCCGCGGTGCTCTTTAACGGCATTCGCGTAGGGGAGGTGACGCGTCTCGATTTGGCGGCCGATAGCCCCAGTCGCGTCAATGCAAGCATCTCGGTTGTGAACACCACTCCCGTTCGCCGTGACACAAAGGTGGGATTGGACTTCCAGGGACTGACGGGGGTGCCGGTAATCGCATTGGAGGGAGGTAAATTGTTGACGAATTCCGCTCCCGTGACGATGCTGGTAGCCGAACCCGGCGCTGGCCGCAGTATGACACAAGCGGCACGCGATGCCCTTGGGCGGGTCGACGGCGTTCTGGCGGACAATGCCGCGCCGCTCAAAAGCACGATCGCCAATCTTCAAGTGTTCTCAGAAGGACTCGCTCGCAACACTGGAAAGCTCGACGGAATTGTCAGCGGTCTGGAGCGAATGACGGGCGGCGGCGCTTCTCCGGTATCTAAGGTGACCTATAATCTTCGCGCTGCTGTTGATTTCCCGGCACCAACCAAAATACTTAAGGGGCAGTTCGCGATACCCGAGCCAACAGCTGTCGTCCTTTTGCAGACGCAACGATTCTTGTTTTCGCAGCCCAAGGACACGGCGGCCTTCCCCGATGCGCAGTGGGCAGACAGCATCCCCAAGCTCATCCAGGCGAAGATCTTGGAGAGTTTCGAAAACTACGACGTAACACATGCACCCACGCGGCCGCTGGACGGCGTTCAGCCCGATTATCAGCTTTTGATCGATGTCAGACGATTTGACGTTGGGCCTGATGAAACACCTGCGGCAGAAATTGAGTTGTCTACAAAGATTCTGGATAAGGATGGAAAGGTCATGGCTTCACGGATATTTCGCCAGAGCCAGAGGATCGAAAAGCTGGATGCACCAGGAACCGTTCGGGCTTTCGACTCCGCTTTCTCAAGCCTTGCCAAAGAGCTCGTCTCTTGGACTACCCAGAGTTTCTGACTTCGGAATCAGCAATGGTTGGCTTGTCCGCTTTGCGATCGAGATTTTAGCGGCTGGAAGCGTCTTGGCTCCGATCTCAACCCGTGTGCAGGGCGCCTGGCGAGCTCGGCCATCGGGGTTGTACGGGCGATGTGGACGTCCAGCCTTCCGTGCTGCTACGTGTTCGGTCGCATTCATCTTGATCGTTTGTCCGGGCCCCGTTTCGCATGCAGAATTCCACTGGCCAGAGGAGGCGGATGTCGCTGGCGGGCATCCGTCTTGACCGGGCTTCGTCAGTTGCATTGCCCCAGCAAATCGCGGCGCAGATGCGCGACGGGATTCTGCACGGGACGCTGCCGGCGGGCACCCAGTTTCTCGGTTCGCGGGAGATTGCGCGCGAGCTTGGTTGCTCGCGCATGGTGGTGTTGAGTGCCTGGGACATCCTCTACGCCGAAGGCTATCTGGAATCGATGCCGCGCGGCGGTGTCTCGGTCGCCGCAGTGAGCCGCAACGCGGCATCGCCGGTGGACGTGTCTGCGGATACCTCTCGTATCGCCGGTCCCATCTCTCAGCGCTGGCAGTCGCTGATTGGCTTCACCTATGAGACCAATTGGGCGTCCGATTTCAGCCCCGGTGCGCCCGATATCTCGACCTTTCCGTTCGGCGACTGGGCTCGGTTGCTGCGCCAGACGTCGCTGCAACCCGACAAGGAGGAATGCCTCGATTTGTCCCCGGCCGGGCTTCCCGAGCTTCGGCGCGAGATCGCGGATTTCCTCGGCGCGGTACGTGGTCTCGTCTGCACGCCTGAGCAGATCGTCGTGACCTCGGGCACTTCCAGCGCGCTCGACCTGTGCAGCCGCATGATCCTCGATCATGGCGACGAAGTTTGGGTGGAGGAACCGGGCTTCGTCGAGGCGCAGTGGTCGCTGACAGCGGCGGGCGGTAAACTGGTGCCGATACCGGTGGACGACAAGGGGCTGTGCGTCACCGAGGGCATTCGCCGCGCGCCGAAGGCGAAGCTGATCGTGGTGACGCCGTCGCATCAATATCCGCTCGGCGTCAGCATGGGGTTGGAGCGGCGGCTGGAATTGCTCGACTGGGCCAATCGCAACGATGTCTGGATTGTCGAGGACGACTACAATTCCGAGTTCCGACATCAGGACAGCATGATCGCGTCGCTGAAGTCGCTCGACCGCGAGCAGCGCGTGATCTATCTCGGCACCTTCTCCAAGATCATGATGCCGAGCTTGCGCCTGGGCTATATCGTCGCGCCGGAGCGCTTCGTCGAGATCTTCACCAAGGGCCGCGCGCGTATCGACGTGCACAGTTCCGGCATCGGCCAGCGCGCGCTCGCCGAATTCATGCGCGAGGGCCATCTGCTGCGCCATCTCCGCCGCATGCGAAAAGTCTATGCGGAGCGGCAGAAGGCCCTGATGGATGCGATCCGTCAGTATTTGCCTGATGATCTCACCGTCGCTCCCTGCGCAACCGGTCTTCATCTCGTCGCTCTGTTCACCGAGCGCCTGAAGGCGCGGATGAGCGATGTGGAGGCGGCACGGTTGTTGAAGCAAGCGGGTCTCCACGTGCAGCCGCTATCGCAGAACCATCTGGAGACGCCGATCTATGCCGGCCTCGTATTGGGCTACGGCCGCCTCAAGCCCACCGATGCGACGCGCCTGATCGCGAAAATGGCGCAGATTCTCGGTGTGAAGCCATCTGCAGCGAAAAAATAATCCGATCCGCCATATGCGTTTCCCGGCAGTGGTCACGCGCCCGCGAATTGCGCAATCTTCGGCGGGGTGCTCCCGGCCGCCGCCAAGGCGCGATCGCGTCGAACCATCGATAGCGCGATAACTGCCGCACATCCTGCGTCTGAATGGATCGGCGCGCCGATGGGATCGTTGCTGCATTCGCGTGCAGCATTTGCACTGTAACCAAGCACCTTGGCCCATCGCTCGCGCGTTACGCTGCGTCCGGCAATCTGGCCTAGTCGTTTCCAGCGAGTCTGGCTCTATCCGGATGCGCGCGACGCGCCAAGATTTGCAGAACGAGGTTCGACAGGGGACGGTGGCAGATGATGGCTGATCGCGGACGTTTGTTGAGATTGACGGGCAGCGTGCTGCTCATGGTGCTCACACCAGCGGCGGCACAGGCGCAGACGCGTGCGGAGACGCTGCGTCAGGTGACCGGTAACAATATCCCCACGCTGGACCCGACCACGCCGGGGGCGACGCGCGAGGCGTTCGGCGTCTCGACCAGCATCTATGACCGCCTTGTGGCCTTCGACCGCAAGCGCGACGAGAACGGCGTCTGGGTATTCGACCGCAGCAAGATCCGCGGCGAATTGGCCGAGAGCTATGAGGTCAGCCCGGACGGGCTGAAGATCACCTTCAAGCTGCGCGATACCAAGTGGCACGATGGCACGCCCGTCACCGCAGAAGACGTGAAATGGTCGCTCGATCGTGCCGTCACGGCCAAATCTATTGCTGCAGGGCAAATGGGCACGGGATCGCTGACCAAGGCCGAGCAGTTCGCGATGGTCGATGATCGCACGATCACTGTAACACTACCCAAAGCGGATCGTCTGGCGCTGGCCAATCTCGCCACACCGCTGGCGCCGATCTTCAACAGCAAGCTCGCGAAGCAGCATGCGACAGCCGAAGATCCCTGGGCTCAGGAATGGCTGAAGACCAATACCGCCGGCTCGGGCGCCTACACGGTCGAGATGTTCAAGCCGGGTGAACAGTTGATCCTGAAGCGCAACGACAACTGGAAGAGCGGTCGTGACGGCAAGCTTCCTTACTTCAAGCGCGTTATCGAACAGACCATCGGCGATCCCGCTACGCGGGCCAATCTGATCGAGAAGGGCGATGCCGACATCGCCATCGATCTGCAGGCCAGCGACGTACCGTCGCTGCAACAGCGCGGCAAGGTCAAGGTGGAATCGACGCCGCAGACCAACGGCTTCACCATGATCGCCTTCAACACGCAGATGGCGCCGTTCGACAATCTCAAGGTCCGTCAGGCCATCGCCATGGCGCTGCCCTATAACGACATGTTCAGCGCAGCAATCTTCAAACGTGGCTTTCCGCTGTTCGGCGCATCGTGGACGTCGCCGCCGAATGCCGATTTCCCGCAGCCGATGCCGGCGAAGACCGATATGGCCAAGGCCAAGCAGCTTCTGGCTGAAGCCGGTTTCGAGAAGGGCTTCAAGACCACTTTCAGCATCAATGTCGGCTCCGCCGCTGTCACCGAGCCGATGGCGGCGCTGCTGAAGGAGGCGCTGGCGAAGCTCAACATTGAGGTCGACGTGCAGAAGCTGCCGGACTCGCAGATGTCGACGCAGATCACCGAGAAGAAGCTGCCGTTCTTCACCGAAGGTTCCACCGCCTGGCTGCCGACCACCGATTACTTCTTCCGCAATTTCTTCACCGGTAACCAGCGCTGGAATTACAGCTCCTGGAATGACGAGCTGGTGGTGAAACTGGCCAATCAGGCTCGGTTCGAGCAGGATCAGGCCAAGTATGATGAGATGGGCAAGCAGATGATCGCGGAATACGTCAAGGAAATTCCGCTGGTGCTCTTGTGGCAGGCTAACCAGGACGCCGTGACGATCCCGCAACTCGATGGCTACACCTACTGGTTTCACCGCCAAGTCGACTTCCGCGATCTCGCCCGCAAGTAAGCGAAGACGAACGACCCGACGATGTAGCCCTTGTGCTGCATCGCCGGCCCTGAACGAAAGCGGGACCAACGCGCGTGACGAATATCTGGGAAATCGGAACCGACATCGGTGGCACCTTCACCGATATCATCGCCATTCGGCGCGACACGTCAGAGACGCGGATCGCCAAAGTGCCGTCGCGCCCACATGCGCCGGTGCAGGCGATGCTGGAAGCGATCGAGGCGGTCGGCCTGCGCAAGAGCGATGTGAAGCGTTTCATTCATGGCACCACCCGGATCACCAATGCGATCGTCGAGGAGCGTCTGCCCAGGATCGCCCTGATCGCGACCAAGGGGTTCGAGGACGTTCTGGAGATCGCCAGATATCGCCGCCGCGATCTCTATCGTCTGGACATCGCGCCAAAGGCCAAGGCGCTGGTGCCGCGTGAATTGTGCTTCGCGCTCGATGAGCGTCTCGACCATGAAGGTCAGGTTTTGAAGCCGCTGGCCGAAGCCGAGATCGAACGCCTGATCGCCTGGCTGAAGGAGACCGGCGTGGAAAGCGTCGCCGTCTCGCTGCTGCATGCCTATGCCAATCCCGTCCATGAACAGATGCTGGCGGAACGGCTGAAGACCATCGTGCCGCATGTCTCGCTGTCGCATGAGATCAATCCCGAAGCGCGCGAATATGAGCGCACGTCGTCGACGGCGTTCAATGCGGCGGCGATGCCAATTGCGGTGGAATATCTGAGCGAGCTTGAAGAGCGTCTGCCCATCGGTCCGGGCCTGCAGGTCTTTCATTCCGCCGGCGCGATGATCCCGATTTCTGCCGTCAAACGCCGCCCGCTGGTGATGGCGATGTCTGGCCCGGCCGCCGGCGTCGCGGCCTCGGTCAGCATCGCGCGCCAGCTCAAAAAATCCCGCGTGCTCACTTTCGATATGGGCGGCACGACGACCGACGTCTGCCTCATCGTCGATGGTCAGGCGGAGATGGCCGACGGCAAGATGCTTGGCGATCGCCCGCTGCGTCAGCCGATGCTCGCGGTGCATTCCATCGGCGCCGGCGGTGGCTCCATCGTGCGCGCGGGCGCAGGCGGTCTGACCGTCGGGCCGGAAAGTGCCGGCTCCGAGCCGGGCCCAGCCTGCTATGGCCGTGGCGGCACCAGGCCGACCATCACCGATGCCAATGCGCTGCTCGGTTATCTCAACCCCGAAACCAAGCTCGGCGACCGCATCGGCATAGCTGTCGATGCCGCAGCCCGCGTGATCGAGCCGATCGCGCAGGGCCTTGGACTCAGCCTTACTGAGACCGCGCTCGGCATCATCCGCGTCGCGAATGCCACCATGGCCCGCGCGCTGCGCCGCGTGACGGTCGAACGCGGCATCGATGGTCGCGACTGTACGCTGTTGGCGTTTGGCGGTGGTGGCCCGATGCATGCGGCGGGCCTCGCCGAACTCTACGGGATCACAGAGATCGTGGTGCCCGCTGCGTCCAGCGCCTTCTCCGCGCTGGGATGTCTGACTGCGGATTTCAGCTTCCTGCAGCAGCAGACGTTGCGCGTGGCGCTGGACGGAATTGACCTGGCCAAGGTCACGCAGCGCATCGAAGCGCTGGTCGAGCAGACCTTTGCACCTCTGCTGGCCAATGCGATTCCGCGCGCGTCGATCCAGACCGAACTGGTCGCGCTGATGCGCTATGCCGCGCAGGCCGATGCGATCCCGGTGCCGTTCACGATGCCGCTGGACGTCGACAAGCTGCGGCAGGACTTCCTCGTCAAGCATCGCGAATTGTTCGGCTATGCGACCAGCGAGAGCTGCGTGATCGAATCCGTGCGTGCGCAGGCCCGCCAGCCCTCGACCACCGAAGTCAGCCGTCCAAAGACGGCGCTGCGCACCATGGCGACTCCCAGGCGCCGCTGTTCGTTCGATGGCGCACTGGATGTGATGACCGATGTGATCGATCGCAGCGCGATGACCGACACCATTATTGGCCCTGCGATCATCGAAGACGCTTGGTCCACCGTGGTGCTGCCACCGCAATGGCAGGCGACGCCGGATGCCAATGGCAACCTCTATCTCGCGAAGGTGATGTCATGAAGCTCGACCCGTTCGCCGTCGAGGTGATCCGCCATGGCCTGTCGGCCGCAGCGGAAGAGATGAGCCTGGTGATGACACGTTCGGCGCGTTCACCGCTGCTGCGCGAGGCCGGTGATCTGTCTTCGGCGATCACCGATGCGCAGGGCGAACTGGTCGGGCAGGGCCGCGACATCCCCGTTCATCTCGGCGCCATGGCCTATACGATCCGCGAATTGCTGAAGGTCGTGCCGGCTGCGACGCTGAGCGAAGGCGATGTGCTGATCTATAATCTCGGCGCGCTCGGCGGCAATCACCTCAACGACGTTAAGGTCGTTCGCCCGGTGTTCTTCGAGGGGGACATCGTCGCTTTCGCCGTCAGTCTCGCGCATTGGCCCGATATCGGCGGCACCTGGCCTGGCAGCTATCTCGCCAAGGCCATCGACACCTTTCAGGAAGCACTGCGGATTCCGCCGATCAAGATCGCCACGGCAGCAGGCGTCAGCGATGCCATCGTCCAGTTCCTCAAGGTGAATGTCCGCGATCCCGAATCCTGCGAGGGCGATCTGCTCGGCCAGATTGCCTGCACACTGGCCGGCGAAAAGCGCATCGTCGAATTGTGCAAGCAGCACGGCAAGGCAATGTTCGTGGCGGCGCTGTCGCGGCTGCACGATCTCTCCGAAGCCGAAATGCGCGAAGCCATTCTCGGGCTACCTGACGGCGTCTATGAAGGCGAAGATTTCCTCGATGACGGCGGCCCTGGCGATGAACCGGCCCGCATCCATGTCAAGATCACGATCAAGGGCGACGAAGCGACGTTCGATCTGTCCGGCAGTTGCGACCGGGTCTCGAATTTCTGCAATACGACGTCCTTCATCGCGAAATCCGCGGTGGCCTATAGCGCGCGCATCATGAGCGGGCGTGATATGCAGCAGAATGGCGGCGCGTTGCGTCCGCTCACCATCATCACCCGTCCGGGCTCGATCTTCGAACCCGGTCTCACCGCGCCGGTGGCGGCCGGTAATCACGAGACGTCGCTGCGCATCGTCGATGCGATCTTCCTGGCCATGCAGGATGTGATTCCGGAGCGGCTGTCGTCGGGCGGCGCCACCACGTCAGGCATGCTCTCTTTCGCCGAGCCGCGGCAGGATGGCTCGTGGAAGATGCTGTACGAGGTCCATGCCGGCGGCGAGGGCGCGCGGCATGACCGCGCCGGCTGCGCTGCGACCCGCGTGCACCTGACGAACACCTCCAACACGCCGGCGGAGGCCATCGAGGCCAACTACAATATTCGCGTCGAGCAGCAGGCGATCCGCTGGGGCTCCGGCGGCGCTGGCGCCTATCCGGGCGGCGACGGTGTCGTGCGCAGCTACCGCATCCTTGCGCCGAGCATGCATCTGACCAGTTGCGTCGAGCGCAAGCTTATTCCCCCGTTTGGCCTGAAGGGCGGCGCACCCGGCAAGACCGCACGCCTCACGCTCACGCGGGGCGACGAGGTGATCGATGTCGAGGGCAAGTCGAACCTCGTGCTGCAACGGGACGATCTCATCACCATCGAGATGTGCGGCGGCGGCGGCTATGGCCGCGCGTGATGCACCTCCGCAAGGAAAAGGATAATCGATGAGCAGACTTTTGCGGACGGGCCTCAATGCAGGCGATAGCGCACCCCTGACCGTGGTTGGCGGCGAAGGCGTATATTTCCATCTGCAGGATGGGCGTCGCCTGATCGACGGCAGCAATACCGGTGGCGGGCTCGGTCATCGCCACCCGAAAATGGTGGAAGCCATTCGTGCAGCCGCGGATACGCCGGTCGTCAACGAAGGCTGGACCTGGATCGGTCGCGAGAAAGCTGCCGATGATCTGATCGGCACGGCCTTTGCGGGCGAAGAGGATTGGGTCGGCGGCGTGCGCTTCTGCATCAGCGGCAGCGAGGCCAACGACATGGCGCTATCGTTGTGCCAGGCCCTGTCGCAGAAGACGGCATTGGCGACGCGCGAGCGCGCCTATCACGGCCTCGTCGGTCTCTCGCGCAGCATGACTGTGCAGCCGCACTGGCATGGTGGGCTCGCCGTGCAGGCCGGCGGTTCGCGTCTGCCGGCCCCGATGGCGCCGGTGAAGATCCTGCCTGCACCTGACGGGGCGATCTTTGGCGCGCCGCTGAGCAACCAGCCGGTGAAGGATGTTCTCGCCGATGCTGGCACTATTCTGGCGGACACGGCGGCGACCATCATCGACTACACGCAGGGTGGCAATTACTACGACGGCGAATATCAGGACGAGGTCGCTGATCACGCCGCCAAGGCGAATTCGATCTGGATTGCCGACGAAGTCGTCACCGGTGCCGGCCGCTCCGGCCGCTGGTTCGCTTTCCAAGGCGCCAAGAGCCGTCCGGATATCGTCACCATGGGCAAGTCGCTCGGCGGTGGTGCTGCAGCGGTTGCCGCAGTGGTGGTCTCGAAGAAGATCGTCGAGCAGCTCAAGGGATCGAGCTGGCAGAACTACGGCACGCTCCGCGGCCATCCGATCAGCATGGCCGCCATCAGCGCCTATCTCAATGTGGTTACGGAAGAAGACATTCTGGCGCGCGTGCGCGCCATGGAAGTGTTCTTCACGAAGCGCCTGCTCGAAATCGCGCGTAACCATCCGAGCGTCAGCCGCGTTGCCGGCCAGGGCCTGCACTGGACCGTCGAAGTACATGGGCCCGACTGGCGTTCATGGGCCGCCGACACCATGGAAAATCCGATCGCCTCACGCGTCGCCGCGCGGGCGATGGAAGCCGGCGCAGTGATTGGCACCAGCGGCGAGCAGACCTCGCTGTTCCTGGCTCCGCCGCTGATCATCAGCGAGCAGGATGCCGAGCGGCTGCTCGCAGCGCTCGACCACGGACTCGAACTTGCCGACCAGGAACATGCGCGTTCCGGCGACCTCAACTGACACACGACAACAGAGACTTGAAGATGCAAGACGAACAGGACATCCGCGCCGTCATCGCCGGCTATTTCGAAGCGCTCTATCGCGGCGATGTCGCCGGCTTCCGTCGGGTGTTGCACCCGCAGGTGCGGCTATCCTCGGCAACCGATGGCACGCTCGTCAATCTCGATCTCGAAACCTATATGGGCATGGTTGCCGCGCGGCCGTCATCGGCGTCGCGGGGCGACCCGCGCGAGGACGAGATCGTGAGCGTGTCTGTGGCATCGCCGACTACGGCCCATGCGCGCGTCAAGGACATGTATCTGCCGAAGCGCTTCGTCAACGAACTTTCCTTCATCAAGATCGATAGCCGCTGGCAGATCATTGCCAAGGTGTGGCACTTCTTCGCCTGATTAATTGCTGAAATGTACCTGTCAGGAGGCTTGCCGTGAATGCTGTCTCTCCGTTCTGGCCGCCCGGCGAACCGCACACGCTGCCGCTGCCTGAAGGCGTCCTCTACGACGCGCTGGTACGGGCGGCGACAGCGCGGCCGGATCATCCGGCCACGCTGTTCTACGGCGGAGTTCTCACTTACGCGGAATTGTTACGGCAGGTAGACGCGCTTGCCGGCTATCTGCAGAACATCTGCGGGGTGAAGCGCGGTGACCGCGTGATGGTCGCGCTGCAGAATTCGCCGCAATATGTGATCGCGTATTACGCCGTCATGCGGGCCGACGCCGTGGTTGTGCCGATCAACCCGATGAACAAGACCGCCGAACTCGACTATATCGCGTCCGACAGCGGCGCCACGGTGGCGATCGTCGGCAGCGATCTCGTCGATGTTTTTGCACCGCTGCTTGGCAACGTCATCAACAGCATCATCGTCGCGCACTATCGCGACTATGTGCCCGAGACATCGCCTTACACGCTGCCAGCCTGCGTGACGCAAAACGGATCGTGCCCCACGGCGCCGGGTTGGCGCGCCTGGGATTATGTGATCGCTCGCAACGAGACGCCGTCGCCGATGACCGCGACGCCAGCCGATCTCTGCCTGTTCCCTTACACATCCGGCACCACGGGCAAGCCGAAGGCCTGCATGCATCTGCACTCGAGCGTGCTATTCACGGCAGTGCTGCAGGCGCGCTGGTACCGGCTCGGTGGCGACGATGTGCTGACTGGCGCGCAGCCGTTCTTTCATGTGGCGGGCATGCAGGGCTCGATGAATGCGGCGATCTCGGTCGGCGCGACGCTGATGCTGATGGCGCGCTGGGATAAGGACCTGATCCCTGATCTGTTCGAGGCCCATGGCGTTACCTTCTGGAACGCGGCGCCGACCATGATCGTCGACGTGCTCTCCAGCCCGACATTTCGTGAAGCGTGTTTTGCGAAGCTCAAGGTCATCACCGGCGGCGGCGCGGCAATGCCGGTGGCGGTGGCCGAACGGTTGAAGACCCGCTTTAGCCTCGAATTCGTCGAGGGCTACGGCATGACCGAGACCATGTCGCCGACCCACATCAATCCGATGGAAGTGCCGAGGCGGCAGTGCCTCGGCATCCCGGTGCATCAGACGGATGCGCGGATCATCGATCCAGACACGCTGACCGAGCTCGGCAGTGACGCAATCGGCGAGATCGTGGTCAACGGCCCGCAGGTGCTGCAAAACTACTGGAACAAGCCTGAAGCGAACGAGACCGCATTCGTCACGCTGGGCGGCAAGCGCTTCCTGCGCACCGGCGATCTCGGCTATCGCGATCGTGACGGCTATTTCTTCGCGGTCGACCGGCTGAAGCGGATGATCAATGTCAGTGGCTTCAAGGTGTGGCCGGCGGAAGTCGAGTCCATCATGTATGGCCATCCCGCCATCAAGGAGTGCTGCATCATCTCGACGCCGGACAGCTATCGCGGAGAGTCGGTGAAGGCGCTGGTGGTGCTGCATGATGCGGCCAAATCGTCGACAACGGCAGACGAGATCATCGGCTGGGCGCGCGGCGCCATGGCCAATTACAAGACGCCACGCTCGGTGGTGCTGGTCGATAGCCTGCCGCGCTCGGAAAGCAACAAGATCAGTTGGCGGTCGCTGCAGGAAGCGGAGTGGGCATGACGACAGCAACCTCGCCAGCGGCCGAGCTTGGTCCCGAAGGACAGTTCTGGGCCCATCTGCGCGCCGGCAGACTGATGATCCAGCGTTCGCACTCGACCGGCGAATATGTGTTCTATCCACGCCTGATCGCGCCCCGCAGCGGCGCAGACGATCTCGAATTCGTCGAAGTTAGTGGCTTCGGCACGGTCTATTCGACCACCATCATGCGGCGGCCCGCGAAGCACGGCGGCGACTACAATGCCTGCGTCGTCGAGCTCGACGAGGGCGTCCGCATGCTTAGTCGCGTCATTGAGTGCGCGCCGGATGAGGTTCATATCGGTATGCGCCTGCAGGCCGTGATCGCGCCGGTGGATTTCGGCACCTATGCCAATAGCGAGCAGCCCATCGTGCTGTTTCGTCCCGTGGGAGCCGCGCCATGACCGCATCCTCGTTGCGTGGCAAGAGCGCCATCGTCGGTATCGGCACCTACGGCCTCGGCCGTGCGCCGGGGATGTCGGCGATGGATCTGATGGCGGGCGCCACTGCGCGCGCGGTCGCCGATGCGGGTCTGCAGTTGAGGGACATCGACGGCATCTGCGGTGGCACGCTGTATCACATGTTCCCGACGCTCTCGATGGGTGAGTATCTCGGCATCCGCCCGAAATGGGCCTGCTCCGACATGACCGGCGGCTCGTCCTTCCTGTCACACCTCCTGCAGGCGACCATGGCCATCGAGGCAGGGCTCTGCACTACGGTGCTGATCGCTTATGGCTCCAATCTCAAAGGGGCCGGTACCTTCGGCATCCACGAACTGCCGACCTTCGAGAAAGTCTACGGCCTGATGTCGCCGCTGCCCGGTTACGCGATGTGCGCCGCGCGGCACATGTATGAATACGGCACCACGCGCGCGCAGATGGCGGAAGTTGCCGTGGCCGCGCGGCAATGGGCACAACTGCACCCTGACGCAACGATGAAGGCGCCGCTGACCATCGACGATGTGCTGGCATCGCCGCTGGTGGCCGATCCGCTCTCGCGGCTGGATTGCTGCCTGATGAGTGATGGTGGTGCGGCCATCATCGTCACCAGTCCCGATCGTGCGAAAGCGCTGAAGCAAAAGCCGGTCTATTTCCTCGGCGGCGCCGGCGCGAGCTGGAGCCGCGAAGTCTCGCAGATCCCGGATTTCTGTACGACGCCGACGGCGGAATGCGCGCCGCGGGCATTCGAGATGGCGGGCATCACCACGGCTGATGTCGATGTGTTGCAGCTCTACGATGCCTTCACCATCAATGTCATCATGTTCCTGGAAGACATGAGATTCTGCAAGAAAGGCGAGGGCGGCGCGTTTGTCTCCGGTGGCCGGATCGCGCCGGGTGGTGCTCTGCCCGTCAATACCAATGGTGGTGGATTGTCGTTTGTGCATCCAGGCATGTATGGGCTGTTCACGCTGATCGAAGCGACGGAGCAATTACGCGGCAATGCCGGCGCACGGCAGATCGCGGGTGCCGAGATCGCGATCGCTCATGGCAATGGCTGCACCTTCTCGCATGAATTTACGGCCGTGCTTGGCGGCGCCAACACGCTGTAATGACAGATCTGTTGATGTTCACACTTTGTGGATAATGGGCGATCTGGCCCGCTAGTGTCTGCAGACTGCGAATCTGCAGCGTGACCGCGGACTGTCTCAGATGCAGTTTTTTGGCCGCAGCCGTGACCGAGCGATCGCGGTGAACGGCGGTCAGCGCGCAACTGGCGACGGATCAATTCCCGTGGAAACCGGCTCACCAGCCTCGCAACCTCTATAAGGAAAACTTTGCTCTGGCCAAAGATAAGAATATTTTACTAATTCTACAAACTGGGATGTTGTTGGTGCGCGGACGGCCGAACGGCACGACGCTTTGAAAATGGCCCCGCAGAGGGCAGCGATGAGGGAACGGCTATGGATGAACGCGTGACATTGCGTTCGCATCTCGATCGCGCGGGGGCGAAGACGCCAAACCGGCTTGCGATCGCCGCCGTGATCGAGGGAATCGCCGCCGCATCCATCGAACTTGCCGACCTTATTGCCGACGGCCCGCTGGCCGGCATTACCGGTCGTCTCAGCGGCGTGAATTCCGACGGCGATGCGCAGAAGGACATCGATCTTGTCGCAGACAGGATAATGCGCCGCGCGCTGCTCGTGACCCCCGTCGCCGCGATTCTGTCGGAAGAGGCAGAATTGCCCGAAATCCTCGATGTCGCCGCGCCGCTCTGTGTCGCGATCGATCCGCTGGATGGCTCCGCCAATCTTGAGAACAACATCTCGGTCGGCACCATCTTCTCGATCCGTCCGCGCGGTAACGATGTGGTTTCCACCTTCTTCGAGCCCGGCACAGCCCAATGCGCCGCGGGCTTCGTGGTCTACGGTCCCCAGACCACGTTGGTGCTGGCGCATAACGGGCGCGTCGATATCTTTATTCTCGACCGCCGCGCACGTGAATTCCTGCTTGTCGCACAAGGCGTCAGGATTGCGCCCAATACGCCGGAATTCGCCATCAACGCGTCGAACCGGCGGCACTGGCACGGTCCGGTGCGGACCTATATCGACGAATGCCTGGCCGGCATTGGTGGCGACGGCGGTGCCGATTTCAACATGCGCTGGATCGGCTCGCTGGTCGCCGAGTCACTTCGCATTCTCGTCCGCGGCGGCGTGTTCCTTTATCCGGCCGACGCGCGCCCCGGATACCGCGAAGGGCGCCTACGCCTTTTATACGAAGCGCACCCGATGGCGTTGGTCATGGAGTGGGCCGGAGGCTCCGCAACCACCGGCCGTCGCCGCATCCTCGAAGTTTCGGCGCGAACACCGCACCAGCGCGTGCCGCTGATCATGGGCTCGATGCGCGGCGTTCGCGACGTCGCCGCCATTCACGAAGGAATCGAGCCGATGTTCGACAATAGCGACGCGCCGCTATTTGCGCGGCGCGGCCTGTTTCGCTGAGCCGGAGATAGAGCAAAAATGTCGCGCAGCTATCCCATCATATCGATCACGGGTTCGTCGGGCGCCGGCACCACCTCGGTGAAAAAGACGTTCGAGAACATCTTCCGTCGCGAGAAAGTCGCGGCCGCCTATATCGAGGGCGATGCGTTTCATCGCTACAACCGCGTCGAAATGCGCATGAAGATGCTGGAGGAAGGCGAGAAGGGCAACAAGCACTTCAGCCACTTCAGCCCGGAAACCAACCTGTTCGAGGAGCTGGAGAAAGTCTTCCGCGACTACGGCGAATCCGGCACCGGCACCGCCCGTCATTACGTGCACGACGAGGACGAAGCCAAATTATACGGGGCGGCACCGGGGACCTTTACCGAATGGGGTCCGCTGCCGGACAAGTCCGATCTGCTATTTTACGAAGGCCTGCATGGCGCTGTGGTGACCGACAAGGTCAATATCGCCCAGCATGCTGACCTCAAGGTCGGCGTCGTTCCCGTCATCAATCTGGAGTGGATTCAGAAGCTGCATCGCGACCGTAAGGATCGCGGCTACACGCAGGAAGCCGTCACCGACACCATCCTGCGGCGGATGCCGGACTATGTGAACTACATCTGCCCGCAATTTGCCGAGACCGACATCAACTTCCAGCGTGTGCCGACGGTCGATACCTCGAACCCCTTCATCGCGCGGTGGATCCCGACGCCGGATGAATCGATGGTGGTGATCCGGTTGAAGAATCCGCGCGGCATCGATTTCCCCTATCTGCTGTCGATGATCCCCAACAGCTTCATGTCGCGCGCCAACTCGATCGTGATCCACGGCTCGAAGCTGGATCTGGCGATGCAGCTCATCCTCACCCCGCTGATCCTGCAATTGATGGAACGCAAAAGGCGCACGGTATGAATATTCAGAGTCCCGCTCCCCAGATGGATCAAGCGACCGTTCCGCACGCGGATATGGCAAGTGCGATTCGCTTTCTCGCGATCGATGCGGTGGAAAAGGCGAAGTCGGGCCATCCCGGCATGCCGATGGGTATGGCCGACGCGGCGACAGTGCTGTTCTCACGCTTCCTCAAATTCGATGCCGCCGATCCGGCCTGGCCAGACCGCGACCGCTTCATCTTGTCCGCCGGCCACGGCTCGATGTTGCTCTACGCGCTGCTGCATCTGACCGGATCGGCGGAGGTGACGCTCGATCAGTTGCAGTCGTTCCGGCAATGGGGCTCGAAGACACCCGGCCATCCCGAATACGGCCACACCGCGGGCGTTGAGACGACCACCGGCCCGCTCGGCCAGGGTATCGCCACAGCGGTCGGCATGGCTTTGGCCGAACGCCTGATGAATGCGCGCTTCGGCGACGGCCTCGTCGATCACTACACGTACGTGATCGCCGGCGATGGCTGCTTGATGGAGGGCCTCAGCCACGAGGCGATCTCGCTGGCGGGACATCTGCGGCTCAATCGTCTGATCGTGCTGTTCGACGATAACGAGATATCGATCGACGGCGCGACCTCGCTGTCGTGTTCGGACGATCAGCTTGCGCGCTTCGCTGCATCGGGATGGTCGGCCAGTCGCGTCAACGGCCATGATCCCGAGGCCGTGGCCGCGGCCATTGCACGGGCGCGCGACAACGACCGCCCATCGCTGATCGCGTGCCGCACGGTGATCGGCTTCGGCGCGCCAAATCGGCAAGGCAGTGAGAAGGCGCATGGCGCGCCGCTGGGCGCGGACGAGATCGCGAGGACGCGCGACGCGCTGCACTGGCCACACGCACCGTTCCACGTTCCCGATGCGGTGGCGGGACAATGGCGCGCGGTCGGCGCGCGCGGACAGACGGCGCATGCGGAATGGGCGGGGCGCGTTGCGCGTCTGGACGGCGCTGTGCGGGACTACTTCCAGGCCGCGCTGAAGGGCCAGCTCTCCGGCGGATACGACAATGCGCTGGCCAAGATTCGCGCCCACTTCTTGCAGGAGCGGCCGAAGATCGCCACCCGGCAGGCCTCGCAACTCGTCATCGATGTCATTGCCGATGTCCTGCCGAATCTGCTCGGCGGATCGGCTGACCTCACCCATTCGAACCTCACGCGCGCCAGGATGCAGGCGCCGATCCAGCACGATGCCTTCGACGGCAGCTACGTTCATTACGGCGTGCGCGAGCATGCCATGGCTGCGGCGATGAACGGCGTCGCTTTGCATGGCGGCCTCATTCCCTATGGCGGCACCTTCCTGTGCTTTGCCGATTACAGCCGCCCCGCGATCCGGCTGGCCGCGTTGATGGGCATCCGCGTCATTCACGTGATGACGCACGACTCGATCGGGCTTGGCGAGGACGGCCCGACCCATCAGCCGGTCGAGCACCTGGCTTCCCTGCGCGCGATTCCAAATCTGCTGGTGTTCCGTCCCGGCGACGCCGTCGAGACTGCCGAGGCCTGGGATTGCGCGTTGCGGACGCCGCATGCGCCGTCGGTGCTTTGCCTGTCGCGTCAGGCGCTGCCTGTGTTCCGCGAGGGCATCGATTCCACCAATCGGGTCGCGCGCGGTGCCTATGTCGTCATCGAGCCGGAAGGTGGTCGCGACGTCACCCTGATCGCGACCGGCTCCGAAGTGTCGATTGCGATTGTTGCGGCCAAGCTGCTTGCCGATGACGGCATCCGCGCCGCGGTGGTGTCGGCGCCGTGTTTCGATCTGTTCCGGCAACAGCCCGGCGACTATCGGGCGGCAATTCTCGGCAGTGCTCCGCGCGTCGGTGTCGAGGCCGCGATCGAAGGCGATTGGGCGCGCTGGCTTGGCGATGGCGGTGAGTTCGTCGGCATGACCGGATTCGGCGCCTCGGCGCCTGCGGATGATCTGTATCGCGAATTCGGTATCACCGCCGCGGCGGTCGCAACGGCGGCGATGCGCTGCATTGCCCGCTCGCGCATCGCTGCCGCCGAATGAGTTGTTCGGGACAAGACAACGGAATGGAGGACCTATGGCACGCATTACACTGAGGCAACTGCTCGATCACGCCGCCGAACATGGCTACGGCGTGCCGGCCTTCAACATCAACAACATGGAGCAGGGCCTGGCGATCATGGAGGCCGCCGCCGAGG
Organism: Tardiphaga robiniae; assembly: GCF_013359755.1. Taxonomy (GTDB): domain Bacteria; phylum Pseudomonadota; class Alphaproteobacteria; order Rhizobiales; family Xanthobacteraceae; genus Tardiphaga; species Tardiphaga robiniae. The sequence goes on along the minus strand of NZ_JABMCJ010000072.1, from coordinate 138,035 downwards.
TCGATGCGCCGGTCATCATCCAGGCCTCGCGCGGCGCGCGCTCCTACGCCAACGACTTCATGCTGGCGAGGATGATCGATGCGCTGGAAGAGATGCATCCGCAGATCCCGCTGTGCCTGCACCAGGACCACGGCAACGAAGAGTCCACTTGCGCCACCGCGCTACAGCACGGCTTTACCTCGGTCATGATGGACGGCTCGCTGAAGGCCGACGCCAAGACTGCTGCTGACTACGATTACAATGTCGACATCACGCGTCGCGTGGTCGATATCGCGCACTGGATCGGCGCCTCTGTCGAAGGCGAACTCGGCGTACTCGGTTCATTGGAGCATGGCGGTGGCGAGCAGGAGGACGGCCACGGTGTCGAGGGCAAGGTCAGCCACGACCAGTTGCTCACCGATCCGGATCAAGCGGTCGATTTCGTCCGTGCCACCAAGGTTGACGCGCTGGCGATCGCGATGGGGACTTCGCACGGCGCCTACAAGTTCTCGCGCAAGCCGGACGGCGACATTCTCGCCATGACGGTCGTCGAAGAAATTCACCGCCGGCTGCCGAATACGCATCTGGTGATGCACGGATCGTCATCAGTGCCGCAGCCTCTGCAGGATATCTTCAATCAATTTGGTGGCGAGATGCCGCAGACTTGGGGCGTGCCGGTCGAGGAAATTGTGCGCGGCATCAAACACGGCGTCCGCAAGGTCAATATCGACACCGACTGCCGCCTCGCAATGACCTCCGCCTTCCGGAAGGTTGCCGCGCAAACCAGAGGCGAATTCGATCCGCGAAAATTCCTGAAACCGGCGATGGACGCGATGCGCGACCTCTGCCGCGAACGCTTCGAACAATTCGGCACCGCGGGCCACGCCGCGAAGATCAAGGTGATTCCGCTGGCCGAAATGGCGAAGCGTTATCGCAGTGGCGCGCTCGACCCGAAGATCGGCAACATCGCGCAAGCTGCCGAGTGAACAGACCTTATTCCATCCGGTGACGCCGGATCCAAACGAGGAGGCCACCATGAATGAACACGCTTCGATCACGATCCGCGGCAAGGATCGCTACAAGTCCGGCGTCATGGAATACAAGAAGATGGGCTATTGGGAGCCCGACTATGTACCCAAGGACACCGACATCATCGCATTGTTCCGGGTGACGCCGCAGGATGGCGTCGATCCGATCGAGGCTTCGGCAGCAGTGGCCGGCGAATCCTCGACCGCGACCTGGACCGTGGTGTGGACCGACCGCCTCACGGCTGCGGAAAAATACCGCGCCAAGTGTTTTCGGGTCGATCCGGTGCCGAATTCGCCCGGCCAGTACTTTGCCTATATCGCCTACGATCTCGACCTGTTCGAGAACGGCTCGATCGCCAACCTATCGGCCTCGATCATTGGCAACGTGTTCGGCTTCAAGCCGCTGAAGGCTCTGCGGTTGGAAGACATGCGGCTTCCGGTCGCCTACGTGAAGACGTTCCAGGGCCCGGCCACCGGCATCGTGGTCGAGCGAGAGCGTATGGATAAGTTCGGCCGCCCACTGCTTGGCGCGACTGTGAAGCCGAAGTTGGGTCTGTCCGGTCGTAACTACGGCCGCGTCGTCTATGAGGCGCTGAAGGGCGGGCTCGACTTCACCAAGGACGACGAGAACATCAACTCGCAGCCCTTCATGCATTGGCGCGAACGTTTTCTCTATTGCATGGAGGCGGTCAACAAGGCGCAGGCGGCGTCCGGCGAGATCAAGGGCACATATCTCAACGTCACCGCCGGTACCATGGAGGACATGTACGAACGCGCCGAATTCGCCAAGCAGCTCGGTTCCGTCATCATCATGATCGACCTCGTCATCGGCTACACTGCAATCCAGTCGATGGCGAAATGGGCGCGCAAGAACGACATGATCCTGCATCTGCACCGCGCGGGACACTCGACCTATACGCGGCAGCGCAATCACGGCGTCTCGTTCCGCGTCATCGCCAAATGGATGCGGCTCGCCGGCGTCGATCACATCCATGCCGGGACGGTCGTCGGCAAGCTCGAAGGCGATCCGGCGACGACGCGCGGCTATTACGACATCTGCCGCGAAGACTACAATCCGATGCGGCTCGAACACGGCGTGTTCTTCGAGCAGAACTGGGCCAGCCTCAACAAGATGATGCCGGTCGCATCGGGCGGAATCCATGCCGGCCAGATGCATCAGTTGCTCGATCACCTTGGCGAAGACGTCATCCTGCAATTCGGTGGCGGCACCATCGGCCATCCGATGGGTATCCAGGCCGGCGCCACCGCCAACCGCGTCGCGTTGGAAGCGATGATCCTCGCTCGCAACGAAGGCCGCGACTACCTGCATGAAGGCGAGGAGATTCTTGCCAAGGCGGCGATGACCTGCACACCGCTGAAGGCGGCGCTCGAGACATGGAAGAACGTCACCTTCAATTATGAATCCACTGACATGCCCGACTACGCCCCCACCGCCAGCGTCTCGCTGTAAGGAGTACGATCATGCGCATTACCCAGGGCTGCTTCTCGTTCCTGCCCGATCTCACTGATGAACAGATTTCAAAACAGGTGCAGTATTGCCTCGCCAATGGCTGGGCCGTGAACATCGAATTCACCGACGATCCGCATCCCCGCAACAATTTCTGGGAAATGTGGGGCCTGCCGATGTTCGATCTGCGCGACGCCGCTGGCGTGCTGATGGAACTGACCGAATGCCGCAAGGTGTATGGCGATCGCTACATCCGGCTGTCGGCATTCGACTCGAGTCATGGTTGGGAATCGGTGCGGCTCTCCTTCATCGTCAACCGTCCGAAGGAAGAGCCAGGTTTCCGGCTCGAGCGGCATGAGGTGGAAGGCCGCAACATCCGCTATACGACCAAATCCTATGCCGTCGATCGCCCCGAAGGCCAGCGCTACGGTGGGTCGTGAGCACGCTGACGGTGGTCGATAGCGCCGGGGACGCGCCGCCGGCGACGCAGGTCGATCTGCGCCGTGAGTTCGACGAGGTCGGCATCGGCGAGGTGCTCGATCAGCTCGATCGTGAATTGATCGGGCTGAAGCCGGTGAAAACGCGGATTCGCGAGATTGCTTCGCTGCTGCTGATCGAGCGCATCCGCAAGCGCATGGACCTAGCGTCGGGCAACCCGACGCTGCACATGTCGTTCACAGGCAATCCCGGCACCGGCAAGACTACGGTGGCGCTGCGCATCGCCAGCATCCTGCATAAATTGGGTTTCGTGCGGCGAGGGCAGGTGGTGTCGGTGACGCGCGACGAACTGGTCGGGCAATATATCGGCCATACCGCGCCGAAGACGAAGGAGATCCTGAAGAAGGCGATGGGCGGCGTGTTGTTCATCGACGAGGCCTACTACCTGCATCGGCCCGATAACGAGCGCGATTACGGCCAGGAGGCGATCGAGATCCTGCTGCAAGTGATGGAATCGCAGCGCGAGGATCTGGTGGTGATCCTCGCCGGCTACGGCGACCGCATGGACAAGTTCTTCGGCAGCAATCCCGGCTTCCGCTCGCGCATCGCCCACCATATCGATTTCCCCGACTATGCCGACGACGAATTGCTCGCCATTTCCGAATTGATGCTCGGCGATATGAACTACAAATTCAGCGCCGATGCGCGTGCGGCGTTCGTCCGCTACATCGCGCTGCGCAAGACCCAGCCGCTGTTCTCCAACGCCCGTTCGATCCGCAACGCGCTCGATCGCATGCGGCTGCGTCAGGCCAACCGGCTTGTCGCCGATCTCGACCGCGTGCTGAGCGTCGATGACATCATGTCACTGGAGGCTTCGGATGTGCTCGCGAGCCGAGTGTTCTCGAACGGTTCTGGTGGGTAATGGCGCCCGACCGAACACGCTGCCGACTAGTCGAGGTCTATTTTGGTGACCCTTGGTCTCCTAGCAGCGCGGTCTAGCCGGAGACTTTCGGGAATTGGACGGCTACTGGGACCGGTTTTGCCACCTAGGGACCCTCTCGCTTGAAAGAAAAACCCTCAAATGCGGGCCCATCTCCACAGATTGAGCCAAACAAGCCGTCCACTGGCTCATTTGTTCAGCGAGGCTATCGGTACTTCCAGAGTGTAGATGAAGCCTGATGGTGGATAAGCCAAACGCACAGTGCCGTTCAGTTGCCGTCCGAGCGATTCCATCATGCGTGTGCCAAAGCTGCGGCGGACGGGCGGATTGACCAGCGCGCCGCCGCTTTCGATCCAGCTCAAGGTCAGTTGCTGCGACGCCTGGTCGATCGTCCAGTCGACCTTAACAATGCCACTCGGGTCCGAAAGCGCTCCGAACTTGGTGGCGTTGGTGCAAAGTTCGTTGAGTGTCATCGCCAGGGCGATAACTGCGCCCGACCCCATATCTACTTCGGGTCCTGAGACAGCGAAGCGGCCAACTCCCTTGTTGTCATAGGGCTCGGTGGCATTACGGATTGTCATCTCGAGTCCGGCACTCGCCCAACTGACTTGCATCAAGAGGTCATGAGCTCGACCGAGCGCAAGAAGCCGCCCCTCGATGGCTTGCTGCGCATGCTGAACGCTGGTGGCGGTCCGAAGGCTTTGTGAAGCGATCGCACTTACAGTTGCGAGGGTATTCTTGATGCGGTGGTGCAATTCGCCGAGCACAAGCTTTTGCAGCTTGTCGGCTGCTTCCCGCTCCTTGGCGTCTATGCCGGCCTGCGCGAGCAACAGCTTGGCATCTATTCCAGCCTGTTCCAGCAATAGTCGTAAGCTGTCGTTCTCGGCCGTCAGTGTCTCTTCCGCGACAGACTGGCTTGGCCGCGTCGGATTGACGGTCAAACCTGCCTGGCCAGAAACGACCTCAAGGGTGCCTGCACCGATCATGTCTTGCAGTTCGGCGATCATTTCCTTGCTGTCGATGGGCTTACCAAAGAAGCGGCTGTTCTCCGGTTTCTCGTCGCTTGAGGGGGTTATCTGGCCGGATACCAGGATGATCTTGATCTGTGGCCAGCGTTCATGGACCGCATGAGCAAGCTTCAATCCATCCATACTACCGGGCATCTGGATGTCCGAAAACAAGAGCGAAATGTCGGATCGCGCCTCGAGCACGCTGATGGCTTGATCGGCGTTCGTCGCTTCGACGGCCGTAAATCCTGCATCCTCAACGATGTCGACAGCTCGCATACGCAGCACCATCTCGTCTTCGACGACAAGCACGTTGGTCTTATCTCGAGATGATGACACCTAAGCTGCTCCCATCAAGGCGGGAGCACACACGGCCCTCAGTCACCGAGCGCCTATCGTACCGAGGTGATGTGAAGGAACCTAGCGATTTTTACATCCGAAGTCGACATAATCCTGGGATTGCCTATCACGCGTCATGTAAGGGAACATTCTGCTGGTCGATGATGCGTGTCGCGAGGAGGTTAAAAATGCGCTGCCAGGCACGCTCCTAAAAGGGCGGTGGCCCCCGACGGAATTCGCCCTGGGGCGGCGGAACCTCCCCGTCGATCTGGACTATGCGCCTCACCAGAAGTTAGACGAGCTCAGTTGGTCTTGAGGTTGTAGAGCTTGCGCAATCTTTCTTGCGTGCCGTCAATCGCGCGGACTGTATTGAGCTCTGCGGTGAGCCTCAATTGCACGTCGGCTGCTCGGTGAAGTGAGAGAATGCCCCAGTTCGTCTCAAAGCGAGGGTCTGCGATCTCGTCAATGATCACGGCCGTGACATCTTCGCACCCGTAGCAGCTGCGGATTTGCAGCAATGCCGCATGTTCGAGGTCGTGTCTGGAAAGCAGCGACTTCGCCATAGTGGGTATTCCCTTGCGTCATCGTTTGAGCCAACCCTGAAGATCAGATCAGGCCTTTAGTTTCGCAGAAACGGCAAGTATGGCGGGCGACTTCTAAATCATCACCAGCTTGATCTCACCGTCGTTGGCTGCAACCAGTTCCATCTGCTCGCGCGCCAGTTTCTCGATCAGCGGCCTGTTGGCGTGGAAGTACCTTTTGGCCTGATCTTTGGTTGGAAACTTGGTCGTCAGGGTACACGCAATCCGGCGGTTGCCGTGTCTTATGTCGAACGCCACGCGCTGAAAGTCATCAGGCGCCTGAACCTGTGTCGAAATAGCAATCATGTTTGGATCCATAAAGCTCGGCGAAAGCCCGAACTCCAGGAACATTACGACGTCTATGCGTTCAATGTATGTGGACGAGGGCGGCCCTGAAGGCGATCTCGCTCTCGCTGCGGTTCTCCGTCGGTTAGCCCAGGATAGATTGGTATAGAGCCAGGTAGCGATCTGCCATTCTATCGACGGTAAAGTGCTCAGAAACCGCCGCCCGGCAGGCGCGTCTATCCAGTTCGCCAATGCGCTCAACGGCTTGAACAGCTTCGAGGGCGCTATTGACCAGGAAACCTGTCACGCCATCTGTGATCAATTCGGGCATCGATCCGCGGTTACGCGCGATCACCGGTGTTCCGCAGGCAAGCGCCTCAACAACTGATAACCCGAATGGTTCGTCGAAATTGATCAGGTGAAGCAATGCCTGTGCGGATCCCAGAACGCGTGTCCGCTCCAGACCTCCGACCGGACCGAGATAAGTCGCGGACCTTCCCAGTGCTGGCACCACATGACGTCGATGATAGTCCGCATCCTGAACGATACCGGCCATGATGAGGTGGCGGCCCGCCGCTTCGGCAGTTGCTATCGCTTCCGCAGCCCCTTTATCGGGATGAATGCGACCGAAGAATAGAAGATCGTCGCTGCCAAGCGGATCGAAGGGAAACTCGTCGATCGGAATGCCGTGATGGATCGTTGCCGCATAGCGAAGGTCGGGATGGCGATTGGCATCGCTGATTGCGACATAATGGACACGATCCTCATACTCCTTGAAAACCGGAACAATACGGGCTGATGAAAAGCCGTGAATGGTTGTGACGACTGGCGTGTCCACAAGGCGAGAGAAGCCCAGCGGTACAAAATCTGCCTGATTGTGGATGATGTCGAATTCGCCGGCCCGCTCGAAGACATTTGCAACATGCAGGAGTTCCCACGCCTTGGCGTCGAGCGACGGGTCCTCAGAGTATGGTGCCGGCACGACACCTGCGAGATTTCCCGATGTCAAACTGTCCTTCGTGGCAAACAACGTGACGTCAACTCCCCGCAAGAGCAGTGCCTCCGTCAGCAAGCTCGTCACGAGTTCCCACGGGCCGTAATGCCGGGGAGGAGTTCGCCAGGATATAGGCGCTAACATCGCGACACGCATCGTGTTTAGCCTCGCAGGATGGATGGCGGATAATCAGCTACGTCAATCCGGGCACGGCGGATATATGGCCGACGGATTGGTGGAGGCCCGCTGTAAATTGGATTGACGCGACGACTCAGGAGCGCATGGTGAATGTCATCGATGGCTGGTTCGATGGTGTCATCATCACTGCAGAATGAGAGGCGCTCTGCCCGTCATCTGTCAAGAGCAAGCGCCCCGATCGCTGCAGAACGGCGCGCGGCGCCTTCAGATAAACAGGCAGGAAGCGACCTTTTGTAAATGCTGTTTCGAAAGTGAGGCTCGACATGGTGGCTATGTATCGCCAACCAAACCTGGAAGTCACAGTCACTCCACATCCCCTGCTTTTCTGGGAATGGCAGGTGCAGGACGATGGTGATCTGTTCAACAGTGGCTTCAGCAGCACACGATGGAAGGCTCGGTATGATGGAAACGCAGCGCTTTTCGAGGTCCTGGCAGGCGGATTTTACTCTGAGCCTCTGTTTGACTGATTGTTAAAAGTGCCGCAACGCGGTCTTGCCCGCAAGGCAATCCGATCTTGTTGGGCTAGCGCGGTTCTTCAATAGGCGCCCAGTGCGTGGGATCAATCCGGGTGACGTTGACGCATCCTGCTTCAGCAAGGGTAATAATCCAGTCGCCGTCGTTCCACCATGCGCGGCAGGCGGTTCGCATTTTTTCCGCCTCGGATTCCATGGCATGATCCGAATTGTCATCGTATCCGCCAGCCAGGAATATTGGCGTTCCGTCTTGTGGTGCGGTGTCTATAGGTAGCCAATTCAACGGTTCATGTCCTTGCAGTGGTGGAAGAAATAAAGCTGATGTTGTCCGACGCGATGACTACGTGCCGCGCACGCGGTTCACGTTGATTTTGCGACAATGTGGGGTGGACGTCGGTGTTTGAAGGCTGAGATGCAGAGGATTCCTTTTTCGGCTTCGTCGGCAAGAAGCATAAGTAGCCGGTACACCTCGGGACTGCTCTGGGCGGCTGCCAAACGTCTGTACCGAGCAGCACGCGCGCCGTTCATGGACAGGCCGTCGTCAGATGCTGCGTGTCTGCCAGCCTGATGGAGGTCATGTGGTCGTCCGAATGACTGGTTGCGAAGCGATAATGGCATCGAGTGCTGCTCTACCGAGTTGCCGCGCTTCATCTTCGTAAAGCGGTGATGGCATATCGCCCATCGTATCCCAGGTCTTTCTGATTGCCTTCGCAGCAACCTCGACCGCCGCCTCATATTCGGACTGCTCGTTACATCTGGCGTGCTGCGGCGTGTGTTGAAGGTCATTCACGGCACTGAATTCCAGCTCTGACATTGAGAAACCCTCTCAAGTTGAGATCGCGTAAGCTTTTCTTCCGTTAAGCCGAGGGCTTGGCGTCAAGCAGGTTGTCGCGCGTTCCGGCTGGAGTGGTCTAGTCTCGGCGAATAACGACGGCACCAATAACAAGAAGAGCTAAAAAGACCGGCAGTAGTATTGCGGGCACAAGGCAATCCCGGAATCGATCTTCCGACACTCTGACATGATCGCCCCCTTGTTGAGGCGGGAGCGGGGCTCTCGGTCATCGCTAAAAGCCGAAGTCCTCACGGTGATGCTTGAATCTTACGCTTCCGGTCGGAAATTACGAATGGAAGATATTATTTTGGAAGCACGAATTGTGTCGCTGCCAAAGTGCCGATCGCGAGTTAGTAGCTGGATTACTGGATAGGTCTTCACACTTCCGGTGTTTGTAGCCGATGCTTCTTCGCATCGGCGATTAGTTGCAGTTGTCCAGCTTTTCGCATGGCAAGCGTTCGCTCATCTCCGTGAGGGAGTTGAGCAGCTGTCGCAAGCGCGATCATCGCGGCGTGCTCAGCTTCGAGGTGAGAAGCTTTCACTGTCCGGACCTGTGTTGTTGCGATTCCAAAGTACATTCGGAGGTAGGCATGGCAGTCCCGAGACATTGGGCGGGAGCGCGACCGAACTCTCTGTCACCGGTGAATGCCTAAGGACGGCCGATGATGCGGTGCAGTAGATTCCCTTTATGTTCGCGAGTCGACCTAATTCGAAGGTTCTGATTTGTCGCCGGAATCGCTGAGGTCAATCCACTGGACTGCGCGTGCCTTGGGTGGCTGGCTCAGGAGAATAGGGGGCGCCTACGGATACATGCGGCTGCGGTATGGCGGGGTTGAAGAAAGCCGGATGTCGTCGTGCGGGTCTGCGTCCGGCTCTAGGCGGAGCGGCGCAGACGATATTTTCTGTCGACGACAGGTGGCGTTGCAACCAGCTTTACAGTCCACTTTGCTGCCGATGCATCCATCACGACGGATCTCACCGATCCCGTGACTGTTTGACCGTTCAGCTGAAGTGCGCGCGGCAGCCCGTGATATTGAGCCAGACGAGCGCGCCTGGCCTCGACGAGGTCCGTAATTTCGATGACCTGCATCTGCGACTCCAGAGTTGGCGCGGTACGCTCGACAAGACCCGCGCTACAGGACGGGTAGCATCGTATGGTTAATGAAATGCGTCAGATCGTCTTCAGCAATTCCGATGCTGAAGGCAAGTCAGCGGGCGGGATTGCCATCCAGATTTTGGGACCCCGTATGAGCGCTCGCGGCCCTTCATTGTCGCAAATGAGCCACTCGGTTTCGTCCCAGATGACGAGGCATGGAAATGTCTGAGGTAGCTTGTCTTTGTTTCCGCGTATCCATGTTCCACCCGCAACGATGATCCGTTCATCGTCCTTCGGTGCGGTGCTGATTGGTTGCCACCCGTCGCCCATTTGATCGCCCCTTTGTCTGCGCCTCAGTGCGACTCAAACGCGAGGCCGCAACGTCCAGTTAAAGCGTGCAGACCTTGGCTGCCACATGAAACTTGCTCCCGATTGGCAGGCAGCTAGGCGATTACGGAAGGGCTGTGCATCAAGTCGCATAGTGTCGCGACGAATTTGATTGACCGTCACGGGCATAGGCGCATGGTTCCACCATGGCCTTCAATTTCACCTCCGACGTCAAATCCAAGCAAAAAGATTGCTGGCTAATTTTGAACTTCAGCGGAGAGGAGATTTCCCTGTCGTTCGACGATGCAATCGAGCTTAAGATTCAAATCAATCATGTCCTGGAAACGGGAACTCCCAACGAACGGAAGATCGTGAGCGAAGCAGACAGCTGGTCGGCGCTGTGTGTGCCAAATGCGGGCGGTTTCGGGGTTGCCTTTGTCCTGTCGGCGACGTCGACGATAAAACTATGGCTGGATGCCAGGCAGGCCGAGCGCTTTTCTGCAGAACTTCAGACGTTTATCGATCTGGTTGGGAGTCGGAGTTGAAGGGCTTCTGGCATGGCTATGTCGAACTGGTATTGGCCGGCGTGACGTACGAAGCCAGTTACGACATCCTGGATGGCATGGTTCAATTGACCATTGGCCAGTTGATCGTGGTCGCAGAACCGCTGCCGGGTGCGACGTATGAGGAAAGTGCGCTCTACGCTTTGGAACAGTTCGCGACCGGTAAAATCGTCGCGCGGGGCTAGAGCCGCTCCCCGGGTGCTGGGTCAGCTCGCTGCCACTTCGCCTGCTTTTGTCGTCTCATAGGCAATGTCTGTCTTGTTCATGATGAGGGGCGATAGCCACCCGAGATCGACAAGGCGCTGGTATTTGCTGCGATCGATATTGCCAGCCGTATATTTTGCGCCGCCGTGCAGGACGATCTCACGGATCAGTTCCAGGTCTTCATGTGTCATGATTGCTCCATCTGGCATGATCGCCGATGCGCGTCGGAGCGCCCCGGAAGGGGATTGGACATTTTGATTGAATTTTCTGGTTCTCGATCACCGCGAACGCGGTAGCGCTATCGAGCGCATGGATCATGCGTCGGGTGCCCGTGACCTCAGATGCTGCAGCTATGCTGGCGATGCGCTCTGTTCGACTATTTCTTTCGGGGCTTTTCCGCCTCGGGGTGCATCAGGCCCTTCATGGTCGGAGCTGCTGCGATCGTCTTGGCCTTGTCCTTCTTGGGCTTCTTTACTTCGCGATTGTTCCGTTGTTCGCCTTTGGCCATGGTTTGGTCCTCCGCCCGCACTGGGCTTCGGTGACATTAGCACGTCGGTTGGGTCTCCCGGAGATTATGTTGCCTAAAGCCGCTGTCGCATCGCGGGCGGACGACCGCCACCCGTCATCCTGGCAGCCGACAGCCGCATCAATTCAGGAGATGGAAGTTTGCTTGATTGACTCCTTCCTGAATTCAGGGTTGCTATCGTTGAGAGACAACCGGGAGAACTGAAGTGACCACTGGCGTAGTAAAATGGTTCAATGCGACGAAGGGCTTCGGCTTTATCCAGCCGGACGATGGCAGCAAAGACGTCTTTGTTCACATCTCGGCCGTCGAGAAGGCGGGGCTGAGCACTTTGAATGAAGGGGCCAAGGTCAGCTTTGAGGAAGTGGCCAACCGTGGCAAGACGTCGGCGGAAAACCTTCGGGTTGGCTGATCGGGCCTCTTTTGCCTGGCGCCGCAAGTCTGGTGGCGCCCGGCTGTCGGCCAAATGACCACATAACTGGCAGCCCGTCGGACTTGTCCCGGCGGGCGTTTCGCGATGATTTCAGCGGCCGGTTGGTGTCGCGTCGGCTTTCGCGAATGATGGTCAGGAATGCTCGTTTGGGCCAAGTAAATTCAAGCTGCCGTGCAGCTATCCATATCGTTGTGCATGATTGTCTGGCTGGCGCGGCTATCCCATTTGACCGTGACGCTACTCCAGTCCTTGGCGATGACGGTGCCAAAGTCATTTTTATCGTTCTTCCAAAAGACTGTCGTTCCGAGAACGAGCGCCCTTGATTTTTCACCGGTCACTGTGCGTCTCCCAAAAGTTCTACTTGCCGTTTGGTGAAAGGTGCCAACCACGGACGAGCTGGGCGTGCTGAGAAGCCACGTACGATTGCTTCTACGGTAAAGCTAAGTCAGCTCTTATTTGTCCATCGCTGCGAGCAGGCTTCTTATATCGATCGTCGCGATGTTCGAGTAACTGTCCGAAATCGCATACGGGAAGATAATTTGATCGCCATGCCGCATTGCGCCGCATGTATAGACGACGTTCGGCACATATCCTTCGCGCTCGGACGGCGCAGGCCGAAGGAGCGGTTCGTCCAGGCGCCCCAGCACCTTCGTCGGGTCGTTTTTGTCGAGCAGTGCTGCTCCTATCGAATACTTGCGGACCGGGCCGACACCGTGGGTCAGCAATAGCCAGCCCTCATCTAATTCGATAGGTGAGCCGCAGTTGCCGATTTGAATGAACTCCCAAGGGGCGGCCGGCTTCAGGATCGGCGTGCCGCCATCCCATGTATAAAGATCATCCGAATAGATCAGGTAGAGGTTTTCATTGTCTTGCCGCGCGATCATCGCGAACCGCCCGTCGATTTTCCGGGGGAAAAGTGCCATGCCCTTGTTATGTGATGCGCTGCCTCTGAGGGCTGAAAAGCGAAACGTGACGAAGTCGGACGTCTCGATGATCTCCGAGCGGATCGCCCTGCCGCTATAGGCCGTGTACGTCGCGTAATAGACAGTTCGCTCGGAGTGCTCGAATTTCACAAAGCGCGCATCCTCGATGCCGTTCGATTGCGACTCCGTAATCGGAAAAATGACCCGCTCACTGATATCCTCGCTGCTACGAAACGTGACGGCGACATCCTCGCCGCCAGGCCCAGACCCGAGGTGTTGAACTGCTGGATTTGATGCGAGGCGTGCGGTCGGATCGATGCTCACGGTCCCGTCGGTATCTACAAGGCCGGTGCGAAATGTCAGGGATGACACATGGCCTTCTCCGACGGCGCGCAGGCTGAGGATGAAGCGCAGGGCGCCGGCTGTCGTTCCCGATTGATCGGGGTGAGGCACGATGCTCGGATTGAAGAGTGCTGATGCTTCAAACGAGTATTCACTCAGGAAATAGGCGCCGACTAGCTGACGCTGAATCGTCGTGAACCGGCTATGGCCGTGGAATGCATCTTCCATTTCGTCAGCGCGGGCCTCGAATGTCTGAAGCAGATTCCGGTGGCGACCCAGAAAGTTTTCAAGCACGTCGGCCAACTGATGCTCTGCCTGCTCGGGACTGAGCGCAAGAATCCGGTCGACAATATGATTGGCGCGCGTCTTATCTGTCGGATTGAGATCGCGTGGCTCCGTCGCAGGTTTAAACGGCCGTACGATGACTCGGGATGCATCGGGCCGGAGATAGAGCGCCTGGCGATTCAGTATCGGAGATGAGGGCAAAAGGAATCTCAATTGTCTGCTGAGAGGGGGGCGCGCCGCGATCAGGCCACGCGGGTCGCGGATTTGGATTGATCCTCGGCGATACGTGCCATGTGCCGAATTTCGGATAGTCCGAGCAGGTAGGATACGACTGACTCGCCACCGCGGTTTTCATTCGCACGGTCCGGATGCAGTCCATCACGGCAGCTTCCTGTCTCCAGATCGACGAGCGGGATAGAAAGGTCATTGCTGCCGAGGAACCATGCGAAGACCCGGGCGGCTTCGCTCTTCCATTCAATGTTCTGGTCGGCGCGCCACGCCGCAAGGCTGGCCGCGATGGTGGCAGCAGCCTCGACAGGCTGTTGGTCGAAGCTGCGCGGCTGGCGCCGGATGTCGTGAAATCCCTCCGTGCCCACCGGCCTGAACTGACCGCTGGCCGAGGTCTGCTGTGTCAGCAGCCAGCGCAGGCTTCTCAGCCCGGCATTGAGATAGTCCGGCCGTTTCATCGCTGTGCCGGTGAGAATCAAGGCTTGGCAGAGTCTAGCGTTGTCATAGGAAAGTCCGTCTTCGAACCACACCCAATCACTCGTCTCGACTTTCTCAAGAAGCGAGACGAGCCTGTCGGCCAGAATCGTCCGGATTGCATTGGCACGGCTATTGTCGGTGACGGTCGTGCAATACGCATCGAGTCCCAGCAATACGAACGCCCACGCACGGGGCGAGAGGAAATCGCCGACCTTTGGTAAGGCCTCCGCAAAGAGTGCTGCGGCCCAGGTCCGCCGAGAGGGGGTCGCATCCGAAAGAGCGCAAACGCCCAGCGCCCAAAGCGTGCGCCCATGACTGTCTTCCGATCCGCTTTCTTCCAGCCAGCTGCGATCGAAAGCCATGAAATTTCGAAACCGGTGCGTTTCGGGATTCCACGCATGCTGGACGAAAGCTGCAAAGCGGGAGGTCAGGACCTCCGACAGACGCAATTCCCCTGGCGTGTTCAATGCGCATGCCAGCAGCAGCGCGCGGGCATTGTCGTCGATACAATACCCATGCAGGCGATCCGGAACACAGTGGACCGCATGCTGGAATAGCCCGGTGTCGTCGCACATTGACAAGAAGTGACCAATGCGCATCTCGGGAGGTGCGCGACTATCTCGCAGGAGCGTACTCGTATCCGACTTTGCAATGGTCTTAAGCCTGTGGCGGCGACCCGCGTTCTCGAAAACGGACATGTACCGATCGGCCGTCCGTTCCCAGGTCATGGAGCGGCTGCTGGCATAGGCGCGTTTGCGCATTGCTTGGCGCAGTGGTGCATTGATCAGAAGCTTTTCGATCTCGACGCCGATCGCATTCGCATCCGCGAACGGGACGATAATGCCGCGGCCATCGGCAAGCAATTCGCGGGCATGCCAATAGGGAGTCGATACCACGGCCTTTCCCAAGCCAAAACTATAGGCCAGGGTGCCTGACGTCATCTGAGATTCGTTCAGATAAGGCGTGACGTAGACATCGCACATCGAGATGAAATCGAGCAAGGTCTCTTGGTCAACGAAGCGATCAAGGAAGACAACGTGATCCGCGACGCCAGCTTCGCGGGCCCTTGCAATGAGGGATTCGCGATAGGTCTCGCCTTCGTCATGTACCAGATTTGGATGGGTTGCACCCAATACGACATAGACCGCACCCGGGCAGGTGCTCAGGATGGACGGCATCGCATCGATCATGAATTCGATGCCCTTATTAGGTGAAAGCAGGCCGAACGTCAGAATGACAGACCTGCCGGCAAAGCCGAGCCTCGTCTTTGCATCGTCGGGCTCCACAAAAGCGAACTCCGGAATTCCATGTGGAATGATCTCGATCTTCTCTTCCGCGACCTGATAGATGGTCCGAAGCAGTTCCCGACCTTTCTCCGCCATCACCACCACTTTCGACGACATCTCGACAACGCGTGTGAAGACATCTTTTTGTGCGGCGGTGGGCTCTGCAAGAACCGTATGGAGTGTCGTCACGATGGGCATCTTGAGCAGCGAGAGAAGCTGGATGATATCGCTCCCGGCTTCGCCGCCGAAGATACCGAACTCATGTTGAAGCGACACCACGTCGAAATGGCCGTTGTTCAGGAATTCTGCTGCACGTATGTAGTCGTTGATCAGCTCGTCGTTGATCTGAATGCCAACGGTGGCTGGATAGTCATAGAAATGACCGTGATCGGTCATTGCCACGATGACGGTTTTGGAGTCTGCGCGGGCGGCTGCTACTGCGCTTTGCAGATCGGTAGTGAACGTGGCGATCCCACATCGGCGTGGAAGTGAATTGCCAATGAATGCAATGCGGCTGAACACCGTCAATCTGCTGCCTCGCGATTTCAATGTTGAAAGGGCAATCGCTCAAAATTGGCAATGCTGCGCCAGCCGCGGCATATCGGACAATTTCGTGACAAAAGCAGCGCGCTCGGCAGGGACCATCAGGGTCATCAATGCGCGCGAGCGCAGGGTGCGCTCTTTCTTCGCGAATAGCCATCAGTATCTTCGAGGGCTGGGAGGCGGAACAAGTCGGTGGGAGATCAGCGAGACAACGGTGATAATAAATCGGTCTTTCAGTGCCAGCCGTGGTAACGCTCGGGCTTACACAGCGGGAGTACGATATGGCCAAGGGAAATCGCGAAACCAAGAAACCGAAGAAGGTACCGGTCAAGACGATCGCTGCTGCAGAGAGCCTCAAGGGCGGCGGTCCCAAGATCATGCCGGCGCTGGGGGCGGTCAGAAAGAAATAGTACCACTCCTCGCGCGGTAGCACTGGACGTTTCCCGTCCGGCGTTGAACAGAGAGCCCGCTCACGCGGCGACGATGCGCGAACGTTACGTCATCGAAATGTTCACAGATCGAGGAAAGACATGTCGATCAAGACGGCCATTCGAGATGCGTACGGCACACCAGCGATGTTCGCCGGCTCCAAGACAGGGCAGGAAGATGCACCGTTTGTTTTCATCAATGTTGGCGGCGAGGAACGTCGGATGAGATCTGCCGAGTGGGAAGCGCTGCCGCCATGGCTAGGCGAGCGCCCGGCCTGGGCAGGCAAAGGCTGACATTCAAGCTCTCTACTTGTCCGCTGGAACGTAAGTGCATACGGCGACTTGTCGGGCTTGAACAATACCGACCAGAAAATGTGAGGCCCTGCAGTGGCGGGGCCCTTTTTATTGGAAGGACCCCCAAGGCCGATGGCACTGCTCTATCCACACCGTCAGCATCTCTCTCGGAGGCTTCAGGTCTGACCTTGTCGGCCACCCGCAAGCGGCGCGCGCATAAGCTGGCGAACGAACCGTCAACAGTTGTTCAGAATGAGCAGAAAAACGCTGTTCAGAACGAAAACGGGGCGTGTCGATAAGGAATTGAAATCGCTTGCTAAAACATGGCTGGGGCGGGAGGGATCGAACCTCCGAATGGGGGAATCAAAATCCCCTGCCTTACCGCTTGGCTACGCCCCAACGGCCGAGGCGACAACAGGCGGGGCGGGCCCGCGGATCGCTTTGGCTCCGTCGGTCTATAGAGAGAGCTCCGCAATTTCAACCACCTGACAGCGGTGTTCCCCGCTTCCGGATGCGCCGGACTTTTGTGCAATTGGGGTGTCGGCTTCTACCGCTGCGCGTGAGCCCCTGACGCACTGAATTTTCCGATTTTCGCGGTCGCATATTAGGCGATAGGGCCTGTGAGCTGGCCCTCGGCGACGTTCCCGAAGCCTGTCCGCGGGCGCGGGCACTCGCCCAACACGCCATAGAATGTGTTCGGAACGACGGTTCTAGAGCTGTATATGTGGGACGTGCTTGAGCGAGACCTCATCGAGGGCCTCGCTATAACCGGCATCCGCGTAGCGGATGACGCCGAGGCCCGTGTCGTTGTCGAGGCTCATGACGAGGCGTTCTGCCGCGGCGGCCGTGCCGTCGGCGATCAGGGTGACCCCGGCGCTGGTCATGTAGCCGGCATAGCCGCCGCCGCCGGAATGAACGGCGACGAGATCGGCCTGGGATGAACACAGCGCCATTGCGTCGAGCAGCGGCCAGTCAGCGATGGCATCTGAACCGTCACGCATGTTCTCGGTCATGATGTTTGGATGCGCCATGCCGGCGGCGTCGAGATGATCGCGCGAGAAGGCGACCGGTCCCTTGAGCGTGCCATTGGCGACGAGTCCATTGACGCCCAGCGCCAATTCGCTGCGCTCGCCATGACCGAGCCAGGCGATGCGGGCCGGTAAGCCCTCGAAAGGCACATACTGGCGAGCGAGCTTGATCCAGTTCGAGACGATCTGGTTATCGCCGAACAGGCGCAGCACGAGATCGTCGATGGCACGGATGTCGTCGGGATCGCCCGACAGTGCCATCCAGCGGAACGGACCGATGGCGCGCGCAAAGAGCGGGCGCAGATAGGCTTCCGTGAAAATGGGGATGTCAAAGGCATTTGCGACGCCGCCTTCCTTGGCGTGGGTGCGAATGAGGTTGCCATTGTCGAACACCTCCGCGCCGCGCGACTGGAACGTCAGCATGGCGCGCACATGATCGACAATCGACGCCCGGCTCTCCTCCATCAATTGTTCCGGCGCTGTCTTGCGCATGATGCGCGCTTCCTCGAGTGAGCGCGTGCGCGGCACATAACCGTAGACGAGATCGTGGGCTGCGGTCTGGTCGGTCACCACATCGGGGATGATGCCGCGCCGGGCGACTTCCGGATAGATATCGGCGGCATTGCCGACGAGACCGACCGACAATGCGCGCCGCTCCGCCTTCGCGGCGGCGATCATATCCAGCGCAGAATCAAGATCCGGGGCGATCACTTCGAGATAACCGATCTCCTTGCGCTTGCGTGCGCGCTCCGGATCGATGTCAACGGTGAGAATCGCCGCACCGGCCATGCGGCCTGCCAGCGGCTGCGAGCCGCCCATGCCGCCGAGCCCAGCGGTGAGGATAAAGCGCCCGGTGAGTGTGCCGCCAAAGCGGCGCTCGGCAATGCGCATGAAGATCTCGTAGGTGCCCTGAATGACACCTTGCGAGCCGATATACTGCCAGGCGCCGGCCGTGAGTCCGCCCCAGCAGATCAGACCCTTGCGTTCGAGTTCGTAGAAGATCTCGGCCTTGGCCCATTGTCCCACGATGTTGCAATTCGCCATGATGACGAGCGGCGCCTTGGCGTGGGTGCGGAGCAGGCCCACGGGCTTGCCGGACTGGATGACGAGAGTCTGGTCCTCCTCCATGGTCATCAGCGCCTGCACGATGGCCTTGTGTGCGGGCCAGTTACGGGCCGCGCGCCCCAGGGCCGCATAGACGACGAGGTTCGACGGATCCTCACCGACCGCGAGCACGTTTTCCAGAAGGCGCAACAGACCTTCCTGTCGCCAGCCCTTGGCGCGCAGCTTTGGGCCGCCAGGAATCGGAAAATCGGGGTGCCGTGGATTCGCTGATGTCATGACGGACTCCTGTCGTGTCTCAGGCCAGTGCGTAGCGTGCGATCTCGATGCCCATGGCGCGTTCGACGGAGGGATAGACCGCCGGATCCTTGACGCTGGAGGCAAGCGGAATGATCGTCTTCGGCACATGGAACAGATGCACGTTCATGCCGACTTCGAGATGGCCGACGCTCATCGGCTCAGCCTCGTCGGATAGCGTGGCGATGATGTCCGGGAAGGTCGCGAGACGCTTACCATTTGCGTCGACGATGGCCATGTATTCGTTCATCACATGCAGCGTGATGGCGCGGTCGCCTTCGCCGATGGTCAGGGTGCCGATGTCGAAGGCTTCCGGTGTGTAGACCACATTCTTTGCGGTGATCTTGCCGCTGCCGAGGATGGAGCCGCCGGTGTCCTTGCAGATCGCGTCGATCACGGCAGTCGGTCCTTTCGGCTCGGCCGCGAGAATGGCTTCACCGAGGCGCAGCGCGAGCGAGATGCCGCCGAGAGCAGCGTTGTCGCGCACATAAGATGCGCGGACCGGATTGCGGCAGGAGGCAATGAAGCCGCCAGACATGTCGCCGGCTGTACGCAGGATCGGCGAGACCTTGGCGGTGGCGCCGCGCACGGTGAGCTCGATATAGCGGTTCTCGGCGCGGTTGCCGCCGGCGGCTGTCTGGATCATCGGTTCGGGCGAGCCGGCAAGGCCGATCGATCCCATGTCGCCGGTCGGATGTGCGCGCATGTCGCCGACGGCATCGACCACCTTGGTGCCGAGCAGCGCCGAAGGCAGCCAGGCGTTCATGGTGGAGGACTTGCCGTTCTGACCGATGATGAGGCCTTTCAGCGGTTCACCCAGCGCGTCCTGCAGCAGTTGCACGGCGCGGACGTAATCCTTGCCCTGCATCTCCCAGGCGGTGGTCGACGCCGGCGCGCCGATCGCAGCGGCCGTGGCGACCCAGTCGTCATCGTCGAGTTCGTCGATCGACACGAGTTCGGGCTTGCCGACGAGAATCGCGGCGCGGCCGAGCATGCGCCCGTGATCTGCCCAGCCGCCGCCACCGGCAGCGTAGACACCGCCGCCGCGCACGGCGGCTTCAATATCGCGTTCGGTCAGAATACGTCCCATCGGAATGTCTCCTCGGCAGATGTTCTTGTGTTCGATATGTGGTCGGTGATCGGAACGGCGGGCGTCACGCCACCGGCAGTCGCTCTGAGAGAAGCAGCGGTGGCCGCACGAATTGTCCGCTGCCAGGTTCGGCGAGAACCTTGCTGCCATCGAAAGCAAGCTGGCCGCGCACGTAGGTCGCAGCCACGGTCCACGGCAGCGTGATGCCGTTATAGGGGGACCAGCCGACCACGTTGTTGCCGCTTGCGGCACCGTCATAGATGATGGGCTTGTCCACCAGCACGGTGATGTCGGCGTCGAGGCCAGGCGCCAGCGCGCCCTTGCGATCGTCGATGCGGAAGTGCCGCGCCGGATTGAACGACATCAGCTTCGCGGCATGGGTCAGCGGCAATTTGCGTTCGACGAGGCCCTTTACCAGTAGCGGCACCATGGCCTCTAAGCCGGGGACGCCGGACGCATTGGCAAGCATGTCCGGATTGATCTTGCGATCTTCCGACCAACTGACGTGATCGGTCGAGACCAGCGAGACGCGTCCGGCTGCAAGCTCTGCCCACAGCGCTTCGACATCGGCGCGGGGGCGCACCGGCGGATTGATCTTGGCCTTGCCGCCGAGGCGGGAGACGTCGTTCTCCTCGTCGAGCACGAGATAGTGGATGCAGCATTCCACTGTGGCGTGATAGCCCCCGGAGCGATACCACGCCGCAATATCATAACCGCGTGCGACAGAACAATGCACCACATGGGCGGGACAACCGGTCTCGGCGCCGGTCTCATAGATCTGCAGCATCGCCAGGATTTCGGCGAGCGGCGGGCGCGACATGGCATGGGCGCGCCAGTCGGTGACGCCCTTGGCCTTCACCTTGGCGACGGCATCGCGGATGAATTCGTCGTCCTCGTTGTGGACACCGGCTGCGAGGCCGGTCGGCGCAATGGCGGCGAAGCAGTCGGCGAGCAGCGGCGCGGGGATGCGCGGAAAGCGCTTGGGGTCAGTGCCGAAGGTGGAGAACTTGAAGGCGGCGACGCCGGCCTTCGCCTGTTCGGCGATGCGTGCCGGACCCTCTTCGGGGTCGATGGTGCCATAGAGCGCGAAATCCACGCGCGCTTGCTTGCTCGCATGGGCAATCTTGCGCTCGACCGCAGCAGCGGAACAAACCAGATCACCTTCGTCATAGGGCATGTCGACGATAGTGGTCACACCGCCGGCTGCGGCGGAGCGCGTCGACCAGACGAAGTCTTCCTGGTTGCGCTGTGACAGCGAGTGGACCTGTGCGTCGATGGCGCCGGGCAGGATCATGCCGGACTTGAAGTCCTGCCGCTCGCGTGCGGCAGGCGGCGTGCCTTCGCCGACCGCACCCACGCGCCCGTCTTGGACCGCGACCCAGCCGTTCTCGATGATGCTGTCGTGACCGATCACCTTGCCGGTGAGAACCAGATCGAAATCCATGTGTAACTCCACATTCGCCGCCGGCGAGCCGGCTTGTCGTGATGGCCCTGCCGGACCGTATGTCCTAGAGCCTGTGCTCCAGCCGCGCGATCAGGCGCACGACCGGCAACAGCAGGAGCAGATAGATGATCGCCGCGAGGATCAGCGGCGATGAGTTGTAGGTGAGCGAGCGCGCCAGATTGGCGGAATGCAGCAGCTCCGGCACCGAGATGACGCTGGCCAGCGTCGTGAGCTTCACCAGCTCGACCGTGTTCGAGAGCAGATCGGGCAGCACGTTGCGGATCGCCTGCGGCAGCGTCACGTAAAGCAATGTCTGTGTGGCGGAGAGTCCGGTCGACCGCGCGGCCTCGCGCTGGCCCTTCGGCACGCTAACCATGCCGGCGCGATAGATCTCGCCGTAGTAACTTGCCGAATTGATCAGGAAGGCGACGGCCACAGCCACCAGCGCGGGCACGCGCAGCCCGATAAAGGGCAGGCCCGCATAGACGAAGACCAGCAGCACCAGCGGCGGAAAGGCGCGGAAGAAATCGACGGCGGCGATCGCCGGCCAGCGCAGCAGGCGATAGGGGCTGGTGGTCAGCAACATCACGAGGATACCGCTGACGAGGCCGATCGGGATCAGGAAGGAGCATAGCAGAAGCGTCTGCAGCAAGCCCTGCAGCAGGAACGGTGCGACCTTCGCCATGACGTCGAGATTGAAGAATTCCTGGGTGAACTGCTCCATCAGTGCTCACCCCACCGATAGTTGCGTTCGAGCGTACGGGAGGCGATCACCAGTGGAATGAAGACCAGCACGTAAAGTAGCGCGCCCATGGTCAGCGGCGTCGCATTGGCGGACATCGACAGCGCGGAATTGGCGCGGCCAAGAATCTCGTTGACACCGATGGCGCTGCCAAGCGCGAGGTTCTTGGTGATGGAGATCGCGCGGTTGGTGAGCGGCGGAATGCCGAGGCGGACCGCCTGCGGCAGGATCACATAGCGCAGCGTCTGAGCGAAGGTGAGCCCTGTTGAGCGCGCGGCCAGCCACTGGCCCTTCGGCACTGAGGTAATGCCGGCCCAGAAGATCTCCTCGGCAAAGGCCGCAAGCACCGCGCCGAGGGACATCCACAGCACGATGAGGCTGGGCAGGACGATGCCGATATTTGGGAAGCCGAAGAATAATACCAGGATGATTGCGAGCGGCGGCAGCGAGCGGAAAATGTCGACGAACACGATGATGAGGAAATTGACCGGCTTCCAGCCGATCGCCCGGAGCGCCGCGAGGCCGAAGCCGGCGCCGATACCGGTGATGACCACCGCGAGGCCGGCAAGAATGGTAACGCCGGCGCCCTGCAAAATCTCCCAGCCGTACTTCATCGCGATATCCGCATTGAAGAAGGTGAAGACGAAGCGGTCCCAGTTGCTCATCGCGTCGGCGGCGGTCATGACCTAGTGCCTGATCTGCGCGAGGAAACGTTTGGTGCGATCTTCCTGCGGCCGGAGGAAAACGTCTTCGGCACTGCCTTGCTCGATGACGAGACCGCCATCGAGGAACACGACCTTGTCGGCGGCCTCGCGGGCGAAATTCATCTCGTGGCTGGCGATCACCATGGTGATGCCGCGGGCACGCAGATCCTTGACGACGGCGAGCACGCTGCCGACGAGTTCCGGGTCGAGCGCCGAGGTCGGCTCGTCCATCAGGATGATCTTGGGATTGAGCGCGAGCGAACGTGCAATGCCGATGCGTTGCTGCTGGCCGCCGGAGAGTTGTGCAGGATAGGACGCTGCCTTGTCGGGCAGGCCCACCAGCGCCAGCATCTCCGCGGCACGGGCATTGGCGTCGGCTGTGCTCATGCCGGCGACCTTGCGCAGGGCCAGCGTGATGTTCTTCTGCACGGTGAGGTGCGGATAAAGGTTGAAGCTCTGGAATACCATGCCGATCTGTCGCCGTGCGGCATTGATATCGGTGCGCGGCGACAAAAGGTCGACATTGTCCATGATGATGGAGCCGCCATCCGGCTCCTCCAGACGATTGCAGCAGCGCAGCAAGGTGCTCTTGCCCGAACCGGATGGGCCGATCAGAAAGACCAGCTTGCCCGGCTCAACCAGAAGATCGACGCCCTTCAGGACTTCGGTGGTGCCGAAGCTCTTCCGGACGCCGCGTGCTTCGAGCAGATAGCGGGGTACAGGCGCTGCTGCTGCCGAACTCATGAACAGGTCGGCTTCTGCTCGGTCGCGTCATAGCCGGCAACGCCTGGTGCGCCATAACCGGGATAGATGGTGGTGGTCGCCGATCCGGCCTCGGGCTCGACACCGAACCACTTCACGTAAAGCTTCTTCAGCGTGCCGTCCTGCTTCATGCAGACCAGTGCGTCTTCGAGCTTGTTGCGCAATTCGGTATTGCCGTTGCGCAGCGGCATGCTCCAGACGAGGCCCGTCTTGTAGAGAAAGGCATTCTTCAGCCGCGGATTGTTCTTCACGATCCAGGCGACGACGGTTGCGGCCGAGATGTTGGCGTCGGCACGGCCGGCAAGCACGGCCTGCGCCGCGTCGGTGCTGGTGGCGAAGGATTCCGACTTCCAGCCATATTTGGCGGCGTTGTCGTTGACCCATTTCTCGTAGATCGCGCCTTTCTGCACGGCGATGGTCTTGCCGGAGAGATCTTCGAGTTTGGTGATGGGAGGTGCCGAAGCCAGCGTCATGAAGCGATAGTCGGCGTCGACGAAGCCTTCCATGAACAGCAACTGCTGCGCGCGCTCGGGCGTGACAGTGACCACAGCAGCGAGGAAGTCGTAGGTGCCGGCCTGAAGTGCCGGAATGAGACCGGCGAATTGCGCGCCTTCCACCGTGATCGGGCGTTTGATGCGCTTCGACATTTCATCAACGACGTCGATATTGAAGCCCTCAAGCCCGCCTGACAGTTTGGGCATGGCATGCGGCGCGAAGGTCGAGTCGATCGCGGACTTCAGCGGTTCCTGCGTCTGAGCGAATGCGGGGCTGGCCAAAGCTAGAAGCCCGGCGGCAAGGATCATTGCTTTCATCGAACACCTCCATTGGTGCGGCCAGGCCAAGCCGGCAGCTGGCTCCGCGGTCCTTGTCATGAAGGCTAACGCAATTGCGCATCGGGGGGATATCCCATTTGATGGACATCCTATACGCTCTCGCTGCAGCGCGGAAAAATCGACTACAGACCCGGATGACAATGGAATGGACATTGCGACCTTGGTGATGACAGCCGTGGTGCTTCGTTGCGGCAATGTGCGCGAAGCCGCGCGCCAACTTGGACGCGCACCCAGTACGCTCTCGGCAGCGGTGAAACGGTTCGAGCGCTCTATCGCAGCGCCGTTGTTGAATCGCGTAGGTGCCGCGAGCTTTCTCACGCTTGAGGCACGGCGAATGCTGGACGAGATTGAAGCCGCAGCGGATATCGCGATGGGGATGATCGCGCCCGATAGGGCAGGCGATGCAGCACGGGCTTTCTGCGCCGAGTGTGATGTCAGTCTCACGGCCTTGCAGCGTGTCGCATTGGTTGCGGAAACCGGCAGCGTTCGTCGTGCCGCACGCATCATCCGTCTCGGTCAGCCGCAACTCGCGCGACAGATTGCACGCGTTGAAGATGAACTCGGCAGCGTGTTGTTTCATCGCTCCCGTATCGGTGTCACGCCGACGCCGGCATGCCAGTTGCTGGTCACGTCGCTGGCTGAACTTGAAAAAACCATGCAACGACTGTCACGGCGTGCGCGTGAGCGTTTTCGTTCGACCAATGCCACCATCAGGCTCGGGGCGGTGATGCCGCTCGGCCATGAAAGCAATGTCGCGCGGCTGCTGGCCTTTCTCGTCGCAGCCTGGCAGCGGGATCGGCCGACGCAGCCGCTGTTTGTCACCAATGGTACGGCAGAGGATCTGCTCACTGGACTGAAGGACAAGCGCTGCGATGTGGCGCTGATCGACAGCGATACGATCCCCGCAGATGTCTCGTCGCGCGCGCTGGTGCGATCGAAGCTTGTGGTCGTCGGCGCGCGCGAGGTGCTGGGCGACCAACCCAATGTCATGCGGGTGCTTCGCCAGCAACCGCTTGCGCTACCCAGCCGACGCACCGGGCTCGGCCAAGCCGCGCACAAACTGCTGGCGCAATTGCTGCCTCAGGCAGAGATCGATGCGCTGACAATCACGGAAATCGACTCGATCCCGATCATTGCCAACCTGATGCTGGATTTCGGCTTCGTCTCAGTACTCCCCGAAAGCGCGCTCGTCTCGTTCGATGCACGCCTCGTGGCGCTGCCGGTTGATCCCGGGCTTGAACTTATCCTGTCGCTGGTCTGGGTACAGACCGAAGGCGCGCGGCGCGGCGCCCGCTCCATTCTTGCTGCCCTGCGCAACTATGCGCCGGCAACGCCAGCAGCCGCCATGATGGTGAACAGCGATTGATTGGAATGAGCGCGGCTACCCACTGCCGCTGACTATGAATTATAATTCTTGATCTTTTCCAATTTCGTGCATTATGCTGCAGAGATGCGAGCGCGGGTGGAGGGCAATGCTTCCACTTGGCGTCAATCTGCATTGGTAGGCCGGATCAACCGGTCATCAATTATTCCGAGGGGAGACGAGCCGATGACTACCAAGGGGTTTCTGCGTCCGTTGACGCGGCGCGCCATGCTGTCCGGGACCGCCGGGGCAGCAACATTCATTGCGACGTCGCCGCTTCATAGCCCGGCTATGGCGCAGAACGCGCCATTGAAGGTGGGGATGATGCTTCCCTACACCGGGACCTATGCGAAGCTCGGCCAATTCATCGATGACGGCTTCCGTCTTTATGTCGAACAGAAGGGCGGTAAGCTCGGTGGGCGCGACATTGCGTTCGTGCAGGTGGACGATGAATCGAAGCCGGAATCAGCCACCGACAACATGAACCGGCTGGTCGGCCGCGAGAAGGCTGACGTCGTTGTCGGCACCGTTCATTCCGGCGTGGCCATGGCGATGGTCAAGGTCGCGCGCGACACCAAGACACTTCTGATCATTCCGAATGCTGGCGCCAATGATGCGACTGGTCCGGCCTGCGCGCCGAACATCTTCCGTACGTCGTTCTCGAACTGGCAGAGCACCTACCCGATGGGCAAGGTGATGGCCGATGCCGGTATCAAGAACGTGGTTACGATCACATGGCGTTATACCGCCGGTGCGGAGATGATCGGCGCCTTCGCTGAAAACTTCACCAAGAACGGCGGCAAGATCGTAGCTGACCTGACGGTGCCATTTCCGGAGGTGGAATTTCAGGCACTGATCACGCAGATAGCACAGTTGAAGCCCGATGCCGTGTTCAGCTTTTTTGCAGGCGGTGGCGCGGTGAAATTCGTCAAGGACTATGCGGCGGCCGGCCTGAACAAGACCATTCCGCTTTATGGCGCGGGCTTTCTGACCGACGGTACCATCGAAGCGCAGGGTGAAGCCGCCAAGGGCATCAGGACGACGCTGCATTACGCGGACAATCTCGATAATCCCGCCAATCTCGCCTTCCTCAAAGCCTTCAAGGCCAAGACAGGCAAGGACGGCGATATCTACGCCGTACAGGGCTACGATGGCGCGGCGCTGCTGGATATCGGGCTGACCGCCGTCGGCGGCGACTTCAATGCGCGCGACAAGATGATCGCGGCGATGGGGGCTGCGAAGATCGACAGCCCGCGCGGGCCGCTGTCCTTCAACAAGGCGCATAACCCGATCCAGAACATCTATCTGCGCGAGGTCCGCAACGGGCGTAACGAGATGATCTCGGTCGCCCAGGCCGATGTCGACGATCCCGCGCGGGGCTGCAAGATGACCTGACGCATGGTTACGCGGTCTTTTGATGGAGATCGAATCGTCGAAGCCTGTTGCGTGCAAGACCGTCCGTGAAGGAGGTGGCGCAGCGCAGCCAGGTCCGGCCTCATGCTTGATTGCGCCGGCGACTGAAGGTGGCCCGCCGTGGTTGGATTGATCTGATGGACCTCATCACACTAGGCGTTCAGTTGCTGAATGCGGTTCAGTATGGCGCAGTCCTGTTCCTTGTCGCGAGCGGCCTGACATTGGTGTTCGGCATCCTGGGGGTCATCAATCTCGCCCATGGCGCGTTTTATATGCTCGGCGCCTATCTGGCTTACTGGATCACGTTGATGACCGGCAGTTTTGTGGTCGCCTTGCTTGGCGGCGTGCTGGTTGCCTTCATCGCTGGCATTCTGCTTGAGGCCGTCTTCGTTCGTCTTCTCTATGGCCGGGATCATCTGGCACAGGTGCTGCTCAGCTTCGGCCTCATCCTGGTCATCGATGAAATCAGGCAGTTGCTGTTCGGCAAGGACGTGCACGCGGTTGCTCCGCCCGCGTGGTTGTCGGGGTCGATCCAGCTGACCGACAATCTGTCCTATCCGGTCTACCGGCTGGCGATCTGTGTGTTCTGCCTGATGGTGGCACTCGTCATCTTCTTCGTGATCACGCGCACCAAAATCGGCATGATCGTGCGGGCGGGCTCGGAAAATCGTGAGATGGCGCGCGTGCTCGGCATCAAGTTCGACCGGGTCAATCGCTACGTCTTCGCCGCCGGCATCGCGCTGGCGGCGCTCGGCGGCATCCTGATCGCGCCGATCTCGACAGTGTTTCCCGGCATGGGCGATGGCATGCTGATCCTGTCCTTTGTCGTGGTCGTGCTCGGCGGCATCGGTTCGGTCGCTGGCGCAGCCGTCGGCGCACTGCTGATCGGCCTCACGGATACGTTCGGAAAGGTGTTCTTTCCCAGCGTGTCCAGCATTCTTATCTATGTGGTGATGGCAGCCGTGTTGCTGTGGCGGCCCAGTGGAATTCTCGGACGCCAGGATGCTTGATATGAGCATGCCCAATCTGCGGGTCCGATTGTTCGGCATCGCCTGTCTGGCTATGGCGATTGCGCTGCCATTCTGTGTATCGACCTATTACACGCAATTCTTTGCCAAGGCGCTCATCATGGGCATGCTGGCCATGTCACTGAATCTCGTGGTCGGCCATGGCGGCTTGGTGAGCCTCTGCCATGCCGCCTTTTTCGGCCTCGCCGGATACGTGCTTGCGCTGTTGTCGCCTCGTTATGATGCGGCGTCGCTGTTAACGACGCTTCCGATTGCGATCCTGTGCTCCGGCACTGCAGCCCTGCTGATTGGCGCGCTGGTGCTGCGCACCCGCGGCGTCTATTTCATCATGGTAACGCTCGCTTTTGGCGAGATGCTGTTCTTCTTCTTCCACGACACCAAATTCGCGGGCGGATCGGATGGCATCTCCATCAACATCCGGCCCGAGATCGCCATTGCCGGCAGCCAATTGCTCGATCTCGACAAGCCCATGACTTTCTACTTTGTCGTGCTGGGTTTCCTGGTGGGCGTGATCGCTTTGCTCACGATGGTGGTCCGCTCACCTTTCGGGCGGGCGCTGGCGGCAGCCCGGGACAATGAGCGCCGGGCGCGGTCGCTCGGCTTCCCGATCTTCCGCCTCCGCCTGACGGCGTTCACCCTGTCCGGCGCGCTGGCGGGCGTTGCCGGTTATCTGGCCGCGGCGCAGTTCGGCTTCGTCGCGCCGCAGATGTTGGGATGGCACCAGTCGGCGACAATTCTGGTCATGGTGCTGATCGGTGGCCTGCGCTCGGTCACCGGGCCGCTGGTCGGTGCGCTGGTTCTGATCGGCATGGAAGAAGTGCTTAAGGCGCATCTCGACAACTGGAAGCTTGCCGAGGGCTTGATCATCATTGGCATCGTCATCCTGCTGCCCAATGGTGTCCGGCAGATCTGGTCGATGGTGTTCGGCGCGTCACCGCAACGCGCGGCCGAAATCAAGCCTGCAGCTGCGGAAGCTCGTCATGCATGACATTGCGCTGCGTGCCGCTGGATTGCAGAAGCGCTTTGGAGGCCTGCTGGCCGTTTCCGATGTGTCGATCGACATTCGCGCCGGCGAGATCCATGCGGTGATCGGCCCGAACGGTGCCGGAAAGTCCACGCTGATTAATCTGCTGGCCGGCGAACTTCTGCCAACCTCGGGTGAGGTCTTGCTGAATGGCGTGGATATCACCTCCTTGTCGCCGGACCGCCGCGCGCGTGCTGGCCTCGGCCGCGCCTATCAGAAGACGACGTTGTTTGCGCAGTTTAGCGTGCATGAGAATGTGCGTCTTGCGGCGCAGGCCCGTTCAACCGCGCCGCTCCGGATGTTTGGCGGCACGCGGTGCGACCGGCCATATCTCCAGTTGGTCACCGACGCGATCGACCGGGTCGGGTTGTCCGCACGGTCGCAGATCATTGCCGATAAACTAAGTCACGGCGAACAGCGCCAGCTCGAAATCGCGATGGTGCTGGCGACCAATCCGCAGGTCATTCTGCTCGACGAGCCACTGGCGGGCATGGGGCCATCGGAAGCGCGAGGCATCATCGGATTGATTGCGTCGCTGAAGGCCGACCGTGCGCTGCTGGTGGTGGAGCACGACATGGATGCGGTGTTCGAACTCGCGGACCGGTTGACGGTGATGCAGGACGGTCGTGTCATCGCCACAGGTTTGCCGCAGGACGTGCGCGTGGATCCCGGCGTGCGCGCCGCCTATCTCGGTGCTGATGGAGGCATCGCATGACGGCCTTACTGCAGGTGGAAAAGCTCGATGCGTTTTATGGCGCCAGCCAGATTCTGCACGGCATCGATCTGACCTTCGCGCCGGGCGAGCAGGTCGCGCTGATCGGCCGCAACGGCATGGGCAAGACCACGCTGCTGCGTTCGCTGATGGGATTGATGCCGCTTTGCCGCGGCAGTTTGCGCTTCCACGGCCACGATATCCGCAATGCAGCGCCTGAAACGATCGCGCGATGCGGCATGGCGCTGGTGCCGGAGGGGAGGGGCATTTTCGGTTCGCTGTCGGTCACCGAAAATCTGGTGATGGCCGCGCGACAAGGAAATCATGGTCGTCAATCCTGGACCCTGCCGAAGATATTTGAGCTGTTTCCGCGTCTGCACGAACGCCGCAACAATGGAGGGCATCAACTGTCGGGAGGCGAGCAGCAGATGCTGACCATCGGTCGCGCGTTGATGACCAATCCCGATATGATCATGATCGATGAAGCCACCGAAGGTCTGGCGCCGCTGGTGGCGCAGTCGATCTGGCAGACGCTAGCGATCGTCCGGGGTGAGGGCATCGCGACCATCGTCGTCGACAAGGATTTCCGGAGTCTGGCAAAAGTCGCCGACCGAATGGTGATCCTGTCGAAGGGCTGCGTGGTGTTCGACGGAACGCCGGCGGCATTGGCTGCGCAACCGGACGTGCTGGAGCGCCATCTCGGCGTTTGATTGATCAGGCCACGACGACAGTCAACGCTTCGTCATTGGCCGCAAGAATATTGTCGGAAAGCGGCTGCGGCCATTGCACCACCAGACGGCCGAACAGATCGTTGAGCTCCTCCCGTTCAATGGCGTCGTAAAAACAGGGCGTCGTTGCGCGCGCGATGAAGCTGTGCAGCAGGTGCGCGGCGTCGTAGTCGTAGACGATATCGCCGGGAACGCTTCCCGGTTTGCGCAGCAGGAAGGTTCGCAGGCTGGTCAGGCGTGCCTGCCCGCCATTTGTTGCGGCAAAGGAGAGCACGGTTGCTTGATGTGCGATGCGCGGACCGTCCTGCATCCGGTCATACATCGGCAGCGCATTGGCGCTGATGACATCGGCGAGATCGCGAAAGTCGTTTGAGACGTCTTCGGAATGTAGGGTATTGCGGATCGCGATCGCACCGACGGGATCGAAGCCACGTGCTTGCAGAAGCTCGCCCAGTGTCACGACGCCGCGCTTCTCAGTCCGAAAGCCTGGGCATTGGTGTTCAACACATGCGATACCGTGCCGACCAGTTGCGCAGCAGCCTTGTCCTTGCTGAGGCCGGCTGTATCGACAATGGCGGATGCGCGGGCATAGAGCGGTTCGCGGCTCAGCAGGATCGTGCGCAATTCCTGCATGGCGGAGCGGTCATCCGCCATCGGGCGCAAGTCACCCTGGCGACGGACGCGCGCCATATGTTCTTCGGGCTTGGCCTTGAGCCAGATTGTGTAGAACGATGACAATACGCGATCGAAGGTCACGGGTTCAGAGACGATGCCGCCGCCAGTCGCAAGGACGATGGGCTCCTTGCGTGCCAGCAAGCCGTTCAGCGCGGCCTGTTCCATGCGGCGAAAGCCTTCCTGTCCATAGAGCGCGATAATCTCGGCGATCGATAGTCCGTTGTGCTGCTCGATCTCCTTATTGAGCTCGACGAAGCTCCAGCCGATCTTGTCCGCCAGCAATTTCCCGAGCGTCGATTTTCCGGCGCCGCGCAGCCCGATCAGGGCGATGCCGCTGAATGACATATAATTCTGGAACTGACCGTTCCCGCGTCCGGCGAGAACGTCCTTGGCCTGGGCGATCTGGTTCGGTGTCGCGTTGCGAACGAGGTCGCGAATGACCGGCCACTCCGTTGTCGGTTCGTCCGCCGGAATCAGATCTTCGAGATGGGCACCCATGGCGCCGGACACCCGGCGCAGCAGCACGATAGACACGTTGCCCTTGCCGCTTTCTAGTTGCGCGATGTAGCGCTCCGAAATTCCGGACACTTTCGCCAGCACCTTTCGCGACATGCCGCGCAGGCCGCGCATGGTGCGGACACGCTGGCCGAGCTGTTCAAGAAAGGCGGTTTCGGGATCGGCCTGGTCGGTCATGGGGCGTGTGTGCTCGTCGAGGATTTCAGGAAAGATAATTCCGGATGCGATTGACAGCAACCGGAGTTGGTGACTTTATATGAATTATAATTCAAAAAAAACGATAGGGAGAGCACCGTGAACAACGGTTGTGGAATCGCCCAAGGTGCAGACGCATCATGAGTGGGCCGTCCAGTTCTTACAATGCGGTGACCTGGCTTCTCGACCGCAACATCGATGAGGGCCGTGGCAGCAAGCTCGCCTTCACCGATACCGTGACCGAACTGACCTATGGCGACCTGCAGACAAAAAGCTGCCAGCTGGCCAATCTGCTGAAGCGGCTTGGCGTCCGGCGCGAAGAACGCGTCGCGATGATCATGCTCGACACCGTCGACTTTCCGGTGGTGTTCCTCGGCGCGATCCGGGCCGGCATCGTCCCGGTGCCGCTCAACACTCTGCTGACCTCGGACCAATATGCCTATGTGCTGGCCGATTGCCGGGCGCGCGTGTTGTTCATTTCCGCGGCGTTGTTGCCGGCGGTCGACGACATGCTCGGTCGTTTGCCGGATCTTGAGCATGTGATTGTGGTCGGTGGCGCTGGCAATGGCCGCAAGAGTCTGGCTGACGAAGTCAGGAATGAGAGCACAAGCTTCACCACGGTCGCGACCCATGCGGACGAACCTGCCTTCTGGTTGTACTCCTCCGGATCTACGGGCATGCCGAAAGGCGTTCGCCATCTGCACGCCAGCCTGGAAGCAACGGCGTCGACCTACGGCAAGCAGGTTCTCGGCATCCGCGAGGACGATGTCGGACTGTCTGCGGCCAAATTGTTCTTCGCCTACGGCCTCGGCAACGCCATGACATTTCCCATGTCGGTTGGCGCCACGACGGTGCTCAATCCGGAGCGACCCACGCCGGCCACCATGTTCGGCCTGATGCGGCGATATCAGCCGAGCATCTTTTTCGGGGTGCCGACATTGTTCGCGGCGATGTTGAACGATGAGGGTTTCAAAACGGAAGCTCGCCTCCCGCGCCTGCGCATTTGCACTTCGGCTGGTGAAGCGCTTCCGGAACCGGTGGGGAACGGCTGGAAGAGCCGCTTCGGCGTCGATATTCTCGATGGCGTCGGCTCAACCGAACTGCTGCATATCTTTCTGTCGAATGCTCCCGGCGATATCAAATACGGCACGTCCGGTCGGCCGGTACCGGGCTATCGTGTGCGGCTCGTCGATGATGCGGGCCTCGATATTGCCGATGGGGAAATTGGCGAGTTACTTGTCGATGCGCCGTCTGCCGGCGAGGGATACTGGAATCAGCGCAGCAAGAGTCGTCGCACCTTCGAGGGTCATTGGACGCGCACCGGTGACAAATATGTCCGCGATGCCGACGGGCGCTATACGTTCTGCGGACGTGTCGATGACATGTTCAAAGTGTCCGGCATCTGGGTGTCACCGTTCGAGGTCGAAAGCGCGCTGATCGCCCATCCCGCCGTATCCGAAGCGGCGGTTGTGCCGGAGGCCGACGCCGAGGGGCTGTTGAAGCCGAAGGCCTTCGTGGTGCTGAAGCCGAATGCCGTGGTCGAGGGCCTGCGCGAATCCTTGAAGGATCACGTCAAGCAACGGATAGGTCCGTGGAAATATCCACGCTGGATCGAGGTTGTCGATTCCCTTCCCAAAACAGCCACCGGCAAAATCCAGCGCTACAAATTGCGCGATGGAGCGACGGTCTGAAACCGAGAGATGGATGATGAGATGAGCGCATTGCAATCTGCGGGACGGCTGACCATCGGTGCGTCCGGACTCGAATACCGCATGATCGGTCCGCAACCGGATGCGGCGCCGACCATCGTGCTGCTGCATGAAGGGCTGGGCTCGGTCGCGCTGTGGGGCGACTTCCCGGACAAGCTTCAGGCAGCGACCGGGGCCGGCGTCTTCGTCTATTCGCGCGCTGGCTACGGTGCATCGACGCCGGTCGCGCTGCCGCGGCCGCTGGACTACATGCATGTCGAAGCACTCGAGGTGCTGCCGCATCTGCTCGATGCCATCGGCTTTCGCCGCGGCTTGCTGGTCGGTCATTCCGATGGCGGGTCCATCGCGACAATCTATGCCGGCGGCATTCAAGACCATCGCATCCGCGGCGTCTCGATGATCGCGCCGCATTTCGTCGTCGAGGATATTTCCGTCACGTCCATCGCCGATATCAAGAGGGCGTACGAACAGGACGACCTGAAAGCCAAGCTCGCGCGCTGGCATGATGACGTCGACAACGCGTTCTATGGCTGGAACGGCGCTTGGCTCGATCCGCAGTTCCGCGACTGGGATATTTCCGACTATCTCGCTTATGTGCGCGTGCCCGTGCAGATTTTGCAGGGAGCCGACGATCACTACGGCACCATGAAGCAGATCGAGATCGCCGAGGTCGAATGCTATTGCCCGGTGGACGTGGCCATCATTCCGGGGGCTGCACATTCACCACATCGCGAGGCCCCCGAGGTCACGCTGAATGCCGTGGCGGAATTCGCCAATCGCCTTCTGCGCTTTCACGGCGAGGGTGAATTGCGCGCCGCCTGAGCGGGCATGGTCATGGCCACGCTTCCTGATCGCGCGATGCCGCGCTGGCCCTATCGGCTCGACAAAGACACAGAGGCTGATCACGACACGCTTGTACAAGCCAAGGGATTGGTGCCGGAACGCTATGTCGGCTTCGTTCCGGCAGACGATCCGGCCCTGTGTTACGGGCTCGCGCTCAACGATGCCGGCTTCTTCTGGGAGGCTCACGAAATCCTCGAGGCTGTTTGGAAGGTTGCGCCGCAAAGAGGGCGCGACCGGATTCTGCTTCGCGCCTGTATTCAGGTTGCCAATGCCAATCTGAAACTCAGTCTGCAGCGGCCGCGCGCGGCACATCGATTGCTACAGGACGCACTGTCCGAACTCGATGAACTCGCCATGCGCCCGCCGGCGGGTATTGCCGGAAGCTTTTCCGAGCACTTTCCGGTCGCGATGCTGGCGTCTGCGCTCGCGCATCAACTGGCGGTCGACGAGGCCGAGCGGGGTCCGGTCAAGATCACCGGAACATGAAAGAAAATGCATAATTGTATCGGATTTGCCTAGACGTCCTCAGTATCATGAATTATTGTGCATATAACCAAGGCGCACGGCGCATAAATCAAGACTGTCAAAGGGTGGAGCATGGCCGCAGAGCAACGCGTTCTCTCGAACGGCGCCAAATTTATCGACTTCCAAACCGATCCGTCGCGCTACCGCCACTGGAAGCTCAGTGTTGATAACGACGTGGCGACGCTCACCATGGATGTCGATGAGAATGGGGGTCTGTTCGAGGGCTATCAGCTCAAACTGAACTCCTACGATCTTGGCGTCGATATCGAATTGGCGGATGCCGTGCAGCGGCTTCGCTTCGAATATCCCGAGGTCAAGGTCGTGCTGCTGCGCTCTGGGAAGAACCGTGTGTTCTGCGCTGGCGCCAATATCCGCATGCTGGCCGGCGCTACCCATGCTCACAAGGTCAACTTTTGCAAATTCACCAACGAGACTCGCAACGGCTTTGAAGACTCGAGCGAAAATTCCGGCCAGCGCTTCATTTCGGTAATCAACGGCACCGCTGCGGGTGGTGGCTATGAACTGGCGCTGGCCACCGATCACATTATCATGGCGGACGATGGTTCGGCGGCGGTGGCGCTGCCGGAAGTGCCGTTGCTGGCGGTGCTGCCGGGCACTGGCGGTCTGACGCGCGTCGTCGACAAGCGCAAGGTGCGCCGCGATCACGCAGATTACTTCTGCACGATCGAGGAAGGCATCAAAGGCAAGCGCGCAGTGGCGTGGCGGCTGGTCGATGACATCATTCCGAACAGCAAGCTTGAAGCCAAGGTCGCGGAGCGGGCCAAAGAGTTTCTGGCGACGTCGAAACGTAGTGGCGCCGGCGATGGTCTCAAGCTGGCACCGCTGAATCGCCGCTTCGATGACAGCGGTATTCGTTACGGTCTGGTCAATGTCGATATCAATCGCGCAGAGCGAATTGCTACCATCTCGATTAAAGCGCCTGACGCTGCGGCGCCGTCGGATGTCGAGGGCATGATGGCGCAGGGCGCTTCCTTCTGGCCGCTGCAGGTGGCGCGCGAGCTGGACGACGCCATTCTGCATCTGCGGATCAATGAACTCGAGACAGCCATGCTGGTGTTCAAGTCGCATGGCGAAGGCGCCAATGTGCTGGCTCATGACGCCTTCCTCGAAACGCACAAGGCGCATTGGCTGGTCAACGAGATCCGGCAATACTGGAAGCGGGTGTTGAAGCGCATCGATGTGACCTCGCGCACGCTGGTGACGCTGGTCGAGCCGGGCTCGTGCTTTGTCGGCACCTTGGCCGAACTCGTCTTCGCTGCGGACCGCTCCTACATGCTGGTCGGCCAAAAGCAGGGCGACAACCGCGCGCCGCCGGCCATCGTATTGAGCGCGATGAATTTCGGACCTTACCCGATGAGCCACGGGCTGACGCGGCTACAGTCGCGCTTCCAGGCCGATCCGGAAGATGTCACCCGCGCGAAAGCGAGGATCGGCGAGCCGCTCGATGCGGAAACCGCCGAGCAGCTCGGGCTCGTCACCTTCGCGCTCGATGACATCGACTGGGATGACGAGGTGCGTGTGTTCTTCGAAGAACGCTGCAGCTTCTCACCCGACAGCCTCACGGGCATGGAAGCCAATCTGCGATTTGTCGGGCCGGAGACGATGGAATCGAAAATCTTCTCGCGGCTGACGGTCTGGCAGAACTGGATCTTCCAGCGGCCCAATGCGGTCGGTGAGAACGGCGCGCTTGGACGTTACGGCACCGGCCAGAAGGCGCAGTTCGACATGACGCGCGTGTAAGCCTCCGCAACTAGAACAGCGCGGCCATGTGTCACTCTTTGGATAAATGCAAGTCGGTGGCTTGCCCAATTCGAACGATCAGAAATACAGCGGGAGATCCCAGTCATGAACATCATGAATGTCGACTACAGCACCAAGATTCCGAACAACGTGAATCTGGCCGAGGATCGTCAGGTGCTCAAGGCGCTGGAGGGATGGCATCCCGGCTATCTCGATTGGTGGAACGACATGGGGCCTGAAGGTTTTCAGGAATCCCTCGTCTATTTGCGCACCGCGATATCCGTCGATCCCAAAGGCTGGGCCAAGTTCGACTATGTGAAGATGCCTGAATATCGCTGGGGCGTGTTGCTGGCGCCGCAGGACACCGAGCGCAAGGTGAACTTCGGACGACATATGGGCGAACCCGCCTGGCAGGAAGTGCCCGGCGAATATCGCGCGATGCTCCGACGCCTCGTTGTCATTCAGGGTGACACTGAACCGGCCTCGGTGGAGCAGCAGCGTCATCTCGGTCAGACCGCGCCGTCGCTCTACGACTTGCGCAACCTGTTCCAGGTGAATGTGGAGGAGGGCCGCCATCTCTGGGCAATGGTCTATCTGCTGCAGAAATATTTCGGCCGTGACGGCCGCGAGGAGGCCGACGATCTTCTCCGCCGCCGCTCGGGCGATGCCGATGCGCCGCGCATGCTCGGTGCATTCAACGAGGCCACGCCGGATTGGCTGTCTTTCTTCATGTTCACCTTCTTCACCGACCGCGACGGCAAGATGCAGTTGGAGAGTCTCGCCCAATCCGGCTTCGATCCGCTGTCGCGCACCTGCCGCTTCATGCTGACGGAGGAAGCGCATCATATGTTCGTCGGCGAGACGGGCGTCGGCCGCGTGCTGCAGCGAACCTGCGAAGCGATGAAGGCGGCGGGGATCGAGGACCCCAACGCCATCGAGAAGATCCGCGCGCTCGGTGTGATCGACCTGCCGACCATGCAAAAGAAGATTAACCTGCACTATTCGCTGTCGCTCGATCTGTTCGGCTCTGAAGTCTCGACCAATGCCGCGAATTTCTACAATTCCGGACTGAAGGGCCGCTTCCAGGAGACCAAGATCGAGGACGATCACCAGCTCACCAACGACATCTATCAGGTCCTGAAATTCGTCGATGGCGAAATCAAGCTGGTCGACGAGCCGGCGCTGACCGCGCTCAACATGCGTCTACGCGACGATTACACCGCGGATTGTGCCAAGGGTGTTGAGCGCTGGAACAAGATCATCGAGAAAGCCGGCGTCAATTTCCGCTTCGATTTGCCTCACACCGCATTCCATCGCCAGATCGGTGAATTCCGCGATGTGAACGCTTCGCCGAAGGGCATCATCATGAGCGATGCCGCCTGGGCGAAAGCCAGGAACGACTATCTGCCGTCCGTTGACGACGGTGATTTCATCGCATCGCTGATGACGGCGGTCAGCGAGCCCGGCAAGTTCGCCAGCTGGATATCGGCGCCGAAGGTCGGCATCGATAACAAGCCGGGCGACTTCGAATACGTAAAGATTGCGGCCTGAAACGAGCGGATGCGGCGGAGGGATTTCCAGCTTCCCCCCGTCGCTGTCAGTCCTCGATGGCACGTGCGGGATTTGCCATGAACGCCCCTTTCAAACAGCATCTGATCGATCCGGAAATCTGCATCAGGTGCAACACCTGCGAAGAGAGCTGCCCGGTGGATGCGGTGACGCATGACGACAACAACTATGTCGTCAACGCAGAGATCTGCAATTATTGCATGGATTGCATCTCGCCATGTCCGACCGGCGCGATCGACAACTGGCATGTCGTCGCGGCGCCGTATTCGCTCGACGAGCAGTTCTCCTGGAGTGACTTGCCGGCGCAGGAGGAGATCGCGGACAATAGCGCTGGTGCGGGCGCCATCGAAGCACTCGAGGATGAAATCGGCGCGTTGCTCGAAGAAGCGCGTAAGGGACTGGGCGGCAAGCCCGTCGCGCCGCTGTCGTCGAGCAAGGCGTCGGTCAATCTTTATAACCGCGGCAAGCCCGCGCTGGCCACGGTGACCGGCAATTTCCGGCTCACCCACGCGACGGCCGACTCCGACGTGCGCCATATCATCCTGGATTTCGGCGAGCAGCCGTTTCCCATCCTCGAAGGCCAGAGCATCGGCATCGTCGTGCCGGGCCTGGGTGCGGATGGCAAGCCGCATCAGGTGCGGCTCTATTCGATTGCGAGTTCGCGCGATGGCGAGAAACCGAACACCAACAATCTCGCGCTGACCGTGAAACGTGAGGTCGGTGGGCTGTGCTCGAACTACCTGTGCGATCTGCCGCGTGGCGCAAAGGTCGAAGTCACTGGACCGTTCGGTGCCACCTTCCTGCTACCGAACGATCCTTCGGCGAATGTTCTCATGGTCTGCACTGGCACAGGCTCTGCGCCATTCCGCGGCTTCACGGAGCGCCGCCGGCGCGCGATGCCTGGCGCGCCCGGGCGGCTACTCCTGTTCTTCGGTGCGCGCCGGCCCGAGGAGTTGCCCTATTTCGGCCCGTTGCAAAAGGTCCCGGAGGAGTTGCTGGGCAAGCACTTCTGCTATTCGCGCGTGCCGGGCGAGCCACGAGTCTATGTGCAGGATCGTATCCGCAGCGAGGCTGCTGCGATCACGTCGCTGCTGCGCGACGCACAGACCCACGTCTATATCTGCGGGTTGAAAGGCATGGAAAGCGGCGTTGAAGAGGCGTTCGCGGATATTTGCCGCACCGCCTCGATGGATTGGTCGGATATGAAAGCGGCGATGCGCGGCGGTGGAAGATATCACGTCGAGACTTACTGATCGATGTTGAATCCGATCCGAGCCGGCAACGACCGTTTCGATTGAATAGCCCGAATAAGAACAAAGACGGGTACGTTATGGGGGAGAGAAGCGATGGTTCTGGACCGCGACAATGCGGCTGGCTCAGGCAGTCCATTTTTTCTGACGCCGTCGGTTGACGCAGAACAGCGATCCGACGGTACGATCCTTCTTCGATCTGACACAGGGCTGCGTCCCTATGCGCGTTGTGTCGGGGACTGGCTTGAACATTGGGCACAACAGGTGCCGGAGCGGATCTTTCTGGCGGAGCGGTCCAGTCCGGATTTGCCTTGGGTGACGCTGAGCTATGCCGAGACGCTTCGGCGCGTGCGCAGCGCCGCTAGCTGGATTCTTGCACAAGAGATGAGTGCGCAGCGGCCCCTCGCAGTGCTATCGGACAACGGCATCGAGCATGCCGTTCTGGCCCTGGCAGCGATGCATGTCGGTGTGCCCGTTGCTGCGATTTCCCCGGCCTATTCGCTGATGTCGAAGGATTTCGAAAAGCTGCGTGGCGCGATTCAGCTTCTTGATCCCGGTGCCATCTACGTCTCGAACCTGCATCAGTTCGGTCCGGCCCTCGCTGCGATAGGCCCGTTTCACACTGCCGCCGTCATCGGCGGCGGCGCGGCTGCCGGAGCGGGATACTCATACGCCGATGTGATCACGACGCCGGTGAGCGCAGCGATCTATCATGCCTTCGCAGCGGTCGATGCCGATACGATCGCCAAGTTCCTGTTCACGTCGGGATCGACCGGCGCGCCGAAGGCGGTCATCAATACCCAGCGCATGCTGACCTCGAGCCAGCAGGCCAAGGCGCAGACTTGGCCGTTTCTCGAAACTCAGCAGAGCGAACTCGTTCTTCTGGACTGGCTGCCATGGAGTCATACCTTCGGCGGAAATCACAATTTTAATATGGTGCTTCGCAACGGCGGAACGCTTTACATTGATAGCGGCAAGCCCGCACCCGGATTGTTCGCGACGTCGATCGCCAATCTGCGCAACGTCATGCCAACTGTCTATTTCAACGTGCCGCGTGGCTTCGACATGCTTATTGCAGCCCTGCGGAAGGAGGATGGGTTGCGAGAGCGATTCTTCGGCGAGGTGAAGTTCGTCTTCTATGCCGGTGCGGCTCTGCCGCAAAGCACATGGTCGGCGCTGGAGACACTTTCCATCGAAACAATCGGGCGTCCGTTGCCGATGGTCTCCGCCTGGGGATCGACGGAAACATCGCCGCTTGCGACCGATTGTCATTTTCAGGCGCCAAGATCAGGCAATATAGGCGTGCCTATTCCTGGTACGGAGCTAAAGCTCGTGCCATCTGACGGCAAGTTCGAGGTGCGGGTGCGCGGGCCCAATGTGACGCCGGGCTACTGGAAGGCGCCAGACCTCACCGCGAAAGCTTTTGATGCGGACGGCTTCTATCTGATCGGCGATGCCGTTGCATTTGCAGATCCGGCTCATCCCGAGCAGGGCTTGCTGTTCGACGGGCGCATCGCCGAGGATTTCAAGCTGACATCAGGCACATGGGTCAACGTCGGAACGCTGCGCGTGGCGGGAATCTCTGCATTGGCGCCGCTGGTTCAGGATATTGTCGTGGCCGGCCATGGCGGCGAGGATGTGCGCTTCCTTCTTGTTCCCAATCTGGCTGCCTGCCGCGCCGTGTCGGGCCTGCCGGATTCAGCGAGCATCGATGCCGTGCTTGGCTGCGAAAATGTGCGTTCGTCCATAGGGGAAGGGCTCGCAAGACTGAAGGCGGCAGGCGGAGGGTCTTCCACCTATGCAACTTGCGCGCTGTTGCTGGCAGAGCCGCTATCTGTCGACGGCGGCGAGATTACTGACAAGGGCTACGTCAATCAGCGCGCCGTTCTTGCGCGCCGCGTAGCCGACGTGGAAGATCTGAACAGAGGGTTCTCAGGCCGCTTGATAATCTGCGCGAGCATCGAGCAATACGCCCGTCATGCCTAGCCGGGATATCCAGAACTCGAACGATGCATCGGGACAATAAA
This sequence comes from Tardiphaga robiniae, assembly GCF_013359755.1. Classification (GTDB taxonomy): domain Bacteria; phylum Pseudomonadota; class Alphaproteobacteria; order Rhizobiales; family Xanthobacteraceae; genus Tardiphaga; species Tardiphaga robiniae. The sequence goes on along the minus strand of NZ_JABMCJ010000072.1, from coordinate 96,221 downwards.
ATATCGCGTTGATGGTGAAGGCATAAGGTCGAGCGACCACACGCAAGACTCTGCCGATGCGATCAACTGTCACATGCCGTGTCATGTCGTCGTCACACACCAGCGCGGGCGCCGTGGTCAAATATGGCGCTCTTCCCCAGAGCACATGGACCGGCGCGAGGGCATTCGCGCGCTCCACGAGGTCGCCTTTCCCTCCAGGAGGCGACCTCGTTTGTTTCTGATGAACGGCTCATGCGAAGTGTTCGCGGAACATGTCCGATTCGCATGCGTGTTAAGTTGCACTGAGTTCTACTCCTGGTGCAGACCGAACTCCGGCATTCTTCTCACACAGTGAGATTTCACGCGACACACACGGCAACTCCCGGCGCTGCACGTCGTTGCATCATTCTGGTCTGTCAGGGCCGAGCGAAGAAACGTTGATGCGGCGGAATGAAAAATTTGAAATCCTATTCCGCCGATCGCTCGAACTATGAAGTTTCATCTCAAGCAAACAGAGTATGATCGCTGCGATCCGCAATCGGATTGCGCGGCACCGATGCTATCGTTCCCGTCAAATACATCGACTGGAGAAGCGAGCAATGGTGATGCGGACGATAGGTTTGATTGGTGGAATGAGCTGGGAAAGTACTGCTGTTTACTACCGCCGGCTGAATGAGCAAGTCCGCACGGAGCTCGGTGGGCTCCACTCCGCGGATATTCTGATGCGCTCTATCAACTTCGATGCGATTGTGAGCCTGCAGAAGCAAGGGCGTTGGGACGATGCCTGCCAGGTTCTTGCTGACATCGCCCGGGATCTGGAAGGAGGCGGTGCCGGTTGCATTCTGATCTGCACCAACACGATGCATAAGCTTGCCGACGAAGTGCAGCAGGCAGTGTCGATCCCGCTTCTTCATATTGCCGATGCGACTGGTGCTGCCGTGAAGGCTGCAGGGTTGCAGCGGCCGCTACTTCTGGCAACGCGCTACACGATGGAGCAGGACTTCTATGTGACGCGATTGCGCGAGGGGTTCGGGCTAGATCCCGTTATTCCCGCTGAGGCCGATCGTGTGTTCATTCACGACATCATCTTCGATGAACTATGCCAAGGTGTTGTTCGCGAGGATTCGCGCCGTCTCTATCTCGATGCGATTGCACGAGGAAAAGAGCACGGCGCTGACGGTGTAATTCTTGGTTGCACCGAGATATGTCTGCTGGTCGGCCCCGAGCACATCGATCTTCCCGTCTTTAATTCAACAATTCTGCACGCGGATGCGGCGCTGGCTTTTTCAATGTCGAAAGAAGAGCCGCGACCACGTGCTGCATGACATCGGCGTGATTGATCTTTGGATTGGCATCGATCTTGCTCGTCTCTCTAACCTGGAAGGCAATGAGGCTTTCGTATGAGTGATATGCGTACTGCGCAACGTAAGATCTCGCCGGTCCTCGACCACGTCGTCATCAACGTGATGGGCCAGCTTGATGAGGCTGCTGCGCAATATACTCGCCTCGGCTTTCAGTTGACGGAGCGCGGTCACCATACGCTCGGCTCCAGTAATAACCTGGCGATCTTCGGCACGAACTATCTCGAACTTCTCGGCTATCTGCCGGGGCGTGAAACGATGCGTGCAGATCTCTGGACACATCCGCCAGGATTGAGCGGTCTGGTTTTCAAGTCCGTCGATGCCGATCTAGTTTATGCGACACTGAAGGACAACGCTGTTCCCGTCATGGAGCCAATGAGCTTCGCGCGGCCGGTCGAATTGCCGGGCGGCGCCCAAGACGCGCGTTTCAAGGTCATCCGCGTGGCGGGCGACGAAGTGCAGAACGGCCGCACGTTCTTCTGCCACCATGATACGCCGGAACTGGTGTGGCGCCCCGAATGGCAGACGCATGCCAATGGCGCTACTGAAATCGTCGAATTTGTCATCGCCTCGCAGCAACCGGCGCGAACTGCAGCGCTCTATGAACGCATGTTCGGCGCACCGCTCCTGACGCCGACGGATGGCGGCTTTTCGTTCAGCGCCGGTGCCGCGACGATCTTCATACTCGATCCTGCAGCCGTGGCCGATCGCTACGTCGGGGCTGCGCTGGTCAGCCCGGATGGTACGGACCGCATGGTCGCGCTGGTATTCAAGGTTGCGTCGCTCGACACGCCGCGCGCCGTATTCGATGCGGCCGACGTTTCCTTCAAGCCCTATGCTGACGGCATCATCGTGTCGCATGCCGACGGAGCCAATGTCGCTCTGGGGTTCACGGTGTGATGGTAGCGCTCCCCAATGATTTCACCCGGAGTTTTGCGCTCGATTATGACGGTGCGCGCGTGAAATTCCGCAACGCTGCGGATGATATCGGAGCTGCGCTGAGCACCTACATCCATCCGGCGCTGAAGGGGCCAAACGGTCAGGATCTGTGCATCGACGTGGCGCGGCTCGGCGATCCGCGCGCGGCGTCGCAACTGGTAATCCTCAGCGGCACCCACGGCCTCGAAGGCCTCAGCGGTTCGGCGGCGCAGATCGGTTGGATGCAGAGCAATTTTGCGCGCGCCCTTTCGCGCGGCGTGTCGGTTCTCTTTGTTCACGCGATCAACCCCTATGGCTTTGCCTGGGGTACGCGGACCACCGAGAACAATGTTGATCTCAATCGCAACTTCATCGATTTCGCCGCTCCCCGTCCGGCCAATCCGGGTTATGCGAAGCTTTATCCGCACCTGCTTCCGGAGGACTGGACGCCGGCAGCCCTGCAGATCTACGCCGACGCCGTGGAAGCCTTCAAGGACGCGCATGGGGATGACGGTCTGTTCGACACGCTGGCGCGCGGGCAGTACGATTTTCCGGATGGTTCCAACTATGGCGGCTCCGGGCGCGAGTGGTCCAATCTGACTCTGGAGACCATCGTCGCCGATCATCTCGGCGCGGCCGAGCGTGTCGGATTCATCGATTGGCATACTGGCATCGGTGATTTCGCCGAGTCCTTCTTCCTGTGCTTCAACCCTGAAGGTGGCGCGCTTCATGCGGAAGCCGTGCGCTGGTGGGGGCGTGACCGCATCGTCGGTCAAAAGCCCAACAATTTTGCGCGGCCCAATTATCAGGGACTCGTGTTTCACGGCATGACTAGGTTCCTTGGCGCGCGACCGATGGTCGGCGCTGTGATCGAATTTGGCACGCGTGGTACCAAGGTCCGCCGCGCCCTGCAGCTCGATCTCTGGCTGAAGTTCAAGGCCGAGAAAGACAGCGAGCGCGTTCGCATGCTGCGCGCAGACCTGCACGATTGCTTCGTGCCGGTGTCGTCGCACTGGCGCGAAGAAACCACCGAACAAGCCATTTCCATCACTCAACAGGCGGTGGAGGGACTGGCAAGCTGGTCCCTCTCCGTCGCAGCCTGAACCAACGGAGCGAGATAGATCATGCGAGCAGTTGTCCTTTACGAACACGGCGATAACGATAAGCTGCAATTCACAGCGGATTATCCGACGCCGAAGGCCGGCGAGGGCGACGTTGTCATCCGCGTGCGGGCATCGTCGATCAACTATCACGACGTTTTCACCCGCCGCGGTATGCCCGGCATCAAGGTGCCGCTGCCTGTCATCATTGGCCTCGACGTGGTCGGCGAGATTTCGGAAGTCGGCGCCGGCGTCACCGGCTGGAACATCGGTGATCGCGTGCTGATCGATCCGGTCAACCGCGTCGAAGGCGGCCTGATGGGCGAGACCCAGGACGGCGGCCTCGCCGAATTCTGCCGCGCCAAGGCGCATCAGCTCGTCAAGATTCCGGAAGGCGTCAGCTTTGAGCAGGCCGCCGCGCTGCCGGTCGCCTATGGCACCGCAATTCGCATGATGAACACGATCGGACAGATCAAGGCCGGCGAGAAGGTTCTGATTCTCGGCGCCAGCGGCGGCGTTGGCGTGTGTTGCGTGCAGCTCGCCAAGCTGGCCGGCGCTTATGTGATCGCCTGTGCTGGCAGCGAGGAGAAGGGCAAGCGGCTCACGGAGCTCGGTGCGGACGAGATCATCCTCTACACGCAGTCCGACTTCATGAAGACGATCTATGAGCACCACGGAAAGCCGCATCGCCGGCGCTTCGTCGAAGGCGGCGGTGTCGATGTGGTCGTCAACTTCACCGGCGGCGACACCTGGGTCAAATCGCTGCGCTGCCTCAAGCTTGGCGGCCGCATCCTGACCTGCGGCGCGACCGCTGGCTATTCACCCACGGAAGATCTTCGTTTCATCTGGACCTTCGAGCTGGAGATCAAAGGCTCCAACGGCTGGGAACGTGACGATATCACAAAGCTGTTCGATCTCGTAGCAGCCAAGAAGCTGCAGGTACTGATCGACAAGACCTATCCGCTGGAAGAAGCGAAGGAAGCGGTGCGCGTCATTGAGGACCGTGCGGTATTCGGCAAAGTCGTGGTGACGCCGTGAGCAAGCCTGACGTCAAGACTCTGACGGCTGCCGAGATTCAGCAAATGCTGGACGTGTCGCCGTTCAATCTGTTCCTCGGCCTTGAGGTGATTAAGGCCGATCCGGCAACGCAGGAAGTGACGATGCGCTCGCCGATGCGGCCGGAATTCGAACGCCGACCGGGCTCCAAGCAATGGCATGGCGGCGTCATTGCCTCGGTCATCGACACCGTCGGCGATTTCGCCGTCGGCATGATGGTCGGGCGCGGCCTTCCGACCGTGAACTTCCGGGTCGACTACCTGAAGCCGGCTGTCGATACCGCGTTGGTCGCCGTGTCGCGGGTGCGCCGTGCCGGCAAGAGCGTCGGTGTCGCTGATGTCGATGTGTTTGACGAAAAGGGGGCGCTGCTCGCCATCGGCCGCGGCACCTATTCGACGCTTGAAGCAAAATAATAGCAGGACCGGGCGGCGCACGATGGCGGACCGGTTCCTGTCTGCAACAAAGGAAGAACCATGAGCGGTTTTAGCAGACGTGATTTTTTGATGACGACAGCCGGTGCTGCTTTGGCCTCCGGCTTTGCCGGTTCTTCCAAGGCGGCAACCGGGGCCCCGAAGCGCGGCGGCACGCTGGTCGGCACATGGGGCGGATTTGAGCCGCAATCGCTGTTCGTTCCAGCGGGGGGCGGCTCCAGTCCGTATTTCACGTCGACCAAGGTGTTCGAGCGGCTGATCCGCCTGACCGCCGACCTCAAATTCGAGCCGGTGCTGGCTCTCGGGATCGAACCGGCAGAGGATTTCCGCAGCTACACGATCAAGCTACGTCCGAACGTCACCTGGCATGACGGCAAGCCACTGACCTCGGACGATCTGGTCTTTAATGCGATCCAATACTGGAAGCCGATCTCCGCTGGCGTCACCCTCGATGCGCTGCAGACTGCAGAGGCCGTGGATCCGCTGACCGTGGTGCTGAAATTCAAAGTGCCGGTGCCAGAGTTCTTCCTCAAGTCCGTGCTGGCCGGCAAAGCCGGTCTCGTCATTCCCAAGCATATCTATGACGGGTCGAACATCATTACCAATCCGATCAACAACACGCCGATCGGCACCGGTCCTTTCAAGGTCAAGGAGTGGGTGCGCGGCAGCCATGTCGAATATGCCCGCAATGACACCTATTGGAATGCTGGCAAGCCCTATCTCGACAAGCTGGTGATCCGCTGGTGGCGAGATCCGGCGTCGCGGTCGGCTGCGTTCGAGGCTGGCCAGCTTGATATAGGCACATTCAATCCGATTCCTGCGCCGGACATCGCGCGCCTGACGGCCACCAAGAAGTTCGTTGCCGAGACCAAGGGTTATTCGAATTCGGCGTGGATCACGAGTGTCGAGTTCAACCAGCGTCGCGAGATCTTCAAGAAGCGCGAGGTGCGTCAGGCCCTGCTTCATGCGATCGACCGCAGCTTCATCGCGGATACGGTTTTCTTCGGTCGCGCGCGTCCCTCGCTTGGTGCTCTCCACTTCTCGAATTCGATCTTCTTCACCAAGGACGTTCAGGATTATCCGTTCGACGTTAAAAAGGCGGCCGCGTTGCTCGATGCTGCCGGCTATCCGGTGAAGGCCGGTTCGCGCTTCAAGATGAGCCTGGTATCGGCCGGGTGGTTCGAGGAAAACGTCAAGATCGGTCAGTACCTGAAGCAGGCTTTCGAGGACGTCGACATCACCGTCGATCTGGCGATCCCCGATCGCGCGACCTCGCTGAAACGCATCTACACCGACTATGACTATGACGTCGCGGTGTCGAACAATTCAGCCAGCATCGAGCCGATCCCGCAGACAACGCAATACTACACCACCGACGGTATCGTGAAGGGGGCGGCCTTCCGCAACGCCACGGGCTATTCCAATCCGAAGATGGACGAAACCGTCAGCAAGATGGCGATCGAGACCGATGAGAAGAAGCGCGTATCGCTGGTGCACGAGTTCGACAAGCTCGCAGCGAGCGACGCGCCGGTCCTTCCGATGGTCGACCTTGAACCCGTGACGATCGCTCGTTCTGATGTCCGCGATCATTCGCTGACGGCGGACTTTATGGGCGAAAGCTGGGCCGAGGTCTGGCTGGACCGCTGAGAGCGGAGGCAAACGTGCGTCGCATCATCATCCGCAGGCTCGTGCAAATCATTCCGCTGATCTTCGCGGTCATTGTGATGAATTTTGTTCTGATCCATCTGGCGCCGGGGAGTCTGTTCGACGTCATGACGTCCGAACAGCAGATCACCGACCCGAAGATGCTGGATCAGCTGCGTCACACCTACGGCGTCGATCAGCCGGTGTCGGTGCAGCTTGCCAAATATATCTGGTCGGTGATGCGGCTCGATCTCGGCTATTCGTACCGGCAGAACGCGCCGGTGTTTGATGTGATCATGCAGCAGCTTCCGGCGACCTTGATCCTGATGCTGGCGGCAATCGGAATTGCTTTGCTCGTTGGCGTCACGGCCGGCGTGCTGGCGTCGATCAAGGTCAACACAATCTGGGATAATCTGATCTCGCTCGGTGCGGTATTCTTCTTCGCTGCACCGAGTTTCTGGCTTGGCATCATGATGACGGTGATGTTCGCGGTGAAGCTCGGCTGGTTTCCGGTCGGCGGCATGCGCACCATCGGCGTCGACGAAAGTGCCTTCGGTGCGGTGCTGGATGTGATGCATCATCTCGTCCTTCCCGCAACGGCACTAGGACTGTTCTACGCTGCGACCTTCGCGCGCGTGATGCGGGCCTCAATGTTGGAGGTGGCCCGGCTGGATTTCGTGCGGACGGCGCGTGCCAAAGGCTTGTCGGGCGGTCGTGTGGTGCTGGCACATGTGATGCGCAACGCGATGTTGCCGATTGTCACGCTGCTCGGATTGCAGCTCGGCACCATGCTTGGCGGCAGCGTCGTCATTGAGGCCGTCTTTAGTTGGCCCGGCATCGGCAGCCTGCTGTTCGACAGTGTAATGAGCCGCAATTTCCCAATGGTCCTTGGCGTGCTCGTCCTCGGTTCGCTGCTGGTCGCTGTCTGCAACGCGACCGTCGATCTGCTGTATCTGCGGCTCGATCCCCGGATCAAGGCGAGGTAGGTCATGCTGACTTTGTTCTTCGACTTCGCCCGTCGCTTCGCCCGCAACCGCGCGGCGCTCGTCGGTCTGTTTCTCGTTCTGGTCGTCGTCGGTGTTGCTATTGCCGCGCCATGGTGGTTCCCACGTAACCCGCTTCGTATTGTCGGGCGGCCGGAGATCTGGCCCTTCATGTCGCCGCGTTATCCGCTCGGCACGGATTCTCTGGGCCGTGACATTGCAGCGATGATTGCCCACGGCGCCCGCACCACGCTTCTGATCGGCCTCTGCGCCAGTCTCACCGCAACCATCATCGGCATCACCGTCGGCGCCACTGCGGCTTATGTCGGCGGCTGGGTCGACGAGCTATTGATGCGCCTGACCGAATTGTTCCAGACCATTCCGAACTTGATCTTCGTGCTGACGATCGTATCGATCCTCGGACAGAAGATCGAATATGTCACCATCGCCGTGGGTGTGGTGACCTGGACGCCGATCGCGCGGCTGACGCGTGCAGAGTTCATGTCGCTGCGCGACCGCGAATTCGTGCAGGCCTGCCGGGCCATGGGGATGGGCAGTCTGTGGATCATGTTCGGCGAGATCCTGCCGAATGCGTTGCCGCCGGTGATCGTGCTGTCGTCGCTGGTCGTTGCGGGCGCCGTTCTGTTCGAGTCCGCTGTAGCATTCCTCGGGCTCGGCGATCCCAATGTCACCAGTTGGGGACAGCTGATCGGGGACGGCCGGACGCTCATTCGCTCGTCCTGGTACATCTGCGCAGTGCCGGGTCTTGCGATCATGCTCACTGTGCTGGCGCTCAACCTTGTAGGCGACGGCCTCAACGATGCGCTTAACCCCAAGCTGCGGGATCGCTGAGATGATCATGGGCAGCAAAGCCGGTCCAGCGCCAATCCTCTCGATCGAAGACCTGCAGGTGTCGTTGTTCACGCGCCGTGGCGTGTTGCCTGCGGTCGATGGCTTGTCGCTGACGGTCTCGGCCGGCGAGACTCTGGCGATCGTCGGTGAATCCGGCTGTGGCAAGTCGCTGACGGCGCTGGCGATCATGCGGTTGTTGCCGAACCCGCCTGCAAAGATCGTCGGTGGCGCCGTCCGCTTCATGGGGCGTGATCTCGCTGCCTTGTCCGAGCGCGAGATGCAGCGGGTCCGCGGCAAGGACATCTCGATGATCTTCCAGGATCCGATGACATCGCTGAACCCTGTGGTCGCGGTTGGGGATCAGCTGATCGAGGCAATCAGGCGCCACAATGACGTGTCGCGCCACGAGGCGAGAGACCGCGCAATCGAATTGCTGCGCCAGGTGCGTATCCCGGATGCGGAACGCCGCTTCAATGATTATCCGCACCAGATGTCTGGTGGCATGAGCCAGCGTGTCATGATCGCCATGGCGATTGCTTGTGGGCCAAAGCTCCTGATCGCCGACGAACCGACCACGGCGCTCGACGTCACCATCCAGGCGCAGATCATCGAGCTGATGAAGGAGCTGCAGTCCTCATCCGATATGGGCCTTATCATTATCACCCATGATCTCGGCGTGGTTGCCGAAGTCGCCGACCGGGTGGCCGTGATGTATGCCGGCCGCAAAGTCGAGGAAGCGCCGGTGGAGGCTTTGTTCGAGCGGCCGCTGCATCGCTACACGCGGGGGCTGTTGGGGGCGACGCCGTCGGCACAGCGCCGACGTGGCAGTCGTCTCGTCGAAATTACGGGCAACGTGCCGGCGCTGTCCGATTTGCCGCAGGGCTGCGCCTTCCAGAACCGTTGTCCCGATGTACTCGATCGCTGCCGTGCCGAGCGACCACAGCTGGCGCCGTTGCTGCCGCACCGTTCCGCCGCATGTTTTGCTGCCGAGAAGGAGTTATCGCGCGATGCCGCTGCTATCGGTGCTTAGTCTCTGTGTCCAATACCAGAGCGCGCAGGGTGTCGTGCGGGCGGTCGACGATGTGAGTTTCGACCTCGAACCCGGAGAGACCGTAGGTCTGGTCGGGGAATCCGGCTGCGGCAAGTCCACGCTCGGCAAGGCGATCATGCGTCTGGTGCCGACGTCCGACGGACGCGTCTTCCTCGATGGTGACGATGTCACGCGGATGCAGGCCGGCGCGTTGAAGGCCTCGCGGAAGTCGATGCAGATGATCTTCCAGGATCCTTATGGATCGCTCAATCCACGCCACGACGTCGGCACCATCGTCGGGCAACCGCTCAGCGTCGCCGGCTGGTCGCGCCGTGATATCAAGGATCGTGTCATCGAGCTGATGGGACAGGTGGGCCTGCCGGCCGATGCGATGCGGCGCTATCCGCATGAGTTCTCTGGCGGCCAGCGCCAGCGTCTCGGCATTGCGCGTGCACTTGCGCTCAAGCCCAAGGTCATCATCTGCGACGAGCCGGTATCTGCGCTGGACGTTTCGGTGCGCGCGCAGGTCATCAATCTGCTCGAGGACCTGCAGCAGGCAACGGGCGTGTCGTATCTGTTCATCTCGCACGATCTTTCGGTCGTCGAGCATATTTCGGACCGGCTGATCGTGATGTATCTCGGTCGTATCGTCGAAACAGGCCGCAGCGAGGATGTCTGGGATAGACCGGCGCATCCTTATACGGAGGCATTGCTTGCCGCCGCGCCGATCGCCGATCCGCGCACTGCACGGAGCCGCGCCCGGAGCGTGCTGCAGGGTGAGTTGCCAAGCCCGCTCAATCCGCCGCCAGGCTGCAGCTTCAGCACGCGCTGCCCCTACGCTCAGACGCTTTGCCGCGAGGAGCGACCGATGCTGCGCGATGTCTCCGATGGCCGCAAGGTGGCCTGTCACTACGATCTGCTTGAACAACCCGCGGCGCTGCCGCGTGTCGCGCGAGTGGCCAATTGAGTTCTCAGAAGTGGAGTATTGCCAATGCGATGGAATAATCTCGGTGACCTGATCGATCGCAGCGGTGACCTTGATCGGGAGGCGGTCATCGATCTGATCGATCCCGCGCATCCCAGGCGCTACACGCACCGCCAGATCGACGAGATGGCAAACGGGGTCGCCCGGTATCTTGTCGATAGTGGTTACAAGCGCGGCACGCATGTTGCGATTCTGTCGTTTAACCGCGCCGAATACATCATTTGCTATTTCGGCATTATGCGCGCCGGATGCATCGCTGTTCCGGTCAATATCAAGGCTGCGCGCGACACGGTCGATTTTGTAATGGACGATGCGAAGATCGCGTTGGCCTTCGTCGACAATGCCAATCGGCCGATGGTGCGCGGCGGCATTCCCGTCATCAATTTCGATGACAATGGCCCGGAGGGCTTTTCCGCGACGATCAAGCCCGCCTCGTTTACAGCGGTCGAAACCACGCGGGAGGAGGTCGGGCAAATGCTCTACACCTCCGGCTCCACCGGCCGGCCCAAAGGCGTGCCGCTATCGCATTACGGACAACTCTGGGCGATCTCGACACGGACCAGCGGTGCGCTCAATCAGGATGATCGCTACATCATCGCGCAGCCGCTGTTTCACATGAATGGCCTGTTCGCCATCAAGACGATCTTCGCTCAGAATGCGTCTGTGGTGGTGCTGCCGTCGTTCGAGACCCGCAGTTATATTGAGGCCATCGCCAAGTACAAGGTGACCGCCGCCACGGCCGTTCCCACCATGTGGGCCCGTGTCGTCAAGGAAACGGAACTGCTGGCGAAGAATGATATCGCCTCGGTTCGTCGCCTGATGCTTGGGTCGGCGCCGATGACCATGGGTCTGTGGGACAGGATCAAGCAGGCGCTGCCCAACGTCGTAATGACGATGGGCTACGGCACCACGGAAGCGGGGCCGGCTGTGTTCGGCCCGCATCCCGACAAGATCCCGACGCCGCCGTTAGGGTTGGGCTATCCGATCCGCGTGGAGGACGTCCGTCTCGTTAATGGAACCGAGAATGAAGGTGTGCTGTTGATGCGCAATCCGGCGGTGCTGGATCACTATCACAATCTGCCGCAGCAGACCGCCAAGGTGCTGACCGATGGTTGGTATTACAGTGGCGATGTGATGCGCCGCGATGCTAACGGCTTCTATTTCTTCGTGGGCCGTGCGGATGACATGTTCGTCTGCTCCGGCGAAAACATCTATCCGGGCGAAGTCGAAAAGCTGTTGGAGCGTCACCCGCAGGTCCAGCAGGCGGCGGTGGTGCCGTTGCCCGACGAGGAACGGAGCCAGGTGCCGGTTGCGTTTATTGTCACGCGGGAGCAGCCTACGCCGAGCTTCGACGATATCCGTCAGTTCGCCATCGCCAATGGTCCGGCATATCAGCACCCGCGCCGCGTTGAATTCGTCCACGAATTGCCGTGGGCGGGCACCAACAAGATCGATCGCAAGGCGCTGATCGATCGGGCGCGCAGCCTGGAAGCCAGTCACGGCTGGTCCGCATGAGCGGGCTCGCAGGGAAGGTCGCGCTGGTCACTGGTGCCAGTCGGGGGATCGGTCAGGCGATCGCGCTTCGCTTGGCGAAGGACGGCGCAACCGTTGCGGTTCATTACAACGCCTCGGTCGATGCCGCGAATGCGACCGTGGCGGCCATCGCCGCCGTTGGCGGCGACGCCTTTCCGATCAAGGCTGATCTCTCGGAACGCAATGGCGCGGCCGCCTTGGCCGCGGATTTTGGTGCCGAACTGACCGAGCGCCATGGCAGCCCTGCATTCGACATTTTGGTCAACAACGCCGGCGTCGGAAAGCGTGCGACCATCGAGGATATTTCCGAGGACGACTTCGACCTTCTGCTGCAGACCAATCTGAAATCGCCGTTCTTTCTGATCAAGGCGTTGATGTCGCATCTGCGCGATGGTGGCCGTATCATCAATATCTCGTCGATGGGGACGCGTTCGGCCTATCCGACCATGGCCGCCTATGCGCCGGCCAAAGCGGGTCTGGAAGCGCTGAGCCGATTGCTGGCCGTTCAACTCGGTGGTCGACAGATCACCGTGAATTCCGTGATGCCCGGTGCGACCGCGACGGACATGAACATCGTCGCGCGCGATCCGGTGGCGAGCCGCGCAGTGGCTGAGACCATCGCGCTCGGCCGGGTCGGGCAACCCGACGATATCGCAAGGGTCGTCGCCTTTCTCGCGTCGGACGAAGCGGGCTGGGTCACTGGCCAGCAGATCGATGCCAGCGGTGGCCAGCGACTGTAAGAGGCCACGCGTTCAATCAACGAGCCGATATCACGACACGCGGTAGCGAATTCATCTTAGCACTGCGTTAGCAGAGGCGTCGCTTTTGACGCCAGCCTGCTGCTCGAATGCGCAGCGATGATAATTGTTTATGCTCGCGAACTTTCAAATCTCGCAATAGCATTGCGTCACGATGGCAATGAACGGCAGAAATATTCTGCGTACACCCTTCATCGGAGGTCACAATGCTCGACGAGCTCGACCGCAAAATTCTCGCGGCACTCCAGGTAGACAGCAGCCTTTCCATGCAGGACCTGGCTGATCGTGTTGGCCTGAGTTCCACGCCGTGTTGGCGTCGCATCCAGAAGCTCGAAAGCTCTGGCTACATCAAGCGACGCGTTGCACTTCTCGATGCAGACAAGCTGAATTTGGGTGTCAGCGTTTTCATCGCCGTGCGAACGAACCAGCATAACGCGGAGTGGGTTCAGCGTTTCCGGAAAATCGTCGTCAGCTTCCCCGAGGTGGTCGATTTCTATCGCCTGAGCGGCGACGTGGATTATCTGATCCGGGCTGTGGTCTCGGACATCCGGGCCTACGACGATCTTTATCAGCGGCTGATCGCCAAGATTGATCTGCATGATGTGTCGTCAATGTTCACGATGGAGCAGATCAAGTCGACGACCGAATTGCCGCTCGTGAATGCTTTGGTGAAGCAGGGCAGGGGCGATATATCTTCGGCGGCGCATTTCCTGTCACATTGAGATGCCGCGGCTCCGAAGCTGCCGCATGGAGTGTAATCGTTCGTGTGCCGCGGGCAGCACCGTTCCACGATTTTCGGCTAGAGCGGTACGTGCCGGCCGATCGCATCTGCGTCTTCTACGGTTCGACGAGGGTCGGCAGAGGCATTATGTGGGCCAAACAAAAAACCCGCCGGTTAGGGCGGGCTTCGGCGGTCGTCTCGATTTTGGTCCATCATTCAAAGCCACAAGTGTACTGCCCCCGCGAAGGGGGTCTGTTTCAAGCTCGTTTGAGTCCGGTGATACGGCTGCTTATGCCGGATGATTGGAACAGGCAGGGAACAGAGCCCCGGATAGTCCCGTATTGAACCGCGATTGGCGTTCTGTTCTGCCGCGAGATGCCTGATTGTCAGGTGCCTCGGTCGGGAGAACTTATTGATTTAACAGGGAAAAATGGTGCTGCCAGACAGGATTGAACTGTCGACCTCTCCATTACCAATGGAGTGCTCTACCACTGAGCTACGGCAGCATGCTGGGTGCAGGAATCGGCCTCGAGGGCGCCTACCAAGCGGGGCGATCCTTGCCACAAGGTCACGGGCGGCGCAAGCGCGGGTGGCACTTAGAATGCATCATTATAACAGGGGTGTGGTCGGCCTGTTGCGGTTGCAGCCGCCTTGCGCTTCGCCATTGGCGAGTCGATCCGGTTCCCCATGGCCTCGATAACCGTCGGCAGAGCCTTCATTGGCCGGATCATCACCTCGAAGTCGATCATCTCGCCTGACGCGTTGAAGGCGGTTATGTATGGGGTCACAGGATCCAATCGGGCGCATCTGTGCACGCCATTCGATCGACCATAGCTGCCCATGACCGATAAGCCGAGCAAACCCGCCAAGGAAAGTGCAACTGCCCGTCAGGACAGGCTGCGCCAGGCGCTGCGTGAAAATCTCAAGCGCCGGAAGGTGCAAATGCGCGGGCGCGCCAGTCAGGCCGGCGATGTCGTCGCAGTCGAGGCGTCATCGGATGCCGATAAGATACAGGACTTCTGTTCAAGACCCGTCGATCCCGATCGGGATTGATGGCACCTGTCCGCCGCGTGAGCATGCGAGTTTAAATGTCATCAGAATCCCAGGCATCATCCAGCGCCGAGCTGCCGGCCTACGCGCCGCGGGCGGCGCTGCCGCGTCACGATCAGACTTTTCCCGTGCTGACGGCGGCGGAGATCGAGCGGATGCGCCGCTTCGGTGAGATCCGGCACTACAAGGATGGCGATTGCCTGTTCGAGACCGGCAAGCCCGGTCCCGGCATGTTCGTGGTGTTGTCCGGACATGTGACGATCACCCAGCGCGACGGTTTCGGCCGTATCACGCCGGTGGCCGATCAGTGCACCGGACAGTTCGTCGCCGAGATCGCGCAACTGTCGGGCCGCGTCGCGCTGGTTGACGGTCATGCTGAAGGCGATATCGAGACACTGCTGATTCCGCCGGAACGGCTGCGCGCGCTGTTGATCGCGGAAGCGGATCTGGGCGAGCGCATCATGCGTGCGCTGATCCTGCGTCGAGTGAACCTCCTGCAGGGCAGCGCTGGCGGTCCGGCTTTCATCGGCACGGCCAATTCCAGCGATGTCATTCGCCTGCAGGGCTTCCTCTCCCGCAACGGCTATCCGCATCATCTGCTCGACCCCGCAACGGACAAGGACGCCGCCGATCTGATCGCGCGCTATACGCCGTCGCCGGAGGATCTGCCGCTGGTGGTGGTGGCCGACGGCACGGTGCTGCGCAATCCGTCATTCTCCGAACTCGCTCGCGCGATGGGCATGATCAGCCATATCGCCAAGGGCAAGACCTATGACGTCGCCATCGTCGGCAGCGGACCCGCGGGCTTGTCCACCGCGGTGTATGGCGCGTCGGAAGGCCTGTCGATCGCGGTGTGCGATGCCAAATCATTCGGCGGGCAGGCGGGTGCCAGCGCGCGGATCGAGAACTATCTCGGTTTCCCCACCGGCATCTCCGGGATGGCACTCACGGCGCGTGCCTTCAACCAGGCGCAGAAGTTCGGCGCCGATATCATGATCCCGGCGGCCGTGAAGTCGCTGGACTGTTCACGCAAGGACGGACTGTTCGCTCTTGAACTTGACGACGGCGATGTCATGCGTGCCAAGGCCATCGTGGTGGCATCGGGCGCACGCTATCGCAGGCCGGATATCGAGCGGCTCGCCGATTTCGAAGGTCGCGGCGTCTGGTACTGGGCATCTCCGATCGAGGCCCGGCTCTGCAGGGAGCAGGAAATCTACCTGGTCGGCGGTGGCAATTCGGCAGGTCAGGCGGCGGTGTTTCTCGCGAGCCAGGCCAACAAGGTGCATATGGTGATCCGTGGCGGCGGCCTCGGCGCCAGCATGTCGCGCTATCTGATCGAGCGCATCGAGGCGACACCGAATATCGAGCTGGTCTTCAACACCGAAGTCGTGGCGCTGGAGGGGACGCAGGAGGCGGGGCTCGAACGGATCTGTACCCGTAGTCGGCTGTCCGGCGAGGAGTCCTGCGCTGACATCCGTAATCTGTTCCTGTTCGTCGGCGCCGATCCCGCCACCGAGTGGCTGGCGGACTGCGGCGTCACGCTCGATCGTCATGGCTTCATCATCACCGGCATTCCCGCCAATGGCCGCAGCGTGCAGGCGCTGGAGACGTCGGTGTCCGGTGTCTTTGCGGTCGGTGATGTGCGCTCGGGTTCGGTGAAGCGTGTCGGCGGCGCGATCGGCGAGGGCGCCCAGGTGGTGGCGGCGCTGCATGGTTTTCTCGGCGATACGGCCACGCCAACCCTTTGAGCTCATAACGGGAGATCATCATGCCGAAAGGCTGCACGCATATTTCCGGCATTCGCGATGTGACACCCAGCGCACTCGGTTGCGAGGAATGCCTGAAAACGGGCAGTATGTGGGTGCACTTGCGGATCTGCCGGACCTGCGGTCACGTCGGCTGCTGCGACGACTCCCCGAACAAGCACGCGACCAAGCATTTCCACGCCACGAAGCATCCGATCATCGAAGGCTACGATCCGCCCGAAGGCTGGGGCTGGTGCTATGTCGATGAAGTCATGTTCGATTTGTCGGATCGAAAGACTCCGCACAACGGGCCGATTCCGCGCTACTACTGAGACAATCGTCCCGACGCGGGCGACGTTTCAGTGGGGACTTCATGCACATTTTTACGATCGGACGCCGGGCTTTGTTGGGTGTGCTGCTGGCCGTCCTGGCAGCGCCGTTTCTCCCCGTATCCGCTTCAGCGCAAGCTCCGCAAAGCCGCTTCGCCACCATCAACGGCGTCAAGCTGCATTATCTCATTGCGGGCAAGGGCGATCCGATCGTGCTGCTGCATGGCTATGCCGAGACCAGCCATATGTGGCGCCCGCTGATCGCGAAACTTGCGGCCAGTCATACGGTGATCGCGCCAGATCTGCGTGGCTTCGGCGATTCCGACGCGCCGGCCGATGGCTACACCAAGGTGGCGATGGCCCGCGATATCCATGCGTTGGTGGTCGGCCTGAAATATCCCAAGGTGAAAATTGTCGGCCACGACATCGGCCTGATGGTCGCCTATGCCTATGCTGCGCAATATCCGAGCGAAGTCGATCGTATCGCGTTGATGGATGCCTTTTTGCCTGGTGTTGGCGACTGGACGCATGTCTGGCTGTTGCGCGACCTCTGGCACTTCCATTTCTACGGCAAGACCCCGCTCGCGCTGGTCGCGGGGCGCGAGCGCATTTACCTCGAGCACTTCTGGAATGATTTCGCCGCGGACCCGAAGAAGTCGGTACCCGAAAAGGACCGTGTGTTTTACGCCAAGGTCTATGCGAAGCCCGGCCACATGGCAGCCGGTTTCGAGGTCTTCCGCGCTTTTGAGAAAGATGCCGCCGAGTTTGCCGAACTTGCCAAGATCAAACTGCCAATGCCGATGCTGGTTCTCTCCGGTGAGAAGGCCGGTGGGTCTTTCCTGATCGAGCAGGGGCGCCTCGTCGCCAGCAATCTGGACGGCGTTATCGTCAAAGGCTCAGGCCATTGGCTGATGGAAGAAGCCCCCGATCAGGTGATCCCGAAACTGGTTGAGTTTCTCAACAAGTAGGATTTCGCGGCTCTATCGATCGAACGCAAATGTCTTGAACGAAACGGCACCTTGCACGCAAATGTATATGATGAGTGTCAGCCAAAAATCATTGGCAAGTTCCCCTGTCGCACCCTAAGATTTGAGGGGTTCTAAAGCAGGGGTGCATCATGGTTTTGGGAATGAGCTTGGCAACGTTCACGTTGCTTCATGTGGTGGTCAGCCTGATCGGAATTGTTGCTGGCTTGGTCGCAATGGTCGGGCTGCTGAAGTCAAAGCCGCTGCCCGGCTGGACCGGTCTGTTTCTGCTGACGACGATCCTGACCAGCGTGACTGGCTTCTTTTTCCCGGTCGAAAAATTGCTGCCGTCGCATGTCATCGGCATCATTTCGCTGGTGCTGCTGGCGGTCGCCTGTCTGGCGCTGTATGGCCAGAAGCTGGCGGGGCCATGGCGCTGGATTTATGTGCTGACTGCGATGATCTCGCTTTATCTCAATGTGTTCGTGCTGGTGATCCAGAGCTTCCTGAAGGTGCCGCCCCTGCACGCACTGGCGCCGAGCGTGCCGCCGAGTGAGCCGCCTTTTGCGATCGTTCAGGGCATCGTGCTGGTGTTCTTCGTCGTCACGACCTTCCTTGCGATCAGGAAGTTTCGCCCGCTGCCGGGCGGCTTCGCCTGATCGCCGGGCGGCTAATATCACCCGTCAGGTTTTCGCCTTGCGTGCGGGCGGCTCGTCGAGGGCCGCCCGGATATCCGCAAACATGCGCCTGACCAGCACGTCCGGCTTTTCGCGCGCGCCTTGGGTCAGCCAGTTCTCGCTCGCGATCCGGATGGCGCCGGTGGTGATCATTGCCACCAGTCGCGCCCGCGTCTGACCGGTCTTGTCGCTGGCGCGCGCTGCAAGCGCCCCCGCCATCGCGCGTTCCATCTTCTCGTATTTGAGCTGCTCGCGCGCCTGCAGTGCTGGCGTTTCGCGCTTCAACCGGGCAATGGCGATGGCATCCTCGGGGTTAAGGTGCCGGGTCATGGTCAGGATCGCATTTTCTGCTGCGGTGATCATCGATTCGTCGGCAGGGCGTTCGGCGATGGCAGCGGTCAGGGCATCGGCGCTGCGATCCTGCCACGCCACCACGACATCTTCCTTGGACGCGAAATAATGGAAGAAGCTGCGGCGCGAGATCTCGGCGGCGGCCGCGATATCGTCCAGCGTGGTGGCCTCGTAGCCTTTGGCCAGAAACAGCTTCATCGCCGCTTCCGTCAGCCGCTGCAGGGTCTGCTCACGCTTGCGCTCGCGCAGCCCGGAGGCCGGCGCAATGTCGGCCGCTGACGTTTTCAATTTTGATTTCAGAGGCTTGGTGGTGCTCATCGGCCCTAAGATAAGGCTAGCCTGCACCTATTGCAAATTTGCACTGAGTGCACATTTAGCCTTGCGCAGGCGTTCGTGCCGCTGATCGGATGTGGGGAGACAGAGATGAGCGATTGGACCACTAGGGACATTCCGCCCATGACCGGCAAACTGGCCGTGGTGACCGGGGCGACAGGCGGACTCGGCTTCGAGACGGCAATGGCGCTTGCGGGAGCCGGCGCCGAAGTGGTGCTGACCGGCCGTAGCGACACCAAGGGGAGCGCTGCGATCGAGCGCATCTGCGAGCGACATCCCGACGCGATCATCAGCTATGAGCACCTCGATCTCGCCAGCCTGGACTCGGTCGCTACTTTCGCACGCCGTTTCGATGCGATGTACGCGTCGCTTGATCTGCTGATTAATAATGCCGGCGTGATGGCGCTGCCGACGCGCCAGACCACCGCCGACGGCTTCGAGATGCAGCTCGGTACCAATTATCTCGGTCACTATGCGCTCACGGCGCGTCTGCTCCCGGTGCTTCGCCGCAACAAGGCGCCGCGTGTGGTCAATCTCAGCAGTCTTGCGCATCGTTCAGGCCTCATCGATTTCGACGATCTTCAGGGCGCGACATTCTACAAGCCGTGGAAAGCCTATCAGCAGTCGAAGCTCGCGATGCTGATCTTCGCGATCGAGTTGCAGCGGCGCAGCGATGCCGCGGGCTGGGGTCTGATGAGCAATGCCGCGCATCCCGGTTTCGCGCTCACCGATCTCATTCCGAACGGTCCCGGCAGCGGTGGCTTGATGGGGCTCGGAAGCTGGTTGCTGCGTCCGCTGAGCCATTCAGCCGCCGCCGGTGCCTTGCCGACATTGTTTGCAGCCACCTCACCCGATGCGAAGCCAGCTGGCTATTACGGCCCGAACGGCGTCTACGAAATGAAGGGGCCGCCGGCTCCCGCGAAGATCATGCTGCGAGCTCAGGATGCCGCCGTCGGCGCGCGGCTGTGGGAGGTCTCAGCTGCGCTCACCGGCATGTCGTTTGATCAGGTCGCAATTGCCGCCTGATTGCGTCGCGCGATCGACTGTCAGTCATCCAAAGGAAGTCTCATGAAAGTCATTCTGTTCGGTGCGACCGGCATGGTCGGGCAAGGCGCGCTGCGCGAATGCCTGCTCGATCCAGATGTCGAAGCCGTGCTCGTGGTCGGCCGCAGTCCTACCGGGCAATGCGATACCAAGTTGCGTGAGATCACGCATACGGATTTTTTCGATCTGTCGGCCATCGCGCCCGACTTGACGGGCTATGGCGCCTGCCTGTTCTGCCTTGGCGTCTCGTCGCTGGGCATGAGCGAGCCGGACTATCGTCGGATCACCTACGACATCACCCTCGCGGTGGCGAACACGCTGGCGCGGCTCAATCCCGCGATGACCTTTGTTTACGTCACCGGCCAGAGCACCGACAGCACCGAGCAGGGCAGCGTGATGTGGGCGCGGGTCAAGGGCAAGACCGAGAACGATTTGCTCAAGCTGCCGTTCAAGGCCGCCTATATGTTCCGCCCCGGGGGCATCCAACCGCTGCATGGTGTTCGTTCGAAGACTGCGTGGGTTCAGGCGATCTACACCGCGACCGCGCCCCTCTGGGCGCTGCTGGTCCGGATCGCGCCAAAATACGTCACCACGACAGAGAAAGTCGGCCGCGCCATGATCCGGGTGGTTCGTAACGGTTACTCCAAGCCAATCCTGGAAACCCCGGATATCAATCAGGTCGGAGCGTAAACGGGCCGATTCGGCCCTTTCTTAGATTTGCCGCCGGCCTCATCGAAAAACCGCAAATTTCGACGCTTTTGCTTTAAAGAGGCCATCCGCCCTATAGTCGGGGCACAGCAATCAGCGGGAATCGGTATGGATCGCATTCGCATCGTCGGCGGCAGCAAACTCAATGGCACGATCCCGATTTCGGGCGCCAAAAACGCGGCGCTGCCATTGA
Source organism: Tardiphaga robiniae (assembly GCF_013359755.1). Classification (GTDB taxonomy): domain Bacteria; phylum Pseudomonadota; class Alphaproteobacteria; order Rhizobiales; family Xanthobacteraceae; genus Tardiphaga; species Tardiphaga robiniae. Next base: position 75,475 of record NZ_JABMCJ010000072.1, on the reverse strand, counting down.
TGATCGCCGGTCTGCTGACCGACGAGACGCTGATTCTCGACAACGTGCCACGTTTGGCCGACGTCGCGCAGTTGCAGCGCATTCTCGGCAATCACGGCGTGGACATCATGTCGGCCGGCAAGCGCCCGGGCGACCATGAATATCAGGGCCAGACCCTGCATATCTCCGCCGCCAATATCATCGATACGACAGCGCCCTACGAGCTGGTGTCGAAGATGCGCGCCTCCTTCTGGGTGATCGCGCCGCTGCTGGCGCGCATGCACGAAGCCAAGGTGTCTCTGCCCGGCGGCTGCGCCATCGGCACCCGTCCAGTGGATCTGCTGATCATGGCGCTGGAGAAGCTCGGCGCCGAGCTGACTATCGACGGCGGCTACGTGATCGCCAAAGCCCCCGGCGGCCTGAAAGGCGCCGAGATCGACTTCGCCAAGGTCACCGTGTCCGGCACCCATGTGGCGCTGATGGCTGCGACGCTGGCCAAGGGCACGACCATTATCAACAACGCGGCGTGTGAGCCGGAAATCGTCGACGTCGCCGACTGCCTGAACAAGATGGGCGCGCGCATCTCCGGCGCCGGCACCACGACGATCACGATCGAGGGCGTGGCCAAGCTGAATGGCACGCGCCACACCGTGCTGCCGGATCGCATCGAGACTGGTACCTATGCCATGGCCGTGGCCATGACCGGCGGCGATGTGCAACTTTCAGGCGCACGGCCTGAATTGCTACAGTCGGCGCTCGACGTACTGGTCGAGGCCGGCGCGACGGTGACGCCGAACAACGACGGCATCCGCATCTCGCGCAACGGCGCGGGCATCAAGCCGGTGAACGTGTCGACGGCGCCATTCCCCGGCTTTCCGACCGATCTGCAGGCGCAACTCATGGCGCTGATGACGACAGCCACGGGCTCCTCGCATATCACCGAGACAATTTTCGAGAACCGCTTCATGCATGTGCAGGAGCTGGCACGTTTCGGCGCGCGAATTCACCTCGACGGTGAAACCGCGACCATCGACGGTACGGCCAAGCTGCGCGGCGCGCCCGTGATGGCGACCGATCTGCGCGCCTCGGTCTCTCTGGTGATCGCCGGCCTCGTTGCGGAAGGCGAGACCATGGTCAACCGCATCTATCATCTCGATCGCGGCTTCGAGCGGCTCGAGGAAAAGCTGTCCGCCTGCGGCGCTACCATCGAGCGCATCAGCGGATAGGATTCTCTCAAAGGGGTCGTCGTGACGGGTCAACGCAAGCTGATTGCACTGGATGCCGACGACCTCGCGGTGATTTCCGCGCATGTTCAGGATGCGGCTGTCAATGTCGGCGACATTATCTGGCGGCAGAGCGAGAAGCGGCTCGTGGTCGGCATGAGCCGGCTCGACTGGGATCAGACGATTTCAGGGGAAGTCACGCCGCGCCGGCTGGTCTCGGCGCTGCGCTTCGACCGCGTGCTGGCCTGCAAGTCCCGCGATATCGATCTCGGCGCGCCCGACATCGCGCTGGAACTGTTCGGCATCGAATTCCATGCCGCCGAGCCTCCTGGCGGTAGCGTCGTCCTGATCTTCGCCGCTGGGGGCGCACTCCGGCTGGATGTCGAGTGTCTCGAGGTCGAACTGGCCGATCTCGGCCCGGACGATCTGACCAGCGATGCCGGCACCGAGGCCTCCGGTCTGGACGCCTGATCCGCTATTCATCCTTTCCATGGCAGCACAGGGTTGACGGCCCTGTGCCGCCGCGCCATTGAGCAGGGGGCCTTGGCCGGCAAGGCCCCGCCGGAACACCAGAATGCCAATTCGTATCGATACCGCCAGCGCCGATTTCACCCAGCGCTTCAATGCCTTCCTGACCATGAAGCGTGAAGTTGCGGCCGATATCGAAGCCGCCACCCGCGCCATTGTCGACGATGTCGCCGCTCGCGGCGACGCAGCGCTGCTGGAGGCCACCCGCAAGTTCGACCGGCTGGACCTCAAGGCCTCCGGCCTGCGCGTGACCGCGGCCGAAGTCGATGCCGCCGTGGCTGCCTGCGACGCAGAGACCGTCGAGGCCCTGACATTCGCCCGCGATCGCATCGAGCTGTTCCACAAGCGCCAGCTGCCCAAGGACGACCGCTTCACCGATGCGCTGGGCGTCGAGCTTGGCTGGCGCTGGAGCGCCATTGAAGCTGTCGGTCTCTATGTGCCCGGCGGCACCGCCGCCTATCCATCGTCGGTGCTGATGAATGCCGTGCCGGCCAGGGTCGCCGGCGTCGAGCGCGTGGTAATGGTGGTGCCGTCGCCGGACGGCAAGCTCAATCCGCTGGTGCTCGCGGCGGCGAAGCTCGGCGGCGTGTCCGAGATCTATCGGGTCGGTGGCGCGCAGGCCGTGGCCGCGCTCGCTTACGGTACCGACACCATTGCGCCAGTGGCCAAGATCGTCGGTCCCGGCAATGCCTATGTGGCCGCTGCCAAGCGCCAAGTGTTCGGCAAGGTCGGCATCGACATGATTGCCGGCCCCTCAGAAGTGCTGGTCATTGCCGACGATACCGCCAATGCCGACTGGATCGCCGCCGATCTGCTGGCGCAGGCTGAGCACGACGTCAATGCGCAGTCGATCCTGATCACAGACAGCGAGCGCCTTGCGGACGATGTTATCCTTGCCGTCGAGGCCCAGCTCACCACACTGCCGCGCGCCGAGATCGCGCGTGCGTCGTGGGAGAGTTTCGGCGCGGTCATTCTGGTCGATAAGCTCGATGACGCCGCGCCGCTCGCCAATGCCATTGCCGCCGAGCATCTCGAAATCATGACGGCCGATCCTGAGGCGTTCTCGCTCAAGATACGCAATGCCGGCGCCATCTTCCTCGGTGGTCATACGCCGGAAGCGATCGGCGACTATGTCGGCGGCTCGAACCACGTGCTGCCGACGGCGCGCTCGGCGCGGTTCTCCTCGGGCCTCGGCGTACTTGACTTCATGAAGCGAACATCGATCCTGAAGTGCGGGCCGGATCAGCTGCGGGCGCTGGGACCGGCTGCGATGACGCTGGGCAAGGCCGAAGGCCTCGATGCCCACGCACGTTCGGTCGGATTGCGCCTCAATTTGCGATGAGTAATGCCCCTCCACCAGAGGATGACAGCAACAACCGCATCGTCGCGGTGACGCTCGATGAGGAATCGATCGGCCGTTCCGGGCCGGATATCGAGCATGAGCGCGCGATCGCGATCTACGACCTGATCGAGCAGAATCTGTTCGCGCCGGAAGGCGCACACGTCGGCCCGTTTACGCTGCATATCGGCATCACCGGCAGCCGGCTGATGTTCGACATCCGCCGCGAGGACGGCACGCCTGTCGTCGCGCACCTTCTGTCGCTGGGGCCGTTCCGCCGCATTGTGAAGGACTACTTCATGATCTGCGACAGCTACTATCAGGCGATTCGCACCGCTACGCCCGACAAGATCGAGGCCATCGACATGGGCCGCCGCGGCATCCATGACGAAGGCTCGCGGACGCTGCAGGAACGATTGGCCGGCAAGGTGCGCGTCGATTTCGAAACGTCGCGGCGGCTTTTTACGTTGATCTCTGTCCTTCACTGGAAAGGCTAGTCGCTGATGGCCGCGCCGCCACGCGCGCGTACGCCGCAGGCGGTGTTGTTTGCCTGTGGCCAGAATAGCGTGCGCTCGCCGATGGCCGCCAGCCTGTTGCAGCAGATGTTTCCGCAGGCGCTCTATGTGAAATCCGCCGGGGTGAAGAAGGGCGAGCTCGATCCTTTCGCGGTGGCCGTGATGGCCGAACTCGGCCAGGACATCTCCAGACACAAGCCCATGACCTTCGAGGAACTCGAGGACTGGGAAGGGCTCAATTTCGATCTCATCATTACGTTGTCGCCGGAGGCGCATCACAAGGCGCTGGATCTGACACGCACCGATGCCGCCGAGGTCGAATACTGGCCGACGGTGGATCCCACAGGAACCGAAGGTAACCGCGACCAGAAACTGGCGGCCTATCGCGAGGTCTGCGATGGGCTGCTGCTGCGGATTCGCAAACGTTTCGCCAAAGGCGGCGCTGCCAGCGGTTAAATAACCGCACCGCGGTTGTCGAAGCAGAGCCCTTCCGATAGGTTCCGGCCGCATTTCCAGGATCATCGCCCCGCATGCTCGGCCGCCCCAAATTCGTTCTCGCCTCCGGTTCGCCCCGCCGCCTCAGCCTGCTCAATCAGGCCGGGATCGAGCCCGATGCGCTGCGTCCTGCCGATGTCGACGAGACCCCGAAGCGGGGCGAGTTGCCGCGCGCCTGCGCCAATCGTCTGGCCCGAGCCAAGGCGGAAGCCGCGCTCAAGTCAGTTCAGCTCGACGACGAACTCCGCGGCGCGTTCATTCTTGCAGCCGATACCGTGGTGGCCGTCGGTCGTCGCATCCTGCCCAAGGCGGAACTGGTCGATGAGGCTTCGCAGTGCCTGCGGTTGCTGTCGGGCCGCAACCACCGTGTCTATACGGCGGTCTGCATCGTCACCCCCAAGGAAAGCTTTCGGCAGCGGCTGATCGAGACCAAGGTGCGCTTCAAGCGCCTTAACGAAGAAGACATCTCGACCTATATCGGCTCTGGCGAATGGCGCGGCAAAGCCGGTGGCTATGCCGTGCAGGGCATTGCCGGTTCCTTCGTGGTCAAGATGGTCGGCTCCTACACCAATATTGTCGGCCTGCCGCTCTACGAGACCGTCACACTCCTCGGCGGCGAGGGCTTCCCGATCCGTTTCGGATGGTTGAATGCAAGCTAAGGCGTCCAAATCTGGCGAAAAGCCGTGCCCGATCTGCGGCAAGCCCGCGGTGGAGGCCTCCAAGCCGTTCTGCTCCGAGCGTTGCCGCGACGTCGATCTCAATCGCTGGCTGTCGGGTTCCTATGCGATTCCCGGCAAACCGACGGATGACGAGGACGCCGAATAGGCTTGACGGGCATTCGCGCTGTCCAAGCCGGTCCGAAGCGGTCATTTCCCATTGTTTTGACGGGAAAATCTTCGTTCACAGAAATGCCATCGGGCGGGTGGACAGGGCCGATTTGCCTGACTATAAACCGGCGCTCCCTGGACCTGATCCGGGGCGGCGCCCAGGTAGCTCAGTTGGTAGAGCATGCGACTGAAAATCGCAGTGTCGGTGGTTCGATCCCGCCCCTGGGCACCAAAGGTCCCGGGCCAGCCGATGGTGCTGGCAAAGCCAGCGAGCACTGTAATTCCCGTAATCGCACGGCACGCTTGCCGAGTTTGACCGTCTAGGCCCTCTCCCGTCGGGCGGCGAGCGCTTGACCGTTCTCGCTCAGGTCGTCCATTTCGGATATTTGAGAAAAGCGAGTAGTGGGACGTCCGCTCCCCGCGGTAGAACGTCTCGCTGTTGTGCTGGGAAATTCCTCATGCGGAAGACTATCGCGCTCCATCGACGAAGTGTTCTTGCGTTTGCTGCGATCTTGGCCCTGCCGCGTCTGGCGGTCGCGCAGGTGGCGCCCGAGCGGCGGCGCGTCTCATTCCTACTGAGCACCGCCTATGACGAGCCTATGACCGTTGCACGCCTGGCAGCGATGAAGGCCCGACTTGGCGAGCTTGGATGGGTCGATGGGCGTGTGATCGAGTATGAAGCGCTGTCGTGTCTGAACGATCCGGTCCAACGCAAGGCGATGGCCAAGCAGATCGTGGCACGGACGCCGGATCTCATCATCACGGGTGGCGTGCTCGACGCCCAAGCCATTCTGAGTGAGACCCAGACCATTCCGCTCGTCTTCTCGACGGCCGCGGATCCGGTTAGCAGCGGATTTGTGCAGAGTCTGGTGCGCCCGGGGGGAAATGCCACGGGCTTCACGACCAGCCATCCGTCGATGGGGAGCAAATGGCTGGAGATCCTTTTGGAGCTTGCGCCTCGCGTCAAGCGCGTCGGTGTGATCTTCAATCCGCTCTCCGCGCCGCGCAATGGCGACTACTATCTCGATCCATTGAGGGAGATGGCATCATCTTTCGGCGTTGACATCATCCCGCTTCCGATTTCGGATCCGGACAACATATCGGCGCAGATTGCCCGGCTCGGCGGTGTACCGGCCGGCGGGCTTGTCGTGACGCCGGATGCGTTCACCGTCCTCAACCGCAAGGCGATCGTATCCGCTGTCGCGGCAAATGCGGTCCCGGCGGTCTATTCCTATCACTTCTTTATGACCGAAGGTGGCCTGGTCTCCTACGGGTTCAAGTATGAATCGGCGGCGTCGGAGCGCTCGGAGCTGGTGGAGGCGATGGTCGAATATATCGACCTGATCTTGCGCGGCGCCAAGCCCGCGGAGCTGCCGGTGCGATCGCCGCGCACCTATCAGCTGATCATCAATCTCAAGACTGCGAAGTCACTGAACCTGACGGTGCCGCCGGTGCTGCTGGCCCGCGCCGACAAGATCATAGAATGAGTGTGATCGGCGCCGATCGCGATGCACGACCGCCGGTGCGCGGCGGTCTGTTCCGCAAGTACCTCGTGTCCTTTCTGGTGGTCGTTTCGGCGGCGCTGATCGCCAATAATGTGATCGACGCGATATTCTCCTATCGCGAGCAGCAGCGCCTGCTGATCGCTGTGCAGCGCGAGCAGGCCAGCGCCGCGGCGGACAAGATCGATCAGTTCCTCAAGGAGATCGAGCGGCAGCTCGTCTGGTTATCCCAGCTCTCGCTGCAGATGCTTCCGCCGGAGGAAATGCGCATAACCGGCATTCGCCTGCTGCGCCTGACGCCGGCGATCTCCGAAATCGCCCAACTCGATCCGCAAGGTCGCGAGCAATTGCGCGTGTCGCGCTATGTGCGTGACATGGTCCGCAGCAATACGGACCTTTCGCAGTCTCCCGCATTCGTCGATGCGAAGGCACGCGGCATCTATTACGGGCCGATCTTCTTCTTCCGCGAGACCGAGCCGTATATCACGGTTGCCGTGAGCGGCGCGGATGGCGGCGTGATCATCGCCGATGTCAATCTGCGCTTCATGTGGGATCTCGTCTCGCAGATCAAGGTCGGCAATGAGGGCAATGCCTTCGTCGTCGATACGAGGGGGCGTCTGATTGCCCATCCCGATCTCCGCCTCGTGCTCAAGAACACCGACCTGTCGGGGCTTTCGCAGGTTGCGTCCGCGCTCGCGGGAAGCGCAGGCAGCGATGCGGATTCCGTCGTCACCGATCTGGCGGGAAAACGCGTTCTTTCGGTTCACACATCCATCGCGCCGGTCGGCTGGAAGGTGTTCGTTGAACTGCCAACTCACGAAGCCTATGCGTCGCTCTACGCGTCGATGCTCAATTCGGCGCTGCTGCTGCTTGTCTCGCTGTTCTGTGCGTTTATCGCGGCGCTGTTGCTCAGCCGTCGTATGGCCGATCCGATCCGTGCGTTGACGGAAGGTGCAGAACGCATCGGAAGCGGCGATCTCGATCAGAAACTCGTCATTCGGACGGGCGACGAACTGCAGACTTTGGGTGAGCAGTTCAACCGGATGGCAGAGCGCCTGCGGGAGTCATATCTGACCCTTGAAGGACGGGTTGTGGCGCGGACGACCGAGCTCGCGCAGGCGCGCGATCAAGCGATCGAGGAACGGGCAGAAGCGCATCACGCGCGACAGGCGGCCGAACTGGCCAATGAAACCAAGTCGCGCTTCCTCGCGGTCGTCAGTCATGAACTGCGGACTCCACTCAACGGCGTGATAGGCGTGCTGCAATTGCTCGATAATAGCCGCCTGGACGAGCGTCAGATCCGCTTGCTCACGGCCGCCAAGGTCTCGGGCGATACCCTGCTCGCACTGATCGAATCGATTCTCGACTATGCCCGCCTCGAAGCAGGCGCCGACAAGCTCGAATTCCGCAGTTTTCGCCTGGATCAACTGATCGAAGCAGATCTGGATCTGTTGAGGGAGGAGGCGGAGGCGAAGGGATTGACGTTGAGCCTGTCGATGCGAGGCGATGTGGCCGCGGATGTCGCCGGCGACCCGATCAAGCTGAATCGATTGGTGCTCAATTTACTCGGCAACGCTGTCAAATTCACCGCGCGAGGTAGCGTCCAGGTCGATCTCGCATTCGATACACTGGATGCTCCCGGCATGCTCCATCTGTCGGTTACGGATACGGGTATCGGAATCGCGCCGGATATTCAGGAGCGCATCTTCGAAGACTTCGTGCAGGCTGACAGCGATATCGAGCGTCGGTTCGGCGGGACGGGGCTTGGCCTCGCCATTTCCCGCCGGTTGGCGCGGCTGATGGCCGGCAATCTCTCGGTCCGCAGCGAACTCGGCAAGGGAAGCACGTTTACTCTGTCCATTCCCCTCGATCGGGCGCAACTGGTGCCGGCCGTTGTCGAGACGAGACCTCCGGCGACGAAGCTGTCCGTGCTGCTCGTCGATGACGATCCGGTCAATCGCGACGTGGGGCATGCCCTCCTTGTTCGTCTCGGTCACGAGCCAGTCGTAGCATCGAGTGGGGCCATGGCTCTGGAGCTCGTTCGCTCAGGTGCCTTCGACGTCGTACTCATGGATGTGCATATGCCGGAGATGGACGGCATTGCCACGGCCAGGCTCATTCGGAAACTGCAGCTTGATCGATCGCCACGGATTATCGCACTGACAGCCGACTTGTCGGATCGCACACAGGGACGGCTCACTGCCAATGGCATCCGCGCGCGCGTCGGCAAGCCGATCACGCTACAGGCGCTGCAATCAGCCTTGCAGGCGGGTGTCGACGATCTGCCAGGCGCCCCGGTTGGTGCGTCCGAGCTAACCGCTGGTTCTCTCATCGATGACGATTTCTTTAACGATCAGGAAGAACTGCTAGGGGTGCCCCGGTTGCGTGGTCTGCGCACCATCTTCCTTGACACCTGCCTTCCGCTGACGCGGAGCATGGTGGAAGCGGCCAGCATGGGGGATCGGCATCACATGCAACGCCTGGCGCATCGGATCGGCAGTGCGGCCAGTGCGCTCGGTCTCGAACGTCTGTTCTTCCAATGCAACGGGATCGAGGCTGATGCGGCGCGATTGCCGGCAGATGCGCTTGAAGCTGTTGCCGTCCAGCTGGAGGCAACCTGCCGTGAATCTATCGCTGCGCTCAATGAACGGTTGCGAGAGTCCGAACAGGCCTAGCGCTTTGATTCGAGCATGAGTTTGTAACCTATGCCCGTCACGGTCGTGATCAGGGGCTGGTTGCTGCCGCTGGCGAGTTTGCGTCGGAGTCTGGCAACGAGGGCGTCGACGGTACGTATATCGACATCGGTCTGCCGATTGCTGACGACTTCGATCAGATACTCCCGGCTGAGCGGCCTGCCATCGGCACCGACCAGCGCTGCGAGCAGATCGAATTCGGCGCGCGTGAGATGCACCAGCTCGCCGCCGAGCGTGGCCAGTTCGCGTCGCACGAGATCGATGATCCAGCGCCCGAATACGATCGTGGTGCCGGCGATTGCGGCGTCACGCTCGATCGCGCGTCGCCTGAGGACCGAGCGCGCGCGCGCGAGCAGGTCGCGCAGGTTGATCGGTTTTGTCACGTAGTGATCGCCGGCCACCTCGAGGCCAAGGATCCGATCAACTTCGGTATCGCGGCGCGTGACGAATATGATGCCGGCCTGGCTTACGCTCTGAATTTCTCTCGCGAGTTCGAACCCATCGCCGTCCGGAAGCTGAACGTCGATGAAGACGAGCTCAGCGCCGTTCTTCCTGATCTTCTGACGGCACTCAGCGCAATTTGCCGCTTCGGCGACGTCAAAGTTGTGATCGGTGAAGTAACCGGCCAGCATGGCCCGCGTCACGGGGTCGTCCTCGACGATCAGGAGCCGGTCGCGGCGCTGCGAATCTCGGTTAAATGAAGGGGCCGGCGCCGACATCTTGTACTCCTGCCGTATCAATGGAATGGCATCTGACCGAAAGCAAGTGATCTGTCCGTTGTTGCCATTTCTGGAGTCTAGTAGCGGATCGAGCCGCCGGCGAACACCATCCAGCCGTCGAGGCTGGAAGCGCCGGCGCGTCGTTCGCTCAGCTCCACGAAGCCGGACAGCGACGGGGCGTCGGGTGCCTGCGGCGCGAGCTGGAAGCGCATACCGCCGCCATAGTTGTTCGCGCGGATGACCGGGATTTCCAATACGGTCGGCATTTCATAGCGGCGCTCGCCGGTGGCTGCGAAGACGTAAGGCACGATTGCATGCGGTTCGGCGATGAACGGGAGCTGGGTGCTCCAGCCGAACTCTCCGCGTCCCACCCAGCCGGTATCGCCGGCGAGCGTGCCGGCGGCGAAGCCGGACAGCATATTGGCGCCAATGATCGGAAGCTGCTCGGACGTGAGCATCGGGCGACCGAACGATGTCTGACCTGCAAGTCCTGCCGAAAGAAACAGATTCTCGGGAAGCGTTTGCATGACGTCGACGCGACCGTCGAGCTTGCTGAATTCCGCGTCCGCGCCTTGCCGCGAGAGCGTGAGCAACGGCGTCGCATCGGCTACGGAGCGGGCTCCCAGCGCATTGATGCCGTGAGAATAGGTCGCCGTGTAGCTGAGGGTGGTTCCGCTTTCGCGGAATCGCAGGATGCCGTCGAGGCCGACACGTGGCACGCGTGTACGGTCAAGCGATAGCGGCGTGGCCGGCGTCGTGATCAGCGTGCTGACCTGTTCTTCCGTGAGATCGAATCGCGCATTGAAGCTCAGCTCGGTATCGCGGCGTTTGACAACATCGTAGGCGAGCTTCGCGCGCCCTTGCCGGAAAACACCCTGTGAAGCGAATATCGCATCGACCCGCGGGGTCGTGCGACCATCGGTGACGCCGAGTTCGAACCGCCAGCCGTCGATGCCGAGTGGAACGGCGAGGTTTGCACCGAGATAGCGACGCGTCGGATAGGGCGTCACGAAATCATTGTCGGGCAGGCCAGCGATGGAGACCGAGAGCTGTTCGCCAAATCCCGCCAGGTTGTTGAGCGAGAAGTATGTTGCCGCCTGCCATTCGCCAAAGGATTTGGGCATGCCGTTGTCGAGATAGAGGCTCGCCGAAACGGGCCTGTACCGGCCGCTGAGCACCAGGACAGAGCCGCCGACGGCCGAGCCGGCAGCAAAAGTGGCATTGAGAACGAGACCCGGTGTATCGCCCGCAATCAGCAATTGCCGTTCGAGTTCGTTCTGCGTGAGGCGTCGCTTGTTGAGTAATGGCGCCAGCACGGCTGCAACACGAGCAGCTGATGTTCCGGACAGGGTGCTAGTATCGAATTTCTCGACATAGCCGTCAATGACGCGCAGCTTTACACGTGCGCGCCGATCAAGTTCCTGGGGCAGGATGACGATACGCACGAGCGGGTAGCCTGCGCGCACATAGGCTTGCTGCAACTTGTCGGCAAGGCCGAACAGATCTGCGACCGTAACGGACTTTCCCAGCAGCGCGGCCGCGGCTTCTTTCTTCGCGATGGCGATCTCGTCAAATTCGCCTTCGATGTCGATTCCGGTCAAGATAAACGTCAGTTTTTTAGCGGCATCCGGCACAGTTGAGCCAGCAGCGATTTGCGGCAAGGTGATACGCGTCGATGCGGGCGGCGTGGCAATCGTGGGCGGTTGTACGAGGCTCGGTGCGGGCGCGGGGGATTGAGCGAGCACGGCACTGCACGACGATCCCAAGGCGATTGCGATCAATGCCAAGGATTTCTTTATCGAACGAATAGACATCAAGACAGCCCCAGAACTTCCCACGTGCAGTGCGCATGCGTCCGTCGGTCATGCGCAACCCGACGGCCGGCACCGTCAGGCAGCAGCGACGCGGCGCATATATGCATGGATAGTTTGAGCGCGCATCAACCATAACGGTCGTTGATGGTCGATGTGAACCAGCGTTCACACGGTGTTCGAAACTGATTGCATCCAGCCCCTAATAAGACGCTGGTATCATAGGCATCGGCCGCGTGAGCGCAGCCCGGAGCGGTTTTGCGCTCAACCGATGCAATTGATCGCTAGGAGTTGAGCAGGTGAGAGATCGTTTCGGCACTTCCATTCGTCGTGATTCCACATCGCATGCGCTCAAGCGCGTGATGGCACGGCTGATCCTCGTCGCGGCGATTGTCGCGGGCGTGGCCGATGCTTTTCCGGCCCGGGCGCAGCAGGAAGCGCCGAAGTATGAGGTCACAGGATTCCGCGACGCCCGTTTCGGCATGATTGAGGCGGAGGTGCGGGCCATCGTGACGAAGGCATTCAATGTCAAGCCGGCCGATATCACGAGCGGCGTGAACAGCGTCGAAGGCACGAATGTCATTACCGTCAATCTACCGTCGCTCGATCCTGGTCCGGGCGCCGCGCGGGTCGCCTACATCTTCGGCAACAAGTCGAAGAAACTGATTCAGGTGAATGTCATCTGGGGCGAGGTGGCGTCTACACCGGCGATCGATCCCAATGCGATGATCACAGCGGGATCGCGGATCGAGCGATACTTCGCGGGATTCGGCTGGAAGAAGGACACCCTGCGCTCGGGCATCCCTGTCGGCGAAAACACCATCGTGCTGTTTGCCGGCGAGGACGAGAAGAAGGGAGCGGTCCGGCTGATCGCGGATGGCGTCAAGTATCAGATGCAGCGCGAGGGAAACCAGACCACATCGCCGGATCCGAAGGGGCCGCCGAAGCTGATCATCAACTACATCGCTGAACGCGACGACCCCGACATTGCGCGGATCGAGCGCGGCAAATTCTAGAGCGGACCGACAAGATAATTTCGGGAACGCCGGTCAACGGCGCCCGTGCAGGTGACAGGAACTGAGCATGGCACAGACATACGACGTGACGCCGATCCGCGGCAGTGTGAGGGCGGCCTTTGCACCGCTGGTGTTCGGCTGCGTGGTGTTCAGCGGCAGTATCGCACTGGCGCAGACGCTGCCGGGCGGTGGCACCGTGACCCATGGTGCCGCGAGCATCGCCGCACCGTCGAACGGCACGCTGAACGTCAATCAGTCCTCGAACAGCGCCATCATCAACTGGAATTCGTTCTCGATCGGCGCCGGCGGCACCGTCAACTTCAACCAGCCGAGCGCGGCGGCTGCCACCCTCAACCGCGTTACCGGTAGCACGCCCTCCAGCATCGCCGGCACGATCAACGCGCCCGGCACAGTGCTGCTGGTCAATCCGAACGGTATCGCGATCACAAATACGGGTGTCGTCAATGCCGGCTCTTTCGCGGCCTCGACCCTCGACATCAGGAATGAGGACTTCCTGTCGGGCAAATACAAGTTCACCGGCAACGGCTCCTCGGCTGTCGTCACCAATGCCGGCCGCATCAACGTGTCCGACGGCGGCTTCGCTGCGTTGCTCGGTGGCCGCGTCGCCAATGACGGCGTCATTTCGGCGCGGCTCGGCAAGGTCGGCCTTGGCTCCGGTGAGATGATCACGCTCGATCTCTCCGGCGACGGCTTCCTGTCGGTGGCCGTGCCTTCCAATCAGCTTGGCAATCTCGTCGATGGCACCGGCAAGGCGTTGGTGACCAATAGCGGGAAGATCCGTGCCGATGGCGGTCAGGTGTTCCTCAGCGCCGCTACTGCGAACAATATCCTGCGCGACGCGGTCAATGTGCCCGGTACGATCCGTGCCAATTCCGTCGGCACCCGCGCCGGGCGCATTGTGCTCGGCGGCGGTGAGGGTGGGCGCGTCAACGTGTCCGGTCGTGTCACGGCAACCGGCAAGTCGCGCAATCAGGTTGCCGCCAAGAAAGGCGGCGAAATCGACATCAGCGGCGCCGAGATTGCGCTGGCCGGCGCGCGCATTGATGCGTCGGGTGCGGCGGGCGGCGGCAGTGTTCGCATCGGTGGCGATGCCTATGGTCGTGGCGATTTCCAGCATGCCGTCAAGGTCACGGCGGATTCTGCGACGGTGATCCGCGCTGATGCGCTGGACAGCGGCAAGGGCGGCAAGATCGTGCTGTGGTCGGACGGCCTGACCAGCGTGCGCGGCACGCTGTCGGCGCGCGGCGGTGTCAATGGCGGCGACGGCGGCCTCATCGAGACCTCGGGCAAGCAGCTCGATTTCGCGGGCATCCGCGTCGATGCGTCCAGCCCGAAGGGCCGCACTGGTGACTGGCTGCTCGATCCGGTTACTCTGACCATAGATTCCGCAGCGGCGGCGACCATCGGCGCCAATCTCGGCTCGGCCAATGTCACGCTGATCACCACGGCGTCCTCAGCCAGCGGGCCGGGCAACCAGTCGCAGGGCGCCGGCGATATCATCATCAATGCGCCGATCTCCTGGACGTCAGCCAATACGCTGTATCTCAACGCCTATCGCGACATCCAGATCAACGGCACCCTCTCCGGCAGCAATGGCGGGACACTGTGGCTCACGGCGCCGGGCAACATCACGCAGACAGCGCCGATCCTGGTGACCAATCTGATCTTGCCCCTGAACTTCTCGTCAGTGTCGCTGACCAGTACTGGCAACCGGGTCGCCAACATGTGGACCGACTATTCGAGCGTCGATCCGGATCGCGACGACAACGTCATCAATCCCGGCGCGCTGGCCTTCACGAATAACGGCAATCTGGCGGTTGGCCGGGTCGACGGACGCGACGTGTCTCTGATCGTCGGCGGCTCGCTCTCGAACCTGAGCGGGATTTCCGCCAGGGGATCACTATCCATCGTCACCTCGGGCGACATTTCCGGCGCGGGACACCTGAGCGGCGGAAACCTGTCGGTGGTTTCGGGCGGGGCGATCACGGCGGGCGGATTGGGGTCGTATGGCACGGCCAGTCTCCGAGCAGCCGGCAACATCCAGATCAACGGACATATCTATGACCTCGGGAGCCCGCTTTCGTCGGTGACGCTCCGCTCCGACAATGGCCTCGTCAATTTCTCGGCCAATGCCCGGGTGAATACCAACACCGCCGTGGAGATCCTGTACAATCCCTATGCGGCGACTGGCAGCTACGCCAACACGATCGACTATTCCAGCGTGACGCAGAGCGGCTACGGCGCGACCGTCAGGGCCTATATGCTGGTCAACGACGTCAACCAGCTCAAGGCTATCGAAACCAATCTTGGCGGCACTTACGCACTCGGCCGCGACATCGATGCCAGCGCGACCTCGACTTGGACCTGCCTGAGCGGCATCTGCCGTGGCTTCGATCCCATTGGCACCAATGTCAATAATTCGAACCAGGCCTTCACCGGCACCCTGGACGGCCGCGGCTACGCAATCCTGAACATGTATCAGCGCCGCGGCGAAGGGCAGGTCGGCGGCGGCGATGTCGGCGTGTTCTACCTGAATAGCGGCACGATCCGGAATGTCGGCATCATCGGCGGCTCGTTCAGCGGCAATGGCAGCTATGTCGGTTCGATCGCCGCACAAAACAATGGCACGCTCACCAATGTCTATTCGACGGCGAGCGTTACCAATATCGCCAGTTCGCTGGGCGCGGGCGGTCTGGTTGCCCGCAACAACGGCACCATCAATGGCGGCTCCTATTCGACCGGCGCCATCCGCGGCTATGTGGCCGGCGGCATCGCCGGCTACAATTACGGGACCATCCAGGATTCCTGGACGTCGGGCTGGGTGACTGGCGGCACGGTCGGCGGAATCGTCGGTGTGAACGGCGAGCATGCAACGGTCCGCTGGACCTATTCGCTCGCCAGCGTGAGCGGCACGAGCTGGACCGGCGGTCTGGTCGGCGAGAACCAGTGGAGCGTCACGGGCTGGGGGGTGGTCGAAGATTCCTATGCGGCGGGCGCTCTGTCGGGCACCGGCGTCGGCGGCATCGTCGGCAAGAACGACTTCCGCGACTACGATACGATGGAGAGCTTCAATTCGCAGACCGGCATGTCGGCGCGCGTCTGGCACGTCTATTGGGATCAGGCAGTGAGCGGCACCGGCCGCGCCTTCGGCTGGTCATATAATGACATGCCGGGCGGCTGGTCGTCGGAGCAGGTCCAGTTCATCGCGTCACTGAACACGAATTCGGGCAATAATCCGTACGCGATGAGTTCGTATAACTTCTTCAACGATCCCAATCCCGGCAATCAATGGAGCATGGGGAATTTCCACGATCACTGGTACATGGTGGATGGCTATACGCGACCGTTCCTGAAGGCCGAATATTCGACCAACATCCAGAACCTGCACCAGTTGCAACTGGTGAATATGAACGGTGCGGCCAGCTACAAGCTCGCGCGCGACATCAACGCGTCGGCAGAGCTATCCAGCGGGATGTGGAATAACAACGCCTTCTCGCCGATCTCGCCGATCAGCTACGCCGGATACACGACGAAGGTCTTCACGCGCCTGCAATTTGGCGAGAATCGACCTTCCGATTCGTATCAGGTCTGGAACAACGGAGTGCTCGAGATCTACACGACCATCTATACGCTCGGTGAGACAGGTTATTCGCAGTCGGCCCAGTACGCCGACTACGTGAAAACGCCATCCTCGTTCACCGGAACATTCGACGGCCAGGGTCACACGATCAAAAATCTCTTTGTGAACATGACTGACGGCAATCATGCGGGCGTGTTTGCCTATCTGGCATCTGGCAGCTTGGTGAAAAATCTCGGCGTCGTCGACAGCAGGATCATAGCCGACTGGGGATCGGCCGGCTCGATCGCAGGCCTGAGCGATGGCACGATCTTCCGCTCATGGGCGTCCCGCAGCGACGACGCGAGCGGGGTTTACTCGAACTACGCAGCGGGCGGCCTGGTTGGCTACAATCGCGGTACGATCGAAGAGTCCTACAGCACCGTGGCGGTCGAGGCCGTCGGCCAGCAGTCCGATTGGGTCACCTTCGTCGGCCAGGCGGGCGGCCTCGCGGGCGTCAACGTGAATGAGAACGGTGGCTCCGGTCGGATCGTCAATTCCTATGCGACGGGCTTGGTGCGTGGCAACGGCACGATCGGCGGTCTCGTCGGCACCAATGCGACCAATGACGGTGCGGGCACCATCATCAATTCCTATACGACCGGGCGACTCGATCGGGCCTGGAACTATGGGATTCACTTTGTCGGTTCGCTCGTCGGGCGTAATGTCAGTGATAACGGGCGGACAGGAACAGTCACGAATTCGTACTACGATTCCAGCGTTTCGAATCCGTCTTCGCTCGATCCCAATCGCGGCCTGACCGTCGTCGGCACCGGTCTCACCACGGCACAAATGCAGGACCTCAACACGTTCCGCACCGTCTATGCCGGTTGGGACTATCGCAATGTCTGGATTCCGTCGAACAGCGCGGGCCAGTCGGATGGCGTCGCGCGCTATCCGGAATTCTACTGGGCAAATCACGTCGCCGTCGTCGAGACGTCGAACGCCACGCGTATGTATGGCGATGCCAATACGACGCTGGCGGCGATGATCTACGGCCTCAAAAACTATGATACGCCGAACAAGATTCCGCTTGCCCTGAGCACCACCGCCAATCAGTCGTCGGGCGTCGGTACCTATGCCGTGACGGCGGGGATGACCGTCCTGCCGCCGCAGGCTGTCGGCGCTGGTGCCCCGAGCCAGGGCGGGTTTGGACCGCAATATCTCGGCATGCGGATCAACAACGGGAACGACATCCTGTGGGATCGGAATTCGACCGCGCAGCAGATCGCGGATCGCATCAATCAGTTCACCTCGCAGAACGGCGTATCCGCCACGGTCAACGGCAATGGTGCGATCGTTCTCACCGGTACGTCGGACTTCTTCCTGGTTCCGATGGGCGTGACTATTGGCGATGGCGTGGCGTGGCTGCGCATGACGCCGTATGTGACCAACCGTCCTACCCAGCTCCAGCCCGTCAGCAATGACGGATCGACCTATCGCATCGTCAATCTGCCGAGCGGGCAACTGACGGTGACGCAGCGTGCGATCACGGTGGCGGCCGATGCCGGTCAGGGCAAGACCTATGGCGACACAGGTTCCGCCCTCACCTGGCAGGTGACCAGTGGATCGTTGGTGAATGGCGACAGTCTCACCGGCACGATCGGCCGCGCCGCGGGCGAGAATGCCGGCAACTATGCCATCAATCAGGGCTCGCTCGCCGCATCCTCGAACTATCGGGTGAGTTTCGTCGGGAACGATTACAGCATCGCCAAGCGCACCGTGACGCTGTCGCTCACCGGCACGGTGGAGAAGCAGTATGACGGCACCAACACCGCCGCGCTCGGCACCAACAATTTCACGCTGAGCAATGTGGTGGTGGGCGATTCCGGCCTGCTGTCGGTGACGAACCTGCCGACCTCGGGCGCCTATGACAATGCCAATGCTGGAAGCGGCAAGACCGTCTCGTTCAATCTCGGTTCCGGCGGCCTCACCGGCAGCGCGGCCGGCAATTACACGCTGGTCGTCACGAACAGCCGCAATATTGGCAGTGTCACCAAGGCAGCGCTGACCATCACGGCGAACGACCAGTCCAAGACCTATGGCGATACGCTCGCCCTCGGCAGCACCGGTTACAGTGTCGGCGGCACGCTCTATGGCACCGACCGTGTGACGGGTGTGACACTGGCGAGCCTCGGCGCGGACGCACTGGCGAATGTGACCGGCGCGCCTTACGGGATCACGGCCAGCAATGCACTCGGCAATGGCCTCGGCAATTACACCATCAGCTATGTCGGCGGTTCGCTGTCGGTCGCGGCGGCGGACATCATCGTGTCGGCGAATGGTGGCAGCTCCGTCTACGGCCAGTCGCCGTCCAATCCCGGCTTTACAGCGCAAGGCCTGAAGAACGGCCAGAATGTCGATGTCCTGACCGGCCTCGCCAATTCGTTCGGTATCACCTCCACCACCGGCGTCGCCGGCGGCCCATATGCGCTCAGCGTGGCGGGGGCACTGTCCAATGCGAATTATCGCGTAACGGCGCGCAATGATGCGAGCTGGACCGTCACGCCGGCCTCCATCGTCGTCACCGCCAACGGTGGCACGTCGGTCTATGGCAGCGCACTGGCCAATCCGGGCCTGTCGGCCGCCGGCCTGCAGAACGGCGAAGACGTCAATGTTCTCACCGGCCTGCACAATTCGTTCGGCATTACTGCGACCAGCGGCGTGGCTCATGGGCCATATGCGCTCAGTGTGCTCGGCACGCTGGCCAATCCAAACTATCAGGTCTCCGCATTCAATCCGGGCAGTTGGACCGTCACGCCGGCCTCCATTGTTGTCACGGCCAATGGCGGCACATCGGTCTATGGCAGTTCGCCGCTCAATCCCGGCTTGTCGGCCATCGGTTTGCAGAACGGTCAGGGGATTGAGGTTCTGACCGGGCTCGTCAATTCGTTCGGCATCACCGGCCGGACCGGCGTCGCGGGCAATCCCTATTTGCTCGACGTAGCCGGAACGCTGACCAATCCGAACTATGCGATCTCGGCCCGCAACAGTGGCGTCTGGATCGTGACGGCCGCGCCGCTGACAGTCACCGCAGATCCCCAGAGCAAGATGTTCGCAGAGCTTGATCCGGCGCTGACCTATCGTCTCACCGGTGGCACGCTATTCAACGGCGACCGCTTCTCCGGCTCGCTGGAGCGCGCGCTGGGTGATGTGGTGGGCGACTATGCCATTCGGCTAGGCTCGCTCGGCGTTTCGCCCAACTATGCGCTGAGCTATGTCGGGGCAGTTTTTACAATCAAGTCGTTCAACGTCTCGCTCGCGCCGAGCCCCGGTCAGATCGCCGTGGTCAACCCGGCGGCGCCAACGACCAATACGATGTCGCCGTCCCCTGTCGGCAGTCCGAAGTCCTCCTTCGATAACCTCTTCCAGGCGCCGCCGAGCTCGCCGGCTCCAACCGGAATCGTCGCCGGCAATGCTGGCGGGAGAACCAACACCAACGGATCGCCCAACGATGACGTGACGAACTCCATCGGTGGTGAGCGCGGCGAAGACAGAAAGCGGAGGAACGGTCGGTGAAACAACTTTCGCCGGCAGCTCCGCGTCTCTGAACTGCTCTCAAATCAACGGATAGTTGTGATGAGAGACGTCCGCTGAAAGAAAGGATGGGAACTCTTGGCGCCTCGCGATCGCTCTTAGCTCACGCCAAGCTTAAAAGCACTATGCGGCTTTATGCCGATGGCACGGTTACAAAATGGCTGCAGCAAGTCAGCGGCAAGTCAGTGATTTCTTCGTGGCGGAAGCTGGCGTCACAACGGCGATTCGGGCCGCGGACTATTTTGATTCCAGTTTGTACTTGGCGACAGTGAATTAGCAGCCGGCTCCGCAAGCTACTTGCCCGATCTAGCAGGATGCGAAAGGTCTGCAATCGATGTAAAGCTGACGTCAAGCTGTCACGAAAGGCCAGCTTTTGCGCCTTGCTAGAGACTGCTTCGCAGTGTCGTCAGTTGGCTTGCTCGAGTCTTGAGCATCGACCGCTAGCCTAGCATTTGGGTGTCGCCGCAGATCGAAATAGCCTGGCCCGAGATCGTACGTCCGCGTGGGCTGGCCAGGAACAGGATCTGGTCGGCGATCTGTTCCGGTGTGACATAGTCCTTGATTGACGTATAGGAGAACGCTGTTTTCTCCATCTCCGCAAAGGAAATGCCGCGCTGCTGCGCCTTGGCTTCCAGCACGCGGCGCTGGCGATCGCCGGCGACGAGGCCGGGCAGGATCGTGTTGACGCGGATGTTGTCGGGGCCGAGCTCGATGGAGAGCGATTTCGTGAAGCCGATGACGCCCCATTTCGCTGCGGCATAGGGCGAGCGCATCGCGAAGCCTACGCGGCCAGCCGCCGAGGACAGGTTGACGATGGAGCCGTTGCTGCTCTGGCGCAGCAGCGGTACGGCGAGGCGCGTGCAGTTGAACTGGCCGGTCAGGCAGATGTTCAGGCAACGATCCCAGTCATCGGGATGCATCTCCTCGACCTTGGCGGTCGGGCCTGCGACGCCGGCATTGTTGACGAGGACATCGAGGCCGCCGAGTTTGGCTGTTGCCTCATCGAACAGCCTTTGAACTGACGGACGATCAGCAACGTCGCAATGTGTCTGGGTGATTGTGGGATCACTCGCTGTGAGTGCGGCAAGAGCAGCCTGGTCCACATCGCAGACATGAACGCGTGCGCCTTCGCCGGCAAAGGCGCGGGCGATGGCGAGGCCAATTCCGTTGGCGCCCGCGGTAACGATGACGCGCAAACCCTTGATGTTGAGATCCATGGTGGCTCCGGGGACTTTGTGAGGACTAGGCGGAGAGGCCGCCGCGCGACAGGATGAAATTGGCAGCGCTGGTGATATCGGCAGCGATCCCGACTTTGGCAGCTTCGGCATCACCGATCTCGATCGCCTTGCGAACGTCCGCATGAAACCGAATGGCTTCACCCTTGGCGAGGCGATCGGGATTGCCGCGCAGATCGAGATTGATGACGGGGCCAGCCTTGAGCCAGAGCGCACGGATGATCTCGACCAGGATCGGCGACTGCGCGGCCTCGTAGACGGCAAAGTGAAACGTCTTGTTGAGTTCGACGGCGCGCGGCAGGTCGGGTGCCTTCAATTCACTTTCCGCGCGCATCGCGGCTTCGGCGATCGCGATCGATGCAAGATTGCGGTCTCCACGTAGTCGCGCTGCCTCTGCTGCGGCATGACCCTCGATAGCGATACGCACCTTCGTCAGATCGCGAAACTGCGTAGCCGACATCACGGGCACGCGCACGGCACGGTTTGCCGCGACTTCCAGCGCCTTGTCGGCGACGAGGCGGGACACCGCTTCGCGCACCGGCATGATCGACACGCCGAGCACTTCGGCGGCCGTACGCAATGACAGCTTTTCGCCAGGCGCGAGTCTACCCGAGATGAGCAAATCCGCCAGTTGCGCGTAAGCGCGCTCGCCCAGCGTCTGGCGGTCGAGCGGCTCCACAAGGGTCAGCGCAGTCGGCAGGTTCAACGCGGTCTCCGGGCATCGTCGCGAAATTACAGGGAGGGACTCGACAAAGTCCCCGTCTTTTGCAACTCTAACTGTGATCACAGATCACGGCAAGCGGACAAAGCCCTCTCAACAGAAGAGTGCGGCGCCTGCCGGAGGGGAAACAGCCGCGCCGCGCGGCCGTATCAGGGAGACGAATCTGATGTCGAACACCAATCAATTCACGCGCCGCAGTCTGCTGAAGACCGCGGGCGGTCTCGCACTTGCTTCCGGCCTCTCTGCGCCATCGGTTCTGAGCGCGCAGACCTCCGACGTCATTCGCATCGGCCATCTCACGCCGCGTACCGGCTTTCTCGGCCCGCTCGGCGAATATGGTGTGATGGCCATCGATCTCGCTGTTGAGGAGATCAATGCCGCTGGCGGCCTGATGGGGCGCAAGGTTGAACTGCTCAAGGAGGACTCGATCAATCCTCAAACGGCATCGACCAAGGCGGAGCGCATGATCGAGCGCGACAAGGTCGCCTGTATCATCGGCGAAATTTCTTCGGCATCGTGTCTGACCATCGCGCAGGTCGCCACGCGCAACAAGACGCTGTTCATCAACACCGGCGGAAATTCCGATGCGCTACGCGGCAAGGACTGCCAGCGCTATATGTTCCACGTCGAGTCGCAGAACTCGATGTATGTAAAGACCGTCGGCCGCTCGTTTCTGCGCGATGGTCTCGTGAAGGGCAAGAAGTGGTACTCGCTCACGGCCGACTATGCCTTCGGCCATGACCTGCTAAGCGTATCGAAGCGCTTCATGCAGGCCAATGGCGGTAATTTCGCGGGCGACGACCTGGTGCCCACCGACGCCACGGACTTTTCTGCCTATCTCCTCAAGATCCGCGAGGCCAAGCCTGATCTCGTGGTGATCAATCTTGCGGGCAACCAGATCACCAACTTCCTCAAGCAATATGCCGAATTCGGTCTGACTTTCCCGGTCGGCGGTTTCGGCTTCGACACGGCTCTGGCCTGGGCTGCTGGCAAGGGCAATTTCGTCGGCACCTGGCCTGTGGTCTGGCACCATCTGCTGGACACGCCCGGCAGCAAGGCCTTCGTCGCGGCCTTCACCAAGAAGTACAACAAGCCGCCGGAGAATCAGGCCTGGGGCGACTACATCGCCACGAAGATCGTGGCGCAGAGCATCAACGAGCTGAAATCGGCCGAGTCGCCGAAGATCATCGAGCATTTCGAGAAGGGCGCGAAGTTCGATCTGCTGAAGACGCGTCCCGGCTACTTCCGCGCATCAGATCATCAGCTGATGCACGAAATGTATGCGGTGACGGCGCTGCCTGCGGACAAGATCAAGAACCAGTGGGACATCTTCTCATCGAGCCCGGCCGTCCCGGGGCCGGATGAACCGCTCGAAGTGATTGCGTCTACCGCGGAAGAGAACGTCTGCAAATTCCCGAGCTAGCAACAATGTCGGCGTTTCGCCTTCGGGCGAGACGCCGACATTCTGCTCGCGAAGTTGCTTTCGTCTCGTCCTTCCGACCCCTGTCAGATGCGCATCAGCGCGCGACTGCGGAGCCCATATCATGTCCGCCATGTTGCTCACCCAGCAGATCCTCAACGGACTGCTTGATGGTGTCTATTATCTTCTGATTGCGCTCGGCCTGTCGCTGATCTTTTCGCTCGGCGGCATCGTGAATCTCGCGCATGGCGCGTTCTATGCGATTGGCGCCTATCTTACCCTTGTCATTTCGCCCTATCTCGGCTTCGGTGGTGCATTCGTCGTGGCCCCCGTTGTCGTTGCGTTGCTCGGCGTTGTCATCGAGCGGACGTTGTTCCGGCGCTTCTATCGGTCAGATCCCATTCTCTCGCTGCTACTGACTTTCGGGCTCGCGATGGTCGCCGAGCAGGCCTTGCGTATGATCTTCGGCGCGCCGCCTTTGTCGTATTCGATCCCGCCAGCGCTGCGCGGTCAGGTCGCGATCGGAAGCTTCATCTATTCGTTCTATCGCGTGGTGTTGCTCGGTATTGCCGTGGCCTGTGTGGTCGGGCTCTGGGTGCTGCTGCAGAAGACCTCATTCGGCCGTGTGGTCCGGGCCGGCGTGCAAAATCCGGACATGGTCGGAGCGCTCGGTATCTCGCTGCAGCCCTATATGTCGGTCGTCGCAGCCCTGGGTATTGGTCTGGCGGGACTCGCGGGCGTGTTGCTGGCGCCGATCTATTCGATCCATCCGGCGATGGGACAGGAGATCATCACGCCCGCCTTCGTGGTGGTCGTGATCGGTGGCCTCGGCTCGTTCTGGGGCGTGGTGATCGCTGCGCTGCTGGTCGGATTGGTCAAGGGCGTCATGGTCGGCATCGGCTATTCGGCGGCGTCCACGGCGGCGATCTATTTGTTGATGCTTCTGGTGCTGCTGTTCCGGCCGCGCGGCTTGTTCGGCGAACGCATCATGCGGTTCGAGTAAGGCGATGCCAATGTTGAATCGTCTTCCCGTTCCATTGCTGATCGCGGGCGTCGGCTTGCTCATCCTGCCGCCGATCTTGCTGGCGCTCGGATTGACCGTGACGTCGGCGACGGAGATCGTCGTCTTTGCACTGGCCTGCATGGCCCTGAATATCCTGGTGGGGCACACCGGTCTCGTCTCGTTCGGTCATGGCGCCTGGTTCGGCCTTGCGGCCTATGCTGCAGCGCTGATCCAGCGTAACTGGATGCCGAATTCATTCGTCGGGCCGACGCTGCTTGCGCTTGTCGTGGTGGCCATCACGGCGGCTGCCTTCGGCTACCTGATCCTGCGCCGCCGCGGCGTGTATTTCTCGCTGCTGACGCTGGCGCTCGCGGCCATGCTCTACAGCGTCTCGTTCCGCTGGACTGACGTCACCGGTGGCGAGAACGGCCTTGGCGGCATCACCCGGCCGGCACTGCTTGGCTTCGACCTCGATGCGGGTGCGACCTATTATTGGTTCGTGGCGCTGATCGCGTTTCTCGTGCTGATCCTGCTGTGGCGCTTCCACAATTCCACGGTCGGTTCGGTGCTGGTGGCGATCCGCGAAAACGAACAGCGCGCGCGCTTCCTCGGCTATCCCACCAATCGCTACAAGCTCGCCGCCTTCGTGCTGTCGGCTACCATCACCGGGCTGGCCGGCATTCTGCTGCTCTACAAGAACCGTATGACGTCGGCGGATCCCATTTCGGTGGCGTTCTCTGGCGAGCTTCTGGCCATGGTCGTGATCGGCGGCATGCGCAGTTTCCTCGGGCCGGCGCTCGGTGCGCTGTTTTTCATTCTGTTTCGTGAGTTTCTCGGCATCTATTCCGAGAACTGGTTGTTCTGGTTCGGTCTCGTTTTCGTTGGCTTCATCATCTTCTCGCCTACCGGCCTAATCGGTATGGGCGAGCGGCTGATGGCGCCATTCCGCAAGAAAGTGGAAGAAGACGCGGCAATGTCGGCGCGGCGCATCGAAGTGCTACCACTGCCGGAGTTTTTGCGACCGAAGTCGTCAGTCGACGGAGCGGTACTCGCTGCCAGCCATATCGTGAAAAGTTTCGGTGGCATCAAAGCCGTGCAGGGCGTCGATATCGCCATCGCCGATCGCACGCTGCATGCGCTGATCGGCCCGAACGGTGCCGGCAAGACCACGGCGTTCAATTTGCTGTCGGGTATGTACAAGCCGGATCAGGGAAGCGTGTCGCTGATGGGCATGCCTATCGCAGGCCATACACCGGAAGATATTGCAAGGGCCGGCATTGGGCGTTCGTTCCAGATTACCAACCTGTTTCCCACGCTCAGTGTTGGCGAAAATATCCGCCTCGCGGTGCAAGCACGGCATCCGCGGCGCTTCGATCCCGTGACCAACGCGCTATCGATTAGCGCAATCAACGCGGAGACCGATGCGGTGATCCGCTATCTCGGCCTCGCTGGAATCGAGAAGGCAGAGGCAGGCATGCTGTCTTACGGCGGCCAACGCCTGCTCGATATGGGCGTCGCGCTGGCTACAGCGCCGCGCGTCCTGTTGCTTGACGAACCGCTTGCAGGCCTCGCTGCTGCCGAACGTGAACGTATCGGTGCGATCATCAAGCGCATCTCGACCGATTTACCGGTCCTGCTGGTCGAGCATGACATCGATCGGGTGTTCCAGCTGGCCGACCACGTCACCGTCATGAATGAGGGACGCGTATTGCTGGATGGCTCCGTCGAAGAGGCGCGGTCCAGCCCGAAGGTGCAGGAAGTCTATATCGGGTCGGGCACGACGGCTGTGGCTGCGCGCCCCCGCGAGACCGCGGCGGGGGCGAAGCCGCTGCTGACGGTGAAGAATGTCGATACGTTCTATGGCAAGAGCCATATTCTCAACGACGTCAATTTTACCCTGCACGAGAACGAGATCATCGCACTGCTCGGGCGCAATGGCGCGGGTAAGTCGACCTTGCTCAAGTCGTTGATCGGGATCGCGCCGGCATCGAATGGCTCTATTCAACTGGCAGGCAGCGAGTTGATCGGCCTGTCGTCTGCGGAAGCTGCGCGGCTCGGCATCGGCTACGTACCACAGGGACGCGCCTTGTTCGCAGGCATGACCGTCGAGCAAAATCTCGAACTTGGTGGTCTCAAGCGGCAGACTGGCAATGGTGTGCATTGGACCCGCGAGCGCATCTACGACTATTTCCCACGCATTCGTGAGCGTCTCGACAGTCCCGCCGATTATCTGTCAGGCGGCGAGCAGCAGATGGTGGCCGTGGCGCGCGCGTTGTCGGGCGACGTCCGCGTCTTGTTGCTGGATGAGCCATTCGAAGGATTGGCGCCCGCGGTCGTGGAGCAGTTGTTTGAAACCTTTGACCGGCTTCGCAAGGAAATTGCCATCATCATCGTCGACCATAATCTCGATCTGGCTTTGGCTTTGTCCGATTCGACGGTGGCGCTGGAACGGGGCAAGGTCATTCATCAGGGGCCGTCGAAGGCCCTGCGTGACGATCTCGATCTGCGCCGCAAGGTGCTGTGGCTGTGAGAACATCAATGACACTGAACAATCGACATGTAGCGATCGTCGGCGTTGGCTTGATCGGACGCGCCTGGGCCGCGATTTTCGCGCGCGCTGGATGGACCGTGCGGCTGACAGATCCGCATCGCCCGACGCTGGATGCTGCGCCCGGGCTTATTCGCGATGAACTGCATGCGCTCGCCCGCCACGGACTTGCCAATGACCCCGACGGCGCCGCCGCGCGCATCTCGATAGCGGAAAGTCTGGCCGATGCGGTGAAGAACGTTTCCTTCGTACAGGAGAATGGCCCGGAGAACGTCGATCAGAAGATCGCCATCTTTTCCGAGCTGGATCGTCTTGCGCCTCCAGATGCACTGCTCGCATCATCCACCTCGGCCATCGTCGCCTCTCGCTTCACGGAAGCGCTTCCGGGGCGGGCGCGCTGCCTCGTCGGTCATCCCGTCAACCCGCCGCATCTGGTGCCGCTGGTCGAACTATGCGGCGCATCCTGGACCTCGCAGGAGACTATCGACCGCGCGCGTGAGATCTATCGCGAGATTGGGCAGGTCCCCGTGACCGTCAACCGCGAGATCAACGGTTTTATCCTCAATCGGCTGCAGGGCGCCTTGCTGGCGGAAGCGTTCCGTCTGGTCGGCGAAGGCTATGTCTCCGCGGAGGATCTCGATCACACTGTGAAGGACGGTCTCGGTCTGCGCTGGTCGTTTCTGGGCCCGCTGGAGACCATCGAGCTCAATGCGCCCGGCGGCATCCCGGATTACTGCGCGCGCTACACCGGTTTCTACAAGGAGCTGGCCGCTGCATCGGCAGGGCCCGAGGTTTATCAAAGCCCGAATGTCGACCGGGTGATAGCGGCCTGGCCGCATCAGCCGTCGCCCGATCGGATTGCCGCACTGACACAACAACGCAACGAACGCCTCGCAGCGCTGGCGGCTCACAAGGCCACGCAGCGTCCCAAATCCTGACTACACCATCTCTTAACAGTAAGACGGAGACTGACATGAGCCGCAAAGTCATCATCACCTGCGCCGTGACGGGCGCGATTCATACGCCCTCGATGTCCAAAGCATTGCCGGTAACGCCGCAAGAAATCGCCGACGCTGCCGTCGATGCGGCGGAAGCCGGCGCCGCCATTGTGCATCTGCATGCGCGCAACCCGAAGACCGGGCAACCCGATCAAAGTCCCGAAGCCTTTGCGCCATTCCTGAAGATCATCAAGCAGCGCACCAATGCGGTGATCAACCTGACTACCGGTGGTGCGCCCACCATGACGGTGGATGAACGCGTACGGCCTGCCGCGGTCTACAAGCCGGAAGTCGCCTCGCTCAACATGGGCTCAATGAATTTCGGATTCTTCGGGATGCTGAACCGCTTCAAGAAGTTCGAACATGATTGGGAATTGAAGCACCTGCAGAACAAGGACATTGTGTTCCGCAACACATTCCAGGACATTGAGTATGTGCTGAAGACACTGGCCGAGACGGGTACACGCTTCGAGTTCGAATGCTACGACACGGCGCACCTCTATAATCTCGCCTACTTCCTCGAACAGGGGCTGGTGAAGCCGCCGCTGTTCATCCAGACGGTGTTCGGTTTGCAGGGCGGTACAGGTGCACATCCCGAAGATGTGCTGCACATGAAGCGCACGGCGGATCGGTTGTTCGGCGACAAGTATGTCTGGTCGGTGCTCGGCGCCGGTCGCAATCAGCTGCCGATCGCGGCGATGGCCGCGGCCATGGGTGGCAATATCCGCGTCGGTCTGGAAGACTCGCTGTGGGCGGCGCCAGGTCGCATGGCCTCCTCGAATGCCGAGCAGGTCACGCTCGCGCGCAAAATCGTCGAAGGCTTGGGTCTTGAGATCGCGACCCCGGATGAAGCGCGCGAGATGCTTGATCTGAAGGGTGGAGACAAGCTGGAGGTCTAAGCTATCCCTGGAGGAGGCGGACAGTGCAAGAGATGTCCGCCTGCTCTGCTTTGGGGGAACCCTGCTGGCGAATGCCCGCTTCTGACACAAAGTCGACGTGATGGGTTACCGCTTTTGGCGCAAAGCGGACATTTGGCGCGCTGGACGTTGCGGGGATCGCATACTTTATCGTTCATGAATTTGGCATTTCTCAACCAAATCTCTCCGTATGATTCTGTTCACCATCCGCTTTAGGGAAGCGAAGAGCCGCATAAGAGATGCTGTGCCATGTTCGAAGATCAACTTCGACAAGGAGGCGTCAATGGCCCTTATCATTATGCCGTTTTTGGTGACCGCAGCGGCTGTCGGTATGTTTGTCCTGGCGACCGAGCGCACCGATGACAAACAATGCAGTTAGGCGCGGGGCTGGTCAGATTTAGAAACTTCCGGCTGATCGGAGAGCAGCTGAACAGCTTGCGAGATCAACAAGGCTACATCGCTTAGATCCAGGCGTTGGGCCCGGCCTCGCATGATGTGCAGATCGTTTTTCAACAGAATAAGTTGAGCGCGGCGAGAAACATCATGCATCTTGGGTTCCCTAGCGTGGGAACCGCCCAGCTTCATTATATGGAATGTGGAATAGCGCCGAATTACTGCACATGAATGTTCAATGCATCCCATATGACGTCAGATCTGTCATGCAACTCGCTCCGGTCTGATCACTCGCTTGTTATCGTTTGGTAGTCGCTTCTGGATTTGGCCGAATTGATAAGGAACGTCGGGGGCGTTTGCCGGTATGCGAGTCCGCCCTTGTTCAAAGCGAAGGGGCGCAAACCAGAATCACGCTGGCTCAATTAATCAGATCCAACGCTGGCTTATCGCGAGATCCTTGGTGGCTGTGTCGAGCGGCGCACGATGAGCAGGGGCGCTGTGACGACATAACGCGCATCGCCGCGGACACCTTCGATCAGGTCGAGCAGGAGCTGGCCGGTCTGTTCACCCATCTCGCGGTGGCTGATGCGGATCGTGGACAGCGGCGGATCCACCAGATCCACCAGCGGCATGTCGTTGTGACCGATCACTGACAGATCTTCCGGACATCGCCGGCCCGTTTCGCGCAACGCTTCATAGATGCCGAGCGCGAGGAGATCGTTGGCTGCGACGATGGCGGTGGCCTCAGGCTGTCGTGCGAGCAGTCTGAGTGCGGCAGCGCGCCCTGCCTCGCGCGTGAATGCTTCAGCTTCTTCGATATCATTGTCGGCCGGCGCGAAACCCGCTTCGTGCATTGCCTCCACGAAACCGCGGCGGCGGAGCGAGCCGGTCGATAGCATTTGCGGGCCGGCGAGGTGGAGGATGTGGCGATGCCCAAGTTCGAGAAGATGCGCAACCGCGAGCCGCATGCCGGCCACATCGTCCGAGACCACCGAAGGCACACGCGCCTCAGCCTCCGCGCGATTGACAAGCACGACAGGGACTTTCCAACTCAGACAACGCTCGATCGAATTATCCTTGAGCGCGACATTCGCCAGCACGAGGCCATCCACGCGGCGCGCCACGAGCCGTTGAACGATGTCGTCGGTGCCCGTCCGTTGCGGTTGCGGGTCGGCGACAATCAGCGCGTAGCCGCGCGCCGATAGCACGTCTTCGAGGCCGCCGATGATCGGCGAGAAGACGGGGTTCGCGATGTCCGGGACGATGATGCCGACCATGTTCGAACGGCCACTGCGCAGACTCGCGGCCACCGTGTCCGGGCGGTAACCCAGCCGCTCCGCTGCTTCCAGAATCCGGCGCACGACCGGCTCGCCGATTCGTCCGCGGCGGGCTGGGTCGAGCGCGCGCGACACGGTGGAGGGGTGCACTCCCACCTCGCGCGCCACGTCTTTGATTGTCGTCATCCCTGCCACGATCTCCAAGCTAGCTGGTGCGGTTGACTTGCGCAATCGATTGCACTAGATGTGCAATCGATTGCGCAGCATGATAACCGAAAAATCGCAATATGAGGGAGTGTCGATGATCATCACGCGTCAGGAGGATGTGACCGACGTTGTGCTTGCCGCGATGAGCGGTGCGCCGAACGAGCGGTTGCGCACGGTCATGGCCGCTTTCGTTCGTCATCTGCACGAATTTGCCCGCGAGGTCCGGCTGACCGAGGCGGAGTTCGAATTCGCCATCGATTTCCTCAACCGGATCGGCCAGACCACGAACGACAGCCATAACGAGGGCGTGTTGTTCAGCGATGCAGTCGGGCTCTCAACATTGGTCTGCCTGTTGAACAACGGTCAGGACGGAGCGAGCGAGACCGCCGCAGCTTTGCTCGGGCCGTTCTGGCGGGCGAACGCTCCGCGTGTGGAGAATGGTGCCTCGATCTTGCGTTCGCCGACGCCCGGTGCGCCACTGTTCGTCGATTGCCGCATCACCGACGCACTGGGAGCGCCGCTCTCGGGTGTCAGCGTTGATGTCTGGCAGGCCTCGCCGTCGGGAATGTACGAAAACCAGGACGCGGGTCAGGCTGACATGAATTTGCGGGGCGTGTTTGAGACCGATGCGAACGGCCGCTTCGCGTTCCGCTCGGTCAAGCCTGCTGGCTATCCGGTGCCGACCCATGGTCCGACCGGGGAGATGCTGGCCGCGCAGCGCCGGCATCCGTTCCGGCCGGCGCATCTGCATGTGCTTGCCTTCAAGCCAGGCTTCAAGACGCTGATCACGCAGATCTTTGTCGATGACGACGAACATCTGGAGAGCGACGTCGTATTCGGCGTGACGCGTGCGCTGATTGGCGATTTCCGCAAGGGCGAAGGCGCGTCGCCAGCGCCGGATGTCGCTGGCGAATGGTTCAGCCTCAACTACACATTCGTCATGGAGCCCGGCGAAGCCGTGCTCCCGCATCCTCCCATCAAGTGAGCTGTCGATGTCGGATATTCTCGCGAACAAGATAGCCGTGGTGATCGGCGGTTCGGGCGGCATCGGGGCCGCGGCCGCGCAAGCTTTGGCAGCCGAAGGCGCCCGTGTCATCGTGACCTGGCGCTCCGGCGAGGCAGCCGCCAACGCGTTGCTGGCCGGCCTTCCGGGCGAAGGCCATCTCGCCAGACGCGCGGTAATTGAAGATAGCGCAACGCTGACGGCGCTTGCCGGCGAGGTGGAGCGAGCGTTCGGTCGCTGCGATATTCTCGTCAATACCGCGGGCTACACCAAACCGATTCCGATCGGCGATCTCGACGCGCTGACCGACGAGTTTATCGACGACATGTTCAAGGTGAACTGGCGCGGCCAGTTCGCGGCCATCCGCGCTTTCGCGCCGCTGCTCAAGGCGAGCGGCGACGGGCTCATCGTCAACGTCTCCTCGATTGCGGGGCTGAATGGCGTCGGCTCCAATCTGGCTTACGCGGCGATCAAGGCCGGCATCGACACCATGACCAAGTCGCTCGCGCGGGCGTTGGCGCCGACAGTACGCGTGATGGCGGTATCGCCGGGCGTGGTGGCCACTGACTTTGTGCCGGGCCGTGATGCGGCCGCGCTTGAAAAGGTCGCGGGGACCATTCCGCTCAAGCGTGTTGCGACGGCCGAGGATGTCGGCCGCGCAATCGCCGCCTGCGCCACCCACCTGACCTATTCCACCGGCTCGCTGATCGTCGTTGACGGCGGCCGAGCGTTGTAAGGAGAGATTGATGCGCCCGATGCTCGACAAGATCGTCATCACTTGCGCCGTCACCGGCAATCTGACGCGGCCGGACCAGACCCCGCATCTGCCAATCACGCCGGAAGAAATCGCCGACGCCTGCCTCGGTGCCGCAGAAGCCGGCGCGGCAGTCGCGCATATCCATGTGCGCGAGCCCGGCACCGGCGCGCCGTCGATGAAGCTCAAATATTATCAGGACGTCGTCGGACGCATTCGCGCGCGCAATCGCAACCTGATCCTGAACATCACCACCGGTCCCGGCGGTCGCTTCGTGCCTTCGCAGGACGATCCCAAGGTCGCCGCCGCCGGTACTACGCTGATGAACCCGGAAGAACGCGTTGCCCATATCACGGCGCTGAAGCCTGACATCTGCACGCTCGATCTCAACACCATGAATTCCGGCGGGCAGGTGGTGATCAACACGCCCGGCAATGTGCGCCGCATGGCCAAGGTCATCCGCGAGGCCGGCGTGAAACCCGAGATCGAACTGTTCGATTCCGGCGATATCGCGCTGCTGCACGATCTCCTCGTCGACGGTACGCTCAGCGGCCCGGCGCTCACCTCCTTCGTGATGGGGGTGAAATACGGCTTCCAACCGTCGCCGGAAACGGTGCTGTATGCGCGCGGTCTGCTGCCGCGGGATGCGCATTTCACGGCCATTGGCATCGGCCGTTCCACATTTCCCATGGTGGCACAATCGGTGCTCGCCGGCGGTCATGCCCGCACCGGTCTGGAAGATGCTGTGATGCTCGGCCGTGGCGTACTGGCGCCGTCGAACGCCGTGATGGTGGACAAGGCACGCCGCATCATCGAAGAACTCGGCGCGCAGATCGCGACGCCTGCTGAAGCACGCGCACTGTTCGATTTGCCGGGCGCCGCATAACACAGCATTCGAGGACTGAAATGACTGCAGCCGCCAAGACTTCCTCCAGCGTCACCGCAACATGCCTGCGGGTCGCCGCCAAGGCTGATCGCATCGAGAATGTGGCGCTCGGCATCGAGCAACGCACACTCGCCTGCGCCAGGTCAGGCGATGCGCTGGTCGAGATAAGGGCCGCCGCGATCAATCCGTCGGACGCCAAGGCGACGCTCGGTCTGATGCCGCATGCGGTCTTCCCCCGCACGCCCGGCCGTGACTTCGCCGGAGTCGTGATCGATGGGCCGACCGACCTGATCGGCAAGGAAGTATTCGGCTCGTCCGGCCAACTCGGGATCGGCCGCGACGGCACCCATGCCACGCATCTGGTGGTGGAAGCGTCTGCGCTGGTCGAGAAGCCGATCAATATCAGCCTCGCGGAGGCGGCCGGCATCGGCGTGCCCTTTGTCACCGCGCAAGAAGGCTTTCGCCGCAGCGGCATGCCGAAGCCCGGCGAGACGGTGTTGATCCTCGGTCTGAACGGCAAGGTCGGTCAGGCGGCGACGCAGATCGCGTCATGGCAGGGCGCTCGCGTGATCGGCGTCGTCCGCAAGGACGAGCTATATGCCGGCCATGCCCATGGCGAGGTGACCGTCGTCGATTCCAGCCGCAATGACGTCGCCGCGACCGTGCGCGAACTCACCGGCGGCAAGGGCGCGGACATCGTCTACAATACCGTCGGCGAGCCCTATTACGACGCAGGCACGAAATCGCTCGCGCATCTCGGCCGCCAGATATTTATTGCCTCCACCAAGGCCACCGTGCCGTTCGATATCTTCGCCTTCTATCGCGGCAAGCACACCTTCTTCGGTGTCGACTCGCTGTCGCTGTCATCGCCGGAAGCCGGCGAGATACTGCGTGAATTGGTGCCGGGTTTCGCCAGCGGCGCATTGAAGCCGTTTCCGATCAAGCCGGACGCGATCTACCCGCTGGAGCGCGCTGCAGAGGCCTATGTCGCCGTGCTCGGCTCCTCGCGCGATCGTCTCGTTTTTCAGCCGAACGGGTGAAGCCATGCATGTCGTCCGCCTGAACGATGCCCCGCGCTACGAAGCCCCTGGCCACAATGACATGCGGATGTTTCGCCTGCAGGGCCGCGACGCCGGGCCGGGCGATGTGATGTGGCTCGGCATGAGCCAGATTCTGCCGGGCGGCGGCATTACGCCCTCGGCCTCGCCGGAGGAGAAGTTCTATATCGTCCTCGAAGGCGAAGTAACCTTCGAAACGCCGGATGGCATCGCCTCCCTCGGCATCTGGGATTCCTGCCGCATCGCGCCCAACGAGACGCGCGCGCTGCGCAACGAGACGAAACGACCGGCGGTGGTGTTGCTTGCAATGCCGCTGCCCAACACCGCCAGAGGCTGAAAGCCCGGCACTTGGTTCTTTAAGGGAGAAAATGATGGATCGCCGACACTTCATGATCGGCTCTGGCCTCGCCGCGACTGCGGCGCTGATGGGCAGCGGAGCCATTGCACAGACTTATCCGAACCAGCTCGTGCGTATTATCGTGCCGTTTTCGGGTGGCAGCCTCACCGACATCCTTGCCCGTTCGGTGGCCGAGAAGCTTGCTGCGAAGTGGAAGCAGCAGGTCATCGTCGAGAACAGGCCCGGCATCGCCGGTGTCAGCAGCGTCGCCAAAGGCCCGACCGATGGCTCGCAGATCATGCTGACCTCGAACGGGCATAGCGTGATCGGCGTGGTCAACAAGAACCTCAACTTCGATCCGATCAAGGATTTCGCTGCGATCAGCCGTGTCGGATCGACGCCGTCCATCCTGATCGTGCCGCCGGATGCGCCGTTCAAGACGCTGGCCGAACTGATCGCCGCGGCAAAGGCCAAGCCGGATTCGCTGAGCTACAGCTCTGCCGGCGTCGGTAGTTCCACCGGTATCGCCGCCGAACTGTTCAGGCATCTCACGCAGACCAAGATGGTGCTGATTCCGCATCGCGGACTGCCGGAATCCCAGATCAGCATCATGCGCGGCGACACCTCGGTTGCCTTCACTTTCTTCGGCGTCGGTGGCGACCTGATCCAGTCGGGAAAGTTGCGCGCACTGGCAGTCACCGGCAAGAGCCGCATGGCGCAACTGCCTGATGTGCCAACCTTCGCCGAGGCAGGGCTCCCCGAATTCACCTACGATAGCTGGTTCGGCATGCTCGCCGCCGCGGCGGTGCCGAAACCCATCGTCAGCCAGATCGCACGCGATCTCGCCGAGGCGCTCAGCGATCCGGCCCTGATCAAGCAGTTCGCCGCGCAGGGCGCCGACATCGCCAGCTCGACGCCAGAAGCGTTCGAGGCCGAATTGCGCGGCGATGCGGAGCGTTATGGCAAGCTCATCGCGATGTCGACGGACGGGGCGACAAAGTAAGAAGACGGGCCTGCAGCACGCGACGCGTTTGCAGGCCCGTTAGCGCTACTTCGCGATATACGCGTCCGGCGTCGGGCAAGTCCGGTCCTTGTAGGGGACGAGCCAGGGCGCATAATTGGCCTTGGTGATGATCGCACCGGGGATCGTGATCTGCTTCGGCGCACTCTGGCCGCGAATGGCATTCAGGCCGACCGCGGTGGCGACGCAGCCGATCTTGAAGCCGTCGAACTCCGCGATTGCCAGCAGGCTGCCGGCCTTCACGGCTTCGACAGCCTCCGGCACGCCATTGATCGAGACCACCGCGACGTTCTTGCGGCCGGCTGCATTGAGCGCCTCGATGGCGCCGAGGGCGGACGCGTCGGCAGCGGCGATCACGCCGTCGATGGTGCTGAACTGCTGGATCAGGTTCTCCATCGTCTGCATGCCGAGCAGGCGCTGGAAGTTGGCGGGCTGCGAGGCCAGTACTTTGATATTCGGATAGTCCTTGGCCGCAGCGTCGAAGCCGCGCTTGCGCTCGTCGCCCGTGGTCGAGCCCTTGACGCCTTCGAGGATCACCACATTGCCCTTGCCGCCGAGGTGGTCGAACAGCGTCTTGGCGATGTCATAGCCGAGCTTGTAATCGTCCTGGCCGACAAAGGAGAGATAGGGGGCGTCGCCGCCGCGGTCGTTGTAGTTGATGATCGGCAGGCCGGATTCGATCAGGCGCTTGATCGTCGGCAATTGCGCCTTGGCGTCGATTGGCATGAACAGCATCAGATTGGGCTTGGTCACGCCGACGTCTTCGAGCTGCGACATGCCTTCGGTGATATTGTTCGGCTTGGTCGGCGTGTAATATTTGACCGTCGCGCGCATTTTCTCCGCCATCTGCGCGACGCCGGCGCGCACACCCTCGAAATGCGGGTCCACCTGGTTCTTCGTGAAGGCTGCAATCACTTCGCCATCGGCGCGCACCGCCGAATTGAACAGGGTGCCGCAAATGACGGCGGCAAGAACGCATCGGATAGATCGGGTGGTTCGCATGATGGCCCCTCTGGTTGTGAATGACGAGACGTGTGGTGAACTGGTGATGCCGGGTCTATCCGCTCCCTGATCGGCGTCGGCTGATGACGAGATCCGCAATGATGGCGACCAGGACGACGGCGCCGTTGACGAAGGGATGCCAGGTCGCTGCAACATTCAGCAGATTGAGGCCGTTGACGATGATGGTGAGCAGGATGGCGCCAAGCGCGGTGCCGCCGATGTTGCCGTTGCCACCGAACAAGGATGTGCCGCCGACCAGAACTGCGGCGATAGCAGGAAGCAGCAACGGCTCGCCGATTCCGGGCTCGGCGGCATTGAGGCGTGCGAGATAGACGAGAGACGCGATGCCCGCCGTCAAGCCGCTGAGCACGTAGAGTAGCAGCCGACGACGCTCGACCGGGACGCCGGACAGCAGCGCGGCGGTCTGGTTGGCGCCCATGAAATACGCCTCGCGGCCGAAGGTCGTGCGGTGCAGGAGGATGCTGCAGGCGAGACAGACCACAAGCGTGATCCAGATCGGCAGCGGAACGCCGAGGAAGAAGCCGGTGCCGAAATAGCGAAACGACATCGGCATGCCGTAGATCGTCTGCCCGGCCATGAACCAGTAGGCGATGCCCTGCGCCACCCACAGCATGCCGAAAGTCGCAAGGAAAGGCGGCAACTGCAGGCGGTTGATCATCAGCCCGTTAGCGTAACCGATCAGCGTGCCGGCGCCGATGGCGACCGCAACGCCGTACCACGGATTGCCGGTGGTCTTGATCGCGGCTGCGGCGAGACAGGCCGACAGCGTCAGATTGGCGCCCACCGACAGGTCGAGCCCACCGCCGATGATGACGAGTGTGAGGCCGGACGCGACGAGAAACAGCAGGCTCGCCTGCCGCAGCATATTCAGCAGATTGCTCACCGACGCGAATCCCGGATCGACCGCGGTCAATGCGCCGGCGATCAGAACGATCAGCACGAACCGGCCGAGCAGGGCCGCAGCGTCGGGCGACAGGGACGATGGGCGGATATCGAGCGTTGCCGGGATCGTCATGCCGTACGCCTCACGAATTGCTTGCGCGCCTGGTCGATCAGCAACGCGAGGATGAGCAGGATGCCGATGCACACGACCTGCAGCGATGAGTCGATGGACAGAATGTTGAGTCCATTGCGCAGCACGGTGATGGCAAGCGCGCCGAGCACGGCACCGAACAGCCAGCCCTGTCCTTTTTCGAAGGAGGTGCCGCCGAGCACGACTGCGGCGATCGCCTCGAACTCCATGCCGATGCCGACGGTCGGATGCGCTGAATTGGTGCGTCCGATCAGCAACACCGCCGAAAGACCGATGATCGTGCTGCCGAGCACATAGACGGCGAGGTGCACGAGATTGGCGCGAATGCCGGCGAGACGCAGCGCGTCCTTGTTGCCCCCGATGGCGATCACGTAGTTGCCGAGCCGAGTGCGATAGAGCAGTAGCCACAGCGCGGCATAAAGGGCGGCCGCGATCGCGATCGGCGTCGGAATGAACCAAAGCTGGGAGCGATAGAAGGTTTCAATGGCAGGCGTGAAGCCGCCGACCGGATCTCCATTGGTGAGTACCAGCGCAATCCCCTGCATCAGCCCCATGGTGCCGAGGGTGACAACAAAGGCAGGGAGCGACAGATAGGCGATCAGGACGCCGTTGAGGGCCCCGAAGGCAATGCTCACCGCCAGCGTCGCCGCACAAGCGGCGAGCACGCCCCATCCGGCAAGAAGCGCCTCGGCGACGATGACGCCGCTCAGCCCGAGCAGAGCTCCGGCCGACAGGTCGAGGCCCTCGGTCATAATGATGAGCGTCATCGGCAGGGCGAGCATCAGCAGTAGCGAGGTCTGCAAGCCAACATTCATGAGGTTGGTCTGGGACACGAATCTCGGATTGACGATCGTGAACAGCACCAGCATCAGGATCAGCAGGAGGCCGGCGCCGGGGATTGCGCTGAGGAACTGGCCCATGCCGGACCTGCGCTGCAGCTGGATCGTCACGCTCATTGATGCACCGCCAGTTCGAGGATGGCCCGCTCGGTTAGCTGGTCACCGGCGAGATGCCCGACGATGCGATGGTCGCGCATGACATAGGCGCGGTCGCAGAGCTGGACGAGCTCCGGCAGTTCCGAACTGATGACGACGACACCGGCCCCGCCATCGACCAGTTGATCGATCAGGCGATAGATCTCCGCCTTGGCGCCGACATCGACACCGCGCGTCGGTTCATCCAGCAGGAACAGCCTGGACCCTGCCGCCAGCCATTTGGCCAGCACGACTTTCTGCTGATTGCCGCCGCTGAGGGTGTGGACGCTCTGGCGCGTGCCATGCGCGGCGATGCCGAGCTGTGCGATCAGACCGCGTGTGTCCCGCTCGGCTTTGGCCGGTGAGAACCAGCCGGAGGTGAAGCTGCGCCACAACGAGGCGACTGTCGCATTGTCGCGGACATCGAGTGGCAGCGCCAATCCCTCCCGTTTACGATCTTCCGGGAGCAGGGCCATGCCCGCACGCACCCGTCTGTCCAGTGTGGCCAGCGCACGGGATCCGAACAGAGCGATCTCGCCGCTGGCGATTGGATCCGCGCCGAACAAGGCGCGGACCACTTCGGTCCGGCCGGACCCGACGAGGCCGGCAAGCCCCACCACCTCGCCGGCGAGAATTTCGATGGAGATGTCCGACAGTTTGGCCGTGTTCACATCCCTGGCGAGCAGGACAGGCTCGCCGGGCGAGCGCGGCGTCCGTGCGAGTTGCGATCCCGATGGCCGTCCGATCATCGCGCCGACCATCTCGGCCTGGCTCTTCTGATCGCGCAGCACGCTGGTCACGACGGCCCCGTCGCGCAGGATGGTGATGCGATCGCCGAGCATCTGCACCTCCTTCATACGATGGGAGATGTAGACGATGGCGACGCGCTTTTCCGTCAATCGCGCGATGGTTTGAAACAGGCGATCTGATTCACGCTCGGAGATCGCCGCTGTCGGCTCGTCCATCACGAGCACCCGCGCGTTCTGCGAAAGCGCCTTGGCGATCTCCACCATCTGCTGCTGGGCTACGCCGAGATCGGCGGCGTATGCGTGGGTGTCGTAGTCGAGGCCGAGACCGTCGAGGATGGTGCGTGCGGCTGCATGCATGGCCGCGGAATCGACGAGGCCGAAGCGACTGAATGCGGCTTCGCGACCGAGAAAGATGTTCTGCGCGATGTCCAGATACGGGATCAGCGAGAATTCCTGGAAGATGACGGCGATACCAAGCGCGCTGGCATCGGCCGGGCGGGCGACGGCGACTCGCCGGCCCTCGATCTCGATATAACCGCGATCGGCCGCATAGGCGCCGTACAGCGTCTTGATCAGCGTCGACTTTCCCGCGCCATTCTGACCGAGGATGACATGGACCTCGCCGGCATAGACGTCGAGCGATACGTTCTTGAGCGCATGCACACCGGGAAAGGATTTGTCGATGCCGACCAGACGCAGCAGCGGTGCATCGGCCTCGCTTCCGGGCGCCCGCGACGCAGACCCCTTTGGGGTGTGCAGCGAGCGGTCCCCTTGCTCATCTTGATTTTCAGTGCCGTGCATCATTGTCGGCCTCGTTCGGCCCGATGACCCGGGGCCGGCGGGAGGTCACATCCGGTCTATTTTTGCACGGGAATGGCGGCGATCATGTCCAGCTCGACACGGGCGCCCTGGGTCGAGAGCTGGTTGATGCAGATGGTGGTGCTGGCCGGCGTCCAGTCGCCGAAATATTCCTTCATCACCTTCACCATACCGTCCTGGTCCCGGATGTCGGTCAGGTACTTCGTCACCTTGACGATGTCGGTCCAGGTCAGCCCTTCGTGATCCAGGATCGACTGGATCGTCTGCATGGCGCGGTGGGTCTGGTCCTCGATCGAATTCGGATGATCGTGCTCCTCCAGAACGTGGGGATGCTTGTGATAGAGCGGCGAGGGCGTTGCTCCGGAAATGAACAACATCCCGCAGGGCACTTCGACACGGATCGCTGGCGCATAAGGCATGTCCGGCTTCCGCTCCGGCATCGTCTGGATTTCCTTGACGTGCGGATTGGTGGGCGAGGTCGCAAAGGCCGGCTTGGCTGTCATGATCATTTCCTCGATGGCGGGCGTTGGTAAACCTCGTGACCTTCTCGCGAGGTGGCATCCGGTCAACCCGTCACGAAGCGTGAGGTCAAACTATCTTTGAGTCAAGATAAAATATCTTGGCGCAAAGATAGATGAATTTGCATATATTCGGTGCCCCGTGCCTATATGCTGATCAGCATGACTACCGATTCGATTGATGAGATCATTGCCGGCTGGAGCCGGCGGCGGCCCGACCTCGACGCCGGTCACCTCGACGTCGTCGGCCGGATTGTCCGGCTGTCCGTGCATATGCGCAGCGCCATCGAGCCCGCACTCGAGGAGCAGGGCTTCAATTGGGAATTGTTCGACCTGCTCCTGACGATCTACCGCCGCGAGGCCGATAGCAGTATCGGTGTTCGACCGACTGACCTCTATGCGGAGTGCCTGCTGTCGTCGGGCGGGCTCACCGCGCGGCTGCGGCGTGCCGAGCAGGACGGCTTCATCGTCAGGCGCCAGGATCCTGAAGATGGCCGCGGCGCGCGGATCACGCTTACGGCCAAGGGGCGCAATTCCGTCGACAAGGCGATTGCCCAGCACTTCAAGCTGTCCCGGTCGGTCGACGAGGTGCTGACAGCCAACGAACGTCAAACGCTCACGCGGCTGCTGCGGAAACTTCTGATTTCGGTCGAGAAGCCAGATCTGTAACGGATCGCGTCTGAGCGCCCCGTTCTCGGCAAACTCGGATCAGTCGCCGACACTTTTCCATGTCACCGCCGCAGCGTGCGTCAGGTTTGGCTTAGCTTTGTCGGTGCCGTATTCTGACTTCTCTTTTGGCCGCGTCAGAAAGATCTGATGAACGTGTCCTGGTCGGCAGCTTGATCGCGGCGACAGAATCGCGCGCAAGCAAAACCGGCTTCAGCACGATCCGATCGTTTTGAACCGGCGTTCCCTTGATCATCGCAATAAGGATGTGAGACGCCTGCGTTCCCAGTTCCGCAGTCGGTGTACTGATGGTCGTCAGCGCCGGTGCTATCGCATCCATGAACAGCATGTCGTTCATGCCGACCAGCGAGATGTTGCCGGGACATGAAATGCCTTTGTTTCTCAGGTGCCGAAGGCAGCCTACGGCCAGCATGTCGTTGCCAGCCACAATCGCCGTAATATTGGGGTTCTCCGTCAGCAAACGTTCGCAAGCGAACTCGCCTTCCTCGACCGTAAAGGCCTCACCGAAGACGGCAGTGGGCGCAACTCCGTCTTGAGCCAAGACTTTGCAAGCGCGCCGAAAGCCGCGATAGCGGTGGTAACCCGTCGACACATTTTGCGGGCCGCCGACATGAGCAATTTGCCTGTGCCCACACTCGGCGAGATGATGAACCGCCAGTTCCATTGCCTTCGCGTCGTCGACCCGGACGCTCGGAATGAATTCGCTTTCAGGATCGCGAAACACCGCGACGACTGGAATATTCGCCTCGACGCAGGCGGCGATGCCGGGATCGTTTCGCTCGAAGGTCGCGACGATCAGCCCCTCGACGCCTTGCTGGATGAAACGATCGATCAGCGCGGCCTGCCTGAGCGGATGGTTGTCGGTATTGCCGACGATGGTGACGTATCCAATCTCGGCGAACCGGTCCTCAATCGCCCGCACTATGGGGGGATGGACGGGGTCACCAAGGTTCGAAATAATAACGCCGACGGTGCGAGATCGCTGGGTCCGAAGCGCCGATGCCATGGCGTTGGCCCGATATCCCAGCTTCTTTGCGCAAGCTTCGACGCGCTCGATCATTTCTGGGGAGATCAGGTGGCGCTTCTCGGGATTGAGCCCGCGCGACACCGTTGACCAATGGACGCCAGCACACTTCGCGACATCAATGATTGTCTTACGCGACGACCGCTCCTGAAGCGCGGGTGACGTCTTCTTGGTGTTCTTGGTTTTTTTGGGCATCGCCATCCAGCCTGCTCGCGCGCGTCGTCGTATCCGCTAACGATCACGTGAGAATGCCTTATCTTGCACAAATTGACAAACGTGTGCAGAGTTTCTTGACAAACGTGTGCACGGGAATGATGGTAGCGAAAATCCGCTGCATGTCTTGGTGCAATGCAGCAGAAGCGCCCTAACGGCGTCGACGATCAGGGATGGAATGATGGAGAGCTTCGTCTATCAGGCGGCGCCCATGCGGGTCGTCTTCGGCTCGGGACGGCTGGCAGATCTGGCCGCCGAGCTCGACCGACTCGGCGTTAAACGCGCACTCGTTCTGACGACAGACCAGCAGAAATCTCACGGCGAGCAGATTGCCGCCCTGATCGGTGACAGAGCGGCGGGCGTCTATGCCGGTGCGGTGATGCATACGCCGGTTGATGTGACCGAACTTGCGATGCAGCAGGTCAAGGCTCTGCAGGCCGACGGCATCGTCGCGGTGGGCGGTGGTTCGACCATCGGGCTAGGCAAGGCGATCGCGCTACGGACCGACCTGCCGCAAATCGTCGTACCGACCAGCTATGCCGGGTCCGAAATGACGCCGATCCTGGGTGAGACCCGCGAGGGACTGAAGACCACGCAATCGAGCCCGAAGATACTCCCCGAAACGGTCATCTACGACGTCGACCTGACACGCACATTGCCGCCTGCATTTGCCGTGACATCGGGCGTCAATGCAATCGCTCACGCTGTCGAAGCGCTCTATGCGCGCGATGCCAATCCGGTCGTGTCGTTGATGGCGGAAGAGGGCATTCGCCTGTTCGCCGGCGCGCTGCCGAAGCTTGCGGCTGGCGAGGACAACGCGGCGGCACGCGATGATGCCCTGCGCGCTGCCTGGTTGTGCGGCGCCTGTCTCGGCGCCGTCGGCATGGGGCTGCACCACAAGCTCTGCCATACGCTGGGCGGCACGTTCAATTTGCCACATGCCGAAACCCACACGGTGATCCTGCCGCATGCGATGGCCTATAATGCTCCCGCCGTGCCGGTTGCGGCGGCTCGCGTCGCGCGCGCGCTTGGCGCCGGACAGGCC
Source organism: Tardiphaga robiniae (assembly GCF_013359755.1). Taxonomy (GTDB): domain Bacteria; phylum Pseudomonadota; class Alphaproteobacteria; order Rhizobiales; family Xanthobacteraceae; genus Tardiphaga; species Tardiphaga robiniae. The sequence goes on along the minus strand of NZ_JABMCJ010000072.1, from coordinate 31,791 downwards.
GCGCAGGGACTGTTCGATCTTACGCAGGGACTTGGCGCCAAAGTCGCGCTGCGCGATCTGGGAATGCCGAAGGACGGCATAGAACGCGCCGCCGACCTTGCCGTCAGCAATGCCTACTGGAACCCGCGGCCGTTGGAACGCGATGCCATCCGCGATCTGATCGCGCGGGCCTGGGCGGGCGAACCTCCGGTCATGGCGGAGGCGTTGCGATGACGGCGACACGCACGCTCATCAAATCCGCCACCATCCTGACAATGGACGACACGATTGGCGACCTCACGCAGGCCGACCTGCTGGTTGATGGCGATCGCATCGTCGACATCCGGTCGGGCCTCGATGCCGGTGATGCAGAGATCGTCGATGGTCGTGGCCGCATCGTCATTCCGGGCCTTGTCAACGCGCATATGCATACGTGGCAGACCGCCTTGCGCGGCTTCTCCGCGAACTGGACGCTTCCTGAATATTTCCGCCGGATGCATGCGGGACTGGCCACGGTCTTTCGTCCCGAGGATATCCATATCGGCACGCTGATGGGCGCGCTGAACCAGATCAATTGCGGCACCACCACGCTGGTTGACTGGTGTCACAACAACCCAACGCCTGCGCATAGTGATAGCGCCGTCGCGGCGCTGAAAGAGAGCGGCATCCGTGCCGCCTTCTTTCACGGCTCGCCGAAACCGGAGGCGGCGCCGGGGCAGCCGCACTTCTCCGAGGTTCCGCATCCGCGCCATGAGGTCGAGCGCTTCCTGGCAGGGGCACTGTCTAACCGCAGCGACCGCGTCACCCTCGGGCTTGCGATTCTTGGTCCTCATTATTCGACCATGGATGTCGCCATCCATGATTTCGAATTGGCGCGTGAGTTCGATCTGATTGCCTCTATGCATCAGGGCGGAGGCCCGGCCAAGTCGCCGGGTGGCTGGGCGAGGCTGATTGCGGCCGGTCTGGTCGGTCCCGGCATCAACATCGTGCACGGCAACGATCTTCCCGACGATCTGCTGCATCAGCTTGTCGATCTCGGCGTGTCGTTCTCGGTCACGCCAGAAAATGAAATGAATCAGGGCCACGGCTACCCGATCACCGGGCGGCTGTTGAAGCTGGGATCGCGGCCATCGCTCGGGGTCGATCTGGAATCCGTGCTGCCTGGCGACATGTTCAACGTTGGCCGCATCGCACTGTCGATGCAACGTGCGCTCGACAACGCCGGGAGTCGGCAGGCCACGGGCGCCATTCCAGCGGTGACGACAATCACGACGCGTGAGGCCTTGCGCTGGATCACCATCGAGGGCGCGCGCATGCTCGGACGTGAAAGCAGCATCGGCTCGCTCACGCCGGGCAAGAAGGCGGATCTGGTCGTCATCAATGCCACGGACCTTAACCTCTGTCCGGTCCATGATCCGGTTTCCACGGTCCTGATGCAGTCCAGCATTGCCAATGTCGAGGCGGTGATGATCGACGGCATCTGGCGCAAGCGGGGCGGACGCCTTCTGGCGGAGAACCTCGACCACAAAAAGAATGAACTCGAGCGATCGGGCATGCGCATCGTCTCCGAGATCGAACGTCAGGAGAAAGCGGCATGACAACCCCGTCGAGAGATCAAGCACAGGCCGTGGCCTGGATCGGTGTTGGCAAGATGGGCTTGCCCATTGCGGGCCGTATGGTGGAGGCCGGTATCCGCGTCACCGGCTACGACCCGGGCCAACAGCGCTTGGTGTTGGCACAGCAGCTTGGGCTTCAGACGGCCAACTCGGCCGCAGACGCCGCTGCAAACCACGCCATCATCTTCACATCGCTGCCCGACGATGCGGCGCTGCGTTCCGTGGTGCTCGGACCAGACGGCCTGCTGAACAAGCTGACACGTGGTGCGGTTCTGATCGAGACGAGCACGGTCAGCGCCGAAATATCGGCTGAAGTTGGTGTTGCGGCGGAGGCGAGCGGCGTGGCCTATCTGCGGGCGCCGGTGTCCGGCAATGCAGCGATCGCGCATACCGGCGCGCTGACCTGCTTCGTGTCGGGACCGCGCGATGCGTTCGATGCGGTTCAGCCGGTGCTGGCGACGTTCACCCGCGCGCAAACCTATCTCGGCGTGGCTGAAGAGGCGCGATTTGCCAAGCTCGCGGTCAATCTAATGATCGCGGTGTCCGCCGGAATGATGGCCGAAAGCCTCGCGCTGGCGCGCAAGGGCGGAATCTCTTGGCCGGATATCCTCAAGGTCCTGGACGATAGCGCGATCGCCTCGCCGATGGTCAAGTACAAGACGCCGCCGCTTGCCACGCGCAACTTCGAGTCCACTTTCTCGTGCCGGCAGATGGCCAAGGATCTCGACCTCATCATCGGGGCCGGCCATCACGTCGGCGTGCCACTGCAACTCGCAGCGCAGGTACGAGAAATCTACGGATCGCTTGTTGCACAGGGAGATGGCGAATCCGACTTCATCGCCACCGTGCGCCATGTCGAGCGACTATCGGGTCTCGGCGAGCCGAAGCTTGGGTGAGGGAAGGCCATGCGGAATTTCAACGAGAACACCATCACCGATGCCGTGCTGGATCGCATCACGAATGCCGGCCAGCCGCGGATCAGACAGATCAGCGAGGCGCTGGTACGCCATCTGCATGCCTTCGTCCGGGAGATTCGGCCGACCCAGAGGGAGTGGGAGCAGGGCATCGAATTCCTGACGCGTACCGGTCACATGTGCGACGATAAGCGCCAGGAGTTCATCCTGCTTTCGGATACGCTCGGGGTGTCGATGTTGGTCGATGCTATCAATCATGGTGCCGAAAAAGGTGTGACGGACACGACCGTGCTCGGGCCGTTCTTCGTCCAGGCGGCCCCGGAGAAGAAGCTTGGCGAAGACATCTCCGGTGGCATGGAGGGCGATCCGATGATCGTGACGGGATCGGTCTCGACGCCGGATGGCAAGCCGATCGCAAATGCGACAATCGACGTGTGGCACTCCGACGACGACGGGTATTACGATGTTCAGCAGCTCGACAAGATCGGCGATCTGGCGATGCGTGCGCGGTTTCATGCCGATGCCGAGGGCCGTTTCCGGTTCTGGTCGATCAAGCCAGCGGCCTATCCGATCCCGCATGACGGGCCGGTCGGCGATATGCTCACGGCTCAGGGGCGTCATCCGTGGCGACCTGCCCATGTTCACTTCATGATCTCGGCACCTGGCTTTGAGCAACTGGTGACACATGTGTTCGTTGCGGGCGACAAGTATCTCGACTCCGACGTCGTCTTCGGTGTCAAAGATACGCTCATTCGCGAATTCGCCCGGAAAGATGCCGGCGAAGCTCCCGACGGGCGCATGCAGGACACGTCTTACTATCATTTGAATTACGATTTCGGTTTGAAGCCAGACGCCAACAATGCGCATGCTGTCTAACTAACAATGCGCATCAAGGGCCGCAGAGCCTGAGCGCTGATATGGAAGGGGAGGATGCTATGGGAGCGCCAGTGAGCGCCGAGACGGCCGTGGTCCGTCTGAACGAGATCATTGGGGCGCGCGCGACGATCGCGCGCGGCGTGCTCGATGATCACGGCCGCAGCGAGGCCTATCACGCCAGTCGTCCACCGGACGTCGTGGTGTTTCCGGAGACCACGCAGGAAGTCGCTGAGATCGTGAAACTCTGCGGCGAGCTCGGTATGCCGGTCGTTCCATTCGGCGCGGGCACCTCGCTCGAAGGCAACGCGGCATCGGTGGCTGGCGGCGTCTGTATCGATCTTGCGCGGATGAACCGCGTGCTCCGGGTGCATGACAAAGACCTCGACGTTGTCGTGCAGCCTGGCATCACCCGCAAGCAACTCAATGCGCATCTGCGCGACACCGGATTGTTCTTTCCGATCGATCCCGGCGCCGATGCGTCGATCGGCGGCATGACCTCGACGCGCGCGTCCGGGACTATGGCCGTCCGCTACGGCACCATGAAGGACAACGTGCTTGCGCTCGAAGTCGTGCTGCCGGATGGGCGGGTGATCCGTACCAGCCAGCGCGCCCGTAAATCGTCAGCCGGTTACGATCTCACCCGGCTGTTCGTCGGCTCCGAGGGCACGCTCGGCGTCATCACCGAAATCACTCTGAAGCTGCATCCATGGCCGCAGGCGATCTCGTCCGCGGTCTGCAGTTTCGAGCGGCTCGATCAGGCGATCGATGCCGCGATCGAGGTGATCCAGTCGGGCATTCCCGTCGCGCGGATGGAGCTGCTGGATGAAATCATGATGCGCGGCATCAATGGTTATTCCAAACTTGGCTATCGCGAGGCGCCGACGCTGTTCTTTGAATTCCACGGCACCGAGGCGAGTGTCGCGGAGCAAGCCGAACTGGCGGAGGCGATCGCCGCCGAACATGACGGCCAGGGCTTCCAATGGGCGCGGGCCGCCGAAGAACGGACGAAGCTGTGGCATGCCCGCGACAACACGCTCTATGCGGGTCTCAGCCTGAAGCCGGGCGCCAAGGCCATGATCACGGATGTCTGCGTGCCGATCTCACGGCTGACGGAATGCCTGACCGAAACCCGCCGCGACATCGATGCCAACGGACTGATCGCGCCTGTGGTGGGCCATGTCGGCGACGGGAATTTCCATCTGCTGATCCTGATCGATCAGGATAATGCCGACGAAGTCGCGCGCGCCAAGGCGCTGCACGCGCGGTTGGTGGCGCGGGCGATCGCGATGGAGGGCACCTGCACCGGCGAACACGGCATCGGTACCGGCAAGATCGGATTCCTCCAGGACGAGCTCGGCGACGCCGTCGATATCATGCGTGGCATCAAGGCGTCGATCGATCCGAAAGGCATGATGAACCCCGGCAAGATCTTCTTGCCCAATGCAGCGGTGCTGGCATGACGCAACTTGCACAGTCCAAGGCTGCCGTGTCGATCGTTCAGGCGGCGCCGCCGCTGTTCGAACTGCGCGGCATCTCCAAGGAATTCCCGGGAGTGAAGGCACTCGACGATGTGTCGTTCTCGGTCTGGCCAGGCGAGGTGCATATGCTGCTCGGCGAGAACGGAGCAGGCAAATCGAGCCTGATGAAAGTGCTGTGCGGGGCCTATCGCGCCGATCACGGCTCGTTCCACTACAACGGCGAGACAGTCGAGATCGCGTCGCCAGCCGATGCGCAGAAGCTCGGCATCGCCGTCATCTTCCAGGAATTTTCGCTGGTCCCCTATCTCGACATCGCGCAGAACATCTTCCTTGGACGCGAGCCGGCAGGACGTGTTCCCGGCACGATCGATCGCAAGAAAATTCTGGCCGATGCCAAGCGCGTGCTGGATTCGATTGGATTCGACATCGATCCGGCGATCCGGATCGAGAAGCTGGGCGTCGCCCAGCAGCAGATGGTGGAAATTGCGAAGGCCATCAGCCAGAACGCGCGAATTCTCGTGATGGATGAGCCGACGGCGGCGCTGTCCGACCGCGAGACGGAATTGCTGTTTGCGCTGATCGCGCGGCTCAAGGCGGATGGCGTTGCCATCATCTACATCTCGCACCGCATGGCAGAAGTATTCTCGCTCGGTGACCGCATCACGGTGCTGCGCGATGGGCGCCGTATCGACGAGGTAAAACCCGGCGCCGTGTCGTCGGACGATCTGGTCCGGATGATGGTCGGTCGCAGCGTCGATATGAGCTATCCACGGACCTTCGCCGAGTCCCCTGGCAAGGTCATGCTCGAGGTGAGGGGCCTCTCTTCTGCCTCGGGCATTGCGGGCATCGACCTGGTGGTGCGGCAAGGCGAGATTGTTGGGCTGTGCGGGCTGGTCGGCTCGGGGCGCACGGAAGTGGTGCGGGCCATTTTCGGAGCCGACAAGGCGACCGCGGGACAAATCCTGTTCGACGGCCAGGAGAAATCCGGTGGCCCGGACGAAGCTGCCAGGCTGGGGCTCGCGCTGATTCCGGAAAGCCGCAAGGCCGAAGGTCTGGCTCTGATCCGCTCCGTCGGAGACAACCTGATCGTTTCCGCGCTACGCAAGATCTTTCCGCGTGGCTTCTTCGATCAGGGGAAATCCAGGCAGGTTGCCAATGATCTGATCCGGCAGTTGAGGATCGTGACCCCATCGGACAAGCAGGCCGTCGGTCTTCTGTCCGGCGGCAACCAGCAGAAAGTCGTCATCGGCAAATGGCTGGCCGCCGGCGCCAAGCTGTTCATCTTCGACGAACCGACACGGGGCATCGATGTCGGAGCGAAAGCCGAGATCTTCGCGCTCATCGACCGACTGGTCGCGGATGGTGCCGCTGCGCTGATGATCTCGTCGGAGCAGGCGGAAATCTGCCACGTCTGTGATCGCGCCTATGTCATGTGCGACGGACGGATCGCGGGTGAACTGGCTCGCCACGAACTGAGTGAGGAAAAGATCGTGAAGTTGGGGATGCATCATGCGTGAACAAGCGATGGTATTGAACACCAATCCGCTTCAGCGGATTCCCGGCGTTGCCGTCATGCTGGTGCTGCTGTGTGTTGTCTTCAGCCTGATGACACCCGGCTTCCTGACGGTGCCGAATATTTCCAACGTGCTCGTCCAATCGACGATTCTGCTGATGCTGGCGCTGCCGATGACGCTGATCATCATGACCGAAGGTCTCGACCTGTCGATGGGCGCAGTGTTGACGCTGACCTCGCTGATCGTCGCCATCGTTGCCTTGGCCACTGGCTCGTTGCTGCTCGGCCTGCTTGCGGCTCTGGCCGTCGGAATCGTGTTCGGGACGATCAACGGCTGGCTGGTGGCCGTTGTCGGCATTCCCCCTTTTGTCGCCACGCTGGGCACACTCGGGATGGCTCAGGGCCTCTCGCTGATCGTCAGCGATGGCCAGAGCGTCGTTGGCATGCCGGCCGCCGTTCGCGGCGTCTATTCCGGGACGCTCGGCGGGGTTCCGCTTCCGATCGTGTTGGGACTGGGAAGCTACCTTGCCTTCCATGGATTGCTCTACCACACGCGTTTCGGGACTTACATTTTCGCGCTCGGCGGCAACCGTGAAGCGCTGAAATTCGCCGGTATCTCGGCACGTCGCTTGCTGATCCTCGTCTACGCGCTCGGCGGCGCCATGGTCGGTCTGGCCGGTCTCCTGATGACTGCGCGCATGAACTCCGGGCATCCAACCGCTGGCCTCGGTCTCGAGTTCGATGCCATCGCTGCGGTTGCCGTCGGCGGCACGTCGTTCGAGCGCGGCAATGGTTGGCTGCTCGGCACCTTGCTCGGCGTGGTCACCGTAGGCGTGTTGCGCAACGGATTGAATCTGCTGGCGCTGCCGTCTTCGATTCAGGTGGCAAGCGTCGGCTTGCTGGTGATTGCAGCCTTGTTCGTCGATGGATTGCGGAGCCGATCATGACCGATATCTCAAAGCCGATCACGGGCGGGCGAATGTTGCTCTCCGACGAGATGATCCAGGTATTCTATCGCCTGCTCGCTGCGTTTCTGATCTGTGCGGCGCTGACCATCCTGACCAACTCGTTCTTCAGTCTCGGTAACATCCTCAACGTCCTGCGTCAGGCGAGTCTGCTGTTCTTCATTGCGTCGGGCCTGACGCTGGTGGTGCTGACAGGTGGCCTCGACCTTTCGATTGGTGCCAATGTCGCCATTTCCGCCTGTATTGCCGGAACGGTGATTCATCAGACGGGCTCGCCGACCTTGGGGGTACTGACAGGCATCGGCGTCGGTGGCGCGGTGGGGATGTTGAACGGCGTGATGGTGACGGCGCTTCGAATCCCATCTTTCATTGCGACCTACGGGATGTTGTGGGTACTGCACGGCATCACTTATTGGTACATGGGCGGAGAGACCATGCACGGTTTCCCGGCTGGCTTTCGCCAGATCGGCAGTGGCTATTTTCTCGGTCTTCCGATCCCGGTCTATCTGTTGCTGGTCTTCCTCGCCATCGGAACCATTTTCGCGCAGCGCACCACGTGGGGACAGGAAATCTATGCCATCGGCGCCAACCCGGTTGCCGCGCGGTTGTCGGGTATTCCCGTCGCTCGCCGGCTTCTGCTGGTCTACACAGTGTCGGGGGCGATGGCCGGGCTCGCCTCGATCATCTTTCTTGCGCGACTGAACTCTGCCGAAGCCGACATCGGAGAAAGCCTGACACTCCCGGCGATCGCGGCGGTTCTGATCGGGGGCACCTCGCTGTTCGGCGGTCTCGGAACGGTGTTTGGCACGTTCGTTGGCGCACTCATTTTGACCCTGGTCCTCAATGGCATGAACCTGTTGTCGGTCAACGCGAGTTGGCAGCCACTGGTGACAGGCGTCATCGTCATTCTGGCAGTATGGCTGGATATGAAAACACGGCGCCGTGCGGCGTAAGTGTTCGATCTCAAAAACAAAACGGAGGGAACGACTATGAAGAAGGCCTATGGCGCGCTTGCTGCATTGCTTCTGACGACATCACTCTCATCTCACGCATTCGCTGACGGCGAGACGATCGCGGTGTTTACGAAAAACCAGACCAATCCGTACTTCCAGACCGTGCGAGTCGGGTCCGACGCAGCCGCCAAGGCGATGAAGGCAAAGACGCTGCATTATATCCCGACCAAGCCGGACAGCATCCCGGAGCAGCTCAGCCAGATTGAGGACGTGGTGGTGAAGAAGCCGTCGGCGATTGTCTTCATTCCGGTCGACTACAAGGCGATGGTCCCCGGTGTCGAGAAAATCAATGACGCAAAGATCCCGGTGGTCAACGTGACCGATCGTTCCGCCGGTGGCAAGTTTGTCGCCTTTGTCGGCGCCGATGACTACAGTCTGGGTCTGGAGACCGGGCGCTATCTGCTGAAGACGCTCGGCGGCAAGGGCAACTTTGTGATCATTGAGGGCGTCAAAGGATCCTTGACGAGCATCGACCGCGTCCGCGGCTTCAACGACGCCTTGAAGGAAAATCCGGGAGCCAAGCTGCTGGCGTCGCAGCCGGGCAATTATCAGCGGCTGCAGGCGCTCCAGGTCATGGAGAATCTCATGCAGTCGAATACTCAGATCGACGGTGTGTTGGCTGCCAATGATGCGATGGCGATCGGTGCGATCGAGGCGCTCGATGGTGCCAATCGCAAAGCCCAGGTCATCGGCGTCAATGGTACCAAGGAGGCAATCGACGCGATCAAGTCCGGGAAGCTGCTGGCGAGCGGCGACTACAATGGTTTCATGCAGGGATGCCTCGGCATGATGATCGCCATTCGTTCGCTGCGCAACGAGCCGGTGATCACCGAGATCGTTCTCAAGCCCACGGTGATCGGCAAGGAGAACTATCAGCCCTACGACGTGCCGCTGGAATCGCGGACCTGCCCGAGCTGGGACGAGGCTGCTAAGCTCGGCACCAAGTAATATCTTCGACACTTCAGGCGGTCGTCGCAGGTCGGCGGCCGTCTTCTGTCTTTCAGGAGCTACGCATGCTGTTTGCCATCCATGCCGTCGATCATGCCGGGGCGCTCGACAAACGCTTGTCTCACTACGAGGCTCACAAGGCCTTTTTGTCCGACACCTCGGCCTATGACGTGACGATCGTCATGTCCGGTCCGCTGACAGCCGATGACGGCCAGACCATGATTGGCAGTCTGTTTCTCGTCGAGGCCGCTGACCGCGCGGCGGTCGAAAGATTTCATCACGCCGATCCGTTCTTTACCGTCGGCATCTGGCAGACCGTCACGATTACCGGCTTCCTGCGCCGACAGGGATAACCGGAATGGAGGCCGGCGCCTTGCCTGTCGGTGAGGCAGTCGTTCGGCATTTGAGCCCGATAACGAAAAAGCCTGAGATCCGCTAGGATCTCAGGCTGGTTTTACGATGAGCTGAACTGTAACGATTAGCCGAACTGGTTCATCGTGTTGTGCGCGCCGCCCGCCTTCAGGGCTGCTTCACCGGCGAAGTATTCCTTGTGCTCGTCGCCGATGTCCGAACCAGCCATGTTCTGATGCTTCGCGCAGGCGATGCCTTGACGGATTTCCGCGCGCTGGACGTTCTTGACGTAGCCCAGCATGCCCTGTTCGCCAAAATATTCCCTGGCGAGGTTGTCGGTGGACAGCGCAGCCGTGTGATAGGTCGGCAGCGTGATCAGGTGATGGAAGATGCCGGCACGCTTGGCTGAATCAGCCTGGAATGTCCGGATGAGCTCGTCGGCTTCGACCGCCAGCGGCGTGCTGTCGTACTCCACCTTCATCAGTTCGGCGCGGTTGTACTTGCTGACATCCTTGCCGGCTTCCTTCATCGCGTCATAGACCTGCCAACGGAAGTTGAGCGTCCAGTTGAACGACGGCGAGTTGTTGTAGGCCAGCTTCGCATTCGGGATCACCTCACGAACGCGATCGACCATCTTGGCGATCTGCTCGATGTTCGGCTTCTCGGTTTCGATCCACAAAAGGTCGGCACCGTTCTGTAGCGAGGTGATGCAGTCGAGCACGCAGCGGTCCTGACCCGTGCCTTCGCGGAACTGGTACAGGTTGCTGGCCAGACGCTTCGGGCGCATCAGCTTTCCATTACGCGTAATAACGACGTCGCCGTTGCCGATCTTTGAAGCATCGATTTCTTCGCAATCAAGGAAGCTGTTGTACTGGTCGCCGAGGTCGCCCGGCTTGTGGCTGACGGCGATCTGCTGCGTGAGGCCAGCGCCGAGCGAGTCGGTGCGGGTGACGATGATGCCGTCTTCGACGCCCATTTCGAGGAAGGCGTGACGGCAGGCGCGGATCTTCGCGAGGAAGACCTCGTGCGGCACGGTGACCTTGCCGTCCTGATGGCCGCACTGCTTCTCGTCCGAGACCTGGTTCTCGATCTGCAGCGCACAGGCGCCGGCTTCGATCATCTTCTTGGCGAGCAGATAGGTCGCTTCCGCGTTGCCGAAGCCGGCATCGATATCGGCGATGACGGGAACGACGTGGGTCTGGAAGTTGTCGATCTTGTTGATCAGTTCTTCTTCCTTTGCCTTGTCGCCAGCCTTACGAGCGGCGTCGAGGCTGCGGAAGATGTCGTTGAGCTCGCGCGAGTCAGCCTGACGAAGGAAGGTGTAGAGCTCCTCGATCAGAGCCGGGACCGAAGTCTTCTCGTGCATCGACTGATCCGGCAGCGGGCCGAATTCCGAGCGCAGCGCCGCGATCATCCAGCCCGAGAGGTACAGGTAGGTGCGGTCGGTGGTGCCGAAATGCTTCTTGACCGAGATCAGCTTCTGCTGCGCGATAAAGCCGTGCCAGCAGCCGAGCGACTGGGTGTACTTGGTGGTGTCTGCATCATAGGCGGCCATGTCGGCACGCATCAGCGATGCCGTGTAGCGTGCAACGTCGAGACCGGTCTTGAAGCGGTTCTGCAGGCGCATGCGTGCGACCGCTTCGGCGGTCACGCCGTTCCAGGTGTCCTTGGTCTTGAGCAGCGCCGACGCCGCCTCGATTTCGCTCCGATAGGAGCCGGTGCCGAGGATGGTCTGGTTGCTGATCCCGCGTGGCTGGAAGTTCATTGTCTCGATCCCTTTGGCTGACGAAAACCTGTCCTTGGTTGTAATCGCGGGATCGCCAGCCGCTAGACGGAACGCAGATAACTTGTCATACTTTACAAATTGAACGTGTAAGGCTGTAAAGTAGTTACAAGGTATTGGAGTGTGCGATGGCCGCCTCGGCAGGTCGTTCGGTGTTCATGGGGCCGCGAATCCGGCGGCTTCGGCGCGATCTGGGCCTGACCCAGGCCGATATGGCGGCCGATCTGGAAATTTCGGCCCCTTATGTCGCTTTGCTGGAGCGCAACCAGCGGCCGATGACGGCCGACATGCTGCTTCGGTTGGCGCGCACCTACACGATCGATCTCGCCGATCTGGCTGGCGATGGCGGTGCCGACAATACGGCGCGGATGCAGTCGATCCTGAAAGAGCCGATGTTCTCGGACATCGATATCCCCGCGCTCGAAATCAGCGATCTCGCGGTGAGCTATCCCGGCATGGCCGAGGCGTTCCTGCGCCTCTACACCGCCTATCGCGAGGAGCAGCTCGCGCTGGCGGATCGGCGCGCACCGGCGCTCACCGGTGGCGCGTCGTCTTCGGATAGCGAGGGCTATGATGCCAACGATCCCGTGGCCGAGGTCAGGCGGTTTCTGGCAGCTCGCCGCAACAATTTCGCTGTGATCGACGACGTGGCCGAACGTCTTGTGCAGGCGACGTCGGGGCCGAGCGGTTTCGTCGAGCGTCTCAAGACCCGGCATAAGCTGCAAGTGCGCTATCTACCGCCGGACGTCATGCTCGGCTCGGTCAGGCGACTGGATCTGCATCGCAAGCAATTGCTACTTGAGGATTCGCTCGATACCGCAAGCCTCCATTTCCAGTTGGCGCAGCAACTCGCCTATCTCGAAATGGAAAACGAGATCGGCACCGCGCTCGAAGACGGCCAGTTCACCACCAAGAGCGCTGAACTGCTGGCGCGCCGGGCGCTCGCGGGTTACGCCGCTGCGGCGCTGATCATGCCCTATGCGGCTTTCGCGCGCGCCGCCGAGACCCGTCGCTACGATCTCGAAGCACTGGCGCGCCAATTCGGTGCCAGCTTCGAACAGACCGCGCATCGCATCACGACCTTGCAGCGGCCGGGCGCCGAGAAAGTCCCGTTCTTCCTGATCCGCGTCGACCCCGCTGGCAACATCTCAAAGCTGCTCGACGGCGCCGGCTTTCCATTTGCCAAGCACGGCGGCGCGTGCCCGCTGTGGTCAGTGCATGACGTTTTCAAAACGCCGCGCCAGATCGTCACGCAGTGGCTGGAATTGCCGGATGGGCAGCGCTTCTTTTCGATCGCCCGCACCGTCACGGCTGGCGGTGGTGGTTACGGCGCACAACGCGTCGAGCGCGCCATCGCGATCGGTTGCGCAGCCGAACATGCCGGCCAGTTGATCTATACGCGCGACGCATCGGCGCCGCGTCCGGATGCGCCCACGCCGATCGGCGTTGCATGCCGTGTCTGTCATCGTCCAAGATGTGCTGCGCGCTCGGCGCTTCCGATCGGGCGCGAACTGCTGCCCGATGATTTCAGGACGCTGAACGTTCCGTTCGGCTTCTCGGCGGACTGAAACGGCTCAGGCCTGCTCGGCCGCAGCTTCCTCGGCGTTGGGATCGCCGGGCGCCGTAGCCCACGCCAGTTCGACAAGCGTCACGATGCGCCGACCGGCGCCATCGAGCTGACAGACGACGAGGCCTTGCTCCTCGATATAGTTCAGCAGGCGCTGTGCGCGGCGTAGCGAATGCGAGCCGTAGGCGCGGGCGATCGCGGCATTGCTCGGGCAGGGCCAGCCTTCCTTGGCGGCGCGGGCGATCATCATGAAAACGCCCTGCATATCCTCCGGCAGAATCGAGGCGCGGACCGAGACGTCTTGCCAGCCGTCATCGTTGGTCATGTCGGAGCCGAGCCCGGCGCGGGCGCGTGTCAGCATGCGGCGGAAGTCGTCGAGGTCCGGCACGGCGGCACCGAGACCCTCGATGCGGCAGCGGACCACGAATTCCTGATAGAGCACGCCGACCACCCGGAAGCCTGCATCGGGCTCCGCCATCAGGGCCTGCAACACGCGGTCGACGCGCATGCGCCGCTCCGCCAGTTCCTCGGCGCTGATCGGCGTCTCCGCCACGTCCGGCCGAATTTCCAGCGCTGCGGACTTCGCCGCCATGAGCTGGCCAAGCAGATCCGGCGATGACGGTGCGCGGCGCTGCGGCCGGACCGGCTCCGGCGGGGGCGCTGCGAGAATCGTGGCGCGGACGTCGTCGAGTGTCGCTTCCGGCAGCGGCATCAGGCGTGGGGTCGCATTGCGCGGACTTGTTTCGGTGACGCCGATGCGCAGGCCCAGCGGACGACGGGAGAGGGCGGGACCCAACGCCATGAACTGGCCGCGCTCGAGGTCGCGGAAGGATTCGGCCTGCCGTCGCTCCATGCCGAGAAGATCGGCGGCGCGTGCCATATCGATATCGAGGAAGGTGCGACCCATCAGGAAATTCGACGCTTCGGCCGCGACGTTCTTGGCGAGCTTCGCCAGTCGCTGTGTCGCGATGACGCCGGCAAGGCCGCGTTTGCGGCCGCGGCACATCAGGTTGGTCATGGCGCCGAGCGATAGTTTGCGCGCTTCGTCGGACACCTCGCCGGCAACGGCCGGGGCGAACAGCTGTGCCTCGTCCACCACCACGAGCATCGGATACCAATGGTCGCGAGGCGCGTCGAACAGCCCGCCCAGAAAGGCGGCGGCGCGGCGCATTTGATTCTCGGCATCCAGCCCTTCGAGATTGAGCACTGTGGAGACGCGGTGCATGCGCGCGCGCTCGCCGGCCACCTGCAACCCGCGTTCGGTATGCGCCTCGGCATCGATCACCAGATGACCGAATCGCTCCGCCAGCGAGACGAAATCGCCTTCAGGGTCGATGATGGTTTGTTGCACCCATGGGGCGCTCTGTTCGAGCAGCCGGCGCAGCAGATGCGATTTTCCGGAACCCGAATTGCCCTGTACGAGCAGACGCGTCGCCAGCAGTTCCTCAAGGTCCAGAGCCGCCGGGGCGCCTGACGTCGTATGCCCCATCTCGATCGCAACGGTCATGTCTCGACTCAGGTCTCCTTGTAGAGAGGGCTTACCAACCCGGCCACAGCGCGTCGAGCGGCGCACGGCTATCATCCCGTGTTCCGCGCAACTCTCACCAAGTAAATCGCGACAGCGAATCGGCGATGTTCTGCACACGGCGGTGCCCGGTTTTGCCAATGGCAATCTCAGGCGGTTTCCTTGCATGATCGCGTTGTGTTCGACCCGCGGTGATAGAGCGTCAGCAAACAGAAAATCCCGCGTGACGTAACTGTGACGTCAGCAAGGCAGGGACATCGCTGGAATCTTCGGGCGCCGCAGTCACCAAACATTTGATTTGGAATTCTTCCAGTTTCAGGGGAGGTTGCTGCAACGGCGATATGCGCCACGACCCGGGGAAATGCGATGGCAAGCCTCACGATCAATGGACGAACCTACGAGATCGATGCAGAACCGGACACGCCATTGCTATGGGCGATCCGCGAAAATGCCGGGCTGACAGGGACAAAATACGGATGTGGCGTCGCCCAATGCGGCGCCTGCACCGTTCATGTCGATGGCCAGCAGGTCCGTTCCTGCAGCATGGCGCTCAGTGAGGCGATCGGAAAGCAGATCACGACGATCGAGGGCCTTGCGTCCGAGGGGGCCGTGCACAAGGTGCAGCAGGCCTGGATCGATCATGATGTGCCGCAATGTGGTTACTGCCAGAGCGGCATGATCATGGCAGTTGCAGCGCTGCTGGAGACAGTGCCGCAGCCGACCGATGAGGATATCGACCTCGCCATCACCAATATCTGCCGTTGCGGCACGTTCCAGCAGGTCCGTGAAGCGATTCACGCCGCTGCAAGCGCTTGAGGAAGATGGTCATGGGTCATGCTCCGCAACTCAATCGCCGTTCGTTTGTCCTGGGAACTGCTGCTATCGGCAGTGGCCTCGCGCTCGGTATTCCCTTTGGCGGGCCGACCGCAGTCTATGCGGCCGATGGTACGCCTGAGGTCAATGCCTGGGTGGTGATCCGGCCTGATGAGACCGTTGTCGTGCGTATCGCGCGGTCCGAGATGGGGCAGGGAACGCTCACGGGGCTGGCGCAATTGGTCGCTGAAGAACTTGAATGCGACTGGTCCAAGGTGACGACGGAATATCCTACGCCCGGGCAAAGTGTCGCACGCAAGCGCGTCTGGGGGGACTTTTCCACCGGCGGCAGCCGCGGCGTTCGCACTTCGCATGATTACGTCCGCAAAGGCGGCGCGGCTGCGCGCCTGATGCTGATCCAGGCGGCAGCCAATGAGTGGGCCGCGCCCGTGTCGGAATGTGCCACCAGCAAGGGCGTCATCACCCATGTCCCGTCGGGGCGCACCATCACTTACGGCAAGGTCGCGGAAGCGGCTGCTAAGCTGCAGCCGCCGGCCGACGTCAAGCTGAAGGATCCCAAGGACTGGACCATCGCCGGCAAACCGCTGAAGCGGCTCGATACGGTCGAGAAAACCAACGGCAAGATGGTCTACGGCGCCGATATCAAGCTGCCGGGAATGCTCAATGCCGCGATCAAGGATTGCCCGGTGTTCGGCGGCACGCTGAAGAGCTTCGACGACAGCAAGATCCTGGGCATGAAAGGCGTCAAGAAGGTCGTGCGCGTCGGCGACAGCGCCGTCGCTGTGGTCGCTGATACGTGGTGGCACGCCAAGTCGGCGCTGGAAGCGATGCCGGTCGTCTGGGACGACGGCAAGAACGCCAGCGTGTCCAGCGAGTCCATCGCCAAGTGGCTGCAGGAAGGCCTGGACGCTGCGCAGCCCGCTTTTGTCGGCAACAAGGCTGGCGATGTCAAAGCAGCGTTTGCGGGTGCTGCGAAGACGGTGGAAGCGGTCTACGCCTATCCCTATCAGAACCACGCCACCATGGAGCCGATGAACGCGACGGTGCTCTATACGGAGGAGAAGTGCGAGGTCTGGACCGGGACGCAGAACGGCGAAGCCGTGTTTGCGGCCGCAGTCGAAGCGTCAGGGCTGCCGAGCGACAAATGCGAGGTCTACAAGATCATGCCGGGCGGCGGCTTCGGTCGGCGCGGCATGACTGATTACGTCCGTCAGGCGGTGGCCATCGCCAAGCAGATGCCCGGCACGCCGATCAAGCTGATGTGGTCGCGCGAAGAGGACATGCTGCACGGCCGCTATCATCCGATTACGCAGAGCAAGCTGGTCGGCGCCTTCGATGCCGATAACAATCTGATCGGTTTGCACATGCGGATCTCAGGCCAGTCGATCCTGGCCAGTGTGCGTCCCGAGGGAATGCAGAACGGGATGGATCCCGTCACATTCCAGGGTCTGAATGCCAGCGGTGAGGCAGCGATCGGCTACACTGTTCCGAATTTGCTGATCGACCATTCCATGCGCAATCCGCATGTGCCGCCGGGCTTCTGGCGCGGCGTCAACGTTAACCAGAATGCGATCTATCTCGAAAGCTTCATGGACGAACTCGCGCATTCGGTCGGTCAGGACCCGCTCGAATTCCGTCGCAAGCTGATGACCAAGCATCCGAAGCATCTCGCGGTGCTCAATGCGGTTGCGGAGAGGATCGGCTGGACGACGCCGGCGCCGCAAGGCGTGTTCCGCGGCATCTGCCAGCACATGGGCTTCGGCAGCTATGTTGCGGCTGCTACGGAGATTTCGGTGACGGGCGGCAACAAGATCAAGATCCATCGCATCGTTGCCGCCACGGATCCCGGTTACGCGGTGAATCCTTGGCAGATCGATCGACAGATCGCGGGCTCGTTCGTCTATGGCCTCTCGGCACTGTTCTATGGCGAATGCACTGTGAAGGGTGGTCGCATCGAGCAGGAAAACTTCGACACCTATCAGTCGATGACCATGAAGGAGATGCCGAAGGTCGAGTCGATCCTGATGCCATCGGGCGGCTTCTGGGGCGGCGTCGGCGAACCGACGATCTGCGTGGCGGCGCCGGCCGTGCTGAATGCCTATTTTGCCGCGACCGGCAAGCGCATCCGTTCCGTGCCGCTGAAGAATCACGACATCATCTTTGCGTAACCGACGCGTCGCCATGCTTGCTGCCCATCATTGGATTTCGCTCATGAAGACGTTGCGTACCTCACTTGCGATCGGGCTGATCGTCGCCTCGGCGGCGCCGGTCCGGGCGGCATCGGCGCCGCCGCCTGGCGCGGCGTCGTGCTCCGGCTGCCATGCGGCGACATCGCAGGCCATCCCGAACATCTATGGGCGCGATGCCGATGCGACGCGCTCCACATTGCTGGCCTTTCGCAATGGATCGATGCCGGCCACGGTGATGACGCGGATCGCCAAGGGCTTCTCCGAAGACGAAATCGGGTCGATTGCGGCCTGGCTGGCAACGCAGAAATAGCATGACCCACAAAAATCATACCTCACGACGGGAGTTTCTTCGCACTGCCGCTGCCGCGACGGCATCCCTTGCGCTGGCATCGCCAAGCCTGGCGCAATCGCCTGCGCGGGTCGTTGTAATCGGCGGTGGCTTCGGCGGCGCCAGTTGCGCCCGCGCGCTTCGGCAGCTCGATCCGTCGCTGGATGTCACGCTGGTGACGGCCGATCGCCAATATGTCGCGTGCCCGTTCAGCAACGAGGTCATTGCCGGTGACCGCGCCATCGAAGCCCAGCAATTCACCTACGAGAAAACCGCTGCCGCCGGCATCAAAGTCGTCGTGCAAATGGCGCAGACGATCGACCCGCAGGCGCGCACGATCGGTCTCGCCGATGGATCGACGTTGCGCTACGACCGGTTGGTTCTGTCGCCCGGAATCGATCTGCGCTTCGACGCGCTTGCGGGCTATGACGAGGCTGCAGCGTCGCGCATGCCGCATGCCTGGAAGGCCGGTGAGCAGACGCTGCTGCTGCGACGCCAGTTGGAAGCGATGGACGATGGCGGCGTGGTTGCCATCGTCGTTCCCGCCAACCCCTTCAGGTGTCCTCCGGGCCCCTATGAGCGCGCGAGCCTGATCGCGCATTACCTGAAGACCCGAAAGCCGCGGGCGAAGCTGATCATTCTCGACTCGAAAGACGCGTTCTCGAAGCAGCGGCTGTTTCAGGCTGCATGGCAGGAGCTGTATCCGGGATTGATCGAATGGGTCGCGCTGTCGCAGGGGGGCAAGGTCACGTCGGTCGATCCGGCGACCAATACGCTGGTGACAGATTTCGCGACGCATCACGTTCAGGTCGCCAATGTGATTCCGCCGCAGCGTGCAGGGCGCATCGCGGAGATTGCCGGCGTTACCGATAAATCCGGCTGGTGTCCGATCAATCCCGTCAGCCTCGAGTCCACACAGGTGCCGAACATCCATGTGATCGGCGATGCCTGCATTGCCGGTGCCATGCCCAAATCCGCATTCTCGGCGAATGCGCAGGCGAAGACCTGTGCCGGCGCGATCGTGGCGTTGCTGGCGGGGGCGACGCCGACGTCGCCGAAGCTGATCAACACTTGCTACAGTCTGGTCGCGCCCGACTACGGCATTTCCATCGCGGGCGTCTACCAGCCCCGCAATGGCCTGTTTGCGGATATCGAAGGCGCGGGCGGTACGAGTCCGCTGGATGCGCCGCGTGATGTCCGGGCCCGTGAAGCGATCTATGCGCGATCGTGGTTCGAGACGATCGGAGCAGAGGTCTTTGGTTAGTCGTCGCCGCGCATCGACGCTGTTGTCGGCGAGCGTGGCGACGCTGCTGCTGACTGCTCCGGTCCGTGCGAGTGAACTTGTCCCTTATGCGGTGATTGGCGATGCGATTCCGCTGCCCCTGGCGGGCGCGGTCGGCGACGCGTCGGCGGGCAGGGCGATCGTGGTCAACCGCACATATACGTGTCTGCTCTGCCACAGCGGGCCATTTACCGAACAGAGATTCCAGGGCGATCTTGCGCCAAGCCTTGCCGGCACCGGCAGCCGCTGGTCGGAAGGCCAGTTGCGGCTGCGGCTGGTGGATGCCTCACGCCTCAATGCCGCGACCATCATGCCGTCCTATTATCGTGCAGATGGGTTACAGCGTGTCGGGGATGCATGGCTTGGCAAGCCGATCCTGTCGGCGCAACAAATCGAGGACGTCGTCGCTTACCTGACAACGCTGCAGAACCCATCATGACGAAAGCAATCCATGGCTGAGTCCGATCGAACGACGCGTCGCCAGTTCCTGGCGACCGCCGGCGGCGCAGCGCTCGGCGCGGTGTCGCTCGTGCATGTCGGCCCGGTCCATGCGACGCCGGACACCATGAAGGCAGCCATCCGCGATATCGTCAACGGCGCCGCGGTGCGCCCCGGCAAAGTGAAGCTCGACGTCCCGCCGCTGGTCGAGAACGGCAACACCGTGCCGCTCACCGTCACGGTGACGAGCCCGATGAGTGATGCCGATCACGTGGTCAGCATCCATATCTTCAACGAGAAGAACCCGCAGCCCAATGTCGGCAACTTCTATATCTCCCCGCGCGCAGGCCGTGCGCAGATAGCGATGCGCATCCGGCTTGCCGATACGCAGACGCTCACGGCCATCGCGAAACTCTCCGATGGTTCGTTCTGGTCGGCGACCGCCGATGTCGTCGTCACGCTCGCGGCATGTACTGAGGAGGCAACCTGATGGCATCCGCGCTGATCAACGTTCCCGCCACGGCCAGGCGTGGCGATATCATCGAGATCAAGACGCTGATGTCCCACATCATGGAGACGGGCTTTCGCCATACCGTGACCGGCGAGGCCATCCCGCGCAACATCATCACCAATTTCACCTGTCGTTATAATGGCGATGAAGTGTTCCGGGCCGATCTGTTTCCCGCGTTCTCCGCCAATCCCTTCATCTCCTTCTTTACGGTCGCCACCGAGAGCGGAAAATTCGAATTCCAATGGATCGGCGACAACGGTTTTCAGGAAACGGCGTCGGCCAGCATCACGGTCACATGAAGCGACTGCGCAATATCAGCCTGTCATTGCTGGCAGTCATCGCCTTCACGTCGCTCATCGAGGCGGCGGAGATTGCGCCGGGCGAACGACGCTCCGGTGCCAGTTTCATGTCCGTCGAAACCCAGGCCATGCAGAACGACGCCACGGCCAATCCCGGCATGCTGGGGGTGCTGGATGGCGAGGTGCTATGGACCCGAAAGCCCGCCGCCGGCCGTGCTTGCGCGGATTGCCACGGTGATGCCAGCAGCATGCGCGGCGTCGCTGTGCGGTACCCGGCATTCGATGACAAGCTCAATCGCCCGGTCGATCTCGAACAGCGCGTCAATCTCTGCCGTGTCGATCATCAACAATTGCCGCCGCTCGCCGATGAAAGCCGCGATCTGCTGGCGCTGACCGCATTGATCGGCCGGCAGTCACAGGGGATGCCGATCGAGACGGGCGCCGATTCACGTCTGCAGGCATTCATCGACAAAGGCCGCGACGCCTTCATGCGCCGGCAGGGGCAATTGAATCTGGCGTGCACGAACTGTCACGACGACAACTGGGACAAACGTCTCGCTGGCTCCGCGATCACGCAGGCCCATCCGACGGGCTATCCTGTCTATCGGCTGGAGTGGCAGGGGCTTGGCTCTCTGAAGCGCCGCCTGCGCAATTGCATGATCGGCGTGCGGACGCAGCCTTATAGCGCCGACGCGCCTGAGATGGTCGAGCTTGAGCTCTACCTGATGTCGCGTGCGCGGGGCATGGCAAGCGAAACTCCCGCTGTCAGGCCGTGACGTATCGAATGTCTGTAAGGGTGCCCGCGGGCTCCAGTTCAGGTTGTTTCCTTCGGTATCTCGAACACCAAGCACGTCGTGGTGGCATGGGCGATGAGCCGCCCCTTGGAGTCCGTGATGCGCGCTTCCGCCGTCGCCGCGCGGCGGCCGACATTCAGCGTGCGGCCTTCGGTGCGCACAGTGCCGCTATCCTTGCTCATGCCGCGGATGAAGCTGATCTTGAATTCCAGCGTGGTGTAGCCGGTGCCAACGGGCAGCATCGAGTGCACAGCCAGTCCCATCGCCGAATCCAGCAGGATCGCGGCGTAACCGCCGTGCACCGAGCCGATCGGATTGTAGTGCCGGAAGCCGGGGACGCTGTGAAACACGACAACGCCAGGTTCTGCGGTCGAGTCGAACGGCTCGACATTCTCCATGATCGGCGGCTGCGGCAGCTCACCGGCGAACATCTTTCGCACGAAATCGATCCCGGGCACCGACGCCATCAGGCTGGTTGGCACGACGTCGTAGTGGGGCGTGGGGGCGTCGGTCATGGATCATTCCCGGCAATTGTAATGACGAGCATCATACAAAAGGTTGCGCCGCGTGTCATCTTTTCTACGTTCAAAACGAAAATGGCCGGGGTGATCCCGGCCATGACGTCTTAATTCCGCTGGTTGAAATGAAAGCTACGACGCCTTCTTCGCCCGCATCAGATCCGCGAACCGCTTGAACAAGTAGTGCGAGTCCCGCGGGCCGGGTGAGGCTTCCGGGTGATACTGCACCGAGAATACCGGCTTGCCGTCGAGCTGGATGCCGCAATTGGATCCATCGAACAGCGAGATATGGGTCTGCGTCGCGCCCTTCGGCAATGTCGCTTCATCCACCGCGAAGCCGTGGTTCATCGAGGTGATTTCCACCTTGCCGGTGGTCTCGTCCTTGACCGGATGATTGGCGCCGTGATGGCCCTGATGCATCTTCTTGGTCTTGGCGCCCACCGCAAGGCCCAGCATCTGGTGACCGAGGCAGATGCCGAATGTGGGCACGCCGGAATCGATCACCTGCTTGATGACAGGCACGGCATATTTGCCGGTCTCGGCGGGATCGCCGGGGCCATTCGACAGGAACACACCGTCCGGCTTCAGCGCCATGATCTCTTCTGCCGAGGTCGTGGCCGGAACGACCGTGACCTTGCAGCCTTCGCCGGCCAGCAGGCGTAGAATGTTGCGCTTGATGCCGTAATCGATGGCGACAACGTTGAATTCAGGATTGGTCTGGCGGCCGAAGCCCTTTTCCCATTCCCAGGGAGTCTCGTCCCAGGTGAAGCGCTGGGCAGATGTCACCATCGGCACCAGGTCCATGCCTTCGAGGCCGGGCCATTCGCGCGCTTCTTCCTTCAGGCCGTGCAGATCGAATTGGCCGTCCTTCGCGTGCACAAGCACCGCATTGGGCATGCCCTTGTTGCGGATCAGCGCGGTCAGGGCGCGGGTGTCGATGCCGGAAATGCCGATGATGCCGCGCGCCTTCAGCCAGGCGTCGAGATGCCGGGAAGAGCGGTAATTCGACGGGTCGGTGATCGCTGAGCGCAGGATCACGCCGCGGGCGCCTGGCGTCGCCGCCATGTTCACCGTCTCGATATCCTCGTCGTTGGTGCCGACATTGCCGATATGCGGGAAGGTGAAGGTGATCAGCTGCCCGGCATAGGATGGATCGGTGAGGATTTCCTCATAACCGGTCATCGCCGTGTTGAAGCAGACTTCGCCCACGGCCTGGCCTTCCGCGCCGAGGCCGAAGCCCTCCAGCACGGTGCCATCGGCGAGCACGAGGAGCGCGGTCGGTTTGTGGTCCGGCCAGGCTGAAGATGTTTCTGAGGGGGTCATGAGGGGACTACATAGTCCGCGCATCCGCCGCCGTCAAAGCCGGAAAGGCCGGATTCACACGTCAACCATGGCCTGGCGGGTTAGCAATCGGCGCTTTGGCCGATGGTCCGGCCCCGAACAGACCTTCATGAAGGAAGAATATCTTATCCGGCAAAAATGTGGTGTTCCGGTTGTCCGGTAAAACCTGCACGCCGATAGCGCGTAATTTGCAGAATGAGATGTAAAATCAACTAATTATAATTACGGATGCTTGCCGGAACTCACTTTCGCCGGTAGCAAGCTACGACTTCCCGTATTTCCGGATATTTCAGTGCAGTTGGACTATTTCGCCAAGATGGCCGCGCGCTCGGCCGTCGCGCCTGCGCGATGGCGCAGGCCTTTTCTGACCTTCCTCGATGGGATCGAGAAGGGCTGGACGATTCCTGTGCTGATCGTCGGCTTCGCGGGAATCTGGCTGCTGTTTCTGGTGATCGCCTATCAGAGCGGCGATCTACATGCGGATGCGCTGGAAACCTGGACCCTTGGGCGCGAATTCGCATGGGGTAATCCCAAACATCCGCCCTTGATGGGCTGGGTCGCGCGGCTGTGGACGCTGGTTTTCCCGCTGACCGACTGGTCGTTCCAGTTGCTGTCGATGACCAATGCCGCGGTGGCGCTCTGGGCCGTCGATCTGATTGCGCGCCGCTTCGTGCGCGGCGATTCGCGAGCCGTCGTGCTGCTGCTGCTGATGCTGCTTCCGGCCTATCAATTCCATGCCCAGCGCTTCAACGCGAACACAGTGCTGCTCGCGGTCTGGCCGCTGGCGACCTATTGCTTCCTGCGCTCCTTTGAAACGCGCGCTATCGGCTGGGCTGCCGCCGCCGGCGTCCTGTCCGCGCTGGCGATGCTCGGCAAATATTATTCGATCTTCCTGATCGCCAGCTTCGCGCTGGCAGCGATCGTGCATCCGCAGCGGGCGGTCTATTTCAGGTCCTGGGCACCGTGGGTCTCGACACTTGCCGGGCTCATTGCCCTTGGGCCGCACATCCATTGGCTCGTGACGACCGGTGCTGCGCCGTTCGCCTATGCCATACAGGTTCACGGCGGCATCGACTTTGGTCAGTCACTCATCGAAGCCAGCATGTTTTTGCTCGGTCTTGCGGCGACGCTGGCGCTGCCGGCTATTGTCTGGGTTTTATCGGCCGAGCTGCGCCTGAAGTACTTTTCGGCCGATTTCCGCGCGATGGGTCCAGGGTTGCTGCTGCTGTTCTGGGTGTTTATCGGCACGGTGCTACTGCCGCTCGTGACCACCGTCACGCTTGGCACCGACATGCCTTCGCTGTGGGCGCTCCAGGGCTTGTTCCTGCCTGCCGTTCTGATCGTCTGCGGCGCCCGCTTCACGCTCGAACGCCTGTATGTGGTTAATATGGTGGTGTTCGTTGCCGGCATCGCCATCATCGCAACCGTTGTGGCTGCTCCGATCCATGCGATTTACCGCAATAGCATCAATCCTAACGAGCGGACTTACTATCGGCTGGCCGCTCAAGAGCTGACCGACCGGTGGCACCAGATGACAGGCCGGCCGATGCCGCGGATCAGTGGCGACGACGGACTGGCATTCGCGACGGCCTTTTACAGTCCTGACCATCCCGTCTACAGCCGCCCGTTCCAGTTCCAGTACACTTGGGGCATGCCGCGCGCGACGACGCTGCAGAAGGGGTGGGCTTCGATGTGCTTTGCGACAGATAGCGATTGCCTGATGTGGATGGGCAAAGTCGCGATGCTCGAGCCGCGGCACGTCAGGTTTGATTTCGAGGTTCAGCCCCGGCTATGGGGCCAGGCCGGTATTCCGGCCACCATATCGGCGTTGATGGTTCTGCCATACGTCGCTGGAGCCGGCGCGCCCGGGCAGTTGTCCGCAGGCGTGGAGGATTTCAGCTCCAGCCATCGGCAATAGGTTTGAGCAGTAGGTTCGGGCAATAGCTCCGGGCGGCCCCCGAGAATCGGCGGGTGCAGTTGTGCATACCCCTTAAAACGCTTAGATCGGGGCCAACCGAGTTCCGGCGCTGCGATGGGCGGCCGCAAGAGGAGACGCAGATGCTGCGCGATGACATCAACAACGCCGTCAAGGACGCCATGCGGGCCAAGGACGAGCGCAAGCTTTCGACGCTTCGCATGGTCAATTCGACCATCAAGAATGCCGATATCGAAGCGCGCGGCCAGAGCAAGCCGCCGCTGTCGGACGCCGACCTGCTGAGCCTGCTGCAGAAGATGATCAAGCAGCGCCAGGAATCCGTCGAGCTCTACGATAAGGGTGGCCGCGCCGAACTCGCGGCCCAGGAGCGCGAGGAAATCGCGATCATCTCCGCCTATCTGCCGCAGCAGATGTCGGAGGACGAGACCAAGTCTGCCATCGCAGCCGAGATCGCAGCGACGGGTGCGGCCGGCATGAAAGACATGGGCAAGGTGATCGCTGCGCTGAAAGCCAAATATGCCGGCCAGATGGACTTCGGCAAGGCCAGCGGTCTGGTCAAGGCCGCACTGAACGGCTGAGGCTCTCTTTAACCTCTCCCCGCCCTTTGCGGGGAGAGGTCGCGCGCACCTGGCGCGCGGGTGAGGGGCCAAGCACGCTGCTTCAACGCACGCAGTCTATCGGTTCGGATCAATCCGAGGTCTTGCGCAATTCCTCATCGATGAGCGACAGCACGCCTTCGATATTTGACAGCACATCGTTGTTCCAGAAGCGAAGCACGCAATAACCTTGCTCGCGCAGATATCGATCGCGCATGGCGTCCCGTTGCGACTCCAGATGCTGCCCGCCATCGACCTCGATAACGATCATCTTCTCCCGACAAACGAAGTCGCAGATATATCGCCCGATCGGCTCTTGGCGAATGAATTTGCAGCCGGCAATCTGCCTGTTGCGCAGACGATTCCACAGTTTCGTTTCGGCGTCGGTGGAGTTGGCGCGTAATTCGCGCGATCTGTTGGTGATGCGAATGTGGCCACGCATGTGCCATGCCCCTCACCCGACCGGCTTCGCCGGTCGACCTCTCCCCGCGAAGGGCGGGGAGAGGTTAGGAACGCTGTCGCTCTTGTCAGCTAAGCCGCCGCCGTCGGCAGGCTGTAGGTCTTGAACTGATCGCGCAGCGCGGTCTTCAGGATCTTGCCGGTGGCCGTGTGCGGGATCGCATCGACGAACACGACGTCGTCCGGCATCCACCACTTGGCGATCTTGCCATCCATGTATTTCAGGATGTCTTCGCGCGTTGCGGTCTGGTCCTGCTTGAGTTGGACGATCAGCAGCGGGCGCTCGTCCCACTTCGGATGATAGACGCCGATGACGGCGGCTTCCGCCACCTGCGGATGACCGACGGCAAGGTTCTCCAGGTCGATCGACGAGATCCATTCGCCGCCCGACTTGATAACGTCCTTGGAGCGGTCGGTGATCCGCATATAGCCGTGGGCGTCGATGGTCGCGACGTCGCCGGTGTCGAAATAGCCTTCCTCGTCAAGGATCTCGTCCTCAAGCCGGAAATAGGCGCGCGCCACCGATGGGCCGCGTACCTTGAGGCGGCCGAAGGTCTTGCCGTCCCAGGGCAGGCTCTTGCCGGCGTCGTCGGTGATCTTCATTTCGACGCCAAACGGCGGATAGCCTTGCGTCTGCAGCACGTCGAGCCGCTCGTCGCCTTCGAGCTGGTCGAAGGGCGGCTTCAACGCGGCCAGCGTGCCGATCGGGCTCATTTCGGTCATGCCCCAGGCATGACGTGCACCGATGCCCATGTCGACGAAGGCCTTGATCATCGAGCGCGGCATCGCCGAGCCGCCGCACACCACCATGCGTAGGTCAGGCAGTTTCAGATTGTTCTGCGACATGTAGTTGAGCAGCATCAGCCACACTGTCGGCACGCCCGCGGTATGCGTCACTTTCTCGGTCGACATCAGTTCATAGATCGAGGCGCCGTCCATCTTGGCGCCAGGCAGTACGAGCTTGGTGCCCATCGATGGCGCGGAGAACGCGATGCCCCAGCTGTTGGCATGGAACAGCGGGACCACCGGCAGCATGGTGTCGGCGGCATTGGCGCCAAGCGAGTCGCCGGTATTGGCCATCAGCGCATGCATCACGTTGGAGCGGTGAGAATACAGCACGCCCTTCGGATCGCCTGTTGTTCCCGATGTGTAGCACATCGCCGCTGCGGTGTTTTCGTCGAACTCCTTCCATTTGAAGTTGCCGTCGACCTCCGCGATCCAGTCCTCATAGGCCACGGCGTTTTTCAGCGTGGTCTGCGGCATGTGCGCCTTGTCGGTGTAGACGATGTAGCGCTCGACTGATGGCAGCTGGTCGGCGAGTTTCTCGAGGATCGGGACGAAGGTGAGGTCGGTCATCACGATACGATCTTGCGCATGATTGATGATCCACGCGATCTGATCCGGGAATAGACGTGGATTGACGGTGTGGCAGATGGCGCCGATGCCCATGATGCCGTACCACGTTTCCAGGTGCCGCCACGTGTTCCACGCGATGGTGGCGACGCGGTCGCCCATCTTGATGCCCTCGCGGTCGAGACGCTGTGCGACCTTCAGGGCACGGGTACGAATTTCGGCGTAATTGGTGCGGTGGATGGGACCTTCGACTGATCTGGTCACGACCTCGCGCTCGCCGTGGACTTGGGCCGCATGATCGATGATCCGATGACACAGCAAAGGCCAGTCTTGCATCAAGCCACGCATTTGATCGTTCCTCCGTCTTGTGATTGGCGCGCCGGCTCCCCGATCGTTGCCGGGGAACTTCGACCCTGTTCTTGCTTTAGGTCTTGGCATGAAGTTTAGCGCGGGGAAAGCGGCCCGGAAATGGACTTTTGGCCTATCCGGCTGCGACCAAAGGACAATTGGAGCGGTTCTGGTGTTGCTGCTGGTTGCCGCGCCGGCGCAGGCCTATCTGACGACATCGCGTGTGCCGCTGCCAAAGCCTCGCCCGGCAGAAGCGCCGGCGATCAAGCCGGCGCAAAAGCCTGGTGAGGAGCCTGCGAGATCGGAGCAACCCGCTGAGCCTGAGAAGCCTGCTGCGGAAGCGCGTCCGCCGGAGCCGCCGCCGCCTTCAGCCTGCCGCTTGGCGCTCACCGATGCCATCGCTGTTGCGCCGAGTATTCCCGACATCAAGGGGCCGGGCGCCTGCGGCGGACCCGACATGGTGCGGCTGGAAGCGGTTGTGCTGCCGGACAAGACGCGCGTGCCGCTGAAGCCGGCGGGAACGATGCGCTGCGCCATGGCAACGGCGGTGGCCGAATGGATCCGCGCCGACATGGCACCGCTCGCGACCAACCTCGGCACCAAGCTTCTTGAGCTCGATAATTTCGACTCCTTCGATTGCCGTGGTCGCAACCGTGTCGTCGGGGCGAAACTGTCGGAGCATGGCCGCGCCAATGCGCTGGATGTGCGCGGGCTGAAACTCGCCAATGGCCGCTCGATCGCACTGACCGAGCGCAACACGCCGCGCGAGCAGCGCGAGGCCGTGCTGCATTCGGTCTGTACGCGGTTCACCACCGTGCTGGGGCCGGGCTCCGACGGCTACCACGAGGATCATATCCATCTCGATATCGCCGAGCGGCGCGGCAACTACCGCATCTGCCAATGGGACGTCTGGGACGAGTGGCCGCGCATCGCACCGCTGATGCCGGCCGTGCGTCCGGACGAAGCACCGCCGCGCGAAGTGGCCGAGGGCAAGCCGGGCGAGAAGACGCCGGAAGCGGCGAAGCCCGCAGAGCCTGCAGCCGCTCAGCCTGCGGCTGAAGCCGAGCCGGAGCCCGAAGCAGAAGCCGCGCCTCCACAAGAACAGCCCACGCCGAAGCCAAAACCCAAGCCGAAGAAGCGCCGCGCGCCGCCACCATCGCCATTCAGCTTTTTGCGGTGATTTGAGAAGCAGTGGGAGCAGGCGTGAGGCTGCAATGGCCTCTCAGCTGTCATCCCCGCGAAGGCGGGGATCCATAACCACGATCGGCGTGGTCAAGGCAACGGAATTGCCGCATCTACAGCGCTTCAAAAGTTCTTCGGCGTGTATGGATCCCCGCCTTCGCGGGGATGACACCGGTGTTTGAGGCGAATGTTGAGCGCCCAACCAACCCACCCCAGCAAAAAAAGCGCCGGATCAACCGGCGCTTTTTCCTATCTCATAAAATCTCAGCTCAGTATGGCGTTCCGCCGCCGCCCTGCAGGGCCAACTTCGAATTATACGGCGAGTCGCCGGCCTTCGGCTCGAGCACGACGACCACAGCGCCGGGCTTGACGCGGCTATAGAGGTCGATGACGTCTTCGTTGGTCATGCGGATGCAGCCCGACGAGATCGAGGCGCCGATATATTCCGGCTGATTGGTGCCGTGAATGCGGAACAGCGTGTCCTTGTTGCCCTGATAGAGATAGAGGGCGCGGGCACCGAGCGGATTATCGACGCCGCCGGGCACCTGGGCCGGCAGGCCTTCGATGCGGGCGTGAATGTCCTTGGTCGGGGTCCACTTCGGCCATTCGGCCATGTTGCCGACGCGCGCGACGCCCGAGAAGGCCAGCGCTTCTTCGCCGACGGTCACGCCATAGCGGATCGCCTTGCCGCCGTCCTGGACGAAATAGAGATAGTGGTTGTCGGAATCGACCACGATCGAGCCCGGCGCTTCCTTGCGGTGGAAGTCGACGATGGCGCGGCGGAACGGCTCGGCGACGGCAACCTTGGCGTAACGTGCCTTGGCGAGCTGTGCCTTGTCATTCGGCTTGAGGCTGGCTTCCGGGGCGGCCTGGAATTGCGTTGCGGTCTGCATGCAGCCCGACAGCATCAGGCCGGCGGCGACAATCAATCCAAGCTTAATCTTGAGCGGCGACATGTCATTGTTCCAATTGCGTGAGGTCCGAATTCAGACAGGCTGGTGCAAGGAAACGCACCCAAAATAGCCTGCGAACGCCACGATTCCGTTAAAGCTACTATCGCTGAAATCCGCTGCAATTCCAGCGGTTAGATGCGCTGCGCATCATGCAGCGCACAACCTGTGTCATATTTGCCGCAGAATTTTCGACCCTCCGGCCAAATCCTGTGCAGAACCGCAACGCCTCGCGAAGCCGTGATGCGCGCGTGACAATTTTGTCAGATCGAGACCATGGAACGCGCGATCTTGCGGGAAAAATTCCCCGGGTTCGGGTGGGGTTGGCGCGCCGCACAAAGGCTGTCATGACGGCTGCATCCGCATCGGTCATGGTCGGTCGCCCCTGCCGATTCTGTCCGGATCGTCCGTATTGCAGTGTCCCGCCTTTTCAATGTCCCGGAGTTGCCATGCTCGCTGTCTTCACCCCTGCCGACCACGCCTTGAGAAAATCCGAGCCAACCGATCTCGAAGCGTTGCCGGACAATGCGGTGTGGATCGACATGGTGAAGCCGTCGCCAGCCGAAGACAAGGCGGTGGAGAAACTGGCGGGGGTGGAAATTCCGACCCGCGAAGACATGCAGGAGATCGAAATCTCCAGCCGTCTCTATATCGAGAACGGCGCCCGCTATATGACCGCGAGCTTGATGTGCGGCTCCGACACGGAGTCGCCGCGGATCACGGCGGTAACTTTCATCCTCACCCGGCAACGGCTGGTGACGGTGCGCTACGACACACCGCGTCCGTTCGCGTCCGTCGAACTGAAGCTTGGCCGCAACGCGCCGCCCGGCGCCAATGGTGAAACCATTCTGCTCGAACTGCTCGACGCGGTGATCGATCGGTGCGCCGACATTCTCGAACGCGTCGGCGCCGACGTCGATCAGGTCAGCCACGACATCTTCGAGCCGGATGAGTCGCTGCGGACCGGCCATGCCAAGCGTTATTCCGAAATTCTGATCACCATCGGTCGCAAGGGCGACCTGACCTCGAAAGTACGTGAAAGCCTCGTCTCGATCGGCCGCGTCGTCACCTTCATCACCGCCGAGGCGGAAGGCGTGAAGTGGTCGAAGGACATGCGCGCGCAGCTCAAGACCATGCAGCGCGACGTGGTGTCCCTGACCGATCACGCCTCCTATCTGTCGAACAAGATCACCTTCACGCTCGATGCGATGCTCGGTGTCGTCAATCTCGAACAGAACAACATCATCAAGCTGTTCTCGGTCATGGCCGTCGTGCTGATGCCGCCGACATTGATCGCCTCGGTCTATGGCATGAATTTCAAGGCGATGCCGGAACTGCAATGGGATGTCGGTTACCCCATGGCGCTGATCATGATGCTGTTCGCCGCGGTGCTGCCTTATATGTTCTTCAAGTGGAAGAAGTGGCTGTAGGGCACGTAGGGCGGCACTAACCTCTCATTTGTCATTCCGGGATGCGTCACGCCGGCGAAGCCGGTGGGGTGCAGGCCCGGAATCCATAAGTTCGATCGTGGTTATGGATTCCGGGTTCGCGCAAGGGCGCGCCCCGGAATGACAAACGAGGGATAGCAGCGCCCAAACATTTTTCCTGCATCTCTTGACAATATGCCTATAAGGATTATCCTCCGCTCATCCGGTTCGCGAGGGGCGCTTCATGAGGCGTCTTGAGGTGGGATCTGGATTGCGGCGCCTGCGGGTGTGGGGTGACGTACCCCGCGCACTCGGGAGGCCTTGGGTCACCGTCCGACCCCACTACGGGGGTCTGCCACTCATGCTGGCTGGACGTGGCATTGGTGAACGGCGGGAAACCGTCGGGATCAGCGGAGTGCGGAGCTCTGCGCCTTTGCCCGGAAGAACGGTCCCGGGGACAGAAATCGCCGCGGTGGCG
>NZ_JABMCJ010000071.1 GCF_013359755.1 Tardiphaga robiniae | reverse complement strand
GGTCGTCCGTCACACTGTCCAGGGGTTTGTCCATCCGAAGGTCGGCCGTCTCCTTGCCAGTGGCAGTGCTGGCGCAGATCCGTCCTGCCCGAAGACAGACGTTCCCCCATGAACCGCGCGACGCCGCATCTCCGGCGTCCACCGCATCCCACCCCGCGAACGTGACGATCGCGATCGCCCCTCTCGGTGGGGCAGGACGGAGGGGAATATAATCAAGTTAGGGATGCAGTCAATGAGGAATAGGAAAAAATGTTTGGGTGCTGTCTTGCCGCCCCACACTGTCATTCCCCGGCGAACCAATTGGTTTGCCGGGGAATGACAAGTGTGGCGTCCGGCAAGCGCTAGTCGCGCGCCGGAATGACGAGCGGGACGCGATGCGCTCATCGCATATGTGCTCATCGAAGCACTGTCGTCGCGGTTCTGCTACTCGAACTATCGCTCGACAAGATGCGCGCGCGAGACTGCAGGTTCAAACCGATCGGCGAAATACTGCGTTTCGTTGGCCACCCGTCCTTCGCGGAACTCCATGATGCTCACCGCGTAGGATGGTATACCGTCATAGGTCAGGATGAATTCGGTGACCCATAATTCGCCATTGCCGATAATCCGCCGAACCGTAAAACGTTTCTCATTTGGCTGGACAAGTCGGCTCATCTGAATGTTGTGCCGACCGCGGATGCGTTCTCCCGATTGGGGATAATAAAGCATCGCATCCTCATGGTAGATGTCATGTTCGATATCGAAATCGTTCGCATCCGATGCAGTCCAATGACGCTCCAGGGCGGCCCGTACATCGTCCATCTCAACCTCCTGCGATAGGCCTCAGGTTGGCGGCTTGGCTTGGTGCAGAGGGGAAGGAGAGCCGAACCTCTCCACAACGACAGACAGTCGCCTTACCGGCAAATTAGCATGGAAAAGCTCGCGAAGATTTTCTTGTTCGCTGTTTCCGCGCGATAATCCTCGAAGACTTCTCTCACGCCGACGGTCTACAGATCGGGCCAGGGACAACACAAGGACACGCCCATGCTCACGCTTCATCATCTCAACGACTCCCGCTCGCAGCGGATCATCTGGCTGCTGGAAGAACTCGGCGCACCCTATGATCTGACAACCTATCAGCGCGATGCGCAGACGCGGCTGGCGCCGCCGGAATTGGAGGCTGTGCATCCGCTCGGCAAGTCGCCGGTCATCGTCGACGGCGATGTGACCATCGCGGAATCCGCAGCCGTCGTCGACTACGTCATCCGCCGCTACGGCAAGGGCGCAATGCGGCCCATGGAAGGCAGCGCTGAGTACGAGGCCTATCTCGAATGGCTGCATTATGCCGAGGGCTCGGCGATGTTGCCGCTGATGCTCAATCTCTACGTGTCCCGCCTGAAGGAGGCCGGCGCGCCGCTGCAGCCGCGGGTCGACAGCGAGATAGCCCGGCATCTCGGTCATGCCGACCGCGCGCTGCAGGGCCGCGCGTTCTTCGTTGGCGACAGCCTGACCGGCGCGGATATCCAGATGAGTTTCGTGGCCGAGGTTGCCGGCAGCTTCGACCGGCTCAAGGCCTATCCCGATCTGGCCGCCTGGATCGGCCGGATGCATGCCCGCCCGGCGTTCCAGCGCAGTATCGAGAAGGGCGGGGTATACCGGCTGGCGAAATAGGGCGATTGGGGTCTTGGACGCGCTGGCTCCACACTCGTCATTCCGGGGCGGGAGCGGCGCCGAAGGCGGCGAACCCGAGCCCGGAATCCCGAGCTGTTTTGCGCTGAACATGTCGGGATTCCGGGCTCGAGCTCTCAGCTTCGCTGAGATCTCGCCCCGGAATGACAGTGAGAGTACCGATCGGCATGTGCAATCGCCGCATTTACCCCGCTGCCTAAATATCGCGCCCTGAGGCGCAAAACCTTGGCCCCGCCAGCCAGATATGGTATTCGGGGCACCGTTTCCTGATCGCCACTCGTGACCGTCCGCACGCCGAAAGAAGGCCGCGGCGGTGGAGATATTGCCCTATGACCACTTCGGCCAAAACCGGCTCCGCGCCCGACTCGTTCTTCTCCGCCACGCTTGCTCAGGCCGATCCCGAGATTGCCGAGGCGATCAAGGGTGAACTCGGTCGCCAGCGTCACGAGATCGAGCTGATCGCGTCGGAAAACATCGTCAGCAAGGCGGTGATGGAAGCGCAGGGCTCGGTGATGACCAATAAATATGCCGAGGGCTATCCGGGCGCGCGCTATTATGGCGGCTGCGAATTCGTCGATATCGCCGAGAACCTCGCCATCGAACGCGCCAAGAAGCTGTTTGGCGCCCAGTTCGCCAATGTGCAGCCGAATTCCGGCAGCCAGATGAACCAGGCGGTGTTCCTGGCGCTGCTGCAGCCGGGCGATACCTTCATGGGTCTCGACCTCGCGGCCGGCGGCCATCTCACCCACGGCTCGCCCGTCAACATGTCCGGCAAGTGGTTCAAGCCGGTGCACTACACCGTGCGCAAGGACGACCAGATCCTCGATATGGATGCGATCGCCAAGCAGGCCGAGGAGGTGAAGCCGAAGCTGATCATCGCCGGCGGCTCGGCCTATTCGCGGTCGTGGGACTTCAAGCGCTTCCGCGAGATCGCCGACAGCGTCGGCGCGTATCTGCTCGTCGACATGGCCCACTTTGCCGGCCTCGTCGCCGGTGGCGTCCATGCCTCGCCGGTGCCGCATGCCCATGTCACCACGACGACCACGCACAAGTCGCTGCGCGGTCCGCGCGGCGGTTTGATCCTCACCAATGATGAGGCGCTGCACAAGAAGCTGAACTCGGCGATCTTCCCGGGTCTGCAGGGCGGCCCGCTGATGCATGTCATCGCGGCGAAAGCCGTGGCCTTCAAGGAAGCGCTGCAGCCGGACTTCAAGGTCTATGCCAAGAACGTTGTCG
Source organism: Tardiphaga robiniae (assembly GCF_013359755.1). Classification (GTDB taxonomy): domain Bacteria; phylum Pseudomonadota; class Alphaproteobacteria; order Rhizobiales; family Xanthobacteraceae; genus Tardiphaga; species Tardiphaga robiniae. Next base: position 210,236 of record NZ_JABMCJ010000071.1, on the reverse strand, counting down.
AGAATGCCAAGGCGCTGGCCGAAACGCTTCGTGCGCAGGGCTACGACATTGTCTCGGGCGGCACCGATAACCACCTGATGCTCGTCGACCTCAGGCCGAAGGGCCTGAAGGGCAACGTCTCGGAGAAGGCACTGGTCCGCGCCGGCATCACCTGCAACAAGAACGGCGTGCCGTTCGATCCGGAAAAGCCGTGGATCACCTCGGGCATCCGTCTCGGCACGCCCGCCGCCACCACGCGCGGTTTCGGCATTGCCGAATTCAAGGCAACCGGCGAGATGATTGCCGAAGTGCTGAGCGCGGTGGCGCAGTCCGGCGACGGCAGTGCGCCGCTGGTCGAAGCGGCCGTGAAGGAGAAGGTCAAGGCGCTGACGGATCGTTTCCCGATCTATCAGTAAGGCCTGCTACGAGGCGGAGACCTGCGCGGTCAGAAGGTCGCGCAGGAACGAGTGTCTGGAAGGTTCTCTGGAATGCGCTGTCCGAACTGCAATAGCCTCGATACGCAGGTGAAGGACTCGCGTCCCGCGGAAGATTCCGCCGTGATCCGCAGGCGGCGCGTCTGCGTCACCTGCAACTTCCGCTTCACCACCTTCGAGCGCGTGCAACTGCGCGAACTCACGGTGATCAAGCGCAATGGCCGCCGCGTGCCGTTCGACCGCGACAAGCTGGTCCGCTCGCTGTCGATCAGCCTGCGCAAGCGCCCGGTCGATCCGGAGCGCGTCGAGACCATGGTGTCGGCCATCGTGCGCGAGCTGGAAAGCGGCGGCGAGGCGGAGATTTCGTCGGAGACCATCGGCGAGATCGTGATGGAGCATCTGCGCGGGCTCGATGACGTCGCCTATGTGCGCTTCGCCTCGGTCTATCGCAATTTTCGCGAGGCCAAGGACTTCGAGGCGGTGCTCGGCGAATTGCATGCCGACGACGACGGCCGGCCGGTGGTCGTCCGAAAATGATCTTCCGTATCCTGGAAGATCAATACGCGCAAAAATCCCAAGAGGCGAAAGCAACCGACCTGCGCTTCATGCAGCTGGCGCTGACGCTTGGCCGGCGCGGGCAGGGCCGGACATGGCCCAATCCCGCGGTCGGCGCGGTCATCGTGAAGGATGGTGTTATTATTGGCCGCGGCTGGACGCAGCCCGGCGGCCGTCCCCATGCCGAGCCTGTCGCACTTGCGCAGGCCGGCGAGGCCGCACGCGGTGCCACGCTCTATGTGACGCTGGAGCCATGCTCGCATTTCGGCAAGTCGCCGCCTTGCGCGGATGCGATCGTCGCTGCGGGCATCGCGCGCGTCGTCGCGGCGATTGAAGATCCCAACCCGGACGTGGCGGGGCAGGGCCATGCACGGCTGCGGGCGGCGGGCATCAGGGTCGATGTCGGGCTCTGCGCCGAACAGGCCGCACGCGATCACGCCGGACATTTCCGCCGCGTGCGCGACAAGCGCCCGCACGTCGTGCTGAAGCTCGCGGTGTCGCCGGACGACAAAATCGCGGCAGCCGGTCACAAGCCTGTCGCCGTCACCGGCGAGATGGTGCGATCGCGCGTGCATCTCTTGCGGGCGCAATGCGACGCCGTGCTGGTCGGCATGGGCACCGTCATCGCTGACGATCCTGAACTGACCTGTCGCTTGCCGGGCATGATGAAGCGCTCGCCGGTGCGCGTGGTGCTCGACCGTGCGCTGCGCATTTCCGGTAACAGCAGATTGGTGCATTCGGCGCGTACGACGCCGCTGTGGGTGATGACCTCCAGCCTGTCGGAAGCGCCCGCCGCGATGGCGCTGGGCGCGGCCGGCACGCAGGTGCTGCGCGTGCCGACCACGACCGCGCCGCCGCCGGGGCTAGATTTGCTCGCCGTGCTGCATAGCTTGTCGGAGAAGGGCATTACGAAGCTGCTGGTGGAAGGCGGATCGAGAGTCGCGGCGTCTTTCGTGACGGCGGGACTGGTCGACGAGGTCTGGCTGTTTCGCGGGCCGAAGGAGATCGGCGAGGGTGGCATCGCCGCGCTGGATGCATTGCCGCTATCGGCGATCACCGGGTCGCCGGGCTTCGTGCAGCGTGCTAGCGAGACGATCGAGAAAGATACTCTGACCATCTACGAAAGAAGCTAATGTTCACCGGCATTGTCACTGACATCGGCGAGATCGAGAGCCTGCAGCAAATCGCACAGGGCCAGCTGCACCGGCTGCGCATTCTCTGCGATTACGATCAGACCACCATCGCCGATGGCGCCTCGATTGCCTGCAATGGCGTCTGCCTCACAGTGGTCGGCTCCGGCGTGGCCAACGGCAAAACCTGGTTCGACGTTGACGCTGCCGCCGAGACGCTGGGCATGACCACGGCGAAGCACTGGAAGCTGGGCACCCGCCTCAATCTCGAACGCGCGCTGAAGATCGGCGACGAGCTTGGCGGCCATATCGTCGCCGGCCATGCTGACGGCATCGCCACCATCGTATCGCGCGAGAACCTGCCGGACATGGCGCGGATTACCTTCCGCACCGCGCGTGAACTGGCGCGGTTCATCGCCACCAAGGGCTCCATCACGCTGGATGGCGTGTCGCTGACGGTGAATACCGTCGATGACGTGCAGTTCGCCGTGTTGATCATTCCGCACACGCTGAGCGTCACCACGCTGGGCAAGGCGTGGAATGAAGGCAGCGAGGTCAATATCGAGGTCGACCTGATGGCCCGCTATGCGGCGCGGCTGACGGAAATGCCGGTTTAAGGCTCCGACCTCTCGGCCGTCATGGCCGGGCTTGTCCCGGCCATCCACGTCTTCGTGCTCGGCCAAGACGTGGATACCCGGCATGCGCCGGGCGTGACGGCGCTAAATTGCCAAGTATTGCCCTTGGCTTCACTGCCCGCGACGACTACAAACACGCGTTGTTGACAATCTTCATTCTTGGAGATGTTCAACGTTTTTAACAGGTTGAGATATGGCAGACGCGCGACGCGCTCATTTGCAGGACCAGACCGACATCACGGGCGCGCGCGTCCTGATCGTCGAGGCGCGGTTCTATGACGACATTCAGGATGCACTGCTGGAAGGCGCGATCGTTGAGCTGAAGGCAGCCGGCGTCACCCATGACGTGTTGACGGTGCCCGGTGCGCTGGAAATTCCTTCGACCATCGCGATTGCGGTCGATGCTGCCGCGAAAAGCGGCAAGCCTTATGAAGCGGCAATCGCGCTCGGCTGTGTGGTACGTGGCGAGACGTTCCATTTTGAGATCGTCTCGATGGAGTCGTCGCGCGGGCTGATGGCTCTGTCCGTCGATCTGCGGCTGCCCCTCGGCAACGGGATCATCACGGTGGATACCGACGAGCAGGCCTGGGCGCGCGCGCGCGCCGGCGAGTTGAACAAGGGCGGCGATGCGGCCCGTGCGGCACTGTCCGTGCTGCGCATCAAGCGCCGTCTGGCGAAGGCTTGAGCCGATGTCTGAGAAGAAAACGGCTGACAAGAAATCGTCCGACAAGAAAGCCGACCTCAAGAAGCCGGTCCCCAAGGGTGATCGCAAGGCTAACCGGCGCGGCGCCGCGCGTCTCGCCGCCGTGCAGGCGCTATATCAGATGGATGTCGGCGGCGCGGGCATCAACGACGTCTTCGCCGAGTTTGAGAGCTTCTGGCTCGGCAGCGAGATCGAGGGTGACCAGTATCTCCCCGCCGAGGAGGCGTTCTTCCGCGACATCGTGTCCGGCGTGGTGCGCGACCAGAACAAGCTCGATCCGCTGATCGACGACGCGCTCTCCAGAGGCTGGCCGCTGCAGCGGATCGAGGCGATCCTGCGCGCGGTGATGCGCGCCGGCGCCTATGAGCTGGAACACCGCAAGGACATTCCCGGCCGTGTCGTGGTGTCGGAATATGTCGACGTCGCGCATGCCTTCGTCGAAGGCGACGAGACCGGCATGGTCAATGCGGTGCTCGATCAGATCGCCCGGCAGTTTCGCGCGGAAGAGTTTTCGCGCGCAGGACACTGACCATGTCAGCCGGGTCCAACGCATCCGGCGAAGACACCCTGATCGCGCGCTACTTCAAGCCGCTTGCGACTGATCCCGGTGCGTTCGGGCTGACCGACGACGCCGCGGTGCTCAAGGCCGACGGCGAGGACATCGTCGTCAACACCGACGCCATCGTCGAAGGCGTGCACTTTCTCGCCGACGATCCCCCGGACACCATCGCGCGCAAGGCGCTGCGGGTGAACCTGTCAGACCTCGCCGCCAAGGGCGCAGTGCCGGCTGGCTTTGTGCTGACGCTGGCGCTGCGGACACATGATGAGGCGTGGCTGGCGGAATTCGCGCGCGGTCTCGGCGAAGACATCGCAACATTCGGCTGCGCATTGCTCGGCGGCGATACGGTCTCGACGCCGGGACCGCTGATGGTCTCAGTCACCGCCTTCGGACGCGTTCCGGTGGGCAAGATGGTCCGGCGTCACGGCGCGGCGGTGGGGGACCGCGTGGTCGTGAGTGGCACGATCGGTGATGCCGCGCTTGGCCTTGCGGCGCTGAAAGGCGGCGCGGTCGCGACGGCGCTGGCCGGTGACAGCAACGCGCGTGACGCGCTCGTGGCACGCTATCGCGTGCCGCAGCCACGCAACGCGCTGGCATCGGCGGTGCGCGATTTCGCGACGGCGTCGATGGATGTCTCCGACGGATTGGCCGGTGATCTCGCCAAGCTCTGTGCCGTTTCGGGGGTGTCCGCCGTCATCGATGCATCGGCTATTCCGCTGTCGGATCCGGTGGCAGCACTGCTGGATCGCGGTGTGATCGGTCTCGAAACGGTCGTTGCCGGCGGCGACGATTACGAAGTCCTCTGCACCATTCCTGAGAATCGCACGACCGGTTTCGTGCAGGCCACGCACCAGGCGGGCGTGCGGGTCGCGGTTATCGGGACGATTGTTGCAGGTGCGTCATCGCCGCGCTTCGTCGACCAGGCGGGCAGGGACATCGTGTTGAAGCGCCTGTCCTACAGCCACTTCTGACTAGCTCTACACGTCAAAAAGCGCGGGTCTAACCTCTCCCCGCATCTTGCGCGGGGAGAGGTCGCGCGCAGCTTGCGCGCGGGTGAGGGGCGGGGCACGCAGTTTGACCAAGTAATGCTGTTGCTGGTTCGGAACGATCCGAAGCTGCCGACCAGGGGAGGGGCCGCTGCCATGCCCCTCACCCGACCCGGCTTCGCTGCGCTACGCCGGATCGACCTCTCCCCGTGCAGAACGGGGAGAGGTTAAGAGCCCCTCCAAAAATCCTGCATTAGCCCATTGGCAGCGTTGCACGCCGATACCGATTTTGCCATGCTCATCAAACGAGAGGCCGTCCTCACGTGCTGGGCAGGCCTCCTTTTTATGCGCCAACTAACAAGGCGCCGGGCAGGAAGGACTGAGGCAGATTCCATGACAGCATTGTGGGTGATCGTGCTCTGCGGGGCACTGTCGATCGTTTACGCGATCTGGGCGACGAGTTCTGTGTTGAAGGCCGATGCGGGTAACGCACGGATGCAGGAAATTGCAGAGGCCGTGCGAGAGGGCGCACAGGCCTATCTGAAGCGACAATATCTCACCATCGGCATCGTCGGCGTCGTGATCTTCGCGCTGCTGGCTTACTTCCTCGGCATGCTCGTTGCCTTCGGCTTCCTGATCGGCGCCGTGCTGTCGGGCGCAGCCGGCTTCATCGGCATGAACGTGTCGGTGCGTGCCAATGTCCGCACCGCGCAGGCGGCGACGATCTCGCTGGCCGGCGGCCTCGAACTCGCCTTCAAGGCCGGTGCCATCACCGGCATGCTGGTGGCGGGTCTGGCACTGCTCGGCGTCACCATCTACTTCGCCTATCTCACGCACGCCCTCGGCCTCGCTGCCAACAGCCGCACTGTCATCGATGCGCTGGTGGCGCTCGGCTTCGGCGCGTCGCTGATTTCGATCTTCGCGCGTCTCGGCGGCGGCATCTTCACCAAGGGCGCTGACGTCGGCGGCGATCTCGTCGGCAAGGTCGAAGCCGGGATTCCCGAAGACGATCCGCGCAATCCTGCAACGATCGCCGACAATGTGGGCGACAATGTCGGCGACTGCGCCGGCATGGCCGCCGACTTGTTCGAGACCTATGCGGTGACCGCGGTCGCCACCATGGTTCTGGCGGCGATCTTCTTCGCGAGCTCGCCATTGCTGGTCAACATGATGACGCTGCCGCTCGCCATTGGCGGCATCTGCATCCTGACCTCGATTGCCGGCACGTTCTTCGTCAAGCTCGGTGCCAGCCAGTCGATCATGGGCGCGCTGTATAAGGGCCTGATCGCCACCGGCGTGTTGTCACTGTTTGGCGTTGCCGCCGTGATCTACTGGCTGATCGGTTTCGGTCCGCTGGCCGGCGTGAAGTATACGGGTCTGGCGCTGTTCGAATGCGGCGTCGCCGGCCTCGTCGTCACGGCGCTGATCATCGTGATCACCGAATACTACACCGGCACCGACTATCGGCCGGTGAAGTCCATCGCGCAGTCGTCGGTCACCGGTCACGGCACCAATGTGATCCAGGGTCTGGCGATCTCGATGGAGTCGACGGCGGGCCCGGCGATCGTCATCATCGCCGGCATTCTCGTCACCTACAGCCTCGCGGGTCTGTTCGGTATCGCGATTGCCACTACGACGATGCTGGCGCTGGCCGGCATGATCGTAGCGCTCGACGCCTTCGGTCCAGTCACCGACAATGCCGGCGGCATTGCCGAAATGGCCGGATTGCCGAAGGAAGTCCGCAAGGCCACCGACGCGCTCGACGCGGTCGGCAACACCACCAAGGCGGTCACCAAGGGCTATGCCATCGGCTCGGCTGGCCTCGGCGCACTGGTGCTGTTCGCGGCTTACAATGAAGACCTCAAATTTTTCATCGCCAATGCCGCGAAGTATCCGTACTTCAAGGATGTGCTGCCGGACTTCTCGCTGACCAATCCGTATGTGGTGGTCGGCCTGCTGTTCGGCGGTCTGCTGCCCTACCTGTTCGGTGCGATGGGCATGACGGCGGTGGGCCGTGCAGCCAGCGCCATCGTCGAGGAAGTGCGTCGTCAGTTCCGCGAGAAGCCGGGCATCATGCAGGGCACCGACAAGCCGGATTACGGCCGCGCGGTGGATCTGCTGACCAAGGCAGCGATCAAGGAAATGATCATCCCGTCGCTGCTCCCGGTGCTGTCACCGATCGTCGTCTACTTCATCATCTACGCCATCGCCGGTGGTGGCGCAGTCGGCAAGTCGGCGGCATTCTCGGCGGTCGGCGCCATGCTGCTCGGCGTGATCGTCACGGGTCTGTTCGTGGCGATCTCGATGACCTCGGGCGGCGGTGCCTGGGACAATGCCAAGAAGTATATCGAGGACGGTCATTTCGGCGGCAAGGGCTCCGACGCCCACAAGGCCGCGGTGACCGGCGACACCGTCGGCGATCCCTACAAGGACACGGCGGGCCCCGCGGTGAACCCGATGATCAAGATCACCAACATCGTGGCGCTGTTGTTGCTGGCGATCCTGGCGCACTAGACGGCCGAGAGCACGAATGCAAAAATCCCGCGGCGCAAGCCGCGGGATTTTTCGTTGTTCGTTTGATCAGGTAGGACCACATGCAGCCGTTGCCCCATGGTCGGGTTCGTTTTCGTCATAGTCTCGTAGCCATCGGACTGTTTGTGGCCTGCAGCGCACCGGCCTCGGCCGCCGAGCAATGCCCGGTCTCCGAGGCTGCGATCTCGAAAGCCGGCGGTCTCCACCAGGCGATCATCGCCGCGATGAAGACCGAGTTCAGCTGCGAAGGCGCATACCGGATTCTCGAACTCTGCCAGCTTGGTTCGTCCGGTGATAATGCATTCTCCAGCATCGTGCTGTCGAAATGTGAACCGCGCTTTCTCCCCAAGGCGCTCCCCGCGACCAAGGCCGCCTATGAAAAGGCGCGTGCGAAATGCGATAAGATCGCAGAGAAGAACGAGGGCTCGATGTATCAGAGTCAGGCCGCGATCTGCATCGCGCGCTCCGGGCGGGATTTCGCGCGGAAATACGGGACGAAGAGCTAGGGGGCCTGCCGGCCACCGCGCGTCAGCGTAGATGACACAGAAAAGCCCCGCGATGTGATCGCGGGGCTTTTTGTTGAGTTGGTCGGGCTTACGCCGCCTTGCTCTGCTTGCCGTCCTGGATGGCGCGCCAGATGCGCTCGGAGGTCAGCGGCATGTCGATATGCGTGACGCCGTAGTCACTGAGCGCATCGACCACCGCATTGACGATGGTGCAGAGCGAGCCCGCGCAACCGGCTTCGCCGCAGCCCTTGGTGCCCAGCGGGTTGGTCGTCGCCGGCGAGGGATGATCGCCGACCAGCATCAGCGGAATGTCGCCGGCGCGGGGCATCGCGTAGTCCATGAACGAGCCGGTGATCGGCTGGCCCGACGCGTCATAGCTGACTTTCTCCATCAGCGCCTGGCCGATGCCCTGGGCCACGCCGCCATGCAACTGGCCGGCGACGATCATTGGATTGACGATGGTGCCGAAGTCGTTGACCGCCGCGTAATTGACGATGGTCAGCACACCGGTGTCGGGATCGATCTCGACTTCGGCGACATGACAGCCGTTCGGGAATGTCGAGGGCACGTCCGATGAGGTGTGGTCGACATCGAGCGAGGAGGGTACGCCGTCCGGCATCTTGCCCTCGCGCACACGCTGCGACAGTTCCATGATGTCGATGGAGCGGTCAGTGCCGGCAATGGTGAAGCGGCCGGCCTTGAACTCGATATCAGCTTCGGATGCTTCCATCAGATGTGCGGCGGCAGCCTTGCCCTTGGCAATGACGAGATCCGAGGCCTCGACGATGGCCTGGCCCGATGCGGTAATCGAACGCGAGCCGCCAGTGCCATTACCCATGCGCACGAGGTCGCTGTCGTTCTGCTCGAGCCGGATGGCCTCGAACGGCACGCCGAGCTGTGCCGACAAGACCTGTGCGAAGGGCGTGGCGTGACCCTGGCCGTAATCCAGCGTGCCGGTGGTCAGCGTCACGGTGCCGTCATCGCCGAAGGTCAGTTTGCCGAGTTCGCCTGACGGCGGCGCGGTGACTTCGAGATAGGAGCCGACGGCAATGCCGCGGAGCTTGCCGTTCTTGCGGCTATCTTTCTTGCGCTTGGCGAAGCCGGCGTGATCGGAAATTGCCAGCGCCTTGTCGAACACGCCCTGGAAATCGCCGCTGTCATAGGTGACGCCTGAGGCGGCCGCGAAGGGCAGTTGCGACGGCTTGATGAAGTTGCGCTTGCGCAGCGTGAAGCGATCGATGCCCATCTCATCGGCAGCGCGGTCGATCAGCCGCTCCATGAAGTAGTTTGCTTCGGGGCGCCCGGCGCCGCGATAGGCGCCCATCAGCGTGGTGTTGGTGAGCACGCATTTGATATCCACCGACAGCAGCGGCGTCTTGTAGACGCTGGCGAGATTCTTGCCGGTGTTGAGCGACAGCGGGCTTGGCGACACGCCGGTGATATAGGCGCCGAGATTGCCGTAGCCATTCAGGCGCACCGCGAGAAACTTGCCGTCCTTGTCGAGGGCGAGTTCGGCATGGATATCCTGCGCGCGGCCCTGGCTGTCGGACAGGAAGCTGGAGGAGCGCTCGTCGAGCCACTTCACGGGCTTGCCCAGTTCCTTCGCGGCATGCAGCAGACAGATATATTCGGGATAGCTGATGTTCTTCATGCCGAACGATCCGCCGACATTGCCGGTGAGGATGCGGACCTTGTCGGGCGCGACGTTGAGCTGCTTGGCCAGCGTATTGCGATTGCCGGCGACGCCCTGGGTCGGCACCTGGATCACGTAGCGGCCGCCGGATTTCTCAAAGGTCGCCAGCGCGCAGCGCGGCTCCATGGACACCACGGCGACGCGGGTGTTCTCGATGTCGAGCTTGGTGACATGGGCGGCAGAGGCGAATGCCGCCTCGACGGCGGCGGTGTCGCCATAGTGATAGTCGAGCGCGACATTGTTCGGGATGTGGTCGTAGAGAACAGGCGCGCCGGGCTTCGTTGCGGCCTCGCAATCGGTGACGGCGGGCAGGGCGTCGATGTCGAGGACGACGGCTTCGGCGGCATCGCGGGCCTGCGCGACTGTTTCAGCCACCACGAAGGCAACGGGGTCGCCGACATAGCGCACCTTGTCGGTCATCAATGCATGGCGGTTGGTCTGGAACAGCGGGGTGCCGTCCTGGCTCTTGAGCGGCAGGCCGCAGGTGAAGGGGCCGTAATTGGCGGCTTCGAGATCCCGGCCGGTCCAGACGCCGCGGACACCCGGCATCGCCCTAGCAGCCTCGGAATCGATGCCGCGGATCACGCCATGGGCATGGGGACTGCGGACGATCCAGGCATAGAGCTGGCCGGGCAGGTTGATGTCGTCGGTATATTTGCCTTTGCCGCGGACGAGGGTGTCGTCCTCCTTACGGCGGACAGGCTGGCCGACCCCGTATTTCTGCATGGCGATGGCGTTATCGACGGGCGAGCCGGTAAAATCTTGCATGATGAATCCATCAAATGTGGATGATTCCAGGATTTGGCGCGGGGGCGCGCCCCTGTAAGTCCCTGAGATAAGGCAGCGTGACCTGTACGACAACGGACGATTGGGCATGGGGGTGCGCCAAGGTTGCGCTGATCCTGTGCCCTGCTAAACTTTCCGTGAAAGATATTTCCAAGAAGGTTTCCACGCGGGCCGGAACGGTCGCGGAAAGACAGATTGAATGGATGATGACACGCGGCTTCGCGGCGGCCATGGGCCGGGCGAGGGTGTGCAGGGATTGGTTGCGGCATTGGCCGACGGCGGGCGCGAAGCCGCATGCGCCAACACCTATGCCGCGCTCGATCTCGGAACCAATAATTGCCGTCTCCTGATCGCCTGTCCTACGGGCGACAGTTTTCGCGTGGTCGATTCGTTTTCACGGATCATCCGGCTGGGCGAGGGCGTCTCGACATCCGGCGTGATCAGCGACGCCGCGATTGCCCGCGCGATCTCGGCTCTCAGCATCTGCCGCGACAAGATCCGCGCGCGGGACGCACAGCGGCTGCGGCTGATCGCAACCGAGGCCTGCCGCGCGGCCTCGAATTCGGACGCGTTTCTCGACCAGGTGGCGCGCGAAACCGGCATCACGCTGGAGATCATCGATCGCGAGACCGAAGCGGCGCTGGCTGTGATTGGCTGCTCGCCGCTGATCGATCCGCAGGGCCGCGGTGCCATCCTGTTCGATATCGGCGGCGGCTCGTCGGAACTGGTGCGCATCGAGCGTGATCCCCATGATCCCAACGGCAAACCGCTGATCAAGGCGTGGATGTCGATCCCGCTCGGCGTGGTGACGCTGGCCGAGAAATTCGGCGGCAAGCATGTGACCCGGGACAGCTACACGCAGATGATTGCGGAGGTCGCCAGACACGTGGCGCCGTTCGCCGCCGAACATGCCGGCGATCTCGACGGCATGCATATGCTCGGCACCTCGGGCACAGTGACCACGCTGGCCGGCGTCTATCAGGGGCTGGCGCGCTACGATCGCCGCCGCATCGACGGCATCTGGCTCAGCAATGCCGAGCTCGACGAGACCATCGCCAGGCTGCTCGACATGACCTACGCGGAACGCGCCGCCAACCAGTGTATCGGCCCCGACCGTGCCGATCTGGTGCTGTGTGGCTGTGCCATTCTGGACGCCATCCGCAATGCGTTCCCGCTGCCGCGGCTGCGTGTGGCGGATCGGGGGCTGCGCGAGGGCATGCTGGTGGAAATGATGCGCGAGGATGGCGCGATCCGCGCCTCCTGAGCCCGATTTCCCCGATTCAGAGCGAATATTCGGGTTTCCCGCCATGCCGTGCTAAGGGAAACGCGAATAGCTGAAAGCAAGCACGAGACCATGGCCAAAGACACCACCGGACGCCTGCGGATCCAGGTCAAGAGCGCCGGCAGAATGAAACTGTCGTCGAAGCTCTGGCTCGACCGCCAGCTCAATGACCCCTATGTGCAACAGGCCAAGAAGGATGGCCTGCGCTCGCGCGCGGCCTACAAGATCATCGAAATCGACGACAAGTACCGCTTCTTGAAGCCCGGCCTGTCCGTGGTCGATCTCGGCGCTGCGCCTGGCGGCTGGAGCCAGATCGCGGCGCGGCGCGTCGGCTCGGCCGAGGGCAAGGGGCAAGTGGTGGCCATCGATCTCCTGGAAATGCCGGAGATCGTCGGCGTGACTTTCGCCCAGATGGACTTTCTCGACAATGATGCGCCCGACAGATTGAAGGCGATGATGGGCGGGCTCGCCGATGTGGTGATGTCCGACATGGCGGCCAACACCACCGGTCACCGCAAGACAGATCAGCTGCGCATCGTCGGTCTCGTCGAGGACGCGGCAGCCTTCGCCGCCGACGTGCTCAAGCCCGGCGGCACCTTCGTCGCCAAGGTGTTCCAGAGCGGCGCCGACGCCACGCTGATGACCCAGCTGAAGCGCGACTTCGCGACGGTGAAGCATGTGAAGCCGGCCGCGAGCCGCAAGGACTCGTCGGAGCGCTATGTGCTGGCCATGGGTTTTCGCGGCGTGGCAGGTGATCACCGGCTCGGTGAGCACGACAACTAGGTCGTGAGCGCATACGCGACTCTAAGTTCGATTTGGTGGAGCGCTCGATCTCACTTGTGTGATGGCAACACCGGAGATGGCGAGCAGCGCCCCGACAATCAATGTTGGAGTGATATGCTCGTCAAGGAACAGCACGCTTGAAATCAGGGCAAAGACCGGAAGAAGCAAACCGAATGGCGCCACGCGGCCCATGGTGCAGCGAGCGATGAGCCAGAACCAAAGGCTAAATCCAACAATTCCTCCGATGAAAACGGTGTAGGCGAGCGCGAGCCAACCACGTTCATCCGCCGTGACGAGGGACGTCAATTGTCCATCTTCAAGGACAAACGACATCAGCATCACCTGTGGCACCGTGAAAAGAGAGGACCACCCCGTCAACATCAAGGGGTCAAAGGGTCCGTGCCGCTTCGTTAAGACGTTGGCGACCGCGAAGGCGAGTGCTGCCCCGACCACCAGCAGAATCGGAATAGCGTTTGCAGACAGACCAGGCCCCACTGCAAGCACGACCACGCCGAGAAATGCCAGCAACACCCCACTAGACGTTATGAGAGACGGTCTCTCCGCGAGCAGCGGCCAAGCCAAGAGGATGGTGAAGGGCGTGGCGAGTTGATATGCGACGGCCGAAACACTTCCGGAGCCGAGCGCGAGGCCGACATAGAAGAGGCCGAAGTTCAGCCCACCAAGAAAGACCGAGATCGCGGCGACAGGGCTGAGTTCCTGACGTGCAGGCTTTTTGACGAACGGAACGAGCAGCAATGCCATAGCCAGAAAGCGCAGGCCAAGGAAGAAAAGCGGCGGAAATTCCACAATGCCCACCTTGATGACCACGAACTGATAACCCCAAAGCAAGGGTACCATCACCGCGCAGACAATCTGGATGAGCGACATGACACTTTCCATTCAAGACTGTTCGGTCCAGATATAGGTGCGCTCAACCAGCCACGCCTTGACGCGTTACCTGATGAAGCGTTCGAGAAGAGCGTCAACGGTGGCTTGCGATGTGCTTCGTGTCGGACGTGTTTTACCTACGACACGCAGCCCCTCGACGAAGCAGACCAGCAGTCGCGCCGCGCTTGCGGGCTCGACACCATGAGCCAACTCGCCTGCGGCCTTCGCGCGCGACAGCGCATTGGCTACTTTGGTCTCCATAGCTTTGAAAAAGCCGCCGATGCGGCGATCGACTTCCGGGTCGCGGCCACCCAACTCCATGGCTGTCGCGACCAGCAGGCATCCGCGGCGACCATTGGCGCCACTCGTCCGATCGACGTAACCAGCAAGGTAGGCCCGTAGGCCAGCGACTGGCGCGCCACGCGGGTCGAGTTCGATGTCGATTCGTAGCAGGGCGTCGGCAATGTAGCGATCGAGCGCACGCAGGAAGAGTCCGCGCTTGTCACCGAAGGCGGCGTAGAGACTGCCACGCGAGAGGTTCGTCGCTTGAAGAAGGTCCGGAAGCGCCGTGGCATGATAGCCGCGCGACCAGAACACGTTCATGGCGCGCTCGATAGCAGCTTCCGTGTCGAAACCTCGGGGGCGGCCGCGCGGCAACCGCACAGGGGAATGATGTTCCATTGGTGATATATGGACCGATTGGTCATTAATTGCAAATGACAGCTTAAGGTGATGGGAGGGGGAGTTTGTGACAGGGCGCGCTTTGAGCGATCTGTCGGCTCTCGTCATCTTACGGTCGGATGATTTACTTCCCGCTCTCGCACTTCGGCGACAGCATCGGCACGTTCGGCCATGACCAGTTTCGCCAGGATCCATCACGCTCGACGCAGGCCGGCGGTGTTTTAGCGGCAGCCGGATCGGTCTGCGCTTTGGCGTCCTGCGCGGTCACCTGCTCAACGGGCGCGGGCGCGGGCGGAAATCGCCTGTTCACATATTCGAACGACATGACGCCGGCGATGATCGTGAGGACGATCGTCGCGATGCCGATGGCCCATTGCGAGCGCGTCACAACTCACCCCAGCTTCTGATCCCTTGCATCTGCGGTGCCTTCGCTGGCCGCCTTGACGGCGGCTTTTGCCTCGCCCTTGCGGCTGGCGATATCGATCACCTTGCGGCCGGAGATTTCGTGGCCGGCGTCGTCCGGCATCTGCCAGAAGAACCAGGCCGAGGCTGCCGAGATCACGGACACCACGAGGAAGGCCGGTGCAAAATCGGCGGCCGACAATTCGGTCATGCCGCGCATCAGCATGGTGGATTCCACAGAGAATGCACCGATCGCGACGCCGGCGGAGATCGACAGCTGCTGGTTGACGCTGACCAGCGTGGTAGCGCGGCTCATCTGTGCTGTCTCCACTTCGGCATAGGCAACCGTGTTGATCGCGGTGAATTCGAGCGAGCGGAAGAAGCCGCCGACCACCAGGATAATCAGGATCAGCATCAGCGGCGTGGTCACCGTGAACAGCGCACAGGCGGCAAGGAATACCGAACTCACCACGGCGTTGACGGTCATCACATTGCGGAAGCCGAAGGCGCGGATGATGCGCGCCGCCAATGTCTTCATGCCCATGGCGCCCACCGCCGAGCCGAAGGTCACCATGCCCGACTGGAACGGCGACAGGCCGAAGCCGACCTGCATCAACAGCGGCAGCAGGAACGGCAATGCGCCGATGCCAAGCCGGAACAGGAAGCCGCCGATGATGGCGGCGCGCAAGGTCACCAGCCGCATCAGCGAGAAGTCCAGCACCGGGGACGCGGTGCGCCGGGCATGGATCACGTAGAGGGTCATCGACACCGTGCCGATGCCGACCAGTGCGGCGACGATCGGCCATGGCAGCAGATTGAGGCCCGCGACCGATAGGCCGAAGGCGATGCCGGCGAGGCCGACGCCGGCCAGCACCAGACCCAGCAGATCGAAGCGCTCCGGATCCTCCGAGCGGATCGGATCGATGAAGCGCAACGCCAGATAGATGCCGAGGCAGCCGATCGGGATATTGATCAGGAAGATCCAGTGCCACGAGAAGTAGGTGGTGATGAAACCGCCCAGCGGCGGTCCGATCACCGGGCCGATCAGCGCTGGCACCGTCATCCAGGCCATGGCACTGACGAGCGAGCTCTTGTCGATGGAGCGCAGCAGCACGAGGCGTCCCACCGGCGTCATCATGGCGCCGCCGAGGCCCTGGATGATACGGGCGATGACGAAATGGGTGACCGATTGTGACAGCGCGCAGCCGATCGAGCCGATCATGAACACGCCGATGGCGATGGAGAACACGGCGCGTGCGCCGAACCGGTCGGCGGTCCAGCCGGAGGCCGGAATGAACACCGCGAGCGAGAGCAGGTAGGAGGTGATCGCCAGCTTTAACGTCAGCGGGCTGGTACCGATATCGGCGGCGATGGCCGGCAGTGAGGTCGCGATCACCGTGGAGTCCATGTTTTCCATGAACAAAGCGGAGGCGACGATGAGCGGGATCAGGCGTTCTTTATTCATGAAATTATTGATGATTCTTACGAGTGCCCAAGCTGCGGGCGCTTTAACATCCTGCCGGGGCGTGGGCTATTGCGAGAGGCCGAATACCTCCTAAATCATCCGTGACTGCACCCGCCCGGCTGAAGGCCGAAAACGCTTAAAATCCCTGTGCATGGCAGCCAAACGCTTTGATTTCGCGCAGCAGCATGCTATCGACCACCGCCAATCCTACTTATGGGTTCAGATTCGACGACGGTGTCCTGCGCCGCCGTCGAATTGGTGCATCCAGAGGTTTCTACCGCGATCCCGAGGTCGCCGCATGGAGTTGGCAATGGCAGTCGTTCAGAAGATCCGCGAAGCGTACACGTTCGATGACGTTCTGCTGAAGCCCGGCCTGTCGGACATCCTGCCTTCCGACGCCGATATCCGCTCCCACGCCACCCGTGCCATTCCGCTCAATATTCCGATCATCGCATCGGCGATGGATACCGTCACCGAGGCCCGCATGGCGATCGCCATGGCGCAGGCCGGCGGTCTCGGCGTGATCCACCGCAACTTCGATCCGGAGGGCCAGGCCGCGCAGGTCCGGCAGGTCAAGAAGTACGAATCCGGCATGGTGGTAAATCCGCTCACCATCGGCCCCGATGCCAAGCTGGCCGAAGCGCTGGCGCTGATGAGTGAGCACGGCTTCTCCGGCATTCCCGTCGTCACCGGTGCGAGCAAGGACGTCCCCGGCAAGCTGGTCGGCATTCTCACCAATCGCGACGTGCGCTTCGCCAGCAATCCGAACCAGAAAATTTCCGAACTGATGACGCACGAGAATCTCGTGACCGTGCGCGAAGGCGTCAGCCAGGATGAAGCCAAGCGCATGCTGCACAAGCATCGCATCGAGAAGCTGCTGGTCGTCGACGATCAGTATCGCTGCGTCGGCCTGATCACCGTGAAGGACATGGACAAGGCCGTCGCGCATCCCCTTGCCAGCAAGGACGCGCAGGGCCGTCTGCGTGTAGCTGCCGCAACCACTGTGGGCGAGGGTGGTTTCGAGCGCACCGAACGTCTGATCGATGCGGGCGTCGATGTCGTTGTTGTCGACACCGCGCATGGTCATTCCATGCGCGTGCTGGAAGCCGTGACGCGCATCAAGAAGATTTCGAACTCCGTGCAGGTGATCGCCGGCAACATCGCCACCACCGAAGGCGCGCAGGCGCTGATCGATGCAGGTGCGGATGCGATCAAGGTCGGCATCGGCCCGGGCTCGATCTGCACCACACGCATCGTCGCCGGCGTCGGCGTGCCGCAGCTCACTGCGATCATGGATGCGGTGGAAGCCGCGAAGAAGCACAACATTCCGATCATTGCCGACGGCGGCATCAAATTCTCGGGCGATCTCGCCAAGGCGCTCGCTGCCGGCGCTGACATCGCCATGGTCGGCTCGCTGCTTGCGGGCACCGACGAGACCCCCGGCGAAGTGTTCCTGTGGCAGGGCCGTTCCTACAAGGCCTATCGCGGCATGGGTTCGGTTGGCGCCATGGCCCGCGGCTCGGCGGATCGCTACTTCCAGCAGGACATCAAGGACACGCTCAAGCTGGTGCCGGAAGGCATCGAGGGCCAGGTGCCCTATAAGGGCCCGGTGGCCAATGTGATGCATCAGCTCGCCGGTGGCCTGCGCGCCGCCATGGGCTATGTCGGTGCCAAGACGCTGACCGAATTCCACGACAAGGCGGAATTCGTCCGCATCACCAGTGCCGGACTGCGTGAAAGTCACGTGCATGACGTGACGATTACCCGCGAAAGCCCGAACTATCCGGGCGGAGCTTAACTATACCGGGCACTATTGCGGTGCCGCATAGGCATCGCTGCCTAAATTGAGCCCCACAGATCGGCGAAAACGCGCTATTGTTCGCGCGTCACGTGCGCTGTCGGCTATGGATGTCCCGATATGGATTTCCAGGGCCGGACGAACCCGGCCGCGGAGGTTGGCTCCGTGTCGCGTTGTGATGCTCATTTTCGACAATGACCTCGTCACGCGTCGAAGTAACACCCGCAGAAAAGAACGTTGGATACTATGGCCATTGAATGGACGGACGAACGCATTGCGGCTCTCGACACCGCGCAACTGAAAAACCTGCGTGAGAACGCCACACGCCGCGAGGTCACGGCGCTGGTCGAGCTTTGCACCACCGAGCTCGCCAAGCGTAACGCCGACAAGCCGCGCAGGATCGGCCAGCCGCGCAGCGAGGCCAAGCAGTTCGAGCATGACATGTCGGCGGAGCTCGCAACCGTCGGCAAGGCGATGGCCGAGAAATACGATCTCTCCGAAGCGACCGCCAAGGCGAAGTCCGAAGGCGTGAAGGGCTTCAAGGCGCACAAGCTGCTCGGCTCCGATGGCCATGCCAAGCTCGGCGGCATGCAGCGCGACGGCTCGGTTGCAGTGGATCGCTACATCTCCTATCGCCGCGGCACGGATATCGCGTCGCTCAGCGTGTTCCTGCTGAAGGATCAGCCGATCGAGGCGCATGAATTTCAGGTGATCGCACCGCTGACGATGCTCGACGGCGGCAAGCCCGTGGCTGAAATCCGTCCGACGGCAACGGCGGCGCAGAAGCAGTCGGCCGACGGCGGTCTGTCCTTCAAGGATCTCGACAGCGCAGCTGCAGCATTCGACAAGGTGCTGGCGAAGATCACTGCCTGATATTTGCCGGTTTACGTTTTGAATGCGGCGCGCGATCATCGCGCGCCGCATTTTTTTGCGATCAAGAAAGAGAAACGGAGAAGTCCCATGTCAGCAGCCAAACGCGTCGTTCTCGCATCGCGCCCACACGGTGAGCCCGGCCCATCGAATTTCCGTATCGAGGATTATGCGGTGCCGACGCCGGGTGAGGGCGAAGTGCTGCTGCGCACGATCTGGCTGTCGCTCGATCCCTATATGCGCGGCCGCATGAATGACGGCCCGTCCTATGCCGCGCCGGTGCCAGTGGATGGCGTGATGGAAGGCGGCACCGTGTGCGAGGTGATCGCCTCGAACAATCCGGGTTTTGCCAAGGGCGATATCGTGCTCGCCCATGCCGGCTGGCAGACCCATGCGATCTCCGACGGCAAAGGCCTGCGCAAACTCGATCCGAAGCTGGCACCGATCTCGACGGCCGTCGGCATTCTCGGCATGCCGGGCATGACCGCCTATACGGGCCTGCTTGCCATTGGAAATCCGCAGGCCGGCGAGACAGTGGTCGTTGCCGCAGCCTCCGGCGCGGTCGGCTCTGCGGTCGGCCAGATTGCGAAGATCAAGGGCGCACGTGCCATCGGTATCGCGGGCGGTGCTGACAAGTGCCGTTATGTGAAGGAGGAGCTCGGCTTCGACGAATGCCTCGATCATCGCGATCCGGATTTTCCGGCGAAGCTGAAGGCTGCATGCCCGGGCGGCATCGACGTGTATTTCGAAAATGTCGGCGGCGCTGTGTTCGAGGCGGTGTTTCCGCTGCTGAACTTCTTCGCGCGCATTCCGGTTTGCGGATTGATCGCACAATACAACGATACGACGTCGGAGGCGCCGAAATGGGCCGGCGCGATGATGCGCAACGTGCTCACCAAGCGCCTCAACTTCCGCGGCTTCATCGTGCGCGACTTCGCATCGATGCATGGCGACTTCCTGCGCGACATGTCGCAATGGGTGCGCGAGGGCAAGGTGAAGTACAAGGAGCACGTCACCGAAGGTCTCGACAATGCGCCGACAGCCTTCATGGGGCTGCTGAAGGGCGCGAATTTCGGCAAGCAGCTGGTGCGCGTCGGCGCCGACAAAGCGTAAGGCGAATACGCCTTCAGGCTGTCATCACTGCGGGCGCACCGTGCCGTCCGCATTGATGACGGTGAACAGATCGATGTCGGTCTGGCCCGGCGCGCGGCGGTGGCGAACTTCAAAGCCGTCGGGCTGGAAACTGTATTCCACAAGCCCGACTTCCTTGACGCCGATCGTCTCCTGCCTGTCCTCCGGACCAATGATGAAACTACTTGAGGGCGCCCAGATGTGCCTGACGCCGCGCCATATGTAGTCGCGCCGCTGGTGCACATGACCACAGGCGACGAGCCGCAGATCGACAGGGTCAAGCAGATCGATGAGACGACGGCGCGCCGGCATCGGGACATAGCGGATCGACGTTGCGGCCAGTTCCGGATCGTCCGGGGCATTCAGAAATAGCGGCTTGTGGATGAACAGCGCCAGCGGCCGTCCGTTCAGGCCCGCCAGTTGCGAGGCGAGCCAGTCGAACTGCTCCTCTTCGTAGGCGAGCCCGCTATTCATGATCAACGAATTCAGGCCGATGAAGCACCAGCCGGCCGCGTTGAAGCGCCAGTGGTCGTGTCCAAAGACCGACACGAATGCCTGCCGGTTCTGCTCGGAAATCAGCTGGCTTGGCGGCGGGGCGACCAGAGTCGGATTGTCGCCGATGTCGTGATTGCCCGGCAGATAGCGGCAGGCGACGGGAAGGGCGTCATGCTGTGACCTGGCGAAGGCGAGGTCATCGGGGTGGCCCGGGCCATCGAAGGCAAGGTCGCCGCTATTGATGACGAGGTCTGGCTTTGCCGCGTCGATGAACGCGCAGACGCGCTGGAAATTTGCGACGAATTGCGGAAAGCCCGCGCTAAGATGCGTATCGGTGATCTGGATCAGGCGGAATTCGGACATGGCTGGAACTCCTCTGGCGGGGAGTGTAGCCATCTCGGATGTCAGTCAGATGGCTCGGGCGACCGAAAGGTTAGATCACGCGATATCTGATTGCATAGCCGTCGTTGGCGCGGGCCGTCTTGCCTGCACGGGCTGAGGCGATCACCTGATCGACCAGATGCCACGGGCTGAATTCAGTCGAGTGGCTCGGGCTTGCGGCCAGACGCAGTTTGAAGATCAGCGGTGCTTCGCCGGGCACATTCACGATCATCACTCGCTGCGCGGTGCGAAATTTCAGCGGCACCGTACCCCTGAGAATGCTCTCGCCCTTGTTCGTGAAAGTCGGGCCTTCGCTGATGGCGGCGAGGGCCTGGTTGCGGTCGGTATGCAATTCGATCTGCGTGGCTTCCGCGATGATCTTCGCCGCGACCGCGTCGGGCAGGCGGATTTCGAATTCGACGGCGGGTCTGGTCGGATTGATGCCGAGATAGCCCAGTGCCGTGTGGCGCATGTCGGTGGCGGCGAAGGCCAGGAGGCCCAGCACGGCCAGCGCCGCGACGCCGTGGTGGACCACGTCATGGACCGAGCGATACCGGGCTCGGAAATAGAGATTCAGCAGGATGGCCACCGCGAGCGCTGCGGCGGCGCCAGCCAGGGTGGACATCATGAGGCCGGCCCAGCTGTCCGGGTCGCCGGGCGTCAGCATCGCAAAGAGCTCATCGAGATAGGCCATGGCAGGGCTCACGGGCAGAACTCTTGAGGGTGGCGCGCCGCCGGGCAGCGCCTGCAAATGGGTGTCGAGGGCGGCCCAGCCGGTTCAATGGAACCCGTGATGGAGCCGGCATGGAACTCGTATGGAACTCTTGGGCCGGTTAATCGTCATGTTCCAAGGGGCGGGTCTGTAGCGCGAGCGGGGTGCCGCGCGGCTCTGAATTCCGGCCTTGAACTCCCATGGCTGAGGAAATTTCAATGTCGATTCAATGGGTTTTGTTGCCGGTCTTCGTGCTGGTGGCGATTACGCTGGGCATGTTCTTCTGGACCGGCCGGCGCGGCGGCCTGCTGAGCCGCAACGACGCCGGCGATCTGCCGAATACCGCTCCGCAGCTCGACCTGCTGTTCTATGCGCTGATCGCCATCGGCCTGCCGCTGCGTAAGATCGATCTGGTGCTGGTCTGCCTGTCCTGGATCTTCGTCATCGCCCGCTTCGTGGGCGCCGGGTTCATTGCCAATAGCCGGGGATCGCAGGCCTGGCTCGCCAGCGCGCTTGTGTTGTTGGCGATGTGGTTCTACTTCGCGCTACGGATGCTTCTTCTGATCTGATCGGGGGCGGTGTCGCGCCTCTCTCCGTTGAAAGATTGCCATGACTCCCGCCGCCCGCCTCTCCGCCGCGATCGAAGTGATCGAGGCCATTGACACCCAGCGTGTCCCCGCCGCCAAGGCGCTGAAGGAATGGGGCACCGCGCACCGCTTCGCCGGCTCCGGCGACCGGGCCGGGATTTCCGGGTTGGTCTGGGACGTGCTGCGGCGGCGGGCCTCCAGCGCCTGGATCATGGACGACGATACGTCGCGGGCGCGGCTGCTCGGCATGCTCAAGGCCGAGCGCAGGATGGATGTCGATACGATTGCCGCGCTCTGTGACGGCAGCGGTTTTGCGCCGGCGCCGCTGTCTGACGCGGAGCGCTCGGCGCTGGCGTCGCGCACGGTGGCGGATGCACCGGCGCATATCGCCGGTGATTATCCGGAATGGCTCGATGGCCAGCTGGCCGATGTATTTGGCGACGATCGCGTGGCGGAAGCCACCGCCATGGCCAGCCGTGCGCCGCTGGACCTGCGCGTCAACACGCTGAAGGCCAAGCGCGAGAAGGTGCTGGGCTCGCTGCGCCATCTCGGGGCCACCGAGACGCCGTGGTCACCGCTGGGGCTGCGGATCGATCTCGGCGCCGACGCGCGCAATCCCGGCATCCATGCCGAGGAGGATTTCATCAAGGGCGGCATCGAGGTGCAGGACGAGGGCTCGCAGCTCGCAGCATTGCTGTCCGGCGCCAAGCCCGGCGAACAGGTCATCGATCTCTGCGCCGGAGCCGGCGGCAAGACGCTGGCGCTGGCGGCGATGATGCAGGGCAAGGGCCGGCTGATCGCTACCGATGCCGACAAGCGCCAGCTGGCGCCGATCCACGAGCGCCTGTCGCGCGCCGGCATCCACAATGCCGATATCCGCACCCCGAAGGGCCCGGATGATACGCTCAGCGACATCCACAACTCCGCGGACCTCGTGCTGATCGATGCGCCCTGCACCGGCACGGGTACCTGGCGCCGCAATCCCGACGCCAAATGGCGGATGCGGCCGGGCGCCCTCGAGGTCCGGATCAAGGACCAGGCCGAGGTCCTCGACCGCGCGGTGGCGCTGGTGAAGCCGGGTGGCCGGATCGCCTATGTGACCTGTTCGGTGCTTCCCCAGGAAAACCGCGACCAGATCCGCGCCTTTACCGCCCGGCAGCCGGAGTTTTCGGTGGTGCCGCCGGCGCAGGTGATGTCGGTGCTGTGGGACAAATCCGAGGATTTCGCGGCCGCGACGTATCAGAGCCCGGAAGGCCTGCTGATGACCCCGCGCCGGACCGGAACGGACGGGTTTTTCGTGAGTGTTTTGAGACGCCAATAGGTCGGCTAGAGCCTATCCGGCGTCATTGCGAGCGGAGCGAAGCAATCCAGAAAGCCACAAAGAAGAACTGGATTGCTTCGTCGCAAGGGCTCCTCGCAATGACGGGGATAGAGCGGTGCAGGGCTGCCATGAAGCCTTTTCAGCCTTGCGACCCCGCGTTGAGTCGCGTAATTCCTCGCTATGACAGCCCCCAGCAAACCCTCATCTTCGCCCGCCGATCCGTCACCCCATGTGGCTTCGGCGCATGACAAGATTCTGATCGTCGATTTCGGCTCTCAGGTGACGCAGCTGATCGCGCGGCGCGTCCGCGAGGAGGGCGTCTATTCCGAGATCGTGCCGTTCAACAAGGCGGAGGCTGCCTTCGCCGAAATGAAGCCGAAGGCCGTGATCCTGTCCGGTGGCCCGGCCTCGGTGCTCGACGACAATGCGCCGTCGGCGCCGCTGTCGATCCTCACCGCTGGCGTGCCGGTGCTGGGCATCTGCTACGGCGAACAGACCATGGCGCAGCAGCTCGGCGGCACCGTCGAGGCCGGCCATCATCGCGAATTCGGCCGCGCCGCGATCGAGATCACCGACACCTGCGCGCTGTTCGACGGGGTGTGGGAAGTGGGTGGCAAATACGACGTCTGGATGAGCCATGGCGACCGCGTCACCAAGATGCCCGAGGGTTTTCGCGCCGTCGCCAAGGCGCCGGGCTCGCCGATCTCGATCATCGCCGACGACACCAGAAAATTCTATGCGATGCAGTTTCATCCGGAAGTGGCGCATACGCCCGATGGCGCGAAACTGATCCACAACTTCGTGCGCAACATCGCCGGCTTCACCGGCGACTGGACCATGCGCGCCTTCCGTGAGGAAGCGATCGAGAAGATCCGCGCCCAGGTCGGCAAGGGCAAGGTGATCTGCGGTCTCTCCGGCGGTGTCGACTCTGCCGTCGCTGCCGTACTGATTCATGAGGCGATCGGCGATCAGCTCACTTGCGTATTCGTCGATCACGGCATGCTGCGCAAGGACGAGGCCAAGACCGTCGTCGATCTGTTCCGGCACCACTACAACATTCCGCTGGTGCATGTGGACGCATCGAAGACGTTCCTCGGCGAACTCGAAGGCGTCACCGATCCCGAAGTGAAGCGCAAGACCATCGGCCGCTTGTTCATCGACGTGTTCGACACTGAGGCCAAGAAGATCGGCGGCGCGGACTTCCTCGCGCAGGGCACGCTGTATCCCGACGTAATCGAGAGCGTGTCCTTCACCGGCGGACCTTCAGTCACCATCAAGTCGCATCACAATGTCGGCGGGCTTCCGGCACGCATGAACATGAAGCTGGTCGAGCCGCTGCGCGAACTGTTCAAGGACGAGGTCCGCGATCTCGGCCGCGAACTCGGCCTGCCGGATATCTTTGTCGGCCGTCATCCGTTCCCCGGACCGGGCCTCGCGATCCGCTGCCCCGGCGAGATCACCCGCGAAAAGCTCGACATCCTCAGAGAGGCCGACGCCGTCTATATCGACCAGATCCGCAAGGCCGATCTCTACGACACCATCTGGCAGGCCTTCGCCGTCCTATTGCCGGTGAAGACCGTGGGCGTGATGGGCGACGGCCGCACCTACGAATACGTCGTCGGCCTGCGCGCCGTGACATCGACCGACGGCATGACCGCCGACTTCTATGCGTTCGATATGAAGTTTCTCGGCGAGACCGCGACACGCATCATCAACGAGGTGAAGGGCGTCAACCGCGTGGTGTATGACATCACGAGCAAGCCGCCGGGGACGATTGAGTGGGAGTAGGGGGCGTCTGATATCGGCTTAGGGGCTATGGTCCAGCGGAACAAAGGAATGTTTGAATGGAATCGGGCCGTTCACCGTATGGAGACGCGCCCGGGCTCGAAGATTTGGACTTCTCTGGCCTCACGGAAATTGACGCTGACAACGTGAAGACTGCGATTGCTCGTGGTCAGAATTTTCAAGGTTATATCCCGGCAGACGGCTTAAGCTTTATAATTCGCAATTACAGAATACTTTCAAAGTTGGGTTGCCTGGAGGCGCCTTGGCTTGACGCTTACGTGCACACTTCTCATTTCCACGAGTGGGGATTTTCGCTCATCAAAGACGTATTCGACGCTTGCGACCGCAATCGTCTCCTAGAGCTAAAGCCATTAGGCCTAACAGTTGCTCCATTTGCGAGCGAGCGATTCACTTTGTTCCGTGGTTGCGCTGGCCCGGTGCATAGCATGGGAATGTCGTGGACACCTTCGCTTGACAAGGCGATTTGGTATGCGGCTCATCATGCCGAATTTTACGAAATTGCCAACCTCGCAGTATATGTAACGACAGTGCATATCGCTGAAATCTATTGCCGCCTCGATCACTATGATCAAGATTTCATAGTTTGCCCGAGATATGCATGGCGCGTGGCAGTGCCGGCAGAGGAATTCCGTCTCGATCGACCGCGGTAACAATGCAGAATTGACAACTTGGGTAGGCTTGGCGGTTCTAGATTGGCCAATTGGCGAGATGTATCTTCCGCGAGTGACTTCTTCAGAATTGGTCGTGATCAACCATCCAAGCCTTTAGCTTGTATGTCGAATGGTCGGGGCATGGTTGCGCGAGTTGGGTCAGAGGAAACCCATCGTATTGCGGGAGGCTTGGTCGGTATTGCTTCGTTTCACCTCTCCTTCAGGCTAGGGGAATAACATTGTCCAATATTCTTGACGTGGGGACGATTAAGGCTATTTGGGACGCATTGAGCCGACCTCTTGGAAAGGCGCGCCTACATAGTGGAAGCGAGCTTCTTCGACGCATAGCAAGCGATGGATGGGCTATGCGGGCTGATATCGAAGACATTTTCTATCTCTACGATGCCCGCCTAGACGGAAACGTTGATATTAAGAAACTATGCGCTGTATTCGAGCTTCCCTGGCGAAGAATTTATTACCTGCCAAAGGCACGTTCTAGTTCAGTTTCTGGTTTCCATGCATTGGCCGCGGCAGATGTCGCCGAGCTTCTGATTCAATTGGAGCGACTCGGTTTTGCACTCGACCCAATGCCTTTGGTCGAGGCATTGATGCCGAGTATCAAGTCTCTCCGTCGCATCACTGAAGCCCAACTCTCGATTCTTTGGTTTGCCAAGAACCGTCATAAGATGGCTCCCCAAGCGCTTGAGGTCGAGGGGCGTGCGACGTTTGCAACGAAGATTGAGCGGCTGCGGATGTCCAGCGGGTACAAAGCAGAGCTTTGGTGGGGCGATGCCGGTGAGCCTCTCTTGTTGTCGGTCGACGCTCCAAGATTTCGTCGACGTGCCTCTCCGAAAGAAACAGTCTGCGCGCAATGTGGATACACTTGGTTTAAAGGAGATCCGGATGCGAGCGCAAATCATCGAAGAGAGCATAAGTTGCGAATGAGAGTGCTCAATCCAGAACCTCTTTCGCAACTAGCTCAAGCCCGGCTGACTGATTCAGAGCCCGAATTGGTAACA
This sequence comes from Tardiphaga robiniae, assembly GCF_013359755.1. GTDB lineage: Bacteria > Pseudomonadota > Alphaproteobacteria > Rhizobiales > Xanthobacteraceae > Tardiphaga > Tardiphaga robiniae. The sequence goes on along the minus strand of NZ_JABMCJ010000071.1, from coordinate 183,467 downwards.
GCTACATCTCCAGCTTGGAAGCATCGAGAAATTTACGAAAGGGCTCGCTTCTTTCGACGTGAGTTCGGCTATGATTTTGTTCAATGGGACAGCAGCGACGGCGATAGCGATCCGAATGTTCACGGATTTCTCTTTCTCAACGAACGAGATTTAATAGTGGGTGCTTGTGCGTTTCGCTTGCGCGATCAAACCAGTGGCAAGAATTGGGGACTTCAGTGGGTTTGGGTGTGTCCGATGTTTCGAAGAACCGGCGTGCTCGCAAGATACTGGGGCTATTTTAGAAAGCGTTTTGGTGATTTTGATGTTGAGGGACCAGTTTCGCCAGCTATGCAAGCATTCGCTGTAAAGCAGGGTGACACGGTTCTTCTCGGATACAATCCGAGCCTATGACTAGGAATAACGCCATTGAGGGGGCTATCAGCACCCTCGCAAATACCATGCGCTTATATGTCGAAGCTCAAATGCGGTTCGGGAGCCTATTCAAGATTGATCGCGAAGAGGCAATCAACAATCTGGACCGTGCCTTCGAAGCGAAGCTGGAGGCGTTCCACACCCTCTACGATGTTTCCAAGGGACTTTTCCCGTTTTTTGATCATGGCGATTCGACGTTTCTCATCGCTATGCGGAATGCGATCCATCATCGCGACCACCCGCTGTTTTGTAGTCTCTTTTCGCGGCTCTTCCTTGAGGGAATTCCTTCGCGATGGCTGGGCGCTTCCTTTCTTCTGGCAACTTATCCGACGCTTCATGGCGCGCCGATTTTCATGCGCCACTACTTTAGGCTGGATGACTTCTATGCCCGCTTCGATCCGAACCTAGCTTCGCCCCACCTCGATACATCCTTGAGAGGCGATAAAGCGGAGCAAAGATTCAAGCTGATCGATCGGCAACTTGGGCTTGCGGTGATCAGACAGAAGGGCGCCAGCGAGCGCTATCCTGGAGACCAGATTTATCTGGATGTTGTCCCTATTTTCACGTCAGCCGTCTGTCGAGTTTTCAAGGTGATGAAGGGAGCGGGTATAGCGTTTAGAGGATATGACGCCGAGGTTTATAGAGACCCGTTCACATCGGAGATCGAGGTTGATCTCAACAATCCGATCTTCACGGTATCGCGTATCGGCTTGTGACTGCGCAGAGCCGATCGCGTAATGGCGGCGTACGAAGGTTCGGGCATTACGGTGACATTGCACTCAATACGAGAGCCGATCGCTGTTTAGAATGACAACCAACCAGCGAACATATTTAGTCAACTCGACTTCGCTCCTACGTCAGACAAAAGGCACTGCCATGCGCGAGTGAATTTCGCGATGCCAAGGCCGAGTTCTCCCGGTTGTCGACGCGGCGGTAGAGGGCAAGCCTGCGGTCGTCGCGGCCAGTGCGCAGGGCGGATTAGCCGCAAGGCGTAATCCGCCCGCTCCGTCGGGCGTCTCCCCGCTCTTCGAATGGCGCCCGTACGCCGATCACTGCTCCTTCTTGAACAAATCCTGGAAGATCAGCGGACCCCAGGTGCGGCCGCGTGCGTGCACCAGCGCGCCACCTTCGTTGAGCTTTCCCAGCTTGACGGGTGCGAAGCCGAGTTGTTTGGCCAAATCCGCCACGGGAGCGATCGCATCCTCGTCGTCACCAGACAGAAAGACGACCCGGTGGCCGCCCTCGACGATCGGATCGGTCGCCAGTGTGGCTGCAATCAGGTGATTGAAGCCTTTGACGAGCCTGGCGCCGGTGAACGACTTCGCAACGAAGGCGGAGGACGGCAGACCGTCCAGCTCTTCAGGGACTGGAAACGCGTTCATCGCGTCGATGACCGTCTTGCCTTTCCAGTTCGGCAGGGCCTTCGCAACCTCGCGATGCTCGCCGAACGGGACCGCCAGGATGATCGTGTCGGCCTCGAGTGCATCCCACAGCGACTTGGCGACCACCGTGGGTCCAATCGCCCGAGCCTGTGTCGCCAACGCCTCGGGCGGCCGGCGGCTCGCGACGGTCACCTCGATGTTCTTACGGGCGAAGGCGTGGGCGAGGGCCTGGCCTATCTTGCCGAATCCTATAATCGCGTAGCTCATGATGCTTCTCCGATTTTCAGATGGCCGAGAAGCCGCCGTCGACAGACAGCTCCAGCCCATTCACGAAGCTCGAATCGTCTGAAGCAAGAAACAGCGCGACCGCCGCGATTTCCTCGGGACGCCCCATCTTTCCCCGCGGGATCAGGGATTCGAACATCTGCTTCGCCTCCTCGGTGAGGACCTGGTCCTGCATCGGTGTGGCGATCGGCCCGGGGTGCAGCACGTTCACCCGGATATTTCTGCCCTTCAGCTCGTTGAGCCACCCGCGTGCGAATGCGTGCAGCGTCGCCTTGCTCGCGGCATACACGCTGTAACCAGGAAAGCCTTTCAACGACGCAACCGATCCGGTCATGAAGATCGATCCGCCATCATTGAACAGCGGCAGCGCCTTCTGAACCGTAAAGAGCGTGCCGCGCGTATTCAGGCCGAAGGTCGCATCGAAATGCTGCTCGGTGATTTCGCCCAGTGGCACGGCTTCGCCCGTGCCGGCGCTCGCATACAGGATGTCGATCTCTCCCTTTTCCCGCTTGACCGTGTCGAACAGGCGGTCGAGGTCGTCGAGATTGGCCGCGTCGCCGCGCACGCCGGTCACATTCCGGCCAATCAGCTTGATTGCCTCGTCGAGCGCCTCCTGCCTCCGGCCCGTGATGAACACATAGGCGCCTTCTTCGACGAACAGCTTGGCGCTCGCCAGCGCCATGCCGCTCGATCCACCCGTGATGACTGCAACCTTGCCTTCAAGCTTTCCCATAACTTCTCCTGTCGTGGTGTCGGGACTGTCCCCGAGAACCTCGAGATGGGTCTGCCGGCGTCAGGCGTTGAGTGCGGAAGCGCGCACATCGGTGGTGCGAAATCGATCCGGCTGGACGACTAACGCCAGCCGCGGCGATCGGTGTCCGCCGGTCGGAATTGGACCGCGCTCGTCGCCATAGGCTATGATGACAGCCCGTATTGTTGCACCATGTCTGGATACGGGCTTGGAAGGCGCGCCGCACGGTGCGAGATTGCACCATGATCGACTGGGATGACGTTCGCTATTTTCTTGCCGTCGCGCGCGGAGGCTCGGTGCGGGCTGCCGCCGAGCGCCTCGGTGTGAACCACGCGACCGTGTTGCGACGCATCGCCCAGCTCGAGGCACGCCTCGGGGTGCAAATGTTCGAAAAGCTGCCTTCGGGCTACCGCCTGACGACTGCGGGCGAGGAGGTTCTCGAGTTCGCGGACCAGATGGAAGCGTCGTCGCATTTGCTGGAGACGCGCATCTTCGGTCGCGACCAGAGCGCGCGCGGGCTTTTGCGGGTGACGCTTCCACCGTTCCTCGCGACACACCTGCTCATGCCGGATCTCGCCGATTTCGCGCGTATGCATCCGGACATCGAGATGGAAATCATGTCGACCGGCGAGGTGGCAAATCTGACCAACCGAGAGGCCGACGTGGCGATCCGCATTGTCGCCGACCGCAAGACTCTGCCGCTCAATCTTCACGGCCTGAAGGGACCGGAGCTGTTCAGCGGTGTCTACATGTCTCGCGATCGACTAGCCGCGTGGCGTGCGGGCACGCCTGATCCCATCCGGTGGATCGTCATAGACAATCATGGACTCCCGGCCTGGGCGCGCGAGGGAGAGGTTCACACCACGGGAGTTCCGTTCAGGACCCCGGACGCCGAGACGCAGATCGTTGCTGTACGGCAAGGGATCGGGATGACAAAACTGCCGTGCTTCGTCGGAGATGCTGACGCTCTATTGGTGAGGGTGCCGGGCACCGACCTGCCCATGCATGGGACGCTCTGGCTTCTTACACAGGGGGAGACACGCAAGACGAAGCGCGTGCGGCTCTTCACCGAGTTCGTATCCGGAAGGCTCGCCGCATACGCGCCGCTGCTCGCGGGACTGTCCGTATCGCGCGACTGACGCGCGGCGGGTCGCCGACCACCAATTTGCTGACGGTGGCGGGTCAGACCGACCTTTCGGACGTGTCTTCGGAGCGTTTCTTTGCGACAGGTCGGGTGAGAACCAGCATTTCAGCCCGGCAAGCATGCCTGCCGTCATGTTTTGACCGTTGAACGCTGAATTTAAAGGGCTATTTTTACTGCAATGCAGTATCTTGTCAGTCGGTCGCGATTGACGTACTCGAAGCCGAATTCGCCTTTAGACCGGTTTTAACAACAACGGTTGGTGGCGCTGTGTTTCCAGCGTCAACCACCTCATGACGTTGGGATGACGATGAGCCTCTATTCAGATTACCTCGCTGAAATCGAAAGCAGAAAAGCTCAAGGCCTCGCTCCCAAACCGATCGACGACGGCGCGCTCACCGGCGAAATCATCGCCCTGATCAAGGACACCGGCAGCGAATACCGCGCCGACGCCCTGAAATTCTTCATCTACAACACCCTGCCGGGCACCACGAGCGCCGCAGGCGTCAAGGCCGCGTTCCTGAAGGAGATTATCCTCGGTGAGGCGATCGTCCCGGAAATCACGCCGACCTTCGCGCTGGAACTGCTGTCGCACATGAAGGGGGGCCCCTCGATCGGCGTGCTGCTCGACGTCACGCTCGGCAGTGATACCGGGCTTGCGAAGCAGGCCGGTGAAGTTCTGAAGACCCAGTTCTTCCTCTACGACGCCGACATGTTCCGGCTGCGCGATGCCTTCAAGGCGGGCAATGCCGTCGCCAAGGGCGTGCTCGAGAGCTATGCCAAGGCCGAGTTCTTCACCAAGCTCCCGGACGTCGCAGACGAGATTAAGGTCGTGACCTACGTCGCCGCCGAAGGCGATATCTCGACCGACCTGCTGTCGCCCGGCAACCAGGCGCATTCGCGTTCGGACCGTGAGCTGCACGGCCAGTGCATGATGACGCCGCAGGCGCAGCAGGAAATCGTGGCGCTGCAGAAGCAGCATCCCGACAAGCGCGTGATGATGATCGCCGAGAAGGGCACGATGGGCGTGGGCTCGTCGCGCATGTCGGGCGTGAACAACGTGGCGCTGTGGACCGGCAAGCCGGCCAGCCCCTTTGTGCCCTTCGTCAACTTCGCCCCGGTCGTCGCCGGCACCAACGGCATCTCGCCGATTTTTGCGACCACCGTCGACGTCACCGGCGGCATCGGCGTCAATCTCAAGAACTGGGTCAAGAAGCTCGACGCCGACGGCAAGCCGATCCTCAACAACGACGGCAACCCAGTCCTCGAGCAGAAATTTGCGGTCGATACCGGCACCGTGCTGACGCTCGACGCCAAGGGCAAGAAGCTGCGCGACGAAAACGGCAAGGAACTGGTCGACGTCGCTGCCGCCTTCACGCCGCAGAAGATGGAGTTCATGAAGGCCGGCAGCTCCTATGCCATCGTGTTCGGCAAGAAGCTGCAGACCTTTGCCGCCGAAACGCTCGGCGTCGAGCCGACCCCGGTTTTCGCTCCGAACAAGGAGATCTCGGTCGAAGGCCAGGGCCTGACCGCGGTCGAGAAGATCTTCAACCGCAATGCCGTGGGTGTGCTCGGCGGCAAGGTCTTGCATGCGGGCTCGGACGTGCGCGTCAAGGTCAACATCGTCGGCTCGCAGGACACCACTGGCCTGATGACGGCGCAGGAGCTGGAAGCGATGGCGGCCACCGTCATCTCGCCGATCGTCGACGGCGCCTATCAGTCGGGCTGCCACACGGCATCGGTGTGGGACAAGAAGGCGCAGGTCAACATTCCGAAGCTGATGAGCTTCATGAACAATTTCGGCGTGATCACCGCGCGCGATCCCAAGGGTAGCTATCATGCGATGACCGATGTCATCCACAAGGTGCTGAACGACATCACCGTGGATGACTGGGCGATCATCATCGGCGGCGACAGCCACACCCGCATGTCCAAGGGCGTCGCCTTCGGTGCCGACTCCGGCACTGTGGCGCTGGCGCTGGCGACCGGCGAGGCGACCATGCCGATCCCGCAATCGGTCAAGGTGACCTTCAAGGGCGCGATGCAGCCGCATATGGACTTCCGCGACGTGGTCCATGCGACCCAGGCGCAGATGCTCAAGCAATGCGGCGACAATGTTTTCCAGGGCCGGATCATCGAGGTCCATCTCGGCACGCTGCTCGCCGACCAGGCCTTCACCTTCACCGACTGGACGGCCGAGATGAAGGCCAAGGCCTCGATCTGCATCTCGCAGGACGACACGCTGATCGAGTCGCTCGAGATCGCGAAATCGCGCATCCAGATCATGATCGACAAGGGCATGGACAATGCCGCGGGCACGCTGAAGGGCCTGATCGCCAAGGCCGATGCGCGCATCGCCGAAATCCGTTCGGGCGAGAAGCCGGCACTGACGCCGGACGCCAATGCGAAATACTTCGCCGAAGTCGTCGTCGATCTCGATATCATCGACGAGCCGATGATCGCCGATCCCGACGTGAACAATGCCGACGTCTCGCGCCGCTACACCCACGACACGATCCGTCCGATTTCTTATTACGGCGGCACCAAGAAGGTGGACCTCGGCTTCGTGGGCTCGTGCATGGTGCACAAGGGCGACATGAAGATCGTCGCCCAGATGCTCAAGAACATTGAGAAGGCCGAAGGCAAGGTCGCGTTCAACGCGCCGCTGGTCGTCGCCGCCCCAACCTACAACATCATCGACGAGCTGAAGGCCGAAGGGGATTGGGAAATCCTGCAGAAGTATTCCGGCTTCGAATTCGACGATGTGAAGCCGAAGACCGCGAACCGTACCGCCTACGAGAACATCCTCTATCTCGAACGTCCGGGCTGCAACCTGTGCATGGGCAACCAGGAAAAGGCGGAGAAGGGCGATACCGTTCTGGCGACCTCAACCCGTCTGTTCCAGGGCCGCGTCGTGGAAGACACCGCCGAGAAGAAGGGTGAATCGCTGCTAGCCTCGACCCCGGTCGTGGTGCTGTCGGCGATCCTCGGTCGCACGCCGAGCGCCGAGGAATACAAGGCCGCCGTCGAAGGCATCGACCTGACCAAGTTCGCGCCGCCGAAGGTTGGTGCGATGGGCGCCTCCGTCCATTACTAGGGCGGAGGACGAGAGCTGTTCAAGATCGGCGTTGGCAGGTGACTGCCTGTCGCGCCGCAGGGCTGGTACGCGAGCGGGCATCAATCGCGTGGTGTATGACATTACGAGCAAGCCGCCCGGGACGATCGAGTGGGAGTGACGGTGAGCGCCGTCGTCTGATTGTAGTCGATCGGACTGTCGGCGCTTCAAGCTCAGAGCCAGGAGTGAACAATATGGCCACCTTTATCCTCATCCCCGGGGGCTGGCAGGGTGGCTGGATCTACCAACAGGTCGCCGAGATTCTCACAGCGCACGGTCACAAAGCCGTACCGATGACTCTTGCAGGGCTGGGCGATGCTCCTGCCCCAACGGCTAATCTTGATACTCACATTGGTGAAGTCGTCGCTACCGCAGGGGCGCAACACGATGACCTGGTCATTGTTGGCCAGTCCTACGGTGGAATGATCGTGAGTGGCGCCGCTGATACTGAGCCATCGCAAATCCGGGCGCTAGTCTATGTGGACGCCTATGTACCTGATACAGGCGATTCCGTATGGTCACTGACGACGCCTCGCTTTCGTGATCTCTTTATCGCGGGGGCTGAGGCTGATGGCCTCACCTGCACGCCGCCTCCCAATCTCGATCCGCGATGCCGGCCGCAACCAATCGGGACGTTTCTCCAATCGATCAAGCTCCGCGGACGTTGGCATGACGTGCCGCGCAAGACCTTCGTCGGTGCATTTGGATGGGAAGGAAGCCCATTTCATGATCTGCACGAACGCTTGAGTGACGATCCGGAGTGGTCGACCTTTGCCTTTGATTGCGGGCACAATGTCGCGCGGCACAAGCCCGAGGCGCTGGCCGATATATTGCTGGCTCACGTCTGATCAGCAAGTGGCGCAGAATAGCGAAGCATATTCCGCCGCATTGCAGATGGGTGGCGCAATACGCTTCGCTATTGCGCCCTACGTCTCACGCCAGCAATTTCGTCGGTACGCCCAGCACCGGCCCGGCGTCGGCCAAGCGCTGATCCAGCGTCTGCACCGTAGCGCCATGCTCCGCGGCGAGGGCAAGATGCAGCGCCTTGCCGGCGCGGAGTCCGAGTGTGTGTTGATCGACGAACTTTGCGGCCGTTCTGAAGTGTCTGCCAGTCACCGGCAACACCGTAAAACTCTCGACGACCAGTCTGCTGAACATGGCCAGCGCAGCCGCGCGCTGTTCCGGATGAATCTGCAAGGTTCGCAGCTTCATTGCCAAGGTTGAGGACATCTCGGTGATGGTCCAGTCGCTGATCAGAAGCTGCGCGGGCTCCTGTTCGGCAAGCCAATCCTGGACGTATGACGTCATCGCCGCGTTCGAAAGCGCGGCGACAATCAGCGACGTGTCCAGATAGAGCATCAGGAGCGGTCGCTGTCCCGCATCGATCGCACCAGATCGGCGGCGGCCTGTGTCTGCAACGGCATGCTCGCTGTCAGGGACTGGAGCTGGGCCGCGTCAATCGGCTTGCGCGGCCTAGGCCACGGCCGTGAGCCGCGCGACCGGCTTTCCGCGCCGGGTGATGCGATCGAATCTCCCGCCTCGACCCGATCGACAAGTTCGCTCAAATGGGTCTTTGCAATCTGCCAGATTGATCGCGTTCATATGCCGCTCCTGACCATCTACATGGTCATATAGCTCTGGAGAGTTCCAGTGACCCCAGAGCGGACTTTTGTTAGCCGGTCGGTGGCTTGCCGGTGAAGACCGCCAGTTGATCGGCGAAGGCGCGCTTGTAGGCGGGCCGTGCTTCGCCGCGGGCGATGTAGGCGCAGAGGTTCGGATAGTCCTCCAGTAGTCCCGACCCGTTCAATCTGCGCAGCACCGTCACCATCAGCAGATCACCGGCGCTGAACCTGCCGTCGAGCCAGTCGGCGTCGCCAAGGCGGGTGGACAGGTCTCCCAGTCGGGCGCGGACGCGATCGTCGAGAATCGGCAGGCGCGTCGCGTACCACGTCTTGTCGCGCTCCGTGAGCGTGGCGGCTCCGCGTTCCACGATCGGCGGCTCCACGGTGCTGAGCGCGGCGAACATCCAGGCGATCGCGCGCGCCCTGGCATTCGCATCGTCTGGCAGCAGGCCCGGATGGCGCTCGGCGATATGGAAGACGATCGCCCCCGACTCGAACAGCATGAGGTCGCCGTCTTCGTAGGTCGGGATCTGTCCGAAGGGATGAAGCCTGCGATGTGCGGGTTCTTTCATCTTAGCGAACGACAGTAGACGGACGTCGTAAGGCTGGCCCACCTCTTCGAGCGCCCAGCGAACGCTCATGTCACGCGCCAATCCCCTTCCGCGATCGGGAGACCGTTCAAAGGCGCTAATCGTGGGCATTGTTTCTCTCCACCTGGGTGTTTCGCATCCTTAGGACGAACGAGCAGCGCCTCTCCCGACAACCGATTTCGATTTTTGGCCGCGGAATTTCGCGGGCCGAACTTGTCATCGGACCCCGCCGGACCACGGATATTCTTCGAAACCGAGAGCATTGAGCGAGCTGCTAACTTAGAGATGAAATTACGGAGCGTCACACGCTCGATTCAGAATGATCAAGATGAGGTGGCTGTTCGAGTGAAGGACGGTCGCCTGCGGCAGTCGCCAGACGACATGCGACTGATCAATGCACCCCCGCTCAAACGCGGGATGTGCGTCATTCTCCGCGATGTTACGACTGGCTCATCATCCTCCCGGAGCCCCTTCATGTCTGACGCGCCTGCACCGAGCCAAGCCCCTACCGCCGCCGAGACCGATCCGAACACGCTCGGCTTCATGCAAGGCTTTCCGCCGCCGCAAGACAGGCTCATCACCTTCCACGACGGCTCGTTCCGCAACTTTCCCGAACTGCGCTGGGCCTGGAGCAATGTCCGCCAGCTCGTGCCAACGGTGAATGTCTGGCGCGGCGCAGGCGGCGCTTCGGTGCTGCCGCGCGCGGAGCGCGATATCGGCGGAATCGCGTCGACCACCATGGACGGCCGGCCGATGACCTTCGCGCGCATGTTCGACGAGACTTATGCCGACGGCATCGCCGTGCTGCACAAGGGCAAGTTGATTTACGAGCGCTATGCCGGCGCGCTGAAGCCGCACAAGCCGCATATCGCCATGTCGGTGACCAAGTCGTTTACCGGCACGCTGGCCGGCATTCTGGTGGGCGAAGGCAAGATCGATCCGCAGGCGCCGGTCACCGACTATGTGCCGGAGCTGAAGGCGAGCGCCTTCGGCGATTCTGATGTGCATGAGGTCATGGATATGACCACGGGGCTCAAATACACCGAGGTCTATACCGACAAGAATTCCGATGTGTGGGGACTGCGGCGCGCCAATGGCATGGCGCCGATCCCTCCGGATTACGAAGGCGCGAGCGACATCTTCGCCTTTCTCTGCACGCAGCAGAAGCAGGGCGAGCATGGCAAGGCCTTCGCCTACAAGACCGTCAACACCGACGTACTGGCCTGGATCATCCGCCGTGCCAGCGGCATGACGCTGTCCGATCTGTTGTCGGAACGCATCTGGGCGCCGATGGGGGCGGAGGAGGACGCGCATTATCACGTCGACCGCATCGGCACCGAGAGCGGTGGCGGCGGGCTATCGACGACGCTGCGCGATCTCGCGCGCTTCGGCGAGATGATGCGCAATCACGGGCGCTTCAATGGCCGCCAGATCGTGCCTAGCGCAGTGGTCGAGGACATCGAACGCGGCGCCGATCCCGCCAAGTTCAAGCCGGCCGGCTACACCACGCTGCCTGGCGCGTCCTATCGCAACCAGTGGTGGGTGACCCATAATGAACACGGCGGGTATATGGCGCGCGGCGTCTACGGGCAGGGGCTCTATATCGATCCGAAGGCCGAGATGGTGATCGCGCGCTACGCGTCGCATCCGGTCGCTGGCAATGCCTCCAACGATCCGGTGACGCTGCCGGCCTATATGGCGCTGGCGAAGGAACTGATGGCGGGCTGACCATCAGGGTTCGTGGAACCCGAGGGAACCCGGTCGGGAACCTTGGGGCAGGTTGGGCGTATGCTTGGCGGCCGACATCTTCCGTCGGCGCCAGGCGGACCCCTCCAGAATGATAAAACCCTTGTCCATCGCTCCGTGGCTGCGCTGCTGGTGTGCGGCGCTGTTGATGTTATGCACCGGCGTAGCAACGGCGCCTCTGTATGCGCAGGAGCGGGCGTCTGGCGCCCGGGCCGCCCGCAGCAATCCGGCTGTCGCCACTGACGGCGCGACGCTGATTCATGGCAATTACTGCGGTGCCGGCAATCGGCCGGGCAAACCGCCCATCGATGCCCTCGATCTCGCCTGCATGAATCACGATGCCTGCACACCGGCGAGCGGCATTCCTAACTGCGACTGCAACGCCAGGCTTCGCGACGAAGCAGCCGCAGTGGCCGGGGACCCCCGACAAGCGCCGGAGCTCCAGAGTCTGGCAGCATTGACCTCAGCGGCTGCGGCCGTGATGCTCTGCAAGCCGATGATCGATGCCGCAGTCCCTCCGGTGGTTGCTCCTGTCCCTGTGGCTCGCGACGCTCCTGCAGCAGGTGCGCCAGTGGCAATCACGCCGGCTCCCGTTGCTGGAGCACCGGTGTCGATTGTCCCTGATAGTGTCGCGCCCGTGGCTGCCGCTCCCGTAACGGACGTAACTGAAACCCCGCTGCCTGTCGCGCCAGTCACTGACGCTCCCGCGCCTGCCGTACCCGTGCCCAGGTCGACCGCGTTGCCCTGAGCAGGCAGAGTCTTGATCGGCTCTTGCGCGCTGCGATCTTTCCGGGGCAATCATGACCGCGAGTCCAGGTGCGCCGACCGCGCAGCTCATGGCAGAGGGAAGCGCGCATGAAGTTATCTGTTGCAGGGTTTGTCACGCTCGCATTCCTGCTGGGGCCTCTGGCGCTCGGCTCCGCTGCGAATGCCGCCGATCCCATCCGTATTGGCGCGGTCCTGCCGTTTTCCGGCGGTGTCGAACTTTATGGTGAGCAAGCAAAACTCGGGCTCGATCTCGCTGCCAGGGAGATCAACGCGGCGGGTGGCATTCTCGGCAGGCCGCTCGAGGTCATCTATGTCGATGACAAGACCCGGCCGGCCTCCGCCGAGAGCGCGATGCGGTCGGTGATCGACAGCGGCGTCGTGGCGGTTGTCGGCCCTGTCACCTCGGCCAACTTCAATGCGATCAGGCCGCTTGCCGAGAGCACGAAGACGCCGCTGCTTTACGCCACCAATTTCGAAGGCGGCACATGCAGCCGCTACATCTTTTCGTTCAGCACGGTGCCTAACCAGGATCTCGGCCAGTTGCTGCCCTATGTGAACGAGGCTGTCGGCAACACCTACTTCCTGCTCGGCGCCGATCGCGTCTGGCCGCACCAGATGTTCGATATAGCCAAGCCGCTGATCGAGAAGCTCGGCGGCACCATCGTCGGCACGCAATATACGCAGGGGACCGAGACGGACTTCACGCCGCTGATCAAGCAGGTGGCGGCGGCCAAACCGAAGGTGCTGCTGTTCGCGCTGAAGGGTGACGGCATCGATTTCATCCGGCAGGCCGATGATCAGGGCTTGTTCAAGGAGACCACGGTTGCATTCCTGGGATTGTCCGAGATCGATCTCGGCATCTTCAAGGGCAAGGGCCAGAACATGATCACCGTCGTGCCATCGCTGGCGACCAGCGACGCGCCGGAGATGAAGGCGTTCGTCGCCAAGGTGCGGGCCTCAGCCGGCAACGACGTGCTGGTGTCGAACTATGTCATGAGCCACTACAACACGCTGATCGCGCTCAAGGCTGCGATCGAGAAAGTGGGCCGTGTCGACAAGGAGGCCATCGTCGATGCGCTGGCCGGGCTCACCATCCCGTCGCCGACTGGAACGGTTACCATCGATGCGAACCACTATGCGACCATGAGCATGTTCATCGCCAGGACGCAGGGCAGTGAATTGGTCACCGTCCGTGCGCTCGGCAGAATTCCGCCGCAGCCGGGTTGCACATTGGCTGGTCGCTGATCGGAACTGGCGAGCAGACGACTGGTGTAAGTCGCGCGAGATTGCTTAACTCGGCATCGACACAATTCTGGATGAGCGAAGAGGACAACGAATGGCACGTGTGCGCTGTATCACCGAGATGGGCATGGGCGTCGACGTCCACGGCCGCGACGCCACTAAGGCTGCGAAGCGAGCGGTCTCCGATGCAATCCGCCATTCCAGCGTTGGCTTCTTCCGGATGGTTGGCAAGACGCCGTATGACATGTTTGTCGATGTGACCGTCGCGGTGCCGAATCCGGACGACGTCGACACGGCGGCGGTCGCGCAGGAATTGCCTTACGGCACCGTGACCGTGACCGCGGTCAAAGGCGGCCTCGACATTCCGGCCGAGAGTGGCGGCGACGGCATTCTCATTGCCAATGCGGCGGTGATCGTGAGCCTCGACGACGGCAAATAGAGTCAACTTGCCTCAGACGACGATCGTGCTTCCGCGATCTCGAGAACTCCCTCCCGTCCTTTTCACGCTTGACTAATCCATAACTCATTGGTTATTGATCTGATCGATAGCTGACGGGTTATGGATGGCGATGCCGAACACCTTCGATGTGCTCTTCAAGACGCTCGCCGATCCGACCCGGCGAGCGATCTTCGAGCGACTTTGTCGTGAGGGGGAGCAGACCGTCGCGGCACTGACCGCGCAAGCCGGGGTTTCGCAGCCGGCGGTCTCCAAACATCTCGGTGTGCTGAAGCAGGCGGGGCTGGTGCTCGATCGCCAGAGCGGCCGTCAGACACATTATCGATCGCAACCGGCGGCCCTGGCGCCGCTGCTCGACTGGACCAGCCAGATGGCCGGGTTCTGGGAGAGCCGGTTCGACGATCTCGAACAACTGCTGAAGAGGATGGACAATTGACCAATACTGCAGCCGAAACACGTTCCGTCGTCGTCGAGCGGGAATTTGGCCACGCGCCGGAAAAGCTCTGGCGCGCGCTGACCCAGCCGCATCTGATCGCCGAGTGGCTGATGAAAAACGATTTCCAGCCCGTCCTCGGGCATCGTTTTGATCTGAGCGCAAACTGGGGCGTGGTCGCTTGCCGGGTCACGGAAGTCGAGCCGAACCAAAAGCTCGCTTACACGTGGGAGGCCCTGGGTCTCGAGAGTGTCGTGACCTGGACCCTCACACCTTCAAGCAACGGGACACTGCTGCGGATGGAGCAGATCGGCTTCCGGCCGGATCAGGAGCAGGCCTATCAGGGCGCCAAGTTCGGATGGCCGCGATTCCTAGCGTCGATGGAGCAGCTTCTGGCGCGATTGGACTGAATTCGGCCGACACAGAACTCACGCAACTTCCGCATTGCACTGAGGGTTACTCAACATGAGCCTATGGATCAGATACGCACACCGCTGGCTGTCGCTGGCCTTTACCGTGACGGTCATCGCCAATTTCGCTGTCCGCGGATTTGGCGAGCCACCAGCCTGGGTGACCTTCTCGCCGTTGCCACCGCTGTTTCTGTTGATGTTCAGCGGTCTCTATATGTTCGTGCTGCCCTATACCGCAAAGTGGCGTAGAGCAACGCAGGGCAGTGGACGGATGAACGCGTGAACTGGAATGCGCATGGATATTTTTGATCGTCTCAAATCAGCTTCGGCCGATGACTGGTCCAGCTATGTCGATCATAGTTTCGTCCGACAGCTCGGGGCCGGCACGCTGCCAGAACCCGCGTTCCGCGCCTATCTGGTGCAAGACTATCTGTTCTTGATCCAGTTCGCGCGCGCCTATGCGCTGGCGACGTACAAGAGCCGCTCGCTTGACGACATGAAAGCGGCCCAAGGCGGACTTGCGGCCATTCTCGGCGAGATGGAGCTTCACATAAAACTGTGCGGCCGCTGGGGACTGTCGCCCGCCGACATCGAGGCCGCGCCCGAGCTTCAGGCAACGGTGGCCTATACGCGCTTCGTGCTGGACTGCGGCGCCGCCGGCGATCTGCTCGATCTGCATGTGGCGCTGGCACCGTGCGTGATCGGTTATGCCGAGATCGGCAAGAAGCTCGCGCCGGGTGGTGCCGACGCGCTCGGCGATCATCCTTATCGCGAATGGATCGGCGAATATGCCGGCGACGCCTATCAGGATATCGCGATGAAAGCACGCCGCCATCTCGACGATCTCGCCGCGCGTGCGATGACCGAGCGGCGCTTTACGGAGCTCGCCAAATTGTTTGGCCAGGCGTCGCGGCTGGAAGCTGATTTCTGGCAGATGGGGCTGGACGCGCGCTAACGCAGCGCGCAGCGGTCAGGACAGAGCATGGCACCCGTCAAAGTCGATCCCGCGAATGTGCGCGAGTTCAAGAGCGCCGACGCCTTCTATAAATGGCTCGGCAAGAACCACGACAAGGCCGACGAGGTCTGGATCAAGATTCACAAGCTAAAATCCGGCCTCGCATCGATCACGCCGCAGGAGGCGATCGATGTCGTACTGTGCTGGGGCTGGATCGACGGCATCCGCAAGGGACTGGACGAGACGAGCTTCCTGCAGCGCTATTCGCCGCGCGGCAAAAAAAGCGTGTGGAGCAAGATCAACGTCGACAATATTGCGCGCCTCGTCGACGAAGAGCGCATGACCGGGCACGGCCTTGTCCATGTTGAGGCGGCCAAGGCCGATGGTCGCTGGGATCGCGCCTATCGCGTCAAGGCGTCGGAGCTTCCTGCTGACCTGCAGGCGGCGATCGACGCCGAGCCAAAAGCGAAAGCGATGTTGGCAAAACTCAGCGCGCAGAACCGCTTCGCTTTGGCGTTCCGGGTGAACAACCTGAAGACCGAGGCCGGCCGCAAGAAGCGGATCGCGGCGTTCGTCGAGATGTTGAAGAAGGGCGAGACGATCCATCCGCAGGGGAAGAAGTAAGCCGCGACGGGAGGCGGCTCATGCGATCGATCACTTCCGCTTCGGTCGCTTGATTGCGCGTAGCTTGCCGCTGCCGCCACCGCCGCAGAAGAAGCAGTCCGCGCCATCGGATTCCAGGCCCGACACGCCGGTGCCTTCCGGCAGTTGAAGCCGCTCCAGCGCTTCGCCCGTCTGCGGATCGATACGGCGCACGTCGCTCTCGTCGTTTTCCCAGGTGCCGTGCCAGAGTTCGCCGTCCACCCAGGTGACGCCGGTGACGAAGCGGTTGCTCTCGATGGTGCGCAGAATCTTTCCAGTGTCGGGATCGATCTGGTGAATCTTGCGCTCGCGATATTGTCCCACCCACAGCGTGCCTTCGGCCCAGGCCATGCCGGAGTCGGCACCGCCGCCGGGCGCAGGGATGGTATTCAGCACGCGGCCGGTCGCCGGATCGATCTTCTGGATACGGTCCTCGGCGATCTGGAACAGATGCTTGCCGTCGAAGGCGGTGCCGGCGTGGGCGGCAACGTCGATGGCACGCACCGTCTTGCCGCTTGCGGGATCGAGTGCGTGGAGTTTGTTTCCGGATGCGAACCAGACTTGCGTGCCGTCATAGGTGACGCCATGCACGCCGTCGACGCCCTCGAAGGGGCCATATTCGCGGATGATTTCGGCTGCTGAGTTGGTCATGTAACTCTCCGTGATGATGTGACGACGACCCTAATGATCCGGCAGCGGCGGCGGGAGTAACAACATCGTCGCGAGTCCCGGCAGGGATGGCGACATCCAGCGGCGCGCCCGTCCGCGTCCGAACGGTTGTACCTTGTTAGTGGCGGCAAGTTCGTCGAGTGCCCGCTGAACGCTGCGCTGGCTGGTATCGAGCGCGAGCGCCAGTGCAGAGCTCGACCAGGCTTCTCCATCGGCGAGAAGCGCGAGCACTGCGGCGTGTTCTTCCTCGACCGGCCGCGCCAGCACGACGACGTCGCGGGCGCGGCGCAGGACCAGCGCAAAACCGGGCTTGGTCGCGTTCACCTCGGCCAGCGGCGCAAGCAGTTTGCGCAGCCGTCCCATCTCGACGCGGAGCCGCGCGCGATGAGAGTCATCGGCATGTCTGGCGCGGAATGCGCGCGCCAGCAGCGTTTCGCGCGAAACATCCGCAGGCCATGCTTCGCCGAGTGCGCGGGCGAGGGCGAACAGAACGGGCCGGGTGGCCAGCGACAGCTCTGTCTTCTGACAGCGGATGACATGCCGGCACGCATCGATGACGATGGCTTTCGAATTCTGCAGCGCCTCGACATCGTCGAGCAGCAACACGCGTTCGCCGCCGCGTGCGATCAGACGCGCAGCGGGAGCATCGAGAAGTCGGGACGCAGTGTCCACTTCGGCCGTTAGCGCCGGAATGCGGGCAAGCCTGGCGGCACGCTGCGCGTCGGCAATCGCGGTGCGTGACTTTTTCGCCTGCAGGCGGCGCATCGCGATGCCGGCGACGACCAGCGCGTGAGCGGTACGCAAGGCGGGCGGCAGAGGCGCGGGATCGAGCGCGCCGAGCTTTCGCTCAGCTTCGTCGAGACGTCCGATCAGCAGAAGCCGCCTGACGTCGAGATAGCCGCCATAGGCCGCATTCACGTGGTCGCCATGGGCATCGAGCGTCAGCCGCGCGGCGTCGAGCGCCTTGGTGGGCCAGTTCAGATCGCGCGAGACGAGGGCGATCTCGGCCTCGGCGACGATGCACCGCGCACGCGCCACGGGTTCCTTCGCACCGAAGGCGCGCGCGGCCCGTTTCACGAGCTCCTTCGCGCGTGCGAAATCGCCGAGCTGCGCCATTGCGATGCCGCGTAGCGCAAGCGCCGGCGCGTCATCACGCAATGCAACACGCTTCAGGGCACCCAGCGGATCACCCGCCGCGAGCGCGTGACCTGCGGCGGTGATCAGGGAGTCCATTCAAATCCCGCCACACTTGTCACTCCCACCCGTCCATTGCCGGATCCTAATCTACCTCACGACGATCAACCGGCAAGTCGTGTCGGGAACGCATGACGATGGACGAAAGTGGAGAGAAGGCCATGACGGCACCGATGAAAACACCACCGATTGTGTCACCGCAGGTATGGGAGGCAGCGCGAACGGACATGCTCGTGAAGGAGAAGGCTGTCATGCGCGCGCGCGACGCGCTCGCTGCCGAGCGCCGGCGGATGCCGTGGATGGAAGTGGATAAGGCCTATGCGTTCGAGGGGCCGGGCGGCACAGCCAGCTTGCTCGACCTGTTCGACGGCCGCCGCCAGTTGATCGTCTACCGCGCCTTCTTCGAGCCCGGCGTGTTCGGCTGGCCTGATCACGCCTGCCGCGGCTGTTCCCTGGGTGCCGATCAGGTCGCCCACCTCGCGCATCTGAATGCCCGTGATACCACGCTCGTCTATGCCTCGCGGGCACCGCAGGCGGACATCGCACGCCTGAAGGCGCGGATGGATTGGGAGATGCCGTGGGTCACGATCACAGACAGTTTCGACGCCGACTTCGGTGTCGACGAGTGGCACGGCCATAACGTGTTCTTCCGCGACGGTGACCGCGTGTTCCGCACCTATTTCATCAACAGCCGCGGCGACGAGGCGATGGGGACCACCTGGAGCTATCTCGACGCGACGCCGCTCGGCCGCCAGGAGGTCTGGGAGGATTCGCCCGAAGGCTACCCTCAGACTCCGACCTACAAATGGTGGAACTGGCACGACAACTATGTCGCTGGCGCCGCACCCGACAAGAAATGGGTCGAGGTCTCGGCCGCCGGAGAGGCCACGTTTAGGAAGACCGATGAGTAGCGCTATCGATGACGTCGATCGCGCGAAGGCCTATCGCTGGAAAATGCGTAGCCTTGCGCCGGCCGCCGATTGGCTATGCCTTACGGCCGCACCGGCCTTCGCATTGATGGCGCTGCTGACGGGTGTGCTCGATGGCAGTTCGCCGGACCTGCTCTGTTCAACGTCGCGTTCATCGCCGTGGAGTGGAATGGCGGTGATGTATGCCTTCATGAGCTTGTTCCATGCCGTGCCCTGGCTCAGGCTGATATCCGGCCGATACCGCCAATCGCAGTGGCGGACGTGACGGTCGTCGCGCGCTTCAGGCGCGCGACAACTTCTCGAACCGCTTGATCAGCCGCTCGCGCTTGAGGCGCGACAGGCGCTGGATCCAGAACATGCCGTTGAGCTGGTCGATCTCGTGCTGGTGGCAAACCGCACGCAGGCCGTCGGACTCTTCTGT
The DNA here is from genome assembly GCF_013359755.1 of Tardiphaga robiniae. GTDB lineage: Bacteria > Pseudomonadota > Alphaproteobacteria > Rhizobiales > Xanthobacteraceae > Tardiphaga > Tardiphaga robiniae. The sequence continues at coordinate 164,304 of NZ_JABMCJ010000071.1, read as the reverse complement.
CTGCGTATTGCCGTCGAGATCCTGATAGCTGATCCGTACGCGGGCGTGGCGCTGGATGTCGTCAGTCACGCCAGGCATCGAGACACTGCCTTCCTGATGCATGATCAGTTCGGGCGAGGCCCATGCGATCTCCGGATTCACATAGGTCTTGGCGCCATCGCCGAGATCGAGCACGACCACGCGTAGCAGCACGCCGATATGCGGCGCGGTGATGCCGATGCCGGGAGCGGCATGCATGGTGTCGCGCAGATCGTCGGCGAGCGTGCGCAGCGCATCGTCGAACACGGTGACATCAGCGGCCGGCTGCGCGAGACGCGGGTCGGGATAGCGGACGATAGGGCGGATACTCATTCCGGCAGCCCCGCGGCCTTCAGCGCATCCGCATAGGTCTTCGCCATGGATTCGACGGGGACCGGGATGCGCGCAAAGAAGGCGGAGACCGTCAGCTCCGGCTCGATGGTGAGCAGTTCCTCGACCACCTGTGCGGCGCGTTCGTGCGCGCCAGTTTTCACGAGCGCCACGGCGAGCGCGCGGAGTGCGACGGCGAAGCGGCGGTTCTGCAGCAAGGCTTTATCGGCCCAAGCGATCGCTTCGGCATAGTTCTCGTCGATGATCGCGGCGATGGCCAGCGCACCGGAGACGAACCAGCCGTGTGGATCGAGCGGGTTCAGGCGACGCGCACGGTCGAGCAGAGCGCGGCCGGCCTGCTGCTGTCCGCGCATGGTCTCGATCCATCCGGCCAGTGCGAGTGCAGTGGCGGAGTTTGGATTGATCGCGAGCGAGCGGCTGAACAATTCGATGGCCGCGTCCTTCGCCCTCTGTGGCTCGGCGAGATTCCAGACCGCAAACGCAGCCATCCAGAGGATCTGCGGATCGTTCGGCATCCGCTCGATGGCGCGATGCGCCAGCGCCAGGCCTTCGCTGCGATGGGCGTCGTCTGGGCTGATCCAGCCCTGGAAATGTCGCTGCGCATGGCAATAGGCCGCTGCTGCCATCGCCGGGGCGTAGGTCGGATCGATGGCCAGAGCCTGACGTAGGCAATCCAGCGCCGCGGTCATGCTTTCGGGCGTGAAATCGTGTTGGTAGCCGGAGGCGCGCAGCAGCAGGTCGTAGGCATCGGGCTTGTTCGGACGGCTGTGCCTGCGCCGTTCGATTTCAGCGATGCGTAGCGTCGGCTCGATGGCGGCGACGGTTTGTTCGGTGATGCGGTCCTGCAGGTCGAATACATCGCTGCGATCGCCGTCGAATTTGTCGGCCCAGAGATGCGCGCCGGAACGGGCGTCGATCAATTGCGCGATGATGCGCAGCCGCTCGCCGGCACGGCGGACGCTGCCTTCGAGCACGTAATTGACGCCGAGCGTGCGGCCGACGTCTCGGATATCAACCGGCTTGTTCTTGTAAGTGAAGGACGAATTGCGTGCGATCACGAACAGCCCGCTGCAGCGCGACAGCGCCGTGATGATCTCTTCGGCAATGCCGTCGCCGAAATAATCCTGCTCGGGGTCCGCGCTCATATTGTTGAAGGGCAGCACCGCGATCGATAGCCCTTCGGGGTCGGCGGCTTCGGGCAGGAGTGCAGTTGCGGGCGTTGTCACCACGGGCGGAGAGGGGCTGTCGGTCCGTTCGATGACCTCGCCGACGAAGCGAAACCCCTTCCGCGGCAAAGTGCGGATCAGCCGCTGCTGCTCGCCATTGTCGCCGATGGCCGTGCGGGCCGCGTTGACCCGGCTGCTGAGCGTCGCCTCGGACACGATGCGGCCATGCCAGACTTCGGCCAGCAGATCGTCACGGCTGACGACCTTCTCCCGCGCGCGGATCAGGAATTCCAGCACATCGAACACCTGCGGCTCCACCGCCACCGTGTCCGTGCCCCGCCGTAGCTCCCGCCGGTCAGTGTCGAGGACGAATTCGTCGAACCGGAACAGCAAGATAGGGGGTCCAATACCTGTTGTCGCGCCAAGGCCTTGTGCGCAGGAGCGTCCCCTAGCACACCCCGTCTCAACGATAAATCATGGCCTTCTCAAGAGAAAATCGAAGAAATCTTCAAGCGAGGATGCTGGTACCGCGGCATGGTCCGCACATCGACGGCCTCAACCGTCATTGCCCGGAGGACCTGCACCATGACGAATGACAAGCGCGACACCAGCCACTTCAACCGCCGCAGCCTGCTGGGCGCGGCGCTCATGGGCATCGCCGCAGCTCAGTTCGGCGGCATCGGCTCCGCCGCGGCGCAGGCCGCCAAGGCCGGCAAGCAGTTCCCGGCCATCAAGCGCGGCACGCATACGTCGTTCAAGCCGCTGAAGCAGATCAATGCCGGCGACCTCAGCGTCGCCTATGCCGAGGACGGTCCGGCCAACGGCCCCGTTGTGCTGCTGCTGCACGGCTGGCCCTATGACATCTACAGCTATGTGGATGTCGCGCCGCTGCTGGCCTCGGCCGGCTACCGCGTCATCATCCCGTATCTGCGCGGCTATGGCGGCACGCGCTTCCTCTCCGACGCGACGGTGCGCAATGGCCAGCCGGCGGCGCTGGCCACCGACATCGTCGCGTTCATGGACGCGCTGAAGATCGAGAAGGCCGTGGTCGGCGGCTATGACTGGGGCGGCCGCACGGCCGACATTCTCGCTGCGATCTGGCCGGAGCGCGTCAAGGCGCTGGTCGCCGTCAGCGGCTATCTGATCGGCAGCCAGGAGGGCAATCGCATGCCGCTGCCGCCGAAGGCTGAACTGGAATGGTGGTACCAGTTCTACTTCACCACGGAGCGCGGCCGGCTGGGCTACGACAAGTACCGGCACGACTTCGCCAAGCTGATCTGGAAGCTGGCCTCGCCGAAGTGGAATTTCGATGACGCCACCTATGACCGCTCGGCCAAGGCGTTCGAGAATCCCGATCACGTCGCCATCACCATCCACAACTATCGCTGGCGGCTCGAACTCGCCCAGGGCGAGGCGAAGTATGATGAGCTGGAGAAGCGGCTGGCGCAGGGGCCGGCGATTGCGGTGCCGACCATCACCATGGAAGGCGACGCCAATGGCGCGCCGCATCCCGATCCCAAGGCCTATGCCAAGAAGTTCACCGGCAAGTACGAGCATCGCACGGTGAATGGTGGCATCGGTCACAACCTGCCGCAGGAAGCACCGCGTGAATTCGCCCAGGCCATCATCGACGCCGACGCGATGGCACGCTGAGGGAGATCCGCGATGCGATGGATTCTTGCAGCGAGCCTCGCGGCAGGCGTGGTGTCATCCGTGGTGGTGGCGGCCTTTGCCGCCAACACGGTCAATCCCGCCAACCTGTCGCCGATCTACGGCGTCGGGCTTCCCGATGGCTACCGCAAATGGGAGCTGATCGCGCCGGCGCAGGAGGCCGAGCCTCTGAATGAATTGCGCGCGGTGGTCGGCAACGACATCGCCGTCAAAGCCTATCGGGACGGCCAGCTGCCGTTTCCCGATGGCACGGTGCTGGTGAAGCTCGCCTGGAAGCACACCCAGTCGCCTGAATTCGAATCCGCCTCGATCCCCGGTGCCGCGACCACTGTTCAGGTCATGGTGAAGGATTCGAAGAAGTATGCCGCGTCAGGCGGCTGGGGTTTCGGCCGCTTCATCAACGGCAAGCCGGTGGATCAGGCACAGCACGAAACCTGCTTTGCGTGTCACGAGGCACGCGTGAAGGAGCGGGATTACGTGTTTACGAAGTGGGCGCCATAAGCGCCCACTTCACGAGACGCCGACCTCGGCCAGAAACGCCGTGAGGAAAGCCTCGGTCCGCGCGTGGCGTTCCTGCGCCATGCGTCGGCCGGTGACGGTGTTGAAGCCGTCCGCGAGCGTCAGCAGTTTGGCCGGCAGATGGTCGATCGCAAAATTGCGGTCATCAAAGGCGCGATGCCGCGCAGCGGGATCTTCGGGATCGTACAGGAAGGATTGCATCCGCCCGGCGGTGTAGAAGCAGCGCGCGATGCCGATGGCGCCCATGGCGTCCAGCCGGTCCGCGTCCTGCAGAATCTGCGCTTCGATCGTTTCAGGTGTGATCTTCGCCGAGAAACTATGGGCCGCGATGGCATGGGCAACGCGCTCGAGCCGCTCGGTCGTCCAGTCCAGCGGCGCCAGAAGGCTGACCGCGTGTTCGGCAGCGAGGCGCGAGGCATTAGCGCGGAGCGGTGAGCTCTTCTCGACGGCGACGCAGTCGTGCAGCAGCGTCGCTGCCGCTAGGATCTCGGGATCGCCGCCTTCGGCTTGCTGGATGATGCGGACGTTGGACCAGACGCGCGCCAGATGCGCGACGTCATGCGAGCCGTCATCGGTCTTGACGTGATGCAGAAGCGAAGAGGCCAGTGTTTCGAACGGAGCGAAGGCGGTGGCGATACCAGTGATCTCGGTCATGGTGCCGTTGTTAGATTGGCCGCCGGGCGTTGCCAAGCGTGTTTTGATGTCATTAGATTCGGATTAAGAGCGGGTAGAACTCAGGCGGCAAGGCTGAGTGTGGTATGCCGTCTTATCGCCGCAGTAGCATCATGAGGAATTGTGGCTAATAACCCCGTCAACAGCCTTAGCGCCTTGCTTGAGCAGAGCAGCGATAATTTGGCTCTGATCATCGGAAACGGCATCCACCGATACGTAGAATCGAAACGTGTAAATTCCTGGGATCAGCTGCTCGTTGAGATTGCTCAAGAGTGCTCGCCCGGGCTTGTCGAGGTACCACCTGGCACGACGCTTACAGAATTTTATGATGTGCTGGAGCTCTTGTCCGGGAGTAAGATCGGTGCTCTGCAGGAGAAATTTTGTGCGCTCCTGGACGGTTGGGATGTACTCCCACATCACCGGAAGATCATGAGCTGGGCAGTCCGACACCGTACTCCAGTGCTCACAACGAACTTCGATCAAGTGTTGGGCGATGCTGTCAATGCACAGTTCTGGCGTCCGAAAAATCCGAAATTCACGAGCTACTACCCGTGGGAGTGTCACTTTAGCCAAACGGCTATCATAAATCCTTGTGCTTCTTTTGGCGTTTGGCACATCAACGGGATGGTAAAATACAAGCGAAGCATTCGCCTGGGACTCAGTCACTATATGGGGTCAGTTCAGCGAGCCCGGACTTGGCTTCATCACAGCGGCGGCGCCCCTCTCTTCGGAGCAAAGGATCGTCGCGATTGGGCAGGTGCGAATACCTGGGTGCATGTTGTGTTCAACAAGCCCTTGCTCATCTTTGGTTTGGCTCTTGAAGAAAACGAAGTCTTTCTGCGCTGGCTTCTGATTGAGCGTGCCAAGTACTTCAAGAAGTTTCGCGAGCGCTTTCATCCAGCTTGGTATGTTTACAAAAACGATATGTCCGACGACAGGCAGGCCGGAAAGCTCTTTTTCTTGGAGTCGATGGGAGTCAACTGTATCGCGGTTCAGACGTTCGGAGAGATTTACGACAATGCGGGTTGGTCGTCCTGACGTGCCAGCAACGCATTTGTAAGGTCGCTCGCACCCGCGGGGAACGACGCCGCTATCGCTTCAGCAACTCATACACCACGGGATCATCCGCGCAGGCCTTGAAGCCGCATTCGAGCAAGGTCGAGGCGATGTTCGCAGCCGTCAGGCCGATCACGAGCCAGACGGCAACATGGGCGATGATGCTGGGCGCCGAGTGAGCAGCGGGGGCCTTCTCGAATTGCCGGTCGAACAGCAGCACCAGCGACAGCAGCACGATCGCCGCGACGAAGCCGATCAGTGCCCAGGTGTAATAGTGATAGCCGAACAGCGCGGTGCCGAAGCCGGGATCGCCGGGCGTGATGTGCAGCAGCACCTGCCGGGTCGAGACGGTGGCGCCGACCACGGCGGCGAGCAGTGATAGCGCATAGTGGCTGGGGCGCGGGCCGAAGCGAATGTTGAGGATCGGGCCTATAGCGAGCAGCGCGAACATGATCCGCTGCAGCAGGCATAGCGGGCAGGGCAGTTCGCCCAAAATGAACTGCGCGGCAAAGGCGGCCGCCAGCAGCGCGGCGAGGGCGTAGAGTGCGAGGACATTGAGGGCGATAGCGCGATGTGAGGTCATGATGGCCTCAGAACGACAGTTTCAGCGCGTCGGTGGCGTGGTGCAGGAAGGTCGCCACGCAGGCGATCAGCACAACGGCGAACAGAGAGAATGCGAGGCTGCGGCTGCCATACCATGCGACGAGCATGGTGATGGCGATCGCCAGGAAAAGTGCGGTGAACTCCATGGTCGCTCCGGCGCTGAATGGGTCCGGTATCTTACGACAGATTCGCTGGCGCCCTGTCGCGTGTCATCTGCGTCAGTCGGCACTCTCCGCCACGGTCGCACCTGTCTTGCCGGTGTAGTTGGTCACGGCATCGCGAAAGGCATGGACCTCGCTGTTCAGGGCGATCAGCCGTTCCGGCGTCATGCCGGCCGCGGCGAACAACGTCTCGCCGAGGCAGCGTGCCTTCTCGCGCAGCGCCGTGCCTTTGGCCGTGAGGCTGACGACGACCTGCCGCTCATCTTCCGGATTTCGCCTGCGCGCGACGAAGCCGGCCTGCTCGAGCCGCTTCACCAGCGGCGTGACCGTGCTCGATTCCAGCGCCAGCCGATCGGCGATGCCGCCGACGCTCTGCGCGCCGCCCTCCCACAATGTGCTCAGCACGAGATATTGCGGGTAAGTGATCTCAAGCGCGTCGAGCAGCGGCTTGTAGGCGCGGCCAATGGCCATGCTGGCGCTGTAGAGCGAAAAACAGAGCTGGTGATCCAGCGGAATGTCGGCGGGCACCACGGCAACTCTCCTCACGTCGATATCACAATAACGTATATCGCGATAAATAAATATGGACAAGGCGGCCTGCTCGAGTCAATAAACATATCGCGATATTAGTTATCGTAATATGTAATTTGACCGAAGTTCTTCCGCCAGCCCGGTGGAGAGCGCCCGGTCCAAGCTTCGATGGAGACCAGCATGACCGTCCCACAGGGAACCGCCAGCCTGCCGGCCGTAGCGAGCGGAGACCTCGCACGTTATTACCTCGTCCGCGGCATCGTCGCGGCGGCCTGGGTGGCAGCCGCCTTCACCGTTGGCGTCTCGTCGCCCGGGGCCGCCGCCATCCTGCTGGTTAGTTATCCCGCCTGGGATGCACTTGCGAACTGGTTCGATGCCCAGGGTAGCGGCGGCTTGCTGGCCAATCCTTCGCAGGCGCTGAATGTGGGGGTGAGCCTCATTGCCGCACTGGCCGTGGCCGTTGCCTTGCGGACGGGGATGAATGCGGTACTGGCCGTGTTCGGCGTCTGGGCGGCATTGGCGGGCCTCGCGCAACTCGTCACCGGCGTTCGACGCTGGCGCGCATTCGGCGCGCAGTGGGCGATGATCCTGAGCGGCGCGCAGTCGACCGCGGCCGGCCTGTTCTTTGTCAAGCAGGCGGGCGGCGCCACAGTGCCGACGATCGTGGATATCGCGCCCTATGCCGGTTTCGGCGCCTTCTATTTCCTGGTGTCGGCGCTGTGGTTGATCTTCGCGAACCGCAGGCGTACGGCCCGAGATCTGAGGACAAACCGATGATGCCGGCCCCAGCGTCATCGGCCGCCTCTGTGGATGATCGCGGATTTGCTGTCAGCCGCTGCTGCCTGATCTGCTAGTCAGGTCAGAACGACGATCACTCCTGGCAGGCACGGCGACATCTCATGGCCATCACCATCTACGGCATCAAGAATTGCGACACGATGAAGAAGGCCCGCGCCTGGCTCGATAGCCACGATGTCGCCTACAGCTTCCACGACTACAAGGCCGAGGGGATCGACAAGGCGCGGCTGCAGCGCTGGGCCAAGGAGGTCGGCTGGGAGACGCTGCTCAATCGCGCCGGCACCACGTTCCGCAAGCTCGATGATGCCGCCAAGGCAGGCCTGAACGAGAGCCGTGCGATCGCGCTGATGCTCGAGCAGCCCTCGATGATCAAGCGGCCTGTACTCGATCTTGGCGGCAAGCTTGTGGTTGGCTTCAAGCCGGAGATTTACGCAAAAGACGTAAAATAGCGATCAGTCGATCTCGACGACGTCGCCGGCTGCGAGCCGGTGCGGCGCACGATAGGACAGGCTGCGATCGATCACCGCGCGGAGTTTCGGCACCGGCACGCTGTGATGGCCGCGCATCAGGTTGCGGATCTCGAAGCCGCCGTCCTCGCTGATCGTCTTGAGCGACGCGATGATATGGGTGACGCCATCGCCTGATGAGAACGGCATCAGCATGCGCTCATAGGCGACAACACGACCGTTGACATCGTCGATCATCGAGACGGTATAAGTCGGCAGTTCGCGTGCGATACATTCATGATAGGCCGGCAGCACGACAGGACCGAGGATCGGACCGAGATAGTCGTCGAGATAGCGGCCCTTGCCGGTGGTACCATAGGCGCTCGCCATGCGGGTGCCGTTACTGTCGATGATGAGCCGCGGCGGTGCCGTGCAGTGATCAACAATGTAGTCGACGAGATCGGGACGTTCGTCGTCCATCCGATCCGGGCGATAGTTGGCGATATCGGGCAGAGCCTGTTGCGGCGCATAGAGTCGTAGCCAGCAGTTCAGCAGATCGCGCTGCCGAATGGACTTCACCACGGACGCGTCGGCGCTCTGGAAGTCCACGGCAATGATCCCCCTGATATCGATCGGGGGTAGTATGAGTACAGCAAGCAAATAATCAATGAACGCGGGAAGTCGCCTCGCAATACAATTAACGAGCGATTTTCAAAGCTCCTTGCGGCGCAAACAGGTGACGCGTTCTGCGCGGTAGACCGGTCGCAGGCGGACTCTGCTTTCCGCATGCGCAGGGGCTAACTGCCTACGACTAAGGGCGAAGTCAGTGCGACAGGCAGTCCACCCAATTCTGCCGCATTGCACCTTGCGTTCGCCGTCGCGTTGACGGCATATTCGCGCCACTCGATGTGGCCGCGCGGGGATGACTTTCAGTTTTCCCTGAAATGTGGCTGCGCAAAAAGTTGGCCACTGGCGGAGACACACGCCGGGAAGGTCGATGGGGGAAATTTGCTTGACCGATGAGTTCATTCTCGAAACCAACGGATTGACCAAGGAATTTGCGGGCTTTTTCGCAGTCCGCGATGTCAGTCTCAAAGTTCGCCGCGGCACCATTCACGCATTGATCGGCCCTAACGGGGCCGGCAAGACGACGTGTTTCAATCTGCTGACCAAGTTCATGCAGCCGTCCGCCGGCCAGATTTTCTACAAGGGCAAGGATATCACCGCTACGGCGCCCGCCGACGTGGCGCGCCTTGGCCTCGTACGTTCGTTCCAGATTTCCGCGGTGTTTCCGCATCTGACGGCGCTGGAAAATGTCCGTGTTGCACTGCAGCGCCAGCATGGATCGTCGTTCGACTTCTGGCGCTCCAAGAGCGTGCTGGATCAGTACAATCAACGCGCGGCCGAACTGCTCGACGACGTCGGCCTCAGCGAATTTGCCAATACGCCCGCGGTGGAGATGCCCTATGGCCGCAAACGGGCATTGGAGATCGCCACCACGCTGGCGCTCGATCCCGAGATGATGCTGCTCGACGAGCCGATGGCCGGCATGGGCCATGAGGACATCGACAAGATCGCAGCGCTGATCAAGCGCATCTCGGCGAAGTATACCATCCTGATGGTCGAACATAACCTCAGCGTCGTGTCTAATCTGTCGGACATCATTACCGTTCTGACTCGCGGAAAGGTTCTTGCGGAAGGCAGCTACGCCGATCTGACCAAGGACGAGCGCGTCAAGGAAGCTTATCTGGGAGCCGGGCATGGCTGAGATCACAATGGCCGCACCGGCAACGACTGCAGCAACTGGCAATCCAATTCTCAGCATCGAGAATCTCGAAGCCTGGTATGGCGAGTCGCACATTCTTCACGGCATCAATTTCAACGTGAAGCCGGGCGAAGTCGTCACGCTGCTCGGCCGCAACGGCGCCGGCAAGACCACGACGCTGAAGTCCATCATGGGCATCATCGGCAAGCGCACCGGCTCGATAAAGTTCGAAGGCAACGAGATCATCAAGACCTCGTCGGACAAGATCGCGAAGCAGGGCATCGCATTCTGTCCGGAAGAACGCGGCATCTTCTCCAGCCTCGACGTGAAAGAGAATCTGATGCTGCCGCCGACGATCCGGCCGGGCGGGTTGTCTCTGGATCAGATCTTCGAGCTGTTTCCAAATCTGAAAGAGCGTCTCAACAGCCAAGGGACAAAACTCTCCGGCGGCGAGCAGCAGATGCTGGCGATCGGCCGCATCCTGCGCACCGGCGCGCGCTTCCTGATGCTGGACGAGCCGACCGAAGGTCTCGCACCTGTCATCATCCAGCAGATCGGCCACACCATTGCGCGGCTGAAGTCGGAAGGCTTCACCATCCTGCTGGTCGAACAGAACTTCCGTTTCGCTGCCACGGTAGCGGATCGCTACTACATCGTCGAGCACGGCAAGATCATCGATGGCTTCGCCAATTCCGAGCTCTCGGCGAATATGGACAAGCTGCATACGTATCTCGGCGTCTAATATCGAATAACGGACCGAGCCAACGGTCCGACGATAGACACAACCATCAATACGGGTAGGGAGCACAGAATGAAAAAAGTCGTTTCGACGTCGCTGCTGGGTTTTGCGCTGATGATGAGCGCAAGCTCGCTTGCGTTCGCCCAGGACAAGACCGCTAAGATCGGCGTGCTGAACGATCAGTCGGGCCTCTATGCCGACGTAACCGGTGTCGGTTCGACGCTGGCCGCGCAGATGGCCGTCGAGGATTCGGGCCTTGCCGCCAAAGGGTGGAAGATCGAGGTCGTGGTCGGCGACCACCAGAACAAGCCGGATATCGGCGTCAACATTGTGCGCCAGTGGTTCGACCGCGACAAGGTCGACGTGATCGTTGACGTGCCGACGTCCTCTGTCGGTCTCGCCGTCAACAACGTCGTCAAGGAAAAGAACGGCGTCTATCTGAACTCCGGCTCCGGCACATCCGATCTCTCCAATGCACAGTGCTCGCCCAACACCATTCACTGGGCCTATGACACCTATCAGCTTGCCAACGGCACCGGCTCGGCGATGGTCAAGAGCGGCGGCGATACCTGGTTCTTCCTGACCGCGGACTATGCTTTCGGCTCGGCGCTTGAGCGCGACACCACCAACGCCGTGACCGCCATGGGCGGCAAGGTGCTGGGCAGCGTGCGGCCGCCGCTGAACACCGCCGACTTCTCGTCGTTCCTGCTGCAGGCGCAGACATCGAAGGCGAAGGTGATCGGCCTGGCGAATGCCGGCGGCGACACAATCAACTCGATCAAGCAGGCCTCCGAATTCGGCATCATCAAGGGGGGCCAAAAACTCGCCGGCCTGCTGATGTTCATTTCGGACGTCCATGCCCTCGGTCTGCCGGTTGCGCAGGGACTGAGCTTCACCGAGACCTTCTACTGGGACCTCAATGACGGCACGCGGTCGTTCTCCAAGCGCTTCCAGGAGCGCATGAAGAACAAGGCCATGCCGACCACGGTGCAGGCTGGCGTCTACTCATCGCTGATCCACTACTTCAAGACCCTCGACGCGATGGGCGGCAACTCCCATGACGGATTGAAGATCGTCGACAAGATGAAGGCGACCCCGACCGATGACATCATCTTCGGCAAGGGCACGATCCAGCCGAACGGCCGCAAGCTGCACCCGGCCTATCTGTTCGAGGTCAAGAAGCCTGAGGAGTCGAAGGGACCCTGGGATTACTACAAGCTGGTGGCGACGATCCCTGCCGATCAGGCCTTCACGCCGCTCGACAAGAGTGCTTGTCCGCTTTTGAAGAAGACCTAATTTAGAAGCCCGTCGTCCAAATCATTGAGAGGAAGTCATGAAAAACAAGATTTCGACCGCACTTCTCGGCACGGCGCTTTCGCTGGCCATGGCGGGCGTCGTCATGGCCCAGGACAAGACTGTCAAGATCGGCGCACTCAGCGATCAGTCCGGTCTCTACGCCGATCTCGGCGGCCCGGGCTCGACGCTCGCTGCCCAAATGGCCGCCGAGGATTCCGGTCTGATGGCCAAGGGCTGGAAGATCGACATCATTTCCGGCGATCACCAGAACAAGCCGGATATTGGCTCCAACATCGCGCGGCAGTGGTTCGACGTCGACAAGGTCGACACCATCGTCGACGTACCGAATTCCGGCGTGGCATTGGCGGTGAACAACATCGTCAAGGAGAAGAACGGCGTCTACATCAATTCGGGCGCCGCGACGTCGGATCTCACCAATGCGCAGTGTTCGCCGAACACCGTGCACTGGACCTACGACACCTACATGCTCGCCCATTCGACCGGGCAGGCGATGGTCAAGGCCGGCGGTGACAGCTGGTTCTTCCTCACCGCCGACTACGCCTTCGGTGCCGCACTGGAGCGCGATACCTCGGAAGTCGTCAAATCCTCGGGCGGCAAGGTGGTCGGCGGCGTCAAGCATCCGCTCAACACCGCGGACTTCTCCTCCTTCCTGCTGCAGGCGCAGTCGTCGAAGGCCAAGGTCATCGGTCTGGCCAATGCCGGCGGCGACACCACCAACTCGATCAAGCAGGCGGCTGAATTCGGCATCGCCAAGGGTGGTCAGAAGCTCGCGGCGTTGCTGCTGTTCATCACCGACGTCAAGGCGATCGGTCTTGAAACCGCACAGGGCCTCAGCTTCACCGAGACTTTCTACTGGGACCTGAACGACAAGACCCGCGACTTCTCCAAGAAGTTCGCAGCGCGCATGAAGAACGGCGCTCCGCCGTCGATGGTGCAGGCGGGTGTGTATGCCGGCTTGATCCACTACTTCAAGGCGCTGGAAGCGCTCGGCAGCAATCCGCATGATGGCGCGAAGATCGTTGCCAAGATGAAGGAATTGCCGACCGACGATCCGCTGTTCGGGCAGGGCAAGATCGAAGCCAATGGCCGCAAGATTCATCCAGGCTATCTGTTCGAGGTGAAGAAGCCGTCGGAATCGAAGGCGCCGTGGGATTTCTACAAGCTTGCCGGTACAGTGCCAGCCGATCAGGCCTTTACACCGATCGAGAAGAGCACTTGTGCGCTGCTGAAGAAATAAGATCGTTGGCCCGGCGGCGTCACGCTGCCGGGCCAAGACTTTCCTGCGATAAGAGTTGAGAACAACATGTCGATCAATCTACAGGCCCTGTCTGCGCAATTGCTGGTCGGACTCATCAACGGCTCGTTCTATGCGCTGTTAAGTCTCGGCCTCGCCGTGATCTTCGGCATGCTGAACATCATCAATTTCGCCCATGGCGCCGTCTATATGATGGGCGCGTTTGCGGCATATTTCCTGCTCAATCTGGCCGGCATCGGCTACTGGCCGGCGCTGATCCTGGCGCCGCTGGCGGTCGGCCTGTTCGGCATGGTGATGGAACGCACCATGCTGAAATGGATCGCCAATCTCGACCATCTCTATGGCCTGCTGCTGACCTTCGGTCTGGCGCTGATCATCCAGGGCGTGTTCCAGAATTATTTCGGCTCGTCGGGTCTGCCTTACGCGATCCCGGATGCGCTGAAGGGCGGTATGAATCTCGGCTTCATGTTCCTGCCGATCTATCGCGGCTGGGTCGTTATCTTCTCGCTGGTGGTCTGTATCGCGACCTGGTTCCTGATCGAGCGCACGCGGCTCGGCGCCTATCTGCGCGCCGCGACGGAAAACCCCACGCTGGTCCGCGCCTTTGGCATCAACGTGCCGCTGATGATCACGCTGACCTACGGGCTCGGCGTCGGTCTGGCGGCACTTGCCGGCGTGCTGTCGGCGCCGATCAACCAGGTTCGCCCGCTGATGGGTGCGGACCTGATCATTGTCGTGTTCGCGGTCGTCGTGATCGGCGGCATGGGCTCGATCATGGGCTCCATCATCACCGGTTTCGCCCTCGGCATCATCGAGGGTCTGACCAAGTATTTTTACCCCGAGGCCTCCAACACTGTCGTCTTCGTGCTGATGGTGCTGGTGCTCCTTGTGAAACCTTCCGGACTGACGGGACGGGCTGCCTGATATGACAACGATCACTGAAAACGCCATTCCGTCACCCCGCCGCACCGTCAAAGACGAGATGGTCGCCTTTGCGATCATGACCGCACTATTGCTGGTCGTGCCGCTCACTGGCGTCTATCCGTTCTTCGTGATGCAGGCGCTCTGCTTCGCGCTACTCGCCTGTGCCTTCAACCTTTTGATCGGCTATGGCGGTCTGCTGTCCTTCGGCCACGCGATGTTCCTGGGCACCGCCGGCTACTGCACGGCGCATGCGCTGAAAGTGTGGGGCCTGACGCCCGAGTTGGGCATTGTCGTTGGTGTCGCCGCCGCCGCTGCGCTCAGCGTCGTCACCGGCCTGATCGCCATTCGTCGTCAGGGCATCTACTTCGCCATGATCACGCTGGCGCTGTCGCAGCTCCTGTACTTCGTTTATCTGCAGACGCCGTTCACTCATGGTGAAGACGGTATCCAGGGCATTCCGCAGGGCACGCTGTTCGGCCTGTTCAATCTCTCGAAGCCGATCACCCTGTATTACGTGGTCCTGGCTGGCTTCACGCTGGGCTTCCTGATCATCTACCGCGCCATCAACTCGCCCTTCGGCGAGGTGCTCAAGGCGATCCGTGAGAACGAGCCGCGTGCGGTCTCGCTGGGCTACAAGACCGATCAATACAAGCTGCTGGCCTATATCCTGTCCGGCACGCTTGCGGGCTTCGCCGGCGCGCTGAAGGTGTTCGTGGCACAGAACGCCTCGCTCACCGACGTGCATTGGAGCATGTCCGGTGAAATCGTGCTGATCACGCTGGTCGGCGGCCTCGGCACGCTGTTCGGGCCGGTGGTGGGCGCCTTCGTGATCATCGCCATGCAGCAATATCTCGCTGGCTTCGGCCAGTGGGTGACGGTGATCCAGGGCGTGATCTTTGTGGTCTGCGTGCTGACCTTCCGCCGCGGCGTCATTGGCGAAATCGCGCATTACTTCAAGCGGTCGCTCTAAATCCAGGCACTGCCTCAGGAAAAGCAGGCTGTCATAAAGCGGTGGATGACCGGGTCTAAAAGGTGTGCGATTGCCCGCCTTGACCGGAAATGCTTTATGACATCCGTGTGACACAGGGCCGCCCGGCGGTGGCCCCGCGGGACCATGTCCGCCATCTGGCGGTCCGGTCGCTGCGTTTTCCTGACAGTTGGATGAGATGATGCTGCGTTGGTTCCGGTCCTTTCTGCCCCGGGAGGAAAGGTTTTTCGACCTGTTCGCCCGCCATTCAGTGACCGTGGTCGAGGGCTCCAAGGCGCTTGCGGGGATGCTGGAAGGCGGCGACGAGACGCCGGTCTACTGTCAGCGCGTCAACCAGTTCGAGAACGACGCCGACGCCATCACCCGCGAGGTGCTGACCGCCGTTCGCCGCACTTTCATCACGCCGTTCGATCGCGTCGACATCAAGAACCTCATCACGGCGATGGATGATTCCATCGACCAGATGCAGCAGACGGCGAAAGCGGTGATGCTGTTCGAGGTACGCCAGTTCGAGCCGCCAATGCGCGAGATCGGCACGCTGCTGGTGGAGTGTGCCAACCTTGTCGGTCGCGCCGTGCCGCTGATGAGCGCCATCGGCGACAATGTCGGCCTGCTCACCGCGATCACTGAGGAGGTCGGCAAGCTCGAAGGCCGCGTCGACGATCTGCACGACATCGGGCTCAAGGAGCTGTTTCTCAAGCATCGCGACGCTAACACCATGGATTTCGTGGTCGGCGCCGAGATCTACAAGCACCTTGAAAAGGTGGCCGACCGCTTCGACGACGTCGCGAACGAGATCAACAGCATCGTCATCGAACAAGTATAAGGCAGGGCCATCAGGTGGACGCCACGCTCGCCTTTCCGGTGCTGATCGGCCTCATCGCCATCGCATTGCTGTTCGACTTTCTCAACGGCTTGCATGACGCTGCCAATTCGATCGCGACGATCGTCTCGACGCGCGTGCTGCGGCCGCAATATGCGGTGCTGTGGGCGGCATTCTTCAACTTCATCGCCTTCCTGGTGTTCGGTCTGCATGTCGCCAACACCATCGGCACCGGGATCATCGAGCCCAGCGTCATCGATCCCGCGGTGATCTTCGCAGCACTCATGGGTGCCATCGTCTGGAACGTGATCACCTGGGGCCTCGGCATTCCCTCGAGCTCGTCGCATGCGCTGATCGGTGGCTTGCTCGGGGCGGGCGTCGCCAAGGCAGGTCTCTCTGCGGCCTTGTGGACCGGACTGTCCAAGGCGCTGCTGGCGATCGTGCTGTCACCGCTGGTGGGCTTCCTGCTGGCGCTGGTGTTGGTGGCCATCGTATCATGGGCGTCGGTGCGTTCGACGCCCTTCGCCGTGGACCGCGCCTTCCGCATTCTGCAATTCGTCTCGGCCTCGCTCTATTCGCTCGGCCATGGCGGCAACGACGCGCAAAAGACCATGGGCATCATCGCGGTGCTGCTGTATTCGCAGGGCCATCTCGGCACCGAATTCTCGGTGCCGTTCTGGGTCGTGCTGTCGTGTCAGGCGGCGATGGCGCTCGGCACGCTGATGGGCGGCTGGCGCATCGTCCGCACCATGGGCCTGCGCATCACCAAGCTCACGCCGATGCAGGGCTTCTGCGCGGAGACCGGTGGTGCAGCGACGCTGTTCGCGGCGACGTTCCTCGGCGTTCCCGTCTCGACCACGCACACCATCACCGGTGCGATCGTCGGCGTTGGCGCAGCCCGTCGCGTATCAGCGGTGCGCTGGAACGTGGCGAGTTCGATCGTCTATGCCTGGGTGATCACGATCCCGGCCGCGGCGATCGTCGCCGCCGCGACTTACTGGATCGTGAAGCTGCTGCATCTCAGCTTTATCTGACGCAGGTCACGACACCAGCTTCAGCCCGGCAATGCCCGCCACGATCAACCCGATACAGGTGATCCGCGCGACGGTGGCCGGGTCGCCGAACAGGTACATGCCCAGCGCTGCGGTGCCGACCGCGCCGATGCCGGTCCACACCGCATAGGCGGTTCCCATCGGCAGTTCCTTGAGGGCGAGGGCGAGCATGCCGACGGACGCGGTCATGCTGATCAGGGTCAGGACGGAGGGGACGAGGCGGGTGAAGCCTTCGGTATATTTGAGCCCGACGGCCCAGCCGACTTCAAGCAAACCCGCGATGAACAGCAACAACCAAGCCATGGAACGGCCTCCTGATGAAAGTACAGGGCCGTCCCTGCAAGCAAAGGTCTCCCTTTGCCGGATGATGATGATTTGGAGGTCGTCCTCGCAGGGGTTATATGGGACCCACACAGCCGGATCGCAACGCGGCCGATGGTCGCCACTTCGGCCAGTTTCCCGCCCAAAATCCCTTGATTGCGCCCGTTTTCCCTGCCACAGGCACGTCTATGTCCGATATCGCCCTTTCCGCCGACTCAGCCGCGCGTTCCCCGCTTGCCACTGAGGTCGCCCGCCGCCGCACTTTCGCGATCATCTCGCATCCTGACGCCGGCAAGACCACGCTGACCGAAAAGCTGCTGCTGTTCGGCGGCGCCATCAATCTGGCCGGGCAGGTCAAGGCCAAGGGCGAGCGTCGCAACACGCGTTCTGACTGGATGAAGATCGAGCGCGACCGCGGCATCTCCGTCGTCACCTCGGTGATGACCTTCGAATTCCAGGGCCACGTCTTCAACCTGCTCGACACGCCGGGCCATGAAGACTTCTCGGAAGACACCTATCGCACGCTCACCGCGGTCGACTCGGCTGTCATGGTGATCGACGCCGCGAAGGGCATCGAGGCGCGGACGCTGAAGCTGATCGAGGTTTGTCGTCTGCGCGACATCCCGATCATCACCTTCGTCAACAAGATGGACCGCGAGAGCCGCGATGTGTTCGATCTCCTGGACGAGATCGAGAAGACGCTGGCGCTCGACACCACGCCGATCAACTGGCCGGTCGGCCGCGGCCGCGATTTCATGGGCACCTATGACATCGAGACCGGCGGCATCCGCCTGTTAGAGGGCGGCGGCGCCAAGACCGGCGCGGCCGAGAAGATCGAGATTTCCGATCTGGCCGGTCGCAATCCGAATCTCGACGCCAGCGAGGTCGCCGACGAACTCGAACTGGTGAAGGAAGCCTCCAAGCCGTTCGACCTGCAGTCGTTCCGCGAAGGCCATATGACGCCGGTCTATTTCGGCAGCGCGTTGCGCAATTTCGGCGTCGGCGATCTCTTGGAAGGCCTCGGCCGTTTCGCGCCCTCGCCGCGCGCGCAGGAGTCGAACCTGCGCAAGGTCGAGGCCGACGAGCCCCGGATGTCGGCCTTCGTGTTCAAGATCCAGGCGAACATGGATCCCAACCACCGCGACCGCATCGCCTTTGCTCGCCTGTGCTCGGGTAAACTGACAAGGGGCATGAAGGCCAAGCTGGTGCGCACCGGCAAGAACATGTCGCTGTCGTCGCCGCAGTTCTTCTTCGCGCAGGACCGCGCCATCGCGGACGAGGCCTATGCCGGCGACGTGGTCGGCATTCCCAATCACGGCACGTTGCGGATCGGCGACACGCTGACCGACGGTGAGGACATCACTTTCATCGGCGTGCCCAGCTTCGCGCCGGAAATCGTGCGTCGTGTGCGTCTCGGCGATGCGATGAAGGCGAAGAAGCTGAAAGAGGCTTTGCAGCAGATGTCGGAAGAGGGCGTGGTGCAGGTGTTCCGCCCGCGCGACGGCGCGCCGGCCCTCGTCGGCGTCGTCGGCCCGCTGCAGCTCGACGTGCTGAAGGCGCGGCTGGATGCGGAATATCAGTTGCCGGTGAGTTTCGAAGTCTCGGAATTCTCGCTGGCGCGCTGGATCTCGTCCGAGGACAAGAAGAAGCTCGAAACCTTCATGTCCAACAACAATTCCGGTGTCGCGGATGACGTTGACGGCGATCCGGTATTCCTGGCGAAGAACGACTTCTATCTGAACTACACCAAGGAACGCGCCGAAGGCATCGTGTTCTCGGACATCAAGGATGTGAAGAAGCAGGGGTGAGGCGACGCGTTGGAGCTCGGCCTTTCGTAGGCCGACGCAGCTGTCTCACGAGAAGCCAGGACGATCCGCCGGGTCGCTCCGGCGGATCTCAACCTGCTAGCGGTACGCAATACATGAACCGCTTGAGAAGACCGTATCGCTGAATTCTTAAAGAAAGATTCCTGACCGCGAAGCGTGTCCGCAACTATCGTCAGTTAATGCAACAGAGAATCGGCCGCTGCCCCTACATAGTTAAGTCGTGGAATGGATATGAAGTTTGTGCGGCCTTCAGACCGCAGCCTTAGGCACGAGATTCCACGATCCTCTTGATATTCGCCAGACCCAACTCCGCTTCTTCATCGATCCGCTGAACCACTTCCGGCGTCGGCGCCTTCGGCCGCGCAGGATTACGCACAGTCCGCGTGAATTTCGTCCCGCCATCCGCCACATCGCATACATATTGCACGACGATCGGGCCGGTGACGCTCATATGCGTCAGGCCGATCCACAGACGCGGGCGTTCGCAGGCGATCACAAGCCAGTCCAGCGCGACCGGGCCCGACCGCGTCGACCAGTGTTCATGAAACGTGTCGCCGAAACGCATCGGGCGATCCTCGCAGTCGATGTCGTGCGAGGAGGGCAGCCATTGCGGCCATGATTTCGGATTGGTGACGTAATCGAACACGGCTTCGGGCGCAGCCGCGATCACGATGGAGTGGCTGCGCTCGAACGGATGCGTCGGTGTCTTGGGTGTGGTCATGGCTGGCAGTTCCTCCGCGGTCTGTTCGCGCAGTTGTGAACGGTCTTGTTCTTGATGAGTGCGCAACGGCGCTGCGTATTGTGTGGAGGCTTTGTCGGGGAAGATGGGTACGCGGGTCAAGCGTCGGGCGTGACGAACCCGGTTCCCGTCATCGACTCGCATTTGAGGCATTTCCGATCAAATTTGATAGTGTTCTCTGGCTACGAGGTACCGGTGCCCAAGCCGTGCGTCACGACGACCTGAGCCTATTGGAAAGTTTGAGCGAGATGGATGGGGTCATCGTCAGGACTACGCTCCAACTGATAACGCCGGGAATATTGTTTGTCTTCGGAGCTGCCTTCGTCTGCGCGTGGCTCGTCGAGAAGAAGCGCAACTACCTGCTCTTGCTGGCCGGCGCGTGCGTCCTGTTTGCCCTCGGTGCGATGTCGCAGATTTTGAGTTGGCCGCCCGGCGCGGGGCCCAATGCCATCGTCTCGGGCGCGCTCTACACGTCGGCGGTTATCGCCGCCGTGGAGGGCATTCTGGTACGGTCGGGGAAGGGGCTCGGTCCGGTCATCGACATGGCGATCCTTGCCGGCTTCGTTCTTCTGCTCGCCTATTTCTTTTATATCGATCGCAGTCTCATCGCCCGAGTCTACATCCAGAATTTCGGCTACGGCCTCCTGATGCTGATCGCAGCGGGGCGGCTCACCGCATTGGCGCGCGGGCCCTATGTCGATCGGGCTCTGTTCTGGGTGCTGTTGCTGTTTGGTTTGCATTTTTTTCCGCGAACCCTGCTCACGGTCGGATTTTCCGCGCCGGTCGACAGAAGCGCGTTCAGCAATTCGATGTTTTGGCAAGCACTCCAGCTTTCGCTCGCCGTGCTCGGCGCCGGCCTGGCGCTGGCCATCCTCGCCGCGGCGGTGTCCGACATGATCGACGATCTTCGCTGCGAACGCGATCTCGATCTGTTGACCGGCATCCTGAACCGGCGCGGCTTTCAAGAACGGGTATCCGCCCATCTGCGCAAACACGGACCGAGCCGTGCTGCGCTCGCTCTGTGCGACATCGACAACTTCAAGAGCATCAACGACACCCTCGGTCATGACGTCGGAGACGATGTCCTTGGGGAGGTGGGGCGCATGCTGCGCAACGCGTCGCGCAAACGCGACATTGTCGGGCGGCTGGGCGGCGAGGAATTTGCGGTGTTCCTTCCGGATACGGACGAACAGGAAGCGGTTGATTATGCCGAACGGTTGAGGATCGCGATCGAGCAGAACAGCTTTGCCGTCCCGGGTGGAGCGAGGCAGGTCACTGCGAGCTTCGGCGTGGGGACGTTGCAGCCGGGAGATAGCTGGCCGAGCCTGTACAAGCGGGTCGATGGGCGACTTTACGAAGCGAAGCGGACCGGCCGCAACCGCACGATCTCCCATGCGCTATCGAGCGCCTCCGCCGACGCGCCTGTCGCCGGATCCGGATACGCGCTCCCGCAGTTGCAGAACCAGGACAGCGTTCGCCTCTGACGTCGAGTTCGGTTCCGCAAAGATGGGTGCGCGAGTCATCCAGCTTTGCGTCAGACGATTCAGTTGTGATGTATTCCATGTGCTGTGCAGTACGGTCGCTATGTCGGTAATGACTCGCCGGTCTGCTCGCGCACGATATAGTCGGCATACCAGTCCGGCCAGTTCTCGTCATGCTGGCCGCCGCTGCGCTTCTCGTGCTCGCCATGGGCGACGGCCGCCCGCCGCAAGGCGGCTGCGAGATCCGCGGAAGAGTTGAACGTCGTGGCACTGGCATCGACACGCCCGGGCAGTCGCGCGGTGATCTCCTGAAACAGCCAGCCATTGCCGTCCGGGTCACTGAATGATGCGAAGGAGCGATAGCTGGCCCGCGCGGGATCGAGGCCATGCACCCGAAGTCGCCCGAACAAATAGGGTTCGTCCGGCCCGACATTGACATCTCCGGCGTGGAAGGCGTCGCTCACCTTGACGCCGCGGCCGAGCAGGTCTGCACGGGTAGCCTCGATATCGGAGACGATCAGATACAGGCCCTGCGCCGATCCGGGCGTCGCGGCGGTGACGTTCTTGCCGAAGATGACCGAGCAATCCGAACCCGGCGGCGTGAACTGGATCACGCGATAGTCGTCGCCGACCACGAAGTCGGCGTCGAGCCTCCAGCCGAGATTTGCGTAAAAACTCTTGGCCGTGTCGACATTCGACACGGGAATGACGACGATTTCGAGCTTCATAGTGATGGACGTATCACGATGCACCTGGGGACTGCTCATGTCGGTCTCCTGAGGTTGGGGTGTGACGACGACGTGTGGTGCCGGGCTGCGCACAGGCGCAACAATGTCTGCAATCGGTCGTTTGGCCGGCGTTCCGTTTGTTGGTCTGCTCGTGCGGTTGTGACCCATCCCGATCTTGATGACGCCACACGCCTGTATCATTTCAGGTGAGGGCGCATTTGCAAGGGTGTCCGAATGACACGGAACCTCACGTTACTGTTGATCGTCAGCGTACTGGTGGCATTCGCCGGGCAGGCGGAGGCGCGGCGGCTGCGCGCCGGCGATGCAGTGCCTTTTTCGCACAGGCCGTGCAGCGTGCTCGATGGCGAGCCGTGTACGCCGTCCACCTGCAGCGTGTTCGATCACGGGCCGTGCATTCCCGAGATCGATTATCCGATCGGGCAAAACCTGCAGGTCACGGTGCTGAGCGTGCCGCCGGGCGATCAGCAGGCTCTCTATCGCCGGCCCGATCATGATCTCGATACGATCGGCGACCTGTTCGCTGCCTTGCGGTCGTGCTGGTCGCCGCCCGCACCGGACGTTGCGCGTGCAGGCATGCAGATGTCGGTGATGTTCTCGTTCAACACGGCCGGTACGCCCATCGCGCCGCCGCGCGTGACCTTTGCCAGCAAGGATGTGCCGCAGGACACGCGCGACACCTATCTCAAGGCCATCAATGCCTCGCTCCATAGCTGCTTGCCGTTGAAACTCACCAAGGGTCTCGGTGGCGCCGTCGCCGGGCGCCCGATCATGATCCGCTATGTCGATAACCGGGAGTTGGAGAAGCAGTCCGGGAAGTAACGTGTGGCGTGAACCACTGCGCCACCCGCCGCGACGAAGGGGAAGTCACTCCGGAGGCGGCGATGTTTGGACGCAGGTTCGTATTGAGTGCGACGATTGTTGGCGCTGTCGGTGCGCTCACCGGCGGCAGCGCGCTGTTGTTCTGGCCCGAGCCCGACAACTGGACCGAGGAAGCCAAGGCCTGCGTCGGCGACAAGTATGTCGGGTTCTGGCAGGACAACGGCAAGTATTCGTTCAAGATGGATTTCGAGAACAACTGCGCCCGCAAGATCGCCTGCGGCATCGACGTCACGGTCACCAACGCCAAGGGCTCGGTGAAGGACCACGGCATGGTGATCATCCCTGCACGCGGCCAAACGCCGAGCGAGGCGAGCTACAGCATTCCGACCTCGTCGTCGTCCGGCATGGCGCAAACCGCGCGAAACTGCCGGTTCGTGTGACGGTGCTTCTTACCTCGCCCCGCATTTGCGGGGAGAGGTCGCGCGCATCTCAGCGCGCGGGTGAGGGGCCTTGTACGGTGTTAAGGCAAGCGTGGACTCGCGGGTCGGTCAGCGGAACCTGAGGGAGCGTGTTTGTGGCAGGCCTCGAGCCATGCCCCTCACCCGCCGCGAAGACGCGGCGACCTCTCCCCGTAAAGAACGGGGAGAGGTTAGACCTCAATCGATCCTGATCTTCGCGGCCTTGATCACCTCGGCCCACAGCGCTTTCTCATCGGCCATGCGCTTGCGGAGTTGATCCGGCGTGGTCGGTGACGGCGTGATGAGCTGCAGCTTCAGTTTCTCGATCACGGCCGGCTCGGCCAGCGTCTGTGTCACTTCGGCACTGATCGTCGCCACCACTTCCTTCGACAGCCCGCCCGGGCCGACCAGCGCATTCCAGGCGTCGGACTGCACGTCGATGCCGCTCTCGGTGAGTGTCGGCACGTCCGGCAGGAACGGCGAGCGCTTCGCGGTGGTGACGGCGAGGATCTTCACCGCGCCCGTCGCGAGCTGCGGCGTGACGCCGATGGCGGGCAGGCACGCGACCTGCACATCGCCGCGGATCAGCGCGGTGGTCGCCGCGGGGGACGACGGGTAGGGGATGTGCACCATATTGGCGCCGGCCTTCTGCGCGATCGCTTCCATGCAGAGCTGCGACAGTGTGCCGACGCCGATCGAGCCGTAGCCGAGGCCCTTCGGATCGGCTTTGGCCTTGGCGAGGAATTCCGCGACCGTATTGACGCCGAGGCTGGTCGGCACCGCGAGCACGCTCGGGAGCTGCGTCAGCAAAGTGATCGGCGCGATGTCGGTGTCGGGATTGTAGGGCAGCTTGGCAAACAGCAGCGTGTTGATGGCGAGCGGGCCGCCGAGCGAGATGCCGATGGTCGAACCGTCAGGCGTGGATTTGGCGATGGCATCGGTGCCGATATTGCCGGACGCACCTG
The DNA here is from genome assembly GCF_013359755.1 of Tardiphaga robiniae. Taxonomy (GTDB): domain Bacteria; phylum Pseudomonadota; class Alphaproteobacteria; order Rhizobiales; family Xanthobacteraceae; genus Tardiphaga; species Tardiphaga robiniae. Next base: position 140,091 of record NZ_JABMCJ010000071.1, on the reverse strand, counting down.
GCTTATTCTCCACCACGAAATTGGTGCCGGGATGCCGCGTCTGCAGACTGTCGGCGAGTACGCGGCCGACGATGTCCGGGCTCGCACCGGCGCCGAACGGCACGATGATGCGCACCAGCTTGGGCGGCCAGACGGGCGCCTGCGCGTGCGCTGCGAAGGGCTGCGTCGCAAACAACAGCGCTGCGAGCGCAAGGCGAAAGGGGGCAGGTGTCGTGTCGTTTCGCAGCATTGCGTGCGTCCCCTGAAAAGTGATACCCGGAAACCGTCTGACCGGCGCCAAAGGCGGCTAAAATCCGCTGGCCGGGCGGGACCATAGTGGGAATTTCAGGGCGGGCAACCCATCCGGCACGCAACCGCCCGGGCGAGAGGACTGAACATCATGGGACTGATCGTGATGATCCTCGGCCTCGTGCTGTTTCTCGGCATTCACCTGTTCATCATCAGGCGCGAGGCGCGCGCGCAGTTGATCGCGCGTCTGGGCGAGAGCGTCTACAAGCTCGGCTTTGCACTGATCTCCGCTATCGGCCTCGCGCTGATCATCTGGGGCTTCGCGCAATATCGCGCGACCGGCTGGATCAATGTCTGGACGCCGCCGCTGGCGATGAAGCACATCACCGTCGCCCTGATGCTGCCGGCGGTGATCATGGTCACTGCGTCCTATATCCGCGGCCGCATCTACACCACGCTGAAACATCCGATGCTCGCCGGCATCAAGCTGTGGGCCGCCGCGCATCTGCTCGCCAATGGCGATCTCGGCTCGATCATCCTGTTCGGATCCTTCCTGGCCTGGGCGGTGATCGATCGCATCTCGATGAAACATCGCGCTGACGCCGGCGGTCCGCCGATCCCGGTGGGCGGTCCGATGAATGATGCGATTGCGGTCGCGGTCGGCGTCGTCGCCTATATCGCTTTGGGTTTCGCCTTCCATCCGGTGGTGATCGGCGTTCCAGTGTTCGGAGCTTAAGTTCATGTCAGTTCAGTCGGCCATCAAGCGCAAGACCGCACCGGATATTCTCGCGCGCAAGAACGGCGAGCCGATCGTGATGCTCACCTCGTATCATGCGCATACGGCCTCATTGGTCGATCGCTATTGCGACGTGATCCTGGTCGGCGACTCGCTCGGCAATGTGATGCATGGCTTTGAGACGACAATCCCGGTGACGCTGGAGATGATGATCCTGCAGGGTCATGCTGTGATGCGCGGTTCGAAGCAGTCGCTGGTCGTTGTCGACATGCCGTTCGGCTCCTATGAAGCTTCGAAAGAGCAGGCGTTTCATTCTGCCGCGCGCATCCTGAAAGAGACCCATTGCGGCGCCGTGAAGCTGGAAGGCGGAGCGCGCATGGCCGAGACCATCGCCTTCCTCACCGAGCGCGGCATCCCGGTGATGGCGCATATCGGCCTGACGCCGCAGTCGATCGCAGCGCTCGGTTCGTTCCGTTCGCAAGGTAAGGCCGAGGCCGAGGCACTGGCGCGGGGCGATAACGCGCCGGGTCCGATTCAGAACGATGCGATTGCTATCGCGCAAGCCGGCGCGTTCTCCGTCGTCATTGAAGCAGTCGCCGAACCACTCGCGCGAAAGATCACCGAGACGATTCCGATCCCGACCATCGGCATCGGCGCGAGCCCGGCTTGTGACGGTCAGGTGCTGGTGCTCGAAGACATGCTCGGCCTGTCGGCGCGGGTGCCGAAATTCGTCAAGCGCTACGGCAATCTTGGACCGATGATCGAGGCCGCCATCGAGGGCTACGCAACCGATGTGCGTTCGCGCGCGTTTCCGGGGCCGGAACATGTCTATGGCGGCAAGCCGAAGGGCTGACGCAGGTTTGACGCAAGACGAACGCAGGATTTCCGCAGGAATTTTGCGGCCCGGTCGGGGTTGAAATGCAGGGGCAATGCGAAGGATGTTGATGATGAAGGCCTTGAAATTCCTGAGCTTTGTCGCCGTTTTGGCGCTGCTTCCCGCGGTTTCGCACGCGGAGCCGGCCAAAAAGGAGCGGAAGCCCCATTATCGCGTCGAGGAGCCGCGTCCGGTCGCAAACCCGCTTAACGACACCCGCGGCAATGCGGCGCTGGGCGGCAACAACGCCAATTCGGCCTTCGGCGATAACAGCGCCGGGTCCAATGCCAATGGCCGCACCAGCGGCGGCGCTGGCGGCATGAACTGACGGGCCTAAAAGGCATCGGTTCGAAATTAAGCATTTCGGGATAACGCTTTGATCGCGCTGGCTTTGCCTTGCCAGCGCCATAACGCTAGGGTATCGCCGCCGCCATGCCGGAGCGTATATGCCCGGCGCCGCTCGGGGTGAGCGCGGCCCATCGGGGACAGGATACCTTTAAGTGTCTGAATTATTTAATGAAGTCGACGAAGACCTGCGTCGCGAGCAGCTCAAGAAGATCTGGGAGAAGTATTCGCTCCTGATCATCGCAGTCGCGATTCTGATCGTGGTCGGCGTCGGCGGCTGGCGTGGCTACAGCTATCTCGAGGCCAAGAAGGCCGCCGTGGCCGGTGCGGCGTTCGACCGCGCGGTCGAGCTGGCCGAGCAGAACAAGCATGCCGAGGCGGAAGCCGCCTTCACCAAGCTCGCTGCCGAGGCGCCGTCCGGCTACCGCACGCTGGCGCGTCTGCGCGCCGCTGCCGAGGCTGCTTCGCGCGACCCGCAAGCCGCCGTGAAGCTCTATGACGACATCATCGCCGACCGCACCGTTCCAGCACCCGAGCAGGATTTGGCGCGCATCCGCGCCGGCAGCCTGTTGCTGGAGACCACGGCCTATGAGGCGATGCAGACCCGCCTGGAGCCGGCGACGACCAATACCAGCACCTATCGCCATTCGGCGCGCGAGCTGCTGGCGCTGTCGGCATGGAAGGCCAACAACGCCGTGGCGACGCGGCAGTGGCTGGACATGATGTCCAACGATGCGGAGACGCCGGCGAGCCTGCGGACCCGTGCCGAAGCACTGCAGGCGCTGCTGCCGCCCGCGGCGAAAAGCTGAGCAAGACAAGAGCCGAATTAAAGCTGACCTGAAGCCGATCGTTCAGATCACGAGTTGAGTGAGAAGTCGTCCATGCGCCCGATGCAACGCCTCGTTTCCGCCGCCGTCCTGATCGCGCTGTCCAGCGCGCTCTCGGGCTGCGGCAGCATGACTGGCTGGGATCCGTCCGACATGCTCGACTTCCTGGACACCAAGAAGAAGCTGCCCGGCGACCGCAAGCCGGTGTTCCCCGACGGCGTCCCCGGTCTTGAGCAGGGCGTGCCGCGCGATCTCTACAAGGAGAATGTCGAGCGCCAGCGCGCGCAGGAGGCTGCGCCCGTCGCAGCCGCCCCACTGCAGCCGCCGCCGGGCGCGCCGGAGCCGAAGGGCCGCAAGGCGAAGAGCCGTGGCTCTGTTCAGGTCGGCACCGTCCGTCAGGACGGCGCAGCGCCCGCCGATCCCGATGCCGCGCCGACAGAGGAAGGCAGCACGGCTGCCGCACCGCCTCCGCCGCAAGGCAAGAAAGTCGCCCGCCGCCGCAGCACCACCGCGCCGCCGCCGGATGAGCCGGCAGCAGCCGCGCCGGCCCAGCAGGCCACCACACCATTCCCGGCACCAGTGCCGTCGGGTAGTTTCTCGCGCTGAGTTCGCGCGCCCTCTCATTGACAGGCTGTCCGTAAAGGGCGCACGGATCACCTATGTCTTATACCATTGCCATCATCGGCCGACCCAATGTCGGCAAGTCCACGCTGTTCAACCGTCTGGTCGGGCAGAAGCTTGCGCTGGTCGATGACACCCCGGGCGTCACCCGCGACCGCCGCGAGGGCGAGGGCAAGCTTGGCGATCTCGAATTCACTTTGGTGGACACCGCCGGTCTCGATGAAGGCCCGAAGGGCTCGCTGACCGCACGCATGCAGGAACAGACCGAGACGGCGATTGCGCTGGCCGATGCGCTGTTCTTCGTCATCGATGCGCGCATGGGCTTGACGCCGAACGACCGCGCCTTCGCGGATTTCGCACGCCGCGCCAACAAGCCGGTGCTGCTGCTCGCCAACAAGAGCGAGGGCAAGCACGGCGAAGTCGGCGCGATGGAATCCTATGCCCTGGGCCTCGGTGATCCCATCCAGGTCTCCGCCGAACACGGCGAAGGCCTCGGCGAGCTCTATGACGCGCTGCGCGTGCTGATGCCGGAGCCGGTCGAAGAGCCGGAAGAATTCGACGACGACGACGTCATCATTCCCGAAGAAGAGATCGAGACGCGGCCGATCCGCGTCGCCATCGTCGGGCGCCCCAATGCCGGCAAATCGACCACCATCAACTATCTGCTCGGCGAAGAGCGCCTGCTGACCTCGCCGGAAGCCGGCACCACACGCGACAGCATTTCGGTCGAGCTCAACTACAAGGGCCGCGACTTCCGCATCTTCGATACCGCGGGTCTACGCCGCCGTTCGCGCATCGAGGAGAAGCTGGAGAAGCTCTCCGTCGCCGATACGCTGCGCGCGGTGCGTTTCGCCGAAGTCGTCGTGCTGATGATGGACTCGCAGAACAAGTTCGAGGAACAGGATCTGCGCATCGCCGATCTGGTCGAGCGTGAGGGACGCGCGCTGGTGCTTGCGGTCAACAAATGGGATCTGGTCGAGAAGCAGGGCGGCCAGATTGGCGCGCTGCGCACCGATGCCGATCACTTGTTGCCGCAGATCAGGGGGGTGCCGGTCGTAGCGATCTCCGGGCTGATGGGAGAGGGTGTAGAACGGCTGATGAAGGCGATACAGGATGCCTACGCGGTCTGGAATCGCCGTATTCCCACCGCAGGCCTCAATCGCTGGTTCGAGGATGCGATCGACAAGAATCCGCCGCCGTCGGTATCGGGTCGCCGGCTGAAACTAAACTACGTCACCCAGAACAAGGCGCGGCCGCCAAGCTTCGTGGTGTTCTGCTCGCGCGCCGATGCGGTGCCGACGAGCTATCTGCGCTATCTCACCAATACGCTGCGCGAAGCCTTCGACCTGCCGGGCACGCCGATCCGCATCACGTTGCGCGAGAAGGCGAACCCGTTCGCGCACAAGCGCAAGCGGCCGAACTGATCGACCAGCAGGAAAAAAACGCCGGATCGCGGTGCACGCGATCCGGCGTTTTTATTTTGTGTCCTATCGCTCGCCGGTGAGTCCGAACGGATTGGCGTGCCTCTGCGTCGGCGGACGCTCTGATTTGCGCCACGGCAGGATCATCGACACCCGATCGCGGTAGCGGCGATAGTCATCGCCGAACAGCTCGACCAGATCGCGCTCTTCCAGAAAGATCCCGACGAAGATGTAGGCGGTGGTGACGGCCGCAAACAACAGATGTCCGACCGTCATGAGCGGCGTCGCCCAGAAGGCGATGATGAAGCCGAGATAGATCGGGTGGCGCACAAAGTTGTAGTAGAGCGGCGTGCGAAACGCCGGCGCAGACGGCTTCTGGTCAGACAGATTCTGCACTACCTGCTGCACGCCGAACAACTCGAAATGGTTGATCAGGAACGTGCTGGTGAAGACGAGGACCCATCCGAACAGGGAAAGCCCTGTCATCGTCATGGCCAATTGTGGATTGTTGATCTGCCAGACGACCGCCGGCATTGGGCGCCACTGCCAGAACAGCAGCAGAAGGCTCAGGCTCGCGAACAGCACATAGGTGCTGCGCTCGACCGAAGCCGGGACATATTGCGTCCACCACTGCTTGAACGACTTCCGCGCCATGACGCTGTGCTGGATTGCAAACAGCGACATCAGAGCGAGATTGACGAGCACAGCTTCCAGCCACGGAACCTGCGTTCCGGTGTTGATGTCTTTTGGTACCATCATTCCGTCGACGAAACCGATGGCATAGAGGATCGTGATGAAGAAGATCGCGTAGGACGCGAGCCCGTAGAGGAGTGCAATGATGCGGGTCATGGAACTATCCTTTGCTGGTTGTCTTTGTCGATTTGAACCAAGCGTAAGCGTTGTCTCAGTTGGCCCGTCCGGGAGGACCCGCGCGCGCTTCGGGTTGCTTGGCGCGCGGCTTCCCGGGGAGAAGGGATGCCTCGGCCACGCGCACGATCGGCCGCATGATCGGCGCTAACGGAATGGCATCGGGCTGCAGCCGACAACGCGCGGGGTGATCACGGCGGATTTGTGCCGCATTGTGATCGGGCAGGCTGCCGGAGCAGGCACTCAGGGCGCCGACGGCGACGAGCACGCCAGCTGTAAGTATCCGAATGCGGAAGCTCACCATTTGTCGGATCGCACGCATGATGGTTTCCCGGTGCAGCGTATCGATCTGCGCGCGATGGCTGTCGAAAGCGATCGATTCATCTGCGAGATTTTGAGTCGGGTCCGGTTGGGGCAGCGGCACTTGACCCGACTCAAGAGCGGTATCGACGTCTTGCACATCGCGCTGCACATGCTTGCTACCAAAGAAGCGGTGCGGGTCGGTTTGAAGCGGACTCTCGAGGAACTCGGCCACCGCGGCGCGTGATAATCCTGCCTTGGATAGCGAGTTGTCGTCGATGCTGATCAGCCGCGCAATGGCGCGCCGCATCAACAGTGCTGCAATCAACCGGAAGCTACGATCGGCGGCTTTGGACAGCCGTTTCTTGATCATCATCGTCTCCATCGGATACAATGCGCCACATGCCGCGCATGGTTGGGGCTGCGGACGATGATCGGAGGTTCAGGACCTCGCATGATCGAGACACCGCCATCATTTGCAGCGACGCCGGATATTGATCGCGGTGGGGATTTGCTCGCAGATATGCTGCGGTCGATCCGGCTCAGCGGATCGGTATTTCTGAACGCCAGCCTGACCGAGCCCTTCGGCCTCATTAGCCCGAAACATTTCGACGAACGCACTCCGATGGCGCATTTGCGCCATGTGAGCATTTTTCATTTGATCGCGGCGGGCGAATGCACCGTCGAACTCGCCAGTGGCGAGCGAGGCACCATTGCTGCGGGCGACGTTCTGCTGATGCCGTTCGCCGACACGCACAGGTTCTACAGCGGCGACGGCGCGGAGTTGTGTTCCGCGATGGAACTGGTGCGGGCCGGTCCACTATCCGGCATGTGGACGATCGAGCATGGCGGCGGAGGGCGGGAGACCCGCATGGTCTGCGGCTTCATCGAATCGTCGGAGTTGCTGCATTCTCCGGTCTTTCGGACCCTGCCGCCGATGCTCATCGATCGCGCCGGCGACGACAAGGTGAGCGCGATTCTCGCCACGACGGTGCGCGAAATTCTCTCACTGACCGAAGATGCGACGCCCGGCAGTGAGATCATGCTCGGCCGGCTAATGGAGCTGCTATTCGTCGAGGTGCTGCGTCGCTACGCTGCGGGATTGCCGCCCAGCGCGCATGGCTGGTTCGCAGCACTGAACGATCCCGTGCTCGGACGTGCGATGTGGCATGTCCACGGAAATCCCGGTCATCGCTGGACGGTTGACGATCTGGCCCGCGAATGCGGCACGTCGCGCACGGTGCTCGCCGAGCGCTTCAACGAGGTGTTGGGCCAAGCTCCGATCGAATATGTCACCAGCTGGCGGATGCAGTTGGCAGCGGAGCGCATGCGAACGGGTGGCGACAGTCTTGCTGTCATCGCCAGCGATGTCGGCTACGACTCCGAGGCGGCCTTCAATCGCGCCTTCAAGCGCGTGACCGGAATAGCGCCGGGTCGCTGGCGTGACGGCGCGAAGTCGGCGAAGCCATATCCCAGCCCCATGCGCAGAGGCTGACCTCGACTTGAACCAGCTACTCCTCACGAAATGATCGTGCGATCTGGTCGCCGATGGGCTTGACCAGAAAAGACAGGACCGTGCGCTCGCCGGTCTGAATGAAGGCTTCCGCAGGCATTCCGGGAACGAGGGCGAGTTTGCCGAGGCGCGCCAGTTGCTGCGGCGGGATGGTGATCCGCACGATGTAATGGGAAAGCCCGGACTTCTGATCCAGGGTCAGGTCGGCGGCGATGCGGCTGACACTGCCGTTCAGTTCGGGCGTGGTGCGCTGGTTGAAGGCGGACATACGCAGCACGGCTGGCTGACCGAGCCGTATCTGGTCGATGTCCTGCGGGTTGATTTGTACTTCAAGTGCCAGTCTGTCGCTGTCGGGCACGATCAGCATGACGGTGTCGGCTGGCGAAATCACACCGCCAACGGTGTGCACCGCGAGCTCGTGGACCAGTCCGCTTTGCGGAGCGATAATATCGATCCGCTTGAGCTGATCTTCTGCAGTCACCTTCCGTTCGACATATTCGGCCGTCTGGCCCTCGATGTCGCGCAGGCTGCTGGCGACTTCGCTGCGGAGGTCCTGGTCGACCTGAATCATCTGCAACTGTGTTTCGGAAATCTTGCCGCCGGATTGCGCCTGGGCTTCGACGAGCCGGCCGCGTTCGCCGTCGAGGTTTGCCGCTTCGCGTTCCAGTGCCATCATCCGCTGAATGGGTACCAGCCCTTTCTCCCAGAGTTCGCGCACGCCTGTCAGCTCGCGTTGGATCAGGCCGATGCCGCGAATTTTCGCTTCTTCCTGAGCCACGAGGCCGCGCACTTCCTTGCCGTATTGAAGGGCGCGTTCGCGAAGCTGTGCCTTCTGGCCGAGGCGGGCGTCGCGGCGCAGTTCGAACAGTTTGCTTTCGCCTGCCATGAGCAGTGCGATCTCCGGATCGGCGGCGCGCGATCTGATTTCGTCGGGAAAGGCGATGACGCCAGCCTCGTCGCGCTCGGCACGGAGTCGCGCCCGTCGCACCGCGAATTCGTCGAGCCGCTTGGTGACGATGGCGAGATTGGCGCGCGTCTGCGTCGCGTCGAGGCGCATCACAATGTCGCCGGCGGTGACGCGTTGTCCTTCGCGGACCAGAATTTCACCGACCACGCCGCCGGTCGGGTGCTGGACCTTCTTGACGTTGGTATCCACGACGAAGTGTCCTGCGGCGACGACCGCGCCGGCCAGATTGGTCGCCGCAGCCCATCCGCCGATGCCGCCAACCAGCACAATACCCGCCAGCGTCGCGATGCCGAGGTGGCGCAGGATCGAGTGGGAGACCGCCGAGACGTTCCTATCGGGCATCGCGATCTTCCATATCGTCGTGAGGATGTGTGCTCATTCCCGACTTGTCGGCGGGATTAGCGATCACCCGCAGCGGCGCCAGAGACCGCGCGGTGGCCGCATGGCCGGTCGTCGTGCCGCTGCCGTGTGCTGCAGGGGCGGGAGCCTTCAGCGCTTTGCTGAGGACGTCCGCGCGCGGACCGAATGCCTTGGCGCGACCGCCTTCCATCACCAGGACGAGGTCGACGGCGCCGATCGCACTCGGACGATGTGCGATGACGATGGCAATGCCCTTGCGCTCGCGGATGGCGGCGATGGCGCGGATGACCGCCGCTTCGCCCTCGACGTCGAGATTGGCATTGGGCTCGTCGAGCACGACCAGGAACGGATCGCCATAAAGCGCGCGTGCCAGCCCGATGCGCTGGCGCTGGCCGGCGGACAGGGCTGAGCCGGCTTCGCCGATCCGCGTCTGGTAGCCATTTTCCAGCCGCAGGATGAGATCGTGCACGCCGGCAGCTTTGGCCGCGGCGACGATGGCCTCGGAGACCGGGTCATCTTCGAAGCGGGAGATATTCTCGGCAATGGTGCCATCGAACAGTTCGACGCCCTGCGGCAGATAACCGATATCGCGACCGAGCATTTCGCGGTCCCACTGGTCGAAGCTCGCGCCGTCGATGCGCACCTTGCCGTTGGCCGGTCGCCAAGCGCCGACCAGCGCGCGTGCCAGTGTGGACTTGCCGCTGCCACTATGGCCGATGATGCCAAGAGCGTTTCCGGCGGAGACGGTAAAGCTCAGTCCCGTGACCGTCGGCCGTTTCTCTCCGGGCGGCGCGATGGTCATCGCCTCGACGCGCAGATCGATATGGGCGCGTGGCAACGCCATCGCCTTGGCGGCTTCCGGCATGCGCGTCAGCAATTCATCGAGCCGTGCCCAGCTCTGCCGCGCCATCAGGAACGGCTTCCATGTCGAGATGGCCAGATCCACGGGGGCGAGCGCGCGGCCCATCATGATCGAACTCGCCACCATCACGCCGGCGCTGGCTTCCTGCCTGATCACGAGATAGGCGCCGACACCGAGCATGGTCGACTGCAGCAGCGCGCGCAGCGCGCGGGCTACGCCACCGAGGCCTCCTGCCACATCGCCAGCCCGTCGATTGGCCGCCAGATAATCCGAGTTTGTGCGATGCCAGCGCGCGGCCATCCGGCCGCCGAGGCCCATCGCGCGCACCACTTCGGCGTTGCGACGGCTGGCCTCCATCAGGGCGTTGCGAAACATGCCGTGTTGCACGGTCTCGCGGGCGGGTCCCCTGGAGCGGGCATTGGTGAGAAGGGTGAGGGATACGAGGATGACGGCACCGGCGATGGCCGTGATGCCGATCCAGAAGTGAAACACGAAACAGATGGCGAGGTAGAACGGCATCCACGGCAGGTCGAAGAAGGCGGTCGGGCCAGGGCCGGACAGGAAGCCGCGCACATTGTCGAGATCGCGCAACGGCTGCAAGCCATCGCCGGGCAAAGGCATCTCAAGCGGCAGACCGACAACGGCATCATGCACGCGGCCGGACAACTGATGATCAAAGCGCTCGCCGATGCGCAGCAGAATGCGCGATCGAATGATGTCGAAAAGGGACTGAAAAGCGTAGAGCGCGGCCGCCAGCACACCGAGGCCGATCAGCGTCGAAACGCTGCGGCTGGTCAGCACACGGTCATAGACCTGCAGCATGAACAGCGGCGCAGTCAGCGCGAGCACGTTCACGATGCCGCTGATCACGGCGATCCCCGCGATGGCGGGCTTGAGTGGCGAGATGGCCGCCGCGGCCAATGGCTGCGGCGGACTTCGCTGCGGAGCTTTCACCACGACAGCTCTGCTCAGACGGTGAAGTGGCCGTCCAGGATCAGACCAAGCATGTCTGTCCCGACATAGCCATCGAGCTGGATCGAGTTGGCGCCATCGGTGATGGTGAGCACGTTGCTCTGATCCCACCAGTTGCTGTGGTTGAAGAACAGATCGACATAGTTCGAGATGTTGGTTACGCCCTGCAGGTCGAGGACGTCGAAATCGCCGGTGGCCGCGTGAAAATCCAGCACGACGTCATTGGCCCACCCGTCGGCGAAAACGAGCGTATCGTTGCCAAGACCGCCAGTGAAGCTGTCATTGCCACCGAAGCTCAGCATGACATCGTCGCCGGCCGTGCCGGTCTGGATGGTGCCCTGTTCGGCAAAGTAGCCGTAAAGGCCGTTCAGGCTGCCATTCTGCGACAGATCGGTGATCGCGGCATCGAAGGCCGACGTCAGCGTTGCGCCGCTGAATCCGATCGACAGACCGGGATCCTGGACCCACAGGTCGGTCGATGAGACATAAGCCAGATTGCTACCGAGTGTCAGGTTGGTGACCGTGCCATCGACGATGCCCGGCGTATAGGAGAAGTCATCGCCGCTCACGATGATGGACGATTTGTCATTGTCGACGCCGCCGACGATGCGTGTGCCGGCATACCATTGGTCGGTGGTGTTCTTCACGGCGTTGAAATTTCCGGTGCCGCGATATTCGAAATTGTCGATCCAGTTGTCCAGATAAGCGGGCAGGTTGCTGCTTGCTTCGCTGTAGGTGATGGTCAGTGCCATTGTCGTTCCTCAGGATTTGGGTTGTCGGGACGTCGTGATCCGGCAGCGCGTCGTGATCAGCCTGCGGGTGATCCCGATGCAAGGAGCTGACGCGACATCGGCGTCGCGTCAGCAGGTCGCGTGGCCGCCAGTTCGCAGCGAAGCCTGTTAGACGAAGGCGATATCGCTCCAGTCCAGCGTGCCAGATCCAGTGAAGTTCACTGTGATGGTGCTGGTCAGCCCGTTCGTCGCGTCGGCATAGGTGATGACATTGCCGGACAGGCTGCCGCCGGCGCTCTGGAATGCCGTGGCATTGGCCCAACCGAAGCCGGAGAGCTGGATCTGGTCGGCTCCGTCGAAGAAGTCCGTGATGACGTCGTCGCCCCAGCCCTGTGCTGCTGTACCTGCGGCAGTATCGTAGTAATTCGCGTTCCAGAGGAACGTATCGACCAGCACAGCTCCATTGCCGGTCAGAACGTCGTCGCCGGCGAAACTGACAAGGACGTCATCGTTTGTCGTGCCGGTCTGGTTCGTTCCCTGTTCGGCAAAATAGTCGGTCAGACCAGCGAATGACTGACCGAAGAACGTCCCGCCATCGACCTGCCCGCCATGCGACAGCGAATAGATCGCCTGATTGAAGGTGGTGGTGACGGGCATGTAGCCACTGCTATTGGTGATGATCAGTTCCTGATCTTGCACCCACAGATCCGTGGCCGGCACATATTCAAGATTATGGCCGAGTGTGAGCGATTCCACATCGCCGTTGAATGTACCGGGCGAATAGCTGTAGTCATGGATGTTCATGATGACGGAAGGCAGGTTATTGTCGGTTCCTTCGGTATCGACACCGGCCGACCACTGATCCTGGCCGGTGAACGAGGTGGAGAACCAGCCGTTTCCATTGTAGGTGAAGTTGGCGTCATACGACGCCAGATATGTTGCGAGGTCGCTGCTTGCTGCCGTAAGCTGAAGATTGAGTGCCATTCTCGAAACCCTTCTCTGCTTGTTTTACCCGCCTTGTGGCGGGCCTCCATCCACGCCAATGGGGCGGGGAATTCCTAGAACTTGTAGTTCAGCGACACCGTCGCGGTACGGCCCGGCGCGGCGTAGAAATTGGCGCCGACCGCCGGCGCATAAGCGAGATCGGTGACGTTGTTCACCGCAAAGCGCAGCTTGGTCGCCTCGTCGAAGGCATAGGATCCGTAGATGTCGTAGACGCGGTAGCCCGGCATTTCGTAGCCACTGCGCAGCGAGCCCAGGGCAGGGACGGTCTTCGAGACGTCGACGATGCGCGTGCCCAGCGTCAGCTTCTCGTCGAACAGACGGATGCCGGCATCGAGTGTCACGCGCAGTTTCGGCTGCTCGAAGATGACAGGGGCGCCGAGGCCGCTGTTGATCGGCATGTCCCGCCCTGTCGGGCTGGTGAAACTGTCGGCGAAATCCGTGTCGATGCGCGTGACGGTGCCACCAATATAGAGGAAGCGCGCGTCGTAATTGGCCTCGACCTCGACGCCCTTCATTCGGGTGACGCCGTTGAGATTGACGTACGAGGTGTATTGTTGGGCGTTGTTCGCATTCTCGATTCGACCGAAGCTGATATAGTCGGTGATCTCACGATAGAAGCCGACGGCCTTGAAGCGGACGGTGTCGCGCTCGGTCAGGATGCCGTTGGCCAGAACATTGAATCCGGCCTCGTAGGTGTCGCCGCGTTCCGGACGCAGGAACGGGTTCGGGGCGTAGCCATTGATCTCATTTGCATCGTGGCCGCCGTTCAGGAATGATTCCATGATCGTTGGCGGCCGATAGCTCTTGGAATATTTTACGAAGGGCTGCAGCCAATCGACTGGTTGAAACGCGACCGTGAAATTCGGGAGCCAGGCCCCGCCCGATTTATCGACATCGAGATTGTACGGCCTATAAACGGTGCCAACGATGGGCACATATGTCGGTGGGACGGCTGCGCCGCAGCCGCGCGCATTGCAGATGGCCGGTCTTCCGGGATTGGTCATCCGTTGCCCGACGATCTCCTGGCTTTCGCCGTAGATCGTCGCGTTGCCCGCGACATGATACCAGTCGTAACGCACGCCGCCGATCAGGGTCACCCATTCCGCCGGCTTGAGTGTCGCGGTGCCGAAACCGCTGGCGACGTCGCGGTTTCCGCTCGGCGTGCCGCCGGTCAGCGTGCTCGAATAGTCGACACCGTTGCCGGCGACAAAACCGCGCTGCAGCGTCGTCTTGCCGGTGTCGCTGAACGCTTCCACGCCGTAATTGAGTGCCAGTGCACCGATGCCTGTCGCGAAACGGCTGGTGTTCTCGACGCTTCCGCCTAGTGTTGAGAACACGAAATTCGATGGCCCGGTCAGTGCAAACGCGCCATCGGAAACCGTGTCGTTCTTGAGGTGGTTGTAATAGAGCTTGGCTTTCAGATCGACGATGTCATTGCCCGGATTCCAGTCGACCGCGGACGTGAACGTGTCGTTGGCGACTTGCTCGCTGGACTTCAGGATTCCGCCGCGTGCGATCGTGTCATCGTAGTTTCCGGTATTGTACCGGGAGTCGTTATGCAGCCAGCCGATCGTGATCTTCACGTCCTCGGTCGTTAGCGCCTCGGCCTTGAGGATCGTCGAGAATACCTCCTGGCCGGAGAACAGGAAGACATTGCCGTCATAGGCCTTCATGCCATCGCCGATGGTACCGTTCTGGCCGATATCGTAGGCGCCGATGTTCTTGTAGCTGACGCCGCCGAGCACCGAGAAGCGTTCCGACACGCGGACGGCTGCTGCCGTCGAGCCATCGAAATTATAGGCGTTGGTACCCGTGGTGGCATTCACCACGCCGCCATACTGATTGCCGGGCTTGATCAAATCGTCGGCGATGAAGGTGCGAAAATTGACCAGGCCGCCAAGCGCACCGGCGCTGCCGACGCCCGACGTCGTACTTTTCTCCACGTCGATCTGGCGCAGGAAGGCCGTATCGACATAGGTCCGCTGCGTCGCACCGTGGCCGCCGCGCTGGAAATTCTGCCGCGCTCCGTCGATCATGGTGGCAATGCGGTCCTGGTCCTGCAGGCCGCGGATATTGACGCTGATGCCAGGGTTCTGCGCCGCCGAGCGGTTGGCATAGACGCCCGCGACATTGTCGAGCAGATCGCGTGCGTTGCGTGTCGGGCTGCTCTCGATCGCTTCGCGTGAGATCACGCTGACGGCTGCGGGTCGCTGGTAGACCCAGTCCGGCGTTCCCTGATAGCCGGAGCCCGTCGTATTATCGCTCCTGGCCGCATCGACGACGATCGTATCGAGCTGGACGCCGTCGCCGGAAGGGACGGGGCCCGCGCGGCTCTGCGACGGATCGATCAGCAGCGCGGCTTTCGGGCCGGTGATGCGATACGTAATTCCCGTGCCGGCCAGCAGTTGTCCCAGCGCTTGCGCTACCGTGTAATTGCCGTTCAACGGTTGGCTGCGGATGTCTGGCGCGAGCTGGATCGTGTAGAGGATGCGCCATCCGCTGCTGGCGCCGAGGTCGGCAATTGCGGCTGCAAGAGGTTTGGCGGAAATGTTGAGCGGGTAGGTCGTGGAAGCGGTCGCTGTTGCTTCGACATTGTTTTGGCCAAAGGCCGGTATTGTCGTGATCAACGGCAATATGCCGATCAGCCCGCCCGCCACATGGCGAGCGACGCCCCGTCTACCCCCGAACCGCATTACGCCCGAACTCCGTTGTCTCGTTGTTTGCTGTGCGCCGCCCCAGCGCCGCGAAGAGCTTCTGCTCTTCATCCAGTTCAACGAGTCACGAAATCAAACCCACATCAGGTCTGTGGGTGTTGCGGTTTAGAATTCCGGTAAACAGCGGAGGAGTTCAGTAGATAACGGTCACCCAGGGGGTGAGATGGGCGACGTTGCCCTCGATCATGCCGGCAATGGCTGTGAGGCTTTCATCGACATTCGCAGTCGGAAACGTGCCGGAGACGAGCAGATCGCTGAAGCGACCGCGGATGACGATGCGGCTTGATGTCTGGCGCTGCAGCGCTTCGACGACCCGATGCAGCGGAACGCGGTCGAAGACCAGACGGCCGGATATCCACGCCAGCCTGGCGTCAATATCTCCGGTTTCGACGGTACCGAGTTTTCCGCCGGACACGCGCATATGCTGGTTTGCCGACAGCTTGACGGTCGTATCGCGGTCCTCGCCGGCGACCGACACCAGTCCGCGCTGAACTGTCACCTCGATGCCATCGGCCGTCCGGTCGATATTGAAGGCAGTCCCGAGCACGCGGATTTCGCCTGCGCCGCTGTCGACCGTAAAGGCGGTCTGGTCGGGCTTTACATCGAAAAAGGCCTGGCCCCGGCGCAGAACGACCCGGCGTCGACCATCCTTGAAGTCCAGGTCCAGGGCAGTGTCGGCGCCGATGTTGAGGCGGGAGCCGTCCGGCAGGTCGCGGGCGACCATCTGACCACGCGCCGTGACAATATCTGCCTGCCAGTTCTCGACCATCGATGGATTGACGAACCAGATGACGCAGGCCGCTGCGATCGCTGCCGGCAATGTCGGCCACCATCCCATCCGGCGCCGGGCCGCGATGTTGCCGCGACGATGGTCGCGTGCAGCCAGCCGAATGGCAGGCTCCTCAAGCTGCTGCCAGATCGCCGCTGCTTCGCGATACGCAAGTTGATGACGATGATCCTCATTGAGCCATTGCCGAAAGGACGCTTCGTCGGCCTCAGTTGTCGTCCCGTCGCGTCGGATGAGCCAGAGATCAGCGGCGGCGCACTGTGCTTTCGTTGGCCGGTCGCCAGGTTTCATCAGCAATTCCTTCGATCGATCGAAAAGGCGACGCGGGAATGCTCCTGCCGTTAGAAGCGTTCCAGCTACTCCTACCTTTACAACGAGCGACGAGAAAGAACCCACATCCATTTTAGCGGAAATCTTTGCTGGCGAGGTTGAGATGATCATTCACAGCGGCGCGGCAGTGTTGCATGGCGCGTAGCAGATGTTTTTCGACGGCACTCACGGAAATGCCGAACCGCTGTCCGATCTCGGCATTGGATTCGCCATTGACACGTCGGCGAATGAAAATCTCGCGGGTTCGGGTGGGGAGCTGCGCGAGCGCGCGATCCAGTGCAGCGACGGCTTCGCGCGCCTGCAATGCTGCATCTTCCGATGGCTGCCCGGGGCTGAGCTGTTCAGGCAGTACGTCGGCGAGCATATGATGCCGCCGCGATGCCGTCAGGTTATGGTCGATCGCGGCGTTCCGGGCTGCAGCGTAGAGTACTCGCTTGTTGTCTTCATCCGAGCCGTTAGTCCCGGCGGCAAGCACCCGGGCGAAGACATCCTGGACGATCTCCGAAGCCACTTCACGATCACGGACCCGGCGACGCACGAGCGTTTCGAGATGAGCGCGATGTGACGTAAAGAGCCTCGCGATCGTGCTCTTCCAGAGGGTCATGATGTCACGCGTTCGAACAAGACGGGCTTCGATGCGTTGCGGCGATCATTGAGAACGGGGCAATAGCTGACCCATACAAACGATATGTTGTCTGTATGACGAGATCGTCGACCATGTCACCGACGGCGCCAATGTCGCTATCGGAAATCTCGCTCATCACCGGTTCCTGTAGTCAGGATATTCCTGATTGTCCGGCAGAGATAGACGGTACCACTGTCCAGCTCAAGTTATTGATGAGGACATGATATAGAACGGTTCGAAATTCACGGAAGCCCGGCCATGCGAAGTGCCGGCACGGGATATTCCGACACTCAGGCCGCAGCCACGATCATGTGTGCCTGAATTTTAGCAGCAACCTCGCCGTTGCCATGTCTGCGCGCAATTTCAGATGCTGCGTAGTCAGTTGCAGCTTCCAGTTTTCCCGCGTCTCTGGCTTCGATTTCGGTGCGAAGAACAGTTCCCTGACAATAAGCAACGGCCGGAAGGCGCGGCGAGGATGCACGGCTTTGTTCGGCTCTCGTCTCGATCATCACATGGGAGAAACCTGCGTCCTCCAGCTCGCGACGGATCAGTGCCGTATCGTGGTAGCCGTGTGGCGTGCGCGCCAGAAAGCGCGGCGGATCGTCCGGGAAAATCTTTGCGAGAGCATTCGTCACATCGTCAGCAAATACATTGTCCTCGATGCGATCCCATACATTGAATAAAAGATGTCCTCCGGGCTTCAGAACTCGCTTCGCTTCGCGGTAGGCAGATGGGCGATTAGGAAAGAACATCGCACCGAACTGACAACACACGAGATCGAAGGCCGCATTTTCAAACGGGAGCGCCAGAGCATCCGCTTGTCGCCATGTGATGCGATTGTCCGGAGCTTGCCGCGACGCAGCGTAGTCGAGCATCGGCTGGTTGAGGTCGGTGACAATATAGCTTGCGCCGGGGGATAATCTTGGCGCCAACGCGCGGGTGACAACTCCGGTGCCCGCGGCGGTTTCCAGAACGGCGCCTGGCGCGAAAGACGCTGCGCGTTGTGCGAGATCTGCGGCGTAGGGCTCGAAAATCAACGGCACCATATAGCGGTCGTAGTTTTCCGGAATCGAGCCAGCGAACAACTTGTCGGTTTCCAGCATTGCTATCACCCGTCGTCCGTTTGATGGCGCGCGAGACTAGCATGGATTGTCGGCTTCGTCCCGAAGGGCGAGAGCCGGGCCAGGGCCATTGCGTCTGGCCGAACGTCAGTGATTCAAATTCTCCAACCGGGAGCTCGAACGATGCGGCTGTCCAGATGAGGGACAGCTCCATTGTCCGTGTGCATCAGGATGGGGCGTGCATCGTCAGGACCAGAAACAGTCGGTCTGATTGTCGCGATGACTACTTCAGCGCATCCGAGACCAGCCTGAATTTCTGGATGCGCTTTCCGGTGTCGACTTCGGCCGTGTAGACGTTGCCCTTGGCATCGACAGCCATGGCGTGAATCCAGTGGAACTGGCCGGCCTGGCGGCCGTTGCGGCCGAAGGTGCCGACGACCTTGCCATCGTCGCGATTGATGACGCGGATCTCGTTGTTCTCGCCATCCGCCGTCAGCAGCCAGGTCTGTTTCGGATCGGGCCACACCGCGAGATCCCACACCGCGCCGTTGCCGAGGGTGGCCTTCTCGTAGAACCACTCCTTCACGAAGCTGCCGTCCTTCTTGAACACCTGCACGCGGTTGTTGATGCGGTCGCAGACATAGACGAGGCCGTCATTGGCGAGCTTCACGCAATGCACGGGATTGCCGAACTGCTGTGCCACCGGCGCGTTCGGATCGTAAGCCGCCTGCTTGTCGTCATTCGGCTTGTTGCCATAGGCACCCCAGTGCCGCTTGTAGGCGCCGGTGGTGGCGTCGAACACGATGACGCGGCGATTGCCGTAGCCGTCTGCGACATAGATCTCGTTGGCATCCTTGTCGATGGCGGTCTCGGCGGGCTTGCCGAGCTGGGTGGTGTCGTTGCTGCCCTTGCTCGGCGCGATCTTGCCGATCTGCATCACGAATTTGCCGTCGGTGGTGAATTTCAGGATCGCATTGTCGTTGTCGAGATTGCCACCGACCCAGACGAAGCCTTTCTCGTCGACTTCGATGCCATGCTCGCGGCCGACCCATTCATAGCCTTCGCCAGGACCGCCCCATGAGCGCAACAGATTGCCGGCGGCATCGAACTCCAGCACCGGCGGCGCTGAGACGCAGCACTTCGAACGCGGCGGATTGAGTGCCGCGCCTTTCTCGTCATCGGTGAGCGAGCGCGGGCGATGGATCACCCAGACGTGGCCGTCCTTGTCGGTCGTGATGCCGCCGACCTGGCCGAGGATCCAGTTGTTCGGCAGCGGCTTCGGCCAGGACGCGTCGACCTCGAAGCGGGGGATATCGGCGGCGCGGGAGGAGGGAAGTGCGAGGGACAGCGCGGTGAGGGTGAGTGCAGCTGTTGCAAGTATGCGCAGCGACCACGCGCGATGAGTTGGCGACGCCATGACGACCTCCCTGATTGTCGGTGCGGGTTGTCCCGCTTGGGAGGGAGTGAATAACGCGGCTAGCTATGAGTCAACCGAGAGGCAGTGATTGCTGGTGTCTCAGTTCGAATTCCCCAAAAGGACGCTAGCCTGCCAGCAGGGCCGGAAGCTCGCTCATGCTATCGAACAGTTCGGAGCAATCTGTACCCAGTTCCAACGCCACTTCGGCGTCACCAGCTGTAAAGCCGAGCACGCGCATTCCGGCGGCCTTGGCCGCCCAAATTCCGGGCAGTGAATCTTCAACGACGATGCAGCGCGACGGGTTGACCCCCAGCGATCGTGCGGAGTGCAGAAAAAGCCCAGGGTCCGGCTTCCATGAACCAACCTCATAGGCGCTGAATATGCGTCCCTCGAAGTGTGGAAGAAGCTTGGTCAATCCGAGAGTGTGCGTAAGTTTGGACATTGGCCCGTTTGATGCGACGCAGACTGGAAGCGTGATTGATGCTAATGCCGCGTGAATCCCTTCCACAGCCTGCAAATTTGCCTCGAACGCAATCGCTATGGCTTCCCTCAAGTCCGCGACAAAGTGATTGCGAACGCGGCGCCCCGATCTGCGTTCAATTTCGGCGACGCAGTCTGCCATTTTCATTCCGCGAAACAGCCGAATTGCTTCTTCCGCACTAATCGCAGCCCCCTCAGCAGTAGCTGCTTGAGCGAGTACCGCAAGAGCGATCCTCTCGCTATCGACCAGAACGCCGTCGCAATCAAAGATCACTAGTTCGATCATAAGCGATGATCCATGTCGTCTCAGTTTGCGGGGTCTCTCGCCTTATAGGTTCTACGCATCTTTGAGGAAATGCGAGCGCCCGGTCCTCGATCGCAGCAAGCAGTTATGGGGCAGGCGCGCGGAAGCCCATCACCTTGCCGGTCTTGTAGTCGACGAACTTCCCGGTCTCCGTCCATGACGGCAGGCAAAGTGGCACGATGGTCTCTGCGACTTGCGCCGGCGTGTCGAGCGTTTCGGGATCCTCGCCGGGCATCACGATGGCGCGCATATGCGTGCGCACGGGACCGGGATTGAACAGGTTGACGCGGATATTCGTGGTCGCGGTTTCATTGGCCCAGACGCGCACCAGCGTTTCCAGCGCAGCCTTGGAGACGGCATAGGGGCCGCGATAGGCGGAAGCCTTGCTGGCGGTGCCGGATGTGAGGAACACCGCGCGCCCGGCATCGGACTGCTGCAGCAGCGGCTCCATGCAGCGAATGAGTTGGAAGTTCGCGGTGAGGTTCGCGGCCATGGTGTCATTCCAGGCCTTCAGCTCGATATGGCCGAGCGGCGACGAGGGGCCTGCGACGCCAGCATTGCCGACCAGAATGTCGAGCTTGCCGTGGCGCTCATGCAAAGCGGCGCCAAGGCGCGACAGGCCGTCGAGATCGGTGATGTTCAGCGGCACCAGCGTGGCGCTGCCGCCCTCGGCACGGATCGCGTCGTCGAGTTCTTCAAGGCCACCCTGGGTGCGCGCCACGGCGACGATGTGCGCGCCGGCCTTGGCCAGCGTCAGCGCAGTGGCATAGCCGATGCCGCGCGAGGCGCCGGTGACGAGGGCGATGCGGGAGGCGAGGGGAAGGGACATGGCGCGGCTCATAAATCTCAGGCGTCATCCCCGCGAAGGCGGGGATCCATACACGGGAGGGTTATGATGCGGAAAGGTGGTTGTGTCTAATCCAGAGCCAAACAAATTAGATCGTGGCTATGGGTCCCCGCTTTCGCGGGGATGACACCCGATAAGACTGCGATCAGCTCGCCTCGGCCAGCAGCGAGAGCTGCCGCGGGGCATCGATCTCGCTCATGTCGGTGAGCGGGGTCGGATAGTCGCCGGTGAAGCAGTGGTCGGCGAATTTCGGATGGGCAGGATCGCGGCCGGGTTCGCCCATGGCGCGATAGATGCCGTCGACCGAGACGAAGGCCAGCGAGTCGGCGCCGATCAGGTCGCGCATTTCTTCCAGCGTGTGCGTGGCGGCGAGCAGGCCGGCGCGGTCCGGCGTGTCGATGCCGTAATAGTCGGGATGGGTGATCGGCGGCGACGCAATGCGGAAGTGGACTTCCTTGGCGCCGGCGTCACGCATCATCTTGACGATCTTCTTCGAGGTGGTGCCGCGCACCAGACTGTCGTCGATCAGCACGATGCGCTTGCCTTCGATGGCGGCGCGGTTGGCCGAATGTTTCATGCGCACGCCGAGTTCGCGCACGCTCTGGGTCGGCTGGATGAAGGTGCGGCCGACATAGTGATTGCGGATGATGCCGAGTTCGAACGGCACGCCCGAAGCGCGGGAGTAGCCGATAGCGGCAGGCACGCCGGAGTCCGGCACCGGCACGATCACGTCGGCTTCCACATGGGTCTCGCGGGCGAGCTGTTCGCCCATCGCCTTGCGGGTGTCGTAGACCGAACGTCCGCCGACGATCGAGTCCGGACGTGCGAAATAGATATATTCGAAGATGCAGGGGCGCGGCGCTTGCGGCGCGAACGGCTTGTGGCTCTGCGCGCCGTTCTCGTCGAACACGATGACTTCGCCAGGCTCGATGTCGCGGATGTACTTGGCGCCGATGATATCGAGCGCGCAGGTTTCGGATGCGAGGATCGGCGAGCCGTCAAGTTCACCCAGCACCAGCGGGCGGATGCCGAGCGGATCACGGGCGCCGACCAGTTTCTTGTTGGTCAGCGACACCAGCGCATAGGCGCCTTCGATGGCGCGGAGTGCTTCAATATAGCGGTCGATGAAGCGGTTGCGCTTGGAATGCGCGACGAGGTGCAGGATCACTTCGGTGTCGGTGGTAGACTGCATCATCGCGCCGTTCTTCACGAGCTCGCGGCGCAGGGTCAAACCGTTGGTGAGGTTGCCGTTATGGGCCACTGCAAAACCGCCGGCATTGAGTTCGGCGAATAGCGGCTGGACGTTGCGGAGAATGGTTTCGCCCGTGGTGGAGTAGCGGGTATGGCCGACGGCGGCGGTGCCGGGCAGGCGCTCGATCACTTCGCGGCGGGAGAAGGTGTCGCCGACGAGGCCGAGGCGACGTTCGGAATGGAAGCGCTTGCCGTCGAAGGCGACGATGCCGGCCGCTTCTTGGCCGCGATGCTGGAGGGCGTGGAGACCGAGCGCGGTGATCGCCGCCGCATCGGGATGGCCGTAGATACCAAATACACCGCATTTTTCGCGGAGCATGTCGCCGTCAAGATCGGGATTTCGCATGGTGGTGCTCGCGTCGTCGGAAGGGCTCTGCATCGGATCCATCGCGCCTTTCAGGTGTCGCGAGAAACTAAGAACGCCTAGCGTCCCGCCGGTTTGCCATCGATCAGCTTTTTCAGGCTGTCGCGGGCAGGTTTGGAATAGCCATCCGCGGCGCCGGGCGCTGCGGGCTCGGCGTCGGTCGTATCCTCATCGGGTTTGTTTTTCTTGAACCTCTTCAAGATGGTGTTTTCAGGGTCATCCGGCAAGAGTGCCATCAGCCAATCGCCGGTTCCCTGCAGAACGACGCGCGATTTGGCACCCGTGACCCAGTCCGGACGCTGCTTATCCGGGACCAGCCATGAGAAGAACAGGAAGGCGACGACCACGATCAGGAGGCCGCGGGCGAGGCCGAACAGGAAGCCGAGCGTGCGGTCCAGCGCGCCGATGCGCGAATCCAGGATCATGTCGGAGATGCGGACGGTGATGATCGAGACCACGATCAGCGTGCCGATGAACACGCCGGCCACCACCACGATGCTGGCGACGGTATCGTTGTTAAAATAAGTTTTAGCGGTCGGGAGCAGCTTCTGGAAAGCAAATAGCGTGACCAGCGCCGCTGCGCCCCAAGCCGCGATCGACAGGATCTCGCGCATAAAGCCGCGGACCATGGCCAGCAGGCCGGAGATCAGCATGACGCCGAGCAGGACAAGGTCGAGAATCGTGATCGGCATCGGCTGGTCAGGTCCGCTCGTGAATCAGAAACCGCGAATCGGCACAGGCTGCCGCTTCAGGTGACGGTGATATGGCACGTCTCGCAAGGCCGGAAAACCGCTATCGGCCGCAAGAGCACACCTGATCACACCATTGTTCCGCTTTCGGCAGAGTGCCTTAACGGAGCGTGTTGCACATCTGCGCAGTCTGTCGCGCGCGCATTCTATAGCGGTCGCGGCAGCGCAGGTCACGTCGCTGTCAGCCGTCCTGGCGCTTGAATCGCGCCGGTACGGTATTTTTCTCGGCATCTGTGCTTTTGCTGTTGTCGCGCGTGGGTTTGACGCCGCGCGCAGCGATATCGGCGACCAGCGAGGTCAGGCCGCCGATGGTATTCAGCGACAGTCCGGCATCGCCGCCGGGATCGCCGCGCGCCGATTCCGGCAGCACTGCGCGGCCGAAGCCGAGTTTTGCCGCCTCTTTCAGCCGCGCCGAGGTCTGCGCCACCGGGCGCACCGCGCCGGACAGCGAGATTTCGCCGAAATAGACCGCGTCGGTGGGCAGCGGCGCATTGCACAGCGACGAGACCAGGGCCGCGGCCGCGGCCATGTCCGCGGCGGGCTCGTTAATGCGCAATCCGCCGGCGACATTGAAATAGACGTCGTAGCCCGACAGCTTGACCCCGCAATGGGCCTCCAGCACGGCCAGCACCATGGACAGCCGGGAGGAATCCCAGCCCACGACGGCGCGGCGCGGGGTGCCGAGCGTGGTCGGAGCAACCAGAGCCTGCAGTTCCACCAGCACCGGGCGGGTGCCCTCCATGCCGGCGAAGACGGCGGTGCCCGGCGAGCCGAGATCGCGATCGGACAGGAACAGCTCGGACGGGTTGGAGACCTCGCGCAGGCCAAGCCCGGTCATCTCGAACACGCCGATCTCGTCGGTGGGGCCGAAGCGGTTCTTCACCGCGCGCAGGATGCGGAACTGCTGCGAGCCTTCGCCCTCGAAGGACATCACGGCATCGACCATATGCTCGACCACACGGGGCCCGGCGATCTGGCCGTCCTTGGTGACATGGCCGACCAGGATGATGGTGGCGCCGGATTTCTTGGCGAAGCGAATGAGCGCTTGGGCCGAAGCACGGACCTGGGTGACAGTGCCCGGCGCGGATTCCACCGTGTCGGTCCACATGGTCTGGATCGAGTCGATCACGATCAGCCGCGGCACCGTGCCTTCGGACAGCGTGGCGACGATATCCTCGACCGAGGTCTCGGACGCGAGCTGCACCGAGGCGTCTGCAAGGCCCAACCGCGACGCGCGCAGCCGCACCTGTGCCACGGCTTCTTCGCCGGAGATGTAGACCACGCGGTGGCCGGCCCGCGCCATCAGGCTGGTGGCCTGGGTCAGCAGCGTCGATTTGCCGATGCCGGGATCGCCGCCGATCAAGAGTACCGAGCCGCGCACGAAACCGCCGCCGGTGACGCGGTCGAGTTCGCCCATGCCCGAAGGAATGCGCGGCGCGTCGTTGCTCTGGCCGGTCAGGCTTTCGAGATTGAAGGTGCGCCCCTTGCGCTTGGAGCGCGCGCTGACCGGAATCGTGGTGACGCCGGTGGTGTCCTCCTCAGCCAGCGAATTCCACTCGCCGCAGGCGTCGCACTTGCCCTGCCACTTGTTATAGGCGGCACCGCAATTCTGGCAGACGAAGGAGAGGAGGTTCTTGGCCATTGGCGGAGGGAATCGCGGCTGTGGGTGTTTTTGGTTTGTTCTCTTGGTCTACGCGGTTGAACGGGGCATTTGCAAGTTTCTTCTCGAAGGGTTCGCCAGCCTTGCCGGGTGGGACGCATCGACCGGCACATGGGCAAGGTCTATTTGGTTGCCAAAATTCCGACGCGCGAGAACTGGTCGGCAATGTTAGCCTGGATCGCCTTTGCCGCGGCGATGCCGGAGGTGCAGCCTCTGCAGTGGTCCTGTTCAACTTGGCGATTGCTTACGCTCGGTAGACGCGCCGCGAGCAAAATCCAGATGCAAGCAGTGGTGAGCAATCGAGGCTGCTCGACCAACCAGCTGAGCCGCAGTCCAGCGCTTCGCGAGTCCAATTTGTTCCGCGCATGAGCTCGCGTGGAACTGCCATGCGACGAATCCTTCATTAACCTCCGCCCGATAGCCTCACCGCAGTGACGTCAGCGTGAGGTGTGCGGTGCGTATTTTGATGATCGTGCTGGGTGCGGCGACGCTGGCGACGCCGGTACTTGCCTCTGACTACCGCGATGCGCGCTATCGCGCCGGCACCGCGCGCTATCCCATCACGATGGATACCGGCATTCGCGCGCCGCCGCCGCTTTATTATGTGGAAGCGCCGCCGCGTTATGTGCGGGATCTGAGAACGGGCGAACCGGGCCAATGGGTGGTTCGCCAACCGAGTGTGTTCGAGCAACTCTTCGGGCTGCCCCGCGACGGTTATTAGGTTGGCTGCTGAGGCCGATTGATCTCACGTCGGGCTCTGCGGTGAATCCA
Organism: Tardiphaga robiniae; assembly: GCF_013359755.1. Taxonomy (GTDB): domain Bacteria; phylum Pseudomonadota; class Alphaproteobacteria; order Rhizobiales; family Xanthobacteraceae; genus Tardiphaga; species Tardiphaga robiniae. The sequence continues at coordinate 114,102 of NZ_JABMCJ010000071.1, read as the reverse complement.
GGCGCAGTGCAGCTGTGTCTGCCTTGGCATCCTCATATGTTGCCGTCATCAAATCTTAAGCACGTTCATCAAGGTAAATATCAGGACCGCGTTGACCGGTGGTGGTGCTTGGCTGAGTGTCGCCCATCAGAGCGATACGAACTCATTTCAAACAAGCTCGCCACGGGGTCTCATCATGAAGAAATTGATTGCTGCTGCGATGTTCGCCACTGTCGCCGGAATGGCGATGCCCGGTGTTGCCTCGGCAGGTTGCTATAACTGCTACACACCGCCGCCGTGCCAGACCTGCTATCAGCAGCAGGTGGTGCCGCCGCAGTATCGCACGGTCGAAGAGACGGTGATGGTCGCTCCCGGTCGCACCGTCGCGCGCCGCACGCCAGCGCAGTACGAGACGGTGATGGTGCCGAAGACCGTGATGGTCGCGCCTGCGCGCGTCGATTACGAGCGCATTCCGGCGCAATACGCCACGCAGCAGCGTGTCCAGATGGTCGCTCCGGCGCAGGTCTATTACGCACCGGTGCAGCAGGGCTGCTCGACCTGCAATCGCGGCTTCAGCTTCGGCTCAAGCTACGGTTACTAAGCCGCGGATAGCTCAGATTTTCAGGACTGCGATCGGCCGCCTCAGGGTGGCCGATTTGCGTTTGGGGGAGGCCACCGGTGGCGGCGGCGGTCATCTCCCTGCGGTGATGACCTCTCCGCACAACTCGCCGTCAGCAGCACCATTTCCAAATGAAACTGCCGCATCGAGGTCGAATTCGGAGAGCGGGACGGGCCGACCGAACAGAAAGCCCTGGACGAGGTCCACGCCTGCAGCCTGCAGATATTCAAATTGCTCTTCGGTCTCGACACCCTCCGCCGTCGTTGCGATGCCAAGACCATGGGCCAGCGCAAGCACCGAGGACACTACCGCTGCGCAATCGCGGCGATTGGGAGCGCCTTGTGCGAAGGATTTGTCGATCTTGATCCTGTCGAACGGGAAATTGGTCAAATAACTCGCCGTTGAATAACCAGTGCCAAAATCATCGAGCGCTATGGAGATGCCGAGATTCTTCAGCTGCCGTATCGTTCCCAGATGCGCCGTCGCGTTCTCAAGAAGAGCCGTCTCCGTAATTTCCAACTCCAGCCGTTCAGGCGAAAGACCAGTCTCCATCAGAGTATCCAGCATGACGTCGAGCAGCTTTCCCTTACTGACTTGAACCGCAGAGATGTTGACCATGATCTTGAGGTGAGCCGGCCACGACGCTGCATCCGTGCAAGCCTGGTGCAGGATCCACTCGCCAAGAGGAAGGATCAGCCCCGTCGCTTCCGCGAGCGGAATAAATTGATCGGGAGCGACGAGTCCTTTCGACGGATGCCGCCAGCGGACCAGCGCCTCGGCGCCGCGGATCTGCCGTGTCTTGGCGTCAACCACCGGCTGATAGTGCACTTCGAATTCATTTCGCGCGATCGCGTCTCGCAGTTCGTTTGCCAATATCTTCTGCGAGTGGGCAGCCTCGATCATTTCGGACTGGAACAGGCGGAAATCGTTTCGCCCGCCCGTCTTGGCGTCGTAGAGCGCGAGATCTGCTTTTCTCAACAGGTCCTCGGGATCGACGCCCTGTTCCGGAGCGAGGGCAATTCCAATGCTGATCCCGATGCTGGCCTGGTGGCCGTTGAGATCAAATGGCTGAGCAATGGCATCGATGATCCTGAGGGCAAGCACTATTGCACCCTCCTGCGGATTGGGTCCTCCGTCCTGGATGATCGCAAACTCGTCACCCCCAAGGCGGGCCAGCACATCGGTTTCGCGAGTCGATGATTTCAGCCGTTGAGCGAACTCAACAAGCAAACGATCCCCTGCAGGATGTCCCAGCGTGTCGTTGACGGTCTTGAATCTATCGAGGTCGAGCATGACCACGGCAAAGCCATCGTCATGGCGGCTAAGACGCTGGCTCGCCTCCTCAAGTTTCTCGGTAAACAGTGTTCGGTTGGCAAGTCCCGTGAGCGCATCGTGACGCGCCAGGTGAACGATCTCGGCCTCTGCGCGCCGCCGTTCGGTGATGTCTTCGTGCGTTGCAACCCAACCGCCGTCCTTCATCGGCTGTCGGGTGACGAGCATCAATCGCCCATCCGCAAATTCATCGACCCTGGCCGAGCTTGAATCGGTCGAGTGCTGGCCCAATTCAGCTATCTTTTTCCTGATGGCTGGTTCGCTCGTCCCGCCCTTGAGAATGCCACGGGAGACGCGATCGGCGATGATAGCCTCATGAGGCGTCCCGACTTTCAACAAAGCCGCAGGCAACTGGTATAGTTCCGCATAACGATCATTCCAGACAACGAGCCGTTTCGCTCCGTCGAACATGCAGAGACCCTGCGACATGTTGCTCAGCGCAATGTCGAAGCGTTCGTTGGTCTGCTCCAGCTCCACGGCTTTCGTGGCCAGCAACTGCTCCCTGTGTTTTTGCGCCGTGACATCTTCATGAGTCGCCAGCCACCCTTCGGTCGGCATCAGATGGCGCGTCATCGAAATGAGGCGCCCGTCGACAAGCTCCTGGACCTCTTTCTCCAGTTTCAGTTTGGCGTCGACAAGGACATCCGCAGCCATTTCGCAATTTGTTCTCTTCGCCCGGCGATATTCAATGATTTGCCGCAGCGTAGTCCCTGGCTTCACCTGTTCCTCGCTGAGGTGATAGATTTCCGCATAGCGCGCATTTGAAAGAATGATCCTCTGCTCACCATCAAATAGCGAAAGACCCTGCGACATGTTGTTCATCGCGGCGTCGAAGCGCATGTTGATCCGCTCAAGTTCAGCAGCTTTATCAGTCAACAAGCGCTGTGCGCGTTTCTGCTCGGTGATGTCTTCATGGGTTGCGACCCATCCGCCATCCGCAATCGACCTGCGTTGAATTAAAATCACGCGACCGTCGGCAGTCATAAAAATCTGTCTTTGCTTCGTCGGAATCTCCTGAACATCCCCCTCGATGGACAAATCGTGCTTTCCGCGATCTTTGAGGGCCTGCAGCATGAGAGACAAAGGTGTTCCGGGCCTGACGAGTTCTTCCGGGAAACCGTACATCTCGCGGAAGCGGCCATTCGAAACCACCAGATTCTTGTTCGCGTCAAACAGGCAGAGCCCTAGCGACATGTTGCTCAAGGCAGCATCGAACTGCATGTTCGTTCGTTCCAGAATCCTAGTTTTCACGGCAAGACTATTCGTCTGGCGCAAAATCCTAAACGTGCCGAACAAGATGACGGCAACGATCATGGCGACGAGCGGGCCCACCATGTAAAGGTGCTGGCGCCATGGTCCCAGCACCTCACTGCGGGCGTATGTGATGACCAAGACCAGCGGCAGTCCGGGCACAGCCTTGTACCCCGCGAGGCGCGCGATGCCGTCGATAACGCCTATCGTCTCGTAGGTGCCCGCTTCCGATTTTGGCAGATATTCGGAGACGAGCGGGCTATCCGCGAAAGATTTTCCGATGGCTCCTTTTCTCGCGGGCTCTCGCGCAAGAACCCGCCCCGTGCCCGCGCGATGCAGCAACAGCACGGATCCGCCCTTGCCGACATCGATCGCGCGATAGACCTGCGTGAAATGTGTCGGGTCGAGCGGCGCAGTTACGACCCCTGCAAAGCTGCCGTCGGCGTTGCTTAACCGGCGCGACGCCGCCGTCAACCATTTGTCGGTGACAGCCGAGGGATAGGGGGGCGCCATAAACAGCCGGCCATCGGCCTGATCGCGTTGAGCGGTGAAGTGCAACATGTCGGAGATATTGCTTCGCGGCGGCGTGCGATCGTAGGAATGCGCCAGAAGGTTACCGGCTGCATCTGTCCAGCCGACGGCAACGACGATCGATGAGGCCTTCTTGAGAAGACGCAAGGCGGTATTTGCGGCTTCGGGCGTTGCATACTTTCCCGAAAGGTTATCTTCGCGAATTCTCTCGGCTTCGAGCAGTGTTCGATCGATCCCCTCAAAGGTCAGCGCCGTGTGTTCGGCGAGAATCTCGGCGATGTTCAGTGCTGCCTTTCTTGCCTCAGAGAGCGCCGCATGATGGCGCGCCTGCAGATCCACCAAAAACACAACGATGATCGACGTCGCAAAGAAGACGCCGAGCACCACCAATGAAAATCCTGGCAGCCGGGCCAGTCTTCCATAGAACGCGCGCATGAAGCGTCCAGTAGTCGTTACAAATGAAACAAATGAAATTCCGGATTTCAGCGTGGATGACGAACCTTAATAATAGGTTGGAAATATTGGCTTTACTGTACGCGGCGAGGCAAAGGATTATGTTGCACTGCGCACGTTGGAAATGCGGATTCGCGAGATACTAATACCTGTTGCTGGTTGATCGCCATCTATGAACATCAGTCGTGCGTACTTGTAAGTAATAGATACAACTTTAAACAGCGCCAGTTTTCAGCGGCCTGCTGTCCGGTTGAGGCTGCAATTAGCGGGGTAGCGGACATACTTACCGCGATTTGTGAGTCCACTCCCTAGATCAGCGCCATGCCTGACAGCACCAGGCTTGCGCCAGCCAGAAGCATGATCCCGTCCATGACCAGGCGGAACGTCTCGACGCTCAGTTTCAGTACGTAGCGCTTGGCGATGAACGCGCCGGCCATCAGCGAGGCGCCGGCGATCAGGCCTTTCACAAGCACGTCGAGATCGAGGGCGCCAAACCGCTGGAAGGTGACAGACTTGCTGAGATACAGGCCGAGCGAACTCGCTGCTTCGGTGGCGAGGAAGGCGCCCTTGGCGAGGCCGTAAAACAGAAACAGCGGCACGCTGAGTGGGCCGCTGGAAACGACGATGCCGGTGAGATAGCCGATGATCGCGCCGCCAAGCGCGAGTTGCCACAGGCTGATGGTGAAGGAGCGCCGCGCCAACCAGTGGCGCAGCGGCACCATGGCAATGAAGAACAGTCCGATGGTGAGATCGACCACATGCGACGGCAGCACCAGCAGCGTGCGTGCGCCCAGGGCTGCAGCCGGAATGCCGGTGAGCGAATAGGCGGCGGTGGCGCGCCAGTCGACCTCGCGCCACCAGGCGAGGATGCGCGACAGGTTGGCCATTACGGCGGCGACCGCCATGATCGGCACGGCTTCCTTCGGGCCGAACTGCCAGACCAGCACCGGCATCAGCATAATCGACGAGCCGGTGCCGACGATCCCGGAAATGGTGCCGGCGATAAGGCCGACCGTGCAGACGAAGATGAAGTTCACGGCGCGACTCCCCAAGCGCGGGACGTTACAAGAGCGCTCCAGTCGTGTAGGTGCAACCGGTCCAATGGGAGAGGGCGATGCCAGTCACAAGAATTGTCACCGGAGATTGGGCGCGGGGCCGCGAGATCGAGGTCATCGAGGCCGTGCAATCGGCCATGCTGGCGGCGCTCAAAATTCCCGACTGGGACCGCGACGTGACGGTGGACACCTATAGCGACACGCAGCGCATCGTGCCGACCGGGCGCTCGCAGCGCTTCACCCGGGTCGAGATCACGATGTTTGCCGGCCGCTCCATCGAGGCCAAGCGCAGCCTCTACAAGATGATCGTGCAGAACCTTGCGGCGCTCGGCGTGCCGGAACTCGAGATCAAGATCGTGCTGAACGAACAGCCGTTGGAGAACTGGGGCGTGCGCGGCGGCTTGCCGGCCTCCGAGATCGAACTCAGTTTCAAGGTCGAGGTCTAGGACGCGGCAGCGGGCTCTGCGGCGGCGGTGCCGTCGCCGCCCGTGTAGACCCGCAGGTAGCGTCGGCCGAGGCTGGTCAGCACCTCATAGGCGATGGTGCCGTAGTGATGCGCGAGTTCGTCGACAGTGATGCCGTCGCCGATCAGCGTTGCCAGATGGCCGCGGCGGGCGGCGTTGTGGGGCAGGTCGGTGATATCCACCGCGAGCAGATCCATGGAGATGCGGCCGGCGATTGGGCAGCGCTGGCCGGCGATAATCACCTCGGCGCCGCGGGTGCCGTCGCTGCTGCCGGCAGCGCGGAAATAGCCATCGGCATAACCGGCCGCGATGACCGCAAGTCTGGTCGGACGCCGCGCCACCCAGGTGGCACCGTAGCCGACGCTGTCGCCGCGCTCGACACTGCGGGTCTGCAGGATGCGCACCTTGAGATCGACCACAGGCGCCATCGGGTTGTCGGCTTCCGGCGTCGGATTAACGCCGTAGAGCGCGGCACCCGGACGCATCAGATCGAACTGATAGGCCGCGCCGAGATAGATGCCCGACGAATTCGCGAGGGATGCCGGCACGCCGGAGAACAGCGAGGACGCCTCGCGGAAACTGGAATATTGCCGGGCGTTCATCGGATTGTGTAGTTGTTCAGCACAGGCGAGGTGGCTCATCACCAGCGTGAAGCCGTGATCGCCCGAGCCGAGGCGCGGGATTAGGCCCTGGACGTCAACCAGGCCGAGGCCGAGCCGGTTCATGCCGGTGTCGATATGCACCGCCGCGCCGCCCTTCCAGCCGGTGCGGCGGCAGAACATGTCCCATTCGGCGAGTTCGTTGAGATCGCCGATCACGGGCTGCACATTGATGGCGGCCAGCGCATCGCCGGAATTTGGCGGGAAACCGTTCAGGAGATAGATCGCGGCTTCGGGTGCGGCCGCGCGGGCGGCGCGAGCTTCGTCGAAGGTCGCGACAAAAAAGGTCTTGCAGCCCGCCTTCGCCAGCGCGCGCACCACGGGGGTGATGCCGCAGCCATAGGCGTCTGCTTTCACCGCTGCGCCGCATTCGGCGGGCACGCCATGCTTTTCGAGCCTGCGCCAATTGGCGACGATGGCGTCGAGATCGATGGTCAGGATGCCGCTGGCGTCTGCGGGCAACTCCGTTTCAGTGGGAGTTGTCGGTTTCGGGTCGGAGACGCTGGTCATCGAAATATCCTGGCGCAGGGATCGCGCGATGGGAGCACGCGGTCGATCTTCTGCGCCGCACAATATGCGCGCGTCAGAGCCGGTTCAACCGCACCCGCGTCACTCCTGCGGGGCGCGGAACTGGGCGCCACCGGCGAGATCGCTGAAGCGGGTGAACTGGCCTTCGAACTGCAGGTCGACGGTGCCTGTGGGGCCGTGACGCTGCTTGGCGATGATGACTTCGGCCTTGCCGTGCGCAAGATCCATCTCGAGCTGCCATTTCTCGTGTTCGGGAGTGCCGAGTCGCGGCTCCTTGGCCTGCAGATAGTATTCCTCGCGATACACGAAGACCACCACGTCGGCGTCCTGCTCGATCGATCCGGATTCACGCAAGTCGGACAGCTGCGGATGCTTGTCTTCACGATTTTCGACCTGACGCGAGAGCTGCGACAGCGCGACTACCGGGCAGTTCAGTTCCTTCGCCAGCGCCTTGAGGCTGGTGGTGATCTCGGTGACTTCCTGCACGCGGTTGTCGGAGCGCTTGCCGGAGCCCTGCAGCAGCTGGATGTAGTCCACCATGATGACGTCGAGGCCCTTTTGCCGCTTCAGGCGGCGGGCGCGGGCGGTGAGCTGCGAGATCGACAGGCCGCCGGTTTCGTCGACGTAAAGCGGCAGGTTCTGCAGCTTGATGGTGTAGTCGCGGATCTTGTCGAATTCGGCTTGGGTGATGCCGCCGCGGCGGATCGCGCTGGAGGAAATCTCGGTCTGCTCTGCGAGAATACGCGTGGCGAGCTGTTCGGCGGACATTTCGCAGGAGAAGAAGCCGACGACGCCGCCATTGATGGTCTTCATGCTGCCGTCGGGCTGCACTTCGGACTGATAGGCGGCAGCGATGTTGTAGGCGATGTTGGTGGCGAGCGAGGTCTTGCCCATGCCGGGACGTCCGGCGAGCACGATCAAGTCGGAGCGCTGCAACCCGCCCATACGGGCGTCGAGGTCGCGCAAACCGCTTGAGATGCCCGAAAGCTTGCCGTCGCGCTGATAGGCGTTGGCGGCCATGTCGAGCGCGGTGGTCATCGCCTGGGAGAAGCGCTGGAAGCCGCCGTCATAGCGGCCGGCTTCGGCCAGCTCATAGAGCCGGCGTTCGGCATCCTCGATCTGGGCGCGGGGAGCGAAGTCTACCGGCGCGTCATAGGCGACGTTGACCATGTCCTCGCCGACATTGATCAGCTGGCGGCGGATTGCCAGTTCGTAGATCGTGCGGCCGTAATCCTGCGCATTGATGATGGTGGTGGCTTCGGCGGCGAGGCGGGCGAGGTATTGGCCCACGGTCATGCCGCCGAGATCCGTGTCGGTCGGCAGGAAGGTCTTCAGCGTCACGGGTGTGGCGATCTTGCCGGCGCGCACGATGGCAGCGGCCGTTTCGAAGATCGTCTGGTGGATCGGCTCGAAGAAATGCTCGGCCTTGAGGAAGTCCGAGACCCGGTAGAAGGCGTCGTTATTGACCAGGATCGCGCCCAGCACGCCCTGTTCCGCCTCGATATTGTGCGGCGCCGACCGATAGGCCGGGGTGCCCGCCTCGGGGGTGAGCTTGAGAACGTTCGAATCGAATGCGGCCATGGTCTCTATTGGGTCTTCCGAATTGGGCGGATGAACGGCGTGGTCACGCGGGCGTCGGCGACTAAGCGCCTGACGGTCTCCGAGTGGAAGGACGAAGCGGCCTTATGCACGATTCACACATCAAGGCGGGGGAATTCCGGCCGGTCGCGCGCATTGCGCTTGACGCTTCCACCGCAGCAAGGGGAGGGGTCTGAATCATTGCTTAAGGAACCCGGAAAAATTGCGCCCCGCGCCTGAACCGAATGGCGATCTCTCGCACTTATAAGAGAGCCAGCCGCTGGCAGGCACGGCAGTGCCGGAACCCCGCGGGGAGCCGGGCGTTGGCTTAAAAACGAATAAGAGGCGAAGGATAGATCCATGGGCCAGCGTCACCAGCATCCCGATGCCGGAACTCAGGCTACCGGAACCGATGGTTCTGCGTGGTTGTCCACGCTGATCGACACGTTCGAGCGCACCGCGCAGCTTGAAAATGTCCCATGCGATACGAAAGCGCTCTCCGCCGCTAAAGCGCGCCTCCAGCGCCCCGCCATTTTGCGGCCACGGCCTGTCTTGCGCCGCCGGCAGGCGACGCTCCTATTCCAGCACTAAACCAGCCTATTCGCCGGCAATTTGCAGACGCGGTTGCTGGGTCCGTTCCCTGGCTCGAAGCCGATCTTCCTCCCGCCCGATATAATCCCGCGTGAACGGCACCACGTCCTGACGTTTGGTGAGCTGGATCTGGAAGTTCATCACGTTCTGCATGCGAAACGACATTTCGGACGCCGCCAGATAGAACTCCCACATCCGCGCAAAGCGCTCGTCATAGAGCCGCACGGCTTCCTCGCGTCGTGCCATGAAGCGCTCGCGCCATGCCTTGAGCGTCTCGGCATAATGCAGCCGCAGGATTTCGATGTCCGAGACCAGTAACCCGGCCCGTTCGATCGCCGGGAGAACTTCCGACAAAGCGGGGATGTAGCCGCCGGGGAAAATGTACTTGGCGACCCATGGATTGGTGATACCGGGTCCCTCAGGGCGGCCGATGGAGTGCAGCACCATGACGCCGTCCTCTGTCAGGAGTTCAGCGCATCGCTTGAAGTAGGTGTCGTAATGGTCGACGCCGACATGTTCGAACATGCCGACGGAGACGATGCGGTGGAATGGACCGGGGATGTCGCGATAGTCCTCGAGCAGGAATTTTGCGCGGTATTTGAGGTTTTTCTCGCCGGCCCGGGCATTGGCGACCTGCAGCTGTTCGGTGGACAGCGTAACGCCGGTGACATTGGCACCGGTCATCTCTGCCAGATAGAGCCCAAGCCCTCCCCAGCCGGAGCCGATGTCGAGTACGCGTTGGCCTTTTTCGATGAGCATCTTGGCCGCGAGGTGGCGCTTCTTGGCGAGCTGGGCGTCGTCCAGGGTCGCGTCCGGTCCTTCGAAATAGGCGCAGCTATATTGCTTGTCGGCATCCAGAAATAATGAATAGAGCCGGGCGTCCAGATCGTAGTGATGGGCAACGTTGTTGCGGGAGCGCTTGCGGGGATTGAACTGCTGGGCGTGGCGCAGGACGTAGCGGAGCCACCATTGCAGCTTGGCCCAGCGGGGCGCCATGTCGGGCTGGTTCAGGGCGATCGCGAGCAGGTCGGCAATGGTGCCACGCTCCATAACGAGGAGCCCGTCCATGAATATCTCGCCGAGCGCCAGTTCGGGATCGAGAAGTAGTCGGCGTTGGGCGGCTTTGGTGACGAAGCGGGCAGAGACGGGAGGCCCGGAGCCATCACCGAAGGTAAACTGTTGGCCGGAGGCCGTGGTGAAGGTTATTGCCCCTCGGCGAATGTACTGACTCAGGAAGAATCGCAACAGACGGTCCATCGAAATCACCCCAATGATCCGATCACGCGCAAACTGAAGCAACAGCGTAACTTCCCGCCGTGCACGAGATCAACTGTCTCCCTAGCTCTTGTGTAGAAGATAGTAGCGGTGCACCGCCTGTGCCAATGCGCACGCTGCAATGCCGCTATCCCGATTGTTCCGATCACATCGTTGCGATATGTCGATGCTTCCATTCACGTCACAATCGGATACAAGGTGATCCGCGTGATTAAGCTAGCCACATCAGGAGATTGAAATGTTGAGCCGAGCGCTCAGTTTAGCGACGGTGATGCTCCTGATTAGCTTCGCGGCAGTCCCGGCACAGGCCCAAAACCTCGAAGCCGGAAAGTCACCCTCCCAGATTTTCGCGGGCGGCTGTGCCGTCTGCCATAAAAGTCCGCGCGGGCTGCTGAAGACGGTGGCGCCCGGTCAGTTGCCGGCCTTCCTGCGCCAGCACTACACCACAAGTACAGATATGGCGGCGTCCATGGCCGCTTATGTCGTGTCCAACGGGGCGGCCGACCGCCGTCCTGCCGGGGATAACCTGACGCGTCAGGGCCGTGAACTCACGACCGAGCAGAGGCCGGCCCCGGCCGATGCCAAGCCGGGTGCTGCGCCGCCGCCCGAGGCTCCGCCGCCGGGCCGCCGGCTACGTCCGCAGGAGGCCGCCAAGCCCGAGGCCGATGTTGCACCAGCTCAGGCCGAGCCCGGCACGCGCCAGGGCCGCAATGCCCGGCGACAGGCGCGCCCGGCGACAGACAATCCGGAAGCGAAGCCCGATGCGGCCAAGCCCGTAGACGCACAGTCGCCGGCTGCCGCCGAAGCAGAGCGTCCCGCGCAGAAGCAAAAGCTCGGCAAGAAGGGGCGCCGTCATCAGGAAGAGCCGCCGAAGGCCGAACCTGTGAAGGACGAGCCCAAGGTCGAACCCAAGACTGAGCCGAAGGCTGAACCCAAGTCTGAGCCACGGCCGGAGCCAGCCAAGACCGAGCCTGCGAAGCCCGCTGAAGAGAGCAAGCCTGAGGCGAAGCCCGAAGCCAAGCCTGAGACGCCGGCACTTCGTCCAGATCCCGTTCCGTCGGTCACGCCGGCACCGAAGGCGCCTGAAGGGGAAAGCCGTCCGGCGCCAGCCGAGCCGGCGCGGCCTGCGCCGGCAGCCCCAGCGTCTCCGCCCGCAGCAACGCCGGCCCCGGCACCTGTGGCTCCAACGCCTCCGCCAGCCGCTGCTCCGCCGCCAGCGGTCGTGCCTCCCGCCACTCCGCCAGTGCCCGCGCCGACTCCTGTAGCTCCAGCTGCGCCTTCGCCGGCACCGGCCGCGCCGCCACCACCGCCTCCGGCGTCGGCTGCACCACCGGCGCCTCCGGCCTCGTCAGGCTCGCCGGTGCCGCCGATCTCGCAGTAGACGGTTCAACCGCCTCTCAACAACGGAACAAAAAAGCCCGGCCAATCTGGCCGGGCTTTTCTCGTTTGAGCAGAAGCTCCGAGGTGCGTGCTTAGCCGTTGTCTTCTTCGGCATTACCCTGTGCGTCCGGATCGAAGAACTCGCCGGCGGCGGCAAGTGCTTCGGCGGCTGCGTCCTGATCTTCCTGACGGCTCGAAATGTCTTCGCCGCGGTTGATGCGCTCGGCTTCGTCGGCCGAACGGGCAACGGTGACGCTGACGCTGACTTCGACTTCCGGATGCACGGCGATCGAGATCTTGTGCTGGCCGATGGTCTTGATCGGCGCGTCGAGCAGCACCTGGCTGCGGGCGAAGGTGACGCCGTCAGCTTCGAAGGTGGCGATGATGTCGCGCACCGACACCGAGCCGAACAACTGACCGGTTTCCGATGCCTGACGGATGATGACGACGTTGCGGCCGTCGATCTTCTCGGCAACCGTGGTGGCTTCCGCCTTGGCCTTGATGTTGTTGGCTTCGAGATCAGCCTTCATGCCGTCGTACTTGGCGCGGTTGTCGGCGGTGGCGCGCAGCGCCTTGCCACGCTTCAGCAGAAAGTTGCGGCCGTAGCCGTCCTTGACGCGGACGACTTCGCCCATCTGGCCGAGCTTGGCGACGCGTTCGAGCAAAATGACTTCCATAATCGTTCTCCTTTAAGTGTTGAGCAGGTGTTGAGTTGAGGTGAGTTGGTCAGGCCACCGTCGAAGAAGGTGGCTTGCGTGCGAGAAAACGTTGGCGAAATCCGAAGAAGGCATCGGCGAGGCCGAGGCCAACCATGGTGAGGATGGGCCAGCCGAGGACGAGCACCATGGCGTAGGTCAGACCGAGCACCATCACGCGGCTTTTCATGCCCATGGTCAGCGTATGCAGCGCGGCGAAGCCGGTGAGGGCATAGGCCATCATCAGCGCCGAGGTGACGATCTGCGAAAAGATGCCGACGATGCCGCCCATGAAGGACAGCGCGATGGCCAGACACAGCGCGACCATCGTCATCGGCGGCAGTGCTGCGGATTTCAGCTCAGGCCACGGCCGATTCAGCCGGCCCGATGTCACGATGATGCGGCCGGCAAGCCAGAGATTGAGCGTCAGCGTCATGATCGCGACGATAGCGGCAGCAGCCGGCGCGATCGTCACCAGCGCATTGATGACCTGTTCGGAGTCGCCAGCGCCGCCGCGCGATCCCAGGATGCGGGTCAGAGCGCGGCGCAGCGCCGAGACGATAGTGTCGCCATCGGTGCCGAGCGTCAGCAGCGCGCCCATGGTCGTGAATGCGGCGAAACCCGCGGTCCACAGTAACATGCGGCCGACCGGATACCATTCGACCACGGGGGGTGTCGCGGCTGCGCCATTCACGCCCGGCACTTCTGCAGCAACAGGGCGGCCGAGCAATGCGAGATGGCCAAGCCACCAGGCGGGCAGGGCCACAGTGAAGACGAAGGCGGCGAGATAGGGCATGCCGAACAACAGGCCGAGCGAGGTGCCGGCTGCGATGCCGCCGATGGCAGCAGTCACCGGACCCCAGCCGAGAGCGGCCACCATCAAGGGCAGCGGCGCGAGATAGAACAGCAAAAGGGAAATCAACGCGCCCGAAATGATCGAGGCGAACATCAGCGCTGAGGCAGCGCCGGCGGCAAACGCGATGAGAAGACTTGCGATCATCAGCTGTCCCGCCCCCTTTGAGCGGTTAGAGGCACTTGCCCCAACCATCGGCGACCGGACGACCCGGAAGCCTTATGAGAAATAAAAGCGACCGGCGGCACGAGGCCGCCGGTCGAAAACCGCCTTAGCGGATAACGTAGGGCAGCAGACCGAGGAAACGCGAGCGCTTGATGGCGCGAGCGAGTTCCCGCTGCTTCTTGGCGGAGACGGCCGTGATGCGGCTCGGCACGATCTTGCCGCGCTCAGAGACGTAACGCATCAGCAGCTTGGAATCCTTGTAGTCGATCTTCGGCGCGTTCGGACCTGTGAACGGGCAGGTCTTGCGACGGCGGAAAAACGGACGACGTGCACCAGCTTCAGCCATTATTCTTACTCCTCAACCGATGCTGCTTCGTCGTCACGCGGACGACGCGGACCACGATCACCACGGAAGCCACCGCCTTCACGGTCGCCACGGAAACCGCCGCCTTCGCGGTCGCCACGGAAGCCACCACCACGGTCGTCGCGTTCACGATCACGATCAGCCTTGCGCATCATGGCGCTCGGGCCTTCCTCGTGCTCTTCGACGCGGACGGTCAGATAACGGATGACGTCTTCGCTGATACGCTCCTGGCGCTCAATCTCGGTGACCGCCGCGGACGGGGCATCGAGGTTCATCAGCACGAAGTGCGCCTTGCGATTCTTGTTCATGCGATAGGTCAGGGAGCGCACGCCCCAGTTTTCCATCTTCACGACCTTGCCGCCGAGACCTTCGACGATGCCGGTCATCTGGGTGGTGAGGTCTTCGACCTGCTGTGCGCTCGCATCCTGACGTGCGAGAAATACATGCTCATAAAGAGGCATGGCTGTCCTTTCCAAGGTTAGCGCGTTTCCCGGCGGCAAGCCCTTCGAACCCTTATGGAAAGGACTCGATATTGCTCAGAAGGCGGGAGCACGGGACGACGGACCAACTGGCCCTATCGCAACAAACCTGTGTGTGATTTTGCTGTGACCGTCCGTTCAGCTCCCGGCCGGGATCTGCGGATCGGGGCCTTATACGGATTTTCCCAGTAATGGCAAGCGAAACGGGGGCCAAATGAGCGGATTCCGGGAGCGGGCGGGAACCCGGATCGTGGTGCATCCTGGGCGCTGCGGCTTGACATTCCCCGTCGTGCCAGTGTCTTACGGCGCACGTTTGAACGAGTTTAAGCCAAAAAACATGACGGGGCGTCAATGACCGCAGCATTTACCTTTCCGGGGCAGGGGTCCCAGGCGGTCGGCATGGGCAAGGCGCTTGCGGATGCATTTCCCGCCGCCAGGGCCGTGTTCGACGAGGTCGATTCGGCTCTCAGCGAGAAGCTGACCGGCATTATCTGGGACGGCCCGGCCGAAACCCTCCAATTGACCGAAAACGCCCAGCCGGCGCTGATGGCGGTGTCGCTGGCGACCATGCGAGTGCTCGAGGCCGAGGCCGGCATCTCGCTGGCCCGGGACGCCGCTTTCGTGGCCGGCCACTCGCTCGGCGAATATTCGGCGCTGGCAGCGGCCGGAAGCCTCTCAGTCACGGATGCGGCCCGCCTGCTGCGGACCCGTGGTCTGGCCATGCAGAAGGCCGTGCCGGTGGGTGTCGGCGCCATGGCGGCGTTGCTCGGCCTCGATTACGAGACCGCCGTGGCCGTGGCTGAAGAAGCTGCACAGGGCGAAGTGTGCCACGCCGCCAACGACAATGGCGGCGGTCAGGTGGTGGTGTCCGGCAACAAGGCTGCGGTCGAACGCGCGCTGGAGATAGCTAAGACGAAGGGCGCCAAGCGTGCGATGTTGCTGCCGGTGTCGGCGCCGTTCCATTGCAGCCTGATGCAGCCCGCCGCCGACGTGATGGCGGAGGCGCTGGCCAAGGTCACGATCAACAAGCCGGTGGTGCCGCTGGTGTCCAACGTGTTGGCCGCGCCGATCTCGGATCCCGATGAAATCCGCCGCCGCCTGGTCGAGCAGGTCACCGGCACCGTGCGCTGGCGTGAATGCGTGTCCTATATGGCAGGCCAGGGCGTGACGCGTTTCCTTGAGGTCGGCTCCGGCAAGGTGCTGAGCGGGCTCGTCAAACGCATTGCCGAAGGCGCCGTCGGCGTCGCCGTCGGTGGACCCAATGACATTGCCACCGCCAAGGATGCGCTCGCAGCAGCGCGTTCGGCGTAAGCGGCCAGAGGAGAAGACAAGATGTTCGATTTGACAGGAAAGACGGCGCTCGTGACCGGCGCGACCGGTGGCATCGGCGAAGCCATCGCCACGGCTTTGCATGCGCAGGGCGCGACGGTGGCACTGTCCGGAACGCGCAAGGCGGTTCTCGAAACGCTGGCCGCGAAGCTCGGCGATCGCACGCATGTGCTGCCGTGCAATCTTTCTAACGCCGCTGAGGTCGAAGAGTTGGTGCCGTCAGCCGAGAAAGCCATGGGCCAGCTCGACATCCTCGTCAGCAATGCCGGCATCACCCGCGATAATCTGTTCGTCCAGTTGAAGGACGAAGACTGGGATGACGTGATCAACGTCAATCTGACCGCGACCTTCCGCCTCGCACGCGCCGCGACCAAGCTGATGATGCGCAAGCGCTTCGGCCGCATCATCGCCATCACTTCGGTGGTTGGCGTCACTGGAAATCCCGGGCAGGGGAATTACACCGCGGCGAAAGCCGGCCTGATCGGCATGATGAAAACGCTGGGCGCGGAATACGCCAAGCGCAATGTAACGGCCAATTGCATTGCACCCGGTTTCATCGCAACGCCGATGACCGATGTGCTGAACGACAAACAGCGCGAAACGATTCTGACCAAGGTGCCGGCAGGGCGTCTCGGCTCGCCGGAAGATATTGCGGCAGCAGCGGTCTATCTGAGCTCAAATGAGGCGGCTTACGTCACCGGACAGACGATTCATGTCAATGGCGGCATGGCGATGATCTAAGCGTCGGGGAACCCCAACGTCGTGATTTAATTGAGGTTTGGACAGTCGCCGGGTTATGTGGCCAAGCCAAATGAAGTATGGTAACCGAACCTCCAACGGTGGGGCAAAGAAGGCCATTGCAGGAATTTGAAACCCTGTATATTGGCGGGGACGAGCCTGCCGTTTTCGCGAGGCTCCGTCCGGGACGACGGGGTCAATCCAGAGGCGCGCAACTGCGCAAGGTTTAACGAGTTAAACGCTCCACGATGGCTCGTATCGTCTGCGGACGGGCCCAATGTAACAAGCACGAGGTTGATATGAGCGAGATTGGCGAGCGAGTGAAGAAGATCGTGGTTGAACACCTTGGTGTTGAACCCGAGAAGGTGGTCGATGCCGCGAGCTTCATCGATGATCTCGGCGCTGACAGCCTCGACACGGTCGAGCTCGTGATGGCGTTCGAAGAAGAGTTCGGCTGCGAAATTCCGGACGATGCCGCCGAGACGATTCTGACCGTCGGCGACGCAACCAAGTTTCTCGAGAAGAACGCAAAGAGCTGACACCTTCGCGCGACACATTTTGAAGCCGGCCGGATCGCGTTTGTGCGATCCACCGGCTTCTTGCTGTGACGCGTAGGCATTGCTCAAAGGCATTGGCTCAAGGATGGGCCATGGAGGTACGACAATGAGGCGGGTGGTCGTCACAGGCCTTGGCATGGTGTCGCCACTTGGCTGCGGCGTCGAGCCGACCTGGAAGCGCATCCTCAACGGTGAGAGCGGCGCAAAGCGGATCGATACATTCGATGTATCCGATCTCACCAGCCAGATCGCCTGTGTGATTCCACGCGGCGACGGCACGGGCGGTACCTTCAATCCCGACCAGTGGATGGAGCCGAAAGACCAGCGCAAGGTCGACGACTTCATCATCTATGCGATGTGCGCCGCCAAGCAGGCGCTCGACGATGCCAACTGGCACCCCGACAATGAAGACGATCGCTGCGCCACCGGCGTGATGATCGGCTCCGGCATCGGCGGTCTGTCCGGCATTGCCGATACCGCATTGCTTCTGAAAGAGCGCGGCCCGCGCAAAGTGTCGCCGTTCTTCATTCCCGGCCGCCTAATCAATCTCGCTTCGGGATATGTCTCGATCGAGCACGGCCTTAAAGGCCCCAATCACTCCGTCGTCACCGCATGTTCGACCGGCGCACATGCGATCGGCGATGCCGGCCGTCTGATCGCGCTCGGCGACGCCGATGTCATGGTCGCCGGCGGTACCGAGTCGCCAATCAGCCGTTTGGCGATGGCCGGCTTCGCGGCAGCACGCGCGCTGTCGACCAATTTCAACGAAGCGCCGGAGAAAGCGTCGCGGCCTTACGACAGGGATCGCGATGGTTTCGTCATGGGCGAGGGTGCCGGCGTCGTGGTGCTCGAAGAGTACGAGCACGCCAAAGCGCGCGGCGCACGCATCTATGCCGAGATCATCGGCTACGGTATGTCGGGCGATGCCTATCACATCACCTCACCGACGCCCGATGGCGATGGTGCGTTCCGCAGCATGAACGCTGCGATGAAGCGCGCCGGCATTGCCGCGGCCGACATCGACTACATCAATGCGCACGGCACCTCGACGCCACTCGGCGACGAGATCGAACTCGGCGCGGTTCAGCGCCTGCTCGGCAATGCCGCGTCAAAAGTGTCGATGTCATCGACGAAGTCGTCGATCGGCCACCTGCTCGGTGCGGCTGGTGCGGTCGAGGCCATCTTCTGTGTGCTTGCGATTCGGGATAACATCGCGCCGCCGACGATCAATCTCGACAATCCGTCGGTGGAAACTGCGATCGATCTCGTCGCATTGACCCCGCGCAAGCGCGAGATCAACATTGCCTTGTCGAATTCATTCGGTTTCGGCGGTACTAATGCGTCCGTGATCCTACAGCGCGTGGCTGGTTAGAGAACCTCCACCGTTTCGCCGTATTCCGCGCTAATTCCTACACTGGGCGTATGTTATTGACGGGGATCGTGTTTGTCCCCGTCACGATTGAACCGACAGGATCAGGTACTATCGATGAGTGAGAGGCCGCCCATTTCGCCGAGGAGTCCGCGTGCCGCGCTGGAGCCGGAGCAGGTTCCGCCGCCGCCGAAGCGTTCTGATCATGCGCGTAATCCGCTCGTGGTTGCCGGTAATGCCATCATCACCATCATTATCGTCGCCATGCTCGGTGCTGGCGGCGCGTATGTCTATGGTCGCCAGGCGCTGGAAGCGCCGGGGCCGCTGCAGGAAGAGAAGGTCGTCAATATCCCCGCGCGTGCGGGCAAAGGCGACATCGCCGAAGCGTTGCTGCGCGAAGGCGTGATCTCAGCCAATCGCTGGGTTTTCATCGGCGCCGTGTTTGCGTTGAAGGCCAGCTCGGAACTGAAGCCCGGCGAATATCTGTTCCAGAAGAACGCCAATCTGCGCGATGTCATCGGCACCATCGTCGAAGGCAAGGTCGTGCAACACTCCATCACGATTCCCGAGGGCCTGACCTCCGAGCAGATCGTCGCGCGTTTGACCGATAACGACATCTTCACCGGCTCGATCCGTGAAATGCCACGCGAAGGCACGTTGTTGCCCGAGACATACAAATTCCCCCGTGGCACGCCGCGCGACCAGGTGATCCAGCGCATGCAGCAATTGCAGAAGCGCGTGCTGGCCGAAGTCTGGGAACGCCGTAACGCCGACATTCCGGCGAAGACGCCTGAACAACTGGTGACGCTCGCCTCGATCGTCGAGAAGGAAACCGGCCGCGCCGATGAGCGCAGCCGGGTGGCCGCCGTGTTCGCCAACCGCTTGCGCCAGAAGATGAAGCTGCAGTCGGATCCGACGATCATCTATGGCATCGTCGGCGGCAAGGGCACATTGGGCCGTCCGATCAAGCGCAGCGAGATCCAGCAGCCGTCGCCCTACAATACCTATGTGGTCGAAGGCCTACCGCCAGGCCCGATCGCCAATCCGGGCCGTGCGTCGCTCGAAGCGACCGCCAACCCGGCACGCACCCGCGACCTCTTCTTCGTTGCCGATGGCACCGGCGGTCACGCCTTTACCGAAACCTACGACGCGCACCAGAAGAACGTCAGCAAGCTGCGCGCGCTCGAGAAGGCCGTCCAAAACGACGCTGTCGAGCCGCCGGAAGAGGCTACTGCTGCGCCTACCGGAGCGGCGACGGATCCTGCCGCCGCGACGGGTACAAGTCCGGTCAGGCCCGCCGCACCGGCCAAACAGCGTGCCCGTACGGCTCCTGCGCCAGCCGCGCCGGCCCGTCAGGGCGCTGCGCAGTCGACGGGTACACCGCCGGTTGTCCAGCAATAGGCCGTACCACCAAGCCCTGCGCTGGCTTCTGCTTCGAATTCCCCTTGGCCTGAAAAGGCCCTAACCTGAGCCGGTTCGCGCCTTGCGAATCTTACTCGTATTCTTTGGAGACGTTCCGCGATGGCGTTGTCGAGCATGACCGGCTTTGCGCGAAGCCACGGCACCAGCGGGCCTTATAGCTTCGAGTGGGAGCTGAAATCCGTCAACGCCAAGGGCTTCGATTTGCGCTTCCGGATGCCCCCGGGTTTCGACGAAGTCGAGGCGGTCGCCCGCAAGCGCGCCACTGAAGTGCTGTCACGCGGCACGGTTTACGCGAACCTCACCGTTAAGCGCAGCAATGCGGCTTCGACCGTGCGGATCAACGAAGAGGTGCTGAATTCGGTGCTGCGTATTGCCGCCGAATTGGCCAGCAAGATCGACGCCGTCGCGCCGAGCGTCGATGGCCTGATGAATATCAAGGGCGTCATCGAAGTGGTCGAGCCCGAGGCTGACGAGGCCGAGGACAAGGCGGCGAAGGCTGCCGTGACCGCAGCATTCGAAGAGGCTCTCACCGCGCTGGTCGCCATGCGCAAGCGTGAGGGCATGACGCTTGGTGACATCCTGTCCCAGCGTCTGAACGAGATCGAGGCATTGTCGAAGAAGGCCGAGGCGGCACCCGGCCGCAAGCCGGAAGCCATTCGTGCACGGCTTGCCGAACAGATCGCGACGTTGCTCGAGGCGTCGGATCGTTTCGATAGTGATCGGCTGAATCAGGAAGCGTTGATGATGGCGACCAAGGCCGACATCCGCGAAGAACTCGATCGCATCGCGTCGCATATTTCGCAGTCGCGCGAGATGATCAAGAAGGGCGGTCCCGTGGGGCGGCGGCTGGATTTCCTGTCGCAGGAGTTCAACCGCGAGGTTAACACCTGCTGCTCGAAATCCAACGATCTGGAATTGACCAGCACCGGCCTCGAAATGAAGAACGTGGTCGAGCAATTCCGTGAACAGGTACAGAATCTGGAGTGACCATGTCCGGGGGCAGCCGAAATTTTCAAGAAGCTGGCTTTGACGGAGTCGAGCGGCGCGGGCTGATGTTCGTGCTGTCATCGCCATCCGGTGCCGGCAAGACGACGCTGACGCGGCTGCTGATCGACCGGATGCCGGGGCTGCAACTGTCGGTCTCGGCCACGACGCGCCCGATGCGGCCCGGCGAGGTTGACGGCAAGGACTACATCTTCGTCGACAAGCCGCGCTTCGAGAAGATGGCCAAGGGCAATGAACTGCTCGAATGGGCCACGGTGTTCGATAACCGCTACGGCACGCCGCGTGCGCCAGTGGAAGCCGCGCTCTCAGCCGGCAATGACGTGCTGTTCGATATCGACTGGCAGGGTACGCAGCAATTGCGCGAGAAGGCGCGGGCCGACGTCGTCAGCGTCTTCATCCTGCCGCCCTCGGCGGCCGATCTCGAAAAACGACTTCATACCCGCGCGCAGGATTCGGACGAAGTGATCCGCGGGCGCATGAGCCGCGCCAGCCACGAGATGAGCCACTGGGCCGAATACGACTACATTGTCATCAACCACAATGTGGAAGAGGCCTATAGCGAGGTGCAGTCGATCCTCAAGGCCGAACGTCTGAAGCGCGAACGTCGTACCGGGCTGACATCTTTCGTCCGCGGATTGCAGCAAGAACTCGAAGGCTAATACCATGCAGGCATTATTCTGGAATGAGCGCACGCAGCAGCTCAGCGATGGTGCACGGGTATTCGATCCGCTGGCGTTGAATTGGCACGATAGTGCCGCGCAGGGCGGCGAAGCGGTGACCGCTTCCGAAGCACTGCTGCGGCTTGCAGCAACGCGAAAGCTGCGCCGTGTGCCCATCGGCATCATCGGGCCGCGAGACGCGACACAAGCGCAATACGATCTCGCCGAACAGATGGGCGCGGCATTGGCGCGCCATGGCCTGCAACTGTTGTGCGGCGGCAAGAACGGCGTGATGGAAGCGGCGTGCAAGGGCCATGCACAGGAGGGCGGCATGCCTGTTGGTCTGCTGCCCGACGAGGAATGGCACGCAGCCAATCCCTATGTGGCTATTCCGATCGCGACGGGCATAGGCCCCGCACGGAATGCCATTATCGCGCGCGCATGTCTCGTGCTGGTCGCGATTGGCGGAGGTGTCGGGACACTCTCGGAGATGGCGCTCGGACTACAATTCAATCGCCTGGTGTTGGCGATGGCCGATGCGCCTGAGGTGAATACGGTCGAGCGCGTCGCTGATGTCGACGGCGTCATCGCTCGCATCGCAGCACGCCTTCTCGCAAATGCATAACTTTGCCGCTCTGTCATAAAACTGATATGCCGCCGTTATACTGAGGCGCAGACTTCAGCATCACATTTGACAGGGGACATGGCTCGTGCCGTTCGTCGCGATCGCCTATCTGATTTTTCTCGCGGCGCCAGTCCTGTTGTTGTTCGTCGGCTCTTTTGGAGAAGTCTGGAGCGGGACGCTTCTGCCGTCAGGCTTCACCTGGCGCTGGTATCAGGAAGTCGCCGGTGATCCGAGCTTTCGCCGCGCTTTCACCACCAGCCTGAAGATCGTCGCGACCACCTGCATTCTCAACATCCTAATTGGACTTCCGCTGGCCTACGCCATTCATGCCGGCGCGCGGGGTGGTGTGCGGCTTGCGGCGCGGATCGTCACGCTGATGCCGATTGCCGTGCCCGAACTGGTTCTGGCTTTCGGCTTCATCCTCGTCTTCTCGTCGGACGCATTGCCGTGGCTCGGCAGTTTTTGGCTGCTGGCGGCGGGGCACCTCGTATTGACGCTGCCCTATACGGTGACGGCTCTTGTCGCCGATATGGATCAGCTCGGGCTCGCCGAATATGAGCACGCAGCCGCAACGCTCGGCGCATCGTTTCCGGCACGTATGTGGGACGTCACACTGCCGCAGCTGCATACGAGCCTGCTGTCCTGCATGCTGACAGTGGCAGCGCTGTCGATCGGTGAATTTCAATTATCCAATCTGGTCTCTGGCTTTCTGTCGCGCACCTATCCTGTGGTGCTGTTGCAGGCGTTCTATGGCGCGACGGGCTTTGCCTGCGCGGCCACCGTCGTATTGCTTGGGCTTGCGATGATCGCATCGCTGACCAGCGGGCTGACGGCGCGGGTCACCGGCCGGCGTAAAGTGGGGGCAGGCGCGTGACGCTGCGATACGATCAAGTGAGCTACAGCTATCCCGGCACGAGCACTGGTGTGTTCGACATTGCCCTGGAGATCGGCCGCGGCGAATTGCTGGCGATCATCGGCGCGTCGGGGTCGGGCAAGTCGACGATTTTGAAATTGCTGGCGGGATTCCTCAAGCCTGACACCGGGCGCATCCTGATCGATGGCAAGGATGTCGGCGCGTCGCTGCCCGAGGCGCGTCGTCTGGGTGTCGTGTTTCAGAACTATGCGTTGTTCCCGCATATGCGGCTGTGGGAAAACATCGCCTATCCACTGAAGGTGCGCGGTATCGCCAAGCAGGAACGGCGCGCGCGGGCCATCGAGATGCTGGGACGTGTCGGCATGGGCAAGCGCGCGGAAGACTATCCAGCGGAATTGTCGGGCGGTCAGCAGCAGCGCGTCGCGCTGGCGCGTGCGTTGGTGTTCGAGCCGCAAGGCCTGCTGCTCGACGAGCCGCTGTCGGCGCTCGATGCGGGGTTGCGACTGGAAATGCGTGACGAAATTCTGCGTGTGCAGCGGCAGGCAGGAATCGCGACATTGCTGGTGACGCATGATCAGGAAGAGGCGTTGTCGATTGCCGACAAGGTCGTGATGATGCGCGACGGCCGCATCGTGCAGATCGGCACGCCGCGCGAATTATACGAGACACCGGCCGATGCCAGTGTCGCGGCCTTTGTCGGTCAATCCAACCTGTGGCCCGGCAGCATTTCCGGTGACGGCATGGTGACAACGCCGGTTGGCGCGCTGGCCTGCGACACGCAGGGCAAGAGCATCGGTGCGAAGGTCACTGTGTTCGTGCGTCCTGAACGGGTCGAGCCTATCACAGGACCCGTCGATGCGAGCAATCCATGTTGCTTCGCCGGCTCCATGTCCGCCGACCGTTACCTCGGCCCTGTCAGGCGCATCGATATGGCCGTCGCCGGCGGGGCCATCCGTCTCGAAACCCATCTGCGCGGGCCAATCACCGGCGTGACGATCCCGCACGATGCCATCCGCCTTCTTCCCCCGACCTCATAAAGGAGATCGACATGAACCGACGCAAGTTTCTGAGCGGCGTTGCCGCAGCTTCCCTCACGATTGCCATCAGCCCGGCCGCATGGGCCTTCGAAGGCGCCGAACTCTATGCCGGTGAAAAGGCGCTGTACGAAGCCGCCCGCAAGGAAGGCCTCGTCGTGTCGTTCGATACCGGGCCGACCTGGGCCAACTGGGCCAACCAGTTCAAGGCCTTCCAGAAGCGCTATCCCGGCGTCGAGATGGTCTATAACGACCTCGGTTCTGCGGCGACCGTCGTTGCCCTCGACAAGGCGCGCAATCGTCCGCAGGCCGATACGGCCTATTACTTTGCAGCGTCCGCTCTGGACGCAGCAAAGGCCGGCGTCGTCGATGGTTTCAAGCCGGTGAATTTCGACAAGCTCGCCGATCCGCTGCGCGAGGCCGAAGGCCGCTGGTTCACCATCCACACGCTGAGCGTGGCGTTCCTCGTCAACACCAAATTGGTCAAGACCGTGCCGCAGAGCTGGGCGGATCTTTTGAAGCCGGAATACAAGAACGCCATTGTGTATCAGGACCCGCGCTCGACGGGGCAGGGCCAGGTGGTGGCTTTCGCTGCGGCTTTCGGCAATGGCGGCAGCATGGACAATGTCGCGCCGGGTATCGACTATCTGGGCAAGCTGACCAAGGCCGGCAACGTGCTGCGCACGGTCGGCACCACGCCTTACGCGCAGTTCCTGAAGGGCGAGATCCCGATCTGGATCGGCTACGAGAACGACGGCCTGAAAGCCAAGTTCACCGACGGTCTCGGCGATGGCGTGTCCGTCGTCATTCCGAAGGAAGCCTCAGCCGCCGCGCCTTACGCGATCTCGCTGGTGAAGAACGGCCCAAACCCGAATGCCGGCAAGCTCTGGCTCAACTTCATCATGAGCGATGAGGGCCAGAAGATCTTCGCCGAGGGTTATGTGCGTCCGGCCGTGCCCGGTGTCGCCCTGCCGCCGAGCGTTGCCGACAAGATGCCGGCCGCGCCGCAGGTGCAGGCGATGGATATCGCCAAGGCCACCGCGAAGAAGGCCGAGATCGATGCCGGTTGGGCCAAGGCCGTTCTCGGCCAGTAAGCCGAACTCACCAAAGCGATCTCCGCGATAGCGCGGGGATCGCGTTTTCGTCATTACGGAATAAAGATCACGATGAGCGCGCGCGTTCCGACATCCATGCTCGCTGCCTTTGCCGTTCCCGGCAGCGTGGTGCTGGGACTGTTCTTCCTGATCCCGGTTTGCGCGGTGCTGGTCGGCGCTTTCGCGGATAGCGGCAGTGCGTTCGGCCGACTGGCTGGTGATCCGGTGTTCTGGAACGGCCTGCGCGGCACGATGGTGCTGGGCACCGTCGCGCCGCTGTTCTCGCTCGTTGTCGGCTTCTGCGTTGCACTTGCACTGGCGCGGTTCGCGCCAGGCCTCCGTACGGCAGCCTTGATCGCGATCTCGCTACCGCTGACATTCTCCGGGCTGATCGTCGCTTACGGTTTCATTCTTCTGCTCGGCCGCGCTGGCTTCGTGACGCTGTTGCTCGCCAAACTGGGCTTCGATCCCGCTGTCATCGGTGGCTTCATCTTTTCACCGGTGGGACTGGGTCTGGCTTATTCCTATTACTTGGTGCCGCGCGTCGTGTTGATCGTGCTGCCGGCGATCAGCAATTTCGATCGTAATCAGATGCTCGCTTCGCGCTCGCTCGGTGCAGGGAGCTTCCGCACGCTGACTGAAGTGATGCTGCCGCAGATATTGCCGAGCCTGATCGCAGCCTATTGCCTGACGGCAGCGGTCGCCGTCGGCGCCTATGGCACGGCGCTGGCGCTGGCCGGCACGCAGGTGAACATCCTGCCGCTGGTGCTCTACAGCAAAATCTCGGAGACGGGGACCGATCTGCCGGCCGCATCCGCAGCATCCATCGTGCTGGTGGCGATCTGCGCCGTCGTGGTGTCCATCGGCGAAGCGATGCGTCCGCAGCGCAAGTCGTAGTCGCTGCCGCCGATCATTGCTTGCCGGCCGTCCAGCGACCGGTGCAGCCATTCGACATTTGCATCGAGCCGCCGCCACCGCGGCCGGACAGGCGGCCGGTCATGACCGCGCTCACACTGCCGTTGCTGCCGACCCCTTGCAATACGCCGCTTGGACTGATGCTACCGCCCCCGCCGACGCTCCCACCGGAGATCGTCAATGTGCTGCTGGCGGTTTTGCCCGCGCACACCGCCGACTGACCGGTGAAAGTGATCTGCCACATGCCGTCGAATCTGGCGGCGCTGCCGCCCTCACCAGCGCCGCGGCGGGCTGGAGCTGCACGCTGCTCGGATCGCTCGCGGCGGGCTGGCTTGGCGGCAGGCGGCTCGGAAGACGAGCCGGACAGCGTCTTGTTGTCATTGCCGAGGCTGCCGCCGGTTGCGCCCTGACTCCATGCGTCGCTGCCGCCGAGTGCGATGATGAGCAGACAGGGGAGGATGACGGATTTCATGATGATCTGCGGGATTGTCATGGGCGGTTACTGCTTGCTTGCGACCCAGCGGCCCGAGCATCCATCGGATCGCTGGAAAACTCCCGAACCGGTACGGCCGGAGAGGCGACCCTGGCTGGTGACGCGGATGCCGCTGTAGTTTCCGCTTCCGCGCACTGTCCCGTTGGCGCTGACCGGGGCGCTGCCGTCTTTGCCGATCATCCTTCCGTTGGCCACGACGAAGCTTTCCGTGAATGTGTCGGAACAGCCGGAGGTGCCTACGCTCGATATCGACCAGGCGCCGTCGAAATTTCCGCCGCCTCCCGCGCCCTCGCCACGGTTGCGCGGCGCGGTCTGACGGCGCGGCGCGCGGCGTTCGGAGCTTTCGCGTTGGGCAGGCGCCGCTGATCGGGATTCGGGGGAGGAGCCCGACAGCGTCTTGCTGTCATTGCCAAGGCTGCCACCGGTTGCGCCCTGTGCCAGAGCTGTGTCTCCCGAAAATATCAGAATGGCCAAACCAATCAGAAGTCCAGATCGAAAAATCATGTTCAATAACTTTCAAAAAAAGATCGAACTTACAATTTCGCGTCAGGCCCCATCGTGGCGTTGGCGCAGATGGCGCCGACAATCGGACATGATTTTCCTGTTTTGGTGCATTGATCGATGGCCGCATCGCGCGCCTGTGCAAGCGTGGGCCGCGCGACAAGCGACCAGTTGCCGCCGAGAGCTGCGAAGGCGCCGCAATTCGCTCCGTAAAACGACAGTTCGAGCGGGCAGGGAGCCGTGCCGCATTGGGCGCGTGCCTTGGTCACGGCTGACTTGCGGGACGGTTGATCCCACGACATGCCCCATTTCTTGTTCTTGATGTCATAGACGATCGAGCCCCATTGTTTCTGGTCGCTCGCGCTGCGCAAACGCTGCAGCAGGCCCTCGGTCGCTTCTCCCGTTGGTGGCATGCCGCCCTTGACCTGGAAATCGCGGATCGCAACCGCGATTCCATTCTTGCTGTTCAGCGGTTCGGGATCGAAATTCAGCTCATAAAGCCGATCGC
The DNA here is from genome assembly GCF_013359755.1 of Tardiphaga robiniae. Taxonomy (GTDB): domain Bacteria; phylum Pseudomonadota; class Alphaproteobacteria; order Rhizobiales; family Xanthobacteraceae; genus Tardiphaga; species Tardiphaga robiniae. The sequence goes on along the minus strand of NZ_JABMCJ010000071.1, from coordinate 86,728 downwards.
TGATTTCCGTAAGCTTGATTGGATCGGTGATCGGCAATTTGTCGAAGTCGATCCGTGGCGCATCGGGCAGGCGTGCTTCCTGCACGGCCTTCTGCGGCACGACGAGCGGCACGGTGGCGGTTGGTGCCACGAAGTAGAATGTGCCATCGATCGGCGATGACGACACCCAAGGCTGTTGCGAGCCGCCGGTGGCGCGCTTCACGGCAAGGCCGACCTGATTGAAGGTCTGGAAAATATCAAGCCCAGCCTGACGCACGGTACTCGCCAATGCCTTGGTATAGGGGCTGTTACCATCGCTGCCGTCCTGCGCCACGCTGCCGGGCTGGGTCGCATAGGAGATCAGGGTGCCTTCCGGTGCGCGCATCTGGGCAAGGCCGCCTTCCGAGGCGCGCAGGCCACGCGACCCGAACGGATTGTTCCGGCATGCGTCCAGGATAACCATGTTGAGCCGCGTGCCGGAGCCCTGCATCTGGCGCAGCACCAGATTGATATCGACCATCTGGAAATCGACATCCGCCTCGCGGGTCGGATTGGCGTTCACCGGCACGAGGTAATTGGAGCCGCTGACCTGCACGCCGTGGCCCGCGTAATAGAACAGGGCGACGTCAGCGCCCTGAACCTGCCGCCCGAAATTCTGCACGGCGAGATCAAGTGCGCTTTTGTCCAGGTCCAATTGCGCAGTGCCGCCGATCAACGTGAAGCCGAGACCGCTCAGCGTCTCCGCCATCAGCTTCGCGTCGTTCTTCGGGTTATCGAGGCGGGTGATGTTCTGGTAGCCGGAGTTGCCGACCACAAGCGCAATGCGCTTCTCGGCCAATGCAGCGCTGACCGAGAGCAGCAAAGTCAGGGCTATCAGCGCGGCAATTCGCGCAAGCGACCTGACCGGTTGGACGAAATGGTCCATGAATCCCATCCTGCAATGGGACATATCCTAGCCCGGATCGCATGAAGCGCAATCCGGGCCAAGGCCTCAGCTCAGTTGGTCAGCATGATCCGGCCGACGACCTTGCCGGCGCGCAGTTCATCGATCCACTTCTGGGCATCGCCCATCGGTTCCGCCTTCATCGGCGTCGGCTTGAGTTTGCCGGCGCGGGCCAGAGCCATCAGCTCCTTGGCTTCCTCAAGCGTGCCGACCATGAAGCCCTCGACGGTCATACGCTTGTAGATCCATTGCACCATGGGCAGGCTGAACTCGCCGCCCATCAGGCCGGACACTACGATCTTGCCGCCCCGCGCCACGGTGGCCACCGCGAAGTTCATGGATTTGTCGTTGCCGGCAAAGTCGACCACGCCATCGAAGCCGCCATCGTTTTCCTTCACCATGCGCCTGGCGACATCGGGCTCGGAAGGGTCATAGGCGAAGGCGGCGCCGTTCTTGAGCGCGGCTTCGCGTGCCGCCGGATTGAGATCGGCCACCGAGATCGGCTGCTTGAACATCGCCTGGGCCAGCGCGAGACCCGCCATGCCGACGCCGCCGAGACCCACCAGCAGTAGGTTGCGCTGCCGCGGGCGATCGACGAGACGCTTGAGCGCGCCGTAAGCGGTGATGCCCGAGCACATCAGAGTCGCCGCCATGTTGATCGGTAGCGGATCGTAATCGAGCAGATACTTCTCGTCGGGCACAAGCACGTGCGTCGCGAAACCGCCGTCGAGCGACACGCCGAGGAAGCGGTTCTTGGCGCAGAGGTTCTCATCGCCTGCAAGGCAGTCGCGGCATTTGCCGCAGCCGATCCACGGGAAGACGGCCTTCTTTTTGCCGATGAGCGATTGATCGCCATCGGGGCCGACTTCATCGACGATGCCGGCGATCTCGTGGCCGAGGGTGAAGGGAAGCGTCATGCCGCGCGTGGTGTCGAGCTTCTTGCCGCCGCCGAGATCCGCATAGCCGTCCTGGATGTGCAGGTCGGAATGACAGAGTCCGCAGCACTCGATGCGGACCAGCACTTCCTTGCCCTGCGGCTTCGGTGTGTCGACGATGGTTTCGCAGAGCGGAGCGTCGAATTTCACCAGAGACTGGCGTTTCAAAAGAGCCATTTTTGTTTTCCCTAGACTTCGTTGCATCCTAGCAATCACAGGATGGGGGCGAGTTCAAGGGTGCGAAAGAGCGCCAGGTTCGCACCTTCTTGCCCACGTCGCGGTCGTCTTGAGAGACTCATGTCGCGCGCATGCGGGCCCGGGCTGCGCGACGAATGCTGAGCCTTCTAAGGCGCGACCATGCGGGGGAGATTTGTTCTGGCTCGGGCTCGACCACCGCCTGCAGCAGCCGCGCATAGTCGAGGATCAGGCCGGGCGTCCATGCCATTGCTTCGGCGCGGCGTCGCAACACGCTTGCAACCCACAATTCGGGCGTGGCCACGGCCTGGAAAAATGCACGCCAAGGCCGATCGGTGCGTCCAAGCACACCTTCGAGGCCTGCATCGAGCGCGTGTGCCACGGCGGTCGAGCAGTTGCGGCTGGTGAGGTTGTAGGTCGTATCAACGCGGTATGTGCGCCAGAAGTGGCGGACGCGAACGCGGTCGATACGCGTGAAACGGATATGTGCAGTGGCCTCGCACCATCCGTCTGCTTCTTCGGGATAGCTCGGCTGGAAACGGCCGGGCAGGTCGTTCTCGACGCCAGCGCGCAGCACGCGGCCGAACTCATCCGGCGCGCGATCAATTTCGACGGCGGGGTAGTGGCTGACATAGACATTGGGCGCCAGCTCGAGTGCTGCATGTCCGGTGGAGACGATGCCATTGGCGTCGACGGCTGCAATATAGCGGTCCACCAGCGGTCGGCGCCGCGCGCTGCGGCCGGGCCCTGTGGGTGTCCAGACATGCACGACGAGATCGTCCTTGCCGGCATCATCCGGCGTGGCGGGCACCCACAATGCGGTCGGAAACGCGCCGCCCACCAGCATCGAGATCGGTGCATCCGGTGGCAATCGCCGCAAGCGATTAGCCAGCAACGTCGTGCTCAGTCCCGATACGATCAGCAACGCGCCGATGTTAAAGCCGATCGTGCCCTCGTACCAGGTCGGCCACGGCTCCAGCGTGGTGGCGGCGAGCATCAGTTCGACCGCACCAGCACCGATCGCCATCCGCCAGTTCTCGAAGCGCACCAGCCAGGCGCTGACGATGCGCGCGCTACCGTCGAGTAGCAGCACGCCGCCCAGCAGCATCGCGATCAACAGGTTGGAATGACGCGGCAGCGCGATGATGATAACGGCCGGTACGATCAGGATAACGGCCTTGGCGAACTGATAGGGCCGACGTTTGACGGCAAGCAGAGCAGCCAGCAGGCTGACAATGCCTTCCAGCAGCAGCAGGTAGCCGAAGTAATGCGGCCGCACGATCGTGCTGCCATCGAACGCGTCGATCACGATAGCGAGGCCCAAGGCAGCCCACAGCACGCCGATCGCGAGCAGCAACCGCCAGCGTCGTTGCACCACTTCCGCGCCCAGCAGGAGGAGCAGCAGTCGTATCATCGGTTACCCATGATCCCGGTTTTCCAGGGCAGATATAGCCAGCGGATGATTAATGTTTTTATGCGAGGAGCTCTGCGTTCACCGTGGGGTCACGCATGCAGTCTCCAGCCGGTTCCATACCCGGTTCCACGCTCTGGTCGCGCGCCGCAGTGATCATGGCAGCGATGATCTTCGGCCTGACTTACAGCCTCAGTGCCGCACTGATTGCGCTGGATCTCGCAGAACGCGGCTCGTCCGACGCGTTCATCGGGGCGAATGCTGCGATGCATGCGGTCGGTGTGCTGGCGATGGCATTTGTACTGCCAAGATTCGCCGCCCGTATCGGCATGCGGCGTATGGTGATCGGTGCGCTGGCCGTCGCTGTTGTGGTGCTCTTGCTGTTTCTGGCCGTGCCGTCGATCTGGCTCTGGTTTCCGCTCCGCATCGTGCTTGGCGCTGCGTCCGAAACCCTGTTCGTGATGTCGGAAACCTGGCTGAACAGCCTGAGCACCGACGCGACCCGTGCCCGCGCCATGGCAGCCTATACTGCCGCGCTTTCGGTTGGTTTCGCGCTGGGGCCGCTCACGCTGTCCCTTGTGGGGACGCAGGGCGCAATGGCCTATTGGGTCGGCGCGGGCTTCTCCATCCTTGCCTTGATGTGTCTGGCGATGCCCGGGATTGCGCAGCCGGTGTTCGATGAACCCGTGGATGCCAATCCGCTGCGCTTCATCATGCTGGCGCCGATCGCGATGGCGGCAACGGTTCTGCATGCAACGGTGGAAAGCGCTGGGCTGTCGTTCCTCGCGCTTTATGCCGTGAAGCTCGGCTGGCTCGAGACCGAAGCGACGCAATTGATGTCGTGCATGATGATAGGCGCCATTGTGCTGCAGCTCCCGATTGGCTGGCTTGGCGACAAGCTCGACCGACGTCGCATGATCATCGCTTTGGCGGGGCTGGCGGTGATCGGTGCGCTCGTGTGGCCATGGGCGCTGTTGTCGCCGTGGACCATCTATCCTTTGCTGTTCGTGTGGGGCGGTGTGTTCGTCGGGATCTATACGATCATGCTGACCATTGTCGGCAGTCGCTTCAGCGGCAGCCAGCTGGTTGGTATCTATGCGGCGATGGGACTGATGTGGGGCGCAGGCGCGCTGATCGGCCCGGTCTTCGCCGGCGCTGCGATGCAGGGACTGACGCATGGGCTGCCGATGTTCGTGGCACTCGCCTGCACATGTTTCATGTGGGCCGCGATCAGGAGCCCGGCGCAGGAGATCAAGGCGTCGGCGTAACGCTCTTGGTTTTTCGGATCTTGGATAATTCGCGCGCCATCGCGACAAAGCCCGACACCGGAACCGTCTCGGCGCGCCGGGTAACGTCGACATCGGCAGCTGCGGCGAGCCGCTCCGGATCGACGCCGAGGGACTTCAGGCTCTGCCGCAGCATCTTGCGGCGCTGATTGAATGCTGCAGCGGCCACCTGTTCCAGCAGGCGTCGTTCGCAGGCCTCTGGCTCCGCGCGGGGAACGAGGCGCACGACCGATGACGTCACCTTCGGGGGCGGCGTGAAGGCGGCCGGCGAGATGTCGAACAGGATTTTGGTTTCGGCGCGCCAGTTCGACAGCACACCGAGCCGGCCATAAGCCTCGTCATCTTCGACCGCGACGATGCGTTCGGCGACCTCGCGCTGGAACATCAGCACCATCATGTCGTACCAGGGCGGCCACGGCTCGGTGCACAGCCAGTCGATCAGGAGCTGCGTACCGATATTATAGGGGAGGTTGGCGACGATCTTGGCGCGCTCGCCTGATAGCATCGAGCGCGGATCGAAGGTCTGGGCGTCGCCGATGACGATCTCGAGCCGACCAGGATAGTGCGCGGCGATTTCCTTGAGCGGGCCGAGCGCGCGCTCGTCACGCTCGACGGCGATGACGCGCCTGGCGCCGGCGGCCAGCAATGCACGGGTGAGGCCGCCGGGACCGGGGCCAACCTCGATGACCGTGCAATCTTCCAGCGGGCCGGCGGCGCGGGCGATGCGTGCGGTGAGATTGAGATCGAGCAGAAAATTCTGGCCGAGCGATTTGCGCGCCTGCAGATCGAAACGTTTGATGACGTCACGCAGCGGCGGCAGATCGTCGATCCCGCTCATGCGGATTGCGTCGCAGCCATGCGGGCCGCGAGTTTCAGCGCCGCAATCAGGCTCGACGGATTAGCCTTGCCGGTGCCGGCGATGTCGAAGGCGGTGCCGTGATCGGGTGAGGTGCGGATAAAGGGCAGGCCGAGCGTGACGTTGACGCCTTCATCGAAGGCGATGGTCTTGATCGGGATCAGCGCCTGATCATGATACATGCAGATCGCGCAGTCATAGGTCGCGCGGGCTGCCGGATGGAACATGGTGTCGGAGGGCAAAGGCCCGCGTGCGTCGATGCCTTCGTTCTGCAATACGGTGACCGCGTGCATGATGAACGCCTGCTCCTCGTCGCCCATCGAACCGTCTTCTCCGGCATGCGGATTGAGGCCAGCAATGGCCAGTCGTGGCCGCTTGATGCCGAAACGGGTCTTCATGTCGTTGACCACGATGCGTGCGGTGGCAGTGATCAGCGGGCCGCTCAGTTGGGCAATAGCATCGCGCAGCGAGACATGGATCGTGACCGGCACCACGGCCAGTTCGGGCGACCACAACAGCATCACCGGCAGCGGGACCTTTCCGTCGCGGGCGGCAAGCTCGGCGAGAAATTCGGTGTGACCTGGATGGGTGAAACCGGCGCGATAGAGCACACTCTTGGCGATCGGATTGGTCACGACGGCGCCGGCATGGCCGGCTTCCACGTCCGCGACCGCCTGACGGATCGAGGCAATGGCTGCGGGTGCGCTGGACGCGTCAGGACGACGGGGAGGCGCGGTGACCGTCTGCCCGATCGACACCACCGGTAACGCGTCAGCAAACGTCTCAGCGGCACCGGCGGGCGTTACATCGGCCAGCCTGACGTCGAGGCCGAGCGTCTTGGCACGTTCCGCCATGAAGTCTCGGTCACCAAGCAGATAGAACGGGGGCAGGTCGAGTTCGTGCCGACGCAGCCAGGCAGCGATGGCAATGTCCGGGCCGATGCCGGCCGGTTCGCCCAATGTCAGCGCAAGAGGTTTGGTCATGGTGCCGCCCTAAGCCAGTCGCGGCCTAAGCCGGATCGGAAACTACCGATATTCGATCATCGCCGCTTTGCGCACTTCCTGCAGGTAGGATTTCGACTTCGCTTCGAATTTGTCGGCAAACATCTTGTCGCGGACTTCCCGCTTCTTCGGGGTATCGACCTTGGTCGGCTTGCGCGCGCATAGAGCGACCATTTCGACACCCTGGCGGGTCACTTCCGGAGGCGTGAGACGTCCGATCGGGGTCTTGTCGAGCAGTTCTCGCAGCGACGGCGGCAGATCGGCAGAGGTCTTGACGACCGTATCGCGGATGGTCGCATTCTGCATCGACTTGAAGGTACGGTTGGCGTCTTCGCAGCTCTGGATACGCTCGCGTAGCCCTTCGGCTTCCTTGTGCCGCGCTTCCATCATGCCGGACGCCGCACCGCGGGGCACGACCAGCACAACCGGCCGCATCTGATATTCGAACGCTTCGGTCATGGCATCGCCGCCAGCGCTCTGGACGGCTGCATCGACTTCCTTTTCGCCGACCTGCAGGCTCTGCTTGAAGCGCCCGCGGACAATCGCGTTCCAGACCATGTCGGCCTTCAAACGGCTTTTCAGCGTGTCCGGGCGGATGCCTTTGGACGCCAGTGACTGCACCAGCTGATCCGGCGTGAGGCGCATGCGCGAGCTCATGTTCTGAAATGCACCATCGACTTCCGAAGCACCGGGATCGACGCTGTATTTCTTGCCTTCCTTGATCTTCACCTTTTCGCTGATCAACTCCTCGATCACGTCCTGGCGGCTGTTCGTCTTCGCGCCGGACAGTGCATTCAACTTGGTGCGCTGTTCGATATCGAAATTGGTGATGGGCTCGCCGTTCACCATGACAGCGACGGACTGCGCCCGAGCCGGTGATCCCGCACAAATGAGAAGGGTAACTGCCGTCGCCAAAGTGGCTTGCAGAACGCGTCCGGAAATCATCGTACCCATCATTGTCAAAACCGCGGTGTCAAAGCTCTCTTGAAAGCAGAATTCGCATACATCGCGACGGAAAACGGAGATTTCACGGCACAAACGACCGATACTAGTAAGTGCCGCCGGTTCCGCTCGCAGACGTGGTATTGCCAATTGTCCGCAGGCCAATCTGGAACATGAATGTATGGCTCAGAACGGGCGGCGTGCTCAGGTTACTCACGTAGTTGTAGGACGTGACATAATTGACGCCGAGCACGAAACAATCGTCCACATAGCCGGCACCGACCGTGTACTGGTTGATCTTGTTGGCCTCAAGGTCCCAGCGCGCGCCACCGGTGACCACCCAGTTCGATGCCAGTTTGATCGAACCGGTGCCGAGGAGGCCTTCGCGGCGAGTGAGGTAGCCCAATTCCGCCTGCGGTGCATAGTTGCCATACATCAGGCTGACCGACCAGCGGTCGAAGCTCGCGCGACCCTCCGCCTCAAAGCGCGAGATGTTGCCGGTTGCTTCGTCGATGCGAGCACGGGTACTGACCGTATAAGTGCGGTTCGGCGAATAGGCGAGGCTGGCGACGTAGTCTGACCGCGAGGTGGCCAGTCCTGAGTTGACGCCGGTGTTGGTCGTATCGGCGACTGCGAACGAGTTCAGGCCGAAAAGTTGATAGGACTGACCGAACAGGACTTTGACGGAACCGCCACGATCAAACTGTGTGGTAGCCTGCACGCCGACGTTGGCGCGACCACCGCCTTCGACACGGTCGTAACCGGAGAACTTGTTGACGCTGAACAGATTGCTCGCGTCGAAGCTCATGCTCTGCGCGTCTTCGTTCGGCAACTTACCGGCGTAGGTTTCGTTCGGACGAATGATCACCTGAGCGATGGGTTCGAGTGTCGTGGTGCCCCACGGCTGAACGTTGATGAACGGATAGCGATATTCGACGCCTACGGTCGGCATCACCCGCAGCGCTGTCGTGTCACCGGTCGGCAGGAAGTTGGACACGCCGGGCTGGTTTGAGATCGAGGCATCGATCGCATCGACGCGCAGGATCGCGAACGGCGTGAAGATCTGGCCGAACGAGTCCGTATAGGAACGGCGCCACTGTGCTTCGCCGGTAACGCGGGTATAGGTGCCGGGAATGCCGTTCATCAGGCAGTTTGTTGGCGTCCGTGAGGCCGTGTCCGCCGAGAGAATATTGCAAGGGCTCAAGCCGGTCAGTGGATCAATCTTACTATTGATTGCAGTGAACGCTGCCTGATCACGGCTCAGGCTGGTCATGTTGAACTTGTAGCTGAACTCGCCGCCGAGAATGTTCTGGTTCAGGACGTTGTTGTAATCGATCACCGGATGGATGACCGGGACCTGGCTCTGGCTGCCGGAGAAGCTCAGGTAGTAGATTGTGCGCGCATCGAAGAAGCTGCGCTTGCCGACGCCCGTCAGATAGAGCTGCGAAACGGCTTCCGTCTGCAGGTTCAGGAACGAGGCATAGGGGTCCCGGTACATCGACAGCCGGTAATCCTGCAGGAAATTGTAGTCGCTCAGTGCGACCGCATCCCAGCCCCAGACCCATTTGTCGTTCAGCGCGAACTGGCCTTTGGACTCCACGCCGCCGCGCCAATCCTTCTGGCCGACCTGACCAGCATAGGCATTCGGATCCTGTTGATTGATGCCGTAGGCACGGATCTGGTACGCACCATCCATCAGGCGTTGGCGGAATTCACCCTGGAGCAACAGGCCCTGTTTGGTCATGTAGCGCGGCGAAATCGTCGCGTCGTAGTCGGGAGCGATCGCCCAATAGAATGGGGTTTCGACACCGAAACCGTAATTGGTGTTCTGCGAGGGCGACGGCATCAGGAAGCCGGTCTTGCGCTTCACCGTCGGATCGGGCGTCGAAAAATACGGGATATAGGCGAGGGGCACGCCGAAGAACTCGATCCGGGCGTCCTCGAAATACATCATCTTTTCGGTCTGGTCGTGGATGACACGGGCACCCTTGACCTGCCACAGCGGCGGCTTCTTCGGATCTTCCTTACAGGCGGCGCAGGCCGTGTAGACACCGTTCTGGAACACGGTGTAGTTGCCGGCGGTGCGCTCGGCGCGTGTCGCGGCCATGCGCGTCGCATCGGCCGTATCGACGCGCAGCGAATCCACGAAACCGTCGCGGTAGTCGTCGCTGAGATCGAGCAGGTTAGCATAGGTGATCTTGCCGTCGGCGTCCGTCATGCGGACATTGCCTTCGGCGTGCAGGCGCTTGGTCTTCTGGTCGTAGATGACCTTGTCGGCTTCGACGGACGTACCGTTGTAATACATCTGCACGCTGCCGACTGCGGCGACGCGCGAGTTGTTATAGTCGTAATTGACCTCGGTCGCCTGGACCAGCATCTGCCCGGTCTGGGCGGCAGGCGGCGGCTTCGGCCGGGTGGCGGGGCGATTGTAAGTGAAACTCTGGGCAGCCGCCGGGGTCGTCGCCGCGACGCCAAATGCAGCCGCCAGACCCAAAACGGTTGCGAGCACCGGGGCCAGTACGCCAGACGTGCAGAAACGGTCACCGCGCACGGTCATGCGCAGCTTCCAATCAAATGCCTGCTCACGGAGGGCGGCAAACACAGCCACTATCCGTCCTCCTGGTACAACAAGGCCAAAAAGCCGGTGAGGCCGCCCACACACACAGGCAGCCACGCCGCAGCAATCGGATGCATCAACTCAGCCTTGCTCAAATCTTCCGTAACTTTCGACAGGACGTAGAGCAGAAAGCCTGCGCCCACGCCACTCAAAACCATCTTCTGGACACCGCCCATCCGAAAGAACCTCAGGCTCACGGAAGCAGCCAGCATCACCATCGCAACCAGCAAAAACGGCTGTGCGATAAGCTTATGATACTGCAAGCGATACCCCGCCGTCGCGAAACCCGAACTCTCTGAGGATTTGATATACGAAGGAAGTTGCCAAAATGACACTGTTTCGGGGGTCGAAAAACTGTTTCTGACCTGCAGCGGGGTCAGGGTCGTGGCCAGGTACATGCTGTCCTGCTCAACCACGGGCGAATCGAGGGTGTAGCGTCGCACCCCTTTGAACAACCAGCGGCCGGGCTCCAGCGATGCCTCGCGAGCTTCGATCCGTTCCTTGAACTGGGATTCGGTGTCGAACCGGAACACGGTCAGGCCGGTCAGGCGGACGCCCTGCTGCTCGCTGCGGGCGGCATTGATGATGGATTGGCCCTCGCGGTTGACCTGGTTGATCCAGAAGCCGGAGGCGTCCTGGACGCCGCCGCCCGGCGCATCGCCGAACATCTGGGCCTCCATCCGCTTCGATTCCTCGCGCAGGTTGGCCGACAGGGGATTGTAGCCCACAGTAGCCAGCACGCCCAGAATGAGAGCGCTGGCCAGTGCAGGGGAAATAAACTGCCAGGCCGAGACGCCGGCGGCGCGGGCGACCACCAGTTCGAGCCGCCGCGACAGCGCGAGATAACAGGTCATGGCGCCGATCAGGATGCAAAACGGCATCATCTTCTCGAGCAACTGGGGCACCCGGTACAGCGACGTCTGCGCCACCATCAGAGCGGAGGCCGAGGCCAGCCCGGAGGTGCGCCTGACCATCTCGATGTAGTCGACCAGCACCAGCAGCATGAAGATACTGGTGAACACGCCCAAGGCTGCCACCAGGAAGCGACCCGCGAAATACCTGCCGATGGTGTTGGTGATCATGCTCATGCGGCGGCTGGCCGTCGGAAGAGGCGCAACAACCGCTCGTTGGATCTGTTGATTGCTTCCACCAGCTTGGCCGGCGGTTCCACCACAATCCCGGCTGAGATGATCCAGAAGCTGACGCCGATCGCTGTCGCCAGCAAGGCATATTGAAGCGGTGCGGCGAAGTCCGATTTCGCTGCCACGACGGAGCAAGCAAAGCCCGCCATGCGCAGGCCGAACACCGCGGCAATCGCGCTGCCCATCGAGAAGTTGCGGCTTTGCCGCGTGGTCCGTGGCGAGCCCAGGAATGCAAAGGTCAAGGCGGCAAAGGCCAGCGGATAGATCGGCGCCATCAAGCGGTCGTGCATCTCGGCGCTAAACTGCCGCGGGACCTGCTTGTAAAGCGGGTCATCCACGGGCGGCACCATCAATTCCCAGAGATACCGTTCGCGAATTCCGTAGGTGACGTCCTGGCTGCGATTGGAGAATTTCGACATATCGAAAGCATAGCGGCCGAACGCCACCATGGCGGGGTCGGTCTTACCCGTCTCAAAGCGCTGCAGATTGCCGTCTTCCAGAATCAGGAACGAACCATCCTTGTTCTTCAGCACCGTGCCATGGTCGGCAATGATGGTGACGCGCTCTTTGGGATCGCGACGATCATCAACAAAAATCCCGACCAGTAATCCGCCGGGCTGACGCTCCCGGACGCGGATAGTCAGGTTCTGATCGAGCTGAGCGAAGCGGCCTGGCTGCAGGATATTCGCCAGAACGTCGGCCGTGATCTCGGCGTCCCAGCGCTTCAGCCGGCGCATACCATCCGGTGCCAGATATGAGCCAATGAATGCCACGAGCAACGATACGACCATTGTCGCGAACAGGAAGGGACGAAACAGCCGTCGCGGCGACAGGCCGGCGGCATTCATCACGATGATTTCGGAGTCGGTCGCGAGCTTGGTCAGGGTGTGGGACACCGCGATCATCAGGGCGATTGGAGCAATGATCAGCACGAGAACAGGAATCGCCAGGCTGGTGACGCCGAGGAAGGTCAGAATGGTCTGACCCTGGCTCGTCATCAGGTCGATTCCGCGCAACGCTTGCGTGATCCAGATCACGCCCGTCAGGCTGACCAGAACCACCGCAAACGAAGCTAGCGTCGTGCGGAAAATATACCTGTCGATAGACCCCATCGGTCCGATCAATCCCCATTCCGGCCGTTAAAGCCGCCGGCATGTCCAATCCCACGAGGGGACCCCCAAAAGGACATGCCGCGACCTTCACAAGCCCATCATCTCACTTAGCATCCCTTTGATTGGTCAACAAAATGGCCGGGGGATGGCTCGCTCAAGATATGGTTAATTATGTGCCTGATGTGTCCCTTGGGCCACTGAAATGCTTCGCAACCCGCGTGGCGACGAGGGGGCGGATCCGTCGGTGGGGCCTATTCGTTGGCAAGACCGTCACCTAAGGCCAGAGTCGACACATTCGGACACAGGCAATGCCCGAATCGTGGGTTACGGGCGGTTTGGTTTCCCTCGGGGACAAGAAACTATCGATCCTTGGCGGTTTCGGTCAGAACCTGTCTTGACGGTTCACGCTGCGACGACAACAAAACACTTGAACCCCGCCGCACTGACCGGATTCCGCGCCGACCCCTGCGACAGCCCTGATCTTCTGGAGGAATTTGCCATGTCCGACGCCGTCAAGGTCGGCTTCGTCCCGTTTGCCACTGCTGCGCGCGGTGCTCTTGTGGTGTTCTGCGACGAAACGCTGAAATTCGGTCCTGCCGCGACCAAGGCTCTCGGGGACGCCGCAGCAACTGTGAAGCGCGCGGCTACAACCAGCAAGTTCAAGGGCAAGAGTGCATCGACGCTCGACATCCTGGCCCCGGACGGCATCAAGGCGTCGCGTCTCATCGTGATCGGCACCGGCAAGCCGGCCGATCTGAAGGAGACCGATCTGCTGAAATTTGGCGGCGTGCTCGCCGGCAAGGTCGGCGGTGGCAGTGATGCAGTGACCGTGATCGCCGAACTCGCTTCGGGGGCCATGACGCCGGAGCAGGCGGCATCGGTCGCCTCCGGTGTATTGCTGCGCGCTTACAAATTCGATCGTTACAAAACCAAGAAGAAGGATGCCGACGAGACGCCCGGCAGCGTCGCGGTTTCGTTGGCCGTCGGTGACGTCGCCGCAGCCAAGAGGGCCTTTGTACCGGGCAATCATATCGTGAACGGCGTCGTGCTGGCCCGCGAGCTCGTAAATGAGCCGCCGAATGTGCTGTTTCCCGCTGAATTCGCGCGACGCGCCGGTGAGTTAAAGAAGCTCGGCGTCACGGTCGAAGTGCTCGATGTCAAGGCAATGACCAAGCTTGGTATGGGCGCGCTGCTCGGCGTGTCCCAGGGATCTGTGCGTCCCGGCCGCATGGTGGTGATGCGCTGGAACGGTGGCAAGAAGGGCGAGCAGCCCGTCGCCTTCATCGGCAAGGGCGTCACCTTCGATACCGGTGGCATCTCCATCAAGCCGGCCGGCAGCATGGAAGACATGAAGGGCGATATGGGCGGCGCAGCCTGCGTCGTTGGCCTGATGCATGCACTCGCGGGCCGCAAGGCCAAGGTCAATGTGGTCGGCGCCATCGGCATCGTCGAAAACATGCCGGATGGCAACGCGCAGCGTCCGGGCGACATCGTGACGTCGATGTCCGGTCAGACCATCGAAATCATCAACACCGACGCTGAAGGTCGCCTCGTACTGGCCGATGTGCTCTGGTATGTGGCGAAGAAGTTCAAGCCAAAATTCATGGTCGATCTGGCGACGCTTACCGGTGCGATCATGGTCGCGCTCGGTACCGAATATGCTGGCATGTTCTCCAACAATGATGAACTCGCAGAGCGTCTGTCCACCGTGGGACAGACCACCGGCGAACGTGTCTGGCGGATGCCGCTCGGTCCGGAATACGACAAGCAGATCGACTCGCAATTCGCCGACATGAAGAACACCGGCACGCGCAATGGCGGCTCGATCACTGCGGCGCAGTTCCTGCAGCGTTTCGTCGACGATACGCCGTGGGCGCATCTCGATATCGCCGGCACCGCCATGGGCGCGCCGAAGACAGAGATCAATCAGAGCTGGGGCTCGGGTTACGGCGTGCGGCTGCTGGATCGGCTTGTGGCCGACTATTACGAGGCGAAGAAGTAGTCCGACACGATGACCGAGGTCCTGTTCTATCACCTGCAGAACATGACGCTGGAGAGCGTGCTGCCGCCGCTGCTCGAGAAGTCACTCGAGCGCGGCTGGCGTGTCGTCGTGCAATCCACGTCAGAAGAACGCGCCGATGCGCTCGATGCGCATTTGTGGACCTATCGTGATGATTCATTTCTGCCGCACGCCACCTGGCGTGTGGCGGACGCTGCGGATCAGCCGATCATTCTCGCGATCGAAGAGGGGAATCCCAATCGTGCCCAGGTCCGGTTCCTTGTGGACAGCGCAGCAGTGCCGGCGGATGCCGACGGCTATGAGCGCATGGTGCTGGTATTTAACGGTGACGATTCCGATGCGCTCGCTGCAGCGCGAGCAGCCTGGACTGATTGTAAGGCGAGGGGCTTTACGGCCACTTACTGGCAGACCGATGAACGTGGCCGGTGGCAGCGCAAGAATTAGCTGCCGATTGGCGATCTGCTGCAATTAATGATAATTGTAGATTTCCTCACCGGTATCTGCCGCTGTGTCATGGTGGTGCCGCAAATGAATGATGTTACAGGCGCTTATCGCCTGTCTTGGGGTTGCGTAATCGTGCGACAAGAAAAGCTTCATCGAAACGGTCTGCTCGTGCTGCTGCTTGCTGCGCCATTGCTTGCTGGCTGCGCCGGCGTGGGCGGTGACGCATTCTCCACGGACCTGCTGTCAAAGGATGCCGACTGGTTCTCCAAGCCAGGTCGCGTGTTCATCAAGAATGTTTCGATTGAGACGCCGCCGCTGTCGCCTGAGCAGGCCGTCAGTCCGCAGGATCTCATCAGCGCGGACGGTGCGTGCCCGGGCATGGCGCCGCGTGATGCCAACGCGCTTGCCGATGGTACCGCAGGTGCGCCGGTTCAAACTGGCGTCGTGGCGCTCGGCCATACCGAATGCGACGTGGCGCGTGGTGCAGGCGCACCCGACAATGTCAGTCTATCGACCAGCCCGCGCGGCGATCGCGTTGCCGTGCTGACCTATCTGCGCGGTCCGCGCGCTGGCATCTATACGTTTACCGCCGGTCGTCTGACCGTGGTCGAACGCGGTCCGGAAGTTGAGCAGCCGAAGACCGCGCGTCCGAAGGCGAAGAAGCGCGCCGCGACCTGATCTTTTCGTGATGATGTCGAAGTAAGCGACCGCTGCGTTTTCAGCCGTTCGCTTCTTCATGCAGAGAACTCGCGCTAAGCCATTGCTCTTCGGCGCGTTGCAATGCGTCCGCCGCAGCGGCGCGCGCTTTGGTGAGTTGCGTGGCCTGCTTCGGATCTTTCTTGAACAGGTCAGGCAATGCGAGCGCAGTATCGATCTTGGCGATGATGGCGGTGATCCGCTCCATCTCGGATTCTGCTTCGGCGACCTGCTGCTTGAGCGGGACCTTCTTTTCTTTAGGCTTCGCCAGCTTTTCGCGGTCCGTGTTTGCGCGATCGCGTGTCGGCGTGCGTATGCCGCGGGCTTGCATGACGACTTTGCGATAGTCGTCGAGATCGCCGTCGAAATTGGTGACGGTGCGGTCAGCCACGACCCAGAGCTGGTCTGCGCAGGCCTCGATCAGATAGCGATCATGGGAGACCATGATCACTGCGCCGGGGAATTCGTTGATCGCCTCGGCCAGCGCTGCGCGGCTGTCGATATCGAGATGGTTGGTCGGTTCGTCCAAAATGATCATGTTCGGACCGTAGAAAGTCGCGAGCCCCAGCAGTAGCCGCGCCTTTTCGCCGCCGGACAGGCTTTTTACGATCGTATCCGCGGCCTTGCCGGAAAAGCCGATATTGCCGGCACGCGCGCGGATTTTCGATTCCGGCATGTCGGGCATCAGCTTGCGCACGTGATCATAGACCGAGTTGTCCATCACCAGCTCGTCGAGCTGATGCTGGGCAAAGTAAGCAATCGACAGTTTGTCGGCGCGCGTGATCGATCCTGAAAATGGCTTCAGCTTGTTCGCCAGCAGCTTGACCAGCGTCGACTTGCCGTTGCCGTTGGAGCCGAGCAGGGCAATGCGATCCTCGGTATCGATGCGGAGTGTCACCTGATTGAGGACCGGCTTGCCGGGCTCATAGCCGACCGACACATTGTCCACCGCGAGAATCGGCGGCGACAGGATCTTTTCGGGCGCAGGGAAGACGATCTCGCGCACGTCTTGCGTTACTAGCGCCGAGATTGGCTTCATGCGCTCAAGCATCTTGACGCGCGATTGTGCCTGACGTGCCTTGGAGGCCTTGGCCTTGAAGCGATCGACGAAGTCCTGCAGCCGCTTGCGCTCGGCTTCCTGACGCTTGACGTTCTTGGCGTCGAGCGCCTCCTTGTTGGCGCGGAACTCTTCGTAATTTGAGTAAGTCCCGCGATAATGCACGAGCTTGCCACGGTCGAGATGCAGGATCTCGTTCACCGACGTATCGAGCAGGTCGCGGTCATGGCTGATGACGATGACCGTGCGCGGATAGTTGGCGAGATGATCCTCAAGCCACAGCGTGCCTTCGAGATCGAGATAGTTGGTCGGTTCGTCCAGCAGCAACAGGTCCGGCGCCGAGAACAACGTGGCCGCAAGCGCGACGCGCATGCGCCAGCCGCCGGAGAATTCGGAACAGGAGCGCAACTGGGCTTCAGCCGAAAAGCCAAGGCCGCTCAGAATCGCTGCGGCGCGAGCGGGCGCGGAATGCGCATCGATATCGACAAGGCGGGTCTGGATGTCGGAAATGCGCTCCGGATCGGAGGCGGTCTCGGCTTCCTTCAGCAGTGCGTCGCGCTCGAGATCGGCTTTCAAGACGACGGAGATCAGGCTTTCGGGGCCGTCCGGCGCCTCCTGGGCGAGGCTGCCGATACGCCAGCGGGGCGGAATCGAAATACTTCCGGTTTCGGTGGCCAGATCGCCGCGAATGGCGTGAAAAAGTGTCGATTTACCGACGCCGTTGCGGCCCACGAAACCCACGCGGGCTCCCGGCGCAATCTGTACCGTGCTCTCGTCAATGAGCAGGCGTCCGGCGATCCGGATCGAAATGTCTGTGATGGAAAGCATGCGGGGTTGTCACCGCTGCGACGCACAAAGGCAACCCCGATTTGCTCGCTGCTGGTGCGCGGAAGGTCAATTATGCCGTCAGCGGCTACCGCTTTTCGTCCTGCTGCCGCATCCGGTCGATCAACGTCTGGAGATGGGAGGGCAGGGTGTCATCATCCGACCCGATATCACGGCGCAACCGCTCGCCGATGGCATTGCAGATCGCCACGCTGGTGGTGCGGTCGATGTGTTCTTCGCCATCATTGATGAACTGGTTCTGCATTGTCTTCCCGGCGCTCGTGGCAGTTGAATGACACTAAGGCAAGTCGTCCGGGCCGAAATTGTTTCAAGATTTATGGATTTGAGGCTGTTTGAGTCAAAATTCGATGAATCGTCAATGGATCTGCCAAGAAAAAGCCCGGCCGAGGGAACGGCCGGGCGGTATTTCTCTGCTCGTGGAGCGTCAGTAGCAGCGATTGACCAGTCGCCAACGCGGTCCCCACGGGGTCGGAACGACCCTGCGGACGAGACATCCGCCGCCGCCATAGCCGTAAACCGGCCCGCCGACGAAGCGTGGTCCGCCCCAGCCGCGATGCCAGCCACCGCCGTGCCATCCGCCGTGGCCGCCCCAGGCGGAAGCCGAGGTCGGAGCCAGCGCCGCGGCGCCCAATGAGGCCGCTGCAACCAAAGTCAGTGCGATCTTGCGGAACATTCTCATCTCCTCTGGTACGGCGCGTGTTGCGCCTGCCGTGAACATGGCACCGGGGGCAAATGCCGTTGGCCGGGGTCATTGCAGGCAGTCTAGGAGGAGGAAGCTGAACCGGATCGCGCCAATCCTGTCAGGAATGGTTCATGTGGATGACATCTCGGTAATTTCGGCACGGGATTGGCCAAAAAGGGGCCTGCGACATTTAGACGGATCGCTTGCCGTTCCCGGATGGCGTCGATATAAGCCGCCATCTTCCAGCGACTGTTATTCAAGGATAAATCATGGCTATCGAGCGTACCTTTTCGATTCTGAAGCCCGACGCGACCGAGCGCAATCTGACCGGTGCGATCAACGCGCTGATCGAAAAGGCCGGCCTGCGGATCGTCGCGCAAAAGCGCATCCGCATGACCCGCGAACAGGCCGGCACCTTCTACGCCGTTCACAAGGAACGCCCCTTCTTCGGCGAACTGGTGGACTTCATGACCTCGGGTCCGGTTGTCGTGCAGGTGCTGGAAGGCGAGAACGCCGTCCTCAAGCATCGCGATGTGATGGGCGCAACCGATCCGTCGAAGGCTGCTGATGGCACCATCCGCAAGCTTCACGCCAAGTCGATCGGCGAGAACTCGGTTCATGGTTCGGACGCTCCGGAAACTGCGGCGATCGAGATCGCACAGTTCTTCTCGGGCAACGAGATCGTCGGCTAAACTTCCAGCCGAATTGACGACCGGTCGGCGCGCGGGGGCGCGCCGACCTTTCCAATCAAAACGAACAAACAAAGGGGCGCGCTGTGGACTGGTTGCTGCATATTCTCGATCCGGCGACGATCAAGTCGGTTTTCGTTCAATTTCAGGTCGAAATGCAGCAGCCCGCATTCTGGGTAGCCGTTGGCAAGATCATCTGGATCAACGTTCTGCTGTCCGGCGACAACGCGCTCGTGATCGCACTGGCCTGCCGTGGTCTGGAACCGAAGCAGCGCATGTGGGGCATGATCCTCGGCGCCGCTGCCGCCGTGATCCTTCGTATCATCTTCACCGGCATCGTCGCCTCGCTGATGGCGCTGCCCTATCTCAAGCTGGTGGGCGGCCTCGCACTTATCGTCATCGCAGCCAAACTGCTGGTACCCGAACCGGAAGAAGAGGACGGCGTGAAGGCCGCCTCGCATCTGTGGGCCGCTGTGCAGATCGTGGTCGTAGCCGACATTGTCATGAGCCTCGACAACGTCATTGCAGTTGCTGCCGCTGCCAATGGCAGCGTGCCGCTGCTGATCCTCGGCCTTGCCATCAGCGTCCCGCTGATCGTCGCCGGTGCGGCGCTGATCATGGCGCTGCTGACCCGTCTGCCCGTTCTGGTCTGGCTCGGTGCGGCCCTGCTGGGCTGGGTCGCCGGCGAAGTGATCGCGACGGATCCTGCGGTCCTGCCGCTGATGCACAGCTTCTTCAGCGGTTCGGTCGGCACTGGCCTCGACAGCCTAATGTCATCGCTGGGCCTTGGCGTTCGCTTCACCAATGGGGGGCATGGTGGCGAGATCGTCTGCGGTCTGATTGGTGTCGCTGTGGTGCTCGCTGTCGGAACGCTGTGGCGTCGTCGCAGCATGGCAGGGCACGCCGAGCAGGCGGCCTAACTCAATAAAAACGCAAAGCGGGCGAGGGGCATTTGCGTTTCGCCCGCTTTTTTGTTTCTGGAATCTGATGGTTTCTAGAACTTGAATTCGACGCCCAGCGTTCCCTGATGGGACTGCGAATAGGCGCGGAACTTGCCATCATAATTGAGATAGAGACGCGCGGTGTTGCTGAGGCTCAGCGACGCCGATGCGCCGGAATCCGCGCCGTACTGGCTTTCGCCGATCCCCTGAACGGTGATGCTCTCGGAACCCAGGCTAACCGTAACGTTGCTAAAGCGCTGATGCACGTTGTCGACGAATTTGGCATAGCCCGACAGATCCAGAATCTTCTGATCGAATATCCAGTAACGACCGACTTCTGCGCCAATCAGGATACGCGCACGCTCGGCTGAGGCGCCGCTCGCATTGACAGGATTGAGGCCGCCAAGCTCCTGCATCGCGCCGGTTGTCGCGCGGGTGTATTCGAATGCCGCCTTGGGCACGATCCGTGCCTGTTCGTAACTCCAGTAATAGCTCAGCTCGGTGAGCGCGGCGTCGATCCGCGCATTGTAGCCGGCGCTCGCGAGCCCCAGGCCGGTGTCGCGGCGCGAGTTGATGTCGCCGAAGCCGTGCACCAATGCGATTGCCCAGGTCCAGGCGCCTTGGTCGACCGAAGCGTTGACTCCGATCTGCGTGAGGTCGAGCGTTGCAGACTGCAGGGCGAGCGGAACATCGATCGTGGTGTGACTCTGGTCCACCGACAGTCCGACATTGACACCTGGCATCAGCCGCGCGCCGATCCCGGCGACGCCACCGATGGTTCGGCGCTTGTCGCCGACGAAATCCCCGATCGTGCTGGTATGCGCGCCAACGCCGTAGAATTCGGCCCAGCTTCGGAAGCGCGGCGTCTCGGTGGTCTCCGACGCACCGCCGCCGCCGGGATTGGCGCGCGACGCGCGGTTGAAGCCGTAGCTCGCCTGATCGCCGAGGCGGCGCAGGAACTGGCTACCGAGATCGCCAATGGCAATGCCTGCGGATTGCCCGGCATTGAAGTCGGTCGATGATGGCACCGGTGCGGCTGGCAGCGGCGGTGCCGGCGGAGGTGTGGTTGGGGGCGGCGTGGTAGGCGGCGGCGCGACCTGGGCGGATGCAAGCGAAGGCGCAACGACAAGCGCGACGGCAAGGCCGAGTACAATGGTCCGGCGTTGCCGACTGGCAGCTGGGCTCCTGTCCGTTTGGGCGTATCGCGATGGATCGCGCATTGTCACTCGTTTCGAAATTGTCGCTGCAGTGCCGTTCGATTGCGGCAGAGCATACGCGATCCAATGAGCATTGCCGCTGCGCATTGAGCGCCTCTGGTGGCGATTGACGCGTATTGTTGTGCGATTGCCACAGCGGATTCGTGTCGCTTTTCATCACGTTATGGCCATTCACGCAGAGCGGGCCGACGATACTTCAATCCGGCACGTCTGCTCATGGGTCCGGTCAGCGGCTTTCGATAGGTACGCTTGAACGCGGCCGGTGATATCAAAACCTCTGCCGTAAAAAGCCAAAGACTTGCGTAGCCAAAATTTTCATGTTGGAATTCTTGCGCAATCGGATTGAGGCCGTTCGACTGTGCGTTTTGCGAGCAGGACATTCAGCAGACACCGGGAAGCCCGCTTGTGGCGTGGTACGCATGATGCGTGGCCGCGTCTTTTTTGTATCTAGATCGGGAGACAGACGATGCAGAAGGGCACCGTCAAATGGTTCAACCCCACCAAGGGTTATGGCTTCATCAAGCCGACTGTCGGCGACAAGGATGTCTTCGTGCACATCTCCGCCGTCGAACGCGCGGGCCTTAGTACCCTCAACGAAAACCAGACCATCGAATACGACCTGGTGGAAAATCGCGGCAAGGCGTCTGCCGAGAACCTCAAGGTCTCATAACCGAGTTTTGCCCTGCCGGCCCTGACATGTGGGCCGGCCGACTGATGTAATTCCGGCGCAAGCCGGGCCTTTTGTAGCTCCGGTGCGGATCGTGCCGAGCGGGCGAGGTTATGCCCGCATTATCGCTTCTTTGGCTTCTTCGCCTTTTTGGCCGTTTTCTTGGCGGGTACAGCCTTCTTGGCGGCCTTGTCCTTTTCGGCGTTCTGAGCCTTCATCGCTTGCGCTGCTTCTGCGATCTGAAGTGCTTCAACGGCCTTACGCATCGATCGCGCATAACTATCGGCGGCATTATCGGCGGACATCTGAAGGCGCTTGGCGGCGGCCATGCCTTGCTCGGTCGCGTCCTTCGCCAGTTGCTTGAAACGGTCCTTGGCGGTCTTGTCCTTGGCCTTGGCGGCCAGGCCCGCATAGCGATCGCGTTGTGCCTTGACGGCTGCCATCAGTGTCTTGTTTTGCTGCTTAGCAGTCTGCCGGATGATCACACCCAGATCGGCGCCCGTCATTCTTCATTTCCTTAAGTGACAGCCAGAATAGTCAATTGTTTCAATTATGCAGTTGCCATTGAGGCATTGCAATCGTCGCAGCTCGTGGCGCTTGCCGGCGTACTGGACGAGGTGAGCTTATTGTCCGATGTCGTAAGCACAGATCGGGTTTCTTTACCGTAAAGATACTCGGCAATTGCGCTTGTGTGACGGAATCATGATACCGCGAGACTTCCCGTCCGGCGCAGCCAGGTCTGGCCTGTCGATATGCGGTGCCAGATTGGCTGGCGTGTGGAGCATCCTGCGATGACGGTGCCGGCGAGATCGCGTTTTCGGATTGGCTTCAGGACGTCGATCATTGCGCTGTTCGTCGGCGTCGTCCTTACCGTCGGCCTGGCGCTGGTTTATCTCAGCTTCAGCAGGGTCAACACGATCATCCGGACGGCGGCTTCGTCGTATCTCAGCGTGGTCGCGCAGGCTGCGACCGATCGCATCGATGCGCAGCTCAAGAGCGTCCATGACAATCTGGATATCCTGCGCGGCATCACATCGGTCCAGTCCGCGGAGCTCAAGAATAACCCGCGGCTGAATATCCTGCTGGCGTCGATGCTCCGCAACAACAAGCAGCTCTTCAGCCTGTACATGGGATATGAGGACGGCTCGTTCCTGGAAATGGACCTAATCGACCGAACGGGAGCTGGGGTGAAAGCGCGCTTCGGGGCGCCGGACGGGGCCAGATTTCGCCTGTTCACGATCGTGAAAGCAGGCGATTTTGGACCGCTTCAGACCACGACCGCCTATCTCGACGATGCGCTGCGGCCTTTGGCAAGTCTGCCCGGGCCTGTCGATTTCGATCCTCGCGTTCGGCCGTGGTATCGCGGCGCCTTCGAGCCCAATGCCAGTCTGCTGACCGAGCCCTATATTTTCTATCAGACCGGTGACATCGGCTACACGCTGCGAATGCCCATTGTGGAGGGGCAGCGGGGTGTTGTGGCCGGCGATATCCTGCTCAGTGAAGCCGAGGCCATGCTGCGTAAGCAGCAACTCGGGCATTCGGGCGTGGCCTACCTGTTTGATGATGCCGACCGGGTGCTGGCGCATCCCGAGATGTCCCGCTGGCTTGAAGCCACGAGCGTGCCGAACAAACTGTCGGAGCTGCCGCGACTGAGCGATGTCGATACGATCGGCGCTACTGCGGCCATCAAGGCGTGGCGCCAGATCGGCGTTGAGCAACAGTTCTTCGATGACGGAACCGGGCGTGCCTATGCGGCGGCATTCAGGCCCGTAGAGATGGCTGGATCGGCCAATCTTCGCGTTGGCTTCTTCGCTCCGCTCGATGAATTCTATGCCGAGATAGAGCAGGAGAAACGCACGCTCTTCATTCTCGCATTTTGCTTCGTCATCGCCGCCGTACCGATTGCGTTCTGGATCGGCAACAAACTGTCGCTGTCGCTGCGGATTCTGGCGCGCGAGGTCGATCGCATCCAGAATTTCCGGTTTTCGTCGATGCCGCAACTGCGTTCGCCGATCCGCGAAATCGACGATCTCAGCCGATCGGTCTTCACCATGCGTACGCTGGTGCAGACATTCTCGAATTTCGTTCCCAAGCGTCTGGTTCAGCAACTGGTCGAAACCGGCACGGCCATGCAATTGGGCGGAGAGCGCCGCGAAGCGACCATCCTGTTCACAGATGTCGAGAATTTCACGGGAATGACGGAGAACGAAGATCCGACCCGGGTGATGCTCTACACGTCGCGCTATTTCGCTGCGATTTCGGACGTCATTGCTACGCATCAGGGCACGGTCGATAAATATATCGGCGATGCGGTTATGGGGCTGTGGAACGCCCCCGTCGAGCACACCAACCATGTCGCGCAGGCTTGCGCCGCTGTGCTCGATTGCGTCGAAGCCAATCGGAAGCTCAATGAGGAATTCGAGCGTGAGGGCTGGCCCGTCTACAAGACCCGGTTTGGCCTGCATGTCGGCGATGTCATGATCGGCAATATCGGGTCACCCGACCGCATGAACTACACGGCGCTCGGCGCGACCGTAAATCTCGCGTCACGGCTCGAGACGCTGAACAAGGACTACGGAACCAGCGTCCTGGTCAGCGAAGCCGTCAAGGAGCGGGTGGACTCATTGTTTCTTTTCCGCAGCGTCGCCCGGATCAAGCCGAAAGGCTTTGCCGCCGAAGTGCAGATCTATGAGTTGCTCGGCGCGCGAGACCAACATTCCGTCGCCGCGTCTGATCGCCACGCCAATTTCCCTGTTTGATCGATGGGGGCCGCGCTATAGTGAACGCATGGCAGCCGACAGAGAAATATTGCGACGATGACCGACGTGACCCCGGTGCGGCGAGGTCGTCCTCGATCGGTCGAGACCGAGGATGCGATCCTGGACAGCGCCTATCGCATGATGGCAGCCCAGGGGCTCGCTGCGACGACCATCGATGCGATTGCGCGGGATTCCGGCGTCTCCAAGATGACGATCTATAAATGGTGGCCGTCGCGCGAAGCGGTGCTGATCGATGCATTCCTGCGGCAGGCGTCCACCATGCTGCCGCTTTCCGCGAGCGGCGATCCGTTCACGCGCATCACGAAACATGCCGCCGCCTATGCCGTGGCGCTGAACAGCGATTTTGGCAAGGTACAGCTCGCTGTCATTGCCGAATGCATCTCTCGGACGGGTTCAGCGAAAATCTTCTCCGAACGCTATCTCGGTATCCGCCGGGACATATCGCTGGCGATTATCAAGGACGGCCAGAAGGACGGCAGCATCGTTGCTTCGGAGCCAGCCGGCGATCTCTATGACCGGATCTATGGCACGCTGTTTTATGAGTATGTCTTTGGATTTCGGCCGCTGACGGCCGACTATGCGCGCAAGCTCGTCAGATCCGTATTGTCGGCGCAATAGTCAGATGCCGCCTTGCCGCGCGCGGCGAAACCAGCGCCAGGTTTCGCGCGTGACGGCCCGGTAGCCCTGACCGCGATGCGCGATGCGCTCGTCGATGATGGCATTGAGCTTGGGCAATGCGTGGAAGGGGACGGACGGGTAGGCGTGATGTTCGACATGGAATGGCATGTTCCAGGTGAACCACTTCGTCAGCCTATCGGTATAGGTCGTGCGGGTGTTCTCATAGGCGCTGCGGGTACGCTCGCAGCCGGTGTGTTCGGCATAGAGATAGGGCCGCAGGAATAGCTGGCCGACATAGAGCGGGACGAGCCAGCACCACAGCAGCATCGTGCTGGAGAAGGCGATGGAAGCGATCAGCAGCGCCAGATAGACGAGGGCATAGATGCGGGCTTCGCGCACCACCATGCCTTGCTTGGATTCCGGGATCCACGGCGCTACGGCTTGTCCGGTCACGGCACGCCGGACCAGCAGGCGGATCCGGTTGGTCAGTTGCACGATGCCGGTATAGGCGATGGCGAGTCTGGTGTCGGACGAGGGGATCGTTGCGGTGACGAGTTCAGGATCGCGGTCGGGATCCTGCGTGAAGCGGTGATGGTCCCAGTGAAATAGCGCATAGTGTTCATAGGGTAGAACGATCATCAGCGACGAGACATGGCCGAGGGCCTCGTTCAGCCGCCGGCTGGTGAACACAGTCTTGTGCGCGGCCTCGTGCACCGCCATGAACAGGAAGGCGATGAGATAACCCTGGATGACGATCAGCGGGGTCGTCCACACCATGCCGTAGCGGGTGGCGACCTGCCAGATCAGCGTTCCAACCAAAGCGATCAATGCATAATGGCTGATCGAGCGAATGAGCCCCGGAAGATTGGCGCGAACCGACAGGTCCTTCAGCTGTGCGGGCGTTAGGGCGCGGGTTTCGATCTTGCCATGGCCAACTGCATCCATCGTCATCGGTTCGTTCCGTTCTCGGTTCAGGCGTCGGCGGCGAGCAGCGCGGAGACCTTCGTGTTGATGAAGGCTGCGTCGGCTGGAATCTTGACGGGATTGCCGGCGCGGTGTCCGTGCAGCGAGGGGATCGGACACAGTTCGGCCGCGCGTGCGTTCGTCAGCAGGGGGAGTTCGTCTTCGTTGTCGCCGACCTGAAAATAGTTGTCCGTCTGCCCAGGCATCAGCAGAACGCGTGCCTTGATAGCAGCCATGGCTTTCCGGAAGTCGGCACGGAATGCATCGCAGCGGCTGATATCGCCATTCTGCCAGGTCCAGAGCTGGGCCAGCAGATTATTAGCATCACGATGCGCAAAGGCGACATCCCATGATCGTGTCAGATAGTCTTCCAGCGAGGTGAAACCGGCCTCACGCCAGAGCTCATCGCGGTAGAAGCCGTGCGACATCGCCCAGCCGGCATAGACGCGTCCCATGGCGCGAAGACCGGCAGACGGCTTCGAGACGAAACGGCCATCGACAAAGGCAGGATCGGTGGTCAAAGCGGCCCGCACACTTTCGAGGAATACGGCGTTGAACGGCGAACAACGGGCGCTGCCGCAGACCACTGCCGCGCGTGCCACCATGTCCGGATAGCGGGCGGCCCAGTGATAGGCCTGCATGCCGCCCATCGACCAGCCATAAACCAGTGCCAGACGGGCGATGCCGAATTGCTCGGTCAGCAGGCGATGCTGGATCGAAATGGCGTCATGATAGCTGATGTTCGGATAGGGGGCGCCAGCCAGAGCTTCCAGCGAATTCGATGGCGATGACGACAGCCCGTTTCCGAACAGATTGGGGATGACGATGAAGTAGCGGTCCGGATCGAGTGCGGCGCCCGGCGCGATCAGCCACTCAGTGTCATAGTGTTGTGCGCCGAACGACGTCGGATAGAGGATGACGTTATCTTTGGCAGCATTGAGTGCGCCATAGGTCTTGTAGGCAAGCTGCAGGCGCGGGTGCCGCTGGCCGGATTGCAGCAGCACGTCACCCGCCTCGAAAATCTGGTAGTCGCTCGGCGTATTCATGTTGCAGCTCCGGAAGGTCCGTTGACGCTTGCCGAGGGTGCGACAAGCGATCCGCTCGACAAAATTTAATAATTGTACTATTAGTATATTAATTGACGAAGAGCGCAATGCCGAAACTTCGGCATTGCCGCCTGAATAGAATGCAGCTGGTCGTCGCCCGTTGGCGGCTCGGCGACATCTTGTTTTTGTATTCGAAACGTACAAGAGACTTGCGGCCCGTTAGTCTATTCACTGGCCTGTCATCGGCGCAGAGGCGGAAAGCGGCCAGGTTATCCGCATAAGCCGCTGCGAATTCGAAGTCGCGCTTGCCCGCAACCCACTCAAAGGAGTCTGGATCATGGGAACCATCACCACCAAAGACGGCACCGAGATTTTCTACAAGGATTGGGGCACCGGGCAGCCGATCGTGTTTCATCACGGCTGGCCCCTTAGTGCGGACGACTGGGACAACCAGATGATGTTCTTCCTCAATCAGGGCTATCGCGTCATCGCGCACGACCGCCGTGGCCATGGTCGCTCCAGCCAGACCGCGACCGGTAATGAGATGGACACCTATGCGGCCGACGTCGCCGAACTCACCGACAAACTGGATCTGAAGGACGCCGTGCATATCGGTCACTCCACCGGTGGCGGCGAAGTTGCGCGTTACGTCGCACGTGCCAAGAAGGGACGCGTCGCCAAGGCGGTGCTGGTCAGCGCCGTGCCGCCGATCATGCTCAAGACCGAGAACAATCCCGGCGGCCTGCCGCTCGAAGTGTTCGACGGCTTCCGTGCTGCGCTTGTTGCCAACCGCGCGCAGTTCTACGTCGATGTCCCGGCCGGGCCATTCTACGGCTTCAACCGGCCGGGCGCGAAAGTCTATCAGGGCGTGATCGACAACTGGTGGCGGCAGGGCATGATCGGCGGCGCCAAGGCGCACTATGATTGCATCAAGGCATTTTCGGAAACCGACTTCACCGAAGACCTGAAGGCGATCGATGTGCCGGTGCTCGTTTTGCACGGCGATGATGACCAGATCGTGCCTTATGCCGACGCTGCACCACTGACGGTGAAGCTGCTCAAGAACGGCACGCTGAAGACCTATCCGGGCTTCCCGCACGGCATGCTGACCACCCATGCCGACGTGATCAATCCGGATATTCTGGCATTTGTTCGCAGCTAAACGAAATGGTCCGAACGACGCAGCACGTGTTGCGTCGTTCGCATTGTCTTTGATGGTCCTGCGACCGGTGCTCGCGAACTGAACAATCCCCATTGACGACGGACACACGACAGTCCGGGGCGCCTCCCGAACAATAAAGTGCGTTGTCCTCGTTGCGGAAAAGTTACGATCGCGCGAATCCGCGGACGTCTCGCCTAGATCACCGTCGGCGAGATCAGCGTGTCGTCGCGGCTGGCGCTGGCACCGGTACTGGTGGTGCAGGTGTCGCCGGTGATGCCGACGCTGTTGGTGGCCAACAGCCGTAACGCCTGCGGATAGATCTTGTGCTCGATGTCGAGCACGCGCGCGGCGAGGGTGTCGGGGGTGTCGTTATCGGCCACGGCCACGGCTCCCTGCATCACGATCGGGCCGGCATCGGTCTCCGGAATGACGAAATGCACCGTGGCGCCGGAAATCTTGACGCCGGCGCGCAATGCCTGGCCGTGCGGATCGAGGCCGGGGAAGGAGGGCAGCAGCGACGGGTGGATGTTCAGCATCCGGCCGTACCAGTGTCGCACGAATTCCGCCGTGAACAGGCGCATGAAGCCGCCGAGGCAGATCAGCTCGATCTTGTGCTCGTCGAGGGTCGCCTGCAGCAGCTTCTCGAAGCCGGCGCGGTCCTTGCCGAACGGCTTGCTTTCAATCACCAGCGTCTTGACGCCATTGGCCTGCGCGATGGCGAGGCCCGGAGCGCCGGCCTTGTTCGAAATCACCAGCGCAATCTCGGCTGGGAAGCCATCTGCGGCAGCGGCCTCGATCAGCGCCGTCATGTTCGACCCGCGGCCGGAAATCAGGATGGCGACGCGACGCATCACGGCCTCACAGGTTGAGTTCGAGATGTCCGTCATAAACGACGCGCTCGTCGCCTGTGGCCTCGATGACGTCGCCGAGCAGCGACACGGTCTCGCCGCCCTCGCGCAGGATGTCCATCACCTGCTGCACAGCTTCGCGCTTGACGATGGCGATCATGCCGACGCCGCAATTGAAGGTGCGCAGCAGCTCGAGTTCGGCGATATCGCCTTCCTTTGCTAGCCACTTGAACACTGGCAGGACGGTGAGAGAGGGCAGGTCGATGCGAACGCCGAGGTTCTTTGGTAGCACGCGCGGGATGTTGTCGGTGAAGCCGCCGCCAGTGATATGGGCGAGCCCCTTCACAGCGCCGGTTTCGCGGATCGCGCGCAAGCAGGATTTCACATAAAGCCGGGTCGGGGTCAGCAGCGCACCGCCAAGCGTCATCACCGGCGAGAACGGCGCCTTGTCGGCGTAAGAGAGGCCCGTGCGCTCGACAATCTTGCGGACCAGCGAGAAGCCGTTGGAATGGACGCCAGACGAGGCCATGCCAATGACGGCATCGCCCACGCCGATATCCTTGGTCGGCAGCAGCGTGCCGCGCTCCGCAGCACCCACCGAGAATCCGGCGAGGTCGTAGTCGCCGTCCTTGTAGAGACCGGGCATTTCGGCGGTTTCGCCGCCGATCAGCGCGCAGCCGGATTCACGACAGCCCTCTGCGATGCCAGCGACGATTGAGGCGGTGGCTTCTGGGTTGAGCTTGCCGCAGGCAAAGTAGTCGAGAAAGAACAGCGGCTCGGCCCCCTGGACCACGAGGTCGTTGACTGACATGGCGACGAGATCGATGCCGATGCCGTTATGGATACCGGCTTCGATAGCGATCTTGACCTTGGTGCCAACGCCGTCGGTGGCGGCGACGAGAACCGGATCCTTGAAGCCGGCGGCCTTGAGGTCGAACAGTCCGCCGAAGCCGCCGATCTCGGCGTCAGCGCCGGCACGGGCGGTTGCGCGAACCATCGGCTTGATGAGGTCCACCAGACGGTTGCCAGCATCGATATCGACGCCCGCGTCCGCGTAAGTGAGGCCTTTTTTCTGGTCGGTCATGCCGGGTATCCTGCCGGAGCTGCGAAACTGTGTATTTTCGGCTGGTTACGTCGGAATCCCCGCCTGCGCAATGGCTCGTAAACGCTATCCCGATTACTATGTAGGCGGTAAGCCGGTCGGAGCCCCCAAGCTCGGATTGCGAAACAGGCCGGAGCCGGGAAGCGCCGCGTGAGTATCCCCAATTTAATCACCCTCGGGCGCATCCTGCTGGTGCCCGTGATCGTCTGGGCGATTGCCTCGAACCAGATGGAAATCGCCTTTGCAATCTTCGTGATTGCGGGGGTCAGCGACGCCGTGGACGGCTTTCTCGCCAAGCGTTTCAACATGGCCAGCGAACTCGGTGCGCTGCTCGACCCCTTGGCCGATAAGGCGCTGCTGGTCTCGATCTATGTCTCCCTGGGGATATGGGGGGCAGTTCCGCGTTGGATCGTGATTCTCGTGGTGTCGCGGGATATCATGATCGTGGGCGCCGTCATTGTGTCGTGGTTGTTCGGCAAACCGATCCCGATGAAGCCGCTAATGGTATCGAAGCTCAATACGGTGGCGCAGGTGGCCTTCGCAGCCTTGGTTCTTGCTGCCCTCGGATTTGGTTTCAAATCCTCGCCTTATGATTTGATTTTAATGGGCTTTGTGACCGTCTTGACGCTGCTCTCTGTGTCCTTCTATCTCGTCGAGTGGATGCGACACATGAGCACCATCGAACCCGGTCAAGAGCCCCGGTAAACCGGTATTCGTGACGTTCGCCGGCGGAGCCGGCAGGAGTATTTGCGTGGTCGCCCGCGTCCAACCCCGTCAATTGGCGTTCGCGCTGCCCCATGCGGAGAGTCTGTCCCGCGACAACTTCCTTGAGGGCCCGGCCAATGCCGAGGCGCTGGGACTGATCGACTGCTGGCCGGACTGGCCGAACCGGGTCATGCTCCTTGTCGGCCCGGAAGGGTCCGGCAAGAGCCATCTGGCGGCGATCTGGGCCGAGGAGGCCGGCGCGCGCTCCACCATGGCGCACAGCCTGACGGCTGCGACGATTCCGGCTGAGTTGGTGACCAACGCACTGGTGGTGGAGGATCTCAATGCCGGTGCCTTCGACGAGCGGGCGCTGTTCCACCTTCTTAATCTGGCACGTCAGGACAACGCCTATGTGCTGATTACGGCGCGGGTCGCCCCGGCCGCCATGGAGGTCGAGTTGCGCGATCTGCGGTCGCGGCTCCGTGCGATCCCGGTAGTCAATCTGCTGCCACCGGATGACGGGTTGTTTCGGGCGCTGATCGTGAAGTTTTGCGCCGACCGCCAGCTCAGCATCGACGAGAGCGTGGTCAGCTATGTGGCCAGCCGCATCGAGCGGTCATTCGCCGCCGCCCGCCATACGGTGGAATTGCTGGATAGCGAGGCGCTCCGGCTTGGGCGGCCGGTGACCCGTGCATTGGCTGCGGAACTGCTGCGCGACGCCTGACTTAGCCTTGGACGTCAAACGCGGCGCGTCGAACGGTGCCTTGACGGCGCGGCAGGCAGGTTCCTCAATGTCATCGAAGCGTCATGCAACTGACGCAATGTCCGCTGTGATTTGCCGGCACTATAGCGCTGCTTGAACTAGATGGATTGCTGTCTCATGGACTCCGCAGAAGAGATTGTTATTGAAGAGAAAAAGGGCGAAGCGAAGCCGGCAGAGGTGGTCGCGTCGGGTCCCGAGCGCTTCATCAATCGCGAGCTGTCCTGGCTGCATTTCAATCGCCGCGTCCTTGAGGAGTCCGTCAATCCGGGCCATCCGGCGCTGGAGCGCGTTCGCTTCCTGTCGATTTCCGCAAACAACCTTGATGAATTCTTCATGGTCCGCGTCGCCGGCATCAAGGCGCAGGTCCGTGAGGGAATCAGCGAGCGCAGCCCGGACGGCCTGACCCCGGCCGAGCAACTGGTGCTGATCAACAGCGCGGTCTCCAAGCTCGGCAGCGACCAGCAGGCGATCTGGCGCGACCAGCGCGGCATGCTGGCCGATGTCGGAATCGTGCTGCTCGACGGCAAGGAGGTCAGCAAGGCCGACCGGACCTGGATCGAGGACCACTTCCTCCACAACATTTTCCCGCTGCTGACGCCGCTGGCGATTGATCCGGCGCATCCGTTCCCGTTCATTCCGAGTCTGGGCTTCACCATCGCGCTGCATCTGTCGCGGGTGTCCGACGGCAAGACGATGAACGCGCTGATCCGCATGCCCGGCAAGATCGATCGCTTCATCCGCCTGCCGACCCCCGGCAAGGACGGCGCGGTCCGCCTTATCACGCTGGAACAGGCCACTGGCCTGTTCATCGCGCGTCTATTCCCGGGCTACACCGTTCAGGGGCAGGGTGCCTTCCGCATCATCCGCGACAGTGAACTTGAAGTCGAAGAAGAGGCCGAGGATCTGGTCCGGCTGTTCGAGACTGCGCTGAAGCGTCGCCGCAGAGGGTCGGTGATCCGCCTCGAAATCGAAGCCAGCATGCCGGCCGAACTCCGTGCCTTCGTGCAGCGCGCGCTGGCGACCTCGGATGACGAAATCCTGCTGGTCGACGGCATTCTCGCCATGAACGAGGTCTCGCAGCTCACACGGCTTGATCGGCCCGATCTCGAATTCGTGCCTTATGTGCCGCGTCATCCGGAACGTGTCCGCGATCATGGCGGCGACATCTTTGCCGCTATCCGTCAGAAGGACCTGATTGTCCATCATCCCTATGAATCCTTCGACGTTGTCGTGCAATTCCTGCAGCAGGCTGCGCGCGATCCGGACGTGGTGGCGATCAAGCAGACTCTGTATCGCACCTCCAACAATTCGCCGATTGTCCGCACGCTGGTGGAGGCCGCTGAGGCCGGTAAGTCGGTAACGGCTCTCGTCGAACTGCGTGCGCGGTTTGATGAAGAGGCCAATATCCGCTGGGCTCGCGATCTCGAACGCGCCGGTGTCCAAGTGGTCTATGGCTTCCTGGAATTGAAGACCCATGCCAAGCTGTCGCTGGTGGTGCGCCGCGAGGGCGGCTCGCTCACGACCTATGTGCACACCGGCACCGGCAACTATCATCCGGTCACCGCGCGCATCTACACCGATCTGTCATATTTCACATCCGACCCGATCATCGGTCGCGATGCCGCACGCGTGTTCAACTATATCACCGGTTATGCCGAGCCGAGCGACATCGAGAAGATGGCCGTATCGCCGCTGACCTTGCGCGGGCGCATGCTCGAACACATCCGCGGCGAAGCGGCATTCGCCCGCAGCGGCAAGCCGGGTGCGATCTGGCTCAAGATGAATTCGCTGGTCGATCCGGAAATCATCGATGCGCTCTATGAGGCGTCGAATGCCGGTGTATCCGTTGAACTGATCGTGCGTGGCATCTGCTGCCTGCGGCCGGGCGTGCCCGGCCTGTCCGAAAACATTCGCGTCAAGTCGATCATCGGCCGCTTCCTTGAACATGGTCGAATCTATTGCTTCGGTATGGGCAATGGCCTGCCGAGCCCGAAGGCGGCGATATACATATCGTCGGCTGACATGATGCCGCGCAATCTGGATCGCCGCGTCGAGGTTCTGTGTCCGCTGCAGAACCCCACCGTGCATACCCAGGTGCTCGAGCAGATCATGGTGGCCAATCTCAAGGATACGGAACAGAGCTGGCAATTGTTGCCGGACGGGTCGTCAACGCGTATGAAGGCAGCGAAGGGCGAGGAACCCTTCAATGTGCACAATTACTTCATGACGAATCCGAGTCTGTCTGGCCGTGGAAAGTCGCTTGAGAAATCATCCCCGCGCCGGCTCACCCGCCGTTCGGAGCGTCACCAATCCTCGTAAGGAACCAGCAACGTGGTAGCGCGTGCCAATCAACGCGCGACCAGCGTCGCCGTCATCGATATTGGCTCCAACTCGGTGCGTCTCGTTGTCTACGAGTCGCTGACGCGAAGCCTTGTTACGCTCTTCAATGAGAAGGCGCTGTGCGGTCTCGGCCGCGAAGTGCAGAGCACTGGACTGCTAGCCAAGGACGCCGTCGACAAGGCGCTGACGGCGCTTCGGCGCTTCCGTGCGCTGTGCAGGGTCATGAAGGTCGGTCGCGTCTACGCGATCGCGACCGCTGCGGCGCGCGATGCGAGCAATGGACCTGCCTTCATCGCAGCAGCCGAGAAAATCTGCGGCTGCGAGATCCAGATCATATCGGGGCCGCGCGAAGCGAAGCTCTCGGCGCTGGGCGTAATTTCAGGCGTGCACAAGCCGGATGGCCTGGTTGGCGATCTCGGTGGCGGTTCGCTCGAATTGATCGATGTCAAAGGCAATGCGGTCCGGCAGGGCGTGACGCTGCCGCTCGGTAGTCTCGCATTGCAGGACGCCTCACAAAAATCGCCGAAGAAGGCCGAACGCATCGTCAAACTGGCGCTGGCTGACGTCGCGCAACTCAAGGCGGGCGTGGGTCGCAATTTCTATGCGGTCGGCGGCACCTGGCGTGCTCTTGCCCGGCTGCACATCATCCAGAGCGGCTATCCGCTACGTGTGATGCATGGCTATTCGATCCCGGCCACCGAAGCGCTCGATTTCGTGCGCCGCTTGCGCCGGCTCGCAACAGCCAACATTCTTGCCAACATCGAAGCCATAGCCGAACAGCGCCAGCCTCTGCTGGTCTACGCGGCGCTCGTGCTTGAATATGTCATTCGCACCGCCAAGCCGAAGACTATCGTGTTCTCGACCTATGGCGTCCGTGAAGGCTTGCTGTACGAAATGCTGCCGCAAGCGCAGCGCATGCAAGATGGTCTGGTCGGCGCCGCGCAGACCATGAACGAGTTGCTGTCGCGTTCGGCCCGCCACGCGCAGGAGCTGAGCGACTGGAGTGATCGGTTCGCCCGTGTCGCCAAGCTCAAAGAGACCGACGAGGATCGTCGGCTACGCCGGGTGGCGTGTCTGTTGTCCGATATCGGCTGGCGCGTCCATCCGGATCATCGCGGCGAGCAGACGCTCAGTCTGATCACGAACGGCAATTTCGGCTCGGTCGATCATCACGGTCGCGCATTCCTCGCGCTCTGTGTGTACTACCGCTACGCAGGATTCGGCGCCGAGAACGAGCCCCCGGAGCTGGTCCGCGCGCTTGTCTCGCCGGCACAGGTCGAACGCGCCCGTTTGCTCGGCGCGTTATTCAGGGTCGCGCATCTCATTTCGGCGGCGCGGCCGGGCGTGCTGCCCGCCACGCATTTCGCCACCAAGGATCGCAAGATGATGCTCGTCTTCGAGCATCGCATGGTCGATCTCGTCGCCGACCGCGTCGGCAGCCGCTTCAAGCAGCTGGCACGATTAGTGGGGAAGTCCGGGACGATCGTCAGGCGATAGCCACCGTCGCTCATTCTGAATGACACTACTGATTGCAGCGCGGCGTGACTCTCGGTTTCCGTGCGTATACTATTTTCTGGTGCGGCCGTTTTGGTCCACGCGGCAAGTACATACGATTTCCGGACCGGGAGAGTCGAAATGTCAGCCCTTCTGATCAACCTTATCGTTCAACTGATTGGCGGCGCGATTGGCGGAAATGTTGCCGGCGGTGCATCGAAGTCTGTCGATCTTGGTACAATCGGCAACACGATCGCAGGTGCAATAGGTGGCGGCGTTGGCGGTCAAATTCTCGGAATGCTGATTCCTATGCTTTCAAACGCATCGGCGACCACCGATATCGGTTCGCTGATCGGTCAGGTGGCCGGAGGCGGTGTCGCGGGTGCGGTGCTGACGGCAATCGTCGGAGCCATCAAGAACAGATCGGCGGCGTAAAGCGATCGTCATTGCGTCTCGCAGGGCGAGGTCTGGTACGCCCCGTCCTGCTGTTTGCGGCAGGCAATTAGAACGCTACCTTGGACGACGCAGCCTACGCGCGATCCACCCGGATCACCCGGCCTTTTTCCATCGCCAATGCAAGGCGGCCATGCTTGAGCGCCAGGGCGGCCTCGCCGAACAACTCACGCCGCCAGCCGTGCAGGGCGCCGACGTCGGCATTGTCGTCGGTGGCGATCTGCTCGAGATCGTCGACGGTGGCGATGACCTTGCTGGCGACGGCGTGACGTTCCGACGTCATGCGTAGCAGCACTTTCAGCAGTTCGACGGTGGCCGCGCCATTGGAATTGCCGCGCGGCTTCTCGATCTTCGGCAACGTGGCGGGATCGCGGGCGACGCCACGCTGGACGGCGGCAACAATGTCGCTGCCCCACTTGGAGCGATCAAAGCCCTTCGGCAGCGAACGCAGATTGGCAAGCTTCTCCAGTGACGTCGGCGCATGGGTCGCGATATCGCCGACGGCATCGTCCTTCAGCACGCGCGAGCGCGGCACATCGCGGCTCTGTGCTTCCTGTTCGCGCCAGGCAGCGACTTCCATCAGCACTGCGAGCTCTTTCGGCTTGCGGACGCGGGTCTTCAGCCGTTCCCAGGCGCGCTCGGGATGGAAATCATAGGTCTTTGGCGAGGTGAGAATTTCCATTTCCTCGCTGACCCAGTCGCTGCGGTCGCGCTTCTTCAGATCGGCATCGAGCTTGGCGAAGACATCACGCAGATGGGTGACGTCAGAGACGGCGTAGTGCAACTGCTCTTCGGTCAGCGGACGGCGCGACCAATCGGTAAAGCGGTGGGTCTTGTCGGGGCGGTGGCCGGTGACGCGTTCGACGAGCTGGTCATAGGCGATGCTGTCGCCGTAGCCGAGCACCATGGCCGCGACCTGAGTATCGAAGATCGGATGCGGCACGACGCCGGCGCGGTGCACGATGATTTCGATATCCTGCCGCGCGGCATGGAAGACCTTCAGCACGGCCTCGTTGGCCATCAGGTCGAAGAACGACGTGAGGTCGATGCCCTCGGCAAGCGTGTCGATCACCACCGCGTCTTCCGCGCTGGCCATCTGGACCACGCAGAGCAGCGGGTAATAAGTGGTCTCGCGGAGGAATTCCGTATCGACCGTAATGACGGGGTGCTTGGCAAGTCGCTCGCACGCGGCGGTCAGCTGGGCAGTGGTCGTGATCAGTTCCATGGACGGTCCATAACGCTTTTGCCAAGGCGTTCGGCCGAAAAACCTGTTGAGTCAAGGTGTTTCGGGCAGATTGGAGGTCTGCTCCGATAGAATGAGGGTGTTTAGGTGCCGCAGAAGGTCTTCAGTACGCGCTGATCCGGCTCCGGCGGCTCGGCGTAATCCGCCATCTCCGGTTGATCTTCATAGGGTTTCGCCAGTACGGCCAGCAATTTCTCGAACGGCGCGTAGTCGTCGGCCAGCGCCGCCTGGATCACCGCCTCGACGCGATGATTGCGGGGGATGAAGGCTGGATTGATCGTCTGCATGGCCTGATGGCGGGTACCGGCGTCCTGCGACTCCCGGCCGAGTCGTGCCCGCCAGTTCACGGCCCAGGCGTCAAACGCCGTCGGATCGATAAACAGTCCG
Source organism: Tardiphaga robiniae (assembly GCF_013359755.1). Lineage (GTDB taxonomy): Bacteria > Pseudomonadota > Alphaproteobacteria > Rhizobiales > Xanthobacteraceae > Tardiphaga > Tardiphaga robiniae. The sequence goes on along the minus strand of NZ_JABMCJ010000071.1, from coordinate 49,146 downwards.
CGGACGGCTTCGTCGCTGTCTGCGTCAACCGCGGCGGCGCCGAGGCGGCGGAAGGTCAGGGTGAAATCGGCCTGATTGGCGGTCATGGCGGTCAGCAGATCCTGCGCCAATGCGGCATCGTCCGGCTGGCTGGTGAACAGCCCGAGCTTTCGGCGGAGACCGGCCTGATAGGCCGTGTCGAAAATATCGGAGAATTCGCCCAATGCGGCCTGCGCGATTTCGATGGCGGTCTTCTCGTCGCTGTCGATCAGCGGCAGCAGCGTCTCGGCGAAGCGCGTCAGATTCCACAGCGCGATGCGCGGCTGGTTCGCATAGGCGTAGCGGCCCATCTCGTCGATCGAGCTGTACACCGTCGCGGGATCGTAGGCGTCCATGAAGGCGCAGGGGCCGTAATCGATGGTCTCGCCGGATACCGAGCAGTTGTCGGTGTTCATCACACCATGGATGAAGCCGACATGCAGCCAGCGTGCGACAAGTTCGGCCTGACGGCGGATCACTGCATCGAGCAAGGCGCGAATGGGATGTTCGGCTTCGGCTGCGTCGGGATAGTGCCTGTTGATCACATGATCGGCGAGTTGTTTGACGCCGGCGATATCCTCGCGCGCGGCGAAAAACTGAAACGTGCCGACGCGAATATGGCTTGAGGCGACGCGAGTCAGCACGGCGCCCGGCAGCATCGTCTCACGCTGAACCCGTTCGCCCGTGAGGACGGCGGCGAGGGAGCGCGTTGTGGGAACGCCCAGGGCGGCCATGGCTTCGCTGACGATGTATTCCCGGATCACCGGACCAAGCGCAGCGCGGCCATCGCCGCGGCGCGAGAAAGGCGTCGGACCGGAGCCCTTGAGCTGGATGTCGCGGCGCACGCCGTCGCGGTCAATGACCTCGCCAAGCAGGATCGCGCGGCCATCGCCGAGCTGCGCCACGAAATGTCCGAACTGATGTCCGGCATAGGCCATCGCGAGGGGATCGGCGCCATCGGGTACACGCTTGCCGGCGAGGACTTCGACGCCTTCGGGACTGGCCAGCCAGTCAGGATCGATGCGGAGTTGGTCGGCCAGTGCGCGGTTCAGCTTGATCAGCCGCGGCGCTGTCACCGGCGTTGGTGCAACGCGGGCGAAGAAATTCGCGGGCAGGGCGGCATAGCTGTTGTCGAACGGGAAGTGGACTGTCATGGCCCCAAGATGGGGGGCCACGACGTGTTAGGCAACCGCTGAAAGCGGTCTCAGGCGGCGCGAACCGTGTCGAGGAACCGGTCGACTTCATCCTTCAGGCGATTGCTTTCGAGCGACAGCGACTGCGCTGCGGCCAGCACCTGGGTCGATGCGGAGCCAGTCTCGCTGGCGCCGCGATTGACCTCGGTGACCTCGCTGGCGACCTGGGTGCTGAGCTGGGCCGACTGCTGGACATTGCGCGCGATTTCCTGTGTCGCTGCGCCCTGTTCCTCGACCGCCGCTGCGATAGCCGACGAGACTTCGGAAATCAGCGTGATGGTCGAGCCGATCTCCTTGATGGTCTCGATCGTCTCCGCACTGGCCGCCTGCATGCCGGCGATCTGCATGCTGATTTCGTCGGTGGCCTTGGCGGTCTGCGACGCCAGCGCCTTCACTTCGGCGGCGACGACTGCGAAGCCGCGGCCGGCGTCACCGGCGCGCGCCGCCTCGATGGTGGCGTTGAGCGCCAGCAGGTTGGTTTGTTCGGCAACGGCGGTGATGAGCTTCACGACGTCATCGATCCGTGCAGTGGCCTGCGTGAGTTTGGTAATGCTTTCATTGGTCTTCTCGGCCTGCAGCACGGCGGTCGAAGCGATACGATTCGATTCATGAACCTGGCGGCCGATTTCATTCACCGACGAGGTGATTTCTTCCGTTGCCGCGGCCACCGACTGAACGTTGCTCGACACCGTATGCGATGCAGACGCTGCCGAGCCCGACAGCGTCATGGTGATATCCGACGTGCGGGTCAGCGTGGTGGCAGAGGCTTCGAGTTCGGTCGAGGCCGATGACAAGGAGCCCACCAGTTCGCTGATCATCGACTCGAAGTTGCTGGTCGCCTTCGTGATGGTTTCTGCACGGGCGGCCTTGATGGCGGCCTCGGCACCGGCAGCCTGATCCGCAGCACGCTTGGCGATGAGGGCGTCCTTGAAGATCTGCAACGCGCTGGCGATACGGCCGATCTCGGTGCTTTCGCCCTGATGCGGAATGACGGCCTCCAACTGACCATCGGTCAGCTGGCCCATTGGCTTCAGGATCGAGGCGATGCCGCCGGAGATGTCGCGCACCAGATACATGGCAGCGCTGAGACCGAGCACGACCGAGGCGCCGAGAATGATAACCATCATCCAGATCGCGTTGGCATAGGTGGCGTTCGCGTTGCTGCCGGCCACTTCGGCGCCCTTGTCGTTCAGCTCGACGAGCTTGGCCAATGTGCCGTCCATGGCGCGGCCGGTCGGAACGACCTTCTTGGCGTTGATCTCTTTGGCTGCCGCCACGTCGCCCTTGTTGGCGAGGGCCTGGACGTCGTTGCCGGCGGCGATGAAGGCCTTCCATTCCGCGTCAAGCTTATCGGCCAGTTCGCGTTCGGCTGGCGACGATACCAGCGGGGCGTAGGCCTTCGCGGCCTTGTCGAAGTCAGACTTGCGGGCGGCGAGGTTCTTGTCGACATCCGGACGGTCGGCATCGGCCACGATCAGGTGGTCGCGCAGCACAGCGCGATACCGCGCCGACTGAACGCGCATCTCACCGATCCAGCGGACGCTCGGGAGCCATTGCGTCTGGATATCCTGGGTCGCTGCGTTGATGGCTCGCATCTGCATGAAGGCGAGGGTGCCGATGCCCGCGATCACGACGAAAAGAAAAGCAACAATGACAAACAGCTTGGTACTGATCGAATATCTGGCGAGCACGAACATATTCCTCGGCGGTTCTAAGGCTGCGACGCCGGTCAGCCGAAATGGCGGCTGCCTTGGGTTGCGGCAGGGCAAGAAGCAGCAAGTTCCAGTTGAATCACCTGCCTTCAAAACGGGCTGGGTTCACGGCAAGACAGTGAATGGTGGTCGTCAACGTTCAGTAAATTTTGACACAAATACCGCTTTAAGTAGTTGAATCTGGTGCTGAAATACCGACGCGACGTATCCGGGTGCCGATGGTGCTTGACCCGAGGTAGCTGGTTATTGCGTGTGCAATCATGTAGTTCCCGCGTTGCGGGAGGTTTTCCGATCGCTCGATTGCATTTGGAAATGGTAGTCCGAAATTCATCGGTCGGAGGCCTCCGGTGATGCAGTCGCGGCCCGCAAATTCGGGCGATCTGATCGCCGAGCTTTGGTTGCCGCGTCGGATGCGGTCGGGTAAACCCTGCGCTTCGCGCTTGATCGCGAACCCGATTCCGCCCTCTGACGTATTTCCAGGATACCCATGCATCGCTACCGGTCTCACACCTGCGGCGCGCTCCGCGACAGCCATATCGACCAGACCGTTCGCCTGTCGGGGTGGTGCCATCGTATCCGCGACCATGGCGGCGTGCTCTTCATCGATCTGCGCGACCATTACGGCCTGACGCAATGCGTCGCCGATCCGGACTCGCCGGCGTTCAAGGTCGCCGAGACGCTGCGTTCGGAATGGGTCGTGAAGATCGACGGAAAGGTGCGTCGTCGTCCTGGCGGCACCGAGAATGCCGAACTGCCCACCGGCGATGTCGAGATCTATATCGATGCCATCGAGGTGCTCGGCCCCGCAGCCGAATTGCCGCTGCCGGTATTCGGCGATCAGGACTATCCGGAAGACATCCGGCTTAAATATCGCTTCCTCGACCTGCGTCGCGAGAAGCTGCATCAGAACATCATGACCCGCGGCGCCATCGTCGACTCGATGCGCAAGCGGATGAAGGAGCAGGGCTTCTTCGAATTCCAGACGCCCATCCTCACCGCGTCGTCGCCGGAAGGCGCGCGCGACTTCCTGGTGCCGTCGCGCATCCATCCCGGCAAGTTCTACGCGCTGCCGCAGGCACCGCAGCAGTACAAGCAGCTGCTGATGATGTCGGGCTTCGACCGCTACTTCCAGATCGCGCCATGTTTCCGCGACGAGGATCCGCGCGCCGATCGTCTGCCGGGCGAGTTCTACCAGCTCGATCTCGAAATGAGCTTCGTCGAACAGGAAGACGTGTTCGCGGCGGTGCAGCCCGTGATCACCGGCGTGTTCGAGGAGTTCGCCAAGGGCAAGCCGGTCAACAAGGACTGGCCGAAGATTCCCTACGCAGAGTCGCTCCGCAAATACGGCACCGACAAGCCGGACCTGCGCAACCCGATCGAGATGCAGAACACGGCGGAGCACTTCCGCGGCTCCGGCTTCAAGGTGTTCGCGCGCATGCTCGAAGACGACAAGAATCAGGTCTGGGCGATCCCCGGTCCCGGTGGCGGCAGCCGTGCATTCTGCGACCGCATGAATTCCTGGGCGCAAGGCGAAGGCCAGCCGGGCCTCGGTTACATCATGTGGCGCGAGGGCGGTGAGGGCGCTGGTCCCTTGGCCAACAACATCGGACCGGAGCGTACCGAAGCGATCCGTCAGCAGCTCGGCCTGAAGGCCGGCGATGCCGCGTTCTTCGTCGCGGGCGATCCCGAGAAATTCTACAAGTTCGCCGGTCTCGCACGCACCAAGGTCGGCGAAGAGCTCAACCTGATCGATAAGGAGCGCTTCGCGCTGGCCTGGATCGTCGATTTCCCGATGTACGAGTACAACGAGGACGACAAGAAGGTCGACTTCTCGCACAACCCGTTCTCGATGCCGCAGGGTGGCATGGATGCGCTGACAGGTCAGGATCCGCTGACCATCAAGGCTTTCCAATACGACATCACCTGCAACGGCTACGAGATCGCGTCGGGCGGCATCCGTAATCACAAGCCGGAAGCAATGGTGAAGGCGTTCGAGATCGCCGGTTATGGCGAGGAGACGGTGGTCGAGCGCTTCGGCGGCATGTATCGCGCCTTCCAGTACGGCGCACCGCCCCATGGCGGCATGGCGGCAGGCGTCGATCGTATCGTGATGCTGCTCTGCGGTACGAACAACCTGCGCGAGATCTCGCTCTTCCCGATGAACCAGCGTGCTGAAGATTTGTTGATGGGCGCGCCGTCAGAGGCTTCGCCGAAGCAGTTGCGTGAAGCGCATATCCGTCTCAATCTGCAGGACAAGTAGTCCGGCAAACCAACAAGAAGAAACGCCCTTCTACCTAACTTTTGTTTTATGACGCGCGGGAGCACGCATGTCTTCTTCATCTTCTGACGATCTCTCGCGCGCGGCGCTTGCCTATCATCGCCTTCCCAGGCCGGGTAAGCTGGAAATCCAGGCCACCAAGCCGCTTGCCAACCAGCGCGATCTGGCACTGGCCTATTCGCCGGGCGTAGCCGCGCCGTGTCTCGCGATCGCAGCCGACCCCAACGAAGCCGCTTCGCTGACCTCGCGCGCCAATCTCGTGGCCGTCGTCTCCAACGGCACGGCCGTCCTCGGTCTCGGCAATATCGGTCCGCTGGCGTCGAAGCCGGTAATGGAAGGCAAGGCGGTCCTGTTCAAGAAGTTCGCCGGCATCGACGTGTTCGACATCGAGATCGCCGCCGACACCATCGAGCGCGTGGTCGAGGTCGTCTCGGCACTGGAGCCGACCTTCGGTGGCATCAACCTTGAGGACATCAAGGGTCCGGAATGTTTCGAGATCGAGGCGCAGCTTAAAGAGCGGATGAAGATCCCGGTGTTTCACGACGATCAGCATGGCACCGCCATCATCGTCGGCGCCGCGATCAAGAATGCGCTGCTGCTCAACGGCAAGAACATAAAGAACGTCAAGATCGTCTGCTCGGGTGCTGGCGCTGCGGCGATCGCCTGTCTCAATCTTCTGGTGTCGCTGGGCGCGCAGAAGAAGAACATCTGGGTCTGCGATATCGACGGTGTCGTGCATGAGGGCCGCAACACCCTGATGGATCGCTGGAAAGCGGTCTATGCGCAGAAGACCGATGCGCGCGTGCTGGGCGATGTCATCGCCGGCGCCGATATTTTCTTGGGCGTCTCCGCTCCGGGCGTGCTGAAGCCCGAGATGGTCAAGGCGATGGCCGACAAGCCGCTGGTGATGGCGCTGGCCAATCCGACGCCGGAGATCATGCCGGACGAAGCGCGCAAGGCACGCCCGGACGCGATGATCTGCACCGGCCGGTCGGACTTTCCGAACCAGGTCAATAACGTCCTTTGTTTCCCGTTTATCTTCCGCGGTGCACTCGATTGTGGTGCGACGGCGATCAATGAGGCAATGAAGATCGCTGCCGTCGATGCCATCGCGCAGCTTGCGCAAGACCCGCCGTCGGATGCTGTGACCGCCGGCTTCGACAACGAGACCCAGGGCTTCGGTCCGGGGTCGCTGATCCCGAGCCCGTTCGATCCACGCCTGATCCTGCGCATCGCGCCGGCCGTCGCCAAGGCGGCGATGGAATCCGGCGTGGCCTCGCGCCCGATCGCCAATTTCGAGGAATACACCGCAGGTCTCGAGCGTTTCGCATTCCGCTCCGGTTTGGTGATGAAGCCGGTCTTCGCGAAGGCAAAGACCCAGCCGGTGCGCGTGATCTATGCCGAAGGCGAAGACGAGCGCGTGCTGCGCGCCGTGCAGGTGGTGCTGGAAGAGAAGCTGGCGCGTCCGATTCTCGTTGGCCGTCCGTCGGTCGTTGAAGCCCGCATCAAGCGGTTCGGTCTGGCGATCCAGGCCGGACAGGATTTCGACCTGATCAATCCCGAGGACGATCCGCGTTATCGCTCTTACGTGCAGTCCTATATCGACGTGGCTGGCCGTCGCGGCGTGACGCCGGATGCGGCGCGCACGGTCGTCCGCACCAATGCGACGGTGATCGCCGCGCTCGCCGTGATCCGCGGCGAGGCGGATGCAATGATCTGCGGCGTCGAAGGCCGCTACATGAGCCATCTGCGCCATGTGCGCGAGATCATCGGCTTCCTGCCGGGCGTCAGCGATTTTGCAGCGCTGTCGCTGATGATCACCAGCAAGGGTGCGCACTTCATCGCTGATACGCAGGTGCGTCCGAATCCGAGCGCGGAAGAACTCGCGGAAATCGCGGCGCTCGCTGCCAACCACGTGCAGCGCTTCGCCATGAAGCCGAAGATCGCTTTCGTGTCGCATTCTGACTTTGGCAGCTACGATACGGACTCTTCGCGCAAGATGCGCCGCGCCGCAGCATTGCTGCGTGAGAAGCATCCGGAAATCGAGTCCGATGGCGAAATGCAGGGCGACACCGCGCTGTCGGAAGCAGCCCGCAAGATCGTGCTGCCGCATTCGAAACTCGAAGGCTCGGCGAATGTCCTCATCATGCCGACGCTCGATGCCGCCAATGTCGCCTATCAGATGATCAAGACGCTGGCGGATGCGCTCCCGGTCGGCCCGATCTTGATCGGCCCGGCCCGTCCGGCGCATATCCTGACGCCGGGGGTGACAGCGCGTGGTATCCTCAACATGACGGCGGTTGCGGCTGTCGAGGCGCAGGAGCGGGCTGGGCGTCCGCAGGCGAGCCTGTTCGGCTAGCGCGTTCAGTCAGCCTCGCGCTGGCTGGATGCTTCCCGGCCATTGCGCTTTTGGATAGTTAGCCAATCTGAGAAGCATCGCGACAAATGGATGACGCCAACGAGGTCATCCATTTGTTCGTTTGAAAAATGTGATGGAATGATCATACTCGTCACGTATTTCGACAAGTATTCATTGCAGTCCAGCGAGGCCGACCAATGCCAGCGTTTATTACTTTCGGGCGCATTCTCTTTGCCGTGATCTTCATTGCGTCCGGCGCATCCAAGTTTCTCGACCTCAGCGCAACAGCAGATGCGATCGCGAACAAGGTTATCCCGACGATCCCTGCGGTCGTGACGCCCTATGCGACACAGCTCGAAGGGCTGGCGGGCATGGAATTGAAGCAGATTCTTGCAATCGCCGTTGCGACACTGGAACTGGTCGGCGGTATCCTCGTCGCGCTGAATCTGGGCGCGCGCTTCTTCGCCCTGGTGCTGGTGCTGTTCGTGATGGCCGCAACGTTCTACTTCCACGACTTCTGGAACCTGACCGGCCCTGAGGCCAAGAACCAGATGATCCACGCGCTGAAGAACCTGTCGCTGATCGGCGGCCTCTTCATGATCGCCGGTATCGGCCGCAGCGCGCGGCTGCCGGGCGGCTACAACGAAGTATAGTCCTCGCTCAGGACACCCGCCGCCAGGCCGTTACTGTGACTTCATGCGCGGAGTCGAGGATCTGGACCTCGCTCGCTTGCAGGCCGTGACTGGAGAGAATGTCCTGCGGTGATCGTTCGGGGACGCCGGGGAAGCATCCCTCGCCGCCGGGCAGGCGGACATGCGGCGCCTGCGACAGCCAAAACACGTCGATGCGATCAAAGAACATCTCGAATACGCTGGGGCCGCCGATGACGGCGACGGTGCCGGCATGAACGCCCGCATGCGCGCAAGCGTCTTCGAAAGATGCGCCGGCCGGATTCCACAGCGTGGCTTTGTTGTTTTCGGGATCGGGGCCTATGGCAGCGATGCTGCGGCTGACGATGATGCGCTTGCGTTTCGGTGAGTTCGGCTGATCCTCGAACGAATGCCTGCCGTGCACGATCAGGTCGGCACGGTCGAGACCTGCGGTGAAAAAGGCGAGGTCGCCGGGAAATTTGAGGGTATCGGGCATCACGCCACTGGCATCGGCGAGCATGCCGTCCGCCGAGACGATGACGTAGCCGTTGAAACGAAATGCGGGCATCAGGGGCGTCGACGAGTCCTCATTATTCCGAGATCGTCTGGACGACGCTGTTCACAGGACGGCTGCTGACCGTCGGCAGCTTGGCGTCCTTGACGATCGCTTCATCATAGGACGCGATGGTCTGTACGGGCGCCTTGGCCCGCATATGCACGACCTTGTAGCCACCGGCCTTGAGCTTGCGCAGCAGGGTCGGCAGCGCTTCGGCGGTGTGCTTCTGGAAGTCGTGCATCAGGATGATACCCTTACCGAGCTTGTCGAGCTTGGTCATCACATTGGTGATGACCTGTTCGGACTTGCGCGTCTTGAAGTCGAACGAGTCGATGTCACAGGAGAAGATCGCCATGTTGCGCGTGCCGAGATAGGTGACGATTTCCGGCGGGTGCTGCAGCGCCGGAGCGCGGAAGAACGGTGCGGGGGCTGAGCCGAGTGCCCACTTTACCGCGCTGAAGCCTTTCTCGATTTCATCAATGCGCTGCTGCTGGGTCAGTTTCTTGTTGGTCAGCGCGATATGAGCCCAGGTGTGTCCGCCGATGGTATGGCCGGCCGCAGCGACCTGCTTGAGCACCTCCGGATAATAGGTGGCGTGCTTGCCGATCGGGAAGAACACCGCCTTGACGCATTCGTCGGCGAGCGTCTTCAACACAGTCGGCGTCGTAGTCTGCCATGGACCATCGTCGAAGGTCAGCACCACTTCCTTGTCGCGCAGGAAGTCGAGCTGCTTGAAATGTTCGAAGCCGAAGCCCGGACCACCCGTCGTGTCGATCTCGACCACACGGCTGACGCCGAGCGCATCGGGATTGGCGCAGGTCGATTTGGCGGGGGCAGGTGCAGCCGCGGGCGCCGGTGGCGGCGCAGGCGTTGCCGCGGGGGCGGGGGCAGCAACACCGGCTTTGGGTGCCTGCGCCTGTGCGCCTGCTGCCCACAATGAAATAGCGCTCGCAAAAATCAGACCTGCCGCACTGCGCATCACGTCCCCCTTGACCTGCGACCAGCGTCGTCAGCGAGGTGGTCGGGCTGATCCAGATGGTCGTGGCCGCAATTCTAGCGCGATTTCAGGCGGTACCGCTATGGCAACGGCCCTTATCCCCAGTCAGTGGCTGGATCGATATTGAACCGCTCAAGCCGCGGTCAGGGCACGTCCGACGGCGGTCTTGATGCGTGTATCGGTCGGTTCGAATTCGGAGGCGAAGGAGTCGGTGAGATAGCCATCGCGGCCGACCAGATATTTGTGGAAGTTCCACCGCGGCAGGTCGCGCGGCCGTGCCTCTGCCGCCCATTTGTAGAAGGGGTGCGCGTTCGGTCCCTTCACGACGGTCTTGGCGGCCATCGGGAAACCGATGCCGAAATGTCCCTCGGCAATGTCGGCGATCTCCTTGGCGCTGCCCGGCTCCTGTCCGCCGAAGTCATTGGACGGTACGCCGACAATCATCAAGCCGCGCTCGCGGAACTCGGTCCACAGTGTCTGAAGCCCGGCATATTGCGGGGTGAAGCCGCATTGCGAGGCGGTATTGACCACCATGATCGGGCGGCCTGCATAGTCGGCAAGTTTGATGTCGCCACCCTTGAGGCCGGGAAACGCGAAGCCATAGGCGGTCATGCGGCTCACGGCGCCTTGCGCCGAGGCGTGACGCGCGACCGCCACAGCACTTGCCGCGCCCAATACCGTTGTCAGTATCTGCCTGCGATTGATCATCGCCATTCGTCGTAGCCCAGCCTGTGTCGCGAGCAGAGTAGCGTCATCTCCGAGATGACGCACTCAACAAGCTGTTACAGGGCCGGAGTGAACGAGGCTAGCGCAGCGGCACCACGAATTCGGTGCCCTGGCCGGTCTCGCCGCCGGCGGCAATGCCCTGATCGGACACCACGATGGAGCCGCCACTCGCGAGCGCTTCGGTAATCTGTGCCATGGCGTCCGCAGGGATCGTCAGGCGGTCGAGCGCTTCGGCGGCGCTGTTCGGCAGCGGCCGGGTTTTCACTTCAACCGCGCCAGTGGATTTGCGGCGTCGCGAAACATTGTCATCCTCGTCGGCGCGATGCGGCACGGCAGGCAGCGAGACTGCGGTCCAGTGAAATGCCTTGGCATCATCCTTGTCGATGCGGGCGGTAAAGATGTGAGTGCCGAGCGGGCGATCGCTGGGCTTGATCGCGATCGGCGTCTCGAACAGCGGCGCGAAATTCTGCCGCACATAGAGCTTGCCGTCCTTGCCGCTGACCAGCACGGCAATCTGGCCGGACCGCTTTGGCGTCGCATCGGCGGCAGGCATCTCGGCCTTGGCTGAATCGGCGGGGCGCGTTTCGTCCTTCTTGACGTCGGGTACGCTGGCGGCGACCGGCGTGACGTTATCTTTCGCGATTTCCGCCTTCGGTGCTTCCGTCTTGGCAGGTTCAAGCTTGGCTGGCGCTTCCGCGACGGTCTCTTCAGATTTGACCTCGGGGGTCGGCAGTTCGACGACTTTGGCAATGGCGGCGTCAAGATCGCGGCGCGTCATGATCTCGGGTTCGGCGGCTTTGACGGCGGTTTCGACCTTTGCAGATGTGGCGTCCGACATCACAGTTGCTGGCGCCGGTTTTGTCATCGCATTGCTGGCATCGGCGGTCTGGGTCTTGTCCTGAGTCTTGGTGCGGTCGGCGGCGGATGGCCTCAGACCGAGGTCTTGGGGCTTCGCATCTGCCGATGCCTTATCAGCCTTGGGCGACGCCTGGACGTCTTGAGGCGCCGCTGCCGCGACCGGAACCAGCTCAGGCTTCTGAGCGGCGAGCAGGGGATGCGAAATTTCCGCAGGCGAGATTTCGCCGGGCGCGATGATCACGCGGGCACCCATGCGGGTCCAGCCCCAGATTTTGGTCGCAAAGGCCATCGGCATGCGGATGCAGCCGTGGGACGCCGGATAGCCTGGCAGCGCGCCGGCATGCAAAGCAATGCCCGACCAGGTGATACGCTGCATGTAAGGCATCGGCGCGCCGCTATAGATGTTGGAGCGGTGCCATTTGTTCTTCTGGATGATGCTGAACACGCCCATGGGCGTCGAATGGCCGCGCATGCCGGTCGAGATCGGCGTTTCCGCGAACAGGCCGTTGGCGTCGAACACCCGCAAGGACTGTCGCTCGATCGAGATGGCGATCACCAGTGGGCCGACCGGCTTGGTGTGTTCCTTGACCTGTTTCTCAAGTCTGGCGCCAAGGCGCTTCAGCTTCTTCTGGCGCTGCTGCGGTTGCGGCGCCGGCGGTTCGATCTCCCGCATGATCATCGGGTTTTCGTCGGTCCAGAACACCGCGGCGTCCGCAGGCGCCGCCACGGTCATGCCGGCCACGGCGACCAGCGCGATCCGCAGGAAGCTGCCGGAAAAAATCGTGCCGCTCAGAAAACGGCAGTTGTCTCCCGGTTCACGCGACAATTGAAATGCACCCACGTCCAATATCCTCGAATCCATCTGAAAACATTAGTCTCGCAGGCGCGAGATGGGTTCACCAGCATGAGTGATCTGGCTACCGCTGAGTCGGGATCAGCCTAGCAAAAAAGCCTCACATTGAATTAACAGAGGGGCATCCTGGCTTCCGAATCCGGTTGGAATGCCTACATATTCTGGATCGGTCACGGAGAGTTGCATGACGTTTAATGGATCTGGCGGGCTCACCAAGATGTTGCGGCGCGGCGTCCTGGCGCTTTCGGCATTCGCGGCGTTGGCAATTGTCCCGGCGCAGGCTGCGGATGAACCGGATCTGATCTTCCGGCGCTCGACCGTGTTCAAATGGCTCAGCCCGAACGACAAGCTGGCGACCTATGGCGTCGACGACCCCGAAGTCGACGGCGTCGCCTGCCACTTCACGGTGCCTGAAAAGGGCGGCTTCAAGGGCTGGCTCGGTCTGGCCGAAGAAGTTTCGGACATCTCGCTCGCGTGCCGGCAGATCGGTCCCATCACGTTCAAGGCCAAGAGCGATCAGGGCGAGGACATGTTCCGGCAGCGCCGCAGTCTTTTTTTCAAGAAAATGCAAATCGTCCGGGGCTGCGACGCCAAGCGAAACGTGCTGGTTTACATGGTCTATTCGGACCGGATCATCGAGGGTTCGCCGAAGAACTCGACGTCATCAGTTCCGATCATGCCCTGGGGGCAGTCAGACGTTGCCGTCCAGAAATGCGGCGACTTCATCAAATAAGCGATCTATCGGCCGCTAGAACTTAGCCGTGCTTCGCTATTCAGCGGAGTGGGTGACGACGCGTTTCGTGCGCAAGCGGTCCCATGACTGCTGCGGCTGCGGGTCACGATAGCCCACGAGCTGGACTAGCTGCTGCGGATAGCACTCGTTGCCGTGCGAGCCGTAGCCCTGCTGCGACATGGCGCCTTGGCATTTGGCGCGCGCGTGTACCGTGGAGATCAGTGGCCGTCCGGGGGCGCTGATCGGGGTATCCTTGCCAACGTCGTTGTTGCCAGTTCCCACGACTGCATTCCTTCTCTTCCAAGTGAACAGAAACGCGCAGTCGCCTGAAAAGGTTGCATACGCTCTCCTGAAGTCGCTTTAGCCGCGTTTAGGTTCAGTTTTGTTAAGGGCGTGCGACAGCCAGACGAACTTTCGAGACATCCTTTCCAAGGCGTTCTTTTCGAGCCGTTCGCATAGTAACCGCCCGGATTGTGTCGTCGGATGGGCGCGACGAAACAATTGAGCAGGCAGACGAAACCATTTTCCTCTTGGGTCGCAGACGTGCCGAAACCGCCATTGGTTATCCATTTGCCAACGACGCGGCGGGAAGCGCTGCCGAACTGGAGACGTCAGATGCGCACCATCAGCTTCATCCTCGCTTTCGCCTTCATCCTGGCCGGCCCGTCGATGGCCGGTTCCACCGATGGTAACCTACCCGGTATCGGTACGTTCGCCTTTACCGGTTCGCCCGCGATCAGTGCTGCTGCGCCGATGGTTGTGGCCTACGTACGCTGATTTCGATCGCGGGTAGACAACCGAGAAACAACAAGAAAAGTTTTGAAATGACCCGACCACGTGTTCTGACCGCCATTGTTGTCGCTGCCACCCTTGCAAGTTCCATCACGGGAAGTGCAGCGCAGGCGCAGATCTGGTCGTGGCGGAAATTGCCGGACCAGCGCGGCGAATTCGTCCGCCTGTGCTCGCCGCATATGGTCGGGCGATGGGCGCATCCAGAAGAAGTGTGCGGCTGCCTGCATGACCATGCTGTAGCAACGGTGGAAGACGTCGATTTGCGCGAGGCACTGCTGCGGGGCATTAGCGAGCGCGGCGTGCCTACCATCGAGAAGGACTGGATCCCGGCATCCAAGCAGTCGATGATCAGCGCGACCTTCACGCAGATCGCGAAGCCGACCCTGCAATGCATGTATGATCCGGCGCCGCTGGATTGAACCACTCAGTTAGTTCGCGTGATCTTTTTGCGCCGCGTCGTCGCGCCAAAATGATAGCGGATTTCTGTCTTTCCCTCTCGTCATCCCGTTACTGCCGATGATAGCGTTTTGCTACACCACCGTTAGGTGGGTGGATTCGCTACTAATTGAATTGGTGGGAACCGAGGGATTTTTTATGCGATTTGTTTCGATCGGCTTGACGTGTGTCTCGATATTTCTGACCGGCGCGGCGTTAGCTGCAGATGCCAGCACCCAGGAAGCCAACAAGAAAGCCGTCGTTGAATTCTATGAGAAGGGCCTCAACCAAAAGGACTTCGAGGCGGCATCCAAATATTTCGGTCCGCGTTATGTTCAGCACAATCCCAACGCGGCTGATGGTGTCGAGGGCTTCAAAGGCTTTATCGGTTTCCTGCGGGAGAAATTCCCGGACTCGCATAGCGAGATCAAGCAGGCCTTCGCCGACGGCGACTATGTGATCCTGCATGTGCATGCCGTGCGCGAAAAGGGCACGCGCGGTAACGCGATCATCGACATCTTCAAGCTTGAGAACGGCAAGATCGTCGAACATTGGGATGCCGTTCAGCCGATCCCGGAAAAATCCGCTAACACCAACGGCATGTTCTGATGGATATGGCGCAGCCCCAGCGTGACGATCGATTGAAAGGCAAGGTCGCCATTATCACCGGTGCGGGTTCCCGCGGCGATGGCATTGGCAACGGACGTGCCGCAGCGGTGTTGTTGGCGCGGCATGGCGCGCGCGTCGCGTTGGTCGACACCGACGTAGACGCTGCCGAAGAAACCGCGCGATTGATCGCTGTGGAGGGCGGCATCACGCAGATCTATGACGGCGATGTCAGTGATCGCGCGTCATGCGAGGCGATCGTCGAACGCACCGTCGAAGGCTTTGGCCGTCTTGATATCCTCGTCAACAATGTTGGCCTCACCGGGCCGCGCGGCGACGCCATCGAGGTCGACGACCGCGCCTGGGACGGCGCCATGCGTATCAACGTTGCCTCAATGATGCTGATGGCGAAGTATGCGATTCCGGAAATGATGAAATCCGGCGGCGGCTCGATCATCAACCTGACGTCGATCGCCGGCCTGCGTGGTGGCCATCCGAGCTTGTTGTATCCAACGTCGAAATCGGCGGTGATCGGCCTCACCAGAGCGATGGCGGCACATCACGGCCGCGACGGCATTCGCGTCAACTGCATCGCTCCCGGCACGGTCTATACGCCGATGGTGGCGTCGCGTGGCATGAGTGATGAGATGCGCAAGGCGCGCGCAGCGGGCACACTGCTGGGCACCGAAGGGACCGGCTGGGATATCGGCTATGGTGTTCTGTTTCTTGCCAGCGACGAGGCCCGCTGGATCACAGGGATTACGCTAGCGATCGATGGCGGTGCGAGTGTGGGCCAGACCGGTTCACCGGTGCCGCCAAGCGAGCCGCTGCGACATTGATGAGCATGTCTTGGACTAGCGCGTCTTGGTGCCCGCGCGGGGAACGCATTTGCGAACACGCGTCACACCGGACGTGGTCAGCGTCGTGCCGGACACTTCCTTGATCTGGCCGGTGGGGCAAGAGCCGTCATCGACCAGAATGCGCTGGCCGAGGCGGACATCAACAATGTCCTGTTCGCGGTTGACCTGATCGATCGCAAGCGCCGGCGTCGCTAACGCAAGCGAAGCCAGAATTCCTGATAGCCAAATTGCCGAGCGCATTGTGCGACCTTTATTACTTGTTCTGGATCTTGAGGCCGTCGGGGCCGACATTGATCTGCAGCCCGCTGGGTTCTTTCTTGGTCTGGTAGAGATTGTAGCCGAGCACGCCGATGCCGACGATCAGCGCGCCGATGATCAGGTAGAGCACGTTGCGATTGCCGGACATGAGGTCTCCGTTGGGGGCAGATCTGCCTGCTGGGCATTTTGTCTGCCTGGATTGTAGGGATGCGCATCCGATTCTAGAAGCGCAGCGGTTGCCGGCATTGAGTGCCAGCCAGCCTCAAGTTTTAGCCCCCCACGCGGGTTCCACGCGTCTTTGCTGCAGGCTTGCGGTGGGCGCGCAAACTCGCCGCTGAGGCTTTCGCCAGTTTTTCCGCCGATGCGACAAGTTGACGAATGGGATGGCCGGCGAAGCCGAGCACGAAGCCCGGCGCAGGGCGAGCGCGCAGATAGGTGTCAGCCAGCAACCAGCCCTCGACGCCGGCTGCAGCCTTGGCCTTTGCGGCGATCTCAAGCGACGTCGCGGGCGCGAACTTCGCCACCAGATGCAGGCCCTGTGACGGCACCGGCACGGTCAGTTGCCCGTCCGACGCATCCGTCAACGTCGTCGCCAGAGCGTCGCGCGCCTCGCGATAGATGTTCCGCATCTTGCGCAGGTTGGCCGCGAAGGCGCCGGAGTTCAACATGTCGGCGACGGCGCCTTCCATCAATGTGCCGGGAAAGCGGTCCATCGCCGCGCGCGCCGTCGTGACCGGGCCAATCAGGCGTTCGGGCAGGGCGCAGTAGCCGATGCGCAGACCGGGAAACAGAGTCTTGGCAAACGTGCCCATATAGATCACGCGTTGCAGGTGATCGATGCCGGCGAGCGACAGCAACGGCGCGCCGTCATAGCGAAACTCGCTGTCGTAATCGTCTTCGAATATCCATGCGCCGGCGTCCTTCGCCCAGTCGAGCAATTCAAGACGCCGCGGCATCGCCATTTGCACGCCGAGTGGAAATTGATGCGAGGGCGTGACATAGGCCGCGCGCGCAGATGGCGCCGTGGCACGGCCCCTGGCGACGATCAGGCCGAAGTCATCGACCGGCACCGACACCGGCCGGGCGCCGCAATGTTCGATCGATTTTCGTGCGGCGGGGTAACCGGGGTCCTCGCACCAGATCTGTTCGCCTGGCTTGAGAATGGCTGACAGCACGATGCGCAGCCCGTGCTGTGTGCCCGATGTCAGCATGATCTGATCGGGATCGCAGCGTAGCCCACGCGCCGACAGAAGATGATTGGCGATGGCGGTGCGTAGTTCATGACTGCCGCGGGGATCGCCGTAGTGCAGATGCTCGGCGCCGAAAGCGCGCAGGCGGCGGCCGGCGAAAGCGCGAAAACGGCGCAGCGCCTGTTCGTCGATATGCGTGCAGCCGAGCGCGAGCGTGCCCCGCTGCGGTGCGTCGATGGCGATGGTCTTTGTCGGCTTGCTGCTGCTCCGCGTCGGGATACGCGCGGCGACGAAAGTGCCGGAGCCGACGCGTGCAATGGCAAAGCCATCGGCGATCAGCCGCTCATAGGCATTGGTGACGGCGTTGCGCTGAATGCCGGTTTGCTTGGCGAGAATACGGGACGGCGGCAAAGCTTCGCCGGGCTTGGCGACGCCGCCGGTGATGGCATGGCACAGCGCCTGATAGAGCCGATCCTGCGAGGACGATCCTTCGGTGATATGTGCGCCCGTGAGATCGAGCGGCAGCTCGGGTTTCGGAATTGGCTTCGCCAAATTGGTCGGAATTTTTCGCATGGAATTGGCACTATCGCAGACCAAATGTGGCGGTACAACACATTCGAACACTTCCAATTGACGGGGAATTGCCGTGACCACAGCCGAACTGAAGACCGATGAACCGACGAACGCAGACATCGCGTCATATCCGCTCACGGCGCGCAATCGCGTGAAGCGACGCCATGACCGCGGCTTCTATGACCACGAGACCGTGCATAAAATTCTGGACGCATCGATGATGTGCCATGTGTCCTACGTGATCGACGGGCAGCCCTATTGCACGCCGACCTTCTTCTGGCGCGAAGGCACGAAACTGTACTGGCACGGCAGTAGCGCGAGCCGCATGCTGAAGAACCAGACCGCGCAGCAACGCGTCTGTCTCACGGTGGCCTTTCTCGACAGCCTCGTGCTGGCACGTTGCGGCTTCAATCATTCAGCGGACTACCGTGCGGTGATGGCATTCGGAAACGCTTATCTCGTCACCGATCCCGACGAGAAGGAGCAGGCTGGCATCGCGATGGTCGACCGTTTCTTTCCGGATCGCACCGCCGGTCTGCGCGAGACCACGGCACAAGAGATGAAGGCGACGTCCTTCATCGCCATGGAGATCGAGGAGGCGTCGGCAAAAATTCGCGCCAAGGGCGTGGCTGACGATGACGAGGATTACGAACTGCCGATCTATGCCGAGCGCATTCCGGTGAGGACGGTGATCGGTGCGCCGGAGCCGTGTCCGCGGTTGTTGCCCGGCGTCGAACGGCCTGCATCCTTGCAAGCATATTCGGAAGGCCGGCTGCTCGAAGATGCGCTGACAGATGCCTACTTTCTGCAGTACCCGAAGGGGTAAGGGGCGAGCATCTCAGATGACGGCGTCGGTGCTCGTGCCGGTTACGGCCACAGCGCCGCGACGATCGCGTCGAGTCCGTCCGTCAATGCTGCTGGTCCTGGCTGCAGGATCAGCGGCGATTTGATCTCATAGATGCGATTGTCGCGCACGGCAGGAATCGCGTTCCAGCCCGGTCGCTGCCGGATTTTATCGGGCACGACTTTCTTGCCGCACCACGAGGCGAGGATCACATCGGGGGCCGCGGCAATCACGTCGGCAGGCATGACGATGCGATCCTTCGCTGCCTTCTGATGTCGAAGCTGCGGAAAAGCGTCTTCGCCGCCGGCGATCTCGATCAGTTCGGACACCCAGCCGATCCCGGTAATCAGCGGATCATCCCATTCCTCGAAATAGACGCGCGGCTTGTTCTGCCGCAAGTTTGCTGCATCATTGACGCTGGAAAGTCGCAGCTCAAACTGCGTTGCAAGCTGATTTGCGCGCTCAGCTGCGCCGACCATGGCACCGAGCGTTCGGATCATCGCCAGAATGCCGGCGATGTCGCGCTGGTTGAATACATGAACGGCGATGCCAGCGCGCGTCAGGTCTGCGGCGATTTCAGCCTGCAGATCGGAGAAGCACAGCACCAAGTCAGGATCGAGTGCGAGGATCTTCGGCAGGTCGGCCGAGATGAACGCGGACACCCGCGGCTTTTCGCGCCGGACCTGCGGGGGCCGCACCGCATAGCCGGAGACGCCGACGATGCGATCCTGTTCGCCGAGCAGGTACAGCGTCTCCACGGTCTCTTCCGTAAGGCAGACGATCCGGCGTGGCGGGAAGTGGCGCATGACGTCGATATGCCTGTTAACAAAGAGCTTGTCACGGCAGGGTGTTGTGTCGTGAAATTTCATCAAGCCCGCACGACGATAGGCGAGACAGGTTGCAGGGAGACGATGCCAGCATGACGCCACTCGACAAGATTCACAGCCTCGCGATGCCGTTTTCGGTCTCGATGGGCGTGACCTTTACCGACGCCGACCTGGAACGCGTCGTTGCCACGATGCTGGTGCGCGAGGACCTGTGCACACTCGGCCATACGATCCATGGCGGCGCGGTGATGGCGTTCGCCGACGCGGTGGGTGCGGCGGCGACGGTCATCAATCTGCCGGAGGGCGCCAAGGGAACGACGACCATCGAGAGTAAGACCAATTTCACAGGCGGGGCGAAAGCAGGAAGCACCGTGCGCGCCATCGCAACGCCGGTTCATCGGGGGCGCAGGACGCAGGTTTGGCAGACCCGAATCGAGACCGAGGAGGGCAAGCTGGTGGGCATCGTGACGCAGACCCAACTGGTGCTGTAGAGCGGCGCGTTGCGCCTTTAAGGCTTTGTTAATCCTGGATAATTGCATGGCTCACCTGCGGTGGGCGCTGGCAGGTGCGGCATCAGCGCCCTTGAATTTCATGGTGCGTTGCACAATATAGGGCATCTAGGGAATCGACGCTTTCCTCGAGGGCAACTTGAGGATTTTGACCATGTTAGACGCAGCTACCACCATTGCCATTTCGACACGCGCTCCGGCCCGCGGACATGTACGTGTCCTTGCAGCCCGCGAGCTGCCGCTGTTCCGCGATCATCTCTTGAGATTGGACCGCGAGAGCCGCCGTGATCGTTTCAACGGTTCGCTCGACGACGAATGGGTCGCGCGTTACGCCGAGAAGTCCGTCAATACCGGCACCGTCATTCTCGTTTACTTCGAGGATGGCATTGCGCGCGGCGCCGCCGAATTGCATCAAGCCGACCTGTCGCCGGACTCGCTGCCCGAGATTGCCTTCAGCGTTGAAGCCATCGTGCGTCGCAAGGGCGTTGGCAGCATCCTGTTCACGAAGCTGATCGCCAAGGCGCGGTCGATGGGCTACGCGAGGCTGCGTATCACCACCGGCGCGCAGAATGATGCGATGCGTGCACTGGCCAACAAGTTTGGTGCGCACCTGTCGTTCCGGCACGGCGAATCCACGGGAGTTATAGACCTGCGCGATCCCATGGGCGCTGGTGTCGCGCCGCGGCCCAAGACCTCGGCGCTCGATGTGGCGCGCGCGGTGGCCGACTATAACCGGGCTTATTGGGGTCTGTGGTTGAAGCTCGCCGGCTGGGGCAAATCGTCCTGAGCCAAGAAACTATCGCGACAAAGAAAAAGGCCTCGTGGTGAACGAGGCCTTTTTTGCGACTGCGGAGAGGGCTGTGAGCGCCCTTAAAATCAGATGCGCTTGTCGTTACCGAATTTGCGCGTCACGCGACGTTCCACGACCACCGAACGCTGAGCACCTTGCTCGCCTGCGATAACGCGGGTCACGCGCAGCGTGCCGGTCGAACGATTGGCCTTCTTCACTTCAGCCTGCACGGCGTCGAACGGCATGCCCATCAGCGAGGCGGCGATCTCCGCCTGCTGATCGAGATCCTCGGTGATACCCATCGCGGCGAAGATGGCTTCTTCCAGGGTCGGGGGATCGCGCCGTACGCGCCGCGTTCCATATTTCGTGTTCCAGTCTTCGCTCATCGCTCGCCTCAGTGTTGATTTGCGATACCTAAGCGAGCAGTTGTTGCATTGCAATATGGAATTACCGCGACAAAGCAGCCATGCAAACTTGTTCCCGGAAAACGAGAAAGAGTTTGATCGGTAGCTTTACGACAAAGCGGATGGCGGGGCGGTATCCCGTTGGGGTTGCGGCCAACGTTTCAGCGCCGCGTAACCCGCATCGGTGAGCGCGTAGGTGCCACGCGCCGGACTTTCGAACCAACCATAGACGTTGCGATGCAGGATCTTCTGCGCATCCGGATAATCCGGCGTGAGCTCACGCACCTTGCGCGGACCGACGACAAGCATCGCAGCGCAAGCGAGCGCCTGCTGGCGATACGCCGTCATGATCGGCGCGCGCGTGCTGCCGCCAAGGGCAGGATCGCCTTGACGTTTCTTGTGTTCGGTAATGAGGCGTGAACGCTTCTTCGGATTGCGTCGGGGCGCGACAGTGGCAGGCGCGACGAGAACCTCGACACCGCCGGCTTCCGTAATTCCGAGCATGCCGAAACCGAGTCTGCGGCACAGGTTGCGGTAGCGCGCATCGCTTTCGCGCCCCTTGCCCCGGATGGAGAGCTTGGCGGCGACCCAGACTTCATCACAGGCGCCGGCGCGATCGACAGCCTGCAGGATCAGTTCGAGATTGAAGCTGAGCTTGAGCTCGCCGATCACGACGATTGGCGGATCATCGCCATTCAGCGCCACGAGATCGCAGCCTGATATCTCGCCTTTGACGGTAAAGCCAAGGCCTTCGAGGAAGCGTTTCACCGGGAGGTAGAGCGAGGTTTCCAAATCGAACGTCCAAGTCGAGGTCCATGAGACGATGCGCCGCTGCAACCGCGACTCACTGGTCGAGTTTATCCAGGTTGGCCCGCGGGGACACCCGAGGCGCCTTATCCCTGTGCGATCGGAGACCCGCGGTGAAGACCCTTCTGGAAATGTCGGACAGCTTTCGTCTGTTGCCGCATCTGATCGCCATGTCGATCGCCTATGTTCTGGCGCTGCCCATCGGCTGGAATCGTGAGCGCGCCGAGCGCAGCGCCGGGCTGCGCACCTTTCCGCTGGTCGCGCTCGCCACTTGCGGTATCGTCCAGGCCACTGAGGGGTTTCTGAACGGTCATCCCGAAGGCACAGCGCGCATCATCGAAGGTCTGATGACCGGCATGGGATTTATCGGCGGCGGCGCCATTTTGAAAGACAACGGCTCGGTGCGTGGTACCGCCACTGCAGCCAGTCTGTGGGCAACCGGCGCAACTGGCGCTGCCGTGGGCCTCGGCGCCTATGACGTGGCGGTCGTCATCTCGCTGTTCACCTTCCTGACTCTTTGGCTCCTGGTACCTTTCAAGCAGGAGGGGCCAAAGACGGAAGAGGACGTTGAAAAGCCTCCTAGCGAAATTTGAGCGACAAAATACCGGTGCTGGCGCAATTCTGTGAGGGTTAACCTCATTTCGCCCGATTTCGCCGGTACATGGCAGCAATGATTGGCCTTTTGCTGCGAAGCAGCGTAAAGCTCCGTCGATCCCGATACGCACCGGACTCCTGGACCCGACGTGACCGCCAACTGAAGGGCGGCAGATTCGTTTCCGTTTGGTCCCAAGTATTGATCCCGTGGATCTCAATGAGTCCGACCGCGACGCGGTCCGCTGCAACCAAGGTTTACATCTGTGTCATTTCTTTCGACTGGTCCGTCGCTCGCCCGCGCGTTGGCTGAGCGCAACTACAATGAATCCACGCCCGTCCAGGCCGCCGTCCTCGCTGACGATGCTGTCGGTCGCGATCTTCTCGTGTCTGCGCAGACCGGCTCCGGCAAGACCGTCGCTTATGGTCTGGCGATTGCCGAAAATCTGCTCGAAGGCGCGGAGAAGCTGCCGAAGGCGGGATCGCCGCTGGCGCTGATCGTCGCGCCGACGCGCGAACTCGCACTGCAGGTGCATGGCGAACTGACCTGGCTCTATCAATATGCCGGCGCACGCGTCGTTTCCTGCGTGGGCGGTATGGATCCGCGCAAGGAGCAGCGCGAGTTGGCCGCAGGCGCGCATATCGTCGTCGGTACGCCCGGGCGTCTCTGCGACCATCTGCGTCGCAACCGCCTCGACGTCTCCGAACTGAAGGCCGTGGTACTCGATGAAGCCGACGAAATGCTCGACATGGGCTTTCGCGAGGACATGGAGTTCATTCTCAAGACCACGCCGGCATCCCGTCGTACGCTGCTCTTCTCGGCAACGTTGCCGCGCGGCATCGCCAATCTGGCCAAGCAGTATCAGCAGCAGGCGTTCCGCGTCGAAGTCGCTGGCACCGAAGGTGGCCACTCCGACATCGAATATCGTGCGATCCGGATTTCGCCGAACGACGTCGAACACGCTGTCGTCAACGTGCTCCGCTATTTTGAATCGCCGAGCAGCATCGTGTTCTGCAACACCCGCAATGCGGTGAACCATCTGCAGACCGTTCTGCTGGAGCGCGGCTTCTCGGTCGTCGCTCTGTCGGGCGAACTGTCGCAGAACGAGCGTACTCACGCGCTGCAGGCGCTGCGCGATGGTCGCGCACGGGTTTGCGTCGCCACCGACGTGGCTGCGCGCGGTATCGATTTGCCCAATCTCGGTCTCGTCATTCACTCCGACCTGCCGAACGATCCGGAAGTGATGCAGCATCGCTCGGGTCGTACTGGCCGTGCCGGCCGCAAGGGCGTCAGTGTTCTCTTGGTGCCACCATCGCGCCGTCGCCGCGCCGAGATGCTGCTCAATCTCGCTGGCACGGATGCCGTCTGGGGATCAGCGCCGACCGTCGAGGAAATCCGCGTGCTCGATCAGCAGCGCATGCTGCAGGATACGTTGTTCACTGAAGAGTCCACCGAGGACGATCTGACGCTGGCGCGCGCGATGCTCGCCGAGCGTTCGGCCGAGGAGATCGCAGCGGCGCTGGCGCGGCTGTATCGTTCGCGTCTGCCGTCGCCGGAAGATGTGCAGGATCCCGGCACGTTCCGCGGTCGCGAGGATCGCCCCGGCAGCCGTCGCCGGGACGAAGAAGGCGCTCCGGTCCGCAAGACCCCGAAGAAGAGCGAACCGATGGGCGAGGGCGCCAAGTGGTTCCGCGTCGCCATCGGCCGGCAGAAGAATGCCGAAGCGCGTTGGTTGCTGCCGATGATCTGCCGTCGCGGCGGCATCGAGAAGGCCGATATCGGCGCGATCAAGATCTATGACGGCAATTCGGAATTCGAGATTTCGGCAGCCGCGGCTGAGAAGTTCGCGACCATGATCAAGCGTCCGGACAAGGAAGACAATATCCACATCGAGCCGCTGGCTAACGGTCCGGAAGGCGCGGTCGCATCGAGCCGCACGGCGCCGGAAGATCGCGACTATTCCAACAAGCGCCCGCGCAAGCCCAGCTTCAGATCCGATGGCGACCGTCCGGACTTCAAGGACAAGGGTGCCTATAAGGAGAAGTCCTGGAAGGACAAGCCGAAGAGCGACAAGCCTTACCAGGGCGACAAGCCGCGCTACGAGGGCAAACCGCGTTTCGACGACAAGCCGAAATATGAAGGCAAGCCCAAGTTCGACGGCAAGCCGAAATACGATCCGGTGCGCGCCGACAAGCCGGCTTATGCAAAGCCCCGCAGCGAAGACACGCGTTACGAAGGCAAGCCGAAGTTCGACAAGAAACCACGCGCGGACAAGCCGCCCTACGTCGCCAAGGCCAAGCGCGATGGCGGTGCGCCAGCTGCCAAGCCGGCTTTCGGCAAGAAGAAAAAGATCTGGGGCAACGCCGGGTAGTCTGGGCTCCGACCTCATGGTGAGGAGCGCGCTACTTTAGCGCGCGTCTCGAACCATGAGTTGGTGATATGCAATCATCCTTCGAGACGCGGCCAAGCGGCCGCTCCTCAGGATGAGGGCGGAGCGTGGGACAAATAGTGGCTAAACCCGTCCGCTTACCGGCAGCAGCGCGCCGGTCAACGCACTCGCCGCATCGCTCGCCAGGAACAGGATCACGCTGGCGAGTTCGTCCGGCGTGACCCACTTTGAAAAATCGGCATTGGGCATATCGCGGCGGTTCGCGGCTGTGTCGATCGTCGACGGCAATACGGCATTGACCGTGACCTTGCCCTTCAGCTCGGCGGCGAGCGTTTCCGTCAGCCGATGCACGCCAGCCTTCGAGGCGGCGTAAGGCCCCATGCCGGCGCCGGCCTGTAGCGCACCCATCGCACCGATATTGATGATCCGTCCGGCCTTCGACGACGTCAGATGCGGGATTGCCGCGCGCGAGGCATTGAGAGCCGTGAGCAAGTTGAGCCGATGCATCGTCTCCCAGCTCTTGTTGTTACCGTCGGCAATATTCTCGAAGGTGAATGCGCCGGCGATATTGATCAGCACGTCGATCTTGCCGAGTTGTTTGACCACTGCAGCGATGGCGGCGTCGGCTTGCGCGGCATCGGAGAGGTCGACGCCGCCGATCTGCAAGCGATCTGGCGTTGAGGCCGGCGTCCTGGCGGAATGGTCGATGGCGGCAATGGTTGCACCGCTCTTAACGGCGCGTTCGAGCACGACCTGACCCAGCGCACCGGACGCTCCGGTGATGACGACGATCTTTCCGTTCATGGGGTACTCCTGTTACGCGCGATGATCCTGCCCGGAATTGGCCTTGGGTAATAGCCACAGATAGATCGCGCCGGCGGCGAGCGCCATGCCGGCCATCAGGCCGGTCATCACCAGCGCCGGGTGTCCGAACGGTTCGAACACCGCGATCATGGCGCTGGCGAAGGCGCCCATGACCATCTGCATACAGCGCATCACGCCAGCTGCCGCGCCTGCCACATGCGGCAGGTTCTGCAAGGCTTCGTGGTTGGTGCTCGGTGCGAGCAGGCCGAAGGAAAAGATCGTGAGCGCCATCAGCGGCATCAACGACAGCGTCGTGACGGCGCCTGCAGGCACCAAAGCGACCGCTGCAACAGCGCTGGCGATCATCAGCAGCAGACCGGCCATGATGATCTTGCGTGAGGCCACATGGCGGCGGCTCAGGCTCCCGCTGATCAGCGAGGCAACCAGCACGCCGCAGGAGGTCAGCCCGAACAGCAGCGCGAACACCGTGGTGGAGAGGCCGAGGCTGCCGATCAATACCGACGGCGCGCCGGAGATGAAGGCGAACATGCAGGCAAAGGCGAAGGCATAGAGCAGGGAGAAGCCGACGAAGATGCGATCGGACAGCACCATGCGGTAGCTCTCGAGCAATTGCGCGGGATTGAGCGAACGGCGTTTCTCGACCGGCTGAGATTCCTCAAGACTGATCGCGCCGACGATCAGCAGGATCAGGCCGACGGCGGCCTGCACCGCATAGATCGTTCGCCAGTCACTGACGGTCATCACCCAGCCGCCCAGCACGGGCGCGATCATCGGCGCGATGCCGAGGACGGCCGCGATCTGCGACAGCTTGTGGCGCGCCGTGCCGTGTTCGAACAGGTCGCGCACGATGGCGAAGGGCAGGATGGCGCAGGCGCCTGCAGCGAGGCCCTGCAGCAATCGAAAGGCAAGCAGCACGGTGAAGGATGGCGCGAGCGCACAGGCGCCCGCCGCGATCGAGAACAGCAGCAGTCCATCCAGCAAGGTTGCGCGGCGCCCGAAGCGGTCAGCCAAGGGACCGCAGATCAGCGGCGAGATCGCAAAGCCCGCCAGGAACAGGCTGAGCGTCAGCGGCCCGCGTCCTGCGGCGTCGGCGAAACTCGCCTCGATCGCCGGAAGACCCGGCAATCCCATGTCGATCGACAGCGGTGGCAATGCTGTCAATGTGCCCAGAAAGGCAGTGAAGGCGAAACTGTCGCGCCTGAGGGCCAAAATCGTTTCCTTGAAAATGCGAAAATACTTACGCGGTCGCGACGCTATTCTGCCGGACTGATCTGCGCCGGCAAGATCCGGCGGTCAATGAGACTGCTCAGCGTGAGCCCAAGCCCGACCATGGCAACGAGCGCTGCGAGCAGCGGAAGCTGCGCGTAGTGCATGCCGGCATTCAGCGGACAATAGGCCGGCTGTGCGATCTCAGCATAAAATGCAGGCGGACGGCTCAGACCGGAGGCCAGCTGCGCATGGCCATGTCGGCGAGTTTTCGCAATTGCTCGCGCGGTGCGCCGCCTGCGGCTTGCACGGCCATGCCCTGCAAGATGGCAGACACGTAGCGCGCGAGATCGCCGGCATCCGCGTCGGCTGGCAGATCGCCTTCGGCGAGGGCGCGTGTGAAGCGAAGGCGCAGATCGTCCTCGCTCTTCGAGCGACGCGCCATCAGTTCCTGCTTGATCGTCTCCGCGGCATCACCGCAGCAGAGGGCGCCCTGGACCGCGAGACAACCGGGATTCCTGGGATCAGTCACCGCCTCAACGGATTCGTAGAGGATATGTTCGACCGCTTCGCGGGCCGTGGCCTTCTCCAGGCCGGTGCGGAAATAGCCGCCGGGGCCATCGACGTAGCGATCCAGCGCCTTGCGGAACAGATCTTCCTTGTTGCCAAACGCTGCATAGAGACTGGGCTTGGTGATGCCCATGGCTTCGGTGAGGTCGGCCATCGACGCGCCTTCGTAACCCTTGCGCCAGAACACATGCAGCGCGAGGTCGAGGGCCGTGTCGGTATCGAATTCACGAGGACGTCCCAGTGCCACGACGGGCCCTCCAAAGTTTTCTACCGTTCAGTAGATAAGTCTCTTGACAGTGGATGTCGATAGTCCATCTATACCGGACGTTACGAATGTGTGCGTTGCAGCGAGATGCCCGGCGGGACCGGCCAGACGCGGAATGTACAGCTTAGCTACTGAAATGACAGGGCTTTACAAAGCCCACGCAGATTAAATGGGGTTCACAATGGCACATAATCTCCCTCGCAAGATCGCTTTTGGCGCCGGAATCGCGTTGGTAGCGGTCGCCGTTGGCGGCGGTGCGGCGCTGATGAATCTGTCCAGCGTTGCAGCTCAAGCCGAGTCCGGTGCGGTTGTTCCCGCTGCTGTTCAGGCTTCGGTTGCCCTGGTGGAAGCCAAGGCCACGGCGCCTTCGGACGAGTTCTCGGGCCGCCTTGAGGCAATTGAGCGCGTGGAGATTCGCTCCCGCGTCGCAGGCGCCGTTCAGGAGATCCACTTTCGCGAAGGCGCGCTGGTCAAGAAGGACGACCTTCTGGTGCTGATCGATCCGGCGCTCTACGCCGCCGACGTCGATCGTGCCCAGGGGCAGGTGTCCGCGTCGCGGGCACGCCTGATCCTCACCAAGGCCGATTTCGACCGCGGTCAGCAACTGACCAGCTCCAGCATCACCCAGCGCGACCTCGACAATCGTATCAATGCGTATCGTGAGGCCGAAGCCAACCTCAAGGCTGCAGAAGCCGCGCTCAAGACCGCCGAGCTCAATCTCAGCTACACTGAAGTGCGCGCGCCGGTCGCGGGCCGGGTCGGCAAGGTGGAGATCACCGTCGGCAACCTGATTTCGGCCGGCCCGTCCGCGCCGCTGCTGACGACGCTGGTCTCGGTCAATCCGATCTATGCAAGCTTCAATGCCGACGAACAGGTAGTGTCGCGCGCGTTGAAGACGCTGGCAGACGAGAAGACGCCGGGCGATATCGACCGCATCCCGGTTCACATGACCACCGTCACTGATAGCGCACCGGTGAAGGGCCGCATGCAGTTCATCGATAATCAGGTCGATCCGCGCAGCGGCACGGTGCGGGTGCGTGCGATGTTCGACAATGCCGATGGTCGCTTGATGCCCGGCCAGTTCGCGCGGCTCACAATGGGCCAGCCGAAGGCAGAACAGACGCTGCTGATTAGCGAGCGGGCAGTTGGCACCGACCAGAACAAGAAGTTCGTCATGGTGGTCGATGCCAAGGACAAGGCGCAATATCGCGAAGTGATCCTGGGGCCCTCGGTTGATGGCATGCGCGTGATCCTCAACGGCCTCAAAGCCGGTGAACGGATCGTCGTCAACGGACTTCAGCGCGTGCGGCCGGGTGTGACCATCAAGCCGGAGATGGTGGCGATGAACGCCGCGTCTCTCGTCTCGATCAAGGCCGTCGCGCAGAACTGATAACGACCGCCCTGTCCGCAGGCGGGCAGGGCGCTCTTCCTAATACACAGCACGTCATCGAGGTCGAGCGATCGGCCGCGCGGGGCCCTTGTACCCCGCAGGTCTGGATCGTCACGGAATAGCGCCATGAACTTTTCAAAATTCTTTATTGATCGTCCGATCTTTGCCGGCGTGTTGTCGACGGTGATTTTTCTCGCCGGCCTGTTGTCGATGCCGGTGCTGCCGATCTCCGAATATCCGGAAGTCGCGCCGCCGACCGTGGTGGTGACAGCGAATTATCCCGGCGCCAATCCAAAGGTGATTGCGGAAACGGTCTCGACGCCGATCGAAGAGCAGATCAATGGCGTCGAGAACATGCTTTATATGAGCAGCCAGGCGACCACCGACGGCAGGATGACGCTCAACGTCACCTTCCGCCTTGGCACCGATCCCGACAAGGCGCAGCAACTGGTGCAGAACCGCGTCTCGCAGGCCGAGCCGCGCTTGCCGGCGGAAGTGCGCGCGCTGGGCGTGACGACGATCAAGAGCGCGCCAGACCTCACCATGGTCGTTCACTTGCTGTCGCCGAACGACCGCTATGACATGACCTATCTGCGTAACTACGCCGTGCTCAACGTCAAGGATCGCCTCGCGCGCATCGAAGGCGTCGGTCAGGTTCAGCTGTTCGGCTCGGGCGACTACTCCATGCGCGTCTGGCTCGATCCGCAGAAGGTCGCCGAGCGCGGTCTGTCGCCCGGCGACGTGGTGCGTGAGATCCGTGCGCAGAACGTGCAGGCGGCAGCGGGGCAGGTGGGCGGTTCGCCCAATGAGCCAGGCCTCGATCTACAGCTCTCCATCAATGCACAGGGACGCCTGCAGACCGAAGAAGAGTTCGGCGAGATCATCGTCAAGAACGGCGACAATGGCGAGGTGACGCGGCTGCGCGACATCGCCCGTATCGAACTCGGCGCCGCCGACTATGCACTGCGCTCGCTGCTGAACAACAAGTCCGCAGTGGCGGTTCCGATCTTCCAGTCGCCCGGCTCGAACGCGATTCAGATTTCCGACAACGTGCGCAAGACGATGAAGGAGCTGAAGGAAAACATGCCGGATGGTGTCACCTACGACATCGTCTACGACCCCACGCAATTCGTTCGCGCCTCGATCGAGGCGGTGATCCATACGCTGCTTGAGGCCATCGCACTGGTGGTGCTCGTCGTCATCCTGTTCCTGCAGACATGGCGAGCCTCGATCATCCCGCTGATCGCCGTGCCGGTATCGGTGGTCGGCACCTTCGCCGTGATGCATGTGTTCGGCTTCTCGGTGAATGCGCTGACGCTGTTCGGCCTCGTTCTGGCGATCGGCATTGTGGTCGACGACGCCATCGTTGTGGTCGAGAATGTCGAGCGCAATATCGAGCGCGGGCTCGATCCGAAGAGCGCGGCCTATCAGGCTATGCGCGAGGTGACCGGCCCGATCATCGCGATCGCGCTGGTGCTGGTCGCGGTGTTCGTGCCGCTGGCCTTCATCACCGGCCTGACCGGGCAGTTCTACAAGCAGTTCGCGCTGACGGTGGCGATCTCGACTGTGATCTCCGCCTTCAATTCGCTGACACTGTCGCCAGCACTTGCCGCGCTGCTTCTGAAGGGCCATGACGCGCCGAAGGATGCGTTGACGCGCTTCATGGACAAGACGCTCGGCTGGTTTTTCGTCCGCTTCAACCGCTTCTTTGCCAGAAGCTCCGACGCTTATAGCGGCGGCGTGAAGCGCGTCGTCTCGCGCCGCGCGGCGGTGATGGGAATCTACGTTCTGCTGATTGGTGTTACCGGGTATCTGTTCCACGCAGTCCCGGGCGGTTTCGTGCCCGGTCAGGACAAGCAGTATCTGGTCGGGTTTGCGCAGCTCCCCGACGGCGCTACGCTGGATCGTACCGAAGAGGTGATCCGTCGCATGGGCGAGATTGCGCAGAAGGAGCCCGGCGTCGAGAATTCGATCCAGTTTCCGGGCCTGTCGATCAACGGCTTCACCAACTCGTCCAACTCCGGCATCGTCTTCATCGGTCTGGATGCGTTTGACAAACGCAAGGATCCGAGCCTGAGCGGAAATGCCATTGCGTTGTCGCTGAACAAGAAGTTTGCCGGCATTCAGGACGCCTTTATTGCCATGTTCCCGCCGCCGCCTGTGTCGGGTCTTGGCACGATCGGTGGCTTCAAGCTGCAGATCGAGGATCGCGCCGGTCTCGGCTATGAGGCGCTGAACGACGCCACCAAGGCTTTTATCGGCAAGGCAATGCAGCAGAAGGAGCTGGCCGGTCTGTTCTCAAGCTATCAGATCAATGTGCCGCAGCTCTATGCGGATGTCGATCGCACCAAAGCGCGGCAGCTCAACGTGCCGGTTACCTCGGTGTTCGACACGATGCAGATCTATCTCGGCTCGCTCTATGTGAACGACTTCAACAAATTCGGTCGCACCTATTCGGTGCGCGTCCAGGCTGACGCCAAATTCCGGGCGCGGGCCGACGATATTGGCCAGTTGAAAGTTCGCTCCGACAGCAACGAGATGATCCCGCTCTCGACGCTGCTGCGCGTTAAGGAAAGTGCAGGGCCGGAGCGCGCCATGCGCTACAACGGTTTCCTGTCGGCCGACATCAATGGCGGCGCGGCGCCCGGCTATTCCACCGGCCAGGCGCAGGACGCCGTGGCGCGTGTCGCCAAGGAGACGTTGCCCAAGGGCATCGACTTCGAATGGACTGAACTGACCTATCAGGAAATCATCGCCGGCAATTCGTCGCTGATCGTGTTCCCGGTGGCGATGCTGCTGGTGTTCCTGGTGCTCGCCGCGCAATACGAAAGCCTGACACTGCCATTGTCGATCATCATGATTGTGCCGATGGGCTTGCTGGCGGCGATGTTCGGCGTCTGGTTGACCAAGGGCGACAACAACGTCTTCACCCAGATTGGTTTGATCGTGTTGGTGGGTCTGTCGGCGAAGAACGCCATCCTGATCGTGGAGTTTGCCCGCGAGCTGGAATTTGCCGGGCGGACACCGATCCAGGCCGCGATCGAGGCCAGCCGTCTGCGGTTGCGGCCGATCCTGATGACGTCGCTGGCCTTCATCATGGGCGTCGTGCCGCTGGTGACGTCCACTGGCGCAGGCTCGGAGATGCGTCATGCCATGGGTGTCGCGGTGTTCGCCGGCATGATTGGCGTCACGGCCTTCGGCATCTTCTTCACGCCGATGTTCTATGTGCTGCTGCGCGCCATGGCAGGCAACCGTCCGCTGACCCAGCATGGCGAAGCGACGGTCGATCAGGCGGCGCCGCTGGCACCGGGATCGCACGAAGCAGAATCGCGCCCGCACGCCACGTCGCATTCGTAACGCCCGGGACCGGGGAAGGAGACGCCTGATGAGGGCTGCTGGTCCACGAATGCGCCGTTTCGACCCATTCTAAGGCGAGGAATTGCGTAGCCTGCGTCCGAGGCTGTTGGAATCGCCCCCAATTGGCCGGGTGCGCTTTCCTCCACTGCACATCTTCCGCTACAATGCGAAAGGCACTGCAGGGGAATGACGGGTTGCGGACGGGCTTCTACAAATGCGAATACCGGGTTGATGAGGCGGTCGGTCGCAGTGTGATGTTTGTCGAGCATGGCAGCATGCTCGGCGGCAATTCCGCTTTTGCCCATATCGGCAGCTATGAGCTCCGGGGTGACGAGGTGGTGGCGGAGATCGAGAGCCGCCGCCACATGAACGATCCCAACTATCCCTCGCTGCTCGGCCAGGATGTGGCGACCATCAGCGTCACCGGCCGGCCCTATGGCGACACCTATCGTTTTCAGGGTTCGTCGCCGCAAATGCCGGGTGCGAAATTCGAGTCGGTCATGACGACGATCGATGACGGCGAGATGCCTCCGGCCGGACCGATCGGTGCGGGTGGCATCGCCAACGGGCTGTATTCGATCCATCTGCGCACACTCGACGGCATCGATGGCGGGCTCAACGGCGTGATGCTGCTGCATGACGGCCGCATCCTCGGCGGAGACGCGTTCTTCTATTATCTCGGCGCCTATTCCTCCGCGGACGGACGCTGGAAGGGCGAGATGCTCAATCAGGAGCACACGCCGGCAAAGGGCGAGAACCCGGTCTTCGGCGGCCATGAAATCGGTATCGGCTTTTCTGGTACTTGCGACGAAACCGGTGCCGAACTGGAAGCCACGGCGCTGGCGGGGAAGCGGAGCCTGCGGTTGCAGGCAGTGCTGAAGCTGATCCGCAAGGCCGTGTAAGTTCCAGGCTGGCGCACGGCTTGATGGGGTGCGCGCCTGTCCGTAATGTCACCGGCGAATGACACAGGTGGCGACAAATCCATGACCCAGCGTATCGGCGCGACGCCTCTGATCTGTTTGCTCGGTATCGCCGTCGGACTGGCTGTGCTGTGCGCGCCGGTGCGCATGCAGGCCCAGTCCGCCGATCTGGTTCTGTGCGATCGCCTCGCGGCCGATCCTGCCGATCCCGACAAGCCTGCCGATGTGAAGGGCGTGGCCGATATTGCCAAAGCCGATATTGCCACCGCCATCAAATTCTGCCGGACCGCGTCCGGCGGGTCGCGCCGTGCGATGTTCCAGCTCGGGCGTGCTTACGCGGCCAATGCGCAGGCAGCTGAGGCGCTCGCGGCATGGCGCAAGGCGGCTGACAAAGGCAGTACCTCCGCCATGGTCGAACTCGGCGTCGCCTATGGCAACGGAACCGGCGTCGCGCGCGACGAGGCGCAGGCGCGCAAACTGTTCGAGCGTGCGGCTGAAGCCGGCAATCCGCGCGGCGTAAGCAATCTTGCGGCACTATCCGGAGGCGCAGGCGCGGGTTCAGACCCGGTGCGTGCACGGCAATTGCTGGCGAAATCCGCGGAGACCAATGCCGAGGCGCAATATCAGCTCGGCATGATGCTGTCGGAAGGCATCGGCGGCGCGAAAGACGATGTTGCGGCACGCAGCCTGTTCGAGAAGGCGGCAGCACAGAACCATGCGGGCGCGTTGGAGCGCATGGGCGCGTTCGCGCAAAGCGGCCGCGGTGGTGCGTCGGATAAGGATGCCGCGAAGGCCTATTATGAGAAGGCCGCAGCGCTCGGCGACGACGATGCGAAGAAGGCGCTAGAACGCATCAAGTGCCCTTATGTGCTCAAGGACAAGCGCGGCAACGTGGTCAGCAATATGTGCTTCTGATCAGCCTAGCCTGACTGCGGTCTGTCGCAGGCGCGCGCCGGCGTACCCACGTCGAATTCGCGCCGGTCATTCACCGACGGATCAACGAAATAGGTGACGGCGTTGAACGGCACCGTGACGCGCGACTTGATCCCCTTGAACCACAGGTTGACGCTGAAGCGATCCGCGGTGACGTTCAGTCGCTCGAACTGGTGCTGCAGCACGAACGTCATGTCTTCAGGATATTTGGCGCGCTGGGCATCGGGCACGATGACGCCGTCGAACGATGTCCTGAACGTGATCTCGTAATAGTGCCGGCCGCGCAGACCGCGTTTGGCGACGTCGGCGAGCGTGGATCTCACCTCGGCATATTGTGCGAGCGGGGCGGCGGTGCAGGGCTGTTGTGCTGCCGCGTGTGATGTGAGCGTGGCCAGCATCATCATGGCAACGGCGAGGGTGCGAAGGTCGTGAGGCAAGGATGGTGTCATGATCCTTTGTCGCGGCGGCAGCGGGCGGGTTCATGGGGCTGCGACAGCGACAGCGATTTTCTGCCGCATGCGTCCGCAACCATTTGTTTGAAATTGGCCGCCTAAACTCTCGGCTCTGAGTCGCCTTTTGCGTTTCCCTGGAGCCGCCTGTGAACGAGAGCCTGATCGCCATCTGCCAGTTGTTTCTGGTGCCGCTGACCATTCTGTTTGCCGCGGTGGGGGTGGCCAATGCGCGCTTCGTCAAGCTGTTGGTGTGTTTGCTCGGCGTCGGTCTCGCCGGCCTCTGGTTCTATCGCATCTATCTCTGGACCGGCCTGTCGGTGATCGATCGCCGCACGGCCTACGGCCTCGCGGGAGCCTTTGCGCTATGCTGGGTGCTGACGCTGCTGCATCAGATCAAGAGCAGCTTCGGCGGCGGATACGATCGCTAGGCTCAGGCAAATCTGAATCAGGCCAGCCCGAGCGAGAAGGCCAGCGTGCCGATCGCGGCATGCGACAGGATCACCGGCCAGATGTTGCGCATCCGCAGATAGGCGAAACCCCAGACGATGCCGACCAGGAACGTGTTGAGCAGCAGCACGCTGTCGCCATAGGCGATGTGGATCAGCGAGAATACCGCCGAAGAATAGATCACATAGGTCCAGGGCCTGACCTGCAGCCGATCGGTCATCAGTTTCGGTATAGACCGGCACACGACTTCCTGGCATGGGCTGGAGACCAGGACATAGAAGGGCGCGAAGCTGAGCCAGACCGGCGGTTTGTGGTCGAAGGTCAGAAAGCGGGTCTGCGCCACCATGATTGCCGCGATGCCTACCGTGATCGCGGCACAGAACAGCCAGTGCCTGATGTCAGAGGGACGGCTGAGGCCGAGTTCCGCGACCGAGAAGCCGGCCAGAAGGCACAACGCGATGCACAGCACGGACACCAGCAGCAACGCGGGAATGCGATATTCGAACGGCAGAAAGCCCCAGTGAATGGCGAGACCAGGGGCCAGCAGCAGCGCGGCAAATCCCGGCAGTGGAGCGATCAATCGCCATTGGAATCGTTGCTGTCGTAAAACCGTCATGATGTTCTATAGCTGAAATCATGTGGTGGTTTAAGGGCGGAGTGGCCACGCAGGCTGAGAGCGACGAAAGCGCGATCGTCGATATGTCAGCAGAAGGTGGTGACATTTCCGTCCGACGGTCTGCTCGGCCGTTGCTGGCCGCTCCGATGCGACAAAGTGGAACTCGCCGACTAATATTGTGTCTCACACATCCGTCCATGACGTGAACAGCGCCGCCTGACCGCGTCGCTCGCCGTTCTCACTTCTCAATTCCCAGACGATGCCGCCTTCGATCCAGAAGCGCCGGCCGGATTTTGCGATCCGCAACCCGCGATAATTGTCGATGAAGCCGTTGCGCGCGACGGCATCTAGCAGGCGCTGGCGCTCGTCGCGGTTCGGCGCTTCCGCCGACAGCCGCGACGGGATGGTGACGAATTCGTCCCACTTATATTCGAAGCAAGATTGCGCGGTGCGATTGGCATAGGTGAACACCGGATCGGCGTCGGTGTTATGTGCGAGCACCGCG
Source organism: Tardiphaga robiniae (assembly GCF_013359755.1). Taxonomy (GTDB): domain Bacteria; phylum Pseudomonadota; class Alphaproteobacteria; order Rhizobiales; family Xanthobacteraceae; genus Tardiphaga; species Tardiphaga robiniae. The sequence continues at coordinate 12,851 of NZ_JABMCJ010000071.1, read as the reverse complement.
AATGGTGCGTCGCTGTAGAGCCACGCTGCATCTTGCCCAGGCGCCAACAGGGGCTTCCCGACAGTGCGGAGATAGCTCCCGGTGAGGAGTTTGAAGAAGGGTGCATCGAGTGCGAAAGCAGGGGGCGTCGGAGCGGTCACGGGACTCTCTCGGAGATAGGCTATGAGGACATAGCCCGCATGGCTCTATACGACATCGGCAGCGAAAGCGGTGCTGACTGCCCCGTAATGCATGGAGCAGCCGCTGTCGGTCGGCAGGAAGGATCAGGTCGTGATCAACCTGTTTTCGAACGCCACGGTGCATTGAGTCACCGAGACGGCCGCGTCCCGTGTAATCCGATAGCTGGCCGGCTTATTTAGTCGTCGCATCGGCTGGGCTCTTGTTTTAGCCTCTCCCGAAAATGTCGTTCCAGGCGAAAGCCCAATGGACCGGCGCAAGGGGAGAAAACGTGAGCAACAACAAGAAGGGGCGATGGGTTTCCATTGCTGCGGCCCTTGCCGCATCGCTGTTCGCCGCAGCACCAGGGCAGGCCCAGCAATATCCCGATCGCAACATCACGATGGTCGTGCCATTTCCGCCCGGCGGAACGACCGATATCGTCGCGCGCATCCTCACCGAACAGCTCAGCACCGAACTCGGCAAGCAGGTGGTGATCGAGAATCGCGGCGGCGCCAGCACATCGATCGGTGCGCAAGTCGTGGCCGGTGCCGACAAGGACGGTTACACGCTTCTATTCGCCAGCGCGACGACCTTCACGACCAACCCGCATCTGCTGGCCTCCATCAAATACAAGCTTGAGGACTTTGCGCCGGTCGCGATGGTGGTGAAGGTGCCGTTTGCCTTCGTCGTGAAGAAGGACTTTCCGGCCGCCGACGTCGCGGCGTTTCGTGCCTATGCGCTGGCCAATCCGAGCAAGGTCAACAATGCCACCAACGGACCGGGCAGCACCGTGCACCTCATGGGTGAGATCGTGGCCCGCGGACTCGGCGTGAAGCTGCAGCATGTACACTATCGCGGTGCTGCGCCGGCGATGAACGACATGCTTGCGGGCATCGTCGACAGCAATGTGGAGGCGCTGACCAATACCGTGCCAAACCACAAGGCGGGCATGTACCGCGCGCTGGCGGTCTTGTCCGAGGAGCGCCTTCCGCAATTGCCTGATGTGCCGACCTTCAAGGAGCTCGGATTCCCCTCGATCGTCGGCGCGACATGGTTCGCAGTCTTCGCGCCCGCGGGTACGCCGCAGCCGGTGCTGAACAGGCTCAGCGCCGCCATCACCCGCATCGTCAAGACGCCGGAATTTGCAAAGAAGATGGAGCCGATCGGCAATCAGCCGTGGCCGATGACGCCGGCAGAACTCGAAACCCATGTGAAGAGCGAGCGCGACCGCTTGGGCAAACTCATTCGCGAAGCCAACATCACGGTCGACTGACCGCATGAACAAGATCAAGGGAGAACATCAATGAATGCAGCCGTCAGCTCACCCGCCGTGAAAGTCGTCCGTTCGGTGCAGGATCAGGTCAGTCCCGAGGAGTGGCAGTCGCGCGTCAATCTCGCGGCCTGCTACCGTCTCACGGCGATGTACGGCATGACCGAGATGATCGCCAACCATATCTCGTGCCGCGTGCCGGGAACGGAAGATCAGTTCCTGATCAATCCCTATGGCATGCTCTATGAGGAGATCGATGCGTCGAGCCTCGTCAAGATCGACCTCGACGGCAACACGCTGTTCAACGCGTCCGACTACGCTGTGAATGCTGCGGGCTTTGTGATCCACAGTGCCATTCACATGGCGCGTCACGATGTCGATTGCGTCGCGCATACTCATACCGTGGCCGGCATGGCTGTATCGGCGATGGAATGCGGGTTGTTGCCGGTGGCGCAGACCTGCATGCGCTTCCTTCATGTCGCCTATCATGACTTCGAGGGCATCGCGGACAATCCAGAAGAGCGGGAACGACTGATCGCGCATCTCGGCAATCACGAGGCGATGGTGTTGCGTAATCACGGCCTGCTGGTGGTCGGCAAGACCATCGCCGCGGCTTTCAACGTACTGTTCCGGATGGAGCGGGCCTGTCAGGTTCAGGTTGCAGCGCTGTCGTGCAACACCAAGCTGATCACGCCGCCACAGAAGGTCCTGCAGGATACCTATGACCGCATGAAGCCGCGCGACAATGTTCCAGGCCTCAGTGGTGAACTGGCCTGGCCGGCGCTGCTCCGCAAGCTCGACCGGGTCGATCCGTCCTATCGCAACTGAGCTTGCGCTAGAGTCTGACCCATCTTCGATGGATCAGACTCTAGCTATTTTCTCTATGAGAGCATGATCTTGTCCGAAAACCGGTGTCCACTTTTCGGGATCATGCTCTAGCAGGCTCCGCGGCTGCCGGGCCCGCAGGCGTGGCATCCACCTGATGAACGGAAGGGATGCGCGGCATCAAGAATGCGGCGCATCATAGGTTCGGCAGTCAGATGCGCGACTGCAGGTCCGCCTACGGCTTGAAGAAGGACACCGGCGTCATCAACTGGTTTTCCTGGCTGATGAGATAGGCGGCCTCGGCGCTGATCTTCAGGTAGTCGGCCCAGGCCGGGTCCTTCTGCAGCGCCTGGCGCTTGGCCTCGCGATCGGCTGGGCTGTCATAGACCCAGATGTGCATGTAGCTGTTGACGTTGCCGGTCTCGGTTTGCATGTAGGCCAGCGGCTTGCCCAGATGGCGGCTCTGGATCTCGTAACCGTGCTCGGCATACAGCGCCAAGTGTTTCTTGATCGTGCCGGGGCGGCAGGTGTAGGTGCGAACGTCAAGCAGCATGGGGTTTCCTCGAGCGGTGGCGGATCAATAGGGTCATTCGGCGGTGGCGCCGGACTGCGCGACAAGCACGGCCCAGCGCGCCACCTCGTCGTTCACGTATTTCTGGAATGTCGCCCGATCGTCGCCGACGGGGTCGGCGCCGAGCCCTTTGAGCCGCTCCTGGACAGCGGGGTCAGCCACGCTCTGAACAATGGTCTGCGCAAGCTTCTCGACGATAGCGGGGGGCGTGCCGACCGGTGCGAACAGGCCGAACCACGAGCGCGCGTTCATGCCGGGGAACGGCGTTTCTGAGAAAGCGGGCACGTCGGGCAAGGCGGCGTGACGCGTGCTGCCCGTCACCGCCAGCGCCTTGAGCTTGCCACTCTGCACCAGAGAGAGAACTTCGGGCAGGTTGGCGAACATGATCTGCACTTGGCCGCCGATCATATCGTTGAGCGCCTGCGCGCCGCCCTTGTAAGCGACGTGCGTGATCTTCGCACCAGCCAGTGTGCTGAACTGCTCGCCGGACAGATGGGACGCGGTGCCCACGCCGCCCGATGCATAGTTGACGCTCGCGGCATTGGCCTTGGCGTAAGCGGCGAGTTCGCTCACCGAATTGACTGGCACCGACGGGTGCACCACCAGCAGCAGGGGCACCGACGCCAGGTTTGACAAGGCCGCGAAATCGCGCGTGAGGCTGTAGCTGAGCTTCTGGTAGAGCGATGCATTGATCGCGTGGCTCGATGTGGCCATCAGCAGCGTATAGCCGTCGGGCTCCGAGCGCGCCGCCGCGGCACCGCCGATATTGCCGTTGGCGCCGGCCTTGTTTTCCACCACGATCGACTGGCCGAGCCGTACCGACATGGCTTGCGCCACGGTGCGCGCGATCACGTCGGTGGCACCACCGGCGGCGAACGGCACGATCACGCGCAGGGGACGTTCTGGATAATCGGCCATCGCGCTGACTGAGGTGAGGGCCAATGCTGCGGCCACGACGAGGCTCTGCAACGGGATGATTGCTTTGTGCATTTTGTTTCCTCTGCCTCTTGTTTTTATGTCCTGCCGACGGCGCGCTCCGCAGATGCGGGGCGGTCGTGGCGGTGGGCGTCATGCCATGCCCACCTGCGCATACAAACGCGCAGGTGGCGATGGCAGCGCCCGGTCAGGCGTCCATGCGGGACACTCTATGCAGCCGCGCGGCGACGGCGCTAGGACGGATCAGACGTTGTGTTGGACTTTTTCGCGTGTCAGTCCAGTGGACGGCAATGCTTCCTCCGGAAGTCGCCCGGCGTGAGGCCGGTCTGCTTCTTGAAGAAGCGCGCGAAGTAGGCCGGATCCTCGATATTGAGGCGGAACGCGATCTCGGCGATGCCCGTTTCGGTGTTGCTGAGCCAGCGCTTGGCTTCGAGGACCACGCGCTCCTGCACCACCTGGCTGGCCGTGCGCGCCACAGTGCGCTTGACCGCATCGTTGAGCTGGCGCTCGCTCACGCCAAGCGCCTCGGCGTACTGGCCGATGGTACCGAAGCGCAGGTAGTGCGTTTCCACCAGCATCGCGAAACGGCGCGCGAGCGCCTGGTGTGGACCAACGCCACCGGCGGGCTCGTTGTCGGGGCACACACGGCGCAGGCGCGTGAGCAGGATCAGCAGGCTGGCCCGCACCACATCGGGAAATCCCGGCTGGCGATCGCGTGCCTCACGCTCCATCTCGCAGAGCAGTGGCAGCATGCCGTCATGCTGGGCCTGCGTGAGATAGAGCGCGCTGTTGCCGCGCGCAGGGTGGAAGAACGGAAGTTTCGCGACATCTTCGGCGCGCGGAAACATCCGCGCGAAGAAGTCGGTGCTGAAGTTCAGCACGTAGCCGTGAGGCTTGACCGATGACGTCCAGGCATGGACCTGGCCCGGCGAAAGAAAGAACACTGAGTGGTCGCGCACGTCGAAATGCGCGAAGTCGAGTGTGTGCGTGCCGCTCGCCCGGGTCATCCAGAGCAGATGGTAGTAGTTGTGCCGGTGCAGGAAACCGCGCGGGATGTCGTCGCGGTCCTCCAGTCGTACGAGGTCGAAGTAGAACGAGCCTTCGCCCGCGAAATCCGAGGTTTCAAAGGTCGGAAACTCGCCGGAGCGGGCGGAGAGGAGAGCTTCGGGCAAGTGAAGGTGTCCTTGCGGTTTCGGGGCACGGTTATCAGCGTTATCCTATCGCAAAAAGCCGGAGAGTACCGCGTATTGGCGAATGCGACACCGGACGGTCTCTCCGAGGAGTTCGGCAGCTCTATAAGAATTCTGGGTGCCGCTCCATCACACCGGGAAGTTGCGTCGGGGGATGCTCCTGCAGGCATTTTATGGCGCTCGCTCGGAAGGGGACCTGATGGAACGGACGCAGACGGCGGGTCGTCGCAACTGAGTTTGCGCTGGATCAATTGCAGAACGGATTTCGGGCGATGGCGGTTGCCGAGCTGGCCGCCGTCGCCTACATCAGGGCGCATGACGCAAACCTCCGAAATCGGCTTCACCAGCTTCCAGCCCTCCCTGAATGAAGAAAATATCGCGCTTCTGGTGCAGACCTTTTACGGCCGTGCCCGCGAGGATGATTTGCTGGGGCCGATCTTCAACAGCGCCGTGACCGACTGGGATCATCACATCGCGCAGATCAGCGATTTCTGGTCGTCGATGATGCTGAAGACCGGCCGCTACAATGGCCGCCCGATGCGTCCACATCTCGTGCTGCCGCTGAAGGGCGAACATTTCGATCGCTGGCTTTTGCTGTTCGAACAGACCGCGCGCGAGATATTTCCGGCTGAGGTCACCGAGGCCTTCATGATCCGCGCGCGCCGTATCGCTGACAGTTTCGAGATGGGCGTTGCCTCGGTGCGCGGCGAAATCGCTGCGCCGCGACATAGCGTTTAAGCGGTAGGCACGTGATGCATAGCCGGTCTTGCGAGAGCCCGTGGTTGCGCTAGGCTGCAGCTCCAACAAACCGGGAGTCGGTCCATGAAACGTCTGTCTGTCCTCGTTCTCTTGAGCCTGTTCAGTGCTGCGCCCGCAATGGCGCAATCCTGCAACGCCGTCAGCGGCGACGGCAAGCCGCTCGCGGGCGCTGCCAAGAAGAGCTTCATGAAGAAGTGCTGCGAGGACAACGCCAAGAGCGCCGAGGGCAAGCCACTGGCCGGCGCCGCCAAGACCTCATCGGTTAACAAGTGCATGAAGGGCTGAGGCTGCTGCCTCACGCATCCAGACGTGCAAAAGCCCCGCTCGCGCGGGGCTTTTCGATTCCGGGCTGAAGCGACGTCAACTCGAAGTCTTCGTCTCAGCTCTTCGCTTCGAGCTTGTCCTGAGTCTTCGTGTCGAAGTCGCTGGCGTCATGGCGTTCGCGCAACTGGCCGGCAGGGTCGCCCGAGGTGCGATTGACCATGCGACCGCGCTTCACGGCAGGTCGTGCCGCGATGGTCCTGGTCCAGCGCTGCAGGTTCTTGTAGCTCTGCACATCGAGGAAAGTGCCGGCATCGCCATAGATCGCATTCTCTGCGAGGCCGCCATACCAGGGGAACACCGCCATATCGGCGATCGTATAATCCTTGCCGGCGAGATACTCGTTATCGGCGAGGCGACGGTCCAGCACGTCGAGCTGACGTTTCGTCTCCATGGCGTAGCGGTCGATGGCGTATTCGATCTTGGTCGGCGCATAGGCATAGAAGTGGCCGAAGCCGCCGCCGAGGAAGGGGGCGCTGCCCATCTGCCAGAACAGCCAGGACAGGCACTCGGCGCGTTCCGGGCCGCCGTTTGGAAGGAAGGCGCCGAATTTCTCGGCGAGATGCACCAGGATCGCGCCGGATTCGAACACGCGAAACGGCTTGTCGCCGCTGCGGTCGATCAGGGCTGGAATCTTGGAATTAGGGTTCACATCGACGAAACCCGAACCGAACTGGTTGCCGTCGATCCGGATCAGCCAGGCATCGTATTCCGCGCCTGTATGGCCGGCAGCGAGCAGTTCCTCGAACATGATCGTGACCTTCTGGCCGTTCGGCGTCGCCAGCGAATAGAGCTGGAACGGATGTTTGCCGACCGGGAGCTCCTTCTCATGGGTGGGGCCGGCGATGGGCCGGTTGGTCGAGGCAAATTTGCCGCCGTTTTCCTTGTCCCAGGTCCAGACTTTGGGAGGCGTGTAGGGGGCGTCGGTCATGTCAGGCTGGCTCCGGAAAAGGGGCAGGGTTGATGGTTGCCGGGGACAGGTAGGGATGAATGCAATTGCATGCAAGATGGCGAGGCGTCCTATGCCGGAAGCCGCCTTGTGCCGGGCGAAGACATGCGATGTAACGACTCCGCACCGCCGTCGCTGCCGATGGCGGGATTCTCCTGCTTGCGAAGATTCCCCTCCCGATGAGCGACACCCCAACGCAGGCCGTCGGCGCATCGCCCACCAAACGATCCTTCGCGGCGCTGCATCACCCGGGATTCCGCGCCCAGTTCATCACCTATGTGCTGGCCATGATGGCCGACAATATCGAGCATGTGATCAGCTACTGGGTGGTGTTTCAGAAATTCCAGTCACCTGCGCTCGGCGGGTTTGCCATCGTCTCGCACTGGCTGCCGTTCCTGCTGTTCTCGGTCACGTCTGGCGCGCTGGCGGAGCGGTTCGACCCGCGGCGCGTGATCCAGTGCGGCATGGTGCTGTTCATTCTGGCATCGCTGGGCTGGGGCTATTTCTTCATCACTGACACACTGCAGATGTGGCAGGCGATGGTGCTGCTGGTGATTCATGGCTGTGCTGGCGTGCTGTGGCAGACACCGAACCAGATGCTGCTCTACGACGTCGTCGGTTCCGCCGACCTGCCGAGCGCGGTGCGTCTGAACGCCATGGCGCGCTATCTCGGTGTCATGGTTGGCCCAGCGGTCGGCGGCGTGATCCTGCTCGCGCTAGGGCCGGCCTATGGCATCATGCTCAACACCATCTTCTATCTGCCGCTGGTGCTGTGGCTGATCAAGGCACCCTATGGTCCGCGTTTTCGCACCGGCGCGCCCGCGCCTCAGCGCGCCGTGCGGGGCTTTGCGGACATCGTCCAGACCATGCGCGACGTGCGCCACCGGCCGGTGATCGTGTCCATGATCGCGCTGGCCGGCGCGGCCTCGTTCTTCGTCGGCAATGCCTATAGTTCGCAGATGCCGGGCTTTGCCAGTGATCTCGGCCATGGCGATCCCGGCATGTCCTACAGCATGCTGCTGGCGGCTGACGCAGCCGGTGGCCTGCTTGCCGGCCTGGCGCTGGAGGGCAGGCAATTGCTGGCGCCGAAGCCGCGTACGGCGATCATTCTGGCGCTGCTCTGGTGCGGTGCGTTGGCGATCTTCGCGCTGACCGGTCACTACGCCATTGCGCTGGTGTTCCTGTTTGCGGCGGGATTCCTCGAATTGTCGTTCAACGCCATGGCACAGAGCCTTGTGCAGCTCGATGCACCCCTGGACAAGCGCGGCCGCGTCATCGGTCTGTTCAATATGGCGAGCCTGGGCTTGCGCGCCTTCAGCGGCATCTCGGTCGGCGTCGTCGGCGGCATGATCGGGATCCATTGGTCGCTGGCGCTGTCGGCGCTGGCGACCATGATTGTTGCTGGAGGCCTGCTGGCGCTGCCCTAGCGAGGAAAAACCTCGGTGTCCTACCAGTCGACCAGCCGGTCGTCGCCGCCGAACGCCGCCGGCATGGCAGCGTAATGTGGCAGGCCGTCGCGGACCGGAGCAATCGCCTCGCTGCAATTGATATGCAGGCTCGGCTTGAACGCGTCCCCGAGCAGATAGCCGTTGATGCTGCGCATGCCGATCCCGTCGAGTTCGATAATCAGCCGCGTGGCACATTTTGCGCAACTGAGGCGCGGGGTCGTCTTCAGCGCGAACGACGTCGTGTCGCCTTGTACGACTTCAACGTCGTCAGCCGGATAGACGGCCTCGGCCACATAAGCCGCGCCGTGGACGGTCTGGCAGTCGGCGCAGTGGCACCAGAAATGGGCGATGGGGTCGGCTGAAATCCTGAGCTTCACGGCGTTGCAGGGGCAGGCGAGTTCCATGGGCGCACCTCATCTGATGCGCAAAACTACCAGCCGACCGCAATCGCCGACAACTGCCGTGGCTTGCGACAAATCGCTCGCCGCGGCTGGCAGTCGCTATTTGCCGCTTTGTAGCGCAGCCGTTTGCTTGGCGAGCTGCTTGTCGAAATCCTGTTCGAGCGTTGCAGCGTAAGCGGCAAGCTCGCCCGGTTTCACGAACGGATTCGGCGCGCCGTCCTTCATCGCCGCGCGTTTGGCCTGCATACCATAGACTTCCGGATGCGGCCCGAGCAGCACGTCGATCTTCATCGCCTTGGCCTTGGCATAGGTCGACCGATAATCGTCGACGATGCCGGCATGGGTTGGATTGCCGACCAGCCGGTTCAGCGCCACGGTGCCGCTGCAGAAGAACAGGACCTCACGGTTCTCGCTGCCGTCCTTTACGGTCATTTCCCAGCTCGTGCAGCCCGGCGAATGGCCGGGCGTCGCATGCGCCGTCAGCGTGGTGCCGCCGAGCGTGACCTTATCGCCCTCGGTGACGGTGCGATCCACCTTGACCGGCGGGAAACCAATATCGGTGTTCTTTTCATCGCCCGGATAGGTGCCGCTTTCGAGCAATGGCTTGTCCCGTAGGCCTGCGATCAGTTGCGCCCCGGTGTCCTTCTTGATCTCCGCAAAACCGCCGGTGTGATCGAAATGGGCATGGCTGTTGAGGATGATCTTGATATCGGCTTCCTTGAAGCCGAGCTTTGCGATGTGCTCCTTGATCATCCCGGTCGATTGCGGGACGCCCGTATCCATCAGGATCAGGCCGTCGGATGTCTTGATGAGATAGACCGCGATGCCGTCGGTGCCGACGTAATAGATGTTGTCGATCAATTGAAAAGGCTCGAATGGCGCGGTCCACTTGACCATCACCTGCGCCAGAAAATCCTTGACGGTCTGCGCCTGCGCGTTGCCTGCAAATAGCGCCAGAGCGCAGATGGCTCCTGCGAGCGTCTTCATGATGGCCTCCCGGTCTGATTTTATTGGTTCTTCTGAACGCCAGGATTGAAGCGCGATTTGGGCGGATGGCTCAAGCGCCATTCCTGCATGCCGGCATCGCGCATGACTGGCACGGCCGGGCGGCGAATGTTGTGAGCGCGTTGAACCATCCCGGCCGTTTCGGGTTAGACTTCACCCATGAAACAACTGATCTGCCCCAATTGCCAGACACGCGTCTTCTTCGAGCAGAGCGATTGCGTGCAATGCGGCGAGGCGCTGATCTTCGACACCGCGCAGTCCAATGTCGTCAGCGCCGCGGCGGCCATGTCCTGTGCCAATCGCGATCTGATCGCCTGCAACTGGGCCACGGATGACAGCGATCCGTTCTGTCCGTCCTGCCGGCTTACGCGAACAATTCCCAATCTGGTATCCGATCGCAATGTCGCGCTCTGGAAGCGGGTTGAGCAAGCCAAGCGACGTCTGACCTATGACCTGATGCGGCTCAGACTGCCCCTTGCCGTGTCGAGCGGCGCGCATATCGCGTTCGACATTCTCTCGGATGAGACCGCCGGACATCCGATCATGACAGGGCATTTGTCGGGGCTGATCACGATGAATCTCTCGGAAGCTGACGATGCCGAGCGCGAGGCACGGCGCGCGGCGTTTCGCGAACCGTATCGGACGCTGCTCGGCCATTTCCGCCACGAGGTCGGGCATTTCTACTGGGAAGCGCTGGTCGATCAGTCGCAGCTTATCGGTCCGTTCCGGATGATCTTCGGCGATGAAACGCGCGACTATGGCGAGGCACTCGCGGCCTATCACAATCGCGCCGATCGCTCGTGGAATAGCGATGCCTTCATCAGCGAATATGCGACGTCGCATCCGTGGGAAGACTGGGCCGAGACCTTCGCGCATTTCCTGCACATCGTCTCGACGCTCGGCACCGCGTCGTCGCTGCCGCTGTCACTGGACGAGCGCTCGCGTCATACGCTGGACGATCCCTATCTCGAGCGTGACTTCGAAGCGCTGCTGTCGCTGTGGGATGCTGTGTCCTACAGCATGAACGAACTCAATCGTTCGATGGGCATGAGCGACGCCTATCCGTTTCATCTCACACAGGCGGTGAGGGGAAAGCTGCATTTCGTGCATCTGGCGATTCTGAAAACGCGCAGCGAAAGCTGAATGGCCTTACGCTGTCATTCCGGGGCGGGCCGAAACGCGAAGCGGTTCGGCGCGAACCTCAGCCACTCCAATTGGAGTGGCGGGGAATCTTGATGTGTTCATCACCTCTTGATCCAGCGCGGCGGAGGGAGCGACTCTCATCTTGAGATTCCGGGTCCGCGACCGCCAAGTGGCGCTCGCGTCCCGGAATGACGAGCTATGTACTTACTGCTCCATCTTGATCCCGGCGTCCGTGATCACTTTCTTCCAGCGCGCGATCTCGTCGGTGACGAAGGCGCGGAATTCATCCGGGGTGGTGCCCATGGGGACGATGCCCTGATCGTCGAGCTTCTTCTTCAGGTCGGGATCGGTGAGCGCTTTCTTTGCCTCCGCGGCTACGCGGTCGACGATCTCCTTCGGTGTGCCTGCGGGCGCGATGATGCCGGACCAGGTGCCGGAGACGAAATCAGGCACGCCGGCTTCCGCCATGGTCGGCACGTCGCCGGCCGCCGGGACGCGCTCCTTGGCGGCGACGGCGAGCGCCTTGGCATTGCCGGACTTCACCTGCGACATCAGCGGGCCGATGACGTCGAACATCACATTGATCTGGCCGCCGACCGTATCCTGCAGCGCGCCGGACGTGCCCTTGTAAGGAATGTGCTGCAGGTTGATGCCTTCGCGGCTCTTCAGCATTTCCATGGTCAGATGCGCCGCCGAGCCGATGCCTGACGAGGCGAAATTCAGCGAGCCGGGCTTCGCCTTGGCGAGTGCGATGAACTCCTTCATGTCCTTGGCGGGCAGGGACGGCGTCGCAATCAAAATCAGCGGCGCGACCGAGGTCAGCGACACGTAGGTGAAGTCCTTCATCGCATCATAGGGCAGCTTCGGATTGAGCGTCGGATTCACCGAATGCGCCGCGATCACGGTGCCGAAGGTGTAGCCGTCGGGGGCTGCCTTGGCGACGGCGTCGGTGCCGATGGCGGCATTGGCGCCCGGCTTGTTCTCGATGACGATGGGCTGGCCCAGCGCGATCGCCATCTTCTCCGAGACGAGGCGCGCCATCAGGTCGGTGTAGCCGCCTGGCGTGTAGGGCACGACCATGCGGATCGGCCGGTTCGGCCAGCTCTGCGCTTGTGCCATTCCGGCGCTGCCGGCGCAGGCGGCCATCACGGCGATCACGCTCGCGGCGCGGACGAAGCTCTTCATCATTTCATTTCCTCGACTGCCGGCGCGCTCCAAGGTGGCGGGAGCGCCGTAGCGCCTGCCTCGGATCGCAGACCGTTCTTCTTGTTGCCTGCCCGTTCTGCGCCGTGACGGATGTCGCGGAATGCAGAGTCCCGTAGGCAGGCTACCGCATCGCACGGTAACGGGGAAAGTAGACGAAAGGCCGCTAACGTCTGCTGCCGCAGCGTGGAATTTGTCGGTGTGAGACGCGGATGCATGTGACCTCCCGTGACGACCTTGTTGATTGCTGTGATGCAGGTGAGGGGATGGGCGTACGCCATCGATGCCCGCGCCTGAGCGCGTGCGTGGCCGTCCCGGTGGCCTCCCTCGAAAATGAGGGAGATGAAGCGCCGAAAGGCGCGACTTGGTAACAGTGCCGCAGCGTAGTGTCCGGATCGCCGGACCACAGAGGCCGCGGAAACGCCTTTCGACGCTCCATCGTGGCGATTTCTGTCCCCGGGACCGTTCTTCCGGGCAAAGGCGCAGAGCTCCGCAGTCCGCTGATCCCGACGGTTTCCCGCCGTTCACCAATGCCACGTCCAGCCAGCATGAGTGGCAGACCCCCGTAGTGGGGCCGGACGGTGACCCAAGGCCTCCCGAGTGCGTGAGGGAACGTCTCCCTCCCGCCCGCAGGCGCCACATCCCGCCCCGCGCTAACAAGCGTCCCTGGC
>NZ_JABMCJ010000070.1 GCF_013359755.1 Tardiphaga robiniae | reverse complement strand
GATGAACACTTCGACTAGCCGGTGTGTTTTGGCAGGCACCATGTCCATCGCTACCCTGTGGCGGGCAGTCAATCTTCGTCGGGTTTAGGAGTCTGATTCAGTCGTGAATGGTAGCGGCGGTGTCGTATCCCGCTGATCCATTTCACAAGGGCCGCGATGAGCATTCCAACGATGCTCATCAACAATATAATCTGAAAAACTTCCACCATCGGAGCGAGATAGCACGGTCCCCGTGGTTCCCAAAGCACCGCCTTTTGCTCGGCGTGGCGGGCTCTGATCTTGGCCTGGACTTGGTATCTAGCCATCAAGCGGGGTTCGAATGACCACCGTGTCCCCATCCGCAATTCTTTCAACGCGGACTCCAGAAACGTCTTGCGCTCTTTAGCCGTTGCGTTCTGCCACTGCGACGTCGCACCGGTTATTTCGGGCCACAGACCGATACCGCTGTTGAGGATTTTCAGCGGAAGCAGGGGCTTGCCGTGACCGGCGTGGTGGATGCCGCCGCGGCCATGGACCGTGTTGCAGGTGCGCTGGCCTGCTGCGGCCGCAATCAGAACGACCAAGTCTCGGTCGCACCGTATGCGGAGAGCGCAGTCGTCGGCTTTTATTGGCCGAAGGGCGCGCCGTTGCCCGCGGTGACTGGCCTTAAGAACCTTCCCTTCGTCACGACAGCCGGTAAGCCAGTGATCAGCGAAGTTTGAGGCATGCCCATTGAAATAGGTTGATGGAGATTTGGGCCAGCTCAATCAGATCGAGCAGGACCCCAACAAATGTGGCTAAGACTCTTAGCCAATGGAAGCTGGACTTGTTCGGATCGGCGAGTGTTTTCATGGGTGTTGCTCCGTGCGTGAAGGGAGCCCCACTCTACAAGCCAGATGGTTGTCGATGAAAACTCCCGAAATGGAGGCTGTTTATCTCCTAATAGGGAGGGGATTCCGCCCCGCGACGGCATCGCGCGTGTTCGTCCGAGCAGCCAGGTTTATTTGACGATCGACGCGATGGCCTCGGCCGAGATCCCGGCGAGCAGAGCTGCTCCATAAATCGCGATCATCGCCAACTCAAGTTTTCTGCGCATTTGCATCTTCTGATTTCCAGCGCAGTCCGTACCGCGCTCGGCGGCCTCCGAGCAAATTGAACCCCTCAAAGGTGAAATTAGAAGCTCCTTGTTCTGGCGCCCGTGGTTTGTCGTGGCCGAACCAACCACATTTGCTGCCTCGATTGAGATCGATCAGGCATGCAGGAAATCATCAACGGCGTCGTGAAGGCTCTGATCGGCTGGGTGGCCATCCATGTTAACCGGCGCTGTTTGGGGCAGAACGAGCACCATCGCAGCATTTCCCCATATGACGTGCGCAGGATGGCTATTGATCGTGAACGTTCAGCCACAGCTGAACGGCGCGAGCGGCGCGCATCCACTCGCTGGAGCTTTGGGGGACACTTCGGCCGAGCTGATATCCAGCCAGATCGCGGATCGCTGTCAAAGCTGCTCGTTCGGCCTCGGCCATGGGGGAGGACGTATTAGCGGTGATCTGTTCAGTGGCCAAGCCGTTCAGCAGAATACGAGCTTCCTGATCGGTGCTGATCGCGGCGACCTTCAGGATTGATCTGCTGTAACGGGCTTTGACGAGGCTTTGCTCGTCGCCCGTTGAAGCGAGCTCTGGGACCTGGGCGTTAGGCCGCGTAAGGAGGTCAAACTCATTCGTCTTGTTCAAAATGCCCCCTTTGTCGATGGGGTCATAAAACAGGCCAAGGGCGGTTTAGTTCCGAGGGACAGACGCGCAGTCCGTCCAATGTCAGTCGTCGGAGAGCTCATACTTCTTCCGAAGCTCCAGCGTCAGCGCTCCGACGATGCGAGCGCATTTGACATAGGAGATGCTGTCGGTGGGATTTGTAACTGCGCTCCAGCCTGGACCCTCGGAGGTCTTGACCTTCCGTATCTCAACGGAAATCCCCGGCGGGCACTCGGAATGTTCGTCCATGCGATGGCGGATAAGCTTCGCCAAATCGGCTTTGGAAATCGGCTTCTTTGCCATCGGTCCCCGCCCTCTGGTAGAAACCTTAGCAGCAAACTGTCGCGGCCGGCGGTATTGGCGTCGCTCGACGTGAAATCAGCTTTCCTTCAAACTGTAACGACCTCGCATCTGCTTCTCGATGCGGGCGACAGTTGTTGCCAGATGAGGGTAGCGGCGCCGTTCGGTAGCATCCGTCAGAGCCGACCAATTGCCGCTACCAATTGGGATGATCGCGATTTTGGCATTGGGCAGGTCAGTGCCTGCAAGCTTCTCGTGAAAGAGCCAGATCAGCTCGTCGGCGGTCGCTTTCTTTTTGGGCATGGAGGTCAGACGTCCGGGGGCGGCGATCTGAACTCCTGTAAGGGATCACTCCGGGGCACGCAATTCATATCGGTGCCGAAGTTTCTCCAGCGTTGTTCTCGCGCTCGATGGTACGCTCGTTTTCGCGAATGCGGTCGCACTTGCCGCCATCGCGGTCGAAGCGAAGACAGTGCTCGGGATGCCGTTCTGGGATACACCCTGGTTTACTGCGACGCCCCGTATGCCCGAACGAGTTCTCAGCGCGTTTAAAACCGCACTGAGCGGCGATGCGTGGCGCGCCGAAGTTCAATTGAACCTATCCGGCGCGGAGCGGCATCTCGACCTCGCCATGCGCCCAGTATTTGGCGGTGGAGGTAGGATTACAGCCGTCTTGGCAGATGCCGTCGATGTGACCGAGCGTCGCCGGAACGAGGACGCTCTGCGCCAGGCTCAGAAGATGGAGGCGGTCGGACAACTCACCGGAGGAGTGGCGCACGACTTCAACAATCTCCTGACGATTATCAGGTCAGCCACAGATTTTCTTCGTCGGCGCGATCTTCCAGAGGAGAGACGAGGGCGGTATATCGACGCGATTTCCGATACTGTTGACCGTGCGGCCAAGCTGACCGGACAGTTGCTTTCATTCGCTCGCCGACAGCCGCTTGCTCCGCGCGTCTTCAATGTTTGTACACAGGTCGCGAGCGTGGCGAATCTGATCCGACCACTGGTCGGCGGCCGGATTCAGATTGATCTTGAAGTTGAGAGTGCCGACCAGTTCGCCATGGCCGATATAACGCAGTTCGAAACCGCGTTGGTCAATCTCGCTGTTAATGCACGCGACGCCATGAACGGCGAAGCGCGCCTCGTCATTGGTGTCGCGGCAGTCGACTCGATCCCGGGGATGCGTTCTCATCCTCAGAAGGAGGGCGACTTCATCGCGGTTTCCGTAACTGACTCTGGCGTCGGCATCGCTAGCGAGTACCTGGATGCGATTTTTGAGCCATTTTTCACGACCAAGGACGTGGGAAAAGGAACGGGCCTCGGCTTGAGTCAGGCCTTCGGGTTCGCCAAACAGACGGGCGGCGAGATCGGCGTCAAAAGCACGCTTGGAGCGGGCGCGACGTTCACAATTTATCTGCCGCAGGCCGAAACTGGCGCCGAAGTCGAAAGCAGCGCGCCGCCATTAGCAAGCGCAGCGACAAGCGGGCGGGGGCACCGCGTTCTTGTTGTCGAGGATAATACGGATGTCGGGGGATTCTCGACAGAGCTTCTGCAGGATCTCGGATACGCAACCGACTGGGTGACGTCAGCTTCCGCGGCACTGGACGTTCTAGCCAAGGATGAATTCGCATTCGACCTTGTGTTTTCGGACGTCATCATGCCCGGCATGAACGGAGTGGAGATGGCCACGATTATCCGCGACCGATACCCTGGATTGCCGGTCGTTCTGACAAGTGGCTACAGCCACGTTCTAGCCGAAAACGCCCATACAGGCTTTGAACTCATCCAGAAGCCGTATTCGGTTGAGCTTTTGTCGCGCACGCTGCGCAAGGCGATCACTGACCGACGGACTGAATCGGCCTAGCGCTGCTAGATTGGTAATTGGAACTGGGATTGCGCGTCGTCCCCATTCGTCTGAAGTGTCGATAGCGACACACCGAGCAGCCGCACTGCTTTCGGCAGTGGCATTGAGCGCTCGAGAAGTGATATTGCGACCCGTTCGAGTTCTCCACGGTTTGATACGGCTGTCGGCATTGATTGGCTTCGTGACATGATTCCAAAGTCAGCGAACTTCACCTTCAGCGTGACGGTTCGCCCGCGGTTTCCGGTGTTCGCGCAGTGCTGCCACACTTTGTCGACCAGGGGCTGCAGCGCAGCGACCATGGCGTTGAACTCGGTGAGGTCGTCGAAGAAAGTGTTCTCGGCGCCGATGGATTTCCGGATGCGGTTGGCGCGGACAGGACGCTCGTCTATGCCGCGTGATATCCAGTAGTAATAGGTCCCGGCTTTGCCGAAGTGCGCTGCCAGGAATGTCAGCGACTGGTTCCGGATGTCGAGGCCCGTCTGGATACCCAATGTATTGAATTTGGCCGCAGTCGCCGGTCCGATACCGTGGAACTTGGCGACGGGCAGGGTCTCCACGAAGGCTGGGCCCATCTCTGGAGAGATGACATACTGACCGTTTGGCTTGCGATGGTCGGAGGCAAGTTTGGCCAGGAACTTGTTGTAGGAGATGCCGGCGGAGGCGTTAAGCCCGGTCTCGTCCTTGATTTTAGCGCGAATAGTCAGCGCAATGTCGCGCGCTAGTCGAATACCCTGAAGGTTTTCGGTGACGTCCAGATAAGCCTCGTCCAGGGATAGCGGTTCGACGATGGGCGTGTGCTCGGCGAAGATCTCACGGATCTGCTGGCTGATAGTCTTGTAGACCTCGAAGCGCGGTTTCACGAAGATTAGATCTGGACACTGGCGTTTGGCGGTAACGGACGGCATCGCCGAGCGGACGCCGAATTTGCGGGCTTCGTAACTCGCTGCAGCCACGACCCCGCGCTCCCGAGAGCCGCCAACGGCGACTGGTTTGCCGCGAAGCTCCGGATTATCCCGCTGTTCGACTGACGCGTAGAAGGCATCCATGTCGATATGGATGATCTTACGCTGTCGGGTTTCTGGCGCGACGTCGTCCGTCACCGGGCCATCGGTTTCCATTTGCTGTCTCTGATCGCCAGCATCGCCTTCGCAACCGGAGTGGATGCGCGATCGGCCGGTCCATCGGCCGCCGCCTCGACGGCGCGCCAGTCGATCAGAACGGTGCCGTCTGGAGCGACCTCATAGAGGCCGACGCCCACTGGAGTGCCTGAGATGCGTTCGGTTCGGACGGGGCGCTGCGTGATGTCTTGCGCCAGCGCGGCAGCGGGCAGCATGATGGCAAGTACGGCGATCCACATTATGCGCATCTGTTGCATCCTTCTTCAGGCCTTGGACTACGATCTTACAGGGCAAGCAGATCGGATCGTCAACGGCCGAGGATATGGCGTCTCGAACGCGGGTCAGCAACCATCGTCCTCTCGGCTGCCGGTCGGTTCCTGGCAGGTGCTATCGAGGAGGCGCATATCCTGGCAAGGGAAAGGCGCGCTTCAGACGCCTAGTCCACCAAACGTTTCATTAAATGGACCTGTTTGTCCGATACGGTACTGCGCAAATGGAGGAGCTTGACGATGAACAGTGAGGACCAGGAAATGAAAGGCTCCGATCTCCTAGTGGCGGCTCTCGAAAATGAGGGCGTCGACCGCATCTTTGGCGTCCCGGGCGAGGAGAACCTCGATGTCGTCGAGAGCTTGCGCAAGTCGTCCATCGAACTGGTCGTCACGCGTCACGAGCAGCCCGCCGCCTTCATGGCTGCGACCCACGGGCGCCTCACAGGGAGGCCAGGTGTCGCCCTCAGCACTTTGGGGCCCGGAGCCCTGAATCTCTCTACAGGGGCTGCCTATGCGCTCCTGGGAGGCATGCCGATGGTCCTGATCACTGGCCAGAAGGCAATCCACGCCAGCCGGCAGGCGCACTTCCAGATCGTGGATGTCGTCGCGAGCATGAAGCCGCTCACGAAACTGTCGCAGCAGATCGTAAGTGCATCTTCCATCGCGACCGTCGTCCGGAACGCTTTTCGGATTGCGATGGAGGAGCGTCCCGGACCCGTGCACCTGGAGCTTCCGGAAGATGTCGCGGCGGAGAAGGTTTCCGACGTTTCGGTCGTCCCGGTCCACCCGACCGATCTCCCGGCGCCCTCGACGGACGCCGTCCGGAAGGCCGCCGAGCTCATCCTCTCGGCGAAATGCCCGTTGCTCATGTTCGGTGCGGGTGCCAGCAGGCCCAGGCTCGCGCCCGCGCTCTCCGAATTCGTCCGCCGGGTGAAGATCCCATTCTTCAACACGCAGATGGGGAAGGGTGCCGTTGGCGGGGCGTCTGACTACTATGTCGGCACGGCGGCGCTGAGCGAACGCGACTACGTCCATCGCGCGATCGACTGCGCTGACCTGATCATCACCATCGGCCACGACACCATCGAAAAGCCGCCATTTATTATGGGGCGTGGCCGCCATCAGGTGCTCCACATTGGCTTTACGCCGGCAACGATCGAGGAAGTTTACTACCCGCAAGCTGAACTTATCGGCGACATCGCGAAAGGTCTCGATATGCTGGCGACCGAGCTCGAAGGAAAGCTCAAGCAGACCACGCGGTGGGACGGCGTGCGCGCGGACATCCTGCGCCACATCGGCGACCGTGCCAGCGAAGACCGCTTTCCGCTGACACCGCAGCGGATCGTCCACGACGTCCGCCAGGTCATGCCACCAGACGGCATCGTCGCGTTGGACAACGGGATGTACAAGATATGGTTCGCGCGCAACTACCGCACGGACGTCGCCAACACGCTGCTGCTCGACAACGCGCTTGCGACAATGGGAGCGGGGCTTCCGTCGGGCATGATGGCGGCGCTGCTGAATCCGAAGCGTCGTGTGCTCGTTGTCGCCGGCGACGGCGGTTTTATGATGAATTCGCAGGAACTGGAGACCGCGCAGCGTCTGAAGCTCGATCTGGTCGTGCTCGTCATCGAGGATCATGCCTACGGGATGATCAGATGGAAGCAGGCCGTCGACGGTTTTGCCGATGCGGGGATGACTTTCGGCAATCCGGATTTCGTCGCCTACGCGCAGTCCTACGGCGCCCAGGGCCATCGCGTGACCGAGGCGGGCGGTCTGGCGCCGACACTGGAGAAGGCCTTCGCAGCTGGTGGCCTCCACCTCGTGGTAGTGCCGGTGGACTACAGCGAGAATGTTCGTGTTTTGGTGGACGAACTAGCCGACATGCAGCACTAGGGCGCCTGTCGTCCTCTGCTGGCCGCCTATCGCCAGTGGGAATTCTGTCTGGCGTGCAGGGTCTTCAATTAGTCGGGACACCGGTCATTGGCAACGGCGGCGATGACAGAGACTGTCCTAAAGCCCTGAGGGCGCTGCTTGGCGCAGTGTAACGCGCGTGAGTTCCGACGGCCGGCCGAGACGCAATGCGAATCCGGGCCACAGACCAGTGCCGTTGTTCACGTAGAGCGTCATCGCACCGATCTGGTAGCGGCCGGAGACATAGCCCGCGTTGGCGCGCGCGGCGAGCCGATCCAGCCCGACGATCAATCCACCATGCGTATGTCCGGAAAGCTGAAGCTTCACGCCGAGCGCTGCGGCGCGCGGAGCTTCGCTCGGCTGATGATCGAGTAGGATGACCGGAGCGCCGTCGGGGGAACCATCGACGGCGGCCTCGATGTCCGGAGCGGTCAAGCCGCCGCCGCGCGATGCACGATCGGTAACGCCAGCGAGGACGAGCCGCCCGCCGCCGCGATCGAGAACGACGTGCCTGTTCTCCAGCGTGACCATTCCCATCGAAGCGTAGTGCTGCATCCAGGCAGCGTAGCCGAAGTAGTATTCGTGGTTGCCGGGGATCACGTAAACGCCGTCGGTCGCACGCAGGTCCCGAAGCGGCTCGACGTCCGCGCGTCGGACGTCGAGCGTGCCGTCGATCAAATCTCCCGTGATCGCGATCAGATCCACGCCGAGGATGTTCGAGCGCTCCACGACGGCACGCGCCCATGCGGCGGGAAACAGGCGGCTAATGTGAAGATCTGTCAGTTGCAGGATCGTGTAACCGTCGAATTGCCGCGGAAGCCCTTGGATGCCTACTTCTATGTCTTTCAGAGGTGGAATTCGTGTGGCTTGCATCACGCCGATCGCAGCCAGACAGGCCGCCAGACCCGCCATCGCGTACCGGAAGCCGTCGGGCACGCTGAAGCTACCACCAGGGATCAGCGCACCGACGAGCGTTGCTGCGTCCAGCAGCAGTTGCAGTAGCGCGAGAAGAATGATGCCGCCGAAGGCCCAGTTGAAAAGGACGACGACCGGGCGTGGAAATTCGGGACAGAGCACCGAACCCGACGAGAGTTTGCTCCAGAAATGGAATTGCGATGCCACGAGCAGAAGCAGCGCGATCGTATATTTTGCAGCAAGTGGAAGATGAAGGGGCCAGAGGAAGCGGGTGACGACGAGCAGCCAGGGAAGGCCAAAAATGAGATGGAAAATCGGGCTTCTCCGAAATGAATCGACGCGGTGACGAGCACATATGTATGCCAGTGCGATACCGCTTTCCAGCACGGATCGCAGGACGTCCTCGACCAAGCTCGGCCTTTGCGTTGCTTCAACGCGGACACTTAGCACGATCAGGTGAGTTTCGTCGGTGCGACTGAGATTTGTCACGTCTTGCCAAACGATCGAGCGTCTTTGACGCATGAGGCCTCTTTGCGACTGACAGCGCGGTTGGCGGAACGGCCCGCCGTTCTTGCTGGTCAACTGCCCAGCTATGGTTCTTCTACGCTCGACCCGACGGCATCCCGCCAAGCAGTATCTTGACTTCCGTGGTATGATATTATTTCTGAGACACCGTTGAACAATCTTATGACGATTGTGCGAGCCTGTAAGGCGACATCGCGATCATGACGCCAGATCAGAAATTCGACGAGCCTGCCCGTGCTTATTACGGCGCGTTTTCGAGGCAGGAGGAGATGGCGGAGGCGATCGGCGCTATCAATGCATTGGCTGGCGGTCCCCGTCCGACTGGACGAGCACGTAATAATTTTCATGCGACCATGGCGCGTGCAGCTTTCGGCCAACTCAGTATAGGGGTTGGCAGGTTCAACGAGGGAATTCCTATATCCGCGATTGTTGCGAACCAGCATACTTTCATGTTTGCCACCGAACCTGCCATCGTCCGTCGCGTTTCGGGCAGAGAGCTGTTTGGCCAGCATATTTTTCACCGTCGACCGAACGAGCGGACCGTCACGAGTTCTCCGCCGGGACTGCCTTGGGCCTTTGCTATCATTACGATGCCGTTCGATCTGCTCGCCACGCACGCGCGGGCATTGATGGGTTTGGACCATGGGGTGCCGCTCGATGATGACCGGATGTTCGTGGCGCCGGAGGCGGCGATGGCGCGCCTTGTCCGGCTCACGGATGATATAGCGCGCACAATCAGGGAGACGCCGTGGATTATCGAGGCGCCGCAATCGGCCAAGGCACTTTCCGGCACCATCCTGGATACACTTCTCGCCTGCCTCATCGGTGGCCAGGTGAAGCCGGACCGGGCCGCTATCGGCCGCCATCGCCAGATCGTTGCTCGCTTCGAACGCGCTCTGGAAGATCGCCCCGAGGAGATGTTATCGCTCGGCGACATTTGTGCAGAGATCGGCGTGGCTCAGCGAACGCTCAACCTCGCTTGCCAGCACTTTCTTGGAGAGAGCGCGGCACAATATGCCCGCAATCGACGATTCGACCTGGTTCGTGACAGGCTGTTGGTGTCCGATCCGGCCACGACCCTGGTGACAAATGTCGCCATGCAATACGGCTTCTGGGAGCTCGGCCGTTTTGCACAGGCTTATCGCCTTCGCTTCGGTGAGCTTCCTTCCGAGACCTTACGCCGGAACGAACGCTAGAAGCCTGTTTTTACGCGTTTTTTAAACGCGAGTTGGCCCCATTTCGCTCGAAAACGCTCTGGATCTCGCGCAGGGATCCCCCATCCGTTCATGCCGGAATTGCATAGTGCGGCCATCGCCGCCCATGGCAAGTGGGAGTCGGGGACCATGGCCGCGCGCTGCTTTTCCAGCAGCTGCAACCGCGCCGGGTCTGGCACAATCGATTATGGGGAGCAGGGACATGACCCTTCGCATCAACGACATCGCACCGGATTTCACCGCTGACACCACCGAAGGACCGATCGCCTTCCATGAATGGATCGGCGACGGTTGGGCGGTCCTGTTCTCGCATCCGAAAGACTTCACGCCGATCTGCACGACCGAGCTCGGCACGATGGCGGGCCTGAAAGGCGAGTTCGATAAGCGCAATACCAAGATCATCGGCATCTCCGTCGATCCGGTCGAGAATCACAAAAAGTGGAAGGGCGACATCCACAAGGCAACGGGCCATGAGGTCAACTATCCGATGATCGGAGACCAGGAGCTCAAGGTCGCCAAGCTCTTTGACATGCTGCCATCGACTGCCGGCGATACGTCGGAAGGTCGCACGCCGGCCGACAATCAGACGGTGCGCTCGGTGTTCATCATCGGCCCCGACAAGAAGGTGAAGCTGACCCTGACCTATCCGATGACGACCGGTCGTAATTTCCGCGAAATCCTGCGGGCTATCGATTCGATGCAGCTCACGGCCAATTTTCCGGTTGCGACGCCCGCTGACTGGATGCCCGGTGAAGATATCGTGATCGCCGGCTCGGTCTCGGATGAGGACGCCGTCAAACGTTTCGGCGCCTTCGATGCCGTTCTGCCCTATCTGCGCAAGGCCAAGCAGCCGTCCGCCTGATCGGACGACGCGACTTTCCACGTTCAAAAAAATTAATCTCAAATCGTGGCCCGCGAAGACGGGCCGCACGCAGGCAGCGCTATGCAGAAGCAGTTTCAACAGTCGCGAGCGAATGTCAGACGCGCCCTGCTCGCTGGCACGACCTTTACCGGGGCCCTGGTCTTCGGCGTGGCCGGCCATTCCAACAGTGCGCTCGCTGCCTGCACCATATCCGGAGGGGGCGTGCCGAATACTGTCACCTGCGACACGACGGTAACAACTTTCACGACAAACACTAACGCGGCATCGACGACGTCGAACGATTATAAGCAGGAATTCACCTCCGATGGCGCAGTGACCGGCGCGGTCAACGCCGGCCAAACGGTCAGCGGAGAGGGGCTCTGGATTTCTACGACCGAACCCGGAAGTCCCGTCACATTCACTAACAATGGTGCAGTGACGGGGGCCGGCAACGGGATCCATCTCAGTTCCGCCGATGGAAACATCGCCTATTCCGGCAATGGCAGTGCCACCGGCGGTGCCGTCGGCCTGTCTGCTGTTTCAAGCTCAGGCAATGGCGCCATTGCGGTGGGCACGAGCAGCGCACCCGTCGCGGCGAATTTTTCCGGCGGTTCGGGCATTACCGCTCAATCGAATGACGGTGCGATCAATGTCTTCCTGAATGGCGGCAGCGTTACGGCAACGGCCAGCACCGGGTTTGGTTTGGGCATGCAAAGCAACGGGGGAAGCCTCTCTGGCGTGCTGACCGGCAACACGACGATCACGAATGCCAGTGGCACGCCCGATAGCAGTATCGGCATCTTTGCGCTATCGCTCGGTACGTTTGGCGGCGCCGTCGATATCATTTCGGATGCCAATATCGGCAGCGCCGGCGCTCTCTTCAGAACCGGTATTCAGGCGTCCCGGTCCGGCAACGGAGAAGTCAACCTGTCGCAGACCGGCGGGACGATCTTCGCCGACACGACCGGGTTGACTGCGTTCAACTCGGGGGGAGCAGGCACGGTCTCGGTCAATACGAGCGCGGGCAGCACGATCAATGTGTCCAGCGTGTCCAGTGTGCCTGGCAGCACCAGCACCAAAGGTGTCTGGGCCTTCACGCAGGGCACCGGTGCAGTTAACGTTACGACTGCCGGAACGATCAGCGGGGCGTCGGCCGGCATCGAGGCGACCATCTCCAACGCCGCCAACAATAACGACGTCACGGTCGCGGTGAACGGCAACATTACCGCCGCTTCCGCTGGCATCAGCGCCGGGACGACAGGAGCCGGCAATCTGAACGTCTCCGTCGGCAGCGGCGCGACCGTGCAAGGCATCACCGGACAAGGCGTGATATTCCAAGGCGGCGCGGTCAATACACTCACGAACAGCGGCTCGATCGGCGGCGACACCGGCATCGTGACGACCGCCGGCAGCACCACGATCACCAATGCCGGCAGCATTACCGGCACCAGTGGCCTCGCTTTATTTCTTTTTGGCGCCAACAACCTCTTCATCATGAGCGGGCCAGCCGCAACGCTGACCGGCGGGGCGCTCGGTAGTGGCACGGACACGTTCCGTTTCGCAGGCTCGGGCAGCAACAGCTTCGACCTCAGCCTGATCGGTTCGGGCTGGGCCCTCCTCGACAAGACCGGGTCATCCAACTGGACGCTCACGGGCACATCGACTTATGCGGGACCGGTGACGGTCAACGGCGGCACATTGTCGGTGAACACCGATCTCTCCGCAGCAAGTCTCCTCACGGTGAACGCCGGCGGCATGCTCGGCGGCAACGGCACCGTCGGCGAGACGCTGATCAACGGCGGCACGCTGGCGCCCGGAAACTCCATCGGCACGCTCAGTGTGAGCGGCAACCTGACCTTGACGACGGCTGCGACCTACCTGGTGCAGATCTCCGGCACGACATCCGACAAGACCAGCGTCACGGGTACCGCCACTCTCGCCGGCACGGTCGTGGTGGATCCGCTGACACGCCTGACGGCGACGACGACCTATACGATCATGACGGCGGGTACCGTGAGCGGCACTTTTGCGGGCGTGAATTTCCTCACCCCCAGCATTTTCGCCAGCAACGCGCGGCTCAGCTATGTCGGCAACGATGTGCTGTTGACGCTTGATCCCGGCCTGACGTCATTCAGCCTGCCAGGCACCGCCACCATCAATGAGAAGAACGTTGCAGCCGGACTCGAAAAGGTGCTGGCCGGTGGCGGCGCTATACCAGCTGGTTTCAATGCGCTGTTTGCGCTGTCGGGTGACGCACTGCTCAAAGCGCTGACGCAGGCCTCGGGCGAGACCGCGACGGGATCGCAACAGGCGACATTCGACGCGATGAACCTGTTCATGGGGTTGATGACCGATCCGTTTACGGCGGGACGTGATTTCAATGCGCCGACTGTGAGTGGTTACGCTGGGGATGCGCTGGGCTACGCGGCCAGGCGCAAGCCGAGCGATGCCTTCGCGATGTTTGCAAAGGCGCCGCCGCGCGCATTCGAGGCGCGCTGGAATGTCTGGGCGGCCGGCTACGGTGGCTCGCAGACGACCAGCGGCAGCAGCACGCTCGGCTCCAGCAACGCCACCTCGCGTATCGGCGGCCTCGCCGTCGGGGCCGATTACTGGATGGCACCGACCACTGTGGCTGGCTTCGCGCTCGCCGGTGGCGGCACCAGCTTCTCGCTGGCAAACGCCGGCAGCGGCCAATCTGATTTGTTTCAGGCCGGCGCTTTCATCCGGCACAACGTAGCGTCCGCCTATATCACCGCGGCTGCAGCCTATGGCTGGCAGGACATCACCACCGACCGCACGGTAACCATCGCCGGTACCGATCGCCTGCGTGCCGAGTATAATGCCAACAGCTACTCGGCGCGTGTCGAGGGCGGCAACCGTTTTGTCGTGCCATCTTTCGGTGGCGTCGGCGTCACGCCCTATGCGGCCGTGCAGGTGACTGCATTCGATCTGCCCGCCTATGCGGAAAGCGCCAACGGTGGTGGGGGCACGTTTGCGCTGAACTACGCCGCGAAGACGGTGACCGACACCCGCACCGAACTGGGTCTGCGCTCGGACAAGTCCTTCGCCGTCAGCGACGCGATGCTGACCCTGCGCGGCCGTGCCGCCTGGGCGCACGATACCAACACCGACCGCTCGGCCTCTGCAACGTTCCAGTCATTGCCCGGCGCGAGCTTCGTCGTGAATGGTGCGGCGGTCGCACATGACGCAGCCCTCACGACGGCCGCCGCCGAAATGACGTTCCGCAACGGCGTCTCACTCGCTGCGACATTTGAAGGCGAATTCTCCGACGTCACGCGATCTTACGCCGGAAAGGGTGTGGTGAGGTATCAATGGTAACACCCCGGCGGAAACACGAAGAATCATAGCAATATTTCTACGGAAAATTTGAATTCGCGGTTCCACGGACTTCATAAACGGCGTCTCTGACACATTCAATGGCCCACGATCTGCTTTTCCCAACAGGAAGGGCTCCAGGCTTTCGTGCATTAAAGGGACCAAGACGTCAAAGAGGGGGCGATTTCCGCTTTTCGGCGCCGCTAAGACAACTAACTTAACGATCATTACTATGGGCAGTGCAGTGGAGACGACAAGGGAGCTCAACCGCCGTGGATTACGGTGTCTCGAACGCGGGCCAGCATCCTAAGCGCTAGATCGCTCCCAGAACAACGGGACCTGCCATCGTCCGGAACGTGATCGAGTACCGCTTGTCCGGAACGGCTGAGATACTGTGCTCCCATTCCGTGCGCGACGAGTCGGACATCAGATAGATCGAGCGGGCTCGGGCCTCCAACGCGAACCTCTCCCATTTGGTAGAGGCAGATCTCCGGAAGCGCAGCTTGCAGTCCGAACCCAGCGAAAGTCCGAAGATGCGGTCGAAGTGCGGCTTGTCACGGTGCCAGCCGATCCCGACGCCGACGTCGTATTCCGTGCAGAGCACCTGCTGGATCCGCGTCGACGGACCGCCGAATGCCTCGACGTTCTGGATCACGTCGCCGAGCCATTCCGGAATGGGAGCAGCCTCGGTCAGTCGGCGGAGTGTGTAATCGTACCTGAAGCCGAAGGAGGCGATCCGGCGCTTGCCCTCGTATTGGCCGAACTGGAATGGCGTCAGGGGCAGGGTGGAGATCTCGTGAATCAACGCCTTTTCGACGTCGAGCGATACGAAGTTGTCGGCGTGGCGGAGTCCTGCGGGACGGTCAACTCTTTCATCGGCGAATAGGCTGAACTGCTCCGACACAACCGGCTCCTGATCTAATCGGCACCGCAGCCAATATGGGGATGGCAAGGCCGAAATGAAGACGCTGATGAAGGCCGTCGACGGTTTCGCCGTTGCTGGAATGACTTTCGGCAATCCGGATTTCGTCGCTTACGCAGTCCTACGGTGCCCAGGGTCATCGCGTGACCGAGGCTGGCGGTCTGGTACCAACGCTTCGCGACCGGCGGCCTTCGCCTCGTGGTAGTCCCGGTAGACTACAGCGAGAATGTTCGTATTTTGGTGGACGAACTAGCCGACATGTAGCAACAGGAATGAAAAAACCATTCGACAACTGAAACGGGTTAGGCATTTGCAGTACGAAGGGACATCAGGCCAATTCGTTCCCCTATTGGTTTGAACCGAGTTTTGGTACTGGCCTGTTTCCGACATCAGTGGCCTAGTTTGGCTGCACCATCAATTTGGAGGTGTTCTAAAGAACCAATTTCTCTTCCCCGCGTAACGCTATGGGCGGAGGACGAGATGCATACAAGGCGCACAGTCAGGGAACTTCGTGACAAGGTTGATAAGTATCGGGCCATGGCGCGTATGACCACCGATCCTGAAACGGCCAGACGTATTCTCGAACTTACTGACGAACTGGAACAACAGGCCCGCGATATCGAGCGCGGAAAGTAAGGCCGCCTCAGTGGGCGGCCTCTTTCGTTGTAATATTTACGCCGCCTCAGCGTTGACGGCACTGACCGCCAGCTTGGAAAGGGCGTCATCAGTCTTCTTTTCTTCGGCCAATGTCTGATCGAGGAGCTTGACCGCGTCCTTGTGGCCGAGGGTCCCGGCCCAGGTCTTCAATGTGCCGTAGCGGGAGATTTCGTAATGCTCCACGGCTTGGGCTGCTGCCAACAGACCAGCGTCTAAAGCTGAAGTGTCAGCATACTCCTCCATGATTTCCTTGCCTTCATCGAGAATACCCTCGATCGCATCGCACTTCTTTCCTCGAGCTGCTTTGCCGAGGGAATCGAAGATTTGTTCGAGGCGACCAATTTGGCCTTCAGTCTCGGTGTGGTGCTTATCGAAAGCTGCGCGCAATTGGTCGGACTGCGCGGCCTTCGCCATCTTCGGCAGGGCTTTATAGATCTGCTTTTCCGCGTAATAGATGTCCTTGAGAGTATCGAGGAACAGATCGTTGAGATCTTTGTCAGCCACGGCTTGCTCCTAATGCTGGGGGGTGGATTGCGCCCTTCAACACCGAATTTTGGTTCAGGTTCCGCTAATGTTTTCGAGCTACGTTCGACAGTCCACATCCCGCTTCAGAACGGCGGGCGCTTTAGGTGCAAGTAGCGGGGATTGAACTCACCAATATCCGCCAGGCCGTGCCAGTTCTTCACGGTCAACGACCCGCTCTTGAAGTCAGCGAGGTCGCTGTCTCGAAGGTTCGCCAATGCGCGGTTTACGGTAGCTAGCGACAGCCCGAGAGCTTCTGCTAGCTGATTTAAACCTATCGGCAAAAGACAGGTATCGCCACGCGCTAGGCCGGAAGGTCTGGCCGATCATACCGCAGCCGGCGATGCCACCGAACAGGCCGGCCTGGTTGAAGTCGATTGCACGAATGCGCATTCAAGCTCGATACTAAATGTGTCTGGTTACCGCCCGTCTTTCCTTGGGCACCGTTTGTATCAATTGGCGCGGGAAAGAAGGAACTGAAGTTCGCACCGTAGGTTTGCAGACGGCTTTTGTCAGCAGTCGTCCATTTCTATGGAGTTGAGTATGTCGAGAGTAGCATTGTTGGCTTGCGCCATTATTTTCATTGCTTCCTCAGCTGAAGCCCGAAAGGGAAATCAATATAGAGCCCGAGCGTGGTGCGGAACGTATCTCAGCAAGTATCTTGGGCAATCTGATCGACGTCTTGCGCTAGCTCGAGAGTGGGCTCGAACGGGTATGAATGCCGGAGGCCCAGGCATCGGGGTGGTCGTCGTATGGCCGCATCACGTTGGCATCATTACGGGGCAGGCATCGAACGGCGAATGGATAGTACACAGTGGGAATGATGGTGGTGCGATAAGGACCCGTCCGAGGTCTGTTGCGCGCGCTATTGCCTTCCGTCGCGTTTGAGGCGTCGGCCATCGGTCTCTCTGTCGAGGTCCCGTGCAATCTTGGTGGCCGCAAGGCCGTGCAGGTTTTGCTCAAGCGTCGAGAAAAACTGGATCGGCATTTCCAAGGCGCCGTCGGCTATAGCGTCGCCTCTGAGCAAAATTAGTTCGCAAGCGTAGCAGTATCGCCGGACTTCATCGGGCGATGCGCATCGACCTTGGAAGATGCTGTCCGACGCGCAGACGACAGCGCACGCTAGAGGCCACAAGGTGAATTCCCTGGTCGGCATGCCGGTTAGGCCTTTAGAGCCACGCTACGGACAGCAGAAATGCTGCTGTCGCAATTAGCGCCACAGCCGTTATCGCCGCAATCGTCAGTGAAAGCACGCGCATGCCGTAAGCGAAGCGGATGCGCATTCACACATCAAGAGCGTATTGCAGGGTAAGATATGCAGAGCAGAATCGGTCAATGGTGGACAGACACGCACGACCAGACAAGAGGTGGAACTAGCGGCAGCGCTGGCCGTCATGTTGGCAGCGGTAGCTTCGGTGAGCCTACGGTCCCTCTACGAATCCCTCTGAGCCTAGTTCGGGGCTGCGAAGGGACGGAAGCTTCCCCTCATCACCGTATTTCAAACAACGAAGGCAGTGCAGTGCTTTTGCCTTACACAGCAGCCTTGTCGAGTTGATTGCACCAAACGTGGCCTCGGCAAGCAACTCGATTAACGCCGGCATCATCGGGAAGTTTCTATGGATCGGCGGCGCGGCAGCGTTCGGCTTGTTCATTGGCCTGACGCAGCTATGGAAGGCTTCGGCGAGTTTTTCACGGTGAAGGTCAAATAGCGCGTCGATGTGTGAAGTATGTCACAGAACGTTGGAGGGTTTTCCTGTACCGGTAGCCAGTCGGAATTAGCCATCTGCAAGGTCGACTCCCGGTCGGACGACGTGGCTTAAAATTGCGCTCACGGTGAACTGGGGCGGGCGTGCATGGGTGTTGGGGATCCTGAATACTCAATTCGCCGACTGGCTGACGATCGGTTCGCGATCGAAGCCCGTTGGCCGACGGGTAAAACTAAATTAATGGCTGGATCTTTTGGTCGGCAAGCGGACGCAGCGCGGTTTGCTAGTCGATTGCGCTCCAAACCCGTAGCTTTAGCCCGCGACGAGATTGCGGAGATCGCCTCTGACTCCGGATACACCGTCGACTTCTTGGCCTTCAAACATGGTCTCACGCTAGAAGAGGCGAGCCAACTACTTCGCGAGATCGGAAACTCTCGTAAAAGGCTGGATGCAGCAGTCACGGCATTAAAGCAAAACCGTGCTCGGGCTTTGAAGCCATAGGCTCATGCCGCGCGGCACCTAGGAACAGGTTCTCGCGATAGCCAACGCAATCGGCATGGGTGGTATCGCGTGCGTCACCGTCCAGCAGCCCACGAGGCCCGAGAGAGCGATCGGGATGACCCGGTCTTGTTTACGGAGCGATTCTCAGCCAGCGAGAAACTAAGCGACTCGAGACAGGCATCCGGTTATCATTGACGTCGCCGGTTGCGGGCAGGGACCGTTTCGACGTCGAAGCTCGTGTACATGCGGCGAAGAGCTAAGCTCCGTGAAGCATGGAGGCCCTGCGATGTGGATAACATTAACGGCTTGCCTCGCTTGTTTTCTGATCGGCGGATATGCGGGCCTCTGCCTTGGTTACTACTCCGGTACGGAAGTGGTCCGGGAAGAGGTGCGAGAGTTCTTGAATAGACGGTGGCCGATCGCAGAAGGCCAGTCGACGGTCATTCAGGGCGACGACGGCGCCTTCCCCGCAAACTAAACGAAGGCCGGTCGTCAGGATCACCTCCATTTGAGCGCAGTCCGGCGCGTTCCTCGACTCTCCGAGCTTGTTCTTGGTATTTCATCGCCAGTGCATTTAGCCGATCGGACACTGATCGATACCCGACGAATCTCGCAAACTCTTTGCACCTTCGAGATATCGCTCTCAGTCGAGCAGCCGCTGCGATCGCTTCTCGTTGGCTCTTCGTCATCGACGTCTTCGGCACAGCGCGACTAACCGATCCACCATCTCGTGGTTATTTGCGCGGTTCGAGACGTTCTTGCATCGTTGATGCGGAGGCCGAAATAATTACAAGAGTGAGTACGCTAACAATGATGCTCTTCATAAAAAAACTCTTGGGTAAGCGAAAGTTGGAGTTTGCGTAGTTTAGTTCGGCGAACGCAAGCATTATCTGCCAAGAAAAAACCGCCGGCATTCTCGCACGGCGGCTACCGGAACTACTCAAAATTGACTGGTACTAAAAATCGTCCCTCCTCCGGTAGCACGAGCCAAACACATCGATCTTGATCTAATAAGGGTCGTTTGTGTTCCAACGCACGGAACAAGGTGAGCCGTTGCGCTTTCACAACACTTTCTCACACAGTGAGAGTAACTGAATCGACGTAGAGTGGGTGCGCGGTACCTCATTTCATGAATCCGATCATGAAAGCGATGGCGAGGTAGGCAGCGCCGATGACGGCGGCCGTCACTGCAAGAGCGAGCAAAAATCTCCAAACTTGAAACGGTCCGACTTCATCTCTCACCGATCCCTCACAAGCTTGGGCCGGTTGCGCCACTTCGGGTCCTTGTCGACCGCGTGGTACACCGGAGTGCCTTTGGGAAAGAGCGCTTGCAGCATGCCGAGGCGGGCGAACTCGATAGGCCCGTCGTACTCGGCGGCTTGGATCAAGACGTGCATCGCGTTCTGCCATGGCGCGGTGTCGTGCGTCTGCTTTGGCAGGCGGGTGATATATTCGCCGGCATCCTGCAGGGTGGCCAGCTTACCGCCGGCAGGCAGGGCAATTGGATCTGGAAACCGGGTCGACCAGGACACAACGCAACTCCGCAACTGAACGGCGGATTCAAGCGCCCTGCGGTGAATTGGTTCCGGTCGAGCGCCCATGCCTCACTCGTTGGTCCTTGATAGCGCCCTTGGCTCGCAGGTCCGCCCTTACCTTGCGGGCGCCGGCAAGCGGAATACCCAGATCGAGCGCTTTCCTTCTTACCGATGTAATGGGCCGGCCGAGCGCGGCTGCCGCTCGCAGAGCCGACGCTCCATTGTCGGCCAGCTCCTTCAGCTTGGCGACGTCTTCTGTGTCCCATCGTTTCGCAAGCAGGCGCCTGACCACGGCTAGTTCTCCGGCGGTCGCAGTTCGCCCTTCAACCAGCCCTTTGCTTGGATCACTGGATCCGGCTCAACAGCGGCGTGGATGAAGCTGCACTTTGGACACTCGTAGGAATGCGCAACGAAGCCGTTTTCGGGGAGGGAGCATCTGATCCAATAAGTGGCGGCTCCGCAATTTGGACAGGGTAGGGTTCGGGTGCGTGGCATGGCCGGTACTCGTACTAGAGCCGTCGCGCGGCAGGGCACGGAGTATCGTTAAAACTCTCAAGGTATTGGTTGGGTTCCCGGGAGCTCGCCGTCCGGCGTATATTGCGCGGTAAGGCGGTGAGGGGAGACGGAGGCCGGCGACAATGCGCCGCAAGGGCGCTGGAAGAAGAAGTCAGCCGGTCGCCGCAAAGAAGTTCAAGAATGTGCGTCGCCAGAAGAAGTGAAGCGATGCTTTATAGGCCATACATTGTTGGCGCAGTATTCTTGCTGTTGCTTCTCGGCGGGGTGCTAATTTTACATGACGCTGGCACTCGCGCGCCGCCCGACCCGGCCTTCGAAGCGCAGCGCGAATAAACGAAATGAACTAGGCGTCCTGTGGCAGGTCTGTGCCTAATGTTCGCCCTCCCGCGTTCCGTTCTTCCACATAATGAACCCGCCGCATTCGTGGATCTGGATGATTCCGTCGGCGATCAGCTTGTCTCGTCCAAGGATGTACTCTTCGACGCTGCCGGCCCCGCCTTTCAGGAAGGTACTGTTCCACTCGCCGACGGGCATGCGGCCCTTGTCGACCCACAGCGTCCTGGCGATCTCAAGCAGTCTCTCGGCTGCTTTGACAGGGTCGGCGTAGGGGCGGTCTGTCTCGAAGTCCGGTGCGTCACCCCGGAAGCATTTGTCTCGATGGGAGCGGATAGAAGCCGCAGGACCATTTCCAGATTTGCGACCGTTCGGGGTTCGGATCCCAGTCTTGCTGAGCGATGGTGCCGACGTCTACGTCGCCGCACCGGATTGTCCATGTCTCTAGCGAGGCATTGGTACGATGGCGGGTGAGTTCGGGCATCATGGCCCCTCTGCGGAGTGCCGCCGCCGGGCCGCCATTTGGAGCAATGTTGCTAACGGCCGCTTTCCGCCTTTCGCTCTGCGCTGGCAACGCAGACGGGTTGCGAGATGGTGGATGCAAGTGGTGTCGACATGCGGGAGTTCAGCCAGGTTGACGTCGCGCCTGTTCCGGCACCGCGCCGATCCTAGAGTGCACCGCGGTTCGATACGTAGCTTCGATGCGTTTCTCTTTAGGCCACTGCTTCGGAAGGCTGCTGCTTTGACACAAAAAGTCCCTTGCCTGCAGCGATCATTGGCACTTCAACCAAACGATACTGAAGCCAAGCCAAGGGTAGAACAGCCGCTGTTGATACTAATAACAGCGCGTAAGCTAGTACCAGGGATGATATGCCCGCCTGAACGGCTATGGTCGTTAACGGCGTAATCTCCCTCGAAAATGTCTGAGCCAAAGGATGCAAAAGGTAGAAGCTAAACGAAACGCGCCCAACAAACTGAAGCGCACGAAACCAGATGGCATTTTCTGGCGGCCTGGTACCGAAGGCAAGCAGCGCGACGATCGAAGAAGCGAATGTCGCTTCGAAGAAATAAGTGAAAGAAGAACTCCAACCGACGATGTGTCGCGTAACCAAAAAAGCAAAGATGGCTACGGCCGTCAAAATCCACGGGCGTTTGAGCGCGACAACATACTTGCGGCCATACAGAAACACCGTCATTCCCGCCAGAAACGCATAGATCTGGCCGAATTGGCCTGGGTCTCCCACGAGATGACTCCACCAGCCGAAAAACGATAGGCCCAGCAATACGACATACGTCCAGAATATCACTCTGAAGCCATACCTCCTCCAGCCAAAGTACACAGCAAGCAAAAGGGGCACTGCGGCCAATTCGAGCTGCATAGACCACATTACCCCGTCGATACTTTTTATGATCAGGAGGGCGTTTAGCAGCAGCTTGGAGGGCTCATATTCGACTGGCGGTGCGATACTGCGGCCGAAGACACCAAAGAAGAAGTAGAACACGCCAAGTGTGCACCACACGGCGGGGAAAATACGGAAAACGCGTGCTGTGACAAACCTGATAGTGGTGCCGGCGATTGACGCTCGGCTCCTCTCAAGAACCATCGTCAGGACAAAGCCGCTCAAAACGAAGAAGAAAATCACGGCTCCAGGGCCGTTTCCCAAAATTCGTGCTATCTGTGCCGACCAGGTGAATGGCTCCTGGATTCTCGGGATAAGAGGCTTTGCTATTCCTTCAGAGAGATAAGTCAGTTGGCCAACATGGAAGAGCGCGACCATTAGCGCCGCAACACCCCGTGCAACTTCAAGACTGGAGTAAAACTGCCGGCGCTCCATGCACCTTCCTTCCCAAGCCAGACTATCCAATCTCACCCTGGAGGTGAGCGCAAGAGAACGCATCCACTCGCGTCCTTATGAATGCCCAAACCTCGAGATACCGGAAGCCTTGCATTGAGGGCGTCGCCGAGCATGGGAGAGGGCTGGGCCGGGCCCTTGTAGCCGAGCATGCGGTAGTTCCACGCAGCGCAGGCAGGGGCGTCAGCGTCGCGGCGCGCCTTGGCTGCCTTCTCCGCAGATATGCGGATCGCGCTCCCGTACACTGTATCGCGTGACTTGGTGCCCATGGTGGCAGGATAGGGCGGAGTCGGTCTGACGGACAGCCGCTAGGTTTGGTGGCTGCGCCGGCATGCACTCTAGTGGTCGGTCAATAGGCGGCCGGGGACTTTTAACAATCGAAGGCCTTTCCCGATGGACGGGGGCGTCGGTCATTCCGCCGCCTGCAGCAGTTTGGACGACGCGCGCAATGACGGCCGTGGCATCCTCGCCTTGGACTTGGCTGGCTTCGCTACCTTCAGTGGTTTCTGCTTCGGCAGGCCCCAATCGGCTTCAACGAACTCGGCGCCCATATGCGCGAAGTTATACTCGTCGTCGTACTCTAGCTCCCACGAGATATGATGGGCACGAAGCTAGGGCTTCCTGTAGCAGTTGTTCAGCACCCATTGCCTCCTGAATGCGATGCGTGCCTCGAGCAGCGCGGCGAGGACCTGTGTATGCGCAGATGACCCGGGGATCATGACCACAACCCTTCGGAAACGGTGTCGCCGCGGGTCGTCGAGCCGGTGTCGAACATGTAGTCATGTTTCCACAGCATTACGAGAGCAGAACTATCAGCGCGGGTGCTGCCTTAGCGCACATCGGCGAATCTCCGTTCTGGCAGCTTAGCCGCTGCCAGGAGAGTGGGCATCTCGTCAATATGAGACACCAGCGAGCTGCGCTGCTATTGTCCCGCGGGATCCGTTGGTGAAGGAGCCTATATGCTGAATGACCGAGAAAAAATTCTGACTGCTTTGGGCGAGAAGTCGATGAAGATATTCGACATCATGAAACGCGCGAACATTGGCAATCAGGAGGTCTGTCAATCGCTCCTGTTGAAGATGCGAGACGAAGGCTCGATCAAGTTCGATATTAAAAAAGGCGTGTGGTCGCTGAGTTAAACAAGTTTGAACTATCGGGCGGCATTGTTTTGCTGCCTTAGCGCAGCACTGCGCTGGCGTCGTTTTTGTGCAGCGCGCCCTTCGGCTTGCTCCGCGGGGCAGGTGTTCGCAAGTTGCCTACAGGTGGATAGTTAGATGCCCGCCTCGCAAAGAACTTTGCCGCCGGTAACGGCCGACAGTTCTCTCGTCTGCTCACGGATAACTGCGTCTCTAACGAAAGCGGGGAACGCGGCTGCAAGCCCGGTCAAGGCGATGTTGGTTTCAACGATTACGGCAGATTCCATCTTTCTGACCGTAAGGGTCACCGATAATACTTCTGTTGAAAATGATTTTGGTTGAACCTTATAGGATATCAGCGCTCCGTCGGGCAGGTCGGTTGTCACCGCACCAGAGACTGAGTTTTCCCGTTTCAACCATCCATCTAATCGTGTCAGTACCGCCGGCACCTCGGCTGTCAGAGGTATAGTACATTTCACTTTGACGAACTGCTTTCCAGAATAGGTCGATGGCTTGCTGTCCAAAAGCTCGGGCACAGGCGCGTCGCTATCCAAGTATGAACTTAGCTCTTTGCGGCGCTCTGTATCGGTAATCGCGCCGATAGCGATGAGGAATTGTAAGTTCTTCTTCGCTTCTTCATCTTTGCTTGATTTTATAACTTCGAGAATGAGCGCGGAGTCGGCCTTAAATTGTTCAAGTTTTAACTGACTACGAGCTGTGAGAAAAGCTGCTGCACTACTTCCAATCGCGGCAATCGTTGCGCCGATAATCGCAAGGGAGAGCGGATTGGTGAAACGCGATCGGCGGTATTCGGCCGCTTTGATAGCGACCTCCTTAGTTTGAGCATTGGCACCGTCTTGCTTTGCCGAAGCCTCCCGTTCTTTGACCGCAAGTTCTCGTTCTCGAAGGCCGACATCTTTTTCCCATTTTTCTCTCTCAAAGGTTTTTCTAGGCAAGCATCAATTCCTTCCGGTCCATGTCTTGGAAATTCCAGTTTTCGGGTCGTCCGAGTCGTCCAACGCATACGGCGGGTGCCTAAGATGCACAAAGTACAGAAGGCACCATCGTTGCGATGATCTTTCAAAAGCCGCACGGGCATGGCAGTGGTGTCGCTCTGCCGGCAATTGCTTGACGGCGCTCGCGATCGACGGGCACATCATGATTGTTTCCCCGACCCATGATTTCGCAACCAGAGCGGGAGAGCAAGGGCTGCATAGTCATCAATCTTGGCGAGGTGGGCTGCCCACGTAGAGATGGTCACCAGACCAGCTTGATTGCTCCTGCGATCGCCCAAAAGCAGATCACCCACATAGCGACTTGGCCGGATGCGCCTTTGAATTTGAATCCTAAAAACTCGAATTCAATTGGGCCGTCTGTCTGCCGTAGAAAGACGACCAGCGCGAAAGCTGCGGCGGCGGCGCCAGGTAGGCCAACTATCGCGGCAAAGTGCGTTTCGAGCATTGACTCCCATTTTGAGAATTGGGTTACGACGACCCATATAGTCCATCCGAACGTCGCGGCCGCGCCGAGGACGACGAGGCTTGCGAACCGCAGACTCATGTTCGTTCGATCGTTCTCCGAACTTGAGTTAGGAGAATTTGAAGCGACAGCTTTGGGCGGCAGTATGTTGTCGGTCATTCGCTCCCCACTGATTTGGTCGTGATGAAAATTCGATTGCGTCCAACCCGTGCTCGACCTGGTCGGCTATTGTCCCCAACAGCCGCAGGCGATGCATACGAAAGGGTAGAGGTGATGGCCGGTGTCGATGATTGCTCTGTCGCCGCAGGCTAGGCAGACCCGCTCAAGCGCGTCGCCGC
Organism: Tardiphaga robiniae; assembly: GCF_013359755.1. GTDB lineage: Bacteria > Pseudomonadota > Alphaproteobacteria > Rhizobiales > Xanthobacteraceae > Tardiphaga > Tardiphaga robiniae. The sequence goes on along the minus strand of NZ_JABMCJ010000070.1, from coordinate 42,391 downwards.
TCACTTGGGCATGGCCTTCCACTGACCATCCCGGATAGCTAGCATTAGCTTGGCAAGTGAGGCGCGCTGTGGATCGACTGAGGATAGCGCTAATCGCTCTGCGAGACCCCAATCGATCAATAGCCGGCCCTCGATGTCGGTGCCGATCATTGGATCGACCGGTGTTACTGGCGCGTGAGAAATTTTGTCGACCGTGATTTGCTTGGGCAGGATTGGCGAGCTGCTGAGGCTGTCTTGAGCCCAGCTCGCGGTTGCGGCCCCAAACGCCGCTACGATGGCTAACCCTTCGGAACGCATCGTGCGTGCAGCGTGGTCTTGGTTTCCGCGGCGAGTTTGGCTACCGCATCGGCGCCAACGCTGCAGGCAACCTGCGACTGAAACTCGGCGGTTCCGGTGGTGATCGAACTGGCTGAGCCGATTAGCACGTAGATCAACACCCACATTCTCTAACCCCAGCAGAAACGATAATAATGCGCGTGGGACAACCTAAGATGGATTGGTCGCCTTTGCCAAGGCGGCTTGAGGCATGAGCGGTGCGAATTTTCAACGTCGGTCTTGCTGAATGTTCTCATTATGTTCTATTCTTCAGAGATGGGAACATTCGCCTATCCATCTCCATTTCAAGTCGCGCTGCAAAGCCAGGAAGGGCGGAACATCGCGGCCACCGCGTTCTGCGCTGAGCGAAATCTAAGCCTGCGTGTGCGTGGTCCAAGCGTAACCTATGATGACCAGCTATGGGCTGTGTTCTGCTTTTCAGACTACCGGTGTGCCTCGTTTTTCCGCGAAGAGTTCAAAGGCAAGTGGATCCACTCGCATCTCTGGCGCGATCGCCAGCGCGACACAGCGAGCATGATCTCATGATCTCGAAGTGGTCACGAGAAGAGCATCGGCGGCGCCGGGAGGAGGAGGCGGCCAAGCCACATCCGCACCATGTAATAATGCTCGAACTGATGCGCCAACTTCGACCGCACACATATGGTGTGATCTATGACAAGTCACCACCGCCAAAAGGTAACGCCGTTGAGATGACCCCGCCCTAACCGGCGGTTTTTCTTTGGGTCAAGATGATCAGAGCGGCACGCGCTCAAGAACGGCCTGCATTCGATCGGCGGGCGATTGGGGCGAATGACATTCGCACATGATGTCCCGAAAGCCACCTCGGCCAACGAGGTTGAGGCTTCCGCCTTCCCCGAATATCCCCGAGGCTCGATCAAACGATAGCTGGCTGATCTGAATATCCGCGGATAGGTCGTTTCCACTTTGACTGTAGCTGCCGAGAAGCATGAAATCGCTGTTGCCACCGAACAGTTTACCGTTGGCGAGGGTGATCAAACTGAGAATAGTCTCACCATCAGATTTCGTGAATCTCGCTTTGTAAAAGCCATCCAGCATGCGTGCCTCCCCCATTATCGTTGTGCTGGCGATATGGTGGCCGAGCCCGGAACCCGCAAGTTGCTGCAGTGGCCTACTTTGGATCTGCGAGTGGCCTATTTCGGCCAGTACCGGCACGATTACTGGTGACGCGCAATATTTCCACGCAAGGCCTCATAGTCTTTGCGTCGGATTTCGTGAGCCACGGAAGGATTGAGGTCGTGGGCCACGGGTCCAGGTGCGCTTGGTCAACCTCGAAGGAGAAAGGCGTAGGCGCCCAGAACCGCTAGCCCGCCTACAAGCAGCCAAACGACGAGGCCGATTGTCAGCAATTTGGCTGGGGCAGGAGTGTGATCGGTCTGTGGAGTTTCGTGAGGGACGACGGCTGTTTCTTGATCGGCGGGCATCGGACACATCCTTGTGGCCGCACCTTGCCGCCATGGATGAACGAACGGCTCGCAGATCGTAACGTTCCGGCATCCCGCCAATTTACCCGGTGGCGGAGAGGGCGTCACGGGGGCGCCGCGTTCTGCGTTCGCGTTAGCTTGCTCGAAATCGCCGCGGGCTCGAGCATAAAAAACCGCCGGCATTTTCGCGCGGCGGCTACCGGAGCTACCCAAAACTGATTGGTAATGAAAAGCTTTCCTCTTCCGGTAGAATGAGCAGATCACAAATGTCTCGATTTACTAAATGCCGAGAGCGGTTTCTCATTGGGTGAGAGATTTGTCGGATCAGCTTTCGCCGACTGCGCGCGGCGATGAGTGACCTGCGAACCTTCTTGTCCTAAGCTGCCTCTCGGGAGACCTTACCGGGGCCGGTAAGATGGCATGCCAACCTATCTCGTTCGAATGATCGAGACCTACGACATCGTCGGCTTTTTCCGCTCAATATGATCGCTGAAGCCGGGGGCCCCTAGATGTGCTCCCAGATGCTATCTTCAGACGACAGGGTTTCGATCAAAGGAATTTTGCTGTCGAAGTATGCCGGAGCATCCAGAGAGGGAGCAGCGTACTTTGTAAAGCCCCGGAACAGCTTGTTCTGCTGACGGACATAATCCCGCACGCGATCCTTAACCTGCTCCTTAGAGATCCTGCCCTCAAGAATGTCCAGAAATACGGTGGAGATGATGTCGTCTCGCATGTGTCTTTCAATGCTCGTTGGCACCATTGAACTGATGATATCGTAGTCGTTCACATCCCTGCGAGCGACAGCTGTTCGAAGGTGGGTGCGCTGTCTGTCTTTGGCGCGCTCGCGATTCCGCTCAATGAACGGGGCGATGGCGGCTTCAAAGCTAGGATTCGACCTTCGATATAAATACAGAGAGTTCGCCGCAACCAAGTACTTGGAGCGATCGCGCTTGCCGTTCTGAGGGGATCCCATAAGCTCGGATAGTGTGGATCCCTCGGAAAGCCTAATGCGCACCTGCTGCGCGGTCTGATCGGTCATGGGCTTGCCGAGCAAGTGCCCCTCGCGTAGGCAAGATCGACATGTTCGTTTGAAGCGCCCCTCATGGAAGTCGACTCTGGCATCCGCCAAAGAATGGCCTCGCAGACAGAACTCTTTATTTCGTTGTTGTGCGCCGCGGTTGATTGAACGGTTTCTGTCGAACAGCGCTCGCACCTCACGCGACCAATCCGGATGGGCCTTGGCGTAGCGGTCAAACTGCCCCTGTCCGACGAGTCGGTATTTTCCTCTGACTAACTGCCACATAGAGGCGCCGTCTCTGGCGCCAGCCAATATTTGGGCAGCAATGACGTCGGAAATTGGGGGGGCCGCCTTTCCGTCATGCACATAACCGCCGCGGCGCTTGTTCGAAAGCGCGTCTGCACGATGTTTGGCCGCATTCGCCGCAGACCGTTTCCTAAGCTGGTCCGCGATTTTTGGATTGGCAGCAAACGCAGCTTTTATCGCATTAAACTTCATAATCAATGGTCGTTCGGAGGTCCGCTGGCTCGCTTGCGAGATGGTGCCGCCCTGTTTTACGAACTTGATAAGCTGGGTGAAGCGGTCTTCGGAATACGTCAACTGCTCTTTGCGCTCGAGGGCTGCACGCAGACAGATTGCGCAAACCCGCCGTTCTACGCCAAACTTACTGATCATCACCGAATTGTCTCCGGTAAACTCGTGGCCCTTACGGCAGTGGGTCCGACGGGCTAAGGCTGCCCGGGTATCTTGGCTTCTACGAGCATAGGCGTTCGCTATCGACTGGTCCCTAAGGCGGATAAACCAGGCGGGGTCACGCTTTCCGTGATTTCGAATTATCGAGTATGACACGGGCGCGTTCTTGAAAACGCCACCGGATTCAATGTGGGCTTCGACACGTTTCATGTTGGCAAGCAGCATCATTCCCTCCCTGATAGGGGTTTGGTGAACTTCGCTTACAAACTTGGTGCGCTTATTTGTTTGCTGTCGCGGCCCGCGAATCAACAATGTGTAGCTTACGCCGAACTACACTTCTAAGAAAGTAGCCTTAGGTGCGATGGCTTACTTCGTCCCCTTCGCAGATTTGGCTGCAGAAGGGCTGCATGCTGCCACTATCCGATCTCGCGCGGCGGAAACCTTCACAAGGTTGAAGGTGGCATCGGTCTGCTTCCCCTGAAAGCCGGTGACCCGAACGAATAGCTTTCCATCGTCTGGCAGTAGCTTGATGAAATCCTCCGCGGATGGCGCGAAAACAGCTTTATTGTTGCTGGATACGCTCCATGTCGATGTCGACGGAGGAAGATCGTTGATGCGGATTAAGACTTGAGCGCGCTCGCTCGCAAAGAAATACGCGCCCGGCGCCACTGCGGCTTCAATCTTCCGTTCCATGCACCGCAGGATCAGGCCTTCATCTTTGTTCTCGCCCTCGATGATGGCAGTGATCTGCGGAGAGTCGTCTACAGGCGATTTGCTATCTGTGATGCTCCACTCCGAAGCGGGTTTAGGGGCAGGGGATGCGCCCGGCTTGGCTGCGTCTTCGGTGAACATCGAATCATAGCATTTCAGACGGGCGTCATCGGGGGTGATCTTTTTGCACAGCGCTAGCTTCAGCTGCTCGAACTGAGCGGCTGCCGGCAGTGAGCTTGTGGCAAGCAAAAGCAGCGTCGCGAATGGAAGGCTGCGCATTCTGAAATCTCCCCAGACCGGGGGTATCCAAGCGCAACCGGAAGGCGAGATCAAGTGGCAGCACCTCATCCGTTTAGGTGAACCGGTCGCGGCCAACCCGATCGCGAGCCGTGGGGCGACTTCACGGATGCGGTGATTTGCGGGGAATGTGGGGAGATCGCGTCGCCATGATTTGAAGTCGATAGGGATTAAAGAAGAAGCTCGGGCGCCGAGGAGCGCCCAGATGTTTCAGACCTTTCGCTGTGGACATGTGCGCGACAGCTACAATAGCCGTCCTCACCAAGGCTACTTCACCTGCCGCACTTGCTGGAACGCTTGGAAGCGTCGCCGCTATCGGCGTTTAAAAAGCGAGGGCGCGGGCAGAGAAGCGATCTATTACGAGCGATCGCTCAATGCTCAAGAACTGGCAGCGCTACTCGCAGGTTTGGGCCAAGGTCTAAGTTTGGCGAAGATTACTGAGTGCAAAACGGGTTGTCCGCATGGGCCCTTATACCAAAGATTTCGGATCTGGGCGGAATCCAACCCGCCAAAGGCGAGGATGGTCTATCGTCTGTCCCGTATGAACGTGGAAAAACGAAAGCGAGTTGCCTTCGAACAGCGCCTGCTGCAGCTCGATGCGGTCGTGTGTCGTCCCACGCCGCCGGACGAAATCGACCTCCCACGCATCTTAAAGGCATTGCCGCGGCGAGCGCCCACGGGTGAAGCTCATGACGAGGTGGTCCAGTCGTTGGTTATGGATCTTATGGAGGGGCGATGCTCCTATAAGGCGCTTGCGCAGAGAGCCGAATACCAAGTGGGGCGTTACTTTGATCAATATGCGGATCGGTTCGGCGCCGAATCGTTGGATGTTGGCTTCTCCGCCGAGGGCAATCAGACGCTCGGTGATACAATCACGCGCGGCCTGTGGGACTGAGCGCGAATTGAATCGAGTCGGCGCTGCCTTAGCGCAGCACCTTCAATCAGTCGTATTTTTTTGGACTTCCCGACTGGTGCACGATCGTAGCAGTGCAAATGTCGCAATACGCTATTGCCAGCTCTTCCTGTGACATGGTTCTGAAAGTATCGATCGCGGGATGGTCGGCAAGGTTTTTAAGTAGTTGGTCCTTCGGCGTATGCTGAAAGGTTTTGTACATATGTTCTGCAAGGTCTATTGGGGTTTTAAGCTCCCCGACTGTGGGCAATACTTTCCCAAAAAACGTCTCTGGATGTCGTCGCCACCCGGCCACCTCCTCATCGCTAACCGGAGAGGTGACAATGAGCTGCCGTTGGTCTTTGGTCCGGTAGATTCCGTACACGGTTTTCTCGCTCTCCATCATGGCGGCGGATTCCAAAGTTGCCGCGATCTGGGCACCGTCACGATCTAGTACGACATAATCGTTTCCTACCAGAAGCGGTGGCTGTTCCTGCTTTGCAAATGCAATCTCAGGCGCCTGTCCATCGAACGTAACAGGAGGCTCTGTGTGCGTTACCAGTGAACTAAGCAGTTCATGCATTTCTGGGTGAGATTTTCGGCTCATCACGACGTCGCGGAAGCTCACCGGGTTTCTGCTTTGAAAATCGTCGATCTTGAAGCCCAGCGCTAACGTAACGGGAGCACCCAAATGGTCATTAGCGTTGTAGTGATAGGGCTGATTGGTGACGAACAAGTAGGCAGGCGGGGCAGGCTTTCCACCGATCGTTAGCTGCGCTTCGGCCTGGTCCACCTCTGCTACGACGTCCGCAATCCAACCCGAACCGTCCATCGGAGAGGGGTCCGGGATATTGACGTCGATCCATACAACCCTTTCATGCGGAAGATTTTTGCTCAAAGCTCGCTCGATCCGCTTTGTTATTTTGAAGCGCAGTGACGTGCCTTCAGATGTGCGGTCAATTCCGGACCTTGTTTTTACTTCAACAGAGAATTTTCGGCCTGTCGTTGGGAATGTCGCTATAAATTCGGCGTGCTCGCCCGCTGAACGGTCGTCTTCATACTCAAGGTTGAAGCCGGACTTTAAAAAAGCTGCGGCGGCATAGGTCTCAGACAAGGTTGGGAAAAAATCCTCTTTTTGTCGAAGCCTACGAAGGAGGCGCTCGATGAGAGGCTGTTTGTACTGTTTATAATGATGCTCAATCAAATAGAGGTTGTAAGCTAGGGCGAGCAGCGAACGGGTGCCGTTGCATGCCTTTCGGGGACTCTGGTGAGGTTGGCGCCTTTCCTCGTTGAGTGAGTTTGCCCAGTCGGCCGCTGGATGCGGCGCAGGTAAAGCCATCTGCTTCGAGAACCAATCTTGCCCCATGACCACCCCGACATAGTCGAGCAGGAAATCATGAAACGTTTGTGCAGTTGGCGATCTGAATAGGCGCTTGCCTACAACGACTATCTTCCCGTCATTTTGCGTGAACGCTTGTATTGGGCGGCCGTGTCCCTGCTGCTGCCGACGCTGTAATTCGGTTGCTTCAATCCGATCCTTCAACAGCGAGCTCAGCGATCCTTGGCGCGATATCGATCCGCAACATTTCTTAAACTTAAGCCCAGAACCGCATGGACAGGGTTCATTCCGACCGATCTTGCTCATCGCCTATCCTGCGGTGCTCTCAAAATCTGCACCTTGGATCAAGACGAACAGGCTCGAACTAATTCAATGCCGAAAGGCGTAATTCTGTAATTAGCGTTGTTCTCGTCAGCGCAGCCTTTCATATAAAGATTGCGAAGCGAAACTGAGACCGAGGTTTCGCTAATGTTTGCATCTCTGAGCGCGGCGGCTGGTGCGAAATCCAGACGATACAAGTCGGCCATCTTCTTTAAGACGATCGCATCTGTTGGGTGAAAATCTCGAACGACTGCGATAAACTCTTTGCGCACCTCGTTTTGGCGTGCGGGATCCATGGCGTTAGCTAAAAGTGTGGCCCACCATTCCAGCATTTCAGAACGCGGCTCGCCTTCGGCGGCCTTTAGAAGTGGAATGGCTATAGCTTCGGCCACAGGGGCGGCTTCTAGGAGCGCCCGTTCTCTCAAAATAGCCCGAGTTCGCCTAGTCATTGCATCGAGATTTCGCTCCCGCCGTGCTTCGATGCGATCTCCGATAACTAGCCCGTAGGCTTCAGCCACCGGCTGTCCAAAATCCCGCACCAGATCAATTGATTTGCCGACCGCTTTCGATGTTTCGGTAATTGCTTCGGAGTACGGCGCCACTTCGCTCACGGGATTTACCTCTCTGCTGAGAATCACAGCAGAACTCAACTTGAGGTCGCCGACAATAGCCGTCGCAAAACGCCCCGAATGGTGATTGAAAAATTAGCAAATCAGGTGGATGCTGTCCGTGGGCGTAGAAACCCGGACCTGGAATACCCGCAATCCAACTAAGGATCAGTGCCCTCGATTGGCGTCGAGGACCGCGGGCATGAATTTCGGTGCATTGCACCGTTATTCGACGGACGCGCTTGGCGGCGCGGCTCCGAACGGCCGAATTATGGCCGGGGGCGAGCGTGCTGTCCAGAGTCCTTCGGGGCTTAAAAGCGTCTCGGCCTGTCTTCCAGGCAGGTTTCTACCCCCCGGCTGTTCGGGCCGTTCCCGAACGCACGGGCCGTAGAAAGCCCATCGACCTGGAAGCAACCCATGAACCCCACCCACCACGGGCCAGAGATGGCTCCAGAGGCGCTATACTTCAAAACCGACGTTTCCCCCGAGGTCATCTTCAAGGCGATTGGGAGCCTGCGAAAGGAAGCGAGGGACGAGATCGACCGGCTTATCCAGTTCCTCGACCAGACCGACGACTATGTCTGCCGGGAGCTCGAGGACGCCGTCGACGACGGACCCATCGACGACAACGAGCTTGAACCCTCGCTGTGCGGCCTCGACGCCGATCCGAGACGGCATCAGGGCGGGGATGGGTGCGGTTGGCTCTCCGACAGGGAACTGGACGACTCGGACGATGAGCCGTCACTAGGCTCGATCGAAAACCACCCGAACGGCTACACGGACAGTAACGTCACCCGCAGCCATGAGCATTGGGCCGGTGGCAACACCGACGAGCGAGAAGGCGACGGTTGCGCCGACGATCGGGAGGGAGATGAGCTGCAGCACGGGGGCGAGGGCGTCACTGAAAACGACGAGCCGTCGCTGTGCGGGATCCACGCCGACGGTCTCGCCGGCGGCGATCGCGACCTGGAAGCCGATCTCGGCAGTTTCGACCGAATGTTTGATCAAACCAAATCGACTCGCGTGACGGACAAAGCTTGGTGCGGTCGCACCGACGTTGCAGTCATGGACGGGGAGGTGCAGTGATGCAGACCGCCCCCGAGCAAGCGCAATCACTGTACCGGCTTTTGAGCGGGATCGGTGACGACCACTATGCGGTGATCCAGTATTGCGATCTGCTTCTGATCATGACGGCGAATGACGACATCGCCGGGTGTCTGGAGGGGATTAACCGGCTGGTGCGGCAGATGCAGAGCCACGCCAACAAGATCTGCGACACCCACGAAGAGGCGGTGAGTATTGCACACCGATTGGCCAACCCATGAGGCTGATCCGTCTGTACTGCGCCCGCCTGGTGCTGCGTGTGAGCATCAGGCTGGCGGATAGGGCTTCGGGAATCCTTCTTTAAGTATCTCGCGATACTCTTCACCTCAAGCGGCTCTGTAATGCGTACCGCTAACTGGTAGACGAAACGACAAACCCGCCGGATTCGTCCCCGGCGGGTTTTTCGTTGCCCTTTAACCAGCGTTTAATCTGAACGCTGCTTCCTAACGCCATGGAGCATGTTACCAGAGATCGAAGGCCGGGAATTACGCCAGAGCCAAAGCCTAGGCCAAAGGGGCCTCGATTCTCACATTTAGCGAGACGTCGTTCGCGGTTCTTCGACTTCCGAACTTCAGTGTTCCTTCTCGCATCGACTGGGTTCATTTTGTACATGCTGGATCGCCTATTTTTCGAGAGCTCTGGCGCCAGAGTGGTGGCAAAGTCCATCGCAGTCATTCGCTCTTCCATCGGATTTTGACAGCAGCCAGAAGACGCGCAGGCTTCTGTTCGTTAAGGAATCAGCGACACTATGCTCGCAGCGGGCCAGTAATGCCGGACTGCTAGCAGGTATGCGACCAACCCGCCGGAGCGACCCGGCGGGTTTTCTTTGGAGGCGATAGTGGCATCAGCAATTGAGCTTATTGTCAGCGCATACGTCCAGGTTGGTGATCGGGCGGCGCTGGTTGGTTTGCTGGATCATCGAAAACGGATCGCCAAAGACCTGCGAAGCCGGACCGGTTTCGATTTTCGTGTGCCGTTGGATGCTGTCGAGACTGAAATCGAGGTCATAGAGGCAGGCGTGACCACACTCGATAACTCGCCGTCCTAGAATCCCAAGCTTGCTCTTCTTGACTCTCGGTCGCTTCATGCGACGTTGTACCGATTGCAGCAGGGAGAGCGATTGTGGCGACTGGTACAGTAAAGTGGTTTAACGCGACCAAGGGCTTCGGCTTCATTCAGCCGGACACAGGTGGCAAGGACGTGTTTGTGCATATCTCGGCCGTGGAACGGGCGGGATTGAGCACGCTCAACGAGGGTGCCAAGGTCAGCTACGAAGAGCAGGAAAACCGCGGGAAGACGTCGGCAGAAAACTTGCGCGTCGGCTGAGCACGGCGACTGCTGACTGAAATATAGCCCGCCGGATTAATCCCGGTGGGTTTTCTTTGTGGTGGCGGCGCATCAATGCAGACGCTTTGATCTCGCTCGGTTTAGGTTTTGAAGAAGTGCTGTACGATGCGCTGTCCTCAACGCCACGCTCGCGACGCGTTCGCGAAGGGCAATGAGCTCATTCCATTGAGCGCCTAGTTCCTTCGCTGCCTGCAAAAGTACAAGCGCCCGGCGTTCGAACACACACATACAGAGCGTCCCACTGATTTACGCATTGAGCTACGGGCAGGATTGTACGCGGTTTCAAGACTCGTGCGGCACAGCACAGGCTCTGACGCACGCGAACAGCGGGACCGCCGACAACCACGAAGACGGTCCCGCCACGCGCTCGAACCCTAGACCTGGGGAATCGGGACCGTTCGGCGACTCTAAAGATGGATCGGTTTTCAGAAGGTGTCGTCCCAGCATTTTTGCCGCGCCGGCACCGCCTTGGGTACGATTCACGAACATCGGTGTTGCGTCCGTGTTGCGTGCACTCAACGTGACTAGACGGGAAAGCCTGAAATAAAAGGGGTTTAGCAAATACCAGACGCAACACGGAAATCGGCAAAAGAACGAAGCCGATACTTAACTAAGTATCTGAAATTATTTGACAATTGATGGTGCACTCGGAGCGATTCGAACGCCCGACCCTCGGAATCGAAATCCGATGCTCTATCCAGCTGAGCTACGAGTGCGACGGCGGCACCATAGCGGCGAAAGTCGCAAAAGCTAGCCCCGCGATGGGGGAGCGCAGCGGTTTTGCCTAACGTCGGGGAGGCTGCTCGCTATAGTCTGCCTTTATGAATCAAGGCCGACTCAAATCCGGTCCGGTGGATTTCGTCCTGTCCGGGTGGCTACCGACTGCGCTGCTTCTGATCGTGACCTTAGTGGTCGGTCCCGCGCTGGGCGGATTGTCGCGTCCGCTCTTCGTGGTCGGCTGCGCCGCTGCTGGCTGGCTGGCCTGGCAACGCAGCACCGCGGCCCATATCCAGTCGGCCATCCTGCTGTTTGCCTTCGCACCATTCGTGCGGCGCGTGGTCGATGTGTCGGTCGGCTACGACGCGGCCAGCATCATGCTGATCGGGCCGCTGTTGTTCATCCTGACGCCGTTACCGAGCCTGTGGACATTGCTGTCGTCCCGCGAGCAGTTGCGCGATCCCTGGCTGATCGCGCCGGCTATCGTGCTGGCCTGCATCGCTTACGGTGCCATGCTGTCGGTTTTTCAGAATGACTGGATGAGCGCTGCGACAGGTGCGTTGAAGTGGGCGGCGCCCGTGCTTTACGGTATCGCTTTGCAGCAGCGCGCAAAGTCTGATGGCGAACTCGTCAATGCCATGGCGCGCATCTTTCTGGTGGTGCTGCCGCTGACGGGTCTCTACGGCATATGGCAATATGTCGATCCGCCGAGTTGGGATCGGTTCTGGATGAACTACGCCTCGATCCTGTCTGCAGGATATCCGCTACCCTATATGGTGCGCGTCTTCAGCACGATGAACGGGCCCGCCACTTACGCGACCTTCACCGCAACGGGACTGCTGTTGCTGGGCTTCCTGAGACCGGGATGGCAGTCGCTGATTGCCCTGGCGCCCGCTGCACTGGGCCTGTTGCTGTCGCTGTATCGGACCGGCTGGATCGCACTCGCGCTGGCCGTGGTGTTCTGCATGGTGTTTCAATCCACACGGCGGCGGGCGCTTGCGACCGGACTTGGCATCGTCGGCGCAGCCATGGCGGCGGTCCTGTTCACGCCCTTCGGCGATGTGATCACCGAGCGGCTGCAGTCGCTCGGCAGCGGTTCCGAGGATGGCAGCGGCAACGAGCGTCTCGAAGAATTCGTGACGCTGTGGAATACACCTGACAGCATGGTGGTGGGATCTGGTTTCAGCTTCACCGATATCGGTGTCGCGGGCACCATGCCGGTCGATGGCCAGATCATTGCCAGCTGGCTCACGCTCGGCATTCCCGTTGGACTGCTCTGTTTGGCAGCCTATATCTGGGTCGGGGTCTGGAGCACGTCTGCGGCATGGCGGATGCCGACCAAAGAAGGCGTGGTGCTCGGCGCTCTGTCGCTCGGCGGTATCCTGATTCACTTGCCTCTGACCAGTATCTCGTCAGGTGAGATATCTGCTCTGTTCTGGATGATCTTCGCGATGGCCTGTCCGCACGACCAGACTGTCAGACCTGCCGAGGATGCCGCGATGCCCCTGGAGCAGGCGCGAACCGGCAGAGTTTAGTCTGACCGGGCTGCCTGGCTGACAAACGGAGCGGGTGCAGGTTTGCGCCTCGGCAGTGGCGCAAGGCCGAGTGGTGCCAGCAGGTTCAGCCGCTGCAACACGACATGGGCTACCATGGGCAAGAGCACGCCGGCCGCGGTGCCTGCGAGGAGATAGGCCCACGGCATTGGCGGCACGTGCAGCATCTGCATGATGATCCGCGTTCCCGACCCAGCCATGATGTGCAGCACATAGATCGTCATGGACATCACGCCGACCAGCGCCAGCCAGCGGTGCCGCGTCTCGTTCAGCAATTTGCAAAGCAGCACCACGCTGGTGATGCCGAGAATACATGCCGGAAGCGATGCTATGCCATTTGCGTCGAAGCCGGCGAGCTGTCCTCCAACGGCAACCGCCGCAGCGAAAGTGGTGGCGATCACGGTCAACATGATCCAGCCCGTTCGCCCATGAGGCTGCCACGCCATCACGATGCGGGTTGCATAGAGACCTGCGACATAGAACGGCAGGTGATGCATGGTGAGCGCAAGATCGGGGCGGATCGGCAACAGCATGAATACGATCAGGCCAGCGAGCGCGACGACAATCATGATGGTGCGATTGGGAATGAGCACTGCCAGTACGTGGCAAATCATCAGGGCGTATAGAAACCAGAATTGCGCCATCGGCCGATACCAGATCGCCACGAGGTCGCTGGTGGTGATCGGAATATTGGCATTGCGCGATATCAGCATGATCACGCCGCCCTGGATCAGCGACCAAAGCACATAGGGATAGGCGATCGTCCACGCCTTACTGCTGAGGAATGCTCGAGTGCCGCGTGTAAGGCTATGCTGTACGTTCAGGCCCGCGAGAAAGAAGAACAGCGGCATGTGGAACGTGTAGAGCGTATAGCTCATCCACTGCGCGAGCGGCCCGTCAGGAAACAGATGTGGCGGTATCAGGCCGCCGAGCACGTGGCCATAGACCACGAGAACGACGCCTATACCGCGTGCAAAATCAATCCAGACCTGACGCGTGCGATCGGTCTGCGATCTTGGTGCTTCTGCATCTTCGGCTGGCGATAGTTGCATCGTAGGACATCGCTGGTTCTGAATATCTGGATCAGCAAGACAACATACGCCGAGAGCCGTACGCCATCGTTAACGCCGATCCATGAAATGGCGGTCGGGCGTTCATAGGTGCTTTTCTGGAAAACAGGCTTGATTTATCGGCCATTTCGGTGCCCATCTGCGCCGACAAGCTGTCGGCAAGCCGTTCTGTGGCCAGTTTGGTCTCTGCCACATGTTCGAGGACTACCTGTGACTGACTACGTTCGCAAAATCCTGGACAGCCGCGTCTACGACGTCGCGATCCAGACGCCGCTAGACCCGATGGTTCGGCTGACCGCGCGCATGGGGAGCCCCGTGCTGCTCAAGCGCGAGGATTTGCAGCCGGTGTTCTCGTTTAAGATTCGCGGCGCGTACAACCGCATTGCGGGGCTGTCTGCGGAGCAGCGCGCGGCCGGCGTGATTTGCGCGTCGGCTGGCAATCATGCGCAGGGCGTAGCGCTGTCGGCGCAGCGGCTGGGGATCAAGGCAACCATCGTGATGCCGGTGACCACGCCGCCGATCAAGATCGATGCTGTCAGATATTGGGGCGGCAATGCCGTGCTGTTCGGCGACACGTTCGACGAAGCAGCGGCGCATGCGCGCAAGCTCGAGGCCGAGCAGAAGCTGACCTTCGTGCATCCCTATGACGATCCCGACGTGATCGCGGGGCAGGGCACCATCGGCATGGAAATCCTGCAGCAGCATCCCGATCCCATCGAGGCGGTGTTCGTGCCGATCGGCGGCGGCGGGCTTGCGGCCGGCGTTGCCTCCTTCATCAAATTTCTGCGCCCGGAGACCAAGGTCATCGGTGTCGAGCCCGTCGATGCCGCATCGATGAAAGCCGCGATAGATGCTGGCGAGCGCGTCGTTCTCAATCGCGTCGGTCTGTTCGCTGACGGCGTGGCCGTGCGCCAGGCCGGCGTCGAAACATTCCGTCTCTGCCGCGAATTGCTCGATGATGTGATCACGGCCGACACAGACGAGATGTGCGCTGCCATCAAGGATATTTTCGAGGATATGCGCGTGATCGCGGAGCCGGCCGGCGCCTTGGCGCTGGCAGGACTGAAGAGCTATGCCGCGAACAATCCCACGCGCACGGGGGCGCTGGTCGCCATCAACAGCGGCGCCAACATGAATTTCGATCGCCTGCGGCACGTCGCAGAGCGTGCCGAGGTCGGTGAAGCGCGTGAGATCCTGCTGGGCGTGACCATTCCGGAGCAGCCCGGCAGCTATCGCCGCTTTATTCAGACCATCGGCAATCACAACATCACCGAGTTCAACTATCGCTATGCCGATGCCAAGGAAGCCAATGTCTTCGTTGGCCTGAAGCTGAGCGGCGCGAAGAACGACAAGGGCGAGCTGATCGGGCAGTTGCAGGCGCTCGGCTACAAGGTGCTGGACATCAGCGCGGACGAGACCGCCAAGCTGCACATCCGCTATATGGTTGGCGGGCGAGCACCGCCGGCTTTGCGGGACGAGGTTATCCTGCGCTTCGAGTTTCCGGAGCGTCCGGGCGCCTTGCTGAAATTCCTCGACCAGATGGGGGCGGACTGGAACATCACGCTGTTCCACTACCGTAACCACGGCGCGGATTACGGCCGGGTGCTCGTTGGGATTGAAGTCCCGCAGGCCGACCGCCCGACCCTGACGCAGCGGCTGACGTCGCTCGGCTATCCCTATGAGGATGAAACGCAAAATCCGGTCTACCGGATGTTCCTGAACGGCTAGGCCGGGTGGGGCAGAGAGTGAGGCAGGGCCGGTTTCTGCCTTTTTTTCGCTCAAAGGCGATGCTTAACGGAATACTAGCACTGTCCGGCCAGAGTCGGGCGGTGTGCTGACGCCGGAAAAAGGGCGTTGGCTTGGGGTCCCTTACCGGTTTCATCACGCGATGCGTCTTTCGCTGCTGCCTGTCCTGATGTCCCTGCTGGTGCTGTCTGTGGCCCCGGCACGGGCAGATTTGCGCATCACCCGGGACCACGGCGGCTATGTCGAAGAATACAAGGCCAAGTATGAGCGCATCCGCGACCGCAAGGAGCGGGTGATCATCGACGGCATCTGCAATTCGGCCTGCACGCTGGTGTTCGGCATCGTGCCGATGAACAAGGTCTGCGTGACTCCGCGCGCCAGCTTGGGCTTCCATCAGGCCTATTACGACAAGGCCTTCACCTTCGGCATGAAGGTGATCAGCTACGAGGGCACCTCAGACCTGATGGCCTATTATCCGCCGCCGGTGAAAGACTGGCTGGCACGCAACGGCGGTCTCACGCCGGAAATGAAAAAGATCAAGAACGGCATGGATCTCTGGAAGATCGTCGATCCCTGCCCGGAAGAGTTTTTCTAGCTTTCAATCTTCAATCGACCTGAATGCCTTCGCGGTCATGACACCGCGAGCCGCGCATCGCCGCGCCTGATCAGCGCCAGCGCGATCAGCACCGTCGGCGCGAGAATGCAGGTGGCGAGGGCAATGATCTGCCACTGCGACAGCGGATTGATGCCGCCTCCGGGTGTCGCCATCACGAAGCCACCGATCACCAGCAGCACACGTAGCGGCCATTCCATTGCGCCCGCACGGCGCAGATCGCCCACATAGGCCTGATAGCCCTGAATGCCGCCGCAGATGAAGACGATGCCGAGACAGGCAAGGCCGGTAAGGCCGAACGCTTCGAGGTAAGGGCTGTCGCCCTGCAGTAGCAGCGCCGGATTCAGCACGAAGAAGAACGGGATAAAATAGATGATGCTGCCCACCCACATCGACTCCCAGCCGGTCTTCATCGCCGGTGCGCCAGCGATGCCGGCGGCGGCAAAGGATGCGATGGCGACCGGTGGCGTGATCGACGACAGCATGCCCCAATAGAAGATGAACATGTGCACGGCCATCTTGTTGAGGCCGAGCTTCTCCAGCGCCGGTGCGACAAGGATAGCGAGGAAGATGTAGCAGGACGTCGTCGTCAGGCCGAGGCCGAGGATCAGGCTGGTGAAGGCACACATGATCAGCAGCAGGAAGACGTTGCCGCCGGCGATCGCCAGAAGGTCGTTGGCCAGGCTCGAGATTACGCCGGTGAGCGAGAACGCGCCGATTAACAACCCACAGCCGGCGAGGATCGCGATCAGCTCGACGAAGGTCTTGCCGTTGAGTTCGAGGAAGTGGATCCAGCGCGCGCCGCCCCAATTCTTGCCAGGGAAGAATTCATTAAGCGCAGCGAGGATGCACATTCCCCATAGATAGGCGTTCTGCAGATCGAGCCAGACCATCAATCCGGTCAGCACAATCGAGAGCGCCAGGACGGCGCTGTTGCCCTTCTTCCACGGTGCCGGGCCTGACCATTGATGCAGGATGACCAGCAAAGCGGTGGCGTAGAACGGCGCGTGGCTCTCGCGTTTGAAGTACAGCAGCATCACGACAAGGATCGCGATGACAAAGAGATAGTACCAGCCCTCCTTGAGCGCGTCCATGAAGCGGGGCAGTTCCGCGCGCGGGATGCCTTCGAGCTTGTGACGCGCGGCGTAGCTATCGACCTGCGCGAACAGACCGAAGTAATACAAGATCGACGGAATGGTGGCGGCGAGCGCGACGTCGGCGTAACTCGTGTTCATGAACTGGGCCATGACGAAGGCCGTCGCGCCCAGCACCGGTGGCGCCAGCACGGCGCCGGTGGACGCGCAGGCTTCGATCGCTCCTGAATAGGACGGCGTGAAGCCGGTTTTCTTCATCGCGGGGATCGTCATCGTTCCAGCGGTGAGCACATTGGACACGATGCTGCCGCCTACGGTGCCGAGCAGGCCAGATGCAAAGATGCACACCTTTGCCGCGCCACCACGGAAGGTACCGCACATCGCGAAGGCAATGTTGATGAAGAACTTGCCGGCACCTGTCATCATCAGCGCCGTGCCGAACACCAGGAAGCCGATCACGGTGTCGGCAAATGCCTGGATCGGAATGCCGAGCAGGCTTTCGCCCGACAGCACGTGATAGGCCGTGGTCTGCTCCAGCGTCGACTGGGTGCCGCGGAACGGTCCGAGCCATTTGGCGTCGGCAAACAGTGGATACAGCGTGAAGGGGAAGACGCTGAGCAACAGGCTCCAGCCGCCGGTGCGGCGCAGCGCCTCCATCAGCACGAACCACATCACGAGACCTGCAGCGATCACGGGTTTAGGTGCGCCGTCGAATTCCCAGCCAAATTGCGCGGCCTTGCGGATGTTCATCATCAGGAAGATCGCGGCAGCGAAAGTGGCGACGAACAATACGACGTCGTACCATGGCACACGGTCGAGATCGGCCTTCGACGTTCCCGGAAAGATCAGGAACGTGAACGGCAGCATCAGCGCGATCAGCAGATAGAAATATTCGGTGTTGAGTTGCGTGACATCGACAAAGAAACGCAGCGAAAATTGCTGGTTGATGCAGAGCAGGATGGTCGCGAGGGTGGCTAGTATCAGTGCCCAGCGCCACACCCCATGCAAGGCGCGAACGCGCGAGACCTCGGACTCCTGGAGGTCGGCGACTCCATGGGGATCATCGAGTTCCATTTTTACGGGAATGTCGGATGCGGGCCGCGCGTGATCGGGTGACGAAATTGACATAATGGCCCCGATTATTGTTCGCGGTTACAGCTAAAAATAACGACGTTATTCGAAGCCGTTCGGCATGCCGACCTTCTTGAGCGCAGCCGCGCGGGCAGTCATCCAGCCGTCGAGAAACTCCTTTTCACCGGCTGATGCACTGGCCTTGGCGTATTCGCTCCATGCCGCCTTCAAGACGTCCTGCCGCTTCAGCAGTCCGTCATTGTGTGCCTGGTCTTCTGGCGTCCAGTTGCCGGCTTCCTTGAGGGCTTTCACGGCGCCGGGATGAAACGGAACGACCCATTTCATGGACTGCGCTTTTACGGCGAGGCCCAAAGCGCCTGGTGCGTTGTCCTTGTAGGCGTCAAAGTTGACGATCATCGCCTTGGTGATCGCGTAGATCTGATCTTCCGCCTGCAAGCCGTAGACGGTCGCGACGGGGTAGGGGTAGGTGCTCATGTTGACGGGCGCTGATGCCGTGATGCCCGCGCCGCAGGTCGCGACATGTGGATTGAAAAACGGTGCCACACGCTTGACGCGCTCCCAGCCGGCCTTGTCTTCCGCGGGGAGGGGCGGCCAGATGATGCCGCGCGGCGATGTCTCGACTTCCTTGGCCGGGCCAGTGATGGTGGTAGCAAAGGCTGCATCGACGTCGTTGTTCACCATGCCTTTCCACATTGCGCCGTAGCTTGCGAACTCGATCGGCTTGATGTCTGCCTTGGTGAGACCGCCGAACGCCATGATCGCAAGCGAGTTTTGGTTCAGGGCAGGTGAGCCGACGACGAAGCCGACGCGTTTGCCGCGTAGATCCTTGATCTCCTTCACGCCGATATCGCGAGCGACGCCGAGCGAGGCGCCATTACAGTCGATGGTCGACAGCGTGACCTGCGCTGGCTGTGGACCCCATTCCTTGACGCCGAATTCGAACACGCCTTCCTGCGCGAAGTAGATGCCCGAGCCCATCCAGGCGATCGTGGCGCGACCGGCGCGCAATGGCGCCAGCCGCGCGACATCATTCCCGGCAGGCAGCACACGCACATCGGTGGAGTATTTGTCCTTCATCATCTTGCCGACAGCGACGGCGATGTTGAAGCCGGCGGTGCCGGTGTCGTAGGCGGTGACCGCCATGGTCGGTGGAAGCTTGATATCCTGTGCGCATACAGCGCCGGTCGTACTGAGCACGGCAACGGACGCCAGCGCGATGAGCCGGTGAAGCATTTTCCCCTCCAGATGCATTCGCTTTGCGAATTGCTTTTTATTGTTCGGCGATCATGTCATCGCCGTCAGGCGCTGGCAATGTCCTGAGTCCGTTCGCCGGATGATGGGAGCGGTCACCATCTCAGACAGAATGCCGCAGCACATTGGTAAGGCAGTCGAGGTCGTCAGTGCATTCTGCTCACGTCTCGACTGTGCCGAGCAACTGTCCTTCCGCGACCACGTCGTCGACCGCGACGATCATCGATTTGATTTTACCTGCGGCAGGAGAGGCGACCGGAATTTCCATCTTCATGGCTTCGACAAATGCCACTTCGTCTCCTTCATTCACGGAATCGCCGGTTGCGAGCGGCAGTGAGCAGATGCGGCCGGCGACTTCGCTGAGGATCTTGATCTCTGGCATGGTGTTCTCCGCGATCACGCGGGCGGCTGCTCGCTATGGGTGTAGCGCCGACGCGACCGGACAATTCCTAAGAATGAGAAGAAACGAGCAGCTTGGTGTTGTCGCCGCAGATTGCCTGAGGTAGCGTAGCCCGCAAGTGGAATATAATTCCGCAGAGTGGAACGGGACGGCGGCGCACATCGGGACAATCCAACGGATTGGCTCCCCGCGAGATGCGTCGTTTTAAGGGAAACGCATCATGGGACGACGTTCGGAACGGCTCAGCAAACAAGGCATGCTCGCCAGCGATCTGGCAGGCGACGGCGATGTGATCCAGGTGGTCTCGCGCGCCTTTGATATTCTTCGCTGCTTCGAGGGCCATGATGCCCGGCTGGGTAATCTCGAAATTTCCAATCGCTGTGGTCTGCCGCGCTCCACCGTATCGCGCCTGACCCATACGCTGACGCGCATGGGCCAGCTCGCCTATCTGCCTGCAGATCAGAAGTACCGCATCGGATCGAGTGCGGTCGCGATGAGTGCTTCGATGATGCGGGGACTTCAGGTGCGCAACCTGATCCGCTTGCGTTTGCAGGAAGTGGCGGAGCAGGTACCTGGTACGATCGGCTTCACGATTCCCGATCGTTTCCACATGGTCTATCTCGAATATGCCCGCGCCGATCACGCGCTCGGATTACATTCGACCACCGGCAGCCGCATTGCCATGGGCCGGACTGCAGCCGGCCACGCCTACACCGCAGCGCTCGACGAAGACGTCGGCAATGCCCTGATCAACGATATCGCGCGCGAAATGCCCGAGGACGCCAAGATCCTGCGCGGCAAGATCGCTGGGAACCGCGAATGTCTGCGTGACAACGGCTACGTTCTCGCAGGTGGCCTTTGGTCACCGCATATCACCGGCATTGCGACGCCGATCTGGTCGCCGCAGTATCAAACCTATGTGGTCGTCACCATCGGTCTGCTTGCCGCCATGTATGACGAGCAGCGCCTGCAGGACGAGATCGCTCCGATCCTGCGCCAGCTCAGCAGCACGATCAGCATGATGGTTCAGAATGCAGATAGCGGCCTGACCAGTGCGCCCGTTCCAGATGCGCCTCCCGCGCCAACAGCTCAGAAAAAAATGCTCCCGGAGGGAATGAATGAACTGGAAGCCGGAACTCGACGACCTCGCCCGGCGCGAAGCCTTCGCGCGGGAGATGGGGGGCGCTGACAAGGTCAAGCGGCAGCATGACCAAGGCCGGCTCACAGTTCGTGAACGTATCGACAGACTGATAGATGCAAAAAGCTTTCACGAAGTCGGGGCAGTCTCCGGCATCGGTGAATACGATGCGTCTGGCGAGCTGAAGCATCTGACGCCGGCGAATTGCGTGTTCGGTCGTGGCAAGATCGACGGCCGTCCCGTCGTCGTTGTTGGCGACGACTTCACCGTGCGCGGCGGTTCGGCCGATGCGTCGATTTCGGCCAAACCGCTGATGGCAGAGGAAATGGCGCATGACTTCCGGCTGCCGATCATTCGCGTGATCGAAGGCTCCGGCGGCGGCGGCTCGGTCAAGACCATCGAGACCAGGGGCGCAGCCAATCTGCCGGGCGGCGTCGGGGGCACGCGCTGGTACTGGTACACGACGTCCAATCTGGCGCAGGTGCCGGTCGTTGGCCTTGGCCTTGGTTCAGTCGCCGGCCTCGGCGCTGCGCGGCTCGCAGCCAGCCATTATTCGGTGATGACGAAGAATTCCGCGATGTTCGTTGCCGGGCCTCCCGTGGTCGCGCGCCTCGGCCAGTCGCTTGAGAAGAAGGAGCTCGGCGGCGCCGATATCCAGACGCGCGCTGGCGGCGTCGATCATGCCGTGGAGACCGAAGAGGAGGCATTCGCCTGCGCGCGGCGCTTCCTGTCCTATCTGCCATCGTCTGTCTATGACTTGCCGCCGACGATCGCCTGCAATGACGATCCCGAACGTGCGGAAGAATCTCTGCTGAAAGCCGTGCCGCGCAATCGCCGGCAGGTCTACAAGATGCGCCCGATCATCGACGCCGTCGTCGACAAAGGCTCGTTTTTCGAGATGGCGGCAAATTTCGGCCGGCCGATCATCACCGGTTTTGCGCGTCTCGAAGGCCGTGCGGTGCTGCTGCTTGCCAGCGATCCGTTCCACTATGGCGGCTCGTGGACCGCGGAAGCCTGCCAGAAGGTCGTGCGCTTCGTCGACCTCGCCGAGACGTTCCATCTGCCTGTCGTCTATCTCATGGATTGCCCGGGTTTCATGATCGGGCTCGATGCGGAGAAGGCAGCGACTATCCGTCACGGCGTGCGCGCCATGGCCGCGGTCAATCAGACCACGGTGCCGTGGTGCACGATCATCATCCGCAATGCGTTCGGCGTCGCTGGCGTGGTGCATCAGCCGGCCAACCGGTTCTCGATGCGTTACGCATGGCCTTCGGCCTATTGGGGCTCGCTGCCGCTGGAAGGTGGCATCGAGGCGGCCTATCGCGCCGAGATCGACGCGGCGGACGATCCAAAGCTCAAGCAGCAGGAAATCGAGGAGCGCCTCAACAAGCTGCGCTCGCCATTCCGTTCGGCCGAGAAGTTCTGGGTCGAGGAAGTCATCAACCCCACGAAGACGCGCTCGCTGCTGTGTGAGTTTGCACGTCTTGCCGAACCGCTCTGCACGGCAGGTCCGTCACGGCTCGCGATGCGGCCGTAAGCTATATTCGCCGCAGTAGCACGCTGGCATTGACACCGCCGAAGCCGAAGCCATTCGAGAGCACGTGCTCAATGGCCATCGGCCGCGCCTTGCCGCGGATCAGATCGATGCCATCGGCAGACGGATCGGGATTTTCGAGATTGAGCGTGGCCGGAGCGATCTGGTCACGCAGCGCGAGGATTGCGTAGACCGCCTCAAGCCCTCCGGCTGCACCGAGCAGGTGGCCCGTGGCGGATTTGGTCGAGCTTACAGCGACTCCGCCGTTCGTTCCGAAGATCGACTTGATCGCTTCGAGCTCGCCGTGATCGCCGACCGGCGTCGATGTGGCATGGGCGTTCAGATGCTGGACATCGGCAGGCGTGATGTTGGCCTGTGCCAGAGCGATATCCATCGCGCGCCTGGCGCCGTCGCCGTCCTCGCGACCGGCCGTCATATGGAACGCATCGGACGTCGTGCCGTAGCCGATCAGTTCGGCGATCGGCTTCGCGCCACGCGCCAAGGCATGATCCAGTTCCTCAAGCACCACGACGCCGGCGCCTTCGCCCATGACAAAGCCGTCGCGGTCGCGATCGAACGGACGCGAGGCGCGCTCCGGATTGGCAACGAAGTCGGTGGAGAGTGCGCGAGCGGCGGCGAAGCCGCCGAGGCTTACGCGGTCAATACAGGCTTCGGCACCCCCGGCTATGGCGACATCCGCTTCGCCGGAGCGAATGAGACGTGCAGCGTCGCCGATCGCCTGCACGCCGGCAGCGCAGGCTGTCACGGGTGCGCCGAGCGCGCCCTCGAAGCCGTAACGGATCGAGATATGACCGGCGGCGAGATTGACCAGGAACGAGGGTACGGTGAATGGCGACAGCCGGCGGATACCCTTGGTGTCTGTCGTGCGGACGGCGTCGGCAATGGCTGGAAAGCCGCCGATGCCCGAGGCGATGATCGTGGCCGTGCGCTGGCGTTCCCGTGCATCCTTGGGCTGCCAGCCGGCCTGCGCAATGGCTTCATCGGCAGCCATCAGCGCAAACAGGATGAAGCGATCCATCTTCTTCTGGTCCTTGCGCGGCGCCGCCTTGTCAGGATCGAAACCGCCTTCCGGATCATTGGCGATGTCGGGCACCTGACCGCCGACCTTGGCGGCGAGATCAGCGGTCATGGCCTCCGGCAACAGGCGGAGACCGGATTGACCGGCGAGCAACCGGGACCAGTTGATCTCGACGCCGCAACCGAGCGGCGACACCGCTCCCATCCCCGTAATGACAACGCGGCGCATGATGTATTCCCGTTCTGATATGAGTGGCGAGCAGCCTGAATCCTGCGGGGATCAGGCGGTCGCGACCTTCTTGTCCTTTGAAATCGCCAGCACGATCAGCGCTGCAATAATACATAGCGCACCTGCCGCGAAAAAGGCAGGCAGATAGCTGAGCAGTACCGTGCGCGACAGGCCAGCGCCGAATGCCGCCGTTGCTGCGCCCAGTTGATGACCGGCGAAGATCCAGCCGAATACCAGACCCGCGCGTTCAGGTCCAAACTTCGACGCTGTAAGCCGCACGGTGGGCGGCACGGTGGCGATCCAGTCCAGGCCGTAGAACAGCGCGAACAGCGACAGGCCATAGAACGAGAAGTCGGTGAACGGCAACGCCAGCAGCGAGAGGCCGCGCAGGCCATAGTACCAGAACAGCAGGTAACGATTGTCATACCGGTCAGACAGCCACCCTGACGCGATAGTGCCGACGAAGTCGAACACGCCCATCGCCGCAAGCAGTCCGGCCGCCTGAATCTGCGGGATGCCGAAGTCGAGGCACATCGGGATCAGGTGAACCTGGACCAGTCCGTTGGTGCTGGCGCCGCAGATGAAGAACGTCGCGAACAGGATCCAGAATACCTTGGTCTGGGCAGCATCGCGCAGGGCACCGAGTGCTGCCGCCATGATCGGCGAGGTGTTCGGTGGTGGAACGGCCAGCGGTTCGGTGCTGGTGTCGCCATAGGGGCGAATGCCGATGTCGCTGGGACGGTCCCGCATCACCAGCAGCACGCCGAGAGCGGCTATGGCCAGCATCACGCACATCAGCGCCAGTGCCCAGCGCCAGTTGCTGTGCTCGGTGATGCTGGCGAGGATCGGCAGGAAGATCAGTTGGCCGGTGGCCGCGCTCGCGGTGAGGATACCCACGACGAGACCGCGGCGTGCGCTGAACCAGCGCGCTGCGACGGTGGCGCCGAGCACCAGCGCCGTCATGCCGGTGCCAATACCAACGGCGACGCCCCAGAGCGCCATGAGCTGCCAGACCTGCGTCATCCCGAGCGATAATATGAGGCTTGCAGCAACGACGAGCAGGGCGATCAGGGTGACGTTGCGCAAGCCATAACGGTTCATCAGCGCGGCGGCGAACGGCGCCATCAGGCCGAACAACACGAAGCGGATCGACATGGCGGAGGAAATCTCGGCGGTGCTCCAGCCGAACTCCTTCTGCAGCGGCACGATGAACACGCCGGGCGCGCCAACCGCGGCAGCGCTGACCAGCGCCGTCACGAAGGTTACGGCGATCATCGCCCATCCGTAATGGATATTGCGGCGGGCGAGGGCAGTCGAGAGCCATCCGGAAATCATCGGGTTTCCTGCAATCAATGAGAAGTGGCGTCGCGACGACCACCGCCGCGACGATCATATCTGGGAAAGGCGGTTCAGTGAACGATGCGTTCGATGGCAATCGCGGTGGCTTCGCCGCCGCCGATGCACAGTGCCGCGACGCCGCGTTTCAAGCCCCTGGCTTCCAGCGCGTGCAGCAGCGTCACGATCAGCCGCGCGCCGGTTGCGCCGATGGGATGGCCCAGCGCGCAGGCGCCGCCGTTGACGTTGAGCTTCTCGCGAGGGATGCCAAGGTCGCGTTGCGCAGCCATTGGCACCACGGCGAAGGCCTCATTGATCTCGAACAGATCAACATCGCCGACGCTCCAGCCGACCTTGTCGAGCAGTTTGCGGATTGCCGGAATGGGCGCAGTCGTGAACCATTGCGGTTCCTGGCTGTGCGTGGCGTGGCCATGGATAACAGCCAGCGCGGGTATGCCCTCACGATCCACGAGGGAACGCTTGGCGAGCACCAGGGCAGCAGCGCCATCGGCATTCGCGGACGAAGCAGCGGGCGTGATGGTGCCGTTGCTGCGGAAGGCTGGTTTGAGGTTCGGGATCTTGGCGGGATCGACCTTCAGCGGATGTTCGTCATTGGCGATCTCGCGAGCTCCGGACTTCTCGACGATGGTCAGTGGCGTGATCTCTGCTTTGAAGGCGCCGCTCTCCACCGCCTTGCGCGCGCGGGTGAGCGTTTCGATCGCATAGGCGTCCTGATCTCCACGCGTGAACTGATAGGCCTCAGCGGTGGCTTCGCCGAAGTCACCCATCGAGCGACCGACCTCATAGGCATCCTCAAGCCCATCCATCAGCATGTGATCGATGATGCGATCATGGCCGACGCGGTAACCGCCGCGCGCCTTCTGCAGCAAATAGGGCGCATTGGTCATGCTCTCCATGCCGCCGGAGACGACGATCTCGGCCGAACCGGCATGGATGATGTCGTGGGCAAGCATGGTCGCCTTCATGCTGGAGCCGCAGACCTTGTTGATCGTCGTGGCCCCGGTGGCATCCGGCAGCTTGGCACCTCGGGCGGCCTGGCGGGCGGGCGCCTGACCCTGGCCGGCGGGAAGCACGCAGCCCATGAAGACTTCGTCGATGCGCTCGGGTGCCAGTTTCGCGCGTGCAACGGCGGCACCGATCACGTGGCTGCCGAGCTTGTGGCCGGAGAAGGGCGATAGTTCGCCCTGGAAGCGGCCGAGCGGGGTGCGGGTGGCCGAGACGATGACGACCGGATCTGAAGCTGCGGACATGATGGAGGCTCCTTCGCGCAAGCGCGGGTCATTTGGATGACACTCATCATATGATGCGCTGCAAGATACGCAATGCCGGCCTGTGCAAAATTCTCGTGAGGTCGAGCTGCTAGCGTTTGCGGTTGATGAAACCCTGCATCAGTCGCTGCGGCTCGCCGGTCAGATAGGCCTCGCCGAACACGCCGACGCTGAGATTGACGGATTCCTTCAGCGGCAGCTCTTCCCACTGTTTCAGCAGAGCTTTTTGCGACCGCATGGCCTCGGGTCCACACTCGAGTATGGCTTCGATCGTCTTTTCAACTTCGGCATCAAGCGCGCCTTCGGCCGCAACCACATCGACCAGACCCCAATTGAGCGCGGTCGGTGCATCGATGGTGGCGGCAGTCATGATCAGCCAGCGCGCCCGCCCCCAACCGATCAGGCGCGGCAAGAGGGCAGCGTGAATCACCGAGGGGATACCGACCCTGACCTCGGGCATGGCGTATTTGGAATCATGCGACGCGATCCGGAAATCGCAGGCGGCAGCAAATTCGAGGCCGCCGCCAAGGCACCAGCCGGGGATGCGGGCGATCACAGGCGCGGGAAAAGCGCGGGCGGCTTCGCAGAGATCGCGCAAGCCGGAAATGAACTTCTCGGCGGAGGCCTGATCCAGCGTCGCCATTTCTTTGATGTCGGCGCCGCCAATCATGCTCTTTTCGCTCTGGCCGGCGATGACAAGCGTGCGAATGGCGCGTTCCGTGGCCAATACCTCAATGCCTTCGCGAACACCCTTGATTGCGGCTGAATTGAGAATATTGAGTGGGCCGGCGTTACAGATCGTCAGCCGAACTATACCTCGCGGGTCACGTTCGACACCGCAATGGGGATTGAGCATATGCATGAAATCGTCTCGTCCCTTGGCATTTCCTTGGGCCGGCGCGGATCGCCGGTCTTGCTCCTATCAATTCCGCGTCAAACTGCGGTGTTGTCAAGGCCTGCGGCCAGGTGTGCGTTGCGCATGCGGAGCAGCGTGAGTAATATGATCGACATCATCTATTTGTTTTGAATGGACCGCCGATGCGCTATTCGAAGGAACACAAGCTCGAGACGCATGCGCGGATCGTGAAGAAGGCTTCCGTGCGTCTGCGCGAAAAAGGCGCGCATGGCATCGGCGTGGCCGACCTCATGAAGGACGCGGGTCTGACCCACGGCGGCTTCTATGCGCATTTCGATTCGCGTGAGGCGCTGGTGATTGAAGCCTTCGCCTATGCGATGGACCGCTCGACGGATCGCTGGCGTCAGCTGGCCGGGCAGGCGGCGCCGGATCAGCGTCTGGCCACGATCGTGGATTCTTACCTGTCGCCGCAGCACCGCGACAATCCGGGCCATGGTTGCGCCGTCCCGGCGCTGGGCGCTGAGATCGCGCGCGAGAGCCCCAAGACGCGCAAGGTGTTTGCCGCCAAACTCGATCAGATGATCGAGATGATGTCCGAGCAGTTTCATGGCGGACCGAGCAAATCGGCGCGCAGACAGGCGATGGCAGCGCTTGCCACCATGATGGGCACCATCGTGCTGGCCCGCGCCGCCGGCAATGGCGAGTTGTCCGAAGAGCTTTTGAGCGCTGGCCGCGAGGTCGTGCTGGGCCGTGCTGCAGCGCCGAAGCCGACAGCGTCCAAGGCTGAGGCTCCCAAGAGCGGGGCTAGAAAGCCGACTGCAAAGAAGGCGGCAACCAAGGCCGTATCTGCCGCCAAGAATTGATAATCGGCGCACTGCCTGCGACATTGTCGCGGCGGTGACATTCTGACAGGGCTAAACTGCAGCGAGCCTGCAATTTCGCAAATCCGCCGCGCGTGCAGGGCCTTTCCAAACGCCATAAAGCCTGATCAACATCGGGCCAAATTTGGCTCCCAGGAGGAAACGCATGCGCACGATTGGACATTTCATCGGCGGCCGTGAGGTCGAGGGCAAGTCGGGGCGTTTCGCCGACGTTTTCGAGCCGATGACTGGCGAAGTTCAGGCCAAGGTTGCGCTGGCCTCCAAGGCCGAAATGCGCGCCGCGGTTCTCAATGCTGCCGAGGCGCAGGTTGCCTGGGGCAACACCAATCCGCAGCGCCGCGCCCGCGTGCTGATGAAGTTCCTCGAACTCGCCAACCGCGATTACGACAAGCTGGCCGATTGCCTGGCGCGTGAGCATGGCAAGACCGTGCCGGACGCCAAGGGCGATATCCAGCGCGGCCTGGAAGTGATCGAATTCGCCTGCGGCATTCCGCATCTGATGAAGGGCGAATATACCGAAGGCGCTGGTCCCGGCATCGACATCTATTCGATGCGCCAGGCGCTCGGCGTCGTCGCCGGCATCACGCCGTTCAACTTCCCGGCGATGATCCCGATGTGGAAATTCGGTCCGGCCATCGCCTGCGGCAATGCGTTTATCCTGAAGCCCTCGGAGCGCGATCCCGGCGTGCCGATGATGCTCGCTGCGCTGATGATCGAAGCCGGTCTGCCGCCGGGCATCCTCAATGTCGTCAACGGCGACAAGGAAGCCGTCGACGCAATCCTCGACGACGAAGACATCAAGGCCGTTGGCTTTGTCGGCTCGTCGCCGATTGCCCAGTACATCTACGAGCGCGCTGCGGCGACCGGCAAGCGCGCCCAGTGCTTCGGTGGAGCGAAGAACCACGCCATCATCATGCCTGATGCGGATCTGGACCAGACCGTCGATGCGCTGATCGGTGCCGGCTACGGCTCGGCTGGCGAGCGCTGCATGGCGATCTCGGTGGCGGTACCTGTTGGCAAGACCACCGCCGACCGCCTGATGGAAAAACTCATCCCGCGCGTCGAGAGCCTGAAGATCGGCACCTCCGTGGATCCGTCGGCTGACTTCGGTCCGCTGGTGACCAAGGAAGCCGTCGACCGCGTCAAGAACTATGTCGATATCGGCATCAAGGAAGGCGCCACGCTGGCCGTCGATGGCCGCGGCTTCAAGATGCAGGGCTACGAGAACGGCTTCTATATGGGTGGCTGTCTATTCGACAACGTCACCAAGGACATGCGCATCTACAAGGAAGAGATCTTCGGGCCCGTGCTGTCGGTAGTGCGTGCCCACGATTACGAAGAAGCTCTCGCGCTGCCGTCGGATCATGACTACGGCAACGGCGTTGCGATCTTCACCCGCGATGGAGATGCAGCCCGCGACTTCGCGGCCAAGGTCAATGTCGGCATGGTTGGCATCAACGTGCCGATCCCGGTGCCGATCGCCTATTACACCTTCGGTGGCTGGAAGAAGTCCGGCTTCGGCGATCTCAACCAGCATGGTCCGGATTCGATCCGCTTCTACACCAAGACCAAGACGGTCACCGCGCGCTGGCCATCGGGTGTCAAGGAAGGCGCCGAGTTCTCCATCCCGTTGATGAAGTAAGAACGCGCAAGCGGCCCGGCGCTCCCAAAGGTGGTGCACCGGGCCGTTTCATTTTCCCGGCTGATCAACAATCAACAAGA
Organism: Tardiphaga robiniae; assembly: GCF_013359755.1. Classification (GTDB taxonomy): domain Bacteria; phylum Pseudomonadota; class Alphaproteobacteria; order Rhizobiales; family Xanthobacteraceae; genus Tardiphaga; species Tardiphaga robiniae. The sequence continues at coordinate 12,725 of NZ_JABMCJ010000070.1, read as the reverse complement.
AGGGCGTGATGCAATTCGCTCTCGATGAGGAACAGACCGCCGTTCGCGATATGGCGCGCGAATTCGCTGCGGAAAAGATCGCTCCCTTTGCGCTCAAATGGGACGAGGACAAGCATTTCCCGAAAGAGGTGATGCGCGAGGCGGCGCTGCTCGGTATGGGCGGCATCTATATCCGTGACGATGTCGGTGGCTCCGCACTGACGCGTTTCGACGCCGCGCTGATTTTCGAGGCGCTGGCGACCGGCTGCCCGACCACCTCGGCCTTCATTTCGATCCACAACATGGCGTCGTGGATGATTGATTCCTATGGCAGCGAAGCGCAGCGCCAGAAGTGGCTGCCGCGACTTTGCACTATGGAGCTGCTGGCGAGCTACTGCCTGACTGAGCCCGGCTCGGGATCGGATGCAGCAGCGCTGCGCACCCGCGCTGTCGTCGACGGCGACCACTATGTGCTCAACGGCCAGAAGCAATTCATCTCTGGGGCCGGCGATACCGACGTCTACGTCGTGATGGTCCGTACGGGCGGCGAGGGGGCCGGCGGCGTCTCGACCATCGTGGTGGAGGCCGGCACGCCCGGTCTGTCGTTCGGCAATAACGAACGCAAGATGGGCTGGAACGCGCAATCGACACGCGCCGTGATCTTCGAAAATTGCCGCGTGCCGATCGCGAACCGGCTCGGTGACGAAGGCATCGGCTTCAAGATCGCCATGTCCGGCCTCGACGGTGGTCGTCTCAACATCGCAGCATGTTCGCTCGGTGGCGCGCAGTCTGCGCTCGACAAGTCGCTGAGCTACATGAAAGAGCGCAAGGCGTTCGGCAAGCGGCTCGACGAATTCCAGGCGCTGCAATTTCGTGTCGCCGATATGGCGACCGAACTGGAAGCCGCACGCACCTTCCTGTGGCGGGCGGCCGCGGCGCTGGACCGCAAGGATTCCGATGCCGGCATGCTCTGCGCGATGGCCAAGCGCTTCGGCACCGATATCGGTTTCGAGGTCGCCAACGAGGCGCTGCAGCTGCATGGCGGCTATGGCTATCTCGCCGAATACGGCATCGAGAAGATCGTGCGCGATTTGCGGGTGCACCAGATCCTCGAAGGCACCAATGAAATCATGCGGCTGATCGTGTCGCGCAAATTGATCGAGGGCGCGCGATGAGTTCAGACGTCGCAACGGAGACTGGCGACCTCATCGTCGCGCGGGAAGGCGCGGCCGGTGTGATCCGCCTGAACCGGCCGAAGGCGCTGAATGCCCTGACGCTGGAGATGACCCGCGAGATCGCGACGGCGCTCGACGTGTTCGAGAAAGATCCGCAAGTCGCGCTGATTATCCTCGAAGGTGCGGGTGAACGCGGATTGTGCGCCGGCGGCGATATCCGCGGTCTTTATGAGAGTGCCAAGGTCAAAGGCGATCTCGGCAAGATCTTCTGGCGCGAGGAATATATCGTCAACGCGCGGATCGCAAAATTTCCGAAGCCCTATGTGGCCTATATGGATGGCTTCGTGATGGGTGGCGGCGTCGGTCTGGCCGGCCATGCCAGCCACCGCATCGTTACGGAGAAGACCAGGATGGCGATGCCGGAAGTGGGCCTTGGCTTCTTTCCGGATGTCGGCGGCACATGGCTGTTGTCGCGCGCGCCGAGCGAACTCGGGACGTATTTCGGTCTGACCGGACTGACGGCAAAAGGTGCCGATGCGCTTGCTGCACATATGGCGGACGTCCTGATCGACACCGTCAAATGGCCGGCATTGCGCGAGGCGCTGACACAGCTGTCGGCGGGCGCCGATGCCGCGTCGGTGATGACGACACTCAAGAAGTTCGGAGCTCCGGAACAAACCGGTCCAGTCACGGCGCAGCGTGCGCTGATCGATCGCGCTTTCGCCCATGACAGCGTCGAGGAGATCGTGGCTGCGCTTGAGCAGGACGGTTCGGAGTTTGCGCTGGCGACGCTCAAGGCCATGTCCGACAAATCACCGCGGGGGCTCAAGGTTACCCTGAAGCTGCTGCGGCTCGCGCGCGCGTCGAAGTCGCTCGAGGAATGTCTGTCGCGCGAATATCTCGCGGCGCTGGAGGTGTTTGATAGCGCCGATTTCGTCGAGGGCGTGCGTGCGGCCATCATCGACAAGGATCGCAATCCGAAATGGCAGCCACCGAATCTCGAGGGCGTGACACCGGAGATTGTCGCGCGCTATCTGGCCAAACGCGATGTTGAGCTGACCTTCTGAAGGTCGAGCGTTCTGAACGAAAGTTGGATTTCGCCGTTTTCATCGGGCTTTAAAAACAAACAAACGATCACGAGGGCAGGACATGACCAGCATTGCATTCATCGGTCTCGGCAATATGGGTGGCCCGATGGCCGCCAACCTGGTCAAGGCGGGCCACAAGGTGACGGGCTTCGATCTCGTCGAGGCGTCCCGCGCGCAGGCGAGGGCGGATGGCGTGACCATTGCTGGCAAGGCGGTCGATGCCGTGAAGGGCGCCGAGGTCATCATTACCATGCTGCCGGCCGGCAAACACGTGGTGTCGGTGTGGAGCGAGGTCATTCCCGTGGCCGCCAAGGGTGCGTTGATGATCGATTGCTCGACCATCGACGTGGAAAGCGCACGCAAGGCGCATGAACTGGCGGCTGCGCAGAAGCTGCCGTCGGTCGATGCGCCGGTCTCGGGCGGCACTGGCGGCGCCAAGGGCGCGACACTGACCTTCATGGCTGGCGGCGATGCCAAGGCGTTCGCGTCAGCCAAGCCGGTCCTCGAAGCCATGGGCAAGAAGATCGTCCATTGCGGCGATGCCGGCGCGGGGCAGGCGGCCAAGATCTGCAACAACATGATCCTCGGCATTTCGATGATCGGCGTCAGCGAGGCCTTTGTGCTCGCCGAGAAGCTAGGTCTGTCGCATCAGGCGCTGTTCGATGTGGCGTCGACCTCGTCAGGCCAGTGCTGGTCGCTGACCACCTATTGCCCGGTGCCGGGACCGGTGCCGACATCGCCGGCCAATAACGAATACAAGCCCGGCTTTGCCGCGGCGCTGATGCTCAAGGATCTCAGGCTGTCGCAGGAAGCCGCCAAGGCCGCCGGCGCCAGGACGCCGCTCGGCGCCCATGCCGAGAGCATCTATGAGACCTATGAGAAGGAAGGTCACGGCGGCGATGACTTTTCCGGGATCATTCATCATCTGCGGCATCTGATGCCGAAATAGCGGGAGCGTCGGCATGACCACGTTCAAGCAGGCCCGCGCCTTCCTCCTCGAACACCGCACCGACTACGACACTGCCGTTGCCGGCTTTCGCTGGCCCGATCCGGTCGACTTCAACTGGGCGCTCGACTGGTTCGACGCCGAACTCGCCCATGATCCCGTCAGCAAGGACCGGACTGCGCTCTGGATCGTCGATGCGGCCGCCAGCCGCGAGACGAAGCTGTCGTTCGAGGTGCTGTCACGCCGCTCCAATCAGGTTGCCAATTTCCTGCGCGCGCAGGGGCTGAAGCGCGGCGATCATCTGTTGCTGTTGCTCGGCAATGTGGTGCCGCTGTGGGAGACCATGCTGGCGGCGATCAAGCTCGGCGTCGTCATCATTCCTGCCACCACGCTGCTGACCTCGGATGAATTGCAGGACCGGCTCGATCGCGGCCGCGCCAAGCTCGTGGTGGCGGCAGAGGACCAGGTCGCCAAGTTCGGCAGCTTGAAGACCGCGGGCATTGGTCAGATCGTCGTCAACGCCGCGTCAGTTCACGCCGGATGGCTCGCCTTCGAGACATCAGCAGACTTCTCCGAGATCTTCACGCCGGATGGCCCAACCAGGGCTGACGATCCGATGTTGCTCTATTTCACCTCGGGCACCACGGCGAAGCCGAAGCTCGTGCGGCACAGCCAGCGCAGCTATCCCGTCGGCGGACTCTCGACGATGTTCTGGATCGGACTGCAGCCGGGCGACGTGCATCTCAACATCTCTTCACCGGGCTGGGCCAAGCATGCCTGGAGCTGCTTCTTTGCACCATGGAATGCCGGCGCCACCGTGTTTGTCGTCAATCAGCCGCGTTTCGACGCCAAGGGCCTGCTTGCCACTATCGGCCGCTGCGGCGTGACGACACTGTGCGCACCGCCGACAGTGTGGCGGCTCTTCATTCAGGAGAAGCTTGCCACCTTCAAGGTCGCGCTGCGCGAGGTCTGCGGCGCCGGTGAGCCGCTCAATCCGGAAGTGATCGATCAAGTCAAGGCGGCCTGGGGTCTCACCATTCGCGACGGCTACGGCCAGACCGAGACCACCGCGCTGGCCGGCAATTCGCCGGGCCAGACCGTCAAGGTGGGCTCCATGGGCCGTCCGCTGCCGGGCTGGAAGGTTCGCGTTGTCGATGCCGATGGCAATCCGGCGAAGGAGGGCGAGGTCAGTCTCGTGCTTGGCGTCGATCGCCCGGCAGGATTGATGCAGGGCTATCAGGCCGAAGACGGTAGCGTCAGCGGTGCAAGCGGTGAGATCTATCGCAGCGGCGACGTCGTATTTTCCGATGACGATGGCTATCTCACTTTCGTCGGTCGCTCCGACGATGTGTTCAAATCCTCGGACTATCGCATCAGCCCGTTCGAGCTGGAGAGTATCCTGCTGGAACACGATGCCGTGGCTGAGGCCGCCATTGTGCCGAGCCCCGATCCGATCCGGCTCGCCATCCCCAAGGCCTATGTGTTGCTGATCGGCGATACCGCGCCGTCCAAGGCGACGGCGCTGTCGATCTATCAGCATCTACATGTGCGTCTGGCGCCGTTCAAACGTATACGGCGGATCGAGTTCGTGACCGAGCTGCCGAAGACGATTTCGGGCAAGATTCGCAGGGTCCACCTGCGTCGGCTCGAACATGCCGACGATCGCAGCGATCCTTTGCGCGGCGTCGAGTTTCGCGAAGAGGATTTCCCCGAATTGCAGGCACTCCGTACGGCGGGATCGCAAGAGGGCGAGCGGTAATTTATCGCGCTTTGCATGGCTGCAGCGCACAATTTCGCTTGGCGTCAGGGTGTGCGCTGTGGAATCTGCGCCCCGCAACGCAACTGGATTTTGAGGACTGAGACTGAATGAGCGCGATGATCGAACGTGATGCCTATATCGCCATGGTAGGCAAGGAAGTCGGCGTGTCGCCCTGGCATGTCATGGACCAGAAGCGTATCGATGCGTTCGCTGCGGCGACGGAGGATTTTCAGTTCATCCATGTCGATCCAGCGCGCGCAGCGGCGACGCCGTTCGGCTCGACAATTGCGCATGGCTTCCTGACCATGTCGATGCTCTCGGTCTTTTCCTATGAGGCTCTGCCGCAACTCGCCGATGTCGCCATGGGCGTCAATTACGGCACCGATAAAATACGCTTCGTGTCGCCGGTGAAAGCAGGATCGCGCATCCGCGGCCGCTTCACGCTGACCGAGGCGACGTTGCGCAAGCCGAAGGAATTGTTCACGCGCACCAGCGTGAGTGTCGAAATCGAAGGCGAGGACAAGCCGGCGCTGGTCGCCGACTGGCTCGGCCTTGTCTATTTCAATTGAGGAGAGTTCCAAATGACCATTCGATTTGACGGCCGCGTCGCCATCGTCACCGGCGCCGGCAATGGATTGGGCCGCGCCCATGCGCTGGGCCTTGCGAAGCTCGGCGCCAAGGTCGTGGTCAACGATTTCGGCGGCGCGCGCGACGGTACCGGCGGTTCGCTGACGGCGGCGGAAACCGTGGTCGAGGAAATCCGCGCAGCCGGTGGCACGGCGATGCCCGATGGCGCTGATGTCTCCAACTTCGAACAGGTCAAGGCGATGGTCGAGAAGGCCACCAAGGAGTGGGGCAGCGTCGACCTGATGTGCGCCAATGCCGGCATTCTCCGCGACAAGTCGTTCGCAAAGATGGAGCTCGCCGACTTCGCCAAGGTGCTCGACGTGCATCTCACCGGCACTTTCTATTGCTGCAAGGCCGTTTGGGAAGGTATGCGCGCGCGCAACTACGGGCGCATCGTGCTCACGACCTCGTCGTCGGGTCTGTACGGCAATTTCGGTCAGGCCAATTACGGTGCTGCCAAGACTGGCATGGTCGGCCTGATGAATGTGCTCGCCGAGGAAGGCCGCAAGACGGACATCCGCGTCAACATCGTGTCGCCGACAGCGGCCACGCGCATGACCGAGGAACTGTTGCCAGCGCAGGCGCTGCAACTGATGAAGCCCGAAGCGATCACGCCGGCGGTCGAATATCTCCTGAGCGAGAATGCACCGACCAAGACTATCATGGGCGCCGGCGCAGGCTCCTTCGCGGTCATCAAGATTCTCGAAAGCGAAGGTGTCAATTTCGCCGAAGCTGACTGGAGCCCGGATACGATTGCCGCGCATTTCGCTGACATTAGTGATATGTCGAAGGCCAAGGCGCTGGAAGGCGCTTTCCATCAGACCCAGAAGTATGTCGAGCAGGCCGCCATTCGCTTGGGCGTGAAGGCCTGATCGGCGGCTTCGCCACTGCGTGTGACCTTGACTGAGCCTGTGAAGAACCAAGTTGCGGTGATCGGTGCCGGCCCTGCCGGGCTGATGGCGGCCGAGGTTCTGAGCCGTGGCGGCGCTGCCGTCACGGTCTATGACGCGATGCCATCGGCTGGTCGCAAGTTTCTGATGGCCGGACGCGGCGGACTCAATCTCACTCATAGTGAGCCGCTGCCGGAATTCCTCAAGCGCTATGGCGCGGCGGAGGCGCAGCTTGCGCCGTCGATCTCGGCTTTCACGCCGACCGCGCTACGCGACTGGAGCGAGGCGCTTGGGCAGCCGACTTTTGTTGGTTCCAGCGGCCGGGTGTTTCCGCAGGCCTTCAAGGCATCGCCATTGCTGCGCGCGTGGCTGCGGCGGCTGGACGAGAGTGGCGTGCGGTTTGCCTTTCGTCACCGCTGGACAGGATGGGACGGCGAGGGGCGTTTGACGTTTCAGACTCCGAGCGGTGCGCAGGCGATCGCTTGCAAGAGCGTCGTGCTCGCACTCGGCGGTGCAAGCTGGCCGCGGCTCGGCTCTGACGGCGCATGGGTGGATGTGCTGGCGGTGAAGGGCTTGAGCATCGCGCCGCTGCGTCCGGCGAATTCCGGCTTTACGGTCGCGTGGTCGGAGATATTCAAGGACCGTTTCGAAGGTCAGCCGCTGAAGGGTGTTGCGCTATCGTTCGGTGCACACAGCGTGCGCGGCGAGGCGATGGTGACGCGCACTGGCATTGAAGGCGGCGGCATCTATGCGCTCTCGTCTCTGTTGCGCGAAGCGGTCATCGCGGATGGCAAGGCGACGCTGCGCGTTGCTCTTAGACCGGACCTCGATGCGAAGGAGCTGACCACGAAGCTGGCAGCATCGCGTGGCAAGCAGTCTTTCTCCAATTTCTTGCGCAAGGCGATCCATCTGTCGCCGGTGGCCATTGGGCTGCTGCAGGAAGTCGCTGTCCCAGAGGGCATTCAACTGGCGTCATTGCCGCCGGAGAAGTTGGCTGCCTTGATCAACGCCGTGCCGGTGACGCTCAATGGCGTCGCGCCGATCGCGCGTGCTATTTCGACGGCGGGTGGCGTCTCGTTCGATGAGATCGATGACGCCTTCATGCTGAAGCGTATGCCGGGCACATTCGTCGCCGGCGAGATGCTCGATTGGGAAGCGCCGACCGGCGGTTACCTACTGCAGGCGTCCTTTGCGACAGGAGCTGCAGCGGGCGAGGGCGTTTTGAGGTGGCTGGCTTTTTCGCCCCGATAGAACGCCGACCTCATGGTGAGGAGCGCGCTCTTGCGCGCGTCTCGAACCATGAATGTGTGTCCATCCTTCGAGACGGCGCCAAGCGGCGCCTCCTCAGGATGAGGTCCCGAGTGTAAGCGCTGTCGCGTTACCGCAGCCTCCCACGCGCGGCCACCGGCAGCGTGCCGATGATCTCGTCACCGCGCACCATCACCACTTCGTCGAACATGTTGACGACCACGCAGACGTGGTTCGGCACGATGCGGACGACATCGCCGACATTGGGTCGGGTGTTGCTGCGCCCGAGGTCGAGAAAACCATGCTCCTCGGCGAAGCGCGCGATCTTCGCTTCGGGATGTTCGAGGATCAGGCCGTAGCCATCGAGACCGCCGGTGTCGGGCGTCAGCGTCTTGGAGCCGGCATCGAGAATGCCACGTTCCGGGCCGGCGCGGCTGACCACGGTCGAATAGACATTCAGTGCGCAATCGTCCCAGGTGGCAGAGCCGGCGGCGACCTGCATGCGGTCGTTATAGATATAGGTGCCGAAGCGATGTTCGGTGGCGCCCTTGAGCGAGCCGACATTCCTGAGGTTCGGCGTACCGCCGGTGGACACGATCGTCGGCTCGAGGCCGAGCGCGCGGACGCCCGCCAGCGCTTCATCGTAGAATTTCTGTGCGTCGGGCCAGCCGGTCTCGGTTGGGTACAGCATGAAGCCGGCGAAGGTCAGGCCCTTCGAGGCGGCTATCTCCTTGGCGAGTGCAATCGCCTCGGCGGGCGTCTCGACGCCGGCGCGCTTGCGGCCGGTGTCGCATTCGACGACGACGTTGAGGTTGCGACCCGAAATCGCGGCGGCTTTCGGCAGGTCGCCGATGACGACCGAATTGTCGGCGGCCACGGTGACGTTTGCCTTGGCCTGCAGCGCGCCAAGCCGCGCCATCTTCTCGTCGCCGAGCAGATTGTAGCTGATCAGGATGTCGTCGATCCCGGCATCGGCCATGATCTCGGCCTCACCAAGCTTCTGGCAGGTGATGCCTTTCGCGCCAGCTGCGATCTGCATCTTCGCGATGACCGGGCTCTTATGCGTCTTGATATGCGGCCGATTGGCAATGCCGGCATCATCGCAGACCTTCTGGATGCGCGCGATATTGCGCTCGACGCGATCCATGTCGATGACGAGGGCAGGCGTGCCGTATTCGTTGGCGATCTTGGCGGCGAGTGTGGTGGTCATTGTGTCGTCTCCGGCATTTCCACCGTCATTGCGAGGAGCGAAGCGACGAAGCAATCCAGTCTTCGCTTGTTGCCTCTGGATTGCTTCGCTTCGCTCGCAATGACGACTGACAGTTACGCGTTCTCGATTTCTTCGCGGAGCATCTCCAGCTCCAGCCATTGCTCTTCCGAATCCTGCAATTCCTTCTGTGCCTTTGACAGCGCAGCGGTCGCGGTGTCGAACTTCTTGCGATCCTTCTTGTAGAGGTTGGGATCGTCGAGATGGCGCTGCTGCTTGGCGATTTCGGAGCGCAGGTTGTCCATCGCCTTCGGCAGGGTTTCCAGCGCGTGCTTGTCCTTGAAGTTCAGCTTGCGCTTCGCAGCAGGCTTGGACGAGTCCGACTTGCTGCCGTTGCTCTTGGCCGCCACGGCTTCGGTCTTGGCCTCGCGCTTCAGGTCGGCGCCGCGCTGCGCCAGCATGTCGGTATAGCCGCCGGCATATTCCATCCACTTGCCGTTGCCCTCCGGCACGATCACCGAGGTGACGACGCGATCGAGGAAGTCGCGGTCATGGCTGATCAGGATGACTGTGCCTTCGTAGTCGCCGAGCATTTCTTCCAGCACGTCGAGGGTTTCGAGATCGAGGTCGTTGGTCGGTTCGTCCAGCACCAGCACATTGGATGGTTTCGCCAGCGCGCGCGCTAGCATCAATCGGCCGCGTTCACCGCCGGACAACACTTCGAGCGGGGTGCGCATCTGCTCCTGCGAGAACAGGAAGTCCTTCATGTAGCTGACCACATGCTTGGGCTGGCCGTTGACCATCACATGGTCGCCGCGGCCGCCGGTCAGGGCCTCCGCCAGCGTGGTCTTCGGGTTGAGGCTTTCGCGATGCTGGTCCAGCGTCGCCATTTCGATATTGGCGCCGAAGCGGATGGTGCCCGAATCCGGCGGCTCGGTACCGGTCAGCATGTTGATCATCGTGGTCTTGCCCGCACCGTTCGGACCGACCACACCGATGCGATCGCCACGCTGCACGCGGATCGAGAAATCGTCGACGATCTTGCGGTCGCCATAGGTGCGGCAGATGTTCTTGGCCTCGAAAATCAGCTTGCCCGACTTCTCGGCCTCGGCGGCGGCGAGCGTCGCGTTGCCCGCGGCGCCGCGATAGTCCTGGCGCTGTGCGCGCAGTTCATGCAGGCCGGCGAGGCGCTTGACGTTGCGCTTGCGGCGGCCGGAGACACCGTGACGCAGCCAGTGTTCTTCATTGACGATCTTGCGGTCGAGCTTGTGCTGGTCGCGCTCTTCTTCCGCGAGCACGTCATCGCGCCATTGTTCGAAGGCCGAGAAGCCGCGATCGATCTGGCGGATCTGGCCGCGATCGAGCCAGGCCGTCGCACGTGAGAGGTTGCTGAGGAAGCGACGGTCATGGCTAATCAGCACCAGCGCGCAGCGGCGGCTGGCCAGTTCGCCTTCCAGCCATTCGATCGTCGTGAGATCGAGATGGTTGGTGGGCTCGTCGAGCAGCAGGATGTCAGGCTCGGGCGCCAGCACGCGGGCCAGCGCCGTGCGGCGCGCTTCGCCGCCGGAGAGGTTGTTTGGATCCTCGTGGCCGGTGAGGCCGAGCTGTTCGAGCAGATACTGCGCCTGATAGATGTTGTGGCCGTCGCCCATGCCGGCCTCGACATAAGCGAGCGTCGTCGCATAGCCGGAGAAGTCCGGCTCCTGCGGCAGATACTGGACGGTGGCACCGGGCTGCACGAAGCGGCTGCCTTTGTCGTTTTCAACGATCCCCGCCACGATCTTGAGGAGCGTCGACTTGCCGGAGCCGTTGCGGCCGATCAGGCAGACGCGCTCGCCTTGCGACACCGACAGTTCGACGCCGTTGAGCAGCGGCGTGCCGCCGAAGGTCAGGAAGATGTCTTTCAGCTGGATAAGCGGAGGAGCCATAAGGTCAGTTCAACTTTGTTTCGGCGCGGGCGCAAAGGCCGGGTCGCGCTGGATGCGGCGGATGGTTTGATCCAAGGCCGACAGGAACGCCGAGCGATCGCGCGGCGCGAATGATTTGGGACCACCGGTGATTTCGCCTGACGACCGCAAATCGGTCATCAGGTTGCGTACCGCGAGCGTCATCCCGATGGATTGTTCTGTGAACGGCTTGCCGTTAGGGGCAATTACCGCGGCGCCCGCCTTGACGCAGCGGCTGGCCAGCGGGACGTCTGCCGTGATCACGATATCGCCCTTCTGGACGCGTTCCGCAATCCAGTCATCGGCCGCATCCATGCCCGAACCCGCGGCAATCCGCTCGATCAGGGGATCGTCGGGCACCCGGATGAAGTTTCCGGCGACCACGCTGACGGGCAGGCTGAAGCGGGCGGCGACGCGGTAAATCTCGTCTTTGACCGGGCAGGCGTCGGCGTCGATATAGATGCGTGTGGTCAAGGGAGCACAAGTTCCACGAAAAGGCAGTCATTTGCGGGTGGGCGATGTGGCGCTGACGCGGGACAGTTCCCCGCCCGTCGCCTTGCCTCGAACATGGTGACGGGTATCATCTCCTGCCAAGGCGAACACTCAATTTCGCGCAGTTTTCGGGAGGAATCATGACCAAACGGCTCGAACCGTACCGTGTTGAGGCGTTTAACACCGCCAAACAGTCCGAAAACAAGATGCATGACGATTCTGTCGCCCGGAAATTCGGCTTCAGCGGCGGGTTGGTGCCGGGGGTCGACGTGCTGGCCTATATGATCCATCCGCCGGTGCAGCACTGGGGACGGGACTTTTTGGAGCGTGGCCTGATCGAGGCCCGTTTCATCAAGCCGGTCTATGACGGCGAGACCGTCGAGGTGATCGCCGAGGAAGCCGACGAGGGGCTCGCGCTGAGCGTTGAGGGTGGCGGCGAGATTCGTGCGGCCGGGACCGCATCGCTGACGGCCTTCCCGGTGGTGCCGTCGCTGGATGAATTCCCGGATACGGCGGCTGTGTCGAAGCGGCTGCCAGTGGATGCCAATTCCTACGCGTTGGACAAGTGGCTCGGGACCGCGCCGCGGGTCTGGCCGGAGGATGGACTTGCCGAATATCTGGGTGAGGTGCGCGAGGCCGACGATCGGTATTTGCGCGAGGGCATCGTGCATCCCGGCGTGCTGCAGCGGATCATGAACAAGGTGCTGGTGGACAATGCGCTGCTCGGGCCGTGGATTCACGTCGGCAGCAGGATGCAGTTGTTGGCGACCGCGAATACCGATGACGAGTTGATCGCGCGGGCGAAGGTGACCGCTAATTATGAGAAGAAGGGGCATCGGTTCGTCGAGCTCGATGCTATCATCGTGGCCAACGGCACGACACCCGTGGCGCATTGCCAGCATATTGCGATCACTCAGCCGCGCGAGGTCGTGGCGGCTTGATGTTGTAGAGCAGCGGTGCTCTTCCTTTTCCCTCCCCCAAGCGGCGAAGCCGCGCAGTGGGGAGGGTGGCACGTTGCGAGCACTTGCGAGCGACGTGACGGGTGGGGTCGCGCAACAGGCGCCGCTCTCACGTGGGGAGAGACCCCACCCCGGCCTATCGGCCGACCCTCCCCACTGCGCAGCTTCGCTGCTTGAGGGAGGGATGCCTCTGACGCCTGTGCGTCGTTGCGGATGTGAATGTCAAACAGCCACTGCGCTTCAGACATGCGTCATCGCCCCCATTGTTTGCGGCGCGGGGGCGCCGTCGTTGCTTGCATTCCCTGCCCCTGTGAGAGGGCGTGCGGAACGCCGGGTGCCCGTTGCACCCTTGGGCCTGATGCGAATGCGGTCTTCCGCAATTGAGAGTGCATCAGGACTTTCGGAGGCG
>NZ_JABMCJ010000069.1 GCF_013359755.1 Tardiphaga robiniae | reverse complement strand
TCCTTGCCAGTGGCAGTGCTGGCGCAGATCCGTCCTGCCCGAAGACAGACGTTCCCCATGAACCGCGTGACGCCGCATCTCCGGCGTCCACCGCATCCTGCCCCGCGAACGTGACGATCGCGATCGCCCCTCTCGGTGGGGCAGGACGGAGGGGAATATAAACCTGATGAGGATGTTGTCAACGGGAGATAGGAAAAAATGTTTGGGTGCGTTCCCTCCACTGTCATTCCGGGGCGCGCCCTTGCGTGAGCCCGGAATTCATACCCACGATCGAGCTTATGGATTCCGGGCCTGCGCCCCAGCCGGCTGCGCCGGCGCATCCCGGAATGACAATTGAGGACTCTGCGCGTCCGGGCTTACGCACGCCCTCAGGCAAACCAATTGGTTTGCCGGGGAATGACGAGTGTGGAATAGGCGCCGACCGCACTCCCAAAACAAAAGGGCACACGCGGATGCGCATGCCCTTCGATCTATTCACGCTTAACGAAGCAAGACAGGCAGGCGCGTCTAACGCCCTGCCAACCCTGCGCTGCCCTTACTCCGGCTTGATGCCGGCGAACTGGGCGACCTTGCCCCACTTCTCGATTTCGGACTGCACATAGGCATCCATGTCGGCCGGCGAACCGCCGGTCGGATCGGCGCCGAGCTTGATCAGGCGGGCAGTACCATCGGCCGACTTGATGAACTTGTCGGTCGAGGCATTGAGCTTGGCGATGATCTCCTTCGGCGTCTTGGCTGGCGCTGCGATGGTGAACCAGGAGGCGGCGTCGTAGCCGTCCACGCCGGATTCCGCGATGGTCGGAATGTCCTTCATCGGCTCCCAGCGCTTGCTGGTGGAGACGGCGAGTGCACGGATCTGGTTGCTCTCCGCGAAAGGCTGCGCGGCGGGCAGGTTGTCGATCATCACATGGACGCGGCCGCCGATCAGGTCGGTGAGCGCGGGGGCGCTGCCCTTGTAGGGCACGTGGGTCAGCTTCACGCCGGTCATCGACTTGAACAGTTCGGTCGACAGATGCGCGGTCGAGCCGAGGCCCGGCGTGCCGTAGAAATATTCATCCGGCTTGGCCTTGGCGAGTTCGATGAACTCCTTGACGCTCTTGGCCGGCAGCGAATTGGTCACCGAGAACAGGTTCGGCACCTTGGCGATCACGATCACCGACGCCAGATCCTTCACCGGATCATAGGTCATGTTCTTGAACACGAACTTGTTGATGGCGTGGGTGCCGGGCGTGCCGACCAGGAAGGTGTAGCCGTCGCCTTCGGCCTTGGAGACGAAATCAGCGGCGATGTTGCCGCCGGCGCCGGCCTTGTTCTCGACGATGAACTGCTGGCCCATCTCTTCGGACATCTTCTGCGCGACAACGCGCGCCAGAATGTCGGTGGTGCCGCCGGCCGCGAACGGAACGATAAACTTCACCGGCTTGGTGGGCCACTCGGCTGCGCTGGCGCGGCGCGACAGGATCGGCAGGGTGCCGAGGGCAGCCGCGCCGCCGAGGATCACGGAGCGGCGGGACGGGAAGCGGGTCGATGATGACATCTCGAAGAGTCCTTTTGCATGTCGGACAGGCCGCGCGGCTGCGACGCGCGATCTGATTGAGGGTGTTTAAGACAATGACGGGAGGCCGGGATCAAGTGGGAACCGGCACGGCTGGTGCAACGAACCCGACGGTCCGCTCCTGCGGCTCATCTGCGCAACCGGCAGGTCTTCTCAGCTTCTCCCGATCAGGCGTTTCCATGGACAACATGCATGGGAACGTACTTGGTGGATGGTACTATGTTGCACTGCGAGTTGCTACCGCAATGCAATACCATCCTTAAGCATTTGGTACTAACGGCTGATGACGTGCGTCGGAAGGTCGCGTCTCCGGCATCGCGACGATGAACAGGATGAGGCCGATCGCCGCCAAAGCGGCAAGCGCGAGGAATGCCGCGCTGTAGCCGGCATTCACGACGATCACGCCGGCAATGGCCGTGCTGAGAGCGCCGCCCAATCCCGCGGCGGTGGCGATCGCGCCCTGGCTGATGTTGAAGTGGCCGGTGCCGTAAGTGAGGTCCGCGACCACCAGCGGGAAGATCGCACCGAAGATTCCGGCGCCGATGCCGTCGAGGGTCTGCACGCCGACCAGCCAATAGGGATTATCGGAGAGCGGATACAGCGCGCCGCGCAGCGCCAGCACAGCGAGCGCGCAGGCGAAGATCGGTTTGCGGCCCCAGACATCGGCCTTGCGGCCGACCAGCATGGCGACCGGCACCATCACCAATTGTGCCGCGACGATGCAGACCGACATCAGCGTGGTGCCAAGCTCGCTGTTCACCAGTGCGAGTTTCTGGCCGACCAGCGGCAGCATCGCCGCATTGGAGAAATGAAACAGCACGGTGGCGGCGGCAAATATCAGGAGCGGCTTGCAGGTCAGCAGCACCTGAAAGCCGGATGGCCGGTCGGCGACATCGTGATCGTGCGTGTCGTCGAGATCACCGAGACCGCGGGCCATCTGATGATCGATGGCATCAGCAGGGATCGCCAGCGTCGCGAGGATGCTCGCCACAGCCATCGCGGCCATCAGCCAGAACACGACGATCGGCCCGAAGGCATAGGCGAAGATGCCGGCCAGCGTCGCCGCCGTCGCATTGCCGGCATGGTTGAACGCCTCGTTGCGGCCGATCCGGCGGGCAAAGGCTTTGGGGCCGACAATGCCGAGGGTGATCGCCGCCAGTGCCGGCGCGAAGACGGCCGCGGCGACACCGGTCAGCGCCTGTGTCGTCGCGACGAACAGGAAACCGGGATAGAGCGGCAGCGCGATCGAGCCGAGCGTGACGATGACGGCGGCAAGAATGACGATGGCGCGCTTGGCCTTGGTCTTGTCGATCAGGGCGCCGGCAGGGGTCTGCGCGACGATGCCAGCGAGGGCGGCGACCGACATCACGATGCCGATGGAGGCCTCGTCCCATTTCTGGACCGTCAGCAGATAGATCGCGAGATAGGGCCCGAGCCCATCTCGGACATCGGCGAGAAAGAAGTTCAGCGCGTCGAGCGGATGTTTGATCCTGTTGGCGTCGTCGTGCACGCGCGGCTCTCACGGCACGGCAGTGCCCGGCAGGCAACGGCGGTTGAGTGATCCGGTTCCGCGGTATTCGTCACACACGCCGTTCTATCAGCCGTCGTCCCCCGCAGGCGGGAACGACAAGGGAGAGGTCCGCGATCGACCACTTAAAAACAAAGGCCGCGAGGCTTTCGCATCGCGGCCTGATATCAGGTCTTGCGGGCTGGTCTTACTTGCCGATGCCCTTTTCCTTGAAGTACTTCAGCGCGCCCGGATGGAACGGCACCGGGGAGCGCTCCTGCACCTGGTTGTCGAGCGAGAAGCTCTCGGCCTCCTTGTGCACGGCGACGATGTCGGCCTTCTTCTCCACCAGCGTCTTGACGATGTTGTAGGCGTCGTCGTCGCTCATCTTGTTGCCGGTGACGATGATGTTCCAGACCTCGGTATTGGCGTTGTCCTTGTCCATGCCGGGATAGATGCTCTTGCTGATGGTCGAAGGCGAATACAGCTTGCCGTATTTCTCGTTCATCTTGGCGGCGAGGTCGGCGTGGTCGACGAACTTGATCTTCATGCCGGGTGTGGCGGCGAGATCGGTGACGGCGGCGGTGGGAACGCCGCCGACCCAGAAGAACGCATCGATCTTGCGGTCCTTGATGGCGTTAACGCTTTCGGCGACGCCGAGACGCTCGCGCTTCATGTCCTTGTCCTTGTCGAGACCGGCGGCCTCGATGACGCGGAACGCCATCACTTCGGTGGCGCCGCCCGGCGAGCCTGTGGAGACGCGCTTACCCTTGAGATCCGACATCTTCTCGATGCCGGCGCCCTCGATGGTCACGATATGCATGCGGTTCGGATAGACCACGAGCAGGGTCTGCAGCGGGACTTTGCCGCTCTTGAACTTGTCCTGGCCGTTCAGTGCGTCCAGCGCGGCGTCGGCCATGCTGAAGCCGAGTTCGCTCTGGCCCGAGGCGATCAGCTTGAGGTTATCGACCGACCCGCCGGTAACTTCCGCCGTGGCTTGGGTGTTCGGCAGCGCCTTCGACAGCACATTGGCGATAGCGCCGCCGAGCGGATAATACACGCCACCGGTGCCGCCAGTGCCGATCGCCATGGTCTTCTGCTGCGCGATGGCCGCGCCTGCAAGGCCGGCCGTGGCGACCAGCGCCACGGCAATCGATGTCTTTCTGAAACGCTTGAACATGGTTGTCCTCTCCTCCAGTTTTCCTGTGATGTCGCGGTGACTATTTCACCGCGCCGACTTCCTTGAGATATTTCAGCGTGCCGGGGTGATAGGGCGCCGGCGATTGCGCTGGTGTCTGCGTGGCGAGATTGATGTTCTCCGCCTCTTTATGGACGGCGACGAGATCGGCCTTGTTCTCGAAGATCGTCTTCGTGATCGCATAGGCGGTCTCGTCCGACATCTTGTCGGTGGCCATGATCTGGTTCCAGGCGGCGAAGCCACGGCTGTCGGTGGTCTGGCCCGGATAGCTGCCGGCCTTGATCACGCTGGGCGCGAAGATCTGGCCGTATTTTTTCACGATCGGCTCGAGCAGGTAGTCGATGTCGATCAGCTTGATGGTGACGCCGGGCGTCGCCGCTAGATCGACCACCGCGGCAGTCGGCACACCGCCGCCCCAGAAGAAGGCATCAATCTTGCGATCCTTGAGCGCGGACGCGGATTCCGCCACCGACAGACGTTCGCGCTTGACGTCCTTGTCCTTGTCGAGGCCCGCGGCTTCCAGCAGGCGGAAGGTCTGTGCCTCGGTGGCGCTGCCCGGCGCGCCGCTCGAGATGCGCTTGCCTTTCAGATCGGCGAATTTCTCGATACCGGTGCCGGCGATGGTCACCACATGCACCGGGCTGGAATAGACGGCGACGATGGTGCGCAGCGGAACGGGCTTCTTGAACTTGTTCTCGCCCTTCACGGCATCGGACGCGACGTCGCCGGTCATGAAACCGAGATCGGCCTGGCCGGTTTCCAGCAGCTTGATGTTGTCGACGCTGCCGCCGGTGACTTCGCCGGTGGCCTGGGTATGCGGCAGTTTCTTCGACAACAGGTTCGCGAGCCCGCCTCCGAGCGGGTAGAAGATGCCGCCGGTCCCGCCGGTCGCAATGGCGATGGTCTTGTCTTCCGCAGAAGCACCGGTCGCCGCGCAGGCGATGCCGAGCAGTGCAAGGCTGAACGCCCTGTGTCTGAAAGCTGTCCATCTCATCGCGTCACTCCCTGAAGTCGGCGGCGCCGCTTATCTGCGGCGTCCGCTGTCATGCGATAACTTGACGTTATTCGTTTCTGTCGTTGGTCATGCCGGTGCCGGTTGCGTCCTCGTCCTTGCCTGCCAGAGCAGCACGCCGAGGCCGATGATGAGGCCAGGCACGAATGTGTAGCTGATGTCGCGACCGATGATCGATTCGATGATCGCCTCGATCAAGCTCGGGAATACCAGCAGTAATCCCGATAGCAGAAGCAAGCCGCGCTCAATCGGTGTATTTTGTCGCAGTGCCCAGTTCTGCGCGACGGCGGCCAGTGCCAGCAGTCCCAGCGTGGTCTTGAAGGTGATCTCGACGATGTCGACCCACGAGCCGCCCTTCGGAATGTTCAGCAGCAGGCCGACGCCTTGCGGATCGCAGACGAAGACGAATGGCACCAGGAACGCCGGCAGTGTGTATTTCCACGATTGCAGCGTGGTCTTGTAGGGATCGCCGCCGGTAATCGCCGCCGCCGCGAAGGGCGATAGCGCGGTGGGCGGCGAGACTTCCGAGAGCACGGCGTAATAGAAGATGAACATGTGTGCGGCGTAGTCAGGCACGCCGAGCTTGATCAGTGCGGGCGCGGCGATCACCGCGCAGATGATGTAGGACGCGGTGACCGGCACTGCGAGGCCGATGATCCAGACGATCAGCGCCGTATAGATCGCCGTCAGCAACAGGCTGCCGCCCGCATAGGAAATCACGATCGACGAGAATTTCAGGCCGAGGCCGGTGAGCGTGACGACGCCGACCACGATGCCGGCGCAGGCGCAGGTGGTGGCGGCATTGAGCGCGCCGATCGAGCCATCGGCCAGCGCCTTCACCAGCTTCTTCGGCACCAGCGCAGTGTCCTTGCGGAGGAAACTGAGCACGAAGGTGACGAGGGTGGCGTAGAACACCGACAGTGACGGCGAGTAGCCGATGATCATGAAGACGACGACGGCGAGCAGAGAAATGAAGTGGAACCCGTAACGCTTCATCATCACGCCGAGGCTGAGTTCAGGCCTGACATTGACATTGTGGGCGCCGAACCGCTTGGCGTCGATCTCCACCATGATCAGCAGCGACAGGTAGTAGAGACAGGTCGGGATGGTCGCCATCCAGATCACGTCGAGATAGCTGATCTTGAGGAATTCAGCGATCAGGAACGCGGCGGCGCCGAGCACCGGCGGTGACAGGATCGCGCCGAGACCGCCCGCGGCGAGCAGGCCGCCGGCAGCGTTCTTCTCGAAACCGGCCTTGGCCAGCATGGGGGCGGCGACGGTGCCGATCATCACGGTGGTGGCGACGCCGGAGCCGGAAGGCCCGCCGAGCAGGAACGACGACAGCACCACGGTGCGGCCGGCGGCGTTCGACTTGTTCCCCATCAACGATAGCGAGAAATCGATGAAGAACTTTCCGGCGCCGGACATCGACAGGAACGCGCCATAGATCGTGAACAGGATGATCAGCGTGGCCGACACGTCGACCGCGACGCCGAAGATGCCCTCCAGCGTGATGAAGAGATGGCCAACGAGGCGCGGCAGGTCATAGCCGCGATGAGTCCATGGCGCCGGCAGATGCGGGCCGAGCATCGCATAGGCAATGAAGAAAACGGACACGACCGGCATGATCAGGCCGGTGGTGCGGCGGGTCGCTTCCAGCAGCAGCACGATGAAGACGATGCCGACGATGACATCCATATGATCCGGCAGCGTAGCGCGGTCGGTGAAATCGTCGCCGCCCCACAGCGCATAGGCAATGGTGCCGATGGCGACGATGCCCGGCACGATGTCCCACCAGCGCACGCGGTTGCGGAAGCGCGCAGCGACGGGGAACAGCAGGAAGCTCAGGATCAGCGTGAAGGCGACGTGGACATAGCGCAGCTCCTGCGTCGGCACGATGGCGTAGGCGGCATAGAGATGAAACAGGCTCATGACGACGGCGATGCCGGTGGAGATCGTTCCGGCCCAGCCGAGCAGGCGATTTGTTGCGCCTTCATCGGCTTCGATGAAGGCTTCAGCCTTCGCCAATGCCTCGTCGGAGACGGCAACGGTGTCATCGCTCGCGTTTGATTTCTGGTCAGCCATGTTTCATCCCCCGGGATATTTCCCGCAGCCGGCTTTGCCGGCCTTATTATTCTGAGTGCGGCGCATTCATGCCGTTTTACCCGGCTGGCGCAAGGGCTTACCGGTGAAACTTTCGTCGCGGCAACGGCGTTCGCTATTGCGACGCCGTTGACCGCATGAGGGCTGCGGTTCACGTTCGCGGCCTGAATGACAGGAATAAAATGAGTATGAGGAAGCGTCTGATAGCCGCCATGACGGGTGTGGTCGTCATGTGCAGCGCAGCGGCACGCGCCGAGCCGTCGATCACGCTGCTGACCGGCAATACATCCGGGATCTATTTTCCGCTCGGCGTCTCGATTGCGATGATCTATGCGGATATTCCCGGCGCGAAAGTTCAGGTGCAGACAACCGACGGTTCGGTCGAGAACCTCTCGCGCTTGCAGCAAGGCACCGGGCAGGTGGCTTTTGCGCTCGGTGACGCGCTGAAGGACGCCTGGGCCGGCAATGCCACGGCGGGCTTTGACGGCAAGCAGGACCGATTGCGGGTGATCGGCGCGCTCTATCCGAATTACATCCAGATCGTTGCCACCAAAGAGAGCGGCATCAGGACGCTGAGCGATCTCAAGGGCCGGAGCCTCTCGGTTGGCGAGCGGAGATCGGGCACCGAGTTGAACGCCCGCGCCATTCTGGGCGCTGCGGGGCTGCGCTATGAGAATCTCGGCGAGATCAGGTATTTCTCCTTTGCCGAATCCACCACGATGATGATCGAGAAGAAGCTCGATGCCACGCTGCAGTCTGCGGGTCTCGGCGTGACATCGATCAGGGAACTCAGCGAGGCCACGGATATCGTCATCGTGCCAGTGCCGCCCGCGCTGGTCAGAAAGATCGGCGTGCCGTTCAAGCCGGACCGGATTCCAGCCCGGACCTATGTCAGTCAGGACAAATCCGTGCCGACGGCATCGGTGATGAACTATCTGGTGACGAGTAATGCCGTGCCGGATGAACTCGTCTATCAGATGACGAAGCGCTTGTTCGGCGGCCTCGACGAACTCGCCATCGCGCACCGCGCTGGCCACGAGATCCGGCTGGCGAGCGCCGTGAGCAAAAACCCGGTGCCGCTGCATCCCGGCGCGTTGCGCTACTATCGGGAGCGGGGCCTGATCAGGTAGAGTGGTCCGGCTGGCTTGCTGGGGCTTTCATGGGTCATTCGTTTCGGACGTTGGTTCTGTGTGCCGCTCTTGCGGCGCCATCGCTGCCCCATGCGGCCGTCCGAGCGCAGGGTACGGTCGAGGCCGCTGCCACCTGCGCGAATGACGACACCTTGCCGCCCGAGCAGATGCTCGGCATCTGCGCCCTGGTGATCGGCTCGACGGCGGCACCGCCGGACCGCGTTCATGCCCTGATCGTGCGCGCCGGGCTGCAACTCAGGCTGGAACAGGTCGACCTAGCCATTGCGGATGGTGATCTGGCAGTTCAGCTCGATCCCCTCTCGGCCGCAGCGCTCGAAGCCCGCGGCAAGGCGCTTGCGGCCGGCAAGAAGTTCGACCGTGCGCTTGATGACTTCGACCGCGCGATCAAGCTGCGGCCGAACGAGGCCCAATTATTTGCGAGCCGCGCCGCGACCTTCGCATCGATGCACGAAAATCGATTGGCCGTTCGCGATTACAATGAAGCGGTCCGGCTCGATCCGACGCGGGTGCAGGGTCTCATCGATCGCGCGGCCGCCTATGCCAAGGTCAAGCGCTTCGATCTGGTGATCGACGACCAGAGCGACATCATTCGCCTGGAGCCGACCGCGGAACATTACGATGCGCGCGGTCAGTCCTATGCGCGCAACAATGCCTATGGCCGCGCGATTGCGGATTTCGACGCGGCGATCCGGCTGGAGCCGAAGGCTAGCTACTTCGTGAATCGCGGAAACTCCTTCAGTCTCAGCGGCGCATATGATCGCGCCATCACCGACTACACGACGGCGCTGCAGCTTCAGCCGGAGCTGGCGATGGCCTATAACAATCGCGGCGTCGCCTGGCGCGACAAGGGCGACCCTGCGCGCGCTCTGGCCGATTTCGACGCAGCCGTTCAGATCGATTCAACGCTGGATATCGCTTTGCGACATCGCAAGCAGCTTGAGAAATATCGGGTGGCGGCGCGCAAGCCGGCAATTGGATTGCATCCATCCGCCGATGCGAGCACCCGATAGACAATGACTTTTCGCAATTCATATGTGGGCAGCGTATTGCGCGTTATCGGCGTCCTGCTCGTATTATGTTGCGTGGCTCCCGACAGGGCATCGCCAGCGGTCAACGAGCCGGCAGCCACCGCGCACGTCGATCCCGCACTGTGCGTGGCGGCTGTTGCGTCAGGTGATGACGAGAAGATTCTCGCAGTTTGCAGCACGCTGATCGACAACGAAAAGACCGAGCGGGCCGACCGGCTGAAAGCGTTGATTGCGCGCGCCGGTGTCTACACCCGCAAGGATGAGACCGATCGTGCCATCGCCGATTACGATGCGGCGCTGCGACTCGATCCGACGCAGGCCGTTCTGTTCAATGCGCGCGGCGAACTCTGGCGCAAGAAGGGCGATCGGCCGCGCGCAGTCCGCGATTTCGGTGCGGCGATCAAGCTCGATCCGCAACTCGACGTCGCGCGCGCCAATTACAAGGCGCTGGCGCAGGAAATCGAGCGGATCGGCGTGGAGATGTCGGTCAAGCCACAACCAAAGGCACCCTTGAAATAGCCGGCGATCCCGTGACAATCAGTGTGCAATGAACCCGGCGGTAAAGCTGGGGCGGGAGAGACGCCATGACAACCAACGCATCCAGCCGCTATCACGACGTCCACGCGCAGTCGCTGTCCGATCCGGAAGGCTTCTGGAGCGAAGCCGCGAAGGCGATCGACTGGATTGCGCCAGCGAAGAAGGTGTTCGATCCGTCCGTGGGTCTCTACGGCCGCTGGTTTGTCGGCGGCGTGCTGAACACCTGCTACAACGCGCTGGATCGCCATGTCGCCGGTGGCCGCGCCGATCAGGTCGCGCTGATTCACGACTCACCGCTGACGGGTGAGGTCCGGAAAATCACCTATGCACAGCTGCTGCATGAGGTGCAGGTGCTCGGCGCCATCCTGCAGGACCTTGGCGTCGGCAAGGGCGATCGCGTCATCCTCTATATGCCGATGGTACCTGAGGCTGTGGTCGCCATGCTCGCCTGCGCGCGCATCGGCGCGGTGCATTCGGTGGTGTTCGGTGGCTTCGCGGCGAAGGAACTCGCGACACGCATCGACGATGCGAGGCCGAGGCTGATCCTGTCCGCGAGCTGCGGCATCGAGCCCGGCCGCATCGTGCAATACAAGCCGCTGCTGGATGAAGCGATCGCGCTCGCCAGCGCGAAGCCCGATGCCTGCATCATCCTGCAGCGCCCGCAGCATGGCTGCGACCTGGTGGCCGGCCGCGATCATGACTGGGCCGAATTGCGCAGCAAGGCGATGGCGGCGAAGAAGTCCGCGGATTGCGTGCCAGTGCTGGCGACCGATCCGCTCTATATCCTCTATACGTCCGGCACGACCGGCAAACCGAAGGGCGTGGTGCGCGACAATGGCGGTCATGCCGTCGCGCTCGCCTGGTCGATGTGGAATCTCTACGGCGTGAAGCCGGGCGAAGTCTGGTGGTGCGGCTCCGACATCGGCTGGGTGGTCGGCCATAGCTATATCGTCTATGCGCCGCTGTTCCATGGCGCGACGTCGATCATGTATGAAGGCAAGCCGGTCGGCACGCCGGATGCCGGCGCGTTCTGGCGCGTCATCTCCGAACACAAGGCCGTTGCTTTCTTCACGGCGCCGACCGCCTTCCGCGCCATCCGCAAGGACGATCCGGACGGCAGTTTCATTCGCAAATATGATCTCTCGCATTTCCGCACGCTGTTCCTGGCCGGTGAGCGCGCCGATCCGCCGACGGTGGACTGGGCCGAGAAGCAGTTGAAGGTGCCGGTGATCGATCACTGGTGGCAGACCGAGACCGGCTGGTGCATCGCCGGCAATCCGGTGGGCCTTGGCCAGCTCCCGGTGAAGCACGGCTCGCCGACGGTGCCGATGCCCGGCTACAAGGTCGAGGTGGTGGACGAAGCTGCGAAGCCGGTACCCGCCGGCACCATGGGCTCCATCGTCATCAAGCTGCCGATGCCGCCGGCCTGTCTGCCGACATTGTGGGAGCAGGACGAGCGCTGCAAGGAAGCCTATTTCAACGAGTTTCCCGGCTACTACAAAACTTCCGATGCCGGCTATCTGGATGACGATGGCTATGTCTATGTGATGGGCCGCACCGACGACATCATCAATGTCGCCGGCCATCGCCTCTCCACCGGCGGCATGGAAGAGATTCTGGCCTCGCATCCGGACGTCGCCGAATGCGCCGTGCTGGGGATCAAGGATACCATCAAGGGCGAGGTGCCCTGCGGCTTCCTGGTGCTGAAGGCCGGCGTTGAGCGGCCGGTTGCTGACATCGAGAAGGAAGTGGTCGCGCTGGTGCGCGAAAAGCTCGGCCCCGTCGCGGCGTTCAAGCTCGCCATCGCCGTCGGCCGGCTGCCGAAGACGCGTTCGGGCAAAATCCTGCGCGGTACCATCAAGAAGATCGCGGACGGTGACAGCTGGACCATGCCCGCGACCATCGAGGATCCGAAGTCACTGGACGAAATCGGTGCGGCGCTGAAGGGCAGGGTCTGAGCAGACCTTACAAATCCCGCATTTCGCGCTAAACACTCTCACGTCAGAGAAGATCAAGTAACGGAACCATGCATGCGACTGACCTCGACCTCTCTCATCGCGCTGACGCTGGCCGCGACGCTGCTCAGCGCCTGCGCGCGCCGCACCGATATTCCGATGTCGAGCCTCGGCGATGACGATGACGCGATCTGCCGCGCTAATGGTGTCGCTGTCGGTTCGCCGGAATATGCGGCCTGCCGCAAGGACCGCGACGTTCAGCGCAGCAATGCCATCAATCGTGCCGACCGCGCGCAGCGCAATCTCGGCGAATACATGCTGAACAATCCGAACCGGCCGTAACACCGGCGATTGATATTCCGCAAAATTGTGTCTCCCAAAGGCAACGACCGCGCAGCGAGACGCTGTGCGGTCGTTTGCTTTTGATTGAGATCAACGTGTGAGCGCCGCAGCGAGCGTCTTTCGGATTTGATCGGGTGAGATCGTTCACCCCGAACGAATCGAAAGACAGGGCACTTCGCGATGAGGAGAATTCTGACGACCGTGTCGTTGCTGATGGCAGCAACGGCGATGACCAGCATGGCGACGACGGCAGGTGCTGCCGATCTTCCGGCCGCGGCGCCGTATACCAAGGCGCCGGTGGTCGAGGCGTGGAATCCCTGGATGATCCGCCTACGTGTGCTCGGCGTCATTCCGGAGAATGGCGGGTCGGTTCACCAGGTGCCGGGCTCCAGCCTGAAGACCTCGGATCAGGTCGTTCCCGAACTCGACATCTCGTATTTCTTCACGCCGAACCTCGCAGCTGAACTGATCCTTGGCGTCACCAAGCACCACGTCACCGGCGACGGCGCCATCGCCGGCCTCGATGTCGGCAAGGCGTGGCTGCTGCCGCCGACGCTGACCTTCCAGTATCACTTCACGCAGTTCGGCGCCTTCAAGCCCTATATCGGCGCCGGTGTGAATTACACCTGGTTCTTCAGCCAGAGTGCGAGCGGTGTGGGCGTAACCAGCAGCCGTCTGAAAGACACCGCGGCGCCGGTGCTGCAGTTCGGCTTCGACTACATGATCGACAAGCATTGGGGTTGGAACGTCGACGTGAAGAAGATGTGGATGCGCCCGGATTGGGAAGGCACGCTGGCCAGCGGCGCGGCGATCACCGGCCAGGTCAAGCTCGATCCGTGGCTGGTCGGCACCGGCATCACCTACAAGTTCTGATCCTTTCGATCTCTCACTGTGTGACGGAAGGGCCGATGTCAGTCGGCCCTTCTTTTTTGCGATTTTGCCGTGCCACTGTTGCTTTCGGCGCTCCCATCCTGTTGGGTGCCCCGCTCCACACCACCGCACCATCAGGACAACATCATGGACATCAAGGTCAGGGATTCGAACGGCGCGCTGCTCGCCGAAGGCGATACCGTCACGCTGATCAAGGACCTCAAGCTGAAAGGCTCGTCCACCGTGCTCAAGCGCGGCACCGTGATCAAGAACATCCATCTCACCGATAATGAAGACGAGATCGAAGGCCGCACCGACAAGGTGAAAGGCCTGGTGCTGCGCACGGAATTTCTGAAGAAGGCGTGACGGCTACGATATCACTCCCGGCCTTCCTCATGCTCTCGGAACGTCGATAGCCGCGACAGGAATGCCAGCATCAGTCCGATGCCGCAGATCGAGAACAGCATTGTGAAGATCTTGGCGATGGCGGTGGTTGGCGACAGCGTGGCGTCGCCGACGGTGGTGAGCGCCATCGCGCTGAAATAGGCGGCGTCGATCCACGGCCAGCCTTCCACGGCGTGAAAGAACACGGCGCCGCCGGTCATGGCGATGGCCAGCAGAAACAGGATCGCGCGAAATTCCGGATCGCGCAGACCGCGGCGGAAGCCGGCCAGCAAGCGCATCAGACCAAGCCAGAGAGATGCCATCGTCGCCACTCCATGCGTTGCCGTCCATGCGCGATGTCGCAGGATTCGATGGCGTTTGGAAAGTGACGATTATGCGTCGGGCGCGACCATGAACCTTGCCTTACCTCTGCAGCACCAAGGGAGGCACCGCTCAGGCGGGATCCTTTACGCATAAGCGGAGTACATGATGGCGAACGAGTTCAGGTTCGAAGACTATCCCGATGCGATGACATTCAAGCCGGTGACGGAGAAGGCGATTGCAGCTTTTGCCGCCGAGCAGGGTATCGAATTCTCATCCGATTATACGGCGTTTCTGAAAGCGAATAACGGCTTCTATTTCGATCTCGACACAGCCAGCCCGCTGGCTGATGGCGTCGAGACATTCGATTCAATTCGCTATCTGCACGGCCTCGATACCGGCTTCGAATATAACGACATAGGGGTATTCCTGGCCAAAGCCGATCTCTGGGACCAAGCGTTTCGTGCGTTCTGCTATCCGGTGGCGGAAAGTCACGGCGGCGATCCGATCGTCGAAATCTACAAGGGTAAGGCGAAGGGCAAGATCTACTTCGTCGATCACGAGGTCATCCCGGACATCAGCGAACTGGCTGATGCAGGCGTGAACCTGGAGAATGCCGACGACGTCCTCGCTTACATGATCGACAGACAGGGCTGTTTCATCGAAGTCGCCACGTCGTTCTCGAATTTCATCGGCAAGCTGGTGGCATATGACGATGACGGCAGCATCAATGTCAGCATCTGTCGCCCGCTGGCGTAAGCGGGCGGCGCATCACCTGAAACAAAAAAAACGCGGCGGGATGAACCGCCGCGTTTTCAATTCTGTTATTACCGCCGCGCATCTGTGCGCAGCGCAGCCGCTTATTCGTCGTCGTCCTGCTTCTTGCCGCCGCCGATGCCCTTCAGCTTGGCGAACACGGCATCGACATTGAGGTCGCCGCTGCCGCTCTCGGCGGTCTCCAGCTCGTCCTTGCGGGTGGTTTCCGACGCGGGCAGCAGGGTCGCGCCGCCGTAAGCCTGGTCGGTCGGCTTTTCCTTGGCCGCGCGCTGCACTTCGAAATCGAGTTCGATCTGCGAACACAGGCCGAGGGTCACCGGATCCATCGGGGTGAGGGTCGAGGCATTCCAGTGGGTGCGGTCGCGGATCGAGGCGATGGTGGTCTTGGTGGTGCCGACCAGCCGCATGATCTGGCTGTCTTTCAGCTCGGCATGGTTACGCACCAGCCACAGGATCGCGCTCGGGCGCTCATGACGGCGCGACACCGGGGTGTAGCGCGGGCCCTTCTTCTTGGCGGCCGGCGGCAGGATCACCTTGCTCTCTTCGAGCTTGAGCCGATAATTCTTGTCCTTCTCGCCCTTTTCGATCTCATCGCGGGTCAGCTGCCCGTTGGAAATCGGGTCCATGCCCTTGATGCCCTGGGCGGCGTCGCCGTCGGCAATGGCGCGGATCTCGAGCGGGTGCATCTTGGTGAAATCGGCGACCTGATCGAAGGTCAGCGCCGTATTGTCGACCAGCCACACGGCCGTCGCCTTTGGCATCAGCGGGGCATTGCTCATGGCACATCTCCTTTGCGCTTCGCCCACCTCTTTCGGAGGCGAAGCCGTCTGGTCATCGGTGATGACGGGAATTAAGGCTCTATATAATCTGTCAGAGGGCAACCGCGCAATGCCCGGCAGTTCGGCCTTGACAGCGCCGCAAACCGGCCCCAAGTCCTTATTCAGACAAGCTCTTTGGCTGAATTTTGCCAATCTGACCCATCGCACCTGCCATTTTGGTGCCCAGGCCCCTGGATCGCCCCGATATGACGACCAAACCGTCCCTGAAAATCGTTCTTTGTTCGCCGCGCGGCTTCTGCGCAGGCGTCGTCCGGGCGATCGATACGGTCGAACGCGCACTCGCCATCCATGGCGCACCGGTCTATGTCCGGCATGAGATCGTCCATAACAAGTATGTGGTGGACAGCCTGAAGACCAAGGGCGCGATTTTCGTCGAGGAACTCGCCGAAATCCCGGACAATACCTCCGCGCCGGTAGTATTTTCCGCCCATGGCGTGCCGAAATCGGTTCCCGAGGATGCCCGTCAGCGCAATTTCTTCTCGCTGGACGCAACCTGCCCGCTGGTCACCAAGGTGCACCGCGAGGCGGCGATCCACTTCAAGCGCGGCCGTGAGATCCTGCTGATCGGGCATTCGCATCATCCGGAAGTGGTCGGCACCGTCGGCCAGCTGCCGCCTGGCGCTGTGCAGCTCATCGAGACCGCTGGAGACGCCCAGACCTTCCAGCCGAAGGATCCGAACAATCTCGCTTTCGTGACCCAGACGACGCTGTCGATCGACGACACCGCCGAGATCGTCGAAGTGCTGAAGAGCCGCTTCCCCACGATCAACGGGCCGCACAAGGAAGACATCTGCTACGCCACCACCAACCGCCAGCTTGCCGTGAAGAAGGTGGCGCCGGTGGTCGATGCGCTGATCGTTGTCGGTGCGCCGAACTCGTCGAACTCGCAGCGTCTGCGGGAAGTGGCCGAGCGCGAGGGCTGCAGGGTTTCGGTGTTGGCACAGCGCGCCAGCGATCTCGACTGGAGCATGTTCGAGGGCATCACCAGCCTCGGCATCACGGCAGGCGCCTCGGCGCCGGAAGTGATCGTCGAAGAGATCATGGATGCCTTCGCGCAGCGTTATGAGCTGCATGTGGAGACGGTGTCGGCTGCTGAAGAAAACGAATTCTTCCCGCTGCCGCGTTCGCTGCGTCCCGAGGCCGCGGCGTAACCGCGATGGCGGTCTATACCGATGTTGCCGCCGATGATCTCGCGGACTTCCTGAAGAGCTACGATGTCGGCGAATTGCTCTCCTACAAGGGCATCGCCGAAGGCGTCGAGAATTCCAACTTCCTGATGCACACCTCCAAGGGCGCGTATATCCTCACGCTCTATGAGAAGCGCGTCGAAGCGGATGACCTGCCTTACTTCCTCGGTCTGATGGCACATCTCTGCGCGCGCGGCGTGAATTGCCCGCAGCCGCAGAAGAATCGCGACGGTGCGGTCTATGCATCGCTCGCCGGCCGGCCCGCCGCGATCATCAACTTCCTCGAAGGCATGTGGCCGCGTCGTCCCAACGCGATGCATTGCGCCGGTGTCGGCGAAGCGCTGGCGAGGATGCATGTCGCCGGGCGCGATTTCCCGTTGGTGCGCAAGAACAACCTGTCGGTCGATGGCTGGCGCAGTTTGCTCGACCTCGCGGCACCGCGCGCCGATACGGTTCAGCCCGGGCTGCGCGCTTTCCTGCAGACCGAACTCGACTATCTTGCCGCGCATTGGCCAACCGATCTGCCGGAAGGCGTGATCCATGCGGATCTGTTTCCGGACAACGTGTTCTTTCTCGGCGACAAGCTCTCCGGCCTGATCGACTTCCCGTTCGCCTGCAATGACATGCTGGCCTACGACGTGGCGATCTGTCTGAACGCCTGGTGCTTCGAGCCGGACCTGTCGTTCAATGCCACCAAGGCGCGCGCTTTCCTCAATGCCTATGAAGCGGTGCGTCCGTTGACCGCTGCCGAGCGCACGGCGTTTCCGCTGCTGGCGCGCGGCGCGTCGATCCGTTTCCTGCTGACGCGGTTGGTGGACTTCCTCAATGTGCCGGAAGGCGCCTTCGTGAAGCCGAAGGATCCGGTCGAGTATGTCCGCAAGCTGCGCTTCCACCAGTCGGTGACGTCGATGGCCGACTACGGCGTCGAAGCGGCGAGGCAGCCCGCGTGACCACTGCGACGCCTGTGACGATCTATACCGACGGCGCCTGTTCGGGAAATCCCGGCCCCGGCGGTTGGGGCGCGATCCTTCGTTTCGGCGACGCCGAGAAGGAATTGAAGGGCGGCGAGGCCCACACCACCAACAACCGCATGGAGCTGATGGCGGCGATTTCCGCGCTGGAAGCGTTGAAAAAGCCGTGTTCGGTGGATCTGCACACCGACAGCCAGTATCTGCGCAACGGCATCATGAGCTGGATTCACGGCTGGAAGAAAAACGGCTGGAAGACGTCGGACAAAAAGCCGGTGAAGAATGTCGACCTGTGGCAGCGCCTCGACGCCGCGCTGAAGACCCATGATGTGCGCTGGCACTGGGTCAAGGGCCATGCCGGCCATGCCGAGAACGAGCGTGCCGATCAGCTGTCGCGGGACGGCCTGGCGGAAAATCGGAACAGGCAGTAGCGGGCTCTCTTTCCCCTCCCCCCTCGTGGGGGAGGGTGCCTTCGCGAAGCGAAGGCGGGAGAGGGGGCTGCATCCCCGCGCTCAAACCCTCTCCCGTCTCGAACCCGCTTCGCGTGTTCGATCCACCCTCTCCCGCGGCGCGCAGCTTCGCTGCGCTGGGGGAGAGGGGAAGTAAGAGGGCTTTAGCTCACAGCTGGCCGAGCAGGGTGTCGCCGCCGGAGACTTCGACCTTGCCCGGTGCCGGCTCAAGGTTGAGCTTGGTCACCTTGCCGTCTTCCACCAGCATCGAATAGCGATGCGAGCGGATGCCGAGGCCGTTGCCCGATGCGTCGAGCTCCATACCGATCGCCTTGGTGAAGTCGGCATTGCCGTCGGCGAGGAACACAGCTTCGTCGCGCAGATCGGTGTCTTTCTTCCAGGCGTTCATCACGAACACATCGTTGACGGAGATGATCGCAATGGTGTCGACGCCCTTGTCCTTGATGGCATAGGCGTTGAGGAAGATGCTCGGCAGATGCATCTTGTGGCAGGTGCCGGTATAGGCGCCGGGCACCGCGAACAGCGCCACTTTCTTGCCCTTGAAGATGTCGTCGGTGGTCTTCACGGCCGGACCTTCGGAGGTCATGACACGGAGCTTGGACTCGGGCAGCTTGTCGCCAACTTGAATGGTCATCGTCGATCTCTCCTGAAATGCGGGTGAGTGTGTTTAGACCGGCTGCATGACGCGGGCAATATTGGGCGCTGCGCAAAACTTGGCCTGCTGCGCGCATCATGATGACGTCAGCCGCCGAAGCCGCCGGCATCCAGAAACGCCTGTTCCTCCGCCGTGGTGCTGCGCCCCAGCACCCGGTTACGGTGGGGGAAACGGCCGAAGCGCCGGATGATGTCGGCGTGCTCGTCGGCGAATTTCAGGTTGTCGGTCTCGCCGGTGGCGCGAAACAGTGCGCAGCAGCGCTCCTGATCGGCGAGGTCTTCCGAATGCATCAGCGGCATATAGACGAACTGCTGCATCTGCTGGTCGACGCGTTGATCGACGCCGCGCGCGACGGCCCTGATCGTGAGGTCGCAAGCGAGGCGATCGCTGGAAAAAGCGCGCGGGTCGTTGCGGAACATGTTGCGGGGAAACTGGTCGAGCACGAGGATCAAAGCGAGCGTGCCCTCGTCACTGGCCTCCCATGACGCAAGGTTGCCTGCGACGGCCTCATCCCACAGCGCGCGAAAGCGGCGGGTGATCTCGGCATCGAAATCGTCGTTCTTGGCGTACCAGCGGTCCCAGCCGGCGTCTGTCCAGAAGGCGATGATGTCGGCGGGAGTCGTTGCAGTCATGCTGAAATCCATAGGGTGGGCCATGCGAAAGCGGGCCCACCCTATAGCAGTGTGTCAGGCCGCTGAGGCCTGCTTCTTCTCGTCGCGGAGTTCGCGGCGCAGGATCTTGCCGACATTAGTCTTCGGCAGGGCGGTGCGGAATTCGATCTGTTTCGGCACCTTGTAGTTGGTGAGCTGGGTGCCGCAGAACTTGATGATGTCCTCGGCGGTGACGTTCGGGTCTTTCTTGACGACGAAGGCCTTCACCGCCTCGGTGGTCTTCGGATCTGGCACGCCGATCACGGCGCATTCCAGCACGCCGGGATGGCTGGCGATGACGTCCTCGACCTCGTTCGGATAGACGTTGAAGCCCGAGACCAGCACCATGTCCTTCTTGCGATCCACGATCTTGGTGAAACCGTCGGGGCTCATGATGCCGATGTCGCCGGTGCGGAAGAAGCCGTCCGCGGTCATCACCTTGGCGGTCTCGTCCGGCCGGTTCCAGTAGCCCGACATGATCTGCGGGCCCTTGGCGCAAATCTCGCCGGGCTCGCCGAGCGGGACTTCGTTGCCGTCGTCGTCGCGGATCGAGATCCAGGTCGATGGCACCGGCACGCCGATCGAGCCGTTGAACTGATCGACATCGGCCGGGTTGCAGGTCAGCGTCGGCGAGGTTTCCGACAGTCCGTAGCCTTCGGCGACGAAGCAGCCGGTCGTCTTCAGCCAGCGCTCGGCCACCGCCTTCTGCACCGCCATGCCGCCGCCGTTGGAAATCTTCAGCTTGGAGAAATCGACCTGGTCGAAGCCCGGCGTATTCAGCAGGCCGTTATAGAGCGTGTTGACGGCCGGGAAGCTGTTGACCTGATACTTCATCAGCTCCTTCACGAAGCCCGGCATGTCGCGCGGGTTCGGGATCAGGAGGTTGACGCCGCCGGCGCGCACGGCCAGCAGGAAGCAGGCCGTCAGTGCGAAGATATGATAGAGCGGCAGCGCACAGACGATGAAAAGCTGGTCCACATGCGGCGGCTTGCGCAGCGCCGGCTGCAGCCAGGCATCGTTCTGCAGCACATTGGCCAGGATGTTGCGATGGCGCAGCGTCGCGCCCTTGGAAACACCGGTGGTGCCGCCGGTATATTGCAGGAAGGCGACGTCGTCGGGCCCGAGCACCGGCTTCTTCATCTTCATGCTGCGCCCGGCAGAGACCGCATCGTTGAACCAGACAGCGCCCGGCAATTCGTAGGCCGGCACCATCTTCTTCACGCGGCGGACCACGAGATTGACGATCACGCCCTTGAAGCCGAGCATGTCGCCCATACTGCCAAGGATGACGTGTTTCACATTGGTTTTGGCAATCACCTGCTGCACCGTGGAGGCGAAGTTCTCCAGCACGATGATGGCTTCGGCACCGGAATCCTTGAGCTGATGCTCGAGCTCGCGCGGCGTGTAGAGCGGGTTGACGTTGACTACGGCATAGCCGGCGCGCAGCACCGCGGAGGTGGCGATCGGATATTGCAGCACGTTCGGCATCATCAGCGCGACACGGGCGCCCTTGGCGAGGCCCTTGCTCTGCAGATAGGCGCCGAGCGCCAGGGACATTTCGTTGAGCTCACGATAGGTGATCGACTTATCCATGCAGATGAAGGCTTTGCGATCGCGGAATTTGGCAAAGCTCTCTTCGAGCAGATCGACCAGCGACGGATACAGGCTGACGTCGATGTCGGCTGGCACGCCTGCCGGATACTGTTTGAGCCAGATGCGCTCCATGACACTTCCCCCTCGATTTGATTATTTCGTCGAAGTATTGAGCAAAGCTGCCCTTGATAGCAAGGCGCGGCGCAACATGACGCAGCCGGAAACCGGCCGCGTTAACGATGATAGTTGAGCCTTGTCGACGAAGGTCTAAGTGCGCGGAGCTGCCGCAGCCGGCTTGGCTTCGCCGGTGGTAGCTTTCGGTGCGGGTTTGGCCGCTGCCTTCGGCTTGGCCGGCGTTGTGGCCGGAGCGCCGGTGGCCGCCGTGGCAGGCTTGGCAGCCGCGGGCTTGGCGGCGGCTGGCTTAGCTGCAGCGGCCGGTTTCGGCGCGGCTGCATCCGGTTTCACCGCTGCCTGTTTTGCAGCCGGTTTGGCCGCAGGTTTCGCGGCCGTTTTTGCCTCGGCCGATGCTGCGGGTTTAGCGTCCTTGGTGTCGGCTGCCGCATCAGGCTTCTTGGCGGCGGTCTTGGTGCCCTTCTTGCCCTTGGGCTTTGGCGTCTGCCGGGCTTCTTCCACCGCATTGGCGGCGATCAGGTCGGCACCGGTCTTCTTCGGCCCAATATAAACGATCACCGGCTCGACCGGTGCGGCGGCTGCGGCGATCATGTCGACCGGGCGCAGCGTTGGCGGCTGCAGACCGGCGGTGAAGAACGACATGGCCTGGCTGCTGGCTTCGTTGCTGGCGACGACTTCATCATCGGCGTCGCTGGCCGGGCGCTTACGTTTCGGTCCGCACATCTCGTCGCGCAGGTTGGGCGGTGCGGCGTCGATCGGTGCGAGGGCATCCACGGTGCCGAGCGCCGGCTGCAGCCAGGTCAGGCCGCCTGTGCCGGTGTTGAAGCCGCGTTCCAGCAGCTGCGCGGCCTTGACGGCGCGCGCCTGGCCGGACGAGGCGCCGAGCACCACCGCGATCAGCCGCTTGTTGCCGCGGGTGGCGGTGGCGACAAGATTGTAGCCGGAGGCGCAGATGAAACCGGTCTTCATGCCGTCGGCGCCGGGATAGCGGCCGATCAGCTTGTTGAAGTTCGGCGTGATGCGGCGGCCGAATTTGATCGCAGGAATATGGACGAAATATTCGTATTCCGGCAGGTCGCGAATGATCGCACGCGCAAGGATCGCGAGGTCGCGCGCCGAGGTCACCTGTTCGTCCGCGGGCAGGCCGTTCGGATTGACATAGTGGGTTTGCGTCATGCCGAGCTTCTGCGCCGTGGCATTCATCATCGCGGAAAATCCGTCGACGGAGCCGCCGACGCCTTCGGCGAGCACGACGGCCATGTCGTTGGCCGACTTCACCATCATCATCTTCAACGCGTTATCGATGGTGACCTGCGTGCCGGCCTTGAAGCCCATCTTCGATGGCGACTGTGCGGAGGCGATCGGCGACACGGTCACCACCGTGTCGAGGTTGATGCGTCCCTGCTTCACCGCCTGCAGCGTGACATAGGTCGTCATCAGCTTGGTGACGGAGGCGGGGTGCCACGGATAGGTCGCGTTCTCGGCCTGCAGGACCTTGCCGGTATCGGCTTCGACGAGCAGAAGCGCTTCAGCACTGGCCGTGCGCGGCGCAGTCACGCCGAGCGCAAGTGCCGCGGCGAGAATGAACCAGTTGAGTGATAGCAGGCGGCGCGATGCGAAGTGAAACTGCACTATCCGATTCCGGTCCTTTGCGGCCCGCCTGCAGTGCTCCAGCACCGCGCGCAGCAATTCTTGGATTTGAGGTTCGGGGCTCTCATGTCGGTCTGCCGTCACGCGGTGACGGCTGCAAACCTATACCGGCCGAGAGCATCAGAACAGTGGCGAGCCGGTTAAATCGGTGATGAAAGGGGCCAAATTTCGACCGGTTCTCCAAAGACATCAAAGGGGTTCGGCGACATCGGGCAGGGCCATGCTGGCGCGTGCGTCCTCCTGAACCATGAATTGGGCGGCGGCCAGACTGGCGAAATAGCCGCCCTGCATCACGAGTTCATCGAAAGTTCCCGCTTCGATCACGCGGCCGTTCTCAAATACGAGGATGCGCGTGGCGTTGCGGATGGTGGACAGCCTGTGCGCGATCACGAAGGTGGTGCGGCCCTTCATCACTTCATCGAGAGCGACGTTGAGCTTGGCCTCGGTCACGGCATCGAGCGCGCTGGTGGCCTCGTCGAGGATCAGGATCGGCGGATCCTTCAGCAGTGCACGGGCGATCGACAGCCGTTGCCGCTCGCCGCCGGACAGCATGCGGCCACGTTCGCCGGCATTGGTGTTGAAACCGTTATCGCTGCGTTCGATGAAATCGAGCGCCTGGGCGCGGGCAGCGGCAATGCGCAACTCTTCGTCCGTCGCATCCGGCTTGCCGACGCGCAGGTTGTCGGCGATGGAGCGATTGAAC
Organism: Tardiphaga robiniae; assembly: GCF_013359755.1. Classification (GTDB taxonomy): domain Bacteria; phylum Pseudomonadota; class Alphaproteobacteria; order Rhizobiales; family Xanthobacteraceae; genus Tardiphaga; species Tardiphaga robiniae. The sequence continues at coordinate 93,777 of NZ_JABMCJ010000069.1, read as the reverse complement.
AGCAGCGCCTCCTGGAACACGACGCCAATGTTTCGGCGCAGGCCCGACAGGGTGAGTGCACGGACATCCATACCGTCGATCGAGATGATGCCGGATTGCGGGTCGAAGGCCCGGTGCAGCAGTGCGATAGCGGTGGATTTGCCCGCGCCGGTGGCGCCGACGAGCGCGATGGTCTCGCCGGGCAGCGCCGTGAAGGACAGATCCGCGATGGCCGGCCGCTTGCCGTCATAGGAGAACGACACGTCGTTGAATTCGACCATGCCCTGCAGCCGGCCGGGATCCATGGCGTCGATGCGGTCGCGCACGGCAGGCACGGCATCGAGGACGTTCATGAAGTCGCGCAGCCGCGGCGCTTCCATGAAGATGGTGTTGATGAAGGAGACCACCTGTTCGAGCTTCTGGATCAGCATCGTCGCAAAACTGACGAACATCACGATCTCGCCGACGGTGGTGAGACCCTGCTGATGCAGCGCGATGCCGACGGTGAAGATCGCCAGCACCGTGATGGTGGTGGAGGCGCGGGTCATCACCGAGACCAGGGCCCACCATGACAGCACCGGCATCTGCTTTTCGAGCAACTGGCTGGAGACGCCGCGCAGGCCCTGTACTTCGGCATCGATGCGCGTGAAGCTCTGCACCAGCGCGACATTGCCCAGCGCGTCGGAGGCGCGCGCGGAAAGGTCGCCGTAATGCTCCTCGACGTCGCTCTGCATGCCCGATGTCTTGCGCACGACCATGGTGGTCAGCACCGTGAACACGACGCACAGGATCACGAGCAGGATCGCCAGCCGCCAGTTCAGATAGATCGACAGCGGCAGCAGGACGAACAGCGAGACGATGGAGGCGAAATGCTCGCGGAAGAAGCCGAGCCAGACACGCCACAGGGCATCGGTGCCGGCCAGCATCACTTTCATCAGGCGCCCTGAATGCGTACCGGTGTGGAAGGTCAGCGGCAATTGCATGATGTGTTCGAAGTAATCGGTCAGCACCGCCTGGCGCTGGCGATGCGCGAGGCGATCCGCATGAAGCGCCACCACCGCGCCGCAGACGATGGTGAACAGGCCGAACGCAACCCAGGCCGCCAATAGCGGCCAGGGCGATGCGCTGTCCGTCTGCATTGCGGCCGTCGAGAGATTGCCGGAGAGCACGTCGATGATCCGGCCGAACAGCACCGGTTCGGCGAATTGCGCGCCGGCCAGCAGGAGGTTGGCGCCCGCAAGGATCCAGCCGAGGCGCTTCTCCTTGCCGAGCAGCTCCAGCACACGGGTGTAAAGACGGATCATGGGAGGTCACTCAGCGCAGCGCGAACGGGATAACCGATTGCGCATAGTCTAGGCGGGGATGGCAGCCGAATACAGCTTCGGGAAAAGTTGTTCAGTTGAACTTCTTCAGTTCATCTTGCGGCCGACCGAGCCCGGCAGGAAGCTGTCATCGAAGATGTCCGCGGCTGAGGGGCGCTTCTTGAAGGTAAAATCTTCGGCGATCTCGTTGAGCGACGCCTCAAAGCGCGCGGCGTCGATGCCACCCAGCCCGTCGCGGCGGACGTCGTCGGTCAGGATATTGTCGGTAATGGCAACGTGCAGCCGCGTCAGTTCGAGCTCGCGCGAACCATTCTCCATCTGGGTCATGACGTCGGTGATCGCCTTGGCCGGGTCCTGGATCGCCAACTGCATCCCGGCGGTGACGGCACGAATGAATGCTTTCACGGCCTCAGGTCTGGCGGCAGCGAATTTCGGATTGACGATCAGCGCGAGGCCATAGGCGGCGGAGCCGAACTCGGCGAAACGAAACACCGCCAGGTCATCGGCGGGGACGCCGCGGTCGCGCAGGTTGACCGCCGAGAGATAGGAGAAGCCGGTGACCGCATCGACCTGACCGGCCGAGAGCATCGGTTCGCGCACCGCGGCGCTGATCCTCTCCAGCTTCACGGCTGCAAGCTTGATGTTGTTGCGCTTGGCCAGTGCCGGCCATAGCCGGATCGCGAGATCGCGATCAGCGACCCCAAGCACTTTTCCTTCAAGGCTGCCGAGCGAGATCACGCCGCGGCTCTTGCGGGCGACGATGGCATAGGGGGCTACATTGAGCAGCACGAAGACGGCTTTCACTGTCGCGGCATCGGAATCGCCGCGATAGCGGATCAACGCATTGAGATCGGCCAGCGCCATGTCGCAGGCGCCGGAAGCGATCCGCGCGATGGCCTCCTTCGATCCTGCGGCGACGGTGGTGGTTACATTCAAGTTCTCGGCCCGGTACAGGCCGCGGGCATCGGCCAGCACGAAAGGTGCGGCAATCGCATCGACTGCGCGATCGAGCGCAAACTGGATATTGGTTGGTGTTTTGTCGTCAGCTGTCTTGTTGTCGTCGGCGGCCTGTCCCGATGACGCGCAAAAAGCGACGGAGCCCAGCGCACTCAGCGAGAGGAGGACATGCCGCCGGGAAATGTTGGTCGCGTTTCTGGGCATCAAGATACTTAACGACTGACGGACCGGCAGTTACCCCGCCGGGCATGTCTGATTGATGGCGGTATGGTGCGACATCTTGCGCGTCGTTTCTAACCGTAAAAGGCTGAACGGGAGATGACTGCCCCGATTTGGACACCGATCGTTCAGCTGCCGTTGGGGTTGGGGAACTCATAGTGGCCGAAGTGGTTGGCTATACAGAGGCCCACAGGGCCAGACGACCACGGAGGACATTGAGATGTTCGTACGAAATGGATTGTTTAATAAGACTGGCCGCGCCGCCATCGTGGCGACCGTCGCGGCCATGACGATCTCGGCAATTGCGCCGACCGGAGCATTTGCGGCGCCTGTCGCCAAGAGCACGAGCCAGGCTGTTGCAACTCACGGCACCAGCGATGCGACCGATTTCAGCAGCGCGCGCCGTCGTCATTATCGCGGTGGCGGCAATGCTGCCGGCCTTGCGGCCTTTGGCGCCATCGTCGGTACCATTGGCGCAATCGCTGCAACGCAGAGCCGTCGTGACTATTACTACGATAATGGCCCGGGCTACGGCTACTACGGCGGTGGCCCAGCCTATTATGATGGCGGTCCTGCCTATTACGGTGGCGTACCGTATCGCGGCTACGGCGGTGGTCATGGTTATGATAATTCGCGTCGTATGACCTGGTAGTTCGCGATCGGTCACAACTTATTCCGTCATGCAACTGTCACTTAACTATCAAACGCCGGTCGCGCTTGCGGCCGGCGTTTTGACGTCGTTGCAGACACTTGAATGCCAGGCGTTAACGCGCTGGCCACGGCTTTGGGATAGTGTAGTTGCATGAGTGATTCGCTCGACCGGCTTTATCAGGCGGTGATCGCGGCCAAGGATCTCGATCCATCGGTCTCGCGAACGGCCCGGCTTTATCAGCAGGGGCCGGAAAAGATGGCGAAGAAGCTTGCCGAAGAAGCCATCGAGGTCGTCATCGATGCGATCAACCGCAAACCGGACGCCGTGATCCGCGAAAGCGCCGATCTTCTCTACAATTTGACTGTATTGTGGGCGGCCGCGGGCGTGCGTCCTGAGCAGGTCTGGGCCGAGATGAGCCGGCGTGAAGACATGCTCGGTATCGCCGAAAAGCTCCCGAAACCGCCGAAACGGCCCAAATCCATCGAACAAAGCGCTGCGCGGCGGCCAATCGTCGCGCTCGAAGGTCGTCGCCTTCGCAAGTTGAGTTAAGCTTTTCGTCTCGCGCGTGTCAGCCCAGCCATAGACAAATCGGCGTCAGGATGGTTCATCGCGAACCATGCTCAGACGAATGTATGACTGGTGTATCGACGCCGCCCACAAGCCCTATGCCCTCTGGATTTTGGGCATCGTGTCCTTCGCGGAAAGTTCGTTCTTTCCGGTGCCGCCGGATGTGATGTTGATTCCGATGGCGCTGGCCCGGCCACAGAAGGCCTGGCTCTATGCGGGCATTTGCACCATTACCTCAGTGCTCGGCGGCGTGGTGGGCTATCTCATCGGCGCGGTGCTGTATGACTCCGTCGGCCAATGGGTCATTCATTTCTATGGCTATGGCGACAAGGTCGAGGCATTCCGCGCCGGCTATGCCGAATATGGCGCATGGATCATCCTGCTGAAGGGGCTGACGCCGATCCCCTACAAGCTTGTCACCATCACGTCAGGCTTCGCGAACTATAATATCTGGATGTTCATCGCGCTGTCGGTGGTTGCCCGTGGCGTGCGCTTCTATGTCGTCGCCATCCTGCTCAACCGGTACGGCGTGTGGATTCGCGAGACCATCGAGAAGCGTCTGGGTCTGTGGGTTGCGCTGGGCGTCGGCGTTCTGGTGCTCGGCTTCATCATCGCATTCCGGCTGTTCTAGATCTGGATGCTTCCCCCGGCGCAGGTGTCGGGATACGTTCCGCATCATGTTCGATTTGACCCGTCTGTTGGCTCCGGTAACCCGCAACTGCGTCGTCGCTGCGATCGCGGTGCTGACCGTGGGCGCAGCTACGATGTGCGCCTGGTCGCAGGCGATGCAGCAGCAACCGGCTCCGCAGAAGTCGATCACGATTCAGGTTGTCCCGGCTCCCTCGGCCGCACCCCCGCCTGCCGCGGCTTTCGCGCCGGCTCCTATGGCTGAACAGGCGCCGCCGCCGTCACCGCCGCCGGCGCCCGAGAATCCCGGCCTGTTCAACGAAATCGGCAAGCTGTTCAAGAATTCCACCTCGCTGCTGCCATCGCTGCCCGCGATGCCGTCGCTCGGCACCGACAGCCTGACCAAGCTCAACACGGTGGTGAAGGGAAGGGTAGTCTGTCCGGTCGCTGCCAATGGCGCACCCGACTGCAAGGCGGCCTCGGACAAACTGTGTCAGAGCAAGGGCTTCAAGGACGGCAAGAGCCTCGACACCGACGCAGCGCAAAGCTGCTCGCCCAGGGCCATGATCCCCGGCCGCGCGCCGGAGCCGGGTGACTGCAAGACGGAAAATTACGTCACCCAGGCGCTCTGCCAGTAGATCTATGCGGGCAACAGACCCGCTGCGCGATAGCTCTCGATGAGCGCGTCATAGAGTGAGACATCCGCGCGGCTTCTGGCCATTAGCTGGGCGCCGGTGATGGCGGCGAAGATGGCGCGCGCGCGCGGTTCGCTCTCCTCAAGGCTCAGCGCGGTTACAGCGACGAGAACCTTGCTCAGCCATGCCACATTGATATCGGTGAAGGTCCGGATCTCTTTCTTCACCGGCTCCGGCAGGTCGTCATATTCGGCGGCCATGAAGCTGCACAGGCACATGCGGTTGCCGCTCTCCAGCGCCTTGCGGAACGTGCCGGGATATTGGCGGAGGCAGGCGGCCGGATCCTTGGACTCAGCCAGCAGTGCCTCCAGATAGGCGGCCGAGTCCTCCCAATAGCGCCTGGCAACCGCGGCGCCGAGATCGGCCTTGCTCGGGAAGTGGTGGTAGATGCTCGCGGCCTTGATGCCCACCTCTGCCGCAAGATCACGGAAATTCAGGCCGCTATAGCCATGGGCCTGCGCGGTCAGTTTCGCGGCCGCCAGGATGGCTTCTCTGGAATTCGAACTCATATCCCGGTCTCACAACCCCGTGTTTGCGGCCTACCAAGTGATAGATAGGCGTTGACGCCTGTAGATCAAAGCCGTAAATCACCCTACCAACTGATAGGTAGGATAGGCTAATGAATACTCAGATCTCCAATGGCGACGCGACAAAGCTCCCGATGATGACGATTCACGACTGGAGTACGGGGCCTTACCCGGCGCGCGTCCGGATCGCGGTGGCCGAGAAGAACCTCCGATCGCGCATCAATTTCGTGTCGGTCGATCTCACCAAAGGCGAGCACAAGAAGCCGGCGTTTCTCGCCAAGAACTACTCAGGCACGCTGCCGGTGCTCGAACTCGACGACGGCACTTTCATTGCCGAGTGCACCGCCATTACCGAATATCTCGACGGACTTGACGGCTCCCCCACGCTCACCGGCGGCACGCCGCGCGACACGGGCTTGATCCACATGATGAGCAAGCGTGCCGAGCTGGAGCTGCTCGACGCCATCAGTGTCTATTTCCATCACGCGACACCGGGGCTCGGACCCCACGTCGAGATCTATCAAAATGCCGAGTGGGGTTTCCGCCAGCGCGACAAGGCGCTCAGGGGAATGGCGTACTTTGACGGGGTGTTGAAAAAGCAGCCATTCATCGCCGGCAATTTTTTCTCGATGGCCGATATCACGGTAATTGGCGGTTTGATCTTCGCCGGTCTCGTGAAGCTTGAGGTGCCTGCGGAGTACGAGGCTCTCCACGCCTGGTACGCAAGGATGAACGAGCGTCCCAGCGTCAAGAACCGTGTGACGATGTCAGATCCGGCTTGATCGGGCGCTTGCCGATAATCGATCAGTCATCCTGATAATGGGGCGCCACCTGGATAATGTGGTGCCCCATTATTCCGCCTACCGGACGAACGCCGCTCGGGGTCCGGCTTTTTTCTCCCGCAGCGCAATTGCCATCCGCCCCACGCTTCTGGCATCGTCCGCCCGCACCCGGATCGACCGGGGGCAGGCGCGCAGGATCGCGCACAAATCAAGAAAAGAAGTCGAGGAATTTCCCATGTCGATGCCGGCTTTGTTTAAGAACCGCCTGTCGCTGCCCGTGATCGGTTCGCCGCTGTTCATCATTTCGGTGCCGGATCTCGTCATCGCGCAGTGCAAAGCCGGTATCGTCGGCGCGTTTCCCGCGCTGAATGCGCGTCCGGCGGCGCTGCTCGACGAATGGCTGCACCGGATCAAGGAAGAACTCGCCGCGCATGACAAGGCGCATCCGGATCGGCTCTCCGCACCCTTCGCGGTCAACCAGATCGTGCACAAGTCCAACAACCGGCTCGAGCAGGACATGGCGCTTTGCGAAAAGCATAAGGTGCCGATGATGATCACCTCGCTTGGCGCGCGTGAAGAACTCAATCAGGCGGCCCATGCCTGGGGCGGCATCGTGTTTCACGACGTCATCAATCAGCGTTTCGCGCACAAGGCGATCGAGAAGGGGGCTGACGGCCTGATCCTCGTTGCGGCAGGCGCCGGCGGTCATGCCGGCGAGATTTCGCCGCTCGCGTTCGTCGCCGAGACCCGGCAGTGGTTCGATGGTCCGATCGCACTGTCGGGCGCCATCGCCAATGGTCGCGCCATTCGCGCCGCGCGTATCCTCGGTGCCGACTTCGCCTATATCGGTTCGGCCTTCATCGCCACCACCGAAGCCAATGCGGTGCCGGGCTACAAGGATATGATCGCGGCTTCCGGCTCGGAAGACATCGTCTATTCGAATCTCTTTACCGGCGTTCACGGCAACTATCTGAAGCCGTCCATCGTCGCCGCCGGCATGGACCCGGACAATCTGCCGGAGTCCGATCCGACCAAGATGAATTTCGGCACCGACGCCAGTGGCGAGCGTGCCAAGCCAAAGGCCTGGAAGGAAATCTGGGGCAGCGGCCAGGGCATCGGCAGCGTGTCGAAGGTCGTGCCGGTGGCCGAACTCGTTGCGCGTTTCAAGAAGGAATATGACGAAGCGATCGATCCGCCGCTCTGATCCTGCATTGAGAAGGCCGATCTGATGGACGCCATCTATCGCGTGGACGGCAACCATGTCGTCACCAGCCCGCATGCTGCGGGTCCGTGGAACGAGACCATGCAGCACGGCTCGGCGCCGTCGGCTCTGGTGACTTGGTTGGCCGAACAGATGCCGACCGCAAGTCCGATGCATGTGACGCGTGTCACCATCGACTTGTTGCGGCCGGTGCCGGTAGCGCCGCTCACTTTCGAGACCGAGGTGCTGCGCGAAGGCCGCAAGATTCAGCTCGTTGGCGTCAGACTGATGGCGAACGGTACAGTCGTGGTGCGTGCGACAGTGCTGAAGATCAGGGCGGAGGCGCAGGCGCTTCCGTCGGAGATCACCGATCCGCCGGTCACGGTGCCGCCGCCGGATCAGGGTGGATTGCTGGAGCCACGTTACGCCAGCAGTCCCTTCGTCACCGGCATGACCATTCGCGCGGTGCGCGGCGGCTTCCTGTCGCTCGGGCCGGGCGCGATCTGGTACCGGGCCAACCGGCCGATCGTCGAAGGCGCCGGCCTCTCGCAGGTGATGCGTGCGGTGATCGCGGCCGACTTCAGCAACGGCTCGTCCCCGGTGCTGAGTTTCGACGATTGGACCTTCCTGAATGCCGACCTCACCGTGAGCCTGTCACGTCCGCCGGTGGGCGACTGGATCCTGCTGGACGGGGAGAGTTGGATCGGGCCGGATGGCGCCGGTCTTGCTGCGTCGAAGCTCGCCGATATCAATGGTTATTTCGGCCGGGCGGTGCAGAGCCTGGTCATTGAGAAACGTTGACGACCGCGCTTTTTAGAATTTTTGTCCTGGACAGGGAACCGATTGATATTGCCCCGGTTATCGCGCGTCAGGGGGCAGTATGAGTTCGACGCACGTGCAGGACGACAAAGCCAGGACCGGCATCTGGGGATTGGATAATATCCTCTCCGGCGGATTCTCCCGAGGTCACATTTTTCTCGTCGAAGGCGCGCCGGGGACAGGCAAGACCACGGTCGCCTTGCAGTTCTTGCTGGAGGGCGCGCGGATCGGAGAGAAGGGGCTCTACATTACGCTATCCGAGACGGATAGTGAGTTGCGCGATGGCGCAGCGTCCCATGGCTGGACCCTCGACAAGAGCATTGAAGTTTTCGAGCTCCTGCCGCCGGAAAGCCTGCTTGACGAGGATCAGCAACAGAGCCTGCTTTATTCGTCCGACCTCGAGCTCGGCGAAACCACCAAGCAGATATTCGAGGCGGTGGAACGCACCCAGCCGAGCAGGGTCGTCTTGGACAGCCTGTCGGAAATCCGGCTGCTGGCGCAGAGCTCGTTGCGTTATCGCCGCCAGATACTGGCCATCAAGCATTACTTCGCAAAATTCGGCACGACGGTGATGTTGCTCGACGACCTCACGGCGGAAGTGGCCGACAAGACAGTGCACAGCGTCGCACATGGCGTGCTGCGGCTCGAAGAGCTGGCGCCCTCCTACGGCGCAGAGCGTCGGCGTGCGCGGGTGATCAAGTATCGCGGCGTCAAGTTTCGCGGCGGCTACCACGATGCCACCATCACCACGGGCGGGCTTAACGTTTTTCCTCGGCTGGTCGCATCCGAATTCCGCAACAGCATGGATCGCAAGACCAAGTCGAGCGGCATTGCGCAACTCGACCAATTGCTGGGCGGCGGCATCGAAACAGGCTCGAGCACATTGATTCTCGGGCCCGCGGGCACCGGCAAATCACTCACTGCGATCGTCAATGTAGTCGCAGCGGTGAAGCGCGGCGAGAAGGCCGCAATGTTTATCTTCGACGAGGAACTTGGACTGCTGTTCGATCGCATGAAGGGAATCGGAATCGATCTGCCTGCCATGCAGGAAAGCGGGCATCTGTTTGTCGAACAGGTCGATGCCGCCGAATTGTCGCCCGGTGAATTTGCGCATCGCGTCCGTCGTCAGATCGACGAGCACAACATCAAGACCGTCGTGATCGACAGTCTCAATGGCTATCAGGCCTCGATGCCGGAAGAGAACTCGCTGATCCTGCACATGCATGAGCTGCTGCAATATCTCAACCGCAGGGGCGCAGCGACCTTCATGACGGTGGCGCAGCACGGCCTCGTCGGCGATATGAAGGCGCCGGTGGACGTCACCTATCTCGCCGATACCGTGATCCTGCTCCGTTACTTCGAAGCAAGCGGCAGCGTTCGCCGTGCGATGTCCGTGATCAAGAAGCGAACCGGTGCGCATGAGTCGACCATTCGCGAGTACCGGATCGACGGGCGAGGCCTCACGATCGGCGCGCCGCTGAGCGAATTCCAGGGCGTGTTGCGTGGCGTACCCATTTACAACGGTCAAAGTTCTCTGCTCGAGGGATCCTCGGCGTGAAACCGGGGCGTTCCTCCGAGCGCGCTGTCATTCTTGCTCCCACAGGGCGTGATTCTGCCGTGGCTGCGGCCTTGATCCGCGAGGCCGGTTTTTACGCGCAGCCCTGCGCGGATTTTCCGGCGCTGCTCGAGGAGATCAGGGGCGGTGCGGGCGTCGCGGTGATCGCCGACGAGGCGATCAAGACTGTCGATTTGCGCGGCCTCGGCAACTGGCTGCACGATCAACCGTCGTGGTCCGATTTCCCGATCGTCCTGCTGACACGTCAAGGCGGCGGACCGGAGCGCAATCCGGATGCCGCGCGGCTCGGACAGTTACTCGGCAATGTGACGTTCATCGAGCGCCCGTTTCACCCGACCACATTGATTTCGATCGTCGGTTCGGCCGTCCGCGCGCGCCGGCGTCAGTATCAGACGCGCGCCATTCTCGAAGACCTCGGCGACAGTCAGGGACTGCTGCAGACGGCGCTCGATGCAGGACGGCTCGGGACGCTCGAACTGCATCTGCCCGAACTTCGGCTTGAGGTCTCGGATACGACCAAGGCATGCTTCAGCCGCCGGCCGGATCAGTCATTCACGTTCAGCGAGTTGCAGGCCGCGGTTCATCCCGATGATCGCGAGCAACGCCAGCAGGCGCTCGATGCGACGCTGATGGCCGGCGCGGATTACAATGTCGAATACCGCAATATCTGGCCGGACGGCTCGGTGCATTGGGTCGAGACGCGCGCGCGCATGGTCCGTGGGCCTGACGGCAAGCCGAAAACGCTGGTCGGCGTCTCCGTCGATATCACGGCGCGAAAGTCTGCCGATATCGATCGCGACAACTTGCTGGAGCAGTTGACGGCGGAGCGGTCCGCGCTTGCCGAACTCACGGCGACACTCGAACAGCGTGTCGAGGAACGCAGCAACGACCTGATGAAGGAAGTTGCGGCGCGCGAGAAGGCGCAGGACCAACTGCGCCAGGCGCAGAAGATGGAGACCATCGGCCAGCTCACCGGCGGCGTCGCGCATGACTTCAACAATCTGCTGATGGCGGTGATGGGTAATCTAGATCTGCTGCGCAAGCGCATGCCGGATGATCCGCGCCTGAAACGACTGGTCGATGGCGCCATGCAGGGCGCCGAGCGCGGCGCCTCGCTGACGCAGCGGCTGCTGGCCTTCGCGCGGCAGCAGGATCTGAAAGCCGTGGCCGTCGATCTCGGCGCGCTGGTCCGCGGCATGAGCGATCTGCTCGAGCGCTCGCTCGGGCCGCGCGTGGCGCTGCGTCTCGATATTCCCGACAATCTGCCGCGGGCACAGATCGATCCCAATCAGCTCGAACTCGCCATCCTCAATCTCGCGATCAATGCGCGCGACGCCATGCAGGACGGCGGCTCCATCGATATCAAGGTGAAGAAGCATAAGGTCGGCAAGGGCGACCCGATTCTGAAGCCCGGCGACTATCTCAAGGTGTCGATCATCGACAATGGCGCCGGCATGTCGCCGGAGACGTTGAAGAAGGCGATCGAACCGTTCTTCTCGACCAAGCCGCTCGGCAAGGGGACTGGTCTCGGTTTGTCCATGGTGCACGGTCTGGCCGTACAGCTCGGCGGCACGCTCGATCTCTCGAGCGTCGTCGGCAAGGGAACGACGGCGACCCTCGTGCTGCCGGTCACCGACAGGAAGCCGGAGGCCGCCGATACGGCCCACGTCATGCGCCATGCCGCGCGCTCTGCCGTGATCCTGTTTGTCGATGACGATCCCCTCATCGCGATGTCGACGACGGAGATGCTGGAGGATCTCGGCCATCGCGTGATCCCCGCGACTTCGGGGCGGCATGCGCTGGAGATTCTGAAAAGCGACGAGCCGCTCGATCTGATGATGACCGATCACATGATGCCCGGCATGACGGGCATCGAGCTTGCGGCCTATTCCCGCGAAATGCGGCCGTCGCTGCCGGTCCTGCTCGCCACCGGTTATGCGGATTTGCCCGAAGGCGCTCAGCTCGATCTGCCGCGGCTCGCTAAGCCTTACCATCAGGATCAGCTCCGGGATCGGCTCGATCAACTGCTGGGCTGAGCCCACTCCGGCCGGGTGGTATCAATCTGCCAGCGGCGCAGCAAAATTAACCATTCATTAAATCCTGTGGAACCAACAATGCCCCGATCGGGAATCAACCGATTCAGGGGCCATCATGGATATCGAAGCCTATTTCGCGAAGACGCCGGCTACGATCGAGGAGATCAAGGCACGCGTGGCCGCAGCTTTCGGCCGTCATCCGCTGTGCCGCGAGGTGCAGTTCGACATCGTCAGCACGCCCCGCGCCGGAAAGGGCGCAAACTGGACCATCAGCATGCAATCGGTCGCCCCGGATGCGCTGTGGGAAGCCTCCGATATCGTGAGCGACATCCAGGAAGCCTATGTTCTCGCCAATGCCGCCTGAACGTCTGTGAGTATTATCGCACCGTTCTGGTATGGTTAGGCCATAATTAATCTCCATTTGTGAGGACAGGTACCTCTGGTGGTCCTGAATTTCGGAGACTGGCTTGACGCGTGCGCTGACCCTTCTTGTGCTGGGCTGCCTGTTGCTGACCGGCGTGGCTGTTGCGAGCATCCTCGGTCGCGATAGCATCCCATCGCTGTCGCTGTCATATGACGACAGTGCCGCGCAAAATTCGGTCGCGGTGTCGCGCGGACCGGTTTCCAATACGCAAGGCAAGAAAGACAAGTTGCCATTGGCCGGCGCCATGATGGCGTCGCTCGATCCGCAGCAGGTCCCGAGCGTCGACGGCAGTCCGTTGCGCCAGGCCTTTGCATCCGACAGTCCGATCGAAGCACCCGGTTCGACGGTGCTCGCGCCGATCGTGGTGCCGCAGCCGACCGCTAAGCCCAAGGCTGCTGCCAAGCCGGTGCAGAAGACCTATACGCTGCTCAGCGATGCGCAGATTTCGGCGATCAAGACCCGGCTCAATCTGACCGCGTCGCAGGAATCCTACTGGCCCGGCGTCGAAGCGGCGCTGCGCAACGTGGCACGCAGGATCCACGAGACCAAGCAGGCCAGTTCTTCGGCCGGCGCTCCGCCGATCGATCCCGATAGCGACGAGGTGCAGCAACTCAAGTCTGCTGCGATGCCGTTGCTGTTCCAGTTGCGTGAGGACCAGAAGCGCGAAGTCCGTGCACTGGCGCGCATGATCGGACTCGAAAAGGTCGCGTCGGCGATCTGACCCCTGTCATATACCGGCCGCATCGGTGACGCCGGACTGTCACAACCCGTAACAGACAAATTGTCGCGCCTGTCATCCGGGCTTCGCATCCGTGGTGCAGAGATTAACGCCTCTTAACCTGTAACGGGGGCGTTTCATGACCGATTTCACTGCCAATCAATCCATTTCCGGAGGCGCGGCTGTTGAGCCGGCGTCGCGGCCCAATCTCGACAAGGGTTTTAACCCGCTGACGATGATCCTGTTTTTCGGGATCCTGGCCGCCGGCCTCCTGTTCGTCGCCTACAGCATCTATGTGGACGTCAATGCCACCGGCACCCGCGTTACCAGCTACCTGCCTTACCTCTTGCTGTTCGTGGCGCTGCTGATCGCGCTCGGCTTCGAATTCGTCAACGGCTTCCATGACACCGCCAATGCGGTGGCCACGGTGATCTACACCCACTCGTTGCCGGCGGAATTCGCCGTGATGTGGTCGGGCTTCTTCAACTTCCTCGGCGTGCTGTTCTCCACGGGCGCGGTGGCTTTTGGCATCGTTTCGCTGCTGCCGGTGGAATTGATCCTGCAGGTCTCCAGCGGTGCCGGCTTTGCCATGGTGTTCGCGCTGCTGATCGCGGCGATCATCTGGAATCTCGGCACCTGGTATCTCGGCCTGCCGGCCTCCAGCTCGCACACGCTGATCGGTTCGATCATCGGCGTCGGTATCGCCAATGCGCTGATGCGTGGCCGTGACGGCACCTCGGGTGTGGATTGGGGCAAGGCCACCGAAATCGGCTATGCGCTGCTGCTGTCACCGCTGTTCGGCTTTGCCTGCGCCGCCATCCTGCTGCTGGTGCTGAAGTTCGTCGTGCGTAACCCTGCTTTGTACGCAGCACCGGACGGCAACAAGGCACCGCCGTTGTGGATCCGCGGCATCCTGATCGCGACCTGCACCGGCGTGTCCTTCGCACATGGTTCGAATGACGGTCAGAAGGGCATGGGCCTGATCATGCTGGTGCTGATCGGCACCGTGCCGACCGCCTATGCGCTGAATCGCGCATTGCCGGAATCCCGCGTGGCGCAGTTCCAGGTCAACTCCATCGCAGCCGCCAAGGTGATCGCAGCCAAGGGCGCCGGCCACAGCATCATCGGCGATCCCCGTCCGGCGGTGACCACCTATGTCTCGCAGCGCAAGATCAGCGAAGGCACCTATCCGTCGCTCGCCGTTCTCGTGCAGCAGGTCGGCGATCAGGTTCGCAGCTACGGCACGCTCGACAAGGTGCCTGCGGAATCCGTCGGCAACACCCGCAACGACATGTATCTCGCATCGGAAGCCATACGCTTCCTGATGAAGGACAAGGAAAACGACCTCAACAAGGAAGATGTCGCGACCCTCAATGCCTATAAGGGCTCGCTCGATGCCGCCACCAAGTTCATCCCGGATTGGGTGAAGATCGCCGTGGCCATCGCGCTCGGTTTGGGCACCATGGTCGGCTGGAAGCGCATCGTCGTCACCGTCGGTGAGAAGATCGGCAAGACGCATCTGACCTATGCGCAGGGTGCTTCGGCCGAACTCGTGGCCGCTGCCACCATCGGCGCGGCCGACGTGTTCGGTCTGCCGGTCTCGACCACCCACGTGCTGTCGTCCGGCGTTGCGGGCACCATGGCGGCGAACGGCTCGGGCCTGCAGATGGCCACCATCCGCAACCTGCTGATGGCCTGGGTGCTGACGTTGCCCTGCGCCATCATGCTCTCGGCCTCGCTCTACGTGCTGTTCAGCCAGTTGTTCTGAGAACAGACGAGGCCGCTGCGGAAACGCGGCGGCCTCGCTTTTTCAAACCGCCAAAAGAAAAGGCCCGCGCATCATCTGCGCGGGCCATTTTTTATTGGGACGTATCGTCGGTCAGGAACTGCTCTCGCGATGCACGTCGTGCACCACGATGCCCTTGCCTTGCTCCGGCAGCGCCAGCCAGTCGCGACGCTTCAATGTGCGGCGGGTATCGTCGAGGCCGCTCTGCCAGTGTTCGCGCATCGAGGTCGCCGAGAACTCGTGGTCCTTGGAATCGCCCTCATAGGCCTTCTGCTGATAGATCATCTGCAGGATGGTGATCTCCGGCAGATCCGACAGGCTGTCGCGCCGCGCGCGTTCCTCGTCGCTGAGCTGGTCGTCGGGAATGCGCTGCAAGACCTTGTAGAGCTCCGACTTCAGATTGTTCATGCGTCGGTAGATGTCGGTGTTGTGGCGGGTGCGGGACGAGTAGACGATGTCCTTGTGCCGGGCCAGAACCTCCTGGATATCGCGCGGCAGCACGCCGCGTGCGCTGAACAGATCGACCTGGAAGACGAGCGAGTTCATCTTGTCTTCCTGGTCGAGCAGGTGCTGCAGCGGCGTGTTGGAGACGATGCCGCCATCCCAGAAATGATCGGTGCCGATCTTCACCATCGGCAAAGCTGGCGGCAGTGCGCCTGATGCCATCACGTGTTCGGGCGCGATGACTTCCTTCTTGTTGTCGAAATACAGGAAATTGCCGGTGATGACGTTCACTGCGCCGACGGCGAAATGGGTCTTGCGCGAATTGATGAGATCGAAGTCGACCAGTTCGAGCAGGGTGTCGCGTAGCGGCGAGGTGTCGTAATAGCTCGTGGCCGTCTTTGCACCGGCCGGGCTGAACCACGGATTGACCTCGTGCGGCTTGAAGAAACCGGGCTGGCCGAGGGTCGTGGTCATGAACGAGCTCGCGAGATTGCGGGCCTTGCGATAGACGTCGCCGTCCGGTGTGTAGTGCCAGACCTTGCGGGCGGTGATGCGGTCCCAGAAGATCTGCAGCTTCTCCAGCCGGTCTTCCGGCGGATTGCCAGCGATGATCGCCGAATTGATCGCGCCGATCGATACGCCGCACACCCAGTCCGGCTCCATGCCTTGCTCATGTAGCGCCTGATACACGCCGGCCTGATAGGCGCCGAGGGCGCCACCGCCCTGCAGCACCAGTGCTACACGATCACAGCGATCGGGGCGCCAGTTGGTCTCGGTGGTCGTCTCTGAACCGGGTGTCCGCGCGTCCATCTTCGTCTTCTCCTCAACGATCACATGATGTTGGCGGCAGAATTCAGATGAGCAGTGACGGCGTTGTGACAAATAGCAAATTCGATGAATGCGCGTCAGCCCATGAAGCGCGTCACGCGGCTGAAGGAAATTCCTCATACCGCCGTCAAACAGGATCGCTAGCAAAGAAGCAGATATTAACGTTTGCTTACGAAGGGTTGCGCCCATGCTGTCTGGAAAGTCCGCCATCATCACCGGCTCGACCAGCGGCATCGGCCTTGGCATCGCGCGCGGCCTTGCAGCCAGCGGTGTCAATATCGTGCTCAACGGCTTTGGTGATGCCAATGAGATCGAGGCGATCCGCAGCGAGATCGCCGACAGCCATCAGATCCGGGTGCTGTATAGCGGCGCCAACATGGCCGACGGCAATGACATCGCGGCGATGATGGCGCAGGCGGAACAGGAATTCGGCGGCGTCGATATCCTGGTCAATAATGCCGGCATCCAGTATGTCGCGCCGCTCGAGGAATTCCCGGTCGAGAAGTGGGATGCGATCGTGGCGATCAACCTGTCGAGTGCGTTTCACACTACACGTCTCGCCATCCCCCACATGAAGGCGAAGTCCTGGGGCCGCATCGTCAACATCGCCTCGGCCCATGCGCTGGTGGCCTCGCCGTTCAAGTCGGCCTATGTCGCAGCCAAGCACGGGATTGCCGGGCTGACCAAGACGGCGGCGCTGGAAGTCGCCGAACATGGCATCACCGTGAATGCAGTATGCCCGGGCTATGTGATGACACCGCTGGTCGAAAAGCAGATCCCGGAACAGGCCAAGGCGCGCGGCATCACTGAACAGCAGGTGATCTCGGACGTGCTGCTCGCCGCCCAGCCGACCAAACGTTTCGTGACCGTCGAGGAACTGTCCTCGGTCGTCAATTTCCTCTGCACCGACCACGCCCGTTCGATCACCGGCATCACGCTGCCGGTCGATGGCGGGTGGACCGCGCACTGAGTTTAACCCAACGATCCGAACCCTGCGACTTCACACTCAAGGAGTTTCCGATGCGCCAGGAAGACATCCTCCGTTTGCCGTCGATGCCGATGGCCGGCCCGAGCTATCCCGCCGGTCCCTATCGCTTCATCAATCGCGAATTCCTTGTCATCACCTACGAGACCGATCCTGATTTGATCCGGATGGGTCTGCCCGAGCCGCTGGAGCCGATCGAACAGCCCATCGTCCACTATGAATGGATCAAGATGCCGGACTCATCGGGCTTCGGCAGCTATACGGAAACGGGCCTCGTGATCCCCGCGCGTTTCAAGGGCGAGGACGTCAACTTCGTGTCGCAGATGTATCTGGACGATGATCCGCCGATCGCCGCCGGCCGCGAGATCTGGGGCTTTCCGAAGAAATACGCCCATCCGAAACTTGAAGTGGTCAAGGACACGCTGACTGGCACGCTGGAATATGCCGGGCAGCAGGTGGCCATGGGCACGATGGCCTACAAGCACGGCGCCATGGCGGGCAATGGCGAAGCGACGCTCGCCACGCTGTCCAAGACCCAGATCAACCTGAAGCTGATCCCCGGCGTCGATGGCAGCGCGGAAGTCTGTCAGCTGGTGGCGATCAACCTGACTGATATCACCGTGAAGGGCTCATGGTTCGGCCCGGGCCGTCTGCATCTGATCCCGCATGTCAACGCGCCGGTCGCCGACTTTCCGGTGCGCCGCGTGATCGGTGCGCATCATTTCCTGGCCGATCTGACTTTGCCTTATGGCCGCGTCGTCCATGACTACAACAAGCAGAGCGACGCACTCGCTGAAGCCGCCGAATAGAGCATGATCCGGAAAAGTGGAAACCGGTTTTCCGAAAGATCACGCTCAAAACAAAGAGATGAGATGATGGTCCGATTTTTTCTAATCGGATCATCATCTCATCTCCGCTGACATATCCCTGTAACAAGGGTGTCATTAAGTGCCTGCGACCGGCTGACACAGTCAGGTGGCCGCAGGCAGATATTTTATTTTTTTGGTGGCGCATGCGTATTGCGTGGCGTGAAAAACGGTGGGTGTCCGATGCAGCTTGAAGTGCCGGTCTCATCTGCAGAAGTGACGTCCATACCAGGCGTGTCCGATCCAATCCCGGGTCTGGTCTGGGCCTTCCGCATCCATTCCGACGGCAAGCCGGAGCCGTTGCCGGTCGATGCCGGCATCGATCTAGTTCACGGCGGGCTGCTGTGGCTGCACTTCAATCTCACTGACGCGCGCGCGCTGCAATGGCTGGCGCAGATCCCATTGCATGCGCCGGAGCAGGCCCGTGCCTTGTTGCTGTCCAAGGACACATATCAGCAGCTCCATGCCACCGATGACAGTATCTATGGCGTGATCTCGGATCTGTTGCGCGATATCGACGAGGCGACCGAAGACACCGGCTATCTGCGCTTCGTGATGACCGAGCGCTTGCTGATCAGCGGCAGGCATCATGCACTCTGCGCCGTCGATGCGACGCGCCGTTCGCTTGAGCAGGGCCAGCGGGTCGACAGCATGGCCGCGCTGCTTGAGACGATCGTGGAGAATGTTGCCGACACCATGGACGGCGTCGCCGACAGTTTGGCGATATCGCTCGACGAGATCGAGGAGCAGGTGGTCTCCGGCGACTCCCGTGACATGTTGCAGAAGCTCGGCCGTCTGCGCCGGACCTGCGTGCGGCTGCATCGGCAGCTGTCCGGGCTGCGCATCGTATTCCAGCGGCTTGAGGCCAAAGGTCAGCGTGAGTTGAAACCGTCGCTGCAGCTGCGTGCCGGCAAGCTGGCGCAGCGCCTCGACGGGCTGGATCACAACGTCGTCGAGATGCGCGAGCGCAGCCGGCTGCTGCAGGAAGAGCTGCATCTGCAGATCGAGGAACGCGGCAATGAAAGCCTTCGCGTTCTTTCAGTGCTTACCGCGCTTCTGCTGCCGCCGACGCTGGTCACCGGCATCTTCGGTATGAACACCAAGGGACTGCCGCTGACCGATGTCGAAACCGGATTTCTCTGGGCGGGCGCACTGATATTGATTTCGTCAGCATCGGCCTATGCCGTGATGAAGCGCCTCAAGATCATCAGGTAGCTATCATGATTGGTGTGTTTTCGTGCTGGATGGTCCGTGCGATGATGGCGCTCGCCGGCCTTGTCGCCTGTGGCACGATCTCGCTGTCATCGGCGCATGCCGGCGATTGGCGCGATAATGGCCTGAAGCCGATCAATGACCGGCTCGCCGAATGGGGTGTGGCGCTGTCAGCCACTTACATCGGCGAGGCGCTCGGCAATGCGTCCGGCGGCATCCGGCGCGGCGCGGTCTATGAGGGGCGGTTCGATTTTGGCGTGGATGTCGATCTCGACAAGGCGGTCGGCTGGAGCGGCGCGACCTTTCACGCCAATGTCTATCAGATCCACGGACCTGGCCTGTCGCGCGACTATATCGGCAATCTGATGCTGGTGAGCGGCATCGAAGCGCTGCCGGCGACGCGGCTCTATGAATTCTGGATCGAACAGTCGCTGTTCGGCGGCAGACTGCTGGTGAAGGTCGGTCAGCAGCCATCCGATATCGAGTTCATCGACAGCAAGTATGACGATATCTTCGTCAACTCGGCGCTGGGCTGGCCCGGCATTACCGGCGTGGTCCTGCCGGCGGGCGGACCCTCGCCGCCACTCGCCGTGCCGGGCGTTCGTTTCAAGGCCAGTCTGTCGGATGCGTTCACGGCCTATCTGGCGGTGTTTAATGGCAGTGCGGCAGCGCCCGGTCCGAATGATCCGCAGATCGCCAACGCGCATGGTCTTGCATTTCGCGTCAACGATCCGCCGTGGATCATCGGGCAACTGAAATATGCCTACAAGCTCGGCCCGTCTGAGTTGCCCGGATCGATCACCGGCGGCGGCTGGGTGCATCTGGCCGAATTCGATGACGAGCGCTGGACCGCACAGGGCCTGTCGCAGGCCGATCCGGCCGGCACCGGCGAGCCGCTGATGCGACGTGGCAATCGCGGCGTTTTCGCCGTTTACGAACAGCGGCTCGCTTTCAGTGCACTCGGCCCGGACAAGGGCATCGGCTTCTTTGCGCGCACATCGATCAGCCCGTCCGATCGTAATCTGATCAGCTTCTATCTCGATGGCGGCATTCAGGTGTCGGGTTTCTCGGCAGAGCGGCCCGACGACAAGTTCGGAATCGCGATGACTTATGCGCGCATTTCGGATGGCGCGCGCGGGCTTGATCGTGATGTGCAGCTTTTCACCGGAATTCAATCGCCCATCCGCGATTTTGAAGCTGTGCTGGAAGTAACCTATCTCGCTGCGGTCGCGCCGGGTGTCGCGGTGCAGCCGGTGTTTCAATATGTGATGCATCCCGCCGGCGGCGCCGTCGATCCCAACGATGCCACGCAGACAAAGCGTATCAAGGACGCCGCGGTGTTCGGCGTCCGCACCACCATCAATTTCTGAAACGCTTCAGCCGGTCGCTTCAGCCGGTGTCTTGGTGAGACCCGCAGCCGCCTCGGCGATCATCTCATAGGACTTGAGCCGCGTGGCGTGGTCGTAGACGTCCGAGACGATCATCAGCTCATCCGCGCCCGTCTCCTCGACCAGCGCAGCGATGCCGGCGCGAACCGTCTCCTTCGAGCCGATGATCGAGCGCCGCAGCATGCCCATGGCCTGCATCTTCTCGGCCGGCGCCCAGTAGGTCTCGATATCGTCGATCGGCGGCGCGCTTAGCCCGCGGGTGCCGCGGAACATGTTGGTGAACGACATCTGCTGCGTAGTCCATAACCGCTTGGCCTCGGCATCGGTGTCGGCGGCGATGATGTTGACGCCGACCATCGCATGCGGCTTCGTCGACTGTTCGGATGGTTCGAAGTGCTGGTGATAGATCTGCAGGGCCTGCAGCAACTGGTCGGGCGCGAAATGCGAGGCGAAAGCGTAGGGCAGGCCGAGCGCCGCGGCGAGCTGCGCACCATAGGTCGAGGAGCCGAGGATCCATAGCGGCACGTCGGTGCCCGCGGCAGGCACCGCCTGCAGGCGCTGGTTCGGGCCGGCCGGAGCGAAATAGGCCTGCAGCTCCTGGATGTCCTGCGGGAAATTGTCTGAATTCTGCAGCGAGCGGCGCAGCGCCCGCATGGTCGTCTGGTCGGTGCCGGGTGCGCGGCCGAGGCCGAGATCGATACGGCCGGGAAACAGCCGCGCCAATGTGCCGAACTGTTCGGCGATGACGATGGGCGCATGGTTCGGCAGCATGATGCCGCCGGCACCGACGCGAATGGTTTTGGTCCCCGCTGCGATATGGCCGATCACCACCGAGGTCGCCGCGCTGGCGATGCCGATCATGTTGTGATGTTCGGCGACCCAGAAACGCTGATAGCCCCAGCGCTCTGCATGACCGGCGAGATCGCGGGAATTGTCGAGCGCGCCGCGCGCATCGGTGTCTTGGGTAACGCGGACGAGGTCGAGGATCGAAAGTGCGGTCATGAAACGGCTCCCATTGCCCTTGCCATGTGGGCATGGCTGGGGCGGATTGCCAGCCGGTTGCGCGGCCGGCATGGCAGCCCGGCGTTACTCCCGAGCGGTCAGGTCAGGCCCGCATGGAAGGCGCGGACGATTGCGGCGCATTCGGCCGGTTTTTCCATCTGCATGAAATGCGAGGCGTCAGGCACGGTGGTGAAGGCAAAGCCGCCATCGCGCGCGAAGGCACGCTCCATGTCGACGAACGGGCTGGTTCTCGTCTTTGGTTCACCGGCGACGAGTTGCACCGGCAGCCTGACGCTGCACATCCGCTCCCAAGCGCCCGGGAGATCCTGCATGGTGAAGATGCTGGCCTCGAATTCCCTGGCGCAGGCGAGTTCATAGAGCAGGCTGTCGTCGTTCGAGCGCAGCGTGGATGCGGCGAGTGCCTGCAGTCCGGCATCGTCGACGCCGGCAAATGCCGAGCTGCGGCGATAGGACTCGAACAGCTCCTGCACGTTCGGAAAGGTGGCGCGACGCTGCGCAGCGCGTCCGGCGAGCCTGTCATTTTCCGTGCGGAAACTCTGGAACTCCGGATAGCTCGCTGGCGGCGTCGCCGGCGGCTCGAAGCCGACGATGCCGATCCACGGCGTCTGATATTCGGCGGCATGCAGCAGGGTCGTCAGTGCGCTCATCGAATGAAATGCACCGAGGCTCGGCGCCGCGCCGAGTTCGCGCGCGATCCCTTGCATGATCGCCTCATAGTCGCGGACGAGCTGCGGCCAGACATGCGGGATGGGCTGGCGATACGGACTGCTCCGGCCGTGATGACGGAAGTCGAACACCACGGTCTCATAGTCATCCGTGAAGAGGCGCCAGAAGCTTTGAAAAGCATCGATGGCGAGGCCATTGCCATGGCTGCAGATGATCCGTGGACCTTTTCCATAAACGCGTATGCTGGCTGTGGCGCCATCTTCGAGCAGAACCTGAAAAGCGTGCGTCTCGGCCGCAAGGGCCGGAGCGGAAGGCGCATAGTCCATATGGGGGAGAATCCGTTATATTTTGGAGCAAAAGGCGAAGCTGTCGTATGCTTGGCCGGACCGCAGAGTCTAAAAGACCTTGTCTGAAAGACTTTGCTGCTCACCGTCAGTTCGTACGCAGTTTCAGGATACAAAGCGCGGCGGGGTGGTTCAAGCCACAGCAACTCATACCAGCTCAGCTGGAACGCCGGATGATCGCCACGCGCCCGTCCAGCGGGATCGTCGTGTGCCCGTCGGTCACCGGCACGCGGCGCCACTCGGCATCGTCATTCGGACGGTTGAAGGAGAGCGAAGCGGCAGGGCCATCGACGGCGATGTCGAGCGGCTCCGTGGGCACCGGGATGTCTTCAGCCTTCTCCACATTCCAGCAGCGCACCGCGCGCCATACCGCAAGCAGCGGTTGTCCCTGCGCATCCTGAAACGCGATATGCCGCAGGTCCGGTGCCGTGGATGCCACGCGTAGCGGCGGATCGTTGTTGGCGCGGCGTGCGCCTTTCAGTGCGGACAGGAGATTCCGGATCGCATGGTAGCCAGGCTTCGGCGAGCCGTCATTGCGGACGAGGCCCCAATGATGTTCTCCGTCATTGGGATCGGTACCGCCATCGAAGAATTCGTAGAGGAATGTCCGGAGAATGCCGAGGCGGAAGTTGTTGAGCAGCAGCCGTGGCAGATAGAGCGCCGCCGCCGTTTCCGAGACGCCGGAGGTACCGGGCTTCACGACATTGCAATAGCCGCATTCGGTTGCCAGTGCGGGTGCGCCGGGTTTGAACGCGTCGCGCATATTGTGCAGATACCAGGACACGGCGGCGTAATCGTTGGTTGTTTCCGGCTCTTGCGCCTTCTGTACATAGGAATGGATCGCGACGGCATCGCTGAACTGCGCGGCCGGGCGCAGCAGCGCGACGTCGGCGGGCTTCCAGTTGATGACGCTTGGCGACAGCAGCGGCAACTCCGTCGCCGCATATCGCGCGCGCAGCGCATGGTGCACCTCGCGCTGATAGTTCACGACGACATTGCTCCAGCCCGGCTTCGCCAGCGGCAGCGACAGAAACCAGTCGCTGTTGCCCTCGTTCTGGCCCTCCATCGCCGAGACGCGCTCGATGCCCAATGCGGCGAGATAGGTCATCATCTCCGGCACGGTGTTGGTCGCCGGCGACACCACAACATTGAACAGGATGTTCGAGCGTTTGTTCAGCGCGCGCCAGCGATCGAGATCGTTGCTAGGTCGCAACTCGTCGCGCAGATGGCGAATGCCTGATGCCGCAAGCAGATCGTGAAACCGGTCGAAATGACTCGCATATGGCTCGCTGCTGATATGCACATTGACGCCGACGCTGTCGGTGAAGGTATCGGACGGGCCGGGAAGCGGCAGCGCGGCCAATGGACCGGAGCGCAGCATCATCGACGCCGCGCCTCCCCTCAGGATGGCTCGTCTGCTCAGGCCGGGCATTTCGATCTCGCACGCATGAAGCCCCAGTGACGCCTCGGGGCAGTCTGAGCCTGTTAGACTTAATAAACCGCCGATCGACAAGAGATGTTCTCGTCAGCGATCAACCGAATCGGTCCACTGGCCCGCAAGATCACTGTCATCGCGGCAACGAACAACTGTATGCGCTCGCAAAAACGTGAGCTGCGTTGGCCGTCGGCCTGTCGGCTCCGGCCCGTCCCGTGCGTCTTCCACTCTAAGACCGCTGAAGTGGAGACCAGGAATGACCAATTCTCACTATCGCTGGGTAATCGTCGCCGCGGGCGGCCTTCTGGGCTGCGTCGCGATCGGCGGCATGTTTTCGTTGCCGGTGTTCCTGCAGCCGATCGCGCGGGATACCGGCTGGTCGGTCACCGGTATATCCAGCGCCATGACAATTGGCTTCCTCGCGATGGCTGTCACCAGCATGATCTGGGGCACCTTGTCCGACCGATTGGGGCCACTCCCGGTGGTGTTGACCGGGTCGGTCGTCCTCGCGTCAAGCCTGGTGCTGGCGAGCCTCGCGACATCTCTGGTCGCATTTCAATTTGTCTTCGGGTTGATGGTCGGCGGCGCCACCGCCGCGATCTTTGCGCCGATGATGGCGACGGTCACCGGCTGGTTCGATACGCATCGCAGCCTGGCCGTCTCGCTGGTTTCGGCGGGGATGGGCATGGCGCCCATGACCATGTCGCCGCTGGCGGCCTGGCTCGTTTCGAACCACGATTGGCGCACCTCGATGCAGATCGTGGCCCTCGTCGTGGCCGCGATCATGATTCCAGTCTCGCTGCTGGTGCGCCGCGCGCCGGCGCTGGAGTGCGCGCCTTCCGCTCCATCCGCCGAGCCGGCGCGGGCAGAGATGTCGCGCGCGCAGGCGCTACGCTCGCCACAGTTCATCATCCTGCTGCTGACGAATTTCTTCTGCTGTGCCACGCATTCTGGGCCGATCATCCATACTGTGAGCTACGCGATCAGCTGCGGCATACCGCTTGTCGCTGCGGTCACGATTTATAGCGTCGAGGGTCTGGCAGGGATGGGCGGCCGTATCGCCTTCGGCCTGCTCGGCGACCGTTTTGGCGCCAAGCGTGTACTGGTCCTTGGCTTGCTCGCCCAGGCGTTCGGGGCGCTCGGTTTTGTCTTCGTGCGTGAGCTCGGCGGGTTCTACACCGTGGCGGCGGTCTTTGGCTTCATCTACGCCGGCACCATGCCGCTCTACGCCGTTCTCGCACGCGAAAACTTTCCGCTGCGGATGATGGGCACGGTGATCGGCGGAACGGCCATGGCCGGCAGCCTTGGCATGGCGACTGGACCTCTCGCCGGAGGTTTGATCTACGACGCGTTCGCCAGCTACGCTTGGCTCTATATCGGCTCCTGGATCATGGGGCTCGGCGCTTTCCTGATTGCAATGACATTCAGGCCGATGCCGGTGGCGAAAGCGGAGCCCGCACCTCTGCCGGCGTGAGGACAAATCCTCCAGTCGTCATTTGCGGGTGACGCGCTTTTCGGAAATATAGCCCGTCGTCAACGGATTATTGCTGATGAGCTGTTGGTGCCCCTGGCCGGAATCGAACCAGCACTCCTTGCGGAACTCGATTTTGAGTCGAGCGCGTCTACCAATTCCGCCACAGGGGCCTTCGGACGCCGGCCGGAGACCGGGGGCGCGAAGCGGGCGGAATATAGCGGGCGCTCCGGGCGGGTCAACCTGCGGTTTGGCCAGATTGGCCGCCGCGCACACTCCAGTGTGATCGGGGCTGCCTCGACAGGCTGGTGAGCCCGGGATAGGACGCAGCAGCCACTCCGGAGAGCACCGTGCCTGCCCAGACCGCACACACCTCCACGCCTGCGTCGTCGAACCCGGCGCTGGTCGCTGCATTGGCGGTCGGTCTGATTGCATTGGCGACGCTGGCGGGGGCCTGGTTCTTCCAGCTGGTGCTGGATATCCGGCCGTGCCCGCTCTGCCTCGAACAGCGCTATGCCTATTATCTCGCGATTCCGCTGGCGGTGCTGGTGGCGATTGCTGCCGCCAGGGACGCGCCGCGCGGCCTGGTTGTGACCGGCCTCGTTGTGCTGGCGCTGGCGGCGCTCGCCAATGCGGTGCTCGGCGGTTATCACACCGGCGTCGAATGGACATTCTGGCAGGGTCCAACGGACTGTTCGGGTCCGGTGGTCGATCTCGGCAAGGCCGGCAGCCTGCTGGAGCGCCTCGACACCGTGAAGGTGATTCGCTGCGACGAGGTGCAGTGGCGTTTCCTAGGCCTGTCGCTGGCCGGCTACAATGTGCTGATCTCGCTGGCGATGGCGGCGATCGCACTGTGGGGCGCCGGCAAGACCGCACGGCGCTGATCCGCCGCCGGTCCTGGCCGCTGAGGCACCGCTACCAGCGATAGCGCAGCGTGCCGATCACCGTGCGTCCCTGGCTCAAATAGCAGTAGCCGGAATTGCAGACTGCAACCTGCTCGTCGGCGACGTTGTTGGCGTTGATCGAGGCCTGATAGCCCGCAAACTTCGGTCCAAGCTTGGCGAAATCGTAACGCGCGGCCAGATCGAACAGCGTATAGCCGTTGTTGCGTGAGGTGTTGTCGTTCGACGTCCAGGTCGCGTCGATATAACGGACACCTGCACCGAGACCGAGGCCTTCAAGCGAACCGTTCAGGAAGGTGTAGTTCATCCAGCTCGATGCGGTGTGCTTCGGCGTCACTGCAGGGGTCTTGCCGAGCTCGGTCGCGATCGAGCTCCTGGTGATCTCCGCGTCGGAATAGGTGTAGGCCGTCACCGTTTCGAGTTCCGGCGTGAGTCGTGCGCGTGCCTCGAATTCGAAGCCCTGCACGCGGATTTCGCCGACCGAGGCATAATAGGCGATGCCGTTGACATAGCCGGCGAGCTTGGCGGCGTTCTTCTCCTTGAGGTCGTAGATCGACGCCGTGAGCAGCACGTCGGGCCGTGGCTGATACTTCACGCCGCCTTCGATTTGTTCGCCTTCGGATGGCGCCAGCACGATGCCGTCGAGGCCGAGTGAGGTCTCCGGCTGGAATGAGGTCGCATAGCTCACATAGGGCGCGATGCCGTTCTCGAAGTGATAGAGCAGGCCGGCGCTGTAGGAGAACGCGTTGTCGTTGCGCGCGCCTGTGACGGCGCCCGTATAGGAATTGATTTGCGTGCGATCGGTCCAGTCCTGACGGCCGCTGACCGACAGGTGCCAGTTGCCGAGTCGCATCTGGTCCTGCAGATAGACGCCGACCTGTTCCTGCGTCGAACGCGAACCGGACGTATAACCCGGGGTTGGCCCGGCAATGCCGTAGACAGGATTCAAGATGTTGAGCGCATAGCCGGGATTCACCGCGCCCAGGCCGAGCTTGAAGTCCCAGGTATTGTGATCGTAATTCACGCCGAACAGTGTGCGGTGGACGACCGGGCCGGTGGCGAAGTCGGCCTGCAGCGCATTGTCGGTTTGCCAGCTCGTCTGGTCATCGCCGACGGCTACGGCACCGCGGTCATAGACGGTCGATGTTGGCGTCGCGAAGCTGCCGCTGACATAGCGCGATTCCGCATGCAGCACACCGAACCGCGTGTGCTGACGGAATGTGAAGACGTCGTCGAAGCGGTGCTCGAGCTTGTAGCCGACCTGCGCCTGCTGCTGCCGCAGATAGTCGTATTTCGGATCGCTCGATCGCAGCTTGATGGTCGTGCCGTTGACGTTCACCAGCTGGCCGTCGCGATTGAGCATGGCGACGCTGGCGTCGGTTTCGTCCTTCTGCAAGATGGCATATGCGGTCAGCGTGGTGTCGATGGTCGGTCGCCAGGTGATCGATGGCGCCAGCATCAGCCGCTCGTCTGCGATATCGTAATTGGTCTCACCGGCGCGGCCGAGGCCCACCAGGCGGTACAGCAGCGACTTGTCGGAACTGGCACCGCCGATGTCGAACGCCGTTTGCATGCGGCCATAGGTGCCGCCTTCTAATGAAATCTCGTTGACCTGATTCTCGACCGGGAATTTCGATCGGCGATCGACGAGGCCGCCGGGGACGGACTGTCCATAGAGCACGGCAGCCGGGCCCTTGATCACCTCGACGCTGTTAAGCTGATAGGGTTCGGTCCGGAATGTGGTGAAGCCGGAGGGGAACTGCTTCAGTCCGTCGCGGAAGTCGCCGAGCGTCGTCGTCGAGAAGCCGCGGACATAGATCTGATCGAAACGCGGATCGTAGCCGAAGCCGCCGGTGGTGACGCCGGCTGTGTAACGAACCGCCTCCGGAATGCTGGTGACGCCGCGGTCATCGAGCTCCTTGCGGTCGATGACGCTCACCGAACGCGGCGTATCGATCAGCGGCGTATTCGTCTTCGACGCCGAACTGGCCTGACCTGCGACATAGCTGTTGTTGTCGGCGCTATAGATGCGCTCATTAACCGATGGCGCGGGTGAAATCTGCGGTGTCGTCGTGCGTGTGCGTCGCGTTGCGCGTGCCGATGTCTGTGATCTCGTTGCTGTCGTGCTGCGCGCGCGTTGCGGCTGTGGAGCATCCACCGTGACTGGCGGCAGGCTGGCCTGCGCGAATGCATCGCGCGGAAGATCCGTCGCCAATGCTATCACACTGACGGTGCAAAGCAGTGCAGTCTGCTTCGTCGATTTTCTTGTTCTCAATTTCATTTCAACGCCTCGATGATGCTGGTCACGCCAGCTTGATCGAGCGTCTAACTTGATTGGTTTCGTGGCGCACTACGATGCGCGGTAGAATACGTCTAGACCTTGCGACGCAAATGTCTGCAATCACTGCAAGGCGCTCATATTTGTTAGATCTATTCCATTGTTTCGATCGGTGTCTGCGACGACTGAAGATCAATCGTCGATATCGTCCTGCGCCTTGCCGAACAGATGCACGATTCCGGGCGTGACGATCGACACATAGATGAAGCGCGACAGATGATGCGCGCCGACGAACACCGGATCGATATGCAGCGTCAGCGCCAGTGCGAGCATGGCGTCCATGGCGCCGGGCGCGAAAGCGACGACGACATCGCTCAGTTTCACAGTCGTGGTCAGCGCGATGATCGTCACGAACACCGACGAGATGGCGATGGCGACCGCGAACGAGCCGAGCGCCGCCCAGACGTGGCTGAGAATAGTGCGCGGCGAGATCTTGCCGAAGCGCGAGCCGATCAGGCTGCCGATGCCGACGAGAGCCGTGATATAGGCCCATTGCGGCAGCGTGCCGTGGACCCAGCCGGTGCCGTGCAGGACCGACGAGGCCATCATCGCGCCGAACATCCAGCTCGCCGGAAATTTGATCCAGCGCATGAACAGCGAGACGGCGATGGCCGCGGCGGCGAGTTCGGCGAGCGCCAGCGGCGAGGCTTCCGGCCCGCGCGACGGCAGCGGGCCATGACCCATCAGGCCGGTGGCGGCGAGCAG
Source organism: Tardiphaga robiniae (assembly GCF_013359755.1). Classification (GTDB taxonomy): domain Bacteria; phylum Pseudomonadota; class Alphaproteobacteria; order Rhizobiales; family Xanthobacteraceae; genus Tardiphaga; species Tardiphaga robiniae. The sequence continues at coordinate 64,283 of NZ_JABMCJ010000069.1, read as the reverse complement.
CAGCGGGACCATGCCGGTCAGGATGATGACGCGAAAAATCTGCACGACGGCGATGCCCGGCACGTCGGCATTGCGCTCGGTGGCCAGCATGATGATCTGCGACAGCGCACCGGGGCTGCCAGCCAGCAGCGCCGAGGTGCGGTCCCAGCCATGAACGCGCTGCAGATAGATGCTGCTGCCGAAGGTGGCGCAGAAGGTGGCCAGCGCTAGCAGCGCGATAGTCACCGGATAGGCGCTGAGATTGTGCACCATTTCCGGCGACACCATCGAGCCGAGCGACAGGCCCAGTGTCATCAGAATGACATGGGCCATCGGCTGCGGCAGGCCGACCGGGCGGCCGAAGATGCCGTAAGCCGCGACCGCGATCATCGCGCCGGAGATCAGCCCGCCCGGCAATTCCGCCCAATAGAATAGCGCGCCGCCGGTCGTGCCGATGACGAGGGTCTCAAGGGTGGTGCGGATCTGCAGGGAGCTGGGAAGAGCGATGGCCATTTGCACGGAAAGCTGAAGGAGCCCGCTTTATGGCAAAGTCCGCACCTGTCGACAAATGCAGTGTGGTCTACCTGTCCCTCGCTTTCCGGGCGAGGGACAGGCGCATGACGAGAGTTTAGTTCGGTTTCGTGGTCTTCTTGCATTCAGAACGGAATTTACGGCGCTCGGTGCCATGCAGGCCCTTGGCATCGGCCTGTTTCGAACATTCGAGTGACGCTGCGGTGCGGGGTTTCTCGGCTGTCTTGTCCGCAGGCGCCATCTTCTCGGCGGGGGCCGCCTTGGCGGGCGCAGTCTTGGTGGCCGCCGGCGCAGGTGTCTGAGCGGTGGCCGCGCCGACCAGGAGGAAGGAGGCGACGGCAGCGGTAGCTAGGCTGGAAGCGAATCGGATCATGGCAGCACCTCGAATTGAACAGGGAGGACAGGGTGGGCGCGCCGGGCTGAACGGCAGGTGAATGAGTTCAAATATATCTGATGGTGCGATCACGATAATTTTTCGCGGGGAGCTGCGATGTCGTTGCCACATGCAGCGGTAGCGATAGGATGCCATCGTCTACTTTTACTTTGTGTAGCAAAGGGAGAGAACGCCATGACAATGCCTGTCAAATTCGCCTGCGCGATTGCAGTGTCCAGTTTTGCTTTGCTTGCTTTCAGTCCGGCCCATGCACTCACCGCGACTGAATGCAGTGCAAAATATCAGGCGGCCAAGACCGCCGGCACGCTGAACGGCCAGAAATGGAATGACTTCCGCAAAGCCGAATGCGGGACCGATGCCGCTGCGACGACGCCCGCCGCTGCGCCTGCTGCAACCGCGGCGCCGAAGGCTGCCGAAGCCAAGCCTGCTGAAGCCAAGCCCGCAGCGGCTCCCAAACCTGCTGCAGCCCCCAAGCCGGCAGCGACGACAGCTGCGGCTCCGGCAGGCCCTGCCACCTTCCCGTCGGCGGTCGATCCGAAATACGCCAAGGAGACGGCCGGCAAGGCGCGGATGCACACCTGCGTGGATCAGTACAATGCCAACAAGGCCGCCAATGCCAATGGCGGCATGAAGTGGATCGAAAAAGGCGGCGGCTACTACAGCGAATGCACCAAGAAGCTGAAGGGTGCCGCCTGATCGGATCAGCCGCGCGCTGGGGTTGATCGACATCACTTGCTTCGCGGGCGATAACGATCCGTCACCCGCGGAGTCCCCATGATTGCCAGTCTATCCCTGATCCTGCTGTGCCAGCTCGCTGGCGAGATCGCTGTGCGCGCTTTTGCATGGCCGGTGCCCGGCCCGGTGCTCGGCATGCTGTTGCTGCTCGTTCTGCTGTTGCTGCGTGATCGTGCCGCGCTATTTGCGCAGGGGCCGCTGCAGGGCGGCGGCGTGGAGAATGCCGCGAAGGGCCTGCTCGCGCATCTGTCGCTGATGTTCATTCCCGCCGGTGTCGGCGTGGTGCAGAAGCTCGATCTGCTGGCCGAACATGGCACGGCCATCGTCGGTGTTCTGGCGATCTCGGTCGTGATCACGTTGCTGGTGACGGTGGCGACGTTCCTCATCATCAGCCGGGTCATGACACGCGGGCGGAGCGCGTGATGACCGCCAATCCGTTCTCACTCTGGGTCTATCTCTCGCAGCAGCCTCTGCTCTGGCTGACCGTGACGCTGCTGGTCTATGCGACGGCGGATGCGCTGTCGCTGGCGACCGGCCGGCATCCGTTCGCCAATCCGGTGTTCCACTCGATGTGGATCATCGCCGTGTTCCTGCTGATGACCGGGACGTCCTACACGACCTATTTCAGCGGTGCGCAATTCGTGCACTTCCTGCTCGGTCCGGCGACCGTGGCGCTCGCGGTGCCACTCTATGAGAATCGCAAGGTCGTGGCGGCAGCGATCGTGCCGATGCTCGCTGCGCTGGTGGTCGGCTGTGCCACGGCAATCGTCTCGGTGGTGTTGCTGGCAAAGGCCTTCGGCCTGCCGCAAAATGTGGTGCTGTCGCTGGCGCCGAAATCGGTCACCGCCGGCGTCGCCATGGGCATCAGCGAGTCGCTCGGCGCTGACGCATCGCTGACCGCGGTGGCCGTGGTGCTGACCGGCATCATGGGGGCGATCATCGTCACGCCGATGATGAACCGCATGGGCATCAGCGACTATCGCGCCCGTGGCTTTGCCGTCGGATTGGCGTCGCATGGGATCGGCACCGCACGGGCCTTTCAGGTGGATGCCGTGGCCGGCGTCTTTGCTGGCATCGCCATGAGCCTGAATGCGCTGGTGACCTCCCTGTTGGTTCCGCTTGCCGTCACCCTGCTGGTGCGCTGATGCTCACGACAGCGTTTTCCCGGCAGGCGGATTTGTGATGCCGGCTGCATGGAGCCGGGCCGGAAAGGTCATTATGGTCACGCCGTTGCGCGCATGATCCGAACAAGTGGACACTGATTTTTTCGAAAGATCATGCTCAGATGAGAAGATGAGAATCAGCCGTTCATGATGACTGTGATGCAGGGGGCGCTCGGCCTGGCTTCGGGCGCACTGGTCGGCTTCTCGCTCGGCCTGGTCGGTGGCGGCGGCTCGATCCTCGCTGTGCCGCTGATGGTCTATGTTGTCGGCGTTCCCGAGCCCCATGTCGCGATCGGCACCAGCGCCATTGCGGTCGCCGCCAATGCGGCGGTCAATCTCGGCAATCATGCGCGTGGGGGCAATGTGCACTGGTCCTGCGCGCTGGTGTTTGCTGCTGCAGGAATCGCCGGTGCGCTCGGAGGCTCGATTCTCGGCAAGCAGGTGGACGGGCAGAATTTGCTGGCGCTGTTCGCGGTCCTGATGCTGGTGATCGCCGTGCTGATGCTGAAGACGCGCGCCCAAGTCGGCGAGCACCGCGTCGAGATCAGCATGTCGAACACGCCTTCGCTGCTTGCGCTGGGTCTTGTCACCGGCGCGCTGTCCGGCTTCTTCGGAATCGGTGGCGGCTTTCTGATCGTGCCGGCGCTGATGGCGGCCACGGGCATGTCGATCATGAGTGCGATCTCGTCATCGCTGGTGGCGGTCACCGCATTCGGTCTCACCACGGCATCGAGCTATGCCTGGTCCGGGCTGATCTCCTGGAAACTTGCGCTGGTGTTCATTCTGGGTGGTCTGCTCGGCGGACTGTTGGGAACCAGCCTGGCGCGGCATCTGTCGCTGCGGCGGGGCGCGTTGAATACCGTTTTTGCGTCTATCATTATCGTCGTGGCGCTCTATATGTTGGCCCGCAACATCTACATCACCTGAGCGCTGGCGCATGATGCGTCTTCGGAGAACATCATGACCGCCGCAATCCGCGAGACCTCGAAGACCGCCACGACGCGCCGCGCTGCGCTCGGGCTTTTCGGTGGCGCCATGCTGCTCGGCGCGTCCGGCAAGGTCCTCGCGGCATCTGGTGCCGCCAAGGACGAAGACGTCCTTAACGAAGCCGCGGTACTCCGCGATCCGGACATCCCGGCCGCCGGTAACCCGAAGGGCGACATCACCATCGTCGAATATTTCGACTACCAATGCCCCTATTGCCGCAAGATCGCCCCCGACCTGCACGCCCTGGTGAAGGAAGACGGCAAGGTTCGCCTGGTGTCGAAGGACTGGCCGATCCTCGGGCCGGTGTCCGTCTATGCGGCCCGTCTCGTGCTCGCTGCCAGATACCAGAACAAGTTCATCGAGGCGCAAGACGCCCTGATCAGCCTCGATACCAAACTGACGGAAGCGATCGCGCGTGACCGGCTCGCCAAGGCCGGTATCGATGTCGATCGCGCCGTCGCCGATCTGCAGAAAAATCAGGATGCGATCGTTGCCAAGCTGAAGCAGATCGATGAGCAGGCGACGGCTTTCGGCTTTAACGGCACGCCATCCTTTATCGTCGGCAAGTTCCGCATTCCCGGGCCGATCACCAAAGAACAATTCGTTCTCGCGATCGCCGATGCGCGTAAGGCCGCGGCTGCGAAGAAGTAAAAGTCGGCACGTTCAAGACAGAAAAATGCCCCCGCTCATCGGCGAGGGCATCTTTGATCGGCGTAACCAGTCTTCTCGTTGCTGATGTGCTTACGATTTCACCTGCGAGGTGAGCTTGGCCCAATCCTGCTTGGTGCGCGTCTTCAGTGCTTCCCACTCATTGGCAGCAACATCCCAGTTGACGATCGTCCGGCGCTCCTGCGCCGTCTGGCCGTTCGCCACTGACGAGCTCGACATCGAATCGTAGATGTAAACGCCGATGCCCAGGATCAGTGCACCCAGGATCATTCCAAAAAACGTCCGCATAGCGGTAGCCTCCATTGAACCCAAACAACGCGACGTCCGGGGCTTTGGTTCCCGGTTGCATGGTGCGCTATTGCCGCAGCGCATTCATTGGCAGCATTGATCTTGCGGTCACGCCGTGGTGATCCTTGGGGATCATGACCGTTCATCTTACCGATCAATCCGTGCTCGACGCCGCCGTTATGGAGCTGGTGAAGCTCGACCCGCGGCTGAAACCGATCCTGGCCATGGCCGGGATGCCGGCGCTGCGGCAACGTGCGCCGGGCTTCGAAGGGCTTGCGCAGATCGTCTGCGGGCAGCAGGTCTCGGTGGCATCGGCTTCGGCGATCTGGGGACGCGTCTCCGGCGCCTTCTCGCCATTCGATCATCACGCCATCCGCAAGGCGCGTACCGATCGCCTGGGCCGGCTTGGCCTGTCGGCGGCGAAGATCAAGACATTGAAGGCGCTGGCGCGCGAACTCGTCGAGGAGCGGTTGAATCTCGATGTGCTCGCCGAGGAAGACGCCGACGCTGCGCATAACACGCTGGTCGCATTGCACGGCATCGGACCATGGACGGCCGACGTCTATCTGCTGTTTTGTCTCGGCCATGGCGACGCATGGCCGGCGGGCGATGTCGCCATTCAGGAATCCATCAAGGTCGGGCTCGGTCTCAAGGAGCGTCCGACCGTGAAACAGATGGCGCCGCTGGCAGAACCATGGCGTCCGCTGCGCGGCGCCGCGGCGCATCTGTGGTGGGCTTACTATCACGCCATCAAGAAGCGCGAAGGCGTGATCGGCAAACCGGCGAAGTGAACACGTCGCGGGCCGCAGCATCGACTGCGCGGGCCAGGCTATTCCTCGGCAGGAGGCGAGGTGGATGTCCCCATGGCAGATACTGCGGCGTCGGACGCTGGCTTCCATGCGAACCATGTGAGCAGTGCGTCGAGCGAAGGGCAAAGAGACTCGCCCCAATCCGTTAGCGCATATTCAACCTTCGGAGGCACCTGCGCATGCACGACGCGTCGAACAATGCCGTCGGCCTCGAGCTGCCGCAATTGCTGCGCGAGCATCTTCTGCGAGGCCGCAGGGATTGCGCGTTCGAGTTCAGAGAAGCGCAAAATTCGGCCCCCGAACAGACGAAACAGGATTTCCAGCTTCCAGCGTCCGCCGATCATCTTCAGCGACTGCTCGATCCCGTCCGATGCGGTCGTTGCAGTCCACGGTTCCTTACCTGGAGGTAAGTCCCCCACTTTCTCGTGCGTTCTTGTCATTCGGCAAACATATCCGCATTTCCCTCGCAGACAATGCGCCGCGCTGTGCGGATGTGAAAACGAGGAACTGGACGATGACAAATCATCAGGCGAGCGGCGAACTTGCTGGCAAGCGGGCGCTCGTGACCGGTGGGACCAAAGGTATTGGTGCAGCCGTCGTCGCGTGCCTGCTGGCACAGGGTGCAGTGGTGCTCACGACAGCGCGCAACAGGCCGGCCGGCATGCCGGACCATGCCGGCTTCGTCGTTGCTGACGTTGCCACCGCCGACGGGTGCACGGCGCTCGCCGACGCGGTCCTGAAGCGCCTCGGTGGCATCGATATCATTGTCCACGTCGTTGGCGGGTCGTCCGCGTCTGCGGGCGGTTTCGCAAAGCTCGATGACGCCGCTTGGCAGCGCGCAATGGACCTGAATCTCTATGCTGCCGTCCGACTCGATCGCGCTCTGTTGCCGTCGATGCTGGAGCAGAAATCCGGCGTGATCATTCATGTCACTTCGATCCAGCGTGTGCTGCCGTTGCACGATGCCACGATGGCCTACGCGGCAGCGAAAGCGGCACTCGGAAACTACAGCAAGGCGCTATCAAAGGAAGTTAGCCCGAAAGGCATCCGCGTGGTGCGCGTCTCGCCGGGCTAGGTGGAAACCGAGGCCGCCGTCGGGCTGGTGCAGACGATCGCCGACGAGAACAGCACCGATTATGAGGGCGCGCAGAGAATGCTGATGGATTCGCTCGGCGGTATTCCGCTCGGACGCCCGGCCAGGCCGCACGAAGTCGGGGACCTCGTGGCATTTCTGGCATCGCCGCGCGCGGCATCAATCACTGGTGCAGAATTCGTGATCGACGGCGGCACGGTTCCCACGGTGTAGTCGAACAGCGTTTGAAACGGACGTTGTTTTAAACAACTCCGCTGTCGCAAAACAGACATTGGTGAAAGGAATGATCGCTGCAGGGAAACGCAGCGGAGTTCGATCATGAACGCGTATACGCAATTCAACATAGCCAAGAATAATTTTCAGAACACCGCGCTGGTGCAGATGTCGCTGCCGCGACTGGACGAGCTGTCCGATGATTGCCTTCCGGTCGAGGTCGAACGCTTCGCTTTCACCGCGAACAACGTCACTTATGCGATGCTGGGCGACGTCATGAAATACTGGCAGTTGTTCAAGGCGCCTGATGGTTTCGGCAATATTCCGGTCTGGGGTTTTGGCAGGGTGATCGCGTCGATGCACCCGCAGATCGCCGAAGGCGAGCGGCTGTTCGGCTATTTCCCGATGGCCTCGCATCTGGTGATCGAGGCCGCGGATGTCAGCAAGCGCGGCCTGCGCGACGGCGCGGCGCATCGGCAGGGCGTGGCCCCGGTCTACAATGCCTATGCGCGGGTGACGGATGACCCGGCCTTTGCCGGGCGCAATGGCGACTATCAGGCGCTGCTGCGGCCGCTCTTCATGCTCTCGTTCCTGGTCGATGATTTTCTCGCCGAGGAGGAATTCTTCGGTGCACGCACTGTCATTCTCTCCAGTGCCTCCAGCAAGACAGCCTTCGGTCTTGCGCATCTGCTGCACAGCAAGCGCAAGCCGGTTCGTGTGATCGGACTCACATCAACGGGCAACGCCGATTTCGTGCGGTCGCTCGGCTGCTACGACGATGTCGTGCTCTACGATCATATCGATACGCTGCCCGCCGATCAGCCGGTGGCCTTCGTCGATATGGCCGGGAATGCCGACCTGCGCGGCCGGCTGCATCGGCACCTCAAGGACAAACTCGTTTATAGCGGGCGCGTCGGGCTCACCCATCAGGATGCAGCGGTGGATGAAGAGCTTCCCGGCGCCAAGCCCTCATGGTTCTTCGCGCCGGACCAAATCCGCAAACGCGCCAAAGAATGGGGACCGGGCGGCATCGATACCCGCTTCAACGCGGCGTGGTCGGGCTTCTTGCCGCTGCTGGAACAGTCGCTCACGGTTGCCGAGAACCGTGGCCCTGTCGCCGTCGAGAATATCTATCGCGATACACTGGCCGGCCGGGTGCCGCCCGATCAGGGGCACATGCTGTCGCTCGCGGACGGCTAACGGCGGACCATCACATCTCGCCGAGGGCTTCGCGGCGGCGCTGCTCGGACTCTTCGGCATAGCGCCGTGTTGCGTGGGCTTCCGAGAGCGTGCCGAGCACGCGGTGGCTTTCGGCCTCGACCACCGCCAGCGATTCCGCTTCGGCGCCCTCGAATACCACCATGGCGTCGCGGATGTTCATGTCCGGATGCAGGACGACGTCGCGACAATGCAGCAGGCTGTCGAGCCGGAACGCTGCCACATCCGGCGAATGCGCTTCAGCGACGATGGCGAGGCCGACATAGCGGCCTTCGGGATCGACGGCGACGACTTGGGTCTTCGAGCCGAGCGGGAACTTCTCGCGGAATTCGTCGAGCGGCATGGTGGAGTCGACGGTCGGGACGTCCGGGCGCAGTAGACGCTTGACGGTGAGATCGCGGATCCAGCCCACGTCGGCGGCGCTGCGGATGGTCTCGCCGCGCAGATGCAGGCGCCACGTGGCGAAGGAGTAGCCGAACAGCTCGCGCGTCATCTGGGTGGAGATGATGACGGCGACCAGCACCGCGGTGGTGAGCCAGAGATTGCCGGTGGATTCGAGCGCGATGAACGACATGGTGAGCGGCCCGCCGATCACCGAGGCCGACAGCGCGCTCATGCCGATGATGGTGTAGACGGCGGGGTCGATGGTGAAGCCGATGCCGGTCGCGTTGAAGCCGACCGCGAACAGATGGCCGCCGAGCGCGCCGAGAAACAGCGTGGCAAAAAACAGACCGCCACGAAAACCGGTGCCGAGCGAGACGATCGAGGCGAGCGTTTTCAGCGCCATCACGAAGGCCACCAATGCGACCGGATAGGCCGTCATGCCGCCGAAATGCAGCGCGCCATGTCCGGATGCCATGACTTGCGGCGTCAGCAGCGCCATCAACCCGACCAGCAGCCCGCCCAGCGCCGGACGCAGCGGCGGCCACAGTTTGATTTTGGTGAGCAGCGCTTCGGTCCAGGCGACGACACGCATGATGCCGATGCCGAAGGTCGCGGCGAACACGCCGAGCAAGGCCGCCACTGCGAGATCATGACCGAGCACGTCGCCGAACCGGCCGGCAACGACGCCAAGCGACAGTGGATCGAAGGCATGGGCTACGAAATAGCCAATCACCGCGGCGATGCCGACCGGCATCAGACTCGCCGATGTGTAGCCGCCGATCACCAGTTCGAAGGCATAGAACGCGCCGGCCAGCGGCGCACCGAATGCGCCGGCGATCGCGGCCGCCGCACCGCAGCCGACCATCACGCGCTGGTCGCCGCGGCGCAGGTGGAAGGCGCGCCCGATGGAGGCACCGAGCCCGCTGGCGAGCTGGGTATAGCCGGCCTCGAGGCCGACCGAGGCCCCGACACCGCTGGACCACACGGTTTGCAGCGCGACGATGATGCTGCCGCGGAACGACATCCGCCCCCCATGGAGCGCGTTGGCCTCGATGGGGTCGACCTCGCGGGCCGGTCGCCAGCGCAAAAGCCACAGGAAGGCGACGCCCAGCAGGAGCCCGCCAAAGGTGGGAACCAGAATCGCGCGCACCGGATCGATCCAGAACTGGCTGGAGAGCCGCTGGCCCCATTCCAGATTGAACAACACCGCGTGAAGAACGCTGACCGCAGCGCTCATGGCGGCCACCACGAGACCGCCGATCACGCCGATCAGCGCTGCCAGAATCGCAAGGCTGGTTTCATGCGCACGGACAAAGGCGCGCAGCCGTTGCGGGGCCTCGAGATAGCGGGAGGATGGGACCATCGGGCAGCGTCCGGTATTTGCGGCCGCGAACCGGGCGCGCGCCACGGGGTTTAGCGGCAGGCGCTGCGACAGACCACCCGCAGTTCCCAGAAAAGCGACCCAACGCGGCGCTTTTGTGAGGGGATAAGGTCTGCCCTATGCCCTTCACAACCCTGTCACGCTGCCTGTAGTATGTGGAGACAGGTTGCTTCGCAGCCATATGTGGGGGTCAGGAGCGTTACTTGAACGCACATGTCTCGCAAGGCGGTTGGCCGGTTCTGGTCCTCAATGCGGACTTCCGGCCGCTGAGTTACTACCCACTGTCGCTGTGGTCGTGGCAAGACGCGATCAAGGCAGTGTTTCTCGACCGTGTGAATATCGTAGAGCACTACGATCACGCGGTGCGGAGTCCTTCGTTCGAATTTCAGCTGCCCAGCGTGGTGTCGCTGAAGTCGTTCGTGAAGCCGACGACGCATCCCGCCTTCACCCGGTTCAACGTTTTCCTGCGCGATCGCTTCTCCTGCCAGTATTGCGGCTCGCATGACGATCTGACCTTCGATCATATCATCCCACGCTCCAAGGGTGGCCAGACCACCTGGGAGAACGTTGTTGCGGCCTGCTCTCCTTGCAATCTCCGCAAGGGCAATATGACGACTCAGCAGGCGCGCATGTTCCCGCGCCAGACGGCGTTCGCGCCGACGGTGCACCAGTTGCATCGCAACGGCCGGCTGTTTCCGCCGAACTATCTGCACGGCAGCTGGCTGGACTATCTCTACTGGGATACGGAACTGGATCCGTAGGCGTCGGGCGCTACGCTAAGCCCGCTATTCCTGCTTCAGCTCGAGCTTGCGGATGATATCGCCCCATTTGGTGATCTCTCCGCGCACATAGTTCTGGGAGTCGGTCACCGAGCCGCCAACGGCCGCGAAGCCGATGCGGTCGAATTGTTCGCGAACACTTGCTTCTGCAAGCGTCTTGTTCACGTCGGCGTTGAGCTTGTCGATGACTGCCTGCGGCGTCTTGGCCGGCACCAGGAATGCCACCCAGGTTGCATCCTCGTCGTCACTCAGTCCGAGCTCGCGCGCGGTCGGGACATCCGGAAGCGATGGCATGCGCTCGCGGCTTGTCACGGCCAGTGCCTTGACCTGTTTGCCCTTCACCAGCTCCATCGCCGCGGGCAAGGCGACACTGGCCAGAGGCGTGTGACCGCCCATCACCGCGTTTAGCGCGGGACCTGCACCCGTGAACGGCGCATGTACGATGTTGGCCTTGGCGTTGAGCCTGAATATTTTTTCGGCCGACAGATGCGGCGTGGTGCCGACACCGGCGGTGCCATAGGTGAAGTTTTCCTTGGCGGCAGAGGCGATCACCTCGCGCAGGGTCGATGCTGTGAGACTAGGCGCGCCGACGATCAGATTGGGCGTGGTCGCCGCGACCACCACGGTCTTGAATTCGTCCGGCGAATAACCGGCCTTTGCCGACAGGCTCGGATTGACGGCGAATGCGCTTGTAGTCACCAGCACGGTATAGCCATTGGGTTCGGCCCTTGCAGCGGCGGCAGCCGCGATATTGCCACCGGCACCACCGCGATTCTCGATTACGACGGGTTCGCGCCACAGGTCGTTCAGTTTCTGTCCGACAATGCGCGCGATGATATCGGCTGGGCCGCCCGGCGCGAAAGCGACGAGCAGGCGCACCGGCTGCGCCGGGTAGGGCTGCTGGGCGACGGCGGGACCGATCGCCGTCAGCAGCGCTGCGGTGATGACGACCGCGCTGGATGCGCGCTTGAAGAAGTGCGTCATGATATTCCTCCTCGATGTTTTTTTCGGGAGGCTTTTGCGCCTCCTCAACGGGCGTGGTTCAGAACACCTCGTCCTTGAACCACCGGCCCTGCGCCAGCGCGTATTCGGCTATCTCCATACGCGTGCCGATCCAGACATCGTCGCGCTTGCGCGCCAGCTTGATCATGGCGTCGTAAACCCACGCGCCTGCGGGCCGACCGAACACATGGGTGTGCGCGGTGACATCGAGCATGAACGGTGCCGCGTCGGCCTGGTTTGCATTGTCGAGGATTGCGCGGAACTGATCGATCAGCGTCGCCGGCGCATTGCCGTAGCGGATGCTGTGCGGCAGATCGTTCACGTCCATCGTCAGCGGAATGCCGACGATGCGTTGTTCCGGCGCATCTTTCTGCGTGATGATCGAGGGCAGGTCGTCGTCATTGCAGTCGCCGAACCAGACATAGCCTTCCTCAGCGAGCAGCTTTGGCGAAATCAGGCTTCCGGTGCCACGTGGGCTGATCCATCCTTTCGGACGTTCGCCGGTGACGGCGGCGATGAGGTCACCGGTGCGGCGGATATTGGCGCGCTCACCGGCCTCGTCGAAATAGACCGGGATGACATCCATGCCATAGGAATGCGCCACGATCTCGTGACCAGCGGCATGAAGCTCCTTCAGCACTGTCGGGTGGGTTTCGGCCAGCACGCCGTTGACCATGATGCTGGTCTTCACATCGTTCGCGGCAGCGATGCGCGTGAGGCGCTGGATGCCGCGCACGGCGCCGTAGCTTGCCCAGGAATGTGCGTTGGTATCGAAAAAGCCGGGCTGCAACACGTTACCCATCGGCCCGATGCCCGGTGCCTTGCCGGGCGACCAGGCCTCATAGGCCAGGTTGAAGACGATGCCGATGCGTGCGCCATTCGGCCAGCGAAAGTCCGACGTCGCGCGCTGCACGCGGAATGTCCGGGATTCACTCATGTTGTTTTCCTTGTTATTGGCGAGTGCGTTGCCGTGTCAGGCCACGATGCTGTTGGACAGGATGCCGATGCCTTCGATCTCGGCCGTGACGCGATCCCCCTTGAGCAGGAAGCGCGGCGGCGTCATCGCATAGCCGACCCCGGACGGAGTTCCGGTGGCGATCACGTCTCCAGCCTCCAGCGTGAGACCGCGCGTCAGATGTTCGATGATGGCTGGAATATCGAAGATCATGCGGCTGGTGCGGCTGTCCTGACGTACCTCGCCATTGACCGTGCTGAAGATCCTGATGTCGGCAACATTCGGCAGCGCGGACGCATGGACCACAACCGGCCCGAACGGGCAGGAGCGATCGAGGCCCTTGCCTTTGAACCATTGGCCGTAACGGCGTTGCATGTCGCGGCCGGTGATATCGTTGATGATCGAATAGCCGAACACATGATCGAAGGCGTTCTGTGCGGAAATGCTGCTGCCCGGCTTGCCGATGATGACGGCGAGCTCGACTTCGTAATCGAGCTGTTCGGTGACATTGGCGTGCTGCGGAATCGTTTCACCTGAAGCGATCACGGCGGTCGGCGGTTTGGTGAAGAATTCCGGCACGCTTGGCAGCGGCGCGGGCGCCTTGCCCTGCGCGCGCATGCCTTCGTCGATATGATCCTTGTAATTGCGGCCGACGCAGAAAACGTTCTTCTTCGGCCGCGGAATCGGTGCCATCAGCGTCAGCGATGCCAGCGCAACAAGGTTCGCGGCGTTCGCGGTGGATGCGAGACCACGCACGATGGCGAGCCCCGCCTCGCCGGCTTCCGCGAGATCGCCGACATGGCGCGGCGCGGAGGCCTGGCCATCCGGCCACGCCTTCGTCAGATCGAGAACATTGTCGTCGATCAAGAGGCCCAGATGCGGTCCGTCTGCGGCTGCAAAAGTGAGGAAGATCATGGTGTGGTCTCATTCTGTCCGGGGAGGTCAAATTCTTTCAACGACGCCGCTGCCTGGTCGCGCAGCAAACGGACATGCCGTCGTGCGAGCATTTCCGCGCGGTCGGGATCGCGCTGCGCGATCGCGTCGATGATGTCGTGGTGCTCATGAAACGATTGCGAGCCGCGATTGAGACGCTCGATAAAGCGCAGTCCCGCCATTTTCAGATGGCCGAATGAGTCCCATGTTTTGCCGAGCAGGGCGTTGCCGCTCTCTTTGATCATCAGCGCATGAAAGGCGGTGTTGGCAGCGGCATATTCGGCGGGGCGTGCCAGCGCGCCGGCCTCATCGAAATCGGCGAACACGGCCTGCAGGCGGAGCGCGACATCATTCGCACCGTTGAGGGCCACTTCGCGCGCTGCCAGACCTTCCAGCATTTCTCGGATCGACAGCCATTCGAGATATTCCGGCAGTGATGTCGGCATCAGCCGTGCGCCGCGGCGCGGGCGAAACGTGATCAGCCCTTCCTGCTCGAGCCTGCGCATGGCCTCACGTACGGGCGTCCGGCTGACCCCGAGCTCTGCCGCAAGCTCCTCTTCGCGAAGTCGCAAGGGGGCCGTGAGGCCGGCCGCACGCACCCCCAGTCGAACTTTCAGGGCCGTATAGACTTCGTCTCTCAGATAGGGCCTGGCGGCGATCGGGCTAATGCTCATGAATTTTGTATATGTATACAAAATCGAGAAGTCTATGGTATTTCAATGTTGCATCGCAGCGATCTTGCCGAAAGTGAGTGACTTGGATGATCTGTAACTGGGGCTGACAGATCTTTCGCCGGGCGCGGTGATGGCCGCTTTGCCGTCGTATCAGTATGGTCTCTGGCTTCTCGCTCGGTCCTGGATTGATGGGGCCAAACGATCTGCCCGGAGCTTCCGATGAGCGACATAGTCGTCGACGATATCGTTGTTCTGCTGCCGCCCCTGCTGCAGTCGCTCGAGGCGCTGCAATTCGTTGCGCGCAATCTGCATCCGCCGACTTTCGGTGCCGTCATGGAAGCGGTGGGCGAGCCTGATCAGGCGCTCAAGGCGGTGCGCGCAGAGCTCAACGCATGGCCGGATGATTTTAGCGATCTGCGGGCACATCTCGATGCGGCGAGCGACGCGGCGCTGACAGCCTTTACCGGCTTGCGCGCGGCCCAGCAGCCCGGCGGCGATCTGCCGATGGTGTTTCGTGCATTGCGCCACGCCACGCGCGCGCAGGAATCGCTTTATGCCACGGTGGCGCGGCTGCCGCCTGTGAGTACGTTCTTTCTTCCGCCTGACATGCGCGAGAACACGGCACTGCTTGAACGACTGGCATTGCCTTCGGCAGAGAACACCGGCGTCATTCATGATGGCGAGCCCGGACGTCGCGGCGGTTTCTCGATGTATGTGCCGGAAACCTACACGCCGGATCGTGCCTGGCCGCTGGTGATGGCGCTGCATGGCGGCAGCGGCAACGGCCGGGCTTTCTTGTGGAGCTGGCTCGCCGATGCGCGCAGCTCTGGCGCGATACTCATCGCGCCGACGGCGATCGGCAGCACCTGGGCGCTGATGGGCGACGATGCCGATACGCCGAATCTTTCGCGCATTCTCGATCTGGTGCAGTCGCGCTGGCATATCGATCCCGCGCAATTGCTGCTGACCGGCATGAGCGATGGCGGCACCTTCTGCTATGTCAGCGGCCTCCGCGCCGAGTCGCCCTTCACCCATCTGGCGCCGGTGGCCTCCACCTTCCATCCACTGATGGCGCAGTTTGCCGATGCAGATCGCCTGCGCGGCCTGCCGATCCATCTCGTCCATGGCCGTCTCGACTGGATGTTTCCGGTGCAGACCGCGCGCGAGGCACAGCAGGCGCTCACGATCGCCGGTGCCGATGTCACCTATCGCGAGATCGACGATCTCAGCCACTGCTATCCGCGCGAGGTCAATGCGGTGCTGCTGACGTGGCTCGCACAACGTCCCGGTGCGTAACCAAACGCCGCGGGGCCGCTAAGTTCACAGGCTGGACTTCCACGTCCGCGATCGGTTCTTATATGGCGGGGGCCACCCATTCCGGACAAAGGAGATTTTGCATGCCTTCACTGACCGAGTGGAAAGTGCCCCCGGGCGTGCAGCCGCGTGCTGAGGATTACGGATTCGACCTCGAACAGGCGTTGGAGGCGGTGGTTGGGCTGCATTGCATCATCCCGGAAGATGCTTTTACGGCAGATACGCTCGGCACCGAGCGCGCCGGCAATGGCGTGCTGATCGGTGACGGTCTCATTCTCACCATCGGCTATCTCATCACTGAGGCCGAAACGATCTGGGTACATCTCGGCGACGGTCGCGTGGTGCAGGGCACGGCGCTAGGCGTCGATCAGGAAAGCGGTTTCGGACTCGTGCAGGCGCTCGGCGAGATCGACATCGCGCCGCTGCCGCTCGGAGAGTCGGCGAGCGCGAAGATCGGCGATCGCGTGGTGGTCGGCGGCGTCGGCGGACGCACGCGGTCCGTGGCCGGGAAGATCGCCGCGACACAGGAATTCGCCGGCTATTGGGAATACCTGCTCGACGACGCGATTTTCACCCATCCGGCGCATCCGAACTGGGGCGGTGCCGCCCTGATCAACGCCAAAGGCGAGTTGATCGGCATCGGCTCGCTGCAGATCGAGCGCGAGCACGGTGGCAAGAACGAACATCTCAACATGGTCGTGCCGATCGACTTGCTGAAGCCGGTCCTCGACGATCTCAAGACCTATGGTCGTGCCAACAAGCCGCCGCGGCCGTGGCTCGGGCTGTATGCCGCCGAGGTCGAGGACAAGGTCGTCGTTGTCGGGATCGCCAGGAAGGGCCCGGCGGCCCGGGCCGAGCTCAAGACCGGCGACGTGATTCTTGCCGTAAACGGTGAGGAGGTATCCGATTCCGTCGAATTCTATCGCGCGCTCTGGGCGCTAGGTCCGGCCGGTGTCGACGTGCCGCTGACGCTCTATCGCGGTGGCGATACATTCGATGTCGAGTTGGTATCGACGGACCGCTCCAAGATGCTGAAAGCTCCCCGGCTGCACTAACGCCACGATACACCCGATACAATCGCGGCCTGGTCGTAGGCATCATGCGCACCGCAACATGTGCGGTGCGCAGTATCTCGACGTGATCAGTGCGCGTGTCCGCCGCCGGCTGGTGCCGACGCGCCGACGGCGTTGACGTCGAGTTCGATGTCCACCTTGCCAGCCTTCTCGAACTGCAGCTGCGCCTTCACCTTGTCGCCCTTGGCGAACGGCTTGGCGAGATCCATCAGCATCAGGTGATAGCCGCCGGGCTCGAGCTTCACGGTGGCGCCGGGCTTGATCTCGAGCCCCTCATTGAGCGGACGCATCTTCATCACGCCATCGGTCACGCTCATCTCATGCACTTCGATGCGGCTGCCGCCGGTGAATGTGCCACCGAGCAGCTTGTCGCTGGTCTTGCCGTTGTTGGTGATGGTGAGATAGCCACCAGCCACCTTGGCCGCGGGCGGTGTGGCCCGCGTCCAGGGCGTCATGATCATCAGGTCGCCCGCATGGACCATGCCGGCCATCTGCGCCATTGCATCATGTGGTGATGCCGCGGCAAGGCGTATGGCTGGCGCCGGTGATTTCAGGCTGTGCGGATCCTGCCCCGCGGCCGGGATCTGCGCCCAGTCTTCCGAGCCCTGCTCGCAGCTCTGCAGCGTCGGCAGATACAGCGGTGCATCGGCCTTCAATGCGGCGGGCAGATAGGCCGAGAACACGAACTCGTCATAGAAGTCGTTGTCGAGCTTCCCGGTCCAGGTGATTTCCTTGACGCCTTCCGACGCTTTCATGCCGTGCATGAAATCGTAGGACTGCGCATAGGCGCCTTTCTTCACGGCGATGGTCCAGCCCGGCTTCGGCATCGGCTTCACTGCGATCATCCCTTCCGGAATCTGCACGGTGATCTTCGTCGTTGGCGAGGCACCGCAGCCATGCGGCACGGCGAGCACTGCGCGATAGGAGCCGCCGACCGTAGCCGGACCGCTCTGCACGAAGACATGGGCATAAGAAGGCGATGCCACTGCGCCCAGCGCAGTGAGAAGCAACAGCATGGAGCGGTTGGTCATGGAACGTCCTTTCGTGGATTGAAGCATAGCGGAATTCGTCATCTTCACCACCTCGCCTTGACGCCGGCATAGATGGCGCGGCCAGTGCCGGGTTCGAACAGCGGCGATGTCGCCGTGGCCTGATTGAGAATGCTGGCGGAGGCGATGTAACGGGTATCGAGCACGTTGCGTGCTTCGATATAGCCCGAATATGTGCCGCCATTGTCGACGCCGGCTTTCAGGCCGAGCAGCGCATAGGGTTCGGTCTTCAGCGTATTGGCGCTGTCGACATAGTAAGCTTCCGGCACCCATTCGAGATTGGGGCCGAGATAGAAGCCGTTGGCATGCTTGTAGAGCAATTCCGCGCGCAGATAGTGCCGCGGCGCGCCCGGCAGCAGGTTGTTGCCGAAAGTCGCGTCATTGTCGAACCGGAAGTCGTTGAACGTATAGGCCATGTTGAGCCAGAGCTTGTCCGGCTGCGGACCCGCGTCGAACATGCCCTTGAAGACAGCGATGCCGAGGCCTGCCTCGATGCCCTGATGGATGGTGCGATCCGCATTGGTGACGTTGCAGTTGCCGAAGGCGCTGTAAATGCACTGCAATTCGTCGGTGATGTTGGCGCGATAACCCGTCAATTCCCATGTCAGGTCTGGCCGCCGTCCGCGGGTGCCAATTTCATAGGTGGTCGCACGCTGTGGCCGGATGCTGGTGAAGGGAATCGTCGGGATGCCCGGGCCGTTCGAACTCTCGCCGAAGCTCGGCACTTCGGCACTGCGCGAGATATTCGCGTAAGCCTGCCAGGTCGGATCGATATTCCAGAGCAATCCGCCTTTCGGACTCCACAGGTTGAATTCGGTGGCGCCCGATTGGTCGCCATCGTTCAGGAAACGGTCCTGACGGTTGCGCGTGGCATAGAGGAATTGCGTGCCGCCAATCAATGCGACGGTGGGCAGCACATAGAGCGAGTTCTCGACATAGACCGACGTGTTCTTCGAGCGGTCGATCGAGGACGACGCCAGCGCGCCCTTCTGGCCCGCGACATTGACATACTGGTTGTTGTCGATCCGGCCGTTGATGACATTCACGCCCGCGACGAACACGTTGCGATAGCCGCCGATATTGCGGTCGTCGGTCACTTTCGCGAAGCCACCATAGTCTTGATAGCTGTAGTCCAGATACTGGAAGATCGGATGCATCAGGTGCCGGTCGAAGCCGAAGACGCCGAAGTCGATGGTGGTATTGTCGAGCCGGATGGTGGTCTTGTTGGCGAGGCGCACGGTGTCGATGTTGCGCTGCTGGTCGCCGGTGAGATTGCCTGCTGCTGCCGTCTCCGGAGAATTCAGCGCTGACGCCTTGCTCACCGAGCCGGGAATGCGCTGACGTACGCTGTTGGCGTTGAGATAGAAGCGGGTCTCGAAATCCGGTGAGAACTGGTAGCCGACATTGCCGCTGACCCGCGTGGCCTCGCCATTGCTGTGATCGCGGAAGCCATCGGCGGACTGCGTCGAGGCCGTGATGAAACCGTCCCACGGACCATTGGCACCGCCGGTGTTCGCTTGCAGGCGGCGGAAGCCGAAAGCGCCCATGTCGACCGACGCGCCGTTCGGAAAAGGATCGCGGCCGGTGGGCGTTACGAAATTGATCGCGCCGCCGAGCGAATTGGCACCGAAGCGCAATGCGTTGCCGCCCTTGAACACCTCGACATATTTATAGGCGGTCGGGTCGATCTCCTGGAAATCGCCATAGCCGTCGGCGGTGTTGATCGGGATGCCGTCCATATAGAGCTGCACGCCGCGCAGATGGAAATTGCGCGACAGACTCGATCCGCGGATCGACAGGCGGGTGTCGTCGCCCCATTTCGGCTGCGCGAACACGCCCGGCACATAATCGAGGATGTCCTTGATGGTGTTCGACGGCGTCGATGTTCGCCACGCATCCGCCGTTACCAGCGCGACGCCGCCGGGCGTCTGCTGGATCTCGCGGAGTGCCTGCTGCGCGGTGAGCACCGTAAGGGCCCCTGGGACGGTCGGGGCCTGCGCGCCGACAGATGCTGGCGGTGCCGCAGGGGTGCTGCGGACCGTACGGGCGTTTGGCGCCGCGTTGCGTGGCTTGCGCGTGGCTGCAGCGCGCTGCTGCGCGGGTGCATCGACGGTAACCGCCGGAAGCGATGTTGAAAGGGCCGATTGGGCCGACACCGCGCCTGGAATGAGCGCGGCCGCGGATGCGAGCAGGACGCTGCGCAGCCGCATGGAAACGGATAGCATGGGGAAAACTCCACCGGGATTGAACTGAGCAACGCGCGCGCTGATGCGCGGCGTCTGACGGCGTGGAACGTCAGCTCAGGCGCGGCGGCGCGCGGGCCCGGTGGTCGGAGGTTGCGGCGGTCGCGACGATGCGATCGTCGAGGGCGGCAACGGGAGCGATCGCGATGGCGATGCGCGAGACGAGGAAAGTCGCGGAGGCAGGCGGAGCGCCCGGCGCATGGGTGCCGACGCAAATCGGGCAATGCACCGCCGGAGCGCCTGACGTCTTGCCGGCGTCGTCAGGGGATGCGGCAAGGTCAGGATGGGTGAGGCAGAGCTCGAAGCCTGCGGCCTGCGCGGTCGGCGAGATCGCGGCGAGCAACAGGCTCGACAGCACGACATTGAGCACAAGCGCATAGGCAGCGGCCAAAGATGCCACGGCCCCAAACCAGCGTTTGCGCGGAACATGTGTCACGGGAACGATCCTCGCCTCCCGATTAACACGGGGGCGGAACCTGTCAAAGCCGTTCGTGGAGCGAAGTTACCCGAAATCTAGAGAACGACGATGCCGGAATGCTTGGCCTTGTCGTCGGGTTCGACATGGATGGTGATCAGAGCCTCGCCGATCTCCTGGCGGATCGCGGTCTCGAGCTTGTCGCAAATGTCGTGCGCGGCGCTCACGGTGGTCGATCCTGCCACCACCAGATGGAAATCGATAAAGGTCATGCTGCCGGCGCGGCGGGTGCGCAGGTCATGCGCCTCGATGGCGCCGTCGGCATGGGCCGATATGGTCTGCTTGATGCTCGCGAGCATGGCTGGCGGGATGGCCTCATCCATCAATCCGCTGAGCGACTCCTTCATCAGGCCCCAACCGGCCCACAGGATGTTGAGCGCGACGAGCGCCGCAAGGATCGGATCGAGAATGGCGATGCCCGACAGTGCCGCTACTCCGACGCCGCCGAGGACGCCGATTGAAGAATACACGTCGGACAATAAATGGCGGCCGTCCGCTGCGAGAGCCGGCGAGCGGTGAATGCGACCTTGCCGGATCAGGACCCATGCCCAACCTGCATTGATGACACTCGCCGCTGCGTTGAGCAGAAGCCCGACCCAGGGTGCTTCGACAAGGCGCGGTACAAGATAGCTTTGATAGGCTTCGCGCAGGATCAGGATCGCGGCGAGCACGATCAACACGCCTTCGAGCACGGCCGAGAAATATTCAGCCTTATGATGCCCGTAGGGATGATCGTCGTCTGCCGGTTTCGCGCTCAGCGTGGTTGCGAGCAAGACGACGATCGCCGTCACGACATTGACGATGCTTTCAATCGCATCGGACAGCAGTGCGACGCTGCCGGTCAGATGATAGGCAGCGTATTTCATACCGAGGACCAGCAGGCCAACGGCAATGCTGCCTTGCGCAAGACTGCGAACGCTTGTCATCTGAAAATCTCGTTGGGGTAACGCGAAGTCTCACGCGGCTGTGTGCTCTAATATGCCGATCACAACGATGCAAGCCGTGAAATCCAGCTGCAAGTGCTTCGCATTATAAGGCGCGTGTACTTCGTCGAGCACGTGGTCCTCCCAATGGACATGATATCGATCTCGTCATGCGCGTGGCGTTTGTAGCGGTTGTCCGCGCATTGATAGTTGCGGGACGACATCGTGCTGGATCGTGTCGTCATGGCGTGGTCCTCAATGTCGCCGGTCTCAACAAGGCCGGCGAGACCCATGTGGAGTGTTCCGGCCCGCTTCGGCGGGCATCGCTGCTGCGGTTCCGTGGGAAGGCTCGCGCTGCGCGCCGGCCGACCCTCAAAGGCGATCGATCAACCTGAGGTTATTCGTGAGCCTGCGCGGCTGTGGCGCGATCACCACAGCGGCGTGCAAAGTGCAGTCCAGAGCTGTTCCATGAGCGAAATGACACGCTGTTGAGCCTGATTTGATCGCTCAGCCCTGTATGAGGTGCGGGTCGTCCGGATTGGGCGCGTTGCAGCAAGGGTTGGGAATGACAGGTTTTGGTGGATCACGCGGGCTGCGCCTTCTGGCGCTTTTGATGTTGCCCGCTGTGTTGGCAGGATGTGCAAGCAGCGGGGGGATGATGTCGTCCACCGGCTTTGGCGGTCCGTCCGCCAGCTATGCCGAGTTGAATGACGGCGGGCACACGCTGCCGGCCATCGACGTCTCCGGAATCGATTCGGCGATGCTGCGTCAGCGCGTCGCCTACCGCACCAAGGAGCCCGCAGGCACCATCGTGGTCGATACGGCCGCACGGCATCTCTATCTCGTCGAAGGTGACGGCAAGGCGATGCGCTACGGCATCGGCGTCGGCAAGGCCGGCCTCGCTTTCGCCGGCGCTGCGGTGATCAAGCGCAAGGCCGAGTGGCCGCACTGGAGCCCGACGGAAAACATGATGAACCGCGAACCGGCGCGCTACCGCAAGATGGCGGGCGGCATGAAGGGCGGTATCGACAATCCGCTCGGGCCGCGCGCGATGTATCTCTATCAGGGCGACCGCGACACCATGTTCCGCATTCACGGCACCACCGAGCCCGAGACCATCGGCCATGCCGTCTCAAGCGGCTGCATCCGGCTGATGAATCAGGACATCGTCGATCTCTATAATCGCGTGAAGATCGGCAGCCGCGTGGTGGTGATCCAGAGCGGCCGCGCCGAGTCCTAACTCTGTGTCTCAGTAAAATGGGGCGGGCGTTGTTCACGCTCGCCCCATTTTCGTTGATGACATCCCGTCTCAGGCATTCACTCGCGGTATTAGCAAATCGGCGATGCCGATGCGGCGGAACATCTCGGCGCGAACGCGGTCCGCGACACCGTTGACGATCTCGGCGCCATCTTCCGACGGATCGATGTGACTGCGGAACGGGCGCTTGCCGAACGGCAGATCGACCACGCGGACGATCTCTTTTGCCACATCGGCAGCATCCGCATCGGTGGGCTCCAGCGAAGCCAAGCCCTTCAACGCCATATCAGGTACCCCGGCATAGGGACCGTCGTCGTATTCAGCCGCGCGAGCGGTGTCGGCCGGTTTGCCGGAATGTGCGAAGTGGTTGGTCCCCTTGGTGAAGGCGCCGGGCACGATGATCGAGGTTTCGATGCCCCAGCGCGTCAGTTCGCCGGCATAGGAGACTGCAAGCGAATCCATCGCCGCCTTCGCGGCGAAATACGGCGACAGATAGGGTGGTGTGCCGCCGCGTGCGCTGGATGACGATACCCAGACGAGGAGACCTTTGCCCTGCTTGCGCAGTTGCGGCAGCGCTGCGCGATTGACGCGCTGGGTCGACAGAACGTTGATGTCGTAGAGCTGTGCGAATTGCTCCGGCGTGAAGGCTTCTGCGGGCCCGAATGACATGTGCCCGGCATTGTGGATGACGACATCGAGGTGGCCGTTGTCGGCGATGATCCGGTCGATGCCGGCATCGGCCGATTCCTGCGAGGCGACGTCGAGTTCGACGCTGCGGAGATCGACTTTGTGCTCAGCGGCATACTTTGCGACGTCGGCGACGGCCGACGCATTGCGGCCGGTGGTCTCACGCATGCTGGCATAAACGGTGTGACCGGCCTCGGCGAGGGCGCGGGCGGTGAGCGCGCCAAAGCCGCTCGATGCGCCGGTGATGACAATGACGTGTTTCATGGCACGTATTCCTTTGAATGGTTTTTGAGGGTGTTGGCGTTTGGTTCAGACCAGCCCGCCATTGGCGCGTAGCACCTGGGCGTTGATCCAGCCGCCTTCCGGACCGACCAGGAAGGCAACGACATTGGCGATGTCCTCGGGTGTGCCGAGGCGCTCCATTGGCGTCGCCTTGGCGAAACGCTCGATCAGCTCCGGTGACTTGCCATTGAGGAACAGGTCGGTTGCGGTTGGGCCGGGTGCGATGGCGTTCACGGTAATCGAGCGGCCACGCATCTCCTTGGCCATGATACCCGTCATGGTTTCGACCGCAGCCTTGGTGGCGGCATAGATGCCGTAGCTCTCGAGCTTGGTGCCAACGACACCCGTGGAGAAATTCACGATCCGTCCGCCGTCGCGCAGCCGCCTGGCGGCTTCGCGCATGGTGTTGAACGTACCTTTCAGATTGACCGCGATCTGCTGGTCGAACGACGCATCGTCGGCATCGGCGAATTTCGCCAGCTTCATGATACCGGCATTGTTGACCAGTACATCGACGCCGCCGAAGGCTGCTTCCGCTGCATCGAACATCCCACGCACAGCGGCGGGATCGCTGACATCGGCCTTGGCGGTCAGCGCGCGGCCGCCCGCGGCTTCGATCTTTTGCGCGACCGCCTCGGCCGGCGCGGCATTGCCGGAGTAATTGACGATGACCGTGAAGCCGTCGCGGCCCAGTCGCTCGGCGATGGCTGCGCCGATGCCGCGTGAGGCGCCGGTGATAATAGCTACCTTATTGGTTCCGTTTGCCATTTTCGTTCTCCTCGGTGTGGTGAGCAGCGGCGCCGCTCTGATAGGAGAAATCTAGGCCATTCCATTTTTCGGATAATGATGCATTATCTGGCATCACAATTCGGATTTAACGAACAAATAGATGGACCGTTTCGAGACGATGCGGGTGTTCACCCGGGTGGTGGAGCGGCGCAGCTTTACGGCGGCGGCGGCGGATCTCGGCCTGCCGCGTTCGACCGTGACCGATGCCGTCAAGCAGATCGAGGCGCGGCTCGGCGTGCGGTTACTTGAGCGCACCACGCGGCTGGTGCGGCCGACGCTGGACGGCGAGGCCTATCACCGGCGCTGCCTGACGCTGATCGCCGATCTCGAAGACGCCGAAAGCGCGTTCTGCGGCGCCAAGCCGAAAGGGCCGTTGCGGGTGGATATGAATGGCACGCTGGCGCGCAATTTCGTGCTGCCGCATCTGCCGGACTTTCTCGCCGAATATCCTGATATCCAGCTCTATCTCAGCGAGGGCGATCGGTTGGTCGACCTGATCCGTGAAGGCATCGACTGCGTGGTACGTGTCGGCGAGCTCCGCGACAGCGATATGGTGGCGCGGCGGCTGACCATGATGGACGAAGTCACCTGCGCCGCGCCGTCCTATCTCGCGCGCATGCGCGTGCCTTTGTCCATCGATGCGCTCGAAGGCCATCGCATGGTCGGCTATCACTCTTCGGCAACAGGCGCTGTACTGCCGCTGGAATTTCAGGACAGCGGCGCGTTGCGTCATGTCACATTGCCGGTGGCGATCACCGTGAACAGCGCTGATAACTACGCGGCGATGGCGAAACTCGGCTTCGGTCTGGTGCAGGTGCCGCGTTATCGGATCAAGGGTGAACTCGCCGATGGCACGCTCGTCGAGGTGCTGCCGCAACATCCGCCGACGCCGTCGCTCGTGTCGCTGCTCTATCCGCGCAATCGCCAGCTCTCGCCGCGGGTGCGTGTGTTCATGGACTGGCTGACGCGTGCTTTCGCGCGCGACCTGATCTAGGCAAACCTGTGATGGCCCCTGTTTTTCGCTTCGCGCCCAGCCCCAACGGTTATCTGCATCTCGGCCATGCCTATTCGGCGCTGCTGAATTTCGATCTGGCGCGCGAGGTCGGTGGCCGGTTGTTGCTGCGGATCGAGGATATCGATGCCACGCGCTGCCGGCCGGAATTCGAGGCGGCGATCTACGAGGATCTCGCCTGGCTCGGCATCGCCTGGGAGATGCCGGTACGGCGACAGTCGCAGCATTTCGCCGACTACCGCGCCGCGACCGAGCGGCTCGCCGCCATGGGACTGCTCTATCCGAGCTTCGAGAGCCGCACCGAGATAGCGCGCATGATCGCGGCCGAAGAAGCGAAAGGCTCATGGCCGCGCGATCCCGATGGTGCGCCTCTCTATCCAGGCATTGCCAGATCGTTGTCGCCACAGGCCGTCGCCGAACTCAGACAGGCGGATGCGCCGATGGCGTTGCGGCTCGATATGGCCAGAGCCATTGCGGCCAGCGGTCCGCTCACATGGACCGAGCGGGGGGCGGGTCCGGGCGGCGAGACGGGTATCGTTGCTGCGCAGCCGGAAGCCTGGGGCGATGTGATCCTGGCTCGCAAGGAAACGCCGACCAGCTATCATCTCTCGGTGGTTATCGACGATGCGCTGCAGGGAGTGACCCATGTGGTGCGCGGCCAGGATCTGTTCTGGTCGACCAGCGTGCACCGGCTGTTGCAGCAACTGCTCGGCCTGCCGCAACCGGTCTATCGGCATCATTTGCTCGTGCGCGATACAGCTGGCGCCAAACTGTCCAAATCGACCGGCTCCACCAGCCTGCGTGAGTTGCGGGCCGGGAGCACTACACCAGCGGATATCCGCCGCATGGTCGGGCTACCTGACCCGTCTGCCGCAAGTTAGCCGCAAGAAATTCGCAAGCCGGACCAGGCCTGCTGCGTGACTCCGCGCGCCCCGCCGTGGCATGGTGCCGCCGGGACAGGTGGGCAACATATGGCGCTGACATCGCGCTCTCCGCGCAAGATGCGGACGCGCACCAAGCAAACGCTGAAAAGGCGCGTGGCCAAGAAGCGTGCGGTAAAGAAGCTTGCATCGAAGCCGCGCGCCAAGCGCAGGTCCGTGCGTGCCGATACGATGGTGGAAACCGCGCTGGCGGTGTTTGCCCATGAGGTGCGCACGCCGCTGACCGGCATTCTTGCGGTCAGCGATCTGCTGGCCACCTCCGATCTCGACGAGCGTGAGCGGCGCTGGGTCGAGACGATCAAGGCTGGCGCCGAACATCTGGCGGGTCTCGCGACATTGTTCGTCGATGCGGCGCGCAGCAACAAATCCCGATTCGAACTGCGGCAGGATTTCTTCGATCTGCGCGCGCTTGCCCGCAACATCGGTGACTCGCTCGCGGGCCGCGCGGCTGCCAAGGGACTGCTGTCGCGGGTCGTGATCTCCGACAGACTGCCCGTGTTCGTGATCGGCGATCCCGTGCGGCTGCGTGCGGCGCTGGAAAACCTGATCGACAATGCGGTGAAATTTACCGAGCAGGGCAATGTCGCGCTGAAAGTTTTGCCTGTGCGCATGGCGGGCAAGGTCGGCGTATCTTTTACCGTTTCCGACAGCGGCATCGGGCTCACGCTCGCCGAGATCAAGCGGCTGTTCAAACCGTTCTCGCAGGCCAATGTGTCGATCGCGTCGCGTTTTGGCGGCGCCGGCCTCGGCCTGTCGTCGGTCAAACAACTCGCCCGCGCCATGGGTGGCGATATCACTGTGGCGCAGAGCCGCGGTGGTGGGACAGTATTCACGCTGACGGTCGGC
This sequence comes from Tardiphaga robiniae, assembly GCF_013359755.1. GTDB lineage: Bacteria > Pseudomonadota > Alphaproteobacteria > Rhizobiales > Xanthobacteraceae > Tardiphaga > Tardiphaga robiniae. The sequence goes on along the minus strand of NZ_JABMCJ010000069.1, from coordinate 37,204 downwards.
CTCGACAAGACGAGTGGTCCGATCGCCATCATGTCGAGCGCCGATGATGCTTCTTTTGCTCCGGGAGACGCGCTGCGGGTGCTGAGCGTCGAGGACAATCCGTTTGGTCGCGTCGTGCTCAATGCCATTCTCACCGAACTCGGTCATCAGGCCGAGTTCATCGGTCGTGGCGAAGCAGCTGCGGAGCGCGTCGCGCAGGGCACGTTCGACGCGGTGCTCATGGACATGGTGCTGCCGGGTATCGATGGCGTCGAGGCGATCCGACAAATCCGTGCGCTGAAGGCGCCGCCTGGCCGCGTCGCGATCATTGGCGTGTCCGGTCGCAGTGAAGACGAAGCCGCATCGCGTCAGGCGGGCGCCGACGCGTTTCTGATCAAACCGGTGTCTCCGCGGGCGCTAGCGACTGCGCTGCTTGAAGCGAGACGCCGTGGGGCAGCCGCGACTTGATGATGGCGGCATTCAGTTCGCCGCCAAACACGAAGATCGCCGCAATGAAATACAGAAACACCAGCGCGATGATCACCGATGCCAGGCCGGCATACATCGTCACGTAATTGTTGGCGAAGCGCGCCAGATAAAGACCGAAGCCGATACCCGAGGCCAGCGACGCCAGCATCGTGAAGATGATGCCTGGCAGGATCTGACTGAAGGTCCGGCGGCCTGCCGGCAGCCACACATGCAGGATGAATAATGCGATCACCATGGCGACGATGGTGATGCCGTAACGCGCCACCGTCAGCAGCCGCTCGTTGTTCTCGACCATCAGCGGGACATAGCGCCTCACGATTTCCAGCATCAGCGGGCCGAGCACGATCAGGAACGCCATGGCCAGCGCAGTGACGGCAGCGACCAGCGTGTAGCCGATCGACTCCAGCCGCAACCAGTACCAGCGCCGCAGCTCGATCACCGAATATGCGCGGTTTAGTGCGACTCGCAGGCTCTCGACGCCGTTGGAGGCGAAATACACTGCGAGCACGAGACCGATGGTGAGCGCGTCGCCGCGGGTGGTGGTCAGCACGTCGTGGATCTGCGAGGACAGTGCGCCGGCCACCTGATCGGGCCAGACCTCCAGCAGCAGGCCGACGGCCTGATCGGCGAGATTCTTGGAGCCGAAAAAGCCGGCCAGTGAGGCCAGCACGATCAGGAACGGAAACAGCGCCATCAGGGTGGAGAGAGCGATATGGCTGGCGATCGCCCAGCCGTCATCGGCAAGAAACGTATAGAAGGCGTCCATCACGACATCGTAGACGGTGCGTATCTGCCCCACGTGCCACCTGGTTCGGGATCGGCCCGGCAAATCACCGGCCCTCATGTTAGCTTCTGATATCTAACGCGAAAAAGCCAGATCGTTGCATTGCGGCGCGCGCGTAATCGCTGTGTCATTTTGACGACTGACGATAGCGCAGCCTGTGACGCAGTGTTATGTAGCTGATATGACGTCAACGCTCAGCAACATTATCCTCCCCATCGCGGTCGGCGCCGTTGCGCTGGTCCTGCTGCTCGGCCTGTTCAACATGATGCGCGGCGGCTCGCCTGATCGCTCGCAGAAGCTGATGCGGTGGCGCGTGGTTCTGCAATTCGTCGCCATTATCCTCACCATGGCCACCGTCTGGGCGATGGGCCGCTGACGCAAATTCCTTAACCGGCGCTGGATCAATTCAATGGTCGTTCTCAACCGCATCTACACCCGCACTGGCGATGACGGCACGACAGCTCTCGGCACCGGCGAGCGTCGGCCGAAATATGATCTCCGCGTCAGCGCCTATGGAACCGTGGATGAGACCAATGCGGCGATCGGCGTGGTGCGGCTGCATCTCGCCCATGCGCGGTCCCTAGATGCGATGCTCGGGCTGATCCAGAACGATCTGTTCGATCTCGGGGCTGATCTCGCGGTTCCGCAGCGCGAGGGCAAGGCCGAGCGGCTGCGCCTGCTGGCGAGTCAGGTCGAGCGGTTGGAGAACGATATTGACATGCTCAACGCGCCGCTGGCCGATCTGACCTCGTTTGTTTTGCCTGGCGGAACTCCTGCCGCCGCTCACCTTCACGTCGCCCGGACGATCTGCCGCCGTGCGGAACGGATCATAGTGGAACTCGCCGCTCAGCCCGATGAGCCGGTCTCGGATGCTGGTATCCAGTATATGAACCGGCTGTCGGACTTCCTGTTCGTCGCCAGCCGCTCGCAGAACGACAATGGTGCCGGCGATGTGCTCTGGGTGCCCGGCCAGAACCGGTAATTTCGGCTAAATCGGCTGGCCTAGAGACATTCGATTTTAGGGTCTGGCGCGTTGACCCCGTGTGGCAGGGGCTTTAGGTTCCGCGCCCAAGCTTCCGAGCAAGCTCTGAAACAATAAAACTCACACGAAAGAGGATCGATGAAGGTTCTGGTCGCGGTCAAACGGGTGGTCGATTACAACGTCAAGGTTCGCGTCAAGAGCGACGGATCGGGCGTCGAACTGTCCAACGTCAAGATGTCGATGAATCCGTTCGACGAAATCGCTGTCGAGGAAGCCCTGCGCCTGAAAGAGGCCGGCAAGGCAACCGAGGTGGTCGTGGTCTCGATCGGTCCCGCACAGGCGTCCGAAACCCTCCGCACCGGCCTCGCGATGGGCGCGGACCGTGGCATCCTCGTCAAGGTTGAAGGCACCGTCGAGCCGCTCGCCGTGGCGAAGATCCTCAAGGCTGTCGCCGATGAGGAAAAGCCCGGCCTGGTGATCCTCGGCAAGCAGGCGATCGACGACGACGCCAACCAGACCGGCCAGATGCTGGCCGCGCTGCTCGGCTGGCCGCAGGCGACCTTCGCCAACAAGCTGGCTGTCGAAGGCGACGAGGTCACCGTGACCCGTGAAGTCGATGGCGGTCTGCAGACCGTCAAGCTCAAGGGACCGGCGATCGTTACCACCGATCTTCGTCTGAACGAGCCGCGCTACGCATCGCTGCCGAACATCATGAAGGCGAAGAAGAAGCCGATCGACGAGAAGACCGCCGATGGTTACGGCGTCGATATCTCTCCGCGTCTCGAGATCATCAAGACCAGCGAACCGGGCGGCCGCAAGGCCGGCGTCAAGGTCAAGGACGTCGCCGAACTGGTATCGAAACTCAAGACTGAAGCCGGGGTGCTCTAATGCCGACATTGCTGCTTGCCGATCACGACAACGCCACCCTGAAGGACTCCACCAACAAGGCGCTCACCGCTGCCACCCAAATCGGCGGCGAGGTGCACATCCTCGTTGCCGGCCAGAATGCGAAGCCGGCCGCGGAAGCTGCCGCCAAGCTGCAGGGCGTCACCAAGGTGCTGCTCGCCGACGACGCCTCCTATGCCCACGATCTCGCCGAGCCGCTGGCCGCGCTGATCGTGTCGCTGGCGCCCGCCTATGACGTGCTGATCGCCGCTGCGACCACGCGCTCGAAGAATGTGATGCCGCGCGTCGCCGCTCTGCTCGACGTGATGCAGGTGTCGGAAATCACCAAGGTCATCGCACCCGACACCTATGAGCGTCCGATCTATGCCGGTAACGCGATCCAGACCGTGAAGTCCAAGGATGCCAAGAAGGTCATTACGGTGCGTACCTCGACCTTCGGTGCAGCCGGTGAAGGCGGCAGCGCGGCGGTGGAAGACGCCAAGACGGCCGAGAATCCGGGTTTGTCGACCTTCGTCGGCGAGGACATGGCCAAGAGCGATCGTCCGGAACTGACCTCGGCGAAGATCATCGTGTCCGGTGGCCGTGCCATGCAGAGCCGCGAGAACTTTGCCAAATACATCGAGCCGCTCGCCGACAAGCTCGGCGCCGGTGTCGGCGCCTCGCGCGCCGCGGTGGATGCCGGTTATGCCCCGAACGACTGGCAGGTCGGCCAGACCGGCAAGGTCGTGGCTCCGGAGCTGTATATCGCCATCGGCATTTCCGGCGCGATCCAGCATCTCGCCGGTATGAAGGACTCCAAGGTGATCGTCGCGATCAACAAGGACGAAGACGCGCCGATCTTCCAGGTCGCCGATTATGGCCTGGTCGCCGACCTCTACCAGGCCGTGCCGGAGCTGACCGAAGCACTCGGCAAGTAGAGGCCCGGCAGGCAAGGATTTGGCAAATAAGGCCTTGCTGAATTAGGGCTTTGCGCCTCAATTAACGACATCGGCCGGAGTGACTGACTCCGGCCGATATTTTATGTAAAGATAGCTTTCCGAACGCGGCATGCGCGGGCGGCGTGTTCCCAGAGATGACAAGCAAGATGGCGGTTATGATCAAGAAAGTCGGCGTGATCGGCTCGGGCCAGATGGGCAATGGCATTGCGCATGTGGCTGCATTGGGCGGCCTCGAAGTTGTGCTGAACGATGTCTCTGCCGACCGCCTGAAGTCTGCCATGGCGACGATCAACGGCAACCTGTCGCGTCAGGTGTCGAAGAAGGTCATCACCGAGGATGCACGCAAGGCCGCGCTGGATCGCATCACCTCGTCGGACACGATGGACGGCCTTGCCGATTGCGATCTCGTGATCGAATCCGCCGTCGAGAAGGAAGAGATCAAGCGCAAGATCTTCCACGATCTCTGCGCCGTGTTGAAGCCGGAGGCAATCATCGCCTCCAACACATCGTCGATCTCGATCACGCGCCTCGCCGCGTCGACCGACCGTCCCGAGAAGTTCATCGGCATTCACTTCATGAATCCGGTGCCGTTGATGGAGCTGGTCGAACTGATCCGCGGCATTGCCACCGATGACGCGACCTTCGACGCGTCCAAGGACTTCGTCACGAGGCTCGGCAAGCAGATCGCCGTCTCGGAAGATTTCCCGGCCTTCATCGTCAATCGTATTCTTTTGCCGATGATCAACGAGGCGATCTACACGCTGTATGAAGGCGTCGGCAATGTCGAAGCCATCGATGCGGCGATGAAGCTCGGTGCGCATCACCCGATGGGGCCGCTCGAACTCGCCGATTTCATCGGCCTCGATACGTGTCTGTCGATCATGCAGGTGCTGCATGAAGGCCTTGCCGACTCCAAGTATCGGCCGTGCCCGCTGCTGGTGAAATATGTCGAAGCCGGCTGGCTCGGTCGCAAGACCCAGCGCGGTTTCTACGACTATCGCGGCGAGAAGCCGATCCCGACGCGCTAAGACGAAGCGCTCGTCTTTTTTAAGATAGAACGCTGTCATTGACTGGCTTGACCCGGCAATCCACCTTTACGCATGCAAGGAAGAAGGATGGATCCGCGGGTCAAGCCCGCGGATGACGACGGTGTGTGTGGTTGGCCTCGCGACCAAGTTAAATCAACATCCGCATCAGCTTCGTCACCGCCGGCAGCATCCCGACGATCATCGCCATGCCCATGCCGACTCCGCACAGATGCGCCATCAATGTCTCGCGCTGCGTAATCATGTCACGTACTGCGCCACGCCGTTGCCGAACGACCAGTTCTCGGGCAGCACTTCGACGAGGTTGATGAAGACGTCTTCGGGCCGCAGGCCCGGTCTGTCAGTCAACTTCTCGACGATCCGTTTGTAGAGCGCCTGCTTCTGCTCACGCGGACGAGTGTTACTCACCGTCAACTGGATGATGACCAGATCATCGGTCCGGCGAATGCCGAGATAATTCGGATCATAGATGAAAGTGCCATCCTCGTGCTCCGAGATGGTGACGAACCGGTCGCCCTCCGGGACGTTGAAGGTCTCGCGCAGCGCCTGATAGACGCCTTCGGCGATTGTCTCCCGATAGGCGGCGGGCTTGCCCTTCTTCAGTGAAATGCGAACCAGCGGCATGGTGGTCTCCTGTCGTTCAAATCCGATGCAGCAAACCTAATCCCATATTGATCATTGGAAAATCGTATGAAATAATATTTCAATGATGTCATATTGAAATGATTGGTCGATGAAAGCGCTCGATATCGAGGCCGTGCAGGCCTTCGTGCTGGTGGCCGATCTCACCAGCTTCACCCGCGCCGCCGAGGCGATGGGAAGCACGCAGTCGGCGATCAGCCTGAAGATCAAGCGGCTGGAAAGCGGGCTGGGCAAGCGCCTGCTGGAGCGAACGCCGCGGTTGGTGCGCCTGTCGGCGGAGGGGGCGGCTTTTCTGGCCTCCGCGCGAAATCTCGTCGCGGCGCATCAGTCGGCCATTGGCTCATTCGCTGCGGAGCGGCGGCGTCTCGTGGTGGGGATCAGCCATCATCTCGTCGGCGCCGATCTTGCCGACGTATTGAAACGCATGAGCGCGACCGATCCGTCGCTGGTGATCGAATTGCGGATCGAGTCATCGCGGGTCCTGCTGTCGGCCTATGATGCTGGCGATCTCGATGCGGCGATCGTGTTGCGGATCGACAGGCGACGTGGTGACGGCGAGGTCTTGATGGAAGAACCATTTGGCTGGATGGGCACGCTGGATTTTCGGCACGCGCCCGGTGAGCCGCTGCGACTCGCGGCGCAGTCCGCGCCATGTACGGTCCGTTCGGCGGCGATTGCGGCGCTCGATGGGGCTGGTATTCCGTGGACCGAAGCCTTCGTTGGCGGCGGTGTTGCCACTATCGGCGCGGCGATCTCCGCCGGTCTCGCCGTTGGTGCGCTGGTCCGCCGTGTTGCTCCCGCCGGCAGCATCGATCTTGGCCCGCGCCTCGGTCTGCCGAAATTGCAGGATGCCGAGACGATGCTGCATTCCAGCCTCACTGATGCGAGGGCGCGCGGCGCGCTGCGCACGCTGGGCGCAGCATTTCGGGCGAATGCTGGCTGATTGTTGCACGAGGTCAACATTCGTTAACCCCGCATCGCTATACCGGCGGTACGACGTTACGGAGTATCTCTATGGATATGGCCTTGGTCGCCAGCGCGCTTGCCATGAAGGCGGCGGGAACGCAGTCGCAGATCGCCACCTCGATCATGAAGTCGAATGCCGACATGGAAAAGAACACCGTGTTGACACTGCTAGGCGGCGCGCAGCAGGCATCGCAGGCCAATCTCGGCGCAGGCGTCGGCGGCAATCTCGATATCGCCGCTTAGGGCGCTGTCGAACCTGGCTGTTCGCCGCTGGAGGCAGCAGTCAGTGTCGCGCGAAAATGGCTCGGTGGCGCGCCGATGATGCGCTTGAAGGCGCGGCTGAACGCTGCTTCCGATTCATAGCCAAGCCGACGTGCGACGACCGCGATCTTCAGGCGGTCGCGTACGAGCCACTGCTTTGCTTCCTGCATCCGCAATTGCGCGACGTAACGGGCCGGTGTCTGGCCGACGACATTGGCGAAGCGCAATGCGAACGCCGAACGTGATGCATGCATGACGTTCGCCAGCGCCTCGACGGTCCAGTCCCTGGTCGGATCGCGGTGGATCGCGGCGAGAACTCGCCCGATACCGGGGTCGCGCGCGGCTGCGACCCAACCGTCAGAGCCGCAGCCCTTCTCTACCCAGTTGCGGATCAGTGCCGCGGCGACGACATCGGCCAGCCGCGTCAGCATGCCGCCGGCACCGACGCGATCCAGCGCTAGTTCGGACGTCATGGCCTCAAGCAGATGCGGGATGGCGGGCTCGTCGGTGGCAAGTTCGTGCATCTGCATCAGCTCAGGCATCATCAGAAGTAACGGATGCTGGCTGTCGAGGTTGAAGGTCATGCCGGCACCGAACAGCACGGTCTCTTCGCCATTCCTGTTGCCGCCGCTGCAGGTGTCGAGGATGCCGCAGCAAACCGGCTCGAACTGGCAATTCTCGACCGGTGCCGGGAAGGCATCGGGTGAACTCGCCAGCGCATGTTCCGCGCCGCGCGGCAGCAGGACCGCATCACCTGGTTCAAGGCGGACCCACGCGTTATCAAGAGTTCGCAGCCAGCAGCCGCGTTCGGCGACGAAGTGGAATTGCGCCTTCGGCCGTGCCGGGAATACCAGCCCCCATGGCTCGGTCATGCGGCAGCGGACGTAATCGACGCCCTCAATCTTCAAGCCCCGGAGCATTTCAGTCAGGGGGTGAGTGGCGACAGTTGTGGACGAATGATCAAGCATTGAGGGTTTTCTAGCATGGAAACTCCAGGAGGTCACCTCCATCTCCGGGGTCCCTGCTGGAGACTGCCATGACTGATTCCGCCACTGCTGCACTTGATGCCGATGTTTCTCCAATAACCAATGAGCGGACGAACGCGGCCTGGGCGGCTGTTGTCTCCTTGATGCTTGGCGCGTTCAGCCAGGTCACGGCTGAATTCCTGCCCGCCAGTCTGCTCACGCCGATCGCCACGGATCTCGGGGTCTCGGTTGGCGCTGCCGGGCAGGTGGTGACGGCGACCTCCCTTGTCGGGATCATCGCCGGACTTGCGACGGCCATTGTGACACGCGCCATGGATCGTCGCGTCGTCCTGTGGTCGCTCACAGTGCTGCTGATCGTGTCCAATCTGCTGTCAGCTACCGCAAGCAACCTGCCGATCCTGTTGCTTGCCCGCGTGCTGCTCGGCATCAGCCTCAGCGGTTTTTGGGCAATGGCAACTGCCACAGCGATGCGGCTTGTTCCGGCGGAGGCGCTGCCGCGCGCGATCTCGCTGATTTTCAGCGGTGTTTCGATCGCCACCGTCAGCGCCGCGCCGATCGGTGCATATCTTGGCGATCTCTGGGGTTGGCGGAACGTGTTTTTGCTGGCGGCCGCTGTCGGCGCTGTCGTGCTCGTCTTTCAGATGCTGACGCTGCCGCGCTTGCCGCCGCTCACATCACCGGATGTGCGCACGCTGTTCGTGCTGATGCGTCGGCCCAGTGTCCGGCTTGTGATGATCGCAATCGCCGTCAGTATCTCGGGCCACTTCGCGGGATTCACTTACGTCCGGCATTTCCTCGAACAAGTGCCGCAGCTTCCGGTCACTGCGATCTCGCTCGTCCTGCTGGCTTATGGCGTTGGCGGTTTCTTCGGCAATTTCGCGGGCGGGGTGCTTGTCGCCCGTAGTGCGAAACTTGCGATCGTCACGGGATCTGCGGCGATCGCCGTGCTCGCGCTGGTGCTGTTTGTCTTTGGCGCTTCGGGCCTTGTCGCGGGCATCGCAGTTGGCCTCTGGGGTTTTGCGTTCGGCGTGCTGCCGGTTGGCTTCCAGACATGGATGGTGCGGGTCGCATCGGACGAAGCTGAATCTGCGGGCGGCCTGCTCGTGTCGGCTTTCCAGGTCGCGATCACGGTTGGCGCAGTCGTTGGCGGCATTCTGGTCGACGGTTTCGGTCCGTTCGGTGCCGTTGGTTATCTCGCAGCGGCGACACTGGCGGGCGCGCTGCTCGTATTGCTGTCGCGCAGCGGCGGCGAAGTGCCGGCCTGAAGCGCGAAGGGAGGCAGCAGCCTGCTGCCTCCCGGCTTCTCTTACGCGACCGGTGTGATCCAGCCGATCCCGGCACCGCCGGGCTGCAGCAGGATTGCGAGCCGGCCGACATCGGGAATGTCGAATACCGGCCGCATCAGCGTCGCGCCGGCCGCGACGGCTTTCTTCACACGCGCATCGACATCGTCGACCGCGAGATACGGCATCCAGCCATCGGGTACATTCTCGTAGCCCGGGCCTTCCGCGTGGAAGATGCCGCCGACCGGCACATTATCCATCATGGCGATCCAGTAGATGCCGCCGCCCGCCAGCTTCTTGGCCTGATAGGTCCAGCCGATGGTCTCCTGATAGAAGGCTTTCGCGCGCTCGGGATCGCGCGTCACGAATTCATTCCAGTTGAAATGGCCGTGCGGCGTCATGGCGTCCTCCGTTGTTGCGTCAGACTGAAACCAGCGTCTTGAAGCCACCATAGATCATGCGCTTGGCATCGAACGGCATCGCCTTCGGATCCATCATCTCGGCGAGGCGCGGATCCTTCATCACTTTGGCGTTGATGCGGTCGCGATCTTTGCGCGTCTTGTAGATGATATAGGAAAACACAACGGTCTCGTCGGGTTTCAGTTTCACGCTGCGCGGGAACGATGTCCATTTGCCGACGCTGACGTCATCGGCGACACATTCCTGATAGTCGAGTGCGCCGTATTCGCGCCAGATTTTGCCGGCCTTGCGCGCGATGGCGGCATAGGCTTTCAGCTTCTTCTTCGGCACCGGAACGAGGAATCCGTCGATATAGGCCATTGGTCGTTTCTCCCTGCTGTCATGCGTCGGCGCCGGGCGCGCGTGGCCCGGTTGTTTTCAAGACGAACGCAGTTGCGTTCATCCGACAGCATTCTGGAGAATTTTGCGATCCGCGCAGGCGGCCGTATGTCGCAGTTGTCTGTGCCGTGGTCTTCAGAAACTGGCCGCGGCGGGCTTCACCGCCGCTTTCAGCAGCTTGATGGCATCTTCGCTGTCCCATTCGGCGGGGCCGGCGATGGTCGCGATCTCGCAGCCCTTGCCGTCGATCAGCACCGAGGTCGGCATACCCAGTGCACGGCCGATGCCCTTGAGGTCCTGGAACACCTTGGCTGAGGTGTCGGTGAAATAATCCAGCCGGTTGAGGCCGCCGTCTTTCAGGAAAGCCTTCGGCTTCTCGGCGTCGCGGGTGTCGATATTGATTGCCACGACCTGGAAATCCGGGCCGCCGAGCTTGGTCTCGAGGTTATTCAGGGCCGGCATTTCCTTGCGGCAGGGCACGCACCAGGTGGCCCACAGGTTCACCAGCACCGTCCGGCCGCGCCAGTCGGACAGCTTCTTCTCCTGGCCATCGGCATCCCTGAAAGCGAGGTCTGGCAGTTTCAGCGGCGTCCTGGCCATGGTCAGGCCGGCGACTTCGCCGCGTGCCAGCGGCTCGATCTTCTTCGACAGTGCGATGGCCGGCGCGCAGGTCGGATCGCCCGGCGCAGCCTGCTGCCGCAGCCGATCCATATTGGATACCGCGGCAAAGCCGATCACGGCGCCCACGAGCACCGCGCCAAGCACGATCAGGCGGCGTTTGGCCGGACGGGGGGCAGGCTGGTCGGGCATAGGGTTTGTCATTCGGTCTCAGTTAGGGCTATGCAACGGTTGGCGACGGACGATCCGTCGGCTGCGGTTAAAGATGAGTGACAATTCATGGCTTCGCGCAAGGGCAACGGCAAGTCCAGCAATGACGGTAAGGGCTCCAATGTGAGCAACAAGATGTGGGGCGGGCTGTTCGATGAAAGCCCCGACGCCATCATGGAGGAAATCAATGTCTCCATCGACGTCGATCGCCACCTCTATGCCCAGGACATTACCGCGTCCAAGGCCCATGCTGCGATGCTTGCCAAGCAAGGGATTATCACCGCGAAAGATGCGAAAAATATCGCAGGCGGTCTAGACACGATCCTGTCAGAGATCACCAAGGGGGCGTTCACATTCAAGCGGGCGCTCGAAGACATTCACATGAATGTGGAGAGCCGGCTCGGCGAGCTGATCGGCCCGGCCTCCGGCCGTCTGCACACGGCGCGTTCGCGCAACGACCAGGTTGCGACCGACTTCCGGCTGTTCGTGCGCGATACCATCGACGAGATCGATGCGGCCTTTGTGTCGTTGCAGCGGGCACTGGTCGATCGTGCGCTGGAGCATGCCGACACGGTGATGCCCGGCTTCACCCATTTGCAGACTGCGCAGCCGGTGACCTTCGGTCATCATCTGCTGGCTTATGTGGAAATGGTGTCGCGCGATCGCGGCCGTTTCGCCGATGCGCGCAAGCGCCTCAATGAAAGCCCACTCGGCGCCGCCGCGCTGGCCGGCACCTCATTCCCGATCGATCGCCATGCCACAGCCAAGGCGCTGGGCTTCGATCGCCCGATGGCGAATTCGCTCGATGCGGTGTCGGACCGCGATTTCGTACTCGAGACGCTGTCGGCGGCTTCGATCGCGGCCGTGCATCTGTCGCGCTTCGCCGAGGAGATCGTGATCTGGACCTCGCCGCTGGTTGGTCTCGTCAGGCTTTCGGACAAGTTCACCACCGGCTCCTCGATCATGCCGCAGAAGCGTAATCCGGATGCCGCCGAACTGGTCCGCGCGAAGACCGGTCGCGTGATCGGATCGCTCACCGGATTGTTGATTGTCATGAAGGGCCTGCCGCTGGCCTATCAGAAGGACATGCAGGAGGACAAAGCGGGCGCGATGGAAGCCTATTCGGCGCTATCGCTGGCGATCCGCGCGATTGCCGGCATGGTCCGCGATCTCGTGCCCAATGAGGAGCGCATGAAGCTTGCTGCCGGCGAGGGCTATGCCACCGCCACCGATCTGGCGGACTGGCTGGTACGGACGCTGAAAATGCCGTTCCGCGAGGCGCATCACGTCACCGGCCGGATCGTCGGCATCGCCACCAAGAAGGGCGTGGCGTTGCACGAGCTCGACCTGAAGGAGATGCAGGCGGTGGAACCGAAGATCACGGCAGAAGTGATGAAGGTGCTGTCGGTGGAATCGTCGGTGAAGAGCCGGGTCAGCTATGGCGGCACGGCGCCGAAGAATGTGACGTCGCAGGCGAAGGCCTGGCTCAAGCGACTGGAAAAAGAGCGGAAATTGGGCTGATCGGGCTTGGCGTGCGAAAATTCAATGGATTTCGGGGTCTCGCCAGAGCGCGGCAATCTTTGTATGGTGCGCCCGCATTTGGGGATTTAGCTGTGACTCGTCCGACCCGCCCTGCGTCCGCGCGATGGGCCATTCTCGTTCTGACCGTTTCTGCTTTGGCGCTGGCTGGCTGCGGCCGTAAAGGCGGCCTCGATCTGCCGCCACAGGCGTCCGCGCAGCCGATGGGCACCGGCGCTCCGGCGGCCGATCCCGATGCACAGTCGGCTGCCAATAAGGGCAGGGACGTGTTCGCGCCCTCGAACGGTGTCGATGAGGGCCCGCCGGCGGCGACCCGTGGTCGCAAGAAACCGTTCCTGCTCGATCCGATCCTGGACTAACTCGCCATGCGCCATTTCGACTATCGCAACGGCGTGCTGCACGCCGAAGGCGTTGATATTGCCGAAATGGCGGACGCCGTCGGCACGCCGTTCTATTGCTATTCGACCGCAACGCTGGAGCGGCACTACCGCGTCTTTACCGAGGCCTTTGCCGATACCAAGGCGCTGGTCTGCTACGCCATGAAGGCGAATTCCAACCAGTCGGTGCTGCGCACGCTGGCGAAGCTTGGCGCTGGCGCCGACGTGGTCTCCGGTGGTGAGTTGAAGCGCGCGCTGGCCGCCGGCATCCCGCCGAAGAAGATCGTGTTTTCCGGCGTAGGCAAGACCGCGGACGAGCTGCGGTTGGCGCTCGACGAGGACATTCTCTGCCTCAATATCGAGTCGGAGCCCGAGCTCGCATTGCTGTCGGAGATCGCCAGCGAGACCGGCCGTACAGCGCGGATCTCGATCCGCGTGAATCCCGATGTCGATTCCGGCACGCATGCCAAGATCTCCACCGGCAAGTCCGAAAACAAGTTCGGCATTCCCATCAGCAAGGCACGCGAGGTCTATGCCCGTGCCGCGAAGCTGCCGGGCATTGAGGTGACCGGCGTCGACATGCATATCGGCAGCCAGATCACCGATCTCGCCCCGATGGAGCAGGCATTTCGCATCCTGGCCGATTTCGTCACCGTGCTGCGCAACGACGGCCACACGATTTCGCATGTCGATTTCGGCGGCGGTCTCGGCATTCCCTATTACGAAGACCGCGCCGCGCCGCCGGAGCCGCTGGCCTATGCGGCCATGGTCAAGCGCGTGACGCATAATCTCGGCTGCACGCTGATGTTCGAGCCTGGCCGGATGATTGTCGGCAATGCCGGCATCCTCGTTGCGCGCGTCATCCATGTGAAGCATGGCGACGGCAAGACCTTCGTCATCATCGATGCGGCCATGAACGATCTGATCCGGCCGACTCTGTATGAGGCCTATCATGAGATCCTGCCGGTGGCGGCGCCCGCACCCGGTGCGAAGCTCGCGGCCGTTGATGTGGTCGGCCCGGTCTGTGAAACCGGTGATTATCTGGCGCTGGACCGCAAGCTGCCGGAGCTGAAGTCCGGCGATTTGCTCGCGATCATGACCGCCGGTGCCTATGGCGCCGTGCAGGCGGGAACCTACAACACCCGCGCGCTGGTCCCGGAAGTGCTGGTGAAGGACGATCAGTATGCGGTGGTCCGCCCGCGGATCGAGGTCGAGGAGCTCATCGCCATGGACAAGGCCGCGCCTTGGCTGTGAGGCGGTGATTTTACCTCTCCCCGCTCTGCGCGGGGAGAGGTCGCCGCTCCTTCGCGGCGGGTGAGGGGCGGGGCACGGGGCTCTCTTCAAGCTCAAGCGCAGGTAGGCGGATCTCGAAGAGCCCCTCACCCCACCCTCTCCCCGCAAGAGCGGGGCGAGGGAACGCACGGCCGGCGTTTTCTTACAAAGCCCCCTCACGGCTTCGTGACCCCAATCGCTCCGAATCGACTTAGGCTCAGGCTTTGCATGTGCACGGATGGCCCCCGTGCCATGCCTCATTGCCGCCGCCGTGCTAGTGTGTCGTGCGGTAACATCGGAGATCGTCGTTGAGCGCTGCGCCCCCCGACCGACCAGACCCCCAACGCGACGTACATGCCGATCGTCAGGCGGCGGCACAGCTTCAGCTCGCGCAGGCGCTGCAGCGCGCCCGGCTGGCGATTGGCTGGGAGCGGGGGTGGCCGCATCTGGCCCGGCTGCTCAGTGTCGTCGGGTTGTTTCTGGCGGCGTCCTGGGCCGGTCTGTGGCTGACGCTTCCTTTCACTGCGCGCGCCATCGGTCTGGCGTTGTTCGTCATCGCCGCGCTGGCGACGCTCGTTCCTCTCGTCAAGTTTCGCTGGCCGTCGCGTGAAGAGGGCTTGTCGCGCCTCGATCGCGGTACCGGCATTGCACATCGCCCCGCAACGGCGCTGACCGACACGCTGTCGTCGCAGGACCCGATGGCGCGGGCGCTGTGGCTGGTTCAGCGCGAGCGTACGCTGGCCTCGCTCAAGAAAATCCGCGCTGGCCTGCCATCGCCGCGCCTCGCGATCCATGACCCCTGGGCGCTGCGCGCCATCGTGGTCGTGCTGTTGTTCGCCACCTGGTTTGCCGCCAGCGGTGAGCGCGGTGCGCGGATCATGGCGGCGTTCGACTGGAACGGCGTGCTGGCGCCGGCGAATGTGCGCGTCGATGCCTGGATCACGCCGCCGCCTTACACCGGCAAGCCGCCGATCATCCTGTCTGCCGCCAATAAGGATGCGTCCACGGCCGATGCCGCTGCATTGCCGGTGCCGTCGGGCTCGACGCTGATCGTGCGCTCCAGCGGTGGTGCGCTTGATGTCGTTCTCACCGGCGGCGTCGCTGACGTGGCGCCGACGGCGGAAGCCCCGAAGGGCACCAACGAAAAGCATTTCACCATCACGTCTGACGGGACGGCACATGTCCGTGCGCCGTCCGGCCAGCCGCAGTGGAAGTTCACGGCAACGGGTGATCGTCCGCCGACCATCGCGCTCGCCAAGGACCCGGAGCGTCAGGCGCGCGGTTCGCTGCAGATGTCCTACAAGCTCGAGGACGACTACGGCGTTACCGAAGCCCATGCGCAATTCGCGGCGCGTCCCGCCGAGACCAAGGATGGCATCAAGGAAGCCGCCAAGCCGCGGCCGCTGTTCGATGCGCCGTCATTTGCGCTGGTGCTGCCAAATGCGCGCACGCGCAACGGTGTCGGCCAGACCGTCAAGGATCTCAGCGAGGATCCCTATGCCGGCGCTGATGTCACTCTGACGCTGACCGCGAAGGATGAGTCGGGCAACGAGGGCAAGAGCGAGCCGTTCAGCATGCGACTGCCGGAACGGCTGTTCACCAAGCCGCTGCCACGCGCGCTGATCGAACAGCGCCGTATCCTGGCACTCGACGCCAATCAGCGCGGCCAGGTCTCCTTCGCGCTGCAGGCCCTGATGATCGCGCCGGAAGCTTTCACGCCGGAAGCCGGTCAGTATCTCGGGCTGCGCAGTGTTGCCACCCAGATCGAACGCGCCCGCACCGACGCGGCTCTGAAAGAAGTCGTCGCCAGCCTGTGGGCGCTCGCCGTCACCATCGAGGACGGCGACATCACCGATGTCGACAAGGCGCTGAAGGCGGCACAGGACGCGCTGAAGCAGGCGCTGGAGCGCGGCGCCAGCGACGAGGAGATCAAGAAGCTCACCGAGAACCTGCGTGCGGCGCTGGATAACTTTCTGAAGCAGCTCGCCGAGCAGATGAAGCAGAATCCGCAGCAGCTGGCGCGTCCGCTCGACAAGAACACCAAGGTCATGCGGCAGCAGGACCTCAACAACATGATCGAGCGCATGGAGCGGCTGTCGCGCTCCGGCGACAAGGATGCCGCCAAGCAGTTGCTCGAACAGATGCAGCAGATGCTGGAAAACCTGCAGATGGCGCAGCCCGGCCAGTCCGGTGACAGCGAGATGGATCAGGCGATGAACGAGCTTGGGGACATGATCCGCAAGCAGCAGCAGCTTCGCGACAAGACCTTCAAGCAAGGCCAGGACCAGCGCAACGAGCGCCGCCGCGGCAAGCAGGGCGAGCAGGGTATGGGCGATCTGCAGCAGGATCAGCAGAATCTGCGCGACCGCCTCAAGCAGCTGCAGGACCAACTCGCCAAGCAGGGTATGGGTCAGGGTCAGAAGGGCCAAAAAGGACAGCAGGGGCAAAAAGGACAGCAGGGCCAGCAAGGGCAGGGCCAAGGTCAAGGCGGCGACGATCAGGCGGACGCCGATGGTGACGGCGACGGTGATGGTCTCGGTGATGCCGACAGCGCCATGGGCGATGCCGGCGGCCAGCTCGGCGAGGGCAATGCCGATGGCGCTGTGGGTTCGCAGGGCAAGGCACTCGATGCGCTCCGCAAGGGTGCACAGAAGCTCGCGCAGGCCATGCAGCAGGGCGAGGGCGAAGGCCAGAACGACGGCCCCGGCAACAATCCCGGCCGCCAGCAGAGCGGTGGCCGGCAAAGCGATCCGCTCGGGCGTCCGCTGCGTGGCCGCGAACTTGGCGACGACCTCACGGTGAAGATTCCCGGCGAGATCGACGTGCAGCGCGTGCGGAGAATCCTGGAAGAGCTGCGTCGTCGCCTCGGCGACACGACGCGGCCGCAGCTTGAGCTGGATTATATCGAGCGGCTGCTGAAGGATTATTGAGGGCGGAGTTAGGAAGCGCCGACCTCAGCAATATCCCTCCCCCTTGCGGGGAGGGTCGGCCGATAGGCCGGGGTGGGGGTGCCACAAGCAGCGCTGTCACGCGGGGCGAGACCCCACCCGTCTGGCCTTCGGCCAGCCACCCTCCCCGCTGCGCGGCTCCGCCGCTTGGGGGAGGGATAAGAAAGAGCCCTCTATCCCTTGTTCTTCACCGCCAGCGCGTCCGCCACGGCCGTGCGGATATCCGCCACGGAAAACGGCTTCGTCACCACATCGTGCACAATGGCATTCAGGCCCGTCGCGCGTTCGCGCTGGTCGGCGTAACCGGTCATCAGCAGGATTGTCAGTTCGGGAAAATCGCGCGCGACGGCCAGCGCCAGCGCAATGCCGTCCATGACAGGCATCTTGATGTCGGTCAGCAGCAGGTCGAATGCGCCGCCCTGCTCGGTAAGGATCTCCAGCGCCTCGGCGCCGTCTTCGGCCGTGACGATCTCGTGGCCATCCATGGCGATGGCGCGGCCGACCAGCAGCCGCATCGATTCTTCGTCATCAGCAATCAGGATACGCGCCACGACAACTCCTTGGACTTACGCGCCGGCGACGTCGCGCTTGGTGAAGAAACGCACATCGATACTGCGGCCCTCGGCCGGCGGCGAGGCCAGCCGCGATCGAAACCATGTCTTGTCGCCGGGATTGAGGCCGGGCTGCTCGAGCACGGCGTTCCAGCCATATATTTCAGTCCCCTTCTCGTCGCGTACCACGAAACGCAGGCGCGGCAATGCGGTGGGGATGCGGGTCTCTGACACGATCAGGCCTTCGATGAGCAAGACCGACTTGTCATCGACGGTCTCGGTGGTGACCTTGACGTCCTTGAAGGCAAGGCCGCGCACATTCACGTCGAGGCCGACCGCCTGGTAGAAAGTCGCGGTCTGCGGCATCAGCTTGACCAGGTCGACGCGCCAGATCACCAGTGCGAGCAACAGCGACGCCATGGTAGCGGTCGCGATCGGCAGACTGTGCTTCGGCATGACGAACAGGCGCGGCAGCGACGGCACGAAACGGCGCAGCGCTGCGAAGCGCGATGGCGGGGTGGCCCGCATCGCGGCCACCGCGTCGTGTTGCGCCAGCGTGGCCCAGTCGGCGGTTTCGGTGCGATCATTGGCGTCGGTCGGCCAGTCAGCGGAAATCGACGGGCTTTCCACCACCGGAACGTTCGGTGCCGAGGCGTCGTCGTCCTCGGTCACGCCCCAGGCGCTCATATCCTCGTTCGGATCGGGCTCGCTGGCCTTCGCCGCCATGGCGGGAATACGGGCTTCGGCGCGGGAGAGATCCTCTGGGCGCGCCAGCCAGACTTCCTTGCAGCGGGCGCAGCGCACCGTCCGTCCGGCATCGCCGAACGTGGCCGGGTTCACGGCGTAGGACGTCGTGCAATTGGGGCAAACGATATGCATGGAGCCGATAGCCGATGACATGGCCGGCAGGCTACAAGACGACCGTTAACGAATCGGAAACCATAACGGCCGCACAAGCAATTGACCGTCTTTTTGAGGCTTTTTGAACCCATCGAACGGAGCTGAATGTGGTCCGGTTCGAAAATGTTGGTTTGCGCTACGGGCTTGGCCCGGAGATTCTGCGCGACCTCAATTTCCAGATCCCTGCGCATTCGTTCCAGTTCCTGACCGGTCCCTCTGGCGCCGGCAAGACCTCGCTACTGCGCCTGCTGTTCCTGTCGCTGCGGCCGACCCGCGGGTTGGTCAATCTGTTCGGCCAGGATATCTCGCTGCTCGGCAAGGACGAGATCGCCGACCTGCGCAAGCGCATCGGTATCGTGCTGCAGGATTTCCGTCTGCTCGACCACATGACGACCTATGAGAATGTCGCGCTGCCGTTCCGGGTGATGGGCCGCGAGGAATCCAGCTATCGGCGCGAGGTTATCGATCTCCTCAAATGGGTGGGTCTGGGCGATCGCATGGATGCACTGCCGCCGATCCTGTCGGGCGGCGAGAAGCAGCGCGCTGCCATTGCGCGCGCGGTGATCGCACGGCCCATGCTGCTGCTGGCGGACGAGCCGACGGGTAACGTCGATCCGACGCTGGGCCGGCGTCTGCTGCGGCTGTTCATCGAACTCAACAAGTCCGGCACCGCGGTGATTATCGCGACCCACGATATTACATTGATGGATCAATACGACGCGCGGCGCATGGTGCTGCATCAAGGCCGGCTGCATATCTATGAGTAGAATCGGCGAAGAACACGGCCCGCTGATGGACCTCGGCACCGATCGCCCGCAGGTCCCGGCAAAGGCGCGCAATGCATCCCCGATCGTGCCGCGCGGCTCGATCGCCGGCCGCGCGCTGGTCGCCGTCGTCGCCATCATGACCTTCCTCGCCTCCATCACGACAGGCGCAGTGCTGCTGATCAGCGCCTCGGCGTCGGAGTGGCAATCGGAAGTCGCCAGCGAAATCACCATCCAGGTGAAGCCGCAGGGCGGCCGCGATCTCGACCGCGACACACAGGCGGTGACCGATGCCATTCGCGGCCAGCCGGGGATTGTCGAGGTGCAGCCCTATAGCCGGGAGCAATCGGCGCAGTTGCTGGAGCCGTGGCTCGGCACGGGACTGTCGCTCGACGAGCTACCTGTGCCGCGCGTCATCATTGCACGTGTCACGCCGGGGACGGCGCTGGACATTATCGGCTTGCGCAAGCGGGTGACGCAGGCTGTGCCCTCGGCCAGCGTTGACGATCATCGCGCCTGGGTGGAGCGGATGCGGTCGATGACATCGGCAACGGTGCTGGCCGGGCTTGGCATCCTTGCGCTCGTTATTATCGCCACCATTATCTCTGTATCCTTTGCGACGCGCGGCGCGATGGCGGCGAACCGGCCGATCGTCGAGGTGCTGCATTTCGTCGGCGCCGGCGACCGCTATATCGCCAATCGCTTCTTCCGCCACTTCCTGCGGCTTGGCCTGCAGGGCGGTATCATTGGCGGCGGTGCCGCGATGCTGATGTTCGGGTTTTCGGAGTCGATCGCGAGCTGGTTTTCCGGCACGCCGGTAGGCGATCAGTTCGCTGCATTGCTGGGGACGTTCTCGCTGCGGTCGTCAGGTTATCTCGCGGTGGCAGGGCAGGCGCTGTTGATAGCAGGAATTACCGCCTGGGCGTCGCGCCGCACATTGTTCTCGACGCTGAACGACATCGAGTAACGCGTCAGGCACAGGCGATGGCATCGCCAAGGCGCCGAAAAATACCTAAGATTGCTGCCAAAGGACCAAACGCCAGACCGATGATCTTGCTCGACGACCAGAACACCACGGAGATGCCCGTTGCCGCGCCACCGCGGCGGCGCGTCATCCGTGCGGCACTTGTGGTCGCATTTGCACTGTCCTTCATGGTCGGCGCCATCGGCTTCGTTGCGTTTCTCGCGCAACTGCGCAGCGGCGAGTTGAAGCCGTCGGCGAATGCCGACGGCATCGTGGTCCTGACCGGCGGTTCGTCGCGCGTTGCGGATGCGCTCGAACTGCTCGCCAATGGCTTCGGTAAGCGGTTGCTGATCTCCGGCGTGCATCCCACCAACGGTGCGGCCAATATCTCGCGCACACTGCCGGACAGCCAGCGGTTGCTGGATTGCTGCGTCGATCTCGATCGCTCCGCCGTCAACACCCGCAGCAATGCGGTAGAGACCAAGCGCTGGGTCCATGAGCGTGGCTTCAAGTCGCTGATCGTGGTGACGTCGAATTATCACATGCCGCGCGCGATCGTCGAAATGTCACATGAGATGCCGGATATCGAGCTGATTCCGTTCTCGGTGATTGGCGACAAATGGCGTGACGAACCGTGGTGGACCAGTGGCCCGACGCTGCGGTTGCTGCTATCGGAATATGTCAAATATCTCGCGGCTGAAGCGCGGGTGCGGCTGGCGAATATCGGCATTGATCTGATGCCGGATTCCGGCAGCGACCAGCAGAGCGACGCGCCGCAGCGCCGGCCGGCCACGGCGTCTGCGAATTGAACTGCAATTGAGCTGATCGGAACACCATGACTTCGATATTCGTGCGTTCGTTGATCTACAACGTGCTGTTCTATGTGCTGCTGGTGTTCTGGATCCTGGTGGCGATTCCAACCTTCGTGATGCCGCCGCGCGCCTTCATGGCGATCGCGAAGGCGTGGGCGACCAGCAGCATCTGGCTGATGCGTATCGTCTGCAACACCAGGGTCGATTATCGCGGTCTCGAGAAAATTCCGGCGGGCCCACTGGTGGTCGCCTCGAAACATCAATCGATGTGGGAGACCTTCGCGCTGATGCCGTTCTTCGATCGGCCGCTGTTCATCTACAAGCGCGAGCTCGGGCAGATTCCGTTCTTTGGCTGGTACCTGAAGAAGTCGAAGATGATCGGCGTCGATCGCGATGGCGGCGCGCGTTCGCTCATCGATATGGCCAAGCGCGCCACCGAGGAAATCCAGCTCGGCCGTCAGCTCATTATCTTTCCCGAAGGCACGCGTCGGCCTGTCGAGGCACCACCGGATTACAAACCCGGTGTCGCGCAGATCTACGCCAAATCCGGCGCGCCGTGTCTGCCGGTGGCGCTGAATTCCGGCCTGTTCTGGCCGCGCCGCACCTTCCTGCGCTATCCCGGAACGCTGGTGGTGGAGTTTCTCGATCCTCTGCCGCCCGGCCTGCCACGCAAGGAATTCATCGCGGCGATCAGCACGTCGATCGAAGCTGCCACCGATCGTATCGTTGCGGAGGCGCGCACGGAGCAGGCGACGATCTTCGGGCGCGTGCCGAATGTGGCGGTGAAAGAGAGCTAGCGCTTGGTCACTCGTGCAGCATCGCCGCGAGCTGATGGAGCTGCGCGTCGCGAAAACCTTCGGCCTCAATGGCCTTCACGGTCGAGAGCACGTAATCGCGGTTGAGTCCGGAACGCCCGTGGCCCTGTCGCACGAAGTGCAATTGTTCGCTGAGGCTTAGTCGCCCCGCGTACTGCACATGGCCGCGGTCGACCACATAGGCCAGCGCGCTGACGCGGGTACGCTCGACGTCATCGAGCCAGACGGAGCGCATCACCTCGCGATAGACATGGGTGGTCTGCTCGCGCTCCCTGAGATAGGCGATGGTGTCATGGCGCAGCTTGGCCGCCACGCGAAAGGCAATGCCACGGCAGGCGCCGCCGCGATCCAGGCCGAGCACGAGGCCGGGCTTTTCCGGCGTGCCGCGATGGTCAAAGGAATAGACGCAGAGCGCCCGATGTTCGCCGATCAGCCTGGCCGGGACCTGTTCGATGAACTCGAAGCCCGGCCGCCACATCAGCGAGCCATAGCCGAACACCCAGAGATCGCTGTCGGAATCGGGCTGGGCGGTGATTTTCGCGGTCATGATGCCGACCTAGCAGAAACCTTGGGCCCGGGCGATCTTGATTTCCTGCAATGTGGCCCTGCGACGACAGGATAACCCCATGAAAGGGATCGCCGATTTGACAAAATCATGCGATCTACGTCCCGCCATGTCCGAATATGCACAGCCCACCCAGCGCCGCCTCTGGCCGATTTTCATCCTGCCCGTCATCATCGTCGTCCTTGCGGCGGCGTGGAGCGGCTTCTGGTTCTATGCCGCGTCCAAGGTCGACGAAAACGTCGATATCTGGCGCGCCCGAGAGGCCGCGGCTGGGCGCGTCTATGATTGCGCCAACCGTTCGGTCTCCGGCTTCCCGTTCCGGCTCGAAGTCCGCTGCAGCGGTGTCAGCGTTTCGCTGACCTCGCAAACGGCCACCCAGAATGCGACGCAGGTGCCGATCACCGCGAAGCTCGGCGAGATCGTCGTGGTTGCGCAGATCTATACGCCGCGGCTCCTGGTCGCCGAATTCACCGCGCCGGCAGTCCTGTCCGATCGCGGTCAGCCGGCGATGGTAATGAATTGGGGCTCGGCGCGCAGCAGCATCACCGGTCTGCCCGGTACGCCTGACAGCGCCGACATCGTGTTCGACGATGTGTCGCTCGACCGCTTCGCCGGCTCGGTGCAGGCGCCGACCGCACGTGCCAAACAGGTCGAATTGCATGGCCGCACGGCAGCGAATTCGACGCCGGACAAGCCGGTGATCGAGACGGCCCTGCAGATCAGGAGCGGCAGCATTGCCGATGTTCATCCGATCCTCGCGGCACCGTTCGATGCCGATATCCGCGCATTGCTCAGTGGACTCAAGGATGTCTCGCCCAAGCCCTGGCCGCAGCGTTTCCGCGAGCTTCAGGCTGCAGGTGGACGCGTCGAGATCGTGCAGTCGCGCGTCCAGCAGGGCGAGATCATCTCGCTGGCGACGGGCTCGCTCGGTCTGACCGCCGCGGGCAATCTCGACGGCGAATTGCAGATGACCGTGGCGGGGCTGGACAAGGCTATCGCCGCCCTCGGCATCGACAAGTTGCTGGAGATGGGCGTGCCTCAGGAGGCGCTGGACCGCATTGCGCCCGGCGTGAAGTCGCAAGACGTCAACAACATCCTCGGTGCGCTGGATCGCGCGATCCCCGGTCTCGGTAATGTCGTACGCAAGAATGCCGGCAGCGGCCTTGCCGCCGGCGTCAACTCGATCGGGACTGCGGCTGTCTTGGAAGGCAAAGCGGCGCGGTCGTTCCCGCTGAAATTTGTCGATGGCGCGGTGTTCCTCGGGCCGCTGCGCGTGGCGCAGATCCCGCCGTTGTTTTAGGCGTGAGGTTCGCCGGCCTCTCCACGTCATTGCGAGGAGCGAAGCGACGCGGCAATCCAGAAGCCGCAAAGCAAGTAAGGCTGGATTGCTTCGCTTCGCTCGCAATGACGGCTGTTGGTCCTGCGATCAATCCTTCTTCGTCAGCGCCTGATGCTTGCGCCCGAAGTCCGGTGCCGCTTCATCCTGACCGATACTCACGATGCCGCGGCGGATCGCGCGGGTGCGGGTGAAGTGCTCGAACAGCGCATCGCCATCGTCGCGGCGGATGGCACGGGTCAGCTTCGACAGGTCTTCCTGGAAGGTGCCGAGCATTTCCAGCACCGCGTCCTTGTTGGCGAGGAACACGTCGCGCCACATGGTCGGGTCTGATGCTGCGATACGGGTGAAATCGCGGAAACCGCCCGCGGAGAACTTCAGCACTTCCGACCTCGTGACGTCTTCGAGCTCGTCGGCCGTGCCTACGATTGTATAAGCGATCAGATGCGGCAGATGGCTGGTGACCGCGAGCACCAGATCGTGATGCGCGGCCTGCATGATCTCGACATTGGCGCCGAGCGCAGCCCAGAAGCCGGTGAGCTTTTCGACGGCCGCGGGATCCGCGCCCTCGGGCGGTGTCAGAATGCACCAGCGATTGCTGAACAATTCGGCGAAGCCGGAATCCGGGCCGGAGTTTTCCGTGCCGGCGACCGGATGCGCGGGAATGAAGTGGACGTTGTCCGGCAGATATTCCGACATCGCCTGCAGTACGGAGGCCTTCACCGAACCGACGTCGGACACGATCGCGCCGGGCGCGAGATGCGCCGCGATGCTTTTCGCCACGTCGCCTGCCACGCCGACGGGCACGCAGGCGATGACCAGATCGGCATCCTTGACGGCGCTGGCATTGTCGTCGGCGATGCGGTCGGCGAGCTTGATTTCCACGGCGCGTGCACGCACGGCCGCCGAATTGTCGGTGGCAACGAGTTCACCGGCAAGGCCAAGCTGCTGAATGCCGCGCGCCAGCGACGAGCCGATCAGGCCGAGGCCGATCAGCGCGATACGTTTGAAGGGCGGCGTGGCGCTCACGTCATTGCCCCGAATTCGATGCTATGAATTCACGCAGCGTCTCGATCACCAGCCTGTTGGCTTCCTCGGTGCCGATGGTCATGCGCAGCGAGTTCGGCAGGCCGTAATTGGTCACGGCGCGCAGCACCAGCCCGCGCCTGGTCAGGAACGCATCGGCATCCGCTGCGGTCTTGCCGGTCGCCGGAAAATGCATCAGCAAGAAATTGGCCACGCTTGGCGTCACCTCAATGCCGAGCTTGGTAATTTCCTCGGTCAGGATGCCGATCCACTTGGCGGTGTATGTGCGCGACATCTCGACATGGCCGGTGTCCTCGATCGCCCCCACCGCGGCCATCATCGCCGGCGCCGAGACGTTGAACGGCCCACGAATCCGGTTCATCGCATCGACGATGTGCGCAGGGCCGAACATCCAGCCGATCCGCAGTGCCGCGAGGCCGTGCACCTTCGAGAAGGTGTAGGTGGCGACGGTATTCTCGGTGGTCTTCGCCAGCTCCAGCCCGTTGTCGTAGTCGCCCTTGGTCACGTAGTCCCAATACGCGGCGTCGAGCACCAGCAGCACGTGCTCCGGCAGGCCGGCGCGCAGGCGCTTGATCTCGGAGGACGGCAGATAGGTGCCAGTCGGGTTGTTGGGGTTCGCCAGCCACACCAGCTTGGTGCGCGGCGTGACGCAGTTCAGGATCGCATCGACGTTGCAGGTGAAGTTGGTTTCCGGAGCGACCACATTGGTGGCGCCGTTCGCCTGGGTAGCGATCGGGTAGACCAGGAAGCCGTGCGCGGTCGAAATCGCCTCGTCGCCGGGGCCGAGATAGACATGCGCAATCAGGTTGAGAATTTCGTCGGAGCCGGCACCGCAGATGATCTGCGCGGGATCGAGGCCGAAGCGGTGGCCTAGCGCCTCGCGCAGCACCTTCGACGTGCCTTCCGGATAATCCTCGAGATGCGCGACAGCGGTGGCGAAGGCGTCCTTGGCGCGCGCCGAAGGACCGAACGGGGTCTCGTTGGCCGACAGCTTGTAGGTCTTGCGGCCGGGCTCCACCACCGGGCTTTTGCCAGGGGTGTAAGGCGCGATATCGAGAATGCCGGGCTTCGGCACAGGACGGGACATCTTCAACTCCAGAACGTCAGATTGGCTTACGAACGCGGTGCGTCGCTGGCGGCCACGGTATAGCGGGTTGCGTGGCTGCCGACGAGAGCCGTGGAGCGCACCGAGGCGCCGGCTTCGATCAGCGCCGACTTGATCTTGTCGAGGCTGGAGGCTCTCGTGATCGAGATCAGCAGCGCCGCGCCGTCAAAGGCGGTATCCGGCACGGCGACGATTTCGGCCAGCGGCGACAGCGCACGCGCGGTCTCGGCATTCCAGCCGGACACCCGCACGCTCCACATCTCGACCTCGGTCACCATGGCGCTGTCGGCAACGCGTGACACCACGAACACCGGCAATGCGGCCGGATGGTCGGCGCGTTCAATGAACGGCAGGCGTGCGATGATCTTCGGCGCGCCCTGGGCTTCCAGCGGGATCCACCAAGGCGTGCGGCTGGACGTCGCCGAGACCAGCGCGAGATCGCCCTTGGACTTGGCCACGGCCTCGACCGCTGCGGCGGCGCTGAAATGCGCGACGTAAGGCACGGTGAAGCCGAAGTGAAAGCGCGCGGAATCCCGCATCGCGCTCTCGCCGAGCGACAGATCCGCATGCACCGAGAACGGCGCCTGAACGTAAGTGAAAGTCGAGATGATTACCCGCCAGATGCTCTCGACGGTGTCGATCGGCAGGATGCCGCGATGGCGCTGCACCAGACGGCGCATCATGTCGGCCTCGCGCGCCGGCCGAAAGGCCGAGCCGACCTCCTGGGTCTGCTTCACCGAAATCAGCCGGTCGATGATGTCGCCGCGCTGCATCAACAGGGCGTGAACCTGCGCGTCGATGCTGTCGATCTCTTTGCGCAGTTCATCCAGCGAGGGCGGGGCGGGTGGTAATTTCGACATGTTCAAAACCTTCGGGACGGGAGGCGTGATAGGTCCCGTCGAGCTTGCCGGGCCGGCTCCGGGGAGCCGGCGGGCACGGCCATTGATTAGGTAAGACGGTGCCGGAAAGCAAAGAAAACATGGAAGATTTGGCCGCAGGGCAGTTGGGCAATTTGACCGGGGTATGCCCATATTGACGGCAGGCGGGTGTGGGACTAGTTTCTGGGCTCTTCCGTGGTCATTTGAGCCGGCCGGCTTGCAGCCACGTTAAACAACTCGCTAAACAGGCCGGGGACAGTTTGATCCCGGCCGAGCTATTTGTTCAGGCCGGGTTTTTTATGGCCTGATTCCGGTTTTGGTTTGAGAACCTCCTGAGGAGGCCGGTATCAAGATGGTAAATGTCGAACTGGTGAAGAGTCCGGTTGTCCGCCCCGATGAGCGTGGACATGAAGCCGATCATCCGACCTCGCTGGTCGCGGGTTTTGGCATGGATCAGCCGCTGCGGCTCGATTGCGGCGTCGACCTCACCCCGTTCCAGATTGCCTATCAGACCTACGGAACGCTCAACGCCGACAAATCCAATGCCATCCTGGTCTGCCACGCTTTGACCGGCGACCAGCACGTCGCCAATATCAATCCGATCACCGGCAAGCCCGGCTGGTGGCAGACGCTGGTCGGCCCCGGCAAGGCACTCGATACCGAACGCTACTTCATCATCTGTTCGAACGTGCTCGGCGGCTGCATGGGCTCGACCGGTCCGGCCTCGACCAATCCCGCCACTGGCAAGATCTGGGGACTGGATTTTCCGGTCATCACCATTCCCGACATGGTGCGTGCGCAGGCGATGCTGATCGACAGTCTCGGTATCGGTCAGTTGTTTTGCGTCGTCGGCGGCTCCATGGGCGGTATGCAGACGCTGCAATGGACCGCGGCCTATCCGGAGCGCGTGTTCTCCGCGCTGGCGGTTGCCTGCAGCACGCGGCACTCGGCGCAGAACATCGCGTTCCACGAATTGGGGCGTCAGGCCGTGATGGCCGATCCCGATTGGCGCGGCGGGCGCTATTTCGAGGAAGGCACGCATCCGCATCGCGGCCTCGGCGTTGCGCGGATGGCCGCGCATATCACCTATCTGTCGGATGCCGCCTTGCACCGCAAGTTCGGCCGCCGCATGCAGGACAGGGAATTGCCGACATTCTCCTTCGATGCTGATTTCCAGGTCGAGAGCTATCTGCGCTATCAGGGCTCGTCCTTCGTCGAGCGCTTCGATGCCAATTCCTATCTCTATCTGACGCGTGCGATGGACTATTTCGATATCGCAGCCGACCACAACGGCAAGCTTGCGGAAGCGTTTCGCGATACGCAGACGCGTTTCTGTCTGATGTCGTTCACATCAGACTGGCTGTTCCCGACGGCAGAATCGCGCGACGTCGTGCACGCGCTGAATGCCGGCGGCGTCCGCGTGTCCTTTGCGGAGATCGAAACCGACAAGGGTCATGATGCCTTCCTGCTCGACGTGCCCGAGTTCCTCGATATCGCCGGTGCATTTCTGAACTCCGCAGCCTCCGTGCGCGGCCTGCCTGTTACGGGGACATAGAGATGGCGTTTCCACAACAGACCTTGCCGCTGAATGCTGCGGTGGCGACGCCGGCGCCGCGCGGTACGCAGGACTATCGCGGCGATCACCTCCTGGTCGCGGAGATGATCAAGCCGGGCTCGAAGGTGCTCGACGTGGGCTGCGGCGATGGCGATCTGCTGCAATTGCTGGAGAGCCGCGGCATCGACGGCCGCGGCATCGAATTGTCGCGCGAGGGCGTCAACCGCTGTGTCGGCAAAGGCCTCGCAGTGGTGCAGGGCGATGCCGATACGGACTTGATCAACTATCCCGACGATGCGTTCGACTACGTGATCCTGTCGCAGACGCTGCAGGCGACGCGGCAGCCGCGGGTGGTGCTGGAAAATCTGCTGCGCATCGGCCGCAGCGCGATCGTGTCGTTTCCGAATTTCGGCTTCTGGAAAATGCGCGTGCAGTTGCTTGTCGGCGGCCGCATGCCACGTACGGAGAATCTGCCGGCGACGTGGTACGACACGCCGAACATTCACTTCTGCACCATCAAGGACTTCGTTGTCCTGTGCGACGAGATCAACGTGAAGATGGAGCGCGCCGTTGCGCTCGATCTCTATGGCCGTCCGCTGCGCCTCAATGCGCCGTGGTGGTTCTGGAACATGTTCGGGGAGCAGGGCGTTTTCCTGCTGAGCCGCGCGAGTAAATCGGCGCAACCCTGATCGCGTGTAGATTTCTGCCTGATGGAAACAGAAATACCGCATTCTATGCGGCTTTTCACGCCGTGTGTCGGCCTGCGATACACGCCAAAGATGTGCATAAAAGCTAATTCGAATAGGTAATATAAGCGCGCATTCTGTCGAATGGGTGGCTGCTATGTCTATACGTATGGCGTCCGTTGAAGTTGAAGCGATTCACTCCGATGTCGCCGTTAAAAAATCGTCACTTGAACCGTTCTAGGTCTTGTTATCGCCATACCAACTTCGTTACCACGCCCGTCCCGATTGTTGGCCTGCGTATTTGGGCCGATGGGGTTCGGGGGTGTTAAGAGGAAAAATTCGGTATGGTTCAGTTCTTTGCGTATCGCCGTGCACTTCGCATCTCGGCTCTTGCGGTGTGTTCGGCGGCAGTTCTCGCGTCAGTCTCTCCCGCGTCGGCACGTCCTCATCACGGCGCTTCGCGTCATTCGCACCACGTCGGCAAGTACACACACAGCACGCGTCATCACGTCCGGCATCGCGCGCGGTATGCACGGCGCAGTGCCCGAGTCGAACAGCAGGCGCCTTCGTTCGGCGACTCCACAAATTTCAATAACGCCAATGCAAGCATGAACCAGCCTTCCGGCGGCTTCGGCGGTTCAGGCATCGTCGATGCAGCGCGCAGCTTCATCGGCCGCGGCAATCCGACGGCCCGCGGTCGTTTGTGGTGCGCAGCGTTCATGAACCTCGTATTGAAGCGCACCGGCCATCAAGGCACCGGGTCTGATATGGCGCGCTCGTTCTCGAGCTATGGCCAGCGCATCTCCGGTCCGCAAGTCGGCGCCATCGCCGTGATGTCGCGCGGTCGTCGCGGCGGTCATGTCGGCGTCGTCTCGGGCGTCGATGCCAAGGGCAATCCGATCATCGTCTCCGGCAATCACGGCAACCGCGTCGCCGAGTCGGTGTATTCGCGTGGTCGCGTTTACGCCTACGTGATGCCGACGAGCTGAGCTCGTCTATTCTTCGACGACGATCTTGTCGCCGGCGGCGATCGTGCCGCCGGTGATGACCTCTGCGTAAATTCCGCAATCGGCGTGACCGTAGGTCTGCAGCAGCGTTTTCGGAATCGTCAGATCCCGCGCGGCCGTATCCGGATCGACATTGGTCGCTGCACATCGGACGATGCGCTTCACCACCTTGAGCCGGGTGCTGCCGATGGCGAGCGTCCGATCGATCAGCTCGAATTCATGCCAGGCCGGCCAGCCCGCTACATGCAGGTTGCCGCGAAAGCGTAGCGGATGCACCGGCTGTCCGACGGCCTTTTCGAGGTCTTTGACGCTGGCGAGGTTGATGATCGACACCACCTTGCGCGGCACGTCCGAAAAGCTATGGCCGTCCGCGAACAGCACCCTGGGTGGTCCGCGCAGTTCATCGGCAAAATTTGCAGCAAAGAACGCTTCGATTTCCGCACGTCCTTCGGCCGTCTGCAGATCGGCTCGCGCTGCCGCCACATTATCCTGCCGGATCGTCAGTGTATGGCTGGCGTCGTCGTAGTGGCTGCGGAGCGCCGCCAGGCGCTCGTTGCGCATCAGCATCAGAAACTGGGTCTTCGGAAAATATTGCGGTGCTGCCGGGTCGAACCCGATCGGGCCGTTCTCGATGGCATAGCGCCGATCGGCCGGCAGGGTCTGGCCGGGCTTCAGCGTGACTTCTTCCAGAGGCTCGGGCGTCAGGCCCTTCACGGGATAGCGGTAGATGCTGGCAACGCTGGCGTAAGACTGTTCTGGCATGGTTCCGGTCTTAAGAGATTTGGGCCCGCGGCGCCATCGCCTGGCCGATTGGAATTTTATGCGGACCCCTTCCGTTTCGGGAACTGGCTGCCCACATTTGCATCAAGCTGGTTTTGACGCCAGCGACGACCGCAGCCGGTTGACCACCATCAATGCGGCCTGCGGAAACCCAATGAAGATGCCCCCTCCGTGCTTTCGAGGCGGACAGGGCAGGCCGAGGGACAACACACGATGAATATTGAGAAATACACCGAACGGGTGCGCGGCTTCATTCAGTCGGCGCAGTCACTGGCCGTGCGCGAGGGCCATCAGCAATTCTCGCCGCTGCACATCCTGAAAGTTCTGCTGGATGATAGCGAAGGTCTGGCCGGCGGCCTGATCGATCGTGCCGGCGGCAACTCCCGCGCCATCCTGAAGGCGACAGAAACCGAGCTGGGCAAGATGC
The DNA here is from genome assembly GCF_013359755.1 of Tardiphaga robiniae. GTDB lineage: Bacteria > Pseudomonadota > Alphaproteobacteria > Rhizobiales > Xanthobacteraceae > Tardiphaga > Tardiphaga robiniae. Next base: position 5,988 of record NZ_JABMCJ010000069.1, on the reverse strand, counting down.
CCAAGGTCTCGGGCGCAGGGGCCGGACAGGTCTATCTGGCGCCGGCGACCGCGCGCGCTTTCGATGCCGCCGAAAAGGCCGCCGAAAAGGCTGGCGACAGTTTCGTCACCGTGGAACGGCTGCTGTTTGCGCTGGCGCTCGACAAGGACTCCGAAGCCGGCAGCCTGCTGAACAAGGGCGGCGTCACGCCGCAAAATCTCAACGCGGCGATCAATGCGCTGCGCAAGGGCCGCACGGCGGATTCCGCCACGGCTGAAAACGCCTATGACGCGTTGAAGAAATATGCCCGCGACCTGACCCAGGCCGCGCGCGATGGCAAGCTCGACCCGGTGATCGGCCGCGACGAGGAAATCCGCCGCACGATTCAGGTATTGTCGCGGCGAACCAAGAACAATCCCGTGCTGATCGGCGAACCCGGCGTCGGCAAGACCGCCATCGTCGAAGGTCTCGCGCTGCGCATCCTCAATGGCGACGTGCCGGAGAGCCTGAAGGACAAGAGCCTGCTGTCGCTCGATCTCGGTGCGCTCATCGCTGGCGCGAAATATCGCGGCGAGTTCGAGGAACGGTTGAAGGCTGTACTCGGCGAGGTGACCTCGGCCGAAGGCGGCATCATCCTGTTCATCGACGAAATGCATCAGCTGATCGGCGCCGGCAAGGGCGATGGCGCGATGGATGCGTCCAACCTGCTGAAGCCCGCACTGGCGCGCGGCGAGCTGCATTGCATCGGCGCCACCACGCTCGACGAATATCGCAAGCATGTGGAGAAGGACGCGGCGCTTGCGCGGCGTTTCCAGCCGATCTTCGTGGCTGAGCCGACTGTGGAAGACACCGTCTCGATCCTGCGCGGCCTCAAGGACAAATACGAACAGCATCACGGTGTCCGCATCACGGACTCGGCGCTGGTCGCCGCCGTGACGCTGTCGAACCGCTACATCACCGATCGCTTCCTGCCGGATAAAGCCATCGACCTGATGGACGAGGCTTCGGCACGGTTGAAGATGCAAGTCGACTCCAAGCCTGAAGAACTCGATTCGATGGACCGCGAGATCATCCGGCTCAAGATCGAGCAGGAGGCGCTTGGCAAGGAAACCGATGCAGGCTCGAAGAGCAGGCTCGAAACGCTCAAGAAGGAACTCGCCGAGCTCGAAGAGAAATCGGCAGCGCTCACCCAGCGCTGGTCGGCCGAGAAGAACAAGCTGTCGAATGCGCAGAAGCTCAAGAGCGAGCTCGATGGCTTGCGCCTCGAACTGGCCGAAGCACAGCGCCGCGGCGAATATCAACGCGCCGGTGAGCTGGCCTATGGCCGGATTCCCGACCTTGAAAAGCGTCTGGCCGATATCGAAGCCAACGAGAATTCCGAGATGATGGAAGAGGCGGTCACCGCCAATCACATCGCGCAGGTGGTCTCGCGCTGGACCGGCGTGCCGGTCGACAAGATGCTCGAAGGCGAGAAGGACAAGCTGTTGCGGATGGAGCTGAGCCTCGGCGAGCGCGTCGTCGGCCAGGCCGAAGCCGTGCGTGCGGTGGCAACTGCCGTCCGTCGTTCACGCGCGGGCTTGCAGGATCCGAACCGGCCGATCGGCTCGTTCATGTTCCTCGGCCCCACCGGCGTCGGCAAGACCGAGCTGACCAAGGCGTTGGCGTCCTATCTGTTTGACGATGACACCGCGATGGTGCGTCTCGACATGTCCGAATATATGGAGAAGCACTCGGTCTCACGCCTGATCGGCGCGCCTCCGGGTTATGTCGGTTATGACGAGGGCGGCGCGCTGACCGAAGCTGTGCGGCGGCGGCCCTATCAGGTCGTTCTGTTCGACGAAGTCGAGAAGGCGCATCCGGACGTGTTCAACGTGCTGCTGCAGGTGCTCGACGATGGCCGCCTGACCGATGGCCAGGGCCGCACCGTCGATTTCCGCAACACGCTGATCATCATGACGTCGAATCTCGGTTCGGAATTCCTGGTCAACCAGCCCGAGGGCGAGGATACGTCAGCGGTGCGCGACCTGGTGATGGGCAACGTCCGCGCCCATTTCCGGCCGGAATTCCTGAATCGTGTCGACGAGATCATCCTGTTCCACCGCTTGCAGAAGAGCGAAATGGGCCGGATCGTCGAGATCCAGTTCGCGCGGCTCACAAAGCTGCTGGAAGATCGCAAGATCACGCTGGTGCTGCACGACGATGCCCGCGACTGGCTCGCGGACAAGGGCTGGGATCCCGCCTACGGCGCCCGTCCCCTCAAGCGCGTTATCCAGCGCAACGTCCAGGATCCGCTGGCCGAGATGATCCTCGCCGGCGACGTCAAGGACGGTGACCATGTCGACATAAGCGCCGCCGGCAACGTCCTGACCTTCAACGGCAAACCGGCCCGGACCGCGGAGATCGCCGAGTTCGAGGCGCCGGTGCCGAAGCGGCAGCTGAACTGACGGCACGGATTTAAACGCAACGAAACGGCCTGAACCTCACGGTTCAGGCCGTTTCCACGTCGGAGAAAGATCATGACCCGCATTCTCGTGGTCGGCGCCACCGGCCTTGTCGGCCGCCATGTCATCGCCAAAGCGCTCGCCGACAGTCGGATCGCGCGCGTCGTTGCGCCGACGCGGCGGCCGCTCGAGGCGCATGCGAAACTCGACAACCCACTGGTCGATTTCGGCCGGTTACCCGCCGAGGCCGACTGGTGGGACGTCGAGGGTGTGATCTGTGCACTCGGCACGACGCGCGCCAAAGCTGGCTCGGATCAGGCGTTTCGCGTTGTGGATCATGATTACCCGCTTGAAGTTGCCCGGCTGGCGCGCAAGCACGGCGCTAGCCGTTTCGCGCTCAATTCGTCGGTGGGTGCCAATGCGCGCTCAAAGCTGCTCTATCCGCGTACCAAAGGCGAAGTGGAGGAAGCGCTGAAGGCGATGGGCTTTCAGTCTTTGACGGTTGTGCGGCCGGGCCTGATCGGCGGTGACCGTGACGAATTCCGGCTGGGCGAACGCATCGCAGCAGCGGTGCTCGGTATCCTCGGTCCGGTCCTGCCGCGCAGCTACCGGATCAGCCCCGCCGACAGGATCGCCGATGCACTGATCGAGGCCGCCGTAACCGGCGCGCCTGGTGTTCACCTGATCGGGTCTGCAGAGCTCGCCGCGGATTGATCGCCGGACCTCAGCGACTCTTTTGCTACTGTCCCGAGCGTCACCTAGCCCACGCGGCGTTGGTCTGACGCGCAGAAGAAGGCGAAAAATACGAATTTAGCGGCTGGTCGTCGGCCGTGCTGGTGGCACCGCGCCGGTCACGCCTGCGTCGGACACGCGGGCGCCGGGGCCTCGCATGGTCATCTGGGCGTCGATCCGGTCACGTTCCTTCTCGAAGCCGGCCATGATCGGCCCTTCGAGCGAGCGGCCGCGTGGCAGTTTCACGCGCATAGGATCGACGAAGCGGCCGTTGACCAGAATTTCGTAGTGAACGTGGGCGCCTGTGGACATGCCGGTGGAGCCGACGAAACCGATGACCTGACCCTGCCGCACGCGCTTGCCGGGCTCCATGCCCTTGGCGAAGGCCGACATATGGCCGTAGGCGGTCTCGTAGCCGTTGTTGTGCTTGATGCGGATATATTTGCCGTAGCCGCCTTCCCAGGCTGCTTTTTCGATCACGCCGTTGCCGGATGCGAAAATCGGGGTGCCGTAGGGCGTCGACCAGTCCACGCCGGTATGCATCTTGGTGTAGCCGAGGATCGGGTGGCGGCGTCCGCCGAAGCCTGAACGCATGATGGCGTTATTGACGGGTTTGCGGACCAGAAACTTCTTCGCGCTCTTGCCGGTCTCGTCATAGTAGTCGACGACCGAGTCGTCGGTGGTCAGGAAGCGATAGTATTTTTTGGTTTCGCCGCCCACCGTAAGCGAAGCGAACAACACTTCGGTCTTTTCGGTGATGGTGGCGCCTTCGTCTTCGCCGGCAAAGAACACGTCGAACGAGTCGCCGGGCTGTACTTTGCGCTGGAAATCCACGTCGTAGGAGTAGATCCGGATCATGTCCTCGATGACAGTAGCCGGGACCTTGTTGCGCAGTGCCGTCTCGTAAATGCTCTGATAGAGCCGCACGCCGGTGCCGTCATCCTCCTCGTCATCATCCGATGCGCTTGGCGCTTCGGCGACGGTGTTCATGCTGGAGACGTCGACGGCGACGTATTTGCCGAGATCGGAGAGAGCGGCGACAGCTTCGATAGTGGAGTCGTTGGCGACGATCACGCGATACGGCTGCAAGCGCTGGCCAGGTCCGGCCGGCGACATCAGGATTCGAACTTTCTGGCCTTCCTTCAGTCCGCCGTCGCGGCCGCGGGCACCCAGCGTAGTGGCAATGGCCTTGGCTTCCTCGGGCATCGCGCCCTGGTCGCGCAGGATGGTCAGGATGGTGTCGCCCTTCTTGACGATATGGATACGCTCGCCATTCGGGTTGCCGCCGGTCGCCTGATCCTTGGTCTTGGCCAGCAGCGTGACGTTTTCCGGCACGATACGGGTTTCGAAGCCGGCATAAGGATCGGCTGTGGTCCCTTCGGCGGCATAGGCCATCTTCATGTCGGGCTGGCCGCCGATATCGCCGGTGGCGCTGGCGACCGTCGTGTAGCGAACGCCGGTATTGCCGCGCCAGTTGGAGGCGTCGCGCACGCGCATCAGGACTTCATCGATGGCAACACTGGCGCCGATCTTGGCTTTCGGCAGTACCTGACCGAGATCGCGGGTGACGAAGGAGACTTCGGCATCCGGCTCGACGGCATTCGGATTGACCGCGGCGTCGTCGCTGTTCGGGGCGGGGCTGCCGACATCGGTCAGCAGGCGCTGTGCATTGAAGGGCGGGATCTTGGCGCTGAGATCGCTGGTCGCCATCGCCAGATTGCCGGAAATCCGGATGAAGGGCCGCACGCGCATGACGTCGCGATTGCCGACGCGGGTGACGGTGGAGACTTTGAGTACCTGGCGCGCGGCGGAAGAGTCGCTCGGCGGCGGCAGGCGGTCAGACTTATGCAGGCTGGCTTGTTTGTCGGTGGCACTGAAGGCGCCGCGTAGCGCGCCTTCGACACGCTCCGGTACCTTGGCAAAGGTCATCTCGCCGTCAAGCGACGCAAAAACGGCGCCGCCGATCAGAGCCGCGCCGCAGAGACCTGTGAGGATAGTACCACTGAACCATTGTACCGAGACGCGGCGACGATCGATGACTGCGGCTTCGGAGCCGTCAACGGATAGCGGCGGCTCGTGGCCGAGATCAATCATCCCGGTCTCACGATTATAGGCGCCACCGCGTGACAGTCCGTGATTCAAGCCGACATCCCCCGAATTCCCAGCATCATGCGAAGAGTCTTCCCCAAGCACATCGCATCGACGGTCGAACAGTGCGCGCCAAAATGCTGGCCGAATGGACGAACGTCAATGCTGCAAACTCTTTCGCTGTGTTCTCTTTGGCCCAAAAGCGCACTGCGATGACGCAGCTCGTTCTTTCGAGAGACCGTTGGGCCCAGATCCGGTTCGACCGCCCCCAAAAAGTTTCAGAGGCGACGCAGAATCTTTGCACAAGGCATGCTCAGAACGTCGGAGGAATGTGGCTCTTGTACGGCGTCACCCCTGTAAAACCTACGCTTTTTGGGCCCTGGAGCGTCCTCCACAGCACGTGACGATTTTCTGACGAATGGCGTTGACAGTTTCGGGTGAGGGGGCCTATAACCCGGCCACTGAGCGCAGCGGCGCCGGGGCCTACCAGCCCGGGCGGTTGTTCGTGTCTCGGAAGCTCATCACCGCGAAGAGTGTTTCAGTAGCCGATAGGTGTCGGCTGCTGATCTGTTGTCGGGTGATTGAGTGACAAGATTTTCTCCCTCTCGGGGAGATTGACGCATCTGCGTCGGGCTGTTTGACAAGTTAAATTGAAGAAAGAGAAACGTGGACGGCGGAGTCCTTGCGGGTCTCGTTCGATGGAAGCTTCGGCTTCTTGAGACGGGGCCGGACGAAAGACTTCGGCGGT
>NZ_JABMCJ010000004.1 GCF_013359755.1 Tardiphaga robiniae | reverse complement strand
GTTCCGCCTGCGGTGTTTTTTCGGTTGCTTGCACTTTGCCTCGACGAACGCTCCGATCGCGAATTAAAGTCCCAAGGCGATGGGAAGGGAGCCTCAAGCGAGTAAGCCGAACGCGTTTTGACTTGGTCGTCCGTCACACTGCCCAGGGGTTTGTCCATCCCAAGATCGGCCGTCTCCTTGCCAGTGGCAGTGCTGGCGCAGATCCGTCCTGCCCGAAGACAGACGTCACCCCCAAACCGCGTGACGCCGCATCTCCGGCGTCCACCGCATCCTGCCCCGCGAACGTGACGATCGCGATCGCCCCTC
>NZ_JABMCJ010000068.1 GCF_013359755.1 Tardiphaga robiniae | reverse complement strand
GTGGTGAAGGGCGTGAGTTTCCTGCTCCGTCTGACCGTAACAGCGGACGACGGCAGTGAGCGGCTGGTCAGCACGGCCCGGACGACGGAAACCACATACCGCTTCACGCAACTGGCGCTGGGGAACTACAGGCTGACAGTCCGGGCGGTAAATGCGTGGGGGCAGCAGGGCGATCCGGCGTCGGTATCGTTCCGGATTGCCGCACCGGCAGCACCGTCGAGGATTGAGCTGACGCCGGGCTATTTTCAGATAACCGCCACGCCGCATCTTGCCGTTTATGACCCGACGGTACAGTTTGAGTTCTGGTTCTCGGAAAAGCAGATTGCGGATATCAGACAGGTTGAAACCAGCACGCGTTATCTTGGTACGGCGCTGTACTGGATAGCCGCCAGTATCAATATCAAACCGGGCCATGATTATTACTTTTATATCCGCAGTGTGAACACCGTTGGCAAATCGGCATTCGTGGAGGCCGTCGGTCGGGCGAGCGATGATGCGGAAGGTTACCTGGATTTTTTCAAAGGCAAGATAACCGAATCCCATCTCGGCAAGGAGCTGCTGGAAAAAGTCGAGCTGACGGAGGATAACGCCAGCAGACTGGAGGAGTTTTCGAAAGAGTGGAAGGATGCCAGTGATAAGTGGAATGCCATGTGGGCTGTCAAAATTGAGCAGACC
>NZ_JABMCJ010000067.1 GCF_013359755.1 Tardiphaga robiniae | reverse complement strand
GGCCGTCTCCTTGCCAGTGGCAGTGCTGGCGCAGATCCGTCCTGCCCGAAGACAGACGTCACCCCCAAACCGCGTGACGCCGCATCTCCGGCGTCCACCGCATCCTGCCCCGCGAACGTGACGATCGCGATCGCCCCTCTCGGTGGGGCAGGACGAAGGGGAATATAAACCTGATTGGGATGGTGTCAACGGGAGATAGGAAAAAATGTTTAGGCGCTGTCTTGCCGCCCCATACTGTCATTCCGGGGCGGGACCGGCGCCGGAGGCGACGGGACCGAACCCGGAATCCCAGCATGGGAATCTCCAGACAGCGCAAAACACTCTGGGATTCCGGGTTCGCGTCCGGCAAGTGCCGGCCGCGCCCCGGAATGACAATGGGGGAGGACAGCGCCCCGGAACAACGAGCGACGAGCCATGCAGATTGCGACGCGCCCCCACGCCGCGACGTCCTATCCACCCGCCCCCCGCTTTTGTATGACCTAGCACTCACTCCCTCCAGCCCATCGATATCTCGCAAGAAGGAAAATCCATGACTGATGCGGCGACTGACGCGGCCTATGCTGAACTCGAAGCCGCCGGCTGGAGCATCATGGACGATGACGGGTTCATCCATTTCGTCGGCCCGATGTGGCACCGGGTCGTCGATGGCATCAATGAATTCGCCATTCTCGGCCAGGACAAGCACCGCAACCGCCGCGGCGTGGTTCAGGGCGGGGCGGTGATGACGCTGGCCGACCGGAGCTGCGGCATGGCGGCGCGCGAGGCTGCGGGGGTCGAGGCGCTCGCCACGGTCCAGATGGATACTTATTTCGTCGATGCCGCGCGGATCGGCGACCTGATGATCTCCCGGCCGAAGGTCGTGCGTGCCACCAAGAGCCTGATCTTCATGAGCACCGAGGTCAGTGTGAACGATCACGTGGTCGCCACGGCGCATGGTGTGTTCAAGACGGTCCGCGACCGCACCGATGCCGGGCGCAAGAACGACTGACCTGACGGCCGCCGCGGATTTTCGTCATCTTCACGGATTTTTTTTCGCACGCGGCGGAACGAAAGCGCGATCAGCTCGCTTAGCAAAGACATGCGAACCAAAACAGTTTTTACGCGACCTATATTCGTATTCGATTGATCACGTTTAGACTGACCGATGCTTTCGACCCGAACCATCCCGGCCCTGTGGCCCATGGAACCGGCGATCAAGGTTCAAATCCCATGGCCCAAGACGCTGCCGTAAACGACGCCGCCCTCCCCGCCACCGTCCTGGTCGTCGAGGACGATGTACTGCTGCGCATGTTTGCGGTCGAGATGATCGAGGACGCCGGTTTCCGGGTGATCGAGGCGCCGGATGCAGACGCTGCGATCCGCGTGCTCGAAGCGCGCAACGATATCCGCATCATCTTTACCGATATCGACATGCCCGGCTCGATGAACGGGCTCAAGCTTGCCCATGCGGTCGCCAATCGCTGGCCGCCAATCCGCATCATCGCAACATCAGGCCACTTCAGGATAGGCGAACGCGACCTGCCGGATGGCGGTCGCTTCATTCCCAAACCCTATCGACAGCACCAGATCATCGGCGCCCTCACCGAATTCGCCAATCCCCGCAGCGCATTCGGCGTCTGATAAGCCCCGTTCGCAATTGCGCTCACGCTTGACGCCTCCACACCGCCCGGTCACCCTCGGTTGCTAGATACCAGCTATCGGCGGGGGCAGGCGATGTGGGCATCACTCAAGAACTTTCTCGATAGTTCCATGTTTGCCCCGCACGGCATTTGCCTGCTGTGGGATCCCGGTCTGATCTGGCTTCACGTCGGCTCGGATGCACTGATCGCCGCGGCCTATTTCTCGATTCCCGTCGTACTCACGATCTTCGTCTGGAAGCGCCGCGATGTGGAGTTCGGCTGGATCTTCTGGGCCTTCGCGCTCTTCATCATGGCCTGCGGCCTGACCCATGTGATGTCGATCTACACGCTGTGGGTTCCGGCCTATGGCGCCGAAGGAATCCTCAAGGCGATCACCGCCATCGCCTCGGTCGTCACCGCTGCGATTCTCTGGCCGCTGCTGCCGCGGCTACTGGCGATCCCCTCGCCCGCACAGTTGCGCGAAACCGAACTGGCGCTGATCGAGGAAGGCCGGCACCGGCGCGAGGCCGAGGACATGCTGCGCCATACGCAGAAGATGGAAGCGATCGGCCATCTCACCGGCGGTGTCGCCCATGACTTCAACAATCTGCTGACCATCATCATCGGCAATCTCGAAATCGCCGAGCACAGCATCTCGACCTGGACGGAATCGTCGCGCGATCGCCTCAGGCGCGTCATTGCCAGCGCAGCCGGCGGCGCGCAGCGCGCCGTGGTGCTGACGCAGCGCCTGCTCGCCTTCGCACGCAAGCAGCCGCTCGACCCGAAGACCATCAATGTCAACGGATTGCTCCACGGCATGTCGGACTTCTTCCAGCGCACATTGAGCGAGAATATCGATCTCGAAATCGTCGGCGGCGCCGGGCTGTGGCAGGTTGAGGTCGATCCGAGCCAGATGGAAGCCGCCATCCTCAATCTCGTGGTCAATGCCCGCGACGCCATGGCCGGCCAAGACCATCTGAAGATCGGCAAGCTGACGATCGAAACCAGCAACGCTTTCATCGACGAGATCTACGCCCTGCAGCATTCCGATGTCGTCATCGGGCAGTATGTCCTGATCTCGGTGACGGATACCGGACCAGGCATGCCCAAGGACGTACAGGAGCGCGCCTTCGACCCGTTCTTCACCACCAAGGAGCCCGGACAGGGCACCGGCCTCGGCCTGAGCCAGGTCTACGGCTTCGTCAAGCAATCCGGCGGCCATGTGAAGATTTATAGCGAGGTCGGCGAAGGCACGACCATCAAGGTCTATCTGCCGCGCAGCAGACAGCATGCGGAGCAAGCAAGCGAGATCGAGAGGCGCATCGTCGGCAGCAAGGGCAACGAGACTGTGATGATCGTGGAAGACGATCCGGATGTGCGGTCCTACCTGGTCGAGACGCTGGAAGGTCTCAACTATCAGGTCCGCGAGGCCGGCAATGCCGACGCAGCGCTGGCCGATTTTGCCGCTGATCCCGAACCGTTCGACCTGCTGCTGACCGATATCGTGATGCCCGGCATGAACGGGCGACTGCTGGCCGACGAGATGCAAAAGCGGCAGCCGAAGCTGAAAGTGCTGTTCATGACCGGCTATTCGCGCAACGCCATCGTGCATCAGGGCCGGCTCGATCCCGGCGTCTCCTTGCTGCAGAAGCCGATTACACAAGCGGCCCTCGGCAACAAGGTGCGCGAGATGCTCGACAAGAGATAGCGACTACGGGATCCGTCTGACGGACGGGACGACGCCCAGCGTCCGCTCCGGATGCGCCTGACGCCGCATCTCGCTCAGGGCAATGGCGGCACGCGACGTTTCGTGACTCGCGAGCCAGAGTTCGAAATCCGGCACCGGCAGCGCAGGCGAATAGACGAAGCCCTGGATGACGTCGCAGCCGAGTTCGGCGAGAATCCGGCGCTGCCCGTCGGTCTCGACGCCTTCGGCGACCACGATCATGTCGAGGCTCTGGCCGACGCGTATGATGGCGCGCGTAATCGCCAGCGCGCTCGCCTCGCTTTCAAGGCCGCGCATGAAGCTGCGATCGATCTTCAATTCACGAATCGGCAGATGCGCGAGACGGCTGAGGCTGGAATAGCCGGTACCGAAATCATCCATCGACAGCTGCACGCCGGATTTGCGAATTTTCTCCATGGTCTCGACGGCGGTCGAATGCTCGCTCATCACCACGCCTTCGGTGACCTCCAGCATCAGCATGTCCGGCGACAGACCGTTTTCGGCGATCACTTCGCCGACCAGCGTGGCGAGATCGCCATTCTGGAAATTGATCGGCGACAGATTGACCGAGACGCTGGGCACGTCGACGCCATTTTTGCGCCAGGCCGAGACCTGCCGGCATGCTTCGCGCAGCGACCAGGTGCCGATCAGCTCGATCAGCCCGTATTCTTCCGCGAGCGGGATGAATTTCGAAGGCGGCACTTCGCCGAGCACCGGATCGGACCAGCGGGCCAGCGCCTCGACACCGTAAAGGCGACCGTCAGCGCGCACCTGCGGCTGATAGTGAAGCCGCAGCGCATCCTGCACGATGGCATTGCGCAGCGCCGTACTGAAGGCGAGTCGCTCCTCGCTGACGCGGTTCATCTCCGCGCTGAAGAAACGATAGGTCGAGCGGCCGGCCTGCTTGGCCTGATACATCGCCGCATCGGCATGTTTGAGCAGACCGTCGATGTCACCGGCATTGTCGGGATAGATGCTGACGCCAATGCTGGCCGATACCGGCACCAGCTTAGCGCCAAGCTGCATGGGCGGCAGCAGTGTCTCGAGCAGGCGGCTGGCGATCAAGGCGGCGCCTTCAACATCGCAATTCGGCAGCACAATAACGAATTCGTCGCCGCCCTGCCGACTCAGCGTGTCGGCCGGCCGGATTTGCCTGCACAGTCGTTGCGTGACCTTGACCAGCAACTCGTCGCCAATGGAATGACCGAGCGTGTCGTTGACGTCCTTGAAGTGATCGATATCGAGGAACATCACGGCAATGCGGTCCCGCGGCTTGCTCTTGTCGATCAGCCCCGTCAGAATCTGGCGCAGTTGCGCGCGGTTCGGCAGGCCGGTCAGCGCATCGAAATAGGCCAGACGCGCGATTTCGCTGCGGGCCTCGTGCCGTTCAATGGCCAGTGCGCACAGATGCACACAGGCATCGACGATGGTCTGGTGCCAGCGCGTCGGGCCGCGCACTTCACGGAAATAGAAGGCAAAGGCGCCGATGACGCGACCATCCCGCGCCTTGATCGGCGTCGACCAGCAGGCGCGCAGGCCGGCTTCCAGCGGCAGACTGCTATAGAGCTGCCACCGCGGATCGGTGGCGATATCGGTGGCCAGCACCGCGTGGCCGAGAAAGGCCGCCGCGCCGCAGGACCCGACATCGGGACCGGTGGCAATACCGTCAACAACAGGCGCGAAGGCGGCCGGGAGGCTGGGACCACCGAGCGGATGGAGCCGACCGTCCGCGTCCACATGCAGCACCGACGAGACGATATCGGGCGCGATGGCTTCGACGCGGTGGCAGAGATCGCCGATCACATCCACGACCGGCATGTCATTGGCGAGATTTTCCAGCACATGATGCTGCAGCGAATGGATCTGCTTGCTCTCGGTGATGTCGTCGAGCACCGCAACGAGATGCTCGACCTCGCCGGCTTCGTTGCGGCCTGCGTTGACCGTGCTTGAGATCCAGATCTCGTGACCGTCCTTGTCATAGACAAGGATATCCTCTTGCCCGTGTCCTTCGGCATCGATCTGCGCGTGAAACCGCTCCAGCGTTTCGTTGTCGGTATACTCTCCGGTCAGCAAATCCCGCGGGTGTTTGCCCATCGCTTCCGCAAGCGTGTATCCGAACAGCTCCGTGAAAGCGTCGTTGACATAGACGATGGTCATGTCGCGTTTGGAGACCATCACGACGCGGTCGGTCTTTTCGGCAACCAGTGCCATCAGCGCATTTTGTTCGCGGTCACGGACATCGTCCGTCACGTCGCGGATGAAGTTGATGTAGAGCGTCTTGCCGGCGTAATCGACGCGTGAGATCGAGAACGCGCCCCAGGCCTCGCTCCCGTCCTTGCGGCTGATCCTGAACTCGCGGCGGCCCTTGACCGCTACTTGCGGATCCATGGCAGACTTTGCCGCAATCACTCCATCGAGATGTTCGCGCACGTCGAGGGGAACGAGGAAGCTGACCTGCCGGCCGACAACTTCGTCGCGGTGATATCCCCACATCCGCTCGGCAGCAGCATTGAAATGCCTGATCTCGTTGTCGATCCCGGTGATCACGACAGCATCGACCGCCTGTTCGAATGCAGAGAACAGCGCCTTCGCCTCTTCGCTGGGCTGGCCGACAGGACTTGCAGACATGAAACGACCTTCGATCACAGGAGCCGCGGGAGCACGACGACAACTGTCTTCGTTACAGCGGCAATGTCATTCGCTGGTACGAGTGTATTCGAACTCCAGTAGCTAAGAAGTTCGTTCGATCTCATCTTGAAGGGCCGGAATACCGGATGTCGTTAACAACGCGTTAACGACGGTCGTCAATTTCTCGAGATTACATGGCCGCGAGCGCACCCGGCCACATTTCCTCTTGCGCAGCTTCGGCCCGGCGCTCGTCAACCAGCGCCGCCCAGCGTTCGGCATGGCGGGCCACCAGCCAGGCTTCGAGATCGAATGCGGACAGTGCAGGCGAGTACAGGAAACCCTGAATGACGTCGCAGCCCAGCCCGGCGAGAATCCTGCGCTGTTCTTCGGTTTCGACGCCTTCGGCCACGACCGTCATGTTGAGGCTCTGCCCGACGCACACGATGGCGGTGGTGATTGCCAGAGCACAGACCTCGGTCTCGATACCGCGCATGAAGCTGCGATCGATCTTCAGCTCGCGCACCGGCAAATGCGCCAAGCGGCTCAAGCTCGAATAGCCCGTGCCGAAATCATCCATCGACAATCCGATGCCAGCCGCGCGGATCTGCATCATGATCTCGATCGCGGTTGTGTGTTCGCTCATCACCGCGCCCTCGGTGACTTCGAGCATCAGCCTGTTCGGCGCCAGCCCGTTTTCCGCGATGATGTCGGAGATCAACGTCGGCAATCCCGGATTCAGAAAATTGATCGGCGACAGGTTGACCGAGACGCAAGGCACATCGAGCCCTGCCTTTTGCCACGCCGCAATCTGCCTGCATGCCTCGCGTAGCGACCAGACACCGATCTGCTCGATAAGGCCGCATTCCTCCGCGAGCGGAATGAACTTGGCCGGTGACACATCGCCCAATACGGGATCATGCCAGCGCGCCAATGCCTCGACACCGTACAGATCGCCGCTGCCTGCGCGGATCTGCGGCTGGTAGTGCAACCGCAGGCCGCCTTGTGCAAGCGCGTGGCGCAAAGCAGCGCTGAGACGAAGGCGCTCCTCATTCACGCGGTCCATGTCGTTGCTGAAAAACCGATGCGTGGAGCGGCCGGCCTGCTTCGCCTTGTACATCGCCGCATCGGCATATTTCAGCAGACTATCGAGATCGCGGGCATTGTCCGGAAACATGCTGATGCCGGCGCTGGCAGAAATCGGCACCTGATGGCCGCCGAGCTGCAACGGAACCGACAGTGCCTCGGTGAGACGGCCCGCGATGCGGGATGCATCTGCCGCGATACAGTTCGGCATCAGGATGATGAATTCATCGCCGCCTTGACGACTGAGGATATCGCCGGGTCGGATATGCTGATGAAGCCGCTGTGTGACGGCGACCAGCAAGTCATCGCCGACAGCATGCCCGAGCGTATCGTTGACGTCCTTGAAGTGATCCAGGTCAAGAAATATCAGCGCCATCTGCGCATCTGCGGAGCATTCCGCGACGGCGCGCTCCATCAACTGGCGCATATGGGTCCGGTTCGGCAGACCGGTGAGCGCATCGAAATAGGCAAGCCGCGAGATTTCGTTGCGCGCTTCCTCCCGCTCGATGGCGACCGCGGCGAGATGAACACAGGCATCGACGATGCCGTGATGCAAGCGGCTGGGTCTGCGACATTCCCTGAAATAGAATGCGAACGTGCCGATGACGCGCCCATCCCTGGTCTTGATCGGCATCGACCAACAGGCCTTCAGACCGGAAGCCAGCGGCGCGCTGTTGTATGGCAGCCAGAGAGGATCGTTTTCGATATCGGTGACCAGAACAGGCTCGCCGCGAAAGGCAGCGGTCCCGCAAGACCCGACATCCGGTCCGATGGCAATGCCGTCCAGCGCCTGCGCATAACCTGCGGGGAGGCTTGGCCCTCCCAAAGGATGCAGCAATCCCGCGGAATCGACATGTAGCACCGAACAGACGACATCGGGCGCGATCTGCTCCACCTTCCGGCAAAGATTGTCCATCACATCGAGCAGCGGCTGCTCATCGGCCAGCGCTTCGAGGATGTGATGCTGCAGCGACTGAAGCTGCTTGCTCTCGGTGATATCGGTCATCAATGCGACGAGGTGCTGGAGTTTTCCATCCGCACCGTGAATCGCGTTCAAGGCAACCGAGACCCAGACCTCGTTGCCGGCTTTGTCGTAAAGGAGAATTTCGTCTTCAGCAGAACCTTCCGTTCTGATCTGCCGGTCCAGATATGCGAGCGTCGCCTGGCTGGTATATGCGCCGACGAGGAATTCCTCCGGGATGAGTCCCGTCGCCTCATCCAGCGCGTAGCCGAACATGCCGGTGAAGGCGCCGTTGACATAGCAGATCCGTGCATCGCGACCCGCGATGTAGATAGCGCGTTTCGTCTTGTCGACCACGAGAGCCAGCGGGATAATTTCTTCCCTGCGCTTCACTTCCTCCGTCACATCGCGGACGAAGCCCATATAGGTGATCTCGCCATTCACCTCGACCCGCGACATCGACAACGATCCCCAGATCTCGCTGCCGTCCTTGCGTTCGATTTTCACCTCGCGGCTGTGACCGACGATGCGATTGACGCCGGTCGCGCGGTTCGCGGCGATATATCCGTCATGCTGCGACCTGATGGCCATCGGCACCAGAAAGCCGATATTTTGCCCGAGCACTTCATCGCGCTCATAGCCCCACAACCGTTCGGCGGCGGCGTTGAAATGGGTCACGGTATTCTTGCTGTCGATCATCACGACAGCATCGATGGCCTGCTCCAGCCCGGCGAGGAGCGTCCTGGCAGCATCACTCTGGTCGACATGCACCAACGTCATAAACGCAACTCGCAATTACTTTGCTCAAACCATCGGACCGTCTTTGAAATGATCCGATCACCGGCTTTCAGCCGAGGTGGTGCAATCGTATGTGCGAGACGTCGCCAAATTGTTTTGCGCGGCGCCCGAGTTCCCGGCGGCCGCGAACGTACTTAAGGTTCGGATAAAACCACGCAGCCACAGCGGGACACGTAAGCAACGACGCAACCTTCGATAGATCGCGCGCCGTTTAAGCGGTATCCTGACGCCACTGATGCGGCCAGAGAATCCTAGTGGGCTTCAGCCGCGAGCACTGCCTCGACACGGATTTCTTCCGTGAGCCGTGCCTTGAGATCGGAAAAAGCCGGGCTGGTCTTGATTGTGTAGTGCCGCGGATGCGGCAGATCGACCGGAATGTCGGCCTTGATGCGACCGGGACGCGCCGACATCACCACGGTGCGCGACGCGAGGAACACCGCTTCCTCGATATCGTGGGTGACGAAGATCACTGTCTTGCGCTCGCGCTCCCAGATGCCGAGCAGCAATTCCTGCATCAGGGCGCGGGTCTGGTTGTCGAGCGCGCCGAACGGCTCGTCGAGCAGCAGGATTTTCGGATCGTTGGCGAGCGCGCGTGCAATGGCCGTGCGCTGCTGCATGCCGCCTGAGAGTTGCTTCGGGAAATGATTGGCGAAACTGGTGAGGCCGACTTTCTCCAGCCACTCGCCGGCAATGCGCGTGCGTTCACGTTGCGAGACGCCGCGCTCGCGCAGACCGAAGGAAATATTCTCCGACACCGTGAGCCAGGGAAACAGCGTGTAGGACTGGAACACCATGCCGCGATCGGCGCCGGGACCAGTAATCGCCTTGCCGTCGAGCATGATGCGGCCGCTGGTCGGCGTATCCAGCCCGGCGACCATGCGCAGCAGCGTGGACTTGCCGCAGCCGCTTGGTCCGAGGATCGTGACGAAGTCGTTGTCCGCAACGGAAAGATTGGTCGGCTCCAGCGCACGCGTCGGCGTGCCGCCGCGCACGGCGGGGAAAATCCGCGAGACGTTGTCGATGACGAGCTTGCTCAAATGATGCTCCACGGAAACAAGCGCCGGTTCGCAGCCTTGAACGCATAGTCCGAAATCAAACCGATGATGCCGATGACGATGATGCCGAAGATGATCTGGCCGGTGGCCAGCAGCGCTTGGCTGTCGATGATCATGTGGCCGATGCCCGAGGACGAGCCGATCAGTTCGGCGACGATGACATAGGTCCAGGCCCAGCCGAGCACGAGACGGAGAATTTCCGCGATCTCAGGCGCGGCGGATGGGATGAGAACGCGCTTGAGCACGCCGGCATCGCGCGCGCCAAGCGTCAACGATGCCTCGACCAGATCGCGGCGGACGCTGCCGACACTGACAGCGACCATCAGAATGAGCTGGAATACCGAGCCGATGAAAATCACCAGCAGCTTCTGCAATTCGCCGATGCCGGCCCACAGGATCAGGAGCGGAATGAAGGCCGAAGCCGGCAGATAGCGCGCGAAGGAGACGAAGGGTTCGAGAAAGGCTTCGATCGGCTTGTAGGCGCCCATCAAAATACCGATCGGCACCGCGAACAGCGCCGCCAGCACGAAGCCGCCGATCACGCGCCAGATGGTCATGCCGATATCGTGCAGGAAGCCCTGCTTCACCAGCAGAAACCAGCCGTCCTGCAGCATGGTCCAGGGATTGGCGAGAAAGGTCTTGGAGACGAAGCCACCAAAGGTCGCATAGGACCACGCAGCCACGAACAGCACGAAGAACGATATGCCGAGCACGACGCGCGCGGTGGATGAAATGGGGGCAAGTGGCTTCATGCTGCGTATTCGATGCTCATGACCGTCATTGCGAGGAGCTCTTGCGACGAAGCAATCCAGTCTTCCTTAAGCAGAGCTGGATTGCCGCGTCGCTTCGCTCCTCGCAATGACGGAAGCGATGGCGGAGATTTACTGAATGAAGCGCGGATCGGCGAGCTTCGACAGATCCGGGATTTCCTTGATCACACCGATTTCGAGCAGCAGCTCGGCCGCTTCCTTCGAGAACGCCAGGTGCTCGCCGGCGAAGAACTTCTTGTTCGCCTCCTGATCCTGCCAGCGCAGATACTGCGCGGAGGCGCCGAACTTCTCGCCGGTCTGCTTCACGTCAGCGCCCATGATCTCATAGGACTTGGCCTGGTCGGCCTTGATCATCGCGACGGCCTCGAAATAGCTCTTTGCCAGCGCCTTCACGGCACCTTCGTTATCGGCGATGAATTTCGGCGTGCAGCCGAAGGTGTCCATAATCATCGGATAGTCGAGCGTGGTGGCGATGATCTTGCCAGCTTCCGGCTTCTCGCGCACGGCAGAAAGATATGGCTCGTAGGTCATGGCCGCATCGTTCTGGCCGGCGATGAAGGCCTGTGCTGCCGGACCCGGCTCCATATTGACGACGGAGACATCCTTCACGCTGAGGCCGTTCTTCTTCAGGAACCAGGCGAGCGTGAAATAGGGCGCAGTGCCCGGAGCCGATGCGGCAACGGTCTTGCCCTTCAGGTCCTTGATCGTTGCGGTGCCGGCGCGCACGGCCATGCCGTCGGCGCCATAGGACTTATCGAGCTGAAACAGCTGCGTGGTGGCGACGCCGTTGGCATTCCACACCACCCAGGTCTCGACCGTGGTTGCGGCGCATTGCACATCGCCCGATGCGATGGCGAGATGGCGGCTGGCCTGCGGGACTTTCTTGATGGTGACGTCGAGACCGTTCTTCGCAAAGATGCCGGCTTCCTTCGCCAGCGTCAGCGGCGCAAAACCCGTCCAGCCGGAAATAGCGATGGTCACCTTGGTCTGCGCCGCAGCCGGGGTCGCAACGAGAGCCGCGAGCATGGCGGCGACGGAAACTCCAATCAACTTCATAACGCACTCTCCTCAGCCAGATTTAGAATGATACTGCATGGCAACATGGCGGATTGCCAGAGTCAATTTGCGCGGCTATGCCGCGGCAGATGATTCATATCGTCCTCATGATCGCAGCCCCGTCGGCGTGAAGCGTGCGGTGAGCTGATACAGATCGTTCGGATAGGTGACGCGCACCGATGTGATGATCTTGTTCTTGCGCCAGGTGCGGCGCTCGACCACGAGGCACGCGGCTGGCTTCTTCAGCGTCAATGCCTTCAAGGCGACATCATCGGCGAGAGATGCCGTAATCCGGTGTTCAGCCTCATTCCACGGGACGTGACCAAGCAGCCAAGTACCGGGCGGCACGCGCGTGAAATCGATTTCAGACGCAGGCGGCACCACGTCGAGATTGATCAGGCGCTCTTCCAGCGCGAAAGGCCTGCCCTTGGCAATGTGCCGACAGCTCAACACCAGCACGTCGCAGCTCTTGTCGATGCCGAGACGTTCGAGATCGTCCTTGGTTGCCTTGCGCCGCTTGCGCGTCAGCAACTCATAAGCATAGGCCTCGCCGCGTTTGGCGATTTCGGCCTGGATATCCGGAATATGCAGCACCGCCGACTGCACCAGCGGCTTGGCGACAAAACTGCCGACGCGGCGCTTGCGCTCGATGATGCCGGCGGCGGCGAGACCTGACAGCACCTTGTTCACGGTCATCCGCGAACAGTTATAGCTCTCGACCAGCTCATGCTCGAACGGAATGCGATAGCCGGGCGGCCAGCGGCCGGAAAGGATCTTCTCTTCGAGATCGGCGCGGATGCGCTGATACAGCGCCTGCGGCGCGGCCTGCGCTTTTCCATTTGCCGACTTTGACACGCGCGCTGTCGCCATCAGAGTTTTGCCAGCCGCTGCACGACGCGCCGATAGCGCTCGGTGATGGATGCGCGTTTGATGTGGCGTCCGCTGTTGACGACCTGCTTGCCGCCGACGAAGACGTCGGAGATCGCCGACTTGCCGGCGACAAAGGTCATGGTATCGAGCCAGCGGTCGCCGGTGACGGCACAGAGATCGGGATGCGCGGTGTCCAGCACGACAATATCCGCACGCTTGCCAGCCGCAAGTGCACCGATATTGCGGCCTGACGCCTGCGCACCGCCGACCAGCGCATGTTCATAGAGCGCACGGCCGGTGGATTCACCTTCATGGCGCGCCACGGCATTGCGGACGCGATAGGCGAGACGCTGGCTGTATTCGAGCTGCTTGAGTTCGCCGGGCGCCGTGATCTCGATATTGGAATCGGAGCCGACGCCGAACACGCCGCCGGCATCGATGAGGCGCGGACCTTCAAAAATGCCGTCGCCGAGGCTGGCTTCGGTGAGCGGGCACAGGCCGACGACGGCACCTGCTTTCGCGACACCGGCGGCTTCTTCATCGGTCATATGGGTCGCGTGGATCAGCGCCCAGCGCCTGTCGACGGGCATGTGATCCAGCAGCCATGCCACCGGCCGCTTGCCTGACCAGGCGATACAGTCCTCGACCTCTTTGGTCTGCTCGGCCACGTGGATATGGATCGGACCATCGGGCACCGCCTTGAGGACGTCATTCAACGTC
Source organism: Tardiphaga robiniae (assembly GCF_013359755.1). Classification (GTDB taxonomy): domain Bacteria; phylum Pseudomonadota; class Alphaproteobacteria; order Rhizobiales; family Xanthobacteraceae; genus Tardiphaga; species Tardiphaga robiniae. The sequence goes on along the minus strand of NZ_JABMCJ010000067.1, from coordinate 132,335 downwards.
TCCGGCGTGATCGCGCGCAGAGAATGCGGCGCGATGCCGATGGCGGCGTCATCGAGAGGCGCGATGGCCGCGCCGGATTTCTCCAGCAGCGCCAGAAAGCGCGCGGGATCATTGACGAAACGGCGCTGACCGTGGATCGACGGCGCGCCGCCGAAGCCGCTGAAATTGTAGAAGGACGGCAGCAGCGTCAGACCGATGCCGGTCTCGCCAGCCGCCGCCGCGATGCGTCCCGCCATTTCGGCAAGATCGCTATAGGGTGCGCCGTTTTCATCGTGATGCAGATAGTGAAATTCGGCCACCGAGGTGAAGCCACCTTCCAGCATCTCGGCATAGGCGAAAGCCGCGATGGCCTCGACATCGTCTGGCGTCAGCGTATCGATGAAGCGATACATCAACTGCCGCCAGGTCCAGAAACTGTCCTGCGTGGCACCGCGGATTTCGGTGAGGCCGGCCATGCCGCGCTGGAACGCATGGCTGTGCAGATTGGGCAATCCCGGCAGCACCACGCCGCTGATGATTTCAGCGTCAGCGCTGCTCGAATTCGCGGCAACGGCCGTGATGGTGCCATTCTCGATTGCGACAACGACGTCGCGCGCCCAGCCTGACGGCAGCAGCGCGTGCGCAAAGAACAGCCTTTTTGCAGCACGTTGCGTGCCCATAGCGATTGCCTGTTGCATTCAAAAGACGCTCGACAATAAGCGAGGCCGCTGATTATGTATAGACATACGACGTCCCGAATTTACGGCAGTCCGTCATGACCTTCGATACCATCTGGACCAATGCACGCCTTGCCACCATGGCGCCCGGCCAGCCCGGCCTCGGGATCCTGGAGGATGGCTGCATCGCAACAAAGGATGGCCGGATTGCTTACGCTGGTCCTGCGTCAGACCTGCCGCCGGATGCCGACGCCAAGACACGGATCGATTGCGAGGGCCGCTGGATCACGCCCGGCCTCGTCGATTGCCATACCCATCTGATCTATGGCGGCAACCGCGCCAGTGAATTCGCGATGCGGCTCGAGGGCGCGAGCTATGAGGACATCTCGCGCGCCGGCGGCGGCATCGCCTCGAGCATGAAGGCGACGCGTGCGGCCAGCGAGGCGCAGCTCGTCGCCAGCGGATTGAAGCGGCTCGATCATCTGCTCGCCGAAGGCGTCACGACCATCGAGATCAAGTCGGGTTATGGGCTCGACAAGGAGACCGAGATCCGCTGCCTCACAGCGGCGCGGCAGCTCGGCCGTGCGCGCGACGTCTCCGTCGTAACATCGTTTCTCGGCGCGCATGCGATGCCGCCGGAAGCGGGTGGCGACAAGGACGCCTATATCGACACGGTCATCGCCGAAATGCTGCCGGCGATTGCCGAGCTGAAACTCGCCGACGCCGTCGACGCGTTCTGCGAAGGCATCGCGTTTTCGCCAGAGCAGACGGCGCGGGTGTTCGACGCCGCCAAGAAACTCGGCCTGCCCGTGAAACTGCATGCCGACCAACTGTCCAACCTTCACGGTGCTAAACTCGCCGCCGAGCATAACGCGCTGTCGGCCGACCATCTCGAACATACGGACGAAGACGGCGTCGTCGCGCTGACCAAGGCCGGCACCGTCGCCGTGGTATTGCCGGGTGCTTACTACACCCTGCGCGAAACCCAGGCTCCGCCGATCGCGCTGTTTCGCAGGCATGGCACGCATCTCGCGCTGGCCACCGACAGCAATCCCGGCACCTCGCCGCTGACCTCGCTGCTGCTGACCATGAATATGGGCGCGACACTGTTTCGCATGACCGTCGACGAATGCCTGCTCGGCGTGACGCGCGAAGGCGCGCGGGCACTGGGCAAGCTGAGCGAAGTCGGCACGCTGGAAGCGGGCAAAGCCTGCGATCTCGCCATCTGGGACATCGAACATCCCGCCGAGCTGGTCTACCGCGTCGGCTTCAATCCGCTTCACGCCCGCGTCTGGCACGGCCGGACCTCCGCGAAATCCAACTAAGGACATCATCATGGATCGCAGCAAGAACAGCCGCATCGTCCGCAGCCCGCGCGGCACAGAGCTTTCCGCCAAGGACTGGCTCACCGAAGCGCCACTGCGCATGCTGATGAACAATCTCGATCCGGAAGTGGCCGAGAACCCGAACGAGCTGGTGGTCTATGGCGGCATCGGCCGCGCTGCACGCAATTGGGAAGCCTTCGACCAGATCGCTAAATCACTGCGTGAGCTCAATGCCGACGAGACGCTGCTGGTGCAATCCGGCAAGCCGGTCGGCGTATTCAAGACGCATGCAGATGCGCCGCGCGTGCTGATCGCCAATTCCAACCTGGTGCCGCGCTGGGCCACCTGGGAGCACTTCAACGAGCTCGATCGCAAGGGGCTGATGATGTACGGCCAGATGACGGCCGGCTCGTGGATCTATATCGGCTCGCAGGGCATCGTGCAGGGCACCTACGAGACCTTCGTGGAAGCCGGCCGCCAGCATTACAATGGCGACCTCTCCGGCAAATGGATCCTCACCGCCGGTCTCGGCGGCATGGGCGGTGCGCAGACGCTGGCGGCGACCATGGCCGGCGCGTCGTGTCTGGCGGTCGAGTGTCAGCCGAGCCGCATCGAGATGCGCTTGAAGAGCCGTTACCTCGATGTGCAGGCGAAAGACCTCGACGACGCCCTGGCGATCATCGAGAAGGCCAATAAAGAGAAGAAGCCGATCTCTGTCGGCGTGCTCGGCAATGCGGCCGACATCTTCCCTGAACTGGTCCGCCGCGGCGTCAGGCCGGATATCGTCACCGACCAGACCTCGGCGCATGATCCGGTCAACGGCTATCTGCCGAAAGGCTGGACGCTGTCCCAGTGGGAAGCCAAGCGTGCCACCGATCCCCAATCCGTCGAGAAGGCGTCGCGCAAATCGATGAGCGAGCATGTCCGCGCAATGCTGGACTTCCACAAGATGGGCGTGCCGACGGTCGACTATGGCAACAACATCCGCCAGATGGCGAAGGAAGAAGGCGTCGACAACGCGTTCGACTTCCCGGGCTTCGTCCCCGCTTACATCCGTCCGCTGTTCTGCCGCGGCATTGGCCCGTTCCGCTGGGCTGCTCTCTCAGGCGATCCCGAGGACATCTACAAGACCGACGCCAAGGTGAAGGAGATCCTCGGACACAACAAGGCGCTAGTGAACTGGCTCGATATGGCACGCGAGCGCATCCAGTTCCAGGGCCTGCCGGCGCGGATCTGCTGGGTCGGCCTCGGCGATCGCCATCGCCTCGGCCTCGCCTTCAACGAGATGGTGGCTTCGGGTGAGCTGAAGGCGCCGATCGTGATCGGCCGCGATCATCTCGACTCCGGTTCGGTCGCAAGCCCGAACCGCGAGACCGAAGCGATGAAGGACGGCTCCGACGCCGTCTCCGACTGGCCGCTGCTCAATGCGCTGCTCAACTGCGCATCTGGCGCAACATGGGTGTCGCTGCATCATGGCGGCGGCGTCGGCATGGGCTTCTCGCAGCATTCCGGCATGGTCATCGTCGCCGACGGCACGCCGGAAGCGGCCAAGCGCCTCGAACGCGTGTTGTGGAACGATCCCGCCACCGGCGTGATGCGCCACGCCGATGCAGGGTATGAGGAAGCCATCGATTGCGCAGAGGAACATCACCTCAATCTGCCATCAATGCACGCCAAGGGCTGAGTGCGGCGCATGCAAATCCTGCGCGCCGCGAACTACAAGGTGATGCCCTGGAAGAACGGGCTGGGATCGACCACGGAGATCGCGATCTTCCCGGCGAATGCAGAGCTGGACGATTTCGACTGGCGCGTCAGTATGGCGCAGGTGACGAGCGACGGACCGTTCTCGTCATTTCCCGGGATTGATCGTACACTTCTGGTCATCGATGGCGCCGGCATCGACCTCAATGTCCACGGCCGCGCATCTGTGCGCATTGATCGCAGTACGATCCATTCCTTCCCGGGCGATCAGCAAACGTCAGCGTTACTGATCGACGGCCCCATTACAGATTTGAATGTGATGAGCAGGCGCGGGATCGTCTCACAGCATGTGAGACGCATCAACGTCATGAAACGTCAGGATTTTATAGTTTCTGCACAAGCGTTTCTGTTCGTTGAGCATGGCACTGCGACCGTACGGTCGGCATCGACCGTCGACAGCCTGTCGGCGCATGATGGGCTGCTTGTGGAACAAGGATCAGCACCTGTCGCGATTGAGTCCGATGCGACGGCGCGTGTAGTCATCATCGAATTCGGTAGATAGCCGCCACACACTGATTTTGATGACGCCATAAGTTCCCGAAATGCCATCCAAATCAAATATATAACCAAGAGTGATTACGCCTATATGATTGGTGGAGAATCGCGACACCACTTGGTCCGACTCATGGCGCAATTGCGAGGCTGGATATTCAAATGCACAAGCGGCATCTCAATATTCCGATTGAAATTGTTCGTACCGTCGTTGCCATTTCAGAAACAGGTAGCTTGACCAAGGCTGCGGAGCAATTGGGGTTGAGTCAGCCCGCGGTGAGTTCGCAGATCAAGCGCCTCGAACAACTTGTTGGCGGTTCGCTGTTCAGCAAGACGCCGAACGGAAGTTGTCCGACCGATCTCGGCAAGCTGGTGCTTGCGCAGGCGCGCAAGATCATCGAGGCCAACGATCAGGTGCTTGCGCTCGGCGGAGCCGATAATCATGTCGACCGGCTTCGTTTGGGCCTGAGCGTTGTCCTCGCGCAGCGCTTCGTCGCCGAGCAGAGCCTGAGCAACCTCAATGACATCCATATCCATGCCGGAATGTCCACCGAGATTGCGACAGCATTGATCGACGGCCATATCGACGTCGGGTGTTTTTTCCAGCGGGGAGAAATCAGTGCCGATCTGGCTCCGCTCATTGTCGATGAATCCGAGGACCGGCTGGCATGGGTTCGCTCGAAATCATTCGTGCTCAGCCCCGGCGCACCGATCCCAATCGTCACCTGGACCAATGACGACTGGATGATTCATACGCTCACGCGGCATGGCCTTTCCTATCGGATTGCCTTCAGCAGTCAGGACTACAGCGCGAAGAAAGCCGCCGTCGAAGCCGGCATCGGACTGACGGCTGTTCCCAGCCGGATCATTCCGCCGGGACTGGTCTGGGCCAGGGACTATTACTTGCCGGAGCTTCCGACCATCAAAGCGCTGCTCTGCATTCGCCCGGGTATGACATCGCCGCGTGTCCTGGAAATCAAGGATCAGCTCTCGGCGATGTTCCTGCGCCCCGCACTGCCCATGGAAAACGACAAAGTTGCCTAGCGAAGCCGCATATTTCAGAGAGCAGGCCGAGCGCTGCGAAAAGCTGGCGCGGGAGATTGATGACCCCGTGGTTCGCGAACGACTGCTGAACCTAGCCACGGAATATGCTCGCCGCGCGGAAAGGAAACCTGTGCAGCCCCGAGCCCGGCAATCGCCGCGGCCGGATCGGCGCTGAGCGACAACGAGCTACTGCCGGATGCCGTGTTTTTCCAGATCCGCCTGCACCGCCTCGTCGGAGAGGTCGAGCTTGCGCGAATGTTTCCAGTCGTGATGCGAGGTCTCGACGAGACGCTTCACAACATGGTGCGCATCGGTCTCAATGGCCAGTTCGCGGCGATCGTCAAAACTGCCCGGCGTGAGATTGATGGAACCGACGATAGCGCGTTCCTCGTCGGCCAACAGCATCTTGCCGTGCAGCTTCATGTCATTGAGCCGGTGCACCTTGGCGCCGACGTCATGCATGATGCGCAGCCCCCCGATACCCTCGATCAGCTTGTTCTTCTTCAGCTTGTGCGGCTGCCGCGCCATGATGTGGACCTGAACGCCGCGCAGCACCGCGCGAACCAGCCGCTCGATGATGTCCGTGTCCTGATAACGCTCGTTCTGGATCCAGAGCGTGTCCCGCGCGGAATCGATGAAAGCGCCGATCCGCTCGCGGCCGTTGTTCGGGCACCAGATCAGTTGCGAGTCCGGGTTCGGTACGAAATCCTGCTTCGCCCAGTCGGCCTCGAAGCAATCCACCATCTCGGAAATTTCGAGCTTCTTGGTCGTGGTCACCGCGTAGTCGCGCGTCTCGGTGAGATCGCGGGTTTCCCAGTTCAGCGACTCGACGAAGCCCCACTCATGATCGATCACCATCGACTTCTGATGGGTCAGCGCGAAGGCCGGATTGCTGTCACGGACCTCGACCCCGGCCGCAGCCAGTGCCGCGGCGGTTTCGTCATTCTCGCTTTCGCCATTTCGCCGGGCCGGATTGAGCATGACGCGCACTTTCACGCCGCGCCGCTTCGCCGCGATCACCTCATGCAGCAGCGTCGGATCGGTGAACAGGAACATCCGGATGTTCAGGCTGCGCTTTGCCGCCCTGATCGGATCGATGATGCACTGCGCGGTGTCATCCGGAAACACGAGCAGGTTATGCGTCATGATTGACCTCTCGCGAGAAATAAAGGTGCCCGCAAACGGCTGTTGGTTCTGCAAAACAGCGTCATGGCCTGGAACTACGTCTCCGACTCTATACTTGAATGCGGCGCGGCAGAAAATGGGGCCCGCGCCAGCGCCGAACGGCGGTGATGAATGAGGTTATCGAGGCGCTGTGCCGAAGAGACCAGCGTCGCCATTTCAAGTGCATCGTCATCATTGCGCATGGTCTTCGCCAATTGCGCGCTGAGAAGATCGTCGACCTCCTGCTCGATCGCGCACAGTTCCGCATCGTCCGCCGCCGCCCGGATCCGGCGCGGCAATGCATAAAGTGCATTGAGTGTCGCCTCACGGTGGTCGGGCGGGCGGATGCCGAGGAATTTCCAGGCGGCAGCCAGCACAGAGGCAAGGGCGCCAAGGATCATGGGGGCGAGATAGATGTCGTCGCCGTATTTGTCCATGAAGCTCTGCTCGGTACCGTTGTAGTAGGCAGCAGCGCCGGGATGAATGGGGATAAAGGCATCGGGATCGGTGTCGGCAGCGGCGATACCGGCCAGTTGCGGTTGCCCGGCGATCAGGTCGCGGCGCGCCGCGATCACCATTTCGGTCAGACGCGCGATCAGGCTGGAATGGAGCTTCTTGTTCGCGACCAGGTAGTAACTGACCCGAAGCGTTGTCACGTCATCATCCGGGACGGGCGGCGCGCCGCGCAGCGACCCTTTCGGAATGTCGAAGCTTTCATAGGCGCCGTTGGCATCGGCAATGGCGCCGGCGGCATCGATCGGGATCAGCACGGGCGCGCCGGTTTTGAACAGACCGCGCACCAGGGACAAATACTTCTCGGTCAGCGGGATCACCACCAGCAGGGCGCCGACTTCCTTGGCTTCCACCGCGCGCCGGGTATCGCTGACCTCAAGATTCTTGAATGTGACCCTCGCGCTCGTCAGGTCGTATTGCTTGGTGAGCGCATCGACCAGCCTGCGATTGACCTCGCCGCCCACCACACCGACGGTGCGGCCGCGCAGGCCTTCGACGCTGGTGATTTTCGAACCGGGAGGCGCGATCAGCATCACCACCGCCTTGGCCATGACGGCAACGGCGCGCGCCTCGGAGAGATCGCCGACATCGGCCCGGACGACAGCGAGATCGACCTTGCCGGAGGAGAATGCCTTACCCGCATCGACGGCGTTGCCGAAGGTCTCGAAATCCAGCCGGATGGGCGACTTCCTGGTGGCGAAATGGCTGGCGATGATCGATGCCGTCTTGCCGGCTTCGCCATCGATCGACCCGACCGCCAACTTGAGCACGGTCGGACGCTCGATATAGCGCCAGGTCAGAAGGCCGCCGCCCACCACCAGACCGAGGATGCCGGCCAGCAGAAGCACCCTGCCCCAGAACGGGAAAGCAACGGATCGCACGTTCATGTTCGGTCCTGCGCAGCCCTGCCAAATTAACTGACGCTCCTGCCCGCATGCCACAATGCGCGGGCTGTCAGCAAAAATCCATCTGTACCTGACTACAGTTAAGACCCGCTAACCGACGGCGGCTATATACTGCGGCCGCCCGGACTGCTCATGATTCCCGGCCTGGCCGTGTTGCTGGAGACAATGTTCGATGACTCGTCTGGTACTCGAGATGCTCCGGCCCTATCGCGGCTGGTTGATCATTGTCTTCCTCGCCATGCTGGTCGAGATCGCCATGAGCCTGGCCGCGCCCTGGCCGCTGAAACTGGTGCTCGATGACGCGCTGGGCAGCCATCACCTGCCCGCTTGGCTGGACTGGGCCCATGACTATGGCATCGGCCGCCACACGCTCGGCGTCGCACTGTTCGCCGGCATCGCCACCCTGGTCATCGCCGTGATCGGCGCGATCGCCACCTACATCGACAACTACTATTCGACATCGGTCGGCCAGTGGGTGGCCAACGACCTGCGCATCCGCATCTATGCGCATCTGCATCGGCTGTCGCTGCGCTACTACGACAAGGCCAAGACCGGCGCGCTGATGTCCACGATCACCACCGACGTCACAACGCTGCAGAACTTCGCGTCATCGTCGACGCTGGATATCCTGCTCGATCTCATCACCATCGTCTTCATGATCGGGCTGATGTTCTGGCTCGACTGGGATTTTACGCTGATCGCGCTCGGCATCACGCCGTTCCTGATCGTCTTCGTGTTCCATTTCAAGCGCGCCGTGAAGGAAGTCACGCGCACGGTGCGGCAACGACAGAGCGAGATTGTCGCCGTGGTCCAGCAGGGCCTCGGCCAGGTGCGCGCAGTCACGGCCTTCGGCAGGCAGGATCTCGAACTGGCGCGGCTGGAGGCCGCCAGCCATGCGACTGTCGAGGCCGCCATGAAGGCGCGCCAGGTGAAATCACTGCTCTCGCCTGTGGTCAGCATCGTGGTGGCGTTCTGCACCGCCATCGTGCTGTGGAAGGGGACCTCGCTGATTGTCGCTGGCACCATGACGGCTGGCGCGCTCACCGTGTACCTCGCTTATCTCGCGCAGTTCTTCAAACCGGTGAAGGACCTCGCCAGCATGACCAGCGCGATCGCGCAGACCACCGTGGCGCTCGAGCGGATCCAGAACATCCTGGCCGCCGACGATGTCATCGTGGAAAAATCGGGTGCGGTCGATCCCGGTCGCGCCAAGGGAGCCATCACCTTCGAGAACGTCGCCTTCTCTTATAGTGAAGAGGCCAGCGTGCTCCGCGATGTTTCGCTGCATATCGAACCTGGCCAGATCGTCGGCGTGGTCGGGCCGACCGGCTCCGGCAAATCCACGGTGCTCAGCCTGATCCCGCGCTTCTATGACCCGACATCGGGGCGCGTGCTGATCGATGGCGTCGATGTCACCGACTACAAACTCTCCGCCCTGCGCGCCCAGGTCGGCTTCGTGCTGCAGGAGACGGTACTGTTCCGCGGCACGATCCGCGAGAACATCGCTTATGGCCGGCCCGGCGCCACCGATGACGAGATCGTTGCCGCCGCCAAGATCGCCAATGCCGACGAGTTCATCAGCCGCATGCCACACGGTTACGACTCCATGGTCGGCGAACGCGGCGACACGCTGTCCGGCGGCCAGCGCCAGCGCATCGGCATCGCGCGTGCGGTGGTGCGCAACAGCCCGATCATGATCCTGGACGAGCCGACAGCAGCGCTCGATCCGGAATCCGAGGCGCTGGTGATCGAGGCGCTGCGCCGGCTGATGCAGGGCCGCACCGTCATCATGATCGCGCATCGGCTTTCGACCATTCGCGACGCCGACAAGATCATCGTGCTGAAAGAAGGCGTCGTCGCCGAGCAGGGCTCCAACGACGAACTGATCGCCCAAGGCGGCATCTATGCAGAACTGGTGAAGATCCAGCAGCGGGTAGTGAACGAGCAGTCCGCGGGCGCATCGTAAGCGGTGCCGGAACGCCTCTTTATAATCATTCTAATAACATACGTGCGTTTGTCTTGACCTTGTCAGGACGCTGCTCGACAAGGTCGGGCATGACCGTCCACCAGACTGCATCCGAAACATCCATACACGAATTGCGCCTCGGCAATGCGCCGCGCGGATTCATCGGAACCATCGTGGCGTTGCAGCCCGATATTGCAGGCGCCGCCGAGAGCGGCCACGAGCTCGAACGGCATCTGCTGGAAATGGGCTTCACCGAAGGTGCGCGCGTCGAGATCCTGCATCAGGGTGCCATCCAGCGCGATCCGATCGCGGTGCGCGTCGACAATATTACGATCGCCGTTCGCCGGCGCGAAGCCATGGCAGTTGTTGTGAAATGACCCATACAGACGTGACCACCGAGCGCTTTCATCTCGCGCTGGTGGGAGCCCCCAATAGCGGCAAGACATCGCTCTTCAACGCACTCACCGGCAGCCGCCAGAAGGTGGCCAACTATGCGGGCGTCACCGTCGAGCGCAAGGCGGGCGCCTTTGTGACACCGGCCGGCCGTCAGGTGACGCTGCTCGACCTGCCCGGCACCTATTCGCTGCGCGGCCGCAGCCCGGATGAAGAGATCACCCGCGATGTCGTGCTCGGCAAGCGCCCCGGCGAAGCCGCGCCCGATCTGGTCCTGTGCATCGCCGACGCCACCAATCTACGGCTCACGCTGCGGCTGATCCTCGAGCTCAAGCGCACCGGCCGCCCGCTGCTGGTGGTGCTCAACATGTTCGACATCGCGCAGCGCCGCGGCGTCAGCATCGATGTCGATGCGATGTCAGCGGCACTCGGCGTGCCGGTGATCACCTCGATCGCGGTGAAGAAGGCCGGCGTCGAGGAATTGCGCAAGCGCACCGACGAATTCGCCGCCAACATGCCGGCAGTTACCACAGGCGATGGCTGGAAGCCGCTCGGCCTGTCCGAGATGAAGGTGCTGCAGCGCGAGGCTGACCGCATCATCCGCGAAACCGTCACGATGCCGACCAAGCCGGACACGCTGACCACGCGCGTCGATGCCGTGGTGCTGCATCCAGTCGCCGGTCTCGCGATCCTCGCGCTCATTCTGTTCGTGATGTTCCAGGCGGTGTTCTCCTGGGCGCAGCCGCTGATGGAGCTGCTGTCGGATTCCTTCGGCGCGCTGGGCACGCTGGTGGCACAAGTGCTGCCTGAAGGAATCTTGCAGAGCTTCCTGCAGAACGGGTTGATCGCCGGCGTCGGCAGCGTGCTCGTGTTCCTGCCGCAGATCATCATCATCTTCCTGTTCATCCTGCTGCTGGAAGATTTTGGCTACATGGCACGCGCCGCGTTCCTGATGGACCGCATCATGGGCGGCGCCGGTCTGCATGGCCGCGCCTTCATCCCGCTGCTGTCGAGCTTCGCCTGCGCCATCCCCGGCATCATGGCGACGCGTGTGATCGACAACCGCCGCGACCGCCTGACCACCATCCTGATCGCGCCGCTGATGACCTGTTCGGCGCGCATCCCGGTCTATACGCTGATCATCTCCGCCTTCATCCCGGCGGAAAACGTCTGGGGCTGGGTCAATCTGCAGGGTCTGGTGATGTTCGGGCTCTACATCGCCGGCATCGGCAGCGCCCTCGCCGCGTCCTTCGTCATCAAGTTCTTCATGTGGCGCGACTACCAGCCGGCGCCCTTCATGCTGGAATTGCCGGACTACAAGCTGCCGCGCATCAAGAGCATCGCCATCGGCGTCTATACCCGCGCCAAGATGTTCCTGCAGCGCGCCGGCACCACGATCCTGTCGATGATGATCCTGATCTGGTTCCTGGCCTCGTTCCCGCAGGCACCGGCCGGCGCCGAAGGGCCGGCGATCAATTACAGCCTGGCTGCGATGATCGGAAAATTCCTGGAGCCGTTCTTCGCACCGCTCGGCTTCAACTGGCAGATCGCGGTGGCGCTGATCCCCGGCATGGCGGCGCGCGAAGTCGCGGTCGGCGCGCTCGGCACCGTCTATGCGATCGAAGGCGGCAAGGAAGCGGCTGACGCCATCGGCCAGGCGCTGGCCAGCAAATGGAGCCTCGCGACGGCTCTGTCGTTCCTGGCCTGGTTCATCTTCGCCCCGCAATGCGCCTCGACACTGGCCGTGATCCGCCGCGAGACCGGCAGCACCAAGTGGATGGTGGTGACGTTCCTCTACATGTTCGCACTGGCTTATGTGGCGAGCCTGATCACCTACACGATCGCGAAGGCTGCCGGGCTGGGTTAGCCCGACCGCAGTTGCATCGCTTTAGTAGCCAGCCGCGAGCCCATCCTTGCGCGGGTCGGAGCCGGCGACGTAACCACCGTCGATCCTGCGCACGAGCTGCGCACCGCCGAAACCGAAGGCGGAGTCCGGCGGTTCGCGCTCGATGACATGGCCACGGCTGGCGAGGTCTGCCGCGACATTGTCCGGCACCGCCGTCTCGATCGCCACTTTCAACCCAACCACATAGCGCCAGCGCGGTGCATCCGCGGCGGTCTGCGGATCCTGCCCCCAGAGCTGCATGCGCAACATCATCTGCAGATGGCCCTGCGCCTGCATCGGGCCGCCCATTAGGCCGAAGGCCATCAGCGGCTCTTTGCCCTGCATGACGAAGCCCGGAATGATGGTCTGGAACGGGCGCTTGCGCGGGCCGACCTGATTGGGATGCCCCTCAGTCAGGACGAAACCGAAGCCGCGATTCTGCAGGCTGATGCCGGTGCCCGGCACGACGACGCCGGAGCCGAAGCCGGAATAGTTCGACTGGATATAGGACACCATCATGCCGCTGGCATCGCCGGTGGACAGGCACACGGTGCCGCCGGTCTTCGGTGCGCCAGCGCCGAAATCCTGAGCGCGACTCATGTCGATGAGCTTGGCGCGCGAGGCGAGATAGCTGGGATTGAGCAGATGCGCGACGGTGACATCGTGCATGTAATCGAGATCGGCGGCATAGTCATAGACATCGGCGAAAGCCAGTTTCGTGGCTTCGATCTGCAGATGGAAGGCATCGCCGCTGTCGAGCACAAGACCGTCGGTGCCGTAGGCCCGCATGATTCCCAGCGCCATCAGCGCCGCGATGCCCTGCCCGTTCGGCGGGATCTCATGCAGCGAGGCATCGCCGAAATCCTGATGGATGGTGCCGCACCAGTCATTGCGATGCGCGGCCATGTCGGCCTCGTCGAGCACAGCGCCATGTTCGCGCGCAAAGGCAGCGATACGCTGCGCGAGTTCGCCGCGATAGAAGGCTTCGCCTTTGGTCGATGCGATCAGCTTGAGCGAATAGGCGTGACCGGGTGCGCGAAACAATTCGCCCGCCGCAGGCGCCCGCCCGCCCGGCATGAAGGCCTCGGCAAAGCCGGGCTGGTTCTTCAACTCCTCCGCGCCGCGGCGCCAGAGTTCGGCGATCACAGGCGAGACGTGGAAGCCGTTTTCCGCATAGGAGATCGCGGGCTCGAACAGCTCCGCGAAGGGCAGCTTGCCGAAGCGTTCGGACAGGTCGACCCAGGCCGAGACGGCGCCGGGCACGGTGACGCTCTCCCACCCGCGATGCGGGAATGTCTTGTGATTTGCAAATCGCTCCGGCTTCCATCCCGCCGGCGACCGGCCGGATGCGTTGAGGCCATGCAGCTCCTTGCCGTCCCACAGGATGCAATAGGCGTCCGATCCGATGCCGTTGCCGGTCGGCTCGACCACGGTCAGCGTGATCGCTGCCGCGAGCGCCGCATCCAGCGCATTGCCGCCGCGCTCCAGCATGCGCAACCCGGCCTGCGTTGCCAGCGGCTGCGACGCCGCCACCACATTGCGCGCCATGACCGGCGAACGGCGGGAAGCGTAAAGGCCATCATGTCTGTATTGCATCAGTTCAGGCTCTCTTCAGGACTTTGCAGATCAACGCGTCTTCTTATCGTCATTTGCACGAGCCGAACAGACGGGTTGCACCTGCCAAATAGACAGGCGGATCTGCTCACCTCTCGATCTTGCACCGGCTAGTCGCTTGCGCTTACGGTTCCTCGCCTTCCATCAAGAGGATCAGTATGGCCATCACCGTCATCCGCAACGCGGACTATGTCGTCGCCTGGGACGCCGCAAAAAACAGCCACACCTATGTCACCGGCGGCGATGTCGCTTTCGACGGCGGCCAGATCGTGTTTGCCGGCCGCGGCTATCAGGGCGAAGCGGTCGAGACCATCGACGGACGCGGGTTCATGGTGATGCCGGGCCTCGTCGATATCCATTCGCATCCGTCCAGCGAACCGCTCAATAAGGGCTTTCTCGACGAGATCGGCTCGCCCGGCCTGTATAATTCGTCGCTTTACGAATACATGCCGATCCTGCGGTCCGATCCGGAAGGCGTGCCGGACTGCGTGCGCGTTGCGTATTCGGAATTGCTGCTGTCCGGCGTCACCACGGTGGTTGATCTTTCGATGCCTCATCCGCAATGGCTCGATCTCGCCGGACAAAGCGGCCTGCGCGTCTATATCGCTCCGGGGTTCCGCTCGGCGCGCTGGTTCACGCCGAACGGCACGCTCGTCGATTACGAATGGAACGAGAAGGCCGGCGAAGACGGCATGCTGCAGGCCTTCGCGCTCATCGATGCCGCCGAGAGCCATCCGTCCGGCCGTCTGTCCGGCATGATGTATCCGGCGCAGATCGACACCTGCACGCCGCAACTGATGAAAGACAGTTACGCCGAAGCGAAACGCCGCGGCATTCCGTGGCAGACTCATGCCGCACAGTCGGTGTCGGAATTCCACGAGATCGTCCGCCGCCATGGCGTGACGCCGATCCAGTGGCTCGGCGAACTCGGCGTGCTCGGCCCGACCTCGCTGGTCGGTCACTCCATCTTCGTCGACGACCATCCGCTGACGCCGTGGCACACGAAGCGCGATCTCGCGCTGCTCGCCGAAACCGGAACGACGGTGGCGCATTGTCCCACCGTGTTCATGCGCCGCGGCATCGCGCTACGCGATGTCGGCCGCTATCGCGCGGCCGGCATTTCAGTGGCGATCGGCACCGACACCTATCCGCACAACATGATCGAGGAGATGCGCAACGTGACGATGACCTCGCGGCTGATGGCCGGGCATCCGCGCGGCCTGAACTCGACCATGCTGTTCGAGGCCGCCACCACCGTCGGCGCCAAGGCGCTCGGCCGCGACGACATCGGCAGGCTCGAGGCTGGCTGCAAGGCCGATTTCGTGATGGTCGACGTCACCCATCCGATGATGCAACCGCATCGCGATCCAATCCGCAGCATGATCTATGCGGCGGCGGAACGCGCGGTGCGCCACGTCTATGTGGATGGCCGGCAGGTGGTGAAGGACGGCGTGGTGCAGACCTTCGATTATCCGGCGGCGGCGTTGCGCGTGCATGAGGCGCAGATCCGCGCGGAGGAGCGCACGCCGGGTCTCGACTGGGCCGGCCGCAAGCTGACGGAGATCTCGCCGCTGTCGTTCCCGATGGCGTGGCCGTCGAACGAGTAAGGCCGTCGCAGGCTTCGCTCCAGGCGCCGGCACGTTCCCTCGCCCCGCATTTGCGGGGAGAGGGTTAGGGTGAGGGGCGGGGTTTGACGCTTCAACAGACGCGGACTCACGGGTCGAGAAATTTCCGACCCGTGAGTCCGCGTGTGCTGTGTCTGAAGTGATAGCCCCTCACCCGACCGGCTTTGCCGGTCGACCTCTCCCCGCAAAGAGCGGGGAGAGGTTAAAGCTTACACGCGCTCGATGATGATCGCCGGTGCCATGCCGCCCGCGGCGCACATGGTGACCAGACCGCGCTTGAGGTTGCGGCGCTCGAGTTCGTCGAGGATCGTGCCGATCAGGATCGCGCCGGTGGCGCCGATCGGGTGGCCGAGCGCGATCGAGCCGCCATTGACGTTGACCTTGCTGCGATCGAGATCGAGATCGCGGATGAACTTCTCGGCGACCACGGCGAAGGCTTCATTGATCTCCCACAGATCGATGTCTTCTTTCTTGAGACCGGCCTTTGCCAGCACCTTCTTCGCCGCCGGCACCGGCGCATTCAGCATCAGGGTCGGATCGTCGCCGATATTGGCCATGGCCACGATGCGCGCGCGCGGCTTCAGGCCATGCTTGTCGGCATAGGATTTCGAGGTCAGCAGCAAGGCTGCGGCACCATCGACCACGCCCGATGAATTGCCGGCGTGGTGAAAATGCTCGATCTTGAGATCCGGATATTTCTGGTTGATCTGCTTGCGGAAGGTCATGCCGCTGTCATCCAGCGGATGATCGGCCATCGCAGCGAAAGCCGGCTTCAGACCGGCGAGACCTTCGGCAGTGGTTTCCGGACGTGGATATTCGTCCTTGGCGAGCACGATATTGCCCTCGTCATCCTTCACCGGGACGATGCTCTTGTCGAAACGGCCTTCCTTGATGGCGATGGCTGCGCGGCGCTGGCTTTCCAGACCGAGCGCATCGAGCGCCTCGCGGCTGATGCCCTCCATCGAGGCAATCGCGTCGCCGCAGATGCCCTGATGCGACTGCGGATGCACCTTGGCGAGGCGCTTGTTGCCCGAGCCCATGCCGAGCGGCGGCTTGCCGGCGGCCATATCTTCGGCGGCCATCGCACCGGTCAGCGACATCATCTCGGTGCCGCCGGCGATGACGACGTCTTCCATGCCCGACATGATCTGGGCCGCCGCGAAATTCACCGCAGTGATGCCACCGCCGCAGAAACGATCCAGCGTGGTGCCGGACGCCTTGATGTCGTAGCCGGCATCGAGCGCGGCCATGCGGCCGAGATCGCCGCCCTGCTTGCCGCGCTGGGTCGAGGTCGACCAGATCACGTCGTCAACGTCCGCGGTGTTGAGTTTGTTGCGCTCGGCGATCGCCTTGAGCACGGTGGCGGCGAGATGCTGCGGATGATGTTCGGCGAGCTTGCCCTTGCCCACTTTGCCGATGCCACGGGGCGTGCGGACTGCGTCGATAATATAGGCGTCGGCCATGATCTTCTCCCAAGGGTTTTGAAGTGTTTTTCTGACCGCGAGATTGGCCAAGCGACCCGTGAAGTCAAGGTGCGCAGGCGGCATGCACGTCTGCCAAAATTGGCGGGCATCCGGCGCAATTTCATCCACTACCGGAAAATTGGCACAACCCAGGCACGATATTATAACCATACCGGCGCTATGAGACTGAGGCGGCTGCGCCGCTGCACGCTCATTGCGCTCAACAGCCAGAAATCCAGGAACATATCTTCATGGATCAGCCTGATGTCCCCCGCCGACGCTCGCGTGTATTTGCGCCCGGCCTCGCCGTTGCCGCGCTGCTGCTTCTGCTGCCTGTTGCGGTGTGGCTCGACCTGACCAATCTGGTTGACGCCGCGCTGCGCCGGCAGGCCAACGACCTGAACTCGGTGATCACGAGCGTGCGAGGTTATTACGCAACCAATGTGGTCGGGCGCGTGCTGGCCCATCAGGGCACCACGCAGGTGGTTCACAATTATGAAAGCGTGCCCGGCGCGATCCCGATTCCGGCGACGCTTTCCCTCGAACTCGGCCGGGTGATCGGCGCGCAGCAGGAGAATATCAACTATCGCTTCGTGTCGGATTATCCGTTCCAGAACCGCGCGCCGCATCAGCTCGACGATTTCGAAAAGACATCACTGCGCAGTCTGCGCAACAATTCCGAACAGAAGATCATCGACACCAAAGCGTCGCTGTTCAGCGACACGGTCCGCATCGTGGCGCCGGTGCTGATGGGCCCGGCCTGCGTCAGTTGCCACAACAGCCATCCGGAAAGCCCGAAGAAGGACTGGAAGGTCGGCGATGTCCGCGGCATCCAGGAAGTCATCATTACCCAGCCGATTGCGGCGAACCTGTTCTCGTTCAAATTCCTGCTGGCCTATTTTGCGCTGGCCGCCGTCAGCGGCGTCTCGTTCCTGGCTTTGCAACGCCGCCAGTCGCAGCGCATTGCCGGCATGAACCATGAGCTGGAAGCCAACAACGATTTCCTCGCCGCGCTCTCCATGAAGATCTCACGCTATATCTCACCCCAGGTCTACAAGAGCATCTTCAGCGGCCAGAAGGACGTCACCATCCATACCGAGCGCAAGAAGCTGACGATCTTCTTCTCCGACATCCAGAATTTCACGGCCACGACTGAGCGGCTGCAGCCGGAGCTGATCACGCATCTGCTCAACGAGTATTTCACGGAGATGTCGGCGATCGCCCACGAATATGGCGGCACCATCGACAAGTTCATCGGCGATGCGATGCTGATCTTCTTCGGCGACCCGGAAACCAAGGGCGACCGTCAGGATGCGCAGGACTGCCTGCGCATGGCGTGGCGGATGCAGCGCAGGCTGATCGAGTTGAATGCGAAGTGGCGCACCGAAGGCATCGAGGAGCCGTTCAAGGCGCGTATCGGCATCAATTCCGGCTATTGCAATGTCGGCAATTTCGGCAGCGCCGACCGCATGGACTATACGATCATCGGGGCCGAGGCGAACCTCGCCGCGCGCCTACAGTCGATCGCAGAACCCGGCGGCATCGCCATCTCCTATGAAACATTTGCGCTGGTGAGCGACATCATCACCTCGCATCCGCTGCCGCCGATCACCATGAAGGGCATCAGCCGCGAGGTCGTGCCCTATGCGGTGGACAGCATCATCGACGACAGGCCGGTGCAAACCGATATCGTCGTTGAACGCATGCCCGGCCTCGATTTCTATCTGGACCCTTCCGCCGTGCGGCCGGCCGACGCCGACCGCCTGCGTTCCGTGCTGAACGAGGCGCTCGCCTCGCTGGATCGCAAGGTATAATCGGACGCAAAGCTGGAGCCTGAGCGCCACACAGCTGTGTCTATCGCCGGCAGGCAGGTTGCCCCGATTCAGCGAACACCATAGTCATGGCTGAATGACGCTGCGCCTGAAGAACTGCCCGGAATCAGATGCTCCAAGACGATCTTAGCCTGCAGGACGATCCCAGCCTTGCCGCCATGGCGGACACGCTCGCCAGATCGACCGACTACCGCGTCCTCCGCCGGCTGATCCCGCGCACCGAATTCGCGCCGGCCAACGGCCAGCCGACCCGCTCCGGCATTCTCCTTGACGTCGAGACCACGGGTCTCGATCAGGTGCGCGACGAAGTCATCGAACTTGCGATGATCAAGTTCGACTATCTGCCGGACGGCAGCATTACGCGCGTCGCTGATATCTTCACCGCATTCAACGAGCCGTCGCGGCCGATCCCGCCGGAGATCACCGAGCTGACGGGCATTACGGACGAGATCGTCGCGGGACATCGCATCGATCCCGATGCCGTCGCCGCTTTCGCCGACGACGCCGTCATCGTCATCGCGCACAATGCGGGCTTCGACCGCAAGTTTTCCGAGCGCTATTGGCCGGTGTTCCAGCACAAGGCCTGGGGCTGTTCGGCCACCGAAGTCGACTGGCGCAAACACGGCTTCGACGGATCGCGCCTCGGCTATCTGCTCGCCGGCGCAGGGTTCTTTCATCAGGCGCACCGGGCGATCGACGACTGTCATGCGCTGCTGGAGATTCTCGCGTTCGAATTGCCCGATCTCGGTGCGCCAGCACTTGCGGTTCTTCTGGAACGCGCCCGGAAGAAAACGATGCGAGTCTGGGCCGAGCAGTCGCCCTTCGATCTCAAGGACGAGCTGAAGCGGCGCGGCTATCGCTGGAGCGACGGCTCCGACGGCCGGCCGAAGTCCTGGTACATCGATGTCGAAGAAAGCAAGGAAGCGAGCGAAATCGAATTCCTGCGCAAGACGATCTACATGCGCGATGTCGAACCGCGCGTGCAGGCGCTCAGTGCGATGAGCCGGTTTTCGGTGCGAGCGTAGAACATCTAAAGACAAAGGCTAGATATCAGCGCCGTCATTGCGAGGAGCCCTTGCGACGAAGCAATCCAGTCTTTTTGTTCTTGAAGACAAGAACTGGATTGCCGCGTCGCTTCGCTCCTCGCAATGACGAACGTCAATTCAATCCAGCCGGCGGTCAGACCGGCTGCAGACCGAGCGCCTGCGCCGCCTCGATCCAGACCGGCAGCTCCTTCTGATACAGCGCATTGGTCTCCTTGAAGCCGAGCGCCGGTTCGAGCACGAAGGTCTTCAGCACTTCCTTCACTTTCGGATCGCTGTTGGCGGCGACGCAAAGCTGCGACAACCGATCGACAATCGGCTGCGGCGTTGCCTTGGGCACAGCCCAGCCCGTGAAGCCACTCACCGTGAAGAACTTCGACGTCGCCCCCTGCTCGGGCAGCGTTTTCACATTGGGGATGGCGTCGACCTTCTTCGAATGCACTGCGAATGGCACGCCGCGGTCGCTCTGCAGCACACTTTGTGACGCCGTGTAGCTGCCCATCGCAAAATCGATCGAGCCTTCCGCCAGTCCCGTCCACATCGGCGCTTCACCACGATAATGGATCGGCTCGATCTTGAGGCCATACTGCTTGTTGAGTTCGTTGATCGTCATATGCGGCGCCGAACCGACGCTATAGGTGCCGAAGTTCACCTTGTCGTTCTTGCGCGCGAAGGCGACGAAGTCCTCCAGCGTCTTGACGCCGGATTTCGGACTGGCGACCAACGGCAATCCGGCGCCGGGAATGACACTGACCAGCGTCAGATCCTTGTCCATGTCGTAGCCGGGCGTCTTCAGCATCACCCGGTTCATCACATAGGTGGTCGAGATGGAGCAGAGAATCGTGTGACCGTCTGGCTCGGCGCGCGCGACTTCCGCCGTGCCGATGGCGCCGGATGCGCCGGCCTTGTTTTCGATGACGACAGTCTGTCCGACCTGTTTGGATATGTATTCACCGAAGGCGCGCGCGAGCAGATCGGTCTGCCCGCCGGCTGGATAGCTACAAATCATGCGGATCTGCCGCGATGGCCAGGCGGCTTGCGCTGAAGCATCGCGCGCGACAAACGGCATAGCGGCGGCTGCTGACCCGGCAGCAATGAAGTGACGACGATTGATGATCGCAGACATGTTTCCCTCCGTTGTTTTTTATGACGGTACCCGATCGCTCCCTCATTCGCCACGACGATAGGCGGGACAGATTGGCGCATTGGAAAAGCAAATCGCTTCCAGCTCTGCACCTATCGGCTCACGCCATCTGGATCGCAGCGCGGCAGTGCAGTAGTGTCCGCGCCAACTAAAAATGCCGGACCGTTCGGATCTGGCGCACACATCACGTGAGGGACGAAACACCATGGCGCGGAATATTCTGATTCTCGGAGCTTCCTACGGCTCGTTGCTGGCGACGAAGCTCTTGATGGCCGGTCATAACGTGACCCTTGTGTGCCGGAAGAAGACCGCCGAACTCATCAATCGCGATGGTACTGAAGTGCGCATCAAACTGCGCGACGAAGCGACCCACCGCGCCATCTTCTCACGCGACCTGCCAGGCAAACTGGATGCGACCTCGCCGGATCAGGTTGACCTGTCGCGCTACGATCTGGTCGGCCTTGCGATGCAGGAGCCGCAATATACCAACCACACGATCCGCGTGCTGATGATCAAGATCGCCGCGGCGAAGCTACCTTGCCTGTCGATCATGAACATGCCGCCGCTGCCCTATCTCAAGCGCATTCCGGGGCTGGCCGACATGAAACTCGAAGAGGCCTATACCAATGCCCAGGTGTGGGAACGCTTCGACCCGGGACTGGTGACGCTGTGCTCGCCCGATCCGCAGGCCTTCCGGCCGCCGGAAGAAGCGGCGAATGTGCTTCACGTCGGCCTGCCGACGAATTTCAAGGCATCGGCCTTTGCCGATCCGGCTCACAACAAGCTGCTGCGCGAACTCGAAGCCGACATCGACGCTGTGAAGCTCGACGGCCAGGACGTACCGGTGAAGCTGAAAGTATTCGACTCGCTGTTCGTGCCGCTGGCGAAATGGTCGATGCTCCTGACCGGCAACTATCGCTGCATCACGCCCGAAGAGCCGCAGTCGATCCGCGAGGCCGTTCACGGCGATCTCAAGGTGTCGCAGTCGATCTACGAGCATGTCGATGCCGTGGCGCGGCGTCTCGGCGCTGATCCCGAGGATCAGGTCCCGTTCGCCAAATACGCCAAGGCAGCAGAGAGCCTGCTCAAGCCGTCATCGGCCGCCCGCGCGGTCGCGGCCGGCGCGCCGTTCATCGAGCGGGTCGATCTTCTGGTGAAGTTGATCTCGCATCAGCTCGGCATGACCAATGCAAATATCGACCGCACGGTCGAAGTCGTCGATCAGAAGCTCAACGAGCGGCTGGAGTCCAGCGCGGGAATCTGACGCGCTGGCGTGACGGCGCTGCGATTGAATATCGGCTTCGCGACTGACATCAGACGCGAAGCCGCCACCGCGATGGCGTCCTCTATTTGATCGATATGATATCGAGTTCCTGGGCGCCGGTGCCGACGACGTCACCGACAGCCTTGCCCATCAGCGATTTCGCCACCGGGGACACGAAGGAAATCGAACCGGCCTTGGGATCCGCTTCGTCCTCGCCCACGATCCGATAGGTCTGCACGCGTCCGTCGTTGCGGGAGAAGGTCACCGTGCTGCCAAAGGCAACGGTGTCGGTCGATGTCGGGGCTGGAACGAGCTGGGCCGTGCGGACACGGGCCGCGAAATAGCGCATGTCCCGCAACGGGATTGCCGCCTGCCGCCGCCGTTCGTTCACGTCGTCGATCGCGCTCGCCGCGTCATGGGCCTCGCGGGCCTGCTGGAGCTGCGTCTCCAGCGCCTGCAAACCTGCCTCCGTCACAAGGTTCGGATGAGGCGAGATCGGGCGATCGGGCAGCAGGGTTTCCGCAGCCGTTTCGGCACTTTCTTCCTTGGTGAAGGCAACGCTCAATCTCGAACTCCGTATCGACGCGATCCGCGGTGGCGGCGCAGGAAGCGATTACCCCATTGGTTTGTCAAAACCATGCAGAAATAGCCTGATCGCATAAATGGCACCCGGAATTTTGCTGCTTTGCGGCACCGGACGGCGACAAGGCAGCCCTGTTCCAGCGGAGGGGCAATCCGATTGTGTTTGCGATCTTCGGGGGTTATGCACTGGCTAGACCGATCCTAAATTGGATCGTGGACGGACCCTGCCCTGACCGCAGGGTCTGACATGCGCCAATGCCGAGCGCCGGCGGCGGTGCATTCAAACCTCGCAGATCAAGAACGCCGTCAGGAAGGAATTCGTCGTGTCCAAGTCGCCCGTCGTCACTATCGACAACCATCCCGGCCGCTCCGCGCAGACCATCGGCATTGCGCGCATACTCGGCACGGACGAGACGCTCATTCATGAGCCGTCGGTGGGCGTGGTCGGCACCAAGGGCGACAGCCAGTGCTATATGGGCGTGATGTCCAAGGTGGACGCGATCCATGAGAGCCTGAGGAAGCGCATCGGTCGCGGCGAAGGCCAGTTGCCCTATCGCCTGGTGCAACCGGAATACACCATCGCCACTTCGGACGGCATCCGCAACGGCACGCGCGAAATGCGCTATTCGCTGATCGGCCGCGAAGTGACCAACGACGCGCTGTCGGAACATCTGAGTGCCACCGGCCTGCTCGGCACCATCGCCGTGGTCGCCTGCGACAAGCCGCCGGTCGGCGCGCTAGCCGCGCTGCTCGAACATAACGAGCCGTCGATCATCATGTCGGACGGCGCGATCCATCCCGGCACGGATCCGGAGACGGGCGAGAAGCTCGACATCGTCAGCGCCTATCAGGTCGCCGGCAATCCCGACGCCGAATATCGCCACCGCATCGCCTGCCATGCCTGCCCGGGCTATGGCTCTTGCGGCGGCATCTTCACCTACAACACCATGCAGACCTTCATCGGCGTGGTCGGCATGCAGCCGCTGCACATGGTGGCGCCGCCGTCGGACGATCCGCGCCGCGTCAAGGAATTCCCGGAGCAGCTGGTTAGCTATCTCGCCAACATGATCGCCAAGGGCATCAAGCCGCGCGACATCGTCAGCCGCGACTCGATCCGCAACGCGATGATCGTGTCGCTGGCGATCGGCGGTTCGACCAATGTGACGCTGCATGCGCCGGAAATCGCGCGCGCCGCAGGCTTTGCGGACTTCTGGAAAGAAGTGATGACGCCGGCGGAGTTCAACTACCTTTCGCAATATATCGTGCCGGTCCTCACCGACGCGCGGCCTTATGGCAAATATTCGATGGTCGATATCGATGCGGTCGGCGGCGTGCAGGTGATCGTGCGCGAGCTGATGGATGCCGGCCTGATCAATGGCGACGTGCTGACCTGCACCGGCGAAACGCTGGCCGAGCAGATCAAACGCCTCGAGACCAAGCCGGCCGACGGCCGTGTCGTCTATACTGTCGCGAAGCCCTACAAGCCGACCGGCGGGTTGCGCGTGCTCGGCGGCAACCTGTCGCCGGAATTCTCCGCCATTCTCAAGCTCGCCGGCGTCGAAGGCGGACTCGAGGACAATCGGTTCCGCGGCACCGCGCGCGTGTTCGAAGGCGAGCGTGGCCTGCTGCAGGCGCTCGACCAGCATCCGGAGAAATTCCAGAACCACGACATGGTCATCGTGCGCTACGACGGCCCCGTGGGTGCGCCCGGCATGCCGGAAATGCTCGACCCGACCTCGCGCATCACCACCCTATGCCGCGAGCGCAACATCGTCGTGGGTCTCATGACCGATGCGCGCTTCTCCGGCGGCTCGGTGGGTCTGGTCATCGGCCATGTCGGCCCGGAAGCCGCACTCGGTGGTGCCATCGGGCTGATCGAGGACGGCGACGAGATCATCGCCGACCTCAATGTCAACGAACTCAACTGCACGCAGCTGCAGGATCCGGCCATCTATGCCAAGCGCAAGGCGGCATGGGAAAAGGTGGTTGCGGACAATGGCGGCATCCATCCGAGCTGCGGCGAGGCTGATACGCGCTTGCTGCATCGCGCCCGCACCAGCGCCGTGCCCGCCACCCGCGGCGCCGGCCTGCATCCGAACCGCGAGGTTTGGGTGCGCAACCAGCGCGAGGCCACACGCTCGGGTTTCGTGCCGAAAAATATGCATCGTCCGGAAGCCAACAAGGCTTTCTAGACCTGCGGACGGGCACTCAGGGCCGGGTTTGCTGCAAAGCTCCCGGCCTGAGCCATTTCCCGTCTTCAAAGCGGCCGGAGCATTTTTCTTTAAAAAGCATGATCTCTCGACAAACGAACTCGTTTGTCGGCGAAAACCGGCATCCACTTTTCGGGATCATGCTCTAGCCGTCTCCCGCTTCGAGCATTTTGAGCGCATCGCGGTTATCGGCGGCGCGCGCATCGTCGATGTAAGCGACGAGCAACCGGTTGATGGCGACCGAATCAAGCAGCCTGAATTCGCGGGGCCTGATCCAGCCATCGAAATAGCGGTCGATATAACCGATGGCGCTATCGCGCTCCTCCACCCAGTTCGGCCCGATCAGACCTTGAGGGTGCAGTTCCCAGTAGCAGGAAATGAGGTGGCCGCCTTGGGCACCACCCTGGGCAGAGTGGCCAAGGATCCGCTGACCGTCGCGTGGCGCTTCACTCATCGGCCGAAGGAAGTGGCCGTATTCACGTAAAATCCGCTCAACCTGCATGCAACGCGATTCCATTCACGGAGGCGCCGACCGGCACCACGCAAACATCTAACGGGTCGCGCGTTTTTTGTTTCCCATGACAGACCAGTCGGTGTCATCACGCAGCCGGCATTCGCACAGCGCTTTGAGACGTTCCAAAACGTGATGCGGGAGGTTGCAGGCGATGCGGATAAAGCGCTGTGGTTTTGCCGATCACAATAAATCGATCTAGAGCAAAACCAAACTGCTGCGGGTTAGCGCGAGCAGGTACGCTGGTCCGCCAAACCTCTGTAAATTAAGGCATCTTTCAGCTTTTATTAAGGCGTCGATAAGCATGCCGTTGCGCCAATCCGGATCGTGTCGGGTTGTCGATTGCTGTGGCGAATGGGTGACAGCATTTTACGCAAAAGCTGTCTAAGTCAACGCCATAGACGGAGCGAACGCGCTCTCGCTCTAAAATGGTTTTCTGGAGAAGAAGAAAATGAAGAACTTCCTGATGGGCACCGTTGCCCTGATCGCCCTGGGCGCCTCGGTTCCGGCAATGGCCGCTGACCTCGCTGCTCGTCCCTACACCAAGGCTCCGGCTTACGTTGCCGCTCCGATCTACAACTGGACCGGTTTCTACATCGGCGGTCACGTCGGCGGCGCGTTCAATGGTTCGAACGGCTTTGGCGGCACCTCCGACAATTCGGATGGCCGTTTCCTCGGCGGTCTGCAGATCGGCGCTGACTACCAGTTCGCTCCGAACTGGGTCGTTGGTATCGAAGGTCAGTACAGCTGGGTTGGTTCGAACAACACCAACGTCGCTTTCCTCACCACGCCAGGCGTCACCTACAACCTGAACCAGAAGGGCCTCGGCTCGGTTACCGGTCGTATCGGTTACACTTGGGGTCCGGCACTGCTCTACGTGAAGGGCGGCTACGCTTACTCCGACTACAGCGAATCGCTGGTCACCACCGCTGGTGGCGTTCCGGTTGCCTTCGCTGGCGGCACCAAGCATGACGGTTACACCGTCGGCGCCGGCCTCGAATACCTGTTCACCCAGAACTGGTCGGGCAAGGTTGAGTACCAGTACTACGACTTCGGCAAGACCACTTTCGCTGCTCCGTCGCCGGCTGGCATCGTCGGCCTGTCGTCCAAGAACGACGAGCACACCGTCAAGGCTGGCCTGAACTACCGCTTCAACTGGGGTGGCCCGGTTGTTGCGAAGTACTGAGCTTCGCGCCTGATTTCAGGCTCTTAACTACGGAAAGGCCGGCGGAAACGCCGGCCTTTTTCGTTTTACCCTTTGGTAACCTCGCAAGCCCCGCGACAGCCAAAGGTTGCCGATTTACCCGAATATTAACCCGGTACCTACATACTCTCCACGCGATCCGCCACCAGGACGGCGGACGCGGGGGGAATCAATGGCACTGACGTCGTTCATCGGAAAATTCGGACGGTTTCGTTTCTCGCGGCCTCGTTGGGGCATCCGCGGCAGCCTATTCGCCGCCTTCGCTGTTATCGCGGGCATGGCGATCCTGATCAGTGCCGGTGCCGGCATGATTCTCGGTCAGCTCGGCGGCATGATGACGGACCTGAACGGCCGGGACATTCCGAAACTGACCGCCAGCCTTCAACTGGCCACCGCCAGCGAGAGCCTTGCCAGCCAGGGCCCAATGCTGCTGGCATCGAGCAGCCCCGACGTTCTGAAGGAACGCTCGCAGCGCATGCGGGATACGCACAAGATTGCAGTTGAGAAGCTCGACACCATCGCCAAGCTCGGCGCCGACAAGGCCGTGGTCGCCGCCCTGGCCGATACCGTCAAGAACATCGAAGACACGATTCGCAGCCTTGGCGCTGCCACCCAGGAACGTCTCGACGCCGTCGCCCAGCATCAGAAGCAATACGACGCCCTGCGCGCCGCTGCGGCAAACTTCGTCAAGATGTCGGAGCCAGCCGCCACCGACGCCCAGAACGTGATGAACGACACGCTGCGGGCAACCGTTTTCTCGGCCGAAGATTCGGGCGAAGCCGCGCGCGTCATCGTGCAGGTCGGCGAAGTCGTCGCCAGCACCAACCTGATCTCGTCCGATCTGATGGCCGCACTGTCGGCCGGCTCGTCCGAAGCGCTCTCTCCGATCGAAGACAACTTCAAGGCCGCCCAGACCCGCGTCAAATCCAATCTCGATGCTCTCGTCGGCATCAAGGGGACCAAAGAACTCAAGGAAGCCGCCTTGCAGCTGCTGGCGATCGGCGACGGCAAGAACAGCGTCTTCAAGGTGCGCCAGAAAGAAATGGACACCGTCGAATATGGCGAACTCATTCTCGACGAGACGCGCAAGCTCAATGTCGGCCTCGGCATGAGCGTCAAGCAACTGGTCGACAAGGTGCGCAGCGAAACCGATGCCGCCACGACACAGGCGCAGACGACAATCACGCTCGCGACGCAGGTGATGCTCGGCCTCGGCGCGCTGACGCTGATCGGATCGGCATTGTTCGTCTGGCTCTATGTCGGCCGCAGCATTCTGCGCCGCCTCGCGCAATTGCAGCGCGCGATGCAGCGGCTGTCCAGCGGAGATCTCGACACCGAGATCGCCCGAAGCCGCCAGCAGGACGAAATCGCGGCGATGGCGGGCACGCTCGAAGTATTCCGCGACAGCATGATCAACGCCCGCACGCTGAGCGCGGAGCAGGATCAGGACCGCATTGCCAAGGGCGAACGCACGTCGCGCATCGAAGCCCGCATCGTCGACTTCGAGAGCAAGGTGCGCAATGCTTTGGAGAAGCTGCAGAGCTCGGCCGATTCCATGCAATCGACCGCGCAGAGCATGACGGCTACTGCCGATCGTTCCAGCGCGCTGGTCAGCGCCGTCGCGTCGGCCGCAGAGGAAACCTCGGTGAACGTCCAGACGGTGTCGGCCGGGACCGAACAGCTGTCGTCATCGATCAACGAGATCAGCCGACAGGTCGTCACGTCAACCGAAATCGCCGCAAAGGCCGTCAACGAGGCCGGCGAAACCGATGCAACGATGCAGGGCTTGGCCGACAACGCCAATCGCATCAGCGTGGTGATCGATCTGATCCAGACTATCGCGTCGCAGACCAACCTCCTGGCGCTCAACGCGACCATCGAGGCGGCACGCGCGGGCGATGCAGGCCGCGGTTTCGCCGTGGTGGCCTCCGAGGTGAAGAGCCTTGCCGATCAGACCGCAAAGGCCACCGACGAGATTCGCACGCAGATCGTCTCGATGCAGCAGGTCACGTCCACCGCGGTCGGAGCAATCCGCAACATCGGGCAGACCATCGCCGAGATCAATCATGTGAGTGCTGCCATCGCCACCGCCGTCGAACAGCAAGGTGCAGCAACACGCGAGATCGCGCGCAACATCCAGCACGCCGCCGGCGGCACCAGCGAAGTGTCAAGCAACATCGTCGGCGTCAGCGATGCATCGACGGAGGCCGGCACGGCTGCCAACGACGTGCTCGGCGCCTCGGGCGAATTGCGCCGCGAGGCCCACGTCCTTCGTGGTGAAATCGACGAGTTCCTGTCGAGCATCCGCGCGGCATAGGAGCGGCGATCCAGCGCATGGCTGCACCCGGCCAGCGTCATTGCTCCAACCCTCAAAATCATGGACTGCTTTCACAGCAGCCCATGACCGGTGGCTGCGCAGAATGTAAGGATTGCGTGAATGCCCCCAACTCCCTCTGCATGGACATCGACCGAACTGCGCCACGACTGGCAACGCCATGAAGCCCAGGCACTCTATGATTTGCCGTTTGCGGACCTGATTTTTCAAGCGCAGAGCACCCACCGCAGCAATTTCGATCCGAATCACGTCGAGACCGCGAGCCTGCTCAGCATCAAGACCGGCGGCTGCGCGGAAGACTGCGGTTATTGCTCGCAAAGCGCGCACTACAACACTGACGTTAAGGCGACCAAGCTGATGGATCGCGACGCCGTGGTTGCCACGGCGCAGCGCGCAAAGGATGCCGGTGCGAGCCGCTTCTGCATGGCCGCGGCCTGGCGCAATCCCAAGGACAAGGATCTCGACCGCGTCTGCGACATGGTCAGCGCGGTGAAGGATCTCGGCCTCGAGACCTGCGCGACGCTGGGCATGCTCACGGAGGATCAGGCCAAGCGCCTGCAGGACGCCGGTCTCGACTTCTACAATCACAATGTCGATACCTCGCCGGAATTCTACGGCAAGATCATCACCACGCGTACGATGGAAGATCGCATCGAGACATTGGCGCGGGCGCGCCATGCCGGCCTCAAGGTCTGCTGCGGCGGTATCATCGGCATGGGCGAGCAGGTCGAGGATCGCCTGGGCATGCTGATGCTGCTGGCCAACCTGCCGCATCATCCGGACAGCGTGCCGATCAATATGTGGAACGAAGTGAAGGGCGTGCCGGTCAACGACACCGCCGAACGCCCGGATCCGATCGCGCTGGTCCGCATGATTGCCGTGGCGCGTATCATGATGCCGAAGAGCGTGGTGCGGCTTTCCGCCGGGCGGCAATATATGACCGATGAATTGCAGGCACTGTGCTTTGTCGCCGGCGCCAATTCCATCTTCATCGGCGACGTGCTGCTGACCACGAAAAACCCCCAGACCGACCGCGATGCCAACCTGCTGGACCGGCTCGGCATGACCTCGCGGCTCGACGACGTGAGCGGAAAGAGCACGCCGACTCTGCCGGTTACCGCTTCAGCACAGGCCGATATGCGCGCCAGCGCATAAACCCATGCCCTGCGCCAGCCGAATTTGTGCTGGCGCAGGGGTCCTTGGCCCGCTAAGCCGGATGAAAAGGACATTGTGACAGAACCGATGCATTCGAAAACAGACGCCAGCACAAAGCCAGCCGATGACCTCCGCTATCCCTGGGAGAACCATCCCGGTACCGATCAGGTGGTCGAAATTGCCCCGGGCGTTCTCTGGATCCGGCTCGACCTGCCGTTTCGTCTCAACCATGTGAACATCTATCTGCTCGCCGACGGCGATGGCTGGGC
Organism: Tardiphaga robiniae; assembly: GCF_013359755.1. GTDB lineage: Bacteria > Pseudomonadota > Alphaproteobacteria > Rhizobiales > Xanthobacteraceae > Tardiphaga > Tardiphaga robiniae. Next base: position 101,980 of record NZ_JABMCJ010000067.1, on the reverse strand, counting down.
CATGGTGGATACCGGCATCGGCAACGACGCCACCATCGCTGCATGGACGAAACTGTTCGAAGGTCCGCTGAAGGGCAAACCGATCAGCAAGGTGATTGTCACCCACGCGCATCCCGATCATGTCGGCCAGGCCGGCTGGATGGTGCAGCGGTTCAACTGCCCGTTCTATATGTCGCAAGTCGAATATCTGCAGGGCGTCTATCACCAGCACCGCCGCACCGAAGAGCGCATCGTCAATATGCGACAGTTCTTCCATCGCCACGGCATGGATGCAGATATCACCGAGCAATTGCTCGGCCGCGGCCAGGAGTATCTGAAGAAGACGGTACCGCTTCCGGCCGCCTATCGCCGACTGTCCGATGGCGACGATCTCGTGATCGGCACGCGCACCTTCCGCGTGCTCACCGGCGCCGGCCATTCTCCGGATCAGGTGATGCTGTATTGCGAGGCCGACAAACTGTTCCTGTCGGCCGATCAGGTGCTCAGCAAGATCTCGCCGAATGTCAGCGTCTGGGCCCATGAGCCCGACGAGAATTCGCTCGGCTCCTATCTGCATTCACTGAAACGTCTCGCTGATACACTGCCCGACGACGTGCTCGTGCTCCCCGGTCACGGCGTGCCCTTTCACGGCCTCAAGATCCGCATCAAGCAGCTCGCCGATCATCATGAAGAGCGCTGCCAGATGATCGCCGCCGCGTGCAAGGATGCCGGCAAGACCTCGGCCGAACTGGTTCCGGTGGTGTTTCACAAGCACAAGCTGGACGCCCACCAGACCGGATTTGCCGCCGGCGAATTGATCGCCCACGTCAATCACATGCTGGCGCAGAAGCGGCTGACCTCGGCAATGGGCGCCGATGGCATGCTGCGGTTCAAATCGACGTAACCTGCAGCGCAGCAAAAATTCGTGAACGACCTCAGGCTCTTGATGCACATCAAAAGCCGCAGCACGTGGTCAAATTGACCAATTGCGCCTCGACAGCCAAGCTGGAAAAGCTCTAAAACGCACCTGACGCTGGGTTCGGGTTTCGTTTTTGGGTCTTTTGCGATGGATTACAGCAAGTTCTTCAGTGACGCGCTCAATCGTTTGCATGACGAGCGCCGCTATCGTGTCTTCGCCGACCTCGAGCGCATTGCCGGTCGGTTCCCGCATGCGGTCTGGCACACGCCGCAGGGCCCGCGCAATGTCGTGATCTGGTGCTCCAACGATTACCTCGGCATGGGCCAGCACCCGAAAGTGGTCGGCGCCATGGTCGAGACCGCGACCCGTGTCGGCACCGGCGCCGGCGGCACCCGCAATATCGCAGGCACCCATCATCCGCTCGTGCAGCTCGAGGAAGAACTCGCCGACCTCCACGGCAAACAGGCCGCCCTGCTGTTCACCTCCGGCTATGTCTCGAACCAGACCGGCATTTCCACGCTCGCCCGGCTGATGCCGAATTGCCTGATCCTGTCCGACGCGCTCAACCACAATTCGATGATCGAAGGCATCCGGCAGGCCGGCTGCGACCGCGTTGTGTTCCGCCATAACGACGTCGCGCATCTCGAGGAACTGCTGAAGGCCGCCGATCCCGCGCGGCCGAAGCTGATCGCCTGCGAGAGCCTGTATTCGATGGACGGCGACGTCGCGCCACTGGCTGCGATCTGCGATCTCGCTGAACGTTATGGCGCGATGACCTATGTGGATGAAGTCCATGCGGTCGGCATGTATGGCCCACGCGGCGGCGGCATCGCCGAGCGCGATGGCGTGATGCATCGCATCGATGTGCTCGAAGGCACGCTGGCCAAGGCCTATGGCTGCCTCGGGGGCTATATCGCAGCAAACAAGGACATCGTAGACGCCGTGCGCTCCTATGCGCCGGGCTTTATTTTCACCACCGCGCTGCCGCCGGCGATCTGCTCGGCCGCGACCGCTGCGATCAAGCACCTGAAGAGCTCCAGCTGGGAGCGTGAGCGCCATCAGGATCGCGCTGCGCGGGTCAAGGCGATCCTCACCGCCGCCGGCATTCCGGTGATGTCCACCGACACCCATATCGTGCCGGTATTCGTTGGCGATGCCGAACTCTGCAAGAAGGCCTGCGATCTGCTGCTCGAAGATCACGGCATCTACATCCAGCCGATCAACTACCCGACGGTCGCCAAGGGCGCCGAGCGCCTCCGCATCACGCCGTCGCCCTATCACGACGACGTGCTGATCGATCATCTCGCAGAATCGCTGCTGCAGGTGTGGGATGAACTCGGCCTGCCACTGCGCACCAAGGCGCTGGCAGCGGAGTAATCCTCTCACGGCCGTCATTGCGAGCGCAGCGAAGCAATCCAGAGGCCCGAAGCGAAGACTGGATTGCTTCGTCGCTATGCTCCTCGCAATGACGCGGAGAGAACGGCGCCCGCCTCAAACGAGTCACCATCATGGACATCATCTGGAAAGGTATTCTCGGCGGACTGCTCACCGCCCTGATTGCCTGGTTGTCCAAACGGGGCAACACGCTGCCCGGCATTCTGCCGTTGTTTCCGACCTTTGCGATCATTGCGCTCCTCATCGTCGGCGCAAAGGGCGATAGCGCAGGCTTCCGGGAGGCCTGCATGGCCGGCGCGAAGACCATTCCGGCCTATCTTGCTTTTCTCGGCATCTGCTATCTCACGGTCGGCACGTTCGATTACCGCCTCGCTCTGCTTGCCGGCGTGACCGCGTGGCTGTTCATTATCCTGATCGCCTTTTTCGGCCCGCGCTGGATTTAACGACGATCCGGCATTCCCCGGCGTCCGGCCAAATCCCTGTCGCCTGCACCGGCGCAACCGGCTAGATTTTCGCCTGACGGACGGGCTTGCGCCCGCCAAAGGGAGCACGCACGATGCTGCACGACTGGGGCGTGATTGTTGCCGCCCTCTGCTACATCGGATTTCTGTTTTGCGTCGCCAGCTATGGCGACCGGATCGCGCTGTTCCAGAGCGGCCGTGCCAAGGCCGTCATCTATCCGCTGTCGCTGGCGATCTATTGCACGTCATGGACGTTCTTCGGCTCGGTCGGCGTGGCCAGCCGGACGAGCGTGGATTTCCTCGCGATCTATGTTGGCCCGATCCTGTTCTTTGCCTTCTTCTCGCCGGTGCTGCGGCGTGTGATCCATCTCGCCAAGACCCAGAACATCACCTCGATCGCCGACTTCATCGCCGCGCGTTACGGCAAGAGCCAGGCCGTCGCCGCCACCGTGGCCGTGATCGCCATCATCGGTTCGGTTCCGTACATTGCGCTGCAGCTGAAAGCCGTCGCGTCGTCGTTGGAAACGATCCTCGGCGAGGACAAGGCCATTGCCGGCGTTCCCATCGTCGGCGACATGGCACTGGTCGTGACGCTGGCCATGGCGATGTTCGCCGTCCTGTTCGGCACAAGGCAGACCAATGCGACCGAGCATCAGCACGGCTTGATGCTCGCCGTGGCTACCGAATCCATCGTCAAGCTGGTGGTGTTCATCATCGCCGGCGCCTTCGTGACATTCTGGATGTTCGGCCCCTCGGAACTGGTCGAGCGCGCGATGAAGACACCGGAGGCGATGCGCGCCATCAACTATGTGCCGTCGTTCGGCAATTTCCTCACGATGGTGCTGCTGTCGTTCTGCGCCATCATGCTGCTGCCGCGGCAGTTCCACGTCAGCGTCGTCGAGAATTCCAGCGACTCCGAAGTGAGCCGTGCGCGCTGGCTGTTTCCCACCTATCTGATCGCCATCAACCTGTTCGTCATTCCGATCGCCCTGGCGGGCCTCGTGACCTTTCCGTTCGGCGCCGTCGACAGCGACATGTATGTGCTGGCGTTGCCGATCGAAGCCGGTTCCAGCGCGCTCAGCATGGCGGTGTTCATCGGCGGTTTGTCGGCTGCCACCGCCATGGTGATCGTCGAATGCGTTGCGCTGGCCATTATGGTGTCCAACGATATCGTGTTGCCACTGGTCTTGCGGCGCGGACCGCAGACGCAGAATGAGCAGACCGACTTCGGCAACTTCCTGCTCAAGGCGCGGCGCTTCTCGATCTTCGCCATCATGGTGATGGCCTATTTCTATTTCCGCGCACTCGGCAATACGCAACTGGCCGCCATCGGCCTGCTGTCATTTGCGGCCATCGCGCAACTCGCTCCAGCTTTCTTTGGCGGGCTGATCTGGCGGCGCGCGACCGCCCGTGGCGCCATGGGCGGCATGGTGGTCGGCTTCATCGTCTGGGCCTATACGCTGTTCATCCCGAGCTTCCTTGAAGGCAGTACCGCAGGCGTGCTGTTCCTGCAGCACGGCCCGTTCGGCATCGAGGCGCTGCGGCCGCAGGACCTGCTCGGCACTGAATTGCCACCGCTGCTGCACGGCACTCTGTGGAGTCTGTCGCTCAATATCCTGACCTATATCGTGCTGTCGCTGATGCGGGCCCCGTCGTCGATCGAACGGCTGCAGGCTGACGTCTTCGTGCCGAACACACTGGCGCCGATCACACCGGCATTCCGGCGCTGGCGGACCACGGTGACGGTGCAGGACATTCTCAGCACCGTGACCCAATATCTCGGCCCGGACCGCGCGCGCGAATCCTTCGATGCTTTCGCCACGCGTCGCCGTGTCGATCTCGATCCAGCCGCGCCTGCGGATTTCGAACTGCTGCAGCACGCAGAATATCTGATCGCGTCATCGATTGGCGCAGCCTCGTCCCGCGTGGTGATGTCGCTACTGCTGCGCAAGCGCACGGTGTCGGCCAAAGCTGCCTTGAAGCTGCTCGACGATTCGCATGCGGCGCTGCATTTCAATCGCGAGATCCTGCAGACTGCACTCAATCACGTCCGCCAGGGCATCGCCGTCTTCAACCCCGACCTGCAGCTAATCGTGTCAAACCGGCAGTTCGGCGAACTGCTCGGCCTGCCACCGCAGATCGTGCAGATCGGCATTCCGCTCCGGGAGATTCTGGAATTCATCGGCATCCAGAGCGCATCGCCCTATGGCGACAACGAAACCCTGACGCAGGCGCGGTTGGCTGCCTACACGACTGAAGGCGAGCCGTATCTTGAACGTCTTCAGGACCGCCAGATCGTCATCGAGGTACGCACCAACAAGATGCCCGATGGCGGGCTCGTGCTCACCTTCTCCGACGTCACGCCCAGCTTCGAGGCCGCAGAAGCGCTGGAGCGCGCCAATGCCACGCTGGAAAAACGCGTCCGCGACCGCACTGAGGAGCTGACGCGACTGAATTCCGAACTGGCGCTCGCCAAGAGCACTGCGGAAGACGCCAATATCTCAAAGACCCGCTTTCTGGCCGCCGCCAGCCACGACATTCTGCAGCCGCTCAATGCCGCACGGCTCTATGTCACCAGCCTGGTCGAACGAAAGAGCGGCGGCGAGGATGCGCGGCTGGTCGAGAATATTGACGACTCGCTGGAGGCCATCGAGGAAATCCTCGGAGCGCTGCTCGACATCTCGCGCCTGGATGCGGGCGCCATGAGCCCTGCGATTTCCAGCTTCCGCATCGGCGACCTGATGCGCTCGCTCGAGATCGAATATGCACCGATTGCACACGCCCGCGGCGTCAAGCTCACATTCGTGCCGTGCTCACTGCCCGTGGAATCCGATCGCCTGATGCTGCGGCGTCTTCTGCAGAACCTGATCTCGAACGCGATCAAATACACGCCGCATGGCCGCGTGCTGGTCGGCTGCCGGCGCCGCGGCAAGGCCTTGCAGATCGGCATCTACGACACCGGCGTCGGCATCCCGATTCTCAAGCGCGGCGAGATATTCAAGGAATTTCACCGGCTCGAACAGGGCGCGCGGATCGCGCGTGGCCTCGGGCTCGGTCTGTCGATCGTCAAGCGCCTCGCCCATGTGCTCAATCACGGCATCGCGCTGGATTCCAATCGCAGCGGCGGCTCGTTCTTCTCGGTGACGGTGCCGGTGGCCAAGGCGATCAATCACACCACCGCGGTCACCAGCGCGACGCCTCTGTCGAAGTCACCGATGTCGGGCACGCTCGTTGTCTGTATCGAGAACGACATGGCGATTCTCGATGGCATGAAGACGCTGCTGCAGGCCTGGGGAGCCGAGGTCGTCGCAGTCCCTGATCCGGAAGCCGCGATGAATGCGATTGCCGAAATCCAGGGCTCGGGCCGCCGCCTCACGGGCCTGCTGGTCGATTATCATCTCGACCGCGGCAACGGCGTCGCCGCGATCCGGGAAATCCGCAACCGTTTCGGCAAGGAAATTCCGGCCATCCTGATCACCGCCGACCGCAGCCCGCATGTGCAGTCAGCCGCGCGGCAGGACAAGATCGCGGTGCTGAACAAACCGGTGAAGCCGGCGTCGCTGCGCGCACTGCTTGGGCAGTGGCGCACGCAGCAGATGATCGCGGCGGAATAGGGCTCTGCCCTCATCCTGAGGAGCGACATCTTCGTCGCGTCTCGAAGGATGGTGTCTTAGCATTTCATGGTTCGAGACGGCGCAAGTGCGCCTCCTCACCATGAGGCCGGAGCGATGTCGCTACTGCTGCGGCGTCTGTTCGCCCTGGCGCCACTGGCCGCCGGCTATTTTTGCCGCGGCGATCACCGCCTGGGTGCGGCTCTCGACGCCGAGCTTCTGCAGGATCGCCGAGACATGCGCCTTGATGGTCGCCTCGGACACGCCGAGCTCATAGGCGATCTGCTTGTTGAGCAGTCCTTGCGACAGCATCATCAGCACGCGGACCTGCTGCGGCGTCAGCGTCACCAGCCGATCGCGCAGTTTGCTCATTTCCGGATCGGCCGCTGCGGACATGTCGACGTCCGGTGGAACCCAGACGTCGCCATCCATCACGCGCACGATGGCGTCGCGCAGCGTATCGACGCCGAAGCGCTTTGGAATGAAGCCTGACGCGCCAAAGTCCAGCGATTGGCGGATCGTACCGACGTCATCGCTGGCGGAGACGATAACCACCGGAATCGCGGGATACTGTGCTCGGAGGTAAATCAGTCCCGAGAATCCGCTGATCCCGGGCATCGACAGATCGAGCAGGATCAGATCGACGTCGGAATCCTGTTCCAGCAGTTTGGTCAGATCCTCGAACGTACCGGCTTCATCAACCGTGGTCGTCGGCAGCACACTGCTGACCGCCTGCCGCAATGCACCGCGGAACAACGGATGATCGTCGGCAATAATGAGGCGCGAGGGAGCGATAACGGTCATCAAAATCCATGCAAAAATCTTGCGGCGAACCAGCGACCGCGTTGAGACGACGCGCAAAAGCGCATTTCGCCACAAGTGTCCCCCGCGCGACAACGTCTTGCAAGCGTCCAATGCTGCCACGCGGTAAATTGGTGAACGCGGGCCATTGTGCGGCGCAATATTTCATATGCACGCTCACGGCCAGAAGGACGTTTTCGCCACTGCGACGTCTGCGCACAGCCCCCTTGCGCACGGCCTAAAGTCGTATTGGGTCGCATTTCCCCGCAATGCTACCTTTTGCATCGAAGTTCTCTGCAATGAGCCGACAGAAGTTCGGCGCAGCGAGCGAGAAGCCACAATAAATTTTGCAACGGATTTGGGGAGCGATTCAAACATGTCCACCATCGCAGCTACATCGGCGAAAGCCCAAGGGATGACGAAGGACGAACGCTTCGTCATCTTCGCGTCATCGCTCGGCACTGTTTTCGAATGGTATGACTTCTACCTGTTCGGCTCGCTGGCCGGCATCATCGGCGCGCAGTTCTTCGGCGTGATCGATCCCGCCACCAAGCTGCCGATGTTCAATCAGGCCACGCGCGACATCTTCGCGCTGCTGGCCTTCGCCGCGGGCTTCATCGTTCGTCCGTTTGGCGCCATCGTGTTCGGACGCGTCGGCGACATCGTCGGCCGCAAGTATACGTTCCTCGTCACCATCCTCATCATGGGCCTGTCGACCTTCATCGTCGGCATCCTGCCTAACGCAGCGACCATCGGCATCGCGGCTCCGATCATCCTGATCGGCCTGCGCCTGCTGCAGGGCCTTGCGCTCGGCGGCGAGTATGGCGGTGCGGCGACCTACGTGGCGGAGCACTCGCCGGCCGGCAAGCGCGGCTACTACACGTCGTTCATTCAGACCACGGCCACGCTCGGCCTGTTCCTGTCGCTGCTCGTGATCCTGTTCACGCGGTCGGCGCTAGGCGAGCCTGAATTCGCCGCCTGGGGCTGGAGAATTCCGTTCCTGGTCTCGGTGGTTCTGCTCGGCATCTCGGTCTGGATCCGTCTGCGCCTGAATGAATCGCCCGTGTTCCAGAAGATGAAGGACGAGGGCAAGGGCTCCAAGGCTCCGCTCACCGAAGCCTTCGGCAACTGGAGCAACGCCAAGATCGTGCTGATCGCACTGTTCGGCGGCGTGATGGGCCAGGGCGTGGTCTGGTACACTGGCCAGTTCTACGCGCTGTTCTTCATGCAATCGATCCTCAAGGTCGACGGTTACACCGCGAATCTCCTGATCGCGTGGTCGCTGCTGCTCGGCACCGGCTTCTTCGTGTTCTGGGGCGCCCTGTCCGACAAGATCGGCCGCAAGCCGATCATTCTGGCAGGCTGCCTGATCGCAGCGCTGACCTTCTTCCCGATCTTCCGGATGATCACCACCAACGCCAACCCGACGCTGGAAAAGGCGATCGAGACCGTGAAGGTGGAAGTCGTTTCAGATCCCGCGCTTTGCGGCGATCTGTTCAACCCGGTCGGCACCCGCGTGTTCTCCACGCCTTGCGATACGGCCCGCGCCTATCTGGCCCAGTCGTCGGTCAAGTACTCGACCGCCTACGGTGCAGCGGGCTCGGGCGTGAAGGTCGTCGTCAACGGCAAGGACGTGCCCTACACCGCGGCTGCAGCGTCGAACCCGCAGGTTCTCGCAGCGGTTCAGGCGGCGGGCTATCCCAAGGCGGGCGACGCGCAGATCGTGAAGATGGCGCATCCGTTCGATATCTTCCGTCCGCAGGTCGCGGCGGTGATCGGACTGCTGTTCGTCCTGGTGCTGTTCGTGACCATGGTCTACGGGCCGATCGCGGCAATGCTGGTCGAACTGTTCCCGACCAAGATCCGCTACACCTCGATGTCGCTGCCCTACCACATCGGCAACGGTTGGTTCGGCGGACTTCTCCCGGCGACCGCCTTCGCCATCGTGGCCTCGACCGGCGATATCTATGCCGGCTTGTGGTACCCGATCATCTTCGCGGCAATCACCGTGGTCGTCGGCTTCTTCTTCCTGCCGGAGACCAAGGACGTCGATATCAGCGCGAACTAATCTCGCCCAGCCGGCAGCCTGGCTGCCGGCAGACACGACGACGACAAACCGGCCGCGGAGCAATCCGCGGCCTTTTTTTTGTTTCGGCAGATCTGCGAGCGTCAGGTCGCGCCGACGAACTGCAGCACCACCTCGCGGCGATGCGGGCGGGCGCGGTGTTCGATCAGATAGATCCCCTGCCAGGTTCCAAGCGCGAGCTTGCCTGACAGAACCGGGATGTGCAGCGAGGTTGCGGTCAGCATGGTACGAACATGCGCCGGCATATCGTCGGGACCCTCCGTATCGTGCGTCCAGTTAAAATCCTGAGGCGCAAGACGATCGAGCGTTTTCATGAGATCGACCAGCACGGAAGGATCGGCGTTTTCCTGGATGGTGAGCGACGCTGAGGTATGGCGGACGAACAGCGTCAACGCACCTTCACGGGCCCCGATCTCGCTCAGGAATTTGCCGACCTCGCGGGTCAGATCGACGAAACCCGCACCGGATGTCTGCACCGTCAGTAGCGACGACACGACGGTTTCGATGCGAACTGCAGACAGCGCGCTGTGCGTGATGGATCTGGCTGATGTCACGACGCGAACCTTTCGACTGGTGGATCTTCTGATGAACCAAAACGCCGAGATGGCGTTCCCACTTCAATCAGGATGGACAAGGGAAAACGCCATGAAGCCTAAAACATCAAGGGACATTCCGGGGCCGGGGCCACGCAAGGACGAACAGCGCGCGCAGGAGAAAGCGGTGATTAAGGACGCAGACAAGACCGATCAAGCCGACCGCGACGCCATCCATGGCGATGGCGACGATATCGGGCTCGACCGCAAATAAGAGCTGCGCACTGCGTTAATCGTCAGAGCTAACCACATCTGCGCGGTGAATTTCCTCGCCCTCTTCGTTGCGGACGGAAATGGCGAAGTGCTTGCCGCGGAGCTCGGGCCTGATCTTGTAAATATCGCCTGCGAGCTTGTCGGCGACCTCAGCGGCCAGCAATTCATTGCGCAAAATCTGCCCGGAAGCGTCGGGCACGGTCGTCCCATCGACGAGATCAAAATAAAATCTCGGCATCAAAGTGCTCCCTTAAGTCGAAAAACGTACGATTTGGCTCCTCTCTGCTAGTACCGAATTATTCTCGATATCGCGGCAAAAGGCGCTGCGATAATACCAGTCAGCTATGTGAGCGCTGCCATCCGGCGCTAAACTCGCAGCGCTCAGATCTTCCCGCTGGAATCGCGCTGGATGCGGCTGGCCATGTCGACAAGGCGACGCCACGCGTTTTCGACAAAGGCCATCACCCGATCGACGTCGCGTTCGCTCGGCAGCGGAATCTCGATCTTCCTCTCGCCATCCGCACTCCCTGGTTTTCCGGGCTTCAGCGAATCCTGCTTCGGGAGCGCTTCATCGGTCTTGCCGGCGACGGCTGGACCGCGCTGGGCAAGCTCCGCCTTCAGCTTGTCGTTGTCCCTCTGCAACCGCCCGATCTCGGTATCGAGCGCGGCACGTTCATCCGGCAAGACATAGCAGGCCCAGCCGGATCCCTTATCCGTGCATGTCGAAACCGTGCCGGTGCGGGTATCCAGGCGGATGACGCCTTCAGCGATCGGCGACAGCGAATAACGGCCATTCTCGATGTCCGGGAGGGCCTGCGCAGACGCACTGACGATCCCGGCCATCAGAACCGCGCCAACCCGCGCAGCGTACCGCATGGGCTGTCCGGGGGAGGCAAAACGCACCACAGCATTCTTCATGGAGATGCTCCGCGTTGCGAGTTCGGGGCGATAGCCGCCTTTACTCTCAAATGTGCTCAGATTTGAGATTTGAAAGGCGCCCGCTTCGCCTTCAACGCATCAGCCAGCAATTCGAGCCGGTCCTGCCCCCAAAATACTTCACCGTTGAGCACATAGGCCGGCGAGCCGAACACGTCAGCCGCAATCGCCTCCTGACGGTTCTGTTCGTATATCGCAGCCACATCGCTGGACGCTGCGCGCTCTAGCAGTTTCGCGCCCGGCAGCCCCGAATCATCCGCCAGCCTGGTCAGCACGGCCGTGTCGCCGAGATTGAGCTGACCTTCCCAGACCGCGGGAAATGCACGGCGCAGGAACGGGTCCGGATCGTGTCCAGCCTCGAGCGCCGCGATCACCAGACCATCGGCGAGTCGGCCATCGAATGGCCAGTTCTTCGGCTGCAGATGAAAATCGAGACCGCGTTTGTCGCGCCAGCGCTGCAATTCAAGCATCCGGTAGCGCTGCCGCACCGGATGACGCTTGCCCAGCGGAAGGCCGCCGGTTTCCGAGAACAGATCGCCGAGAAATACCGGCTTATGATTCACCTTGAGATCATAAGTACTTACGAGATCGCGAAAGAGCGTGTGGCCGATATAGGCCCAGGGCGATGGCAGCGAAAAATAGTAGTCGATCTCTTGAGACATTCCGGGCTCCGGCAGGGGCGTTTTCAAACTCTGCGGTACTCCAACAGAGCGCCCTGCGCCGTGCAAGATAGATCACCTCGAAAGTCATTCTTGCGCTGCGGCGATCCCGCGCAGCGGGATTCGAATTTCGTCAATAAAATCAAATGAATCAAAGCACTAACGGGCGATCAGCGAATCTTGACTTGGCAAGATGCGCTAAGTATGGTCCGCCCGGCTTTGAAGGGTGATGGGGCGTTATTTCCAGCATTTGCAGCGTTATTTCGAGTGTCGCAAGCATGACGAACGGCACACGGGACGATGACAGTGAACGCAGAAACGATGGCAAATCGTCTCCCGATGAGGCTGCGCTTTCCGCAAGGCTCGGAAGTCTGAATCAGCGTCTGTCCAAACTTCAGGATGAGCGCAAACTTCAGACTGACCAATCCGAAACTGGAAGCGGAAACGCGCAGTCCAGGGCATCGGCCATGGCGGTGGGTCTCCGTCTTTCTTCGGAACTGGTCGCGGGCGTCGTCGTCGGAACGATTCTGGGCTGGGGCTTCGATCGTTTGCTGTCGACATCGCCGTGGGGGCTGATCGTTCTCATGCTGCTCGGCTTCGTCGCCGGCGTGATGAACGTGATGCGCTCGGCTGGGGTCGGAAAAAAAGCGGAATAAGAAATTCGCGCCCAAGACCTCCGCGTCGTTGGCGCAGCATTTGAGTGCCGGCTGTCCGGCAAGGAAACGCCGGACGTTCCGGCCGAATTGAAAGACCGACGTGGATGGCCGATCCGATCCATCAATTTGAGATCCACAAGATCTTCACCCTGGGCCATATCGGCAATCAGGAAATCGCCTTCACCAACTCATCGGCCTATATGTTCGGCGCTGTCGCCGTCGTGTCGCTGCTGATGATCGGCGGCAGCGCCGGACGTGCGCTGATCCCGAGCCGTTTCCAGTCGGTCGCCGAGCTGTCCTTCGAATTCGTCTCGAATACGGTGCGCAGTAGCATCGGCGAAGAAGGGATGAAGTTCTTCCCGTTCGTGTTCTCGCTGTTCATGTTCATCCTGACGGCGAATCTGATCGGCATCATCCCCTATACCTTCACCGTCACCAGCCATCTGATCGTCGCCGTCGCGCTGGCATTGATGGTGTTCCTGACCGTGCTGCTCTACGGCCTCTACAAAAACGGTCTCGGCTTCTTCAAGCTGTTCGTGCCGCACGGTATTCCGATTTACATCCTGCCGCTGGTTACGGTGATCGAGGTGATCTCGTTCCTGTCCCGCCCGGTGTCGCATTCGGTCCGTCTGTTCGCCAACATGCTGGCCGGCCACATCACACTGAAGGTTTTTGCCGGCTTCGTGACCTCGCTCAGCGCACTCGGCGCACTCGGCATTTTCGGTTCGGTGCTGCCGCTGGCCATGACCACGGCGCTGACCGCGCTGGAGCTGCTGGTCGCCTTCCTGCAGGCCTATGTGTTCACGATCCTGACCTGCATCTATCTCAACGACGCACTTCATCCGGGCCACTAACCGCGTTTTAGTGTTCTGGCGGAATTCCACCCCTCAACTGTCTTAATCCCCTATCCCAAGAAGGAGTTTTACTATGGATCCCATCGCAGCGAAGTACATCGGCGCCGGCATTGCTTGTCTCGGCATGGGTGGCGCTGGCATCGGCGTCGGCATGATCTTCAGCCAGTTCCTCAACGGTGCGCTCCGCAACCCGTCGGCTTCCCAGGGCCAGTTCGCTAACCTGATCTTCGGCTTCGCCGTGACCGAAGCGCTCGGCATCTTCTCGCTGCTGATCGCGCTGCTGCTGCTGTTCGCCGTCTAAGCTGAAAACGGATCCGGTTGCCGCTCCGTCCTGGAGTGCTTCCGATCGATAAGGAGACTGCTGTGGCTGAAGGTCAGGGCAAATCCAAGGGCGCCGATCACGGGACTGCCGCGCACACTGCGGCAGACGGTGGTCACAAGGCGTCGTTTCCGCCGTTCGAGAGCAACACCTTCGCTTCACAGCTGGTGTCGTTCGCGATCGCGTTCGGCTTGCTCTATCTGATCGTGTCGCGTCTGGCGCTGCCCCGCGTCGGCGGCGTGCTTGCGGCCCGTCAGCAGGTTCTCGATACGGACCTGAACGAAGCCGCCAAGCTCAAGGGCGATTCCGACGCTGCATTGAAGGCTTACGAAACCGAACTCGCCAATGCTCGCGCCAAGGCGCAGGCGATGGCGACCGAAGTTCGTGAGAAGCTCAATGCGGAACAGGAGCAGGCCAAGGCGAAGCTCGAAGAGAGCCTTGCCACCAAGCTTGCTGCAGCGGAGCAGACCATCGCCACCACCCGCGCAACGGCGATGGGCAATGTGCGCAGCATTGCTGCGGACACGGCCTCGGCGATCGTCGAACGTCTGACGGGCATCAGCCCGGATGCAGGCGCCGTCAACGCCGCGCTCGACGCGTCGCTGAAAGGATAAACGGATGTTCGGACTTCAAGCTGAATTCTGGGTCGCCGTCGCTTTTGTCCTTCTGATGGCGGTTTTCGGCTGGTTCGGTATTCACCGCACCATCCTGACGGCGCTCGACCACCGCAGCGTCCGTATCAAGCAGGAACTCGACGACGCCCGTCGCCTGCGTGATGAAGCCGCCGCGCTGCTCGCAGACTACAAGAAGCGTCATGCAGCGGCCGAGCGCGAAGCGCAGGACATCATCACGTCCGCCAAGGAAGAGGCCGAGCGCATTGCCGCCGAAGCCAAGACCAAGATGGAAGATTTTGTCGCTCGCCGCACCAAGAGCGCAGAAGGCAAGATCGCAATGGCGGAAGCCCAGGCTATCGCAGATGTTCGCGCAGCCGCAGCCGAAGCCGCAGTGAATGCCGCAGCCTCGGTACTGTCGCAGTCGGTAAAGGGCTCGGTGGCCGACGACCTGATCGCCAAGGGCATCGGCGAAGTTCGCTCCAAGCTGAACTAAGCGAAAGACTTCAAACTAAAAAGCCGGCGCGAGATCATCGCGCCGGCTTTTTTGTTGGCTCGGACAACCCCTTAGCGCCGCTTGCGTGCGGGTGCCTGCGATTTCAGGGCCTGCGGATCGAAGCCGATATAGAAGATGTAGGAATCGCCTGCGGTACCCGTCGGCACCGGATAGACGAGATCCTCGCCGACCAGGCTGAACGGCACGCTGGTCTCGCTGCCGATCTGTACATTGGTCTGGAACACCTTGGTGGCGATGGTCTTCGGCGTCACACCTTCCTGCACCACGGCGACACGCAGCGGCACATCGACCACTGCTGGCGCGCCGGCCGGCCCGACGATGACGCGGCCCTGGATGCCGATCTTGACCGAGATCTGACCACCATTGAGATCGCAGGAGCGCGCTGTCCGGGTGATGGTGGCCTGGAAAGCCAGATCGTTGCCGACCGCAGGCTTGCCCGCAGCGCCGACCGCATAGGTCGAGGCGCCCGGCCGGATGCTGACGCTCGGGCAGGTCAGATCGTTCTCATCGGTCTGCGGCGACTGCGGCGCGCCGACCTCGGTGGACTTGCCCGAGAACAACTGGGTAAAGCGATCGGTCATCGACGGACTGCCGCCGCCGCTGCTGCTGCTCGGCGAACCGCCGCCGAACATGCTGCCGCCGCCGCAACCGGCCAGCGTCAGGCTTGCTGCAGTGATCACCAGCAGGCCGCGGAGCGCGCCGGTGCGGCCGCTGATCGGCATCGAACGAATGTTGCGCATTATGAAGATATCCCCGGAAATTCAGTCGTTTGCGCAGCCCCGCCCAAGGCGTGCGCAGGGCCTTATAACAGCGCAATGGCGGCGAACCCAAGGCACTTAAACAAGGCGCTTGAGAGAGGACAGATGCGCGCCATTGCACCACATCCGGACATCGCGTTGCAGCACGACTACCCGCGGAAGTCCTCATGCAGCATGCCGTAAAGCAGGTGATCCTGCCAGATGCCATTGATGCAGAGATAACGCCGCGCCAGTCCCTCGCGCGAGAAGCCACACTTCTCCAGCACCCGCACCGACGGCAGGTTGCTGGGAATGCAGGCCGCCTCGATGCGGTGCAGGTTCAACTCGCCAAACAACGTCGGCAATAGCACCCGCAGCGCCGCGGTCATGACGCCCTGCCCGGTATAGGGCTGGCCGACCCAATAGCCGATGGTGCCGGCCTGAACGATGCCCCGGCGCACATTGGCGAGCGTCACGCCGCCCAGCAGCGTGCCATCGGACTCGCGAAACACCAGAAACGGATAGGCGCGATCGGCGGACGCATCGTCGGCATAGCGGCGCAGCCGGCGGCGAAAGCCGGAGCGCGTCAGGTCGTCTGACGGCCAGATCGGCTCCCACGGCGTGAGATAACCCCGGCTCAGCTCACGCAGATCGGCCCATTGCGGAAAATCGCTCATCACGGGTGCACGCAATGCAACGCCGTAGCCGCGCGGCGCCAGCGCCGCCGGCATGCTCGATGGCAAACGAAACAGGGCCATAGGCTCGCTCCCTGATGCCTCGGACCTCACCTGCCTAGTGAAGCAGGCTCTTGTCCTTGGCGCGGGTCAATCCTTCCGCAAAAGCCACTGCCGTGTCCAGCCCCCGGCCGCTGCCGAGCGCCGCCACGGCCGGGCGGCTGCGCGTCAGCAAGCCACGGGCGACATTGCGGGTCGATTCCACGCTGACATCATCGATGCGCTGGACGAGCTCTTCCACGGTGAGCGGACGGCCATAGGCCAGCATGTGCCGCGCCAGCTGTTCGGCACGCGAGCTGCAGCTCTCCAGCGCCATCAGCAGACCGGCCTTCATCTGCGCCTTGGCGCGTGCGATTTCGGCTTCGGTCAATGTCTCCACCGACTCGTTGATGACATCGACGATGACTTCCATCATCTCCGGCGCATCGGTAGGATCGGTGCCGGTATAGAGACCGAAGAAGCCGGTGTCGGTATAGGGCGCGTGGAAGGTGTAGATCGAATAGCAGAGGCCGCGCTTTTCGCGCACTTCCTGGAACAGCCGCGAGGACATGCCGCCGCCGAGAATGTTGGTGAAGACCTGCAGGCTGAACAGCGACAGGTCCGATTGCGGCAAACCTTCCAGCGCCAGCGTCAGATGCGCCTGTTCGAGATCGCGATTGACCACACGCGAACCGCCCTTGCCGAACATCGCCGGCTGCGGCTTCGGAGCGGCAGTACCTTCGAAGCTGGAAAAGCGATCGGCGGCTTCATGCACGACCTGGCGATGATTCACGGCGCCGGCTGCAGCCACCACCATGTCCGGCCCGCGATAATGCGTGGACAGGTAGCTTTGCAGCATGTCGCGGTCGAAACCTTTCAGCGTCTTGGCGGTGCCCAGAAGCGAACGGCCCATCGGCTGGTCGGGATAGCAGAGCTCGTTGAGATGTTCGAACACGACATCGTCCGGCGTGTCCTGTGCCGCACCGATCTCCTGCACGATCACGCTCTTCTCGCGCTCCAGCTCGTCCGGCACGAAAGTGGGATTGGCGAGAATGTCCGAGAGCACATCGAGCGCCAGCGGCACATCGGCCTTCATCACGCGGGCGTAATAGGCTGTGGTTTCGGTCGAGGTCGCGGCATTGAGATCGCCGCCGACCGCCTCGATCTCCTCGACGATCTCGCGCGACGAACGCTTCTTGGTGCCCTTGAACGCCATGTGTTCGAGCAGATGCGAGATGCCGTGCTCGTTGGGCTTCTCATCGCGGCCACCAACGCCGGTCCAGACGCCGAGCGCGGCGGTTTCCAGATGCGGCATGGTATCGGTGATGACCGTCAGGCCCGAAGGCAGTTTGGTAACTTCGACAGTCATCAGGACACTCCTTGCTTCGCAGCGCGGCTGACCGACAGCACGAACTGCTCAATATCGCTTTGGTCATTCTTCATGACCTTAATATGCTCGGGCTTCGTCATCAGCCCTTCCAGATAGACCGGCAATGCCGGCCGGACGCCGCAAGCGGCTTCGACTGCATCGGGGAATTTCGCTGCATGCGCTGTCGACAGCACGACATTGGGCACATGCATCTCGGTGGTGTCGCGATCGGCGACGGCCAATGCCACGGCGGTATGCGGATCGATCAGATCGCCGGTTTCGCGCCACGCCGCGCGAATGGCAGCCGATGTCTCATCCTCATCGGCGCGGCCGGATTCGAAATCGGCACGGATCGCGGTCAGCACTTTCTCGGGCAGCACGAAACGACCGGACTGCTTGAGCGAATCCATCAAGCCGCGCACCAGCGCAGCATCGCGGCCGGAGGCTTCAAACAGCAGGCGCTCGAAATTCGACGACACCTGAATGTCCATCGACGGCGACGACGAGGCGTGAACCTCACGCACCTCGTAGATGCCGGTCTTGAGCGTGCGATCGAGGATGTCGTTGACGTTGGCGGCGACGCGCAGCTTGCGCACCGGCAGACCCATGCGCTTGGCCACATAGCCGGCAAAGATGTCGCCGAAATTGCCGGTAGGTACCGTGAAATCAACGCTGCGTGCAGGCGCACCGACCGCGACGGCCGAGGTGAAGTAGTAAACAACCTGCGCAACGATACGTGCCCAGTTGATCGAGTTCACACCCGACAGCGACACGGCGTCACGAAACTTGTGATGATTGAACAGACCCTTCACGATCGCCTGGCAATCGTCGAAATGGCCCTCGACGGCGAGCGCATGGACGTTCGACGCGCCGGTCGTGGTCATCATGCGACGCTGCACGTCGGAAATACGGCCGTTCGGAAACAGCACGACAAGATCGACATTGTCGCGGCCGGCAAAGGCATCGACGGCGGCACCGCCGGTGTCGCCCGAGGTCGCGACCACGATGGTGGTGCGCTGATTGCGCTTGGCGAGGACGTGATCCATCAGCCGCGCGATGAGCTGCATGGCGACGTCCTTGAACGCCAGCGTCGGGCCATGAAACAGCTCGAGCACGAACTGGTTCGGCGCGGTCTGGTCGAGCGGCACCACGGCGGGATGGCGGAAGGTGGCATAGGCCTCATTGGCCATGCGCCCGAGATCCTCGTCGGAAATCTCGCCGGCCACGAATGGCCGGAGCACCTCGACGGCGACTTCCCAATAGGGCCGGCCGAACAGCGACGCGATGGTCTCGGCTGACAACTGGGGCCAGACCTCGGGAATGTAGAGACCGCCGTCGCGGGCAAGCCCGGTCAGCATGACATCGCAAAAACCGAGTTTCGGGGCCTCTCCCCGCGTCGAGATATAGGTCGTCAAGGCGTCCTCCAAAGGCGCGGAAACCGCCAAGCCTTTGATAATAATGGGGTTAAAACTTCACGCCGCGTGAAATCGAAGGGCACCATAATGGGTTTCGCCGGGCGAGGAAACCGACTTTGGCCAGGGTTCAGGCCCGCCGCTGGCCCCTGATCCAGACCCCGAAGGCAATCACCACGGCGGCCGCGAGGCCAAACCATGTGATGGCATATTGCATGTGGTCATCCTTGAGGTGGATTTCGAGCGGACCGGGCTTCGGGATGACGTTGGCCGGCACGGGACTTTCCAGATCGACATAGAACGGGGCCACAGCACCCCAGCCGAGCGCCTGCGCCATGGCGCGCTGGTCGCGGTTGAACCAGAGGCGCTTGCTGACGTCGTCATGGGGCGTCAACGTGCCCGCGGTTTCGGGAAAGCGCAGATAGCCGGTCAGGGTCACGGGGGTGCCGGTGATGAGCTTCTGCACGGCGCGGTCCTGCTGGGCGCGATCCTGCATCGTGTTCTGCACGAAGCCCGCATTGATCACGACAGTCTCGCCGGATGCCAGCTGCGCCGGCAGGAAAGCCCAGGTCACCGGGCCGGGCACATCGGGCCGCACGCCGGAGCCGGAGCTGTAAACCATGCCGTCCGGCACGGGTTTGTAGGTGGCCGAGAAGCTGACGCGGCGGAATTCGTCCTTCGTCGGGGTCAGCGCGCTCCATGTGGCCGGCGCGGGCAATGCGCCGGGCGCACCTGCAAGGCGCTCCGTGAGTGCGGCGATCAACGCGTGTTTCTCGGTACGGCGCTGCAACTGCCAGAAGCCGAGGCTGAGGAGCACACCGACGATGATGAGCGTGACGATGCCGAGACCGGTGATACTGCGCCGGCGCGCTGCAACTGTGTTCATTTCGGCGTGCGATCGATGAGTTGGCCTTCGGAGGCCTTGTGGTGGAATTGCAGGGCGATCAGCAGCGACTTCATTGAGCGCAATGGCAGCAGCGTGGTCGCGAGAATCAGCGGCAGCCACAATGCGGCATGCAGCCAGAATGGCGGCTGATACTTGAGCTCCACCACCAGCGCGCAACCGACCACGATGGCACCGGCGAGCATGATGATGAAGATCGCCGGACCATCGCCGCTGTCGATGAAAGCATAGTCCAGTTCGCAACGCTCGCAGCGCGGCGCCAGATTGATGAAGCCCGCATAGAGCTTGCCCTCACCGCAGCGCGGGCATTTGCAGGTCAGGCCGCGAATGACGGTCTGGCCAAGCGTGACGGGAACAGCGGCTTGATCGGGCATCGAGTCGAATTCTTTCACGGCGCAAGCGCCAAACAAAAAGGGCGGCCCTGCGGCCGCCCTCTTGTAGCACCCGAATGCGATCAGTGCGCGGCCGCGCCGGCGATGGGGCCGCCATAGCCCCAGACATAGATCGTGACGAACAGGAACAGCCAGACCACGTCCACGAAGTGCCAGTACCAGGCGGCGAATTCGAAGCCGAGATGCTGTTTCGGCGTGAAGTGACCGGCATAGACGCGGAACAGACAGACCAAGAGGAAGATGGTGCCGACCAGCACGTGGAAACCGTGGAAGCCGGTCGCCATGAAGAAGGTCGCACCGTAGATGTTGCCCTTGAAGCCGAAAGCGGCGTGGGCATATTCGAACGCCTGCACGCAGGAGAAGGCTGCGCCGAGCAACACAGTGAGGATCAGCGCATACTTCACAGCCTTGCGATCGCCTTCCAGCAGGGCGTGATGCGCCCAGGTGACGGTGGTGCCCGAGGTCAACAGGATCAGCGTGTTGAGCAGCGGCAGGTGCCAGGGATCAAAAGTCTGGATGCCCTTCGGCGGCCAGACGCCACCGAACAGCGCCTCGCGTGTGGCGTGCACGGGATCGCCGGGGAACAGCGACGAATTGAAGTAGGCCCAGAACCAGGCGACGAAGAACATCACTTCCGAGGCGATGAACAGGATCATGCCGTAGCGATGGCTGATCTGCACCACGCGGGTGTGGTCGCCCTTGTACTGGGCTTCGCGAACCACGTCGGTCCACCAGCTTGCGAACACATAGAGCACGCCGATAGTGCCGACGCCGAACACGATGGGCGCCGCCGCATACATGTGATGCATCCAGCTGACAGCGCCGACCGCCATGATGAAGGCGAACAGCGAGCCTACCGCCGGCCACGGCGAGGGATCGACGAGGTGATAGTCGTGGTGCTTAGCTTGCGCCGTAGCCATTGCGGTTCTCTCCGTCAGCTGCGCCGGTTGAAGCCGGTGCGAGTTCTCTCAATTTTATAACTCGGAACGCTCCGGGATTTCTCTCAGAGCTTTCTCTTAGAGGTTACCCTTGCGCTTGTCAGTCTCCGTCGCCGCTAGCGGCTTCGGCGCCGGATCGCGCAGGGGGTAGAACGTGTAGGACAGTGTGATCGACTTCAGTCCGTCATTCTCGCTATCCGCGGCCAGCGCAGGATCGACATAGAATACGACGGGCATTTCGCGCTTCTCACCGGGCGCCAGGGTCTGGTCAGTGAAGCAGAAGCAATTGATCTTCTGGAAATACGCACCCACCGTCAGCGGCGCCACATTATAGGCAGCCTGTGCGGAGGTGGTGCGGGCGGACTGGTTGGTCACGGTGTAGAATACAGTCACGACCTCGCCGATCTTGACCTCGATCTCACTCTGCTCCGGGACGAATTTCCATGGCAGGCCGCCGGACACGTTGGCGTCGAAGCGGACGGCGATCTTGCGTGCGATCGGGCCCGTCGCGGGTGCCGAACTCGCCACCATCGTGGTGCCGTTGAAGCCGGTGGCGCGGCAGAACCAGTTATACAGTGGCACGGCGGCGTAGGACGCGCCGACCATGAAGGCCACGAGCAGACCGCACGCCGCAGCCACAGTCGCATCGCGACCCAGACCGCGGCGCGCATTCTTATCGCTGCGCGGGCTGCTCACTTCGACTGGCTGGATCTGCGGCTGATCGGTCATGTCACTCAGCTTTTGTCATTACATGGGCCGGATGAGAACGGCCGGCCCTTTGACCATGGTGACGGCAAAGAACAGCACGACGAGGATGCCGAGCGCCCAGGCGATGGCCAGGGAGCGTTCGCGCCGGCTCTTCTTCTGCGCCTCGGTGAGGACGATGCCCTCTGGCTCGGTAGGCTTGCGCTCATTGTCCATGGGATCATGCGCCCCTCTACCAGACCATCGGGAGGATGGCCTTCACGACCACCTCGAGCAACAGAATGGCAAACAGCGCGAACAGATAGACGATCGAGAAAGCAAACAGCTTGCGCGTCGCGCGATTGGCAGGCGTGCCTTCGCGCAGACGATAGACCTGCACGGCGAGATACATCATGCCGGCGCCGAGGATCAGCGACGCCACGCCGTAGACGGCCGAGAAATAGCCAAGCGGCCACGGGGCCACGGCGGTCGCAACCAGCACGACAGTGTAGAGCAGAATCTGCAGCCGGGTCGCATCGGGACCGGCGACCACCGGCAGCATCGGCACGCCGGCGCGGGTGTAATCGTCGTTGCGGAACAGGGCCAGCGCCCAGAAATGCGGCGGGGTCCAGAAGAAGATGATCAAGAACAGCAGGACGGGCTCCATCGAGAGCGTTCCTGACGCCGCAGCCCAGGCGACGACCGGCGGCAGCGCACCGGCTGCACCGCCGATGACGATGTTCTGCGCAGTCCAGCGCTTCAGAGCGATGGTGTAGATCACGACATAGAAGAAAATGGTGAAAGCGAGCAGCGCGCCGGCGAGCCAGTTGACAAGGATGCCGAGCGTCATCACCGAGAAGAAGGCCAGCACCAGACCGAAGGTCAGTGCTTCCGGCCGGGTGATGCGACCGCGCGGGATCGGGCGGTTGGCGGTGCGCGACATCAGCGCGTCGATATCGGCCTCGTACCACATGTTCAGCGCGCCGGAGGCGCCGCCGCCGACAGCGATACAGAGGATCGAGGTGATCGCCAGCACCGGGTGATGATCGCCCGGCGCCAGGAAATAACCGACCATCGCCGTGAACACGACCAGCGACATCACCCGCGGCTTGAGCAGCGCGATGTAGTCGGCAACACCCGCTTCGGAGATGCGGGGGGCAGACAGGTCGATGGTATGGTGGTCGAGGACGGACAAGATCATTCTCACTTTTGTTACGAGCACTCCGCCGAAACCCTTGCGAGTTCGGCGGAGGCATTAACTCGGTGCGGCACCCAAGAGCGCCGCACGAAAAACACTTACTGAACGCGCGGCAGCACTTCGAACTGATGGAACGGCGGTGGCGAGCTCAGGGTCCATTCCAGCGTGGTCGCGCCCGAACCCCACGGATTGTTCGCAGCCTGTTCCTTGCGGACGAAAGCTTCGATCACACCGTAGATGAAGATCAGCACGGCAAAGCCGGAGATGTAGGAGCCGATCGACGACACCAGGTTCCAGCCGGCGAAGGCATCCGGATAGTCGACATAGCGGCGCGGCATGCCCGACAGACCCAGGAAGTGCTGCGGGAAGAACACCAGATTCACGCCAATGAAGGTGACCCAGAAATGCGCCTTGGCGATGGTTTCCGAATACATGTAGCCGAACATCTTCGGGAACCAGTAATACCAGCCGGCGAAGATGGCGAACACGGCGCCTAGCGACAGCACGTAGTGGAAGTGCGCGACGACGTAATAGGTATCCTGCAGCACGCGATCGACGCCGGCATTGGCCAGCACGACACCGGTGACGCCGCCGAGGGTGAACAGGAATATGAAGCCCACGGCCCACAGCATCGGTGCCTTGAACTCGATGGAACCGCCCCACATCGTGGCGATCCAGGAGAAGATCTTCACGCCGGTGGGCACCGCGATGACCATCGTGGCGGCAACGAAGTAGGCCTGCGTCGCCGACGACATGCCGACGGTGTACATGTGGTGCGCCCAGACGACGAAGCCGATGCCGCCGATGGCCACCATCGCATAGGCCATGCCGAGATAGCCGAACACCGGCTTCTTCGAGAAGGTCGAGATGATCTGCGAGATCATGCCGAAGCCGGGCAGGATCAGGATGTACACTTCGGGGTGACCGAAGAACCAGAACAGATGCTGGAACAGGATCGGGTCACCGCCGCCGTCTGCGGCGAAGAAGGTGGTGCCGAAGTTACGGTCCGTCAGCAGCATGGTGATGGCGCCCGCCAGAACCGGCAGCGACAGCAGCAGCAGGAACACGGTGACCAGGATCGACCACACGAACAGCGGCATCTTGTGCAGGGTCATGCCCGGCGCACGCATGTTGAAGATGGTGGTGATGAAGTTGATAGCACCGAGGATCGACGACGCACCGGCGATATGCAGCGCCAGAATCGCGAAGTCGACGGCAGGCCCGGGATGGCCCGATGTCGAGAGCGGCGCATACATGGTCCAGCCGGCACCGACGCCGTTCGCGCCGGGCTCGCCCTCCACGAAGGTCGAGATGATGAGCAGCGCGAAGGCAGCCGGCAGCAGCCAGAACGACACGTTGTTCATGCGCGGGAAGGCCATGTCCGGCGCGCCGATCATCAGCGGCACCATCCAGTTGCCGAAACCGCCGATCATCGCGGGCATCACCATGAAGAAGATCATGATCAGACCGTGCGAGGTGACGAAGACGTTGTAGGTGTGGCTTTCGTGGAAGATCTGGACGCCCGGATACATCAACTCGATGCGGATCAGGATCGACATGATGCCGCCGATGACGCCCGCCACGATCGCGAAGATAAGGTACATCGTGCCGATGTCCTTATGGTTCGTCGAATAGACGTAGCGCCGCCACCCCGTCGGATGCGCATGCGCATGATCGTCGTGGGCGTGATCGTCGTGAGCCGGTGTTGCCGCGGTCGTTGCCATTTTCAAATCCTGCTTTGTCTTCTTCTGGCAGTCTTTGGACCTTGCGGTCCCCTCGCCCTAATTTCTTACAGTGCGTGCGGAGCCTCGCGGCTCCGCCACCCGCTTACTGCGCCACAGCAGTTCCGGCCGAAGCATAGGAATTCGCCGGATTGGACGCGAACTTCTTCTTCGCGGTCTCGACCCATGCGGTAAATTCCTGATCGCTGACGACGCGGATCGCGATCGGCATGAACGCGTGATCCTTACCGCACAGTTCCGAGCACTGGCCGTAGAACATGCCGGTCTTGGTGGCCTTGAACCAGGTCTCGTTCAGACGGCCCGGAACGGCGTCGATCTTGATGCCGAAGGACGGGATCGCGAAGGAATGGATGACGTCCGCGGCGGTCGTCTGCACGCGCACGACCTTGTTCACGGGAACGACGACTTCGTTATCAACGGCAAGCAGGCGCGGCTGCTTGTCAGCGGCCATCAGCGAGTCGAATTCGAACGGGCCGTTGTCGGGATAGCTGTAGGTCCAGAACCACTGCTTGCCGGTTGCCTTGATGGTCAGGTCGGCTTTTGGAATATCGAGTTCTAGGAACAGCAGACGGAACGACGGCACCGCCACAGCGACCAGAATCAGAACCGGGATGATCGTCCACGCCACTTCGATCAGCGTGTTGTGCGTGGTCTTGGATGCGACCGGGTTGGCCTTGGAGTTGAACTTCATCACCACGATGACGAGAAGTACAAGCACGAACAGTGTGATGGCGGTGATCAGCCAGAGCAGGAAATTATGAAACCAGGTGATGTTCTCCATCACCGGCGTGGCGGCTTCCTGCAGCTTGAATTCCCACGGCGCGGGCTGGCCCATCACCTCTGCGAATGCAGCACCGCCAAAAGCAAGCCCGGCCCCAACAACTGCTAACCCCAGCAACCGGCGGCCAATCTGGCCCCTCGACATCCTCATGCCGCTCGCGCTCCCATATTTACTGTCGCATTTCGGCCTGTCGCCGAATTATGCCGCCCGATCCGCACCCTGCCAATTTGCCAAAACGCCCAAGTGATTGGCCTGGAGGCAGTTGTTAGAATGCGTCGAAATCTAGCCTCTCAAACCATAATTCGCGGTCTGTCGCAATGCAGGAGTGGCGCATCCCGTAATGCATTCGGCGGTATTGAACGAAGGTCGCAATTGCTGCATGAAATCAGGCATAAACAGGCGTGCGGCAGCCGAACGGCGCTTGACAGCGGAATTGTCCGATGTAGGCACAGATCAGGCGATCGGCAGGATGCTGATTCGCGCCTGCGAGCGCTTTCGTGGCTCCGTGGATGCCTTCAAGGCGCCGTCATTGCCGTATCATTCCGTGGTCTGGAAAAATCCTCCGGACAGACAGCGTCAAGCGTGCTGCCCTGGACTACGACCACCACGTCACCGCCTAAGGAATCGACCCGGATGGGGCACTCGAAGTTGCAGTATAAATCGACCCTGAACCGCCCGGCCCGCGGGATCGCAGGCTGGCGCCGGCTGGCGCTCGGTTGTCTCGCCCTGGCGGCGATCGCCGCCGTCCCGGCTACCGCCAGCGCCCAGGGTGCGGTGCGCTCGGTTCATGGCGACTGGCAGATCCGCTGCGACACCCCGCCCGGTGCCCAGGCCGAACAATGTGCCCTGATCCAGAGCGTGGTGGCGGAAGACCGCTCCAATGCCGGCCTGACGGTGATCGTGCTGAAGACCGCCGACCAGAAGAGCAAGCTGATGCGCGTGGTGGCGCCGCTCGGCGTGCTGCTGCCATCCGGCCTCGGCCTCAAGCTCGACAATCAGGACGTCGGCCGCGCCGGCTTCGTGCGCTGCCTGCCCAATGGCTGCGTTGCCGAAGTCGTGATGGACGACAAGCTGCTCGCCCAGCTCCGCACCGCCAAGACTGCCACCTTCATCATCTTCGAAACGCCCGAAGAAGGCATCGGCTTCCCGCTCAGCCTCAACGGCATCGGCGAGGGTTACGACAAGCTGCCATAGGCTTTGAACCCGGCAGCATTAGCCGGAACCACGCCCTCTGTAATAGTCCAGCAATCGCCGGGCATCTTCAGATGTCCAGTCGGCCTCCCCTGCAAGATATCCCTCGACCTGCCCCGTCGTCCCGATCAGATATGAGATAGGCATCGCGTAAAGGCTGAACGGAGTATCCGGAGCAGCAACCTCGCCGGCACGCGCGACCAGTCCACCAGGGTCGATACCGACATCGAGATGTCTCAGCTTCAGGTTGCGCACGAACGAAGCGACGTCTGCGCGATCGGTGGCGATCGCGATAACCTGCAAATTTGCGCGTGTCTCGATGTCCTGAAGCCGATCAAGGATCGGCAACTCGGTCTTGCAGGCCGGGCACCATGTCGCCCAGAAATTGACCAGAACGACCTTTCCTGGAAACGCGGTCAGATCAACCGGCTTGCCAACGAGGCGAGGCACCGCAACGGACGGGATCGGCCGCGCTCCCCGGATGACGGTGAACTGATGCCGGGCGGTGCCAAAGGGCGGCGGCCCGTCAGGCCGCGCATCCGCGGCAGCGCCCCTCACAGCCAATGCGGCCGTCGTGGCCAATGCCCCTTTGAGCAGCTTACGTCGCGAGATTGGCGAGCGAGCAATAGCCCGTCCGCGGTGCGGTGTTGTCACGGTCGAGCCTCCGATGGGCATCAAATAGGGTCGCGAAGGGTGCTGCTCAGGATCGGATATAGGACCAACCCGCTTCCTGCAGCTCGATGATCCGTCCAGGCCCGCTCGGAACCATCTGAACGTTATCGATAAACGAAATCGGATGGCCCTCGCTGCGCTCCATACCGAGCTTGGTCGCTTCGCAGACCACGAAGCGAATGTCAGGGGTGAGAGCCTGGACGACCTTCAGCAGTTCCTTGACCGGCGACGTGTCCACTCGAAACATATGAATACCGGCGTTGTAAGCGACGATTTCGATCGAGAAGTCCTGCTTCGTCTCCCGATAGTATTTCGGCAGGTTTAGCGACGTCGAAATCAGCGCTCTCATGACGGTCGGGTCATCAGTGTTGATCTGCAGCACGAGACGATGTGCCTTGGCCGCCGCAGGCTTCGTCTCCGGCGCCCACGGCTTTGAAATGGCGGACCCTGCGTCCGTCAAAGCCAGAGTGACGAATAACGGTGCCGCAAACGCCAGACCGAACGCCACCGTGGCCAAAGCCTTGCCGCTATAACTCCGCATTGAAATCATCGCTTGCACTCGAACACACTGAAGGTTCGGCTTTTTCCAACGGCAACGTGGATAGCCGGGTGAGAACGATGAGCGCTCGCTACCTGAGGATCATGCTGCGCTTGGCGTAAGCCACGATACCACTCAATGCGAGCAGCACGATCGCTGGAACCGGTGAGCCGCCAATGACAAACACGTGCGTGAAAATCGCACCGATCATGATGCAGCACAGGAGGGCCGCGCCAAACGCGACCGTTGACGGAATGATAATCAGGACCGCTCCGAGGATTTCGAGCGTGCCGGTCAGATAGCGGAACCATTGCCCAAGACCGATATGTTCGAACTCTTCGACGAGCATCGGCACGCCGTAAAGCTTGGCAGTCCCCGCAGCGACGAACGCAAGAGCGAGCAAGCCCCTGACGGCCCAGAGACTGACGGAGGTCCAGCGCCGCGGCGCTGACGAGGTGACGGAAGACGATGACATGGGCAGCTCCGAAGATGGTCAAAACGGTTTCGCCGGCGCGGCTGACGGCAAAGCCTGCTTCAGATCCACGGCGCGCTTTCGAAGCACAAATTTCGGCAGTAAGATGAAAAAGACAAGTAGAATGCTTTTTCTGAGATAGTATGAAAAACATGACTAATGGAAAAACAGGCGATATCGCGCTCCCCGAATGTCAGCAGGGCCGGGAAGTAGAAGATTTTCATCGGGCGCTGGGGATGATTACCGGCAAATGGAAGTGTGAGATCCTCTGGCAACTGGTCCAGAGCAAGCACCGGTTTGGAGAACTGCAGCGAGCGATTCCGAGTGTCACGCAACACATGCTGACGACACAACTGCGCGATCTCGAGTCCAACGGACTCGTCAAGCGCACGGTCTTCGCCGAGATACCTCCGAGGGTGGAATATGAAATCACGGAATCGGCGAGAGCGCTCAGGCCGGTCTTCGACGAACTGTTCCGATGGTCGCAGGCGCATTTCTCTGCGATGCAGGCCCGATCCACGACCTCATCCGGCTCCGACGAGAGCACAGCGCCCCTGACTCATCCTTGATCCGGGAACGGAGCGGCTTACTCGCCGGGCACCAGGTTGACCGCATGACGGCGCCCGGGCTTCGATGCCGCACGCAGGCGGCGGCGCGAGAAATACAGGATGAAGCCGGTCACGGTGAACAGCGGCATCAAGGCCGCGGCCAGCATGAACAGGATGCGGCCCGGGAGACCCAAAAATGCGCCGGTGTGGATATGCAGCACCGCCGCGAGGATGCGATCGCCCGTGGATTTATCGTTATAGCGCTCCGCCGACACCATGCGCCCGGTCACACCGTCGATACGAAATTCGTCGCGTGCTTCCTCGAATGGTGCATCTTTCGCTACCGAGCGGACACGCATGACACTTCCCGCACCATTCGGCATTTGCATGTTAACGATCGCGTAGCGGCTACCCTGATCGGCGAGGAACGTCGACCAGACCTTGTCGAATGACGGCGCGGCAGGTGCGTCAGCCGCACTCTCGGGCGCTTTCTTGCCACCCTTGGGACCTTCCTTGGCCGGGCGCGGCGCCGACGCAGTCACAGCGGGCTTGTTCGACAGCAGCGAGATGGCGCTGTCCTTGTACCAGTCGAACGACCACCACAGGCCGGTGAGAATGCTCACCAGATAGATCGGCAAAACCCAGGTCCCGGTGACACTGTGCAGCGACCAGTGAAACGGACGACCGGGCATCGCGAGATTCGGCTTCAGCCAAGTCTTGATACCGCTCTTGATGCTGCGGACGCGGCGCGGCCACCGCAACACCAGTCCGGAGATCAGCAGCACGAAGAGGCCGAGCACGGAAATGCCGGTAATCTGGCGCCCGACGCCGTTGCCGTTGCCGGGCAGCAGCAGAAAGCGGTGCAGGTTGCGCAATGTGACGAAGAAGCCCTCGCCGCGCATGGCCGAGAGCACGTGACCATCATAGGGATCGACATAGACCGACGCGCGTTCGCCGCCTTCGCCCCGGGCCCGGATGCGCACGGCAGCCCCGGGATCGCTCGACATGGTCACGATGGCGACCTTGCCCGACCCGGGGATTGCCTGCACCAGCGCCACCAACGCGTCGGGTGACAATACAGGCGCCGGCCGTGGATCGACCTTCGCCACATCGCGGTTCAACGCAGCGACGATTTCGTCCTCGAAGCTCAGCATGGCGCCGGTCAGCCCGATCAGGCCGAGGATCAGCGAGATCGCCAGGCCGATGATGGAATGGATTTGCAGGAATGCGGATTTGGTTCGTGAGGCCATGAAAAGCGATAATTGCCAGAAGAGATTAGTCCTGCAAGGAATACCGTTCGCACAGGATGATGCTCGGAGGTCTACCGCACCGCAGCCTGAGGCGCATCGGAGCGCAGTTTGTAATAGCTCCAAGGTAGCCCCATCATGGCTGGCACGGTTGCTCCCAGAGGATCTCGCCCCGGCGATGTGCAGGCCTCCCTTTTTGTCAAAACAGCACCTATCTTGGTTTGAATCGCCTGTTTCGCCGCAGGTTACGCCATTGTAAGGCGACCCATCCCCGGGTTGTCGCTACAAATTGAAATCGTGGCCCCGCGCCCGGCGCCGGGGCCGCGCCGCTGACATTGGAGCCTGCATGACCAGCCCAGCCACCACCTCCCTGATCGACCGCGCCAATCTGGACCGCGACGAAGTTCGCCGCGAGCTCATACGGGGGCTTCAGGGAGCTGACGATGGCGAGCTGTTTCTCGAATACAGCCAGTCCGAGGCGCTCGGTTTCGACAACGGCCGGCTGAAGCAGGCGACCTATGACACCGCGCAGGGTTTTGGCCTCCGCGCCGTCAAGGACGACGCGGTCGGCTATGCGCATTCTTCCGACGTTTCCATTCCGGCGCTGATCCGTGCGGCTGATGCGGTCAATGCGGTCCGTGGCGGCTATGCGGGCACCTTTGCAGCGGCGCCCTTGCACACCAATGTGCGGCTCTATAGTGACGACAATCCGCTGGATGCGCCGGGCTTCGAGGCCAAGGTCAAGCTGCTGGCCGAAATCGACGCCTATGTCCGCGACAAGGACCCGCGCGTCCGCCAGGTCTCGGTCTCCCTCGGCGCCACCTGGCAGGTGGTCGAAATCCTGCGCCCGGACGGCGAGAGCTATCGCGACATCCGTCCGCTGGTCCGCGTGAATATCTCCGTCGTCGCCGGTCAGGGTGATCGGCAGGAAAGCGGCTCGAAGGGCTATGGCGGCCGCGAGGGCTATGCGCGCTTCATCGAGAGCGGTTCGTGGCGCACGGCAGCCGACGGCGCGCTGCGCGAGGCACTGGTCAACCTGGAATCGATCCCGGCCCCTGCCGGCGAAATGGATGTGGTGCTCGGCCCCGGCTGGCCCGGCGTGATGCTGCATGAAGCCGTCGGCCACGGACTCGAAGGCGATTTCAACCGCAAGCAGACCTCGGCTTTCGCCGGTCTGATGGGTCAGCAGGTTGCCGCCAAAGGCGTGACTGTCGTCGATGACGGCACGATCTCGTCGCGCCGCGGCTCGCTGTCGATCGACGACGAAGGCACGCCGACCAATCGCACAACGCTGATCGAGGACGGCATCCTGGTCGGCTACATGCAGGACCGCCAGAACGCGCGGCTGATGGGCATGAAGCCAACCGGCAACGGCCGCCGTCAAGGCTATGCCCATGTGCCGATGCCGCGCATGACCAACACCTACATGCTGGCCGGCCAGCGCGATCCCGCGGAAATCCTCGCCTCAGTGAAGAACGGCATCTATGCGGTGAACTTTGGCGGCGGCCAGGTCGACATAACCTCCGGCAAATACGTGTTTCAGTGCACCGAGGCCTACAAGATCGAGAACGGCAAGATCGGTGCGCCGCTGAAGGGCGCGATGATGATCGGCAACGGTCCAACCGACCTGCACCGCATCAGCATGATCGGCAACGATCTCGCGCTCGATGACGGCATCGGCACGTGCGGCAAGCATGGCCAGGGCGTGCCGGTCGGCGTCGGCCAGCCGACGCTGCGCATGGACAAGGTGACCATCGGAGGAACGGGCCAGTGACCACGGACACGGAAACCACAACCGTCGCATCGACCGCAAAACGCTGGTCCGGTCAGCTGGCACAGATCGTCGCGATCGTCGGCATCGTCTTCGTGGCAAAGGGGGCTCTCGCCGAGCCGTTCTATGTGCCGTCGGCCTCCATGGAGCCGACGCTGCTGATCGGCGATGCACTGCTGGCGACAAAGTTTCCGTACGGCTATTCGACAGCCTCGCTGCCGATCCATGTCTCCCTTCCCGAGACCGGCCGCGTCTTCGCGACCACGCCGAAGCGCGGCGATGTCGTGGTGTTTCGCTGGCCCGGCGACCGTTCGCAGGTGTGGGTCAAGCGGGTGATCGGCCTGCCCGGCGATCGCGTCGAACTGCGCGGCGGTCAGGTCTGGCTCAATGGCGTCGCGACGTCCGTGAAGGCCGACGGCATCGGTGCCGCGGAAGACGATAGCGGCGGCTCCGAACCGGCGCATCGTTATGTCGAAACCCTGCCCGGCGGCGTGTCGCATCCGATTTTCAAGCTGCGTGACAACGGCCGCCTCGACAACACGCCGGAAGTCGTCATTCCCCCTGACCACCTGTTCGTGATGGGCGACAACCGCGACAACTCCGCCGACAGCCGCGTGCCGGTAAGCCAGGGCGGCGTCGGCCTGCTGCCGATGGATAATCTCGTCGGCCGTGTCGATGCCATTGTCGGCTCATGGGATCTCGGCATGCGCAGCCAGCCGGTCACCAACTGGCTATCGGGCTTCCGCATGGCGCGGTTTTTTACCGGGGTGCATTGAGCGCCGCGACAGCGCTCCGCAGAGGCGTATCGGACCAAGTCTGCACGCTGGCGGGCCCTGTGGCCTGAACTCAAGCTTCACGCCTCGGAAGCTCGACATCTCGACATGACCGGCGAGGCGGGACCGCGATGACGTTCGAAGATATCCGCACACTCGCCCGCGCTTGGCCTGAAGTCGACGATGGCACTTCCTACGGTACACCGGCTCTCAAGGTGCGCAAGAAACTGCTGGTCCGACTAAAGGAAGACGGCGACTCGCTGGTGATGCCCGGCGTTCAGCGGGACGAGCGCGACGTGCTCGTCGAGAACGAACCGAATATCTTCTATTTCACCGATCACTATCGCGATTATCCGATGGTGCTGATCCGCCTGTCCAAGGCGAAGCGCGCTCTGGTCGAACCGCTGTTGCGACGACAGTGGCTGGCGCTGGCCTCGAAGGCCGCGCGCAAGGCGTTCGAGACCGAAGGCTCTTCCCGTCAGAAATAGGCAATCGCGCGGCCGCATATGGCGACCGCGAACCAGATGGCGATTGATGCCAGCGCGCCTTGCCGCGCACCCGTAGGCATCGGTGACAACGGTGGCAACGCTGCGATCCTCGGCACGATGATCGCCTCGACCCAGACGACATTGAGTAAGCCCAGCGCTATCAGAGCCGCCTTGATCTGAAACACGCGGTTCAGCACGACATGACTCGCTTCGGCGGTAAACAGAATGCCGCCGGTGAGCACGAGGCCGAGAAATCCGGCAATGGCAAAGCGGCGCGCCCTGCGCAGCAGCGGACCGGGCGCCGTTGCAGCCAACCCGCCCGCGAGCCGAACATCCATCACCGCAATTGCACCGGCGAAGAACATCAGCGCGACGATGTGGCCGATATTGGCAGACATATAGAGCCAGCGCGATTGCCGGATCGCAGCGCCAATTGCGGACGCTTCCATCGCCATGAAGATCGCGGGTGCGCCCTCGGTCATGCCCGCAGCGCTATCGCAATTCGTAGATTTTGCCGTCCACGGTGATGCGTTCGGCGCGCATCTCGTCCTTCTCGACGGTGGACGGATAGCCAAACGCCGAGACGGTCTTGCCGATAGCCACGATATCGGCAGATGCCCCGCGCGCCGTCATGCGGGAGGTCGGCGCAAGAGTGACGGTCCAGGCCTTGTCGGCCCCCTTGATCACGATCGTCGCGTGCGGGTTCTCGAATTTGCTGTTTTCGACAGGACCGTTCACGGTGACCGGATTGGCAGCGTCGTAGCTGCCCCAACCGTGATGGGCGACGGCGGCGACCGTCGTAACAGCAATCAGTAATCCAGCGAATGTCAGTGCGGGCAGGAGACGCGTCATGGCTCAACTCCCTTTATTGCCGGAATGCTACCTCACAACGCCCGAGATGAAACCCGGTTTTCGCCGCGGCGGCTTGATGTCGTTCTTCAGGAAGCAGCGCGCATTCTTGCCGGCATAACCGGGCCGCGCAAAGGTCCAGGCGCGGCATTTGTTGTCGCCCTGGCAGGCATCGCGGCAGGCATCGCCGTGCTCGGCCTTGTCGTCGTTCTTGATCTCGAACGAACGATAGTCGCCGCCAAAACGATCTGTCGAGGTTTCCACCGGACCGGTGCGCGGCTCAATGACACCGGCACCACGCACGCCGGAGACGCAGCAATAGCTCTCGACCCGCGGCGGCACCTTGTCTTTCAGCCAGCACACTGCGTTTTCGGAATTGTCGCTCGGATAGTTGAAGCTCCAGGCACGGCACTTCTTGTCGCGCTCGCAGATCAGCGCGCATTCGGCCGGATCGCCGGATAGTGAGACCGAGCGCGAATAATCACCGCCGGGACGATCGAAATTGGTTTGCGCCTGAGCAGGCGTAACGGCTGCGACCAACAGCATGGCGAGGGCTGTCAGACACGCTCTGAACAGGTTCCTCGGCATGCAGGATGACTTTCAGCGGTTTGCAAATGGCGTAAGAAGGACGCCATTGGAACGCCGGTCACCTGTACCGCTGATGAACGGATTTTCAGCTTCGCCAAGCCGCTGATCTAGAAGCAGTATTCCTTATAGGCCGGCGCCACCGAGCCACCCCAGGCGCCATGGAACCTGTCGAGCATCTGCTCGGCCGGAGTCTTGCCGGAATCCAGTATCCGATCGAGTGCCTCCAGATGGTGGGACTCATCGCGGCCGTGCGCGTCGAGCTTGCCGCGCCGGCGCAGGCCACCATGGGCCAACTGCAGACACTCTTTGGCGATTTCGAACAGATACCGATCCTTGATCTTCGCCTTGAAGCCCAACTTCGGCACGTCGTCGCGCAGCGCCTGTCGCTCCGCCGCAGTCCAGTTCTTGACGATATCCCAGGCCGCATTGAGGGCGCTGTCGTCATAAAGCAATCCGACCCAGAACGCCGACAGCGCCGGCAAACGATCCGACGGCACGCCATCGGCGCCGCGCATTTCGAGATAACGCTTCAAGCGCACTTCCGGGAAAATCGTCGAAAGATGATTGGCCCAATCCGAGAGAGTGGGACGCTCGCCGGGTATCTTTTCGTTCTTGCCCGCGAAGAAATCGCGGAACGATGAGCCCGACACATCGATGTAAGTGTCGCCGCGCTTGACGAAATACATGGGAACATCCAGCGCGTAATCGACCCAGCGCTCGAAACCCATGCCGTCTTCGAACGCCCACGGGATCATGCCCGAGCGCGCATTGTCGGTGTCGCGCCAGACTTCGGACCGGAACGACAGGAAGCCGTTCGGCTTGCCCTCAGTGAACGGCGAATTGGCGAACAAGGCGGTCGCGATCGGCTGCAGCGCAACGGAGACGCGCAGCTTCTTGACCATGTCCGCTTCCGAGGAAAAGTCGAGATTGGTCTGCACCGTGCAGGTCCGGTACATCATGTCCAGACCGTACTGGCCAACTTTGGGCATGTAGTTGGTCATGATCTTGTAGCGGCCCTTGGGCATCACCGGAATCTGCGCGCGCGACCACGACGGCGTGAGACCAAGACCCAGAAAGCCGATGCCGAGCGGCGTCGCCACTTCGCGCACCTGCGCCAGATGCGCCATCAGTTCGGACTGCGTCTGGTGGACTGTCTCCACCGGCGCGCCCGACAATTCAAACTGGCCGCCGGGCTCGAGCGAGATTGCGCCGCCGCCGGTGACGTCATAGAGGCCGATGATATTGCCGGCTTCCATGATCGGCTCCCAGCCGAGCAGGTGCTTCATACCGTCGAGCACCGCGCCGATGCCGCGCGGGCCTTCGTAAGGCACGGGATTGTGACCGTTCAGCGTGAACGGCGTCTTCTCGTGTTCGGTGCCGATGCGGAATTCCGATGGCGGCTTCACGCCCGCCGCCAGCCACGCCACGAGTTCGTCGCGCGACTGCAGCGGCGTCATATCGATTTGGTCACGCGCCATGGAAATTCCGAATGAAAGGCGCTGCAATCTGTTGCGCGCGGTGTCGGGAACGCCCGCGGCCCGTGCGGGTCGCGAACGCAGGCAAAAATTTAAGGTTCATCGCGCCGGCGCGGCGTCTCTGGCGGCCGGCGATGTCACTGTCGATGCCGCTTCTTGGCACGCGCAGCCGAGCCGGTCGAGCAGGCCGCACAGTTTTGCTGCATCTGCGTCGGACAGTTTCGAGCCGACATGTTTCTCGATTGCCGTTGAATAGGCGCAGCCCATCTTCTTGTGCAACTCGCGCCCGGCAGCCGTGATCTCGACGAACAGGCCGCGTTTGTCCATCTTGCATTCGCGGCGTGCAGCCAGGCCTTCGTCGACCAGACGATCGATCAGCCGCGATGTCGAATATTGCGGTATCAGCATCTGCTTTTCGAGCTCGACCGGGCGCATCTCGCCGGTCGGCGAGCGCGACAACTCGGCCAACGCGTCGTACCATGCGAGCGGCGGAAAACCGGCGCGCTTGAGGTCCTGCTCGACGCCGTCCAGCACCCGGCTCTGGATTCGCATCAGGCGGATCCAGGCGGCTGTCGCCTCGGTGGAAGGTTTACGTTTCATGGCTCAGTCCAAATGGTGGCGGCACCCTAGCCCACTTGATGCAGCTGCATCAATCTTGACTCTTTCATGCATATGCATTTAGTCACCCGCGTGGTTAAACCAATGTCCTCAGGGAGGAATTTTCGATGAAGCTGTATTATTCGCCAGGCGCCTGTTCGCTCTCGCCTCATATCGCACTTCTCGAAGCCGGCCTGCCTTACGATCTCGTGAAGGTCGACCTCAAAGCCAAGAAGCTGGAAAATGGCGACGACTATCTCGCCATCAACCCCAAGGGCCAAGTGCCAGCCCTCGGCCTCGACAGCGGTGCGCTCGTGACCGAAGGTCCGGTTATCGTGCAGTACATCGCCGACCAGGCCGCTGCCAAAAATCTGGCGCCGGCCAATGGCAGCGATGCACGCCGCCAGCTGCAGGAGTATCTTGGCTTCATCAACGGCGAGCTGCACAAGAACTTCAGCCCGCTGTTCCAGCCGGTGTTCGATGACGAAGTGAAGGGCTTCTTCAAGACCCGCCTGATGGGCAAGTTCAAATATCTCGATGGCCAGCTCGCAGGTAAGGACTACCTGCTGGGCAAGGATTTCAGCGTCGCCGACGGCTATCTGTTCGTCATGCTGAAATGGGCCGACCGGATGAGCATCGACCTCTCCGAGTTCAAGAACCTGACGACCTACAAGGATCGCGTCGCTGCCCGTCCGCAAGTGCAGGCCGCGCTGGAGAAGGAAGGCCTGATGAAGGCGGCGTAAGCTGCTGGCATCGAGCTGAAATACGAAAGGGCCGGATCATTGATCTGGCCCTTTTTGTTTGTGTTGGATGCCGCGTTGATCACCACATGATAGACTTGGCGCTGTCGTCCCCTCTCCCCTTGCGGGAGACGGTTAGGGAGAGGGGTGGCCGCAAATCGCGACGCCCGAGTTCTGGACACCCCTCTCCCCGACCCTCCCCCGCCTAGCGAAGCTTCGCTCGCCTTGAGGGGAGGGAGCATTACGGTCCGTGCTATCGACTACGCCGCCGCGAGCTTCTTCGGTGGGAAGCGACCGTAAAAGGTCTCGCCCTTGGCGGCCATCTCTTCGAGCAGCTTCGGCGGCGTGAAGCGGGAGCCGTATTTGGCTTCAAGCTTGTGGCAGAGCTCGACAAACTTCTTGGTGCCCATGAAGTCGATATAGCTCAGCGTACCGCCGGTGAACGGCGCGAAGCCGAAGCCGAGGATCGAGCCGACATCGGCTTCGCGCGGATCGACGATCACGTGATCCTCGACGGTACGCGCGGCTTCTACCGCCTGCACCACCAGGAAGCGCTGTTTCAGCTCCTCGACATCGAGCGTATCGGGATCGACCGGTTTCGGCAGCAGCGGCGCGATGCCCTTCCACAGAGCCTTGGAGCCCTTGCCCTTCGGCGGATACTCATAGAAGCCCTTGCCGTTCTTGCGACCGAAGCGCTCCTGCTTCTCGACCATCTCGACAATCAGCTTCTTCTGCGCCTGATCGACGGCCTGCGAACCGAGATCGGCTTCGGTGGCCTTCATGATCTTCAGCACGAGGTCGAGCGCGATCTCGTCCGACAGCGACAGCGGCCCGACCGGCATGCCGGCCATCTTGGCGGTGTTCTCGATCATCGCCGGGGGCACGCCTTCGAGCAGCATTTCCAGGCCTTCGGCCGTGAATCGCAGCACGCAGCGATTGGCGAAGAAGCCGCGGGAGTCATTGACGACAATGGGCGTCTTGCCGATGACGCGGACATAGTCGAGCGCGGTGGCCAGCGCGACGTCGCCGGTGTTCTTGCCGACGATGATCTCCACCAGCATCATCTTCTCGACCGGCGAGAAGAAGTGAATGCCGATGAACTTGGACTGGTCCGCGAATTCTTCGGCGAGCGAGTTGATCGGCAGCGTCGAGGTGTTCGACGCGATGATGGCGCCTTCCTTCAACAACGGCTGCACCTTCTTGTAGATCTCGGCCTTGACGGCGCGATCCTCGAACACGGCCTCGATAACAAGATCGCACTCCTTGATAACGTCGAAGTCTGCAGTCGCGGTGATCTTTGCCAGCAGCGCGGTCTTATCGGCTTCCTTGGCGCGGCCCTTGGCGATCAGACCGTCGATCGCGGCGATGCAATGACCGAGGCCCTTGTCGGCGCTGGCCTGATCGCGATCGATCAACACGACCTCCATGCCACCGCGCGCGGAGACGAAGCCGACTGACGCGCCCATGAAGCCGGCGCCGATGACGGCGAGCTTCTTGACCTTGGTCGGCGGCACGTTCTGCGGACGACGCGCACCCTTGTTGAGCTCCTGCATCGACAGGAACAGGCTGCGGATCATCGCCGCCGCTTCCTTGGTCTGCAGGATATGCGCGAACTGACGGGACTCGACGCGGAGCGCCGCATCCATCGGCAGCTGCAGGCCTTCATAGACGCACTGCATAATGGCACGGGCTGCCGGATAGTTGTCGAAGGTCTCACGGCGATAGATGGCGTTACCAGCCGGGAACATCATCATGCCCTGCTTGGAATAGACGGGGCCGCCGGGCAGCTTGAAGCCCTTCTCGTCCCAAGGCGCGACAGCCTTGCCGCCAGCCTTGATCCACTCCTTCGCGGCCGAGATGAGATCGGCTGATGGTACCACCGCGCCGACGATGCCCATCGCCTTCGCCTTGACGAGATTGATCGCTTCGCCCTTGAGCAGCATCTGCATCGTGTCCTGCGGCTGCAGCATGCGCGCGAGGCGCTGGGTGCCGCCGCCACCTGGGAACAGGCCGACCTTGATTTCAGGCAGACCCAGACGCGTCTTCGGATTTTCCGCAGCAACGCGATAGTGGCAGGCCAGCGTCAGCTCGAACGCGCCGCCGAGCGCGAGGCCGTTGATGGCCGCGACCCATGGCTTGCCCGAGGTCTCGATCTTGCGCAGTGTCAGCGACAGCTTGCGGCTCTCGTCGAACAGCATCTGCTGCGCGGCTTCCTCGCCCTTGGCTGCCCTGGTCTCGGCAAACACCTTGCCCATGCCTTCCAGCATCGACAGATCGGCACCGGCCGAGAAAGCTTCCTTGCCGGAGGTGATGACGACGCCCTTCACGGCGGCATCCGCAGTGGTCTGATCGACGATGGCGCCGAGTTCCTCGATGGTCGCTACGTCGAGCACGTTCATCGAACGGCCGGAGATGTCCCAGGTGACGAGCGCGATGCCATCGGCGTCGGTCTCAACCTTGAAATTCTTGAAGGTCATGTTGGCCGCTCCTTACACGCGTTCGATGATGGTGGCGGTGCCCATGCCGCCGCCGATGCAGAGGGTGACGAGGGCCGTCGATTTGTTGGTGCGCTCGAGTTCGTCCAGCACAGTGCCGAGGATCATCGCGCCGGTGGCGCCGAGCGGATGGCCCATGGCGATGGCGCCGCCGCAGACATTGATTTTCTCATTGTCGATATCGAAGGCCTGGATAAAGCGCAGCACCACCGAGGCGAAGGCCTCGTTGAGTTCGAACAGATCGATGTCCGACAGCTTCATGCCGGAACGCTCCAGTACTTTCTTGGTGACGTCCACCGGACCGGTGAGCATCATCGCCGGCTCGGAGCCGATATTGGCGAAGGCGCGAATCTTCGCGCGCGGCTTGAGGCCCGCCTTCTTGCCGGCCGCCTCGCTGCCGAGCAGCACGGCACCAGCGCCATCGACGATACCCGACGAGTTGCCGGCGTGATGGACGTAGTTGACGCCTTCGATTTCCGGATGCGACTGGATCGCCACCGCATCGAAGCCGCCCATCTGTGCCATAGTCACAAAAGAAGGCTGCAGCGCCGCGAGCGACTGCATCGTGGTGGACGGGCGCATATGTTCGTCCTTGGCCAGAATGGTGAGGCCGTTGATGTCCTTCACCGGGATCACCGAGTTCTTGAAGCGGCCTTCATCCCAGGCCTTGGCAGCGCGCTGCTGGCTCTGCACCGAATAGGCATCGACGTCGTCGCGGGAGAAACCGTATTTGGTTGCGATCAGATCGGCCGAGACGCCCTGGGGCATGAAATAGGCAGGAACGGCGATCGACGGATCGACCGGCCAGGCACCACCAGCCGCGCCGATACCGACGCGGCTCATGCTCTCAGCGCCGCCGCCGATGGTCATGTCGTGCTGGCCAGACATGATCTGCGCCGCGGCGAAGTT
This sequence comes from Tardiphaga robiniae, assembly GCF_013359755.1. Lineage (GTDB taxonomy): Bacteria > Pseudomonadota > Alphaproteobacteria > Rhizobiales > Xanthobacteraceae > Tardiphaga > Tardiphaga robiniae. Next base: position 61,147 of record NZ_JABMCJ010000067.1, on the reverse strand, counting down.
CACGGCGTCGAGGCCTGAGGCGCAGAAGCGGTTGATCTGGATGCCCGGCACGTCGTTGCCGTAGCCGGCCGACAGCGCAGCCATGCGTGCGATGTCGCCACCGGCTTCGCCGACCGGGTCGACCACGCCGAGGATGACGTCATCGATAGTGCCCGGCTGCAGGTTGTTGCGCTCCTTGAGCGCCTTCAGCGGCGCGGTGGCGAGCGCCAGCGCGGTCACCTCATGCAGCGAGCCATCGGCCTTGCCGCGGCCGCGCGGCGTGCGAACGTGATCGTAGATATATGCCTCGGGCATTCATTCTCTCCCGGTTGTCGGATAGTTGATCTATCGGCTCGTCATTGCGAGGAGCACTTGCGACGAAACAATCCAGTCTTCGCTTGTGGCTTTCTGGATTGCTTCGCTGCGCTCGCAATGACGGCGTGTATTGGTGATGACGGAGTACTTATTAGTCTCAGAACGCTTCCGCAGGAAGCTCCATCGTCGTCGCGCTGCCGGTCTGGATGCGGGCGAGATGGAGTGCGGTTTCGGGCAACATCCGCTCCATGAAGAAGCGGCCGGTGACCAGCTTGGTGGTCAGATAGGGTGTCGCACCATCAGTGGCAATCTTGTCCTGCGCCACCTTGGCCATCTTCGCCCACATATAGGCGAAGGCGGTGAGGCCGAACAGCTGCATGTAATCGGTAGCGCCGGCACCGGCGTTGTCGGGCTTCATCATGGCATTGTTCATCAGCCACATGGTCGCCTGCTGCAGATGACCGAGCGCATTCGAGAGCGGATCGATGTAAGGCTTCATGGCTTCGTCAGCGCCATGCTCCTTCGCAAATGCGCCGACCTCGCCGAAGAACGCCATCGCGGCACGGCCGCCATCGCGCGGCAGCTTGCGGCCGACCAGATCGAGTGCCTGGATGCCGTTGGCGCCTTCATAGATCATGGCAATGCGCGCGTCGCGCACGAACTGCTCCATGCCCCATTCGGCGATATAGCCGTGACCACCGAACATCTGCTGCGCTGAGACCGCATTGGCAAAACCGCCGTCAGTCAAAACACCCTTCAGCACCGGTGTCATCAGGCCCATGTGATCGTCGGCGGCCTGACGCTCCTTCGGATCGTCAGAGCGATGCGCGACGTCGCTCTTCAGCGCGGTCCACACCACCATCGCGCGGGCGGCTTCGTTGAAGGCGCGGATGGTGAGTAGGGTGCGGCGCACGTCCGGATGAACCATGATCGAATCGGCTGGCTTGTCGGGCGACTTCGGCCCGGTCAGCGAGCGGCCCTGCAGGCGGTCCTTCGCATAGGCGACCGCGTTCTGATAGGCGACTTCGGACTGCGCGAGGCCCTGCACGGCAACGCCGAGACGGGCTTCGTTCATCATCACGAACATGCCCTGCATGCCCTTGTTCTCTTCGCCGATCAGCCAGCCGGTGGCGCCGTCGTAATTCATCACGCAGGTGGAATTGCCGTGGATGCCCATCTTGTGCTCGATCGAGCCGCACATCACGCCGTTGCGTGCGCCGATCGATCCATCGGCATTGACCATGAACTTCGGCACGACGAACAGCGACACGCCCTTGATGCCGGCTGGTGCGCCCTCGATACGGGCCAGCACCAGATGGATGATATTGTCGGCAAGATCGTGCTCACCGGCCGAGATGAAAATCTTGGTGCCGGAAATCTTGTAGCTACCGTCCGCCTGCGGCGCGGCCTTGGTGCGCAAAAGACCCAGATCCGTGCCGCAATGCGGCTCGGTGAGGTTCATGGTGCCGGTCCATTCGCCGGCGACCATCTTCGGCAGGAACATCGACTTCTGCTCGGGCTTGCCGTGCACGATGAGTGCTGCGGTCGCGCCCATGGTGAGGCCGCCATACATCGAGAACGCCATATTGGCGGAGATCTGAAATTCGGCGACGGTCTGGGACAGTGTCACGGGCAGACCCTGGCCACCGAATTCAGCGGGAGCCGAGAGGCCGAGCCAGCCGCCCTCGGCGACCTGCTTGTAGGCTTCCTTGAAGCCTTTCGGCGTCGTCACGCTGCCGTCGTCGTTGCGCTTGCAGCCTTCGAGATCGCCGACGCGATTCAGCGGCTGCAGCACTTCTTCGCTGAGCTTGGCGGCTTCGCCCAAAATCGCCTCGCGCACATCGGCAGACGCGTCAGCAAAGCCGGGCAGATTGTTGTAGCGATCGAACTGAAACACGTCGTTGAGCAGGAAGCCGACGTCTTCGAGCGGGGCTTTGTAGCTGGGCATGGAATTCTCTCGGTTTGAATTCAATTGATCGGATGATACGGCGCCGCCGTGTCAGATTTACGCAATTGCTATCGGAGATGAAGCAAGCAGCTGGCGGCTCATTGCCGCGCCAATTCCTCGCCCATCAGCCTGTGCAACAGGTTGATGGCCTTGAGCGGCCTGACCATCACCTTGAAGTGGGTAATGCGGCCATCATCGGCGAAGGAGATCATGTCGACGCCATTGATTTTGATGCCCTCGATCTCGTTCTCGAATTCGAGCACCGCACCGTTGTCGCTGCGCCATTCGCCTTTGTAAGCGAAGCCGGGGCCACCCAGCACTTTCTCTGCAGTCGTCAGATACTTGAACACGATCTCACGGCCCCGCTGCGGCGCATGCACAACCGGGCTTTCGAACACGGCGTCCGGATGCAGCAGGTCCCACAGCATCGCCCGATCATGAGACCGCATGAAACTGTACCATCTATCGAGGCCGCTCACGCTCATCGGCTCTCCCTCCCGCATCGGGCACTGTTCGGCCAGTGCCGCTCCATACACTTCTGCATGGACGTTAACGCCAGAGCGTGGATTTCGTCAATACACATGTGTATGGTCGGGGAATGGATGACCAACTGACCAAAGACCGCCTGACGCGCTCGGCCTGGCTCGACCACGGGCTGAGGATCCTCGCGCGGCAAGGCGCCGACGCGCTGAAGGTCGGCGCACTGGCCACCGGCCTAAACGTGTCACGCGGAAGTTTCTATTGGCATTTCAAAGACATATCTGAATTTCGACTACAGCTTCTGCAGCGCTGGCAGGAGCGGACGACCGATCAGGTGATCGAGGGGATCGACACGTCGATCGTGGGGGCCGCACGTCTGACCCATCTGATGAAGCTCGCTTTCAACGAAGATCGCAGCCTGGACCGTGCCATCCGCGCCATGGCCTCGACCGACACAGACGTCGCCAAAATGGTCGCCTCGGTGGATGCGAGGCGGGTCGGCTATATGGCGAAATGGTTGATTGAGGCCGGGGTGGAAAGCCAGCGGGCACTGCCCCGCGCCGAGTTTCTCTATTGGGCCTATATCGGCCAGTCCGCGGTGATGGATCCGCGCCACAGCGCCATCACCGAACTGGATGTCGACGATTTGAGTGCGCTGTTTACGCGCTGACGCCAAAGCCAGAGACATCCGATCCTACCTGCAAATCGGCGCAAGTGTATCAGCGAGTTAACTTTTAAGGCTGGCCGAGCCCGATCCTTAACCCGTTATTTACCCTAACCCTGAAAAGTCCGGATCAGAGGCAGATGACCCGCGCACGTTACGATTGTCTTCACAATGGGACGCGCGGGGGAGGCTGCAGGCGCTGGTGGGCGTCAAGCTCGGAACCGGACCAAAGCATGAATTCGCGCGTATCGTGGAGTGTTGACGGGATTGAGCCATCGGTTCGCGAGCGGGCCGAAGCTGCGGCGCGCCGTGCCGGCATGTCGCTGGGCGACTGGCTGAACTCGACCATCGGCGAAGCTCCCCCGCGCTATAACTCCCCCAACGCACGCCCGCGCGACCAGGAACGCCCCCTTACCCCGCGCGCAGCGCTGCCGCAGCGCGACGCTGCCGATGTCGTCGAAATCCACGAGCGGCTCGACGCCATTGCCCGGCAGATCGAACTATTCTCGAAGCCTGCACAACGCAGCAGCGAGCCCGGCGTCGCGCGCCAGCTCAATGATGCGATTTCACGGCTCGATGCGCGCCTGTCGCAGATCAGCGAGCCCACATATCGCCCCGCGCCGCCGCAACAGCCGCGCATCGATATGGTCGAGCGCGCCGCCAATCAGGTCTATAGCGCCTCATCGCCGATCGATCCGTTTTCGCTGGACTTCGCCATCGCCGAGATCGCGGCCCGTCAGGGCGAACTCGACGGCACGCCGCGCATGGCCCCGCGCAATACGCCGCCCATTGCACCGTCCTTCGTGCAGCCGCCTTATGCGCAGCCTGCCGCGCCGCCGCAGAGCTTCATGCCGGATATGTCCGGCCTGGAGCGGCAGCTGTTCCAGATCACCACAAAGATCGATGCGCTGCAGCGCCCGGACAATAATATCGAGCAGTCGATCGCGGCCTTCCGCGGCGAACTCGCCGAGATCCGCAACGTCATCACCGAAGCGATGCCGCGTCGCGCGATTGAATCAATCGAGAACGAGATCCGTGAACTCGGCCGCCGCATCGACGACAACCGCCATAGCGGCATCGACGGCGACGTACTGGCCAATCTCGAACGCGCACTGGCCGACATCCACAAGACGCTGACCACGCTGACCCCGGCCGAACAGCTCGCCGGCTTCGACGAGGCGATCCGCAATCTCGGCGGCAAGATCGACTTGATCGTGCGCTCGAGCAACGATCCCGGCACCATGGAACAGCTGCAAGGCGCGATCACGGCGCTGCGCGCCATCGTGTCCAACGTCGCCTCCAACGAAGCACTCGGCCGTCTCAGCGACGACCTGCAGACGCTGTCGTCGAAGGTCGATCAGCTCGCACGCGCCGACAACAGCGATTCATTTGCCGCGCTCGAGGCGCGCATCATGACGTTGACGGCAGCGCTGGAAAATCGCGAGCGCCCGGCTGTCATGGCCAGCTCGGATCATCTGGAAACCGCATTGCGGACGCTGTCCGAGCGTCTCGACCATATGCCGGTGGGCAATGACTCGTCGTCGGCCTTCGCGCATCTCGAACAGCGTGTCTCCTATCTGCTCGAGCGGATGGAGAGCATCACCGATACGCGCGGCAACAATCTCGGCCGTGTCGAGGACGGGCTGCAGGACATCCTGCGCCATCTCGAACGCCAGCAGTCGCTGTTCGCCGCGCTGGACAATCCCCGCAGCAAGGCGTCATCGATCGATCCCGGCCTGGTCGACACGATCAAGCGCGAACTCTCCGACATGCGCTTCAGCCAGTCGGAAACCGACCGCCACACGCAGGATTCGCTTGAGGTCGTACACTCCACGCTCGGCCATGTGGTCGATCGCCTCGCAAGGATCGAGGGCGATCTGCGCGCGGTCAGCGCCGCGCCTGCCAAGCAATCCGCGCCCGTTGCAACACCCGCTCCGACCTCGCGCCCCGCGACTGCACCAGATGTTTCGGTGCCTGCTCCGACGCGCCCGCAGATGCCCAATCCGGTGAAGCCACAGGCTGCGCCGTCGCAGGTCGAGGTGCGTCCGCCGCAGGTTCACTTCGATGCCGCGCCGCGCGACTTCGCGGCAACTGCGATCTCGCACGAACCGGCATCGGCCTTCCCGATGCCGAAGGCGATCAGCGACATTCTCGATCCTCCGCCCGCGCCAAAGCCAGTCGCGCAGTCTGCATCCGCTGCTGAGCGTGCGTCGCCGCGCCCGATGGTTGACCCGGCGCTGCCACCAGATCATCCGCTCGAACCCGGCACGCGTCCGCAGGGCCGCGGCGCATCGCCATCCGAACGCATCGCCGCGTCGGAAGACGCGATCAGCGAAATCGCCGTCGATGCCCCCGAACAGGCCACCGCGTCGAGTTTCATTGCTGCCGCACGCCGCGCCGCACAGGCTGCAGCCGCAACCGGCAACGACAAATCGAGGTCTGACAAATCCAGGGCCGACAAATCGAAGGCCACCAGACCCGGGCCGCAGCTCGCGGATAGCGAAAAGTCATCCTCCACAATCGGCTCGAAGATCCGCTCGCTGCTGGTCGGTGCCAGCGTGGTCGTGATCGTGCTCGGCTCGTTCAAGATGGCGATGACGCTGCTGGACAGCGGCTCGCCGGCGCCGGTGGCCGAGAATATTCACTCGGCACCGCCGCTGCAGCTGAACGCGCCCGAGCCGGCCGAGGTCCTGACCAAGCCCGCAGCTCCCGTGCCGGCCGCGCCGTCGATGACATCGCCCACCCCGATCGGCAAGCAATCGCTGATCGCACCGCCGCCCGCCGCCGTCGAGCCCGCGCCGCAGCCGGTGCCGCAGGCTGCGCCCGTGCCATATGTGTCGCCCGACGTCACCGGCAGCATTGCCGCGCCGCAAGCCAGTGCCGCCGGGCCGGTGCTGCCGTCGAGCGGCCAGAAGATCACCACAGCCTCGATCCCTGCCGGCGAGCGCCTGCCCGAGACCATCGGCAGCACCGCGCTGCGCAACGCGGCGCTCAAGGGCGACGCCTCTGCCGCGTTCGAAATCGGCGTCCGTTATGCCGAGGGCAAGGGCGTAGCGCAGAACTACGACGAAGCCGCCAAGTGGTATGACCGCGCGGCGCAGGCCAATGTCGTGCCGGCGATGTTCCGCCTGGGCGCGCTGTTCGAGAAGGGCCTCGGCGCGAAGAAGGATCTAGACGTCGCCCGCCGCTATTACGTGCTCGCCGCCGACCGTGGTAACGCCAAGGCGATGCACAATCTCGCCGTGCTCGATGCCGACGGCGGCACCAAGGGCGCCAACTACAAGAGCGCGTCGTACTGGTTCCGCAAGGCCGCCGATCGCGGCGTCGCCGACAGCCAGTTCAATCTCGGCATCCTCTATGCCCGCGGCATCGGCGTCGAACAGAACCTCGCCGAGAGCTTCAAGTGGTTCAGCCTCGCCGCCTCCCAGGGCGACGTCGATGCCGGCCGCAAGCGCGATGACATTGCCAAGCGTCTCGATCCGCAGTCGCTGGCCGCGGCCAGGCTGGCGGTCCAGACCTTCGCGCCGGAAGGCCAGCCCGAAGACGCCATTAACGTGGCCACTCCCGCGGGCGGTTGGGATGCCACGCCGGCACAGGTCGGGGCGAAAGCATCGATGGGCAAGCGAGCTGCGCGCTAAGGCAGATTTTTCTGGCCGCCGGATCGAACCGGCGGTCTTATTTCCTCAACAAACCTTCAGCAAATTTGGCGCCGTGAAGTGCGCGCCGGGCCGGACTGAACGACGAGGAAATTGATTTGTCTTTTCGGAATGACGACACATCGGGGGGCGCGGAACGTCCATCGGGGATCCCTACGGTCAACCCCTGGGCCGCACGTCCCCCCGAGCCGTCTGCCCCACCGCAGCCCCCGCTGCCCGAGCCACCGCACAGCAAATGGTTCAACTGGCCCTCGGTCGCACTCGCGGTCGTGATATTCGGCGGCATCGGTGCGCAGGCCTATCAGGAGCTCTCCAAACCCGAGGCCTGGGCCTATTGGAAAGACCTCTATGTCTCGCCGAGCATGTCGTCTTCGGAGGTCGGAAGTCTCGATCCGGACAATTCGGGCCGCGGCCGTCCAGCGCTGGCGATCACGGGCGAGATCGGCCCGGCCACTGCGAGCTGGTTTCGCGAAAAGCTCGATGAAGCCAAACTCGCGCCCGGCGATACCGTATTGCTGTCGTCTCCGGGCGGAAATGTCGGCCAAGCCATCATCATGGGCGAGATCATCCGTGCACGCGGGCTGACTACGGCGGTGGGCACGGTGGATTCGGCGGGCCGCATCAAACCGTCCTACTGCGCCAGCGCCTGCGTGATGACCTATGCCGGCGGCAAGGCCCGCATCGGCGTCGAGGGCTCAAAGCTGGGCGTTCACCGCTTCGTCTCGCCCAAGCCGGGGGCGGATCCTGTTGCGTCCGCGCAGCGCACCATGGGCTATGTGCTGAGCTACATGACCAAGATGGGCGTCGCCTCGTCGGTCGTCGAGGCGATGTCAGCCACCGAGAAAATCCGCTGGCTCGGCACCAGCGAGGCCGCCGCCATGAACCTCGTCACCGATCCGGCCAGGAAGTCGTGATACCCCCGGCCTGCGCCTGGCCCAACAAAATTTACCACCTTGAAAGGTGCATCATCGGTAGAGGCGGAAAACCGCGCCTTTACCGAATTCTTTAATCCCATCAACGGACGATATCGTCTAAGACGAGGACGCGGCTCGCAATCCGCGCCGCCTCCAGAACCACGCCATGAGCGGTTTCGGCCCAACTCAGGGCCAGAATTCCGAAGCGAACGCGCGTGCAACTGTATCTCCCGATCGCCGACATTCCGATCAATGTGTTGCTCATCCTGGCGATGGGCGCTGCAGTCGGCTTCGTCTCCGGCATGTTCGGGATCGGCGGCGGCTTCCTGATGACACCGCTGCTGATTTTCGTCGGCATCGCCCCCGCAGTATCGGTCGCGTCGGTCGCGAGCCACATTGCAGCCTCGTCTTTCTCCGGTGCGCTGTCCTACTGGCGACGCCGCGCCATCGATCCCGCGCTTGCGAGTGTCCTTCTGACCGGCGGCGTGGTCGGCACGGCGCTCGGCGTGTGGGCATTCACGCAGCTGCGCAATCTCGGCCAGCTCGACCTCACCATCTCGCTGTCCTATGTGATCCTGCTCACCGCCGTCGGCAGCTTGATGTTCTGGGAGGGCCTGCGCGCGCTGCTGCGCATCCGGCGCGGTGATCCCGTGAACTTGCGCCGGTCCGGCAGCCATAGCTGGGTTCACGGCCTGCCGCTCAAGATGCGGTTCAAGCGCTCCAAGATCTATCTCTCGGTGATCCCGGTGATCGCCGTCGGTCTCCTGATCGGCTTCATCGGCGCCGTGATGGGCATCGGCGGCAGCTTTATCCTGATCCCGATCCTGATCTACTGGCTGCGCATTCCGACTTCGACGGTCATCGGCACATCTATGGTGCTGACGCTGGTCACCATGGTGATCGCGACATTGCTGCACGCCGTCACCAATCATCTGGTCGATGCGGTGCTGGCCCTCATCCTGATGGTCGGCGGCGTCACCGGCGCACAATTCGGCGCCCGCGCCGGGCAGAAGATTCGCGGCGAGCATTTGCGCCTGCTGCTGGGCCTGCTGATCCTGGCGGTCGGCGTCCGCTTCGCGGTGGAACTGGTCGTTCGCCCCACGGATCTGTTCACGATCCGCGATACCGGAGGCGTCGCTCCATGATACGCGCGCTCCCGATCATCGCCGCACTCGGCATCGGAATGCTCGCTCCGGCCCGCGCCGAACAACTGATCGTTTCGGTATCGAACCATCGCGTGACCGTGACGCCGAATTATGCCGGCGAGGAACTGGTGCTGTTCGGCGCTGTCGAGAAAGACGACAAGACACCGCCCGGCCGCAACAACTACAATCTCGTCGTCACCGTCAACGGACCGCGCACCGACCTCATGACCCGGCGCAAGGAGCGCCGCTTCGGCATCTGGATCAACACGGATTCGCGCCAATTCCTGCAGGTGCCGTCCTATCTCGCCGTGTTTTCCAACCGTCCTATGGACGCCATAGCGCCTGCCGACGTACAGCGCCGCCAGCAGCTCGGAATCAATAACGTCCTGCTGACCCAGCGCGTCGGCACCGACTATGCGGACGTCGTGGCCACAGACCCGTTCCGCAGCGCCTTTGTGCGACTGCGCAAGGAACACGGACTGTATCGCGAGGAGACCTCAGCGGTGACATTCCTGACACCGACGCTGTTCCGAACCAGCATTCCGCTGCCCGCCGAAGTCCCCATCGGAACCTATGATGTCGAGATCAAATTGTTCGCCGACGGTGCGCTGATCTCGAAAGCAGAGACAGCGTTCGATATCGTCAAGATCGGCTTCGAGCAGTTCGTCGCCAATGCCGCGCGCAATCACGGTTTCATCTACGGGCTGCTCACCGCCGCGATGGCGCTAATGTCCGGCTGGGCCGCGTCGATCGTGTTCAGGCGGGATTGAAAGCTCACAGACCGTAGGATGGGTAGAGCGCAGCGAAACCCATCCTACAGGAAGACACCTACGCCCATCGCCACCACACTGATGGCCATTGCTGCAGTCGACAGCCAACCGAGCCAGTGCAACGGCCCCTTGATCACAAAATCGCCCATCACATCCTTGCGGCGCGACATCACCATCAGCAGCACCATCACCGGCACGGCGAGCACGCCGTTGATGACCGCGCTCCAGTACAGCGCCGAGATCGGGTTGATCGAGGTGAAATTCAGCGCGATCCCGATCGCCGCGGACAGTGCCAGAACCGAGTAGAACGCCACGGCCTCGCGCGGCTTGCGATCGAGTCCGACCAGCCAGCGCTGGCCCTCGCCGACAGCATAAGCAGTTGAGCCTGCGAGCACCGGGATCGCCAGCAGACCCGTGCCGACGATGCCCAGCGCAAATATCCACTCTGCGAATACTCCGGCGATCGGACGCAAGGCTTCAGCCGCCTGCGCCGAGGTCTCGATATCCGTCTTGCCGGAGGCATTGAGCGTGGCCGCAGCCGTGATGATGATCGACAGCGCGATCAGGTTCGAAAATGCCATGCCGACGATCGTGTCGGCCCGAATGCGCGAAAACTCCATCGCGGCACCAATCGGCCTCTCGATCAACGGAGCTTTGGCGGGATCGATACGTTCGTCCTCCGCCTCCTGCGAGGCCTGCCAGAAGAACAGATATGGCGAAATCGTCGTCCCGAGAATGGCGACTATGGTGGTGAGATACGAGCCACTCCAGGTGATTTGCGGCAGCAGGATGCCTGTGAGAGCCGCGCTCCAGTCGACCTTCACCACCGCAAGCGCGGCGACATAGGAAAACAGGCAGAGCGTCAGCCATTTCAGCACCGAAACATAGCGCTTGTAGTCAAAGAAGATTTGCGCGCCTACCGAGAGCGCGCCGAACAGAACGACATAGACGATGCCATGACCGCCAACGAGCAGTTTGGTGGCATCGGCCATGGCGCCGAGATCGGCCGCGATGTTGATCGTGTTAGCGATGAACAGCAGCGACACGATGAGGTGCAGCAGCGATGCCGGATAGTGCCGGCAGACATTTCCGGAAATGCCACGACCGGTCACGCTGCCGACGCGTCCGGAAATTTCCTGGATTGCGACCATCAGCGGAAAGGTCAACAGCATGGTCCAGCCGATGCCGTAGCCGAGCTGCGCCCCGGCCTGGCTATAGGTGCCGATGCCGGACGGATCGTCGTCGGAAGCGCCGGTGATCAGACCAGGACCAAGCCGTTTCAGAAAACCTTTCGGACCAGCAGTTTCTCCCTCCTGATCATCAGGCTTCTTCTCGCTGGACTGGTCCGACATCTGATCCCTGCCATCTCACCGCTCGGCAACGTGCCGTCGCAGCTAACGTTCCGAAGCAGAGACTGGCAATGGGCTAGATCAAGGTCCGCACACCCGGTTCGAGGATACGCAGACGGGCACCGAAGCCGAGCGTGTCGAAGGATGCGCGCAGGTCGCCGGCGCTCTGTTTGAAATGCGCCCATCCGTCGGTGTGCACCGGCACAATCGTCGCATCGGGAAATGCGCGCGCCGTCTCGATGGTGTCGTTGGTGTCCATGGTGAGGTGGAATGGCCCGCGGGTCTGCGCCGCGCCGGCGAAGGGCAGCACCACGCCGGCCGGAAAACGCCGCGCGACCTCGGCGACGCCATCGAACCAGACGGTGTCGCCTGTAATGTAGATCGGCCTGCTCCCCGGCGCGTTCGAACTCAGCACGAATCCGATGACGTCGCCAGACAGCGGCTCGATACCCGCGGGGCCATGACGCGCAGGCGTCGCGGTGATCGTCAGCGAGTGACCATCCTTGCCTGTAAGTTCGGTGCTGTCCCATGGCGCGAGACCCTCGACATCCCCACCGAGGCGCTTGGCGCCCGCAATGGTTGTCAGTGCGCGCGGCGCGTGGCGCAGGAAATCGCGCCCGGAGGTATCAAGGTTGTCGGAGTGCTGATCGTGACTGAGCAGCACCGCATCAACCGCGCCGACTTGCGCGGCGGAGATCGCGGGACCGACGAGTTTTTCCAGCGTGACATGCGGCAGCTTGTAGGCGCCCGGATGATCGAACGTCGGATCGGTGAGCAGCCGGAAGCCGTCGAATTCAATCAGCGCGGTGGGTCCGCCAATCAAAGTGATGGTGAGAGACATGAACTACTCCTGTCGCAGGGGGGCTGGTGAAGCGGCCGGTCTGGTGACGAGATAGATACCGAGGGCGACCGGGACGATCCCCAGAAGATCACGACTTTCGACATGCTCGCCGAGCACCATCCAGGCGAACAGCATGCCGAGTGGCGGCATCAGGAAGTGATAGGCGCTGGCAGCGGTGGCGCCGCAGGTCTTCAGCAGGTGAAACCACAGCAGATAACCGAGGATAGAACCGCCCAATGTCAGGAATGCAAACGAAGCGATCAATCGCGCACTCGGCACGATCGCGCCGATATCGGAAAACGTGAGCGCCACCGGGATCAGCACCACGCCGGCCACAAGATTCTGCACGCCGTTGCCGAGCCACAGGCTGCCCTTCGGTGCCAGCAGCTTGAACAGGATCGTCCCGGTCACGATGGATGCGAGCGATGCCAGCGTGAATACGATGCCCTGCGCGCTGTCGGTGCCCACCGATATGCGGTGCCAGACGATCGAGGTGACGCCGGCGATGCCGAGCAAGAGCCCGGCGACCTTGCGTCCGGTGAGCGGCTCCTTCAGCAACAGCGCTGCGAACACAGCCGTAAACACTGGGTTTGCGCTGACGACCAGGCCACCGAGACCGGCGGAGATGGTTTGCAGGCCGGTATAACCGAGGCCGAGATACAGCGCGTTATTGGCCAGGCCGATGACGGCGTAAGCCGCGACATCGCGCCAGGACAGCGACCAGGCACCGCGGCGCAGGGCGGAAATGCCAAGGATCAGAACACCAGCGAGCGAGAACCGCGCGGCGAGCAAAATGAGCGGCGGGCAATCGGTGACAGCGATTTTCCCCGCGACGAAGGAGAAACTCCAGAGCAGACAGAAGATGCCGATATAGATCGGCAGCGGATTGAAGGCGGCACGGGGAACCGCAACTGACGGCGCGAGGGACATCGGAAATCTCCTTTGCCACCGGTCTATGCGCTCGCCTTCCCATTTGGAAATTAAATGATATACTTGCTGTCAGTTGAAAAACGAATGGACAGCCGATGCTGGATCTCGAACTCCTGCGCAGCTTCGTCTCGGTGGTCGATGCCCGCGGCTTTACCCGCGCCGGCGAGCGCGTTCACCGCACCCAATCCACCGTCAGCCAGCAAATCAAGCGACTGGAAGAGGATATCGGCCAGCCGCTGCTGAACCGCACCGGCAAGGACGTGACCCCGACCGAAGCCGGCGAGCGCCTCCTGTCCTATGCGCGACGGCTGCTGGCGCTGGCGGAGGAAGCCCGCGACGTACTGGCCCGGCCGACCAATGAAGGCGCCGTCAGGCTCGGCATCCCCGAGGATTTCGCGGCTTATCGCCTGACCGAATTGCTGGCGAATTTTTCGCGGTCCCGACCCGGCTTGCGGCTCGACGTGCGCGCCGACCAGAGCACGTATTTGCGCCGCGACCTCGAACGCGGCGAACTCGACCTGGCACTGTTCAAGCGCGCCGCCGGTGAGAAAGGTGGCATCGCGGTGTGGCCCGAGCGTATCCATTGGGTCACGAGCAAGGCGCATCCGATCGACCCCGCCATCCGGTCGGTCCCGTTGATCGGCTTTCCCGCCGGCTGCCTTTACCGGACCCGCGCGATTCATGCCATCGAGGCGGCAGGCCGCAGTTGGCACATGGCCTATACGAGCTCCGGCCTCGCCGGCATCCAGGCTGCGGTCGCCGCCGGACTTGGCCTCAGTATCCTGTCCGACATGGCTATCCAGGCCGACCATCGCATCTTGACGGCGAAAGAAGGCTTCGCGCCGATCGACCAGACTGAAGTGACGCTGATGGCCGCCCCCGACGCGAGCCCGGCAACGCTGCGGCTTGCCGACCACCTCGCCGAGTTCTGCGATACGGTGCAGGCGAAGGCGGCGTAAGGCCGCTCTTTCTTTTAATGCTCGTCGGTTTGCAGGGCCATGAAGCCATGCTTCGGACACGCCCCCAAGGAGCCCTCCATGCCGACATCCGACGCTGTTACTGTCGAGGCTCTGAGTCCCACGTCGTTCGAACCCTTCGGATGGGTGCTCGGCAAAACCGATCCTCTCAAAAAAGACGCGGTCGGTTTTCGAAGCCCGGCGAGCGATTTCTGGCACGAACACTTCTTTGATCCCGGCACGGGAGGCAACACCGAGGTCTTGTGGGTCGAGTATCGTGACAACAATCCGCTTGTCTCCAAGCTCGAAGTCCATCACCTGACCCAGCAGGCGGTCGTGCCTCTCACGAAAGAGATCGTTCAGGTCCTTTGCTTGAGTGACGCAAACCGGCAGCCGGATTTGTCGACCCTCCGAGCTTATCGTTTGTCTCCTGGCGTCGGAATCTGCATGCGCGCCGGCGTTTGGCACGCAACGCGCGCCGACAATGCGACCTGCCTGATGCTGACCCGTGGCTCGACGACGAAGGATCTTATCGACCATCTCGTCAACAGCCAGCCCGCAAAGGAGACTGCCATCCTGGAAATCCCACAGGTTCGCCTGATCCAGCCAGAATGACGATCTGTTGGATATCGCTGATCTAGCAACAGCGCGAGGCAGCAATGGCGTGCATGCGCCGGTCGCCGAGCACATGGGCAACGAAGCCAAGGGTCTGGAAGATCCTGGCGAATGCTGCATCGCGGATGTTGAGCCCACCCGTATAGGCGCCGAAGGCCGGCATCACCGCGCGGGTGCCGTCGCTCGCAAAGCAACGACGTTCGACGGCGCGCCCGCGCGTGCTGACGCGCGCCTTTGGATGCAAGTGACCGGCAATCTCGCCGGCAGCACCAGTCGGCTCATGACGGAAGGTGATCGGGCCGATGGCCACTTCTTCAGCGACGGTGCCGCCGAGATCCGGCGGCAATGCAGGATCGTGATTGCCTGAGATCCAGATCCAGTCACGGCGCATCTGCAATGCAGACAGCACCTCGCGATTGGCCGGCGACAACCGCTCATGGGCGTCACGGTCGTGGAAGCTGTCGCCGAGCGCAATCACAATGCGCGGATCGTGACGCGCGATCACCGCACCGAGGCGACCGAGCGTTGCGATCGTATCGTAGGGCGGCAGCAGCACGCCGCGATTGGCATAGCTGGAGCCCTTTTCGAGATGCAGGTCGGACACCACGAGAAGTTTCTGCTCTTCCCAATACAAGGCGCCCGACAGGTCCGCAGCCAGCGTGACGCCGGCGATGCTGACGGTGCTCATATCGACGGTGATGGTCTCAGCGTGCATGGTGCTCTTTTAAGACGAATGCGAGATTCGCAAAACCCTTACGATCCCATCTCTTCGAATCCTGCCGCCTCTTTCACGAGTTCCTCGGCGGCTTCTGCCAGGAGCTCGTCGGACGCCTCGCCGTATACCGCTTCACGGCCGATTTCCAGCATCACCGGCACCGCCAGCGGCGAGACGCGGTCGAGTTCCCGGTGAATGATGCGGCCCTGAATCCGCGTCAGCATGTCGCTCAATCGCCGAATGTCCAGCAATCCCGTCGCCGCGTCGGCACGCGCGGCACGCAGCAGCACGTGATCGGGCTGGTGCTTGCGCAACACGTCATAGATCAGGTCCGTGGAGAACAGCACCTGACGGCGCGATTTCTCCTCGCCGGTGAAGCGCGTATGGATCAGCCCCGAAATCACCGCGCAGGTGCGGAACGTGCGCTTCATCAGCGCCGATTCCGCGAGCCAGGCTTCGAGATCGTCGCCGAGCATGTCGGGATCGAACAGAGCGGCGAGATCAAGCCTGCCCTGCCTGATCATGTGCGACGTGTCGCCGAGGCCCCATATGGCCAGCGCATATTCATTGGCAACGAAGCCCAGCGGCCGCGCGCGGGCGCGTTCAAGACGGCGCGTCAGCAGCATGCCCAATGTTTGATGCGCGAGGCGGCCTTCGAACGGATAGCAGACGAGGTAATGCTTGTCGGCACGCGGAAAAGTCTCGACCATCAGTTCGCGCGCGCCGGGCACATGCGAGACATGGGCCTGCAGCGACAACCATTCGCGTACCTGATCAGGCAGGCCTTTCCAGGCGCGCTCATCGTCCAGCAGCTTGCGCACGCGTTCCGCGAGATAGGTCGAGAGCGGAAACTTGCCGCCCATATAGGACGGCACCTTGGCGCCCTTGTCATGAGCGCGCGAAACATAGACCTGATCCTCGACCAGGGATTCATAGCGCACGACTTCCCCGCCAAAGACAAAGGTGTCGCCGACCACAAGGCCTTCGATGAAATACTCCTCGATCTGGCCGAGCATGCGTCCCCCGCGCGCCAGCGCACCAGTGACACCCTTTTTGCCTTTTCCGCTGTCTCCGCGCACCAGCCGCACCTTCAGCATCGTATCCTCGACGATGGTGCCGACATTCATGCGATACATCTGGCGCACCTTGGGATTGGTGACGCGCCACTTGCCGGAGGCGTCCTGCTTGATACGGGCGAAACGCTCGTAGATTTTCAGCGCATAGCCGCCGGACGCCACGAACTCCACGGTATCGTCGAAATCGACACGCGACAGTTCGGCATAGGGCGCCGCCGAGCGCACTTCGTTATAGAGATCGTCCGCGCGAAACGGCGCGCCGCAGGCGCAGCCGAGCACGTGCTGCGCCAGCACGTCGAGCGAACCAGTCCGCAACGGCGGAGTATCCTGGGCATTTTCGGCAACGGCATCGATGGCAACGCGGCATTCCAGCACTTCAAAACGATTGGCCGGAACCAGTACAGCGCGCGAGGCTTCGTCGATCCGGTGATTGGCGCGGCCGATCCGCTGCATGAGCCGCGAGGCGCCCTTGGGGGCACCGACATTGATGACGAGATCGACATCGCCCCAGTCGACGCCGAGATCGAGTGACGAGGTACAGACCACACCTCGTAGTTTCCCGGCCGACATCGCGTCCTCGACCTTCCGGCGCTGCGCGACGTCGAGGGAGCCGTGATGCAGCGCGATGGCGAGGCCATCGTCATTCATGCGCCAGAGATCCTGGAACAGCATCTCGGCCTGGCTGCGCGTATTGACGAAGACAAGCGTCGTCTTGTTGGCCTTGATGAGATCGTAGATTTCGCCGAGCGCATGGCGCGCCGAGTGCCCGGCCCAGGGCAACCGTTCCTTGGTGTCGAGCATCTCGACCACCGGCTCGGCCGCGCCGCCGGCGACGACGATATCGGCCGAGACGCTTTCGCCTGGTGGCTGCGGTACCAGAAAGCGTGCCAGCGATTCAGGCTCGGCGACCGTCGCCGACAGGCCTATGGCCCGCATCTCGGGTGCGAGTTTCCACAGCCGCGCAAGGCCGAGCGACAGCAGATCGCCGCGCTTCGACGTCACCAGCGCATGCAACTCGTCGAGCACGACGCGCTTCAGCGACGAGAACAGAAACGGCGCGTCGTCGGACGACAACAGCAAGGCCAGTTGTTCCGGCGTGGTCAGAAGAATATCCGGCGGATAGCGGCGCTGCCGTGCACGCCGCGACACCGGCGTGTCGCCGGTGCGCGTCTCGACCTTGATCGGCAGCTGCATCTCCGCGATCGGCGTTTCCAGGTTGCGCGCGATGTCGACCGCAAGGGCTTTCAGCGGGGAAATGTAGAGTGTGTGCAGACCACCGGTGCGCTGAACGGTGCGGCCGGTGGAGACGAGGGCGTTTTTCCCCTCGCCCCGCTTGCGGGGAGAGGCTGGCGCGGACGCAGTCCGCGACGGGTGAGGGGGAGCTTCGGCGAACTCGGGAGTTTCAATTATGCGCTCCCCCTCACCCGGCTTGTTCGCTGCGCTCTCAAGCCGACCTCTCCCCGCAAGCGGGGAGAGGTTAGACAGTTCCACCAGCGTCGGAAGAAACCCGGCCAGTGTCTTGCCGGCGCCGGTCGGCGCGATCAGCAGCGCCGAGCGATCGTCCCTCGCCATCTGCAGCAGCGCCAATTGATGTTCGCGCGGCGACCAGCCGCGCATGGCGAACCAGCGCAGGAAGTGATCGGGCAACAGGTCAGGTTTGGCGACGGATTTACGGGGCGGCACGCGTTAGAACTAGGCACTCTCAGCCGTCATTGCGAGGTCAAGGAAAGTTGCCGTGCAACTTTCCCCTAAGCCCTTGCGACGAAGCAATCCAGAAAACAGCAAGAGAAGACTGGATTGCTTCGCCCAAACGAAATTGGCTGCGCCAATTTTCGCCGGGGCTCGCAATGACGTGGAGAGACCTGTGGTCTTATTGCGTCACCGACTTGTCGGAGATGATCCAGTCCTTGCCGTCAAACCGCTGGGTGTAGAGCGTCGCCATCGGAACATAGGCGTCATTGGTATAGCTGTAACTCACCCCCGGCAGCATTTGCGGAGCGCGGAAGCCGTTCAGGCCGATGGCCTGCTTTAGTACGTTCTCATGGGTAAGCTCGTCACCGCAGCGGCGTAGGATTTCCGCCATGGACACGGCCTGACCATAGCCGAAGAAGGCGATCGAATTATCCGCGGAGACCGTCGGCAGATACTTCGCACGCAGCGCTTCGAACGCCACGATGTCGGGATCCTTGGCATAAAGCGGCGAACCGATATCCTTGCCATAGGCAATCGAGACAATGCCCTTGGCGTTCTCCAACCCTGCCGCCTCCAGGATCGATCGGCCGGTGGAGCCCGCCGACAACAACTGCAGCGGCTTCCAGCCGAGCTCGACCACCTTGCGGATCGACTGTGACGTCGCCTTGCCGGTGGTGATGTTATAGAAAACATCGGCGCCGGATTTGGCGAGATTGATCAGCTGCGAGTCGATCGTGGGATCGGTGAGGTCATAGGTCACCTCGGCGATCACCTTGGCGGTGCCGCCGGCTTTCGCGAGTTCATCCTTGAACGGCCCGAGGAAATCCCGACCGAAATCATCGTTCTGATAGAGGATGCCGACTTTCGCATTCGGATTCACGCTGACGGCATATTTGGCGAGAATACGCGCCTCGGTCGGATAGAGTGGCAGGCCGGCCATGGTCCATTTGTTGTTCTTCGGATCGTTCCACTTCGATGCGCCGGTGTTGAGCAGCAGCTGCGGTACGCCCTTGGAATTGAGATATTTGTGCACGGCCGTCTGCGGCGCGGTGCCGAGCGAGCCATAGAGTGCAAGTACCTCCTCCTGCTCCACCAGACGGCGCGTGGCCTCGACCGCCTTCGGTGCGCTGTAGGAATCGTCCATCGTCAGAAACTTGATTTTGCGGCCATTGATGCCGCCCTTCTCGTTCAAGCTCTGGAAATAGGCTTCACCGACACGGCCTAGCACGCCATAGAGCGAACCGGGTCCGCTATGCGGAATGGTTTGTCCGATCTTGATTTCAGTGTCGCTGGCGCCTGGATCGTATTTCTTGTCGGCGGCGATAGCGGCCGTCATAGTCAGTGGCAACACGACGACGGCGACCCGCGCCGCAGACGCAAACAGTCCCTTGTTCATGGCGTTTTCTCCCTGATGATTTTTGATACGGCTCTTTGCGAGTCCGATTGGTCGTCTCCATCCCCGGCCTATCCGCCGGGGATGGTCGCTATTTTAAGATACGCGCTTACTGGCTCACCGGCTTGTCCGACAGATCCCAGTCGGTGCCGTTGAATGTGCCCACATAGAGCGCCTTGATGGTAGTGTAGTCGGTCGGCGTGAAGCCATAGGTGATACCCGGCAGGAACACCGGTGCGCGGTAGCCTTCCAGATTGGTGGCATGCTTCAGGACATTCTCACGGGTGAGATCGTCGCCGCAGCGGCGCAGGATCTCCGCCATGGTCACGCCCTGCGAATAGCCCTGGAATGCGATGGTGTTGTCGGGATCGACATTCGGCAGATACTTCTTGCGCAGCTCCTGGAAGGCGATCACGTCCGGATCGTCCTTCCACTTCTCGCTGCTGACTTCCTTGGTGTAGGTCATCGCCACGATGCCCTTGGCATTCTCGGCGCCGGCGGCGTTGATGATCGAGCGACCGCTCGAGGTCGACACCAGGAGATGCAGCGGCTTCCAGCCGAGCTCCGCGACCTTGCGGATCGACTGCGACGTCGCCTTGCCGGTGGAGATGTTGAAGAAAGTGTCGGCGCCCGATTTCGCCAGATTGATCAGTTGGGAATCGATGGTCGGATCGGTGAGGTCATAAGACGCCTCGGCGATCACCTTCGCGGAGCCGCCCGCTTCGGCCAGAATCTCCTTGAACGAATTCATGAAGTCCTTTCCGAACTCGTCGTTCTGGTAAAGGATCGCGACCTTGGCGTTCGGCTTGGCCTGCATCAGGTAGCGCGCGATGATCCGGCCCTCGGTCGAATAGATCGGCAGGCCCGGCGTGGTCCACTTGAACTCTTTCGGGTTGTTCCAGCGCGAGGCGCCGGTGTTGAGCAACAGCTGCGGGATCTTCTTGCTGTTGAGAAACTTCTGCACCGCCGACTGCGGCGCAGTGCCCAGCGAGCCGAACAGCGCCAGCACCTCGTCCTGCTCCGCCAGCCGGCGGGTGGCCTCGACGGCCTTCGGCGCACTATAGGCATCGTCCAGCGACATGAAATTGATCTTGCGGCCGTTGATGCCGCCCTTTTCGTTCAGCATCTGGAAATAGGCGGCCTGTGTCCGGCCGATCACGCCATACAGGGAACCGGCGCCGCTATAGGGGATGGTCTGGCCAAGCTTGATCTCGGTATCGCTGGCACCCGGATCGTATTTCTTGTCCGCCGCAGAGGCCGAATGGGCCAGAATCGAGACAACTGCAGCGAGTGTTGCCGTCCTAAAGACAGACCTGCGGCGCGAAGGCATCTGGTGTTTTCTCCCTGAGACCCGCTTGTGCGGGCGTGTTTTTGTGACCCGTCCCGGCGTTGATCGCGGCTGTACGGGCTTGCCCTTATCCTCTGCGGGCGCAGCAGGGTTGGCAATCCCTCACAGGTTGCCTCATGTTTTCCGTGGGTTGGCTATCGACAGGGTCTCAGCGCACCCAAACGTGACGAAATACGCATCGCGCCACGGACGTCTAAACGCTTATTTAACCGGCTTTTTTTGGCCGGCGCCCCTGCGGTTGCAATGTCGGACAGTGTGGCCGTCCGGATACAGCCAATATGGCCCGACTCCCCTATTCTAACGGTTCAAATCTGAATTGGGGTCGACCATGAAACGTATTCTTCTTGCGAGCGCCGCGCTGCTCGGAACCGCTGTGAGCGCGCAGGCTGCCGATCTGGCCGTCAAGGCCCCTTATTACAAGGCGCCCCTCGTCTCGGTCTATAACTGGACCGGCTTCTACATCGGCGTGAACGCCGGCGTCGGCATCGGCCGCGACCGCGTCACCCATAGCTACACCGGCGACTCGCTGTATCTCACGCCGCAGGGCGGCTTCGGCGGCGGCCAGATCGGCTATAACTGGCAGGGCGACTCGCTGCTCGGCCCGATCGTTTACGGCCTCGAAGCCGACATCCAGGGTTCGGGCCTCACCGGCGGTGGCGCCAATGTGGTTGGCCCGCTGCAGACCGTCTACGGTCAGAAGTCGGATTGGTTCGGCACCGTTCGTGGCCGCGTCGGTCTCGCAACCGGTCCGGTCCTGAGCTACTTCACCGGCGGTTTCGCTTACGGCAACGTCAAGACCACGATCACTGAAGGCGGCGTGACGGCGTTCTCGGACAGCCGCATGGCGACCGGCTGGACCATCGGCAGCGGCGTGGAAGCAGCGCTCGGCGGCAACTGGACCGGCAAGATCGAATATCTCTACCTGAACCTCGGCAACCGCTCTGATGCGTTCGCTACCCCCACCCAGCTCACCAACACCGAGCTGCGTGAAAACCTGTTCCGCGTCGGTCTGAACTACCGCATCGGCGGCAACAGCGTTTACACCCCGGTCGCTGCAGCGAACTGGACCGGCTGGTACCTCGGCGGCAACATCGGTTCCGGCACCGGTCGTGATCGCACCACGCTTACCGGCGTCACCCCGGTTCCTGAGCAGTTCAACCTTTCTCCGGACGGCATCAACGGCGGTGCCCAGATCGGTTACAATTGGCAGGCATCGAACTGGGTTTACGGTCTTGAAGCCGACATCCAGGCTTCCAGCCAGCGCGACAACAAAACTGCGGTTGCTCTCGGCCTCGTCAGCTACGATCAGAAGCTGCCCTGGTTCGGCACGGTTCGTGGCCGCCTCGGCTACTCGGTCGGTTCGACCCTGTTCTACGCCACCGGCGGTTACGCCTACGGCGGCGTGAAGACCAAGATCAACGCACTGGGCGTCGAAGTTGCCAACGCTTCGACCACCAAGAGCGGCTGGACCGCTGGTGCGGGCATCGAGACCCCGTTCAAGCTGCTCGGCCTGTTCGGACCGAACTGGACCTCGAAGACCGAATATCTCTATGTCGACCTCGGCTCGGCTTCGACCACGATCCTTCCCGGCGTCGTCAGCGAGAGCAAGGTTACCGAGCACATCTTCCGTACCGGCCTGAACTACCACTTCAACAGCCCGGTCGTTGCGAAGTACTGATCTCAGCGACATCCGCTATTTCGAAAACCCCGGCCTTGCGGCCGGGGTTTTTGTTTGCGCCCTGAACAACGCTGTTCCGAGAAAATTAACCACAAGGAACCCAATATCCAAATACCGCAATTTCTGGTCGCACGGCTGCAGACAGCATTCCGTTACCCCTTCATAGTTCGGCCAGAAACCTGAACTGGATCCCATCATGAAAACCCTTCGCCTCACCGC
Organism: Tardiphaga robiniae; assembly: GCF_013359755.1. Classification (GTDB taxonomy): domain Bacteria; phylum Pseudomonadota; class Alphaproteobacteria; order Rhizobiales; family Xanthobacteraceae; genus Tardiphaga; species Tardiphaga robiniae. The sequence continues at coordinate 38,464 of NZ_JABMCJ010000067.1, read as the reverse complement.
CGCGGCACTGCTCGCACTGACCGCCGGTGCGCAAGCCGCCGACATGGCCGTGAAGGCCCCCTACTACAAGGTGCCGGTAACAGCGGTTTATGACTGGACCGGCTTCTACATGGGCGTGAACGCGGGCTACGGCGTCGGCCGGGATCGGCTGCAAAACAACGACCCGATCACTCCCGGCTCAGCCACCTCGACCTATCTACAGCCTGCTGGCGGATTCGGTGGCGGTCAGATCGGCTACAACTGGCAGACCGGCTCCATGTTCGGCCCGCTGGTCTACGGCGTCGAAGCCGACATCCAGGGCGGCGCGCTGAAGGACAGCTATCCGTTGCTGGAGAACGGCGCCTTTCCGCTGGCGTCGCAGGACACCTACAGCCAGAAAATCGACTGGTTCGGCACGGTGCGCGGCCGCGTCGGTCTGGCAACGGGTCCGGTGCTCAGCTATGTGACCGGCGGCTATGCCTATGGCAACGTCACCACTACCTCCACCTCCCTGGGCTTTCCTGCCCTGGCGACGAGCCGCGTCCAGGGCGGCTGGACCGTCGGCAGCGGCGTCGAGGCATCTCTCGGCGGCAACTGGACCGGCAAGATCGAGTACCTCTATCTCAACCTCGGCAACAAGACCGACCAGGTGATGGTGCTCGGCACCTTTCCGCAGACCACCACCACCGAACTGCGCGAGAATCTGTTCCGCGTCGGTCTGAACTATCGCATCGGCGGCAACAACAGCACCTATGTGCCGGCGCCTGCCGCGAACTGGACCGGTTGGTATCTCGGCGGCAATGTCGGCTCCGGCATCGGACGCGACCGCACCTCGGTCTCCAAAGCCGGTGATGGCCTTGGCGACTTACCTTCCTACAATGCCTTCAACCTCGCTCCCGATGGCATCAATGGCGGCCTACAGCTGGGTTACAACTGGCAGATGGCGAACTGGGTCTACGGTCTGGAAACCGACATCCAGGCTTCGAGCCAGCGCGACAACAAGACGGCGATTGGCCTCGGCGACGTCCCGTTCGACGCCAAGCTGCCCTGGTTCGGCACTGTTCGCGGCCGCCTCGGCTACTCGGTCGGCTCGACGCTGTTCTATGCCACCGGCGGTTACGCCTATGGCGGCGTGAAGACCAAGGCCAGCGAAGACGGCGCCGTGCAGCTCAATGCATCGACCACGAGGAGCGGCTGGACCGCGGGCGCCGGCATCGAGACGCCTTTCACCCTGCTCGGCCTGTTCGGCCCGAGCTGGACCTCGAAGACGGAATATCTCTATGTCGATCTCGGCTCGACCTCGAACCTGATCAACACCACGACCGTCACGACCGCGGTCACCGAACACATCTTCCGCACCGGGCTGAACTATCACTTCAACAGCCCGGTCGTTGCGAAGTACTGATCCTGGTGACATCGCTGAAACGCGAAACCCCGGCCTCACGGCCGGGGTTTTTATTGGTAGGACGCTTGGCGCTCACAGACGTTATTGCCCGGCCTTCATTGTAAGACCTTGAAACGAAGCGACCGTCTTTTCGCTTCGTTTCTCGATCGCGCCAGCAAACTTGCCCTAGCTGACCCCGACGGCGTTAAAGCCGACGTTTGATCGCGACGGCCACCAGTCCTGGTGCGGCAACGCCGCGTTCCGTACGAGACGAAACGTGTTCAAGATGAATGAGCGCCAGGCCGGCAGTTGCGATCAGGCCACGCAGATGATCTTCGCTCTGCGCATAACGCAAGCCCGCGCCGAGAGCGACACCGTCGCCGTCATGGGTCTCAGCCGTGAAGGCGAGCAACCCGTCTGGGACCAGCACGCGCGTAGCTTCTCGCAAAACCGGCGCAAGGTCGTGCAGATAGATCAGCACGTCGGCGGCGATGACCAGCTCGACACTGCTATCTGACCGGCGGCACAAACCCTCGACGATCTCGACCACTTCAAGCTCGGCGTAAAGCCCGGTGGCATGAGCGCGCTCGATCATGCGCGGCGACAGGTCGATGCCGATGATGGCGCCGGTGCAGGCGGCAAAAGCGCCGGCTGCCAGCCCGGTGCCGCAACCGAGATCGATGGCGCGGGGGAAGAGCATCGCCCTATCCGTCGCAGCGCATGCGGCACGCACGGCGCCCAACAGGACCGCTGGTCCGCGATAACCGAGCGTATCGACCAGCGCGGCGTCGAACTTAGGCGCGTATTGATCGAACAGCGCCGTCACATAGGTCGCCGGCATGGCCGAGAGATCGTCAGCGCCGAGCCGCATCAACCGCAAACCAGCACCGTTGCGATCACCGGGATCGCTGGCCTGCGCGCGGCGAAACGCGGCAATGGCGGCAGCGGTGTCACCCAGCTGCTCCCGGACCTCCCCGAGCACGAACCATGCGGTGGCAAAGCCCGGCGCCAAATCAGTGGCCTGCTCGAACAGATCGGCCGCCGCCACCAGATCGCCCTGTACCTGCAGGTCGCGCGCATAGTCGAAACGCCGGTCGGCGTTCATATCGCCGGATGACATGAACAAGCGCGCGGGCATGGTGGGAACCGATCGGAGGGCGGGGCGTTCGCAGGATGACTCGAACCAACCCGAGGCGGACCTATATAACCGAGATGCGTCCGCAAAACATCCTTATCCCGGTTCCCGCCGGCCTTCGCTGCAAACCGGGCGGCTTCCATATCGACCCGGTCAGACCGGTCGAGCGCGCCGTGATCACCCACGGCCATTCCGACCATGCGCGACCGGGTCACGGCCATGTGCTGGCGACGCAGGAGACTCTCGACATGATGCGGCTGCGCTATGGCGACAATTTCGCCGGCAGCACGCAGGCCATTGCCTATGGCGAGACGGTAAAGCTCGGCGACGTCACGGTGTCCTGCCATCCCGCCGGCCATGTCCTCGGCTCCGCGCAGATGGCGGTGACCTGCAAGGATATCTGCATTGTCGCCTCCGGCGACTACAAGGACGCCCATGACCCGACCTGCACACCGTTCGAGGTGGTGCCCTGCGATGTGTTCATCACCGAAGCGACGTTCGGGCTTCCGGTGTTTCGTCATGGCAATGCCGCCGACGAAGTGAAGAAACTGCTGGCCTCGGTCGCGCTGTTTCCGGAGCGCGCGCATCTGGTCGGCGCCTATTCGCTGGGAAAGGCGCAGCGGGTCATCAAGCTGATCCGTGAGGCCGGCTACGATGCACCGATCTATCTGCATGGCGCGATGGAGAAGATCACACACTATTATCAGAGCCGCGGCATCGATCTAGGCGAACTGCGCCCGGTGAAGGGCGTCAAGAAAGCCGATCTCGCCGGCACCATCACGCTGGCGCCGCCGTCGGCCACATCGGATGTGTGGACGCGGCGCTTTCCCGATCCAGTCACCGCCTTTGCGTCCGGCTGGATGCGCGTGCGCGCCCGTGCGCGGCAACGCGGCGTCGAACTGCCGCTGGTGATTTCAGATCACGCGGACTGGGATGGATTATGCGCCACCATCGGCGCCACTGGAGCCGGCGAAATCTGGGTCACGCATGGCCAGGAAGACGCGCTGGTGCATTGGTGCCAGAGCAAAGGCCTGACTGCGCGGCCTCTTGCGCTGGTCGGCTATGGCGACGAAGAGGAAGAAGAGACACTTCCGCCCGGCGAAAGCGCCGAGGCATGAACCGCTTCGCCGAACTGCTCGATCGCCTGACCTACGAACCCCGCCGCAACAACAAGCTGCGGCTGATCACGGGCTATTTCCGCGAAGTGTCCGATCCCGACCGTGGCTACGCGCTAGCGGCGCTGACAGGTGCGCTGTCGTTCAAGCATGCGAAAGCTGGATTGATCCGCGACCTCATCGCATCGCGAACTGATCCGGTGTTGTTTGAACTCTCTTATGACTATGTCGGCGATCTCTCGGAGACGGTTGCGCTGATGTGGCCGAAGGCCCAGGACATCGTGCACAACAACCCGCCACCACCGACACTCACCGAAGTCGTCACCACACTCCGCACGCTCGGCAAGGCCGAATTGCCCGCACAACTCACCCGCTGGCTCGATGAACTCGACGAGACCGGGCGCTGGGCACTGCTGAAGCTCGTCACCGGCGCGATGCGGATTGGCGTTTCGGCGCGGCTGGCCAAGACCGCCGCCGCGGCGCTCGGCGACAAGGACCCGCATGACGTCGAGCTGATCTGGCCCGGCCTTGCGTCGCCCTATGGCGAATTGTTCGCCTGGCTCGAAGGTCGCGCGGAGAAGCCGGTCAATCGCGATCCGGCGCCGTTCCGCCCGGTGATGCTGGCACATGCCATCGAAGATTCCGACTTCGCCAATCTCGACGCGTCTGATTTCGTCGCGGAGTGGAAATGGGATGGCATCCGGATTCAGGCGATCAGCGGCAAAGGCGATGACGACAGGATCGTCACGCGGCTCTATTCGCGCACCGGCGAGGACATCACCGGAAGCTTCCCGGACCTGACGCCATCGCTGCGTTTGCCCGGCGCGATCGATGGCGAGTTGCTGGTGCTGCGCGAGGGACGCGTGCAGTCATTCAACGTGCTGCAACAACGGCTGAACCGGAAGAGCGTGACGCCGAAGCTGATGAAGGAATATCCCATCCATCTGCGCGCCTATGACCTGCTCAGCGATGGCGAGACGGATTTGCGCGAACTGCCATTCGAACAGCGACGAACCAAACTGGAAAGATTCATCACAGAGCTGGACGACGACAGGATCGATCTGTCCGACCAGATCCCGTTCGCAACGTGGGATGCCCTCACCGCCGCGCGTGCCGATCCTGTCAGTGCCGGAGCCGGCGAAGATGCCGACGCCGTCGAGGGCGTGATGCTGAAGCGGCGCGATTCCGCTTATCTCCCGGGACGGCCGAAAGGCCAGTGGTGGAAATGGAAGCGCGACCCACACATCATCGACGCGGTGCTGATGTATGCGCAACGCGGCCACGGCAAGCGCTCGTCCTATTATTCGGATTACACCTTCGGCGTCTGGACCGCAGGCGAGAGCGGCGACCAGCTGGTACCGGTCGGCAAGGCCTATTTCGGCTTCACCGACGAGGAGCTGCTGCAAATCGACCGCTTCGTTCGCCGCAACACCACCGAAAAGTTCGGCCCGGTCCGCCACGTCACCCACGAACCTGACAAGGGGCTGGTGCTGGAAGTTGCCTTTGAAGGGCTGGCGCGCTCGCCCCGGCACAAGTCGGGGGTCGCAATGCGGTTTCCCCGCATCAGCCGGCTGCGCTGGGACAAGCCGCCACGTGAGGCCGACCGGCTGGAGACGCTGGAGCGCATGCTGAAGGCGGAGACCACAATTGCGCCGCCCGAGCCTGCGACGCCTTGACGGTCCATACTTGACGAACGAGCCGGGTTCCCCATTTGCGTGGGACCACCTATGATCAGCGCGCGATTTGCGCGCAGGAGACCATGATGCAGCCAAATGAGACTCGGGACTTGCCGGCCAACAATGACGGCCTGGCGCGCTTCCTCGGCGGTTCGCCGCTGGCGGTACTCGGCCGGCTGATCCTGCTGTCGATCCTGGTCGGCGTCGTTCTCGCCGCCATCGGCTTCGATCCGTGGAACATTGTCACCAGCATTCGTCGCCTGTTCCAGTGGGTCTATGACCTCGGCTTCGATGCCATCAATGGCCTCTGGCGCTACTTCCTGCTCGGCGCCGTGATCGTCGTGCCGATCTGGCTGATCATGCGGCTGTTCAGCGCCCCCCGCGGCCGCTGAGACGCGCATCATCCGCTTCAGGCTGCATTGATGTCGTCGGGATTGTCCGTCACCAACAGGCGCGTCTTTGCCATTGCCGGCCCGGCCATGCTGGCCAATCTGACGACGCCTCTGATCGGCATCGTCTCGACCGCGGCAATCGGCAGGCTTGGCGACCCGCACCTGCTCGGCGGTGTGGCTTTGGCCTCCGTGGCATTCGACTGCATTTTCTGGCTGTTCGGATTTCTGCGCATGGCGACGGTTGCCTTCACCGCACAGGCGCTTGGCGCCGGTGACCGGATCGAGGTGCGCGCTATCCTGCTGCGCGCGTTGATGCTCGGAGCGGCGATCGGGCTGACGCTGATTATCTTGCGGACACCGCTGGCGGCGCTGGTGTTCAGCATCATGGGCGGCAGCGACGCCGTCACATCCGCCGCACGCCAGTATTTCTTCATCCGACTCTGGTCCGCGCCGCTGATGCTCGGCAACTATATCATTCTCGGCTGGCTGGTCGGCCAGGCGCGCACCGGGATCGCTCTGGCACTGCAGGTCGGCATCAATCTCGCCAACATGGCACTCACCTCCCTGCTGGTCCTGCAATTCGACTTTGGCGTCAGTGGCGCAGCACTGGCTACGGTGATCGCGGAAACCGCGGGCTTTCTCGCCGGCCTCATCGCCGTGTGGAAAATCCTTGGCGGCCGCATCGATGTGCCGCGCGCGGTCCTGTTCGACCGCATCCGGCTACTACGGTTGTTCGCAGTCAATCGCGACATCATGATCCGTACGGCAGCACTGATTGCTGCATTTCTCTTCTTCACGGCGCAGGGCGCCCGTGCAGGCGACCTGACCCTGGCTGCCAATGCAGTGCTCAACAACTTCGTCATGATCGGCTCGTTCTTCCTCGACGGCATCGCCACCGCCGCCGAGCAGCTCTGCGGTCAAGGCACCGGCGCTCGCGACCGCAAGCAGTTTTCCCGGGCCGTAAAGCTCGTCCTGATCTGGAGCACGGCATTCGGCATCGCTGTCACGTTGCTATTCGTGCTGTTCGGCGGCGCGCTGATCGATTTCATCACCACCAGCCCCGAAGTTCGGCTCGCTGCGCGGAATTACATGCTGCTGGCAGCGCTGGCGCCCGCCTGTGGCGTCCTCGCTTACGCCTATGACGGCATCTATATCGGCGCATCGTGGGCGCGCGACATGCGCAACCTGATGCTGCTGGCGTTAGCGATTTACATCGCCGCATGGTTCGCACTGGCCAGCCTTGGCAATACCGGACTATGGCTCGCGTTTCTGGTGTTCATGCTGTCGCGCGGCGCTTTGCAAGCGCTGCGTCATCCAGCCCTGCTGCGACAGTCGTTTCCGCAGCAGGCCTGGCTTACGCCGGCCAGTCTTCCGCTGTGATCGTCGCCGCATCGGCGCCGACGATTTCCGACAGTGAATCACGGCCGGTGCGCAGCAGCGTCGAGGACAGGTCGGCCTTGATGCTGTCGACAAGGCCGACGCCTTTATAGACCAGCGCCGAATAGAGCTGGATCAGGCTCGCACCCGCGCGAATCTTGGTGAGCGCCGCACCGCCGCTGTCGATGCCGCCGGCGCCGATCAGCGGAAATGCACCTTCGACACGCACGAAGGTCTCCGCCACCATGCGGGTAGACAGCCTGAACAAGGGCCGCCCGGACAATCCGCCCTGCTCTTTCGAGCGTGCCTGTTCGCGCAAGGTCGAGGGACGGCCGATAGTGGTGTTCGCGACGATCATGCCATCGACGCCGCGCGAGCGCGCGACATGGACGACATCGTCGAGGTCGGCGAGGCTGAGATCGGGCGCGATCTTCAGCAACACCGGAGAATCTCCCGCATTCTTGCGAACGCGCTCACGCGCATCGATCACCCGCGCCAGCAGATCGTCGAGTTCGGCGGCCTGCTGCAGATTGCGCAGGCCCGGCGTGTTCGGCGATGACACGTTGACGGTGAAATAGCTCGCCACCGGCGCAAAGGTCTCGATCAGCCGCACATAATCCTGCGTGCGATCGGGCGAATCCTTGTTGGCGCCGACGTTGACGCCGACGATACCGCCATTCTGCGCACGTGCAGCCAGCCGACGCAGCACGACCTCCGCACCGTCATTGTTGAATCCGAGCCGGTTGATGACCGCCTCGTCACGCTCCAGCCGAAAGATGCGCGGGCGTGGGTTGCCGGATTGCGGCTTCGGCGTCACCGAGCCGATCTCGGCGAAGCCGAAGCCGAGACGGAGCAGCGCGTCCGGCACCTCGGCATTCTTGTCGAAGCCGGCGGCGATCCCCACCGGATTGGGGAAGTTCAGACCAAATGCACGGACCGCGAGTTTTGGATCATCCGGCCGCGGGCGGGCGTAAGGCAGCATGCGCAACCCACGGATCGCGAGGCGGTGCGCGTCTTCGGCGTCGAGCATGCGCAGCATCGGCAGGGAAAAGGCATCGAAAGCGCGGATCACGATTTGAGCTCCGGAATGTCGTGGTTGCCGTCGGAGCGCGCACGCAGATCCAGGACGGCCGTGACGGCGCCGAGATCGAGTTCGCCGTAGAGATGCGGGAACAGATCGCCACCGCGGGATGGCTCCCAGCGCAGGTCGTCACCGAGTGCGTCTGCGTCCACAGCGACCAGAAACAGGCCGGTCTGGCCGAAATAATACTTCCGGAGCGTCTCGGGGAGCTGTGCCGCGGTCGAGAAGTGGATGAAGCCGTCCCGGGCATCATCGGCACTGCCGCGATAGGTGCCCTGGCGCTCGGCCTCGCGCCAGCTCGAGGCCGGACAGATTTTATAGATGGTGCGCAACCGCCCAGACTTCCAATTTGGTTGAATCAGCTGTTTTCGATGTGGTGTGGACGCCCAGTCGCGGGATTCGGTGGCTGGAGCCGACAGTCGACCGTATCGGCGCCCCCCCTCCACTTCAAGGCTGCACATTTTTTTCAAATGCCTGTTGCGAAATCCGTGCATTCACGGCAATAATTCCTAGATTTCGCCACGATTCACCGCCCCGCAGAAATCCGGGCCAAGGGACCGAAACCGATGATGCTCTCGCACGCCCAGATCTGGAACGCCCTCGACCGCCTCGCAGAGCGCAACGGCATGTCACCCTCCGGCCTTGCGAAGAAAGCGGGGCTCGACGCCACGACCTTCAACAAGTCCAAGCGCATCACCAATGATGGCCGCGAACGCTGGCCGTCGACGGAGTCGGTCTCGAAGGCGCTGACCGCAACCGGCGTGACCATCGACAGCTTCGTCACGCTGATCGAAGGTACCAAGCGCATCGTGCAGTCGGTGCCGCTGCTCGGCTTCGCACAGGCCGGCCATGGCGGTTACTTCGACGACGCGGGTTTTCCCGCCGGCAGCAAGGGCTGGGACGAAGTGGGCCTGCCGTCGGTGAATGACGAGCACGCTTATGCGCTGAAGATCTCTGGCGACTCGATGAAGCCCGCTTATCGCGACGGCGACATCATCGTCGTCTCGCCGGAAGCACAGATCCGCAAGGGCGACCGCGTCGTGGTCAAGACAAAGGACGGCGAGGTGATGGCGAAGGAATTGAAGCGCCGAACCACGAAGATCATCGAGCTGCAGTCGCTCAATCCGAACCATGTCGACCGCAGCTTTCCGGCCGCCGACATCGCCTGGATCGCGCGCATCGTTTGGGCGAGCCAGTAACCGAACACACTCTGGACTGGCGTCCGGCCACCGAATGATCTATGCGAGTTCCCTATCCGAAACTCGCAACCTTCGGTGGCGCCATGAAAACCAGAACAATCGTTGCCGGCGCGATCGCGCTGGCCGTCGTTAGCGCAGGTTCTCTCGCACATGCGAAGCCCATGACCTGCGCGGTCGTCACGACAAAGCAGATCGAAGCGCTATTCGACCGCTGGAATGCCTCGCTCGCAACGCTCGACCCCGCCAAGGTCACCGCCAATTACGCCTCGGACGCGGTGCTGCTGCCGACGGTGTCGAACACGCCGCGCACCGACAGCGCGTCGATCCAGAGCTACTTCGTGGATTTTCTGAAGAAGCACCCGCAAGGCAAGATCGACACGCGCACCGTCAAGATCGGCTGCAATATGGCATCCGACGTCGGCACCTACACCTTCACGCTGTCCGGCAAGTCCCCCAGCGATACGCAAATCGTCAAGGCCCGCTACAGCTATGTCTATGTCTACCGCGACAAGAAATGGCTGATCGCGCATCACCACTCGTCGGCAATGCCGGAACCTGTCACGCCCGCGGCAGCGACGGCAGCGCCGAAGTAGGCGTCAAGAAAAAGGCGCGCTCCATCAGGAAGCGCGCCTTTGATGTTCCGTAGAGTGTGAGCCTCAGGCCGAGCGCGCCAGCGCGCCGTCGATCATGTTGATCGCATTCTGCACGCCATAGACCGCGACGAAGGACCCGAAGCGCGGGCCCTTCTCCTGGCCGAGCAGCACCTGGTACAGCATGTTGAACCAGTCGAGCGAGACCCCGGGCCGGCCATCCTTGGCGAGCTTCTTGTGATCAAGGAACGGCTCGCGGCGGCCGATCTCATAGACCGCGTTCTGGATGTCTTCCGGCGTGGCCTCCGCCGGCAGTTGCGAGAGCGCATCGCGCAGATCCTGCAGCGCCACGCGCTCGACATCGGTGGGCTCGCGGAACGTCTTGGTCGGCGCCACGAAGTCCCGATAGTAGTTGATGGCATAGCCGACCATCGCGTCGAGCCGCGGATGCGTCGCCGCGGAGACGCCCGGTCGATAACGCCGGATGAAGCCCCACAGGGTTTCGGCATTCTCGGCATTCGACGACGACACCAGCGTCAGCAGGAGCTGGAACGTGACCGGCATGTCCGCCACCGGCGGATCGCCGGCATGGATATGCCAGGCCGGATTGGACAGGCGCTGCTTGGGATCCTGCTTCGCATAGCCTTCGACGAACTGCTGATATTCGTCGACATTGCGCGGGATGACGTCGAAGAACAGCCGCTTGGCCGCCTTCGGCTCGCGATACATGAACAGCGACAGCGATTCCGGCGAGGCATAGCGCAACCATTCGTCGATGGTCAGGCCATTGCCCTTCGACTTCGAAATCTTGCCGCCCTTATCGTCGAGGAAGAGCTCATAGTTGAAGCCTTCCGGCGGTGTGCCACCGAGCGCCGCGCAGATCTTGCCCGACAGCTTCACGGAATCGATGAGATCCTTGCCGGCCATTTCATAATCGATGCCGAGCGCAGCCCAGCGCATCGCCCAGTCGGCCTTCCACTGGCACTTCACAGCGCCGCCGGTGACCGGCGTCGTGACTTCTTCGTTAGTGTCGGGATCGACATAGGTGACGGTGCCTGCAGCCACGTCGCGCCGGATCATCGGCACCTGCAGCACGACGCCAGTGGTCTTGCTAATGGGAAGGAACGGCGAATAGGTGGCGCGACGATCCGGGCCCAGGGTCGGCAGGATGATGTCCATGACCTTGTCATAGACTGCGAGCATCTTCAGCAGCGTCGCATCGAACCGGCCGGATGTGTAGTAGTCGGTCGACGAAGCGAATTCGTAGTCGAATCCGAACTGATCCAGAAATACGCGCAGCCGTGCATTGTTGGCCGCGCCGAAGGACGGATATTCGTTCGAGAACGGATCCGGCACCCGCGTCAGCGGCTTGCCGAGATGCGATGCCAGCATGTCCTTGTTCGGCACATTGTCCGGCACCTTGCGCAGACCGTCCATGTCGTCGGAGAAGGCAATCAGCCGGGTCTTGATCTTGTCCTCGGTGAGTACGCGAAAGGCATGGCGCACCATGGTCGTGCGCGCCACCTCGCCGAAAGTGCCGATATGCGGCAGGCCCGACGGACCGTAGCCGGTCTCGAACAGCACTTCGTCTTTCGGCGTTTTCTTCAGACGCGCCACCAGCGCCTTCGCCTGCTCGAACGGCCAGGCGTTGGAAGTCTCGGCGAGCGCGCACAACTCGCTCGGGCTCATGGTGGGGTCTAGCGTGGACATCGTGTTTTGGGCCTCCGGGCCGCGGAACCTAGCGGCTCCGCACCGAAATGCCAAACCGCGGGATGAGAAAATTCAGAACGGGCTGACCGAGAAATAACGCAGCCACAAATCTGTGTAGCGGCCTTTCTCCCAGACCCGGAACAGGGCCCAGTTCAGCGCCTGGCGCAGCGTGTCGTTGCCTTTGCGGACGGCGATGCCGATGCCCTCGCCGAAGAAACGGCTTTCGATGAAGGGGCCGCCGCTGAAGGCGCAACAATCGGCGGAATCGCTGCCATTGATCCAGAAGGCGAACGAGATCGCATCGCCGAAGATGAAATCGACCTCGCTGCGTTTCAGCGCCTGGCGTAGCGCATCGTCGCTTGGAAAAGGCACCAGCACCGCATCGGTGAACATCGCCTTCAGATAGGCCTCATGGGTCGAGCCCGCGATCACGCCGACCTTCTTGCCTTCGAGATATTCCGGGCGGATCTCCGGCATCACCGCATTCTTGCGGGCCACGAAGCGCGCCGGCGCACGGTAATAGGGATCGGTGAAATCGACGCGGGCGCGAATCTGCGGCGTCACCGCCATGGAGGCGATGATCGCGTCGCCCCGGTTGCTGGAAATGGCATCGAGCAACGTCTCGAAGCGGCGCATCTGCACCGTGCAGGTGACCTTGATCTCCTCGCAGAGAAGACGTGCGAGATCGACGTTGAAGCCCGCCGGATTGCCGTCGGGGCCGGTGAAGTTGAACGGCGGGTAGTCGGTCTCGGTCAGGAAGCGGATCACGGTGATGCGCGACAGGTCCGGTCGGTCCGGACGGCGACGCGGATCCCAGAAGCCCGGCACGGCCTGCGGACCGGGCTGGCTCACAGCCGGAGCCGACGTCTGCGCCAAAGCCGGTGCGGCCGAAAACAGCGACATCCATGCGGCCAGCAAAGCGCCAAGGGTCAGCGCAGTTGCGCGACACTTCATTAGCGGTATTTGGTTGCGGGAATTAACCATCTGTGGTTGCATAGGGTGCTTCCGGATCGCGGTCTTATAGACCATCCGGCGCGAGACGCGAGTAGCGTTTGTGGTGTGAGGGCGTTGCATGGGGGTGCAGCAATCTTCCCGGGGTCATCGGCCGCGCGTTTCGCGCCAGCCGGGCGCCGCACTACGCTCTCCTCCTCTGCCGATCGGCAGGATGACCTCCTTCCCCATGCCGGAGCGAGACGGGTCGGACCGGCGCGCGGAACCAGCCAGCGAACTCGACTGCCTGCGCAGCATACTCCCGGTCCCGCTGCTGCACGCCGCGGAGCGACGGAGCCGCGAGCTCAATCTGGGCGCCGATCAGATCCTGATCCAATGGGGCGTGATCACCGAGGAGACGTATGTCGCGCATCTGGCCCGCCACCTCAGCATCGGCTTCGACGATCTCTCGACAGTCGGGCGCGCTCACTGCCCCCTGGCGGATGCCGATCTTCCGGGGATCGCAGAGTTCGGCATCCTGCCCCTCCAGGAGGATGACACACTCAACTGGATCGTCACGCCGCGCGCCTTTACGGCACGGCGGCTGATGCGTTTCTCCACCACATATCCATCACTTATCGCGCGCATTCGGCTGACCACGCGGCGTCACCTGCATCAATATCTGACCGAGCAAACCGGCGACGCGCTTTCGGATATCGCCGCCGAAGGCCTGCTGCAGATGCAACCTGCCATGTCGGCCAAGTCGGCCGTCGGTTGGCGCAAAGGATTGCTGCCGGCGCTTCTGCTGCCGGTATGCGCGGTTTTCGCGCTTCTGTATCCGGCGCTGACGATGGATCTGATCGGCGGCCTGGCGGCGATCTGGTTTCTCGCCTTTTCGCTTCTCAGGCTGACTTGCGTGCTGGTTCCGCCGCAGCCGGAGCAACGGTTTCCGCACTTGCGCGACGATCAACTGCCAATCTACTCAGTGGTCGTCGCGCTCTATCGCGAGGAAGCGTCCGTTCCGGGTCTGTTGCGATCCCTGCAAAGGCTCGACTATCCCTCCGAGAAACTCGACATCATTCTGGTGCTCGAGTCCGACGATCTGCGGACCCGCGCGGCGGTTGCCAGAGCCCGGCCGGGGCCGCAGGTTCAAGTCCTGATCGCACAGGCGACGGGTCCGAAAACCAAGCCGAAGGCGCTGAATGTTGCACTTCCCTTCGTGCGCGGCAGCTTTCTGACGGTGTTCGATGCCGAAGACGATCCCGACCCCGGCCAATTGCGCGCAGCGCTCGGCATGTTTCGCCAGCACAACGACGACGTCGCCTGCGTTCAGGCCGGGCTGCATTTCGACAATCTGACGCACAGCCTGCTGTCACGCATGGCGGCAGTCGAATATGCCGGGCTGTTCGCGGTCTTCCTGCCCGGACTGGTCGCATTGGGCATGCCACTGCCCCTCGGCGGCACCTCCAATCATTTTCGCACCGACACCTTGCGCCGCATCGGTGGCTGGGACGCCTATAACGTCACGGAAGATGCCGACCTCGGAATCCGCCTGGCGCGGCTGGGCTATCGCTCGGTGACCATTCCATCGGTCACGCTTGAGGAAGCACCGATCGCGTTCGGCGCGTGGCTGCGACAACGCTCACGCTGGATGAAGGGCTGGATGCAGACCTGGGCCGTGCATATGCGCGATCCCCGAAAACTGTGGGACGAAGCCGGTGCGCGGGGATTCCTCGCACTCAACATCGTCTTCGGCGGCAATATCCTGACGTCGCTGGCTTTTACGGTGCTGGTCGTCAAACTTATCGCCTGCCTGCTGCTTGCCGATAGCACCCTGCTGCTTGGCGACCGGCTGTCGTCACTGCACGTGCTGGCCATCGCCTGCGGCTTCATCGCGACCTGCATCCTGGGCCTCACCGGCCTGATGCGCCGCGGCCGTCTGCGCGACGGCTGGATCCTGGCCCTGACGCCGATTTATTGGGGATGTCTCTCGATCGCGACCTGGCGCGCCCTGTGGCAATTCTGGACCCGGCGCCATCACTGGGAAAAGACCGAGCACGGCCTCGTGCATCGGACCGGAACGATGGCAGCGAGCCGCGGTCGACCTCAGAGATAGCGCTTGAGATCCGTGGCCGCTTCTTCCGGCTTGCGCTTGAGGTTGAACGGCGCGACGAAATTGCCGTCCTTGTCCATCAGATAGATCAGCGCGGTGTGATCCATCGTATAGTCACCGTCCTTGGTCGGCACCTTCTTGGCATAGACGCGGTAGCCGGAAATCACCTTCGCCACCGCATCAGGCGTACCGGTCAAACCCTTCAGATGCGGATCGAAGCTCGACAGATATTCCTTCATGATCGGTGCCGTATCGCGCTCGGGATCGACCGAGACGAAATAGGTATTGATACGATCGGCGTCCTTGCCCATCGCGCGCAGCACTTCCGACATTTCGAACAGCGAGGTCGGGCAGATGTCCGGGCAATGGGTGAAGCCGAAGAAGACCAGCGTCGGCTTGCCCTTCAGGCTCTGCTCGGTGACGGTCTGGCCGGACTGATCGGTGAGCTGGAACGAACCGCCAATCGAGGCAGGTGCAGCGACATTGCGGAAACCGCCCGTCAGCCACAGCACGACCAGCAATCCCGCCGCGAGGCTGCCGGCGAAGGCAGCAATGATGACCAGCGGCCGGGTGGTTCGTTCAGTCATGGAATGTCCCCTGAATTGCCCTTTGGCAGCCGATCACATGCAGGCGGCGATGCCAGTCTTGATCATCTCGAAAAATACGGCAGTGCCGTAATGTGCCCACAGCCCGATTGCACCCACCAGAAGGAGCGCTGCGAACGCCGCGGCCGATGCGACAATGACCGACGCAAGCCGAGACGGCCGCTCGGACGCGGGCATCGTGCTCTTAGGCGTCAATAAAGGCTGCACCATCAGACGATCTCAGAACGGCCAAGGCCCGAGATCATTCAAGAGCCCGCCATCCAGGTTCCAGATAGGCTGAGATGACGGCGCGGGCAAGCGCTCCCGGCGCCGCAGGGCATCACGTCATGCTGATGGAATAAAACCCAGATCGGCCATTAGCTTTTTGTTCTGACGCGTTTTCTTGACGCGAACCGGCATCCACTTCGCTCGAAAACGCTCTAGCGCGCGCTGGAGGCGTGAGCATCCATGTAACAGGGCTTGTACATGCCCATCAGCTGGCGACCGCGCAGGAAGATCATCTGCGTCTTCAGTCCGCCGCGTTTGGAGATCCAGCGCCGGATCTGCGTCGGATACATCGAATACAACATCTGGGTGGCTTCCGGGTTGGTGACCGCGCGACCATTGGCGCCCATGTCCCAGGCCGCATGAAAGCCGAGATTGGCATTGGAGGTGACGCAGATCCGGTCACGCGGAACCGCGCCGAGCACGATCGTGCAGGCCGAGGCGCACAGGCCATCGATGATCACGGTTTCGCCGGAAGTGCGCAATCCCTGATATCTGTCGACATAGGTTCCGATCCGTCCGCCACGATCATCCGCGATCCGAACCACCGCGTGACTTGCCCCGACGCCCGCGAACAGCAAGACCGCCGCCAGCAAACCCGTAACGAACTTCATGTCCAGCCCCAAAACCTGTCGATCCCGAATCTGAGCGCCCTGGTGATGCAGGGCATGATCAGCGTGTTGCGAGATCGTGGCTTTGTCCAGACGAGCATGACGCTTCCAATGCGATTCAAATCGAGTGTTGCGCGCGGGATGCACCTCGGTTCCGTCGCGGTATCAATCTGAAACAGCGCCGCCCTTCGCGCGCAATTTCCGTTGACCAAAGTTCCCGCGCCGACTTCAATCTCCATTAACAAAATGGGGGAAACAGTATGGCCGTTGATGCGGATGTCATCGTCGTCGGCGGCGGACTCGCGGGCCTTGTCGCGGCTACGGAAATTGCCGATGCCGGCAAGCGCGTTGTCGTGGTCGATCAGGAAGGCGAGCAGAATCTCGGCGGCCAGGCGTTCTGGTCGTTCGGCGGTTTGTTCTTCGTCGACTCGCCGGAACAGCGGCGCCTTGGCATCAAAGACTCTTATGACCTAGCGATGCAGGACTGGCAGGGCACGGCCGGTTTCGATCGCGATGAGGACCTCTGGCCACGGCGCTGGGCCGAAGCCTATGTCGCTTTCGCCGCCGGCGAGAAACGCGACTGGCTGCGCGCCATGGGCCACCGCGTGTTTCCCGTGGTCGGCTGGGCCGAGCGCGGCGGCTATGACGCGATGGGCCACGGCAATTCGGTTCCGCGCTTTCATGTCACCTGGGGCACTGGCCCCGGCATCGTCGAGCCGTTCGAGCGGCGTGCGCGCGAGGCACAGAAGAAGGGCCTGCTGAGCTTCAGGTTCCGCCATCGCGTCGATGCGCTCAGCGTCACCAACGGAACTGTCGATGGCGTGAGCGGCGCGATTCTCGAACCGTCCAACACAGAGCGCGGCGAAAGCAGTTCGCGCAATGTGATCGGCGACTTCTCGCTGCGCGCGCAAGCCGTGATCGTTGCCTCCGGCGGCATCGGTGGCAATCATGATCTGGTGCGGCAGAACTGGCCGAAGCGCCTCGGCGAACCGCCGAAGCGCATGATCTCCGGTGTGCCCGCCCATGTCGACGGTCGCATGATGGGCATCACGGAAGCCGCCGGTGCGCGGCTGATCAATCGCGACCGCATGTGGCACTATGTCGAGGGTATCGAGAACTGGAATCCGATCTGGCCGAAGCACGGCATACGCATTCTGCCGGGCCCCTCGTCGATGTGGTTCGACGCCACCGGCAAGCGGCTGCCGGCGCCGCTGTTTCCCGGCTCCGATACGCTCGGCCAACTGCAATATATCCAGTCCACCGGCTATGATTATTCATGGTTCGTGCTGACGCAAGCGATCATCAAGAAAGAGTTTGCGCTCTCCGGCTCCGAGCAGAACCCGGATCTCACCGGCAAGAGCTGGCTGATGACCGCGCGCCGCGCCACCAACAAGGGCGCGCCGGCGCCTGTCGAAGCCTTCAAGGATCACGGCATCGACTTCGTGGTGCGCGACAATCTCGACGACCTCGTCAGCGCAATGAATGCACTGACCGGCGACAATCTGCTGAAGCTCGATGAGATCCGCATGCAGATCGAGGCGCGTGACCGCACCATGGCCAATCCCTACGTCAAGGATGCGCAGGTGATGAACATCCACAATGCGCGCAAATATATCGGCGACCGCCTGATCCGCACCGCGAAGCCGCATCGCATTCTCGATCCCGCACAGGGACCGCTGATCGCCGTGCGGCTCAACATCCTGACGCGCAAGACGCTGGGCGGCTTCGAGACTGACCTGGACTCGCGCGTGTTCGGCAGCAACGGCCAGATCATGCCCGGCCTCTACGCGGTCGGCGAAGCCGCCGGTTTCGGCGGCGGCGGCATGCACGGCTATCGCTCGCTGGAAGGCACGTTTCTCGGCGGCTGTTTGTTCACGGGGCGGACGGCGGGGCGGGCTGCGGCGAAGGCGGTGGGGTGATCGTCTCGTCGATCACAGCCATCCGTTACGCTTGAAGCGGGTATACAGGTAACCGCAGATCGCGGCGATGCCGCCCAGCACGACGTAATAGCCGTAAGCCCATTTCAGCTCCGGCATATGTTCGAAATTCATGCCGTAGATTCCGGCAATCGCCGTCGGCACCGCCAGGATCGCCGCCCAGGCCGCAAGCCTGCGGGTAATTTCGGTTTGCTGCGACTGCCCTGACATCAGGCTGGCTTCAAAGGCAAAGGCCAGCACTTCGCGCAGCGAATCGATATCTTCTTCCGCGCGTTTGACGTGATCCAGCACGTCGCGGAACAGCGGCTTCATGTCATCGTCGATGAACAGGATATCGATATGTTCGAGGCGGTGACAGACATCGACCAGCGGTCCGACCGCGCGACGAAGGCGCAACAGCTCGCGGCGCAGCTTGTAGAGCCGCTCGAATTCGGCCCGCGTCAGCATGCGATGCAGGACGCCATCCTCGAGCTCGTCGATCTCGGACAGGATGGATTCGATGACAGGACGATAGTTGTCGACGATGAAATCGAGAATTGCGTAGAGGATGTAGTCTTCGCCGTGCGTCAGGTTTGTCGGGCAAGCCTCGCATCGCTCGCGGACAGACGCATAGGACGTCGAGGCGCCATGGCGCACGGACACGACGTAGCCTTTACCCAAGAAGATATGCGTCTCGCCGAAAGCAACCGTCTGATCGACCAGTTGCGCCGTTCGCGCGACGATGAAGAGCGCTTCGCCATATTGCTCGACCTTGGGGTGCTGATGCGATTTCAGCGCGTCCTCGATGGCGAGCGGATGCAGATCGAATTGCGCGCGCAGTTTCTCGAGCAGTTCAAGGGACGGTTCAAACAGTCCGATCCAGACGACATGGCCCGGCTTCTGCGCCCAGACGCCCGCCTCTTCGACGGGGATATCCGCAACACGGCGGCCATTGGCATAGACGCTGGAGGCGACAACACCGGGCACATTGCCGGCGGTTGCAGCTGAGAGGGGAAACGTCATTCAAGAACCTTGTGTTGTGCGAACAGCAACGGGCGCCTTTGAAGAACAGCGGGGATGCCAAACCGTTCAATCGCCATGCGGCACCGATCATCTGGAATGAATGAGGGGGCTGGAGCGGACGGAGGGAATCGAACCCTCGTATGCAGCTTGGGAAGCTGCCGTTCTACCATTGAACTACGCCCGCGTCGTCGCGCCATCTGATCTAGCCGAGACCGGCCGATCCGCCAAGCGGATTGATGGCAGCCGGCTACAGTTTCATCGCGCTGCACACCCGGCCGCGCCCTTCGAAAGGTAACCGCTCCAAAGATTCCAGATGACGGCTTCAATTCGCCTGCTAACATCCCTTCGGGATGGCTGGGCACGGATACACAACCTTCGACACGTCGGTGGGCCGATGCGGTATCGCATGGGGCGACGCCGGCATTGTTGGCGTGCAGTTGCCGGAAGCGCGCGAGATCGAGACCCGGCGCCGCCTGCTGCAGCAATTTCCCGATGCGCGCGAATTCCGGCCGCCCACCGATGTCGACTACGCCATCGAGGGCATCGTTGCGCTGCTGCGTGGGCAAGCCGTCGACCTCGGCGATATCCCCGTCGACATGCATGGCCTGCCGCTGTTCAATTGCCGCGTCTATGAGGCCATTCGGATGATCCCGCGCGGCGAGACCCGCACCCATGCGGAGATCGCGGCCAAGATCGGCGCCAGCGGCGCGGTCTATTCAGTCGGCCAGGCCATCGCCCGCAATCCGTTTGCGATCCTCGTACCATGCCACCGTGCACTGGCCGTTGCGGGCCAGACCAGCGGCTTTGCCGGCAATGGCGGCATCATCACCAAGTCGCGGCTGCTCTCGATCGAGGGCGCGCTGGCGGGCCGGACGACCACCCTGTTCGATGCCCTGCTGTCGGTTGCCCCACCGCGCCCACAGGGCTAAATTCAGCCTATGCAGGCAACAACACTGTTCCAGAGCAACGCGATCACCGTCACGGACTATCGCTGTACGGCGGGTCCGGACGACCAGCCGTTTTCCGAACAGCACGCCGGCCATTCGCTCTCCTATGTTCGCAAGGGCAGTTTCGGCTGTCGCTGCCGCGGGCAATCGCACGAACTCATCGCCGGCGCGCTGCTGATCGGGCACCCCGGCGACGAATATACCTGCCATCACGAGCATCATGGCTCTGGCGACGAGTGCCTTTCATTCTCCTTCGCGCCTGAGCTGATCGACACCGTCGGCGACGCCAGGGACATCTGGCAACAGGGCGCCATCGCGCCACGCGCCGAATTGATGGTGCTGGGCGAGCTCGCGCAGGCCAGCGCATCGGCGCACAGCGATCTCGGGCTCGATGAGATCGGTCATGCATTTGCCACGCGTTTTGTCGACGTCGTGTCAGGCGAGCCGCGCAGGCGTGTGAACGGCAATGCACGGGATCGCCGGCGCGCGGTCGAGGCCGCGCTGTGGATCGACGCCCATGCCAGCGAGGAGATCGATCTCGATGCGGCCGCCCGTCAGGCCGGATTGAGTCCGTTTCATTTCCTGCGCCTGTTCAGGAATGTGCTCGGCGTGACACCGCACCAGTATCTGGTGCGCGCGCGGCTGCGGCGGGCTGCAAACCTGTTGGTCGAGAAAGACCGCGCCATCACCGACATCGCCTTCGATGTCGGCTTCGGCGATCTCTCGAATTTCGTGCGCAGCTTCCATCGCGCTGCCGGCGTCTCGCCCCGCGTATTTCGACAGGCTTCCCGCGGCGACCGCAAGATTTTCCAAGAACGGCTGGCCGTGCACTGAGTAACTTGCCGTCCTGATCAACCGGGAGGCACAGCATGGCATCGATTCACAAAGAGATTTTCCTCGGCGCACCGGCAGACGATGTCTGGTCCGCACTGGCCGACTTCGGCGCGCTGCACACAAGGCTGGTGCCGGGCTTCGTCACCGACACAAAGCTGGACGGCGACGCGCGTATCGTGACGTTCGCCAATGGGTCCGTCGCACGCGAAAGACTGGTCACCTGCGACCACGACCGGCAGCGCCTCGTCTATGCCATCGTCAGCGAACGTATCAGCCAGCACAGCGCGTCAGCGCAGGTGTTTGCCGATGGCGATGCGCGCTGCCGGTTTGTCTGGACGGCCGACGTGCTGCCGAACGAGATCGCGCCTTACATGAGCGAGCAGATGGATCTGGGCCTGGCGGCGATGCAGACCCAGTTCGGGAAAGTGGCGCGATGACTGCATCGTTTCTCGATGCGCTCGCAGCAGACGGCCCTGCCCCGGATCGCATCGGCCAGATGGATCTCTATGGCTGGCTGATCGGCGCCTGGGATCTCGATGTGATCAGGTATATGCCGGACGGCGGGGAGCGCCGGCGCAAGGGCGAATGGCATTTCGGCTGGGTGCTGGAAGGCCGTGCCATCCAGGATGTCTGGATCGTGCCGCCGCGCGGCCAGTTGCGCGACGGCGACGCCACAGCGAATGCCTACTCGTATGGAAGCACGTTGCGGATCTACGACCCACGTATCGATGCGTGGCAGATCCAGTGGACCGATCCGGTGATGCAGAATTTTCTCACCATGACCGGCCGCAAACAGGGCAACGACATCGTCCAACTCGGCCGCGACAATGACGGACGCCCGATCCGCTGGAGCTTCTCGCAGATCACGCCGCGCTCGTTTCTATGGCGCGGCGAGACCTCGCATGACGACGGCGCGACGTGGCGGCGCGATGTGGAATTTACTGCGACGCGCGTTGGCTAGAAACTGCTCAGACGAGCTCCGGCCGGATCTCGGGCACGGGGCCAGCCTTCGGTCCCCACGACGTCAGCAGTACGCTGAGTGCCGACAGCACGCCGAGCAGCACCATGGACGCTGCCGCGAGCCAGAAGAAGCTTGTGGCCGAGGCATCGATCGACAGCAGCCACCAGCCTCCAACGCTGACGAAGACCAGCCGCGCGGTTTGCGCCAGCACCGGGCCGAGCACCTTGGCGGCGCCCTGCGAGGCAAAATAGGCCACCGTGGACAGCCCCAGAAAGGCATACATTGGCGCGCAGGTGGCCAGATAGGTCTGGCTTGCCGCACGCACACCGGCATCATTGGTGAACATATTGACCCAGGCATCGGGGAAGATCGCGATCAGTGTGCCGAGCAGGCCGACGACACCGAAGGCGATCACGCTGCCAGTCCAGGTCACGCGGCGCGCACGCGCGATGCGGCCAGCGCCGATTGCCATGCCGACGATCGGCACCGAGGCGATACCCACCGCGAAAGCCAGCGTGCTCAGCATGAATTCGAGCCGCGCACCGATGCCGTAGCCGGCCAGCACCGCGGTGCCGTATTGCGCCAGCATATGGGTGAAAATCAGGAGAGTCAGAACGCCCTGTAGCGGATTGAAACAGGCGATGGCACCCACTTTCAGAATATCGAAGAACATCCCGCGCTGAATGCGGAAGCCCTTGATCTGAGGCCGGACTCGCGCACGACCGGAAAAGACATACCAGCCCATGACGCCTGTGCCGATCGTGAATGCAATCAGCGTGCCCGCCGCGACGCCGGGCATGCCGAATTGCGGGATCGGACCGAAGCCGAGGCCCAGCACGCCACCGAGAACCACCTGCAAGGCAGCCCCCGCCATCTGCATGGCGGAGGGCATCTTCATGTTGCCGGTGCCGCGCAGGATCGCCGCGAAGGTATTCAGCAGCCAGGGGATCGCGCCACCAGCGAAGAAGACGGTGATGTAGCCCTGCGCCTGGCTCAGCACATTGCCGCGGCCACCAAGCAGTTGCAGCAGCATGGAGCCGAAGGCCAGCATGCCGACCGTGAAGGTGAGGCCGAAGCAGATGGCGATCAGCAGCGCATGGCCCGCCAGCGTATCGGCGCGCGCGCGGTCGCCGGCGCCAAGCGCGCGCGCGATGGCCGAGGACACGCCACCGCCCATGGCGCCACCGGACATGGTCATGGTCAGCATCACGAAGGGAAACACCAGCGCCATCGCCGCCAATGCTTCGGTGCCGAGCCGACCGACATAGGTGGTCTCAAAAATAACGACGACGGCGCCTGCCGTCAGCGCGATGACATTGGGCCAGGCCAACCGCAAGATGGTCGGCAGAATGGGATGATCCAGCAGGGGGTTTTTGGCCGGCGCCTTCAGGCTCGGAAGCGGCTGCTTGTCGGCATCGACCAATCGGGGTTCGGCGACGACAGCGTCGGACATGCATTCTCCCTGAGCTTCCGGTCTTGCCTGCCGGACACCTCGTTCCTAGCACCGATCGCGGACAATGCCATGCGCGACACACGCATGGGGGATGTTCGATTTGCACTGCAGTATCAAGGGGTCGAGGCGCTAGCCGATCGACCAGATGAACGGCAGCGCACCACCTCGTGCCGGCGTCATCGCGATGGGTATATTGCGACCGCATCCGGCGGCGAGGCCCTCGACCAGTCCCTGTAGGGCTTTCGCGCAGGCGGCATTGTTGTCGGCAACGCCGTCCATCAATTTCCAGCTCTGCTGCCGGATCTCGAACTGGCCCTCGGATGCGCTTATCTCCACGACGTCGTCCTGCGCTGCGAACAGAACGCCGAGGAATTCTGCGAAGGCCCTGGCGTCGCCGCGCCGCAGGCCGAAGCCCGCGGAAACCTCGTCGAAATATTGCATGCCGATCAGCTTGCCGGTGAGATGCAGCAGATAACCCGCGTCGACCGGGCCGAACAGTTGAACCGCCACCGGCGCTGTTGTCCGTACATATTCCATGGCGTAGTTGCGATAGGCCTTTTCCAGCCGGGCCTTTGGCCAGCTATCCACCGGCAGCGCCGGTGCCGTCGCGGGATCGAACAACGGCGCCTCCAGGTGGCGCGCGAACACCAGACGCTGATCGATATCAAGATCATGGTCGTATTCGCAGTAATAGCCTTCGAGCCCATCCTGGCCATCGACGCTCTGCTTGGTGCAAACGAAGCCCATGCGGGGATTGCCGAGCGAGACGCCATTGTTGGCGTGCCAGCCGCGCAGCATTGCGCGGGACACTTCACCCGGAATGCCGCAGATCGCGGTGCCCCGCCAGATCCAGCGCGGCGGCGGATAGCGGATCCAGGCCTTGCGATCACTCTCATACATATATTCGACCGAGACGCCGCCGATCCAGTTCGAGAGATAGTGATACTGGGCCGCAGCGACCGCGGGTGGCAGGCCGGACAGACCGAGCTTCACGAGTCCCGGCAGAAACCGCTCCTGCTGCTGCCGGCGGAATATCCGAAACATGAACTCGGCGGCGTCTGCCGTGCCGCGGCGCGTGACCGTGGTCAGAATCAGGCCGGTGAAATAGGCGTGATAAAGATCGGCGACGCTACGCCAGCGCGTCCAGGTGGCTTCGTCGCCCGTATTTGTCGGTCCGGTCATCGTTTCTTCCCTGATTATTGGGAAGGACCATAGCCGCGCATCACTCCGGCTTCACATGAAATTCATGCAGGGAGGTCGAACGTTCCTGCATTGACCGCATTAGATCGGTTCAGCCACAAGGACATTCCATGCGCCAGAAATTCCTGCTTTCGGCCTGTCTCATCGCTCTGGCGCTGCCACTGGCCGGATGCAACGAACAATCCACCATCGCATCCGGCGAAGATTTCGGACCGGCGCCGAAGCTTGTCGAGCCCAACAAGTCGCTTATTCCAACGGTCAATGTCTCCAAGGCGGTCGGCTGGCCAGAGGGTGCCAAGCCGAAGGCTGCGGACGGCATGACGGTCAACGCTTTTGCGCGCGGGCTCGATCATCCACGTACGGTCTATGTGTTGCCCAATGGCGACGTGCTGGTGGCAGAAAGCAATGCGCCGCCGAAGCCGGAAGACGGCAAGGGCATCAAGGGCTGGGTCGTGAAACTGGTGATGGGCCATGCTGGCGCGGGTACGCCCACGGCAAATCGCATTTCGCTGTTGCGCGACGCGGATGGCGACGGCGTCGCCGAGACCAGGACAGCGTTTCTCGAAGGGCTCAACTCACCCTTCGGCATGGTGCTGATGGGCGACGAATTCTTCGTCGCCAATGCCGATGCCGTGGTGAAGTTTCCCTACAGGACCAATGATACCAGGATCACAACGCCTGCCGTGAAGGTGGCTGACCTGCCCGGCGGCCCGATCAATCACCACTGGACCAAGGATCTCACGGCGAGTCCCGACGGCACGAAACTCTATGCAACCGTCGGCTCCAACAGCAATGTCGGTGAGAACGGCATGGAGGCCGAGAAAGACCGCGCCGCGGTGATCGAGATCGACCGCGCGACCGGCGCCTCACGCGTCTTCGCATCCGGCCTGCGCAACCCCAACGGCCCGTCGTGGCAGCCGCAAAGCGGCGCGCTCTGGGTCACCGTCAACGAGCGCGACGAGATCGGCAGCGACCTCGTGCCAGATTACATGACCTCGGTGAAGGATGGCGGCTTCTATGGCTGGCCCTACAGCTATTACGGCCAGCATGTCGATGTCCGCGTGCAGCCGCCGCGCCCTGACATGGTGGCCAAAGCCATCGCGCCGGATTACGCGCTCGGTGCGCATACCGCATCACTCGGGCTGACCTTCAACACCGGCGATCTCTTCCCCGCCAACATGAAGAACGGCGCTTTCATCGGCCAGCACGGGTCTTGGAACAGGCGACCGCAAAGCGGCTACAAGGTGATCTTCGTGCCCTTCACCGACGGCAAGCCGTCGGGCAAGCCGCAGGACGTGCTCACCGGCTTCCTCAATGACAGCGGTGAAGCGCAGGGACGCCCGGTGGGCGTGCGCATCGACAGCAAGGGCGCATTGCTGGTGGCCGACGATGTCGGCAATACGATCTGGCGCGTGACGCCATCGGGCGCGAAGGCGGCAGCGTTGAAGTGATACCAGAGACCTGACGAAGCTCCGTCATGGCCGGGCAGCGCGAAGCGAGGGCTTCACTGGATGTCCCGGCAATCCACGTCTTCCTGAGTTCATGGCCGAGACGTGGATGCCCGGCACGAGGCCGGGCATGACGAGTTTTATTACTTCGCCTATCCCACTTGAAATTCTTCACGTCACCGGCGCGGGGTTGAACAGTACCAGATCGTTGTGCAGCCCCCATTTGTCCGCCCAAACCTGCTTGCGGCCGCTGGCGACGTCGAGGATCAGCTGAAACAGCTCCCAGCCGGCTTCCTCGATGGTCATTTCGCCTGACGCAATGCGGCCGGCGTCGAAATCGATGAGGTCCGACCAGCGTTTCGCCAGTTCAGTCCGCGTCGAGACCTTGATGACCGGCGCCTGCGCCAGCCCATAGGGCGTGCCACGTCCCGTGGTGAAGATCTGCATCTGCATGCCAGCGGCGAGTTGCAGCGTGCCGCAGACGAAATCGCTCGCCGGCGTTGCTGCAAACAGCAGTCCCTTCGTCGTGGCGCGTTCGCCGGGGCCAATCACGCCGCTGATCGCGCTCGAGCCGGACTTGACGATGGAGCCCAGTGACTTTTCGACGATATTGGCGAGGCCGCCCTTCTTGTTGCCGGGCGTCGTATTAGCGCTGCGATCGGCGCCACCCCGCGCCAGATAGGAGTCGTACCAATCCATCTCGCGGATCAGCGCGCGGCCGACATCCTCGTTGACCGCACGGCGCGTCAACAATTCGATGGCGTCACGCACCTCGGTGACTTCGGAGAACATCACCGTTGCGCCGGCGCGCACCAGAAGATCACTGGCGAAGCCGAGCGCCGGATTGGCGGTCACGCCGGAAAACGCGTCGCTGCCGCCGCATTGCAGGCCGATCACCAGATCGGAGGCCGGGCAGGTTTCGCGCTTGCGCTGGTTCAGGATTTTCAGCCGCGCCTCGGCCATGGTGATGATCGTATCCACCATGTCGCCAAAGCTCTGATTGCTCTCATCCTGAAGGCGCATCATGCTGCCGGGATCCTCCTTCGGCAGTAAACGCTCCGGTGCGAGCTTCTCGCAGCCGAGGCCGACCACCATCACCTCGCCGCCAAAATTGGGATTGCGCGCGATGTTCTGCAGCGTCCGGATCGGAATATAGGCATCCGGCGCATTGATGGCGACGCCACAGCCATAGCCATGCGTGACGGCGACGACGTCATCGACATTCGGATAGCGCGGCAGCAGCTCGGCCTTGATCTTCTTGAGCGCAAATTCGAGCGTGCCGGCGACGCATTGCACTGACGTGCTGATGGCGAGAATGTTCTTCACGCCGACGGAGCCGTCGCGATTGCGAAAACCTTCGAATGTGTAGTCATTCAGCGGCGGCTGCGGTTCCGGAACCGCGTTGGCGATCTCAAGACTGTCGAGATCCGGCGCATCGGGCATATGGATGCGCGCCTCCTCGACCCATTCACCGGCCGAAATCATATCCAACGCATAGCCGATGATTTCGCCGTAGCGGATGATGGGCGCATCCTTGGCGATATCTTCCAGCGCCACCTTGTGGCCCTGCGGCACGAAATTACGCAGCTCCAGACCTCCGGTCATCATGGTGCCCGCGGGCAGGCCAAAATCATTGACAATGATGGCGACGTTGTCGCGCGCATTCAGTTTGATGTAGCGCGGCGCATATGCGTCTGCTGCCAGCGTGGTGGCCATCGCCTTGTCCTTCCCAAATCTGCCGGCATTCGCGCCGGTCTCGTAGCAGAGCAGTAGCACAAAAGATGACGGTGTCGCGCACTTGACCGACGCGCTCTGCAGCCCGAATGATGACCTTGAAATGGGCCGGCGCGCCCGAATTCATGCAGAAATGGGATGAACGTGCGTCTTTTCGTATTCGGGCTCGGCTACAGCGCAAACCGGTTCATCGCCCGGCACGGCGGTCAATTCACCGGGATTGCCGGCACCGTCCGCACGGCCGGCAAGTCGGCTGCTCGGGATATCGAGACGCTCGTCTTCAACCCGGAGGTCGCCGACCCCCGCATTGCCGATCGCCTCGCAGATGCCGATCTGCTGCTCGTCTCGATCCCGCCCGGTGCAGATGGCGATCCCGTGTTGCAAGCCTTCGGCGCGCGGATCGCCGCCAGCGGCGTCCGGCGCATCGTCTATCTCTCCAGCGTCGGGGTTTACGGCGATCATCAGGGCGCCTGGATCGACGAAACCGCCCCGGTCTCCGGCGAGGGCCGGCGCAAGGCACGTATCGATGCCGAAGCCGGCTGGCGCGCTCTGGCCGGCGATCGCGCGACGATTCTGCGCATCGCTGGCATCTACGGCCCTGGCCGCAATGCGCTGGAAAACCTCAAAGCCGGCAAGGCCCATCGCATCGTCAAGCCGGGCCAGGTGTTCAACCGCATTCATGCGGATGACATCGCGACGGCCATCGCGGCTGCATTCGAACATCCGCAGACCGGCATCTGGAATCTGTGCGACGACGAGCCCGCGCCGCCGCAGGACGTCGTGACATTCGCCGCTTCGCTGATGGGCATCGCGCCGCCGCCCGAGCAAAATTTCGATGACGCCGAGATGAGCCCGATGGCGCGCAGCTTCTATGCCAGCAACAACCGCATCTCGAATGCGCGGCTGAAACGCGAGCTCGGCGTGAAGCTCGCATTTCCGACCTATCGCGAAGGCCTCATGGCGCTGTGGCAGCGGCGCGAGATCTAAGCAGCGAATGACCTGCGGACTACCGGCCGGTCATCGCCTCCAGCCTGTCCGGATAGCGGTTGCCCTGCACCGTGATCTTCGCAGCAGCCCGGTCGATGTCCTGCAGATCGCCAGCCGTCAGTTTGACAACCGCAGCACCGAGGTTCTCTTCAAGCCTGTGCAGTTTCGTGGTGCCCGGGATCGGCACGATCCACGGCTTCTGAGCCAGCAGCCATGCCAGCGCGATCTGCGCCGGCGTCGCCTGCTTGCGTCCGGCGATCTCGGCGAGCAGATCGACCAGCGCCTGGTTGGCCTTGCGCGCTTCTGGCGTGAAGCGCGGGAGGATATTGCGG
This sequence comes from Tardiphaga robiniae, assembly GCF_013359755.1. Classification (GTDB taxonomy): domain Bacteria; phylum Pseudomonadota; class Alphaproteobacteria; order Rhizobiales; family Xanthobacteraceae; genus Tardiphaga; species Tardiphaga robiniae. The sequence continues at coordinate 9,468 of NZ_JABMCJ010000067.1, read as the reverse complement.
AAGTCGCCGCTGTCGAGCGTCGTGCTCTCATTCATGGCGCCCGTGAGGAAGCCCTTGCCGAGCGGGCTGTAGGGGACGAAGCCGATCCCGAGTTCTTCGAGCGTCGGCAGCACTACCTTTTCGGGACTGCGCGTCCATAACGAATACTCGCTCTGGATCGCAGTAATCGGCTGCACGGCATGGGCACGGCGAATTGTCGTCACGCCCGGCTCGGACAGGCCGAAATGCTTGACCTTGCCTTCGCGGATCAGGTCCTTTACCGCACCAGCCACATCCTCGATCGGCACGTCAGGATCGACGCGATGCTGGTAGAACAGATCGATGGCATCGATCTTCAACCGCTTGAGCGATGCTTCAGCGACCTCGCGAATATGCGCGGGTCGGCTGTCGAGACCGACCTGCTGACCGGTCACGGGATCGAGCCTGAAGCCGAATTTGGTGGCGATGACGACCTGATCGCGAACCGGCGCGAGCGCTGCACCGACGAGTTCTTCATTGGTGAACGGGCCATAGACTTCGGCGGTATCGAAGAAAGTAACACCGCGTTCGACGGCTGCGCGGATCAGCGCGGTCATTTCCGTTGTGTCGGCCGGAGGCCCGTAGCCGAAGCTCATGCCCATACAGCCGAGACCGATGGCCGAGACTTCCAGTCCATTGCGTCCGAGTTTGCGTGTCTTCATGTCAAATCTCCTGTGCCATCCGGCCAATGAGCGGCTCCCGCGCTGGTGGGATGTTGCCGCCGACCTGCGACATCTGGAGATCGTGCGCCCATGAGACTAGATGATATAATCTGCACGCACTTATCAGCCGGATTCATGAATGGCCCGCCAGACAATCGACGACCTCCTCGCCTTCTTTGCCGTCGCGAAAGAGGCGAGCTTTACGCGCGCGGCCGCCAAACTCGGCGTCTCTCAATCCGCGCTCAGCCACACCATCCGCGGTCTCGAAGAACGGCTCGGACTGCGGCTATTGACCCGAACGACTCGCAGCGTCGCGCCGACCGAGGCTGGCGAACGCCTGATCCGGACGATCGGCCCGAAGCTGGAAGAGATCGACGCCGAACTCACGGCCGTCACGGAGCTGCGCGAGAAGCCTGCCGGCACCATCCGCATCACAACAGGTGAGCATTCCGCCGAAACGATCATCTGGCCTGCGCTTGCCAAGCTGCTGCCGCGCTATCCCGACATCAAGGCCGAACTCGTCGTCGATTACGGCCTCATCGATATCGTCGCGGAACGCTACGACGCCGGTGTTCGCCTGGGAGAACAGGTCGCGAAAGACATGATTGCCGTCCGCATCGGACCGGACTTTCGCATGGTCGTGGTCGGCGCACCGTCGTATTTCGCCAAACGACCGCTGCCAAAACGCCCGCAAGACCTCACCGCGCATGACTGCATCAATATCCGCCTGCCGACCATGGGCGGCCTCTATGCATGGGAGTTCGAGAAGCGCGGGCGCGCCTTGAAAGTGCGTGTCGATGGCCAGATCGTGTTCAACAACATGTCGCTGCGCCACAAGGCGGTGTTGAACGGACTGGGGCTGGCCTATTTGCCGGAGGATCGCGTGCGCGAGCACATTGCCTCAGGCCGGCTTGTTCAAGTGCTGGACGATTGGTGCCAACCGTTCTCGGGCTATCACCTTTATTATCCGAGCCGCCGACAACCGACATCCGCATTCGCGGCGCTGGTTGAAGCGTTGCGTTACCGCGGCTGATCAGCGGTTGTCGTGTTCCAGCGCTTCAATCCGAACGTGATTGACGCAAAATCGCACATCGTGAAAAGTTCCTGAATCAATTTGGGCAATGCTGTGTCTTAAGCGCGACGTGGTCGCCAAAGCTGCCTTTTTCGTTTGAGGCGCTGTTGCACGCGTGTGACAGCAATCACTGCGCAATAGTCTAGGTTGCCTTTCGTCATCCCCCGTCGGGATTGAGAAGGAACACCTGATGAAGAAGCTTCTACTGTCTACCGCTGCTCTGGCCCTCGTCGCTTTGGCCGCTCCGGCGTCCGCTGCTGACCTGGCTGCGCGCCCTTACACCAAGGCTCCGGCCTATGCTCCGGCTGCTCCGATCTACAACTGGACCGGTTTCTACATCGGCGGTCACATCGGCGGCGCGTTCCCGGGCAACGACAACAACCTGCTCGGCGGCAGCAACGACGGCACGTTCATGGGCGGTGTGCAGGGTGGTTACGACTACCAGTTCGCCCCGAACTGGGTGTTCGGTCTTGAAGCCAATTACAGCTTCCTGTCCACCAGCAGCAACTTCGACAATCGCGGCCTCGGTTCGGTCACCGGTCGTGTCGGTTACACCTGGGGTCCAGCACTGCTCTACGTGAAGGGTGGTTACGCCTGGGCTGACTCTCGCTTCACCAACGGCTTTGCCGGCGATGGTGGCCGCGATGGCTACACGGTTGGTGGCGGTCTCGAATACCTGTTCACCCAGAACTGGTCGGGCAAGGTCGAGTACCAGTATTACGACTTCGGCAACGTCAACTTCATCACGCCGACCCTCGCCGTTGGTGGTTTCAAGAACGACGAGCACACGATCAAGGCCGGCCTGAACTATCGCTTCAATCTGGGCAACTTCGGCGCAGGCTTCGTTCAGTAAGCCTGACGATCTATCGTCTACTTCGTCTCCAGAAAAAACTTAGGCCCGCAGCGATGCGGGCCTTTTTTCTTTCTCGGCTACGATGACCAGCGGTGAGCGATCAGACCTTGAAGTGCTTCGACAGCTTCAGGCTCTGGCCCTGATAATTCGAGCCGATACGCTGGCCGTAGAGGGCATCCGGACGATCCAGCATGCGCTCATAGACGAGACGGCCGACGATCTGGCCATGTTCGAGAATGAACGGCACTTCGCGCGAGCGCACTTCCAGCACGGCGCGCGAGCCTTTGCCGCCAGCGCCGTCATGACCGAAGCCGGGATCGAAGAAGCCGGCATAGTGGACGCGGAATTCGCCGACCAGCGGATCGAACGGCACCATTTCGGCGGCGTAATCCGGCGGCACCTGCACGGCTTCCTTGGACGCGAGGATGTAGAACTCGCCGGGATCGAGGATCAGCGTGCCGTCCTTGCGCGCCGAGATCGGTTCCCAGAATTCATTGACGCTGTAGCCACCGCGACGATCGATATCGACCACGCCGGTATGACGCTTGGCGCGGTAGCCGACGAAGCCCGAGGCATTCTCGCCGGAGAGATCGACAGACAGCGCGAGGCCATTGTTGAGGTCGGCAGTGTCGCTGTCGACCAGCGGCTCCTGCGCGTGGAGTTCTTCCAGCGCCTCGGTGTCGAGCACCGCATCGCCGACGCGGAAACGGACCTGCGACAGGCGCGAGCCTTCGCGCAGCAGGACTGGAAATGTCTTCGGGCTGATTTCGGCATAAAGCGGCCCGTGATAGCCCGCACCGATCACATCGAACCGTCTGGTGCCATCAGCAATCACCCGCGTGAACACGTCGAGGCGCCCCGTGGAGCTCTTCGGATTGGCGGCGGCGAAGATGTTCGGCGGCAGCGCCAGGCTCTCGATCAGCGGCACGATGTAGACGCAGTTGGTTTCGAGCACCGCACCGTCGGACAGGTCGATCTCGTGCAGCTTCAGCTCATCGATGCGCTCGGCGACCGTCGAATTCGGCCCCGGCAGGAAGCTGGCGCGCACGCGATAGGCGATGGAGCCGAGCCGCAGATCCAGGCTGGCGGGCTGAATCTGGCTCTCGACGAAGGGATATTCCGGCAGGATCAGGCCGGCATCGGCCATCGCCGCAATCATGCGGTCGGGCAGAATTCCATCGGCATCGGGGGCAAGCGTAAACGGCACAGGTCTCGTCCTTCGGTCGTCCTTCAGCGAGAATACACTGAAAAATAGCGACTTTACCGGTTATCTCAGCCCCGCCTTGACGAAAAGGGCAAGCGGGAATATGCACATCGTTATCCCGTGGTGATTTGAGCCGGCCGGCTTGCAGCCACGTAAAATAAGTCGCTAAACAGGCCGGGGACACATGTCCTTCCAGCATGCGATCCCGGCCTGAGGACGTCCGTCCAGGCCGGTTTTTTTTGTGCCCGTGTTACGCGGGTACGTTGGAGGTCACATGTCTACGAAGTCCTATCGCCCCGAAACCCGGCTCGTTCATTCCGGCGCGCTGCGCTCGCAATTCAACGAGACGTCCGAAGCCCTCTTCCTCACGCAGGGCTTCATCTACGAGACCGCAGAAGCCTGCGAGGCGCGGTTCAAGGGCGAAGATCCCGGTTTCATCTATTCGCGCTTTTCGAATCCGAATACGTCGATGTTCGAGAGCCGCATGATCGACCTCGAAGGTGCGGAGGCTGCACGCTCGACGGCCACCGGCATGGCCGCCGTGACCACCGCCATTCTCGCGCCGCTGCGCATGGGCGATCACGTCGTCGCCGCCAAGGCGCTGTTCGGCTCCTGTCGCTACGTCATCGAAGAGCTGCTGCCGCGCTACGGCATCGAATTCACGCTTGTCGATGGACTCGACCTCGACCAGTGGCAGAAGGCGATGCGCCCGAACACCAAGTCGCTGTTTCTCGAAAGCCCGACCAATCCGACGCTCGACGTGCTCGACATATCAGCCATCGCTGACATCGCCCATGCCGGCGGTGCGCGACTGATTGTCGATAACGTATTCGCGACGCCGCTCTGGCAGAGCCCGCTGGCGCTCGGTGCAGATGTCGTCGTGTATTCGGCGACCAAGCATATCGACGGACAGGGTCGCTGCCTCGGCGGCATCATCCTGTCGTCGAAGGAGTTCATCGACGAGCATATTCACAACTATCTGCGCCAGACCGGCCCCTCGATCTCGCCGTTCAATGCGTGGACGCTGGTGAAGGGACTGGAGACGCTGGCGATCCGTGTCGAACGGCAGACGCAGACTGCCGCGGCGATCGCCGACGTGCTGGCGCAGCATCCGAAGATCTCGCGGCTGATCTATCCGGGCCGCGAGGATCATCCGCAGGCAGCAACGGTGAAGAAGCAGATGCGTGCGGGATCGACGCTGATCGGCTTCGAGGTGAAGGGCGGCAAGGCAGCTGCATTCCGCGTCCTCAACGAGCTGAAAGTCGCCCGCATCTCCAACAATCTCGGCGACGCCAAGAGCCTGGTCACGCATCCGGCGACAACGACGCATCAGCGCCTGCCGCTGGAAGCGCGGCTCGAACTCGGGATCACGGAAGGCTTCATCCGCTTCTCGGCCGGCCTCGAGCATCGTGACGATCTGATCGAGGATCTCGAAGCGGCATTGGCGAAGGCGTAGCCAATCTCTCCATCGTCATTGCGAGGAGCACTTGCGACGAAGCAATCCAGACTTTCTTTCAAGCAAGACTGGATTGCTTCGCTCAGCGAAAATCGCCGAAGGCGAATTTCGCGGGCTCGCAATGACGGCTGAGAGGCATTCGCCCCTCTTCGAACTTACAGCGGCTTCTGCGCCTGCTGAATCTGCGGCTCGTTGATGCCGAGCTTCACCTGGCCGACCGACTTGATGATGTTGTCGCCAAGCAACTGCGCGAAGCAGGCATAGCCCCAGTCGTTCATATGCAGGCCGTCGGCAATGACGAAGCTGTCGAACGACATCTGCTGGCCTTCGTGCCATTCCTTCATCACTTCGAAGCGCGGGAAGATGCCGACCTTGCGCAGTTCGGCCACCTTGTGCAGCAGCGAAACCATCTTGCTGGTGCCTTCCGGCCGCGTATTCACCAGCGGCGAATATTGCGGATCGACCAGCACCAGATCGGCGCCGGCTGCCTGAATGCGGGCGACGCCGTCTTCCACCATCTTGCCGGTTTCGCCGGGATCGAGATTGCGCAGCACCGCATTGGTGCCGACCTGCCAGATCACGAGATCAGGCTTCGAATTGATCACTTCGCTCTGCAGCCGCGCCATCATTTCCGGCGCATCTTCGCCGCCCTTGCCGCGGTTGAGCACGGTGATGTTGGCCGACGGGTAAGCACGATGCAGCTGCGCTGCAAGGCGGTTCGGATAGGTGAATTCGGGCGCCGTCGAACCGTAGCCTTCGGTAGAGGACGAGCCGAACGCAACGATGACCACGGGCTTGCCGGCCACGAGCTTGCTGGCCACATGCGGCAGCGCGCCCATCGCCTTCATGCCGCCTTTCGGTGTACGGCAGGGGACGCGGCTCAAGATATCGGTCGCGGTCTTTGCGACTTCCTTGACCCTGTCGATGGCTTTCGCAGCGACGCCCCTCTTCGCGGCGTCCGCGGGATCATTCGCCGCAACGCCCTGGTCGGCGCCCTTGCTGTCAGCCGGGGCGGCCTGCGCCGCTTCCGCGTGAGCGACGGACGATGAGATCGGGAGCGCGAAGGTCGTGGAAGCAGCAAAGGCAGCGACGACAGCAAAGCGAGACAAATGGCCGACGAAACTCATTAACGCTGAATCCTCAAATCCGCTGCTTTGATCTTGGCCGCATCGACGACAAAGGTCGAAAGCGCCCGGCCAAGACAATCATGCACCCGCTTCGCCAGCTCCATGCCGGGCGACGCGCTGAACAGGTCAAAATCACCGCTCTCATTCCAGTGCCGCATGATGGCGAAACGGTCGAACAGCGGGACGTCGTGCTGCTGCGCCACCACACGCATATTATCTAGGTAGGCGGAGCCGGAAATCATCGTCTCCGTGCGCGGACTGTACTGCAGATTCATTAAAATGACGTCAGTTCCGGCCTTTTGCATGGCGGCAACGCCCTCATCCAGGGCGTTCCGGAAGTCGTCGGCGTCGGCCTGCTTCATGGCATCCACGGTTCCGGTCTGCCAGATCACCAGGTTCGGCTTCTTGTCCGTCACCAGCTGTTCCAGGGTCGGGGCCATTTCCTCGGCGGTCTTCTTGACCTGCAGCTCCAGTGCCACGTTCACCTCGACGCCCGGTAGCTTCTCCTTCAGATAGGCCTGCAGGCGGTTCGGATAGGCTGCGGAGTGGTCTGAGACCCCGATCACCGAGGATCGGCTGCCAACGACCAGAATATCGAGTTTTCCACCCGGTTTGGCCGCAGCCTCGACCTTGGGCAGGGTGCTTTCGGAGGTCAGGAGGTAGGCGGGAACCTCACAGGTATGCGCGGGCGGTTCAGCCCGGACAGGAGCCGCCACCAGCAGGCCAGCCAGCATCGTGAGCCGCAGAACGGCCTTCATGCTTCCCCTCCTGCGAGATCCGCGTCGGATCGTTTGGCGCGGGATCCGCCTTTGACAGTGACGCCCTTGTACCACGAAAACACCCAGGCGGCGGTTGACATAACAACTATGCCGAGGAAGCTGATCAGGGCATGCATGCCGGCCCCGCCGGCGACCTCGGCCAGCACGAAATGGCCGGCAAAGGCCAGGAACACCCCGATACAGAAGATTTCGAGCGAATGCTGGCCGCACAGCACCATCGGCCGCAGCCAGACCGATTTCAGCCCCGGCCAGTCCTTGGGCAGGAAACGGACTGTGAGCGCCGCCAGCGCCAGGAAGTGGGCGAAGCGCAGCACGTCGAGATCGGTCTTGTTGATGGGATACATCCACTGCTCGATGACCTTCGGCAGCAGATGATGGATCTGCGGAATGTACCAGGTCAGCGTCACCCAGAACGCCGCCAGAAGATAGGCCACGCAGAGCCACAGCGTGACGTTGGATGACAGTATCCGCGACATCCTGACGGCGCCGCCCAGCGCGCACCAGGCACCGAACACGAACAGCAACTGCCAGGCGAACGGATTGAAGGCCCAGACGCCGTTCGGGTAGGCGGTCAGATGCAGGTCGAATTCCCAGGTCAGCGCATAAAGACCGACCGACAGCGCCAGCGTGAGATCGGCGCGGCGGCGCATCAGCCAGAGGATCGGCGGCAGGAACAGCATGAGGACGATATAGAGCGGCAACACGTCCATGTTCACCGGGCGAAATTTCAGCAACAGCGCCTGAACGATGGTCACGTCAGGCTGTTTGAGAAAATCGAGAATCCCCATTTCCTCGGAATAAAGCGGGTTCTCGAACCGCGTCGCAACATAGGAAATTTCCGCGAGGAAGATCGTGAACAGGAAGACGTGGGCGACATAGATCTGCCAGACCCGCTTGAAGATGCGCGCGCTGGCAACCAGCGTGCCCTGCTCCTGCATCGCGCGGCCATAGACGAAAGCGGCGGTATAGCCGGAGATGAAGATGAAGATCTCGGTAGCGTCGCTGAAACCGTAATTACGGATCGTCAGCCAGGTCAGGATATTCGGCGGCAGGTGATCGATGAAGATCAGCCACAGCGCCAGCCCGCGAAACAGATCGAGGCGCAATTCGCGTTCGGTGCCTGCGACGGGAAACAACACGGCATCGGCACGCGTCGAGGCGCGCGACGCGGACACGTGGGAGGACGCATCTGCGTGGGGATGGCCGGCAATCGGGTCGGCAACAGAGGTCATTCAGCACCGCTCAACGGAAATCGTCGCATGATGAAAATCGACCGCCCCACACCACGCAGGCCATCTGCATGGGGCGATCCGTCACGTCATAGCCAAATCAGGGATCGATTATGCGGTAACTATGTTGAAACCGCGATGGGTTGCCGCCGTTCCGCGCAGCACTCCACGCCGATTTTCCCTGGATTTGGCCGGTAACGTGTTTTTCGCTATGCTTGCGACGCATTTTGAACGATGACACCGCCATGTACCGCGCCATCACACGACAGATCGAAGTCACCGTCGAACCGAATTTCATGCCTGAAAGCTCGTCGCAGGAGAAGCGACAGTTCTTCTGGTCCTATACGGTCGTCATCACCAATGCTGGCAAAGAGACCGTGCAGTTGAAGACCCGGCACTGGATCATCACCGATGCATCCGGCCGCATGCAGGAAGTGCGCGGCGAAGGCGTCGTCGGCGAGCAGCCCGTGCTCGGCCCCGGCGAACGCTTCGAATACACATCGCGCGTGCCGCTGCCGACGACGTCCGGCTTCATGGAAGGCACCTATCAGATGGTGACCGATACCGGCGAGCCGTTCGAGATCGACGTGCCGCTGTTTTCGCTGGACGGACCGGACGGGAAGCGCGTGCTGAATTAGGCGACCGCCGTAGAAATGTAGGATGGGTAGAGCGTCTTCGCGAAACCCATCATCACCACCGTATGTTGATGTTGGTGATGGGTTTCGCTCCGGCGCAAGATGCGCCTGCGCTCTACCCATCCTACGGCCTCATCGCAGATTCAACTGTCAAACAGCCACTGCTCTTCAGACATGCGTCATCGCCCCCATTGTTTGCGGCGCGGGGGCGCCGTCGTCTTTTGCATTCCCTGCCCCCTGTGAGAGGGCGTGCGGAACGCCGGGTGCCCGTTGCACCCTTGGGCCTGATGCGATGCGGTCTTCCGCAGGGTTAGTGTGCATCAGGACTTTCGGAGGCGCCGAGCAAGTGCCCGACGTTCCGCCTGCGGTGTTTTTTCGGTTGCTTGCACTTTGCCTCGACGAACGCTCCGATCGCGAATTAAAGTCCCAAGGC
>NZ_JABMCJ010000066.1 GCF_013359755.1 Tardiphaga robiniae | reverse complement strand
CATATGCATAACATCGTCTTTGGTGGTTCCCCTCATCAGTGGCTCTATCTGAACGCGCTCTCCACTGCTTAATGACATTCCTTTCCCGATTAAAAAATCTGTCAGATCGGATGTGGTCGGCCCGAAAACAGTTCTGGCAAAACCAATGGTGTCGCCTTCAACAAACAAAAAAGATGGGAATCCCAATGATTCGTCATCTGCGAGGCTGTTCTTAATATCTTCAACTGAAGCTTTAGAGCGATTTATCTTCTGAACCAGACTCTTGTCATTTGTTTTGGTAAAGAGAAAAGTTTTTCCATCGATTTTATGAATATACAAATAATTGGAGCCAACCTGCAGGTGATGATTATCAGCCAGCAGAGAATTAAGGAAAACAGACAGGTTTATTGAGCGCTTATCTTTCCCTTTATTTTTGCTGCGGTAAGT
>NZ_JABMCJ010000065.1 GCF_013359755.1 Tardiphaga robiniae | reverse complement strand
TTCCGGGCAAAGGCGCAGAGCTCCGCACTCCGCTGATCCCGACGGTTTCCCGCCGTTCACCAATGCCACGTCCAGCCAGCATGAGTGGCAGACCCCGTAGTGGGGCCGGACGGTGACCCAAGGCCTCCCGAGTGCGTGGGGTACGTCACCCCACACCCGCAGGCGCCGCATCCCTGTTCCACTTCAAGACGCCTCATGAAGCGCCCCTCGCGAACCGGATGAGCGGAGGATAATCCTGTTGGGGATATTGTCAAGAACAATAGGAAAAAATGTTTAAGCCCTATTCTCTCGATTGTCATTCCGGGGCGCGCTCTTGCGCGAGCCCGGAATCCATAACCACGATCGCGCGTATGGATTCCGGACCTGCCCCCAGCCGGCTACGCCTGTCGGGCGCGTCCCGGAATGACAGCCAGTGAGCTCAAAATCGCGTTGCACCTAGCTTTGCGCGAACTACACTTTCCTCACCGAAGTCCAACACCGATAATCACGGTGATCGCAATGACGTATTACGTCTATCTGCTGGCCAGCCGAAAATACGGCACGCTATACATCAGCGTGACGAACGACCTTATACGGCGAGTCTACGAGCATCGTAGCAAGGAGGTTGACGGCTTCACGCGACGTTATGACGTCGACAAGCTCGTTTGGTTTGAGGTCTACGATGACGTCCTGTCGGCCATTGCGCGTGAGAAAGAACTCAAGAAATGGCGCCGCGACTGGAAGATCCGATTGATCGAAGAGCAAAATCCAAACTGGATGGATTTGTATCCGGTGCTTTCCGGCTGACGTGGAGTTTATGGATTCCGGGCCCGCGCAAGAGCGCGTCCCGGAATGACAATTGAGAGGTTCGCATTACAGCGGCTTTGCCGCTTTCATGCACCCCGGAATGACGAACATAGGACCAATGCCAGATGACAAGAGAGCCTAACGATCACCGTGCCGGCGGCACCGTTTCGATCAGCTTGCCGGTGAACACGATCGGGCCGGTGGCTGCACCGGTCGGCGAACCGCCTTCCGGCTCGATGGTCACGGCATAGGTGGCCTGATTGACGACATCGGGATCATAGGCAGCGAGTGCAGCGCGCGATGTGAAGTCGTTGCTGCCGATCACGCCGAGCGAACGCGGGCGTTGCAGCTTGTCGGACACAATCCAGAGCTCGTAGCTTTTGCCGGCCTGCGGTTCGGCGCCAACCTTGCGCACTGTAAAGTTTTTGGTCGCCGCATCGACAGTGAGGATGAATGCGGGTGACGCAGCGTCGGTCTGCAGCAAGGCGACGTATTGCGACTGAGCTGCTGCGGGCGGCGCGACCGGCGCTGGCGCCTGCACCACCTGCTGCGCTGCCTTCGGGCGTAAACCTGCCGGCAGCAATTCGGGGCGATAGGCCTGCACGGCAATCAGCGCAACAAGCATGGCGGCAACCGCGGTCATGCCGGTGGCCACACCGCGCCAGCGTTTTGCCTGGACCGAGAAATCAATCACGTTCGAACGATCGAGCGTCGAGCGATCGATCGCAGGCTGCTCAGCAACGACCGCCGCTGCAGCGACCGGCTGCGGCGCTTCCGGATGCACGATCGCTTCTTGCGTACCGGCCAGACCGATCGCAACGCGGATTTTCTCCCAGACTTCAGGACGCGGCTCGACAAGGCCGACCATCTGATTCAAAACGCCGAGCTTGCGCTCCCACGCCTCGACCACAGCGGCAAAATCCTTGTCAACGGACATCATGGTCTCGACCTGCACGCGCTCTTCGGCACTGAGCGTGCCAAGCGCATATTCCGCGGCAAGCGCGATATGGTCTTCGCTATAGGCCATCATGTCAGTCCCAGACACTCCCGGATGTCCATCATACTGCGGCGCAGCCACGTCTTTACTGTATTGACCGGCGCTTCGAACTTCGTCGCGAGTTGTTCGCGGCTCCAACCATTGTAGTAAGCAAGCAGCACCAGTTTCTGCCGGTCCGGCTCAAGCCGGCCCACGCACTCCAACAAGCGCTTCAATTCTTCGGTCATTTCCTGTCGCGCGAGCGGGTCAGGTGTATCGGCTGCCACTTCCATTGCAGCCGGCTCTTCCTCGATAGACGTTTCGCTTCTCTTGCGAACGACATCAATAGCCCGGTTACGAGCGATCGACGCCATCCACGTGATCGGCGAGGCAACACCGGGATTGAATTGCCCGGCGCTGTTCCAGATCTTGACATAGGCCTCCTGGATGACTTCCTCGGCGAGATCCTGTCTGCGCAAGATACGGATCACGACGCCAAAGAGTTTCGCGCGCGTCGCTGCATAGAGTCGCTCGAAGGCGGCTTCATCCCCTTTGGCAACTGCGGCAAGAAGCCAGACCAGTTCAGCCGGCGTCAGCATTACGTCTCCCCAACCTCAATATACCTTTCGCCTTACGGAGGTGCCGCCCGGCGGTATTCCCTGTCGTAACATAGATTATAGCAAGCGGGCCATGTCGCTGTTTATGCTGTGGATAGACCACAAACAGCAAACCCGGACCTCGCGGCCCGGGCTTGATGACTTCAATCTTTGAGGCTCGTTGGCTCGCCGCTTCTGCGGATCAGGCCACTGCGCCGATGCGGGCACGCATCAGGCCAATGCTGTCGAGGTCGGCCTGTTCGCGTGCGTTCTCTTCGTCGCGTGCACGGGCCTGGTCGCGCTCATCGAGCAGTTCGACCTTCTTGAGTTCTTCGAAAGCTTCACTCAGCAATGCCTTCGCGTCTTCGAGCTGCACGCGCAGCTCATCGGCCGAGCGCGTTAGATTCTCGCGACGCTGGATCGCGGCCTTGGCGTAGGTCGGATAGGCAAAGTGGGTGGGATCCTGAATACCGGCGCGATCCTGCTCGGTCTGGATCTCGCGCTCGAGATCGACCGACATGCGCTGGAAATCCGCGATCATGCCTTCGATCTGATTGACCCGGCGGCGCTTCTCATCGACCTGGAACTTCTTCAGGCGGATCAGGGTGTCACGTGACTTCATCGACTCATACTCCCCAGAAGTCCCAGTCTCAACGCGGGACACAACCGGACAACCGCAAGGGGCTGACCGGCCGAAATTCTTCTCTGAGGGTCATGATGGCCTGACAAAGTTAGCGTTCCGTTTCCAAACCACCAACGATTTGTTGCAGTTGCTGATAGCCTTGGGCCAGTCCGCAGACTTCGTCCTTGCGTTGCCGCAGGAATGCCTCAAGCGGCTCATGGAGCCGGATCGCCTCGTCCACTTCCGGACTGGAACCGGCGCGATAGGCGCCCAGCCGGATCAGCTCTTCCATATCCGAATAGGTCGCCATGATCTGCCGGGCTCGCGTGATCGTCGGTAAATAGGCTGGATCGCAGGACCGCGGCATGGTTCGCGACACCGACTTCAGGATATTGATAGCAGGATAGCGGCCACGCTCGGCGATACCGCGTTGCATCACGATATGGCCATCGAGAATGCCGCGCACGGCGTCAGCAACGGGTTCGTTGTGATCGTCGCCGTCGACCAGCACCGTGAAGATGCCCGTGATGGAGCCTTCATCAGTGCCCGGCCCTGCCCGCTCCAGCAGCTTCGGCAGTTCGGTGAACACCGTCGGCGTATAGCCTTTAGCGGTCGGCGGCTCGCCGACGGACAGGCCGATCTCACGCTGCGCCATGGCGAAACGCGTGACGGAGTCCATCATGCACATGACGTCCTTGCCCTCATCGCGGAAGAACTCCGAGATCGACAGCGTCAGATAGGCCGCCTGGCGCCGCATCAGTGCAGGCTCGTCCGAGGTCGCGACTACGACCACAGCGCGTGCGAGACCTTCTTCGCCCAAGTCCTCCTGCAAGAACTCCTGCACCTCACGACCACGTTCGCCGATCAGGCCGATGACGGACACGTCGGCATCGACATTGCGTGCCAGCATCGACAACAAGACCGACTTGCCGACGCCGGAGCCCGCAAAGATGCCCATGCGTTGGCCGCGGCAGCAGGTCAGGAAGGTATTGAGCGAGCGCACCCCGAGATCGAGCGGCGCGCCGACGCGTTTGCGAGAATGGGCGGGCGGCGGAGACGCGCGATACGGCATCGGTGCCGGACCCTGCAGCAACGGCCCCTTGCCGTCGATCGGCTCGCCCATCGCATTCACGACGCGGCCGAGCCAGGCGATCGAGGGCCGCACCTGGCTGGCGGCATTGGCGATCACCGCCCGGCAGCCGCGACGTACGCCTTCCAGTCCGGCAAAGGGCATCACCACGGCGTTGTCGCCACTGAAACCAATCACCTCGGCAGGGATGGAACGGCTTGTGCCGGTCTCGATGGTAATGCGGGCACCGACCGACATCGCGTGGATCGGCCCGGCCACCTCAACCATTAACCCGCGAACACCGACCACCCGGCCGTAAATATTGACGCCATCGAGGTCAGTAATCTGTTCCGCAAGGGCTTTCATTGCAAAACCCTTAAGTTTCGCTTCATTGCCGGCTCGGCCTTAACCCCGTGTTTACCCGCATCGTTAATCATTACGTCACTGTCTTGGATGACTGAGAGCATTCGCGCCATCAGAATGAAGGGGCGAGTCGATGGAGTCGGTTAGGTCCGGCTCTTAATGTGGAGCTTGAGCGGGTACGGGTACAAAAAGAGTCTTTGCTGCAACATCTTATGGCGATTCGACAAAAATTGCACGATTAGAGCTTGCGCTGAAGAATCAGGTTTTGTTAACCATATCCAGTCAGGATCCGAATCAGTTGTTCGTAGGCGTTTTTTGGTGCCGCAAGTATGGCGGCCGACCTGACGCCCGGAGCGGCGACTAAAGGGGACTGGCATGCGCGTTTTGCTAATTGAAGATGATAGCGCCGTTGCGCAGTCGATTGAGCTGATGCTCAAATCCGAGAGTTTCAACGTCTATACGACGGATCTCGGAGAAGAGGGCGTCGATCTCGGCAAGCTCTACGACTACGATATTATCCTGCTCGATCTCAATCTGCCGGACATGTCCGGTTACGATGTGCTCAAGCAGCTGCGGGTGTCCAAGATCAAGACCCCGATCCTCATTCTCTCGGGCCTCGCCGGCATCGAGGACAAGGTCAAGGGTCTCGGCGTCGGCGCCGACGACTACATGACCAAGCCCTTCCACAAGGACGAGCTGGTTGCCCGCATTCATGCGATCGTGCGCCGCTCCAAGGGCCACGCCCAGTCGGTCATCCAGACCGGTGACCTGGTGGTCAATCTCGATACCAAGACGGTGGAAGTCGGCGGTCAGCGCGTCCATCTGACGGGCAAGGAATACCAGATGCTGGAGCTGCTCTCGCTCCGCAAGGGTACGACCCTCACCAAGGAAATGTTCCTCAACCACCTCTACGGTGGCATGGACGAGCCCGAACTGAAGATCATCGACGTTTTCATCTGCAAGCTGCGCAAGAAGCTGGCGAATGCTTCCGAAGGCCGCAACTTCATCGAAACCGTCTGGGGCCGTGGCTATGTGCTCCGCGAGCCGCACGAAGAAGAGATCCGCATCCCGGCCTGAGTTTCAAGCCGGCTTAAGCGTCACTCCCCGAAAGTTCTCACGAAACCCCGCCGAAAGGCGGGGTTTTTGTTTGCGTGGATGAACCCACCCTTTGCTTACAGCGACGAATGCCATAGGCGAATACCAAGCGATCATGTTTGGCGCACATTTCGGGGGCGGAATGGTTCTGCAATCTCTGGTCGGGCTGCCGGCCTTTCTGGTCTATTTCTGCACCGGCATCGTCGCCGTGATGCTGTATCTCTTCGTCTATCTGCGCGTCACCGCACATGACGAGTTCGCACTGATCCGCAAGGATTGCGCGCCAGCTGCGATCGCGCTCGGGCTCAGCCTGCTCGGCTTTGTGCTGCCGGTGGCCAGCGCCATCGTCCACTCCGCCAATGTGGTCGACTGCCTGATCTGGGCGATCATCGCGCTGATCGTGCAGATCGCCGTCTATTTCATTCTCCGCATTCCGGTGCCGAAATTGTCGGATCGCATAGCCAATGGCGAGATGGCCCCGGCCCTCTGGCTCGGCCTCGCCTCCCTTGCTGCCGGCGTGCTGAACGCTGCCTCCATGGTGTATTCGCCATGACCAGCAGGCCCGCAAAGAACTTCGGCAAGCGCCAGCCCGTGCAGCCGATGCATGAGGAAGCCCCGTCGCGCAAACGCTCCAACCATGTGGCGCTCCTGCTCATGGGCACCATGGCCCTGGGCGGCGGCGCCTATGCGCTGATGCCGAGCGAACATTGCGACCCGAACCGCGCTGCCATCGCGGGGCAACAGCAAGAGTGTCAGCAGCGCAGTTCGTCGTCATCCTCCGGCGGCCATGGCTATTCAGGGGGCAGCAGCAGTTCCTCCGGACGCAGCAACTTCGCCAGCACCGGATCGTCATCCAGCGGCGGATATGACGGCTCGTCATCCAGCGGCAGCCACGTCACCCATGGTGGCTTCGGCTCCTTCGCCTCGCATTTCTCCGGCGGCGGCTAGTTTCTCATGCAACGCATCGCATGTTCCGAGCGCGAGGATTGGCAGGCCACAGCGGCCGCGACGGGCTTCGTATTTCATACCGAGGCCGGCGATCGCTATTGGGACGAGCGCGCCTACTACGCTTTCACGCTGGATGAGATCGAGCGTCAGATCGAGGCCCCGACCGCCGAACTCAACGCGATGTGCCGCGAGCTGGTGAGCCGTGCGGTCAAGGATGAGCGCTATCTGCGGCTGCTGAAGATCCCGCAGGCCTACTGGACCTTCATCGCCGCAAGCTGGCAGCGCAACGATCCGAGCCTCTATGGCCGTTTCGATTTCCAGTTCGACGGCAAAGGTCCGGCAAAGCTGCTCGAATACAATGCGGACACGCCAACCTCACTGTTCGAGGCCGCGGTGTTTCAATGGACCTGGCTCGAACAGGCGATCGAACGCCAGATCATCCCGAAGCGGGCCGATCAATACAACTCGCTGCATGAGCGGCTCATCGAGGCCTGGCGCAAGATCGGCGCCGACAAAGCCATTCATCTCGCAGCCGCCATGGACAATGCCGAGGACCGCGGCACAGTGCAGTATCTCGCCGATGTCGCGCAGCAAGGCGGCCTCACACCGGCGCTGATCGACATCAAGGACATCGGTTATGCCGACAGCGGGCACTTCGTCGATCTCAAGGACCAGCCGATCGACCTGATGTTCAAGCTTTATCCGTGGGAGTGGATGTTCCGCGAGGCATTCGGCGGCCGTCTGAAAGGCGCATCGACGCGCTGGATCGAGCCACCGTGGAAAGCCATTCTGTCCAACAAGGGCATCCTGCCGCTGCTATGGGCGATGTTTCCGAACCACCCGAACCTGCTGCCGGCCTATTTCGACGATGATGCTGCAGCCGCTGAGCTTGGCACATCCTATGTGCGCAAGCCGCTCTATTCGCGCGAAGGCGCCAATGTCACGCTGGTGAGCGGCGGCAGCGCCATCGATGCGCAGCCCGGTCCCTATGGCGAAGAAGGCTTCATCCGGCAGATGCTGATGCCGCTGCCGAACTTTGCGGATCAGTATCCGGTGCTGGGCAGCTGGCTGGTCGATGAGGTGCCATGCGGGCTCTCAATCCGCGAGGATGAGAATCCGATCACCGGCAACATGTCGCGCTTCATTCCGCACGCGATCCTGTGACGGCGCTCAGCGTGCCGGCGAAGCAGCGGCCTTCAGACCCACAGGCGTCATGCTCGGCACGATCGACGGTGCGGCACGGACGACGTTCGGGCGGTACAGGCCACGCTTGTCGGCATGCGGCTTGAACGTGTCGGTCAGACCGACAACGGTCTCTGCGGCGCCCAGCGCCAGGAAGCCATCAGGCTCCGTGCACTTGGCAAGGCGGCCAAAGATCTGCGTCTTCATCTCCTGATCGAAATAGATCAGCACGTTGCGGCAGAAGACGATGTCGAACTTGCCCATGCTGGAGAAGTCCTGCAGCAGATTGAGCGGCTTGTACTGGATCATCGACCGGATCTCCGGATTGATCTGCCACATCTCGCCGGTCTGCTTGAAGTATTTGACCAGCAGCTGGATCGGCAATCCGCGCTGGACTTCGAACTGGGTGTAGATGCCCGACTTCGACTTCTCGAGCACCTGCTGCGAGATGTCGGTCCCGATGATCTCGATCCGCCATCCGGCGAGCTGGGCGCTCATTTCCTTGATGGTCATCGCGATCGAATACGGCTCCTGACCGGTGGAGGCAGCCGCACACCAGATCCGCAGGCTCTTGCGGGCGGCACGTGCCTGGATCATCTCCGGCAGCACGACGTCACGCAGATGGTCGAACGGGACCTTGTCGCGGAAGAAGAAGGTCTCGTTGGTGGTCATCGCCTCGACCACGTCGGACGCAACCGTGGACGAGCCGTTCTTGATCTTCTGGACCAGCTCTTCAATGCCCGACAGGTTGGCCTTGCGTGCGAGCGGCATCAGCCGGCTTTCGACCAGATACTGCTTGTCAGCAGACAGATCGAGACCCGAGCGCTCCTTCAGGAACTTGCGCAGGAAATCATAGTCTGCCGGTGTCATGACCGATCTCCCGAGAAAAGACGAACCACTTTCGAACCGATTTGATTGAGCGGCAGGATAGCCGAGCAGATGCCCGCATTGGCGGCAGCGCCGGGCATACCCCACACCACGCTCGATGCTTCGTCCTGCGCGATGACATTGCCGCCAGCCGCGACGATATCCTTGCCGCCGCGCATGCCGTCCGAACCCATGCCTGTCAACACGACGGCGAGAATGGCGCCGTGCCAGACGTCGATGGCAGACGTGAACAGCGGATCGACAGCAGGCTTGCAGAAATTCACCGGCGGACCGTCATCGAGCGCGATGGCGATGTTGGCACCCTGCTTGACGGCGCGCATATGCTTGCCGCCCGGCGCAAGGTAGATCTGACCGGCCTTGACGATTTCGCCATCGACACCTTCGCGAGCCGGACGCTTGCTGGCCCGGGCGAGATGTTCGGCAAGAATGGTCGTAAAGGTCGGCGGCATATGCTGCGTGATCAGAACAGGCACCTTGTCGATCACGGCGCCGATTTCGGCAACCAGCGTCATCAGGGCTTGCGGACCACCAGTGGACGAACCGATCAGCAGCGCGCGTGGCATCGTGGCGCTGAAAGGACGCTTCACGAGCTGCGCCTGCGCGGCGACTGATGTCACGGACTTGAAAGACGGTGCAGCCTCACGCGCCGCGGGAGCTGGCACGATCGACGGCGTCGTCGCCGACTTCAGGCGGCGAACCTTCGCGCCAAGATGACGGATCTTCTGCAACAGGTCGTGCTTGAAGATGTCGGCTGCGGAAATCTCCCGGGTGCTCTCCGGTTTCGGAATGTAGTCGGCGGCGCCGAGCGACATCGCCTTGAAGCTGATCTCCGCGTTGCGGCGGGTCAGCGTCGACGCCATGATGATAATGAGATTCCGCTTCTTCGCCAGCAGCTGCGGCAGCGCCGAAATGCCATCGAGCTCCGGCATTTCAATATCGAGAATCGCAACGTCGGGATTGATGCGCTCGATCTGGTTGACGGCATCGAGACCAGTACGAAGCGACGCCGCGACGGCCATATCAGGCTCGGCCTCGATCCAGCGCGAGATCAGGCCACGAATGACGACGGAGTCGTCCACCACCATGACTCGCAGTGGCTCATACCGCGAATCGACAACAGCAGGACTTATCACATCAACACTCATGAACTCACCAGACGCAACACAACGCGACAAATGCACTGACAAAACAAATGCACAAACAAAAAGGCGGCGCCGGAAGTGGAATACGCAATTCCGGCGTAGAACTTAGATCAGGCCGACTTCCTGAAACTTCGCCGACACGATTTCCTTGTCGAACGGTTTCATGATGTATTCGTTCGCGCCGGCGTGCAGAGCGCGCGCGATGTGGGCCACGTCGTTCTCCGTCGTACAGAACACGACCTTCGGAACGTCACCGCCCGGCATGCGGCGCAGGTTACGCAGGAACTCGTAGCCATCCATCACCGGCATATTCCAATCAAGCAGAACAGCGTCCGGCAGGTTCTGCTTGCAGATTTCGAGCGCTTTCTCGCCGTCTTCAGCCTCGGTGATCTCGAAATCGAGACCTTCGAGAATCCGACGGGCGACCTTACGGATGACACTGGAGTCATCGACAACCAGACATGTCTTCATGTGAGCCTCATTTTCACCGCGGACAAAATTGTCCAAGTGCTGGTCTTAGGCGGCCAGCTTGTCAGGCGAGATTTCAAGGATGCGATCAACGTCGAGTACGACCATCAGTTGCCCATCGAGACGATGGACGCCATCGGCCATCTTGGCCATGCGCGGATCCAGATTGACCGGATTCACCTCACGGCTCTCATCGGCGAGCTTCAGGACTTCACCGATCGAATCGATCAGCAAGCCGTAGGATTCACCGCGGAGATCGACGCCCACAGCCATCGGCGGTTTGCCGTCATCGTTCTTCGGCAGGCCAAGGCGCGAACGCATGTCGATCGCGGTCACAATTCGACCGCGCAGATTGAGCACGCCGGCGACGTCGCTGGAGGACAGCGGCACGCGGGTCAGGCGCTCAGGCATGAACACGTCCTGCACGCGCGAGATCGGCATGCCGAACAGTTGTCCACCGATCATGGTGGTTACGTATTCGGTGATCGCGCCGTCAGCGCTCGGAGCCTTGGTGGTGGTGGTGGTCGTAGTGGTGGTGGTGGTCATTGCGATTTCCCTCACGCAGCCTGGCGAACTTCAGTGGTCTGTTCTTTGAGCGCCGCAATCAGGCCGGGGCGATCGAACTTGGCGACGTAATCATGGAAACCTGCGAGACGACCGCGCTCGATGGCAGCCGGCGAGATCATCGCCGAGAGAGCAATAATCGGCGTGTGGCTGAGTTTCTGATCCGCACGGATGGTCTCGGCGAATTCGAAGCCGTTCATATCCGGCATTTCGATGTCGGTGAGGATTACGTCGACCTCCTGACCCGAGCGCAGGAATGACAGACCTTCCTGGGCGTTGGTAGCGACGCGTACCTTGTAGCCGGCAGCCTTGAGCACGGGCGAGAGCATGTTGCGGAAGAACGCGGAGTCGTCGACCAGCAGCACCGATTGGGCGGTCGCCGAGACACGCATTTCCTTACGCGAGAACCAATCGGCGAAAGCCATCGGCAGGAAGTGACCGACGTCGATCACTTCGGTCGCGAGACCCTTGATGACAGCCGAGCCGAGGATTCCCTCGCGACCGCTGGCCACTTCGATATGCAGCCGCTCTTCGACGATATCGACGATTTCGTCGACGACGAGACCCATCGAGCGACCGTCGTCTGCGAAAACGAGGATTGGCTGGGTACCCGACGTACGGACGGTCACGCCTTCCATCTGCACCAGCGGCATCAGCTGATCGCGGTACTGGACCATGTAGCGGCCGTTCGACAGCTCGACCTTGTCAACGCCCACTTCTTCGAGGCGCGTGACGAGACCGAGCGGCACCGCCTTGGGCTGTGCGGAGCCGGCGCGGAACACCAGCAGCGACGTCAGCTGTTCTGCATTCATCGCGCGCATTGCGGCGTTCTCGTCGGCAATCTCGTGAGCGTTGGATGCCAGAGCACCAAGCTCCTGTGCGATGCCGTTCGGATCGACGATCATGATCACCGCGCCATCGCCCAGGATGGTGTTGCCGGAGAACATGCCGATGTGACGGAGCTTGGTGGACATCGGCTTGACGACGATTTCTTCGGTGTGGAAGACGCCATCGACGACGATGCCGAAGGTCTGGTTGCCCACCTGGGTCACGACGATGAAGCCGTTCTCCGGATCGGCCGACGAGCCGTCATCGATCTGCAGCAGCTTCTTCAGATGCATCAGCGGCAGCAACTTGTTGCGCAGACGGAGCACCGGGGTGTCCTTGATGCGCTCGATGCGATGTTCGGAGTTGGCGCGCGCACGCACCAGTTCGACGACCGCGAGCTGCGGGATCGCGAAGCGATCACCACCGGCCTCGACGATCAGCGCGGACACGATGGCCAGCGTGAGCGGGATCTTGATGGTGACGCTGGAGCCCTCGCCGGCGACCGACTTGATGTCGATGGTGCCGCCGATCTGATCGATATTGGTGCGCACCACGTCCATGCCGACGCCGCGGCCGGAGACGCTGGTAATTGCAGCTGCAGTCGAGAAGCCCGGTGCGAAGATGAACTTGTGGATCTGGGCTTCCGACATCTTCTCGATATCGGCTTCGGTGGCCAGACCGTTCGAGATCGCCTTCGCCTTGATCCGCTCGGTGTTGAGGCCACGGCCGTTGTCGGCGATGCAGATCAGGATGTGGCCGCCTTCATGATAGGCGGACAGACGGATCGTGCCCTGCTCCGGCTTGCCTTCGGCAGCGCGCTCAGCCGGCGTTTCGAGGCCGTGATCCGCCGAGTTGCGCACCATGTGGGTGAGCGGATCCTTGATCAGGTCGAGCACCTGGCGATCGAGTTCGGTATCGGCGCCGTGCATCTCGAGTTCGATCTGCTTGCCGAGTTCGCCGGCCAGATCGCGCACGATACGCGGCAACTTCTGCCAGGCGTTGCCGATTGGCTGCATGCGGGTCTTCATGACACCGTCCTGCAGTTCGGCGGTCACGGTGGACAGGCGCTGCAGCGGCACCTTGAATTCGGTGTCTTCATGACGACGGCTGATTTCCAGCAACTGGTTGCGGGTCAGCACCAGCTCGGAGACCATGGTCATCAGATGTTCGAGCGTGTCGACGTTCACGCGGATCGACTGGTTTGCGACCTTGTCGGCTTCTGGCTGGTCGACCTCGACTGCAGTCTTCTTGGCAGCGGGCTTCGGAGCGACAGCCTTCGGCGCGGCGGGCTTTTCAGCAACCGGAGCCGGCGGCGCGACAGGCGCTGCAGCTGCCGGCGGTGCGACTTCGATGGCGGTTTCCTGGAAGGCGCGCTCAAGCTCTTCGAGCGAGACTTCACCGGGACGCAGCTCACGCTCGAGGGTCGGAACGATCAGCGGGGCCGTCTCGGCCGCGACAGGCGCTTCCGGTGCGATCGGAGGTGCGGACTCAGTCATCGATTCCATGCCTTTTTCGACCATGTGATGCAGTTCGCCGATCAGATCCTCGTCGACGCCTTCCGGCTCCGCTTCCGTGGCTTCGAGCTGACCGAGGATTTCCTTGATGCGATCGATCGTGGTCAGGATGAGCGTAACCGCTTCTCCGGTGACCGGCATTCCATCGCGGAATTTGCCCATCAATGTCTCGGCGGCGTGGGCCAGGGCTTCGAGACGGGGCAGTCCGAGAAATCCGCACGTGCCCTTGATGGTGTGAACCAGGCGAAAAATATTATCGAGAATTTTCGCGTTATTCGGGTCCTGTTCGAAGCGGACCAGCTGATTGTCAACCGTATCCAGGCTCTCGTTGGTTTCCGTCAAAAACTCGCGGAGAAGATCATCCATGAAAATAGGCCTTCACACTCCAGGCTCGCGACTTTCGCTACGCCTTTCGAAGTCTGGCTACTTTCCCCGCAAAGCGTTTAATATTAGTTGAGCATTCCCAAAAACAATGAATACGACATTTAGCTATATGCTCGCACACGTACGAGCCCGCCAAACGGCGGACTCGTAAAGAGTTCATTAAGAGTTGAATGAGTTTGCGATCAGATCGCGGTGACGACGATGGCGTCGCCTTCGGGCACCAAGGTCACCTTGAGGCCGCAAGCCTGCGCCAGGAGCCGCGTGTAGTAAGGCTGTACGGCATGGGCATCGATGCTGCCAACTTGTTCCGAGGCTAGCATATCGACGATGGCCTGCGGCAGGCGCGCGTTGAGGCCTGCAGCGGTGATCTTGAAACCCTGCGGCTCACCTTCGCCGATGCCATCGATCTTGAGCACGCCGCCGCGCGGAATCGTCTGCTGCGCGATTACCAGCATGTTGAGCAGCAGCTTGACCTTGTTCTTCGGCAGCAGAAGCCGCGGCAGATTCCATTCGATCTTGGTCTTGGCATCTTCAAGATGGCCGCGCGACATGGTCTGCGCATCGCCGAGATCGATCTGCGCGCCAGCGGAACCGGCGGCGCCGAAGGCGAGCCGGCAGAACTGCAGGCGTGCCGATGCGGTCTTGGCGCTCTTCCGGATCAGATCGAGCGCGAATTCCTTGTCTTCCGGCTTGGGATTGTCGTCGAGCACTTCGAGCCCGTTGACGATGGCGCCCACGGGGCTGATCAGGTCGTGGCAGACGCGCGAGCAGAGCAATGCCGCGAGTTCGAGGGCATCGGGGGCCGGACCTGGCGTGGGGGTGTCGGACATGAAATGCGCTCCTGGGGCCACACAGAATGAACGGCGAATCAAGCATTTGCTTTACGGTTAGATACACCGCAGATGGTGGCGCGACCACAACAAGGCTGGCACAGTCCACCGGTGCAACAGGCGCGTGTAAAAATGAACGGGGATGACATGCAGGGGATGAAGGCTAGTCGATGACGGATGATTCGCGACCTCGCATGGATGCCGCGCGGGCTGCCACCCTGATGGCGCCGCTGACCGAGCTCGCCGCACAGGCCGGCGCTGCTATCCTCAAGGTCAACCGCACTGTCATGACCGTGGATGGCAAGGCGGACGGCTCGCCCGTGACCGAAGCCGATCTCGCGGCCGACCATGTCATCGGCGAAGGACTGGCCCGGCTGTTTCCGGGAATCCCGTCGCTGTCCGAAGAGCGCCTCCATCTCGCCACGCCCCCCTATGCCGGCACACTGTTCCTCATCGACCCGCTTGACGGCACCAAAGAATTTGTCGCCGGCCGCCAGGAGTTCACCGTCAATATTGCATTGATCGTCGATGGCACTCCGCTGCTGGGTATTGTCGGTGCCCCTGCCCTCGGGCTGATCTGGCGCGGGCTGGTCGGGCGCGGCGCCGAGCGTGTCGAACTCGCGCCAGACCTGTCCATTCGCAAGGTCACACCGATCCAGACCCGCACGGCGCCTGCTCCGGGCGCGGCATGGACCGCAGCGGTCAGCCGCTCCCATGGCGACCAGCGAACCGAGGCTTTCATCGCCAGTCGCCCCGGTGCTGTCAGACAGGAGTTCGGCTCGGCGCTGAAATTCTGCCGCGTGGCCGAGGGCCAGGCTGACATCTATCCGCGGCTGGCGCCGACCTGCGAATGGGATGTGGCTGCGGGCCATGCCGTGGTGGTGGCTGCAGGCGGCAAGGTGACCGACACCTTTGGCAAGGCGGTTCGCTTCGGCGGCAACCGGGAAGACTTCATCGTGCCGGAATTCATCGCCTGGGGTGACAGCACCGCGAGCGCGCGCGGCTGAACCCGCATTATTTCGCCAGGATATCCTGCACGCCCGGCCAGCGCTTGCGCGCGCCGGGCAGATATTTGGCCGGTGCCGCAGCAAAGGCGTCGCGGGTTTCCTCCCGGCCGAACAGGTAAAGGCGTTCGCCCGTAATGAGCCACAAACGCGGATTGCCGGCGAAGGCGACGCCGCGGGCGACGTCGACGGGATCATAGCCACCGAATTGCGGACCGTAGATGTCCGGATGCGCGGCAAAGGACGCGCGGTTACCCTCATTGCGGAAGCGCCAGACGGTGCCCTCTTCCGACATTTCGAAGTCCGGCTGCCCCAGCGTCGGGCGGCCTTCGGTGAAATAGGCCACCGGAT
This sequence comes from Tardiphaga robiniae, assembly GCF_013359755.1. Lineage (GTDB taxonomy): Bacteria > Pseudomonadota > Alphaproteobacteria > Rhizobiales > Xanthobacteraceae > Tardiphaga > Tardiphaga robiniae. The sequence goes on along the minus strand of NZ_JABMCJ010000065.1, from coordinate 47,755 downwards.
CGAAACCGCTGATTGCGAGACCCGTATATCGGTCAGTGACCACGCGTTCACTGGTCGCAGCCTGCGCGCCCGCCGGGACCAGAGTGGCCGCCAGCAGCAGAATCAAGGCAATTCCACGGCTCCAGCCTGACAATTCCCGCCGTTGTGCCGTCATAGTTGATACCGATAGTATAGGGAGTCGGGGACAATGACTGCAGAGTTAAACCGTGCTTCTCAGCATCCGGTTAAAGCCGCGGTCGCAAATTTGAAATACCAGGGGTTCTTTTCATGACCTTCGCATCACGCCTGGCAGCGGTCGCGCTAGCCACGTTCACGCTCGCCTTCTCGCCGGCTTCTGCGCAGCAACCACCGCGCGGCCAGGCCGCACCGGACACCTACCGGTCCGAAGAACTCATGACGGCCGGCCATCGCTTCTTTGGCAATGTCTCGCGCGGCCTCGCCTCGGTGATCGAAAAGGCCGTCAGCCAGTGGGGGCTGCCGAACGGCTATATCCTCGGCGAGGAAGGCAGCGGCGCGATTGTGGCGGGCCTGCGTTACGGCGAAGGTACGCTCTATACGAAGAATGCCGGCGATCTGCGCGTCTACTGGCAGGGCCCTTCGGTCGGCTTCGACTGGGGCGGCGACGGCGCCCGCACCATGACGCTGGTCTATAACCTGCCCGCCACCCAGGCGATCTATCAGCGCTTCGCCGGTATCGACGGCTCCGCCTACATCATCGGCGGCTTCGGCATGACGGCACTGACGGCCAACAACGTCGTGCTGGTGCCGATCCGTTCGGGCCTCGGCCTGCGGCTCGGCGCCAATATCGGCTATCTCAAATATACCCCCAGTGCGACCTGGAACCCGTTCTAACCTCTTCGATTTGAGAGGCGCGCGATCAAGCGCTTCTGAACGGCTGAATAAAGGTTAACGAGGCGTTACGCTGTCTTTGCCGGCGGTGCCATGGCATGCTAACCGCTGCATTTTGAGAGCGTGGGAGCATTCGTCATGGTTGAACCGATCATGTATCTGGCGATCGGTTTTCTGGTCTCGATGCTGTGCGGCCTGATGATCATGCCGCTGGTGCATAACCGTGCCGTCCGCCTCACCACCCGCCGGCTCGAAGCCGCGACGCCGCTATCGATGGCGGAAATCCAGGCCGACAAGGACCAGTTGCGCGCGGAATTCGCGATGGCGGCACGCCGGCTGGAAATGAGCGTCGACCAGCTCAAGAACAAGACCACCAGCCAGCTCGCCGAACTCGGCAAGAAGTCCGACGCCATCAACCGCATGAAGCTTGAGCTCGGCGAAAAGAACGCCACGATCTTCGCGCTGGAAGCCCGTGAAGCCGCCGTGAAGGAAAAGCTCGGCCTCACCGAGGCCGACTTCACCAGCAAGACGGAAGCGTTGCGCGCCGCCGAACAGGCCTTGAGCGACAAGCAGAGCGAACTCGCCAAGCTGAACCACGACCTCTCGGACCGCTCCATGGTGGCCGACACCCGCCAGGTCGAGCTCATCGCCGTACGTGCGCAGGTCGAGGAATTGAAGGGCCGCGTCGGCGATGCCGAAAAGGAATTCGCCAATACGCAGCACCGGCTGGAGCTGCAGCGCGGCGAGTCCGACACCGCGACGCGCGAGCTCACCGAGGCGCGCGCCCGCGTCGAGAATCTCAGCCAGCGCGTGACTGACCTCGATCAGCAGCTCACCATCCAGGTGCGCGAAGCCGAACAGCTCGGCGCCCGCGTCACCGATCTCGAGAGCCAGCTCTCGACCCAGACCAAGATCCTGGCCGAGCGCGATTTCGAGAACAGCCAGTTGCGCCAAGCCAATGAAGCCGCCGAACAGATCGCGCGCGACCTGCGCGTCGAGCTCGCCGCCATGAACGGCGCCAAGGGATCGCCCGTCATCGAGAAGCTGCGCGCCGAGAAGGCCGCCGTGGAGACCGAGCTCGCCGCCGCCCGCGAGGAGCGCGCCAAGCTGCAGCGCGACCTCAACGGCGTCCATCAGCAGGCCGAGAGCGCATGGGCCACCGAGCGCATGGAAAACGCGCTGCTGCGCGAGCGCATCAACGACATCGCCGCCGAAGTGGCCAAAATGGCGATGACACTGGAAGGGCCGAATTCGCCCATCGAGGCAATTTTGGCCGCCGCTCCGGCGCCCGCGGCCCAGCCGCGCCCGGCCAATGACGCAGGTTTCGCCCCCAACAGCACCCTCGCCGACCGGATCCGGGCGCTGCAGTCCCATGCCTCCCGCGCCACGCAGCCGGGCTAAATCGCGCGCCAGGAACCCGGATTGGCCGTCCGGCCGGATCGGGAGACTTATTGTGCGGACTTATTGTTAGAACTTGCGGCAGGGTTTGCTTGACACCCCCGCCCCCTATTCCCTAAATCGCGCCACTGACGTCAGTCCCCGCCGGGCCATTACCGCCCGGCCTTTTGGTCTGTACGGCATCCCGGGCGCATAGCTCAGCGGGAGAGCGTTCCCTTCACACGGGAGAGGTCCAAGGTTCGATCCCTTGTGCGCCCACCATTATTCCAGCATATTCAAGTACTTAGCGGCCTTATTCCCTCGAAGTGTGCCCCGGAAAAGCTGGGGCACAGCAGGGGCACACTCGTTTCGGCGCTTGATCATCGTCATGGATTGGCCGGCGCAGCTCTCTAGCCGCCAAGTTAGACTTTCGTGAAATCGGGCTTTCGCTTCTCTGCAAAGGCAGAGAAGACCTCGCGAGCTTCCGCGCTCTGAAGCCGCTCTTTGAAAAGAGCGCTCTCTTCAGCGATCCTTTCAACCATTTCCTGCTGCTCCCGCATCAAAAGCTTTGTATGGCGAAGTGCGCCTGTCGGACGCTGCGTCAATCGACGGCATTGCGTGCGCGATTTGCCCGGTGGAGATTACTGGATCCGACCGCGTCGTAGCGCTTCTGCTGATCTTCACCCCACGCGTGAGAGGCCCGTTGCGGATATCCCCGGACAACCTGAACGAGCTGTTCGGTTCCTTCTTCACGACGAAGCGTCAAGGAATGGGATCGGCCTGGCAATCTGCAAATCCATTGTGGAGGCACGGCGGCTCGCTCGCGGCGCGCAACAACGAGCTTGGCGGCGCAACCTTCGAGGTCGTCCTGCCGATATTTGCCCCCCAACCGGAGAGCGTTGCGGTTGAGGTGCGCCGCGGCGCTTGAGTCGCTTCTGGCGGCTAATTACCCCACCCCGCAGGCGCCGCCAAGCGCCCTCCGATTTACATCAGCCGTGCAGAGAAACCGCCGCGTTGGCGATAAACTCCGCGACTGCATCGGGCTGAGAAAGCATCGGCACATGCGAGCTTTCAAGCACCAGGGTCTTGGCACTCATCCGCTTCGCAGAATCGCGCTCAGCGTCGGGAGGAATGGTTTCATCGTGAGCTGCAACGATATACCATGATGGCTCGGAGCGCCAAGCTGCCTCGGTAATCTTGTCGCCGAAGCATTTTACTGCCAACGGCCCTTGCGTGGCGAATACGATGTCGGCTTCATCCGCCGGGATGTCTTGCACGAAGTGTTTGCGAACACCCTCGAGGGTTAAGGCGACGTAGCCTTCACCATAGGGTTTGATTTCGGAAGCGCCAGGCGCTGGCGGATACGACTTCCACCAATCATCGAAGGACTGCCCGCTGTCTGGCGCGCCGGCAGCGACATAAACAAGGCCTTTAACCTGCGGATGGTTGCCGGCCTCGGTGATGACGGCCCCGCCCCAGGAATGTCCAACCATGAGAACCGCACCGTCCTGCATGTTTACAACCCGATGCGTGGCCGTAACATCGTCGGCCAGCGAACTAAGAGGATTTTGAACTGCGATAGCTTTCAGGCCTCGCTTCATGAGCAGAGGGATAACCTTCGCCCAGCAAGAGCCGTCCGCAAAGGCCCCATGGACAAGAACGATCGTACCGATTGCCATAACGCTCTTCCTTTCGTGTATAATCCTGGCTCAAGACTTGGCGGCCTGCATCAACCTGGTAGCTGCTCGCGCTTTGGCGGAAACCGTCAGTTCGGACACGGTTGCCCGGCAGCTCCCCACAGGGCCATGTCTTTGACGTGATCCTCGAACGTCCCCGGAGGGATCGAGCGGCCTGCTCCGGGTGCCCACCCGCGAGGGATGAAGCCGTTTAACGATGCATCGTGCCGCAGGTGTCCAACGAGGCCAGCGGCGTCGCGACCACCATTGCGTTTGGGATCTTTCAGTTGCGCACAAATCTCGGCGCCGCTCTTGCCGAACCAGATGAAGGCCACCGGGGCGAGCTGCCAGTCGATGCCGGCGCGCGGTGGCGAGGGTGCTGGCTCGTTCGGCTGGGTGGAGGTCATGTGACAGGTCGAGCAGGCGAGTTTCTCAGTCCCGATGCGGCTCTCTCCGCCATGGATGTTCATCCCATGCACGCGGGGTTTGCTTTCGCCTGCCGGCGTCCATATGGGAATCGCCTTGGCATCAACATGGCAGTTGGCGCAACGCGGATGCGTCACCACAGCCTCAATCCGCTTCCACGCCTCCAGCCCCTCGGTGCGGCTCACGCTACCAGGCCGCAACACGTCCTTGGCAGCCTCGTCCTTGGCCGCGACAATTCCCGTGAAGGCCGAAATTACTGAGACCGCAAAGACGACCGCAATCAGAGATGCCTTCATGTCTCGCCCTCACACGAAATCAATGAACTTGTCGAAGGGCATTTCGCGGATCCGCTTTCCGGTCGCCGCGAATATCGCATTGGCGAGCGCGGGAGCGGCAGGAGGAACAGGCGGCTCTCCGACCCCTCTCACTTTGGGATCATTCTCGAGCCCGCGAACTTCGATCACCGGACATTGGTAAATCCGCATGGCTTCGTGGTGATTGTAGTTCGTCTGCTGCGCCCCGCCCTTTGCGTAAGTGAGTTCGCAGTTGATGGCGTGGCCGAGTCCCCAGACGACTCCACCCTGTACCTGGTTCTCGAAATTGACGGGATCGACAACCTTGCCGACATCGACCGCAACCCAGACCTTGTCGATCCTGATACCTCTGTCAGTCACGCTTACTTCGACGACTTCGGCCGTTGGGGTTCCAAACGACTCGACGAACGCGACGCCACGCCCCTTGCCGTTACCGAGTGGCCCCTTCCAATTCGACATCTCTGCGACCGTTTCAAGAACCTTACGGTAGGTCGGCACAGCGCACATTTCGATGCGCGCCTTCAATGGATCGAGGCCGGCCGCATGGATCAGTTCGTCGATGAAACTTTCGGTGAAGAAGCCGGCTGTAGAGGCTCCCACCGACCGCCATGTGGTGCACGGCGATAATCCCTGCGCCTCAAAGCTCGTGGCCCTGAAATGCGGAATGTCGTAATAGACATTCCACATGCCGGCCGCCAATTGGGGATCGGGGTCTTTCGAAGGCGCTCCCATACGCTCGAGCAGCCCCTTGAACGGAGCGGTCGCTGCCAGTTGCAGGTCGGCCGCGACGATCTTCCCTTTGTCGACGCTCCCTCTGTGTCGGGCGATCGAAATCTGTCGTGGAATATCCTGGAGAAAATCCTCTTCGCGCGAGAACACGAGCTTGACCGGCGTTCCGCGCATCTGATTTGCAATCTCGGCCAGGACGCGGACGTTCTCGAATTCAAGGCGGTGCCCGAAACTTCCACCTGTCCATTGATTATGGAAGATAACTTGTTCCGGCTTGAGGCCGATCGCTGTCGCCGCGACGTACTGCACGGCCTGAGGACTCTGATGGCCGACCCAAATCTCCATCCCTGCGTCGGAGACAACCCCGATCCCATTGAGAGGCTCAAGCGGTTGATGCGCGACATAAGGCGCGCGATACTCCGCCTGGACCAGCGTTCCGACCTTCAACCCGGTCTCGACATCGCCGATTTTCCGCCACTCCTTGCCGAGGAATTCCGGCTTGAATGACGCCTCCAGAACCTTCCAATGGTCGGCTTGCTCTGCGGGATATATCGAAGGTGCCCACGCGCAATCGATCATGTCGACCGCCTTCATCGCGTACCAGCTGTTCGTCGCGATCACCGCGACGCCATTTTTTATTTCGAGGATCTTTTTGACCCCCGGCATCGACCGCGCCTTGCTCGCGTCATATGATTTCAGCGGCTGACCCTTGTGGGGATTCAGCTTGACGGCAGCGTACACCATGCCGTCGATCTTCAGATCGATGCCGAACTTCAACTCGCCCATGACCTTCGAACGAACGTCGAGGCGCATCATCGGCTTGCCCAGTATTCGCCATTTTGACGGGTCGCGCGGCTTTGCATCGAGCACAGGCGGAATTTTTGCGGCCTCCGCCGCGAGTTCAATGTAAGGAATTTTCCTTCCGTCTGGCAGAATCACATGGCCGGATTGGGTGCGGATATCGGCAACAGGGACGCCTGAACGCTTGGCCGCCGCGGCTTTGAGTGTTTCGCGTGCGACCGCGCCGGCAACTCGCAACTTTTCGTAGGTGTCGGGAATCGTACTTGACCCGCCTGTCATCTGCAGGCCCGACGTCCTGAGGCTTTCGAGCGCCGCGGCACGTGCCGCTTCAGCGGCTGGGCTTTGATCCGCTGCCAGGAACGGGGCCAGCTCATCCGCGAACCCGGTATTGAAATAAGCGGGGCTTGGCCCCGCGAACCGAATTTCGAATTGGCCGGGATCGAGGTCCATCTCTTCGGCAATCATGATCGGCTGCACGGAGCCGACGCCTTGGCCGATGTCGGCGTGTTGCGCGATGAGCGTGATTTTTCCCGGACTGATCTCCACCCATGGATTGAAGGTCGCGGAGTTGGGTCCGAGGCCGACGGCCAACGGATTGCCATTGGCGGTCGCGGCGGCCTGTGCAGCATTGTCAAAGGAGCCGAAAGCGATGCCGCCAGCCACGGCTGCGGAGCCGAAAACGAAAGCCCGACGGGAAAGTCTCTGCATATGGCCCATCTCACTTCCCCGTCATCTTTTTTGCAGCAGCCGTATGGATCGCGGCGCGAATGCGCGGATAAGTCCCGCAACGGCAAAGATTGCCGGACATGACTTCGTTGATCTCCTCGTCTGTCGGCCGGGGGATCGATTCGAGAAGCGAGATAGCCTGCATGATCTGACCGGTCTGGCAGTAGCCGCATTGCGGGACCTGATGTTCGATCCAGGCCTGCAGGACCGGATGGTCATTCCTGTTGTCCACCCCTTCGATCGTGACGACCGACTTACCCGCGACCTCGCCTATATGTGACTGACAGGATCGGACAGCCCTTCCGTTGATCTGGACGGTGCAGGCGCCACATTGAGCGACCCCGCAGCCGTATTTGGGACTTGTGATGCCGAGCTCGTCGCGCAATACCCAAAGCAAAGGCATCTCGGGAACGACGTCGACCTGCCGCTTGATCCCGTTGACCGTGAGTTCGATCATATCGATATGTTCCTGGCGGGTTTGACTGGTGCAACAGCACTGACTCACAGGAGCTGAGCAGTATTTCCGAATCCTGCGGGATCATGTGCAATCCCTGCGGAATCCTCAGCGTCGCGATCAGCTTTCACGTCGATCTGGCCACAGCACAACTCGCGATACTGCCCTGGGGTGAGTCTCGTGGCCTTTCGAAACACCCGCGTAAAATTGGCTTGAGAGCCGAAGCCGAATTCCAGGGCAATTTCCGCCAGGGATAGATTTCTGCGCGCCAGTTCTTGCCGTGCGGCCTGGACGCGGCGATCGATCACATAGCGGTGCGGTGACAATCCGGTTGCTTCGCGAAAAAGGCGGGAGAAATGAAACGGGCTGAGGCAGGCCTGGGCCGCGAGTTCCTCGAGCCTGATCTCGCGATTAAGGGAAGCGTAGATATAGCCCAACACGCGCTGGAGCCTTCGCGGATCGAGCGACGGTGACTTTTCGGGCGGATGCCAGCGGTCAATCGTATAGTGTCCAAGAAGATGCGCTGCGAGCGCTATCTGAATGCCCTCCACGAACAACGCGTCAGTCGGTTGGCGAGGACGATGAAGCAGGTCACGAAGCGGCGAGCAGATGTGGAAGAGCACCTGGTCCGCCAGACCGTGGGCATAGGCGATCTGCACCTCTGCGGGATCGACATCAAAACCTGCGAGGGTACTTTGGTCCAGCAGCGTCGGAGGGAGATAGACGTGAAGACATTCCATCCGGTCCCAAAGCTCGAGATGACTCTCCTGCGTTCCCGCGGGTACGAGATAGCTCATTCCCGGCCGGGCAAGGCTCTTCTGAACTTCGCCGTTGCCGGCCCGATAGACCATTCCGCCGCCTGACAGCAGCATCATGATCTCCGTGCAAATCGGAACGGGCGTATCCTGCCGCCCCGCCTCGAACCTTCGATGTTCGATGCTCAGTGCAGGCCAATCGGCGGTCTCCGCGAGCTTCTCGCTGTTCTTATATTTTTGATCTCCATGCGTGACGAGCGTCATTGTGACTCCCCTTAGCTGCAGCGAGTCCCTGCCCCATATCGCAAGCGAGCGCTGATTCCCCGTCCCCGTGTGCGACTGGAATCATGAACACTGTCGGCCACGGAAAAATCTCACAACGCGCCGCACCGGAGCGCTGTGCCGATCCATCCGAAGTTGTTGGATAAGCTTACTGCCAAGTCGAGAGATGGAGCGGTTAAAAGAAGTAAAAGCCAGGCAAAGCAAGAGCTTAATCACGCGGCCTGATTGCGCATCGCAATCAGGGGGACCTCGCCCGGGATGAGCAGGATTCGACCCTCATCGCGCAGGAATCGGAAATACCGGAATGCACGCGTGATCTAGTGATGGCGCTCATCGAACAGAAATTGCCGCCCATCGAGGAGTGGAGCCTATTATGAAGCCGATTATCTCCGCGCTTGCCGCGATATCGATCGTCGCCGCTCAAGCCGTCCCTGCGGCCTCGGCCGAGAGAACCGTTTCCATTGTCCTTGTCCATGGCGCCTTCGTCGATGGGTCGGGCTGGAAGAGCACCTACGACATACTTTCGAGTGCCGGCTATGAGGTACTCGTCGTCCAGCAGCCAACGATCTCGCTTCGCGACGATGTCGCCGAAACCGAGCGTGTGATCGCCAAGGCCCGACACCCGGTTGTTCTCGTCGGGCACTCCTATGGAGGAATGGTCATCACGGAAGCAGGCGATAATCCAAAGGTCCGCAGCCTCGTCTATCTCGCGGCATTTGTTCCCGAGGCTGGGGAGTCGGTGAGTACACTTGCAGAAGCGCCTGTGCCAGCCGGCGAGCACAAGGCTCCGCTCGTCGCTGAGGGGAACTATCTCTTCGTCGAAGCCGATAAATTCCCTTCGTCATTCGCGGCCGATGTTGATACCGCCACAACCCGCTTCATGAGTGCCGCGCAACTGCCGTGGGGATTGCAGGCGGTGCAGACCAAAGTCGGTCGTGTGGCCTGGAAGGCGAAGCCGACTTACTACATGGTGACAAGTGAGGATCATATGATCCCCCCGACCGCGCAACGAAATATGGCCCGACGGTCGGGCGCGAAAGTGGCTGAGCTGAAAAGCAGCCACGCGGTGATGCTGTCGCATCCGCGCGAGGTCGCAGCGTTCATAAAGAGCGCGGACACATCCGCTTCTGACTGAAGTTGACGCGGCCGGGCGTCGATGGCCGAGGTCGATGTTCTCACGATTATCTCTCGACGGATGGCTTGGTCTGCCCGAAACAGAGGACATGCCATATGACACTCAAGGATGTACTGCCCGGCAAGCTGGGTTTCGGTGCGGCGCCACTCGGCAACATGTTTCGCGACATCCCGGAGCAGGAAGCACTCGCGACGGTGAATGCAGCGTGGGACGACGGCATCCGATACTTCGATAACGCACCGTTTTACGGCGCGGGGCTCGCGGAGATCCGTATGGGCGCCGCCCTCGCCGGCAGGCTGCGTGACGATTATGTTATCAGTACCAAGGTCGGACGCGTGATCCTGGATGAGACCGAGGATGTCGATGCCCGTGACCTCGGCGAGAAAGGCAACGTGTTCAAACATGGGCGCCCGAACAAGATCGTCAACGACTATTCGAAAGATGCGACGTTGCGCTCTATCGAGGACAGCCTGAGGCGGCTGAACACCGACCGCATCGATATCGCTTTCGTGCACGACGTGGCGCAGGATTTTTATGGCGACGAGTGGCTGGCGGTGTTCGAAAGTGCGCGCAAGGGTGCGTTCAAGGCGCTTGACCAGCTACGCGATCAGGGCGTGATCAAGGCTTGGGGACTTGGCGTCAACCGGGTCGAACCGATAGAACTCCTGCTTGCGCTCGACGACCCGCGCCCCGACGGATTCCTGCTCGCGGGCCGTTACACACTTCTCGACCATGCCCGCGCGCTCCAGCGGGTGATACCCATGGTCGCCGAGCATGAGCTCGCCATCGTTGTCGGCGGCCCCTACAGCTCGGGAGCGCTCGTCGGCGGTCCGAACTTCGAGTATGCACCGGCGCCTCCGGAGATCATCGACAAGGTGACGCGGATCAAGACGATTGCCGACCGCTATGGCGTCAGCATGAAGGCTGCAGGCCTGCAGTTTGCGCTCGCAAATCCGGTAGTTGCGGCCGTCATTCCGGGTGCGAGCCGTCCGAGCCGCATCGCCGAGGATAGCGCCGCGCTCGAGGAATCCATACCCGCCGATTTCTGGCGCGAACTCCGTTCGGCGGGCCTCGTCAGTCCCGCAGCCCCTCTTATCGGAGTCGATTGAGCTGCCCGGGATCCCAGCAAGTTCATTCCAATCGGGCGTCGCTCCAACGCGGGATGGTGCAGGCAAATTCAACCGAACGACCAAGGAGACGGAAATGACAGATGAACCACAGGACGCCCCTGAAATAGGCCGCCGGGCCGCGCTTCGAACAGCCGGCGTAGCCATGATCGCAGGCCTGGGGATCGGCGGCACACCGACAGCCGCACCGGCCGCTGCACCGGACACCGGCGGAATGTCGGCGGCCGAGCGCAACGAGGCACCGCTCGGCGCGCGGCTCCAGGGCGTTCAGCATTTCGGGCTGACCGTCCAGAATATGGAGCGGGCTTATCAGTTCTACACCGAGGTACTGGGCGGCACCGAAGTTTTCCGCCACGGCGACTTCCAAGGCGATGGGGTGCAGAACACGCTGCTGGCCGACCAGGAAATCGAGGCGAACGCACGCGGGGTCAATCCTCGGACAATCGGTGTTCCCGACCTGCGCGGTGGAGCGCAGCGGCTCGATGTTCGCTTCATCCAGTTCGACAATGTGGTGATCGAGTTGCTCCAGTATCGAGACGCGGATCAGCCCATGGGCAGCTCCAGGAGCTTTGCTGAGCCGGTGCAGCACATGAGCCCCGCTTTTCCGCGTATGATGCACATCTGTTTCTATGTTCGCGACGATGTCGACTTCAACAAGTTCATCGCCGACCTCGAGGCAGAATCCGCGCGCCGCGGCATGACGCAAGTGAGAGCGAACCGCACTGTTCGGGTCATGACCGAAGCGGACCGCAAGGCAGCTCCCCGCAGCGCCAACACGAACCGGGTGACCCAGGCCCCGTCAGATGGCTGGGAACTGATCTATTGCAAGGGTCCGGAGGGCGAGCAGCTCGAATTCGTAAAAGCACTGGGGCCCGTCAAGCAACGTTTTGCCGAAGCCTTGGCGAAACGGCAGCAGACTATCACACGCTGATGGACAAGATGCGGCGGACGAACGGCCGCCTGTCGCACCGGCCAGATGTTCGTGACAACGATGTGAAGGCGCCCATGATGCAAACTATCCGTCGCAATTTGCTCGCCACGGCGCTGTTGGCCCTCTCGCTGTCCCTTCCGGCGTCGGCGGCAGTCGCTCAGCAGGCCCCGCATATGCGTTATCAGGATATTCGCGAAGGTGCCTATTCAGTAGTCGCCCAGGTGCGAGCCAAGCCTGGAAAGGAAGATGCTCTCCGGGCAGCTACCTTGCCTCTCATCGACCTGGTTCGCGCCGATCCCAAAAACCTAGTTTACTTTCTCCAGGAAGATCGCGCCAAACCGGGGCATTTCATCTTCTACGAGATTTTTGCCAGTCAAGCCGATTTCGACGCACATAACGCCATGCCCTATGTGCAGGAGTGGTTCGCCAAGCTTCCAGAGCTTGCCGAAGGTGGCGTCGAGGTGATGCGCATGGCGATCCACAGTATCGCCCAAAAAATAGCCGAAATCGTCGAGAAATAATCCGCAGCCTGGAGACAGCCAACCGCCGCTCACCGCCCGCGTGAAATTCCACGCGAGGCCTGTGCTGCGGCGAAATGTCCGCTGTAGTGGGCCCCGTGCACTTTAGCCCTTCTGCGTGTAGACTCCTGGTTAAAGTCTTGTTCGAATAGCTCTTGCCAATTTTCGCTCACGGATTGGTCGAACTATGCGATGTCGTCATTCAGAGGCACTGGCTGATAAGGCAAATCTACAGAGCGCCCCCTTCTGCGCTTCGCCTCTGATGCAAACCGGGTTACCCCGGTGAAGGTGGCGTCTCGATCAATCGCTCCAACGAGCTCAACGAGTGGTAAAAACACCGACCAGCCTCTTGGGCATAGACCCGACGCAGAGATTTTTTTCGGACCATATCGGTTCGATCGAGATCGGCGAATGTTGTGGCAAGGGGATATCTTATTACGAGTTGGGGCCCGGGCGCAGGCAATTCTGAGCGTGCTCACCGAGACCCCCGGACGTCTTGTAGGGAAACGTGAACTCCTAGAGAGGGTATGGCCTGATGGCCATGTAGACGATGCAAATCTTAAAGTACAAATTTCCACTTTGCGAAAAGCACTTCACCGCTGCGAGGGATTGATCAGGACCGAATCCTCGCTGGGCTATCGCTTTCTCGGAGAAACGGTGCCGAATGATTCGTATCGCAGCACCCAGCGGCGGTGCTTCTTGGCGCCAAGACATCTTACCGAGCCTATTGGTCGTGACGGCGTGGTTGCGGATATAGTCAGCCTTCTCAAAGAAAGCCGCCTGGTAACGATCCTTGGTCCCGGCGGCATCGGGAAGACAACAGTCGCGCTCGCAATCGCACATCAACTAGCCGATACATTTGCGGATGAAACCTGCTTTGTCGATCTTAACAGAATTGCGCGCGACGATCAGATTTGCGAGGCCCTGGCGCGCTCACTCGACCTCACCGTCGGGGGGGCGCCTGCTCTTGAGCAGATAAAGGTGGCACTGCGGGGCAAACGCCTTCTACTGGTCATTGACTCCTGCGAACACCTTACCGATACGGTAGCGTTACTGGTCGAGCAGATTCTGAGCTTCTCCAATGAAGTCTGGATCCTCGCAACGTCCCGAGAGACCTTAAGAGTTGGAGCTGAATTCGTCTGGCAGCTCGAACCGCTCGACGTGCCGCCGCCCTCTCCGAGTAATACCGCGGTGAATGCCGCACGCTATTCTGCAGTTCAGCTCTTCATAAGGATCGCGACCGAAGTTTCTGGCGACTTTAGGTTCAACGACGACACCGCACCGACCGTCGTCGAGGTCTGCCGACGTCTGGACGGAATTCCACTAGCCATCGAAATGGCGGCCTCGATGGTCGGCCCCCTCGACATTGGTGAAATCCTCCGCAATCTGGATCAACGCTCGTCCGTTTTGGAGTCCGATCGCCAAGCCGCCAACCCTATGCAGCATTCTCTGTTCTCAACCCTCCACTGGAGCAGCAATCTTCTTCCAGTCAACGAACGAGCGGTACTACGTCATTTGACATTTTTTACTGGTGCTTTCACCCTCGATGATGCGGTTGCGGTCGCCGCTGATGACATCACGGACGCATCCATCGTTCGCGAGGCGGTTATCGCGCTCGCCAATAAGTCCTTCTTGATCGTAAATCATGAGATCAGTCCCCCAGAGTACCGCCTTTTCCGGTTTCTTGAGAATTCACGGAGCTAACCGTGGATACTTCGCCAAGCGTCATTGGCCTCGCATGACCTGCTTCCGCATGAACATACATCAAGCAGAGATGTCAGCTCTCGGTAATGACGCTATCGCCGGCCGATAGCTGAAGAACAACCTCAAAATTCCTGAACGCCTGTCTCGCTGAGTGATCGCAGTTCGCAAGCGTCAGGATATGTTGATCCCGGCGAGGATAGTTTGAGCGCGAGAGAGAAACGGTACGCGTGATCTGTCCTGTAAATTGGACAGGACATCGACAAGTGCATTGCGCGCCGCCCACGGTCTCCCCACGTTTAGCTCAAGCTCGGCGAGGCCGACAGCAGCTTCGCACTCATAGAGATAGAAATCGTGCAGCTTGCTTAGCTCGATTGCTTGTCTGAATAGTTCGCGTGCCGTATCGACGTTCCCGGGCCGGTTACGAGCAATGAGCACCTTGGCGAGGATTGGGTGGTGTTTACCGATGAGACGAACATCGGACGGGCCCAGGCACTGGCTCATCGCCTTCAAGAGTGCAGATTCTGCACCGTCCAGATCACCAACAATTCGTCGTGCATCGGCCAGTTCGACCCACAAAATCGGATGAAGAGAACCTGTTTTAATTATGAACTCATCCTCCAAACACGAAGTCAGGATGCGTTCGGAGGATCCAGCATCTCCATCAGCATATCTGAGAAGAAGTGCTCGAAATGCCTCGGCAACCGCATGCCAGGGTCGGTAGTGCCGCGATACTTCCTCCAATTTTTGCAAGCAGCTGCGTGCACGGTGAAATTCCCCCGAGGATATGTTGACCCATGTTGCACCCTGGGCAAGAACGAAATAGGTGGTTGTCAGATGTCCTTTTGCCTCGGCCTCATCAACCGCTGTGTTCGCAAGCGACAATGCCTGTTCGCAGTACCCCATGTAGTGTTTGGCAAGCGCCAACCCGATCTTGCAGGAGATGAACGAGTCGATTCCTCCGAAATACAAGTAGGCGCTTCTGGAAATCGACGGGCAGTCCTGCAGGAACATCTCGAACCTCTCATGGGCCGATCGTATGGCAGAGGTTTCAAAATCGTTGAATGCGGTTATTCGTTGAAGAAGATAGTGCACATCAGGGGCATTGGATCGCTCCGCTGCCTTGGCAAATGCGTCGAGATGACGCGTCGCCTGGCGGCGAGTGAGAAGCATATTCTGAATGATACCGTAGAGAGCCCGCAGCTCCAGGAAATCATCTCCTGCGGCTTGCGCCGCGTGCCAGGCACGCTCATACAAGCTCGCTCCCTCGAATCCCGCCAGGTATACCTGCGCGGATGCAAGTGACACCAGCAAGCGAGGCCGCACGGCGGAATCAAATGCTGAGCTATCATCGACGAGATGAAACGCCTTGGTTAGATAAGGGACTCCTTGAACCAACGAGGTTAGCGCAAGCCAAAGCCGTTCCGCGACGATAACAAGTTTTACGCCGAGTTCAGGATCTGACGAAAACGCCCAGTCAAGAGCCACCCGGAGCTCGTCCAGGTAGCCCCGCATTTTCGTGTTCTCAGATGTCTCGTCGTAAAGGTCCCAGTCGATGCCGTCGAGCAGTTGGAGGAAGTATTCCGCGTGGCGTCTTTGCGCTATGTCGCTGGCAGGAAAGTCCAACTGAGCTATGTATGCTCTTGTCGTATCCAGCAGACGATACTCCGCATGTATCGAGTCCGGGTCGGAGGAGAGAAGTGAGCGGTGAGACAGTCCAATAATGGCGTCGCGCGCAGCGGATGCGCAGAGTTGGTCGCTGCTTGCCACGGCGATGCCGGCGTCAAGCGAGAAGGTCCCAGCAAAGCAAGCGATGTGTCGCAGAGCGGATTGTTCTGCCTCGGACAGCAGATTATAGCTCCAGTCAATCGTCGAGAACAACGACCGTTGACGGGGAACAGTACTTCTTCGGTCGACATTGATCACTGACGATTTTTCGCTCAGGCTGCGGAGTGTTTCCACGAAGCCGAGCACGGCGGCAATCGAAGCGGCAATTTCAATTGCCAGTGGGATCCCATCGAGGCGCCGGCAAATCTCCGCGACAGCAGCAGCTTGGCGATCATCAAAATGCAGCTTCGCCGCCCGCTGATGCAGGCACTTCAAGAATAGTTGGACTGACGAATAGGTCTTGATGTCGTCCGCATGCGTTTCGGCAGCCTTCGGGGGAACTGTCAGGGGGGCGAGTCGCCAAATGGCCTCATCATCAAGCTGCAGTGGCTCTCGCGTCGTAACAAGAATATCCACGTAGCTCGTGTTAACGAGGAAGCTGTCAACGAGTTTGGCCACTGGACCCAGCACATGCTCACAACAGTCCAGGATCAGAAGCATCCGCCTGTCGCGGAGCGCCAACACGATTTGTTCGATGCCGGGCCAGTCCGTTACTCGCAACCCGATCGCATTCGCCAATGCGGTGTAGACAAGATCAATTGAGGATATTCTACCAAGATCGATAAAGTAGGCGCCGTCGGCGTAGTTTGCGGCCCGGTCGTTCGCGACCTGCAACGCAATCGTTGTTTTCCCGATGCCACCCGATCCAAGGATCGTCACAAGTCGTCGGCTATTTAGAAGCTCATGAATCCCATCCGCTGCCGCCTCGCGACCGATCGGCTTTACAACAATTCCAGGGATACCGAACCGGGGCTGGTTTTCAGAGGGACGGATGACCGGCTCTTTCACAACATGAGCGTCGAAACGGTAGCCCCGAGATGGATCAGCTTGAATTGCGGCGCCGTAATCACGCAGAGCTTTTCTCAGCCCAGAGATTTGGACCCGCAAATTGCTTTGATCAACGTGCAAGCCTGGCCATGCGCTCCTGATCAAGGCGCTACGACTGACGGTTGCGCCAGGTGCTTCAAGAAGGACTTGCAGAATGGCTAACGCCCGAGCGCCAAGCCGAACTGGGACGCCTCCGTCCCACAGTGTGCGGGTAGCTGCGTCGAAGCGGAACGGTCCGAAGAATATCTCTCGGCTCACCATTGCACCTGCTTGGAAACCATATCTCGCAGAGCACCATAGAAGTATTGCCTCAGGTTTTACCAGAATTTCCGCAGGGTTTCGAAGAGGCTGCCATCACCTTCGGCAAAGCGGCCACACGCTGCAAAAGGCAACCTGGCCTATCCAGTGTCTGCGATTGAGCCATTTGATGACGCTTGGTGACTACGACCTCAGGGTATTAGCCAGGCGACCACCATTCCCTCAGCTAGTGCTGCCGTACCGATGTCTTGGGGGCAAGCAATGACCCCAGCGCGCTCGGCCTGAACGGCAACGCGCTGGACTCATACGCCTGCGAGTGCTGATGTCTACGTGGGACTATGTGGATGCATTCAAGGCGAAAACTCATGGAATTCCGGCCGACAAGTCATCGTAGTTTTGCTACCTCTCCCGAAACGCTTTTGCGATCTGGTCGTGCAACGGCTTCACTAGATAGGACAAAACCGTTCGATCTTCGGTACGAACGAAAGCCTCGACTGGCATGCCTGGCAGCAGTTTGAGGCCTACGAGCTTCGATAGCTCACCCGCCGAAAGGGACACCCTGCCAAGATAATAACTTACGCCCGTCTTTTGATCTTGAGAGATATCGGCGGAAATCCGGCTGAGTGACCCCACGATCTCCGGCGTCGTCCTTCGGTTGAACGCTGAGAATCTCAGATTCACCGACTGCCCTAATCGCGCGTATCTTGTCGAGGGTATCCCGAGCTGTACCGGAACTGGAGTTATTGTAGAGGTTTTCAAGTGTGGCCAGTATGTCTGCCTGAGCCTCGGCGCTAAAGCCGGAGAATTGCACGTAGTCTCGAATGTCTGAGCCACGCCGACAATTTCGTCTCGCCCGACATCGAAAAAGCGCTGATCCACGAGATTTCCACCCTGCCCCTGACGCCATTCCAGTTCGGCCAATACGAGGGCAAGCGCCGGATCGCCTCCTTCGGCCTCAGCTACGATTACACACTCCGCCGCCTGACCGAGGCCGCTCCCATTCCGGAATGGCTCGGCGACGTAATCCAGAACGTCGAAGCATTCGGCGGTCCGTCAACGCGGATCCAGCAGGTACTCTGCACGGAATACGACGTCGGCGTCGGGATCGGCTGGCACCGTGACAAGCCGCACTTCGACCGCATCTTCGGACTTTCGCTGGGATCGGACTGCAAGCTGCGCTTCCGGAGATCTGCCTCTACCAAATGCGAGAGGTTCGCGTTGGAGGCCAAAGCCCGCTCGATCTATCTCATGTCCGGCCCGTCGCGCGCGGAATGGGAGCACAGCATCCTGGCGGTTCCGCAGAAGCGGTACTCGATCACGTTCCGGACGATGGCAGGTCCCATTGTTCTGGGAGCGATCTAGCGCTTAGGATAACCTCCTATAGCCGCACAGACGCCGTCAAATCGCCACGCCAGGCGCCGATTCGCCGCTGTTTTGGTGGCGCACTCGGATGGCAGACGACCTTTCGCGAAGCGATCTCGTTCCATAGCGAGGAGCTTTGAAGGGAACGCAGATAAACGTCGAGCCGCGATGGTGGGCTGCAGTCATCCGTCTATCCCGATCGCGATTGCTCGCGAAACTGCCGCGGCGTCACACCGGAAATTCGCCGGAAGGCGCGGCTGAAATGTGCCGGATCCGTGTAACCGGACGAAAATGCGATATCGATAATCTTGGAATTACTGTCACGCAAAAGCTTGCTCGCATTCTCATATCTGACGGTGTCGAGCAGATCAGAATAGCTCAGGCCGACATCCGCGAGCTTGCGCTGAAAGCTGCGTGTGCTGACGCCCGCCATCTCTGCGACTTCAGCAAGAGCTGGAATTCCGTCGTCCAGATAAGACGGCAGCATCAGCTTTAGCAGTTCAACTATGTCATAGCCGGAAGGGCCGTCCTCGTAAGCTTGCGGCGCAGGGCTCACGTCTTTCCGATGGTTGGTGAGACTGAGATACGAGATCGGCACGTCGATCCACGCCGCATGCTGGCCTGACAGGAACCGCACATTCGGCCACAAGGATTGCGTCGCCGGACGTGGCGTGTAGCGCGCTTCAAAGGCGATCGTCGCCGGCATCCAGTCCGCTCCCGCGAACTGCCGGACGATGTGTATCGAGAAGATGTTCTGGATCCATTGCAGATGCTCCATATGCAGGAGTCCGTTTGTCCCGGCGAGCGTGGTGCAAATCCGCGCGTGATCGTCGTCGTGCTCGATCCACATGCTCAGGATCGTATCCTCCCGCGGCGCCCATGTGCAGGCGTGCCGCAGCGCAACGAGCAGTGTCGGAGAGTGAGCGATCAGGGCCCGCGTTTTCTCGCGCATATGGGAGAAATGCAGCCGTTGGCTGGCTAGGAAGCCGAATTCTTCAATGCCCTGGCTTCTCCGGGCGGTTTCCATGAAGCGGATTGCCGGCATCAGCGGGACATAGAGATCGCTCTTGTCGACCAGAGACGACGGAAGCCGAAACTTGGTCAGAAGCGAACTCGTCGGCGCACCGGTCTCATCGAGAATCCCGACGAAGGGCAGAAGAAACTGGCAGCGCGTCAAAGGGATGTTGGCCATTGGGTCTCGTTGCGATCATCAGTAGGTACTTTGCATCAGCCACAATTTCATTCGAATCGCTACTGGTGAGCCCGGAGAATGTCACCGTTCTCTTGCCGGCACCTGTCGGCCTCGAATTGCAACGGTCGCCGCGTCGTGTGCATGCAGCAAGAATTCACCTGCAAATGACATGATCGGCCGCGATTGGCGCGAAGTGGCAAGACGGCCGGCCCTCGTCTGCACGAAATGACCCGGACAGGGTGCACCTGTCGATCGGAAGGCAACCGGGCCGGGCGCAGGCCCCGGCTCCCCCAAGATTCCGCCCACGGAACGTCGGCACCGGCCCGGCTTTGCTTCCACCTTCACAATGAATCCGGCAAGTAAACTGGAACCACCATATTGAGAACGCTGACCTGCGCCGAAACGGCTCAGACGGATTTGCGATCGGAGCGTGTACGAGACGGCATGATCTTCGTGAGTGCCGGAACGTTCTGGATGGGTTCGGATCGGCACTACCCCGAAGAGAGGCCGGCTCACCCCGTCAGTGTCGATGGGTTCTTCATTGACGAGACTCCTGTCACCAATACTCAGTTTGCCGAGTTCGTGGCCGCAACCGGATATCGCACGGTTGCCGAATCCGTGCCCGATCCAAAAGATTATCCCGGCATAATGCCGGAGATGTTGTATGCGGGCTCGCTGGTTTTTCGCGAGCCGACCGAGCGTGTCGGTCTTGATGACTGGTCGCAGTGGTGGTCGTTTCTCGAGGGCGCCAACTGGCGTCGTCCCTATGGTCCGGTTAGCAGCATCGAAGGACGAGATGATCATCCCGTCGTCCACGTCACCCACCAGGACGCGCTGGCCTATGCACGATGGAAGGGCAAGGATCTTCCTACAGAAGCCGAGTGGGAGTTCGCCGCCAGAGGCGGTCTCGAACAGGCCGAATTCGCATGGGGATCGGAGTTAATCCCCGCTGGCCGACATATGGCCAATACCTGGCAAGGATCGTTTCCGACGGTCAATCATAACCAGGACGGATACGCCCGCACGTCACCTGTGAAAGCCTTTCCGCCCAACGGATACGGTCTCTACGACATGATCGGAAACGTCTGGGAGTGGACATCTGACTGGTACTCTTCGCAGCACGAAGTAGACATGACGAAGGCCTGCTGTGTACCCAGGAATCCCCGTGGGGGGCTTGAGTCTGCCAGCTACGATCCATGTCTCCCCGAAATAAGAATACCGCGGAAGGTCCTCAAAGGCGGCTCGCATCTGTGCGCCCTGAATTATTGCCGCCGCTATCGGCCTGCAGCTCGCCATCCGGAAGCAATCGATACTTCGACAAGTCATGTCGGGTTCCGATGCATTGTTCGAGACGGAGAATCGAATGAATAAGCCTATTAACAATCATCTCAGGACACGCTGGTTGGGCGTGAGCACGACTCTCCTGTTGTTGGGAACGCCCGCTGTCGCCCAGGAATCGCTGCCGTTCCCGCCCACGCCATCAGGAAGCAAGGCTGGTCCGACGATCGCGCGGTCGACCTACAACCCGGTGCCGCCGCAATCGCGCCTTCCAGCCAATGCACCGAACATCGTCGTCATCATGCTCGACGACGTTGGTCCGGCACTCCCCAGCACCTATGGCGGCGTGATCAAGACAGACACGTTGAGCCGTGTTGCCGAAGGCGGCGTGTCGTACAATCGCTTCCACAATGCGGCGATGTGCTCCCCAACGCGCGCAGCGTTGCTGACCGGGCGTAATCATCACCGCGTGGGGTTTGGCCAGATCGCCGAACTGGCAAATGATTGGGATGGCTACTCCGGCCACATCCCGGCGACATCCGCGGCCGCGCCGAAAGTGCTTGGCTATTACGGCTATGCGACGGGTGCATTCGGGAAGTGGCACAACACGCCGGCGAACGAGACCACGGCCGTCGGTCCCTATACGAACTGGCCAGCGGGGCGCGGCGTTGGTTTCGACTACTTCTACGGCTTCCTTGCCGGGGAATCCTCCCAATGGGAGCCCGCGGTCGTTGAAAACACGGTTCGCCTGGATCCATCCGCGGGCAAGAAAGAATATCACTTCACCGAGGACATGACCGACAAGGCTGTCTCATGGATCAAGCAGGTCCATGCGCTGACGCCGGATCGTCCGTTCTTCATGTACTGGACCCCTGGCGCCTCCCATGGTCCGCATCACATTTTCAAGAACTGGGCGGACAAATATAAGGGCAAGTTCGACGACGGCTGGGATGTCATGCGCGAGCGCGTCTTCGCCCGTCAGAAAGAACTCGGATGGATACCGAAAGACACCGAGCTGACGCCGCGGCCAAAAACGCTTGCGGCATGGGCCGATATCCCCGACGAGGAAAAGCCATTTCAGCGTCGGCTCATGGAAGTGTTCGCCGGATACACCGAGCATGCGGACGCCCAGGCCGGTCGACTGATCGATACGCTCGACGAACTCGGCATTCGTGACAACACCCTCATCTTCTACGTCTGGGGCGACAACGGGTCGAGCGCCGAAGGTCAGAACGGGACCATCAGCGAACTTCTGGCACAGAATGGCATTGCTTCCGAGATGAAGGATCACCTCCGCACCCTGAAGGAGCTGGGCGGCCTGGATGTGCTCGGATCGCCCAAGGTCGATAACATGTACCATGCCGGCTGGGCTTGGGCTGGCTCTACGCCTTATCAGTCCACCAAACTGATCGCCGCGCATTTCGGCGGGACGCGCTCGCCGATGGCGGTTTCCTGGCCAAGCAAGATCAAGCCGAACAAGACACCGCATCCGCAGTTTCATCATGTCAACGATATCGTGCCGACGATTTACGACATCCTGAAAATCACTCCGCCGAATCTTGTCGATGGCGTCACCCAGGATCCGCTCGACGGCATCAGCATGGTCTACTCCTTCGGGGCGCCAACCGCGCCCGGACAGAAGAAAGAACAGTATTTCGAGGTGATGGGCAGCCGCGCGATCTATAAGGACGAGTGGATTTCTTCCGTGTTCGGACCGCGCATCCCCTGGAAGGCAGGTCTCGATCCGGCGATCGCGCAATGGACGCCTGAGAACGACGTGTGGGAACTCTACGATCTTCGAAAGGACTTTTCGCAGGCGAAGGATATCGCGTCTGCCAATCCCAAAAAAGTCGAGGAGATGAAGAAGACGTTCGATGCAAACGCGAAGGCCAACAAGGTCTATCCTGTCGGCGGCGGCCTGTGGTCCGTTGTCTTCCATCCCGAAGACGCGCCATCCAATCCGGCCAAGGTGTTCGACTATACGCAGGAAGTCGTTGCCGTTCCGGAGTTCACCGCACCGAAACTCGGGTCACGAAGCAGCCTTGTCAGCATCGACGCAGAACTGAAGCCGGACTCGAAGGGCGTGCTCTATGCACTGGGTGCGATCTCGGGAGGGATTTCGCTGTGGGTCGAAGACGGCAAGCTCAGCTTTGAGTACAATCTGTTCGAGATAGAACGGACAAGGCTCGATACGACCGCTCCGCTCCCGACCGGAACGGTCAAGATCGAAGTCGAAACACACGTGGCCAGCAGCGTACACGCAGGTCCTCTCGACATCGTCATCCGCGTCAACGGCAAGGAAGTGGCCAAGGGCCGCGTGCCTCGCTCAACCTCGCTCGGGTTTACTGCCAATGACGCTTTTGACGTCGGCCGTGACAGCTATTCGCCAGTCTCGTTCGCATATTTTGACCGCAAACCATTTGCGTTCAACGGAAAGATCAACCGTCTACGGGTTGAGTATCTGAACTGAGTGGCTTGATCCCATCAAGTCATCGTCGGCCAGGAGCGGAGATCGAAGGTGTTCGCCGCTCCCGGTCGAGAACGAACGTCACCACCCCTGCAGATAACGCCTCCTGAATCACGAGGGAAAACTCAATGATGAAGAAACTTGCTTTTGCTCTTGCTGTTGCGTGCGCAGCACCGCTGGGCTCGGCTCAAGCCCAAACCGAATTGAAGGCCTATGCCGATGCGGATGGCTACATCAACGTGCAGAAGCTGACTTGCGCGCAGCTCGCCGGAACGTATCAGGAAGACGCGAACTTTCTCGGCGTTTGGTACAGCGGTTGGTACAATGGCCTCGGAAAGAAGTCTTCCATCAACTTGCCTAGAGTTCGAGAAGGCATTCACGAATTGATCGTCTACTGCAAGGCCAATCAAGGCACGACGATCATCAAGGCCATCGATGTTCTTCTGAAGGCTGAAAAGGTCCGCACTGCCAAATGAATGTTGGTCCCCCCATCATTCCGACTTGTCGGCCCAGCTAACTAACAATTAACAGGAATCATCTCTTGAAAAGCCAATCCAGAACGCCCTTGAATGCGGCGCGCCGTTCGATCCGCTCTGTTGCCGCACTCCTGATCGCGTCGGGTTTATCTGCGACATGCATCGGAGCTGGCGCTGCCCACGCGGATGATGCTGCATCGATCCTGCGCGCAATGTCCGACTACATCGCGAATCAAAAGAATGTTTCGATATCGTATGATTCCGATATCGAGATCATGACCCCGGACATGCAGAAGATTCAGTTTGCCAGTTCCGGGCAACTCACCATCCATCGGCCGGACAAGCTCCGCGTGACACGGACCGGCGGCTACGCCGACGTTGAGCTCGTGTACGATGGCGCCAATTTCACCGTTTCTGATCGTGCCCGCAAAGTCTACGGGCAGATGCCAGCCACCGGTACGATTGATCAACTCGTCGACAGCATTCGTGACAAGTCCGGCATCGAGGCGCCGGGTGCCGATCTTCTTCTCGCCAATTCCTATGCGGCCTTGATCGATGGAGTCTATGACGCCAAGCATATCGGCAGGGGCGTCATCGATGGCCATGAGTGTGAACACTTGGCTTTCCGTACGCCGGATACCGACTGGCAGATCTGGATAGAACCAGGCGCGACGCCGATTCCGCGCAAATACATCATCACCACCAAAACGGTGACGGGCGCGCCTCAGTACACGCTCCGAATTAGCAGCTGGAAAACCAGCCCCGACACCACTGCCGATGCATTCGCTTTCAAGCCGAGCGCAGACATGAAGAAGCGCGAGATTCAGAATCTCGGCCATATCGATGAGATTCCCCCAGGAATCAGCCCCAGCGGAGAGAAGAAATGACTGGATTGAAAAGCAAGCTGCTGAAGATCGCCCTCGGAACGAGCGTGGCCATCCTGTGTCTGTCGGTCAGCGAACAGGCGTCGCTCACGCATGGCGGTACCTTCATGACCTCGGCTGAGGCACTCATCGGAGCTCCGCTCACGCCCCTGAGTTACGCCGGCGTAGCACGGCGAACGACGCGCCGAGCCATCGTGGGTGGAGCCGTCGTTGGTGGAGCCATCGTGGGCGGAGCAATCGCGGGTGCAGCCGTCGTAGTCGTGCCACCCTCTTGCGTTCAGGCGGTCGACGTCTACGGCCGAATTTATAACCGATGCTACTGATCGCACTCTGACCGAGAGCTATTTCAGCAGGCCGTTGTTGTCGATCTACGTCGAACAGTGACTGCTACGGTGTTCTCAACGTTCCTGAAAATGCTGGAGCGCGTTCCCATCGGAAAGCGCTCCAGCTTTTTTTGACGCATCCCGTCTCAGAGCGAATGCGTTTGTGCTGGAATGGCCCGATTCAAGATCGGGTCCCTTAGCGTGGTGTAGCTTTTCGATGCAAACGCAACACCCTGCGAATAATGTAAGTAGCGCGGGAATTCGGTGTGACGAATATCGATTTGCGCGTATGTCGATCCAGTTTTGATTTGTGCTGTTTTGCCACGCGGAGTTTGTTGATGCGCTTCTCTTTGACGATGACGGTCGCTGCCAGCGCCATGCTGTGCTGGTCACAAACGCCGGTCATAGCAGCCGAAGGCGGCGTAAGTGTCTCCCTCCTCGGGTCACACGCAACCGGCGCAGGCATTACGCCGCCGCCCGGCGTCTTCTTTCAGAACGACTTTTATTATTACGACGGCAAACTCAGCGGCGGTCGAACTCTGCCGACCGGTGGTCTTCTCGTTGCAGACGTCTCGGCCCAGAGCTGGATCGAATTGCCAACAACACTCTGGGTTACACCTGCCAAGATTCTCGGCGGCAATCTCGCATTCTCGTTGACGGTGCCCGTTGGTGAGCCGCGCGTGAATGCAAATCTGCTGGTGAACTCGCCGCGCTTCGGGCCGATCGGTGTCGGCGTGACGGACAAGAATGCTAACCTCAGCGACTTCTTTCTCCAGTCCTTTGTCGGGTGGCAGTCGGGCAACTTTCACTGGCAGCTCGGCGTCAGCGGTGTGATCCCGTCCGGAACGTACGTCGCCGGTCAACTGTCGAACGCCTCGCTGAACAGACCCGCGCTCGACGTCTTCGGCAATTTCACATGGCTAGATTCTGCCATTAGCTGGGATCTCTCCGCCGCGGTGGGCGTCACCTTCAACCAGACCAACACGGCGACCGACTACAAGAGCGGCGATGAATTCCACCTCGAATGGGCAGCAACCAAATACATCACCAAGGAATTCACGCTCGGGCTCGTCGGTTACTATTACCAGCAACTGACGGCGGACTCCGGAACAGGCGCGAGGCTGGGCGCCTTTGAAGGTCGTGTCATCGCACTCGGCGTCTCGATTGGGTACACGTTCGAGGTCGGGAAGCTCCCGATTTCAACGCGCCTGAAAATCTATCGTGAATTCGATGCCGTAAACCGCATGGAAGGCACTGCCGGATACTTTACCGTGTCTGTGCCCGTCGCGTTGGATACCAATGTAATGGCGCTCGCCGATGGGCGCTCGATAAAAACAAAATTCTAGCTCCTTCGACTGGGAAGCCTCCAGGCTTGTTCTTTGTCGATGTTCTGAGGAACGATGGATAGGATTGATGACGGGCATATCAGTCAGGACACACCGGCTCACAAATTTCGAAGAACTCAATGCCGCCGTTTATGGAGCACACATCAGCGGGACGTAGAGATCGCTAAATGGCTTGACCGGTCGCGATTGGCGCGAAGTGGCAAGACGGTTGGCCTTCGTCTGCACGAAATGACCGGATAGGATTCGCCTGTCGATCAGAGGCAATCGGGCCGGACGCAGGCATCGGCGTCCGCGAACGATCTGCTCCACGGAACGTCGGCACCGGCCCGGCTTTGCTTCTGCCTTCCCAAGGATTCCGACAATTAAACTGGAACCACAATCTTTACCGCCTCCGCTTCGATTGCTTTTTCACGGGGCAACTGGTTGTGCCGAAAAAGTCAGGTGGCAACCATGTTCAGAGCACTGATCATTGCAGCAACCTACCGTTTTTGATCGGCGGCTCTGACTTACCTTCTAAGGGGCGGCTCGGTCAGATGGCGGGAACCCGCATTCGAGGAAACTCAGTCGCCTGATGATCCCGGCACTCTTGAAATGAATAGAGACTATCCATGACCGCAAACCTGGTTCGGTCCGCAGGCCCATCCATCTTCGTGCTGCTTATGATTTGCGGGCAGGCCGTCGCGCAATCGAACGAAGCCCAATCGAAGGTCACCGATCCCCATTTCAAAATAGCGCCCGGTTATCTGAAGCCGGCCGACCTGCCGAATAGCCTGGTCCTGCTCGGTCCGCCCCCCGAGAAGGATTCGGCCGCGCTTGCCAGGGACGAAGAAGCACGCAAGGTAACGCTCCCCCTGCGCGGCACCGACCGCTGGAAGCAGGCCTCCACCGACGCCGATCTTGCCTTCCCGCAGGCCGCCGATAATTTTTCCTGCGCGATGGGGATCAAGATCGACAAGGAACAGACCCCGCGCCTCTATGCCATGATGCAGAAGATGCTGTCCGACCTCGGCCTGTCGACCTATGGCGTGAAGAACAAGTACAACCGCACCCGCCCCTTCGT
Organism: Tardiphaga robiniae; assembly: GCF_013359755.1. Lineage (GTDB taxonomy): Bacteria > Pseudomonadota > Alphaproteobacteria > Rhizobiales > Xanthobacteraceae > Tardiphaga > Tardiphaga robiniae. The sequence goes on along the minus strand of NZ_JABMCJ010000065.1, from coordinate 20,593 downwards.
CGTTCACAACGAAGCCACATGCCGGACGGATCAGGAAGCAATCCTGCGGACAGACGGCTCCTATCCGTCAGGCCATACGGCTGCGGGATGGGGATGGGCCCTCGTCTTCGCGCAGATCAATCCCGAGCGTTCCAATGAGTTGTTCACGCGCGGCATCGCTTTCGGCCAGAGCCGCGTGATCTGCGATGCGCATTGGCAGAGCGATGTCGATGCGGGCCGCATCATGGGGGCAGCGACCGTCTCGCGCTTGCAGACCAACGCGACCTTCCTTGCCGACCTCAAAGCTGCGAAGGTGGAGGTAAAAGCAGCGAGGGCGAGGCGCGCTGCACCGGTTTGTGCGGCCGAAACAACAGCCTTGTCCACGCAATAAGCGGGCCTCGACCTTGAGCAACGGACGTCTTCGACCGATCTGTGGATGGCTTCTGGTGTGCGCCGTTTGCATCGGTGTGACCGATGCTGCCTTCGGCCAGGACGACAACGATCAAGCGGCTCAATTCACCCCGCCAAGCGTCTATCTGGATCTCCGAACCACCTACGCGACAGCCCCCAGCGGTGCGATCGGAATAGGCTTCGGCAACACGTCGCTGTTTTCGGTTCTGGGGGCGATCGCGCTTGCGGCCGGCCACACGCCATCGACCGTGCCGCCCCATAAAAAACTGCCGGCGGTGCACGCGGTCACAGTCGATATCCCGCTCACGGTCGACCTGAACGATCGGGTGTCGGTCTATGGCGGTATTTCAGTGAACGCCAACACGATGCCGCTCGGCGGCTGGACGGATATCGACATCGCGAGCTGGAATGTCGGATTTCAGGCCGATCTCTATAAGCAAAACGGTGGCATGCTCCCCACCACCACCGTGCAATCGACCATCACGCAATCACTGCCGAGCGGGCCGTTCGCGACGACGAATTTCAACAACGTTATCGAGTTCGACTATGCATTGGACGAGGATCAGACGAGGGGACTTCTCCTTGGCTTCCAAGACACCCGCGTCGCGATCCAAAGCGCAGCAGCGGAGGTCCGTCCGAGTATGATCGGATATGCCGGTGGCTACTACCAGTGGCCAAGCAACTGGAAAATTTCCGCGCGCGTCGGCGTGCAATCATTCGGCGGCGTTGAACTCCTGAACCGAACGCTGATCCAGCCCTTTACCCAGCCCGTCCTACGCCTTGACCTCGACCGAATGGACGACAACGACAATCGCTTGTTCGGTTTGATGTTGCAGATCCAATGGATCCCGCTGCCGTCTTATCAATTGACGTTCAGGACGCCGCTTTATCTGACGCAGAACTAGCCAGCGCGCCCCCCCACGCGGTGTCGGATGTCCATTAGCGCGAAATGGCAAGACAAGTGATCCGAGATGCTCGAAACGCTCGGAGGCAGTGCCTACCGATTACGCGTTGATCGCTTGGATGGCATTTAAGCTTCAAGGGGCCGCGCCTGTGGAATGCTCCTGCGTCGCCAGTCAGATTGAATGAAGAGGTATGTCGATGTTTCGCTCGGTTGGGATTGGTTTCGCATTGGCTTCGGTCGCACTGGCCGGAGGAGCGTTCGCCCAGGCTCTGGACGGCAAACTGCCTGTCACCGTCGATAATTTTGCCCGCGCCGAGACCGACCGCTACCTCGCGGTGAATGCAACGGCCATCGGCGGACTCGGCAAATTCCAACACTCGCGGGAGCCTGTATCCATCGACAAACAAGCAGTGATCCGAATGAACCGGGATACGCTGTACTCATTTGCGGTGTTTGATCTTGCTGGCGGGCCCGTAACGCTCTCGCTGCCCGACACGGGCAAGCGCTATATGTCGATGATGGTGGTCGATCAGGACCACTACCTGCCAATCGTCGCCTATGGCACGAAGCCGGTGACGCTGACGCAGAAATCAGTTGGTACGCGATACGCCTTTGTCGCTGTCCGAACGCTGGTTGATCCCAACGATCCAAAGGATCTCGCCGAGGTTCACAAACTTCAGGATGCCATCAAGGTCAGCCAGAAGAAGATAGGCACGCTGGACCTTCCAAACTGGGATCAGGAGAAGCTAACCGACATCCGCAATGCGCTGCTCGCGCTGGCAAAATATCAGACGTCGTATCACGGTGCATTTGGAGCCCATGACCAGGTCGATCCGATCCAGCACTTGATTGGCACGGCCTCCGGTTGGGGTGGCATTCCGGAAAAGGACGCCATGTATCCGAGTTTCACTCCCGCGAAGAACGACGGCAAAACGGTCTACACCCTCGATGTGCCAAAGACCGTGCCGGTGAAGGCTTTCTGGTCGATCAGCGTCTACAACGCAAAAGGCTTCTTCGAGAAAAACGCCTACAATGCCTATTCGATCAACAACATCACCGCGAAGAAAAATGCGGACGGCTCGGTCAAGGTCCAGTTCGGCGGCTGTGACGGCAATATCCCGAACTGCCTGCCGATCGTTGAGGGCTGGAACTACACCATACGGCTTTATCGCCCCGAACAGCCCATCGTCAGCGGCAAGTGGAAACTTCCGGAGGCCAAGCCCTTGAGCTGAGCCTCACGATCTGGCGGTGCTGACGCAGATCGAGAGCACCCGTAGTCCGGTCACTCGCGCGCACCTATTTGCGCTGGCGGCTGACGCGGAACCCCATCGCGGTGTACAAGCCCGCCTCGAGCGCCGTCGGCCTCTATCAGATGATAGGCCCCCTTCCGCGAGGAATGCGAAAAGATCAGTGGGTGACATTCAGAGTATACGTTTGGCCTGTCTTTGGCCAATCGGCAACGTTCGAGCCATGGCGGTTTTCCCAAAAACTGATTTATAACTACGATATCTACATGCGGGAGAGCGCTCCACCACGAAATGCTCGCCGACCTTCGCGCAAGAATTTCCGAACTTCCCACTGTGCAGATGGTCGTCGATTACAATGCGGCATCGGCGATGGGGCAACGTTAGGAGCAAAGCGTCCTAGTGCTGCATGTCGGCGAGTTCGTCCACCAAAACACGAATATTCTCGCTGTAGTCCACCGGCACCACTACGAGGTGGAGGCCACCGGCCGCGAAGGCCTTCTCCAGTGTCGGTGCCAGACCGCCCGCCTCTGTCACGCGATGACCCTGGGCACCGTAGGACTGCGCGTAGGCAACGAAATCCGGATTGCGGAAAGTCATCCCCGCATCGGCGAAACCGTCGACGGCCTGCTTCCACCTGATCATCCCGTAGGCGTGATCCTCGATGACGAGCACGACGAGATCAAGCTTCAGACGCTGCGCGGTCTCCAGTTCCTGCGAATTCATCATAAAACCGTCGCCGGCGACAACGAGCACACGGCGCTTCGGATTCAGTAGCGCTGCCATCATGCCCGACGGAAGCCCCGCTCCCATCGTCGCAAGCGCGTTGTCGAGCAGCAGCGTGTTGGCGACGTCCGTGCGGTAGTTGCGCGCGAACCATATCTTGTACATCCCGTTGTCCAATGCGACGATGCCGTCGGGTGGCATGACCTGGCGGACGTCGTGGACGATCCGCTGCGGGGTCAGCGGAAAGCGGTCTTCGTTGGCCCGGTCGCCGATGTGGCGCAGGATATCCGCGCGTACACCGTCCCACTGCGTGGTCTGCTTGAGCTTTCCATCGAGCTCGGCCGCCAGCATGTCGAGACCTTTCGCAATGTCGCCGATAAGTTCAGCTTGCGGGTAGTAAACCTCCTCGACCGTCGCCGGCGTAAAGCCGATGTGGAGCACCTGATGGCGGCCACGCCCCATGATGAATGGCGGCTTTTCGATGGTGTCGTGGCCGATGGTGATGATCAGGTCGGCGCAGTCGATCGCGCGATGGACGTAGTCGCGTTCGCTCAGCGCCGCCGTGCCGACATAGTAGTCGGACGCCCCGCCGACGGCCCCCTTCCCCATCTGCGTGTTGAAGAATGGGATCTTCACCCGGCGGACGAATTCGGAGAGCGCGGGCGCCAGCCTGGGCCTGCTGGCACCGGCACCGAACATGAGCAACGGGCATTTTGCCGAGAGGATAAGCTCGGCGGCCTTCCGGACGGCGTCCATCGAGGGCGCCGGGAGATCGGTCGGGTGGACCGGGACGACCGAAACACCGGACACCTTCTCCGCCGCGACATCTTCCGGAAGCTCCAAGTGCACGGGTCCGGGACGCTCCTCCATCGCAATCCGGAAAGCGTTCCGGACGACGGTCGCGATGGAAGACGCACTTACGATCTGCTGCGACAGTTTCGTGAGCGGCTTCATGCTCGCAACGACATCCACGATCTGGAAGTGCGCCTGCCGGCTGGCGTGGATCGCCTTCTGGCCAGTGATCAGGACCATCGGCATGCCTCCCAGGAGCCCATAGGCAGCCCCTGTCGAGAGATTCAGGGCTCCGGGCCCCAAAGTGCTGAGGGCGACACCAGGCCTCCCTGTGAGGCGCCCGTGGGTCGCTGCCATGAAGGCGGCGGGCTGCTCGTGACGCGTGACGACCAGCTCGATGGAAGACTTGCGCAAGCTCTCGACGACGTCGAGGTTCTCCTCGCCGGGGACGCCAAAGATGCGGTCGACGCCCTCGTTTTCGAGGGCTGCCACTAGCAGATCGGAGCCTTTCATTTCGCGGTCCCCGTTATTCATCGTCAAGCTCCTCCGTTTGCCCATTAGCGTATTAGACAAACAGGTCCATTTAATGAAACGTTTGGTGGACGCCTGCGGCGCGCCCTTCACAGATTGCCAGGAAGCTGTTGGGGACAGCCTCGGCAAAATGGGTAAAGAGGCGCGATTGTTGTTCCGTCATTGTGCGATTTTTGTCCAAGGAACAAGAACCGGTCAATCGACTTCAGCTTGTTCGGGGCATGAAACGAACGAGGAAAATATGAAGAAGATGTTGATAGCAGCTACGGCGGCAACACTGATGATCGCTCCTGCCGCAATCGCACAGAGTGGAGCAAATCTGAGCGCGCCTCAGGTCAATTCCGCAGGCAACGGCGTTACACAGCCCGGCACGACAAGCACGGGCACGGCAATTGATCGCCCGACATCGAGCACTCCACACGCTGCAGGATCGCAGACTGGCAACAATGCGAGCTCCCTTAGTGGATCGAACGCAGCGACGGGCACGACTGGGTCCAATAGCTCTGCCGAAGGTCGCACTTCCGGTGGTGGTGGCGGCGCAGGCGGCGGTGCCGGTGGCGGCGCGGGTGGTGGGAACTAGTTAGATGGATGTACTGAGCTAGGCGATCGGGGGCTCCGGAAATAATCGCCGGGGCCCTGCGTCTGCCTTCAGGCTTATTGGCCATACTTCAATAACACTTGCCGACATGCTTTCGAAATCCGCGGCCTATTCTGTTGAAGGCACGAGAGCACCATCATGTCCCCACCCTGTATCGCTTGGGCGCAATAGCGCTTCACGCTGGCACGACAGGCTGCCTGATCCTCTGGTGTCCCACTTTGCGCGAAGGCTGTGCCTGATAACGCTATCGCAGCGGCGAGTAGGTAGATCGAACGTATCATAGCGGCTCCCATCTGGCGCTCGATAACAGACTGTTCCTACCTCTGTTCCTCGCGGCCACCCGTCGGACAATGTATTGCACCAATTGAGAAGCATCGTCGGACTGGAACAGCTGCGGCGTACGTCGACTTCACCTGCACCGCAGTCACCCGGTCGGCTACGGCAAGCTAAAAAACTCAACTCAAATCCACTGTGGGTCTGATAGCAGGAGAGCACTGACGAAATCCAAGTGATACAATGCGTACTTGATCGCGCAGCGAGGTGCCATGAGTGACAATCTTACAAACGATGGAACAGTCTTCATTGATGGTATACAGGCCGGCACAGTCTTTTACTGGCTTACGCTCGTAGAAGAGACAGGGTCGGTAATTGCTGAAGGCTGCATTAGCGCGTCGGAGGAGCTCATGCTGAGGATCGCAGCTTCCGAACAGGTCAAACTCCAACTTGATGAGGGACCGACCTTCTCCTTGGAAATAGAGGGCGGCGCCAGCGGCACGCGATGGATCCGACTATCTAAGCTCTGAGCCTAGAACGAATCCGATCACTGGTGGCTCCAACCTCTATGCCGAGACGCCATTGTCGAGCAGGCTTTTCTCACCCTTCGGCGTGAGCTGATAAAAGTCGCCGTCCTTCTGAACATATCCGTCCAGCACCAACTCTTCAGCCTTGGCTGTATCGTCAAAAGCGAAGGCGTTATCGATTTCCCGCAGAACCATCAGTTGATCGTCTGTAAGCATGGGAACCTCCGTTTCCATGGCAACCACGCAACGCGCAGCTTGTTCCTATTTGCGATGTCACGCTGAAGTCCTTGTCGCTTCCGCCTCTAACGCACGTTGTCGTTTGCGCGTCTCTCGCGTTGTGGGCAATGAGATCCCCAATCGGTTCGCTTGACGTCTGACAGCCTGCACATTACGTTTCATGGCCGCAGCAATTTTGATCGGCGATGCACCCGCGTTAGCCATGGCTTTAAGTTTTTCACTTTCTTCGGCCGACCAAGGCCGGATTAGCGGCATCATCACTCCTACTCCACCACTCGAAGCGGCGTCTTTTCCCTATGGCGCTCGTAGGCTGCAATCGCCTGGTTCGACAGCAGCAGAGGACTGACGACCCCCTGCCCGATCTGGTACGCGACGTACTTCCCGATAAATTCAAACGCTTCTTGCGGATCGCGCAAGCGCCCAACCCCCGCCAAGTAATCCAGCGCGATAAGGATTGCTCGTGCAGGGATTCCGTTGACTGGCTCAGGCTGCCAACTCCTTGCGAACGGCGGCGGCTGAGTTGCCGACCTTGTCGACCGTCTTCTGCAGCTTGTCTTTGTCCACGCCGAGCTCCTTGGTCCAATACTTGACCTCATGCGCCTCGTGCATGTTGATCTTGCTACGATCGGGTTGCCCCCTGTTCTTCAGATCGTCCATGGCATCCTCCAGTGTTTGATGCCTAAAGAAACGCATTTCTGACTTCCTTGTTCCGGCGCGGCAGTGTGGCGGCCGCCGCAGTAGGTCGGAAAGTCGAACTACCTTTTGCTATTCGCCGCGCCTCTTCGCGGTACTTATGCCGGCCTTCTAAAGGGACGAGGTGTCTCTTTGCCGCTTGATCTGCACGAATGAACTTTGGGTTGAGTGGCGGGTTGAGAAGTATGCCCAAGCGCACGCGGACATCGGCCCCTATGGGGCTTCAACCTTCCCAGTCGGAATCCTGCTCGCAGATGATGCCGGCAATGCCGATGGCCGGAAATTCGAAGACCGGCCCATTTCGTCCTATCAAGAAATCGGCGAGCGACAAGGAGCGTGCTCACTCTGCGAAAGCGACGCTCCGTAAATCATTGCAGAAGCAGCGAGCTATGCAGCGCGCCTAGCTGTTGCGCTGAAGATCGTTCTGCCGAAGGAACGAGAGGCCATGCACCGTAAGGCGGTGATGATCGGTCTCCCCCTCACTGTGCAGTTGGTCAAGATGCTGGGAAAGCTGGGCGCGGACGCCAGGTGCTTCCGAATGTCCTGAGAGGGCGCCATAAATATCGATGGCGCGGTCGACGGCCGGGATGTTCATGGCGAGCTTTCTGATGGCCACAGCCACCCGTTCACCGCCGCCATGTGCGACAGCTGTCGAAGTCAAGTCCCGCTACTTCCGATCGTTCCGAAGTTTCTCAGTTCTCAGTCGGAGCCAGGTGATCTCACCGGATGATGGATAGAGTTGGCATTCAGCCAGTCCTCGTTGGCTGCAGCTGAGATCCAGTAGTGTGCCATCTGTAAAAGCCGGAGAGCTTCAGCTTGGTCCGTAGCTTCTTTTGCTTGTCTCGCTGCATCGGATGCCATCAACCGAAACGACGTACCTTGGCGCATTTTCGCTCTCCATTTCAGCGAAAACATAAGCCACTGTTGCGCTAAAGGTTTCTTCGACGGGTGGGAGGACTTACGTAGTCCGCCTCCAGTGACGGAGCCGGAAATTTAGCCTTAGAGATCTTGCTCTGCTTCGACGTTGACGACAGATTTGGCCAGCGCGGCTTTTTGGCCATGGAAAATTTCCTCCAGTGGCCCCGGTGAGCTGGGGCGGCTTATCACGCCAGCCCAACAGACCGCTGGAACTCAAGTTCCGATGAGGAGCTGCACTGCGCTCTTCTTTCCAAAACGCGATGGCCGCTGTTCAGTTGCCCTTTATAGCGCCCAACGAAAAAGGCCCCCGTGAGGGAGCCTTTTGATTAAAGAGCAATGAGCTCAGCGGTGGCCGTGGTGCATTCCGCGATGCATGTGACCATGACCGCGCTTCACAATAACAACCTTGTTGGCACGATGCCCGCGATGGTAGCCGCCGTGATGGCCGCCGCCGTGCCGCACCACTACGGTCTGAGCATCAGCCTGTGAAGTAGCGGCAGGAACAGCTATGCCGATGGTAGCGAAGGCAGCGAGAGCCAAAAGAACCTTGCGCATTATCTTCTCCTTTGAATGAGCGGAGATTGAATGCGCGACGGTACGGTCCGTTCCGTGGTCTAAGGATAAATTTCCTGAACGATTATTCAGGAAACGCCGTCAAACCTGCTCTTGCTTGCGCCGTAGCGCCTCTACTGCCGCCATACCCGCAGACACCATGCCACCGAACGTGCGCTCACCCGCATTCACGCGCTTCAGTATTTTCTTGGCGACGAAACAGCGGTTCTTGTGGCTGTCCAACTCGCGCGGCAAGACCTCGCAGGCTTTGGTAAGGGCTATCTCCATCTCGAGAATTGTTCGCTTGTCGACCGTCTGTGCGACCAATCGCGGTGCGCCGGCGAGTGGCCGTCCGCCAATTCCATCTTCCATCAACATGACGACCTCCCTTGTTTTCCCCTATATCGCGCGTTCGGTGTTTTGGTTCCTTCAATGGGGCTTGCGGTGCTTGCGGTGCTTGCGGCGCTTGCGGCGCCTACCGACCTTGGCAGCCCATTGATTACGCGCCACGCTGCAGCGCACCATCAATTCATTCTGGACCCTGCGATCTACCGTCGCTACGCTTTGCACAAGTTCGCCTCAAGATGCGAGCGCCGATGACAGAGATTACAGGGAGAGACCATTGAACGTTCTTCAGAAGACGAATCGGAATACCCCAGATGAAGCCACTATTATTGCGTGGGGGCTTTTTTGCTTCATCTTGGTATCGGCCATTACCATGATTGGTCTCTACGTTGGTTTTCGGCATTAGATAGTGAAAGCCCCCGTGGACGATCCGGCGGGCTTTTAATTTTTCAACCTCTGCCGGCGACGGCCCCATCAGATGAAATACTGGAGAGACGATTTCGAGCTCAACTGGACGCTCCGCGATATCGGTGGCGGCCGGCTGAAGCTGTCCCCGATCACGGAAGACCAACTCAGCGAACTCCTAGAGATGGGCCTCGTCGAAATCGTGGACGACCAGGTCAAACTGACGGAGGCCGGAAATCGGAAGATCCAGTGAAGCCTTTCTACCGAAGGACGATTTTCCGGTATTCTAATTTGGCTCACACAGAACAAGGGAGGCTGCGATGAACAGGCTTGCTGCAGTTATTCTCTGTGGAGTCTTGCTAATGGGCGCATCGACTATGGCGCGAGCTGATCAGCCTGGACCGGATTGGATGCCAATGGAGCAAGTAAAGGCGAAGGTCCTGCAGTCCGGCTACTCGCAGGTTACCAAGCTCGAGGCTGATGATGGCCGATGGGAAGGTAACGGCATCAAGAATGGTCAAAAGATGGACTTTCACGCAGATCCGAAGACTGGCGTGATCGTCTCTGAGAAGCTTGACTAGCCTTTGCGGTCTGCGGTGAAGGGGAGCTACTTCCTCACCTTCCTTTTTTTCTTTTCAGCTTTCAGAGCCTCGGCTTGCGCGCGGAATGCTTCAGCCAGGTCGTGCATCCGCTCAGCATGCTCGGTGTCTTCCAAGCGATGAGCAACGGCCTCGGCTTTCTCAGCTTGCTTCTTGAACGACTCGGTTGGTTTCATGCGGAAATTATGCCGCAAGCCGGGGAAGTGGTTCTAGCTGCAGCGCGGTGCTATCGCACGCCCTCCGGACGGCGTAGGCTTTCGGGATGAAACAGTCCGACACTTACCGCGCGAACGCACACAACTGCGCCGAGATGGCTGCTGCAGCCGACAACGAGCCTGCCAGGAATCGGTTCAAGCGCATGGAAGCGGCATGGCTCGCATTGGCCAAAGAAGAAGACTGGCTCGATGGCGAGGCTTCGCCGAAAACTGATCTGCCGCGCAAGCAGAGCATGCCCGATCCAGAAAAGAACTGAAACTTTCTTGCGCCCGTGCCGTATCCGGATTGATCATACCGCGAGGAGCACGTTTTTGACTTATGACGATCAGATCGAAACAGCGATTGCAGATCAGGACATCGATAGATTGATAAAATTTGCATACGGCGACACATGCAGGTGCACTACCGTCAAAGGCGAACCGATGTGCGTCTGCAAGATGTTGGCGACGGCACTTCGCTCCAAAGTTGTTCCACGTTCACTTTTCGAGAACAGGATTGAGCGAGTTGCCTCAAACGGCTGATGGATTTGCGGTCGGAGTTAACGCAGGATGACAGCGACCGAATCTTGACCCCAGAAGCCTCGCTTCGGTCGGCCCGGCGGTAGAGCGACCTACCCGCCGGGCCTTTAAGCGAAAATGTTCCCTAACGTTGCTGTTCGAGCACCAGACAACACCCTCCGGTATCGACAAGCCGGTCAGGCCCGACGCGCACTACCTAGTTCCCAAAGACGTCAATCTTCGATCGCAAGCTTCTGCTGCCTCAACTTGTGCGGTGAGCCTCGGTCGAGGACACCACCGATCACATGCAGAAGTCTGACCATGGAAGGCACCAGGCGCGATTTGCCAGCAACGTGGAGACGACGCGACGGGTGCAAGGATCCGGGTGGCAAAACGGCGAAGGTGCACCGCAAAAACATTGAGATCCACTCTCGGCAATTCGTCTCAAATGATACGACGTCACCTCCTGGCTTGTGGTTCCATCCCGAGGAACCGTTGGAGGAACCGACGTGAATGAGCGTCAGCTGATAACCCGCGCATGGCAAGATGCGGACTTGGAGAAGCTCAAACAGTTGCATGCAGAGGGGGCTTCGCTTCTACGAGCATGTGCGGCTATGAAGCGACCAATGGCTTCCGTCAAAAAGCGTGCTCATGAACTTGGCCTGCATTTCGCAAGTGTTCGAGAAGTTCGGCGCGAGATCAGCGCTCGCGAGCAAACCCAATGACAGTTATTGGGTCTACAGCGCCGAAATGCCCGAAGTGCAATCGCAAGATGACGTCATTTGAAAAGCGAGATTCGGAGTTCAGATGCTCAAAGTGCGAGGTCGATCCGATGGAGCGCAGCAAGGGTTGGCTTTCGAGCGAGTTAAAGCCACCGTCAAGATGACTAGGATGCTGAGCGCAGCCGAACAGGTTCAGCCGCGTAGGAGGCTACAATCGACCCTCTAGTCGTCCTTATAAAAAAACTGAAAGAGCACTCGCACCTGAGCCAAGAGGACCTTTTGGAGATCCGCCGGCTGCCGTGCTCTGTCCGCGAATTGGATAGTCATGAGGACTTCATTCGACAGGGCGATCGACCCAAGGTGTCCGCCATCGTCGTCGAAGGGATGCTGGCTCGCTATCATCTCCTGCCGAATGGCGCGCGCCAGTATTTATCCTTTCATCTCGCTGGCGACATGCCGGATTCACAGTGTCTTTTCATCGAGGCGATGGATCATGCCGTCTGCGCGATCGGCAAGGCCGTCGTCGCCTCGGTCCCGCATCGGGACTTGATGAAGTTATTCGATAGTAGACCAAAGGTTGGCGCTGCAATCTGGCGTGAAACCCTGATCGACGCCGCCATCTTCCGTGAGGCGATCACGAACAATAGCGCGCGATCCGCCCCTGCCCGCATGGCTCATCTCTTCTGCGAGCTTTTCTACCGATCGCGGGCTTCCGGCCTGGCTCGCGGGGATACCTGTGTTCTGCCGATAGGTCTCAATCAACTTGGAGAGGCGCTTGGGCTATCACTAGCTACGGTGAACCGCGCATTGGCGAACCTTCGAGACAGCGACCTTGCTGACTTCAAGAGCGGATCTCTCACAATCAAAAATTGGGCGAATCTGGCGAAATGTGGCGAGTTCAATCCTCGCTACTTGCATCTGCGACGCGAGCCGTTCTGAAGTCAGCAATGTGGAGACGACGCGGAGGGTGCCGCATCACATGGGGCGGCGCTGGAGCGAGGCAATCCAGCACATTGAGCTGGTGACGAGCACAAGCCTCATACGAGGCACTCTAAAGGAATCGGAAGATTCGAACGACCACGCAAATCCCGCTCGATGCCATCTTCCCGCTGGACTTGACGGATCGAGACTGGTTCTTATGCGGTAATGAGCAACATCAAATCAGTTTGTGTCTACTGCGGGTCATCACCCGGCAACGATCTCGCCTACGCGGAAGCTGGGGAGCAGCTGGGCGCGGCGCTCGCTGCGGCGGGAATGAAGTTGATCTACGGCGGTGGCACCACAGGCATCATGGGCGCGGTCTCGCGCGGCGTGTTGGAGAATGGTGGAGAGGTGGGATCATCCCGAGCTTCCTCGTCGGTCGTGAGACCACCAAGGCTGCGTTGACCATGTTCACTGACGTGACGGTCACCGAAACGATGCACGAGCGCAAGCACCAGATGTTCGAGCGGTCAGACGCCTTCGTGGCACTACCGGGCGGCATCGGCACCATTGAAGAAATCGTCGAGATCATGACGTGGAGCCAGCTTGGCCAGCACCGGAAGCCGATGGTCTTCGCCAACGTGAAGGGGTTCTGGAACCCGATGATCGCCATGCTCGACCACGTCGGCAGCGCGGGGTTCATCCACACCGCGAGCCTCATGCGACCTCTCGTGGTTGATCGGGTCGATGACATCATCCCAACCATTGTCAACGCAATCGTCAAGGACGATGAAGGCAACCCCTCGGTGATGGCCAAGATGTAGCGAAGATCGCCTCCGCAGTGTCTCACGCTCCGTGCTCTGTTCCATCCTGACGTTGATCGATACCACCTCGTCGAGACAGTTCTGGGCAGATGCCGGTGACATGAAAAATACGCACAGCAAAACGCACGCCGAGAACAGGCGGATCATTGAGTTTCCTTTGGTTATGATGCAGGAATTCCGGGCTGAGGATTGATTCCACATCGCCCTAGGCAGGCCCGGCGCTCATGGATTCGGTTGAGCGTCGGGCCGTTTCATTTGCGAGGCATGGCGCGGAACGAATCTTGGTATTGCCACTTTTTTCGTGGTCGGCGGTTCTCGCAGTGGCTGTCGGCCGGGCTCGGCGGCTCTCCTATCCCTCACCTCCAAGGCCGCCGAGCCTCCGTTGCGCTGCGGCGGTCATGCACAATTCATGGAACGCCATGAAGTCATTCGCCGTTTGATCCTTGGTTTAGACAACGGAGGACGGAGAAGCTCATGCTCGACCCTAACGAACTGCTGAAGCAGGCCGGTGAACTGAACGAAAGAGCATCAATTGAAACGGATCCTGCAATCCGAGAGCGCCTCGCCAGCATGGCAAATAGCTACATCCACCTAGCTGCAACAGAGCAACAAATGGCGTCCCATCCCGTTTCAATCGCCAGCGTAGGTGTCCTGAAACGGCATTCGGCCTTGTGGTGAACGGCGACGAAGCTAGGGTTTTAACCGATGCCGGACGATGGAAAGGTTTTCTAATCTGACGCTACAGTCGATCGCCTACGCTGAGGAGGTATGGATGACTGAAACCCCTGACCGCCGGTCATTCCTTCGTTTAGCGAGCAATGCGATCGCGCTCACCGCAGTGGGCGCCGCAGGTATTCGCTTCATTGATATTGCAGAGGCGATGCCTGTCGCACCTTTCGTGGGAGCAACTGAAAAGCGAGCTGACCTCATCACGCCAGTGCAATGGGGGCCGCCGCACGGACCCGGTTGGAGAAGACGTTCCCGGCGCGGACATCGTTGGGTGTGTTGGTGGCACCGGGGCCGGCGTCGCTGCGGATGGCGATGGTAGCTTCATTTGGCGTGGTGGCCTTGAGATTGGCGGGGGCGTTCCTGTCCCCGGATATTTACGCCTCGCGTCGCCTGCGAGTGCATTGCGCTCGTCGAGTAAGAGATCGGGCTCGCTTTGACCGAGGCTTCGACGATTCCGAAAGCTTTAATCAATTCGTCCGCACTATCGGTCGGGGCCGAACCGACAGGTGTGTCATGCGTACTGATCGAGACGACGTTCCTGAGCGATACCTTGCCGTCACCGCAGCCGGGATATTCCTGCTCTTCGGAAGTTTGCTCGCCATGGCGTTCGGGTAATCTGCGCCTAAGACTAAGACACGGGAGCAGTTCGGCTACGCCGCGCCTGCAACAGCCATGCGCGTGCGAGCTTGGAGATAAAGGGCTTTCAATCTGTGAGTCGCCAGTGCGGATTACTACGTTTGACTTCGGCTGCACGCCAGCAGGAAATCCAACGCCGACATTGCATCCAGATATCGCATTTTGACCCGGCCATTAACGCCAATCGCCTCGTCAATTAACGTCTGATCCGGCACGCGCTTGAAGCCCATTGTCCAGTTCGGAAAGAGCCGGTCTCCATATCCAAGCCCCCGCTGCAGTACGCTGATGTCTCGATGCCGCGGGTCGACGCTGATACGATCGTAAACCCCGATAACATTCTCCGGCTCGCCCTCAAGCACCTGAAGAAAGTCGCCGTCCGAATGGATAAGCATGCCTGTTACTTGAACCGCCTCATTCCGCGCCCTTGCCTTCTGTAGCAAGTCAGTAAGCTCCTGGGATGAAAACTGCTGATTTGCGGTGCTGAGATACAAAATGCGAAACATAAAGGGCCTCCAACATCCATTAACGCCAGATTTCAGAGAGAGTTCACTGGCTCATTAACGACAACGCCCGCCGAGGACATATCCGGGGCGGGCGCAGTTCTTCGCTCAAGGTTAGTTTGGCAGTGAATATACCCAGGCCTGTGCAGCATCATCTGATCGCCCTGTTTCAGACCTGTCCCTCGTTCTGAAATCTCATCTCGGAGTGCCGAGCGCATCCAAAACGATGATTGCGCGTTTGATCACAGTCTTCAGGGCTGCATGATATTTAGATACGGACGGTGCACTCATTTGTATCACCTGCAAAACATATCGACTTGAGCAGAGCATGGGCCGGGCTAGGCTTGATTTCGCAACGACGCGCTCAGACCCAGACCATCATGCCTAAGAAGCCAATTCCCGCCGACGAGTTGATCTGGCTCTTTCACGAGAAGCTTGCAGGAACGGCCGTGCCCAGCGCCACGATCGCTATTGTCCCCGGAGGTAATAATTGGACGGCGCTGACTAACGCTGCCGACTGCCGGCGGCACCCTGAACTTGCGACCACCGTGGCGCGCATCCAAAAACAGCTTCGTTCCCGGTACAGCCTGAAATCGGTTTGATCTGCCTTTGTGAGCAGGAACTAAGCTGGCAACTGCCTGTTCTATGGTCTCATCGACCAAGGCGGCATTTTGACCAATACGATCGAGTTTGACCGACAGAGCGCCCAAACGGGCGACGAACGAAGCCTCATTAAGGCCCGCTACTGCCGATCGATCTTGAAGGTCGCCGCGATCAGCACCGAGCAAGAAGCCCGCATTTTGCTGAACGGCCTGTCCACCGAGCAGGTCACCACGAACACGTCTGCCGCGATCGCCGAGGCTGAACGAGCAGCTTTGACTGCGATCCGCGACCTAGCCGGATATCAGCACGGTCGAAGCGTCCCCCAAACCTCCAGCGAGTGGATGCGCGCCGCTCGCGCAATTCAGTTGTGGCTGAACGTTCACGACCAATAGACATCGCGCGCGCCATGCGGGGAAGTGGCTTCGAACAAATCCGTTTCCGATGATACGGGCGTATAAGAGGTAGTCCCACTGCCTCGACAACCTCACGCAATCTTCGACAAACGCAAGGAACGAAAATGGGGCGGATCGACGCGCAGCGTACTGAATTCGCCCCTTCCCGCTGTATTTCCAGCGAAGGCATCGATCATGGCGCTGGGATGTCCTCCCGACCAGTCAGGAAGACAGATCGACTCCGGTCAATACTAGCGCTGCCACCTGCTTCGCCCAAATACCAACGGCTTACAGGCCAAGTCCGTGAAGGTCATGGTTGCTGGTACGCAGTACGCATTTTCTCCAGACAGGAAAAATCTGCGCGTGAGCATTCCGCGAAAATGCCCGGCAAGAACTGAGCCGGTGCGACGATTGGCGCTGCGACTTTTTAGAGGTTCAAAGAACACATCAAACCACGCGACTTCCTGCAACCGACGCGGGTTTCGGCGTGTCATGGCAGCAACAAACGGAAACCCAATCGAAGGTTTAGACTGCTTCTACGTTCCACCTTCTATGACGAGAGTTCCAATACGTTAGACCGCACTCTGGAAACGCCGCAGAAGCTGGCGATGACTTGGGGTGCCTGAACGTGAACGTGAATAATCTGGCTCGGACCGTCTGCCTCGGCGCGGTGAGTTATCTCGCATTGTCGATTGATCTGGCGAGCCCGGCTCTTGCCCAGTCCACCGTGCTCCCGGCCGTCACGGTTGATTCTCCGTCGCGTCATAGCACGCGCCGCGTCACGCCATCGCGCCGTGCAGCTGCCAATCGTGCTGTGCCCCGCCGTGCCGCAACACCGTTGCAGGCGGCTGCTCCCGTGCCTTACATCGTGCCGGGACGCGGCACTGTCGGCGCGCTGACGCCCTCTTATGCCGGCGGTCAGGTGGCGAGCGGCGGTCAGCTCGGCCTGCTCGGCAATCGCGGCGTGCTGGATACGCCGTTCAACCAGACCAACTACACGCGGGATTTCGTCGAGAACACGCAGGCCCGCACGCTGGCTGATGTTTTGGTCAGCGACCCCGCAGTCGGCTCGGCGCTGCCGCGCAATATCGGTCGCGAGCAGCCGGTGATCCGCGGTTTCTTGCTTGGCAACTCCAGCGTCGGCTTCAACGGCTATTTCGGCCTGATCGGCAACAACAACTTCAACGTCCTCGATGCTGTCGAACGCGTCGAGGTCATCAAGGGCCTCAACGGCCTGCTCAACGGCCAGTCGCCGGACGACTCCGTCAGCGGCGCCATCAATCTCGTGATGAAGCGCGCGCGCAACGAGCCGATCGCCGAACTCACCAGCTCTTTCGCATCGCGCGGCCAGGGCGGTGTGCATCTCGATGTCGGTCAGCGCTATGGGGAGCACAAGGAATACGGCATTCGCTACAACGGCAGCTATCGCGACGGCAAGACCGAGGTGGACAATCAGAGCCTGCGGGATGAGTCCCACGCGCTGGCGCTGGATTATCGCGGCGAGCGCGTGCGCGTCTCCGCCGACATTCTCTACAACGAGTTCAGCGGCAGCGGCCTCGGCGCGCGCAATACGCTCGCGACGTCGCTCCCCGGCGTGCCGGCCGCACCCTCGCCGACCAATTTCTGGAATCCGGCCTGGACTGGCATCAAGGGAGCAAACACGGCGGCGCTGTTCCAGGCGGAAGTCGATGTTACCGACTGGCTGACGATCTATGGCGGCGGTGGCTTCTTCGACAATGCGATCACGCCGGTCATCTCGAATCCGACCATTATTAATGCCCGCGGCGACACCACGGCGACGCCCTTCGTCAACCGGCAGGATCGCCACAACCACACGGAACAAGCCGGCTTCCGCGCCACGGTCGAGACCGGTCCGGTGCTTCACGAGATCAATTTCAACACCACGCTGTGGAGCAACCAAATCGCCAGTTCGCGCACCAATGGCACGCTGGTCACGTCCAATATCTATAATCCGCAGCCCTCGCCCTTCCAGGCGATTTCGCTGCAGGAGGTGGTCAAGGCCAATACCAGTTCTCTGAACAGCTATGGCATCGCGGACACCATGTCGGTGTGGAACAAGCGCATCCAGTTCACCATGGGCATCCGCCGGCAGGAGGTCGCGTCCGAAGCCTTCAGTGCGGTCACCGGCGCCGCCACGTCGGGCTACGATTCGGCCGCCTGGTCGCCGGCCTACACGCTAATCATCAAGCCGCTCGAGAATGTGTCGGTCTACGCAAACTATATCGAAGGCCTGCAAATGGGCACGATCGTGGACACCACGTTCCAGAATTCGGGGCAGGTGTTCCCACCCTACAAATCCGTGCAGCACGAAATGGGCGTAAAGGTGGATTGGGGCCGCTTCACCACCACGGTTGCCGCCTATGACATCTCGCAGCCGGCTCAGATCAGCATTCCGAATCCGCCGCTGCTGCCGATCTATTCGATCGACGGCGAAAACCGCAATCGCGGCGTCGAGATCAATACGTTCGGCGAACTGACGCCCGGCTGGCGCCTGCTCGGCGGCGCCTCCTTCATGGATGCCCGTCAGGTGAAGACCCAGAACGGCACCAATGACGGCAAGCGCGCGGTCGGCATTCCCGACGTGCAGGTCAGCCTCGGCACCGAATGGGATACCCCATTCGTCAATGGCCTCACGCTGACCGGCCGCGCCATTCACTTCGGCGATGCCTATGCGGACGCCGCGAACCGGTTCCTGATCCCGAACTGGACGCGGTTCGATCTCGGTGCGCGCTACACCTTCGCATCGCCCTGGAACGGCAAGCCGATCACGTTGCGCCTAGCTGTGGAGAATGTCGCCAACAACGCTTTCTGGATGACCAGCTCGGCGGATAGACAGATCTATCTCGGCGCGCCGCGCACCTACCTTGCCTCGACCACGTTCCGTTTCTAGAGCAGCAACTGCGAGGAACGTGACAGGTATGACGAACGACACACGCAGGACCGGACCGCTTCATGGCTCGTCCCGCGTGCGGCCGCAGGCATGACGCGTATGATCCCGTTCTCGATCTTCATCCACAAATGGACGGGCCTATTCACGGCGGTGTTTCTCATCATTGCT
This sequence comes from Tardiphaga robiniae, assembly GCF_013359755.1. Taxonomy (GTDB): domain Bacteria; phylum Pseudomonadota; class Alphaproteobacteria; order Rhizobiales; family Xanthobacteraceae; genus Tardiphaga; species Tardiphaga robiniae. The sequence continues at coordinate 1,740 of NZ_JABMCJ010000065.1, read as the reverse complement.
GGCTTGACCGGGAGCCTTCTTGCCTTCGAAAAGGAGCTCGAGGCTCTCGTCAACCCAGAGCAGTATGTGGTGCAGCCGCGCATCGATGCGCAGGGGCAACCCGCTGCCATGCTGGATCCGTTCGAGCTGCATACGCGGGCGATCGCGGCGCTGCCGGGCTATCAGATCTTCGGTTTTCCGTTTCTGCGCGAGGCCGATCGTTCGGTCCGCTTCAACCTCACGCGCAGCGATCCGAAGCTGGCCGATGCAGATCAGGCGTTTTTCGATCCGTATGACGGACGCCTGCTCGGCATCCGCAAATACGGCGCGACGCCGTTCGACCGCTCCACCCTGATCGGCTTCATCTACCGCCTCCATTATGCGCTGGCGCTACCGAAGCCTTACGGCGAATGGTTGTTCGGCATCGTCGCGCTGGTGTGGACGGTGAATTGCCTGGTCGGCATCGTGTCGACATTTCCGCGCATTTCGCCATTCTGGCGGCGCTGGCTGCCGGCCTGGCTGATCAAGCGCAATGCCAGCACTTATCGTCTGCATTACGACATTCATCGCGCCTCCGGCCTGTGGCTATGGGGCGTGCTGTTCCTGTTTGCCTGGTCGAGTGTGATGCTCAATCTGCGGCAAGAGGTCTATACGCCTGTAATGTCCACCTTCCTCGAATTCAGGAAGGCGCCGGAGCGCCGCAAGGCCGATGTGAGCAAGCCGATGCTCGCGTGGCAGGAGGCTTATCGCATCGCCGCGCGGGCCATGGACGAGGTGGCCGCAAAGGAAGGCTTCACTGTCAATTTTCGCAGCCAGTTGTTCTACAATCGCGGCTTGGATGCATTCATCTACTACGCCAACACCTCGCGCGACGTGCAGAACGATCGCGGCCAGACCGGCGTGTTCATTGATGCTCGCAGCGGCGCCCTGCTCGGCACGCGCATTCCCACCGGCGAATATTCGGGCGACACGGTGAGCCGCTGGCTGCAGTCGTTACATATGGCAAAAGTCTTCGGCCTGCCCTATCGCATCTTCGTCGCGATCATCGGCATAGCTCTCGCCATCAGCGCTTACACGGGACTGTATATCTGGTGGAAGAAGCGAAAGGCTCGTACCAGAAAACACCGCTTAGACGTCCGTTCACACACATGCCTTTAGCTGGTACTGACGAAACGGACGCGTTAGGCCAACCTGCATTGACAATCTATTCGCCAAGGACTGGACGATTACGTAGGACAAGCTCGATGCAATCGAACAGCCGCGCGACTGGCTGAAGGTCGGCTTTTCGCCTCTCAATGATGGCGGCAACATCTCGATCGTTTTCGATAACGTTCATTCGCCGAAATGAAATTCTTGTTCTTGCTGACGAAGACCGCACGCAATCGCAGATTGCGACGTTGGTCTCTCAAGGAAGCGATAGTTCTTTCTTCACCCCGCGCCATTGCGGCGTGTTTGTCCTCCGCTTGGAGCAATATCTGAAATTGCCAGAGCGAATGTTGTGGGCAAACATTGACGACAGCTTCTGACGCCTTGCGGGCGCATCTCGATTTGCAGCGGAGACATGAAATGAGCGACAACGCGCCTCGCGTCGATGCACGCATAGCGGACGGCGTCGAGCTGGATGCAGATGTGCTGGTGCTCGGCGGCGGCCCGGCCGGCACCTGGGCGGGAATCAGCGCTGCCGGCGAGGGCGCGCGCGTCGTGCTCGTTGACAAAGGCTTTTGCGGGACCTCCGGCGCCACAGCACCATCCGGCACCGGC
>NZ_JABMCJ010000064.1 GCF_013359755.1 Tardiphaga robiniae | reverse complement strand
CTACGGGGGTCTGCCACTCATGCTGGCTGGACGTGGCATTGGTGAACGGCGGGAAACCGTCGGGATCAGCGGAGTGCGGAGCTCTGCGCCTTTGCCCGGAAGAACGGTCCCGGGGACAGAAATCGCCGCGGTGGCGCGCCGTGAGGCGTTGCGCGGTTGCAGCTTGCCGGCGTTCCGGCGGAGCGGATCGCGACAGAAACCACCCCTTGCGCCTCACGGCGCGCTGCCACCCCTCATCGTTTGAGGGGCACTGCTCACACCTCGGACGCGCAAGCGCCGCGAGACTGCGAGAGCGTGGCTGTTTGATATTTGAATCGGGAGAAGCGACTACACCATCTCGCCGCGCGCATTCGCTGCCGCCGCGCGGATGCCGTCGATATTCGCCTTGTAGCTCTCCACCGTGCCGCCCTTGAATACGGCCGAGCCGGCGACGAAGGCATTGGCACCTGCTGCGGCGAGTTGCCCGGCGACTGCAGCGGACACGCCGCCATCGACTTCGATATCGATCGGACGGCCCGCGGTCATCGCGCGCAGGTCCGAGATCTTGCCGAGCGCCGACGGAATGAAGGCCTGACCGCCGAAGCCGGGATTGACCGACATCACCAGCACGAGATCGACGAGATCGATCACATATTCGATGGCCGAGAGCGGCGTGCCGGGATTGAGCGAGACGCCGGCCTTCTTGCCGAGATTGCGGATCGCCTGCAGCGTGCGATGCAGATGCGGGCCCGCCTCGGCATGGACGGTGATGTGATCGCAGCCGGCCTTGGCGAAGGCTTCGAGATAGGGATCGCATGGTGCGATCATCAGATGCGCGTCGAAGATCTTTGTCGTGTGCGGGCGCATCGCCTTGATGACGTCGGGGCCGTAGGAAATGTTCGGCACGAAATGGCCGTCCATCACGTCGAGATGCATCCAGTCGGCGCCGGCGGTATCCACGGCGCGGACCTCTTCGCCAAGCCTCGCGAAATCAGCCGCCAGAATGGACGGGGCGATCACCAGCGGGCGGGGCGTGAAGCTCTGGGACATCGGATTTCCTGAACGTTTTTGGGCGGCGGCGAATGGACCGCCTCGCGTAACATGGGGCCGGGGGACGGGCAACGCGCCAGCCACGGCCGCGCCATCGACGCGCTGCAGCAGGATAGTCCCGGCACATTCTGCCGCAAGGGCACGATTTGCCGGGAAACGCGCGCGGCCCGTGCGACCAAGGCCGTTGTTTTATCGAACTTTTTTCGCTGGCATGGAGCTTGCTCCATGTTCCCCAGGGTATTCACGCCGCACGCTGCGGCATGATCAGGAATTTGACGATGCTGCCAGCTCTTGCTGCTGCCACCACCGCGATCGATGCGCTGCAGGCACTCACCAGGTCGAAGTCGAAGGCCGCGACCACCACGACCGGTGTCACCCAGAAGACCGCCAGCCCGTTCGATGTCGCCAGCACGTCGACGGCGGCGAGCGCCACGTCATCGACGGCAACCTCCGCCACCAGCAGCACGAACAGCTCCTACAAGCTGGCCCCGGGCACCATGAGCACGCTGCTCGATGCCCAGAGCCAGCCCGCGACGGCGGCCTCTTCGGCGAAACGAGCCGACTCGCTGAAAAGACTGATGGGGATGCTCGACAGCGACGGCAGCGGCGGCATCAGCAAGGCGGAGTTCGAGAAGAAACTTGGCGCCGGCGGCACCAACACCGCCAATGCCGACAAGGTATTCGCCGAGCTCGACAAGAACGGTGACGGCTCGGTCAATATCGATGAACTGAGCCCGGCGCTGAATGGCGGCAAGGCACATCACGCCGGCGGCGGTATGGGCGGTGGATCTGGTAGTGGCTCTGACACTGCTGGTTCGACCACAACGACCACGGTGAATGCTGATGGCAGCACCACGACTTCTATCGCCTATGCGGACGGATCGACGGTGAGTTCGACCACGGCCGTCCCCACGTCGTCCACGTCATCAACCGCAAGCTCGTCCTATAACGCAATCGAGAAGATGATCGCGCGTCAGGCGCAGCAGATCTCAAATGCGAAGTCGACGCTGGCGATCAGCGCCTGATCTGCGTTCCGATCCCGAACGCGCCAGTTCGCGATAGGCGAAGCGATCACGAATACGGTGATTGAAGAACGCGCCGCGTGACGCGGCGCTGCTGAAGGCCGCGTGAACTTCCGGCGGCACCTGCGCATAAGCATACCGGCGGCCGCTGGTGAAGGTGATGCGTAGTTCGCGGCTCACCGGATCATAAGTGACATGTCGAATCGCAGTCGACGGCATCGCAATCCTCCGAATGTCTCCCGGATAGAAACGATTACCGGCGCGATTGGTTGCGGAGCGATGACCTAGTTCCGGTCGCGAAACGCTGGAAGCGCGCCCGCAAACGGCAGCGCCGTCGCTTCATACACGCCACGCGCGATGGCGCGGGCGATCACATTGCCCGCGATCATGCCGAGCTCGGTCAAGCCCACCAGCGGATCGATCGGCTTCTCGCCCGTCGCGGCCGCAAACACGATGTCGCCGTCGAGCGGCGCATGCACCGGATAGATCGCGCGCGCAAATCCGGTCTGCGCCATCATGGCGAGACGCCGGGCCTGCGCCTTGGTCAGGATCGCATCGGTAACAACGACGGCAAGTGTCGTATTCTCAATCGAGGTTGCCGCCGGTCCGCCCTTGATACGCATCGCAAGCACCTCGGGCTTCAACTTGTTCGGCATGCCGTGTCCGCCGAACTCATTGCCGACTTCGAATGGCGCCGCCCAGAAGTGTGGGCCATCGTCGATGGTGACGCTGCCGACCGCATTGACTGCCGCGAGTGCGGCGACGCGCACGCCCGATGGCGTGACGGCGGAGGCCGAGCCGAGGCCGCCCTTGTAGTTGACTGTCGTGGCGCCCAGTCCTGCGCCGACGCTGCCGAGCTTGAAGTCATCGCTGGCTCCCGCCGCGGCGGCATAGCCGAGATCGCGATAGGGCGGAAAGCGGCCCCAGGCCTTGTCGCCGCCATTGAGCAGGTCGAACAGGATCGCGCCCGGCACGATGGGGATGACGGCATTGCCGATCTGGTAGCCGCGGCCTTGTTCGGCGAGCCAGGCCTGCACGCCGCCGCCGGCTTCGAGCCCGAAGGCCGAGCCGCCGGCCAGCGCGAGGCCGTGGATGGCATCCACGGTGTTCACAGGATCGAGCAGGGCGCTTTCGCGCGTGCCCGGTCCGCCGCCGCGGATGTCGACGGAGGCCACGGCCGGCCTGTCGAACAGGATGGCGGTGACGCCGGAGGCCAGTTGGGCGTCGTCCGCGTGGCCGACGCGAACGCCGGCGATATCGGTGAGCAGGTTCTTCATGGCGGTTCCCTCTTGGCCCGACCAGACCGCAGCAAGGCTGCCCGGTCAACCGATCACACATGATCACAACAGCCGGAAGTGGCGGGCATTTGATCCATCCCGCTTGCATCCCGTCATGTCAGCGGTGCATCTAGCCGCATGATCTCCGATGTCACGATCCCCGCCGCATTGATTGCTGGCATTGTCTCGTTCCTGTCGCCCTGCGTGCTGCCGCTGGTGCCGCCCTATCTCATCTATCTCACGGGCGCGACCATCGAGCACGTCGCCAATGACGAGCAGGAAGCGGCCTCCCGGCGCGCGGTGATGATCTCGGCGGCCGTGTTCGTGCTGGGCTTCTCCACGGTGTTCGTGGCGCTCGGTGCCAGCGCCAGCCTGGTCGGCAGCGTGGTCCGCTCCTATGCGGCGGAACTGTCAATCGTTGCCGGCATCCTGATCATCCTGATGGGCCTGCATTTCCTCGGGCTCACGCGCATCGGGCTGCTGATGCGCGAGGGACGCCTGAGCATGCCCAGGCCGGTCGGCCTGTGGGGCGCCTATGTGATGGGTCTGGCTTTTGCGTTTGGCTGGACGCCGTGCATCGGACCTATCCTTGCGGCGATCCTGTCGGTGGCGGCGGCAGAAGCAACGGTGACCAAGGGCGCGGGATTGCTCGCGGTCTATTCCCTCGGCCTCGGCATTCCGTTCCTGATCGCGGCCTTCATGGTTGAGCAGTTCTCCAGCGTGTTTGCGCGCATGAAGAAGCATCTCGTCCATGTCGAGCGCGCGATGGGCGTGTTGATGGTGATCACCGGTATCGCGTTTCTGACCGGCGCCGTGTCGAATGCCAGCATCTGGTTGCTTGAGACGTTTCCCGCGCTGCAGAATTTCGGGTGAGGGGGTCCCTCGTAACCTCGCCCCGCACTTGCGGGGAGAGGTCGGCGCGCAGCGCCGGGTGAGGGGCCTCACGCTGGAGAAGACACAACCGATATCTATCGGGTCGGCAGATCAACAAAGTTAGCAACCCGCCCGGACAATATTCGATCCGATAGTCCGAGATGGGGCAGGTGCATACCATGCCCCTCACCCGGTCAGCTTCGCCGCCCGACCTCTCCCCGCAAAGAGCGGGGAGAGGTTAAGGGAAGCGCTCGCGGCGTCGCCTCAGGTTCCCTTCGCGTCGATCTGGGTGTAGTTGCCCTTGGCGTCCCACTTATAGACGACATAGTCGATGGCCTTGATGTCGCCCTTGGCGTCGAACGCCATCTTGCCGAGCACGGTGTCCCATTCGCCGGCCTTGATCACATCCATCACCTTCTTGGTGTCGGTGGAGCCGGCCTTGGCAACGGCCTGCGACCAGACCTGGAACGCTGCATAGGTGTAGAGCGTGTAGCCTTCGGGATCGATGTTCTTGGCCTTGAACTTCTCGACGATCGCCTTCGCGGTCGGCTTGTTGCGCGGGTCGGGGCCGAAGGTGAACAGCGTGCCTTCTGCCGCGGGGCCGGTGATGGAGGCGAATTCCTTGTCGTTCATGGCGTCGCCGGCCATCAATATGGTCTTAAGGCCCTGGTCGCGCATCTGGCGCAGGATGAGACCGGCTTCCTGGTGATAGCCGCCGACATAAACCAGATCGATATTGTCGCGCTTCAGGCGCGAGACGATCGAGTTGAAGTCCTTGTCGCCCTTGTTGTAGCTCTCGAACATCTTTTCGGTGAAGCCGGCCTTGTTGAGTGCCTTCTTGGTCTCGTCGGCGAGACCCTTGCCGTAAGTGGTCTTGTCGTTGAGGATCGCGACGTTCTTGCCCTTGAAGTTCTTGGCGATGTAGTCGGCGGCGACAAGGCCCTGCTGGTCGTCACGGCCGCAGACGCGCAGCACATTGGCGAGCTTGCGTTCGGTGAACAGCGGGTTGGTCGACGCCGGCGTGATCTGCAGCACGTTGCCGTCGGCATAGGCTTCGGAGGCCGGGATCGACGACGACGAGCAGAAATGGCCGGCGACGAACGGCACCTTGGAGCTTGCGAACTTCTCGGCGATCGAGCGGGCCTGTTTGGGATCGCAGGCGTCGTCACCGACCTGCAGCGCCAGCTTCTTGCCGAGCACGCCGCCAGCGGCATTGAGATCGGCCACAGCCTGGTCGGCGCCGTTCTTCATCTGGCGGCCGAAGGCCGATTCGCCGCCCGTCATCGGGCCGGCGACCGCGACGTTGATGTCCTGTGCAAAAGCTCCGCTTGAGAGCAGCGACGCGGCAAAGGCCAGGCCGATCACATTCAATGGTTTCATGGGGATGATCCTCGCAAAGAGTTTTCGGCCACAAACGCAATCCGGCCGCCCGAACGATAGGATCATTCTCAACTTATTTTGATGCCGAGTCATCGGCAATTTTCGGCCGCAAACAGCCAGCCTGTGAGTCCGGCTGCGGCAGGTCGTCGCAAGAGCTTTCGCTGTGCGAGTCCGCTCCGGCGGATCAAAAAAGATGCCGAAACCGCCCTGGTGTGGGCAGTCGCGTCACGTCGGCTCCGCATCGACATCATGACGTGAGGCGAGCCGCACCTCTCGCTATGCGGGAGAGGTGCGGCCGGCAGGCTTACTGCTTCAGTTCGGCGTAGTCGCCCTTGGCGTCCCACTTGTAGACGACGTAGTCGATCGCCTTGATGTCGCCCTTGGCGTCGAAGGCCAGCTTGCCGAGGACGGTGTCCCATTCGCCGGCCTTGATCGTGTCCATCACCTTCTTGGTGTCGGTGGTGCCGGCCTTGGCGACGGCCTGCGACCAGACCTGGAACGCCGCATAGGTGTAGAGCGTGTAGCCCTCGGGATCGATGTTCTTGGCCTTGAAGCGGTCGACGATCGCCTTGGCGGTCGGCTTGTTGCGCGGGTCGGGGCCGAAGGTGAACAGCGTGCCTTCCGCAGCCGGGCCGGTGATCGAGGCGAACTCCTTGTCGTTGATAGCGTCGCCCGCCATCAGCACCGTCTTGAGTCCCTGGTCACGCATCTGGCGCACGATGAGCCCGGCTTCCTGGTGATAGCCGCCCACGTAAACCAGATCGATATTGTCGCGCTTCAGGCGCGACACGATCGCATTAAAATCCTTGTCGCCCTTGTTGTAGCTCTCGAACATCTTCTCGGTGACGCCGGCCTTGTTCAGCGCCTTCCTGGTTTCGTCGGCGAGGCCTTTTCCATAGGTCGTCTTGTCGTTCAGGATCGCGATATTCTTGCCCTTGTAGTTCTTCGCAATGTACTCGCCGGCGACAAAACCCTGCTGATCGTCGCGGCCGCAGACGCGCAGCACATTGGCGAGCTTGCGTTCGGTGAATAGGGGATTGGTCGAGCCCGGCGAGATCTGCAGCACATTGCCATCGGCATAGGCTTCCGAGGCCGGGATCGACGACGACGAACAATAGTGACCGGCGACGAAGGGAATGCGCGCGCTGGCGAATTTCTCGGCAATCGAGCGGGCCTGCTTGGGATCGCAGGCATCATCGCCGACCTGTAGCGCCAGCTTCTTGTTCAGCAGGCCGCCAGCGGCGTTGATATCGGCGACAGCGAGTTCGGCGCCATTCTTGAACTGGCGGCCGAAGGCGGATTCGCTGCCGGTCATCGATGATGCGACGGCGACAGGAATATCCTGCGCCAGTGCAACGGACGCCAGCGCAATCGAAGCACCCGCCGTCAGGCCGATGAGTTTGATGAATTTCATAGGAAGTCCCCGTGTTCCGTTCGAATGCAGAGAAACGCGACGCCGTGACGGAATCGCGATTGGCGCATCATTCTACCTTCAGAATAGTGTCGATTGTTTGCATCGCGCTGCGCGTCATTTGATGAAGGATATCGATCCTTCAGCCGTGCCGGCCGCCTTCGAGATAGGCGGAACGGATCTCCGGGGCCTTCAGCAATTCGGCGCCGGTGCCCGAGAGGGTGATCAATCCATTGACCATGACATAGCCGCGATGGGCCAGACGCAGCGCGTGATTGGCGTTTTGCTCGACAATCAGCACCGTCAATCCGTCCTGCTTGTTGAGCACGCGGATTGCATCGAAAATCTGCTTGGCGATCAGCGGTGCCAGACCCAGCGAGGGTTCATCGAGCAACAGCAGGCGCGGGCGGCTCATCAGTGCGCGGCCGATGGCCAGCATCTGCTGCTCGCCGCCGGACAGCGTGCCGCCGCGCTGGGTCATGCGCTCCTTGAGACGCGGAAACAGCGCCAATACCTTGTCGAGGCTTTCAGCGCGTTCGGCCGGCGTGCTCTCATTGACGTCGGCGCCCATCTGCAGATTTTCCGCCACGCTCATACGCGGGAAAATCCGGCGGCCTTCGGGTGATTGCGCGATGCGCATGCGCGCGATCTCGTGGGTCGGTAGATCGGTGATATCAATGCCGTCATAGATGATTGCGCCAGCGCGCGCCCTCGGCTTGCCGAAGATGGTCATCATCAGCGTCGACTTGCCGGCGCCATTGGCACCGATCAGTGCGACGATCTCGCCGCGCTTGATGTCGAGATCGACGCCTTTCAGCGCTTCGATCTTGCCATAGGATGCGTGCAGGCCAGTGACGGCGAGCATGGGGGCGGCGCTCACGTCTCGCCCTCCATCACTGCGATAGCTTCTTCCTCGTCGGCACCGAGATAGGCGGCGATGACTTTGGGATTGTCGCGGATCTGCTGCGGCGTGCCGTCGGCGATCTTCACACCGTAATCGAGCACGTTGATATGGTCGGAGATTTGCATCACGACGGACATGTCATGCTCGATGAGCAGGATCGAGGTGCCGTGCTCGGCGCGGATCTTCAGCAGCAACTCGTTGAGCGCGGCGCTTTCGCGGGCATTGAGGCCGGCGGCGGGTTCGTCGAGGCAGAGCAGTGCAGGTTCGGTACACATCGCACGCGCGATTTCAAGGCGGCGCTGATCCCCATAAGGCAGGTTGCCGGCGGCATCGTCAGCGCGCTCCAGCAGGCCGATCTGATCGAGCCAGTAGCGCGCCAGGTCGATCGCAGCCTTCTCGGCGGCGCGATAGCTGGGCACGCCGAACAGGCCGAGAAGAGTGAAGCCAGAAGCGCGCATCAGCGTGTTGTGCTGCGCCACCATCAGGTTTTCCAGCGCGGTCATGCCGGGAAACAGCCGGATATTCTGGAAGGTGCGCGCGACCTTGGCGATCTTCGAGATGCGGAAGTCGTTCAGCCGCTCCAGCCGCCATTCGCCATCGCTGTGGCGCAGCTTGATGGTGCCGGATGTCGGCTTGTAGAAGCCGGTGATGCAATTGAAGACGGTGGTCTTGCCGGCACCGTTGGGGCCGATCAGCGCTGTGATCTTGCCACGCTCGGCGGTGAAGGAGAGATCGTTGACGGCGACGATGCCGCCGAACCGCATCGTCAGATTCTCGACGCTGAGGATGTCGTTGATGTTCATCCGTGCCCCTCTTTGACGAGGTCGGACGAGATCACCGTGTTGCGTTCGAGAAAGACGGTTGGCGCGCGGTGGCCGATCAGGCCGCGCGGGCGCCAGATCATTAGCAGCACCATGGCGCCGCCGAACACCAGCATGCGGAATTGCTCAAGGCCTCTGAACAGTTCGAAGCCGCCGATCATCGCGAGCGCTGCGAGGGCCACGCCGAGTTGTGAGCCCATGCCGCCGAGCACGACGATGGCCAGCACCAGTGCGGATTCGTGGAAAGTGAAGGATTCCGGGCTGATGAAACCCTGACGGGTCGCAAAGAACGCGCCGGCGAAGCCGCCGAACATGGCGCCGGTGGCGAAGGCGGTGAGCTTCGTCGTCGTCGTATTGATGCCGAGCGCGCGGCAGGCGACTTCGTCTTCGCGCAGCGCCTCCCAGGCCCGGCCAATGGGTAGGCGGCGCAGGCGGATGGTGACCCAGTTGGTGAGCAGTGCGAGCGCGAGGATCAGATAGAACAGGAAGACGATGCGGTGGGTCGGCGAGAACTCGATGCCAAGGCGGTCAGCGAGGCCGCCATCGCCCGGCGTCAGCGGAATGCCGAACATGGTTGGACGCGGAATGCCGGAGATGCCGTTGGGACCACCGGTGAGAGTCTGCCAGTTGATGATGACGAGGCGGATGATCTCGCCAAAGGCCAGTGTAACGATGGCGAGGTAGTCGCCGCGCAGCCGCAGGACTGGAAAGCCGAGCAGCACACCGAAGAACGCCGCGAGGATACCGGCGAGTGGCAGGCAGATCCAGAACGACAGGCCGAAATTGGTGGCCAGCAGCGCGTAGGAATAGGCGCCGACGGCATAGAAGGCGACATAGCCGAGATCGAGAAGACCGGCGAGGCCGACCACCACATTCAGACCCCAGCCAAGCATCACGTAGGTCAGCACGAGAATGCCGAGATCGAGGATGTAACGCTCGTCGTAGAAGATCACCGGGACGAGAAAGGTGAAGATCAACAGCGCCGGCACCAGCGCACGGCCGGCGAAGGAAAATACTTTCTGCGCCGATGGCGGCACGACGCGCACGGTGTCCACCGGTCCCCACCAGTGGCGCAGCAACTCCATGACGATACTGCCGCCGAACACCACGGCGACCATGGCGGCGAGATCGCCGAAGCGCGTCCACCAGGTCAGTTGCCCGTCGGAGCCGGCCTCGGTGCGGATGCCGATCATCAGCGAGAACAGCACCAGCGCGACCAGTGCGGAGATCACGGCCTTCTTCAGGATGAATGCGGCGTCCGGCCCGCGGGCAGTCTTAGCTTGTGATGCGTTTGCTGCCACTTGGATCCCGTCAGACTTTTTCGACTTCGGGACGGCCGAGCAGGCCGGTCGGCAGGAAGATCAGCACCACGATCAGAATCGAAAAGGCGGCGACATCTTTGTATTCGGTGGAGAAGTAGGCGGCCCACAATGTCTCGATCAGGCCGATCAGCAAGCCGCCGAGCATGGCGCCAGGTAGCGAGCCGATGCCGCCGAGCACGGCGGCCGTGAAGGCCTTGATGCCGGCGACGAAGCCCATGAAGAAATCCACGAGGCCGTAATAGAGCAGGTACATCATGCCCGCGACCGCAGCCAAGGCTGCGCCGATCACGAAGGTCATGGAGATGGTGCGGTCCACATCGACGCCGAGCAGCGAGGCCATGGTCTGGTCCTGCTCGCAGGCGCGCATGTCGCGGCCGAGGCGCGTGCGCGCGACCAGCCAGGTGAACAGCGCCAGCAGCACGATGGTGGTGATGACGACGATGATCTGGATGTTGGACAAGCGTACGGCGAAACCGTCGGCGCCTTCATGCAGTGTGTAGCCGCCGGTGATGATCGGTGGCACCGGCTTGACGCGGGCGCCCTGTGCGACCTGCGAGAAATTGGTCAGCACAAAAGACATGCCGATCGCTGACAGCATCGGCGCTAGGCGGAAGGAATGGCGCAGGGGACGGTAGGCGATGCGCTCGATGGTCCAGCCATAGAGCGAGGTGATGGCCATCGAGACCAGGAGCACCAGCAGCAGGATCACCGGCACCGCGGTAAGGCCGATCGACACCAGGATGAGAAAAGTGATCAGCGCGATGAAGCCGCCGATCATGAAGATATCGCCATGGGCGAAATTGATCATGCCGACGATGCCGTAGACCATCGTGTAGCCGATCGCGATCAGGCCATAGATGGAGCCGAGCACGAGACCGTTGATCAGTTGCTGGGCGAAATAATCCATGCGCTGCCGAATTCGAGTGAGGCGCCACCATGATCCGGCAGCCGGATCATTGCGTCGTTGTATCGTTTTCTAACAGCGGCCATTGGAGGCGGCAACAGGGGCTGGTGCGGCTAAAGTAGCCTGTACATGCTGTTTTTCGCGGCGATTGGCGTCCGTTCGCTTGCGCCGCAGCGCACACAAATCCGCGCCTTATTTGCGGCTGTTCCGGTGTCACAGTTGCGCCGCGCAACGGCCTTGCAATCATCACGCGGGAACCGAAACGAAGATCGGGGCTGCACGTTGTCGGGCGTTGAATGGTTCAACACAGGAGATTGAAGAATGTCCAATCAGAACCAGCAAAAGCCCGGTCAGCAGAAGCCAGGCCAGCAGAGCCAGAACCCGGGGCAGCAGGGCCAGAAGCCCGGTCAGCAGCAGGGCGGTGGAATGAAGCCCGACCACGAGCAGGACCCGGGCCGGCAGGGCCAGAGATAGGCCGTCAGGCAGACATCAATTGAGGTTTGGGTCGTTCTCAGCGACCCATGTGGAAGGCCCCGCCGAAAGGCGGGGCTTTTCGTTTGGCAAGTCCCGATCGTATTCCCCCGCCGTTATCCCGGCAATTTTCGAATTAAGGTTACCAATTGGTTTACATTGTCCGTCTGATTGAACGGGCGTTACGTCGGTGCAGGCGTGCGACTCCTGCGAGTCGCCGGCAGAGCGGTGGACGACGTGATGGATCAGAGCAGCACAGACCAGACCGGAGCCCATCAGGGTGGAACCCTCCGGACTGGCACGTTTCAGACCGGTACGTTTCAGACTTGGCGGATCAGCACGTTCACGGGCGCGCTGATCGCCTGCTATTTCATCCCGACCTGGACGATCTTCGCGTTCCGCATCATGGTCTCGCCGATCCAGGGCTTCTATGAGCGCCCCAATATTTCACTGGCGCTGTTTCTCAGCGACTACATGCAATTTTCCAGCATGGGCACGGTGCGCTATGCGTGGCTGCTCGCCGTCGGCAAGCTGACGGTGGTTGCTTTCTTCATGGTATTCTTGGTGTTCATCACACGGCCGAAAATCCGCAAGACGGGCGGCTGCGATGAGGCGTTGATGATGGCGCTCGGTATCGGCGGCGTGATCTCGTTCGCCAGTATGATCATGGCATCGAAAGTCGGCGAGATCGCTGCGATGCGGCTGCACATCACAGAATTGCTGTTGCTGCTGGGCACCGCGGTGTTGATGGCGATCGAGCCGCCGCTGCGTCGCGCGGCGGCGCAGGAGCTTGATCCCGGGCAGCCGGGCAAGGCAGCTAACGACGTGCAGCTTTTGCAGAAGGTCGCCTAACTAAAAGGTCGCCTAAATGGCGAGCCCGAGCTCCTTAATGATCGCTCCGGCTTCCTTGGTGGCGTGATTGGCCGCCGGGACGCCGCAATAGATCGCCTGCTGTAGCAGGATTTCCTTGATGTCGTCCGGTGTGAAGCCGCCTTCGGTGAGGGCGGCGCGCACATGCATGCGAAATTCGTCCCACTGGCCGAGCGCGAGCATGGTGCCGATCACCAATACGCGGCGCGTGCGGTCGTCGAAATGCGGCCGCGTCCAGATCTCGCCCCAGGCGTAGCGGCTGATCAGGTCGAGAAAATCCGCATTGAATGCGTTCTTGCCGGCGGCCGATTTGTCGACCCAGGCATTGCCGAGAACCTTGCGGCGTTTTGCGGTGCCGTCGGCGGCGCGCTGTTGCTCGTCCATCTTAGGTCTCCGTTCAGCGCTGCGTCAGGAAGCCGACTACGGCGTCGGTGAAGGCGTAGGGCTGTTCGACGTTCGAGATGTGTGCAGCGTCCAGGAGCGTCATGCTCGCGCCGGGGATGTTGCTGCGGATCAGTTCACCAGCCGCAACCGGTGTTGCGTTGTCTTGACGGCCGGCGATCACCAGCGTCGGGCTTTTGATCTTGGGCAGCAGCGCGCGCTGATCGAGCGTGCTCAGCGCCTCGCAGGCAGCAAGATAGCCTTCGACCGGTGAGGCGATCAGCATCGCCTTCATCTTCGCGGTGGTCTCGGGCTCGCGCTCGCGGAAGTCGGCAGTGAGCCAGCCGCCGATGACGGCGTCGGCCACCGCTTTGAGGCCACCCTCGCGCACCGCCTTGATGCGGTTGTGCCAGTTGGTCGGATCCGGATAGTAGCAGCTGGTGTTGGCCAGGATGATCTTGTTGAACCGCTCAGGCGCGTGGGCGCCTAACCACTGGCCGACCATGCCACCCATCGACAACCCGCACCAATGGACCTTATCGATATTGAGGTCGTCGAGGATCGCCAGCACGTCCTTGCCGTAGCGTTCCATCGAGGTCGGGCCGTTCATGCCGGACTTGCCGTGGCCGCGCCGATCGTAGCGGATCACGCGAAACAGCTTTGTCAGCGCCGGCATCTGCGGCTCCCACATCGCCATGGTGCAGCCAAGCGAATTCGACATCATCAGCGTCGGCCCGCTGTCGCGGCCCTCCACGGAGACATTCAGCAGGCAGCCGTCGGCGTCGATCATGGGCATGGTGTGTCTCCCGAGTTTCTTCTTAACGGAGTGAGGCGAGCTGGCGGTCGATCAGGGCCTGCGAGACGCCCTGATAATCCATCGGCTCGAACAGTTTGGCGATGGCGGCAGCGTTGAGCTGCGCGCTGACCTTGGGATCGGCCGTGAGCACATCGCGCAGATGTTTCTTCTCGGCAACGGCGCGCTTGGTGGCGGCTTCGACCAGATGATGGGCGTCGCTCTTGCCGAGCTTTTCGGCGAGCGCAAAGGTCACGGCCTCCGCCATGATGAGTCCGTGGGTCGTATCGAGGTTCAGCAGCATCCGCTCGGCATCGACCTCGAGCCCTTCGGCGATGTCGACGACGGCGGCGAGAGCGCCCGATGTCACCAGCAACAGCGTCGGCAGGGTCGGCCATTCCGCGTGCCACGGTCCGGCACTGCGTTCGTGATCCTGGATCTGAGCGGCAAAGATCGTTGCGGCGAGATTCGGCGCCATGGTCGCGGCGCCAAGCGCAGAGGCTGATGCCACGGGGTTGCGCTTGTGCGGCATTGTCGAGGAGCCGCCTCGGCCTTCGCCAGAGGGCTCGAACGCCTCGCCGACATCGGTCTGCATCATCAGCGAGACGTCACGGGCGATCTTGCCGCAACTGCCGGACAGGATCGCCAGCACGGAAGCCACTTCGGCGATACGGTCGCGATGGGTGTGCCATGGCGCATCGGGCAGCGGCAGCTGCAATTCCTTGGCGAGTTGCTCTGCAACGACGAGCCCCTTGTCGCCGAGCGCAGCAAGCGTGCCGGCGGCGCCGCCAAATTGCAGTGCGAGGCCTTCGGCGCGCAATCGCTTCAGGCGCAGGCGCGAGCGGTGCAGTGCCGAGGCATATTCGGCGAGCTTCAGCCCGAATGGCATCGGCAGCGCGTGCTGCAGCCAGGTGCGGGCGACCACAGCGGTGTTGCGGTGCTTGACCGCAAGGGCTGCAAAGCCGGCGATGGCGCGGTCGAGATCCGCGAGCAGAGAGTCAATGGCGGCGCGCAGGCCGAGCATGGTGGCGCTGTCGATGACGTCCTGACTGGTGGCGCCCCAATGCACGTAGCGCGCAGCCTCGGTATCGGCCTTCGCCACTTTGGCGGTGAGCGTCTTGACCAGCGGGATGGCGAGATTGCCGGAACGCGTGGCTGCATCGGCCAGGGCAGCCAGATCGAATTGGTCGGCTTTGCAGGCGGCCTCGATGGCCGTCACCGCGCTGGCGGGAATCACCCCGACTGCGGCCTCGGCCCGCGCCAGTGCGGCTTCGAAGTCCAGCATATGCTGCAAATGGGCGGTATCATCGCAAACCGCACGCATCGCGCGGCTCGACAACAAGGGTGCCAGCAGAGGGGACAGGGACGTGCTCATCTGTGCGGGACCTAACCATTCCGGCGAGAGTCTGCCAATCCCCCGCAATCTTCTTGTCGCCGTCGCCTGTTGCACTGCGAATAGGCATCGCCCCATCTCGCCGGACGGTCTTTCCTTTGCGCCGTCCGTGCATTACTTGGGATTGAGGGTTCAATCCCTTGGGGATGACAGCCTCTATTCCGGACGGCGACAAATTCAGGAGACAGACCCATGGCCATGACGATGAGCGGTGAAGTCCAGCTTGCCGCGCCCCGCGAAGTGGTATGGGGAAAGCTCAACGACCCCGCAGTGCTGAAGGCCTGCATCCCGGGCTGCGAAGAGCTCGAGACCACCGAGGAGGGCGGCTTCCGCGCCACGGCCAAGATCAAGGTCGGCCCGGTCTCCGCGCGCTTCAAGGGCAAGGTCACGCTGAGTGATCTCGATCCGCCCAACGGCTACAAGATCACCGGTGAAGGTGAGGGCGGCGTGGCCGGCTTTGCCAAGGGCGGCGCTGTCGTCGGCCTGACCGACAAGGATGGCGGCACGCTCCTGACCTACAATGTAGAAGCCCAGATCGGCGGCAAGTTGGCCCAGCTCGGTCAGCGCCTGATCAACGGCTCGGCCAAGAAGATCGCCGACGAGTTCTTCGCGAACTTCGCCAAGGCTGTGCAGGGCTAAGGCCCGGAGCGTCCGATAGCGGTGATCAAGTGTGCTTGATACCGCAGGAAAACGCATCAGAGACCGTCCCGACTTGAGGTTGCTCATTGCCGGGATGGGCCATATTATGCATTTGGAATGATTTTAATGACCGTGTCGCCACGCAATGGGACGCGGACCAAGAGAGTGCATATGGCCAAAATCTCGATGATCGTGAACGGCAATCCCGTCACCGGCAATATCGATCCGCGCACATTGCTGGTGCAGTTTCTGCGTGAGAATCTGCGGCTCACCGGCACCCATGTGGGTTGCGACACGTCGCAATGCGGCGCCTGCGTTGTGCATCTCGACGGCAAGGCCGTGAAGTCCTGCACCACGCTCGCTGTCATGGCCGATGGCCACGAGGTGAAGACCATCGAAGGTCTCGCCGCCGATGGCGCGCCGCTGCATCCGATGCAGGAGGCGTTTCGCGAGCATCACGGCCTGCAGTGCGGCTTCTGCACTCCCGGCATGATCATGACCGCGGTGGACCTCGTGCATCGCAAGGGACATGATCTCAGTGATCACCTGATCCGCGAAGAACTCGAAGGCAATCTCTGTCGCTGCACCGGTTATCAGAACATCGTGGCGTCGATCGCAGCCGGCGCCAAGGCGATGGCGAAGTCCGATCTCGCATAACGACGCATAACGATAATCGCGCACCGCGAATCAGGGATCCCCACCCATGTACGAATTCAAATATCATCGTCCGTCGACCGTGCGGCAGGCCGCCAATCTCCTCATCAAGAACGAAGACGCCAAGCTGATTGCCGGCGGTCACACGCTGGTGCCGGTCATGAAGCAGCGTTTGGCGGCACCGCCGCATATCATCGATCTCTCGCATATCGAGGGTGTCGACGGCATCGAGATGAAGGGGCGTTCGCTGGTGATCGGCGCGCTCGCCAAGCATGCCGCTGTCGCGGCGTCACCGATCGTTGGCGAAGCCATTCCGGCACTGGCCGAACTCGCCGGCCTGATCGGCGATCCCGCTGTGCGCCACAAGGGCACCATAGGTGGTTCGCTCGCCAATAACGATCCGACCGCGGACTATCCCGCAGCCGTGATGGCCCTCGGTGCCACCATCACCACCAACAAGCGCAAGCTGAAGCCGGAAGAATTTTTCCAGGGCTTGTTCACGACCGCGCTGGAGGCCGACGAGATCATTACCAAGGTCTCCTTCCCCGTGCCGAAGAAGGCCGCCTATATCAAGTTCCGCAACCAGGCCTCGCGCTACGCGCTGGTCGGGGTGTTCGTGGCGCGTCTGCCCTCGGGCGTGCGCGTCACCGTCACCGGTGCGGGCTCGGATGGTGTGTTCCGCGTCGAGGAGTTCGAGGCTGCGTTGCAGAAGCGGTTCTCGCCAAAGGCGCTGGACGGGCTTACGGTGCCGGCCGAAGGCCTCAACAGCGATCTCCATGGCAGCGCCGAATATCGGGCGCATCTGATCGGCGTGCTGGCCAAGCGTGCGGTCGAAGCTGCCAACAACCGGGCCTGATATTTGTCAGGTCCGCACTTTTCCGGATTGGTTCTCTCATGACTAAGCCATCGGCGCTCCCCACTTCCGTCGATGGCATGCTGGAATTGCTGACATCGCGCGGCTATCTCGCCGAGCGTTCGCTGGCGACGGTCACCTATCTGTCGCTGAAAATGGGCCGGCCGCTGTTTCTCGAAGGCGAGGCCGGCGTCGGCAAGACCGAGATTGCCAAGGTGCTGTCGGCAGCACTCGGCCGCAAGCTGATCCGGCTGCAGTGCTATGAAGGCCTCGACGTATCCTCCGCGGTCTATGAGTGGAACAGCGCGTCGCAGATGATCGCGATCCGTCTGGCGGAAGCCGCCGGCGATACCGACCGCGATCAGCTGGCCAGCGACATCTTCGCCGAGCGCTACCTGATCAAGCGTCCGCTGCTGCAGGCGCTGGAGCCGGACGTCAACGGCGCGCCGGTGCTCCTGATCGACGAACTCGATCGCGCAGACGAGGCGTTTGAAGCCTATCTTCTCGAGATCCTCAGCGACTTCCAGGTGACGATCCCCGAGCTCGGCACGGTCAAGGCGCCGTCGCCGCCCATCGTCATCGTCACATCGAACCGCACCCGCGAGATTCACGACGCGCTGAAGCGGCGCTGTCTGTATCACTGGGTCGACTATCCGAACGCCGAGCGCGAACTCGCTATCGTCAAGTCGCGGGTGCCGGGCATCTCCGCAAAGCTCTCGCAGCAGGTGGTGAGATTCGTGCAGGCACTGCGCGACCAGGATTTCTACAAATCGCCGGGCGTCGCCGAGACTCTGGACTGGGCGACCGCGCTGACCGAACTCGACGCCCGCTCGCTGACGCCGCAGGTGGTGGGCGATACGCTGGGCGCGCTGTTGAAGTATCAGGACGACATCCAGCGCATGCAGGGCGATGCGCTGGCGAAGGTGATCAAGGAAGCGACGAGCGATTGACACTCGTCATTCCGGGGCGCGGGCGGCGATAGCCGAACGCGAACCCGGAATCCCGAAGTAGTTGAACACATCGAGGTTCCCCACCACTCCAATTGGAGTGGCTGAGGTTCGGTCGCGCAAGTGGCGCGCCCGCCCGGAACGACGGAGTTTGGATTGCCCATCGACCATCTCAACCCACCGACTGGCCAGATGGCAGATAATGTCATCGGCTTTGCGCGTGCGCTCCGCGCCGCCGGGCTTCCGGTCGGGCCGGGGGCGGTGATCGATGCGCTCAATGCGTTGCAGATGATCGAGATCGGCAAGCGCGCCGACGTATTCACGACTCTGGAAGCGATCTTCGTCAAACGCCACGAGCACGCGTTGGTGTTTGCCCAGGCCTTCGATCTGTTCTTCCGCGCCGCCGACGAATGGAAGCAGATGCTGGATTCGGTGCCGCTGCCCGACGATGCCAAGCGCAAGCCGCCGCCGGCCTCGCGCCGCGTGCAGGAGGCGATGGCGCAGCCGGCGCAGGGCACAGAGCGAGAGGCGCCGCAGGAGCAGGAGATCAGGCTCTCGGTCTCCGACCGCGAAGTGCTGCAGAAGAAGGATTTTGCGCAGATGAGCGCAGCGGAGATCGCCGAGGTCACGCGCGCTATCGCCAATATGCGGCTGCCGCAAGCTGAACTGCGCACGCGCCGCACCCAGCCGGACAAGCACGGCGCGCGGCTCGATCTGCGGCGCACGCTGCGCGGTAGCCTGCGCACCGGCGGCGACATCATCGATATCCGCAGGCTAGGCCTGATCGACAAGCCGGCGCCGATTGTCGCATTGCTCGATATCTCCGGCTCGATGAGTGAATATACCCGGCTGTTCCTGCACTTCCTTCATGCCATTACGGACGCCCGCAAGCGCGTCTCGGTTTTTCTGTTTGGCACAAGGCTGACCAATGTGACGCGGGCGCTGCGGTCGCGTGATCCCGATGAGGCGCTGGCCTCGTGCTCGGCCTCGGTGGAAGACTGGGCCGGCGGCACGCGCATTTCCGCGTCGCTGCACAACTTCAACAAGCTCTGGGGACGCCGCGTACTCGGCCAGGGCGCCATCGTGCTGCTAATTTCCGACGGTTTGGAGCGGGAGGCGGATTCCCAACTGGCCTTCGAGATGGACCGGCTGCATCGCTCCTGCCGGCGGCTGATCTGGCTCAACCCGCTATTGCGCTTCGACGGCTTCGAGCCGAAAGCACAGGGCATCAAAATGATGCTCCCGCACGTTGACGAATTCCGCCCGGTGCATAATTTGAGTTCGATCGACGGACTGATTAAGGCGCTGTCATCGGCGCCCCCGGTCCATCACCGCAGCCTGATCCGGCCCGCAGCTTAAGAGAGGCTTCCATGCTCAATCGCGATGAAGACATCCTGCAGGCCGCGGAAGCGTGGCAGAAGGCCGGACACGGCGTGGCGCTGGCCACCGTGGTTGAGACCTGGGGTTCGGCGCCGCGTCCCGCAGGCTCGAATCTCGTCATCAATGACGACGGCACGTTCCTGGGCTCGGTCTCCGGCGGTTGCGTTGAAGGCGCCGTGGTCACCGAGGCGCTCGATGTGATTGCGAGTGGCGAGCCCAAATTGCTCGAATTCGGCGTGGCTGATGAGACCGCGTGGAATGTCGGCCTGTCCTGCGGCGGCACCATTCGTGTGTTCGTCGAGAAGGTAGCCCAGTCGTGAAGGCCGAGACACTTGCCACCCTGAACACGGAACGCGCCGCTCGACGCCCCGTTATTTTGATCACCGATATATCCGATGGAACACAACGCCTGGTGAAGGCTGCCGATTTCGGCGCCGATCCGCTGCATGCCGAGCTCGAGAAGCAGCTCCGCATGGGCAAGAGCGCGATGGTCGAGGTGGACGGCAAGAAGCTGTTCCTCAATGTCTACGCGCCGACCGCGCGCCTCGTGATCATCGGTGCCGTCCATATCAGCCAGGCGCTGGCGCCGCTGGCGCGGTCGCTGGATTACGACGTCACCGTGGTCGATCCGCGCACGGCCTTTGCCAGCCCCGAGCGTTTCCCGGACGTGAAGCTGATCGCCGAATGGCCGGATGAGGCGCTGCCGGGCCTCCACATCGATCACTACACAGCCTTCGTCGCCGTGACCCATGATCCGAAGATTGACGATCCGGCGCTGCTGCACGCGTTCGAGAAGAACTGCTTTTATATCGGCGCGCTCGGTTCGCGAAAGACTCACGCCAAGCGTGGCGATCGGCTGAAGGCGCAGGGCGTCAGCGAGGCTGACTTCGCGCGGATCAAGGCGCCGATCGGTCTCAATATCGGTGCTGTTTCGCCATCGGAGATCGCGGTTTCGATCATGGCCGAGATCACCGCCGAACTGCGTATGCCCAAGACGATACCCGCGGAATTGTCCAAAGTGAGCAACCCATGAAGTTCGGTCCCGCCAGTCCGGCGGATGCACTTGGCGGCGTGACCGTCCACACACTGCGTCAGGGTTCGCTCGTTCTCAAGAAGGGCACCACTATCGGTCCCGATGAAGTCGCCGCGCTGACCGGCGCGGGCGTCAAGGACGTGGTCGTCGTACGTCTCGAAGAGGGCGACGTGTCCGAGGACGTCGCAGCCGCGAGCATCGCGCAGGCAGTGGCGGGCGAGGGCGTCAATGTTGAGCGCGCCTTCACGGGCCGCGCCAACCTGTTTGCGGGGACGCCGGGTGTGCTGGTCGTCGATCGCGCCATCGTCGATCGCATCAATGCCGTCGATGAAGCGATCACCTTTGCAACGCTGGCGGCCTACAAGCCGGTGGTGGAAGGCGAGATGATTGCGACCGTCAAGCTGATCCCTTTCGGCGTCGCCGGTACGCTGCGCGACGCGGCCGTCCAGGCTGCCTCGGGCGGCGCGATGCGGATCGCGCCTTACACGGTCAAGAAAGTCGGCATCGTCTCGACGCTGTTGCCGGGGCTGTCGCCGAAGGTGATCGACAAGACGCTGCGTGTGACCGAAGAGCGCCTTGCGCCTGCCGGTGCGAAGATCGTCGCTGAGCGCCGCGTGCCGCATGATGAGATAGTGCTGGCGAAGACAATTCAGGAATTGCTGAAGCTGGGCGCCGAACTGGTGATCGTGTTCGGCGCCTCGGCCATTGCCGACCGCCGCGACGTCATCCCGTCGGCGATCGAGCAAATCGGCGGCGCCATCGAGCATTTCGGCATGCCGGTCGATCCCGGCAATCTGTTGCTGATCGGCAGGGCCGGCAACGTGCCGGTGCTGGGTGCGCCGGGCTGTGCGCGCTCCCCAGTCGAGAACGGCTTCGATTGGGTGTTGATGCGGCTGCTGGCAGGCCTCAAGGTCACGCGTTCGGATCTCACAGGCATGGGCGTCGGCGGTTTGCTGATGGAAATCGTCACCCGGCCGCAACCGCGCGTGCCTGTCGGCAGCGATGGCAACAGCAACGTCGCCGCCGTTATTCTGGCCGCCGGCCGTTCGACCCGGATGGGGGGGCCGAACAAGTTGCTCGCCGAACTCAACGGCAAGGCATTGGTCCGGATAGTCGCCGAACAGGCGATCGCATCGAAGGCGTCCAGCGTGACGGTGGTGACAGGTCATCAGGCGCCAGAGGTCGAGAAGGCGCTGGCCGGACTCAAAGTCACGTTCGTCTACAACCCTAATTTTGCCGATGGCCTTGCCAGTTCGGTGAAAGCCGGCATCGCGGCAGTCCCGGCCGATGCCAATGGAGCTGCGGTTTGTCTTGGCGACATGCCGCTGATCGATGCCGGCTTGATCGACCGGTTGATCGAAGCCTTCGCGCCGGATCGCGGCAACCTCATCGTCGTCCCTGTAAGCGACGGCCGGCGCGGTAATCCCGTGTTGTGGTCTCGGCGCTTCTTCAATGAGTTGATGACGCTGGACGGCGATATCGGCGCGCGGCACCTGATCATGAAGCACGCCGAAGCCGTGGCCGATGTGGCCGTGGAAGGCCACGGCGCCTTCCTCGATATCGATACACCGCAGGCGCTGGAAGACGCGCGGAGCGGCTAACGCATGGCGCATGCGGCGGGCCGCCGCATTGCACTTTCGTTCACCAAGTTGAAACGCCCTTCCTTTAGCGTCTGCCTCGATCGACCTCGGGGGAGGGGAAATTGTCACTGTTTGTTGCCGCGCGTCGTCGCGCGATTCTCGCCGTTGCCTTGTTGATGAGCGTCGGTGCCATGGACGTGGCTTCGGCCGCTGGCGCCCTCGCCGTGGGCAAGTGCGGTGCCTATGGCCAGGCCTTCGACTATCCGGCGCAGGGGGCGGCGCTGGCGGCCGCTAAAAAGCAGTGCAAGGGCGAATGCACGACCGTAACGATGAACCGTGCCTGTGCAGCCTTCGCCGTGGATATGAAGAATCCCTGCGGCGCACACGGCTATGCCGTGGCGCCCCGTATTTCGAGTTCGCTGAATCAGGCGACCAAGAAATGCTATGACTACGGCGGTAAGGAATGCGTTATCCGCGCCTGGGCCTGCGACGCCAAGGGCTAGAGCTCCCCGACAAATATCTCGTTCAATGCGCCTGCGGCAGCTAGACTGCTGTAATGATTCAATTTTTCCGGACACTTCTGAAGTCTGCCGCCGACGCCGATCCGTCCGTTCGCGAATTTCGCAAGGCGCTGAGCCGCGAGATGCTGTTGACCGAACGGTTGCGGGTCAAGACGGTCATTGGCACCGTGGTGATCGTGACGCTGTCGCTGTCCATCGCCTATCTGCTGGCGCCGTCGAGCTTCGCGCGCATATCCAATGGCCAGTTCGATCTTAAATCGTCTTTTATGATCACGGGCCCGCTGCTGCTGTTCGAGTTCTTCGTTCTTTACAAGGTCAATCAGCGCATCGCTGCAGGGCAGGATATTGCGCAGGGGCGGCGCTATCTGAGCGCACTCATCGAGACCAGCATTCCGACGGCCGCACTGCATCTCCATATGGGCTGGATGGGGCCGGCGGCGGCGTTGGCATTTGCGGCGCCTTTGTCCTATTTCATCTTCATCATTCTATCCACGCTTCGGCTCGATTTCTGGCTGTCGACGTTTACCGGCTTTGTCGCGGCCGCCCAGATGCTCGCGCTGGCCATGCTGTATCATCCGGTGCAATTCGCCTCTGAACCGGCACCGGATTTTGCGTTCCAGCTTATCCGCAGCGCCATGGTCCTGCTCTGTGGTATTCTTGCAGGCGCCGTCGGCTTGCAACTCCGTCGCCAGTTCGAGGCGAGCATCGCGGCAACTTCGGCGCGCGATCGTGTCACCAATCTGTTCGGTCAGCATGTTTCGCCGCAAGTTGTGGAGCGGTTGCTGGAGTCGGGAACGAACTCCACGACCGAGATGCGTCAGGTCGCGGTGATGTTCGTCGATATCCGTAACTTTACCGCAGCGACCCGTGTGCATTCGCCCCGCGAGGTGGTGGATCGGCTCGACGAGACCTTTGCTCTATTGGTCGAGGTGCTGGATCGACATTCCGGGATCGTGAACAAGTTTCTCGGTGACGGATTTCTCGCGCTGTTCGGAGCGCCCATTGAGGATCCGAATGCGGCGCATTGCGCCGTGCAGGCGGCACGCGAGATGCTCATAGCTGTCGAGCAAAGCAATCAGGACAGCGAATGGCCCCTGCGCATCGGCATCGGGCTTCATATTGGGGCCGTGATTGCCGGCAACGTTGGCTCCCCGCGTCGCAAGGAATACACCGTCATCGGCGATACCGTGAACTTCGCGGCTCGGCTTGAGGCGCTCAACAAACAGTTCGGCTCGCAACTGCTGATCTCTGCTTCCATACGCGATGCCTTGGGCGACACTTGCAGCGATGCGGAGCTGCTCGGCGATGTGCCGATCCGCGGCTATGACCTGCCGCAGGCTATCTGGCGCTTGGGCTGAGTGCTGCGTCAGTTCTCGAAGAATGGCGCGCGGGGCGGTCGCATGACCATGCCGAAGCGCGCATAGACTCCCTGGCGCTCGAAATTGTCCCGCACGTGTCCCGCGGCGAATGACCATTCGTAGGGGCCGGTGCGCAAGCCAGTCAGATGGCCGCCGATCCGGGTCTGCTGGCTGAAATAGTCGTTCGACAGTGCTGCCTCCGGGCCGATCCAGAACAAATCGAACAGGCGCCAGCCGGCTGCAATGCGCGTGGTATAGCCAGTATCGATGGTCGTGCCCGAGATGGCATATTGCAGCATCAGCTCGCGTGTCGGCTCCCACCAGACATCCATCGTGCCCCGCGCGCCGAGCATCGCGCGAAGCCGGGAGCGGCGCTGATCGTGGTAGAAATAGTCGGCTTCCATATCGAGGCCAGCCAATAGCTGAACTTCCAGATTGCCGCTTCGGATGAGGTAGCCCGGCAGGATCGCTGCGCGGCTGATCTGGGTGTAGTCTGAGCGCGTGCCTGTCGTGTAGCGTTCGAGGTTTTCCGACAGAAAGAAACGCAGAATGAAACCGTCCTTGTTAAGGCCGGCGGGAGCCCATTGCAGCCCCAAATAGGCACCAAGGCTCCAATGCGACGCGTCCACGCCGCCGAAATACATCAGGCGGTCCGGCATGCCTCCGGAGAGAAAATCGAAGGCGCGCCGTTTTTTGATACGCGTGTCGAACAGGGACGACCAAAAGCTCGATGAGCCGGATGCCGGCTCGATCGTCGTATCGATCTCGCCGACATCCTGAGCCGAGGCCATGCCGCAGGAATATGCGGCCGCTGCAACGCATAATGCGCGTAACGCCAGTCCCCAACGCATCGAGCCCCCACCCAACGCAACAGAAACACAACATAAAAATACAACTTAAGGTAGATTATCTTGGGGATAAGCCTACGTCCAGTGTGGATAAGTAATAATCTGAAAAAATCTGCTGTGAGATCGTCGCGCGGCTTCAAAGCTGCGACGGCAGCAGGTTCTGAACCTTGGCACCTTCGCGCTCCTCGATGATCTCGGCGATCCAGCGCCGATGGCAGTGTTCGTGGTCGCGCTCGTAGCAGAGGATGCAGACCGGTCCGGACTTCGTCACCAGCGCCGCCAGCTCATCCATCTCCTCCCGTGCCTGCGGTGTCTTGAGATGAGCCATATAGATCTTTTCGAGCGCTGCGAGCTTGCCGCTGCGTGCGGCTTCGCGGCCGTCCTTGGGCGTACCCAGTCCGCGCAGATGGATGTAGCCGATGCCGCGCTCGTCGAGGCCGGCGGCGAGTTGGTTCTTGGAGAAACCCGGCCGCCGCGACGCGGCGACGGCACGCACATCGACCAGCAGCTTGACGCCGGCATTTTGCAGTTCATCGAGCACGGCTTTCGCTGGCGTCTGCTCGTAACCGACGGTGAAGAGTTGAGGCGCTTTTCGGGCCATGTGAGCATCCCCGTGATCGACGAATGATTGGCACAATGTCGCGGCCAGCCGCGAGGCGTTGCTCCCATTTGCAACATGGCACATAGTCAACTCAACAAACTCCGCCAGTTCAATGGCCGATATTACCGGGGGAATGATGGCTCGCATGGTTGGTGCGTTAGGCGTAATCGCGCTCGCGCTTGTGTCGTTTCAGTCCACATCTCTGGCGCAAGGCGCATATCCGGATCGTCCGGTCAGAATTATCGTGCCGATCGCGCCCGGCGGCAGCTACGATCTGGTCGGGCGGCATCTCGCCGATGCGCTGGCGAAGCGAACGGGGCAGGCGTTCTTTGTCGAGAACAAGCCAGGAGCGGGCACCGTCGTGGGCACGCAGGCTGCGGCCCAGAGCGAGGCCGACGGCTATACGCTGATGGTCGGCGGCCTTTCCAACATGGCCTTCAACTCCGCACTTTACGCCAAGCTCGCCTATGACCCGTTGAAGGATTTCGTGCCGGTCGCGCTGGTCTACAAGTTTGGCTACATCATGGTCGGCCGCAAGGATCTGCCGCAGCAGACGCCGAAGGAGATCGTCGCGGCCGCATTGGACAAGCCGGGGTCGATCACTGTGGCGACGGCCGGCGTCGGGACCGGCCAGCAATTGGTGGCCGCGGCCTTCATGAAGTCTGCCGGCGTCAAGCTGCAGGAGGTGCCTTACAGGGGATCTCCGCCTGCTTTTGCCGATCTGCTGGCGGGCCGTATCGATCTGTTCTTCGATTCGATTGCTGCCGGGCTGCCTTATGTGCAGACGGGGCAGGTGCGGGGCATCGCGGTCCTGTCGTCGAAGCGGAGTCCGCTGGCGCCCGATGTTCCGACCATGGCGGAAGCGGGCGTGCCCGGCCTCGATGTGGATTCATGGCTGGGCATTTTCGTGCCGGCCAAAACGCCGCCTGCAGTGATCGCAAAGCTCCGTCAGGACATTCGGGCGGTGTTGCCCGATCTGAAGGAGCGGTTCGAGAAGAGCGGCGGTGAGCCCTGGGATATGCCCGACGACAAGCTCGACGGCTTCATCGCATCAGAACACGCGACTTGGACAAAACTGATCCGCGAGGCTGGCATCAAGCTCGATTGAGCAACGCGCGTGGGTGCTACGTCACCCGCTCGATCAACGCCATGGCACCGTGTGGTGCGCGTACCTTGGCCTCGTGGATGACATAGGCGAACACGTCGCGTGGCTGTTTCTTGATCTTGGCGTCGTCGACGCGCGGCAGGTCGGTTGGCTCGCCGCCGCCGGCCCAGGTCTCGAAACGTTTGGCCCAGGCATCCAGCGCCTTCGGTGGATAGGCAGTCTTGATGCTGTCCTCACCCTTCTGCAAACGCAGATAGACGAAGTCGCCGGTGACATCGGCAATGGCCGGGTAGGTGGCGTGTTCGGAGAATACCACGGGGATCTTGAACTGTCGTAGCAGCGCAATGAAGGCCGGCACGCAGAAACTGTCGTGGCGGACCTCGACCACATGGCGCAGCTTGCGCCCACCGAGCTCTGTCGGCAACAATTCGAGAAACTTCCCGAAATCGGCTTCGTCGAATTTCTTGGTCGGCGCGAATTGCCACAGAACGGGGCCGAGCTTGCCGCCGAGTTCAAGCACGCCGGAATCGTAGAACCGGCTCACGCTCTCGCCGGCTTCGGCGAGCACCCGGCGATTGGTTGCGAAGCGGGGGCCCTTGAGCGAGAATACGAAATCCTCCGGCACCTCGCGCGCCCATTTGCGAAAGCTCTCCGGCTTCTGCGAGCCGTAGAAGGTCCCGTTGATCTCGATCGAGGTCAGCTTGGACGCGGCATAGCTCAGCTCCTTCGCTTGCGTGAGTTTCTCCGGATAGAACACCCCGCGCCACGGCGCGAAAGTCCAACCGCCGATGCCGATACGGATTTGTCCGGATTTCGCAACCATTGTGAGGCCGATCCTTTCAGTATTCGCCGTGTTACTCAGTGCCGCGCCGGCAGCACCGGCTTGGTTACGCCCTCCACGCCGGTCAGCACCAGCATCGTCAGCAGTGCATTTTGCGGCCCGATATAAGCGTCGACGGGCTTGTACCATTCATTGCGCGAATGCCAGTTGCCGCCCTGGCCGCCGCCGCCGATGGTCACCGCAGGGATGCCGAGCGACATCGCGAGATTGGAGTCCGTGCTAGAGCCGGCAAAGGTGACATGGGGCGCGCGGGTCAGCGCGGTCACGGCACGCGCGGTCGCCTGCACGAGGGGAGAGTCTTCTGCGACAACGCCCGCCGGGCGGTCGCCAATCAGTTTGATCTCGACAGTGATCTTGTCCGATCCCCAGCGTTTGTTTTCTTCACCCACTGCGTCCTTCACCTGATCGAGAAGCCTCGCTTCGAGTTTCAACAGTTCTTCGGTCGAATTCGATCGCATGTCGATCGTCATGCGTGCTTCCGCTGCGATGGCGTTGACGGATGTGCCGCCACTTACCGTTCCGACCGTGAAGGTGGTTTTCGGATCTGCGGGAGTCTGCAGCTCCGAGATTTTCGCGATTGCGCGACCCAGCGCATGGGTCGCGCTCGGCAGGCCGAATTCCTGAAAACTGTGACCGCCCGGACCCTTGAAGATCATCTCGTAGCGGTGGCTTCCCGTTCCCTGGTTGACGATGCGCGTGACGCCGAGTCCGTCGATCGAGATGAAACCGTCGATATCCTTGTTGTCGCGAAACAGGGCTTTGACGCCGCGCAGATTGCCCAGCTCTTCTTCGCCGACGCTGGCGACGAACATGACGTCCCCGACCGTCGCAATCTGCTGCGTGTTGAGGGTCTGCATCAAAGACAGCAGGGCCGCGAGCCCACGGGCATCATCACCGATCCCCGGCGCCAGATAGACGCCGTCCTTTTCCTTCACCGTGACGTCGGTCCCCTCGGGAAAGACAGTGTCCTGATGTGCGGAGATGACCAGCTTCGGCGTTCCGGCGGTGCCCTTGCGCCGGGCGGTCACATTGCCCTCGGCGTCGATCACGGCGTCCTTGAAGCCCAGTTCCTGAAACCGTGACAGAATGTAGTTGCCGCGCAGGTTCTCCTTGAACGGAGGCGCGGGAATTTCGGTGATCCGGATCTGCTCTTTCAGGGTGCGGGCATCGTCGGCCTTGATGGCATCGAGCGCAGCCGTGACGCGCGAATCGGACAGCAGCGTCGTCGTGACGGTATCAATTGTCTGCGCGACGACATGGCTGGTGCCGAAGGATGCCAGCGTCAGCGATGCAGCGAATAGGCATGGTCCGAGCGAGCGTCGCATGGCGCCTCCGATTATCATGCGCGGAGACGATTGTGGTCGCGGTTCAGGCGGGGCTTCCGCCTCGAGAAAACCGCGCGAACGCGCCGCTGTTGACTGGGGCAAGGTAGCGGGCACCCGCAGGACTGGCTATAGCTCGCCAGCAACAGAATGGTGCCAGGGTGCGGTGTTTGCGGCCGGAATGTGGCGTTGAACGCAGTCCCGGGACACCTCTTGCGGAATGTCTCCAGCGTCCCTATTTTGTTTCCAACGGCGACGATGATGCTTCATAGCTCCGGCGCTGGAACGACCTTGAATAGCTCGGTGCGCCGGATGTACGTGCGCCTGTTGTTCGGGGTCGTTGGCATTTTTGGGCCACTTTTGGCCATTCCCCCTCTGATGGCTTGTTCCGGCACCAGTTAAGGGCTCGCCGTTCCCTGTCCGCCTTGGCATGGTCCGGCGCGGCAGATATATGCTGGCGCCATGAACGAAGCCATCAGACCGGGGCCCG
This sequence comes from Tardiphaga robiniae, assembly GCF_013359755.1. Lineage (GTDB taxonomy): Bacteria > Pseudomonadota > Alphaproteobacteria > Rhizobiales > Xanthobacteraceae > Tardiphaga > Tardiphaga robiniae. The sequence continues at coordinate 69,697 of NZ_JABMCJ010000064.1, read as the reverse complement.
GACAGATATTGCAGGCGGGCGCTCCGCTGCAGCTGTCCGTCGTCGTCCCCACTTTCAACGAACGCGGCAATGTCGCCACCCTGGTGCAGCGGCTGGACGCGGCGCTGGTCGGCATTTCCTGGGAAGTCATTTTCGTCGACGACAATTCGCCGGACGGCACCGCCGACGCGGTACGTGAGCTGGCGCGGGGTGACTCGCGTGTCCGCTGCATCCGCCGCATCGGCCGGCGCGGCCTGTCCGGCGCCTGTATCGAAGGTATGCTGGCGTCCAGCGCGCCCTGCGCGGCGGTGATCGACGGCGACTTGCAACACGATGAGACCCAGCTCGGCAAGATGCTCGGTCTGATCGAAAGTGGCGCTGCCGAACTGGTAATCGGCAGCCGCTATATCGAGGGCGGCAGTGCCGACAGTTTCAATCAGCAGCGGCTCGGTGCCAGCAAGTTCGCGACCGCGGTCGCGCAGCGGGTGCTGAAGGTCGAGATCGCCGATCCGATGAGCGGCTTCTTCATGATCCGCCGCGATCGCTTCGAACAATTGGCGCCGAAACTCTCAACGCAGGGCTTCAAAATTTTGCTCGATGTCGTCGCGACGGCAGAAGGCGATCTGCGCGTTATCGAGGTACCCTACACATTCGGCTCGCGGCTGCATGGTGAAAGCAAGCTCGATTCCATGGTGGCGCTCGACTTCCTGGGCCTGGTGCTGGCGAAGCTGACCAACGATACCGTGTCGCTGCGCTTCCTGCTGTTTGCTATGGTCGGCTCGATCGGCCTGTTCGTGCATTTCGCCGTGTTGTTCGTCACGCTGGAAGTTTTCGATCCGCCATTCGCAGAGGCGCAGGCCATTGCGGCGTTTTGCGCGATGACCGGCAACTTCCTGCTCAACAATTTCCTGACCTATCGCGACCAGCGTTTGAAAGGTTTCGGTATCCTGCGTGGTCTGGCGATCTTCTACGTGGTCTGCAGCGTGGGTCTGCTCGCCAATGTCGGCGTGGCTTGGTCGGTCTTCGACCAGGAGCCGATCTGGTGGCTGGCGGGTGCTTCCGGCGCGCTGATGGGCGTGGTCTGGAACTACGCGATGTCGGGCCTGTTCGTGTGGCGGAAACGGTGATCGCTGGATGACCGCGCAGGAACTGCGGCTGGTGCGCAGCACCGCGGCCGTCATCGTCGGTCTGCTGCTGCTGCGGCTGGCAGCAGCAGCATGGACGCCGCTGACCTTCGACGAAGCCTATTACTGGATGTGGTCGAAACATCTGGCTGGTGGCTATTACGACCACCCGCCGATGGTCGCAGTCGTGATCCGGCTCGGCACGATGATCGCGGGCGATACCGCCTTAGGTGTCAGGCTTGTCTCGGTGCTGCTGGCACTGCCGATGAGCTGGGCGGTGTATCGCACGGCCGAACTGCTGTTCGGCGGTCAGCGGATCGCGACGACGGCGGTGATCCTGCTCAATGCGACGATGATCACGTCGGTCGGGTTGATGATCGTCACGCCGGACGCGCCGGTGCTGGTCGCCTCGAGTTTCGTGTTGTTGACGCTGGCCCAGGTGCTGGCCACCGGGCAGGGCGCGTGGTGGCTCGCGGTGGGCGTGGCCGTCGGCGTAGCGCTGCTGTCGAAATATACCGCGCTGTTTTTCGGGCCGGCGATCCTGATCTGGCTCATTGCCGTACCGAAGATGCGGCGTTGGCTGATCTCGCCATGGCCCTATCTTGGCGGCCTCGTCGCACTGGCGGTGTTCTCGCCGGTGCTGTTCTGGAATGCCGAACATGGCTGGGTGTCCTTTATCAAGCAACTCGGACGCGCCCGGATTGATCACTTCAATCCGGCTTTCATCGCCGAGTTGATCCCGACCCAATTCGCCTTCGCGACACCGCTGGTATTCATTCTCGGCGTGATGGGCCTCTATGCCCTGGCCGTCCGGAGGCCCGGAGCGTGGCCGGCGCGGGTGTTGCTGAATGCGATGTTCTGGGTCATCGTGCTGTATTTCGGCTGGCATGCCCTGCACAGCCGCGTCGAAGCCAACTGGTTCGCGCCAGTCTATCCGACGCTTGCCATCATTGCTGCCGTCGCGGCAACCATCGTGCAATGGAAGCCGCGCGAGCAGCGCACGGTGGATTTCTGCCTGCGCTGGGCGGGGCCGACTGGCGTCGTCATGTTCACAGCACTGGTGGTGCAGGCCAATACGGGTCTGCTATCCGGCTACAAGCGTGACGCGACAGTACGCAGCATCGGCGTGGGGTTCGTCGAACTGGCGGCCGATGTCGAGGCGGTTCGCGCCCGTGTCGGGGCCACGTGCGTGGTGGCGCCCGATTACGGCACCACGGGATGGCTAACCTTCTATCTGCCGAAGGGGACCTGTGTCTTCCAGCGCACCCAGCGCATTCGCTGGGTGAACATGCCGGAGCCGAGTGCCGAGCAGCTGTCCGGCAAGCTTTTGCTGGTGGGTGAGCAAAATGCTGCGGCCAATCCGGAATGGCGGGCGGCTTTTGCGAATATCGAGAAAGTGGCTGACCTCAAACGCAAACGTGGCCCGCTGGTCGTGGAGAATGTCGAGCTGAATCTGCTGGAAGGCGCGAAAGGCGATGTACTGGACCGCTCGCCGCCACCCGAGATGTTACCGCGCTAGGAGGCGCGACCACCATGCGCTTGATAGCGCGATGGTGGTCGGCTGTCGCGTTTATGGCGCAAAGTGATAGTTCACGCCGATCTTGCCGAGCTGCATGGTCTGGGCAATATCGGCATTCAGATAATAAGGGCCGACCATCGGAGGGGCATTGATCACGCCTTCGAGGCTCGCTTTGTCATGGCCAAAGCCGATGTAGTTGTACTCCGCCTTGACGGACCAGTTTGGTGCGAAGGCGTATTCCACGCCGGCACCGACCACGTAACCGGTGTGAAGGCGGGATCCGTCGAGATTTGCGTATTGTGGACCCGACGACAGTGATATGGCGTGATGATCCCCGGCGAGGGCGACGCCGCCCTTGAGATAGGTCAGCCAGCGCTCGTTGGTCACCATGCCGATACGTGCGGTGGCCATTGCGAGCCATTCGGTGCGCGAGCGCATCTCGAGATTGTTGTCAAAGTTGGTGCGGGTGCCGCCGCCGATATCGCCGCCGACCAGTTCGCCTTCGACGCCCATGACGATCACCCCGAGCTGCATATTGGCGCCGATCTGCCCACCGCCGAAGCCGCCGGCCATTGAGAACTTCCCATCGGGCGCGTAGTCGCGCCAGTCGCCGTGTCCCGATCCGTAGCCTGCCTGCGCACCGAGATAGAGCCCGGTCCAATTGAATCCTGACTGTGCGTATTGCAGCGGCGGAATCGGTTTGGCGGTATCGGGAGCGCCGAACTGGTAGTTCGCCCCGAGCTTGATGAGATGCAGCGTCTGCTTAGTCGAAGCCGTGGAGACGATCGGCCCGGTGGAGGCCCGCGTACCGCTGAAATCGAACTCGTGGTCGGGGAAGCTGATGAAATTATACTCGCCGCGCAGCGACCAGTTGTTGGCAAGCGCATATTCCATGCCGGCGCCGACGATCCAACCCCGCCGTGTCTCGCTGCCGGACAGTGTAAGCCGGTCCGGCCCCGGCACCGAAACCTGAACGTCGTAGCCGTGATCTTCATTGGCCCAGGCGAAGCCGCCCTTGGCGTAAGTGAGCCAACGGCCATTGGCGAAGCCAACGCGTCCGGTCACGGTCGATAGCCAGTTGATTTGCGACGTCTGGGACAGGGTGGCCTGATTCAGAACGCTCACCGTGCGATTGCCCTTGATGCCGCTAAAGCTGATGTCGGCCTCGATGCCGAGCAGCAGATTGCCGATCTGTTGATTGTAGCCGGCCTGAATGCCGCCCAGCGCGCCGTCGGTCCGGATATTCAGGATCTGCCATTCGGTCCCGCCGAGACCGTAACCGGCATGAACGCCGGCATAAAAGCCGGTCCAGTTATAGGCGGGATCGATGGCGGAGGCCTTGGTATAGGCGCGGGCCGGCACGTCTGCGGCGATGGCGGCATTGCCGAGGCTGAGGATGCCGATGGTGCCGAGGAGAAGCTGTTTCATGTCGTTTCCTTGCAGGTGCGCTGGCAGCCCTCGAGGAATCGGAGCTGCTTCGCGCGTCATTTCGGCAGCGACCATGTATAAAAATACCGCTCTCGTCGTGGTCGTAAGCGCGTGACTTGTGCTGGATCGCGCTCTTGGCGTCGCATTGTGAGCGGCTGTCGCCGCTTGGTCTCACCTGGAAGTACTACTGGGGAACGCGATCTTGGGACCACACGACGACCACCGGCCAACGACTTATGGGTCACCATCGGGGCGCAGTGCGCCGCTATGGTTTCGAAAGACGATAAATTATCGTCGTCGGCGTTGAACCAAAGTCAGGGGTCCGGACGACCTATCTCCGCACACATTGAAATGGGCGGTGATTGGGAACATGGAAAACACAAATCTCGCATTCAGCAGCCACTCCGACTTTGGATCCGACCGTGCCAAGGTGCACAGCATCGAAAAGCCGGACCCCGTGAACCTCACCGAGGTCGGCGGCCTGCGCGGAGCGCGGATCGCCAGCGTGATCAACCAGATCAATGAGAGCTTTGCCGACCAGCAGTTCTCGACCCGGGTGGTCGCCGAGAAGCTCGGCCTGTCTGTCCGCTACGTTCAGGATTTGCTGCAGGGTTCCGGCCTCAGCATCACCGATCGCATCATGGAGCTGAGGCTTGAAAAGGCCCGCAGCATGCTGACCGGCGATCGGCAGTGCAGCCTGAAGATCAGTGAAGTCGCGGCCGCCTGCGGCTTCAACGAACTATCCTATTTCCACCGCAGCTTCCGTCGTCGCTTCGGCGCGTCGCCGGCTAAATTCCGCATCCAGTCAATGAATGGCTGACGCGCGCTTGCGCTTGAAATAGTCCAGCGTCCCGCGGCTGATGATGTGATCCTCAGGGGTCACCTCGTCGGCCGCGATGTCGTCTGCTTTGGCCAGGCGGGTATAGAGTGCGCCAAAATCCTGATAGCTGTCCTGCAGCAGTTTCTCAAAGCTCTCAATGACGAAATAGCTCTGCTGGAAATCGTCGATGATGTAGTTCGTCCGCATCACGCGCTCGAGGTCGAACCTGATCCGGTTCGGCGAGCCATCTTCCAGCGCGAAGACCGACTCTGTTGCTGACGACAGAATGCCGGCGCCGAAGATGCGCAACCCGTCCGCGCTGTTCATCAGTCCGAACTCCACCGTGTACCAATATAATCGTGCCAGGTTTTTCAACTGGCCGAGCGCCATCGCGCGCTGGCCGCCTTTTCCATAGGCCTCCATGAAGTCGGCATAGACCGGGTTCGCCAATAGCGGAACGTGCCCGAAGACGTCATGGAAGATGTCTGGCTCCTGCAGGTAGTCCATTTCGTGTTCGGGGCGGATGAAGGCGCCGGCCGGGAAGCGGCGATTGGCAAGATGATCGAAGAAGATCTCGTCGGGCACCAGTTCGGCGACCGGCACGACCTGCCAACCGGTGAGCGGCGTCAGACGGGCACTCAGTTTCTCCAGATCGGGAATGCCGGATTCGGACAGCTGTAGCGTGTTCAGTGCGGTGAGGAATTCATCGCAGGCTCGGCCTTTCAGGACAGTCTGCGCGCGGGCGAACAGGCGGTCCCAGCGATCGTGCTCGGCGGCGGAGTAGGAGCCCCAGTCCTGGTCCAGCGTGAAGTCAGGGCGTTTCGGGGCGCTGAGGTAGCGGCTCTTCTCGGTCGACTGGTTCAGCTCGGTCATGACGCTCTCCGACTCCGACGGTCCGATCAGAGCATAAGGTTCCGCTGCCGAATAGTTCCGTCAAAAGAAGCAACTTCTCGCATCCGCCCGTCCGACGATAGCAATCCACCATCGTCCGGATCTTATTTGCAAAGGCGTTTCCTTGTCGGAAACCCGTCTCGATGACATTTTCAGTGGTAACAAACGTGCTCCCACATCGCTGAAATGATTGCGAAATCTCCGCGAAACCTCGCGGGAGCCACGGGCAAAACACTCTCATTATCGATCATAAGGAATACGACCGTGCGGTCCGTCATGTCTTTTCGCTTCCTCTCAGGTGCTTTCGCGGCAGTGCTGCTGGTTTCCGGCGCGACGGGGGCGCTCGCTGACAGCTGGCCGAGCCGGACGATCAAGCTGATCGTTCCGTTCCCGCCGGGCGGCGCTGCGGACATCACGGCGCGGGTCTATGCCGACAAGCTCGGCGAGGCGCTGAAGCAAACCATTGTGGTCGAGAACAAGGCTGGTGCCGGTACGGCTATTGCTGCCGATGCTGTCGCCAAGGCCGATCCGGATGGCTACACGCTGTCGCTGGCGCCTGCTGGACAGCTCACGATCCTGCCGCATATCAACAAGACCATCTCTTACGACCCCTTCAAGAGCTTCACGCCGGTGGCCATGCTGACGTCGGTGCCTTACGTGCTCGCGGCTAGCCCCGATACGCCGGTGTCATCAGTGAAGGAGCTCGTTGCTGCTGCGAAACGCGAGCCGGGGAAATTCACCTACTCGTCGTGCGGACCCGGCACGCTCTGCCATCTGAGCGGCGAGCTGTTCAAGAGCCTGACCGAGACGGATCTGCTGCATGTGCCGTTCAAGGGCAGCGCTCCCGCCGTGAATGCGCTGCTCGGAAATCAGGTGAACCTGTCTTTCGACACGCTGACGGTGCTGGCGCCGCAGATCCGCGACGGCAAGGTCAAGGGTCTCGTGATCACCAGCCGCGAGCGCTCGTCGCAGCTTCCCGATGTGCCGACGCCGGCGGAAGCAGGCGTGGCTGACTTTGTCGTCGACTCCTGGTTCGGCCTCGTCGTGCCTGCAGGGACGCCCGATGCCATTGTTGATCGCCTGAACGCCGAAGTGGTGCGCATCGGCGCGCTGCCGGATGTTCGCGAGCGTCTCGAAAAGCAGGGCCTCAGCATCACGACCTCGACGCCTCAGGCCTTCGCCAAGACGATCAAGGACGATTACGCGCGCTGGGGACGCGTCGTCGATGCGTCGGGCGCGAAGCTTTTCTGACCACTAGCCATATTGCCTGACACATCGGTCGGGCCAAGCTGAAACCAAGAAAGGCCGGGTTGATGTTTCAACCCGGCCTTTTGCTTGTCGATTATCTGCTGAAGCCTGTGTTTAGGCAGCAGCCTTCGGCTTCTCGATCGGATGCGGAACGCGGAAGCCGACGGCAAGACGGTTCCAGACATTGATGGCACCGATCGCTACGGTGATCTTGAGGCATTCCTCTTCCGAGAAATGTGCGCGCAGGGCCTCATAATCGGCATCGGGTGCGCGAGTCTGCGCGATCAGCGTGACGGCATCGACCCAGCCGAGGAGAGCGCGCTCGCGTGGCGTATAGACCGTCGATTCGTGCCAGACCGACATCATGTTAATCCACTGCTCGCTGAGACCGTCGTGACGGGATTCCTTCACATGCATATCGACGCAGAAGGCGCAGCCATTGATGATCGACGAGCGGAGCTTGATGAGGTGGACGATCGCAGGCTCGAGGCCACTTTCCTTGACGACATATTGATCGAGCGCGGCGACGGCCTTGTAGGCGTCGGGGGCGGCCTTGGCGATGTTGAGACGGGCTTGCATGGTCTTTCTCCTTGGTGTGCGGTTTCAGGTTTCAGTTGGCGTTACGGCGTCGTTCGTTGAGTTCCAGAAAGGCGCAGCCGCGGGCGGCAATGGCGCCGTCGGTGTCCTTGGCGCGGAGATCGCCGAGCACATCGGCAATGCTCACCTTGGCCAGCTCATCGCGATAGACGCGCTCGGCACGCAACATCGCGGCATTGATGCCGCAGGGCGCCGTGGGTTTGCCGGGCAGGGGATTGGGGCCGCGCTGGCGGATTTCGCTGCAGCGGAAGGCGGGCGCATCGCCCTCAACGGCAAGGACGACATCGAGCAGGGTGATCTGGTCTGGCGTCCGGGCAAGGCGATAGCCGCCAGTCGGGCCAGGCTGTGCGATGAGCAAGCCGGCGCCCGAAAGCGCCTGCAGGTGTTTCAGGAGATAGCTGGTGGATACGCCATGAAATTCGGCGAGGGCGCCGGCGGACAACACGCCGTTCGATTGCAGGCCTGCGAGCATCGCCACGCTGTGGATCGCCTGCTCAACCCCGTCGCTCATCTTCATGGCTCTATTTCACCTCTATCGTGGATAATTATTATCCATGATTAAGGATGTCGTCAAGTGTCCGGTCCTGAGGTGGTTCGCAGGTGGGCAGCGCAACAGAATCTAAATCCCGATGCCGGTATCACCCGACCTAGGTACTGTGATCCGAAGCCGGGGGCCGGGTCAGTTCAGGGAACTCGACATGGCATTGCGTGACTTGCTGGCGCCGCAGGCGCGGCGGACGACTTTCGTTGCAGCAGCCATTCTCGGAGCCGGCCTTGCCGCGACATTTGCCATTCGCGAGTTCTCGGAACGCCTGATAGCGGCCGATATGCAGCGTCGCTTCGCTGCCGACGCCGTCGATATTTCCAATGCGATCAGCGAACGGCTGCGCACCCACGCCGAAGTACTGGTCAGCATGCAGGGATTGTACGCCTCGATCGGCCGTGTCGATCGCGCCCAGTTCCGACGCTACATCGATGTGCTCGATCTCGGCCGCCGCTATCCCGGCTTCCAGGCCTTGCAGTCGCTGCGTCATGTGACGCCGGATCATCTAGATGCCTTCATTGCGGAAGTTCGTGCCGACAAGAGCATCGAGCATTCCGGACAGCCGGATTTCGCCGTGCGTCCGCCGGGGCCACGATCAATTTACAACGTAGTCGAATTCGTCGAGCCGATGCGTGGCAACGAAAATGCGCTGGGCTTCGATGCCGGTGCCAATCCTGCGCAACTGGACTCGCTGCGGCGTTCCGCGGAGACCGGCCGGATTGTCGCGACGCCGCCGGTCAAACTGGTGCAGGACACCTCGGGTGGCCTCGGTTTCATTATCCGCGCGCCGATCTACCGGGCCGGCGAGCCCACGCAGACCGTCTCGCAGCGAAACGCAGCGCTCCACGGTTTCGTTGCATCGGTCTATCGCACCAATGACCTGATGCGCGGCATCCTCGATCCGCGGACGTTGCAGCAGATGCATATCCAGGTGGTTGATCGCGGTTATGCCAAGCCGACGCAGGAAGGCGTCATGATTGGCGAGCCGGAAGATACGACCGTCACTCCGACCCTCATGTATGACAGTCTTGAACCCAATCTCGGTCTCGTCACGCAGATGGTGATGTCGGCGGGGATCTCGGCGGATCGTTCGCTGGTTGTCGGCGAGCGCGTCTGGCGCGTGCTGTTCACCACCAATCCCGGCTCGATCTACGAAGTCAGCCATACAGTGCCGAACGTCGTCCTCGCCAGCGGCAGCGCCATCAGCGTCCTGATGATGCTACTCGCCGTGATCACGATGAGGTCGCGCCGGTTGTCCGGCAATCTCAGCACCCTCGATGCCGAGCAGCGCGCGCTGGTCGACAATCCGCTGGCAGGCATCCTGTTTACGGCCGGCCACCGGATCCTGCGCGGCAATCGCCGGATCGCCGAACTCTGCGGTCGCAACTCCACTGCGCTTCCCGGCAACACGATCGACGAGCTGGTTGCGACGAAGGCGGACGGGGAGGCGTTCGATGCCGCGTTGAATCGCATTCGTGACAGCGCCATGGCGACGGAAGTCGAACTGCATCTACGCCGCAGCGACGGCTCCACGCTGCTGGTCGATGCCTATGGCAAGCCGCTGGCGACCGGCGATATCCTCTGGGTGATCCAGGACAAGACCGACGCGCTCGCTGTCGAGGCGGAGCGGCGCGCGCATGCGCAGGCTATGGAGGAGGCCAACGAACGGCTGACGACCTCGCTGCAACTGGCGGAAATTCGCGCCAAGGAAATCGTTCTGCTCACGGAACTCTCGGGCGTGCTGCAGTCGTGTCAGTCGCGCGAAGAGATTTTCGCGGCGGTTCAGACCTATGCAGGCTACCTGTTCACGGAAGAGGCAGGAGCGCTGTACTATCTGAATAACGCACGCAACGCAGTTCAGCGCGGCGCCCATTGGGGGGCACTACAGGCCGATGCGGTGTCGTTTCCGGTCGATGACTGCTGGGCGCTGCGTCGTGGCACGACATTCCCGATTTCCGAGGCGAGTCAGGGACTGGTCTGCAATCATGCCGGTCCGTGCGGTGCCACCGGTACGGGATTCGTTTGTCAGCCGCTGATCGCGCAGAACAACCTGCTTGGTCTGCTGTATCGCGAGCATACTTCTGTGTTCGGTGAGGGGGCGGATCAATTGGCGACGATGCTGGCCGAACAGGTGTCGCTGGCGATGGCCAATCTCGAACTCCGCGAGCTGCTGCGTCAGCAGGCGGTGCGCGATCCGCTGACGGATCTTCACAACCGCCGCTACCTCGAAGATGCCCTGGTGCGCGAGACCACGCGCAGCCAGCAGGACGGCAAGCCGCTCGCGCTGGCGATGCTCGACATCGATCACTTCAAGGGTATCAATGACAGCCACGGCCATGAGGCCGGTGATGCCGTGCTGCGCGGCCTCGGCAGGATATTGCGTGAGACGACGCGCGCCTCGGATATCATCGGCCGGTTCGGCGGGGAGGAGTTCCTGATGTTGATGCCGGGCGTCACGGTCGAGGTTGCGGCGCAGCGGGCGCAGCAGGTGCTCGATGCCGTGCATCGCATGCAGGTGACGCTGCCATCGGCCACGCTCGATGGCGTCACACTGTCGATCGGTCTGGCGGTGATGCCGGTGCACGTCGCCGAGGGCGATGATCTGCTCGCGGCCGCCGACGCCGCGCTTTACGAGGCCAAGCGAGAGGGCCGCAACCGCGTCGTGGTCAGTCATCGCCGTGCAAAGGCCGACACCGCGGCCTGAGCTCGTGGGTCATTACAGGATGGGTAGAACGTAGGCGCATCACGTCAAAGCGATACTCGTCGCACATCGTGACAACGAGCGATGAATGTCGCGAGGATGCTACGATCCTACGGCTCCTGAACGTCCAGGCATGCTTTGTCGGTTTAGGGCAGCGCGATCGGTCCGTCCTATGCACTGCGGAGGCGAATGCCGCTGACATGCAGCGATGTCTCCCACAAGGGCGCCAGCGTCTTCAGGGATGGCAGGACGCGCAATTCGACACCGGCGGCTTCCAGTGCCTTTTCGATGTTGTCGATCCGCTCCATGTTCAGCGGCATGGACGGCGTGCGCGAAATCCACATACCCGCATCGTCCAGCGATTCAAACCCGTCTGGCGAAAGCTCGTAGCGATAGATGGTGGTGTGGGAGAGTCGGTCCAGCCAGCTGAGTTCGATATGCGCAACCATGCGGCAGGTGGTCATCTTCTTGTAGGCCGTGAGGTATTCCGGCGTCGTGCTCGCTGTCGGCCAGACAAAAATGCGCGGGCAGTCGCGCGGGAACAGATACATCGGCGCATGCCAGTCATCGATGGCCCAGACCAAGGGGCCATTGAGCCACTCCTGTCCCTGGGCGCGAGGCGTCGCAATCTCCGCCGGCCCCGGCATGAAGACTTCGATGTTGTTCTCTTCGCTAAAATGAAACAGGCGCATGGTGCACTCATGTGCGTCCGTGCTCAGCGCGTCAATGACCCTCATGCGTGTTCTGGCCGTTCACGAAGCTGCGCATGATGAATTTGTGGATCGTCATGTCGGATTGGCCGCTCCCGGAACGTCTTTCAGACGGAACACGTTGAAATTCACCAAGGGAGGATCATGTCATGACCGGTTCCAGCCTGACGCCTGCGGCCGAACTCGTGAAGAAGGCCAGTTTTCGCTTTCCCAATGAGAGCCGTGAATACCGCGATGCGCGTAATGCGTTGCTTGTCGAGGAGATCGAACTGCGGCGTCAGATCGAACGCGTCGCGGAGCTGCGTCGTGCGCTGCCAGATGGCGGCGAGGTGACCAAGGACTACGACTTCATCGGAGAGAAGGGCCCCGTGAATTTCGCGGGCCTGTTCGGCGACAAGCAGACGCTCGTCGTTTACTCCTACATGTATGGGCCGCAGCGCGAGAAGCCGTGCCCGATGTGCACATCGCTGCTGTCGGCCTGGGACGGCGAGGTACCTGACATTACTCAGCGCGTGGCGCTGGCCGTTGTGGCGCGCTCGCCGATCGAGCGGCTGGTCGCTTTCAAGAAGCAGCGTGGCTGGCATTACCTGCCGCTGTTCGCGGACACCTCCAGCGCGTTCAGCCGTGACTATCACGGGCTGACCAAGGACGGCGGCGACGATGCTGCCTTCAACGTCTTCACCCGCCGCAGTGGCAAGATTCGCCATTTCTGGAGCGGCGAGATGGATGGATCCACGGCCGATCCCGGCCAGGACCCGCGTGGGGCGCCGGATCTGATGCCGCTCTGGACGGTTCTGGATGTCACGCCGGAGGGGCGGGGGACCGACTGGTATCCGAAGCTGAACTACTGAGGTCGTGATCATTTGACGCCTTAGCCGGTACAAATTGATCGTTGTGATTACCTAAATACCGCAAAAGGAAATGTGGTTCCCCGCGCACCAGCCTCGCACTAGGCCAATGGCCTAATCACAGCGCGCCAATAGTTCGGGCCGGGCGTGACCCAAAACCCCAGCGCGCCTGAGACCGGCCTGCGAGAGCCTCAGAAAGCTCTCGCAGGTTCCCCGAATTCGTCCTGTCGGTTACTCAAAAAGGCCATGATTGGCAGGCCTTTAGGTAGGTATCGGTGGGGGACCTCCAATTAATCCGCATTTAACTAAAACTCGCCTTAATGGCGTTTCGCATCCCTGCGCGGTGCTTTTCGAGACCTGTGTGTCTCGTCAGGCACAACGGGCAGGGAGCTTAGTAAACGTGTGTTGGACGTCAGGCGTATGAGCAGCAGTAAACGTGCGTTGAACCATTCTGCACCCTCACGCCGAGGCCAGCATCAAGTGTCGAAATCCAGTTCACGCATGTTCGTGAGCGGCGCTGCTCTTGCCGCTGTCGCATTGACCGGTGGATGGACGCTCGCCGGCAAGCTTTTCCAGAACGGCGTGCAGCCTGCGATGGTCTCCGCCAATCTCGGCAATGATGCGGGCGTTGGCCAGTCGTCCTTCGCCGAACGCTTCGACAGCCGCTTCTCACGCACCGAACACCGCACATCCTTCTCCGAGCGTTTCGAGCCGGCCGTGAATGCGCCGCTCGCTGCCGCGCAGCCCGAGCCGAAGCGCCAAGTCGCCTGGTTCGACCCGACCTATTCGATGGGCGCTGCGCCCGAGCGCTTCGTCAGGCGCACGCCAGCTTCCGAGTCCGTAGTCCCCGCACCGGCTGCAAAGCCGCAGGAAGTCGCGCTGATGCAGCCGGCACCAACGGTGCGCCAGCTCGTCGACAGCATTCCGATGCCGGCCGCACGGCCCTCGGATGCCCGTGCGCCGTCCGCGCCGCAGCAGGCGACACAAGCGCCGTCGCAGCCGGTCGCACAGGCCAGCGCCGCCAGGGGCGGCGCCTATGGCCACGACTCGCTGGTGCAGAAGGCACGGCTGGCGCTGGCCGCACAGCCCAAGTCCGGCAATTTCAATGTCTTCGAGAAACTGTTCGGCGGCAACGCTCCGCAGTCCGGCCCCGTGCTCGCTTATGCCGGCTCCGACGGCGGCGTGCTGAGCAACGGCACTGATGCGGCGGCCAGCAACGAACCCACCCTGAGCGATCGCACCACCGCAGTCTACGACATCTCAGCGCGTAAAGTTTACATGCCCGACGGCACCAAGCTGGAAGCGCATTCCGGCCTCGGCAGCCGTCTCGACAATCCCGCTTATGCCCATGAGAAGATGCGCGGCGTGACGCCGCCGCACATCTATGATCTGAAGCCGCGCGAGGCTCTGTTCCACGGCGTGGCCGCGCTGCGCCTGACGCCGGTCGGCGGCGAGGGCGCGATCCATGGCCGCACGGGTCTGCTCGCGCATACCTACATGCTCGGCCCCAATGGCGATTCCAATGGCTGCGTCTCGTTCCGGGACTACAACAAGTTCCTGCAGGCCTATCGCAACGGCGAAGTGAAGCGCCTTATCGTGGTTGCCAAACTCGACTGATCGATATGACTGACGTGTCGCCCTTGAGGGCGATGCGTGTTCAGTCATTATGAGCCGACCTTCGGATCGATCCTCCGTGCGCTGGCGACATCTGCCGCGCCGCCCGTACTGTCGCCCATTTCAAGCCGTGTCATGCCGCGCAGATAGAGCGCCTTGGCGTATTTCGGATTGATGCGCAGCGCCTCATTGAAATCCGCCATGGCGCGGTCGTTGTCACCCTTGTCGGACCACACGCCGCCACGATTGGTCAGCGCCGCCACATAGGTCGGTGCGATGCGGATCGCCTCGTTGTAGTCGGCGATAGCACGATCGTTGTCCCCCTTCAGGCTGAAGGCGAAGCCGCGGTTGAACACCGGGCAGGGGTCGTTCGGATTGATCCGGATTGCTTCGCCGAAATCGGCGATGGCGCGCGCATGATCGCCCTTCACAAGCCAGGCGCCGCCGCGATTGCTATAGGCGCCGCCTTCCTGCGGATTGAGACGGATCGCCATGTCGTAGTCGGCAATAGCGCGGTCGTTATCGTCCTTGGCGTACCAGGCGACACCGCGATTGACATAGGCATCGGTATTGTTGGGATCGAGATCGAGCGCTACGCTGAAGTCGCTGATGGCGCGGTCGTTGTCGCCGCGGGCGAGCCAGAGATTGCCGCGCATGAAATAGGCGCGGGCATAATCCGGGTTCAGGCGGATGGCTTCGTCGAAGGCAGCCATGGCAGGGCCGCTCTCGTGCCGCTCGTGATATTCGAAGGCGCGGTTGAAATGCAGCTCAGCAAGCTGGCGGCCGCGGTAATTGCCCGACGCGATGGCGCGGTCGCAGGCCGCGATCGCCAGGACGCCGGAGGCATCGGTACATTGCTGTGCATCGTCGGCAGCAGCTTGCGCGATCGGCATTGCTGCGCTCGCCAGCATGGCAGCGAACAGGACGCGGATGGCGCAACGGTTCAGGCTTGGAAAGTGGCGCATGGTTCGACCTCTCGCGTGTGACAGGCGTTGGTCACACCGCGAGGAGGAAGGGTTCAATGGTGGGAGAGGCTACCGGAAATCGATGCTGCGCAGCACGATACCGGGCGGCTTGCCCTCAAATTCGGCGTTCGCGAATTTGCGCGCTGCGCAGGCCTCGATGCGATCGCGCAACCGGACGAATTGCTCCTCGCGTTGTTCGGGCTTGGTGCGTTTCGCCTTTTCAAGCTCGTCCATCGCACTGGTGCTGATCGCGCAGGTCACTTCGGTCGTGTCATTCATCATCGAGAACAGGACGACCATGCGATTATATTCGAAGCTTTGGAAAACACCGTGTGTAAGCGCCATCGTCGTCTTCCCGCGTTAGACCTTGCGCTTCGGTACGACAGGGTTGAGTTCAGCGATCTTGCGCAAGCATTCGGCCTCGGTGGGATGTGGGCCCGTAACAAAGGTTCCGCTGATCTTGGTGCTGTACCAGCCGGACTCGACGCCGAGGCGGAGAGATTCTGCGACTTGAACGTGACGGTGCAAGAGGTTCTGCATGAGGATGCTTTCGGTTGAGCGCTGGCTGCTGCGGGATCGCTGCGACCTGCGTAATGATGGGATCAGTCGTTGGCGGCAAGCCGCGTGAAGTCGTCCAGCACGATCGCGATCAGATCGCGGTGCTGGGTATCCTGTGCGCTGAGCGATGCGCCGTAGAGATTGAGGACGTAGCGCGCCTTTGCTGCAGCCTCAGGCCATGTGGTGGCCGGCGTGGTCAGTAACTGCTCTTCGAGTGCCAGCTGCCGCTCACGCAGCGCTGCGGCATTGGATTCCACTTCGGCGAGACTGCGCCGGATATCGGTGGCTTTCTGTGCCGCCATGCCGCGGCGGCTATCCAGCTCGACGGGAGTGTCGGTCATGGTGCGCTCGCATCGATGCGCTGCACATCTGCCAGCTCAAGCGACCCAATGGAGATCATCTCCATGGAACTTGTATGAGGTGGTGCTCCGGGCACGATCATCATGGTCGCCGTGCGCCGGTAGCTGGCGAAGGACAGTCCCTCGATCATCTCCTCATCGGTGATGACGTCATACGACCCTGCCGGGATCAAACGACCAAGGCCCTTCAACTGGAAAGGATGCTTGAAAGTAACGGTCTCACGGCGCGATCTCGTGGTCACGCGCGCATGTCGCTGCTGAGATCCGGCATCCGTTCAGCGTGCGCCTATTCACAGATATTAGCCACCGATTTCTTTGAGCGATCCGGTGTTTCGTCGAATTTCGCTATGATTGTCTTGTTATTGGACGTTTTGTCGCCATTTCGAGGATGTATCTGACATCGATGACATTCTGGCCGGACGCTTGCGCTGAGTTTTTCTCGCAAGATCGTCGCGCAATGTGCAACGCTTGCGATGTCTCGCTTTTGAAATCAACGATTTGCCGGGATGAGGTGTTTTGCATGAAGATCCGTGTTGGCTACGAGATGATCTATGATTTCCCGCAGCCGACGCCTGTCATGATCGTGATGGGCATGCACTTCACGCGTGCCTCCGACGTGGTGGTGCCGGACTATCTCACGATAAATCCCTCAGTTCCGATCACGCCGTATCGCGATGGCTTTGGCAACTGGTGCAGCCGCATTGTTGCGCCGACGGGCCGCATCACGTTCAAAGCCGACGGTATCGTCAACGATAGCGGCAAGCCGGATATCATCGTGCCGTCCGCTGTGCAGCACGCAGTGGAGGATCTGCCGGCCGAGACGATCGTCTATCTGCTCGGTAGCCGTTACTGCGAGACGGATCGGCTGTCGGACGTCGCCTGGCAGTTGTTCGAGAAGACTGTGCCTGGCTGGGCGCGCGTGCAGGCAATCTGCGATTTCGTGCATAACCATATCCAGTTCGGTTACGAGCACGCACGCGCGACCAAGACCGCCTGGGACGCTTACAACGAGGGGAAGGGCGTTTGCCGCGACTATGCACATCTGGCCATCACCTTCTGTCGCTGCATGAATATTCCAGCGCGCTACTGCACCGGCTATCTCGGTGACATCGGTATGCCGAAGCCATGGGCCGACGGCGATTTCGCTGGCTGGTTCGAAGCCTATATCGGCGGCCGCTGGTATACGTTTGACGCCCGCAACAACATCCCGCGGATCGGACGCGTGTTGATCGCGCAGGGCCGCGATGCCGCGGATGTGCCGATCACGCAAACTTTTGGGCCGAACACGCTGGTGAGTTTCAAGGTGTGGACCGACGAGATCGACGAAAGCACGCAGGCGGTCAACTGACTCGCTTTGTGGGCTCTGTCGTTACACTCGCTTAAGCCTGCATTTTCAGCAGCATGTGAGCGGCCAGGAAGGAACCGAGCGCGCCACTGAGAATTTCACCTGTCATAACTTCGTAAGGACAGGACCGATGGCAAACACTCTGACAAGCCTGACGACCGCCATGGCGTTGATCGCGGGTTTCAGCGCCGCGGCTTTGGCCAGCGGCACCGACGCACAGCGCGAAGCCTGCACGCCCGATGCGTTTCGCCTCTGTACATCCGCGATGCCGGACGAGGGGCGCGTGGAAAACTGTCTGCGCAGCGCAGGACCGCGCTTGAGCCGCGCTTGCTACGATGTGTTCTTTCCGCAGGTCGAGCACGATCAGGCTCAGATGATGCGTGGGCAAGCTCCGTCACGCGAACGCATGAAGCCATCAGCGGCGGATCGCATGCAGACACCGTCGATGCCGCAGATGCCGGCGGCCGGCGGTGATGATGATTGAGGCAAGGAGAGATTTGGCCTCGCGATAACAAGCAAAGGCGGTGCTGATTGCACCGCCCTTGGCCTATGTCGGATAGACTGTTGAGCAGAGCGCGTGGGTTACCTGAAGCCGCCGGTGGCGTGCAGCGTTTCGCCCGTCACGTAAGATGCAGCATCAGAAGCGAGGAATGCGACGACGGAAGCGATTTCCTCGACCTTGCCGATGCGGCCCATCGGCGTGGCGGATTCGATCCACTTGCGCATGTCGCCTTCATGGAATCCGGCTGACACCACGCCCTCGGTCGCGATCATGCCGGGATTGACGGCGTTGACGCGGATCTTGCGCGGCGCGAGCTCCTTCGCCAGTACCGACGTGATCGCATCGACGGAAGCCTTGGTCGCGGTGTAGACCGCTGAACCCGGTGGGGTGATCGTAGAGACGCCCGATGAGATGTTGACGATGCTGCCGCCATTGGGGTTGAAGTGTCTGGCCGCTTCCTGCGAAGCGAGCAGCAGCCCGAGCACGTTCAGATCGAAATGCCTGTGAAAGTGCTCCGGCGTGATGCTGTCGAGAGGGGCGAATTCATAGACGCCCGCATTGTTGACGAGAATGTCGATCGGTCCGAACGCCTTGACGGTCTCGGCCACCACGGATTTGGCGCCGTCCGGCTCGGCGAGATTGCCGTGCACCGCGATGGCCTTGCCGCCCTTGGCTGTGATCTTCGCGACGACCTCGTCGGCGCCCCTCTTGCTGGATGCGTAATTGACGGCGACGGCAGCGCCTCCGGCGGCGAGCTGGATGGCGATTTCAGCGCCGATGCCCTTTGAGCCGCCGGTCACCAGCGCAACTTTGCCTTCGAATGTCTTGGTCATGGTCGTGATCCCTCTTGGATGCTTCAATAGTTCGGAAGTATGGGACTATTGAACGAGCGCAAGGGGGCGCCTATATCTTTTTCATGGTTCAGTTCGTTCACCCCGCGACCAAGGACATCACGCTGGCCGGCGTGCTCTCGGCGTTGGCCGATCCGGCGAGGTTGCAGATGGTCAAGGCGATGATCGGCCAGCACGACTGCATGTCGTGCGCGGCGGCGGCACCCTGCACCATGGCCAAGTCGACGGTCTCCAATCACTTTCGCATCCTGCGCGAGGCTGGCGTGGTGCAGACCACCAAGCGCGGCGTCGAGCATCGCAACGTTGTCCGCGAGGCCGACATTGACGCGCGGTTTCCGGGATTGCTGAAGCTGATCCTGACGCACGCGGAGGCGGGTTAGCCGATCGCCGCGATGCAATCGATTTCGATATCGAAATCGGCGAACCATGTCGGCACGCAGACGAAGATGCGGGCAGGCGGGTCGTTGGGAAAATAACGCGCGTAGATCGCGTTCACGGCGGGGAAGTGTTCGGCCGAGGTGCAATAGACGTTGCATTTGAGCACCTGGTCCAGCGATGAGCCCGCGGTCTCGACGCAAAGTTTCAGCTGATCAAGCACGATCTCGGTCTGGCGCTCCACCGACGCGCCGACGACGATCTCACCCGTGGCTGGATCGAACGGCGGAAAACCCGACACATAGAGCGTGTCGCCGTGGCGGGTCACGGCGGACACCGGCGCCCGCCGCCGCTCCATGTAGGTCGATAGCGGCTCGATGCGGATAACCTGTTTCATGATCCATGCTCCCTAGGCGATGGTCACGTCGTACAGGATCGCCAACGGCGATGTTTCGGCGGAGGTCGAAGTGTGTCGGATGGGTGAGCGCAGCGATACCCATCTTTCGGATTGCGATGGGTTCAAGGAAATCCTCGGGCCGGTGTGCTTTGGCAGCGAGATAATTGTCAGGGGATTAATAGGCGAGAGGCCGTCGAACTAATCAATCAAATCACGAGCCTTCAAGAGCTTCTCGAAGCTGTACTGGAAAAACTGCCGACGAAAAGTGAAAGAGTCTAACTTTATCAGACATGAAATTCAAAAGACTTGAGTATCAGCCAAACAAAAACCCCGGCATCGCTGCCGGGGTTCTGCATTCTGATAGTTGCTTGAAGCGTTGGACTTAGAAGTCCATGCCGCCCATGCCGCCGCCCGGAGGCATGCCGCCTGCGCCTGCGCCGCCCTTCTTGGGCAGCTCGGCAACCATAGCTTCCGTGGTGATCAGCAGGCCGGCAACCGAAGCTGCGTTCTGGATCGCTGCACGGACAACCTTGGTCGGATCGATAATGCCCTTCTTGAGCATGTCGCCGTAGGTGCCGGTCTGCGAGTCGAAGCCGTAGCTGTAGGTCGCGGTCTCGAGGACCTTGCCGACGATGACCGAACCGTCTTCGCCTGCGTTGATGGCGATCTGGCGAGCCGGAGCCGACAGGGCCTTGCGGACGATCTCGACGCCGGTCTTCTGGTCGTCGTTCGCGGTCTTGATCTTCTTCAGCTGTTCCGAAGCGCGGAGCAGAGCGACGCCGCCGCCGGGGACGATGCCTTCTTCAACCGCAGCGCGGGTCGCATGCATCGCGTCATCAACTCGGTCCTTGCGCTCCTTCACTTCGACTTCGGTCGCGCCGCCGACGCGGATGACGGCAACGCCGCCAGCCAGCTTGGCGAGACGCTCCTGCAACTTCTCACGGTCGTAGTCCGAAGTGGTCTCTTCGATCTGCGCCTTGATCTGCGCCACGCGTGCTTCGATGTCGGCCTTCTTGCCGGCGCCGTTGACGATGGTGGAGTTTTCCTTGTCGATCATCACCTTCTTGGCGCGACCGAGCATGGCGAGCGTCACGTTCTCGAGCTTGATGCCGAGATCTTCCGAGATCGCCTGGCCGCCGGTCAGGATCGCGATGTCCTGCAGCATGGCCTTGCGGCGATCGCCGAAGCCCGGTGCCTTGACGGCAGCAACCTTGAGGCCGCCACGCAGGCGGTTGACGACGAGGGTGGCGAGGGCTTCGCCTTCGACGTCTTCCGCGACGATGACGAGCGGCTTGCCGGTCTGCACGACGGCTTCGAGCAGCGGCAGCATCTCGTTCAGCGAGGAGAGCTTCTTCTCGTTGATCAGGATGTAGGCGTCGTCGAATTCAACGCGCATCTTGTCGGCGTTGGTGACGAAGTAGGGCGAGATGTAGCCGCGGTCGAACTGCATGCCTTCGACGACGTCGAGTTCGGTTTCGAGCGACTTGGCTTCTTCAACCGTGATGACGCCCTCGTTGCCGACCTTCTTCATCGCATCTGCGAGGAACTTGCCGATTTCCGCGTCGCCGTTGGCCGAGATGGTGCCGACCTGGGCGATTTCGTCGTTCGAGGTGACCTTCTTGGAGTTCTTGACGAGGTCAGCAACCACGGCTTCCACAGCCAGGTCGATGCCGCGCTTCAGATCCATCGGGTTCATGCCGGCAGCAACCGACTTGGCGCCTTCACGGACGATCGCCTGGGCGAGCACGGTAGCAGTGGTGGTGCCGTCGCCGGCTGCGTCGGCCGACTTCGAGGCCACTTCGCGCACCATCTGGGCGCCCATGTTCTCGAACTTGTCGTCGAGCTCGATTTCCTTGGCGACGGTGACGCCGTCCTTGGTAATGCGGGGCGCGCCGAACGACTTGTCGATAACGACGTTACGGCCCTTCGGACCGAGCGTCACCTTCACGGCGTTGGCGAGAATGTCGACGCCGCGCAGCATCTTGTCGCGGGCATCAACGCCGAATTTCACTTCTTTGGCTGACATGTTTTGCTTCCTTGAAAATTAAGGGGAGAGAGGAAAGGCGCTTAAGCGGCCTTCTTCTTGGCGGGAGCGGCGCCTTCGAGAACGCCCATGATGTCGCTTTCCTTCATGATCAGAAGGTCCTGACCGTCGATCTTGACCTCGGTGCCCGACCACTTGCCGAACAGCACGCGCTCGCCGACCTTCAGATCGATCGGGATCAGCTTGCCGGCTTCGTCGCGGCCGCCCGGGCCGACGGAGACGATCTCGCCCTGGGAGGGCTTCTCTTTGGCGCTATCCGGAATGATGATGCCGCCAGCGGACTTCTCTTCGGCGTCGATACGCTTGACCACAACGCGATCGTGAAGCGGACGGAATTTCATGCAGTCCTCCTAAGTTTCTGTAGATGCTTGAGAAATTTAAATTGGCAGTCTGAGCCAACAAGTGCCAGCGCAGCTGGTCCGGACATAGGCCGAACGTTCCCCACCGGCAAGGGTCTGTATCAAATATTTTGGCACTCAAATATGACGGGTGCCAGAATTGGTTAAGACCCTCCGATACCGGTCCTCGAATCCGTTAGCATCCACGGTAAGTGGCTGCTAACACTCGGCTTTCAATACATTATTAAACTTTTAAGCTTGTGATGAAGACGTTGCTTGCGTCACATTTCATGCATCGTGTTGTCACGGGCGAAGTGGAAGCCGGTTCGCTGCAGTCAGCACGGTCACAGGAGAGCAGAGCGAAGTTCGACGTCAAACCGGAATCCACTTAGCCGAATGCGCTCTGTCCATGGAGGTTGAACATGGTCTCGAGAAATGCAGTTTCTGACGATTTCAGAAAGCAGGTGCTTGGCTACGGGCTGACGACGGCACAGATCCTCTACCGCATGCCCGACCATCCCTCGCTGCTGCAGACCTATGTCTGGCAGAACTATGATTTGTTTCCGAAGTTTCCCGCGCTGAAGGATTTCCTTGATTTCTGGCAGGAGAAGCTCGATGGCCCGCTCTTTGCGGTCACCGTCGCGCATTCGAAACTGATCAAGCCGGCCGAGCTTCGTGCCGTGGATGGCGTCTTCCGGTTGCACTAGTCCGCGCCTCTCAACGCGCCGGATGAATTGCCGCTGTGCTGAACTACAGCTAGGTTCCCGGACGCGCTGGCCGTTTGTTAGGCATTGCGCCGGGTGGGAAACACGACATGGCGAAGCTGAAGCGAACGTCAAAGAGCGCGGCGAAAACGGCTGGGACGAAGAAGCCTGCGACACAGGTGGTAGCGAAAGCAGCAAAAAAGCTCGCTGTTGGCAAGCCGGCCAAGGCGAGTACAAAAGCTGTCGCCAAGGCCGCGGCGAAACCCGGCCCGCGCCGCAAGCAGCGCGTCGCGATCAGCCACTATCAGGAAGAAGCATTTCTCGGCGACGGCCTGCGTGCCTACGCGAAGTATCGCGATCTCGGCGTTGCCGCTGCGACCGGCGGTTTGGCGCATGCGCATGTCATCCGGCTGATCGGACCTTGCGATCCGAAAGAGGTCTCCAAGCTTCACTATCACGATGCCGAGTTTCAGCTGGTCTATGTGCTGAATGGCTGGGTGAAGGCCTATATGGAAGGCGAGGGCGAGATGACCATGCGTCAGGGGTCATGCTGGACCCAGCCGCCGCGCATCAGGCACCTGATCCGCGATTACTCCGACAATTGCGAATTGCTTGAAGTAATCCTGCCGGCGGAATTCAAGACGGTGGAAGTCCGGTAGTTCGCGTGCGGAAATGCGACGCGTGCCTTGTTCGCGCGTCGCAGTGGCATTGAATCAGCTATGCTGAGCCCGTCGCTGCCCTGGCCCTCAACGAGTATCTCATGACTGCATCCGTTCCGGTTTTCGACGGTCACAACGATGTGCTGCTGCGGCTGTACAAATCGCAATCGCACGATCCGGTATCCGACTTCCTGACCGGGGAAGCCGCCGGTCACATCGACCTGCCGAAGGCGAAGGCCGGCGCGTTCGTCGGCGGGCTGTTCGCGCTGTATTCGCCGGCGGCTCAGGCGTCATCGGGATTCATGGCGCAGATGACGGGCGGACGCTACGCCGTGCCGCTTCCCGAGCCGCTGACGATGGACGAGGCGCGCAATTCCGTCGTCGCCGAACTGGCCATCCTGCTGCAGCTCGAACGTGCTTCCGCAGGCGCGGTGGCGATCTGCACCACCACCGCCGAAATCCGGTCCGCCATTGAGCGCAAGGCGCTGGCCGTGGTGGTCCATCTGGAAGGCGCGGAGGCCATCGACGCCGAGCTCAGATTCCTCGACGTTCTCTATGCGGCGGGGTTGCGGTCGATCGGGCCGGTGTGGAGCCGGACCAACATCTTCGGCCATGGCGTGCCGTTTCACTTCCCGTCCGGGCCCGATCTCGGCGACGGTCTCACCGCGGCCGGCGAGCGGTTGATCGGCGCCTGCAATGACCTGAAGATTCTGGTCGACCTGTCACACATCACCGAGAAGGGTTTTTGGGACGTGGCGCGGCTGTCGAAGGCGCCGCTGGTGGCGACCCATTCCAATGCCCATGCGCTGTGCCCGTCGCCGCGCAATCTCACCGACAAGCAGCTCGCCGCGATCCGCGACACCGGCGGCATGGTCGGCCTGAATTTCGCGACCTGCTTCCTGCGCCCCGACGGCAGCATGCGGCCCGACACCGGCATCGAGCTGATGGTGCAGCAGATCGACTATCTGCTGGAGAAGCTGGGCGAGGATCACGTCGGGCTGGGATCGGATTTCGACGGCGCGGTGGTGCCCGAGGCCATCGACTCCGCCGCGGGCCTGCAGGCGCTGTTCGTGGCCTTGCGCGACAAGGGCTATTCCGAGACGCTGCTCGGCAAGCTCGGCGCGCGCAACTGGCTCGATCTGCTGCAGCGGACGATCGGCTGACCGGCGCTGGCGGCGTGTCTCAGGTGAGCATGCCGACGATCGCGCCCATCAGGCAGGTCGTCAGCGTCCCCGAGACGATCGACTTCACACCGAGCGCGTTGATTTCGTTACGACGTTCCGGCGCCATGGTGCCCAGGCCTCCGATCATAATTCCGAGGCTGGCAAAATTTGCAAATCCGCACAGCGCATAAAGCATGATGAGGCGCGAGCGTGCATCCAGCGCATCGGGACCGAGCTTCGCCAATTGAACATAGGCGATCAACTCGTTGAGGATCGTCTTGACGCCCATCAGCGAGCCTGCGGTCAGCGCCTGGTCCCACGGCAGGCCCATCAGCCAGCACACCGGTGCCATCACGTAACCCAGCATGCGCTGCACGGACAGCGTGTTGCCTCCCACGGTCGGCATCATCATGAGGATCGCGTTCATGAGATACATCAGCGCCACGAAGACCAGCAGCAGGGCGATGATGTTGACGAGCAGTTCCATGCCTGCACTCGTGCCCTTGACGATCGCATCTATCGTGCTCGTGGCCGATGCGTCCGGATTGGCGAGCAAGCCGCCGGTGCGACGATCCTCCGTCTCAGGCACCATGATCAGGCTGACAAGGATCGCAGCTGGCGCCGAGAGCACGGAAGCAATCACGAAATGCGCCGACGCATCGGGGATCAGTGGCGCCATGAAAGTGGCGTAGAGCACCAGCACGGTACCGGCGATCCCCGCCATGCCGCCCGTCATCACCAGAAACAGTTCGCTGCGCGTGAGCTGTGCGAGGTAAGGGCGAATAAACAGCGGGGCCTCGACCATGCCCAGAAAGATGTTCGCGGCCGTTGACAGCCCGACCGCGCCGCCGATGCCGAGTGTGCGTTCGAGCAGCCACGCCATGCCGCGTACGATCGGCGGCAGGATACGCCAGTAGAAGAGCAGGCTGGTCAGCACGCTGATGACCAGCACCACGGGGAGTGCCTGCAGTGCGAGCACGAAATCCGCGCCGGGATTCTTGAGATCGAACGGCAATGCGCCGCCGCCGAGATAACCGAACACGAAGGAGGTGCCGGCGCGCGACGCTGCGGCGATGGTGCTGACAGCATCGTTGATGCTGCTGAAGGCGCGCGTCACGACGGGAAGCTTCAGCAGGATCACGGCAGCGACGATCGTCAATGCGAGACCGATCGCGGCCTGTCTCAGCGACACCCTGCTGCGGTTTTCACCGAGCGCCCAGGCGATCCCCAAAAGCGCGATGACGCCGAACGCCGATTGTAGCTGAAGCATAAATCCCCCGAAGTCGCGGCGCGATGATGCCGCGGCTCCCCATGTCATGCAATCGCAATGCCGCTGAGGCGGATTACGTTTTAGCCGCGTCCGACGAACGGCATCTTCGTCGCCATGACCGTCATGGTCAGCACATTGGCGTCGAGCGGCAGGCCGGCCATATAGGCGACAGCGTCGCCGACGGCTTTGGCGTCCATGCGTGGCTCTTGCTTCGAGGTGCCGTCGGGCTGC
Source organism: Tardiphaga robiniae (assembly GCF_013359755.1). GTDB lineage: Bacteria > Pseudomonadota > Alphaproteobacteria > Rhizobiales > Xanthobacteraceae > Tardiphaga > Tardiphaga robiniae. The sequence goes on along the minus strand of NZ_JABMCJ010000064.1, from coordinate 43,913 downwards.
AGCACGCCGGGGCCGTTGACCATGCGGTCGGTCATGGGGGTGGCGGCATTGCCGATATCGACCTGGCCGACGGCGATGTCATAGGCGCGGCCGTCGAGATTGCTGGCCTTGGTCAAGCCGGTGATGGCGTGTTTGGTCGACGTGTAGGCGGCGGAGAACGGGCGCGGCGCATGCGCTGAGATCGAGCCGTTATTGATGATGCGGCCGCCGCGGGGCGTCTGATCCTTCATGATGCGGAAGGCGTGCTGCGTGCACAGGAACGGTGCGGTGAGATTGGTGTTCACCACAGCCTGCCACTGTTCGAGGCCGAGGTCTTCGAACGGAATCGCGGGCGCGCCCATGCCGGCGTTGTTGAACAGCACGTCGAGCCGGCCGAATTCCTGCATGATCCTGGCGAATAGCGCGGCGATGGAGGCGGGGGCGGCCATGTCAGCGCTCACGGGGAGGCTCTTGCCGCCATTGGCCGCGCCGAGCTTCTGGGTCTCTTGCAGTAGTTCGAGCCGGCGACCGGCGAGCACGACGGTGAAACCGGCATTCATCAGCGCAAGCGATGCGGCACGGCCGACGCCGGTGCCAGCTCCGGTCACGAGTGCGATCTTGTTGGTCATCTGTTTCGTCCCTGTTTTCTTTTTACGAGAGGTCTTTTTGAGTGAGGTCCCGAACCATGAAACGTGCGTTGTCGCCGTAGCTTTGCAGTTTCTGATCCAATTCGGAATCGCGGATGATGGTGAAATCGTGCCGCTGCCAAAAATGAACTGAATTGTTGACGGCAACAAGCGTCATGTTGGGCAGTTGCATCAGCCTGGCGCGTGCCGCCATCATATCGACGGCCACGGTCGCCGCGCCGGATCTGCGGGTTTCGGGCAGCAATGCGAGATCGTGAATGTAGAAGGTCGACGGCGCTGCGGGCATTGTCAGCAGGCTGTTCAGCGACGGCGGCCCCCTGAATTGCCAGGGATGGCTGACGAGATAACCCTTGATCCCGTCCTGGGCTTCGAGCACGGCGCAACCGTTTGGATCGAGCGCCAGGCGGTTCGCGAACACGACCTCATCTTCGGGGAAATCGGGATGAACGGCATCGGCGATGGCGAGGACGGACGACAGGTCTGCCTCCGTCATGATGCGCCATTTCATCGGGGCTGCGGTCATCGCGGCCGCGCTCAATTGTCTTTCTTGTAGGGCGGGCGCGGAATGTTTTGATGTGCCGCGCGCAGTGCTGCCGACCAGCGCGAGCGCAGGTCGTGGAAATAGGGCTCGCCGGCTTCAATACGGTGATTGAGGTCGGCGTCGCAGACATCGGTGCGCACCACCAGCACATCGATCGGCAGGCCGACGCCGATATTGGAGCGCATGGTCGAGTCCATCGAGATCAGGCCGGTCTTGAGTGCCTCATAGAGTTCGACGTCGTAATGCATCGCGCGGTCGAGCACCGGCTTGCCGTATTTGTGCTCTCCGATCTGCAGATAGGGCGTGTCCACCGTGCATTCGATGAAATTGCCGGCCGGGTAGATCATGAACAGCCGCATCTTGGCGCCCTTGATCTGGCCGCCGAACAGGAACGAGACGTCGAAATTGATATCCTCGGCCTCCAGCGCCTTGCCCTCGGTGGCGTTGACGTGCCGGATGGCGCGGCCGATGCGCTGCGCAGCCTGAAACATCGTAGGTGCGTTCAGCAGGGTCTCCAGCTCACCGGTGGTCGGGTTCTCCAGCCCCTCGCTCAGGGTGGAGAGCACCGATTGGCTGATGGCGAGATTGCCTGCGGATGCCACCGCCATGATGCGGTCGCCGGGCTGGTTGAAGATATGCAGCTTGCGGAAGGTCGAGATGTTGTCGAGCCCGGCATTGGTGCGCGTGTCCGCGATCATCACCAGGCCGTCCTTGACGAGAATTCCGCAGCAATAGGTCATCGTCGGTCCCTTGGTCAGGGAAGCGTCTTACGCGGTGGGTATCGACCGGGCAACCTCGGAAAGCCAGTTTGAAGGTTGTTCAGGACTGGCTCTGCGACTGCGACTGGCCGCGGCCATTGGCCTGATCGACCTTGACGGCGACCGTCAGGGTTTCCGTGCCGCCGCCATAGCGGGTGCCGCGGACGGGGGCTGCGCCGAGGTAATCCAGGCCGATGGCAACGCGGGCATGGGCGTCGGTGGTGCAGATGGCATTGGCGGGGTCGAAGCCGACCCAGCCGAGATCCGGGACATAGGCCTCGGCCCAGGCATGGCCGGCCTGCTGGTTGGTCTCGCCGTCGGCGCGCCAGAAATGGCCGGAGACGAAGCGGGCAGGAACGCCGGCCGACCGGGCACAGGCGATGAAGATATGCGCGTAATCCTGGCAGACGCCACGCTTGCCGATGAAGGCCTCGCTGGCCGAAGTGCCGGTGCTGGTTGGATCGACGTCGAAGGTCATGTGCTCGTTGATGGCCATCATCAACGCGTGCAGGAAGCCGAGCACGTCAGTTTCCGCGCTTGGCGCAAGGTCCTTGGCGAAGGACTGCATCGCCGCGCTGGCGTCGGTCAGGTCGGTCTGGCGCAGGAAGAAGCTCGGCGGAAACCGCTCATCGGTGCCCTTCAGCACGCCCCCGGTGTCCTGGGTGTCGATCAGGCCTTCGACGGTGACCGTGAGGTCCGCGATGGGCCCGTGGGTCAGCACATGGGTGACATTGCCGAATGCATCCTCATGCAGATCGAGGCGCGAATCCGTGGAAACGTCGATCTGCCACTCGGCGACATACTGGCCGTCATGGCTGCCCGGGGTCATCCGCAGAATCTGGATCACGCCCGAAGCCGGCGGCTCGTAGCGATAGGTGGTCGAATGGGCGATACGCAGGCGCATGGCAACGTGTCCGAATCTGCAGATGAGCCGGGACGCTAGCTCAAATCAGGTATTGTTTGGCAATGATGTCGCCCAGACGGCTGTTATCTGCAATGAATTCCTGGATGAATTCATGCAACCCATGCTGGAAAATATCCTGCATGTTGCTGTGTTCGAGGCGGTTTCGGACGCCGCGGGCGTGGCGCTGCGCTGCGCCCTGACGGCCATAGGACACGCCGATCTGGTCGAGATTGCGGACGAGATTGCCGTAGCAGCTCGCCAGCGAGCGCGGCAGCGTGTCGTTGAGGATCAGCAGATCCGCGATCAGCCACGGCTTCAGCGTCTCGCGATAGACCCAGTGATAGGCCGTCAGCGCCGAGACCGAGCGCAGGATCGAAGTCCACTGATAGTAATCGAGCGGGCCGCCGACATGTTCATCCTCGGGCAGCAGCAGATGATATTTCACATCCAGAATGCGCGCAGTGTTGTCGGCGCGCTCCAGATGCAGCCCGAGCCGCGAGAACCAGTAGGCGTCGTTGCGCAGCATGGTGCGGTAGGCTGAGCCGTCGAAGCGCAGCGATGTCTCCTGCACAAAGCGCAAGAAATTCGCCAGCTGCTCGCGTGTCTTGGCACCGCCGCTCCAGGCGGATTGCAATTCCAGCCAAGCGCTGTTGATCGTGTCCCACATCTCGCCAGTCAGCGCGGTGCGGACCGAGCGCGAATTCAGCCGCGCCGCCTCGATGCAGTTGCGGATCGAGGAGGGATTGGCTGTCGAGAACGAGAGATATTCAACGACATTGGTCTCGTTGGCTTCCTCGTAGATCTCGTAAAAGGCCGCGCTGACGCCTGCGGTTAGTAGCGCCGAATCCCATTCGTTGGTCTGGCCGATATAGGTATTCGGCAGCGCGGTGACGCGCAGTGTCGCCTCGATCGTGCGCGCGAGATATTCGGCGCGTTCGACATAGCGGGCTAGCCAGTAAAGGTTCTCGGCGGTGCGCGACAGCATGCGGGGATGTTACTCTTTGAAAAGTGGGTCGTCGGTCGAAGTCCGGTTGCCTATATCGAGAGTTATTCGTCCAGTATCCATGTATCCTTGGTGCCGCCGCCCTGGCTGGAATTCACCACCAGCGAGCCTTCCTTCAGCGCGACGCGGGTCAGACCGCCTGCGACGATGGAGACGTTCTTGCTGCCGGTGAGCACGAAGGGGCGAAGATCGACATGCCGCGGCGCGAGGCCTGACTCGGTGCAGGTCGGGCAAGTCGACAGCGCCAGCGTCGGCTGCGCGATGAAGCCTTCCGGCTCGCGCTTCAGCTTGTCGCGGAACGCCTCGATGGTCGCCTTGGTCGCGGCAGGGCCGATCAGCATGCCGTAACCGCCGGAGCCGTGGACTTCCTTGACGACGAGTTCGCCGAGGTGATCGAGCACGTAAGCGAGATCGCCAGGTTCGCGGCAGCGCCAAGTCGGCACATTCTTCAGGATCGGCTCTTCGCCGAGATAGAACTTCACCACTTCCGGCATGTAGCTGTAGATCGCCTTGTCGTCGGCGATGCCGGTGCCGACTGCATTAGCCAGCGTGACGTTGCCGGCCATATAGGCGGACATCAGGCCGGGGACGCCGAGCGCTGAATCCGGGCGGAAGGTGAGGGGATCGAGGAAATCGTCATCGACGCGGCGATAGATCACGTCGACGCGTTTGAGGCCTTCGGTGGTGCGCATGAAGACTTCATCGTTCTTGACGATGAGGTCGCGGCCCTCGACCAGTTCGACGCCGAGCTTGTCGGCCAGGAACGAGTGTTCGTAATAGGCCGAGTTGTAGACGCCGGGTGTCATCAGTGCGACGGTGGGCTCCGTCGAGGCCGAGCGCGGTGCGACGGAGCGCAGGCAGGACAGCAGCTCGTCTGGATATTTCTCGACCGGCGCGACGCGATGTCGCGCGAACAGGTCGGGGAAAAGCCGCATCATGATCTCGCGGTTCTCCAGCATGTAGGAGACGCCGGAGGGCGTGCGGGCATTGTCTTCGAGAACGAAGAATTCGTCCGGATTGGTGCGGACAATGTCGATCCCGGCGATGTGCACATAGACATCGTGGGGGACGTCCTGACCGTTCATCTCCGGACGGAACACCGGGTTCTGGAAGATCAGGTCATCGGGGATCAGGCCGGCGCGGAGAATTTCGCGGCCGTGATAGATGTCCTTGAGGAACATGTTGATGGCGCGGGTGCGCTGCTTCAGGCCCTTTTCCAGCAGGGTCCATTCCTTGCCGGAAATGATCCGCGGAATGACGTCGAAGGGGATCAGCCGTTCGGTGGATTCGGAGTCGCCGTAAACCGCGAAGGTGATGCCGATCCGGCGGAACAGCAGCTCCGCTTCCTGGCGGCGATGTTCCAAAGCGTCCGGAGGCGTCTCCTTGAGCCAGCGGGAGAGTTCTTCATAGGCCGGGCGGAGTTCGCCTTGGGGCCCGTTCATTTCGTCGAACGCGACTGCCATGTACCCTGACTGTTGTTTCGAGGCCGTACGGAGATTGCACGACTGAAAGGGATGGTAGCAAGGGGCGGGCCAGCACGATATGCATTCAACAAGAGCAATTCGTATGAGATGCGTGTAAAGCTGCCTGAAAAAACGGCTGGACGCTGCTCGTTTCGGCAGCAAAACCCCGTGACATCAGGACTTTGCCTGCGCATGGTCCCGGGAATGGTAGGGAACGACAAATGACCGAGATTGTGACCGCGGGCATCCTGGTGATCGGCGACGAGATTCTGTCAGGTCGGACCAAGGACAAGAACATCGGATTCATTGCCGAGTACCTCACCAATATCGGCATCGATCTCAAAGAAGTCCGCGTCGTCTCTGACGATGAGCCGGACATCATTGCTGCGCTCGATGCGCTGCGTAAACGCTACACCTACGTTTTTACCACTGGCGGCATCGGCCCCACCCACGATGACATCACCGCCGATGCGGTCGCCAAGGCGTTCGGCGTCAAGATCGATCATCATCCCGAGGTGGTCGCGCGTTTCCAGGAGCGCTTCGGCGCCGACCTGAACGAAGCCCGGCTGCGGATGGCCCGTATTCCCGACGGCGCCGACCTGATCCAGAGCGCGACCATCCTGGCGCCCGGCTTCAAGATCGACAATGTGATCGTGATGGCCGGCGTGCCGACGATCATGCAGGCGATGATGGACATCGTGTCGCCGAAGCTGAAATCTGGTTTGCGGATGCTATCCGATACGGTGAAGGCCAATGCGCGGGAGGGCGACGTCGGTGGTCCGCTGCGCGATATCGCGCAGGCGCATCCGGATACGATCATCGGCAGCTATCCGTTCATGGACGAACAGGGCAAGCCGAACACCAATCTGGTGGTGCGTTCGCGCGATCAGGATAAGCTCAATGCGGCAATGGAGGCCGTCAAGGCGATGTTGGCGACAATCAACGCGCCCAAGTGAAATTGAGAGTGAACTAACGAGTGGATCAACATAAGTCCGGCCGCCTGAGGGCGACCGATGTGAGGAGACGAACATGGCCGATCATCCGGAATTGAGTGCTGAGGAGCGCGCCGGGAAGGCATTCCCGGTGTCCTGGGATCAATTCCATCGCGATTGCCGCGCGCTGACCTGGCGGCTGAACAGCGCCGGTCCATTTCACGCGATCATCGCCATTACCCGCGGCGGGCTTGTGCCGGCGGCGATCGTGGCGCGCGAACTCGGCGTCCGCGTCATCGATACGGTGTGCATCGCCAGCTATGAGCACAACAAGCGCGGCGAGTTGCAGGTACTGAAGGGGCTGTCGGCCGATGCTTTGAAACTCGGTGGCGGCGACGGCAAGGGCCTCCTGATCATCGACGACCTCGTCGATACCGGCAAGACGGCGCGTATCGTTCGCGACATGCTGCCGAAAGCGCACTTTGCGACTGTCTATGCCAAGCCCATGGGCCGGCCGCTGGTGGATACGTACATCACCGAAGTGTCGCAGGACACTTGGATCTTCTTTCCGTGGGATCTCGGCCTGTCGTTCCAGCCGCCGATGCGCGAAGGCGCAGGCTAGGGCACCAGCTCTTCAGCCGTCATTGCGAGGAGCACTTGCGACGAAGCAATCCCGTCTTGGCTTGTTGCTTCTGGATTGCTTCGCTGCGCTCGCAATGACGTGGAGAGGACAGGGATATGCCGCTGCAAAATCGTGTCACGCCGACAGGCGACATCGTCGCGACACCGGAGCACGGGACGTTCACCGGCAATCGTGGCATCATCCACGATCCTTCGACCAAAACGCTCCTGAACAGGCGCTGGTCGAATCCGGCCTGGATCACCTGTGTCTGCGAGTTTCGCGGGCGTCGCCGCGATGTGATGGCGACACGTAGCTGGACCGAGCTGTTCTTCCTCGACGAGGCCACATCCTTCGCCGCCGGTCACCGCCCGTGCTTCTATTGCCGCCGCGATGACGCGAACCGCTTTCGCGCGGCATGGGAGGAGGGCAATGGCGTCGTGCGTGTGCGGGCGACGGAGATCGATGCGGTGCTGCATCGTGAGCGGCTGGATAACAGGAAGAAGCGATCGTATCCGGTGGATGGGCCTATCGAGGCATTGCCGGATGGGGCGATGGTGCAGGCGGGTGGTGAGAGCTATCTGGTCGCGCAGGGGCAGGCGCTGCAGTGGTCGTTTGCGGGCTATCGCGCGGCGGATGTCGAGCTCGTCGACGCGCAGCTGCTGACGCCACCATCGACGCTGAATGCATTTCGCGCCGGCTATCGTCCGGTGCTGCACGCGAGTGCTGCCGCGGGAAACTAGAATTCGTCATGCCCGGCAACAAGGCCGGGCATGACGGCGTTTGTTGCGGGGAACGTCTTATCCCAGCTTCTGCCTTGCCAGCTTCGCACCTGCACCCAGCGCCCGCAGCTTCGCTTCCGCGATATCGCGCTGCATCGGCGCCATGCCGCAATTGGTCGTCGGCACGATCTTGTCCTTCGGCACGTGTTTCATCACGGCCTCGATGGTGGCGACAACATCCTCCGGCGTCTCGACAGTGTCACTCGCGACATCGATCACGCCGGCCTGCACGACCTTGTTCTTCAGCAGTCCCAGCAATTCCAGTGGCACGCGGGAGTTCCGGCATTCGATGGCGACCTGCTGGATCGGGCTGGCGTCGATGGCCGGGAAGATCTCTTCATACTGTCGCCACTCGCTGCCGAGGGTTTCCTTCCAGTCGGTATTGGCCTTGATGCCGTAGCCGTAGCAGATGTGAACGGCTGTCGCGCAAGTGAGGCCCTGTGCGGCGCGCTCGAGCGCCTTGACGCCCCAGTCGGCGGCTTCGTCCATGAAGACGTTGAAGGCCGGCTCGTCGAACTGGATCATGTCGACGCCGTCGGCCTGCAGCGCGAGCGCTTCCTGGTTCAGCAGTTCGGCGAAAGCAAAGGCCATCTTGACGCGGTCGCCGTAATAGCTGTCCGACAGGGTGTCGATAATGGTCATCGGACCGGGCAGTGTGAACTTGAGCTTGTTCGTCGTATGCGCGCGGGCAGCCTGCGCCTCGAAGGCGTGAACGCGGCCCTTGAGCTGCAGCGGCGCGATCACCTGCGGCACCATCGCTTTATAGCGATCCTTGCGGATGCCCATCTCGACCTTGTGGACGAAGTCGATGCCGTCGACCTTTTCCAGAAAGCCATGGACGAAATGCTGCCGCGCCTGTTCGCCTTCGGTGACGATATCGACGCCGGCATCTTCCTGCACTTTCACCGCCAGCAGCGTCGCGTCGCGCTTGGCGCGTACCAGTTCGTCGCCGGAGGAGCGCCAGGTTGGCCACAGCTTGTTCGGCTCGGCGAGCCATTCGGGCTTCGGCAGCGAGCCGGCGATGGTGGTTGGAAACAGCATTTGTTCGCTCCCCGGAAATTGTGTTTTGCGGAGGCCTATCTGCCACGTTCCTGACCCTCCGTATATGGGATTGGCGCATCCATAAGGGAGGGCTAGGATCGCCCAAAACGTATCGAGGACGCCGGGAAAATTACATGATCGACCTGCATTACGCACCGACGCCGAATGGCTGGAAAATCTCGATTATGCTGGAAGAATGCGGGCTCCCCTATACGGTCGTCCCGATGCAACTCGGTCGCGGCGACCAGCACCAGCCGGAGTTTCTGAAACTCAGCCCCAACGGCCGCATGCCGGCCATCGTCGATCATGCGCCTGCCGATGGCGGCGCGCCGGTGTCGATCTTCGAGAGCGGCGCAATCCTGATCTATCTCGCGGAGAAGTCCGGCCGTTTCATGCCGGCCGAGATGCGCAAGCGTTTCGACGTCATGCAGTGGCTGATGTGGCAGATGAGCGGGCTTGGTCCGATGCTCGGCCAGAATGGACATTTCCTGCTCTATGCCCCCGAGAAGATTCCCTATGCGATGGATCGCTATACCCGCGAAGCCAAGCGCCTGTACGGCGTACTCGATGCGCATCTCGGGGAAGGCCGCGATTACATCGCCGGCGACTACTCCATCGCCGACATGGCGTGCTTTCCGTGGATCATGACCCATAAGGCGCAGGGCCTGACGCTGGATGATTTCCCGAACGTGAAGCGCTGGTTTGCGCTGGTCCGCGCGCGGCCGCAGGTACAGGTGGGGCTTGCCGTCGGTAAGCAGGAGAAGAAGCCGATGGATGAGCAGGCGAGGAAGATCATGTTCGGTGTCGATGCGCCGGCACATGCGCAGGCTCAGCAATAGAGCTCGTCATTCCGGGGCGCGCGCATGACGAAGAAAATAATAACAAAACGAGGAAACACCCATGATCGAATTCTTCTTCGACTGTTCCAGCCCCTGGACCTATCTCGCCTTCCACAACATCCAGCCGCTGGCGAAGGAGTTCGGCGAGGAAATCTCGTGGCGGCCCATTCTGGTCGGCGGCATCTTCAATTCGATCAATCCCAGCGTCTATGAATCGCGCAAGACGCCGGTGCCGGCCAAAGCGCGCTACATGAAGAAGGACCTCGGCGACTGGGCGCGCTCGGCCGGCCTGGCGATCAAGATGCCGCCGACGGTGTTTCCGGTGAACAGCGTCAAGGCGATGCGCGGCTGCATCTGGCTTGGAAACGATGCGATGGTGCCGTTTGCGCGCGCGGTGTTCGAAGCCTATTGGGGCGAAGACATGGATATCTCCAGGGATGACGTCCTGACCGAGATCTGCACGCGCACCGGCATCGATCCCGCGAATTTCTTCGCGGGCATCGGCGATCAGGCGATCAAGGACCAGCTCAAGGTCAATACGGATGACGTGATCGCACGGGGCGGCTTCGGCTCGCCGACCATCTATCTCGACAAGACCGACATGTATTTCGGCAATGACCGCCTGCCGCTGATGCGTGAGGCGCTACAGCGCCGCAAGGCGAGCGCTGCCTGATGCCGAAAGCGATTGTCTGCCGTGAGCTAGGAGCGCCGGAAAGTCTGCGCCTCGAACAATTCGAGTCAAAGGCGCTAAAGCCGGGGCAGGTCCGCGTTGCCGTGCGCGCCGCGGGGATCAACTTCCCGGATATTCTGATGGCGGCTGGCGAATATCAGCTCAAGCCCGAGCTGCCATTCACGCCGGGTATGGAAGCGGCCGGCGACGTCAGCGAAGTCGCCGGCGATGTGCCGGGCGTCGCGGTTGGGGACCGCGTTATCGTCAAGCTGCGTCATGGCGGCTACGCCGACGAGGTCGTGGTGACGCCGGCGCAACTCACCCCACTGCCATCGACATTCGACTACGCGGAGGGGGCGACGTTTCTCGCCGCGCATGGCACCGCGCATCATGCGCTGGTCGATCGCGGCCAGATCAAGCCGGGCGAAACGCAGCTGGTGCATGGTGCCGGCGGCGGCGTCGGTTTGGCAGCGGTGGAGATTGGCAAGCTGCTGGGCGCCACCGTGATCGCTGCCGCGTCGTCAGAAGAGAAGCTCGCCGTCGCGCGTGCGCGCGGCGCGGATCATGGCGTGCTGTATGGCGCGGAGCCGTTCCGCGATGCCGTGAAACGCATCACCGATGGCAAGGGTGCCGATGTGGTGTTCGACCCGGTCGGCGGCGATATCTTCGAGCAGAGCCTGCGCTGCATCAATTGGGGCGCCCGCCTGCTGGTGATCGGCTTCACCGGCGGCATCGGCGTGGCGAAAACCAATCTCGTGCTCATCAAAGGCGCCAGCGTGCTCGGCGTCCGCGCCGGCGAGGCGGCGCGGCGCGATCCGAAGATCGGCGAAGCCCGCATCGCGCAGCTCCTCGCATGGGCAGAGGCAGGAAAGATCAGGCCAAATGTTTCGCATCGCCTGCCGCTGGCGGATGTCGCAGCTGCCATGCGGCTACTGACGGAGCGCAAGGCGATCGGGCGTGTGGCGCTGACCATGGGCTGAGCGCTCAGCGCCGAAACCGGCCGTCCTTCAGGAAGGCTATCGCCTGATCGATCGCTTCCCTGTTCCGGATCATCATCGCATGTGACGCGTGGATGACGAGGTGGTCAGTCATGCCTTCAAGTTTTGTGCGCGCGACGGTGACACGACCATCATTCGGGCCACGCAACATCAAGCGCGAAGCGATCGGATCGAGCGTGCGATCGCCGGCGATGATGCCGACCGGATAGTCAACTGGAGGAAGCATCGCCTCAGTTACGTCATCCCGCATCGTAACGAGTTGTTGCCCCGCCGGACCGAAATACTGGCGATAGGGCAGCCAGTTCTTGAACAGATCGGCGATTTCGCTGCCGCCATTCGGCGTGCCCAGCATCACCACGCGGCCCAGACGTGATGGACGGTGGCGCGCCAGATAGACACGCGCCAGCAGGCCCCCCATCGAATGGCAGACGAAATGCGTGCAGCCTTCGTTGGCTTCAGCAAACGGCGCGATGGCGGGGTGGATGTCATCGGCCAGTGCAGACAGCGTCTTGCGCCGGCTGGGATAGCCAATGTTCCGCGTGGCGAAGCCTGCGGCTTCGACCGCCTGCTGCATCTTGATGAAAGATCGGAACGACCGGCTGATGCCGTGCAGGAAAATGACGCCCTCGAGTGGACGACCAGAGGGCGTCGGATTCATTCGTCGTCCTATTTGTAGTCGCGCTCGTCCCACCACGGGAAATAGCTCGGCATGTCCGTGCTGACCTTGTTCTTGAATGCTGCCGGGCGCTTCTCGAGAAAGGCCACGACGCCTTCCTTGACGTCCTCGGAGCGACCGCGCGTATAGATGCCGCGGCTGTCGATTTTGTGCGCTTCCATCGGATCGTCGGCGCCCATCATGCGCCACATCATCTGGCGGATCAGCGCGACAGACACCGGCGCCGTCTTGTCGATGAAGGTCTTGGCCAGCGCGCGTGCGGTCGGCAGTAGCTCCTCGGGCGGCACGACCTTGCTGACAAGTCGGCCGGCGAGGGCCTCCTGCGCCGGGAACACGCGGCCGGAGTAGCACCATTCCAGCGCCTGCGAGATGCCGACGAGGCGCGGCAGGAACCAGCTCGACGCGGCTTCCGGCACGATGCCGCGCTGGGAGAACACGAAGCCGAAGCGTGCAGCTTCCGAGGCGATGCGGATGTCCATCGCGAGCTGCATGGTGGCGCCGATGCCAACGGCCGGGCCGTTCACCGCGGCGATGACCGGCTTGAGGCATTTGAAGATCCGCAGGGTCACCTGACCGCCGCCGTCGCGCACCATCGGATCGCTGTAATCGACATCGCCGCTGGCGAGGCGCTTCACCGGGCCGCGCCGCGCGTCGCGGTCGAATGTGTCGGCGCCCGAGGAGAGATCCGCACCCGCGCAGAAACCACGTCCGGCACCGGTCACGATGATCGCGCGCACATTGTCGTCCGCATCGGCCTTGTCGAAGGCATCGATCAACTCGGCCTGCATCGTAGCGTTATAGGCATTGAGCTTTTCAGGGCGGTTCAGCGTGATGGTGAGGATCTGGTCTTCGACGCTGTAGAGGATGGTCTCATAGGCCATGGTGGTTTCTTCCCTGTTTATTTTTTGTTGTCGTTGAAATCGTCATTCCGGGGCGCGCCACTTGGCGCGAACCCGGAATCCCGACGTGTTTTCATTACTACTGGATTCCGGGTTCGCGCGCGAAGATGCGCGCGCCCCGGAATGACGTGCTAGGTGCAGGATTGTAGGATGGGTAGGGCTCTTGTGAAACCCATCCTTCGCACACAAGCGTGACGGGTTTCGCTGCTCTCAACCCATCCTGCGGAATTATGCCGACAGCGTTGGCTGCCGCTTCTTACGCCGGCAGCCGGGTTTCGACGATGCGGGCGAACATGCTGGCGCCGATGGGCAGGATCTTATCGTCGAGATAATAGCCGGGATTGTGCACCGGCACCGAGCCTTCTTGGCCGACCCAGAAATAGGCGCCGGGCACGGCATGCAGCATGTCGGCGAAATCTTCGGAGCCCATTTTCGGCTTCGCGCGGGTGATCACATTGGCGTCGCCGACGATCGTGCGTGCAACGTCCTCGACGGCCTTGGAATGCTCTTCCTGATTGACCAGCACGCTGAAGCCGTCGCGGATATCGACCTTGATCTCGCAATCGAATGCCGTCGCCATGCCGGCAGCGAGCGCATGCATCCGCTCGCGGATCTGCATCCGGACCTTCTCGGAGAAACAGCGCACGGTGCCGCAGAGCTTCGCATCATCCGGGATGACGTTATAGGCCGAGCCGGAATGGATCTGGGTGATCGACAGCACCGCGGATTCGAACGGATTGACGTTGCGGCTGACGATCGACTGCATCGCCTGACCGAGCGACATCGCGATCACGACAGGATCCTTGGAGCGCTCCGGCATCGCGCCATGCGCGCCGTAGCCCCGGATGGTGATGTCGAAGAAATCAGCGGCGGCCATTGCAGGGCCCGGGAAGATGCCGACTTCGCCGTGATTCATGTCCGGTGCATTGTGCAGACCATAGATTTCATCGCAGGGAAACTGCTTGAACAGACCGTCCTTGATCATCGCGCGCGCACCGCCGAGGCCTTCTTCGGCGGGCTGGAAGATGAAATGCACGGTGCCGTCGAAATTGCGGGTCTCGGCGAGATAGCGAGCGGTGCCGAGCAGCATGGTGGTGTGGCCATCATGACCGCAGCCGTGAAAACGGCCCGGAATGGTGGAGCGCCAGGCGAGATTGGTGTTTTCTTCCATCGGCAGCGCGTCCATGTCGGCGCGCAGGCCGATGCGCTTGGTGCCCGAGCCTTTGCCCTTCAGCACGCCGACGACGCCGGTACCCCCTAAGCCGCGATGCACTTCGACACCCCAGGAGGTCAGCTTGTCGGCGACGATGCCGGAGGTGCGGACTTCCTCGAAGCCGATTTCCGGATGCGCGTGCAGGTCGCGGCGGATGGCGGTGAGTTCGTCGGCGAAGGCGTCGATACGTTCGAGTGTGGGCATGGGTCTATCCGTTCACGGCACGAGGGCAGGTGATGAGGTCTGGGGCGTAAATGGTTCGCCATTCGGCTTCAGCCGGATGCCCGGGCGCAAATGCTTCCAGGGCAGCACGGACGTATCCGCCGGCATCGCGCCGGGCGCGGCGCAGATCAGCAGCTTGCCGGCGATCGGCTCGAAGTCGGCGCGGAAATGCACCGAGCTCTTGTTGACGAGAATGTTCTGCTCAGTCGGCTCGATACCGACATAGCGATACATCGACTGGTCGGCGAGCTGGGCCTTGTGCGAGGAGATGACGACGCGGACGTCGTCGATACGCAGACAGGCCGAGAGGCCCATATCCATGTCGCGATCGCCATAATAGGGGCCGTTGGCGACGAACTTGCCGTCCGACAGTTTCTCGACCACGAACGTGTTCTCGTAAGGCGCATCGCCGGGGATGCCCGACTTGCCGCCGATGGAGAGTTTGACCGTAGCGCCTTCGCCGGCCTGATGGGCAGCCTTCGCTGCAGCGGGATCGTAGATCACGCCATGGGCGGCCTTGATCGCCTTGTTCTTCACCAGCGCGCGCAGCATGCCGGTGGTGTCGCTGTCGCCGCCGGCGCCGGGATTGTCCTGGGTGTCGGCGATAACGACCGGCTTGGTGAGGGTCTTCGCCAGCTCCATGGCATGCAGCACGCCTTCGTCCGGCCTGTAGATCTTGCCGTTGAAATCATCCTCGTGGCCCATCACCAGCTTGACGATGGTGTCCGCTGCAGCGTCGGCATCAGCCTGCGTCACGCCATAGGCGAACACGCTCGGGCAGCAATGCGGGAAATCGGCGGCAGGAAAGCCCGGGCAGAACGACAGCGTCGGCACCTGGTCATGTTCCAGCGCGGCCAGCTTCAGATAGATGCTCTTGGTCGGCTCGTCATTGGTGCATTGCCAGCTGATCGGAATCAGGAACGGCAATTGCCGGAATGCCTTGGCGAAGCGGTTGCCGGCGAGCAGCAAGTCCATGTGGCGTGCACAGGCGCGGCCGGTGTCGGCCATGTCCACATGGGGATAGGTGCGATAGGCGATCAGCGCGTCGGTGTATTCGACCGTCTCCGGCGAGATGTTGCCATGCAGGTCGAGGCTGACCACGAACGGAATGTCCGGCCCGATCACCTCGCGCACGCGCCGCGCGATTTCGCCTTCGCCGTCGTCGAGATGTTCGGTGACCATGGCGCCATGCAGATCGAGATAGATCGCATCGAGGGGCAGCGCTGCCCTGATGCCGTCAATCATCTCGCCGACGATGCGCTCGAACGCGTCCCTGGTGACATGGGCCGAAGGGCTTGCGCCGCAGGCGATGGTCGGGATCAGCTCCCAGCCGCGTGTCTCGGCTTCCTCGATAAAGCCGGCGAGGCCGACATTGATGCCACGCATCACCTTGAGGACGTCGGCGCCATGCGTCATCGACGGCCAGCCGCCGCCATGTACAAAGGCCTCATAGGTCGCCTTGGTCGGCGCAAACGTGTTCGTCTCGTGCAGAAAGCCGCCGACAGCGATACGGGTCATTCAGAATCCAGGGTCAGTTTCGGTATGGGCTCAGGCCGCCGGCACGGTGGTGCTGCCATCGACCGCGCGGAAGTTGGCGAAATCCCATCCTCGTCCGGGCGCCGCGTCAAGCAGCTGGCGCGTATAGGGCTGTTGCGGATTTGCGAGGACTTCCGCTGCCGGGCCCTGTTCCACCACCCGGCCATGCTGCATTACGGCAACGTCGTCGCAAATCTGGGCGGCGACGCGCAGATCGTGGGTGATGAACAGGATGGCGATGCCGAGCCGGGTCTGGATGTCGTCGAGCAGCCGCAGCACCTGGGCCTGCACCGAGACGTCGAGGGCCGAGACGGCCTCGTCGGCCACCAGAACTTCCGGATCGAGGGCAAGCGCGCGCGCAATGGCGATGCGCTGGCGCTGGCCGCCGGAGAACTGGTGCGGATAGCGCGAGACTGCGTCAGGTGGAAGACCGACCAGTTCGAGCAGTTCACGCGCCCTGGCCATTGCCACCGAATGCTTGGTGCCGAAATTGATCGGACCTTCACAAATGGACTCGCCGATGGTGATGCGCGGATTGAGCGAACGATAGGGGTCCTGAAAGACGATCTGTATCTTCTTGCGGTGCGGCTGCAACGCGTGACGTGACAGGTCGGAGATTTCGCGTCCGGCGAGACGGATGCCGCCCGAGGTGGGATCGATCAGTCGGACGATACAGCGCGCCACGGTCGATTTGCCGGAGCCGCTTTCGCCGACGATGCCGAGCGTGCGGCCCTTGCGCAGTGTCAGCGTGACGTCCTGGGCTGCGTGGACTTCGCGTGGTTTCCCGAACATGGAACGTTCGCGATAGACCTTGCCGAGCTCATTGGCCTCGAGCACGACTGGATTGAAGCCTGCTTCCTCGCGGGCCGCGCGGGGAATGAGGCTCGGCACCGACGACAGCAGGTTACGAGTATAGTCCTGCGTGGGCGCGCTCAGAATATCCTTCAATGCTCCGGTTTCCACCAGGCGTCCATTACGCATCACGGCGACGCGGTCGGCGATGTCGGCCACCACGCCCATGTCGTGAGTGATGAACAGCACGGCGGTGCCGTGATCCTTCTGAAGGTCGCGCATCAGCTTGAGGATCTGCGCCTGGGTGGTGACGTCGAGCGCTGTCGTTGGCTCATCGGCGATCAGCAGTTTCGGCTCCAGCACGAGCGCCATGGCGATCATGATGCGCTGGCGCTGGCCGCCCGACAGGCGGTGCGGATAGGACGCGAAGATGCGCTTCACATCGGGAAGCCGCACTTGCTCCATCATGTCGAGAATGCGCGCACGGCGGGCGCTGGCGCCGAGACTGGTGTGGGTGCGTAGTACTTCGTCGATCTGCTTGCCAACGGGGACGACTGGATTGAGCGCCGTCATCGGTTCCTGGAAGATCATCGCCATGGTGGTGGCGCGGAGCTCGCGCAGCCGCCGGTCGCTGGCTTGCAGCACATCTTCGCCGACCAACTTAATGCTGCCGCCGATGGCTTTGAGTGAATCTCGCGGCAGCAGGCCCATGGTGGAGAGCGAGGTAACCGACTTGCCGGAACCACTTTCGCCGACCACACAGAGCGTTTCGCCCTGGCGCACCTGGAGAGAAATGCCGTCGATGATCTTCTTGCCGGTGCCGCTCTTGCCGACGCCGACGACGAGGTTTTCAATTTCCAGTGCGATGGGGCGGGTATTCACGGTGGGGTTCACGAGTTCACTCACTTGCCGGCCTCACGCTGTTTCATGCGGGGATCGAGCGCATCGCGGGCAGCGTCGCCGATCAGATTGACGGAGAGGATGGCAATCGAGAGCAGTAATCCCGGCCAGAAGATCAGCGATGGCTTGACCTGGAAGAAGGCGCGACCCTCGGCCATGATATTCCCCCAGGTGGGGGTTTCCGGGCTGATGCCGGCGCCGAGGAACGACAGGATCGCCTCGGTGAGAATGGCGGATGCGGCGATGAAGGTGCCCTGGACGATCAGCGGCGCCACCGTGTTGGGCATCAGATGCTTCAACATGATCTTCGGCATGCTGGAGCCGAGCGAGATCGCCGCCTCCACATAGGGCTCCTCACGTGCCGACAGCACCACGGAACGCACCAGTCGCGCGACACGGGGGATTTCCGGAATAGTGATCGCAATCAGCACCGTCGTCAGGGTGGCGCCTGACAGCGACACGACGGCGATGGCCAGCAGCACGCCGGGCATTGCCATCAGGCCGTCCATGACACGCATCATCACAGCGTCGGCCAATTTGAAAAAGCCCGAGAACAGGCCGATGAAGAGGCCGATGACAATACTGGTGACGGCGGCGCCGAGGCCGATCAGGAGCGAGATGCGACCGCCATAGAGGATGCGCGCCAGCACGTCGCGGCCGTAAGCGTCGGTGCCGAGCAGATATTCCGAACTGGCCGGCTTCAGCCGCAAGGCGGGTGCCAGCAATTGCGGATCGTGCGACGTCAGCCACGGTGCGAAAATCGCCGACAGGATCACCAGCGTCAGGCAAATCGTCGCCAAGGCGATAATCGGCGTCGCGGTGAGAAAGCCGAGCGACGGACCGCTGCGGGAGGGGAGGGCCGGGTTGGGAAGGGATTCGATCGCCATCAGATACAGATTCCTAGTAACGAATTCTGGGATCGAGCAGTGCGTAGGCAAGGTCGATAAGCAAATTGACCCCGACATAAACGCCCGAGGTCAAAAGGATCATGGCCTGGATCACGGGAAAATCCCGCGCCAGCACGGCGTCGACCGTCAAGCGACCGATGCCGGGCAGGTTGAACACGCTTTCGGTGACGACGACGCCGGAGATCAGCAGTGCGAAGCCGGTACCGATCACCGTGATGACCGGCACGGCGGCGTTACGCAGCGCGTGGCGGAACAGCACACCGCTCTCGTTGATGCCCTTGGCGCGCGCGGTGCGGACATAGTCTTCGCCGAGCACTCCGAGCATCGCCGCGCGGGTCATGCGCGCGATTAGCGCGACATAGACAAAGGACAGCGCGACGGTCGGCAGCGTGATGCGCTCAAAGAACGGCCCGAAGCCACGCGAGATGCTGCGGAAACCCTGCACCGGAAACCAGCGCAGTTCGATCGCGAACACCTGGACCAGCACGTAACCGATCACGAACACCGGCACGGAGAAGCCGATCACTGACAGCGCCATCACGAAACGGTCGATCCATGTGCCGTGTTTCCATGCGGCGATGACGCCGAGCGGGATCGCAACAAGGATCGAAACCAGCATCACGCTCAATGCAATGCTCAAAGAGGGCTCGATGCGCTGGTTGACCATCTGCAGCACAGGCACGTTGGAGATCAGCGAGGTGCCGAAGTCACCGTGCAGCAGCCGCCAGACCCAGCTGAAAAACTGCGTGTAGAGCGGTTCGTTGAGACCGAGCTGCGTCCGGATGCGGTCGAGCTGCTCGGCCGTCGCGTTATCGCCGGCGATGATCGCGGCAGGATCGCCGGGCGTCAGCCGAAGCAGCAGGAAGACAAACAGGGCCACCACACCCATAACGGGTATGGCCGCAAGAATCCGGCGAATGAGGTATCCGAGCATGGCGCTTTCCTAGTGGTGGTGTTGATCGAACGTAACTGGACCGCGTCGGTCAACCGGAAACGTCACGGGCTCGCTGCTCTTGGTCGTCATTGTCCGCGAGAAACACAGATTTTTCGAGAAACAATGGTTCACTGTCGCAACTTGCCTCAACCCGAAGTTCGCTAAACTTAAACGTAAAGGTAGCAAGTCCTGTGCCACCGCCCGATTTGCGCCATGCGATGCATGTGCAAACCGGACGACGTTGCATCAATCGAGGGTTGCCAGCAATCCCGCCATCAGGCGGCCACGATCAACAAGGCTCTGCGCGACGATATATTCGTTGAGCGTGTGCATATCGGCGCCATGAACGCCGAGCCCGTCGAGGGTCGGGATGCCCATCGCGCCGGTAAAATTACCATCCGAACCGCCGCCCTTGCTGCCATGGGTCAGTTCGGGCAGGCCGAGGCGACCATTGATGGCCTTGGCTTTCTCGAACAGCGCCATGGTCGCCGCGTTCGGTTCCCACACCGGGCGGGTGACGCCGCGGGTGACGTTGAAGGTCACGTCATTCTCGGTACCTGAGAGAGCGAGCATGCGCTGGACGCCGGCATCGAGATCTTCCTGACGCTTGGCCATGCTCAGCGCTTCGCCGGTGCATGACGAGGCAACGCAGTTGACCCATTGTCCGCCATGCACGATGCCGACGCTGAACGTGCAGTCCGGTCCAGTCATCTCGTCGATCTGCACGATCTTCTTCGCCATTTCGCGAATCGCGGAGCGGCCGTTCGACAGCGTCGCGCCCGAATGGCTGGGCCGGCCGATGGTTTCGAGATTGAAGCGGGCGATCGCATAGCGGCCAGTGGTGACACCGTTGCCCGCACTACCGGGCTCCGGCACCAGCACGTATTTGTTCCGCGCGGCTTCAGCTTCGATGATGTCGCGGGTCGATGGCGTGCCGACTTCCTCATCGGGCGTGAACAGTACGGTGATGGGTAGCGGCGTCGTATAGGAGATACGTGCGAGCTGGCGGATGGCTTCCAGTGATAGATAATTACCGCCCTTCATGTCGCAGATCGCCGGGCCGTAGCAGCGCTCGCCATCGCGGCGCCACTTCAGCTTTTCGATGGTGCCAACCGGGTGAACGGTATCCATGTGGCCCGCGATCAGGATGCCGGGTTCGCCGAATTTCGGATGTGGAAAACGGGCGCGGATGCAGCCGCCGAATCCCTGACGTCCCGCGATGCGCTCGATGGTCGCACCCATGATTGCCATGTCGCGTGCAGCGAGGTCGAGCATCCTGTTGACCGCATTCGCGTCCCATGTGGGGCTCTCGCATTCGACCCAGACGCGCAGGCCCTGCAGCATATTCTCGAGATCAAACGGGAGTTCGGCGGGGTTCATCAAGTCATTCCTCTTGGATGAGAATTTCGTCACGGATGATCGAGGCGCTCCGTGCCTGCGCACAATTGCGAGAGTTTGTCGGCGAGAGTTCGCGCATGACTTAGCAGCAGCGCAATCGCCTTTGCAAATCGACGATGTGCATTGCAATGCATTCTACACCGTGTGGATGTATCGCGTGGAAAACGCGATTGACGCGCATCACGCTTGATGCCAAGTCCTTGAAGCCTAAATGATAAAGGCAATACGCGAAGGCGCCTAAAATTCTATCGCGTTGCATAATCGATCATCGATCGATGGTCAGATTCCAGTCAGGAGAGATTGAGTGTCCTACATGTCACGTTGGCAGCATTCTGCGGCCTTCACGAAATTTGCGCTGCCCGGTCTGGCGGTCGCCGTTGCGCTCGCGCTGCCGGTGCTGTCGTCGCCCGCGCATGCTGCAGGTAAGACCATCACTGCAGTGATGCATTCCGATCTGCGTGTGATCGATCCCGGTATCACCACCGGTTATATCGTCCGCGACCACGGCTACATGGTTTACGACACGCTGCTCGGCATGAACTCGAAATACGAGATCAAGCCGCAGATGGCCGACTGGAAGGTCTCCGACGACAAGCTTGTCTATACATTTACCCTGCGCGACGGCCTGCTGTGGCATGACGGCAAGCCGGTCACGGCCGAAGACTGCGCCGCGTCGCTGCAGCGCTGGGGCCGCAATGACGGCATGGGCCAGAAGCTCATGGACTTCACCAAGAGCATCGAGGCGCCCGACGCCAAGACCATCGTGCTGACGCTGAAGGAACCCTACGGCCTCGTTCTGGATTCGATCGCCAAGCCATCGTCGCTGGTGCCGTTCATGATGCCGAAGCGTCTGGCTGAGACGCCCGCCGGCAAGGCGATCGCCGAGCAGGTCGGCTCGGGTCCGTTCAAATTCGTGCAGTCGGAATTCCAGCCCGGCGTGAAGGCCGTCTACGAGAAGTTCAAGGAGTACAAGCCGCGCTCCGAGCCGACCGACTGGCAGGCCGGCGGCAAGGTGGTGAAGGTCGATCGCGTCGAATGGATCACCATGCCCGATGCACAGACCGCGGTGAATGCGCTGCAGTCGGGTGACATCGACTTCATGGAAAATGGTCCCTACGACCTGCTGCCGGTCCTGGCGAAGGATCCGGAGCTTAAGATCGAAGTGCTCAACCCTCTGGGCTTCCAGACCTTTGGCCGCATGAACTTCCTTAACCCGCCCTTCGACAATCCGAAGATTCGCCGTGCCGCGTTTTTGGCAATGAGCCAGAAGCCGGTGCTGGATGCGCTGGTTGGCGATCCCAAATATTACAAGGTCTGCGGCGCGGTGTTCGGTTGCGACACGCCGAATGCGACGGATGTCGGTTCGGAAAGCCTTGTGAAGGGCAATGGCGTCGAGGAAGCCAAGAAGCTGCTCGCCGAGGCCGGTTATGACGGCACGCCGGTGGTGATCATGGCGCCGACCGACGTGACCACGTTGAAGGCGCAGCCGATCGTTGCGGCGCAACTGCTCCGCAATGCCGGCTTCAAGGTCGAAGTGCAGGCCACCGATTGGCAGACGGTGCTCAGCCGTCGTCCGAGCCAGAAGCCCATCAAGGAAGGCGGCTGGAACATGTTCTTCTCCAACTGGGTCGGCGCCGACATTCTCAACCCCATCAGCAATGTCGCGACCTCCGGCCGCGGCAAGAGCAATGGCGGCTGGTTCGGCTGGAGCGAAGATGCCGAGCTGGAAGTGCTGCGCGACAAATACGCACGCGCGACCACGCCGGAAGAGCAGAAGAAGCTCGCCGCCGAGATCCAGAAGGAGATCTATGACAAGGTCATCTACATCCCGCTCGGCGAATACAAGGTGCCGAGCATCTGGCGCACCTCGCTGACCGGCGTCACCCAGGGCGCTGCCATTCCGATGTTCTGGAACATCGACAAGAAGGACTAACCGGCGCCGCTGTCGCGGTTCGTGTGAAGTAACAGAACGCCGGCCTGAGTGATCAGGCCGGCGTTCTTGTTTTTGCGAATGACCTCTCCACGAGCGATGCGTTCGATGGTCGCACCCATGATTGCCATGTCGCGTGCAGCGGGGGCGAGCATGCCGTTGACTGCGTGCGTGACTTGGCAGCAGCAGGCAATCTCCTTTGCAAATTGACGATGTGCATTGGAATGCATTCTGCAGCATGTGGATGTAGCGCGTGGAAAACGCGATTGACGCGCATCACGCTTGATGCAAGTCTTTGATGTCTAAAAGATAAAGCCAACGCGTGGTGGCGCCTAAATTTCTATCGCGTTGCACAAGCAATCATCGACCGATGGTCAGTTTCAAGTCAGGAGAGATCGAATGTCCTACATGTCACGTTGGCAGCGTTCTGCGGCCTTCACGAAATTGACGCTACCAGGTCTGGCGGTAGCCGTTGCGCTCGCGCTGCCGGTGCTGGCGTCGCCCGCGCATGCTGCCGGCAAGACCATCACCGCAGTGATGCACTCGGATCTGCGCGTGCTCGATCCGGGCATCACCACGGCCTATATCGTGCGCGATCACGGTTACATGGTTTACGACACGTTGCTGGCGATGGACGCAAACTTCAAAGTCCAGCCGCAGATGGCGGAGTACAAAGTCTCCGATGACAAGATGGTCTACACCTTCACGCTACGCGATGGCCTGAAGTGGCACGACGGCAAGCCGGTGACCGCGGAAGATTGCGCCGCATCGCTGCAACGCTGGGGTCGTAACGACGGCATGGGCCAGAAGCTCATGGACTTCACCAAGAGCATCGAGGCGCCAGACGCCAAGACCATCGTGCTGACGCTCAAAGAGCCCTACGGCCTCGTGCTCGACTCGATTGCCAAGCCATCGTCGCTGGTGCCGTTCATGATGCCGAAGCGTCTCGCCGAGACGCCCGCCGGCAAGGCCATTCCAGAGCAGATCGGTTCGGGTCCGTTCAAGTTCGTGCAGGCTGAATTCCAGCCGGGCGTGAAGGCGGTCTATGAGAAGAACAAGGACTACGTGCCGCGCTCCGAGCCTGCGAGCTGGGCGGCCGGTGGCAAGGTCGTCAAGGTCGACCGCGTCGAATGGGTCACGATGCCCGATGCGCAGACGGCGGTGAACGCACTGCAGTCCGGCGACATCGATTTCATGGAGAACGGTCCCTACGACCTGCTGCCGATTCTCGTCAAGGACAAGGACCTCAAGATCGAGGTTCTGAACGAGCTCGGTTACCAGACGCTGGGCCGTATGAACTTCCTGTTGCCTCCCTTCGACAACGTCAAGGTTCGCCGCGCGGCATTCCTCGCGATGAACCAGAAGCCGGTGCTCGATGCGCTGGTCGGTAATCCCGACTACATGAAGATCTGCGGTGCCATGTTCGGCTGCGGCACGCCGAATGATACCGACGTCGGTTCGGAAACCATGGTCAAGGGCAGCGGCATGGCGGAAGCCAAGAAGGCGCTGGCCGAATCCGGTTATGATGGCACGCCCGTGGTCATCATGGCGCCCACCGATGTGTCGTCGCTGAAGGCGCAGCCGATCGTTGCAGCGCAGCTTCTGCGCGATGCCGGCTTCAAGGTCGAAGTGCAAGCCACCGACTGGCAGACCGTGGTGACGCGCCGCGCCAGCCAGAAGCCCGTCAAGGAGGGCGGTTGGAACATGTTCTTCACCAATTGGGTCGCTGCTGATATTCTTAACCCGGTTTCCAACGTCTCGACGTCGGGCCGCGGCAAGAATGGCGGCTGGTTCGGATGGTTCGAGGACGCCAAGATCGAAGAACTGCGCGACAAGTATGCGCGCGCAGCGACGCCTGCGGAACAAAAGGCTGCCGCTGCGGAAGTCCAGGCCCGTGCGCTCGAGCAGGTCGCGTATCTGCCGCTTGGCGAATACCGGATCCCCAGCATATGGCGGAAGTCGCTGACCGGCGTGCTGCCGGGCGCCGCCACTCCGGTGTTCTGGAACATCGACAAGACGGAATAACCGACGCCGCTGCGGCGGGCAGGTTTGAATAAGAGAGCGCCGGCCTGAGTGATCAGGCCGGCGTCTTTGTTTTTGCGAATGACCTCGTAATGACGGGGATGGGCCGGTACTACCGCTCGGGCGATGCCGCCGATACCACGAGCAGCACGTCGGCCTTGGGTTTGCCGATGCTGCGCACCCAGTGCGGCGTCTCGCCGGAAAAGTACAGGCAGTCGCCTTTCTTCAGGACGATCTCTTCGTCCTCGATCTTGATCGCCATCTTGCCTGATATGACGAACAGGAATTCCTCGCCCGCATGCGACGCGCGCGGCGCGAATTTCAGCGGCGGCCGGATCAGGAACGGCTCCATCATCTTGCGTGTGCGTCCCGCAGCCAGCGCCAGCAGATCGACGCCGTCGTCCTGCATGGGCGTTTGCTGTTCATCCTGCCGGAACAGCGTGTAGCGCGGGGCGGGCGTCGGGTTGGGGTCGAACAGATAGGTGACGTTGACATCGAGCGCCGCGGCGAGGCGCAGCAGCGCATTGACCGACGGCGTTTTCAGACCGCGCTCGACGAGGGAGATATAGCCGCGCGTCAACTCGCTCTGGGTGGCGAGCTGATCCAGCGTCAGTCCCTTGGTGGTGCGTAGCTGGCGCAGGTTGAAACCAACCGCATTCTTGCTGACGTCGAGCAACGTCGATCTCCTGATGAGGTACCTGTTCTTTTAGAGGGCGCGCGGCGATGGTGGAAGGGCCGTCTCGCTGATCTCTTTGAAAGAGCTCCAGAGCGATGCCGGAGTGTTTCTACAGGAAAACATTGCTGCAGATATTTCCAGCACGGGCAAGGATAATTTAGGCAAAAGTGCCGGAGAATGCCGATTTTTAGCCTGCGTTATGTGCATCGGCTGCCTTTTGCCGATTTAGGCATCAGATGCCGATTTTCGTGACGTTGATTTCTGTCAGTAAACATGTTGGATTTTGATGACGGGAATATGTCCTCAGAAAACGACACGAAGGCAGATATATGATCAAGCGTTTGAAGCCCGGTAAGCGGCTCAGCATGGCTACTGTTCATGGTGGTCTCGTTTATCTCGCTGGGCAAGTGCCGGACGATCTGTCTGTCGGTGTCGAAGCGCAGGCCGCCGAAGTGCTCGCCAAGATCGATGCACTGCTCGGCGAAGCCGGCACGGACAAGTCATCGATCCTGAGCGCCACGGTGTGGCTGCCCAACATCGCGGATTTCGCGGCTTTCAATACGGTCTGGGATGAGTGGGTGCCGGCAGGCGCATCGCCTGCACGCGCCTGTGTCGAAGCGCGGCTCGCCAATCCCTCGATCAGAGTCGAGATCGCAGCCATCGCTGCGATTCTCTAGGGAATCGCTGCCATTCCTTAAGCATCGCCGACGCCTGCGCTGAGGCGACTGAAGCAACAGCGAAAGTTCACGAGAAGACCCGGACTGCGCCGCGAGATGTCGTGGCACGGAACGAGCCCACGCGCCTGAAACTGAACATGTCTTTTGAAGGAGTGAACATGACCGTCGCAGAAGAATTCAATACAGTCACCGCCACGGCGGAGAATCCCGACGATGCGGCCATGCGCAAGATCGTCTGGTCGAGCGTGATCGGCACCGCCGTCGAGTGGTATGACTTCCTGATCTACGGCGCAGCGACCGCGCTGGTGTTCAACAAGGTGTTCTTCGCGGCCGGCGATCCGGCGCTCGCGACCATTGCAGCCTTCGGCACCTATGCTGTCGGCTTCCTCGCGCGTCCGCTCGGCGCGGCGATCTTCGGTCACTATGGCGACCGTGTCGGCCGCAAGGCGATGCTCGCCATTACGATCATGGTGATGGGCCTCGGCACATTCGCCATCGGCCTGCTGCCGACCTACGCACAGATCGGCATCGCAGCGCCGATCCTGCTCATCGCACTGCGTTTCCTGCAGGGCATCGGCCTTGGCGGCGAGTGGGGCGGTGCGGTGCTGATGGTGGTCGAGAACTGTCCGACACATAAACGCGGCTTCCTCGGCAGCATGGTGCAGGTCGGCAATCCCGTCGGCAATCTCGCGGCTATCGGCATGTTCGCGCTGGTGTCGCAACTGCCTGAAGAAGACTTCATGAGCTATGGCTGGCGCATTCCGTTCCTGATCTCGATCCTACTGGTCGGCGTCGGCCTCTGGATCCGCATGAGCATGGAAGAGACCCCGGCGTTTCGCGCGCTCAAGGCGAAGAACGAAGTCGCCAAGATGCCGATCGTGGACATCTTCAAGTATCACCGCCGTCCGTTCTTCACGGCCGTCGGTCTGAAGATCTCGGAGATCGCTTATGCCTCGATCGCCGGCGTGTTCATCATGTCCTATGCGACGTCGAAGCTCGGCCTGTCGCGCGGGCTGGTGCTGAACGGCGCCTTCATCGCATCCTTCGTTGCACTGTTCTCGATCCCGTTCTTCGGCTGGCTGTCGGACAAGGTCGGGCGCAAGGCGATGTTCTATGCGAGCTGCCTCTTTTGCGCGGCTTTCGCATTCCCGATGTTCTGGCTGCTGGATACGCGCGATCCGACCATCGTGATCCTCACCATCGTTGTCGCGATCTCGTTCGGCCAGATGGTGATGTTCGGCATCGGCGCGCCCTGGTACTCGGAGCTGTTCACCGCGAAGCTGCGCTATAGCGGTGCGTCGCTCGGCTTCCAGGTCGGTGCGGCCATCTCGGGCGGTCTCAGCCCACTCATCGCGGCGTCGCTCATGACGTGGGCCGGTGCGACCTGGCCGGTGTCGGTGTTCCTGATCTTCTGCGCCTGCATCACCGCCATCGCGACGTCCTTTGCGCCGGAAATGGCGAACAAGGAACTGACCTGACGGCAACGGGGCGGCAGTACGGCTGCCGCCCCATATGCCTGCCTATCAATGACTGCGATGATGATTTCCGCAGAAGGGATATGAGCGATGCTCGATACGTTGACTGCCAAACCTGCACCCGGCTCCGTGGTCCCGTCATGGACCGGCGTGGTGCGCTATCTCCACATCACGCCGCGCGCATTCCTGCCGATGCGCGAAATGCCTGAGCTCACGCTGGTCGCCGGCAAGGGCATCGAGGGCGATCGCTACATGATCGGCCGCGAGGAGGGCTTCTATTCGCACAAGCCTGAAGAAGGGCGCCAGGTCACGCTGTTCGAATATGAGACGCTGGTAGCGCTCAAGCGCGATCACAATATCGATCTGGGTCCCGAGGAACATCGGCGCAATGTCACCGTATCCGGCGTGCCGCTGACGCATCTGGTCGGTCGCCAGTTCTGGCTCGGCGAAACGCTGCTGGAATCGACGCGTTTGTCGATCCCGTGCCGGCATATCGAGGAGATCACCGGCAAGGCGATCTTCGATCCGCTGATCAACCGCTCTGGCCTCAACTGCAAGATCCTGCAGGGTGGCACCGTGCGCGTCGGCGATGCCGTGCGGAATGTGCAATGACCGCGGTGCCGATCACCAAAGTCAGGACGATCGTCGAGCAGATCGAGGACGGGGGCCCGGGCATCAAACTGTTCTCGCTGGTCGATCCCGATCACTGGGAGCTGCCGCCATTTCGGCCGGGTGCGCATATCGATCTGCATCTGCCCGGTGGATTGGTGCGGACTTATTCGCTCTGCAACGATCCGGCCGACGACAAGCGCTATGTCGTGGCAGTGAAGCGCGAGGCCGAAGGGCGGGGCGGTTCGATCGTGCTGCATGACGCGGTCAAGGTCGGCGACACCATCGGCGTGACGCTGCCGCGCGGCGGGCTCGATCTATCTGCGGATGTGACGCGCTTCACCTTCATCGGCGGCGGCATCGGCGTCACGCCGTTCCTGTCGGCGGCGGTCTGGCTCAAGCGCACCGGCCGTTCGAAATTCACGCTGCACATGATTGCGCGCGGCGAGCCGCCACTCGCCGATCTGCTCGCGCCGCTGCGCAAGTCCGGTCATGTGGTGATTCACGACACGTCGAGCGGGCAACGCCCGGATATCGCGGCACTGGTCGGCCGGCCGCTGTCGGACGTCGCGCTCGCCTGCTGCGGTCCCGACGGCATGATCGACGACTTCGAACAGGCGTCGCGCGACTGGCCCGCCCATCGCGTTCATATCGAGCGCTTCGTGCCGCCGCCGCTGCCGGTCGACCCCGACGCGAAGCCCTATGTGCTCGCGCTCGCAAAATCGAACCGGGAAATCACCGTGGCCGCAGGGCAGACCATGCTGTCGGCGCTGACAGATATCGGAATCGACGTGCCCGCATCCTGCTGCGGCGGCATCTGCGGCTCCTGCAAGGTGGACTGGCTGGAAGGGCAGCCCGTGCATCGCGACCGCGTGCTGTCGCCGGCGGAGCGCGAACGCAGCCTCCTGGTCTGCGTGGCGGGTTCCGCTGGGGATCGTCTGGTTCTCGATCTCTGACGTCCTGATCTGACGGCCCAACAGGCGGCAACGGTCATCCGTTGCCGCCTGTTTGCGTTCAATCGAGGGGCGCGACCTTCCGGTCAGCGAAACGCCCGCTTTGGATGGCTTACAAACATACCTTGATGGTTTAACTAATTTTTAGAAATTGCGCAATTTGCGCAAAAAGTGTTTGATGGATGCGCAATTTGCGCATATTGGGCGGCGTGCGCAGGGGCTCCTGAGGGAAATTGCGCAGAATAATCAGTGACGCGCAGGATGCGGGAAGGAAATAGACCATGCAGATTCCAATTAAGCGGGCGATTGAGAAGGTGCCGGGCGGCATGATGACGGTGCCGCTGCTGATCGGCGCGCTGTTCGCGACCTTTGCCCCCAACACCCCGAAATTCTTCGGCTCGTTCACCGGCGCGCTGTTCTCCGGCGGCGCTCTCAGCATTCTCGCCGTGTTCTATGTGTGCATGGGCGCGAGCATCGACTTCAAGGCGACGCCTTACATCGTGAAGAAGGGCGGCGCCCTGATGATCGTGAAGGTCGGTACCGCCATCGTCCTCGGCCTGATCTTCGGCCGCCTGCTCGGCGAAGCGCCGATCACGGCCGGCATCTTCGCAGGCGTCTCGACGCTGGCGATCGTCGCCGCAATGAACGACACCAATGGCGGCCTCTACATGGCGCTGATGGGCCAGTATGGTCGTCCGCGTGACGTCGGTGCCTACAGCATTATGACGCTGGAAAGCGGTCCGTTCCTCACCATGGTGACGCTCGGCGTTGCCGGTCTGTCGTCGTTCCAGTGGCCCGCGCTCGTCGGCGCGATCCTGCCGCTGGTTGCCGGCATGATCCTTGGTAATCTCGATCGCGAGTTGCGCGACTTCCTCAGCAAGGCCGTGCCTGTGATGATTCCGTTCTTCGCCTTCGCGCTCGGCACCGGCCTGAACCTGACCCAGGTCTGGCAGGCTGGTCTGCTCGGCGTCGGCATGGGCGTTGCCGTCGTCATCGTGACCGGCATCCCGCTGTTCTTCGTTGATCGTCTCACCGGCGGCAACGGCGTTGCGGGTGTTGCTGCGGCGTCGACCGCCGGCAATGCGGCGGCTGTGCCTGCGATCGTCGCTGCGGCCAATCCGGCCTATGCGGCTGCTGCCGGCCCGGCGACCATCCTCATCGCGGCCTGCGTGGTCGTGACGGCGATCCTGACGCCGATCCTCACCTCATGGGTTGCCGGCATCGTCGGCCGTGATGTCGAGCCGGAAGCGGAGGCGACGACGCCTGCTGCGCCAAGCGTCGCATCACCCGCACCAGTGGCTGGGCGCTAAGATGACGGGTCGCTGGCTGATCCTCGCTGACGATCTTACCGGTGCAGCGGACTGCGCCATCGCCTTCGGTCGTCGGGGCCTTGCGGCTGCCGTGACCTGGGGCGAGATCGCAGGCGCCGGGGTAAGTGCCGGGGATCGCCAGCATCCGGTTCTCTCCTATGATGCAGCGAGCCGCGGCCTTACGGCTGAGGCCGCTGCGCGTCGGCACGCCGAGATATTGCAACAGTTGATGGAGCCCGGTCGGCTCCTGTTCAAGAAGATCGACTCGACGCTGCGCGGCCAGCCGGCTTCCGAGACGGCCGCTGCGCTGGCGCATCTCAAGGCGCAGTCGGGTTCGGCCTTCGGCATCTTCGCGCCGGCCTTTCCCGCGACGAACCGCACCACGATCAATGGCCGCGTCGTCGTTGGCGGTCGTCCGCTGGAAGAAGCCGAGGTCTGGAAGCGCGATCACACCTACGACAACGCCGATATCGCCGATGTGCTGGCCTCGGCCGGTGTGCGCAGCGAGAAGGTGCTGCTCGAAACCATCCGCGGCGGCGATCTCAAGGCTCGCCTTGCGCGTATTGCATCCGCTGACAGCGTTGTTGCGATCTGCGATGCGGAGACCGAGCAAGACCTGCATCTGATTGCGGAAGCCAGTCTGAAGATTTCACCGGCGACGCTGTTCATCGGCAGTGCCGGCCTCGCGCATGCACTGGCTGAGCTCGATGACGCCAGCTCTGCCGAGAAGCTCGAAATTCCGACTAGCACATATGGCACCCTGATTGTTGTCGGATCGCTCGCCGGTGCATCGCGCTCCGCAGCGCGCAAACTGGTCGCGAGCGGCACCGTGACCCATCTGCCGGTTACGCCGGAAGTTCTGCTCGGCGACAAAGCCGGGCAGGCGGCACTGGCCACCCGCGTGACCGAAGGACTGTTGGCGGGCGGTGATGTGCTGGTCGAGATCGTGATGGATGACAATCCGAAAATGTCGCTCGGTCCGCAGCTCGCGCAGAATCTCGCCGATGCCCTCATGCCCGTGGCGTCCAGCATCGGCGCCTTTGCCGCAACCGGCGGCGAGACCGCGGCGGCATTGCTGTCGCGCTTCGGCGTCAACGGCATCCGTCTGGCCGACGAGATCGAGCCCGGCGTTTCGCTCGGGCTGACACTTGGCGCATTGTCCGTTCCGATTGCAACCAAGGCCGGCGCCTTTGGCGACGAGAACAGTCTGATCAAAATTCACGAACGTCTTCACACCGTCCGAACCCAAGGAATCTTCACATGACCCGTCCGACCATTGCGATCACCATGGGCGATCCCGCAGGTATCGGGCCTGAGGTCATCATGAAGGCCTTCGCCCATCCGGAAATGCTTGCGATGTGCAATCCGCTGGTGATCGGCGATGCCAATCGCCTGCGCAAGGCCGGCGAGATTGTCGGCGCCAGGATTGGCGTTGACTCGCTCAGTGATGCAAAGGCTGCGAATTTCGCGTCGAAGAACGTCCAATGCGTGGATCTGAAGATCGTTCCGGATGATCTTCCATTCGGCCAGATGTCGCCCATCGCGGGCGAGGCGGCCTATCGCTACATCGAGAAGGCTGTTGAAGTGGTGCAGTCCGGCTTTGCGCAGGGCATCTGCACCGCGCCGCTCTCCAAGGAAGCATTGCATGCCGCCGGCCACAAATATCCCGGCCATACCGAACTGCTCGCGCATCTGACCGGCACGCCGGAAGTGTCGATGATGCTGGTATCGCCGAAGCTGCGCGTGATTCACGTGACGACGCATATCGGCCTGATCGACGCCATCAAGAAGATCGAGCCCGGCCTGGTCGAACGCGTCATCACGCGTGGCCATGAAGTGCTGGTGAAGGCCGGTATCAAGAATCCGAAGATCGGCGTTTGCGCCATCAACCCGCATGCCGGCGAGAACGGCCTGTTCGGCTATGGCGAGGAAGCCGAGAAGATCACGCCGGCCGTCGAAGTCTGCCAGAAGAAGGGCTGGGACGTCCGCGGTCCGCTGCCGGCCGATACGCTGTTCTTCCTCGCCGGCCGCGGCGACTACGACATGGTGGTCGCGATGTATCACGATCAGGGCCATGGTCCGATCAAGGTGTTGGGTCTGGAATCCGGCGTGAACATCACGGTTGGCCTTCCTGTCATCCGCACCTCGGTCGATCACGGCACCGCCTTCGACATCGCCGGCAAGGGCATCGCCGATGAGCGGAGCCTTCTGGAGGCATTGCGGCAGGCGGTGGATCTCGCACCGGGCGCCAAGGCGGCCTGACAATCTCCGTCATGCCCGGCCTTGTGCCGGGCATCCACGTCTTGTTACTTCGAAGACGTGGACGGCCGGGACGTCAAGCGAAGCTTGCTTCGCGCTGCCCGGCATGACGAAACGCTGGTAAATACCAGCTTGATTGGCTGAGGTTCGATGTCGATGCGCAGCAAGGAGCGGCACGCCCGCCTGTTGGACGCCCTGAACGCCGGCGAGATCGATGTCGACGATCTCGCACGGCGCTTCGGTGTGTCCGGGTCCACCGTGCGGCGCGACCTGCAGCATCTCTCGAAGAACAACGCGGTTCGCCGCACTTACGGTGGCGCGATTCTCACCGGCCATGTCGCAGAGACCACGCTCGACCAGCGCTTCGCGGTCCAGGGCAAGGAAAAACAGGCCATCGCGCGCGCCGCGATCGACCTGATCGAGGACGGCGATACGCTGATCCTCGATGCCGGATCGACGGTCGCCGCTTTCGGCAAGCTGCTGCTGCAGCGCCGCCTGCGCATCATCACCAACAATATCGCGCTGCTGCCGTTTCTCGCCAAGGCGCCAAGCATCGAACTCGTGGTGCTGGGCGGCGCGCTGCGCTCGACCAGCATGAGCACCATGGGACCTCTGGCCAGCGAGGGACTGCGCCGGCTCACGGCCGACCGCGCCATCATGAGCGCCGACGGTGTCGTCAGTGGTCGTGGCCTCTGCGAAGCGGATCTGGATCAGGTCGCCTTGAAGTCCCTGATGATGCAGCAGGCCAAGGAGGTCATCGTGCTCGCCGACGCCGGCAAGCTTGGCCGCGCCGAACAAGACGCCTGGGCGCCGCTGCCGCCGCGCTGGACGCTGGTGACGGGCGCCGGTGCGCCTGCGGAGCAGCGCAGGCTGATGGAGAGTGCAGGGGCGCGAATCGTGGTGGCTGGCGTCTAGCCGCTGGTGCCCCCTGCCGGACTCGAACCGGCACGCCCAGAGGACTCAAGATTTTAAGTCTTGTATGTCTACCAATTCCATCAAGGGGGCAGGCCGCGCTTCCTTACCTTTAAAATCGCCAGTCGCCAAATCGCTTGCGAGATCAGGCAAATGGCGGGCGGGGGCGCAGCTTCGGCCTCAATCCGGCCACCGGCGGCTGCTTTACGCAACTTCAATAGTACCCGGCTAGAAAGTCCCGATGATCGTTTCTCCGTCCCGTTTCCGCCTGCCGCTGCGCGCTGCCGCGATGGCGTCGTTGCTCGTTCTGGCCGGCTATCTCGGCGGCTGCGCCAGCATGGGCGATGGCATGGTGTCGGGCGCCTTTGTCGATCCTGCGAAATATGACCTCTATGACTGTCCGCAGCTTGAGACCGAGCGCAAGATGCTTGCGACGCGGACGGCCGAATTGCAGGGACTGATCGACAAGGCGCAGACCGGCACGGGCGGCGCGGTGGTCAGCGAACTCGCCTATCGCAACGATTACATCTCGACGCGTGCGCAGGCCAAGCTGGCGGAAGAGAACTGGCAGAAGAGCAAGTGTGTGGCGAGTGCGCCGAAAGCGCCGGCGGCATCAGAACCCATTACGCCGCGCAAGCGGGCTGGCGCCCGCTCCTGAGCCTGTCAGGATCAGAGTTTCCAGTCATAGATCCAATCCTGCCGCGCCTGTAGACGCTCTGCACCGAGCGCGCGCATGGCGAGGTCGCGCGCCAGCGCCATGGGGCCACGCAGATGA
This sequence comes from Tardiphaga robiniae, assembly GCF_013359755.1. Classification (GTDB taxonomy): domain Bacteria; phylum Pseudomonadota; class Alphaproteobacteria; order Rhizobiales; family Xanthobacteraceae; genus Tardiphaga; species Tardiphaga robiniae. The sequence goes on along the minus strand of NZ_JABMCJ010000064.1, from coordinate 9,661 downwards.
TAAATCTGGCCGGATTGTCGGGCGGTGCGCTGTATCAGGCCGACGCGTGGCTGGCGTAGCGCGGCGTAGCGCGCCAATGCGGGCGCGATCGCTGCGGCATCGTGGCCAGCGGCGGCAAGGCACTCCGCCAGCACCGCCGCATCCTCGATGGCCATGCCTGCGCCCTGCGCGGCGAAAGGCAGCATCGCATGGGCGGCATCGCCCAGTAGCGCCACGGACCCTTCATGCCACATGCCGCCGTCCGGCATCGTGAACAGCGGCCAGCGCCGCCAGTTATCGACGCTCTCGATCATGGCACGTGCATTGGCGGGCCAGCGCGACGCTGCAAAATGTTGGCGGATCTCGCTGGCGTCGCCAGCATCGCTGCCGCCCGGCTGTATCGCGGCGCCGGGCATGATCGCGACCATGTTGATCCGCTCGCCCGATGACACCGGATAGACAACGAGATGGCCTTTCGGCCCCATCCAGAGCTGGACGCCATGGGGGACCAGGTCGCTTTTCAGCCGGCTCGTTTCCAGCGTCCCACGCCAGGCGATCAGGCCGGAGAAGTGCGGCTGCGTTTCGGGAAACAGTTGCCGTCGCACGAAAGACCACGCGCCATCGGCGCCGATCAAGGCCAGCGCCGACTCGCCGTTGACGATGATACCGGCGGGCGTGGCGCGGAGGTTGTCCACGGGACAACCGAGGCGCAGTTCAATGTCGGGATGCGCGGTGACCGCGCCAAGCAAGGCCGATTGCAGATCGGCGCGATGCACCAGCCAGTAGGGTGCGTCATCGCGGGCGCTGCCGAGTGGCAGGCGGATCACTTCGCCGCCGCTGCGCGCGGTCATGATGCTCACACTGGCGGGCGTCGTGACATGGGGCGCAAGGCGCGGTTGCAGGCCGAGGCCGATCAGTATGCGGGTCGCATTGGGCGAGAGCTGCAGTCCGGCGCCGGCCTCTTCGAGCCGTCCGGTCTTCTCAAGGATGAGGACACGAAACCCTTTGGCAGCGAGCGCCAGCGCAGCCGTCAGTCCGCCGATGCCCGCACCAGCGATGACGATGGTGCGCGGCGCCGTCACGGCCGGAAATCAGGCAACCTTGTCTTTCACCACGCATTCCGGCGGACGTGACTGGCCGGCGCCGAGATCGGCGGCAAAGCGATACAGGGTCGAGCAATACGGGCAGATGATCTCGTTGTCGTTGCCGAGGTCGAGGAAGACGTGCGGATGATCGAACGGCGGATTGGCACCCACGCACATGAATTCCTGCGAGCCGATCTCGATGATCGGAACGCCGGCGTCATTGTGAAAGTGCGGAACCACGTGGTCGGACATCTTCTCTACCTTTGCTCGCAACAGCCGCGGGCGTATGAACCGGCGCGCCATTCAGTGCGTCGCACCATACTGGTCCGGAACCATGATTCCTAGACCGCGCAGGGGTCATTCATTCGTACAAATTCGACACAATTCGGGTGTCTCCGAATAGCCCTTCTTTCGTCGGGGCAGTTGTGTCCACGATGTGACGCACCATTTCTAAAGAGGTGCAAGGATAGGGTTTCCCGCCATGTGGTTCCGGCTTGATACAGCTTTGACGGGGGTAGCGGTCTGCGCGACCGCCGGCCTGCTGTTGCTGCCGCATGCGCGCGACGCCGGCGCGGTGCTGACCGCCCAGGATGACCCGGTCGCTCTGGCCGATGCGCAACTCAGCTCTGCATTGCGGAAGGATCCCGCGGTGCTCGCCCGCAATATCGAGGACGCGCTCGCGGCCAGGGATGCGGACCTTGCCAAGAGTTTTGCCGACGTTGCGGCTGCCAGAAATGTTCAACTGCCGGACGACCTCGCCCGGCGCGTGACCGAGGCGGTTGCGGACGAGAATTCCGCCTCCCATTTCGCCAGCCGCTTTGCGACTGGCTTTGTCACCGGCACTGCCGACGATCTCGGCAGCCTGTCGGGTACCGTCGCCGGCGATCTCTTTGTGTTCGGCGATATCCGCGACGTGGTGCGCGAGAGCAAGCACATGGCGATGGGTGAGGACACCGATCACCTCATTCTCGGCCTTGCTGCTGCAGGTCTCGCTGTGACCGCCGCGACCTATGTCAGCGTCGGCGGCGTCGCGCCGGTGCGCGCGGGCCTCACGCTGGTGAAGGATGCGCGCAAGGTCGGACGGATCGGCGAGGGGCTCACCACCTGGGCGGCGCGCTCGGCGCGCGGCGTGGTGGACGGGCCGATGTTGCGGGCTGCGGTGGCCGATGCCTCGCTGCTGCGTCCGGGCCAGACCATCACCGCGGTGAAGGCGGCGTTCCGCACCGAGAAGGCCGGCGGCATCGTGCGTCTCGCCGGGGATGTTGGCCGCGTCGGCGAGAAAGCCGGCACGCGCGGCGCGCTCGATACGTTGCGTATCGCCCAGAGCCCCAAGGATGTTACGCGCGCAGCGCGTCTGGCCACGGTCAAGGGCGGCCAGACCCGCGCGATCATGAAGATGTTCGGCCGGGGCGCGCTGCTGCTGGCGGCTGGCGCGTTCAATCTTTCGATGTGGGTGTTCTGGGCATTGTTCGCGCTGCTTGGATTTGTCGTGTCGATCAAGGCAACCACCGAGCGCATCACGTGGTCGTGGCTGCAGCGCTCCAAGGCGAGGCGCGCGCGCCGGGAACTGGCGGTGCGTCAGGATGCGCTGCTGCAGGAGATCTCACGCAAGGACGCATTACTCAGGGACATGGCTCTCCGCCATCCCGCGCCGGCTCACTCACTGGCGCCGGTGCTCGTCCACGGGTAAACTGCGCGCTTCCCACCACCACCATTCATTCTCTCAATCACCCATCTCTCAATCGTAACGGAATTCTGGATGCCGAGCTTTCACAACGGCGCTGTCGAAATTGCTTATCTCGATGAAGGCGAGGGCGATCCGATCGTTCTCGTGCACGGCTTTGCATCGAGCAAGAACGTCAACTGGGTCTATCCGACCTGGGTGTCGGAATTGAAGAAGCACAATCGCCGCGTCATCGCGCTCGACAATCGCGGCCATGGCGATTCCAGCAAGCTCTACGATTCCGAACAATACAGCATTGGTGCGATGGCCGCTGACGTGCGCGCGCTGCTCGCGCATCTTGGCATCGGGCGCACCGACATGATGGGTTATTCGATGGGCGCGCGCATCACTGCCTATATCGCCTACAGCCATCCCGAATTGATCCGCAGCGCGATCTTCGGCGGTCTCGGCATCGGCCTCATCAAGGGCGGTGGTCCCGGCGAGAATGTCGCCCTCGCGCTCGAGGCGGACTCGCTCGACGACGTCACCGATCCCGTGGGCCGCACGTTCCGCGCTTTCGCCGATCAGACCCGTTCGGATCGCCGCGCGCTCGCAGCCTGTCTGCGCGGTTCGCGCCGGCTGATGACGAATGAGGAAGCCGCCGCCATCAAGGTGCCGCTGCTGATCGCGGTGGGAACGACGGACGAGATCAGCGGCTCCGCGCAGGAGTTGCAGAAGGTCATCGCCGGCTCTGAAGTGCTGGATATTCCGAACCGCGATCACATGCGGGCGGTTGGCGATCGCGTCTACAAGGAAGGCGTGCTGGATTTCCTGTCCCGCCGCCCGTGATGACAATTGGCGAGGGGCGCACCTTGTTTTGATCACACGAGCGCCCACTTCTGATGCACGCCCGGTTTTTGGGCGGACGGGGCTTCCACCGGAAATGCCTGCGCTTTCAACGTGTTGGCAGGTGATTTCCGGGTAAGCCACCGTTCACGATGGCAGGAGCCGTGTCGCGACAGCGATGCGCCTTGTGCTATAATCGACGCCGTATTCAGGAAATTGCGAGTCCGCCATGGCCGTGCAGAGCATCAATCCGCAGAACTCAAAACTCGCAACGCTGGATCCAATCTGGGATCGCATCCGTTCCGAGGCGGAAGACATCGTCCATCGCGAGCCTGAACTCGCATCCTTCATCTATTCGACCGTGCTGCATCACAACCGTCTGGAAGATTCGGTGGTGCACCGCGTTGCGGAACGTCTCGATCACGCAGCGCTGTCCGGCGACCTGATCCGCCAGACCTTCGACGAAGCGCTGCGCGACGAGCCGGATCTTGGCAATGCGTTCCGCGCCGATCTTGTCGCCGTGTTCGACCGCGATCCCGCCACCACGCGCTTCATCGATCCGCTGCTATACTTCAAGGGCTTTCATGCCATCCAGGCGCATCGTCTTGCGCATTGGCTCCACAAAAAGGGCCGCAAGGACTTTGCGTGGTATCTGCAGAGCCGCTCGTCGGCGGCCTTCCAGACCGACATCAATCCCGCCGCCAAGATCGGCCGCGGAATCTTTCTCGATCACGCGACCGGCTTTGTCGTTGGCGAGACCGCTGTGATCGAAGACGACGTGTCGATCCTGCACGGCGTGACGCTCGGCGGCACCGGCAAGGAAAACGAGGACCGCCATCCGAAGATTCGCCACGGCGTGCTGATCGGCGCCGGCGCCAAGATTCTCGGCAATATCGAGGTCGGCCATTGCGCGCGCATTGCCGCGGGTTCCGTTGTCGTCAAGCCTGTGCCGCACAACGTCACCGTGGCCGGCGTGCCGGCGAAGATCGTCGGCGAAGCCGGCTGTTCGGAGCCGTCGCGCACCATGAACCAGATGCTGAACGCGATCGGGCTCTGATTTTCAGGGGCTGAGACTTCTGGGCTTGCGATTTGCAAGCGCTGATATTGCACGCGTTTTCGTTCACTTGTGGGATGGCGTGATTTTTCGAGAAACGGCCTAGCCGTGGCCGTCATCTCGCATTAAAGCTTCTCTCCATCAGCTCAACAGACATCAACTGCATTGGAGACACCTGTGGACGTTCAGGAAGTCAGAAAGCTCGACGCCTATCTCAAGCGCGTGTTCGGCAACCAGAAGCTCCGCGTGGTGCCGCGCCCGAAGAAGGACGACTCCGCCGAAGTCTATATCGGCGAAGAATTCATCGGCGTGCTGTTCGTCGATGACGAAGACGACGATCGCTCGTTCCAGTTCCAGATGGCGATCCTCGAAGAAGACCTCGTCGATAACGGCTGAGGCTGCGCCTCGCCTCCGGCTTGGCGGCGGCGAGGTCACGCAAGCGCTGCGCAGGCCCCGCGCTCTGCGCATCACACGCTAGGCCGCGTTGTCCGGCGCGACCAGGCCGGCGGCGGTGGCAAGCCAGACCAGGTGCGCGTCGGTGCGCGCGCCGATCTTCGATTTGATCTGGTAGTGATAATTCTGCACGGTCTTGGTGCTCAGATTGAGCGATGTCGCGATCTGCTCCGTGGTCCAGCCTGACGCCACCAGCCGCAGGATTTCCGTTTCGCGCGGCCCGAGATCTTCCACCAGCGACCGTTCGTTGCCGAGCCGCTCGCTGGCGATTTCGCGCGCGATGTCTTCGCTCAATGCACGTCCGCCGCGGGCGACGGTGGCGATGGCGCGCACCAGTTCGTGCGGCGCGCTGCTCTTTGTGATGTAGCCGCAGGCGCCAGCCTCGAACGCTTTCAGAGCGAACGCAGCGCTTGCATGCATGGTGAACACCAGCAGGCGCGCGGTGCGATCCCATTGCCGGATATGCCGGATCGCTTCCAGCCCGCCGGGGCCGGGCAGCGACAGATCCATGACCACCACGTCCGGGCGCTCTGCCTGATAGGCGCGATAGGCCGCAGCGGCATCCTCGGCCTCCGCGCTCACGCGAAAACCGACCTGCCGCTCCAGTAGCCGGCGATAACCTTCGCGCACGACCGGATGGTCGTCGACCAGCAGGATGCTGACGGCGGTCATGCCGCCGCTTGTCGCGGCAGCAGCGGAATCACCGCGGCCACGCGGATACCGTGTGCCGCCGGGCCGATCGACAGGCTGCCGCCAAGCGCTGCGATGCGTTCGCGGATGCCGAGAATGCCGTGACCGGAGGCGGTGTGGGCCTGCGTGGCGTCGCCGCCGCCGTCATCCTCGACACTGACGGCGATGGCGTCGCGGACCTCTTCCCCATGGTTGACGCGGAGATGAACGTGCTGCGGCCGGCCGTGGCGTGCGGCGTTGGTGAGGCACTCCTGCGCGATGCGGTAGATGTTGACGGCGGCTTCTGCGGGGACGGCGGTGAGATCGCCGGTTACGTCGAGATGAAACACCGCGCGCCGCGTTGCGCTCGCATTCCACTGCGCCACCAGTTGCACAAGGCTGGCCTGCAATCCCAGTTCCTCGAGATCCTGCGAGCGCAGCCGCGCCAGCGCGCTGCGCAGCGTCGTCATCATCTGGCCGGTGATGCGGGCGATTGCGCGGGCATCGTCGGCCAGATCGGGACGGGAGGGCGTGGCGCCGGTCTCTATGGCTGCGGCGAGCGCCGCGGTGGCGGTGAGGCACTGGCCGAACTCGTCGTGCAGATCGCGCGCCAGTGCGCGGCGTTCTTCTTCCTGTACCTGAAACAGTCGCTTGGTCAGCGCGACGCGTTCGGCAGTGGTGGCCGCGAGACGGCCGGCGAGATCGTTGACGGCGCGGGCGATATGGCTGAATTCGGTGGCGCCGAAAGCGGGCAGGCGATGGCGGTGGTCACCGTGTTCGAGGCGGCGCAGGCCGCGTACGATGCTCCGGGCCGGCATCAGCGCATGGCCGATCAGGAGGATCGCGAGCAGACTGATGCCTAGCGCCATCGCCGCGGCGATGCTGACCATCACGGTCACCTGCCGCCATGCCTGACGCACGGCGGCGACAGGTTCGACACGGGCTTGCACGGTGCCGGCATCGCGCTGCCGCACGGTAAGCGGCCGCGTCTCCGTGGCATGTGGCCCGAACAGCCCGCCGTAGAGACTGACGAACCATGACGGCGCCGGGCTGCCGATATCTTCGGTCTGGCTGCACAGGACGAAAGGCGGCGCGCTGCCGAGCCGGAAGTCAATGCACACGCCTGGCGCGATCACCTTCATGGTAGCAATGGATTTCCAGTCCGGCAGCGGCAGCAGTGCATCGCGGTAAGTGCCATCGCGCCACAGCAATTCGCGCCAGTACAGGTTCTGCAGGGTTGTCGCGACGCGGTCGGCGGAGGCGGCGGTGTCGGCCTCGATGGTGCGGTGCGCATCGACCAGAATCCATCCGATCGTACAGGCCAGACAGAGCAGCACCACGGCGACGAGACGAAGAACGAGATGTATCAGCAGGCGCATGATCGCATTCCCCGCGGTGAGACATTGATATTAAAGCGGCACGCATCGCGGTCTGGCAAGCGGTTCTGCATCGTTTGGGCAATTTGCCCGGTATGTGGCGGGTGCGATGCCCTTGGAGGCTCAGTCGTACAGGCGGCAGATTGAAGCCAACCGCCGATCGTGATCGGTGAAACAACCAGCAGGAGGGACATGTGGTGAGCCGGCATCATCTCGATCCGGCGGATCGCGCGCCGCTACTGCACTGGTTGATCTTTACCGGGCTCTGTCTGTTCGCCGGGGTTCTGCTCTGGCACTATGGCCTGGTGCGGCAGATGCTTGCCGTCGATCGCACCTATATCTCGTCAGTGATCGTACTGCTCTATTTCGGTGCGTCGCTGCATTGCCTGTGGCGCCTGATCGCAGTGTCGCGCGAAGCCGACGCGGCGCGGGGAGCAGCGCAGCTATTCGCGCAAGGCGGCCAACGCATCGTCGTGGCTGGCGACGGTGTCGCGATCGATGGTGTGGGCGCATTGCCGAAAGGCCTGATGGCGTCGCATATCCGCGACCTCGCCGTGAAGTCCGCGCTGCAAAGTGAGCGACGGCTCGACCAGACGCTGCTGCTGCGTCGTCTCGCCGGCAATCTGCGCGGCTCCAACGGCTTCGGCGGCTTTGCCGGAGATACGCTGATGAAACTCGGCCTGATCGGCACGATCGTTGGCTTCATCATGATGCTGGCGCCGATCGCCGGCCTCGACACCGGCAATCAGGGCGCCATCAAGGCCTCCATGAACCTGATGAGCGAGGGTATGGCGGTGGCGATGTACACCACGCTGGCGGGACTGATCGGTTCGATCCTGATCCGCATCCAGTATTACATGCTGGAGGACGCAACGGCCAAACTGTTCGCCTTTGCCGTCGGCGTCATCGACGTCCACGCCGTGTCGCTGCTCGAACGCGAAGCGGAGCACGCGAGGTGATCGACGAGTTCGAATTCGCTGACAAGGAAGCGCCGTTCGATCCGCTTGGCGTCATGCTGTTCAAGGCGCTGCAGGTGATCGCGTTCCTGTTCTTCATCGCGCTGCTGGCGATCAAGACCAAGGACGACGAAGGCAAGGTCGATCCCAAGCTGGAGTTTTTGATCACGGTGAGTTGGCCCGACAAGCACCCGGACGACATCGACATGTTCGTGCAGGACCCGATCGGCAATATCGTGTGGTACCGGCGGCGCGAGACCGGCTTCATGGTGCTCGACCGCGATGATCGCGGCGGGCTCAACGATTTCATCATGGTCAATGGCCAGAAGGTGCTCTCGCCGATCCGGCAGGAGATCGTCAGCCTGCGCGGCATCGTGGCCGGCGAATACATCGTCAACATCTACCATTTCGCGGCGCTGACCGGACAGCCAGTGCCAGTGACGGTCAAGGTCGAGAAGTTGAATCCGAAAGTACAGGTGGTGCACTACGACACCGTCAATGTCGATCATGGCGGCGCCGAGACAACCGCGGTGCGCTTCATCATGGACAAGGCCGGCAACGTGACGGAGGTCAATCACGACCAGACATCGCTCGTGCGGATGCTGAACAAGCGGTACAGGGAGCGCAAGGCCGGATGAAGCGATGAGCCTGCAAGCCAGCATTCTCGGTCTGTCATTCGGCTACGCGCTGCTCGGCCTGTTGCTGTTGCTGGCGGTGGTGCGGACGCGGCTGCCGTGGCCGGTGAAGGCCGGCGCGGTGGCGGTGACTTCGGCGTTTTACGTGCTGGTGTTCTTCCGCACCCAGGGCCTGCTCGGCTGGTCGGCGGACGATCCGCTGCCGCCGAACTTCCAGTTGTTGTGGGTGCGCAGCGTCGAGCCCAACATCGCCCAGGGCGAGCCCGGTGCCATCCACATGTGGGTCGAGGCCCTCGACGACGACAATCTCCCGAGCGGGGCGCCGCGGGCCTATCGGCGGCCTTACTCCACTGCGCTCGCGCGCAAGGCTGAGCGTGCGCGCACTGAGATCGCCGCGGGGCATCCGCAAGGTGGCCGCGCCGCGCAATTCGGATCCGGCGAGGGCGAGTTGCCACCAGGGGGACCGCCAGGTGCGTTGTTCGCCAGCGGCGAACCGGGCGGCGATCCATCCGGCGGTGGTCTGCTGGACCCCGCTTTCATGCGCGGCGACTCCCAGTCCATCACATTCGCCCCGCTGCCCGTGCCCGTCCTGCCAGCCAAAGATGTGCCGTAGCGACGATGGCTGTCGCGAAGGTCCGCTTGGGGTGACGGGGTAGGGCGGTGATGCAGCCATCAAACATTTTTTCCTATCTCCCGTTGACAGCATCCCTATCAGGTTTATATTCCCCTCCGTCCTGCCCCACCGAGAGGGGCGATCGCGATCGTCACGTTCGCGGGGTGGGATGCGGTGGACGCCGGAGATGCGGCGTCACGCGGTTCACGGGGGACGTCTGTCTTCGGGCAGGACGGATCTGCGCCAGCACTGCCACTGGCAAGGAGACGGCCGGCCTTCGGATGGACAGACCCTGGACAGTGTGACGGACGACCAAATCGAAACGCGTTCGG
>NZ_JABMCJ010000063.1 GCF_013359755.1 Tardiphaga robiniae | reverse complement strand
GATGAACACTTCGACTAGCCGGTGTGTTTTGGCAGGCACCATGTCCATCGCTACCCTGTGGCGGGCAGTCAATCTTCGTCGGGTTTAGGAGTCTGATTCAGTCGTGAATGGTAGCGGCGGTGTCGTATCCCGCTGATCCATCTTACGGTCGCTGCAACAAGCATCCCAGCAATGCTCAATATCAAAATAATTTGGAAAACTTCGACCATCGGGGTGGGATAGCACAGTCATCCATGGTTCCCAAAGCGCCACCCTCGCACGGCGTGCGGGTTTCAATCGCGCCCTGAAATCGTCCACATAACTGAAGGAATCAGGCTCAAGCCGGATTACGAAATAGCAGCCCACGCAATCCTAGGCCGACTGAGAACTCCCCGAAATGGAGGTTGGTTATTCTCCTATAGGGAGGCGATGCTTGCTCTCCGCTTGCCAATCCCGACTGCACGTTCTCCGGACCCCCTTGAGTAATTTCGCCGCGCGACGGCATCGCGCGGGCTCTTGTTAGGGCCAGGTTTATTTGGCGATGGATGCGATGGCCTCGGCCGAGATCCCAGCGAGCAGAGCTGCTCCGTAAATCGCGATCATCGCCAACTCAAGTTTTCTGCGCATTTGCATCTTCTGATTCCCTGCGCAGTCCGTACCGCGCTCGGCGGCCTCCGAGCAAATTGAACTCTTCAAAGGTGAAATTAGAAGCGCCTTGTTCTGGCGCCCTTGGTTTGTCGTGGCCGAATCAGCCACATTTGCTGCCTCGATCGAGATCGATCAGGCCATCGACGATAGCATGCAGGAAATCATCAACGGCGTCGTGAAGGCTCTGATCGGCTGGGTGGCCATCCAGGTTAGCCGGCGCTGTTTGGGGCTGAACGAGTACCATCGCAGCATTTCCCCGCATGACGCGCGCACGATGCCTATTGATCGTGAACGTTCAGCCACAACTGGATTGCGCGAGCGGCGCGCATCCACTCGCTGGAGCTTTGGGGTACGCTTCGACCGCGCTGAAATCCAGCAAGATCGCGGATCGCGGCCAAAGAAGCGCTTTCGGCCGCAGCCATCGGAGCAGAGGTGTTCGGCGTTGGCTGCTCGGTCGCGAGACTTTCCAGCAACCCTCGTGCTTCCTGGTCGGTGCTGATCGCGGCTACCTTCAAGATCGATCGGCAGTAACGGGCCTTGATGAGGCTTTGGTTGTCGCTCATCCGAGCGCGCTCGGAGACTGGGGCATTTGGCAGCGTAGGAAGGTCAAACTGGTTGGTCTCGTTCAAGATACAGCCTTGGTCGATTAGACCATAAAATAGTCGATTGCCGGCTTAGTTCCCGCCCGTGAAGTCAGATCAGACCTCTCTCAGGAGGAAGCGTGCGCGGAGTTGCTTTTCTATTCGCGCCACAGTCTTCGCCAGATCGGGATAGTGCCGGCGTTCGGTGGCGTTCGTCAGCGCGGACCAATTGCCGCCCCCGATTGGAATTATCGCAATTCCGGCATTGGGGAAGTTGGAGCCTTCAAGCTTTTCGTGAAAGAGCCAGATCAGTTCGTCGGCGGTAGCTTTCTTTTTTGGCATGGATGTCAGACGTCAGGATCAGGTGGGAATCTGACTTCCTGTAAGGGATCACTCCGGGGCGCGCAATTCATATCGGTGCGGATTCTCCAGCGCTGCTTCCAACGCGCGATGGAGCGCGTCCGGGTCGCCTTCAGAGAAGGCAAACACGGTCCACATGGCGCCGGGGAGGGCCGATCTGCTGCCGGGGGCATCGGCCATTAAGAGTGCGATAGAAGCGGTGAGAGCGCCTAGGTTGGCGAACACCTGACCATCTCACATCCCTGAACTAGAGAGACCGTTGATGCGGCGTTCCCGGAGTATCGTTGCTAAGGGAATACGCGGATAGGACTCGCGATTGTTTCGCAAGGAAACTGGAAATTGCGTCGAGCGCGTGGAGCCTGACCACACATGGATGCTCGGAATCGAACAGTCGGGGCGCGACGCTCGACCACAGAAACAAATAAGATGCGCAAGGTCCCCGCTCGGCGAAAATCCGGATCGAGTCATCCCTCACATTATCTTCGTGAGCACGCCGGCCCGGCCGCTCCGGGCGCTCCCGCTGTCGAACCTTTCGGCTAATGCCGCCGACCAAGTAGCAACACTGTCCCGGTCCTCTCGCATCCGAGCACGATACATGCACCCGAACGCCCGATTTGGCCTGTACTCGCGCTTGTTCCAGCAACTGTTCATACGCTCGCCCTACCGTCTGCCGTTTTGCAGCACGCTAATGGCAATGGCGCTGGCCGCCAGCGCTGCCGTGGCGCCGACTTATGCCGTCGGCGCCACCCTGGCCGGCCCTGGTGGCGATTATGCCGCCTGTCTCGCCGACGGTTCGGCCAAGGCAATGGCTGCCTGCGATCGCTCCATCGGCCTGAACTATTATTTCGGCCGCGATTTAGCGCTGCTGCATGTCGCACGCTCGGTCAAGCATCAGCTCAACGACAATCTTGACGCCGCCATGACCGAAGCCGAGGCGGCGCTGCGCGCTGATCCAGGGGCCGCCTTTTCGTTCTCCACTCGCGGCGATGTCTGGCAGCTCAAGGGCGACGACGAACGCGCCATCGCCGATTTTGCCGACGCCATTCGCCTCGCGCCGCAAGACCCAGACTACTACATCCGCCGCGCCAAGGCGCTGAACCGCGATGGCCAGTACGACCGCGCCATCGCCGATTTCGACGCTGCCATCCGTCTCGATCCGAGTGACGCCGAAAGCATCTTTCGGCGCGGCGCTGCCTGGGACGACAAGGGCGACCTCGACCGTGCCCTGGCCGACTACGATATGGCGATTCGGATGCAGCCGGAATTCGCCGTGGCCTATAACAATCGCGCCCTCATCTTCTACGGCCGCAATGAACTGGACCGCGCGATCGCCGATCTCGATATAGCCATCCAGCTCAATCCCGATGCCCCGCTCTTCTACGTCAATCGTGCCGAGACGCTCGTCGACAAGCACGACCTCGTGCGCGCAATTGGCGATTATAGTACCGCCTTGAGGCTTCAGCCCGACAATGTCATGGCGCTGTACCGACGTGGCCTACAGAAGCAACAGATCGGCGACACCGCCGGAGGTGACGCCGACATCGTCGAGGCGGCGCGACTGGATCCGGCGTGGGTCGCAAAGCAGACTGCACGCAAGGCATGATTACACCCGGCCATCACGTTCGCCCCGCAAAACATCCCATAGCGACTCATGAATGCAACGAGGTGCAGCGGGATCGAGCCGGCGTGATCTCGCTGGTCCTAAACTTGCGAAGCGTATGCCTGATGACCCTGTGCTTGGTGAATGCGCCCTCGGCGAGATGCGACAGATGTGCGTTGAATAGTAGGAAGCAGGACCATGCAGCGCTGGCCACACGTCATTGGTGGGATTGTTTACCAGTCCGTCATGACTCGTTGTTTGAGGGGACCCCTAATACGCGGGCATCACTTAGCGCGAACGATCCTCTACCGCTACCGCCGCGCTCTCAAGTCCACGATTCTCAGTTTCGCAATTGCAGGTCTGATCGGGCCGCCCGTTCTCGCGGCTGAGCTTAGCTGCGCGCACTACGCTGTCTTCAAAAAGCTCCCAAGCAGTTTTCAGGAGATCGCGAGCGGCGATCTCGTCGGCGGTCCCGAGATATTTGTATTATCGAACGGCCAATGCACCTGCAACAACGGTCCGGCGATCTCTCGCCATTTTGGTCGACCGGCCCCTCTGGGTGAAAACTGGTCATGTCGTCATGCATCGGGCGACGAGCTGGAGGTGAGACAGCGATGATGTAGATGTTTGCATCCGCCCACCCTAACGGTCGACTTCGCGCTATTCGCTTTCTGTTGAGCCACAAAAGACATTCAACAACGGCGACGTGTGGGAGCCCCCCGCGCCGGGCCAAGTCGACGCGGGTTAGATACCTGCCTTTACGCCACGTTTCATAACATTCGATCCGCGAGAATCACCTGTAGGAGCAAAGCCAGGAAAGTCAGCACTGAGTAACGTTCAAATGTCAGTTTCCTGTCGCAATCGCCGCGATGTTCAGAAAATCCGCGATTGGCGGCTATCTTCGATCAGAGGGGCTTGCTTTCTGGAGTCAGAGCTCCTCGCGTCACACCGCACCGTCGTCGGGGATGTTCAGCAAACCTCCGCACGCCTTGCAGTGCACCGCATCGCGGTCGTGGCGCTGAAGCCCGCAAGCCGGACATTTGAACCGCACCTTGCTGGGGTTGAACAGCACGCGTGCAAGATTCAGAAACAGCGTCACGCCGAAAATCATGATCGCCACGGTGATCAGTCGGCCCATGGTGCCGGGCAGTGTGATGTCGCCGAATCCGGTGGTGGTCAGCGCGGTGACCGTAAAATAAAGCGCATCAGCATAGTTGGCGATGTGCGGATTGGTGTGGTGCTGGGTCTCGTAGACGACACCAGTCATCACAAAGATGAATACCGACAGACTGGCCAGCGCGGACAGCACCTCTTCGTGACGACGAAACAGCGCGCTGTCGCGGCGCAGATGTTCGAGCACACGAAACGTGCGCAGCATACGCAGCGTTCGCAGCACGCGCAGGAAACCGGCGGCTTCACCACTTGCGGATGCCAGCAGCGAACCGATCGCGGCGACATCGGTCCACGTCGTCAGTCGCATCAATTCGCGCAGCGGACGCCGGATCGCGATGAAGCGCGCGATGAACTCGATCAGGAAGATCACGCCGAAGGTCAGGTCGAGCACGCGTGTGGTCTCACCGCGCGGTAAGAACGAGGTGGCGATGATGAACAGCAAGGAGACGAAGTCGAATGCCAGCAATCCATACAAGAACCAGCGTGTCTGCGCGCTGTGTCCTTCGTAAAGTTGCCGCAGGCGATGGCGAAATCGGCGAAATGGCGTTCTCGGCGAGGATAAGTCGCCCGCATGGGGAATGCTCATCGCCTCACTTTGGAATAGAAGCGAGGCTACCTCAACCCGGCGAGTGGGCGATATCGTGCTACATCCCGATATGGCGTCATCCGCGTGCGGCCAGTACCAGGCGCGCAGATCGTCGCGGCCACGGTGTTTGAATTGGACGCGGGCCCGTCGCTTCGACGCCTATCATGCGCATTTCGCTTTGTTGAAATTGGCCGACATGCTTGCCACCCCCGATACTCGCCTGCATGAACCAAACCGCAGGACCGGGCCACTAATGCACAGCAGTTTGGCCGGTTTTCATTGCCATCGCTTTCGGCTGTGGCACGGTTCGGACGTCATCTTGGCGGATTGGAATCGTCAATGCCCCTTCTCGACTTGCTCTACCTCGTTGTCGTCGTGCCGCTATTGCCGCTGCTGGCCGGCGCCGGCCTGTTCATGCTGACCCGTTCCCACTTGATCGCGGCAGGCCTTTCCGCCCTCGGCTTCGGCGCTTGGGGAGGCTTGTACTTCTCTCGCTTGTCACTAAACGGCCCTTTGTCGGGCGCGCTCTACGGATTAGGCGTCGACGGCGTCACCAACGGGTTAGTGGCATTGGCCGGCAGCGGCTACGTGCACCTGATCGGAGCGGAGGCGCGACGCCTTGGCACGGAGCGGACGGCAATCGTGCACGCCGTCGGCATCGCCTTCGCAGCGACAGCATTTGTTCTGCTCTTTGTGACGCATGGCTCAGACAAGGTCGGGATCGGGCTCTATCTCTTAATGCTCGCGTGGTCGCTCGGGGCTGTGGCTGCAACCGGCAGCTTCGGCGGTGTCGTCGCCACGATGGCGTTGGTGATGGTCGCCATGGTGCATGGCATCTGGGGCGCTGCAATCGCCAGTGGTGTCCGCGATGCCGGCCAAGCCTACATCGCGATCTTCACCGTGCCGCTGTTGCTGGTGCCTGTTCTCGCGATCGCCGCCTTTGGCAGGTGGCTCGGCGGCGCCCCCCGAGTGCGCGGAAGCCATGGGCGACCAGGATAGGTGGGCCGCGCGGATTAAGGTCGCCTGTTGGCACAAAAGGGACCTGAGGCGATGTAGAGCTTGAGTCTGCAATGTGCCGAATAGCGGAAACGGGTTGAGCTTGCTTGCGAACCTCAATTTATGAGTACACGCTCTAGGTCAGCAACTGCAGCCTACGAATGGTAAAATTCGTGCGACGGCGCAGTGTGTGATCTAGCAATTGCCTTGGAAGTTGTAGCGCTTGCGGCGACACCACAGGATAGCACCGTTATGGAGCTACCTTCGTCACCTCAGCCAGGTTTGTCTAATGGTTGCGGTCGATTGCACGAATGCGCATTCAAGTTCGATAGTAATTGTGTCTGGCTACCACCGTCGTTCCTTGGGCACCGTTTGTATTAATTGGAGCGGGAAAGAAGGAACTGAAGTTCGCACCGTAGGTTTGCAGACGGCTTTGTCAGTAGTCGTCCATTTCTATGGAGTTGAGTATGTCGAGAGTCGCATTGTTGGCTTGTGCGATTATTTTCGTTGCGTCTTCAGCTGAAGCCCGAAAGGGAAATCAACATAGAGCCCGAGCGTGGTGCGGAACGTATCTCAGCAAGTATCTTGGGCAATCTGATCGACGTCTTGCGCTAGCTCGAGAGTGGGCTCGAACGGGTATGAATGCCGGAGGCCCAGGCATTGGAGTGATCGTCGTATGGCCGCATCACGTAGGCATCATTACAGGGCAGGCATCGAACGGCGAATGGATAGTACACAGTGGTAATGACGGTGGGGCGATCCGAACTCGTCCGAGATCTGTTGCGCGCGCTATTGCCTTCCGTCGCGTTTGAGACGTCGTTCATGGGAATCTTGCCGATATCCCGTGTAACATGGCGGCCAAGGCCTCGTCGGACATGAGGCCGGGAAGGTGCTGCAGAAAATCGAGACCGACATTGTCATCGGCGGGCATGCTGCGCGTCGGCGCGACAGCGTTCGGCCTGTTCATCGGGCTCACGCAGCTTTGGAAAGCGTTCGGCGAGTTTTTTACCGTGAAGGTCAAGTATCACGGCACGAAGCGGCCCGACGTCATCGGGGGAAATGCCATCGGGCCTGACCGGATTTTAATGTGATCTTGGGGGAACGGTATCCGGCTTTTCAATTAACCAATTCGCGTGAGCAATGTTCCCCGAATGCCCGGCAGGTTGAGCTTCTGCCGCTAGTTGGGCGGCAGAAGCTTAGAGATGGTTAGTTCTCAGTGCACACCTTAATAGTCTTCATGCCGGTCTCGGCTTCAGCCCTGGTCTTGAAGATACCGTTGTCAACGATCGTCGTGGTGGTTGTGGTCGGCTTCTTGTCGACGATGGTGCACTTCTTGGTAGTAGCGTCACGGACAACATAATACTCGGTCGAAACAACGGCCGCTTGGCCGAATGCCGAGGTTGTCGCGAAAGTGGCTACTGCGGTGGTTATCAGAAATTTTTTCATAATATCCTCCTGTTCGCATATGATGCAGAACGCTCGGATAATGAGATGAATTGTTGAAGGTTCCTCATTGGCCATCCGGTGTCGCGCCGTTAGCAGCTCAAACATCGGATCTACACCCGCCGGTGGCGTCGGGCTTTATTATTCCACCAGCCTGATGACTCGCCTCCGATTGATCCGGTCCAGAGCTTTCACTAAATCCTCCCGATCGAGGACGGCCAGCAAGCGTTCCAGCGTCCCTTCCGGATCTCGTGGACCACGATCGACGTATTGTCCAAGAATGTGCCTGGCATCTTCAAGCGCGCGCAATGCAGTATCCACGTCCGGCGTGTTCATCGATCCCTCACAAGCTTGGGCTGGTTGCGCCACTTCAAGTCCTTGTCGACGGACTGGTAGACCGGAGTGCCTTTGGGAAAGAGTGCTTGCAGCATGCCGAGGCGCGCGAACTCGATCGGCCCGCCGTACTCGGCCGCGTGGATCAAGACGTGCATCGCGTTCTGCCACGGTGGGGTGTCGTGCGTCTGCTTTGGCAGGCGGGTGATGTATTCGCCAGCATCCTGCAGGGTCGCAAGTTTACCGCCATCGGGCAGGGCTATTGGATCGGGAAACCGGGTTGACCAAGACACAACGCAACTCCGCGACTGAACGGCGGATTCAAACGTCCTGTAACGGATTAGTTCCGGTCAAGCGCCTCGGCGTTTCGTGCAGACTACGACGTCGAAGGTCCTCGATAGCGCCCTTGGCTCGCAGGTCCGCCCTTACCTTGCGGACGCTTGGCAGCGAAATACCCAGATCGTTCGCCTTCCTTTTCACTGATGTAAGGGGCCGGCCGAGCGCTGCCGCGGCACGTAGAGCAGATGCTCCGCTGTCGACTAGCTCTTTCAGCTTGGCGATGTCTTCCGTGTCCCATGGTTTCGCGAGGAGTCGCCTGATCATGGCTAATTCTCCGGCGGTCGCAGTTCGCCCTTCAACCAGCCCCCCGCTTGGATTGCTGGATCCGGCTCAACAGCGGCATGGATGAAGCTGCACTTTGGGCACTCGTAGGAATGCGCAACCAAGCCGTTCTCGGGGAGGGAGCATCTGATCCAATAAGAGGCGGCTCCGCAATTTGGACAGGGTAGGGTTCGCATGCGTCGCATGGCCAATACTCGTACTAGAGCCGTTACGCGGCAGGGCACAGAGTATCGTTAAAACTCTCACTGTATTGGTTGGGTTCCCGGTAGCTGGCCGTCAGCGCGACGGCTCGCATTGGGCGATGCGTTCCCTTGAACAGCCTTGGAGTCAACAGCTTCGAAGCTGACGGCCGACTAATTGATCATTTGATTGTCGATCGACTGCCTGAGCTTGCGCACGTCGCGTGCGGGCGGAGCCCCGAACTGCCGCAGATATTCGCGGCTGAACTGAGAGGCGCTTTCATAGCCGACCGCATAGGCGACGTCGGATGCACTACGGTCGCCGGCGAGCAGCAACTGGCGCGCCTCCTGAAGGCGTATCTGCTTCTGATACTGGATCGGGCTCAATCCAGTCAGCGCGAGAAAGTGGCGATGCAGGCTCGCACGGCTCATGCCAGAAGCTTCGCACAGAGCCTCGATCCGCAGCCGCGTATTACCGCGGTCGCGGATCCATTCGACCGCGCGGCGGATGCCGCCGATCGCGCCTTCTGGGCGGGCGATGTGGCGCAACAGTCGCCCCTGCGGGCCCTGCAGGAGACGATAAAGCAATTCGCGTTCGGCCATCGGCGCGAGCGCCGGGATGTCCGCAGGCGTGTCGAGCAACGCCAGCAGTCGCAGCAGCGTGTCGCGCAGCGGCGGAGTCATCGGATTGATCGCGATGCCGCTGCCTGGCGCGTCCGCGTCGCGCACCGCCGGCATCGTCGATGCGACCTCGGCGAGAAGTGCCGGATCAAGGACTAACGAAATCGCCACATAAGGACTGCCCTCGTCAGCGTCATGGATCTGGCCGCTCAAAGGCAGATCGAGTGCGCTGACCAGATATTGAGACGCGTCGTAGCGCAGCAGATCGTCGTGGATGGCCACCTCTTTCGATCCCTGCAGAATGAAGCAGATCATCGAGCGGTAGAGACACGGTGACGTTCCCGAGGTCGTTTGTCCTACGCCGATTTCCAGGCGCGGGATCGGCGTCAGGGTCATTCCGGTCCGCCCGTGGCGGAGCGCGATATCGCGATGCGGCTGTAGGTTGTCGGTCATGCCAAGGAGCATGACACCATTTCTCCCATCTGCAAAGCGCTTGAGACAATTAGGCAAGCAATTGAGAGCATTAGGCGGGGCGTCGGACACAGCAATCGCCTACCTGACTGGCAGCGAAATGCGACGCCTCAGCGGCGTGCCGTCTGGAAAAATCAATTCACAAGGAACCTAGCCATGTCTCAGAAGATCGCTCTCATTACCGGCGCCAGCCGCGGCCTTGGTCGCAACATGGCGCTGCACCTCGCCCGTCGCGGCGTCGGCATCGTCGGCACCTATCGCCAGGGCGCGGCGGAAGCCGATGCGCTGGTAAGCGAGATCGAGGCGCTGGGCGGCACGGCGGCGATGCTCGCGCTCGACGTCACCAAGGTGGCGAGCTTTCCGGCCTTCGCCGCATCCTTCGCCGAAACGCTCCGGAGCCGCTTCGGCAGCGACCGGTTCGACTATCTGGTCAACAACGCCGGTGCCGTCGTCCACGTGCAGGTCGCTGACGCGAGCGAGGAACAGTTCGATGCGATGATCGACATGCACCTGCGCGGACCGCTGTTCCTGACGCAGGCATTGCTACCGGTTCTCGCCGATGGCGGACGCATCCTCAACGTCTCGTCGGGCTTCACGCGCACGTCGATGGCCAGCTTCGGCCTTTATGCGGCGGCCAAGGCGGGGCTCGAGACGCTGACCCGGTTCATGGCGCTGGAACTCGGCGCGCGGCAGATCCGCGTCAACGCCATCGCGCCCGGTGCCATCGCCACCGATTTCGGCGGTGGTAGGGTCCGCGATAACGAACAGGCTCATGCCTTCGTCGCGAGCAAGATCGCGCTAGGCCGCGTCGGTCAGCCCGACGACATCGGCGGCGCGGTCGCAGCCATCCTGTCCGACGATTTCGGCTGGGCCAACGGCACGACGTTCGACGTGTCGGGCGGCCAGTCGCTCTGATCTCTGTTCCAGCACATCGAGACACCATCATGACCGAGCAAAACCTCACTCTCGTCAGCCACCCGCTGTGCCCATTCGTCCAGCGTGCCGCGATCGTCCTGCTCGAAAAAGGGGTGGCGTTCGACCGGGTCAACGTCGATCTATCGGCCAAGCCCGACTGGTTTCTAGCCCTGTCGCCGACCGGCAAAGTGCCGGTGCTGAAGGTGCGCCAGCCGAACGGTGAGGATGCGATCCTCTTCGAAAGCGTGGTCATCTGCGAATATCTGAACGAGACGCAGGGTGGCGCGGCGATGTATCCCGACGATGCATTGCTGCGTGCCCGGCATCGCGCCTGGATCGAATTCGCCACCCAGACCTTTACGGAGGGCTGGCAGTTCCTTCACGCCAAGGACATGGCGACCGCCGACGCCAAGCGGGCCGCCTTCCATGATCGGCTAAGCAAGATCGAGGCCGAGCTGGGCGACGGCCCGTATTTCGCCGGGCCGGACTTTGGTCTGGTCGATGCGGTCTACGCACCGCTGTTCCGCTATTTCGGGATCATCGATCCGGAAGTGGCGGACCCGATCTTCGCGGGCCTGCCACGCGTCACGGGGTGGCGCGCGGCGCTCGCTGAGCGACCCAGCGTCAAGAACGCCGTAATCGACACCTATCCCGACCTGTTTCGCGACCACCTGCGCCAGCAAGGCGCGATGAACGCCGCCTGATCCTAACCAACATCCCAGGAGTTATACCATGACCGACGCATCCAAGAGCGCGCTGATCCTAATCGAATATGTCAACGACTGGCTCTCGCCGACCGGTGGCATCTATCCGGCGTTCCAGGACCGGGAGCAGGTCGACACCGCTATCGCCAATTCGAAGATCATCCTCGAAGAGGCCCGCCGTCGCGGCCTGCACGTGATCCACGCAGCGCTGAAGTTCGAGCCGAC
The DNA here is from genome assembly GCF_013359755.1 of Tardiphaga robiniae. Lineage (GTDB taxonomy): Bacteria > Pseudomonadota > Alphaproteobacteria > Rhizobiales > Xanthobacteraceae > Tardiphaga > Tardiphaga robiniae. Next base: position 98,204 of record NZ_JABMCJ010000063.1, on the reverse strand, counting down.
ATTCAAGGTGCTGGGCGAGGCCAAGTACGGCCTGCGCAAGATGACGCGTGACCATGGCGCGTTCCTGGGCGAGCAGGCTGATTTCTTCCCCGGGTTCGAGCCGGCGGCGGGCGAGCATGTCGTTCGCGAGCGCGCCGGCGGCAGCAGCGTTTTCGTCGGAACCACGCTCGACGGCTACTTGCGCAACAACCGCATCGACGAGATCTACCTGTCGGGCTTTTCGCTGCGCCAGTGCGTCGAGTCGTCGATGCGCAATGCCCACGACCTCGGCTACCACACCAACGTCATCTACAACGCGTCGGCCGGCTATACTCGCAAACAGCAGGACGACTTCATCGCCGAGATCGCCCCATTTTACGCCAACGCCGTCACCACGCAGGAGTTCGTGGCTAAGGCATAAACCGCCGCTGGACCCGGCCCGGTTATAGGGCCGGGTTTCATCTAATAGGGCTTTCCGGCTTCACCGGCTCTTTGTGAATTTCTGTCCCTTCGCCGTCTTCCACAACGATGTGGCGGGCCTTAGCGCCGGTCAGCGCCACGTACTTGGCTATTAGCTCGGCCTGGCGCTTTGCCTGCTCTTCATTTTGGAGCTCCAGTCCTACGGGATCTACAAGCTTCGTACCGTCGACAATGGGGAAGTAATACTTGGGCATGCGCATCTCCGGCAGGGGAAATGCGCTTGCTTCCAAGCCGTTCCATGTTTCTTTTGATTAGCGGTGGCACCGGACGACTGGGGATTGATAGCTAGAGTGAAATCCGCCCGGTGCAATGCCCGGCGCTTTTGGCGACGTGCCGCGCGACGCCGGGCGCCTCAAGGCCGCATTCGAAGTGCAGCGCTTACCACCGCCCGATGGAAACAAGGCCATCACTGTCGCCTCAGTTGAAACAAAACGGCCCGAATAGCGTCGTCGTCCCCGGAGCCACCATTACCGGGAAAGGACAAGCGATGTTACGGAAAAAAGTAATCGTTGCAGGTGCCGTTGCCGCCATGAGCCTGCCTCCCCTATCGGATGCGTCAGCTCGCGGCGGTTTCGGAGGAGGAAGGTTTCATGGTGGCGGCGGCTCGCACGGAGGTGGATGGCACGGTGGCGGATGACCCATTGGGGTTGGCGAGTTGTGCCTGCGAACGTCTCGATATCGGGGATAAACGCCTCGCCGCATTCAGGGCAGATTTCGTCGTCGTCGTCCAGCATCGGGCGCGCCTATATCAGCCGGCTGCCAAGTCACTTGCGTTCTCCATTCGTGAGTGCGCGGGCCCGGCCCCGTCTGGTCTGGTCCCGCGCGGGCTTAAAAGCGCGTGGCCGGTCCGTCATGGTTGACGCCTTGCTAAAAAACACAGTTAGCGAAACGTAAAGGGGAAATTTTAACGAATCTCGCCGAAGCTGCGCCCAATCTTGGTGCGGCGTTCGAGTGTGGTTGCATGACCAGAGTATCTATTGTCGTTGCTTCTCTGCTGCTTGGCGCAAGCCAGGCGGTCGCTGCGGATCTGCCCGAATACGGTCAGCCTTATCCCCTCGCGGTTTGGACATGGGCCGGACCTTATCTCGGCGTCCATGTCGGCGGCGGATTGGGACAATCCAGATTCACGGATAGCAACGGCCCGGCCGTTTATGGCGGCGATGTCAGAACGCCGACGGCTTTGGGAGGCGCGCAGGTAGGCTTTAATTTTCAGCCGAGCCGGAATCTGGTGCTGGGCGTCGAGGCCGATATTAGCGCAGTCGGTTCCAATGGCACCAATACGTGCCTTGCGTCATCCGGCTATTTCCTGTCGGCCAATTGCCGGGTGCGGCAGAACGCGCTGGGCACCGTTACAGGGCGCGTTGGCTTCGCGACTGGCGAGGCCGGACGCACCTTGCTCTATGCCAAAGGTGGCGTCGCCTGGCTCAATCAGCAGATTGATATCAATACCAACCCGATCGACATCTCGACCGGCACAAAGAACAGCCAATGGGGCTGGACCGCGGGCGTCGGCATCGAACGAGCGGTGTCGCCAGCTTGGTCGGTGAAGATGGAATACGACTATGCCGGTTTCAACAGCTTCGGCATGTCGACGCCCGGCAGCTATTTCCAGCCCTTTCCGCCTGTTGCGCTCTATGGGACGACGCCACCAGGCAGCACCAGCGTTTCGCAAAACATCCAGACTGTCAAAGTCGGGCTGAACATGAAGCTCGGCGGCGATACCGATGCGCGGTGGGACGATTCCGAGAACATGTATTTGCGTGGCTCGCAAAGCGTTGAAGATCCGAGCATGCGAGGTGACATCGAGATCGGCGGCCGCGTCTGGTATTCGTCGGGTCGTTTTCAGAAGGATCTCGGCGCAGGCACCGATCCTGCACAGCAGAACATCCTGAACTCGCGACTGACATATGAGAGTCCGGCAGCCTCCGGCGAAGTGTTCGGTCGTGTCGATGGCCTGGCAGATTTCTTCCTCAAAGGCTTCATCGGCGGCGGTAAGTTGCTGAGTGGCAAGATGAACGACGAGGACTGGATGCCCGGCTTCGGTGTTCCCTATTCGAACACGGTGTCGGACCCCGTGCAGGGCAGCATCGCCTATGCCACAGTCGATGTCGGCTATGCGTTTATCCGCGGCCCGGGAGTCAACGTGGGGCCGTTCATCGGCTATAATTATTACCGCGAGAACAAATCGGCTTATGGCTGCACGCAGATCGCCAATGCGACCGTCGCGGCACCATGTGTGCCAGCGATCCCGGGATCGACGTTGGCGATTACGGAGGACGATACGTGGCACTCGTTGCGAGTCGGCCTTAACGGAGTCGTCATGTTGAACGATCGGCTGAAACTCACCGGCGATGCGGCCTATCTGCCCTATGTTCGCTTCTCGGGCGTCGACGACCACGTGTTGCGCAACGCATATGATACCCGCTCGCCGGAGAGCGGCGAAGGCAGGGGCGTGCAGCTGGAAACGATCCTCTCATATTATGTGACGCCGTCATTATCCGTCGGTGCAGGCGCGCGCTATTGGGCGATGTGGGCCACGGAGGATGCCAAGACCAATTTCTTTGGCACGCCATGTCCGTGTCAGACCCTGCCGGCCCGCACCGAGCGCTATGGCGGCTTCCTGCAAGCGGCCTATTCGTTTAATACCAACTAAGAGCAATCCCAGTATTTCTCCACCATGATGCCCGCTATCAAGATAGCGAAACACACGAGACAAAACACTGCTAACCGACTGTCTGCTTTCGTGCTCGCCATTTCAGCCGTTGGTGGGAGAGCGTCAAAGTGGCAGCAGGACAGCGAAGAAGCACGGGCTCGGCTCTGCTCTCGGTCCAGGGACGGCTTCAACCTCGAAGCAGAAACGCGTATGCGCCGAGCACCGCTAACCCGCCTACGAGCAGCCAAACGACGAGGCCTATTGTTAGCATTTTGGCGTGGGCAGGAGTGTGATCAGTCTGTGGCGTTTCGTGCGGGGCGACGACTGTTTCTTGATCGGCTGGCATCGGACAACATCCTTGTGGCCGCACCTTGCCGCCATGGATGAACGAACGGCCCGCAGATCATAACGTTCCCATGCCGCCATTTTGGCCCGCGTCACTCCCAGAGCTTGACACCTTGTCCCACAAGTAGAGTGCGTGCGCCTCAGTGGCGAGAGTGTCAACGGTGTAGCCGGTCTGGTTTCGCCCCGTCGTTATCGTAGCTTGCCGAGCCAGAGCGCAGAGAGCGACGGGCGATTGCGCACGCCGAACTTGGCGTAGATCGATTTGACGTGGAAATGCGTGGTGTTCGGACTTTGGTCGAGCTTCTGCGCGATCCGGCTTTCCGTGCCCCCGTCGAGCAGTGCGAGCAACACCCGGCGTTCGGCGGGTGTGAGGGGCGCGTTGGCGATGAGCAGACCGTGGCTGAGCAATTGCTCTCGGTGGAACCATCTCAAGGCGCGCATGACGAAGCCTAGACGCTGGCCGTCTTGCACCGTAAAGCGGGGTGCCTGCGCATCGCGAAACACGAACAGGCGAATCCTCACGTCGTCATTGAGCGCAACGCGCACGGAAATGCTGTCGGCGAAGCCGACGTCCAGATAGTGCCGCCGATAGTGCTTGCCCTCGAACCATTCCGGCGGAAGCGTTTCAAACAGCAGGCGGACGCGGAACGGTTCATCGCCCGACATGGAAAGGATTTGAGACAGGTCGACGTCGTCGGACCAGAGTGTATCGTACTGCTTCTGGACTGAAGCCGCCACCGCCGGCATCGGGTCCAGCACCCTGACGAGGCGCGGACGCCAGCCGAGCAAGGGATCGGCCCGCTTCGGCGAAGGCAATCGCACGACCACGCCCCATAGCACATTGCGTGCCGACAACATGGTTCGCAGTGCGGACAGCAGGTGTGTCAGCGCGGCGTCGCCGTCGGCGACTGAGAACTCGGCCAGCTGATCCCAGAGTGCATAGACTTCTTGATTGTGCGGATCGGTGGGATCCGTGGAGAGATGCATGTCATTCCCAATCTGTGCCGGAAGCCGAGCCTGCGCGGGCATACATAAAGCACGCCGAACCACCTTTCTAGGTGGTTCTCAGACGCATCAGGTAGCGCGATATTCAGTGCGGGTGCTGGGAAGACGGATTCCCTCACCGTGCCGATATGGGGGATATAACGATGCGCACGCGGGCGCGAGCCGGCGTGAAATGCCAGCCGAAGCCAGGACGGAGAGACCATGGTCTCCCGGCTCTTTCATCGTCTTGCACGAAATCACTCCCACACGAAAAATACTAAAGCTGAAATGACGGTGCACTGACGTCATAGGCGCACCGGATTTCCTTATGCGCATTCGTCTCCCGCTGCGAGTCAGCTCCGTGGCGCTGCGATTCTCTGGCTATTCGTAAGACCGGGTTAGCCGTTTTGCCACCGCTCTTTCGAGGCGTCTGACGGGACTTCTTGTCGAAAGCAAATGCGCTTGGCGTTTTGGAGTTAAGTTATGAAGTTCAAGCTCGGGTCGCCAACGAAGCAGACCACGAACCCTACATTTGGAGAGCCGCATCTTCGCAGCGCTTTTCTCAGAAGCACCGCGCTCTGGCTGTCACTGTCCGTCGTGACGATCGCCAGCGGCGTCGGCGGCGCTCCCGCGCGCGCGGATGGTGGTACGGGCGGAGAAGGAGCAACGGGCGCATTAGGGGCAGGCAGCGGCGGCGCCGATGATTTGTCGGGTGGAACGGGAGATCCCGGGATTTTCGGCTCTCCCAATGCAGGTGGGGGCGGCGGCGGCGGCGGTGGCGGATCTGGAGGGAACGCACAGGGACCGGGTACAGCGGGCGGCGCTGGCGGTGCTGGAAGTGGTGGTGCCGCGGGAGGCGCGGGTGCGACCCAGGCCAACGTTTCAGCGGGAGATGGCGCCGCCGGTGCAGCCGCGGGCGACGGCGGTGCGGGCGGCGGCGGCGGCTTCAATATATACTACGGCAGCACATCTGTTTCCACCGGTGGCGGAGGCTTCACGGGAAGCGCCGGAGGTAACGGTGGTGCTGGAAACGGCACCGGAGGCGGAGGCGGAGGCGGAACGGGCGGTGCCGGTTTAGCGTTGTCCGGAAATGCCACCTACAATGTCGCGTTCAGTGCTCAGCGGATTGCCGGTGCCGGCGGTACTGGCGGATCGAGCGCAACCGGGTTCGGCGGTTCGGGCGGTAACGGTGGAGCCGGCGCGTTTTTCGCCGCCGGCGGAACGGTGAATGTGGAGACAGGCTCGCTGTTGAGCGGCGGCGCGGGCGGCGCCGGAGGCGTGGGCGGCGCCGGCAATGGCGCCAACGGCGCAGGGGGTGCCGGTATTTCCGGTACTAACATCACGATCTTGAACAGCGGGACGATCCAGGGCGGACTGAATGGTGACGGCATAACACGGGCCAATGCGATCAGCTTCGCAGGTGGCGCCAACACCTTGACACTCGGCAATCCGACCGATGGCCTCGTTGGAAATATCGACCTCGGGGGCAGCTCGCTCACCCTTGCCCAATCGACCAACGCAACGCTCGCTGCAATGATTACCGGCAGCGGGTTCATTTCGAAAGCCGGCGCCGGCACTCTGGTGCTGTCCGGAACCAACACGTTTGCCGGTGACGTCGCTATCCAAGCGGGTACGTTGTCCATTGCGAACGGCGTCAACCTGGGCAGCGGCAATAAACAGATCAAGATGTTCGATGGCGGAACGTTGGCCGTCACGGCCAATACCACGCTAGCCAACAACCTCACATTTGTGACGAGCGGCAATCCCAACTTCGACATCGCAGCGGGAACGACGACCGTCCTGCAAGGCGTGATCTCAAACGTGGTCGGGCCTCTCGGGAACGGCTTCGGCTTTACCAAGACCGGCGCCGGCACCCTGGAGCTGGCGGGGACGAACATTTACTGGGGTACGACCTATGTCAGCGCCGGCACGTTGCGGGCCGGATCTGCCGGCGCATTTGGACCTTTTGGAGTAGTCGACGTGTCAGCCGGCGCGACCCTGGATTTGAACGGCTTCAACCAGACGTTCTCCAACCTGAGCGGCGCCGGCACTGTAACGGGCGGCAACAGCACGATTTCCTTCGTGATGTCTGCCGGTGATCTCACCGTACCGGGCTCATCAACGAAGATTGCTGGCAATCTCGCGTTCCAGTCCGGTGCATTCTATACAGTTGCCGTCACTCCAGGTACGTCGACGTTTGCCAATGTCACCGGCACGGCCACACTTGGCGGCGCAACCGCGTTCGTCGTGTACGCCGACGGCGCCTATGTGCAAAAGACGTACAAGATCCTTACCGCGACCGGCGGCATCAGCGGCACCTTCTCGCCCTCGGTGTCCACATACAATGCGCCGTCAAACTACAGTTCAACGCTGAGCTACGATGCCAACAATGTGTATCTCGGTCTGATTCTGGATTTCAGCATTCCAGGCGGCCTGAACACCAACCAGCGAAACGTCGGCGACGCGCTGACCAATTTCTTCAACAGCACCGGCGGCATTCCCGCGGTTTTCGCCAACATGTCCGCAAGCGGCCTGTCTCAAGCTTCCGGCGAGACAGCCACCGGCGCCCAGCAGACCACCTTCGACGCCATGACCCAGTTCATGGGCGTGATGACCGATCCGTTCAGCGCAGGCCGCGGTACGCAGGCCGGCGCGGTGGGGTACGCGGACGAAACATTGGCCTACGCCGCAAAGCGCGCTCCGAGCGATGCACTGGCCGCGACCTATCGCAAGGCTCCGCCGATGGCGCCGGGGTTCCAGGAGCGCTGGAACGTGTGGGCGGCCGGCTTCGGCGGCTCGCGCAACACCGACGGCAACACGGTGGTCGGCTCGAACGACACCCGGTCGAGCATCGGCGGCGTCGCGGTCGGCGCCGACTACCGGTTCTCGCCAAACACCGTGGCGGGTTTCTCGCTGGCTGGCGGCGGCACCAACTTCTCGGTGGCCAACGGCGGCTCGGGCCGCAGCGACCTGTTCCAGGCCGGTGCATTCGTGCGTCATACGGTCGGTTCGGCTTACGTCACCGCAGCCGCCGCCTATGGCTGGCAGGATATCACCACCGATCGGGTTGTCGGCGGCGATCGGCTGCGCGCCCAGTTCAATGCCAACAGTTATTCCGGTCGCATCGAAGGCGGCAACCGAACCCTGATGCCGTGGCTATCAGGCGTCGGCCTCACGCCTTATGCCGCGGCGCAGGTCATAGCACTCGATCTGCCGCCCTATGCAGAGACCGCCGGCGGCGGCGCCAACACCTTCGCACTGGCCTATGCCAGCAAGACGGTGATCAGCACCCGCAGCGAATTCGGCTTCCGCACCGACAAGTCGTTTGCCGTGACGGATGCGATCTTGACGCTGCGCGGCCGCGTCGCATGGGCGCACGATTTCAACGCCGACCGTTTCGCTTCGGCGACGTTCCAGACGCTGCCCGGTGCGAGCTTCGTCGTGAACGGCGCGACGCAGGCGCGCGATGCTGCGTTGACGACCGCATCCGCGGAGATGAAGTGGACGAACGGATGGGCGGTCGCCGGCACCTTTGAAGGCGAGTTCTCGGATGTCACGCGCAGCTACGCCGGCAAGGGCGTGGTGCGGTATGCGTGGTGAGTTTCTGCAAGGCGATTCCGCGGTTGCGCTCTTACGCCGACTGGACGTCAGCGGCCACCGCTCCCGCCCATAGTTTCTAAAGGGATGAGACCGGCGATTGTTTCATCGAGCCGTGAAAGTCGTTCCAGTAGCTCCGCGTGGTATTGATCCAACTGCCGCTTGGTGGGCGAATCCAGCGGCGCGGTCCTAAGTCGGTGGCCTCTTTCATTCTGACGATCTAGCCGTCAGCCGCGAAATCAGGGCGGACAAATGTCATCAATCTCTGAAATTCTTTCGGTTAGCGGATCGACGGCAACCGATCACCTATACGGATTTATGACGAGCGGGGATGCTTTCGGTTACCTCGCCGCGGCGCTCACGATCACAACCTATTCGATGCGGAACATGATCCCGCTACGCGCCGTGGGCATTGTCGCCAACTGTATTTTCATTGCTTATGGAATCTTGACGTCATCGTATCCACAACTGTTGCTGCATTCCGTGCTATTGCCGCTCAACTCCTTCCGGCTTCTTCAGATGATGCGGCTTATCACGAAGGTGAAGGTGGCGTCGGAGGGCGATCTGTCAATGGAATGGATCAAGTCGTTCACCACGTCGCATCATTACACTAGCGGTGCGACGATCTTTGCAAAGGGAGATATCGCGGACGCCATATTTTTTGTGATGAGTGGAAACTATCGCCTTGTGGAGTTGGGCCTCAATATCCGGCCTGGCGACATCGTCGGTGAGCTCGGGTTGGTGTCTCCCTGCAATGCGCGAAGCCAGACTTTCAAATGCACCGAGGCCGGCGAGATGCTCGTGGTCAGCTATGCGCAAGTCGAGCAACTTTATTTTCAGAATCCAACGTTTGGCTTTTTCTTCCTGCGTCTTGTCACGAAACGACTACTTGAAAATCAGGGAACACTTGAGAAACAGATCAAGCATTTGACGGAAATCAACAGGAGTTAAAGGCGGCTGGATTATACTGAATTGCCGCGCCAGATCACCATTGCAGCGAGGTGATCACGAAATGACTGACGAAACGCCCCCCCCCCCGGCTGCTGAGCGAGCCGAAGATTTGAAAATGTCGTCATCGATGGCGTCAAGGACGCCGCCGACCGAGTCAGCTCAGCGATCGACGAGGGCCGCAAGCCCGGCCGACCATTGGACATTTTGGCAAAGGTCATACGGGACGCGCCATTGGTAGACAGATGAATTACGATCCCGCACGCGAAATTGTCGACGGCTTGCTGAAACTAGGCGCGCTGAACGTTCAAATAGGTGTCTTGATGGCTGAGACGGTCCTCGCCGCAGGCCATATCATCAAAGCGTTGCCGGTAAGCGTCGTTCCAGATCCGACATCTTCCGACACTCAGATGGAAGCAATCGCGCATGTGCTTGAGCAGGAGCTTCTTGGAAACTACGAACTCGGCTTCCAAGCCATGCTTCGGCTGAACTTTCCGCGGGATCAGCTTCGAGAGATCACCGTTACAGCGCTGAATGCGGCGCGCGACGTTTCAGCCGCGGGGCAACTTACGCCCCTGCCGGGGAACGATGCTCGATAGGCGGTGTTCCAACGTGATCCCGTCCGTTTAGAGCGGGAGCTATCGCCATTGGAGCCATCATGTTTGCATCTACTCTCGTCGCAATGACCGAAGCTTCCCTTCTCGGCTTCGAAGCGAGCCGGGTCGTCGCATTACGTATGCAAGTTTTTATGCTTGGGGGATCGGCCGCATGGGATGAAGCTGATCTGATGGTCCGTGAAAAGACGAAAGCCTTCGGTCAGGCGTTCCTTGATCTTGCGGCCGGGTCATCCCAATCAGCCGTCTGCGCTGACCTCAGAGCGATCGTGAAAGAAAACCACGATCGTCTCTCCGGCGGCATGGAAGGTCGCTGGTCGCACCCGGAACGTTTCCGGTAACTTCACATTCAATCTATGAGGCCGCACCCCAACGCGGCTTCGAAGGCCCGTCGCATTGGAGTCCTCCGGTGCGGCGGGCTTTATTGGTCAGTGGGTGTTGGTGTCTTTCCACTTCTCCAAGTCCGGCTTTGGCGTATCCGGCAGGCTTGGGTCGGTGGTTTTCTGAGCGTTCTGTTTCCAGGGCTCGTTACTCTGTGATTGCTTACCCCAGTCCTGCTTGTGGCGGTCGTCATCGCTTGGCGGGTTTGTTTTCTCGTCGCTCATGGTCTGTCCTTTCATTTATATGTTCGTAACCTCTGGTTTCATCGTGTGTTCCCCGTTTGTGGGGAACGAAACCCATTCGTGCCGTTTGAATAGGCATGAGAAGTAATCCTGGCCAACTGGTTCACATCGCTGTCCTCATCGAAGAGGCGATTCAGATTGCATGGGATTATCTGGAACGGGCAGGCGAGATCGAGGACGCAGAGTTCTGCTCGCACACTCTACTCCACTCGGTTGAAACCATGATCCGGCAGGGAGTAAGGAGCCGCTTGCTACTCTCAAACAGAGCCATTGCTCAATACATGGAAGCTCTCGAAGCGCGCACGCTTCAAGCGGCCTCGTAGAGAGGCCATAACGATGGTGATGGGTGGAAATCAAATCTCACTAAGGCGCCAGCAGAGGGGCATTGGATGGCTCGTCGATAAGTGGCTGGCTTATTGTCAGGCTGAAGAATGTCGACGGTCGAACCGACGGCTTCAAGAGAAGTAAAGGGCGACGATAATCTAGGACTTGGCGTCCTCGTCATTTTCCTGCTGGTGCTGGGCTTGCCCTTACTGCTCTTGTGATGCCTAGAGCCAGGCCACTGACAGCAAGAATACCGCGGTCGCAATGAGTGCTACAACCGTCATCGCCGCCATCGTCATTGAAAGCACGCGCATACGTGTGAAGTATGTCACAGAACGGTGGAGGGTTTTCCTGTACGGGTAGCCAGCCGAGATTAGACATCTGCAAGGTCGCCCGCTGGTCGGACGACGTGGCTTAAAACTGTACTCTCGGACTGGTGGGGGCGTGCATGGGTGTTGGGGATCCTGAATACTCAATTCGCCGACTGGCTGACGATCGGTTTGCGATCGAAGCCCGTTGGTCGACCGGTAAAACTAAATTAATGGCGGGATCTTTTGCTCGGCAAGCGGACGCAACGCGGTTTGCTAGTCGATTGCGCTCCAAGCCAGCAGCTTTGGCCCGCAACGAGATCGTGGAGACCGCCTCTGACTCCGGATACACCGTCGACTTCTTGGCCTTCAAACATGGTCTCTCGCTAGAGGAGGCGGGCCAACTACTTCGCGAGATCGGAAACTCTCGTAAAAAGCTGGATGCAGCAGTCACGGCATTAAAGCAAAACCGTGCTGGGGCTTTAAAGCCATAGGCTTATGCCGCTCACCTAGGAACAGTTCTCGCAACAGCCGACACAATCGTGGGCGGTATCGCGCGCGTCACCGTCCAGTAGCTCACAAAGCCCGAGAGGGCGACTGGGATGACCGGTCCTGTCTTCTCTGTAAACTTGCTCGGCGCCAGCGATGGTGACCTGTAGCCCTTATGCAGTCGGGTCGACGGCGCGACCACGTTATCATGGTCGAGTATTTAGAGCATGCGCTGCAGATACTTTCCGGATCGCGGACCCGGGTTGGGAAGCCTTGAGACCAACAGCCGCATCGAAAGGTTGTACAGTGCAGCTTTGTCACCGCCTTGCTATGATGGGCGATGGTCACATACCGATTCAGAGTAGGCGGGCTGAACACCAGCCTTTCTATTGAGGAGCCATTCTGGGTTGCACTAACGGATATCGCTGACAGTCGTGGCAAGACTGCAAACGAAGTCGTCTTGGAGATTATTTCGGCTGGGCTGCATCCAAATAGGGCTGCTCAGGTCCGGCTTTACGTTCTGGATTACTTTGTGAGGCGCCATCGGGCTGGAACAACCGCCCGCGCGGGGGCATAATGTCGGCATGAAACCAACGAAGTCGCTGAGGAAGCAGGCTGAGAAAGCCGAGGCCGTAGCTCATCGCTCGGAAGACACCGAGCACGCTGAACGGATGCGGAATCTGGCTGAAGCGTTCCGCGCTCAAGCCGAGGCACTGAAAGCCGAAAAGAAAAAAGGGAAGGTGAAGAAGTAGCTCACTTTTCACCCTTGACGGGTCTAGTGATCCAGCTTCTCAGAGATGATCACGCCAGTCTTCGGATCTGCATGAAATTCCATCTTCCGACCGTTCTTGGTACCTTCGCCTTGCTAGTGGCCATCGTCAGCCTTGACTTGCTCACCTGCGAGTACTGACAGCACGTCGTGGCAGGAGCCATAAGATCGGCGCGACGATTTCGACGAGCGTCGGGATGGGCAAGCGGAACAATAGGCGCGAATTGGCGTTGCAGCACAATGGAAGACAGGCTCTACCGAGTCCTTCTCTCGTTCGGCATAGCCGGGCTGATTACAACGTTTGTGGTTTTGGTTCTTCTACTGTTTTATTGGGCAGTAGATAGTATTTGACTGGCCGCCTCAATTGGTACTGGCCGAAATAGGCCACTCGCAATTTCAATTTAGGCCACGCTAATTGTGATATGCTCCCGCCGGGAATGGGGAGTGCGCCCAGTGAAACACCGAACGATCGAGTATGACGTTCAAGAGGTGCAGCCCGGTCTTTGGCGCTGGAATATCTATCCTGGCAATCGCACGGTGCAGGGGCCGGTCAAGTTTCGCTCGCGTGAGCTCGCCGTCGAAGCATGCCATGGCGAGATCAATAGCGGGATTGAGCGGACGCGGCGACAGGCCGCGCGGCGATAGACGCCACTCGCAGATTCAGAACAGGCCACTTGGCAGCGACTACCGCACCATCCGTCGGCCACTCGGATAGCACTTGTAGTCCGGCCCATGCTCTTGTTTGCATGAGGTGTGCATATCGGCCACGAAGAAGGCTGCCATCAGAACCACGAGAATTAAACACGCTATGGCTATTCGGGGATTCGTCATCTCCCCTCGCAGATTGAAAGTAAGCCACTGAGTTCGGAAGGCCATATTCCATTTACCGGTGGCGGGGAGGGCCATGGACGTATTCCTGATTCGCAAATGCAACGCTAAAGTCTGCGTATCAACAGATTCGGAGACTGGAATGCAGACGACCACGGTTCGCGTCACCACACCAATGCCATCGGGCAAGGAGCCACTGGTTTGGCACTTCGATCTGATGACAGCAAACCCCGCAGAGGCTATCCGTTGGACAAAGGCCACGCCTCAGGTCCTTCCTCACGCGATCGTCGAAGTTGTTGAGCGCGCTCCTAACTGATCGTTATTCGGGAGTGCGGGAGGGGTGGATCTCGTCGCGCTGCCCCTTGTAAAGCACGGCAAAGGCCCAAACGAAGATCAGGAAGAAGACAATTCCGCAGATGAGGCTCGCTTCGCGGTTAGCCTCCCAACGTTCGAGCCAAACGACATCTCCGTTAGGAGATGCACGTATGCGAGCCGCTTTGTCGAGGCCGGTCGAAGTGACGAACAGGCAATAGCCAGACCATAGCGTCGCGAGCCCGGAGAGAGTAGCGATGACCGCCGATGCGCGCATTGTTTTCCATCCTATCCCAGGAGCGCACTGGTCCCTGCATTCTGTTCTCACTGACTCGGTCGTTTTCGGTAAAGCGCTCTGGCGGCTTTAAGGAAGCCAAGACCAAGCATAAGGAGCGGTGGAGCAGTAATCACGAAAAGCCAAAGGAGGATAGGGTTAGCCGCGCGCATCGTCACGTAAGCCAATGATCCAAGAGCGCAAAGGGCTACAACCGATCCGGTGGTCAGAAGTAGTATACGAACGCCGAGCATATTCACGAGCTTATCCAGCTTGTTATCGAACAAGGTGCCGGCCGCCGGGGAAGCACTTATAGTTCGGCCCATGCTGCTGTCGGCAGTCATTGTACGCATCTGCCACGAAAAAGGCGGCCATCAAAACCACGAGAATTAAACACGTTAAGGCTATTCGCGGGTTCGTCATCGCCACTCGCAGATTCCAAGTAAGCCACTGAATTCAGTAAAGACCATATTCCATTTTCCCCGATGGCGGGGAGGGCGCCACGGAGACTATCCCGAATAGGCGAAGATCACCTTGCGAAGCGCTGGCGACACGACCAGCAATCGGCCGCCGGAGCCGTAGCTATAGAAGTTGCCGGGCGCGTTCTTGGCCTGATCGGCCATCGCGATGAAGCGTTGATCGAAATCTAGTCCAAAGCCGTATCGGTTGAGGAACAAATTTATCGAAGCGGGCCTGCGGCCGTCGCCTTTCCATCCGGAGTTGGGCACGACGGGCGTCGGGTACCAATCGAAATTCGGAACCAGTTGCTGGCGCGCTTTCAGCGCATTGTCATGGTCGGTGAGGAACGGCAGCCCCTTGCTGGCGATCGTCGCAGCGACATCAGCGGGAAGTTCATAAACGAGGAGACCTGTCTCGTTCCCGCCGGGACCAAAGCCCCAACTCCCCTCCTTGACGTAGAGAACCTTCGATACCTGCAGATATGCCGGGACACGCTTCCTTGGATCGAGCACCACGACATGCCAGACCGAATAGGTCGCTGAAAAGAACAGCACCGCAAAGAGCGCCATCCCCAAGCAGCCAAAAAGCCCCTCCATGGCTTTTACACCTGTTACAATATTTGGCTCCCGCTGCATCGTCATCTTCGTGCTGCCAGCGAGGTTAGCTGTTGAAGGATAATAGCAGGGCGCTTCTCGGCCTCCTACCGTCTGTTTCTGTATCCCACCGTTTTAGTGGATGGCGGGGCGGGCGTCATCCTTGCCCATGATCGCGCGGGGCTGACGGTGAAGATTCGCGCTGTCGGGCGTCGACCATGTCTTGAACATTCGCGCTGATAGGCAGCCCGTGTTGGCGCAAAACCCACCAGGCCACAACAGAAAGAATAGCTGCTCCCAAGACAGCGGCAGCGACGATGGCGACGAGGGAGCCGTACCTAAATGCGGGAATGATGGGGCCGCCCAAGGCGCCTAATAGAGCGGCCAGTGCGACCTAAGGCCAAGGCCTAAGATTCAAATCTAACTTTGCACGAAATCCCATACTCCGGTCCTTACTTCCATTCGAATTAACACCACGTCAGGCGGAGCAATTGTCGATCATCGGACAAGGAGCGCGGCACCCGGCCGGATATTTGCTACGAATTTTTGAGTATGCGAAAGAACATCTCTCTGGAATTGGGATGCTGCCGTTTGACCCAGTCTAAGTTATACTCGCCGTCAATCAAGACTCCGCCGGTCTTGTTTGGCGCGTCGCCCCCGCTTAGCGAGTTAAAGGTGCAATTCGCCTGTTCTTGAATGACAGCGCCCACGGCATCCAAAGCCTGGTATGTGATCAGTGCTTCATACCGGACGGGCTGGTTTGATCCAATGAGTCCCCTGCGATGCTCAGGAGCGACGGCCCGACGCGGATCGGCAAAAAACTCTTCATGGCTGAGTGCTCTTACAGAACCTTGCACGCCGGTTCGCTCATAACTTACTGGGTCCTTTAACCGGTCAGCAATGGCAGTGTCGCAGGTTTGAACGAAGCGACGCGGAAACGGCAATGGGTCGCGAAATAAAGTGTAGCCGATAACGGCAACAGCAATGATCAAGGTGCAAGCGGCGAGGGATTTGGCTTTACTGCGCCTACTTGTCATCGGCAACATCCTGCCGGCGCCAGCCGCTTTTCCAGTTCTGCTCAGACGCAGCATTAGAGCGTTGCTGGGGGAGGAGCGAGATTGCCGTGAATGTAACAATCCAAAGGAACATGAATGGAGGCAGAGTGAGCCCCTGATAGGTGGCAGACTGTCTCGAAAGGGCCCAGAAGATCGCAAAGAGACTGATCGGAATAATAAAAATTCGGTGTTTGTATGCAGGTAGAGCGAGGCCAAGTAGTAGAGCGGGCAGTCCAAAGATTGCCCCCATGAACACAGTGCCGATGGCCACCCAAACCAACTCAATTCCTTTCTCAAGTCCGATCGCCAACCCCAATACAGGCCAGCCGAAGCCGACCCACATAATTGCGAGACGAGCGACGTTGACCAACGAGACGGGCGAGCGCACTGGCATGATTCGAATCGATTTCCCGGCCGTGAATGCAAAGCCAGTTGGATCTGACTACACGAACGCAAAATTGACAACGAATGCAGCAACCAAGAGCAACGGAATGCTTAACGTAGCTAGAAGCGCGTAGCGACAGGACAGGCGTTCCTTGAGTTACCTCGCCGCTTGGTCAGGAGCGCGGAGGCATTCCAACAAGATTCCCAACCATCGCCCCGGCGCAAATCAAGACACCCATCCCCGTGATGGGCAAAAAGAGCAGAGTAAGCCCCATCATATCCTGGCCACTCCGAAACACATCTAGGGCTACGATGAAGCCGATCAAGCAGGCACTCAGCAGGATGGACTGACACGCAATTTTCAGCCAGGTCCAGCCCCGTGGCGAACGCGCCGCAACTTGCTTCGATCCAAAGCCGATGAGTACGGCTATCGGCATCATAAAGATCAAAATTCCGAGTAAATAAGCCACGCCAACCTTCGTATTCGGGAGTGCAGTACCTAGCTTGCGGGTATCACGGCGACATCTATTCTGGCCGTAGCGTCAAGAGAGGCCGTCGGTCGAATGGATCAAGTCGTAGGAATTCTAATTCACATCGTTCTAGACATCATCATCCGATCGACGGGACGAAATGTGCTCAAACTCGTCGGGCTGCGAGGTCGATCTGAACGGACCGAGACGACCGTTGGGAGTGCGTTTTGGGCAGCAATAGCAGTCGCAGCCTTCGTCGGAATCAGATCGCCGGCGTGATCCCTCCTATTCCATAAACGAGCAACCCTATCCGCTTCCACTATCGTCTTTTGCGGCATGGTCGCCTCGCTGGGCCTTCCCAATCGCCAGGATCGACCAGACGCAGCCAACGAACAAGATTGCAGCGAATCCCAGGCTGAACATTCGGCTTGATTCCCATTCTTGGAGCCAAGGATTGGTACTGTTTGGGTTTGCTCTGAGCTGCTCCGCGTTGCGAAGATGTTCTTCTGTCGAAATCAGAAAATAGCTGGTGATCGACATTATCGTTCCGAGCGCGGACCCCGCCGCTACCCACCACAATTCTGCTACAGAAATCTCCCATTTCAATGCTGTGTCATCTGGCCGACTGTTTTGATCGTCTTTGTCACCCATCAGTCTCACTCCATCTGCGCCGGGGTGACCCGCGCGATCTTGCATGCTATTCCTACTATACGGGAGACCTTACCGGGGCCGGTAAGATGGCATGCCAACCTATCTCGTTCGAATAATCGAGACCCACGATCTCGTCGGGGTCTTCTCTGCCGACAATATCGTTCAGCTCATCGACATCGTTGATGAATGCACCGAGCCCGACGAGTGCGAGTATACGCGCATGGGCCCTGGTGGCATCATGTGGACGAGCCCGGCAATACCGATCCCGATCGCGATCCCTGAAGATGACGACGGGGGGAGCCGGACCCCATGCCTTGGGGCGACGCCAGCGTTACCGAAACTTGGTGGGACTACTTCTACGGATACGCTGCCTATCGCTGGAAGCGGTTCTTTCCCGACGATCCGCCGAAGCCTAAACGGGCAGTGCTGCCACAACGGCCGGGGCCGGGGCATGTGGTGCCCTTTCGGAAAAAGCGTGAATGACGTTCACTGAAAGGCCGCGTCGATGACTGGCGATGAATCGAGAAATTTGAGAGTTGGTGATCGCGTCCATTGGAAGAACGACCGAGCCGACGCCGGCACCGTCGCTGAGAGCACCTGGAGCGGTGTCGTCATCAAGTGGGACAATCGCGGGCCTCAGACGATCATGCACAACGACATGGTCGATGTCTCGGTCGGTGCTTAGGTCCGTTTCCAACAAGTCTCAAAAACAGGACCAGGATCAGGATCAAGCGGCGCGAACGAAAGAGAAGATAAATCATCGTGTTCGTATCGATACGCAGCATGCGCTCGGATCACGCTGATGCTCTTAACGGACTACGAAAACGAAGCGACAAGGACCAAAAACAGGAGCCCAGCCTTCGGTCTCATCAGTTTTAAAAGGTCAGTATGTGACTGTATTTATTGCGACATTAGAAAGATCTCGACAAGGTCGAGGATTGATTTTGTAAACCGAAGGTCGGGAGTTCAATCCTCTCAACCGGCACCATTTCGCATTTTTCACCGAAAGTTTCTGCCAAGTACCTGAAAGGGAACGAAAATTCGGGAGTTCGATACACCCCGTTTTTGCCGTATCTTAGAGGTGTTTGAAAGGCCAGTCTCAGTACGGTCTGACGCATCACGTAGTCGCCGTTTTCGTAGATGTACCAAGGGTTTGCCAGAAATCTCAGGGCCAGTTCGATACAATCCTCCAGCCGCCCCTTGGGCGGCACCGTTCTGGCAACCCGTTCGGCGAGAACGATCTTTTCGCGTTCGAGCTTTTCGATCCGGGTCTCGTAAGCGCTCACGACCGATGGGCTGGAGGCATCGACGACGCGATCCAAGAGATTTCCGATCTGCCGTTCGACATCCGTAAATTGCTTTTGAAGCGCACTCTTCTCGTTTCTGGCAGCGGCCAGCCGCATGTCCCAAGCATCACATAGCATTGCCTTGGCCAGATCGAAGAGCCCTTCCGCGGGCTGCAAGGTCTTGATGATCTCTGCAAAGCCGTCTTCGAGCTTCGCGCGCGGCACTGACTTGCTTTTAAGCGAGCACACTGGGGTCACGCAAATCGTCATGGTGGCGCGGTGATGGTTTATGCGTCACTCTGTTGAGGCGAAAACGTCGCTGGGGCTTCCTTCTTTCGGGAGGTCATATTGGAGGGCAGCAGGTTTGAAGGCAAGCTAAGTGAACTCTCTCCAGTATCCGGCGTTAACGGATGTTGGAGCAAGCCATGTTTCGAATCTTATACCTCAGCACTGCAAATCAAGCATTTTCTTCCGGTGATCTTTCCGAGCTACTGCAGAAGGCGAGGGCTCGCAATAATGCGGCCCACGTCACAGGCATGCTTGTGCATTCGGACGGTGACTTTCTTCAGGTGCTTGAGGGAGAGCCGGAGGATGTTATCGGGGTATACGATCGTATCAGCGTCGAACCACGGCACCGCGATGTCAGCTTGCTTCAACGAGGCCTTGGATTTGGGGATCGGCTATTTCCGAACTGGTCAATGGGCTTCATGCGCGTGCCGGATCAAACGTTAGTCGACGAGGTGGTTGGAGTTAATAGCCGCGTCAAACTGCGATACTTGGATGCTATGTCGGCTCTGGATTTCTTGCTGGCGTGCAGTAGAAGTCAAACGTGAACTGCGAAAGGCGCCCCTCGCGGATCACCATGGCTCTCACATTGTCTTCGACTTCTTCATCTTCGTGACCGGCTTCGCGGACTGATCCATTTCGCTGTTCATGTTGGCGTCATGCCAGCGCCTGCCTGCACCAGGCGCTCATGTTCGGATCGGCGGACTCGTGCATCCTGCCTACGCCGCCTTGGGGCAATGCGCGTCGGGCCTGACCGGCACATCGATGCTGGAGGATGCTGTCCGGCTGCTCGAACAGCAACGTTAGGGCACATTGTTCTCTAAAGGCCCGGCGAGTAGGTCGCTCTACCGCCGGGCCGACCGAAGCGAGGCTTCTGGGGGCAAGATTCGGTCGCTGTCATCCTGCGTTAACTCGAGCCGGAAATCTATCGACCGTTAGATCGAGGTAACTCGCTCAATCCTGTTTTCGAAAAGTGAGCGCGGAACAACTTTGGAGTGAAGTGCTGTCGCCAACATCTTGCAGACGCACATCGGTTCACCTTTGACGGTAGTGCACCTGCATGTGTCGCCGTATGCAAATTTTATCAACCTGTCGATGTCCTGATCTGCAATCGCTATTTCGATCTGATCGGCATAAGTCAAAACGTCACCTCTTGCTGCATCGTTGATCCAAATACGAAGACAGGAGCGAGAGGTTAAGGTGCAGCCTCCATTCTGCGCCAGATCAACGCGGTTCCTTCGCTCTTTTTGGGAGGCCGATAAAAGGGTTCCCCGTTTGCGGCTTGGTCGCGCCGGTCCTGCCACCGTGGTATGTTTGGCCGCAATTAAGGACTCGACTCGATCGTGAAGCACCGGGGCATTGATTACGGCGTTCAAGAAGACCGACCCGGGATAGGTGCTGGATCATATATCCCAAGACGGAGGACGCCCCAAAAGTGGTTGGCGACGCCAAACATTTGACGCGGGAGCGTGCCCTTGAGGCCTGCATAGAGGAAATCAATAACGGGCTTGAAAGACGGACATATGGCCAGAAGCCCCGACAGCGCACAGCACCTGCAGATGCATCGGTCGCGCCATTGTGATTGCCCGGAAGGGTGCCAGCATCATAAACTCCGGCGCCGCTCGCGGAGTGTTACTGTCGATTAACTGGTGACTTCTCCAGCGGTGTCTCGCCGTCGAGCCAGTCCTCTTCCTCGGCCAACGCGAGCCATGCAGCTTCCATGCGCTTGAAACGATTCCTGGCTGGCTCGCTATCGGATGCAGCAGCCATCTCCGCGCAGTTCTCTGCATTCGCCCGGTAAGTGTCGGACTCGGATCCTACGCTGTCTGGAGGGAGCGTGGAAGCGTGGAACAACTTCCCGCGTTGCGGTATAACATCGGCATGAAACCAACGAAGTCGCTGAGGAAGCAGGCCGAGAAAGCCGAGGCCGTAGCTCATCGCTCGGAAGACACCGAGCACGCTGAACGGATGCGGAATCTGGCTGAAGCGTTCCGCGCGCAAGCCGATGCCCTGAAGGCTGCAAGGAAGAAGGGGAAAGTGAAGAAATAGCCTTCGCCTTATTGGCTACTGCCTTTCAGTCGGTCAAATATTCATCCAATAAACCGACTGACGCATCAGCGAACGTTAGCGTAGCTATCAAGAAGCCGAACCCCGACCCTACGCTTGGTCGTGCGTCGCCAGCCAATCCCACATGATCAAAAGTGAGCCTTTAGCCTGTTTTTCGAGCGCTAGGCGCCGAAAACAGCAGCTTGACACTCTGCATCCTCTAGTCAAGATTATTGACTAACTAGTTAGTAATGACGGGTGGGCGGTAGTGGCTATGGCGTCAGGCGGAAAAATCCGGGTTGCGGTCGATATCGGTGGGACATTCACCGACATCGCATTGTTCCTTGAGTCTGGCCTGATCCATCAGAGCAAGGTGTCGTCGACGCCTGCCGATCCGAGTCGGGCGGTTGTTGACGGCGTCGGAAGCCTGCTGGCGGAGCTATCGATTGCGCCTTCGGCTGTGGCCGAAGTGCTGCACGGCACCACCGTCGGATCGAATACCATCCTGCAACGGTCGGGCGCCAAGACTGGACTGATCACGACGCGCGGCTTCCGGGACGTGCTGGAGATCGGGCGCATCCGGATGCCCGACATGTTCGACCTGACATGGGTGAAGCCGCAGCCATTGGTGCCGCGCCGGTATCGTATGGAAGTGACCGAACGCATGGCGGCGGACGGAACGACGGTCGAGCCGCTCTCCGAAGCAAGCGTCATCGCGGCCGGAGAGGCGCTACTCGCCGAGGATATCGAGGCCGTCGCTATCGCATTCATCAACAGCTATCGTAATCCGGCGCATGAATTGCAGGCCGAAGCGATTTTGCGGGCCAATTTCCCGCAATTGCTGGTGACGACATCCTGCGCGGTGCTGCCCGAGATGAAGGAATATGAGCGGACCAGCACGACGGTGGTGAATGCATATCTGTTGTCGGCCATGCGCACTTATCTGCAGAAGCTTGAATCGGGTCTGCGCTCGATCGGCGTGGCTGCGCCCATTCTGGTCATGACCTCGAATGGCGGCATGCTGGCTGCCAATGTGACCTGCGAGAAGCCGGTGCTGGTGGTGGCGTCCGGTCCTGCGGGCGGTGTCATCGGCGCGGCACGGCTCGGCATCGCGCGTGACGATCGCGACGTCATCGTGTTCGACATGGGCGGCACCACGGCCAAGGCGGTCATTATCGAGGATGGCCGCCCGACCATGACGTCGGAATACGAATTCCGCGATGGAATTTCGACGTCGAGCCGGTTCATCAAGGCCGGCGGCTATATGCTCAAAGTGCCGGCTATCGATATCGCCGAGGTTGGCGCCGGCGGCGGCTCCATTGCCGGCATCGACAAAGGTGGCCTGCTGGTCGTCGGCCCGCAATCCGCAGGTGCCGTTCCGGGCCCGGCCTGCTATGGGCTCGGCAACACAAAGCCGACAGTGACAGATGCCAATGTTGTGCTCGGTTTCATCAACGCCACGTCGCTGGCTGGCGGCAATCTCAATATCGATCGCAAGCTAAGCGAGACTGCCATCCGTACCCATGTCGGCGACCCGCTCGACCTCACTCTACTGGACGCCGCACATGGCATTCGTGCCGTCGCCAATGCGGCGATGGCGCGTGCCGTGCGCGCCGTCACCGTCGAGCGTGGTCGCGATCCGCGCGATCTCACGTTGATGGCATTTGGCGGCAACGGGGGCGTGCATGCGCCGGATCTCGCGCGTCAGTTGGGCATTCCGCGCGTCGTGGTGCCGCCGATGTCGGGAATTTTCAGCGCACTGGGCATGCTGGCTTCCGATATTGAGCATACCGCACTGAAAACCGTCAGCCTATATCTCGACGGGATGCAGGTCAGCGACCTCAAGGCGATCAAGGCCGAGCTGCAACAGCAAGTGGCGGGGCAACTCGCCGGCGATGGCTATCAGGCCGAACGCACGATGTTTCTGTGGGAAGCCGATTTGCGCCATGAAGGTCAGGCCACCGAACTCACGGTGCCGTTCGAGGGCGAAGATTTCGATCAAATCCGTGAGCGGTTCATCGCCGAGTATTTCAAGACCTATGGCTATCGTGATGCCACGCCGATCGAACTGATGAAAGTGCGCGTGGCCGGGCGCGGCCTGCGCGAGAACCGCCTGGATTTTGCGGCCATGAAGATCGCCGCGCGGCAGGGCGCATCGCGTTCCGGAACCCGCGACGTTTCCTTCGCGCGTGGCGAGGCCGCTGTCGCGGTCGAGATCGTCGATCGCGGCGCGGTCGGAATGTCGCCACGGCAGGGACCTCTGATCATCGAGGAATTCGACGCCACCATCATCGTGCCGCCCGATGCTCGGGTGCACAAGGATGCGATCGGCTGCATTGTGCTGGAGTTCGAGGTATGAAAGTCGATCCGATCACCTTCGCGGTCATCAAGAGCGGCCTGGATTCCATCGCCGACGACATGGCCTATACGGTCGTGCGCATAGCGCGTTCGGAAATCGTCAAGGACGTGATGGATTTTTCCGCGGCAATCTGTGCCGGCGACGGCCAGATGGTGGCGCAGGCCAAGACCATCGCCCAGCATCTCGGCGCGATTCCAGAAGCCATGGCCTCCGTGCTCGGCAAATACGAAGGCGATCTGCACGACGGCGACGTCGTCATCATGAACGATCCCTATCACGGCGGCATGCATCTGCCTGATATCTTCATGTTCGTGCCGATTTTCCACAGCGGCAAACGGCGCGCCTTCGCCGTGGTGATCTGCCATCACACCGATGTCGGCGGCCGCGTGCCCGGCTCCAACGCGTCGGATTCGACCGAGATCTATCAGGAAGGGCTGCGGATTCCGCCGCTCAAGCTCTATGACCGCGGTGTGCTGAACACGACGCTAGAGGCGCTGATCAAGATCAACGTTCGGGTTCCGGATCGGGTCTGGGGCGATCTTTCGGCGCAATTTGCGGCGGCTCAGGTCGGCAAGCGCGGCTTGGAGAAGCTGATGCAGCGTTACGGCGCGGACGATGTCGACGCCTATATGCAGGAACTGCTCGACTACGCGGAACGATTGACCCGGCAGGAGATCAAGACCTGGCCGAAGGGTACGTACAGTTTCATCGACTATATCGATGATGACGGATTTTCCGATACGCCGATCCCTATCAAGGTTGCAATCACCGTCAACGGCGACGGTACGCTGCTGGTCGATTACACGGGCTCTTCGCCACAGGTGAAAGGAGCGTTGAATTCGACGCTCAGTTTCACACATTCGCTGACTTATCTCAGCATACGCTGCGTGCTGGCTAAGGACGTGCCGAACAATGTCGGCCTTTTTCGTTGCATTACAGTGAAAGCGCCGGAAGCTTCCGTGCTCAACCCGATCATGCCTGGGCCGTGCGCGGCACGTGCGCTGACGGGGTATCGCGTGTTCGATACGATGCTCGGAGCACTTGCGCAGATCGTGCCGGACAAGGTGCCAGCCGCAGGTGAGGGCGGCAACAGCGTCATTTGTATCAGCGGCCTGCGACCTAACCGCCGGCCTTTCATCATCGTCGACATGATCTGCGGCGCCTGGGGTGGTCGTCCCGACAAAGACGGGCTTGAAGCGGTTACCAATGCCTCGCAAAATCTCTCGAACATGCCGGTCGAAGTGATGGAGGCTGAGCATCCGGTGCGAATCGAGGATTACTCGTTCGTGCCGGACAGCTGTGGTGCTGGACAATATCGCGGCGGTGTCGGCATTCGCCGTAGTTATCGTATCCTCGCGCCGGAAGCGCTGCTGCAATTGCGCACCGATCGCGTCAAGTTTCATCCCTATGGTCTCAATGGGGGCGAGCCCGGCGGCTTGTCGAAGAACTACATCGAGATCGGCAATGAGCGTAGTGCCATTCCTGGCAAGATCACGCGGAATGTCACTGAGGGCGCGCTCCTGATCCACGAGCAGGCCGGTGCAGGCGGCTTCGGCAATCCGCTGCTGCGTGATCCCTCCGATGTGCGCGAGGATTTCCTGGACGGCAAGATCACGGCCGAGTTCGCGCGAAAGCATTATGCTGTGACATTCGGCCCGCGTGGCGTGCTGGACGTCGAGGGAACTGCGGCACTACGATCCTCACGGGACGCCCCGCCATTACCGGAAGGGCGCCATGGAGCTTAGTGTGGCCGCGCCCAGCAAGATCACCCGCAATCCGGAAGCGAGCCGTGCCAAGATCCTGGACGCGGCACGGATCGAATTCGTCTCCAACGGGCTTAACGGCGCGCGCGTCGATCGCATCGCCGAACAATCCGGTGTCAACAAGAACCTGATCTACCATTATTTCGGCTCCAAGGACGAGCTCTATCTGGCAGTGCTCGAGCGCATCTATACGGACTTGCGCACTAAGCAGCAGGACGAAGACCTGCGCGGTCTGCCGCCGGTCGAAGGCATGAAGCGACTGGTCAGCAGCACGTTCGATCATTTCGTTGCGACGCCGGATCTAATCCGGTTGATGAGCATCGAGAACATCCATTATGCGCAGCACCTCAAAAGTTCGAGCACCATCAAGCCGCTCTATCGCGGGTTGCTCGACACGATCCAGATCCTGCTGAAACGCGGCCAGACCGAGGGTGTGTTTCGCGCCAATGTCGATGCGGTCGATCTCTATATGTCGATCTCCGGCCTCGCTTACTTCTTTCTGTCCAATCAGCACACATTGTCCTGGCTGCTCGACCGCGATCTCGCGGCGCGCCGACGTGTGCTCAAGAGACGCCAGCACGTCGTCGAGATGGTGCTGAGCTATTTGACACAGAATTCGCCGGCAGAAGCGGATGGCGCCGACACAGAGTAATCAAACCGGAGATTGGGATATGAGAAGGCTTTTTCTATCGACCCTGATGCTTCTAGGTGCTGCGGCCGGCGCGGGTGTTTCGCCTGCTCTGGCTCAGGATAAATTGTCGGTGCGGCTGGATTTCTCGCCGTGGGGCGTGCAGGCGGCCATGCATCTGGCTCAGAACCGCGGTTGGTTCAAGGAAGCCAAGCTCGATGTTGATATTCAGGATGGTCGCGGCTCTGGCAATACGATTCAGTTGGTCAATGCCGGGCAGGCGGATGTCGGTCAGGTTCAGGTGGGGTTGGTTGGCTCAGCGCGAGCCAAGGGCGCCACTATTCGCTCGATCGCGACGTTCCAGCGCAAGACCGATCTCTGCATTCTGGTCGACAAGACGTCGCCGATAGAGAAGGTCGCCGATTTGCGCGGTAAGAGCGTCGTCGTCTTTGCGGCAAGCCCATGGGCGCCCTTCATAGACGTCTATCTGAAATCCGGCGGAATGACGCGTGACGATCTCAAGGTTGAAGTTGTCGATCCGGCCGCATTGTGGGGCACCTATATTGCCAAGCGATCCGATGGTCTGATGTCGACCGTCGGTTCTGCGCTCCCGCTCGCGGAAGCGACCCGCCCGTCGAAGTGTCTGTTGGCATCTGATGCGGGCATTGCGTTCCCGAGCTACGGCCTGGTCGCACGCGACGAAGTGATCGCCAGCAAGGGACCGGCGTTGAAGCGTCTGATCGAGGTGCAGCAACGCGCTTGGCAGCATCTGCGTACGAATCCCGACGACGGCGTGAAGGCGATGATCGCCGAGCGTCCGGACGCCAAGCTGGACCCCGTGGTGCTGCTCGGACAGATCAAGCTGACGCTGGATTACTTCAATACGTCGGCGTCGCAGGGCAAGCCGATCGGCTGGCAGGCACAGGCGGACTGGGAAGCGGCGGGCAAGTCGATGGAGGCCGCGGGCGTATTGCCGGCCGGCTGGAAAGCGACGGACTACTACACCAACAGCCTCGTTGAGTAACATGGCGCCTCCTGCTTCATCAGAAACAGCGGCCTATGTTGCGCTCGGCCGCGTGGGGAAGACTTATGCCTCCCCGCGCGGGCCGGTCGCGGCGCTGGTCGATATCGATCTCGATATCCGGCCGCAGGAATTCGTCAGCGTGGTTGGCCCATCCGGCTGCGGCAAGAGCACCTTGCTGAAGCTGGTGGCCGGCCTCGAAGGGACGACCTTCGGAACGATCGACATTGGCGGCAAACCGCTCGACGGCACGCCGGATCGGCTTGGCGTCGTGTTCCAGCGCGATGTCCTGCTGGACTGGCGCACCATTCTCGACAATGTCCTGCTGTCGATCGAATTCACCCGCAAACCGACCGCCGATGAACGCGCGCGGGCGGTGGCTTTGCTGAACCGGTTTGGCCTCGGTGGCTTCGAGCATCGGTTTCCGTGGGAACTGTCGGGTGGTATGCGACAACGCGCATCGATCTGCCGGGCACTGCTGGCCGATCCCGACCTGCTGCTGATGGATGAACCATTTGGCGCGCTCGATGCCATGACCCGCGATGATCTCAACATCGAGCTCGCGCAGATCTGGCAGGATACGCGCAAGACGCTCTTGTTCATCACGCATTCGATTGCGGAAGCCGTTTTCCTGTCAGATCGCGTCGTCATGATGAGCAAGGCGCCGGGCATGGTGGTCGATGTCATCACCATCGACCTCCCGCGGCCACGCCTGCTTGCAGTGCGCGACACGCCGGAATTCGCCGCCTATGTGCACCGGATCCGTCACCACTTCGCCGAGTTGGGGATCGTCAAGGAATGATGCGTTTCGCAAGGCGTCTGTTTCTGGGCGATAACGAAACACGCGATGTCGTCGTCGTGCTGGCCGCAGCTCTTGTTCTGTGGGAGATCGGGGTTTACGTCTTCCAGCCGTCGCCGCTGATCCTGCCGGCGCCGTCGGCGATCTTTGCCGCGTTTCTGGAGACGCCTGGGTTGTTCCTGCGTCATCTCGGCTTTACGCTCTGGATGACATGCCTCGGCTTTGTACTGGCGGTCGTCATCGGCGTCGCGCTGGCGGTTGGGATTGTCTATTCGAAATTCCTCGAGCGGACTATTTATACGCTGCTCGTGGCGCTCAACTCGATCCCGAAAGTGGCGCTGGCGCCGCTGTTCGTTATCTGGATGGGCACCGGTCCTGAGCCCAAGGTGGCGATTGCGTTAATGCTGGCGATCTTTCCGATCGTCATCGATATGGTTCTAGGCCTGCGGTCGGTGGATCCCGACATGCTGGCGCTGGCCAAGGTATCAAAGGCATCGCCTTGGGCCGTATTGATAAAAATCCGCTTTCCCTGCGCTTTGCCGAGTCTGTTCGCGGGCATGAAAGTGGCGATCTCGTTCGCGCTGGTGGGCGCCATCGTCGGAGAGTTCGTGGCCGGCAGCCGGGGGATCGGTTTTCAGATACTTGTTGCACAAGGGCAGTTCGATACGGTGCGTGTGTTCGTGTCGTTGCTGTTGTTGGGCGTGGTCGGAACAATCCTCTTCTTTCTCGTCGACTATACTGAGCGGCTATCCCTGCCATGGCACGTCTCGCAACGCGGGCGTCATCAGTCATCCGCCGATCGGGCATGAACGGCGGCTCGCGATCACTCGGTACGCTTGCGCTGATAGTGACTGCGGCACTCTGGGGCAGCAACCATGTGGTCGCGCGGGCCGCGCGTGACGCGGCGCCTTTGCCGGCGCTGGTGTTCTGGCGCTGGCTGCCCGCTCTCGTCATTCTCACGGTCATTGCGTGGCCGTCCCTGCGGCGCGCCTGGCCTGAGATCCGGCCGCGGCTGGGCGAATTGACGATCGGTGGCGTTGTCGGCGTCGGCCTGTTTTCGTTTCTTCTGATCGGCGGAGCCTATCAAAGCCCAGCCATCGAAGTGGGCTTCATCAATGCCACGACGCCGGTATGGGTCGTGTTGATCGGCTGGATCATGGGGCAGGGGCAGATCGCCCGAATGGGCCAAGGTGGGCTCGCTCTGGCTTTTGTCGGCACGCTCCTGATCATCAGCAAGGGCGATCTGCTGCGACTGACCGGGCTGCAACTGAATCTTGGAAATCTCTGGTCGCTTCTCGCAGCGATCTTCTTTGCGTGGTTCTCGATCCGTGTGCGCGAATGGTCGCGCGTAATCGAAACCTTGCCGCTCACGGTGGTGACTGCCTGGGCAGGTCTCCTGGTCGTATCGTTGCCGGTCTATGTCACATGGGTTGCCAGCGGCGGTCCATGGTTCGCCTGGACCGACGCTGACATGGCCATAGCCCTAGGCGCGATCGCCTATACCGGATTGGGTCCTACCATGCTTGGTAACGTGTTCTATATCTACGGCGTAGCCACCAACGGACCGACGCGTGCTGCAGGATTTCTGTATCTCAGCCCGCTGTGTACGGCAGTGTTTTCGATCTGGTGGCTGGGCGAACATCTCGCCTGGTATCACGTCGTCGGGATCGCGGCGATTTTCGCCGGATTGATCCTGTTGGGACGCCTGGGGCGAGAGAGAAAGGCGATTTCGTAGCTACCGGATATTGCTGCGTAGAATGAAGC
Organism: Tardiphaga robiniae; assembly: GCF_013359755.1. GTDB lineage: Bacteria > Pseudomonadota > Alphaproteobacteria > Rhizobiales > Xanthobacteraceae > Tardiphaga > Tardiphaga robiniae. Next base: position 69,114 of record NZ_JABMCJ010000063.1, on the reverse strand, counting down.
CAACCTTGAATTTGGAAACCCGGGTAGGTCTTCAGTGCCGAAGTTTATATCGCCTGCTGCCTTGCCAGCTTCGGCCTCATCCAGATCCCGGCCTACGATGTAAAGCGCCACCTCGACGCGGGCGAACTCGTCGAGGTGATGCCCCATCATCGAGCTGCGCCGATGCCGATGGCACTGCTCTATCCACACCGTCAGCATCTCTCTCGAAGGTTTCAGGTCTTTGCGGACTGGCTGGGTGGACTGTTGAAACGTGAGCTGCTGTGATGGCGACAGGGCGGGAACTGGTGCTTGAATGGCTGGATCTCATCCCGCGGCGTTACAAGTGTGTTTGAGCATTACCGCGAGTGCGTCGAAAGTTGATTGACCTGCGGCTCCATGGTCGCGCTCAGCGAGCTCCTCTCGCAGATGCCGCTCATCTAATAGGACTAAATACAGAATCGACGAAGAGCCACGCAATGTCGCAGTGTATGGTCCAAGCGGTCTCCTCGTTGGTGGTCGTCAAATTGCTGGCGTTTTCATTCAACTCGTCTTCGAAGGTCGATACTTTTTGTTTGCCGGTTCATAATACATCTGTTGGGTATGACCTGCGATTTAATTCGATAGCTGTGGATGGTAGGTGATGCTCCGCATTGCCGTCTGAATGGATCCTGACGCAATGACTGTCATTGGCGCTCGTGCAACCAGTGTAATTTCCCGGCGCCCTGCATAGTTTTGCTGCAACGAGGGATGAATTGAAGCAACTCTCGCCGTAACAACGTGCTTGACAGTATGGTCGTTCTAAGGGAGCTTAAACTGCAAGCGTTGGGCAGAGCTGCCCGATAACGCTACAAGTTCAAACCATTTCCAACACCGCGCTTCAAATTCAAGCGTGTCCAGTTGGTGGCGAGGGCGCCCACGGCTTCACAGCCGGCGGGCGCTTTTTTTGTTTTGGATCGGCTAATGGCGCGGAAGCACTATCGCATCGGCATAATGTTCTCGACGACAGGGTCCTACAGCGTCGTCGCACGCTCGATGCTGAACGGCGCGTTGCTGGCGTTCCAGGAGAATGCCGAGGCAGACGGTGCGGTGACGTTGGAGCCCGTCGTGGTGAACCCGTCGGGCGATCTTGAACGTTACCGCGCGCTTAGCCTCGAGCTGCTTGGCGCCGGCATCCGCCAAGTTTTGGGCTGCTATACGTCTTCGAGTCGCAAGGAGGTCATTCCCTGCTTCGAGAAGTTTGACGGGTTGCTCTGGTATCCGTCGCATTATGAAGGGTTCGAGAGTTCGGACAATGTGATCTACACCGGAGCATCGCCCAACCAGCACGTGCTGCCACTGGTCGAGTATCTCGCCTCGCGGGTTGGTACTCGCGCATTCTGTGTCGGCTCCAACTACATCTGGGCCTGGGAGAACAACCGCATCTTCCGTGAGGCGCTGACCGCGCGGGGAGGCGCCGTGGTCGCAGAGCGCTACCTGTCCGTGGGCGATACCGAATTCGACCAGGTGATATCGGCGATCCTTGAGCAGCGTCCAGATTTCGTCTTCAACAATCTGATCGGTACGAGCGCCTATGCCTTCTTCCGCGCTTTCCGCGCGGCCTGCCGCGCGCGTGGTATCGATCAGGTCAATGAAATTCCGGTGGCCAGCTGCACGCTGTCAGAGCCGGAGCTTGCGGAGATTGGCGACAAGGCTATCGACGGGCACTTGAGCTCCAGCGTCTATTTCTCCTCGTTGGAATCTCCGGCGAATGCGGCATTCATCGCCGCCTATGCCAAGGCCTTCCCCGGCGGACCAGTATCGTCCGCCGACGCAGAAGCGTCCTACATCGCCGTCAAGCTTCTGGCCGCAGCATTGGAGCAGGCGGGTACCGATGATGCACGCGCCGTGCGCGCCGCGGTCGCCAGCCAGAGCTTGCTGGCGCCGCAGGGCGAGGTGCGCATTGATCCGCAAACCTATCACGCCTGGCTGACACCGCGGATCGCCCGTTCCACCCTCAATGGGCAGTTCGAAGTGCTGCTGGAGGCACGCAGCCCAATCGCGCCAGATCCCTATCTCGTTCAGTCGTCGCCGCGCTTTGCGAGTGCAATGCGCTCTCCCGTGCTCAGAGTGGTGCAATCATGACATCCCGGTTGCTGCAGAATTTCAAAGGCGGTCGCGCTCTTGTCGTCATCGGACGCGGTGGAAAAGAGGGCTCACTCGAGTCCACCCTCGCCAAACTTGGTGTGACGACCGAATATCCCGAGATCATCGACGGCCGCGCGCAGATCGATGTCGGCAACCTGCAGTCCGAGCGCGATATCCTGTTCATTGACGGCGATCTCGAAGGCGCGGTGGCGATTGAGGTCAATCCCATCTCACGCCTGCCGCCGGTGCCGGTGATCGGTCTGGTCGGCGTCGAGGCGCCGAGCCGTCTGAAGGCGTTGGTCAATCTCGGCGCGACTTCCTTCTTGCGTAAGCCGGTCCATGGCGGCGCCGTCTACACCTCACTGTTCATGGGCGTGAACCAGTTCATGTTGCGTAGCGATATGCATGCCCGCCTTCAGGATCTCGAAGAACGCCGTCGTAGTCGTCGCGCGGTGATCCGCGCGGTGATCTTCTTGATGCAGCAAGACGGTCTCGATGAAGAGAGCGCCTATTCCCAGCTTCGCCGCGAGAGCATGCGCGCGCGGCAGAACTTGGAACTCTACTGCGAGGAATTTCTGAGCAGGCGGGCAAGTGCGCCCGACATTCCCGGCCGCGCGACCAGCATCACGCTGCGAGGCGGCAACAAGCAAGCGATGTAGGAGACACCAACATGACCAAGAATGTGTTGCGGGGGCTGCGCGCCGTAGCCCTCACGGGGACGCTTGTTCTCGCGACAGGTGCGGCGTTTGCGCAAACCCCGATCAAGCTCGGGGTGCTGGAGGACCAGTCCGGCGATTTCGCGGTGGCTACCATCGGAAAAGTGCATGCGATCCAACTTGCGGCCGAAGAGATCAATAAGGCCGGTGGTATCGACGGCCGGCCGCTTGAGCTGGTCGCCTACGACACCCAGTCCGACAACACACGCTATCAGGAATTCATGCGGCGTGTGCTCCAGCGCGACAAGGTCGACGTAGTATTCGCTGGCTTCTCGTCCGCTTCGCGCGAGGCCTATCGCCCGATCGTCGATCAGTTCAACGGCTTCGCATTCTACAACAATCAGTACGAAGGCGGCGTTTGCGACGGCCATATGATTGTCACCGGTGCGGTGCCGGAACAGCAGTTCTCCACGCTCATTCCCTACATGATGGAGAAGTACGGCAAGAACGTCTACACGCTCGCCGCGGATTACAATTTCGGCCAGATATCGGCGGAGTGGGTGCGCAACATCGTCAAGGAGAACGGCGGCAAGATGGCCGGTGAGGAGTTCATCCCGCTCGGCGTGTCCCAGTTCTCACAGAGCATCCAGAATATCCAGAAAGCAAAGCCTGATTTTGTGGTGACGCTGCTGGTTGGCACTGCGCAGGCTTCCTATTACGAGCAGGCGGCATCCGCCAACGTCAATCTGCCGATGGCCTCGTCGGTCAACGTCGGGCAGGGCTACGAACACAAACGCTTCAAGCCGCCAAGCCTGAAGGACATGTACGTCACGACCAACTACATCGAGGAAATCGATACCCCGGCCAGCAAGGCATTCTACACCAAGTTCAAGGCCAAGTTCCCTAACGAGCCCTATGTGAACCAGGAAGCCGAGAATTCCTATCTCGCAGTCTATCTCTATAAGCAGATGGTCGAACGGGCGAAGTCGACCAAGCGGGAAGATATCCGCAAGGTAATCGCGGTCGGTGATGTCTGCATGGATGCGCCGGAGGGCAAGGTCTGTATCGACCCGAAGAGCCAGCATATGTCGCACACCATTTATCTCGCCAAGGTCGGGGCCGATCATTCGATCTCGTTTCCGAAAGTGTGGGAGGGCATCAAGCCGTACTGGCTGGGCGATGCCGGTTGCGATCTGACCAAGAAGGATCCTATGGCGCAGTACACGCCCTCGAACCCGCCGCCGAAACCCTGACATCGGCGTCGGCGCCGTCCCGGCAGGTACGTCTGCCTGCCGGGACAGTGTTCTCGAAGAGCTGAAGTTTCCCTCGCATTTCGAATTTGCATCATCCCGGTTGGTTCATGGACATCGCAACGCATATATTCTCGGCGCTCTATCAGTTCGGCGATGCATTCGCTTTTCTCGTGCTGTCGGCATGCGGACTCGCGGTGATCTTCGGCATGATGGGCGTGATCAATCTCGCCCATGGCGAGTTCATCATGTGCGGCGCCTATGTGACGGCTTCCACCGTCCATCTCGGCCTGCCGCTGCCGCTGGCGATCTTGGCCGGGGCCATCGTCGCCGCGTTGGTCGGCGCGCTAGTCGAACTCGTGGTGATCCGCCATCTCTATGACCGGCCGCTCGACACCATCGTGGCAACCTGGGGCCTGAGCCTCATTGCGACCCAGGGGACGCTGATCTTGGTGGGCTCGTCCATGGCCGGCGTCGGAACGCCGTTCGGCAGCTTTCAGGTTGGCGAGTATTCTTATTCCATCTATCGCCTCGTGCTGTTTGCCTCCGCGCTCGGCGTACTCGGCGGCCTCTATATGCTGTTCAACTGGACGCGCTTCGGCGTGCTTGCCCGCGCCACCATCCAGGTGCCGCACATGGCCGCGGCTCTCGGTGTCGATACCCGCCTGATCTACAGTCTCACCTTTGCCTGCGGTGCCGGGCTCGCCGGTCTTGCAGGTGGCCTGTACGCGCCCACCATGACGCTGGTGCCGACGATGGGCGCCACCTTCATCATGGAGGCCTTCGTCACCGTGGTGATTGGTGGGGCCGACGTATTCCTCGGTACCGCGCCGGCCGGCGCGATCCTCGCGGTGGTGAAGTCGGTGATGACCTCCTGGCAGGGACAATTGTTTGGCCAGATCGGTTTGCTGGTCGCCGTGATCATCGTTGTCCGGGTCCTGCCGAAAGGCATCTCCGGCTTCCTGCTGCGCGAACGAACCTGAAGGATCCGCAGCTGTGAACGGTTTGCCTGGTTTCCTCCGCCGCCTCGAAGGCCCGCAGACTGTGGGTCGTGGTCCGGCGTTCTGGATTACGTTCGCCATCGTGTTCGCGATTGCCTGCGCCTATCCGTTGTTCAGCGACGGTTATACGGTCGGCAATACCGTGTATTTCTTCGTCTGGGTGTTCATCGCGCTCAGCCTGTGTGTGATCTGGGGCTATGGCGGTTCGCTCTCGTTCGGGCAGACCGCTTTTTTTGGCATTGCCGGTTATAGCTACGGCATCCTCACGCTCAATTTCGGCTCGGCTTATGGGTTCACCTTGGCCGCGCTGGTGCTGGCGGTCGTGATCGCCGCGCTGTTTGCGTTGCTGCTCGGCTATTTCATGTTCTTCGGCCGTATCGCCGGCGTCTTCCTCGGTATTGTCACGCTGGCGGTGACGCTGATGCTGGAGCGCTTTATGGCCCAGACCGCGGGCCCTGAGTGGCGCATCGGCGCGGCGCGCCTCAACGGCTTTAATGGCATGAGCGCGATGCCGCCGCTAACGATCCCATGGTCCGGTGGCGACATCGTGTTGTTGGCCGATATCGGACTCTATTACGCCGTGCTGGGATTGCTGCTGCTGGTCTATCTCGGCCTGCGCATCCTGATGAACTCCTCGTTTGGCAATGTCATCGTTGCTATCCGCGAGAATCCGGAGCGCGCGGAGATGCTGGGCTACGACGTGCGCAAATATCAGCTCATCACCTTCGTGATCGGAGCGGCGCTCGCGGGCATTTCCGGCGTGCTTTACACGGCGTGGGGACAGTACATCACGCCGTCGAGCATGGGCATGACCGCGGCCGCGCTGCCGTTGATCTGGGTCGCGGTCGGCGGCCGCAGCGATCTCACGTCGACCGTGATCGGCACGCTGGTGGTGCTCGCGGCCTTCCAGGCCCTGACCATTTACGGCAGCCAATACGCGCTGGTGTTCATGGGTGTGCTGCTGGTCCTGACCGTGCTGATCGCGCCGAACGGGCTCGTGCTCGGTGCCATGAATCTGATTTCCCGGCTCGTTGCGCGCCGCAGCAAGGGAGACGTCTGATGGCGCTTCTCGAGCTTCGCGGACTCAATAAACATTTCGGCGGCTTGCATGTCACCAATTCGGTCGATCTCGTGCTTGAGGCCGGTGAAATCCATTGCCTGATCGGTCCGAACGGTGCGGGGAAGAGTACGCTGTTCAGGTTGATCCTAGGCGAACACCATCCCGGTAGCGGCGATATTCTGTTCGCCGGCGAGAACATCACTGCGCTGAAACCGTTCGCGCGCATTCACCGCGGGCTGTCGGTCAAATTCCAGGTGCCTGGCGTATTCAAGGGATTGTCCGTCCGACAAAACCTCGAAATCGCCCTGCAGCGGACGCATCGCAGCGTTGAGCTCGCGCGCGGGATCGATCGGTTGCTGACGTTCCTCAACCTTGAAGCCGAGCAGATGCAGACCGCCGGGAATCTGAGCCACGGCCAGAAGCAGTGGCTCGAAATCGGCATGGCGATCAGCCTGAAGCCGCAACTGTTGCTGCTCGACGAGCCGACTGCGGGCATGTCGCCGGAAGAAACGCATCAGACGGGCGAGATGGTGCAGCGATTGAATGCGGACGGCATGACAGTGTTGGCGATCGAGCACGACATGGCCTTCGTGCGCCAGGTCGCGCAGCGCGTCACGGTGCTGCATCTTGGACAGGTCTTCGCGCAAGGCTCGATCGATGAGATCGTCGCCGACGAACGCGTCGCCGCTATCTATCTGGGGCAGGCCCATGCGTAAGGAAGTCATTCTCTCGACGCAGGCCTTGCGCGCCGGTTACGGCGGCAAGCCGGTGTTGCAGGGCCTCGAAATCGAGGTGTGGGAGAGCGAGATCGTCGCTGTGATCGGCCGCAACGGCGTCGGCAAATCGACGCTGATGAAAAGCCTGATTGGCCTCGTGCCGGCGATGAGCGGTTCGATTGTCTATCGCGGCGAGGCCGTCGAACTGTTGCCGCCGCACAAACGGGCGCGGCTTGGCATGGGTTATGTGCCACAGGGGCGCGACGTGTTTCCGCGCCTGACGGTGGCCGAAAACATCGCCGTCGGCGCTGCGATCAAGGGCGATATCCCCGAGGAGGGACGGCGGCGGATTGTGGAAGCCTTTCCGATCCTCGCGGAGCGCTGGAGCCAGCGTGCCGGCACCATGTCCGGTGGCCAGCAGCAGCAACTCGCCATCGGGCGTGTGCTGATTGCCGATCCCCACCTCATTTTGCTCGATGAGCCATCCGAAGGCATTCAGCCGAATATCGTTCAGGACATTGCCCGCAACATGGTCGAACTCAACCGCAGCACCGGCGTCACTATCATCCTGGTCGAGCAGAATCTCGACATGATCCGCGCCATGGCGCAGCGCTGCTACGTGATGGACAAGGGGCGCATCGTCGCAAGCCTCGATCGGGCCGCGCTCGACGATCAGGCAGAAATGCGCCGTCATCTCGCGGTCTGAAACCAACCCACGCCCATAACAACACAGAGACGAAGGAGTGAATCGATGGCCTGGCAGGAAAATTCGATCATGGCGAGCAAGGGCGTCGCCAAGGGAAAACCCGGCACCCATCACATGATCACCGAACAGGATCAGGGCAAGTACCACTATGTCTATGGCCCTTACGTAGGGCCTGTGCTGACGGTCGATCCCGGCGCTGTGGTCTCCGCCGAAACCCATGATGCGTTCGAGGGCGCCATCAAGCACGAGACCGACATCCCCTCGAAGATTCTCAACTTTCCCTTTCTCAACCCGCAGAACGGGCCGATCTGGATCAACGGAGCCGAGAAGGGCGATACGCTCGCGGTCTATATCGAGAGCATCGTGCCGCGTGGGCCGCAACCGCGCGGCACCACTGTCGTCATGCCGGAATTCGGCGGGCTGGTCGGCACCGGCCAGACCGCGTTGCTCAATCCGGCTTTGCCCGAGCGCGTCAAGAAGCTCGAGATCACTCTCGAGAACGGCACCAAATGGAACGACAAGATCACGCTGCCCTATGAGCCGTTCATCGGCACCATCGGCACTTCGCCGGAGATCGAGGCGATTTCGTCGCTGGTGCCGGACTATTACGGCGGCAACATGGACCTGCCCGACGTCGGTGTCGGTGCGGTGATCTATCTGCCGGTCAATACCAAGGGCGCGTTGCTCTATCTCGGTGACTGCCACGCGGCGCAGGGCGACGGCGAACTCTGCGGCGTCGCGATCGAGCATCCGACCGTGACCACGGTCCAGATTGATCTGATCAAGGGCTGGAGCATTGCTTGGCCGCGGCTGGAGACCAACGACTTCATCATGACGATCGGCTCGGCGCGGCCGATGGAAGATGCTGCGCGCATCGCCTATCGCGAGCTTTGCCGTTGGATGACGGCCGATTACGGCTTTGAGGAGATCGATGCCTACATGCTACTGACCCAGACCGGCCGCGTCCGGCTCGGCAACATGGTGGATCCGAAATATACGCTCGGCGCTTCGATCAAGAAATCATTTTTGGTCTAAAAGGGTAAGCCGATCATGTCGCGCGTGCACAAGGTTGCCACGGTTCAGTTCGAACCGACCATGTTCGAGAAGGAGCGCAATATCGCGCGGCTGCTCGAACTCTGCGAAGCGGCGGCGACAGCGGGCGCCCGGCTCATCGTTACGCCGGAGATGGGCACCACGGGCTATTGCTGGTTCGACCGGGCTGAGGTCGCACCGTTCGTCGAGACGATCCCGGGGCCGACCACGGATCGCTTCGCAGCGCTCGCGCGGAAACATGACTGCTACATTGTTGTCGGCATGCCGGAGGTCGATAGCGACAGCATCTATTTCAACTCTGCGGTGCTGATCGGACCCGAAGGTGTGATTGGCCAGCATCGCAAGACGCATCCCTATATTGCGGAGCCGAAATGGTCGGCGGCAGGCGATCTCGGCCATCAGGTCTTAGACACGCCGATCGGGCGCATCGCGCTGCTGATCTGCATGGACATCCACTTTGTGGAGACCGCGCGTCTCGTCGCCTTGCAGGGCGCCGACGTGATCTGCCATATCTCGAACTGGCTCGCTGAGCGCACACCGGCTCCGTATTGGATCAGCCGGGCGTTCGAGAACGGTTGCTATCTGATCGAAAGCAATCGGTGGGGACTTGAACGCACCGTCCAGTTCAGCGGCGGCAGTTGCGTGATCGCGCCGGACGGAACAATTGCGGCCCTGATCGATGGCGGGGACGGCTTCGCACTAGCTGACATGGATCTGGACGCGTCCCGCGCGCGGCGTGTTGGCGGTGAAGCCGTGTTCTCTCAGCGCCGCCCCGAACTCTATGCGGGGCTGCTGTCCAATACGTTCAGCTGGAATCCTCGCGATTTCTTCAAGTTGTACGGCCACAAGCCCTGGCCGACGGGGCGGACGTCGCGGGTTGCGGTCGCGCAGATGAGTCCCGGTGATGACGTCGAAGCAAATCTCGCGCGCATCACCTCGCTTGCGCGGCAGGCGGAGCTTGAGGGCAAGGCCGACCTCGTCGTGTTTCCGGAACTCGCGCTGAGCGGCCTCAACAATCCCGGCGCGCGAGCGCAGACTGTTCCGGGGCCGGAGACCGATCAGCTCTGCCGTCTGGCCGCCCAGCTCAAGGTGTATCTTGTCGTCGGCATCGCCGAGCGTAACGGCGATGCGATCTACAACAGCGCGTGCCTGATCGGGCCAGAAGGCCTTGTCGCGGTTTACCGCAAGACCCACTTGACGGAATCCGAGCGTGCCTGGGCGCGTCACGGCGATGACTGGGTGGTGGCCGACACGTCGGTCGGGCGCATCGGCCTTCTGATCGGTCACGATGCATCGTTTCCTGAAGCCGGCCGCATCCTTGCGCTGAAGGGGTGTGATCTCATCGTCTGCGCGGCAGCGATTAAGGAACGTTTCAGCACCCCGCATGTGGGATCGCTTGTGTCGCAGAACTATCCGATCCCGACCGGCGCCGATCTCTATCACTGGCATCACTTCCGGGTTCGCGCCGGCGAGAACAACGTGTTTTTTGCGTTCTCGAATGTGTTCGATCCCGGCAACGGATATCCAGGCCTCAGCGGCGTGTTCGGCCCCGACACCTTCGAGTTTCCGCGTCGGGAAGCCATCGCGGCGGATACCGAAGGGACGGCGACGGCGGTGGTGGACACCACGAATCTCGACACCGTCTATCCGACCAACGTTGTGCGCCGGAAAGATCTGGTTGCTATGCGGATGCCGCACAGCTACCGCGGGTTGATCACGAAGGCTGCGGGGTGGTACGCGCGAGAGCACCGATGACAATCGTGCAAGCCGAGCAGTCAGGCATCTCAACCGAGGAGTGAACCATGGATCTGGGATTGAAGGGCACGAACGCTCTGGTGACGGGCGGAAGTAAGGGAATCGGTCGTGCGATTGCGGACATGTTCGCTAGCGAGGGCGCCAACGTCGCCATTTGCGCGCGACAGCAAGTGCAGATCGACAGCGTCGTTGCGGCCTTGCAGGCGAAGAGCGTCAAGGCCTGGGGCAAGTCGACCGATGTCGCCGATCCCGTCGCCCTCAAGCAATGGGTTGACGGCGCGGCCGCCGAGCTCGGCGGCGTCGATATCCTCGTATGCAATGTCAGCGCACTGGCGGTCGGCGATACCGCGGAAACCTGGGAAAAGTCATTCCGCATCGACATGATGCACACGGTCAATGCGGTGGCGGCCGCGCTTCCCTATCTGGAAAAATCGAAGACGCCGTCGATTGTCATCGTCTCCAGCGTCTCCGGGTTCGAGGTCGATTTCGCCGCCGGCTCTTACGGCGCCTTCAAGGCTGCACTGATCCACTATGCCAAGGGATTGAGCAATCAGCTCGCCGGCAAAGGCGTCCGCGTCAACGCGGTGTCGCCCGGCAACACCTATTTCGAAGGCGGCATATGGCAGGGCATCGAACACGGCTCGCCCGAACTTTACAAGACGGCCATGAGCTTGAATCCGACCGGTCGAATGGGAACCGCGGAGGAAGTGGCAGCCGGAGTCGTGTTCGTGGCTAGCCCTATCGCGAGCCGCATCTCGGGTACCAACCTCATCATCGACGGTGCTCTGACGAGGGCCGTGTAGCTCTGAACCCGCTTCGAAACGAGGCGCGATCAGTTCGAGGAGCGGGATAGTTCGACGATCATTGCTGAACTAAGAAACATGAGAATTCATCCACGCTGACGACTGTATAGGAAACTGCAATTTCCTATACAGTCATCGGCGATCAGCTAACTCGGTGTGATCTCGCCATTCTGCAATGAGTGACATCAACCCGGCGCCAACGCCAAACTGCGACCGTGGAAACGAAACGGGCTGGAAGGTGGGGCTCAGTCGGTTGGTGCCCCCATGTGCCTCTAATTGGCGGCTATGCGGCTGGTGATACGACAGCTACGAGCTATCGTGAAGCAGTGGGCTTTTCGGCTCAGCTTGGGCGATTGGCAGCTCCTGGCGCAAAGCCGACTTTGAAATGTTGCGCGCACGGTAGGCGGAGGGGGAGGCGGTCCGAAATCACCATTGACAGGTTCTAAAAAAGAACTGACTAATTCAGGCGTCGGCGTTCAGCCGAAAATCGCGATCGAATGATCGCACGCCGCCGTACCTGTTACTCGGCGAGCTTCAGGGGAGGATTACGATGCGTCGAATATCGACTGCGTTAGCGATGTCGCTTGCCTGCTTGGTTGGCTGCTCGGAGGCCCGCGCGGCAGACGCTCCCGGCGTCACGTCCGGAGAGATAAAAATCGGAGGGGTGTACCCATTTAGCGGTCCGGCCTCCTCCATCGGGCTGACGGGCAAAGGCTTGGCCGCCTACGTCCAATCCATCAACGATCGCGGAGGCATCAACGGCCGAAAGATCAACTACATTGCTCTGGATGATGCCTACAGCCCACCGAAAGCCGTCGAGCATGTCCGGCGTCTCGTCGAGAGCGACGAAGTGTCCTTCATCTTCGGCCAGCTCGGGACAGCGGGAAATACTGCCGTCGCCAAATACCTTAAAGGAAAGGGCGTACCCAGCATTGCTGTGGTGAGCGGTTCAAGCAAGTTCACCGATGGGAAGGAGTTTCCGCTGACCACAACCGGACTGGTCAGCTACGACACCGAAGGTAAGATCTATGCGAAGTTCTTGAACAAAGCGCTACCGACGGCGAAATACGCGATCCTTTACCAGAACGACGACTTGGGTAAGGACTACGTGAACGCTTTCCGCTCGTTCATGAAGGCGGATTTCGACAAGCGCGTCGTAACTGCTGCCTACGAAGTGTCGGAGCCGACGGTCGACTCGCAGGTCGTCAATCTCAAGAGCTCAGGTGCCGAAGCGCTCTTCATCGCCGGCACGCCAAAGTTCGCCGCACAGGCCATCCGAAAGGCTTCCGAGATCGGCTGGAAGGCGACGGTTGTCATCAACTTTCCGTCCAGTTCGGTCGGAGGCACGCTGCGTCCGGCGGGACTGGACAAATCCGTAGGCGTCGTCGTCGGCACCATCAGCAAAGACCCTTCGGACGTGCGATGGGAGAACGACGATGGCGTGAAGGCTTACAAGGTCTTTTTCGAAAAGTATCTGCCCGGCTCGGATTACAGCAACACCAGTTACCTGACGGGCTACATGCAGGGCATGATATTGGAGCAGATCCTCAAGCAATGTGGGGACGATCTGTCGCGGAAGAACATCGTGATACAGGCAAAGGCCATCCACGACATGGCGTTGCCGGTGGCCGCACCCGGCATCCGGATCAACACCAGTCCAACCAATAACATGGTCTGGACACAGCTACAGTTGCAGCGCTGGAGCGGAACGAGCTGGGAGCCGTTTGGCGAGGTGCTGGACGCAAGCTCGGAGTGACCAGGACATTTCCTTGGTCCGTCCCAACAGCGGGCGGATGGGCCAAGGAATCAAGCGGGGCTTGCTTTAGTCTTTCTTCCTTTGGATGCAACGGCCTCGCGAGCTCCGGGACCTGGATGGACCTGGACTTCCTTGGCGAGCACCGGCTCACCGCACTCCGAGCAAATCATAAGCGGGTCGAAATGCTTGCCGCATGTTTTGTGCTCATGAAGCATCGGCCTGCCACGCGAGTCGACCATATGGATGTTGCCCCAATGGACGATCGACATGATGATCGGGTAGAGGTCGAGACCCTTCTGCGTCAGAATGTATTCGTACCGCTTAGGCGCTTCCATATAAGGAATGCGCCGTAGAACGCCGAAGCGAACGAGCTTCTTGAGTCGGTCGGCCAGCAGATGTCGCGTGATTCCGAGCGACGCCTGGAAGGCGTCGAACCTACGCTTGCGCAGGAAGCACTCGCGCAAAATCATCAGACTCCAGCGGTCGCCGATGACTGCGACAGTACGTGCCAGCGAGCACGGCTCCTCCTCAAGTGCATCCCATTTCATTCAGTCTCTCCGGACGGCGTGTTCGCTGCATTCTATTTTGGTACGTACCTCAAAACAATAGAGATATCGCTTTTGCGGGTCCTGCATGATTTTGTCGATTGACAGTTCTAAAACAGAACTCTATCGTTGATGTAAGGGCGGACGCTCGATCTCGCCCACGAAGATCGTAGAGGAGGCGCGTGTGACCGACCGGCTGAAGCCAGAATTCCATTTCGATTTCGGTAGTCCGAACGCGTATCTTGCCGAAGCGGCCCTGCCTGACATCGAGCGTCGTACCGGCATTAAATTCGAGTACGTTCCCGTCCTGTTAGGCGGCATTTACAAGGCCACCGGCAACATGTCGCCCGCGGAATCCTTGCGCGGTATCAAGAACAAGCCTGAATACCAGAAGCTTGAGGCGGAGCGGTTCATCCGGCGGCACGGCATTGTGAAATTCAAGAGCAACCCTTTTTTCCCGGTCAACACGTTGATGTTGATGCGCGGCGCGGTCGCGGCCCGGTTCGAAGGCGTGTTCGAGCCGTATTTCACCGCGGCCTACCATCACATGTGGGAAGAGCCGAAGAAGATGGACGACCCCGAAGTCTTCGCCGCGGCCTTCAGGTCCTCCGGCATCGACATCGACAGGTTGATCGCGCGGGCGCAGCAGGACGACGTCAAGCAGAAACTCATCAAGGACACGAATGACGCGGTTGCTCGCGGGTCGTTCGGGTCGCCAACCTTCTTTGTCGGAAGCGAGATCTTCTTCGGTAAGGACAGTCTCAGGGACGTCGAAGAAGCGATCGTCGAGCAGAGGTCCGCGCTCAGGTCGAGAATAGCCTAGGTAATTCAATAATCGATAGAAGCCGCGCCAAAGCGGCTGTTGCCAGGGAGGACAAAAATGTTGAAGATGGTAGAGCTGGACGACGCGACCCGCATACTTGCCTCGCTACCTCGCCGCATCCATAGCGTCATCGATCGACATGCGGCGGAAACGCCGACCCGGGTCGCGCTAGTCGAAGATGGGGGATCCTGGACCTACGGCCACCTGCGCGACGCGGTCGCCGACATCGCGCGGGATCTGACGGAAATCGGCATGAGGCCGGGCGATCGACTAATGATCGTCAGCGAAAACAGCATTGCTCTCGCTGGCCTTCTTCTGGCGGCAAGCCGTCTCGACGTCTGGGCCATCGTCGTGAATCCGCGGCTGTCCGCACGCGAATTGGATCAGATCAGGGATCACAGCGGCGCCAGGCGCGTGCTGCTTACCGTCGGCGTTTCGAAGGAAGCGGTCACCCATGCCACGCGGTACGAGGCTCAGGTCCAGACAATTGGCCCTCTTTCCGAAATCGCGATCACGGCACTTAATAGGGAGACGTCTCCCGAACCGGTCGAGGAACGCGCGAAGGACCAAGTCGCCGTCCTGATCTACACGTCCGGTACGACCGGCACGCCGAAGGGCGTGATGCTGACGCATGAGAATCTCCTCGTCAGCGCGATGACGACGGCCGAAATTCGTCGCATGACACCCGCGGACAAGCAGTACATCGTGCTGCCGATCTCGCACATCGTGGGGATATCGTTGCTGGTCATGACGTTGATGACCGGCGCCACTGTCAGGCTGGTCGCCAAGTATGATCCGGCCGCACTGGCGAAGGCGATCGCGGAAGAGGGCATTACCATCCTCAACGGCGTTCCTGCCACCTATCAGCGGCTATTGGAGCACAAAGCTGTCAACAGTCTGGAGAGGCTCGATCCAGGTTCGCTGCGCCTCATTGCTGTGGCTGGGGCGCCGCTTGATCTCGATCTCAAGTCCCGAGTGCAGCAGGAGCTTGGGCTTCCGTTGCTTAACGGTTACGGGATCACCGAGTGCTCGCCCGGACTGTCGGGGGTGCGCATCGATGCCCCGCGCGACGACCAGGCTGTGGGGCCACTGTTGCCTGGCATCGAAGCGAAGATCTTGGGAATGGATGGCGCGGCGAAGCCCGCGGGTGAGGTCGGTGAGCTTCATGTCCGTGGTCGCAACGTGATGCGCGGCTACTACCGCGCGCCTGATCTCACGGCAAAGGCGATCGATCCGGACGGATGGTTCAACACGGGCGACTTGGCGCGCTTCGAAGGCGACTGCCTCTATATCGTAGGCCGCACGAAAGAAATGATCATCCGGTCCGGCTTCAATGTCTACCCGGCGGAAATCGAAGCGGTGCTAAGCACGCATCCCTCCGTGGTGCAATGCGCGGTCGTCGGCCGACCCGTCGAGGGCAACGAGGAGGTCGTGGCCTTCGTGCAGCTTCTTCAGGGTACCGAGACGACCGCCGACGACCTGATCGCGCATGTCAGCCCTCAACTGACATCCTACAAGCGCCCGTCCGAGATCATCGTGCTGCCGGCGCTGCCGGCCACGTCCACTGGCAAGATCCTCAAACACAAGCTGGCGGAGTCGCTGCGCAGCTAATCAGATCGCGGCGGCTGTCGTCGCGCCAAACTCGCTTCCGGGAGAACTCAGTTGGAAAAACGCAATGCAACGGTCGCCGTCATCGGCGCCGGCGATTTCATCGGCGGTGAAATCGCCAAAAAATTCGCAGCCGAAGGCTTCACGATGTTCGTAGGCCGGCGCCAGGGTGAGAAGCTGGAGCCGCTGATCAAGGAGATTGAGGCTGCCGGTGGGACCGTGTTCGGACGCGCTCTCGATGCGCGCAAGGAAGACGAGATGGTGAAATTCATCTCCGATGCCGACGCTCATGCCCCTTTGGAGGTGTGCGTTTTCAATATCGGCGCCAACGTCAATTTTCCGATCGTCGAGACCACGGAGCGCGTGTTTCGCAAAGTCTGGGAGATGGCGTGCTATTCGGGATTCCTCGCTGGACGCGAGGCAGCGCGGGCAATGCTGGCACGCGGCAAGGGGAACATCTTCTTCACCGGAGCGACGGCAAGCCTGCGCGGCGGCAACGGTTTCGCAGCCTTCGCGAGCGCTAAGTTCGGTCTCCGAGCCGTCGCGCAATCAATGGCCCGGGAACTCGGGCCAAAGAACATTCATGTCGCGCACCTGATCATCGACTCCAGCGTGGATACGGAATGGGTGCGGCAGCTGATCACCAGCCGCGAAGGGCCGAAGGCGATGGAAAACCTCGATCCGAACCGTTTGATGCGGCCGGCGGCTGTCGCCGAGGCTTACTGGGCACTTTACCAGCAGCCGCGTGACGCATGGACGTTCGAGCACGAGATCCGGCCATTTGGCGAGAAGTGGTAGCTTGCCATGGAGCTGAATCTCTCTGCCGAAGATGCAGCCTTCCGCGATGAGGTTCGCTCCTTTATCGCGGAGCATTACCCCAAGGAAATGCGCGTCGCCAACCCGGAGACCGACCTGACCAAGGAGCAATCGCTTCTCTGGCACAAGATCCTACATAAGAAGGGTTGGATCGCGCCGCTCTGGCCGAAGGAGTATGGCGGACCCGGTTGGTCTCTCACCCAGCGCTTCATCTGGGACCAGGAGACCTCGCGTGCGGGGACGCTTCCTCCGCTCGCCTTCAGCGTGACGATGGTCGGCCCGGTCATCTACACGTTCGGGAAGGAGGCGCAGAAGGCGAGGTTCCTGCCACGCATATTGTCGGGCGAGGACTGGTGGTGCCAAGGCTACTCGGAGCCGGGTTCGGGGTCGGATCTAGCCTCGGTCAGGACCAAGGCGGTTCGTGATGGCGATCATTATGTCGTCAACGGGCACAAGACATGGACCACTCTCGCGCAGCACGCGGACTGGATCTTCTGCCTCGTCCGCACCGATCCGTCCGGGAAGCCCCAGGCAGGAATCTCGTTCCTGCTGATCGACATGAAAACGCCGGGTGTGACGGTTCGGCCGATCATCACGATCGACGGCTCACATGAGGTCAACGATGTCTTCCTTGAGGACGTGCGGGTGCCGATCGAGAATCTGATCGGCGAGGAGAACAAGGGCTGGACCTACGCAAAATTCCTCCTCGGCAACGAACGCACCAGCATGGCGGGTATCGGTCGTTCGACGCGGTACCTGCGGCGGCTCAAGGACATCGTCAGGGCGGAAATTCCCGAGGACGATCCGAGTTTCGCGGAGTTCATCCGTGAGATCGCCCGTGTCGAATTGGATGTGCTGGCCCTCGAAGCGACGGAATTGAGGGTTGTCGCGCAGATGTCGCGCGGTATCGATCCCGGCCCGGCCGCATCGCTCTTCAAGATCAGAGGCACCGAGATCTTCCAGCGCATTACCGACCTCACGCACCGCGCGATGGGCAATTACGGCGTTGCTCTTCGAGAGCATCCCGTCAGCGGGAACCGTTTCATGCCCGGGCCTGACTATGGGCATACGTCGGCGGAAAAATACCTCAACTCGCGCAAGCTCAGCATCTACGGCGGATCCAACGAGATTCAACGCAACATCATCGCGAAAGCCGTGCTCGGTCTTTGACCCGCACCAGGAGAGGCGTCCATGGACATCGAACTGACCGAAGACCAGGAATTGCTCCGCAACAGCGTGCAACGGTTCCTGAAGGATGAATACGGCTTCGATGACCGAGCGAAGATCGTCGCGGGCGAAGATGGTTGGAGTCGCGCAGTGTGGGCAAAGTTCGCCGACCTCGGTCTTCTGGCGGCACCGTTCGCGGAGGAATATGGCGGCCTCGGGAACGGCCCGCTGACGACCATGATCGTCATGCAGGAGTTCGGCCGCAGCCTCGTCGTCGAGCCATATTTCGAGACGGTCGTGCTGGCGGGAGGGCTAATCGAGGCATTGGGGACCGACGACCAACGCGGGGAATTGCTCGCCGAGATCGCAGCGGGCGAGGCGACGTGGGCGTTGGCCTGGGCCGAACCGGGATCTCGGTACAACCTCAACAAGGTATCGGTGTCTGCGGACCGAAGTGGTGATGACTACGTCCTGTCGGGAACGAAAGCCGCCGTGATCGGTGCTCCGTGGGCCGACCGGCTGATCGTCTCCGCGAGAACGTCCGGCCGAGATGGCGATCGTGACGGCGTGTCCCTGTTCATCGTCGACAGCCGGGCGGCCGGTCTACACATGCAAAGCTACCGGACGGTCGACGGCAGGCGCGCCGCCGAGGTCACGCTGAAGGATGTTCGCATCCCGGCGGTCAACCTGCTCGGACGCGAAGGCCAGGGAGTCGTCGCGCTCGAGAGCTGTCGCGACCGCGGCATCGGCGGACTGTGTGCCGAGGCTATAGGCGCAATGACCGAGCTGAATGCGGCGACGCTAGACTACAGCAAGACCCGCAAGCAATTCGGCGTGACCCTCGGATCGTTTCAGGTGCTGCAGCACAGAATGGTCGACATGTTTATCGCGCTGCAGGAAGCCGTCTCGTTGATGCAGCATCTAACCCTGACGCTGGCGTCCAACGACGCCCATGTCACGAAGCTAGCCTCCGGCGCGAAGACAAAGGTCGGATATGCTGCGCGCTTCATCGGCGAACAGGCGATCCAACTGCACGGTGGCATGGGCATGAGCGACGAGCTCAAGGTCGGTCACTATTTCAAGCGTATCGGCGCCATCGACATCCAGTTCGGCGACCCCGCTTTCCATCTGATGCGATTCGCCCGCGCCGCATGACGCGCGGTCACGCCCGTCCCATCCAGCCAAGGAAATAATAAATGACCGAAGCCGTAATCGTATCGACCGCCCGCACCCCGATCGGAAAGGCCTATAAGGGCGCGCTCAACAATACCGAAGGTGCGACCATGATGGGACACGCCATTTCGGCTGCGCTCGCACGTGCGAACATCGTTGGCGGAGAAGTCGAGGACGTCGTGATGGGATGCGCCATGCAGCAGGGTACGACGGGGTCGAACATCGCGCGTAAGGCTCTGCTTCGCGCCGGTCTTCCCGTCACGGTCGCCGGCACCACCATCGACAGACAGTGCGCGTCGGGGCTTCAGGCGATCGCGCTTGCCGCTCGGTCGGTGATCTTCGATGGCGTGGAGGTCGCGGTCGGCGGAGGCGGTGAATCCATCAGCTTGGTCCAGAACGAGCACATGAACCAGTGGCACGCGGTCGATCCGGAGCTTCTGGCGATCAAAGGCGACGCTTACATCGCCATGCTGGATACGGCCGAAAACGTCGCAAAACGCTACGACATCTCTCGGGACGCGCAGGACGAATACAGTCTCGAAAGTCAGCGCCGCACCGCGGCCGCGCAGCAGGCCGGCCGCTTCAATGACGAACTGGCGCCGATCAAGACGACGATGGCCGTGACTAACAAGGAGACCGGCGCCATCTCCTACAACGAGATCACGCTCTTGGCGGACGAGGGCCCGCGTCCCGACACCACCGCCGAGGGGTTGGCCAAGGTCAAGCCCGCGAAGGGCCCCGGTTACACGATCACCGGCGGCAACGCGAGCCAGCTATCGGACGGTGCCAGCGCCACCGTGGTCATGAGCGACAAGCTCGCCGCCAAAAAGGGCCTAAAGCCGCTCGGAATCTTCCGTGGATTCGTCTCGGCGGGTTGCGAGCCCGACGAGATGGGCATAGGGCCGATCTTCGCCGTTCCGCGTCTCCTCAAACGTCATGGTCTCACGATCGACGACATCGACCTTTGGGAATTGAACGAGGCATTCGCGGTCCAGGTCATCTACTGCCGCGACAAGCTCGGCATTGATCCCGAGAAGCTCAACGTCAACGGCGGCTCCATCGCGGTCGGTCACCCCTATGGCATGACCGGCGCGCGACTGACGGGTCATGCATTGATCGAGGGGCGTCGTCGCAAGGCGAAGTACGCGGTGGTCACGATGTGCGTCGGTGGCGGGATGGGCGCAGCGGGTTTGCTCGAAATCGTTCACTGATAATAAGAAACCTAAACAGCGAGATTCGGAGACGATCATGAGAACCGCGATCACAGACCTGTTCGGGATCGAACATCCCATCATTCAGGGCGGCATGCACTATGTAGGCTTTGCCGAACTCGCCGCGGCCGTCTCGAATGCCGGTGGCCTGGGCATCATCACCGGATTGACGCAGAGAACGCCCGAGAACCTCGCGAAGGAAATCGCGCGCTGTCACGACATGACCGACAAACCGTTCGGCGTGAACCTCACGTTTCTGCCGACGTTCGACGCGCCGCCCTATCCAGAATACATCGCCGCCATTAAGGAAGGCGGCATCAAGGCGGTGGAGACCGCAGGTCGAAGCCCTGAGCAATATATGCCAGCCCTGAAAGAGGCGGGGATCAAGGTCATCCACAAGTGCACTTCCGTTCGCCATTCGTTGAAGGCGGAGAAGATCGGTTGCGATGCCGTCAGCGTCGACGGCTTCGAATGCGGCGGCCATCCCGGCGAAGACGACATGCCAAACATGATTCTGCTGCCGCGCGCTGCCGAAGAGCTGAAGATCCCGTTCGTTGCATCGGGAGGGATGGCCGACGCGCGTAGCCTGGTTGCGGCGCTCGCGATGGGCGCTGCGGGCATGAACATGGGCACCCGGTTCGTGGCAACCAAAGAGGCGCCCGTCCATCAGAACGTCAAGGACGCGATTGTGAAGGCGTCGGAACTCGATACGCGTCTAGTGATGCGCTCGTTGAGGAACACCGAGCGCGTTCTCAACAACGCCGGCGTCGAGCGGTTGATCGCAACCGAACGCGCTAAGGGCGACTCATTGGTCATCGGCGACATCATTAACGAAGTGGCAGGCGTATATCCGAAAGTCATGGTCGACGGTGACATGGACGCCGGTGCCTGGAGCTGCGGCATGGTTGCGGGCCTCATCAACGACATCCCGACCGTCAAGGAACTGATCGATCGCATCATGGCGGACGCCGAAAGCATCATCCGCCAGCGCTTGACCGGTTTTCTCGACGCCTCTGCCCGCGAACCCCTGCGCGCCGCAAGCTGAGGACGATGGCATGACGGATCATTTGAAGACGGATGTCGTCGATGGCGTGATGACGCTCACGATCTCGCGTCCCGAAAAGAAGAACGCGCTGACTGGCGCGATGTACGACGTGATGTCGGAAGGCCTCGAACGATCCGAAAGGGATCCCGCCGTCAAGGTCGTTCTGTTTCAGGGCGACGGCGACAGCTTCACCTCCGGCAACGACTTGGCGGACTTTGCCGCCCAGTCCACGGCAAACGAAACCACTGACAGTCCCGCGTTTCGCTTTATCGGCAATTTAGCAAAGGCGACCAAGCCGCTCGTCGCGGCCGTCCAGGGAAACGCCGTTGGTGTCGGAACCACGATGCTCCTGCATTGCGATCTGGTCTACTTGGCGGAGAATGCGCGCCTGATCACGCCTTTCGTCAATCTGGCGCTTGTGCCCGAAGCCGCCTCGAGTTGGTTACTCCCTTCGCGGATCGGGCACGTGAGGGCGTATGCCATGTTCGCGTTGGGAGAGCCGATGGATGCAGCAACCGCACTTCAATGCGGACTTGCCAATGCCGTTGTCCCTATCGGCGACGTTCGTGCGAGGGCGGCGACCGCCGCCCTGACTTTGACGCAGCGTCCGACGGGCGCACTTCGCCATACAAAGCTTTTGATGCGAGAGCAGCAGGAAATGGTCGAAAGGATCGCTGAAGAAAGCGCTCTTTTCAAAGAGCGGCTTCAGAGCGCGGAAGCTCGCGAGGCCTTCTCTGCCTTTACAGAGAAGCGAAAGCCCGATTTCACGAAAGTCTAACTTGGCGGCTAGAGCTGCGCCGGCCAATCCATGACGATGATCACGCGCCGAAACGAGTGTGCCCCTGCTGTGCCCCAGCTTTTCCGGGGCACACTTCGAGGGAGTAAGGCCGCTAAATACTTGAATATGCTGGAATAATGGTTGGTGCACAAGGGATCGAACCTTGGACCTCTCCCGTGTGAAGGCGACATCTACCTGAGCAAAATCAAAGCGTTATATTGGTTTTGCGGTGTTTTCCGCAGTTTTTCCGACACTCAGCCCGGGGTGGGAAGTTGACCTTTGGTCGCTTCCGACAGGATGTCATCCAGGACCTCACTTTTCCCAAAATCTACCCAGCTGGAAGCCAAGCGCGTCGTCGCCGGCGCGTCCGGCATAGATGCCGCTAAATTTCTCGACAGTTCCAATGATCGCGTCCGGTGATGCCGGGCCAGCGAAGCTAAGGTATCCAGAGTGCCGAGCAACGATACAAGCGCCTGACATACCAGGCCGAGTTGCGGAATCGATAAGGCCGGTGCCCGTCAGCGCCGAGCCAACTTGAAAGCGCTCGACGTGTTGAGATCTTGAAGACAGCGATTTGGCCGTCGTTGCGAACGTCGCTGGAGCGCGAGGCCAAGCATCGCGTTGGCTTGAGATTGCCAGGCGTGTCGCCCTCTTCGAAACCGCGAGAACCTTCCCGACCACCGGGCAGTTGCCACCAGTCACGCAAGACATCGGACCGACACCCAGCCGCGATCTGTTCGCTCAATCACAGATCGACCATCCGCAGTAGCGTGGTGGTATATCGCGATGCACAATGCCGCGCGAACCCAGCTACTGGCAGAAGCGGCTGGGACCACGAAGCCGATTCCGCATGACGTCGCCAAGCTGACATCAACACAGGTCGGCACCTATAAGGGCGGATATTTCAGTTTCCAGCCACTGTGGGATTGGATCGCCGCGGCGGAGCCGGACCTGCTCGACTGACGCGCAGCTTGGCTGGAGCTTCGCCTTCACGAAGCGGATGTAATTTCGAAAAATGCCCTCAGCTCGGCGACAAGAGCTGCGGGCTGTTCCTCGGGGATATAGTGACCACTATCCCGGATGACGCCGCCTCGAATATTTTCAGCCAAGGGTCGCATAGCTTCGAAAATTCCTGGCGCACTACCGGCATCGCCTCCCAGCGCCAGCACAGGCACAGCTATTTTCTTTTGAAACAAGCCGCGATTGTAATCCATGTCGCGGATGACGGCGCGATAATAGCCCAGCATTCCGCGCAGGCCACCCAACGAGCTATAGACGCGAACATATTCGTCGATGTCATCCTTCGAGAAGGTCGCGATCGCGTTCGCGGTTTTCTTGTTGAAGAACCATTCGATGAGAATACGCTCGCGGTCCCGCAAGAGCGCCTCGGGCAGGTCGTCGACCATGTTGAAGAGGAAGTGCCAGCTCTTCCAGTAGTCCGGATCAGCGACATCGATGGAAGGCTTCAACGTGACGCCGGGAATGTTGGCGTCGAGATACACGACGCCGTCCAGTTCGCTCGCAAATTCGTGCGCATAAGGATATCCGATCCAGGATCCGATATCGTGCCCGACGAAATAATGGCGTCCAACACCTATGGTCTTGAGGAAGCTGTTGATTCGTTTCGCCGCTGTCGCTGTGTCGTAGCCATCCAGCGGCTTGTCGCTATCGCCCTGGCCCGGAAGGTCGAGCGCGATCACGTCATAGGCATCGGTGAGCAGAGGAATGACGCGCCGCCATGCGTAGACGCTTTGCGGAAAGCCGGCGATCAAAACGACGGCAGGTCCCTTGCCACCGCGGATATAATGAAAACGAATACCGTCTGATTTCGTCAGCTTCTGCTGAAGGGGGCGGCCGGTATGATCCAGATAGACAGCCATTGTTCTGTTCTCTGTCGTTTCGCTTCGGAAAGTAAGTAAAAGCGCTGCGCTTCAGTGGCAATGCCGATTCATGTAACTGGGTCTTTGGCAACACGGTGCGAGATCGCCCTGCGCGCCTTCCGCGAATTGCACGCCCGGGATGGTTGTTTGCGCAACCTGCGTTGCCGGACTGACGTCCAATCACATCGCGGGCGCAATTTCATCGTGGCCAACATTGGTGCACATGGTCTCCTTGAGGCTGTCGGAGAAATGGTAATCATATGGATGAATCCTGGAACGCATATGCCTAACTTGATCGCAGTTACAATTCATCCGCGAAGCGAATACCCAATTTCGATGCCATTGCTTGGGTAATGCAAACGGATCGTTTGAGCGATCTGGCGATCTTCTGAGCGGACAAGCCTCGCTCGGCCAATCCCTTTAGCTTGTGTTTCTCCACAGCCGTCCATTCGCGATAGCCTATCTGTCGCATACTGAACGTGATGGCCGAAGTCGGGCCGCGCCGCCGCTGGGTTAGAATGTTGTCATCGTCGATGCTCAAGCAGCTGCTCCCAATACTTTCAGGCCGTCGTTTTTCTCCGCGCCTTCAGTCGCTCATTTGCGTAACGACCAGCATCGACTCTCGGTCAGAGAATAAGATTTTTGAAGTCCAAAGATCGACGATCGAGAGTTCAATCATTCTCCTCGATACAAGTTCGATGAAGGAAAGCCTGCGCTGAGCAATCTCAAACGCGGGGCTATGGTATTCCCAAGGTGCGAAGCCGAAGATTTCGGCGACGGCTGGTACATCGTCGGCGGCCGTGGATGCGGCGCCTGTTGACCTGCCAAAAGGCGGGCCTGCTTGCGAAGTAGAAAGCTTCTGCAATCGGCCGTGTTGGCGGCGCGATTGTCCTTGGTATCGTGTGCAATTCGAAATTGACGATTGATCGCGGTGGCGTCGATATATCGCGATGCCAAAGAAAACGCCGTTCGTCAGGCAATACAGATCGATCGATATCAAGCAGGGGGAAGAATGGTTGCCGCTACGCCACAGAATGATCGTTGGATGGCTCTCCCTCGCTTGATCGCCGATAGATCATGTCGCGCAGTAGTCGGTCTGTTTTTCGCAGTTGGTGCGGCGATGCCAGCAGTGAGCTTTGCTCAAACGCCGCAGCCCGGCGGAACGCTAACGGCGATCATTCAACCCGAGCCGGTCATCCTCACGGCCGCCATCAACACCGCCGCGCCGACCGGAACGGTCAGCGGCAATATTTTTGATGGACTTGTGGACTACGACGCCAGCCTAAACCCTCAGCCGGCGCTGGCGGAGAGCTGGGAGACTGCGGCGGATGGATTGTCGCTCACCCTTCGCCTGCGCAAGGGCGTGCTCTGGCATGATGGCAAGCCGTTCACATCGGCGGATGTGAAGTGGACCTTGGAAAATGTCTGGAAGACGATCCATCCGCGCAATCAGGCGACCTTCGCCAAGGTGAAGCAGGTCGATACCCCCGACGACAACACCGTCGTCCTGAGGCTGAGCGAACCTTCCCCCGCGATCCTCAGTTCGCTGAACAGCAACGGCGCGCAGGTGTTGCCCAAGCACCTGTATGACGGCACCGATATCCTCAACAATCCGAACAACAACAAGCCGGTCGGTACGGGGCCGTTCGTGTTCAAGGAATGGAAGCGCGGTGAGTACATCGTGCTGGAACGAAATCCGAATTACTGGGCCAAGGGAAAGCCGTATCTCGACAAGGTGATCTACAAGGTCGTTCCGGATGCAGCGGCCCGGTCGGCCGGCTTCGAGAAGGGCGAAATCCAGTATGGTTCGCTCAGTCCGGTGCCGCTCAAGGACGCCGAACGGCTCGGCAAGCTGCCCGGCCTCAAGATTGAAACCAGCGGGTATGAATGGTTGTCGCCGTTCCTGTTTCTCGATTTCAATGTCGAACGTGGACCGCTGAAGGATGCACGCGTTCGACACGCGCTGGCACGCGCGACCGATCGCAAGGCGATTTCCAACGTGGTCTGGTACGGCTTTGCCAAGCCCGCGACCAGCCCCGTTCCCTCAACGCTGGCGGCGTTCCACGATGCGAGCGCCGACAAGGATGCGTTCGACGTCAAATCGGCGGATGCGCTGTTGGATGAGGCCGGTTTCAAGCGCAACGCGGACGGCACGCGCTTCTCGCTTTTCATCGACTACATCCCTTATGGTGACGACTTCAAGCGGACCGCGGAATACATCAAGCAGGCGTTGAAGCGTGTCGGCGTCGACGTCACGATCAGGACGCAGGATACCGCGGCATTTACCAAGCGGGTCTATGGCGACCGTGACTTCGATCTTTCGATCGCATGGTTTGCAGCGTTTTCCGATCCGCAGATCGGCGTGACCCGCGCTTACTGGTCGGCATCTGTGGGGAAGAACATCCCGTGGACCAACGGCTCCGGCTACAAAAATGCCGAAGTCGACGACATCATCTCGAAGGTGCAGGGCGAAGCCAGTGCAGAGAAACGCATCGCCCTGTTCAAAGACTTTCAGAAGATCGTTCTGACCGACTTGCCGACGCTGCCGCTCGTGGAATTGAAGTTCTTCACTGTCCAGGCGGCGAATCTGAAGACCTCGGCCATTCGCGGCGATCAGGTTTATGGCAGCTTCCGCGATTTCTGGTTTGACGTTCCGAAGCAGAATTGAGCTGGGCAATCATCATGAAACTCTTTCGGGCAATCTCTTTCCAAACATCATTGGTCGCACGACTGTCGGTCCTGCTGGCGGCTGTGGCGGTCCTGCCGGCGACGCCGGCATGCGCAGCCGACGGTCCGAAGCGCGGTGGAACGTTGACAGCCATCGTGCAGCCTGAGCCGGTCACCCTGACGCCCGCATTCAATACGGCAACGCCGACGCAGATCGTTGCGGGAAATATCTTCGATGGTCTGGTCTATTACGACCCGGCGCTGAAGCCGCAGCCATCGCTCGCGACGGAGTGGAAAGTTGCGGAGGATGGCCTCACCATCAGTTTCAACCTGCGCAAGGGCGTCAAGTGGCATGATGGCAAACCGTTCTCGTCCGCGGACGTGAAATGGAGCCTGGAGAATGTCTGGAAGACCATCCATCCGCGCAACAAGGCGATATTCGAGAACGTCGCTACGGTCGATACGCCTGACGATAATACGATCATCCTTCATTTGTCGAAGCCGTCGCTGCCAATTCTGAGCGTGCTCAACGCCGTCGGTGCGCCGATTCTGCCGAAGCATCTTTATGAAGGTACCGACATCCTGAACAATGCGTACAACAACAAGCCGGTCGGCACGGGGGCATTCGTCTTCAAGGAGTGGAAGAAGGGCGAATACATTCTGCTGGAACGCAATCCGGATTACTGGGAGCCCGCGAAACCCTATCTCGACAAAGTCATCTTCAGGATCATTCCCGACGCGGCGGCACGCGCGGCGGCGATCGAGAAGGGTGAGGTGCAATATGCGACATTCAATCCGGTGTCGTTCCGTGAGGTCGAGCGCCTTGCCAAGCTGCCGTCGCTAAAGGTCGATACACGCGGCTATGACTGGCTGTCGCCCGTGCTGTATCTCGATTTCAACGTCGAGAACCAGTATCTCAAGGACGTCCGCGTCCGTCAGGCCATCGCGTTTGCTCTAGACAAGGAAGCGCTGGGCAAGGTCGTCTGGTATGGCTACGGCAAGCCTGCTGTCAGCCCGGTTCCGACGGCGCTGACGGCGTTTCACGATGCCAGCGTGCCCAAATATCCGTTCGACCTGAAAAAGGCCGAAGCCTTGCTCGACGAAGCCGGCTTCAGGCGCGGGCCTGATGGGGTGCGGTTCACGCTCCATCATGATTTCCTGCCTTACGGTGACGACTACAAGCGAACCGGCGAATATCTGAAACAGGCGCTGAAACGTGTGGGTATCGAGATCAACATCCGCGCCCAGGACACCGCAGCTTTCATCAAACGCGTCTATGCCGACCGCGACTTCGACATTTCGAGCTCCTACAACGGCGCTTTCCCTGATCCGCAGATTGGTGTGGTTCGCGAATACTGGTCGGGCTGGCTCGGCAGCAAGACGCCGTGGACGAACGGGTCGGGCTACCGCAATGCCGAGGTCGATGGTCTGATCCAGGCCGCTGCGGTCGAAGGCAATCCGAAAAAGCGTACTGAAGATTTCAATCGCTTCCAGCAGATCGTTCAACGCGATCTGCCGACTTTGCCACTGCTCGAACTACGCTTCTTCACGCTGCACTCTTCGGCTCTGAAGGACGTCGTGTTGCAGGCGGACCAGTCCTATGGCTCGCTGAAGAATGCCTGGTTCGATCAGGCGCCGGCGCAGAATTGAGCGCCCGCGCATGATCCCTGTATCGGTCAGATTTTTCGGGCGGCGAGCCCTGCAACTCGTGATCGTGGTGCTGGGCATTGCCATCACCAATTTCTTCCTGCTGCGACTAGCGCCGGGCGATGCGGCGCAGGTGCTCGCAGGCGAGGCGGGCTCGGCGACGCCGGAATATCTGGCCGCACTGCGCAAGCAGTTCGGGCTCGATCAACCGCTGCCGGTGCAGTTCGCGCTCTATCTGCGCAACCTGCTGTCACTCAACCTCGGCTTCTCGTTCCGTCAGGGTTTGCCCGTGCTGGAACTGATCGCCCAGCGGCTCCCGGCAACGCTGTTGCTGATGGGAACGTCGATCACGTTCGCATTGCTGGTCGGCTCGGCGATGGGGGTAGCCGCCGCGCGCCGTGCAGGCAGGGCGACCGATACCGTGATCTCCAGCATCGCGCTGTTGTTCTATGCAACGCCCGTGTTCTGGACCGGGATCATGCTGATCGTGGTCTTCTCGGTGTGGCTCGACTGGCTACCGGTCGGCGGCATGACCAGCATCGAGCGTGGCTATACCGGCCTGGCCTATCTGAAAGATGTCGCGGCACATCTGGTAATTCCTGCAACCACGCTGGGGCTGTTCTTTCTGGCCGTCTATACGCGGTTGATGCGCGCGGCCATGATCGATGTGCAGCAGCAAGATTTTGTCAGGACTGCCGTCGCCAAGGGCCTTCGTCCGGGACGGATCGCCTATCGTCATGTTGTGCGAAATGCGTTGCTGCCTGTTCTCACCATGCTCGGCGTGCAGGTCGGCGCCGTGCTTGGCGGCGCTGTGCTGGTTGAAACCGTGTTTTCGTGGCCCGGGCTGGGGCGGCTCGCTTTTGAAGCGCTGTTTCAGCGCGACCTCAATCTGCTTCTCGGCATACTGCTGTGCAGTTCGGTCGTGGTGGTATTGGCGAATGCGGCGATCGACTTCCTGTATACCGTGCTCGACCCGCGCATCGAGCTCAGCTGACCATGGCCCTCGTCGATATCGTTGCGCATATCCCGCCGGCGCGCATCGCGCAGGATAACGCGTTCTTCCGGACCGCAAGACAGCCGTCGGCGGTTGTAGGCGTATTGCTGCTCGGGTTCGTCGTGGCCATGGCACTGCTCGCCAATCAGATTTTCCCTGGCGATCCCCTGGATTTTGTCGGTCAGCCATTCCAGCGTCCCGGCGAGGATCCCAGCTTCCCGCTCGGCACCGATATGCTGGGGCGCGATCTGGCGTCGGGGATATTTCACGGTGCGCGCATCTCGCTTCTGATCGGCGCGGTGGCGACCGCCATGTCGCTGGTGATTGGGGTCGGTGTCGGCGCCTTCGCAGGATATTACGGCGGCAAGATCGATGCGTCGCTGATGCGGCTGACGGAGTTCTTCCAGACGATTCCGCCGTTTCTGTTCGCCCTGACCATCGTCGCCATCCTGCAGCCCTCCATCGCGACCATCGTCGGAGCGATCGGCGTCACAGCGTGGCCGAGCCTGGCACGGCTGGTGCGCGCCGAATTTCTCAAACTGCGCCACGGCGACATGGTGCAGGCGGAGATCGCGCTCGGTGCGTCCGATATGCGCATTATCTTCCGCCATCTGCTGCCCAACACGCTGGCGCCTATCATCGTCTCGGCATCAGTCATGGTCGCGACGGCCATCCTGACCGAATCTAGTCTGGCGTTTCTCGGTCTCGGCGATCCGAACGTTGTGAGCTGGGGTGGCATGGTCGGCGCCGGCCGCGAAGTCTTGCGTTCGGACTGGTACATCGCAACGCTGCCGGGCGTGGCGATCGTCGTTGCGGTGCTCGCGCTCAATCTGCTGGGGGATGGCCTCAATGACGCCGTCGACCCGAAACAGGAGCGCCGGTGATGGGCGAGCCAGTGCTGTCGGTCGATGGGCTGAGTGTCAGGTTCGACCGCAAGGGCGGCGCGCTGACCGCCGTGGACGGTCTCAGCTTCGATATCTCTGCGGGAGAGACGCTGGCCATCGTAGGCGAATCCGGCTGCGGAAAGTCGCTCACCGCTCTTGCCTTGCTCGGCCTCGTGGCGGCGCCCGGCCGCATCGAGGGTCGCTCTGTGAAGCTACAGGGGCGCGACATTCTTGGCCTTGAAGGCGAGGCGCTGCGCCGGCTGCGTGGCAACCGGATCGCGATGATCTTCCAGGAACCGATGACGGCGCTCAATCCGGTGCTGACCATCGGCGAGCAGATCATCGAGGCCATCACGGCACATGAGGACATTTCACACCAGAAGGCCCGCGATCGCGCAGTCTCATTGCTTGATCGGGTGCGGATTGCCGATCCACGTCGCCGCGTGAACGACTATCCGCACCATCTCTCCGGCGGCATGCGACAGCGGGTCATGATCGCCATCGCTCTCGCCTGCAATCCGGCGCTGCTGGTTGCCGACGAGCCGACCACGGCGCTCGACGTCACCATTCAATCGCAGATCCTGGAGTTGCTGGATCAGATCAAGCGCGAGTCCGGAACCGCCATTCTGTTGATCACGCACGATCTCGGTGTAGTCTCGGAATATTCCGATCGCGTGCTGGTGATGTATGCGGGCCGCAAGGTCGAGGAGCGCACCACCCGTGATCTTCTGAAGTCGCCGCTGCATCCCTATACGCGCGGATTGATCGCAGCGCGGCCGGGGCGCCATCACGTCAACGGCCTTCGTACCCGACTGAGCGAAATCCCGGGCATGGTGCCTTCGCTGGCCGAGATGCCGCATGGATGCGGCTTTGCCGCGCGATGCTCGTTTGTGGTCGACGCCTGCCGGATCGCGCGGCCGCCGCTGATACCCGTTGGCGCAGATGGCGCCGTAGCCTGTCTGAGAATTGAGGAAGCCCGTGCATCAGAACACGCAGCCGCTCGTTGCGACGCATATTGAGCCACTGCTCACGGTGAACGATCTCGTCGTGCGCTTTGATTCTTCGCGCGGAACAGTGCACGCGGTTGACGGCGTCTCGTTGTCGATCAAGCCCGGTGAAACGCTTGGTCTCGTTGGGGAATCCGGCTGTGGGAAATCCACGCTCGGCCGGGCGATTGCGCGGCTGGTCGAGCCGCAAAGCGGCAGCGTTCGTCTGGGCGGTGTCGATCTGACGCGCCTGACAAGGAGCGGCATGCGGCCCTATAGACGCGATATCCAGGTCGTATTCCAGGATCCGCTGGCCTCGCTCGATCCGCGCTGTACCGTCGGAATGCTGATCGGTGAACCGCTGAGGATTCATGGCATCGGCGATCGGCGACAGCGCCGTGACCGGATCGCCGATCTGCTTTCAAAAGTGGGACTTTCCGCGGATTCCGCCGACCGTTACCCGCATCAGTTCTCGGGTGGACAGCGGCAACGGATCGGCATTGCCCGCGCGCTGGCGCTTGATCCACGACTAATCATCCTGGATGAACCGGTCTCTGCGCTCGACGTGTCCGTGCAGGCCCAGATCCTGAACCTGCTGGTCGATCTGCAGTCCAAACTCGGCGTGGCGTATCTCTTCATTAGCCACGACCTGTCCGTGGTCGAATATGTCAGCGATCGCGTCGCGGTCATGTATCTCGGACGTATCGTGGAGACATCGACCCGGGAGAAATTGTGGTCAAGCCCCGCGCATCCCTACACGCGAGCGCTGTTTGACTCGATCCCGCGCATTGATACCGGCGATCTCGGTCGGCGGCGGCATATGGTGCAGGGCGATCTGCCGAGTGCCTATAATCCGCCTGAAGGATGCCACTTCCATACCAGGTGTCCGCGCGCAGAAGAGTTCTGTGCTGTGGAAAGCCCAATCCTTCGCACCGTGGCAGACAGCCACGTAGCGGCGTGCCATTTCGCTTGAATGCGCGGGCGCGCCACCGTCGGTGCTGTTGGTGCGAACGAAATCTGTGCGTGCATCGATAACTCCGTCGCGATCGTCGATGCGATCCTGGCGCTGCCACTGTGTTTGTGCTGCGTTTCCCCTTGATCGCAGCAAAGTCTCTTCCAAACCGGGCTAACAAAAGAATTCCGTCAGCTCGGGAGAAATTCATAATCATTGGCGTGGCGGCGCAGCGAAAGTTGCCGGCCGCCGTCATCGTCATCTCGCACACTCACATAAGGGACTCGTCAATGAAATCGGCTCACGTGTTGCGGCTGGCCACGCTCGCTCGCACCGGCGGGGTGGCCGCATTCCTGTTCGCCGCTATTGCAGCAGGTCTACCGGTCGCAAATGCACAAGAGCCAACGACCATTCGCGTGGGTGTCACGGCCGGCCCACATGCGGAAGTGCTCGACGCAGTCAAGAAAGTGGCCGCGGAGCGCGGGCTTGACATCAAGGTCGTCGAATTCACGGACTATGTGTTCCCGAACCAGGCCCTGGCCAACAAGGATCTTGAGGCCAATTCGTTTCAGCACGAGCCTTATCTGAAGAACCAGATCTCCAAGACCGGCTGGAAGCTCGTGAAGGTTGCCTACACCACGGTTTCTCCGATGGGCTTCTACGCGAAGAAGTACAAGAGCGTTGCCGATGTCCCAAATGGTGCGACGGTTGCGATTCCCAACGACCCGACCAATGGCGCGCGTTCGCTACAGATTCTGGCAGCCAATGGCGTGATCAAGCTGCGTGACCCCACGAGTGTCACCGCGGGGATCGTCGATATCGCGGAGAATCCCAAAAAACTCAAATTTGTCGAGCTCGATGCCGCGCAGCTGTCGCGGTCGCTGGCAGATGTCGATGTGGCGGCGATCAACAACAACTATGCCGTCCAGGCCGGCCTCGATCCCGTGCGCGATAGCCTGATGAAGGAGCCGCTGGAAAGCCCGTGGGTCAATATCATCGCCGTGCGGGAAGAGGACAAAGGCAAGCCGTGGGTGGCGAAGCTGGTCGATGCCTATCACTCAGAGCCGGTGAAGCAGTTCATCCTGACGCGATTCAAGGGCGCTTATCTGCCGTCGTGGTAATGCAGGTCCGGAGCCGCCACGTCGTGGTGGCGGCTTCGCGACAATTTGCTCAGGCGCGATAGGCCAGCTGGCCCTCAGCGGCGAAACTGCGCGCCGGGGTGCGTGCCATGAAGCAGCGCGCCTCGGCCCGGAAACAGCTTCTCGCGCAACGTCCCCGCGCCGTATTCGGTCTTGTACAGTCCGCGCGACTGCAGTTCCGGCACCACGAGATCGACGAATGCCTCGAGCGATTCCGGCGCGACCAGACGGACGAGATTGAAGCCATCGATATCGGTCTGTTCGGCCCAATCGGCGAGCTCGTCCGCGACGTCCTGCGGCGAGCCGATGGCGAAGGGGGCCCGCGCACCGATTGCGCTCAGGCTGGCGAGATCGCCGACGCGCAGCGGCGTTTCGCTGCGCAGCGTGAGGTTCTCGACCATCGACTGGATCGCGTTGCTCTCGACATACTGCAGCGCCTGATCCGGACTGTAGGTCGAGAAATCGATGCCGGTCCAGCCGGAGAGCAGCGCGAGCTGCCCTTGCTGGTCGACATAGCGGCTGTATTCCGCATGAAGATCGTTCGCCTCGGCACGTGTCGGCGCAACGATCACGGTCAGGCCGGCGAACAACCGGATGTCGTAGGGATCGCGGCCAAAGTCTTTTGTGGCCGTCCGGATGTCGCGCACGGCCTTGGCGACGATCGGCTTGGTCTGGCCGTTGAGAAAGATCGCCTCGGCATGTCTGGCGGCGAAGGCGCGCCCGCGCTTCGAGGCGCCAGCCTGATACAGCAATGGCGTGCGTTGCGGGGAGGGCTCGGAGAGGTGAATGCCATCGACGCGGTAATGCGGACCGTCGTGGCGGATGGTGTGAACCTTCGTTGGATCGGTAAACCTGCCGGTGGCACGATCGCGACGCACGGCGTCGTGCTCCCAGCTGCCCTCCCATAATTTGTAGGCCGCTGTCAGAAAGTCCTCGGCGACATCATAACGGTCGTCATGGGCACGGCCGGCCGCAAAGCCCATGCCGCGCGCGCCACTGTCGAGATAGCCGGTGACGATATTCCAGCCGATCCGTCCGCGGGTCAGGTGGTCTAGCGTCGAAAATCGCCGCGCGAATTGGTAGGGATGCTCCAGCGACATATTGGACGTGATGCCGAAGCCGAGGTGCTTGGTGACCAGCGCCATGGCCGAGACCAGAAGCGTGGGGTCCGCATTCGGCAATTGCACGCCGTGCGACACGGCTGTGTCCGGGCTATCACCGAACACGTCATAGACACCGAACACGTCAGCCAGAAAGATACCGTCGAACAACCCGCGTTCGGCTATCCGCGCGTAGTCGATCCAGTAATCCAGATTGTTGTAATCGATGGATGCATCGCGCGGATGAGACCAGAGCCCGGCCCAGTTATGGCTAGGCGCGGTCATGTTGAAGGCATTGAAGCGAAGCTGTCGGCGGGTGGTCATGGGAGTCCTGGTTGGGAGGCAAGCGACGCGCGGATGTAGAGCTTGAGGGGCGCTATCGCAAGACTAGCCGTCAAATACAATCGGAATGAGGGTCGCGGTCTGCTCCCACCTCACTGGTGGCGCTATCCTGCAGTGCTCCTCAGACGGTGGGCTTGTCGCTGCGAATGCTCGTAACGAGCGCATATCACCTGCGACAGGTTGCCACGACCGAAAGGACATTCCGGGTGAGCGAGCTCGCACATTCGATCCATTCGGCGATTCCGACATTTGCGAGAAGGCCATTTTTGGCTGCGTCAGACGGTCAATTGACGCGCTGTTGGTGCAGTGAGGAGATGCACTCGGGAAATTTGTCGGCCGGGGGCGACGTTCGGCAACTGATATTCAGCCCTGTGCTCTGCCCATTAATGGAGAATGATTGTGAAACTGAAATCGATTATCGCAACGACGCTGGCTATAGGCCTTGGCGCCGTCGCACTGGCGACAGCGTCATTCGCGCAGGGTAGCAGCCCGCTGGTCAACGGTGAATGGCTCGAGAAGAATCTGAACGATCCGAAGGTTCGCGTCGTCGAAGTCAGCGTCGAGCCGGGCATCTATGAGCGCGGCCATATCCCTGGCGCCCAGAATGTGGTGTGGCACACGGACCTCGTCGATACGGTGAAGCGTGACATCGCCTCGAAGGAGAAGTTTCAGGAACTGACGCGCAAGCTTGGTGTCGATCAGGACACCACCGTCGTTCTCTACGGTGACAACAACAACTGGTTCGCAGCCTGGGGTGCCTGGGTGTTTGATGTCTATGGCGTCAAGAACGTCAAGCTACTCGATGGCGGCCGCAAGAAGTGGGAGGCCGACAAGCGTCCGCTGGATACGCGCAATGCATCGGTACAGCCGGGCAAGCTGACGGTCTCCGAGCCGAACCAGAAGCTGCGTGCACGCCTCGCCGACATTCGCGCGGCATCCGACAGCAAGAATGCGACAATTGTCGATATCCGCTCTGCCGATGAGTATTCCGGCAAGATCTTTGCGCCGCCCGGTTCGCAGGAACTGACGGTGCGGGCCGGCCACGTCCCCGGCGCGCTCAACGTGCCATGGGGCCGTGCGGTTAGCGAGGATGGCACCTTTAAAGCGGCTGAAGAGCTGAAGAAGCTGTACGCCGCCGCCGGTATCGACGGATCCAAGCCGATCATCGTCTATTGCCGGATCGGCGAGCGCTCGAGCCACACCTGGTTTCTGCTCTCGAAGATCCTTGGCTACGACGTCAAGAACTACGACGGCTCGTGGACCGAATATGGCAACTCGGTTGGCGTCCCCGTCGTCAACGTTGCGGGTACGGTCTGGAGCGGGAAGTGACCGACGGCACATCCGTGGAGGCCCTGACAGGGTCTTCACATCGCGACGAACAGGCGCCGGGCATCGACCCGGCGCTTGCTGCGTTTGCTGACCGCAAGGTCTCTGTCACAGTCGCTCTTGCTATCGTGCTGGCAATCGGCGTGTCCGCCTATGTGCTGCACGGGCAGGGCAGTCCGGCGCTCGCCATCTCGCTGCTGTTTGGCGCGGCGTTCGGTATCGTGCTGCAACGCGCGAGGTTCTGCTTCTTCTGCATGTTTCGCGAATGGTTCGATGACCGCGCACCGCAGGGCGTGCTGGGTCTCATCGTGGCACTGAGCATCGGCCTGATCGGGACGACGCTGGTGTTCGGTGCATGGCTGCCGGATGCCGGCACCGGGCGGCTGCCGCCGGATGCGTTCATCGGGCCTGTCAGCTTCGCGCTGGTGGCTGCAGGCATGGCGTTCGGCGCCGGCATGGCCATCTCCGGCTCCTGCGTCAGCGCGCATCTCTATCGGCTTGGCGAGGGATCGGCCACAGCGCCATTCGCACTCATCGGCGTAATTATCGGCTTCGTGCTGGGCTTTGTCAGCTGGAACACCATCTATCTTGCCGCCGTTGCAGATGCGCCGGTGGTGTGGCTGCCGCGGACGCTCGGCTATGCCGGGCATCTGCTGGTCGCTGGCTTGGTGCTCGGCCTGATCGCCTATGCTGTGACGCGATCGGCTCCGCGGAAGCCGGCTGAGCATGCGCGCACACGCGACCAGGCGACCGCGATCTTCGTTGATCGCTGGCCCGCATGGATTGGCGGCGCCATCATCGGCGTGCTCGCGACCATGTCGTATCTGCGCGTCGCGCCACTCGGTGTCACGGCCGAGATCGGCAGCCGCGCGCGACAGCTTGCAGGCGCATTGGAACTTGCACCGACACGGCTGCAAGGCCTCGATGGTCTGCGCGGCTGCATCGCCGTCATCCGCGACCCGCTGCTGTCGTCGAATGGCGCGTTCGTGCTGGGGCTGGTCGCCGCATCGCTGGCCGCGGCACTGGTGGCCGGGCAGTTCAAGCCGCAACGTCCGCGGATCGACCACGTCCTGCGTGGTCTTACGGGTGGCATTTTGCTGGGATGGGGCGCGATGACCGGCCTCGGCTGCACCGTCGGCACGCTGTTCTCCGGCATCACCGCCGGTGCGTTGTCGGGTTGGGTGTTTGGTGCGTCGCTGTTCGCCGGCACGACGGTCACGCTCTGGAGCGGTCGCCTGCTTGGCCTGTTGCCGCGCGGTTGATGCGCCGCAGCTTTTGGTTGCTGCTAGAAGAAGTCCTTCACAGGCAGCGGCGTGCTGTTGACCTCATAGACACCGATCGCCTGCGCTTTGTAGGTTACCGGGCTATGCGGCCGTCTCGAGCGAGGCATGCTCCACGCCGCGTCGCGCCTAGCATACCTTGCTGTGCAGCTGCGTCCTCCGACACGTCTGTTGTTTTATTCTCCGGCGGCTTGTTTCGAGCCCCGACATCAATACCATATCGCTCAAGCTGTTGAAGATATGGAAAATTGCGTGGCAGATAGTTCAGCAAACGTGATCGATTTCAGCGCCTATCGGGCGCGCAAGACTGCAATTCGCGAGTCGAGCGCTCCGTCGGGGCAAGTCAATTTCTATCAGGGAGCGGTCTATTGGTTCTGGCCGATGATGGTCTGGATGCCAGTCCCGATGGACGCAGCCGCTTTGACAAATCGGGACGCTTTGTGAGCGACGGCAGATTGAGCCCTGTTGCTGACGACCAGCTTCACCATCTAGCTGTGCCCGACATGCCAACGGATCTTCCGGCGATTGTCGGTCGCAATGTGCGGCGCCTGCGAACCCGTCGTGGAGATTCGCTGGAGCGGCTTGCGAAGCAGTCAGGCGTAAGCCGCGCGATGCTCGGCCAGATCGAGACCGGCAAGAGCGTGCCGACGATCGGGCTGTTGTGGAAAGTCGCGAATGCGTTGAATGTCCCGTTCGCAAATCTGCTGCATTCCGAGGCGCCGCGTGGATCGGTGGTGTTGCGGCGTTCGGAGGCGAAGCTGCTCACATCGAGCCAGGGGCAGTTCAGTTCGCGTGCTTTGTTTCCCTTCGAGGGAAATCACGAGGTCGAATTTTACGAGCTCAAGATCGCAGCTCTGCATCGCGAGTCGGCAGAGGCGCATGCGCCTGGAACTCGTGAGAATCTGGTGGTCGTTAAGGGCGTGGTTGAACTTACCGTAGGAGCGGAGAAGCCGCAGACCTTGGCCGAAGGCGACGCCGTCCTGTTCGAGGCGGACGTACCGCATGTCTACCGAAACCTCGTTGCGAGCGAGGCCGTGCTCTATCTCGTCATGACCTATGCGGACATTGCGTCGTAGCAACCTGACCGCAGAAACGAAGATGGCGAGCTGACAAAGCCAGCCCGCCATCTCTGTCAGTGAAAAGTCGCGATCAGGCCGCGGTCTTCATCGGCATGCACATCATCATCATGCCGCCGCAGTTCATCATCATCGGCATACCCATCTGCATCATGCTCATCATGTTCTCACAGCACTTCATGAACATGTCCTTCATGGCGGGATCCATCGGCATCATTTCGCAGGTCATGCCGTTGGCAGTCATGGTGCACTTCATCTGGCAGCCCATCATCGGCATGCCACCCATCATCATCGGGTTCATCATGCCACCGGCCATCATCGGGTTCATCATACTACCCGACATCATCGGATTCATCATGCCGCCCATCATCATAGGCATCGGCATCATTTGCATTGCTGCGTTCATTGTCAGTCTCCAATTCATTCGGCAGAAACGATCTGTCCTGCCTGCTGTTGGGAGACTAAACGTGCTGACATTAGGTTCAATTGGAGAATGTCCTGCCGTCGCGCTTTTATCCAAGAAGACGGCCGGACGGCTATCCCAATGGCGAATG
The DNA here is from genome assembly GCF_013359755.1 of Tardiphaga robiniae. GTDB lineage: Bacteria > Pseudomonadota > Alphaproteobacteria > Rhizobiales > Xanthobacteraceae > Tardiphaga > Tardiphaga robiniae. Next base: position 30,262 of record NZ_JABMCJ010000063.1, on the reverse strand, counting down.
TGTCCGTGATATTGGATATTCGATTGCTATAGCAGACGTCGGTATACTGTAGTCGGGTCCTTCAGCGCGATAAGACGACTGGATCGCCCCGTTGATTCGATCTGCAAATCGGGACGACGCGGCGGCGTCTGTGCGTGCAGGATTGATGCCTGTACCCGCGCGACCAAGCGCGATGCGATGCGCTTCGATGAGCAGTCGGAATGCTGCGTCAATCGCCGGATTACGGCATGTCTCTTTTAGAAATTTGGCTGACGCGATCAAGACTTCCTCTTTTTCGCCAGCGCCTTTGCATCGCAGGCGAAGTCGCTACAACTGGCGCCAGTTGATGATGATGGATGAGGCATCATTGCCCGGCATCATGCGAGCGGAGCTGCATCTATGTCCCGACTTCCGTTGCTTACCATCGAGAACGCCCCGGATGCTGCGAAGGCTGGCTTGCAGACCGCTCAGATCAATAACGGCTTTCTTCCCAACCTTGTGCGGTTGCTCGCCAATGCGCCGGCCGCGCTGGAAACCTATCAAACCGTGTCTGCCATCAATGCGAGGAGCGGTTTGAACCTCGCCGAACGCGAGGTCGTGCAGATCACGGCGGCGGTAACGCATGGATGCGGATTCTGCGTCGCCGGGCATACGGCTATCGCCTACAAAAAGGCGGGGCTTTCGGAAGCGGTCGCCGAAGCGCTGCGCGACGGCCGAAAGGTTCTGGATGATCGGCTGAATGCCGTCGCCGATTTCACCCGCGCCGTCATTCGGAGCCGCGGTGCGGTTTCCGACGCCGAGGTAAAGGCTTTTCGCGCCGCCGGCTTCACCGATGCCAATGCTCTGGAGGTCGTGCTTGGCGTCAGCCTCGCGACACTGTGTAATTTCGCCAATAATCTCGGACAACCACCGCTTAACGACGAGTTGCGTCCCTACGCCTGGACGAACGCGTCGGCAGCTGCGGCCGAATAGTCCGCCGGGCCTGTATCGATGGTGCAACTTCCAACCGAACTGAAAAGCTGGATCGCGTCCAACGCCGATGATCTCGATGAGCGAGCGGACGGCGCGGCGAGCATTCTGCCGCGGCTTGCGGACGCGGATGTGCTGCGCATCGGCGTGCCGCGCGCGCAAGGCGGCCTGGGCGGACACATCAACGATGCCGTCGGAGCGATCGCCGCTGTATCCAGCCATTCTCTGGCAGCGGGTTTCGTGTTCTGGGGGCATCGGACATTCATCGAATATCTGCTGCAGAGTCCCAACGAAAGGCTGCGGGACAGACTGCTGCCGGACCTGCTGTCGGGGCGCCGCGCGGGCGCAACCGGGCTCTCGAACGCGATGAAGTTCCTGTCGGGCGTGGAGGCGCTCCAGATCAAGGCAGCAGTGCAGGACGGCGTGCGCACCGTCACCGGAAAGCTGCCTTGGGTGACCAATCTGCGTGCGGCGGGCTTCGACGTCGCGGCAGCAGTGCAGGGCGAAGGCGGATCGACGCCGTTCGTCGCCAGCCTGTCGTCGGACAGCGCGGGGGTGAGGCGCTCGCCCGATCTGGCATTGATGGGAATGCGCGCCAGCAGCACGGCCGCTGTCGACCTCAACGGCGTTCGCGTGAGCGAAGATGACATTATCCATCCCGATGCCGGCGTGTGGCTGCCGCAGGTCCGTCCGGCATTTCTCGGTCTGCAATGCGCCATGTCCATCGGTCTTGCGAAGCGTTCGCTGGCGGAGACTGAGCTTAGGCTCAACAAGAATCGCGACGTACTTGCAGCTGACGTCGACGCGCTGTCGCGCGACCTCGATATCGCGGAAGGGCAACTGGCGGCAGGATTGCTCGATGCACGCTTCATCGCGGCGCCAGCCCCGCTTTTCCGGATTCGGCTGCAACTCGCTGCCATTGTCTCAGGGGCCGTGCAGCTTGAGCTCGCCGCGTCCGGCGGCCAGGCCTATCTGTCGGAGCCCGGCCGGTCGTTCCAGCGTCGTCTGCGCGAGGCGGCCTTTGTGCCGATCATCACGCCGAGCCTGGTGCAGCTCAAGACGGTGCTGCGCGAACACGAGCGGCGTCAAGCGATCGTCGAAACCGCATGACGCAGGCCTTGCTGCAAGCCGCGGATATCGCGCTCCGCTATTCGCTGGCGGGCGAACACGTGCTGCATGACTTCAGCCTGTCGCTTCACGCCGGTGAGACCGTCAGCATTCTGGGGCCGAGTGGGGTGGGGAAATCCAGCCTGCTGCGTGTGCTCGCAGGTCTGATGCAGCCGGCCGGCGGGACGGTACAGGTGCACGGGAAGCCGTTGAACGGCGCGCATCCACGCGTCGCGATGGCGTTTCAGGATCCGAGCCTGCTGCCGTGGCTTTCGCTGGAGCGCAACGTCGCTTTCGGTCTCGACTTCAAACATCAGCCTCAGATATCGGCGTCCGAGCGTCGTGCGCGTGTGGATGCCGCCATCGACGAGGTTGGTCTCGGCCATGCCCGCCGCCTTTACCCGGATCAACTGTCCGGCGGCATGGCGTAACGTACAGCGCTCGCCCGCTGCCTTGCGCGCACGCCGGAAATCCTGCTGCTCGACGAACCATTCGGCGCGCTCGACGAGGTCACGCGGGAGGAGATGCAGCATCTGCTGCTTAAAGTCGTGCGCGATCACCAGACGGCGGCCGTCCTCATCACACACGACATCGACGAAGCGCTGCTGCTGTCCGACCGGATCATCCTGCTCGGCGGCGCGCCCGCGCGTCAGGTCGGCGACTGGGTGATCGAGCTACCGAAGCCGCGCGACGAGTATGTCGCAGAACTCGGCGCCATCCGGATCGACATTCTTAAGGCCTTGAAAGGTGCATCGCGCCGCAACTGAAATGAGGTAACCGCATGTCCATGGATCAGTTCTCGCGCCGCGAACTCATCAAACTGTCGGCGCTGTTCACCGCGGCGGGGGCGCTTCCGTTGCTGCGTGCCTATGAGGTGAGGGCGCAGGAGGCTGATGCGCCGGTACGCATCGGCTATCTCCCGATCACCGATGCCACGCCGCTGCTGGTTGCCCACGGTAAAGGTTATTTCGAAGCCGAAGGCCTTAAGGCCGAGAAGCCGGTGATGCTGCGCAGCTGGGCCCAGGTGCTGGAAGCGTTCATCTCCGGCCAGGTGAACGTTGTTCACCTGCTGTCGCCGATGACGGTGTGGGCACGTTTCGGCAGCCAGGCGCCGGCCAAGGTCGTGGCCTGGAATCATACCGGCGGCTCCGGCCTTAGCGTCGGGCCACAGATCAACAGCGTCAAGGAACTCGGCGGCAAGACTGTCGCCATTCCGTTCTGGTACTCGATCCATAATGTGGTTCTGCAGGCGCTGCTGCGGGAAAACGGTCTGACCCCGGTGAGTAAGCGCACGGGTCAACCGCAGGCCAACGAGGTCAATCTCGTCGTCATGGCGCCGGCGGATATGGTGCCCGCGCTCGCGTCCAATCAGATCGCCGGCTTTATCGTTGCCGAGCCTTTCAATGCTACGGCCGAGACGCTCGGCGTTGGCAAGATCCTGCGTTTTACCGGCGACGTCTGGAAGGATCACGCCTGCTGTGTGGTCTTCATGCATGAGCGCGATCTGCAGCAGCGGCCCGAATGGTCGCAGAAGGTCGTCAACGCGATGGTCAAGGCGCAACTCTGGACCCGCGAGAACCGCGCTGAGACCGCGGCGCTGCTGTCCAAGGAGGGTGCCCAAAAGTACACGCCGCATACGACGGCAGTGCTGGAGAAGGTTCTCTCGCCGCCCGAAGCGGATAATGCCGCCTATCTCAAATCCGGCGCGATCCGGAACGCGGCGTGGCGCGAGCGACGTATCGATTTCCAGCCCTATCCGTTTCCGAGCTATACCGAGGAGCTGGTGCGCCGGTTGAAGGATACGCTGATCGAAGGCGACCGCGCGTTCCTCGACAGGCTCGATCCCGCAACCGCGGCACGGGAGCTTGTGGATGACCGCTTCGTCAAGGCTGCGGTGACCGCAGCAGGCGGCATGGCCGCGTTCGGGCTACCGGAATCGTTCACGCGAACGGAAGTGGTCGTCGCGTGACGAGCAGCCTGGAGGCCGGCATCGCGCCGGTCCGACACGATGCGCAAAGCGGTGACGGGAGCAGGCGACGCTGGTCCATCCGCGCTGCGCGTTCGCGTTGGACTGTGCGGCTATCAACAGTCTTGCTGGGCACTAGCGGGTTGATTGTCCTGATTGTCCTGTGGTGGATCGGGACGGATCTGCTGACTCCGAAAGGGAGTTTCGTGCGTCATTTCGCGCCGGGCACAGCGTTCGCCAGTCTGCTGATGCTGCTGACGCAATCTGACCTGTCGATCCATCTGCTCGTGAGTTTGCGCCGTGTCCTGGTCGGCCTCGGGCTCGCGCTATTGATCGGTGTGCCGATTGGCCTTGCGGTGGGCCGTTCGCAACGTCTCGATGCAGCGACGTCGCCGGCGTTTCAGTTTCTGCGGATGATCTCGCCACTGTCCTGGATGCCGATTGCGGTCATGGTGTTCGGGATCGGCGATCGTCCCATCTACTTCCTGCTCGCGTTTGCAGCCGTCTGGCCGATTCTGCTGAACACCGCGGAAGGCGTGCGACGGCTTGAACCGAATTGGCTACACCTTGCCAGCAGCCTGTCGGCGACCCGTTGGGAGACGCTGCGTCATGTCATCATTCCGGGCGTCCTGGGGCATATCCTGGCCGGATTGCGGCTCGCCATCGGCGTCGTGTGGATCGTGCTCGTGCCCTGCGAAATGCTCGGGGTGTCGGCGGGAGTGGGTTATTTCATCCTCGATACGCGCGATCGGCTCGCTTACTCCGAGTTGATGGCCATGGTGCTCATGATCGGATTGCTTGGCTTTCTTCTCGACGCGGCAGCGCGCGCGCTGATCCGGCTCGCCGCGCCCGGCCGCATGCGCGTACCGGCATGACGGCATCACACGAGATCGAAGGGTCGAACGGTTCGATCCCCCATTTTTGGAAGCAACCGGGCAGCCATCGAGGAGTTTATAAATGTCGCAGAATCCGAAAGCCATTTTGCGGGTCGTCGAAACGCCCTTGTACGACAGTCACCCAGATGGATTGTCCTTCTTTCATACCGACGCACCGGCCCTTAGCTCCGATCCTTGCGGCCATGCGGGAGGCGCGCATGACTGATGTTGATGTAACAACGCCGCCGATCGGTCGCCGTCTCGACGCCATCGATCGCAGGATTCTCACCTTGATCCAGGAGAACTCGTCACTGTCGGTTGCCGATATCGGAGATATCGTGGGGCTCTCTGCGACGCCCTGCTGGAAGCGGATCAAGCGGCTGGAGGGCGATGGAGTCATCGTCGGCAAGGTTGCCCTGGTCGATCCATCCTCGGTCGGTCTGGATATGACAATATTTCTCGATGTCCAGAGCGACGATCATTCGGAGGCTTGGCTCAGGAAATTCTCGTCGGTCGTCAAGGATATGCCGGAAGTGGTCGCTTGCTATCGCATGGCGGGAGACGTGGACTACTGCCTTCGCATCGTCGTCAGCGATGCATCCGAATTCGAGGAATTCCATCGTCAGCTTAACGCACTGGTGCGGATCAAGTCGACGCGGCCGCATTATGTGGTCAAGACATTGAAGTCGTCGACTTCGCTGCCCATCGCACCCGAGCCGGCTCAACGCTGACACGTCATGAGCGTTCGAAATGTTGATGGTGCGCGCAGCTCAGAGGAGACGCTGTGGGCCGCCTATGTGGCCAGCAAGGTAAGGGCCAGCGCTGCCACGGTACTATCACCGACCTGGTGTTCATCCTGCCAAAGACGGATGACAACGATGCTGCGCGTCAAAATGAGGCCGCTATTGCGCCCACGAGATCATATGCGCGCCGCATGCCGTAAACTGCCACGAACAGGAATGCAGGGATGAGGCCCGGCAACAAAGCCGTCCAGCCCGAGAATGACTGCCGCAAAATCGGCGGGTGGTCGCTCATCCCAATTGCTCCTCTGGATCACCTGCAGTAGCGTCGGACCCCGAATGTTGCCTGGCAGCCAAGCACGTAAGATCCCGGGTTACGCGACGTCGGAACTAGAACGGGCGTACCGGAACCGCGCCGAATACGATGGCGGCGATCAACGCGAGAGAGCTGTAGACGGCGACGTTGTGAAACCTTACCGCGACGCGGTTCGACGACGAACGGGCACGAAGATGCAAGCGGGCTTCGGCTGATAGATCTCGCACGGTCTTTCTCCAATCGATCATCCGTCTATTTCAAGGCAGGTTGCTCCCGCGTTCAAGCGGGCGGAGAAAATAGCGATACGCGCTCTGTCTGTGGTGCAGTCAGCGGTTCAGAATTCTCCGCGCTGCCGGTTCCGGACAGTTTTATTCGCCTTCCTTGCGCAGTCTTAGAGGCGACGTCTCGGCACAGAGACCGCGCGGCTCGGTACGGCGGCCAACTCGCGCTCCGCAGGGTATAGTCGAATTCTGCGGGGGCGGCCTTGCGCGACGAGAGCCGCTCGCCAACTAATTCGGTGCCAATGCGTGTTCGCTCTGATATTCATGGAGCGTGGTAGACTGTTGATCCGGACGGAGAAGCAGAAGCAGGCGCCGCTTCAGACGCGCGAATTCAATCTCGGTGACGATATCAGCCGGCCGCGGCCGCGAGAATGGCACTCGTAGATCCTCGACGATCCGCCCAGGGCGCCGGCTCATCACGATCACGCGGTCGGCGAGAAACAGCGCCTCCTCGATATCATGCGTGACGAAGATCAGCGTGGTGGGGCGTTCGGTCCAGATGTCGAGTAGCAACTCGTGCATCATCGATCGGGTTTGGGCATCGAGCGCGCTAAACGGCTCATCCATCAAAAGTACGCGCGGCTGGTTGATGAGTACGCGCGCAATTTCGACACGCTGCTGCATGCCACCTGACAATTGTGACGGATAAAACTCCTCGAAGCCGGATAGCCCGACCAGCGCGAGCAATTCGTCCGCGAGCTGCCGCCGCACAACCTTGCCGATGCCGCGCATCTTCGGCCCGAAGCAGACATTCTCACGCACCTTTTTCCAAGGGAACAGGGTGTGCTGCTGGAACACGATGCCGCGATCCGGGCTCGGGCCGGTAATCGCCTGTCCGTCCACGGTAAGGCTGCCGCCGCTGTTTGCTACGTGCCCCGCCAGCGCGCCGAGCAGGGTGGACTTGCCGCAGCCCGACGGCCCCAGGATGCAGACGAACTCGCCGGGCGCGACAGAGATGTCGAGACCGGCGACCGCCTCGGAGGCATCGTCGCCATGACCAAGCGATATCGATGCGTCCTCGATCGCAATTCGTCCGAGGCCGACGCCGTGGCCGTTAACCCGCGGTGCCTTCATCGCGCCACCATCGGGCTTCGCCAGGGCATCAGGACATGTCCGAGCGTCGTCAGCAGCCAGCTGCTGCCCATGCCGAACAAGCCGATCACCAGCATGCCGACGATGATGTCAGCGTAATTCTGCAAGGTGTAAGATTCCCACGTGTAATAGCCGATGCCGAACTGGCCGGAGATCATCTCCGCCGTCACCAGGCAGAACCACGATGTTCCCATGCCGATCGCAAGGCCCGTGACGATGCTGGGCGCCGCGCCCGGGAGTACGATCTCCCACAGAATAGCGGCGCGGCTGCCACCGAGGCTGCGCGCCGAAGCGACCAGGCGGCGATCCACATTGGCAACGCCGTGAATGGTATTGAGCACGATGGGAAACAGCGCGCCGATGAAGGTAATAAAGATCATCGACAGTTCCGAGGACGGAAACATCAGGATCGACAGCGGGATCCAGGCGACCGCGGGAATCGGGCGCAGCAGTTCCAGTGGCGGCAGCAGTACGTCGCTCGCTGCACGCGACCGGCCGATGGCAAAGCCAAGCAGAATCCCCAAGAGTGCCGCGACCCCGTAGCCGGCAAAGACGCGTCCGAGGCTGCTGCCGAGATGCGCCAGCAGCTTGGGTGACTGTAGCAGCACGATCAGCGACTGCAGGACCTCGGTCGGGGGCGGTACGTTACGAAAGGTGACGATCCCGAGATTGAGGCGCAGAGTGGACGCCACCTGCCAGAACGCAATGCAGGCCAGGATCGATCCCACCTGCACCAGCAGGCGGCCCACATGCATGCCGCCTGATCCCGTCGCCGTTGCCATCAGCGGCTCACCACCACGGCTTCACGCGCGCCGGCGAAATCGACCACCCGGCTGCCCTTGGCCGCGGCCCATTTTTCGGCGGCGCCGCGCGACAGGAAGGCGCCGAGTTCGCCATTGGCCGCGCGCACGAACCAGGCCTGCTGCGCGAACAGCTTGATGCCACTTTCGCGGTCCTGCGCGTAGAGGACCCGCGCGCTCTTGCCGTCCTTTTCCAGTGCCGCCAGCGCCTTCAGGGCGTTCTCGGGCGATGCATAGTGCCGCACCAACGGTTCGTCCTTGACCCAGATCTGCGCGACCCGGCTGACATCGGTGATCTCGGCACCGGTCAGGGCGTCCTTTGCCTTCAGCGCGAGCTGGGCGTAATCTTTCAGCTCCGTGTCGTAGTCACGCCCGGCCTTAACGAAGGCCGCGCGGATATATTTGTCCGTGACGAACTTGTCGATATCGAGATCGCCATCGGCGCGCTTGAGCAGCTTCAGCGTATCGATGGAGGTTTGCACCGCCTGGCGATATTCAGGCTTCCAGGTCAGGCCGCGCGTCTGCAGCCCGAGCGGGCCGTGGAACAGATAGTTCACCTCGGCCTCGATGCCCGTCACCTTGGCGATCAGTTCGCTGTATTTCTCCGGCTCGGCGGCGAACAGGCGATCCGCCTCGATGCTCGCGCTCAGATAGGCCTGCACGATCTCCGGATACTTCTCCGCATATTCGGCATCGACCAGCGCGCCATGGAAGGTCGGCGCATCCACCTGCGAGCCGTCGAAGATCTTGCGGGCGAAGCCGCGCCACGGGAACAGCTCGGCGAACGGCACGAAATCGGCATGGGCCTCGATCTTGTTGGTTTGCAGCGCGGGGCCTGCGACTTCCGGCGCCTGGGTGATGATGTTGACGTCGGTCTCGGGATTCCAGCCCTGCGCCTTGATCGCCCGTAGCAACATGCCGTGCGACGTCGACGCAAACGGCACCGAGATGGTCTTGCCCTTCAGGTCGGCGATCGATTGCGCGGGCGAACTCGTCGGAACGACGATGCCATTGCCGCTCCCTTTGGTGCTGCCGGACAGTGTGGTGATGAAGAGGCTGCGGCGGCCGGCCTTCTGGAATGCGACGCCATTGAGCGAACCCGGGAAATCCGCCATCGCGCCGAAATCGAGCTTGCCGGCCACCATCTCGTTGGTGAGCGGCGCCCCGCTGGTGAAGTTCTTCCACTGGATGTCGTAGCTGACGTCCTTGTACTTGCCGTCGCGGGGTAGATACTTCTCGAGCAGCTTGAGCTCGCGCACGATCAGCCCACCGGTGGCACAATTGATTGTCGTATCCTGCGTGCCGAGTGCGACGCGAATGGTCTCGGCGCTCGCCGTTCCAGCCCACGCCATCGCAAAGGCCGCGATAATCCCCAATCCAAATCGTTTCATGGCATGTCCCCTTGTTATCCGAGTGGTCGGATACGCTCCGGCCGGATGTTGAACCGGTGCACGATGCCACTGAAGCAATTAGTTGCGAGCGTGCTGGCGTCACAGGCGAGCGAACATGACGCGGCGTTGCGCCCGCGAGGGCCGTCGAAAATATCTTGCAGGAGTTCGATGCATTACAGACGAATCCTCTCGTGCTTCGTCGATCCGCGCATCAGGCGTTTCAAGTCGATCTGGAGATGCTCAAAAGAGTGGACTTCCTCTGCGCCGCACCATTAGCCTTGCTTCAAGACCTTCAGCACAAGTGAAAATGCGATGACCAGCCTGAAAGCGCTTTCGGACTCTCGTGAGGCGTATCTTCCCGCAACCGCCGTGACCTTGCGTGGCAGGCACGCATGCCGGACATCACCGTCTTCCGCGGGCATTGCATCCGGTCGCTCGATCACAACCGCGCCAGCTGTGCGGCAGAGCGATCTGTCGGCGCTGTTCATGAGCGAGACGATCGACGACCTGAACGATGGCGCCCATTTTCTCGACCGCCTCACGGTGGAGGAGCGCGCGCAGATCCGCGAGAGCGGACGCCAGTTCACGGTGCGGCAAGGCGAGGCGATCTTCAGCCAGGGCGCGCATCATCAGGGAATTTTTATCATCGAACGCGGCCAGGTGCGTGTGTTCTACACCGCGCCGACCGGACGCGAGATCACCCTGGCTTATTGGACGCCCGGCCACTTCATCGGTGGTCCAGCGATTTCCGGCGGCGGTACCCATATGTGGTCCGGCGTCGCCATTGAGGATTGCGATATCACGCATCTCTCCAGCGCGACACTGCAGGCGCTGCTGCTGCGCATGCCCACTTTCGCGTTGGCGCTGATCGACGGGCTGGTCGCCAAGGGAAAATGCTATTCGTCCATGGCGCAGATGCTGGGCACGCGCTCGGTGATCGAGCGCCTCGCGCAATACATCCTCAACCTCTCGGAGCTCTATGGCGTGGCTGATGGCGACGCGGTCGTCATCAACCGCAAGGTGACGCACGACCAGATCGCGGCGATGGTGGGCTCGACTCGGCAGTGGGTCACGATGATGCTGAAGCGGTTCCACGCCAAGCGCATCGTCTCCATCGATGGCGGCGTTATCCGCATCCACCGCCTCGACCAGCTCGAACAGATCTTGCTGAAGGATTAGCGATCAGACTGTCGGAAGGCGACTGAGTGCCCAGGCCACCGTTTTGCGCACGTCTGGATCGGGATCGGCGGCATGCGCAGCGAGCGGCGCCTGCGCGCTGATATCGCCGATGTCGCCCAGGGCTGCGGCAGCTTCCTTGCGCAGAGAGGGGAGGGGATCGTCCAGAATGCCGAGAATGGCCGGGACGGCATCCCGCGCCTTTAGCTTGCCGAGGCATTGCAGCGCCTTCTGGCGTACCTGCCAGAACGTGTCACCGAGCGCGCCTTTCACGGCCGCGGCAGCCGAAGTCTCGCCGATCCGGCCGAGCGTTTCGGCCGCAGCGGCGCGCACCTGCCAGGCGTCGTCGGCGAGCGCGCCCGAAGCCGCCTGCGCAGCAACCGCATTGCGGGCAAAGGACAGCGCGTTGACCGCAGCGAGCCGCACCTGCGCATCGGCATCGCGCGCCGCACTGATCAGCGATGGCAGGGTCTCGTTGCTCTTGAGATAGCCGATCACGCCGACTGCCTGCACGCGCACGGCAGCATCGGCGTCCTGCAACGCCGAGATAGCTGGGCCAAGGGCGATAGCACTCCGCAGCTCCTTCAGTGCTCTAAATATGGCTTCGCGAACAAAGGCCGACTGGTGCGACACCAGCGGCAGCAGGGCTGCATCGGCCGCGGTATCGCGCAGTTCGGCGAGGCTCTCTGCGGCGGCCGATGCGACGTCACGGTCGGCATCCGTCACGCCGCGCACCAGCGCCTGCGCGACCGAAAGCCCATCAAACTCGCCGAGCGCACGCGCCGCCTGCAGCCTAACCTCGGGTGCCGTGTCGCTGATGGCCGCTACCAGATGAGGCACGGCCTCGTCACTCGCCGTCTCGGCGATCTCGATCACCGTGAGGCGGCGTACCGAGGCATCAGGACTCTGCAGATTTTCTGCGATCTCGGCGACGTCACTGAAGGATTCGAATGCAGACATGTCAGCGCAACAGATAGGGAATGTTGACGGTCACCGCGCCGGTCGGGCAATCGGTCTCGCATGGCATGCAGTACCAGCACTCGTCATACTTCATATAGGCCTTGCCGGTGAGGTCGCTGATCCGCAGCACGTCCAGCGGACAGACATCGACGCAGACCGTGCAGCCCTTATCGGCGATGCATTTGACATCGTCCACGACGACGGGCACGGTGGTGGGTGCATAGGCAATGGGCATAGATGCTCCGTCTCAGGCGTGCTGGCGTATGCGCTGGCGATCATAGGCGTCGCGTTCGCTCTCATCGATCGGGACGAGATAGGGCTCGACGGCACGCTTCTCGGCAGTCATGCGCCCGTCGCGCTTGCTGAGGATGCTGTGGCAGAACCAGTCTTCTTCGTTCTTCTCGGGATAATCGACGCGGTTGTGATAGAGGCCCCAGCGACTTTCGGTGCGGAACAAGGAGGCGTAAGCTGCCATGTCGGCGCAGTCGAGGATCGACGACACTTCCAGCGCGCGCATCAGCTCGTGCGAGTCGCGCACCACCATCGCATTGTCGAGATCGTCGCGCACTTCGGCGAGACGCGCCTGGCCGATCTGCATCTTGGCGGTGACTTTCGGCGGCTGCAGGTAATCGTTCACGAGGCGCCGCGCCTTGTATTCGAGCTGGTTCGGCGGAATGCCGTCGTCACGCTGCGTCGGCGCCAGCACGCGTTCCTGCTCGCGCACGACATCGTCGCGGTCATAATCGGGGACGTCGACTTCGGCGGCGAAATCCACCGCATGTTCGCCGGCCACCGCGCCATTGGTGAAGGCGCCGAGCATGTAGTTGTGCGGCACGCTCGCCATGTCGCCCGCCGAATAAAGACCCGTGACGGTGGTACGCGCAAATTCGTCGACGAACACGCCCGAGGCGCTATGGCCCGAACACAGGCCGATTTCCGAGATATGCATCTCGATCATCTTCTCGCGATAGTTGGTGCCGCGGTTCTCATGGAACCGGCCGCGTGACGGCCGCTCGACCTTGTGCAACACCGCCTCGATCTGGCCGACGGTGTCGCTGTGCAGATGATTGAGCTTGAGGAACACGGGGCCCTTGCCCGACTGCAGTTCGTTGTAGAACTCCTGCATCATCTGGCCTGACCAGTAGTCGCATTCGATGAAGCGGTTGCCCTCGCTGTTCGCCGTATAGGCGCCGAACGGACCGGCCACATAGGCGCAGGCCGGGCCGTTATAGTCCTTGATCAGCGGATTGATCTGGTAGCATTCGATATTCGCGAGCCCTGCGCCGGCATGATAGGCCATCGCATAGCCGTCGCCCGAATTGGTCGCATTCTCGTAGGTGCCCCAGAGATAGCCGGACTGCGGCAGGCCGAGACGGCCGGCGGCGCCGGTGCACAAGATTACGGTCTTGGCGCGCAGCACCAGGAATTCCGCGCTGCGCGTATTGACGGCGATGACGCCGGCGATGCGGCCGTCCTTCGCCGTCAACAGCCGCGTCGCCATGTAGCGGTTGGAGATCAGCACCTTCTCGCGGCGCAGTTGGCGATACAGCGCCTTCTTGACCGTCTCGCCGTTCGGCATCGGCAGCACATAGGAGCCGAGATGGTGAACCTTCTTGACGTCGAAATCGCCATTCTCGGTCTTCTGAAACTTGATGCCGAAACTGTCCAATTCCTGGATGACGTCGAAGCAACGCGAAGCATATTTGTAGACGGGCGCCTGATCGCAGATGCCGTCATTGGCGATGGTAATTTCCTTGGTGTACTGCTCCGGCGTCGCAAAGCCCGGCACGACGGCATTGTTGAGCCCGTCCATTCCCATCGCAATGGCGCCCGACCGCTTCACATTGGCCTTTTCGAGCAGCACCACGCGCGCCTTGGGATTGCGGCGTTTGGCCTTGTAGGCAGCCATCGGGCCGGCGGTGCCGCCGCCGATCACCAGCACGTCGCATTCGATTTCCGACAGGCCCTGCTTGATCTCGTCCATCGCCTGTTCCTTACGCTGCCTGGCCGGCGAGTTCGCGCAGATACACCCACGGATAGATGCCGCGATCGTGCCCGTCGGAGAAGAATAGCCGCAGCGCATAGTTGCCGATCGGCTCGACACTCTGCATGCGAAACGCCGGCGGCAGTATCAGCTCCACGCCCTCGGCATGGCGCCGGATCTCGCTCGCCGCCCGGCTGGCCTGGCGCAGGGTCACTGCATCCAGGCGACTGGTTTCGCCGTCGTCCCAGGTGACGGCGAGAATGGTGTCATCTTCGATCAATGCGACTTCGGTCGGTTGCATGTGCAATCTCCAGCTTCGCATCGATCTGTAACCGTCGGTCGCGGACACGGCTCGCAATAAATTGCTTTCTGCGCGGCGTCGGGCAGATCAGGCAGCTGGTTCCGCCAGTTTGCGCTCTTTCTTGTTCCCGGCCGCTCCGCGCAGCGACTTCTCAACCCCATACCAGGGCAGCAGGCGGCGTACGGCGCCTTCGAACAGAAAATCGGCGACCACGCCCATGATGCCGAGCACAATCAGGCCAACGAACATGTAGTCGACGCGAAACACCTGCTGCGACATCTGGATGAGATAGCCGACGCCGAATGCAGCGCCCGCGAGTTCGGAGGCGACCAGCAGCACCAGCGCGACCGACAGGCTGACGCGCAGGCCGGCAATGATGAATGGTAGGGCGCCGGGAATGACGACAAAGGCGAATTTGCGCCAGCCCCGCGCTCCGAGGCTCGCCGCGGCGCGGCCGAGCAACGGATTGGTGTCGCGCACCCCGAGATAGGTATTGACCCAGACAGGGAAGAACACACCCCAGGCGATCAGGAACACCTTGGACAGTTCGCCGATGCCAAACCAGAAGATCGCGAGCGGCACGAAGGCCAGTGCAGGGATCGCGCGAAACATCTGCACGAGAGGATTGATGGTTGCGTTCAGCAGCGGCAGTTGCGCCATCGCGACGCCGACTGCAATAGCGAGGACCGAGCCGACAACGAAACCGAGCAGCGAGCGCCACAGGCTGGCGCCGAGATGGCGTAGCAATTCGCCGGATGCCAGCAGCTCCCAGCCCGACAGCACGATGGTAGTTGGCGCGGGCAGCATGATGTTGTTGACGAGGCCGCTGCGGCTGATCGCCTCCCAGACCGCAAAGAAGCCGACGGTGCCCAACGCGCCTGCGACGGTGTTTTGCTTCAGCTTGAATGCCATCGCCTATTCTGCCGTGTCGAGACCGATGGCGCGGGCCACATGGTCGTAGAGTTCGTTGAAGGCCGGCGAGGTGCGCCGCCGCGGCCGTTCGAGATCGACGGCGATATCCTCGACCACGCGGCCGGGATTCGGTGACATCACGATCAGCCGGGTGCCGAGCACCAGCGCTTCGGCGATATTGTGCGTGACGAACAGGATCGTCTGCGCGCTCCGCTGCTGCAGGTCGATCAGCCTTGTCTGCAGTGAAGCCCTGGTCATGGCATCCAGCGCGGCAAAGGGCTCGTCCATCAGCAGCAGTGCCGGCCGCGTTGCCAGCGCGCGAGCGATCGCTATCCGCTGCTTCATGCCGCCGGACAGTTCGAACGGATATTTGTCGCCGGCCTCCGGCAGTCCGACCTGGCGGAGCAGATCGCTGGCGACGGCATCGCGCTCCGCGGCCGGGCGCCCGGCCATGCGCAGGCCGAAACCCACATTGGCCTTCGCGGTCAGCCACGGAAACAGCGAGTAGTCCTGGAACACGACGCCGCGCTCGGGACTCGGCCCGGCGATCGCATAGTCGTTGATCAGCACCTCGCCATGCGACGGTTGCACGAACCCGGCGAGGATATTGAGCAGCGTGGTCTTGCCGCAACCGCTCGGGCCGAGGACGCAGACGAATTCGCCGGGCTGGATGGTCAGCGACACCCGGTCAAGCGCGACCGTGCGGCCGCGACCGGAGTCATAGACATGTCCGAGATCGTGACAGGCGATCAGCGGCCGCTGGACCGCGGATGCCGTGGAAACGTCCACTCTCACATTCATGCGACGACTCCGGTGACGCCGTTTCTATTTTTCACGCGCCTTGTCGAGCAACGAGCCGACTACGACGGTGTTAAAGTCCGGCACCTTGACGTCCGGCCGCACCAGCTTGTTGTCGATCGCCCATTTCGCCTGCGTCTGCAGTTCGGCGACGAGATCCGCGCGTTCGAGATCGATATTGAAGCGGGTGCGCGGCAGGAAGTTGCGGACGATCTCCGGATCGACCTTGATGCGCTCGGCGATCAGCGCTGCTGCGGCATTCGGATCCTTCTTGATGAGGTCGTTGGCATCGATCAGCGACTTCAGTACCTTCACGAGCAGGTCGGGATTCTTGTCGATGGTCGATTGCAGCGCGATCACGGTGGAAAATCCGACATAGAGTCCGGGCGAGCGGATCGCATGGAACTTGTCGCCGCCCTGCCTGAGCGCGAGCGAGATATGTGGCTCGGTCCAGATGAAGCCGTCGACCGCCCCGTTCGACAGGCTGGTGACGAAATCGCCGGGATTGAGACTAACGGCGGTGATGTCCGCAAAAGTCAGGTTCGCTTCCTTCAGCAGCTTCGACAGGTAGTAGTGTGCGTTGGTGCCTTGCGAATAGCCGATCTTGCGGCCCTTGATGTCCTTGATCGTCTTGATGTCCTTGACGGCGACAAGGTCGAAGGATTCCTGGCGATTCAGCGTGGCGATGATGCGCACCGGCAGGCCGTTGAGATTCGCGAACAGTACCGGCGTTTCGGCTGCGGTCGCCACCACCACGCCGCCGCCGACCAGAGCGTCGAGTGCGAGGCGGCCGCTGGCGAAGATCGTGGTCTTGGGCGTGAGGCCCTGCTTGTCCCAGGTCTTGGCCTGATCGGCGACGAAGAACTGGCCCCAACCCATGGAGAGGCCGGCGCCGATCGTCACATCCTCCGCGCGCGCCGTCGCAGCCGAGGCGATGAATGCCGCGCCCAGCACCAACGCGGTGCGGGCCAATCGCCTGGCATGGCCGAAAAACCGTTCTGAATTCGTCACGTCACAAGCTCCTTGTTGAGTATGGGGGGCGCGATGCCAAGACCGCGCGTACCGAGCGGCAGTCCGGAATGCTGGTGAAACCGGCCGGCCAGCCGTGCGAGGCTGCGGTCGGACAGAGCTGGGCCGATCAGCGTCACGCCTTGCGGTAGGCCGTTCGGCAGGAAGCCCGAGGGCACGGCGACCGCGGCGAGATCGGCCAGATTGACGAATGTGGTGTAGGTGCCGATACGGGCATTGAGGGCGATGGGATCGGCTGCAATCTCGCCGATCCTGTAGGTGGAGGGCGTCGTCGGCACGAAGAGAACGTCGATGTCGCGCCACCCGACGTCGATCTTCTGCTTCAGTTCGGCGAGACGCTGCTGACCTGCAAAGACCTGCGCGCCCGTGATTTGCGTACCGCCCAGCAGAATGTCGCGAGTGACTGGCAGCACGGCGTCGATGTTGCGGTCAAGGAACGGTTTCAGCGCGCCGTAGCGATCAGCGAGCCATGGACCGAGGAACAGCATGTCGTTGATTTCGCGAAACGGCGCGAAGTCGATCTCGACGCGCACGCCGCCGATCGCCGTGAGGCGCGCGACGGCGGCATCGAATAGTGCGGCCGCCGCCGTGTCGCCGAAGAACTCTAGCCAGGGCGCCGCGGGCACGCCGAAGCGGAACGACGGCCATGCGTCCGCTTCGCGTAGCGTCAGCGGCCGCGCGAACGGGTCTTCCGGATCATGCGCGCGGATGACGTCGAAGCCAGCCTGCGCGTCGGCGACGGTGAGCGCGAACACCGAGATCGTTTCGATGGAGCGACAAGCCGGCACCGTGCCGACACCGCTGATGAGGCCGCGCGTCGGCTTGAGACCGACCACGTTGGTGAGCGCGGCGGGCACGCGGCCCGAACCGCCGGTGTCGGTGCCGAGCGCCAGGCTGACGAGACCGACCGCGACCGAGACGGCGGCACCCGAACTCGATCCGCCCGGAATGTAGTCGGCATCGAACGGGTTGCGTGCCACGCCATAGGGCGAGCGGACGCCCACGAGCCCGGTGGCGAACTGATCCATATTGGTCTTGCCGATCAAGATCGCCCCTGCCGCCAGCAGCCGCGCGACCGCAGGACTATGCCGGGTAGGGACATAGGAATAGCCGGGGCAGGCCGATGTCGTAGGAAGCCCGGCGACGTCGATGCAGTCCTTCACGCTGAAAGGCACGCCCCAGAGCGACGCGGCCGCGCGATCGGAGGTCGACTGTCCTTCGAGTTCACGCGCACGGGCGAAGATCGCGTCGCGTCCGACATGCCCGATCCAGACGCCATCATCTCCGCGCGCTGTGATCGTGTCGAGGATCGACTCCACCACTCGCGAAGGTGTCAGCGATCCATCCGCATAGGCGGCCGAAAGCTTCGGCAGATCGAGTTCGATTTCAGATGCAGGGTAGCTCACGTGGGATCCTTCGGTGTTGCGAAGGGCCGCGCGATCTCGAAGGCCCGCGCTGCGCGCAGGACCTTCGCATCATCAAATTTCGCACCGATCAGTTGCAGGCCGACCGGCAGACCCGCCGCGGTCAGTCCGGCCGGAATCGATGCCGCTGGCTGCTGCGTCAGATTGAACGGATAGGTGAAGGGCGAGCGAATGGGCCGCGTGGCAAGATCGGCCTGCGATGCATCGATGGCTGAAGCAGGAAATGCCGTAGAGGGCGTGATCAGCAGATCCCAGGACTGATGGAAGCGACTGAAGTGCCGACCCAGCGCCTCTCGCTGATCGATGGCCTTCACGTAGGACACGACGTCGATCGCGCGGCCCTGTTCGGCTGCGGCCAGTAGGCCGGCCTCGCTGAGATTACGCCGTTCTGGGGCGAAGCTGTCCACCAGTTTCGCGGCGCCGGCCTGCCAGAAAGTCAGGAAGATGGGCAGCGGATCCTCGATGCCGGGATCGACGCGCTCGACGATGGCGCCGAGATCGACGAAAACCTTGACTGCTTTCTCGGCGATGGTTGCGACTTCGGGATCGACCGTTGCGTAGCCGAGGGCCGGGCTATATGCGATGCGCAAACCCTTGACGCCGTCCTCAAGCCCGCTCTGCCACGCCACGTCCTGCGGCGGCAATGCATTCCAGTCGCGCAGGTCGGACCGCGCGATGACGTCGAGCAGCAGCGCGGCATCGCGCACCGAGCGGGTGAGTGGGGTGACGTGAAACAACGTGCCGTTCTGCGACGGCGGATAGACCGGCACGCGGCCGAATGTCTGCTTGAAGCCGAAGGCGCCGCTATGTGCAGCGGGAAGCCGCGTCGAGCCGCCGCCATCGGTTGCTACATGCAGCGGGCCGAAGCCGATCGCCGCCGCGGCGCCCGAGCCGCCGCTGCTGCCGCCCGGTGTGTGCGCTGTATTCCAGGGATTGCGGGTAATGCCGGTAAGCGGGCTGTCGCCGAGCCCCTTCCAGCCGAATTCGGAAGTGGTGGTCTTGCCGAGCACGACGGCGCCGTGCTCGCGCAGGCGCGCGGTCGCCGGCGAATCTTCGTTCCATTCCTGGTTCGGATCGACCGCGCGGCTGCCGCGCAGCGTTGGCCAACCCTTCGCCAGGATCAGGTCCTTGAGCGCAACCGGAACACCGTCGATCAGACCTGCCGGTTCACCGCGGTGCCAACGTTGTTCAGATTTTTCAGCGGATGCGAGTGCAGAGTCTGCATCAAGCAAGGCAAATGCATTGATTTTCGGCTCCAGCCGTTGAATGCGATCGAGAATTGCGCGCGTGACTTCGACAGGTGACAGTTGTCGCTGACGGTAGAGCTCAACAAGTTCGACAGCGGAAAGAAATGCGACGTCTGCGCCGCTCGTTGCACCCGATACATTCGCCTGACCAGCAGTGCTCTGGATTGCCATGCCTCATCCCCTTGTGTGCTTGACAAGACAATGGGTAGGCGTCGCGACATCCGCCTTGCAGCAATTAATTGCCGAATTGAGCTGCGAGGCGATATTCGAACTGCGGCGACTGTCATGCGCAGTTTTCGAGAACAAAGATATTGCGAAAGCATTCTCTCAGAGAGCAGATCGACGCCTGCTCGCCAGATTGGCGGCGGTGAGGTGTGGGCGCGGAATGCCGTGGAAGCGGTGCATCCGTTTATTCGGATGCAGCGTGGCGGTCGCCGCCTTCCTCCGCACGCTTTGATGCGCGCGCTGGTGGCCGTACTTTCGTCTGAAATCACTCCTACCGGCGTTCGGTGCCATCGTGGGTGATCAGCGTAGGCTGTCGGCGACGACATGGCGCGCCAGTACATTGTCATCGGGCAGGCCGATCGATATCCGCAGCCAGGTCGGCAGCGCGGGATAAGATTGCTTGATCGCGATGTCCCGTGCCGCAAGGGCTGCAGTCACATCACTGTGTCGCCGGCCGGCATCGAAGAATACGAAGTTGCCCTGCGCTGCGGAGAAGGAAACGCCGTTCGCGCGAAAGAAGGCATGCCAACTCTCACGCTCGGCGGCAACCGCGGTGCGCACTGCGGTGATATGTTCGCGATCGGCCAGACTTGCCTGAGCAGCGACGAGGCCGAGGCGGTTGAGGCCATGAAACGCGCCAATGCCGATCTGCCTGAGCGATCGGGCAAGCTCGGCAGGCGCCAGCACATAGCCGATGGCGAGACCGGCGAGGCCGTGGATCTTGGCGAAGGTCCTGAACACGACGATCTGATGGCCATCACGCACGAGGCCAGCCACGGTGCGCCGTTCCTGATCGAGCGTGTAGTCGAGATAGGCTTCGTCGACGATCACCAGCACGCGGTTCGATAGATCGCGGACGAATGCGATGAATTCCTCGGCCGGACTCACAGTGCCGCTCGGATTGTGCGGGTTGACGAGATAGACGGCACGGGTTCGCGCATTTACTGCGCCGGCGATGGCCGGAAGGTCGTTTTCGAGCCGATCATTCAGCGGCACGGCGATGATCTTGGCGCCGGCCGGCGCGACGGCGTCGACCAGCGCCGTATAGCCGGGCTCAGAATAAATGAACTCGCCGCCGGGGCCGCATTGCGCGGAGAGATACAGCCCGAGCACGTCGAGGATTTCGCCGAGCACTATCTGCTCCGGCGCGATACGTTCATGCGCGGCGATGGCGGCAGTCAGCTGGTCCAGCTCGGCGCCGACATAGCGGTCGAGATGGGCAACGTTCTCCTCGATGGCACGGAGTGCGCGCGGCGAAGGGCCGAACGGGCTCTCATTATGCGATAGGCGGATGATGGGGCGGGGTGCATCGGTCATGGTGGCGGACTATACGCGCTTTGCGGATTCAACGTACGTCATGGACGATGCGCCCGTCGACAATTGTGAGCAGACAGGAGAGATCCTTCAGCTCCGCCGGTGGCAGTGTCGTGGGGTCATCGGACAGCACCGCGAGATCCGCAGCGAAGCCGGGTTTCAGACGGCCCTTCCAGCCTTCGTCAAAAGTGAGCGCAGCGCCGGCGGCGGTGAAGAGTTCGAGCGCCGTATGGGCATCGAGGCGCTGATCAGGCCCGATCACGCGGCCGGTGGAGCGCTCCTCGCGGGCGCAGGTGGTCCACAGCGTGAAGAACGGATCGTAGGGAATATTGTCGGTGGCGATGGCCAGGGGAATACCGGCATCGAGGATGGCGCGATGCGGCACGACGCCATTGCCGCCATCGGCCTCGTTCAGATATTTGCTGCCGCCCTTCCAGAGATAATAAGTCGAGATCGTCGTCACATAGATGCCGAGCTCCTTGAGCGCGTGGATGTCCTCAGGCCGTGCACGGCCGATATGTTCGATGACCCAGCGGCGTTCAGCGATCGGATGTCGCTCGTTCACCGCCCGCAGCACCGGGACGATCTCGTGCAGCTGGTCGCCGACGATGGTGTGCAGGCGCAGGTCGAATTCGGCGGCGAGGAAGCACGCCTCGCGGAAGTCGGACGGCGACACCGCCTGTTCGACGAAGCCGGACCAGCCGGTGTCGGGCAGATGTGCGCGAGCGCAGCAGGCGACGATGGGATCACCACCATAGGCGATGTGGATGCCGGAGACGCGCAGCCAGCGGTCGCCGAGCCCGCTGCCGCGTGCCGTGGCGAGCCAGTCGCGCATGATGCGGCGCGTCTCGGTCAGGTCGTTCCAGCTCGGACTCAGCACGAGGCCCGCGCGGATAGTAAGTTCGTTCAGTTCCCACAGCCGGCGATAGACCGAGATGGTCTCGGCGGCGGAGCCGTGGCCTTCATAGATGCTGGTGGTGCCTTTGGCATTGTAGAGGCGCTGCGATCGCCGAACGCCTTCGAGGCGATCGGCGAAGTCGAAGCGCGGCACCGCGGGCAGGATGTCGAATTCCACCGTGGGGCGGTTGTTGTGCTCCACGATGATGCCGGTCGGTGCGCCCTGCGCATCGACTTCGATCTCCACGCCGCCGATGCGCGGGCGTGTGTCCGGTCCGATATTGTTGAGTTCGAGCCCGCGCGAATTGAGGGCCGAGTGGCCCGGCGGCTTGCCCCAGTTGCCGAACACGCCCTGGATATAGACGGGATGATCGGGTGCTGCGGCGTCGAGTTCGTGGCGGTTCGGCAGGCGTCGTTCCGCGAGCGAGGAGACGCCATCGAAAAAGAAGGGCGGCGTGCCTGCCGGCATGGTGACGATCCATTCGCCCGGTGGTGTGATCGCAGCAGCCTCGCGGATGCGGGCGAGGATGTCTCCGACAGACTTGGCGCCAGCGAGTGAGGGGCGCAGCGTCTTCAGCCCCTCACGCTCCATATGCGCATGAGTGTCGTTGAAGCCCGGGATGACACAGGTGCCCTGCAGGTCGATCCGTTTGGCATCCGGCGCGGCGGCGCGCACGGCGTCGCGGTCGCCCACGGCCACGATCACGTTGCCGTCGATCGCGATAGCCTGCGCGGTGGGCCGTTCGCGGTCGAACGTCCAGATCTTCGCATTCTCGAAGATCCGCTGTCGCAGTGCAGGCGTTGTCATGACGCCGCGTACCAGGGGAACAGCCAGCGCGCCAGCGCGACGAAAACGCGGTCGGCGAGAAAGCCGAAGGTGCCGAGCAGCGCGAGGCCGATAAACATGATGTCGACGCGGAACAACTGATGCCCTTGCGACATCATATAGGCGACGCCGGCCGATGCGCCGGACAGTTCGGCGGCGACCAGCACGATCAACGACACGGCGATGGACTGGCGGATGCCCGACAGGATGAAGGGAAGCGCGGCCGGCAACACCACCAGCAGCAGCGTGTCCCGGCGGCTGGCGCCGAGACAGGCGGCGGAGCGCAGATAGATCAGATTGATGTCACGCACGCCGATGAAGGTGGTGATCCAGATCGGAAAGAACGCGCCCCATGCAACCAGCACCACCTTCGACGGTTCACCGATGCCGAACCACAGCACGCAGAGCGGCACCAGCGCGATAGTCGGAATGGCGCGAAAGCCGTGCAGCAGCGGCTCGGTGAGATATTGCAGCCAGCGGACACGCGCGGTGACGAGGCCGAGCATGATGCCCGAAGCGAGCGCGATGGCGAAGCCGAGCCCGGCGCGCTGCAGGCTGATGGCGATGTTGCGGCCGATCTCGCCCGAGGTCAGCATCGGGATGAAGGCCTGCAACACGGTGCTTGGCGGCGGGAACAGGACTTCGTTGACCCAGTCCGAATAGCGCGGGATCACTTCCCAGATCGCGATGAACAGCATGAGGCCGAGGATGTTCAGGGTCAGCCGCGTGAGCTGGGCCTTCCGCCGTGCGTGTTCGTTGGCGGCACGGAATTGGGCCTCGAAGGAGGGCGACGCCGGATGCGTATTGTCGGACAGATCGATATCTGAAATCGTCGTCATGCGGCCCTTCGCGTGCCATTGGTCAGCTCGCCGGAGATCGAGCCGTAGAGTTCACCGAACGCTGCCGAGCCGCGGTCGCGGGGATAGTCGGCGTCGATGATGCGCTCCGAGACGATGGCGCCGGGATGCGGCGCCATCACGACGACGCGCTGGGCGAGGAAGATCGCCTCGTCGATATTGTGGGTGACGAAGACGACCGAGACGCCGGTTTCCTTCCACAGCCGCAGCAGATCGTCCTGCAGCGTCTGCCGCGTCATCGCATCGACGGCAGCGAACGGCTCGTCCATCAGCAGGACTTTCGGTTCGACCACGAGCGCACGCGCGACGGCGACGCGCTGGCGCATGCCGCCGGATAGTTCATGCGGATATTTGTCGGCGGCGGCGAGCAGACCGACGCGGCCGAGCGCATCAAGCGCCAGTTGCCTGCGCGCGCCGCGCGACAGCGGCTTGGCACGCAGGCCGAATTCGACATTCTGCCGCGCGGTCATCCAGGCGAACAACGCATATTCCTGGAATACGACGCCGCGGTCGGGGCCCGGACCCAGAATTGGCTGCTGCTGGAATGCGACGCTGCCGCGGCTTGGCTGCAGGAAGCCGGCGATCAGGTGCAGCAGCGTGGTCTTGCCGCAGCCCGACGGCCCGATCAGACAGACGAACTCGCCATCGCCGATCTGCAGCGAAACGTCGCGGAGCGCCCAGGTGGGAGCGCCGTCGCGTCCAGCATAGATTTGCGAGACGCCTGAGACGTCGATCAGCGATGCAGTGCCTCGGCTCACGTCAGGGTCACGCGGTCTGGCTGCGCAGCCTTGACCGGCGCGTCGACGACAAGGCTGCGCAGCAGCGGACGCAATTCGCCCTTCGGGGGCTTTGCAAGTCCGGCATCGATCGCCCATTGGGCCTGGCTAACGAGATCGTCGACGAAGCGATCGTCGAAGGTGAGCTTGAAAGTGAAAGTCGAGGTTGCCTCGGTGATGTCGCCGGCTGGCGTCTTGATCCGGTCGGCGATGATCTGCGGCCAGTTTTTATCGCTGGCAATGCGAGCTTCGGCTTGCAGGAATACCTTTACCGCAGTGTTGACCAAATCCGGCTTCTCCTTGAGCACGCGCTCGGTGGTAAGAAGGAGTTGGTGGCTCTGGAAGTGTTTCTCTATCCCGTCGAGCGTCATTTCATCGACCTGGCCGTTCGACTGCTTCTGTGCCACGCCGACGGTCTGGCTGGTCCAGGCAAAGCCATCGATATCGCCGCGCGCCAGCGCCGTCGTCATGTTATTCGGCGCGAGATCGACGACGGTGACGTCCTGCAGCTTAAGGCCGGCGAGTTCGAGATATTTGGCGAGAAAGAATTGGCCCGACGTGCCGATGCGGGTGGCAATCTTGCGACCCTTCAGGCTTGCGGGATTCTTCGGATCGATAGCGCCACCTTTGCGCACTGCAAGCTTCATGTCGCGCGAGTAGCGGCTGTAGTTGATCACGGCGACGGGACGCAGTCCGGTCAGGGCGGCGAACATCAGCGGCGTGTCGGTGGAGGCGGAGAAATCGGCTGAGCCGGACAGCAGTGCCTGCATGGCATCGCGCCCGGTCTCGAAGGATGACGTCGTGAGGTCGACATCGGCTTTTTCCCACAGGCCGGCTGCTTCGGCGACATAGGGGAGGGCCCAAGTGTAGCCGGTGCTGCCATAAGCGAGCACGGCCTTGCTATGCGTCTGCGCGATGGCCGGAGCGCCGAGAAGACCGGTGGCGGCCGTAGCGCCTGCGCCGATCAGAAGATTGCGGCGGCTGAGCGAAGGAAGGTGAACGCCTCGGCGGGAAGTTGTCACGTATCGGATCCTGGGTTGGTTGGCAAAATGTCGATGTCGTCGGTCGCAAATATCCGTGCTTCGGCGCGCCGCATCCGCCGGTACACCGCGAGCCGGTTCGGCCTCCTGTGCTGCACGAGCCGCGGTCGCATCGTTCGCCGCAATGGTGAGCGGACTGTGCGAGCGCGCAGAAGATACGTTGCGCAGACGGCCTGCGGCAATTTCGGATATGCAGCATTTCTTGGATGAAGTTTCTGTCCGAAAGCGTGTCGGGAGAACAACGGACCTACTCTTAGGGTAGCGCGCCGGAGGCCTTTCACTTCACCGCACGCGTTGGCCGTCCGCCCATTGACGGATCAGGGCCAGCACGCGTTGCTCGGCCTTGAGGGCGGAGCGCAGTTGCGGACGATCGGGGCGCTGTGTCCGCAGCGTTCGCCGCAGCCGGACACAGCGGTCCAGCGAGCGCGAGACCTGCGTGCGCGCCCGCATCGCCAATGGAATGGCGTCGCAGGCGGCGAATGCCGCCCGTGTGTCCGCTTCGTCGAGATCGACGGGATCGCGCTCATAGCGTCGCTTGAGCGGAAAATCGATCATCACAATCTCCCACCCAGTACGATCCGAACAACCGGAATCGTTGCCTTATGCTTTCGGCGATCCATCGGCATGTCGCGGCGTCCAGAATTTCTCGAGCTTGAGACTGGCAAGTGCCTCGTGGATTGGCGCCGCAAGCACCCATTCTTTCACGTCGATATCGCTGCGGATCAGCTTTTCGGACTTGGAGAAATCGACGACATCCTGGAATTGGGCCAGCAGGAATTCGTCAACGAGCGGATTGAACGCCTCCTTGAGCGACTGGCCGTGGAATTCCTCCTGCAGGGCCTCGTAGGGCGTGCCGGATTTCGACCAGATACGCAACGCCTCGTCGCGATTGGCTTCGTCGCCGATCCACGCGACCGCCTTGAGAAGGCCGGTGACGACGCGGCGTGTGGCGTCGGGATATTTCTCGCGGAACTGATCTGTGACGAGAATGCCGCCGAAGCCGGTGGCCTTCAAGCCGATGTCCTTCG
The DNA here is from genome assembly GCF_013359755.1 of Tardiphaga robiniae. GTDB lineage: Bacteria > Pseudomonadota > Alphaproteobacteria > Rhizobiales > Xanthobacteraceae > Tardiphaga > Tardiphaga robiniae. The sequence goes on along the minus strand of NZ_JABMCJ010000063.1, from coordinate 3,952 downwards.
ACGTATAGAAGATATCGACGATGCCCTTCTCGCGCAGCGACAGCACCGAGCTCGAACCGATGCTGGCATCGACGCTGCCGGCGGCCAGCGCAGCGAGTTGATCGGCAGTCTTGAGATCGACGACGGTCAGGTCCTTGGCCGATAGACCGTTTGCCTGCAGCGCGCGCAGGAACGCCCAATGCAGGATGGTGCCCTTCTGGAAGGTGACCTTGCGCCCCTTGAGATCCTTGATCGAATGGATCGGCAGTCCCTTGCGCGCGGCGCCGAAAATCGTGGTGGGACCGTAATTCAAGAGCACGCGGGTGGGCAGACCGTTGGCGCGGCCGATCACGTTCGGCAATGCGCCGTACTGAGCGAAATCGATCCGTCCGTTGGCGATGCCTTCATTGACGGCGGGGCCGGTGCCCGCGAGATAGGTCCATTCCAGCTTGACCGGTGTGTCCTTGAATTCGTTGGCGATGAAGTCTTTGGCCTGGGCGACGCCGAAGGTCGCCACACCGTAAGGCTGTCCGAAGCCGGCACCGAAGGCGCCGAAGCGGATGGTGTCCGGAGTATCGGTGGCGGCGGGGGCCACTGTGCCGGCTGCCAGCAGCGCGGCTGCGCCGGCGGTGAAACTGCGTCGCGTGATCTTATCCATGATGGTTGCTCTTGGTTTCAGTGTCGGAGATCGGCGAGAACGCGCTGTTTGAGCGCGACGAAATCGGGCGCGGCGCGATCGCGCGCCGCCAGTTCGACCGGGATGACGCTGCGGATGCGGCCGGGGCGCGGCTCCATCACCACGATACGGGTGGAGAGATAGACGGCTTCCTCGACGTCGTGGGTCACCATGATCACGGTGGTCCGCTGCGCCTCCCAGATGTCCAGCAGCGCGTCCTGAAGCCGCGTGCGGTTCAGCGAGTCGAGAGCGCCGAGCGGTTCGTCCAGCAACAAGATTGCAGGCCGCCGAACCAGCGCACGCGCAATCGCCGCGCGCTGTGCCATTCCGCCAGATAACTGCGCAGGGCGTGCCCGCTCGAAGCCGGACAGGCCGACCAGTGCAATGGCGTCGCGGACGCGTTGTGCCTTCTCTTCCGCCGGCAGCGGAAAGGCATCGAGCGCAAGCGTGATATTCTCTGTCAGCGTCAGCCACGGAAACAGCCGATGATCCTGAAACACGATTCCGCGATCGGCGCCGGGGCCGCTCACCTGCGTGCCGCCGAGCAGGATCTCGCCGCGATAGACGTCGTCGAGCCCGACGATGAGGCGCAGCAGTGTGGACTTGCCGCAGCCGGAGGCGCCGACGATGCTGACGAATTCGCCGGGCAGCACGGACAGCGACACATCCTGCAACACGGGCAGGGGAGTCTCGTCGACCACATAGCTCTTGGTGACATGCCGGATCGCAAGTTCGGTGAATTCTGTCATGCGGTTTCCATCACGTCAGGCCTGAAGCGCGCATCAAGGCCAGCGACGACAGCCGACGACACACACGTGTCGCTAGATAGCCGGTGGCCGCGAGCGCGATGACGCCGATGATGACAATGTCCATGCGAAACTGTTCACGCCCTTCGGAAACGAAGGTGCCGATGCCGCGCCCGTTGCCGATCGCGTATTCCGCGCCGACGGTGCCGATCCACGCACTAATCAGCGCGATCTCGATGCCGATGGTGATGGCCGGAAGCGCCGCGGGAAGCAGCACACGGCGGATCTCCTGCCGACGCGACAGGCTGAGCACGCGCGACACTTCGCGATAGGATGTCGGCACGTTGCGTAGGCCGGTGGCGGTGTTCAGCGCGACCGGGAAGAAGGCGGACAGCGCGATATAGACGATCTTGCTGGCCTCGCCGTTGCCGAACCAGGCGGTGAGCAGCGGGATCCAGGCGAACAGCGTGATCTGGCGCAGCGCATGGAAAGAGCCGCCACTGGCGCGCTCGACAGTGGAGGAGAGGCCCATCGCAGCGCCAAGCGCGAGGCCGAGCAGGATGCCGATGCCGGTCCCGACAGCGTAACGCAACACGCTGGCAGCGATGGCTCGCCAGATCTCGCGGCCGGCCGCATCGTCGAACGGAGCGAGCAGAATCCGCTCGGGCTGAATGGCGAGCGGACTTGACAGCCAGCCGACATGTATCGACCAGACCCAGACGAGCGCGAGGGCGAACGGCAAGACCAGACCGCGTGACCACGGCACTGCGCCGCCGCGCGCCGCTCGCAGAGCTTCGGAAAGTGTCGCGCCGCTCATGGGCGCGCCTCCCAGTGCTGCAGTCGCTGCTCGATCCGCGCAAGGCCGGTATCCATGGCGAGGCCGATCAGGCCGATCACCACCATACCGACGATGACGATGTCGATCTGGAACAGGGTGCGTCCCCACACCATCGTGTATCCGACGCCCTCGGTGGCGGCGAGCATCTCGACGACGATGAGCGCGATCCATGCATGGCTCAATGCGGTGCGCAGGCCGCTGAAAATGCCGGGAATGGTTGCGGGCAGGACGAGGCGGCGCAGATAGGATCGTGCTGGCAGCTGCAACACGCGCGCAACCTCGCGAAACGGGGCAGGGATCTGCTTGACGCTTTCGGACGTGGCAATGACGGTCGGGACGAAACTGGCCTTGGCGATGAGAACGAATTTGAGCGTCTCATCGAGACCAAAGATCAGCAGCAGGATCGGCAGCCAGCCGAGCGACGGAATCTGCGCGAGCAGTCTGAAGGTCAGTCCGCAATAGGCCTCGACGGTGCGCGATAGGCCGAGCAGCGCGCCGAGGACGAGGCCGCTGCCGGCGCCGATGGCGAAACCGATTCCGATCCGCCACAGGCTGACGCGAAGCCCGTCGACGATCTCGCCGCCGCGGATCAGGTCGATGGCCGTGGTCGCCACCAGTAGCGGCGGCGGCAGGATCTGCACCGGCAGAAGCCGCAGCGATGCCGCGCATTGCCATGCGATGAGGACGATCAGTGGAATCGCGAGTGGCAGCAGCCGATGGCCGACCGCGCGCGCCGTCCAGATGCGGCGAACGGCGGGAAAGCGATCGACGACACGGTCGACGGCCACGGATCTGACGTTCATGCGAAGCTCCGGGACGCGCAATGCGTCCGACACCATCGGGTATTGTCAGTGGCCAAATAGCCGATAGCTGCGATCGATGCCGCGCTGATCCCGTGTTTCCTTGGTCCAGCCGATGGCGCGTCGATAACTGCCGAGTGCGTCGGTCTGCTTGAGCTCCGCGGCTTCGAGGCTGACTGATACATCCGCGAAGGGTGAGACGTAGAGCGAGTCCTCAGGGCAATACAGTTCGCACATGAAGCAGGTCTGGCAATCGTCCTGCCGGGCGATGACGGGCACGCCTTCGGTCTTGTCGAACACATTTGTCGGGCAGACACGGACGCAGATATTGCAGGAAGTGCAAGTTTCGGAATCGATAACTTCGATCATTCTGCGGCCTCCGCAAGAGATGCTTCGGCGTGCGGACGAACGGAGGTCCAGACCTCGTCGAGGCCGCCGGTGGTGATGTAGTGGCGCTGCGACGGATCCTGCTCGGGAAAGTCGTCTCGGCGATGCATGCCACGGGTTTCCTTGCGCGCCAGCGCGCTGCGATACATCCAGCGTGCCGTTGCCAGCATCGCGGCGCTTTCGCGCGCACGGACCGCGTCAATGCCCGACACGGCGCCTGCCTTGGTGGCGTCGTGCCAGAGTGTGTCCAGGCGCGCGAGCGATGCCGTCAGGCGACCAGCTTCGCGGAAATAGTTGATCTCGTACGGGAAGACCTCGTTCTGCACGGCTGTGGCAAGCGCCGCGCCGTTCAATGTCGGGCGCGTGCTTTCCTGCAGGCCCACGGTGCCGGCGCCCGTTGCATTCCGGCGGATACGGCGCGTGCCCTTGACGTAACGTGCTGCGCCCTGGCCCGACCAGTAGCCCGATGACATCGCCCAGGCCGCATTGTGGCTGCCGCCTCCGGTGAAGCCGCCGCAAATGAGCT
>NZ_JABMCJ010000062.1 GCF_013359755.1 Tardiphaga robiniae | reverse complement strand
TCTATCGGCTTATTAGTACTTGAAACGCTTCTTCAGAAGCCTGAAGAGCTAATCGTTCGGCGATACTATATATGCATTAATAGACTATATCGTTGGTATAAACAGTGCACCATGCAACATGAATAACAGTGGGTTATCCAAAAGGAAGCAGAAAGCTAAATATGGAAAACTACAATACGATGCCCCGTTAAGTTCAATACTACTAATTTTTAGATGGAAAACGTATGTAATAGAGAGTAACTTAAAAGAGAGATCCTGTGTTGCCGCCAAATAAATTGCGGTTATTTTAATAAAATTAAGGGTTACTATATGTTGGAGTTTAGTGTTATTGAAAGAGGCGGGTATATTCCTGCAGTAGAAAAAAATAAGGCATTCCTACGAGCAGATGGTTGGAATGACTATTCCTTTGTTACAATGTTTTATCTTACTGTCTTTGATGAGCATGGTGAAAAATGCGATATCGGAAATGTTAAAATTGGTTTTGTAGGTCAAAAAGAAGAAGTAAGCACTTATTCATTAATAGATAAAAAATTCAGTCAACTCCCTGAAATGTTTTTTTCCTTAGGTGAAAGCATTGACTACTATGTTAATC
>NZ_JABMCJ010000061.1 GCF_013359755.1 Tardiphaga robiniae | reverse complement strand
GCCAGGGACGCTTGTTAGCGCGGGGCGGGATGTGGCGCCTGCGGGCGGGAGGGAGACGTTCCCTCACGCACTCGGGAGGCCTTGGGTCACCGTCCGGCCCCACTACGGGGGTCTGCCACTCATGCTGGCTGGACGTGGCATCGGTGAACGGCGGGAAACCGTCGGGATAAGCGGACTGCGGAGGTCTGCGCCTTTGCCCGGAAGAACGGTCCCGGGGACAGAAATCGCCACGGTGGAGCGTCGAAAGGCGTTTCCGCGGCCTCTGCTGTCCGGCGATCCGGACACTACGCTGCGGCACTGTTACCAAGTCGCGCCTTTCGGCGCTTCATCTCCCTCATTTTCGAGGGAGAGCACCGGGACTGCCACTCACGCGCTCAGGCGCGGGCAAGGACGGCGCGTGACCGTCACCCAAGTCACTCATATCCAGTCATCATCGTCACAACGGGAGTTCACATGATCATCTCGCAACACGACGCCTGGCATCTCGCGCAGCGCGCCAGGGACAAGAGCGACCTGGCGGCCAAGCGGCTGTCGGATATGATCGTCGCCGCCTGCATCGAGGAGATCGAGCGCGGCAATGCGAACATCCTGCGCACCCATCGCACTTGCGTCATCAAGGCCTGTCGTCGTGCACACCATTGCACAGGCAGTCGGCCGATCTGTCTTCTGTTTCAACGACGGCGTGTTCTGAATGCAGAGCAGCAGCAAGCGATGCTGGACGAAATGTATTGGCGCGTCCTGGAGGCGCTCGTCGCCAGCGAGGCGGCGTGATGGATTTGTTAACCGGCCTTGCTTCCTGCGGCGGCGCTGCCGTGACACCGCATGCGGGGTCCGTTAGTGTCGCGCGCAATAGTGCGCGCCGATGCGCGCTTATAGCCGGGGTTTTGCGACATGCGCGCAGTAACGATGATGACGTTTTCCGCTTTGCACCCGCGCGGCATCGCGCTCGCTGTCATCGCGGTGCTGGCGCTGCTCGATATCACGCTGCTGGTGGCGCGGGAATTGCCGAGCGTGCCAGTGCTGCAGAAGGTCGGTTTCGATATGGAGTCCGCCGGCTTCAAGGCGCGCTTTGCCAACGATGCCGCAGGGAAGGCGGCCTTAAGCAAATTGCCGGCCTATCGCTTCGTCGTGCACACCACGCCGAACGGTCCGCGCTATCTCTATGCCGATCCCGCCAAATGCATGTGTACCTTCGTGGGAAATCGCGACAACTATCTCAACTATCAGGATATCGTGCGCCGTGGCCTGCCGCAGGCGGATTACGTGGCGCCGGATTACAAGACGCAGGCGAGTGCGCTGCTATCGGACGATCCGATCGCGTCGGACCAGATCGACTGGCAGCCCGACAGTCTCGCGGATGCGTTCCGGGATTATTACTGATCTCGATCTCTCCCCGCCTGGCGAAGCTTGGCTTCAACCGGCGGGGAGAGATCAGAACATCAGCCGTCGATCTTGCCCGCGATGATCGGGCCGAACAGCTCCCACTTCTCGCCCTTGAAGCGCTGCATCTGCAGCTGCTCGATCGGGTAGAAGTCGGTCGCCGAGGTCGAAATGGTCACGCCGGGCAGCAATGTGTCGGGCGCGAATTCCTTGAGGTTGGCTGCTTCCTTCATGATGTTCGCGCGGGTCAGGTTGTCACCGGCCTGCTTGAGCACCTGAACGATGGTCTGCGCCTGGCCATAGCCATAGACGACCGAGCCGTCGCTCCTGTCCATGGTGGGCGCATATTTGGCGAGGAAGGCGTAGAATTTCTTCATGCCCTCGTCATTGTCCCAGCTGGAATCGGCGCCGTCCTTGGCGTAGTTCGCCGACAGGATGCCCTGGGCGATCTCGTAACCCGCCGGCTTCATCACGCCGCCGACCGAAGAGCCGACATTGCTCTGGATGAAGGTCGGTTTCCAGCTGAGCTCCGCCACTTTCTTGATCGCCTGCGCAGCGAATTTCGGCGTGGTGAAGCTGACAAAGGTGTCGGCATTGGTCGACTTCAGCTTGACGATATGGGACTCGATGGTCGGCTCCGACACTTCATAGCTTTCCTCGGCGACGATCATCGATGCAGCCTTGGCGCCGAGACCATCCTTCAGACCCTTCAGCATGTCCTTACCGAAATCATCGTTCTGGTACATGATCGCGATCTTGGCGTCGGGCTTTTCCCTCAGCAGATAGGCTGCATAGATCCTGGACTCGCTCTGATAGGCAGGCTGCCAGCCCATGGTCCAGGGGAAGTCCTTGTAGTCGCCGAACTTGGTGGCGCCGGTGGCCACGAACAGTTGCGGGACTTTCTTCGCATTCATGTATTTCTGAATGGCGGAGTTCGACGGGGTTCCGAGCGAGCTGGCGATGAACAATACTTCGTCCGACTCGACGAGCTTGCGCGCCTGCTCCACAGCCTTAGGCGGCGAGTAGCCGTCGTCATAGGTGATGTAATTGATCTTGCGGCCGTTGATGCCACCCTGATCGTTGATCATCTTGAAATAGGCTTCTTCCATCTTGCCGATCACGCCATAGGCGGATGCGGGCCCGCTATAGGGCATGATGTTGCCGATCTTGATCTCGGTATCGCTGGCGCCGGTGTCGTATTTTTTCTGGGCGAAGGCAGTACCGCCAAGGGCCGCACTGAGGGCTGCGGCAACCGTGAACGTCATTGCACGCGAGCTGAACGAAGGCATTTCTGATCTCCCTGATCATTTGATGAAGCCGCGCGTATTCTTGTTTTTTGTTGAATGCTGCGGCGCGTTGGATTGAATACTTTTCCACTGCAACTGGCAAGAAAAAGCCCCTCACGACTTTCGTCGTAAGGGGCTGTTTTATTGGGCATTATCGCTGTCGTTCCGGGGCGTATGCGCGCCTTCGCGCGTGCGAACCCGGAACCTCGTATTGTTCATCACTCATGTCGAGATTCCGGGTCTACCCTTCAGTCGACTTCGTCGCCTTTCGGGCATCCCGGAATGACGGTTGAGTTTACCCGCCGAGCTTGCTGTCGATCGGCGGGCCGAACACGTCCCACTTCTCGCCGGTGAAGCGCATCATGCGCAGTTGCTCGATCGGGTAGAAGTCGGTCGCCGAGGTGTTGATCTTGACGCCCGGCAGCAACGTGTCGGGTGCGAAGTCCTTCAGGCTGGCGGCCTGTTTCATGATGTTGGCACGGGTCAGGTCGTCGCCGGCCTGCTTGAGGACCTGAACCACGGTCTGTGCCTGGCCGTATCCATAAGCAGCCGAGCTTTCGGCGGGATTGGCGAAGGGGGCGTATTTGGCCAGGAAGTCGAGATACTTCTTCATGCCCTCATCGTCCTTCCACTGCGGATCGATGGCATCCTTGGCATAGGCCAGCGACAGCACGCCCTGCGCGTTGTCGATGCCGGCGGGACGCATCACTGCGCCGACCGAGGAGCCGACATTGCTCTGGAAGAACATCGGCTTCCAGCCGATCTCGGCCACCTTCTTGATCGCCTGCGCGGCGAATTTCGGCGTCGAGATCGAGACGAAGATGTCGGCGCCCGATGCCTTCATCTTGACGATGTGCGAGTCGATGGTCGGCTCGGATACTTCATAGCTGTCTTCAGCCACGATCATCGAGGCCTTCTCGCCGAGGCCGTCCTTGAGGCCCTTCAGCATGTCCTTGCCGAGGTCGTCGTTCTGGTAGAACACGGCGATCTTGCCGTTCGGCTTCTCGGTGATCGCGTATTGCGCGAAGATGCGGCCTTCGCTCTGATAGGCTGGCTGCCAGCCCATCGTCCATGGCGCGGTCTTGTACTCGCCGAACTTGGTCGCGCCGGTGGCGACGAACAGCTGCGGGATCTTCTTGGCGTTCAGGTATTTCATGATCGCGGTGTTCGACGGCGTGCCGAGCGGACCGAACACGAACAGAACTTCGTCGGATTCGACGAGCTTGCGGGTCTGTTCCACAGCCTTGGCCGGGCTGTAGGCATCGTCATAGCTGACGAAGGTGATCTTGCGGCCGTTGATACCGCCCTGATCGTTGATCATCTTGAAGTAGGCTTCTTCCATCTTCCCGATGATGCCGTAGGCCGAAGCCGGGCCGCTATAGGGAATGATGTTGCCGATCTTGATCTCGGTATCGCTCGCCCCGGTGTCGTATTTCTTCTGGGCATTCGCGGAAGTTGAGAAGGCGAGAAACGCAAACGCCGCGCTCGAGAGCGCGGCGGTGCGCAGAAAGTTTCTGCAGTTCATAGGTCCTCAGTGTTTACGTAGTTTGCCTATCAAGCCCTGTGCCAAATAGGCGAGTTGCCTGGCCCCGTTCGGGAGCAGGAAGATGATGATGATCAGGATGACGCCGAACACGGCGCCAGACAGACCCTTCGAGACGTGTTCCGCAATATTCGGAACGAAGACGATGAAAGCCGCACCGGCGAGCGAGCCGGGAAGCCAGCCAACGCCGCCGACGACCATGCCGAGGAACAGCGCGATGGCGAGCTGGATGGTGTAGCCATCCGGTGCCACGAACTGCACGGCGATGGCGCCGAGACCGCCGGCAACGCCGGTGATCCCTGCGCTAACGCCGAAAGCCAGCGTCTTGTAGAGCGAGACGTCCACACCCATCGCCGAGGCGGCAATCTCGTTGTCACGGATCGCCATCATGGCTCGGCCCGACCGCGACTTCAGCAGGTTGACCGAGAGGATGTAGATCAGGATCGTGACCGCGAGGGTGAAGAAGTACAGCCACATGTCCTGCGACACTTTCAGACCCAGCGAGGCCAGGATTTCCGGTGCATCAGGCTTGGTGACGACAAGGCCCTGCACGCCGCCGGTCCAGTGTTCGAACACGCCGAGCTTCAGAAGTTGTGGCATTGCCACCGCGAGGGCGAAGGTCGCCAGCGCAAGGTAGATGCCGGAGAGCCGAAGCGCCGGCAGGCCGAACAGGAAGCCGGCGATGAAGCAGACGAGGCCGGCGACAGGAAGCGTCAGTGCGTAGTTGACGCCGACATGTTCCATGAGGATTGCCGACGTATAGGCGCCGAGGGCGTAGAACGCGCTCTGGCCGAGCGAGAACTGGCCGCTGGCGCCGGTCAGGATGTTCAGCGCGAGAACCGCGATGGCGTAGATCAGCCACATCGTCATCTGGAAGATGATGAAGTTCTTCACGAATAGTGGTGTGACGATGAGCAGCGCCAGGATGATCAGCGATGCCAGCGGGCCGAGCGCCATTGCCTTTTTGGGAACGGCAGCGACCGCGGGAGCGGCGGAGACGTCTTGAACGGTGCTCATGATCAAACTCGCTTCACGATGGCACGGCCGAACAGGCCATTGGGTTTGACGACCAGCACGGTGATGATCAGCGCCAGGGCGATGGGCAGTTTCAGCTCATTGCCGACACCCGGGATATAGGTGCCGACGAGGTTCTCGAAGACGCCGACAAGGAACCCGCCAATGACAGCACCCAGTGGGCTCGTGAGCCCGCCGACGACGGCCGCGGCAAATCCGTAGATCAGCACGCCGCCCATCATGTTGGGCTCGAGGAACACGACGGGGGCGATCAGCATGCCGGCGATCGAACCGATCGCGGCCGCCATGCCCCAGCCGAGTGCAATCATCCATGACGTGTTGATGCCGACCAGCCGCGCCGATTCAGGCATCGACGCCGCTGCCCGCATCGCAAGGCCCACGCGGGTGTAGCGGAAGAAGATGAACAGCAGGACGAGCAGGATGATCGTCACGCCGATCATGCCGGCCTGATGCGTCGAGATCAGCTGGCTGCCCAGGAACGGCGACGAGCCGAACGGCGAGGGAAACTGCTTGATGGTGAAGTCCCAGGTCAGGCCCGCGACGCTGTTGATGATGGCGAACAGCGCGATGAAACCGGCGACGTGGGTCAGCACCGGCGCCTTGGCGAGCGGCTTGAACAAAGCCCGCTCGATGACGATGCCGCCGACAAAGGAGAAAATCAGCGTCAGCGCGAATGCGCCCCAATAGGGTATGCCCCACTGCATCATCTGCCAGGCGACGAAGGTCGAGAACATCGCCATTTCGCCCTGGGCGAAGTTCAGGTGGTCGATCGCCTGGTAGATCATGACCACGGCGAGCGCCATACAGGCGTAGATCGCGCCGGTGGCGATGCCAGCCAGGACTTGGTTGGTAAAGAGTTCCATGGCCGCCCCCTCAATATCCCAGATACGATTTACGGACGTCTTCGTTGTTCGCGATCTCGTCGGCTGTGCCGGACATCACGATGCGTCCTGTTTCGATGACATAGGCCTTGTCGGCGAGTTCGAGCGCGAGCTGCGCGTTCTGTTCGACCACAAGAATGCTGACCTTGTCCTCGCGGTTGATCTTGCCGAGGATCTTGAACAGATCCCGCACGATCAGCGGCGCGAGACCGAAGGACGGCTCGTCCAGCAGCATCAGGCGGGGACGCAGCATCAGCGCGCGGGCGACCGCGAGCATCTGCTGTTCACCGCCGGACAGCGTGCCGGCCTGCTGGGTGTGGCGCTGCTTGAGCACCGGGAAGTGGGCATACATGCGCTCGATGTCGTCACCGATCGCCTTGGTGTCCTTGCGGCTGATCGCGCCGAGCTGCAGGTTCTCTTCCACCGTCATGGTGGTGAAGGTGCCGCGGCCCTGGGGAACATGGGCGATGCCCAGCCGCACGATGCTTTCGGTCGACTTGTTGTCGAGCTTCTTGCCCTCGAACTCGATCGAGCCCGTGGAGCGGATCATGTTGCAGATCGAGCGCAGCGTCGTGGTCTTGCCGGCACCATTGGCGCCAAGCAGGGTGGTGAGGCTGCCTTCCTGCAGTTCGAATTCGAGGCCGTGCAGTGCCTGGACCTGGCCGTAATACGCACGCAGGTCTTTTACGTGAAGCATCGCGGTCATGAGTCTTTGTCTCCCAGATAGGCCTTGATCACAGCAGGGTCTTTCTGGACGGCAGCAGGTGTGCCTTCAGCGAGCTTCTTGCCGAAATTCAATGCGACGACATGGTCGGCGATCGACATCACGAGACCCATGTGATGCTCGACCAGGAGCACCGTCACGCCGCGATCGTCGCGGATGCGGCGGATCAGGTCGCCAAGAATGTAGACTTCCTCATGGTTGAGACCGCCTGCGGGCTCGTCGAGCAGCAGGATCTTCGGTTCGGCGGCGAGCGCACGCGCGAGTTCGACGCGCTTCTGCGTGCCGAAGGGAAGACCGCTGACGATCGTATCGGCAACGCTGTGCAGATCGAGATAATCAAGGATGTCGTTGACGTCCTTGTTGATAGCAGCTTCGCCTGATCGCACCCATGGCAGCTTCAGCGAATCGCTGATGATGTCGCTGTTGGTGCGCGCATGCTTGCCGACGCGGACATTGTCACGCACGGTCAGGTTCGGAAACAGCGCGACGTTCTGGAAGGTGCGGCCGATGCCGATCTCGGAAATCTTGTGGGCCGGACGATTCAGGATCGTCTGGCCGTCCATCAGGATATCGCCCTTGCTCGGCTGGTAGAGCCGGCTGAGACAATTGAACAGCGTGGTCTTGCCGGCGCCGTTCGGTCCGATGAGGCCGAGGATGTGACCCTTCTGCATGTCGAACGAGACGCCGTTCAACGCGATGATGCCACCGAACACAACGCTGACGTCGCGAACCGAAAGCAGCGGCGCCGTCGATGCGACGGGCGCGCGCTCTGCGAGTTGTGCCTGTGTCATGTGCGGCGTCCCTCGATCGTCGGCTGCGGCGAAGTCTTGCGCAGGTCACGACGATGAAGGCTGTCAGAGCCCTTCAACAATGCGTGCAACTTTCCCTCCTGATTTGATTTTTTTGCTGTCGAGTTTTTTGGATTGTGGTGCAGCTGTTCCCCCGAGCGCCGCTTCGATGTTTCTTACCATCGCCAATAGCCGAGGTCCAATATCGTTGAGCAAGCGCTCTTCCGTGAAACGGAACGCGGGCGCGCCGCAATTAAAGGCATAAGGACCGGTGCCGTCATTCAATGTCATTGCAACACCGGCAGCGTGCACATCGTCCTGCCACTCGCCAGCCGAGATGACGAAGCCGTGGCGTGCGACCATTTCGCCCGCACGTTCGAGTCCATCACGCATCTTCGACCAGCGATGTCCGTAATGTTCGCGAAATTCGCGCAATAATTGGGCACGTTCTTCCGGCGGCAACGCCCAGAAATAAGCGCGGCCCATCGCCGTGGTTGCAATGGGGATGCGCGAGCCGACGTCGAGTTGAACGCCAACAGTGAGACTGGAACGGCTCTGCCCGAAATAGATCATGCTCAACCGATCGCGCGCGCCGACTGCGCAGGCGCCGCCGGTCTGCCGCATCAATTCGTCGCGAAATGATTCCGAGAGATGCTTAACGCCTAAGTTCGCAAGTGCAGCATACCCCAGGGCCATGGCTGCTGGCGCGAGTTGATACTTCTCGAAGCGTGGCACAGGTGTAAGGTAGCCCAACTTCGTGAGTGTGTAAGTCAATCGCGAGATGGTTGGCTTCGGCAATTTGGTGCGGGCGGCAATCTCCTGATTACCGAGAAGCCCGTCATTGGGGCGAAATGCACGCAAGACATCCAGGCCGCGAGCCAAGGCGACGACGAAATTGCGATCTGTCGCCACATTCTTCGCTGGACGTTTCATGCTTCCCAAAATTTGGTTTTGTCAGTTTCATACGATTGCACCACGGCCCTCGTTGACAAGGGACGCTCTTCAAAATAACCCTCCGTGTCAAGATGTGGAATTAAATTTCGCAGTGCGAAACTAAGAAAATCAGATCGGTAAACGTAGCCAAGGAGAATGCCGTGAGCGATGTCGTAAAGCTTGAACGTCATGATGAAGTCGCCATCGTCACGATCAACTCTCCCCCTGTAAATGCGCTGAGTGCGGCGGTTCGCCGCGGCATTTTTGAGAACGTCAAAACGGCCGCTGCCGATCCTGCCGTGAAGGCGATCGTCATCGCATGCGCAGGCCGTACCTTCGTTGCCGGCGCTGACATCACCGAATTCGGCAAGCCGCCGCAGTCGCCCGGATTGAGCGAAGTCATCTCGGAAATCGAGAATTGTTCCAAACCGGTGATCGCCGCGATCCATGGCACCGCGCTCGGCGGCGGCCTCGAGCTCACACTCGGCTGTCATTTCCGCGTGGCGACAAAAGAAGCCAAGCTCGGTCTGCCCGAAGTGAAGCTCGGCCTCCTGCCGGGTGCCGGCGGCACACAGCGCCTGCCGCGCGCAGTCGGTCCTGAACTCGGCGTCAAGATGGTCGTCACCGGTGATCCGATCAGCGCATCTGAAGCTTTGAAGAACGGTCTGATCGAGGAGATCGTCGAAGGTCCGGCCTCGGGCGCAGAAGCCTTCGCGCGCAAGGTCATCGCCGAGAAGCGTCCGCTGCGCCTGCTGCGCAACGACGATTCCAAGCTCGCCGCCGCGCGCGCCGATCGCACCATCTTCACCAGCGCCGCCGCAGCCGCCAACAAGAAGAACCGCGGCATGAATGCGCCGCTGGCCTGCGCCGAAGCCGTGAGCTGGACGCTCGACGTGCCGTTCGACGAGGCGCTCAAGAAGGAGCGCGAGATGTTCCTCAAGCTGGTCGCCGACGACCAGTCCAAGGCGCAGCGCTATGCCTTCTTCTCCGAGCGCGAAGCCGCCAAGGTCCAGAACGTGCCGGAAGGCGTCAAGCCGCGTCCGGTCGAGCGCGTCGCCATCATCGGCGCCGGCACCATGGGCGGCGGTATTGCGATGTCCTTCGCCAATGCCGGTATTCCCGTGACGCTGATCGAGACCGGCGAAGAGCAGCTCAAGCGTGGTCTCGGTATCATGCAGAAGAATTACGAGGCGACTGCAGCGCGCGGCGGCATTCCTGCCGATGCACCGGCCAAGCGCATGGCGCTGATCAACGGCGTCGTCGGCCTCGAAAACGTCAAGGATGTCGATCTGGTGATCGAAGCCGTGTTCGAGACCATGGCGATCAAGAAGGAAGTGTTCACCGCGCTGGATGCCTATGCCAAGCCGGGTGCCATCCTTGCCAGCAACACGTCCTATCTCAACATCGACGAGATCGCAGCCGTCACCAAGCGTCCGCAGGACGTGCTTGGCATGCACTTCTTTTCGCCGGCCAATGTCATGAAGCTGTGCGAAATCGTCCGCGCCGACAAGACTGCGCCGGATGCGCTCGTCACCGCTGTCGCTGTCGCCCGCAAGATCGCCAAGGTGCCGGCAGTGGTCGGCGTCTCCGACGGCTTCGTCGGCAACCGCATGCTCGCGGCCCGCTCCAAGCAGTCCGAGAAGTTGCTGTTCGAAGGCGCGCTGCCACAGCAGGTCGATGCCGTCGTCACCAAGTTCGGCATGCCGATGGGTCCGTTCGCCATGGGCGATCTCGCCGGCCTCGATATCGGCTGGCGCTCGCGCAAGGATCGCGGCATCACCTCGCCGATCGCCGATGCGCTCTGCGAAGCCGGCCGCTTCGGTCAGAAGACCGGCAAGGGCTATTACAAGTATGAGGCCGGCTCCCGCGCGCCGGTGCCGGATCCGGACGTCGAGAAGCTCATCGACGACACCTGCCGGAGCCTGGGCCTGACCCGTCGCGCCGTCAGCGATCAGGAAATCCTGGAACGCATGATGTATCCGATGATCAACGAGGGTGCGCGCATCCTCGAAGAGAAGGTGGCATCGCGTCCGAGCGATATCGACGTGATCTGGCTCTATGGCTATGGCTGGCCGATCTATCGTGGCGGCCCGATGTTCTATGCCGATCAGGTCGGCCTCAAGCAGATTGTCGAGCGCCTGCAGTTCTACGCCAAGCAGACCAACGATCCGTCGCTGGAGCCGGCCGCGCTGCTGAAGAAGCTCGCCGATGAAGGCAAGACGTTTGCGTCACTGGCGAAGGGCTGAGATGGCCGGGAGCGCTCACTGCTCTTTTCCCTCCCCCTTGTGGGGAGGGTGGCCGACCGAAGGTCGGTCGGGTGGGGGTAGCCCCGCACTCAGAGCTTGTGGCACCCCCACCCCGGCCTCCGCTTCCGTCGATGCTGCGCATCGACGTCGCTCGGCCGACCCTCCCCACAAGGGGGAGGGATATTACGCGCAGCGGCTACTATCATTGCAGGTCCATCGTCCATGACCCATCCCGGCGAACAGCACTACCCACCGGGCGTCAGATGGGACGCGCCGATTGCGCGTGGGTCGCTGCCGGGTCTGCTTGCCGACTCCGTTGCAAAACATGGTGACCGCACCGCCATCGAATTTCGGGATCAGCCGATCTCGTTCAATGATCTGCAGGCGCGCGTCGATATCATAGCTGCCGCGCTGATGCGCGCCGGCTATGGCAAGGGCTCCTCCATCGGCATCTTTCTCGGCAATACGCCGGATCATCCGGTGCATTTCTTCGGTGGCCTCAAGGCCGGCGCCCGCCTCGTGCATTTGTCGCCGCTCGATGGCGAGATCGCGCTGTCCCACAAGCTCAAGGATTCCGGCGCACGCGTGCTGGTGACGAGCAACCTCGCGGCGTTGCTGCCGATGGCACTGAAGTTTCTCGACAAAGGCCTGCTCGATCGCCTGATCGTCTGCGAGGATGACGACTGGGGCCCCGTCAACAATCCGCAGCTGCCGCTGCCGGAAAATCCCGCCATCGTCACTTTCCGCAATTTTACCGCAGGCGCCACGCCGCCGACGCAGTGGCCGGAGATTTCGGCCGATGATGTCGCATTGCTGCAATATACCGGCGGCACCACCGGCCTGCCGAAAGGCGCGATGCTGAGCCACGGCAATCTCACCTCGGCGGTCTCGATCTACAATCTATGGGGCGCGCCGGCACGCGCCGGGCGCAATCGGATCGAGCGCGTCATCTGCGTGCTGCCTCTGTTTCATATCTATGCACTGACCGTGATCCTGCTGAGCCGCATCAGCCTCGGTGACGCCATTTCGCTGCATCAGCGTTTCGATGTCAGCCGCGTGCTCGACGATATCGAGAAGAAGAAGGCCACCGTATTTCCCGGCGTGCCCACCATGTGGATCGCCATCGCGGCCGATCCGTCGCTGGAGACCCGCGATCTGTCGTCGCTGGTGTCGGCGGCCTCTGGCGGCGCGCCGTTGCCCGATGAAGTGGCGCGTCTGTTCGAGCGCAAGACTGGCCTGTCGCTGAAGAGCGGCTGGGGCATGACCGAAACCTGCTCGCCCGGCACCAGCCATCCGCCCGGCGGTCTCGACAAGCCGGGCTCGATCGGCCTGATGCTGCCAGGGATCGAGATTGACGTGGTGTCACTCGATGACCCGACCAGGGTGCTCGGCGTCAACGAAACCGGCGAAATCCGCATCAAGGGGCCGAACGTCACCAAAGGCTACTGGAACCGCGCGCAGGAGAGTGCCGAGTCATTCGTCGGCGATCGCTTCCTCACCGGCGATATCGGCTACATGGATGAAGACGGATTCTTCTATCTGGTCGATCGTAAGAAGGACATGATCATCTCCGGCGGTTTCAACGTCTATCCGCAGATGATCGAGCAGGCGATTTACGAACATCCCTCCGTACAGGAAGTGATCGTGATCGGCGTCGTCGATCAATATCGCGGTGAAGCGGCTAAGGCCTTTATCAGGCTGCGCAATGGCGCGGCGCCGTTCACTATCGACGAGCTGCGCGCGTTTCTCACCGGCAAGCTCGGCAAGCATGAACTACCGGCCGCCCTGGATTTCGTCGACGATTTGCCGCGCACTGCGGTCGG
This sequence comes from Tardiphaga robiniae, assembly GCF_013359755.1. Classification (GTDB taxonomy): domain Bacteria; phylum Pseudomonadota; class Alphaproteobacteria; order Rhizobiales; family Xanthobacteraceae; genus Tardiphaga; species Tardiphaga robiniae. The sequence continues at coordinate 40,684 of NZ_JABMCJ010000061.1, read as the reverse complement.
AAAACTCTCGCGTCACGCCTTGCGCGGGTTGCAACCCACGCCCATCATGAACCAAGAAACAACCTCGCAACAACAAACCGCCTCTGGAGGACCCCGCCCATGACCGAAGCCGTTATCGTTTCCACCGCCCGTACGCCGATCGGCAAGGCCTTTCGCGGCGCCCTCAATGCCACCGAAGGCGCGACGCTGCTCGGCCATGCGATCGAGCATGCCGTCAAGCGCGCCGGCATTGATCCCAAGGAAGTCGAAGATGTGGTGATGGGCGCAGCCCTGCAGCAGGGTGCGACCGGCGGCAACATCGCACGCAAGGCGCTGCTCCGCGCCGGCCTGCCGGTCACGGTTGGCGGCACCACTATCGATCGTCAGTGCGCTTCGGGCCTGCAGGCGATTGCGCTGGCCGCACGTTCGGTGATCTTCGACGGCGTCGAGATCGCGGTTGGCGGCGGCGGCGAGTCGATCTCGCTGGTGCAGAACGAGCACGCCAACAAGTTCCACACCGTCGATCCCGAACTGATGAAGATCAAGGGCGACGTCTATATGCCGATGCTCGACACCGCCGAGACGGTGGCCAAGCGCTACAACATCTCACGCGAACGCCAGGACGAATATTCGCTGGAGAGCCAGCGCCGCACCGCGGCCGCGCAGCAGGGCGGCAAGTTCAACGACGAACTGGCGCCAATCGCGACCAGGATGGGGGTCGTCGACAAGGCGACCGGCGAAGTCTCGTTCAAGGACATCACGCTGTCGAAGGATGAAGGCCCGCGTCCAGAAACCACTGCCGAAGGCCTCGCCGGTCTGAAGGCCGTGCGCGGCGATGGCTTCACCATCACCGCCGGCAATGCCTCGCAGCTCTCGGACGGCGCCAGCGCCACCGTGATCATGAGCGACAAGCTCGCTGCGCAGAAGGGCCTCAAGCCGCTCGGCATCTTCCGCGGCTTCGTCTCCGCCGGCTGCGAGCCGGATGAAATGGGCATCGGTCCAGTGTTCGCCGTGCCGCGCCTCTTGAAGCGTCATGGCCTCAAGATCGAGGACATCGATCTCTGGGAACTCAATGAAGCCTTCGCCGTGCAGGTTCTGTACTGCCGCGACAAGCTCGGCATCGATCCGGAAAAGCTCAACGTCAATGGTGGCGCGATCTCGGTCGGCCATCCCTATGGCATGTCGGGCGCACGTCTCGCCGGTCACGCGCTGATCGAAGGCCGCCGCCGCAAGGCGAAATATGCCGTCGTCACCATGTGCGTCGGCGGCGGCATGGGCTCCGCCGGCCTGCTCGAAATCGTTCAGTAATTACACATCTGCTCACAAGGAGGATCCGATGGATCTGAGCTTCAGCAAAGAAGAAACAGCATTCCGCGACGAGGTGCGCACCTTTTTCCGCGAAAGCCTCGACCCGGCGGTGCGCAAGAAACTGCAGGAAGGTCACCACACCAGCAAGGACGACCTGGTGAACTGGCAGCGCACGCTCAACAAGAAGGGCTGGGCCGTCCCGCATTGGCCGCAGGAATATGGCGGCACCGGCTGGAGCGCGGCGAAGCAGTACATCTTCCTCGAAGAGCTACAGAAGACCCCGGCGCCGCCGCCGCTACCGTTCGGCGTCAACATGGTCGGCCCAGTCATCTACACTTTTGGCAATGAGCAGCAGAAGAAGCACTTCCTGCCGCGCATTGCGAATATGGACGACTGGTGGTGCCAGGGCTTCTCGGAGCCGGGCTCGGGTTCGGACCTCGCCTCGCTGAAGACCACGGCGAAGAAGAAGGGCGATACCTATATCGTCAACGGCCAGAAGACCTGGACCACGCTCGCGCAACATGCCGACTGGATCTTCTGCCTTTGTCGCACCGACCCCGATGCGAAGAAGCAGTCGGGCATCTCCTTCATCCTCATCGACATGAAGTCGAAGGGCATCACCGTCCGCCCGATCCAGACCATCGATGGCGGCGTCGAAGTCAACGAAGTGTTCTTCGATGAGGTCGTGGTGCCGGCCGAGAATCTGGTTGGTGAAGAGAACAAGGGCTGGGACTACGCCAAATTCCTGCTCGGCAACGAGCGCGTCAACATCGCGCGCGTCGGCATGTCGAAGGAGCGCATCCGCCGCATCAAGGAGCTGGCGTCCAGCGTGATGTCCGGTGACAAACCGCTGATCGAGGATCCGCAGTTCCGCCAGAAGCTGGCTGCGACCGAGATCGAGCTGAAGGCGCTCGAACTGACGCAGATGCGCGTCGTCGCGGCCGAAGGCAAGCACGGCAAGGGTAAGCCGGATCCGGCCTCGTCGATCCTCAAGATCAAGGGCTCGGAAATCCAGCAGACGCTCACCGAGCTGCTGCTCGAAGTCACCGGCCCATTCGCATTGCCGTTCATGCCGGAAGGCGAAGGGCAGAACGAAGAGGGCGACTGGGCCTCGCCGATCGCGCCGACCTATTTCAACTACCGCAAGGTGTCGATCTATGGCGGCTCCAACGAGATCCAGCGCAACATCATCGCGAAAGCGGTGCTGGGACTGTGATGTCTTCCTTCTCCCCGCTTGCGGGGAGAAGGTGGTCCGATTGCGCGTAGCGCATTCGGACCGGATGAGGGGGAGCCTCCGCCGGCCCGGTGCCCGCGGATAGTCCCCCTCACCCGAAGGCTCCGCTTCGCTCGCCCTAACCTCTCCCCGCAAGCGGGGAGAGGTTAGGGAGCTTAAACACATTCACACGCGCGTTACGCGCGATCCGAGAGAGAAAGACCATGGATTTTGATTTGTCGGAGGAGCAGCGCCTCCTCAAGGACAGCGTCGACGGCCTGCTGAAATCGTCTTACGAATTCGAGGCTCGCAAGAAGTATCGCGCCGAGAAGGGCGGCTGGAGCCGCGACGTCTGGGGCAAGTTTGCCGAACAGGGCCTGCTCGGTCTGCCGTTCTCGGAAGATGACGGTGGCTTCGGTGCCGGTCCGATCGAGACCATGATCGTGATGGAAGCGCTGGGCCGTAATCTCGTGGTCGAGCCCTATCTCGACACGGTGGTGCTCGGCGGCGGTTTCCTGCGCCGCGCCTCTGCGGAGCAGCGTGCTGCGCATCTGCCCGGGATCATCGACGGCTCCAAGACCATGGCTTTTGCACAGGTCGAGCGTGACTCACGCTATGACCTCGGGGACATCAAGACGTCGGCCAAGAAGAGCGGTTCGGGCTACACGTTGTCCGGCGAGAAGTTCGTCGTCGGTCACGGCGACACCGCCGATACGCTGATCGTCACCGCACGCACCGCCGGTGGCCAGCGCGATGCCAAGGGCGTCGGCGTGTTCCTGGTGCCGGCCAATGCCAAGGGCGTCGACATCAAGGGCTATGAGACGCAGGACGGCAGCCGCGCCGCCGATATCAAGCTGAACAATGTCGAGGTCGGCGCAGATGCTGCGATCGGCAATGCCGAGGATGGCTTGTCGATCGTCAATCAGGTCGTCGATGACGCCCGCATCGCACTGTGTGCCGAAGCGGTCGGCGCGATGGAAGAGGCACTGAAGATCTCCGTCGAGTACATCAAGGAGCGCAAGCAGTTCGGCGTCGCCATCGGCTCGTTCCAGGCGCTGCAGCACCGCGCGGCCGACATGTTCACCGCGCTGGAGACCGCGCGCAGCATGTCGTTCCTGGCCTCGATGGCGTCGAGCTTCACCGATCTCGACGAACGCACCAAGACGGTCGCCGCTGCCAAGGTGCAGATCGGCCGCTCCGCGCGCTTCGTCGGCCAGGGCGGCGTGCAGCTGCATGGCGGCGTCGGCGTGACCATGGAGTACAAGATCGGCCACTACTTCAAGCGGCTGACCATGATCGAGCAGCAGTTCGGCGATGCCGATTATCACCTCCGCCGCGTCGCGCAGGCGGGCGGGATCACGGAGTAACTCTGCTCTTAACCTCTCCCCGCTTGCGGGGAGAGGTCGGATTGCGAAGCAATCCGGGTGAGGGGGACTCTCCACGCGCTCATGAACTCGTGGAGAGTCCCCCTCATCCGACTCGAACGCGCTACGCGCATTCCAGCCACCTTCTCCCCGCATGCGGGGAGAAGGAATGCGCCGTCGCTAAAATCAATCAACAACAAGGAGGCCGCCCGTGAACAATCCCTTCGACCTCACCGGCAAGGTCGCCGTCATCACCGGGTCCAGCCGCGGCATCGGCAAGGCCTCCGCGGAATTGCTCGCCAGCCTCGGTGCCAAGGTCGTCGTCTCCAGCCGCAAGGCCGATGCCTGTCAGGCCGTGGTCGATGGCATCAAGGCCAATGGCGGTGATGCCCATGTCATTCCCTGCAACATCTCGCGCCGCGACGAGGTCGAAGCTTTGATCGATGGCACCGTGAAACATTACGGCCCGATCGATATTCTGGTCTGCAATGCCGCGGTGAATCCCTATTACGGTCCGCTGCTCGATATTGCGGATGAGGCCTTTGACAAGATCATGGGCTCCAACGTCAAGAGCAACATCTGGCTCTGCGCCAAGGCGATCCCGGCAATGGCCGAGCGCGGCAAGGGCTCTGTCGTCATCATCTCATCCATCGGCGGTCTGCGCGGGTCCACGGTGATTGGCGCCTACGGCATCTCCAAGGCTGCCGACTTCTCCCTGTGTCGCAGCCTCGCCGGCGAATGGGGACCGAAGGGCGTGCGCGTCAATTGCATCGCGCCTGGGCTGGTGAAGACCGACTTCGCGAAAGCGCTGTGGGAAGACGAGGCCAATCTCAAGCGCCGCACCGCAACCACGCCGCTGCGCCGGATCGGCGAACCCCACGAGATCGCTGGCGCCGTCGCCTATCTCGGCTCGGATTCCTCCACCTTCATGACCGGCCAGACCATCGTCATCGACGGCGGCGTGACGACCGCATCGGTGTGACGTCCTTACCCTCCCCTGAAGGGGGAGGGTCGACGAACGCGTAGCGTTCGTCGGGGTGGGGTGAAGCCACAGACGCTGTCGCCCGCAGCTTCACCCCACGCCGCCTCTCACCGCGCTGCGCGCGATGATCGCCGACCCTCCCCCTGCAGGGGAGGGTAAGAAATCCCGCGAAACAAACCTCCGGCGGTAGCCACTTGCCGCCTGCCTCAATCCTTTCCCGTTTTTTAACATTTCGGGCGCACGGATAGCCGCAGCTGGAGAGTTCCCGTGCGGCAGACGGATATCGCGATCATTGGTGGCGGCCTCGCCGGGTCGACGGCTGCGGCGATGCTCGGTCGCGCCGGTGTGTCTGCGATCCTGATCGAACCGCATCAGGTCCATCCCCCCGAACTCCGCTGCGAGAAGATCAGCGGCGGCGTCCAGCTCGAGCGGCTGCGCAAGACAGGTCTCGTCGATGCGGTGCTCGGTGCCGCCACCCATGACGACGAGATCTGGATCGCGCGTTTCGGCCGCGTGATCGACAAGCGCCCCAGTCAGCAGCACGGCTTTCTCTATGACACGCTGGTCAATACCGTGCGTGGCCAGATCCCGTCATCTGTCGAGACCATTCACGCCAAGGCGACGTCGATCGCCACATCGGATGACCGTCAGACCATCGGCCTGTCCAATGGCGAGGAGATTTCCGCGCGTCTCGTTGTGCTCGCCAACGGCGCCAGCGTCAGCCTGCGCAATCAGCTCAATATCGGCCGCCCGGTCATCTCGGCCAATCATTCGATCTCGGTGGGTTTCGATATCGCGCCCGTCGGCCGTGAACGTTTTGCCTTTCCGGCGCTCACTTATTTCGCGGAAACCACGGTTCATCGCACCGCCTATGTCACGCTGTTCCCGATCGGCGACACGATGCGCGGCAATCTGTTCGTCTATCGCGAGACCGACGATCCCTGGATTCGCCAGATGCGCCGGACGCCCGAGGCGGCGCTTGACGCCTGCCTGCCGAAACTGCGCGCGCTGATCGGCGACTACAAGATATCCGGCGATATCAGGATCCGCCCCATCGATCTCTATGAGAGCGACAATGTGGTCCAGCCTGGCGTCGTGCTGGTTGGCGATGCCTTTGCTTCGCCGTGCCCGGGCAGCGGCACCGGCACCGACAAGGTGTTCACCGATGTCGCGCAGCTCTGCAGCGTGCATATCCCGAACTGGCTCGCGACTTCAGGCATGGGCGCCGACAAGATCGCGCAATATTACGCCGATCCGTTGAAGCTGGAATGCGACGCCTGGGCCACCGGCAAGGCGTTCAAGCTGCGCTCAGTCACTGTCGAGAATTCGCTGTATTGGCGCGCGCAGCGCTGGGCGCGTTTCTTTGGCCGGCTCGGCGAGGGCATGGTGCGGCGGGCCCGCGAGACGCTGCCGCGCGAACTGGCGATGGTCGCGTCCGCTCTGGTCATGATGATCGACTCGGCGACCTGACCGCCGGCGCTGCCGCTTGACGCGCCCGCGCTAATCCGGTTGCCTGCGCCTCCCAACACAACGCGACCACAATCTTTCGGGAAGAAACGTCATGTCTTTCGTGATGGCCATCGATCAGGGCACCACATCCTCGCGCGCGATGATCTTTCGCGCCGACATCTCGATCGCGGCCAGTGCGCAGCAGGAATTCCCGCAGCATTTCCCGGCCTCCGGCTGGGTCGAGCATGAGCCCGAGGATATCTGGACCTCGACGTTGGCCGTTTGCCACGAGGCCATGACGAAGGCGGGCGTTACCGCGAAGGATATTGCCGCCATCGGCATCACCAATCAGCGCGAGACGGTGGTGGTGTGGGACCGCGTCACCGGCCAGGCTGTGCACCGTGCCATCGTCTGGCAGGACCGCCGTACCGCGGAGATCTGCGCGCAGATGAAAGCCGACGGCCATGAGCCGTTGATCACGCAAAAGACCGGCCTGATCATCGATCCGTATTTCTCCGGAACGAAAGTGGCGTGGATTCTCGATCATGTCCCCGGCGCGCGCGACCGCGCCGAGCGCGGCGAATTGCTGTTCGGCACTGTCGATTGCTATCTGCTGTGGCGGCTGACGGCGGGGAAGGTGCATGCCACCGACGCCACCAATGCCTCGCGCACGCAGCTCTTCAACATCCACACCGGCGAGTGGGATGACGAACTGCTGAAGCTGCTGCGTGTGCCCAAGGCGATGCTGCCCAGGGTGCAGGACTCTTCGTCGGATTTCGGCAGCACCGATCTGTTCGGTGGCACGATCATCATCGGCGGCATTGCCGGGGATCAGCAGGCTGCAACCATCGGGCAGGCCTGTTTCGCGCCGGGCATGATCAAGTCGACTTACGGCACCGGCTGTTTTGCGCTGCTCAACACCGGCACGACGCCGGTGCAATCGAAGAACAAGCTGCTCACCACGGTTGCCTATCAGCTCAACGGCGTGCGGACCTATGCGCTGGAAGGTTCGATCTTCGTTGCCGGCTCCGCCGTGCAGTGGCTGCGTGACGGGCTCGGCATCATCAAGAGCGCGGCCGAAAGCGGGCCGCTCGCTGATCAGAACGATTCTTCGCAATCGGTCTATCTGGTCCCGGCCTTTGTCGGCCTCGGTGCGCCTTACTGGAATCCCGATGTGCGCGGAGCGCTGTTCGGACTGACGCGCAACACCGGCCCGGCCGAACTCGCCCATGCCGCGCTGGAAAGCGTCTGCTATCAGACGAGGGATCTCTATGCGGCGATGCGTGCCGACTGGCCCGATGTCTCCGCTGCGACTGTCGTGCTGCGCGTCGATGGCGGCATGACCGCATCGGACTGGACCATGCAGCGTCTCGCGGATCTGCTGAATGCACCAGTCGATCGCCCGATGATCCAGGAAACCACCGCGCTGGGTGCTGCCTATCTCGCCGGTCTCACGGCCGGCGTATTTCCGGAGCCTGCCAAATTCGCCGACAACTGGCGGCTCGAACACCGCTTCAAGCCGGCCATGAGCGAAGCCACGCGGACACGAAAACTGAAGGGCTGGGCGCAGGCGGTGAAGGGTGTGCTGGCGAGCGATCCGGGGAAGGATTGAAAGCCTGCTCGCCAACAGAAAGAGCCGCCTGTGCGGGCGGCTCTTCATGATGTTCATGTCAGGTTGATCGCGCCTGCTGTTGGTCGTTAGAGCATGATCCCGAAAAGTAGATACCGGTTTTCGGATAAGATCATGCTCAAATAAAAGAAGAAGCTAGAATCTGATTCATCGAAGATGAATCAGATTTTAGCGCCAGCCGCGATGCCGTCCGCGCGACCAGCCATAATGATGGCCGCGTCCGCGGCCCCAGCCGTAATGATGTCCACGCCCGCCGCGGTGCATGCCGTGATGTCCGCCGCCATGGCCACGAATCTGGATGATGTCGCTGGCGGTGCTCGCAGGTGCAAGCCCACCGACCGGCATGGCGTTCGCTGGAAGCATCAGGCCCAGACCCAGGAGCGCCGCGGCTGCCGTCGCGATCATGGTACGTTTCATTTCAACCCTCCAAACGCAAATATTGCGCATACGACAAGCTGCGGCCTTCCTGATCGTTCCGTCGCCACGGGATTGAAACGATAACTTTGCCGGGAGCGGAATTCGTCGCGGCGGTGGTAGAGAGAAAATAATCCCTCACGCCCTATTGACGAAAATCCTATATAGGTCTATATGCCTTCTATCCCGTTCGCGAGGGGCGCTTCTAGAGGCGTCTTGAAGTGGACAGGGATGCGGCGCCTGCGGGTGTGGGGTGACGTACCCCGCGCACTCGGGAGGTCTTGGGTCACCGTCCGGCCCCACTACGGGGGTCTGCCACTCATGCTGGCTGGACGTGGCATTGGTGAACGGCGGGAAACCGTCGGGATCAGCGGAGTGCGGAGCTCTGCGCCTTTGCCCGGAACAACGGTCCCGGGGACAGAAATCGCCGCGGTGGCGCGCCGTGAGGCGTTGCGCGGTTGCAGCTTGCCGGCGTTCCGGTGGAGCGGATCGCGATAAAACCACCCTTTGCGCCTCACGGCGCGCCGCCACCCCTCATCGTTTGAGGGGGACTGCTCATACCTCGGACGCGCAAGCGCCGCGAGAATGCGAGAGCTTGGCTGTTTGACAAGCACATCCTGCGACTTGCAAAGCGCTACTTCGCTCCGACCTTCTTGCCGCGATACATCAAATGCACCGCGCAGTTACATCCCGGCGGATGGGTCGCGAGTTCGTCATTGGCAGGCGCGGGTACGGCGACCGGCGCAGGCTCGGCACCCGGAATGTAGTTCAGCACCGGCGCCAGCCAACGTTCCACCTCGGCCACGCTCATGTTCTTGCGCGCGGCATATTCCTCGACCTGATCGCGCTCGATCTTGCCGACGCCGAAATAATAGCTCTCGGGATGGCTGAAATAGAGCCCGGACACCGACGAGCCCGGCCACATGGCGTAGCTTTCGGTGAGTGTTACGCCCGCAGTGTTCTCCGCATCGAGCAATTTGAAGATCGTCGCCTTCTCGGTGTGATCGGGCTGTGCGGGATAGCCGGGAGCAGGGCGGATGCCCTGATACTTCTCCAGGATCAGGTCGTCGGTCGAGATGTTCTCGTCCGGCGTATAGGCCCAGAACTCCTTGCGCACGCGCTCATGCATGCGTTCTGCAAAGGCTTCGGCGAGACGGTCGGCCAGTGCCTTGCACAAGATTGACGAGTAGTCGTCATTGGCGTTCTTGAAGCGATCGGCGATAATATCCTCGCCGATGCCCGCGGTGACGACGAAGCCGCCGATATAATCCGGCACATTCGAGGTCTTCGGCGCGATGAAGTCGGAAAGCGCGGCGTTGAAGCGACCCTCGCGCTTTTCGAGCTGCTGGCGCAACGTGTAGAGCGTCGCGATCTCGGTTGTGCGGGTGTCATCGGCATAGAGGCGGATGTCGTCGCCCACGGCGTTGGCCGGCCAGAAGCCGATGGTTGCCTTCGCCGTGAACCACTTCTCCTCGACGATCTGCTTGAGCATCTTCTGCGCATCGGCATAGAGCGACGTCGCGACTTCGCCGACCACGCTGTCGGTGAGGATGCCGGGGAAACGGCCGGACAGTTCCCAGGTCTGGAAGAACGGCGTCCAGTCGATATAGGCAGCAAGCTCTTCGAGCGAATAATCGCTGAAAGTCCGGATGCCCAGGAAGGTCGGCTTGCGCACCGTCTTGCTGAAGTCCGCGACATGCGCGTTGGCGCGCGCTGCGATCAGCGAGAGCCGCTTCTTGTCCTGCTGAGCGCGGAAATGCGCGGCAGAAATCTTCGCATAATCGGCGCGCACCTCGGCCGCATAGGCGACGCTCTTCTCCGGCGACAGCAGCGACGAGGCAACGCCCACGGCGCGGCTGGCATCGTTGACATGCACCACAGCGCCGGCGCGGTAGTTCGGATCGATCTTCACCGCCGTATGCACGCGGCTGGTCGTCGCGCCGCCGATCAGCAGCGGCATCTTCAGACCCTGCCGTTCCATCTCGCCGGCCAGGAACGTCATCTCGTCCAATGACGGCGTGATCAGGCCGGACAAGCCGATGATGTCGGCGCCTTCGGCCTTAGCGGTGTCGATGATCTTCGATGCCGGCACCATGACGCCGAGATCGATGACCTCGAAATTGTTGCACTGGAGCACGATGCCGACAATGTTCTTGCCGATGTCGTGGACATCGCCCTTCACCGTGGCGAGCACGATCTTGCCGGCATTCTTGCGGCCATCCCCGGTGATCCCTGCGGCGAGATTGTCGGCCTTCTCCTGCTCCATGAACGGCATCAGGTAGGCCACCGCCTGCTTCATCACGCGGGCCGACTTCACCACCTGCGGCAGGAACATCTTTCCGTCGCCGAACAGGTCGCCGACAATGTTCATGCCGGCCATCAGCGGGCCCTCGATGACATGCAGCGGGCGCGCCACGGTCAGGCGTGCAGCTTCGGTATCCTCGTCGATATATTGGGTGATGCCGTGCACCAGCGCGTGGCTCAGCCGCTTCTCCACCGGCCATTCGCGCCAGGTGAGATCCTGCTCCTTGGCCTGCTTGGTCTGGCCGCGGAATTTCTCGGCGAGTTCGAGCAGCCGTTCCGAGGCGCCGGGATCGCGGTTGAGGATGACGTCCTCGCAGACCTGGCGCAGTTCAGGATCGATGTCGTCATAGACGATCATCTGGCCGGCATTGACGATGCCCATATCCATGCCCGCCTTGATGGCGTGATACAGGAACACCGAATGCATCGCCTCGCGTACCGGCTCGTTGCCGCGGAACGAGAAGGAGAGGTTGGAGACGCCGCCGGAAATATGGGCATGCGGCAGGTTCTGGCGGATCCAGCGCGTAGCCTCGATGAAGTCGACGCCGTAATTATTGTGCTCTTCGAGGCCGGTCGCAATGGCGAAAATGTTCGGATCGAAAATGATGTCTTCCGGCGGGAAGTTCAGCTCACCTACCAGAATGTCGTAAGCGCGTTTGCAGATCTCGGTCTTGCGCGCGAACGTGTCGGCCTGGCCGACCTCGTCGAAGGCCATCACGACCACGGCGGCGCCATGGCGCTGCGCGATCTTGGCCTCATGGATGAACTTCTCCACGCCTTCCTTCATCGAGATCGAATTGACGATCGGCTTGCCCTGAACGCATTTCAGGCCGGCTTCGATGACGTTGAATTTCGACGAGTCGACCATCACCGGGACGCGGGCGATATCCGGCTCGGAGGCGACGAGATGGAGGAACTCGACCATCGCCGCCTCGGAATCCAGCAGGCCTTCGTCCATATTGACGTCGATGACCTGTGCGCCGTTCTCGACCTGGTCGCGCGCCACCTGCAGCGCGGCGGTGTAGTCGCCGGCGGTGATCAGCTTGCGGAATTTCGCGGAGCCCGTGACGTTGGTGCGCTCGCCGACATTCACGAAGGGAATCGCCGAGGTCAGTTCGAATGGCTCCAGACCTGACAGGCGCAGGAGCGGTGCGATCTCCGGTACAACGCGCGGCTTGTGCGGCGCGACGGCCTTGGCGATGGCCGCGATATGGTCCGGCGTGGTGCCGCAGCAGCCGCCGACCACATTGACGAGGCCGCTGGCAGCGAACTCGCCGATCAGCCCCGCCATGAATTCCGGGCTCTCGTCATACTGGCCGAATTCGTTGGGCAGGCCGGCATTCGGATAGGCGCAGACGAGGGTATCGGCGACGCGGCCGATATCGGCGATATGCGCGCGCAGGTCTTCGGCGCCGAGGGCGCAGTTGAAGCCGATGGTGGCGGGCCTGGCGTGCTTCACCGAATTCCAGAACGCTTCCGGCATCTGGCCGGACAACAGGCGACCGGACTTGTCGGTGATGGTGCCGGAGATCATCACCGGCACGTCGATGCCGCGCGCCTCGCAGATTTCGGCAATGGCATAGAGCGCCGCCTTGGCGTTCAGCGTGTCGAAGATGGTTTCAACCAGCAGGAGGTCGGCGCCGCCGTCGAGCAAACCGTTGATCTGCTCGCTATAGGCGATGCGGAGGTCGTCGAAGGTCACCGCGCGATAGCCGGGATTGGCGACATCCGGCGAGATCGAGGCGGTGCGGTTGGTCGGGCCGATGGCGCCGGCGACGAAGCGCGGCTTGCCGTCCTCGGCAGCGACGGTGATCGCGGCGTTCTTGGCGAGGCGCGCGCCTTCGCGGCTCATCTCATAGGCGATGTCCTGCAGGTCGTAATCGGCCTGCGCGATCGAGGTCGAGGAGAAGGTGTTGGTGGCGACGATGTCGGCACCGGCGCGCAGATATTGCGCGTGGATGTCCTCGATGGCGTCGGCCTGCGTCAGGATCAACAGGTCGTTGTTGCCGCGGAGGTCGCGGTGGAAATTCTTGTAGCGCTCACCGCGGAATGCGGCCTCGTCGAATTGCAGACCCTGGATCATAGTGCCCATGGCACCGTCGAGCACGAGAATGCGCTCGGCAGCGGCGGCAAGCAGTTCGGTACGCTTCGGCGAAACGGGTACGGACATGAGATCAGGCAGCTTTCTGCGCGCCGTTCGGCCGGAAGCCCAACAGGTGACTAATGGCGAAAACGAGATCGGCGCGGTTCATCGTGTAGAAATGGAAATCGGAGACGCCCTGCTTGGCGAGCTTCTGCACTTGGCCAGCGGCCACGGTGGTGGCTACCAGTTTGCGTGTCTCGGCATCGTTATCGAGGCCGTCGAACTTGGCGGCGAGCCAGTCGGGCACTGTGGTGCCAGCACGGGTGACGAAGGCTCTCGCCTGCTTGAAATTATGCATCGGCATGATGCCGGGCAGCACCGGGATATCGATGCCGCGGGCGCGGACCTTGTCGAGGTAGCGGAAATACAGGTCGTTATCGAAGAACACCTGGGTGATGGCGCGAGTCGCGCCGGCATCGACTTTCGCCTTTAGCGTATCGATGTCAGCATCGAAGTCGGCGCTCTCGGGATGCTTCTCCGGATAGGCGGAGACGGTGACGTCGATATCGGGATAGCGGTTGCGGATGCTGGCGACCAGATCGGCGGAGGTCTTGTAACCGTCGGGGTGCGGTATATATTCCGTGCCGATGCCCGTGGTCGGATCGCCGCGCAGGGCCACGATGTGGCGAACGCCGGCCTCATGATAGCGGGTTACGACATCGTCGATTTCGCTTTTCGGCGCGCCGACGCAGGTCAGATGCGCCGCCGGGGTGAGGGCGGTCTCCTTGAGCAGACGGACGATGGTGGCGTGGGTGCGCTCGCGCGTCGACCCACCGGCGCCATAGGTCACCGACACGAAGGACGGGTTCAGCGGCGCCAGGCGCTCAATGGTGTCCCACAGGGTCCGGTCCATCTCCTCGGTCTTCGGCGGGAAGAACTCGAAGGAAATATTGGGAAGCTTGGTGGGGGTGGCCGGGTTGATCTCGGTCATCGCGTCGAACTCCACCGCATGAAGCGGTACCGGTTGTCTCTGGCGCCAAGCCCGGGGGACGTTGGCTGCACTGCACAAAGATAGGCTATGGTCGGTGACTGAAATAGCCCATCTGGAGCGGTTTTAGGGTGGGAATTGGCCCAACTAAGAGCAGATATCTCGCGTAATTTCCCTCATTGGAATATAAGTGGGCAGCGCCGGTTTCCTGCAAAATTACCAGAATATGGCCTTAAATAGCCGATCTGGCCGCTTCGATCTATGACGATGTATGTGGGCAGATGTCGTGTAATTATTCTTATATCAGAATTCGTCCCACGAGAGGCGGTCTTTGCTGCCGTCGGCGTTTGGGGGAGGCGTTGGTGGCCCAAAACGCTCTTTGCCCTCTCCAGCGCAGGCACTAGCTTGGCGCCATGATCCCATTGTCCATTCTCGACCTCTCGGTCGTCACGTCAGGCACGCCGCCCGCGGGCGCGCTCCGCAACAGCATCGATCTGGCCAAACATGCCGATCGCCTCGGCTATGTCCGCTACTGGCTGGCCGAGCATCACAATCTGGCGTCGGTCGCGAGCCCGGCACCGGAGATCATGATCGGGCAGATTGCGGCAGTGACGCAGCACATCCGGGTCGGCTCCGGCGGCGTGATGCTGCCGAACCATGCGCCGCTGATGGTGGCCGAGCGCTTCAAGATGTTGGAGGCGCTGTTTCCCGGCCGGATCGATCTCGGCCTCGGCCGCGCACCGGGGACCGATGGCGCGACGGCTTATGCGTTGCGCAACCGTCTTGCCGGCCGCGAGGGCGATGATTTCCTTGAGCGACTGAGCGAGCTGGTACTGTGGGAGACGCGGCAATTCCCGGAAGGTCATCCCTATAACAACGTTGTGGCGATGCCGAATGACGTGCCACTGCCGCCGCTCTGGCTGCTCGGGTCCAGCGACTACAGTTCGGATCTCGCTGCGCAGGTGGGCATGGGCTTCGCTTTCGCCCACCATTTTGCATCCCACGACGCCGCCGACGCGATGGTGCATTACCGCGCGCGCTTCAAGTCCTCCAGCTGGCGGCAGGCACCGCATGCGATTCTCGCTGTCGCAGTGATTTGCGCGGAGACGGATGCCGAGGCCGAGCGGCTGGCCTCGTCGGCCGACCTCAATCGCCTCCGTCGCGACCGCGGCGAATACGCGCCGCTGCCGAGCGTCGAAGAGGCGCTGGCCTATCCTTATAGCGACAGCGAAAAGATGAAGATCGCGCGCAATCGTTCACGTCTGTTCGTCGGCAGTCCGTCGACAGTCTTGGAAAAGCTGCAGCCGCTCATCAGCGAATGCCAGGCCGATGAGTTGATGGTCATTACCGCGATGTATGATCATGAGGCGCGGAAGCGGTCCTATGATCTGTTGGCGGATGTATTTCAATTGCAGAGAGCAGCAGCCTGGGCGCAGCGAGCTTAGCGAGCGCCGCGACAATGGGAGGGGATGATGGCGCCTCTGGTAACACCGCGTGGCCTTGGCGAAGTTGTTCTGCGTGTCAGCGATATGCCGCGCGCGGTCAGTTTCTATCGAGATGTCCTTGGTCTCAGTCTGCTGCGCGCCT
This sequence comes from Tardiphaga robiniae, assembly GCF_013359755.1. GTDB lineage: Bacteria > Pseudomonadota > Alphaproteobacteria > Rhizobiales > Xanthobacteraceae > Tardiphaga > Tardiphaga robiniae. Next base: position 25,383 of record NZ_JABMCJ010000061.1, on the reverse strand, counting down.
TCGACGATCGGATTGTATTTCTCAAAGTGGAAGATGGCTTTGAAGGCCATCACCGGATTATCGGTCTTTTCAGGGCCGATCAGCCGTCCAATCGTGACGACACGAAATGGTCTGCTCCCGATTTGCGGGCACCCACTCTGCATCACCTTGCGCTGGAGATTGCGTTATCGGACTATCAGCCTGCTCTCGATGCCCTGACGAAAGCGGGTTTCAAGCCGAACACCTACGAACACCGATGGATCGGCTGGCGCTCCATTTACGTCACCGATCCGGACGGCAATATCGTCGAGTTGGTTGCGGTGGACGCGTCAATTTGCGAGGCGTCGTAAAGTTTCGAAAGGCAATGTCGGGATCGGGACTACCGAAACGTCCTTGGATCGGCGCCGTCACCACACGAGGTAAAACCTATGCTCTATGCAATCCTGGCCTATCACGTCGAAGACGTCGTCGTGTCGTGGACGGCCGACGAAGACACTGCGGTGATGGCCAATCTTCATGAGCTTCACGAGAAGCTGACGGCCGACGGCCGGATGGGGCCGGCTGCGCGGCTGGGCGGCACCAAGGGTGCATTCACCTTGCGCGGACCCGGTGCCGGCGTGGTCATCGACGGGCCCTTTGCCGAGACCAAGGAGCAGTTGCTCGGCTTCTATGTGGTCGATTGTGCGACCCGTGAGGACGCCGTCGCGACCGCGCGCGATCTGCGCCGCGTCAATCCGACTGCGGTCTATGAAATCCGTCCGGTTCAGCTATTTCTGCCTGGATCGCCCATGGCGGCGACGCATGCGCTGACCGATCACGTCCGGCCGGCGTCGTCCTGAACTTGCCGGTTACGAGGTCGGTTCGCCGAAGGTCGCGCGGAAAGGATGCGCCGGATAGACGCCGACGATCCTGAATTCGCGTGAGAAGAACTTCAGTTCTTCGAGTGCGAAAGCGAGGTTGCGGTCATCCGGATGGCCGTCGACATCGGCGTAGAACTGCGTGGCGAAGAACTCGCCGTCGACCATGTAGCTTTCCAGCTTGGTCATGTTGACGCCGTTGGTGGCGAAGCCGCCGAGTGCCTTGTAGAGCGCCGCAGGAAGGTTGCGGACGCGGAAAACAAAACTGGTGACCAGCGGTTCGGAGCCCTGCGGCGCCCACTTGGCGTCTTTGGAAAGGATGACGAAACGCGTGGTGTTGTGATCCTCGTCCTCGACGTCCTCGGCGAGAATTTCGAGCCCGTAGATATCTGCCGCGAGCCGTGAGGCCAGCGAGGCGCAGCTCTTGTCGCCGCGTTCGGCAATCGCGCGGGCCGAGCCGGCGGTATCGGCGGCGACGATGGCCTTGATGCCGAGCTTGCGGATGATGCGGCGGCACTGGCCAAGCGCGTGGACGTGGCTTTCCACCGTCTTGATGTCGGTGAGCTTCGCGCCGGGCAGCGCCATCATCTGGTGGTGAATGGGCAGAAACCACTCGCCGACGATATGCAGGCCCGACTGCGGCAGCAGATGATGGATGTCGGCGACGCGGCCGGCAATCGAGTTCTCGATCGGGATCATGCCGAGATCGGCCTCGCCCGAGGTGATCGCGGCCAGCGCATCCTCGAAGGTGGCGCAGGGCAGCGGCTCGGCATTCGGAAACGCCTCGACGATGGCGATATGGGAATTGGCGCCGGGCTCGCCCTGGAATGCGATCTTCATGATCTGATTTTGGGGAATGGTCATGGCGGGCCTTGTATCAGTCACTCAGGTTTTTGCCAGTAGCCGGCGGGCGGTTTCGAGATCCGCGGGCGTATCGACGCCGAGCGGGACGCTATCGACGATGGCGGCGTCGATCCGCATGCCGGCTTCCAGTGCGCGGAGCTGTTCGAGCTTTTCGCGCAGCTCAAGCGTCGACGGCGCGAGTTTGACGAAGCCTTCGAGCGCGGCGCGCCGATAGGCATAAAGCCCGATGTGATGGTAGCGGGGCCCGTCGCCATAGGGCGCCGTGGCTCGGGTGAAATACAGCGCACGCAGCCTGTCGGGTCCGGCTGGCGAGCCGATCAGCTTCACCACGCTCGGATTGGTATGTTCGTCATCCTTGTGGATCTCGGTCGCCAGGGTCGCGATGTCGACCGCGGGGTCGTCGAGCAGGCGGACCGCGGCGCTTATGTCGCCCGGCGGAATAGTGGGCAGGTCGCCCTGGACGTTGACGATGGTCTGGACGTGCCCGGCCGGATCGAGCTTGCACAGGGCCTCAAAAATCCGGTCGGACCCTGACGGGTGGTCCGGGAAGGTCATGACCGCCTCGAAACCGTGGGCTTTAACGGCGTCCGCGATGTCGGCCGTATCGGTGGCGATGGCGACACGGCCCAGACCGGCCTCTTTGGCGCGTCGCGCCACATGCACGATCATCGGCAGCCCGCCAATATCGAGCAGCGGCTTGCCGGGCAGGCGGGTGGCCGCCATCCGGGCGGGAATGAGCACCAGGGTGCGTGTGTCTGTCATGTCAAAATCGGCTTGGATTCCAGTGATCTTCCCCCCGAAAAGTATGATGCACATCAAAGGGCGCGGCGTTTATACGGGTTGCCAGAGGATGGGCAAACCGTTATCTCAAAACGGCAGGCCTGAGGGCCGCAGGAACGTGATTCCTGAGTGTGTCGAGGCCGTTGGAGCGGCCTTCCAATGACCTAAAACGGCGTGGGGCTTTTCGACTATGGACTCCTTCGAACTCAACAAGATTATGGGCGCCATTCTCGGCACCTGCCTGGTTCTGATGGTGACGAATTTCACCGCCCAGGCTGTGTTTTCACCGAAGCATATGGAAAAGCCCGGCTTTGATATCGCCGTGAAGGAAGAGGCCGCCGGCGGTGCCAAGGCCGCTGCCGCGCCGTCCGAACCGATCGAGAAGCTGCTGCAGACGGCTTCGGTCGAGAAGGGCTCAACCGCAGCCAAGAAGTGCGCCGCCTGCCATACATTCGAAAAGGGCGGTCCGAACCGCGTTGGCCCGAACCTGTTCGGCGTCGTCAATGAGAAGGTGGGCGAAGGCAAGGCCGGGTTCAACTTCTCGGCGGGCATGAAGGCCAAGGGCGGCACCTGGACCTTCGAGGAGCTGAACAAGTTCATCGCCAATCCGAAGGGCACCGTACCGGGCACGGCCATGGGCTTCGCCGGCATTCAAAAGGATAGCGAGCGCGCCGACGTGATCGCCTATCTCGCAACTCTCGCCGATAAGCCGGTGCCGCTGCCCACTGCAGCGAAATGAGGACGGTGTCGTAACGCTGTTCCTTGGTAATTTATCATCGATTAAACGGCCAGGCTCAGCCTGGCCGTTTTCGTATCTGCATTACCAAAGCTTAAGCGGGACGTTTGGCCGCAACGCGTTAGGATGCAACCAGCGTGACGGGTGGTATCCTGCGGAAAAGCCGGCATAATCGGTCGAACCCTCGCCTTATATGACCGTTCTAATAGACTGCTTCGGTTCACAGGATTCAGCACATTGACGATTTCCCGACGCCGCCTTCTCCAGACCAGCGCCTTCGCCGCACTTGCCCCTGTCATCGGTGGTGCCGGCAGCCTCTCCGTCATCGACGCAGCAAGTGCCCAGTCTGCGGCAAAAGGTGCAGAATGGCGCCATGCGCTGTCCCTGTTCGGGGAGATCAAGTATCCGGCGGAGTTCAAGCGCTTCGACTACGTCAATCCGGAAGCGCCTAAGGGGGGCACCGTCCGCCAGATCGCCATCGGGACCTTCGACAATTTCAACATCGCGGTGGCCGGCGTGAAGGGCAACATCGCCGGTGCCGTCGGACTGATCTACGAGTCCCTTACGACAGGATCGCTGGACGAGGTCTCGACCGAATATGGTCTGCTGGCCGAAGCCGTCAGCCATCCCGAGGATTACTCCTGGGTGTCCTACCGGCTGCGTGTGAATGCCAGGTGGCATGATGGTAAGCCGGTGACCCCGGAGGATGTGATCTTCTCGCTTGAGTCCTTCAAGAAATATCATCCGCAATATTCTGCCTATTACCGCCATGTGGTGAAGGCCGAGAAGGTCGGCGAGCGCGAGATCAAGTTCACCTTCGATGCGCCCGGCAACCGTGAACTGCCGCAGATCGTCGGCCAGCTCACCGTGCTGCCCAAGCATTGGTGGGAAGGCACCAATGCTTCCGGCGCCAAGCGCGACATCGGCAGCACAACACTTGAGGCGCCGCTTGGCAGCGCCGCCTATCGCATCAAGGAGTTCGTCCCGGGGCGCTCGGTGTCGGTGGAGCGCGTGAAAGACTATTGGGGGCGCGACCTCAATGTGAATGTCGGTCGCAATAATTTCGATGAGCTGCGCTACGAGTATTTCCGCGACGGCACCGTCGCGCTCGAAGCCTTCAAGGGCGACCAGGTGGATTGGCGCACCGAGAACAGCGCCAAGAACTGGGCGACGGCCTATGACTTTCCGGCGGTGGCCGAGAAGCGCGTTGTTCTCGAGGAATTCCTCAATCGCTCGTCGGGCATCATGCAGGGCTTCGCGCTCAACATTCGCCGCGATAAGTTCAAGGATCCGCGCGTCCGCCGCGCGCTGAATTATGCGTTCGACTTCGAGGAGATGAACAAGCAGATCTTCTTTGGCCAGTACAAGCGCATCTCCAGCTATTTCGACGGCACCGAGCTTGCGTCCTCAGGCCTGCCGGAAGGCAAGGAGCTGGAGATTCTGGAGACGGTGCGCGCCGAAGTGCCGCCGGAGGTTTTCACCAAGCCCTATACGAATCCGGTCGGTGGCAGTGCTGAAAATGTGCGCGGCAATCTTCGCGAAGCGCTGCAACTGTTCAAGGAAGCGGGCTACGAAGTCCGTGATCGCAAACTGGTCAATGCCAAGACCGGTGCGCCGTTTGAGCTGGAATTGCTCGGCGAGGATCCCTCTTTCGAGCGCGTGATGCTGTTCTTCAAGCCGTCGCTGGAACGTCTCGGCATCGGCGTGTCGGTCCGCACCATCGATGCCACGCAATATGAGAACCGGCTGCGGACCTGGGATTTTGACATCGTCGTGTCGTCCTGGCCGGAGTCGCTGTCACCCGGTAACGAGCAGCGTGAATTCTGGGGCTCGCAGGCTGCCGACATGGCCGGCTCACGCAACATCGTCGGCATCAAGAATCCTGCGATCGACAAGCTGATCGATCGCGTGATCTTCACCAAGGACCGCAACGATCTCGTCGCTGCGACCAAGGCGCTCGATCGTGTGCTGCTGTGGAACAACTTCGTGGTGCCGCAATGGACCTACAACAAGGTCCGCACCGCGCGCTGGGATCGCTTTGGCCGACCGCCCGAGCCGCCGAAATACGGCCAGTCGGGTTTCCCCGCCATCTGGTGGTACGACGCCGACAAGGCCGCCAAGATCGGCAAGCGCTCTTGAGGAGCACATCGCGCATGGCGCAGCTCAATCGTCGGCACGTGCTGGGTCTCGGGATCGGCGCTATCGCGGCGTCACGCTTCAGCCCCGCTTTGGCGCAAGCGCCGAGCGAAGCCCACGGCATCTCCGCCTTTGGCGATCTGAAATATCCGGCCGATTTTCCGAATTTCGACTACGTCAACGTCAAGGCGCCGAAGGGCGGCGCCTTCTCGACGGTGCCGTCGAGCCGTGCATTCAACCAGTCGTTCCAGACCTTCAATTCGCTGAACGCCTATGTTCTGAAGGGCGACGGCGCGCAGGGCATGGGCATGACCTTCGCCCCGCTGATGGTGCGCGCGGGCGACGAGCCAGACGCGATGTACGGGCTGGTCGCGAAGTCCGTGCAGATCTCTGCCGATGGTCTGACTTATCGTTTTACGCTGAGGCCGGAAGCTCGCTTCCACGACGGCAGCAAGCTCACTGCACGCGATGCGGCATTCTCATTGACGGCCCTCAAGACCAAGGGCCATCCCATCATCACGCAGCAGATGCGCGACATGGTGAAGGCCGAGGCTGTGGACGACCTGACGCTGGTGGTGACATTCGCCGAGAAACGCGGCCGCGATGTGCCGTTGTTCGTGGCAGGCATGCCGATTTTCTCGCAGGCCTATTACGATAAGCGCGCATTCGATGAGACGTCGCTGGAGACGCCGCTCGGCAGCGGTCCCTACAAGGTCGGGCGCTTCGAAGTCGGGCGCTATATCGAATTCGATCGTGTGAAGGACTGGTGGGCCGCGGACCTTCCGGTCAATCGCGGCAGCTATAATTTCGATACAGTGCGGTTCGATTTCTATCGCGACCGCGACGTGGCCTTCGAAGGTTTCACCGGTCGCAATTATCTGTATCGCGAGGAGTTCACCTCGCGCATCTGGAACACGCGCTACGATTTCCCCGCGGTGAAGGATGGTCGCGTCAAGCAGGAGATGCTGCCCGATGACACACCGTCCGGTGCGCAGGGCTGGTTCCTCAACACACGCCGCGCCAAGTTCAAGGATCCGCGCGTGCGCGAGGCGCTCGGCAATGCATTCGATTTCGAATGGACCAACAAGACCATCATGTATGGCGCCTATGTGCGCACGGTGTCGCCGTTCCAGAATTCTGATTTGATGGCGACCGGCGCGCCGTCGCCGGAAGAGCTCGCATTGCTGGAGCCGTTTCGCGACAAGGTGCCGGCCGAAGTTTTCGGAGCGCCCTATCTGCCACCGACATCGGATGGATCAGGTCAGGACCGTGCGCTGCTGCGCAAGGCCATCCAGCTCCTGAACGACGCCGGCTGCGTGATGAAGGACGGCAAGCGCATGACGGCGCAGGGCGAGCCGTTCAAGGTCGAGTTTTTGCTCGATGAGCCTGCTTTCCAGGCGCATCACATGCCCTATATCAAGAATCTCGGCACGCTCGGCATCGAGGCCAGTGTGCGCCTTGTCGATCCCGTGCAGTTCCGCGCACGCCGCGACGATTTCGACTTCGATGCAGCCATCGAACGTTTCAGCTTTTCCACCATTCCCGGTGATTCGCTGCGTTCGTTCTTCTCGATGCAGTCGGCAGCGACCAAGGGCTCGAACAATCTCGCCGGCATTTCCGATCCTGTGGTCGATGCCCTGATGAACGAAGTCATCGCCGCCGATACGCGGCCCAAGCTGGTTTTCGCGGCGCGAGCGCTGGATCGTGTCATCCGTGCCGGGCGCTACTGGGTGCCGCAATGGTATGCGGCCTCGCATCGCGTGGCCTATTGGGATGTGTTCGGCCATCCCGCCAATCTGCCGAAATATATCGGCGTCGGTGCCCCCGATCTGTGGTGGGCGTCCGCAAAACCTTCAAGTGAGCAGGCCAAATAGCATGGGCGCATATATCGCACGGCGCGTGCTGCTGATGTTTCCCACACTGCTGGGAATCCTGTTCGTCTCCTTTGTGGTGGTGCAATTTGCGCCCGGAGGTCCTGTCGAGCGCGTGATCGCACAGCTCAGCGGTGCCGATACCGGCGCGTCGCGCGTCTCCGGCTCGTCCGGCGGCGACTTCGGTAACCGTGCGCAGCCGGGCGCCGCAGGCGATGCGGTGAACTCGAAATATCGCGGCGCGCAGGGGCTTGATCCGGATTTTGTCAAGAGCCTTGAAAAGCAGTTCGGCTTCGACAAGCCGGCGCCGGAACGTTTCGCGCTGATGCTGTGGAACTTCGCCCGCTTCGATTTCGGCAAGAGTTACTTCCGTGACACGACAGTGCTGCAACTGATCAAGGAGAAGTTGCCGGTCTCGATGTCGCTCGGCATCTGGATGATGTTGATCACCTACCTGATCTCGATTCCGCTCGGCATTCGCAAGGCAGTGCAGGACGGCTCGCGCTTCGACACCTGGACCTCGGCGGTCATCATTGTCGGTTTCGCCATTCCCGGCTTCCTGTTCGCGATCCTATTGATCATCCTGTTTTCGGGTGGATCGTTCTGGAGCATCTTCCCGCTACGCGGCCTGACTTCAGACGGCTGGAGCCAGTTCCCGTGGTACTGGAAGATCATCGATTATTTCTGGCACATGACGCTGCCGCTGATCTCCATGGTGCTCGGCGCCTTCGCCACCATGACGCTGCTGACCAAGAACTCGTTTCTCGATGAAATCCGCAAGCAATATGTGATGACGGCGCGCGCCAAAGGCTGCAATGAGCGGCAGGTGCTCTACAATCACATCTTCCGCAATGCCATGCTGATCGTGATCGCCGGATTCCCGGGCGCATTCATCCACGCCTTCTTTTCGGGTTCTCTGCTGATCGAGACGATCTTCTCGCTTGATGGCCTCGGCCTGCTCGGCTTCGAGAGCGTCCTCAACCGCGATTATCCCGTGGTGTTCGGCACGTTGTTCATCTTCTCGCTGGTCGGTCTGGTGGTGAACCTGCTGTCCGATCTGGCCTATATGTGGATCGATCCGCGGATCGACTTTGAGGCGCGAGAAGTCTGATGACCATCACCGCGCCCCTTCCCGTGGAGAGCACCACACAGTCGCCGTTCGGCGAAGCCGTGCCGCCATCGCGGCATCCGCTCGGCATCTCGCCACTCAACCAGCGCCGCTGGCAGAACTTCAAATCCAATCGCCGCGGCTACTGGTCGTTCTGGCTTTTCATGGCCCTGTTCTTCATCTCGCTGTTCGCAGAGGTGATCGCCAATGACCGGCCGTTCTTCATCAAGTTCGACGGCAAGATGTATTTCCCAGCTTTCGTCACTTATTCGGAGACGACCTTCGGCGGTGATTTCGAGACGGCTGCGGACTATCGCGATCCGTTCCTGCAGAAGCTGATCGCCGAGAAGAACGGCACCATTCTCTGGCCGCTGATCCGCTATTCCTACGACACGCATAATCTCGATCTGCCGACGCCGGCACCGTCGAAACCGACATGGATGCTCACCGAGGAGCAGTGCAAGCCGGTGGTCGAAAAGAAGGGCCTCAAGAGCTGCCGCGATCTCGAATATAACTGGCTCGGCACCGACGATCAGGGCCGCGATGTTGTTGCGCGGCTGATCTACGGCTTCCGCATCTCGGTGCTATTCGGCCTCGCGCTTACGATCGTTTCGTCAATCATCGGCATCGCCGCAGGCGGTGTGCAGGGCTATTTCGGCGGCTGGGTCGATCTGGCCTTCCAGCGCTTCATCGAAATCTGGAGTGCGATCCCGTCACTCTATCTGCTGCTGATCCTGTCGTCCGTGCTGGTGCCTGGCTTCTTCGTGCTGCTTGGGATCCTGCTGCTGTTCTCATGGGTATCGCTCGTAGGTCTCGTGCGCGCCGAATTCCTCCGCGGGCGCAATTTCGAATACATCATGGCGGCGCGGGCGCTCGGCGTATCCAACGCCAAGATCATGATCCGGCATCTGCTGCCCAATGCCATGGTTGCCACGATGACCTTCCTGCCATTCATCGTCTCATCCTCGGTGATGACGCTGACCGCGCTGGATTTCCTGGGCTTCGGCCTGCCGCCAGGCTCGCCGTCGCTCGGCGAGCTGCTGTCGCAAGGCAAGGCCAATGTGCAGGCGCCGTGGCTCGGCTTCACCGGCTTCTTCGCGGTGGCGATCATGTTGTCGCTGTTGATCTTCATCGGCGAGGGCGTGCGCGATGCCTTCGATCCGCGCAAGACGTTCAGGTAGGGCCGCAGCATGGATGCCATCAACCAGCCGCTGCTCGATGTGCGCGATCTTTCGGTCGCCTTCCACCATGGCGGCAATACGTCGGTCGCTGTCGACAGGGTGTCGTTCGAGATCAAACGGGGCGAGTGTGTTGCGCTTGTGGGCGAGTCCGGCTCGGGCAAATCCGTCAGCGCCATGTCGATCCTGCGGCTGCTGCCCTATCCGACGGCGTCACATCCGTCCGGCCATATTCGTTTCAAGGGCCATGAGCTCCTGAGCATGTCAGAGCGCGAGATCCGCGGCATCCGGGGCAACGATATCTCCATCATCTTCCAGGAGCCGATGACCTCGCTGAACCCGCTGCACACGATCGGTGCGCAGATCGGCGAGATCCTGCAACTCCATAACGGCATCCGCGGCAGCAAGGCGCGCGAACGAACGCTGGAATTGCTGACGCAAGTCGGCATTCCCGATCCGGAAACGCGTCTCGCCAGCTATCCGCATCAGCTGTCTGGCGGTCAGCGCCAGCGCGTCATGATCGCGATGGCGCTAGCGAACGAGCCCGATCTGCTGATCGCCGATGAGCCGACCACCGCGCTGGACGTCACGGTGCAGGCGCAGATTCTCGCATTGCTGGCTGACATTCGTCAGCGGCTCGGCATGAGTCTCCTCTTCATCACCCACGATCTCGGCATCGTCCGCCGTATCGCTGATACGGTGTGCGTGATGAACAACGGCAAGATCGTCGAGCAGGGGCCGGTGGAGCAGGTGTTCACGGCGCCGCAGCATCCCTATACCAAGGCACTCCTTGCGGCCGAACCGAAGCCCGACCCCGCGCCGCCGCGGCCGGAAGCGCCGGTGGTGATGTCGACGGACGGTCTCAAGGTCTGGTTCCCGATCAAGCGCGGATTGCTGCGCAAGACGGTGGGTCACGTGAAGGCCGTGGACGGCGTCAGTCTGAAGGTACGGCAGGGCGAAACGCTGGGGGTGGTCGGCGAGTCCGGCTCGGGCAAGACGACGTTGGGGCTCGCGTTGCTGCGGCTGATCTCCTCGCAAGGACCGATCGTGTTCCTGAGCAAGGATATCCAGGGACTGCAGTTCAAGGATATGCGGCCGATCCGGCGTGACATGCAGATTGTGTTTCAGGATCCGTTCGGTGCGCTATCGCCGCGCATGTCGGTCGGCGATATCGTGGCCGAAGGTCTGAGCGTGCACCAGCCTTCTCTTTCGCAGGAGGATCGCGAGATGCGCGTCGTCAAGGCGCTGCAGGATGTCGGCCTCGATCCCAAGACCCGGTTCCGCTATCCGCATGAATTCTCCGGCGGCCAGCGCCAGCGTATCAGCATCGCGCGCGCAGCCGTGCTGGAGCCGAGTTTCGTCGTTCTGGACGAGCCGACCAGCGCGCTCGACATGTTGTTCCAGGCGCAGATGGTGGATCTCCTGCGCGAGCTGCAGCGCAAGCGCGATCTCACTTATATGTTCATCTCGCATGACCTGCGCGTAGTCGCCTCGCTGGCCAGCCATTTGATCGTGATGCGACACGGCAAGGTGGTCGAAGAGGGCCCGGCTGCGGATCTGTTCAAGAATCCGAAGAGCGATTACACCCGCGCGCTGTTTGCCGCAGCGTTCAGGATCGAAACGGCACCGGGCGGGGATGCTGCGCAGTAGGATACAATGACGAAAGACAACGATCACCGTCCCACCATTACGGACCGTGCTGCCGATGTCGCTGTCTCGGCTCCGACGGTGGTCGGACGCGGCTTCATGACCTACGAACGGTACGATTTCGCGATCATTCGCGCGGACGATGAGACGTTGCGGCAGCAGCGCGACGTGCTGCGTGCGAGCAGGGTGGCAGCAGTAATTCCCATCGATCTGGAGCGCGGCAAGATCGTACTGATCCACCAGTTCCGTTTGCCGGCGCATCTGGCCACGGGGCGTGGTGAGATGGTCGAGATCGTCGCCGGGCGGATCGATGGCGATGAAACGCCGCTCGCCGCCGCTGCGCGAGAATGCGCGGAAGAGATCGGCGTAACGCCGCAGCGTTTGTTTGAACTCTATAGCGTGCTGCCGACGCCAGGCTGCACCGACGAATATATCACGTTCTTTCTCGGCTTCGTCGACAGCAGCAAGGTGCCTGTTCGGGGCGGTCTCGTCGGAGAGACTGAGGATACGCGGCCCTTCGTGGTCTCCATCCACGACGCGATCGCGGCGCTGGATGGCGGCGCAATTCACAATGGCCTAATGGTGAGTGCCCTACAGTGGTTGGCGCTGCATCGTGACCGACTGCAGGACTACTACGAGCGCGCGGTGCCTAGTCCAGCCGTTTGATGCTCGTGACATTGCTGCCGGCCGCCCTGATCCGCGCAATGGCGCCTTTCGTGTCCTCAATGGCCGTTGCCATGTGATGCGCATTGGCATGCACGATTGTGTCGGCATCGCGGGCGATGGCGACGTGGCCCTTCCAGAAGATCAGGTCGCCGCGCTTCAGATGCTGCATCTCGGCGTCTGTCAAGGCGCGGCCGAGGCCGCTCTCCTGCATGTCGCTGTCGCGGGGGCATCCGGTTCCCGCGGCGGTCAGTGCGATTTGCACTAGCCCGGAGCAATCGATACCGAGGCTGCTCTTGCCGCCCCAGAGATAGGGCGTGCCGACGAAGTGCTCGGCGACCGCAACGAAATCGTTTTCGAACGCATCGATCTCCGCGACATGCCGCCTCGGTACACAATGTCCGGCATTCGTCATCGCAAACGCATCTGTCATCTTGACGATGGCCAGGCGCGCGCCCAGCGGCAGCGTATCTGTCGGCGGCAGCTTGATCGAGGGCCCAGGGAAAAGGAACGTCCGGAGCGCGGTCACTTTGTGTGTTGGCGTCGGCCCGGGTGGATAGAGTGCGAGATCCGAGAGCCAGCCGACATAGCCGTCGCCATTGAGTTGGCCCCAGGCCCAGCCTTCGTCGTTGCGGTCGTAGATGGTGAAGCGCTCGCCCTTCAAGGCCTGCGTATTCATTTCTGCGCCGGAGAATGGTTGGAGCCGCATGGAGGCGACGCCATCGGCAACCTCGAATTCTTCGCCGTCGACGAAGCGTGCGGCCTCGACCTGACCTTCAAGATATCGCGCGGCCACGTCTGGCCGCGCGGGTGTGAGCCTGGGGTCGCGTTTATCCATAGCGTTGGCTCAATAGCTGATAGATTGCGCGTGCCGCCTGGCATTCGCCGCCTTCGGGGCGCGCTGGCTTCGCCGATGGCGTCCAGCCATAGATATCAACATGCAGCCAGCTCTTCGCAGCTTCGACGAAACGCTGCAGGAACAGCGCGCAGGTGATCGAGCCGGCAAAACCGCCGGATGGTGCGTTGTTGATATTGGCGACCTTGGAGTCGAGCCAGGCATCGTAGGGCGCCCAGAGCGGCAGTCGCCAGAGCGGATCGTTCTGCTCCTTCGCACAGCGCGCAACGTCGAGCGCCAGCGTTTCGTCATTGGTGTAGTAGGGCGGCAAATCTGGACCAAGCGCTACGCGTGCAGCGCCGGTCAGTGTGCCCAGATCGACCAGCAGGTCCGGTTTCTCCTCATCGGCATAGGCCAGCGCATCGGCCAGCACCAGGCGACCTTCGGCGTCTGTGTTTCCGATTTCGACCGTCGGACCCTTGCGCGATTTGAAAATATCGAGCGGACGAAAAGCATTGCCGGCCACGGCGTTCTCGACAGCAGGGATCAGCACGCGCAACCGCACTTTCAGCTTGGCGTCCATTACCATCAGCGCCAGCGCCAGGACATTGGCGGCGCCGCCCATATCCTTCTTCATGATCAGCATGCCGCTCGATGGCTTGAGATCGAGGCCGCCGGTGTCGAAGCAGACACCCTTGCCGACCAGTGTCACTTTAGGATGCGACGGATCACCCCAGGAGAAATCGATCAGTCGTGGCACGCGCGTCGAGGCCATGCCTACGGCGTGGATCAGCGGAAAATTCTGTTGCACGAGGTCGTCGCCCACGATGCAGTTGAACTCTGCGCCAAAACGCGTGGCGAGATCCCTGGCGGCCGCGGCGAGTTCTTCCGGTCCCATATCGTTCGACGGCGTATTGATGAGATCGCGCGCCAGTGCTGCAGCCTCGGCCATGCGGCTGATATCGGCGACATCGATACCATCCGGCGGCACCAGCTTCGCCTTGGGCTCATCATTCTTGCGATAGCGGCCGAAACGATAGCTGCCGAGCGCAAAAGCCAGTACGGCGAGGCGGGTGTCGTGGGGGGCGTTGGCGAAACGGTAGGTGCCGGGCGGCAGCAGGCCAGGCAACTGTCCGGGGCGGAACAGGTCACGGAAGGTCGCGCTGTCGTCTTCCAGTCCGAAGATCACCTGGGCAATGGCGCCGTCCTCTGCTGGCAGCGCCAGCCACGCGCCGGGCTTCGCCGCAAAACCGTTGGCCGCGGCGAAAGCTCTCGCCCGCGCGGGGAGTGCCGCGCTGATTTCGGGCCAGGTCGTCTTGGTCGCGAAGGTGATCGGTATGGCGGATGCGGCGGCAGCGGTCTCGAAGGCGGAATGCATATGCGGAATCTCGCGAAAGGGAGCGGCAATGACACCCGAAGCGCAAAGGGCGTCAAGCGACGGTATGGGAGGATATGGCGCGGTCTGCACCGATTAACCAGCCATTAGGGTTAACACTCTATTGCTGAAGGCGTCCGGCCCGCCCGTTCGCGCCATTGTTGAGTCAACCTGTCATGCGTCAGCCCCCTTGTCTTGCCCGGCTTTTGACGACCGCGGCGGTGACCGCGATCCTGGCCGCAGGCCTTGCCGGCTGCAAGACGGCGGGCATGTCCGATATCACCGGTTCCCTTGGCGCTCGGGCGGAAGCACCAAGCGATACCGATCCCGCGCGTGCTGCCGAAGTCTATGGCGAACGCTATCGCGCCAATCCCAAGGATGCTGACGCTGCCCTGCGTTACGGCCAGGCGCTCCGGGCCAACGGCCAGCGGGCCCAGGCCGTTTCGGTGTTCGAACAGGCGACGCTGACGAATCCCGGCAACAAGCCGCTGCTGGCAGGCTACGGCCGCGCGCTGGCCGACGCCGGCAGCTTCCAGCGCGCCTTCGATGTGCTGACCACCGCACATAGCCCAGCCAATCCGGACTGGCGTATCCTGTCGGCACAGGGCGCCGTCCTTGACCAGATGGGGAGGCATGACGAAGCCCGCCGTTACTACGACAGCGCGCTGAAGATCAGGCCGGAGGAGTCGTCCGTGCTCTCCAATCTCGGTCTGTCCTACATGCTCTCGAAGGATCTGCCGCAGGCCGAGGCGACGCTGCGCCGCGCGCAGGGCCGCGGCAATGTCGATCCGCGCGTTCGCCAGAATCTCGGTCTCGTGGTTGGCCTGCAGGGCCGGTTCGGTGAAGCGGAATCTATCGTGAGGGCTGACCTGCCCCCAGACGAAGCAGCGGCGAATGTCGCCTATCTCAAGCAGATGCTGAGCAGTAAAGGTCAGCCCCGCCTGGGCGCCCGGGACGACGACGCGCCGCGTCGGTCGTAATTTCTCGCAGGTCAAATTTCGCAATGACGTTGAGCAAGGCCAAGCTCACCGGCCTCACTGCATCGCTGCGACCTTGATGCCCGTTGGGCCGAGAATGACGACGAACAGAACCGGCAGGAAGAACAGGATCATCGGCACCGTCAGCTTCGGCGGCAGCGCGGCGGCCTTCTTCTCGGCTTCGTTCATGCGCATGTCGCGGTTTTCCTGCGCCATCACGCGAAGGCTCTGACCGAGCGGAGTGCCGTAGCGTTCCGACTGCATTAGCGCCAGACAGACTGATTTGACGCCCTCCAATCCGGTACGCTTTGCGAGGTTCTCATATGCAACCTTGCGATCCTGCAGATAGGACAGTTCGGCCGTGGTCAGTGTGAATTCCTCGGCCAGCGCCACCGACTGCGTTCCGATCTCGATGGACACGCGGCGAAACGCGACTTCGATGGACATGCCGGATTCGATGCAGATCAGCAGCAGATCGAGAGCGTCCGGAAACGCGCGGCGGATCGAAAGCTGGCGTTTGGTGATTGCATTCTTGAGAAAGATCATCGGCGCCTGCAGGCCAAGATAGGCGGCACCGAGGCACATGCCGATCTTGATGGGCATCGACTGTTCCATGCGCGAGATGACGAACACATAGAGGATCGCGAAGACGAGGAACACGATCGGCGTGACGGCGCGGAAGAACAGGAAGGTGATATAGGGCGCTTGGCCGCGATAGCCGGCCATGACCAGCTTGTCGAGCGCGGCTTCCTGCGCCAGCCATTTGCTGAGGTTGAACTCGGTCACG
The DNA here is from genome assembly GCF_013359755.1 of Tardiphaga robiniae. Lineage (GTDB taxonomy): Bacteria > Pseudomonadota > Alphaproteobacteria > Rhizobiales > Xanthobacteraceae > Tardiphaga > Tardiphaga robiniae. The sequence continues at coordinate 9,590 of NZ_JABMCJ010000061.1, read as the reverse complement.
ACCTTGGAGACCAACTGCTTCGGCGTCTGGCGCAGCGACACTCTCTCGCCTTTCGCCATGCGGTCCCGCTCGCGCTGCCGCAGCCGCTCCCGTTCGCTGGCGACCGCTTTCATTCGCTTGGCGAGGCCATCGCCGGCGAATAGCGGCGTCAGCAGGCTGTAGGCCGTTGCCGCAACCGCGATCGCGGCCAGCAGCATCGTCATGAAACGGATGTCGTGAAGCTTTGCTATCAGGAGATCGAGCATGCCAGCACCATCAGAAGTCGAAGTTGATCATGCGCTTCATGACGTAGATGCCGCAGGACATCCAGACCACGCAGGCCGCCAGCATCAGGCGGCCTGTCGGATGGGTCCACAGCAGCGAAATATATTCAGGCGTGCTGAGATAGACGAGCAACATCACGATCGGCGGCAGCGAGCCGATGATGCCGGCGGACGCCTTGGCTTCCATCGACATGGCCTGGATTTTCTCGGCCATCTTCTTGCGGTCGCGCAGCACCTTGGAGAGGTTGCCGAGAGCTTCCGAGAGGTTGCCGCCCGATTTTTGCTGGATCGCGATGACGATGCCGAAGAAGTTGGCTTCCGGAAGCGGCATGCGCTCATAGAGCCGCGCGCAAGCCTCGCCGAGCGGCATACCTATGGTCTGAGTTTCGATGATGGCAAGAAATTCGCTGCGTAGGGGTTCCGACGCGTCGGCGGCGACAACCTTGATCGAGTCGAATAGCGGCAGACCGGCCTTGATACCGCGAACGATGACGTCGACAGCATCTGGAAGCGCTTTGAGGAAGGCCGCCTCGCGCCGCTTCTTGAGAAAGCTGAGGATCCAGCGCGGCAGGCCGAAGCCGGCGGCGAATCCGAGACCGGCGGCCGCGAGCAGACCGCCGCCAAACATCATGGTCACCAGGAAGCTTCCGCCTCCCAGAATGCCGGAGATCACCATGAATTTCTGGTCGCTCCAGTCGAGGCCGGCCTGCGCGATCCGGATTCCGAGCGGGATCTTCTTTTCCTTCTGGAGACGTGCTTCGACTTCCTTGAGAGATCCTTCGACCTGCTCGCGCCGGGACCGCTGGTTTCTGTCGACCTGGCGCGCCACGGGCTCCGTCCGCGCGACCGATGCACGGCGGGTTTCGGCCTTCTTCTCGCCGGACAACAGCGGATAGAGAAAAACCCAGGCCAGACCGCCGACAGCGATGCTGGCCATGAATGCCAATGCGAGCGCCTGCATGTTCATCATTCGCTCCTCAGTTCGGCGCTATGACTTCGGCAGCATCGAGCGCCGCCGCGAGCCGCTTCTCCTCGCCGTAATAGCGGGCACGATCCCAGAACCGCGGGCGGCCAATACCGGTCGAGCGGTGCCGTCCGATGATGTTGCCGTTGGCGTCTTCACCGACCATGTCGTAGACGAACAGGTCCTGCGTAATGATGGTGTCGCCTTCCATGCCCATCACCTCGGTGATGTGCGTGATGCGGCGCGAGCCGTCGCGCAGACGGGCGGCCTGTACGATGACGTCGATCGACGCGCAGATCATTTCGCGAATGGTGCGCGAGGGCAGCGAGAAGCCACCCATGGTGATCATGGATTCGCAGCGCGACAGCGCTTCACGCGGATTGTTGGCGTGGAGGGTGCCCATCGAGCCGTCATGGCCGGTATTCATCGCCTGCAACAGGTCGAATGCCTCGGGTCCGCGGACTTCGCCGACGATGATCCGCTCCGGACGCATACGCAGACAGTTACGCACCAGTTCGCGCATCGTGACCTGGCCTTCGCCCTCGATGTTCGGCGGCCGGGTTTCGAGCCGCACCACGTGGGGCTGCTGCAGCTGAAGTTCAGCGGCGTCTTCGCAGGTGATGATGCGCTCGTCGTCGTCGATATAGTTGGTGAGACAGTTCAGCAGCGTGGTCTTGCCCGAACCGGTACCGCCGGAGATCAGCACGTTGGCGCGGCAGCGGCCGATGATCTGAAGGATCTGGGCGCCGTCCGGCGAGATCGCGCCGAATTTGACCAGCTGCTCGAGCGTCAGCTTGTCCTTCTTGAACTTACGAATCGTCAGCGCAGGACCATCGATGGCCAGCGGCGGCACGATGGCGTTGACGCGCGAGCCGTCGGCAAGACGAGCGTCGCAGATCGGTGAGGATTCATCGACGCGGCGGCCGACCTGGCTGACGATGCGCTGGCAGATATTCAGCAACTGCTGATTGTCGCGGAAGCGGATGCCGGTCTTCTGGATCTTGCCGGCGACTTCGATGAACACCGTGCCGGCACCATTGACCATGATGTCGGCGATGTCGTCGCGCGCCAGAAGCGGCTCGAGCGGCCCGTAACCGAGCACGTCGTTGCAGATGTCGTCGAGCAGTTCTTCCTGCTCGGCAATGGACATCACGATGTTCTTGATCGCGATGATCTCGTTGACGATGTCGCGGATTTCCTCGCGCGCGGATTCTCCGTCGAGCTTGGCGAGCTGCGCGAGATCGATCGCCTCGATCAGGGCGCCGAAAATCGTCGCTTTGACCTGATAGTAATTTTCGGAGCGACGCTCTGCGATGACGGGGGCCGCTGGTGCAGCACGCGCGGGTGACAGCGGCGGCGATGACACAGCCGGTGGCGCAGACGCAGCCATCGCGCCGGGAGAGGGCTCCGGCGCGCTGGCGGGCTTGACGGCCCGGACATCGGTATCTGTTCCGCTACGCTTACCAAACACGACAACACTCCATGCGGTGAATTACTTCGACCGCAATTTCTCCAGGAACGGACCCAGGAAGGATCCTCGTGGCTTCTTGGCCTCGCCGCGGCCCGTCAGCCGCTGCGCAATTTGCAGAAAGAGTTCGGTGGTGCGATGGCCGGCCGCAATTTCGGCAATCATCTGACCATTGTTAGCGGCCGAGCCGAACATCTGTGGATCGAACGGGATCGTGACGATCGGCGGTGTCTCGATGGCCTTGGCGAATTCGCTGGCGCTGATTTCGGGCCGCTTTGGAACGCCGACCTGATTGAGGCAGTACAGCGGTGCGCGATCATTGGGGCGCGAGGCCTTTATCAGATCGTACATGTTCTTGGTATTGCGCAGGTTGGCGAGATCCGGCGCCGCGACGATCAGGATGTCGTCCGCGCCGATCAGGGCCCGCTTGGTCCATCCCGACCATTGATGCGGCACGTCGAGCACGATGCAGGGCATTGTCGACCGCAGCGTGTCAAAGATCGAGTCGAAGGCCTCGGCGCCAAAATCGTAGACGCGGTCCAGCGTGGCGGGGGCAGCCAGCAGGCTGAGATGGTCGGTGCACTTCGACAGTAGACGGTCGATGAAGGCGGTGTCGACACGATCCGGCGAAAACACTGCGTCGGCGATGCCTTGCGGCGGGTCCTGGTTGTAGTCCAGCCCGGCGGTTCCAAAGGCAAGATCGAGGTCGGCGACAACGGAGTCCAGCGCCAGATCGCGCGCGATCGCCCAGGCGACGTTGTGAGCGATGGTGGACGCGCCGACGCCGCCCTTGGCGCCGACTACGGCAATGATACGGCCGACCGCCTTGGCTTCCGGCGCCGAGAACAATCCGCAGATCGAACGAACGACGTCGATCGTCGCAACAGGCGCGATCACGTAGTCGCTGACGCCGCGACGAACGAGCTCGCGGTAGAGCGTGACATCGTTGACCTTGCCGATCACCACCACGCGGGTACCGGAATCGCAAACTGTCGCCAGTTGATCAAGGCCAGCGAGAATGTCGCCGCGCGGTTCGGTCTCGAGAACGATGACGTTCGGCGTCGGTGCCGACCGATAGGCCTCGATGGCCGCAGGCATGCCGCCCATCTGGATCTTGATGTGAGCCTTGCCCAGGCGCCTGTCCTCGGCGGCGGCCTGCACAGCGGCAGCGGTTTCCACGGTCTCGCAGAACGCCTGCACCGACACCCGCGGTGCCGGCGCAATATGCTCCTCTGCTGCGGGTGCGGAGGGCTGCTCGTCTGCGGTTTTCTGCGCGTAGCTAATCATTGGCCCACATTGCTGATTCTGGTCTTGTCTTCGGGATAGGTCGTCGCGGTGCTCTCACCCTTGCGATACTTGTCCAGCACGACGGTACGTCGGCCGGCATAGACAGGGGTTTCGGCGCGCGGCTGAACCAGGTCCGAAGGATTGGCGACCATGGCGGCGAGATTGCGTTGCTGGGCGCAGCCGAGATTGTAATATGGCTTGTTCGCGAGATAGCCCTTGTTCTTGATCGACGACGCAAGGTCGTCGGGCCAGGTGCCGCACGGACCGGCCGAAGCCGCGATCAGCGGGTAGCTGACGCGGATGGTCGGCAACATACGCGGATCGCTCGGCTGATAGCTACGCATCAGGACGCCGTTCTGGGGCACGCCAATCGCCATCAGGAGCGAATGAACCTCACGATAAGACTCTCTGGCGGCGCGTGCATTCGGTGTATTGACCGGCACCTCCGCAGTGATGACGCCGGTGCCTTCGCGCAACCAGTCCTGACCGAGCGATACGATATCCGCGCGCTGTGTGGCCGACAGGCCGCCGCGCTGGCTGCCGACGAAGACCTCGGTGGTCTTGGCCCGTTCTTCGACAACGATGGGATGCCGCAGCCGGTAATCGTCCGGTATGCTCGACGTCGTGTCCTGCGCAACGGTCTTGCAGCCGCCGAGCGCAAGCGCCAGGAACAGCAGCGCGCCAGTGGCGGTCCGTGTGCGCGAAGAGTGTATCGCTGTGTGATTGATCATGGTCATCGGATACTTGCCCCGTCTCAATCCGTGATGAAGCCGAAAACACCACGATAGCTGCGCGTCGGTTGGGTCGGCTCGGTGCGGTGCGGTGCGCCATAGATGCGGTTGACGTTGCCGAGCAGATCGGCCTGCGGATCGGATGCATCCACGAAGCCGTCATCCGGACGCGAGAGATCCTTCTGCGCGACGGCGCGGACCACATAGGGCGTGACCAGGACCATCAGCTCGGTGTTGTTGTTGACGTAATCCCGGCTGCGGAACAGCGTGCCCAGCACAGGCAATTGCGACATGCCCGGCAGGCCGCTGATGGCCGCTTTGGTCTGCTGCTTGATAAGGCCGGCCATTACCATCGAACCGCCGGACGGAATCTCGAGCGTGGTGTCCGCACGGTTGACCTTGATCGCCGGGATCGACGTTCCGCTGATCGTGACGGAATTTTCCTGCGATAGCTCGGAGACTTCGGTGCCGACACGCAGGCTGATACGACCTTCGCTCAGAACCACCGGCGTAAAGCCCAGCGAAATACCGAATTTCTTGAAGGTGATCTGCGTCGTGCAGATCCGCGTCGTGGGATCGCAGGTATTGCCGCCGGGGACCGGGAATTCGCCACCCGCAAGGAAATTGGCGGTCTCGCCGGAGATCGCGGTCAGCGTGGGCTCGGCAAGCGTCCGGATGACGCCGGCGTTTTCCATCGCTTTCAGCGTCGCCGTGACGGATGGCGTCGATCCGAAGGATGCCTTGAGGGCATTATCGGAGACCAGGCTGCCGCCGCGCGCCGTGAACGGGTTGCTATTGTTGAAGTTGACGACGGACGTGCCGTAGCTCATCGATGCCGACAGATCGACGCCGAGCTGCTTGACAATGTTGCGCTGGACTTCCGCAACGGTGACCTTGAGCATGACCTGATCACGCCCGCGCACCGAGATGCTGTTCACGACCTTGTCCATGCCGCCGACGAGGCGCGCCGCGAGGTCCGCGGCCTGCTGCGCTTCGACCTGACTCGATGCCGTACCCGACAGCATCACGCCATCGCCGAGACCTTCGATGCGAATATCCGTATTGGGCATGGTCTGCTTGAGCGCGGCCCGAATACCATTCAGGTCGCGCGTGACGGCGATATCATAGGCGGCGATCTGCTGGCCGTTGACGTCGAAGAATACGATGTTGGTCTGGCCTACGGTCGCACCGATGATGTAGGCGCGCTGCGCCGAACGCACGACGGCGTTGGCGATCTTGGGATCGGCGACCAGCACATCCTTGATGTCGCGCGGCAGGTCGATAACGATCGACTTGCCGATGCCGAGCGGCAGGAATTTTGCGTTCAAGGCGCCGGCGCTGCCGGCTTGCATGGACGCGGAGTCGGCCGCGAAAACGGGCGTCGATACGGGATTGATCGTGAGCGCCGTGATGGCGGTGAGCGACAGCGCGCGGGCTGCAAGAGCCCGCATCGATCCGCCTGTTGTGATGCGCTTCATCGCCTGCGTCCTCTTGATCACTTCGTCATGGTCGCGGTCGACGGGATGCCGTAACGCACGATGCTAATACTGTCGCGCTTACCGCCATTGGGATCTTCAACCGGCGCAGGCGCGTTAGCGTCGACCAGGGCCCGCAATGCCAGTGAGATCGTGCCGCTCTGCCGCGCGCGGGCGAGCAACTCGGCCTGTTCGGGCTTCAATTCGAGCGTTGCGGTCTTGCCGACGACTGAATTCTGACCATCCTTTTCCTTGGGCGCCTGATCGATGGCGAGAATGCGGATATTGTTCAGGATGATCTCGGAGTTGATGACCTCAATGCCGCTGCGATCCGTGCCACGTTCGCGCTTCGACAGGATTACGTCGACGCGGTCGTTTGGCAGAATGAAGCCGCCGGCGCCGGTTTCCGGCGAAATTTCGGTGGAGACGGCGCGCATGCCGGTCGGCAGAACGGCGGCCATGAAGCCAGCGCCATTGGCGCGCACCAGTTTCGGTTCGCGGATCGGTTCGCCGGCAATGAAGGCCGAACGCGCGATGGAGCCGGCGATTTGCGTCGCTGCGTCCGGGCGGCTGTTACGGCTGATGACATTGGTGCTCGCCGCTGATGCGGGCCAGGACTGCCACTGGACATCATCGGGACCGAGCGCCTGACCGAGCGCGATATCGGCCTTGGCAACGAGAACGTCAGTTGTCGGGGCTTCGGCGACCTGAGGGGGCGGCGGTGCGTCCGATGTGCTCGCAAGATATAGCGCCACACTGCCAGCGCCGAGTGCAATGGCGAGGACCACAATGCGTGCGGTATTCATACGCTTCAACTTTCCACATTACGCCGCGACGCTGCCGCCGCTGTAACGGGAGTTGACCAGTTATTCGTCAAAGCATGGTTAATGAGCGGTATCTAAATCGCGTTAATAGAAAGTTCCGATCTTAGTGAAGCGCGAGACGCGCCAGGTCGATCGTCTTCACCCATCCGGTGTCGGGGTAAATGAGCAATGCGCCGAGGGCGAGGGCAATACCGTAAGGGATGCCGGTTTCCTTGTGATGCAGACGCATCAGCCAGGCTTGGCCGCCGAGCGCATAGGGCAGTGGCCACTGCCGGAACTGGAGCAGCAGCAATGTGAGCGCGCCGCCGAACAGCGAGGCGTAAACGAGGTAGTTCAGGAGATGGTCGAAGCCGAACCACAGTCCCGCAGCTGCGGCGAGCTTGGCATCGCCGCCACCGATCCAGCCGAACGCGAAACAGGCGAAAGCGACCACCAGCACGGTCGCCCCCGCGCCGAGATGCGACAGCGCATCGTGAAGGCCCATCCCGCCGAAGATCGCCAGCACGGCGAAGCCCGCCACCAGCAGCAGCGAGATACGGTTCGAAATGGTCATCGTGAAAAGGTCGCTGATCGCCGCATAGGCCATCAGGCCCGGGAACAGCAGGAGGCGCGTCAAATCGAGGATCATGGCTTCAAGGGCCCGTTACGGCGACAACGGAAAACCTAGCCAGCAGAAATGAACAATCGGACAACAAGAAAGAATTTACCAAACGCTGGCGATCCGAATCGCGACGGCGACCAGCGCGAGAATCAATGCGGCGCAGACCAGACCGGCGGGGTCGCGGAGCGAGATCTGAAGTCCCTGCAGGACGGAGCGGGGAATGTCGGGGTGTCTCATACGCATTACACTTTTGACGACGACGGCTCAGCAGCATCCCGAAACAAAAAAGGCTCCGGACACCGGAGCCTTTGATGCACTCGTAACAGTCGCTTACTTGAGCGAGCCGTTGATCGAGGTGAACTTGCCGTTCAGGTTCGAGCCGAGGCCGTTAACGACCGCGATGATGGCCAGCGAGATGCCGGCAGCAATCAGGCCGTATTCGATAGCGGTGGCGCCGGACTCATCCTTCATGAAACGCGAAACGAGGTTCTTCATAATATAAAACTCCATATGTGCACGTGGCTGTCGATCGTGATGCCTGGTCTCCCCGGCGTTCTCAGCACCGTGACCATGAGGGAACACTAGGAGTGGGGAATTGCAGTGCGGTTAATTCGATTGATGAAAGTCGGTCGCATTTGTCTCTTCTTTTGCACGGTAAATACCTACTTAAAGCGATTTTAGAATGACTTGGGTGTGATGACACCAGGCGTGTCCTTTTCGCTTCATCGCTCCTTAAGCATACCGCGGTAACTCTTGGCCTCCGGAGCCTACGAGGTCGCGATGACTATACTCCCCATGGAAGTCCTGAACATGTTCGGCGAGACCATCATGAAGGTGGTGCCGATCACGCTGGTTGTTGCGGTGGTCTTTACGGTGCTGACGCATTTCTGGGCCTGCAATCCCGGCAAGCACTGGTGGCGCAAGACGGAGATCGTGACCGACGTGGTCTACTGGTTCTTCGTGCCGCTGATCACCCGCGTCGTGCGGATCGGACTCCTCGTGGTCGGCGCTGCCGTCGTCTTCAATATTCACGATGCCGATGAACTGATTGCCTTCTACGACAACGGCCACGGGCCGCTGGCGCAGATGCCGCTCTGGGTACAGGGGATCTTCTTCCTCGTGGTGTCCGACTTCATGCTCTACTGGCTGCACCGGATGTATCACGGCGGCGGCTTCTGGAAGTACCACGCCATCCATCATTCGTCGGAAGAGATCGACTGGATCTCCGCTGCACGGTTTCATCCGGTCAACCTGTTTCTCGGCACCGTCGCGGTCGACGTGCTGCTATTGATGGCCGGTATCTCGCCGAACATCATGCTGTGGGTCGGCCCGTTCACGACCTTCCACTCGGCTTTCGTGCACGCCAATCTGAACTGGACCCTCGGGCCGTTCAAATATGTGCTGGCGACGCCGGTGTTCCACCGCTGGCACCACACGTCGCTGGAGCGCGGCGGTAATACCAATTTCGCCGGCACGTTTCCGATCTGGGACATCATGTTCGGGACCTTCCGCATGCCGAAGGGTGAACTGCCGGATAATTACGGTGTCGACGGCGAGCCTTTGCCGACCGAATTCACCGGGCAACTGGCCTATCCGTTCAAGCAGTAGCACGCTCTTCCTGCTCCTCCCCCAAGCGGCGTAGCCACGCTGAGGAAGGGATTCCTCTGGCGCCTACGCGCCATCGCAGATTCAACTGTCAAACAGCCACTGCTCTGAAGACATGCGTCATCGCCCCCATTGTTTGCGGCGCGGGGGCGCCGTCGTCTCTTGCATTCCCTGCCCCCTGTGAGAGGGCGTGCGGAACGCCGGGTGCCCATTGCACCCTTGGGCCTGATGCGATGCGGTTTTCCGCAATTTAGAGTGCATCAGGACTTTCGGAGGCGCCGAGCGCGTGCCCGACGTTCCGCCTGCGGTGTTTTTTCGGTTGCTTGCACTTTGCCTCGACGAACGCTCCGATCGCGAATTAAAGTCCCAAGG
>NZ_JABMCJ010000060.1 GCF_013359755.1 Tardiphaga robiniae | reverse complement strand
TGCGGCTACCCTGTCCCTCCGCCCTGGGACATTAATTTTGGTGATGGGACCGTTCGCCATGGCAGATGTGCAAGCAACCGAAAAAACACCGCATGCGGAACGCCGGGCAATCGCTCGGCGCCTCCGAAAGTCCTGATGCACACTAACCTGCGGAAGACCGCATTCGCATCAGGCCCAAGGGTGCAACGGGCACCCGGCGTTCCGCACGCCCTCTCACAGGGGGCGGGAATGCAAAAGACGACGGCGCCCCCGCGCCGCAAACAACGGGGGTAATGACGCATGTCTGAAGAGCAGTGGCTGTTTGACAGTTGAATCTACGACGGCGCGATGAAGGCGCCGCACCACAGGTGTCACCCCCGGGCTTGACCCGGGGATCCAGCTTGGCCCGCACACCGTCGCACAAGAAAGATGGATGGCCGGGTCAAGCCCGGCCATGACGTGGGGAGAGGCCTGGGATTATTGCGAAGCTCGCTTCGCGCCATCTGGCCATGACGATCATGAAATTCAACCGCTCCACCTTCTACGCCACGTTCCTCCGGTCGATCTCGCTATGGACATCGAACGGCTCCGGCCTGCCCACCGCATAGCCCTGCGCAAAGTCCACGCCGATCTCGGTGAGCGCCGTGATGATCTCGGCGCTCTCGACGAATTCGGCCACCGTGCGCTTGCCCATGATCTTGCCGATATGGCTGATCATCTCGACCATGGCGCGGTCGATCGGATCGGTGAGCATGTCCTTGACGAAGGAGCCATCGATCTTGAGATAGTCCACAGGCAGGTGCTTGAGATAGGCGAAGGACGACATGCCGCTGCCAAAATCGTCCAGCGAGAAGCGGCAACCGATCTGCTGCAGCGCCTGGATGAATTTATTGGCGTCGGCGAGATTGGCGATGGCGCTTGTCTCGGTGATCTCGAAGCAGATGATGGTCGGCGGTATCCGATAGATGCGGAACTGCTCGCGGACATAGTCCAGAAAGCTTTCATCTTTGAATGTCGCGCCGGACAGGTTGATGGCGCAGGTCGAGACCGGCGTCGCACCTTCGACCAATCGCGCGGCGAGAATGATGAACGCATTCCTGACCACCCAGCGATCGATCAGCGTCATCAAACCATAACGTTCTGCCGCGGGAATGAAATGGCCGGGCGCAACCAGTTGCCCCGCCTCGTCGCGCAGCCGCAACAACAGTTCGACATGCAGAGTGCCATCCTCGCGCTCGCTGAGCGGAATGATCTTCTGGGCATAGAGACAGAAGCGATCCTGTTCCAGCGCATCGTGAATGCGCTGTACCCAGTTCATTTCGCCGAACCGCTGCAGCAATTCGGAATCGCTGGGCTGATGCAGTGTAACGCGATTGCGGCCTTTCTCCTTGGCCATGTAGCAAGCCGCATCGGCCGCGCGTAGCGCTTCTTCCAGCGTCACCTCGGGCTGCGCGATACAGACGAGTCCGATACTGACGGTGACGTTGAACGAACGTCCGTTCCAGACGAAGTTCAGCTCTTCGACCGTCCGCCGCAATCGCTCGGCGGTCGCCGCCGCACGATCCGGCTCGCAACGCTCCAGCAGCACGGCGAATTCATCGCCGCCAAGGCGGGCCAACAGATTGTCCGGGCGCAGATGTTTTTTCAGTATGCCCGAGACCTGCCGCAGCAGATGATCGCCGGCAGCATGGCCACAGGTGTCGTTGACGATCTTGAATTGATCGAGATCGAGGAACATCAGTGCATGCGGCCGCGCATCGGCGTCGATCCGCGGCAATGCGTATTGGACCCGCCGCTCGAATTCGCGGCGGTTCGCCAGCCCCGTCAGTGCATCATGCGAGGCCTGGAACGCGAGACGTGAGATGTATTTCTGCTCACGCTCCTTCTCGATCTTCAGCGCCGTCTCGAAGCGCTGACGCTGGATCAGCAGATTACGTGTCCGCCAGATGCCGAGCAGGATCAACAGCGCCGCGGTGAACACATTGGCGACCAGCAGAATGCCTTGAATGGCGCGGGAGCCGATGCCGAGGCGCCGGGAGAACTCCACTGCCAGCGGCGAGGTCTGTTCATTGATCTGGTCGATCTGCGCCTTCAGGGCGGCGAGGCGCATCGATCCCACCTTGCCATCGATGACGCTGGCGTGAATGGCGTCGGCCGTATCGACCAAATTCTGGATCACGGGATCGGTGGCGTGCCAGGTCTCGATGGCTCGGGCGAGATAGACGACCTTGCTGAAATTGCGAAACAGCGAGATCATGCCGGGGATGTCTGCGGCATCGTTGCCGCCTTGCAGGAATCCGTCATAGGCAGCCCGCAGATCCGGCACCGCCTGTTCGAGCGCGCGGCGCGCGATGAGATCTCCGAGCGGCACGGCGATGCTCGCCTGATAACGGCGATAATATCTGTCGTCGCCGGTCTCGGCATAGAGGCTGAGTGCATGCACCGCCTCCATCTGCCCCTTCGACCATCGGCTTTCGCCGGTGACATAGGCGCGGACCGACGACAGGATGTGGATGCTGGTGCCGGCGAGAAATGCCTGCAGCAAGACGATGGCAACGAACGGCCACACCGAACGCAAGAGATGGGGTACGCGCCTTGGATATCTCGATTCACTCATCGCGTACGAACCCACCCCAGACGCGAGCGCAACTGCGGAGTCCGACGATGGAATATGCGCACCTTCTCCGCAGAATGCCGCGGCCTCCACCGATAGCAGCCGCGACTTAACGCGCATTTCAATTCCGCGGCGTCAGGCGGTGTCGATGAAACGACATGAATCGAATGTGAAGAAAGCGATCCATAATTCTGATCGGTAGCTTTGTTAGGGGACGACCGCACCAGCGATGCCCCCTATCGGAACCTGACCTGACCGGCTAGGTTATCGTCTCATCATACCAGCGCACCCTGCGCTTGCGGACCATTTGCATGACGACACTTCTTCTGAGCCATCCGGCCTCGCTCGATCACCTCACGCCGCCCGGTCATCCCGAACGCCCCGACCGTATGCGCGCGGTGGCGCAGGCACTCAGCGAAGACCGCTTCAACGCGCTGGTGCGGGGCGAAGCGCCGGAGGGCAATCTCGACGTCGTCAGCCTCTGTCATGACAATCATTACATCGATGAGCTGCGCCATGTCGCGCCGAGCAGCGGCCTCGTCTATCTCGACGGCGACACGTCGATGTCCCCCGGCACCTGGGAAGCGGTGATGCGCGGCGTCGGCGGCGCAATCGCGGCGACCGACGCGGTGATGAAAGGCGAGCACAGCAATGCCTTCGTCGCGACCCGCCCGCCCGGCCATCATGCCGAGCACAACAAACCGATGGGCTTCTGCTTCTTCGATCAGGCCGCGATTGCAGCGCGGTATGCGCAGCGCACCTACGGCATTACCCGCGCGGCCGTCGTGGATTTCGACGTCCACCATGGCAATGGCACGCAGGACATTTTCTGGGCCGACCCCACCGTGATGTATTGCTCGACACATCAGATGCCGCTGTTTCCCGGTACCGGTGCATCCCAGGAGCGCGGCGAGCACGACACGGTCGTCAATGCCCCGCTGCATGACGGCGACGGCAGTGCAAAATTTCGCTCTGCCTTCGACAATCTCATCCTGCCGCAACTGCAGAAATTCGCACCGGAACTGCTGATCATCTCCGCCGGCTTCGATGCGCATCGTCGCGATCCGCTCGCGTCGCTTAATCTGGACGCCGAGGATTTCGGCTGGGTGACGCGCAAGCTGATGGATCTCGCCGACAGCACCGCCGGTGGCCGCATTGTCTCGGTACTCGAGGGTGGTTATGATCTGCAGGGCTTGAAAGAATCGGCCGCAGCCCATGTTTCTGCGCTGATGGGGGCATCGCGCTGAAAGGGGGCAGGTCGCAAAACGTACCCGCCACAATACGCCCTCAAACATATCTTTGACTCCGTCCTTCCAAAATGCGCACACGGGAAACCGAATGGCCGAGAACACCCATGCTGACGTCAAGAAGCTGACGTTTGAGACCGCGATCGAAGAACTGGAATCGATCGTGAAGCGCCTCGAAGACGGCAAGGTGCCGCTGGAAGAGTCGGTTGCCATCTATGAGCGCGGCGAGGCGCTGAAACGGCGCTGCGACGAGTTGCTGCGTCAGGCTGAAGCCCGCGTGGACAAGATCACCACGGACTCGAACGGCAAAGCGGTCGGCACCGAACCGCTCGACGTCCAGTAGGAAATCGCGCGGGCTGAGACCTCGCACCACCCCGCGGCCGAATTAGCGCTTGGCGCATGGCGCGGCCTGTTTATAGTCCGCCGTCAGTCCGGGGAACCAGCGTGCGCGTCCAGCACCGTCATGTCATCTATGTGCAGGGATACGATCCGCGGGGACTCTCGCAGTATTACCGCATGTTTCGGACCGAACTGCGCAAGTTCGGCCGGCTCTATGGTCTGACCACCTCGGTCAGCCGGCCGAAAGGTCATACGGACGGCGAATTCGCGCATGAATCCGCCTCCTGGCGCATCGAAACCTCCGGCGACGGCTGGCAGACCACAACCGATTACGATTTCCTGCGCTGGGAAGACATGATCCAGCGCGATCTGGCCGTGCCGATCTGGCGCACGCTGATCCACGCCATCGCCATCTATTGGGGCCTTGTCTTCTCCGGCACGATGGGCCGGTTCTGGAAGGCGCATTGGCGCTTCGCCACCTTCATCAGCTGGCCCCACGTCCTGCTGCTCAACGGAGCGATCTGGTCGGCGGGCATCGCCTGGCTGTTCGCGTTAGGGCTGCAGGCGCTTGGAATACACGGATTTCTGGTGGGCTGCGGCGCTGTGGCAGTGTTCGTGGCCGTCCTCGGCTCGCTGCTGAAATACACCGAAAAGCACACTTATCTGCTCTATCTGATGGCCGACACCATCTTCACCTGGCAGTTTTCCCACGGCAACCGGCCGGACTGGGACGCCCGGATCGACCGTTTCGCGCAGCATCTGGTCCAGGTCGCCAAGTCTACCAAAGCGCAGGAAATCGTGCTGGTCGGGCACAGCTCCGGGTCGTTCCTTGGCTCCGAAATCCTCGCCCGCGCGCTGAAGCTCGATCCGGAACTCGGCAGCCACGGCCCTCGCGTCGTGCTGCTGACGCTCGGCGGCAATATGCCGATCGTCGGCTTCCATAGAGTCGCGCAAGGCTTTCGCGACAATTTGCGGCTGCTGGCCGTGGAGCCTTCCGTCGATTGGATCGACTGCCAATCCCGCAAGGACGTGATGAACTTCTTCCCGTTCGATCCCATCGCCGGTCACGGGATCGACGCCGGCGCGGCCCGGCGGAATCCAACCATCGTCCCCGTCCGGTTCCGCGAAATCATCCGCCCGGAACATTACAACCGGTTCCGCTGGAAGTTCTTCCGGGTGCACTTCCAGTTCGTCATGGCCAATGAGCGGCCGCATGCCTACGATTTCTTCATGATCGTTTGCGGGCCTGTGCCTCTCAGGGGGCGTGTCAGTCAGCCGGCTACAACTTTGGCGTTGGTCGATGGCCCCCCCACTACCCGCGAAAACGCATGGAAAAAGCTCGATTTGGGCGTGAAGAGCCCTACCCACACGGGTTCCCATGAGACGGAACCGGTCGCCCGGCGCATCGGCTAGGCACACCGCGCGAATGTCCATAGCGCCATTGTGCTGCCACCCCCGCAGGCACGGCGGTTGGCTTTGGCCATCGCTTTGGTGTAAAGGGACTAGGACTATGCGCTGACGAGCAGGCTGAAACGCCGGCCGTTAACGTAGATAAGCGCTTCATTCATCTGGCAAAAATGATCAGATGAAGTCGCCGCCAAGCATGTTAGATATCACACTGAAAAATCGAAGCCCATTATAAGGCCTCGAAACAGGCTTCCCGGTTCTGGAGGCTGCGGTTGTCCGGTGGGCGCGCGGAAACGCGACGGCCCCGAAGCCAGACGCAGTCCCGGACATGTAAAATTGGAATAGTGCCGTGACCGATTTTAGTAAGACACCGTTGCTCGATACCATCAAGACTCCGGAAGATCTCCGGAAGCTGAAGATCGAGCGGGTTCGTCAGGTTGCCGACGAGCTTCGTCAGGAAACCATCGATGCGGTGTCCGTCACCGGCGGCCACTTCGGCGCCGGTCTTGGCGTTGTCGAACTGACCACCGCCCTCCACTACGTCTTCGATACGCCGCGCGACCGCATCATCTGGGACGTCGGCCATCAGGCCTATCCGCACAAGATCCTCACCGGTCGCCGCGACCGTATCCGCACCCTGCGCACCGCCGGTGGCCTGTCGGGCTTCACCAAGCGCAGCGAGAGCGAATACGATCCGTTCGGCGCCGCGCATTCCTCGACCTCGATTTCCGCTGGTCTCGGCATGGCGGTCGCCCGCGACCTCTCCGGCGGCAAGAACAACGTTATCGCCGTGATCGGTGACGGTTCGATGTCGGCCGGCATGGCTTATGAAGCCATGAACAACGCAGGCGCGATGAATTCCCGCCTGATCGTCATCCTCAACGACAACGACATGTCGATCGCGCCGCCGGTCGGCGCCATGTCGGCCTATCTGTCGCGCATGTATTCGGGCAAGACCTATCGCTCGCTGCGCGATGCCGCCAAGCAGCTCGGCAAACACCTGCCGAAGCTGATCGCCGATCGTGCCGAGCGCGTCGAAGAATATTCGCGCGGCTTCATGGTCAATGGCGGCACGCTGTTCGAAGAGCTCGGCTTTTACTATGTCGGCCCGATCGACGGCCACAACCTCGATCACCTGCTGCCCGTTCTGCAGAACGTCCGTGACATGGAGACCGGCCCAATCCTGCTTCACGTCGTGACCCAGAAGGGCAAGGGCTACGGTCCGGCCGAAGCCGCCGCCGACAAATATCATGCGGTCGTCAAATTCGACGTCGCGACCGGCACCCAATCGAAGTCCAAGCCCAACGCCCCGGCCTATCAGAACGTGTTCGGCCAGAGCCTCGTCAAGGAAGCCGAGAAGGACGACAAGATCGTCGCCATCACCGCGGCCATGCCATCGGGCACCGGCGTCGATATCTTCAACAAGGCGTTCCCGAACCGCACCTTCGACGTCGGCATCGCCGAGCAGCATGCGGTGACCTTTGCGGCTGGCCTCGCCACCGAAGGCTACAAGCCGTTCTGCGCCATCTACTCGACCTTCCTGCAGCGCGGCTACGACCAGATTGTCCACGACGTGGCGATCCAGAACCTGCCCGTGCGTTTCGCCATCGATCGTGCCGGACTGGTCGGTGCGGATGGTGCGACCCATGCGGGCTCATTCGACAATGCCTATCTCGGCTGTCTGCCGAACATGGTCATCATGGCCGCCTCCGACGAAGCCGAACTGGTGCACATGGTCGCGACCCAGGTCGCCATCAACGATTCACCGAGCGCCCTGCGCTACCCGCGCGGCGAAGGCCGCGGCGTCGAGATGCCTGAAGTCGGCATCCCCCTGGAAATCGGCAAGGGCCGCATCGTCCGCGAAGGCAGCAAGGTTGCTCTTCTGTCGTTCGGCACGCGCCTCGCCGAATGTGAGAAGGCCGCCGACGAACTCGCCGCCCACGGCCTGTCGACCACGATTGCCGACGCGCGCTTCATGAAGCCGCTCGACACTGACATGATCCTCAAGCTCGCCCGCGATCACGAGATCCTTCTGACCGTCGAAGAAGGTTCGATTGGTGGATTCGGCTCGCATGTGATGCAGCTGCTCGCCGACAACGGCATGCTCGACGGCGGTCTGCGCATGCGTTCGCTGGTGCTGCCCGACATGTTCCAGGATCACGACACACCGGCAGCGATGTATGCCCAGGCGGGTCTCGACTCTAAGGGGATCGTCAAGAAGGTGTTCGAGACCCTCGGCAAGGATTTCAAGGCCGAGACCGTCAAGCTCGCTTGATCTGTCGTTGAACGCGACATCGCGTTTGCAATTGCGAAGAGAATACGACGAGGCAATTCGGCAGGAACCGCCGGATTGCCTCGTTCTCGTCTGAATTGGCTCGTCAATGTCGGCGCGGCTCACCATGAGACGGGGACTTCATGAATATCTATCTCGCAGGCCCCGACGTGTTCCTGCCCAATGCCGCCGAGATCGGCCGGCAGAAGGTCGCGCTCTGCAAGCGCTACGGCGCGCACGGGTTCTTCCCGCTCGATAACGCCATCGACATCAATGCCGGCGACGCTTCGCGCCAGATTTTTCACGGTAACGAGGCGATGATGAATCACTGCGACATCATCATCGCCAATCTCACGCCGTTCCGCGGTCCAAGCGCCGATGCCGGTACGGTGTTCGAGCTCGGCTATATGGCGGGCCACGGCAAGCTCTGCTTTGGCTATTGCAATGACCCGACGCTCTATATCGACCGCGTGCGCCGCATGACCGAGGTCACCGATCGGGACGGACATCTGGTGGATGCGGATGGGCTCACCGTCGAAAATTTCGGCCTCGCCGACAATCTGATGATGATCCATGCGCTCGATCTCTACGGCGCACCCATGATCTTCCCCCGCGAAGCACCCGAAGATCTCTGGCAGGATCTAACGAGCTTCGAAGCCTGTTTGAAACTTGCTGCATCGTACTGACCATGACGAAATCTCAGAACACTGCTGCCGCGCCGCGCAAACGCGCCGATACACTTCTCGTCGACCGCGGAATTTTCGAAAGCCGCGCGCGTGCGCAAGCCGCCATCGAAGCGGGGCTTGTGAAGGCCAACGGCAAAGCGGTCGCCAAAGCGTCAGAACCGCTGCTGCTCGACGCCGCCATCGAGGCTGAACCGGCGCATCCCTGGGTCTCGCGCGGCGGGGTCAAGCTCGCAGGTGCGCTCGAGCTATATCCGATCGAGATCGAGGACCACGTCTGCCTCGACGTCGGCGCCTCCACCGGCGGTTTTACCGAAGTGCTGCTCGCCAACGGCGCCAGCATGGTCTTCTCCATCGATGTCGGGCACAGCCAGCTTCATCCATCGCTGCACGGCCATCCGAAAATCATCTCGATGGAAGAAACGGATATCCGCAGCTATGAGAACAAGCGTCTGCCGGCCCGCCCGGATGTGGTTGTGATCGATGTCAGCTTCATCTCGCTCAAGGCGGTGCTGCCTGTCGCGCTATCGCTCGCCGCGGCGCCGATGAGCCTGCTGGCGCTGATCAAGCCGCAATTCGAGGCCGATCGAAAGCAATCCAAGCGCGGCATCATCAAGAACGCTGCCGTGCATCAGGCCATCTGCGACGACATCACGGATTTTGCCAGGACACTCGGCTGCACCGATATCGAGGTCTTCCCGTCGTCAATCACAGGCGGCGATGGCAATATCGAGTTCTTCATGGGTGCCCGGCGTGGCTGAACACCTGACCATCGATCATGTCGGCCAGCGCGGCGACGGCGTCAGCCTCACCAGTGGCGCGTCGCTGTTCGTGCCCTACACGCTGGCGCATGAGATCGTCGAGACGGAACGCGACGACGAACATCCGGAGCGTCGACGATTGCTGCAGATCGACACCGCCAGCCCGGAACGAATTGATCCGTTCTGCACCTACTTCACGCGCTGCGGCGGCTGCGCCATCCAGCACTGGCAGCCCGATCCCTATCAGACCTGGAAGCGCCAGATCGTGATCGACGCGCTGGCACAGGCGAAGATCACCTGCCCGGTCGATCCGATCGTCGATGCCCATGGTGCAGGCCGCCGCCGCGTGACGTTGCATGCCCGCCGTGGCAGCGATGGCGGACTGCGTGTCGGCTTTGCGGCATCGGCGAGCCACGCCATCATCGCCATTGACGCGTGCCCGATCCTGGATCCTGCGCTGGATGGCGCTCTCGATGCCGCACGCGCGCTGGCCGAGGTGTTGAAGCCGGTCAGCAAGCCGCTGGACATTCAGGTGACAGCGGCCAGCAACGGACTCGATATCGACGTCCGCGGCACCGGGCCATTGCCGACCGCGATCATCACAGCGCTGTCGCGCATTGCTGAGGCGCACAAACTGGCACGTCTCACACGACATGGCGAACTCGTGCTGATGCGCGTGCCGCCCGTGGTCGCGATGGGCAGCGCGCAGGTTACGTTGCCGCCGGGCTCGTTCCTGCAAGCCACCGCGGCCGGTGAAGAGACATTGGCGGCGCTTGTGCTCCAGCTCTGCAAAGGCGCGAAAAACATCGCCGATCTGTTCTGCGGTATCGGCCCCTTTGCGCTCCGGCTTGCAGCCAAATCCAAGGTCACCGCCCTCGACAGCGATGGTGGCGCGATCACATCGCTGCAACAGGCCATCAAGGACACCAAGGGCCTGAAGCCCATCAAGGCAGAGATGCGCGACTTGTTTCGCCGTCCACTGGTGCCGCAGGAATTGCGCGACTTCGACGCTGTCGTGTTCGATCCGCCGCGCCAGGGCGCGCAAGCACAAGTCGAACGGCTCGCGGCAAGCAAGATCCCCGTCGTCGTCGCCGTGTCGTGCAACGTCCAGACCTTCGCACGCGATGCAAAGATCCTGATCGATGGCGGCTACAAGCTCGAGAGCGTCACACCCGTGGACCAGTTCCGGCATACGCCCCATATCGAATTGGTGGCCCGCCTCAAACGCTAGTTGTCTTTTCACGGTGCTTGCGCTGGAGTGCACTCACGCTGCCGCACAAGTGCAGCATGGAGGCGACGTGACACCCATCGATCCCAACATTCTGCCGGCTGGAATTCGCTCGCGCTTTGTCGAGGACATCAACGGTTTGCGCGTGCATGTGCTGGAGGCCGGCTTCGAAACCAAGGGCCGGCCCTGCATCCTGCTGGTGCACGGCTTTCCCGAACTGGCCTTCAGCTGGCGCAAGGTGATGCCGCAGCTTGCCGCTGCCGGCTATCACGTGATTGCGCCGGACCAACGCGGCTATGGTCGTACCACCGGCTGGAGCGCAGACTATGATGGCGATCTGCGTCCCTTCAATCTGCTCAACCTCGTGCGCGATGCGGTCGGCCTCGTCGCCGCCTTCGGCTATCGCCATGTCGATGCGGTGGTCGGACACGACTATGGCAGCTCAGTCGCAGCCTGGTGCGCGCTGGTGCGGCCGGATGTATTCCGATCCGTTGCCCTGATGAGCGCGCCCTTTGCCGGGCCTCCCCCGCTGCCATTCGGCACCGCCGATCAGCCGGCCCCGCCAAAGGCCGACGACCCTGTGCATCGCGACCTCGCGGCATTGCCGCGGCCGCGTATCCATTATCAGTGGTACTACGCGACGCGTGCTGCCAACGCTGATATGCAACACGCACCGCAAGGCGTGCATGATTTCCTGCGCGCCTATTATCATCACAAGAGTGCGGACTGGCCGGGCAACACGCCCACTCCATTGCAGGGCTGGACGGCAAGCGAACTGGCGAAGCTGCCGACCTATTATGTGATGGACCGCGACCAGACCATGGCCGAGACCGTCGCGGCAGAGATGCCGACGCCTGAACAGATCGCATCATGCAAATGGTTGCCGGACAATGAACTGGCCTTCTATGCCGGTGAATATGCCCGCACCGGCTTCCAGGGCGGATTGCAATGGTACCGCTGTAACACGACAGGCGCGTTCAATGCCGACTACGAGACCTTTGCCGGTCGCACCATCGACGTCCCTTCAGCTTTCATTTCGGGCAAGCAGGACTGGGGCATCTATCAGCGTCCCGGCGCCATCGAGACGATGCAAAACAGCGCCTGCACGAATATGCGCGCGGTGCACCTGATCGACGGCGCAGGCCATTGGGTGCAGCAGGAACAACCACAAGAGGTCGGCCGCTTGCTGCTCAAGTTCCTGAAAGATAACGGTCCGCGCTCATAGTCCCTGCGATCAGGTCAGGCCAGCATCAGCCGACTGGCCTCCTCCATGCTGACATCGCGCTCACCCAGCAGATGCGCGACGATCTGCTTCTGGGTTTCGCTTTCGATCACAGCAAACGGATCGGGCGCCATCAGGCGATGATCGATGACGAGGCGCGACAGCAGCAGGCGCCGGGCGTCGCCGCGCCGGGCGTGGATGCGGTACGCCTCCCATGTGAGTGCCACGGCGCTGGCCACATGATACAGCGAGCTCGTTGCGCGGCGGGCATCGCCCTCATTGTCCGAACGTGCAGCCACCTCACGGGCAAAGTCGATCGCCTTGTCTGTCAGACCGCGCAGGCGATCCCGCCATGCCTGCGGCACGCTTGGCGAGTCATCGAGCCGCGCATGCAAGTCGGCAGCAAGCGCAGCCTCCGCGCCATGCCGCCCAACCGCACGTGTCAGCGCATCGAGCGCGACGATATTACCGGTGCCTTCCCAGATCGAGCCGAGATGCGCATCGCGCAGCAGCCGCGCGGTGGCGAATTCCTCGATGTAACCGACACCGCCGCGCATCTCCATCGCGTCGCCGCAGACCTTGCGCGCGTCACGGGTAGCACGGAATTTCAGCGTCGGCGTCAGGATCCGCAGCAGTGCTGCAGCGTCCTGGCTGCCGGCCTCTGCACGGTCCAGCGCATCCGCGGTGAGGAAGCTCATCGACAACGCCTGCTCGGTCGCCAGCATGATCTTCATCAACTGCCGCCGCGCCAGCGGCATGTCGATAATGCGCTGGCCGAACACGACACGTCCACGCGCGAC
Organism: Tardiphaga robiniae; assembly: GCF_013359755.1. Taxonomy (GTDB): domain Bacteria; phylum Pseudomonadota; class Alphaproteobacteria; order Rhizobiales; family Xanthobacteraceae; genus Tardiphaga; species Tardiphaga robiniae. The sequence continues at coordinate 42,745 of NZ_JABMCJ010000060.1, read as the reverse complement.
TGCCATCGCATCGTGCCAGGCGCGGCGCATCAGCGAGGTCGACTTCACGCCATTCGACAGGCGCGACGAATTCACCATCTCGGCCATCTGCACGAAGCCGCGATCGAGCTTGCCGACGGCATAAGCGATAGCGCCCTCAAGCTTGATCTCACCTGATGCCATCGACCGCGTGCCGAGCTTGTCCTTCAGGCGCACGATCCGGTAGTGATTGGGCGTGCCGTCATCGAGCGTCCGCGGCATCAGGAACAGGCCGACGCCCTTGGTGCCGCCGACCGCACCTTCCGGCCGCGCCAGCAGCATCACGACCTTCGCATCGGCATTGGAGCAGAACCACTTTTCTCCATACAGCCGCCAGTGATCGCCCTCCTGCACGGCCCGCGTCGTCAGCTTGCCGACGTCGGAGCCGCCTTCCTTCTCGGTCATGAACTGGCCGCCCTGGGTCAGCTTGCTCATGTCGGTCTGCGTCAGCCCGTCGAGATATTTCGCCTTGAGCGCATCGTCGCCGAAATTCGACAGCAGCTTCGCAGCACCGTCGGTGACATTGATCGGGCAGCCCATGCCGAACTCGGCCTGGTTGAACAGGAACGTAAAGGCGTGTTTGGCCGCCACCGGATAGGTCGAGGGCCAGCCCATAATGCCCTTGCGGTGCGACAGCGCGTGAATGCCGAACTCGCCGAAGGCTGCGTTCTCCAGTTCGCGATAGGCCGGGTGATATTCCACCCATTGGACGTCCTGGCCGAACTTATCGCGCTGGTGAAGCACGGGCCCATGCTTGTCGGCCATCCGCCCGGCTTCATCGAGCGGACCACCGACAAGGCCACCCAGCCGATCGAGATGCGGCTCGATATGCTTGAACAGATCCTCCGGCAGATGAATGCGCAGCAGATCGGTCAGCGCCGGATCGGCGCGGTAGAAATTCATGCCGGACGTGTCGGGTGCGATCAGATTGGCGGCGATCTGGGCATGGGCGTTCATGACGGCCTCTTGTGTTTGGCAGTTGCGTTTCCATCTTCATCATGCGCCTACCGCGCCAGCGAATAAAGTGCCCAGCCGGAGATTTGATCCATGGAAATTCCGCATTACGAAACCGCTTTGATCGTCGGTGTCGGTGAGGGCATCAGCGCATCGCTGGCGAGGCTGCTGTCCAAACAGGGCATCCGCGTCGCACTCGCCGCCCGCAATCCCGTCAAGCTGGATGCGCTGTGCCAGGAGACCGGCGCCAAGGCCTTTGCCTGCGACGCGACCCAGGCTGGAGATGTCGCCAAATTGTTTGCAGATCTCGAACGCCAGATCGGCGCGCCCGATATCGTCGTTTACAATGCCAGCCAGCGCGCCCGCGGACCTTTCATCGAGCTCGCACCTCCCGATGTTGCACAATCCATCGCAGTTAGCGCCTTCGGCGGATTTCTGGTCGCACAACAGGCATTGCAGCGCATGTTGCCCAACAAGCACGGCGCCATCCTGTTCACCGGTGCCTCCGCGAGTATCAAGGGCTTTGCGCAATCGGCCCCCTTCGCCATGGGCAAGTTCGCTTTGCGCGGCATGGCGCAGTCGTTGGCCCGCGAGTTTGCACCGCAAGGGATCCACATCGCCCACTTTGTCATCGATGGCGGCATTCGCAGTTCGGTGCGAATCGAGCCCGCGGACAGGCCGGATTCGATGCTCGACCCCGATGCCATCGCCATGAATTACTGGAACGTGCTACAGCAGCCGCGCAGTGCCTGGAGTTCGGAGCTCGAAATCCGTCCATGGGTCGAGAAATTCTGACGCGAGAACGGGGCGAGATACATGAGTGAAGCCGCAAAGATCATCGACACCGGCACCAGTGAACTGCTGTGTGAGATCCGCGAGCGCGTTGCCGTCATCACCCTGAACCGGCCGGAAGCGCGCAACTCGCTGTCGGATCATCTCACGCCCGCATTGCGCACGATGATCCGCACCTGCGGCGAAAACCCCGATGTCGGCGCGCTACTGATTACAGGCGCCGGCACGGCCTTCTGCTCCGGCGGGGACGTGAAGGGCATGGGCGCTCATCGCAAGCAGTCCACGCTCGATATGTCCTTCGACGAACGCGTTGCCGACCTGCAGGAGCGCCAGCGCCTGCTGACCGGTGCGCTGGTCGCCGTACGCAAGCCGACCATTGCCGCCCTGCCCGGCCCCGCTGCAGGCGCCGGCCTTGCCATAGCCATGGCCTGCGACATCCGCATCGCGGCGCAATCGGCTTTCGTTTCCACCGGCTATCTGCGCGTCGGCCTCAGCGGCGATTACGGCATCGCCTGGCTGCTGACGCGGCTCGTCGGCACAGCCCGCGCGCGCGAGTTGATGTTCACGGCCGATAAGGTCGAGGCAAGCCGCGCCGAAGCCATCGGGTTGTTCAACCGCGTGGTGCCAGACGACAGGCTGCAGGACGAGGCTTTCACACTGGCGCGCGGCATGGCGCAGGGGCCGACGCTGGCGCTGCGCTACATGAAGGACAATCTCGACGAAGCGCTCGCATTCGATTTCACGACGGCGCGGGATCATGAGGCGGAGAGGCTGATCCGCACGACCATGACGGCAGATCACCGCGAGGCGGTGCAAGCCTTCATCGAGAAGCGCAAGCCAAACTTCTCTGGCAACTGAAGCGCATCAGGCCTTTGGCTTTGCAGGAGCGGGCGTTTTGACGAAATCGACAAACGCCCGCAATGCCGCCGGCAGTTGTCGGCGGCTGGGATAATACATGAAGAAGCCGGGATAGGCCGGGCACCAGTCAGCGAGGACTCGAACAAGCTTTCGCTTGGCGATCAACTCCTCGACCTGCCCTTCGAACACGTAAGCCAGCCCGGCTCCGTCCAGCGCGGCGTCCACCATTAGATCCTGATCGTTCAGTGTGAGCGCGCCCGCGACATCGATCTCGACCTCGATGCCGCCGCGCTCGAACTCCCAGCGATAGAGCGCGCCGCCCCAGAATCGATAGCGGATACATGGCAGATCTTTCAGCTCGTGCGGCGTCTGCGGCAGCTTGTGCTGCTTGAGGAAGCCGGGTGACGCAACGACGGCCGATCGCTGCCGCGGGCCGATCGGCACGGCAATCATGTCCGCCGCAACAGTTTCGCCGAAGCGGATGCCTGCATCGAAACCGGCAGAGACCATGTCGACAAGACCGTCATTCACGGCAATCTCGACATTGATCTCCGGATAGACTTTCAAGAATCGCGTGACGATCGGCAGCAGCACGAGCTGTGCGGATTGCCGGGCGGCATTGAAGCGCAATGTGCCGGCCGGCTTGCCACGGAAATGATTGAGGTCCTCCAGCGCATCATCGATGTCCTGAAACGCCGGACTGACCCGCGCGAACAGCCGCTCTCCCGCTTCCGTCAGCGCGACGCTGCGGGTGGTGCGGTTGACCAGCCGGACATCAAGACGCTCCTCTATGCCGCGCAAAGCGTGGCTCAGCGCGGAGGCGGACACGCCAAGCTCGATGGCGGCATTGCGAAAGCTACGATGCCGGGCAATCGCCAGAAAGGTGGCGAGGTCGGCCGGGCCGATCAAGCTCATTGTTGAATCCAGCTCATGAACACATGGAACAAATAGAGGATTATTTCAGTTCTGGCGAGCCGCTAGTTTCCTCCCATCAGCCCGGCATAGACGCGGGGCCAACACAGGAGAGACCATCATGCGTGTCTGGTTCATCACAGGAGCATCCCGCGGTTTCGGCGCCCTCATCGCGGCGGAGGCCTTGGCCCAGGGCGATGCCGTCGTTGCAACGGCCCGCGATCCCAATGCTGTCATCGCACGTCTCGGCACCCATGAGCGCCTGCTGGCGACACGGCTCGACGTCACCAGCGAGACCGAGGCCCACGAGGCCGCAGGTCAGGCCGTGAAGAAATTCGGCCGCATCGATGTGCTGGTCAACAATGCCGGTTATGGCCTGCTCGGCGCGATCGAGGAAGCCAGTGCCAAGGAAGTCGAACGTCTCTATGCCACCAACGTATTCGGACTGCTCGGCGTCACCCGTGCCGTGCTGCCGCATATGCGCCGGCAGGGCTCGGGTCACATCATGAACGTGTCATCCGTCGGCGGATATGCAGGCTTTCCGGGGTGGGGCGTCTATGGCTCGACCAAGTTCGCGGTCGAAGGCATCAGTGAAGCGCTGGCCGCCGAAGTCGCGCCGCTCGGCATCCATGTGACCGTGGTCGAGCCCGGCTTCTTCCGCACCGACTTTCTGGACGATAACTCGCTGGTGCGCACCGCGCTCGAGATCAGCGACTATCACGCCACCGTCGGCAAGACTCGCGGCCATGCCGCCGACGCCAATCATGCGCAGCCCGGCGATCCCAGCAAGCTGGCAAAGGCCTTCATGCAGCTTGCGGCTGCCAGGACCCCTCCAGTCCGCTTGCCGCTCGGCAGCGACACGGTTGCGCGGATTGAAAGCAAGCATGCCTTTGTCGAAAAGGAACTGGCTGCGTGGCGCGACGTGGCCACATCGACAGACTTCGCGAAAGGGACGGCATAGGCGCCGTCTTCAGGACACGCAGATGCGACGAAGCAATCCTGAGCTAGAGAGGGATTGAATTGCTTCGTCGCATCATACCTTGCCTGACCGTGGCGAGCGTTGCCGCGCTTAGGCAAGTATCGGCTGCAGGGATTGCGCTGCGAGGCGCCAGACCACGCATGGGTTTGCGGTTGGCACCGTATCGATCTGCTTTACGAAGCGCACCTGCTTCCAATCGCCCGGCGTCGGCGCGAATGTGAAGCCGGCCTTGCGGGCCAGTGCGAGCATTGCCTCGTTTGAGCGCAATGTATCTCCGAAGAGCTGGTCGGCTCCGAGCGCAGCAGCACGGCATTCCAGGTTAGATAAAAGGGCCGCGCCGATGCCCTGCCCTTGCATGGAATCGGCAACGGACAGGCCCAGTTCGAAACGGGACGTCGCTTCATCGAACGCGTAGCGGGCCTCACCGACAATGGTCTCCGAGCCATCGCGCGAGATCGTCGCGACGACCGAGAAACTGTCGGCTTCGCCGACATGGATGAACTTGTCGAGTTGCCCGGCCGGCAATTCGCTGGCGGCGCCCATCAGGCGATTGTAGCGCGACCGCACCGACAGGCCTCGGAAATAGGCCTGCAACGCGTCCGCATCGTGAAGCTCGACAAACCGAACCGTCACCGCAGCGCCGCTGCGTGACAACACCACATCGGAATACTGACCGAGGTCATCGAGGTTGAGATGTTGCATGACAGTTGCTCCCGGACGATCGGACCGTCCTTACGCGCGCCAGAACGGCTTGCTGGCCTCGGCCATCACGTCGCCCACCGAAAGGCCGGCGTCGTGGATGTCACGCTCGCTCCAATGGGCCAGTTCGCGGCGTTGATGGGCGCGCTCCCGCCAGACGTGGAACGTCTCGGCGATGGCCGCCACACTGAGCGGAGCATGATGATTTGTCATCGATTCATGGGTGCAAGTAGACATTTTGCTCTCCTGAAGCTAAATTTATTTAGGAAATATCGGCTTCATTCTCACATTGCACAAACGACATTGTGCACCGCGTCACATGAGACAAACTCATGGATAGGCCGAGGAGTGAGTGGCCAGGGAGAGAGCGTGGATGAGCACCCGGTTGCCGTCACTCAACGGACTGCGCGCCTTCGAAGCCGCCGCACGCCATCTGAGCTTCACCAATGCGGCAAGCGAGCTGAACGTCACGCAGACGGCGATCAGCCATCAGATCAAGCGGCTGGAAGAAGAGCTCGGTCTCAAACTGTTCATTCGGCAGAATCGCGCCCTCGCGCTCACCCCGCAAGGACACGACTATCTGCCGGGCGTACGCGCGGCCTTCAACGATCTGCGTCTTGCCACAGACCGGCTCAAGCGCCGCGATAATGACCACGTGCTGACGGTGAGCACGCTCGCATCGATGGCATCGAAATGGCTCCTGCCGCGCATCTCAGCGTTCCAGAAAGCCCATCCCGATATCGATGTGCGCATCACCACATCGACAAGCATGGTCGATTTCAAGAGCGGCGATGTCGACGCCGCGATCCGCTACGGCCGCGGCCAATGGCTTGGCCTCCGCGCCGACTGGCTGACGGCGGATGATCTGTTTCCGGTCTGCAGCCCGGCGCTTCGCACCGGAAAGAAGGCGCTGCTGAAGCCGCAGGATCTCGCGGACTATACGCTGCTGCATTCGAGCGGCGGCTATGACGATGATTGGCGACTCTGGCTCACCGCAGCTGGATTGCCGGCCGATATTTCGAAACAGCCGGGCCTGACCTTCGACATGATTTTCATGACGTTGCAGGCGGCGATCGACGGGCTCGGCGTCGCCATCGGCCGCACCACCTATGTGGAGGGCGATCTCGCCAAGGGCCGGCTGGTGGTGCCCTTCGACATGCGCATGCCCGCCGACGCCGGCTTCTATCTGGTGTCCCCCGAAGCCTCTTCCGACTCGCGGAAGCTGAAGGCCTTTCGCGACTGGCTGCTCTCGCAGGTCCCGCCGGAACGTGACCGTTCTGGCCGCTGATCGGCATTGTCGACATCACGTGTTCGCGAGCAGATCGCCATCCGAAACATGCTAGAAGTCTGGCCTGTTTCGGAATGGAGCTTGCGATGAATCGGACGACACTGGCTGCGGTTTTCACCCTTCTGGCGCTGGCACCTGCGCTCGCACAGCAGGCGTCCACACCGCCGGCAGCACCGCCGCCGCCCGACTTCTCAAAGGTCGAGATCAAGACCACGGATCTCGGTGACGGCGTCTACATGCTCGAAGGCCAGGGCGGCAACATGACGCTGGCCACGGCCAAATCGGGCGCCATCCTCGTCGACAGCCAGTTTGCCCCGCTGCACGACAAGATCAAGGCGGCCATCGCCGCGGTGACACCGCAGCCGGTCAAGTATCTCGTCAACACGCATTTCCACGGCGACCACACCGGCGGCAACGAGGCCTTTGCCAACGAAGGCGCGACCATCGTCGCCAACGTCAAGGTCAGAACCCGCCTGAAAAAAGGCACCACGAATTTCCTGACCGGTGCACAGAATCCGCCTGCGCCGAAGGCGGCGCTCCCGACCAACACTTACACGCATCAGCTCAAGCTCAGCCTGCGCGGCCGCATCGCCGAACTGCGCCATCCCGACAACGCACATACCGATGGCGACACCTATGTCTACTTCAAGAGCGCCAATGTCATTGCGACCGGTGATACATTCACCAACGGCCGTTATCCCAATATCGACGTTCTCAACGGCGGCAATATCAAGGGCATAATTGCAGCGACCGACGCCTATCTGAAACTGGCGAACGACAACACCAAGATCGTCCCCGGCCACGGTCCGCTGGCGAACAAGGCTGCGCTGGTCGACTATCGCAACATGCTGGTGACGGCGCGCGATCGTATGGCCAAACTGATCAAGGAGGGCAAGACCGAGGACGAGGTTCTGGCGGCCAAGCCATTTGCCGATCTCGACGCCAAATGGGCGCCGAACGAGACCGCCAGCAAGAATTTCATTCGCGCTGTCTATGGATCAATGGCGAAGAAGCCGTGGATCAGGCCCTGGTCAAAATCTTGGGGAAAGAAGTCATGAGAGGTCTCATTCCCCTCGCCGAGAAGATCGCGATTGAGCTGATCGCGCGCAAACAGACCATCGGCATAGCTGAATCCTCAACCGGCGGGTTGATCTCCGCTGCACTGCTCGCAGTGCCCGGTGCCTCCGCCTATTTCATCGGCGGCGGCGTGATCTATACGCGCGATGCACGGCGCGTATTGATGGATATTTCCGATGACGCGTTTCGGATACCCGGCATGCGCTCGTCTTCAGAGCCCTACGCACAACTGCTGGCGACGCAGATCCGCACCCGCCTCGGCTGCGACTGGGGACTGTCGGAGACCGGAGCCACCGGCCCCTCCGGCAATCGTTATGGCGACGCCGCCGGCCATAGCTGCATGGCCGTCGCCGGCCCGCGAAACGAGGTCATGACGCTGGAGACCGGAAGTAATGACCGGTCTGGCAACATGCACAGTTTCGCGCAGACGGCACTGACGTTCCTGCTGAAGAATTTGGCGGGGTAGGAAGGCGTCAGGCCGGCACTGCCGCTGCCGCCTGCTCCGCCAGAATACACCGCACCACACGATTGTCGGCGAGTTCGACATTCGGCGGCGGCGCCTCGACGCAACGCGGCTGGGCGAATTTGCAGCGCGGCGCGAAGGAGCAATTCACCGGCGGCTTGTCGAGCGACGGCGGCGTGCCGGGAATGGTCTCAAGCCGTGCCCCGCGCTTAGCGCCGTGCACGGTGGAGGCCAGCAGCCCCTGCGGATAGGGATGCACGGCCGAGCGTACGATCTGGCTCAGCGTGCCCTGTTCGACGATCTGGCCTGCATACATCACCGCGACGCGGTCGCAGATTTCGATGGCCACGCCGATATCGTGCGTGACGAAGATGATCGACATGCCGAATTCGCGCTGCAGCTCGCGCAGCAGCAGCAGGATCTGGATCTGCACGGTGGCATCGAGCGCAGTGGTCGGCTCGTCCGCGAGCAGAATCTTGGGCTTGCAGGCCAGCGCCAGCGCGATCATTGCGCGCTGCCGCATGCCACCGGACATCTCATGCGGATAGGCATCGAGGCGACGCTTGGCGGAGGGGATACGCACGACTTCGAGCATTTCGAGCGCGCGCTTCACGCCCTCGGCCTGGCTCTTGCCCTCGTGCCGCATCACGCTTTCGGCGATCTGCTGGCCGATCGTATAGACGGGGTCCAGCGCCAGCGCCGGCTCCTGGAAGATCATCGACACCGTCTGGCCACGAAACGCCGAAAGCTCGTCGTCATCGAGCGCCAGCACGTCCTTGCCGAGCACATTGACCGTGCCAGTGATCTGCGTGCGCTTCTTCGGCAGCAGCCGCATCAGCGCGCGCAAGGTGACGCTCTTGCCTGAGCCGGACTCGCCGAGCAGCCCGAGCACCTCGCCTTCGCCGAGCGTGAGGTTGAGATCGTTCACCGCATAGACGGTGCGTTCGCCGCCGAACCGGACGTTGAGATTGCGAACCTCGACGAGATTACTCATGCCAACTCCGGGCACTGTTTGTGGAAGTCCGTGGCGCGCTGGAAGGCCGCACCGATGGTCAGCAACGTCGCTTCATCGAACGGGCGACCGATCAGCTGCATGCCCACCGGAAGTTTCGACTTGGTGAAACCCGCCGGGATCGAGAGACCGGGCAGACCGAGATAGTTGATCGGGCGCGTGAAGCGCGTCAGGCGCTGGATCATCGCTTCGGCGCCAGAGCTGTTGCCGACATCGGTCTCGGCAATGGTCGGAGCCGCCCCGGGCGAGACCGGTGCGAGCACGGCGTCAGTACCGGTGACTGCAGCCAGATAGGCTGCAAGTGCAGGACCACGCCAGCGTAGCGCCTCGATATAGGAGACGCCGGTGATCGCGAGACCGTTCTGCAGCCGCATCAGCACCTGCGCGCCATAGTCCTGCGGACGCTCGATCATCCAGCGCTTATGCATCGCCGCAGCTTCCGTCGCGAGCACGAACTGGCAGGCCGCCGTGAGTTGGCCCTGATTGGGCAGATCGACTTCGACGATCTTGACGCCTTCATCCTTCAGCGTCGCGATGGTGTTCTGCAGAATGGCAGCGGTATCGGCGTCGAGATCGTCGACATAGAACGCCTTGGGAATGCCGACGGTCATGCCTTTGGCGGACGCACGCGTCGCCGCCATGTAGTCCGGCACAGGGCGCATGCTTGTGGTTGGATCGAGCGGATCGGCGCCAGCCATCAGGCCGGTCAGCAGCGCGCAATCCTCGACGGTGCGGGCCAGCGGACCGACCGTGTCGAGCGATTGCGACAGCGGCATTGCGCCGGCGCGGCTGACCAGACCGACGGTCGTCTTCAAGCCGGAGACGCCGCAGAAATGCGCTGGCAGACGGATCGACCCGCCGGTGTCGGAGCCCAGCGCTGCAAAAGTCAAACGCGCCGCCACAGCGGAGCCCGAACCCGACGATGAACCGCCGGTGACGTGATCGACATGCCACGGATTATGCACGGCGCCGTAATGCACGTTGTGACCGAGCGGACCATAGGCGAATTCGACCATCTGCAGCGAACCGAGCCGCACCGTGCCGGCATCCTTCAAGCGCTGCAGCGACGTTGCCGTCGTGGTCGCAACCCAGTCGCGGCGAATATGCGAGCCGCATGTCACGACGTGCCCTTCGTCGTAATACATGTCCTTGTGCGCCAGCGGCACGCCGTGCAGTACGCCGCGGCTTTGCCCCCTGGCGAGCGCGGCATCTGCCGCATCGGCTGCCGCCAGCGCGGCATCGGCCTCGATCGACATGTAGGCATTGAGGCTCGGCTGCGATTTCACGGCGCGATCGAGGCAAGACTGCGTGGCTTCGCGCGACGAAACCTTCTTCGTGGCGATAGCGTCAACAACTTCCGTCAGCGACAGCAATGCGGGTTCGGTGACACTCATTTGGCAGCCTTCGTATTCTGAACGGCGAGAAAGGTCGCAGGCTCGAGGTCAAATGGCAGCGTGCCGGCGACGGCCGCGAATCCTTCGAAGGCCGGCCCGATCGAATTGGCGATGCGCTCCGCAACCTCGTCGGAGGCCGGGAGGCCGCTGACCTCGGTCAGCGCTTTGATCTGCCTGGCAGTCGGTTTGGTCATGTCAGTGCGCTCCTGCAGCAGGTGCTTTGCTGTGGCCCGAACCCGGGATCGCCATGTAACAGGCGGCCTGATGGCCGGTCACAGTGATTTCAGTCAGCTTCGGCGTGGCCTCGCCGCACATCGCTTCGGCAAAGGGGCAGCGTGTGTGGAAGCGACAGCCGGACGGTGGATCGATCGGATTCGGCGGATCGCCGGTGATCGGCGGCGTTTCGGTACGGTTGTCGGGATCGGACGACGGCATCGCCGCAAGCAGCGCGCGCGTATAGGGATGCGCCGGCCCGTCCCAGACTTCGTCCACCGGGCCGAGTTCGACGACTTCGCCGAGATACATCACCAGCACGCGGTCGGAGATGTAGCGCACCACGTTGAGATCGTGGCTGATGAACAGATAGGTCAAGCCGAATTCGCGCTTGAGATCGACCAGCAGGTTGAGCACCTGCGCCTCGACCGATTTATCGAGCGCCGAGACCGCTTCATCGAGAATGACGAGACGCGGCGACAGCGCAAGCGCACGCGCGATGTTGACACGCTGACGCTGCCCCCCGGAGACCTCATGCGGATAGCGGTTGGCGAACGTCTCGGGCCGCAGACCGACCTTGCCGAGCAGCTCGCGCGCCAGCAGCCGCGCGGCTTTATCGGCCATGCCGTGGACCTTTGGTCCGAACGCGATCGATTCCTCGATCGTCAGGCGCGGATTGAGCGAGGCATAGCTGTCCTGAAACACCATCTGCATGCCGCGGCGCAGCTCGCGCAGCGAAAGTTCGCGCCCGACAGTGCGGCCGTCATAGATGATATCGCCGGAATTGCGCGGCATCAGATGCATCAGCAACCGCGCCGTTGTCGACTTGCCGCAGCCGGACTCGCCGACGATGCCAACGGTTTCGCCCTTGGCGATGGCGAAGGACACATCGTCCACCGCGCGCACGGTCTTGCTCGGCGCGAACAATCCGCCGCGCACGGGGAAGTGCTTGGTCAGACTGACCACCTGTAACAGCGGCTGTGCAACACCGCCGATATCTTCGAGCGGTTCCAGCTTGTCGATTTCTTCTACAATATCACTCATGCCATCAGTTCCGGATGTCCATGGCACTGCGCATGCCGTCGCTCAGCAGGTTGAAACAGATCGACACGGCGAAGATCATCGCGCCGGGGAGTGCTGCTACCCATGGGTTGACGTAGATCGCGGTGCGCAGCGTGTTCAGCATCAGACCCCATTCCGGCTCCGGCGGCTTGGTGCCGAGGCCGAGGAACGACAGACCGGCGGCGAGGATCATCGACACCGAGATCAGGCCGGTCGCGTAGACGAAGATGGAGCCCAGCACGTTGCCGAGCATGTGCACCCGCATGATGGTGAAGGCGTTCGCGCCGGAGGCACGTGCCGCTTCCACATAGTCCATGTTGCGCACGCCAGTGGTGACGCTCTCGGCGACGCGCGTGATCTGCGGCACGAACACGATGGTCAGCGACACGATCGAATTGACGATGCCGGCGCCCAGCGCACCGGAAATCGCAATGGCCAGCAGAACCGAGGGGAACGCGTAGAACACGTCGACGGTGCGCATGATCGCGGTATTGAGCTTCCCTCCGACATAGCCGGCCACAACGCCAAGCCCCGTCCCGATGAAGAAGGCAAGGATCACCGGCAGGATGCCGATCAGCAGCGACAGTCGCCCGCCATAGATCAACCTGGCCAGCATGTCGCGACCGAGTTCGTCGGTGCCGAGCGGATAGTTGGGTGTGCCGATGAAACGCAAACGGCGGATCATGGAGCCCTGATAGGGATCTGCGAGATGCAGATAGGGCGCAAAGATCGCTGCCAGGAAGATCAGCAGCAGAATGAACGCGCAGGCCATGCTGACCTTGTCGCGCACGATGCGGCGGCCCACGGTGGCCCAATAGCCGCGGGCCTTGGTGGCAGGCGCCGCCTGCAATGCGGTGTCGGTCATCGCGGTCATGAGAGGATATCCAGCATGGTCAGCTCCGCTTGATGCGCGGATCGATCGACGCCTGCGCGATATCGACCAGAAGATTGAGGAACACGAAGAACAGCGCCAGCACGAGGATCGTGCCCTGCAGCAGCGGCAGGTCACGCTGGAAGATCGCGGAGTTCAAAAGAAGCCCCGAACCAGGCCAGGAGAACACAGTTTCGATCAGGATCGAGCCGCCGAGCATGTAGCCAAGCTGCAGGCCCATCACGGCCAGCGCCGTCGGCGCAGCATTCTTGATGACGTGACGAAATACCTTGGTTTCCTGCAGGCCCTTGGCGCGCAACGCTTCGACGAAATCCTGCGACAGGATATCGCCGGTCAGCGCGCGCACCGTGCGGGTCACGATGCCCATCGGAATGACCGAGGTCGTAATCGCCGGCAGCACGAGATATTTGATGTGCTCCCAGTCCCAGGCCCATGAACCCGAACCGCCCGGACCTGCGCCAACCGCAGGCAGCCAGTTGAGCTGCACCGAGAAGATGATGACCAGCACCATACCGAGCCAGTAATGCGGCACGGAGACGCCGGCGATGGCGATCGAGGTCGCAACCTTGTCGACCCAGGTATCGCGGAAATAGCCGGCGATCAGCCCGAAAAACAAACCGAGCGTGAAACCGATGGCGGCCGCGGCGATGGCCAGCGTCACGGTATTGCCGACGGCTTTCATCACCTCTGCCAGAACAGGACGTCCGGTGGCGATGGAGCTGCCGAGATCGCCGTGTAGCGCGCGCCACAGCCAAAGGCCGAACTGCACCGGCAGCGGACGATCGAAGCCGTAGGCGACGCGCAATTGCTGCGCCAGCTCCTGCGATGCGTCAGCGGGAAGAATGGCAACGAGAGGATCCCCGGGCGTAATGTGCACCAGCAGGAAACACACCAGCGCCACGCTGAGGACGATAGGAATCACATAGACGACGCGTCGCGCGATGTAGACGAACAAGGGGCACCTTCAGTTCTAAATTCAGAGAGCCGAGCCGAACTCTTCTTCCTCTCTCCCCTTGTGGGAGAGGGTGGCGCGCGAAGCGCGTTCGAGACGGGAGAGGGGTGAGACGGAGCTCTGCTGCTCCCCCTCTCCCGTCTTCGCTTCGCTCAGCCACCCTCTCCCACCTAGCGAAGCTTCGCTTCGCGCGGGGGAGAGGGAAGAAAGAAGCGCTTCGCCTTACGGCGTGATCGACACCGGCGAGAAGTCGACGAACCAGCTCTTCGGCTGCACAAAGCCCTTGATCTTCGGGCTCAGCGCACGTGGACCGACGTCATGGGCCACATAGAGGAAGGCTGCGTCATCGACCGAAGCAGCATGAAGCTCGGCCAGCGCCGCGTCACGTGCCGTTGCGTCGAAGGTGGTGCGTGCCTTGGTCACCAGTTCATCGAACTTCGGATTGTTGATGAAGCCCCAATTGTTCGAGACCGGCGGTGCCATCGACGACTGCAGGAAGCGAACCAGAGCGAAGAACGGATCCATCGCCGCATAGGTGACGTTGGTGGCGTTGGAGCCGTTGGCCGAGGGATCCTTGACGCCGCGGCGCCAGTTGGTGAACAGCGTGTTCCATTCGATCACATCGAGCTTGACGTCGAAGTAGCACTCCGCCAGCGCCTGCTGCAGATATTCGTTCATCGGCAGCGGCAGCATCTGGCCGGAGCCGGACGCCGAGGTCTGGGTCTTCACTTCGAGCTTCTTGGCAGGGCCGTAACCGGCTTCCTTCATCAGCGCTTGTGCAGCCTTCAGGTCATACTTGATCTCGAAGGTCGGCTTGCCGCGCCAGGGGTGGCCCGGCTCGAAAGTGCCGCTTGCCGGCACCATCAGGCCGGCGAGCAGACCATCCTTCAGGCCTTCGCGATCGATGCAGAGATTCGCGGCCTTGCGGACGCGGATGTCGTTCCACGGCGAGCCTTCGGCACGGGAGAACTGCCACGGCCAGACATGCGGCTGCTCGTTCTTCTCGATCTTGAAGCCACGCGCGGTGATTTCCTTGACGGCGTCGGGCGCAGGCGCTTCGACCCAGTCGACCTGACCGGACAGCAACGCCGCAGTGCGGGCGTTGGCTTCCGGCATCGGCAGCAGCACCATCTTGTCGGTCTTCGGAACGCGGTCCTTGTTCCAGTAGGCGTCGTTCTTCACCAGTTCGAGACGCTCGCGCGGTGTGAACTTCGACATCTTCCACGGGCCGGTGCCGGAGGCTTCGCGCGCGAAGGCCGCCCATGCGGCCTGCGACTTGGCCTTGGCATCGGCGCCTTCGGCCTTGTCGAACAGCGCCTGCCACTTCGTCGGGCTCGCCATAAAGAGGTTGGTGAGATTGATCGGCAGGAAGGAGTCCGGCTCCTTCGTGGTCAACTCGACGGTCATGTCGTCGATCTTCTTGGCCGACACCAGGGTCGGCATGCGCGAGGCGGTCACACCGACCTGGCTGGCGTCGAACTGGACTGCATCTTGTTTGAGCACCTTGTCCACATTCCAGACCACAGCATCCGCATTGAAGGCCGAACCATCGTGGAAAGTGACGCCGGGACGCAGTTTGAAGGTCCACTTCTTCTTGTCGGCGTCGTCCACTGCCCACTCAGTGGCGAGCGCCGGGATAACAACACTCGCTTTGGTCGCGGACGACAGATCCCAGCCGGTCAGGCCGTCATACATCGTATTGCCGGTGAAACGATTGCCTTCGAAGCCCTGATCGGGCTGGCCAAGCGTGCGCGGAATATCGGCAGCGGTCATGCCGATGCGCAGCACCGTCTCGGCGCGCGCCACCTGTGGCAAGGTCAGGGCCGTGGCGAGCGTCAGCAACGTGATTGCTGCCGCGAGACGGCTCTTTGTCGGCTTTTCGATACGCATCGTAATCAGTCCCTCTTGGCTTTGGATGACACGTTGGCTTTGGCCAGTGTTGGTTTGTTCTAAACTGGCTAATTCTTATGCAACGCTTGTGCCAAGGCCTGCAACCTTGCAGCGCAATGACTCAAACTGCGGCACTGCAGCACACCAGCACACACCGACCGTTCCGCCTGCCCAATCTGGCATCAGGATTGCAGGTATCTGGCAGACAATATCCCACCATACGGAGTCTGGTTTATGCGCGTTCGAAGCTCGTTATTTGTTGCGGCCATCGCCGCCGCC
Source organism: Tardiphaga robiniae (assembly GCF_013359755.1). Taxonomy (GTDB): domain Bacteria; phylum Pseudomonadota; class Alphaproteobacteria; order Rhizobiales; family Xanthobacteraceae; genus Tardiphaga; species Tardiphaga robiniae. The sequence goes on along the minus strand of NZ_JABMCJ010000060.1, from coordinate 27,011 downwards.
ATAGGTGCAGCCGCGCCGGCGCAAGCCGAAACGGTGGTGCGCTATGGCATCTCGATGGCGGACGTGCCGCTGACCACAGGCCAGCCTGATCGCGGCGCCGGAGGCTACCAGTTCACCGGCTACACGATCTACGATCCGCTCGTCGCCTGGGAAATGGATGTCGCCGATCGTCCCGGCAAACTCATTCCCGGCCTCGCCACCGAATGGAAGGTCGACGACACCGACAAGACCAAGTGGCGCTTCACCTTGCGCAAGGGCGTCAAGTTTCATGATGGCAGCGACTTCAACGCCGATGCGGTGATCTGGAATCTCGACAAGGTGCTGAACGAGAAGGCGCCGCAATTCGACAAGCGCCAGAGCGCGCAGGTAAAGACCCGCCTGCCCTCGGTCGCCAGCTACGCCAAGATCGATGACGGCACCGTCGAGATCACCACCAAGAGCGTCGACAGCTTCTTCCCCTATCAGATGCTCTGGTTCCTGGTCTCCAGCCCGGCTCAATATGAGAAGGTCGGCAAGGACTGGGACAAGTTCGCATCGCAGCCCTCGGGCACCGGCCCGTTCAAGCTCACCAAGCTCGTTCCGCGCGAGCTCGCCGAGCTCAGCAAGAATCCGGATTACTGGGACAAGAAGCGCATTCCGAAAGCCGACAAGCTCGTACTTGTGCCGATGCCGGAAGCCCTCACCCGCACCAACGCGCTGCTCGCCGGTCAGGTCGATCTGATCGAGACCCCTGCTCCCGACGCTGTGCCGCAGCTCAAGGGCGCCGGCATGAAGATCGTCGATAACGTCACGCCGCATGTCTGGAATTATCACCTCAGCGTGCTGCCGGGTTCGCCCTGGACCGACGTCCGCCTGCGCAAGGCACTCAACCTCGCCATCGATCGCGATGCAGTCGTCGCGCTGATGAACGGCCTCGCCAAGCCCGCCATCGGCCAGGTCGATCCGTCGAGCCCGTGGTTCGGCAAGCCGACCTTCAAGATCAAGTATGATCTTGCCGAAGCCAAGAAGCTCGTGAAGGAAGCGGGCTACGGCCCGGACAAGCCGCTGAAGGCGACCTTCATCATCGCCAATGGCGGCACCGGCCAGATGCTGTCGCTGCCGATCAACGAATTCCTGCAGCAGAGCTTCAAGGAAATCGGCGTCGAGGTCGAGTTCAAGGTCGTCGAACTCGAAGTGCTCTACACCGCATGGCGCAAGGGTGCGGCCGACGACAGCATGAAGGGCATCACGTCCAACAACATCGCTTACGTCACCTCCGATCCCTTGTACGCTATCGTGCGCTTCTTCCACTCCGGCCAGATCGCACCGGTCGGCGTGAACTGGGGCGGCTACAAGAACCCGAAGGTCGATGCGCTGATCGACGAAGCCAAGAACACCTTCGATCCGAAGAAGCAGGACGAGTTGCTGGCCGAAGCCCATGCGCAGATCGTCGACGATGCGGTGCTGGTCTGGGTCGTCCACGACACCAACCCGCATGCGCTGTCGCCGAAGGTGAAGAAGTTCGTGCAGGCCCAGCACTGGTTCCAGGACCTGACCACGATCGGTCTGGACTGAGCGCCCGGCTCTACGCAGCCTCGCAAGCATCAAGGCGCCGCCGAGACATCGGCGGCGCCTTCTGCTTTTATACGCCTTGCACTAAATTCGCGTCATGCCCGGGCTTGTCCCAGGCATGACGGCGGTGCAATTTACTCACCGCAGCCTGACGATCACGCCTTCATTGCCCGATAATTCCAGCGCGCCCGAAACATTCTCGCCATGGCGATCCAGTCCCGTCGCCAGCAATATTTCGCCGCCCCCCACATGCAATGATGCGGGCTCACCGCTGAGATTGAGGGCGATCAGAACCGTCTGCGCGTCATAGACGCGCCGATAGGCCAGCACATCGCCCTCAGCGTCCACAGGCTCATAGCCACCGAACACCAGTTCAGGCATGTGCTTGCGCAACTCGATCAACTTCACATAGAGGCTGAGGATCGAATGGGGATCGGCCGCGAGAGCAGCCGCATTCTGATGGTGGTAGTCCGTGTCCAGCGGCAGCCAGGGCTCGCCGGTCGTGAAACCCGCATGCTCGGTGGCACCCCATTGCATCGGCGTGCGGCATCCGTCGCGGCCGAGACCAATCCCAGGCACGTTCTTTTCGAACGGATCCTGAACCTGATCCGGCGCAATAGGCACCTGCTTCATGCCGATTTCGTCGCCGTAGTATAGCGTCGGCGTCCCGCGCAGCGTCAGCAGCAACATCGCGGCGACGCGCGCCTGAGCCATGCCAACCCGGCTGGCGACGCGCGGCCGGTCGTGATTACCGAGCACCCAATTCGGCCAGGCGCCAAGCGGAAGTGCCGCCTCGTAGCGCGCGATCAATTCGCTGATGGCAAAAGCATTCCACGGCGCAGAGAGCAGCGCAAAATTGAACGGCAGATGCGCACCCGACAGGTCACTTCCGTAATAGGCGACCAGCCGATCGAAGGGGAGATAAATCTCGCCTATCAGCACGCGATCGTCGAATTCATCGACGACGCGGCGCATTTCGACGACCACGTCCAGCGTCTCCGGCCGATCGGTCGAATAGAGCGGCAGGAAAGCCTCGTGTGGCGGGCGCCCGGCCGTGAAACTCGGATTTGTCGGGTTGTCGCGAAACTCCTCGTCCTTGATCAGATGCCAGATCACGTCGACGCGGAAGCCGTCGACGCCGCGTCGCATCCAGAACCGCATCACCTCATAGATGGCGTTGCGAACAGCAGGATTGCGCCAATTCAGGTCCGGCTGTTTGTCGAGAAAGGCGTGATAGTAATATTGCCCTGTGGCCTCGTCATACTGCCAGGAGCTGCCGCCGAATTCGGACATCCAGTTGGTTGGCGCGCTGCCGTCCGGCTTCGGATCGTGCCAGATATACCAATCGCGTTTGGGATTATCGCGTGACGACCGGCTTTCGACAAACCACGGATGCTGATCCGAGGTGTGGTTCGGCACCAGATCGAGAATAATCTTCAGACCATGACCGTGAGCCGCAGCCACCAGCACGTCGAAATCGGCCGATGTACCGAAGATCGGATCGACGCCGATATAGTCTGATATGTCATAGCCGAAGTCTGCCATCGGAGACGGGAAGATCGGCGACAGCCAGATCGCGTCGATGCCGAGCCGCCGCAGATAAGGAAGCCGGCCGACGATGCCCGCGAGATCGCCGATACCGTCTCCATTGGAGTCCTGAAACGATCGCGGATAGATCTGATAGATGGTGCCGGCCTGCCACCAGACTGTCGCTGCAGTTGCCATGGTCCTGTCACTCAATGTTCTGAGGCTTCCATCACGCACGAAAAAACGGCCCTTCCGAGGAAGGGCCGCCTCTCGTTCGACGCAATATTAGTAGCGTTCGATGACAGTACGACGTTCGACGCCGCCATCGTAATAGCCACGGTCACGATCACGGCTGCGCTTGATGATCACGGTCTCGTTGCGATCACGGCGATCGCGGTAGTAACCGCGGTCATAATCGTCGCGATAGCGGTCGCGGCCGACGGCGCCGACCGTAACGCCTCCCGGACCGACGCCGACGCCGAACTCCTGGGCCTTGGCTGGAATTGCGCTGCTGATGCCCGCCGCAGCAACGGCGATGATGGCAAGATGCTTAATCATGACGTGCTCCTCGTATGTGAACCATGAGGGAGCAATCCCGCGCTGCAGGGTTAGTTCCGAGACGATAACAAAACGATCATGCGTAACGCGCGCAAAGACCCGGAACCAATCGAGGTTTTGCCGACCGTAAACTAGCCGGGCGGTATAATTGCGTTGCTCGGTGTCGGCCGATCGGTGATCTGCTGCCCGAACAGGCTGCCGACCAGCTCGACCATCACCCGTGCGGTACGCCCGCGCTCGTCGAGAAACGGATTGAGCTCGACGACATCCAGCGAGCACATCAGCCCGGAATCATGCAGCAGCTCCATGATCAGATGCGCCTCGCGATAGGTGGCGCCGCCGGGCACCATGGTGCCAACGCCGGGCGCTGCCGCGGGATCGAGGAAGTCCACATCGAAGGACACATGCAACACGCCGTTGCGCGCCTTGACCCGCTCGATGACGCGGCGGATCAGGACGCCAACACCGAACTCGTCGATCTGCCGCATGTCTGCAATGGCCACCTTGCGTGCATGCACCAGCTCTTTCTCGAGCTTGTCGATGGAGCGAATGCCGAACAGATCGAGATTGTCCGGCTTGATCGAGGCCCGAGGCTCCGCACCGAGCAGGCCGTCGAGACCGGACTCGCCGCACAGAAAGGCCGCGGACATGCCATGCATATTGCCGGTGATGGTCGTGTGCGGCGTATTGTAATCGGCATGCGCATCGAGCCACAGCACGAACAATTCGCGCCCCTGCTCGTGCCAGTGCCTTGCCACGCCATTGACCGATCCCATGGACAGGCTGTGATCACCGCCCACGAAGATCGGAAGCGCGCCCGATTTGGCAAGCGTGTAGGCACGCGCACTCAGCGCCTGGATCCAGCTCTGGATCACACGGTAATGCTTGGCATTCTCCGGCGGCGCATCGGTCGACAGAGGCACAGACGGTGGCATGAGGTCACCGTGGTCTTCCACCTCGAAGCCAAGCTCTTCCAGCAGCGGCCCCAGGCCTGCCGTCCGCATGGCCGCCGGCCCCATCAAGGTCCCGCGCTGCGAGGCCCCGACTTCGACTGGCGCGCCCAGCAATGCGATGCGTTTGTGATGGGAGACGTCGGTCATAAGCAAAACTCCGGGCTAGCGACCCTCGCAGGCCAAGATATATTCCGAAACAGCCTGTTTGCATTGCAACGGAAATGCGGCGGCGCAGTTATCCCGCGCATTTTCATCACCAGACAGTGGGGCAATCGTGACGCACAGAGTAGTCGAAGAAGGTCTCCCCTATCCCTTTGGCGCGCATTGGGACGGAAAGGGCACCAACTTCGCGCTCTTCTCCGCCAACGCCACCAAGGTCGAGGTCTGCCTGTTCGACGGCGACGAGGAAACGCGAATCGAGCTGCCGGAATATACCGACGAGGTGTTTCACGGCTACATCCCCGACGTCAGCCCCGGCACTTTCTATGGCTACCGCGTCCATGGCCCCTATGAGCCGGAAAAGGGCCATCGCTTCAATCCGAATAAGCTGCTGCTCGATCCCTATGCCCGTGCCCATGCCGGTCAGCTCGAATGGAATCCGGCCGTGTTCGGCTACAAGATGGAAACCGGCGACGACACCACCTTCGACGAACGCGACTCCGCCCCGTTCATGCCGAAATGCGTGATTGTCGATCGCGACTTCGACTGGGCTGGCGAGGCCGGCCGGCAGCCGGTGCCATGGGACCAGACCATCATCTACGAGACCCACGTCAAGGGCTTCACCAAGCTGCATCCCGACGTGCCGGAAAAATTGCGCGGCACCTATGCCGGCTTCGGCAGCAGGCCTGTGGTGGATTATCTCTGCGGCCTCGGCATCACCTCGGTCGAGCTGTTGCCAATCCATACTTTCATCAATGACGACTATCTGCTGAACAAGAAGCTGGTGAACTACTGGGGCTACAATTCCATCGGCTTCTTTGCGCCCGATCCGCGCTACGCATCGGACGTGCCGAACTCGCTGCGCGAGTTCAAGGAGATGGTGTCAGCGCTGCATGCCGGCGGGCTCGAGGTCATCCTCGATGTCGTCTATAATCACACCGCCGAAGGCAACGAGCTTGGCCCGACCCTGTCCTTCAAGGGCATCGACAATGCCAGTTATTATCGGCTGCTTCCGGACAAGCCACGCTATTACATCAACGACACCGGCACCGGAAACACAGTGAACCTGTCCAATGCCCGCGTCATCCAGATGGTGGCGGACAGCCTGCGCTACTGGGTGCGGGAGATGCATATCGACGGCTTCCGCTTCGATCTCGGCACCATCCTGGCGCGCGAAGTCTATGGCTTCACCGAACAAAGCGGCTTCCTGAAAGCCGTCGATCAGGACCCATTGCTGACGACAGTGAAGTTGATCGCCGAACCCTGGGACATCGGCCCCGGTGGTTATCAGGTCGGCGGTTTCCCGCCCGGCTGGGCGGAATGGAACGACAAGTTTCGCGATACTGCGCGTGACTTCTGGCGCGGCAAAGCGCCGGTCGCGGCACTGGCACCGCGTCTCGTCGCGTCTGCGGACATGTTCAACCATCAGGGTCGCCGCGCCTGGGCCAGCGTCAATTTCGTCACCGCTCACGACGGCTTCACGCTGAACGACTGGGCGAGCTACAACGAGAAACACAACGAGGCCAATGGCGAGAACAACAAGGACGGCTCCTCCAACAACGCCTCATGGAATTGCGGCGTCGAGGGCCCGACCGACGACAAGGCCATCATCGCCCTGCGCGAGCGCCAGAAGCGCAATATGCTGGCGACGCTGCTGTTCTCGCAGGGCACGCCGATGCTGCTCGGCGGCGACGAATTCGGCCGCACGCAGAACGGCAACAACAATGCCTATTGCCAGGACAGCGAGATTTCCTGGTTCAACTGGAGCCTGACGACCGAGGGCAAGGATCTGCTCGCTTTCACCAAGCGGCTCATCAAACTGCTCGGCGGCTGCTCGGTCCTGCGTCGCAGCCGCTTCCTGACTGGCGAACACGATCCCGATCTCGACGTCCGCGACGTGACATGGATCAACGCCAATGGCGGCCCGATGGAAGACGCACATTGGAAAGATGGCAACATGAAATGTTTCGGCATGCTGCTGGACGGCCGTGCACAGAAGACCGGCATCCACAAGCCGGCGGAGGATCAGACCATGCTGATGATTCTCAACGGCTTCGAAGGACTGGTCGACTTCACGATGCCCGAGGCGTTTGGCGGACAAGCCTGGGAACTTCTGGTGGATACCAATATCCCGGACACGAAAGGTGGCGAGGATTTCCCGTTCGGCCATATGTATCAGGTGACCGCCCGCTCGCTGCTGCTGTTGTCCCTGAAGAAATAGCTTATGGCGCAGCGGGGCCGGCGCGGCCTCGCTGCTCACATTTTCTGCACATTCCTGTCACTGAACCTCGGAACGATGTTTGGTGACTACACTTGTCTGGCAACGATGAATTCCTGATTTGCCGAGCTAGTGGAGACGTAAAAGTGAAGATTCGCGCGGGCTACGACATCGCTTTCCAGTGTTTGCAGGAAACACCTATGATCCTGATGCTCAGCATTCATCCTTCGCGCGCGAAGGATTTGCAGAGCCCACACCGCATCCAGTTTTCCCACGACGTACAGGCGCATGACTATCTCGACATGTTCGGCAATACCTGCACGCGCATCGTCGCACCGCTCGGACTGATCGAAATCAAGAATGACTTTCTCATCTCCGATAGCGGGCTGCCGGATGCGGCTCCGCCATCAGGGCCGTTGCAGGCGGTCGGCGAACTGCCTGACGATGTCATGGTCTTCCTGCTCGGCAGCCGCTATTGCGACACGCAGAAGCTATCCGATCTGGCCTGGTCGCTGTTCGGCCATATCGAAGACGGCGCGGCGCGCGTCCAGGCCATTGTCGATTACGTGCATCAACGCATCGAGTTCGGCTATCACCATGCTCGCAACGATCGTACAGCCTTTGAAGGTCATGAAGAGCGTATCGGCGTGTGCCGCGACTTCGCGCATCTCGCTGTCACGCTGTGCCGCTGCATGAACATTCCAGCACGCTATTGTACCGGCTATCTCGGCGATATCGGCGTGCCCATCGATCCCGCGCCGATGGACTTCAGCGCCTGGTTCGAAGTCTACCTCGGAAGCAAGTGGTACACCTTCGATGCGCGTCACAATCATCCGCGCATCGGGCGCATCGTGATGGCCCGCGGTCGCGACGCTGCTGACGTAGCGATCTCCACCAATTTCGGCCCGACGCCGCTGGTGCGTTTTATCGTGGTCACGGAAGAGGTTTTTAGCGAAGCCACCCCCGCCATCGCGCCGATGTCGATGGTGGCCTGATCGTTGTTTCGAGCCAATCGTTGATTTCAAAGCCATCCGTGTCCGCGGGTGGCTTTGTCGTTTCAGGTCCTGACAGGACTGATCTTCCACGTCAGCGCCATCAAGCCCGCGGTCATGGCGCCTGCGATCACTGAGGCGATTGGCAGCACCAGTGCCAGCGCCGCCGTCGCAGCCCAGCCGATCGACGAGAAAGCTTCGGCGAAGGTCGCAATGCGCGATGACGTCTGACGTCGCCTGAACTGGCTGCGCCGCGCCTGCACCCTGAACCAGAGCTGGATGGCGGTAGCCGATCCCGCGGCCACGACAGTTGCCAATGCGGTTACCGCAGCCAGCCGCGGCGAGACCAGCGCGAGACCCACGACCATCGGCGTGAACACGACAGCTATGATGACCAGCACGACTTCGATCTTGGCCGCGATGATCGTGTTTGCCGGAAGCGGCGCGGTTGTGACCAGATCCGCAGCGTCTTCGCCGGAGATCGTCAGCCAGGCCAGGCCGCCGGCGAGCTGACCCGCGGCCATCACGATCACTGGCGCCAGCACGATGAAGGCACCCGCGCCATCGCCGAAACTGCGCCACAGCATCAGGGCTGGTGGCAACAGATACAGCAGCTGCATCAGGGTTTGCGAGACCAGCCACGGATCGCGCCACAAGAGGATAAACTCCTTGCGGCGCAAGGCGTTACGTCGAGAGCCCGGTCGAAACCGTCTTGCGACTTTCTTGCGTCGAACTTGCGCCAATGGTGCGGCACTGGCCACGTAGTTGCTGAATCGTGGCGAGAAGATCGCCATGGCGCTTCCCAGCAGGATCAACCCGGCCGCCAGCAGCGGCACCAGTGCTGCGATATCGCCAAGCATCGCGCGCGCGGGCCACCACACGATGCTGTTTGCTTCAGGCGCAAAGGCAGCTGCGGCATCGGAGGTCAGCACGGCGAAACGCGACAGCGTGCCGTAAGAGAGAATCGCCGCAACCTGCAATGCGATGACAAAGCCTGCGCCCGTGACTGCAGAAATGATCTGCGCAACCAGCCGCGTCTTGGCGGGGCCGCAGAGCTGAAACAGTCCGACCGTGATGGCGATGGCGCACGCAGATGCGGACAGGCCCATCGCGATGACGACGGCATAGGCGGAGAACCAGCGTGCACCGCCGCCGATCACCAGTACGTTGACAAAAGGCGTCGCCAGCAACATCGCCATCAGGGTCACCGTCAACGCGATAGCTGCGATTCGGACCGAGAACAGGTTGGTGAGCGGCGCCGGCGACGACATGATGAGATCGAGATCGGCGCGCGCATAGAACACGCGGGTGACGGACTCAATCGCCTGCGACAAAACGAGCGCCCAGGCGAGGAAGATACTTGCAGTGATGACAATCGCCGTTGATTGGTCGAGCGGCGTCTGTACATCTGCAAAGCGGCCGACCACCGCATAGGCCGGCAGATGCAGGAAGATCACGAAGACAATCAGCAGAAGCGAAACGCTGCGCGGACGCCAGCGACGGCCCGCCGTGAGCATGCCCAGCATCTCTCGCCACGCCAGCCGGACTTCATGGCCGGCAAACCACATCACGCTGGCGGATGGCGTCATGCGGCAACCGGCGCGCCGTCCACCAGCGCCACGAACATGTCCTCGAGGCTGGTGTCGCCCTGTCCGTTCTGCTGACGCAATTCGGCAAGCGTACCTTCGGCGATCAGCCTGCCTGCGGCGATCACACCGATCCGGTCGGCCATGCGTTCGGCGACTTCGAGAATATGCGTGGTCATGATCACCGTGCAGCCGGAGCGCACGCGATCCTGCAACAGGCCTTTGACATGACGCGCCGACACGGCATCGAGCCCGGTCAAAGGTTCGTCGAGAATGATCAGCCGGGGCTCATGCACCAGCGCGCCGGCCAGCGCTACCTTCTGGCGCATCCCCTTGGAGAAGCCTTCGCATCGCTCATGCAGATGTGGACCAAGACCTAGCGATGCCAACAATTCATGCGACGTGCGCTCGGCCGTTTCAGCATCGCAGCCCCATAGACCGGCAACGAATTCGAGATATTCGAGCGGCGTCAGCTTGTCATAGATCATCGGCTCGTCGGAGACCCAGGCCATGATCTGTTTCGCTGCAACGGGATCGGCGAGCGCGTCGATACCAAGTATCGACACCGATCCGGCATCGGGACGCAGCAATCCCGCGACCATGCGCAATGTCGTCGTCTTGCCGGCTCCGTTGGCACCCAGCAGCGCATAGAACTCGCCAGCACGAACCGTGAGATCGAGTCCGTCGACAGCTGGCCGATCGAAACGTTTCGTTAACCCTCGCAATTCGAGGGCAGCGTGTGTTGCGGACATGACAGACGATCTGCGCGTTAAGTTGCGTAGCAACATGGAGGGAAGTTATTTCAAGGCAGTGAATCCGATGACGTAACTACGCCGCCTCACGCGCCTGGTGGTATCTATATGCACATCGGGATTGATGACCCCATCAATCCTCCCACTCACGCATGTGCGTTTTGATCTCTTATGCCGGCAATTTAACTAGATCTGGCGGGAACAATACAACCCTGAATAGATTTACGCTGACCTGCAAAGATCGATCTCCGGAGATTCGCGATGACACGGCTAGCTGCCTTGAAGGTTCCTGCTGTAGCCGAGTTCGATGCGCCGTATTTTCTGACCTGTCCCGGCATCGGAAGGGTTACGACCGACTACAAGAAAAACCAGAACATCTTTTGTCAGGGTGAGACGGCAGATTCTGTTTGCTACATCCTGAGCGGACGTATCAAGCTCACGGTCCTGTCTGAACAAGGCAAGGAAGCCGTCGTCGGCCTGCTCGAACCCGGACAGTTCCTGGGTGAGGGTTGCCTGAATGGTCATCCGCTGCGTACCGTCACAACGACGGCGATGGAAGACTGCACGATTGTTACCATTAACAAGTCGGTGATGCTCGCCCATCTGCGCGACGAGCCGGCTTTCGCAGAATTCTTCGTCGCCTATCTTCTGTCGCGCAACAACCGCATCGAAGAAGATCTGATCGATCAGTTGTTCAATTCAAGCGAGAAGCGCCTCGCGCGCCTGTTGCTGATCCTCGCTCACTATGGCGAGGGAGGCGCCAGCCATCCCATCGATATCGACATCAGTCAGGAAATGCTGGCGGAGATGATCGGCACCACGCGGTCGCGCGTCAGCTTCTTCATGAACAAGTTTCGTAAGCTCGGCTTCGTCAGCTATGACGGACATATTCAGGTCCACAGGTCGCTGCTCGATGCGGCGTTTAACGAGAAGCCACATTTGCAACGTGGCATGTAGCGATGCGTGCGTAACCAGACAACCATGCTCCGCACTGGCGCGACGGCATCCGGGGGACCGGCAGATGGCAAGCATCCTGATCGTCGACGATGACAAGGTCGTTCAGATCTTCACCAAATTGATGCTTGAGCGCGAAGGCCACCGCGTCACCTGCGCGAGCGACGGCCCGCGCGCGCGCCACATTCTCCGCAACGCCGATTTCGATCTGCTCATCATCGATATCTTCATGCCCGGGATGAACGGGCTGGAGACGATGAAGCTGGCGCATCGGTGCCGCCCGGAGATCCCGATCATCGTCATGTCAGGTCACGCGGCCTCACCGGCAGGCGTGTCCGCGCCCGATTTTCTCGCGATGTCCACCGAGCTCGGCGCCGTCTGTCGCCTCCAGAAGCCCCTCAAATCGGCGGTTCTTCTCTCGCACGTGGACCGGTGCCTTGCGCCGGGGAATGGCTCGTCTCGGCTCCACTAGTATCCTCGCACATTCGATCACGACTGATGCTGGCATCGCCCGAAGCCAAATCTGCTGCGGCATAATGGAATCATGATACCAGGATACCTACACATCAGAGGTAATTAAGGGCTCCTTCACTCGGCTTCCCTATTTTCACGTGGAATTTCAGTGCCGCAGCAAAATTGCTTGCCGCGGTCCAAGGGGCATGTCGATGCAAGCACTCAATTCTATTTCAGCACGTATGATTGTCGCCATCACGCTCGTCGCTGCCGGATCGTGCGGCGCGCTCGCAGCCTTCAGCATGTGGCAGCAACAGGCGATCATCGACACAGCCCTTAGTCGCGAAGCGCATGATGACTACGCCAATCTCACGGCAGCGCTGAATGCCGAAACGCGCACGCTGCTCGCAGTTGCCGAGTCGATCGCGTCGTCACAGCCGATCAAGGACGCCATCAAGGCGAACGATCGTGCCAGTGCGCTCGCGAATCTGAAGGAGGCCCATCAGCGTATCAAGCCGCGCGGCCTCGAACTGATCACCATTCAAACACCGCCGGCCATCAGCTTCGCCCGCATCCACAATCCCGGCACCTTCGGAGACAACGTTTCCGAGCGCCGCAAGATGGTGGTGCAGGCGATGACCAGCAAGAAGTCGGTCGGCGGCATCGAGCCCGGCCGTGATGCGCTCAACGTCTTTGGCGTAGCACCGGCGATGGATGGTGATACCATTCTCGGCACGATCGATGTCGGCGCTCCGTTCGGCAAGACTTTCGTCGACACCATGAAGTCGCGTTTCGGTGTCGATGTCGGCATTCACCAGATCGACGGCCAGGCCGGCAAGACGCTGGCGTCCACCCTGAAGTCGGCTGCTCCGGGTGTCGATATGCTGCGTCGCGCGCTTGCCGGCGAAGTTGTGACCCAATATGGCGAACTCGACAACAAGCCCGTTGCCACGACCTTCGGCGCAATCAAGAGCTTTTCGGGCGACAACATCGCCGTCTTCGAAATCACCCGTGATACCAGCGGATATCATAGCCTGATGCGATCCTCGCTGAATTGGCTGGCCATCATTTCTGCCTGCGTGCTGCTGCTCGCCGGTGCCATCGCAACCTTCATGGGCCGCTCGATGGCGAAGCCGATCCGCGCACTCGAAACTGCGATGCGGACCATTGCGGGCGGTAATCACACGATCGCGGTGCCGGGTGCAGGCCGCAAGGACGAGATCGGCTCGATGGCCGGCGCCGTCGAAATCTTCAAGACCGGGCTGATTGAAACCGAGCAGCTGCGCGCCGCCCAGGAAGAGCAGCGCGAGCGCGCCCAGCTTGATCGCCGCGACACCATGAGTGCTCTCGCCTCGCGCTTCGAGGGCAGCGTTGGTACCGTAGTCACCGCCGTTGGTTCGGCTGCCGGCGAACTCCGCACAACCGCGCAATCGATGGCGGCCACCGCCGAGGAATCGACCCGGCAGACCGCAGCTGTCGCGGCAGCATCCGAGGAGGCCACGCAGAGCGCTCAGGCAGTCGCCGCTGCTATCGAGGAGCTCAATGCCTCGATCAGCGAGATCGCACAGCAGGTCAACGAATCTGCCCGCGTCTCCGGCGATGCAGTATCGCAGGCCAACGTCACCAATAGCGAAGTGCAGAGCCTTGCGGAGGCCGCGCAGAAGATCGGCGACGTCGTCAAGCTGATTAGTGAGATCGCTGCGCAGACCAACCTGCTCGCACTCAATGCCACCATCGAAGCGGCCCGCGCAGGTGAAGCCGGCCGCGGCTTCGCCGTCGTCGCTTCCGAAGTGAAGGCACTGGCCACCCAGACGTCGAAGGCAACGGACGAAATCTCGGCACAGGTCGGCGCGATTCAGAGTGCCACGAAGCTCTCGGTGGGTTCGATCCAGAGCATTACCTCGACCATCGGCCGCGTCAGCGAGATCGCAAGCGCCATCGCCGCCGCCGTCGAGGAACAGGGCGCAGCCACGCTCGAAATCGCCCGCAACGTCGCCGAAGCCGCCCGCGGCACCGGCGAGGTCTCGCAAAACATTGCCGGCGTCAATGACGCCGCCCGCGAGACCGGCCTCGCCGCGTCGCGCGTGGTGGAGTCGGCCGCGGACCTGTCACGCAACGGCGAAGACCTCCGCACGCAGGTCGATGTGTTCCTCCGCGAAGTGCGGGCGGCGTAATCGTCTGCAACACGCTCATATGTCGTCCCCGCCTAGCACGCCGAAGGCGTGCGCGGGGCGGGGACCCATAACCTCCGACGTCGTCAGGGAAACAGACCTCTCCACCTGCGCATCACCGAAACTCGGTGTGTATGGATCCCCGCTTTCGCGGGGATGACAGCCGAAAGGGAAGTGCCGCTCTTCCATTGCGAACAAAGCGGGAATCAGCGAGCGTGATTCGTCACCTCGGATACATGCCTTGCTCGCTCAAGCCTCTTATCTCGACGCCCTCAATCCAGAACAACGCCGTGCCGTCGAGCATGGCGTGTTCCCGCATGGGAACAGCGTCACGTCAGCTCCGCTGTTGGTCATCGCCGGTGCCGGTTCCGGCAAGACCAACACCCTCGCCCATCGCGTGGCGCATCTGCTCGTCAACGGCGCCGATCCGCGCCGCATCCTGCTGATGACCTTCTCACGGCGCGCGGCCAGCGAGATGAGCCGCCGCGTCGAGCGCATCGCGCGCCAAGTGATGGGCGACAATACCGGCGTCATGACCGATGCGCTGGCCTGGGCTGGCACATTCCACGGCATCGGCGCGCGGCTCCTGCGGGACTATGCCGAACAAATCGGACTCGATCCCGGTTTCACCATTCACGACCGCGAGGATTCCGCCGACCTGATGAATCTGGTCCGGCACGAACTCGGCTTCTCCAAAACCGAGACGCGCTTCCCGACAAAAGGCACATGCCTCGCGATCTATTCCCGCTGCGTGAATTCCGAGACCGAACTCGATCAGGTGCTCGGCGCATCCTATCCGTGGTGCGCGGCGTGGTCAGCCGAGCTGCGCGAGCTGTTCGCCAGCTATGTCGAAGCCAAGCAGAAGCAGAACGTGCTCGATTACGACGACCTGCTTCTATACTGGGCGCAGATGGCGAGCGAACCGCTACTGGCTAGCGATATCGGCGGTCGCTTCGATCACGTGCTCGTGGACGAATATCAGGACACCAATCGCCTGCAATCGGCGATCCTGCTGGCGCTGAAGCCGCATGGTCACGGCCTCACCGTCGTCGGCGACGACGCGCAGTCGATCTATTCGTTTCGCGCCGCCACAGTGCGCAACATTCTCGATTTTCCCAGGCAGTTCAGCCCACCCGCGCAAATCATCACGCTCGACCGCAACTATCGATCCACGCAACCGATCCTGGCAGCGGCCAATGGCGTGATCGATCTTGCGCGCGAGCGCTTCACCAAAAATCTCTGGACCGACCGCGTCTCCTCCGCCAAGCCGCAACTCGTCACCATCCGGGACGAGACCGATCAGGCCCGCGCCATCGTCGCGCGCGTGCTCGACAATCGCGAAGGCGGCATGAAGCTGAAGGAACAGGCCGTGCTGTTCCGGACGTCGTCGCACAGCGGATCACTCGAAGTGGAGCTGACGCGGCGGAACATTCCATTCGTCAAATTCGGCGGCCTGAAGTTTCTCGACGCCGCGCATGTGAAGGACATACTGGCGCTGCTGCGTTTCGTGGAGAACCCACGTGACCGGGTCGCCGGTTTCCGGCTGATGCAATTGCTACCCGGTGTGGGGCCAGCTTCCGCACAGCGCGCGCTGGATCACATGATCGCGGCACCCGATCCGATCGACGCCCTCGCTCACGCGCCGGCGCCGCCGCGCGCAGCAGCCGACTGGCGCGGCTTTGTCGAGGTCATCAGCGAGATCAAGTCACGCCGTGCGGGCTGGCCCGCCGAACTGGAACTGGCGCGACGCTGGTATGAGCCGCATCTCGATCGCATTCACGAGGATTCGCTGACGCGCCGCGCCGATCTGATCCAGCTCGAAGCGATCGCGTCAGGCTATCCGTCGCGCGAACGCTTTCTCACCGAACTCACGCTCGATCCGCCTGACGCGACCAGCGATCAGTCCGGCGTGCCGCTGCTCGACGAGGACTATCTGATCCTCTCGACCATCCATTCCGCCAAGGGGCAGGAATGGAAGTCTGTCTATGTGCTGAATGTGGTCGATGGCTGCATGCCGTCGGATTTGGGCACCGGGACATCAGCGGAGATCGAGGAAGAGCGCCGGCTGCTTTATGTGGCGATGACGCGCGCCAAGGACGATCTGCATCTGATGGTGCCGCAGCGTTTCTTCACCCACGGCCAGCACGCACAAGGTGACCGCCACGTCTATGCGTCGCGCACCCGCTTCATTCCGGAAGCGCTGCTCGGCCTGTTCGAGCGCACAACCTGGCCGCAAGTGGCCGCCGCTGATCCCGCGCGCGCGGCGGCGCAGGGTGTGCGCATGGACATCAATTCGCGGATGCGCGCGATCTGGCGCTAGAGCTTCTCATCCCACTCCGGCACGCCGCTGAAGCGCGCCGCCAGGAAATCGATGAACAGCCGCACTTTTACGGCGAGATGCCGCGTGGGCGGATAGATCGCATAGAGCGTCAGCGGCGGTGCTTCGTAGGTATTGAGCACGCTGCGCAGAGCGCCCGCGCGCAATGCATCGCCGGCAATGAAGGTCGGCAGCAGCGCGACGCCCCTGCCCTTGATCGCGGCATCGCGCAGTACTTCAGCATTGTTGACGCAGAGCGTCCAGCTCGGCTGGATCCAGTGATCGTTGCCATCCCTGCCGGTCAGCTTCCACTGATTGCCCGTGAGTAGGAAGCCATAGGTGAGCAGCGCGTGGCTGCGCAGATCCTCCGGCAGCTTCGGCGTGCCGTGCTGCTTGAAGTAATCAGGAGATCCGCAGACGACGCGATCGATGGCGACGATTTTTCGCGCGATGAGACTTGAAGACTCCAGGTCGGCGATGCGAAGCGTCACGTCGAAACCGCCCTGCATCGGGTCGACCTGATCGTCCGACAGTACGAGTTGAATCTGCAACTCTGGGCACTGCGCCATGAAGTCGGCAATGGCAGGCCCGAGCTGCAGCGTGCCGAATGACATCGGCGCATTGACGCGCAGCAATCCGCGCGGCGTCGACTGCGCCTGCGCCACCGCCTGATCGGCGGCTTCGAGATCGGCGAGGATGGTCAGCGCGCGCTCGAAATAGGCCTGACCGTTCTCGGTCGCGCTGGCATGGCGCGTGGTGCGGTTGAGCAATTGCACGCCGAGGTCCTGTTCGAGCTCGCCGACATATTTCGAGATCGCCGAGCGCGACAGCCGCAGCTGCCGCCCTGCTTCGGAGAAGCTGCCGAGTTCGACGACTTTGACGAAGGCGCGCAGGCTGTTGAGCTTATCCATGGAGCATTCCCGACTGTCCCCAATTCATAGACAGTCATGTCACAAATGGCCAGATTGTCTTTGAACGGGGATGACCCAATTATCCCGGCAACGGAAGACGAGACGCCTTCCTAACCAGGAGACAGACCATGTCAGGCATCCACCATGTCACCGCAATCGCCGGTAACGCCTTGCGGAATTTCGATTTTTACACCCGCGCGCTGGGCATGCGCTTCGTCAAGAAGACCGTCAATTTCGACGATCCGGGCACCTACCACTTCTACTACGGCGATGAGACCGGCAAGCCGGGCACCATCCTGACCTTCTTCCCGTGGGAGCATGCGGCCCCCGGCCGTGGCGGCGTGGGCCAGACCCAGCAGACTTCGTTCCGGGTCCCTGCCCGCTCGCTCGGCTACTGGACGCATCGCTTCATCGAGAAGGGCATTGCCCATGAGGCGCTCGAAAAACGCTTCGGCCAAGCCGTGCTGCCCTTCACCGATCCGGACGGCATGAGCCTCGCTCTGGTCGGCGTTGCCGGCGCGGAGAACGAGCCCGGCTGGAGCAATGGCGACGTTCCGGCGGAGCACGCGATCCGCGGCTTCCATGGCGTGACGCTTCTGCTAGAGAAGGCCGAGAAGACCAGCGCGATCCTCACCGACGTGTTCGGCTTCAAGGAAACCGCGCGTGAAGGCTCGATCATTCGCCTGAGCACCGACAGCGTCGAAGGCGGCATTGTCGACATCTATGAGGCCGGCGGTTTCCTGCCGGGTCGTCAGGGCCGCGGCTCGGTGCATCACATCGCTTTCCGCGCCGTCGATGACGCCGATCAACAGGTGATGGCCAACAAGCTGGTGAAGACCCACGGCCAGCAGCCGACGGAGCAGAAGGACCGTAACTACTTCCGCTCGGTCTATTTCCGCGAACCCGGCGGCGTGCTGTTCGAGATCGCCACCGACATCCCCGGCTTCGCCGTGGACGAGCCCGTCGAATCCCTCGGCGAGCATCTGAAACTGCCCGCGTTTCTCGAAAAGCATCGCGGCGAGATCGAGCGCGTATTGCCGGTGCTCGACACGGAAAAGGTGACGTCATGAGTAACGACCTGTCCCACATTCATCGCTTCGCGCCGGGCAACCGGCGCGAGGCAACGCCGCTCCTGCTGCTGCATGGCACCGGCGGTGACGAAAGCGATCTGCTGCCGCTCGGCGAGGCGATTGCGCCCGGCGCAGCATTGCTGTCGCCCCGCGGTCAGGTGCTGGAGCACGGCATGCCGCGCTTCTTCCGCCGGCTCGCCGAAGGCGTGTTCGATGAGGACGACGTTCAGCGTCGCGCCAATGACCTTGCAGACTTCGTAGTCGAAGCCCGCAAGCGCTACGGGCTCACAGCACCGATCGCGCTCGGCTATTCCAACGGCGCCAACATCGCCGCCGCGATGATGTTGTTGCGACCGGAGGCGCTGGCCGGCGGCATATTGTTGCGGGCGATGGTGCCGCTACGTAACGCGCCGGTGACGGATCTCGCTGGCAAGCCGGCACTGATCGTGTCGGGCCAATCCGACCCGATCATCCCGCCAAGCAATTCGCAGCGACTTGCCGTGATGCTGACGAAGGCGGGCGCCGATGTACAGCACCGCACGCTGCCGGTTGGCCATCAGCTCTCGCAGGCAGATCTGACCATTGCGAAGGAATGGTTGGGGAATGTTGAAGCAACGAACCAAGCCGCGGCATAACCTCTCCCCGCCCGGCGAAGCGAAGCTTCGCTAGGCGGGGAGAGGTCGAAGGCGAGCGCAGCGGAGCCTTCGGGTGAGGGGGAGTTAGTGGTTTGCGCTTAAGTGTATCATGCGCTCCCCCTCACCCGGCTTTCACGCGCTCCGCGCGCTTCAGCCGACCTCTCCCCGCCAAGCGGGGAGAGGTAAGAAGGCCAATTACAAGTTCGCGCCGCTGAACATCTCGCTGTACCAATCCGCGATCAGCTTTGGATTGATCCGGCCGTCGACGATGAACACGCCCTGCGCACCATCGGCGACCCAGGTCTTCACGGCATCGAGATCGGCGAGCGTCCGCACAACAACGCCATCGGCGCCATATCCGCGCGCGATGGCCGCAAAATCGGTCACCGGGAATTGCGCCATGCCGGCGTTGTAGCCTTCCGGCCCGAAGTGATGCACTTCGGCGCTATAGGCGCTGTCGTTATAGATGAAGATGCAGATGCGCTTCTTCAGCCGGACGGCAGTTTCAAGCTCCGCGATCGACATCAGGAAGCCGCCGTCACCGACCGCGAGCACTGTCAGCCGCTCCGGCTGCGTCACTGCCGCACCGATCGCGCCGGCAAGGCCGAGGCCGATGGACTGGAACGCGATCGGAATGCACCAGCCTTTATGATCGGGCGCGGAAATATAACGCGTCACCCAGCCGACGAAATGTCCACCGTCGACAACGACCGTGCGATCCTTCGGCAGGATATCGTCCATCGCCTTGCTCAGCGTGCGCGGATCGATGTGCTCGGCAGTGCTGGTGTCGTCATAGGCCAGATTATGATTGCCTCTGGCAGTCATCACCGCGGCAACCTCGGGCGTGCGCCAGCCAGCCTCGCTGGGCGGCGTCTTATCAAACGCCTGCAACACGGCAGTGGCCACAGCCGATGCATCGCCTTCGAGTTCGAGATCGACCGGGCGATGCACGCCGATGCGGCCCTTCTCGACATCGATCTGCACGAGCTGGGCATAGTCCGAAATCAGCTTGCCCTTCTTCGTGGTCCACATGTTCAGCGACATGCCGAAGGCGAGGATCATGTCGCTCTGCGCGATTAGCTCAGCCGTTGCTTTCGAGGAGAAGCCTCCGGCAACGCCGAGATTCCACGGATGACCGGAAAACATCCCATGCGCCTGCAACGACGTCGCCAGCAACGCGCCGATTCTGTCTGCCAGTTGAACCAGTAACGGCTGCGCATCGGCCACGACAGCGCCATGACCCGCCAGAATCAGCGGTCGCTTCGATGTCCGGATCGTCGCAACAAGTTCATCCAGCTTCGCCGGATTGATCGTGACCCGCGGCATGATCGGCAAATGCTTCTTGCCCATCGTCGCCGTCACCGGCATTTCCTGCACATTGATCGGCAGGCTGAGCACGACCGGCTTGCGCTCGCGCAGCGCCAACGACGCGGCCTTCCAGGTGTCGGCATACGCGCTCTGCGCATCGGCGATCTGCCGCCACTCGCCGCCGACCGCGTGAACAAGTTCCGACTGATTGAAGGCAAATGCCGACTGCTTGTCGCCGAGCACCACGTCACCTGCGAGAACGAGCAATGGCGTGTCGCTCTTGGCAGCTTCGCCGATGCCGGTGATCGCATTGGTGAGACCGGGCCCCGCCGTCACACTGACGATCGTGAGATCGCGCGTCAGACGCGCAGCCACATCGGCCATGCTCACCGCGCCGCCCTCATGGCGTGCAGCAACGAATTCGACGCCGAATTCGGTGAGGCCGAGCGTCACCTTGAAGTTTGCGCCCCCGACGAGGCCGAAACAGCGCTTGGCGCCGATGTCGGCGATCGCGCGTGCGACTTCGCGCCAGACGGTCGAGCTGGCAGTGGTGTGGTCGAGAACTGCAGCGGATGAGGATGTCATGAGGTCACTTTGCACCGATCGCGATCTCCTCGACATTCAAGGATCGGGC
The DNA here is from genome assembly GCF_013359755.1 of Tardiphaga robiniae. Taxonomy (GTDB): domain Bacteria; phylum Pseudomonadota; class Alphaproteobacteria; order Rhizobiales; family Xanthobacteraceae; genus Tardiphaga; species Tardiphaga robiniae. Next base: position 6,262 of record NZ_JABMCJ010000060.1, on the reverse strand, counting down.
CAAAGTAGTTTAGGTCTAAAGGAATTGCCATATGTCGATCGCGCTGGCCCAATCACGTGATCGGGAGAGCGGAACAGACGCAGAATTGCCATCTGCGGTGATCCGCAGTGGCCAATTCCGCGTAAATGCAGCCTTATTTAAGGGCAGATCGACTGGCGGCTACGCCCGTCCGGCGATCACCATGCTGTGCAAATCGTCAGCCATCTTCGGCGCAGCAGCGCCTTCAAGCGACGATCGCAGGGCCTCGATATCGGCATCCGGGACCGGGCGCCATCCGCAAGGGCACTGGCCGTCCTGATGGGCCGCCGCAACTTCGCGATAGGTCGCGCCGACCGCGGTTGCCAGAAGACGCATGACCACATCGGGCGCCAGACGCGAACTGTCGAGCACGCGGCAGAATGTCGTCATGATGGCCTGGTTGAGATAGGTCTGTGCCGAATTCTCGTCGGTGATATCAGAGACCTTGACCTGCTGCGGAAGCATGCGCGTATCCTTTGCGACCCCTGCGTTTGTCTAGGCCGCGGCCACATCATGCTCAACTTGTTTCGGGCTGGTTGGACTTAGAAGCCCTCAAGCCTGTCATGTTTTGAATGGCTCAAAACAGGATGTATCGTGCGCACACCGCTATTCAGCTGCAGCCTGCGCTTGTCCCGCGCTGGCATCGAGATGCATGGCCTCGATACGTCTCACCTTGCTGATCGAACCCATGATCAGCGGCACGCGCTGATGAATCGCCGTCGGCGCGAGATCGAGAATACGCACACGACCCGTGGTCGCACCGCCGCCGGCCTGTTCGACGATGAAAGCCATCGGATGCGCTTCGTAGACGAGACGCAGTCGGCCATCGGCATAGCCCTTGCGCGCATCGGACGGATAGAGAAATACGCCGCCGCGGATCAGGATGCGATAGGCCTCGGCGACCAGGGCTGCGATCCAGCGCATGTTGAAATTCTTACCGCGCGGGCCTTCGACGCCGGCGAGACACTCTTCGACGAAATCGCGCACCGGTGCTTCCCAATGACGATGGTTGGACGCGTTGATCGCATATTCCGAACACTCGGCCGGGATCTGCACACGCACCCGAATGCGCTTGTAGCTCCCAGCGGCGCGATCGAGCGTGAAGATATCGACGCCGTCGCCGAGCGTGAGGACCAGCGAGGTCTGCGGGCCATAGACAACGAAACCGGCAGCGATCTGCGCGCTGCCTTTTTGCGTGAACGGCACAGCGCCCTTCGAGGTCGGCATGATCGAGAAGATCGTTCCGACCGTCATATTGGTTTCGATATTCGACGAACCATCGAGCGGGTCATAGGCAATGTCGAGCAACCCGCCGCTGTCACTTATATCCGCCGTCTCGGCTTCCTCAGAGGCCAGCGCGGCCCAGGACACCGGCTTCAGTGCCGCGCGAACGATCTCGTCGGCGCGGACATCGAGATCCTTCTGCACGTCGCCGTCGGCATTCTGCGCGCCCTGCGCCTCGCCGGTGATCCCGGCCAGCGCACCGCAGCCGATCAGGTCGGAGATTTCAATGGAGGCCTTGGCGAAGGCATCGACCGCAGCAGCCACCGCCAGCCGCAGCGGGTCCTGTCCGGCGTAGTCAGCCGTATATCGGGACAGGGGCATGTGGTCGGTCATCGCAATCTCCGCAAAATACTGGGCTCCTTCTGGCACATGGCCGCGTCCGGAGTGCCCGGGAATGGCAGAAATGGGCCATTTTGCCCACAGATATTGACCGGCTGGGCCAAATAAAGGAACTTTCGTAAAAATTAGGCGGCGAAAGTTTTCCTTATATGACGAAGCGCTTCCGCGACATTTCGATCCGCCAGCTGCGTGCACTGGCCGCCGTCGCCGCCAGCGGCAGCATTACGGCGGCAGCTTTGAAGCTGCGCCTGACACAGCCGGCAGTCACCTTGCAACTGCGCAACTTGCAAGGCCTCGCTGGCCTGCCGCTGATCCAGCGCACCGGCGACGGGATGGTTCTGACCGATGCCGGCCGCGAGGTGCTGGCGCTGTCGGAACGGATCGAGGCGGCGATGGCCGCCTGCGCAACATCGCTGGACATGATGGCCGGCAAGACCGGTGGGCGCATCTCCATCGGCGCCGTCAGCACCGCGAAATACTTCGTGCCCTTCGCAATCTCGGCCTTCGCGAAGCTCCATCCCAAGATCGAGATCTTGCTGACGGTCGGCAATCGCGAGGAGACCATCGCAGGCCTGCGCAACTACGATCTCGATATCGCGATCATGGGCCGGCCGCCGGCCGGGATCGACATGGATGTGAACCTGATCGGCGATCATCCGCATGCGATCATCGCGCGAAGCGACCATCGCCTCGCGGGCAAGGCGCGCCTCTCCATGAGCGATCTCGCAGGCGAGACTTTCCTGACGCGCGAGCCCGGCTCGGGCACGCGCGGGTTGATGGAGCAACTGTTCGAGAGCGCAGGCTTGCGCGCCACGATCGGCATGGAGATGGACAGCAACGAAACCATCAAACAGGCCGTGATGGCCGGGCTCGGCATCGCCTTCATCTCCGCGCATACGGTGGCCACCGAACTGGAGCAGCGGCGACTGGTGATGTTGGATGTGATCGGGCTGCCGATCATCCGGCAATGGTTCGTGCTCAATCGCAAGGACAAGGTGCTGCTGCCGCCGGCGCAGGCGATGCGCGCCTTCCTTGCCGCACAGGGCGCGCAGTTCCTGCCTGCGACGGAAACCGGCAAATCTGCGCCGGTACGCCGCAAGTCCCGCAGCCGCGCGCTGTAGCAACAGGCCTGGCCTCACCTTGTGGCATCCGGCGAGGGTGATATGGTGTCACCAGCCCGAGCGCCAACACATCCCTTTATCAGTCATCGGAGAATTCAATGCCTGCTGCCTCGGCAGATAGCACTGCGCCCGTCAGCGTCGTGACCGCCCTTTATCTCGGCACCAAGGTGCTTCACACCGAAGCCGAGCGCTCCGGCATCATCAAGGACATGTTGCGCGGTGACGTCAGCCGCAAGGGCTATGTCCTGCTGCAACGAAACCTGCTGGCGGCCTATCAGGCGCTGGAAGCCGGACTTGAGAGCCATCGCGACACGCCTGTGCTCGCCGCACTCGCCCAGTATCGGCTCGATCGCGCATCGGCGATGCAAGCCGATCTCAATGTGCTGTGCGATGGCGATTTCTCCGCTGTGCCGATGCTGCCTGCCGGCGAAGCCTATGCCAAGCGCATCGCGGATGCCGCCAAGGGCGACGGCGAATTGCTGATTGCCCATGCCTATACGCGCTATCTCGGCGATCTCTCCGGCGGCCAGATTCTCAAGCGCCTGCTCGCCAAGAAGCCCGGCCTCGCGCCGGAGGAATTGTCGTTCTACGACTTCCCGGCCTATGCCGATTTGGCAGCGCTGAAGTCGGACTATCGCACCGCGCTCGATGAAGCCGGCAAGCTTGCCAAGAATCCGCAGGCGATCATCGATGAAGGCTCGGTCGCGTTCCAACTCAACACGGATCTGTCCTGGGCCGTGCAGGGTGCGATCGAACAGGCGCCGAGCGTAGCCTGATCGACCTTACTTCCAGCTGACCAGCGGCGGCATCGAGCTCAGAATGTTCTCGACGTTGCCGCCGGTCTGCAGGCCGAACATCGTGCCTTTGTCGTAGAGCAGATTGAACTCGACATAGAGGCCGCGCGTTTCAAGCTGCTGCGCGCGCTCTTCCTCGGTCCAGGCTTCCTGCATCCGTGCACGCACGATGCGGGGATAGACATCGAGGAAGGCGGAGCCGACATCACGCGTGAATGCGAAGTCCTTCTCGAAATCACCGGTGTTGAGCTGATCGTAGAAGATGCCGCCGACGCCGCGCGCCACGCTGCGATGTGGCAGGAAGAAGTAGTCGTCGGCCCAGGCCTTGAACTTCTTGTAGTAAGCGGGGTCATGCGCATCGCAGGCGCCGCGCATCGCGTCGTGAAACGTGATCGTATCCGGCGCATCGACCTTGCGCTGCTCGGGCAGCATTGGCGTCAGATCCGCGCCGCCACCGAACCAGCCCACGGCCGTCGACAGGAAGCGCGTGTTCATGTGCACGGTCGGCACGCGCGGGCTGCGCGGATGCATGATCAGGCTGATGCTGCTGGAGACGTAATCGAGCTGCGATCCGCCGCCCGGCATTTGCCGCGCCATTTCCGGCGACAGCTTGCCGTTCGCGGATGACGTATGGATGCCGATTTTCTCGAACAGCCGGCCGCCCGAGAGGAAGCCGCCGACGCCGCCGCCGATGCCCGTCGCGCGGGTCCACGGCTTGTAGGTGAAGGTGGCCGGCGCGCCCGGGAACAGCGCCTGCGGCGCCTCGCGCTCCAGCGCCTCGATCTCGGCGCAGATGCGGTCGCGGAGGGATTCGAACCAGACCTTGGCACGGGTGCGGTTCTGTTCGATTTCTGGACTGACGATCGGGGTCATGATGTTCATGGTCTTTTCGCTCATGATGTTCGTACAGTCTATATGCCGCTTGCGGCGCGATGACACCTTGAGATGCGTCAAAAGCGTGAGGCGAATCGCCCGCTTTTGCGAAATTGCCGCGCCTCGCCAAGAGCGCAGCGGCGGTGTATCAGAGGCGGCAAAATCATGCCTTTCGGCACCAGTTTCCGGAACCCAAGCATTTGACCCAGTCCGCGCCCCGCAAGCCGTTCCTCGATGTCCTCGCCGGCCAGCGTCAGGCGGTGCCGCCGCTCTGGATGATGCGACAGGCCGGACGCTATCTGCCCGAATATCGCGAGGTCCGCGCGCAGGCCGGCGGTTTCCTCGATCTGTGTTTCAATCCGGATTTCGCCACCGAAGTGACGCTGCAGCCGATCCGGCGTTTCGGCTTCGATGCCGCGATCATCTTCTCGGATATCCTGGTGATCCCCTATGCGCTCGGCCGCTCGGTGCGTTTCGAGGTCGGTGAGGGCCCGCGGCTCGATCCGCTGGACACGCCGGAAAAGGTCGCGACGCTCTCACCCGAGGCCGACTTCACCAAGCTCGAACCGGTGTTCGAAGCACTGCGCCGCGTGCGCGCGCAGCTCGATCCGAAGATTACGCTGATCGGATTCTGCGGCGCGCCCTGGACCGTTGCGACTTATATGGTTGCCGGCAAGGGCACGCCGGATCAGGCACCGGCGCGGATGATGGCCTATCGGCATCCGGAGGCCTTCGCAAAAATCATCGACACCATCGTCGAGAACTCGATCACTTACTTGCTCAGTCAGCTCAAGGCCGGCGCCGACGTGCTGCAGATCTTCGATACCTGGGCCGGCATACTGCCCGCGGCGGAATTCCAACGCTGGTCGGTGGAGCCGACCAAGCGCATCATCGCAGGTGTGCGTGCAAAGGTGCCGAATGCGAAGATCATCGGCTTCCCGCGCGGCGCCGGCGCGCTGCTGCCGAGTTATGTCGGCGCCACCGGTGTCGATGCCGTGAGCATCGACTGGGCCGCCGAGCCGTCATTCGTGCGCGAGCGGGTGCAGAGCCACGTCGCCGTGCAGGGCAATCTCGATCCGCTGGTACTGATCGCCGGTGGCGCCGCGCTCGATCGCGCTGTCGATGACGTGCTGGCGAATTATGCCAGCGGACGCTTCATCTTCAATCTCGGCCACGGCATCCAGCCGGAAACGCCGATCGCCCATGTGGAGCAGATGGTGAAGCGGGTGCGGGACTATCGCGGATAACACCCCGCGCAACTCGTAGGATGGGTAGCGCCAACGGGTCGCGCAAAGCGCGCCCGATGATAAACTCCGCGAAACCCATCGCTTTCCTGGCTTGCAATTGATGGGTTTCGCTCCGGCGCAAGCGCGTCTGCGCTCTACCCATCCTACGATACTCATCACTCTCCACCGTCATGGCCGGACTTGTTCCGGCCATCCACGTCTTCCTTTGTCCGCCAAGGCGTGGATACCCGGCAGACGCCGGGCATGACGGAGTTTGTTTTGAGCGTTCGCGCGCCACGTCATCGCATTCAACTGTCAAACAGCCACGGCTCTTCAGACATGCGTCATCACCCCCATTGTTTGCGGCGCGGGGGCGCCGTCGTCCTTTGCATTCCCACCCTCTTGTGAGAGGGCGTGCGGAACGCCGGGTGCCCGTTGCACCCTTGGGCCTGATGCGATGCGGTCTTCCGCAGAGTAGTGTGCATCAGGACTTTCGGAGGCGCCGAGCGAGTGCCCGACGTTCCGCCTGCGGTGTTTTTTCGGTTGCTTGCACTTTGCCTCGACGAACGCTCCGATCGCGAATTAAAGTCCCAAGGCGATGGGAAGG
>NZ_JABMCJ010000059.1 GCF_013359755.1 Tardiphaga robiniae | reverse complement strand
CCTTGCACTCTTCGATAGTCCAGCGATGGCGGTTATGGTTTGATTCGATTTCGTCTACTGCTTCCTGCCCGATGCGGCTAATCAGTTCGACGCGATACGGAACGAGATTTCCGCTTTTGTGCTGGTTGCACACCACGCATTGCTTGTGAATATTGCGTTCATTAAATCGGAGTTGAGGTGCCGCAGCAGTTGTCCGGTAATGTCCGGCATCCCACTGAGCAGACGTGAGCGTTCCGCACGAGATACATGGTAAGTCGCGGTCTCTTTCTCTGATGAAGGCGTTTACGGCTTGTTGGGCTTGTTTAATCCAGTAACTGCGGGGCTTTAAGGCGAGTTTTCGAATCTTAAGTTTATCTTTCTGTTTCTGCTCCTCTCGTCGTCGTTTCTTCTCTGCTGCTTTTTCCGCTTTTTCGCGTTCTTTACTTCGTCGTTCGAGTGCTATCTTGGTTCCACACTCTGGAGAGCACCACCACTGATTAGCGAATGCAGGGTGAAACCATTCCCGGCATTCATCGTTTTTACATCGTCTTCGCGCTGGTTTAGCCATCATCTTCTTCCTCGTGCATCGAGCTATTCGGATCGCTCATCAGTTCTGCGCAGCAGTGCTCACACACGTGAACTTCCAGCACATGCAGCTTCTGACCGCAGTTAGCGCACGTTAAAGCTCGCTCGACGCTTTCTTGTTCGTAACTTCGATTTTGGTCAATCACCTTGTTTTCCTCGCACGACGTCTTAGCCACCGGATATCCCACAGGTGAGCCGTGTAGTTGAAGGTTTTTACGTCAGATTCTTTTGGGATTGGCT
>NZ_JABMCJ010000003.1 GCF_013359755.1 Tardiphaga robiniae | reverse complement strand
CAATAAACACGGCTCTGTATTAAATGCTGTATTAATCATGCTGGCGCAACATGCTCTGCTTATAGCAATTTCAAGCGACTTAAATGCATATGGTGTTGTGTGTGAGTTCGACTGGAATGATGGAAATGGTCAGGAAGGATGGCCTCCAATGGATGGTAGCGAAGGAATAAGAATTACCGATATCGATACATCAGGAATATTTGATTCAGATGATATGACTATCAAGGCCGCCTGAGTGCGGTTTTACCGCATACCAATAACGCTTCACTCGAGGCGTTTTTCGTTATGTATAAATAAGGAGCACACCATGCAATATGCCAT
>NZ_JABMCJ010000058.1 GCF_013359755.1 Tardiphaga robiniae | reverse complement strand
GATCCGTCCTGCCCGAAGACAGACGTCACCCCCAAACCGCGTGACGCCGCATCTCCGGCGTCCACCGCATCCCACCCCGCGAACGTGACGATCGCGATCGCCCCTCTCGGTGGGGCAGTACGAGGGGAATATAAACCTTGTAGGGATATTGTCAACGGGAGATAGGAAAATATGTTTGGTGCCTCTGTGCGCCCGACCCACGCTCGTCATTCCGGGGCGCGGCCGGCACTTGCTGGACGCGAACCCGGAATCTCAGCATGTTCAGCGCCAAATACTCTGAGATTCCGGGTTCGCACTACGCGGCTGCGCCGCTTCGTGCGCCCCGGAATGACGAGCTTGGATCGGGATTCTCCACCGCTCCAAGTGGAGTGGCTGAGGTCCACGCTATGCCGGTTTTGCCGGCGACGCGCGCCCTCAGGCAAACCAATTGGTTTGCCGGGGAATGACAGCGTGGTTCAGCTTACAAACTCGCTGCGCTTGTAGCCCTGCGCATACAACAACGCCGTGAGATCGCCGTGATCGATCCGGGCTGCTGCGGCAGCTGCCACCGCAGGCTTGGCGTGATAGGCGACGCCGAGGCCGGCATCCTGGATCATCGCGAGATCGTTTGCGCCGTCGCCGACGGCCATGGTGTCGAGATTGTCGAGATCGAAGGACTCGCGTAGCTCCACGAGTGTGGCGAGTTTCGCGGCCTTGCCGAGGATCGGCTCGGCGACCGTGCCGGTCAGCTTGCCATCCGCGACATGCAACACGTTGGCGCGGTTTTCCTGGAAGCCGACGAGTTCGGCGACCTTGGCTGTGAACAGCGTGAAGCCGCCGGAGACGAGGCAGGTATAGGCGCCATTGGCGCGCATGGTCTGCACCAGTTCGCGGCCGCCCGGCGTCAGCGTGATGCGCTCGGCCAGCACCTCATCGACGACGCCGACTTTCAGGTCTTTCAGGAGCGCCACGCGTTCGCGCAGCGCCGGCTCGAATTCGATCTCGCCGCGCATGGCGCGCTCGGTGATGGCGGCGACATGAGCCTTGAGGCCGGCGAAGTCAGCGAGCTCGTCGATACATTCCTGGCCGATCATGGTGGAATCCATGTCGGCGAGAAACAGCTTCTTGCGGCGGTCGCTGACAGGCTGCACGACAACGTCGATCGGCATATCGCCGCGCGCTGCGCGCAGGCGGTCGCCGAGCGCGAGCATGTTGTGGTCGCTGGCAAACATGATATCTGCGGCGACGCCGTCGCTCAGCCAGTGCGCCTCGGTGTCGCCCGGCAGAAGTGCGCGCAGACCGTCGACCACCGTGCTATCGAGAGCGGGATTGGCGGGATTGCAGATCAGGGTCGCGACGAGAGACATGACGTGAGTTCCAAGCCAGACAACAGAGCGCTGCTTATCGCAGGGCCGACCGCCAGCGGCAAGTCGGCGCTGGCGCTGGCCGTGGCGCGCGCGCAGAACGGCGTGGTCATCAATACCGACAGCATGCAGGTCTATCGCGACCTGCGCGTGCTGACGGCGCGGCCGACGGTCGACGAGGAGGCGCTGGCGCCGCACCGGCTCTATGGCTCGGTCGATGCCGCGGTGAATTTCTCCGCCGGCGCCTGGGTGGAGGAGGCGGCGCGGGTGCTTGCCGAGGTGCGGACGCAAGGCAAACTGCCGATCTTCATCGGCGGCTCCGGACTATACTTCAAGGCGCTGACGCGCGGGCTCTCGGCCGTACCGCCCGTCGCCGCCGAGGTGCGCGACGATGTCCGCGCACGGCTGGAGCGGGACGGGCCAGAGGCGCTGCATGCGCAGCTCGCTTTGGTCGATCCGGTCTCCGCTGCGCGGCTCAATCTGCGCGACCGCACGCGCATCGCCCGCGCGCTTGAAGTGGTGGAGGCGACCGGACGTTCGCTGACCGACTGGCATAGCGAAGGCCTGCCGCCGCTGCTGCCACCGGAGGGCGTGACCGCGCTGTTTCTCGCGCCTGAGCGCGATGAGCTTTATGCGCGGATCGATGCGCGGTTCGCGCGGATGCTGGATGAAGGCGCGCTGGACGAAGTCGCAGCGCTGGCCGCGCGCGGTCTCGATTCGCTGCTGCCGGCGATGAAGGCTCATGGCGTGCCGGCGCTGATCCGGCATATCCGCGGCGAGATCTCGCGCGAGGAGGCCGCGGAGATCGGGCAGGCGGATACGCGCCACTACGCCAAGCGGCAGTTCACGTGGTTTCGGCATCAACTGCCGGAGTTCGCGTGGATGACGGTGGAGGAGGCGGGGACGAGCTTGGCCAGAGCTCTTGTCCGTTGACCCATAGGGTGGTACAATGGCTCATCTGGGAGGCTCTGAATGATCGTCGGGTTTCGCGATGATTGGTTGCGGGCCTTCTTCGTGGACGACGTCCATTCTCGCAACATTCCGGCGGACCTTGAAAGCCGGCTGTTTCGCAAGCTTCAGATGATCGACGATGCGACCACCGATCAGGATCTGCGCGTACCGCCGAGCAATCATTTCGAAAAGCTGCGCGGCAAACTTGGCGGCTTGCACTCGATCCGCGTCAACAACCAATGGCGGCTGATCTTCCGCTGGGACAGCAGCCGCGGCGAAGCGTCGGATCTTTATCTCGACGATCACAGCTATCGATGAGGTGACTCATGCTGATGACCAAACGCAAGCCGGCCACTGTCGGTGAAATCCTGGTCGAGGAATTCATGCAGCCGCTTGGCCTGACACAAGGGACATTGGCAAAGGCGATGGGTGTCCAGCGCAAGCATGTGAACGAGTTGTGCAACGATCGCCGTAACGTGACCGCGGCGACCGCGCTCATTCTCGCGCGCGTCTTCGGCAACAGCCCGGACTTCTGGCTGAACGTGCAGCGCCGCAGCGATTTGTGGGAGGCGATGAACTCGCCGCAGGAAATGGCGCGGATCGAACGTGCAACGCCGCTGGTGAAGGCGGCGTAGGCCTGCAAACCAACACGCCGTCATGGCCGGGCAGAGCGAAGCGAGCTTCGCTAGATGTCCTGGCCATCCACGTTTTCGCTTGCGGCCAAAGGCGTGGATACCCGGCATGCGCCGGGCATGACGGTTGAGGAGGCGGCGCATATCAGCCCGCCCGTTTTTTCCGCTCGCCGAACGCCAAAGACCCGGCTAGGCTCCAAAATCAGCGCGATCACAGCAACTTCCCTTGACATCCCCCGTTTGCTGGCTATGTTCCGCGCAAGTTATGAAAAGTCGGACCGATCCTGTGCGCAACAAAGTTACGAATCTCCTTATTATCGTGGTACCCTGGCGCACCGCCGGGGGTAGCTGACGGCTACCCACGAACCGAGCGGTGTGCACAGGGTCCTGAACGGGCCCTTTTTTATTGTCTGAACTTCAAGCTTTCCGAACCCAGCGACCATCCAGACCAAGCCGCGCCGCAGAGCGCATCCGGAGCGAACCATGAGCGACAGCAAGCCTCACGATCCCAATCAGATGACCGGCGCCGCGATGATCGTGCGCGCGCTTGCTGATCATGGCGTCAAGCACATCTTCGGCTATCCCGGTGGTGCGGTGCTGCCGATCTATGACGAGATCTACCAGCAGTCCGAAGTGGAGCACATTCTGGTCCGCCACGAGCAGGGCGCCGGTCATGCCGCCGAAGGCTATGCGCGCTCGACGGGTTTGCCGGGCGTCGTGCTGGTGACCTCGGGTCCGGGCGCCACCAATATGGTGACGCCGCTGGCCGACGCGCTGATGGATTCGATCCCGCTGGTCTGCATCACCGGACAGGTCCCGACGCATCTCATTGGTAACGACGCGTTCCAGGAATGCGACACCGTCGGCATCACGCGGCCCTGCACCAAGCACAACTGGCTGGTCCGCGACGTCAACGATCTCGCCAAGGTGCTGCATGAAGCCTTCTACGTCGCCACCACCGGCCGTCCGGGCCCGGTCGTCGTCGACGTGCCGAAGGATGTGCAGTTCGCCACCGGCACCTATCATCCGCCGCGCAAGTCGGACGTCCATATCTCCTATTCGCCGCGCGTGAAGGGTGATGCCAATGCGATCCGCAAGGCGGTGTCGCTGCTGGCGGGTGCCAAGAAGCCGATCATCTATTCCGGCGGCGGCGTCATCAATTCGGGTCTCGCGGCATCGAAGCTGCTGCGCGAGCTGGTCGAGGTCACCGGTTTCCCGATCACCTCGACGCTGATGGGCCTCGGCGCCTATCCGGCCTCCGGCCCGAACTGGCTGGGCATGCTGGGCATGCACGGCACTTACGAAGCGAACATGGCGATGCACGACTGTGACGTCATGCTGTGCGTCGGCGCGCGCTTCGACGACCGCATCACCGGACGTACGGACGCGTTCTCGCCGAACTCGAAGAAGATCCATATCGACATCGATCCGTCGTCGATCAACAAGAACATCCGCGTCGATATCCCAATCATCGGCGATTGCGGCAACGTGCTGGGCGACATCCTGCAGGTGTTCAAATCCGAGGCGAAGAAGCCTGACACCAAGGACTGGTGGAAGACCATCGCCACCTGGCGCGCGCGCAATTCGCTGGCCTATAAGACGAATAACGATGTGATCCTGCCGCAATATGCGATCCAGCGGCTGTTCGAGGCGACGCGCGGTCACGACACCTACATCACCACCGAAGTCGGCCAGCATCAGATGTGGGCGGCGCAGTTCTTCGGCTTCGAAGAGCCGCATCGCTGGATGACGTCGGGTGGTCTCGGCACTATGGGCTACGGCCTGCCGGCGGCGCTCGGCGTGCAGGTCGCGCATCCGGATTCGCTGGTCATCGATATCGGTGGCGACGCGTCGGTGCAGATGACGATGCAGGAAATGTCAGCCGCGGTTCAGCACGAACTGCCGATCAAGATCTTCATCCTCAACAATCAGTATATGGGCATGGTGCGCCAGTGGCAGCAGCTGCTGCATGGCAACCGGCTGTCGCATTCGTACTCGGAAGCACTGCCTGATTTCGTCAAGCTGGCGGAAGCCTATGGCGGCGTCGGCTTCCAGTGCAGCAAGCCCGGCGATCTCGACGGCGCGCTGCAGGAGATGATCAAGGTGAAGAAGCCGGTGCTGTTCGACTGCCGCGTTGCCGCGCTGGAAAACTGCTTCCCGATGATCCCGTCCGGCAAGGCGCATAACGAAATGCTGCTGCCGCTGGAAGCCAATGATGAAGCCACCGCCGCGGCCTTCGCCGGCGGCAAGGCGCTGGTGTGATGCAGATAACACAGGCCCTCATCCTGAGGAGCCGCACTCTTGTGCGGCGTCTCGAAGGATGAGTGTCCAAGCTCATGGTTCGAGACGCGCGAAGCCGCGCTCCTCACCATGAGGGATGTAACATCGTGGCGAAAGCCAAACGAGACTTCGACAGGAAACGACAATGGAACAGCCTGCCTCCGCCTATTTCATGGAAGAGCGTCACGATCCCAACGAGACGCATACGCTGACGGTGCTCGTCGCCAATGAGCCCGGCGTGCTCGCGCGCGTCATCGGTCTTTTCTCCGGCCGCGGCTACAACATCGAAAGTCTCACGGTGTCGGAGACCGAGAGCCACAAGCATGTCTCGCGCATCACCATCGTCACCACGGGCACGCCGATGGTGATCACGCAGATCAAGCATCAGCTCGATCGCATGATCCCGGTGCATCGCGTGGTCGACATGACGCTGACCGGCCGCTCCATCGAGCGTGAGCTTGCCATGGTGAAGTTGCGCGGCACCGGCGAGCATCGCGTCGAAGCGTTACGTTTGGCCGAAGCGTTCCGCGCGCGCGTCATCGACGCCACCATCGAGAGCTTCGTGTTCGAGATCACCGGCAATACCGGCAAGATCAACCAGTTTATCGACCTGATGCGGCCGCTTGGCCTCGTCGAGATCTCGCGCACCGGCGTTGCCGCCATCAGCCGCGGACCGGAGGGGATGTAGCCTCCACGCATCGCAGTCATGAAACCTCTCGACATCGCGTTGGCCGTCGCAGTGGCCGTGATCTGGGGCGTCGGCTTCGTGCTGACCCGGATGGCGGTCGACGAAATGTCGTCGACGCTGCTCACCACGCTGCGCTTCGGCATCACGGCACTGCCGTGCCTGTTCCTGCCGAAGCCGAAGCTATCATGGCTGCTGATCGTCGCCACCAGCTGGCTCTTGGTGGCGCAATTCCTGGCGCAGACCTATGGCATGGCGCATGGCGTGCCGGCGGGGTTGACCTCGGTGATCGTGCAGAGCCAGGCGTTGTTCACGGTGGGCGCCGCAGCGCTGTTCCTGCGGGAATTGCCGACCCGGCAGCAGGTCGCGGGTATCGCCATCGCCATGGGCGGACTGCTGATGATCTGCTTCACGGTCGGCTATGACTTCAGCGTGTTTCCTTTCATGGTGCTGATGACCGCGCCGGTGAGCTTTGCGTTCTCCAATCTGCTGCTGCGGCGCGCGCAGGGCGTGCCGATGCTCGACCTGTTCGCCTGGATCAGTCTTGTCGCGCTGCTGCCGCTGCTGGTGGTGCTGTTCGGTGTCGATGGCGCGAGCACGACGTGGCAGTCGCTCACGCATGTCTCGCTGAAGGCCTTCGCCTGCGTGCTGTTCCTCGCGCTGGTCGGCACCACGCTGGGCTACTGGATCTGGGGCCGGCTGCTGCGTGACTATTCCGCGGCGCAGGTCGTGCCATTCGCGCTGCTGGTGCCCTTCATCGGGGCGGCTGCGTCGAGCGTCACGTTCGGCGAGCAGTTTGGATCACTGCGGCTCGCCGGTATGATCGTCGTCGTCTGCGGCATCGCCGTGATGCTGCTGTCGAAGCGCCCACCCACGCTTGTCGAGGTGGTCTGAGGTCATGTCGCAGCAACTCTTGTTCGCCTTCATCGTGTTCGCCATCGTGATGTTCTTCACGCCAGGCCCGAACAACATCATGCTGCTCGCGTCGGGGCTTAATTTTGGCTTTCGTCGTACGCTGCCGCATGTCTTCGGCGTCACCGTCGGCTTTGCTTTCATGGTCGCCGTCACGGGCCTCGGATTGGGGGCGGTCTTCACCTCCTATCCGGTGCTGCACACCGTCCTGAAATATGCCGGCGCGGCGTATCTCGTCTATCTCGCCTTTGCGATCGGGATGTCCGGTCCGCCGAGCCCCGGTGACGCCGAGCGGCGCCGGCCGATGACGTTTTTCGGCGCAGCGCTGTTTCAATGGGTCAACGTCAAGGGCTGGGTGATGGTGATCGGCACCATCACCGCCTATGCGGCGATTGCGAACTATCCCTGGAACATCCTGCTGCAGGTCGCCCTGTCGCTGCTGCTCGGGTTCGTCTCCTGCGTCACTTGGGTGCTGTGCGGCACCTCGCTGCAATCGCTGGTAAAATCGCCTGGCGCGGTCCGGGCGTTCAATATCGTCATGGGGCTGCTGCTGCTGGCCTCCCTGTATCCGGTGCTGGTCGAGCTATGAGCCCGACGCGCAGCGTAAAATCACCGCCGCGGGCTTGTCTCGCGGCACCCGTCGCCCTAGAAACCGGCGGCAATTCATGGTCTTCGGCCATTCGGCTTGAGACCGGTTCGAACGGGCAGCTTTGAAATATAGTTGCTGAAGAGAGGAAATACCCATGCGAGTTTATTACGATCGCGACGCCGACCTGAACCTGATCAAGGGCAAGAAGGTCTGCATCGTCGGCTATGGCAGCCAGGGCCATGCCCATGCGCTGAACCTCAAGGACTCTGGCGTCAAGGACGTGGTCATTGCGCTGCGCAAGGGCTCGGCCACCGCGAAGAAGGCGGAAGCCGCCGGCTTCAAGGTGATGGAAGTCGCCGAGGCCGCCAAGTGGGCCGACCTGATGATGATGCTCACCCCCGACGAATTGCAGGGCGACATCTATCGCGACCACATGCATGACAACATGAAGAAGGGCGCAGCGCTCGTCTTCGCGCACGGCCTCAACGTGCACTTCAACCTGCTTGATCCGCGTGAAGATCTCGACGTGCTGATGATCGCACCGAAGGGTCCAGGCCACACCGTGCGTTCGGAATATCAGCGCGGCGGCGGCGTGCCCTGCCTGATCGCGGTTCACAAGGACGTTTCGGGCAACGCCCATGACCTCGGCCTGAGCTACGCTTCGGCAGTGGGTGGTGGCCGCGCCGGCATCATCGAGACCTCGTTCAAGGAAGAGTGCGAAACCGATCTGTTCGGCGAACAGGCCGTTCTCTGCGGCGGCACCGTCGAATTGATCCGCGCCGGCTTCGAGACGCTGGTGGAAGCCGGCTACGCGCCGGAAATGGCTTACTTCGAGTGCCTGCACGAACTGAAGCTGATCGTCGACCTGATCTATGAAGGCGGCATCGCCAACATGAATTACTCGATCTCCAACACCGCCGAATACGGCGAATACGTCACCGGCCCGCGCATCGTCACCTCGGAGACCAAGGCCGAGATGAAGCGCGTGCTGACCGACATTCAGTCCGGCAAGTTCGCCCGCGACTGGATGCTGGAAAACAAGGTCAACCAGGCCTCGTTCAAGGCGACCCGTCAGCGCAACAACGCGCATCCGATCGAGGAAGTGGGCGCCAAGCTCCGCGACATGATGCCGTGGATCAAGGAAAAGGCGCTGGTCGACAAGACCAAGAACTAAGCGCCTTTCAAATCGCAGCTACCAACGGGACCGCGGCAACGCGGTCCCGTTTTAGTTTGCAGGCACTGATATGCGCGCCTGGCGCCGTTTCAGCACCGCCGCAGCGATCCTGAGCGCCATCACCACAATCAACGGCATCAGGAACCAGACATAGTTCGGCATCTGCGGAATGCGCATGCCGAAGCTCACCATGAACTGGAACCAGAGATAATAGATGCCGGTCGTATGCAGGATGCGCCATGCGCGCGGGCCGATGGCGGCCGCCGAGCGGTCGAATGACGTTGCCGCCATCGCGATGATGAAGGCGTAGCCAATGCCGCCGAAGATGTAGGAGGCGGGCGTCGTTGCTGCTGCATAGTCAGCGGGCGCCATCACGGCGAAGCAGACGATGGCGACGGCGTGGATGGCGTGAGATGCCGCAAAAGTGAGCCCAAGATAGCGGCGGTTGCGCCGCAGCCAGCGCGTACCGGATGTCGGCCAGAGCAGGGCGAGCGCGGATGCTGCGAAAGCGAGGCAGAAGAACAGCAACGAGCTGCGCGCGGTGAAGCGGATCACCATCCTGATGCCATCGACCTCGAAGCCGCGCATGCCGGCGATCCAGACGCTGAGCGCGATCAGTACAAGCGTCAGTATGGCGAGCAGCCGCCAGCCTTCGAACCAGTTGCGACGATCCAGTGTCATGACGTTCCCCCGTATTGCCATATGTAATCACTAGTTACATTCGGGGCAGGCGATCCAGTCAATTGTGTAATCAGTGATTACATTCACGATACGGTGATGCTATGCTGGCGCATGTCCAAGTTCGCAAAGCCGCCGTCCAGATCGGCATCGAAGCTGCCTGCGCGAAAACGAGCCGCCCGGCCATCGGTCGTGCCACGTGCCGCGAAGGGGCGAACGGCAACATCGCCGAAGACCTATCATCACGGCGATCTGCGCCGTGTGCTGATTGCGGCAGCGCTTGAACTGGCCGAGGAAGGTGGCGCGGATGCCGTCAGCGTGCGCGAGGCCGCGCGGCGCGCCGGCGTATCGCCGGGAGCGCCGTTCCGGCACTTCCCCAGCCGCAATGACCTTATGAGCGCGGTGGCGGAAGAGGCACAGCGCCGCTTTCGAGTCTCGATCGCCGCGGCCATCGCCGGCACGTCCGCCGACGATCCGCTGGCGCGGTTTCGCGCCTTTGGCATGGCCTATATGCGCTGGGCGATGACAAACCCGGCGCATTTCGAAGTGATCTCGAGCGGCAAGTATTTTTCCCACGACCAGTCGGAAGCGTTACGCGAGGACAATGATGAGCTGATCGCCATGACCGAGCAATTGCTAATGGATGCCCTGGCGCAGGGACAACTGCGCTCCTCCGATCTGCGCGTGATAAAGATTGCCGGCCGTGCCTTGGTCTATGGGTTTGCCCGCATGAAGATCGACGGGCATTTTCCACGCTGGGGTGTCGCGGATGCCGAGGCGGATCAGATGGCAGAGGCGATCATCACGCTGTTCGTTGATGGAATCGCAAGGCCTGTCTGAACAGCGATTCCGTTCGAATATGCATCAAGCCTGCGCGGCTTGCTGTCGCAGATAGACAAGAGCGCGCCGATCGTCAAAAACCAATGAGGCGGCGATCCGCAATTCTCGTTGTGACCGCGGCGATGCGGTCTCGTTCTCGGCCAAATTCACGTGCCATCACATCTCAGGTGCTTTTCATGCGATCCATCGTCATCACCGGCGTCTCCACGGGCATCGGCCACGCCACGGCGAAGCTTCTGCTCGCGCGCGGCTTTCGCGTGTTCGGTAGCGTGCGCAGGCAGGCCGATGCCGAGCGGTTGCAAGCCGAGTTCGGCGCGAATTTCATCCCGCTCCTGTTTGACGTCTCGGATGAGGCCGCTGTGTTGGCCGCCGCTGCGCAGGTTCGCGCCGCGCTGAATGGCGAGACGCTTGCAGGCCTCGTCAACAATGCCGGCGTGGCCGTGCCGGGCGCACTGCTCGACCTGTCGGTCGACGAGTTTCGCCGGCAGATCGAGATCAATGTGATGGGCCCGGTGATCGTCACCAAGGCCTTCGCGCCGCTGCTTGGCGCCGATCCGGCGATGACGGGCACGCCCGGGCGCATCGTGATGATGAGTTCGGTGTCTGGCCAGTTCGGCAATCCGCTGCTGTCGCCCTATAGCGCGTCAAAATTCGCACTGGAGGGGCTGGCCGAGAGCCTGCGGCGCGAATTCATGCTGTTCGGTATCGACGTGCTGGTGATCGCGCCGGGCGCCGTGCGCACGCCGATCTGGGACAAGGCCGAGGCGATCGATATGGCGCGCTTCGATGCGTCGCCGTTTTTGCCGGCGTTAACGAAGCTGCGCGAGATGCTGATGAAGCTGGCGAAGAACGGGCTGCCACCGGAGCGGATCGGCGAGCTGGTCTACCGGGCACTGACCGCATCCCGGCCGAAGCTGCGCGTGGTGGCGTCGCCGCAGCCGGTGCAGACGTGGATCGCTGGTTGGCTGCCGCGACGCTGGCTGGACGTGATCATGGCGAAGCAGTTGGGGCTGCGGCCCAAATAGCGGGGCCATTTGTAGTCTCGACAGGGCCGCTAAAATTGGCTAACTGGTACTACCAGATTGGTAGGGTCAGCCATGCTCGCTACGGTCAGCACCGAAACCTCCGACGCCGTTCGGAAAACGCTCGAATTCGTCCGGCATCACCGGCTCGCGAAGGGCGACCGGCTGCCGTCGGAGCGGGATCTGTCGGAGCGGTTCGGGGTGACGCGCGGCTCGGTCCGCGAGGCGCTGGCGGTGCTCGATGCCATGCGCATCACCGAGCGGAAGCCCAAATCAGGGATCTATCTGCGCAACGCGCTGGAAGACAGCGGGCTCGATGCGCTGGTGCTGCAGGCGGATTTGGGCGTGACCTTCGATACGCAGGTGACGCGCGATGCGGTCGAAGCGCGGATCATCTGCGAGGAGCAGGCGTTCCGGCTGGCCTGCCAGCGCCGGACCGATGCCGATCTCGCAAAGCTGCACGGACTGCTGGATACCTATGCGGTGCTGGCCACCAACGGCTGCAACATGGCCGACGAGGACGTCGAGTTTCATCTTGCGGTGGCGGGCGCCAGCCAGAACCGCATTCTCGTGCGCACGATTACGCCCCTGATGCTGATGAGCACGCGCGGGCGTCGCCGTTACTTCGAATCCGCGGCGTTGCGCCAGCGCTCGCTCGACGATCACCGCGCT
>NZ_JABMCJ010000057.1 GCF_013359755.1 Tardiphaga robiniae | reverse complement strand
TTCGCGGACTTCCATTTCCACGAGCTCGAGCAGTTCCGGATCGTCGACCATGTCGCACTTGTTCAGGAACACGACCAGCGCGGGAACGCCGACCTGGCGGGCGAGCAGGATGTGCTCGCGGGTCTGCGGCATCGGGCCGTCGGCAGCCGACACAACCAGGATGCCACCGTCCATCTGCGCGGCGCCGGTGATCATGTTCTTCACATAGTCGGCGTGGCCGGGGCAGTCGACGTGGGCGTAGTGGCGGTTGGCGGTCTCGTATTCGACGTGTGCCGTCGAAATGGTGATGCCGCGGGCCTTTTCCTCGGGCGCCTTGTCGATCTGGTCGTAAGCGGTGAACGTGGCACCACCCGTCTCTGCCAGCACCTTCGTGATCGCCGCCGTCAGCGACGTCTTGCCGTGGTCAACGTGACCGATCGTACCAATATTGCAGTGCGGCTTGTTACGTTCAAATTTTGCTTTGGCCATGACTCTCTCCGTTTAGTCGTCAACTGTCGCTAACGACAATCAGGCAAACTTCTTCTGGACTTCTGCCGACACATTGGCCGGCGCTTCCGCGTAGTGATCGAATGACATCGAGAACGTTGCACGACCCTGGCTCATCGAGCGCAGCGTGTTCACGTAACCGAACATGTTCATGAGCGGCACCATCGCGTTGATGACGTTGGCGTTGCCGCGCATGTCCTGACCCTGAATCTGACCGCGCCGCGAGTTCAAGTCGCCGATGACCGAACCGGTGTAGTCTTCCGGGGTCACGCATTCGACCTTCATGATCGGCTCGAGCAGAACGGACTTGCCCTTCTGCAGCGCGTCGCGGAGTGCCGCGCGCGAAGCAATTTCGAAGGCCAATGCCGACGAGTCGACGTCGTGATAGGCGCCGTCAACCAGCTGGACATGAACGTCGACCACGGGGAAGCCCGCGACCACGCCCGAGGTCATGACGCTGTTGAGACCCTTTTCGACGCCGGGGATGTATTCCTTCGGAACCGAACCACCGACGACCTTGGATTCGAACACGAAGCCCGAACCCGGCTCGCCCGGCTCGACCACGAACTTGACGCGGGCGAACTGGCCGGTACCACCGGTCTGCTTCTTGTGGGTGTAGTCGACTTCAGCGCGCTTCGTGATCTTCTCACGGAACGCCACCTGCGGCGCGCCGATATTCGCATCGACCTTGTAGGTACGGCGCAGAATATCGACCTTGATGTCGAGATGGAGTTCGCCCATGCCCTTCAGAATGGTCTGGCCGGACTCGTGGTCGGTCGACACGCGGAACGACGGATCTTCCGCAGCGAGCTTCGCCAGAGCGACGCCCAGCTTTTCCTGGTCGGCCTTGGACTTCGGCTCGATCGCGATTTCGATCACCGGCTCCGGGAATTCCATGCGCTCGAGAATGACCTGCTTGTCCGGATCGCAAAGCGTGTCACCGGTGCGGGCTTCCTTGAGGCCAGCCAGAGCGACGATGTCGCCGGCAAAGGCTTCCTTGATGTCTTCGCGGTTGTTCGCATGCATCAGCAGCATGCGGCCGATACGTTCTTTCTTCTCACGGGTCGAGTTCACGACACCGGTGCCGCTCTGCAGAACACCCGAATAGATGCGGCAGAAGGTGATGGTGCCGACGAACGGATCGTCCATGATCTTGAATGCGAGCAGAGCCAGCGGCTCCTTGTCGTCCGCCTTGCGGAGGATCTCGTTGCCATCTTCGTCCGTGCCCTTGATGGCAGGAACGTCAACCGGCGACGGCAGATAATCGACAACCGCGTCGAGCAAAGGCTGCACGCCCTTGTTCTTGAAAGCCGAGCCGCAGAGAACCGGGTAGAACGCGCCAGTCAGCACGGCCTTACGGATCAGACGCTTGAGGGTCGCCTCGTCCGGCTCGGTGCCGTCGAGGTAAGCAGTCATCGCCTCATCGTCGAGTTCGACGGCGGCTTCGAGCAGCTTCTCGCGATATTCCTTGGCCTTCTCGACCAGGTCAGCCGGAATGTCGACGGTCTCGTACTTCGCGCCGAGGGCCTCGTTGTTCCAGATATAGGCCTTCATGATCACGAGATCGACCATGCCGACGAAGTCGTTCTCCGCGCCGATCGGCAGCTGGATCGCAACGGGCTTCGCACCGAGACGGTCGATGATGTCCTGCAGGCACTTGTAGAAGTCAGCGCCGGTCTTATCCATCTTGTTCGCGAAAACGATCCGCGGAACCTTGTACTTGTCGCCCTGACGCCAGACGGTTTCGGTCTGCGGCTCGACGCCTTGGTTGGAGTCGAGAACGCACACGGCGCCGTCGAGCACGCGCAGCGAACGCTCGACTTCAATCGTGAAGTCGACGTGGCCGGGGGTGTCGATGATGTTCAGGCGATGGCCATTCCAGAATGCAGTGGTGGCAGCGGACGTGATGGTGATGCCACGCTCCTGCTCCTGCTCCATCCAATCCATCGTCGCGGCACCTTCGTGCACTTCGCCGATTTTGTGGCTCTTGCCAGTGTAATAGAGGATGCGCTCGGTCGTTGTCGTCTTACCGGCATCGATATGCGCCATGATACCGAAGTTACGGTAGTCCTCAATGGCATGTACGCGAGGCATGGGATGTTCCTTAAATTCCGGAGTTTCGCCGTTACCAGCGATAGTGCGAGAATGCGCGATTGGCTTCCGCCATCTTGTGCACGTCTTCCCGCTTCTTCACGGCGTTACCACGGTTGTTCGAAGCATCGAGCAGCTCAGCCGAGAGACGCTCGGTCATGGTCTTCTCGTTGCGAGCGCGTGCAGCGGTGATCAGCCAGCGAATGCCCAGCGCCTGGCGCCGAATGCTGCGGACTTCAACCGGCACCTGATAGGTGGCGCCACCAACGCGACGCGAACGAACTTCGATCGTCGGCATCACATTTTCCAGAGCCTGCTCGAACACGCCGAGCGGACCCTGCTTGGTCTTCGCTTCGATCATTTCGAAAGCACCGTAAACGATGGTTTCGGCGGCAGACTTCTTGCCGTCATACATGATCGAATTCATGAACTTGGTGACGATGACGTTCCCGAACTTCGGATCCGGGTTAACTTCACGCTTTTCAGCTGAATGGCGACGAGACATCGATCAGACCCCGGCTTACTTCGGACGCTTCGCGCCGTACTTCGAACGACGCTGCTTACGGTTCTTGACGCCCTGGGTATCCAGCACGCCGCGGAGGATGTGGTAACGCACGCCGGGCAAATCCTTGACGCGACCGCCGCGGATCATGACCACGGAGTGCTCCTGAAGGTTATGACCTTCACCCGGAATGTAACCGATGACTTCGAAGCCATTGGTCAGACGCACCTTGGCAACCTTACGAAGCGCCGAGTTCGGCTTCTTCGGAGTCGTCGTATAGACGCGCGTGCAAACGCCGCGCTTCTGCGGCGACTGCTGCAGCGCAGGAACCTTCTTGCGCGACTTCTGAATTGCGCGCGGAGTAGCGATCAGCTGGTTGATCGTCGGCATGTCAGCCTTCACCCTTTAGTTCGCTCGAAGCCGTAACGGCTTCCTCAAAATCACATCGGAGCAACCTGCCCCACGGTTCGCATCACGTGAAAAGCTTCACGCAAAACGAAATCACGCCAACCATTCATTGCTGAACGGAAAGCGCTTAACGCCACAGAGGACCGCGATCATGACCGCCAGACTTACGTCTTTAGGCCTGCACCGAGGTCATGCATTCGAATTTAATCTCACGAGAGAAGTCTCTCAGGAGACAAACGTCGTTTTGGCATTGCCTTGATATAGCGACAGCGTTTGAGCTTCTTGGTCGAGGTTGGTGCCCAATTAGCTCCGAAAAGCCGACCGGGTGATCCGTTCCGACACTGGCGAAGCTCACCGCCTGTCGTTGAATGGCCGGGTTGTATCCGCAGGGGATACCCAAGTCAACAACAAAGCGCGATGAAAGAAACGCTTCTCGCACTGCATCTTCTAGCATGTGGATCATGACAGAACATACGCGATTTCGACGCCCGCCATGTCATCCACGAAAGAATCCGCGACTCGGATTCGTTGCAGTTTGATGAAAGAGAATCGCCCGGGTTGCGGAGTTTTTGCGCCCTGCCCCGCCGACTCGCATCCGACGCAAGCCGTATCGCGTCCCGAATCGGCACACCGGGCAGCGCCGATCAGGAGCAAATGTTACCGGAGCGTCGAGTGGAGCGGTACGCCGCCGCTCATTCGACGCCCACGGTCAGCCAATCAGGCGGATGCAGGGAGGCGTGCGATGACCTTGATCTCGAAATCGAAGCCCGCGAGCCAGTTGACCCCGACCGCGGTCCAGTTCGGGTAAGGCGGTTCACCGATCACGGCCAATCGGACGGCATTGACCGCCGCGAACTGCGTGGCCGGGTCGGTGTGGAAGGTGGTGACGTCGACCACGTCGTCGAATGTGCAACCTGCAGCCTTCAGCACGGCCGCGAGGTTATCGAATGCCAGCTGGACCTGCTTTTCGAAGACCGGCTCCGGCGACCCGTCTTCCCGGCTGCCAACCTGGCCGGAGACAAACAAGAGGTCGCCCGATCGTATCGCCGCCGAATACCGGTTGATCTCGTAAAGCGCCTGCCGGCCGGCCGGGAAAATCGCGTCGCGTTTGGTCATGGTGTCAGTCCTGTTCAAAGATTATATACGTCCCGTATGTCAGAATATTCAGGCATACGCCTCGTATGTCAATACGCATACAGCGCGTATGTTACTTTACGGAGATGACAGTGGTCGCGAGACGACGAGCGGAAATGGTGGAGGAAACCCGGGCCAAACTCATCCGGGCGGCCCGGACGGCTTTCGCCGCCAAAGGCTATGCGGCGGCATCGATGGACGATCTGACCGCCGAAGCCGGCCTGACGCGGGGCGCGCTCTATCACAACTTCGGCGACAAGAAGGGTTTGCTGCAGGCCGTCATCGACCAGATCGACGCAGAGATGCTAGTCCGAATGCGCGTGGCACACGGTCAGGCGGCGACAGCTTGGGAAGGATTCCTCAACGAGGGCGTCGCCTATATCGAAATGTCCCTCGAGCCGGAGATCCAGCGCATCATGCTGCTGGACGGCCCCGCCGTGCTCGGCGATCCCTCGCAATGGCCCAACCAGACCGCATGCCTGCGCACGACAACACAGGCGATTCAACGACTGATCGACGATGGAACGGTCAAGCCTGTCGATGCCGAAGCGGCGGCCCGTCTGATCAATGGCGCGGCCCTCAACGCCGCCCTCTGGATCGCTGCCGCCGACGATCCCCGCGCGGTCCTTACGAAAGCTGTCGAGGCTTTCCGCCAGCTCGCGGCGGGCTTGCTGCGAACGGCGGGATGACCGCCTCACACATCTTCAGATGCGCTCACTCGTCGTCGTCATCCTCGTCATCATCATCGTCGCTGGCAGATGACCTGTGCCGCTGGTCGTCCCAGAGCTGGCGATAGGTACCGTTCAGCGCCAGCAGCTCCTTGTGCGAGCCGCGCTCGATCGCCTTGCCGCCATTGATGACGATGATTTCGTCCATATCCACCACGGCGGCCAGCCGGTGCGTCGACGAAATCAGGGTGCGGCCCTTGGCGAGTTTGAACAGCGTCTTGTTGAGCGCCGCCTCGGTTGTCTGGTCGAGGGCGGATGTCGCCTCATCCAGCAGAAGCACCGACGGATTGCGGACGACGGCCCGCGCGATCGCAATGCGCTGGCGTTGGCCGCCGGAGAGCGTATCGCCGCGCTCGCCGACCTGGGTGTCGTATTTGTCCGGAAGGCTCATGATGTAGCGATGGATCTCGGCCTTGCGCGCCGCCTGCTCGACTTCCTCGTCGGTGGCGCCTTCCTTGCCGAGCCGGATGTTCTCGCGGATCGACATGTTGAACAGCATGTTCTCCTGGAACACCACGGCCATGTGTCCGCGCAGGGACTCGCGCGTGATCTTGCGGATATCGACGCCGTCAATGGTCACCCTGCCCTCGTCCGGCATATAGAGCCGCAGGATCAGGTTCAGCAACGTGCTCTTGCCGGAACCGGATGGGCCGACAATAGCGACGGTCTTGCCGACATTGATCTTGAGGCTGAGATTGTCGAGCACCGGCTGCTGGCTGTTCTCATACTTGAACGAGACGCGATCGAACGTGATGTCGTTGACGATGCGCGGCAGCTCCGGTGAGCCGGGCTTGTCGGCGCCGCGTGTCGGCTCGTCGAGCATTTCCTCCATGTGCCGCACCGCGGCCGCTGCCTGGATCGACACCGGAATGAAATGCATGACGTGGGCGATGTTGTAGGACACCTCCCAGAACGCGCTTTCGAAGGTGACGAAGGTACCGACGGTGATCTGGCCCTTGGTGGCGAGATAGGCGCCGATCGCCAGCACCACCAAATGCAACAGCAATACGGAGACGGTGACCGAGCGCTCGACCATCGTGGACAGGAAGGTCGCCGCCGCAATCCTGTCGCGCGTTTCGTTGTTGCGTAGCCGGAACCAGCCCATGGTACGCCGCTGCAGGCTGAAGGCCTTGATCACCGCCTGCGCTGCGATGTTTTCCTGCACCATGCCGAGCACGGATGCTTCGCTGAGCTTCTGGTCGTAATTGGCCTGCACGGCCTTCGGCGTCAGGATGCGCGGGCCGATCAGTGTGATCGGGAAAATCAATAGCGCGACAGCGGCAAGCTGCCAGTTCAGATACAGCATCAGCCCGATGCCGGCGATCAGTTCGAGGAACGGCAGCAATGCGCTGTTGGCAAAACTCTTGATGGCCGTCTCGAAAGACGACAGATCGATCGAGAAGCGCGACAGTATCTCGCCGCGCTTGGTGCGGGCGAAATAGGCCGACGGCAGATCCTGCACGTGATCGAACAGACGCGAGCGAACATCCGTGATGATCGAGGCTGCCAGTTTGGCGTCCCAGCGCTCGTACCAGATCGCAACGATCGACGTGACAATGCCGGCGACGGCCAGCACCGACAGGATCTTGAACAGCGCGTCGAAATCCTCCTCGCCGAGCGCGTCGTCGATCAGATATTTGAGGCTGAGCGGCATGATGACGTTGAACAGCGTCTCGACCAGGACGCCGAAGCCAACGAAGCCAAGCAGCTTGCGGTACTTGCCGAGCAACGGCCGCGTGAAACGATAGACCGTCCCGAAGGCGCCGGCGGCCTCGCGCGCGGTGAAGACGACGAGTTCCTCGTCATCATCGTCATCGAGTTCGTCGTCTTCGTCCTCGTCGTCATCATCGACGGCAGGCTTGGCTTTTGCCGTCTTCTCGACGGCCGGCGGCTTCGTGCTGGGAACCGAAGCGGCGGCAGCGCCAACTGGGAGCGCGAACTTGTCATCGAGCGGCGTGGCCGGCTCGGCCGCGTTCTTGTCGTCAGATGGAGGCTTTGGAGGTGGCTTCGACGCCATGGAACGAACCGTTGCTGCACGGTCCTTCGACCGCAAGAATCAATGAAGCGGCCCGGACAGCCACGGCAATGATCCTATGCGATCAGAATGTCCTCGGCAAAGCAACCGAAGGCCGATGCCAAAGATCAATCCTCGGCATCGACCTTGTCGAAGAACGAGTAACGCAGGCTGTCCGCGTCGGCATACCAGTGGCCCGGTCCCTTGCCGGCGGCCAGTGTGGCTTCCCACACCGCCTCGGTGCAGTCGCGGCGATGCATCGACAGGTCGAAGCCATTGCCGAAGAACAGTTCCGACCACTCCCACCAGGTGCCGAGCTTCTTGACGCCGCGCAGCAGGTCGTAGCGATCGATCACCGCCGGCGCCATGTCAGACGTGACCGAGCCGAAGACAAGGCCGGTCTTCACGACGCGGTTGAGCTCCTGCACGGCCGTCACCACCTGCTTGTCGCTCACGTGACACAGGCTGGTCTCGAATACGAAATCGAACTGCCCAGCCTTGAAGGGCAGATCGGTGATCGATCCGAGTTTGTTGAACTTCTGCAGCGCCTTTGGCGTCCTGGCGTGGATCGCCTTGTTGTTCTCGACACCCCAGGCGTCGATGCCCCTGGCACGCAGCGCGCCGACCAGTTCGCCTGATGCCGAGCCGGCGACCAGCAGCTTGTAGCCCTTGGCGCGGCCCCAGACGATCTTGATGAGATTTGTCAGATAGGCCGGGTCGGTAAACTGGCTCCAGACCTCGCTGTAGGGACCGACGCCGCGATAATTCTGGAAATAGTCGCGATCAATCTTGTCGGAGATCGTCGTACCATTCTGACCCTGCGCGCGGCGCAGGCGCATCATCTCGGTGAGGATGATGTCGGTGGCCGCATCCGAGGAGTCGAGCAGACCGTTCAGCGTCGAGTCGAACAGATAGTCGCCGACCACAACGAGGCCCGGATGATCCTTCGGCTCCGGCCGGTGATTGGTCATGACGTCGCGCACCGGCATGCCGCCGGGGATCGCATTGACCGACGACAGCCAGCGATGGATCTTGCCTTCCAGCAGATGCTCGCGCGCATCGCCAAACGAGACCGGCAACGACTTCAGCGCGGCATCGATCAACTCATCGTCTGTGAGGTTGGCAAAGGCCAGCGCGTCGGAGCCTGGCACCAGCCAGTTCAGCACGCCGTGCTTGCCTACATCGTGGCGGGCGCCCTCGTTATAGACACAGCAGCCGCCAAAGGCTTCCGACATGAACCAGGCGCCGGGAATCTGCTCGCCCCAGAACGGCGTGTCGAACAGCAGCGAGATCCGGAGATAATGCGCCGGGCGGTCAAAGTAAGCGACGTGCTTGACCATCGACTTGCGCAGCTGCTCGCCGTCCCAGCGCATGGTCGCCAGCCATGAATGCGGCAGGCACATCACCACGAGATCGAAGTCGCGGGTGTCCGGCCCCTTGCCATTCATCATGTCGAGCTGATAGCGGCCCTGCTCGGTCTTGCCGACCTTGAGCACACGGTGATTGAGCCGGATGTCGGCATCGACTTCCGACTGCAGGCAGGAAATCAGCTGCTCGTTGCCGTTCTGGATCGAATAGAGGCCGATATAGCCATCGACATCCATCACGAAGTTCTTCAGCGCATTGAGGCCGTTGGTGTTGTGCGTCTCGGTCGCGATGTCGGAGCGCGCCATCACCTTCAGGAAGCGCTTGGCAATGGGATCGCTGACTTCCTTATCAAGCAGCTCCTCGGCATTTATCCATGCCCATGGGTGTTCGTTGTCGTGCGAACCGACGCCTTCGTAATATTCGATCGGCGACACCATGCTCGCGCACTTCTTGCGGAAGGCTTCAATGGCGGCTGCGGTCTTGGCGCCGTATTTCTTGCGCATGCCCGGCACGTCGTTGAGCAGCTCGCCGTCGAGCTGCACCTGCTCGGCATCCATCGGAATGGTCTGCAGGCCGAAATGCTGGATCAACTCGCGCAGCGGATCCGGCCCTGTCATCGAGTAATCGTAGATTTCCGCAACGCCAGCTTCGTACATGGCCGGCGCTGTATCGAACTTGCGCGTGAGAATCTTGCCGCCGACGCGGTCGGACGCCTCGTAGATGGTGACACGACAGAGATCGCCGAGCTTCTTCTTGAGATACCAGGCGCTCATCAGGCCGCCTGGACCACCACCAACAATTGCAAGATCAAGCATAGGTTTCTT
Organism: Tardiphaga robiniae; assembly: GCF_013359755.1. Taxonomy (GTDB): domain Bacteria; phylum Pseudomonadota; class Alphaproteobacteria; order Rhizobiales; family Xanthobacteraceae; genus Tardiphaga; species Tardiphaga robiniae. The sequence continues at coordinate 25,148 of NZ_JABMCJ010000057.1, read as the reverse complement.
TCACGCGTCGTGTTTGCCGGCGGCAATATCCGGCAACGGTCGATGTAACGTATTCCCAGCCAAAGCGGAATCCGCTGACGCTGCAAGGCTGGCCCGTCGACCCCGTCGACTCGCGCTAACCCCCTCCAAGTGAAAACATTTTTCAGCTGAAGGAAAGATGAACAAAAGCATGTAGTGCGCCGCAACACACGTCAGACGCGAAAAAGGCCGGCTTTCGCCGGCCTTTTCCATGGCATTGATGTGATCTGCAGTGGCAGGTCAGTTGGTCGGCGACAAGACACGCTCCATGACGATGGTCCGCTCCTCACCGTGATAGGCCTCGCGAACGGCCGTGAAGCCCAGTCTCGCGTAAAAAGCCTCTGCGGTGACCGTCGCCGGAACCGTCAGAATCGCAAGCTGTCGTTCGCGGGCGACCCTCTCGATCCGCTGCACCAGCAAACGGCCGATGCCGCGCCCTTGCACGTCCGGCAAGACGAACATGGTCCGCAGGGTCTGCCCATCCAGGCTCGCCGTGCCGACAACACGATTGTCCATCTCGGCAACGAACACATCGCGCTGGTCGATCAATCGTTCGACAGCCGCCGAGCTGAAACTGAGTTCAACGCGCGCGATGATATCGGGCGTGTAATCCTTCGCATTGGTTTCACGCAGCGCGCGGATGATGACGCGGCTGATATCTGCCGCATCGCCGGCTTGAGCCGGCCGAATATCGCATGTCATCTGACCGCTCTCCGTTTCCAACCGAATGAACAGATCAAAACGAGAAAGGGCCAGCTTGCGCCGGCCCTTTCGTTTCTTAAGTCTGCCCGGCCCGATTACTCGGCCGACGGCAGCATCAGCGGTTCTTCTGCCGGAGCCGACGGCACGATCGCCGCCTGCTTCTCGCGCTCGTCGAGGATCATCTTGTCGCGCTTCATTGCGACTTCGCGGATCTTCGCCATCGAGGCGCCAGTACCGGCCGGGATCAGGCGGCCAACAATGACGTTTTCCTTGAGGCCTTCGAGCGGGTCCACCTTGCCGTTGACGGCAGCTTCGGTGAGCACGCGCGTGGTCTCCTGGAACGACGCTGCCGAGAAGAACGAACGGGTCTGCAAGCTGGCCTTGGTGATGCCCAGCAGCACAGGGTTTCCGGTCGCGATCTTCTTGCCTTCTTCCTTCGCCTTCAGGTTCAGCGCGTCGAACTCGATCTTGTCGATCTGCTCGCCCGAGATCATGTCGGTCTCGCCCTGATCGGTAATCTCGACCTTCTGCAGCATCTGACGGACAATCACTTCGATGTGCTTGTCGTTGATGAGCACGCCCTGCAACCGGTAAACTTCCTGGATTTCGTTGACCAGATAGGCAGCGAGTTCCTCGATGCCCTTGATCGCCAGAATGTCGTGCGGCGCCGGATTGCCTTCGACGATGTAATCGCCCTTTTCGACGATGTCGCCGTCCTGCAGATGGATCTGCTTACCCTTCGGAATGAGGTACTCGCGGGTCTCCTCGTTCTTGTCGAGCGGCTCGATCGAGATGCGACGCTTGTTCTTGTAGTCGCGTCCAAAGCGGATGGTGCCGCCGATTTCCGCGATGATCGCTGCGTCCTTCGGCTTGCGCGCCTCGAACAGTTCGGCCACCCGCGGCAGACCGCCGGTGATGTCACGCGTCTTCGCGCTTTCCATCGAGACACGGGCAAGAATGTCGCCCGAGGTCACCTTGGCATCGACGTCGACCGACAGAATGGCGTCGGGCGACAGCATGTAACGGGCGTCGCCGCCACGTGCGAGCTTGAGGACCTTGCCGTCCTTGCCCTTGATGACGATAGCCGGACGCAAGTCCGCACCGCCACGCGACGAACGCCAATCGGTAACGACGCGCTTGGCGATACCGGTGGACTCGTCGAGCGTTTCCGTAATCGACTGGCCGTCGATCAGGTCCTCGAACCCGATCGTGCCGTCGACTTCAGTCAGCAGCGGACGGGAATACGGATCCCATTCCGCGATACGCTGGCCACGCTTGATCATGTCGCCGTTGGCCACGTGAACGCGAGCACCGTACTGGATACGATACGTCGCACGCTCGGTGCCATCGGCGTCAGAGATGGCGATGACCATGTTGCGCACCATTGCAACCATGTGGCCTTCGCCGTTCTTGGCGATGTTCTCGTTCTTGATCGTGATCTTGCCGTCGAAGTTCGACTCGATCACCGACTGCTCGTTGAGCTGCGCCGCGCCGCCGATGTGGAAGGTACGCATCGTCAGCTGCGTGCCGGGCTCGCCGATCGACTGCGCCGCGATGACGCCGACGGCCTCACCGTGGTTGACGGGCGTGCCACGGGCCAGATCGCGGCCGTAGCAGGTGCCGCAGATGCCGTTGACCAGTTCGCAAGTGAGAGCCGAACGGATCTTCACTTCCTGGATGCCGGCCTGCTGGAGCAGATCGACGTCCTTCTCTTCCATCAGCGTGTTGCGCTTGATCAGCACCTTGTTGGTCGCGGGATCGCGAATGTCTTCGCAGGCCGAACGACCGAGGATACGCGACGCCAGCGATGCGACCACCGAACCTGAGTCGATGATGGCACGCATCTTGATGCCGAGATTGGTGCCGCAATCGGTCTGCGTGATGATGCAGTCCTGCGCCACGTCGACGAGACGGCGGGTCAGATAGCCCGAGTTCGCGGTCTTCAACGCGGTGTCCGCGAGGCCCTTACGAGCGCCGTGGGTCGAGTTGAAGTATTCGAGAACCGACAGACCTTCCTTGAAGTTCGAGATGATCGGCGTTTCGATGATCTCGCCCGACGGCTTGGCCATCAGGCCGCGCATACCACCGAGCTGACGCATCTGGGCCGGCGAACCACGGGCACCGGAATGCGCCATCATGTAGATCGAGTTGATCTGGGCTTCTTCACCCGCCGCATTCCTCTTCACCGAGGAGATTTCTTTCATCATCTCCTTGGCGACTTCTTCACCCGCCTTCGACCAAGCGTCGACGACCTTGTTGTACTTCTCACCGTGGGTGATCAGACCGTCATTGTACTGCTGTTCGAAGTCCTTCGCGAACGCACGGGTGGCGTCGACGATCTTCCACTTCGAACCCGGCACGACCATGTCGTCCTTGCCGAACGAGATGCCGGCCTTGAACGCGTTGTAGAAGCCGAGCGCCATGATGCGATCGCAGAAGATCACGGTCTCTTTCTGACCGCAGTGACGGTAGACCTGATCGATGACGCCCGAGATTTCCTTCTTGGTCATCAGCTTGTTGATGACGTCGAAGGGCATCTTCGGCGACTTCGGCAGAACCTGACCGAGCATCGCACGACCGGCAGTGGTTTCCACCATGCGCGTGACCGGCTTGCCGTCCGCATCGAGACCGGACCAGCTGTACTTGATCTTGGTGTGGAGGTGGATGACCTTCGCATGCAGCGCATGCTCGATCTCCGCCATCTCACGATACAGCTTGTTTTCGCCCGGGAGACCCGCACGCATGGTCGACAGGTAGTACAGACCCAGCACGATGTCCTGCGACGGCACGATGATCGGCTGACCGTTCGCAGGATGCAGGATGTTGTTGGTCGACATCATCAGGACGCGCGCTTCCAGCTGCGCTTCAAGCGACAGCGGAACGTGCACGGCCATCTGGTCGCCGTCGAAGTCGGCGTTGAAGGCCGAGCAGACCAGCGGATGCAGCTGGATCGCCTTGCCTTCGATCAACACCGGCTCGAACGCCTGGATGCCCAGACGATGCAGCGTCGGCGCGCGGTTCAGCAGTACGGGATGCTCGCGAATGACCTCGTCGAGAATGTCCCAGACCTCGGGACGTTCTTTTTCAACGAGCTTCTTCGCCTGCTTCACCGTGGTGGACAGACCCTTGGCGTCGAGACGCGAATAGATGAACGGCTTGAACAGTTCGAGCGCCATCTTCTTCGGCAGGCCGCACTGATGCAGACGCAGTTCCGGACCGACGACGATGACCGAACGGCCCGAATAGTCGACGCGCTTGCCGAGCAGGTTCTGACGGAAACGACCCTGCTTGCCCTTCAGCATGTCGGCCAGCGACTTCAGCGGACGCTTGTTGGCGCCGGTGATGACACGGCCACGGCGGCCGTTGTCGAACAGTGCGTCGACGGCCTCCTGCAGCATGCGCTTTTCGTTGCGGATGATGATGTCCGGCGCGCGGAGCTCCATCAGACGCTTCAAGCGGTTGTTACGGTTGATGACGCGGCGATACAGATCGTTCAGATCCGACGTCGCGAAGCGGCCGCCATCGAGCGGCACCAGCGGACGCAGATCCGGCGGGATCACCGGCACCACCGTGAGGATCATCCATTCCGGCTTGTTGCCGGAATAGCGGAAGGCCTCGACGATCTTCAGGCGCTTGGCGAGCTTCTTGTGCTTGATGTCGGATTCGGTCTCCTTCATCTCGACGCGCAGCTGCTCGTCGAGCTTCTCAAGCTCCAGACCCTTCAACAGTTCACGGATCGCCTCGGCACCGATCATCGCGGTGAACGAGTCCTGGCCGTATTCGTCCTGCGCCTTCAGATATTCTTCTTCAGACAGCAGCTGACGGTCCTTGAGCGCGGTGAGACCCGGCTCGAGAACGACGTAGTATTCGAAATACAGGATGCGCTCGAGATCCTTGAGCGTCATGTCCAGCAACTGGCCGATGCGCGACGGCAGCGACTTCAGGAACCAGATGTGCGCAACCGGAGCGGCCAGTTCGATATGACCCATGCGCTCGCGTCTGACGCGCGACAAGGTCACTTCGACCGAGCACTTCTCGCAGATGATGCCCTTGTACTTCATGCGCTTGTACTTGCCGCACAAGCACTCGTAATCCTTGATGGGCCCGAAGATACGGGCGCAGAACAGGCCGTCGCGCTCGGGCTTGAAGGTACGGTAATTGATGGTTTCCGGCTTCTTGATCTCGCCGTAGGACCACGACAGAATCTTCTCCGGGGACGCAATCGAGATCCGGATCTGGTCGAAGACCTGAGCCGGAGTCGTCGGATTGAAGAGATTCATAATTTCTTGGTTCATCGTCTTCTCCTCGCGTGCCGATCGCCATCAGCAGCAAATTCGAAATTCTTTAGAGCCACACACCCTGCCCCACGTCCCGGCTGGGTGCGGACGCCCGGCCATCAGGCCGGGCGTAACGCTTGTTCTTACTCGGCAGCTTCGGAGGTCGGCCCCGGCAGCTTGGAATTGTGCAGATCGACGTTGAGGCCGAGCGAGCGCATTTCCTTGACCAGCACGTTGAACGATTCCGGGATACCGGCCTCGAACGTGTCGTCGCCGCGCACGATCGCCTCGTAGACCTTGGTACGGCCCGCAACGTCGTCCGACTTCACCGTCAGCATTTCCTGGAGCGTGTACGCCGCGCCGTAAGCCTCGAGCGCCCACACTTCCATTTCACCGAAGCGCTGACCGCCGAACTGCGCCTTACCACCCAGCGGCTGCTGCGTGACGAGCGAGTACGGACCGATCGAACGCGCGTGGATCTTGTCGTCCACGAGATGGTGAAGCTTGAGCATGTAGATGTAGCCCACGGTCACCTTGCGATCGAACTGGTCGCCGGTCCGGCCGTCATAGACGGTGGACTGACCGGACGCGTCGAAGCCAGCCATCTTCAACATCTCTTCGATGTCGGCTTCCTTCGCACCGTCGAACACCGGCGTCGCAATCGGCACGCCGGGCTTCAGGTTACGCGCCAGTTCAAGCAGCTCGGTGTCATTCAGCGACTTGATGACTTCGTCTTCGCCGTAAACCTTCTTCAGGGTGTCGCGCAGCGGCTTCAGATCCTGCTTCTGGTAATAGGCGTCGATGGTCTGACCGATCTTCTTGCCCATGCCTGCGCAGGCCCAGCCAAGATGCGTCTCCAAGATCTGACCGACGTTCATGCGCGAAGGCACGCCGAGCGGGTTCAGCACGATGTCCGCATGCGTACCGTCTTCAAGGAACGGCATGTCTTCGATCGGAACGATCTTCGACACCACGCCCTTGTTGCCGTGACGTCCGGCCATCTTGTCGCCGGGCTGAATCTTGCGCTTCACCGCGACGAAGACCTTGACCATCTTCATCACGCCTGGCGGCAATTCGTCGCCACGCTGCAGCTTCTCGACCTTGTCGAGGAAGCGCTGTTCAAGGCCCTTCTTCGACTCGTCGTACTGCTTCCGCATCGCTTCGATTTCGGTCATCAGCTTGTCGTTTGCGGTGGCGAACATCCACCACTGCGACCGCGGATTTTCATCGAGCACGGCGCGCGTGATCTTGCCGTCCTTCTTGAAGCCCTTCGGACCGGCGATACCGACCTTGTTCTCCAGAAGATCAGCCAGACGGCCGTAGACGTTACGATCCAGGATGGCCTGTTCGTCGTCACGGTCCTTGGCGAGACGTTCGATTTCTTCCCGCTCGATCGCCAGAGCACGTTCGTCCTTGTCGACGCCGTGCCGGTTGAACACGCGGACTTCGACGATCGTGCCCTGCACGCCCGGAGGCACGCGGAGCGAGGTATCGCGAACGTCCGACGCCTTCTCACCGAAGATGGCGCGCAGAAGCTTTTCTTCCGGCGTCATCGGGCTTTCGCCCTTCGGCGTGATCTTGCCGACCAGGATGTCGCCGGCGCGGACTTCGGCGCCGATATAGACGATGCCGGCTTCGTCGAGGTTCTTCAGCGCTTCTTCCGACACGTTCGGAATGTCGCGGGTGATTTCCTCAGGGCCGAGCTTGGTGTCGCGGGCCATCACTTCGAATTCCTCGATGTGGATCGAGGTGAAGACGTCTTCCTTCACGATCCTCTCCGAGAGGAGGATCGAGTCTTCGAAGTTGTAGCCATTCCACGGCATGAACGCGACGAGCACGTTGCGGCCGAGTGCGAGTTCACCGAGATCGGTCGACGGACCGTCGGCAATGATGTCGCCCTTGCGAATGATGTCGCCAACCTTCACCAGCGGACGCTGGTTGATACAGGTCGACTGGTTCGAACGCTGGTACTTCATCAGGCGATAGATATCGACGCCCGACTTGGTCGGATCGAGATCTTCGGTGGCGCGGATAACCACACGGGTTGCGTCGATCTGGTCGATGACACCCGAACGGCGGGCAGCGATCGCCGCACCGGAGTCGCGGGCCACGACGGCTTCCATGCCGGTACCGACGAACGGCGCTTCAGCGCGCACCAGAGGTACGGCCTGACGCTGCATGTTCGAGCCCATCAGCGCGCGGTTGGCGTCGTCGTTCTCAAGGAACGGGATCAGCGCCGCAGCGACCGAAACGAGCTGCTTCGGCGACACGTCCATGTAGTCGACCTTGTCGGCCGGCAGCGGCAACACGTCGCCGGCATGACGGCAGATGATCATGTCTTCGGTGAACTTGCCCTTGGCGTCGAGCGACACGTTCGCCTGCGCGACCGAGTAGCGGCCCTCTTCCATCGCGCTGAGGTACACGACCTCATCGGTGACGCGACCGTCCTTGACCTTGCGGTAAGGGGTCTCGACGAAGCCGTACTTGTTGACGCGCGCGAAGGTGGCGAGCGAGTTGATCAGACCGATGTTCGGGCCTTCCGGCGTTTCGATCGGGCAGATACGGCCGTAGTGGGTCGGATGGACGTCGCGGACTTCGAAGCCGGCGCGCTCGCGGGTCAGACCACCGGGGCCAAGCGCCGAAAGACGACGCTTGTGGGTGATTTCCGAGAGCGGGTTGGTCTGGTCCATGAACTGCGACAGCTGCGACGAACCGAAGAACTCGCGCACCGCGGCAGCCGCGGGCTTCGCGTTGATCAGGTCCTGCGGCATCACGGTGTCGATGTCGACGGACGACATACGTTCCTTGATGGCGCGCTCCATGCGCAGCAGGCCGACGCGATACTGATTTTCCATCAGCTCGCCGACCGAACGCACACGGCGGTTGCCGAGATGGTCGATGTCGTCGATTTCGCCCTTGCCGTCGCGCAGGTCCACCAGCGTCTTGATGACGGCGAGGATGTCTTCCTTGCGCAGCGTGCGATGAGTGTCCGGCGCGTCGAGTTCGAGGCGCATGTTCATCTTCACGCGGCCAACGGCCGAGAGGTCGTAGCGCTCACTGTCGAAGAACAGCGACTGGAACATGTTCTGCGCGGATTCGAGCGTCGGCGGCTCGCCCGGACGCATCACGCGATAGATGTCGAACAGCGCGTCTTCACGCGTCAGGTTCTTGTCTGCCGAGAGCGTGTTGCGGATATAGGCACCGATATTGACGTGGTCGATGTCGAGCAGCGGGAGTTCCTTGTAACCCTCCTCGTTCAGCGCCTTCAGCGACTTCTCGGTGATTTCCTCGCCGGCTTCGGCGTAGATTTCACCGGTCTTCACGTTGACGAGGTCCTCGGCGAGATAGTTGCCGACCAACTCTTCGTCGGTCAGACGCAGCGCCTTGAGGCCCTTCTCGGCGAGCTGACGGGCAGCGCGCACGGTGAGCTTCTTGCCGGCTTCGAGCACGACCTTGCCGGTGTCGGCATCGATCAGGTCGTTGACGGTGGAGTAGCCACGGAAACGGGTGGCGTCGAACGGAACGCGCCAGCCTTCCTTGATCTTCTTGAACTGGATCTTCTTGTAGAACGTCGAGAGAATCTCTTCGCCGTCCAGACCCAGCGCGAACATCAGCGACGTCACCGGAATCTTGCGGCGACGGTCGATACGCGCGAACACGATGTCCTTGGCGTCGAACTCGATGTCCAGCCAGGAACCGCGATACGGGATCACGCGGGCAGCGAACAGCAGCTTGCCCGACGAATGGGTCTTGCCCTTGTCGTGGTCGAAGAACACGCCCGGCGAACGATGCATCTGCGAGACGATGACGCGCTCGGTGCCGTTGACGACGAAGGTGCCGTTCATGGTCATGAGCGGGATATCGCCCATGTAGACGTCCTGCTCCTTGATGTCCTTGACGGACTTGGCGCCGGTTTCTTCGTCAATATCGAACACGATCAGGCGCAGCGTCACCTTCAGCGGCGCAGCATAGGTCATGCCGCGCTGGCGGCACTCATCGACGTCATATTTCGGCGGCTCGAATTCGTAGCGCACGAATTCCAGCATCGAGGTGCCCGAGAAATCCGAGATCGGAAACACCGAACGGAAAACAGCCTGCAGACCTTCGTCGAGGCGACCGCCGGTCGGCTCATCGACCATCAGGAACTGGTCGTAGGACGCCTTCTGAACCTCGATGAGGTTCGGCATCTCTGCGACTTCTTTAATATGACCGAAGAACTTGCGAACGCGCTTGCGACCTGTGAACGTCTGCTGACCCATCGTGGCCTCTCATTGCGTCGCCCGAAAGGGGCGAACCTTCCAGAGCGCGACTGCCATCGCCTCCGGGTTGAATTTCCAAGAACGTTCCGAATTCAGCGCCCAATGTGAGGAACAAAATCCCTCCCCCGAGCATTTGAATCGCAGAACGCAAAACGACGTGCGCGATGCCCGACTGCATCTCGCCCGTCCAAACCGTCTAGCTACGGACCGAAAAGCCCGAAAATTGCCCATCTCCCAACGGCTTAACCGGAAACGTCGCCGTTTCCGCTGTCAGACCGTGTTTTTCGTGCTGCCGTCCCGATATGGGATGGCAATCATGGAGATTCGAGGGTGGTTCCCAGCGCATCCCCACACATTCCTGTGTAGTCCATCGAGTTCCGGCCCAGAGGGCGACCAAATGGCCGCCCTCCAGATGGAACCCATAAAGGGTCTTACTTGAGTTCGACCTTCGCGCCAGCCTTCTCGAGCTGACCCTTGATCTTCTCGGCTTCGTCCTTGGCAACGCCTTCCTTGACGGGCTTCGGAGCGCCTTCGACCAGGTCCTTGGCTTCCTTGAGGCCAAGACCCGTGATCGCACGGACTTCCTTGATGACTTCGATCTTCTTGTCGCCGGCCGAAGCCAGAACGACAGTGAACTCGGTCTTTTCTTCAGCAGCAGCAGCACCGCCGCCGCCAGCAGCCGGACCAGCAACTGCAACAGCAGCAGCAGCCGAAACGCCCCACTTCTCTTCGAGCATCTTGGCGAGGTCGGCAGCTTCGAGCACGGTCAGGCTCGAGAGATCGTCAACGATTTTCTGTAGGTCAGCCATTGTCTATTTCCTTAAGCGTATTTGGTTCGAACCAGGGTTTGAATGCGAAGGGCGTCAGGCCGCTTCGCTCTTTGAGGCATAGGCCTGAACAACACGCGCGAGCTTCGCCGCGGGAGCTGTCGAGAGCTGAGCGATCTTGGTCGCCGGCGCCACAAGGAGGCCGAGGATCTTCGCGCGCAGTTCGTCGAGCGAGGGCAGCGCGGCCAAGGCCTTGACGCTGTCGACGTTCAGGACGGTTTTACCCATCGAGCCGCCAAGGATGACGAACTTCTCGTTCGCCTTGGCAAATTCGACGGCAACCTTCGGTGCAGCTACCGGATCGTCCGAAGTGGCGATCACAGTCGGGCCCTTCAACAGGGAACCGATGGCAGCAACATCCGTGCCTTCAAGAGCAATTTTGGCGAGACGGTTCTTCGAGACCTTCACCGAGGCGCCAGCCAGCTTCATCTGCGAACGCAGGTTCTGCATCTGGGCAACGGTGAGGCCGGAATAATGGGCGACGACCGCAACGCTGGTGGTCTTGAAGACCCCGTTCAGCGCGTCGACCGCGTCCTTTTTAGCCGCTCTTTCCACAGCAAGCTCTCTCCGGTTGGCGGCCTCTATCGAGATAGGACCGCCGGGTTACACCCACCGTCCCACCTGAACCTGACCTCGAGACACATGCTCGTTAAAACACGTGGTCTAAAGACACGTCGGGCGAGACGATATGATAGCCTGCCCTCCCGAACCGTCCTGGCGAACCAGCGCTGGCGCGGGGTGTCGAGGTTCGAACCAAATACGCGTCATGTCGCACAAAACGACATGGGCGAAATCCAGTCTTCACCCGTCTATGCTGGCTGCATCAAGTTTTACGATTAAGCCGTTGATGAAACTTGCGTTTATCTAAGGCGCCAGCAGTCTCGGACAGGATTCAGGATCATCGATAAGCCATCATCCGGCCTATTGGTGACCCCTGCCCGCCTTCCTCAAATCCGCGTCGCGCGTCCCATCCCCGTCGAGCGATCCGTATGGACAGCCTGAAAGGAAAAGTCTCCTGCGATGTGGGTTGTCGGAGTGCGAACACAGACGCGCCAGCTACCAGCCAGCACGCCCGGAAACGGTTGTTTAACGAGTCTTTTTCGTGTTGCCAAGCGCGAAATGCCGATGTGGCATCTTTTCTGCAAGGGGGCATATTTGCCCTATGCCATCTCGGCAAACGCCGGGACCCATACCCGCCCTAGATTTGGCTGAAACGCTGTGGTTCCAGCCCTTCGTCGCAATCGCTCTGACAACGATTATGCGTCCCAGCCCGCGCCCGGACAACATTTTTGCAGGTCCATAGGTGGGCAACGCGAAGCGCGCCCGCCCTGCAGCCGCTTTCGCTTCCCTCAGGCGACGAGAATCACCGATCTGCCGTAGTCTTCGGATGATAGGTCAGTTCGATGGTTGTGCGAAACGGCCTGAACTCGGCGACACCTTCCGCCGGGGTGATACTGATGTCGTATCGGCCCGTGTCGAGAACAAACTCATCGAGCCTCCGACCCAGACTGTCGCCCGCCGTATCACTTCGGCCGACGCTTCGAACGGTTCGTTCGTGAACCACACGGCGCTCTTGATCCCGGATCACTACATGAACTTCCGTCGCCACCTCCGACGGCCCCGGTACATGGACCGGCACTGACCGCGCGTCACCCACTACATCCGAAACCTGCTTTCGCTGCTCTACCCCCTCGAAGTAGATACGCAGGTTGAGCCAGTAATTGCGCTTTTCTAGAATGCGAGCAGCGAAGGCGACCGGTGCCGAGGGATTGAGTTGCAGCGGAATTTCAATACGAGGCACATCGTCGTACAGGATACGTGCGACAAGGACCGACGGCGGCATGCCGGAAAACCATGCCAGGCCGCTCCAGGCCACCACAAGCAGGGCGGCAGACGCGCCGACCGTGACGATTGCCTTGATGCGCCAACCAGCCACCCGAGATCCCGCGCTTTGCCGCCAGGCCCTGGCACTGCCGACCTAAGGTAGCATAGTCGGGTTCATGCCGGGTCGCAATTGCGTCCCAAGGCAACGTGTCACGGGAGCGGGCTGCCGTGCATCAGCTACGGCACCCCTCGTCACTCTCCGCGAACTACCCCTTCGGGCAGGCCGCTCCGGCATCGGCCCAGGCCTTAATCAATTCACCGAACTGCTTCTGGGTACCCGGCGCCGGGGTCCGGTTGCCGCCGGGATGCCAGCCCCAGCCGACCAGCTCGTCTTCAGCCATGTGCTTCACAAGCGCGGCCATGTCCTTGCCGCCATTGCGCTCCTTGTCCTTGATCTGGGTGCAGATCTGGCCAAGCGTCTTGCCCTGCCAGGCCATCTCGATGGGCGCCAGCGCCCACTTCGGATTGCCGGGGACGTTGGCGGCATCGAAATTGTTCTCGTGGTGGCAGGTGGCGCAAGCGAGACCACCGGCCGCGCCGACACCGCCCTCGCCGCGCACGACCAGCGGAATATGCGGCCGCATGCGGTCGGTCTGGGTCGGGCGTTCGGTGGCCGGATGGCAGTTCATGCAGCGCGGCGACTGGATGACCTTGCCGGCCTCCGTAAACAGCGCCACCGCACGCTCGTTCTTGTTCTTGATCTTGGCGAAGGCCGAGACCGACTGCAGCTTGGTCGGATTGCTGACCGCTGCATCGGCCTCCTGGAAGCTCGGCTCCGCGAATGCGAGGAGACCCGCCGCGAGACCGCCGGCGACCAGCGCCAACATCGAGTTCTTAAACAAGCTCATGCTGAGGCTCCTGGTACGATCGGCAACTGCCGCGGTCTTCCCACTCCGAGTTTCGCCAGCGCGTTGGCAACGGCAGGCCCGAGCGGAGGCACGCCCGGTTCGCCGACGCCCGATGGCTTCTCGGTCGATTTCACGATGACCACTTCGATCTCCGGCATCTCGTTGATGCGCAGCGAACGATAGGTGTCGAAATTGCCGGACACCGGCGCGCCGGCATCCAGCGTCTGTTCCGCATAGAGGATGTGACCGAGGCCGAAGCCGATGCCACCTTCCATCTGCGCGCGGATGATGTCGGGGTTCACGGCGACGCCGCAATCCACCGCGCACCACACCTTGTGCACCTTCGGACCATCGTCGGTCATGGACAGTTCGACGACCTGAGCGACGAAGGTGTTGAAGCTCTCGACCACCGCAACGCCGCGCGCGCGGCCTGCCGGCACCTTGTAGTTCTTCCAGTCGGCGAGTTCGGCGACAGCCTTGAGAGCCCCTGCGTGGCGCGGCTTCTTGCTCAGGAGTTCAAGCCGACCTTCGATCGGATCCTTCCCGGCGGCCTCGAGCAGTTCATCGACAAAGGCTTCGACGACATAACCAGTGTGGGTGTGGCCCACCGAGCGCCACCACAACACGGGCACGCCGACATCAACCTGATGCATGTCGCAGCGGAAGTTCTCGACGTCGTACGGGATTTCGTTCGAGCCTTCATAGGACGTCGGGTCGAGGCCGTCCTTGAACATCATGGACTCGAAGAAGGAGCCCTTCATGATCGACTGGCTGACGATGGTGTCGCTCCAGGCTTCGATCTTGCCGTCGCGCACCGCACCACGCATACGGTGGATGCAATACGGCCGATAGTAGCCGCCGCGCATATCGTCCTCGCGCGTCCACACCAGCTTGACCGGCTTGCCCGGTCCGATCGCTTTCGCGACTTCGGCGAGCTCGATGGCCTGATGCGTGCTCTGCTGGGCGCGGCGGCCAAAGCTGCCGCCGGCAAGAAGAACGTCGATCTTGACCTTCTCGATCGGCAGCCCGAGCACCTTGGAGATTGCCATATGGTCAGGCGTCGGAAACTGGCAGCCGTAGCGCGCATAGGCGGTGTCGCCGTCCCATTTCAGATAGGCGTTGAGCGGCTCCATCGCGGCATGGGCCAGATACGGGAAGACGTATTCGACCTCGATCACGCGGCCACCTTTGGCCATCGACTCTTCGAACTTGCCCTCGGCCTTCACGAGTTTGCCGGCCGTCTTCGACAGCCCGCGGAATTGCTGCAGCAGTTCCGCACTGCCACGCTTCTCCGCCTTGCTGTCGTCCCAGGTGATCTTCAGCGCTTCACGGCCCATCTTCGCGGGCCAGAAACCCTTGGCGTAGACAGCGACGCCATTCGACACCTGCTTGACGTCGACAACACCCGCCACGGCTTTCGCAGCCGTCGCATCGAAGGACGCGACCTTGCCGCCGAATTTCGGCGAACGCGCCACGACCACCGTGAGCATGTCCGGTTCGTTGATATCGAGCGTGTAGAAGGCCTTGCCATTGGTCTTGTCGGCGCTGTCGAGGCGTTTCACGACGCCTTCCTTGCCGATCAACCTGAACTGCGACGGATCCTTCAGTTTCGGATCGGCAGGCACCGGCATGGCCATCGCCTTGTCGGCGAATTCGCCGAAGCGACCTTCATGGCCTGACGCGTGCTTGATCACACCGTTATCGACAGTAATCTCCCCCGCCGGCACCTGCCACGCATCGGCCGCAGCCGCGACCAGCATCTGGCGCGCGGCGGCGCCGACCTGTCGCATCTGGATGTAGGAATTGGCGATGGCGGTCGAGCCACCGGTGCCCTGCATGCCGAACGCCAGATTCTTGTAGAGCTGCGGATTTGACGGCGCGTGATCGGCACGCATCTGCGCCCAGTCTGCGTCGAGTTCTTCGGCGACCAAAGTCGCCATGCCGGTGAACGGCCCCTGCCCGAATTCGATGCCCTTGCACAGCACCGTGACGGTGCTGTCGGGCTTGATGATCAGGAAGGTGTTCGGCGCGATATTGACCGACGGCTTTGCCGCCGCCTGCGCAAACAGCTTGTCGGCGCGCGCAACATAGGCGCCGAGCACGAGGCCAGCGCTGCCCTTGAGCAGCGTACGACGGGAGAGTTTGGTGTCATGAACGGTCATGGCTCAACCCTCCAGCGATTTGGCGGCGCCATGAATGGCGGCGCGGATGCGGACATAGGTGGCGCAGCGGCAGATGTTGCCGTTCATCGCCAGATCGATATCGTTGTCGGTGGGGGTCGGATTGACGCTAAGCAGCGCGGTGGCGCTCATGACCTGGCCGGATTGACAGTAGCCACATTGCGGCACGTCAAGCGCGACCCAGGCAGCCTGCACTGCCTTGGCTTCCTTGGAGTCGAGCCCTTCGATGGTGGTGATTTCGCTGGTGCCGATGGCCGAGACGGGCATTGAACACGAGCGGACGGTCTGGCCGTCCACATAGACCGTGCAGGCGCCGCATTGCGCGACCCCGCAGCCATATTTGGTGCCGGTGAGACCGGCCCCATCTCGAATTGCCCAGAGCAGAGGTGTGTTGGGATCGACGTCGACCTCACGGGCCTGACCGTTGATCTTGAGAGTGAACGCAGCCATCGCTGATGTCCTATGTCGTCGAATGTACGCCTACATTCGAGTTGTTCTAAACAGCCGACATCTACATCCGCATTGCGGAATAACCCATTCAATTATTTTTGTACCGCGCGGGAACGAAATTGGTTCTTGCGAAACGGCCCTTCAGACCAGTCGTCAGCTTTTCAGAGGCGCCGCGACGCTTCGATGCCGCTCAGGATAAGATCGATTCCGGCGATAAAGTCGTTGCGGTCATCGTGCCCCCGCAAATGTGCAGCCATGCTGCGGGTGAACGCATACGCGTTCGGATCGAGCTGAGACCAGGAGGTCGCCACCGCGTCCAGAAAGTCAGACCTGTCGATTCCTCGCATCCGGCCGAGCTGCCCGTTGGCTGCGTTCTGCGCACCGACGCCGAGGATGTAGTTCAGCAACGCACCCACCGTCGCCCACTGTTCCTCGTCAGGCACGCCAAGGGCGCTCACCTGCCGGCCGATGCGTTCGAGTATTCGCACCATGGGCAACTGCCCGGGAGCGCGTGTGAGCGCCGACCCAACCCACGGATGCGCGTCGATCGCGTCGAACATGCCCAGCGCGAGGGTGCGAATGATGGCCTGAGGCGTCGCGCCGACCAGGGGCGCGTTCATCGCGCGGGCGATGATGGCGTCGCAGGCGGCAGTCAGCAGATCGCCCTTATTGGGCACGTGCCAATAAATAGCCCCGGGACCAGTGGCGAGCCGCTCCGACAGGGCGCGGAATGTCAGACCATCTTCCCCGCTGCCGTCCAGGATCGCGACCGACGCTTCGATGATGCGATCCCGGGAGAGTGAGTCTTCGCGTCGTGGGCTACTGCGAGTTTTCTTGGCCATGTCCCCACCTTGACATAAATGGAACGACGTTCCAATAGAATGGAATGACGTTCCATTCTAGGTCTTGGGGAATCTCCCGGGACAGCCTGCGACTGCGAAGGTGGCGAAATGAATACTCATGTGGCGATTGTCGGCGCGGGGCTCGGCGGCCTGACGCTTGCCCGCGTGCTCCATGTTCACGGTATCGCAGCGACGATCTATGAAGCTGAAGCCGCGGCCGACTCACGGGCACAAGGAGGCCTGCTCGATATTCACGAATATAACGGGCAGCTCGCACTCAAGGCTGCGGGATTGTTCGAAGCTTTCCGCGACATCGTCATCGTCGGTGCCGATGCCAAGCGCATACGCGACAAGGACGGCAAGCTGCTGTTTGACAGGCCCGACATGGGCAACGGCAGTCGACCCGAGGTGGATCGCGGAGAACTGCGTCGACTTCTGCTTGATTCTCTGCCCGCCGACACGATCCGTTGGGGACACAAGCTCACATCCGTGTCTCCACTCGGCGGCGGGCGGCACGCATTGACGTTCTCCCATGGCTCAACGGTATCAACCGATCTCCTCATAGGTGCCGACGGCGCGTGGTCACGCGTTCGCCCGCTCCTTTCAACAGCGAAGCCTGTCTATGTCGGCACGTCATTCATCGAGACGTTTCTTTTCGACGCCGACACCCGTCACAGGGCCAGCGCGGAAGCGGTTGGCGGCGGCACATTGATGGCGATTGCGCCGGGCCAGGGAATCTTTGCGCACCGACACGCCGATGGAACACTGCAAGGCTACGTGGCCCTGAACAGGCCGGAGGACTGGATTGCCCGCATCGATTTCTCGGACCGGACGAGTGCCCTCGCCCGCATCGCCGCGGAATTCGCCGACTGGGCTCCGGAACTGACAGCGCTGATCGCCGACAGCGAGGTCGCCCCTGTCCTGCGCCCGATCTATGCGCTGCCGATCGAACACCGATGGGAGCGCGTACCGGGGGTAACACTGCTCGGCGATGCGGCGCACCTGATGTCACCATTCGCCGGCGAAGGCGCCAATCTCGCAATGTATGACGGCGCCGAACTCGGACGGGCACTTGCCGCCAATCCGGAAAATGTTGAAGCCGCGCTCATCGCGTATGAAACCGACCTCTTTCCCCGCAGCGCGTCTGTTGCCGCGGAGACTGACCGGAATCTGAAGCTGTTCTTCAACCACAACGCGCCTCAGAGCGTGGTTGATCTGTTCACCAGCTTCCAGATCGTCGAATAGCGGCCGCCCTAGACCGCCACCGCGTAGGGTAGCCCCTTGCCCGCGTAAAACGCGTCGAGATTGGCAATGACGCAGTCCTGCATCGCCGTGTGCGAGTCGAGTGTGTGACCACCGATATGCGGCGTCAGCACAACATTCGGCAAAGCCGTGAGTGCGTCGGGCGCGTGGGGCTCCTTCTCGAACACGTCGAGGCCGGCGCCAGCGATGGTCTTGTCGGTCAGCGCAGCCGTGAGTGCCGCCTGATCGATCACCGAGCCGCGCGAGATGTTCACGACGACACCATTGGCGCCGAGCTTCTTCAGCATCGCGGCATCGATGATGCGGTTGGTATCGGCCCCTGCCCGCACGGCGATCATCAGCACGTCGCACCATTCGACCAGCGCTTCGAGGCTTGGCTCGTAGCGATACGGCACGTCATGCTTGCTGCGGCTGTGATAGGCAACGTCGCATTCGAAGGCGGCGACACGCGATGCGATCTTGCGGCCGATCTCGCCCATGCCATAGACGCCCACTCTGCGGCCGGGATTGCCGGGCTGCGGCGACATCAGCGGCGACGGCTTTGCGGAGGACCAGCCGCCTTCGCGCAGATACTGATCCGCCGGCAGCAGACGCCGCGTCACCGCAAGCATGAGGGTCAGCGCGAGGTCGGCCACCGAAGCCGCATTTGCGCCGGGGCTGTTGCCGACCACGATCTTGCGTTCGGCTGCGGCCTTGAAGTCGACGCCGTCATAGCCGGTGCCGTAGCAGATGATGGCGCCGAGCGCCGGCATCATGTCCATCACGTCTGCCTTGAGCACCTGACCGCCCGCGGTGATCAGCGCGCGCACGTCTTTCAGTTGGTCAGCGGAAAAGGTCTGCAGCGGTGGCTTGCCTGCAGCGTCTAGTAGGTCGAAGTGCTCGCCGATACGCACCATCTGGGACTTCGGGAAACGCGAATAGATCAGAACCTTCTCGGCCATCGTGACATTCCTGCTGGGTCAAAGAGCGGAAGACAAAAGAAAGGGCGGAACCGGTTGCCCGATTCCGCCCTGGTTTCTTGCAAGCCTTGTTCCGGCTTAGCCGAGCACGGTGCCCGTCTCAACCTTGACGCCGGGGCCCATGGTCGAAGACACAGCAACGCGCTGCAGATAGGTGCCCTTGGCGCCAGCCGGCTTCGCCTTGGAGACGGCGTCGACCAGAGCCTTGATGTTTTCGACGAGCTTCTCTTCCGAGAAAGATGCCTTGCCGATACCAGCCTGCACGATGCCGGCCTTCTCGACGCGGAACTCGACCGAACCACCCTTGGCACCCTTGACTGCGCCGGTGACGTCCATGGTCACGGTGCCGATCTTCGGGTTCGGCATCATGCCGCGCGGACCGAGCACCTTACCAAGGCGACCGACCAGCGGCATCATGTCGGGGGTTGCGATACAGCGATCGAAATCGATCTGACCGGCCTGGACCTTCTCGAACAGGTCTTCTGCACCGACGACGTCTGCACCGGCAGCCTTGGCTTCTTCAGCCTTCGGGCCACGGGCGAACACGCCGACGCGCAGGGTGCGGCCGGTGCCGTTCGGCAGGGTGACGACGCCACGGACCATCTGGTCGGCATGACGCGGATCGACGCCGAGGTTCAGCGAAATTTCGATGGTCTCATCGAACTTCGACTTGGCGCGTTCCTTGACCATCTTGATGGCCTCGGCGACCGGATAGAGCTTCTCGCGGTCGATGCCCTCACGGGCCTTCTTCAAACGTTTTCCAATTGCCATGACCGTTTACCCCGCGACCTCGACACCCATCGAACGGGCAGAGCCCTCAACCATCTTCATGGCTGATTCAATGGTGTCGCAATTCAGATCCTTCATCTTCGCTTCGGCGATCTCGCGCACCTGCGCTTTGGTCACCGCGCCGGCCTTGTCACGACCCGGCAGCTTGGAGCCGGAGGTGAGCTTGGCGGCCTTCTTGATGAAGAAGGACATCGGGGGGGTCTTGAGGGCGAAGGTGAACGAACGATCGGCGTAGATCGTGATCACCACCGGGATTGGGGTGTTCTTTTCTTCCTTCTGCGTCTGCGCGTTAAACGCTTTGCAGAATTCCATGATGTTCAAACCGCGCTGACCAAGCGCGGGACCGATCGGGGGCGAAGGGTTCGCCGCACCGGCCGGCACCTGAAGCTTCAGGTATCCGGTCACTTTCTTTGCCATGTGTCACTCCTGTTGTGCCGGTCATCGACCGGCTGTTTCAGGTTTCGTGGTTCGGTCGACAAGCGGTTGGCAACCGCCCTCTTCCTCCCACGGCCTTAGAAACGCGAGGCGAACCTCACGCTATTGCGATCAGACCTTTTCGACCTGACCGAATTCCAGTTCGACCGGCGTGGCGCGGCCGAAGATCGACACTGCGACCTTCACGCGCGAGCGTGCTTCGTCGATTTCCTCGACGACGCCGGAGAACGACGCGAACGGACCATCGGCCACCTTCACGTTCTCGCCGATCTCGAACGACACCGACGCCTTCGGGCGCTCCACGCCTTCCTGCACCTGGTGCAGAATGCGCATCGCTTCGGCTTCCGAAATCGGCATCGGCTTGTTTTCCGCGCCGAGGAAGCCCGTGACCTTCGGGGTGTTCTTGATCAGATGAAACGCTTCGTCGGTGAGCTGCATCTTCACCAGCACGTAGCCCGGGAAGAACTTGCGCTCGGCGTCCATCTTGCGACCGCGACGTATTTCGGTGACCTTCTCGACCGGAACCAGGATCTGTTCGAACAGGTCTTCCAGGCCACGCTGCTTGGCCTGTTCCTTGATCGACTCCATCACCTTCTTTTCGAAATTCGAATAGGCGTGAACGATGTACCAGCGCATGCTCATAATTCTGTTCCGTCAGTGCATCGTGAGCAAAAAGGCGACGAGGTAGCGGATGACCTGATCCGCCGCAAAAAAGAAGATCGACGACAGCGCCACCATGACGAAAACCATGATGGTCGTGATGGTCGTCTCGCGTCGCGAGGGCCACGTGACCTTGTTGGTCTCGGTGCGCACTTCCTGCAGGAATTTGAACGGGCTGAACGCCATCGTTATGTGATCCGCATCCGTCGTGAGACGATTGAATTGGTTTCAGAATCCGAACAGCCCTCTTGCGCCCAACCCTTTATTCAAGGATGAGCCGCCAAGCGGGCTCGTTCGTTCGGGGATTTGCCGCGTCGGATATCCGGTCACCGGGCCGACAGCGAGTGCAGCTTCCTACTTCGGACCGGACCAAAGGTCAAGGTATCCGGGCCGGACCGGCGGGAACCCTTCCCGCCACCGGATACCACCTGGATCAGCGTCCGCCCACCCCCGGCGACGGTTTGCCGACCGCCGCACGGACGTGCCGGACGACATGATCGGCGACGATGGCGTGGCCCTCCGCGGTCGGGTGCACCGCGCCGCTATACATGGCCGCATAGACCGGCTGCAGGATGTCGAACTGGGTAAAGCCCGGCGAATGGACGTTTGCGGTCAGAAACGCGTCATTGGGAGTCCGGAACAGGCGCCAGCGGGACGCATAGGGCAGATAGGCCGCCGGGGAATACGGCGTAAACTCCTCCTTGCCGATCCAGCGCCGCGGCATCGCCATCGCCTCGCCGTCCGCCTGCGGCCGCTTCGGATCGCGCGCACAGAGCCCGCGTTTGGCGAATTCGCTCTGGTGATCGGTGATGAGCTGGAAGCCGGTTCCAGCGCCGGTGGCCAGCGCCGGGCAGCCCCCGCCCCGCCCGTTGGTGATGCAGGCGGTCCGGGCGAAGAAATCGTTCAGAAAGCTCACCGTCTCGGCCAGCCGTTCGCGCGACAGCACCAGCTTCTTGTGGACGTCGAGGCCGAGCGTCGGCTGCGCGCCGCACAAGGCTCCTGTCTCGTCGAACTGGATCGGCTCGTAAGCCGTCTGCAACACCTTTGCGGGCGCCACGCCAAAGCCGTCGCGCAAGGCATCGCGGAGCGCCACCATGCGCTCGTCGAGCTGCTCCATGTAAGCGCGCGACACATCAGGCGAGAACCGGATCTGCTTGCCGAGCAGGTTCGCGATCGGTGCCAGATCGCCGGCGGACTCGGTCATCGCATAGACCATCAGCGGCGAGAAGCCGACATCGTTGCCGCCGATCGACAGCAGCAGTGTGTCGATCGGCCGCTTGCGCTCGGACGGCGCACACCAGGATTTTGTCACCGGCATATTGGCGACCTGCACGCTGCCGCTGGCATAGGTCGGCAGATTGTAGGTCGCACGCTGCGTGCGACCCGCGGGGCTTTTGCAGATCAGATCGGCGAGTTGATCGAGCTGGGAACGCACCATCGCGTTGCCGGCCCCCTCGCGCGCCTTCTTCTCGAGGAACAGACCTTCGGTCACCTCGGAGCCGGTACAGGCAAGGCTGACCAGCGTGATCGACCGGTGCGGATTTTCCAGACTGAGCTGCAGCCCGACGCGAAACGGATAGCCGTATTGCGAGCGGTGGCAATCGGGGCTGAGCCAGCGCGGATTGGCAGCGTTGAATGCCTTGTCGAACTGGGCCGAAGCGAGCGGGAAATAGAGCTCCTGCTCCTCGTCGGCGAGCTTGCGCCGCGGCAGGTTTTTGTAGTCGAAACTTCCTGCCGGTGCAGCGGGGGTCAATTTCTGCAGCGACTTGGCGGTGCTGCGTGTCGCCATCTCCTCACGCATCAGGGTGGGATCGTAGACCATCTCGCGGACGGCGCTGAATGTCACCGGAACGTCCGGATTGCTTTCGCCCGAGGCAAAAGAATCGCCGAGCGCCACGATGAACAGATCCTCGACGACGACCTGCGGGTCGCTCAACACGCGACCGTCGGGCAATTTGACCTGGACCGATGCACCGGACAGGCTGCGATCGACGGCATAAGGCAGGCGCGTGATCTTGAGCGGCGTCGCGCAGGATTGCGTTGTGGTCTCGGTCCTGCTGCCCGGCCGCCGCGGCGTCCAGCTCCACACGCAATCATATGCGCCGGCTTCGGCAATGCGCTCGGGCGACAGCCGGATCAGCACCGTATGCGCATCCGGCAGCACGTAATCTTCCTTGGCCGTGCCCCACGAATAACGCCGGTCGCAACTCGCGAGATAGCGGCCCTGCCGGCTGTCGTAGCAGACGGCGTCGATGGTCTGCGACGCCCAGCCGAGACGCGAGCGATCGTAGCGCGCCCGCGCGGTGTCGGCGCAACTGGTCGGGCTCGTCATGTCGCGGCAATCCGGATCGTTCAGCCGCCGCTCGGTGCGCCACACCACATCGGCGGGCGGCAGCACCATCTCGTTGCGCGCAGCGGGATAGCCGCGCTCATACATCGCGAAGGATGCGGCATTCTTGAAGAAGCGAAATGGACTTTCCACCTGCCAGAGCAGATCGGCGGCATGAGCGCCATGACTCAATGACAAATGTCCAAAGGACGACACCAGCAACGTCGTGGCCCCCACGACGAACGTCACAAGTAATTTCATTCTCGACTTCCGGCTGAATTCCCAACGGGTGTGTCGCGCGCGCGGCAAGCCAGGTTCATCGCCGCGACCGCACGCCGCAGGGACGCAGCGCAACGGAAACGCGGGGAGCAGCGCGATCGCGCATGATTGGCAAAGCCGATGTCGGACATGGCCATCAGCCTATTGAGCAAATTGCCCCGCGGATCGTCAGATTCCATTAACCCCGCGGCCAGACTAAAACGCGAGAAGCTACCCAGGTACTCCAGTAAGTGGATGTATTAGCAGACCTAAATGTTTTGATCGGCAGATTGCTTGTTTGATCGGCAATGCAACGGGCATCAGCGAATGACCAGCATCACCACCCTGTTCGAGGGAACCGACGCCTCCACGAGAAACCTCCGCAAGGATTCGGCATTGCGGATCGCGCGGCGCCGGACCGCCTATATCGCGCAGGCGTCGAGCTATCTGATCGATGCCGCGATCCTGCTGCTTTACGCCATGATCGGCGTGACCACCGTGGCGACGGGGGTCGTGTATCTGGCCATCAGGCTCGCTGTGGTCGGCATTGCTGCCTATCTCTCGGAGATCCAGGTCAACGACCGTTTCAAGGACCCGTACCTCACGGTCCCTCTCTCCATCGTCAGCATCATCGTCCAGATCGGCGCGATCTATCTCGTGCCGCAGATCGGCTTCTACTTCATCTCCATCATTTTCGTCGTGCTCGGCTTCGCCGCACTGCGCATGAGTGCGCGCCAGACCGGCATTGTCTGGTCCACCGCAACGCTGGGCCTCGCACTGCTTTTCCTGATGACCGACAAGCCGATCGGCATTCCCATGGCCACCGCGACAGAACGCGCTCTGGCGCTGGCCTGTTTCGTCAGCGCACTTGGCCGCTGTGCCAGCGCCGGCCTCTACGGCAGCTCGATGCGCGAACTGCTGTATCGTCGCAGCAACGACCTCGCGGCCGCCAATGCGCGGATCGAGGAACTCGCCCAACTGGACGAACTCACCGGCGCGTTGAACCGGCGCTACATCATGAAGTGCCTGAACGACGAGATCGCCAAGGCCCAGCGCAACGCCACAACCTGCTGCATCGCGATCATCGACCTCGATCACTTCAAGAAGATCAACGACTGCTTCGGTCATCCCGTCGGCGACGAAGTGCTGCGCGCCTTTGCCATCTCGGTCTTCGCCAATATCCGCACCATCGACAGGTTCGGCCGTCAGGGCGGCGAGGAGTTTCTGCTGATCCTGCCGGACACCGACATTGATCTTGCGATCCAGACGCTTGATCGATTGCGCGGCCTGATCACGGAACTGAACTGGTCAGCGATTGCGCAGAATCTGACTCTGACGATATCCGCCGGGATCAGCGCCATCCGGCCCAATGATACGCCGGAAGACATTTTGGCGCGCGCCGACCTCGCGCTCTACAGAGCCAAGGACACCGGCCGCGACCGCGTGGTGGCCGCGCCGCAAAAGCGGCACTTCAGCTGAGCGGCAGTCGGAGGCCCGCCTGACAAGCACCTCGAGGCCAGAATTTATTGATATTTCAAATGCTTAAAATGGCAGGGGCGGTAGGGCTCGAACCTACGACAACCGGTTTTGGAGACCGGTACTCTACCAACTGAGCTACACCCCTACAGGAAGACGGCGCACCGTCATTTCCGCGCTGTTTGAAGCATATGCGACGCCTGATTTGCAAGAGGCGAAGCGCCCCCTCCGAAATCAAATCCCGCCGGAATCAAAGCGGGGGGCAAGGGAACTGTCCCCTGCCCGCCGTCCGTATCGATTATTCGATGATCGAGGCCACCACGCCTGCACCGACGGTGCGGCCGCCTTCACGGATGGCGAAGCGCAGCTTTTCTTCCATCGCGATCGGCACGATCAGGTGCACTTCCATGGCGATGTTGTCGCCCGGCATCACCATTTCGGTGCCTTCCGGCAGATGCACAACACCGGTCACGTCGGTGGTGCGGAAGTAGAACTGCGGACGGTAGTTGGTGAAGAACGGCGTGTGACGGCCACCCTCTTCCTTGGTCAGAATGTAAGCCTCGGCCTTGAACTTGGTGTGCGGCTTCACCGAACCCGGCTTGCACAGCACCTGGCCGCGCTCGACGTCTTCACGCTTGGTGCCGCGCAGCAGAGCGCCGATGTTGTCGCCGGCCTGGCCCTGATCGAGCAGC
>NZ_JABMCJ010000056.1 GCF_013359755.1 Tardiphaga robiniae | reverse complement strand
GGCAACAATGCCGCCGCCGAATTGCTCGGTGTGGCGACGAAGCCATATCACCAGAAGGCTTATGTCACTTGCCTCGATCTCGGCGCGGCGGGCGCGCTGTTCACGCGCGGCTGGGATCGAAAGGTGGAGATGGTCGGCGACGTGGCCAAGAAGACCAAGCACGAAATCAACACCGTGTGGATTTATCCGCCGCGCGCTGAGCGCGCCGCGGCGCTCGCAGCGGCCGATCCAGAGCATGTCTCTGAGGTCTAGCGCTTCGCATAATCAGATCGCGCTCCACGGACGAGCGCGGTCGCTCATGATCGACAAACCTGGAGCTCACCGAATGAAAAATGAGACCGTGCGCGCATCGTCGTTCGCGATGCCCCTGATCAGTCCGGCCTTTCCTCCGGGCCCCTACCGCTTTGTCAACCGCGAATACTTCATCATTCAGTACCGAACCGATCCCGAGGCGCTGCGCCGTGTGGTGCCGGAGCCGCTGGAGCTGACCGAACCGGTGGTGAACTACGAGTTCATCCGCATGCCTGATTCAACGGGCTTCGGTGACTACACCGAGAGCGGCCAAGTTATTCCCGTATCTTACAAGGGCCAGCTTGGCGGCTTCACCCATCAGATGTTCCTCAACGATCATCCGCCGATCGCAGGCGGGCGCGAGCTGTGGGGCTTTCCCAAAAAGCTAGCCCAGCCGAAGCTCGAAGTCGAGATCGACACGCTGGTCGGCACCTTGACCTACGGCTCGGTCCGTGTTGCGACCGGCACCATGGGCTACAAGCACCGCGCCCTCGACACGGTAGCAGAAGCTAGAAAGCTCGCTGCTCCCAATTTCCTGCTCAAGATTATTCCGCATGTCGATGGAACGCCGCGTATTTGCGAGCTGGTGCGTTTCTACCTCGAAGACATCACCGTGAAGGGTGCGTGGACCGGGCCGGCCACTCTGGACCTGTTCTCGCATGCCCTTGCGCCTATCGCCGACCTGCCGGTGCTTCAGGTTCTCTCCGCCAAGCATCTCGTTGCGGACCTGACCCTGGGGCTCGGCAGCGTAGTCCATGACTACTTGGTGCCTGGCCAAGGAGTACTGCGCCCCGACCCAGGCTCTGACGTCTTGATCGAGGCAAATGCTGGCTGATCGAGACCAGTTCTCATACTCGGAGTTTCAGAAATGCTAAACGTCATACGTGAACAAACCGATCCTGTGCCGCAGCAGACAAAGTCGCTACCATACGAGGTTGTGGCCTTGGTGCTGCAGGGAGGTGGCGCGCTTGGTGCCTATCAAGCTGGCGTCTATGAGGGCCTGCACGAAGCTGGCATACGGCCCAATTTTTTGGCCGGCATCTCGATCGGCGCACTCAACGCCGCCATTATAGCCGGATCGCCCGAGGCCGAGCGGGTCGAACGGCTGCGCAAGTTCTGGGAGAGTATCTGCGCTGCACCGGTCGCGTGGCCGGCCGGCGAGGGGCTCGCCAATGCGATGCCCTTCACCTTCGATCTGCGTTCGGCGCACAATGCTCTTGCGGCGATGAGAGCCCTATTCCAGGGGCAACCCGGCTTTTTTAAACCACGCTTCCCGCCGCCGTTCCTTTCGCCCTTCCCGGGCAGCGCGGCGACGAGCTTCTACGATACGTCACCATTGCGGCAGACGCTGGAGCGGCTTGTCGACTTTGACCGGCTGAACGCAGGGGAGGTGCGCGTCAGTGTCGGTGCGGTTAACGTCCGCACGGGAAACTTGACCTACTTCGACACGGCTGAACGCCGACTTGGACCGAACCATTTCATGGCATCTGGGGCGCTGCCGCCGGGCTTCCCTGCGGTCGAGGTCGATGGCGAGCACTATTGGGACGGCGGCGTCGTCTCAAACACGCCTCTGTCTCGGGTCCTGTCGAGCGAGCCGCGCGACACGCTGACTTTCCAGGTAGATCTCTGGTCGGCGCGTGGCCGCGTGCCGAACGATATGATGGAGGTGTCGAGTCGCCAGAAAGACATTCAGTATTCCAGCCGCACGCGCGCCATCACAGATCAGGCGCTGTGGATGCAGAAAATGCGTCAAGCGTTGCATCGGATGCTTGAAATGCTTCCCGATAGCGCAAAGCAGGATCCAGAAATTCGCGTCATCGCGGAGATGGCTCGCCATCGCTCCTGCAACATTATCCATCTGATCTACCAATCCAAGATCTACGAGCGCCATTCAAAGGATTACGAATTCGGGTTGAGCGCAATGCGGGCGCATTGGCAGAGCGGTTTGGAGGATATCCGCCGCACACTGGCCGATCCGCGGCGGCTCGACCCGCCGGCTCCCGAACTCGGCATTGTCACCCACGACATCCACCGCCGCGACTGATCTCTCGTCAAGCCTGACTCTCAAAGCATCGAAAGGAATTCCCATGTTGAAGGGTAAAGTAGCCATCGTCACCGGATCGACTAGCGGTATTGGTCTTGGCGTCGCCAGGGAGCTGGCCAAGCTCCGAGCCGACATCATGTTGAACGGCTTCGGAGAAGCCAGCGAGATCGAGGCGATCCGCAGCGGGATCGAGCGTGAGCATGGCGTGCGCGTGCTTTACGATGGCGCAGATATGTCGAAGGAGGATGCCGTGCGCGGGCTGATCGCAGCGGCAGTTGATAAATTCGGCCGGCTCGACATCCTCGTGAACAATGCTGGCATTCAGTTCACTGCGCCGGTAGAAGAATTCCCGACCGCCAAGTGGAATGCGATCCTGGCGATCAATCTGTCGGCCGCGTTCCACGGTATTGCCGCTGCGGTGCCCCAGATGAAGAAGCAGCGCTGGGGGCGGATCATCAACATCGCTTCCACACACGGCCTCGTTGCTTCAACTCACAAGGCTGCCTACGTCGCGGCCAAGCACGGGCTGATCGGTCTGACCAAAGTGGTCGGCCTGGAGACCGCAGGGAGTGGGGTCACGTGCAACGCGGTCTGTCCAGGCTGGGTACGAACGCCCCTGGTCGACAAGCAGATCGATGACATCGCTGCGCAAAGGGGTATTAACCAGGCGGAAGCCGCCAGGACACTCCTGGCCGAGAAGCAGCCATCTCTCGAATTCGTTTCTCCGGAACAGCTTGGGGGCACCGTTGCGTTCCTGTGTTCGTCTGCCGCCGATCAGATCACTGGAACGGCGATCTCAGTCGACGGTGGCTGGACCGCGCAGTAGCGACTTTTAGTCGGAGCGACCGCAAATATCCGTACTTGCAATAGGTCTCTTGTTATCAAGATCGGCGGTTTCAGCGGACACGGCCGAGCAGTCCGTCCTGGAAGCGAAGCCGCCGTCCCTGCTCAGCACCATCAACGCTGTCTTGTCGGCGACGGACCTTTTTTCGGCATGCCATCCTCTGTTGCCGCGCGGCTCAACGTCGCTGAATTGCTCGTTTGGTCGCCGGCACGGATTCGTAACAAGAGGTGTCGTTGCCGCAACCGTGGTCCCGTTAGCAGGGGATTAGGCGTGTTTCCTTCCAGCGCACTGATCATTGTTGCATTCGCACTACTCCCATCGCGCTCGTCTACCGTCGATCATGCCTGTGAGGAGGCTGAATATGCAAAGTGAAAAGGTGATCATCATGACGGGCGGGAGCTCCGGGATCGTCCGGCTTGTTGGCTCATCCTCGGAATGGATAGTAGGCCATGTAGTTGCGAAGGAAGTCTGGCCCTGAACCCGGTAGCGATGATGGATGCTGACTTGAGGCATAGGCTCGACGAGCTTGAACAGCAGCTGCAGCGGGGAGCAGTCGAGAACGACCGCCTCCAAAGCGAGCTGGCGATAGCTTTGGAGCGGCAGACCGTCACCGCAGGGATCCTCAATGTCATTGCCAGTTCACCGACGGATGTGCAGCCGGTGTTCGACGTCATCTCTGAAAGCTCGCGGCGGCTGCTCGCCGGCCAAACGGCGCTCGTGACTCGTGTCGTCGATGATATGCTTCATCTGGCGACTTGTACGGCGGGAAGCGAGGTCGGTGACGAGGAGATCCGAACCTCATTTCCTGCACCGCTCACCTCGTCTAGTATTCATAGCCGGGTCGCGCTCACGTCGACAATCGCTTTCCGCTCCGATATCGAGACCGAACCTGGGGTCCATCCGTCGATCAAGAACATGGCGCGTGCCAGGGGTTATCGAAGTATCGTGGTCGTACCCATGCTCCGTAAAGGCATGGCGATAGGCACGATCGGAGTCTCGCGCGCCGAACCCGGAGCGTTCACGGATAGCCAGATCAACCTTCTTAAGACATTCGCCGACCAGGCCGTGATTGCGATCGAGAACGCGCGGCTGTTCGAGCAGCTCCAGGCCCGCACGAAGGAGCTCGCCAAGTCTCTCGACGAGTTGCGCGCCGCACAGGACCGCCTAGTGCAGACGGAAAAGCTTATATCGCTCGGTCAACTCACCGCCGGCATTGCGCACGAGATTAAAAACCCACTCAACTTCATCAATAATTTCGCGGCACTCTCAGCCGAACTGATGAGCGAGCTGAATGAAGTTCTCGCGCCGGTTAAGCTGCCGGATGGCATCCGCGACGAGCTCGCCGAGCTGAGCGGAATTCTAACGGACAACCTTCACAAGATCGTGCAGCACGGCAAGCGCGCCGATTCGACCGTCAAGAACATGCTCCTGCATTCGCGTGGCGGCGGCGGCGAGCACCGGTATGCCGACATAAATGCGTTGGTCGAGGAGAGCCTCAATCTTGCTTATCATGGAGCTCGGACCGAGAAGCCGCAGTTCAACGTGACCCTCGGACGCGAATTCGATTCGGAAACCGGCGTCGCCGATGTGTTTCCGCAGGAAATCACACGGGTGCTGCTGAACCTCTTTTCGAACGGCTTCTACGCTGTGGCCGAGCGGTGTAGCGACAGCGGCCCTGAGTTTGAACCGGCGCTCAGCGTCGCCACGCGCAATCGCGGGGAGTACGTCGAAATCCGCATCCGAGACAATGGCGTAGGTATTCCTCCCGAAGTGAAAGAGAAGATGTTCAATCCGTTCTTCACAACTAAGCCGCCGGGCGAAGGGACAGGCCTAGGGCTGTCCATGAGCCACGACATCATTGTGAAGCAACATGGCGGCACAATCGATGTCGAGAGCGAGCCGAGTGAATTCACTGAGTTCACCATCATCCTGCCGCGTAACATCGGTCTTTCTCGCAGTAAAAGGAGACAACTATGACTGTATTGGTTCTTGTTGTAGACGACGAGCCCGATCTTGAGGCCCTGTTTCGCCAGAACTTTCGTCGCGATCTTCGCGCTCGGCGCTTTATAATGGACTTCGCTGGTTCGGCGGCGCAGGCTCTTAGCCGCATTTCTGATAGCGGCGAGCAAACGCTTATTCTCATTCTCTCCGACATCAACATGCCCGGGATGAGCGGGCTCGAAATGCTGCCGGAGGTGCGTGCACGTCGGCCCGACGTTCCCGTGATCATGATCACGGCCTATGGAGATCCCGACACACGCAAGGAGGCACTGGAACGCGGTGCGCAAGCTCTATTGACCAAGCCGATCGACTTCGGTCAGGTCCGTCAGGTGATCGAGGCGAGACTGGAAGAGGCGGCATGACCGCTACGGTTCTCGTGGTCGATGACGAGCCAGATCTGGAGACGCTTGTCCTCCAAAGATTCCGGAGACAGATTCGCGAACGACTCATTAGCTTCGTGTTCGCGCGCGACGGTGTCGAGGCGCTTGAATCGATCGAGCAGCATCCACATGTCGATCTTGTGGTCCTAGACATCAACATGCCGCGCATGGACGGTCTTTCGTTGCTAGCTAAGCTACAGGAACGAGAGGACAAGAAATTTGCTATCGTTGTCTCGGCTTACGGCGATATGTGCAACATACGGACGGCGATGAATCGTGGCGCGTTTGATTTCGTAACTAAGCCAATCGATTTCACGGACCTGGAAACGACAATCCAAAAGACTCTCTGTCACATTGAGGTCTTACGCGAGGCACGCCGCCGCCAGGGGGAAGCGGAACGCGCCCACGCGTCGTTGTCACGCTATTTTTCTCCCGAGCTCGCCAAGCGCCTCGTCGTCGGAGATGGTAGCGACGGCATGCAGGTGCGCTGGCGCGACGTCGCCGTGATATTCACCGATGTCACCAGCTTTACCTCGCTGGTCGAGACCACCGATACGGAAGTGCTGGCGGAGTTGCTCAACGAATATGTCGGCGGGCTGACCGGCGTTGTTTTCGACCACGAGGGAACCGTGGCCAAAGTGATCGGCGATGCGATTCAGGTCCTTTTCAATGCACCAGGCGACCAGGCCGACTATGCGACGCGCGCCGTGGCATGCGCGCGGGACCTCGATCGTTGGGCCGAGTCGTTCCGCGAGCGCTGGAAGCAAAAGGGCGTCGATTTCGGCACCACGCGCATAGGCGTTCACGCGGGCCCCGCGCTGGTCGGTAATTTCGGCGGCGATCGCTTCTTCGACTACACGGCCTATGGAGACACCATCAATACCGCTGCGCGTCTCGAAGCCGCAAACAAGGCACTGGGCACACGGATCTGTGTCAGCGACGCCATCGCGAGCGAGGCACAGGAATTCAGGGGGCGAGTGATCGGCGATCTTGTCCTGCGCGGACGGAGCGAGCCGTTGCGCGCCCACGAGCCCTTATCGGCGGCAGAGTGCGACGCCTCGACCACGACACAATATGTGACCGCTTTTGCAAAGCTCGAGGGAGATGACGTCGACGCTGTGCCGGCCTTCGCCGCACTGGTAGGCATGCATGCCGATGATCCGCTCGCAAACTATCACTTGAGGAGGCTCCTCAACGGCGCCAAGGGCGTCCGCATACAAGTGGGATGATGAAGCGTTGGGCGGCGAGCCACGTTGCGCGATCATCGTTGCACCGCTGCCTCCAGCACCACGGCATCTAACGATTGCCAGATGTCGAAGACGACAAACCAAACGGAGTAAGCTCCACGGCTATCCGATTGGCTGCTTCCACGTCGACCTCGCGGAGGTTCGGACCGAGCAGGGTAGGCTGTCCATGTTCGTGACGATCGACCGGACCAGCAAGTTCGCCCTTGTCATGCTGCATGAGAAGGCGAAAACTGCAGCCTCCCGTGTAGCGTCTTGCTGTTTCCGCGGGTAGGAGCCGCCTTATCAAAGCAGCGGATCTCAAAAAGACTTCTGGCGGCGCCTATTGACCTACAGTAATTCGCAAGAATTATAGAGAAATATCAATGATATATAAGTTCGCAGCTTTATTCTGAATGGCGCGCCATTTTCATTCCTCCTTCCTGAAATAGCCCTAAGAGCTTAATGGGTATGGAGGTTTTCGCGGTCGAAAACACCTCATTGCGCGAGTAGGTCAGACGGTCGGCAAACATGAATCGTAGCACCAATTTCTGAAGGTGCAGGTTGCCGGAAAGCCAGAGTTCATAAGGCTTTGAGAGGAATGTAGCGGCGCGTTCGAACAATTCGTCGAATGAATCCGACGTCTTCCCTAGATATTGCCGTGTTTTCGTCTAGCAGCAGCTTCTGCCGTTCAAGTTCGGAAACACGGCTCTCGTAAGCTTTTGCGGTTTCGGGCGAGCTTGAACCGATGACGAGGTCGATGAGCCGCTACGTCTCCCTCTCGATTTTTAACTTATCACGCTGGTAGCCCTCTGCGATCTCTGAGGCCTGAGCGGGCGCTACGGCGACCGCTTGCCGACTGAAGCGACGGCTCCCGACTTCGGGGGTAGCACGCGGAAGCCGCTCGCTAGCGCTCTGCTATGGGAACGCATCCGCTACCTTTATGGACGCGCGAACCATCTTGTCGTCAACTAAGCTCCTGCGCGACGCTGAGCAGTCTGTCCCTCAGCCACTTGTGTCCCGGATCCGTGGTGTGCCGAGGATGCCAGTACATCGCCTCGTGGATGTCCGGGACCGCGATCGGCGACTCGAGCAGCTTGATGTTCACCGTTCCCAGCAGACGTTTGGCTGCCCGCTCCAGGATAAGACTGACAAGCCGCGTCCCTTCTATGAGAAACGGGTTGAGCAGAAAACTCTCCACCGTGACTTCGATCCGGCGCTGGACGCCGGTGTCGGCAAGATGCTGGTCGGCGAGGTTGAGCTGCCGATCGTTGCCAATTCCGTAGACGAGATGCGGGAGTTCGAGAAATTGCCTCTCGCTTAACTCCTTGCCTGTGACGTCGGGATGGTTTGCGTCGACGGCGCAGAGCCAGCGGTCGCTGAGCAAGGCAGCGGTAGGATAGTCGTTGGGACCGAAGAGCTCGATCGGTTCGATGACGATATCAGCTTGGTTCGTCTGCAACACACGGGCCGCGTCCCGCGCACGCGGCAGCAGATGAACCGTTACGTTCGGGGCTTCGTTGACAATCATTTTGACGAGGGGCGTCAGAAGGACGAGACCCGCGTAATCGGACGCGCTGATCGAGAAAGTCCTCGCATCGGTCGCGGGATTGAAGCCGGGTCGACGTGTGAGCGTCTGTTCGATCTTGCTGAGCGATTCCTTGAGCGAGACGATGAGATCCTCGGCGTTGCGCGTGAGCGCCAGATCACGCCCCACGCGAACGAGCAACGGATCGCTGAAGATGTCGCGTAGTCGGGCGAGAGCCGCGCTCATCGCCGACTGGCTGAGGCCGATACGTTCGCCGGCGCGGCTCACGTTCCGTTCCGTGAGAAGCGCATCGAGAATGACGAGAAGATTGAGGTCGATGTTTCGCAGATTCACCCGTGCTGCCTCCCAACGCATGCGCCTCCGAACGTGGTCAGTTTGCACCATCTCACCCTGCGGATTGAAGCCATTTTGTCGCATGCGCGGAGCCAAAGTCCTTCCATATCGCGCCTGCGAGATGATGATCTGCGCAGTCCTTCCGCAAGCTGCATTCTTAGTGAGCCGTGATTGGCGTTATAACGTGCATCACGCGGATATATCGATGCGACAGATAGTTGGGATATCCATTATCGATTAGACTGGTGGTGCGCGCGCCTTCTAGCCTCTGTGACACGAAGAAGTCGCAACGAGGCGCATCATGAAAAACAACTCGGGATTTGGAAGCGGGCTCGAAGTCTCGCCCTCGCAGTCGAATACTAACGTGGCGGCCTTCCGGGCAGCGATGCGAAACTTCGTCGGAAGTGTCAGCATCGTCACGACGTGGCACCGCGATAGGCCTTGGGGGATGACGATCAATTCGTTCACTTCGGTCTGCACCGATCCTCCGACCATCCTGATCTGCCTTAACAATAAGACCGTGACCGCTATGCACGTGAATGACGGCGGTCGCTTCGCGGTCAATCTGCTAACGCAGGATCAGCTACATCTCTCGGAGCTCTGCTCGCGTCCGAGCGAAGATAAATACGTCGACGAGCATGTCCTTTCGTCTGGAGAAGTCGCCGGAGCGAGCTGCGTTCCGAGGTTGCGCGATGCGTCGGTCGTGTTCGAGTGCAGGGCGGTGAAGCAGCTCGTCGTCGGCAGCCATCGTATCGCGATCGCTGCTATCGAGCGCATCCATGTTCCTGTGGCTCGTCCTCCGCTGCTCTACGGGCAAGGGCGCTACATGCATGGCATTGAACTCGGAGCGCGCGCATGACCGATGCACCATCCGCTGCCGAAGTCGTCAAGAAACTCTACGCCGCATACGACAGGCACGATCACACGGCGATCCAGGAGCTCTATCGACACGACGCGACCCACGACGAGATCTCCCAGTCCAAGACGAAGCAGGGAGCCGCCGACATCGCGACCGGAATGCAGAAGCTATTCGCCTGGCTTCCGGACATCCATTGGAAGGTGAAGGCGATGGTTGGCGGTGAGGACGGAGTCGTAGCCGTCGTCTACGTCATGCGTGCGACCGTGCCGCTCAAGAACGGCGCCACCGAGACCAAGCCCATTTCGTTGCGCGGCGTCCAGCTCGTCGAGGTCGAGAATGGCCGGATACGCCACAGCGAAGACTACTGGGACGCGGCAACGTTCCAGCGACAACTTTCCTGAAAACGTGAGGAGGACTGAACTATGAGAACCGGTGCTGAATATCTGGAATCGCTTCGCGACGGCCGCCGCGTATACGTCGGCGGTGAGCTGATCGAGGACGTGACCGCCCACCCGATGACGAAGGGGTACGCCAACGCAATCGCCGAATATTACGACCTTCATCTCGATCCGAAAAATCAGGACATTGCGACTTTCGTCGATGAAGGCGGCAACCGCCAGTCGATGCACTGGTTTCTTCCGCGCTCCAAAGCCGATGTCATCAAGCGCCGCGAGTATTGCGATTTCCTGTGTCGTCACTTCAAGGGTGGCATCTTCACCCGCCCCCCGGCCGGCATGAACGTGGTCATGTTCACGCAGGTGGACGATCAGAAGCCGTGGTCGGACAATTCGCGCTTTAGTGGCAAGCAACGCGATCTCTCCGGCAACATCCAGCGTCAGTGGGAAGAAGTCACGACCCACGACCTGGCGATCTCCCCCATGTTCCTCGACGTTCAATTCGACCGCGGCCGCGATGACGCGATGGCGGAGACGCCAATGCTGAAGATCATCGAGGAACGCGACGACGGCATCCTCGTCCGCGGTTGGAAAGCCATCGGTACGTCGGTGCCTTTCGTCAACCATCTGCTGATCGGGAATCTGTGGCGCCCCGGACAGACCTCGGAGCAGACCGTCTACGCGTTGGTGCCGATCGCCACCAAGGGTATCTCGGTTGTTGCCCGCAAGTCGAACGCGCAGCCCGACGCCGATCCGTATGATCGTCCGCTCGCCACCATCGGCGACGAACTGGACGCAATGGTCTATTTCGACGACGTGCTCATTCCGTGGGATCGCGTCCAGCACATAGGCAACCCGGATCATGCGAAGTGGTACCCGCAGCGCCAATTCGACTGGGTGCATCTCGAAACGCAGATTCGTCATTGCGTCCACGCTGAATTGATGGTCGGCCTAGCGCTGCTCTTGACTCAATCTCTGGGCACCAGCACCAACCCGCTCGTGGCCGCACAACTCGCAGAACTCATCCGCTTCCGCGAAACATGCCGTGCTTTCATGATCGCCGCGGAGGAGACGGGCTTCGCGACACCGGGCGGGCTCTTCAAGCCGAACAACATCTACATCGATTTCGGCCGCGCCTATTATCTTGAGAACCAGGCCAAGATGGTCAATACGCTGATCGACTTCTGCGGTCGCGGCGTCGTCATTCAGCCGTCGAAACGCGAGATGGACGACCCGTACATCGGTCCGAAACTCGCCGAGGCGCTCCGTGGTGCGGAGATCAGCGCTTACGACCGCATCAAGATCTTCCGTCAAATTAGCGAGCGTTTCCTGAGCGAATGGGGCAATCGCCACGAGATGTTCGAGAAGTTCAACGGCACGCCTCTCTATCTCATCAACCTGCTAACGATGCAGCGCACCGAATATCAGGTCGATGGTCCGTTGACCGAGCTCGCGCGAAAAGTGTTGGGATTTGGCGACACAGCGGAGCTCGGCAAGCGCGCGCAGGAAGCCGAACAAAAGTCGCACTATGCAAGCGTCCGCTTCCAGCCCGAATATGCGAAGGCGCAAGATGTGCAGAAGGGCTACATGAACGACGCCGCCGGATAGGTATGCGTTCGAGTGGCTGCGGGAGCCAGGAGGCTCCCGCAGATTCTCTAGTTTCTCCGAGACTTACAGATGCATCCCTTCACATTCTCCGGCCTGCCGACACGCGTCATATTCGGATCGGGAACAATCGAGGCGATAGGCAGCGAGGTCGAGCGGCTCGACAAGAAGCGCGCCTTCATCGTTTGCAGCGAGCCCCAGAAGCGGGAGGGGGAGCGGTTAGGGCAGTTACTCGGCAATGCCTGCGTTGACGTCTATTCCGGGGCAGTGCTGCACACGCCGGTCAGGGTTACGAAAGACGCCATCCGCGCTACCAACGGCGCCGCATCGGACTGTGTGGTGTCGATCGGGGGCGGGTCTGCGATCGGCTTGGGCAAAGCGATCGCACTGCGCTTGGGAATTCCGCAGATCTGCGTACCAACCACCTATGCCGGTTCGGAAATGACGCCGATACTCGGTCAGATGGAGGACGGCGAGAAGAAGACGTTGACCGATCCGACGATCCTTCCAAAAACGGTGATCTACGATATTGAACTAACGAAGTCGTTGCCGGCACGGCTTTCCGCTGCTTCAGGACTCAATGCTATCGCACATGCTGCCGAGGCGCTCTACGCCAAGAACTGCAATCCCATCATCTCAATGCTGGCTCAGGAAGGCATCGCAGCCCTTGTCAGGTCGCTTCCCCGGATCATGGCCGATCTCAAAGACGATCTAGGGCGCTCCGATGCCTTGTACGGTGCTTGGCTGTGCGGCGTTTGCCTGGGGTCGGTCGGAATGGCGCTTCATCACAAGCTTTGCCATGTCGTTGGCGGCTCCTTCGATCTGCCGCATGCCGAGACGCACGCAATCCTGTTGCCGCACGCGCTCGCCTACAATTTGGAGGCGGCGCCGGCCGCCTTGGAGGCGCTGCGGGTGGCGACCGGCGCGAACGATCCGACCAAACGGATCTACGACCTTTCACGTTCCTTGGGACTGCCGGCATCTCTTTCCGAGATCGGTTTCGGAGAAGAGAACATCGAACGAGCCGCCACACTGGCATTGAAGAACTCCTACTGGAATCCGCGTCGGTTCGACGAATCTTCGATTCGGGACATCCTGCGCGCGGCATGTGACGGTCGCGCACCGAACGCGTTTCATGGTGCCGATTGCCGACTTTAGAACGAACGATCAACTGAAGAAAAGAGCAGGGAGCCATGAGAAACTTCGACGAGATAACGATTACCAACGCGGTTATTGAACGCCTGTCCGGCGCCAGCGACGCGCGGATCGCGGACATTAGCGCGTCCCTGATCCGTCATCTGCATGCGTTTGTCCGGGAGGTCAGGCCGACCATTGAAGAGTGGGAAAAGGGGATCGCGTTTCTGACGGACACGGGCAGAATGTGCAGCGATACCCGGCAGGAGTTCGTGCTTCTGTCTGACACGCTCGGCGTCTCGATGCTTGTCGACGCCATTAATCACGGAGCCGGAGAAGGCGTGACGGAATCGACTGTTCTCGGCCCCTTCTATGTTGAGAGTCCTCCGGAGAAAGCCCCGGGCGAAGATATTTCAGCCGGAATCGAAGGCGAGCCTCTGATCGTGACTGGTTCGGTGCATGCGCCGGACGGTACGCCGATCAAAGGTGCCACGGTCGATGTCTGGCACTCAGATGGCGACGGATATTACGACGTGCAGCATTTGGAAGAGACTGGCGGCCTAGCGATGAGAGCGAGGTTCTCGACGGACGGCGAGGGTAAATTCCGATTTTGGACCATCAAGCCGGCGGCTTACCCGATACCCCATGATGGACCGGTCGGTGCGATGCTGGAGAAGCAGGGCCGACACCCCTGGCGTCCTGCCCACGTCCATTTCATGATCTCCGCGGACGGATATCAGAAG
Organism: Tardiphaga robiniae; assembly: GCF_013359755.1. Classification (GTDB taxonomy): domain Bacteria; phylum Pseudomonadota; class Alphaproteobacteria; order Rhizobiales; family Xanthobacteraceae; genus Tardiphaga; species Tardiphaga robiniae. Next base: position 28,978 of record NZ_JABMCJ010000056.1, on the reverse strand, counting down.
CTCGTGACACATGTGTTTGCGGAAGGCGATCAGTATCTGGATTCTGACGTGGTATTCGGCGTCAAGGACAGCTTGGTCCGGGAATTCGTCGCGAAGCCGCCGGGGCCGGCGCCAGACGGGCTGTTGCGAAATTCCCCTTTCTTCCATCTTCACTACGACTTCGGCTTGCACGCATCCTAGCGGCAAGGTCGTAGATTCAATCTGTCGGCGATCGCGATGCAGATTGCGGCCGCTGGCACTCGCTCAAGCGATGTGTTCGCCGCGTGTGGCTTTACGATTTTGAGAAGATCAGATCAAAAATCTCGACGTCGATCGTGACGCCGTCTTGTGGGATCTCGCCATTTGCATCCAGAAACCGGGCTCGCTTGAGCGTGTGGACGGGAATAGCCACCAATTCTAGGTGTTGCATGCACGGAAGCGCAATCGAGAATCTGGCGTGAAGAAGCAAGCTGCGTAAGCAGGGACTATCGCAGAGAGGCAAACACGCGGCGGAATAGACGCCATAGGTTCACTCCGGCCTCCGGGAAGGTCTCTCTCCTATATACCTCCGTGGAGCGGCGAAGAACTTTAGCGGCGAGGTGGGGGAGGGGAGGGGTCCACCTCGCCGCTACACGGCATGCCGGCAGCAGCATGCCGCGAAACACGGTTCGTGCGGTTCCAAAGTCGCTGAGACGTGCGTCTCGACCAGGTTACTGCCGGGACATCTGCAGATGAACGCCGCGTATCTCGCTCTTCGAAGTGAGCGAGAACGATTGTCGGTCTCCTCGGGTCGAAACGGTCAGATTGGCTGAAAACCCAGGTGCGTCCGCGACGGCGGAGATCGTGCCTCCTGATGCCCGTCCGACCAGACTTCCACTCATGCCGCGGTTCGATTCGCTCCATGAGCCCGCAAGCGCGCCGCCCTGGCTGGTGAGATCGCTGCTCAGTTCGAAGCGGTAGCTATCGCTGGCGCAGCGAAGCGTCTGCTGCAGGCGCACGCCACCCTCGCGGGTCAAATAGTTGGCCTTACAGCGAAGGCGCTCTTTGGACCCGTCCGACAATGAGATACTGCCTGAGCCTGACCATGCTCCTTCCAACCCGGCAAATGCCGAGGAAGCGGCACGCGCGGGCAGCGCAAATGCGGTCAATGAAATGGCCAGCAGGATAGTCGGAGCCGATGATTTCTTCACGAGGAGTTCCATCCGGTAACCTTCAAAAATAGAAGTCGTCAGATGCTAAGGTTCGGCGGTCCTCAGCGATACCTATCCAACCGTATAGAATGACATTCGTAAGCGACTCTGCGATTTCGTCGCCCGCGACCTCAAGGCGATCGGCGGTACGCGCACCGTTACAGGCGACCCGCAAGGGCGTTAGACACCAAGATGGTTCATTCGTCTCTGACAAGAAGCCCCGCATTGGCTTCGATCAATGGTTCGCCGTCGTGCCTAGAGAATGATTGGCCTGCGCGCCTGCCGCATTCGATCGCCCAGCGCATGAAAGAAAAATCGACATGATCAAGTTACTTGTTGTGGCCTCATCAAGGTGGTTCTGGGTCGCAATGAGCTTGACTGCCGTGGCGCTTGGCGCGGGGCTGATGAGCTTGGGCACCGCACGCATTCAGCCTGAGGTACCTCCTGGCCTGCCCGGCGCGCCCTACGCGGAAATGCCTGCCATCGCCCCGATCGGCGTACGTGTTGATCGATATCTTTCACCGCCGTCAGACGCTGCAGCAACGCCAGTCGATCCCGCCAAGGGCTACCGTCTCCAGCAACTGGGTCGTGGCCTCTACTTAGTCACGGACAATGGCTACCAGTCGATGTTTCTCGTCTACGAGGAGGGTGTGGTCGTGGTGGATGCGCCGCCGAGCTATTCGGCCCATCTGAGGCAGGCTATCGCGGAGGTGACGGATCGACCGGTCACTCACGTGGTCTACAGCCATGCTCACATCGACCATATCGGCGGCGTAACAGACATCGGCGGGCACCCGACAATCATCGCCCAGGACGAGACGATGCGTCTACTGCTCCGCGCGAAGGATCAGAAGCGTCCACTCCCCACGATCACGTTCCGTGACCACTACGAACTGAAGCTCGGCAGCCAGGTCCTGGAACTAAGCTATCACGGCGTCGCCCACGCGCCGGGTAATATCTTTACCTGGGCGCCGGAGCAGAAGGTGCTGATGGTGATCGATATCATATTCCCGGGCTGGATGCCGTGGGGGCGCTTCGCCGACGCGCAAGATGTGCCAGGCTATTTCGAGCAGATGGCCGAGATCGACAGAATCCCATTTGAAACCCTAGTGGGCGGACATGTGGACCGTATCGGAACCCACGCCGACGTTCGCGCTCAAATGGAGTTCATGAACGATATCAAGGCTGCAACGGCAGCGGCGCTGCAGTCGACCCCAGTCGGTGCCGAGATGGACAAAGCGGACACTGCTAATCCCTGGGCCGTGTCTGACAACTACATCGACCGTGTGATCGTGAAGTGTATCAACGCTGTTACGCCAAGGTGGCGTTCAAGGCTTGCCGGCTACGATATATTCATCTGGGACCAGTGTCATGCCATGCAGCAGAGCCTTCGCGTAGACTGAGGTCCTTCATCGACAAGATCGCACGGGTGAAAATCAGCCGGCTTTTCGGCGCAGCTGCGGTGTTAACGGTCATCGATCATTTTTGCATGCCGTCGAGAAGCTCATTTCCTTGCGGCAGTAACTAGGCTGTTCGGAGCCGCCCGTAACCGTAGCGAAGAGCGCAGGCGTGTGCGAAATTGAGCTTCGGCTCTCGGCGATAGATACTCCGTCATCTTCAACGCAGCCAAAATTCCGAAAAAGCGGGGATCCGAAGCATTGTTCGGAAGCGCCCGCGTAACGCGGTCGAATGATCTGCTCCCTGAATTGCCCGTCCTCACTCCTCCTCGAGCGTGGCGGGCGATTTCTTGAATGAGTCCCCGAGCGCTCGCGGGCGTTAGAGTTGCGTGGCCGATAGCCGTTCGCGCCTATGCGCCGCAGCAAAATCACGCAGAGGGCCAGCAGGGACGATACCCGTTGGGTTGATGGAGCGATGGCTTTGGTAGTAGTGACACTTGATGTGCTCGAAATTCACGGTCGAAGCGATCCCTGGCCGCTGGTAAACATCACGGGTGTACCCGGACAGGTTGGGGTAGTCGGCAAGAGCTCGAATATTGCACTTGAACTGGCCGAAATAGGCGACGTCAAACCTGATCAGCGTAGCAAATAACCGGATGTCCCCTTCAGTCAAACGATCGCCGAAAAGGAAGCGGCTATCCGCAAGATGCGTTTCGAGCCAATCCAACGTCTCAAAAAGCGGAATAATGGCTTTGTCGTAGGCGGTTTGCGAGGTCGCGAATCCCGCCTTGTAGACACCATTGTTGAGAGTGTCATAGATCCTGGCGTTTACGGCATCGATCTCCTTTCGGAGCTCACGTGGATAAAAATCGTTGGGCCTCGCACCTTGGTGATCGAACGCTGAATTCATCATGCGAACGATTTCGGAGGACTCGTTGCTTACGATCGTGCCCTGTTCTATGTCCCACAGCACCGGAACGGTCGCCCGGCCAGTGTATTGACTGTTAGCGATTGTGTAGACCTGATGTAGAAATTCCGCCCCATTGATATGGTCGGCTATCACTCCCTGGCCTTTTGCGAAACTCCATCCCTGTTCCGCCATCAGCCAATGCACAACGGATACGGAGATCTTGTCTTCAAGACCCTTGAGTACCCTTGTGATCAGTGTTCGATGGGCCCAAGGACAGGCAAGACTGACGTATAGGTGATATCGACCCGCCTTGGCCTTAAACCCACCGACACCACTCGGACCAGGACCTCCATCTGCGGTAATCCAGTTGCGGAAAGCCGCGTCCTGCCGCACGAAGGAGCCGCCTGTTGCACTAGTGTCATACCAATTGTCACGCCATTCACCTTCAATCAACAATCCCATATCATCCTCCGCGCGTGATCATCTCTCGCCGCCGCGTATCCAGAAGGACCGCTGACGACGTCGACCGCAGGGTCTAAGTGATAGCATAAGTAGTCATGCGATCCATTCTACCCGACCGCTGAGCCACAAAGTCGAAAAGGCTTTTGTCGGCCCGAACGGTCGACGGTGAACCTAGCGATCGAGAGGATATCTTTGACAAGTTCGACCGGAACGGCCTTATCCGTAAAACCACGCTTCGCCCGCCGACACTTGATGAGCTCGTCGATGTGAAAAGGACCCTTGTCGTCGTTCTGCACATGCTGCTTAAGCTCCAGTGTCATTCGTCTCTCCCGAATGTTTGAACCGTGGCCGGTGGGCCGTATGACCTATCTTCGGAGTTCAACCGCTGTCCAGGGAAGTAGTCGTTCTTCGGACTTATCGTTCGACAATCTGAACGATGCGAAGACCTACCTAGTCCGATGCAGCCCGGTCGCGTTCGGGCATGAGAAGGAGCCCGTTCCTTCCAAGCTCCGCAACAAAAAGGTCAACAGCCGCGGCGGTACCTTCGGCTACGGTTTTTCGATCGACCCAGTCACTTTTGTAGCAATGTACGCGATTGGGGACATCCTTTAATCCGAGCTTCAAGGGCAGGCGATTACATTACATGCAGCGATCTGACACTTTTATACTGCGTCGAGCGATCGCAGTCTTCGCAATGAAACGACGTCAGAATAGATCGCGTAAGCGATGTTTCGTTTGTGGAACGAGGGACTAGTCGGAAGAGAGAAAGATATTGCGAAATCGCCTAGCGGAAATTGTCGGCGATCCCGCGCAGGACATGACCGTAGTTGGGAAGCGGCCAAATCTGCGTGACTCGTAATCTACCAACCTCCGCTTCACCCTATCTCTAGAACGCCGTAATCTAAGAGGAGCTTCAACGTTCCAATCCGAGAGCGGCTATACGGTGCGGCAGACGCGCAGTCCAATCAAGCAGATAACCGAGGATGCCGATAATGACGACCATCGCTGCAAGCTCGGAATATGCGAGACGATCGCGGGTATCGAGAATGAAGTAGCCGACACCGGCGGATACGCCCAGCATTTCGCAGGGCACCAATACGATCCAGACTACGCCAATGGCGAGCCGCAAGCCGACGAGGACGTGCCCCAGTACGCCAGGGAACACTATGTGCCGCATGGTTTCCCACCGAGTTGCGGAAAGGCTGTCGGCTAGGCGGAGCCAATGCGGATTCAGGCGACGCACGCCTTCCGCGGTGTTCAGGAGGATCGGCCAAACGGCGGCGAAAGTGAGCAGGAAGTATATCGGTCTGTCGCCGAGACCGAACACCATCACCGCGATGGGCATCCAGGATAAAGGCGAGATCATTCGGAGAAACTGAAAGGACGGGGCTGTCGCCGCATTCAGGTGAGCGTACGTGCCGACAACCAAGCCGATGGGAACGCCGATGAGGAGCGCAAACCCGAGTCCTACCAGAACCCTTCGCAGACTGACGAGGACGTGGACCCATAGGTCGGGGCCTGTGATCAGATGCGCGAGGCTCGCAAACGCGCTTGTTGGGGAGAAACGAGAGATGAATCCTCCTCCCGAGACCAACGGACTGGTGCTAAGCCACCAGACGCTGACGAGGACGAGCAGGCCGGACACACCAAGTACGGTGCCCCCGATGACGCCGGGACCGCCACGGGGGCGGCGCGAGGCGGACGGCGCATTCTCGCGGACATCGGGTCTCGCTTTCCGGGTCCGGGGAGCGGCTATTGGAAGGTCCCTGCCGCTCACGCAGAGATGACCTCGGAGCGCGTGAAGGACTCGGGAAGCCCGAAGGCCGTCATGCCTCCGGCCGCCGTCACCGCCGCCTTGACGAAGCGGTCGTCCACGAGCTCGCGCGCCGCGGTCGCTGGATCGAGGTCGTTGAGGAAGGCGCGGCTTCCTTCTATGAGTGTCGGCTTCAGGCGGCGTACGAGCTCTTCTGTGTAGCTTGGAAACGGATAGGGCTGGAAATCGATGCGTCGTTCGCGCCATTCGGCGTTCCGAATCGCGCCGGTTTTCAGATAGGCCGCGTTGTCGTTCTCGGGCGGTGCCAGGACCTTTTCGAGCACAGCGGTCGCATGAGGGGTGTATTTGTTGACACCATCCTTGGAGAGTAGCGCTGCGGTCTCGGACCGATGCTCGCGGGTCCAGAGCTGAGCCCTTACCATCGCGTTTACAACCTTCTGCGTCCATTCGGGGCGCTGCTCGAGGTCGCGCTCGTGCATGAAGACGACGCAGCAGGCATGATCCTTCCAGACATCGCCGGTGAATCTCAGGATCTTGCCGACGCCGAGTGTTTCGGCGGCGGCGTTGAACGGCTCGGCGACGATGAAGCCGGCGATCTGGTTGGCGGCGAGGGCAGGGACCATGTCGGCAGGCGCCATGACGACCAGGTTGACCTCGTTCGTTTCGGGCGGGCCGTTCTTCTTCGATGCGGGCGTCAGACCACTCTCGCGTAGCAAGGTCTGCAGCACGACGTTGTGAATCGAGTACCAGAAGGGAATGGCGACGGTCTTACCGCCGAGGTCCTTCACGTCGTTGATCTGCGGTCCGACGCTCAGGCCGGAGCCGCCCGTATGGTTCCAGGCTACGACCTTGGCTGGTGCTCGACTGCCAAAGCGCGCCCAAACGGTCATCGGGGACAGGAGATGGACGACATTCACCTGCCCGGAAATGAAGGCCTCGAGGACCTGGGCCCAACTCCGCAGCATCACCGGCTTCTCGGCCTTGAGGCCTTCGGCTTCGAAATATCCCTTCCCATGGGCGACCAGAAGCGGGGTGGCGTCGGTGATCGGGAGATAGCCGATGCGGACTGGAGCGTCGGGTTCCTGAGCGCGCGCTTCGAAGGCGCGTAGTAGCGGAAGAGCGCCCGAAGCGGTGAATAGAGCGGAAAGCCGCATCGTGTCGCGTCGCGAGAGATCGTTGAGTGCCATGATCGTCCCCGTCAAATTGGGCGCGTCGCGCCGCGTAGAGCCTTTAGAATGTCGATACGGATTGCGCCGATTTCCGCGACATAGTCGTCACGTGGTTTCGGAAGATCGACGCGCCACTCTTCTATCTGGCTTGCTGGAGAGCCACCGAGAAGAACGATCCTGTCTGTGAGCAGCAGAGCCTCATCGATATCATGGGTGATCAGCACGACGCCGGTCTGAAAATCGCGTACGACCTTGAGAAGTAGATGCTGCATCTCGGCACGGGTGATTTCGTCGAGCGCGCCGAACGGCTCATCGAGCAACAAGACCTCCGGGCCACGCGCAAGGCAGCGCGCCAATGCGGTCCGCTGCGCCATGCCTCCGGAGAGCTGCGAGGGATAGCGTCGCCTGGCGTCGCTAAGGCCGACCTCCGCGATCGCCGCATCCACTCGTCGGCGCCGTTCCGCAGGGGGCAGAACAGGCTGCTTGACGAAGTCGAGCCCGAAAGAAACGTTCTTCTCGAGCGAAAGCCAGGGCAGCAATCCCGGATCCTGGAATGCAATGGCGATTCGAGGATGTGTCCCGCTGAGAGGCGTTCCCCGCATTTTCACTACGCCGGCCGTGGGATCCTGCAGACCCGCGAGGACCCGAAGCAGACTCGATTTGCCGACGCCGCTCGGGCCCAGAATGGCGACGGTCTCTCCCGCGGCCAAAGACATGTCGAATGCACACAGAATATCGCCGGATGTGCCGGCGTAACGTAGCGCGATGTTCGCCGCTTCGAGGATCGGAGCGCTCATGCAGGCACAACGCTGAGTTTACGTTGACGCTGTTCCTCAAGCGCTGTCTTCAACTGCACGATGCTCGGTGTGATGATCGGGATAAATGCCGCCTCGCGGGCTCTGCGCTGGAAGTCCTTTCCCGATTTGGTTAGGTAGGCGCTCCCGCCGGAGGCGCACAGCTCGAGCTGGATCGCTTCTGCCACGACTTCCGCCAATCTGATGCGGATCCGGAAAAGCGCCGCCGGATCGGTGATGAACCGCCCGTCCCGCAAGTCGGTCAGCATCGCCGATTCGAGGCGCCGGAGTTCTGACGTGAGCCTCTCTATATCACCGAGCAAAACGTGCCGTCCCGTCTGGGCACGAGCCACTGTTTCCGACAGCGATCGGCGCGCAAGTCCGACGGACATCGCGCATTGGAGTGCTAGGAAAGCTGGCCGTACCTTCGGAAGCCACTCTTGAATATCGGGAAAGAGAATATCTTGCGGGCCGATGCGGACCTGGACGAGGTCGACTGCCGCTGTGTTGCTGGCTTGCATGCCCATGAGATCGAGATCGTTCGATCGCCCGAGGCCCGGGAGTTCTGACGCGAGGGTTGCTACGAAGGAAGCCCGACCGTCGCTGCCCTGTATCGCGGCGGCGACATCGAAACCATCCGGGCGTAGGTTGGTGACCCACGGTAGCTTCCCGTTGATCTTGATAAGCTCACCATCCGCTTCGGCGATAATCTGCAGCCTCTCGATGCCCGAAAGAAATTTCATGGCATTCGAAAGCCCGCTGGCCCCGGCCCGGCGTCCGGTGAGCAAATCTTCAATCAGTCGCTCACGCAGCGCCGCATTCGGGGTACGCAGCACGAATTCTATGAAACTCCGGTGACCCCACGCAACGAAGCCCGCCGCGAGCGAATGTTCGGAGAGGGCGGCAATGGCGACGACCGCGTCGGCGACGTCACCGCCGTCTCCGCCAAACTCCGTGGGAACCCCCCGTCGGAAGATGCCGGCACCTCCGATGCGAGGAAGAATCTCGGATGCGAGATGCGGGCTGAAGTCTATATCCTCCGCCTTCTCCTCAAGCCAATGCGACACGCGTTCCGGAATGATGCTCACAGTTGCCTCGTTGCTATTCGGCCGCTTGCGCAGTGGAGGGATGCCAGGCGTAAGACTGCAGCTCCGGGTTCAAGGCCGGTTGGCCAAGATTGTTGGCGAAGTTGCAGAGGGTCGCTAGGCTGATGCCGAGCACCACCTCCAGCGCATTGGCTTCGTTGAATCCGGCTGCGATGAAGCTCTTCAACTCAATGTCCTGAACGGCACCACGCGAGCGGATGACGGCGCGCGTGAATTCCGCGATTGCCATCAGCCGCGGATCCGGAACGACTTTCCCCGAACGGAGAGGTACGACGATGTCCTCGGACAGTCCCGCTTTCTTATAGGCAACCGCAGTGTGACCTGCCACGCAGAAGCTGCATCCGTGCGTCGCGGCCGCGGTAATCTGCACGGCCTCTCGTTCTGCAAGGCTCAGTCCGCTGTTGGCGTTGATCCCTGATACCGTCTGATAGGTCTCAAGAGCGGCCGGAGCATTGGCGAGAAGGCGCACAAGATTAGGCAGGAAGCCGTTGCTCTTTTGCGCGGTTTTGAGACCTGTTTTGGTCGCTTCCGGAGCATCTTCGATCGTGCGGAGCTGAATTCGGGACATGTCGTAGCTTCCTGAGGGCGATGATTTGCCCACGATTTAAGCGGGTTGGATGTCGGCTACAAACCGCTTGGGAACATAAAAAAGTTCGCGTCGTCGCGATCGTCGCGGTGCGGATTACATGCTCTATTTCGGCAATCGTGGAGCAGGAACGTCTCCGTACCGATTGCTTCGAAAAGCACGAGATATATACCGCATGAAGATCGGCGCCATGCGGCGCAGCTTCGACGTAAGGCTTGCAACAGGAGCGGACAACCTGTGCCAAGGTATGGGTTTTCTGCGTTGGACGCACGAAGTATACTAGTCTTGGTAGCAATATCTCGAGAAGGCGATGAACGATCAGGACAAGAAGCAGATGCGTCTTCGTGACCTGCCTTCCATCACGGCGGTTCTGAAAGCCGAACCCATCGTCCTTGCGATTTCGCGCTACGGGCGCGTAGCGACCACCGAAGCCATACGTGATCTGATAGATCAGACACGACGCTGCATAGGAGAAGGCGCTGTTGTCCCAGACGCCGAGCAGTTGGCGTGGAAGGCGCTGGCGAGGCTGGATGCTCGAGACCGATCAGGGCTGCGTCCGCTTTTCAATCTGACGGGCATCGTACTTCACACCAATTTCGGCCGCGCTCAGCTTGCCGATGCCGCGGTCGAGGCTGCGACCGCCGCCATGCGTCATGCCGTAGCGGTTGAGTTTAGTCTTGAGACCGGCAAGCGGGGGGAGCGCGACGACTACGTTCGGCAGCTCTTAATCGATCTAACTGGTGCGGAAGATGCGACGGTAGTGAACAACAACGCCGCCGCAGTACTCCTCTGTCTGAATACGCTGGCCAACGGGCGGGAGGTCGTTGTATCCCGTGGCGAATTGATCGAGATCGGCGGGGCCTTCCGGATGCCTGAGATCATGAAGCGTGCCGGTGCGCGCATGATCGAGGTTGGAACGACCAACAGAACTCACGAGAGGGACTATCTAGGGGCGCTATCGACCGAAACAGGTCTACTCATGAAGGTGCATACGTCGAATTATCGCATTCAAGGATTTACGGCGGAGGTGAATGCAGCTCGCCTAGCGTCCATCGCGGACGCTGCCAAGGTTCCCCTGCTCAACGACTTGGGTTCCGGTTCGCTGGTTGATCTCGCGAAATTTGGTCTCAAGCGCGAGTCGACGGTTCGGGATGCAGTTACCGAGGGCGCGGGCCTCGTGACGTTCTCAGGCGACAAACTGCTCGGAGGTCCGCAAGCCGGTTTCATCGTAGGTCGAAGGGACCTCGTGTCCGCGATCAATCGCAATCCGATGAAGCGCGCCTTGCGCGTCGACAAAATAAGGCTTTCGGCCATTGAAGCGACGCTCAAACTGTACCGCGACCCCGATACTCTGCTTGAACGATTGCCGACGCTGCGCTTTCTCGCGCGAAGCCAGGAAGAGATCGTCGAACAGGCGGATCGGATCAGGCCAAAGGTCGCGCAGATTCTCAGTGACCCCTACGATGTCTTAGTCTGCACTTGCGAGAGCCAGATCGGTTCCGGTGCGCTTCCGCTCGATACGCTGCCGAGCGCTGCGGTCGTGGTTAGGCCGAAGACCGGCTCGGCATCCATCGAGAAGCTCGCTGATTCGCTGCGTCGGTTGTCGAAGCCGATCGTTGGTCGGATCGCGGCCGGCGAACTTCTGCTGGATCTTCGCTGCCTGACGGATGAACTGGAGTTTTTGTCAGTTCTTGCCGAATGGAACGCCGATGCAATCGCGAATTGAACTGGTCGGTAGTGCGAAATGATCTTCGGCACCGCGGGCCATATCGATCACGGCAAGACGGCGCTTGTGAAGGCGTTGACCGGCGTGGACGGCGACCGGCTGAAGGAGGAAAAGGCTCGCGGGATCACCATCGATCTTGGATTTGCGTATCTCTCCTCGGGAGACGCGGAGCCTCTGGGGTTCGTGGATGTCCCCGGCCACGAACGCTTCGTTCACACGATGTTGGCGGGAGCCAGCGGTATCGATCATGTGCTGCTCGTCGTGGCGGCCGATGACGGCGTGATGCCCCAGACCCTCGAACATCTTGCGATCGTCGATCTGCTGGGCATTGGGCAAGGTTCGATCGTCGTCACCAAGGCAGATCTCGTGTCGAGCGAACGAGTCGCGGAAGTCGCCGCGAGTATCCGGACGCGAACGGTTGGCACGCCGTTCGAGCAATCCGAGTTATTCGTCGTCTCGGCCGTAACAGGTGAGGGCATCGATGTTCTGCGGCAACACCTGCTTCGGGCAGCAAAGTCGGCTCTGTTGCCATTTGGAGCGTCCCGCTTCCGACTGGCGATAGATCGTGTGTTTACGTTGCAGGGTATCGGGGTGGTCGTCACCGGCACGATTCTGTCGGGAAGCGTGCGCGTCGGGGACGATGTGGTTGTCAGTCCCGCCGGCCTGACGGCAAGGGTGCGGTCGCTCCACGCGCAAAATCGTCCAGCGGAATCCGCACGAGCGGGGGACCGGTGCGCCCTCAATCTAGCGGGCGAAAGGATCGCGAAGCAGGCGATCCATCGCGGAGACGTCGCACTGGATCCCTACCTCCATGCTCCCACGGATCGCATAGAGGCGCGCCTCCGGCTGCTCGCAAGCGAAGCAAAGCCGGTTAGGCAATGGTTCCCCGCGAGGTTGCATCACGCTTCTGTCGGCGTCGGCGCGCACATCGTGCTTCTTAGCAACGAGCCAGTACGTCCCGGAGAAACGGCGGACGTTCAGATCGTGCTGGAACGCCCCATAGCCGCGACGGCATTCGATTGTTTCGTGGTTCGTGATGTTTCGGGGCAGCGCACGATTGGCGGCGGCACGTTCATCGATCTGCGACCGCCCGTACGCCGACGGCGCACGCCGGAACGCATCCTGCAGAGAGCGGCGCTCGCCGTCTCGGACCCCGCGTTGTCCTTTCGCGCGTTGCTGAACACGGCTCCGTTCGCTTGGGATCTGGAAACCTTCGCGAGAGATCGAGCGCTCGCTGCGGAGGAAGCGACCCGCATCATCGACAGTTTGGACGTCGTTCTGCTCGAGCGCGCCCCTGGGCGAATGATGATGGCGATCGATCGATGGCGTGCCTACGTGAACGCGATTTCGGATGTCCTCGCGTCCTATCATTCCGAATTTCCCGATCGCCAAGGGATCGGGCGGGAGAAGCTGCGCTCGCTCGTCCGCCCCAAGCTGGATGCGGGTAATTTTTCGGGGGCTCTACATCGGATATCGAAGGATGGAGATATCGTCCTCGATGGATCGTTCGTTCGCCTCGCGACGCATAGTGTCAAGCTCACCGATGAGGATGAAGCTCACTGGGCGAGCATCGCACCTCTGCTCGGGCGCGAAGCGCGATTTCGCCCGCCGCGCGTGAGAGACATAGCCGGTGAAATTGGGTGTTCTGAAGCCGATGTAAGACGACTCATGCGAATGGTCGAGAAGACGGGGCGGATTGATCAGATCGCGCATGATCATTATTTTCTGAGATCGACTGTGCATGAGATGGTCGGCATCGTCGGCGCTGTCTCCGCCGCGACAGAGAATGGCTTCTTCAGCGCCGCACAATTTCGCGATCGTGTCGACAACGGCCGTAAGGTGGCGATACAAATCCTCGATTTCTTTGACCGCTATGGTATCACCTCGAAGCGGGGCGATTTGCGGCGCGCGAACAGGCATCGTCTCGATCTCTTTGCGATAAATGAAAACAATGGAAGAGAATCGTCTCTGGTGGGGCGTTCGGACTTCAAATCCGGGTGAGGCAGCCAGACTGTCTCAGGTGGGTTCGACTCCCGCTCTCTTCCGCCATTTCTCCGAGAACAGAGTATCTGTGCCGCATGACACCGAAATATGAGACGGACTTCGACGACTGGCTCGTCGAGACTTTCGCGAAGGTCGGCTCGTTCACGATGCTGATCGTGCTCGTAGACGTTGGCGAGACGACCGTCACTCCGCTTGCCTCCTCCTATCTTCATATCGTCGGCGACGAGACGAGGTGGCCGGAGATGGTGGAAATGCTCAGCGGGGCCGGAGCGAAGTGGAACGCCGCCGCGTTCTACCAGGCCGATCGTGTGGGTCTCATTGAGGACTCGACCGCCAAGCAGCGCCTCGCCTCGTTGACGCATCATCTGAACGGCGATCGCTCGCTCCTCGCACACAGCGACTTCTTCAACGCCGGTGGGTTAAGACTCAAGATCGAAGAGGTGCGAAAGCACTGATCTAGACGATTTCGACCGACGGCGCTCCGGCGGCCACGTGCCCGATGATGCGCGCAAGCGGATAACCTGCGGCTTCGATGGCATCCCGGATTTCGTCAGCCCGGTTGCCCTTGCACGCAACCAGCAAGCCCCCCGAGGTCTGGGGATCCGTCAGGAGCGCGCGCCGCCAGTCGGGGAGGTTCGGTGGAAGGACTACATGTTCACCGTAGCTGTTCCAGTTTCGGCCCGACGCGCCGGTCACGTAACCTTCTTCGGCAAGCGGCTCTGCCTTCGAAAGATAGGGTACGCGCGACTGTCCTACGATCAACTGGACGCCGCCACCGCGGGCCATCTCAAGCGCGTGTCCCAGTAGACCGAAGCCGGTCACATCCGTCATCGCATGTACGTCGGGGTCCTTCGCGAGCTCAGCGCCGACACGGTTCAGGAGCGTCGTGGAGGCGATCATCTCGCCGTAGGCTTCGTTCGGAAGCGCCTGCTTCTTGAACGCTGCTGAATAGATGCCGACACCGATGCCCTTGGTGAGAATCAAGACGTCTCCCGGTCGTGCGCCGGTGTTACGGCGGACGTTCTCAGGGGGGCAGAGCCCGATCACTGCGAGGCCGTAGATAGGCTCGGCGGAATCGATCGAATGCCCACCTGCCACGGGAATTCCAGCCTCGGCGCAGATCGACGAACCTCCCTCAAGGATCTGCCTCACGGTGTCGGTAGGCAGCTTCCCGAGGGGCATTCCAAGTATCGCGAGCGCCATGATGGGCTTACCGCCCATTGCATAGACATCGGAAACAGCGTTTGCGGCCGCGATCCGGCCGAAATCGCGAGGATCGTCGACGACAGGCATGAAGAAATCGGTCGTCGCGATTACGCACGTCTTCTTGTCGATCTGCCAGACTGCGGCATCGTCGCTAGTCTCGTTACCGACGAGAAGGCTGGCGAAGGGACCGGCTGCCGGCTCGTTGGCGAGAAGTTGCTGGAGCACCGTCGGCGCTAGCTTGCAGCCGCAACCGCCGCCATGGGCCAGATCGGTCAGTCTGAAAGCTTCCGCGGACATCGCCATCTCCAGTTTGGGGCGCGCGCGCAACGAGCGGCGCCGCTAGTAGGGATTACCAGACGGAGGCAAAGGCCGACACTATACCACGGGGTGGGTCCTGATCACGACGGCGAGAGCTTCATCCCGCGCTGGCCGACAACAGCAGCGGGTTAGGCGCATGCCGCGACCAGCCCACTTCGGCGACGAGGAAATCCAGGCCGAGGGACGCCAAATCGTCGGCAAAGGGGTCGGCTTTCGTATCCTTGGCGAGATAAATCATCTTCGCGTAGGTGCTGCAGTCCTTGCACGTCTCGGCTCTTACCACCCCGGCATCACCCTCGATGCCTTCCAGCGAGACCGAGCGGGACTCGCCGCACGTGATGCAGACCGTACGCACATGATTCCATGCCGTCGAACAGAGTGAGCAGTGCAGATACCGCGTCCCCGGATTGTCGCCTGATGCGGTGATCGTACCGGCGACCGGCGTTGAGCCGCAGCAGGGGCAGAGACCGCGCTGCGTCAGAAGCCGGAGGTCCGGCGACTTAAGGTTCGCTGCCATACGGGTGAAGTAGACCTGAAGAGCAGCGGCGAGAAAGAGAACCGCAGCGGCGTCCTCAGAAGCCACTTCGCCGTGCAGGAAACGGTTGGCGAGCAATTCGACGCCGTCTGCATCGAGCGACTTCAATCTGGCTGCTGCGTCGCTGAGCGCGGCCGTCGCGCCCGTGAGCCCGTCCTCGTCGAGGATATGGACAAGGATGTCGCGCCATTCCGGCGGTCGACGGTGGCCGTCGGCCGCCAATGGAGGCATCCGCGCGTCAATCGCGAGCTTGACGTCGATAGGATCGGTCGCGGGCGGGAGGGGCAGATCCCGAGCTGCCGCATGCTGCGCCTCGGAGAGCCTGGACATAAAGCGCAACCACTCTTCCATGGGGTGGCCCGATGCGAGAGTCTCCAACCGTGCCGCGGTATCTGCGAAGCGTCTGGACGGGTCAGGCAGCAGGATCGGCTCCGGCGCCTTGACGCCTCCGGTCGGGTTGCCCGTCCACTTGCCTTTGGAGGCGATCTCGCCCTGCCTCACGACTTGTGTTCCGTTCGCGATGTGGGGTTTGGCACCGGCCCGCGCGATCCGGTCGCAACGAGGCTGCGGAACCACTTGCGATGGTGCCGAAAGGCCCACCCCGGCGTCACGTGCCCGTGCATCATGGCGCTCACCGAACCGCGGATCCAGATACCGGAATAGACATGCGTGATCCACACGAGAATAGCGGCGATCGCGCAGAGGCTATGGATCAGCATCGCATAGCGCTGCTGCTCGATGGTCGTATAGCTTGAGAAATAGACCTCCCAGATCAGGAGACCACTAAAGAAGAGAGCCGGGACGAGAAAAGCCATCGCCCAGAATACCAATTTCTGGCCCGCGTTGAAGCGAGGCGCCTCGGGTACGCCTTCCTCTTCGTTCACGATCACCTTCGCGATCGACTTGCTCCACTGAAGATCGTCCCATGTGAAGAGCTCGTCGCGCCAGAACTGGACGATCATGCCGCCATAGCTGAGCAGAAGGATCGTGCCGATCCATGGATGCGCGGCGCGCGCCCATTGTCCGCCCCCAAAAAGTTCAGTGAGGAAGAACAGCATGGGATGAAACATAGCGAGCCCGGATAGAACCAGAAGCACGAAGCATCCTGCGGTGATCCAGTGGTTCACTCGCGTCACCGTCGGGTAACGGACGATGTTCGCTTTGGGATACTTCATTACGATCCCTCCGCCTTCTTCAGCAGACGGTCGGCTTCGTCCTCATCGTTCTGCTCGACGTCGTTCGGACCCACGGTGATCCAATGGACGAAGGCCGTCACGGCGGCGAAGGCGATGCCCGCAATCGCGATGGGTTTGATCAAGCCCTTCCAAAATTGGACGAGCTTGCTGATAGTGGGATTTTCGGGAAGTCCCGAATAGATTCCAGGCTTGTCTGCATGGTGGAGGACGTACATGACATGGGTTCCCCCGACCCCAGGCGGATCGTAGAGGCCGGCATTCTCGAAGCCGCGGGACTTGAGGTCCTCGATGCGTTCGCCGGCCCAGTCCTTCATGTCGCTCTTCGATCCGAACATGATCGCGCCGGTTGGGCAGGCCTTTACGCAAGCGGGTTCAAGACCGACGCCGACGCGATCCGAGCATAATGTGCATTTATAGGATTTGTGATCGACGGGGTTGATACGTGGAATGTCGAACGGGCATCCCTTGAGGCAGTAACCGCAGCCAATGCAAGCGTCGCTCATGAAGTCGACGATCCCGTTGGCGTACTGGACGATTGCTCCGGGAGCCGGGCAAGCCTTGAGGCAGCCCGGGTCCTCGCAGTGCATGCAGCCGTCCTTACGGATGAGCCATTCGAGGTTACCGACGTCGTTTTCGTATTCCTCAAACCTCATGAGCGTCCAGACGGACGGTGCGAGGTCGCCCGGGTTCTCGTAGGCCCCCTCGAAGTGACCGACTTCGGGACGGAGGTTGTTCCATTCCATACAGGCCGATTGGCACGCCTTGCAGCCAATGCACCTCGTGACGTCGATGAGCTTGGCGACTTCCTGCTCATGGTTGCGCACTGACGGCGGCGTCAAGGTCGTCGCCGAGCGTCGGATGTAGTTCTGAGTCTGGAGATCTGCCATCGTGGTTCCTTCAGACTGCCGGGCCGGTGGCGCGTTCGATGTTGACGAGGAATGCCTTGAATTCGGGAGTCTGCGTGTTCGCGTCACCGACAGACGGCGTCAGCGTATTTGCGCCGAAGCCCTTGCGGGCTTGGCCCGTGAACCCCCAATGTAGGGGTACGCCGATGACATGCGTCGGCTTGCCGTCGACGATCAGGGGCTTTATGCGCTTGGTGACGTAGGCCTTGCAGGTGACCCAGCCCCGCTTCGATGAGACCTTCACCCATCCGCCTTGAACGATACCTTTCTGCTTGGCCAGCACTTCGCCGATCTCGATGAATTCTTCAGGTTGAAGGATCGCGTTGATGAGCGCGTGCTTCGTCCAGAAGTGGAAGTGCTCGGTTAGACGATAGGTCGTCGCGACGTAGGGGAAGTCGGCGACCTTGCCCATCGCGGCACGATCGTCTGCGAAGACGCGCGCAGCGGGATTCGATTTCACCTTCGGATGCAGGATGTTCTCCGAGGGAGATTCGAAAGGCTCGTAATGCTCGGGGAAGGGACCCTCCGCCATCTGATCGCGAGCAAACAGTCGTCCGAGGCCTTCCGCATTCATGATGAAGGGTCCGACGGAATCGGATGGTTTCGTGGTCGGCGTGTAGTCCGGCACGTCGATGCCCGTCCATTGAGTGCCGTTCCACTCGATAACTGGCTTCCCTGGATTCCAGGCTTTTCCTGCTGGGTCCGCACTCGCACGATTGTAGAGAATGCGGCGATTCGCCGGCCAGGCCCAGGCCCAGTTCGGCGCTATGCCTTGCTCCCGAGGATCGCTCGCATCGCGGCGGGCCATCTGGTTGCCTTTCTCGGTGAAGCTACCGGTGAAGATCCAGCAGCCCGATGCCGTGGTGCCGTCGTCTCGTAGCTGCGCAAAGCCGTCGAGCAGCTTGCCGGCATGGACGGTCACAGCGCCGCTCGCATCCTTCAGATCGACCAGTGCCCGGCCATTCATGTCCTTAGACAGTTCCTCCGGATCGGGATCGTGCGGGTCGGTATAATTCCAGCTCAGATGAAGGAGCGGATCGGGGAAGGCGCCGCCTTCCTTGCGGTACATCTCCCGCATGCGGTGGAAGATGCCGCTCATGATCCAGATGTCCGACTTCGCCATGCCTGGAGCTTCGGCCGCCTTCCAGTGCCATTGGAGCCAGCGCGCGGAATTCACCAGCGAGCCGTTCTCCTCGGCGAAGCACGTCGTCGGCAACTGGAAGACCTCTGTCTGAATGTCCTCGGGCTTCGATGGATTCTGCGGACCGAAATCCTCCCAGAATCGCGACGTCTCCGTATCGAGCGGATCCATCGTGATCAGGTACTTGAGCTTGCCGAGCGAGCGGCGGATCTTACCGCGATCGGGGAATGCCTGCAGCGGGTTGAAGCCCTGGCAGATGTAACCCGTCATCTCGCCCTTATCCATCATCTCGAACGCACGGATGATGTCGTAGAGCGGAACGTCCAGCTTCGGCAGCCAGTCGTAGGCCCAGTTATTCTCGGCGGTCGCGGCGTCGCCGTAGATCGCCTTCTGGAAGGAGACCATGAACTTTCGGTAGTTCTGCCAGTAGCTGATCTGACCCGGACGAAGCGGTTTGAACTGCTTCGTGCTCATATACGTCTCGAAGGTGTCCTCTCTGTCATACGGCAGCGTCAGATAGCCGGGCATCGCATTGGACAGGAGGCCGACGTCCGTCAGCCCCTGGATGTTCGAATGGCCTCGCAAGGCATTCATGCCGCCGCCGGCAACGCCGATGTTGCCCAGCAGAAGCTGGATCATCGCCATTGAGCGGATGTTCTGGGCGCCGACCGAATGCTGTGTCCAGCCCAGCGCGAAAAGACTGGTCATCGCCTTGTCCGGCGCGGACGTCGACGCGAACAGTTCGCAGATCTCCATATATTTTTCGATCGGCGTGCCGCAGATGCGCGTTACCATCTCCGGCGTATAGCGATCAACGTGCTTGCGCAGCAGATTGATGACGCAACGCGGATGCTGCCAGGTTTCGTCGACCTTCGCGAAACCCTGCTCGTCGAATTCGTATTCCCAGCTCGATTTGTCGTAACTGTGCGTGTCCTCGTTGTAGCCGCTGAAAAGTCCGTCGACGAAGCCGAATTCCTCCTTCACGATCATGCCCGCGTTCGTGTACGCCCGCACGTATTCGTGCTGAATCCTGTCGTTCGCCAACAGGTACCGAATAACGCCGCTGAGGAAGGCAATGTCGGTGCCCGGCCTGATAGGCGCGTACTTGTCAGCGACGGAAGCCGTGCGCGTGAAGCGCGGATCGATGACCACGAGCTTCGCGGAATTCTCGATCTTGGCCTCGATCACCCACTTGAACCCGCACGGATGCGCTTCGGCGGCATTGCCGCCCATCACTACGACGAGATTGGCATTCTTGATGTCTTGCCAGGTGTTCGTCATCGCACCACGACCGAATGTCGGAGCCAAACTGGCCACCGTCGGTCCGTGTCAGACGCGCGCCTGATTGTCGAAGACCACCATGCCGAGTGACCTGGCAACCTTCCAGGTTAGATAGGCCGTCTCGCTGGACGAGGCCGACGCAGCCAGCATCCCGGTGGTGGTCCAGCGGTTCACCGTCGTCCCGGCCTTGTTCTTGTCGATGAAGTTTTTGTCGCGGTCGTCCTTCATCAGCCGCGCGATGCGGCCGAGTGCGAACTCCCAAGACACTTCCTTGAACTCACTGGCGCCCGGTGCACGATATCGCGGTGTCTTGAGGCGAGTAGGGGCGTGGACCACATCAAGCAGGCCCGCCCCTTTGGGGCACAGCGTGCCGCGATTGACCGGGTGATCCGGATCGCCCTCAATGTGAATGATGTTGGAGCGAGCATTCTTGGCGCGGTCGCCCATGCTGTAGATCAAAATGCCGCAAGCGACAGAGCAGTAGGTGCAGGTGTTTCGGGTTTCTGTCGCCGCTACGAGTTTGAACGGCCTAACGGCGGCAGCCATCGCCTCACCCGCGGGCCCAAATCCGAGCGCCCCCAAGCTGGAAGCGGCGAGACCCGCTCCGGTCAGTTTGATGAAGCCCCTTCGACTAAGCTGCATGTATCTGCTCCATGGATCACGGGCCGACGACCGTCGGTACCTCTAGAATCCGCGCGATCCGACAGGCAGATCGTGTGACAAGCCTAGCCGGACTTAAAAGCGGTCGAAACCTATCCACGGGTATGATTGCAGGCTGCTGTAATCAAGAATTCGTGCGCGCTTGTTGACCCACGCCTTCTTCGCTGTAGGCATATGGCGGCGATTTTCCTCGTTCCCGAACGTGGGCAGCCGATGACGATCCAGCAGTCGTCGAGCGTCGCATGCGCGGCTGCTTCATCTCGGGCGATCCGCGAATCTCCCTTAAGGGAACAGGCGGCACCCAACGCGATCTCGAAAGCTCTTGGCGCGTCGCCATAGCCGCGCCCTTCTCGCGAGAGTTTTATGGACCAAGCCGCTTCGAAGGAAGTTTGTCACCGATCTTACGCGCATCGTCCGCGTAGATCCACGAGTAGCCATGGCGAGCTCGCCGTCGGTGAAGTGGCGCTTGTTGAGCGCTCCGTCAGGATTTTACGTTGATTGCTGTCCTCCGGCTCACGACGTTTAAAGAAAAACTTCGACATGAACTAGAAGCGGGTCGCACGTTAGTGGCGGACCCGCTCGTCGTGGGCGAGACCGTGCCGTCCTTGACGGTAGCGACGGCTAGGTTCGGGCATACAGGATCAGCCTTGCACGTCGATACCTGTCAGGCGAACACTTTCGGTCCAGAGTGCTTCAGCTAAGTCTGGGTTCACAGCATACGGGCGAACACCGAAGCCGCCCTCGGCTTCGACGTAGGCTATGTCGCAGTCTTCGCAATACACCCCACCTAATCCGTCCAGTTCCGGTGCGGTCGCACACCAAACCGTTGTTGCTGCGCCTTGCGCGAAGTTCTTTTTGTCCTGGGCCGGATCTATCTGCGGAGTGCCGTCAGGATTGAGTATCCCATAAGCCTCTAGTTCCTCGCGGCTGGCATGCTTTGTCAGATTGCCGAAAACCGAGCCGGGGTGCACCGAAAAGGCGCGAATACCGTAGTTTTGCCCCCGTATATCCAGAGCCAAGGCAAAAAGCGCGTTGGCGGCCTTCGATTGCGCGTAGGCGGCCACCTTGTCGTAAGGCCGGCGCGCGAAATCTAGATCGGTCAGGTCGAATCCCGGCAATTGGTGAGCGCGCGAGGACAGAACGACCACTCGCGCTCCACCTGCCAATTTCAGCGCTGGCCACAGCGTGGCGGTCAGTCGGAAATGGCCAAGGTGATTAGTGGCGAACTGGCCTTCGCGCCCCTTGGAGTCGCGGAAGAGAGGCGGCGTCATGATGCCTGCGCTGAGGATCAGCAAATGCAGTGGTGCGCCGGTGGCTACGAACCTTTCGGCAAAGATGCGAACCGAGGCCGGGTCGATCAGATCCATCTCCACCACCTCCACGTTGGTGATGCCCGCCAATGACGCGCGAGCGGTGGAAGTGTTGCGGGCTGGCACGATGATGTGTGCGCCGAGATCAGCCAGCACACGCACGGTCTCAAGCCCCAAGCCTGAGGCCCCGCCGGTGACGATGACGGTCTTGCCCGAAAGGTGGGCACCATGCGCAACCTCTTCGGCGGTGGTGAATGGGGTGAAGGGGGTGTTCAGGGGTTTCTGCATTGGGTTCATGGCATTCTCCTAGTGGTTGCTCGCTTGGATAGTGCGAACACCCCAGATGATCTATGTTGGATTATCCTGCTTTTTGTTGAGATCATCCGATGTCTGTACCAGGTGACCCGCTTTCCCAGATTTTGACCTTTGCCGGCGTTCAGACCGCGGCCTCCACCGGGCTGGAGGCTAGCGGTGGATGGGCTGTCCGCGTGGGTTCGCTGCCTACCTTGAAATGCAATGCGATCAGGTACGGCGAATGCTGGCTGGAAGCCTCGGGGCAGCGTTGGCATCTGCGTGCAGGTGATTGCTTTCTGGTCGCGCCGGGACTCCCCTTCGTAATGGCTACTGACCTGTTATGCCCACCGCGCCCGGCCGAAGATGTCTTTGTCGGCTGTGAGACGCTGCCCTTCGCACGGCTGGACGCAGGCGTCGGACTGGAGTTCCGCTGCCTCGGCGGAAGGATGGAGCTGCCGCCCGCTGCTACTCTGCTGATCGAGGCCTTACCACCGGTGACGGTTATCCCTGCGGATAGCGCGGCGGCGGGGCGAATCGGTTGGCTTCTCGACCGATTGGAGGAGGAGAGTCGCGCCGGTGCCCCCGGTGGTGCGGCGATGACTGCTCAGATCATGCAGATGGTCTTCATCGAGCTTCTGCGGGCACTGCCCGAAAGAGAAAGCGGGGGTTGGCTTGCCGCGCTGTCCGATCCACGTATCGGCCCGGCGATCGTGGCGATCCACCGCACACCGGGGCATGATTGGCGGCTGGAGAATCTTGCCGCGATCAGCCATCTGTCGCGCTCCCAATTCGCGGCCCGGTTCCGCGCTGCCGTGGGCCGCGCGCCCATTGATTATCTGCTGCACTGGCGGATGGTGTTAGCCCAGCGGGCGCTCGCACGGCCCGGAGCCTCGGTAGCGGTGATTGCGGCGGAACTCGGCTACGCCTCAGAGAGCGCCTTTGGCGTCGCCTTCCGTCGCGTGACCGGTACCAGCCCCCGTCGCGCGACACGGGCTACCGCGTGAATTTTTTTCGCACTCTGTAGGTCGCATCCGCGTGACTGCTATGCCATGCAGGGGCGGATCAAACGAGTGACTAAAATAATCCCCGTAGGGGCGGATCTGACCTTTCTCGAAATCGTGGAAGGCAAATCGCGGACCTTCGTTTGCACCAATATCCGCGCCAACGATCCGCGTCGCCCGAAGGGTTGCTGACGAACAGAAACTGCGTAGCGTCACGCTAGCGAATATTGGGAAGACACTGTCGCGGGAAACGCTTCCGGCCATGTGGAAGAAGCATACTTTCGAGTGAATACTAAAGCGTGCCGGATGAGCTCGCGCCAGCACTCGGAGCGAAAGACTCACGGCTGGTTGTCACCGGCACGTGTACGAGGCTTTCGGCGGGGATGGCCAGCGAAAGACCTCTTATTCCGCATTGGCCGTGGATAAGGTCAATGATCTCGTTTTTGGCGGACATCCCCATAGCGAGACTGGCGACACGGAACTGCAGCTCCACTTCGATTGCAATCGCGTCGATGGTTTTTAGGGCAATGGCCGGCGGCGGATCCTTGACGATCCGGGTACTGGCCTGCAACACGGACCGCATGACGTCTTCGACAAAGCGCGGCCTTTGCCCGGCGGCGAAGCGCACGCTCAAAGTGATCTGATGCGTTTCGTCAGGGCGGCTGAGACTGGTCAAACCCTGCCTCGCCAGCATGCTGTTTGGCAGCATGACGATGTTGTTAGCGCCGGTCAGCAGATTGGTGGAGCGCCAGTTGGTCTCGGTAACTCGACCCGCAGTGCCGTCGCTCAATTGGACCCAGTCGCCGATGGTATAAGCTTTGCCGAGCGTCAGCGCGATGCCGGAAAAGACGTCGCCGAGCGTATTCTGCAAAGCCAGACCCAGGATCACGGCAACGACGCCCGAGGTTGTCACCAACGTGGCGATCGGCATCCCGAAGACGAAACCCATCACCGACAGCGCCACGCCGAGATAGATAACGGCGACGGCCATGTCCAAGATGAGGTGCGCTTCTCGCGGCTTGCGATTGAGTCTGACGTAGATGTGGATGCAGCCGATGATCGTCCAGGCGAGATGAGTCCACCATAAAACTCTAGCCGATTTGGAGAGCAACGCGGCAAAACCCTGCCTGTAGATGTCATCGGGCTGCTGCGGAGCGATGCCCCCCATGTAGAGCACGAGGCTCATCCCGATGAAGAACAGGATCTGCACGACCAGGCGGCCTGTCGGACGCTTGCTGCCCTGAACGTGCCATATGACGATGCCCGCAACTCCTAGGACGTTGATCAGAGCGAGTGGCAAGAAGTGGTCATCGCCAAACATGGCAGGAATTCACCGATAACGGTTGATCACGTCGAAGAACGGCCGGGCATTGGATAGTGTGCCGGCCTGTCACTTATCTCTTGATCGGAAACGTCAATTCCTGCTGGGCCGAGTCGAGGACAAAAACCGCGAGCAGTTTCGCAGGCTCCGTCTTGCTGGCATTCTCACTAACGCCGTGGCGATCGCCCGGCATCTCGGAGAAGCTTTCACCGGCCTTATAGACCTTTATTGGCCCATCGTTGACTTGGCTGCGAATTGCCCCCTCCAAGACGGTCGCGTAGATAAACGACGAACTTGGATGAGTGTGAGCCGCCGAGAAACCACCGGGACCATACTCCACGAGAACACTCTTGATGCTCTTACCTGGAACGTTCGGTAGCGCATGCTCATAGACAAGCGTGACCTTGGCGTCCTTGTCGCCGACGTCATGGGCGGAGGCCGCCGTAAGCAAAAGAGCGGTCATAGCAATGGCGAGAATCGGTTTGATCATGTCGAAGCTCCTTTATCGACGATTGGACGGTGCGGCGCGCTTGGCGGCGCGTCGATATCCATTCATTTGCGGGTAGAGGTCGCGAACCACTCCTCGAAAGTGATTCGGCCGAGGCGTGGATTGTTGTCGGAAACAAGCGAGCCATCTTCTAGCTTTGCGCCAAAATATCGCGCCTCCGGGTCTGCCTCGACCTTGCGAGTATCGCCCATTGCCTTCAGGTAACGGACAACGAGTTCGTTCAGCCGGACACGTTCGGGGCCTGAAATCTCCACAACGCCATTGATCGGCGCTGCCGTCGCAACCGCCGCTATATTGTCAACAACATCGTCGGAGGCAATGGGCTGCACATAGGCGGGCGACAGATGTACTGTGTCTCCAGCCGTGCCGGACTGGACGATGCCGCCGAGGAATTCCATGAATTGCGTCGAGTGGACGATCGTATAGGGAATGCCGGATTCCCGGATGATCCTTTCCTGGACAGCCTTGGCGCGCATGTAGCCGCTATCGGGCAGGCGATCGACGCCAATGATGGACAACGCGATGTGATGCTTTACGCCGGCGGCCTTTTCCGCCGCCATCAGATTGCGGCCCGATGTCTCAAAGAATTCGAGCGCGGCCTTGTCCTCGAAGGACGGCGAGTTTGCGAGGTCGACAACGACCGAGGCACCGGCGAGCGCCTCGGCAAGACCCTCGCCGGTGATCGTATTGACGCCGGTGCTCGGTGCGGCAGCGATGACTTCATGGCCTTGCTGGCGAAGGTGGGCGGCTGATTTTGAACCGATCAGGCCGGTGCCGCCGACAATGACGATCTTCATAAGGTTTCCATTCGCTGTCGCTCGGCGTGCCGCGTTGCCTTAGTCTTTCTCTGGATGGTGGTTGTGGTTCAGGCAGGCCCCGTCGAAGCCGTAGATATTATCGGCAGAACGGGGCGCTGCCCTAACCTGGCAAGCGTTAGTAATCCCAGTACACCGGCACCCATCGGAAAACATCGCCATCGATCGCCACGCGTCCGACGGACGGAAATGGCATGTGCGTGGCCACCAGTAATTCCTCGGTGGCTGCCAGCTCTTTCAACAAGCGCGTGCGAACGCGGGCTGCCTCTTCGGGATCGTGTTCGAAGCCATTGAACCAGTCGGGATGATCGAATCCGACTGTAAACACGGCGTCGCCGGCGAAGGTAAGAGCGTCTTTGCCTGAAGCCACTCGGACGATACTGTGTCCGGGCGTATGGCCACCGGTGCGACGGACGATCACACCCGGAGCGACCTCGTATTCCTCGTCAAATTGCCGCAGCTGGTTGTGATACTCCTTGGCGAACCGCTTGGCAGTTGCCCGCAGTGCATCCGGGAAGCCCGGCGGCATGGCCGTGCGGGAGAAATCCGGAGCGTCCCAGAAACTGACCTCGGCCGCCGCCACGTGGATCTGGACATCGGGGCGAAGCTGATCCTTGATACCGGGGACGAGCAGGCCACCAATGTGATCCATGTGCATGTGCGTCAGCACAATGTCGGTGACCGACGCGAGATCGATACCGGCACTCTCCACTCGTTTGATCAACTGTCCGGCTCGCGGCAGGTTCAAATCGGGGTCGGATCCCAAGCCTGCATCGACGAGGATGGTCTTGCCGCCGCTACGCACCACGACGGCATTGAGCGCCCAATCGAAAGCGTCTGGCGGCAGGAACATGTGGTGCATCCAGGCGGCACGGGCCTTGGGGTCGGCATTATGACCTAACATGGTGGTTGGAAGCGGAAGCACTCCATCGCTGATCACCAGCACGTCGATCTCGCCGATCTTCACTGCGTAGCGCGACGGGACCAGCTCTTCCGGCTCCGATCGAACCGGGCGCGAAGCAACATCTGGGCTCATGTCTATCTCCTGTTGATCGCCGCGCAGGTCGCGGCGCCGGCGACGCTATGTCGGGCCGTATCCATGATCGACTAGGCTGTCGAATAGGGTCGGCAATACCTCGGCATAGGTTGCTCGCTTCAGATGGCGAGGATTTTAGGGCGCGGCATTGCGCTGCCGAACCTATCCTGAAGAACAGGTCGAACTATTCGTAACGCCATGCGCGCTGATCCGCAGAACGATACCGCTGCGCTGCTGACTGCATCATGTTGGAGGCGTTCACGCACTGCGTGCTTCTGCCTGCCCTCACTCAAACGGAGACGAACGAATGACCTGGAAGAGCTCGATCAGCCGTCTTGCAAGATTTTCGCGGCGGAAGCTGCTCGCCACCACACTGATCTATGCGGCATCGATGACCGTCCGCTCGTCCGCGGCGGCAGGAAAGGAAACCGACATGCTTTCTCGCACGACGGACATGGCAGATCTGACGTCTTCGATCACAACGAATGACGGCGCGCAGATCTTTTATCGTGACTGGGGCGCAAAGTCCGCGCAACCAATCGTGTTTCATCATGGCTGGCCGCTGTCGTCCGACGACTGGGAGAACCAGATGCTCTTCTTTTTGAGCAAAGGCTATCGTGTGATCGCCCACGATCGTCGTGGCCATGGCCGTTCCAGCCAGGCTATCGACGGTCAGGACATGGATCACTACGCGGCCGATGTTGCGGCGCTCGCTTCCCATCTCGATCTTCGTAATGCCATTCATGTCGGCCATTCCACCGGCGGTGGTGAGGCGACCCGCTATGTCGCGCGATTCGGTCACGGTCGTGTTGCCAGGCTGGTGCTGATCGGTGCGGTGCCGCCGTTGATGGTGAAGACAAAAGCCAGTCCGGGCGGTCTCCCGATCGAAGTGTTGGACGGTCTGCGGCAACAGCTCGCGGCAAGCCGATCCCAGTTTTATCTGGAATTCGCGAGCGGCCCTTTCTATGGCTACAACCGACCGGGCGCTAAACCGTTGCAGGCGGTGATCTGGAACTGGTGGCGGCAGGGCATGATGGGCAGCGCCAAGGCCCAATACGAATGTATCAAGGCATTCTCCGAGACAGATTTCAGCGATGACCTAAAGGTCATCGAGGTCCCGACGCTGGTTCTGCACGGTAGCGACGATCAAATCGTCCCCGTCGCGAATTCCGCATCGCTTTCAGCAAAGCTGCTCAAGCACAGCGTGCTGAAGATCTATGAAGGCCTGCCGCACGGGCTGTGCACAACGCATGCCGAAGTCGTCAACGCCGACATTCTGAAGTTCATCTTGGCCTAACCGCTGCGCCTGTAGTCCAAATCAAGGAATTTTCATCATGCGAATCGTCATTGTCGGCGCCGGCTTTGCCGGTATGTATGCCGCGCTCTCAGCCGCGCGCCTGCGCGACATCCAGGGCGTCGCGCCTGAGATGCTTGAAATCGTGCTCGTCTCTCCGGAGCCGACGCTTGTCGTACGTCCCCGTCTCTACGAAGCGAATCCCGAAACGCTGACGGCGCCGCTGCAGGACGTACTGAAGGCGATCGACGTCGTCTATCTGCAGGGCAGCGTGGAGACGGTCGATACCAAGCTCCGCGCTGTCAAGATCACGGCGGCCGGACGCGCGGAGCAGGTCATTGCCTATGATCGGCTCGTCATTGCGACCGGCAGCCAGCTCTTTCGTCCCGATATACCTGGACTGGCGCAATATGGCTTCAGCGTCGATCAGCTGAGCGATGCGATTGCACTGGATCAGCATTTGCACGATCTGGCGAAGCAGCCGCCGTCGAAGGCGCGTGATACGGTGGTGGTCGCCGGTGGCGGTTTTACCGGGATCGAAGTGGCGACCGAAATGCCGGCACGCCTGCGAGCAATTCTCGGCAGAGATACAAATCCGCACGTCGTCATTGTCGAGCGAAACGCTGCAATCGCACCCGATATGGGAGCGGGTCCGCGTCCGCATATCGAGGATGCCCTCCATGTGCTCGGTGTGGAAAGGCGGCTCGGTATCGGCGTGACTTCGCTCGAAAGGTCCGGTGTTACGCTTTCCAACGGCGACTACATCGAGAGTGCCACGGTGATCTGGGCCGCCGGCATGCGTGCCGCGCCGTTGACCGCGCAGATCCCCGCCGGGCGCGACAGTTTTGGCCGTCTGTTCGTCGACCGTGACCTGCACGTGCTGTCGGTACCTGGCGTCTTTGCGACTGGCGATGCCGCGAGGGCGGCATGTGATGACGTCGGCAACTACGCGCTGATGTCGTGCCAGCACGCAACGCGGATGGGCGCCTTTGCGGGCAACAATGCCGCCGCCGAATTGCTCGGTGTGGCGACGAAGCCATATCACCAGAAGGCTTATGTC
>NZ_JABMCJ010000055.1 GCF_013359755.1 Tardiphaga robiniae | reverse complement strand
CCTCAGCGCCAATGGTACTATGGCTTAAGCCCTGGGAGAGTAGGTCGCTGCCAGGCCTGCAAAGGACAAAGAACCCTCAACTACGATATCAATACAAAAAACGCCGCTTCCTTCGGGAAGCGGCGTTTTTTGTTGTCTGGATTCTGCACTGATCTCGGGGAATTAGAGCAGCATGCGCGCTCATCACGGCGGTCGCAGCTCCTCAAGACGCCGTTTCCGTTGCCGTCCCTCATCCTGAGGAGCGGCAGAGGTCGATCGCAAAAAAATCCAGTCACGATTCAGCGCAGCCTTTTTTGTTTCCGGCGTGATCGCCAACAGGCGCTTGCGGGGCTTTCTCAATGTCGATCGCGGTGACGACCCGCATCGACCGAGATCATTCAGCCGCGATCCATCATCAAAATCCGAACCCGCTTAGTGCGGTCCGATTGAGCTCATTCAGGATCGCGCTCGCCCGAGCGAGGGAAGTGAAGCGATCCGAGATCCGAAAAGGCTGCGATTGGAAGAACGGATTGTTCCTTCGCGCAACGGCATCGCCGCTGCTGCGCAGTCCGCTGGCGGGCATCTTGCGCACCGATCGCTTTTACCAGCGCCTTTGCATCTGCGTACTCACCACGGCGCTGCAGCATCGTTGTGCCGTCTGCCTGATAGTTCTCAACAGCAGATGGGGCATTGATGCCCGCGATGCGCAGCAGCTTGTGGCATCATCGTGCGAGCCAAAGCGTATCGGAGG
Organism: Tardiphaga robiniae; assembly: GCF_013359755.1. Taxonomy (GTDB): domain Bacteria; phylum Pseudomonadota; class Alphaproteobacteria; order Rhizobiales; family Xanthobacteraceae; genus Tardiphaga; species Tardiphaga robiniae. The sequence goes on along the minus strand of NZ_JABMCJ010000055.1, from coordinate 629 downwards.
ATCCGGATATCCCTGCAATTCAATGCGGAATCCTGCTGTCATCATCGCAGCGCACTATGATTCGGCGTCGACTTTACGCACACGAAAAACGCGTGACGATTTTCTGACGATTGGGCGTTGACAGCTTCGAGAGTGCGAGACTATAAACCGGCCACTGAGCGCGGCGGCGCCGGGGCCCACGGGTCCGGGACGGTTCGACGCTCAGAAGCACCTCAACGCGATGTGTGAAGCACCAGCCGACAGTTTCGGTGGGTGTTTTGTCGTCGGGTTGAGCTGTCAGGTTTTTGCAAGGAAGCTTGGCGGATCTCTATCGGTGCAATGGTCTGCTGCTTGTTTCGAACGAAATAATCGGCGCACTGCGAAGAAAGAGGTTGCTTCCTTCCTCTGGAGGGTCTACTGGTTCGCTCCCTTCGGGGCGCTGGCATCCACTGGATGCCGCCTGATGGATCTCACTTTGGAAGATCTGAAGATAGAGATTTCTCCCTCCTGGGGAGATTGACGCATCTGCGTCGGGCTGTTTGACAAGTTAAATTGAAGAAAGAGAAACGTGGACGGCGGAGTCCTTGCGGGTCTCGTTCGATGGAAGCTTCGGCTTCTTGAGACGGGGCCGGACGAAAGACTTCGGCGGT
>NZ_JABMCJ010000054.1 GCF_013359755.1 Tardiphaga robiniae | reverse complement strand
CGAGATCCGCCATGTATGCTCGTAATTGCGAGTGCTTCGCCGCCTGGAACGACAGCGGGGCTCGGCGCATCTCGCCCCATAGCTCACAGAATGCGATGGCTGACGGTTCACGAGAGGCATCCAGCCAGCCAGCAGGGAAGACGTAGCGCTGCCAAGCGTCACGCGTCGCGCCTTTGAAGCTCCGCGGCATAGTCAGAGGGCCGAAACTGCTGGCTGCCTGTTCCACGGCCTCACGGGCGGCGCCAGCGTAGCCATGTCGATCAGGACGGTGCGTGCCATCGACCAATCGCAAGTGAGAGTTCTTCGGCTTCCTGCCTCTCACCGTCATAATTCACATTCCACGATTTCTATTTGCCATTTTGCGTTTTTTTGAACCCCACCGGTCTCCAAGCGACGATCTATTAGAGTTTTGCCCCCCCCCCCCCGGGGTGGTCGCGCGCCCCCTGATCTTTGTCAAAATGGCGCGCCGCTCGCTCGCATAGCGGTGTAGGTGAGCGCTGCGGCCTGAGCCGCCCCGGCATCGTTCAAATGCGTGTTGTCGGGAAGCCGGTGACTAGATGTCAAGCTGTCCATGTTCGCGCCAGCGAACACCGTGACATTGTCCACGACAGCGGCCTGTGCGGCCTGCACCGCAGAACTAACGGAGCCGCTTAGCCAGCTCTCCGTCGCGACAAACCAGCGAACGCTGGGAAGATAGACATCAACAGCAGCCTTGAGCGCGGCGAAGCTCGCCTGATATGCCGCCTGCGACGTCCCGAACTGCGTGTCGCTCTCCCCCTGATTCCAGGTAACCGCAAAGATCGCTCCGGTCGTCAAGGGCGTGATGCCACGGGCGGCAAGTTTCAGGGATGCCGACTCGATATTCCGGAAGAGAGGGCCGAAGGTTGACGCGCCGCCGGTCCACTGCGAAATGCTCGTCGCGCCCACCGCGACCGTCACGATCAAAACTTCGTCGAAAACCGCGTTGCTGACAAACGTATCGGCTAGTCGCAAATTGTAGTTTGCGACGCCCGCACCAGCGGCCTGCAGCGTAGTCCCGAGAAGCGGATCAGCCGCGGCGTAGATTTGCCCGGTCGTCGGATCTAGGTTGTGGAGCTTGGACGGATTCGATGGCGTGTAGATCGTGGGGCACGCATTGCTGGGCAGCGACTGCCCAGCGGAGAAAAGCACCAACAGCTTCTTTGCCGGATCGACTGAGAACGATGATCTGACGCTTTTCACGGTCACATCCCCGCTCGGCGTCAGACCCCCGTTGGTAAACCTCGCAAGGTCCGTCCAGACCCGGCCTGGATCCTGGAATGAACCGCCTGGCTGCCGTGCATCTGCCGAAGCGAGCGAAAGAAAAAGAGCAAGCGCCCATAGAATAATGCGCATCGTGTTAGTTCCAGACCTTGGTAATTAGCGTGTTGGCGCTGTCGCCATTGAACGCGCACCCACTGGACACGCCCCACTCCAGAGCGGCTATGGTCGTGAAACCAAGCGTCGGGTAAAACGACAGCGGGAGACTCGGCGTCTGGATCGAGACGTTAGCGGCTACAGTCTGAGAGAAGCCGCGCTGAGACGTAATAGTACTTGTCGAATTGACCCCGATCCCAACTATGCAGAATGCAGTTGCTGTCGCCGGCGTATCCACGCGGGTGACGTAGGTTGCATCGACAGCGTCCTCGATGACGCCAATGACAAGTGAGTTCTGATTTCCAGAGCTCGCTCGCGCCTGACGCAAAGCGCCAAAATAAGAATACTGAGCTCCCGTATCGACCGCGTTCATCACCGCCAGTGAGCGGTTGTACATATTCCAAACGCCCATCGATCCGGCAACACCGCCCGAGCCCGAACCGCCGATCTGGAAGTCTATGGTCGACGAGGCGTTCGAATGGATAGTCGCCACGTATGTGCAACGCTGCGCGACAGGCCCATTTGTGATATTCTGGGCGTTGACGCGAAAACCGTTGATAATGGTTTGCTCGGCGGTGTTCGAGCCGGTGCCGCGAGAGGTATTCGACGACCACGCCGGGCTGCGAAAAAGCGCAGGCACACCACCGCTGAGGCCGACGCAAATGTCATAGTTCGAGTTTGTCGTGACGGCGGCCGGCGCCCTCGTCGTATCGGTCGTTGTCTGTGTCAGCAGGCTGAACGTGAACGGGACGAGCTTCGAGCCATCGTAGATCGGAACGATGTTCCCACTGCTCGGCAGGTAGCAATAGGTCGTCGCTGCGGTGACGCTCGATGTCATCACAGCAATTCCGACGCCGCTGCAAGCGAGAGAAACGCGTCCCTGCGGCGGGCTATAAAGCGTCACCGCGCCTGTCAGGCCGTTCAGCGACGAGACACCACCGCCGCCACCACCGCCAGGCAGATTGTTCAGCAGCACCTTCTTGTTGGCTGTTGCGCTCGCATCATAGGTCATGACGTAATCGGCCGCGCCATCCGGCGTCGGGTCGTTCGTCAGGCCATTGATATCGACCGACACCGTAGGGTTGCCGCTAACACCGTCACCGTTCGCAACTGCCGCGCCGCCGTTGCCCGTGATCGTGCGCGCGGCTGCGCTGCTGGCGCCCGTTCGTGCCAGCATGCCATTGTTCGAAACTCCCTTGATGGCATCAAGGAGAGCGCCCCAAGACTGTACGTCAGAGCCGATTGCCAGGCCGAGGCTGGTGCGTGCCCCGGGTGCCGTTGTGGCGTTAGTGCCGCCCCTTGCGATCGAAAGCGGAGACGCGCCGGAACTATACTGCCCGAAGGCAGGCGTAGCGCCCGACGCAGCAATGATCAGCAGGCAGCAACATTTCAGGTGCGATCTCATCGGATGATCCACATGTTGCCGAGAGCCGTGAACGACACGTATCCGAAGTTTCCGTCGAGCGTGTAGTCGCCGATGTCTGTCCGCCCCGTCACCGTGATGTTCTTGCGCGCAGCACGGCCCATGCAGTCCTTGATTGTAACTGTCGCGAGGTCTGCATGCTTGGTGGGGTCTCCCAGGTCGACCGCGCTAATCTGCTCGTTGTTGACCAGGACCAGCTTGTCGCCTGGACGCACTTGAACCGGTCCAGAGACAGAGACATTCCGAACGGCCGGATCCGTAGATCGATAGTCGGCTGGCGCACACCGGACATCGTCGCGAGCCGCTACAGGGCCGCAAAGCGCCAGGCCGAGTGCGCCGACTATGAAAATCCGCTTCATCGTTTCGTTCCTTCGTTCATGATCCGCGCCAGTGCATCCGCGGTCGCGGGATCTGGGGCCAGTACGCGAGGAGCGCGGGCTCGCGCTTCCGCCTGTCTGAGGCGCGCGATGCTCTCTGCCAGCAGTTTCCGTCTCAATTCTTTCGCCGCGCGGCCATACCGACCGTGCCGATAATTGCCGTTCGCCTCTCCCAATGGTGCGCCACTGCCGAGCGCACCGCCGTGAAGGCGACATCGGCTCTTGCCGACAGTCGGCGAACGCTTGCACGGTGATCCGGCCCTGTTCTTGGCTCCGCATGTGCCTTCCATGGGGTTGATCAAGGTTTTCTCCTCAGATTTGCACGCGTAAGAAATTGACTTGGCCACCGGTCCCGAAACGAAACGGCTCAGAGATCAAGGCCACCCCGGGGTCTGCAGCCTTCGATGGCCTTGCAAATCGCGGCGTAGTCAGTGGAAGGCATTGTCTTGAGCCACTCCGCATGCCGGCGCGCGTCCTCTGCCCGCATGGCATCGCTAGTGCTCCGCTGGACGACGCTGTGGCGACCATGCGTGACCGCATTCTGGTTGCCCGGTTGCCCGCCTCGCTTCCTGCCCTGCATTCGTTCTGACCCTTTCTCAAAACCTGCGGAATTTCGTTTTGCTGGATGGCACCGGTCCGTAAGCGGCACGCTCGTAGAGTTTCGAATGCCCCCCCGGGGGGCTTGAACGGCTGCTCATGCGGCTGCTTCCTTTCGCCCTCTAAGGGACTTGAGACGCATCTCGGCGAGCGCGGTGCTATCAAGCTGCCCGCGCTGCTCCATCTCGATGAAGTTCTGAAGGTCGCTATCGCTGAGAGACTGGAGTACGTCGTACCCGTCGGCGCCCAGCTGTGACGCTATCCGTGCCTCGACACGATCTCTCCGATTGTCGGACGCCGCCCCGCTCGCTACGGCGCTCCCTAACGGGCGCGCTTCGCGGGGCGTCTGCGTGGTGGTATCGACCCGAGATATAGAGGTAGTGATGGTTTTTGCCATTCCAGTAGTGATGGTTTCCGGCACTGGAGATTTGTCGTTTCGGTGACGGTTATCAGCACCGGTAACTGGCATTTTCCGGCACTGGGATTTTGTTTTCTTGGCCGGCTTATTCTTTCTCGCTGCGTCAGCGATTTGCTCCGCTTCCTCGGCCGTGGTGATGCGACGCCATTCGTGGGTGCCATCTCCGGGCATCCCCTCAGCGTCTCGATAGGTCAGGCGGAATAGGTTGGGTGTGCGGTGCTCGGCGTTACCCGCCCGGCCGTTGACGGTGACCACAAGGAAGCCAAGCGCTTCCGCTTCTCGAATGCCGGGCGCGATAGAATGGCGATGGATGCCGTACTCATGGAATTGATTGAAGGTGACTGGAAGCTTGCCGTTGTCGTTACCGCCGTGGTGTGCATGTTCGATCTCGACCCGGTCGAGCACGCGACGGCATGAAAGACTGGCGACCCGCCACGCAGGAGATTCAACCATCTCCACCAAATGGGCGGAGAATTGGCCGCTGATCTTGTTGCGACGCCGCTTAGTCAAACGACACCGCCCGGCGCGTCGAATACGACATGCCACATTGCCGCGCGGATCGCGGCTTCCATGCTTTTCAGCTCGCGCTGGACTATGTGATCGGGGACACCGCGGCGCGCGAGTGCGTCCGCCTGACACTGAAGCTGCCGAGCGATGTGGCGCTCGGCCTTCTCAGGCTTGAGGCAAAGGGCGTATTCGGCCTGCCTCTGGATCAGGTCCGCGCGGCGCGCCAATGGAAACGGCAGCACCTCCGCCGTCATTTCGCACCGGCGCCGTTGATCATGGCGTGGAAGGCCACTTTGGGCACCTTCAGCAGCTTTCCGATCCGGATGGTCGGGATGTCCCCGCGCCGCGCCGCCTTGTAGGAAGCGTTTTTGTTCAGTCCGAGCAGCGCCCCAGCTTCCGGAACCTCGTAAACTAACCGGCTGTCGACCTCTTCTGTCCGATCGGTCATGATGCCTCCATGCGTGATAGGTTACGCATAACGACTAATGTGATTTGGCCTTGATAGCAAGAGCGATGCGTTATAGATTACGCACTCGTCGGGACTAGTGGGGACAAGGCATGCCGCCGCGCGCGAAAAAAACTGTGAAGAAAATGGATGGCGGTAAGCGCCACCCCCTTAATGTGCGGACCACCTTTGAGGCGCGACAAAGACTAGAGTCCGCTGCGATGGAATCTGGCCGATCTCTGACACAAGAAGCCGAAGTGCGGATCGAGCGGACATTCAAATCCGACGACAATGCTCTCGACGCTTTAGAGCTTATCTATGGGTCTGCAATTGCAGGCTTAGCATTAGCGCTGGCCGACTGCATTCAGCAAAGCGCTGTCTCAACACGCCTGATGATCGCGGGCGTACCGGATGGCGACGGTTGGTTGGATGATCCGACTGCATTCGACCAGGCCATTCATGCCATTAATACGCTTATGGACGGGCTTCGCCCTGATGGCGATCCGCGTGGGCTGACTCTGCCAGACGGATTTGCTGCTCCCGGAACAGGAAGAGACATCGCCGCTATGTTTGCCCGAGGCGACATGGGCCGAAATATCGGCAAGCGTAAACTTGCGGTCGTAGCCGGCAATTTGCCTAGCCCAATTTTTAAGCGCGAGGAAATCCAACAGAAGCTGCTCGCTCAACTAGCCCACCGCGCACTAGCGAATAGCGCCAAACAGGAGCCGTAATGGCCACCGTCCGCAAGCGCAAACTGCCCTCCGGTCTCGTTCGCTGGCAGGCTTCCTATGTGGACGGTAGCGGCAAACGCCGTGCAAAACTCTTTGAGCGCAAATCCGACGGCGAAGCGTGGCTAGTCGAAGTCCAGCACGATGTGAAGCGCGGCCTTCACACGCCGGGTAGTGTGTCGCCGACGGTGAAGGTTGCCGCCGCGCTGTGGATCAAACGCAGCATAGAGAAGGGCCTCGAGGCCACCACGGTTCGGCAATACGAAGAGCATATTGACCTGCACATCGTTCCGTTCATCGGCGGCAAGAAGCTCTCTGACCTGACTATGCCGGCCGTCAACGCGTTCGCAGATAAGCTTCGCGAAGCGGGTCGGTCTGCGGCGATGATACGGCGCGTGGTAGGGTCTCTTGGAGCGATCTTCCGAGAAGCCCGGCGCCGAGGCCTTGCCGCGAACGACCCGACCGCCGGCCTCGATTTGAATCTGGCTGACCGTGAAGATCCGCGGCCGGTCATCCCCACCAAGTCAGAACTGCAACTGATCATTGCCGGCGCTGCTGGCCGATGGCGCCCCCTGATCCTGACGGCGATCTTCTGCGGCCTGCGAGGCAGCGAGCTGCGGGGCTTGCGGTGGATCGATGTCGATTTCGATGCCCGCAATATGAGCGTGGCGCAGCGCGCAGACGCCTTCCATGCCATCGGACGATTGAAGTCTAAGGCGGGTTATCGGTCTATCCCGGTGCCATCGCTGGTGATCAACAGCTTGCGGGAGTGGAAGCTGCTTTGCCCCAAGGGCGATCTCGGCCTCGTATTCCCGACGGGCAATGGCAAGGTCGAGAGCCACAGCAACATCGCCCAACGCGGATTCGATCCCATCCAGATCGCTGCCGGTATCACGGCCCCCACCCCGGTCTTGGACGACGCTGGCCTGCCGATCATCAACAACGCCGGCGAGCCAGTTATGAGGGACGCTCCGCGCTACGGCATGCACAGTCTGCGGCACGCGTGCGCCTCGCTTTGGATCGAGAACGGCATGAATCCGAAGCGCATTCAAAAGCTGATGGGCCACTCAACCATTCAGATGACATTCGACATCTACGGTCACCTGTTCGCAGACGCCGAGGCCGATCAAAAGGCCGCTGAGGAAATCCAGCGCCGCCTGCTGGGAACTTAGCTTGAGCCAATATATCCGGAGCAGTTGCCGTGCCGTTAAATGAAAAACTTCGAGTTCTTTGGAAGAAAGCTGGTTATCTGCGGGGTCACGGAAGCGACGCTGTCGTGTCGCCGCCTACGACCGGTTACAAGCGCCTCTACAATCTTACAGGTCCCGATTTTGCTCTTGCGAACATTGTGATGAAGCGCCTGAAAGTATCCCGATTTTCTGAACTGAACGACCCGTTCGAGCTCCTTGGACAGAATTTCGCTGACGCCCTGATGCGCAAGATTGTGCGCGAGAATAAAAACAAATTCAACGAAGAGAAAGGCCTGATCTGCTTCAGCGAAGATTGGACGGATCCTGTTCTGTGGAGCCATTATGCGGCCAAGCATACCGGTATTGCGCTGGGTTTTGATATCGATGAGAGTCTCATCAGCAAAGTCGACTACTCTGAAAAGCGCCTAAAGCAAAAACTTCCAAAAGGCTCCAAGGCACTTACACCGGATCTCGTTAAACTGTTGGTAGAGACGAAGTTCGACAGTTGGAAGTATGAGCGCGAATGGCGAATGCTGAGCGATTTAACCTCAGTGACAAATGAGGGTAGTTTATACTTCGAAGCAATTGGGCCTCAGCTGAGACTGGTCGAAGTCATCTTGGGTCCACTCTGCAACTTCGATGTAAAGCAAATTCGAAAGATAGTTGATGCGAACCACAAAGGCGTAATCACCTACAAGGCGCGCTTGGCGAACCGGTCCTTTCGAATTATCCCTCAAGGAAATACAGTTCAGCGAACGCTTAAGAGGCCCACCGCAACACCATAGCAACACGAGGCTTGCAACGTGTTGATGTTGCGACACTCTTCTCGGATTTCGATTCCGAGGGTCGGGCGTTCGAATCGCTCCGAGTGCACCATGACAGGTGCCCTTAAACGCCTGTGTCCATTCGGCTTTTCCAGAGACTAGGCGCTCGCTTCGCGCTCGATCATCCGCAACCGCACGAATGCCGCCCAAGCCTGGGGGAACTCGGCACTCTTGGCATCGATGGCCATCAGAGCCCGAAGGGCCTCTCGAAGTTCGTCCAGCGAAGGCCGCTGAGATGAGGTTCCTGCTTTGGACTTTACCCAGAGATCTTCAACCGATTTTGCCAGCACCAACGCCTCGGCATTCGTTCGTTTCTGGGCAGGCTTCGCCAATACGTGGTCCGGCGGAAAGACTGGCCAGACGGTCGGCGGCTTGTCAGAACGCCAGTCGGCTTCGGGGCCGGGCGTGGTTTTGAATGTCTGGTTTCCCGATTGCTGCCCGCCCGAGCCGGGTTGGCCTGCCAGACGGCCGAGTTGTTGCTCGGCCGTCCCGGCCGGTCCACTGCCCGCGGGCGATAGTTGCGATGCCATATCCGTAAGCACTGACGGATCGGCTGTCGGCAGCGTCTTTTGAACCAGCTTGATCGCCTGGAGCGCACTGGGTGATATGCCGATCTTCTGTTGAGCCAGCTTCTCTTCTTCTTCAGAGACCGGACAAGCCTTGTACGCATCGTGCCGTTGCGCGATCTCTCCATCGTCGTCGATACGCGCAAAGTCGATGGCGACCGTGTAAACGAAAGCTCGATGCCCGGTGTAAGCTCCCGATTTGTCCTTGGCGTTCACGCTGCCGCAAACATATTTCCTGTTATCGACCTGGACCGACCGCAAGCCATCGAATTGCGCAGATGACGGATTGAGCAAGAGTCGCGTGACTGCAGCACGCGCCTTCGAGTTATTGGTTGTCAGGATGGCATCCAGCGCATAGTCGGGCCGAATGAAGGACGGCTGATAATAGAACACGGATGCGGCCGCAAAAAACGCTGCACCCACGCCGGCAGATATCAGGGCAGCTGGCGTGTTCATGCAGTAACGTGCTCCGCCGAGGCCCTTCAACAAGCCATGGATTCCACTTTACATTGCACCAGCTTGTAACCATTCCGTTAACGCGCACCTCCACAACCGCCGCGTCTGAAACCCGTCGTTGCGGTTGCACGATTCAACCGAATAAGGCTGTGCGCCGCGGCGCTCTTTAAAAACAACATCTTGATGGCGTGCTGAACCGCAAAGCCTGCGGTCAGCGGCATTTACCAGCCGTTACCACCATCCAATTTAAAATCCCCGGCGCCAAGGAAGCGTCGATGACCCCTGAAAAACAAAATGCTGGCCGCGTCGCGTTCGAGCGCGGTTTCCCTGTCTGGCTCATGGCCATTGACGGCACATGGCGCCGCAGTTGCCGCATCATGGACGTGTCCGAGACGGGCGCACGCCTTATCGTCGAGAGTTCGATCGAGGGCATCAATCTCAAGGAATTCTTCTTGCTGCTGTCGTCCACAGGGCTGGCGTTCCGTCGCTGCGAGCTGGCCTGGGTCAATGGCGAGGAAATCGGCGCGACATTTCTGCGACAGGGCGCCAAGAAGAAAGCCGCTCGGCCGGCTGACACCGAATCCTGACCTCCCTGCGACCGTTTCCGGAACCTGGCACCGACACGCAGCGGCTGACGCCCTCCACGGATCTGCCCAACTTTGCGGCAGGAACATTCGCGCGCCCGAACTCTTGTTGTCCCGTTGACAGTTGGGTGCGTTTATCCGTTTGAACCCCGGAGCCGCCGTGAAGAACTTTTCCCATGCCGCGTTTCCGCCAGATACGATCTCAGTGATGAAACAGGCGCTGGACGGAGCCGTTTCAACGCTGCCGCATCCCGTCAACTCCGCTCACGTGCAATCCATCGCCGAAAGCATCCTGCGCACCACAAGCGAGGGTGAACGCGATCCCACGATGCTCCAGACCATGGCGCTGCTGGAATTGCGGATTACCCAGCGGGACTGACGGCCGACCGATCATCACGACCTCGTGGATAACGAAAGTGGGGCTTGCTGCAGCGCAACCAGATGCCATATTCCGCGTTATCGCCTCATCACGGAGGTTGCCGCATGCCCTACGCGCTGTTTTCAAATTCGGTCAAAGTCAGCAAGGCCTTCCCCAACAAATCCGATGTCTGGCGGCATGCCGTCGAGAGTGGCTTGGTGATGGAAGTCGGCTTGGGCGAGGAAGATCCGCCGCGTCGTCTTCTCGATATCGGCTATGCGATCCACGCATGTGCCGCCGATCCAGTCGAGAAATCGGCCGCTACAGGCACGAGCGAGCACGACATCAGCCAGATGATTGCCGCCTGTCAGCTCAATCAGCGGTCCGCAGCCGCCGCATCGTAAATTCAATGTCGCCGTCTGGCAGCTCGCGCCAGCGCTCAACTTCGCTCATGTAGGCTTGCTTCGGGAACCGATCCAGAAACGCCCGCGCCGTCTTGCGGGCGTTTTCGCGTGGCTGTGTGAAGCTCTCGCGCACATAGCCGTCATCAATGGCACGCCGCTGCTGGCGCGCGGCCATTCTCTCCGCCAGATCGCGCGGTGTTCCCGGCATTGCTGCTACTCCGGACACAAGCAACGTCTGATAGATTGTCACGGATGACCGGCAGATCAAGCGTCATGTTTCACGGCGCGACAGGTTTGCGCTCAGAAGAAAGGGCGCACCGATCACTCGGCGCGCCCCTTCCCTGTTCTCGCTGAACCAGGCGCCGAGACGCCCTTCCGAAGCTCAAAGAGTGAGCCTAGCGGGCGGCCTCAGCGAGGTGACAGCGCTTGGAATTAGACACTGGACCACCTCCTTTCATTGTTCGTGACAGCCTGAGTATAGGAAAGATTCGCGCCGTGTTAAGGGGCGCGATCCAGACGAGCCATGCAATCTCGCACAGGGCGCGCGAGCCAGCCGCCGTTGTGAAGGCTTGGCCATGCATGCATCATCTTTCTCTGCTGTTGCTCCGCGCATCACCTGAGCAAGCATTGGACAGCGGTAAAATCAATCAAGGACGGAAGCGACCATTGGGCTTGCCCCACCTTGTCCATTAGGTCTCTTCCCCGATGTCCAGCAATCTCGACGCCCGGCCGAAAGGCGTGATGACGCGTCGCGCTGCCATTATTTTTCAGATCGCAACGCTCGGCACTGTCGCCATGTTCGCCAGCGCACCGACACCACTCTACCGGATCTATCAGGACCACTGGCACCTCTCGCCGGTCATGGTCACGACGGTGTTCTCCGCCTATGCGCTCAGTCTGCTGGTTGCGCTGCTGACGGTCGGGGGATTGTCGGATTATATCGGTCGCCGGCCCGTGATGTTCTCGGCGCTGATCCTGAATGTCCTGGCGCTGCTGGTTTTCATTACGGCAGATTCCGTCGTGGCACTGATCACCGCCCGCACCATTCAGGGATTTGCAACCGGCATTGCCTTCGGCACCATCGGTGCTGCCATGCTCGATCTGAACCGCGCGCACGGATCGCTGATGAACAGCCTGACGCCCGTAACGGGCACAGGGATCGGCGCGTTGCTATCAGGCGTGCTCGTCAGCTACGCGCCAATGCCGACCCAACTGGTCTATCTGCTGCTCCTCGCAGTAACGCTCATACAAGCCATTCTGCTGTGGTGGATGCCGGAAACGGTTGCGCGTCGTCCCGGCGCATGGGCGTCGCTCCGACCGATCGTGACCGTACCGCCTCACGTGCGACAACCCTTGACCCTAGTCTCGCCGGGCAACGTTGCCGTCTGGGCGTTGGGCGGGTTCTACTTGTCGCTGATGCCCTCGCTGCTCCGGCTCATCACCGGATCGAATTCGCCTCTCCTTGGTGGAATCGCCGTGACGGCGCTGACCTTGAGCGGTGCCGCCTCGATGCTGGTGGCGCGCAAATGGCCTGGCACCACCATTCTGATCCGCAGCATGGTGTGTCTTATTCTCGGCGTGGTGATCACGCTGGGCGGGGTCTACACACAGAGCATCCCGCAACTATTGGTCGGCACCGTCATTGCCGGTTTCGGCTTCGGCGCCGGATTCTTCGGTAGCATCCGGACCGTTGTGCTGCTTGTCCCCGCGCATGAACGCGCTGGATTGCTCTCCGTAATTTTCATCATCTGCTATCTCGCCTTCAGCCTGCCGACTATCGTCGCAGGCTTGGCGATCCCGACGCTCGGCCTGCCGCTGACGCTCGATATCTATGGCGCCGCGGTCATTGTCCTCGCGGCGATCTCGCTGATCGCCGCGCTCGCATCGGTCCGCCGGGCGTTGTGACCAGCTACGTCATGCTACCTGGCATGAAACAACGGATCACTGTGCCGGACGAACCCTGTATCGGCCACACCATGGTGCGACCGACGCGGTTCGGCACCGTGATGACAGCTTCGTCAGGTACGTCGAGCCACATCCCGTCGATCCGCACCTTGTAGTGTCCACTGTTGGATTCCCAATCCACATCGCTGACGGCGCTGCCGTCTGCATCGGAACAACACGGACCCTTGCCGCTGCGCAAACTATCGAACCAGGCTTTCAGATCGGGGCTGGTATTGGCGAATTGTCCGCGATCGCGCGCAGCGACCGATTGCATCAGCGGCACTGATAACAGAACCGCAATACACAAGGTCGGCGCTCCCAGCTTCAGCCAGCCTGCACGACGCCGGACGCGTCGATCGTGAGAGATAGTAGTTGGCGAACACGGCGCGTCGGCGCCGGAAGTCATCCAGTCGCTCATTTGCTTGCTCCAGCCCCCGGCCGGCACAATGATGTTCAGGTTTGTCGCGGGCAAAGTACCCGCCTCTTCCGTAGTCACTCACGCAAAGCGCATCATACGACTATCGAAGAACGGCTGCGCTTCAACTTCGCGACAGACGCCCAATCAAACGATAGGCGATTCTCCATTAGCACCGGCAGGCTCTCTTCGCACTGCAGCGAATTTGTGGTGATAACTTCAATGGCAGAGGTATTTAAGAACGCCCTCGTCGCGAAGTGCCAAGGCGGCAAGCGAGCGCACCTGCGTCACTCGGTCTTTCGCTCGTGCACCAACAGCGCCCGCGAATGCGTTGACGTTGGTATACGGTCTTTGCAATACTTCTGATTGCGCAACCAAGGGACGGGTTCGCGCCATCGGGCTATTATGAAGAATGGACTCTACTCGATCCATGTCGAGCTTCTCGACGGGCGTTCAGGCAAGGGCAGCGGTGTTGTAACCTTTCGCGAAGGCGAACTGCTCGGCGGCGACGCGTACCTGTTCTACGTCGGTACCTATGTTCTCAACAAGGAAGCCGGCACCTTCAAGGGCGAGGTTTCCGTCATGCAGCACACGCCCAGCCCTGACATGAGTCCACTGTTCGGTGGCCAGAGCCAACCGGTCGGTATCGGTCTGTCGGGTACTTTCACGGATACGTCGGCGACGATGAACGGCACAGCGCTCGTCGGCAAGCACAGCCAGATATTCCGCGCGACACTGCGCAAGCTTGCGGAATTTCAGCAGTAGCAGCGTCCGCTATTCCGCAGCCATCTCCAACGGCGCGACGCGCGGCAGGATGATCTGGATGCGCGTTCCCTGCCCCGGATCGGACTGCAGATGCAGACGACCACCGAGGCGGCTGGTGACGATGCTGTAGACGATGTGCAGGCCCAGGCCTGTGCCACCCTGATCCCGGCGCGTCGTGAAGAACGGGTCGAAAGCACGCCGCCGGACCTCAGGGCTCATGCCGACGCCGTTATCCGCGAAAAGAATTTCCACATGATCGTTGCCGGCTTCCTGCACCTTGATCTCGACCGAGCCACCATTGCCATCGGGAAATGCATGAGCGACGGAATTGAGGAACAGATTGGTCAGCACCTGACCATACGGACCCGGATAGCTGTTCATCGTCAGTCCTGGCTTGCAGTCGACCGAAAGCGCCAGCTTCTGTTTTCGTAATCCCGGCTTCAAACTCATCACCACCTGCTCGGTGAGATCGGCGAGATCAAAGACGCGCTGGTCGGAATAATTGCGGTCGGCGGAAACCTGCTTGAACGACTGGATCAACTCAGCCGCGCGATTGAGATTGGCGACCAATTGTGCCGCCGCATCGCGGTTGGATTCGATGAATTCGGTCAGGGTCGAGCGACGCAGCTCGCCGCGCGCAACCTCTTCGCCGAACAGCGCGATCTTGCGTTCCAGCGACGACGCCACGGTCAGGCTGATGCCGACGGGATTATTGACCTCATGGGCCACACCGGCAACCAGCCGCCCAAGCGCCGCGAGCTTCTCCGCCTCGATCAGCGAATTCTGCGTCTCACGCAGATTGCGTAGCGCCGTTTCGGCGGCGTCCTTGGCCTTGAGCATCTCCTGCTCGCTGCGCTTGCGCTGGCCGATATCGAGCGCCACGGTCACGATGTTCTGGATATCACCATCGGTCGTCAGCAAAGGCAGCTTGTTGACCAGCCACTGCCGCATCACACCGGCAGCGTCCTTGTACTCTTCCTCGTAGAAACCGAGGCCCTTCCTGGTCGCCAGCACCATCTTGTCAGGCGAGTCGGTCTTTGACGCGCCAAAGCGCATCATCAACTCGCCAGTGGTTTTCCCAATCGCCTCACCGGGCTCGATGCCGAAAATCCCCGCCATATACCGGTTCATCAAGACGTATCGCAGATCGGTGTCTTTTACGTTGATGACGGCAGGAACGGTATCGATGACCTGCTGCAGCAACCTGCGACCTTCCCTGATCGCGGCTTCGGCATGTTTCTGGTTGGTGATGTCGCGGACTGTTCCCTCATAGCGCACAACCTCGCCATTCTCGTCGCGGACCGCCGTGGCGCTGTCGGACAGCCAGAGGACCGTGTCGTGCCGTTGACGGACCTGATACTCGAATTCGCGCACCATTCCGTCGCTTGCCATGCGCTGCTGATACTCGGCGCGCGCCGCCGGATCGACATAGATGTTGCGCGAGATATCCAGCGTGGCGCGGATCAGGTCTTCCGGTGAATCATACCCCATCATCCGCGCCAGTGCCGGATTGGCATTGAGCAGCGCACCTGCCGGCGTCGTCACATAGATGCCGTCGACGGATCCTTCAAACAGCTTGCGATAACTCTCTTCCGCCAGCCTCTGCTCGGCCAACGCATGCAAGGCCGCCTCGCGCGCGGCATCGGCATCGACCAGCGTCTTGCGGAACACCTCCGCGGCGCGCGCGATGTCACCGATTTCATTCTCCAGATCCATGGCTGGGATCGGCGTGTGCTTGGCGCCACCAGCTAGCGCACGGATCGACTTGGCAATCGCCTTCAGCGGCTTCACGATCCGCCGCACCACGAACAGTGCCGCCAACAGCCCGACCAGAACGCCCGCCGTGCCAAGGATGATGCTTTGCCATCTTGCCTCGGTCAGCGTGCGCGCGAACTCGCGCGACAGCACCCGGCCACGACGGGCGCTAAGCTCCCGCAACAATTCGGTCACCCGGCCGATCAATCGGCCTTCGGCGCCAAGCACATCCCTGTCGAGATCGGCGATCTCGCTCTCGGTTTCCGAGATCGAAATGATTGCATCGGTGTAGGCATCGGCGGCCGCACGAAGTGCGGGCGTGCTGATCGGCAGCGCACGCATGCGCTGTGCGGCCTGCTCGGCTCCGATCGGATCGCGTGCCAGCAAAGCCGCCGCGATCTCGTTCTGCGCCCGGAACATGGCCTTGGCGGCATTTGAATTCGTCACATCCGGAACGGCGTTCTCGAATTGCTCGCGGAGCGGCGGGAGCGTCGCCAGCATAGCGGAGCGACGTGCAATCAGCGATGAGACGCGCTCAATCCCTTCGCGGTACTTGGTCAACCGCGCGTCGACACCGTCGATCATGTCGCGCTGCTCGGGCGCAAGCTCGATCCGGGTCTTCTTCAGGAGATCGCCCAGCGCCGTGGCAGCCTGCGAGACCTTTTCCGGCTGTGCGTCGGGATCGGTGACGAAATCGCGTGCTGCCAGCCGCAGGCTGATCAGGCGGCGGTCGATGTTTTCGGCCAGATCGCCGACGCTCTGCAGCCGCTCAAGCTCGGCGAAGGTATTGTCAATATGACGGATCGCGACCACGCTGGCGATGCTCGTGATCAGGATCACCGTCAGCACCAGCAGGAACCCGCTGAAGGTCAGCTGGCCGATCGAGAGCGAGGACGATCGGACCCGCTGAAAGAATGCCGTAATGGCAGAGGACATGGTTGTGGGACCGGACTTCAGAGCGTCCCAATATATCCTGACTTCAGGCGCGGGGGGAACATGCTGGACGGCCCGATCGGGCCGAACCGTCCAGCATGGTGTTTATTTCGGCCGTATCGCGTCGGCTGTACCCTGGATGAAGGCCTGGATCTTAACCACATCCGCTTCCGTGAGCTTGCCGGTAAAATCCGGCATCCCCTTGTCCTTGAATGGCCCGTTGAACACGATGTCCTTCAGGTTGGTGATGGTCTCGGTGGAGACATAGCCCAGGTTGGGCACATTGCCGCCCTTGTCCACGCCGGGCACGCCGTGGCAGGTCGCACAGGCATTAACGTAGATCGAAGTCCCCTCCGGCACGTGAGCGGGATCGTATTTGACCCCGGTCAGCAGATTGCCGATCTGGTACTTGGTAAAGGCTGGCAACGGCGCCTTGCCGCCAATGGCAAAGGTGTAGACCGTGCCGGGCGCCTCACGATCGGTGGCGCGCTGGGTGATCCCGAACACTCCGCCCCACCCGACCGCCACCGAGACGTATTGCACGCCATCGACCATATAGGTCGCAGGTGCGGCCACCACGCCGGTGCCGACCGGCGTCTCCCAAAGCTTCTCACCTGTCTTGGCGTTGTAGGCGATGAACCGGCCGTCCGCGGTCCCTTGGAACACGAGATTGCCGGCCGTCGTGAGCGTACCGCCATTCCAGGGCGCAATGTATTCAGCGCGCCATGCTTCTTTCTGCTTCACCGGATCCCACGCAATCAGGCGACCGAATGGCGGGTTCTTCGGCGGCTCGGCATTGAGCGAGAAGCCGACATTCCAGCCCGTGGTACCGCCGAACTTGTTCGAGCCCGGCGCATTCTGCACCAGCGTTTTCTCGCCAGTGAGGTTCAGAGGCACCCCCTGCGCCGGCAGATAGACCAGCCCGGTTTGCGGATTGAACGACATCGGATGCCAGTTATGGGCACCGAACGGTCCGGGAATGCTGTCGAAGGATTTGTCCGGCGAGCGGGCTTCCGGCACCTCGATCGGACGACCACTGGCGTCGTAGCCGGTGGCCCAGTTTACATCGACAAAGTTCTTGGCAGAGATGAACTTGCCGTTGGTGCGGTCGATGACGAAGAAGAAGCCATTCTTCGGCGCGTGCAGCACCACCTTGCGCGGTGCGCCGTCGATGGTGAGATCGGCCAGGATCATCGGCTGCGTCGAGGTATAGTCCCAGTTGTCGCCGGGCGTTTCCTGATAGTGCCAGAGATATTTCCCGGTATCGGCATTCAGCGCGACGATCGAGCCGAGATAGAGATTATCGCCGCCTCCCGGACTGCGCAGATTGCGATTCCACGGCGAGCCGTTGCCGGTGCCGATATAGACCATGTTCAGGTCGGGATCGAAGGTGATCGTATCCCAGGCCGAGCCGCCGCCGCCATTGACCCAGTATTTGCCGGCCGGATCCCAGGTCTTCGCCGCGGCAGCCATCGAGTCGTCCTCGAACGGCTTGGCCGGATCGCCGGGCACCGTGAACCAGCGCCATGCCTGATTGCCGGTCTCAGCGTCATAGGCCGTAACGTAACCGCGCACGCCATATTCGGCGCCACCATTGCCGATGACGACCTTGCCGTTGAACACGCGCGGCGCGCCGGTGATCGTATAGGACATCTTGCGGTCGATGACGGTGTCCTTCTCCCAGACCTTCGTGCCGGTCGCGGCATCCAGTGCGACCAGCCGGCCGTCATAAGCCCCCACGAACACCTTGCCCTTGTAGAGCGCGACGCCGCGATTCACGACATCGCAGCAGCCACGATAGCCCTTCTCGCGATCTACGCCGGGATCGAATGTCCATAGCCGCTTGCCGGTCCGGGTATCGACGGCATGCACCACGCTCCATGGCGCCGACACATACATGATGCCGTCCACCACAAGCGGCGTCGCTTCGACGCCGCGGATGGATTCCAGATTGTACGTCCACATCAGGCCGATATCTTTGACATTCTCGGCCGTGATCTGATTGAGCTTGCTGAAGCGCGTCTCGGCATAATCAAGGCCGTAAGTCGGCCAGTCCTTGGACGTCGCCGTATTGGCTGTGATCGCGGCACTATCGATTGCCGATGTAACCGCCTTTATGTGATCCGGTGTGCCCTTGGTCTGTGCGTTGGCGGCACCGCCCAACAACGTCGCGCCGAGCGCTACTGCGATGGATGTTCGGAGCCAACGGTGCAGTATTCTATGTGAGTTGAGTATCCCGTTGAAAAATGGACGCAAGGGCGCGCCCCGACGAGCAAGCTGTCTCATGCATTTCACTCCCAATGGCCTCTGGCGGGCCTGTCGCGATGTTACGCGCAGGAGTTGAATCGTCAACAGATGAGAACAGTTCCAGATTTTTCTCTGACGCGTTTTGCATCGCAAAGATCGCGGAGATCTTTTGAACCATCTGGTGAGATATAAGCGATCAACCGCGCTTGCCCGCCCCTCACCCATCGTTATGATCGCTCGACAGAGATGCGCACAGCATCCGCAGTATCGAGGGGAAACGCCATGAACATCACGCAGGGCCTGCGCCGTGCGCTGCAAACCAGCCCGCAGACAATAGCTACTATCGACGGCGATCGCCGCCGGACATGGCGCGAGGTTGGAGACCGCGTCGCGCGGCTCGCCGGTGCGCTGCAAAAGCTTGGCGTCAAGCATGGCGACCGCGTGGCGGTGCTGATGCTGAACTCTGACCGCTATCTCGAACTCTATCTGGGTATCGCCTGGGCCGGCGCTGTGATCGTGCCGACCAATGTGCGCTGGAGTCAGGCCGAAATTCTCGACTCCCTGCTTGACTGCCGCGCCAGCGCGCTGGTCGTCGACAGTGCCTTCGCCGCCATGGGCGTCGAACTCGCCAAGGCCATGCCGCTCACGCTGGTCTATGCGGACGACGAAAGGGGTCCCGCGGAAGCGCATAATTACGATGAACTCGTCAAGTCGACCGAGCCGGTGCCGGATGCGATGCGGACACGCGAGGATCTCGCAGGTATCTTTTACACCGGCGGAACGACAGGCCGCTCCAAGGGCGTGATGCTGAGCCACGGCAATATCATGAGCAACTCGCTGCACATGATGAGCGAAGGCCTGCTGCCTTACGGCTCGGTCTATCTCAACGCCGCACCGATGTTTCACGTCGCCAATGGCGGCGTGATGTTCACCTCGCTGGCCTCTGGCGGCACCAATGTCATCGTCCGGATGTTCAATCCGGAACTGGTGATGCAGACCATCGCCCGCGAGAAAGTATCGGCGACGTTGATCGTCCCGACCATGATCCAGATGCTGGTCGATCACCCCGCATTCCAGACTGCCGATCTTTCATCTCTGAAGCTCATGATGTATGGCGCCTCGCCCATCAACGATGCGCTCCTGAAGCGCGCGATGGCCGGCATGCCCGGGACCGAATTCCATCAGCTCTATGGCATGACCGAACTGTCACCGCTGGCGACGCACCTGCCGTGGGATCAACATTTCGGCGAGGAAGCCACTGCCAAGAACCGTCAACGCGCCTGCGGCCGCGCGGCGATCGGCTGCGAGGCGCGTATCGTCGACGCCAATCGCAAGCCTGTGCCGAATGGCGAAGTCGGCGAGGTCGCGGTCCGCGGCCAGAACGTCATGATGGGCTATTGGGAGCGCCCCGAAGAAACCGCCAAGGCCGTGATCGATGGCTGGATGCACACAGGCGACGGCGGCTACATGGACGACGAAGGCTATATCTATCTCGTCGACCGGATGAAGGACATGATCATCTCGGGCGGTGAGAACGTCTATTCTACCGAGGTAGAGAACGTCGTCGCGCAGCATCCTGCCGTGGCACAATGCGCCGTGATTGGCATTCCCGACCCGCAATGGGGCGAGACCGTCCATGCATTCGTCATTCCGAAGCCCGGTGCGAGTGTCAATGCAGCCGAGATCATCGCCTTCTGCAAGGAGAAGATCGCCGGCTACAAGTGCCCACGCAGCGTGGACGTGCGCAACGAACCGTTCCCGCTGTCGGGTGCGGGCAAGGTGCTGAAACGCGAGTTGCGGCGGCCATTCTGGGAGAATGCCGCCGCGGCGCCGCAAGCCAAAGCGGGATAGACCAGCGCGCTATGGCGCGCCGGTGAGTTCGAACACCTCGCCGTCATAGCCGGCCTCGATCGGAATCCGTAGCTGGCGCTTGTCGCCATCGCGCGTGACGATGGGCGTGACGCTGACGATCGTGCTGCGGTTGGCGTCGTCGAGTGCCCCCGCGACGCTGGGCTGCTTACCGAGCTTGATGAGATTGCGCGTGGTCGGGAACGGCAGCGTGAAACGGCCCAATGCGCCGCCTTCCAGCGCTTCGCGCGGCGACAGCCAGATCGAGTCTGTGGATTCCTTGCCGTCATGCATGCCGACCTGCTCGGGCGGCGCCTCGGCGAGGAAGAACCATGTGTCGAACCGCTTCTTCATGCCCTCCGGCGTGATCCAGTGTGCGTAGGGCACGAGCAGATCGAGCGCGAGCTCCAGATCGTTCTCGGCAATGATATCGGCGAATTTGACCTTGCCCTCATTCAACGCATCGCGATGCTGATCGGCGATGGTGCTCGCCTTCGTCGCAGCGATCAGGTCGTTAGAGCCGCGCGGTCGCGCCAGCAGGATGCGGCTTTCCTCGAAAGTCTCGCGGATCGCGGCGATCTTGAAAGCCAGCGCATCGGGATCGAGGCCGTCACCGCCGCTATATAGGTTCGGCTGCGTACCGATCTCGCGATCTCCGGCATCGACGCTGCCGCCCGGAAACACCAGCGCACCGGATGCGAATTCGATCTGATAGTGCCGCACCATCATGAAAACGTCGATGGCGTCGGTTGCACCCTTACGCAGCAGGAGGATGGTGGAAGCAGGACGCACAACGCCGGGCTCGCTTGGCATTCAGTTTCTCCCTGATCGGCATTCTGTGATGCCTGTTGTGCCGGCGATCGCCGACCTCTCGTTTGTCATGCCCGGACTTGATCCGGGCATCCATCTTTTACTTGGCAACCCTGAAGATGGATGGCCGGGTCAAGCCGGGCCATGACACCTCTGGGGAGTTATTAACCCGCAGCACTCGACTGCGGTGCGATGTTCGCGCGCTTATCATAGCGAGCCACGCGCGACAGGAGATAATCGACTTCCGCCTTCGCCTGCGCCGTGATCGCGACACCCGGCTTGCGCTGCGCTGCCGAGGCTATGACGCCGCGCTTGTGCAGTACATATTTGCGGACCGCGAGGCCGATGCCGAGCTGCTGCTCGTAGCGGATCAGCGGCAGATGAGCATCGAACAGATCGTGTGCCTTGTCGCGCTCGCCCTTTTTCGAGAGATTGACGACGTCGATCAGCAGTTCAGGGAAGGCATAACCCGTCATCGCGCCATCAGCGCCGCGTTCCATTTCGAAATCCAGGAACACGCCGCCATTGCCGGTGAGGATCGAGGTTTCGCGCAAGCTGCCGTCCTTCTGGAAGTTGCGCAGCGCGGTGATCTTCTCCAGGCCCGGCCAGTCCTCGTGCTTCAGCATCACGCAGGACTTGGAGTCCATGATGATCTTGCGGATCACGGCGGGTGTCATGACCACGGTGAGGGTCAGCGGATAATCCTGCAGCACCCACGGCACGTCATCGCCAATGGCATCCACCGCCTGCTTGAAATAGTTGGTGATCTGGTCGTCGGTGCGCAGATGCGGCGGCGGGGCGATCATGACGCCGGCAGCCCCCGCATCCATCGATTTCAGCGCCAGCGAACGCATGGCGGCGAAACCGGGGGCGGAAACGCCGACGATGATCTGCATCTTGTCGCCGGCGCGCTTGATGAAGCGGGTGGCCACGGCCTCGGACTCGGCCCCTTCCAGCTTCGGCGCCTCGCCCATGATGCCGAGCACGGTTACGCCGTTGCAGCCGACCTCCGCATAGAAATCCGTCAGGCCGTCGATTGATTTGTCGTCGATGCGGCCGTCGTCGAGGAACGGGGTCGGTGCGATGGCGAAGGTGCCTGCGGCTTTGGCGGTCAGTTTCATCATGGGCCTCTGTGAATGGATGCCGGCATTCTACCGGGAAATATCCGGTCTGTCCGCCCGAACCGGGCCCAACTGCCCCTCAAAAACGCCGTGCCCCGTGCTGGCTGGCCTCCTCCGAGAAGAAGATCTCGCCGGCATGGGTCACCACGTCCCGCGCAGACCAGCCGTCATGGGGTGGCTTCCAGCCTTCCATTTCCATCATCTTCATCTCGCGGACGCCGCGCGGGCCGGACACGCCGAGCACCTTGCCGGTCTGGCTGCCGGAGAGATCGCTGACCATATAGAGCACCGCCGGCGCGATGCCATCCGGCCCCAAAGCTGCGCCGGGATTTTCGATATAGCGCGGCAGGTCCGCGGTCATCCGCGTCAGCGCGCCCGGCGCCAGCGTCCACACGCGGATGTTGTATTTGCGCCCCTCGATGGCCAGCACATTGGACAGGCCCCAGATGCCGCCTTTGGCCGCGCCGTAATTGCTCTGGCCGAAATTGCCGATCAGGCCCGAGGTCGAGGACGTGTTGACGATGACACCGCCGCCATTTTCCTTCATCCATTTGAAGACCGGCTGGGTGACGCAGAACGTGCCTTTGAGATGCACCTTCATCACCTTGTCCCAGGCCGCCTCGGATGCCTTGGAGAAGGTCTGGTCGAGCAGGATACCGGCATTGTTGACGAGGATGTCGACCTTGCCGAACGCCTTGATGGCATCGTCGAACACCAACTGGCCGCCTGATATGGTCGAAATGTCGGAACCGTTGGCGACGGCCTTGCCGCCTTCCTTCTTGATGACGTCGACGACCTGCTGCGCCATGGAGAGGTCGGAGCCTGAGCCATCTCGCGGGCCGCCGAGATCGTTGACCACGACGGATGCGCCTTCGCGTGCGAACAGTTTCGCGTAGGCTTCACCGAGGCCGCCACCGGCGCCTGTGATGATGGCAACCTTGCCGTCGAGAAGACCCATGACGTTCTCCCTGTGTGGTTTTTTAGTTCTCCGTCATTCCGGGGCGGTATGGACGCCGCAGGCGGCGAGACCGAACCCGGAATCTCATGATGAGAGTCTCCGGTGTGCCAAACACTCTGGGATTCCGGGTTCGCGCGCGAAGATGCGCGCGCCCGGAATGACCGCTTGTGGCTAAGCCAGCACCGTCCTGCCGCTCTTGATCACGGTGACGCCGCGTTCCTTCACCTTGGCCTCGAACGACACCACGTTGCCGTCCTTCCACATCTCCATGCTGACGGTTTCGCCGGGAAACACCGGCGACGAGAACCGCACCGCATGCTGCTTGAAGGCCGATGGATCGTAATCGGCATAGGTCTGCAGCACGCCGCGGCAGGTCAAGCCATAGGTGCACATGCCGTGCAGGATCGGCCGCGGGAAGCCGGCGCGCTTGGCGAATTCGGGATCGCTATGCAGCGGGTTGCGGTCGCCGCAGAGGCGGTAGATCAGCGCCTGATCGGGCCGCGTGGTGATGTCGACGGTACGGTCCGGCGCGCGCTTCGGCATCGCATGCGGCTCGGGCTGGCCTTCGGACTTGCCGCCGAAGCCGCCATCGCCGCGCGCAAAACGCGACGCCACGAGAGTCGCCAGCGCTTCGCCGGCTTCATCGCGCAGGATCGTCTGATGCAGGATCACCGCGCCCTTGTCGGCGCCCTTGTCGAACACGCCGAGCACGCTTGAGTCCGCGGTGATCTTCGCCGCCACCGGCAGCGGCTTGTGGAAGGTGATGTCGCGCTCGCCATCGACCACGAGCAGCTTGTTGAGACCCATCTCGCCCGGGCCCGAGCCCCATGCGGCAACCGATGCATAGGTCGGCACGACTTTCAGCGGACGCGGCGTATAGGTGCCTTCATTGACGAAAGCCAATTCCTTCTCGTCCATCGGATCGGCGCCCATGCCGATGCCATAGGCGTAGAGCATGACTTCGCGATCGGTCCAGGCATACTTTTGGCCGATGTTCTTCATCGCCATCAAGGCTTCGTAGTTGATGGGCATTTGAGTTCGCTCCTCGATTGTTCTTTTTGCTTTGCGGCGCCGATAATTGCGCCCTCTCCCCTTGCGGGAGAGGGCAGCACAGGCGCCCACTCCACACTTTGCAGGGAGAGGGGTAGCGGAAAGCACCGCCCTCTCCCGTCTCGAACGCCCCTGCGAAGCGAAGCTTCGCTAGAGCGTTCGATCCACCCTCTCCCGCGGCGCGCGGCTTTGCCGCGCTGGGGGAGAGGGGAAGAAAGCGAGCGCTACGCCGGCGTGAAGAACGGCAGCGGCGCGCCGTCGGTGGGCTTCCACACCAGTTTCACCTTCTGGCCGATCTTCAGACTGCCCGGATCGCAATCGACGATGTTGGTCTGCACCGAGGGGCCTTCCTTCAGCGTCACATAGGCGATCACGTAAGGACCGGTCGCCGACTTGCGCATGTGGCTGTAGGTGTAGATCTCACCCTCGCCCGACGACTGCTCCCATTCGGTCTTGTCGGAGAAACAGAACGGGCAGATCGCGCGCGGGAAGAAATGCGCTTCGCCGCAGGTCGTGCAGCGCTTGATCATGAACTTGCCATCCTTGGCCGCATCCCAGAACGGCTGCGATTCAGGATTGCCAGCGGGCGTCGGATACTTCTTGGCTTCAGTCATTACACGCGCTCCAGAATAGCGGTCGATGCGGCGTGACGCACGCCGAGCAGGCCTCCGGTGCCATGCGCGATCGCCAGATCGCAATTCGGCACCTGCACCTTGGGATGGGCTTCGCCGCGCAGCTGGCGCACGGCTTCGAGGATCTTGGTCATGCCACCGCGATTGACGGGATGATTGCTGCAGAGGCCGCCGCCATCGGTGTTGAACGGCAGTTTGCCGACGCCCGAGATAAGGTTGCCGTCGGACACGAACTTGCCGCCGTCGCCCTTCTTGCAGAAGCCCAAGTCTTCAAGCTGCATCAGCACGGTGATGGTGAAGCTGTCGTAGATGGACGCATACTTCATGTCCTGCGGCGTCACGCCCGCTTCCTCGAACGCGCGCGGACCGGACCACACGCCGGCGGAGTAAGTGAGGTCGAGATCCTTGCCGCCGCGCGGACCCTTCATCGCCTCGCCATGGCCGATCAGCCGCACCAGCGGCTTCTTCAGGCTCTTCGCAATCTCGGGCGTGGTCACGATCATCGCGCCACCGCCGTCCGAGACGACGCAGCAATCCATGCGATGCAGCGGATCGGAGATCATCGGCGAGTTCAGCACGTCCTCGACGGTAACAACGTCCTTAAGCATCGCGTGCGGGTTGTACTGCGCGTGATGCGAGGCTGCGACCTTGATCCAGGCGAGTTGTTCGCTGGTCGTCCCGTAGTCGTGCATATGACGCATGGCACACATGCCATAGGCATTGTGCGTGGTCGCGCCGTAAGCGGTCTCGAAATCGGCTTCGGCGCCCTGCAGACGCGGCGGCATCACGCCGGTGCGCGGCTTGCCGGCCAGTGTGACGAGTGCGATCGAGCACTTGCCGGCGGCAATCGCCTGCGCGGCATGGCCGAGATGGATGATGTAGGAGCAGCCGCCGGTCTCGGTGGAGTCGACGTGACGCGGCTTGAGGCCGAGATAGTCGACCATCGGCCACAGGCCCCCCTGCGCATCGCCTGCGCAGAAATAGCCGTCGACATCCTTGTGCGTCAGGCCTGCATCCTCGAGCGCGCCCTTGGCGACTTCGGCATGCAACTGCGCGATGGATTTATCCGGCGCATGCCGGGTCGGGTGTTCGTAGATGCCGGCGATATATGCCTTGCCCTTGATGCTCAAACGTCTCTCCGATTGGTGTTTCGTCCCAGTTCAGTTTTTTGTGACCTTTCACGGCAGCCTTGGCAAGCGACAACATTTCACGCTGCGGACGTGAATTTCACAGAGCGGAATGGATGCAACACAGCCGGGGAGCTTTTTCGCCAGTGATTTAGCTGTTTACCAATCTGGTCAGCGGAGCTCTCACAAAAGCGAAGGTCAGGATTTCCGGAAGTGGTGGGCTGGACGGTGCCGACGACAGTGCGCGTTACGCGCAGGCCGCGACGTTCGATGCGGATTCAACTGTCAAACAGCCACTGCTCTTCAGACATGCGTCATCGCCCCCATTATTTGCGGCGCGGGGGCGCCGTCGTGGTTTGCATTCCCGCCCCCTTGTGAGAGGGCGTGCGGAACGCCGGGTGCCCGTTGCACCCGTGGGCCTGATGCGATGCGGTCTTCCGCAATTTAGAGTGCATCAGGACTTTCGGAGGCGTCAGGCAAGTGCCCGACGTTCCGCCTGCGGTGTTTTTTCGGTTGCTTGCACTTTGCCTCGACGAACGCTCCGATCGCGAATT
>NZ_JABMCJ010000053.1 GCF_013359755.1 Tardiphaga robiniae | reverse complement strand
TGCGGAAGACCGCATTCGCATCAGGCCCAAGGGTGCAACGGGCACCCGGCGTTCCGCACGCCCTCTCACCAGGGGGCAGGAATGCGAGACACGACGGCGCCCCCGCGCCGCAAACAATGGGGGCGATGACGCATGTCTGAAGAACAGTGGCTGTTTGATAGTTGAATCTGTGATGGCGCGATGAAGGCGCCGCCCCCACAGGTGTCATCCCCGGGCTTGACCCGGGGATCCAGCTTGGCCCGCACACCGTCGCACAAGACAAGGTGGATGGCCGGGTCAAGCCCGGCCATGACGTGGGGAGAGGCCTGGGATTATTGCGAAGCTCGCTTCGCGCCATCTGGCTATGACGAGTGAGAGGGTTACGCAAGATCGTGGGATGGAGTGAGTGCAGGCGCATCGCGCAGACGCTCACCCCACATCCTACGATCAACGCAATCACGACGAGGGCATTTACCGCAGCCCGCTGAGCTGGATCGTCAGCCGATCCATCGCATTGCCCACGTCGCGCCATTGCGCGAGCCAGCTACGTGGAAAGCGAAAGATGAGATCGGCGCCGCCGATGCGTCGTTCGCTCATGCACATGCCGGGCGTGGCGCCGTCGCGTGTACAGCGCGCCACCAGCGCCGGCGTCGTGCCGAGATAGAGATCTTCATTGCTGTAAGGCGAGTTGTCGCGGAATGGCTGCGTGGTCAGGCCGTCTTCGCTTGATGTCGCGCGGTCGATATAGCGCGGATAGATCGTGCGCAGACGGGTGTCCGGCGAGGTCGCATCGTGATGCGCCGAGATCGAGACGAAGATGCGATCAATCGGCTGCGCGTTCTCGTCGAAATTCTCGACGCTGACATGCCTCGGCAGGTTGCTCGCTTCGAGCGATGGATAGACATAGCTCAGATCGACGCGTTCCTGCGGCCCTGAATGTTTCTGCACCTTACGGCGAAACGCATGGGTCGGGACGTTGAACAGCGTGGCGCCCACGCTCACCGGAATACGGTCGGGATCGCCGGGCTTCTGGCTCTGCCAGGTCGGCCACAGCAGATACGCGACCACTACGATAGCGGGGGCCGCAAGTGCTGCACCGATCAGCATCGGTACGACGTGGTTGCGGCGGTGGCGGCGCCGCGGCCGCGTCGTCGGGTGGGTCGGAAACAGCAGAGACATGCGCACGCTAAATTGGAACTGGGACGGTGTACCGGGTGGGCGAATCAACCGCGAATATGCCAGCCGATGGTTAACGGCCTCGCGCACCTCGCCGCAGGCGGTATCCGGGAGCCATGCACCGCGCGCGGTTCCCGACCGCGCCGTTAACCCTTTATTAACGTTATGCTGGCGGGGAGCTTCGCATTTTGCGATGCAGGGCGGTGTTTGTATGTGCCGTGAAAGAGCTTCGATGTCCCCCGATGCGTTGAATTCATTCTTCCAGCTATGCATTGGCTTCGCGCTCGCAGGCGCCATTGCAAGCGCCTATCAGGCCTTTGCCAAGCGTCCCCCGAGCTTCAGCCTGCTCCAGCAGGGGCCGTCCCCTGAAGCCTTCGCAGCCGTGCCGCTGCTGGTCTTCACGGCGCCCTTCATCATCATGCGCAATACCTTGCGCAACGGCGCGGCCGAGCAGCATCGCGTTCAGTTCGTGATGATCGCGACCGTGCTGTCGGGCATCTGGAGCCTGATGTCGGGCACCTTGATCGTGATGACCCTGGAAGCGCTGGGCATACTGGCCTAAGCGCAAGAATCCGTGGCAGTGTCTCCCGCAAAGGGAGACCACTCAATCATGGCAATCTACGAACTCGACGGGCAGGGACCGGATCTTCCGGCCAGCGGAAATTACTTTATCGCCGACACGGCCGATGTGATCGGCAAGATTCGTTTGCTGGAGCAGGCGAGTGTCTGGTTTGGCGCGGTGCTGCGCGGCGACAACGAATGGATCGAGATCGGTGAAGGCTCCAATGTGCAGGACAACTGCACGTGCCATACCGACAAGGGCTTTCCCCTGACCATCGGCAAGAACTGCACCGTCGGCCACAATGTCATCCTGCACGGCTGCACGATTGAAGACGGCGCGCTGATCGGCATGGGCTCGATCGTGATGAACGGTGCAAAGATTGGCAAGAACAGCATCGTGGGCGCCGGCTCGGTGATCACCGAGGGCAAGGAATTTCCGGAGAATTCGCTGATCATCGGATCGCCGGCGCGCGTCATTCGCACGCTGTCGCCGGAGCAGGTGACGGCGATGGGCAGCGCGGCGCGGTTCTACGCGGCCAACGGCCCACGCTTTCAGAAGGGTCTCAAGAAAATCGGCTAGAGCGTTTCGAGCGAAGTGGGCACCGGTTCGCATCAAGAAAACGCGTCTCAACAAAAAGCCAGAGCCTTGCAGCGCGATCACGTCCCTTCGGACTCATTGGCTTCTGTTTCGCCGGCCACGCGCTCGTGGCCGGCGCTCCATAGCGAATGTTCCTCGGTGCCGTCCTGATAGGGATTGGCCTCGGCAGGAATGCCCTCACTAGCGGCACGCTCGCCTTCCTCAAATGGATCTTTTTGCGGATCGTTTGGCATGGGCCTTCTTCCTTGCTGGACGTGATGGGGCGAAGCGCATCGCAGTGTTGCGGCTTGACGCCGATGATGGACCGGCGGCTTTCACGCTCTTGCGAAGCGCATCCTTGAGATCGATCGGAACGCCGTGCTTCTTCAGGAGGTCGGCGAAGGCTTCATCCGCGAGTTCTTGCGTCGTCGCCATGCGGTCGCGGCCGAGCTGGATGAGCTTGTCGAGGGTCTCGTCGTCGAAGTCGATCAGCTTGCGCATGACATCTGCTAACTGAGGCCCGGCTTGCGCCAGCGCGATCGCTTGCGCGTCGGGTCGAATACTTTCTCCTGATGGCGATGCAGTGCCTGTGCAACGCCGAGCCGCGCGAAACTGATGGGGCCGCCGTAGTCGGCCGCCTCGATCAGGCAATGCATCGCGGTCTGCCACTCCTTCGCATCGTGTTCAGATGGTGACAGCTGTGTGATGTAAGCGCCGGCGTCGCGCAGCGACACCAGCGTGTTGCCGTCGGGCAATTCGATCGGTTCGCGAAACGGCTTGTCCCAGGACACGCAGGCTTCTCCTCGGCAATGTCAGGGGATTCAAGCCGCCGGCGCCGAATTCGTTCCCGCAACGGAACCCGTTTCCGCTGGTCTC
This sequence comes from Tardiphaga robiniae, assembly GCF_013359755.1. Taxonomy (GTDB): domain Bacteria; phylum Pseudomonadota; class Alphaproteobacteria; order Rhizobiales; family Xanthobacteraceae; genus Tardiphaga; species Tardiphaga robiniae. The sequence goes on along the minus strand of NZ_JABMCJ010000053.1, from coordinate 31,916 downwards.
GTTGAACGCCAAAGGAGATTTCCAATGGCGCATTCCTCGAAACTCATCGCGGCTGCAACGGCTACCGTCCTGTTGTCGTCAGTCGCGGCGTTCGCCCAATCCGGCAGTGCAGGTGGCGGCGCGACGGGCGGCGCCGCGGGTACCAATAGTGCAGGCACGGCGAATGCGAGCGGTGGACGCGCCGCGACCGGGATCACGGCAGGCGCGAGCGGGACCGGACAGGCGTCGCCCGATGGCAAGCCGGCGACGGGCGATGCAGCGGTCGATGCGCAGGATCGTGCCGTCGATCGCAAGGTGAAGAGCATCTGCAAGGGTTGCTAGCGCAACGTTGCGCGACAGGCGTTCAGCAACACACCGTAACCGACAGTCGCGAACAAGTGACGGCTATTGATCGTCGCACCGTGGCGGTTCGCGAACGAAAGAGCTACCTATCTAACAGGGGCGCGCTGTGAGTGACCCGTGACGGAGTGTAGTTGATGTTACGCAAATTGGTGTTTGGTCTGTTGACCCTTGCCGGAGTCGCGCTGGTCGCGCCGACAGCCGCATCGGCGCGCGGTGGCGGCGGATTCCACGGCGGTGGATTCCATGGTGGTGGTGGCTGGCATGGCGGCGGCTTCGGCCGTGGATTTCGCGGTGCTGGAATAGGATTGGGATTTGGCCTCGCCGGCGCCGGTCTTTATAGCGGCTACTACGGCTACGGCCCCTATGCGTATTACGGTGGGTACCCCTACGCTTATGGCGGTTATGATGACGAAGGCGGATGTTACATAACGCGTAAGCGTGTACGGACACCGGCTGGATATCGGGTGCGTCGTGTCGAGGTTTGTGACTGATTGGCCTTGAGCGACGCCACCTGATTACCTCAACGGCTCCAGCATAGCTGTGCTGGAGCCACATCATGGCTGGTCCGATTGTCTGGTACGCGTTTTGCAAAATCGAAACGATGACCATGACCCTCGACATTGCCAATCTCACGCTGCTGTTTGTCACCACCGTCTTTGCGCTGGTGATGGCTTTCGTCTGGATGTTCTGTGAGTTCGAACGCCGGTTCGGGAAGCGGTTGACAGCGACTGCACTCGTGCGCTTCGGCTATCGGCCCGACGGCACCATCGACCGAAACGCAAATCGCCGCGACTAGCGCGGCGATTTTCTTGTCTGTTCGTGTTCCTCGGACGTCAGTCCGGGATCAGTCAGGTACGTTGTAGTTCGTCAGCCAAACCTGCGTCTGTTTCCATCCATTGTCGGCCGCTTTCTGTTCGGAAGCTGCGCGAGCACCACCACCCCAAAAAGTTGCGGCCAGCTCTTGGGGGAGAGCTGGCCGCGCGCGATCCGGTCTGGGACGGGGAGGGGTGGGGATGTGACCGGGTCGCGTGTCTCCAATTCGTGTTGTTGTTTAGCGATCCCGCGCGCTGGCCGTAGCCACTGCAGGACGGTTGTCGCCGAGCGAGACCCACACATTCGGATCGCTCTGTGACTGGCGTTTGACGAAGCGGTAGCCGGTCTCGGTCCAGGCGAGGACGTTCTCATTCTGGTTGTCCAGAACGTATTCGCCCTTGTCCGTCTTCACCGTGAGCACCGCGTGGCCTTCGCCCTTCTTGTCGCGCACCACGGTGATCAGCAGCGCCTCACGTGGCCAGCCTGCTTCGATCAGCATCTTGCGCTTAAGGAGCACATAGTCTTCGCAGTCACCGTAACCGTCTGATGGCAGCGACCACTTTTCGATCACGCCCCAATGATCCATGTCGGTCATTGGCTTGATGGTCTCGTTGACCCAGCGATTGACCCGCACCAGATCCTTCCACGCAGTCTGTGTGATGACGATGTCACGTGCTTGCGTCGCACCGCCGCGGCAGTCGGTCGGATTGTCTGAACAGAATTCGACCCAGCCGATCGGTGCGCGTGTGCTGTCGCCCAGGCTTGCGTAGAGTTTTTCGTTGCCGGCACGTGCCGACGAAGTCACTCCAAGAAGGACTGCTAAAACGGCCAGTCCGAAGTATCGCCCCTTGTTACCAAACATTGTGGCCCCCGTTTTCTTGTTGGGACCATGTTTCGCACAAAGGATTTTCGTCGCCGCTAAATCGCTCAAGTACAATTGAAGCGATTACAAGTAAAAGGCGCGGCGAATTCGAACTATACTTGAATCGAATGTGATTCAAATTTTAGCTAATTGTATTTGAGTCAAATTTTACGCGTTAATGGCTTGAATGCTGCAATTCAGGAACTTGCGTGCGCAAAGCGGCGTGAAATTAACCCCTCGCGACCGCGTGCAGAGGACGCGCAACGGTATCTGCTGACGCGGATGGCGCCTTCAGGACATTGAAAAACGAGGATCGGGGGCGTTCGGCCGTTTACCGGGCGTTGACGCTGTCTTCGAGCGTCTCTGCCAACTGCTCGTGGAAGAACTCCAGAGCGAAGCCTTCTTCGAGATGGCGGACCACGCGGGACTGGATTCGGCCGAGCATGACAATCGAATTCAGCAGCGGGCGCTTCTCTGCCGCAATGGCGGCGCCGGACAGCGACAGGTCGATAATGCGGCCGTTCATCTGGACGCCATCCTCGAGGGTGAGGAGCACCATCGGGTTGCGCGGCACGATACGGTCGTGGCGGCGGTCTTCCGGCAGATTGAGAATGTCGCGGTTGGCCAGCCAGGTCAGCTGGGCTGCCAGCTTGTCGCGTTTGCGCGGTGTCGCTCCCACGGTCATGGCGAAGCCGTTGTCGATGATCCGGGTGATTTTACCTTCGACGCGGCCGATATGGTCGAGATAGGCGATGACGCGGTCGCCCACATTGCCGATGCCGGGACCGAGCAGCGCGAGGCCGCCGGGCGACATATTGATGACCTGACACGGAAATTCGCGGCGATCCGGCAGCATATAGCGGCCAAGCAGGTGCACTTTCACCCGCTGAAAGCGACGGCGTTCTTCTGCAGACGGAAGAATCGATTTTGTTTGCGCGAACGCCATCAGTGCCGTGCCGGTGATGCGGGTCGAGTTTCGACCGACCCTACGGCCCGTAGGGTTAACGCCGCGTTAGCAAATACCGAACTGGCGCAACCAGTTGGCGTGATTGTTCTGCGCGACACTTATAATGAGCAGCGTACGTAGAAGGCTGCTCAGCGCAGCCCTTCATAGACCATCAGGCCGCGGGCAACCTGCAGTTTGCGCAGGGCGCGCGGCGCAAAGCGCTGCGGCTGGTGGGCGAGATAGCGAAACGACGTCAGCTGGAATGCGCCGAGCCGGCCGCGGACTTCATACATGGGCGCCAGCAGGCCGGTCAGGCTGATAGGGGAATGCGCGCGCGTCGCGAATGGCAGCAACAGCAGTTCTAGATGCGCCTTCTGACCGAATTCGGTCATTGCGGTCACGCCAGCGACGGCGACGAGCTGCTCCTCGGATACGACGGTGATCATGTCCCGGATCTCGTCGCGACACTCGGGCGCGAACAGCAACGGAAACGGCTCGTGCTTCAGGTCGCGGCCGAGCAGGGCACAAACTCTTGTGCCGGCCACGCGGAACGGGAATTCGACGGGCTGGTCATAGGACAGCACGAAGATGTCGCCCAGCAACTCGCGAACGGGGCCGGGTTCCAGCTCGCTCCGATCGGGAGCGCGTGCAAAACCGCGTTTGTCGTCCCAATAGGCGAAGAACGCGCGGCTGGATGGATGTTTCATTCGCCTGATCCTGACCCGGCTTGCAGTGGATCGGGGACATTTCTGTCCCGAATCCATCCATCGCTCGCCGCTACATGTTGTGCAGATCAGTCATTGCAGCGTCCATGCCGAAGGCGCGTTTTCCACCGCGTTCGGGCGGGTATCCGCCGTTAAGGTTAAGTTTACTATGATTGTTAGGATCTCATTAACCGTCCGGTTTCGGAGCGGGTGGACCGGTTCGCCGTTAACTCTAAGTTAAGCATGCGCTTGGCAACGCGGGGATTGCCGGTAGTCTCCTGCTCACTCCAGAGCGGAGCGGACTGCTCCAGCAGTTCGTGACGCGCTTCGATAAACAGGTGGCTGAAAACAGAATTGGTCGTCACGCGGGGAGGGGTGGGGATGTCGGCTTGTCCGGCACACCGGGACATCCATCCGCGGGAAAAGATCAAGACGGACCCGGGAGAGCCTTTCTCAGAGGCTCTCCCTTTTTCTTTTCAGGCGGGTTTGCTGCCCCGCGGCGATCCCGAGCTTGCGCGGTACCGGCAAAGCCGACTATCTGGAGCATCGCTCGCCAGAGCCGCTGACAGGCCGTTATCCCCTTGGACACCTTGGATTCCCCCGCTCCCCCGCGCGAACCGATCCTGACCCTGCCGGGCGCCCTGACGGCTTATGTCGGGCTTCTGGCGGTGATCCACATTATCCGCATGCTGCTGCCGGTGGATCTGGAATACTGGACCATTGAGGTCTTCGGTTTCATTCCGAAGCGCTACGACCAGACGCTGCTGTCGATGCCGTTTCCCGGCGGCAATGGCGCCAAAGTATGGAGTTTCGTCACTTACTCCCTGTTGCACGCCAATCTCAGCCATATCGGCTTCAACGTGTTGTGGCTGCTGCCGTTCGGCAGCGCGCTGGCGCGGCGCTTCGGCGCGGTCCGCTTCTTCATCTTCATGGCGGTGACGGCTGTGGCTGGTGCCGCCGCGCATCTGGTTACCCATGAACACGCGCTCGCACCGATGATCGGCGCCTCGGCTTCGGTCTCCGGCGCGATGGCGGCGGCCATCCGTTTTGCCTTCGTGCGCGGCAGCTTTCTGTCGTTCAACCGCGGCGATGCCGATGAAGCGGCACGTGTGCCGGCGCTTCCGCTGCTGCGTTCATTGCGCGATCCACGCGTGATCGGATTTCTGGCGGTCTGGTTCGGCGTCAACATCATCTTTGGCGTTGGCTCGATTGCGATCGGTGCAGAAGGGGCGAGCGTTGCGTGGCAGGCGCATATCGGCGGCTTCTTCGCCGGGCTGCTGCTGTTCTCGCTGTTCGATCCCATTCCGAGGTTGCAGCGCACGGGGTCGCAAACGTCGTCTCCGGACATCTCCGACCTGCATTAAGCGCGTACCGGCTTCTTGCGAGGCCGACGCATTTGATCCATCTTATGTATTCGACAGGTGACTCACGTTGGCAGGTTCGGCCCTTGAGGTCGATCCCGTTCCCGGCGCGAACGGTGTTTCAGTGCGATCACCACATCTGAACGACTGTTGAACTGCGCTGTTACACTGCATCTGTCTGACGACCCTAGAATGAAAGACCGCGCCCGACAAAGGGCATGGTCGACTTAGGAGGCGACAATGACGGTACGTGCAATTCTCGGTTCCAAAGGCCACCAGATCATCAGCGTCTCGCCGAACGATAAGGTCTCGTCGGTAGTGCAGATGCTGTCACAGCGAAGAATAGGTGCCGTGCTGGTGATGAGCCATCACCACATCGATGGTATCCTGTCTGAGCGTGATATCGTGCGGGTGATCGGAGAGCGCGGCGCCGCGGCGCTGGATGAAGACGTGAGCGCCGTGATGACGCGCAAGGTCATTGGCTGCAAACCGGCCGATACGGTCGGTGCAATCATGGAAAAGATGACGACCGGAAAATTCAGGCATCTGCCCGTTATCGAGGACGAGAAGGTCGTTGGCCTGATCTCGATCGGTGACGTCGTCAAATTTCGCTTGCGCGAATTCGAACGCGAACAGGAAGCGCTGCGCGAATATATTGCGACGGCCTGAGCCCGCCGTGCTCAGCTCTGCGAAGTGGTCGGCTTCTGCGCAACGACTGGCGCAGGTGAGTTTGCCACTTCGGGGGCGAGGATTTCGATCGCCTCTTGAATGGACTCGACGGCGCGTTCTGCAGCACGCGCGCCAAGCGTGATCATTTCTTCGGCGCGGTGGAAATCGAACCAGCCGATGCGGCCAACGCGCGGTGCGATCAGGAGATCCGGCGGATCGCCGGCAAGGCGCGCGCGGGTGATGCGATCCTGCATGATGTTGAAGGCATCGACCATTACGGTAGAGATGCCCGGTCGTCCGCCGCCACCGAAGAATTCGCGTTTCATGGTGCGCTCGGCCGAGAAGAACTTGCTGAAACCGCGCTTGGGCTCTTCGACTTCGATGATGGGCTCGGCCATTTCAGGTCCCGTGCCATGGTCGAAAATCGTGGTCGAATGGCCAAACACGTCATTGCTGAGATTGGCTGCGATGACAATCTCAGCGCCCAGCGCGCGCGCCGCCGATACCGGCACCGGATTGACCAGCGCGCCGTCGACCAGCCAGCGATCGCCGACCAGAACCGGAGAGAAGATGCCCGGCAGCGCATAGGACGCGCGCATTGCATCGACCAGGCGACCATGAGTCAGCCAGATTTCATGGCCAGTGCGCACCTCGGTGGCGACGCTGGCGAATTTCAGCGGGAGATCTTCGATCAGCGTATGGCCCAGCGACGCTTCGAGCTGTGCGGCCAGCTTGTTGCCGCCGATCAGGCCTGAGCCGTTCAGGCGAATGTCGAGATAGCTGAGAATATTGCGGGGCTGCAGACTGCGCGCCCATTCCTCGAGCGTATCGAGGTGGCCGGCGGCGTAGGATCCGCCAACTACGGCACCGATCGAGGTGCCCACCACGACGTTCGGGACGATGCCATGGGCGAGCAAAGTGCGGAGGATCCCGATATGGGCGAAACCGCGCGCCGCACCGCCGCCCAGCGCCAGACCGATGATCGGACGTCGAACGCTTCCCAAACCAGGCTTGTCGCGACCGTTCGCGCCATTCTGGCCGCGCCCCATCAAAATCTCCAGCACACTAAGCTCCTCGACGCCGCCGATATTAAATGCAGCTGCGCCATCATTCCAGACGGTAGCTAATTCATGATTTATGTCGCGTTTGCGAGGTTTAGGCACCAAATGTGACTGCAGAGCGACCCGTTACCGCACGGCGCACCGGTTCCTGGGGGCCTCACGCGATTGTGGGTCTGGCGGCGAGACAGCCGCGTCAAGGCTTGAATTTGTCGCGTTTTGGGTGAAAAGCATGATCATGACTGCACGGGGCCATGATTTGCGAACATCCGGCCGGAGCGGACGGCTGGCTATGGTGCTGGCCCTCGCTCTGCTGCAGGCTGTTGCCTTGCCCCAAGCCGCATCTGCGCAGTTCTTTTCGGACCGTCCGGCACCGGTTCCGCCGGGCTCGATCCCGGATGTCCCGTCGGGTCCGGCCATCAGCCTCGCGCCGCCGTCCGGTCCTGCTTCCACCCCCCTGTTGCCGGCGCCGCTGACGCAGCCGCCGGTCGCCAATGTCGCGCCGCCCGTGCCATCGCCAGTCCAGGCTGCTCCAACGGGCCCCGCACAGGGCGTGCTGGCGCTGACGGCGCGCTATGGCAAGGATATGCCGGTCATCAATAGCGGTCTGGTCTGGCGGGTTTATTCCGACAGGCCGGACGAGACTGGTGCCTTCAAGCTGATCCGCGAGGATCGCGGCGCCACGCCGAACATCGTGCTGCCGCCGGGCAGCTATGTGGTCCATGTGGCGCTGGGCCTTGTGAGCGCCGTTCGTCCGGTGACCATCAAGTCCGAGACCGATCGTGAAGCGTTCGTGCTGCCCGCAGGCGGATTGCGGATCGAGGGCCGCGTCGGCACCACGAAGATTCCACAGAACCAGATCTCGTTCTCGATCTACAAGGGCAGCCAGTTCGAAGGCGGCGAGCGCACGCCGCTGCTGCCGAGCGTTCCTGCCGGTGATGTCGTGCTGCTGCAGGAAGGCACCTACTACATCATCTCGAATTACGGCGACGCCAATTCGGTGGTGCGCTCCGACATCCGCGTGCAGGCGAGCAAGCTCACCGACGTGACCATCACGCATCGTGCGGCAGTCATCACCATGAAGCTGGTGAGCGACAAGGGCGGCGAGGCCCTGGCCAACACCGCATGGTCGGTGATCACGCCGGCCGGCGACGTCATCAAGGAATCGATCGGCGCCTTCCCGCGCGTCACACTGGCGGAAGGCGAGTACCGCGCCATCGCCAAGAACGAAGGCAAGGTGTTCGAGCGCCCCTTCAACGTCGTGAACGGTGTCGACGGCGAGATCGAAGTCGTCGCGCGCTAACTGCTGCTCGCAAGCTACTCAACAATCTTCCAGAACAAAGATCTCGTTGCAGACAACACGCTTCAAACGCGAATGAATTGTCATGCGCGTGTCATGGTCCTGAATCGCCAACTAACCATCGTGCCAGTTTGTCGCGTTATAACACGTCGTTGCCGTCCGCGGCCGCGGAACGTTTACATGACGTTAATCCCCATAGCCCGAATAGCACGTATCGCTACAAGTGTTCCGAAGGGGATGTCGTGATCGCGGCCAGACAGTTATCCGGAAGCCCGGACGTCAAGTTGTTCGACGACATTCCCGCCTTGCAACGCAAATGGCGGGCGGCCGTTCGTCCCGGCCAGATTCTGCCCGGCTATGAAGAAGTGATGCTCGGCAGTCTTGGGCGGATGGCCGATCACATCGTCCTGCTGAAGGTCGAAGGTGAGACGCTCGAAGTGTCACGCAGCGGCCGCTATGTGCAACAGTGGTTGGGTGACGATCGCTGGGGCATTCCGCTCGACGTGCTGGCACCTGATTGCGTGCGTGCGCTAACGGAAGCCGCAAACTGCGCGTTGCAGGCCAACAGGCCGCATCTGATGGTGGCGCATTGCGTGCGTGACGGTCTCGTCCACACCTATGACATTCTGGCGCTGCCGACAGCGTCACGCTGGGGTGGCCGGTTGGTCGGCGTCTATGTCAACGAGCAGGGCACCCGTTACAATCTGGTCGATGCGATCTTCTCGTCGACGGACGAAGGCATCGTGTCGCTTGCGGCAATCCGGGATTCTGCAAGCCAGGCTTTTGACTTCCAGATCGTGCATCATAATCAGGGCGCTTCGCGCCTGCTGAAAGTATCACCCGCCGACCTTCAGTGGCGCAAGCTGAGTGCAGGCGGTCACGCATTGTCGCTGCCGAGCGTGACGAAATGGCTGCTGTCCATGATCGCCAATGGCCAGAGCGGTCAGCTTGAAATCGACAGCGATGATCGCAACCTTCGGCTCAGCGCCACCGCTTTTGGCGACTTGGTGTCGCTGACTGTGTCTGACGTCACCGACATTAAGCGCCGCGAGGCCTCGTTCCGGCTGCTGTTCGACAGCAATCCGATGCCAATGTGGGTGTTCGATGCCGAGACGATGGATTTTCTCAGCGTCAATGACGCGGCTGTCGCGCATTACGGATACGATCGCGCCACTTTCCTGCGCATGCAACTCAAGGAAATCTGGCCGCGCGATGAATGGGAGCTCCACACGCGTGCGCTGATGCAGCTCGGAGATATCTATCAGTCGGATCGCAACTGGCGCCACCTGAAGGCCGACGGAAGCGAGATCGAGGTGCTGACCTATGGCCGCCGCGTGATGTTCGAAGGCCGCGACGGCTTTCTCGTGGCTGTTGTCGACATTACCGAGCGTCGCAAGGCCGAGGCGCGTGTGGCGCATATGGCGCATCACGATGCGCTGACGGATTTGCCGAATCGTGTTTTTTATCAGGAGCGTCTGGCCCAGGCGCTGGATCACGACAATCCGACCAAACATGTCGCGGTTCTCTGCATTGATCTCGATCTGTTCAAGAACGTGAATGACTCATTCGGTCATCCGATGGGGGATCGGCTGCTGAAGATGGTCGCCGCGCGGATGCGCGCCGAGGTCCGCGGCAACAATCTTGCAGCCCGGCTCGGCGGCGACGAATTTGCCGTGGTGTTGGCAGCCGATATCACGCCCAACGAAGCCAACGATTTTGCCGCGCGGCTGATCGAGATCATCAGCGCGCCCTATGACATGAACGGCGTCGAGGTTGTGATCGGCGCCAGCATCGGTATCGCCATGTCACCTGGCGATGGCGATACCAGCGAAGAGCTGATGCGCAATGCCGACATGGCATTGTACCGGGCCAAGTCCGAAGGCGGCGGTGTGCATCGCTTCTTCGAGCGCGAGATGGATCGTCAGGCGCAGAAGCGCCGCGACATGGAGCTCGATCTGCGTAGCGCTTTCGCTGATGGGGACTTTGAATTGCACTACCAGCCGCTGGTCGATCTGGCCGCCGATCGCATCACTGGATTCGAAGCGCTGCTGCGCTGGAAACATCCCGACAAAGGCATGATCTCGCCTGCGGATTTCATCCCGGTCGCCGAGGATATCGGCCTCATCGTCACGCTCGGCGAGTGGGTGCTGCGCAAGGCCTGCGCCGAAGCTGCCAAGTGGCCGGACGATATCAAGGTCGCGGTCAATCTCTCGCCGGTGCAGTTCCGCAGCCGCAACCTGGTGCAGGTCGTTGTTGCCGCGCTGGCTTATTCCGGCCTGTCGCCGCATCGTCTGGAGCTGGAAATCACCGAGTCGGTGTTTCTTGCGGAAACCGAGGCCAACCTGGCTATCCTGCATCAGCTGCGTGCGCTGGGCGTCCGCATCTCGATGGACGATTTCGGCACCGGCTATTCCAGCCTGAGCTATCTCCGCAGCTTCCCGTTCGACAAGATCAAGATTGATCGGTCTTTCGTGAAAGATCTGATCGAGCGCCCCGATTGTGTCGCCATCGTGCGCGCAATCTCAGGACTCGGTCGCAGCATGAACATCACCACGACGGCTGAGGGCGTCGAGACGATCGATCAGCTCGACTGGCTGCGCGCGGAAGGCTGCAACGAGGTGCAGGGCTTTCTGTTCAGCCCTGCGAAGCCAGCATCGGAAATCGAGAGCCTGCTGCGACGGTTTGGCAGCCAGGCGTCCCAGGCCGCGTAAATCCGGTTCAGAACCGGGTCACGACGTCCTTGAGTTCTGGCCGCGGCCGGTCCTCGATCACCTTGTCGGGTTTGCCGCCGATATGGATGAAGCCGGCCAGTTTTTCATTGGCGGCGAGGCCGAGGCCTTCGAGCACGTCGCGGTCATAGACCATCCAGCCGGTCAGCCAGTTGGCGCCATAACCCATGGCTGTGGCGGCCGACACAATATTCAAGCAGCTCGCACCTGCGGACAGTTCCTGCTCCCATGGCGGAATCTTCGGATGCTGCTTGATGATGCTCACCACGCCGATCACCAGCGGCGCTTCCGTCAGCTTGTGTTTCTGCGCCTCGATCTCCTCGACAGGTGCATCGGGATTCTTCCGTGCGAACACGGTGGCGATGACGTTGCCCGCGCGTTTGCGGGCGTCACCCTCGAAAATGATGAAGCGCCATGGCGCCAGCTTGCCGTGGTCCGGCACCCGTGCCCCAATGGTCAGGATGGTTTCGAGTTCGGCGGATGAGGGGCCGGAGCCGGTCATTTCGCGCGGTTTGACGGAGCGGCGGGTCTTCAGGAAGTCGATGATGTCGGGCACGGGCAGTTCTCACAGATGAGGATGCGCAGAATTCGCAGGAATTGAATGACCGCTTACCACGCGAAAAGGCCCGCCACGAGGCGGGCCTTGCTGATTTAGACGGATTGTGACCGCGCGCATCCGCTCAGCTGACCGTTTTGTGCTCCGGCATCTTGGAGGCGCGGTCCAGCAGATCCCGGCCCAGATCCTCCAGCACGGCCCGCGAGGCCAGATAGAGGCTATGGCCACGCTCAGTCTCGAATGCCAGCGCGACCACGTCCGGCCGGTTGGGATCGGCGATCAGCTGATAGGACCGAAGCGGATAGGCTTCGATCTCGATCTCTTCATCGTCGCTCATCGGCTCATCCCTCTGCCAGTGCGCGCTTCACGTCGGGCGGTGTCGCCTCGTCGACCAGTGCGGCGAGGGCTTCCTCGAGCGAACTGACCTTCTGGCCGTCGCTGCCGAGGCGGCGCACCGAGACCTGGCCGGTTTCGGCTTCCTTCTTGCCGACCACGAGCAGGGCAGGGATCTTGGCCAGCGAGTGTTCGCGGACCTTGTAGTTGATCTTTTCGTTGCGCAGATCGATCTCGACGCGGAGGCCGGCCTTGCGCGCGGCTGCGGCGACGACCTTGGCGTACTCATCGCCTTCCGAGGTGATCGTGGTGACCACCACCTGCACCGGCGACAGCCAGAGCGGGAAGTTGCCGGCGAAGTGCTCGATCAGGATACCGATGAAGCGCTCCATCGAGCCGCAGATCGCGCGATGCACCATCACCGGCGCCTTCTTCGATCCGTCGGCGTCGATATAGAACGCACCGAAACGCTCCGGCAGGTTGAAGTCGACCTGCGTGGTGCCACACTGCCAGTCACGGCCGATGGCGTCGCGCAGCACATATTCGAACTTCGGTCCGTAGAACGCGCCCTCGCCAGGCGAGATCTCGGTCTTGATGCGACCACCGGACTGGCTTTCGATCACCGACAGCACGGTGGCCATCACGCGCTCGGCGTGATCCCACATCTCGTCGGTGCCGACGCGCTTTTCCGGCCGCGTCGACAGTTTGACCACGATGTCGCCGAAGCCGAAGTCGGAATAGGTCGACAGGATCAGATCGTTGATCTTGAGGCATTCGTCGGCGAGCTGTTGCTCGGTACAGAACACATGGGCGTCGTCCTGGGTGAAGCCGCGCACGCGCATCAACCCGTGCATGGCGCCCGATGGCTCATAGCGATGCACGACGCCGAACTCGGCAAGGCGCAGCGGCAGGTCGCGGTAGCTCTTGAGGCCATGCTTGAAGATCTGCACGTGGCCAGGGCAGTTCATCGGCTTCAGCGCAAACCAGCGCTTGTCCTCGGCTTCGTCGCCGGCGGACTGCGCCGCGAACATGTTCTCGCGGTACCATTCCCAGTGGCCCGAAGTCTCCCACAATACCTTGTCGAGGATCTGCGGCGCATTGACTTCGCTGTAGTCGCCATTGAGGCGGCGGCGCATATAGGCGATCAGCGCCTGGAAGATGGTCCAGCCCTTGGGATGCCAGAACACGACGCCCGGGCCTTCTTCCTGGAAGTGGAACAGGTCGAGTTCGCGACCCAATTTACGGTGGTCGCGCTTCTCGGCTTCCTCGATCTGTTTCAGATACGCGTCGAGGTCTTCCTGTTTGGCGAAGGCCGTGCCGTAGATTCGCGTCAGCATCGGATTGTTGCTGTCGCCGCGCCAATAGGCGCCGGCCACCTTCATCAGTTTGAAGGCGTTGCCGACCTTGCCGACCGACGTCATATGCGGGCCGCGGCAGAGGTCGAACCAGTCGCCCTGGTAGTAGATCTTGATCGGCTCGTTGCCGGGAATGGCGTCGACCAGCTCGACCTTGAAGGCTTCGCCCTTGTCGCGGAAGACCTGTTTGGTCTTCTCGCGATCCCAGACGTCCTTGGTGAACGGTTTGTCGCGCGCGATGATCTCGCGCATTTTCTTCTCGATCGCGCCGAAGTCCTCGGGCGTGAATGGCTCGTTGCGGAAGAAGTCGTAGTAGAAACCGTTCTCGATCACCGGACCGATGGTCACCTGGGTGCCCGGCCACAGCGTCTGCACGGCTTCGGCCAGCACATGCGCCGCGTCATGCCGGATCAGCTCCAGCGCGCGGGGGTCGTCGCGGTTGATGAAATCGATCTTGGCGTCGGCGTCGATCGGATCGGAGAGATCCGAGACGGTGCCGTCCAGCGCCATGGCGACGGTGCGCTTGGCCAGCGACGGCGAGATGCCCTTGGCGATCTCGAAACCGGTCGTGCCCTTCGCAAATTCGCGCTTGGCGCCGTCAGGGAATGTAACGGTGATATTGTTGGTTTCGGCGGGGGTGAGGTTGGCGAGGCCGAACTTGAATCCCGAGCCTTCATTCTCTGTCATGTCTTCTCTCCTGTGGCTCACTCCTGCACACGGGCGCAGGTAAGCGGACGAGCGGTATAGCAGCCGATTCGGGCGTTGCAACACCAGTCTGGCTGACCTGATTTGCACGCTTGGCTTGCAGGTTTGACTTGCATGCAGTTGCATCCATAAGATGCGATATCTTGACAGTCTCCCGCCCTTACGCGCCCACCGCACTCATGATCGGTAATTTCGTCACCGGCATCGGCCTGCTGGGGCCGACGGCGATGCTTGGCGAGCTGTCGGCGGGGCTGGGTGTCACGATGCGCGAGGCAGGACTGCTCATCACCTTCGGCGCAGTGATGCTGTGCATCTGCTCACCGCTGATGTCGTGGCTGACCAGCCGGATCGAGCGGCGGCACATGTTGATCGGCGTCATCGCGGTCGTGGCCGTGTGCAATCTCGCTTCGGCCCTTGCGCCCAACTATGCGGTGCTGCTCGCTATCCGCCTGGTGATGTGCATCGCTGCGGCACCGTATACTCCGCAGGCGGCAGGCGTGGTCGGCATGCTGGTGCCGCCGGAGAAGCGGGGTAGCAGCGTCGCTTACGTCTTTCTCGGCTGGACCCTCGCCGCTGCGGTCGGTCTGCCGCTGGTGACTTTCATCGCCAGCCGCTTCGGCTGGCGCGAGGTCTATGGCTGCGTCGGCGTAATGAGTTGCATCAGTCTAGTGTTGCTGGTGTGGCGGATTCCGCGCGGGCTGTTCGGCGCCACTGTCGATCTCAGCACATGGTCGTCGCTGGCGCGCAACCGGCTCGTGCTGTTGTTGCTGTCGATCACCATGCTGCAGATCGCCGGGCAGTTCTCGATCTTCACCTTCATGGCGCCGCTGCTCGAACGTCTCGCGGGCGCAGGGCACGACGCAGCGGCATCCGTCTTCGCGATCTACGGCGTCTGCGGTTTTCTCGGCATCATGACGGCGACGCGGATCGTCGATAGCTGGGGGCCGCTGAGGACCTCCATTCTATCGACATCGCTGGTGTTGGCCGGCATGACGGTCTGGACGCTCGGCGCAGGCCATCTGCCCGTGATGGCGCTCGGCGTCGCGATCTGGGGGCTCGGCTTCGGCGCCATCACGTCGATGCAGCAGGTCCGCTTGATCATGGCGGCACCGTCGGCCGGTGCGGCGTCGGTCTCGCTCAATACATCGATGCTCTATGTCGGCCAGGCGATTGGATCGGGCATCGGTGGCGCGCTGTTCGCCGGCGGATACTTCCACGCGTCGGGGTTTGTCGCGATGGGTTTCCTGACGACGGCACTGGTGGCCATCGCGTTCAGCCGTAAAATGTCGGGACGTGTCGCTTAGTCGCAGATGCGGGTCAGTTGCGCCTTGAACGGCACGCCGGGCAATTGCAGCGCACTGCCTTCGAAATCGAGCAGGTCGCCATTGACGCGACCGGTCAATGCCAGTGTGACACCTTCAAAGCCGAACACCGACTTGAAGCTCTGATCCGGGTTGTAGCGTTTCGATGACACCTTGACAGAGATGGTCTCGCCTCTGTTTTGATAGTTGCCCATGAAGGCGAAAGCGGAGTTGCCGCCGCGCAGCTTTCCGCCGATTGCATAGACGACGCCGGTCCCGGTGCCATGAATAGTATGAAAATGTACTTCGTATAGGCCGTCTTCCACCTGAGTGCCCCGGGCAATGATGTTAAGTGAAGATGAATTTGGCGAGATGAAGTGGCGGCACCCTATGGTATCAAATGTTATTCAACAATCCCACCAGTAGGCATTTTGTAAAAATAGCTTTGATAATTTGAGGTTCGGTGTGCCGCGACATATCCGCCAACTGTTCTCCGCATGCCTTGCTACATTAACAGTCAGTGTGCTGATGAGCGGCTGTGCATGGCTGCCGCCGCAAGCGTGTCTGCCGCCGTCGCGCGTCATGGTGTCTGCGGAGATGATCTTCGGCCGCAACATTGGCGATCGGCCCGGTATCAGCGAATCTGCATTTGCAAATTTCGTCGCAAGGGAAATCACGCCCCGCTTTCCCGATGGTCTCACTGTCATCGATGGAGACGGGCAGTGGCGCGACGGCGTGCGTAATGTTGATGTCCGCGAAAGGGCAAAGGTCGTTCTGATCACTTTCGCCGACGACGCTCAGAAACGTGCCGACCTCGTTGCCATCGCGGACAGCTATAAGCGGCAGTTCAATCAGCAGTCCGTGCTCACGAAGGTCGGCAATGTCTGCGTAAGCTTCTAGTTTGCGCTGTCATTGACACCGCGCCAGCGCGCGTAGCGCCACGGTGTGTACCAACGGGCATCGGGCGACAGCTTGACCGGCACGTTGTCGATACCCGACGTGCCCCATGGCTGGCAGCGGAGCAGTCGGGCCAGTGTCATCCAGCCGCCGGCCCACAATCCGTAGCGCTCGATCGCTTCGTCGCCATAGACCGAACAGGTTGGCAGGTGCCGGCAATTGTAGCCGACCAGCGGAGACAGCGTGTGGCGGTATATCCAGATCATGCCGCGACCGGCATTGCGCGGCAGCCGTTGAATAGTACCGACGCAGTTCGGGCACATGGATGAATGTTTCATGGTCGGATTGCTATCAGATCAGCCGGGTTTTGCCCGGTTCCTTTGCATGGAACCTATCTACTTATGCATTGGAGACACACCTGCCAATTTATTGCATGCAGTGCAGCAAAAGTAACTGGACGCTGCGGCGAAGCTCGTTAGGTTTTCACTTAACGCCCGTGTGACAGAATCATGAGCGTTGTTTGGGGCCGTTGCCATTGCTCATGAGAGTGCGGGGAAGGAACCGACTTGGGACGTATGAGGTCGCTTCGATCAGGTAGTTCGGCGCTGTTTCGCGCCGCGGCCTTTTGCATCGTTCTTCCCGGACTCGCGGCGGGCCTGCTGGCTTCGGCCGTGTCCTCTGCCCAAGCTGCAGCCGTTCTCGAAGAACGCAAACTCCCGATGCGCTTCACCTGGGTGGCCTGCGAGCCGAATTGCCGTGGCTGGATCGGCGCGGTGGGGATTGTCACCGGCGACACCGTCAGGGATTTCGACGAGTTTTCCAAAGGCCGCGATCTGACTGACGCGACAGTGGTGCTGGATTCCAGCGGCGGCTCGGTCAATGACGCCATCACCATGGGCCGGCGCTGGCGCAAGCTTGGTCTGCGCACCACAGTCGGTATCACGGTCGACCTGCAATCGTCCTCGGGCGTCATGAAGCCGGCGGTCGTGCCGCAGGCCTATTGCGAATCCATGTGCGTTTTTCTGCTGCTGGCGGGCAAGACCCGGTATGTGGCCGAGGAATCCCTGGTGCGCGTCCATCAGATCTGGATGGGCGACCGCGCCGACGACCCGAAGGCTGCGAGCTATACGGCAAATGATCTGATGATCGTCGAGCGGGATATCGGCCGTCTCGCCAAATACACCTTCGACATGGGAGGCACTGGCGATCTCTTGTCATTGTCGCTCAGCGTGCCGCCGTGGGACGATCTACATCGGCTTACGGAAGCCGAGTTGAAGCTGACCAATCTGGTCACCAGCCATAGTGTCGGTGATGTGTTGCCCGAGCCTCGCGAGCAGCAGGCGCCGGTTGCATCACTGGTGCCGAAGTCGGTACAGGATCGTTTCGTGAGCGGGCCGGAGAATGAAAACACCCCGGTTGCTTCGGCGCCGGTCGTGTCTTCGACGAAGTCGACCAAGACGGCCGAGGCTTCGGTGCCGACTGGCGGCGTCGCATCGGCACCGTCAGGGAAATAGCCGCGCTGGCGTTATGCCGGCGTCGGCTGGCTAGCTCCGGTGTTTGACTTGGCTTCAATCTGCCCGATGGCGTCCACGACCGCATCGAATGTGAGAAGCGTCGAGGCATGGCGCGCCTTGTAGTCGCGGACCGGTTCGAGCAGGGCGATATCTGCCCACTTTCCATCCGATGGCGGTGCGCCGTTTTCCTTCAGCATCTTGCGCACGGTCTCGCGCAGCGCACGCAATTCTCCGGCGGTCGAGCCCACCACATGACGCGCCATGATCGACGACGAGGCCTGGCCGAGGGCGCAGGCCTTCACGTCATGGGCGAAGTCGGTGACCACATCGGCATCCATCATGAGATCGATCTTGACGGTCGATCCGCAAAGCTTGGAATGGGCGGTGGCTGACGCATCGGGGGCAGGGAGGCGGCCCAGCCGGGGAATGTTACCGGCGAGCTCGATGATGCGCTTGTTATAGATGTCGTTCAGCATCTGGTTCGGACCTTAACTGTACCATCGGTCACCGGGATCACGTCTTTGGCGCGCGAGGAACTGGACTCTATATAGCGTCCATTCCATGAAATAAAAGATCAGCAGTTTCAATGGTCTGTGAGCAGTTATGTTTTTGGCGACGCACGGATTTTGCAGGTCGCAGCCGTCTCCCTCATGTAGGGACACTCTAGCGGCCGCCCAACATCTTCAGAAGGAAGGCGCGCCGATCGGGTCACATGCGATCCGTGAGGGCAACAGATCTAAAGCCTCGATGATCTTCGATCAGCCGGCGCTCCTCCTTGAGACAGACAAAAAGAATTCCGTATCCCTCCGCGCCGCTTAATCGCTTCCGCGGCTGACGTCGCGCCGAGCCTGCGCGCGCTTGTTCGCCTGCGACACCCTCCCAATCCGTGAAGGAGGAATCTTGATATTCCGGCGCCGGCTCGGGATGGAGCGCATTCCTTCACCAGGGCGAAGATCATTCTGCGGTCGAGAGAATTGCTGTGCCCGTCGCAGGGCCAATGCGCGCCTGGCGGTCTCTCCGAGTTCCTTTTTTGCTTCGAAGTTCTGCAGGCGCTTCAGCTCCTTGCTAACGCGTTTTATAGCAGCAACGAAGACTTGCTTGCGCTGAGTTGCATGCTCGGCTGTTCCCGAAAAGCTGCTGCCCCTCGGTTCGGCTTTTCCTCTTGCTTCGCGCTGTCGATGCCGCGCTAGGGTGTGCTCCTTGCCATGAAAATCCCGTAGCCTCGAACGAAGGCTCTCCAGCTTGTCGCGCGTTAATTTGCCGATGGCGGGATGATGAGTAGCAAGAACGATTTCTTGCTCGTCGTGTTTCAGAATGCTGATTTCATACTTGCAGGATGCCGCCATCGCCTTTTCCTCCAACCAATGCCTAGGTTACGGATCGTTCGCGCTGTTTCTGGCATCTCCCTCCGAACCTGCGTCCTCCATAAGAGTCGCGCGGGGAGCTGTTTGACGCGATGCGCGCTGCCAAGATTGTTTCTCCGCGCCGTTCTGAAGTATCGGGTCATCACCCTAGGCTCACATGGGAACTGCCCGCATTGCCCTTGAATCGCGTGCTGGGAATAATAGGAAAAAGACCAACGATTTAAATGTGATGAGTGGGTAGCCTGATGGCTGGCAACAGTCGTAATGGTCCACTATATAGGGCGGAGCCCGGCGAACAGAGCGCCGGGCGTTCTCCAGATCGCCGGAATTTGAGAATTCAGTTCGGCGGCCTCGGTGTTATTGTCGCAAGACGATGTTTTATTGACGGACTCAGGCGTCCGGCGGCCTTGCCGCCCCGTCTGCCCGGTGACACTCCGGCCTCCCGTGGGGCCGGTCGAACGGAGTAAAGATGGACGCTGTGATCAAGCCGCTTCGCGGCAAATCCCCGGATGGCAAGCCGACCGAGAGCAAAGTGCAGGAATTCCGGCCGGCGGAGCTCGATCCCGCCGAATTTCTGGCTGCGGCGGTAAATCCCGACCAGCTGCGGCCCTCGCGCGCCGAGGCAGAGCAGGCCGTGCAGACTTTGCTCGCCTATATCGGCGAGAATCCGCAGCGCGAAGGCCTCATGGACACCCCGCGGCGCGTGGTCGAGGCCTATGATGAGCTATTCCAGGGGTATCATCAGTGCCCGGCCGAGGTCCTGAACCGGACCTTCGGCGAGACCGCGGGCTATGATGATTTCGTGCTGATCCGCGACATGGCCTTCGTCTCCCATTGCGAGCATCACATGATGCCGTTCTACGGCAAGGCGCATATTGCCTATACGCCGGTGGAGCGCGTCGTGGGTCTTTCCAAGCTGGCGCGTCTGGTGGATATCTTCGGCCATCGGCTGCAGACCCAGGAGCATCTGACCGCGCAGCTGGCTGCCGCGGTCGATGAAGTGCTGAAGCCGCGCGGCGTTGCCGTGATGGTCGAGGCTGAGCACACCTGCATGTCGGCCCGCGGCATCCGCAAGGAAGGCTCACGCACTTTCACCACGCGTTTCACCGGCAATTTCCGCGACAATCCTGCCGAGCAGGCGCGGTTCATGTCGATGATCCAGTCCATGTCGCGCTAAACCCACGTCGCGCTGATCGCGCGACGATCGTGATTTGCTGCTAGAGTGTCGGGCGCATCAGGCGCCCGATTTTCGTTTGACGACCACAGCGAGAGATTTTCCCGTGTCCAATACATCGCACGCGCACAGCCATGATCTCGAAGAAGGCCTCGTGCTCACGCCGAAATTCGACGCTGCCGGTCTCGTTACCGTCGTGACGACCGACGTGGCGAATGGCGACGTGCTGATGGTGGCGCATATGAATGAAGAGGCGCTGCGCAACACTATCGAAACCGGCGATGCCTGGTATTACAGCCGTTCGCGCAAGGCGCTATGGCGCAAGGGCGAGAGCTCGGGCAAGACCCAGCGCGTGGTCGAGATGCGGATGGATTGCGATCAGGATGCAATCTGGATCAAGGTCGAGCAGATCGGCGGCGCCGCCTGCCACACCGGCCGTCGCTCATGTTTCTACCGCGCGATCACCAAGGGCGAGGCTGGGGCAGCGAAGGTCTCGTTCATCGATGCGGACAAGGTGTTCGATCCGGTGTCGGTCTACGGAAGCTGAACTGGCTCTGATCTCAGGTCACGCCAGCCGGTTGGCGAAGTCCTGCCGGGACGTGGCGGCGCTGATGCCGGTCGGATCGGCGATCATGTCCATGTAATCGACGGCCGCCGACCGGAGCTGGCCGTCCTTCATGGTCATGACGCCAGACAGGGTCTGGATGTTCATCGAACGGATATTGTAGTTCTTCCAGGCTTCCGCCTGTTTCGCTTCGCTATTGGTCGATTTCTTCTGCTCGTTATAGAGATCGAGCGAAGCTTGCGCCGCCTTCAGGGCATTCAGGCCCGAGACTTCCTTCATCTCCTTGGCAAGCGCCGGATCGTCGCTGAACATCTTCTCGATCTTGGCCTTCCAGGGGCCTTCGGCAGTCACGTTGCCGAATTTGTCGACCTTCATATGCGTCGCATATTCCGGCGGGATGTTCATTTTCTCGAACGCTTTGGAGAGGCGGTCGGCCAGGGCGTCGGTTCGCTTCGTCAGCATTTCGTCGAATGTATCGGTGAGCCCTTCGGTCGCGGCCTGATCGGCCTTGGCCTTTTCGATGATCGCCTTGGCGCGGTCCGACAGCGATACAAAGGCGGCAGGGGCTGCCGGCGCAGATGCAGGCTTGTCGGATGAGACGGATGGCTTGGCGGGCGCAACGGCAGCGGGGGCCGCTTTGTCCCACGGTTGGGTCGACGTCGAATTCGCGTTTGCGCCATTTGGGACCGCAACCATCGTGATCTCCATTCCCGTTACCGACGGGAGCGAAGCTCCGTCAGACACATACGGAAACACTCTCGCGTTAATGCTCTGTAAAATATGCAACCAAGGATGGAGGTGTTGGGC
Organism: Tardiphaga robiniae; assembly: GCF_013359755.1. Classification (GTDB taxonomy): domain Bacteria; phylum Pseudomonadota; class Alphaproteobacteria; order Rhizobiales; family Xanthobacteraceae; genus Tardiphaga; species Tardiphaga robiniae. The sequence continues at coordinate 10,561 of NZ_JABMCJ010000053.1, read as the reverse complement.
GCCAAAACCGCCTTAGCGTTTCGTTAACCATGAATGTCCCACTGTGTCCGCGGCTTCCGCACGGCTGACAGGGCACGATTCCCGGTGGTCATGTCGCGGCAGCGGGGCACCACACTATGGCGGTCGACGCGACCAACCTCGCATCAGCACTCTCGTCAACGCGCAGTCAGGTGACCGGCGCGATCAAGAATGCTGCCGGCACCACGGGCACGAGCTTCGAATATCTGCTCGCCACCGCCAAGATGGAATCCAATTTCAATCCCACGGCCACGGCTTCGACATCCTCGGCCAAGGGCCTGTTCCAGTTCATCGAGCAGACCTGGCTCGGCACTGTGAAGGAAGCCGGCACGCAGCTCGGCTACGGCAAATATGCCGACGCCATCACCAAGTCGCCGTCGGGAAGTTATTCGGTGAGCGATCCGGCTGCGAAGGCTGAGATCCTGAAACTGCGTGACGATCCCGTCGCGAGTTCAGCGATGGCCGGCGTGCTGACGCAGTCCAACAGTTTCAAGCTCACTGGCGAGATCGGGCGCCGTCCCAGCGACTCCGAACTATACATGGCGCATTTCATGGGCGTCAGCGGCGCCTCCAAGCTGATCAACAATGCGGCGAACAATCCGAGCGCATCGGGCGCTGCACTGTTTCCGAATGCCGCCGCAGCGAACCGGCCAATCTTCTACGATCAGAGCGGCAGCGCGCGCAGCGTGTCTCAGGTCTATTCGGTGCTGTCGGCGCGCTATGACAGTGCTGCGAATTCCACGGCGACGCGGACGGCGATGGCATCCGCGGGTGTGGTGACGGCGCAGGCAGTCTCGCCACTGACGCCGTCCAGCAATGCGACGTTCCTGTCGCGCTTCCCGGATCTGAGCACGGCGCAGGTCGCAAGCTTTGCATCCGATCAGTCGTCGACGGCCGTGCAGGAACAGCCGATTTTCCGGTCGCTGTTCCAGGGCGGTGATCGTGCGCAACCTGTGTCGCCGGCCGTACAGGAATTGTGGGGCAACCGCACGTCACTGACGTCCACGTCGCTGCCGAAGGCACCTGAAGTCGGCGTGCCCAAGCCGCTCGATCTGTTCAGCGATCGCGCCGGGACTTTTAGTAGTTAGCTCCGTCCCCTCATGGTGAGGAGGCGCGCAGCGCCGTCTCGAACCATGAGCGGTTGGCAGGCATCGCCGCTAGCGGCCATCCTTCGAGACGCGCGCAAGGGCGCGCTCCTCAGGATGAGGCGGGATGTGTGATATTCACCGGGAGCCACAGATTTCCCCGCGTGTCCGATCCCTTAATAAAACCTCAACAAACCCATAAGCTTATGGTGAACCGTTTGTTAAGTGGGATGGTTTATTTTCTCTGACAGTGGCATCGCGTTTCGGTGTTGATCTTGTTGCGTAGGCTGGCAGAACCATGATTGTTCGGCAGTTCATCAGTTGGGTACGGACCGCTCCAGCCAGCGAGCGGGCAGAGGCAACGCGCTCTTTGGCGCGGGCCTGGATTTTTTCTGACCTTTCAGACGACGACCGTGCCGCCGCCGAAGGCGCGCTGCTGATGCTGCTCGATGACGCATCGCCGCTGGTGCGCCAGGCCATGGCGCAGGTTTTTGCCCGCGCGCCGTCGGCGCCCCCGGCCATCGTGCAGGCGCTGTCGGTGGATCAGCCCTGTGTGTCGCTTCCAGTGCTCGAACATTCGCCGCTGCTGATCGATGCCGATCTGGTCGACATCGTCGCGACGGGGAACAGCGAACTGCAATGCGCGGTCGCGCGCCGCATCAATCTGCCGATTTCGATCTGCGCCGCCATTGCCGAAGTCGGCTCTGCCGCTGCGGCGCTCGAACTCATTGAAAATCCGTATGCCGAACTGGCGCAATTCTCCTGGGATCGTATCGTCGAGCGTCACGGTCATCTCGCCGCCATCCGCGAAGCGATGCTGGCCCTTAGCGACCTGCCGGCGACGACGCGCCTCGCACTGGTGGCCAAGCTCTCCGAAACACTGACCCGCTTTGTCGTTGCGCGTAACTGGCTGTCGCCGGATCGTGCCGAGCGCATTGCCGACGAGGCGATGGCGCGCTCCACGGTCAATATTGCGTCGCGTTCGCGCGGCGACGAGATGCGCGATCTCGTCCATCACCTGCGCGAAGCCGGGCAACTGACCGTCGGCCTGATCCTCCGTGCCCTGCTGTCGGGCAATCTCGACCTGTTCGACCAGGCGCTGGTGGAGCTGTCCGGCCTGCCGCAGAGCCGCGTGGCCGCGCTGGTCTATGACGGCGTCGGTGCCGGGCTGAACGCATTGCTTGCCCGCGCAGGCCTGCCGGAGTCGACATTCCCTGCCTTCCGCGCCGCGCTGGCTGCGCGCAACGAAATCGGTTTCATCGGCTCTGTCGGCGGCGCGGTGCGGCTGCGCCGTCGCATGGTCGAGCGCGTGTTGACGGTGTGTGAGACCGACGAGGCGGCGTCCGAGCCGCTGTTGATCCTGCTGCGGCGTTTCGCAACGGAATCGGCCCGCGAGGAAGCGCGGGTGTTCTGCGATGAACTGGCCGAACAGGCGAATGCGCGCGACGAGTATCAGCTGATCGCGGCGTAGGCATCGAATATCTCAGTCGTCATGCCCGGCCTTGAGCCGGGCATCCATCGTTCGACACCAGCGCATTTCAATAGATGGATGGTCGGGTCAAGCCCGGCCATGACGTGGAGAGTGTTTCGATCGCATCAAACGAAATTGCGGAGCGACGCTATTCCTTCGGAACGATGCTCGGCGCCGAGATCATCTCGAGATGGTCCGGCCGATCCCGATTGACTAGCGTCAGATAGTCATCCGCAACAGCACGCAGGCGGGCGCTGAGTTCGTTGGCCACGCCGGCCTTCTCGATGGTGTTGTGCTCGCGCACGATGGCCTGGATCGCATCGATATGGTGCTGGATCAGATCCGGCGGCACCGCATCGAGATCGGGGGCGTGTTCGAGAATCCGGCACAGGCTTTCGGCGGCGACGCCAGCGGCAGGAAAGCCGAAGGTCGAGGCGTCGCCCTTGATGTCGTGAGCGGCGCGAAACAGCTCGCCGCGGGTGTGCGTATCGAAGCCCTTCTTCAGGATCGCGGCATGTGCTGCGGCAAGGCGGTCGCATTCGCTGCGCATCCAGGTCTTGAACTCGCCGGAGAGATTGGCCAGAGCCTGTTCGGCGCGCGCGACGGGATCGTCGAGCTCGCGATCGATCACGCGGCGGATCGCGTGCTTCAGTGTGTTCGGCGGCGTGATGACTTGGTGATCGGCGAAAGCCTGCACCTTCGGCGGCGCCGGCGCTTTGTTCTTGGCCATGGTCGTTTCTCCGAACATTGCGCTAGCCAGTGACACGGGCTTTATCCAGCAGCGACGGCTGCTGCAGAACCTCGGCCTCACCGCCATTGCGGCGTTCCGGTCCGATATAGGCGACGGTGGTGTTGCGGCGGCGATCCGGCCCGAAATAGTTCTTCGTCTTGATGAAGGGGCGGGGATGCGCAACCACGCTCATGATGCGCAGATAGAGACCCTTGGCCGAAATTGGTTTCGCCAGAAATTCGGTGACGCCGGCATCGCGCGCCATGGTGATGCGGCGTTTCTCGGAATGTCCGGTCAGCATGATGATCGGCGCGTAGGGATTGCCCTTGGAATCCGGCTGCCGGATCATCTGCGCCAGTTCCAGCCCGTCGAAAATCGGCATCGCCCAGTCGGCGATCACAATGTCCGGCACGTAGTGGCTGTACATTTCCAGCGCCGTGGCGCCGTCCTCGGCTTCGTAGACTTCGCGGGCGCCGAACGAATGCAGCAGCGTGCGCAGGATGCGCCGCATGTGCGGATTGTCGTCGCAGACTAGAAAACGCAGCTTGTTGAAGTCGATACGGAACATGATGCGGCTCGAACCGGGCTGGGACCGTTACCCGATGTTAACCATACCGCGCCGCGTCTTAACGAATGGTTGAGGCACTGCAGGAGCCCAGTCCGCTATGGGGACGTCCCAAGTCGACGCGATATTCCAAGAATCGCGTCCGCGGTCTCTGCGGGGCGGAGCATGGGATGCAAATGCGTGCCATTTAGCCTCGTAACTGGCCAGGCGCGTCGCTGAGCTTCTGCGGCTGCATGATCGTAAATTGTTGAAGTCTGGATGAAGCCGGCAGGCACATGATCCCAGCGCGGGAGTTCGATCGTGTCATCGAACCAATCGACGTGCATTTTGGGAAGTTCACTTTCGAATTGCGCGAAGGCTACGGGATCTCTGGCCAAGATATCAATGCCAACCAGAGATGCGCGACGGGCATCCCCAAAAAACCATTGTGACCAAATCGGAAGCGTCCCGTCGGCACCGGCGAGGTTTTTCACGTGGTCGCGCAAGGCGGGTCTGACGGGTGAGGCTGCGCCATGCGATGGGGGCACATCGCCATCGACAATGATGACGCCACGCATGGGCAGCCTGGTCGCCAGATCGACAGCAAGATGACTTGCAGAACTATGTCCCACCACAATCAGTTGGCTGCTCGGCACGATATGATCGAGAAGACTTTGGGTCCATGCGCTCCATGCAGGTGGCGAGGCATGGTAAGCCAATATGTCCGGTACTTGGACAAGGCATCCTGCCCCCCGCAGATGTTCGGCCGTCGACTCCCAGCTTGATCCTCGGACCAAGGGGCCTGCCACAAGGACGAAATCGAACGGCATAAGTCCCTCGGCGGTATCAGTTGGATGAATTCTAGTATCCGAACTGTTCGCTCAGGATGCGTTCTTCCAGGCTGTGGCCGGGGTCGAACATCATGCGCATCGAAATCGACTTGTCGGAGATGATTTCGACCCGCCGGACGTCGCGGGCTTCCTCGTTGTCGGCGACGGCGGCCACCGGGCGCTTTTCGCCTTCCAGCACCTCGATTGCGACGATCGCCGTATTGGGAAGCAGCGCGCCGCGCCAGCGCCGCGGGCGGAACGCGCTGATCGGCGTCAGTGCCAGCAGCGCGGCATTGATCGGCAGGATCGGACCCTGCGCCGACAGGTTATAGGCGGTTGAGCCGGCCGGCGTAGCCACGAGGATGCCATCGGCGGCAAGTTCGGCCATCCGTTCGCGTTCATCGATGAGGATGCGCAGGCGCGCCAGTTGATGCGTCTGGCGAAACAGCGAGACCTCGTTGATGGCGTGATGGATGTGCACGCCGCCATGGACGTCCGTGGCGCGCATCAGCAGCGGGTTGATCAGCGTCTCGCGCGCCGCGGTGAGGCGCGCATGCAGATCAAGCGTCGAGAACTCGTTCATCAGGAAACCGACGGTGCCGCGATGCATGCCGTAGATCGGTTTGCCCGTGCGCATGAAGTCGTGCAGCGTCTTCAGCATCAACCCGTCGCCGCCGAGGGCTACGATGATATCGGCGGTTTCCGGATCGGCATTGCCATAGAGCTGCGTCAGCTGGTCGAGCGCTGCCTGCGCTTCACCGCTGGTACTGGCCACGAAGGCGATCCGGTCATAGCGCTTGGACGGGTTCATCAGGGGATCGCCGGCTCATGCTGCGTGATTGCGCGGGGTCGTCTAGCCGACCTCGCTGGGGCTTGTCGAGCGAAAGGATAGCAGGTCTTTGAGACGGCCGGGCTGCAGGGAGCGCCGCATCGTTAACGGGGCGAGCGGCGCCCGGTTGCTCCATATTTGCGGGTCAACTCCTCCGCGACCGCCTTTTCGGGCCTTAATTTGCTGCCGGCGAGCCAAACCTCGGTCACTTTCCCGGTCTTGCTACGGACCCTCCGGACTGCTTCCCCATAACTGGAATAACCCGCGGCCGCGGCGATCGTGCCCTTGTCCTTGCCGGTCACCTCGATCTCGGCGACGTCCATGAAGGGATTGATCGCCTGAGGCGTGGCGACCAGCACCCGGTCTCCGATGGGCACCAGATCAAACGCGCTCCATGAGGTCCACATGCGTCCCGTCCAGTCGCGGACGCGCTTTTGCGGCGCGCCGCGCTGGGCGAATGCGCGCAGGATATGCATGGCGCCATCAACCCAGATGGGCGCCCAGCCGTCGGTGGCGTTGGTGAAAACCGAGATCGTCAGCTCGCAGGCCGGGATAACGGCGGTGCGCGAGATATAGCCATGAAATCCGCCATTGTGGCCGAACCAGTCCCAGCCGGCGGTGGTGCCGTTCATGGTGCCGAGGCCGTAATAGCTCTCGATAGTTGCGTGCGGATTGCGCCAGTGCCGCCGCGTCATCTCACGCCGGCCCGCCGCAGACAGCACGCTGTGCTTTGCATTGGGTGCAAGCTGCGCGAAGAAGCGCGCGATGTCGGCTGCGGTGCTGACGAAGCCCGCAGCAGGCGTGATGGCGTGGCACGGCGTGTCGCCGGGAATGACCAGACGGCGGTCGAGCGGAAGCCGCGGCGTATGACCTTGCGCGAGGGGCGCGCCCTTTGTCAGCGGCATGTCGGGCTGGGTCTCGCGCAGGCCGACCGCATCAATGATCTCGCGCCTGATCCAGTCGCGATAGGGCTCGCTGGTGACAGCTTCGATGACGAGGCCGAGCAGGCCAAAGCCATGGTTGGAATATTTCAGCCGCGTGCCGGGCGCAATCGCGGGCGGTTGCTGCAGCTCGGACAATAGCTCCTTCTTGTCGAGATAGGGGCGGCTGTCGATGAACTGCCCGGCATCGACGCCGTCGCGCGTGAGGCCGGCGGTATGCGACAGTAATTGTCCGATAGTCGTTGCAGCGACCTGCGGATGCAGGCCTTTCACATGGTCGCCAACGGGATCGTCGAGGCGCAATTTGCGTTGCTCGCGGAGCTTCATCAGTCCGGCAGATGTGAAGCTTTTCGAATGCGAGGCGATCCGGAAGCGATGCCGCGGCGTCAGCTTCTCGCCGGTCGCGAGGTCGGCGTGACCGAAGGCATATTCAGCGACGATCTTGCCGCGATGCGCGATGGCCACGAGGCAGCCGGGTTGCTGCGTCGTTGCCATCTGGAATGAGAGCCAGTCGTGGATGTAGTCGAGCGCGGGCTTCAGCCAGGGATCCATCAGAGGTCTCAATGTGAGGAGAGCGTCGCAGCCGCGAATATGAGCTGATCTCTCAGCCATAACAAAGCCGGCGCAATCCGAAGGACTGCGCCGGCTGACTGATCCGCGAATGGGATCAGTAGGTGGGACCGGAGCCGGGCGCCTTGTCCAGCGCAGCAGCGAGCGATTTATATTCGGCTGAATCTTTGCCGCTCAGCGCAGCAATCTTGTTGAGATGATACTGCGCCTGATCGCGGTTGCCCTGTTCGACCTGCCACAATCCGTAATACTGCCAGGTGCGGACATGGGCGGGGTCGGCCTTCAGCGCGCGCTCGTACCAGATCTGCGAGACCTTGTAGTCGCCGAGCTTGCGATAGGAGTAGCCGATCAGGTTGGCGACATCGGCGCGGTCGTCCTGGCCGAGCGCCTTGAGCTGCGCGATGGCGGCCGCGTAGTCCTGCTTGTCATAGACCGTGGCATAGGCCGCACGATAGTCAGCGAGGAACGCGGCATTCTCGCTGTTCGGATTCCTGGTCTCGGTTTTCTTCTTCTTGTCCTTGGTGCCCTTGGTGTCGGACGCCGGCGGTGCGGAAGGCGTATCGCCGCCTGCGGCATAGGCCGGGGTCAACGAGGGCGTGGCGGCAACGGCCACGGAAAACATTGCCAGCGTCGTCAGCCTGATCGCGAGGTGGGTCATGCAGCGCTCCTGTTTGCAACAGCAATAATCTGACACGGAAGTCTCAGGTTGTGAACACCGGGCGTGGGTGTTCATTCCCGCCTTTGCCGGCATGGGAGCAGACTTGTGGCAGCAGACTTGGGGCAGGACGCCTGACCCAGCCGATCATGACGAGGATGTCATCGAGATGAACGAAGCCTGTCCGGCTTCCTCAGAGTGGGTTCAGCGCAGCGTCGCTAGTCTGACTGCATTGATCGACAAGCCCGGCCAACCGACCGGTCAACTTCGTGATCGAGACCGACAGGAGACGACCATGTTGAAGAAAATTTCCACCGCGTTGATCGTAGTTTCCATGCTTGCCGCTCCCGCGATGGCTGCCGGTATCGCCAAGACCACGCCGGCGCCGATCACCAAGCCGGTGACGTCGGCCGATAACAAGGTGCAGGCCAAGCCCGGCGTGCTGAACGCAAATGCGAAAATGGTCCGCCATCATCACCGCCATGCCCGTCCTCATCATCGCTTCCACAAGAAGATAAGCGTTCACAAAGTTCACAAGCACACCGCCATCCAGACCACAGTCGCGCACAAGCGCGGCTGAGGGGGCTCCGCGGTCGCGGCCTCATATTGCCCAGCCGCGATCGCGGAGTTTCAACGGCCGGCCTGCTGCGCCTATCCCCTGGGATGCATAACATCCCTGAGGTGCAGCAGGCTGGTTCGTTCGCGCGGGTCCGTCACCGAGATGCGAATTCCAATTCCCGGGCGAACCGTCTAGGACAGGCATGACGGGAACACGCCTGCGTAATTGAGACGGCACGACGGATGAGACGGCATTTGGGGATATCGGCGAAACAGGCAGTAGCGGTACTGCTGCCGCTTTGGCTTGCAGCATGCGGAGGAGGCGGCGCCGGTGGCATCAGCTTCACGGATGACCAGGGCGTTGCCGCGCAGCCATTTCCGACCAATTATCGCGTCGATCTGCTGGCGTTCTTCAAGACCTATCTGAACAATCCGGTCGGCGTTCGTGACGCCATGATGGCGGAGCCGGTGCAGCGCACCGTCGGCGGACGGCTGCGCTATGTCAGTTGCGTGCGCTACACGGCGAAGGATTTCGATGGCAGATACACCGCGCCGCAGGAGCGGGCGGTATCCTATGTCGACAAGCGCCTCGATCGCATTGTCGAGAATGTCACCGAAGCCTGCGCCGGCGCCACCTACGCGCCGTTCCCCGAAATGGAAAAGATGACGCGGTAGCGCGTTGTTGGCAGCTCTTTAGATCTGCTGTCGGTGCTCGATGCGAGCACGATCAATGCCGACGTTGGCGCCCTCAACTGACCGCAACGTCGCCACGAGATTGCCGCAGCCCGGCGTGGGTATCTGGACACTGAAAACCCGATCAAGTTCGTGTGAGCATTGAACCAAAAGCCATTTCGCTCCGCCTGAAAATGAATAAATCCAAAAGTGTTGCTGCTTTGTCGCAGTCGGCAAACATCGATGTGGCAACGCCTGCCGTGAAGCAACCAAACTGCCGCCACGTTGTTTTTCGATGGTCATTACGCAACACAGGGGAACAACCATGAAGAAGCTTTTGCTCAGCGCGTCGGCCATCGTTGCCGTGGCCGCGATCTCATCTTCAGCCTTCGCTGCCGACCTTCCGGCGCGGACCTATACCAAGGCCCCGGCCTATACGGCGCCGGCTTTGGTCTACAATTGGACCGGTTTCTACATCGGCGGCCATCTCGGCGGCGCCTTCGGTGACGGCAACAGCCTCGTCGGCGATAGCGGCCGGTTCATGGGCGGTGTGCAGGGCGGCTTCGACTATCAGTTCGCCACCAACTGGGTGGTCGGTGTCGAAGCCCAGTACAGCTGGCTGGCGAGCAGCAATACCAGCCTCGTCTTCCCGAATGGCACGACCATCACGGGCGGCGGTAACGATCAGCTCGGCTCGGTCACCGGTCGTCTCGGTTACACCTGGGGTCCGGCACTGCTCTACGCCAAGGGCGGTTACGCCTGGAAGGATAACAACAACCTGACCATCGCCGCTGTGGCTCCCGCGGTTGCTGTGATCGATGGCAACAAGAAGGACGGCTACACGGTCGGTGGCGGTCTCGAATACATGTTCTCGCCGAACTGGTCGGGCAAGGTCGAATATCAGTACTATAACTTCGGCAACACCACGATCACCTCGACGGCCATTCCCGGCGGCTCGACGAGCTTCAACAACGACGAGCACACCATCAAGGCCGGCCTGAATTATCGCTTCGGCTGGGGCGGCCCGGTGGTCGCCAAGTACTGAGCAAGTACGACATCGATTCGATCTTCGACGGAAAGGCCGGCATCACGCCGGCCTTTTTTGTTTGTGGGGGTGTCGTCCTGCCGCTGCGTGTGTGGCGCTAATAGCGCGTTACGTCGTCACGGATTCAAATTTCAAACAGCCACTGTTCTTCAGACATGCGTCATCGCCCCCATTGTTTGCGGCGCGGGGGCGCCGTCGTCTCTTGCATTCCCGCCCCCTGTGAGAGGGCGTGCGGAACGCCGGGTGCCCGTTGCACCCTTGGTGCCTGATGCGAATGCGGTCTTCCGCAATTTAGAGTGCATCAGGACTTTCGGAGGCGCCGAGCGAGTGCCCAGCGTTCCGCCTGCGGTATTTTTTCGGTTGCTTGCACATCTGCCATGGCGAACGGTCCCATCACCAAAATTAATGTCCCAGGGCGGAGGGACAGGGTAGCCGCAAAGCACTTGGCCGAACGCGTTTCGATTTGGTCGTCCGTCACACTGTCCGGGGCTCTTTCCATCCCAAGGTCGGCCGTCTCCTTGCCAGTGGCAGTGCTGGCGCAGATCCGTCCTGCCCGAAGACAGACGTCACCCCCAAACCGCGTGACGCCGCATCTCCGGCGTCCACCGCATCC
>NZ_JABMCJ010000052.1 GCF_013359755.1 Tardiphaga robiniae | reverse complement strand
TCGGTGCAGGCAGGCGCGCCATCCAGATGCGCAACGCCAAGGGTGTCGTCCTGACGCTGGAAGGCGAGCAACTGGGCCTCCAGTTCGATTTCGACCTGAGCGGAATGAGCGTCTCCATCCAGAACCAGTAATCGGATGCACCAACGTCAATGCGTTGGCCTTCACTGCGACATCCAACCAGCAAGCGTCATCCACCAACATCGGGATGTTTGCTGCCGGTGAAACCATCGCGACCCGCGCATCACGAAACCCGGCCGCTCGCCGTCCGGCGCTGTGAAGCGGGGGAACTGCATATCGCGAAAGCAAGCGTAGCCCGGATTACGCGGAGTTTATCATCGGGCGCGCGACGCGCGACCCGTTGGCTTCATCCGGGCTACGGACTATTATAAGTTCTCATGAAACTAAGCCAGAAATCCGACGCCGTCTGGACCTCGCAGCAGGACGAAGAATTGCGGCGGCAATTGTCGGTCGGTCGCAGCGTCAACGAGATCGCGATCCGGTTGAAGCGGTCACCGCTATCAGTCCGCACCCGCGTCAAGAAGCTCGGCATCAGCCAGCCGCAGGCGGATTAGCGCGCTGCCATCAGCCATGACGAAGGTCCCGTTCATCTTCAGCGCCAAACGCCGTCACCGCTGGCGGCGCAGCCTGCGCTCGGCGCAACGGAAGCTCGCGAAACTGCCGCGCACCATTCAAATCATTGGCGCCGTCGCAATCGTGCTTGTCACCCTCGTGCTGTCCAACCTCATCTATCACGTGATCCACAAGCCGACCGAGTTGTTCTTCTTTGTCGGCCACAGGCTGGACAAGGAGCCGGCCGAGACGTGGCGGCATTACGGGCCGCTGTTTCGCGCCTTTTCGACGCGGTCGATCACGCCCGAATTGCTCGCTGCGCTGGCGCAGGTCGAGAGTTCCGGCAATCCCCTGGACCGTACCTATTGGCGCTGGCGGTTCAGCTTCAATCCGTTCGCGATCTATCGCCCCGCATCCAGCGCCGTCGGTCTCTTTCAAATGACCGATCCGGCCTATGCCGAAGTTTCGCGCTTCTGCATCCGGGCGAACGCGGTTCAGGATACGGGCTGCGGCTTCGGCCCCTATATTCGTGCCATCCCGAGCCATGCCACCGAGCTCGCATCAATCTATCTGGACCGCAATGTCGCCGCCGTCCTCGCGCGCGCCGGCGGCGTGGCGCCGCCCCCGCAACAGGTGCAGGATCTCGCCGCCTTCATCCATCTGTGCGGTGGAGGACCCGCCACCGCTTATGCACGCCGGCGCTTCCAGATGACGGCCAGTGAGCGATGCGGCGACCATTCCGTTGCGGGTTACGTCTCCAGGGTCAACGCGCTGAAGCGCAAGTTCCTGCTGATGGCATCCGATAGCGATAAATAGCGCGTAGTTTGGGTCGAGCAAGCGCCGCCGGGATGAAGCTCTTGCGTCATCCGGGATTGATCCCCTCAGTTCCTGAACCTGGCCTGCCCGGACTTGCCGTCGGCGGTCTTCAGCGTGACGCTCACCGACGTGCCCCTGGCGATGTCGCCCTTCGCTTCGGCTTTCAATGCAGTCCCGGAGGTGACGAGCGGCAGCGTCTCACGGTCGCTTCCGGATGTCAGCAGCACGGCGCCGGAAAAGCCGCCGGCCGGGAGCGGTCTGTTGGCCTCGTCGAGGATATTGAAAGTCAGCACCTTCCCCGCAGCAATCATCTCGACATGCACGCCGGCGACATCCTCCATGGGTCCGCCATTCGGCCCCTTCTGATGGGCGTGCTGGGCCATCGTCGGAGCGGCGAACAGCAGCGCGGCTGCGACAAGCAGGATTGTCTTCATCAATGGTCTCCCTGGATGGCATGGACGGGCTTCGGCTCTGCATGGGCAGGCGACGATTCCCGGCGGAACAGGATGTAGAGCGCCGGAAGAACGAGAAGCGTGAGGATGGTGGACGAGACGATTCCGCCGATCACGACCGTCGCGAGCGGGCGCTGCACCTCGGCCCCCGCCCCCGTCGCGATCGCCATCGGCACGAAGCCGAGCGATGCCACCAGCGCAGTCATCAGCACAGGCCGGAGGCGGGTCAGCGCGCCTTCGCGCACGGCCTCCATCACCTTCTTGCCGTCGCGGCGGAGCCGCTCGATGAAGGTGATGATGACAAGACCGTTGAGCACCGCGACGCCCGAGAGCGCGACGAAGCCGATGCCCGCGCTGATCGACAGCGGAATGTCACGCAACAGCAGCGCGAAGATGCCACCCGTGAGCGCCAGCGGTACGCCGCTGAAGACGAGCAAGGCGTCAGCCACGGAGCCGAGGCTGATGAATAGCAGCAGGAAGATCAGCAACAGCGCGATCGGAACCACGATGGTCAGGCGCTGCGTCGCCGAGACGAGCTGCTCGAACTGGCCGCCCCAGCCGATCCAGTAGCCCGCCGGCAACTTGACCTTCTGTGCGATCTGCTGCTGCGCCTCGCCGACGAAAGAGCCGAGATCGCGCCCGCGCACATTGGCGGAGACGACGATACGCCGCTTGCCGTCCTCGCGGCTGATCTGGTTCGGACCCGGCGCAACCGAGATTTCCGCCAGTTCCGACAGCGGCGCGTAGCGCATCTGGGCCAGCGGCGAGGTGCCGAATGCCGCCGGCATCGCCTTGTTTGGGCTGGGCTGGCCCTCCAGCGGCGGCAGCGGGATCGGCAGCGCCTTGATCGCCTCGATATCCGTCCGGAGTTCGTCCGGAAGGCGCACGACGAGGTCGAAGCGGCGGTCGCCCTCGAACACCAGGCCCGCGGTCTTGCCGCCCACCGCAATCTCGACCAGGTTCTGCACGTCCGACACGCTGATGCCGAAGCGCGCCAGCGCCTTGCGGTCCAGCTTGACCGTCAGCACCGGAAGCCCGGCGACCTGCTCGGTCTTGACGTCCGCGGCGCCCTGGATGTTCTGTAGCGCCGACTGCACCTGCCCCGCGATCCCTGCCAGCACATTGAGGTCGTCGCCGAAGATCTTGACGCCGACGTCGCTACGCACGCCCGAGATCAGTTCGTTGAAGCGAAGCTGGATCGGCTGCGAGAGTTCGTAAAGACTGCCTGCGACCTCCTCGGATGCGGCCTCGATCTCCTTCATCAGATCGAGCTTCGACTTCTTCGGATCCGGCCACTGGTCGCGCGGCTTGAGCATGACATAGCCGTCCGAGATCGACGGCGGCATCGGGTCCGTCGCCACCTCCGCGGTACCGGTGCGGGCGAAGGATTCCTTCACCTCTGGAATCCTGGCCAGCCTCCGCTCGAGTGCCATCTGCATCTCGAGCGATTGCGTAAGGCTGGTACCGGGGATGCGCATCGCCTGGATCGCGACGTCGCCCTCGTCGAGGCTCGGGATGAACTCGCCGCCCATCCGCGTCGCGGCGTATCCGCTCACGACGACCAGCGCCACGGCCGCGGCCGCCACGACGAGGCGCAGACGGATCGCGAGATCGAGCAGCGGCACATAGGTCCGGCGCGCTGCGCGCATGAACCAGTTTTCCTTCTCGGAGACCTTGCCGGTCACGAACAGCGCCACAGCGGCCGGAACGAAGGTCATCGACAGGATGCTGGCGCCCAGCAGCGCCATCAGTACGGTCAGCGCCATTGGCGTGAACATCTTGCCTTCGACGCCGGTCAGCGTGAGCACCGGCAGATAGACCACCGCGATGATCAGCGTGCCGAACAGGCTGGGCTTGATGACCTCGCGCGAGGCTTCGATGATCGTCTCGAAGCGTTCCTCGCGGCTGAGCAGGCGCCCTCGCTTCGCCTGCTCATGGGCGAGCAGACGCAGGCAGTTCTCCACGATGATGACAGCTCCATCGATGATGATGCCGAAATCGATGGCGCCGAGGCTCATCAGATTGGCGCTGACCTTATTCTCGAACATGCCCGTGATGGTGAACAGCATGGACAGCGGAATGACGAGCGCGGTGGCGAAGGCCGCCTTGAAGTTTCCGAGGATGAGGAACAGGATCGCGATGACGAGCAGCGCGCCCTCGACCAGGTTCTTCTCGACGGTCGTGATGGTCGCGTCGATCAGATGGGTGCGGTCGTAGATCGCACGGAGAGAGACGCCCTCCGGCAGCGACTTCTGGATCTGCTCCAGCTTCTGCCCGACACGCTGCGCGACGGTCCGGCCGTTCTCGCCGATCAGCAGCATCGCCGTGCCGAGCACGACTTCCTTGCCGTCGACGGTCGCCGCGCCGGTGCGCAGGTCCGTGCCCTCCTTGACCTCCGCGATGTCGAGGATGCGGACCGGGACGCCGTTGCGGGAGCCGATGACGATCTGCCTGATTTCCTCGACGTCAGCGACCTGTCCGGGCGTGCGCACCAGATACTGCTCGCCGTTCTTCTCGATGTAGCCGGCGCCGACATTGGCGTTGTTGTTGGCGAGCGACGTCATGACGTCGCGGAAGCTCAGACGGTAGGCCATCAGCCTGGCCGGATCCGGAAGCACGTGGAACTGCTTCTCGAAACCGCCGATGGTGTTGACCTCGTTGACCCCCTGCACGTTGCGGAGCTGGGGCTTGATGATCCAGTCCTGCACGGTCCGCAGGTCGCTCGGCGTGTAGGGCTTGCCTTCGGCGTTCTTCGCGCCCTCCTTCGCCTCGACCGTGTACATGTAGATCTCGCCGAGGCCGGTGGAGACCGGTCCCATCGCCGTCTCGATGCCGGTCGGCAGCGAGTCCTTCACCCGCTGGACGCGTTCGTTGACCAGCTGACGCGCGAAATAGATGTCCGTGCCGTCCTTGAACACGACGGTGACCTGGCTGAGGCCATAGCGCGACAGCGAGCGCGTGTTCACGAGGTTCGGCAGGCCGGCCATCCCCGTCTCGATCGGGAACGTGATGCGCTGCTCGACCTCCAGTGGCGAGAAGCCCGGCGCGTTGGTGTTGATCTGAACCTGGATATTGGTGATGTCAGGAACGGCATCGATCGGCAGGCGCGTGAAGTTCCATACGCCGAAGGCGCCCATCATCAACACGGCGATCATGACCAGCCAGCGCTGGTGCACGGAGAATGCAAGAAGCCTGTCGATCATGACCTAACTCCCAGAGCGAGCTCAGTGTTCATGGGACGCCGATCCCTTTCCGAGCTCCGCTTTCACGATGAAGCTGTTCTTCGCCGCGTATTTGTCGCCGTCGAGCAGTCCGAACAGGATCTCGACATTGTCGGAGTCGCGCGCGCCGAGTTCGACGTCACGCGCCTCGAACTTGTCGCCGTTGCGGACGAATACGACGCTGCGGTTCTCGACCGTCTGGATCGCCGACGCCCGAACGGCGATCGCGACCGGCTTGGCTGACAGGATCAGCCGTGCCGAGACGAACAGGCCCGTGCGCAGGCGCATGTCGATATTCGGCACGACGGCGCGGGCGAGCGCGCTCTGCGTATCGCTGCTGCCAACCGGCGAGATGTAGGACAGGCTGGCCTCGATCGGCTTTCCGCCATCGCCGACATCGATCAGGATCCTGTCGCCGATCCGGACGCGCGGCAGGTTGCGACGGTAGACGGACAGATCGACCCAGACCGTCGAGATGTCAGCGACGATGAAGGCCGGCTTCTGTTCGGAGGCATATTCGCCAAGCGAGATCTGGCGGTCGATCACCGTCCCCGAGATCGGCGCCCGCATCTCATAGACGCTCAGGCTCTGGTTGCTCTCGATCTTCGCGAGGAGTTCGCCCTTCTCGACGGTGTCGCCAATGCGCTTCTTGATCTCGCGCACGACGCCCGGAAAGCGCGGGGTCACCTGCACCAGCGTTTCCTGATTGGGCTGCAGGATGCCGTTTAGCACCAGAGAGTCGTGCAGCGTTTCGCTTTTGGCGGTGAGTATCTCGATGTTCGACGAGGCGACGCGCGCGTCGCTCATTTCCACGACGCCTTCGTCACCGTGGCCTTTCTCGTCGTGGCCCTTCTCGCCCTTCTCCTTCTCGCCTTTGGCCTTGTCGCCTGGCCTGGCGGCCTTGGACGCGGCCGCGGTCTGCGTATCGGACTTGCTCGGTGCGGTGGCGTAGACGCCGGCGCCGAGCGCGAAGATCGCGGCCGCACTTACCAGGAACATGATTGGCTTGTTCATCGTGCGCTCCCCCGCGCCAGTGCAAACGGATTGCCGACCAGCCCCTCGATGATGGCGACGGCGACGTGAAAATTCTGCTGGGCTTCCTGTTCGCGCAGGCGCGCCTGCGCGACACTGGCCTGCGCGTCGAGCACTTCGAGCAGCGAGTAACGTCCCTGCCCGTAGCCTTCGGAAATCGCATCGGCCGCGTCCCTGGACTTGGGGATTGCGGTCTCGCGCAGGATGGTGAGTTCGCGCAGCGCGCCCTGCAGCGAGTCATAGGCGCGGCCCGCCACCACGATCAGCATGTTGCGGTTGCCCTGGCGTTCGGCGGCGGTCTTGGCGAGGCTTTCCTGCGCGGAGAGGATGTTGCCCTGGTTCTGGTCGAACACCGGGATCGGCACCGACAGCGAAAGCCGAACGGCGTTGTCGCCGGTCTCACTGAAGCGGCGCCATCCGGCGGATACCGTGACGTCCGGATAGGGCTTCAGCCGGGCGAGCAGCAGTTCGGCGTTGCGCTGCGCATAGATCGCCTTCCAGCGGACGAGCTGCGGATTCGCGTCAATCGCCGCGACCACCGACTGAAAGGTCGGCGGCCTGCCGGTCGCTTCCAGCCGTCCGGAGACAGCCGCAAATTTCGCCGCGCTATCGCCCATCAGGATCGCCAGTTCACGGCGCGCGCTCGCGAGAGACGACCTGGTGCGCTCGCGGTCGGCCTTGACCAGTGCCGATGCGACCTCGGCGCGTCCGGTCTCTGCGATGGACGATGCGCCGGCCTCGATGCGCCGCTGCAGCAGCGGCGAAATCTTGTCGATCGCCTCGCTCTGTTCGTCGAGGATCTGGATCCGCCGCTGCAGGCCGAGCACGCTCACGAAGGCGATCGCGGTCTCGGACAGCACTTCGAGCCGGACGGCCAAGCGTCCAATGCCCGCGACGTCGAGGCCCGCCTGACCGGCGGCGATGCGCGCGTCGCGCTTGCCCCACAGCTCGAACATCTGGCTGACCTGCAGCGTGGTCTCCGCCGAGCGGGTTCCCCTGTAGGCGCCCGAACCGAACGAATTGTCCTGCTCGTACGAAATCTCCGGATTGATCAGCGCGCCGGACTGGATGCGCTGACCACGCGCGATCCCGACGTCACGCTCGGCGGCTGTCAGACGCGGACTGGCGGCAAGCGCGCGTTGAAGCGCAGCACCCATGGTGAGGGTTTGCGAATGAGCTACCCCCGTCAGCGACGAACTGACGAAGAGCACAGCCGCGCACGCAAAACGCGTGGCGATCTTCGAGAACATGATGGAAACCTGACGAATGACGGAGTCTGGGCGCGAAGCGCCCGGCGATGACGGTCAGGTCAGGAATTTGGGTGGGGGAGGATCGATCCCGCGCGGCAGGCTGCGACGTTCGACATCATGGAAGACCGCAGTGCGGGTCTCGATGGAGACGGGCATCGCCGCAAAGACAAGCGGCTGTGCTGTCACGGAGAAGCAGCCGTGGCAGTGATTGTCCGCGACAACTCCCTTGTCGGAATGGCCGGTCGCCTTCTCCGCGAGCGAAACGATCGTCACTCCCGTCGGATTGGTCACATCGCATTCGCAGAGACCGTGCATGGCGCCGGCGAAAATGTACGTCGCCAGCACGACCATCACCAACGCCTTGCGCGAGATGCGCAGCAGGCCATGGCGAAGAATGCGGGCGAAAATCGTCACTTTCAGCGTCTCTTTCAAACTCTGCGAGCGAGGTAGCACGGATCGGCGATTCATGTCGATCCGCAACAATGTAACAACATATGGTTATGCGCAGGGTACGTATTGCCTGCGTGTTACCATGTTAACGAGTAACCAGATCGCAAATGTGGCAAGCGCGACGTCTGGCCACATGGTCATGATCGCTGGACGTCGCTGCAGGAGAGGAACTCAATCGGATGGGTTAAGTTCGCTTCAGCCAGTCTCAGCGAGACGTGGAAAATTCGTTGCCCTGCATGCCATCTGTCCTGATCTGCCCGAGCAGGCTGTAGATGTCACCGAGCACCCAGAGGTCGCGCACCTTCGGCCCGTCGAACGAAAAGATAGGCGCTCCAAGCCAACCAACGAGCTTTCCTGTCGGCGGATTGCCGAACATCGCTTCGCGTTGAACGCCATGGAAGTAGACCTTGCCGGAAACGCGATGGCCCTCCTCGATCATCAGGAGAATGTCCGTCGTATAATTCTGCAGCACGCCGGTGACCCAGCGGACGTAGTCGGCGAACTGGGCATGTCCGACCAGCACCGGTCCGAGCGATCCCCTGAAGGTGAAATCCTCATGGAAAATTTGCGGGATCAAAGTCACGTCCGCATGGTCCCACATATCCTTGTAGAAGGCGCGGACCACTTCCTTCTGCGGCGTGAGCGTCACGCCATCGAACGTCATTGGCTTTTCAAGATGATCGCTGCGTGTGTTCATCGCCCTCGGCCCGGCATGATGGGATTGAACAACAACACTAGCAATCGCAGGGCGGATTGGCGAAGCGTAATCCGCCGCCATCGAGATGTTTGCGCAGCGGAATACGCTTCGCTGTTCCGCCCTGCAACTGAACGGCGACCGCCTCCTGCCCCTCACGTCAATCTTGCACACGGCCCAGGAAACCGGGAATATCCCGTCCAATTCAGAAACGCCCCGGGAGATTCCAGGCCTATGAAGTTCGATGACGTCATTCTCGGCCGCCGCAGCATCCGCGGCTACAAACCAGATCCGGTCCCCAAAAAGCTGATCGAGGAAATCATCAACCTTGCGATGCGCGCGCCGTCGTCGATGAACACCCAGCCATGGAATTTCTATGTCGTGACCGGCGAGCCGCTCGACAGGATCCGCGCCGGAAATACCGAACGGATGATCGCAGGTATCCCGCAGTCACGCGAATTTCGCACCGGTCAGGCTTTCGGGGGTCATCACCGCGACCGGCAGGTCGGCGTCGCCAAGCAGTTGTTCTCGGCGATGGGGATCGCCAGGGACGACAAGGAGATGCGGCAGGACTGGGTGCTGCGCGGCTTCCGCCAGTTCGACGCGCCGGTCTGCGTGATCGTGACCTATGACCGCGTGCTGGATGGCAGCGACGATACGCCGTTCGATTGCGGCGCCGTGGCGACCGCACTCGTCAACGCCGCCTGGTCGCGCGGCCTTGGCGCGGTGATCAACAGCCAGGGCATCATGCAGTCACCGGTGGTGCGCGAGCATGCCGGGATTGCGGACGATCAGGTCATCATGAAAAGCATTGCGCTCGGATGGCCGGATGACAGCTTTCCCGCCAATGCGGTGGTGTCCGAACGCAAGTCGGTCGAGGAAGCGACGGTGTTCGTCGGCTTCGACAACTAACGTGTCGCCTATTGCGGTCCGACTGTGCCGGTGTGTTTCAGGCGGGATGATCTGACCCAGCCTGTGACGCCGCCGCCCGTCGCACGCGCATACATCACCGAGGTCCACCCGTCGCGCGTTTCAGCATAAGCGACCAGATGATCCCTGGGGATGACAAACACACCGGCTATCGCGCAATGCGCGCTTGGCGCCGAATGAAACTGCAGGCGCCCCGTACCGGTGACGACGGCGCCAAGCGGCGGCGAAAAGATCGGCGTGTCTTTGGTACCGGTTCCGGGCTCGTTGCAGGCGGCGACTGCCGGAGACGCCAGGAGCGCCAGCGCGATCACCAATGCTTTCGACGTCACGTCCATTCTCCCGGGGCTGATTGAGCGAGGCTGCGTCTCGGTATCAGCTCTCACCCAGGGTTGGTCGGGCAAAACGCATTGCGGTTCAGCAAGCGCTGGGCGGATCGACGTTGCACGCGCCCTATGCGCGCAGCGCGGTTGACGTCCCTGCCTTTCCCGCGCATCCAGCCCCCAACGAGAAACCTGGGGGCGGAACGTGCTTTACCTGATCTGGGCGCTGCCCGCGCTGGCGGTGATCGGCGCCATCGCCAGCGGACTCGCCGGCACGCTTCCCGCCTCGCTGATCGGCCTCGCCACGGCACTTGCGGTCGCACTGGCCACCGCCCCGCAACTGTTCTCGATCACTGACGCTGGAACGGCGCTGCTGCGCGGCGCATGGATCGGCTGGATCGTCGTGCCCTACATTCTCGGCGGCTTGCTGTTCTGGCAAATGGCGATCCGCCCCGGCGACGCGGCGATGCCGGTCGAGACGTCACTGCCGGATGCGCGAGCGCGGCGTCGCCTGCTGTTCACCGCCTGCTATCTGATCGGGCCCTTCGCGGAATCCGCCACCGGCTTCGGCATCGGCATTATGGGGACGATGGTGTTGATCCGCCGCCTCGGCCTGAAGCCGATCGAGCTGCTCGCCTTCTCGCTGATCAGCCAGACCATGATCGTGTGGGGCGCCATGGGCAGCGGCGCGGTGGTCGGCGCCGCCTTCGCGCGAACCGATCCCACCGCGCTCGCGCTGCACACCAGTCTCATCTACCTCGTGTTCAACATCCTGTGGCTGCCGATCTACTGGCGCATGGCGGAGCGCGCCGGCATCCATGCCGACTGGCGCGAGCGGGCCAGCGAGGCGCTCTGGCTGCTCGGCAGTCTCGGCCTCGCCATCGTCGCGACGGCGTTTCTCGGGCCGGAGCCGGCGATGCTGGCAGCGTTCGGGCCAGCCATCGTGCTGCGTTATCTCATCGACGAAAAGCCGGACCGCGCGGCGATCGCCGCTGCGGCACGGCGCATGCTGCCATTCACGCTGCTGATCGGATGGCTCGCGCTGACGCGCCTCGTGCCTCCGCTCAATCACCTCCTGCAGTCGTCTTGGAGCATCCAGCCTTTCGCAGGCGTGCCTATCTGGGCACCGTTGTTTCACGCCGGCACCTGGCTGGTCGCAGCCGCCGTGCTGACCGCCCTGCTGCACGGCCATCAGCGGGCCTTCCCTGCGGAGATCGCAGCCGCCTGGAAGACCGGCCGGCTCGCGGTGCTTACCGTCATCGTGTTCTCGATGATGGCCGAACTGCTGTCGCGCTCGGGCATCGCCGGCGGCCTCGCCCGCGGTATGTACGACACGTTCGGGGTCTGGTCGGTGACGGTCACGCCGATGATCTCCGCCGTGTTCGGCGCGCTGGCCAATAGCGGCAATGCGGCCAACGGATTGTTCATGCCGTCGCAGCTCAGCCTTGCGACCGAGGCCGGCCTCGACGTCGCCGCCGTCGTCGCGCTTCAGCACGCCGCGGCACTGTCGCTCAACATGGTCTCGCCGGTGCGGATGTCGATCGTCTGCAATCTCGCCGGCACCCCCGGCCACGAGCGGGACGCCTATCGCGCGATGCTCCCCTTCGTCGTGGTCATCGTCGCGGTTCTGCTCGTAATCTCCGTCCTCATCGCCACCCGGCTCATGTGAGGTTTGGTGGCTCGAATAAGCCGAAATCCGGTGGCGATCCCCCTCAGCCGATCTTGAACTTGCTGTAAGCCTCGCTCGTGCAAATGATCACATGCTCGGCACAGCCGTTGGTCCGGTGCGGGTCGCAGAGATTTTCATAGTCCGGTGACGTCATCATCTCGATGAAGGCTGCAACGGAGGGATAATACACCAGCGCCAGATAGTCCCACTGCTGGTGATCCGGTTCGCCGAGCGCGACGGCCTTGGCGTCACCGGTCCACAGCAATGTGCCGCCGCGGGCCTTGATCATCGGCACGGTCAGCGCGCTGTAACGCAGATAGGCATCCCAGCCCGACCCATCGCCGTCGAGCGAGCGCTCCCGGAATCGCATCAGATTGACCATGACGATCGGGCCCTGATGCGCGAGCTCTGTGAGACCCTTGATGTTCAAGAGATCGACACCCATGCACAATCTCCTGTTCAGCAAGTAGGGGGCAGATGAGGGCTCAGCGGTTAAGCCTCGGGATCGACATCGTCCAGGAACGTCGCTGTGGGAACGAAGAACAGCGTCCCCGTCACCGCGCGGCTGAAATCCAGCAGATGGTCGTAAGTGCCAGGCGGGTTGCCGATGAACATGTTCTCCAGCATCTTCTCAATGCGCTGCGGGGAACGGGCATAACCGATGAAATAGGTACCGAACTCACCTTTGCCTACCTCGCCGAACGGCATGTTGTCGCGCAGAATTTGAAGCTGCTCCCCATTCTCTTCAATCGACGTCAGGACATTGTGCGCATACGGCTTCTTCTCGGAATCGCGCTGTTCGATATCGGACAGCTTGTGCCGGCCGATGATGTTCTCCTGTTCCTCGACGGGCACCTTGTTCCATCGCGCGACGTCGTGCAGATATTTTTGCACGATCACGTAGCTGCCTCCGGCAAAGCCGGGGTCTTCATCGCCGACAAGGGTGGCCGCGTCAGCGGCCTGACCGACAGGGTTTTCAGTTCCGTCAACAAAGCCGATCAGATCGCGGTCGTCGAAGAATTTGAAACCGTGCACCTCGTCCACGGCCGAAACCGCGTCGGCGAGCCGCGACATGATGTGCGTCGCCAGCTCGAAACAGAGATCCATGCTCGCCGCGCGGATGTGAAAGAGGATGTCGCCGGGCGTCGAAACGGCGGTATGCACGCCGCGAATTTCGCGAAACGGATGCAAGTCTTTCGGACCCGGCGCTCCGAACAGCCGGGCCCAAGCCTCGGAGCCAAACCCCATGATGCAGGACAACTGCCCATTGAGATTGCGGAAGCCCACGCCGCGCAACAGGCTGGACAGGTCGCCGCACAAGCCACGAACCGCCTTCTCGGGGGCCGGTCCCGGATTGATCGTCACGACCAGGAATATCGCCGCCCGCGTCAGCCTGGCAACGACCGACTGGGACACGGGAGCCGGTAAGCTTGAAACCATGTTCGATCCATTCGATATCCGTTGCGTCACGTATCTTTAGCGTGACGAAGACAGTATCTGCCGACGCGCCTATTGCCGGCTGACATGCTTTGCCGGCAGCTTGCCGCCATTCCACTGGCCGTCGATCGCCCGCTCGATCTGCGCGGCCAGTTGCAGCAGCAGGCCGTCATTGGCCTGACGCGTCTGCGCCTGGATGCCGAGCGGCAGTCCGTTCTCCTGCGCCGCCAGCGGCAGCGAGATGCCGGGAATGCCGCACAGATTGGCGAGCGGTGTATAGGCGAAATTCTTCCACAGGTTGGCGAACCAGTCATGCACCGACGGATTGGTGCTGGTGGTGAGATATTCTGATGTGCCGACCTTCGGCGTCGGCTTGGCGGTGATCGGCGTCAGGATGATGTCGTAGCGCTCGAAGAAATTGCCGAAGGCCCGCGACGTCGTGTTGAACACCGCCTGCATCGCGTTGCGCTCGGTATAGGACGTGCTCAGTCCGCTCTCCCAGATCTTGATATTGATCGGCTCCAGCAGATCGGTGGTCGGTTTATCCAAACCGAGCCGCGCCAGATGACCGGCGATCACCTGCGCAAAATTGCTGATATAGCAGGTCGTCTGCGCCGCGAACGCCTTGCGGAAATCCACCTCCGGCAACGCCCATTCCACGTGATGGCCGAGCCCTTCGAGCATTTTGCCGACACGCTCCAGCTCCACAACGAAATGCGGCGGCGCTTTGTAGTCGCCCCACTCATGCGACAGCGCGATGCGCAATTTGGCGGGATCGCGCTTGATCAGGTCGCTATAGGGTTCGGCCGGCGACCAGAACGGCATGAATTCGCCAGGAGCGCCGCCGCGGCAATTGTCGACGAAGGCTGCGGTGTCGCGCACGCTGCGGCTCACGCAGCCCTGGATCGAGACAAGCCCCGACAGGTCCGACAGCACGGGCGCCAGCGAATAGACGCCGCGCGAGACCTTCAGACCGATCAGGCCGTTCACACCTGCGGGAATGCGGATCGAACCACCGCCATCCGTGGCATGGGAGATCGGCAGCACGCCGGCCGCGACCATCGCCGCAGAGCCGGCGGAGGAGCCACAGGTGGTGTAGTCGGTGTCCCAGGGATTGTGGGTGACATAGAGCTTGTTCTCGGCAGAACTGCAGACGCCGAATTCCGGCGTGGTGCTGCGGCCAATGATGTTGAGCCCGGCGCCCCGGATCTTGCCGGTCAGGAAGCTGTCCTGCGCGGGGCGATGCCCCTGCATGATCATGGAGCCGAATTCCTGCAGCCGTCCCTTCAGGGTCGGGCCGAGGTCCTTCATCAGGTAAGGAACGCCAGCGAACGCGCCCTCGGCATTCATACCGTCCTTGGCAGGATCGGCAACGACGTCGTCGAACACTTCGACGACGGCATCGAGCGCGGGATTAGTCCTGGCGATGCCGGCCGCAGCCTGCGCCGCCAGATCGGCCGGCGTCAGGTCGCCCTTGCGCACGCGCGCGGCCAGCGCCACCGCGTCGTGTTTGGCCCATTCGTCCCAGCTCATCGCCAATGTCATGTCGCACGTCCAATTCGAGATTCGGTTGGTGCGAGCCTAGACCGGATGGCGGTTTTCTCGAAAGCCGTGGCAGATGCCTTGAGCGCGCGGCAGACGCAGGGCAGACCAGCGTGCCGAAGCGCGATCGCCGTCCCCCTCCCCGGCGGCGGTAAATTCCAGCAGGACGTCAGCGTGCGGCACCATAGCCGGGCCAGCATAGCCCCGGTTGTCGCTTCGCTCACCCAGGCACCGCGTCGCTCTCGTCAGTTTGCCGAGAACGGCAGAGAATACGGCCGTCCGAACGGGACCCCGCCGCGCACGGTCTGAACCGCCTTCAGATAGGCCTTGCCGGTGCGGGGCTTGTTCGAGGTGTCGAGCAGTTCGACCGGGCCTTCGACGAGTTCGAGAATGGCCACGTCCGCGGGCGCGCCGACCTGCAGCGTGCCGAGCTTGGGCACACGGTTGATGACATTGGCCGGCTTGATCGTGGCGGCCGCAATCACCTGATCGAGCGAGAAGCCGAGCGCGAGAAACTTGCTGAGCACCCAGGGCAAATACGGCCTGCTGGGCGTGTTCGCCGCGGCCACATGGACGTCGCTGGAAATCGTATCGAACACGAGCCCCTGCTGGATCGCCTCCTCGGCAATGTCATAGTCGAAGCTGCCGGCGCCATGGCCGACATCGATGATGACGCCGCGCTTCTTCGCCTCCAACAGCGCCGGAAGCACCTTGCCGTTCTGCACCGTGTTGTTACCGAGCGCGCTGTAGGGATGCGTGAGGATATCGCCGGGACGCAACGTATCGACGAGCACCGACAGATCGCCCGGTGCATTGCCGATGTGGCACATCACCCGCCCCTTGGTGCCCGAGCGTTCGACGGCCAGAATGGCGCGCTTCAACGGCTCGATGCCGTTATTGCCGACGAATGCCAGCGTCTCGCGCACCTTGGCGCCGAGCACGAGATCGGGATTTTCCGCAATCGTGCGCGCCGCGGCATCGACATTCGCGTAGTCGATATTCAGCAACTCGCCGACGGGAAAACCCGCAAGGCCAATTGTCGAAATGTGCACGAAGGCAAACAGTCGGCTGCGCGAATGTCCGACGACGTCGCGCTTGAAGCCGGCAAAGGTGTTGGCGCCGGCATCTCCGGCACTCACATAGGTCGTCGTCGCCGAGAACGGCACCAGCTCATCCGGCGGAATGCCGATCGCCGACCCATAGGGATAGACATGGGTGTGAAGATCGACGAGGCCGGGCGTCACCAGTTTGCCTTTGGCATCGATACTTTGTTTGGCCCGCTCGACAGGAATGCTCGGCTCGACGGCGGCGACCTGCCCGAACTTGATGCCGATATCGCGAATGCCGCGCAGATTCTGGCTGGGGTCGATGACCTCGCCGCCCCGGATTACGAGATCGAAATTCTCGGTGGGCTGCTGGCCGAACGTCCCCCCGGATCCGCCAAGCGACCCAAGCATGGCCGCGCCACCTGCCAACACATCACGTCGTGAAATCTTAGCCACTGATATCTCCGCCCCTGAACCAAAGTCCTGTCAGGCGAAGATAGTGGTCGGAACTCGAAATGTGTTTTCGTTGATTTTGCTTTCACGGCGCTTTTGAACTCCGCCGCGATCAAACCGGAGCAACAGATAGTCGCAGCGATGATTTAATAAGGGTCGCGACAACGTCGGCCAGCAGCCTTCACTGGAATCGGCGCTGCGACATGCGCCACCTCGCCTAGCCGCAATTCCAGATTGGTCCGATCGGGGTTCGCGTCCAGCATGGGCCCATGCTGCCGCCATTGTACTGACCGCGATAGAAGCCGGGCCGGCCGAAATAATACTTCTCGCCGTCGGACCAGCGGTAATAGACCGGCGTACGGTCGATATACCAATGGCGCCGGTCGCGTTTGGCCATGCGCAGGTCCGCGCGCTTCTGCATGAACAGCGGAACGCTGTTGTTCAGCGGCTGGTGATAACCCGGCAGGAAGCCGTAGCCCTTCCATTGCTGCGGCCTCTTTTTCGCCGGCGCCGCCAGCGCAACGGCGGAAGTGAGCGACAGGACGAGAGCAATCAATAGACACATGAATCGCGACATGCCCACAGCATAGAGATTTGGCGCGCGGGCGGCCATTCAAATTCAGGTGCGCCGCGCTCACGTCGACACAGAGGAATCGTTGTGTCGTCCGTGACCTCGCCGCGCATCAGGAATCCACCCTAGGTTGCACTTCACGTGATCCGGGCTACACTCACGGAACATCACGCGAAAGCCATGCGGAGGTTATCTTGCCCGTCGTATTTCGCTCCGGCGGCTTGCGCTACTATTTCTACTCGAACGAAGGACGGCCGCCCGAGCCGCAGCACATCCACATCAGGGGCAACGGCTGCGACGCCAAGGTCTGGATCGCGCCAGACATCCAGATCGCCGACAGTTACGGCTTCAACCCGCGCGAGCTTTCGGCTATTCTGCGCACCGTTGCGAACAATCGCGACCTGATCCTGAAGGCGTGGCATGACCATTTCGGCAACCAGCGTTCGTTTCGATGACGCAAGCATGTGGGTCGAACTGACCGACGGGCGAACGCTCGGCGTCCCCCTCGCCTGGTTTCCGCGCCTGCTGAATGCCACGCCCGACCAGCGCAATCAGGTCGAGATCGGCCGCGACGGTCTGCATTGGGAAGCCCTTGACGAGGATATCTCAATCGCCGGCTTGATCGCCGGTCGTGGTGACGTCACGCATCGCTCGGAGAGCGCAGCTTAGATCATTCAAAATGTCGGCGACGTGCAGACGCTGATCACCTCGCAGGATTTCGCGCCGACGCAGCGAACGGATGCCGACGTCGGCTTTCGAAACAACAGGCATCGCCGGAAGCGAGGATGCGTCGTTCTTCGCGGACATTCACCTCCCGCGAGTCATTGGCACTTGCACCCTGCCTCGCCTCGCAACGTGCGCCTGTGAAACACCTGCGATCTCCGAGCAACGATCCCGATCAGTTTCGGCTCATGTTGATGGTGACGTTCCGGATGTCGCCTTCGGACGATATGGAGAAAGACTGCTTGTTGCCGCGCGTCGAGAGCGACAGGCTGGCCGAGAAGCCCGGCGCGTCGATGACGGCCGAGATGAGGCCTCCGGACTCCCGGCCCGCGATGCTTCCGCTGATTCCGCGACTGGTTTCGCTCCATGTCCCGGCGATGGTGCCATCCTGGCTGACCACGTCGCTGTTGAGATCGAAGCGGTAGCTGTCGCTCGCGCAACGCAAGCTCTGCAGGAGCCGCCTTTCGCCATTGCTGACCTGGTATGTCGCCTTGCAGCGAAGCCGCTCCTTCGATCCGTCGGACAGCGAGATCGCTCCTGCGCCTGCCCAGGATCCGGTAAGGCCTGTGAACGGCGGCGACTGCGCCGCCGCCGAACCTGAGGCGGCGACGAGCAGGATCGACACCAGCGCAATCCGGCGGGGTGAAACGATCTTGCGAAGCATAGAAAGTCTCATGAGGTCACTCCTGTTTCAGCACGCATGTGCCGGGTTTGAACGTCGCATCGCGCATCAGTTGCCGCTTGCGACTTGCCGCGTGATTGCTGTGTGTGACGCCGCCACGGAATCCTGATCGTCGGAGGGCGGGGATTTCGACCAGAGACGATTGCCCCGCGCCCTCTCGTAACCGTACTGGAACAGCGCGCGCATATAGGCGGTGTCGAAGCCGGACATCGGCGATGGCGGTCGATCGCCCTCGATATAGGTCAGATTGAATCCGAACTTGTTGCGGCGGGCGAAGGCATAGGTGTTGTAAAGGATGGACCGTGTCTGAATCTTCGTCACGGTCGATGACGCCCGCGCAGCGATTTCGATGGTGGAATTGGGAATGACCTGAAATTCCCGTTCGATCTTGTTGTTGATCAGGACGTAGAGTTGCAGCTTCTCTGCCCTGGCGAATGTGGCGTCGCGCAGCAGGAAGGCCTCCGGCAATGTCAGGACAGGCGCGGTGACGCCGCCATCGACATGCATCTCCTCGAAGCGCTTGCCGTTCGCCTCCGCGGTCACCAGCATCGGCGGAAACACCACGGGCAGACTCGCCGAAGCCGCGACAACATCCCGGAACAGGTTCAGTGCTTCGGGCGTACGCAGCGAAGCGATCCGTCCCATGTCCCAGATGGCGGTCCGCTGGGAGTCCAGGTTGGTCGTGACGACGAACAGCATCCGCCCCTTCGCATGTTCGGCTGCGACAGCCGCGACAAAGGTCTCGTCGATATACTTCGCCACCAGCTCGCGCAGCCGCGTGTTGCCGAACAGGCCAGAACCAAAGATCGCATTGAACGGATTGGGTGCATCGAGCAGGCTCGCGGCAACGCCGCTGGTGTAGACGTCACGCAAGGTCGCGTCATAGTCGGGACCGAGAAATGCGAAGGGCGCGATCAGTGCGCCGGTGCTCACACCGGATACCATCGAGAACGACGGGCGCGTCCCTGCCTCGGTCCAGCCATTGAGCACGCCGGCGCCATAGGCGCCGTCCGCCCCGCCTCCGGACAGCGCCAGATAGGTTCGAGGCCCCCGCAACACGACCTGGTTCTGACCGCTTCGGAACGTCGAGGCCGGTTCGTCCGCATAACGGCGCAGGTCCGTAAGATCGAGGACGCGCGCACTGGATGCATCCGCGGCGCTATGCGGTGTCCGTGGCAATGACGAACATCCGGCGACCAGAAGGCTCAGCGCCGCAGCGACAGGCAACGAAACCGACGGCCGCCAACGGCGGCCACGCATGACATGTTCGGTCAGGAGAGCGCTCACGGGTTCGACGCCCCGTCCATAGAACCGCGTCGCTGGGCGACCTGAAGGGATGCCGCCGCGGGTTGTGCGACGAGTTCGAGGTAGTCCCGGTGGATCGCCTGGACGGTCGTGCGCTCGTCGAACTTCACCCGCCAACTGCTCGGCGAGCCGCGGCCCACGATGACTCCCTGGCGATCGCCGTATTTCGGATGCCGCTCACGACCGAGAACGCTCATCCGGACACGGGCACCACGGAACAGTCGCGGCGGCGATGCGTCACTATCCGCATTC
Organism: Tardiphaga robiniae; assembly: GCF_013359755.1. GTDB lineage: Bacteria > Pseudomonadota > Alphaproteobacteria > Rhizobiales > Xanthobacteraceae > Tardiphaga > Tardiphaga robiniae. The sequence continues at coordinate 3,709 of NZ_JABMCJ010000052.1, read as the reverse complement.
ATCATGCAGCCCTCGCCCGGTCGGGCGCCTGATGGGCAATCCATTTCGCTTTCGCTGTGGCCACGGTTTCGATCAGCTTGCGTCGCCGATCTGCGGTGCCGGCCGCATCGGCTGGCAACGGAGACATCATTTTGAAAGCACTATGCATTTGACCGCGCGTGTTAAGTGAGCAATCACTCACTATTATTGACTGACTCAAAAGTCAATAGCGGCCCTGCCGGGGATCGATTATCCTGGTCCCATGAATGCTGAGCTGAAGAAGCGCGCCCGACGAAAAGCGGAACGACCGATCGAGATCCTCGACGCGGCCTTCGAGGAATTCGCCAAAAACGGCTATGCGGCGACCCGGCTGGAGGATGTCGCCGCCCGCGCATCCGTCACCAAGGGCACGATCTATTTCTATTTCGAAACCAAGGAGCGCGTGTTCGACGAGATGATCCGATACAAGTCCCAGGCGTTCTTTCCCGAACTGGAAAGCTATGCCGGGACACTGGAAGGATCATACAACGCACGCCTGCGTGCGCTCATGGTCTTCGTGTATCGCAAGATTGCCGAGGACAGACCTTTCCGCGAAACACTCCGCTTCCTGATCGCCGACGGCTCCCGCTTCCCCGACCTCGTGGACCGGCACTATGACGAGTTCATGCGGCCGGTCATCGACCAGTTCCGGATGGTGATCGAAGCGGGAGTCGCGGCCGGCGAATTCCGCCCGTCGCAGGCCAGCACATTCACCGAGATCGTGATGAGCCCGGCGCTGCTGTTGACCGTGTGGTCACTGCTATTTGGAACGCGAAGGCAGATCGACGTCGCGGTCTTTACCGATGCCAGTATCGACCTGCTCATGAGAGGGATCGATACCTCCCGTTAGCCCCGGCGTGGCTTAGATCCTCAGAACGTCGGCGGCGTACAGGCGCTGATGACTTCGCAGGGTTTCGCGCCGACGCAGCGAAAGCGATGTGGACGGCGGCTTTCGAAATAATAGGCATCGCCGGGATCGAGGATGCGGCGCTCCTCGTCGACGGTCACTTCCAGCCGGCCTGACACCACGATGCCACCCTCCTCGCCGTCATGCACCAGCGGCACCCGTCCGGTGTCGCTGCCCGGCTCGTAGCGCTCCTTCAGGATCTGCAGGCTGCGGCCGAACAGATTGTCGCCGACCTGGCGATAGGAGATTGGCGTCTTGCCGATTTCTGTCAGCTCATCCGAGCGGTAGAATGCCTTGCGCGGTCGGTCCGGCTCGATGGCGAAGAAGTCGGCGAGCCCCATGGGAATGCCATCGAGAATACGCTTGAGCGCGCCGACCGACGGATTCATCTGGTTGGACTCGATCAGCGAGATCGTCGAATTGGTCACGCCCGCGCGCTTGGCCAGTTCACGCTGCGACAGCTTGTGACGCCCGCGCACGAAGCGCAGCCGTTCGCCTAGATCGATGGTCACGCCAAATCCCTGTTGCGAGTGTTTCGGATCGAACAAATATGACCCGGCCCATTCAATAAAATCAACAGGTTAATCAGATCGAGAAAAGGACTTGTTGCATTCGGGCGAACATGATCCAGATGCTGAATCAGCCAAGGGAGCCGCGCCGTGACCGTTCATCAGATTCCGAACACGCTACAACTCGAGTCGTTCTGGATGCCGTTCACGGCCAACCGCCAGTTCAAGGCGGCACCGCGCATGTTCGCATCCGCGCAGGGCATGTATTACACCACCGAAGACGGCCGCAAGGTGATCGACGGATCGGCTGGCCTCTGGTGCACCAATGCCGGCCACGGCCGCCGCGAGATCGCCAGTGCAGTTGAGAAGCAGCTCACCACCCTCGACTTCGCCCCCGCGTTCCAGATGGGCCATCCGCTCGCCTTCGAATTCGCCAATCGTCTGGCCGAGATCGCACCCGCCGGCCTCGACCGCATCTTCTTCACCAATTCCGGTTCGGAGTCGGGCGATACCGCGCTGAAGATCGCGCTGGCCTATCATCGCGCCAACGGCCAGGCCTCGCGCACGCGCCTGATCGGCAGGGAGCGCGGCTATCACGGCGTCGGCTTCGGCGGCACCTCGGTCGGCGGCATGGTCAATAACCGCCGCGCCTTCTCGTCCGCCCAACTACCCGGCACCGATCACATCCGCCACACCCACGATCTCGCACGCAACGCATTCTCCAAGGACCTCCCGGAGCACGGCGCCGAACTCGCCGACGACGTTGAGCGTCTGGTCGCGCTGCATGGCGCCGACACCATTGCCGCCGTCATCGTCGAGCCGGTGCCCGGTTCGACCGGCGTGCTGCCGCCGCCGAAGGGCTACCTGCAGCGTCTGCGCGAGCTCTGCACCAAGCACGGCATCCTGTTGATCTTCGACGAAGTCATCACCGGTTTCGGCCGTCTCGGCACGCCGTTCGCCGCAAATTATTTCGGCGTGACGCCGGACCTGATGACCACCGCGAAAGGCATCACCAACGGCACCGTGCCCTGCGGCGCCGTGTTCGCCAGCCGCAAGATCTATGACGGGCTGATGACCGGACCGGAAAGCCAGATCGAGCTGTTCCATGGCTACACCTATTCGGCGCATCCGGTCGCCTGCGCCGCGGGCATCGCGACGCTGGACATCTACAAGAGCGAGGGACTGCTGACGCGCGGTGCCTCGCTGTCCGACTACTGGCGCGATAGCCTGCACGCGCTCCGCGACCTGCCCAATGTCATCGACATCCGCAATTGCGGGTTGATGGGCGCCGTCGAACTTGCACCCCGCAAGGATGCACCGGCTGCGCGCGGCTATGACGTCATGGTCGACTGCTTCAACCGCGGCCTCTATCTGCGTCAGAGCGGCGACGCCTTCGCGATGTCGCCGCCCCTCATCGTCGAGAAGAACCAGATCGACGAGATCGTTTCGATCCTGAGCGACGCCATCAAGCGCGTCGCCTGAGTCCACACACCGTCTGATCCAACAAGGCCCGGATGAAGCGCCTGCTTCATCCGGGCCTTTGTTGTTCAAGAGATCCGGTTGTCAATCAACTTGCGCTGCCATGCGCCCGCGCGCACATCCGTGTCACATGATCCGCGCTCATCACCGGCGTCGTCGCGACGGTGTTGCTCGAACCTGTGCTGGTCGTCCATGACAGACTGCCGAGCGATGCCATGACAGGCGCTACGGCGAAACGCGACATCATCGCGACATTCACCATCGCCGGCACGTCGACGCGGGGATGGCTGACGATCGCGTCCAGGATCAGGCCGAAGGCGGCCAGTCCCAGTGTTCGCTTGCGAGATCTGATTGAGGTCTTGCGGAATTGGATCGGCATCGCGGGCTCATTGGCTTGAGGATGCGCACGCACCAAGGTCGGAGTGCGCCGACGCGTCGACGTCGCGCGCCATTTTAGCGATCAACTGTGACCATCCGGTCTGATGCCGCGAACAACAAAGCTCGCAACCGATCACGTCGCGAAGAGTCGCCCGATATCGGTCATCACATCTTCATGAGGACGGGCACGTGATACGCCCTGCACCCGAACGCCCTCAAGAAATATTGAAAATAATCCTTGACGCCATTCCAATGCAGATTATATTCCATTGCATCCCGTCCCACTTTGAGGGGCGTTGCCAGGGACGCTTGTTAGCGCGGGGCGGGATGTGGCGCCTGCGGGCGGGAGGGAGACGTTCCCTCACGCACTCGGGAGGCCTTGGGTCACCGTCCGGCCCCACTACGGGGGTCTGCCACT
>NZ_JABMCJ010000051.1 GCF_013359755.1 Tardiphaga robiniae | reverse complement strand
GTGGTGAACTGATGCAGGATATCCGGCAGGAAACACTGAATGAATGCACCCGTGCGGAGCAGTCGGCCAGCGTGGTGCTCTGGGAAATCGACCTGACAGAGGTCGGTGGAGAACGTTATTTTTTCTGTAATGAGCAGAACGAAAAAGGTGAGCCGGTCACCTGGCAGGGGCGACAGTATCAGCCGTATCCCATTCAGGGGAGCGGTTTTGAACTGAATGGCAAAGGCACCAGTACGCGCCCCACGCTGACGGTTTCTAACCTGTACGGTATGGTCACCGGGATGGCGGAAGATATGCAGAGTCTGGTCGGCGGAACGGTGGTCCGGCGTAAGGTTTACGCCCGTTTTCTGGATGCGGTGAACTTCGTCAACGGAAACAGTTACGCCGATCCGGAGCAGGAGGTGATCAGCCGCTGGCGCATTGAGCAGTGCAGCGAACTGAGCGCGGTGAGTGCCTCCTTTGTAC
>NZ_JABMCJ010000050.1 GCF_013359755.1 Tardiphaga robiniae | reverse complement strand
GCCAAAATTTGTGGCGGCGCAGAAAATGTTGTTAAAACAGAAACCCAGCAAACATTCGTAAATGGATTGCTCGGTTTTATTACTTTAGGCATTTATACTCCGCTGGAAGCGCGTGTGTATTGCTCACAATAATTGCATGAGTTGCCCATCGATATGGGCAACTCTATCTGCACTGCTCATTAATATACTTCTGGGTTCCTTCCAGTTGTTTTTGCATAGTGATCAGCCTCTCTCTGAGGGTGAAATAATCCCGTTCAGCGGTGTCTGCCAGTCGGGGGGAGGCTGCATTATCCACGCCGGAGGCGGTGGTGGCTTCACGCACTGACTGACAGACTGCTTTGATGTGCAACCGACGACGACCAGCGGCAACATCATCACGCAGAGCATCATTTTCAGCTTTAGCATCAGCTAACTCCTTCGTGTATTTTGCATCGAGCGCAGCAACATCACGCTGACGCATCTGCATGTCAGTAATTGCCGCGTTCGCCAGCTTCAGTTCTCTGGCATTTTTGTCGCGCTGGGCTTTGTAGGTAATGGCGTTATCACGGTAATGATTAACAGCCCATGACAGGCAGACGATGATGCAGATAACCAGAGCGGAGATAATCGCGGTGACTCTGCTCATACATCAATCT
>NZ_JABMCJ010000049.1 GCF_013359755.1 Tardiphaga robiniae | reverse complement strand
TCCAGACAACAAAAAACGCCGCTTCCCGAAGGAAGCGGCGTTTTTTGTATTGATATCGTAGTTGAGGGTTCTTTGTCCTTTGCAGGCCTGGCAGCGACCTACTCTCCCAGGGCTTAAGCCATAGTACCATTGGCGCTGAGGAGTTTAACGGCCGAGTTCGGGATGGGATCGGGTTGAAGCTCCTCGCTAGAACCACCAGGCCGGCGAAGGACAAAGATACGAAGCAAACTGTTTTGGTCTTTCTGTAGGACGCGCTTGAGCGTCCCTGAGTTGCGCATTCTGATTTACAGAGCGCAGTCTCATTTTCATAACGTCGGACTGATGTCTGGACATTGAAAATGAGAGCAATCAAGCCAATCGAACGATTAGTACCGGTAAGCTACATGCGTTGCCGCACTTACACACCCGGCCTATCAACGTGGTCGTCTTCCACGGTTCTCAAGGGAATACTCGTTTTGAGGTGGGTTTCCCGCTTAGATGCTTTCAGCGGTTATCCCGTCCGTACATAGCTATGCTGCACTGCCGCTGGCGCGACAACAGCTCCACCAGAGGTACGTTCATCCCGGTCCTCTCGTACTAGGGACAAATCCTCTCAATATTCCAACACCCACGGCAGATAGGGACCGAACTGTCTCACGACGTTCTGAACCCAGCTCACGTACCACTTTAATCGGCGAACAGCCGAACCCTTGGGACCTTCTCCAGCCCCAGGATGTGATGAGCCGACATCGAGGTGCCAAACGACGCCGTCGATATGGACTCTTGGGCGTCATCAGCCTGTTATCCCCGGCGTACCTTTTATCCGTTGAGCGATGGCCCATCCACGCGGGACCACCGGATCACTATGACCGACTTTCGTCTCTGCTCGACTTGTTGGTCTCGCAGTCAGGCAGGCTTATGCCATTATACTCAACGAACGATTTCCGACCGTTCTGAGCCTACCTTCGCACGCCTCCGTTACTCTTTGGGAGGCGACCGCCCCAGTCAAACTGCCCACCATGCGCTGTCCCGATCCCAGCTAATGGGATGCGGTTAGATATCCATAACCATTAGGGTGGTATTTCACATTGCGACTCCACCAAGGCTGGCGCCCCGGCTTCAAAGTCTACCACCTATTCTACACAAACAGTCACGAATACCAGCGCAAAGCTACAGTAAAGGTGCACGGGGTCTTTCCGTCTGACCGCAGGAACCCCGCATCTTCACGGGGAATTCAATTTCACTGAGTCTATGTTGGAGACAGCGGGGAAGTCATTACGCCATTCGTGCAGGTCGGAACTTACCCGACAAGGAATTTCGCTACCTTAGGACCGTTATAGTTACGGCCGCCGTTTACCGGGGCTTCAATTCAGTGCTTGCACACCTCCTCTTAACCTTCCGGCACCGGGCAGGCGTCAGACCCTATACGTCATCTTGCGATTTCGCAGAGCCCTGTGTTTTTGTTAAACAGTTGCCACCCCCTGGTCTGTGCCCCCCCTGTACACTTGCGTATACAGAGGGCCCCCTTATCCCGAAGTTACGGAGGTAAATTGCCGAGTTCCTTCAACATAGTTCTCTCAAGCGCCTTGGTATACTCTACCAGTCCACCTGTGTCGGTTTCGGGTACGGTCTAATGTGGGAGCTATTTCCTGGAACCTCGTCGAGGCCCGACCAATCCAATAAGGTCGAACAACATAAGAGATCCGTCACTACCCACTGGCTCACGAATATTCACGTGATTCCCATCGACTACGCCTTTCGGCCTCGCCTTAGGGACCGGCTAACCCTGCGAAGATTAACTTTACGCAGGAACCCTTGGACTTTCGGCGACACTGTCTTTCACAGTGTTTGTCGTTACTCATGCCAGCATTCGCACTTCTGATACCTCCAGGCGCTCTCACGAGTCGCCCTTCGCAGGCTTACAGAACGCTCCGCTACCGCGTACCAAATAAATGGCACACCCTAAGCTTCGGCTCGTGGCTTGAGCCCCGTTACATCTTCGGCGCAGGAACCCTTATTTAGACCAGTGAGCTGTTACGCTTTCTTTAAAGGATGGCTGCTTCTAAGCCAACCTCCTGGTTGTTTTGGGATTCCCACATCCTTTCCCACTTAGCCACGAATTAGGGGCCTTAGCTGTAGGTCCGGGTTGTTTCCCTCTCCACAACGGACGTTAGCACCCGCTGTGTGACTCCCGGATAGTACTCTCAGGTATTCGGAGTTTGATTGGGGTTGGTAAGACGGTAAGTCCCCCTAGCCCATTCAGTGCTCTACCCCCTGAGGTATTCATCCGAGGCGATACCTAAATATCTTTCGCGGAGAACCAGCTATTTCCCAGTTTGATTGGCCTTTCACCCCTAACCACAGGTCATCGGAGTCTTTTTCAACAGACACCCGTTCGGTCCTCCAGTGAGTGTTACCTCACCTTCAACCTGCCCATGGCTAGATCACTAGGTTTCGGGTCTAATACAACGAACTTAGCGCCCTATTCAGACTCGCTTTCGCTGCGCATACACCTATCGGCTTAAGCTTGCTCGTTAAATTAAGTCGCTGGCCCATAATACAAAAGGTACGACGTCACCCAGAACGTATCTTGGGCTCCGTCTGTTTGTAGGTATCCGGTTTCAGGTCTATTTCACTCCCCTCGTCGGGGTGCTTTTCACCTTTCCCTCACGGTACTAGTTCGCTATCGGTCAATGAGGAGTACTTAGGCTTGGAGGGTGGTCCCCCCACGTTCAGACAGGATTTCACGTGTCCCGCCTTACTCAAGGACATATCATTGCATTACCCGTACGGGACTATCACCCTCTGAGGTCCAGCTTTCCTGACTGGTTCCGGTTGTCTTTGATATGCCACTGGCCTGGTCCGCGTTCGCTCGCCACTACTAACGGAGTCTCTGTTGATGTCCTTTCCTCCGGGTACTTAGATGTTTCAGTTCCCCGGGTTCGCTTGAAACCCCCTATGTATTCAGGAGTCTCATACCTTCAACTGATAACCGAAAATCCAAAACCACCCCGACTTGCGTCGTGATGACCTTAGAGTTTCGGCTATCGAAGGTGGGTTTCCCCATTCGGAAATCTATGGATCAAAGCCTCTTCGCGGCTCCCCATAGCTTATCGCAGCGTAGCACGTCCTTCATCGCCTCTCATTGCCAAGGCATCCACCGAATACCCTTAAGACACTTGATTGCTCTCATTATCAATATCCACACACTCGGCAGAGTTTGCTGCACGCTGCTTGGCATAACCAACGAATTGGAAACGCCAAATCCGCACGCCGGCGGTCAAGCCGTGCGCACTTCGTGCAGCTGGATATGATTTAGAAAGACCAGTTTGCTTCGTAAGATCGAACCGACAACGAGGCGGTCAAGCTTCGTTGAAAAGGAATAAAGATGCGGAAGCTTCGCAAGCAAAGCGTTCGCACTCAATTCCTGGAGATTATGATTGCGGCACCCGCAATTGCTTGCAGATCCGAACCTCGGAACGATCTCCTCTTTACGATGTCATAAATCCCGCAGTCGATCTCGTAAGACCGACAAGCGAAGTTATACCGCGGACTAAATCAGGCGCCGCCCATGTGGCGCGCACTGTCTGAACACACTGAATGTCTTGAAGTTGTTTTCGTCTCGATCGCTCATCAGCATCCAACCAAAGTTTCTGGTGGAGGCAGACGGGATCGAACCGACGACCTCATGCTTGCAAAGCACGCGCTCTCCCAGCTGAGCTATGCCCCCGTTCCAGAAGACGAATGCTCAACGCTAAAGAACACGTTTTGCAGATGCGATGCTTGCGCATGTGATGTCGACGTCAGCAGCAGCCTTGAAAGCAAAGCGCGCAAATATGGTGGGCCTGGGAAGACTTGAACTTCCGACCTCACGCTTATCAAGCGCGCGCTCTAACCAACTGAGCTACAAGCCCTAACAACAAAGGACTGCGCTCGGCTCATCGACATGACCTTGCGATCAAACGCCAACAAGCAGCACGAGCACGCCCCAGCGTGTGTTCGTCCGCGAAGAAAGAGAAACGAAGACGGCGGTGTCCCGCCTATGCAGCTCAGACATTGATCCAATGTCTGGCCACTGATGTTTCAAAAGAGGATCGATAGAAGCAAGCTTCTGAAGATCCATCCTTAGAAAGGAGGTGATCCAGCCGCAGGTTCCCCTACGGCTACCTTGTTACGACTTCACCCCAGTCGCTGACCCTACCGTGGTCAGCTGCCCCCTTGCGGTTAGCGCACTGCCTTCAGGTAGAACCAACTCCCATGGTGTGACGGGCGGTGTGTACAAGGCCCGGGAACGTATTCACCGTGGCATGCTGATCCACGATTACTAGCGATTCCAACTTCATGGGCTCGAGTTGCAGAGCCCAATCCGAACTGAGACGGCTTTTTGAGATTTGCGAGAGGTCGCCCTTTTGCATCCCATTGTCACCGCCATTGTAGCACGTGTGTAGCCCAGCCCGTAAGGGCCATGAGGACTTGACGTCATCCCCACCTTCCTCGCGGCTTATCACCGGCAGTCTCCTTAGAGTGCTCAACTAAATGGTAGCAACTAAGGACGGGGGTTGCGCTCGTTGCGGGACTTAACCCAACATCTCACGACACGAGCTGACGACAGCCATGCAGCACCTGTGCTCTATGCCCCGAAGGGAAAGTTCCATCTCTGGTACCGGTCATAGACATGTCAAGGGCTGGTAAGGTTCTGCGCGTTGCGTCGAATTAAACCACATGCTCCACCGCTTGTGCGGGCCCCCGTCAATTCCTTTGAGTTTTAATCTTGCGACCGTACTCCCCAGGCGGAATGCTTAAAGCGTTAGCTGCGCCACTAGTGAGTAAACCCACTAACGGCTGGCATTCATCGTTTACGGCGTGGACTACCAGGGTATCTAATCCTGTTTGCTCCCCACGCTTTCGTGCCTCAGCGTCAGTTATGGGCCAGTGAGCCGCCTTCGCCACTGGTGTTCTTGCGAATATCTACGAATTTCACCTCTACACTCGCAGTTCCACTCACCTCTCCCATACTCAAGACTTTCAGTATCAAAGGCAGTTCTGGAGTTGAGCTCCAGGATTTCACCTCTGACTTAAAAACCCGCCTACGCACCCTTTACGCCCAGTGATTCCGAGCAACGCTAGCCCCCTTCGTATTACCGCGGCTGCTGGCACGAAGTTAGCCGGGGCTTATTCTTACGGTACCGTCATTATCTTCCCGTACAAAAGAGCTTTACAACCCTAGGGCCTTCATCACTCACGCGGCATGGCTGGATCAGGCTTGCGCCCATTGTCCAATATTCCCCACTGCTGCCTCCCGTAGGAGTTTGGGCCGTGTCTCAGTCCCAATGTGGCTGATCATCCTCTCAGACCAGCTACTGATCGTCGCCTTGGTAGGCCTTTACCCCACCAACTAGCTAATCAGACGCGGGCCAATCTCTCGGCGATAAATCTTTCCCCGTAAGGGCTTATCCGGTATTAGCACAAGTTTCCCTGTGTTGTTCCGAACCAAGAGGTATGTTCCCACGCGTTACTCACCCGTCTGCCACTGACGTATTGCTACGCCCGTTCGACTTGCATGTGTTAAGCCTGCCGCCAGCGTTCGCTCTGAGCCAGGATCAAACTCTCAAGTTGGACTTGAAACTTTAAACCGGCTGATCACAACGTATTGACGAGGTCCCACCATACTAAATCAACCAAACCGAAGTTCAGCCAATCTGCTGTCCGCGCTTCACAGCGCTAACAACGATGGTGTTAACCTTTGTTCAAAACGTGTACCGCCGAAGTCTTTCGTCCGGCCCCGTCTCAAGAAGCCGAAGCTTCCATCGAACGAGACCCGCAAGGACTCCGCCGTCCACGTTTCTCTTTCTTCAATTTAACTTGTCAAACAGCCCGACGCAGATGCGTCAATCTCCCC
>NZ_JABMCJ010000002.1 GCF_013359755.1 Tardiphaga robiniae | reverse complement strand
TGGGCTCAGAGAATCCGGATGAAGCCGGGCGTTACAGCATGGATGTGGAGTACGGTCAGTACAGTGTCATCCTGCAGGTTGACGGTTTTCCACCATCGCACGCCGGGACCATCACCGTGTATGAAGATTCACAACCGGGGACGCTGAATGATTTTCTCTGTGCCATGACGGAGGATGATGCCCGGCCGGAGGTGCTGCGTCGTCTTGAACTGATGGTGGAAGAGGTGGCGCGTAACGCGTCCGTGGTGGCACAGAGTACGGCAGACGCGAAGAAATCAGCCGGCGATGCCAGTGCATCAGCTGCTCAGGTC
>NZ_JABMCJ010000048.1 GCF_013359755.1 Tardiphaga robiniae | reverse complement strand
GGTGTTGGCAGAAATGGTCGATTCTGCCGACGGGCTACGCGCATTCCTGCGTTAACCTGTTCCATCGTGGTGATCCCGTTTTCCCGAAAAGCCAGAACCCACTGGCGACGGATTTCGTTCACTTCGTTCTGGTCACGGTTAGCCAGGCTCGCCGGGAAAGTTGCCAGTAACTGGCTGAACACACCGTTGATGATCTGCGCTACCTGCTGTACCTGCGGCTTTTCGTCGTACTGTTCCGGCATGTTGTTGGCGATCCGACGCATCTGCTCACGGTCAAAGTTAACCATCTGTGCGGCGATGTTTTTCATAGATCCACCCCGTAAATCCAGTC
>NZ_JABMCJ010000047.1 GCF_013359755.1 Tardiphaga robiniae | reverse complement strand
TCTTCCCTGCTGGCTGGCTGGATGCCTCTCGTGAACCGTCAGCCATCGCATTCTGTGAGCTATGGGGCGAGATGCGCCGAGCCCCGCTGTCGTTCCAGGCGGCGAAGCACTCGCAATTACGAGCATACATGGCGGATCTCGGTCTCACCGACGAACGGAATCGGCCAGCACCGGAGAGAAGCGAGACGGATGAACACTTCGACTAGCCGGTGTGTTTTGGCAGGCACCATGTCCATCGCTACCCTGTGGCGGGCAGTCAATCTTCGTCGGGTTTAGGAGTCTGATTCAGTCGTGAATGGTAGCGGCGGTGTCGTATCCCGCTGATCCAT
>NZ_JABMCJ010000046.1 GCF_013359755.1 Tardiphaga robiniae | reverse complement strand
GGAGTAATCAGTAAATAGCTCTCCGCCTACAATGACGTCATAACCATGATTTTTGGTTTTCTGACGTCCGTTATCAGTTCCCTCCGACCACGCCAGCATATCGAGGAACGCCTTACGTTGATTATTGATTTCTACCATCTTCTACTCCGGCTTTTTTAGCAGCGAAGCGTTTGATAAGCGAACCAATCGAGTCAGTACCGATGTAGCCGATAAACACGCTCGTTATATAAGCGAGATTGCTACTTAGTCCGGCGAAGTCGAGAAGGTCACGAATGAACTAGGCGATAATGGCGCACATCGTTGCGTCGATTACTGTTTTTGTAAACGCACCGCCATTATATCTGCCGCGAAGGTACGCCATTGCAAACGCAAGGATTGCCCCGATGCCTTGTTCCTTTGCCGCGAGAATGGCGGCCAACAGGTCATGTTTTTCTGGCATCTTCATGTCTTACCCCCAATAAGGGGATTTGCTCTATTTAATTAGGAATAAGGTCGATTACTGATAGAACAAATCCAGGCTACTGTGTTTAGTAATCAGATTTGTTCGTGACCGATATGCACGGGCAAAACGGCAGGAGGTTGTTAGCGCGACCTCCTGCCACCCGCTTTCACGAAGGTCATGTGTAAAAGGCCGCAGCGTAACTATTACTAATGAATTCAGGACAGACAGTGGCTACGGCTCAGTTTGGGTTGTGCTGTTGCTGGGCGGCGATGACGCCTGTACGCATTTGGTGATCCGGTTCTGCTTCCGGTATTCGCTTAATTCAGCACAACGGAAAGAGCACTGGCTAACCAGGCTCGCCGACTCTTCACGATTATCGACTCAATGCTCTTACCTGTTGTGCAGATATAAAAAATCCCGAAACCGTTATGCAGGCTCTAACTATTACCTGCGAACTGTTTCGGGATTGCATTTTGCAGACCTCTCTGCCTGCGATGGTTGGAGTTCCAGACGATACGTCGAAGTGACCAACTAGGCGGAATCGGTAGTAAGCGCCGCCTCTTTTCATCTCACTACCACAACGAGCGAATTAACCCATCGTTGAGTCAAATTTACCCAATTTTATTCAATAAGTCAATATCATGCCGTTAATATGTTGCCATCCGTGGCAATCATGCTGCTAACGTGTGACCGCATTCAAAATGTTGTCTGCGATTGACTCTTCTTTGTGGCATTGCACCACCAGAGCGTCATACAGCGGCTTAACAGTGCGTGACCAGGTGGGTTGGGTAAGGTTTGGGATTAGCATCGTCACAGCGCGATATGCTGCGCTTGCTGGCATCCTTGAATAGCCGACGCCTTTGCATCTTCCGCACTCTTTCTCGACAACTCTCCCCCACAGCTCTGTTTTGGCAATATCAACCGCACGGCCTGTACCATGGCAATCTCTGCATCTTGCGCCCGGCGTCGCGGCACTACGGCAATAATCCGCATAAGCGAATGTTGCGAGCACTTGCAGTACCTTTGCCTTAGTATTTCCTTCAAGCTTTGCCACACCACGGTATTTCCCCGATACCTTGTGTGCAAATTGCATCAGATAGTTGATAGCCTTTTGTTTGTCGTTCTGGCTGAGTTCGTGCTTACCGCAGAATGCAGCCATACCGAATCCGGCTTGTGATTGCGCCATCCCCATAGCAGCCATCACATCAGTACCGGAAAGAGAGTCAGAAGCCGTGGCCCGTGGTGAGTCGCTCATCATCGGGCTTTTTGGCGAATGAAATTTAGCTACGCTTTCGAGTCTCATGCGCCTTCTCCCTGTACCTGAATCAATGTTAGGTTTCCGCAGAACACTGCGCCGGTATCGATATACATTTGGTTGGCAAACTTGAGTGGTTTCACTGCTGGCGTATGACCAAAGATGAACGTGTCCGCGCCTTTGATTTCTTTCACGATCCCGTTTTGTGAGTTGCTGATTCGTTCGCGGTTCCAGATTACCTGCTGATGATCAACTGGCTTTCCAAACTCGTATTCGTCAAAGGGATAATCGGCGTGGCAGATAACATATTTTTTATCTTTGCTCACCAGTTCGATGATTAACGGAAGTTCATCTGCTTTATGGGCAAGAGCTTTAGCCAGAATTTCTTTGTCGTAATCGAGATTAAAGAACCAGCCACCGCCATTAAGCAGCCAGTGATTAACG
>NZ_JABMCJ010000045.1 GCF_013359755.1 Tardiphaga robiniae | reverse complement strand
GGATAGTCCTGGTATTGTTCCATCACATCCTGAGGATGCTCTTCGAACTCTTCAAATTCTTCTTCCATATATCACCTTAAATAGTGGATTGCGGTAGTAAAGATTGTGCCTGTCTTTTAACCACATCAGGCTCGGTGGTTCTCGTGTACCCCTACAGCGAGAAATCGGATAAACTATTACAACCCCTACAGTTTGATGAGTATAGAAATGGATCCACTCGTTATTCTCGGACGAGTGTTCAGTAATGAACCTCTGGAGAGAACCATGTATATGATCGTTATCTGGGTTGGACTTCTGCTTTTAAGCCCAGATAACTGGCCTGAATATGTT
>NZ_JABMCJ010000044.1 GCF_013359755.1 Tardiphaga robiniae | reverse complement strand
GTTTCTTGTTGTTCGCCATCCTGGGAAGACTCCTGTTATCAAGCACTGCACTGGTGACCTGGAAGAGTTTCTGCGGCAGTTAATCGAACAAGACCCGTTAGTAACTATCGACATCATTACGCATCGCTATTACGGGGTTGGAGGTCAATGGGTTCAGGATGCAGGTGAGTATCTGCATATGATGTCTGACGCTGGCATTCGCATCAAAGGAGAGTGAGATCGGTTTTGTAAAAGATAACGCTTGTGAAAATGCTGAATTTCGCGTCGTCTTCACAGCGATGCCAGAGTCTGTAGTGTCAGATGATGACCGTACTCAAACATCGGGTTGAGTATTATCTTACTGTTTCTTTACATAAACATTGCTGATACCGTTTAGCTGAAACGACATACATTGCAAGGAGTTTATAAATGAGTATCAATGAGTTAGAGTCTGAGCAAAAAGATTGGGCGTTATCAATGTTGTGCAGATCCGGTGTCTTGTCTCCATGCAGACATCACGAAGGTGTTTATGTAGATGAAGGTATAGATATAGAGTCGGCATACAAATATTCCATGAAGGTTTATAAGTCTAATGAAGACAAATCCCCATTCTGCAATGTGCGAGAAATGACTGATACCGTGCAAAATTATTATCACGAGTACGGTGGAAACGATACTTGCCCTCTCTGTACAAAACATATAGATGATTAAACCCAATATTACATAACAATCCTCGCACTCGCGGGGATTTATTTTATCTGAACTCGCTACGGCGGGTTTTGTTTTATGGAGATGATAAATGCACTTCCG
>NZ_JABMCJ010000043.1 GCF_013359755.1 Tardiphaga robiniae | reverse complement strand
GATTTGTTCAGAACGCTCGGTTGCCGCCGGGCGTTTTTTATTGGTGAGAATCGCAGCAACTTGTCGCGCCAATCGAGCCATGTCGTCGTCAACGACCCCCCATTCAAGAACAGCAAGCAGCATTGAGAACTTTGGAATCCAGTCCCTCTTCCACCTGCTGATCTGCGACTTATCAACGCCCACAGCTTCCGCTGTCTTCTCAGTTCCAAGCATTGCGATTTTGTTAAGCAACGCACTCTCGATTCGTAGAGCCTCGTTGCGTTTGTTTGCACGAACCATATGTAAGTATTTCCTTAGATAACAATTGATTGAATGTATGCAAATAAATGCATACACCATAGGTGTGGTTTAATTTGATGCCCTTTTTCAGGGCTGGAATGTGTAAGAGCGGGGTTATTTATGCTGTTGTTTTTTTGTTACTCGGGAAGGGCTTTACCTCTTCCGCATAAACGCTTCCATCAGCGTTTATAGTTAAAAAAATCTTTCGGCCTGCATGAATGGCCTTGTTGATCGCGCTTTGATATACGCCGAGATCTTTAGCTGTCTTGGTTTGCCCAAAGCGCATTGCATAATCTTTCAGGGTTATGCGTTGTTCCATACAACCTCCTTAGTACATGCAACCATTATCACCGCCAGAGGTAAAATAGTCAACACGCACGGTGTTAGATATTTATCCCTTGCGGTGATAGATTTAACGTATGAGCACAAAAAAGAAACCATTAACACAAGAGCAGCTTGAGGACGCACGTCGCCTTAAAGCAATTTATGAAAAAAAGAAAAATGAACTTGGCTTATCCCAGGAATCTGTCGCAGACAAGATGGG
>NZ_JABMCJ010000042.1 GCF_013359755.1 Tardiphaga robiniae | reverse complement strand
TGCTCATGCTGCCCTGCTGACGCTTCAGGCAGAACTCCGGACGCTGGAGAAGCATGCCGGAGCAAATGAGAAAATCAGCCAGCAGCGCCGGGATTTGTGGAAGGCGGAGAGTCAGTTCGCGGTACTGGAGGAGGCGGCGCAACGTCGCCAGCTGTCTGCACAGGAGAAATCCCTGCTGGCGCATAAAGATGAGACGCTGGAGTACAAACGCCAGCTGGCTGCACTTGGCGACAAGGTTACGTATCAGGAGCGCCTGAACGCGCTGGCGCAGCAGGCGGATAAATTCGCACAGCAGCAACGGGCAAAACGGGCCGCCATTGATGCGAAAAGCCGGGGGCTGACTGACCGGCAGGCAGAACGGGAAGCCACGGAACAGCGCCTGAAGGAACAGTATGGCGATAATCCGCTGGCGCTGAATAACGTCATGTCAGAGCAGAAAAAGACCTGGGCGGCTGAAGACCAGCTTCGCGGGAACTGGATGGCAGGCCTGAAGTCCGGCTGGAGTGAGTGGGAAGAGAGCGCCACGGACAGTATGTCGCAGGTAAAAAGTGCAGCCACGCAGACCTTTGATGGTATTGCACAGAATATGGC
>NZ_JABMCJ010000041.1 GCF_013359755.1 Tardiphaga robiniae | reverse complement strand
GGCCGTCTCCTTGCCAGTGGCAGTGCTGGCGCAGATCCGTCCTGCCCGAAGACAGACGTCACCCCCAAACCGCGTGACGCCGCATCTCCGGCGTCCACCGCATCCTGCCCCGCGAACGTGACGATCGCGATCGCCCCTCTCATCGGGGCAGGATGAAGGAGAATATAATCCATGTCGGGATATTGTCAACACTAGATAGGAAAAAATGTTTAGCGCGTCCCTGGCCACAAATTGTCATTCCGGGGCGCGGCCGGCACTTGCCGGACGCGAACCCGGAATCTCAGCGTGGGAGACTACGATCGCGCCAAACACAGCGGGATTCCGGGTTCGCGCTCTGCCGGCTTCGCCGGCGACGCGCGCCCCGGAATGACGAGCGCGGGGCAGTAGACAGTCGAGCTCTCCGCTGCCCCCGCACCAGGAATCGAAAGTAAACGAGTCCTGAATCCCGGGAAAAATAAGGTTCGAGACTCCCTTGCCAGAATCGCTTGATGGTTGTCGGGCGATGAGAATGATCGACAATATCCGCAGCGACGGGGTGCAGGTGGCACTGACGATCGCCCTGATGGCCGCCTGTGCGGTCAATCTGCTGCTGCTTTACGCGTGGCTGTAAGCGCATGCGCCGGTTTGGCGCGCGCGGGAGTAGCCCTTGCCGGACAACTCTGATATCTGACTGCGCGACGCGGGCAGGCGACTGGTTCGGACGTCCTGTTTCGATCTCGGGTAATCAGTTAACCCATTGATATTGTTGCCGGTTTAGCTCAGCGGTAGAGCAGCGGTTTTGTAAACCGAAGGTCGGGAGTTCAATCCTCTCAACCGGCACCACCATTTCATTGAAAATGCTGGTGTTTTCGCCGACCGATGGCTTGGCAATCCCGGCACAGACGGCGAACCGATACGGTTTTTCCAGCCCCAAAAACAGGACCATCTGATCTTGGTCCGTTCTCATTCAAGTCCAGAAGCCAACCCTCGCAGCACTCATCGAGGTTCCGTGTGCAGGTTCCTGCAAGCCAGTTGAATTATGATCGCAATCCTTATTCGCCAAGATGATGGCCTTGTGATCGGGCGGAGGGGTTGTGGTCGCAGCCTGGTCGGTTTGGCAGCCCATCAAGGCGATGCACAGCGACGCGATAGCAAGATGACGCATTGTTCGTTCCCCCAGCCCGTGCGCATCCAAGCGCAACCATTGCGGGAGATCAACGAGACTTTGCCCCGGGGGTGGTTCAAATCTCCAAAAGGTCGTCGCTTGGAGACCGGTGGGGTTCAAAAAAGCGCAAAATGGCAAATAGAAATCGCGGAATGTGAATTATGACGGTGAGAGGCAGGAAGCCGAAGAATTCTCACTTGCGATTGGTCGATGGCACGCACCGTCCTGATCGACATGGCTACGCTGGCGCCGCCCGTGAGGCCGTGGAACAGGCAGCCAGCAGTTTCGGCCCTCTGACCATGCCGCGGAGCTTCAAAGGCGCGACGCGTGACGCTTGGCAGCGCTACATCTTCCCTGCTGGCTGGCTGGATGCCTCTCGTGAACCGTCAGCCATCGCATTCTGTGAGCTATGGGGCGAGATGCGCCGAGCCCCGCTGTCGTTCCAGGCGGCGAAGCACTCGCAATTACGAGCATACATGGCGGATCTCG
>NZ_JABMCJ010000040.1 GCF_013359755.1 Tardiphaga robiniae | reverse complement strand
TGCCGGCGCCCGTTGCATTCCGGCGGATACGGCGCGTGCCCTTGACGTAACGTGCTGCGCCCTGGCCCGACCAGTAGCCCGATGACATCGCCCAGGCCGCATTGTGGCTGCCGCCTCCGGTGAAGCCGCCGCAAATGAGCTCGCGCGTCGCGGCATCGCCGGCGGCGTAGAGGCCGGGAACGGTGGTGGCGCAGCTGTCATCGACAATGCGCAGGCCGCCGGTGCCGCGGATCGTGCCTTCGAGACGCAGCGTGACCGGAAAGCGCTGGGTGAAAGGATCGAGTCCCGTGCGGTCATAAGGCAGGAAGAAGTTCGGCTGTGAAGCGCGCATGGCCTCCTGAATGTCGGCATCGGCCTTGTCGAGTTGCGCATAGACCGGACCTTTCAGCAATGCGCGCGCGATGGCCGAGCGGCCGCCCTTCGACGCAGCACCCGGCACCGGCGTCCCATCTTCATAAGTGAAGGTGCCCCAGCCGAAGAACAGCGTTTTGGTCACCGATCCGAATGCGCTGGATATCGCATAGGGATTGGAGAACTCCATGCTGGTCAGCTCAGCGCCGAGTTCGGCGGCCATCAGATATCCGTCGCCGGTGAGAACGTTCGAGCCCAGCGTCTTGCTGAGGAAGGCGCATCCGCCCGTCGCGATGACGACGGCGCCGGCACGCACGCGCCATGGCTTTCCGCTCTGGCGCTGCAGTCCTGCGGCGCCAGCGACGGCGCCGGCTTCATCGACCAGCAATTCCAGCGCCGGACTGTGATCCAGGATCGTGACACCTGCGGACTTGGTGCGCTTGCGCATCAGCCGCATATATTCCGGCCCCTGCAGCGAGTTTCGCTGCGGCTGGCCGCTGTCATCGGTCGGGTAGGGATAGCCCCATTCCGCCAGTCTGTTGCTCTGATCGTAGGTGCGGTCGAGGACGCGGGACATCCAGCGGCGATCCTGCAGATAGCCGCCCATCTTCTCGCGATTGGCCATGGCGGCCTCGCGCTTGTCAGGCGATGAATCGATATACCAAACGCCGGTGCCGGATGGTGCTGTGGCGCCGGAGGTCCCGCAAAAGCCTTTGTCAACGAGCACGACGCGCGCGCCCTCGCCGGCAGCGCTGATTCCCGCCCAGGTGCCGGCCGGGCCGCCGCCGAGCACCAGCACATCTGCATC
>NZ_JABMCJ010000039.1 GCF_013359755.1 Tardiphaga robiniae | reverse complement strand
GATGAGTTCCATATTTGAAAAGTTTTCATCACTACTTAGTTTTTTGATAGCTTCAAGCCAGAGTTGTCTTTTTCTATCTACTCTCATACAACCAATAAATGCTGAAATGAATTCTAAGCGGAGATCGCCTAGTGATTTTAAACTATTGCTGGCAGCATTCTTGAGTCCAATATAAAAGTATTGTGTACCTTTTGCTGGGTCAGGTTGTTCTTTAGGAGGAGTAAAAGGATCAAATGCACTAAACGAAACTGAAACAAGCGATCGAAAATATCCCTTTGGGATTCTTGACTCGATAAGTCTATTATTTTCAGAGAAAAAATATTCATTGTTTTCTGGGTTGGTGATTGCACCAATCATTCCATTCAAAATTGTTGTTTTACCACACCCATTCCGCCCGATAAAAGCATGAATGTTCGTGCTGGGCATAGAATTAACCGTCACCTCAAAAGGTATAGTTAAATCACTGAATCCGGGAGCACTTTTTCTATTAAATGAAAAGTGGAAATCTGACAATTCTGGCAAACCATTTAACACACGTGCGAACTGTCCATGAATTTCTGAAAGAGTTACCCCTCTAAGTAATGAGGTGTTAAGG
>NZ_JABMCJ010000038.1 GCF_013359755.1 Tardiphaga robiniae | reverse complement strand
GACGGCCCGATGCCGCAGACCCGCGAGCACATCCTGCTCGCCCGCCAGGTCGGCGTTCCCGCGCTGGTCGTGTTCCTGAACAAGTGCGACATGGTCGACGATCCGGAACTGCTCGAGCTCGTGGAAATGGAAGTCCGCGAATTGCTCTCGAAGTACGACTTCCCGGGCGATGACATTCCGATCATCAAGGGTTCGGCGCTGGCCGCTCTCGAAAATTCGGACCAGAAGCTCGGTCACGACGCCATTCTCGAACTGATGAAGAATGTCGACAGCTACATCCCGCAGCCGGAGCGTCCGGTTGACCAGCCGTTCCTGATGCCGGTGGAAGACGTGTTCTCGATCTCGGGCCGTGGTACGGTCGTGACCGGCCGCGTCGAGCGCGGCATCGTCAAGGTCGGCGAGGAAATCGAAATCGTCGGCATCCGCGCCACGCAGAAGACGATCTGCACCGGCGTTGAAATGTTCCGCAAGCTGCTCGATCAGGGCCAGGCCGGCGACAACATCGGCGCTCTGCTGCGCGGCACCAAGCGTGAAGACGTCGAGCGCGGCCAGGTGCTGTGCAAGCCGGGTTCGGTGAAGCCGCACACCAAGTTCAAGGCCGAGGCTTACAT
>NZ_JABMCJ010000037.1 GCF_013359755.1 Tardiphaga robiniae | reverse complement strand
CTTCCGGATGACGTCCGGGAGACACTGCAGTCCCGGATGGACGCAACCCGCCAGATGTTTGCGCAGAAGGTGTCGGCATATACCGGCCTGTCCGTGCAGGTTGTGCTGGATACCGAGGCTGCAGTGTACAGCGGTCAGGAGGCCATTGATGCCGGACTGGCTGATGAACTTGTTAACAGCACCGATGCGATCACCGTCATGCGTGATGCACTGGATGCACGTAAATCCCGTCTCTCAGGAGGGCGAATGACCAAAGAGACTCAATCAACAACTGTTTCAGCCACTGCTTCGCAGGCTGACGTTACTGACGTGGTGCCAGCGACGGAGGGCGAGAACGCCAGCGCGGCGCAGCCGGACGTGAACGCGCAGATCACCGCAGCGGTTGCGGCAGAAAACAGCCGCATTATGGGGATCCTCAACTGTGAGGAGGCTCACGGACGCGAAGAACAGGCACGCGTGCTGGCAGAAACCCCCGGTATGACCGTGAAAACGGCCCGCCGCATTCTGGCCGCAGCACCACAGAGTGCACAGGCGCGCAGTGACACTGCGCTGGATCGTCTGATGCAGGGGGCACCGGCACCGCTGGCTGCAGGTAACCCGGCATCTGATGCCGTTAACGATTTGCTGAACACACCAGTGTAAGGGATGTTTATGACGAGCAAAGAAACCTTTACCCATTACCAGCCGCAGGGCAACAGTGACCCGGCTCATACCGCAACCGCGCCCGGCGGATTGAGTGCGAAAGCGCCTGCAATGACCCCGCTGATGCTGGACACCTCCAGCCGTAAGCTGGTTGCGTGGGATGGCACCACCGACGGTGCTGCCG
>NZ_JABMCJ010000036.1 GCF_013359755.1 Tardiphaga robiniae | reverse complement strand
CCGTTCACTTCCCGAATAACCCGGATATTTTTGATCTGACCGAAGCGCAGCAGCTGACTGCTGAAGAGCAGGTCGAAAAATGGGTGGATGGCAGGAAAAAAATACTGTGGGACAGCAAAAAGCGACGCAATGAGGCACTCGACTGCTTCGTTTATGCGCTGGCGGCGCTGCGCATCAGTATTTCCCGCTGGCAGCTGGATCTCAGTGCGCTGCTGGCGAGCCTGCAGGAAGAGGATGGTGCAGCAACCAACAAGAAAACACTGGCAGATTACGCCCGTGCCTTATCCGGAGAGGATGAATGACGCGACAGGAAGAACTTGCCGCTGCCCGTGCGGCACTGCATGACCTGATGACAGGTAAACGGGTGGCAACAGTACAGAAAGACGGACGAAGGGTGGAGTTTACGGCCACTTCCGTGTCTGACCTGAAAAAATATATTGCAGAGCTGGAAGTGCAGACCGGCATGACACAGCGACGCAGGGGACCTGCAGGATTTTATGTATGAAAACGCCCACCATTCCCACCCTTCTGGGGCCGGACGGCATGACATCGCTGCGCGAATATGCCGGTTATCACGGCGGTGGCAGCGGATTTGGAGGGCAGTTGCGGTCGTGGAACCCACCGAGTGAAAGTGTGGATGCAGCCCTGTTGCCCAACTTTACCCGTGGCAATGCCCGCGCAGACGAT
>NZ_JABMCJ010000035.1 GCF_013359755.1 Tardiphaga robiniae | reverse complement strand
GGCCCACGGAGGCAATTTCTCATGCTGAAAACGTGGTGTACCGGCTGTCTGGTATGTATGAGTTTGTGGTGAATAATGCCCCTGAACAGACAGAGGACGCCGGGCCCGCAGAGCCTGTTTCTGCGGGAAAGTGTTCGACGGTGAGCTGAGTTTTGCCCTGAAACTGGCGCGTGAGATGGGGCGACCCGACTGGCGTGCCATGCTTGCCGGGATGTCATCCACGGAGTATGCCGACTGGCACCGCTTTTACAGTACCCATTATTTTCATGATGTTCTGCTGGATATGCACTTTTCCGGGCTGACGTACACCGTGCTCAGCCTGTTTTTCAGCGATCCGGATATGCATCCGCTGGATTTCAGTCTGCTGAACCGGCGCGAGGCTGACGAAGAGCCTGAAGATGATGTGCTGATGCAGAAAGCGGCAGGGCTTGCCGGAGGTGTCCGCTTTGGCCCGGACGGGAATGAAGTTATCCCCGCTTCCCCGGATGTGGCGGACATGACGGAGGATGACGTAATGCTGATGACAGTATCAGAAGGGATCGCAGGAGGAGTCCGGTATGGCTGAACCGGTAGGCGATCTGGTCGTTGATTTGAGTCTGGATGCGGCCAGATTTGACGAGCAGATGGCCAGAGTCAGGCGTCATTTTTCTGGTACGGAAAGTGATGCGAAAAAAACAGCGGCAGTCGTTGAACAGTCGCTGAGCCGACAGGCGCTGGCTGCACAGAAAGCGGGGATTTCCGTCGGGCAGTATAAAGCCGCCATGCGTATGCTGCCTGCACAGTTCACCGACGTGGCCACGCAGCTTGCAGGCGGGCAAAGTCCGTGGCTGATCCTGCTGCAACAGGGGGGGCAGGTGAAGGACTCCTTCGGCGGGATGATCCCCATGTTCAGGGGGCTTGCCGGTGCGATCACCCTGCCGATGGTGGGGGCCACCTCGCTGGCGGTGGCGACCGGTGCGCTGGCGTATGCCTGGTATCAGGGCAACTCAACCCTGTCCGATTTCAACAAAACGCTGGTCCTTTCCGGCAATCAGGCGGGACTGACGGCAGATCGTATGCTGGTCCTGTCCAGAGCCGGGCAGGCGGCAGGGCTGACGT
>NZ_JABMCJ010000034.1 GCF_013359755.1 Tardiphaga robiniae | reverse complement strand
TCTTTCAGACCATCGATGGCCATACGACCGGAGCCTATCCAGTCGCAGTTCCCCCAGGCACTGCGGGCTTCCTGAAAACTGAAGCGCGCTTTTGAAGGTAACGTCACCACGCGGCGAACGATGGCCTCTTCCAGCCAGCACAGAAACATCTGGCTCGCCTGACGGGATGCGACGAATTTTCGCCGCCCCATAAAGTACGCCCACGACTCGTTCGCACTGGCCCGTGCCGTGGAGTAGCTCATCTGGGCGTAATTCCGGGAAAGCTGCTCATACGAGACACCCAGCCCGGCAGCGATATACCGCAGCAGTGACTGCTCAAACACGGAGTAGCCGTTATCCGTATCCTGAGCCGTCTGCAGGTTCAGTGAGTCACCCGGCATCAGGTGCGGTACTTTTGCGCCTCCCAGCCGGACCGGCGCTGCGGCGTAATACGCGGCAATTTCACCAATCCAGCCGGTCAGCCTTTCCCGCTGCTCCTGACTGTTCGCGCCCAGAATAAAATCCATCGCTGACTGCGTATCCAGCTCACTCTC
>NZ_JABMCJ010000033.1 GCF_013359755.1 Tardiphaga robiniae | reverse complement strand
GATTTAATAATAGATGATTCAGTTAAATATGAAGGTAATTTCTTTTGTGCAAGTCTGACTAACTTTTTTATACCAATGTTTAACATACTTTCATTTGTAATAAACTCAATGTCATTTTCTTCAATGTAAGATGAAATAAGAGTAGCCTTTGCCTCGCTATACATTTCTAAATCGCCTTGTTTTTCTATCGTATTGCGAGAATTTTTAGCCCAAGCCATTAATGGATCATTTTTCCATTTTTCAATAACATTATTGTTATACCAAATGTCATATCCTATAATCTGGTTTTTGTTTTTTTGAATAATAAATGTTACTGTTCTTGCGGTTTGGAGG
>NZ_JABMCJ010000032.1 GCF_013359755.1 Tardiphaga robiniae | reverse complement strand
CCGTTTGTCGGGATTGTTGAACGGCTCGTCAGGTGTTGGTGTTTGCGATCTCCTGCTCCTGCGGGTCGATCGGGGCGTGATCAGCCAGCGCCTCAATGTCGGCGGCAGCGATCTGCACATGGCGATGAACGAGCGCGGTGACAGCGATTTCGTCGCGCGCTTCGATGGCCGCGACGAAAGCGCGGTGATCGTCGAGCGAGCGCTGGCGCAACGCCGCGGATTCGAAGTAACGGCGACGCCCGCGCGTGCTCATCAGCATCAGGGGCGTAATCGTGCGCACGAGAATGCGGTTCTGGCTGGCGCCCGCCACCGCAAGATG
>NZ_JABMCJ010000031.1 GCF_013359755.1 Tardiphaga robiniae | reverse complement strand
GCAATACCCTGTGTGCTGGTTCCTTTAACTGTGGATAAACTTCCTGTAATGGTTGCTGTTCCATACTGACTCCAGCCAGAACTGTTCATCCTTAAACCACTTGTGTGGGCATGAGCACCCGCGGCCCCTGTTGAACCGCTCAGACTGTGAGCATGAGCCCCCGTGTTATTCGTCGATTTGGTGCCGTAATCGAAACTGCCTGTTGTTTTCGTCCCGTAATCAAACGACGATGTGGTTTTCGTCCCCAAATCCGTACCGGATGCACTGGCACTGTGGGTGTGCGACTTAATTCCATCCTGTTCCTGAGACAATACAGCACGACCGCTGGCGGGTTTCCCCTTGATTGTCCAGCCTCGCATATCAGGAAGCACACCCGATGGATACGCGACAGCAAGTTTTGGGTAGGCTGATTTGTCAAACGCCTGCCCCTGCATCAGGACGTAGCCAGACGGAACGATATCTGATGGCCACGGGATCGGCGCACCTGCCGGAAAG
>NZ_JABMCJ010000030.1 GCF_013359755.1 Tardiphaga robiniae | reverse complement strand
GTCGTAGGTAAATAACTGACCTGTCGAGCTTAATATTCTATATTGTTGTTCTTTCTGCAAAAAAGTGGGGAAGTGAGTAATGAAATTATTTCTAACATTTATCTGCATCATACCTTCCGAGCATTTATTAAGCATTTCGCTATAAGTTCTCGCTGGAAGAGGTAGTTTTTTCATTGTACTTTACCTTCATCTCTGTTCATTATCATCGCTTTTAAAACGGTTCGACCTTCTAATCCTATCTGACCATTATAATTTTTTAGAATGGTTTCATAAGAAAGCTCTGAATCAACGGACTGCGATAATAAGTGGTGGTATCCAGAATTTGTCACTTCAAGTAAAAACACCTCACGAGTTAAAACACCTAAGTTCTCACCGAATGTCTCAATATC
>NZ_JABMCJ010000001.1 GCF_013359755.1 Tardiphaga robiniae | reverse complement strand
GTCGCCGACCATCTCCACCTTTCGATCCCAGCCGCGCGTGAACAGCGCGCCCGCCGCGCCGAGATCGAGGCAAGTGACATAAGCCTTCTGGTGATATGGCTTCGTCGCCACACCGAGCAATTCGGCGGCGGCATTGTTGCCCGCAAAGGCGCCCATCCGCGTTGCGTGCTGGCACGACATCAGCGCGTAGTTGCCGACGTCATCACATGCCGCCCT
>NZ_JABMCJ010000029.1 GCF_013359755.1 Tardiphaga robiniae | reverse complement strand
GGATACCCGTCGTGGCTCTAATTCCGAGCTGGAGACAGCGGTGAAAGACCTGGGCAAAGCGGTGTCCTATAAGGGGATGTATGGCGATGTGGCCATCGTCGTGTATTCCGGACAGTACGTGGAAAACGGCGTCAAAAAGAACTTCCTGCCGGACAACACGATGGTGCTGGGGAACACTCAGGCACGCGGTCTGCGCACCTATGGCTGCATTCAGGATGCGGACGCACAGCGCGAAGGCATTAACGCCTCTGCCCGTTACCCGAAAAACTGGGTGACCACCGGCGATCCGGCGCGTGAGTTCACCATGATTCAGTCAGCACCGCTGATGCTGCTGGCTGACCCTGATGAGTTCGTGTCCGTACAACTGGCG
The DNA here is from genome assembly GCF_013359755.1 of Tardiphaga robiniae. GTDB lineage: Bacteria > Pseudomonadota > Alphaproteobacteria > Rhizobiales > Xanthobacteraceae > Tardiphaga > Tardiphaga robiniae. The sequence continues at coordinate 18 of NZ_JABMCJ010000029.1, read as the reverse complement.
TAATCATGGCCCTTCGGG
>NZ_JABMCJ010000028.1 GCF_013359755.1 Tardiphaga robiniae | reverse complement strand
GACGGCCCGATGCCGCAGACCCGCGAGCACATCCTGCTCGCCCGCCAGGTCGGCGTTCCCGCGCTGGTCGTGTTCCTGAACAAGTGCGACATGGTCGACGATCCGGAACTGCTCGAGCTCGTGGAAATGGAAGTCCGCGAACTGCTCTCGAAGTACGACTTCCCGGGCGATGACATTCCGATCATCAAGGGGTCGGCGCTGGCCGCTCTCGAAAACTCGGACCAGAAGCTCGGCCACGACGCCATTCTCGAACTGATGAAGAACGTCGACAGCTACATCCCGCAGCCGGAGCGTCCGGTTGACCAGCCGTTCCTGATGCCGGTGGAAGACGTGTTCTCGATCTCGGGCCGTGGTACGGTCGTGACCGGCCGCGTCGAGCGCGGCATCGTCAAGGTCGGTGAGGAAATCGAAATCGTCGGCATCCGCGCCACGCAGAAGACGATCTGCACCGGCGTTGAAATGTTCCGCAAGCTGCTCGATCAGGGCCAGGCCGGCGACAACATCGGCGCGCTGCTGCGCGGCACCAAGCGTGAAGACGTCGAGCGCGGCCAGGTGCTGTGCAAGCCGGGTTCGGTGAAGCCGCACACCAAGTTCAAGGCCGAGGCTTACATCCTGACCAAGGAAGAGGGTGGCCGTCACACGCCGTTCTTC
>NZ_JABMCJ010000027.1 GCF_013359755.1 Tardiphaga robiniae | reverse complement strand
GCTCATACATCAATCTCTCTGACCGTTCCGCCCGCTTCTTTGAATTTTGCAATCAGGCTGTCAGCCTTATGCTCGAACTGACCATAACCAGCGCCCGGCAGTGAAGCCCAGATATTGCTGCAACGGTCGATTGCCTGACGGATATCACCACGATCAATCATAGGTAAAGCGCCACGCTCCTTAATCTGCTGCAATGCCACAGCGTCCTGACTTTTCGGAGAGAAGTCTTTCAGGCCAAGCTGCTTGCGGTAGGCATCCCACCAACGGGAAAGAAGCTGGTAGCGTCCGGCGCCTGTTGATTTG
>NZ_JABMCJ010000026.1 GCF_013359755.1 Tardiphaga robiniae | reverse complement strand
GTTATGCCGCGTTCGCCAGGCTTGCTGTACCATGTGCGCTGATTCTTGCGCTCAATACGTTGCAGGTTGCTTTCAATCTGTTTGTGGTATTCAGCCAGCACTGTAAGGTCTATCGGATTTAGTGCGCTTTCTACTCGTGATTTCGGTTTGCGATTCAGCGAGAGAATAGGGCGGTTAACTGGTTTTGCGCTTACCCCAACCAACAGGGGATTTGCTGCTTTCCATTGAGCCTGTTTCTCTGCGCGACGTTCGCGGCGGCGTGTTTGTGCATCCATCTGGATTCTCCTGTCAGTTAGCTTTGGTGGTGTGTGGCAGTTGTAGTCCTGAACGAAAACCCCCCGCGATTGGCACATTGGCAGCTAATCCGGAATCGCACTTACGGCCAATGCTTCGTTTCGTATCACACACCCCAAAGCCTTCTGCTTTGAATGCTGCCCTTCTTCAGGGCTTAATTTTTAAGAGCGTCACCTTCATGG
>NZ_JABMCJ010000025.1 GCF_013359755.1 Tardiphaga robiniae | reverse complement strand
GAACTATTGAGTACGAACGCCATCGACTTACGCGTGCGCAGGCCGACGCACAGGAACTGAAGAATGCCAGAGACTCCGCTGAAGTGGTGGAAACCGCATTCTGTACTTTCGTGCTGTCGCGGATCGCAGGTGAAATTGCCAGTATTCTCGACGGGCTCCCCCTGTCGGTGCAGCGGCGTTTTCCGGAACTGGAAAACCGACATGTTGATTTCCTGAAACGGGATATCATCAAAGCCATGAACAAAGCAGCCGCGCTGGATGAACTGATACCGGGGTTGCTGAGTGAATATATCGAACAGTCAGGTTAACAGGCTGCGGCATTTTGTCCGCGCCGGGCTTCGCTCACTGTTCAGGCCGGAGCCACAGACCGCCGTTGAATGGGCGGATGCTAATTACTATCTCCCGAAAGAATCCGCATACCAGGAAGGGCGCTGGGAAACACTGCCCTTTCAGCGGGCCATCATGAATGCGATGGGCAGCGACTACATCCGTGAGGTGAATGTGGTGAAGTCTGCCCGTGTCGGTTATTCCAAAATGCTGCTGGGTGTTTATGCCTACTTTATAGAGCATAAGCAGCGCAACACCCTT
>NZ_JABMCJ010000024.1 GCF_013359755.1 Tardiphaga robiniae | reverse complement strand
TCGGTTTTCTGGCTGATGGTGCGATAGTCTTCACCATGTCAAACATCCACTCTGCGGCGGTCAGGTCTTCTGCTGTCCCCCACTTGCTGCCGCTCTGAATTGCAGCATCCGGTTTCACCACAGAAAGGTCGTTTTCTGGCTGGTCAGAGGATTCGCCAGAATTCTCTGACGAATAATCTTTTCTTTTTTCTTTTGTAATAGTGTCTTTTGTGTCCCCCTGTTTTGAGGGATAGCAATCCCCCAATTTGAGGGATGTTTTATCCCTCGTTTTAGGGGATTTTCCCTCGTTTTGAGGGATGCACCATTCTGAGATGTTTTTATTTGGTCCAAACATGCCGCCTTGCTGCTTGATAATATTCATTCTGACGAGTTCTAACTTGGCTTCATTGCACCGTTTGACAGGTAACTTTGTAATCTCGCTAAGTTGAGAATCGGTGATTCTGTCCATTGGTTTATTCCACCCATAGGTTTTACGCAGAATGGCAAGCAGCACTTTAAACTGTCGCTTGGTC
>NZ_JABMCJ010000023.1 GCF_013359755.1 Tardiphaga robiniae | reverse complement strand
TTCGACAGAAGAGTTAGTTGACTATACAGCCAAGCTTGCAGAAACGACTTTTTTAAAGGACGGTTATCACATTCAAACATTAATTTTTTATGATAAACAATTCCATCCAATTGATTTAATCAATACAACATTTGAAGATCAAGCAGATAAATATATTTTTTGGCGTTATGCAGCTGACAGAGCCAAAATAACAAATGCCTATGGCTTCATTTGGATATCAGAGCTATGGCTCAGAAAAGCAAGCATCTACTCCAATAAACCAATACATACAATGCCAATTATAGATGAAAGACTTCAGGTAATTGGAATTGATTCAAATAATAATCAAAAATGTATTTCATGGAAAATAGTTAGAGAAAACGAAGAAAAAAAACCGACTTTAGAAATATCAACAGCAGACTCAAAACATGACGAAAAACCATATTTCATGCGTTCAGTCTTAAAAGCAATTGGCGGTGATGTAAACACTATGAACAATTGAGTCATAGAACTTCCATTATTCTCCTGAAGATAATAATCGCCAAATAAACCAATACTCAGCTTTACAATATACTAACTAACCGCAGAACGTTATTTCATACAACGTTTCTGCGGCATATCACAAAACGATTACTCCATAACAGGGACAGC
>NZ_JABMCJ010000022.1 GCF_013359755.1 Tardiphaga robiniae | reverse complement strand
CCGTTTGTCGGGATTGTTGAACGGCTCGTCAGGTGTTGGTGTTTGCGATCTCCTGCTCCTGCGGGTCGATCGGGGCGTGATCAGCCAGCGCCTCAATGTCGGCGGCAGCGATCTGCACATGGCGATGAACGAGCGCGGTGATCGTCGAGCGAGCGCTGGCGCAACGCCGCGGATTCGAAGTAACGGCGACGCCCGCGCGTGCTCATCAGCATCAGGGGCGTAATCGTGCGCACGAGAATGCGGTTCTGGCTGGCGCCCGCCACCGCAAGATG
>NZ_JABMCJ010000021.1 GCF_013359755.1 Tardiphaga robiniae | reverse complement strand
CAAGACGATCCTGAATGTAATAAGCGTTCATGGCTGAACTCCTGAAATAGCTGTGAAAATATCGCCCGCGAAATGCCGGGCTGATTAGGAAAACAGGAAAGGGGGTTAGTGAATGCTTTTGCTTGATCTCAGTTTCAGTATTAATATCCATTTTTTATAAGCGTCGACGGCTTCACGAAACATCTTTTCATCGCCAATAAAAGTGGCGATAGTGAATTTAGTCTGGATAGCCATAAGTGTTTGATCCATTCTTTGGGACTCCTGGCTGATTAAGTATGTCGATAAGGCGTTTCCATCCGTCACGTAATTTACGGGTGATT
>NZ_JABMCJ010000020.1 GCF_013359755.1 Tardiphaga robiniae | reverse complement strand
GTATAGAACATAAGGTGTCTCTGGAAGCATTCAGAGCAATTGAGGCAGCGTTGGTGAAGCACGATAATAATATGAAGGATTATTCCCTGGTGGTTGACTGATCACCATAACTGCTAATCATTCAAACTATTTAGTCTGTGACAGAGCCAACACGCAGTCTGTCACTGTCAGGAAAGTGGTAAAACTGCAACTCAATTACTGCAATGCCCTCGTAATTAAGTGAATTTACAATATCGTCCTGTTCGGAGGGAAGAACGCGGGATGTTCATTCTTCATCACTTTTAATTGATGTATATGCTCTCTTTTCTGACGTTAGTCTCCGACGGCAGGCTTCAATGACCCAGGCTGAGAAATTCCCGGACCCTTTTTGCTCAAGAGCGATGTTAATTTGTTCAATCATTTGGTTAGGAAAGCGGATGTTGCGGGTTGTTGTTCTGCGGGTTCTGTTCTTCGTTGACATGAGGTTGCCCCGTATTCAGTGTCGCTGATTTGTATT
>NZ_JABMCJ010000019.1 GCF_013359755.1 Tardiphaga robiniae | reverse complement strand
GCCGGATACCGTGATTCTGGATACGTCTGAACTGGTCACGGTCGTGGCACTGGTGAAGCTGCATACTGATGCACTTCACGCCACGCGGGATGAACCTGTGGCATTTGTGCTGCCGGGAACGGCGTTTCGTGTCTCTGCCGGTGTGGCAGCCGAAATGACAGAGCGCGGCCTGGCCAGAATGCAATAACGGGAGGCGCTGTGGCTGATTTCGATAACCTGTTCGATGCTGCCATTGCCCGCGCCGATGAAACGATACGCGGGTACATGGGAACGTCAGCCACCATTACATCCGGTGAGCAGTCAGGTGCGGTGATACGTGGTGTTTTTGATGACCCTGAAAATATCAGCTATGCCGGACAGGGCGTGCGCGTTGAAGGCTCCAGCCCGTCCCTGTTTGTCCGGACTGATGAGGTGCGGCAGCTGCGGCGTGGAGACACGCTGACCATCGGTGAGGAAAATTTCTGGGTAGATCGGGTTTCGCCGGATGATGGCGGAAGTTGTCATCTCTGGCTTGGACGGGGCGTACCGCCTGCCGTTAACCGTCGCCGCTGAAAGGGGGATGTATGGCCATAAAAGGTCTTGAGCAGGCCGTTGAAAACCTCAGCCGTATCAGCAAAACGGCGGTGCCTGGTGCCGCCGCAATGGCCATTAACCGCGTTGCTTCATCCGCGATATCGCAGTC
>NZ_JABMCJ010000018.1 GCF_013359755.1 Tardiphaga robiniae | reverse complement strand
GTGCAAACCTCAGCAAGCAGGGTGTGGAAGTAGGACATTTTCATGTCAGGCCACTTCTTTCCGGAGCGGGGTTTTGCTATCACGTTGTGAACTTCTGAAGCGGTGATGACGCCGAGCCGTAATTTGTGCCACGCATCATCCCCCTGTTCGACAGCTCTCACATCGATCCCGGTACGCTGCAGGATAATGTCCGGTGTCATGCTGCCACCTTCTGCTCTGCGGCTTTCTGTTTCAGGAATCCAAGAGCTTTTACTGCTTCGGCCTGTGTCAGTTCTGACGATGCACGAATGTCGCGGCGAAATATCTGGGAACAGAGCGGCAATAAGTCGTCATCCCATGTTTTATCCAGGGCGATCAGCAGAGTGTTAATCTCCTGCATGGTTTCATCGTTAACCGGAGTGATGTCGCGTTCCGGCTGACGTTCTGCAGTGTATGCAGTATTTTCGACAATGCGCTCGGCTTCATCCTTGTCATAGATACCAGCAAATCCGAAGGCCAGACGGGCACACTGAATCATGGCTTTATGACGTAACATCCGTTTGGGATGCGACTGCCACGGCCCCGTGATTTCTCTGCCTTCGCGAGTTTTGAATGGTTCGCGGCGGCATTCATCCATCCATTCGGTAACGCAGATC
>NZ_JABMCJ010000017.1 GCF_013359755.1 Tardiphaga robiniae | reverse complement strand
GTTTCTCAGGAGATCAGCACGGCAGACGAAGGGGACGGTGGTCAGGTTGTGGTGATTGGTCGCTGATGCAAAATGTTTTATGTGAAACCGCCTGCGGGCGGTTTTGTCATTTATGGAGCGTGAGGAATGGGTAAAGGAAGCAGTAAGGGGCATACCCCGCGCGAAGCGAAGGACAACCTGAAGTCCACGCAGTTGCTGAGTGTGATCGATGCCATCAGCGAAGGGCCGATTGAAGGTCCGGTGGATGGCTTAAAAAGCGTGCTGCTGAACAGTACGCCGGTGCTGGACACTGAGGGGAATACCAACATATCCGGTGTCACGGTGGTGTTCCGGGCTGGTGAGCAGGAGCAGACTCCGCCGGAGGGATTTGAATCCTCCGGCTCCGAGACGGTGCTGGGTACGGAAGTGAAATATGACACGCCGATCACCCGCACCATTACGTCTGCAAACATCGACCGTCTGCGCTTTACCTTCGGTGTACAGGCACTGGTGGAAACCACCTCAAAGGGTGACAGGAATCCGTCGGAAGTCCGCCTGCTGGTTCAGATACAACGTAACGGTGGCTGGGTGACGGAAAAAGACATCACCATTAAGGGCAAAACCACCTCGCAGTATCTGGCCTCGGTGGTGATGGGTAACCTGCCGCCGCGCCCGTTTAATATCCGGATGCGCAGGATGAC
>NZ_JABMCJ010000016.1 GCF_013359755.1 Tardiphaga robiniae | reverse complement strand
GGCCAAAGTCCATCCGTGGCTCCACGCCAAAAGTGAGAGGCACCTGTCAGATTGAGCGTGCAGCCAGTGAATCCCCGCATTTTATGCGTTTTCATGTTGCCTGCCCGCATTGCGGGGAGGAGCAGTATCTTAAATTTGGCGACAAAGAGACGCCGTTTGGCCTCAAATGGACGCCGGATGACCCCTCCAGCGTGTTTTATCTCTGCGAGCATAATGCCTGCGTCATCCGCCAGCAGGAGCTGGACTTTACTGATGCCCGTTATATCTGCGAAAAGACCGGGATCTGGACCCGTGATGGCATTCTCTGGTTTTCGTCATCCGGTGAAGAGATTGAGCCACCTGACAGTGTGACCTTTCACATCTGGACAGCGTACAGCCCGTTCACCACCTGGGTGCAGATTGTCAAAGACTGGATGAAAACGAAAGGGGATACGGGAAAACGTAAAACCTTCGTAAACACCACGCTCGGTGAGACGTGGGAGGCGAAAATTGGCGAACGTCCGGATGCTGAAGTGATGGCAGAGCGGAAAGAGCATTATTCAGCGCCCGTTCCTGACCGTGTGGC
>NZ_JABMCJ010000015.1 GCF_013359755.1 Tardiphaga robiniae | reverse complement strand
GCATCAGGACTTTCGGAGGCGCCGAGCAAGTGCCCGACGTTCCGCCTGCGGTGTTTTTTCGGTTGCTTGCACTTTGCCTCGACGAACGCTCCGATCGCGAATTAAAGTCCCAAGGCGATGGGAAGGGAGCCTCAAGCGACTGGGCCGAACGCGTTTTGACTTGGTCGTCCGTCACACTGTCCAGGGATCTTTCCATCCGAAGGCCGGCCGTCTCCTTGCCAGTGGCAGTGCTGGCGCAGATCCGTCCTGCCCGAAGACAGACGTCACCCCCAAACCGCGTGACGCCGCATCTCCGGCGTCCACCGCATCCCACCCCGCGAACGTGACGATCGCGATCGCCCCTCT
>NZ_JABMCJ010000014.1 GCF_013359755.1 Tardiphaga robiniae | reverse complement strand
CTGCACTATCCCCTTTCTCGTTGTGTCCGCATCCTCAAGCGCGACAGCTGAAGCTATATCTTCTGCACGTTTTGCCGAATTTTTTGCACGTATTGCCGCCGCTTCTGCCGCACTTTTGCTCTGCGATGCTGATACCGCACTTCCCGCAGCCTCTGTCGCCTTCGTGGATGCCGTTGACGCACTCCCCGCCGCCGCTGTTTTTGCGTCTGCCGCGGCAGAGGCGCTCCGTTCCGCTGCTGTTTCAGATGACCTGGCATTCGTCTCGGACGTTTTTGCCGCCCTGGCAGAATTTTCTGCCGCCGTTGCCGAGGAAGCTGCACGACCGGCACTTGATGATGCGTTCGTTTCTGATGATTTTGCTGCCTCTTTTGAGGCCACCGCATCTCGTGCTGAAGTGGCGGCCTCTGACGCTTTCGTGGCCGCGGTGGAGGCAGACGTGGCGGCTGATTGTTGTGACGCTGCAGCATTCGTTTCTGACGTTTTCGCCGCACCGGCACTGGTG
>NZ_JABMCJ010000013.1 GCF_013359755.1 Tardiphaga robiniae | reverse complement strand
CAGTAATGTGACGATAGCTGAAAACTGTACGATAAACGGTACGCTGAGGGCGGAAAAAATCGTCGGGGACATTGTAAAGGCGGCGAGCGCGGCTTTTCCGCGCCAGCGTGAAAGCAGTGTGGACTGGCCGTCAGGTACCCGTACTGTCACCGTGACCGATGACCATCCTTTTGATCGCCAGATAGTGGTGCTTCCGCTGACGTTTCGCGGAAGTAAGCGTACTGTCAGCGGCAGGACAACGTATTCGATGTGTTATCTGAAAGTACTGATGAACGGTGCGGTGATTTATGATGGCGCGGCGAACGAGGCGGTACAGGTGTTCTCCCGTATTGTTGACATGCCAGCGGGTCGGGGAAACGTGATCCTGACGTTCACGCTTACGTCCACACGGCATTCGGCAGATATTCCGCCGTATACGTTTGCCAGCGATGTGCAGGTTATGGTGATTAAGAAACAGGCGCTGGGCATCAGCGTGGTCTGAGTG
>NZ_JABMCJ010000012.1 GCF_013359755.1 Tardiphaga robiniae | reverse complement strand
TAGATAGCCACGGACTTCGTAGCCATTTTTCATAAGTGTTAACTTCCGCTCCTCGCTCATAACAGACATTCACTACAGTTATGGCGGAAAGGTATGCATGCTGGGTGTGGGGAAGTCGTGAAAGAAAAGAAGTCAGCTGCGTCGTTTGACATCACTGCTATCTTCTTACTGGTTATGCAGGTCGTAGTGGGTGGCACACAAAGCTTTGCACTGGATTGCGAGGCTTTGTGCTTCTCTGGAGTGCGACAGGTTTGATGACAAAAAATTAGCGCAAGAAGACAAAAATCACCTTGCGCTAATGCTCTGTTACAGGTCACTAATACCATCTAAGTAGTTGATTCATAGTGACTGCATATGTTGTGTTTTACAGTATTATGTAGTCTGTTTTTTATGCAAAATCTAATTTAATATATTGATATTTATATCATTTTACGTTTCTCGTTCAGCTTTTTTATACTAAGTTGGCATTATAAAAAAGCATTGCTTATCAATTTGTTGCAACGAACAGGTCACTATCAGTCAAAATAAAATCATTATTTGATTTCAATTTTGTCCCACTCCCTGCCT
>NZ_JABMCJ010000011.1 GCF_013359755.1 Tardiphaga robiniae | reverse complement strand
GGTTTATATTCCCCTTCGTCCTGCCCCCCCGAGAGGGGCGATCGCGATCGTCACGTTCGCGGGGCAGGCTGCGGTGGACGCCGGAGATGCGGCGCCACGCGGGTTGGGGGTGCCGTCTGCCTTCGGGCACGACGGACCTGCGCGAGCACTGCCACTGGCAAGGCGACGGCCGGTCTTGGGATGGACAAACCCCTGGGCAGTGTGACGGACGACCAAGTCAAAACGCGTTCGGCCCAGTCGCTTGAGGCTCCCTTCCCATCGCCCTGGGACATTAATTTTGGTGATGGGACCGTTCGCCATGGCAGATGTGCAAGCAACCGAAAAAACACCGCAGGCGGAACGTCGGGCACTTGCCTGACGCCTCCGAAAGTCCTGATGCACTCTCAATTGCGGAAGACCTCATTCGCATCAGGCCCAAGGGTGCAACGGTCACCCAGCGTTCCGCACGCCCTCTCACAGTGGCAGGTAATGCAAGCAACGACCGCGCCCCCGCGCCGCAAACCATGGGGGCGATGACGCATGTCTGAAGCGCAGTGGCTGATTGACGTT
>NZ_JABMCJ010000010.1 GCF_013359755.1 Tardiphaga robiniae | reverse complement strand
GTTCCGCCTGCGGTGTTTTTTCGGTTGCTTGCACTTTGCCTCGACGAACGCTCCGATCGCGAATTAAAGTCCCAAGGCGATGGGAAGGGAGCCTCAAGCGAGTAAGCCGAACGCGTTTTGACTTGGTCGTCCGTCACACTGTCCAGGGGTCTGTCGATCCCAAGGCCGGCCGTCTCCTTGCCAGTGGCAGTGCTGGCGCAGATCCGTCCTGCCCGAAGACAGACGT
>NZ_JABMCJ010000009.1 GCF_013359755.1 Tardiphaga robiniae | reverse complement strand
GATTACTCCATAACAGGGACAGCAGGCCACTCAATATCAGGTGCAGTTGATGTATCAACACGGTTCAGCAACACCCGATACTTCTTCCAGGCTTCCAGCAACGAGGTTTCTTCCTTCGTTGCAATTTCCAGATCTGCAGCATCCTGAAGCGGCGCAATATGCTCACTGGCTACCTGCATCAGGCTTTTTTTTGTTTCTTCCGCCTCCCGGATCCGGAACAGTTTTTCTGCTTCCGTATCCTTCACCCAGGCTGTGCCGTTCCACTTCTGATATTCCCCTCCCGGCGATAACCAGGTAAAATTTTCCGGTAACGGACCGAGTTCAGAAATAAATAACGCGTCGCCGGAAGCCACGTCATAGACGGTTTTACCCCGATGGTCTTCAACGAGATGCCACGATGCCTCATCACTGTTGAAAACAGCCACAAAGCCAGCCGGAATATCTGGCGGTGCAATATCGGTACTGTTTGCAGGCAGACCGGTAT
>NZ_JABMCJ010000008.1 GCF_013359755.1 Tardiphaga robiniae | reverse complement strand
GTCCTGCCCCACCGAGAGGGGCGATCGCGATCGTCACGTTCGCGGGGTGGGATGCGGTGGACGCCGGAGATGCGGCGTCACGCGGTTCATGGGGGAACGTCTGTCTTCGGGCAGGACGGATCTGCGCCAGCACTGCCACTGGCAAGGAGACGGCCGACCTTCGGATGGACAAACCCCTGGACAGTGTGACGGACGACCAAGTCAAAACGCGTTCGGCCTAGTCGCTTGAGGCTCCCTTCCCATCGCCTTGGGACTTTAATTCGCGATCGGAGCGTTCGTCGAGGCAAAGTGCAAGCAACCGAAAAAACACCGCAGGCGGAACGTCGGGCACTTGCTCGGCGCCTCCGAAAGTCCTGATGC
>NZ_JABMCJ010000007.1 GCF_013359755.1 Tardiphaga robiniae | reverse complement strand
TTTTTGTCCTGTTGAGTCTGCTGCTCAGCCTTCTTTCGGGCGGCTTCAAGCGCAAGACGGGCCTTTTCACGATCATCCCAGTAACGCGCCCGCGCTTCATCGTTAACAAAATAATCATCCTTGCGCAGATTCCAGATGTCGTCTGCTTTCTTATACGCAGCCTCTGCCTTAATCAGCATCTCCTGCGCGGTATCAGGACGACCAATATCCAGCACCGCATCCCACATGGATTTGAATGCCCGCGCAGTCCTGTCTGCCCAGGTCTCCAGCGTGCCCATGTTCTCTTTCAGGCGGCGGGTCTGGTCATCAAACCCTTTCGTTGCGGCCTCGTTCGCCGCCTGCAATGCCCCGGCTTCATCGCCGGAACGCTGCAACTGAGCAACATACGC
>NZ_JABMCJ010000006.1 GCF_013359755.1 Tardiphaga robiniae | reverse complement strand
ATATAGGACAGACAAAAAATATAGATCATTTTCTTCCTATTGCACATTATCCTGAATTTTCGGTGATGCCTATTAATTTAGTTCCATCGTGCCGCGACTGCAATATGGGAGAGAAAGGTCAAGTTTTCGCAGTAGATGAGGTACACCAAGCGATTCATCCCTATATCGACAAGGACATTTTTTTTCGTGAGCAATGGGTATATGCAAATTTCGTTTCCGGAACTCCGGGTGCTATCAGTTTTTATGTTGAATGCCCGGCGAACTGGAGGCAGGAAGACAAACACAGAGCTCTTCATCATTTCAAGCTATTAAATATTGCTAACAGGTATCGTTTGGAGGCAGGGAAGCACTTGAGT
>NZ_JABMCJ010000094.1 GCF_013359755.1 Tardiphaga robiniae | reverse complement strand
CAGATCCGTCCTGCCCGAAGACAGACGTCACCCCCAAACCGCGTGACGCCGCATCTCCGGCGTCCACCGCATCCCACCCCGCGAACGTGACGATCGCGATCGCCCCTCTCGGTGGGGCAGGACGGAGGGGAATATAAACCTGATGGAGATGCTGTCAACCGAGGATAGGAAAAAATGTTTGGTGCGGGCTTGTCCCACGTTCGTCATTCCGGGGCGGCTGCGCGCCTTCGCGCAGGCGAACCCGGAATCCCGACCTGTTCACCGCAAAACACTTCGAGATTCCGGGCTCAGTCCGGTCCGCTTCGCGGTCCGTCCTGCCCCGGAATGACGAGTGTGGATTGAGTTTCCTCGCCGCACCAATTGGTGTGCCGGGGAATGACAGCGGGGTGCGACGCGGGCGAATGCCTATTCCACGCCCGCTTCCTGCGGTGTGAACTCGTACACTGACGAACAGAACTCACAGGTCACGACGACCTTGTCGTCCTTGACCATGTCGGCGCGGTCCTGCGGCTCGAAGCTCTTGAGCATGCCGGACACGGCATCGCGCGAGCAGGAACACTCCGCGCGCAGCGGCGATGAGGCGAAGACGCGGACGCCGCGCTCGTGGAACAGGCGATACAGCAGCCGCTCGCCGGACAGATCGGGATCGATCAGCTCCACATCCTCGACGGTGCCAATCAGCGACTGGCCCTCGACCCAGGCGTCATCTTCCGGCACAGCATCCACCTTCGCGCCCTCCGGCGCATCGCCGGCATGGAGGTCGCGCTGCACGCGCTCCGGCGCCTTCGGCAGGAACTGCAGCAGCATGCCACCGGCGCGCCAGCGATGTGTCGGGCCGCCTTCCTCGCCGCTGCGCCATTCCTCGCCGACGGCGAGGCGCACCTTGGTCGGAATCTGTTCGGAGCGCAGGAAGTATTCATGTGCGGCATCTTCCAGCGTACCGCCGTCAAGCGCGACGAGCCCCTGATAGCGGCTCATATCCGCCCCCTGGTCGACGGTCATCGCCAGATGGCCCTTGCCGAGCAGCGCCGCGGTGCCGAGACCGGGCAAAAGGCGCTCGGCATCGAACCGCGCATAGGCGCGCATTTTATCCGGCGCGCGGAAGTCGACGATCATCAGCGACACCGGACCATCGGTCTGGGTCTGCAGGATGAAGCGGCCGTCGAATTTCAGCGAGGAGCCGAGCAGCGTGGTCAGCACGATGGCCTCGCCGAGCAGCTTGGCCACCGGCGCGGGATAATCATGTTTGGCGAGCAGTTCATCGAGTGCCGGGCCAAGTCGCGTCAGCCGCCCGCGTAGGTCGAGCGGCGCCACCTCGAAGGGCAGCACCGCGTCATCGACCGGAACGGAGGACGGCGCGCGGATGGGGGCGTCGGGCTGGAGATTTGGATTTGATGGGGTCATGGCGCTCTATTTGGGGGCGGAGGGCCGCAAGTGAAAGGGGGCGATGGAACCGGGAAAATGGAGCGTAAGCAGCTGCGCTTTTCTTCCCTCTCCCCCGCGCGAAGCGAAGCTTCGCCAGGTGGGAGAGGGTGGATCGAACATGCGAAGCATGTTCGAGACGGGAGAGGGGGCGCCACAAACACCGCGCTTTGCCGCTACCCCTCTCCCGCCCTCGCTTTGCTCAGGCACCCTCTCCCGCAAGGGGAGAGGGGAAGAAAGAAAGCTCCGTGCTGTCTCACGCCACCGCGTTGAGGCACCAGGCCAGAATGCCCTTCTGCGCATGCAGACGGTTTTCGGCCTCGTCGAACACCACCGACTGCGGACCGTCGATGACCTCGTCGGTGACCTCCTCGCCGCGATGCGCCGGCAGGCAGTGCATGAAGAGTGCGTCCGGCTTGGCCAGTGACATCAGGCGCGCATTGACCTGATAGGGTTTGAGCAGGTTGTGGCGGGTCTCGCCGTCCTTGTCGCCCATCGACACCCAGGTGTCGGTGACGACGCAATCGACGCCCTTCACCATCGCATCGGGATCGTCGCTGAAGGTGATCGGCGCGTTTGCCGCCTTGACCCAGTCCTTGAACGGCTTCTTCGGCGACAGCTGCGGCGGCGTCGCGATATTCAGTTTGAACTGGAAGCGTTCGGCCGCATGCGCCCAGGACATCAGCACATTGTTGTCGTCGCCGGTCCAGGCCACGGTGCGGCCCTTGATCGGGCCGCGATGTTCCTCATAGGTCATCACGTCCGCCATGACCTGGCAGGGATGCGAGAAGCGCGTCAGGCCGTTGATGACCGGCACGGTCGCATTTTCCGCGAGCTCCATCAGCGAGTCATGATTGAGGATGCGGATCATGATGATGTCGACGAAGCGCGACAGCACGCGCGCGGTGTCGGCAATGGTCTCGCCGCGACCGAGCTGCATTTCGGCGCCGGTGAGCATTACGACTTCGCCGCCGAGCTGGCGCATGCCGACCTCGAACGACACGCGGGTGCGCGTCGAGGGCTTCTCGAAGATCATCGCCAGCGTCTTGTTCTTGAGCGGACGATCGGGCTCGGCATTCGAGCCATCCCGCCCTTTCAGCTTCGCCTTCATGGCGGCAGCCGCGTTCATGATATTGCGCAACTCGCTGGCCGGCACGGCCGTGAGATCGAGGAAGTGCCGCGGTGACGTGCTCATCACGCGGCTCCCTGCGTCTTTGCAGATGCCTTGGCGGATGAGCCGAGGGCCACGCAGGCCTGTTCCAGCCGCTGCACGGCCTGCTCGATCTCGGCCTCGCTGACGATCAGCGGCGGCAGGAAGCGCACGACATTGTCGCCGGCGCCAACCGTCAGCAGCTTCGCGTCACGCAATGCGGCCACGAGATCGCCGGCCGGCACGACAGCCTTGAGGCCGATCAGCAGACCTTCGCCGCGCACTTCGCTGAGCACATCAGGATGGCCGTCGACCACGCCCGCGAGTTTCTGTTTCAGCAACAGCGACATCTTCTTCACATGGTCGAAGAAGCCTGGCTTCAGCATGATATCGAGCACGGAATTCGCCGCGGCGACCGCCAGCGGATTGCCGCCGAAGGTCGAACCATGGGAGCCGGGCGCCATGCCTTCGGCCGCTTCCGCCGTAACGAGGCACGCACCGATGGGGAAACCGCCGCCGAGCGCCTTGGCCAGCGACATGACATCCGGCGTCACGCCGATGCGCTGATAGGCGAACAACTCGCCGGTGCGGCCCATGCCGGTCTGCACTTCGTCGAAGATCAGCAGGATGCCGTTCTTGTCGCAGAGTTCGCGCAGCGCGCCAAAGAACGCGTTGCTCGGCGCACGCACGCCACCCTCACCCTGCAGCGGCTCGATGAGAATGCCGGCGGTGTTCGGACCGATCGCCTTCTTCACGGCTTCGATATCGCCGAGCGGCAACTGATCGAAGCCGTCGAGCGGCGTGCCGTAGCCTTCGAGATATTTGGCAGCGCCGGTCGCCGCCAGCGTGCCGAGAGTGCGGCCATGGAATGCGCCTTCAAAGGTGATGATGCGCGTGCGCTCGGGGTGGCCCTTGGAGAAATGATAGTGGCGGGTCACCTTGATCGCGCATTCCATCGCTTCCGCACCCGAATTGGCGAAGAACACGAAGTCGGCAAAGCTTTGTTCGCACAACCGCGCGGCGAGGCGCTCGCCGTCCGGGCTCTTGAACAGGTTCGACATGTGCCAGAGCTTGGTGGCCTGCTCCTGCAATGCGGCGACCATATGTGGGTGCGCATGGCCCAGCGCGTTCACGGCAACGCCGCTGGTGAAGTCGAGATAGCGCTCGCCATCGGTTCCAATCAGCCACGCGCCTTCACCGCGCTCGAAAGCGACATCCGCACGCGCGAAAACAGGCAGCAAGTGAGCCTGAGAGAGGGGCGAAGACGTTGCGTTGCTGGTCATAACCGATCCGATCGAAAAGACTGCGGCCGCGTCGATGACAACTGTGCGAAATCGAACAACGGACCCTAGAAACGAAACGTGCCGCCCTTCTCGGGCGGCACGTGGGCATTATTCTATGTGTGCTGTGAAGACTGTCAACCGCGCACTGCGGCTTTCGAGTCACACGGAGTCGCAGAAAAAGCCGATTTTGCAGCTTTATTTGCAGAAGCATGTGGACGCGGCATGCCCGACTCTTGCGCGCGAGTCACGGCATATTGTAGCTTTTGCCTCGTCGGATACGACATCTCGTGCGGCGGTAGATCCTTTTGACACATCCAGTGCGGCGTAACAGCCGGACGCGAAATTCGCGCCCGGTGAGCGCTAAAGGATTCTGACCGCAGGGATTTTTGAAGTCTCAACTCGCAGCGCTGCCCGGTCAGGCCGGCGCTCACGAAGGGAAAACGGCGATGACGGTAATGACATGGACCGACGATCGCGTCGAACAGTTGAAGAAACTCTGGGAAGGCGGCCTTTCCGCCAGCCAGATCGCTGCGGAACTCGGTAACGTGACCCGCAACGCCGTGATCGGCAAGGTTCACCGCCTTGGCCTGTCCGGCCGTGCCAAGAGCCCCTCCTCGGCAGCTCCGCGGCAGCGCAAGGCGCGCCCGGCGCAGCAGATGGTACGTGTCGCCCGCCCGATGGCACGCGGCAACACCGCGCTGGCCCATAACTACGAGATCGAGGCCGAGCCCGATCCGATCGCCTATGACAACATTGTGCCGATCAGCCAGCGCCTGTCGCTGGTCGAACTCAACGAAGCCACCTGCCATTGGCCGATCGGCGATCCGTCGAGCGCGGACTTCTATTTCTGCGGCGGCAAGGCCCTGGCCGGCGCCCCCTATTGCGCACATCACTCGCGCATCGCCTATCAGCCGGCAAGCGACCGCCGCCGCGCGGTGCCGAAGCCGACGCGCTGAGCTGGAAGATATCCAAGCCAAAGAAAATGCCCGGTGATGAGCCGGGCATTTTTTTGTTTGGGGCTTCTAACCTCTCCCCGCTTGCGGGGAGAAGGAAGATACCTACTCCGCCGCCTTGTCGAAGCGGTCATCCAGCGCGTAGCCGGCGCCGCGCACGGTGCGGATCGGATCGGGCTCACCGGCGGGGTTGAGCAGCTTGCGCAGGCGGCCGATATGCACGTCGACGGTGCGCTCGTCGATATAGATGTCGCGGCCCCAGACGCTGTCGAGCAACTGCTCGCGGCTGAACACGCGGCCCGGATGTTCCAGGAAGAACTCAAGCAGGCGATATTCGGTCGGACCGAGATCGATCGGACGGCTTGAGCGCACGACGCGGCGCTTGTCACGGTCGAGTTCGATGTCGCCAAACGCCAAGACGGTGGCGAGACGCTCGGGAGCTGCACGACGGAGCAGGCCCTTCACGCGGGCCAGGAGCTCCGGCACGGAGAACGGCTTGACGATGTAGTCGTCGGCACCGGTGGCGAGACCGCGAACGCGCTCGCTCTCTTCGCCACGCGCCGTCAGCATGATGATCGGCAATGCCTTGGTTTCGGGCCGTGCGCGCAGGCGGCGGCACAGTTCGATGCCGGACAGGCCCGGCAGCATCCAGTCGAGCACCACGAGATCCGGCACCCGCTCCTTCAAGCGGGTGTCGGCATCGTCGCCGCGAGCGACGGTTTCAACATCATAGCCTTCGGCGTCGAGGTTGTAGCGAAGAAGCGTCGTGAGGGCTTCCTCGTCCTCCACCACCAGAATGCGTGCATTCACAGCCATATGGTCAATATCCTCAGTGACGTCCGAAAAGCCTTTAGATCATGATCCTTGCGGAAGACTGGCTCCCACTTTCCCGGATCATGCTTCAGACCGTCGGCGTATTCGCGAATGTGGTCATGTCGCCCTTCGGGCGCTTGTCGAGGATCTGCTGGCCCTCGATCATGTAGAACACGGTTTCCGCAATATTGGTGGCATGGTCACCGATCCGCTCGATATTCTTGGCGCAGAACATCAGGTGGATACAGAACGAAATGTTACGCGGGTCTTCCATCATATAGGTCAGGAGTTCGCGGAACAGCGAGGTGCAGATCGCGTCGATTTCCTCGTCGCCCTTCCACACCGTCATCGCAGCGGGCAGATCGTGTGCGGCATAGGCGTCGAGCACAGCCTTGACCTGGGTGGTCACGAGGTCGGTCATGTGCTCGAGGCCGCGGATCAGCTTCAGCGGATGGAAGTCGCTGTCGAGTGCATTGACGCGCTTGCCGATATTCTTGGAGAGATCGCCGATGCGTTCCAGATCGGTGGCGACGCGCAGCGCGCCGACGATCTCGCGCAAATCGACAGCCATCGGCTGGCGCTTGGCGATGGTCAGCACGGCGCGCTCCTCGATCGTGCGCTGCAACTGGTCGATCTCGGAGTCGGTGGCGACAACGCGCGCACCGAGCGCGACGTCCCGGCGGATCAGCGCATCGACGGATTCGACGATCTGCCGTTCCGCGAGGCCACCCATCTCGGCGACGAGACGGGTCAGCTCCTGCAGATCGTCGTCGAAAGCCTTGGTGGTGTGTTCAAAAGCCATCTCAAATTCCTCCCGCGAATATGTCGCGTCAGCCGAAGCGGCCGGTGATGTAATCCTGGGTGCGGCGATCGGTCGGCGACGTGAAGATCTTGTTGGTCTGATCGAACTCGATCAACTCGCCGAGATACATGAAGGCTGTGCTGTCGGAGACGCGGGCAGCCTGCTGCATGTTATGGGTCACGATCGCGATCGTATATTGATCCTTCAACTCGTCGATCAGCTCCTCGATCTTCGCGGTCGAGATCGGATCCAGCGCCGAGCACGGCTCGTCGAACAGGATCACTTCCGGCCGCACCGCGATGGTGCGCGCGATGCACAGGCGCTGCTGCTGACCGCCCGACAGGCTGAGGCCCGACGCGTTGAGCTTGTCCTTGACCTCGTTCCAGAGTGCACCGCCGCGCAGCGCCCTCTCGACGCGGATGTCCATCTCCGACTTGGAGATCTTTTCATAGAGGCGGATACCGAAGGCGATGTTTTCGTAGATCGTCATCGGGAACGGAGTCGGCTTCTGGAACACCATGCCGACGCGGGCGCGCAGCAGGTTGAGGTCCAGCTTCGGATCCAGAATGTTCTGGTTGTCGAGCATGAGCTGACCTTCGGCGCGCTGGCCGGGATACAGATCATACATGCGGTTGAAGATGCGCAGCAGCGTGGACTTGCCGCAGCCCGACGGGCCGATGAACGCAGTCACGCGGTTCGCCATCAGCGTCAGGTTGATCTTCTTCAGAGCGTGGTGTTCGCCATAGTAGAAGTTCAGGTCGCGCACGGTGACCTTGGGACGGGTCTCGCCCTGCAGGGCCGACGGCGGCGGCATCGAGACGGAAGGAACGCCAGACGACACAGAAAGCTCACTCATTTTGCTGTCCTCTCGGCGCCGAGAATGCGCGCGCCAATGTTAAGGGCAAGTACGGTCAAGGTGATGATCAGGGCACCGCTCCAGGCGAGCTGCTTCCAGTACTCGTAGGGGCTCTGCACGAAGTTGTTGATGGTCACCGGCAGGTTGGCCATCGTCTTGGTGAGATCGAGGCTGAAGAACTGATTGCTCAGCGCGGTGAACAGCAGCGGCGCCGTTTCGCCAGCGACACGTGCGGTCGCCAGCAGCACGCCGGTGATGAGACCGGAACGGGCTGCACGATAGGCAATCCGCTTGATGACCAGGGAGCGCGGCAGGCCAAGCGCCGAGGCCGCTTCACGCAACGGATTGGGCACCAGGCCGAGCATGTCCTCGGTGGTGCGGACGACGACGGGGATCACGATCACGGCGAGCGCGAGCGAGCCGGCGAGAGCCGAGAAGCCGCCCATCGGAATCACCACCGCGCCATAAACGAACAGGCCGATGATGATGGACGGGGCCGACAACAACACGTCGTTGATGAAGCGGATCACCGAGGTGAGTTTGTCGTGCTTGCCGTATTCCGCGAGATAGGTGCCGGCAAACAGGCCGAGCGGCGCGCCGATGCCGACGCCGATGACGGTCATCATGACCGAACCGACGATGGCATTGAGCAGGCCGCCTTCCATGGAGCCGGGCGGCGGCGTGTTCTGGGTGAATATCTGCAGGCTGATGCCCGCGAGACCGTTGTAGAACAGCGTGAACAGGATCAGCGCGAGCCAGGTAACGCCAAAGAGAGCGGCACCGACGCAAAGCAGACGGATGATCGTATCGTGGCGACGGCGGGATGCGTAAATCGGGTTCATGTTAGTTGCCCGCCTTCTTTTCCAGACGCAGCAGCATCAAACGCGCTGCCGAGAGCACGAAGAATGTCAGTACGAACAGCAGGAGACCGAGCAGGATCAGGCCCGATTGATGCAGACCGTCACTCTCCGCGAACTCGCTGGCGATCGCCGCCGAGATCGTTGTGCCCGGGCCAAAGATCGAGCCTGTGATGCGGAACGAGTTGCCGATGATGAAGGTCACCGCCATCGTTTCACCGAGCGCTCGGCCAAGTGCCAGCATGACGCCGCCGATGACACCGACGCGGGTGTAGGGGATGACGACGTTGCGGACGACTTCCCAGGTGGTGCAACCGACGCCGTAAGCGGCTTCCTTGAGCACCGGCGGCACCGTCTTGAACACGTCGACCGAGATCGAGGTAATGAAGGGCAGCACCATGATGGCGAGGATCAGCGACGCGTTGAACAGCGAGAGATAGGACGGCGGGCCGGCGAAAATCACGCCGAGCACCGGCACGCCTTCGAAGGCATTGATCATGAACGGCTGCACGTGATTGGCCAGGAACGGGCCGAGCACGAAGAAGCCCCACATGCCGTAGATGATTGAGGGAATGCCAGCGAGAAGCTCAACCGCCATGCCGATCGGGCGGCGTAGCCAGTTCGGGCACAGTTCGGTGAGGAAGATCGCGATGCCGAGACCGACCGGGATGGCGATAGCCATCGCGATCACCGAGGTGATCAGCGTGCCATAGATCGGACCGACGGCACCGAGCACCGGCGGATCAGCGGATGGCGCCCAGCGCTGCGTCCACAGGAACGCAAAACCGAATTCCTTCATCGCCGGCCAGGCGCCGGCAATCAGGGAGAGAATGATGCCACCGAGGATAAGCAGGACGGACATCGCGCAAATGCGCGTGATCCAGTAGAACGCCTGATCCCCGAACTTGAAGGCGCTCAAAGCCTTTGCGCGGTCATAAGGCCCGGCTGCTTCCATCGATGAGCTCTGTACGGCCATGTCTGCCACGCCAGTCCCCTGTGATTGTTACTATACCTGAAACGCTGCGCCCCGCGCGGGTCGATCAGGGCGTGATGTCTTTAGAGAGCTCAAATCGGACTTGAGAGAATGAAGCGGAGGAGAGATGCCCCTCTCCTCCGCTCCCACACACGATCAGCTCTTGATGTCAGCCGACCAGGTCTTTTCGATCAGCTTGACGACGGGTTCCGGCATCGGAATGTAGTCGAGCTCTTCAGCCATCTTGCCGCCCTTTTCGAACGACCACTTGAAGAACTTCACGGCTTCAGCCGATGCAGCCTTATCGACCGGAGTCTTATGCATCAGGATGAAGGTCGCGGCAGTGATCGGCCAGGACGCGTCGCCCGGCTGGTCGGTGAGGATCACGTAATAGCCGGGAGCCTTGGCCCAATCGGCATTCGACGCAGCGGCCTGGAAGGCAGCGATGGTCGGCTGCACGGTCTTGCCAGCCTTGTTGATCAGACCGGCATAGGTCAGCTTGTTCTGCTTGGCGTAAGCATATTCAACGTAACCGATGGCGTTCTTGGTCTGACCGACATTGCCGGCAACGCCTTCATTGCCCTTGGCGCCGACGCCAACCGGCCACTCGACAGCCGTGCCGGTGCCGACCTTGGTCTTCCAGTCAGCCGAGGCCTTGGACAGATAGTCGGTGAAGTTGAAGGTGGTGCCCGAACCGTCCGAACGGCGAACGACGGTGATCGCGGCCGAGGGCAGCTTCAGCTTCGGGTTCAGCTTGGCGATGGCAGCGTCGTCCCACTTGGTGACCTTGCCGAGATAGATGTCGCCGAGCACTTCGCCGGAGAGAACCAGCTCGCCCGAGGCGATGCCTTCGAGATTCACGACGGGAACGATCGCGCCCATCACCATCGGCCACTGAACCAGGCCGTCCTTTTCGAGCTGCTCAGCCTTGAGCGGCGCGTCGGTGGCGCCGAAGGTCACGGTCTTTGCCTGGATCTGCTTGATGCCGGCGCCCGAACCAATCGACTGGTAGTTCAAACCATTGCCAGTCTCTTTCTTGTAGGCGTCGGCCCACTTCGAATAGACCGGGAACGGGAAGGTTGCGCCGGCACCCGTGATGTCGGCGGCAAATGCCGAGGTCGAGGCGGCAACGAGGCCGGCAGCGACGATCGCTTTGAGGAATTTCATGGGATGTCTCCAATCTCGTGAGCGACCGCGCCGGATGCGCCAGTTGTGCTCACGCCGCCCGTTTAGGGGTGGTCGATTGTGCTTTTATGATAGTTCCGTGACACTTGGATGACGACACCAAGCCTCTGTAAATGCTTTGTTTTTCTGCCTCCACGGATAATTTTACCGTGCAAATGACATCGAAAATGCCCTGCCATAAGGGTCATGCCAAGCCGTCAAAATCCGCCGTCACAGCGGTTAACAATATGTTTCAGCACGCGGAATCCGGCCTCGCGCGCATGCGCGCGTATGACAGCGGCGGGCACGATATTGAGGGCGGATCGGACGCAATGCCGCACCACCCGCCAGGGCTTTTTTTGACTGCCTGAGCGAAGCCAGCGATGCCCGACCGCCCGAGGGCGGTCGCTATGGGCGCAGGAGAACGAAGGGAGTTTAAGGCGTCAGGACGCCGCGGAGGCGGGAGGCGCCGGCGGCGTCTTCACTTGCGGAAAGGCAGCGGTAAAAGTCGCGCCGTTCTTCGGCACGCTTTCGATCAGCAGCCGGCCGCGGTGCCGGTTCAGGATGTGCTTCACCAGCGAGAGGCCGAGGCCCGTACCGCCTTGTGCGCGGCTGTCGCCAACATCGACCCGATAGAAACGTTCGGTCAGACGCGGCAGATGCTCGGGGGCGATGCCCGGGCCATAGTCCCGCACGGCGACGCGGATTTCCGGCACCCCCTCCGAGGTCGACTCCGTGGTCAACGATACGTCCACCTTGCCGCCGGATGCGCCGTATTTCAGCGCGTTCTCGATCAGGTTCTCGAACAGCCTCAGCAATTCCTCGCGATCGCCAGCGATGGACACCGGCGTCTCCGGCAGCGCCATTTCGATCCTGACGTTGCGCTCGTTGGCGAGCGGCTCCAGCCCATCGCCGACCTGACGGATAATGGGGAGAATATCCACCAGCGTATCCGGCCGCACATGCGCCGACAGTTCGACGCGTGACAGCGACAGCAGATCGTCGATCAGCCGTGCCATGCGGGTCGCCTGCGCATGCATGATGCCGAGAAAGCGCTCACGCGCCTTGGCGTCGTCCTTGGCCGGCCCCTGCAACGTGTCGATGAAGCCGGACAGCGCCGCCAGCGGCGTGCGCAGCTCGTGGCTGGCATTGGCGACGAAGTCGGCACGCATTTCCTCGACACGGCGCAGCGGCGTCTGGTCGTGGAACGTCATCAGCATGCAGGTGTCGGTGCCGCCAAAGGCGGTCGGAACCGGCACCGGCGTGATCATCAGTTCCATCCAACGATCGACCGGGACATGATCGAGATAGGTCGCGCGGCGCGGCTCGGTGGTGGCGATGGACTCGCGCAAGGCGGTGATGATTTCCGGCGAACGCAGCGCGAATTGCGCCAGTTCGTTCTTGCGGAGTGCCGGCGCAAGCTGCGCCGCTGCGGCATTGAGATGGATGACGCGGCCGGCACGGTCGAGCAGCACGGCGGGATCGGGAATGCCGGCAATGATGGCGCGCACCGCGGGCGCCTCGACAGGATTGGCGGCCAGCGCCTCGTCGCGCGCCGTCACCACGTCATGCAGCCGCCACGGCACCAGCGCCGCGCCGGCGATGCAGACGAACACGATGCCCGCGCGCAGCGGTGACAGCTCGCCGAAAAACACCAATGCGGCCAAGGCCAGGCCGGCGGCCAGCAGGATGATCGCGGAATGCCGCAGCCGATCTGGCCACGGCGAAAACATGGTCGATGGAGAAGCTTCAATGGCCATCTGAACCGGATCTCTTCCTGCTGCGAATGCGAACGTATATCAGGCGCCGGAGCGACCATGTTCCTTGAGCGGGTGGCCGACGCCGGGCTTGGCGTCCGCCGCGACCGCCTGCAGCTTTTTCGATCGCGAACCGATAATAAGCTCGCGAAGCGTCAGTAACATGACTGATATAAAGAACGGCGCGAGGTAATAAAGCACCCTGAACAGCAGCATGCCAGCCAGCAGCTTTTCCTGATCCATCATTTCGAGGCCAACCAGCATGGCGGCGTCGAACACGCCAAGACCGCCGGGCGAATGGCTGGCGAAACCCAACAAGGTGGCCGAGACGAACACCACCGCCACCACGACGAAACCGACGTCAGGCTCGGCGGGCACCAGCATGTACATCGCCAGCGCGCAGAAACCGAGATCGATGATGCCGATGGTAATCTGCAGCAAGGTGAGCGGGCCACCCGGCAGTACCACCGACCATGGGCCGCGGCCGACGCTGCGCGGCTTCATCCAGACCCAGACCACATAGCCGACGAGGCCGGCGAGGATGATATAGGCCAGGATGCGGTTCATCCATGGCGGCACCTGGTTGATCGCGCTGGCCGCCTCCGGGTGATAGGCGATGCCCATGCCGAGCACCGCGAGATTGCCGAGCCAGAAGGTCAGGCCGGCGAGAAAGACGATCTTGGCGACATCGACCGCGCTGAGGTCCCAGGCCGAATAGATGCGATAGCGCACCGCGCCGCCGGTGAAGACGCTGGCGCCGACATTGTGGCCGATGGAATAGCTGGTGAAGGCCGCCAGCGCGTTGATCCGGTACGGCACGTCGCGGCGACCGATCGTGCGCACGGCGAACCAGTCATAGAATGTCAGCGTGAAATAGCCGGCGGCGACCGACAGCGCCGACAACATGATCAGCCGCGGCTCGGTCTCGGTCATCGCCCGGAAAACGGCAGCAGCGTCGATGTTGCGCAGCTTGTGATACAGCATGTAGCAGGCGATGCCGATCACCGCGACGCTGATCAAGACACCGAGCTTGTGCAGGATTTGCTTCTCGCGCAGAAACGAGATCGCCCTGCGTATTGCTTCCAGCATCTCAACCTCGAATGCGATCCCCTGACCAGAGAGATCTGGACCAGGAAGTCAGACTAGCCTCGGCGGAACCGCCACATCAGTTGTCTCCGGCACAACCGTCGTAGCGCGTTTTGCGGCAAAGTGGAATTCGCCGACTGTGAATAAAAACAAGCCACATCAGTATATTAGGTCAGTCCTAACAAACCACCAGCCTCTCGGGCGCATTCGCTGCGGCAAAATGCCGACGTCGTGACGCGTCTCACGTGACAATGAGGCTTTCGTGACCTCATGCCGCCGATTTGGCGGCGAGACGTTGATAAAAAAGACGGCAGCAACATGCGCCGCAGACCTCAGGTCACGCGGGCCTGCTGCCTGACCACCACGATGTCGCGCAGCCACGACCCAATGGCGCAGCCGACGAGATAGAAGCCGAACAATGCGAGGCCGAGATCGAGCCAGTAGCCGAAGCGGCCGGGCACGACCTTGGCAATCGCGATGCCGACGATGACCGCGGCGAGCACCGACAGGCGCTGGATCCAGACCCGCGACACCGAACGCCCGCGATAGACCACGGCGATCCAGCCCATGCAGAAGCCGATCAGGAACGCCCCGAGCAGCCAGCCCCAGTGAAACATCGCGAGATAGGTCATGGCGCTTGCCTCACGACGAATTCGATCCGGCGATTCTGCAGCTTGCCTTCGTCGGTATCGTTGGTGGCGATGGGTTGGGTGCTGCCGTAGCCGATGGTGGAGAAACGGTCCGCCGGCAGGCCGGCCTTCACGAGATATTCTTCGACGGCGAGCGCACGCTTTTCCGACAGCGACTGATTGAACGCCGCGTCGCCATCGCCGTCAGTGTGACCGGCGATCTCGACCCGGACATTGGGACAGCGCATGGCGATTTCCACGAGGCGATCGAGCAAGCCCGCGGAATCCACATTGATGCTGGCGCTGGAGGGCTCGAACCGGATGCGGCCCTTGGTCAGGTTCTGCGCAAAGAGCTGCTGGCACACGCTGGCATCGACCGGCGCCGCGGCGGGCTTCACCGAGACTTCGGCCTTGGCCTGCCAACCCTGCGGGAGCTCGCGCGCCAGACTTGCGCGGATCTGGTCCGCGGCCACTTCGTAGAGCGCGTCACCTGACAGCTTCACCTCGCGGTCGGACACCACCAGGGTCCCCGTCGACAGCCGCGACAGCGCACCCAGCGCCGTCGTCACCGCTGCGGCAAAACCTCCGGGCGCGCCGATGCTGGCCTTCAGGTTATCGACGATCTTCTCATTGCCGAACTTGCGTCCGGCAGCCGACGCCAGCGCGGCATGGATGGTGTTGTCCGGGACATAGCCGCTCAGCGTCAGCGTATTCGTCACCGGGTCCTTGTTGGCCTGGAACACATAGGGCGGCGCCTTGACGTCATTGGCCGCGACTGTGAAGCCTTCCGGCAGATTCTTCAGCGCGGCCGCAATGGCTTCGCGGCCACCGAGATCGCGCGCCATGCCGGAGAGGCTGATATTAGTATCCGAAATCACCGCCTTGCCCTCTTTCAGCTTGGCGACCTGATCGAGCAACAGCACAGCTGCGGCATCGAACCGCGGCGGCGCGCCGCGCTTCAGACCCATACGGTCGGAGACCTCGGTTCCGCTGAGTGCGGCGCGGGCCGCTTCCACAATTCGCGCCTTGCTGGCCGGCAATGGCGCGGTCCCCCACAGCGTGACGCGGACATTGTCGCGCTCCGCGACCCAGACGAACGGCTTGGCTTCCGCGACGAGACGGGTTTCGTCATTGACCAGGCGAACGCCCGGCGTGGCCTCGACCGACGAGACCGCGCTGCGGCGACCATCTTCGGAAAATGCTTCGGCAGAAAACGAGACGTCACGCCCGGCAACCGTGATCTGGCTCTTGTCGAGGATCGTGTTTTTCAGCGCCGCAGTGCTGTGCGCCGTTAAATCCGTTTCAAGCGGAATCGTGCTAACCCAGGCAGCAACCGCCCAAAGGATGGCAAGCGGGATGAGCCCGGGCCACCATTTGGCACTCCACCTGTAAAATCCGTGCATTCGACGTCCTGCGGGTCTGGAAACAGAGAGAAAACAAACCCTTGCGGGACTGTCAAATTGAAATCAAGGCAAACCTCTGGCGTCGCCGCGGGTATTCGAATAACGCTTTATTCAATCGTTTCTGATCATTTCCGTGGGTAGCATCAATTGCTCGGTCATACGATGAAGCAGATTCGCAACACGATTATTCGTGCCGGCCTGGATGCGCTGTATTTCAGCGGCGCCCACCGCGTGTTGCGACCGATCTTCGGCGGCGTGGGCACCATTTTCATGCTGCACCATGTGCGCCCTGCGCATGCCGGTCCGTTCCAGCCCAACCGTCACCTCGAGATCACGCCGGATTTCCTGCGCGCCACCCTCGCTTATCTGCGCGCAACCGGCGTCGATATCGTGACGCCCGATGAAGTGCAGCGGCGGCTGACGGAACGGGATTTCTCGCGCCGCTTCGCCTGTTTCACCTGCGACGACGGCTATCGCGACAACCGCGACCATGCATTGCCCGCGATGCGGGATTTCGACGCTCCCTTCACAGTCTATGTCACCAGCGACTTCGCCTCCGGCACAGGCCGGCTGTGGTGGGTGGCGCTGGAGCGCGTCGTTGCCAGGGCCGATGTGATCGAGGCCCCGATCGACGGACAGATGGTGCGCCTGGACACATCGACTCTCGCCGGCAAGGACATGGCGTTCGACCGCCTGCATGGCTGGCTGCGCGGATTGCCGGAAGAAGCGGATATCCGCCGCGAGGTCAGCGCACTCTGCGCCGCGCATGGCATCGACGAAGACGCGGTCAGCCGCGAGCTGTGCATGTCGTGGGACGAACTCAAACCTTTCGCCGCCGATCCGCTGGTGACAATCGGCGCGCATACCGTAAGCCACTGCAATCTCGCCAAACAGACCGAAGCGATGGTCGTGCATGAGCTGTCAGCCAGCCGCACCGATATCGAAAACGTTCTGCAGCGCCCGGCCGTGCATCTTGCCTATCCCTATGGCGACCGCTGCGCCGCGGGCACACGGGAATTCGCATTGGCGAAAAGCGCCGGCTTCGAGACAGCCGTGACGACGCGCCCCGGCGTGATCGCCTCGGACAACTCCTCGCAGCTCACAGCGCTGCCGCGGGTCTCGCTGAACGGCAACTATCAGGACACCCGCTATCTGCCGGTGCTGACCTCCGGCGCGGCCACCGCGATGTGGAACGGCTTCCAGCGCGGCGGCGTCGGATAGTCTGGCCCGCTGCAGGCGAACTGCAGCCTTGTTGAAGTCTTGCGTCCCGCGCCGGATCAAACCGACTTTTGCGGCAGATCGGCATCCGGCGGAAAATACACACCCGACATCGGATCGACCCAGCACAGATGCTCGTTGACGCGGGTTACGCCAGTCACATTTTCAGCAGCCACGACAATCGCCCGACGGACATTCTCGTCCGTGATGAAGCCGTCGATGTCCACGACGCCATCCTTCACCCGGACGTCGAGGCCGAATGGTGTCCATTCGTTATGCCTGAGCACAGCGACGATGCGGCGGCGGATCAACGCATCACTCGACCCGACATCGGAGACATCGTGCATGACATCGGCGATGGCTTCGACGAAATTCTGCCGGCTGACGATACCCACGAGCCTGTCGCCCTGCACCACCGGCACGCGCTTGATGTGATACTTCTCCATCACGTCGACGATATCGGCCAGACCAGTCTCCTCGGACACCGTGCGGACCTCGCGGGTCATGATCTCGTGCACCTTGCGGCCGGCTTCGCGGACATAATCGATGGCCTGCAGGCTGGGGCCACGCACGAATTCGAGCCAGCGCGGACGCCTGCGCTGCGTGCCGACCTCGTGCCGACGCAGGAAGTCCCGCTCGGTCACAATGCCGACCAGCTTGCCGGCCGCATCCACCACAGGCAATCCGCTGACGTGATAATCGATCATCAGCCGCGCAGCTTCGCTGATCGACGCGTCCGGCGACACGGTGACGAGCTTGCGGGTCATAATTTGATGGGCTCTCATGACACTCTCCCGTTGGGTTGAGGTCCGTTTGCTGGACGAACCAACGCGAGAAGCCTACGCCGGCCGCCGGTTCCGGCCTTGATCTGGGTCAACTGCAGCAGCGCTTGTTGACTCGCCTTGTTGACTCCCCTTGCCCGCCGCCGCACACAATCGGTCCAACGACAAAACAAGCGGGAGGCGTCATGTTCACCAATCTGTTTTCGCTCGATGGCCGCATTGCACTCGTCACCGGCGGTTCGCGCGGCATCGGCAAGATGATCGCGGCAGGATTTCTCAGCCAGGGCGCGGCGAAGGTCTACATCACCGCGCGCAAGGCCGGGCCGTGCGAAGCCACCGCGAAAGAACTCTCCGCGCAATATGCCGGTGAATGCATCGCACTCCCGATCGACATCTCGACCATGGCCGGCATCGAGATGCTGGCTGCCGAAATCAAGAAGCGCGAACCCAAGCTCGACATTCTCGTCAACAATGCGGGCGCCGCCTGGGGCGCAGACTTCGATGAATTTCCGGAGAGCGGCTGGGACAAGGTGATGACGCTGAACGTCAAGACGCCGTTCTTTCTGACCAAGGCGCTGGCCGGGCCGCTGCGTGCAGCAGCCAGCGCGGACAAGCCCGCCAAGGTCATCAACATCGCTTCCATCGACGGCATCTTCGTCAATCCGATGGAGACCTACTCCTACGCCGCCAGCAAATCCGGCCTGATCCACCTGACGCGCCGCATGGCCGTGAGACTGATCAAGGACCATGTGGTCGTGACGGCCATCGCGCCGGGCCCGTTCCAGTCCGACATGAACAAGGCTGCACGCGACAATGCCGATGAAGTAGCGACCCGCGTGCCCGCCGGCCGGATCGGCACCGACGAGGACATGGCGGGCGCCGCGATCTATCTCGCTTCGCGCGCCGGCGATTACGTGGTCGGCGCGACCATCGCGGTGGACGGTGGCATCGTCTATGCGAATCCAGGCATCAAGGGCGACGGCTGGGATTGAGGTCACGCACGCCACGTCATTGCGGCCCTCGGGCTGCAATGACGCGCGATCGCTGCCGATCTATCAGCCCCGGCTATAAACTAAGCAATTAACCAGCGTCCAGCCTGCGAACGACATTTAGGCCGCAAAGCTATTCTGAAATAACCATCTGATTTATATAAATATAATCTCTTGAACCATTCAACCGTCGCAGTTGTACACAATGGCACGCTGCTTGCTTTGTTAACCTCTGAGACATCCATGCCTCGGGGAGTACACGGCAATGGCGGACTCACTGCATACAACGACGGTCCTTGCTGAACCCGGCCCGATCGCGGTCGAATGGGGCACGACAGCGCTCGTCATCATCGACATGCAGCGCGATTTCATGGAGCCCGGCGGCTTCGGCGAGACGCTCGGCAACGACGTGTCGCAACTCGCCAGCGCCGTCGCCCCGATCGCCGCGGTCCTGAAAGCCGCCCGCGAAACCGGAATGATGGTGGTGCACACCCGTGAGGGGCACCTGCCCGATCTGTCCGACGCGCCGCCCGCCAAGATCGAGCGCGGCGCGCCGAGCCTGCGGATCGGCGATCCCGGTCCGATGGGACGCATCCTCATTCGCGGCGAGGCCGGTCACGACATCATTCCCGCACTCTATCCCGTCGAAGGCGAGATCGTCATCGACAAGCCCGGCAAGGGCGCATTCTACGCCACGACGCTCGGCGCCGATCTCAAGGCGCGCGACATCGACACGCTGCTGGTCTGCGGTGTCACCACGGAGGTCTGCGTCAACACCACCGTGCGCGAAGCCAACGACCGCGGCTATCGCTGCATCGTCATCGCGGATGGCTGCGCATCCTACTTCCCCGAATTCCACGAGATGGGCCTGAAGATGATCAAGGCCCAGGGCGGCATCTTCGGCTGGGTCGCCGACTCCGCCGCCATTCTCGACGCCATCACACGTTCTGAACATGCACCGGAGACTTCCAACAAACTTGCAGCAGGAGCATCACGATGAGCACGACCGCGGGGACGTTTTCTAAAGATTCTGCCGGCAAATCCGACTTCAAGCCCGCTCTATGGACACCGGGCGACTGGAATGCGTTTTTCGGCTTCGGCACCAATATTCTCGTCAACATGCTGGTGCTGACCGGCCTGCTGCGCTTCGTCCTGAAAATGCCTGACAACATCGTGTTCGGCCGCATCCTGCCGGCCATGGGCCTGATGATGTGCTTGTCGACGATGTACTACGCCTGGCTCGCCTACAAACTGGCGCAGAAGACCGGCCGCAGCGATGTCTGCGCGCTGCCCTCGGGCATCAGCGTGCCGCATATGTTCATCGTCACCTTCGTGATCATGCTGCCGATCTCGATCACGACGGGCGATCCCATCAAGGGCTGGGAAGCCGGCCTCGTCTGGGTGTTCTTCCAGAGCTTCATCCTGATGATCGGCGGCTTCCTCGCGCCCTGGATCCGCAAGGTAACACCGCGCGCCGCGCTCTTGGGCACGCTGGCCGGCGTCTCCATCGCTTTCATCGCGATGCGCCCGGCGCTGGAAATGTTCATGACGCCGGTGATCGGCCTCACATGTTTTGCCATCATCATGCTGAGCTGGTTCGGCGGCTATAAATATCCCAAGGGGATTCCGGCAGGCCTCGTCGCGATCGGCGTCGGCATGGTGATCGCATGGGGCTCGAACCTGTTCGGTGTCGGCATCGGCGGCGTCAGCGTCGCCGGGGTGAAAGCAGCCTTCACCAATTTCGGCTTCTCGGTGCCACTGCCGGCCTTCGACCACGTGTTCTCGGGATTCCAGTTCCTCGGCATCATCCTGGTCACCGCCATTCCCTATGGCATCTACGATCTGGTCGAGGCGATGGACAACGTCGAAAGCGCGGAAGCTGCCGGCGACGAATATCCGACCACCCGCGTGCTGACCGCCGACGGCGTCGTCTCGCTGATCGGCTGCCTGATGGGCAACCCGTTCATCAACGCGGTCTATATCGGCCATCCCGGCTGGAAGGCGATGGGCGGCCGGATCGGCTACTCGGCAGCGACCGGCCTGATGGTGATCGTGTTGTCATGGTTCGGCGTCATCTCGCTGATGCTGGCCGTTATCCCTGTGGTCGCGATCTCGCCGATCCTGCTCTATATCGGCATGCTGATCTGTGCGCAGGCGTTCGAGACCACGCCGCGCGAACACGCGCCAGCCATCGCGCTTGCACTCACGCCGCATCTTGCGGCCTGGGCCACGGTGCTGCTGTCTGGCGCACTCGGCGCCGCCGGCATGAATTTCGGCGCGATCCATTCACCCGAATTCATCGCCAAGATGGGCCAGAACGGCGTGCTGTTCCACGGCCTCGAAGTCATGGGCGGCGGCTCGATCCTGGTCGGCCTCGTGCTCGGCGCCATCGCAGTGTTCGTCATCGAACGCAAATTCCTCAACGCATCGGCCTTCGCCCTGGCCGGCGCGGTGCTGACCTATTTCGGCTTCATGCATGGTGAGGCGATCGGGATCGGCGGCGGATTGGGGGTGACGCCCGGCGTCGCTCTCGCTTATGCTCTTGTTGCAGCCGGGCTCTTCGCCGCGGACAAGTTCGGCGCAACCAACCTGTCTTCTGTCCCGCAATCGGAGCCGCCACTTGCCGTGCCTGCTGAATAACATCGTCTCAACCTGCGGGTGGCACACCCGTGCCATCCGCAGCAGGTTCGCATCGTGAGTGAGTCCGTTCCCGAAACGATCGCCGCCATCGTCGCCGCCCATCGCGCCGGCACCGTGACGCCCGCACAGACGGTCGCCCGCAGCTATCAGCGCATCCGCGACCGCGGTGACACGGCGATCTTCATCACGCTCCGCGTTGAGGCCGAAGCGATCGCCGAAGCCGAGGCGCTCGCTGCGAAGGATCCCGCGACGCTCCCACTCTATGGCGTGCCGGTCGGCGTGAAGGACAATATCGACGTCGCCGGTTTGCCGACCACCGCCGCCTGTCCCGCTTTCGCCTATAACGCAACGCGCGATGCCAGCGCCGTGGCGCGGCTGCGCGCGGCGGGTGCGATCATCATCGGCAAGACCAATCTCGACCAGTTCGCGACTGGCCTCGTCGGCGTGCGCTCGCCCTATGGCATTCCCAAGAACGCGATCCGCGACGATCTCGTGCCCGGCGGATCGAGCTCCGGCTCTGCCGTTGCCGTGTCTGCAGGCCTCGTACCGCTGACGCTGGGGACAGACACTGCGGGCTCCGGCCGCGTGCCCGCGATGCTCAACAATATCGTGGGCCTCAAGCCCAGCCTTGGCCTGATACCGACGGCCGGCGTCGTGCCGGCCTGCCGCACGCTGGATTGCGTGTCGATCTTCACACTCACGGTGGACGATGCTGTTGCCGCGCTCGATGTGATGGGCGGCTACGACGCGCATGATCCCTATTCGCGCAAGCGGGTGCCGGGTTCGCTCACCGCGTTTCCGAAGGGCCTCAGGCTCGGCGTGCCGCGCAACGGGCAGCTGATCTTCTTCGGCGACAAGGCCTCGGAGAAAGCCTATGCGGACGCGCTGAAGCGCTGGACGTCATTGGGCGCGACGTTGGTCGAATTCGATCTCGAGCCGTTCTATGAGACCGCGCGGCTGCTTTACGATGGACCATGGGTCGCCGAGCGCCTGCTGGTGATCCGCGACCTGCTGGCGTCTGCGCCGGATGCAATTCATCCGGTGACGCGCGAGATCACCATCGCCGGTGCACGCCAGAGCGCGACCGATACGTTTGCGGCCCTTTACAAGTTGCAGGAGCTGAAGCGTGTCGCCGAACAGGCTTTCACTGCTATCGACGCGCTGGTGCTGCCGACGGCGCCGACCGCCTATACGACGGCGCAGGTGCTCGCCAATCCCATCGAGCTCAATTCGCGGCTCGGCACCTATACCAACTTCGTCAATCTGCTCGACCTCTGCGGCCTCGCCATCCCCGCAGCGATGCGTGCCGACGGCATCCCGTTCGGCATCACTTTGCTGGCGCCGGGCGGCGACGACGCACTGCTCGCCAGCATTGGGCGGGTGTTTCATGCCGATACCAAGCTGCCGGTCGGCGCCAGGGCCCTGCCGCAGCCGGCGCTCGCGCCGCTCTCAACCGAAGTCGCCGCCGGCGAAATCGCGATCGCGGTCGTCGGCGCGCATCTCTCCGGCATGGCGCTGAACGGCGAATTGACGGCGCTGAACGGCCGCCTGCTGAAAGCCACGACGACGGCGCCGGACTATAAGTTCTTTGCACTCAACGGCACGACGCCGGCGAAGCCCGGCCTGCTGCGCGTCGCGGATGGTACGGGCGCGGAAATCGCCGTCGAAGTCTGGGCCTTGTCGGCAGAGGCCTTCGGCAAATTCGTAGCATCGCTTCCGCAGCCGATGTCGATCGGCACGCTGACATTGTGCGACGGATCGAGCGTCAAGGGCTTCCTGGTGGAAGCCAAGGCGACGGAAGGCGCGCGGGACATCTCGTCGTTTGGCGGATGGCGGGCTTATATGGCTGAAAAGAAGTAGCCGCACGCAGCATCGCTACTATTGAAACGCTGTCATGGCCGGGCTTGTCTCGGCCATCCACGTCTTCTCACGCACCGCAAAGACGTGGATGCCCGGGACAAGCCCGGGCATGACGGAGTTATAGGTGCGGGCATCGCGTTTACGCCGCCCGGATATTCCCCATGAACCGGTCCAGCTCGGCCCGCAGCCGCGCGCTCTCGCTCGACAGGGTCTGTGCCGAATTCAGCACCTGAGCCGATGCAGCGCCGGTTTCGGTCGCACCGCGATTCACATCGACGATATCGCCGGCGACCTGCTGGGTGCCGTGGGCAACGCGCTGAACGTTCTGCGCGATTTCGCGCGTGGCAGCGCCCTGTTGCTCGACGGCGCTGGCGATCTCCGAGGCAATGCCGGAAATCTCGCCTATGGTGTTGCCGATCTGCTTGATCGCCGACACCGACTCCTGCGTCGCACTCTGCATACCCGCGATCTGAGTCGAGATTTCCTCGGTCGCCTTGGCGGTCTGGCTGGCCAGCGACTTCACTTCGGACGCCACAACCGCGAAGCCGCGGCCGGCATCTCCGGCACGCGCAGCCTCGATGGTCGCATTGAGCGCCAGAAGGTTGGTCTGTTCGGCAATCGCCGTGATGAGATCGACGACGTCGCCGATGCGCTGCGCTGCGCGCGACAACTCGCCGATGCGGGCATCGGTCTGCTGCGCTTGCACGACCGCACTGTCGGCGATCTTGCTGGAGGTCTGCACCTGGCGGCCGATTTCATTGACCGACAGCGAGAGCTCCTCGGTCGCGGTCGCCACTGACTGCATGTTCGAGGAGGCCTGATCCGATGCGCCTGCGACGCGGCTCGACAATCCCTCGGTGGTCTCGGCGGTGCGCGTCAGCGTGCCCGCTGCGGTTTCCAGCTGCCCGGCCGATGCCGACACGTTCGAGACGATCGCGCCCACGGCGGCCTCGAAATCGTCAGCAAAGCGGATGAGTTCGGCACGGCGCGCCGCACCGGCCTCGCGGCTTTGCTCTTCCTGAGTCGCGGCATCCCGCTCGGCCTTTGCGATGGCCTGTACCTTGAACTCTTCCACGGCGGACGCCATGTCGCCGAGTTCGTCGCGGCGGCCAAGACCCGGCAGCACCACTTCGAAGTCGCCGGCTGCGAGCTTGCGCATCGCTGCGCACATCGCAATCATCGGACCGGCAATGCTACGGCCCAGCAGCAGCGCAAGGATGGCACCGACGATGAAGCCGCCAACGCCCAGCACCATCACCTGGCGCTCGGTGTCGTGGATCGTGGTGTCGGATTCGGTTTCAAGACGCTGCTGATCGGACAGCAGATCCCCCTTCATCGCCGTCGACAGCTTGGTGATCGCTCCCGCCGTCTCCGACATTTCCTGAACGAGACCGTCGACCTTCTTGGTGTTCTCGACGAACTTGACGAAAGCATCGGCGTAGAGCTTCGTCTCCGCGGTGATCTCCTTCACCTTGTTGTTGATCTTGTCGTCATTGGCATAGATCGTCGCAAACGAATTCTGCAGGAACTTGATGCGGGCCGTCGCGGCATTCGAGGTCTTGTCCTCGGCCTTGCCGATATAGGTGTTCACGAGCGAGGTCGCGGTGATGAACTGGGTGGTGATTTCCTTGACCTGATCCTGCACGGAAGCAAGGCCGGCCATGGTCGCGGTGTCGCCGAGATCATCGATCTTGTTACGCAGCATCAGGCTGGTGCGCGACAACTGGGTCGACGCGATGGTGTCGTTTTGTCCCTTGACGGTGAGAATGTCGGCGAACACCTTGGTGAACGTAATGAATTCGCGGGACAGTTTGGTGATCTTGTCGAGCCGCGCGGAGTCCTTGGTCACCTTCATCGACTGGTCGATGGCGTCCTTCAGACTGGTTTCCGCAGCCTTCGCTGCCTTGGCGTCCGCTTCATTGCTGGTGAGGACGTAATAGCGCGTCAGCGCCTGATAGGAGGTCAGTTCGCGGTCGATATTGCGGGCCAGACCGGACTCCGCAACGCTGGTGCGATACGACACGACGCCGGCCGAGATGCGCTCGAAGCCGACATAAGCGAGCACCATGCTGAGCGCGGATATGGCGAGCACGGCCGCAAAGCCCAGCGTCACCTTGGCGCGGAACCTGAGGGCAGGAAACTTAAAAGAAGCCGGCTTCTTCCGGACAAGCGTCGTCGTTGCCACGTGGGGCCCCCGTTCATCACTCCCAACATCCCGGTCATCGCGCGCAAGCGCGCGCAAAGCCGATGCCCAAACCTACGGCACATTGGCTAAGGACGAGTAAACGGATACCGGAACTTCTGGAGGTTGCGCGGCAGGCGAACAGGACTGTCATTCCGGGGCGGGCCGACGCCGTAGGCGGCGGGACCGAACCCGGAATCTCGACATGTTGTGCAAAGCAGCTCAAGATTCCGGGCCCATGCCGGCCCGCTACGCGGTCCGTCCTGTCCCGGAATGACGAGCCAACTACGCCGCCATTGCGGGCGGGGTGAGCGACTGCCAGTTGTTGGCGAGCTGCAGCTTGGGCTCGGTGAGCGCCTGCAACTGCTCCAGCGTCATGCCCTCGACCATCTCGCGCACGAACAGGCCCTGCTCCGTGACGTCAATGACCGCCAGATTGGTGTAGATGCGCTTGACGCAGCCCGGTGCCGTGAGCGGCAGCCGGCACTTCTTGAGGATACGCGGCTTACCGCCCTTGTCGGTATGATCCATGATCACGCGGATTTCCTTGGCGCCGACCGCCAGATCCATCGCGCCGCCGACACCGGGCGGAAAAGACGGATCTTCCGTGGTCCAGTTGGCGAGATCGCCGGCTTCCGAGACTTCAAAGGCGCCGAGCAGGCTGACATCGAGATGCTTGCCGCGGATCATCAGGAACGCGTCGGCGTGGTGCATGAACACGCCGCCCTTGATCAGCGTCGTGTAGTTCTTGCCGGCATCGATCAGGTTCTCGTCTTCGGTGCCCGGCTCCGGCTTCGGCCCGAGACCGAGAATGCCGTTCTCGCTGTGGAAGATCACCTCGCGCCCATCGGGCACGTAGCTCGCCGCCCGCGTCGGCATGCCGATGCCGAGATTGACATAGGCGCCTTCCTGCAGGTCCTGCGCGGCGCGCCAGGCCATCTGGTCGCGATTGAGCGGCTTGTATGTTGCAGTCTTATCAGACGACGTCATGCCTTTGCTCCCACTACCACCACACGATCGATGAAAATGCTCGGCGTCACCACCGCTTCCGGATCGAGACTGCCGAGTTCGACCATTTCATTGACCTGCACGACGCTGAGATCGGCAGCCATGGCCATGATCGGATTGAAGTTACGCGCCGACTGGTCATAGACGAGGTTGCCCCAGCGATCCGCCTTCTTGGCGCGCAGCAGTGCAATGTCGCCCTTCAGCGGCTTCTCGAACACATACAGCACGCCGTCGATCTCGCGGGTCTCCTTGCCCTCGGCAAGTTTCGTATGCGCCGTGACCGGCGAGAAGAAGCCGCCGAGCCCCGCGGCATGCGCATGCATGCGCTCGCTGATGATGCCCTGCGGCACCAGTTCGAGTTCCAGCGTCTTGGCACGATAGGCATTCAGGAAAGCGCTGTAGTCGCCGGAGCGCGGATAGGAGCAAATCACCTTGGCGACGCGACCGGAATTGATCAGCCGGGCCAAACCAGTGTCGCCATTGCCGGCATTGTTGTGGACGATGGTGAGATTGGTCGCACCCTGCTCGTGCAACGCCTCCAGCAGATCATCGGCAATGCCGACAGTACCGAACCCGGCCACCAGGACGACCGCCCCATCCTTCACCCCAGCCACGGCCTCGGCCGCGCTGGCTACGCGCTTGTCGATCACTCCCAAAAACTCCTCGTCGCGGAATTGTTATTGTCCGCAATCGCTTGCGGCATTTATTGCGCCGCGACTAGAGCATCGCAGCCTGCGGATATGAAGGCACAAATTTGCAGGAGGGATACGCGCGTTGCTTACTTCCCCTCTCCCCTTGCGGGAGAGGGTGCCTGAGCGAAGCGAAGGCGGGAGAGGGGTAACAGCAACGCACAGTGCTCCTGGCACCCTCTCCCGTCTCGACCGCTTGCGCGGTCGATCCACCCTCTCCCGCGGCGCGCGGCTTCGCCGCGCTGGGGGAGAGGGGAAGAACCACTCCACCAAATTCCCAGTTGCAAACTTTCCGGACCGCGCTTCTAATTGGAATAATTAAAAAATACCGGGAGGTCTGCGTGTCCACAGTGAAACTGACGGTCAATGGCAAATCTGTCTCTGCCACGGTCGAAGACAGAACCCTTCTCGTCCACCTACTCCGCGAAAATCTCAACCTGACCGGGACCCATGTGGGCTGCGATACCAGCCAGTGCGGCGCCTGCATCGTGCATATCGACGGCAAGGCCGTGAAATCCTGCACCACGCTGGTCGGTCAGATCGACGGTGCCAATGTCACCACCATTGAAGGCATTGCCAAGGGCGACCAGCTGCATCCGATGCAGGCGGCGTTCCGCGACAATCACGGCCTGCAATGCGGCTACTGCACGCCGGGCATGATCATGTCGGCGATCGACATCGTGAATCGCCACGCGGGCGATCTCGATGAAGAGACGGTGCGCCACGAGCTCGAAGGCAATATCTGCCGCTGCACCGGCTACCACAACATCGTCAAATCGGTGCTCGACGCCGCCGGACGCATGAAGGTTGCGCAAGCGGCTGAATGAGCCGCGGCGCATTGATCTGAGCTGAGCCAACCGCGCCTTTCGATGGAAAGCGCGGACAATCAAAAACTCCGGCAGGGAGACCCATGAGATGGGCGTTGAAGGCATCGGCGCACGCGTTGCGCGCAAGGAAGACAAGCGATTCATCACCGGCCGCGGCCGCTATGTCGACGACGTCAAGATCGTCGGCCTCACCCACGCGCATTTCATCCGCAGTCCGCATGCCCATGCGAAAGTGAAGGGCATCGACGCCTCCGCCGCCAAGGATATGCCGGGCGTGGTCGATGTGCTCACTGCACAGCAACTGGTGGACGACAAGATCGGCAATCTGATCTGCGGCTGGGCGGTGTCCTCCAAGGACGGCACACCCATGAAGATGGGCGCATGGCCGGCGATGGCGCCGGACACCGTGCGCTTCGTCGGTCAGGCAGTCGCCGTGGTGATCGCCGAGACCAAGAACCAGGCGAAGGATGCGGCCGAGGCCGTGGTCGTGACTTATGAAGAACTCCCTGCCGTCAGCAGCATGACCGCAGCGCTCGCCTCGGGCGCGCCGCAACTGCATCCGGAAGCGCCGGGCAATGTGGTCTATGACTGGGCGATCGGCGACGAGAAGCTGACCAATGACGCCTTCAGCAAGGCCGCCAATGTCGTTTCGCTGGACCTGACCAATAACCGGCTGGTGCCGAATGCGATGGAGCCGCGCGCAGCCGTCGCGGAATATGACGAAGCTGAAGAGCACTTCACGCTCCATACGACATCGCAAAATCCGCATGTGGCGCGGCTCGTGCTGTCGGCGTTCTATAACGTGGCACAGGAACACAAGCTGCGCGTGATCGCCCCGGACGTCGGCGGCGGCTTCGGGTCGAAGATCTTCATCTATCCCGAAGAAATGGTCGCACTGTGGGCGTCGAAGAAAGTGCGTCGCCCGGTGAAATGGACCGGCGACCGCACCGAGGCGTTTCTCACCGATGCGCATGGCCGCGATCACATCTCCCATGCCGAGATGGCGTTCGATGCCAACAACAAGATCCTGGGCCTGCGGGTGAAGACCCACGCCAATTTTGGCGCCTATATGTCGCTGTTCTCGTCCTCGGTGCCGACCTATCTCTACGCCACGCTGCTGTCGGGCCAGTACAATATCCCGACCATCTATGCCGAAGTGATGGGCGTCTATACCAACACCACGCCGGTCGATGCCTATCGCGGCGCCGGACGCCCGGAAGCGAGCTATCTGGTGGAGCGGCTGATGGAGACATCGGCGCGGCAGTTGAAGGTCGATCCAGCCGAACTGCGCCGCCTCAACTTTGTGACCCAGTTTCCGCATCAGACGCCTGTCATCATGGCCTATGACATCGGCGACTTCGGCGCCTCGCTCGACGCAGCGCTGAAGGCGATCGATTATGCCGGCTTCCCGGCGCGGAAGGCCAAGGCGAAAGCCGCCGGCAAACTGCGCGGGCTTGGCTTCTCCTGCTACATCGAAGCCTGCGGCATCGCGCCGTCCAAGGCGGTCGGCTCGCTCGGCGCCGGCGTCGGCCTGTGGGAATCCGCGGAGGTCCGCGTCAATCCGGTCGGTACCATCGAAGTGCTGACGGGATCGCACAGCCACGGCCAGGGCCACGAGACAACCTTCGCACAGCTCGTTGCTGACAGGCTCGGCATTTCCGTCGATCAGGTCCAGATCGTGCATGGCGACACTGATAAAGTGCAGTTCGGCATGGGCACCTATGGCTCGCGCTCGGCGGCGGTCGGCATGTCCGCGATCTTCAAGGCGATGGAGAAGGTAGAAGCCAAGGCGAAGAAGATCGCCGCGCATCTGCTTGAGGCCTCCGAAGGCGACATCGTCATCGAAAATGGCGAGTTCAAGGTCGCCGGCACCGACAAGGCGATCGCGCTGCCGATGGTGGCACTCGCGGCCTATACCGCACACAATCTGCCTGATGGCATGGAGCCCGGCCTGAAGGAAGGCGCGTTCTACGACCCCACCAACTTCACCTTCCCGGCCGGCGCTTACATCTGCGAAGTCGAGATCGACCCCGGCACCGGCAAGACCGACATTGTCGACTTCGTGGCGGTCGATGACTTCGGCCGGCTAATCAATCCGATGATCGTGGAAGGCCAGGTCCATGGCGGCCTCGCCCAGGGCATCGGGCAGGCGATGCTCGAAAGCGCTATCTATGACGACAACGGCCAGCCGGTGACGGCGTCGTTCATGGATTACGCCATGCCCCGCGCCGACGACGTGCCGTCGTTCCGGGTCTCGCACACCACGACGCTGTGCCCGGGCAATCCGCTCGGCGTGAAAGGCTGCGGCGAGGCCGGCGCGATCGGTTCGTCACCCGCGGTGATCAACGCCATTACGGACGCGCTCGGCCACAACAAGATCGAGATGCCGGCGACGCCGGGCCGTGTCTGGGAAGCGCTGCAATTGCAGCAGGCAGCGGAATAAGCGGCGTGTTTTCAAGCCAAGAGGAAGCCGGTTCGCGTCAAGAAAACACGACCAAAAGATAAGGAAGCAATACGATGTATGAGACCACTTATCACCGCCCTGCCAGCATCGACGAAGCAGCGGCCCTGTTCGCCAAGCATCCCGAAGCTAAATATCTCGCCGGTGGCCACACGCTGATCCCCGTGATGAAGCAGCGTCTTGCGGCACCATCGGATGTCATCGACCTCGCGAAGATCAAGGACTTGATCGGCATCGAGGCAACATCCGACGCGCTGATCATCAAGGCGGCGACGACCTATTACGACATCACGCAGAGTGCCGCCGCGAAGAAGGCGATCCCGGCGATCGTGCATCTGACGTCGGTGCTCGGCGACCCCGCCGTGCGCTATCGCGGCACCGTCGGCGGTTCGATTGCCAATAACGATCCCGCTGCCGATTATCCCGCCGCCGTATTGGCGCTGAATGCCACGATCAAGACCAACAAACGCGAGATCAAAGGCGACGATTTCTTCCAGGGCCTGTTCTCGACCGCGCTGGAAGAGGACGAGATCATCACATCCGTGTCGTTCCCCATTCCGGCCAAGGCCGGCTACGCCAAGATGCGCCACCCGGCGTCGCGTTTCGCACTCACCGCGGTGTTTGTCGCACAGACAAAGTCCGGCGAGGTCCGCGTCGCAGCCACCGGCGCATCGCAGAGCGGCGTGATGCGCGTGCCGGCGATCGAGGCTGCACTGAAAGCCAACTGGTCGGCGGGAGCGCTGGACGGCGTGAAGATCTCAGCGGATGGGTTGATGGGTGACATCCACGG
The DNA here is from genome assembly GCF_013359755.1 of Tardiphaga robiniae. GTDB lineage: Bacteria > Pseudomonadota > Alphaproteobacteria > Rhizobiales > Xanthobacteraceae > Tardiphaga > Tardiphaga robiniae. The sequence goes on along the minus strand of NZ_JABMCJ010000094.1, from coordinate 768,169 downwards.
CTCGGCGGAATATCGCGCCAATCTCATCAAGGTCATGGCACAGCGCGCGGTGGACGCGGCGGGGTAAAACTCGAACCTCTCAATTGTCATCCCCGCGAAGGCGGGGATCCATAGCCTCCATCCCGTCGTGGCGGAATGGCGGCAGAGGCCTTTGCAAAACACGAACTCGGTGGTTATGGGTCCCCGCCTTCGCGGGGACGACATCGAGTTTTGGCTTTAGCATTTTTGTGCAGTGCCGCAGCATGGCCGCATGCAGGATTGCGGCCAAAAGCTTCTTGCCCTTGTCACCTCCAGCATAGACAGTTTCCGGCAAATCGGCCCGTCGCCATCGACGGCCAAGATCAAGCATGGGAAACACAAGTGCAGGACACCACCATCGCGTCGTCGCGATCACAAACCAAAGCCACCGGCCCGCTCAAAGGCACACGCATCGTCGAATTCGCGGGCATCGGCCCCGGTCCGTTCGCCTGCATGCTGCTCGCCGATATGGGCGCCGAGGTGATTACGCTGGTGCGGCCGAAGCAGATGCCGAAGGGCGCGGCGTCGCGCGGCCGCAAGGTCATCGAGGTCGATCTCAAGGACAAGGCCGCCATCGCACAGGTGCTGTCGCTGCTGGATAGCGCCGATGCGCTGGTGGAAGGTTATCGGCCCGGCGTGATGGAGCGCCTCGGCCTCGGGCCGGATGTGGTCCTCGGCCGCAACAAGAGACTGGTCTATGGCCGCATGACCGGCTGGGGCCAGCATGGCCCGCTGGCGCAGGCCGCCGGCCATGACATCAATTACATCTCGATCACCGGGGCCCTCGCCGCGATCGGCGGCGCCGACAAGCCCGTGCCACCATTGAATCTCGTGGGCGATTTCGGCGGCGGCTCGATGTATCTCGTCATGGGCATGCTCGCCGCCATGCTGGAAGCCAGCCGCTCCGGCCAGGGGCAGGTGGTGGACGCCGCCATGTGCGACGGCGCGGCATCCTTGATCACCATGTTCTTCGACATGACCGCGGCCGGTCGCTGGAAGGAAAGTCGCGAGAGCAACATGCTCGATGGCGGCGCGCATTTCTACGGCGTCTACGAATGCAGCTGCGGCAACTTCATCTCGATCGGCTCCATCGAGCCGCAATTCTATGCCGAGCTGCGCGAACTCGCCGGGCTTTCGGAGGCTTGCTACGACAATCACATGGACTCGAAGAATTGGGCCGCGGTGAAGGACAAGCTCACCGCGGTGTTCAAGACCAAGAGCCGCGATGAATGGTCAAAAATCATGGAAGGCACCGATGTGTGCTTCGCACCGGTGCTGACCATGTCGGAAGCCACGAAACATCCGCATATGGTGGCACGCGAAGTCTTCATCCAGCACGAAGGCGCGACACAGCCGGCACCCGCACCGCGGTTCTCGCGCACGCCATCAGTAGCACGGCCGGCGGTGAAGGTGGAGCTGGGTGATGCGGTGAGGGAGTGGCAGGGCGCGTAGCGCCTGTTCTTATCCCTCCCCCGCGCTTGCGTGGGGAGGGTGGCCGGCCGAAGGCCGGTCGGGTGGGGGAGCCCCACGTGACGTCGGTGTGTGGGAAACACCCCACCCGTCTCGACCGCTTCGCGGTCGATCCACCCTCCCCACTGCGCAGCTGCGCTGCTTGGGGGAGGGAGAAGATTACGCCGCCGTCTTATCGCCGACGTGCAGCACACCGCGCCTGATCTGATCTTCTTCGATCGACTCGAACAGCGCCTTGAAATTCCCCTCGCCGAATCCGTCATCGCCCTTGCGCTGGATGAATTCGAAGAAAATGGGTCCGATCGCATTGGCCGAGAAGATCTGCAGCAGCACCTTGGTCTCGCCGCCTTCGACCACGCCCTCGCCGTCGATCAGGATGCCGTTCTTCTGCAGGCGCGGCACGTCCTCGCCATGCTTCGGCAGCCGCGCATCGATCTTCTCGAAATAGGTCACAGGCGGCGCCGGCATGAAGGGCAGGCCATCGGCGCGCAGCTTCTCGATGGTCGTGTAGATATCCGTCACACCGCAGGCGATGTGCTGGATGCCCTCGCCGTGATAGGTGTTGAGATATTCCTCGATCTGGCCGGCATCGCCGGCATCCTCGTTGATCGGAATCCGGATCTTGCCGTCAGGGCTGGTCAGCGCACGCGAGAACAGGCCGGAAGCGCGGCCTTCGATGTCGAAGAAGCGAATCTGACGGAAATTGAACAGCTTCTCGTAGAAGCCGGTCCAGACATCCATGCGGCCGCGATGGACGTTGTGGGTGAGGTGATCGAGATAGAACAGGCCGGCGCCCTCAGGACGCGGATTCTTGGCGCCCAGCCATGCGAATTCATGGTCATAGGCCGAGCCCTTGGCGCCATAGCGATCGACGAAGTACAATAGGCTGCCGCCGATGCCCTTGATGGCCGGCACGTCGACCGTCTTCTGCGCTGCGATCACATCCGCCGGCTCGGCACCGAGCAAGATCGCGCGGTCATAGGCCGCCTGCGCATCGACGACTCGGAACGCCATTGACGGCGCGCAGGGGCCGTGCGCGGCGACGAAATTGAAGCCGTGAGTTCCGGGCTCTTCGTTGACGAGATAGTTGATGTCCCCCTGACGATAGACCGTGATCTTCCTGGTCTTGTGCTTCGCGACGGGCACGTAGCCCATCAGCCTGAACAGCGCGTGGAGTTCTTCGGGCCTCGGATGCGCGTATTCGACGAATTCAAAGCCGTCGGTGCCCATCGGATTATGTGCCGAGATGGTGGCAGCCGGCGCGTCGTGCGGAAACGGACCCATGGTGATCTCCCGAAGCTGATTTGCATTATCGCTCGCCTGGAGTGTCGGTCGTTTGCGACGCAAGGTGCATGCAAATTCGGATGGAATATGCGATATTCATGCACGGTTCACGCATGAAAGAGGCTTTTGACGCATGATCCCGGTAGACGCCTTCGATCTCAAGATGCTGACCGCCCTGCAGGAAGATGGCCGGCTGACCAACCAGCAGCTCGCCGATACCGTCGGTCTGTCCGCCTCGCAATGCTCGCGGCGCCGGATGCGGCTCGAAGAGGAGAACGTGATCTCCGGCTATCACGCCGATTTGTCATCGGATGCTCTCGGCTTCAACGTCATCGCCTTCATCCAGGTGCAACTGGCCACCCACTCGCCGGACAATGCCAAGAAGTTCCGCACGCTGGTGCAGCGGGTCGACGAGGTGCAGGAGGCTTACTCGCTAACCGGCGATGCCGACTACGTGCTCAAGGCCGTGCTGCGCGATCTCAAGGGACTGTCCGACCTCGTCAACAATGTGCTGATGCCGCATCAGAGCGTGGCGCATGTGCGCTCGTCGATCGTGCTCGACCGGTTGAAGGAAACATCGAAACTGCCGCTGAAATCGGCCCTCGCCTGAGCGCCAGAGGCCTGCGACACAGCGGAATTTGCAACCGCCGATTGATCAGTTCTTAACTCGAAGCGCCTACAACACCCGTCTGGTTCCGATCCGAATTGATTGGACACTCGATACTGCCAAAGCATTGCTGGAAAGAGCAGAGATGGGTGGACGCGACGCAGGCACGACCGAGAATGCCAATCACCGGCTCGTTCGCTTCTTCTGCATCTGCCTTGGCACCCTCGTCTTCGCCTATTCTCTGCTGGCATTGCGCCTGTTGTTCGAGAGCGACGGCATCACCGCAACCGATGGTCTGCTGACACTGGTGCGCGTGTTGCTCGGCGCAGCGGCGCTGGCCATCATCATTTCTCCGCCCGTGATCGCAAAGCCGCTCGGCCGCCAGATCACGCTGCTCGGCACCGATTTCGAAGCCGGCTATGCGAGCATGAGCACCAAGGAGAAGGTACGGCTGATCGTGCTCGTCACCATGGTGAGCCTGCTGCTCGAACTGGTGATGATCCGCTGGCTGGCGTCAGTCTTCCCAGTGTTTTCGTTCTTCAAGAATTTCACGCTGCTGGCGTGCTTTCTAGGCCTTGGCGCCGGCTATGCCGTGTCCGAGAAACAACCCTGCGCACCGGCGCTGGTGCTGCCGATGCTGGCGCTGTTCGTCAGCGTCATCACGCTATTGCGCTACGATATCGGAGCCGGCAACGGATTCTTCACCGGCCTGCCGATGCATGAACAGACCTCGATCAATATCGATATGGATCGCCTCGACTGGCTGTCGCTGTTTGCCCAGAGCATTCCCGTCTATTTGCTGTTGGCGATGAGCTTCGTGCTATGCGCCTGCATCTGCTATCCGGTCGGCCAGCTCTGCGGCAAGCTGCTGCACGCGACCGGCGCCCTGCAGGCCTACGGCCTCAATCTCGTCGGCAGTATCCTCGGCGTGCTGGTGCTGTTCGTCATGAGCCTGTTCTGGCTACCTCCGGTGATCTGGTTCACCGCGGCCGGCGGCATCCTGCTTGTCTTCGTACTGTCGCGGGATGTCCGCTCGCCGATCGGCATTGCGAGCTTCTGCGTGCTGCTCACGGTGCTAGCCTGGCCGGTGCAGCCGGAGACCCAACGGATCTACTCGCCCTATCAGCTGCTCGAACGCATGGCGAAATCCGACGGATTGATGAATATCCTGTCGGGCGGCTCGTATTATCAAAAGGTGTTTAACCTCGCGGAGAGCCACCGCAGCATTGAATCCGCCGAGGACCGCTATGTGCGGACCTATTACGAGTTCCCGTTCAATTTCAAAACCAAGCCGGAACGCGTGGCCATTGTCGGCGCCGGCAGCGGCAACGACGTTGCGGCGGCGCTGCGCATGGGCGCGTCCCATGTGGACGCCATCGAGATCGATCCCGCCATCATCCATCTCGGCCGCAGCAATCATCCGGAACACCCCTATGACGATCCGCGGGTGACCGTACATATCAACGACGCGCGCAACTTCTTCCGCACGGCGCAGCAAAAATACGACCTGATCATTTATGGCGTGCTCGATTCCCACACGGCGCTCAGCCATGCATCGAACCTGCGCGTCGATTCCTATGTCTATACCCGCGAGGGCATCGACGAGGCCTTCCGCCTGCTCAAGCCTGACGGCGTGATGTCCATTGCTTTCGCGCTGCCGAACGAGTCGCTCGGCTTCAAGCTGTCGCATATCCTGCAGGGTCTGCCGGGCGCCGGCAAGCCGCTGGCCATTCGCGTGCGTTACGATTCGAGCACGACGACGGCCTTCGTCGTGCAGAAAGGTCGCGATGCCGTGCTGCCGAACATGGAGGCCTTCGCGGCCATCGGCTTCACGGACGTGTCGCAGCGCTATGCGCAGCCCTATCCTGAAGCCAGCATCCCGACCGATGACTGGCCGTTCTTCTACATGGTCAGCCGGACCTATCCGACCAGCTACATGATCGCGCTCGGCATGGTCATGTTGCTGAGCACGATGTTCGTGCGCAAGACCATCGGCCTCAATGACCCAATCGAACGCGGCTACCTGCCATTTTTCTTTCTCGGCGCCGGCTTCATGCTGGTCGAGACCAAGGCCATCACCGAACTGGGCCTGCATCTCGGCGGGACCTGGTTCGTGATCGCAGCGACCATCATCATGGTGCTGGTGATGGCCTTCCTGGCCAACCTCATCGTGCAGCGAAACGCATTTCAGCGCACCAATCTCGCTTATGTGGGCCTGATCATCAGCCTGCTCGTTGGCTACTTCTATGCGCGTAACCACACGCTGATCGCCTTTGCATCGCCATGGGCGAATCTCGCGCTCAGCGGCGTGCTGCTGACGATCCCGCTGTTCTTCTCGGGCATTATCTTCTCGAGCCTGATCGGCAGGGCGAGCGTCAATATCTCGACCGCACTGGCCTATAACCTGATGGGCGCGCTGTTCGGCGGCTTGATGGAATACAACTCGATGTATTTCGGCTTTGCGTTTCTGTACCTGCTGGCCATCGGCTTCTACGCGCTCGCCTGGCTGTTCTCACGCAATCCCGGCATCGCCTGGGCGCGACGGCTCAACATCCCGCGCACGGGCGCAGCATCGTAGCACCCGCCTTCCGGCGTCAGGCCGCCTGAGAGTTCACGAACCATCGCGGTTCTGCCAAGATCGGCGCAACAAACCGATTGGGAGAGAACGATGGCACTGGCGCTGCGGCCAAACTGTGAATATTGCGACAAGGATCTGCCGCCCGCGGCACGCGATGCATTCATCTGCACTTTTGAATGCACGTTCTGCGCGGACTGCGTGGAGAGCAAACTCTTCAATGTCTGCCCAAATTGCGGCGGGGGTTTTACGCCGCGACCGATCCGCCCCGCCACCGAATGGCGGTCCGGCCTGTCGGTCGCCAAGCGCCCGGCGTCCGACAGGCGCGTACATCTCTCAAAGAGCCCTGAAGACATCGCAACGCATGTCGCGCGCATCAAGGACGTGCCGCCCTGGGAGCGATAACGTGAGCACCTAGCGCTTGTTCGGATCGAAGCGCTTCTCCAGGCCCTTCCAGCAATCCGCATAATCGCTCTGCAGCGTCGCCGTCGTGGCCGCGTGTTCCGTAACGCGCTGCGGGTAGCGGGTCTCGAACATGAAGGCCATGGTGCCGGTGAGCTTTACGGGCTTCAACTCGCCATTGCTGGCGTGATCGAAGGCCTCGCGATCCGGACCGTGCGGCAGCATCATGTTGTGCAGGCTGATGCCGCCCGGCGTGAAGCCCTGCGGCTTGGCATCATAGACGCCGTAAATCAGGCCCATGAATTCCGACATGATGTTCATGTGATACCACGGCGGCCGGAACGTGTTTTCCGCCACCGCCCATCGCTCCGGGAAAATCACGAAGTCGATGTTTGCCGTGCCTGCGGTTTCCGACGGCGAGGTCAGTACCGTGAAGATCGACGGATCCGGATGATCGAAGCCGATGGCGCCGACCGGCGAGAAGGTCCGCAGATCGTATTTATACGGCGCATAGTTGCCGTGCCACGCGACCACATCGATCGGCGAATGCGGCAGCACCGTCTTGAACAGCGTGCCGCCCCATTTCACATAGAGCTCGGTCGGCGTGTCCTTGTCCTCATAGGCGGCCACCGGCGTCAGGAAGTCGCGCGCATTGGCAAGACAATTGGCGCCGATGGGCCCGCGCTCCGGCAGCGTGAAGGCGCCGCCATAGTTCTCGCAGAGATAGCCGCGCGCGGCGCCGCCGGTGAGTTCGACGCGGAACTTGACGCCGCGCGGGATCACCACGATCTCGCCGGGCTCGGCATCGATGCGGCCGAATTCGGTGACGAACAGGAGATTGCCCTGCTGCAGCACGAACATCATCTCGCCATCGGCATTGTAGAAATGCTGATCAACCATTGACTTGGTGATCAGATAGACATGCGCCGCCATGCCGGCCTGGGTGCCGGCGTCGCCGGCCGTGGTCATGGTCTGCACACCCTGCAGGAAGGTCATGTCCTCCTTCGGGATCGGCGCCGGATCCCAGCGCAATTGCGCGATCGGCAGATCGTTCTCGTGACACGGCGCGGTGCGCCACAGCTTGCTATCTGCCTTCTCGAAGCGGCCGGAATGTTTCACCGACGGGCGAATGCGATATAGCCAGGACCGTTCATTGGTGCCGCGCGGCGCCGTGAAGGGCGAACCGGAGAGCTGCTCGGCATAGAGCCCATAGGCCGCGCGCTGCGGCGAGTTGCGGCCGATGGGCAGCGCGCCGGGCAGCGCCTCGGTTTCGAAGCTGTTCCCAAAGCCGGACATATAGCCCGGCGTGACGTTGACGGTGTTGCGGCTGATTAGATCGGGATTGGTGGTGATGTTCATCTCATCCTCCTTGGAGCGCGGCCCACATTTCGCGGTCGCGCTTGTCGGTCCAGATCACGGGGTCGTCGATCCCCGACGCTTCATCGAAGGCGCGGGATACATTGAACGGCAAGCAGTGCTCGTAGATCGCAAAGCTCGAGAACTTCTTGTCCATGACCTCGCGGGTCGACGCCATGGTCTCCTTCAGGCTGCGTCCCTTGGCGACCGACAGCTCCGCCGCGCCATAGAGCGACATCACGAAGTCACGCGTCATCGCGATCGCCTCGCGGGTCGTTTCCAGTCCCTTCAACGCATCACCGCGACCCGGCGCAATTGCTTTCGGGTTGAACGCGCGGATCTCGTTCAGCGTCGACGGCCATTCGCGCAGCAGCGCATCACCGCAGTAGCAGGCCGAGTGATATTCGATGAGATCGCCTGAGAACATGACTTCGGCATCCGGCACCCAGGCGACGATATCGCCCGACGTATGACCGGCGCCGAGCTGCATCAGGCGCACCTCGCGCTTGCCGAGGAAGATCGACATCTCGCCTTCAAAAGTGAGCGTTGGCCAGGTCAGACCGGGAATGCTCTCGGCATCCTGGAACAGACGCGGGAAACGCCCGAACTCGGAATCCCAGTCCTGCTGGCCGCGTTCTTCCACCAGCCGATAGGTCTCCTGCGACGCGACGACACCCTGCGCCTTGTAGGCAGACGCGCCAAGCACGCGCACCGCATGATAATGCGACAGCACGACATATTTGATCGGCTTGTCGGTGACCGTCCGCACCCGTTCGATGACCTTGTTGGCCATCGCCGGCGTCGCCTGCGCGTCGAACACGATGCAACCGTCATCGCCGACGATGACAGCCGAGTTCGGATCGCCCTCGGCCGTAAAGGCATATAGATCGGTACCGATCTCCGAGAAGGTGACCTTCTTCTCGGTCATGTCGGTCGTGGATGCGAAACCCTTGGTCATTCGTTCTTTTCCTTCTTGAATCTCAAACCGTCATTCCGGGATGCACGTAAGTCGGCAGAGCCGACGTAGTGCAGACCCGGAATCCCGAAATGGTTGCGCGTTGAACATATCGAGATTCCGGGTTCGCGTGCGGCTGACGCCGCCCTCGCCCCGGAATGACGAGTTTTGTCATTTCTCGTCCCTCACATTCGGCAGCCGCCGCTTCGCCAGCGCTATCGCGTCACCGAGCACAGCGGCATCGCCGATATGATTGGCGAGGATCAGCACGAGTGCCGTATCGAGCGCCGCGCTTTGATCGTCGGTCAATCCGCGATGTGCCTCGACAATCGCACGATAGGCGTCGTCGGGGCTGGCGAAATTGGACGTCGTGGATAGTGCTGTCATGACGGCCTCCCGCTGGCACGCGCGACCGCAGCCTTGATCGCCTGCGGCGTCGGATGCCGGAAACGCGCCGCGACATAACCATCGGGCCGCAGCAGATAGGCGGCACCCGGATCGGCGCCGTAGCGTGCCTTGAACAGTCCGGTCTCGTCGCGCAGCGCCGCATCGTCACCGACGACCAGACGGGCCACGCCCTCGGGCAGTTCGATCGCCTGACCATCCGAGTGCAATACGGTGAAACCGCGACCCGCCCCCGCGAAACATTCCGAGAGAAATACATGTGCGCCGTCGTCAGTCGCGAGCGGCGCATCCGGCATATGCGCGCCCGGCTGAGGACCGACCGACCAGTCGTCGCTGTCGACCGTCGAGAGCGGCGTCTGATAGACCGACGGCACGGACAGTCGCCCGCCATTGATCATCCGCTTGGCGAAATCGGCTTCCCTGGCGAGCGACAGTATTGCCTGCCGCATGCGCTGCTCCTGCTTCGAATGCGGCGCGATGAAATCCGTCGCATGGGTCGAGGCCCGGATGTTCTCGTCTGCTGCCGGGCCACGCTCGGCGTCATAACTTGCCAGCAGCGACGTCGGCACATCGTCGGCCAGCACCAGTGCGAGCTTCCAGGCGATATTCTCGGCATCTTCGAGGCCGGAATTGGCGCCCCGCGCGCCGAACGGCGACACTTGATGCGCGGCGTCGCCGGCGAAGATCACGCGCTCATGCAGGAAGCGCTGCATGCGGCGGCACTGGAATTTGTAGACCGATATCCACTCGAAATCGAAATCGTCGTGACCGAGCATGCGCGCGATGCGCGGACGCACCTTCTCCGGCTGCCGCTCCGCGACAGGGTCGGCATCGGGCCCAAGCTGCAGATCGATACGCCAGACATCGTCGGGCTGGCGATGCAGCAGTGCGGACTGGCCGGAATGGAACGGCGGATCGAACCAGAACCAGCGCTCGGTCGGGAATTCCGCGGTCATCTTGACGTCGGCGATCAGGAACTGATCCTCGAACACCTCGCCGGAAAAGTCCGCGCCAACCATGCCGCGCAGCCCGGAGCGCGCACCATCGCAGGCGACGACATAGTCGGCGCGCAGCGTGTATGGCCCATCGGGCGTCTCGATGGTGAGTTCGGCGTGATCGTTGTGCTGCGCCAGCGCGATGACCTTGTTGCGCCAGCGCAGATCGATCTCCGGCAATTGATGCACGCGATCGACGAGGAAGGATTCAGCGTAATATTGCTGCAGATTGATGAAGGCCGGCATCTTGTGGCCGGTCTCGGGCAGCAGATCGAACTGGTAGAGCATGTCCGGTCCGAGAAAGATCTTGCCAACCTTCCACACCACGCCCTTGTCGATCATGCGATGGGCGACGCCCAGGCGATCCCAGTATTCGAGCGAGCGCTTGGAGAAACAGATCGCGCGCGAGCCGTCACCGATCCGATCGGCATCGTCGAGCAACACCACGCGCTGGCCGCGCTGCGCCAGATCGATGGCCAGCGACAGGCCGACAGGGCCAGCACCAACAACCACTACGGGATGATGCGCCGCAGCGGCAGCTGATCGCGCCTGATCGGCATGGCGGCGATAGGCAAACTGGCGGACATGTTGCGCCATGGCTCAGCCCCCGCCCTGCAACCGGATGTATTTTCGGATCAACGCTGGTCTGGCCAACGGATCGCACTCCCTCTAAGATAGTCTCATTTGCAACCATCTAAACGCCGGACCCGTGGCGGCGTCAACAGCAGAATTGGTGGCTCCGTGGCGAAATTCGACCTGTTTCAGTTCGTTCCGTTCCGGCTCAACCGGCTGGCCGCGGAGGTCAGCGCCGCACTGTCCGACGAGTATCAGGTACGCTATGGGCTCGATATTCCGGAATGGCGCGTCATCGCCACGCTGGGCTTTCGCGACGATGCCTGCAGCGCGCAGTTCATTTCGCAATGCACACGCACCCACAAATCCACCATCAGCCGGGCGGTGACGGCCCTGCTGGACCGCGAACTCATCGAACGGGTCGAAAACGAAGACGACCGCCGCGCCTTCGAACTGCGTCTCTCCGCGAAAGGCACAGCGCTCTATGAAGAACTGATCCCGCGCCTGCTCAGCAAAGAGCGCGACATCCTGTCATGCCTGACGGCGCAGGAGCGCAAGGACTTCGCCGCTGCACTCGGCAAGATCGAGCGTAGCCTCGACCTCGTGCAGACCCGGCATGGGCAAAAGGCCGGCGCCTATTGAGAGATTAGTCTTTCACAAAGGAGCGCGATGGCATCTCGTGCAGCGCATAGGCATCGGCCTTGCTGCCCTCGACGCGCGGATAGAGCTCGCGCACCAGCGGATCATGGCCGGGAATGATGCGATCGGGGTGGCCGGCAAGGCGCTCGCAGGTGGTCCAGCCGTCGCACATGTCACCGATATTGTAGACAATCGGAAACGGGCTGCGGCGCTGCATATTGCCGTAATAATGCGAGGCATCCGATGCCAGCACAACGGGGCCCCGCGCGGTCTGCACGCGCACGATCTGCAAACCATCGGAATGGCCACCAACGCGGTGCAGCGTGACGCCCGGAGCAACCTCGCCATCGCCATTGTGGAACGTGACGCGCTCATTGAACACGTGTCGCACCATCAGCGTGACGTCTTCCGCCGAGAACGGATGCCGCAGCAGCCCGTTGCACATGCAGCGGCCCGTCGCGTAGCTCATCTCGCGGTCCTGCAGATGGAACCTGGCATTGGGGAGGCGATCGAGATTGCCGGCATGATCGTAATGCAGATGCGTGACAATGACGTCGCGGATGTCCGCCGCGCGAGCGCCGAAATCGGCCAGCGCGTCGATGGGATTGATCGTGAGCTTGCGGCTGCGCTCCTTCGAGGCGGCTTCGTTGAAGCCGGTATCGACAAGAATGTCGCGGCCACCGCCGCGGATCAGCCAGACGAAATAATCTAGATCGGCCGCTGCGGTCTCATGGGGATCGGGTGCGAGATAATTCATCTGCGGCGTCCGCGGCGTCATCGTGGCATAGCGGATCGCATAGATTTCGTAAGTCACGCTCATTCGTCCCGTCCCATTCCCGATCGTTGTTATGCGCAACAAGCCATTGCTGCCGGGAAAGGTCAAACCGTTCCAGCCACCGGAATGACCGGGAACCAGGACTGTACGACAACGCCAGACGCGTGGTGAATTGATGCGATAGCTGGCGCCCACACAGCACGTTGACAGCCGCGATCACGCCGGTTTGATAATGCGAATGGCGTGGATTAGTGTCGCTGCGGCGCAAGCCGCAGCTTGGACAGCGCCCTCAAGTGTGGACCGGTTTCATTATGAAAATGCGCATTGCTCTGATCGCTCTCCTGACGTTTGCCGCCACGCCCGTCTGGCAGGCCTCCGCCGCGGAAGATCGGACCCACCGGATCGCACTGGTGATCGGCAATGCGAAATATCCGGACGCCGAAGCTCCACTCAAGGAGCCTATCAACGACGCCCGCGACGTCGCCGCCGAATTGAAGCGTGACGGATTTGAGGTCGATACCGGGGAAAATCTCGGCGGCGAAGGTATGCGCCGGGCGCTCGACAAATTTTACGGCAAGGTGAAGCCCGGCTCGGTCGCCCTGGTGTTCTTCAGCGGCTTCGGCATCCAGTCCGCGCGCCAAAGTTACATGATCCCGGTCGATGCCCAGATCTGGACCGAGCCCGACGTGCGCCGCGACGGCTTCAGCCTCGAGACCGTGCTGGGCGAGATCAACGGCCGCGGCGCCGGCGTCAAGATTGCGCTTTTGGACGCATCCCGCCGCAATCCGTTCGAGCGCCGGTTCCGCAGCTTCTCCGCCGGGCTCGCTCCGGTGATCGCACCGAGCGGCACGCTTGTGATGTATTCGGCGGCGCTGAGCTCGGTCGTCAGTGATGGCGGCGGCGATCACGGGTTGTTTGTCAGTGAGCTACTTAAGGAAATCCGGGTTCCAGATCTCACCGCCGAGCAGACGCTGAACCGGACCCGCGTCAACGTCACCCGCGCGTCGCGCAGCGAGCAGGTGCCGTGGATTTCGTCGTCGCTGGCAGAAGACTTCTCTTTCATACAGGGAACGCGCCCGGCATCCGCCGCTGTGGCAGAAGCCAAACCGGCTGATCCGGCGCCGGCTGCGACACCGCGCCCCGCTGCTGTGGCCAAGCCGGAAGTCGTCGCGGCACCTGCAGCACCAGCACCTGCTGCACCCACGCCTGCCGCTCCAGCAGCAGCAGCACCACCTGCGCCGGCCGCGGCACCGACTCCTGCTCCCGCCGTCGCCGCCGAAGTTCCTCGCGACGAAAACAAGATCCTGCTGGCGCTGGCGGAGGATCCGACCGTCAAATCGCTGAACGTCAAGCTGACCGATAATCCGGAAGACGCCGGCGCGCTGTATCGCCGTGGCCAAGTCTATGCCAGCAAGGGCGCCTATTCCGCTGCGATCAAGGATTTCGACGCCACGATCAAACTGAATCCCAAGGATGTCGAGGCCTACAACAATCGTTGCTGGGCGCGCACCGTGACCGGTGACCTCGCCGCCGCGCTCAAGGACTGCAATGAAGCCCTGCGCCTGCGCCCGAATTTTGTCGATGCGCTGGACAGCCGCGGCCTGGTCAACCTCAAGAACGGCCAGAGCAAGAACGCCATTGCGGATTTCGACGCTGCGCTGAAGATCAATCCGCAGCTGACCTCATCGCTCTATGGCCGCGGTCTGGCCAAACATCGCCTTGGCCAGACGGCTGAAGGCGATCTCGACATTACCAATGCCAAAGCCATGGACCCGGACATCGTCAAGGAATTTGCCAGCTACGGCGTTCGATAGAACGGCGTCCGATAGGACAGCGCGATAACACGCCATCCGATGATCCCCAGAGGTCGGCAGGATTTCGCAGGAAAGTCGCAAGAAAATCGTAGGAAAGTCGCAAGCCCGGTTTGAACCTGCGGCGCGCGAGCGGACACTATTGATGGCAAGCCGGAAGCCATCCTGAAGCGATCCGGCACCAGATTTTGTTGGATTTGATTCAAGCGCGTTTTGCGCGCCGAAATGAAGGATGCACCTATGTCAAACACATCCGCACGCCCCGGCTTCAAGGCACTTCGCACGATCGCCATGATCAGCGTCGCCCTGTCGCTGACCGCAGGCATCGCCGCAGCGGCTGAGGAAGTGACCTCCGACCAGATCCTGCGCGCATTGGCGCCGAAGAAGCCACTGACCCGCGGTCTGTCAATGACACCGCCGGCCGAGCCGGCCGTCAATGCCGCCGAAGGCAAGTTCGTCGACTCCCTTCGCAATCGCAGCACACGATCGCTGTCGATCGGCGAGCGCGAGCAGATCGCCGCCGTCGCCCAGACCAAGCCGGCGATCGATCTGGAAATTACCTTCGACTACAATTCGGCGAATATCAGCAAGAAGTCGCTGTCCTCGGTGCAGGCCCTCGGCAAGGCGCTGAGCAGCGAAGACCTCAAAGGCGCGACCTTCGTGGTCGCCGGCCATACAGATGCGGTCGGCGGCGAAGAATACAACCAGGATCTCTCCGAGCGCCGCGCCGATGCCATCAAGCGCTATCTGACGGACAAATACGGCATCGCCGGCGCCGACCTCGTCACCGTTGGGTATGGCAAGGGCAAGCCGAAGGCCGGCGTTGCGCCGACCGATCCGTCCAACCGCCGCGTTCAGGTGGTGAATATGGCGAACAAGACCACCGCATCCCAATAGGCTCGGTGGTACCTCTGAGCTTGCTGCGGATTGCCGCACCACAGCGTTCCGCGCCACGCGGGACGCTGTTTGCTGTGGTGATCGCGGATATCCTGTATAGATTGCCCCGACCTGCCGCCGCACCGATCGAATGCCCCTGGTGCTCCGTAATACCAAGTGGATCGATCTCGCAATGAAGGCTTTTGCCTGCTTCTCCCCCTCTCTCGCATGTCTGTCGCTGGCGGCCACCATGGTCGCAACCACCTCTATCGGCTTCGCCGCTGAACCCGCACCCGCCGGCTCCGCTTCGCCGAATGGCGCCATGGTGATCGTTGCCAAGGCCACCAATGCCTGCTTCTCCGATCTCGTGCGGGTGACCGGCTTCGTGGTTCCGCGCCGCGAGGCCGTGGTCGGCGTCGAGACCGAAGGTTCTAAGGTCTCCGAAGTGCTGGTCCGCGAAGGTGACACCGTCACCGAGAACCAGGAACTGGCGCGGCTGATACCGCCGCCGACGGCAGGCAATGCACGCCCGAATCCTGTGACGCTGCGCGCCCCCGCGGCAGGTCTGGTTACCTCCGTGAACACCATCGTCGGCGCGCCGGCCTCGCCGCAGGCCGGGCCGATGTTCAGGATCGCCATCAACAACGAACTCGAGCTCGATGCAGAAGTGCCGAGCATCCATATCCTTAAGCTCAACCCCGGCGTCACGGCGCGGATCAGCCGCGACGATCAGCCCGATATTTTCGGCAAGGTGCGGCTGGTGTCGCCACAGATCGACCGCGTGACGCAGCTCGGCCATGTCCGGCTGTCGCTGGCCAGCAATCCGTCGCTCAAGGTCGGTGTCTTCGCCCGCGCGAGCATCGACGCCAAGCGCAGCTGCGGCGTCGCGATCCCGCGCTCGGCGATCGAACACTTCATGGTGCAGCTCGTGAAAGGCAACACCATCGAGACCCGACGGGTAAAAGTCGGGCTGGTGTCCGATACGTCGACGGAAATTCTTGAAGGCGTCGAGGTGGGCGACATCGTCGTCGCCGATGCCGGCACATCACTTCATGACGGCGACAAGGTCCAGACCATGTTCGCCGATGACCTCGATCGATCGCGGGTGCGTTAATGGCAATGAATATCTCGGCATGGTCGATCCGCCATCCGCTTCCGTCCATCGTTTTCTCCATCATTCTTCTGGTACTCGGCTGGATCAGCTTCACCAAGCTAGCGATCACGCGGCTACCGAGTGCAGACATTCCGGTGATCTCGGTCGCCGTCTCGCAGTTCGGCGCGGCGCCCGCGGAACTTGAAGCGCAGGTCACCAAGACCATCGAAGACGGCGTCTCCGGCGTCGAAGGCGTGCGACACATCTCGTCGTCGATCACCGATGGCCTGTCTGTCACGACGGTGCAATTCGCACTGGAAACCAATACCGACCGCGCGCTGAACGACGTCAAAGACGCTGTCACGCGCGTGCGCGCCAACCTCCCCCAGAATGTCAATGAACCGCTGATCCAGCGCGTCGACGTAATCGGCCTGCCGATCGTGACCTATGCGGCGATCTCGCCGGGCAAGACGCCGGAGCAACTGTCGTGGTTCGTCGATGACGTGGTCAAGCGCGCGTTGCAGGGCGTGCGCAACGTCGCGCAGGTCGAGCGCATCGGCGGCGTCGAGCGCGAAATCCTCGTCTCGCTCGATCCCGATCGCTTGCAGGCCGCAGGCCTTACCGCCGTCGATGTGTCCAGGCGCCTGCGCGGCACCAATGTGGACCTCGCCGGCGGCCGCGCCGAAATCGGCAAGAACGATCAGGCGATCCGGACGCTGGCGGGCGCGAAGACGCTGAACGAACTCGCCGGCACCATGATCAGCCTGCCCTCTGGCGGCGAGGTGCGGCTCGAAGATCTCGGCACAGTCACCGACACCATTGCCGATCGCCGCACCTTTGCGCGTTTCAACGGCGAGCCCGTGGTGGCCCTGGGCATCAAGCGGTCCAAAGGCGCCAGCGACGTGGTGGTCGCGGCGGCTGTGCAGAAGCGCATCGATGCGCTGAAGGCATCCTATCCCGATGTCGATCTGAAATTGATCGATACGTCGGTCGACTTCACCAAGGGCAATTACGAAGCTGCAATCTCGACACTGTTCGAAGGCGCGGCGCTTGCCGTCATTGTGGTGTTCTTCTTCCTGCGCGATCTGCGCGCCACGGTCATTGCCGCGATCTCGCTGCCGCTATCGATCTTCCCCGCCTTCTGGGCGATGGACCTGCTCGGCTTCTCGCTCAACCTCGTGAGCTTCCTCGCCATCACGCTGTCGACAGGCATTCTCGTCGACGACGCCATCGTCGAGATCGAAAACATCGTGCGGCATATGCGGATGGGCAAATCGCCCTATCGCGCCGCGCTGGAAGCAGCCGACGAAATCGGCCTCGCCGTGATCGCCATCAGCCTCACCATTATCGCGATCTTCGCCCCGGCCAGCTTCATGTCGGGCATCGCCGGACAATTCTTCAAGCAGTTCGGCATCACCGTCTCGGTGCAGGTATTCTTCTCGCTGCTGGCGGCGCGCTTCGTCACACCTGTGCTGGCGGCCTACTTCCTCAAGGATCACAAGCACGACGATCCACCGCCGGGACGCCTGCTGCAAGCCTACAACAAGCTCGTGACCCTGTCGGTGAAGCGCTACTACGTAACGGTTCTGTTCGGTCTCGCCGTCTTCGCATTGTCGATCTGGAGCATCCAGCTGCTGCCGCAGGGCTTCCTGCCGGCCCAGGACACCGCGCGTTCGCTGATGGCGATGGAATTGCCACCGGGATCGCAGCTCGCTTACACCGAGAAAGTCACAGAAGACATCGTCGCACGGCTCCGCAAGCGACCTGAAGTGAAGAGCGTGTTCGTCGATGGCGGTCACGTCCCGCCCGGCACCTATGAAGTGCGGCGCGCAGCTCTGATCATCAACTACACCCCAAAGAGCGAACGCGACAGCGCACATACGCAGCGACTGCTCGAACTCGATATCAGCAAGGAACTCGAAAGCGTTCCGGATATCCGTTACTGGTTCCTCGACGAAAACGGACTACGCGCCATCTCGCTGGTGGTGACTGGCACCGACAGCAATATCGTCGCCAATGTCGCCAGCGAACTGGCGACGCAGATGAAGCGCATTCCACTGATCTCCAACGTGATCTCGGAAACCTCGCTGGATCGTCCTGAGCTGCGCGTGCAGCCGCGTGCCGATCTCGCGGCACGGCTCGGCGTCTCCACCGAGAGCCTGTCGGAAACCATCCGCGTCGCCACCATCGGCGACGTTGGTCCGGCCCTGGCGAAATTCGATGCCGGCGACCGCCTGGTGCCGATCCGCGTGCAGCTGGAAGATACCGCACGCGCCGACTTCCAGATCCTCGAACAATTGCGGGTACCGCTTGGCGGCGGCCGCGGCGGTGTGCCGCTCTCCGTCGTTGCCGACATCAAGCTCGACCAGGGACCGACCAGCATCAACCGCTACGACAGGGAACGGCAGGCCACCGTGGCCGCGGATCTCGTGGGCACCGCCGCACTCGGCGATGCCCTGAAGAAGATCTACGAACTGCCGGTCATGAAGAGCCTGCCGAAGAATGTCAGCGTCAAGCAGTCCGGCGACGCCGAAAGCCTGAACGAACTCGCGGATGGTTTCGCCACCGCGATCTCGGCAGGCCTGATGATGGTCTATGCGGTGCTGGTGCTGCTGTTCGGCACGTTCCTGCAGCCGATCACCATCCTGTTCTCGCTGCCGCTCTCGATCGGCGGCGCGATCCTGGCGCTGCTCCTGACGGGCAAGCAACTGACGACGCCGGTCTGGATCGGCATCCTGATGCTGATGGGCATCGTGACCAAGAACGCCATCATGCTGGTGGAATTTGCAGTGGAAGCCATTCGCGAAGGCAAGCCGCGAGAGGTCGCGATCATCGATGCCGGCATGAAGCGCGCGCGGCCGATCGTGATGACCACCGTTGCCATGGTCGCTGGCATGATGCCGTCCGCACTGGCCTTCGGCGCCGGCGGCGAGTTCCGCTCTCCGATGGCACTTGCTATCATTGGCGGGCTGATCTTCTCGACGGCGCTGTCGCTACTATTCGTGCCGGCGATGTTCATGATGATGGACGATGTCGGACAATTGGCATGGCGCTTCGGGCGCAAGCTGCTGGTGTCGAGCGGCGAGGAAGACCCGCAAAACGGTCAACCCCCCGCCGTCCCGCACAAATAGGCAAATGCAATGACCCTGTCCGTCGCATCTTCCAAGCGAACCACCACATGGGCCAGATTGCTGGTCGCGCTGTCGCTATGCGTGTTCACCCAGCCGACCCTGGCCGCCGACGATCCTGCTGATGCCCCGAAGGGTGCAGCAGTGACCGTGCTGACCGCCGCGAAGTCCTGCTTCTCCGCGACCGTCGAAGTCTCCGGCATCCTGATCCCGCGCGAGGAAGTCTCGATCCGTCCGGATCGCCCGGGCCTCAAGGTCGCAGAGGTCATGGTCGACGCCGGCGAGAACGTCACTGCGGGCCAGATCCTCGCACGCCTGACGCCACCGGAAGGCGGATCACTTCAAGTTCAGGCCACAGTCGCAGGATTGGTCAGCGCCTCTTCCGCCGTTGTCGGATCACTCGCATCGGCCAAGGGCGAGGCTCTTTTCAGCATCATCGCGCGGAGCGAATTCGAATTCATCGGCCAGGTACCGACGCGCGACCTGCCGAAGCTGAAAGTCGATCAGCCGGTCAAGGTCAAGGTGATCGGCGCTGGAGAGCTGGACGGTAAAGTGAAACGCGTCGCCTCTACCGTGGAGCCCAATAGCCAGCTCGGCCAGGTCGTGGTCTCGATCACCTCGGCCCGGCGGCTGATGAGCAATTCCTACGCGCGTGCCATCATCAAGACAGGCGAAAGCTGCGGCGTCGCGGTGCCATTGACCGCCGTTCTCTACAGTGCCGGCGGGACCGTCGTGCAGGTGGTCCGGCGGCAGCGCATCGAGACGCGGCGCGTCGAGATCGGGCTGATGTCAGGCGGACGCGTGGAGGTACGCGAAGGTTTGAGCGATGGCGATGTGATTGTCGCGCGGGCGGGCGCATTGCTGCGCGAAGGCGACCCGGTTCGGCCGGTGATGGCCAGCGCAGACGCTAACAAGTAAACCCGATGGGAAGGCTTAGCTGCCGGCTTTGGCCGTTGCGCTATCGCCGAGCAGGATGTCCTCAACCAGCGACGACGACACGGCAGGAACCTGCTCGCCGGCGGTCGCGCGGGTAACCGCAACGCGGGTGTTGGTGAAGACGGACTCGGCGCTCGCCGGCTTGGCCTTCATGTTCTTCAGCAATTCGGTCGCGAGCAGGCTGTTCTGACCATCCACATCGTCGGCAACCTTGCCCGGCGTCGCCGAGGTCAGGATCAGCGCATTCTCAGGAACATCGATCGGCGCGAGACCACGGGAGTAACCGCGGAAGCGGCGCTCATAGGGATTGCGGCGGGACGCATCCAGCACGACCAGTTTGGCCTGGGCACCCTGCTCTTTCATGATATCGAGAACGGCCTCGACGCTCATGCCATCGCGACGGATGTCACGCTCTTTCCAGATCGCAGCATCCACCGGGATCATGTAGCTCTGGCGGCCAACCTGAACGCCATAGCCGCCGAAATACAGCATCACGACGGTTTCAGGCTTGATCTTGGCCTTCAGGCGCTCGACAGCGCGGGTCATGTCATCGCGGGTCGCGTCTTCCACCACATCGACGTCGAAACCGTCGCGGCGGAGTGCGCTCGTCATGGCACGTGCATCATTGATCGGCTGGCTCAGCGGCGCGCCGGCGTCGGGGTAATGACCGTTGCCGATCACCAGCGCGATGCGCGACGCCTTCGTCACGGGATTGATCGTCCCGGTCACCGTCTCGGCCTGTGCGGCTTCCAGCGAGCGCTTGTTCAGCGCGGCATTGGCGCCAAGCACCAGCGACACCAGGCCGACAAAAGCTGCGGCCACAGTGATCGAGCGACGGGATACGCGAAACTGCCGTACGTTCATAACGTCATTCCTGCTCATCGTTCAGGCGCAACCGTGGGTCGCGCGAACGTCGAAATAGGTTTGAAGGGATGCCAAACCAATGAGTATTAAATGCGCTCAATTTGCGGCATCGCAGCAAACTGGTTGTTAACCCGTCGAGCCCACCCGGGCAACCGGTAAAGGCCGGGATTTAAGACAGGGTTACTGACTGACCAGGCTAAGGTCTTGAACGGGCTTGCGCTTCACGCAATTGTAATTCAGACCGATTCGTGCAATTTTTCAAAGGCTTGCAGGTGTCGGGAAGCGATTGCGCCGCAGCAGCGGCGGGCGGTTTTCGAGGCGTGCGCAGGGGGCGGCACTGAAAGAAACCTCATGGGTGTGACTTATTTTGCCGGCGCCGCATACCGCGCGCTGACAGCGAGCAAGGTCGGCCCGTCGCTTTACGACCTCTGCGACCCCCTATTTCACAAGCACACCGGCGGCGACGCCCATATCGTCAAGTTCTACAAAACTGCGCTCGGCAATCCTGCGCTCCGTCCATTGCTCTGTCGCGCCGGCCTGCCCGAGTTGCGCGACCCTGCCCGGTTCAAAGCCATACAGCAGGCCCTGAGAGCGGCGCGCGACGACGCGAGCCCCGATTGGGAAGCCATCGGCCAGCCCATCGCCGAGCTGCTCGACACGGTCGCATTGAGCCATCCAGAGCCGAAGCCGGTGACGGCATCAGCGCAGGCACCGTCGCTGGGCGAGATCGACAATGTCATCAAGGCCTGCGGCGCGCATCTGTTGCGCTCGTTCGACCGCAACGGCTTCATCCCCACCTACGCGGCATTCAACCTGATCGGCGATCCCGACATGCATGGCCGCGATTTCCTGATGGCCCTGACAGGCCTGAATTCGCGCGGCTACAAGAATTCGACACTGCTGTTCACCCTCGCGCGCATCTTCATCGCACGCTCACCGGCCGGAAAACTCATCAATCCGCCATGGACCGGAATTGCCGAACCCATGTGGGAGCCGGTGCAGATCCGGCATCGCTCGGCCTATTACGACGCGTTCTTCACCGAGGCGCTGCTGAGCTTCGGCGAAACCGGACTGCCATCGCCGGACCAGACGACATCCTCGCGCCGCGCCATCGATGCGATGGTTGAATTCTGCCTGGTCACCAGCCGCGAGGAAGTCCGCTCGCATGACGGAACGAGTGTGAACGTCATCACGGCGCTGGCACCGCCGCCGCATCCGCGCTTCAGCCGGCTGTTCGCACAGATCAAGCAGGACCTCGGCTTCGGCATCTATGTGCCGGACTGTGACACCACCGCCTGCTCGTTCTCCGCCGCCACACAGGCCGGCTCGACCGATCCGATCCTCGATCAACCCCTGCTCGACTTCTATGCCGGTTATCAGGTCGGCAACGGCAGCAACGAACCGATGGTCACCGTGCCGCTCAACGACCATATCGACTATGACGGCGCCATCGTCACCTGGATCGACAATCTCGCGGGCGAGCGGCCCTACGGCAACGATCTCGATCCGACACTTAATCTCGACGTGCTCGAAGTCTCGTTCCGGAATCTCGTCCGCTGGAAGGTGATGGAAACACCGACACGTCTGGAAACGATGCAGCGGATCATCGGCTTCCAGCGCCGCCTTGTGGCATCCGGCGCCTTCGCCGATCCGAAATCGCACATCTACTATCTGCCAGAGCTCTACAGCGCCTATTTCGGCCGCTGCTATGCGGCCTTCCGTGAGCTGCCAGCCGCAACACAACAGGCCATAGACACCGACGGCACGTTCGACTTCATTCGCCTGCGTGTTCTCGCTTATGTGCAGGATGAGTTGATTGCGCGCGAGATGAATACTTTCGATGCGGCACTCGCACTGATCGCGCTCGGACATCTCGGCGGTGAGCTCGCGCATTTCGCACCTGCGCTGCGCTGCATCATCACGGCAACAGGCGAAGGTGGCCGCAAGGGTCCGTTCAAGGCCTATGAATGGAACAAGATGAAAACGCCGACACGGATTCTCGTCGGCGGTCCCGAAGTGACCTCAGCCTTCGTGCTGATGGGTCTCGCGCTGGCGCGGCGGAGAATGATGAATGGCCACGCGGCATAGGTCATCGCGCGAAGTTGAAGGTATGAAGGAGCGACCGCGCTGGCATGGGCGGCGAAATGCCCGCACTGTCTCCGGATTGTCGTCATGATTTTGCAATCAAACGGTTCGAAGCGCATGTTCCGCACCTTCTCACTTTTTATCGCGATGCTTTGCATTCCCGCACTGGCGCAGGCCGCCGACGTGACCGGGGTGCCGAAGATTCGCGATGGCGACCAGATGACCATTGGCGCGACCCGCATCCGGCTCGCCGGCATGGACTCGCCCGGCCTCGATCAGTTGTGCCTGAATGCCGCCGGCGAGCGCTGGACCTGCGGTGTCGCAGCGCATGAAGCGCTTGTTGAACATGTCGGCGACAAGAGCTGGACCTGCCACGTGCTACGGACCGATCGCTTCGGTCGCTCGGTCGCCAAATGCGAGGTGGACGGCGAGGACATCAGCCAATGGATGGTGAAGAGCGGCTGGGCGCTTTCCTATGTGCGCTTCTCGCATGCCTATGATGCCGACGAGAAAGCCGCACGTGAGGCCAAGGCCGGACTTTGGGCCGGCGCGTTCTTTGCGCCCTGGGACTGGCGCGTACGCAACAAGAAAACCACCATTCTTGGCTCGATCAAGCCTCCGGAGGATGCCTTGCCGATCCTGCTGGCCTCGGCATCCGGCCACGTGGCGCCGTCTCCAGCCTGCCGGATCAAGGGCAACGTCAACCGGGCCGGCGTCTGCATCTACCACACGCCCGAAAGCCGCTGGTATGCCAAGATCAGCATGCGGATCAGCAAGGGAACACGCTGGTTTTGCTCTAAAGAAGAGGCCGAAGCCGCCGGCTGCCGCGAGACCCGACGATGACATCGTGGCGCTGACGTGGCAGGTTCCCCGCTCAGATTCGATCGAGCGGAACCGTGGCTGACCTGCAGACGGATGTCATTGCGCAAAAACAACGCCGCAGCCGGACATTCCGGGCGGCGCGGCTGACGCTGCTCGCTTTGGTCATCTATGGCGGCATCGCCTATCTGTTGCTCCCGGAACTCTGGACCCATTACGAGCACCAGAAGAGCCTTGCCGGATTGCCGATGACGACGATGACCGCGCAAGGCATTCCCGGCGATCCCATCAATGTCGGCCTGATCGGCGACAAGAAGGACGTGCTGTGCGCGATGCATGCTGCCGGCTGGTATCCCGCCGATCCCGTAACCTTGCGCTCGTCCCTCGAGATTGTCGGCAGCGTCTTGCTCGACCGACCCTATCGCGAAGCACCGGTGAGCCCGCTGGTTTATCTCGGCCGCCGCGAGGATCTCGCTTTCGAGAAGCCGGTCGGCAACAGCGCTGATCATCGCCACCACATCCGGCTCTGGAAGGTCCTCGACAAGGGACAGGAAGATCGCCCGGTCTGGCTCGGCGACGCGACTTTCGATCGCAGCGTCGGGATCAGCAAATACACCGGCGCGATCACGCATCATATCGCTGCCGATATCGACGCGGAGCGCGCGGTGCTCGCAGGCGACCTCGAAAAGGCCGGCATGGTCGAGGCCAAATATCAGGTCACCGGAATCGGCCCAACCGTCGCCGGTCACAATGGCGGCGGCGACCTGTACTACACCGATGGCGAAGTCTGGATCCTGCGGCTGGTGGTGGCTTGCGCCAAACACGACGGCCCTCCCGAGACGATCCCGAGCCCGGCGGCGACCGAGATCAAGGACCAGATCTTCCAGGCCATCGCGAATGTGATCGGGCGTGATGCGCTGACTCACTAAGCGGTCAAATTCAAACCACCTCACACGCGCTTTGATTTCGCGCTGCGCCATGGCACCATGGCCGAAAATACCAACAAGGATTGAAAATGGTCGTTCGTGCAGGTCGTGAATTTCTCGCCATCCCCGGCCCCACCACGATGCCAGACGAAGTATTGCGGGCGATGCATCGTCCGCCGCTGGATATCTACTCCAAGGAAATGGTGCAGCTCACATTCGGGCTGCTGCGCGATATCGGCACGTTGTTCGCCACCAAGGGCAACACCTATATGTATATCGCCAACGGGCACGGTGCATGGGAAGCGACGCTCACCAATGTGCTGTCGCGCGGCGACAAGATCCTGGTGCTGGAAAGCGGGCGTTTCGCGGTCGGCTGGGGCCATGCTGCGCGCGCCATGGGCGTCGACGTGCAGAGCCTGAAGGGCGACTGGAATCGCGCCATTCGTCCTGCCGAGGTTGAAGCAACGTTGCGACAAGACGCCAAGCACGAGATCAAGGCTGTGCTTGCAGTGCAGATCGACACGGCGTCAGGCGCGTTCAACGACATTGAAGCCATCGGCAAGGCGATCAAGGCCGCCGGTCATCCCGCATTGTTCATGGTCGACACCGTGGCTTCGCTCGGCTGCATGCCGTTCGAGATGGATGCATGGGGCATCGATGTCGCCATGTCCGGCTCGCAGAAAGGCCTGATGACACCGCCCGGCCTCGGCTATGTCGCCGCGAATGACCGCGCGCGCGAAGTGCACAAGACTGCCAATCTGCGCACACCCTATTGGGATTGGACCGAGCGCGACGGCGACGAGCACTACCGGAAACATTCGGGCACCGCGCCGGTGCACCTGATGTTCGCGCAGCGTCAGGCCATCGACATGCTGTTCGACGAGACGCTGGTCAACGTATTCCAACGCCATCGATTGCTGGCGGAAGCCGTGCGCCGCGGCGTTGCCGTATGGGCCGATGGCGGCGTGCTGAGCTTCAATATCATCGAGCCGAAAGAACGCGGCAACACGGTCACGACGGTGCGGATGGACAACCCGACGCCGCTGCTCGATTACTGCCGCGACAAATGCGGCGTCATTCTCGGCGTCGGCATCGGCGACCTGCACGGAAAAGCATTCCGCATCGCTCATATGGGCCATGTCAACGCGCCCATGATTCTCGGAACGCTCGGCGTGATCGAGATGGGATTGCAGGCGCTCGGCATTCCGCACGGCAAGGGTGGTGTCACGGCCGCGGTCAACTTCCTCGGTGAGAGCGTCGCGCCCTAAGGTCCGTTCTCAACCTCGCCGTGGTCGCGGCGAGTTTCCGGCATCACCAGCCAGATCAGCAACAAGCCAAGCCCGGCGACGCAGGCCAGACCGACAAAGGCAACCGGCGCGCCGAGCTTGTCGGCGACGAAGCCGGCGGTCACCGTACTGAGCGACGCACCGATGCCGGTGGCTGTTCCGACAATGCCTTGCGCAAGGCTGAAGCGACCGCTGCCAAAAGCGATGTCGGCGACGATCAGCGGGATCATCACGCTGAACACGGCAGCAGTGACGCCGTCGAAGATCTGCACGGCGACCAGCGCAAACGGGTCGGTGACCACGGCGAATAGCAATCCGCGGATCACGAGCGCGGCGAAGGCGATCAGCAGCAGTGGCCGACGGCCCCATTGCTGCGCCTTTCGGCCGACCGTCGGTGAGGTCGCCGCGACGATGGCCTGCGGGACCACGATGCAGAAGGCGATCAGCGCCGGTGCCCAGTCGGCCGAGCGCGTCGTGACGACGCCCGCCATCAAAGGCAGCATCGCGGCATTGGCGAGTTGCAGTAGCAGCACAGCACAGGCGAAAATCAACAGCGGCTTCTGGCGCACCAGATCGCGAAAACGGATCGGCTTATTGTTCTCGGCTTCTTTGGTGCTGGCGCCATGGGCCTGCGCGGAATTGATCTCCTGAGGCCGAATCCGCGACAGCGCGTAGAGCACCGGCAGCGCCAGCAAGAAGGTGACGATGAACACCGACCGGCTGGACAGCAGATAGCCGCAAGTACCCATGACGGCGGCAGCGACGCCATTGCCGAGCGAGGCGAAGCGCGCATTGCGCCCCAGCCGTTCGCCGATCCGCAGCGGCCCGACCAGCCCGAGGCTGATGGCGGCGATCGCAGGGCCGAGCACACAGCTCGCCATCGCATGCAACGTCGCTGCCGCGACAATGACGGGAAACACCGGCAGCGCCGCGTAGGCTAGCGCACAGCCGCCGATGGTCGCGACCGCGGCGCCGGCGACCAGCCGCGTCGAGCGCGCCGCATCGATAATCGCGCCACCCGGAATTTGGCCGAGCAGCGCGACGATGCCCCCGATTGACAGCACGAAGCCGATCTCGACCTGGGTCCATTTCTGTGTGGTGAGATAGACCGCAACGAACGGGCCGAATCCTGTCTGCACGTCGGCGAGAAAGAAGATGAACCAGTCGAGCCCGCGCAGGCTCTGCTTCGATGGCTCAGGACTCCGCTGCGGCTCCTGCGGGCCCAGCTCGGACTCCGGCGCAATCCCCGGCGCACAGGCGACCTCGGGCACCGCCGCGACATCGTCGCGGCGGGAGAGATCGGCTGCACGAGTGGTCGCGTGAACCGCCAATTAGCGCTCCTGCATGGTGAGAGGCGGAAACCTCAGCGGCGTCAGCGTGCCGGACGCGCCGAGCACGACGATGGGCTGGTCGTCCTTGTATTCCGGCGCAGCACGCACCTGCTCGCGTGTGAGATCGAGCGTGATGCTGGCGGTCTTGTCGGCCACGTTCCAGAAATGCAGCGCACCCCAATCGACCACGATCTTGCGCGAGCCGACCCCGAGGAATCCGCCGAAGTCGATGACCGCGCCGCGCACTTGCCCCGCGCGATCGACGATCACGTCGGCGATGCGTCCCATATTCTCGCTTGCGGGACTGCGCACGTCGCGGCCGAGAATGCCCTTGGCATCGAAAGCATCGATCACCGTAACCGATGGCGGCTTGGCGACAGGCGCAGGAGGCGCGGACGCGACCGGTGGCGCTGCCGGCTGCACGGCAGCCGCATCCGGTGCGGGCGACGGCACGGACGGCTGCGCTTCAGGGGTGGATTTCTCTGACGACGCGGGCGGAGGCACAGGCGCATCCGCCGCCTGGCACACGGCCACGGCGTTCAACGCCAACGCTACAGCCAATCCGGCAACGATGCGAATTGCAGGCATGGAAACTCCCTCACTCACGCGTTTCGCTGATGGGCACGACCCCAGCGCCAGGCGACGCGTCAATGCGTCAATACGATCGAGACCTGGATCTGACCGCGGGTTCGCAGCACTTCCAGCGACACATCGTTCTCGTGTTTGCGCAGGCAGAGATCGACGCTGGATTCGCCGAGCCGAAGATCACGCAGAATGACGTATTGCAGGAAAGCGGGCAGCCGCGGATTGCGGAAACGAATCTCGCCGCGCGCGACATCGAATTCGATTCCTAGCGCTGCCTCGAGCAGGGTATACGGCGTTGCGCTGGCCCAGGCCTGCGGCGCGCAAGCCACCGGATACAAGGTCGGGCCACGGCGTTTTTCGCGCTGGAAGCCGCAGAACAATTCCGGCAATCGTCGCAAGTCCATATAGGCCGCGGTATCGAACAGGCCCTTGAATACAGCCTCGACCGAATGCTTCAGGCCATAGCGCG
Source organism: Tardiphaga robiniae (assembly GCF_013359755.1). Classification (GTDB taxonomy): domain Bacteria; phylum Pseudomonadota; class Alphaproteobacteria; order Rhizobiales; family Xanthobacteraceae; genus Tardiphaga; species Tardiphaga robiniae. The sequence goes on along the minus strand of NZ_JABMCJ010000094.1, from coordinate 739,906 downwards.
CCAGACCGAGTGTGATCAGCGCATTGTCGTGCGGCCAGATCGAGCCGTCATGATAGGACATGGGATTGTAGCGCGCCTCGCCGCGCGCGATGGTACGAATGCCCCAGCCGGTGAAGAAATGCGGACGCATCAGGTCGGCGGCGACCATGCGCGCACGGTCTTCGCGGACGATGCCTGTGAACAGCAACTGGCCCGCATTGGAGGCACGAACCGCGCAAGGCATCTTCTTGCCGTCGAGCGCAAGCGCATAGGTGCCGAGTTCCTCGCACCAGAATGCTTCCTCGAACCGCGCAGCAAGTTGCTCCGCTTCGGCCTCAAGCTGCCGGGCCTTGTCGGGCAGGCCTATGCGCAATGCGAGACGCGACGCCAGATGCTTGGCGGCGAAGACATAGCCTTGCACCTCCGCCAGTGCGATATTGCCCTCAGCGAGCTTTCCATCGGCATGGAAGATGGCGTCATACGAATCTTTCCAGCCCTGGTTCTGCAATCCTTGTTCGGTCGCGCGCTGATATTCGACAAAGCCATCCCTGTCGGGATCGCCCGGACCATCGATCCATCCGAGGGCCGCCTCAACGGCCGGCCACAGCTCGCGCAGGGTTTCATCATCGCCGGTGCGCTCGACATACATCCCAGCGAGCATCACAAAGAGCGGCGTGGAGTCGACGCTGCCGTAATATTGCGCGAACGGGACTTCGCGGAGCGCAGCCATCTCGCCGCCGCGCATTTCGTGCAGGATCTTGCCGGGCTCGGCATCCGCAAGCGGATCGACCGACTTCGCCTGAAATGCCGCAAGCCGTTTCAGCACGCCGCGCGCTACGCGCGGATCGATCCACAACAGTTGCAGCGCCGTGATCAGGCCATCGCGACCGAATGTCGTCGAGTACCAGGGAATACCAGCATAGGGATATCGCCCCTGCGGCGTATTCGTCATCAGGATACTGAGATCGGCCATCGCCTGGCAAAGCACCTCGTTGAAAATATCATTCGAGGTCTCGACCGTCGCCGCACCCTTGCTGAAATTGCGCATCTCGCGGCGGTGCGCGAGCAGCCCACGAAAGAACGGTACAGGCTTGTGGCCGACCTCGGCATTGCAACTGACAGCAACGAACAGTGACGTCGTTTGCTGCGGCTTCAGCTCGAAGTGGTAAGTCGCGGTGTTGGCTGCCAGCCGCGTCGGGCGCGGATCGAAATGCACCATCGTGCTGAGCGGCTTGCCGTCGAGGCCGGTATATTCCAGCGCAACGTCACTGGGCCCGACCAGGCGGCTGGTGGCGATGCCGCGATGCTTGCGTTTTTCGCCGCGCACCTCGAACAGATCGGCAAAGTCATTGTCGAATGACAGCGTCAGATCGAAACTGGCACGGTGTTCGCCATGATTTTGCAGACCGATCCGCTGATAAGCCGCACCACGCCACAGGAAGAACGTGCGCACGATGTGCAGCATATCCTTCTGCAGCACGAGGCGGCCGTTGCGATAGATATCCGGATTAGTCAGATCGACGGTCAGCGACGAGTTGTCATCGCGCAGATTCGAACCGAGCAACAACGGCTGCACGTCGTTCAGCGCCAGCTCCAGCCGCGCGAGATAACGCGTATCGGCATTGAACAGGCCATCCGGGCCGCCCGCGGACGCGCCAATGTCACCATGGCTGTCGAGCACCACGAACGTATCGTCGTGCTTGAGCGCACGCCTCGGGCGCGACGCAGGACCCGTCATCGGAATGTAGAACGGCGACTCGACCGCCTTCTGATCGGCGATAGCGTTCAACTTGGTCGCGGCGGCTTCGATGGGCATGGATGACCTCGGCCGGTTGTAGGGTGAAGACAGGCACGAAGATAAACGCAGCGCCTGGAGAGGATAACTGAGTCGTCAGGCTGCGTGCTGCGCGAGACGGCTCATTTCCTGTGTGACGAGTTCCCGATACGGCCCCTCGCCCTGCATCAGATGATCAGGTTTGCCGTCCTCAATGATCTTGCCGCTCTGCAGCATGACCACGCGATCGAAATTGCGCAGCGTCGCGAGGCGATGCGCGATCGCGATCACCGTGCGACCACGCATCAGACGCGCCAGCGCCTCACGGATCGCCTCTTCCGATTCACTGTCGAGGGCAGCCGTCGCCTCATCCAGCAGCAGAATGGGCGCGTCCTTCAGGAAGGCGCGTGCAATGGCGATGCGCTGGCGCTGCCCGCCGGACAGTTTGACGCCGCGGTCCCCGACCATGGTGTGAAGACCTTCCGGCAGCGTCTCGACGAAGTCGCAACGCGCCGAAATGGCTGCACGCAATACCTCGTCATCCGTCGCCTCGGGACGTCCATACCGGATGTTCTCCATGATGGAGCGATGGAACAATGAGATGTCCTGCGGTACCACGGAGATTGCGTGACGCAGGCTGTGCTGGGTCACGCGTGAAATATCCTGGCCATCGATGGTGATGCTGCCATCCTGGACGTCATAGAAGCGCTGCAACAGCACGAACAGGCTCGACTTGCCGCCGCCGGATTGGCCGACGAGCCCGACGCGCTGCCCGGCATTGAGCCGCAACGTGAACTTATCGAACACCTGCAGACCGCCGGGGTAACGGAACGAGATATTGTTGAAGGCGATCGCTGCACCGGACTTCACCAGCGGCTCGGCCTCGGGATGGTCGCTGAGTTCATGGGGCACCAGCAATGTGGACAGCGCCTCGGACAGTCGCGCAACATGTTGCGTGACATCCACGAGCGCTACCGCAAGATCTCGCGTCGCATGCAGGATCGAGAGACCGAGCGTACAGATCAGAACGACGTCGCCGGTGCTGGCGCCGCCGCGTTGCCACAGCATGATCGCCCAGGCGAGCAGCCCGATCGTGAGCGCGACCGTGATGGCCGCATGCGTCAGGCGCAGGCGCTCAAGATAGCGCAGGCTGCGACCACGGGCGTTCAGCTCGCGATCGACCGTTTCATCGAAGCGGTCATGCTCGAAGCTCAATCCGCAGAATGCGCGGACCAGCGGCATATTGTTGATGACATCGACCATTTCGCCATCGACTGCGGCCGCCTTGCTGGCGAAGTCATCATGCAGTTTCTTGCCGGCCGCGGCCATCTTGAACATCATCACGACGACCGCGCCCGCCACGACCGTCAGTCCCGCCGCCATCGGCAGGCTGACGGTTCCAATCAGCAGGATCGCCGCGAATGTCGCGACGCAGGGCGGCAACACGTTCCAGACAAACATGTTTTCGACCGTGAAGACCGCGTTGGATGTTGCCGTGATACGGCTGGTCAGCATGCCGGGCAGCCGATCCGAGAAGTAGCTCGGTGCGTGTCCGGTCAGATGGCGAAAGATATCGCGCCTGAGATCGCCCGTGACACCAACGAATGTGTAGCTCGCGGTCCAGCTGGCCACGCGCCACAGGAACATGTCTGCCGTGATCAGCGAGATCAGAACGCCAAATGCGATCCAGACGGTATTACCGGCTCCCGAAGGTCCAGATGAGAGGCCATCGACTAAAAATTTAATTCCGTACTGCGTGCCCACCGAACAGGCGACGGCTGCAAGCACGGATATCAGGATGATCAGATGCGATGCAGAACGCATCCTGATGTAGCGCATCACGAAAGCGAAAGGGCGATACGCATATCCGGAAAGACTGTCCATGTGATTGTCAAAACCCGTTGAATAAGAACAAGAATCTCGACGGACAGCGTCCCCGCCCGCTGATGGAGATGATGCCATCCCGAATTTCCCACGCTCTCGCCATCTCGGCGCAACATTCGGGTAGCATTAACACTCCGGAAACCGTGGTTGAACGTGATGGCATCAGCAAGACCACAGTGTGGACGAACTACGCAGATCACATAGGAACCTCGCAGATGCGAGAACGTTCCAGCTTCAGGCATACCGGTACCGACACGTCGTCGCTGAAGTTGTTCATCACTTCCAACATGGGAGATATGTAAAATGCGCATCGCGCAAGTTGCTCCGCTGACAGAAGCCGTTCCGCCGAAGCTCTATGGAGGCACGGAACGCGTCGTCCACTGGTTGACCGAAGAGCTGGTGGCGCAGGGGCATGATGTTACGCTGTTCGCCAGCGGCGACTCTCAAACGTCAGGCAAGCTCGACGCCGGATGGCCGAAGGCGCTACGGCTCGATGGCTCTGTCCGCGATCCCAACGCCCTCCATATGGAAATGCTCGAGCGCGTAAGACAGAAATGTGACGACGACGAATTCGACGTTCTGCATTTCCATCTCGATTACTATCCGTTCTCGCTATTCTCCCGCCAACCCACACCATTTCTCACGACGCTGCACGGCCGTCTGGATCTGCCGGAACATCAGCCGACCTTCACGACTTTCTCCAAGATTCCCGTTGTTTCGATTTCGAACGCGCAGCGGCGCCCGGTACCGCAGGCGAATTTCGTGCGCACGATCTATCACGGCCTTCCCGAGAAATTGCTGACGCCGCAACCGATCACGCCGAGCTACCTCGCCTTGCTCGGGCGTATTGCGCCCGAGAAGGGCGTCGACCGCGCGATCAAGATCGCCATCCGCGCCGGCATCCCGCTGAAAATCGCGGCCAAGATCGACCGCGCGGATGAGGACTATTACGAGCAGGTCGTTCGCCCACTGATGGATCATCCGCTGGTCGAATATATCGGCGAGATCAGCGACCGGGAGAAGCCGGAATTCCTCAGCGGCGCCTATGGTCTGTTGCTGCCGATCGACTGGCCCGAGCCGTTTGGCCTGGTGATGATCGAATCCATGGCCTGCGGCACGCCGGTCATCGCCTATAATCGCGGCTCGGTGCCGGAGATCATCGACGAGGCCCTCACCGGCTTCATCGTCGAGGACGAGACCAGTGCAGTTGCCGCGGTGAGTCGTCTCGCCGGCATGGACCGTACAGCGATCCGCAAGCAATTCGAAACCCGCTTCACCGCCCGGCGCATGGCCCTCGATTATGTGGCCACCTATCGCAGCATGATGGAGCATAGGGTGTCGCTGCGACTAGTCAGCAGCGCAGAGTAGTCTGAAGCGCATAATTAAGGCATCGAAGGGCGGCCCGTCGGGTCGCCCTTTTTTCGTGCTGGCCTGCTGCAAAAGCACTGGCCCGCTGTACAGCCCGTGCGACATTTGCAAGATAGATGACAGACATCAGATCACGGCATTGGCCCGAATCGACGTCCGACCGTTTTTCTCGCATCTCGACAGGCCCTCATGACCGCCGTTTCCCGCTTCGAAATTATCCTGCTGCTGATGGCTGTCATCGTTTTGCTCGACATGATCGCGCGGCGTTTTCAGCTACCGCGCGCGGCTGCACTGATCCTCGGCGGCATCGGCTTCGCACTGATCCCGGGCACCCCGGATGTCGAGATCGACCCCGAGCTGGTGCTCGTGTTGTTTCTGCCGCCGCTGCTGATGTCGAGCGCCTGGTTCACCTCCTGGCGGGATTTCCGCGCCGATCTTCGCATCATATTGCAGCTCGCCGTTGGCGCTGTCTTCTTCACCACCCTCGTGGTCGGCGTCGTCGCGCATCTGGTGATGCCGTCGCTGCCCTGGGCCGCCTGTTTTGCGCTCGGCGCCATTGTCTCGCCGCCGGATTCGGTGGCGGCCAAGGCCGTGCTCCAGAGCGTGCCGCTCCCACCGCGCATTATCGTGCTGCTGGAGGGCGAGAGCCTCGTCAACGACGCATCGGGCCTGGTGCTGCTGCGCTTCGCTATCGCGGCAGCGCTGACCGGCTCGTTCAGCGCCACTGCGGCCACCGTGAGTTTCTTCTCGGTTGCGATCGGCGGCCTGCTTGTCGGCATCGCATTCGCCTTCGCCGCTATCCTGGTGATCAAGCGCATCAAGGAAATCGACCTCGCCATTGCATGGACCTTCCTGGTCGCCTGGATCTCCTATATCGCCGCGGAAAAGCTCCACGTCTCCGGCGTGCTGTCCACCGTCGCCTGCGGCATGATCCTGGGATGGAAGCAGCACGAGTTCTTCGGCGCTGCGACGCGCACCCGCGCCACCGCAGCGTGGAGCGTCGTCGTGTTCGTCCTGGAATCTCTGGTGTTTATCCTGATTGGCCTGTCGCTGCGCGGCGTGCTGTATCGTCTCGGCGGCTATGACGCGCTGGTGGCACTGTTGCCGGCGACAGGCGCAATCATCGCCGCGGTGATCCTCGCCCGCTTTGCCTGGATGTTTCCCGGCACCTATCTGCCGCGCATGCTGATGCCGAAGTTGCGCGCCCGCGACCCCGCCCCGCCATGGACGGTACCGTTCATCATGAGCTGGGCCGGTTTGCGCGGCGTGGTCAGTCTCGCTGCCGCGCTGTCACTGCCGGAGCAATTTCCCGGCCGTGACGTCATCCTGGCAATCACCTTCGCAGTGATCCTGGTGACTGTTCTTGTCCAGGGCTCGACGCTGGCACCGATCGTGCGCCGTCTGATCAAAACCGACAATGTCCGCACACCGCATCACTCCAAACTGAGCGAGGCGCAGGCGCGCGCGCGGGTTGCAACCGCGCAATTTTCTGCCGTCGAAAAGGCGTCACGCAATGATGACGGCACACATCGCCATCCGCGCCTGTTCGAGCAATATACCTATCGCAAGGGCGCCGCGGCGCGCTATGCCGAAGAGGCTGAGGCACTATCGCCGCACCGCATCGACCATTACACGACCGTGCTGGCCGCCATCGAAGCCGGCCGTGCAGAGCTTCTGAAGATGCACCGTGAGGGCGAAATCCACGACAGTGTGCTGCATGCGATCGAGGAAGGGCTCGATCTCGAAGAAGTCAACGCAAGACGTTTTCTGTAAAGGCCACGCTTCCTTTAGCAGCCATTCGCCGTGGCGCCTTCACAGCCGCCACCATCGGCTCTAACCTTGATCGTCAAGCGCCAGACAAGGCGCAAAATCCGGGAGAAAACAACATGCGACTTCAAGGCCTATCCACTATCGTCACCGGCGGCGCATCGGGTTTCGGTGCCGAGATCGCACGGTCTTACGCGCGCGAAGGCGCCAAGGTCGTCATCCTCGATCTGGATGCCGATGGCGCGAAGAAGGTTGCGGCCGAGATTGGCGACAGCGCAATCGCCCTCGGCGGCAGCGTCACCAGCAAGGCCGATGTTGATGCCTCGGTGAAGCTCGCGGTCGAGAAATTCGGCAAGCTCGACGTCGTCGTCAACAATGCCGGCTGGACCTTTCGCAACAAGCCCTTGCTCGAAGTGACCGAAGAAGAATTCGACAAGGCATTCGACATCAATGTGAAATCGATCTTTCTGATGACCAATGCGTGCGTGCCGGTGATGAAGAAGCAGAAGAGCGGCCGCATCATCAATATCGGGTCCACCGCCGGTGTCCGGCCGCGTCCAGGGCTGACCTGGTACAACGCCACCAAAGGCGCGGTGAACCTGATGTCGAAATCGATGGCCGTGGAACTGGCGCCCGATGGCATCCGCGTCAATTGCATCGCACCGGTGATCGGCGAAACCGCACTACTGGAATCCTTCATGGGCGTGCCGGATACGCCAGAGAACCGCGCCAAATTTATCGGGACGATCCCGCTCGGCCGCATGTCGCGCCCCTCGGATATCGCCAATGCCTGCGTTTATCTGGCGGGCGAGGAATCCGAGTTCCTCACCGGCGTGATCCTCCCAGTCGATGGCGGGCGAACAATCTAGAACGAGGAAATTCATAAACCATCGAATCTGGTCAGATTCGATTCACCACGCGCGTTAAGCAGTTCACCGGCCATTCATGCGATGGTCGCGTCATGATCGAGGGACACACCTCGGCAGGGAAGGCGTCAGGGTCAGGCCGGTCAACGGTCTGACCCCTCTCTTTGGGGATCGTCATGGCAGCAAAGAAGAAACCGGCTCCGCGCAAGAAAGCCAGTGCATCGGACGCTGTTCATCCGATTTCTGCAGTCGCGGCCGTTGCAGTCCGCAGCCTTGTCAATATGGCGATTGTGTCCGCATCCTGCGCAACCACCTTGTTGACGCTGATGGCCGTGCTCAAGTTCCAGACTGCCTGAGCGACGATCACTTCATCTCGTTGAGCAGCGTCGGGATCAGTTCCGACACCGTCGGATGGATCGGCACCGCCCATTGCAACTGGGTATAATCGGCGCCGGCATTCATGATGTCGAGAATGCCATGGATCGCCTCGTCGCCTCCGGTACCGAGGATGGCGGCTCCCAAAATCTTCTTCGTTTCAGCATCGACCACAACCTGCATCATGCCCGCCGTCTCGCCCTTCTCGACGGCGCGGCCCACATGGGTCATCGGCCGGTTGCCGATCAGCAATTTCCTGCCTGTGGCCTTTGCCTGAGTCAGCGTCATGCCGACGCGGCCAAGCGGCGGGTCGATGAACAGCGCATAGCCGGGAAGCCGATCGCTGACGCGGCGGCTTGCGCTATCGAGCAGGTTCGCGGCAATGATCTCGAAGTCGTTGTAAGCCGTATGCGTGAAGGCGCCGCGGCCGTTGCAATCGCCCATGGCAAAAATGCCCGGCACATTGGTAGCGAGACCGTCATCGACCTTGATGTAGCCGCGGTCATCCACAGCGATGCCAGCCTTGTCGAGACCGAGATCGTCGGTATTCGGACGGCGTCCCACCGCAAGCAAAACATCACTGCCGATGATCTCCGGCGCGCCTTCGGTGCAGTCGACACCGACAGCCACGCCATCGGGATGTGGCTTGAAGGTGATGCATTCGGCATTGGTTCGGATATGGATGCCTTCGGCGAGCAGGATATCGCGGATCGCTTCGGAGATCTCCGCATCCTCGCGCGAGACCAGATGCGCGCCCTTCTCGACCACCGTCACTTCGGCGCCGAAGCGGCGATACATCTGCGCAAATTCGAGCCCGATATAGCTGCCGCCGATCACCACCAGATGTTTCGGCACGCGATCCAGCTGCAGGATTCCCGTATTGGTCAGATAGGTGACGTCGTTGATCCCCGGCATATCCGGCACGACAGCCCGCCCACCGACATTCAGGAAAATCTTTGGCGCCGTCAGCAACTCATCGCCCACGCGGATCGTATCCGCAGATTCGAACCGCGCATGGCCGTCGATGACCGTGCATTTGTCCATGCCGCGCAACCAGCTTTCGACGCCATTGCGCGAGTCGTGGATCACCTTGTCTGCCCGCGCCTTCACGCGAGCCATATCGATCCGCACCGGCGCGTCAATCATCACGCCATAGTCGCTGCCGCGGCGCGCAAGATGCGCGGCATAGGCGGAGGCGACCAGCGTCTTGGTCGGCTTGCAGCCGGTATTGACGCAGGTGCCACCAAACAGATGGCGCTCAATGATCGCAACCGACATGCCGGCGGACGTAAGCCGACCCGCGAGCGAAGGCCCCGCCTGGCCGGCGCCGATGATGATCGCGTCGAAGCGCATGATTTCAGCTCCCAACCGGCGGAGCCAACGTTCCGCCGCGGCAAGAGACTATCGTTGGAAACGGCATCAGCCAACGGATGACGGAAGTTCCAACGTCGGCAATTCCCGAGCCGCTTAGGGCTTGCCGGCAACCGCAGGGCCGCGCCAGCGCGCCCAGAGCCGTTCAAACAGCGGCAACAGCCCACGCGGCGTCACCAAAATCACCGAGATCACCACGATGCCGTAGATGAAATAATGCAGGCCGGGCAGCGTGCTGCCGAGCTTGCCGCGCAGGATTTCACCAAGTGGCACCAGCAGCAATGCGCCAAGCGCGGGGCCATAGGCGCGGCCGAGCCCGCCGACGGTTGCAAACAGCACGATCTCGATGGTGATCACAGGCGAGATCAGCAGATAGGGATCGGCAAAGGTGAGATAGCGCACATAGGCAGTACCGACGACGGAGGCGAGCATCGCCGAGATCACCATGGCGGTGATCTTGTAGCGCAGGATGTTGACGCCAATCGCCTGCGCCGCCTTCTCGTTGTCGCGGATGGTGCGCAGATAATAGCCGAGCGGCGAATTGAGAATCGCGACATTGACCAGCACGCAGATCGCCGCCAATGCCAGCATCATCCAGAACGCACCGTGACCGCCGCCAAACTGGAACGCCAGGAAATTACCCGTGTCCTTCGGCAGCAGCAGCCCGGATGCACCGCCGAGGAAGTCCCAGCCCTCGACAACGATGCTGCCCATTTCGGCGAAGGCGAGCGTGATGAGTACGAAAGAGAGATGGCCGAGCTGAAAGCGGAAGTCGATCCAGGCGATGACGGCGCCGAGGATTCCGGAGATCACCGCCGAGATCACGAGACCCAGCCACATATTGATGCCGAGCTTGAGCAACAGCGCGGCCGAGAACATCGATCCGATGCCGATAAACAGGCTGTGCGCCAGCGAGATCTGCCCGGCCATGCCGCCGACGATGTTCCACGACGAAGCCAGTGCCACATAGACCAGCGCCAGCGTGAGAATGTGGACGTAATAGCTCGACAGCACGAACGGCATGATGGCGGCGATGACCAGCGCGCCCCACCAGATCGGCGATGCGAGCGTCTTGTAGAATTCGTCTCTCATCGTGCCGAGCTCCAGGTCAGGCCCTTCGGGAGAAACAGCATGATCGCCACGAAGATGATGTATGGCAGCAGCAAGCCGATCGGGCCGTCGAGATAGATCGTGCCGAAGGCTTCGGCGATGCCGATAATCAGGCCGCCGAGCATGATGCCGACGAAATTGGTCATGCCGCCGAGCACCACGACCAGCAGCGTGATCACGGTGTAGCGCAGGCCTTGGGTCGGCTGGATCGGAGTGCCCGGCAGCAGCAGCGCGGCGGCCAGCGCGAGAATACCGATGCCGAGCGCGAAGGTCAGCACCTGGACGCGGCCGACATTGATGCCCATCAGCGCGGCGGCATGGGCATTCTGGTGCACGGCGCGGATCGAGCGGCCGAAGTCGGTCGAGCGCAGCATGATGTAGAGGCCGATGGCGAGCGCAAAGGAAACGACGAAGGCGACGATGTGCGGCACTCGCAGCACCACGTCACCGAGAATGATCAGCTTGGATTCGACGAAGGAGGGCGTCCGCGCCGGCTCGCCGCCGAACACCATCAGGATGCCGTTCTGCAGCACCAGGCTGAGACCGAGCGTAAGCTGCACCACCATCAGGAACTGATGCCCGACCATCGGCCGTATCAGGAAGATGTAGACCAGCGCACCGATGGCGATCATCAGCGGCACCGTGATGATGATCGACACATAGGGGTCCATGGCGAAAGCCGAATACAGCGCGAGGCACATGAACATGCCGAGCGAGATGAAATCGCCATGGGAGAAGTTGACGACACCCGAGACGCCGTAGACGAGCCCCATGCCCAGCGCCAGCAAGCCATAGGTAGCGCCGATCAGAAGGCCTTGGGCGAGAGCCTGATAAAGTTCGGTCACATCACTCTCCGATCACAGACCAAGATAGGCGCTGCGGGTGCGCGGATCGTTTTTCACGGTCTCCGCATCACCCTCGACCGCCACCTGCCCGCGCTCCAGCACGTAGCAGCGCTTGGCGTGGCGCAACGTCAAATTCAGATTCTGCTCCACCAGCAGGATGGTCAGACCGTCGGCATGTAGTTTGTCGATGATCTCGAAAATATACTGCACGAACAGCGGCGACAGACCGAGCGAGGGCTCATCGAGCATCAAGAGCTTGGCTTCCGCCATCAGCCCGCGGCCGATCGCAAGCATCTGTTGCTCGCCGCCTGATAGTGAACCGGCACTCTGGGTCAGCCGCTCGCCAAGCCGCGGAAACAAACCGATGACTTTTTCCATCTGCTGCGGACGATGCTTGCGCGCATGCGCATTGATGCCGCCAAGCAGAAGATTTTCGCGGATGCTCATTTCCGGAAACACCAGACGGCCTTCCGGCACCTGCACGATGCCGAGCTCGACACGAGCCTGCGGCGTCAATTTGCTGATGTCCTCACCCAGAAACAAGATACGGCCGGATATCGGCTTGACCATTCCGGACAGCGCATTGATCAGCGTGGTCTTGCCGGCGTTGTTGGCGCCGAGCAGGCCAACGATCTCACCCGCAGCCATCTTGGCATTGATGTCGCGCAGCACCGGCACGCCACCATAGCCTGCAACCAGGTTATCGATCTCAAGCATCGAGATGATCTCCGAAATAGGCATCGACGACGCGCTGATCCTTGAGTATCTCGTCGGGCGTGCCCTGCGCGATCTTCTCGCCGAAATTGATCACCACCATACGCTGCGCCAGCCGCATGATGACCGGCATCACATGCTCGACCATCACGATGGTGACGCCCTGCTTGTTGAGCTCCTCGATAATCGCGATCGGCGCGGCGGTCTCGGCCATGGTCAGACCAGCCATCACTTCGTCGAGCAGGATGCAGCGCGGATCGGTAGCGATGCACTTCGCCAGTTCCAGCAGCTTCTTGTCCTGCAGCGACAGTGTCGCCGGCGTCTTGTGTTCCTTGCCGCCAAGGCCGACACGCAGCAGCGCATGCGCCGCATAGTCGATCGCCTCGCGCATCGGCCGGCGCGTCAACGCTGCGGTCGTGACGACGTCGAGCGCCGTCATGTCGGCAAAGGACTGGACGATCTGGAAGGAGCGCATCAATCCACGGCGCACCAGCCGATCCGGCGACACCCCGATAATGCTTTCACCGTCATAAACGACGTCGCCCGCACTCGGCGGAATGAAGCCGGAGATCACACCGAACAAAGTGGTCTTGCCGGCACCGTTCGGGCCAATGATGCCGAGAATTTCGCCTTTCTCGACGTCGAAGCTCACCGCGTTCAGCGCGACCAGCCCGCCAAACCGCCTGGTGATGTTGGAGACTTCCAGAAATGCCACAGCCGTCCACTCTTTATGTTGCGCTCAGTCTTACTACAGCGCCGATCAGGACTTCGGCCGCGGCGGCACTTGGGCAAATTCCTTCGGGAATACGACTTGCTGATCCTGCTCGGGAGTCCACTGGATGAACATCGCAGAACCGTCCTTGAGCAGACGGTCTTCCGCGAATTGGAGGCCCTTCGGCTTGGCAATGTAGAGATTCGGATCGCCTGCCGGAATGTTGACGTTCTTCAGCGCCTCGAGCAATGCATCGCTCTGCAGCGACTTGGCATTCTCGAGCACCTGCTGCAGCACGCGCGCCGCCTGGGCATATTGCACCGCGCCCTGGCCGATTTTGTCGAGCTTGGCGACATCGCGCAGTTCCGCGACGATCTTCTGCATTGATTCAATCTTGGCGCCGGCGCTGAAGCCGGTCATACCGAACAGGTTCTTCGTCAGCACGGCCTTGCCGATCTCGGGGCCGAGATCCTTCCAGAGCGACAGATCCGAATAGCCGCCGGTGCCGCCGCAGAAGATGCTGCCGTGATAGTTCAGATTGTAACGCGCCTGATGCAGCAGGATGCCATCGCGCGGCGTCACGAGGCCAACGACGACGTCCGGCTTGAGCGAGCGAATACGGACCATGGCTGCCGTCTGGTCCTGCGCACGAATATCGAGCGCGGCTTCGCCGATGATCTGGATGCCGCTCGCCTTCAGCTTCTCGACCAGGAATTTGTTCGACTGCTGGCCGGCCTCGTAATTCGAATAGGCCATGACGGCGGTCTTGATCGGAAATTTGAAATCATCGCGCAATGAGATGACGAAGTCATGCATGGTCTGCGCATAGCCGCGATCATAGGGATAACCCAGCGTGAACATATAGTTCGACTGCGACCCACCAGCCCAGACCGACAGCGTCGGAATCTTGGCTTCGTCGACCACCGGCGTCAGCGCCAGCATCTGTGCGCTGAGAATGGTGCCAGTCAGAAGCTGCACCTTTTCCTCGGTGATCAGGCGCCGCGCTTCGGCGGCGGTGCGCGCCGGCTGGCTGGTATCGTCCGCCAGCACCAGCTCGATCCTGGCGCCGCCCTTGCTCTTGATGCCGCCTTCGGCATTGATCTTCTTGATGATGTATTCGAAAGCCGGCTGGCCTTCCTGCGCGTAAGCCGCAAGACCGCCGCTCATCGAATTGACCATGCCGATGCGGATCGCCGGCTCGGCGGCGCCTGCGCTACGAACGAAAGGCGCGGCGATCGGCCCCGCCAGAACGGCAGAGGCACCAAGTCCAAACGTGCGGCGGGTCATGGTCATGTCATATCCTCCGATGCGCAACGTCGCTGAAGCGGCGCGCTTTCTTGTTCTGTTACTGGGCGCTGGAGTGTCGAACACCGCGTTGCAGATTGGGAGTCTGCATATCGCAGTCGGGCAGCGTTTTCGGACTTAGCCGCGTTTGCGCAGCTGCGTCAAATTGCGGCGCATGGAAATCGCGAATGAGGGCCATGCATCCGTGACGGGGCTTTCACAGTCGCGCAATCGCAAAGCCTGCACGCGGGAAGTGCACAACCGTCGCGCCGACATCGGGATCCTCACGCCGCAAAGCGGTGCTGTCATGACCCGCAGAAACAAACGCACCGATGACGGGATCGAAACCCCAATCGGTCGGCATGACCGATACCATTACGCCTTCCTTAAACGGCAGACCTTGATCATCTGCAATATCGTTATGAGAAGCAGATGTCGCCATAGGCTGACAGAGCCGCGCTATGTCCAGCGCCTGCTCGGGCGACAGCTCCTCAACCGTTCCGTGCCCCAGCGCAGCAACCCGGTCCATCCAAGCGAGAACGCGCGGATGCTCGGCAAGACCTTCGCTCTCACCGAGATTGCCGCGCGCGTACCAGAGCGGGTGATAGACGGTGAGATCGGCAAGTGACGGCGCCTGGCCAAGCAGGAACGCGTCGCCACGCGCAAGCCAATCGCTGAGCCAGGCTAGATGAATGCGAAACCGGTTGCGGAGCGCAGGAATCTGCTCACGCATCTTCACGCTGTCCCAACCATCGAACTTGCCTGACGTGAAACTCGCGCGATCGGCATGCAGTTCTGGCGGAAAACGATCGCCGTTCAGGCCGAAGACCAGTCCAAGAGCATTGGCAAAGAGCGCGCGATCGGCCCAGGCCGCGATGATATCGGCCTGACCGCGCGTGCCCGTCGGATAAAGCGTCGTCTCGGGAAAACGCCGCTCAAGCTCCGCGAGAATGCGGCGCGTATCGCAATAGACGTCTGCGCCGATCTGCAGCACCGGAACGCGGCGATAGCCTCCGGTGAGCGCCACGAGCTGTGGCTTCGGCGCGATCCGCGGCTGGATCACTGACTGCCAATGCAGGCCCTTCAATCCGAAGGCGACGCGCACTTTCTCGGCAAACGGCGAACGCGGATAGTGATGCAGAACAAGATCGGTCGCCGTCACTGCATCCCTTGCCCGTCAGCTATGTCGCATGCACCGCCGTCGTCGCACCGGCGGAATACATCGCCTCGAATTCGGCAATCGGATGCGGAAGTCCATCCGGGCCGGTGATTTCAACATCCCAGCTGCCGTCATCGAGCAGCTCCCTGGCCTTCTTGACAGCTCCGGCCGCGTTGTCGCGGCGGAGTGAAACAGTCCCTGACGTATCGGTTCCCCTGACGAAAAACGGCAAGTCACGTCCTCCCTGTGTGAGGCGCCCCGCAATGCGAGACCGCGCGCGACGTCTTGATCGCGTCACTCTGCGCATCAGACCACAGGACTCACGGCAATTCCAGCAACTTGCCGTCGCAATCGTCATGGACCTGTTATGCAGCCCCGCGCTGCGCTGCGGGACGCGTCAACACGAAGAAGACGAGGGTGCATACGGTCAGGAATACCGCCATTGAGATTAAAACTGCGGGCAATCCCCAGGCGGCGGCAATCGGACTGGTAGCCGATTGCATCACGGCGGTGCCGAGGAAGAATGACAGGTTTGCCGCAGAGAGCGCTTTGCCAATATTCTCGGCAGCAACGACCTGGCGGATCATCGCATAGACGAGCGGCTGCATCGCGACGAGAAGGCCGATGACCACAAGCAGGCCGGTATCGACTGCCACGGGCATCACAGACAGGCCGAAAAGCGTGGCCAACGGATAGCCCGGCGCACCGAGCGCCATCACGAGCAGCAGCGCGGCGGCGCACAAATGGACCGCAAACAGCAGCATGCGGCGATGACCCAGCTTGCGATCGAGCAGGCCCGACAGCGCCGGCCCAATCACCAGCGCCACCGTAAACAACGCCAGCACATTGCCGGCCTCTATCCGCGACAGTCCCTTGATATTCATCAGCCAGGGACCTGCCCAAAGCCCACGCAACACAAGCTGAACCGCAAGTGACACGAAAGCGAGGATCACGATACCGCGCACTGCGCGGGAGACACCGAGTTGCAGAACCGAAACCATCTCACCCAGAAGCGCGCGCGGCTGGCCTTCGGGACGCGACGACGGAACGATAACCGCGATCAGCATGGCCACGACAATAGCCGCGGCCGCCGCAATCCAGAAACCGGCGCGCCAGCCCCAGTGCTCGACGACGTAAGCAAGCGGACTGGCCGACAATAGCAGCCCCGCATTGCCGAATGACAGAATGATGCCGGACCACAGACCGAACTGCGCTGGTGTCAGCCGCTTGGCCGCGAGCGTCATCGGGCACATCAGCATGCCCGACGTCGCCATGCCGATCGTTGCCTGCGACGCGAAGAACGAGAGCGGCCCGGTCGACAGCGCCGCAATCGCCGCGCCGCAGACCGTACCGGCGAACAGCACGAGCGACACCGTACGGATGCTGTAGCGATCCAGCGCAACGCCGACCGGAATCTGCAGGAGCGCGAAGAAAAAATGATAGGCGGAAGTCAGCGCGGCCAGCGTCTGCGGCGTGACGCCGAGATCGGTCGACATCACATCGATCGCGACCGCAGGCGTGGTGCGCAGCATGTTGGACAGTACATGCCCGCAGGTCAGAATGAGCATCGCGGCCACGAGCGCTACGCTCACGGGCGGATCGATGGCAACGGGCTTGAAGGCAGAAGAGTCGGCAGCACTGGTCATGGCGCTCGCCTACGCGGAAACACGGCGCGCATCAACCGCCACGAAAGCCGTGGCGGTCATGCTCTCTCAATGCTGCGGTGCAGCTTAGGCGACCGATGCCTCGATCCGGATCGGGATCGATTTGTAAGCCGGCGTTCCCGACTTCGCATCATGCTGGTCGAGTGACACGAGCACATTGGCCTCAGGATAATAGGCCGCCACCGATCCTTGTGGGATGTTGTAAGCCACCGCCGTCACCCGACGCAGCGCGCGCGGCGCGCTGTCCGGACGATCCAGCACGATGTCGATCAGATCACCGTGGCTCAGCCCGCGGCGGGCGAGGTCCTGCTCGTTCACGAACACCACATCGCGCCGCCCTGTGATGCCGCGATAGCGATCGTTCATGCCGTAAATCGTGGTGTTGTACTGATCGTGGCTGCGCAGCGTGGTCAGCGTCAACGCGGTCTCGGCGGGGCCGTCCTCATAGAGGCCGGAGAAAACCAGAAATTGCGCCTTCTTGCTCGGCGTCAGCCATTCCCGTTCCGAGGCGGCGTTGCGCAGCCGGAAGCCACCGGGCTTCTTGATCCGTGCATTGTAATCCTCGAAGGCCGGAAAGACCGACTCGATGGCGTCGCGGATCTTGCTGTAGTCGGCGACGTAGTCGAGCCACTTCACCTTTGTATTCGGCAAAGTCGCAATGGCCATATCGACAACGATCGCAGTCTCGGACTTCAGATGCTCAGACGCCGGCTTCAAGCCGCCGCGCGAGGCGTGCACCATCGACATCGAATCTTCCACCGTCACCAGTTGCGGACCCGTCGCCTGCACGTCGATCTCGGTGCGGCCAAGGCATGGCAGGATGATCGACTCTTTCGCGATCAGAAGATGCGAGCGATTGAGCTTGGTGGCGATATGCACCACGAGATCGAGGCTACGCATCGCCGGATAGGTCGCCTCAGGATCTGACATCGCGACAGCGAGATTGCCGCCAAGACAGATCAACGCCTTCGAACGGCCATCGCGGATCGCCTTCACCGACGCGACGGCATCGTGACCATGCGCGCTCGGCGGCTTGAAGTTGAACGTGCGTTCGATACCGGCGAGCAGTGCGGCGTTGGGTACTTCGGTGATCCCCACGGTGCGGTCGCCCTGCACGTTGGAGTGCCCGCGTAACGGCGAGATGCCGGCGCCGGGACGGCCGATGTTTCCGCGCAGCATCAGGAGATTGGCGATCTGCTGCACGTTACCGGTGCCGTGGCGATGCTGGGTAATACCCATGCCGTAATTGATGATCACGCTCTTGGCCCCGGCGTAGATGTTGCCGAGGTTTTCGATATCGGCGCGCGGCAGGCCCGACGATTTCTCGATCGCCTCCCATGAGGTCGCGTCGAGATCGGCGAGCAGTGCATCAATGCCGTTGGTTTGTTCGGCGATGAAGGCGCGGTCGAGCACGCCGGGACCGCCCTGGGCCAGGCTCGCGGCATCGAGCGCCACGACGGTCTTCATCATGCCCTTCAGCACGGCAATGTCGCCACCGACCTTGACCTGGTAATAGGTCGACGAAATCTGCGTAGAGCTCAACGTCAGCATTTCCGCTGGATGCTGCGGGGATGTGAATCGTTCCAGCCCGCGCTCGCGCAGCGGATTGATTGAAACGATGGCAGCACCGCGCTTGGAGCATTCGCGCAGGGTCGTCAGCATGCGCGGATGATTGGTGCCGGGATTGTGCCCGATGCAGAACACGGCATCCGCATGATCGAAATCCTCCAGCGTCACCGTGCCCTTGCCGACGCCGATGGATTCCGGAAGGCCGATGCTCGTGGCCTCGTGGCACATGTTGGAGCAATCGGGGAAATTGTTGGTGCCGAATTCGCGCACGAACAACTGGTACATGAAGGCTGCTTCGTTAGAGCAGCGCCCCGATGTGTAGAACTCGGCCATGTTCGGATCGGGCAAAGCGCGCAAGCCGGCACCGATCCGCGCCATCGCATCTTCCCACGAGATCGGAAGATACTTGTCGCTGGCCTGATCATAAGCCATCGGATGGGTGAGACGTCCCTCGTTTTCTAGGTCGTGATCATGCCAGTCCCAGAGTTCACTCACCGTATGGGCCGCAAAGAATTCCGGCGTCGTGCGCTTGGCCGTTGCTTCCCACGACACCGCCTTGGCGCCGTTCTCGCAGAACTCGAATGATGACGTATGCTTTGGATCGGGCCAGGCGCAGCCCGGGCAATCAAAGCCATGCGGCTGGTTCATCGTCAGAAGGCCATGGGTCTCATTGACGACCGCCATCTGTCCGCGCACCGCGTCGGCCACTGCTTTCAACGCGCCCCAACCTGCGGCGGCACCTTTATAGTCTTCGACGCCCTGAACCTGCTTCTTCGCCATCGCGATCCGTCCTTCGTCGTCAGGGCCCATATGGCCCAACCTAATTCCGCCTCGTAGCATTAAAGGCTGTAATGCAGCGAATAGATGCCATCAACTTTGATTGACCAGGACCTGCGCTGTATTGAACGATACGAATGCCGCGACACCTGTTCACCAAGGCTATCGCCCGATTGATATTTTGAATGGAGCGCCAATGACGTCCTCTTCCCTGTTCCAGCCGCTGCAAGTCGGCCCGTATCGATTGAGCCACCGCGTCGCGATGGCGCCGCTGACGCGCATGCGCGCCGAGAAGACATCTCTCGCTGCATGGACGCTCAATGCCGAATATTACGCGCAGCGCGCGACCGAAGGCGGACTGATCATCGCCGAGGCCTCGCAGGTGATGCAGGAAGGCCAGGGCAACCCGAACACACCGGGCATCTATTCGAAAGAGCAGATCGCCGGCTGGCGTCAGGTCACTGACGCCGTGCATGCCAAAGGCGGCATCATCTTCCTGCAGCTATGGCATGTCGGCCGTGCCTCACATTCCTCGTTCCAGCCCGGCGGCGGGCTTCCGGTCGCGCCGTCAGCCATTGCGATCGACGCTACCACGCGGACGGCTTCAGGCGAGACGGTATCTTACGAAACGCCCCGCGCCCTGGAGACCAGCGAGATTCCGGGCATTATCGACGCCTACCGGCAGGCCACGCGCAATGCCAGGGAAGCCGGCTTCGACGGCGTCGAGGTGCACGGCGCCAACGGCTATCTGCTCGAACAATTTCTGCAGACCCGCAGCAATCGGCGCACCGACCAATATGGTGGCTCCATCGAGAACCGCGCCCGCCTGCTGCTCGAAGTGACCAATGCCGTCATCGACGCCTGGAGCGCGGATCGTGTCGCCGTCCGCCTGTCGCCTTATGGTGTCTCGAATGACTCCGGCGAAGCCGATCCGATGCCGCTCTACAGCTATGTGGTCTGTGAGCTCGACAAGCTCGGCCTCGCCTACCTCCATTTCGTCGAGCCGCGCACCAGCGGCGTCGGCCGCGCGGAAGTGTTTCATAACAATGTGCCTAAAGCCTACGAGCTGTTCCGGCCGATGTGGAACGGCGTGCTGGTCACGGCCGGCGGCTTCGACGGCACCTCCGCCGAGGAGGCCGTCGCTTCCGGTAATGTCGATATCATCGCCTTTGGCCGCCCGTTCATTGCCAATCCGGACCTGCCGGAGCGTATCAAGCGCAAGGCGCCCTTTACACCTTATAGCCGGGCGACGTTTTACGGCGGCGATGTGGCTGGCTACACCGACTACCCGGTGCTGGGCGCTGGCTAGTCTGCGGATTATTCAATAGAAAGCACTTCTGGCGCGCTATAGGCTGTGTATGGCCCGTAGCGGGTCAGGAGTATCGCCCCATGGATTCCACCCTCTCAGCCGCCGAGCTCGACGATCGCATCGCCATCCTTCGCGACAATATCCGGCAGTTGATCGAGCAGGCCACCGCGGCTTCCGGTGAGAGCAACGAGGAGCGCACCGCGGATCGGCTCGCTCAGCAGAATGAGGAGCTGGACCGGCTGATCGCCCAACGCGACGCCCTGGGCAAATAGCCGAGAGGACTACGGACTGGAGGCCTGCCCGGTTGTCGGGCGGGATGCGTAAAACCACGGCTTTTCCTCCAGTAAACTTTTGGCTAGCTTGGCTGCATGAACGTTCAAGCCAAGATCGACATCAAGCACTCCACTTGTCCGCATGATTGCCCCTCCGCCTGCGCCCTCGATATCGAGGTGATCGGCGGGAACACCATCGGCCGGGTCCGCGGCTCCAAGGAGCAAAGCTATACCGCCGGCGTGGTCTGCGCGAAGGTCGCGCGCTATGCCGAGCGCATCCATCATCCCGAGCGGCTGATGTATCCGATGCGCCGCACCGGCCCGAAGGGCTCCGGCCATTTCACCCGCATCAGCTGGGACGAGGCGCTCGACGAGATCGCTTTGAGGTTCAACGAGGCCGAGCGCGACTTTGGCGCGGAGTCCGTGTTTCCCTATTACTATGCCGGCACCATGGGTCTGGTGATGCGCGACGGCATCAACCGCCTCGCCAATGTAAAGAAATATTCGCGCTTTTACTCGACGATCTGCGCAACCATTGCCTGGGCTGGCTTTGCCGCCGGCACCGGCAAGGTCGCCGGCGTCGATCCGCGCGAGATGGCGAAGTCGGACCTGATCGTGATCTGGGGTACCAACCCCGTCTCGACGCAGGTCAATGTGATGACCCACGTCTCCCGCGCCCGGAAAGAGCGCGGCACCAAGCTTGCCGTCGTCGATATCTACGATAACGACACCATGAAGCAGGCCGACATCAAGATCCTACTGCGGCCAGGTACAGACGGCGCCTTCGCCGCCGGCGTGATGCATGTGCTGTTCCGCGACGGCCTGACTGATCGCGACTATCTCGCCAAATATACCGACCACTCGCCCGAGTTCGAGGCGCATCTGGCGGCGCGCACGCCGCAATGGGCCTCCACCATTTGTGGCGTGCCGGCTGCGGAAATCGAAGCCTTCGCGCATCTCGTCGGCGAAAACAAGCGCAGCTATTTCCGCCTCGGCTACGGCTTCACCCGCAGCCGCAACGGAGCCGCGCAGATGCATGCAGCGCTGTGCGTGCCCACCGTTATCGGCGCCTGGCAATATGAAGGTGGCGGCGCTTTCTTCAACAATGCCGCGATCTGGAAATTCGACAAGACGCTGATCGAGGGCCTCGACTTGCTCGACGAGAGCGTTCGGCGTCTTGATCAATCGAAGATCGGCCGCATCCTCACCGGCGATGCGGAGGCCTTGCACAACGGCCCGCCGGTCAAGGCGATGCTGATCCAGAACACCAATCCGATGACGGTGGCGCCGGAACAGGCCTTGGTGCGGCAGGGCTTTACCCGCGAGGACCTGTTCGTCGCGGTGCATGAGCAGTTCATGACCGAGACCGCCATGATGGCCGACATCGTGCTACCGGCGACCATGTTCATGGAGCACGACGATCTCTATTACGCCGGCGGCAACCAGCACATCTCGGTCGGAGCCAAGCTGATCGATGCGCCGGAAGAATGCCGCTCGAACCACGACGCTCTGCAGGGCATCGCCACCCGCCTCGGCGCGAAACACCGCGCGTTCGATATGCATCCGCGCGACATCATCGACGAGACGCTGCAAGTCAGCGGCCGCGGTGGCATCGAAGGGCTGGAGGCCGACAAATGGCGCGATATCCAGCCGGATTTCCGCACCTCGCATTATCTCGACGGTTTCGCCCATGCCGACGGCAAATTCCACTTCAAGGCCGACTGGTCGAAAGTGCCGATGCCCAATGCCGGCCTGATGGGGGCGTGGGACGAGATGCCGTCATTCCCCGACCACTGGGCGGCGATCGAACAGGTCGATGAGGCGCATCCGTTTCGTCTGGCCACCAGCCCGTCGCGCTCATTCCTCAACACCTCGTTCAACGAGACGCCATCATCGCAGGCCCGCGAGGGTGCACCCAGTGTGATGATGCACCCCGTCGACGCGGCGAGGCTCGGCATTGCCGATGGCGATGCCGTGACACTCGGCAACATGCGCGGCGAGACGACACTGACCGCGCGTATCTTCGAGGGCCTGCGGCGCGGTGTGTTGATTGCGGAATCGGTGCACCCCAACAAGGCGCATATCGGCGGCCATGGCATCAATATGCTGACCGGCGGCGAAGCCGTGGCGCCTTACGGTGGGGCTGCGTTTCACGATAACAAAGTGTGGGTGAAGAAGGCGGGGTAGCCCGCCTTCTTACGCCGTCGATACCTGCACCAGGATGTCGGAGAAGGTCGGCGCACGTCCGAGATCGGCCATCGCCGGCGAAGTCAGCGCATGCACCGTTGCACTCTTGCGGGTCGAGCGTTGCCAATAGCCGCTCGGTGCCACCACCACGCCGGGCTTCACATCCGCCGAGATGGTGACGAGCGCCTCGAACGAGCCGCGATCGTTATAGACACGGATCGGCGCGCCCGCTTCGATGCCACGTACTGCAGCATCGTCGGGATGCAGCAGTACGGCCTGCTCGCCGGCATGATGGAGCTGCTTCGGCATATTGCCGAAATTGGAATTCAAGAATGCGTGGCTCTTCGGCGAGATCAGGCTGAGCGGATATCTCTTCGCCAGCTCGGGATTGGTCTGCGGCGATTCTCGTGGTGGAATATAGGACGGCAACGGATCGACCGGCTCGCCGGACTGTTGGCCACCATAGCCCTGCCTGAACAGCGGCACGACGAAATTTCCGCCGGCGGCAATCGAGGACTTGAATTCGCATTTGCCTGACGGCGTGAAAAAATTGCCTTCGCGATGTGGCGCGTATGTATCGGATCCCTCGACTTTCAAGCGCGCATAGCCGGTTTGCTTCAGTTGCTCGATGGTGATGTTTTCCAGCACGGGACTGGTCCAGTCCATCGAATCCGCAATCATCTCGTCATCGCTGCGGAAGAACGACGGATCGTCGATGCCCATGGCGGCGGCGAGCCTGCGAAACAGCTCGGTGTTCGATACGGCTTCACCGAGGGGTTCGATCGCCTGGTTGTTGTAGGACAGATAAAGATGCCCCCAGGAGAACATCAGATCCTTCTGTTCGAGCTGCGTCGTCGCCGGCAACACGATATCGGCAAAGCGCGCGGTGTCGGTCATGAAGTGTTCGCTGACGACGGTAAACAGATCCTCACGCGCCAGGCCAGCCTCGATCTTGCCCTGCTCTGTGACCATGGCCATCGGATTGGCATTGTAGACGCACAGCGACTTGATCGGTGGATCGAAACCAAGCTCGCCGGTGAGCACCGGGCCGAGTTGCCACAGATTCACGATGCGCAGATCCTCTCCTTGTAGGTCCGGGCGCATCAGCACGTCCCATTTCACCGGAAACGCCCAGATCGGCAGCTGCAGCAGACCGCCGCCGACGTGACGCCAGGCACCGATCAGCGCGGGCAGACATGAGATCGCGCGCACGGTCTGGCCTCCGCCGGCATGTCGCTCGACGGCGACGCCGATGCGGATTACCGCGGGCGGCGTGGTGGCATATTCACGCGCCAGCGTGCGGATGTCGTCCGCCGCGATCCCGGTGATTCCAGACACGTAGTCGGGCGTGTAAATCGCGGCACGTTCGGCCAGCTCGTCATAGCCGATCGAATAGTTGTCGACGTAATCGCGATCGATCAGCCCCTCGGTGGTGATGACGTGGATGAGGCCCAGCGCCAGCGCCGCGTCTGTCCCCGGCCTTATAGCGATGTGCCAGTCCGCCTGCTGCGCGGTCCGCGTCCGCACGGGATCGATGACCACAAGCTTGGCGCCGTTCTTCATCGCCTGCTTGATATAAGGCCAGTGATGCGAGTTGGTGCTGAGCGTGTTGCAGGCCCAGAGGATGATGTATTTGGAATGGACGAAGCTCTCCGGATCGGTACCCGGCGTATGGCCTATCGTCATCAGATAGGCAGTACAGGCGCCGGAATCGCAGAACGTACGTTCGGCCACCGTGGCGCCGAGCTTGTTGAACAGGGGATCGCCGACATTGAGGCCGTTGATGATGCCCTGGGTGCCAAGATAGCTGCACGGCAGGATCGCCTTGGCGCCGTCCTCAGCGATGATCGTCTTCCATTTGCCGGCGATCTCGGACAGCGCGGCACCCCATGAGATGCGCGTAAACTGGCCACTGCCCTTCGGCCCCGAGCGCCGCATCGGATAGAGAATGCGCTGGTCGCTATAGACGCGCTCCTGATAATCGTTGACCTTCACGCAGAGCCGACCTTGCGTGAACGGGTGATCCGGATTGCCCCGCACGGACACGGCACGGCCATCTTCGACCGTCGTGATCATGGAGCAGGTGTCGGGGCAATCATGGGGGCATGCACCAATTACGGTTATCTGGGTCAAGCTGGCCTCCGCTGGCTACCGATCTGGGTCGATGCCGAGCATGCTGAGCTGACGGGCTGTTGGCTTTTCCGAGCCTGCTGTTCTGTTTGCAAATCCTGCTGACCACGCGGCGGGTTCCGCCCCGCGCCCATGGCACAGGAATTGAATGTTAAGCGACGATCATTTCAGCGAGTGGGGGTTGGCTATGACGATTGCAGGCCACGGCGCGGAAAAGTATGTCACCGGACATCTCATCGATGGGTCTCAGGACCGGAATTGGCCCCATCTGCTCGCGGAGCGCTGGAGCCATCGGGCCGGCGATCTACCCTCGGTGCTGCCACGAGATACCGAGATTGCCATGTTCCTGCGCGGCAACTCGGTCGTGGAGCGTCAGGGCGGCGGTATGCGGCAACGGACGTCGGGCCATCGCGGCACCATCTGGCTCTGCCCCGCCGGCATTCGCGAAGAATATATCAACGTCTCCGAACCGGTCGCGGACTGCCTGCATATCTATCTTCCCGGCCAGCCCTTTGAGGACACGCTTCTGCAGGATCTGGAAATCGATCCATCACGTATGACCTTGCGCTATGAGAGCGTCGATCATGATCCATTCATCGAACAGGTCGCCGAGCTGATCCTGCAGGAGCTGAATACGGAGACCTCCGCCGGCCGACTGCTGATTGAAACACTCAGCAGTGCATTGTCCGCACATCTCGTTCACAAATATGCGGCGAACGCGATTCCGCTGAAGCCGCCACCATCATCCGACAAGCCATTGGATCAACGGCGGCTGGCGCGGGTAATCGAATTCGTTGACGCCAACATCTCGCGCGAATTCGCGGTCGCCGATATGGCCCGCACGGCCTGTCTCAGCCCGGCGCATTTCGCGCGGGTGTTCAAGGTCCGAACCGGTCTCACACCGCATCAGTTCGTCAGCGAACGGCGGCTGACACTGGCGAAACAAATGCTGGCGGATCTGTATCGACCAATCGTCGATGTCGCCTATACCGCGGGCTTTTCATCTCAAGCCAATTTTACCCGCGCCTTCCGCCGGGCGACCAACATGACGCCCGGCCAGTTCCGCGGCCAGACAGCCGCCTATCGGATGTCCGACGAACTGTAGCGCTGGAGCTCGCAACTGGAGCTACCGCGCATCCTCTAGGATCATATCCGACGCCTTCTCGGCGATCATGATCACCGGCGCGTTGGTGTTACCCGACATCAGGTCCGGCATGATCGATGCATCGATCACGCGCAGACCTTCCAGCCCACGCACGCGCAGGCGCTGATCGACCACCGCTTTCGCATCATTGCCCATCCGGCACGTCGAAGTCGGATGATAGACCGTGCTGCCGCGCTGGCGGCAATAGGCGAGCCATTGCTCGTCGGTCACCGTGCCCGGACCAGGCTCGACCTCCTTGGTCACGAATGGCTTCATCGCCGGCGCGTTCAGCATCTTACGCAGGATTTTCAGGCCTTCGACATTCGCCGTACGATCCGTTTCGGTCGCCAGATAGTTGATGCGGATCGCCGGCGGCACCGAGGGATCAGCGCTCTTGATGCGCAGCGAGCCGCGGCTTTCCGGGCGCAGCTGACAGACCGACGCCGAGAAGCCGGAAAACGGATGCAGTTTCTCGCCCATCTTGTCGGTGGAGAACGGCAGGAAGTGGATCTGGATATCCGGAGACGCCATGCGCGGATCGGTCTTGAAGAAGGCCCCGGTGGTGCCGGCAGCATAGGTCAGCGGACCGGTGCGGAACGCGGCATACTGCAGACCCATCATCGCCCGGCGAACGGGATGATTGACGAAGTCATTGAGCGTGATCTTCTGCGGGCATTCCATCACCATGCGGACCTGCATGTGATCCTGCAGATCACTGCCGACGCCGGGGGCATCAAGAAGGACCTCGATGCCGTGTTCCTTGAGCAGATCGGCGGGACCGACGCCGGAGAGCTGCAGCAGTTGCGGTGAATTATAGGCGCCACTCGACACCAGCACTTCCTTGCGGGCGCGCGCCTTGCGCACCACGCCATGCTGCTTGAATTCGATGCCCACCGCGCGCTTGCCTTCGAACAGGATACGCTGGGCCAGCGCTTCGGTTTCGACGCGGACCTTGCCCTGCTTCTGTGCCGGGCGCAGATAGGCCCGCGCTGTCGAGGCGCGGCGGCCGCCCTTCGTCGTGGTCTGGAACCAGCCGGCGCCTTCCTGCCTCGCGCCGTTGAAGTCATTATTCACCGGAATGCCCGTCTCGGCAGCTGCAGCGATGAAAGCTTCCGACAGCGGATCGGGGCAGCGCGAGTCCGACACCGGCAGCGGGCCGCCAACGCCGTGATACTCGCTCGGCCCACGCGTCTGATTTTCCGCCTTCTTGAAATAGGGCAGCACGTCGTCATAGCCCCAGCCGGTATTCCCGAGCTGGCGCCAGCGATCGTAGTCCTCATGCTGGCCGCGCACATAGAGCAGACCGTTGATAGAGCTGGAGCCGCCGAGCACCTTGCCTCGCGGTTGGAAGACCGAGCGTCCATCGAGGCCCGGTTCGGGCTCGGTCTGGTACATCCAGTTGACGGTCTTTTCCTTGAACAGCTTGCCGTAACCGAGCGGAATGTGAATCCAGATATTGCGATCCTTCGGCCCGGCTTCCAGCAGCAGCACCGAATATTTGCCCGAGGCCGAGAGGCGATTGGCCAGCACGCAACCGGCCGAGCCGGCGCCGACGATGATGTAATCAGCCTCAATGGCGTCAGCCGACGCGCGATGCACCGACGCAGTTTGACCGCTCATGTTTCCCCCAATTGTTTTCAGCAACTGAAAACGGAAATGGCGGGGATGTAAATGGGCGTGGACGGAAGCATGGCACGCATGCGGCTAGAATCGTCGCAATGCGAAAGTGGGAGACTGCGCTAGGTAAGCTCCCTCTCCCCGCAATGCGGGGAGAGGTTAAGAAAGAGCGTTGCTTCAGCTATAGCGGCTGATCGCCAGATCCTTGACGTCCAGCTCCGGCGCCTTGCCGGAGATCTGGTCGGACAGCACGCGGGCGGTGCCGCAGGCCATGGTCCAGCCGAGCGTGCCGTGGCCGGTGTTGAGATGGAGATTGCCGAGATGCGTCGGGCCGACGATCGGCGGACCATCCGGTGTCATCGGGCGCAAGCCGCTCCAGAAGGTCGAGCGTGAGAGATCGCCGGCGGTCGGAAACAAATCGGTCACCGACTTGTCGAGCGGCATACGGCGCGGGGCGGTCGGCACCGGGTGATAATTGCCGACTTCAGCGGTGCCGCCGACGCGGATGCGGTCACCAAGGCGCGTGATTGCCACTTTGTAGCTTTCGTCCATGATCGTCGACTGCGGCGCAACGCTCTCATCGGTGATCGGCACAGTGAGCGAATAACCCTTTACCGGATAGACCGGCGCATCGATACCGAGCGGTCGCAACAGCAGCGGCGAGAAGCTGCCAAGCGCCATCACGTAACTATCTGCGGTGAAGACGCCCTTGTCGGTCGTCACCTGCGCGACGCGGCCACCCGTCACATCCACCGACTTGATGGTCGTCTCGTAGACGAATTTCACCCCAAGTCCGGCCGCGAGCTTTTCCAGCCGCTGGGTGAACAGATGACAGTCACCGGTCTCATCCTCGGGCAGACGCAAACCGCCGACGAACAGATCCTGCACGCCGGCGAGGCCGGGCTCATATTTCACGCAGCCGGCACGATCGAGCACCTGATACGGCACGCCATATTGCTTGAGCACGTCGATATCGCCGCCGGTGGCATCGAGCTGCGACTGCTTGCGAAACAGTTGCAGCGTGCCCTGGCTGCGATCGTCATAGGTGATGCCGGTCTCGGCGCGCAGTGCGCGCAGCTGGTCGCGGCTGTATTCGGCAATGCCGACCATCCGCGACTTGTTCAGCGCGTAGCGCGCGCTCGTGCAGTTGCGCAGCATCTGCAGCATCCAGCGCCACTGGTGCGGATCGGCCTGTGGCCGCACCACCAGTGGGCCGTATTTGTCCATGATCCAGCCGAGCGCCTTCTTCGGCACGCCAGGGCCAGCCCAGGGCGAGGCGTAGCCGGGCGAGACTTCGCCGGCATTGCCGAACGAGGTCTCCAGCGCGGCGCCGGGCTGCCGGTCGATCACCGTCACCTCGTGGCCTGCCTTGGCCAGATAATAGGACGTGGTGACACCGATCACGCCCGCGCCAAGAACCAGAACCTTCATCGCACCGTGCCTCCAGACCGGGCGGTCCACCGCACATCGATCTCATCCGAGTAAATTCTCTCATAGCGCTGACCCAGCGAGGTCAGCATTTCGTAGCCAATCGTGCCCGCGGTTGCGGCCAGCGCATCGAGCGACTGATGCCCACCGATGATCTCCACTTGCGAGCCCCGTGCCAACATGCCGGGTGGTAGATCGCCGAGATCGACGGTCAGCGAGTCCATCGAGACGCGCCCGGCAACCGCCAGCCTCCGCCCGCGGAAATAGACCGCGCCGCCATTGCCGAAGGCGCGCTGCAATCCGTCGGCGTAACCAATGGCCAATGTCGCCAACCGCGTCGGCTTCGTCGCCCGGAAAGTCCAGCCATAGCCGACATGGGCGCCGGCTGCGACCTCGCGCATCTGGAGCACCTGCGCGGTGAGCCGAACCACTGGCAGCATCGGATTGCTTTGCGCGGGATGGGGATTGAGCCCGTAGAGCGCGGCGCCGGGGCGGACGAGGTCATGATGATAGTTGCGCCCAAGGAAAATGCCGGACGAATTGGCCAGAGATTGTCGCGCAGCAGGGAAGCGTTTCGCGAGCGCCTGAAACGCGGCGAGCTGGTGCGCATTGGCCGGATGCTCCGGCATGTCGGCACAAGCGAGATGGCTCATCACCATCTGGATATCGAGAACTGAGGTGTCCTTGCCCGAGAGTTCGGCGACCTCACGCGGCGACATGCCCAGTCGCGACATGCCGCTATCGACCTGAACGACCGCGGGCAGAATCCGGCCGCGTTGCCGCGCCTGATCCGACCAGGCCTCAAGCTGTTCGCGCGAATTGAGCACCGGAATGATGCCGGCTTCCGCGCAGTCACGCTCGCTGCCCGAGGGCAGACCGTTGAGCACGTAGATCGTAACGTCGCGGGCCAGATGGGTCTGGAGATCCAGCCCTTCGTCGAGATGCGCCACGAAGAAGGTGCGGCAGCCGGCCCGATAGAGTGCCGGCGCGACACGATCAGCGCCGAGGCCATAGGCGTCGGCCTTCACTACGCCGGCGCAGGTGACGCCGGGGCCGACCCGCTCGGCCAATAGCCGGTAATTGCGTGAGATGGCTTCGAGATCGATGGTCAGCACCGCGCTCGCATGCCGCGTGCCCGTTCCGCCTGTCCAAGGTGCCAGCATCACATCCCCCGCTACGAATGATCGCAACGGCAGTATCTCACCTTCCGCATGGCGCTTTACGGCGATTCCGGCCGCTGCTACGGTCATAAACGGTGATTATCGGCGTAAATTTACGTCCCTGTAGAGAAATCCTGCAAAACTTTGGCGAGAACCATGGCAAGCGACCTCGATTCGACCGACCGGAAGATCCTTCGCGAGGTTGTCCGGGATGCCCGGATCAGCCAGATGGCACTGGCAGAGAAAGTCGGCCTGTCACCCACCGCCTGTACCCGGCGTCTCACGGCCCTGGAAAAGAAGGGCGTGATCAAAGGCTATGCCGCCGAGATCGACGCATCCGAGCTCGGCTACATGATGACGGTCCACGTCCACATCACGCTCGACAAGCAGAGCGAGGATGCGCTGTCCGCCTTCGAGCGCGAGATCGCCAAATGCCCGGATGTCGTGTCGTGCTACCTGATGTCGGGCAATGACGACTATCTCGTCCATGTGCAGGCGCGCGACATGGAAGACTATGAGCGCATCCACAAGCAGCACCTCTCGCGGATGCCCGGCGTGGCGCGGCTGCATTCAAGCTTCGCGATGCGCAGCGTGGTGAAGCGCGGCGTCTCGGTGTCCGCGCTGACGGGCTGAACTTGCTTAACCTCTCCCGCCTAGCGAAGCTTCGCTTCGCCGGGCGGGGCGAAGGAAACAGGCGCGCTTAATTCGGATGCAAACCCGGCGCTTCCTGGCCGGTACGTTCGACATATTCAGTATAGCCGCCGCCATATTGCTGGATGCCGTCCGGGGTCAGTTCGAGCACGCGGTTCGACAGCGCCGCGAGGAAGTGGCGGTCATGCGACACGAACAGCATGGTGCCTTCGTAATCGCCGAGCGCCTTGATCAGCATTTCCTTGGTGGCCATGTCCAGATGGTTGGTCGGCTCGTCGAGCACCAGGAAATTCGGCGGATCGAACAGCATCTTGGCCATCACCAGACGCGCCTTCTCGCCGCCTGACAACACGCGGCAGCGCTTCTCGACATCGTCACCGGAGAAGCCGAAGCAGCCGGCGAGCGCACGCAGCGTACCCTGCCCGGCCTGCGGGAATGAGTCTTCGAGATTCTGGAAGATCGTGCGCTCGCCATCCAGCAGATCCATCGCGTGCTGCGCGAAGTAACCGAGCTTGACGCTGCCGCCGATGGTGACGTTGCCGTTGTCCGGCTCGGCCGCGCCGGTCACGAGCTTCAACAGTGTCGACTTGCCGGCGCCGTTGATACCCATCACCGCCCAGCGTTCTTTACGACGCACCGAGAAGTCCAGCCCTTCATAGATGGTACGGCTGCCATAGGCCTTGTGGATGTTCTTCAGGCTGACGACGTCTTCGCCCGAACGCGGCGCCGGCAGGAAGTCGAATGACACGACCTCGCGGCGCTTCGGCGGCTCGACGCGCTCGATCTTGTCGAGCTTCTTGACGCGGCTCTGCACCTGCGCGGCATGCGAGGCGCGGGCCTTGAAGCGTTCGATGAACTTGATTTCCTTGGCCAGCATCGCCTGCTGGCGCTCGAATTGCGCCTGCTGCTGCTTCTCGTTCATGGCGCGCTGCGCTTCGTAGAATTCGTAATCGCCGGAATAGGACGTCAGCGAGCCCGCATCGATCTCCATGATCTTGGTGACGATGCGGTTCATGAATTCGCGGTCATGCGAGGTCATGAGTAGCGCGCCCTCGTAGCCCTTCAGGAACCCTTCGAGCCAGATCAGGCTTTCGAGGTCGAGATGGTTCGAGGGTTCGTCGAGCAGCATCACGTCGGGGCGCATCAACAGAATGCGTGCCAGCGCGACGCGCATCTTCCAGCCGCCAGACAGTTTGCCGACATCGCCGTCCATCATTTCCTGCGTGAATGAGAGACCGGCGAGTACTTCGCGGGCGCGGCCTTCCAGCGCATAACCGTCGAGTTCCTCGAAGCGGGCCTGGACCTCACCGTAGCGCTCGATGATTGTGTCCATATTGTCGGCCTGGTCCGGATCGGCCATGGCCGTTTCCAGTTCCTTCAGTTCGGTCGCGACCACGCTGACGGGGCCGGCGCCCTCCATCACCTCGGCAACCGCGCTATGGCCCGCCATTTCGCCGACATCCTGGCTGAAATAGCCGATGGTGACGCCGCGCTCGACCACCACTTGCCCCTCGTCGGGCAGTTCGCGGCCGGTGACCATGCGGAACAGGGTCGTCTTGCCGGAACCGTTGGGCCCAACCAGACCGATCTTCTCACCCTTCAGCAGCGCGCCGGCGGCTTCGATGAAGACGATCTGATGACCGTTCTGCTTGCTGATATTGTCGAGGCGGATCATGGGAACTACGGGCTCACGAGACAGGGATTGAGGCCTGCCAATAAGGCATCCGGCCCGCCCAAGGAAGGATATTTTGCACCGCAAAAGAGCTAAGTGCCTGCCCGCATCTCGCTCAGGCTCTTCATCAGGATTTCCGCGAAAGTCGCCGCGGCTACCGGTAGTGTGCGACCGCGCAGCTGGCACAGCACTAGATCGGCGGTGGGCACATCGCGGGTATCGATCGGGCGGCCGACCAGCCCCATGCCGAGGTTCCCGGTGGGGGCTCCGATCTCGATCTGGAACGAGATCATGTTGCAGCGGAACACCAGCCCGCGCAGCATCTCGAAGGAGTTTGATTCCGCGAGCATGTTGAGGCGCAGATCGCGCCGGGTCGTGACCTCATCGAGAATCTGGCGGCCGCTCAAAGTCCGATCTGGCAGGGCTGCGGGATAATCGACACAATCGGAGAGGCGCAGCATCTTCTTGGCTGCCAGCGGATGATCCGAGCGGGTGATCACCACAAGACGCTGGGGAAGGCTGGCGATGACGCGCAGTGACGGCCACATCGCCGGACGATGCACCAGAGCGAGATCGACGTCGTAAGCCGCCAGCGCGGCCAGCGCGCGCTCGTGATCCATCACCTTGAGGTCGAACACCACTTTCGGATGCTTCTTCTGGAACGCAGCGACGCGCAGCGCCAGAAAATCCAGCGCCAGCGCCTGGCTGCAGGCGATCTGGATCGGACCGCGCCGCAGACCTCTGAGATCCTCGACCTGCGATCTCATCCGCTCGGCATCGGCAATCTGGCTGCGCGCGTAGCGCACGAACATCTCGCCGGCGGTGGTCAGCTTCACGCCCCGCGGCCGGCGCTCGAACAAAGGCGTGCCGATTTCGGCTTCGAGGTCCTGAATGCGCCGGTTCATCGCGGAAGGCGTCAAGTTGAGCAGTTCCGCGGCGCGGCGGATCGAGCCGGTGCGGGCCACTTCGACCACATGGGTCAGCAACCTCAGATGCCTCATTGCCCCTCGCTTCTCAAGTGATGCCTTTTTCACACCGGTCACTGGAAAAGATAGCAGCAGATGTGACCACTCGAATAGGCCTATCCTGATTCACACAGGAAGATAGTCGCGAGAGCGACGTCGCCCACCGACCAATCATGTCACGTTTCGCAACAGGAAAGCATCGATGACCGAACGCCGGGCACTTCGTGGATTACTGACGCTCGTATTAGCCTTGGGCGTAGCCGCAGGAACCTTCACTCTTGCCCAGGCTGCCGGGCCAACCAAGATCAAGTTTACCCTCGACTGGAAAATCCAGGGTCTGCATGCGTGGTACTACTGGGCGAAGGCCAAAGGGTACTTCAAAGATGAAAATCTCGACGTGACGATCGATCAGGGCGAAGGCTCGGCGGCGACCGTTACGCGGATCATGTCGGGCGCTTATGATGCCGGCTTCGGCGATATCAACGCCATCATTCAGAACGCCGCCACCAAGCCGGACGATGCACCGGTGATGGTCTACATGATCTATAACAAGACGCCGTTCGCGCTGCTCAGCAAGGCGGATGGACCGATCAAAACTCTCAAGAATCTCGAGGGATCCAAGCTTGCCTCGCCTTCCGGCAGTGCGTCGCTGAAATTACTGCCGCTGCTCGCCAAGCAGAACGGCATCGATTACAGCAAGATCAGCATTTTGCAGGTTTCGCCGGCCTTGCAGGAACAAATGCTGCTGCAGGGCCAAGTGGATTCAATCGCGGTGTTCGCGGCCACCAGCTATCTCAACCTGGTGTCGCTCAAGGTCGATCCCGACAAGGACTTCCGCTGGAATTTTTATTCTGACTCCGGCCTCGACCTCTATTCCAACGGCGTAATGGTGTCGCAGAAGCTGCTGAAGGAACATCCGGAGGCGGTGAAAGGTCTGCTGCGCGCCATTAACCGCTCGATCAAGGAAACCGTCCAGGCACCGGACGCCGCCATCGACCTGCTCGCCACCGAGGAACCGCTGATCAAGAAGGATATCGAGAAGCGGCGCCTGACCTACGTTTACAACAACTTCATCAACACGCCAGAGGTCGGGGATCTGGGCCTCGGCGAGCTCGATCAGAAGCGCCTGACTTCAGCGATCTCCACCATCGTCACCTCGTTCGAACTGCCGCGAACACCGAAGCCCGACGACGTGTTCAACGATACGTTCCTGCCGGCCAAGCCCGACCGGATGCCCCCGACCATCGCGCCGTAATGACAACGGCTCGCTCCACCGGCGCGCCGCGTCGCATCACCTGCGCTCATGTGCTTGGCCCGGACGGGCCGATGCCCGGCGCGCAGGTGATCGCGCTGCACGACGGCAAGATCCAGTCGATCGCGCGGACAACTGAAGCAGCAGAGCCGATCATGGCGCTGCCCGCTTTGGTCAATGCCCACGACCACGGCCGCGCGGTCCGCACCAGCTCCATCGGCGCCGACGCCAAGCCGCTGGAGTCCTGGATCCACTATCTTGCATTGTTTCCTGCGGTCGATCCCTATGTAGCGGCCTGCGTCGCGTTCGCCAGCAGCGCGCTGGGCGGTGCCGGTATCGTCATGAACCATTACACCCGCGTGCAGGGCTTCACTGATCTGCCGACCGAACTGGCCGAGGTATCGCGCGCGGCACGCGATGTCGGCGTGCGCACCGGCCTCGCCGTGGCAATGAGAGATCGCAATCCTTTGGTCTACGGTCCCTCGGAACCTGTGCTAGCAGCGCTGCCGCCGGACGTTCGGGCGGAGATCGCGCAGCGCTTCACGCGTCCGCCGCTGTCACCGCGCGATTACATGACGCTAGTGGACGAGATTGTCTCCGCCGCCGATGGCCCGACATTCGATGTGCAATATGGTCCCAATGGCGTGCAGTGGTGCAGCGACGCGCTGTTGCAGGCGATCGCCGAAGCCTCGGTACGGACCGGCCGCCGTGTCCACATGCATCTGCTCGAGACCAAGTATCAACGCCAGTGGTGTGACGCCAATTATCCTGGCGGCATAGTCCGCATGCTGGACGAGATCGGTCTGCTGTCCCCACGGCTGACGCTTGCACATTGCGTCTGGGCCCGGCCCGATGAACTCGAACTCCTGGCCGAACGGGGCGTCGTCATTTCGGTCAATACCAGCTCCAACCTGCATCTGCATTCGGGCCTGGCTCCCATGACCCGGATGTGGACCGCCGGATGCCGGATCGCCCTCGGCATCGACGGCAAAGCGTTCGACGACGACAACGATGCACTGCGCGAGCTCCGATTGTCACATCTGCTTCATTCCGGCAGCGGTTTCGATCAAGTCGTGACCCGCCACCGGGCGCTGCATGAGAGCGTAAGCAACGGCCGCTTCGCCGTCACCAATATCGCCAGCGACGGCGGCCTGCGCGACCGCGCCGATGCGGACATGCTGCTGCTGGACTGGAACGCCCTCAACGACGACGCGCTGCGCAGCGATCTCGACCCGATCAATCTCCTGTTCTCGCGGGCAACCGCGCGCCATATCCGGGAGGTGATCGTCGCAGGCCACACGATCGTACGCGATGGGCATGTCACCGGGATCGACTTCACGGCCGCGCGGCAGGAGATTCTGGCTCAGATGCGCGCCGGCCTGCCCTCTGGCCAGAACCTGGCTGGGGCCCTCGCCGCGCTCGACGGCGTGATTGCCGCAAGCTTTTGCGGATGCTGCTGACGTGCCTGCGCCTCGCGGTTCTGCAAGCGCCGGCCCGAACAACGCGTTATCTGGACGATTCCGGTGAGGCCTTTTTTGCACCGCTTAAGCAAAAAGATAGCAGCAGATAAGCGCACTCGGATAGGCTTAACTTGTTCCTGAGGGCGGCCGCAGGCAGAGACACCCCACCGGCCGATCGTGTCACTCTTCTCAACAGGAACACACCGATGACCGGACGCCATGCATTTCGTGGATTGCAGACGCTTGCCCTGACACTGATCGTGACGGCCGGATCGTTTGTCGCCGCGCAGGCCGACACCAAGATCAAGATGGTCCTGAACTGGAAGTATGAAGGTCCGCAGGGCATGTTCTTCCTGGCGCAGGATCGCGGCTACTTCAAAGCTGAAGGCCTCGACGTCAGTTTCGACCAGGGTAACGGCTCTGGTGCGGCGGTGCCGCAGGTCGCCAACGGGGCCTATGACATGGGGTTCGGCGACATCAATGCGCTGATCGAACTTGCCGCCAGGAAGCCGGACGAAGCGCCGATCGGCGTCTACCAGATGTACAACCGCCCGCCCTTCACGGTGGCGGTGAAAGCCGACAGCCCAATCAAGACCCCCGCCGATTTCGTTGGACGCAAGCTCGGCGGTGCGGCCAACGACGGCGCGCTGAAGCTATTCCCGGCGCTCTGCGCGGCGACCAAGATCGACTGCAGCAAGGTCGAGGTTACCAACATGCAGCCGAATCTGCGCGAACAGATGCTGATGAAGGATCAGGTCGATGGCGTGTTCGGCTACATCACCACCATCCGCTTCAGCGCCAGGCTGATCGGCATCGATCCTGAAAAAGAGATTCGCTTCATCAAGTTCGGGGACTACGGCATGGATCTGTATTCCAACGCCATCATTGTCTCGCGCAAGTTTGCCAAGGAAAACCCTGACGCCGTGAAGGGCTTCCTCAAGGCGCTCAACCGCGGCGTCAAGGATGCCATGGCCGATCCCAAAGCCGCCATCGAGGCGGTGCAAAAGCGCGAACCGCTGATCAAGCCGGACATCGAACGCGCGCGCCTGGAAGCCACGCTGTCCGACGAAATGACTTCGCCGGAAATTTCAAAGATCGGCCATGGCGACATCAGCGACGAGCGCATGAGCAAGGCGATCGATATTCTCGTCAGCGCCAAGGAACTGCCACGCACGCCGAAGGTCGGCGACGTATTCGACCGCAGCTTCATGCCGCCGCTGGCCGATCGCCCAACGGCCATCAAGGCCGCGATGTAACGACGAACCGGCCCCTCAGCATCATCACCTCTCAACCGTCATTGCGAGCCCTGGCGAATTGGCGAAGCCAATTCGTTGGGCGAAACAATCCAGTCTTCTTCCGTTCGTGGCTTCTGGATTGCCGCGTCGCCTTCGCTCCTTGCAATCACGTCGAGGGGCCAGAGCAAACGACCCAAGAAAGATAACACCATGAAACTCTCCCTCGAAAACCGCGTCGTCATGATCACAGGCCCCGCCAAGGGTATGGGCGCCTCCATCACCCACGCCTTTGCCGAACAAGGCTGCAAGCTGGCGCTGCTGGGCCGCGATACCTCGGCGATCGAGCCGGTTGCCGCCGACGTGAAAGCCAAGGGCGGCGAGGTGATCGTCATTCCCTGCGATCTCACGAAGTCCGAGCAATGCGAGGCCGCGGCGGAGAAGACCAAGGCGGCGTTCGGCGGGCGCATCGACATTCTTGTCAATGTCGCCGGCGGCTCCGGCCCGATCGGCAAAACGGGGGTGCAAACCACGCCGGAGGAGTTCGACGAGATCGTCACGCTCAATATGAACGGTTGCTTCCACTCCATGCGCGCGGCACTGCCGACCATGATCGATCAGCGCTACGGCAAGATCGTCAATGTTGGCGGCACCTTCGGCATGCGCGGCCGCGCCGGCCGCATGGCCTACTCGGCCTCGAAATGGGGTCTGCGCGGCATCACCAAGAGCTTCGCGCTCGAGGTCGGCCCGCACAACATCAACGTCAATTGTGTGGCGCCGGGCATGGTCGATGGCCCGCGCTTTCGCGACAAGGTCTGCCGCGACATGGCGCTGAAGCTCGGCATCACCGAACAAGAAGCCGCCGAGCGCCACGCCATGGACTACGCGCTGCGCCGCGTCACCGTCGATGCCGACGTCGCCAATGCCTGCCTGTTTCTGGCCAGCGACGTCTCGCGCCAGATTACCGGCGTCGACCTGCCGGTCGATGGCGGTTGGGCCATGCTGTGAGCGAGGGGGCTAACATGAGCGACAAGGTCGATCTGGTCATCAATGGCGGCACCATCGTATCGCCCGATGCAAGCTACAAAGCCAGCATCGCCATCAAGGACGGCGTGATCCACGCTATCGGCGCGCCGGAGGCGATGCCGCCGGCGACGCAGATACTCGACGCCACGGGCCTTCATATTCTGCCCGGCGCCATCGACGTGCACGTGCATTTCCGCGATCCCGGCTATCCGCAGAAGGAAGACTTTGCCAGCGGCACTGCCGCGGCGGCCTTTGGCGGTGTCACCACCGTGTTCGACATGCCCAACACGCTGCCCACCATCAACAATGCGGAAGCACTGGCCGACAAGCACAGGATCGCCTCCTCAAAAGCCTATGTCGACTACGGGCTCTATGCGGTGCTGGGCGAAGACAGCATCGAACATGTCGACGCGCTGATCGATGGCGGCGTGATCGGCTTCAAGCTCTATATGGGCAACACTTTCGGCCGCATCCCCTCGCCGACCACCGGCGCGATGCTCGAAGCCTTCGAAGTGGTGGCCCCGACCGGCAAGCGCATCTCGCTGCATGCCGAGACCAATTCCATCATGGAGCGCCGCGAAGCGCGGCTGCGTGCCAGCGGACGCATCGAGCCGATCGCGCATCTGGCAGCACGGCCCGCCGTCGTCGCCGTCGAGGCCGTCGCTCGCGCGGCGATCCTCGCCGAATGGACCGGTGCGCGCATCCACGTGCTGCACATTTCCTCCGCTGCCGAATTGCAGCCGCTGGCCGAAGCCAAGGCGCGGGGCGTCGACATTACCGGCGAGACCTGCCCGCAATATCTGCTGCTGTCGGAGACCGATTACGAAAAATTCGGCGGCGTCGTGCGCGTCAATCCGCCGGTGCGCGAGAAGCCCAACCAGCAGCCGCTGTGGAACGCGCTGATGGATGGCACGATCGACATGATCGCCACCGACCATGCGCCACATGCACCGGACGAGAAGACCCGGCCGGACATCTGGACGGTCGACTGCGGCTTTCCCGGCGTCGAGACCCAGATGCCGCTGATGCTGACCGAGA
Organism: Tardiphaga robiniae; assembly: GCF_013359755.1. Classification (GTDB taxonomy): domain Bacteria; phylum Pseudomonadota; class Alphaproteobacteria; order Rhizobiales; family Xanthobacteraceae; genus Tardiphaga; species Tardiphaga robiniae. Next base: position 700,145 of record NZ_JABMCJ010000094.1, on the reverse strand, counting down.
TCAACAAGGGCCGCGCCACCATCAACGACTACGTGCGCTGGAGCGCCGAGAGCCCCGCCAAAATCTGGGGCCTGTATCCACGCAAGGGTACGCTGACGGTGGGGTCCGATGCCGATATCGCCATCGTCGACCTCAAGCGCGAATGGACCGTCGACGACGCGATGATCCAGTCGCGCGCGAAGATTTCGCCGTGGCATGGCCGCAAGGCCTCGGCACTGCCGATCCATACCATCGTGCGCGGCCGCTTCGCGATGAAGGACCGGATCTTGCAGGAGGAAGCCCGCGGCACCGGGCAATCGGTGCATGCGATCCAGCAGATGCCGCCGGCGATGCCGGCCAACACCGACTCGACCATGGCCGCGATCACCTCCGTGCAGAAAGCCTGACCCCATGAACGCACCGCTCGCCCACCCAAAGCCCCGCGCTGTGGACAATGTGATCGAGCTCGAAAAGGTGCGCGTCACCTTCGGCACGGCGAAGAACGCCGTGACCGCGCTGGCCGAGACGTCGCTACGCATAGACAAGGGCGAATTCGTCGCCCTGGTCGGTCCGTCCGGCTGCGGCAAGTCGACGATTCTGAAACTGGTGGCCGGCACGCTGAATGCGACCCAGGGCAACGTGTTCGTTGCCGGCCGCGAAATCGGCGCGGGTGCAGCGCGCATCGGCATGGCGTTCCAGAACCCCACGCTGCTGCCGTGGCTGAATATCCGCGACAATGTCATGCTGCCACTGAAGATCGTGCCGCCGTTCAAGGAAGCATTCCGCGCCAAGCGCAAGACCGAATATCGCGACCGCGTCGAGGCATCGCTCAAGCAGGTCGGCCTCGGCGGCTTCGGCGACAAGTTTCCCTGGCAGCTATCCGGCGGCATGCAGCAGCGTGCCTCGCTGTGCCGGGCGCTGATTCATGATCCGACCTTGCTGCTGCTCGACGAGCCATTCGGCGCGCTCGATCAATTCACCCGCGAGGAATTATGGGAGATCATGCAAAATCTCTGGATCGAAAAGCGGCCGACGGTGCTGCTGGTCACCCACGACCTCAAGGAAGCCGCCTATCTGGCGTCGCGCATCTGCGTGATGCAGGCGCGGCCCGGCCGCATCGTCGATGACAGCGCGGTGCCGTTCGCGCGGCCGCGCACCATCGACGTGTCGTTCGAGCCGGATTTCGTCACGCTGACCCAGCGCCTGCGCCAGCGCATCGTCGCGGCTCGCGCCGTTCAGGAGATCGTGTCATGAGCGAACGCCTCCGCCGCCAGGTCATGTCCACCGCCTGCATCATCGGCTTCTTCGTACTGTGGGAATTGTTGTGCCTGATGTTCCATGTCTCGGACATCGTGCTGCCGCGGCCGAGCCAGGTGCTTGCGACGCTCTGGACGCGCTTCCCCGCGATCTGGCCGCATGCGCTGCAGACGCTGTACACAACCATGGTTGGGTTCGGCTTCGGCATCGCGATCGGCATTCTCTTGGGCATGCTGATCGGCTCGTCGAAGCTGGCCTATGACGTCGCCTATCCGATGCTGGTGGGATTCTCGTCGATCCCGAAAGTCGCGGTGGTGCCGATCTTCGTACTGTGGTTCGGCGCGGGCACCGTGCCGGCGATCCTCACCGCGATGATCATGTGCATCTTCCCGATCGTCGTGAACGTCGCCACCGGCCTTGCGGCGACAGAGCCCGAATTGCAGGACGTCATGAAGACGCTGCGCGCGACCAAGCTGGAAATTCTGTGGAATGTGGGCCTGCCGCGCACCATGCCGTACTTCTTCGCCTCCCTGAAGGTGGCTGCGACGCTGGCTTTCGTCGGCACGGTGATTTCGGAGACCGTGGCCTCCAATCGCGGCATCGGCAATCTGATGATGATCGCGTCGTCCAGCTTCGATGTGCCGCTGGTGTTCGCCGGCCTGTTCATTCTGGCTGCATTGGGCGTCGGTTTGTATATTGTGTTCTCGCTGATCGAGGCGCGCGTCACCGGCTGGGCCGTGCGCAGCGACAGTTTCGCCGCCGGCGGCTGAACACAGGACATTCCATGACGCAGACACTGCTTCCGAGCCCGACGACCGTTCATTGGGGTTATTTCGACGCCACGCTGAAGCCGATCGCCACCATCGATCCCGGCGAGACGGTCACGATCACAAGCGTCAGCGGCACGCGCGAGAACCTCCCGACAGAAGCGGGCATGACCATCCGCCCCGAACTTGTCGCCATCCTGGATGCCGTCACGCCAGAACTCGGGCCGCATATCCTCACCGGGCCTGTCGCCGTCCGCGGCGCCCAACCGGGTGACGCATTGCGTGTCGAGATCCTTGATGTCCAGCTCGCGGATGACTGGGGCTATACACTCTTCAAGCCCGGCATGGGCACGCTGCCCGACGACTTCGACTATTTCCGCCGCGTCCATATCGGACTTGATCGGGCCAATGGCGTGGTGAAGACGCCATGGGGCATCACGCTAAAGGCGCTGCCGTTCTTCGGCGTGATGGGCACCGCGCCGAAACCTGCGGTTGGCCGGGTCAGCACGACCATGCCCTCGCATTTCGGCGGCAATATCGACAACAAGGAGCTCGGCGCAGGCTGCGTTCTCTATCTTCCGGTCTGGGCCGAGGGCGGCCTGTTCTCCTGCGGCGACGGTCACGCCGTGCAAGGCGACGGCGAAGTCTGCGTCACCGCCGTGGAGACCGGCCTCACTGGCACATTCAAGATCGACCTTGTCAAGAATGCGCAGCTTGAGGCGCCCTATGCCGAGACGAAGGATCACCTCATCTCGATGGCCTTCGATCCCGATCTCGACGAAGCCGCGCGTATCGCGCTCCGCCGGATGGTCAGCATGATCGTCGCACGCACGACGCTGACGCCCGACGATGCCTATATGCTCTGCAGTCTCGCCGCCGATGTCCGCGTCACCCAGCTGGTCAATCTCGACAAGGGCATCCATGTCATGATGCCGCATGCGGTTCTGAACCAGTCGAAGCGCTAGACCGCGCGTTCGGCCGGCTCAAACGCGACCTCTTCGTCGTCGATCTTGTCGACGAAGGTTGCCGGCACCAGGCGCTTGCGATTGATGGTCAGATCGAACACGTCGAAACGATTGTAATAGCCGACCACGTCGTGGAACTGCTTCGGCTCGATGCAGCGGCGCAGGTCGAATTCGGCATAGGCGATGCCCTCCTCGTCCTGCAGCATGTCGCCAAGCACTTCGCCGGTGGGATCGACGAAGAAGCTGGCCGCGCGCTGCGTGCGATCGATCACATCGACCACGTCGGGATCCCGCGCGATCAGGAAGTCGCGCATCGCCTTGTCCATATAGCCGGCGGTGACGATGCCGAAGGCCTTGGCCTCGAAGGAATGCGCGCTGGCGCGAATACGGTTGGCGGCGACATTGTTGAAATTACCGCCGCTGCTCGGCTTACGCGTCGGCCACATTGGCGGCCAGCTCGAAATGTGGATCTGCTCGGCCTGCGCCATCAGCGTATAGCGTGCTAGCGGATTGGTATTCTCGCCACAGATGAGATTGCCGACACGACCCACGGGCGTATCGGCGACACGGAGGCCCGCGCCGTCGCCGGCAGCCCAGATCAGCTTCTCATAGAAGGTCGGCACCAGCTTGCGATGATGGTTGAGAATGCTGCCGTCGGGCCCGATGAGGACATTGCTGTTCCAGATCAGGCCGACGCTGACCGGCGAGCTCTCGCTGATCCCCATCGAAACCGTCACGCCAAGCGCCCGCGCCTCGTTGCGCAAGGCGGCCATTTCCGGACCTGCAATCGAGACCGACTGTTCGGCCATCGTCACGAACAGATCGTGATTCTCGATCGGCGCCCACAGCGCCGCCCAGACCGGAAACGCCGGGATATAGGTTTCAGGAAATGCGATCAGCTGCGCACCCGCGGCCGCAGCCTCGCGAATGATCGAAATCGCCTTCGCCGTGGTGGCCGCGCGATCGAGAAATACCGGCGCAGCATGGACCGCAGCGACTTTAACCTGTGACGACATCGTCATTCTTCCTCTTGCATCGATGCAGCGATGTCTCAGGCTCGTCGGAAGGCCCCGAAACGTCGCTGAACCATGTTCGGGGAGGAACCTATCCATTCAAGGCCGCGGGACCACCGGGCATTTCTGCAACCCGGGCTGCACGGACCACCATGCTTCGAGGATCGACCGGGCCTAGGTCGGCACCTCGCTTCACCACGTCTGATTGCGGGAGTTGTCGCCGATGCCGTAGCCATAGCTGGTCGGCGCACTCGCATAGGAATCCATCGGCCGTACCGGCGGAGCAACGGAAGGAACCGTCGCGCGGGCGGGAGCATGGACACGTCGCTGCTGTACACGGCGGGCTGCGCTGATGTCGGTGGAGAGCCGGGGATCTCCGATCCAGCGATAGGCCTTGTCTGACGCCGCCGAGCTCTCCGCCATAGAGGTCAACATCACGAAAGCCACGGACGCGGGCACCAGGAGCCACCTCCGGGCCGATTTCATCATCGTATTGCGCGCAGACATTTGAGCGATCCTTTCTTGGTGGTTGAGGTGGCGAGACATCTTCGGTTGGAGCGTCGATGCGAACTATTCGTCAAAGGCGGGGCGATCATGCAAGCGTCCGTGGCCCGCTTCTGGATACTCCTCGAGGAGCATCACTGCTGTGTTGCGAGTGCGGACATCATCATGTTGTTGCGGCGCCAGGCATTGGGACTGGCCCCGGTCGCGCGGCGAAACTGGCGGCACATGTGGGCCTGATCGGAGAAGCCACAATCGATCGCGATCTCGCAGAGTGACTTGCTGCTGGATGTCATCAGCTCCATCGCACGCGTCAGACGGCGGGAGACGATATAGGCATGGGGAGACTGGCCAAAGGTGGTCTTGAACGCATTTGAGAAGTAACCGCAACTCAGGCGAGCGAGACTCGCGAGATCCGATACTTGGATCGCCTCATCCAGATTTGAATCAATGTGGCGCTTGATCCGCTCCGCCTGCCAGCGTGCGAGGCCGCCCCTCGCGGGGCTGACGGGCGACGGTTGGGAGGGCGCCTCGAGCAGCGATGCAGCCTGCTTGATGCAGCGAAGAGCCGCACCGACATCCGATCCAATCGCCTGCCGTGCATCTAGCAGGAGCTGGGCGACCGTCGTAGAACTTGCGTCAGACAATACACCGGCAAACGAGTCAGAATTCTGGGACTGTGAATCGAGCAGCATATCGGTCTCCTTTGGGTGGTGAATGACATCGACATCGCGATGACTTCGACGATCCAAGGATGAGAGATTCCGGCCGCGCTAACCATTCTACGAGGATAGAGATTCAAGAAACGAAGGTAATCCCGCCCTATACCAAGGTTTATCCCGGGCGAGATGCCACCGACTTCGGATGACTTCACCATTCCCTGCAGGACGCACGCCCTGCTTCCTATTTTGCGGCTCAAATGACCAATTCTGATCGGGTGCACCGCCCCTCACAGCTGCCCATGGCCATTGCGACAGCTATCCTTGCTGCAGGTATTTTCGCGTTCGACGCCTTCAGCACATTCGAGATCGCCGTCGCGGCGCTTTATATCGTCGTGCTGCTGATGGCGCTCCGTTTCACCAATGTCATGGGCATCATCCTGATCGCCCTCGGCTGCATCGGCCTGACAATCCTCGGCTATCTGATCGGCCACGCGAACGACCCCAATGAGGGAGCAATGCTGCGCGGCGTCGTCAGCGCGCTCGCCATTGCCATCGCCGCCGCGCTCTGCGTCCAGATCAGAATGTCGGACGCAAGGCTTCGGCAGAGCGAAGAGCGCTATCGCAACATCTTTCAGGGCACGAGTGTTGCCATCTGGGAGCAGGACTTCACGGAAGCGGCCAATGCCTGCGCGCCGATCCTGCAACAAGGCATTCCCCGGTTGCGCGATTACTTCATCGCCAACGAGGGCTTCCTCAAGCATTGCCTGTTTCTGGTGCGGACCCTCGACGCGAATGACGCCGCAAAGCAATTGATCGGCGATCTCGACCAAAAGAACGTTCAGCAGTCCTGGGATGCGGCACTCGAGCCGGAGACTTTGGTCGCCTTTCGCGAAATCCTGCTCGCATTCCTTGCGGGAGAAAGCTCTTTCACGATTGAAGCGGCGATCCGTGCCGTCAATGGCGAGTTGCGTACCACCATCGTCACGGCAACCTTTCCCACCGATCGATCTCGTTCGGTCCTGATCAATTCGCTTGATGTCACCGCCAAGATCGCAGCCGAGCAAGCACTCCAGCAGAGCATTGCAGAACTCACCCGCGTGTCGCGCATCGCGACCTTGGGTGCCTTGACGGCATCGATCGGCCATGAGGTCAATCAGCCACTTGCCGCCGTGGTGACCAATGCAGAGGCGGCCTTGCGCTGGCTGTCGCGGGAACGGCCCGATCTCGGCGAGACCACGGCCTGTCTTAAGGAAGTCGTGCAAGAGGGGCGCAGGGCCGGCGACATCATTCACCGCCTGAGGTCGCTCGCCGTGAAGGGCGAGTTGGCGCGCGGCCCGGTCGACGTCAACGCTATAGTCACGCAGGTACTGGCGATGGTTCAGCGCGATCTGACACAGCACCAGATTTCAGCAGTCCTCGACCTGACACCCGATCTGCCCACCATCGCCGGCGACGAGGTGCAGCTTCAGCAGGTACTGATGAATCTCGTCAACAACGCCGTCCACGCCATGAAGGCGACCGCGACGAAAGAGCTGAAGGTATGGTCGGCATTCGACGCGACGAGGGGAATTCTCGTCTCGGTGCGCGATTCAGGATCGGGTATACCGGACGACCATATGCAACGCCTGTTCGCGCCGTTCTTCACGACAAAGGCCGAGGGAATGGGCATCGGCCTCTCGATCTCCCGATCCATCATCGAGTCGCATCACGGGCGTATCTGGGCGGAACGAAACGAGAGTGGTGGAACCACCTTTCATTTCATGATACCGACAGCGACCGCAGAAGGACCCGGCAACCTTGCCTAACGACGCAGAAGCACCTTTGGTCGTCGTCGTGGACGACGAAGCCGCCATCCGCACCGCGGTTGGCAGTCTGCTGCGCTCGGTTGGATATGAAGTCAGTTTCGCCTCCTCTGCGGTCGAGCTTCTCGAGAGCGACATTCTCACCAGGGCCAGCTGCCTTGTCCTCGATATTCGGCTGCCGATCGTCAGCGGCCTTGATTTCCAGAAGCGCCTGGCCGATCTCGGCGGCAATACGCCCATCGTCTTCATGACCGGCCATGCCGATGTGCCGATGACGGTGCGTGCCATGAAGGCCGGAGCCGTCGATTTTCTCGCCAAGCCGTTTCGCGATCAGGAAATGCTCGATGCCGTCGCGGGCGCCGTGGAGCGCGACCGCAAGGCGCGGCAGGAGCGCGATGGACTGGCCGATATCAAGGAGCGTTTCGGCACTTTGAGTGCGCGGGAACGCGAGGTGATGGAATTTGCCACCGCTGGGCTGCTGAACAAACAGATCGCCGCAAAGCTGAACCTCAGCGAAATTACGGTTAAGATCCATCGCGGCAAGATGATGAAGAAGATGGATGCAAAATCCTTCGCCTCTCTGGTGCGCATGGCCGAGGCCATCGGCATGAAACCAGCCCCGGGTACCTCCCGATAAACCTCAGTATGATTTCGCTGCACGGCGATATTTGGCAATATTCTGGGCGAAACGGCTCAACACTGGGGTCGCTGTCAAAGCTGCCGTGTGGAGATTGCGTTGAACTCTGAACATGCCATTGCCATCATCGACGATTCCTCGTCGGTTCGCCGCGCGCTTGAAAGCCTGCTGCGATCGCTGGGCTTTGTCGTCCTCAGCTTCGAATCCGCCGAAGCGTTTCTGACCTCGCCCTTGGTCCGCGGAACGTCATGCGTGGTGACCGACGTCGAAATGCCCGGCCTCACCGGCATCGACCTCTATGAGCGCATGCGCTCGGACAAGAACCAGACGCCGGTCATTTTCATCACGGCCAATTCCGAAGAGAAAGTGCGCGCGCGGCTGGGCAGCACGCCCTGCGTCCTCAACAAGCCGTTCGAAGTCGACGAACTCGCCGCTTGCATCAACCAGGCCATCGCGGCGCCATAGCCGCCGGCACCGCCCTGATCGTCATGGCGCCGATCCCCCATGAATGACGGGCTCGCATGCCCGGCACGCCGTCACGCGGCGGTTTTAACGCGCGCGCGTGTCGGATAGTGTGCGCGCACTTACATGGGGGAATGACATGAGCTTGTCCGGAGTTTTTGCGCGCGTCGTCGCGGTGATCGGCGGCGCTGCGCTGCAATGGCGCCGCCTGCAGGGCACCACATACGCACCCGCCTGGGGCAGCGCGCCGGTGGTGCCGGAGGCGAAGCCGCAAGGCGCCATCCCCACATTGAAGATGCCGACCGCTCAGGGCTGGGCCGCGGGACAGAAGCCAGTTGTAGCGCCTGGACTCAAGGTCAATGCCTTTGCCTCCGGCCTGAAACATCCGCGCTGGATCAACGTGCTGCCCAATGGCGACGTCCTCATCGCCGAGGCGACGCAGGTTGCGGGCCCGGTGCGCAACATGTTCGGCTATGCGATGCAGGCCACGATGCGGCGGGCCGCGGCGCTCGGCGTCAGCGCCAACCGCATCACGCTGCTGCGTGACCGGGATGGCGATGGCGTCGCCGAGACCAGCCAGACCTTCATGGAGGGACTGAACCAGCCGTTTGGCATGGCGCTGCTGAACGACACGTTCTATGTCGGCAATGTCGATGGCGTGGTGGCCTTCCCTTATGTGGCGGGCGCGGACAGCATCACGGCACCGGGCAAGAAACTCACTAATTTCAAATCCGGCGGTCACTGGACCCGGAGCATCCTGCCGAGCCCTGATGGCAGCAAGCTGTATATCGGCGTCGGTTCGCTGAGCAACATCGCCGAAGGCGGCATGGAGGTCGAAGAAGGCCGCGCCGCCGTCTATGAGCTCGATATTGCGACGGGCAAGAGCCGCATCTTCGGCGCCGGCTTGCGCAACCCCGTCGGCCTCGCTTGGGAGCCGACGACCGGCGCGCTATGGACCGTGGTCAATGAGCGCGACGGCCTCGGCGACGAGACGCCACCGGATTATCTGACCTCGGTGCGCGACGGCGGCTTTTATGGCTGGCCCTATTGCTACTGGGGCAAGACGGTGGATGACCGCGTGCCGCAGGATCCGGCACTGGTGGCCACTGCGATCACCCCCGACTATGCGCTGGGCGGTCACACCGCATCGCTCGGACTGTGCTGGCTGCCGGCCGGCACACTGCCGGGATTTCCAGACGGCATGGTCATCGGCCAGCACGGCTCATGGAATCGCAGCACGCTCAGCGGCTACAAGGTCGTCTTCATCCCGTTCGTGAACGGCAAGCCGTCCGGCCCGCCGCGGGATATCCTGTCGGGTTTCCTCGCACCCGACGAGAAGGTGTCCTATGGACGCCCTGTCGGCGTCACGCTCACTCCGGACGGCGCGTTGCTGGTGGCCGACGATGTGGGCGACGTCATCTGGCGTGTGACGGCTGCGGCCTAAGGGCGTGGAATAGACCGGCAGGCTCGTGGAGCACGCGTTAGTCGCGCGCTCCACGCTCTGACTTTACTTCATTGTCGGCATCACGAATTCCGGACCTTGCGCAATGCTCGTTGGCCAGCGGCTGGTGACGGTCTTCAGGCGGGTATAGAAGCGAACGCCTTCCGGTCCGTGCATCGAGTGATCGCCGAACAGCGAGGCCTTCCATCCACCGAAGGAATGGAACGCCACGGGCACCGGGATCGGCACATTGATGCCGACCATGCCGACGCGGATGCGATGAGCGAATTCACGCGCGACGTCGCCGTTTTGCGTGAAGATGGCCGTGCCGTTGCCGTATTCGTTGTCGTTGATCATGCGCGCTGCCGTCGCATAGTCCGGCGTACGCACCACCGCGAGCACAGGTCCGAAGATCTCTTCCTTGTAGATCTTCATGTCCGGCGTCACGTGATCGAACAGCGATCCACCGATGAAGTAGCCACCCTCGTTGGACCGGAAGTCCCGCCCATCGACGACCAGCTTGGCGCCCTGCTCGACGCCGGAATCCACATAGCCGCGCACCTTGTCGAGATGCTGCTGGGTCACCAGCGGGCCCATTTCGGACTCGGCGTTGAAGCCAGACCCGACTTTGAGCGCACGAATCTTCGGCTCAAGCTTCGAGATCAAGGCATCCGCCGTCTTCTCGCCGACCGGCACCGCGACCGAAATCGCCATGCAGCGTTCGCCGGCCGAGCCATAGGCAGCCCCCATCAATGCGTCCACCGCCTGATCGATGTCGGCATCCGGCATTACAACCATGTGGTTCTTGGCGCCGCCGAGTGCCTGGCAACGCTTGCCGGTGCTGGTCGCGGTCGAATAGATGTAGCGCGCGATCGGGGTCGATCCGACGAAGCTGATCGCTGCAACATCGGGATGATGCAGCAGCGCATCGACGGCTTCCTTGTCGCCATGCACGACGTTGAAGACGCCAGCCGGCAGGCCGGCTTCGGCGAGCCATTCAGCAATCAGAAGCGATGCCGAAGGGTCACGCTCCGAGGGCTTCAGCACGAAGGTGTTGCCGCAAGCCAGCGCCACCGGGAACATCCACATCGGCACCATGACCGGGAAGTTGAACGGCGTGATGCCCGCGACCACACCAAGCGCCTGACGTACGCCGTAGCTGTCGACACGCGTGCCAACATTCTCGCTGACTTCGCCCTTCAGCAACTGCGGCGCACCGACGGCGAATTCGACAACTTCGAGGCCACGCTGGATTTCGCCCTTGGCGTCCGACAGGGTCTTGCCGTGCTCCGAGGTGATCACCGCCGCGAGATCGTCGATGCGGTCTTCACAGATGCGCAGGAATTTATTGAGAATACGGGCACGACGCAGCGATGGCGTATCGGCCCAGCTTTCGGCGGCCGCGCTTGCGGCAGCAACCGCGGCGCCCACTTCGGACGTGCTGGCAAGACCCACCTGAGCCGTCTGCTCGCCGGTGGCCGGGTTGAAAACCGGCGACGTCCGGCCGCTGCGACCTGCCACCTGCTGTCCGCCGATATAGTGCTTGATTTCCGAAGCCATCGAACTCTCCTTTGATGCTCCGGCGGTCTTGCGCCGCTTCCCCGGCCCGGACAACGCGAAGTATTGCGGCTTCGATGTGCAGCAAATAGAGTCCGGGGATGGATTGGGACAAAGTTCGGATTTTCCTGGAAGTCGCCCGTACCGGCCAGATTCTGGGCGCCGCCAAGCGGCTCAAGCTCAACCATGCGACGGTCGCGCGCCAGCTCACCGCCCTCGAAAAAGACCTGAAGACAAAGCTGCTGAACCGGCAGACGACGGGCTCGTCACTGACGCCATCGGGGGTTGCGCTGCTCGCAGCGGCCGAGCGCGCCGAATCCGAACTGCTCAAGGTGGGATCGCAGCTGACATCGGCCGCCGATAAGGTGGCAGGCACGGTGCGGATCGGCGCGCCGGACGGACTCGGCAATTATTTTCTGGCCGACAAGCTCGGCAGCTTTGCCGCAGCCAATCCGGATCTTATCGTTCAGCTCGTAGCGCTGCCGCGCACCTTTTCGCTTGCCAAGCGTGAGGCCGATATCGTGGTGACACTGGAGCGCCCGGATGAGGGCAAGCTGATCTGCACCAAGCTCACCGACTATACGCTGAGCGTCTACGCGTCGGAGGATTATCTCGCTCGGTCGACACCGATCCGCGAGCCCGGCGATCTCGCCGACCACCTGCTGATCACTTACATCTACGATATCATCTACAGCCGCGCGCTGGACTATGCATCGACCTTCAGCGAACTGATCACCCGCCGCTTCGAATGCGGCAGCGTGGTCGGCCAGCTTGAAGCAGTTCGTGCGGGCCACGGCGTCGGCATCCTGCACGACTACGCGGCGCAGCTTTATCCCGAGTTGAAGCGCATTCTGCCGGCCAGTCGTTTTACGCGAAGCTATTGGCTGGTCTCGCATCCAGACACGCATGACACGAGCCGGGTCCGCGAGGTACGGCGCTATATCGTCGCCAAGGTGCGCGAGGCCCGCAGCCAGTTCGTCGTGCAATAGCGGGCGTTACGCTCAGCTCGCGGAAACGACTGCGCCGAATTTGGTGAAGAACTCGCCGGCCAGTTTCTTGGCGGTGGAGTCGATCAGTCGCCCACCGAGCTGCGCCAGCTTGCCGCCGATCTGGGAATCCACCTCATAATGCAGGATCGTTTCATTGTCGCCGGCCGCCTCCAGCCTGATTGCTGCGCCGCCTTTGGCGAAACCGGCGACACCGCCGGAGCCTTCACCCGTGATCCTGTAGCCGTTTGGCGGGTCGAGATCACTCAGCGTCACCTTGCCCCCGAAGGTCGCTTTCACCGGGCCCACCTTGATCACGACCGTTGCCGTCATCTCGGTCGGTGACGTCATATCCAGCACCTGACAGCCGGGAATACACTGCTTCAGCACAGCGGGATCGTTGAGCGCGGCCCAAACCTTGTCGCGCGAGGCCGGAACGGTTTGGCTGTCTTTCATCTGCATGGGAGTGACCTGTCTGCAAGCATGCGCGTCAGACCGCGCAATAACGTTCCTGGATTTCCTTGTCGGCAAGCAATGCCGCCGAGCTGCTCTCGTAAACGACCTCGCCCTGGTCCATGATGATTGCGCGATCAGCAAGGCGCAGCGCCCATTCGACATTTTGCTCGACCAGTAACAGCGTGACGCCCTGATCACGCAGCTTGCGGAACAGCACGCCCATCTCCTCGACCAGCACCGGCATGATGCCTTCGGAGGGCTCGTCGAGCAGGATCATCTTGGGCTTGGCTATGGTCGCGCGCGCGATGGCCAGCATCTGCTGCTCGCCGCCGGACATGGTGACGCCTTCCTGATCGAGGCGCTCCTTGAGGCGTGGAAAGCTCTCCGCGATTTCCTCGATCGCGTCTTTCTCGTTGATCTGACCGCGGCTGGCGACGAGACCGAGTTGCAGGTTCTCGCGCACCGTCAGGCCTGGAATGATCCGGCGCTCCTCAGGCACATAAGCAAGCCCTAGCCTGAAACGATCATGGGCGGGCATCGACGTGAGGTCGTTGCCGTCGAAGGTCATGCCGCCCGTGGTTTTCGACATCAACCCCATGACCGAACGGATCGTGGTGGTCTTGCCGGCGCCGTTGCGGCCGACCAGTGCGACGACCTCGCCCTGCGCCACGGAGATCGAGACCCCATGCAGCGTATGGCTGGCGCCGTACCAGGCGTTCAGGTCTTTGGTTTCAAGCATAGCCATCGTTCTGTCCCAGATAGACGCGACGAACCTCGGGGTCCGTCTGAATGTCGTGCGGCGTGCCATCAGCGATCAGCCGGCCATGGTGCAGCACCAGAATCCGGTCGCTGAGGCCGAGGATCATCTTCATCTTGTGTTCGACCAGGAGGATGGTGCGTTCCGCCGCCAGCTTCTCCAGCAGCGCCACCATTTCCTTGGTCTCTTCCGGACCCATGCCGGCGGTCGGCTCGTCCAGCAACAGCACTTCCGGATTGGAGATCAGCGCGATGGCAATCTCCAACGCACGCTGCTGGCCATGGGCTAGAAACTTGGCGGTCTCGTCGCGCTTGGTGACCAGACCGACAGCCTCCAGCGCCGCATCGGCTTTGGCATCAAGCTCTGTGAACTTGTTCCGGTTGGTCCAGATATTGTAGCGCGAGCGACTGGCCTGCGCGGCGACACGAACGTTCTCGTGGACGCTCAGATCGGGAAAGATGTTGGTGATCTGATAGGAGCGCGCGATGCCGCGATGCACGAATTCGTGCTGCTTCGTGCCCTTGAGATCGTCCCCCTTGAAGCGGATCGATCCGCTGGAGGGGGTAAGCACGCCGGACAGCACATTGAAGAACGTACTCTTGCCGGCGCCATTAGGGCCAATGATAGAGGTGACGCGACCCGGCCGGAACTCCGTCGTCACGCCTTGCAGCGCGACGAAGCCGCCGAACCTCACTCCGATATCGTTGACGGCGAGAAGCGGCGCGTTCATCGCATGACCCTTGTGAGAAATGTGCCCCAGATGCCCTTGGGCAGGAACAGCACGAACAGCACGAAGATGGATCCGACGATGATCTGCCAGTGCGACGTCCACAGCGAGAACACGTCTTCCATCACCAGGAACACCAATGCACCAATGAACGGGCCGAAGAAGCTGCTGGCGCCGCCCAGCAGCGTCATCATCACGATCATGCCGGAGGACAGGTAGTGCAGCGAATCCAGTGGCACGAAGGCCAGATGCAGCGCCGACATAGTGCCGCCAAGGGCGCAGATCGTGCCTGACAGGGTAAATGACAACAGCTTGGTGCGCTCGACATTGTAGCCGCAGGTCCGCGCACGACGTTCGTTCTCGCGGATCGCCTCGATAGCTGCGCCGAATGGCGAGTTGAGAATGCGCGAGACGAGCCACAGCGCTAGCGCTGCGAATACCATCAGCACGTAGTATTTGTTGACCGGGTCGAGAAAATTGATCTCGAATCCGAACAGATTGATCTTGTTGACAGTGAAACCGCGCAGTCCGTTCTCACCACCTGTCCAGGACGGTGTCTGGAGCGCCACGTAATAGACCAGCTGCGCGAGAGCAAGCGTCACCATCGAGAAGTAGATGCCGCGCGTGCGCGTGGACAGCGCGCCCATGACGAAGGCCAGCAGCGCACCGCCAATAACACCCATCAGCACCGCGAGATACCAGGGCACACCGAACTGGCCGATGGCGATGCCGGTGATGTACGCCCCGGTGCCGACAAAGGCCGCGTGGCCGAACGACAGCAAACCGGTATAGCCGAATAGCAGATTATAGCCGACGGCGACCGTGCCGTAGATCAGGACGTTCACCGCCAGCGCCTTGGACGGCAGCAGCCACGGCAGCAGGCATAGCGCGAGGATCGACAGCGGGACGCGATATTTGGTCACGAGCGATTTGAAGCGCGCAGGCTTTCGCGCACTGGCGGAAGGAGAAACGGTGAGCGCCGGTGATGTCATGGTCCGCTCCGTTACGCGAGTTTGCCGAACAGGCCCTGCGGCCGGATCAGAAGAACGATGGCCATCAATGCGAACATCACGATGGTCGCCATTTCCGGTGCGAACAGCGCGGTCATGCTGATCACGACACCGACCAGAAGACCCGCGATGATCGAGCCGACCAGCGAGCCGAGGCCGCCGATGACAGTCACGACGAAGGCTTCGGCCAGCACCAAGGCGCCCATTTCCGGATTAACTGACCGCATCGGGCCGGAGAGCACGCCGCCGAGCGAGGCAAGACCAACACCGAGCCCGAACACCAGCAACCAGACCTTGCTGATATCGACGCCGAGCACCTTCATCATGGTCGGATCGCGCGCGCCGGCGCGCACGATCAGGCCGAATTTGGTCTTCTCCAGCCCCAGCCACAACAGCACCACGACCAGGAAGACGACGCCGACAACGAAGATGCGGTAGATCGGAAAGAAACCGACGCCGAGATCGACCACGCCGGTCAGTGACGACGGCGTGGGAAACGGAATGCCGTCACTGCCAAATACAATGCGAACACCTTCGACCAGCACGTAACTGAGACCGAAGGTCAGCAGCAGCGGATCGTCGATCGAACGGCCGTAAAGCGGGCGTATCAGGACATATTCGATCGCCATCCCGAACACGCCGATCATGATGGGGGCAACGAGCAGCCCCCACCAGAAACTGCCGGTCAATGAGGCGACCCATAGCCCGGCATAGGCGCCGACCATGAACAGCGCGCCATGCGCGAAGTTCACCACACCAAGCATGCCGAAAATGATCGACAAGCCGAGCGCGGTGATCACGAGGATCGCACCGAGGGCAACTCCAGAGAAGAGTTGCATCAGAATGAGTTCTGTATCCATGGAAGGCACGGACTTTCGTTAGGCCGGGAAGCCGAGTTCAGTGCAACTGCGCAGCACGTTTTCCGAAGCCGGCTCATTGGCCACGATGCTGAACAGATCGCTGTCGCCCTTCATATCGGCCTTCTTCTTGGACTCGAGCACGAGAACCGACTGGACCGACTGGTGATCGCATTTGCGATAATATTGCGGGCCCTTGGCGACATCGTATTTCAAGCTTTCCAGCGCCGCGATCACCTTGTCGGTGTCGGTACCGCCAGCCACCTGCATCGCCTGCAGCAGCGACGAGACGCCGGTATAGCCATAGGCGCCGTAGTCGGTCGGGATCGCGCCGCCATTGGCCGCGCGATAGGCGTCGTTGAACGTCTTGGCGCTCGGCAACTGGCTCTCAAGGCCCCAATAGTAGTTAGAGCCGCCAACGACCCCTTCGAACACTTCCGGGCTCACCGCCAGCCGCTGGTTATGCAGCAACACTGGCACGACGATCTTGGCCTGCTGCTTGAGGCCGAAATCCACCGCCTGCTTGATCGAATTGGCCTGGTCGCGGCCGAAATTGCTGATGCACAGGATATCCGGACGCATCGAGCGCAGACGCGGCATGAAGGTCGAGTAATCCGCAGCACCGAACGGGTGCATGATCTCGCCGACGGTCTCAGCGCCAATTGTGGCCTGCGCACGCTTGAAGCCGCGCAGCATTTCATGGCCATAGGCATAGTCGGCCACGAGATGTGCGACCTTCGTGCCCTTCTTGAAGGCGTGACGCGCCACCGCGCCTGCGGTCATCGTCGGGTTGAGCGCTTCATGGAAGGTGTATTTGCTGAAGTCCTTCACCTCGTTGATAGTGTCGGACTGACTGATCGAGACATAAAGAACGCCACGCGCACGCGTCACTTCGTTGACCGCGAGCTGCACCGCGCTGGACAGCGATCCGACGATCGCATGGACCTTGTCCTTTTCGATCAGCTCGAGCGTGCGCGTTGCCGCCTCGCCGCCATTGAGCTTGTCGTCGCGCACCAGCAGTTCGACCTTGCGACCGTTGACGCCGCCCTTGTCGTTGAACTGCTTGACGGCGAGCTCTGCGCTCTTAACCTGATCCTTGGCTTCCGCCGCGAACGGGCCGGTCAGCGGTGTCGGAAAGCCGATGCGGATCGTGTCATCGGCCGCGCGTGCGATCCACGGCATGGCGACGACGCTCGCGCCCGTGCCGAGCGCGGCCAGCACATGGCGGCGCGAGATATGATTGCGTTTGGTGTCTCGAATGTCCTTCGTCATGATGTCCTCCGTTTGATTTCTTGTTTGGGTCAGATGTGTCCAAGCGCCTTGAGTATTCGCGCCGGTGTCATTGGTACCTGCGCGACCGTGCGTCCAAATGGCTTCATCGCATCATTCATCGCATTGAGCGCTGCTGCCGATGCCGCAGCCGTACCGGCTTCGCCGACGCCCTTGGCGCCGAGTTGGGTATCCAGCGTCGGCGTCTCGACATGTCCGATTTCGATGTCCGGCATCTCCACCGCCATCGGCACGAGATAGTCTGCGAGCGAGCCATTGGTGAGCTGGCCACTGTCTCCGTAGACACATTCCTCGAAGAACGCCGCGCCAAGCCCCTGCACGACGCCGCCGCGGATCTGCTCGTCGACCAGCAGCGGATTGATGACACGGCCGCAATCCTCGACCACCCACAGCTTGAGTATCTTGACCAGACCTGTCTCGACATCGAGTTCGAGATGACAGGCCTGAACGCCATTGGTGAATGCGAAGGGATAGCCCTGCGGCGCATAGTGATGCGCGACGGACAGCTGCGCCTGGGTGCCGGGCGGCAGTGTATCGGAACGGAAGTAAGCGATGCGCGCGATCTCGGAGAGTTCGATACGCTGCTGGGCGGTCGCGACATCCACGATCCAGCCACTATGAATGTCGAGCTTCTCCGGTTCGTCCTGCAGGATGGCCGCGGCCACCGCCAGCACATTCGCCTTCAGCTTTTTGGCCGCCTGCAACGCCGTTTCGCCGCCGATACCGGCACCACGGCAGGCATAGGTCGCGCCGCCATGCGGTGTAGTGTCCGTATCGCCCGTCATCACCTTGATGCGATTGCTATCGACACCGAGATGTTCGGCGACGATCTGCCCGATGATGGTCTCGGTGCCCTGCCCGAGTTCGGTCACTGAAATCGAGCAATGGACATCCCCCGACGGCGTGATCTTAATGATGGCGCCATCCTGCGACGAGATGCGCGCACCGCCGACACCATAGAAGGCCGGACCGGGATTGGTGATTTCCACAAAGGTGGCAATGCCGATGCCGCGATGAATGCCTTTGGTGCGCAGCTCCGCCTGCTCGGCGCGCAGCCGGTCGTAGTCCATCATCGCCTTCAGCTTGGCCAGACAGGCGTGATGCGACAGCGCCTCGAATTGGTATCCGGTCGGCGACGTGCAGGGATAGGCATCGTCGGGGATCAAGTTGCGGCTGCGAATGTCGAACACATCCTGCGCCGTCTTGTCGGCGATCATGTCCACCAGACGCTCGGTGACGGTGCAGGCCACCGGATGCCCAACGGCGCGGTACTGGCTCATCTGCACCTTGTTCTGGAACACCACTTGGAGATCAGCGCGGTAATTTCTGAACGTGTAAGGCGCGCCCATCAGGCGATAGACCTGATTGCCTTCGACCACGCTGGTGCGCGGATAGGCCGAGAACGCCCCGATGCCGGTGACGTCCTCCACGTCCATCGCCAGGATGTTACCCTCTGCATCGGCCGCCATGCGCGCGCGGACGCGGTGATCGCGCGCATGGATGTCCGACACAAAGGATTCAATACGGTCAGCGACATATTTGACGGGGCGGCCAAGCATCATGCTGAGCCCGACCACCGCCATGTCCTCATGATACATGTGCAGCTTCATGCCGAACGAACCGCCGATATCCGGCGCGATCACGCGGACGCGAGATTCAGGGAGGCCGTAGTGGCGGGCATAGATGTCCTGGAACTGATACGGCGTCTGCGTCGCATGATGCACCGTCAGTTGCCCTTCGCTGGCATCGTAGTCAGCGATGATCGCGCGCGGCTCCATGGTGACCGCCGTATGGCGGCCGAAGTGAAACTCCTCCTCCACCACATGGGCGGCGCCGGCGAAGACATCCTCAACACCGCCGGTATCGATCTTGCCATGGAAACAGAGATTGCTGCCGAGTTCCGGTGAAATCACCGGCGCATCCGGTGCGCGCGCAGCGTCGATATCGACAACGGCGGGCAGTTCATCGAACTCGATATACACCGCCTCCGCTGCATCTTCAGCCAGCGCGCGCGTATCGGCCACGACCGCGACCACCGCCTGCCCGGACCATACGACCTTGTCGATAGGCAGCGGCAATTGCGGCGGCGATTTCATGCCTTTGAAGTGATCCATGGTGCCGATCCATGGCGCGCACAGTTTTGCGAGATCCTCGCCGGTAGCCACCAGTCGCACGCCGGGCATCTCGCGCGCCGTCGTCGCATCAATCGAGACGATGCGGGCGTGCGCATAAGGACTGCGCACATAGGCGACATGCAGCATGCGCGGCAGAGTGATGTCGGTGACATAGCGTCCACGGCCGGCCAGCAACCGCTTGGCGTTGGGGCGCGGCACCGAGCGGCCGATATAGGAATTCGGACGATCCAGTGGGGTTAGCACGCTCATGCGCCAACCTCCTCGGGAGCCGAAGCATTCGCGCCCGCATAACGATCGCGCGCGACCTTCTCGATCGCATCGACGATCGCCTCATAACCAGTGCAACGACAGTAATTGCCCGACAGTGCGTCGCGAATGTCCTCACGCGACGGCACACCTGACTGCGACAACAGGGCGTGGGCTGTCATCAACATGCCGGGCGTACAGAAGCCACATTGCAGGGCGTTACGCTGATGGAACGCCTCCTGGATGTCCGCAATCACCGCCCGATCACTGAGACCTTCTACCGTCTCGATGGCCGCCCCGCTCGCCTGCACCGCGAAGGTCAGACAAGAATGTACGACGCGGCCATCCAGAATAACCAGACAGGCGCCGCAAACGCCCATCTCGCAGCCGGTATGGGTGCCGGTCAGCTCCAGCGTCTGGCGCAGGAAATCCGCTAGCGTGATGCGCGGCGCGATGCTGTGCGACACCTCAGTGCCGTTCACCGTCATGGTGACATTGACGAGATCGCTCATGCGCCCTGCCTCGCGATCTCGCCCAGCAGTCGGCCGAGAAGAACGCGCGCAAGATGGCGCTTCATGGCAGGCGGCGTGTGCTCGTCTTCAGGCGGATCGAGATCGTCGCCGACAACGGCCTGCGCAGCAGCGATTACAGCCTGATCCAGCTTCTTGCCGATCAGAGCTTCTTCCGCCTGCCGGGCGCGCAGCGGCGTGCTGCCTACAGAGAAGAACGCGATACGCACCTGTTTGACGACGTCATCGACGAATTCGGCGAGAATGCCGCAGCCCACCAGCGCAAAATCGCCACGCCGGCGCGCAAGCTCGTGAAAGGCCCAGCGATGGCCGGGCCTGACCACCGGCACATGAATCGCGACAAGAAGCTCGCCCGGTTCGATCGCTGTCTGAAACAGATCGAGGAAGAAATCGTCGGCTGGCACGCGGCGTACGCCGTCGCGGCTAGCAATTTCGAGCTCGGCGCCCAGCGCCAACGTCATCGCCGGGAATTCCGACGCAGGATCGGCATGAGAGATACTGCCGCCGAGGGTGCCTTTGTTTCGTATAGCCGGATGCGCCACATGCGGCGCGGCTTCGCTGTAGAGCGGCGCGTGCTGGCGGATCAATGGATCGGTCAGCACTTCGTGATGGCGGGTGAGCGCGCCGATGCGCAACCAGTCACCTTGCAGGTCGACACCACGAAGCACCGGGATATGCGCGATGTCGATCAGCAATTGCGGCGCTTGCAAACGCAAGGCAAGCGTTGGCACGAGGCTCTGGCCGCCCGCGATGTAGCTCGCGTCGTCCTGTGCATCCTCGAATGCCTTCAGCGCCTCCACCACGGTGGAGGCCTTCACATAGTTGAACGCCCTCGCCTTCAACGTCTTCTCCCTAAACGTCTCGCGGACGTCCAGTTGTGACCATTTGGTCGGAAATCTAGAACACGTCGATTTCCCCGGGTCAACTTAAAATGACCATTTGGTCTCTTTTTCGAATTGAGCTATTCAGAACTCCCGCAACGCGAAGCAAAAATGGCAAAAAAGCCCATCAAATCAGTCGAAAAGCCACCGCGTCGCAACATGCGCGCGGCGGAGCGCGAGCGCTTCATCGTCGATGAAGCCGTGAAATTTTTCGCGGAACACGGCTTCGGCGGGCAGACGCGCGAACTGGCGAAACGCATGGGCATCACCCATTCGGCAATCTATCGCCACTTCCCGAGCAAAGAGGCGCTGATCGAACGCGTCTATGAAGAGATCTATCTCAGCCGCTGGTCGCCGTCCTGGGCCGGCCTGATCCAGGATCGCACGCTGTCGCTGCAGGCCCGGCTGTCGCGCTTCTATCTCGAATATGTCGAGCAGGTCTTCGAATACAACTGGGTGAGAATCTTCGTCTTCTCCGGGATGAAATCGTTCGACATCACCAAACGGTATCTTCAGATCGTCCGCGAACAAATCATCGAGCCCGCCTGTTGCGAACTTCGTCACGAGTTGAAGCTGCCTTCAAGCGATCAGGTCCCGCTGTCGGAGCGCGAAGTCGAAATATTCTGGGGTTTGCACGGCCGCATCTTCTATATGGCCATCCGGCGTTTCGTCTACGACACGCCGACACCGGAGCGACTGGACGACATCGTCAACGACGCAGTGAGGGTGTTTCTTGATGGCTCAAAACAGCTGATGCCTGAGCTTGTACAATCGGCATCATGACATTTGTAGCACAGCCACGCCGGCAGATTGATCAAGCTGCTCGAGCGCATGAAGTGCAGCTACGGAGCTAGGTTCTGCCGCGGCATTGATGTGACCCGGCACCGGCGCACGCATTTTGCGTCGAAAGAGTGAGATCGCGCCACACCGACATTACGGGCTTTCCGAAGTGCGACGCCCGAAATGGGCACCCGAGGTCGGAGAGAAGCTTGCTGTCGTCGTCACGAGTGCAACTGCAGCAGAGGAAAGCGAAACGCGCGTCACCGAGTATCATTTCTCTCAGCGATACTTATGCGCGCTTGTGTAGTTCCTTCACCGCATCGGGACTATCGAAAAATACCGCTGCGAACAGATTGAATCGTTACGCACCGTGCTAACACTTCTCTGATACCAGCCTCCAAGTTTTAGCACAATAAACTCACTGTTTCGTCCGGTGCTGCGACAAACTCCCGCCTCAAACGTAAACAAACGTTAATCCATGGGCGCTTCGATCAAAGCTAACGCAGAACTGTAGTTACATACCTGCATTTACTTTTACGAAGATTCTTGGGGGCCTCGTCAACGTACTACAATACAGGGGAACGGTATTGGCAACATTACACTACGCATCAGGCGACAACATCGACGCACAAGGTAACTTCACCCCAGCTCAAGCAGGCTTCAATCTTGCCGACGTTTCGTCGGTGGAGCAAGTGAACGCTTTGCCGGCAGGCGTGAAGGGCCTCGTCTGGCTCGATCAGGGTGACGGCGTCACCCAGAGCTTCATCGACGCTGTGAAACCTTACATCGGTAATCCCAACGTCTACGGTTTCTTCCTTAAGGACGAGCCAGATCCCACGGGGCAGTGGAATACCCTCGTGACCGCTGCAAACCTGAAGGCTGAGTCCGATTGGATTCACGCCAACGTTCCGGGTGCGAAGACGTTCATCACCATGATGAACATGGGATCTTCGGATAATCCCAGCTTCGCGAATACGTACACCCCGGAGAACACCCATATCGACCTCTTCGGAATCGATCCGTATCCGGTGCGGTCGGATAGCTCGACAGTCGACTACAGCATGATTGACAAGGCTGTCGCTGCCGCCAAAGCCGCCGGAATTCCGGAGGCCAGCATCGTCCCGGTATTTCAGACATTCGGCGGCGGTAACTGGGTCACCGATCAGGGTGGTCACTATGTGATGCCGACCGCCGCGCAGGAACAGCAAATGCTCGACCATTGGGCATCTGTCGTTCCCAATCCGGCTTTCGACTACGCCTACGCCTGGGGATCGCAGAACGGAGACGTGGCGCTGGAAAACTCGCAAGCGCTCCAGAACGTATTCCTGCAGCACAATACGAGCACGACGACGGATTCGACGTCGACTGGAAGCACGACTCCGGTTGACACGTCGAGCAGCAACCCGACGACGCCGGTCGATACGTCGCATAGCGGCACCTCGACGGATACGACGTCTTCGAGCGATTCTTCGACGACGCCCACGGCCTCTCAGCCAACGACGACGGCGCCGACTACCGATACCAGCGGCTCCGGGCACAACCACCATCACAAGGCTGACTCCTCCCAGTCGACAGATGGAAGCACATCGTCCGGTTCCGGAGGTGGACACCATCACCACGGATCCGCGGCAAACGCGTCCGTGAGCACTGCAACGGATACCGCTTCCAGCAGCGTTACCGACACAGCGTCGGTCGACACCTCGACTGCGCCCACGACCACCGAGCCAACGACGACGGCGCCGACCACCAACGCCGGCCACTCCGGGCATAACCACCATCACAAGCTGGACTTCTCCCAGCTGACCGATGGAAGCACATCATCCGGAGGTGGACACCATCACCACGGATCCGCGGCAACCGCGTCCGTGAGCGTTGCAGCGGATACCGCTTCCAGCAGCGTTGTCGACACCTCGACTGCGCCTACGACCACCGAGCCGACGACGACGGCTCCGGCCACCGACGTCGGCAACTCCGGGCACAACCACCATCACAGGCTGGACTTCTCTCATCTCACGGATGGGAACAAATCTTTCTGGGGTGGTCATCATCAGCACGCATCCGCTTCGCCCGCTGCAACCGCAGCAGCGACGGCTGCAACGGATACGGCTTCGAGCGACGTCACCGACGCAACTCTGGCGCCGCATCTGGATCTCGCCAGCCTCCACAACAACCATCACGTGGATCACCATTCGTGGCACTGGTAAACCCGCAGAACTGAGTCTGCGACAAAGAACGACATATGCGCGGTGATCCGCGCATATGAAAGCGACTTGGGGGGCCTTCATGGCCCCCCATTTGGGGATCATCGCGGCCAGTATGGTCGCGAGAGGAATGCCGTCTCGCGCAGTGCGGGATGTGTTGCGTACGAGCCAATTCGCGCTCGCTTCTTCGCATATGGCTTCTCTAACGTTAGCGCCGTCCGATCCGGGCGGCCTGGATGCACACATGTATACTTCAGCAAGACCGCCCGCGCTTGCGGACGCTTTCCGCCAGATACGTCCAGGCCTGCTTGCCGCTGGCGGGCTGTCTATCTTCATAAATCTCCTGGTGTTCGTTTCGCCGCTTTATACGATGCAGATCTACGATCGCGTGCTGACGAGCCGAAACGCGATGACGCTGTTGCTGCTTTCGCTGATCGCGCTCGCGCTTTTCATCAGTTACGCAGCACTCGAGCACTTTCGCAGTCGTGTTCTCGTGCAAACCGGAATTCGCTTCGACCATTTGCTGTCAGGAGAAGCTTTCGAAACGGCTCTCGCGCAGGCAGTGCGCACAGGAAGCTCGCATCATGTTCAGCTGTTGCGCGACGTCGACACATTGCGCGACGTTCTATCCGGCGGCGTGATCACGTCTCTGATGGACGCACCCTGGACTCCGATTTTTCTCGGCATGTGTTTTCTGCTTCATCCGTCGATCGGCATGGTTGCTCTGACAGGCGCGCTGGTCATCCTTGCGCTCGCCTTTCTCAATGAGCGCGCCACCAAAGCGCCGCTGATGGCGGCTTCGTTCAAGAATCTCCACGCTCTGGACCGATTGACGTCCTCGCTTCGTAACGCGGAAGCGATCCGTGGTCTCGGAATGGGCCCCGCCATACGCGCCGCCTGGGGCGCCACGCATGGACAGGCGCTCGTTGAAAGCGCCAAGGCCGGAGAACGCGGCGGAACGCTGCTCGCAATCTCGAAATTTCTGCGGATGGCGATTCAAGTAGCGATTATGGGCGTCGGGGCCTACCTGGCAATTCATCAGGAGATCTCGGGAGGCGTTCTCTTCGCTGCCTCCTTGATCATGGGGCGCGCGCTCGCACCGGTAGAGGCGGCTGTCGCGCAATGGAGAGCGTTCGTGTCGGCGCGGACGTCTTTTTCCCGCCTCGACGAGGCTCTGCGGACGCGGGCGACGGAAAGACAACCGACGCGATTGCCGCCCCCGGTCGGCAACATCTCCGTCGAGGCTTTGACCGTTATGGTACCGGGATCGCAGTTGGCGGCGATTTCCGATGTCAGTTTCCGGCTGTCACCTGGCGAAGTTGTTGCGATCGTCGGTGCGTCCGGTTCCGGCAAATCTTCCCTAGCGCGCGCGCTGGTTGGAGCCTGGCCAGCCGCACAGGGTTGCGTACGCGTCGATGGAAATGACATCCGGCATTTCGAGGCCAGTTTCCTTGGACAAAGTTTCGGTTACTTGCCGCAGGATGTTGAATTATTCGCCGGGACCGTCCGCGACAACATCGCTCGCTTTCGTGACGGCGCGTTGGATGAACAGGTTGTCGAGGCGGCGCAGCTGGCTTCGGCGCATGCCATGATCCAGCGGCTGCCGCAGGGCTACGACACTGTCATCGGGGAAAACGGGGCGGGTCTTTCCGGCGGCCAGCGACAACGCATCGGGTTGGCCCGCGCACTTTTTGGCAGGCCCGTCTTTGTCGTGCTCGATGAACCGAACGCCAATCTGGATGGTGACGGCGATCGTGCTCTGGCTGACGCCATCCAAATGCTCCGTCAACAGCGTGTGACGATCGTGATCATCAATCACAGACCAAATCTCCTTTCATTGGTCGACAAGATTGTTTTCATGCATGACGGGCGCATTGGGCGCGCGGGTACGCGCGAAGAGCTCCTTCCCCTGCTTCTTGGTGAGACCGTTGCGCCCATGCGCCGCGAGCCGCGGATCACAACAGAAAGCCACCGAGTTGACGGGGCCTCACGCCACGCGCCGTTTCCAAGTTCAGTGCGGCCTGTCCATGTCACGAGGCAATGATGAAGATTCCCAAGCTGCGAGCAGAGATTGCTGCTCAGGACGAACTGGCGCGACTCCTCAGACGTTTGAGCGATGGTGGCCACGCGTTTCGCAGGCCTGATGTCTTGCAACGATTTGTGGAGATCAAGGCGCGGTTGCTGATCTGGCTATCAAAGGTATGGCTGTCGATATTCCCGAATCGCGACGCCGGGAACGCAAATGGCGACCCATCGGGCGATTGGCGCACTCCGGCGAGACGCGGCTTTGGCATCGTGTTCCTGACCTTCGTAGTGTTTGGTGGTTGGGCTGGCCTGGCCTCCATCGATGGTGCCGTCGTGGCTGCAGGCTCGATCGTCGTCGAGAGCGACCGTAAGTCCGTTCAGCACCTGGAAGGTGGCATCGTCCAAAGCCTGATGGTGAGGGGCGACGCGCATGTCGAACAGGGACAGGTGCTGTTGCGACTCGATCCAACACAGGACCGGGCGCGGGAGGAGATGGCGCGTTCGGCCGTGTATTCGGCAATCGCGGAAGAGGCGCGCCTGCTTGCGGAAGCCGATGGGGCCGATACGATCACGTTTCCATCCGAACTGACGCAGAAGGCCTCCGATCCCTCTGCGCAGCGTGCCATGGGCGACCAGAAGCGGCGGTTCGAGGAACGCCGCGTCGCGCGAAAGATCGAGGTTTCGATCCTTGAAGAAAAGATCGGACAGGCGCAGCGCCAGATCCAGGGAAACGCTGCGCAAAGCAAGGCTGCACGCGCACAGTTCGACAGCATGGCGCAGGAATATACCAAGCTCAAGCCGCTCGCCGACCAGGGGATCGTTCCGTTCGCGCGGATTGCGACTCTGGAGCGTTCCAAATCCGACCTTGAGGGCCGAATTGGTTCATACGACGCCGACATCGCGCGCTTCGGACGGATCATCGACGAAGCACGGTTACAGATCAATCAGGTCGGGCAGAAAGTTCTGGAGGAAGCCACCGGTAAGCTTGCCGACACCCGCGCTCAGCTCGCTGACGCGCGCGAGAAGCTGCGCATGGCCGCAGACGTTCTCGGTCGGATGGACGTTCGCGCATCTCGCTCCGGACGTATCGTCAATCTGAAAGTCCACACGGTCGGCGCGGTGATCAAGCCGGGCGACGTCTTGATGGAGATCGTGCCGGACAACGACGTCCTCGTGGTTGCCGCGAAAATATCCTCTCTCGACGTCAATCACGTACAAATCGGCATGCCCACAGAAGTGCGGCTTCCCTCGTTCAAGGCTCGCTCGACGCCGATCGCCATCGGCGAAGTTCTTTCGGTGGCAGCCGATGCGCTTCGCGACGAAGCCACGCACCAGCCTTACTACGAAGTCAAAGTTTCAGTGCAAGTGACGAAATTTCCCGACAAAATTCGCGAGAAGCTCAAGCCCGGCATGATGGCCGACGTCCTGATCGCGACTGGTGAACGCACCGTTCTTGCCTATCTCATGCAACCGATGACCGATGCGATACGGCGTGGCATGCGGGAGGACTAAGGAGGCCAACCGGCGTCGCGACTTGCCGAAGCCTCGCCGGCGGCTTGGTTCCGTTCAGCACAACCGTCGTTGCCGCAATGCCAAGACATTGAAGATGTTGGAGCGTTGAATGGCGAGCGGGTGCGAAGGGCAGCTGCGAACTGGTCGCGTTGTCCTGCACTCGTACGCGCGTCGGTCAGGGCGCGGGCCAGTTGCATGCCGTCGCCATCTTGCGTCGGACGGCATTCAAGCCGACCAATTGAAACGTACTTTCATATGGTGGACCTTTCCCAACGTGGACTTTAACGAGAAGTTGGCCACCATCCGGCATTGAGCGGAGCAAGCGAACAACGTCGCCTGGAAAGGCAAGACCTTTCCCCGTTTCTAACGCCCGCCAGCGCTGTTCAACAACTGGCTCTTCGTTGATCCGGTGCGCGACCTTCACCTCGCCATCCGGGACCTGCTTCCAGGATCCCGTTGTGGAAATTATCAACTCCGTGCGATGGGCGCGACAATGGATGGCGAACGCGGAGGCAGCATTTTGCGATGCTGTGCGCGCTGTCATCAGCGCCTCAATCTGCGGCTGATAATCCACCGGAGAGGTGGTCTCGCTGATGATCCAGTTCGGACTTGGAGACGGCGTGGTAGCGTGGGTTTCGGTCATCTCCCCCAACAGCTCATCGACGCACTTCAAGCGCTCCATGCCTTCAAACTGTGAGCAGGTCTTCAGGCGATCTATGGCGCCACCGGTTTGAGCACACACAGTCTGGCTCATAATCAAGAGCACAGCCAGACCGAGAGTACCCGTGTCCTTCATGGGGACCGTCCTGCTGTTACGGCTTGCGGAAGATCAAGCCATTCCTGCGCCGGCTTAAACCGGCCGAGGCTCGGCACGCTGGCCCGCAGATTGACCTCTTTCCATTTCGGATCGAAACCAGGGGACTGCAACCGGTCGAAGCGACCAAACAGGTGATCGACAAGGCGCGCCACGCGCCGGTATCGGTCAGACTGTTGTGGCCAGTTATAGGCCGCAAGAATGGTGGGGACTGCAATCGTCGCTATCCGCTCACCTTTCGGCACCAGACTCGGATAGTCCGCCGCATCGATAGACGATGGAAGATAGTAGTCCTCAAATTTGGCGCCGTATTCGACGGGGAGGAACTTAAATCCGGGATCCCAGCGTCCCTTCAGAAAGGCGTCGACGGGCTTTGACGTCACAAACACAACGGCCGCGATTTCTCCGCGCTTCATTTGCTCCAATGCGACCTGGTGCGGAATGAACATCTTTTCCACGTTTAGTCCCAACCGACTGAAGATCAGCGGACCGGAATAGGCGGCTGCCGTACCTTGCGTATTGAAATTGACCTTTTTTCCCTTGAGCTCTTCGAGCGACCGGATCTCCGGGCGGACGAATATGTGCAGTTCGGACGGAAAGAGGTTCAGAACGTAAACGATGCGCCGTTCGATAGACGGAACTTGAGCTTTATATTCCTCAAGAGCATCCGTGTTGATGATCGCCGCATCAACGCCTCTAAGATACAGCAGCGAATTGACGTTTTCCGTTGCTCCGCGCGTCACGATCGGGAGGACGTGAAGCTTATCCTCCTCGTTTACGACGCGAGCGATCTCTGCCGCGAGACGAAGCGGAGCCCCTTCAATGAGCCCGCCGGCGAGGCCGACAGTCCATGCATTGATGCGCTCTTTCGCGGCCGTTTCGGTCCTTTTCACCGCCGCCATAGCCTGCGTCTCGCGCGTCGGGAGAGATTGGGCATTGGCAGCCAGTTGCAGCCCGAACGCCGCTAATGCCATAGCAAATGAGAACTTGATGAGCGACATGCGAGTCTCCATTCTCGGAATGACCATCTACGCGTCACGAGCTGGCTGCTATTTCAGCGACTCAATCCTCGCCTTCGCATCCTCAATGCCGCCCGCCTGTGCCTTTTCATACAGTTCGAGTGCCTTTCTGGAATCACCGTGGACCCCACGTGCGCTCCACGATTTCAGCACGCGGGCGTCGTAGGTCTCCGCGAGCATAAAGGCGGCTCGCGCGCTACCATGTCCAAGAGCGTGTTCAAGCAATGGGCGCGCCCCGCTGATGTCAGCTTGCCGGAGCAATGCGTTCGCCCGAACAAGCAGTCTCTGTTCGTCCGCCACAGAATAGGGAGCGACACTCGCCAGCACGGTTGCCTCTGATGCCACGGGGACTTTCGGCTCCACACTTGGCACGGCTTCGCGAGCGGTCGACCGTGCTTGCGGTGGCGTTTCCAACACGGACGATCGTTCCGCATATGAAGCGACGGCCTGAGTGGAAGCCCACTGCGGCAAGGCGCTCTTTCCCTCGGTCGTCTTCGCACGGGGCTCCGCCGCGCCTTCGTTCCGGCCAGTAGGGGCGGGTTGGCGCGAAGCGAGAGTCTGAGAAGCACTCACGGCAACAAGCTGCTGGTTTCGAGCCTCCAGTTGGTTCTTAAAAAGAGCAAGCTCCTGCACAAGTGCGTCAGCACGCTCGCGCTCGCTGGCAAGAGCTCGCTTCTGCTCTGCTGCCGTGGTGTTGCTGGCCTCCGTCACCCGAAGCACCTCAGCGTGTGCCGCCGCGAGGCGGCTGGCATGCTCCTCGATCTGCTGACGCGCCGAGGAGAGCTCGCGGGCGACTGCCTCGGTCCGGCTGCGCTCCTTTGCAGATGCGCGCTCTTGTTCGACCTTCGCAGCCTCGACGATCCGCGCAGCCTCCGGCGTCGCGGCACGCGCCGCGTCGAGTTCGGTCCGGAGAGAGATCAATTCACGCTTGAGGGCTTCCGTCCTGTCTTGCTGCTGTTTGAGCTGCTGTTCGAGCGCCTGCTTTTGCTCGATCTCTGCCGCGGTGGCTTTTGCGGCGTCCGAAGCTGCGATCCGCACCGTATCGAGTTCCGCCCGAAGGGAAGCAAGGTCATGGGCGGGCGCGTCTGCCTTCCACCGCTCCTGCTGTTCGAGCGCCTGCTCTTGCTCGATCTCTGCCTCGGTGGCTTGCACAGCTTTCGAAATCACGATCCGCGCCGCGTCGAGTTCGGTCCGAAGGAAGGCAAGCTCACGCATAAGGTCGATTGTTTTGTCTCGCTCCTGTTCGAGCGCTTGCGTTTGTCTGATCCCTACCTCGATGGCCTGGGCAGATTCCTTGCCTGCCACCCGCGCCGTCTCGAGTTCCGCCCGGAGGGTCGCAAGTTCACCCGCAAGGGCGTCTGCCCTAGCTCGCTCTTGATCAAGCGCCTGTCTTAGCGTGGTGCTGGTCGCTTCAGCCGTCGACTGGGCCGCATTGAGTTCTGCTCGGGGGGGCGCGACAAGCACAGGTGCAAGGGCTTCAGCCCTGTTCCGCTCCCGTGTTTGAGAAGATTCGGAGGCCTGTGCGCGGAATTGGCTTTCACCGCATAGCCCATCCTCCGCAGCCCCAATGAGGACCCACAGAATGCAAGCTCCTACTGCAGACGAGGCACGCGCAGCGGTTCTGCTTGTTGCGCGGGAGCCCTCAACAGCTTTGGATCGCGGTAGCCAATGCGATGCTACCTCAACTGCCTGTGACCACATCGTGACAACTCAGGTGAGCTTTTATGTGTGTCCATTTTGATGACACAGCCTTCATCGGCCGTTTGTCGATGTAGCAATGGAAGTAGTCACAACGAGGTAGGCGCACCAATCGCGGCAATTAAGTAGATCACGCCTGCATTGTCTGAACCATTCTTGACCCGCCCGTTCGCGCGCGATTACGCTATCGCGCACACTTGAGCCCGCACTCCCAGCACACTCAAGGAAACAACATGAACAGATCACTCGTCGTCTTCGCCAGCATGGCCGCCGTTGGGAGTATCTTGATGCTGAGCACCCAAACCAGCGGCGCTGTAGAAATCAATACGTCTGCCAAGACTTCTGCCAAAATGAACGCCAACGCCAAGGTGACCACTGCCGCCATCCGAATGCAGCCCCATCGGCTCGTTGTACAGGTTGACGTCAATGACCCCGCGACAATCAATCTCGCTCTCAATAATGTCAGCAACGTAGCTCAGCACTACAGCGAGATCGGTCAAAAGGTTGGGATCGAAGTGGTCGTTTTTGGACCCGGACTGCATATGCTGCGAGATGACACTTCTCCCGTCAAAGCGCGCATCAAATCCATGAGCGAAACCATGCCACAGCTGACCTTTTCAGCATGCGGGAACACCCGCGAGAACATGGCAAAAGCTGAGGCGAAAGATATTCCTCTCATCCCGCAGGCCAAGGTCACCAAATCCGGAGTGGTACGGATCATGGAGCTGCAAGAGCGAGGCTGGAGCTACTTGCGACCTTGATCCAAAGGGGGCCTCTGCGATCTGCATCGCCTCGTTCCAATCTGTTGGATCTGTTGGATCTGTTGGTCGAAGATCAGGAACAGGACGACGTGATCGCGCGTTCGATGACCGGTCGGTTGACGGTCAAATGCGGGTCGATCACGAGATCGAGATGGCCGCCAGCAATCGGAATTACCTCCAGTTTTGCAAACAGAGAGTCCCATCCGAGGTGTGCTGGTGACCCTCGCCGGTTGCAAAGGAATAGCGTTCCGGTAATTGGCAAGCGAGGTTTGGCACTCGCCACCCAGCGGCCGAATTCCTGCATCCGGAGAATCTCCTCAAGCTCCAACTTGAGCATGAAGCGGGTGCCGGCCAAACGCGTCCAGATCCTCGCATCGAGAATTCGACAGAACTTCACCTCCCAGTGGAGTCGAGCAACACATTTTGCGATAGCGCGACACAGCATTCGGTACATCGTAACCCGGTGTGATCTAACTCGTTGCAGCGTACGTGACAGGGTCTCCCGATAGTCACTCCTGCGGGGGCCGATATTCGTATCCAGAATGCCCAGAAATTTCACCGACCGGCCTTCCGCAATCAGCCGGGCTGCCACTTCAAATGCGACGCCGCCACCCAGCGAATAGCCGATCAGACGTATGTCGCCGCGAGGATGAACGGCGTTAATCTGTTCCAGAGCCAACGTCGCCATGTGGTCGACCGAGCCGCATCCGGTCAGGGCAGACGTCAGATCCGGGTAGCGGATCGGGATCACATGAGCCGTCTTGCTCAGCTGCGCCCCGAACGCCGCCAGACTCGGACCGTAACCTATCGAGCCTGGCAACATCACCAGATGAGGCAGGAATTCCCCGGCGGCTTGTTGCCGCTGCGATCGGCCACCTGCAGCGACGATCTGAATCATATCGGCTGCGCTCATGTCCACCGTGAAAGCTTCCATGTTGAGCTCTTGGCCGACCAGCTCTTCCAGCTCCATCACGCATCGCAGAAGCTTGAGGGAATCGCCACCTGCCTCGTCCCAGCGGCTGGCAACGTCGGTCGTACCTAGGATCCGCGTCCATACCTGCGCCACTATTTTTTCGGCTTGCTTCACTTCACCCGCCCCTGGGGGCTGAGGTGGGGCTGCACCTCTTCGGCTCTCGCTATCCAGCACCTTGAGTTTCGCGACGTCTATCTTTCCGCCGGCGAGCCGCGGAAGCTCTGCGATTTCATGCAATCTGGTGGGATGCAATGCGGTCGGAAGTGTCTGCCTGATGACGTCCCGAACGTCAGCCGTGAATGTTGCCTTGGCCTCGACACCTGGCGATGCAAAAATAACCAGCTCGCTTGAATCGGTGACGATGGCGACGGCGTCGCTCACATAGGGAATTCTGCGTACGACGACCTCGAGTTCAGCCGGTTCGACACGCCGTCCATTGATTTTGAGCTGACGCCCCTTTCGTCCCAGCATCTGCATCAATCCGCGCGCATCGACAGTAACAAGGTCGCCTGTCGGGAAGATGCGGCAATGGCTATCATCCGGGTCGGGTAATGCAGGAAGCACCTGACCGTTCTCCCAGTAGCCAAGCAGCACATGCATGCTCTTGATGATCAGCTCTCCGACCTCGCCGGTGGGCACAGGCACCCCGTTGTCGTCGACGACGGCACACGACATTCCGGGAAGCAAATAACCAACCGGGGGTATGCTGAAATCACTTTCCTTGCAGTCGTCAGGAAGAAACCACTGCGTGCCGGTAGTCTCGGTCGACGAATAGCTGATCTGAATGAAGCAGGAGGGCTTCACGACCTTTCGGACGAGCGCGACATCCGTCCACAGCACCTTCTCGCCGCCGATGCGGACAACCCGGAGCGATTCGAAATCACCGGTTTCACTCGCGGTAATCACTGCCCGCAGAAGAGCGGGAACGATGTAGGTGATCGTTATCTGCTGCGATCGGATCTGACGCAACACGCCGCGAAGGCCAAGGGCCTCGACATCCGCCATATGCAATCTTGCGCCGGTCAACAAGGCCGTGAGCATCTCTCTGGTGCCCGCAATGGTCGTAGGGCCGCTCAGAGGCATGAAGACGTCAGTGGCGTCTATGTGGCATGCATCCGCATATTGCTGGACACGCTGGAGCAAGCTGCGCTGGCTATTCACAACACCCTTTGGCTGTCCGGTGCTACCGGAGGTGTAGAGCACAAGGGCAGGTGCATCCACCGAGACTGGCTCAAGCGATGGGGCGTCATCGAAAAGTTCGTTCGCGTGCGTAATATCGATCCAACGCAGGCCGTCTTCGTCGATCCATTTGGTTGAGCTACTGTCCCCCTGGCCGATCAGTACAGAAATCTGTGCATTTGCAACGATGTGGGCAAGTCGCTGGTCCGGATCGCGCGGATTGAGCGGCACCAGGGGGCGCCCTGCGGCCATACATGCAAGCATGGCGATCGGATGCCAGATCGAGTGGCGCAACAACAGGCCGACGGCCCGCCCCTCGGGAGCCACCGCTGCAATCGCCTGGGCCAGCGTCAAAACTCTGATCAGAAAATCCGAATATGTGATTTGGCGGGTGTCATCGCTGATGGCTACGTTGTTCGGAAATCTCTTTGCCACCGCATCCAGATGCGTGATCGCGGGCACGCCGGCAAATTCGACGCCCATACGATTGAACGGGCGATCGACAGGCCCGCCCAGGTCGAGGGGCAATTCGGGAGGTTTCATCCAGAGGGTTTGTGCAGGCTCGCTTGAATCTCCGGAAAGTGCGCGCCCGCCAGCGAACGTCTTCGCGCGTTTCGCCAAGGATCCATCGGGAAATCTCTGAAGTTGCATGACGGTACTCACCGTTGCGGGATGGAGATCGTAGGCCACACGTCGGCTATTGACGTCCTTCGAGTGAATGATAGGGCTGCACCAATTTTCCGGCCTCTATCCAGTTACCGGGCTATTCAGCGGCGGCGGGCCGACGAAACTCCACAAAGGCAAAGAGCAGGCCGGCCGTCATGTTCACGCGTTTGTAGATGTAGATCGCCATTGCCATGTTCCAGGCTACATTCGTCACGGCCGTCGCAACGGCGGCACCCATCACTCCAAAGAAAGCAATGCCGATCGCACAGGCGACAACGTTCATGATGGCTCCGATCGCTGTGATTGCGGCAGCTGCTCGCTCGTGCCCAGTCATAGTCAGAAGATTTTGCTGCGGACCAGTAGCAGCAGCAAAGATCTGTCCGACGACGAGAATTTGGGCGACCGGAGCTGTTGCAACGAATTCCTCGCCAAAAAAGCGGAGTAGCGGTACCGTCAGCAACAAAAGTGGAAGTGCCAGCACGACTGTTCCAGCCAGCGACAGGACAGTTGCTCGGGCAAACAGACTCTGAAGCGCTGCCTCATTCCGATGCGCGTGAAGCTTCGAGACGTTCGGCGAAAAGAAAGTCCCTACTGCCATCCGAGGCAGAACAAGAAAAAGAGCTAAATTCAACCCCAGTGCGAAAATGCCAGCCTCGTGGGCATCGCCGGTCCAGCCGAGGATAATCACGCCGGCGCGGCTCATGAGAACCTCAACTCCAATCAAGATCATGACAGGACAGGCGAGATGCCACCAGTCGCGAGGTGCATAAGCCGGCACCGCCGAGCGTAGTTGTGGCGGCCAAAGCTTCCGCATGCTCAGTCCGACGATGGCAGCTGTGACAGCAGAGCTTGCCATCAAAGCGATCAAAACCGTTGTCGCATCGATTGGCGTGACGTTGAGTGCCACAGCAAGTAGAAGCAGAACCACCATAAGGCCGTCCCGAACGAATCGTTCGGGCGCAATTGCCGAAATGACGCCACCCAGCGCGCGTACCGTAGCGGAACCGAGAACGTAAAGCGCGACCAATGGGACGGTCGCCATGCCAACCGCCAGACTGATAGTCAGCTCCCGATGAAGCGTCTCCGACAGGAATAGTGCGGTGGCGACTCCGCAGATCGCAATCAACATCCCAACCAACAATGATCGTCCGAATGCAAATTGAATAACTCCGCGCGCCAATGGCCACTTTCCGGTCGCGCTATAGGCCGGCACATATCGCAGCAGAACCGTGTTGAACCCGAGTCCCGCGATGTAGGAGAGAAGGGTCGTCCAAGCCAAAACGTATGAATAGATACCGTAACTCGTCGCTCCTATCGTACGGGCAATGACAAGTTGAGCCACGCACGTCAGCCCGGCGCCGCCAACATAGATGACGAATGCCCACAGGCTTGCGCTGGCCATGCGCCGAGCCAGCTCGGGTTGAGCCTGAGCTGTGAAAGTTCCGATCGTCTCGGGCGCCGGCAGGGGTGGCGTGAACTTCTCGGCATAGGGTTCAAAGCTGTTGTCCCCTGGGCCGGGTGACGAACTGACCGCTCCGTTGGGCCTGAACTTACTCGAGACCTCTTCTTCGATACGGTCGAGAGCCCTGGACATCAGGCCGGGATCAAGCGAGTTGATGCAGATCACCCGTTGATGCTCGGCCGCGAGTAATGAGCCAACGTAGTCAGTAATCGGCTTTGCCTTGAGAAAGGTAGCTACGTCAGGCTCGAACCATTTCTCCATGTAGGTTTTTTGGTGTACTCGCTCATGGAGGCGCTTTTCCAACAGCTCCTTCGGAGCATCAAACCGGATCAGCAGATCGGATTGCGTCCTCATGCCGATTGCACGAGCGATCGTCTTCTCGTCTGCTCGGCTAAACAGGGCCAAGGTGCAAACGATCTGCACAAAGCCCTGGTCGAACAAGACGATGCGATCTGACTTGTGCGAATCTCTCCACACGCAGGAAAATCGGACGACGTATTGGCTAAGCCTGATCCTCCAAACGGGATTGTTGGGTGGCATTAGTCGGAGCAGGTCTTTCGCTAGACGCAGCCCTCGGGCATTTGCGATAGGACGGCACAAGATTGCGATGGTGGCGAAGATCGCGAGAGTGACGCGCTGCAGCGCTGGAAGAAATCCACCAAAGTTCAGAAGATGATTGGATAGATGCGGCAACGTAAGTACGAGGTCGACCTCATACCCACGGTCACGCAGGCGTTGAGCGAGTGCCCGACTAAAGGTTGTTTTGCCAGCGCCTGGTGGACCGAAGGTCTCGATAATCATGCTGCCCTCAATCGCTTCTCAACCAATTGCGGGGGTTCAGTTTGGGTGATCCGGAGCGTTTCAGCTCGATTGCGTCTCCGCGCCACGTTCGCCACGTGATTGCTCTCTTCGACCGCCGGCGAAGCGCGCCCCAAATCCTCTTGAACAGCTGCTGTGCACGCTCACCGAACTGGTCCTGCTGTAGCGGCTCGACACGAGTTAAGACCGACGAGAATCTCGTGTTCTGGGCAGGGTTGAGATGTTCTGTCCGAACAAGTTGATGCAGCGCGGTCTGCGCCGCCTCACGATCGGTGCTTCCAGAGTGAATGGCGAACAAAACGTGGTCAGCCCAACTTGCCAGAAGTCTTGCTTCCGGGGCTTCCAGCAGCGAAGGTCCGTCGATGATCACGAAATCATAGGTGTCGCTCAGCTGTCGGAGCAACGAAGGAATCTTGGGGTCGGCGAGAATCCGAAGCCTATGTCCCCCAAACGATGTGGCGGGCAGGTAGTCAATTCCGGACTCATGGATATGTTCGATCGCGTCTGCAAGTGGACGGCCATACGCCAGTACACTGAGTAAGTTGGCGCTCTCGCCACCCGGTCGACGAGTGAATTGGCCAAAGTCAAGGAGTAGAGTGCGCCACCCGAGCCGGGCAGCGTAGAGACCAAGGCTCCATGAAAGTGTCGTCTTGCCTTCCCCACCGATGCTGGAGCTGACGAGGACAACACGCTGCGATCGTGGGGTTGCCGGGTCGGAGGCCAGTATGGATACCAGAATGGAGCGGATTGCTCTGGCATAGTGGCTCGCAGGCTCCTCCAAAACATAATGCGGCTGCTTGCCTGGCTCCAGTGGAATCGAAGGTATCAGTCCGGCGCATGGAATACGCAGAGCTTCAGCGGCGTCGGCTTCCGTGTGCAGGGTCCGATCGAAGTGATTCAATACGACTGCGAGAACACAAGCCAGCAGAGCGAAGATAATTGCCGCAGGAGGAATCATAAGTAGCGGGTGTAATGAGGTCGGTCGTTCTGGCGGTGTGGCCGTGGCGAGAATACTGACGTCTGATTGCGCGGTCAGACCTTTTGCGGTGAGCTCCTGCCGCCGCCGCAGAAGCGTTTCAAACTGTTGCGCCAGCGTGGTGACCTGCCACTCCAGCGCGGCGTTCCGGGAGGGTGAGAGCTGGCCAAGACGGGAGGCTTTTAGTTCCTCCTCCGCCTTTGCAAGGTCACGCTGAACTTTGGATGATTGGGTCGCAAGGGAGCTCAAAGCATACTCCACATCGCTTTGCTTCTGACGCGCGACCTCGTCGACATACGATTGTGCCACCGTATTGGCGATTTCCGCCGCTCGTTGCGGATTGGTGGCCGTAGAAGTAACGGCGATGATTCTGGAGCGCCGCTCCTGACCAACCTTCAAGCTGCGCTTTAGAGCAGCGAGAGCCGACCCGTCATCGGGCTCGTGGTTCTTGCCAAGTAGCAGCTCCTTGGTTGCTGACCATGTACGACCAAAGAGCGTGCGCAAGCTTTGCATCCACGTTCGTGACCCCTTTTCAGCACCGTGCCTCGCATCTTCGAGAGCGCGGAGCGTTGGAAGGAGTCTCCGCAGATAGGCGTCGGAAAGCAGCACCGTGACATGTGTGTCGATGGTGGATTCCTCGGCGGCCGGTGTAGGTGCTGCGGATGCGCCACCGGCATTCAAGGCATCGACGGCGCCGGACTGTCGGACGTCAACAGCAAGTTGTGCCGTCGCCAGATAAGAAGGAGACATAAGAAGGCCGGCTACTCCAGCTAGCAAGGCGCCGACGACAATCATCCTGACGACAAGCCGCTTGTACTTCCGCACACTATCCAGCACGCGATTCAAAGACTGGAGACCGTCATTTGAAGCCAGGGATTGTTCCGCCAGGCGCCGCCCAAGTTCGTCCTCTGCCATATCCGGCGAAAGAGCCTGCAGGGATCGAATACGTCTTCCTACTAACGCTTCCATAGCTCGTTCCTCTACTGTGCGGGCTCGAGGGTATCTGCCGATCGGCACGTACTCTGTTCAACCATCATTCCTAGCCATGATTGCAACATCAGGACGGCCCATAGCATTCGCGAGTGATCGCGATTGCCACTCAGATGATCCTGCCAGCAGCTCTGGACTCGTTGTACGTCCAGCAAATTCTGGCGGTTAAGGCGCGATTCGGAGAGCAGGTCTGCAGCCCATGAGCGCAGGGGGCCTTTCAACCAGGCGCCAACAGGCACGTCGAAGCCCTGCTTGGGTCGATCTATCAAGTGGCGCGGCAAGTAACGGCTGAGAACCTGCCGCAAGATCCACTTGCCCTGTCCGTCGCGCACCTTGGCCGTGTTCGGCAGTCGCCAGGAGAATTCCACGACGCGATGGTCGAGAATTGGACAGCGCGCTTCCAGGCCTGTCGCCATGCTGGCGCGATCGAGCTTCACCAGAATGTCGCCGGGGAGATAACCGATCATGTCCCGCACAATGAAGTCGGATAGAAGATCGTTCAGCGGTGGCACCTTAGCCGAATCGGTTACCTGCTCCGGGGTCAATTGCAGCTCGGAAAGCCGCATAACTTTCCGGTACATGTCGTCGGCGTCATTGCCTGCAAACAGTTGTGCAAGGCGGTTGACCCGGTCGCTTCCGATCATCCGTCGCAGGCGGCCAGGAAGAGGCAACGCGTCAGCGATGTCTTCCCGCAAACCGCGGGCGAGCAATGACACACCCATTGCCGCCGTTCGCCGAAGTGCTCGATTGGAGTTAAGGAGGGGAGCTAGACGGGCGGTTAAAAGATGCCTGGAATATCCAGCAAAACATTCGTCTCCGCCGTCACCGGAGAGGACAACAGTTACATCCCGGCGGGCGAGGCGAGATAGCAGCAGTGTCGGAATCTGCGATTCGTCGGCGAACGGCTCGTCCCAAATACGGGGCAGTTCGGGAATGACATCCATGGCCTCCGAGGGAGTGAGACGTAGCTCCGTGTGGTCCGTGCCGAGGTGACGAGCCACGGCCGCGGCACTGGCCGCTTCGTCGAAGGCGGGCTCGCCGAAACCGATAGTGAACGTACGGACGGGCCGGGTGGATTGGGATTGCATCAGGGCGACGACAGTTGAACTGTCGATGCCACCGGACAGGAACAGCCCGATTGGCACGTCGGCAACCATGCGCTCACCGACAGCCTCGCGAAGTAGGCCATCAAGATGCGACACGAGCTCGCCATCGTCCGCGGAAACGGGGTTTCTTCGGCCGTGCTTTGCGATGTCGGTCAGCGACCACCAAGTGCGCGCCTTTGCCCGAAGCGCTGCAGCATCCCGAGATGCCAGAAGTTCATCGGCGCCGAAAGATAGAATGTTGCCGGGCGGAAGTTTGAAGACATCTTTCCATATACAATGTTCATCCGATAGCCAGCCGCGAGCGAGAAATTCAGCGACCCCGCGCGGATTGATCTCCGGATGGAAATCGGGGAACGCGTCGATCGCCTTCAACTCTGAAGCAAAGACCACGGCATTTCTCGTTCTGGCGACGTATAGGGGCTTCTTTCCCATTCGATCGCGGGCCAGATGGAGCGTACGGGTCTGCCGATCCCAGAGGCCGATTGCGAACATGCCGTTGCAGCGCGCCAGGGCAGCCTCGAATCCCCATCTCTCGATCATCGCGAGCAAGACCTCGGTATCGCTGCTGCCGATGAAGTTCTGGCCGAGGCGTTGAAGCTCCTGTCGCAACGACGGATGATTGTAGATCTCACCATTGAATGTGATGACGAATCGGCCGCTCTCGGAAAGCATCGGTTGTCGCCCCGCGTCGGTGAGGTCAACGATGGAGAGCCGGCGATGCCCGAATGCAATTCCGGCGTCACGATCGCACCACGAACCGTGGGCATCGGGTCCGCGATGGTGCAAACGATTCGTCATTCGGCCGATCGCATCCAGATCGGCGGATCGGGAAGCTTTTGGCATCTGAAGAATTCCGGCGATTCCACACATGATCTAGCTTCCGATACGCGTGTGCGGCGACGGCGGGCGCGCCGATCCAAGGATCAGGCTGAGAGCAAACGCGAACCACACGATGGGATGACGCAAGATGAAATGGCTGATGCTGAAAATGGCCAGCGCAGCGAACAATGCTGCCAGGGCATCGAGCTTCGCGCGGAACATGAGCATGAACGTGCCTGCGAAGAGGCCGCAAACGGCAATCACAGCGAGCAGGCCACCTTGCGTAAATATATCCAGCAGTGTGCTATGGGCTTCGAAAGGAGTTGGAAGCGCCTTGTTATTGGCGACGTTCGGCTTCTCGAGATGCGGGCCTGGCCCCAGCCCGAGCGATCCGGTTTCCAGCCCTCGACGGAGTGCATCTTCCCAGAGTTGCAGTCGCAGGGACGCGGTGCGCTTCGTTGCCTCGCCGCCACGGTCCTTGGCCAGACTGATTGCCAGACCTTCAAACTCATCGGCGGTCGCAACGGCATACGGTGCTAATGCGAGCGCCAGAGGGACGGCGGCGGCGATGACCAGAACCGCGACCACCGACCGGAAATTTAGTCTGTGCTGTGGCGAGGTCAGCCAACTGCGCAAACGCAGCAAAGAAAAGATCGCGGTGGCAATCACCATCGCAACAAGAAATGTATCGCTTTTGGTCAGGCGCCCGACGGCGAAGGTTAGCAGGCAACTGAATGATCCCGCTATGCGGCCAAACCCTTTGGCCGATAGGGCAAGGCTGAGAGACAGCGGCGTCAAAACGGCGCAATAGAGAGCGATCTGATTGGGATTCTCCGCCCAGCCTCGAAATCGATCCCAATACCATGGATCGACCGACGGCAGGCTGATGATGGACCAGCCCGCAGCGATCTGAAGGACCAGTGCGATGTTCCAGAAAGCGAGCAGGAACCATTGGGTTTGACGTAGGGCAGCGTCGGCTTCCATCGTTGCGACGATGAGGCAGGTCAAAGCTGCCACCAACAGATACGCGAAGGTGTCGTGCAACATCGTAGGAAGGTCCAGCTCCTGGCTCAGATAGGCCACGCATGTCCCTATGCTCAGGGCGAGTGCAAGACAGGCCCAAAACGCACCGATTCGGAGCAAAGCTGTCGCGTTGTAAATCTGGCCGGTAACGATGACTCGC
Source organism: Tardiphaga robiniae (assembly GCF_013359755.1). Taxonomy (GTDB): domain Bacteria; phylum Pseudomonadota; class Alphaproteobacteria; order Rhizobiales; family Xanthobacteraceae; genus Tardiphaga; species Tardiphaga robiniae. The sequence goes on along the minus strand of NZ_JABMCJ010000094.1, from coordinate 658,244 downwards.
AATGAGACGAAGGCTAGCCACAGGACAAGACAGACCTCGCCAACACCCAGCGGAATTCCGGGAAGGCGCAGCTGTGAAGCTGTCGTAAGCACGATGCCAAAAGAAAGAAGCGCATTGGCGATCATGATGACTTCCCGCTGTGCCGGCTAACCCTTCGATCTTCATGGACGTCGCGAGACAAAGCAGCCGGATCTTCGCTTCGCCTCCCGGTGAAAATCAGCTTCCTGTAAAGATCGGCGTAGCGGTCAGCCACGACGTTCAGGTCGAACTCACGGCGCACGAGCGCGATCGAGCGCTGTCCCATGCTCTTTGCGCGGGCAGGATCCTGGAGAAGATCGAGAATGGCTGCGGCGAGCGCACGCGGGTCCCGGGGCGGCACCAAATGACCATTGCAGTTCTCCACCACAACATCGCCGCAGCCTGGCATACGCGTGGCGACAATAGGCACACCCGCCAATCCTGCTTCCAGCAGAACACGGGGGATTCCTTCCCGATACTCCGTCGGGAAGGCAAAGACATTCGCGATTCCGAGAAGCGCAGGAACGTCGGATCGCGCACCGAGAGCGATTACGTGTGGTGCGTATCGATCAATCAAAGCCTGATCCACGGCAAAAGGACCTTCGCTCTCCCTTGGACCGACAAGCAAGAAACGAACGCGGGGCCGCGCTTCGCGGACAATCGCCGCTGCATCCAGAAGCGTGGGTATGCCCTTTTGTACGGTCAGTCGGCTCACAGTCATGACGACTTCGTCGTCACCGAGTCCGAGTTCTGTACGAAGTTGTGCGGTGGACGGCGCCTGAGCCCGCGCTGTGTCGAAAGCATCGACATCGATTCCCGAACTTCCGATCAGTACAGCAGGGCTTTTGCCAAGCAGACGATAGCGGCGGAAAAAGTCGCTGTCCTCCTTGTTCTGAAATACCGTTGCCGAGGTCCAGCAGGCGGCCAACCGCTGCAGCGCTAGGTAGGCTGGCCTGAATGCAAGAGCTTTCAGCTGTGCCGAGGAGAATACCCAACCCATTCCGTTGATGGTGCGCACAATGGGAATTGCGCCTCTCACCGCAAGAGGGGCAAGCAGATTTGGTTTGGTATCGAACGTTTGAACAACGTCCGGTCGAATGCCACGCACAAGCTGTGAGAGCTGGCCGACAGCTAGGCGGTCAGCAACCCGTGCGCCGAATCTATTGAAGTCATAGCGATGATACTCGATGCCGCTATTTGAGAACGGGAGTGCAGCGCCAGTACCGGCAGCGCTCACCCGAAAGCCACGACTGCGCAAAGCTGCCAGAAATGGGATCCGCAGGGCATGATCCTCGCCTCCCACACAAAGCACATGCAACGTCATGCTAATCCTTTCGGTCGCAATCGGAATGCAGCTCAGTCGATCCGGAGAATCGGCTACAGATGAATTTCGATGTCCTCGCGTATGAGCGGACGATGTGAGCTTACGAGGCGATCACAAAGTGTCTTCATTCGTTCGAATGACGGCCGCGTCGGAAGTATTCGGCGATCCTGAAGAATTGAGACATCGACACCAAGAGGATTACTCCGAAGCGCGTTTGGCATCATGCACGCAAGCTGAAGCGTCGTGTCGTCAGATCCAGAATCAGTTCAAACGTCGGAGCAAAGCAGGCCTGTCGGCGACCCGTTTCACTTGCCGCTGTGTTTGTGCCCGGATGAACAAGGCGGCTCGCCTGGGTGCCTATCGTCAGACTCAATTACCGGGAGAAGGCAGGACGGCGACACGCCCGAGTAATGCAACCAGCTCCGCCTGCCGCCGTGTCTGTGTCTTTACGAACAGGGAGGCCAGGTGTGAGCGGATCGTCGTCCGGCTCAGCCGTCGGGCGCGAGCAATATCAAGCAAATTATGGCCGCGCGCCAATTCGACTGCAAGCTGGGTTTCCGCGGCTGTGAAGCCGAACAAACACCGGAGCGCTTGGGGCGTCGGCTCCGGATGAGCGTCGAGATCGAGCAGAATGATGGTGCTGGTTTCATCCGTCCAAACATTGACCATCTGGCTTACAAGGCTGGTGACGCCCTCCTTGAAGGAAGTCGCGAGCCATGATGTCGAGCCAACGGGAATTTGGGCTCCCGCGCGGTTCACCAGCTGCTTGACGGCGCTGTAGAGCGTTTCAGGGCTGGTGGTGAGGTTGCATTCGCGTTCCAATATCGCACGTCCGATTGCACTCACGTCAAGCACACAGCCACGCTTGAGCAGAACTTGCCCGCAGCCAATACGCGCCAAAACCGCGTGTAGGACGTCACGTTGCTCGCCAAGGTCGGGCTTCTTGCCTGGGTCAGCGTCTGGCCGGATAGCGGGAGCACGATTCGAAATGTTGAAGATGGATTCCCTGCAGGGATGAAGCGATGCAATTGCGCCGGGCAATGTGGCACTCTGGTTCAAATTCAACATGTCGTCATTCCCTTCGCCTACTACTTCAATCGAATGACAAGGATTGATCGGAGGGAAAGCATTCCAATTTCGATGAGCCATGTAAATGTTCAAGTTGGGGTAATCCGACTGCACATTTGGCTGAGGCAGTCTACTATTCGTGGGGCCTCTAGCGGTCTGAATGACATGGAGGAAATGTCGGCTGGAAAAGCGATGCGCGCCTCAGCGCGCAGTTTTGTGCAGGCGTCCGGCCAGAGGTCGTAAGCGCGGTATCCTTTGTGGGTACCCCCGCTTGTGCCAATGGCTCAGTTAGATGCGCTGGCTACTCCCGAAGGGCGCAGCGCAACTTCGACCACATCTCCCGGCTCTACATCGAAATCAACTGATGCGACGATCCTGTTCCACTGCTGGCCGACCTTTCGTGCGATCGTTACCTCTGCTCGGAGATCGCTGGTTCCGACAGGTAGTGCTCCCGCACCGCCGACAGGCTGCAATTTTTGACTCAACGCCTGCAATTTAACCCGCAAGTCCGCCATGCGAACGGTTGAATCCTTCAACTCGCGCAACAGATTGATGGTTCGCAGATTGGCGACCCGCTCGATCTGGCGCACGAAGTCGTCGCGCTGACGTTGCAGCCGCATGACTTCGACCATCGTCTGAAGACGCCTTGTCGACGACAACAGAAGAGCGCGTCGGCTTTCCGTAACACGGGGGCTTGGCAATGATCCTGCGCCAAACAACTTGGCTACCCGATCCAGCTCATCCTCATCGGCCTGAACACCCTTTTCCTCACCGTCCTGCTGCTTCCTGAGGGTTACGAGCTGAGCCTCCGATTGTTTGACTGCATCCTCCAGAAAGCTTCGTTCCTTACGATAGTCGATTTGCGCGGTCTTTAGCGACGCCGACTCGGATTGCATGATCGACTCGATGACGGAGACCGGCAAAGATACTTCGCTGGGTATCTTCTGATCGAAGCTGTCATTGCCCTGGAGTTCCGCATTGGTGCGGATCACGTGGATATACTCTTTGATGTACTCGGTCGACAAAGATTGGTAATCGCGCAACAGATCCGCCGGATCGATAGCACCGACCTGACCGCGAGAACGCAACAGGCTAAAGCCACCGGCGACTGCAACGGCTTGGCGTACAGTCATGGACGCGCGATACACCAGCTGTCCGGGCGTAAGAACGTCGCCTGTGACGTAGATCGGTCGATATTCCACGACGCTCGCGATCACGTCCCCAGGCTTGATGACGAGCGCCTGCTCTCGCCCATCCGGTGAGCGCTGACGCAGAATCCTGGACTGCAGCAGCGTCTCCATGCGAGTCTGAAGTTCCGACGGGGTCAGACCTGCAACCGGCACCGTACCGACCCCGGGAAGAGCAATGGTGCCGTCAATCTGGATCTGAGCTCTATTGCGCTGTTCAGGCGCTCCACCGACCGATACCTCGACAGTATCACCAGGCGCGAGGCTGTATTGAGCTCCAAGGCAACCGTCGCTGCCTGCCAAGACAATGATCCCTGCCCAGACGCTGATGGGGACATAGCTGAAAGTCTTACTGCGCCTGTTGCCCTTCATGACGATCTCCTTGCGCTAAGTCGTTTCCGCTGTCTCGATCAGCCCAGTCGATGCGGGAAACAAAATCAAATACCGGCCCGCCTCGTTGCCCCCAGTTGCTCGACCAGATGACTTGCGATCCATCAGGAGAAGGTGAGCCATGCGTTTCGCTCCAATAGTCATACGGAGCATTGCGCGTATGCGCGATACGTCGAAACTCGCCACTGCCATCGATTTTAAGTGCGATAACTTCCTGAGCGAACGGTGCCACTTTCTTGCCGCCGGCGGGAGCGAGCGCGGCGCCGGCATAACTCATGAAGACCCAGCCGGGACGGCGTATCGCTCGCATCGATGCATGCTGAGCTTCTCCATAGGGAGCGAGCGCCGTGACCTGTCCGTCTTGGAGTCTCCGTTTGATGACCTGATACTTGTCGGGCGCCGACTTACTGATGCCGACATAAACTTCATCACCGCCGGCATCGACGGTCATGTCGCCGTGGCCGGGCCGGTGATGCTCTGTCCAGCTCTGCAGGAGATCACCCTCAATGCTGAAGACAAATGCTTGATCTGTGAAGTCAATGAGAGACTGCTGGCAGAATATGTACTTGCCCAGCGGCGAGATTCCGCAATAGCTGTTTTTGCCGGGAATTCGCGCCAGCTCAATATCAGGAAATTTCCGGCGATCCGAAAGATCCATCGCAAATGCGACAAGCGTGCCCTGCCGGCCGATGGCGCGCACCACGATACGGTTACCGTCCCATGAGGGATTTCCCTTGTAAGGGCCGAATTGAAGCTCCCGATATACTTCCGTCTCAAGAATTACATCTTCGGCGTTGCTTCGCGGCGCCCATCGCGAAATGCGACGCCCGGCGACACAAATCATGAGCTCTGGATCTTGCGGATGCCATTCGCATTCACCCCCGCGCTGTCGCCGGAACAGTGGAGCATAGGTGTGCCCATCAAGAAAGCACAGGCCATTGCATCCGTTGACAATCAAAAGCAGGCTCTGGTCGGCGTTCCACGCCTGCGCACTCGAATAGCGATGGGTGCAATAGGAACGCTTGCAAACCATGCCGTTTCCCATCGGACTTTCAGGCGTGGTCACACGAACCAAGGTCGTACCGAGGGACGCATCGACGACTGGCGCGAGATAGCCAGGCAAATCCATGGCGGGCGCCGGGAGGAACTGGGCGTTTGCGAGCGATTCGGTTGAGGCGGGTCTTGAGGAAGCGAGCAAGACAAGGGCGCCACAGCACAGGAGAGCTCGGGCATAACTTAGCCGGGCCATCATGTGATGAAATCCTTTTGCCGCCGGACTTGCTTTCCCGAAAGGCGATGACGCCACCAGTCAACTGTCCGCTCCAACCCTTCCCGCAGCGTGACCTGCGGTGACCATCCCGTTGCATGGACGAAGCGGGTGCAATCAGCGAGCAACGCTCGCACTTCCGAATTTGTCGGTCGCAGACGCTTCTCATCCTGAAGCACAGGCTTGTCGCTGGAAGTAAGGTCGACGATGACATCAATCAGGTCGCGGATCATGATCGCCCGCTGACTACCTGCGTTATATGGCTGGCCGTATTCGATGCCCTCGGCCAGTCCGGCAGCCATGAACGCGGCTGCCGTATCTGCAACGAATGTAAGGTCACGTACGGTTGTTGCATCCCCGATCATGATCGCGGGGCAGGAAGGATCTAACGCCTGCCGTATGATGGCAGCGATGATCGCTCTTTCGCTCTGTCGTGGCCCAAACGTATTGAATGGCCTGAGGATGACGACTGGTACGCCGAACGACTTCGCAAAAGCCCCTGCCATCATGTCCGCAGCTATTTTGGAAGCCGAATACGGCGATTGTCCTTGCAGCGGATGAGTTTCATCGATCGGCATTGTTATGGCTGTGCCGTAGACTTCGCTGGTCGACGTGTGAATGACCCGCTCGGTGCCGCACTGCCGCGCGGCCTCGAGCACATTCAAGGTGCCGAGCACGTTTGTTTCGACATACGATTGCGCAGCGACGTAGGAATAGGGGATCGCGATCAGTGCGGCGAGATGAAAGACGATTTCGTGGCCGGGTACGAGACGACCGACGAAAGCCGCATCGCGGATGTCGCCGCGAACCAGGTTGACTTTCTTTCGGGTCGAATCCGGGAGGTCGTCCAGCCAACCATGGCTATCGAAGGAATTGTACTGGGCAAGAGCTGTAACGTTGGCCCCTGCCGAAACAAGCGCTTCGGTCAGGTGCGAGCCAATGAAACCGTCGGCTCCCGTGACGAGAATTCTGGCACCAAGGTAATTCATGGCCGTCAATGTCCGGTTTGTTGTTTAGATTCTCTCGATTGATTCTTCCGCGTGTATTCGGTCCACGATCCCACCGCGATTGCCCAGGCCGCACGAACAATCCAGCCGAGATCAGAAGCCAGTGTTCGGCGCGGGAAATAAGCGAGATCGATTTTCGCCTTGGTCGGGAACAGAACTTGTCGATAGAAATCCACAGCCGCAACGTCAGCGGGATAGAGCTTGCTTTCATGTCGAAACATGACCTGGCACGGACCAACAAGACCGGGCTTGTGGTCGAGAAGCTTCTCGAAGCCACCGTGAAAGCAGTCGAAGAATGCGAGCGATTCAGGCCGCGGTCCCACGAGCGCCATGTCGCCGCGCAAAACGTTCCAGAGTTGCGGTAACTCGTCCAGCTTGCTCGCGGCGAGGATGCGGCCAATCCTAGTCAGGCGGCCGTCTCCCTCCATTGTGAGCGGACATCCATGCCGGTCGCAATCCGGCCTGAACTTGCGAAATTTGTACATGCGGAATGGTCGTCCATTTTGCCCGAGACGAAGTTGCGAGAACAGAATCGGCCTTCCGCCTTCGATCCAGATAGCAAGTGCTACGATCAGGAAGAGAGGAGCGAGAGTGGCTGTCGCAGCACCGGCAAACAGAATATCAAGGGCGCGCCGCAAGCCCACCTGCGTAACAGGAGTTGACGCCAGGAGCTGGTTCGCTGCCCCGCGCATGGCTACGCGATTGCCCCTAATGGAAACTCCGTGCCAAGTGCGGCGGCAAGAGAATTCACTACCTGTTCCACGTCGGCCGGGTTCATCCGGGGGTGCAGCGGCAGCGTGAGCTCCCGTTGGGCAAACTCCTCGGTGCGCGGCAAGAATGTATCGGGATAGAGTTCTCTGTAGAATGTCAGGTGGTGGACGGCGGGATAGTGAATCGTAGTCTGTATGCCGCGCTTGCGTAGCCGATCGATCACAGGCTGCCGATCGGTTGCCGTCGGCAGGACGACCGGCATCAGATGGTGCGCCGATGGCCAAGGATTCGCGAAGGGTATCATCACCGCTGGGCAATGCTCCGCCATCAACTGACGATAGCACAGTGACAGGCGTCGCCTGGTGTCATTCCATTCCGGAAGTTTCTTGAGTTGGGCAAGGCCAACGGCAGCGCGCAAATCGTCCATACGATAGTTGAATCCGAGGATCGTAACATCGTAATCGGGACGACGACTGGTGAGGCGCTGTCGCGTGCTGCTTGTCATGCCATGAGACCGTGCTCGCTTGATGGTTTCCCTCAAAGCGCGGCTGCGGGCGATAATGGCGCCGCCCTCGGCGGTCGTCATGTTCTTGTTGCCGTAAAAGCTGAATGCTGCCGCCTCGCCATAGGTCCCCACTGCGGGCAGTCCGGGCGCGTGAGCTGCATCCTCGATCAGGAGCAGGCCCTTGCGACGAGCGAAAGCCTGCCAAGTGTCGCGATGCGCGAGGTAACCGGCAAAATGGACGAGAATAATCGCTTTTGTTCTCGATGTGCATTTGGCTTCAGCATCATCCAGCGACATCAACGGAATCTCGGCCGAGTCGATATCGACGAAGACGGGGCGCGCTCCCACATAGAGAACGCTATTGGCCGTGGCGACGAAGGTCAGCGATGGAACGAGAACTTCGTCGCCCGGCCCAATGCCGAGCGCGTGCAGGATAAGGTGGAGGGCTGCCGTGCACGAGCCGACGGCGATCGAATCCTCGGCCTCATGAAGATGAGCGAACGCTTGTTCGAATTCCCGGACCCGGTCTCCCATCGTAACCCAGCCGCTCTCGATGACAGAGGCTAGGGCTGTTTGCTCGTCCGGACCCAGGACTGGCTCTGATACCAATAGCATGTGTTCATCTCCAATCCCGGATTCGGCGATACGTTTGAGATTGCACGAGCAGCAGCCGTGACATGCAGCGTCTTCGTCAGGCCGCGACGGTTGCCACGAATGCCGGGGGCGACTGCTCGTCCCATGCAATATCCTGAGCCTTGAGGAAGTCGTCCACCCGCCCGATATCGAGCCACATGCCGTTGTGCTTGAATACGTTCACGGGTATTTCCTCTTCCAGCATCTGGGCCATCAGATCGTCGAAGCCGAATGGAACACCTGACGGAATGCGGTCCAGCACCGAGGGATCCATGCAGTAGATGCCCATACTCACCAGATGCGACAGTTCGGGCTTCTCGCGGAATCCGGTGACGCAACCGCCCGTCTCGTCGATCACGCCAAAGTCCATCTTGGTAGGACGTGTGGCGGTGGCGATGGTGAGGGGACCTTGGTGTCGGCGATGACAGCTCACGAACTGACTGAGATTCAGGTCCGTGAGCACATCGCCGTTGAGGACCAGAAATGGCGTGTCGAGTTGTTCTCGCAAAAGCGACAGCGGGCCCATCGTTCCAAGCGGTTCCACTTCTTGCGTGTAAACGATCTGCATGTTCCACTGATTGCCGTCGCCGCAAACACTGCGAATAAGGTGGCCCAGATATCCAGTCGTGATGAAGACTTCTCTGATGCCATTTCGCCTGAGCCATTTGAGCAGGAGCTCGAGGACGGGCCGCGATCCGATCGGCATAAGCGGTTTCGGCAAGATGGATGTATGCGGACGCAAGCGCATTCCCTTTCCGCCGCATTGAATGACAGCCTTCATATTATCCTCCTGTGTTACTGAAGCGCGCAATCGTTCATCATATCAACGCGACAGCCCGGCCTACTGCTGATGGCCAAACCGGAATGCCATTGACGAGAAAACTAGACGCTGACTATCCTCGCGTCTTCGTGCGTTTGCATGAGATGTCGGAATGATAGTTGGATTGCACGCGAGCACTGTATTGCAGCGGCAAAGCTACAGCTCGCAGTGGTGCATGATGGGACGTGACAGACCAAACCGGACTTCGGCTGCATCGCTGGCGCGCGATATCGCGAGGCCCGATTGACATCGCCGCGCTTGGAATGACGACGACAGCGCAACGAGCCGGCTTTTCAGAAATCCTGTTAGGAACTGACGCCGGCATCCCTCACGCGCGCGAGCGACATCGCACTAACCGTTGCCCAAGATCGGTGGAATGATTTATTGAAGCGCGTCGCAAGAACACGCGCGATCGTCAGCGCCTCACGCATCCATGTTCGATCGTTCACCGGCGCGAGCGCCACGCTCCGACAACCACCGGTCGGCGCGACTTGCTCGCCTACGCCAACAATCGCTGACTATTTGCCGATTCGTGCCGCGCCGCAGACCTTTCCGTTGATGCCCTTACGGATCAGACCGTCGATGCGCGAGACCTCAATATGATTTGGCTCGTGGTTGATCACACCCAGTGGCACTGGCGTCTCGTTTTTCTTGATCTCGGAGATCATCGCAACGGGATTTGAAAGCCGACCGTTCGAATCGCCAGCTAAAGGCGGAGAGTTGCTGTTTGCCGGTTCTGCCAGTGATCCGTTGTTCATCCCCCAAATCGCTGCCTGTGTCCGATTCTGGACACGGAGCTTGCGAAGGATCGCCTTGACGTGGACTTTTACAGTTGCTTCGGCGATATGGATCGTCCGCGCGATGCTTTTGTTGGAGGCGCCTTCAATCAGGCAGTGCAAAATTGATTTTTCCCGCGGAGAAAGCTGCGGCGTGGTCATATCTTCTGTAGCGATAAGAATCGCCTGCGTCTTGTTTTGGTCGCGCGACCCCGTCTCGCCTGGGTGACTGCCTTCGGGAGCAAGAACAGATGATAGAAATGCCGGAGGAAAGATCGTTTCACCCATCATTATCAGTTCGATGGACTTTATGAATACATCGCAGGTCATAACGTTGACAAAGTAGCCGTTGGCACCTGCCCGAAACGCAGAAGCCAGTTCGTCCATTCGATAATGATCGGCCACGATCGCAATGCGCCCGCCCGGATGGTAGTCCCTGAAAAGTTCGATTTGTTCAATCGCGGCGTCAAAATCATCGCCGGTGTGAGCAATAAGAAGCAGAGGCTGGTGTGCTTGCGGTTGACCCGGGAGCAAATCATCCACGCTTGATACTGAGGCTAGGATACGAAAATTTGCTGAGCGTAAAATCCTGGCAAGACCTTCTCTGAGTAAAGTATTTTTCCCAACGAGAATTGTAAAAAAAGATTGTTGCCTCCGCATCGCGACCCTCCCAACCATACGCAACTGATTTAAAAAAAACTGAGCGATTGAAATTCAGCTCATTCTTGGTGATCTGTCGGCGGTTAAGCCCCGCTTCTTCGGCAGAAATTTTGGCATTGGAATATTTTCAGTCGGCAAGAAACTCTGTCTTTTTAGAAGCATTTCGTCGTCGAATTGAAGACGCCTCCCTTCTCGTTTGCGACGATTTTATGAATGTTAGATGCGAATTCTCGATCTCCCTATATACCTTTAGTTATAGGCGATGGGCCGGTACTGAGGGATGTCGTTCATAATAGTAAACGGGGGATTCACCGCAAACTTCGCAGAGGGAGTGCGTGCTTCGTCATACGGGACGTCTATCCTTGAGTGACAATTTCAGATACGTCCACTCAAAGTTGTTACGTGTTTTCTTTGTTGCGTTGCGATGTAGCGTAACGAATTTGAGCCTCCAGAAAATTAGGCTAAGAAGGGAATATCCGGGGTCGCGTGGAGTTTAAGTTTTGGGGGGCTAGGCTGAGGACCGCCCATGCGTTGCACCAGTGTCGTGATCGCAGACCGCCATCCTGTGGTTCTGCAAGGTTTGACGAGCGTGCTTGAAGCGCAAAACGGCTTCAAGATTGTCGCGTGCTGCAGCACTGGCCCGAGCTGTATCGAAGCGATTCGAAATTTAACGCCGGACATCGCCATTATAGACATCGAAATGCCGGGCCTGACCGGGCTGGAAATCGTTGCCATCGCCAACTCCGAGGGGCTTTCAACGCGGGTCGTCTTTTTCACCGCTGTCGTTGAAGATCGCCAACTGGCTTTATCGGCCGCTGCTGGCGCCTACGGTGTCATCCTGAAGGACATGCCGCTCGAACCCTTGGTGCAGTCCTTGCGGGAGATCGCGGCTGGCCAAAGGCTATTGCCGCTTCCCGCGGTCAATCACGTTATACCTTCCGAGCAAAAGAGTATCGCGATCACGGAGAGTGTTCTGGCGGTGCTGACAGAGCGCGAGCGTCAGATTATGCGCCTGGTCTCTGAAGGGTTGTCAAACAAGGAAATTGGGCGGCGGCTGAATATTGCTGACGGCACCATCAAGCAACATCTCCATCACATCTATCAGAAGCTTGAAATCAACAACCGGACAGTGCTTGCGGCGCTTGCCATATCGCACAACGAACGTGGGGGCTTTCTTGAGGATCGGGCTCTGTCGATTCATTGTGACTGAGCGTCTGCAGTCGCACGCTGGCCCATATGCCATTTCGACGCTGATACGGGCGCTGATTGGCGCACAAGCCTAGTCGGCGATATCCACCTTACCGCCAGCGCGGAGGCTGAAAGGACCCTGATGCGCGACTTCACCACCCTGCGCGACATCGGTGGGCGTTCTTCAGAAAATCGCTGGGGAACCTGCATTGCCAGTCGCGCGGCGCCATGCCCCCGGCGGCAGTCCGGTCGCGGCGGAAAAGACGCGGGTGAAGTGGCTTTGATCGGCAAAGCCGCAAGCCAGTGCGACATCGGCCAACGGCGTATCGGTCTTCATCAGAAGATTCGAGCCAACTCGACGCGCTGGGATAGGATAACTTAGAAAAACGCATTTAGGATCGCGCTCGCGTCCAAATCAGCGCAGATAGCTCGCCAGGTTCAGGCTCTGAACCTTGGCAATCGCGGCGTAGGATGCCGTAAGCTGTGCCTGATAGGTCGATAGTTTCGCGGTGACCGCTGCAACGTCGACACTGGTGAGATCGCTACCGAGCGTCTGGGCATAGGATTGATACTCGGTCTGATAGGCACTGGCCCGCTCGATTGAGGCCGATGCGTTGGATATCCGCGTCTGCACCACACCAAGCTTGTCGATGGAATCGACCGCCAGATCGAGCGCCTCATTGAGCGTGTCGGTCGAAAGCGGCGAATTGCTCGCTACCAGATTCATGGCCCGCATGATCTGCTCGAAAGCGGTATTGTCCGCCGTGACGCCGTAAGAGACCGTCTGGTTGTCCGAGACGCGTACAGCGCGGAGCTGACTGTCGCCCTGATAATAGCTCGTGTCTGCGGTGGACGGCGACGATGCCGCGGCATAGGTCGCACTCGATATGTCCACCGGCGCGGTTTTGGTGGCAGAACCGCCGAACAGATAGCCGCCATTATATTGCGTGTTGAGTAGTGACGCCATCTGCTCCAGCATGTTCTTGGCGCTCTCCGTCACGCTGGCCGCATCCGTGCTCGAAGCGCTCGATGCGCTCGTTAGCAAGGTCCGGAACTGTGTCACCAGATCAGACACCGAATTGACGGCCGAGTACATCACCAGGACCTTGCTGTTGGTCTGCGTGGCGGCATCGATATAGGACTGCGCCCGGGTCACCGAGACCTGAAGATTGAGCACCTGCTGCGCCGATGACCCCAACCCGCCAAAATCCGACGAGATCAGCCCCGAAGCCTCCTGGATCTGCTGATTGGCCATGGTGCTTTGCGTGCGCAAAGCGGATGCGATCATCTGGTCGTTAATCGCAAAGGTGGCAACGCGCATCTGCATCAAGTCGGCTCCCGTCAGCTCGCGCTCTGCACGGCGGTTATCAGTGACGAGAACATCTCGTTGATGACCTGCATGAGCTGGGACGCGGCCGTATACTGGTTCTGCAATGTGCTGATCTTCGCGGTTTCTTCGTCGAGATTGACGCCCGACTGCGACGCCAGCGCATTGGCAAATGACGATTGTGCCGTCGACTTTGATGTATAGGTCGTGGCCGCGAGCGTTGCCTTCGACGCGACATTGGCGATGACCGTGGCCGCGTAGTCCGCAAACGAACCGGTCGATGACCCAAGCCCACCAGACGCGCCAAAGGTACGGGAATCCGTGAGTGCCGCGTAGATCGCATCGACCACGTCGGTCGCGCCGGCGGTGAGTACCTTGGTGCCCGTCGTCAGCGTTGCCGATGCATCGAGGATCGAGACGGCGAACAAACCTGAATTGGCCAGGATGTCGCTGCGCACGGCGATGTTGGATGCCCCGGTTCCGGTCACGAGGTCATTGAGGCCGAAATGGTCGGACAGGCCGATTCCGCTGCAGCCGACGGCGCTCGTCATCTCATTGATGGCGACCCCGTTGCTGCTGCTGGAACTGGCGATCACCACCTTCCCGCTGGCATTGATCGATGAGCTGAGGCCCGAAATGCCGTTGATGGCCGAGACCAGGTCGCCCACCGTCGCATAGGTCGACAGGTCGAGATCGGCATAGGACACCAGACTTCCCGACTGGTCGGCAACGGCAATGCGGACCGTTCCGGTCGCATCCAGCGCAGTCGCCGCCGTGACCGTCGTGGTGCCGGTCAGCGTCGTTGGCGGCGGCAACGACGTGCCCTGATTGCTTGCGGCATTCAGGGTGTCTGCCAGCGTATTGGCAAGCTGGTCGAGCTGCGACTGCGCTGCGGGCAAGACGCTATCGCGCAGGCTGAGCAAAGAGCCGATTTCGCCAGATGTGATCTGCGCAGTGACATCGACGCCGTTGACGGAAATGCCGCTGAGCCCGCTGGACGAACCGGCCGAGTAGCTGGCATTAGCCGTAACGGATGATGCCGCCGTGAAGCTAAGCAGATGCGCGCTGTTGTCCACGAGCGTCTGGCCTGACGCCGTATAAACCTGCATATCCCCCGTCGATGAAATGAAATAGCTGACATTCATCTTCGACGCGACGGTCTGCAGCGCGACATTGCGCTGATCCTCGAGATCGCCCGTCGATTGGCCAGCGGCCGCCGCCTGTTTGATCTGGGCGTTCAAACTGGCGATGGCCTGCAGGCTGGCATTGACCTGATCGACATCGGAGGAAATCGCGGCATCGGCAGTGCAGCGCAGTTGCTGAATTCCCGAGGACGTCTCGCGCAATTGCGATGCGAGGCTATCAAGCGTACTCACCACATTGGCTTGCAGCGAGGCACTGCTGGTCGTGCCGGCGAGCGACGATATGGCGGATTCCAGCGATGCCAGCGTGTTCGCGATCGAAGTTCCGGTGTCTTCTGCACCGGTCGTGCTGCCATACAGTGCCTGCAGCCGGTTGAGATAGTCGTTGTTGGTGTTGGCTGCGCCGAGTTCCGAGGTTGCAGAGATCAGGGACTTGAACAGCAATTTGTCGACGCTGCTGGTGATCCCGGTGATCGACACGCCGGTCCCGGCGCCGCCATTGGTGGTCGCGACCTGATTGGCGGTCTTGACCGTGTAGCCGGTAGTGTCAGCATTCGAAATATTCGACGAGGCGACGCTGATCTGGACCTGACTGGCCATCAGGCTACTGACGGCGATGCTGCGGGCTATCTCCAGCGACACGGTGGCGACCTCATATTACGGCTTGGTTCAGATCCGCACGTTGCGTGCGTAGGATGCCGACTGCGCATTGATGCGACCATTGGCGCCGTAGGGCGCGCTGTCGGATATCTGCTCCCGAATCGCGGCCATCACGGCGTCGATGCGGCGCTGGCTGGCCTCGATCGCGGCGCGCAGGCGGGTAACATTCTCGTCCATCGCGACGCTGAGCTGTTCGAGCCGAGTGAGTACCCGCCCCTGCAACTGGCGATCGGAAGTGCCAAGCAACATGTTCTTGCGCCCGACTTCCTTGACCCAGGCCTCGAACAGCTCCGAAAGCTCCAGCTTGATCGCCGTGTGCTGCGACTGCGAGGCCGGCAGCCCCATCGCCAGAGCGATATTCTCTTCGGTCACGACGTCGATCAGGCGTTCGATCAGTTCAACCAGATCCTCGAGGCGGGATCCGTCATCGGCGCTCGCGGGCTGCAGCGGCGGGCTTCGGGTCATCATGTGGCTACTCCGTGATCGATGGATGGGGCGCGGCTGCCGTGGCGTGCCGCCCGAGCGAGGCTATCCGCGAATATGCCGTCGCCGCTTTGCTGCGCGCGCCAGCGATGTTGAGTTTCTGCGCCAACGCGTCACGGCGCTGCTGCAAAGTGGTACGCAACGTCTTGAGATCGCCCTGCAGCGCCAGGATCATGCGCCGATCGCCGCGGTCGATCCGCTGCGCGGCGGCCAGCAACCGGTCAAGTCGCCGCATTAGCGCGTCATCGTCTGCCTCGGCCACCATCGCGGTCATCTCATGCTCGAGATCAGGGTATCGAACATCTTGTTGACGGCGGTGATCACCTGCGACGCGGCCGAATAGGCCTGCTGCGCGGAGATCATGCTGCTGAACTGCTCGTTGGTATCGGTGGTGCTGGATTCCAGCTCACTGCCAAAAATGGTGCCGGCGCCGTTGGTGCCGGATTCCTGCAAAGCAGCCGTTCCCGATTCTGCCGTCGCCGAATAGAGCCCGTTGCTCTGGGCTTCCAACTGATCGGCAGCGGCAAAGGTCGCCACCGGTATCTTGTAGATCGCGATGGTCTGGCCGTTCGAATATGTGGCGTTGACGATGCCGCTGTCGCCGACCGAGATGTTGCTCAGCTTTCCGAACGCCAGACCATCGGACTCGATGCGGGTAATATTGACCGCAGGCGTGGATAGGCCGGAGGCATATTGCGTCAGCCCATCGGTGCCGCCTACGGTGCCGAGGTTGAGCGTAATGTTGCTGTCCGCCGCCCCTGTGGTCCAACCAGTGATCGCCAGCGTTGCCGGACTGGGATTGGTGCTCGCCAGCGAACCGTCGGTATTGAACGAGACGGACACGGTGCTGGTCGGGGTTGCCGCGGTTGTCGTCGTCGAATCCGACGACAACGTCGGCTGGCCGAAGCTGGCGCTCCAAGTATTATCCGCAGTCTTAGCCCAGGTCACCTGGATCGAGCTCGATGTTCCCAGCGAATCGTAGACCGACATCGACGTAGTGAACGTATCGCCGACCGCGGCATCCGCCGGCAGATTGGCCGAGAAGGTGGTGGTCGCTGTCGCGCTACCGCTGGTCTGCGCCACACTCGTGTCGATTGCCGTGAGATTTCCGCTGCTGGCGCTGCCAATAACATTGCCGGCCGCATCGGTGCGCCAACCCAGAAGATAGGCGCCGTTATTGACGAGATAGCCGTCAGAATCCGTAGTGAACCCGCCGTTGCGCGTGTAGAGCGTCGAGTCGCCGGTCAGCGACGTCGTCACCGGAAAGAAGCCGTTACCCTGGATCGCGATGTTGGTGGAGGTCGACGTTGTCGTCAGCAGGCCCTGCGTCGTGATATTGGACTTCGAGAGCGTCGTCACGCCGCCGGACGAATAGGCCGATGCGCTGGACGAACCCGTCACCAGCGACTCGAACGATGCCGAGTTTGTCTTGTAGCCGACCGTCGATGAGTTTGCGATATTGTCGGAAATCATCGCCAGAGCCGAGCTCTGGGCGTTAAGAGCGGAGATGGCTGAAGACAGCGCGCCGGATAGACTCATAATCAGTACTCCAAAGTAAACTCAGGAAGTGACGCCGATGACGTTGCTGGTGCTCACAGACGTGCTCCCGATATTGAGCATCGGGGTGCCGGACGAGTTGTCGATCGAGGTCACCTTTCCGGTGACGGTCGTGTAGCCGTAGACAGACTGACCAGTGCTATCGGTGGCCGAGACGTTGAGCGTGTACTGGCCCCCGTCGGTCAGCTGGGTGCCGTCCGTCGCCGTGCCGTCCCAGGTGAAGCTGTTGGTGCCCGAGGTCGTGGTTCCACTGCCGGTCCACACCGTGTTGCCGGATGAATCCTTGACGCTCAGCGTGACATCGGAGGCGGCGGACTCGAGCGAATAGCCAAACGAGATCTGGCCATCCTTCAGCGTGCCGGTGTCGGTTTTGGCGGTAACAGTCTGGCCGATATAGTTCGACGAGTTCAGCGTGAGCAGGCTGTTGAGCGACGACACCAGCGTGCCCATATTGCTGTTCAACGTCTGCTGCTGATCGAAGTTGGCGTAGGATGTGAGCTGATTGATGAAGTCGGTCGAATTGGTCGGGTCGAGCGGATTCTGGTTCTGCAACTCGGTCACCAGCAGGTTCAGAAATTGCTGCGACGTAATGGCCGAGGTCACCGACGAGGACGACGCCGTCGAGGCAGTCGTGGTCGTGGTTGACGTCGTTGCAGCTACAGTCATGGCGTGCTCCGGCGGTATCCGCGCGCGTAGCGCTGCGGAATTGCGTCAGTGAGAAGAGTGCTCGTGAAGTCCGTTCCTTATTGAAACGGGTCGTCCCGGCCATTCAGGCAAAGATTCTTTGCAGGCCGCTCCCACCGGTGAGCCATCGCGCCCCATTGCAAGAAAGCGCTGTGCCGCAGGTGTTTTTCACAACTCTAGACGTGATTCACCGACGCCAATGCACGGCAAAAGTTGCCCGCTAGAGCAACCGCCAGAATTTTACGGAGGCTGAAACGGGGGGCAGTCGCACACGGGATTGCCCGCGGGCACTGGCGGGATTAGAGCGACCGCAGCGGAAGCGTCAGCTACTTGCTGTCAGACTTGGTTGCCGGCTTCGCGGGAACCACATCGGATTGCCGAGCTTTCTGCATAATCCGGTCTACCAAGCCATCCGGCGCGTGCACGACGCCCGATGGCAGGGCACGGCGCAGCAATTGCGCCTCGGCCATCGCCGCACGCGCCTGCTCCGACGTCCGCAGCAATGCGAGCGCGGCGTCCCGTCGGTTATCTGGCCAGGTTGACACGTCTTCACCGTGCCGACCCAACAGGTCTTCAAACTCGGGAATGTCCATTCTGGAAACTCGCCCGGCACGCACCTGATCGTACGTTGCATGTCAGCCCTCGCTCGGACTGGCACGCCAGCGTCCTAAGGCAGACCGGGCCGCGAGGCAATGCTGCCCCGACTTTTCAACCACAAAAAGACATCGAACGATCCTAAACTCTGCAGGTGCAATGAATTCACCGTGCCCGCCGGTGTCGATCTGATCAGGCGGGCTTCGCGGCACTCCGGGCGACGACAATCCAGGCGTCACGAAGCTCGGTCAGGCTCGCAATGATCCGGCCATAGCACTGCGCCGCGTTCGGCTGCCCGAACGACCGCAGGCAGGCCATGATCAGCGTATGATAAGTGGTGTGCAGGCCCTCCGCGACCTCGCCTCCGCGATCGAAATTCAGGTTATGGCTCAGCCCGCGCAGGATGGCAGTCGCCCGGATCATCAGATCGTGGCTCTCCTCGAATTTCTTCTCCTCGGACGCCGTCACCGATTTCTGCAATGCCGTAATCGCCCCATCGATCATCATGACCACCGCCCGCAACGGCGGCACCGCGACCGCCGCCTGTCGATAGGCCTGGGCGGCCTGAAAATTCGCTTGATGCTGCATGACTAATCACTCGACGCGTTGAGAAGGGCGGACAGATAATCCAGGGTGGAATTGGCCGACGAGATCGCCGACTGATATTTGGCGTATTGGGTGGTCAGCATTGTACGATAGATCGCGGCGCGCTCGTTGATGTCATCGATCTGCTGCTGCATCCGGTCATCCTGGGATTGTAAATTGGTGATCAGATCCTGCAGTGAACCGCTGGTCTTGTTCGATGCGGCACTCGAGATCGCGTTGATCTGCGCCGCAATCCCGATGGTCGACGTGATGGTCACCGATGCCGATGACGTACTGCTGTAGCTGAAGGCCATGCCGGAATAGATCGTGCCGGCCTTTCCGATGATCGTTCGGCCGGACACGGTAAACAGCGAACTGTCTCCCCCCACCGAGACCGACAATGCACCGGAGCTATCGACCGCAATATCCATCACGAAGGACGATGGCGGCGATGAACTTGTATTGACAACCGCGAGCGCCGCCGACGAACTCGTGGTCTTGGTGGCGAGGAGCGCGATGACACCGTCAATATTGTCGGCCAGGGTTGTGGCGAGCGTGCTCGTATCGAGCACAAGATCGTTCGTGTCCGAGAACGACAGGCCGAGATCGCTCATCGACAGATCGCCCACGATGGAGTTCAGGACCTGCTCCATCTGCGTCGTGACGCTACGCATGGTGCCGTCGCCGAACAGCACCGCACTCGTGTCTGCGGTTCCACTCGACGACAGCGTCTGCTGCGTGGTTACGTAGTCGCGCACAGCGTTGTAGGACGTGACGAATTGCTGCAATGCAGTCTGGATCGAACTTGTATCGACATCGATGCTGATCTTGACTGTCGATCCCGATGGCGTGCTTTGCAGCAGACTAAAGGAGACGCCGCTCAGTACGTCTGTGATGTTATTGGTGTCGCGCGTCAGCGTAATGCCGTCGACGCTGAAAATTGCGGGCTGCGATTCCTGCAGCACGTCGGTGAACGCGCCGGAACTATCTGTCACGCCCAAGGTCGTGAGCACATCGTCGCCCGACACGACACTGGTGGTGATATCCGCATTATCCTTGGTTGCAGACAGGATCATCTCGTACTGATTGCTCGAGATCTGGATGATCGAGGCCTGGACGTTCGTCGTGGACGTCTGTGCATTGATCGTATCGACGAGATCCTCCAGCGTCATCCCGCTGGTGACCGAGATATCGGCACTGGTGCCGCCTTCCAGGCCGATCGAGAAAGTGCCGGTCAGACCGAGATCCGCGCTCTTGTCGGCGACGGCGGTGCCGATCACCTTGTGGGCTGTGGCGATCTGGGTCACCGTGAGCGTGTGATCGCCGGTCGCCGCGCCGTTGCTGATGGCCATCGAGACGGCAGAACTGGCGCTGACGTCGCCAGTGGATGTAATGGTCGCCGATCGCGCTCCATAAGCACTCGACGACAGTGAATTGACGATCGACTTGGAGAGCGAGGTCGTGTCGGTCGTCAGCGTCGTAAGCAGCGTCTGCAACTGCTGATAGGCCGAGATCTTGGCCTCATTCGCGGTGATACTGGTCTGGATCGTGGTCGCGGCTGCCGTCTTGGTGGCAACCTGCGCCTCGATCAAGGCGTCCCAATCGACGCTGGTCGTCGTCTTCGTGCCGGAGGTGGTCGTCGCCAAGGCCGCGGTTGCTGCCGCGGAAGTCGAACTCGTCACCGTCGCCATGCCACCTTACTTTCCTGCACGAGAGTGCGAGCCGGCGTCGCCGCCGGCTCGCGATTGCTGCGGCTTAGCCGAGCAGCTTCAGCAGATATTGCGGCATCTGGTTCGCCGACGATTCTGCGGCGACCGCAGCCTGCACCTTGACCTGCGAAGACGACAGCTTGGCCTGCTCGGCTGCGATGTCGACGTCGGTGATCGCGGAATTAGCGGCCTGCAGGTTCTGGGACTGCGTCGAGATCGAGCTGGCGCTGAAATTGAAGCGCGATTCCTGCGCACCGATCGTCGCGCGGGCGGCGGAGACCGTATCGATGGCAGTGTCGAGCGCGTCGATGGCTGCAGTGGCGCCGGCCTGCGTGCTGACATCGAGCGTATCGACACCCAACGTGGCAGAGGTGAGATCGTCGAGTTTCACGGTGATCGTATCGGCCGACGTCGAGCCTACCAGAACGGACGCACCCGCGGCGAATGCGCTGGTACCATCCAGCAGGCTCTGCCCGCTATAGCGCGTGCCGGTCGCGATACTGTCAATCTGATCGCTCAATGCGGTAAATTCCGAATTGAGATAGGCGCGACTACTGTCGGTCACCGTCGCCGAGGAGGACTGCGATGCCAGCGACTTCATACGCGAGAGAATGTCGCTGATGTTCGAGGCGCCGCCATCCGCTGTCTGCAGGATCGAGGTCGCCTGTGAGGCGTTGGTTGCGGCCTGCTGCAGCGTGGTGACGTCGGATGAAATGCGCGTCGAAATCGCGAGACCGGCGGCGTCGTCGGATGCCTGGGTGATCTTCGAGCCGCTCGACAGCTTTGAGAGTGAGCTCGACATCTGCGACGAGTTGATATTCAGGTAACGGACTGCAGAATTGGCCGCGGTGTTGGTTGAAATAACGGGCATTAAATTGCTCCTTGAATGTGGCCGCGGATGCGGACCGATCGGGGACCTCTGGACGCAGGCCAGCCCCCGTCCATTCGCTAAACGGAATGGCCTTCACAATTCAGGCGCGGTTTATTTCGGGGCTGGGAATTTATAGTTAGCAATCGCTTAACGAGTGCAGGATGTCTGGCTCATGGCGGCGCAGAATTTCGCGCAGCTGCTGCCGCCCGCGCTTGAGCAGCGACTCGACCGCCGACACAGTCGTGTTCATGACTTCGGCGATGTCGCCGTTGCTCATGTTTTCATGGTAGGACAGGATCACCGCGACACGTTGCTGCTCAGGCAGACGTTGCATCGCCGCCTCCAGCAATTTCGCCACCTCATCGCGCTGCATCGTGCTGAATGCATCGGGCTTGATGTCGGCTGGCTCCGGCACGGCATCGACATTGTCGGTGCGTGGCCGACGATGCAGATCGATGCAGCGATTGGTGACAACCCGGTAGAGCCACGTCGAGAATTTTGCGCGGCCGTGCTCCCATTGCCCGCGATGCGTCCAGACCTTCAGCATCGTGTCCTGCACCACATCTTCGGCATCGGCGCGACTGCCCAGAAGCCGAAGCGCAACGCCAAACGCACGATCGATATGACGCTCGACAAGACATCTGAATGCCATCTCGTCATTTGCGGCTAATCTGTCCAGCAGCTCTTCGTCACTATCGCCCGCTGGCTCGCACGCGTCGAGCATCAGAGAATCCTCCGCAGCTTCAAGCTGCACCGGCATTGTTTCGACAGCGTCTGCAATCTGGAGCGCGTACGTCATGCCCTTCTCCCATTTCTCCGCCGACAAACGGCCGTTCTGGTCGACCTCTCACTCTTGAACGGGTGACGCGCGACGATCAGGCGATGAATTTTGCTTATTTTACAAATACTTGATGGGAAAAAGCTGCCTAGAACTAGGCAGAAATTTCTACACTGGCTGTTGCGGCCACGTCGGGCCTGATGGGAACGACTCATCAAAGCATCTCGAAAAATCGCATCGACTGCGGCGAGCGATGCAAAGAATTCTTACGCACACAACGACAACACCTGCAGCGATACGACATCACTCAGCAATCGAAGACCGATGCTGGCTACTTTGCAGCGATGGCTCCGGCAGTGGCAACGTCACACTTTCACTGGGAAATTCTTGCCGAATCGCAATTTGAAAATAGCGGACTGCGTCGTCGGAAAAAGAAAAAACGCTTGCATGCGGCGCTCATCTGCGGCGCATCGCGATCTTTTTTGTTTCAGAACATTGATCGCGTGCATTCAATGCGCACGCGCAATGAAGATACACACAGTAGAAACAAATCGCACCGACCTGAAACATATAGAAGCATATTGCGCTGACGCATCGCAGAGATATCCGCCTGACGACGTCGACTCGTTCGTATCAGTCAAAGCATTCAAACGAACGAGACAGGCGGCGATGAACGACAGCTTGGACGATATCCTCCGGCAGCATGCGCGCGCCCCGCGACTGGGCGCGCTTCAACGTGCACGCTTACGTCAGGTAACGAGCCGGTGCCATGGCATTGTCGACTGGGATGGCGTCAGTGCCGTATCCCAGCCTGGCGCTGCGGTCATTGTGTTCGAAGCGACGCATGCTGTGCGCGTTCAGGCGCTGATCGAATCCCTGCACGAGAATGCAATCGTCATTTTGCTCGTTGGTGAGAACCCAGCCTTCGACGGCCTGAAGTCGAAACTACACGCATACGGGTCACTTGGCGCCGAGGGCGCGGATGCACCGCATCAGGTGTGGTGGGGCGGCGTCAAACCGCTCGCGGTGCCAACCGGATTATATCGAAAGCAGGATACGCTTTTCCTCTCGTCATTCGAGAGCTCAGCCACTCGGGCCGAGGATGTCGGCCTTACCGTAGATCTGAAGCGGCTGGGCCTCGATCACATCGTAACGCGGTTATCACCGGACACCGGCAATGCCCGGCAAGGCATGTCGAAAGTCGATTTCATCATCGAGCAGTGGAGCCAGGCATGCCGCCCGGTGTTCTGGATCGACGCTCAGGCGCGGCTCGCCAATCTTCCGCTGCTTCCGCACGCGCTGGGCTGTGACTTCGCAGTCAACCGTCGCCCGAATGGCGTGATGAATACTGGCGCGCTGTTCTTCCATCAGACCGAGCGCGCCGAAGCGCTGCTCGACATCTGGCGGCGCCTCACCTGCAGCCACTCGAATCTGCCGGAGTCCTTCCTGCTGGATCAGGCATGGGCGCTCACAAATGCGCAGCGGGAGATCGAAACCGCCTGGCTGCCAAACACCTACTGGCAAAAAGATGATGTGAAGCCGCGCGCCGACAGCACGATCCTCGCTCATGCCTGTAACAATGATGATCATCCATTGGAAAAAATCGCTGAACAAATGCAATTGGGGCGCAGGTTCGAACGCCATCAGGCTCCGGAAGCTCACCTCGTCATGAAAGGCGTCGCCGGCGGCCGCGGGCTAATCACAGTCGTGATCAGGGACATCCTTGCAGGCAGCACGACGGACATCGCCGAGTCGGTGGAAGCAGCAGCAGCAGCGTTTGCCGCCGACGATGGCGGATTTTCGCAGATGGAGATTGTGCTCTGCGGCTGGGACGACGAAGTCAGGTCCGTTCTCCAGATCGAGGACTATGCGTGGACACTGATGACCGACGTATCGGAACGTCTGCGGCCGAACTGCTTCAGCACGCTCAAGCGCCGACACGCCAGGCACGATTTACATGCGCTGGAATACACGTCAGAGGATGAGACAGAGGGCAAGATTGCTTCTGCCATTCAGTTGGTCGATCCGTCACTCGGCGCCAAGCTGAAGCGAAGTGGCACGGCCGACCACATCTTTATTCGGAAACCTGCCTAGGCGCGTCCTATCGTTACAGAGGTCCCCAGCGTAAATTAAGCCGGCTCGACCTTGAACAGACAATGATCGTGAGCGCCTTCAGCCTCGCAATAGACCTCCTGCGCCCGCAACTTGACCTCACGACCGGCACTTGCGGCAACATATTCGAGCGAGCCCTCAAGCCAGGACGCAAACATGTAACACACCTTGCGACCACTGTTGCGGCGCTCGCCATCAACCATTGCCGAATTTCGCAAGCGCACTGTCGCCGTCCCTGCTTCCGGCGACACGTCGAGCACATCAAATTGGCCCCATCCGCGCTGCGTGATGCGGCGCATATAGTGACGGAACACATCGACGCCGGACATGCCGTGGAATTCGGCTTCCTTCTCGCACCAGTAATAGGCCGAGCGATGGCCGGCCGGCCGCAGAATGCGCTCCAGCTCCGCAGCTCCCACCGCCGCCTCGATGGCGAAGTGGTTGTTCATATAGAAATGCTGCGGCACCAGAATCATATTGGTCGCGTCGACCGACCAACGCCCGGTCTGGTCATCGACATTGATGTCAACCTGCGGCTTCCCCATCTCAAGCCCCCCAGACGGACTTCAGGAGATTGACCCAATTCTTGCCAATGACGGCCTCGATGCGTGAGGCTTTCCAGCCGCGCTTTTCCATGGCGGCGGTAAGATTCGGCCATTCGCCGATGGTCTTGATGCCTTCGGGATTGATGACGTCGCCGAAATTGGTGAGGCGGCGGCCATATCCCTTGTCATGGGTGATCCAGTCGAAGAATTCCTGGCCATAGCCCTGCGTGAAGTCGGTGCCGATACCGACGCTGTTTTCGCCGCAGATATCGATGACGTATTCTATTGCCTCGACATAATCGTCCACAGTCGATGCCGGACCGCGCTTCAGGAAAGGCGGGAACATGGTGACGCCCACAAAGCCACCGTGATCGACGATGAAGCGCAGTTGCTCGTCGGACTTGTTGCGCGGATGCTCCTTCAAACCGGCTGGCAGGCAGTGCGAATAGGCAACGGGCTGCTTGGAGGCGAGGATGACGTCTTCGCTGGTCTTCGATCCGACATGCGACAGGTCGCAGAGAATGCCGAGGCGGTTCATCTCGGCGACGACCTCGCGGCCGAAGTCGGACAGGCCACCGTCCTTGGACTCGTAGCAGCCGGTGCCGACCAGGTTCTGCGTGTTATAGGCCATCTGGATGATGCCGACGCCGAGCTCCTTGAACAGACCGAGATAGCCGATCTGGTCTTCAATACCGGTGACGTTCTGCCAGCCCAGAATGATGCCAGTCTTGCCTTCCTCTTTGGCCTTCAGGATGTCAGCGGTCGTGTAGACCTGCTTGAGGATGTCGTCGTTGTCTGCGAACCAGCGCTTCCACTTGACCACGTTGCGCATGGTGGCCTCGAAGCCTTCCCAGACGCAGCAGGTGCAGTTGGCGGCGGTCAATCCACCCTTGCGCATGTCCTCGAAGACCGGACGCCCGAAATCCGAGATGATCAATCCATCGACGACGATGGCGTTTTCATGAATGGTTGAGGACATGACGTTTCCTTTCAGATGATAGTCTGACTTTTCGTTATGATGCGGCAGCCATATCAGCTAGCGCGACGTTCTTTCTGATCAGTGCGCTCCACCGAAGTAGGCGCTTTGGACTTCCTCGTTCTTTGCCAGCATCTCGGAGTCGCCCTGGACGATGATCTTGCCTTGCGACAGCACATAGCCGTAATGGGCGATGGCGAGGGTCTGGTTGACGTTCTGCTCGACCAGGAGGACGGTCACACCGGTTTCGTTGAGCCGGCGGACGATGTTGAAGTTCTCCTGCACGAACAGTGGAGACAGGCCCAGCGATGGCTCGTCGATGATCAGAAGCTTGGGATCCGTCATCATTCCGCGGCCGATCGACACCATCGCCTGCTCACCGCCGGACATGGTGCCGGCAAGCTGCTTGGCGCGCTCTTTCAGGCGCGGAAACACCTCATACACCTTGCCAAGGCGCGCTTTGACCGTCTTCTCTGCATTGACGAGATAGGCTCCGACCCGAAGATTTTCTTCGACCGTCATCTTCGCGAAAATCCGGCGCCCTTCGGGAATGCACGCAATCCCGAGACCGACGATCTCATGGGTTGCCATCTGGTCGAGCGTCTTGCCTTCGAAAGCGATCGAGCCGGCGCGCGGCGGCGTCAACCGCAGGATTGAGCGGATCAGCGTCGACTTGCCGGCACCATTGGAACCGAGGATACAGGTGATCTTGCCCGGCTGCACGTCGATGGAAATGCCGGACAGCACGTCGGCCCGATCATAGGCGGTGAAGATGTTCTCGACTGTGAGATGACCGCTCATGCTTGCCCCAGATAGGCTTCGCGGACCACAGGATCAGCCGCGACATCACGGAATTTGCCTTCGCAGATCTTCTTGCCGTAGTTCAGCACGACACAGCGATCGGTGACGCGTTCGATCAAGCCCATCTCGTGCTCAACAATGATGATCGTGAGCCCGCCGAGCGATTTGCGGATGCCGAGAATTTCATCCACCACCTGATCCGTCTCGTCATGGGTCATGCCGGCAGACGGTTCATCGAGCAGCACAAGCTTTGGCTTGCCGATCAATGCGCGGCAGATCTCAACCCTGCGCCGATCGATCATGCCGAGCGAGATCGCCGGATCGAACAGCTTGTCCGGCAGCGCGGGATTGAAGACATGTAGCAGCTCGCGGGCTTCATCCGCGATTTTCTGCGCTTCCGCGGCGAATGATTTCCGCTGCACGATATTGTGCCAAAGGCCATTGTTCAGCGTTCGCTGCGCACCCAGCGCAATATTGTCGAACACCGACAGCGACAGGCATAGGCGCGATCGCTGGAACGTGCGCGACAGGCCACAAGACGAGATGTTGTGAGCCTTCTCGCGGGTGATGTCGATGTCACCCAGCAAGATCTTGCCTGCACTTGCGGAATAGACGCCGCTGATCACATTGAGGAACGTGGTCTTACCTGAGCCGTTCGGCCCGATCAGCCCGAGCACTTCGCCATTGCGGACGTCGATGTTCAGCTCATTAAGTGCGAACAGGCCGCCGAAACGGACCGTCAAGCCGCGGCTCTCGAGCAGCACGTCGCTGGACAAGCTCGTCATGCGCTTGTCTCCGTGTGCAGTTTCCGGACCCGGCGCGCCACGAGACCGTCCGGGCGCATGGTCAGGATCGCGATGACCAGAACGGCATAGAAGATAAGCCGGTATTCCTGGATAAACTGAAGCTTTTCGGGCAGCAGGACGACGATCAGTGCCGCCGGCAGCACGCCCCAGCGATTGCCTATGCCGCCCAGGATCACGATGGACACCATCACCAGCGAGTCGCCGAATGTGAAATTCGCGGGCGCGATGAACCCAGTCATTTTCGCATAGACCGCCCCCATCAGGCCGGCCAGGAAGTTGCCGATCGTGAATGCCAGCACTTTCCAGTAAGCTATCTTTAGTCCGAAAACGGATGCTGCGGTCTCATCGAGGCGCACCACATCGAACCAGACACCGACCCACGAGCGGTCCAGCAGTCCGACAAAGATCATCGCCAGCGCCGTCAGAATACCGGTCAGGATCACGTAGTTCACATAGGACGACAGCACGAGGCCGAAGATATGGATGTCATTGGTGAAGTCCCAGCCGAACAAATTGATGCCGGGAAGCTTCAGGCCTTGCGGACCGCCAAAGAAGTCATTCGCATCGAGAAAGACATTAAACATCACGCCGAACGCCATGGTCGTCAGCGCACCGTAATGTCCGCGGGTGCGCAGCACCGGGAGGATGAGCAGCGAGCCGATGAAGACCGCGACCAAGCCGCCGCAGACCAAAACCAGCGCATCGGGCAGACCGCCCTGCCGTCCGAGCATCGCTGCGGTATATCCGCCGGTGCCGGCGAAAGCCGCGGCTGCAAAGTTGGTCAGGCCAGCATAGCCCATCTGCACAGTGAGGCCGAGGCAGATCGTCGCGTAGATCAGCACCGTTGCCAGCATCAGCAGGCCGAAATTGTCGTCGCGCAGCACGAAGATGACAGCGAGCGAGGCCACCGTTATCAGGCCACGCAGCAGCCAGGGATTTTCCGAAGCGGCGACTTCCATCGCGGCGACGCCTCCGAACCGAGCGGCGCAGAAGCAGACCGCAGCCGTAATCGCCAATGCGGCACCGAGCAATTTCTGGTTTTCGATCAGGACCAGCGCAGTGAGCGCCACTGCAGCGAAGGCCACAGCGACAAACAGCGGCCACACCGGCACCCGTACAAGCGTCCGAGAGGTCGGCGTCATACCCGCTCGCTCCCGCGTTCGGCGAGAAGCCCGGTCGGTCGCCAGGTGATGAGGACGATGATCAGCACGAAAGCGAACACGTTCTTGTAGTCGCTCATCGACGGCATCGCGGCAACGACGAAAGTCTGCAGCCCTGCGAACAGATAGCCGCCGATGATCGCGCCCCAGATGTTACCGAGACCGCCCACGATCGCAGCCGTGAAGCCGATCACGGCCAGCAGCAGGCCCATGCTGTAATTGATCTCGCTGTAATACAGCGCATAGATCATACCGGCAAAGCCGGCGGTAATAGAGCCCAATGCAAAGGTCAGCGGGATGATGCGACCGAAATTGATCCCCATCACACGAGCCGTTTCGGTGTCTTCGGCCACTGCCCGCATCGCGAGGCCGAATTTGGAGTGGTTGATGATCCAGTAAACGGCGCCGATCGAGGCGGCGCCGGCGATAATCAGAATAATAGCGTCCGTACGGAAGAACGACGGACCGATATTGAAGCCTCCGGCCGGCAGCAGTTCCGGAAAGCGTTGCGGATTGGTGCCGTTCGGAAAGAACAGCCGGATGGCTTCGCGGATGGCCGTACCGACCATCATCGTCATCAGCAGCATGTTGAGCGGCGGCGCATTGCGCAGCGGCATGATGAGGAAATGCGAAATGCCGGCGCCGACCACCGCGGTCAGTGCCATTGCCACGCACAGCGCGACAATGAACTGCAGCGGCACCGACAGTCCCAGCGCGTTCGCCGCCCAGACAGCGACCAGGCCTCCGAAGGCGCCGAGCGTGAGCACGTCCCCGTGCGAGAACTTGATCACGTTCATGACGCCGAAGAAGATGGTGAACCCCATGGCGACGAGGCCATAGATCGTTCCTTGCATCAAGCCGTTCAGCAGGTGTTGACCGATCATACCCATGGGATGTCCCGACGATTCGCGCTTACGGCAGGTTCTTGAGCTTGCGCTTGCCGGACACGTATTCGCTTTCTTCCCAGACCACCCACTTGCCGTCCTGGACGACATAACTCGTGGTCAGCGGCGTGATGTTCTGGCCATGGTCGTCGAAGGTGACCGGACCGACGATGGACGGACGGTCCTTCACATCGCCGAGGTCGGCGGTAACCTTGGCGCGATCCGGCCCGACCTTCTCGATGGTCTCCATGACCAGACGGGTGGCGACATAGGCGAACGGTCCGTAAGCTTCCGGCGGTTCGGAATAGCCTGCGGCCTTGTAGGCATCCGCAAACATCTTGCCGCCCGGCATCTTGGACAGCGGCGGGCTGTCGAAGAAGGTCAGCGTGCCTTCGGCGAGCTCCGGACCAGCGGCGTTGACGAACGCGTCGCCCATGATGCCGGAATTGCCCTCCAACTGCGCGTTGATGCCGAACTTGGCCATCTGCGTGCGGAGGCGCGCGCCGAGCGGCGTCAGGCCACCAAAATAGATCACCTCCGGATTGAGCTCCTTGATCTTGGTCAGCTCGGCCGACAGATCCTGCTGATCCGGCGGGACCGAGAAGCTGCCCAGGATTTCATTACCGTTCTCGAGCGTGAACTGGGTGAAGTACTTGTTCATCGACTTGCCGTAGTCGGTGGAGTCGGCGAAGGACACGAATTTCTTGTAGCCGCGTGCCTTCATGAACTGCGCGCCGATGCGGTTCTGGCCGATCAGGATGCCGCTGACGCGGTGCACTTCCGGATACTTCTTGGCATAGGTAATTTCGGGCAGCACTGCCGCCCACACGACCATCGGCATCTTGAAGCGATTGAAGATATCGACGGTGGCAATCGCAGTCGCGGAACAGTAATGCGGGATCGCGGCAATGATCGAACGATCGGACGCGATCTTGGTGACGACCTGCACGCCCACGTTGGGCTTGCATTCGTCGTCAAGCACGACGAGCTCGTACTCATATTTGGTGTTGGGCTCGGCATTCATCAGCTTCACGGCCAGTTCGGCCGAGTTGCGTCCGCCAATACCGTGAGGCGAAATAGCGCCGGTCAGCGGACCCACGAAAGCAATCTTCACCTTGTCCTTGGCGAAGGCCGCGCTGAAGCTGCCAAAGGCCAGTGGCAACACGCTCGCAACGGCCAATGCGGCCAAACCACGCTTGCTAATCGTCCCCATCGCTGATCCTTCCAGGTTGATCCAGCCTGCAACGCTAGTGGTCCGCGAATGCGGCAGATAGGATGCACGCGCGCTGTTGCTTGTAGAATTGCGTCATAACTACCGAATATCGACTGCCTGTTCTTGGTTCGCGCGCCGACTGCTCGTCGGACTATTTTGCGTAGCAAACACAATGATTTCCGCTGCGCTGCAAAATTCATCGCGAAGATCAAATCTTGGCCTGTCGATGCTTTTCAAACGAGCATTCGTCGTCGCATTGCGGGCGCTAGAACACCACCGTTCTGCGTCCATTCAAAAGGACACGACGCTCGAGATGAAGCCGCACGGCGCGCGCCAGCACTCGCGACTCGATGTCGCGCCCAACGGCGACGAGATCGTCCGAGGACGACGCGTGCGTCACCCGTTCGGTCTCCTGTTCGATGATCGGGCCCTCGTCGAGATCCGGCGTCGCGTAATGCGCGGTAGCGCCGATGATCTTGACGCCCCTGTCGTGGGCCTGGTGATAGGGCCGCGCGCCCTTGAAGCTCGGCAGGAAGGAGTGGTGGATGTTGATGACATGACCATAGAGCTTGCTCGACAGGTCGTTCGATAAGATCTGCATGTAACGTGCAAGAATGACCAGATCGGCGCCTTCCTTCAGATACAGCTCATAGAGTTGCCGCTCCTGCTCCGGCTTGGTCTCGTTGCTGACGGGCCAGTGGTAATACGGGATCCCCGCCTTCTCGGCGATCGCTTCGCAGTCGCGGTGGTTTGACACGATCGCGACGACCTCGGCTTTCAGCCAGTCGACTTTAACCTGATAAAGCAGCTGCTCGAGACAATGGTCCGACTTGGAGACCATGATGATCAGCCGGGGACGCGACGCGGCATCGACCAGAACCGCGCTCATCTCAAACCGCGACAACACCGGATTGAGCACCGATTCCAGAGTCTTCCGGCTGATCGAATCCGGCGCCTCGAAAGCAATGCGCATGAACAGGCGGTTGGTCGTCCTGTCCCAGAACTGCGCGCTTTCCAGGATGTTGCTGTCGACATCGGAAATCGCCGTCGCGACGGTCGACACGATGCGCGGGCGATCCTGGCAATAGAAGGTGAGTATCCAGCTCTTCTTCGTCATTTTGCTTGTCTCGGTGGTGGGATCGACCGTGTGGCTACGATCGCCATGGGCTGGAAACATGTCGGTGTGGCTGCCGTGCAGCGGAATCCGCGGACGCCTGCATCACGCGATCTGACGATGCCTGTCGGCGCGGTATCGCGTCAGCTCTATGCCGACACCTTCAAAGATCGCCGTGATCGGCACCTGCGGCTTGTGGACGGTGACGCGCACCGCGCTGGCGCGCGTGAACATTCAGCCCTTGGATGAATATCCCGTCCGCCTGCCCCTCTCCCACACGCTCCATCAAGCGGCCTAATCAGGACCGATAGATCGGGAACGACGCAACCAGCTCGGCGACACGGCCACGTGCTTTTGCCTCGACCTCCGGCGCTCCCTGGTCTGGCGCGCCGGAATTCGCATCCAGGACGGTGGCAATGAGCTTGCCTACTTCTTCGAATTCACCGACGCCAAAACCGCGCGACGTCGCGGCCGGCGAGCCGAGCCGGATGCCCGACGTGATGGTCGGCTTCTCCGGATCGAACGGGATACCGTTCTTGTTGCAGGTGATGTTCGCCCGCCCGAGCGCCGCCTCGGCGAGCTTGCCGTTCAGGTTCTTCGGCCGGACATCGACCAGCATCAGGTGATTGTCGGTGCCACCGGTGACGATCGGATAGCCGGCCTTTGAGAGCGTGTCCGCCAGCGCGTGCGCATTGGCGACGACGTCGGCCGCATATTGACGGAACGATGGTTGCAGCGCTTCGCCGAACGACACGGCCTTGGCGGCGATGACATGCATCAGCGGCCCGCCCTGCAATCCCGGGAAGATCGCCGAATTGATCTTCTTGGCGATGTCCTCGTCATTGGTCAGGATCAGGCCGCCGCGCGGGCCGCGCAACGTCTTGTGGGTGGTCGAGGTCACGACATGCGCATGCGGGAACGGCGACGGATGGGCACCGCCGGCGACGAGACCGGCAAAATGCGCCATGTCGACGAACAGGTAGGCACCGACCGCATCCGCGATGCGGCGGAACGTTGCAAAATCCCAGAACCGCGAATAGGCCGAGCCGCCGGCGACGATCACCTTCGGCTTGTGCTCCACTGCCAGCTTCTCAAGCTGCTCCATGTCGATGGTGCAGTCGTCGCGACGAACGCCATAGCTGACGACGTTGAACCACTTGCCCGACATGTTCGGCTTGGCGCCATGCGTGAGGTGACCGCCTGCGGCGAGATCCAGACCCATGAAGGTGTCGCCAGGTTTCATCAGCGCCATGAAGACGGCCTGATTGGCCTGGCTGCCGGAATTCGGCTGCACATTGGCATAGCTGCAGCCGAACAGCGTCTTGGCGCGCTCGATCGCCACCTCCTCGACTTCGTCGGCGAAATGACAGCCGCCATAGTAGCGCCGGCCGGGATAGCCTTCGGCATATTTGTTGGTCAGCACCGAGCCCTGCGCCTGCAGCACTGCACGCGATACGATGTTCTCGGATGCGATCAGCTCGATCTCGTCACGCTGCCTGCCGAGCTCTCCGGCCAGCGACGACGAGATGGTTGGGTCTGCTTGGGCGAGATCGGTCGTGAAGAATGCCTCGCGTTCGGCTTGGGTCATGGTCTTCCCTCAACATTCTGCCAGATTGACAGCGAGACCTCCCAGTGAGGTCTCCTTGTATTTCGATTGCATGTCGCGCCCGGTCTCGCGCATCGTCGCAATCACCTTGTCGAGCGGCACCACATGGGTGCCGTCGCCCTGCAACGCGAGCGACGCCGCATTGATCGCTTTCACGGCACCAAAGGCGTTGCGCTCGATGCATGGCACCTGCACCAGCCCGCCGATCGGATCGCAGGTCATGCCGAGGTGGTGCTCCATGCCGATCTCGGCCGCGTTCTCGATCTGCTCATTGGTGCCGCCGAGCACCGCCGCAAGTCCCGCCGCCGCCATCGAACAGGCCGAGCCGACCTCGCCCTGGCAGCCGACTTCCGCGCCGGAGATCGACGCATTCATTTTGAACAGCGCGCCGATAGCGGCGGCAGTCAGCAGGAACACGCGCATGTTTTCAGGTGACGCCTCGCGGCAATGGTCGCGGAAATAGCGAAGCGTGGCCGGGATGATGCCCGCCGCGCCGTTGGTCGGTGCCGTCACCACCTTGCTGCCGGCCGCATTCTCCTCGTTGACCGCGATCGCATACAGGCTGACCCAATCCATCACCTCATGCTGGGCGCGGCTGTTCGAACTTGCAGCGGCGACAAGACGCCGATGCAGCGAAGGCGCGCGGCGCTTGACGTTCAGCCCGCCCGGCAGCTGCCCCTCTTTGGTCATGCCGCGATCGATGCAGTCCATCATCACCTGGATGATGCGATCGAGCCGCTGCTCGATCTCGTCCGCCGGGAGCGACGACATCTCGTTGGCCATGACGATCTGCGCAATCGACAGACCGGTTTTCGCACCGATCTCGAGCAACTGCTTGCCCGACCTGAAAGGATGCGGGACGGGAACGTCCTCGACAATGCCGACGACGCCGACCTGCGCTTCCGGAACGACAAAGCCGCCGCCGACGGAGCACCAGCGTTCACCGTGAAGGACATGACCGGCCGCATTAAAGGCGGAGAGCGCCAGCGTATTCGGATGGTTTGGCGGCTCGGTCACACCGTCGAAGATGATGTCATTGGCGAAGTCGAACGGGACATTGCGCCGCTCGGCCACCCGCAGCGTGCCCGCCGCGCGGGCGCCATCGACCAGCGTCTCCGCTTCTTCCGGATCGATCGTTTCGGGAAACTTGCCGGCAAGACCGAGAACGACCGCCTTGTCGGTGCCATGACCGCGACCGGTCCAGGCCAGCGAGCCGAACAGCTCGACCTTCACGCGCGCGAGATCCTTCAGCAGACCGCGCTCCGCAAGCTGGCTGGCAAACAGCGCCGCGGCCTTCATCGGTCCCATCGTATGCGATGACGACGGCCCGATGCCTATCTTGAAGAGATCGAACGTTCCAATCATCGCGCGGTCTCCAGGGCGCAGCCGGGCTGCTAGGACAGGCTTCGCGCTTCGTCGAGGAATTGCCAGACATAGGGCGCAAACGAACGCCATACATCCACGTGGAACACGTGCTCTTCAGAACGTGACAGCAGAAGTGATGCCTTGCCCAGCACCGTGCGCGTGCACATCCCGACCGGGAACGCCTTGAGGGACAGATCCAGCGGGCAGCCATGGTTGAGCACCAGCGCCGCCGTTGGACCTGCAACCGCGATGCCATCCGAACGATGGCTGACATCCACCAGCGAGCAGGCCTGCCCCTGCAGCGCTGCCGACATCCCGCCAAATACCTCGATCGGATTCTCGTTCACCGCCTGGAACAGCCATTCGTCCGGCCCCAACCAATAGACCGACCGGCCGCCGACAGCCGCGAAGCGGCAGGCCTCAAGGCTCGGTTTGACGCCAAAATGCGCCCCGGCAGCCTCGATCGCCTCGGTCTTGCCGCGAAACACCAGCTTCGCCGCATCGGGAAGAACCGAGAGCGACGTGGTGGACGCAGCAGTCGTGCCGGATGACTGCATTGGGGACAACGCGTTCGAACGCATGATCGCAGGACTAAGCATTCAAACGTTCCCCCTTCGGATCGAACAATATCGAGTCGACGACTTTCGCCTTGATCACGCCATCCGGCATCGGGATCGAGAGCTCCTCACCCATCCGCGAGCGGCCGCCGCGAACGAGTGCCAGCGCGATCGAACGGTTCAGCGTCGCGCTCCAGTAGGAGGAGGTGATATGACCGATCATCGGCACCGGGATCGGATGGGTCGGATCGAGCACGATCTGGGCGCCCTCTTCGAGAACCACCTTGGGATCCGTCGTCAGCAACCCGACCAGTTGCTTGCGGTCTTCCCTGACCAGCGCCGGCCGCGACAGCGAGCGCTTGCCGACGAAATCCCGCTTCGCCTTGCCGACAGCCCAGCCGAGGCCGGCGTCATCGGGCGTCACCGTGCCGTCGGTTTCCTGACCGACAATGATATAGCCCTTCTCCGCGCGCAGCACATGCATGGTCTCGGTGCCGTAGGGCGTGATCCCGTAGGGCTTGCCCGCCGCAAAAATCGCTTCCCAGACCGCCCGGCCATAGCCGGCGGGAACATTGACCTCGAAACCCAGTTCGCCGGTGAACGACACGCGGAACAGCCGCGTCGGCACACCGCAGATGCGTCCTTCGCGGACGCTCATATGCGGCATGGCATCGGCCGACAGATCGATGCCATCGACCAGCGGCTCCAGCACCTTGCGCGCATTCGGTCCCTGCAAGGCAATGACCGACCACTGCTCGGTGGTCGAGGTGAGCCACACTTCGAGGTCCGGCCATTCGGTCTGGAGGTAGTCCTCCATCATGGACAGCACGCGGGCCGCGCCGCCGGTCGTCGTGGTGACATGGAAACGATCCGTCGCCATGCGGCCGACGACGCCGTCATCCATGATGAAGCCGTCTTCGCGCAGCATCACGCCATAGCGCAGCCGACCGGGCTCCAGCTTGGTCCAGGCATTGGTGTACATGCGATTCATGAATTCGGCAGCGTCCTTGCCGACGATCTCGATCTTGCCGAGCGTTGAGGCATCGAAGATGCCGACCGACTCGCGCGTCGCCTTGCATTCGCGCGCGACGGCAGCATGCATGTCCTCGCCGACCTGCGGGAAATACCAGGCGCGCTTCCAGACGCCGACATCCTCGAACCGTGCGCCCTGGGCTTCGGCCCATGCATGGATGCTGGTCTTGCGCACGGGATCGAACAGATCACCACGCGATTGGCCGGCAAAGGATCCGAAGGTCGTCGGCGTATAAGGCGGCCGGAACGTGGTCAGGCCGACCTTCGGCACAGCGACGTCGATCTGCTTCGAGACGACGCCGAGGGCGTTCATGTTGGACAGCTTGCCCTGGTCGGTGGCCATGCCGGTGGTCGTATAGCGCTTGACGTGCTCGATCGATCGGAACCCTTCGCGGGTCGCGAGCCGGACATCCTTGGCCGTCACGTCGTTCTGGAAATCGACCCAGGCCCGCTTTTCCGCCTGATGATCGGTCATCACGGAGCCGATGAACGCATCGGCACCCACCGACTGCGCGGAGACCGCATAGCTGCGCTCGCCGTGCGGGGGGAAGCCGGCCTTGGCCGCAGCGTCCCGACCACCCTTGGCGCCGCTTTCGATGACGCTTTCGAGCGCGAACAGTCCCTTGCACGCCCCGACCGACCGCTCACGCTCGACAGACTCGCCAGGCACATAGGCCCGCAGCTCTTCGCTGTAGCTGAGCTTGCCGCGGCTCTGCGAGAACAGATGCACCGACGGCGTGAACCCGCCGGACATCAGGATAAGATCGCAAGCCACCGTCTCGGCATCGCCGCCTTGCGCGTTGGAGATCTGCGCCGACTTTACCCGCAGCCAGCCCGACGTGCCGCGAACGATGCTGTCGGAGCGAACCTTGATGCCTTCGGCGCGTGCCTTGTCGACCCAATAGCCCGACACGCTCTTGCGCAGATCCACGATCACCTGGATCCTGGCACCGGCTGCCTTGAGGTCCAGCGCCGCGCGATAGGCGCTGTCGCAGGCGGTGAATACGACCACCTGCTTGCCCGGCACCACGCCGTACCGATTCACATAGGTCCGGGCAGCACCGGCCAGCATGATGCCCGGCCGGTCATTGTCGGTGAAGACGAGCGGCCGCTCGATCGCGCCGGCGGCCAGCACGACTTCCTTAGCCCTGACCTGCCAGAGCCGCTCACGCGGCTGGTTCGTCGCGGGATTGCTGAGGTGGTCGGTGACGCGCTCGTTGAGACCGACAAAATTGTGCGGGTACCAGCCGAACGCCGTCGTACGCGACATCAGCTTCACGTTGGGGCGCTTGCGCAATTCATCGAGCGCCGCGCGCGCCCAGTCGGCGGCCTGCATGCCGTCGATCGATGCCGAACGATCAGACAGCAGCGAGCCGCCCATCTCTGCCTGCTCGTCGCACAGGATCACGGTGGCATCGCTGTTGCTGGCTTCGAGCGCTGCGGCAAGACCCGCAGGTCCGGCGCCGACGATCAGCACGTCGCAATGCGCAAACACCTGCGTATAGCGATCGGCATCCGGCTCGGCTGGCGCCTTGCCGAGACCCGCCATCCGCC
Organism: Tardiphaga robiniae; assembly: GCF_013359755.1. Classification (GTDB taxonomy): domain Bacteria; phylum Pseudomonadota; class Alphaproteobacteria; order Rhizobiales; family Xanthobacteraceae; genus Tardiphaga; species Tardiphaga robiniae. Next base: position 620,575 of record NZ_JABMCJ010000094.1, on the reverse strand, counting down.
GGATCACCGGCTCATAGAGCTTCTTCCAGGCCGTGCGCGGCCACATGAAGGTCTTGTAGTAGAAACCCGCCGGCAGGAAGGCTGAGAAATATTCGTTGAGGAAACCGGCATCGGTCTCCAGCGACGGCCAGCGATTCTGGCTTTCGGCCACCAGCCCGTCATAGATCTCGACCTGGGTCGCGAGCAGGTTCGGTGTATAGCGCGACTGGGTCGCGCCGACACCGACCAGCGCATTCGGCTCTTCCGAGCCGGCGGAGACGAAGCCGCGCGGCCGATGATACTTGAACGAACGCCCGACCAAATGCACGCCATTGGCGATCAACGCGGAGGCCAGCGTGTCGCCGGCCAGACCCTGATACGACTTTCCGTCGAACGTGAAATGAACTGCGTTGCGGCTTTCAGCGACGTCGCCGCGCCGCACGCGATACGTACCCGTCATGGCTTGGCACCCTGATGTTCGGCTTCGGGGCGCTCGCCCATGCGATAGGTGCGCTTGATGACGTCCGTGGTCGTGTCGCGGCTGGCATTGAAGAAACGGCCGCAGCCATTGGCGTGCCGCCAACGCTCGTGATGCAGCCCCTTGGTATTGTCGCGCATATAGAGATAGGCGGCCCACTCGTCGTCAGTGAGGCTCATCGGGTCGGCCGGGCGGGCGATATGCGCCTGCCCGCCATTGGCGAATTCGGCCTCCGGGCGCGGCCCGCAATAGGGGCAATTGATCAAGAGCATCTCGTTTTCCCCGCTATCAATGCGCCACGGCGGCCGCAGCCGCTTCGTCGATCACGGCGCCATCGCGGAATCGCTCGATGGTGAACGGCGCATTGATCTTGTTCGGCTCATCCTTGGCGATCGTGCTGGCGAACACCTCGCCCGATCCCGGCGTCGCCTTGAAGCCGCCGGTGCCCCAGCCGCAATTGACGTACAGCCCGGATACCGGCGTCTTCGCCACGATCGGCGAGCGATCCGGCGTGACGTCGACGATGCCGCCCCAGTTGCGCAGCATGCGCAGGCGCCGAAACGCCGGCACCAGTTCGCAGATCGCATCCAGCGTATGATTGACGATGTGCAGGCCGCCACGCTGCGTATAGGACGTGTAGACATCCGTTCCCGCCCCGATCACCATCTCGCCTTTGTCCGACTGCGAGATATAGGCGTGGATCGTGTTCGACATCACCACGCAGGGGAAGATCGGCTTGACCGGCTCGCTGACCAGCGCCTGCAGCGGGAAGCTTTCCAGCGGCAGACGCACGCCGGCCATGTTCATCACCGTGCTGGTATTGCCGGCGGCGACGACGCCGATGCGCTTTGCATTGATGCTGCCGCGCGTCGTATCGACGCCGACCACCTCGCCGGTCGGCGCGCGGCGGATGCCGGTGACTTCGCAATTCTCGATAATATCCACGCCGAGCGCGTCAGCAGCGCGGGCATAGCCCCAGGCCACAGCGTCGTGGCGCGCCGTGCCACCGCGGCGCTGCAGCGCGCCGCCGAGGATCGGATAGCGCATGGACCCACCGACATTCAGTGGCGGACAGAATTCTTTGCATTCCTCCGGCGACAGCCATTCATTGTCGATGCCGTTGAGACGGTTGGCATGCACGTGTCGCTTGAAGCTCTGCACATCGTGAATGTTGTGCGCCAACATCAAGACGCCGCGTGGTGAGTACATGACATTGTAGTTCAGTTCCTGCGACAGCCCTTCCCACAGTTTGAGGGCGTGCTCGTAGATCCCGGCGCTTTCATCGAACAGATAGTTCGAACGAATGATCGTGGTGTTGCGGCCGGTATTGCCGCCGCCGATCCAGCCCTTTTCGAGAACGGCAACGTTTTTGACGCCGTAGCGGCTAGCCAGGTAGTAAGCCGTTGCAAGCCCGTGGCCACCACCACCGACGATGATGACGTCATAGCCCGACTTCGGTTCAGGCGAACGCCACTGTCGCTGCCAGCCGGCATGACCGGTCAGCCCTGCCCGTAGTAATGAAAGCGCTGAAAATTTCTGCATGGCTGTCCACGTTGTGATTGGACGGAGCCTACAACTCGCTGCCGCTTCGCGGCCAGCATCAGCCCGCCAATCATGTTGGATCAGAGCGACATCGGAACGCCGCAGGTTTGCAAAGCCCCGACACGAAACACGTAGATTTGCGACAAGCCGCCCGGCTTCGCTCGCCAGGGTCTCGAATTCGCGACGTATCCATGCGACACGGATCGCTGCCATGTAGACAGGACGGCATGCCCCGGGCGCGCGCAGTCCCGCCACCGACGATCAAGGACACGCAGAATGAGCATCGAACGCAGCGACGAGATTCTTCAGTATCTCAAAGACAAGTCGATCGTGGTGGAGACGTTCGAACACCCGCCCGTGCATACGGTGGAAGAGTCGCGTGCGCTACGCGGCGACATTCCCGGCATTCACACCAAGAACCTGTTCCTCCGCGACGGCAAGAAACGGTTCTTCCTGTTCGTCACCGACGAAGCCGCGACCGTTCACCTGAAGTCGCTGGCAAAGACGATCGGCGCCAAGGGCGGGCTGTCATTTGGAAGCGCGGAAGCCCTGAAGGAATTGCTTGGGATCGAACCGGGATCGGTCTCGATTCTGGCGCTCTATAACGATGCCAATCAGGCGGTCACTCCCGTCATCGATGCGCGCTTGCGGTCGGCGGAGCGCATCAATTGCCACCCCGTCATCAACAGCCGCACGACATCGCTGTCGGTCGGTGCACTCGACGCATTTCTTGCTGCGATCGGCCGCGAAGCGCAGTTCGCGACGCCAGAAGAGCCGCCGTCCGCCGGCTGACCCTCCTGCGCCGCACCGGCCGACCTGATCTAGCGGCAACAATCTGGGGCTTCTCGGTTCCCAGCCGACGCCCCGAACGTCGCGCACCAGGCGAGACGCTTCGCCGCCCTTGCGCGCGCGGCAATGTATTTTTAGGATCAGTCCGTCGCAAATGCCTGCCCCGGCGCGCTGGAGGTATGTAATGATGCGACATGGGTCCGTTTTGGAGCATCGTCTCGCGGCGATCACCCGGATTGCCATTCGACCATATGGTGAATGCGAAGGCAGGGGTGATGCAACCAAAGGTCCGTCCGCTGCGCGTTGGCTTTATTCTGACCAAGAATTTCACGCTGACTGCGTTGGCCAGCTTCGTGGACGTGCTGCGTCTCGCCGCCGACGAAGGCGACAACAGTCGGCCGATCCGCTGCCAGTGGCACATCATGGCCGACACCGACGAGCCGATCCGTTCGAGTTGCGGTCTGCTGATGTATCCGAATTCCCGGTTCCTCGATCCGCGCGAGCTCGATTATGTCGTCGTCGTGGGTGGCCTGCTGCATCAGGGCCCGCAGATCGATGACAAGATCAAGCGCTATCTGCTGGAGGCTGCGAACACCAAGGTCGATCTGATCGGCGTCTGCACCGGCAGTTTCGTGCTGTGGCGTCTAGGCCTTCTCAACCAGAAAAAGTGCTGCATCAGCTGGTACCACTATCGCGATTTCCTGGAGGAATTCGGCGAGACACTCCCGGTGGCCGACCAGCTCTTCGTCATCGACGGCAACCGCATCACGTGTTCGGGCGGCATGGGCGTTGCCTACCTCGCCGCCCATATTGTGGAACAACGCATGGGCCTGTCGAGCGCGCAGAAGGCGCTCCACATCATGTTGATCGATCGCATGAAACCCGGATCTTCGGCTCAATCGGCGCCGCCGACCGAATTTGCCGAGACCGACGGACGGATCTCGCGCGCGCTGTTAATGATGGAGCAGAACCTATCAGCGCCGCTGTCTGTCGCGCGACTGGCCGGCAAGGTCAGTCTGAGCACGCGGCAACTGGAGCGCCTTTTCAAAGAGGAAACCGGCCAGTCTCCGCAGGCGACATATCTGCGGCTGCGCCTGAAACATGCACGGTGGATGTTGAAGACCGACCTATCGCTGGCCGCAATCGCCGCTGAAACCGGCTTCGTCGACGGTTCGCATCTCAGCAAGGCGTTCAAGGCCGCCTTCAATACCAACCCGTCCGAGGAACGCCGCAGAATAATCGGTCAATCCCACGGGCAAGATGCCGGCGAAGGTCGGCGTATATTCAGTCTGGCTTAGGCGGCACTTGTTATGGTCATACACTCCGACGACCTGATCATTCGCCCGGCTGAGCCGGCAGACCGGGCAGACATCTGGTCGGTCATCGAGCCGACCATCCGTGCAGGTACGACCTACGCCCTGGACCCCCTGATGACGAAGGACGATGCTTTGTCCTACTGGCACGGTCCGGATAAACGAACCTTCGTTGCCGTGCGCCAAGGTCAGATCGTGGGATCTTATTATGTGCGCGCCAACCAGGACGGCGGCGGCAGCCACGTGGCCAATTGCGGCTACATGACGCTGGCGAGCGCGCAAGGCGGCGGTGTGGCCCGCAATATGTGCCTACACTCGCTCGACTATGCCAGAAGCTCCGGATTTCGCGCCATGCAATTCAACTGCGTCGTGAGCAGCAATGTGCGTGCGGTGAGACTCTGGACTACGCTTGGTTTTGAGATCGTCGGACGGCTGCCTGAGGCTTTTCGGCTTCCGACTGACGAATATGTTGATGCGCTCGTGATGTTTCGTAAGCTTGACGCTCAATGACGGCAACGCGAGGCGCAGTGTGCGCCGCTCCATGATTTTTGCTGAGCTGGTTCGGTATCGTCATGGCTGAGCACTATGACTGCATCATCGGCGGCGGGCCCGCGGGCCTGATGGAGGCGAGCGGGCGCTGGCTTTGCCGGAGGTTCGACTACGCTCTTCAATCTCGAAAAGCTTCAAGGCGTGGAGTCACTTTGCCTCGACTGGATCTCGGGTACCGAGGCTAAGCCGCTCTTCGCGTTGACCGACAAACTCGCGGAGATCGTCCGGCGCGCCTCGCCGGAACCAACAATAGCCACGACCAAACGGGTGGCAGAAAGCCTATTACTTCCAATGACCCATTGATTTCATTGCGATTTTCATCTGGCTGGCGGAGAGGGGGGGATTCGAACCCCCGATGGGCTTGCACCCATGCCGCATTTCGAGTGCGGTACAATCAACCACTCTGCCACCTCTCCAAGGCGCCAAGACCCACGGTCGCCCGTGGGTGGTTGCGCGGAGTTCTAGGCGAGGATGGCGGGCCAGACAAGACGGGCAGAGCGGAAAATCCGCACCCAATTGCCCGCAGAGCCGCAAAAGCTGGCTCTAGCTGGCGCGTGGACTAGAAAGCCAGCCTTTTCGTTGCAGATTCGCAGCGGCAACGCACGCTATGGTTGGACGCGCGACATGACGAGCCATGGCGGCGCCAGGATGATTCGCCGACGGATGCATGCACTCGGCCATTGGCCGAGGCGGCACCGGGACGCTCAATGGTCCTGCTCAATCCTTGTCTTTCTTCGCCTTCTTGTCGTCCTTCTCTTTCTTGCGGTTGGTGAAGCGAGCATTGCCCAGCCCCGTTCCGATCGTCAGCACGCCCCAGCGTTCGAAGTCCTGCATGAAAGGGACTTCACTGAGGCCTTGGACAACGCCGTCATTGTGCATGAGCACCGCAGTATCGTGATCCCCGATTGTGGGAATGCCTTCGGCGAGCAAGGCCGGCAGGTTGAACTTGCTGCTTTCCCAATTACCCGGAAGATTCTGCGCTCCCTTCGCGATGGTGCCGTCTTCGTTGATCACCCCCGGGCATGAGATGCCGATGAACGGCGCCAGCTTGAGGCCTTCATTGTCGGCGGCGGAGATCAGATCCTTCAGCATCTTCACTAACCGCTTGACGGCGCCTTCACGCGTCGGCTCATCATCGGCATGTTTCCAGAGATCGGACTTCCATACCGCGGCCTTGGAGAGATCCTTCGATTTCTTCCATGCGGTTTCGACCACGCCACAACGGATGTTGGAGCCGCCGATGTCGACCGCCAGAATGCTGTCGTAACCTTCGAAAATCCATGACGGCGCCAGATGCAGGCAACCGATCAGGCCGGCTTCATCTGGATGAAACCGGATCGGCACCAACGCAACCTTGAGATCCTCGGCCTTGAGGATGATGTCCGTGCGCGCAATAACAAGTTCCCCGACACGACTCTGGCGGAAACCGCCGCCGACCACGATGCATTCCGTATCTGCCCAGGCCTTCGTCTTGAAGAAGCGCTGCGTGACATAAGCCAGCTCCCGCGCGAATTCTTCGATCGCACCATGGACGAGTGCAGCCGCGGCCACATCGTCGCCAAGCAGGATTTCGTCGAGGCTGGATTTACTGATCTCGTTGGCAGCCTTTTTGCCGAGCGGATCGTCGCCGTTTTTCTTCAATGGCTTTCTGAGATCATCCAGTATGCGCTGAAAAGCGCCCTTGCTGGCGCGGTCACCGAGAAAGCCGTTGTCGTCCTTCAGCTCGATGTTGAACGTGTCCACATCAACGGACGGCAGCCGCTTGGCACCGTGATTGCCGATGCCTACGGTCGTCATTGTGTCTTCAGCCATATTGCCCCTGCCAGACTAGAACCGCATGACAATGCCCCGGGAGCCGGTTTGTTTCATCGCCCCGCCGGGATGATCGTACCGCTCCCCTTTTGCGTCGGTCCCGCGAGCCGGTTTCAATGAAACCGGTAGAACATCCTTAACTAACCAACAGGGCAGCAACCCAAGCCACTACCTTTCTGCGATCGACCTAACAGTAAATTTATCAGCTCAGGTAATTATCTCCGCATTCATACGGGTGCGTATTCATGCTGAAGTCATTCCTCGGGCTATCGTTCCTTGGGCTAACCGATCGTTTTCGCCGCGACCGGCGCGGCAATGTCGCGATCATATTCGCGATCACATGCATCCCCCTTATTTCCATGGTGGGCGCCGCGGTCGACTATACGCGTGCACTACAGATCAGATCTCAACTGCAAGCCGCCCTTGATACTGCCAGCGTCGGCTCCATCGTGCAGAAGTCTGCTGCATTCATTACCGCAGGTTCGATGGCGGCGGACGGTGCCGTCCCCGGGGGCGACGTCGACGCAATCAATATTTTCAAGGGCAACACGTCAGGCAGGACCGGTTTCACACTGACCAGCACGACAGCGACCGTCAATCGCGCCAACGGCGTCGTGACGGCCACTATGCAATTCTCGGCGGATGTGCCGACCAGTCTTACATCCGTCATGGGCTTTTCCAAGATGACCGTCACCGGCAGTTCTGTCGCGACGGCAACGATGCCGAATTACATCGATTTCTACCTGCTGCTCGACAATTCGCCATCCATGGGCGTCGGCGCAACACCGACCGACGTGGATAAGATGGTCAATAACACGTCGGACAAATGCGCCTTTGCCTGCCACGACCTCAAGAACACCAACAACTACTACAATCTCGCCAAGAACCTTGGCGTGATCACGCGCATCGACGTGCTGCGTACGGCCACCCAGAAGTTGATGGATACCGCGGCCAGTACGCAGACCTATTCCAACCAGTTCCGCATGGCGATCTACGACTTCGGCGCGGCCGCCTCGACGTCCGGTTTGAGAGCCCTGTTCACATTGTCATCCAGCCTCTCGAGTGCGAAGACGGCGGCGGGAAACATCGACTTGATGACGGTGAACGGCCAGAACGACAACAACGATCAGGACACCGGCTACAGCGCCATATTCCCGGCGATCAACAGCGCGATCAGCACCCCCGGCGCCGGTACGGCCGGTGCACCGCTCAAATATCTCTTCTTCGTATCCGATGGCGTGGCTGACGAATACAATCCAAGCAACTGCCTGAAGCCAACGAATGGTGCACGATGCCAGTCGCCGATCAATCCGGCGCTTTGCACCACGTTGAAGAATCGCGGCATCAAGATTGCCGTGCTCTATACGACCTACCTCGCACTTCCGACCAATGACTGGTACAATAGCTGGATCGCGCCATTCAACGCTGGTCCTTACGGACCTTCGCCCAACAGCCAGATCGCCATCAACATGCAGAGCTGTGCTTCGCCGGGCTTCTACTTTGAAATCAGCCCGACCCTGGGCATCTCGGAGGCGATGACTGCGCTGTTTCAGCGTGCCGTCGCCGATGCCCGCGTGAGCCGCTAACCGGCGCAACCACCGGGCAAGCCGGCGAGCTTCGTGACACCGACTGCGTGATTCATCTTCAAGATCACGCAGGACACTGCAGCAGGCGAATGCTCATTCGCTCGCGCTTTGCTTCAGGCTTTCCAGCAGCAATTGCGCCGGCCGACTCAGGCCCTTGTCGCGCACGGCGACGACGAATTGCCGCTTCGCCCAGTCATTGCTGAGCGGGATGACTTTCAGCCCCAACGTTTGCTGGATGGTAGACGCTTCCTCCTGCGGAATGATCGCGACGGCCAGTTGCGCCGCGACAATGCGATAGGCGGCGTCTACCGTGGAGACCTGAATGCGGTAGCGCATCTGCTTGCCGGCCGCAGCTGCGACACTGCGCTGCATAGTCTGCATGATGCTGCGCGCGACGATGTCGACATGTTCGAAGTCGATCGTGTCCTCGAACGATACTGACGTGCGTTTCGCAAGCGGATGATCGGGATGCACCACCACGGCGAGCTGATCGCGATGATAGGGAAACGTCCTGAGACCGCGCAGGTCAACCGCATCCCAGCAGACGCCGATATCGGCGCGCCCTTCCTCGACTCCGCGGACGACCTCCCAGATCTCGCGCTCTTCCAGACTGACGCGCACGTCGCGATAGCGCTTGGCGAACAGGCTGATGTCTTCCGGCAGCACCTGGGCCACCGCTGACTTCGAGGCAAACACCCGTACGTGGCCCTGCACGCCATCGGCGAAGGCGCCGAGTTCGGCCTGCATCCGGTCGAGCAATTGCAACGACTCCCGTGCATAGCGACACAGCGCTTCACCGGCCGCCGTCACCGTGACGCCGCGGCGACCGCGTTCGAGCAACTGCACGCCGGCTTCCTGCTCCATCTGACTGATGCGCTTGCTCACCGCCGAAGGCACGATGGCCTCGCGCTTCGCGGCATTGGCGATATTGCGCTCCTCGCAGACAGCGATGAACAGGCGGAGTGAAATTGGATCGAAACTTTGCATGGGACGTCCGGGATGGTACCAGCCATCTTATCTTGGAACTTCTTAGATGAAAAATGACCATTTCAGAGATGGCTAAGAGAGGCGTATGCCTCTCCGCAAGCCCGTCTCACCCCAGCCGCAGGAGCGCCTCATGCGCATCGTCGACATCCGGGAGCGTACCGCCCCGATTGCCTCCCCTATCGCTAACGCCTTCATCGACTTCAGCAAAATGACGCTGAGCCTGGTCGCCGTGATCACCGACGTGATCCGCGACGGCAAGCCGGTGATTGGCTACGGCTTCAACTCCAACGGCCGCTACGGTCAGGGCGGCCTGATCCGCGAGCGCTTCGCGCCGCGCATTTTAGAAGCCAAGCCCGACAGCCTGATCGACGCCTCAGGCAACAATATCGACCCGCACAAGGTGTGGGCCACCATGTTTACCAACGAGAAGCCGGGCGGCCACGGCGAGCGCTCGGTCGCGATCGGCACCATCGACATGGCGGTATGGGATGCGGTCGCCAAGATCGCGGGCAAGCCGCTGTTCCGTTTGCTCGCCGAACGCTATGGCACCACCGCTGACCCGAAGGTCTTCGTCTATGCCGCGGGCGGTTACTATTATCCCGGCAAGGGTCTTGAAGGCCTCGCCTCGGAAATGAAGGGCTATCTCGATCGCGGCTACAATGTCGTGAAGATGAAAATCGGCGGCGCGCCGCTCGCCGATGACTGCAAGCGCATCGAGCATGTGCTGAAACTGCTTCCAGCAGGGGCCAAACTCGCTGTCGACGCCAATGGCCGCTTCGATCTCGATACGGCCGTCGCCTATGCCAAGGCACTGCGCGAATACGACCTGTTCTGGTACGAGGAAGCCGGCGATCCGCTCGACTACGAACTGCAGGCGAAGCTCGCCGAGCATTATCCCGGTCCGATGGCCACCGGCGAGAACCTGTTCTCGATGCAGGACGCGCGCAACCTGATCCGCTATGGCGGCATGCGCTCGGACCGCGACTGGCTGCAGTTCGACTGCGCGCTGTCTTACGGCCTCGTCGAATATCTCCGCACGCTCGAAATGCTGAAGAGCTACGGCTGGTCCTGGCGCCGCTGCATCCCCCATGGCGGTCACCAGATGTCGCTCAACATCGCGGCCGGCCTCGGCCTCGGCGGCAATGAGTCCTATCCGGACCTGTTCCAGCCCTATGGCGGGTTCCCGGATGGCGTGAAGGTGATTGATGGCCACATCACCATGCCGGAACTCCCGGGCATCGGCTTTGAGGGCAAGTCCGACCTGATCAAGGAAATGCGCAGCCTGGCGTCGTGAGGGCGACCGAGAGGCTAAGCCTCTGATTTGGAGAACAAAACTCCGTCATGGCCGGACCTGACCCGGCCATCAACCTTTCCGCCATTCCGTCCGAAGATGGATGCCCGGGTCATCCAGCGAAGCTCGCTTCGCGCTGCCCGGGCATGACGACTAAAGGCAGGCGCCCGAAAAACGGGGCGGCAGGTTAAATGGTACGCTCCATCGCAGACACCGACTCTCCGCCAAGACTCTGTTTTTGGCTCGCTTTTCGCCCGTCTTTCCTTGACTCTCCGCCTTCACCCTCTATAAAGCACGCTTCGGCGCAAGCTTTGCTTGGCGCCGATTGTTTTTGCGTGGGGTCGCAACGTCGACCAAAAACGCAAAGATGCGCGACTTCCTGGAAGTCGCGGTGAACCCTTATCGACTGAACAAGAAGCCGTCCCGGATCTGATCCGAGGATGGGATCGAACACGAAGGAATATAACGATGTTCGCAGTCATCAAAACCGGCGGCCGGCAATACCGCGTCGTTCCGGATGATGTGCTCGAGATTGGCAAGATCGCCGGCGATGTCGGAACGATCGTGCAGCTTGGTGAAGTTCTCGTGCTGGGCGGTGATACGCCTGTGCTCGGCCTGCCTTTGGTGGCTGGTGCGTCGGTTGCGGCCGAAGTGCTCGACCACAAGCGCGGCCCCAAGGTCATCTCTTTCAAGAAGCGCCGCCGCAAGAATTCGAAGCGCAAGCGTGGCTACCGTGACGAACTCACGATGATCCGCATCACCGAGATCCTGGCCGACGGCAAGGCGCCGACGATCGGACCTCGTCCGAAGCGTGAGAAGCCGGTCGTGACCGCTCCGGTCGATGGCGACGAAGCTCCTGCCAAGAAGGCGCCGGCGAAGAAGGCCGCTGCTCCGAAGGCAGCCGCCGCCAAGCCTGCTGCAGCCAAGAAGCCGGCTGCGAAGAAAAAGCCCGCCGCGGAATAAGCCGCTGCGAAAAGTTGAGAATCTGTGAGACAATTCCTTCAAGGAATTGATCTAGAACTTATCGAGATCGGAGACGGGCTATGGCTCATAAAAAAGCAGGCGGTTCATCACGCAACGGCCGCGATTCGGCTGGCAAGCGCCTCGGCGTGAAGGCGTTCGGCGGCGAACGCGTGATTCCCGGCAACATCATTGCGCGTCAGCGCGGCACCACCTGGCACCCCGGCCTTAATGTCGGCATGGGCACAGACCATACCCTGTTCGCCAAGGTCGAAGGCCACGTGGAGTTTCGCGCCAAATCGAACGGCCGCACTTTCGTATCGGTACTCCCGATTACTGAAGCCGCGGCCGAATAAACGGTGGACACATTGGAGTCCGCCGGGTCCTGTTGAACCGGCGGAGCGCCAAAATTGGGCTCCAGGGGAGGCGGGAAACCGGCCTCCCCTTTTCGTTTGGTGCGTCGCTTCGGGGCGCACACAGGAGCCCGAGATGTTGCAGGATATTCCGACCCCGACGTTGAGAGAAACCAGAGGCTGCGTCCTCGAGACCGAACGGCTGGCCTTGCGCAAGCCGACACTCGCGGACGTAAAAGCCATCGCGCTTCTCGCCAATGATCGCCGCATCGCCGAGATGACGCGTCGCCTGCCCTTCCCGTATCAGCAGGATCACGCAGTCGATTTCGTCAATTCGCTGAGCGGCACGGCAAGCGACAGCGTGTTCCTGATCGAACTCGATCGTCGTCCCATCGGCATGGTCGGAATCGACTGGCGCGAAGCCGAATCGCCGGAGCTCGGCTACTGGCTCGGCGTCGATCACTGGGGCCAGGGTTTTGCGACCGAGGCCGCACGTGCCGCGATCGATTACGCATTCGACGAATTCGATATCGATCACCTGATCTCGGGTGCGCGCGTCGCCAATCCGTCGTCGCGCAACATCCTGGAGAAGTGCGGCTTCCAGTGGAGTGGTGTTCAACTGCACCGCTTCGAAGCGATCGGCTCGTCAACACCGGTCGACTGCTTCAAGCTGACAAGGGGCGTGTGGAGTTCGCTGAAGAACTGGGGAACGTCGACGCGACGGTGAACGACTCTTACTTCCCCTCTCCCCCTGCGGGAGAGGGTGCCTGAACGAAGCGAAGGCGGGAGAGGGGACAGGCTCTCGTTCCATGGCTCTCCCTCTCCCGTCTCGAACCCGCTTCGCGTGTTCTATCCACCCTCTCCCACGGCGCGCAGCTTCGCTGCGCTGGGGGAGAGGGAAAAGAAGTTCACACCGCTGGCGGTACTTCGTCGGCGATCTTTCCGAGCTGCTGCTCGCGCAGGAAGATATAGAGCCCTGCTGCGATGATGACCGCCGCACCGATCAGCGTGGCCCACGACGGCAATTCGCCGAACACGAGATAGCCGAAGATCACCGCCCAGATGATCATCGAATACTGATACGGCACCACAGTGCTCGCCGGCGCCAGCTTCAGCGAGCGATTGACGCAGAGCAGCGCGCAGACCGAGACAACGCCCGCCAGAAAGAACAGGCCGAGATCGCGCAGATCGGGCGTCACCCAGCCGAACGCGGTGAATACGGCGCCGAAAGTAAACGTGCCGATAAACTGGGTCGTCGCGAGCACGACGTCGGGCGCGGAACGCAGCGAGCGGGTGATGAGCATCAGCGCGGCGAAGGACAGGCTGCCGCCGAGCGCGATCAGCGCCGGCCATGTCACCGTCTGCGCCGAGGGCTGCAGCGCGATCAGTACACCGCAGAAGCCGACGAAGATCGCGCTCCAACGCCGCCAGCCGACAGATTCGCGGAGAAAGATCGCGGAGCCCGCGGTGACGAAGATCGGACAGGCCAAATAATAGGTGATGACATCCGCCAGCGGCAGATAGGCCGCCGCCCAGAAGAACGCCGCGACTTCCAGTGTCGACAGCACCACGCGAATGAGCTGCAGACCCGGCCGATCGAGCTGCAGGAAGTCCGCACGATGCCGCCAGATCGACGGCGCCAGCAGCGCCAGCGCCGCGCAGGCCCGCAGCAGCATCAATTGCCCGACCGAATAGGTGCCGACGAGGAATTTGCCGATCGCATCGCCGCAGGAGAACATGCTGATGCCCAGGAGCATCAGGCCGATACCGGCCAGCCGGGCGGCACGATTGTCGGCTGCGGTCGAAATGGTCGCAAACATGCCTATATGAGCCTGTAGGAAGTCGCGGAATGCGCACGCTTGGTTAACGGCAAGATGAGTCGTTTAGGACGTCACCTGATGCGCAGCAAGGCCCCCAAATAAGGGCTTTTCACGATGCTCCGGCGACGAAGTGGTTGCCGCGACCACCCCCCTGCGATACGGATACGCTATGAAATTCCTCGATGAAGCCAAGGTTTACATTCGCTCCGGCGACGGCGGAAACGGCTGCGTGGCCTTTCGCCGCGAGAAGTATATCGAGTTCGGCGGTCCCTCCGGCGGCAATGGCGGCCGCGGCGGCGATGTCATCATCGAAGTGGTCGACGGCCTCAACACGCTGATCGACTATCGCTACCAGCAGCACTTCAAGGCGCCGCGCGGCACCAATGGTATGGGCAAGGACCGCCATGGCGCCAATGGCAAGCCGATCACGCTCAAAGTTCCGGTCGGCACGCAGATCATCGATGAGGATCGCGAGACGCTGATCCACGACTTCACCAAGCTCGGCGAGACCTATGTGCTGGCCGAGGGCGGCAATGGCGGCTTCGGCAATGCGCACTTCAAGTCATCGACCAACCGCGCACCGCGCAATGCCAATCCCGGCCAGCCCGGCGAAGAGCGCTGGATCTGGCTGCGGCTGAAACTGATTGCGGACGCAGGCCTCGTCGGACTGCCCAATGCCGGCAAGTCCACATTCCTCTCCAAGGTCAGCGCTGCGCGGCCGAAGATCGCGGACTATCCGTTCACGACGCTGCATCCGCAGCTCGGCGTCGTCGATGTCGACGCGCGCGAATTCGTGCTGGCCGACATTCCCGGCCTGATTGAGGGCGCGCATGAAGGCGCCGGCCTCGGCGATCGCTTCCTCGGCCATGTCGAGCGTTGCCGCGTGCTGCTGCATCTGATCGATGCGACCTGCGAACATGCGGGCAAGGCCTACAAGACCGTCCGCGCCGAACTCGATGCCTATGAGGGCGACCTTGCCAACAAGGTCGAGATCGTCGCGCTCAACAAGATCGATGCGGTCGAGCCGGACGAGTTGAAGAAGCAGAAGGACCGGTTGAAGCGCGCTGCGAAGCAGACGCCGCTGCTGATCTCGGGCGCAACGGGCGAAGGCGTGCCGGACGCATTGCGTGCGCTCGTTGCAGTGATCGGCGAGGCGCCGGTGTCGGACAAGGCCAAGAGCGCAGCGCAGTCTGCGCCATGGGCGCCGGCGACGAGCTGATCTGCCTCTCACGTCCGTCCAAGCATCACACGTCCTGCCAAAGCCCACATCATGTCGCGCCCCGAGCTGAAGAACTTTCGCCGTATCGTCGTCAAGGTTGGCTCGTCGCTGCTGATCGATTCCGCGGCCGGCGAAGTCAGGGCCAAATGGCTTGCGGCGTTGGCCGCCGATATCGCCAAGCTGCATGCGGACGGTCGCGACGTCCTCGTGGTCTCATCAGGCTCGATCGCGCTCGGCCGCAGCCGCCTCAAGCTTCCGCGCGGTCCGCTGAAACTCGAAGAGAGCCAGGCCGCCGCTGCCGTCGGGCAGATCGCGCTGGCGCGCATCTGGTCGGAAGTACTGGGCCATCACGGCATCGGTGCCGGACAGATTCTCGTGACGCTGCAGGACACCGAGGAACGTCGTCGTTACCTCAATGCGCGCTCGACCATCGGCAAACTGCTGGAATGGCGCGCGGTGCCGGTCATCAACGAGAACGACACGGTGGCGACCAACGAGATCCGCTATGGCGACAATGATCGCCTCGCGGCGCGCGTCGCGACCATGGCATCCGCCGATCTGCTGGTGCTATTGTCGGATATCGACGGGCTCTACACTGCACCACCCGGCGCCAATCCCGATGCGAAGCTGATTCCCATCGTCGACAGCGTCACTGCCGAGATCGAAGGCATGGCGGGCGCTGCCGAGAGCGAATTGTCGCGCGGCGGCATGTACACTAAGATCGAAGCTGCCAAGATCGCGACCACCGCGGGCACGCATATGATCATCGCGTCCGGCAAGGTCGAGCATCCACTGCAGAAGATCGCCGATGGCGGCCTGTGTACCTGGTTCCTGACTCCTGCAAATCCCGTCACTGCGCGCAAACGCTGGATTGCGGGATCGCTGGAACCGAAAGGCACGCTGACCATTGATGCAGGTGCGGTCGCCGCACTCCGTGCCGGCAAGAGTCTGCTGCCTGCCGGCGTCATCAAGGTGGAAGGTGACTTCGCACGCGGCGACGCCGTTATCGTGCGTGGACCGGACACGCACGAAATTGGCCGCGGCCTCGTGGCTTATGACGCAGACAATGCTGAGAAGATCAAAGGCCGCTCATCTCCGGACGTGATGATTATTCTTGGGATCAGCGGCCGCGCCGAAATGATCCATCGCGACGATCTCGTGATTTCGGGATCACGAAGTTAAGCGGCGACGCTTCGCCTGAATGACGTAACGCGCAATCCGTAAACTTGGCGCCGAACGCTCGCCATCATTGCGCCATTCCCGCGTACTTCGTTGCGCGCCATAGAATCAGATAGCCAATTTTTAGGGAGGCCCATTTCATGACCCGACTTTTGATCATCCCGTTCCTGCTGATCGCAACGTCCGCTTTCGCGCAGGGCGGTAACACATCAGCCAATCAGTCGGCCTGCTCACGCGACGTCTCGCGCTTCTGCCGCGCCAAGATGAACGATGGTGACATGGTCGTGCTCAGCTGCCTCAAGGAAAACCGTTCGAAGCTCAGCAAGGCCTGCGCGAAAGTTCTCGCCGAGAATAATCAATAGCGCGACTAGCGTTTTCGAGTGAAGTGAGCACCGGTTCGCGGCGGGAAAACGCGTCAAGATAAGAAGCTCTAACCGCTGCTGCCGGCCGGCGTCGCGACAGGAAGCACCTCGGTCGCTGCGCGATCGGGCGTATCGTCCTTCCAGCGCACCGAACCGAACGGCCGCTCCAGCATGCGGCGCACGCGAACCGGATCCGGCCCCAGATGATAGTCCGCCGCGCGCTGATACAAAGCGCGCTCGGACTGCGTCGAACGATTACGCTGGCGCAGGAAATCGAGCCAGGTCGGGCAGTGGTAGCGTTCGGTCCACAATTCGGGATCAGCGATATCGCGCGCGATAGACCACCCATAGGCGCCGTTGCGCTGGCGCGAGAGCTGCACGTCCTGCATCACGCCGTGGAATGCGCGCGCATTCTCTTGATCCACGCGATATTCGATCTCCACCACCAGCGGACCACTGCGCGCGGTCAATTGCAGCTGCACTTCCGGATCTTCAAGACGCTCCGCATCCTCGTCGCGCGCGCCGGTCGGCGGCATCCTTAGGAACAGGCCAAACAGCGGCGAGAGAAACATCGCTCCGCCCGACACCAGCAATGCCGCTTCGACGCCGACCATGTCTGTGAGATGCCCCCAGCCCCAACTGCCAATCGCGATGCCGCCGGCAATCGCAGCCTGAAAGGCGGCGAGCGAACGTCCGGCAACCCAGCGCGGCGCCGAGAGCTGTACGCCGATATTGAACAGCGCGACCGCCAGCATCCAGACCGAGCCGGCCACCACCAGCGCCGCCGCAGTGATGACCGGCTCGCTGCTGACCGCGACGACGGCAATCGCGACGCCCATGATCAGCGCACAGGCCCGGATCGAACTTTCGCCGCTCAGATGCTTGCGGACATGCCCAATATTCATTGCGCCGATCACCGCACCCATGCCGAAAGCTCCGAGCATGATTCCGTAGGTCTGCGCGCCGCCATGCAGCAGGTCGCGCGCAACCAGCGGCATCAGCGCCGAGACCGAACCACCGCAGATGCCGGTGATCAGCGTGCGCGTCAGCACGATCTTGATCGACGGCGAATTAGCAATGTAACGCACGCCGGACACGATGGCCCGGCTCAGCCGCTCACGCGGCAGCCGCGACACATCGACCTTGCGACGCCACAGAAACAGCACCACCAGCAACGGGATGTACAGCACCGCATTGGCCGCGAAGGCTGCGACGGCACCGGCGGTGGCGACCACGATGCCGCCGATCGCCGGGCCGAAACTGCGCGCGATATTGTAACTGATGCCGTTCAGCGCCACGGCGGATGGCAGTACCTCCGGCGGCACCTGCTCGCCCACGGAGGATTGCCAGGCCGGTCCGAACAGCGCCATGCCGCTGCCGATGATGAAGCAGAAGGCGAGCAGGATGTTCGGCGTGATGTGACCGGTCCAGTCCAGCATGGTTAGTACGCAGGCGCCGACCAGCGACAGTACCAGCGAAGCCAGCGACACGACACGGCGGTCATACATGTCGGCCACGGCGCCCGCCGGCATCGAGATCAGCATGATCGGCAGCATCAAGGCGGTCTGTACCAACGCCACCTTGTCGGCCGACGCGGTCATCTGCGTCATCGCCCAGGCGGCGCCCACGCTCTGGATCATCAGGCCGAGATTCGACAACAGGCTGGCTAGCCAGATCCGCCGGAACACCGCAAACCGCAGCGGGGCGGCAATGCCGTCGGAGGGAAGAACCACTGGTTTCGCTGCTTCGGCCATCATCGTCCCGTCGTCTGCTGCAGATAGCGACTGCAGAGCCATACGGGGCCTGATTCCCCGCATGGCGTATCAAGGTGATGCCTGCGAAACGCGTTGTCTGTCCAGTGCCTGCTCCGCTATCACAGTGGCAGGCGTCGGATGTGCGCAGAGAGAGGGAGACCAGCCATGGCGCTGTCGCGACGGACCATACTCACGGGCGCAGCGATGCTGCCGCTGGCTGCCCATGCGCTCCGTTTCGAGGCCGCAGCACAGACCGGCCCCGGCACGACTGCGGGTTCCGACATTCCCCCGATCCTGTTCGTCCACGGCAATGGCGACCACGCGGCGCTCTGGATGACGCAGATCTGGCGCATGGAAACCAATGGCGTCCCGCGCAACCGGCTGATGGCGCTCAATTTCACCGACCCGCTGGCGCGTTCCGACGATGCTGTGGCGCAGCAGGGCCGCTCCTCCACCGAAGACCAGCGCCGCGAACTCGGCGAAGCCATCGCGGAACTGAAAAAGCGCACTGGTGCTGCGAAAGTGGCGCTGGTCGCCAATTCGCGCGGCGGCAATGCGGTGCGCAATTACATCAAGAATGGCGGCAGCGCCGATGTCAGCCACGCCGTCCTGTGCGGCACCCCCAATCACGGCGTGTTCGACGGGACCGATAGTCCCGGCAGCGAATTCAATGGCCGCAGCCCGTTCCTCAAGAGCCTCAATCCCGGCGAAGGCCCTGAGGTGACCGAAGACACCGCTTTCCTCACCCTCCGCAGCGATGGCATCGACAAATATGCGCAGCCCGACGGTCGCCTGCTCGGCAAGCCGGGCGTGGCCACCGGCGTCACCGCCGATGGTCCGGCGCTGCGCGGCGCCACCAATCTCGTCCTCGGCGCCATCGATCATCGTGAAACCGGCTTTCACCCCCGCGCCTTCCGCGAGATCTACAAATTCATCGCCGGCCGCGAACCCGCGCGGATCGATATCGCGCCGGAAGCTGAGGTGAAAATCAGCGGTCTCGTCACCGGCACGCCCGGCGGCGTGCCCACCAACCGGCCGGTCGCGGATGCCCTGGTCGAGGTGTACCGCGTGGCGCCGGACACGGGCGAGCGGATCGGGACAGCGCTCCATTCGGCCCGCACATCCGCCGATGGCCGCTGGGGTCCCGTTCAGGTCGATCCGACCTGGCCTGTCGAGATCGTCCTGACATCGGCCGGAGCGCCGATCACGCATTCCTATCGCTCGCCATTCCCCCGCTCGTCCGACGTCGTGCATCTGCGCGCCGGCCGGCCGCTGGGACCCACCGATGCCAATGCCGGTGCAGTGTTGTCGATGTCGCGCGTCCGTGGCTATTTTGGATTACCGCGCGATGTCGTGCTGCTCGACGGCAAGGAGCCGACCGACGTGAAAGCCGGCGTGCCCACGGATTCGCTCTCGACTATCCGCCTTCCGGCCACGGACATCGGACGTCCGGTGGCAGCGCTGTTCAATCAGGAGCGGATCGTGGCGCGCGCCTGGCCGGCGTCGGAAAACCGGATCACGGTGGCGGAATTCACCGAGTAGATCACGCCAACTCGCGCGCCTCAGCGGTCTGGCTTTCTATATAACCGCTTTGCTGACTTCCCTGCGCGTCTCCGGTCAGATCGCATGAGGCATTGTTCGAAATCGCAAAAGAGCCCCGCCATGTGCGGGGCTCCTTCGTTATTCTGTTATCGCAGCAATAGTACCAGGATGATGAGGGGAAGCGGGATTCCGAGTAGCCACAGAAGAATGGGCATGGTTGTCTCCTTTGATTGGGGTTAACGACGCTGCTTCCAGGTCCCGTCACGAAGCCCGCCACCTTCCGTCGCGGCAAGGCTGGCGGAGAAGGCGCCGATCAGCAGCGACGCCGTGAGCCAGAATGCGAGCTGCATCGCGGCCTTGCGTGTGGCATCCACCGCGGTCTTCGCATCGTTGATGACTTCAGTGACGCGCTTGTCGGCATCTGCCTCGCTCAGACCGGTGCGGCTGGCGACAACCTTGTTGACGTAGCTGCGGTCGGCAGGCTTGAGCTCTCCACCACGGAAACTGGCAGCCATCACACGTGACAGTTCACCACGCGCTTCCGCGCTGGTGCCATCGGCCGACGGCGTCGTCGGACGCAGCAGCGAATCCAGGTAGCCATCGCTCGGACCTGACTGGGCTGCAGCAGCGGTTGCACCGGCAGCAACACCCGACGCGGCTCCGCTCAGCAAAGTGGTTGCTGGAGATGCCAGCAGGATCGCTCCCAAAACCGTCGCGAACGACCAGGCCAGGAATCCATGCGCGGTGTCACGAAAGTAGACTTCGTCCGAATGCACGCCGATCCAGCGCGACCGCAGACGGCCGGCAATATAACCACCGAGCGATGACGAGATCATCGCGATGACGATCAGGTAGATACCGGTCGTGATCTTGAACGTGGTCGCGGAGGCGCCGGAACTTGCCCACGGAGACACGACAGACAGACCGAGACCTGTGCCAAAGGCAATCAGGACGAGCGTCAGTGCGAGCGAAACCACGGCACCGGCTGCAACCGCGGCCCACGATACGCCGGAGGTTTGCGGTTCGTCGACGCTTACGGCGGGTTGGACGACAACGGTATCGATCATTTTAAATCCTCAGGCCGGTCCGATATGGAGCCACTGCCTCCCTAATGTGCATGCGTGAGTATCGTTCCGAGGGATGCGCCCGCTGGACCGCAATATTGGTCGATGCGTGCGTTGCGGCCACGCTTTCCATCGAGGCCTCCATGGCGCGCGGATGGACGCCTGCTATAATGACGAGACGCTCCGGTCCCTGGATCAATTGCGAGGCCCATCGTGAGCATTGCCGAGGTCTACGATTTCTCCGCTGCGCGAGCGCCCCTGGTGCCGCCGAGCCCGCCACGTGCGCCCGAGAACATGGGTGCGCTAGGGCGTATGTCGGCAATGCGCCGCAGCGCCATCGAGACCTGGGGTCAGCGCGCCTATGAAGATGACATCGTCAAGGGCCGCTTCTTCGGCCACGCGAGCTTCATCCTCAACGATCCCGACGCGATCCGCCATGTGCTGGTGGACAATTACGAGAACTATACCCGCACGCCCGCTGCATTCCGCGTGCTGCGGCCGATGCTCGGCGAGGGCCTGCTGCTCGCCGAAGGCCGCACCTGGAAACACCAGCGCCGCACCCTGGCGCCCGCTTTCACGCCGCGCGCGGTGACGACTTTGGTGCCGCACATGATCTCGGCGGTCGATGACACGCTGGCCGACCTGCATCGCGCCGTGGGCAAGCCGGTCGATCTGCGCGCGATCATGCAGCGGATGACGCTGGAGATCGCAGGCCGCACCATGTTCTCCTTCGGCATGGCCGAGCATGGCGCGAAGCTGCGCGACTTCGTGATGGAATACGGCATGAACCTGGCACGGCCGCATTTCCTCGATCTGCTGCTGCCGCTGGGCTGGCCGACGCCGCAGGATATCTCGCGCGCCTTCTTCCGCAGACGCTGGACGAGATTCGTCGGCGAGCTGATGACCGCACGTCGCGCCGCCGGCAAGAACGACGACGCGCCGCGCGATCTGTTCGACCTGATGGTGGCCGCGCGCGATCCGGAAACCGGCGCATCCTTCACCGATGGGCAGCTCGGCGATCAGGTGGCGACGATGATCCTCGCCGGCCATGAGACGACGGCAACGGCGCTATTCTGGGCGCTGTATATGCTGACGCTCGATCCGGCGACCCAGGAGCAGGTCGCGGCCGAAGCCCGTGCCGCCAGCGCGAGCGGCACATTCGACATGGAGCATCTGAAGTTCACCCGCGCGGTGATCGATGAGACCATGCGGCTCTATCCGCCGGCTTTCCTGATCGCACGCGCCGCCGCGGGCCCTGATCGTCTGGCTGGCCAGTCCGTCGCCAGCAAGGACGTGATCCTGATCGCACCCTGGCTACTGCATCGGCACGAGAAATTGTGGCACGAGCCCACCGCCTTCATGCCGTCCCGTTTCATGCCCGGCGCGACGCCGCCGGACCGCTTCGCCTATCTGCCTTTCGGCGTCGGTGCCCGGGTCTGCATCGGCGCGCATTTCGCGCTTGTCGAGGCCACATTGGCACTGGCGAAAATCATCGGCGCGTTCCGCGTCGAGCTACCGGATAAAGCACCCGTCATGCCAATCGGCGTGGTGACGACACAACCGGATCGCTCGCCAATGTTCCGCATTGAGCGGCGCTGACGTTATTTCAGCACGCCCTCTCCTCACGCCTTCCCCGTTACCCCGCGCGCTCATGGCACGCGGGCGGAACGACAAGTTGAAGTGTTGCGTCAAAGCCCTGTCTTGGATGCAGCGCCTATTTGGCCTAAACTGAAGCCATGAGTGATGTTCAGGCACTATTCGCGACATTGAACCAGGCGACCGATCCGGCCGTAGCCGATGCCATTGCACAACTGATCCGCGACGGCGCGGACCACGAACTCAATCGTGTCAACGTGCTGGATTTTGCGGCACGCCGTGGCCTGAACGAAGAGCGCGTCATTTCCGGCTTCCTGCATGCCTCCCGCCTCGGCCTGTTCGACCTGACCTGGAATGTGTTGTGCCCGGGCTGCAGCGGCGTCCTTGATGCCCACAGCACGCTGAAATCGCTACGCCATGACGACTACCATTGCGGGCTCTGCGCCTGCGGCTATGAAGCGTCGGTTGACGAGCAGGTCGAGGTGGCGTTCACGGTCGCACCGCGCGTCAGGCACATCGCTGCACACGACCCCAATACGCTGCCGCTCTGGGAATATTTCAAGCAGGTGTTCTGGAGCTCTGGCGTCGATCTCAACCAAGAATCGTTTGCGTCACTCACCGATGAAGTGACGCTGGACGCAATGGAATTGCCGGCGCATGAAAAAGCGGTGATGTCGCTGCACTTGCCGTCGGAATTCGTCATCGTGTTCGAGCCGGTAACCCATGCCGCGCAGTTCATTGACGTGCAGGGCGAGCCGACCAAGGAACGACAGCATCTGTCGCTGATCTACAACCGGCAGCATACACCGACCGGCACCATCACGCTGCAACCCGGACCGTTGCGATTGTCCCTCGAGAACCAGACCGAGGTGCGCGTGCTGCCATCGGTATTTGTCGCGGCCGAGGGCCTCCATCACCTGATCGGCAAGCGCAAACCGTTCCTCACGGCCAAGCGGATACTCACCAACCAGACCTTTCGCGATGTCTACAAGGCCGACAACCTTAACATCGATCAGCGACTAAAGATTACCTCGCTGACTTTCCTGTTCACCGACCTCAAGGGCTCGACGGCCTTGTACGAGCGCGTCGGCGATCTCGCAGCCTTCGATCTGGTGCGTGCGCATTTCCACGCACTGCTGGAGATCATTGCGTCGGAAGCGGGAGCCGTCGTGAAGACCATCGGGGATGCCGTCATGGCGACCTTTACGCGGCCCGAACAGGCGCTGGCCGCAGGTCTGCGCATGCGCGCCGCGATGGAGCGACTGAACGAGGAGCGCGGCACCAAGGACCTCGTGGTCAAGATCGGTATCCATGAGGGACCCTGCCTCGCCGTGATGCTGAACGAGCGGCAGGATTACTTTGGCCAGACCGTCAATATCGCTGCCAGGGTGCAGGGCCTGTCAACCTCGCAGGCGATCCATGTCACCAGCCCGGTGATATCGGCGCTGGCCGTGGAAGCCATCCTGAGGAAGGCCGAAATCACGCCGATCCAGAAGCACGCCGCCTTGCGCGGCATCGCCGACAAGATCGTGGTCTATGAGATTCCGTGACACGAGATCCCGTAAACTACCGCTCGTCTCAATTGTTACTTAACTGTCATCAGCGCTTCGGGAACCCGGCCGCATTGCATGCGTTCCATTTTCGCGCCACAAAGCACGAGCGCTTCGCGGCATGGCCGGCCTCGCGATCATCTGGTTCAAAGAATAATGCTGGAAAAACTGCGCCAATTCATTGCCGACGTGGTGTCTCCCGATGCGCACGGAAATCAGGCATTCGACGATACCGGCTTCCGTCTTGCCGCCACGGCGCTGATGCTTCACGTCATCTCGCTGGACGGTGAGCCCTCAGCTATCGAGAAAGCCAAGTTGCACAGCCTGATCGAGTCGCGTTTCGAGCTCGATCCCGGCATGGCTGACAGGCTCATCTCGGCTGCCACCCTCGTCGAAGGCGAGGCCGTCGATCTCTATCACTTTACAAGCGTCATCATGCGCGTGGTCGACGAGCCCGGTCGTGTCCGTCTCGTCGAGATGATGTGGCAGCTGGTCTATGCTGACGGCCGCGTCAGTGAGTTCGAGGAAAATGTGGTCTGGCGCGCAGCCGACTTGCTCGCAGTTTCATCACGTGACCGGATGGAGCTCAAACGACGCGTGGCGGGCGGTACGGCTACAACGGATACGACTGTCTGAGCAGGCGCAGCCCGACCGGCAAATGACGGCACCACGACGCATAACCAAAGTTTAATGCGCGGTCCCCGATAATTCATGCCACTGCTACACGCTCGGGAACTGGAGGTCCTACGGTACTCCGGTGGTCATTCCGACTTGCACATCACGGGTATCCCTATTACGCCTGTAGATGCATGCAAATCGTCCTCACGTATTTCAAGAGTACCTTATTGTGACTGAGCGCGTGACGTTAATAACCGGAGCCTCGGCCGGAATTGGCGCCGAGTTCGCGCGCATCTTCGCCGCGAACAAGCATCGCGTCGCTCTGGTTGCACGCCGTGCCGAGCGTCTGAATGCGCTGGCCGCTGAAATCACTGCTGCCGGCGGTGCTGCGCCCATCATCATTCCCTGCGATCTCGAACAGCGCGACGCCTGCGCCCAGATCGCGGCTGCCCTCGCTGCTGCCAATGTCGAAGTGGAGTACGTCGTGAACAATGCCGGCTTCGGCATGTTCGGTCGCGCCATCGACATGGACCGCGACCGGCAACTCGGCATGCTTGAGGTCAATGTGCGCGCACTGACGGATCTGTCGCTGCGCTTTTCCGAGAGCCTGATCCGCAACAAGGGCGGCATTCTCAATCTCAGCTCGATCGCGGGTTTTTTGCCGGGTCCCGGAATGGCCGTGTACTACGCCAGCAAGGCCTATGTGCTGTCCTTCACCGAAGCGCTGCGCCAGGAGCTCGGCTCCAAGGGTGTGCGCGTCACCGCATTGTGCCCCGGACCGGTGCCGTCGGAATTCCAGGCGCGCGCCGGATTCACGCCGGGCCTCGACTCGGCGATCCTCAATGTCTCGGCGGCTGACGTCGCCCTGCTGGGCTATCAGGGCCTGATGGCCAACAAGCGCACGGTGTTCCCCGGCCTCGGCATCAAGATCGTGCCGCTGCTGCTGCGGCTTTTTCCGCGCGGCTTCATCGCGGGGGCGGTGGCAAGGTTGCAGTTGAGACGGGTGTGAAGCCGGTCTGCCTACGCCCTGCGGGCTTCGGCGAGACATCCTTCGTTTGCTTCGCTTTTTATGGTCGGGAGGGTGGCTTGCCGAGCCGGAGCTTGCGAAGCAAGCGAAGGATGGTGGAGCCAGGCGGGATCGAACCGCCGACCTCGTCATTGCGAACGACGCGCTCTCCCAGCTGAGCTATGGCCCCGATACGAACCGGGTCGCCCATGCGATCCGGTCAGCAATCGGCGCCATTTACAATCCCCGTTAACGGCAAGTCAAGAACGTCGCAAAAGCGCGGTTTTCCGGCACTTTTCGCCCGGAACTTCCCTTGTTTGAGGGGGGCTGAACCGATATTTAGCGGACAGTCGAATCCGCGACCTAACCCGCGAGCCATCCCCGCCATGCGCGCAGTTCTCGATATCGTGCTGATCATTCTCGATCTCTATGTCTGGCTGCTGATCGCCTCGGCGATCCTGTCCTGGCTGATCGCCTTCAACGTCGTCAACACTCGCAACCAGTTCGTCTCCGCGATCGCCGAATTCCTGTTCCGGATTACCGAGCCCGTGCTGGCGCCTATCCGCAGGATGCTGCCGAGCCTCGGCGGTCTCGATATCTCGCCGATCATCCTGATCCTGATCATCATGTTCCTGCAGCGGGTGATCACCTACTACATCTATCCCAGCGTCTTCTGATCGGCCGCCGGGTTCGTGGCAGATCCCTGGCGCTACGCGGCTGACGGTGTCAGCATCGCCGTTCGCGTGACGCCGCGGGGTGGCCGAGACGATATCGACGGGATCGAGACCATGGCCAATGGCCGTTCGGTAGTGAAGGTGCGGGTGCGCGCCATCGCCGAGGGCGGCGAGGCCAACCGTGCCGTGACCGAACTGCTTGCCAAGCAACTCGGCGTGCCGAAGCGAGATGTGCGCGTGCTGTCCGGCACCACGTCGCGCGTGAAGCAGATCGCGATCGACGGCGACCCGACGAAACTGGGCGCGATGCTGCGCAAGATCACTGCAGCAACGCCCGACGACGCAGACGACAGGACCGACATATGACCGCCAGCATCATCGATGGAAAGATCATTGCCGCCGAATTGCGCGGCCGCGTCGCCGCCGAAGTCGCGCGCGTCAAAGCCGAACATGGCGTGACGCCTGGCCTCGCCGTAGTGCTGGTCGGCAGCGATCCCGCCAGCGAGGTCTATGTGCGTAGCAAGCACAAGCAGACCCAGGAAGCCGGCATGGCCTCCTTCGAACACAAGCTGCCCGCTGACGTCGCACAGGCCGATCTGATCGCGCTGGTGCAGAAGCTCAACGCCGATCCCGCCGTGCACGGCATTCTCGTGCAGCTGCCGCTGCCGAAGGGGCTCGACACCGACGCTGTGGTCAACGCCATCGATCCGGCCAAGGATGTCGATGGCCTGCACCCGATCAATGCCGGACGCCTCGCCAGCGGCATGCCCGCACTGTCCCCCTGCACGCCGCTCGGCTGCATCATCCTGACCAAGAGCGTGCACAAATCACTCGAAGGCATGAATGCCATCGTGATCGGGCGCTCCAATCTGGTCGGCCGTCCCTTGGTGCAGTTGCTGCTCAATGAAAACGCCACCGTGACCATCGCGCATTCGAAGTCGCGCGATCTCGCCAAGCTCTGCGCGCAGGCCGATCTAGTCTATGCGGCAGTGGGCCGCCCTGAAATGGTGCGCGGTGACTGGATCAAGCCCGGCGCGACCGTGATCGATGTGGGCATCAATCGGCTGCCCGGTGCCGAAGGCAAGACGCGTCTCGTCGGCGACGTGGCCTATCAGGAAGCGCTGAAGACCGCCGGCGCGATCACGCCGGTGCCCGGCGGTGTCGGCCAGATGACCGTCGCATGTCTGCTGGTGAATACGTTGCGCGCGGCATGTGCGATTCACAAGCTGCCGGCACCGGCGGTTTAGTTCGCCGTATTCTCGATCAACCGTCGATAGAACCGGATCATGTCTGCGTAATTCGCGACGCTCAGCCGTTCGTTGGTGCCGTGAAAACGCTTGAGGTCTTCCGACGTCGCGCGCACCGGCGAGAAGCGGAAGATGTTGTCCGTCACATTCGTATAGTGCCGCGAATCCGTTGCCGCGACCATCAGGCCCGGTGCCACCAGCGCATCCGGGAAAATCTCGCGAATGGTCTGATTGAGCGCGCGATAAGAAGGACTCGCGGTCCCGGTCACCGGGGGCGGATCGGTATTGCCGGGGAACGGCGCGATGGAAATCCTGTCGTTGCTGACCGCGCTGCGCACGTGTTCGGTGACGCTAGCTTGCGTATCGCCGGGCAACAGCCGGAAATTCACCGTGGCCTCCGCATTGCCCGGCAGCACATTGTCCTGCTCGCCGGCCTTGAAGATCGTCAGCGCCGTGGTCGTGCGCACCGTTGCCTCGGCCGGACCGCTCTTCTCGAATTCGCGCAGCAACAGCGGCTTGAACAGCCACAGATTGGACAGTACCACGCGGTTGAAGCCGCTCATTTCCGGCGCGATGGTGTCGAACATCTCGCCGACGGTGCCGCGGATCTGCATCGGCAGGCGCTTGTTTTCGAGCTGCGTCAGCGCCGCGCTCATCATGCCGATGGCAGTCTCGCGCGGCGGCATCGACGAGTGACCGGGCGTGCCATGCGCGGTCAGCACCAGCGTCGCATAGCCTTTCTCGGCGACGCCGATCAGCGCCATCGGCTTGTCGAGCCCCTTGAGAATGCCCTCGGTGATCAAAAGGCCTTCATCGAGCACGAAGTCGAGCTTGACGCCACGCGACGTCAGCAGCGCCGCGATCGCCCTTGCGCCGCGGGTGCCGGAGACTTCCTCGTCATGGCCGAAGGCGAAATAGATGGTGCGCTTGGGGCGGAAACCCTGCTTCGCCATCACCTCGGCGGCCTCGAGGATTGAATACAGATTACCCTTGTCGTCCCAGGAGCCACGGCCCCAGATGAAGCCATCGGCGACGACGCCCTTGAACGGCGGTTGCTGCCAGTCTTTCTCGGTGCCCGGTGCGACGGGCACGACATCCTGATGCGCCAGCAGCGCAATCGGCTTCAAGGCAGGATCGCTGCCTTCCCATGTGTAGAGCAGACTGTAGTTGCCGACGAGTTCGCGCTTCGCCGCCGCATGGAAGGCCGGGAAGCTCGCCACCAGATGCGCCTGCATCGCACGCAGTGGTTCGGCGGCCTGATCGGGATTGAGGAAATTGGAGATGGTCGGAAAGCGGATCGCCTCTGCAAGGCGCTCTGCGGCCGCCTGCTCATCAACCGGCGCCTTTGCCGCGGCGGTCACCTGAAGCTGCCGTGATCCCCCGCTGAACGTCTTGACGAGAACGATGCCCGCGAGCAGCAAAACGGCCGCGATGACGATCAGCGCGGCCGTTCGGAGCAGTTTGATCCATCGGCGCATCGGAAGTCCCCTTCTGCTACGCCGGTCTCTGTTACTTGGTCTTGGCGGCCGATTCTTTTGCAGATTTGGCGCGCTCGACCCCTTCGAGGATCAGGCGCTGCGCGTCGGCGGCATCGCCCCAGCGCACCACCTTGACCCACTTGCCGGGCTCGAGATCCTTGTAGTGCTCAAAGAAGTGCTGGATCTGCTGCAGCGTGATCTCAGGCAGATCGCTGTAGTTCTTCACCTTGTCGTAGCGCTGGGTCAGCTTCGAGGTCGGCACGGCGATGATCTTCTCATCGAGGCCGCCTTCGTCTTCCATCAACAGCACGCCGACGGGACGCACGCTCATCACCGCGCCCGGCACGATGGCTCGGGTGTTGGCAATCAGCACGTCACAGGGATCGCCGTCGCCGGACAAAGTGTGCGGGATGAAACCGTAATTCCCCGGGTAGCGCATCGGGGTGTAGAGGAAGCGATCGACGAACAGTGCGCCGGATTCCTTGTCCATCTCATATTTGATGGGCTCGCCGCCCACCTGGACCTCGATCACGACGTTCACTTCATGCGGCGCCTTGGCGCCGAGCGGGATTGCGTCAAGACGCATCAAACACTCCAGATTTCATAGGACAGGTTGCGACAGGCGTAGCCGAGCGGGAGCCCGGATTCAACGCCTGCGAGACCAGAAAATCATGAACCGGCTTAATGGCTTAATTCGTCCAGGCGAATGCCACTTTATCGAGCGATTTTGCGCCGAAACGCTCCGAGGAGCGGGCCACCATGCGGCCACCCAGAGCGCGGTAGAACTCCGTGGCGCCCTCATTGTCCGACAGCGCCCAGATCACCATGCTCTTCAGCCCGCTCTGCACGAGGTCGCGCTTGGCGGAGGCGAACAGCCGGCGGCCGAAGCCGAGGCCCTGGAATTCCGGTCGCAGGTAAAGTTCGTAGATCTCGCCTTCGAACTGCAGGCTGCGGGCGCGGTTGCGACCGTAATTGGCGTAGCCGGCGACCTTGTCACCGAAGCACAAAACGCTGACGCGGCTGCCCTTGCGGATCGCGGAATCCCACCAGCCGGGACCGCGGCGGTTGATCAGCTTTTCCAATTCGGGGCCCGGGATGAGACCTTGATAGGCCGCGCGCCAGGCTTCGTCATGGGTGGACGCCACCGCGGCTGCATCCGCAGCTTTGGCCGGCCGAACCTCGATCAGGGTTGTGCTCATGGAGGGGATCAAAGCAAGTCGGCGGGCGCTCTTCAAGGTCCATCGTTAATTATCGGTTAACGTGTGGATTTTCAGCATCAGTTTACCGAAAGAGTTGTATCGAAAAAGGACAGAGCTGCATCCAATGCGCGCCGAACGCCATGTTTTCCACTGCTGGCACGTATCGCGCGAGTCGTGACGCAGTTGCACACGCGTATCGATGTGCACAACTGCATCAATGTGATTCGCGGCGTGTAGAGTTCGACAGGCATTGCGTCCGCACGAAAGTCCCTGAGCGCTCATGAAACACGTCCAAGCGCTTTGCCTGCTGGCTGCATTGCTCGGAAGCGCCGCTACTCTCGCAGCCCAGACATCAGGCGCGCAGGCCCCGGAAGAAGCGCCGCATCGCCGGCAGGTCTGGTCGGTAGCGTCGCCCGATCCAAATACCAGTTCCCGCGCGGTGCTATTCCGCCCACCCGGCAATGGCCCGTTCCCGCTCGCTGTCATTGCGCATGCCACCACGCAGAATGCGCTGCGCCGCGCGCAGATGCCGCAACCGGAATATCGCGCACTGGCCTCCTGGTTTGTCAGGCGAGGCTACGCCGTGCTGGTGCCGGAGCGCCCCGGCCATGGCTTAACCGGCGGGCGTTATCTCGAAGACCAAGGCGGCTGCGACAATGCCGACTATCTCGGCGCCGGCCGCGCCACGGCGGATAGTATCGCCGCAGCGATGACTGACATTCGCAAACAACCCTTCATTCGCAGCGACGGCACGATCGTCGTCGGCCATTCCGCGGGCGGCTGGGGCGCGCTCGCCATGGCCGGCGCCAATCCGCAAGGCGTCAGAGCGATCATTGCCTTTGCCCCCGGACGCGGCGGCCATGCCAATGACCGGCCGAATGACGTCTGCGCGCCGCAGCGCCTGATCGCCGCTGCCGCAACCTTCGGACAGACGGCGCACGTGCCTGTGATCTGGCTCGTCGCGCGCAATGACAGCTATTTTTCGCCGGACTTGTCACGCCAGCTGGCGGATGCGTTTCGCAAGGGTGGCGCCAGGGTCGATGTCTACGAACTGCCTAATTTTCGAAGCGAGGGCCACTGGCTTGCGGAGAGCGACGGCGGTAACGACATCTATGGTGCCACGCTGGACAAGGCGTTGAAGGCAATTACGGCGAGGAAGCGATGACGCGCAAACCTGCGCAACCGGAATGGACAGTGCAGTGACCGAGCCCTGGCCCGATGACAATGTCATCCTTTATGACGGCGTCTGTATCTTCTGCTCGCGCTGGATCCAGTTCGTCGCCAAACGCGACACTGATCATCGCTTCCGCTTCACTCCGATCCAGTCCGACTATGGCAGCCGCCTCGCCCGCCATTTCGGCATCGATCCCGCCGACCCCGACACCAATGCGGTGATCCATGGCGGCGTGGCTTATGTCAGATCCGATGCGGCGCTGACGGTGCTGTCGACCCTGCCCGGCTGGCAATGGGTGCGCGTGCTGTTCGCCGTGCCGAAGGCGCTGCGCAATCCGGTCTACAGCCTGATCGCAACGAACCGCTATCGGATTTTCGGGAAGACGGAGGCGTGTATCGTGCCGGATGCGGGGATGAGGGCAAGGGTGATGGAGTAAGCGAGCGTCTACGCTTTGCTCTGGTTGCCTGTGGCCAGCACTTCCTTCGCCGCCCGCTCTCCACTCTCCCGCGCCCCATGCGCCGTCGAGAAGAAATTCGGCGATGTCGCTTCGCCGGCAAAAAACAGCCTGCCATCCACCGGCGCCGCGAGGACCGCGCGGGCATCCGCATGGCCGGGCTTCGCCGCCGAATAGGCACCTTGCGCGAAGCGGTCGTGACCCCAGCGGGATTCCGCGAGCGGCGTGAGCTTGCTGCGGATATCCGAGCCGAGCAGCGCCACGATCTCGTCGATGCTTTGCGCGGCGAGTGCACCCTCGCCCGCGTCTTCCAGGTCGCGTGCGAAACTGCCCCCGAAGAAACCGGCGATGCAGGGGCGGCCGGACGGGCGCAGGTGAAAACTGCCGACACCCGTGCGCAGGGCGGCGCCGCGCAACCCGATATCCGACGGCCACTTCTCCGCGTCGGCGAGCGCCAGCATCACCTTGTTGTCCGCGCCGAGCGGCAGGCCCGCGGCGGCCTCGACCTTGCTGGGCAACGGCGGCGTGAAGCGGATATTTTCATTGGCGATGAGATTGGTCGGCACGCAGACGATCACTTTCGCCGCGCTGAGCGTGCCGCGCGACGTCTCGATGCGGATACGCGCACCGGAATGATCGATGAGTGTCACTTCGGTATTCAGCGCTACCGAACATGGCGCGCCATAGGCCGCGATCAGCGCACCGTAGCCATCGGGCAGGCGCCAGTTGATGTCCGTGTCCTCATAGGCATCCATGTCGTGCAGCGAGACGTGTTTGAGCTCGAAACCGTTGATATAAGTCGAGACCGCATCGATCATCGAATTCCATGGATTGCCGGGCTCGAGGCATGTCGCCGCCGGCGCATCGATCTCGTTTTCCGCGGCTTCCTCGGCGCGCTCATAGAACGCGTCGATCGCGGCGAAGAACTCATCGCGCTTCGCCTTCGAGAAGGCGGCATCATAGGCCTGATCGCGCCACGGCGGGCGCGACTTGTCGACGGCGAAGCCGAGCTCTTTCGCGATGCTGACGAAGTCATTCTTGTCGGCGGAGTGCAGCCATTCACAGCCCAGATCGAACGGAATGCCGGGGGTCGCCATGATCGTATGGGCGCGGCCGCCGATCCGGTCGCGCGCTTCCAGCACGATCACGGAGAGCCCGGAACCTTCCAGCATACGCGCGGCGCCGAGGCCGGCAGCGCCGGCTCCGATGATGGCGACATCTACTTCGGAAGGCAGTCTGGTCATCGCGTCGGTATTCACAGCGGATGGGAAACGGGTGACAACGGGATAAAGGCTTGCTTGAATTATTCAAGCCACCGCTGCCCTCGGAGAAGATGCATGACAGCCCCACACGATTTCGAACTCTACGGCTTCTGGCGGACGTCCGCGACCTATCGCGTCCGCGTGGCGCTCAACCTGAAGGGATTGGAAGCGCACGAGCGCGTGATCGACCTCGACAAGGGCGAGCAGCGCGGCGACGCGTTCCTCAAGATCAATCCGCTCGGCGCGATTCCGGCCCTGATCGAGCCCGGCCACCTGCCGCTAACGCAGTCGCTGGCGATCCTGGAATTCCTCGACGAGATCCATCCGACCCCGCCGCTGCTGCCGAGCGATCCACACGGCCGCGCCCGGGTGCGTTCGATCGCCGCGATGCTGGCCGCCGACACCCACCCGCTCATTACGCCGCGTGTGCGGAAATATCTCGCCATCACCGCCGGCTTTGACGATGCCGCAGTTCGCGCCTGGCTGGTGCACTGGTTCACCACGGGCCTCGTCGCCGTGGAGAAGCGCCTCGCCAGCGAGCCCGCCACCGGCCGCTTCTGTCATGGCGACGAGGTGACCATCGCCGACATCTGTCTGCTCAGCATCACCGCAACCATGAAGGTGCTGAAGATCGAGATTGCAGGTATTCCAACCATCAATCGCATCGTCGCCACCTGCGAGGCGATGGAGGCGTTTGCGAAGGCGGATCCGTTGAAGCAGGTGGGAGCGCCGGCAAATTGACTCCGCCCTCATCCTGAGGAGCCGCGCAGCGGCGTCTCGAAGGATGGCCACAAGCGTCGGCGCGACACCAACTCATGGTTCGAGACGGCGCTGCGCGCCTCCTCACCACGAGGGGCGGAGTGAAGGCATCGCACCAAACAAAAATGCCCGGCTTTCGCCGGGCATTTCGTAACCAGTCAAAGAATGCTCTCGCTTACGCGATCACTTCCTTGGTCTTTTCGGCGCGCTTGCGGTCGTTGGCATCGAGATGCTTCTTGCGCAGGCGGATTGACTTCGGGGTGATCTCGACCAGCTCGTCGCTCTCGATATAGGCCAGCGCCTTTTCGAGGGTCATGCGGATCGGCGGCGTCAAACGCACCGCTTCATCCTTCGAGGTAGTGCGGATGTTGGAGAGCTGCTTGCCCTTGAGAACGTTGAGTTCGAGATCGTTCTCGCGGGTGTGCTCGCCGATGATCATGCCCTTGTAGACCTTCCAGCCCGGCTCGATCATCATCGGGCCGCGATCTTCCAGCTTGAACATGGCATAGGCCACCGCTTCACCCTGGTCGTTGGAGATCAGCACGCCATTACGGCGGCCGGCGATCTCGCCCTTATAGGGCAGGTAGTCGTGGAACAGGCGGTTCATGATCGCGGTACCCTTGGTATCGGTCATGAGTTCGCCCTGATAGCCGATCAGGCCGCGGGTCGGCGCGTAGAACACCAGACGCAGGCGGTTGCCGCCCGACGGACGCATCTCGATCATCTCGGCCTTGCGTTCGCTCATCTTCTGAACGACCACGCCGGAGAATTCCTCATCGACGTCGATGACGACTTCCTCGACCGGCTCCAGCGTGTTGCCGTTCTCGTCCTTGGTGAGAACCACGCGCGGACGCGACACCGACAGTTCGAAGCCTTCGCGGCGCATGTTCTCGATCAGGATCGCGAGCTGCAATTCGCCGCGGCCCGACACTTCCATCGCGTCGCGATCGGCGGATTCGACGACCTTGAGCGCGACATTGCCTTCGGCTTCCCGCAGCAGGCGGTCGCGGATCAGGCGGCTGGTGACCTTGTCGCCTTCGGTGCCGGCGAGCGGCGAGTTGTTGACGATGAAGGACATCGACACGGTCGGCGGATCGATCGGCTGCGCCTGGATTGGAATTTCAACCGACGGATCGCAGAAGGTATCGGCGACCGTGCCCTTGGGCAGGCCGGCGATGGCAACGATGTCGCCGGCTTCGGCGAGTTCCACCGGCTGGCGCTCGAGGCCGCGGAAGGCCAGGATCTTGGTGATACGGCCGGTTTCGACGACCTTACCGTCACGCGACAGCACCTTGACGGCCTGGTTCGGCTTCACCGAACCGGCCGAGATGCGACCGGTGATGATGCGACCGAGATAGGGGTTGGCTTCCAGGATGGTTCCAAGCATGCGGAACGCACCTTCTTCAACCACCGGCGGCGCGACATGCTTGATGACGAGATCGAACAGCGGCTTCATGCCGACATCATGCGACGCGTCCGGGCTGTCGGCCATCCAGCCGTTGCGGCCCGATCCGTACAGAATCGGGAAATCGAGCTGGTCGTCGGTGGCGTCGAGCGCTGCGAACAGGTCGAACACTTCGTTGACGACTTCGGTGATGCGGGCGTCCTGACGGTCGACCTTGTTGATCGCGACGATCGGCTTGAGGCCGAGCTTCAGCGCCTTGCCGACCACGAACTTGGTCTGCGGCATCGGGCCTTCAGCAGCGTCGACGAGCACAATCACGCCATCGACCATCGACAGGATGCGTTCGACTTCGCCGCCGAAGTCGGCATGGCCCGGGGTGTCGACGATGTTGATCTGGACTTCATCCCACAGCACCGAGGTGCACTTGGCGAGAATGGTGATGCCGCGCTCTTTTTCGATGTCGTTCGAATCCATCGCGCGTTCCTGGACGCGCTGATTGTCGCGATACGTGCCCGACTGCTGCAGCAGCTTGTCCACGAGGGTGGTTTTGCCGTGGTCAACGTGGGCGATGATAGCAATGTTGCGAAGGTTCATAGGTCTTCTTCTGGTTACGGTCTGGGTGCCCTTGAGCGGGTTCAACAAGACATGCTCGACAACAAAAGGCTATGCCTTGCGCTCGAGCGCGTTCGATAACTGCCTCGTCTGAAAACGCGCTGGGGCAATCCCTCCAAAAGCAAACCCGGCCAGAAGGGGCCGGGTACTCGGACGCGTTGCGGCGCAATATAGGGGGAAATCGCCGAAAAACAATGCGAATCTGCCAAATGGTTAGCCCAATTTCGGGTCCAGAACCGTGGCCCAAAGGGCCATATCGGCCCGATCCCGCAAGGTAACGGTCATTTGGCCGCTTTGGCCGTCGATTTTGACGTGACCGAAGAACTGCATGCCGGCCGACGGGGGCAAATTCTGCTTATCGGGCCCCGGCGCCTTCACGAAACGGACCTCGGGACCGAAGGTATTGTCGAGCGCCGCCGGCCCGAAAGTTCCGGCGTGAAACGGGCCCGAAACGAACTCCCAGAACGGCTCGAAATCCTGAAACTGCGCCTTTTCCGGATTGTAGTAATGCGCCGCCGTGTAGTGCACGTCGGCGGTCAGCCAGACCGTGTTGCGGATACCGGCCGATTTGATGAAGCGCAGGATATCGGCAATTTCCAGCTCGCGGCCCCGCACTGGCCCGTCGCCCTGCGCAATGGCCTCAGACCCGGTTTTGTCGGCAGCGTTGTCATAGACGACGAGGCCGATCGGCATGTCGGAGGCGATGACCTTCCAGGTCGCCTTCGACGCCATCAGGGCGCGCTTCAGCCAGGCCATCTGCTCCGGGCCGATGAAATACGCATCCGGACCATAGCTCTCCTGCAGATTCGGGCCGTTGGGCCCGCGATAGCTGCGCTCGTCCAGCATGAAGACATCGAGATGCGGGCCGTAATTGAGCGTGCGATAGACGCGGCCAGGCTCCTTCGGATTGACCGAGATCGGATACATCTCGTGAAAGGCACGCGCGCCGCGCGCAGCCAGTAGCGTGATGTCGCGCTCCTTGTAAGACGACGGCAACTGCTTCGAGAGCGACCAGTTGTTGGTGACCTCGTGATCGTCCCACTGGCCGAAGATCGGGACCTGCGCATTGAATGCGCGGACATTGTCGTCCAGTAGATTGTATTTGTGCGCGGCGCGGAATTCATCGAGCGTTTCGGCGACCTTCGCCTTCTCCGGCACCGTGATGGTGTTCTTCCAGATCGCGCCGTCAGGCAGTTTCGTTTCAGGCAGGATCGGACCATCGGCGTAGATCGTATCGCCGGAATGGATCAGGAAATCCGGGTTGTGCTTTCGCATGGTGGCGAAGGTGACCATGCCGCCATCGTCAGCATTGATACCCCAGCCCTGGCCGGCGACATCGCCGCCCCAGACAAAGGACACATCGCGGCGATCCGCCGGCGCGGTGCGGAAGCGACCAATGACGGGCTCGCCGACAATCTCGATATGCGAGAGATCGCGGAATTTGACGCGGTAGAAGATGTCCTGCCCCGCGGGCAGATTATCGAGCAGCAGCTTCGCCGTGAAATCGCTCTCGGGCAGCGCCGTGATAGCCGGCAACATGCGCGCATTGCTGAAGGATTCGGTAGTGGCGACCTCCACCATCATCTGCGCCGGTCTATCCGCACGCGACCAGATCATGCCGCTGCTCGTCCCGACATCGCCGGACTGCACGCCATGCGACACGACCGGACGATCCGCCGCACGGCTGAGGTAAGGCATCGCCAGGAAGCTTGCGCCTGCTGCGGCTGAGTGCGCGAGGAAGCGACGACGGGATAAACGTAGTGCCATGGCGAACTCCTGATCCTGGCTCTGGCACCAGTGGCTCTAGGCAGATCGCTTGACGCTGCGATGACAAGTGATGCGCAATATCAACACCCGCCAAAGCAAGCTGCGAATGATTGGCAGCTTGATTGACACATTTGGAAATTTCACCTTAACGTGAACGCGACGGTTCCCTTCGGGGATCAAAAGGGAATGCGGTGAGGGGGATCCCCCGATTCCGCGGCTGCCCCCGCAACTGTAAGCGGCGAGCCTGCGCCAAGAGCCACTGGGTGTTCACCTGGGAAGGCGGCGACAGGCAGTGACCCGCGAGCCAGGAGACCTGCCGCCAGTCGTGGTCACACGCGAGCACATTGGGCGGGGTGTCCTGGTGGAAGTCACACTGCCTGTTTGAAAGCGGCAGCGAGACTTGGTTTGCGGTGACGTGCCACGTAACCGCGAGTCCTGTTCATGACCTCCCTTTCTCCCGTCGCATTGAAGCGACATACTCCCTTTCTTTATTCTGTTGCTCTCTCCTGCTTGTTGTGTCCGAGCGAAAGCTGGTCGCAAACCTCACAGTCGAGCCAGACGCTCGATCCAGTCGTCGTTCAGCCGTCAGCGACGCCTCAGCGCGCACGCCGCGCCACGAACGGCAATGCATCGCGCGCTGCGCGCTCGCGGCAGCAGCGCAATGTCGCCGCCAATACCGGCGCGCCGGTCGCCACGCCGACAGGCCCCGTCTTCGCAGCGCCGACGCTCAACCTCACCGGCATGACATCGACCGGCAGCCGTCTCGGCCTCACGCGCCTGCAGACGCCGGCCAGCGTCGAGGTCATCTCGGCAGAAACCATGGCCGAGCGCGGCCAGCAGAACGTGCTCGACGCGGTGACGCAGAACGCCACCGGCATCACCGCCATCGGAGATCCCGGCAATGGCGGCGTCGCCTACAGCACCCGCGGCTTCTCCGGCACGGATTCGGTGAAGATACTGCT
The DNA here is from genome assembly GCF_013359755.1 of Tardiphaga robiniae. Classification (GTDB taxonomy): domain Bacteria; phylum Pseudomonadota; class Alphaproteobacteria; order Rhizobiales; family Xanthobacteraceae; genus Tardiphaga; species Tardiphaga robiniae. The sequence goes on along the minus strand of NZ_JABMCJ010000094.1, from coordinate 582,233 downwards.
CGATGGCACGCGGCTCTATGTCGGCGCGGGCACCGTGAACTTTCCGTTCGACACCTGGTCCACCGAGCGTATCGAGGTGCTGCGCGGTCCGGCCTCCGTGATGTTCGGCGAAGGCGCGGTCGGCGGCGCGATCAACATCATCTCGAAGATGCCATCATGGATTCCGCGCAATCAGGCCGAGATATCGCTCGACAGCAACATGGAACGCCGCATCGCCGTGGACAGCGGCGGCCCGATCAACAAGGACGTCGCCTATCGCATCACCGCCACCGGCAACATGTCGGACGGCTGGGTCGACCGCGGCAACAGCTCGAACATAGCGCTGCATGCTGCCGTGCAGGTCAAGCAGACCGAAGACGTGGTCTGGACGATCTCGACCGACTACGGCGATCGCCAGCCGATGCGCTATTTCGGCACGCCGTTGATCAACGGCCAGTTCGATCCGGCGCTGCGCTTCAAGAACTACAATGTAGGCGACAGCACCATCCGCTGGCAGGATAGCTGGAATCAGGTGAAGACCGAGTGGCAAGTGGCCGACGGCATCTCGATCCGTAACACGTTGTACTATCTGTACAGCAAGCGGCACTGGAAAGAGCTCGAAAATTATGCGTTCAATCCGGCCACCGGCCTGATCGACCGCAGCACCTATCTGGAAATCTTCCACGACCAGCAACAGATCGGCGACCGCTTCGACGCAACGTTCAAGGGCCATGTACTCGGGATGGCCAACGAATTCGTCGCCGGCTTCGACGTCAACCGCATCGACTTCAAGCGCTCGACCAACTCGCCCTATGGTGGATCGTCGTCGGTCGACGCCATCAATTTCAATCCTGGCCTGTACTTCAGTCCCGATCCGCTTACGTCGGACTTCTCCAGCGTGACCAACCAGTACGCGGTGTTCGCCGAGAACCGGTTGTCGGTCACCGAGCAACTGTCCTTAATCGCCGGCGTTCGCCAGGATCAACCGACCGTCGAGCGGACCGACGTTCGCAATGCCGCCAACAGCTACAGCCGGGACTATTCTTCGACCAGTTGGCGCGCCGGTGTGGTCTACACACCGATCAAGGATCTGGCCTTTTACGGCCAGTATTCGGTCGCAGCCGATCCTGTGGGCGGCCTAATCACGGCGAGCAATGCCAACGCCAAATTCGATCTGGCCACCGGCAAACAGGTGGAGATCGGCGTCAAGCAGTCGTTCTGGGGCGGCCGTGGCGAGTGGACGCTGGCGGGCTATCAGATCGTCAAGAACAACCTGCTGACGCCGGACCGAACCGACCCAACACTGACACGGGTCGTGCAGGTGGGCCAGCAGTCTTCGCGTGGCATCGAAGCCTCGATCGGCGTCTCGCTCGATTATGGCTGGCGCGTCGACGCCAACACCGCGTTCGTGCGCGCGAAATATGACGATTTCATCCAGAACGTGGGTGGCATCGCTGTGAACTACGCCGGCAATGTGCCGTTCAACGTGCCGCAGAACGTCACCAACGTCTGGGCAACCTGGGCCTTTGCGGCGAACTGGTCGGCCAATGCCGGCTTCCAGATCGTCGGCAAAACGTATGCAGACAATGCAAACACGCTGGAGATGCCGAGCTACACACTGGTCAATGCGGGCCTGCAGTGGAAGCCGGACGTCAACACCACAGTGTCACTGCGCATCTACAACCTGTTCGACAAGATCTATGCGACGTCGAGCTACAGCGACAATCAGTGGATGCTCGGTATGCCGCGCACGGCTCAGCTCGCCGTCAATGTGAAGTTCTGAGCTTGTCGCGCAAGCTGACACGCACACTCAGGCGGTGGCTGTATATCGGCCACCGCTGGGTCGGCATCGTCACCTGTCTCTTCTTCGCGATGTGGTTCATCTCCGGCGTGGTGATGATGTATGTCGCGTTTCCGGGCCTCTCCGACAAGGAGCGGCTGGCGGCATTGCCCGATATCGTCTGGGAGAAAGTGGCGCTCTCTCCCGACGAGGCGATGAAGGCTGCCGGTGCCACGCGCTATCCGCGCGAATTGCGATTGAACATGGTTGCCGACGAGCCGGTGTATCGGTTGACCGGCTGGGACGGCAAACGACAGGCGATCTCCGCCGTCGATGGCCGTACCATCACTGAGGTCAACGAACAGCAGGCACTTGCCGTTGCCGGGCATCATCCCGCCAGCAAGTCGCCTCAGCTCGACGAGATCGTCGATCGCGATCAATGGAGTGTCACCGCACGCTACGATCCACTGCGACCATTGTATCTGATCACCCTCGGCGACGATGCCGGCACCAAGCTTTACGTCTCCTCGCGCTCCGGCGAGATCGCGCTCGATACCAACCGCACCGAACGCGTCTGGAACTGGCTCGGCTCGATCCCGCACTGGATCTATCCGACCTTGCTGCGCAAGGACGGTCCGCTGTGGCGGCTCGTGGTGCTGTGGATCTCCGGCATCTGTTTGGTCGTTGGCGTTACCGGAATCTGGATCGGTATTCTGCGCGTTCGCCTTAAGCGACGCTATGCGAGCGGCAACATCACGCCCTATCGCGGCTGGATGGCGTGGCATCACGTCACTGGACTGATCGCCGGCCTTTTCGTGCTGACCTGGATGTTCTCGGGCTGGCTGTCGCTCGATCCCGGCCGTGTTTTTGCCGACCGCAATACGCCACGTGAGGTATTGCAGCGCTATGCCGGCCACGATGCGCCGACCATCGCTGTAACCATTCGCGCACCGGCGGACAAGGCCGCGGTCGAAGCGCGCTTCGTATGGATCGACGGCATGCCGCTGATGATCGTCGCGAAGCGCGACGGCACGAAAATAGCGATCAATCCGACAAGCGGCGAAATCGCAAGACTGCCGCAAGACCGCCTCTGGAACGCCGCAACAAAACTGCTTCCGGATTCGCGCCTCGAACGCCAGATAACCCTCGGAAAATACGACGCTTATTGGTACGCACACCACAATGACCGCGAATTGCCGGTGTTACGCGCCAAATTCGATGACGACGCGCAAACCTGGTTTCACATCAGCCCGGTCACCGGCGACATCCTCGGCCGCGTCGACTCAAGCCGGCGCACCTATCGCTGGCTGTTCAACGCGCTGCACAGTTTCGACTTTCAGTTGCTGCTGATGTATCGCCCGGCCTGGGACATCGTGGTGTGGCTGCTGTCGATTCTCGGCACCATCGTCTCGGTGAGCGGCGTCGTGATCGGCTGGCGCTATCTCAAGCGCTAAAGCGTTTTCGAGCGAAGTGGTCCCGGTTCGCGTGAAGAAAACGCGTCAAAACGAAAGACTCTAGACCGCGAGCGGCCGCGGCGGCTGGCGCAATTGCTCCGGCGGATTCATCGGCTCCGGCGGGATCATGCCGATCAGCGCCTTGCGGTCGGCGACGGCGTTGTGGAATTGCTCAAGCGCAATGTTGAAGGCTGTCAGCGTGCCTTCCTCGATGGCGCCGTGCTCGTAGCAATTCAGCGTATGACGCAGAATATCGTCGGCCTCCGCCTGCATCGTATCGAGCTCTTCGAGGGACTCGCTCTTGCGCGCGGCGGCAATCATGTCGAGCAGACGGTCGCGCTCCGACACATTCACGTTGCGCTCATCCTTCTTCAGATAGCTCGCGAACCAGGCGCCGATCGAGCCCATCGCCGAGAGCCCCATCAGGCTCCACCAGATGTAATCGCTGTAGCGATCGAGGAAGGTTTTCTCTTCGCCATCGACATAGGCGGCCGCGCCGGGATGCACGGGGATCACCGCATCCTTGTCGGTATCCGGCGTCTCGATCTTCGCCGCCAGCGGGAAGTCGTTGATGATCTGCTGACGGATCGCAAACAGCTGCCGCGTGAAGGCAGCAATGGTTACATCGGACAGGCTCTGCCGAGCCACGATGTGATGCGAGAAGCTGATGGTCTTGACGTCATCGTCCGGCCGCGCCGGCGCGCCGCCGAATGCGCCTGCAGGAATTTCCGATGATTCATACATCGGGAAATTCTGCGCGATGGCTTCAGCCGAATCGATCGCGAGGAAAGTCGGCGTGCCATCGCGGCTCGAGGCCTGGATCGCATCATTGGTGATCTTGCTGTTCACGGGACCGGCCGCAATGAACGCATCGACCTTCTGGTCCTTCACCGCCTCGGCCACCTCGGTGGTCGAGAACTGCACGATGGTGACCTTGGCAGGATCGACGCCGTATTGCCGCAGGATGATGTTCAGCAGGTTGACGTTGGCCTGCGTCTTGCCGATCACACCGACGCGGCGGCCGGCGAGCTGCGAGAATTTGGTGATCTTCGGCCCGGACTTCTTGCCCTTGGCGGCCGGCGGCACCCAGATCACAGCGACGTTCTTGCGCAGCGTGGCGACCGCGCGCGCATTCTTCGGCACTTCCAGATCGCCGCGGATGATCGCGAGATCGGCCTTGCCATCAGCAAGCGCCTTGGCGCTGGCAGTGGCACCTTCGGTGAGGATCGGTCGCAGCCGGACTGTATAGTGATCGCGCGAGAACGATTGCACCAGCGCCTGCACCACCTTGACGTCGTCGCTGTTCGGCGGACCGACGGCGATCCGCAGCGGTACCGGCTTCATGGCGAAGTAGTAAGCGCCAGCCACGGCAGCAACGATCGCCAGAGTCCCGGCCAGCGTAATCAGCGTCATCTTGCGCCGGATCGACCGCGGTGACGGCGGCCCTATCGGCCCGATAACATCGGGACCGTCTGCCATGGATCTGGAAAACAATCGCTTCAAATTCATCTGCGCCAAATGGGTTCGAGCGACAATGTAGCAAAGTTTCGGGTCGACGCGCCGTTCCACCGGCAGCATGGTTACCGGCGCGATTGGTTACTTTCCTGCATGCGCGGCATTTGCTGCCTTATTGTGGCATGGATCCCAACTGTGTCACCGGGCGTTAGAGTAAAGTTCAAGTGAAGCAGGAGGTTGGCATGGTGGAACGACTCTCGGCCGAGGCCCGCAAGGCGGCGCTCAAGGAGATCTCGGGCTGGAGCGAGGTTTCCGGGCGCGATGCCATCGCCCGGACCTTTACGTTCAAGGATTTCAACGAGGCCTTCGGTTTCATGGCGCGGGTCGCTCTGGTCGCCGAGAAGAGCGACCACCATCCGGAATGGCGCAATGTTTACAAGACAGTGGAGGTAGTACTGTCCACCCACGACGCCGATGGCGTCACCAAGCGCGACGTCGATCTGGCCAGGGCCATGAATACCATCGCCGGGCAACTCGGCCACTCCTGAGCGTTGCTGAATGTTGCGACGCCGGAGCCGGATCACCATTTACCGGAAAGGCTGCAAACTGCAGCGGTGAGGACATTGCCGATGGCAACCGACCACAGCGTGGGCTTCGAGCCAGCCGATGAACTGGCCAAAGACCGCGAAAGCGTACGCAAGCAGTTCTGGCACAAGCTCAAGCGACTGGCGGTCAAGCTGCCTTTCGCCGAAGACTTGCTGGCGGCTTACTACTGCGCCTTCGACCGGCAGACACCGCGCCATGTCCAGGCGGCGCTGCTCGGCGCCATCGCGTATTTCGTGCTGCCATTCGATTTCGTGCCGGACATGCTGCCCGTTCTGGGATTCACTGATGATGCCGCGGTGCTGGCCACCGCCTTGCGCATGGTGGCGAGCCACATCAACGCGGACCATCGCGCGGCTGCCAGAGCGGCCATCGCACGTGGGTTGGCGAAGGGTGAAACGGACGCGTAATCCGCGTCCGCCTCATTCAGTTTATGGATGAAGGATCACTTTGCCCATGGCCTGACGGCCTGCCAGTACCTTCAACGCATCGGCTGTCTTGGCTAACGGGAAAGTCCTGTCGACATGGGATGAGATCTTCCCTTCGGCCGCCCACTGCACCAGCTTTTCCAGATTGGCGCGGTTCTTCTCCGGATTCTGCCGTACCCATGCACCCCAGAACACGCCGCGGATGTCGCAGCCTTTCAGCAGCGCGAGATTGAGCGGCATTTTCGGAATGTCGCCGGCAGCGAAGCCGATCACCAGGAAGCGGCCTTCCCAAGCGATAGCGCGCAGAGAGGCTTCGGCATATTTGCCGCCCACCGGATCGAAGATGATGTCGACGCCACGGCCATCGGTCAACTTCTTCAGGCCTTCCTTCAGATCTTCGGTCGCGTAGTTCAGGCCGATATCCGCGCCGTGCTTCTTGGCGAATTCCAGCTTCTCGTCCGACGACGCGCAGGCGATGACCTTGAGGCCGAGCAGCTTGCCGAGTTCGCAGGCCGCGAGCCCAGTGCCGCCCGCAGCGCCGAGCACGGCCAGCGTCTCGCCGGGCTTCGGGCTGGCGCGGTCTTCCAGCGCATGCAGCGCCGTGCCGTAAGTGATGATCACGCCGGCAGCGCGATCGAAATCGAGATTGTCGGGAATCTTCACGGCGGATGCCGCAGGCACCGCGATCTTTTCACGGGCGCCATTGTGGCCCACAGATGCGACCACACGGTCACCAACCTTGAGGCCGGTCACGCCGCTGCCGATGCTCTCGATCACACCAGCGACTTCCGCAGCCGGCGAGAACGGGAACGGCGGCTTGATCTGGTATTTGCCCTGGATCATCAGGATGTCGAAGAAATTCAGCGCCGCCGCCTTGATGGCGATAACGACCTGACCGTCACCGGCAACGGGATCATCGATATCGGCGAGAACGAGATCATCGGGTTCGCAAAATTGCGAGCAGAGAATGGCTTTCATCTGATCATCTGACCTTCGGCTTGAGACAGTTGAAGGGAGTCATGCCGGATTTGACGGCGCGCTACAATCTGATTCGAGAAAAGGTAATTCCGCCACGCGGCCAACCGAGGAACCGTCCCATGTTCGAAACAACGCTGCTCGCCAACAAGCGTATTCTGGTCACCGGCGGCGGTTCCGGCCTCGGTGCGTCCATGAGTCGCCGCTTTGCGGAGCTGGGTGCCGAGCTCATCATCTGCGGTCGCCGACTTGAACAGCTCGAACAAACTGCAGCACAACTGCGTACCGACTTCAGCGCCAAGGTCAGCACCTTCACCTGCGACATTCGTGACGCAGCGGCGGTCGAGGCGATGATGGAGACAATCTGGCGCGACGGGCCACTCGACATCCTCGTCAACAATGCCGCGGCGACCTTCATCGCGCAGAGCGAGCATCTCTCCGCCCGCGCCGCCGACGCGATCCTCGCGCCGACGCTGCACGGTGCCATGTATTGCACCCTTGAAGCCGGACGGCGCTGGATCGCAGGACATCACAAGGGCGTGGTGCTGAGCATCCTCTCGACGTCCACCATCACCGGCCGCGCCTTCACCGTGCCATCGGCGATGGCCAAATCTGGACTCCTTGCAATGACGAAGTCGCTCGCGGTGGAATGGGGGCCCAAGGGAATCCGCACCGTTGCGATCGCGCCCGGCCCGTTCCCCACCGCTGGCGCGACCGGGCAGCTGCGACCTGAGGCACGCGACAGCGGCCCTGCGGCGCAGAACCCGCTCGGCCGAGTCGGCGAACACAGCGAACTCGCCAATCTCGCAAGCTTCCTGATTTCCGATCAGGCCGGCTACATCAATGGCGAGATGGTGGTGCAGGATGGGGGCGCACACCTGCGCGCATCTGGCGCAGAGGATCTGCTGCAGTGGAGCGATGCGCAGTGGGCAGCGCAGCGTGCGGCGCGTGCAAAAAACTGAGCAGAAAACTGAGGATGACTCCTGCGCCGTCAGCGCGCAGCAAGGCAAGGACTGCTATCCTTGCGGAGGTCACGTCTGCCTTTTCAAGAAAGCGATTTGCGGATATGGCAGACATCGTGACGTCAGCGGCTCCATATCGTCTTGGTGAAGCCGTCTTGTTGCGAGCCATCTTCCAGTCACAATGATAGAGGATCGAGACTTGATGTCCGTGCGGCGATTCCTGACAGTTGTGTCGATGAGTGTAGCGATGGTCGGTATCTCCGATCTTGCGCAGGCGCAGAGCGCTGCATCGAAGGGCAAGGCCGCCGCACCGAAGGCAGCGCCCACACCGGCAAAGCCAGCAGCCGCGGCGCCTGCTGCAGCGGGTGGCGCCGAGCCCACGCTGGTCGGACAGTTCGGCTCGTGGGGCGCCTACACCGCGACACCGAACGGCAAGAAAGTCTGCTTTGCTCTGGCCAAGCCGGCGTCGTCAAAGACCAATCCGGCGAACCGCCCGCGCGATCCCGCTTACGCCTTCGTCTCGACCCGCCCGGCCGAGAAGGTGACCAACGAAGTCTCGATCATGATCGGCTATCAGTTGAAGCCGGGCTCCGAGTCCACGCTGGAAGTCGGCGGCGCGCGCTATGCGATGTATACGCAGGGCGACGGGCTCTGGATCAAGAATGCCGCCGAAGAAGAGCGCATGGTGGAAGCCCTGCGCAAGGCGGCCGACGTGACCGTGAAGGGCGTCTCCGCCAAGGGCACCGAGACCACCGACACGTTTTCGCTGAAGGGCCTGGCCCAGGCGCTGGACCGGCTGGCGCAGGATTGCCGGCGGTAATTGCCGCCAAACACCGGCTAAATCCTTGTCGCCGTTAATATTGCCGCATTTCGCGCCTTTTCATTCGGGCGCGAAAAGCTTATTTGAGGTCGGCCTGTTTAAGGCCTGATTTCCCGCGACATCATAGATCGAACGCCATGACCCCCGTTTCAGCCGAGGCCGGCTCCGCCATCGACGCTTCCCGCGCATTGCCCGCGGGCGAGATGCCGCTGGAGAAGATCGCCACCGAGACCTATGTGCCGCTGGCCAAGCCGTCCCTGATCGGCCTGTCGCGCACGGAAATCGCGGAAAAGCTCGGTTCCATCGGCGTGGCGCCGGCCCAGCGCAAGATGCGGACGCAACAGATCTGGCACTGGATGTATGTCCGGGGCGTCCAGACCTTCGCCGAAATGTCCAGTATTTCCAAAGGCATGCGCGAAGACCTCGAGAAGCATTTCACGGTGGCACGGCCCGAGGTCGTGGTCGAGCAGATCTCCAATGACGGCACCCGGAAATGGCTGCTGCGGCTGCCTTCAGGTACCGCCGGCGAGAAGGCCCACGAGGTCGAGTGCGTCTATATCCCCGAAACCGACCGCGGCACGCTCTGCGTCTCGTCGCAGGTCGGCTGCACCCTGAACTGCTCGTTCTGCCACACCGGTACCCAGCGGCTGGTGCGCAACCTGACGGCCGGCGAAATCGTCGGCCAGATCATGGTTGCCCGCGACCGCCTCAACGACTGGGCCGACAGGGGAACGCCAGACGGCAACCGCCGCGTCACCAATATCGTGATGATGGGCATGGGCGAGCCGCTCTACAATTTCGATGCGGTGCGCGACGCGCTGCTGATCGTGTCGGACAATGAAGGCATCGGCATTTCGCGACGGCGTATCACTTTGTCGACCTCCGGCGTGGTGCCGAACATCAAGCGCACCGGCGACGAGATCGGCGTCATGCTGGCGATCTCGCTGCATGCGGTGCGCGATGAACTCCGCAACGAGCTGGTGCCGCTGAACAAGAAATATCCGCTCGAAGAACTGATGCAGGCCTGCCGCGACTATCCGGGTGCGTCCAATGCACGGCGCATCACTTTCGAATATGTGATGCTGAAAGGCGTCAACGACTCGCTCGAGGACGCCAAGCTGCTTGTGAAGATGCTCAAGGGCATCCACGCCAAGATCAATCTGATCCCGTTCAATCCGTGGCCCGGCACGCGCTACGAATGTTCCGACTGGGACCAGATCGAGAAGTTCTCCGAATATATCTTCAATGCCGGCTATTCTTCACCGGTGCGCACGCCGCGCGGTCGCGACATCCTCGCGGCCTGCGGCCAGTTGAAGTCGGAGACCGAGAAACTGTCGGCGCGTGAGCGTCAGGCTTTGCGCGCGATGGCGATGACGGACTGACAATGGCGCTGATCGGCCGCCTGTTCGTCATCTTTCTCGGCTTCTGCGCCGCCTGTCTCGTCGGCGGCGCGATCGTGGTGTTCTCGATCCTGTTTCCGGAACTCAGCGCGCTCGATACCGGCGTCATCGATCCCAACACGATCAATATTCTGCTGGGCTTCGGCTTCGTCTTCATCAGCGGCTTTGCGCTGATCCCGGCGATACTTGTGGTCCTCATTACCGAGGCTTTCTACATTCGCAGCGTCATCGTCTATGCGCTCGGCGGCGCGGCGGTCGGGCTCGCCTGTTATCTCGGCCTGATCCCCTATGACCCTGCCACGATGAGTTTCGACGGCATTGTACGTCGGCATCTCGAAGTCATGACCGGCGCGGGTATCGTTGCCGGACTGATCTACTGGGTGATCGCGGGCCGCAATGCCGGCGCCTGGCGGCAGCCACGGCGCGCACCACCGCAGCCCGATGTCGCGGCCGGCCCCTAGTGCACTGCCTTTCCTTCAACTCCTGCCTCGGTTAAACCGCCCGCCATGAACCGGACCGGACTCCTCATCGCGCTTGGGCTGTTTGCCGCCATTGCCATTATCTTCGGAGTCTGGCCCGACCTCGACCTCAAGCTCGCGGCACTGTTCTACGATCCCGAGACCAGACGCTTCCCCACGACGTCGCTGCCCTATGCGCAATTCGCCCGCGATGCGGCGATGTGGATCGCATGGGCCTTTGTCGCGCCCTCGATCCTCGCGCTGATCGTGAAGCTGATCTGGCCCAACCGGCCGCTGCTGGTGAAGGGCCGCACCATGGCCTTCCTGATCCTCACCATGCTGATGTCGGCCGGGGTCCTGACCAATCTGACCTTCAAGACCTTCTGGGGCCGCCCGCGGCCGGTGATGGTCTCCGAATTCAATGGCCCCTGGCAATACAAGGCCTGGTGGGATCCGACCGGCCAATGCGGCCGCAACTGCTCGTTCTTCTCGGGTGAGGGCGCCACGGCGTTCTGGACCTATGCTCCGGCCGCGCTCGCGCCGCCCTCGGTGCGGCCCTACGCCTATGTGGCAGCGACGGTGTTCGGAATCGCCACCTCGGGCTGGCGGATGGCTTTCGGCGGCCATTTCTTTACCGACGTGACCATCGCCGGCCTCGTGTCGTTCCTGGTTATCTGGTTGATTCACGGATGGATTTACCGCTGGCCCTCGACCCGGAAGACGGATGAGGAGATTGACGCTGCGTTGACGCGCTTTGCCTGGCCGGGCTATCGCTGGCGGCAGAAATTGCGCGGTCGCGAGGTCGGTCCCGCACCCAATTCAACCGAAATTGCCCGATTGGACGTTCGATGACTACGATCCTGAAGAGCCTGCCCAAGGGCAAAAATGTTGGCATCGCCTTCTCCGGCGGCCTCGACACGTCAGCGGCACTGCTATGGATGAAGCAGAAGGGCGCCAAGGTCTTCGCCTATACCGCCAATCTCGGCCAGCCTGACGAAGCCGACTACGACGAGATTCCGCGCAAGGCGATGGAGTTCGGCGCCGAGAAGGCGCGCCTCGTCGATTGCCGCGCCCAGCTGGTCCATGAAGGCATCGCCGCGATTCAAGCCGGTGCCTTCCATGTCTCGACCGGCGGCATCGCCTATTTCAACACCACGCCGCTCGGGCGCGCCGTCACCGGCACGATGCTGGTCTCGGCCATGAAGGAAGACGGCGTCAATATCTGGGGCGACGGCTCGACCTATAAGGGCAACGATATCGAGCGGTTCTACCGCTACGGACTGCTGACTAATCCGGACCTGAAGATCTACAAGCCCTGGCTCGACGATCAATTCATCGACGAACTGGGCGGCCGCGCCGAAATGTCCGCCTTCATGACCGCCCACGGCTTCGCCTACAAGATGTCAGCCGAAAAGGCCTATTCGACAGACAGCAACCTGCTCGGCGCAACCCACGAAGCCAAGGATCTCGAACAGCTCGACAGCGGCATCAAGATCGTCAACCCGATCATGGGCGTGCCGTTCTGGCGCGACGACTGCGCCGTCAAGGCCGAGAAGGTCGTGGTGCGGTTTGTGGATGGCCAGCCCGTTGCGCTGAACGGCCAGAGCTTCACCGATCCTGTCGCGCTGTTCCTCGAGGCCAATGTCATCGGCGGCCGCCATGGCCTCGGCATGAGTGACCAGATCGAGAACCGGATCATCGAGGCCAAGAGCCGCGGCATCTATGAGGCGCCAGGCATGGCGCTGCTGCACATCGCCTATGAGCGCCTCGTCACCGGCATCCACAACGAAGACACCATCGAGCAATATCGCATGAGCGGCATGAAGCTCGGCCGGCTGCTCTATCAGGGCCGCTGGTTCGACTCGCAGGCCTTGATGCTGCGCGAGACGGCGCAGCGCTGGGTCGCGCGTGCGATCACCGGCGAAGTGACGCTCGAACTGCGCCGCGGCAATGACTACTCGATCCTGAACACCGAGAGCCCCAACCTGACCTACGCGCCGGAGCGGCTGAGCATGGAGAAGGTCGAGGATGCCCCGTTCACGCCGGCAGACCGCATCGGCCAGCTCACCATGCGCAACCTCGACATCACCGATACCCGCGCCAAGCTGGATCTGTATTCGAAGACGGGTCTGTTGAGCACCGGCGAAGGCTCGAACATTCCGAAGCTCGACAACGACAAGAGCTGAGGGCGCGGCGGAGACGCTCGAACTATAAGATCAAACGGCCGGATGTCGTCGTCACGTCATCCGGCCGTTATATTGGAAGGACATCGCCTGACACAGGCTCTCGCTTGGGACGTCCACCATGAGAAACACGTCGTTGCTGGCCGCATTTGCGGCCTTTTTCATGAACACCCCAGTCTGCGCACAGGCGATCTATCCGCTCGACCGCGCTGATATCCTCGCGGGCGCGAAATTCGACTTCAAGGTCGAGTTTCCCGAACTGGTTCAGGCCGCCGATATCAAGGTGACGATCAACGGCGCCGACCAGACTGCGGCGTTCGGCAAGACCGCGGACTACATCGCGAGGGAAGACGGCAAGGATCAGTCCGCGCTGCTGCTGCGCGACGTGACGCTCGATAAAGCCGGGACTTACAAGATCGAAGTCAGCGACGGCGTACGCGGCCGCGCGGTGACGTGGAACGTCTACGATACCGGCCCGCGCAAGGCGAAGAACGTGATCCTGTTCATCGGCGACGGCATGTCGCTGGCGCATCGCGTCGGCGCACGCTTGCTGTCGAAGGGCATCACCGAAGGCAAGAGCCGCGGCAAGCTCGCCATGGACGACATGCCGCATATGGCGATGGTAGCAACGGCGGGCTCCGATTCCATCATCACCGATTCCGCGAATTCGGCCAGCGCCTATGCCACCGGCCACAAGACCGCAACCAATGCGATGGGCGTCTATGCGGATCGCACGGCGAATGTATTCGATGACCCGCAGGTCGAGACCATCACCAGCCTCGCGAAGCGCAAGCTCGATCTGGCGATCGGCATCGTCACCAATACCGAGGTCGAGGACGCGACGCCCGCCGCGATGATCGCGCATACCCGCCGCCGCGCGGCCTATGACGAGATCGTCGCGCAGTTCCTTGCGGCCAAGCCGGACGTGTTGATGGGGGGCGGCGCCGCAAATTACCTGCCGCAGGCAGCCGCCACCTCGAAGCGCAAGGATGACGTCGACTATGTCGCGCGCTTCCGCGATGCCGGTTATTCGGTTGCAACCACCGCGCCCGAACTGAACGGCCTCGCCAAGAAGCCGGAGACGCGCAAGCTGCTTGGACTTTTTACGCCTGGCAATATGGACGGCGTACTGGACCGCAAGTTCCTCGGCGGCGGCGGCGTGAAGAAATTTCCGCAGCAGCCTGATTTGACCGAGCAGGTGCATGGCGCGCTCAAGATCCTGTCGCGTAACGACAACGGCTTCTTCCTGATGGTCGAGTCCGGCTTGATCGACAAATACGCCCATCTGCTCGACATGGACCGCGCCGTCTATGACGTCATCATGCTCGACAACGCCGTGAAGCTCGCCCGAGACTGGGCAGCCAAGCGCGGCGACGACACGCTCATCCTCGTCGTCTCCGACCACAGCCATCCCAACAGCCTGGTCGGCACCGTCAATGACGATATGAGCAAGGAGTCAAACCTGCCGCTGCGCGAACGGCTTGGCGTCTATGAGAAGGCCGGCTTCCCGAACTATCCCGCGCCGGATGCCGAAGGCTATCCATCGCGCATCGATGTCAGCCGGCGGCTTGCGATCATGTCGGCCAGCCTGCCAGACCACTATGAGACGCTGCGGCCGAAGCTCGACAATCCGAACGATCCGACCGAGAAGGGCGAAGAGCCCGGCACTTTCAAGGCCAATGAGAAATACAAGAATGCGCCCGGCAGCATGCTGCGGCTCGGCAACCTGCCGGCCATGATGGGCGCCAGCGTGCATTCCGGCGAGGACGTAATCCTCACCGCCACCGGCCCCGGCAGCGACCGTGTGAAGGGTTCGATGGACAATACGGAAGTGTTTCGCGTGATGGCGGATGCGTTGGGATTGGCGGCGAAGTAGTAGCGTCTTTCCCTCCTTCAAGCGGCTCAGCCGCGCAATAGGGAGGGTGGCGCGATGCGAGCGTCCAGCGAGTATCGTGACGGGTGGGGTGGCGCAGCACACGGCGCTCTCAATTGCGGAGACACCCCATCCCGGCCTATCGGCCGCCCCTCCCCACTGCGCGGCTACGCCGCTTGAGGGAGGGAAGCCATTGGCAGCAGCGTACTATCAAAACAAAAATGGCCGGAATCGCTCCCGGCCATTTTCTTTCATATCAAACCGCTCAGCGACGCGGCGGCGCGGTACCTGGAGGCGGCGGGGGTAGCGACGCCTGACCGCCGTTCAACAGCGGCGTGATGTTGCGGATCGTGACGCGGCGGTTCTGGCGCTCCGGACCGTCGGTCTGGATCTTCAGATACTGCTCGCCATAACCCTGCGACGTCAGGTTTTCCGCCGGCACCTGGAATTGCTGGGTGAGCAATTCTGCCGCCGACTGGGCGCGGCGATCCGACAGCGACAGATTGTCGACGTCGGAGCCGACCGCATCGGTGTGACCCTCGATCAGGAACACCGCTCGTGGATTGCGCGAGATCGCCCGGTTGAGACCATCTGCGATCACCTGCAGCTTCGAGGCCTGATCCGGCGGGATATCCCACGAGCCTAGCTCGAAGTTGATCGAGTCCAGATCGATCGACGGCATGCGCTGGCGCACCATCGGGCTGTAGCGGATTTCATCGAGCGTATAGCGGCGCTCGATGCGATCCACCGGTGGCGCGATCAGCGTATCGTAGACGAGATCGGGCGAGGCCTGATCGTAGTCGACGATGTAACGGTTCTGCGGAATCCGGATCATCGGCGGCGGCAGATCGACATAGAAGCCGAGACCACCCGGACCGCCGGGGCCACGCGGACCACGGAACGAGTTATCGATGATGATGATCTCGCGTCCCTCGCGGTCCCTGCGGATACGTCGCAGCAGCTGACCGTCGCGGCCAACCACCGTGATGATCTGCGAGCCGTCGGGACGGATCACGATGGTCCGATCCTCACCGCCGACCCGATCCGTACGGATGTCACGCGCGCCGTAGCGGAAGCGATCGACCTCGTTGTGGCGGATGAACGACTGACCGCTCGGATCCTGCACGATGATGCGTCCAGGCTCGGTGATGATCGTGCGACCACCTTCCTGGCGCTCGCTGCGCTGGCCGCGGAAATCGCCCATGTTGCGCGGCCCCTGGGGGGCAGCGCCCGGTGCGATCGGCGTCAGCGCTACTGCTGGCGGCGGCGCCTGAGGGATCGGTGCCGTCACGGTCGGGGCGGGCGGCTGCACGACCTTGATGTTGCCGCCACCGGGCGCGACCACGAGAGGTGCAGCAGTGCTCGTGGGCGGCGCAGCGGCGGGTGCCGTAGCGTTCGGCGCGACGCCGGGCGCAGCAGCGTTGGGCGGCGTGCCGGGTGCACCGGGCGCGCCTGCGCCCGGACCACCAGGAGGACCACGGCGGCCATCCGAACCTCGTCCGTCCGGACCACGGCCATCAGGGCCACCGGGGCGACCAGACGGAGGCGCACCCGCAGCAGGCGGTGTGCCCGGCGCAGCCGGAGCTGCCGACGGCGCCGGTGCTGCTGCAGGAGGCGTTGCCGCAGGGGGAGTCGCAGCCGCTGGCGGCGTCGCCGGTGTTGGAGCCGGTGTCGGCGCAGCAGCAGGTGCCGGACGCGCGGCAGGCGGAGTTGCTGCAGGCGGTGTCGCGGGCGCCGCGGCTGGTGGCGTTGCAGGCGCGGGACGTGCGCCGGCCGGCGGCGTTGCACCGGGTTCACGGCGCTCAGGACGTCCTTCGCCGGGCTCGCGACGTTCGGGGCGCGCAGCGGGCGGCGTTGGCGCTGACGGAGCTACAGGCGCAGCGGTGGGCGCTGGAGGTGCGGCGCGCGGGGCCGGAGGCGCGACGGGAGCCGGCGGCGGAGCTGGGCGCGGCGGCGGAGCGGCCGCAGGTGGTGGGGGTGGCGGCGGTGCCGGGCGCGGAGGTGCAGCCGCAGGCGGCGGCGCAGCAGGAGGTGCTGGAGGCGCGGGACGCGCAGCAGGGGGAGCCGGTGGCGGCGGCGGCGCCGCAGGGCGTGCGGCCGGCGGCGCAGCGGCGGGAGGCGCAGCAGCTGGCGGAGCCTTGGGTGGTGCCTTCGGGGGAGCCTTGGGCTCACCTTCAGGCGCAGCAGGTGCGGCCTGCGCGAGCACGATCGGCGCATCGACACTCGACGCATAAGCAGCGGTCGCTGCGATATGCGCAACGCCGAGCGTCGTCGTGGCCAGTAATACGAGACGAAGTTTTGTCATGATAGACCTTGGGCCCCCGGATAAGGATCTTCAACAAACTGATTTTTGTCGGCCGAACAAATCGGCATATTGATCAACTGATATGCATTGGGCCGGAATGTGGCGACAGGCAAATGCAAATTCGTTTTTATTTTCGACACGACAATGGCCCAAACGCGCTTTGTTCATTGCGCGTTCAGGCCATCGATCTGTAGTTCGCTACATCACTGCAGGCGGCTGCTGACCCGGATTGATATCAGGATTTGGCACCGGCATCTCATCAGGCACATCTCCAGGTAACTCTTCGGGTCGCGACGGCTCACCGGGATCGCGCACCGGCGGCGGTACCTCGGGCCGCGGATTGCCCGGCGGGCTCTCCTGCGGCGGTTCGGAGGGTTGACCGGGCTTGATCGGCGGATCCTCGACGGGATCGATGCCGGGTGAATCGTCTTTAGGCATCTAGATTGCGACCTTACGGTTGGTGCCGATGTCCGGACGCGTACCAGTCACAGCCGCAGCGGCCATCTTCACATAGCTGATCACAGTGCCCGGCGAGTCCCAGAACTCGGCATCGTCAGGCGTGAACTTCAGCACACGAATATTCGGATCTTCCGCGCTGCCCCACCACGCCTTTGCGGAGGTGGTGAACAGCTCCTTGATCTTGGCGCGATCGTTCGAGACGGCAGCAGTGCCGCTCACCGAGACATATTTCTGATCGCTCGCATCTGCGAAAGAGAGATTCACGTTCGGATTACGCTTGATCTCATCATCCTTGTGTCTACGCGCATCGCTGAGGAAGTAGACCGCATCGGCTTCGCGATCCACATAGGCAGCCATCGGGCGCGCTCGCAGCTTGTCGCCATCATGCGTCACCAGCATGGCGAAGCCGATCTTCTTCATCAATTCCCAGGCACGTTCGATATCACGGGTATTGTCATTGGCCATCATCTGTCTCCCTTGGGGCTGAACTAACAACGGCGCGATCGATGCGATGTTCCGCGACAACGGGCCGGATGAAGGCGGGTTTGACAGCGGAACAGGAACCGCCCATCAAGACGCAGTTTGGCCATACTATTTGACCTGGGGGATTTCGATGCCGTTCGCCTATTGGAGCATTCTGATTGCTGCACTGCTGCCGCTGATCATTATTGGTTATGCCAAAGCGGGATCGCGCGATAACAGCGCGCCGCGCGACAGCGCCGAGAACCTCTCAGGTGCCAAACGCCGCGCCTATGCCGCGCATCAGAATGCCTTCGAGAGCTTCCCGTTCTACGCCGTCTCGGTCATCGCAGCGCTGAATTTTGGCGCATCGGCGACGACCGTAAGCGTGCTGGCCGCTCTCTATCTTGCGTGTCGGATTGCGCACGCGCTGCTGTACATCGCGGATAAATCGTCGCTGCGCTCAGCCGCCTATGCCGGCGGGCTCTTCGCCAATATCGCGATCTTCCTATCGCCGGCGCTGAAGATCAACTTCTTCTAAGTCGAAACACGCAGCAAGCACCTCATAGCGCCTGGTGTCATGCCGCGCTCCTGGCCGGCTTGCGCTGGCGCAGGAAGCGGCCGAGCAGACGGCGCTTACCCTTGCGCGGGATGAGATCGATGTCGCTGACCAGCTTGGCGCCGCCCTTGCGGCGCTCCAGCACGATCTTGCGGCTGTGGAAGGCTTCAAGCTCGACGCGATGCGCGACAGATACCACCGTGGCGTTGGGCAGCTCCTTGGTGAGCAGCTCCATCATCTTGTCCTGGCTCTTCGCGTCCAGCGCCGAGGTCGCTTCGTCCAGCACAATGATATCAGGGCGGTGCAAAAACAGCCGTGCGAAAGCGAGACGCTGCTTTTCGCCGCCGGACAGCGTCTGGTCCCACGGCGCATCCTCCTCGATCTTCTCCTTGAGATGACCGAGCCCGACCTTGTCGAGAGCCTCGCCGATCTGCTCGACGGTCCAGTCCTCCGACGCCGCGGGATAGGCGGCTGCGCGGCGCAAGGTGCCTGACGGCACATAGGGCTTCTGCGGCAGCATGAAGAGCCGCCGGTCCGGATGGAAATTGACGCTACCGCCGCCCCATGGCCACAGGCCCGCAATGGCGCGCACCAGCGTGCTTTTGCCAGTACCGGACTCGCCCGCGACGAGCAGACGTTCACCAGACTCGATCTTCACTTCGGCATCGCCGACGACGGCAGTGCCGTCATCGAGCGTCACGGAGAGATCATGCAGGCTCAGCATCGTCTCATCCGTCGTTTCGCCGCGCTTGATACGACCGATACCGTCGCCGAGCTCGGCGCGTTCGAGGCCGTCCAGCGACATCATCAGCGAGGCGATGCGACGCGCACAGGCATTCCAGTCGGCAAGGCGCGGATAGTTGTCGACCAGCCAGCCGAATGCGCTTTGCACGATGGTGAACGCAGACGCCGCCTGCATCACCTGACCGAGCGACATGCTGCCGTCGAGAAACTTCGGCGCGCACAGCAACAGCGGTACGACGGGCGCGATCAGGCTCGAGCCCTGCGAGACCAGCGTGGTGCGCATATGCTGTCCGGCAAGACGCGCCCATTGCCTGAGGACGTTGCCGAAGGTCTTGTCGATCCCGTCGCGCTCTTCTTCCTCGCCGCCGAGCAGCGCGATGCTCTCGCCGTTTTCGCGCACGCGGGTAAGCGCATAACGATACTCCGCCTCGGCCTGGTTCTTGTCCTCGGAAATCTGCACGAAACGCCGGCCGATCACCATGATCGAGCCGGACGCAATGGCCGCATAGATGATCGCGGCAATGACGAGGAAACCGGGAATGGTGATGAGACTGCCGCCCACAGTCAGCGTCAGCGCGCCGCCGATGGTCCACAGCACGACGATGAAGGTGGTGGCGGAGAGAAATGCCGCGATGACGCCGGAGACGAAGTCGACGGGCGAGTCGGTCGCGATGCGCAGATCCTCGGCGATCCGATATTCGGGATTCTGGTGATCGCCGCCGACAAGATTGAGCTGATAATAGCGGCCGCTGGTGAGCCAGCGCGACACCACAGAATTGGTCAGCCATGCGCGCCAGCGACGCTGGATACCCATGCGGCCATAGACCTGCGCGACACCCAGCAACACGCTGCCGATGGCGAGCGGAAAGAACACGCCAGTGAGATGAAACACGCTGGCCGCATCGCGTTTCTCGATGGCGTCGAAGATCGCGCGGTTCCAGACATTGATGCCGTATTGAAACGCCACATTGGCGACGATGAGCAGCAGCAGCCCGACCGAGAACACCCAGGCTAATCTGTCGCCCGACTTGCCCCAGAAGCCACGCGCGCTGATCCAGAATCGCGTCAGCAGATAGTCCTTGCGTGCCTGCTCGGCCTCTTCCGGCGTCAGGTCCGGATCGGGCTCCACGACTTCAGGCGGCGGCGGCTCGATATGCTTGCCGTCCTCGCCAACGACCCCGACAATCGGCCCCTTCAGATCGGACGCGTCGGATGCAGGCTTGGCTTCGTTAACTGAATGTTTGCTCATGGCGCGATAACGCCAAGGAAATCAAAAGGTTCCCTGGAGTTCCCAGCGGCTCAGACAGCCTCGCGCTGAGCCTTGCGCCAGGTGCCGGCCTTGGTGAGCACCCGCGACAATTGCTCGATCGAATAGGGCTTATGCAGCAGCTCGAACCCGAAGGTACCGTTCTGCGCCAGCACATGACTGTAGCCGGAGGTCAGCACCACCGGCAGATCCGGATAGAGTTTTCGAATCTCCTGCGCCAGTTCGATGCCGGTCATTCCAGGCATCACGACATCGGAGAACACGACGTCATAGTGCGTGGCATGACGGGCGAGTTCGACGAGCGCTTCCTGAGCGTTCGGCCGCAACACCGTGGTGTAGCCAAGCTCGCTCAGCGCATCGGTCGCAAAAGTCCCGACGTCGCGATTGTCTTCCACCACCAGCACCGACATGCCGTGGCCATCGACGACGGGCGCTTCGCTCGCCGACAGCGCCGGCGCGATGCTGTCGCCGGAGACGCGCGGCAGATAAAGCGTGAAAGTGCTGCCCTTGCCGACTTCGCTGGCGACCACGACCTCACCGCCGGATTGTTTGGCAAAGCCGAACACCTGCGAAAGTCCGAGGCCTGTGCCCTGCCCGACTTCCTTGGTCGTATAGAATGGCTCGAAGATGTGCTCGAACTGATCGGCAGGAATACCGCTGCCGGTGTCGGATACTGAGATCGCCACATAGCCGTCAGACCTCAGGGCAAGCGCAACGGGGACTTGCTCTGCCGCGCTGACGGCGATCGTCAGCCGCCCCTCGCCCGCCATGGCATCGCGCGCGTTAACCGCGATGTTGATCAACGCGGTTTCGAACTGGCCGATATCGGCATCCACAAACAACGCCTCATCGGGCACATGGGTCATAATTTCGATAGGCGCCCCCGTCAGCGTGCCGATAATCTCGCTCACCGAATGCACGCATTGGCCGACGTCGAATACTTCAGGCTTCAGCGTCTGGCGCCGCGCAAAGGCCAGCAATTGCGCTGTCAGCTTGGCGGCGCGATTCACTGTTTCGGAGATCGCTGCAATGTAGCGGGCACGACGATCCGGCGAGAGATCGGGCCGTTGCAGCAAGTCGACTGACGAGCGGATCACGGTCAGCAAATTGTTGAAGTCATGCGCGACGCCGCCAGTCAACTGGCCGAGTGCTTCGAGGCGCTGGCCATGTTTCAGCGCTTCTTCGGCCTCACGCCGTTTCAGCGCTTCGAAATTGAGCCGGCGGGTGCGACGGATCGCGAATGCCAGCAACAGGAACAGCAATGCCGTCGCAGGAACGCCGAAGATCAGATGATAGCTGATGGTGCGCAGCCAGCGCGCACGGATCGCTGACGTCTCAAGACCTGCCGCGACATAGACCGGATAGCCGGCGAGCTGCTGATAGCCGATACGGCGCTCGACATTGTCGCCGGGCGAGACAAGCGTGACCAATCCTCCAGCAGGATGGGCCGACAGGGTGCGGCCCACGGGCCCCTTGGGATCGAGACGCACCTCACGGTCGAGCTGCGGATAACGTGCCAGGATCGAACCATCGGTGAGACCAAGCGCAAAGAAGCTCCCGGCATCGTGGCCGATGCGCGCATAGAAACGATCGAAATATTCCGGAAAGACAGAGGCCTGCACCACGCCGGCGAAGCTGCCGTCGGCCGAGACCCGCCTGCGGCTCACACCAAAGAACGGCGCCCCCTGATAGGGCGGGCGCGGCAACAATGATTGACCGATGAACGTGCCGGCATCACCTGCGATATGGACCCTGTAATAATCGCGATCAGAGAAATCGAGATCCGGCAGCGTCAGATCCAGACTGTTGACCAGCGCGCGACCTTTATTGTCGAACACCCAGACCGACTTCAACTGCGGCAGCGCATCGGTGAGCTGCTTCAGCCGGCCCGCCATCCGGTCCGATTGCGCACGCAGCTCGTCGTCGGATTTACCGCGTACGATCTCGTTCATTTCCGACAGGCTGCGGTCGATCGTCTCGAACACCTTTAAAGCGTGTTCATGCGCCACATCGAGCGCACGCTCGATCTCACGGTCGGCGATTTCGCGGGTCGACACCCACGATGTCGCCGCCGCGAACAGAAACAGTGCAAGCGGAAGGGCCAGCGAAGCGGCCATCATCCATTGCAGCGTTCTCAACGAATTTTGGTGTTCGGTCTTCACAGCACCTGCCCGACTCCCTGCAGTCTAGCGCAAGGGCGGTGTCTCACCAACCGCTCCGCGGGCGGGAACCCGCCGTAGCCGGGAGGAGGTCCTGTGGCGTTAGCCGGCCGCGCTCATTTGCGACCGGAAGGCCCATTTGGTGAAATGCTGCTCGATCCCCGCGAAGACCGCGTACATGAGCACGCCTTCAAAGGCGAGCAGCAGCAGGGCGGCGTAGACATTCGCCATACGGAAGCTGGCACCCTCCAGCGCGATCAGATAGCCGAGCCCGGCATTGGCGCCGAGCGTCTCCGACACGACGGTACCGACGAAAGCCAGCGTGATAGCGATCTTCAGCGAGCCGAAGAAATATGGCAGCGCACGCGGAATGCCGACCTTGAGCATGATGTCGAGCTTGCCGGCGCCGAGCGCCCGCAACACGTCCTCGAGTTCCGGTTCGGTTGTCGCCAGACCCGTGGCGATATTGACCACGATAGGGAAGAACGAGATCAGGAAGGCGGTGACGATTGCCGGCACTTCGCCGATGCCGAACCACAGGATCAGCAGCGGGACAATGGCGACCTTCGGGATCGTGTTGAAGCCGATCATCACGGGATAGAGCCCGCGATAGATCGCCCGCGACCAGCCCACGACGAGACCGAGAATGATGCCGAAGCCCACGGCCAGGGCAAATCCGACCATGGTCACCCAGAGCGTGACCCAGGAATGATAGAGAAACACACGCCAGAGTTTGAACATCGCCGCAAAGGCGGCCGATGGCGGCTGCAGCACCGACGTGTTGACCTTGAAGACGATGCAGGCCAGCTCCCAGACCAGGAAGATGGCAATGGTGAAGAGCCAGGGCGAAAGCTTTTCGAGAGTCCGCGGGTTCATGACTGGCGCACCTGTGCGATCTTCATGCGCAGCTCCATCACGATGTCGCCGAAATCCTTTTCATAGGTCACCTGCAGATCGCGCGGGCGCGGGAAATCCACTGGCTTGATCTGGACGATGTGACCGGGGCGCGCGCTCATGACGTAGATATTGTCGGCGAGGAACGCCGCCTCGCGCAGATCGTGCGTCACCAGAATCACCGTGAAGCCCAGTCGCTGCCAGAGATCGCGCAGCACGCACCACAGCTCCTCGCGCGTGAACGCGTCGAGGGCGGCGAAGGGCTCGTCGAGCATCAGCAGCGCCGGCTCGTGGATCAGCGAGCGGCACAGCGACACGCGCTGCTGCATGCCGCCGGACAATTCCCAGGGATAACGGTCGCTGAAGCCGGCGAGACCGACGGTAGCCAGAAGCTGCTCGGCCTTGGCGCGGAACTCCACTTTCTTGGAACGAAACTGCGAGCGATGTGGTTCTACGATTTCCAGCGGCAGCAGGACGTTGTCGATCACCTTGCGCCACGGCAGCATGTTGGCGTTCTGGAACGCCATGCCGGCCATTTTGACCGGGCCTGTCACCTGTTTGCCGTCGATGGCGATAGTGCCGGCCGTCGGCTTGTGCAGGCCCGTGACAAGCCGCATCAAGGTGGACTTGCCGCAGCCGGAGGGGCCGACCACCGCGGCGAATTCGCCGCGCTGGACTTTGAGCGTCGCATCCTGGAGCGCGACAATGTCACCCGAGGCGCCACGGTATTTGAGCGTGACGCCGTCGATATCTACGAACGCTTCCATGCGCGACGACCTGGCCTTCTGTCGTGACGCTTAGAATTTTCGTGCGTCGGCTGGGGGCAGATATTCCGAGGTGAACAGATCCCCTGCCTTCGGCTTCGGATTCTTGAACTCGTAGGTCACGGCGATCTGATCGATGGCATCAGTCATGCGCTTCTCGTCGATGCCGCCGACGCCATTGGCCTTCACCCACGGGGTCACGAAGTTGTCCTTCAGCGACATCTTGAGACGGGCGAGTTCGATCTTCTCGTCGGCGGTCTCGTTGCGCTTCATCACCGACTTGATGGCCGTGTCGGGGTCCTTGATGGTGTCGATGATGCCTTTGACAGTTGCGCGCACGAAGCCAGCGACGAGTTTCGGATTGGCCTTTGCGAATTCGGGGTTCACCATGATGGCGTTGCCATAAAGCACGATGCCGTAGTCCGACATCAGCATCACCTTGATGTCCTTCTCGGCGATGCCCTTGGACATCAGGTTGAAGTAGGACGAGAACGAGAAGCCGGTGATCGCATCGACTTTGCCGTCGGCGAGCATCGGCTCGCGTACCGGGAAGCCGACATTCTCGATCTTCACCTTGCTGTCGTCGATCTTGTTTTCTTTGACGAAGGCCTTCCACTGCGCGAAGGC
The DNA here is from genome assembly GCF_013359755.1 of Tardiphaga robiniae. GTDB lineage: Bacteria > Pseudomonadota > Alphaproteobacteria > Rhizobiales > Xanthobacteraceae > Tardiphaga > Tardiphaga robiniae. The sequence continues at coordinate 557,626 of NZ_JABMCJ010000094.1, read as the reverse complement.
GCCGTCCGGCGCCGGTGCGCCGAGGATCTTGCCTTCGAGGTCCTTCGGCCCATTGATGCCGGACTTCGCGATGCTGACAATCGAGAAGGGCGGCTTGTCATAAACCATGAGGACGCCCTTGACGTCCTTGTCCGGATTCTGGTCGCGGAAGCGCGCCAGCGAATTGATGTCGAAGAAGCCGATCGGATAGGTGCCCGCCGCGACCCGCGCGATGCCGGCGACCGAGCCTGGACCGGAGTCGATGGTCACGTTGAGGCCTTCGGCCTTGTAGTAGCCCTTGTCGAGCGCAACGAAATACGGCGCGGACGGACCTTCGAATTTCCAGTCGAGCGCGAATTTGACATCGGTGTCGGCGCTCGCAGATAGCGCAGACGCCAGCAGCGCTGCACCCGCCATGACGCTCAAACCCAGCTGACGAAACATGAAAAACTCCCCCTGATCAATTATCAGGCACAGGCTAGCACAGCCCGTGCCAACCTTGGCGAGTCCCCTTTTCAACGAGAAATAGCGCCGCGGCTCCGAGGGATCGGGTTCGAGGAGGCAATATGCTTAAATCGTGAGCAAAAAAGAACACCGGCCTGCTTGCGCAGACCGGTGTCCTGATCGGCAAATCCAGATCCGTAAAACGTCAGACCTGACGTTCGACCATCTTCATCTTCAGCTCGGCGATGGCCTCGGAGGGGTTGAGACCCTTCGGGCATGCCTTGGCGCAGTTCATGATGGTGTGGCAGCGATAGAGCCGGAACGGATCCTCGAGATTGTCGAGACGCTCGCCGGTGGCCTCATCGCGGGAATCCTTGACCCAGCGGGTGGCCTGCAACAGCGCTGCGGGGCCGAGGAAGCGGTCACTGTTCCACCAGTAGCTCGGGCACGAAGTCGAGCAGCAGGCGCACAGGATGCACTCGTAGAGACCGTCGAGCTTCTCGCGGTCGGAGTGGCTCTGCTTCCATTCCTTCTGCGGGGTCGGCGTGGTGGTCTTCAGCCACGGCTCGATCGACGCATACTGGGCGTAGAAGTTGGTGAGATCCGGCACTAGGTCCTTCACGACGGGCTGATGCGGTAGCGGATTGACCTTGATGGCGCCGTCGTCGACTTCGTCCATCGCACGGGTGCAGGCCAGCGTGTTCTGGCCATCGATGTTCATGGCGCATGAGCCGCAGACGCCTTCGCGGCAAGAGCGCCGGAAGGTCAGCGTCGGATCGATGTTATTCTTGATCCAGATCAGACCATCGAGAACCATCGGACCGCAGTCGTTGGTATCGATGTGATAGGTGTCGACCGACGGGTTCTTGCCGTCATCCGGATTCCAGCGATAGACGCGGAATTCGCGCGTCTGCGTGGCACCGGCCGGCTTCGGCCATTCCTTGCCGCCGGTGATCTTGGAATTCTTCGGAAGTGCGAACTCAGCCATTCTCTCAAGCCTTCGCTGTCATCATTAGTACACGCGCGCTTTGGGCACGATGTACTGAACGTCGTTGGTCATCGTGTAGTCGTGCACCGGGCGATAATCGATGGTGGTCTTGCCGCCCCCATCGATCCACGCCAGCGTGTGCTTCATCCAGTTCTTGTCGTCGCGATCCGAGAAGTCCTCGCGCGCATGCGCGCCGCGGCTCTCGGTGCGGTTCGCAGCCGAGTCCATGGTGACGATGGCCTGAGTGATCAGGTTGTCGAATTCGAGGGTCTCGATGAGATCCGAATTCCACACCAGCGACCGGTCAGACACGGCGATATCGCCGATACCGCCATACACCTTGTGGATCAACTCCTTGCCTTCGTTAAGCACTTCACCAGTGCGGAACACGGCGCAGTTGGTCTGCATCACATGCTGCATGTTCTCGCGGATCTTCGCGGTCGAAGTGCCACCCTTCGCATAGCGGTAGTGATCGAGACGACCAAGCGCGCGGTCGGCCGAGTCCTTCGGCAGGTCGGGCTGCTTGGCATTCGGCGTCAGCTTCTCGGCGCAGCGCAGCGCGGCCGCACGGCCGAACACCACGAGATCGATCAGCGAGTTGGAGCCGAGACGGTTGGCGCCGTGCACCGACACGCAGGCAGCTTCGCCCACGGCCATCAGGCCCTGCACCACCGCATTGTCGTCGCCGTCTTTCTTGGTGACGACTTCGCCGTGATAGTTGGTCGGGATGCCGCCCATATTGTAGTGCACCGTCGGGACGATCGGGATCGGCTCCTTGGTGACATCGACGCCGGCGAAAATGCGTGCCGAGTCGGAGATGCCCGGCAGACGCTCCGCCAGCACCTTCGGATCGAGATGGTCGAGATGAAGGAAGATGTGATCCTTCTTCTTGCCGACGCCGCGACCTTCGCGAATTTCGATGGTCATCGCGCGCGAAACGACGTCGCGCGAAGCGAGATCCTTGGCGGACGGTGCGTAACGCTCCATGAAGCGCTCGCCTTCGGCATTGACGAGATAACCGCCTTCGCCGCGCGCGCCTTCGGTGACGAGACAGCCCGAACCGTAGATGCCGGTCGGATGGAACTGAACGAATTCCATATCTTGCAGTGGTAAACCAGCGCGCAGCGCCATGCCGCCGCCGTCACCGGTGCAGGTATGCGCCGAGGTGCAGGAGGCGTAAGCGCGGCCATAGCCGCCGGTGGCGAGAATGACGGTCTGCGCCTTGAAGCGATGCAGCGTGCCGTCGTCGAGCTTGAGCGCAATGACGCCGCGGCAGACATTCTGATCGTCCATGATCAGATCGATGGCGAAGTATTCGATGAAGAACTCGGCCGAGTGACGCAGGGCCTGGCCGTACATCGTGTGCAGCATGGCGTGACCGGTACGGTCGGCGGCCGCGCAGGTGCGCTGGGCTTGGCCCTTGCCGTAATCCATGGTCATGCCGCCGAACGGGCGCTGATAGATCTTGCCGTCTTCGGTGCGCGAGAACGGCACGCCCCAGTGTTCGAGCTCATAAACGGCGTCGGGCGCGTTGCGCACCATATATTCGATCGAGTCCTGATCGCCGAGCCAGTCCGACCCTTTCACGGTGTCGTACATGTGCCAGCGCCAGTTATCCTCGTGCATGTTGCCGAGTGAGGCGGAGATGCCGCCCTGGGCGGCAACCGTATGCGAGCGGGTCGGGAATACCTTGGTGATGCAGGCGGTGCGCAGGCCAGCTTCGCCGCAGCCGACGGTCGCGCGCAGGCCGGCGCCGCCGGCGCCAACGACAACGACGTCATAGGTGTGATCTTCGATGGGATAGGCGTGGCCGTTGGTGGCGGGGCCGCCAACGCCGTTCGCGCCAGTGCCGTTGACGGCCATGCGCTACACTCCGGATGAAAGTTTAAGGATGGCGTAGATCGATGCCAGCGCCACGGCGGCAGAGAAGAAATTGTTGCCGATGATCGAGATCAGCTTGATCTTCTCGTCATGGACATAGTCTTCGATCACGACCTGCATGCCGATCTTCATGTGCCAGATGCTGGCAACGATGAAGAGCAACATGACGATGGCGACAATAGGCGAACCAAGGACCTGCGCCACGCCGGCCTGATTGCTTCTGAAAACCGACATCACGATGAAGATCACAGGGATCATCAGCAGCAGCATAGCCACGGCGGTCAGGCGCTGACGCCAGAAGTCTGATGTGCCCGAATGCGAGGAGCCGAGACCACGGACGCGGCCGAGCGGCGTGCGCACCGACTTCGGAGAGTTGGAACCGCTCATCGTCCGCCTCCGATCGCGTAGGCAATGATCCAGAGCAGGATGGTGATGCCGATGCCGCCGATCAATGCCGCCCAGGTGAGCCATTCACGCTCGGAAGGCTTGAATCCGTAGCCGAGATCCCAGACCAGATGGCGGATGCCGCTCATGGCATGATGGATCAGCGCCCACGTGTAGCCGAATGCGATCAGGCGACCGATGATGCTGCCGGTGAAGGCCTGCACATGGGCATAGGCGGCTGGGCCGGACGCAGCGGCGATCAGCCACCAGACAAGAAGCAAAGTGCCGAAATACAAGGCGACGCCGGTAGCGCGATGCACGATGGACAGCGCCATCGTCAGGGTCCAGCGGTACACTTGCAGATGCGGCGAAAGGGGTCGTTCGATCCGAGCGGTCATTTAACAACTTTGACAGGTTAATGGGCAGACGGTGCCCGATTGGGGATCGCGTAGAGCAATTCTATTTACGAACTCAAAACAACCAGTGCAATCGCGAAATGACATACTCCGAACAATCGTTCAGAGCTTCAAATGAGCCTTGCATTTGCGGGTATTGACAGTTGCCGGGCTTGTTGCTGACAGCCTTGGTGAAGCGCGATTCATGAGAACTTCATGATGCGATAGCAAATGGCAATCGGGGCGGGAATGGCTGGGCTCAATGTAACCGAGATTGTCGAACTGGCGGCGCTTCTTATTGCCGTCGGCGCACTGGCCGGTTTCCTGGCAGGTGTCTTCGGGATAGGCGGGGGCGCCATCCTGGTCCCCGTATTTTACGAGTGTTTCCGCATCGCCGGAGTGCCTCTGGAAGTACGGATGCCGCTCTGTATCGGCACCTCGCTGGCCATTATCATCCCGACCTCGATCCGGTCCTTCCGTGCCCATATGGCCCGCGGCGCCGTAGATATGGAGATCCTGCGGAAGTGGTGGTGGCCGATCCTGATCGGCGTCGTCATCGGCAGCGTCACCGCCCGCTATGCGCCGGAGCGGCTGTTCAAGATCGTTTTCGTTGCCGTTGCCTGGTCCGCGGCGGCACGGCTGCTGCTCGCGCGCGACGGCTGGAAGCTCGGCGACGACTTGCCCGACGGCCCACTGATGAAGATTTACGGCTTCTTCGTCGGTCTTCTCTCCACGCTGATGGGCATTGGCGGCGGATTGTTCTCGAACCTGCTGATGACCTTTTATGGCCGGCCTATCCATCAGGCGGTGGCGACATCCTCAGCACTCGCCGTGCTGATCTCGATCCCCGGCGCCATCGGCTACATCTATGCCGGCTGGCCGGCCGCCGCGCGCTTTCCCGATGTCGCAGCGCTGCAGCTGCCGTTCGCCATCGGTTATGTCTCGCTGATCGGCGCGCTGCTGGTGATGCCGACCAGCCTGCTGGTGGCGCCGCTCGGCGTGAAGGCGGCGCATGCGATGTCGAAGCGCGCGCTGGAAATGGCGTTTGGAATTTATCTATTCATCGTCGGCAGCCGGTTTGTCATCGCTCTAATATGACCCCGTAAATCGGGGCGGCCGACGCGCAGCAGCAACCGTAATAGTATCCGGATCATAACTTGCTATGGATGCCGTCAGACCACGCGACGGAACACCGATGGCGCACTCACATCACGATCATGACGACCACAGCCACAAGCAAGGCGATCACGGCCACGCGCACGGCCCCGGCGGGCATGTGCATGCGCCCGCGAGTTTCGGCATGGCCTTCGCCATCGGCATCAGCCTCAATACCGTCTTCGTCGTCATCGAGGCGATTTACGGCTATGCCAGCGGCTCGATGGCGCTCGTGGCCGATGCCGGGCACAATCTCTCGGATGTGCTCGGGCTGATCGCGGCATGGACCGCGGCTGTGCTGTCAAAGCGCGCGCCAACGCCGCGCTTCACCTATGGTTTGCGCGGGTCCTCAATTCTCGCAGCGCTCTTCAACGCCGTGTTCCTGCTGGTTGCTGTCGGTGCCATCGCCTGGGAGGCCGTGCTAAGACTGTTCAATCCCGAACCGGTAGCCGAGATCACCGTGATGATCGTCGCGACCATCGGCATCGTCATCAACGGCGTGACCGCCTGGCTGTTTGCCTCGGGCCGCAACAGCGACCTCAACATCCGCGGCGCCTATCTGCATATGGTCGCCGACGCTGCCGTCTCGGTTGGCGTGGTCATTGCCGCGATCGTCATCATGTTCACCGGCTGGCTGTGGATCGACGCCCTGACCAGCCTCGTCATCTGTGTGCTGATCGTCTGGGGCACCTGGAGCCTCTTGCGCGACTCCACTGCGATGTCGCTCGCCGCCGTTCCGCGCGGCATCGATCCTGCTGCAGTGCGCGGCTACCTCGAACAATGCCCCGGCGTCGCGCAGGTGCACGACCTGCATATCTGGCCGATGAGCACAACCGAAGTGGCGCTGACCTGTCACATGGTGATCCCGTCAGGCGCACCCGGCGACGCCTATCTGATGGAAGTCGCCGCGCGCCTGAAGCGTGACTTCGGCATTGAGCACGCGACGATCCAGATCGAGATGGATCCGAATTCGGCCTGCGCACTCGCGCCGGAGCATGTGATCTAGGGTATGGCCACACAGCATCTCATGGTTCGAGACGGCGCTGCGCGCCTCCTCACCATGAGGGACTGTGCGGGGGCTTACTTCGCGTAGATATCCTTGTAGCTATCGCGCAGTACGTTCTTCTGCACCTTGCCCATGGTGTTGCGCGGCAGATCGTCGACGAAGATCACGCGCTTCGGCATCTTGAACTTGGCGATCTGGCCATCCAGCGCCTTGAGCACGGAGGCCTCGTCGATCGCGGTCTTCTTGTCGCTCACGACCACGGCGGTGACGCCCTCACCGAAATCTGCATGCGGCACGCCGATCACGGCGCTTTCTATCACGCCGGGCATGGCGTCGATCTCGCTTTCGATTTCCTTCGGATAGACATTGAAGCCGCCCGAGATCACCAGATCCTTGCCGCGGCCGAGAATGTGGACATAGCCCTTGGCGTCGATCTTGCCTAGGTCGCCGGTGATGAAGAACCCGTCGTCGCGGAACTCCGCCTTGGTCTTCTCCGGCATCCGCCAATAGCCCTGGAACACATTCGGCCCTTTCACCTCGATCATACCGATGGTGTCGCGCGCGAGTTCTTTGGCCGTTTCGGGATCGGTGACGCGCACGGAGACGCCGGGAAGCGGGAAGCCCACCGCGCCGGGTACCCGCTCGCCGTCATAAGGGTTCGACGTGTTCATGTTGGTTTCGGTCATACCGTAACGCTCGAGCACGGCATGACCGGTGCGCGCAAACCATTCGCGATGGGTATCGGCCAGCAGCGGTGCGGAGCCCGAAATGAACAGCCGCATGTGGCTGCAAGTCTCTTTCGTCAGGTTCGGCGACTGCAGGATACGCGTGTAGAAAGTCGGCACGCCCATCAGCACGGTGGCGCGGCCCATCAGTTTGATGATGAGTTCCGGATCGAGCTTGGGCAGGAAGATCATCGACGCGCGCGCAAACAGCGTCACATTGCTCGCCACGAACAGACCATGCGTGTGATAGATCGGCAGGGCGTGGATCAGCACATCGTCCTTGGTGAAACGCCAGTATTCAACAAGGCTCAGCGAGTTCGACGCCAGATTGTCGTGGCTCAGCATCGCGCCCTTGGAGCGGCCGGTGGTGCCCGACGTATAGAGGATCGCGGCGAGATCTTCGTTCTTGCGCTCGACGGTCTGAAAATCCGGCTTCTCTTTCGCTGCGGCATCGGTCAGCGAACCCTTGCCGTCGGCGCCCAGCGTTTCGACCTTGGCGCCGACCTTGGCCGCAATAGCGGCAAAGCCCTCGGCCTTCGAGGGATCGCACACCACCAGCGACGGCTCGGCGTCGGTAATGAAGTAATCGAGTTCGTTGAGCGTATAGGCGGTGTTGAGCGGCAGATAGACCGCGCCGGCCCGCACCGTCGCCAGATACAGCACTAGGCCCGGCACCGACTTTTCGGTCTGCGCCGCGACGCGGTCACCCGGCTTGACGCCGCGAGCCACCAGCACATTGGCCATCTGGCCCGCCAGCGCGATCAGGTCGCCATAGCTGATGTGCTTGTCCTCGGGCGTCTCGATCGCGAGACGTGAGGCATCGTCGAGTTTGTCGAATAGGCGAGAAAACAGGTTGGCGCTCATGGCAAGGTCACGCGGTGCAGGAGTGCGGGAGCGACCGGTGCGGATAGCCCGACGATCGCGTCAATTTGTCCCGTTCCTTAGCAAGAATGGCCATGTCTAGGCAACGCATCCGGCATGGGGATGGACCGCCAGATCTGGTGGATCAGCCGCCTGGAGCAGCGTCAACCCGTCGCGGTTTCCGCGCGTGATTGTATCAAACCCGATGTATCGCACTCGTCATTGATTGCCTCGCGCGAACGAAATGCACCCGCAAAAGTTTCAGCGGCGCCAAAAAATATAGCCTGAAACTGGTCCCGAGACCTCGCGTAACTCGGGCATCGACGGCGCAATCTGGCCTCCAAGGGATTGCCGCGGTTGATGCCATTCATCGCACCAGCGAGATCGCTGGTCACTCACATCACTCGGGAGACGATCCATGTCCAAGCGCATTGCACTTCTGTCGGCCGTCGCATTCAGCACCCTCGCCATCACTGGCGCCGTGCTTGCCCCCGCACAGGCCGAAGACAAGAAGATGATGAAGAGCGAAATGTCGGGCGAGAAGACGGTGATGGTCGGTGGCGCACCGATGTATCCGTCGAAGAACATCGTCGAGAACGCCGTCAACTCGAAGGATCACACCACGCTGGTCGCCGCCGTGAAGGCCGCCGGCCTGGTCGATACCCTCTCCAGCAAGGGCCCGTTCACGGTGTTCGCACCGACCAACGCCGCCTTCGGCAAGCTGCCGGCCGGTACCGTCGACACGCTGGTGAAGCCTGAGAGCAAGGCGACCCTGACCAAGATCCTGACCTATCATGTGGTCCCCGGCAAGTTGAACGCCGCCGACCTCAAGGACGGCCAGAAGCTGAAGACCGTGGAAGGCGAAGAACTGACCGTGAAGGCTTCGGGCGGCAAGGTGATGATCGTCGATGCCAAGGGCGGTTCCTCGACTGTAACCATCGCCGACGTTAACCAGTCGAACGGCGTGATTCACGTCATCGATACTGTCCTGATGCCGAAAGCCTGATCTCTGGCTTCTGCGCAACAAATTCGCGCATCCTGACTTGTCCCCACTGGATGCGCGCGCGTCCCCGGAGGATACCGAGGGGCGCAAAAGGAGCGAGCCGGGGCAACCCGGCTCGCTTTTTTGTGATCGATATGAGCCGGCCCGACCGGGGTTGTTACAGGAGCCGCCGTAACGAACGACCGGTTATGCCGTATAGCTGGTAATAACTCGCGTCACCGAGCACCAATCGAACCGCTGCTCAGCCCAGGATATGCCTATGTCGAGCATCACAGCCGCCGGCGACCGCGCCGCAACCAAGGTTACGAATACCAAAGTCATCCAGCCCGCCTGGGTGCGCGTCGTGCACTGGATCAACGCCGTCGCGATCGTGCTGATGATCATGTCGGGCTGGCAGATCTACAACGCCTCGCCGCTGTTCAATTTCACATTCTCATCATCCATTACGCTGGGTGGTTGGCTCGGCGGCGGCATCATGTGGCACCTCGCCGCCATGTGGCTGCTGGTGATCAACGGCCTCGTCTATCTCACTCTTGGCATGGTCACCGGACGCTTCCGCAAGAAGCTGCTGCCGATCTCGGCGAAGGGTGTGCTCGACGACACCAAGGCTGCGCTGACCGGCAAGCTCTCGCACGCTGACCTCTCAACCTACAATCAGGTGCAGAGGCTGCTCTATACCGGGATCATTGTGGTCGGCATTCTGATCGTGCTGTCGGGTCTCGCGATCTGGAAGCCCGTCCAGCTGCAATATCTTACTGCGCTGTTCGGCGGCTACGACACCGCCCGCTATGTGCATTTCTTCATGATGGCCGCCATTGTCGGCTTCCTCGTCATCCACGTCGCTCTGGCCCTGATCGTGCCGAAGAGTTTGCGTGCGATGATTATCGGACGCTGAGGGACACGACCATGATCAGGAAACTCCGCTCCCTCATCATTCCCGGCGTCGACAAGAATCTCCTCGTCAAGGACGCCACGAAGTTGATGCCAGACCTGTCGCGCCGCCGCTTCATCGCGTCGGGTGCAAGCTTTGGCGCACTGACGCTGCTCACCGGCTGCGATGTGAGCGACAGTCTCTCGGCCGAGAACCTCCTGACGCATATGTCGAAGTTCAACGACATGGTACAGGCCCGAATCTTCAATCCGAATACGCTGGCGCCGACCTATTCCGAGAAGGACATCAAGCGTCCATTTCCGTTCAATGCCTTCTATGCCGAGGACGACGCGCCGAATGTCGACGGCAAGGAATGGAAGCTCGAAGTCTCCGGCCTCGTCCAGGACAAGAGGTCCTGGACGCTGGATGAACTGCACAAGCTGCCGGAAGTGTCACAGATCACCCGCCATATCTGCGTGGAAGGCTGGAGCGCCATCGGCTCCTGGCAGGGCACGCCGCTGCGTGACTTCTTGAAACTGGTCGGCGCGGACACCAATGCGAGGTGGGTCCATTTCCGCTGCGCCGAGGACTATACGAGCTCACTCGATATGCCCACGGCCATGCATGCGCAAACGCAGATGACCTTCAAGTTCGACAACCAGCTTCTGCCTCGGGCCTATGGTTTCCCGATGAAGATTCGTGTGCCGACCAAACTTGGCTTCAAGAATCCGAAATACGTCGTCGCGATGGAAGTCACCAACGACTACAAAGGCGGCTATTGGGAAGATCAGGGCTATAACGATTTCAGCGGGAGCTGATCGGTTTCTGGAACATCGCCAGCACCGCACCGAACACCAGCGTCGCTGCTGAGACCACAAGAGCGGATGTGAGACTGCCGGTCGCGTCCGAAATGGCACCCACCGCGATCGGACCCAGAGTCTGGCCGATGCCGAACACGATCGTCACCGCTGCAATGGCCTTCGACCATGCCGCGCGAGGATAGTTGAAGCGCACGAAGGCCGTGGTCGCCGCAACCACCGCGAAGAATGCAACGCCGAAAATGGCGGCGGAGATGCCGAGCACCACAGGCGAATGCCCCAGCAGCGGCATCGCTGCGCCTACCGCATTGGTGCCGAGAATGATTGCCATGGCGCGGCCGCTCTGGCCACGCGCCAGCACGTTACGCCACAGCCAGGGCGACGCGAACGAACTGACGCCAATCAGGCACCAGAACGCACTCTGCGCCACGGCGCTTCCGCCACCATCACGCACATAGGCGATCATGAAGGTCATGTAGGCGATGTAGCCCGCGCCAAATAGGAAATAGGCAATGAGGTAGATCCACATCGGGCGGATCGCGAGCGGCACCTTATCGTCCGTTGACGTGTCATCGGACGCATCGACGCGCGGGCGCAACAGCGGCAGACCGATCACGACCGAGACGAGACCGAGGACCAACCACACGATCCACCAGGAGCCCGGACCAAACCCCTGCAGCACGAACGGCGCGATCAGACCGGACAGGAGGATACCCATACCTGGCCCGGCATAAAACAGACTGAGCAGATAGGACGACCGTTCGGGATAAGCGAGGCCGATGGTGGCGGCGAGCGCGCCGCCGGCGACAAAGGAAATCGCCGCGCCAAAGCCCGTGACCAGTCGCGCGATACTCAGCAATGTGAAATCAGCCGTGACGCCGCAAACGATGAGCGACACGATGCAAGCAAGCGTACCGCCCTGAATCACCGCGATCAGACCGAAGCGCCTGCCGAGCCCGGCCGCAACCAGTGCGCCGGCGAGATAGCCCGCGGCGTTGACGGTATTCATGAAGCCGGCCGCCGAATAGGACCACTGCAGGCTGTCGCGCATATCGGGCAACACCAGCGAATAGGCAAAGCGGCCGATGCCGAGCCCGATGGCCGGCGCGAGCGACAGGACGAGTATTAGCCACGCCGGGTTAGGGCGCGCCGGGGAAGGCACAGATGACGTCACGGGGATCTCCGCTGCGTCAGCAATGTCGCAGGTTTCACGGCACCCGCAATCATCCCTTCGGCAACACTGTCTTGCCATTCCCGCAATGACGTCTTAGCACTCGCGGCAATCAGTAACGGATTGCAAGGGCACTTGAATATGGCAACGCACAAATTGCTGCTTCTCCCCGGCGACGGCATCGGCCCTGAAGTGATGGCCGAGGTGAAGCGCCTGATCGACTGGATCGATGCCCAGGGCATCGCCAAATTCACGATCGAGAACGGCCTGGTTGGCGGCGCCGCCTATGATGCCGACAAGCTCCCTATCACCGATGCCACAATGGCCAAGGCGGATGCAGCCGACGCCATCATCTTCGGCGCCGTCGGCGGTCCGAAGTGGGACAACGTGCCTTATGAGCATCGACCCGAGGCCGGCTTGCTGCGCCTGCGCAAGGATCTCGGCCTGTTCGCCAATCTGCGCCCGGCCGTGTGCTATCCCGCGCTGGCTGAATCATCGAGCCTGAAGCGCGAGGTGGTCGAGGGCCTCGACATCATGATCGTGCGCGAGCTCACTGGTGGCGTCTATTTCGGCGAACCGAAGACCATCACCGATCTCGGCAACGGCCAGAAGCGTGCCGTCGATACGCAGGTCTACGACACCTATGAAATCGAGCGCATCGCACGTGTCGCTTTCGATCTGGCCCGCAAGCGCCAGAACAAGGTGACGTCGATGGAGAAGCGTAACGTCATGAAGTCGGGCGTGCTCTGGAACGAGGTTGTCACCCAGGTGCACGGCCGCGAATACAAGGACGTCACGCTCGAGCATCAGCTCGCCGATTCCGGCGGCATGAATCTCGTGAAGTGGCCAAAGCAGTTCGACGTCATCGTCACCGACAACCTATTCGGCGACATGCTCTCCGACATCGCAGCGATGCTGACCGGCTCATTGGGCATGCTGCCCTCGGCCTCGCTCGGCGAAGTGGACGCCAAGACCAAAAAGCGCAGGGCGATGTATGAGCCGGTGCATGGCTCGGCACCGGATATCGCCGGCAAGGGCATGGCCAACCCGCTGGCCATGATCGCTTCGTTCGGCATGGCGCTGCGCTATTCGCTGGAGATGGGTGAGTTGGCCGACAAGGTCGACCAGGCCATCGCCGCGGTTCTGGCAAAGGGACTACGCACGGCCGATATTAAGTCGGAAGGCGCGACGGTGGTCAGCACATCCGGCATGGGCGAAGCCCTGCTGAAGGAATTGCAGGCGCTGCAGGCTTAAGCGCGCGAAGGCTCAAGCCTCTCGATCTGTCGTCCCCGCGAAGGCGGGGAGGTGGATTCACACTCGAAGTGCAACAGCTGTCGAGCAAAGAGCTCGGCAGGGGTATGCCAGTCAAGGCACTTTCGGGGTGTGCTGTTGTAAGCCAGCACGGCATCGGCAAGATCCTGGGAGGTGAGCGTAGCTAGATCTGTCTTGCGCGGAATCCGGCGGCGCATGCGACCGATGGCATTCTCGACGCCACCTTTCTGCCAACGGGCGTAGGGATCGCAGAAAAACGTCTGGATACCGAGTGCATGCAGGTCTGTGTGGCAGGCGAACTCGGTGCCGTTGTCGAAGGTAATGCTCTGTCGCAGTTCGGGCGGCAGCGGCGCCAGCAGTCGGGTAATCGTTTGCACGACCGGACGGGCGGCCTTGCCGGGTAGACGCACGGCGATCATCAGACGGGATAATCGCTCATGCAAGGTGAGGATGGCCTGCCCGTAGCGCGCGAACATCATCAGATCACCCTCCCAATGGCCGGCGGTGGCGCGGTCCAGGACCTCCTTTGGTCGGTCGGCGATCGGCACCCGGCCCTCTATATGCAGCGCTGACGACCCGCCCTTGCGACCACGGAAGCCTCGCTTGCTCTTGCCGCGCGGCAGATATCGTCGCCAGCTGTAATCCTTGGTGCGCGCGATCTGAGCGTGGATGAAGCGGTAGATACTCTCCGGCGAGATCACCTTGCGGCCATGCTGTAAGGCGAGCACCCCGCAGACCTGTTCTGGGGACCAGCCACGCTGAAGTCCGTCCAGAACCTGAGTGCGGAGCCCAACATCGCGGTCCAACCGAGCGCCCTTCCAGCGCCGCGCCGTTGTCTGGCCCTGCGCGTAAGCGGGTTTGTAGCCGACCTGCACGCCGGCATTGCGCTTCAGCTCCCGGGAGACAGTCGATGGCGCGCGATCCAGAGCTGCCGCGATTTGCCGGATCGAGCGCCCTTCGGCGTAAAGCTGGGCAATCCTGTAGCGGTCATCCAGCGATAGCTGGGCGTAGGTTCCGTCCATCGCAACACCCTAATCTGGTGTTGCACTTCGTTTGAGAACTCAGGGGACCCATAACCACGATGAGCGTGGGTTAAGCGACAGAGTTGCGGCTACAGTGCTTCGATTAGATCTTCGGCGTGTATGGGTCCCCGCCTTCGCGGGGACGACATCGGAGAGACCTTCCCCACGAACAAAAAATGCCCGGCTGAGCCGGGCATTTTCGTATCGATATGTCGCTGCGCTCAGTAGAGCGGGAAGCGCTCGGGATAACCGCCGAGATCCCACTGCGAGTTGAGCGGCTGGCGGTCCAGCGGACGGTTGTTGTTGTCGCGGGCGAAGGAGTAACCGGGCGGATAGGCATAATCAGTGAACTTGCGGTCACCCGGGAGCACTTCGACGCCGGCATCGAGCCAAGAACGACGCGTCACGTAAACGCGGGTGCGGCCCTGCTGATAGGACACGTTCGGGCCGCGCGCGCCATAAACAGCGTCACGGTCAGAAACACGAACCTTCTTCTTGGTGGCGGCATCGGCCGGCGAGACGGCAACGGCGGTCGCGATGACGGCAACCGTCGCGAACAACATGGCGAGAGTTTTCGCGGCGGGGATTTTCAAGGTCATCAGGTCCTCATTGCAGTCAGAAGATCGGCGTTCAAAAGCCGAGTCGGCAAATCCGATTTGCGGTCAATTTAACTGGCCGGGGTATCCGGCCACAAGGTCTATCCGGCCACAGTCGTCGATATAATGCGCGGTGTGGCCGAATGTTGCATGTAATCCAAGGTCTTGGTCCAACCCATCACGAAGAGGTCACAAGCTGCCGCGCAGCAGCGGGTTCTGGGCGCCCGTGACCCAATCGGCTGAAGTGGCCGACAGCGCCGCGCCGCTGATGCAGCCGGCCCGCTTCAAATCTGCCTGGGCAAAGGCCTCCTGCAGCCGGGGTTCATTGCCGGCGGTGAGCAGCACCAGCCGGTTCAGGGTGCAGGCGATCGCCGCCCGCCGCGCCGGCAGGCCGTCTCCCTGGCACGACCAGCCGGAAATCCTGAGATTGGCCACCTCCAGCGTCTTCATGAAGCCGAGGCAGCGCTTGTTGTCTTTCAGCCGGTCGGCAAAGCCCATCAGGGCGACCGGCCCGAACTTGCTGTCGATAATGCCCTCGCCCACCACCTCGCGAACGCCGCCGGGGTCCATGCGGCCCGCAATGTCCGCTGCCGGCGGACCTGCCCGCTCGGCCTCGGCACCAGGGCGATACAATTCCAGCTCGGCCGCCGGGGGCTCCCCGGGCGACGCCCAGCGCAAAACATCCTTGCGGCCGCCTTCGGGGTGCCTCAAAATCTCGTAAGAGGCTGTTTTACCTGATGAATCAAACTGGCTGACGGCAAAAGCGGGATGGGAGCGGCTGGCGACGCTCCAGCCGGCTTTGACCGCCGGTTCGCTGCTGAGGTCAAATTCCAGTCCGTCGAAAACCGTAGCCGCGGCCATGACAACCAGTGCCAGCACCCCCATATAGGCGAGCAGACGCACGGCGATGGCACCGCACTCGTCGGCAAAGCTCTGCAGGGCAGGATGGACACCTGCCGACTTTGGGTGGTGCGAAACCAAAATTGAACGCATCAACACACGCAAACACGCTTAGGACGTTGTCTTTGCGACGTTTCTCGCATAGAAGCGCGGCTCTTCCCTTTCCACGGTATGTGGGGGTGAAGCATATTTCTTCGGAGAGTGAACGATGGGTTACAAAGTCGCGCTGGTCGGAGCGACCGGCAATGTCGGGCGTGAAATGCTCAGCATTCTGGATGAACGTAAATTCCCCGCTGACGAGGTCGTGGCGCTCGCGTCGCGCCGCAGCATGGGCGTTGAGGTTTCCTTCGGCGATAGAACCCTGAAATGCAAAGACCTCGCGACCTATGACTTCAGCGATGTCGACATCTGCCTGATGTCGGCAGGTGGAGCCGTGTCCAAGGAATGGTCGCCGAAGATCGGCGCAGCCGGCGCCGTCGTGATCGACAACTCGTCGACCTGGCGCATGGACCCGGACGTGCCGTTGATCGTACCGGAAGTGAATGCCTCGGCCGTTGATGGCTTCACCAAAAAGAACATCATCGCAAACCCGAACTGTTCGACTGCGCAGCTCGTGGTGGCGCTGAAGCCGCTGCATGACAAGGCGACCATCAAGCGCGTCGTCGTCTCGACCTATCAGTCGGTGTCGGGCGCCGGCAAGGATGCGATGGACGAGTTGTTCTCGCAGACCAAGGCCGTCTACACCAACAGCGAGCTGGTCAATAACAAATTCCCGAAGCGTATCGCCTTCAACGTCATCCCGCAGATCGACGTGTTCATGGAGGACGGCTACACCAAGGAAGAGTGGAAGATGATGATGGAGACCAAGAAGATTCTTGACCCCAAAATCAAAATGTCCGCGACCTGCGTGCGCGTGCCGGTGTTCGTCGGCCACTCGGAAGCGGTCAACATCGAATTCGAGAACCCGATCTCGGAAGATGAAGCCCGCGACATCCTGCGCAATGCGCCAGGCTGCCTCGTGATCGACAAGCGCGAGCCCGGTGGCTACGTCACGCCCTATGAGGCCGCCGGCGAAGACGCCACCTATATCAGCCGCATCCGCACGGATTCGACGGTCGATAACGGTCTGGTTCTTTGGTGCGTGTCGGACAATTTGCGCAAGGGCGCCGCGCTCAACGCCGTGCAGATTGCGGAATGCCTGATCAACCGCAAGCTGATCACGGCGAAAAAGAAGGCCGCGTAAGCGGACCTTCGATCTCCAACCATCAAAAGCCGGATGCTCAGCATCCGGCTTTTTTTGTTTTACGCCACCGGCCGAAACTCTTTCGCGGCCTGATCGAGCACGGACAGCGAGCCGACAGCGACACCGAAGTAAGCGCCGTGCAATTCCAGCTCGCCGCTCTCGACCTTGCTGCTCACGAACGGGAACGTCATCAGGTTTTCCAGACTGCGGAACACCGCGGCCTTCTCGATACGGGTGACGAAATCCTGGAACGCCTCGTGCTCGCGGATCTCGACCTTCTCGTCGGGCTTGATGAACATCGACATCCAGCGGCCGATGAAGTCACCCGGCGACAGCGGCGCCGCATTGTCGACGAAAGCGCGGATGCCGCCGCATTGCGCGTGACCGAGGATGACGATGTGCTTCACCTTCAACACCTGCACCGCATATTCCAGCGCCGCCGAAACGCCATGGGCGCCGCCATCGGGCTGATAGACCGGCACCAGGTTGGCGATGTTGCGCACCACGAACAGTTCGCCGGGCGAAGCATCGAAGATGACCTCCGGCGACACGCGCGAGTCGCAGCAGCCGATCACCATGACTTCCGGCGACTGGCCCTTTTCCGATAATTCGCGGAAGCGCGACTGCTCGGTCGGCAATCGCTCCGACGTAAAGGTCTGGTAGCCGGCAATGAGCTGCTTCGGAAATGATGTCATGGTCTGCCTCGTTCGGAGCATGATCCCGAAAAGTGGATACCGGTTTTCACCGACAAACGGGGTCGTTTGTCGAGAGATCACGCTCAAACATACGGTCCCCACGGATAACCATAGGACGCCAGCGCGAACAAGCCTTCCGGGCGGCGGGCTGAAATGTTATCGCGGATGCCTGAATAACGAACAGGCCATAATCACAGGGAAATGACGCCATGATCCGTCCGCGCCGCAGCCATTTGTTCATGCCCGGCTCGAACCCGCGCGCGCTGGAAAAGGCCCGTACCGTGGCCGCTGACGGCATCATCCTGGACCTTGAAGACGCTGTGGCGCCGGACGCCAAGGGAACCGCGCGTGACGCCATCGCGCAGACGCTCAATGCCGGCGGCTTCGGCAAGCGCGAGGTCATCATCCGCATTAACGCGCTGGATTCGCCATGGTGGATCGACGACGTGACCATGGCCGGCAAGGCCAAGCCCGACGGCATCCTGGTGCCGAAGATTTCCAGCGTCGAGGATCTCGCGGCAGTGGCCGATCGCCTCAGCGACATCGGGGCCGACATGTCGATCAAGGTCTGGGCCATGATCGAGACCTCGCGCGCGATCCTCCATGCAGAGGAACTCGCGGCCGCCTCGCGCGATTCCGAAAATCGCCTGGCCGGATTCGTGTTCGGCCCCAACGATATCGCCCGCGAGACCCGCATCCGCATGATGCCCGGCCGCGCGGCGATGCTGCCGATGATTACCCATTGCGTGCTGGCGACGCGGTTGCATGGTCTCGAAATTCTCGATGGTCCCTACAGCAATTTCAGCGATACCGAGGGTTTCATCGCCGAAGCCGAACAGGGCCGCGACATCGGCTTCGACGGCAAGACGCTGATCCATCCGAGCCAAATCGAGGCCTGCAACAAGGTCTTCACGCCGCCGGACGACGAAGTTGCCCAGGCTCGCCGCATCATCGCCGCTTTCGAACAGCCGGAAAACGCCAAGCGCGGCGCGATCCAACTCGACGGCAAGATGGTCGAGCGGCTGCATGCGGACGTGGCCAAGCGCACAATCGCGATTTCGGACGCGATTGCGGCGATGGGGAGCTAGTACCAGTCAGCAACGACGCGCTTTCTTCACCCTCCCCCTTGCGGGGGGGGTGGCGCGTTGCGAGCGCAGCGAGCAGCGCGACGGGTGGGGGTGCCACAGGCGATGCTCTCACGTGTGGCACCCCCTCCCCGCAAGGGGGGAGGGATACCGCGGGCCGTTGCGCGAAATTTGTAGATTCAAAGGCTGATACTAACGTGCGCCGACCCGCTCCGTCGCCCACGCGTAAAAGCTTCCCGGCACCGGCGCTTCTTTGCCGCGCCCCTTCGGCGAAATATGAAAGCCCAATATTTCGGGATCGCCAACCAGCCGCGCAAAGTCGGACGGCTCGAAGAACAGCGTCGGCTCAGCGTGAATCGCATAATACGACTTCCGCGGCAGCGCGTGATGCTGCGCGCCATGGCGCTTCGCGAGCGCCGTCAGCGATGCCGGGCCGAAGATCGCGACGCGCACATCACTGGCACTCTTCGACCTGTCGCGCCATTTGCGCCATGCGAAAGCGAGGCGATGGCGCAATGACATCCAGTCTGGCGTCAACTCGTCCTGCCTGATCAGCGCCTCGAACGCCGCGACGATCGGATCGTCAGGCGGCAGATACAGCACCGAATTGCCGAGCTGACGTCGCTTCTCCCAGGCGAAATAGGGTTTTGCGGAATCGATCTCGATGGGCTTCAACAGCAGCACATCCGCATCGAGCCAGAGGCCGAGACCTTCGGCCATCAGTCGGATGCGAAAGAAGTCGCTGAACTGCAGCGGGGTCCAGCCAACCCACGCGCCATCGGGAGCTGATGGGCGCAGCCGCTCGGCAAAGGCGCGCGGCAACACGGCTTCCGCATCGGCATTGCTCACACCATCTGGCAGATCGGTGATCGGTGCAAAACTGTAGAGCGTGACGCGGTGGCCGGCCTCGACCTGCGATCTCAGGCACAGCCGGCGCAGCGCATCGAGCGGGCCCTCCCAAAAGGTGACGACGTCAGGAATCACGCGTCACCTTCCGAAGTGAGATCAGGCCCAGGCGCGTGCGGTCTTGAGCTTCTCTTCGTAGCTGTCGATGGAGGCCTTCTTCTCCATCGTCAGGCCGATATCGTCGAGACCGTTGAGCAGGCAATGCTTGCGGAACGGATCGATCTCGAACTTCACCGTGCCGCCATCAGGGCCGCGGATTTCCTGGTTCGGCAGGTCGATGGTGATCGTCGCATTGGCGCCGCGCTCGGCATCGTCGAACAACGCGTCGAGATCCTTCTGCGAGACGCGGATCGGCAGCACGCCGTTCTTGAAGCAATTGTTGTAGAAAATGTCGCCGAACGAGGTCGAAATCACGCAGCGGATGCCGAAATCCAGCAGCGCCCAGGGCGCGTGTTCGCGCGACGAACCGCAGCCGAAATTATCGCCGGCCACCATGATCTTGGCATTGCGATAAGCCGGCTTGTTGAGCACGAAATCCGGGTTCTCGCTGCCTTCATCGAGGTAGCGCGCTTCCGAGAACAGGCCCTTGCCGAGACCGGTACGCTTGATGGTCTTCAGATACTGCTTCGGGATGATCATGTCGGTATCGACATTGATGATCTTCAGCGGTGCCGCGACGCCTTCCAGCGTGGTGAACTTGTCCATGAACGTATCCTCGGATTGAGCGGGCGTTTTAGCCCGATCAGGCGGCCCGTCCAAGGGTGATTTATGCAGGGCTAATCGGCGACGCCAGCCTCGATGGCCTCCATATCGGCGTCCGAGAGCCCGAAATGGTGGCCGATCTCGTGGATCAGCACATGGCGGACGATATGGCCGAGGGTTTCGTCGTGTTCGGCCCAGTAATCCAGGATCGGCCGGCGATACAGCCAGATCATGTTGGGCAACTGCCCCGTATTGTCCTGGCTCTGGAATGGCAGGCCGACACCCTGGAACAGGCCGAGCAGGTCGAATTCGGTCTCGGCCTGCATCTCCTCCAGCACCTCATCCGTCGGGAAATCATCGACCCGGATGATCACGCCCGCGCAGAGCTTGCGGAAATCCTCCGGCAGAAGGGCGAGCATGGCATGGGCCATGTCCTCCATTTCCGCGAGATCGGGAGCTTTTGCCTGGTGCCACATGTTTCCCTGTCTAGCCAATTCCCATGACATGGCAATGCGCCGGTGCAGTGCGTTCACGAGCGGTTGACGGGCGGGCGTCAATCGGAGACTTTGCGGCGGCGTTTGAGGCATGATCCTGTCCGAAAACCGGCATTTACTTTTCGGGATCATACGTATGGCGGTTTGGGGCGTTAAGATGCGGATCATGATGGCGGCACTGGGATTGGCGGTTGCGCTCGGCGCGTTGCCGACGGCGAACACCGCACAGGCGCAGACGGCCACGCAGGTCGCCCAATCCGGCGACAACGTTCAGCCCCGCCGTGCCCGGCCGCGCGTCCGCATCTATGGCACGCCCGATGAGCGCGGCGTTTATCCGAGCTACAATCCCGGCCCGAATGCCGTGCGCGATTGCACCGCCAATCTGGTGCAGGAATATCGCCCGAGCGGCACGGTGATCGTGCCGCGCATGAACTGCTACTGGCGCCGCGGCTGAGCCGACACTTCATACTTTAATTTTGAATGACGTCAGGCCGAAACTTTGCAACTGCGGAGATGGCGGTCGCATGCGCTGACTTTCGTTCCAGCGATGCGTCACAAAACCCTGCGACATATCGCACCGAGCATATTCACATCGCATTCACCTCCTGCGTCCTAGCGTCATGCACATGGGCGATGATCCATTCGTGAAGCTGCATCTCGACATCAACGCAGCAGACTCAGGAGAGAACACGTGAACGTGAAGAAATTTTTCGGCCTCGCCGCCATCGCAGGATTGCTGTTCGTCGCAGCGCCGACGCAGCAGGCAAATGCAGTCTCGCTGAACAGCCCAGGCATCGCATCGTCCGTGCAAGGCGGTGAGCAGCTGACGACTGAGGTGCAGTATCGTCATCACCACAATCGCGGCTATCGCGGGCATCACGGCATGCGGCGTCACCACGGCTGGCATCGTCCGCATCACATCCGCCGCCATCATGGCTGGCACCGGCCGCACCATGTGCGTCGTCACGGCTGGCGCTACTGAGACTCTTTCTAAAGTCCAAACAGGCGTGCGCAAGCGCGCCTGTTTTCTTTGACGAGATGTTGACCGCGTCGGTCTGTCGCGGGAAATCATTGCAGCTATATGCGTTATGGGGTGAAGGCGACGAAAGACGATCGATGGAAAGCGATCGAGGCAAGGAAAAATCATGAAGAACTGGGTAGGCGCAGCCATGCTGGCTGCAACACTTTCACTTGGTGGCGCATTGACCAGCGCCCCCGCAATGGCTGACGCACAGACGCCTCAAAAGGCTGCGGCAGACAACAAGGTAAAGGCCACGGACTTCAGCGCGCAGCGGCGCCATCGTCACTTTCACCACCGCCATCATCACTTCGGCCACCGGCACTACGGGTATCGCAGCTATTACGGCCCGCGTTATGGCTACGGATACGGCTATCGCCCGTACCGCTCATATTACGGCCCCGCCTATTACGGACGTCCCTATGCCTATCGCCCTGCTTACTACGGCGGATACGGCTACCGGCCCTACGGCTATTATGGCGGCTATCGTCCCTATGGCGCCTATGGTTATGGCCCGGGCGTCGGCTTCGGCGGCGGCCCGCTCAGCGTCGGCTTCAGCTTCGGCCGCTGGTAAATTCCAGTAGTACGAGACGACATCGACAGGCGCCCTTTGCGGCGCCTGTTTTTTTGTGCGCGCCGCGCGGCTTCCGCCTGCGTCATTCATGACGCGTTCAGATCGACATCCTTAATTTTCGGTCAAGGCGCGACAACTCACATGACATGACCATGCGCAAACGCACCGTTCGCGCAAGCGAGGACCTGCACTGTCAGGTTTGCGCGATCGATGTCCCATGCGCCGATCGAGGGAGGATGTTTCCGATGAGAGATGTTCAGAATCGACAACCTGTCTTGAATGCCGATCGAGGTTTTGCGATCAGACAATTCATGACGCGCTCACTCGGCGTGGCTGCCGCCGCAGCGATGATGATATCGCTGACGCCATCGGCACGGGCAGTCTCGCTGATCAATCCCGGCGCGGCACCCGCAGCCAAGCAGGCGAGCGACGCGCTGCTCCAGGTCCAGCATCGCGGTGGACGCGGCGGCGGTGGCGGAGGAGGTTTCCGCGGCGGTGGCGGCGGCGGTCACGCCTTTCATGGCGGAGGCGGCGGCGGATTTCGTAGCGGCGGCATGCCGGCGTTTCGTGGTGGAGGTGGCGGCGGAGGCTTCCGAGCCGCAGCGCCGGCATTCCGTGGCGGAGGCGGTTTCCGCCCGGGCCCGGCCTTTGTCGGCGGCGGCTTCCGGCGTGGCCCCGCATTTCATGGCGGCGGCTATCGCTACGCCGCGCCATTGATCGCCCGGCGCCCCTATTATGCGCCGGCACGTTACTACGGCGCGCGCCATTACGGCTATCGCCGCCATTTCCGCCCGCACTTCTACGGCTATGCGCCGAGCTATTATTACGGCCCACGCTACTACCAACCGCGCCGTTTCTGCCGGATCGTCTGGACTTATTACGGCCCACGCAAGATCTGCCGCTATCGCCCCTGGCATCACCGCCACTGGCACCACCGGCGGCATTACCATCGCTTCAACATTTATTGGTGAGATGGGTCGGGTTGACTGAAGCGACTCTCCACACACTCCATCATGGCCGGGCATAGCGCGAAGCGCGGCTTCGCTGGATGTCCCGGCCATCCACGTCTTTGCTTGTTGCCAAGACGTGGATCCGCGGGTCAAGCCCGCGGGTGACGACGGAGCGTAGTGCACGCGCCGGAGCTCACTCCCCGAGCTGAAACGCCTCGAACCGCCCGAGCTCTTCCTCGATGCGGCGCTTCCATTCCTTGCGCGGTGTTTTCGGCTTGGTGCCCTCACCGACCCAGCTCCATTGCTGCATCAGCAATTTGCGCTTCTGCCGATCGGTCTTGAGATCGACCGCTGCAACGATCTGATCATCCACCAGCACCGGCAGTGCGAAGTAGCCGAGCTGGCGTTTTTCTTTCGGCACATAGGCCTCGAAGCGATGGTCATGCCCGAAGAACAAATTGGTCCGCTTGCGCTGGATCACCAGGGGATCGAATGGCGACAGCACATGCACGAGCCCCGCTTCGCCCGGGCTGGTGTCCTCGATCGCCGCGGGCGTCGTCCAGTGCTCCTGCTTGCCGGCGCCATCAAGCGTAACGGCCACTAATTCGCCTTTACGCATACGTGCCTCGATCAGCTTGCGTATGCCGACCTTGCTCGGTGCATCCAGGTGGCAGATCGAGTCCAGACTGACGATGCCCTGCGACCGCAGCGCGCGGTTCAGCAGATAGGCGAATTTCTCCGTAGCGCTCGCCGCTTTCGGCAGCGTCTCCCAGCCGAAATGCCGCAGCAGAAGATCATAGGTCTTCAGCATGCCCTGCCGTTCGGAGATCGTGAGATGCCCCTCATAAAACGCGAGCTGCAGCGCCCGCTTTGACGGCTTGCGGCTGGCCCATTCGTGATCCTTCTCGCGCAGCACATCGTCATCGATATCGCGAATCGACAACGGGCCGGCCTTGGCCAACCGCATGACCTTGCGCTTGTCCGCCGGTGTCACCGAAGCGAACCAGCTATGGCCCTCACGGCGATAATATTTCATGTCCGGCACGAAGAAGCCGATGTCGTCGGTCGGCACATAGGCCAGCGCATGGGTCCAGTATTCGAACACGCTCTTGTCGTGCGTCTGCGCCTGCCTGAGATCCGCGCGTTTGTAGTTCGGGATCCGTGAAAACAGGATGTGATGGTGACTGCGCTCGATCACATTGATGGTGTCGATCTGCACATAGCCGAGATGTTGGACAGCGGCCTTCACGGCCTCCGCGCCATCACCGAACGGCGCCCGCGTATCGAGCCGCTGCGCGCGCAGCCAGATGCGTCGGGCGGCAGAGGCAGTGAAATCTATGGGTTTAGCGCGGAATGTGGGCAAGAGAGACCAGCAATGCACCGTTGAAATTTGTGAAAGAACTAAGTCGCCTTTACTGACCGGATAAGACTAAGTATCGTTCTTATGCCAAGCGACTCTATCCTAGTTGCAACGAGTGTATTGCTAGAGAATTTTTCACTCTCGCAAAGCAGCGATAGCTGCTCTCGACAATAATCAATCATTGGCCCGGCCTTCGGACTCAAGGTAGCGGATTTTCCTTCCATGGCCCGAAGGAACCACTCCAGTCGATTGCGGACAACGGGGAAAACGCCATCGGAGTTGTTTTTATTCAACCCTTCAGCGATATTTTTGTAGATTCCAAATATAGAGCCAAACCCCGATACCGAGGGCTCATCCGCGTTCGCAACCATGTAGAGCGCTAAAGAATAGAGCAGCACATCAGCCTCGACATAAACTTGCCGGTCACCTTCGCTTCTGAGATTTTCCGTCATTATCCGTGTTTGCTCGCGGTTCTCATCAGCCGCCCGCTTCATCTCGTCTTTCTGGAGTTCGAAGACCTCGCGTGTATTCCTCAACTCCTCGCGCGTAAGCATCAACTCTTCCCGCTGCAGCCTAAGCTCGCGGCTTTGAAGGATCACAGCGATCACCACGCCTGCGAAGGCGAGGGGCGCAAAAATGCCAGAAACTACTTGGCCGATATTTCCAAGATTCTGTAGCCAAGCACTCGTCTCGGACGGCGCAAAAAGAAAGGACGCCAACGCGGCGCCCAATCCAATCACGAGTACTGCTATCCCAACGCGAGTGAACCAGCCCCTTTTTGGTCCCTCGGCATCGTCGATCGTCATGATCAGTGCCACTCCCTGATATCGACGAAGTGCCCCGCGATCGCAGCCGCAGCCGCCATCGCCGGCGACACCAGATGGGTACGGCCCTTGTGGCCCTGACGACCCTCGAAGTTGCGGTTCGAGGTGGCGGCGCAGCGTTCTTCCGGCGCCAGCTTGTCGGGGTTCATCGCCAAGCACATGGAGCAGCCCGGCTCGCGCCATTCGAAGCCGGCCTTCAGGAATATCTTGTCGAGACCTTCGGCTTCCGCCTGTTCCTTCACCAGACCCGAGCCCGGCACGATCATCGCCGAGACATGACCATTGACGGTCTTGCCGTCGACGACCTTGGCCGCGGCGCGCAAGTCCTCGATGCGGCCATTGGTGCAGGAGCCGATGAACACACGATCCAGCTTGATGTCGGTGATCTTGGTGCCTGCCGTCAGGCCCATATAGGCCAGCGCGCGCTCCTTGGAGAGACGCTTTGCTTCATCAGCGATGTCAGCGGGATTCGGCACCTTGCCGGTGATCGAGATGACGTCCTCGGGCGAGGTACCCCAGGTGACGATGGGCGGCAGCTTCGCCGCATCGAGACGGATCTCGTGATCGAAATGCGCGCCTTCGTCGGAGCGCAGTGTTTCCCAGTAGCGCACGGCCTGTTCCCACATCTCGCCTTTCGGCGACATCGGGCGACCTTTCAGGAATTCATAGGCCTTCTCGTCAGGTGCGATCAGGCCGGCACGGGCGCCGCCTTCGATCGACATGTTGCAGACCGTCATGCGGCCTTCCATCGACAGCGCACGAATCGCCTCGCCGGCATATTCCAGCACATAGCCGGTGCCGCCGGCGGTGCCGATCTCGCCGATGATGGCCAGGATGATGTCCTTGCCGGTGACGCCGTCAGGCAATTTGCCGTCGACGGTAGCGCGCATGTTCTTCGCCTTCTTCTGGATCAGCGTCTGCGTCGCCAGCACGTGCTCGACTTCCGACGTGCCAATGCCATGCGCCAGCGCGCCGAATGCGCCGTGCGTCGAGGTGTGGCTGTCACCGCAAACGATCGTCGTGCCCGGCAGCGTAAAACCCTGCTCGGGACCGATGACGTGGACGATGCCCTGGCGCTTGTCGAACTCGTTGTAATATTCGATGCCGAACTCGCGCACGTTCTCGGCCAAAGTCGCGATCTGCTCGGTCGATTCCGGATCGGGATTGGGCTTGGTGCGATCGGTGGTCGGCACGTTGTGATCGACGACCGCGAGCGTCTTCTCCGGCGCATGCACACGGCGGCCGGCGGCGCGCAGGCCTTCGAATGCCTGCGGGCTCGTCACTTCGTGCACCAGATGGCGATCGATATAGAGCAGGCAGGTGCCGTCGGCGGCTTCCTCGACCAGATGGTCGTTCCAGATCTTGTCGTACAGGGTGGTCGGCTTTGCAGAATCAGTCATGAGATCAGGCCTCGAAAGAAAACGTGGGCCAGTTGCGTGCTGCTAAACGATTGCCGCATCGGCGGCGCAAAGCGCGCAACTGAGAAACGGGAAAAGAAACGCGTGAGATTGCTCACGCGCTTCTAAGCGCGCCCACGATCGACGTGGTGAAGCGACCGAAGAAGCGACCGGGCAGCCGACTATGATCGTCGATGACGATACGCAAAGCGTGCTGGTGCAGGTCTAGAAACATTCCAGTCATATAGCACTCAGCGATCACGACGCCAATGCGACGGAGGTATGCAGTCTTCACGTAACAAAAAAGCGCGGCTTGCGCCGCGCTTTTCGCCTCGCACATTCGATGGTGCGGAAAATTACTTGGCAGCAGCCGTAGCAGCGACCTTGGCCGGACGCTCGGTCTTCTTCTCGACGATGCGGGCCGACTTGCCGCGCAGATCGCGCAGGTAATACAGCTTGGCGCGACGCACCTTGCCGCGACGCACAACCTTGATCGAGTCGATCATCGGGGAGAGCAGCGGGAACACGCGCTCGACACCCTCGCCGTAGGAAATCTTGCGAACGGTGAAGCTCTCATTGATGCCACCGCCATTGCGGCCGATGCAGACGCCTTCATAGGCCTGCACGCGGGAGCGCTCGCCTTCGACAACTTTCACGTTGACGATGAGGGTGTCGCCGGGACCGAATTCCGGGATCGACTTGGTGGCGGAAAGGCGGTCGAACTGCTCTTTTTCAAGCGTCTGAATCAGGTTCATCGAAAATCTCCATCAGCGGCGCGCCCAGACGTTGCGCGGGCTGCGCTCGAAACTCTTACCCTGCCATTGCACGGATTTGGCGCTGCTATACGGGAAAGCGAAGCCGTTGTCACCCGTCTCTGTCACTCACCCGTCGTGATTTTTGGCGGTTTTCGCTTTCTGCCCGATTCCGGGGCTTTCGGGCGAGCCGCCCATAAATCGGGCCGGCGCTCCTGGGTAAGCGCCTCCGCCTCGGCCAGTCGCCATTTGGCAACCTTCGCGTGGTCGCCCGAAATCAAGACATCCGGGATGGGGCTGCCCTCGAAAACCTGCGGGCGGGTATATTGCGGGTATTCCAGTAGCCCATCGGAGAAACTCTCGTCGGTCCCCGAAGCCAGTTTGCCCATGACCCCCGGCAAAAGCCGCACACAGGCATCAATCAGCGTCATGGCGGCGATTTCGCCGCCGGACAGCACGTAATCGCCGATCGAGACTTCCTCGAGCGCCCGGGCGTCGATGACCCGCTGGTCGATGCCCTCGAAGCGGCCGCAGACGATCAATGGCCCCGGCCCGGCCGCCAGCTCCACCACCCGCGCCTGGGTCAATGGCCGACCGCGCGGGCTCATCACCAGCCTGGGACGGTCCTGCGTATCCACCGCATCGATCGCCGCCGCCAGCACATCGGCGCGCAGCACCATGCCCGGTCCGCCGCCGGCAGGCGTGTCATCGACGCTGCGATGCTTGTCGGTGGCCGAGGCGCGGATGTCCCGCGCCTCCAGCGCCCACAGGCCGGAAGCCAGCGCCTTGCCGGCAAGGCTGATGCCCAGCGGGCCCGGAAACATCTCCGGAAACAGCGTCAGCACCGTCGCGCGCCATGGCGCGGATGAAGGATCGGAAGTCATGGCCTTCCATCGCGCGTCCGGCGCGAGGCGTCAAACCCCGGCGATCGCCGCGTCAGGCCGCCGACATCTGCTCGCTGGTGTCACCGGCATCGAAGGCGGCGCGAGCGGCCTTGATCTCCGCGAAGCCCAGTCGATCAGGCCGGCCAGCGGCCCGAGGGCCGATTGTCCCAGCGGCGACAGCCGATATTCGACCGAAAGCAGAGCGACAAAACAGTCCCATACGTTCGTCTGCCGGAAGCCGAATTCAAGGCCATCATGCTCAATGCGGGCCTTCCGGAAGAACTCGCGGAGCTGATCGCGACGTCAAACACGGCGGCAGCCGACGGCGCGCTGTTCGATGACAGCCATACGCTGAGTAAGCTGATCGGGCGGAAGACGACGCCGTTCGCAACAACGATTGCAGAAGCGTTGAAAGCGTAAGCCTTACGCCGCGGTGGGGTCGTCGCCGATAATCTCACCGGGCAATTCGATCACGACATGGCCCGCCGCGAGGTCAACGGTCGGCACCACCGCATTGGTGAACGGCAACAGCAGGGTCGCGCCCTCTAGCGGCGCGATCTCGATGATATCGCCGGCGCCGAAATTATGGATACCGACGACACGGCCGATCGCATCGCCCGCGGCATTGACCGCAGCGAGGCCGATCAGGTCGGCGTGGTAATATTCATCGTCTTCGGTGTCGGGCAGCGCGTCGCGCGCCACATAGAGCTCGACGCCATTGAGGCGCTCGGCGTCTTCGCGGGACGCGACGCCTTTCAGCGTCGCGACCAGATGACCCTTGGCCTCGCGCACATCATCGACCTCGAAACTCCGCTTACCGTCCTTGGTGGCAAGCGGACCGTAGTCGCACACGGCGAATGGATCTTCGGTGAAGGTCCACAGCCGGACCTGACCGCGCACACCATGCGGCGCGCCGATGCGCGCGACGCAGATTTGCGCGGAGGTCATTCCGCCTTACTTCTTGGCGGCGGCTTCAGCGTTGGCCTTGCGCTCCTTGCGCGGCACGGCCTTCTCGGGATTGTTGCGGGCTTCGCGCTTCTGAACGCCAGCGGCGTCGAGGAAGCGAGCCACGCGATCCGACGGCTGTGCGCCCTTGGCGATCCAGGCCTTGGTCTTGTCGAGGTCGAGCTTCAGGCGCAGCTCATTGTCCTTGGCGAGCAGCGGATTGAAGTAGCCAAGACGCTCGATGAAGCGGCCATCGCGGGGAAAACGCGAGTCGGCGACGACGACGTGATAGACGGGGCGCTTCTTGGTGCCTGCACGGGCGAGGCGGATAACGACGGACATGGGATTCTCCTAAGTGTGTTCGATTTGAATGTGAGTTGAATGGGTCGCGTTATTTCTTTTTCCCGAGACCGGGAAAGCCGCCGAGTCCCGGCAGCGTCGGTTTGCCCAGGCCCGACAGGCCCGGGAAATCTTTTGGCAATGACGGCATACCCTGCGGCATCCCGCCCGGCATCTTCTCGGCCATCGCCTTCATCTGTTCGGGCGACGGCATGCCACCGCCGCCGAAGCCCATGGCCTGCGCGATGCCGGCCATCGGGCCGCGCTTGCCGGAGCCCATGGCCTTCATCATGTCGGCCATGTTCCGGTGCATCTTCAGCACCTTGTTGACTTCCTCGACCTTGAGGCCGGCACCGGCAGCGATACGCTTCTTGCGGCTGGCCTTGAGGATGTCGGGATTCTTGCGCTCCTGACGCGTCATCGAATCGATGACTGCGATCTGGCGCTTCACCACGCGGTCATCGAGACCGGCGGAGGCGATCTGGTTCTTCATCTTGGCGATGCCGGGCATCATGCCCATCAGGCCGGAGAGACCGCCCATATTGGTCATCTGAATCAGCTGCTCACGCATATCGGTGAGATCGAACTGACCCTTGCGCATGCGCTCGGCAGTGCGCGCAGCTTTCTCGGCGTCGATATTCGCAGCAGCGCGCTCGACCAGCGACACCACGTCGCCCATGCCGAGAATGCGGCCGGCGATACGGCTCGGATGGAAGTCTTCCAGTGCATCGGTCTTTTCACCGGTGCCGATCAGTTTGATCGGCTTGCCGGTGACCGCACGCATCGAGAGTGCAGCACCACCGCGGCCATCGCCGTCGACGCGCGTGAGCGCGATGCCGGTAAGGCCGACGCGTTCGTTGAAGGAGCGCGCGAGATTGACGGCGTCCTGACCGGTCAACGCATCCGCGACCAGCAGCACTTCATGCGGATTGGCGATCGCTTTGATCTCGATCGCTTCCGACATCATCTCTTCGTCGAGCGTCGTGCGACCGGCGGTGTCGAGCAGCACGACGTCGTAACCGCCAAGCTTGGCGGCCGACAGCGCACGCTTGGCGATGTCAGCGGGCTTTTGCCCTTCGACGATTGGCAGCGTCTGGATGTCGAGATCGCGGCCGAGCACCGCGAGCTGTTCCATGGCGGCCGGACGATAGACGTCGAGCGAGGCCATCAGCACCTTGCGCTTGTCGCGCTGGGTGAGACGGCGGGCGAGCTTTGCAGTGGTGGTGGTTTTACCGGAACCCTGCAGACCGACCATCATGATGGCGACGGGTGGCACGGCTTGCAGATCGATGCCGCCTTCACCGTCGGCGCCGAGCGTGGCGACCAGCTCGTCATGGACGATCTTGACGACCATCTGGCCGGGGGTGACCGACTTGACGACGGTGGCGCCGATGGCCTGTTCACGGACACGATCAATGAAGCTGCGGACCACGTCGAGCGAGACGTCGGCCTCGAGCAGCGCCCGGCGGACTTCGCGCATGGCGGCATCGACATCAGCCTCCGACAGCGCACCGCGCCCGGTGAGCCGATCGAGAATTCCGCCAAGCCGTTCCGACAGACTGTCGAACATCGATTGTCGCTTCCGCTCGTGCCATCCCCATGATGGCAAATAACCAAACACTTTTGCGCCCGAGGGCGCATCGCGCTGTCGGGCGTTGACCTCCGGTCTCCAGGACCGGTCGGCGGGTCGAAAAGAGAACTTTTCGAGAAGTGGCGGGATTTACAGTGCTGGAGCCCGATAAGTCAAGGTTTGCAGGGCGATCGCCTGGTCAGGCGGCCGCGCTCCGGGTTCCGCCGGCATCATAGTGCTGCTGTGCCTCAAGCACCTGGCCCATATGGTTTTCAGCCCAGACCCGCAGCGCATCGACGGTATCCGACAGGGTTCGTCCGAGCGGAGTGATCGCATATTCGACCGTGACCGGCACGGTGGGGATCGCCTTGCGGCTCACCAGGCCATCGCGCTCCAGACTTTTCAGGGTCTGCGACAGCATTTTCTGCGAGATTCCCTCGATCTGCCGCCGCAGTTGGTTGAAGCGAACAGGGCCGTCCGTGAGCAGGCCAAGCACCAGAACCGCCCATTTATCGGCGATCCGGTCCAGAACCAGCCGGGTTGGGCAGCTGCTCGCATAGACGTTGCCGGCTTTCCAGCGCTGGGCGGCGCTTTCGATATCGGTCTGCATGGCGGCGGTCTCCTCGGGGTAACCAGCTAACGCAAAAGTGCCTTCTTCACAGCTACTGCCGAAATGAATAGCAAGTTTCTATTGGTTACTACATGGAGATATCAAATGAAAATCGCCCTGATCGGCGCCACCGGCCGCGCCGGCTCGCAGATTGTCGCTGAACTGTCCCGCCGCGGTCATACCGTCACCGCCATCGCCCGCAACCCGGAGAAAGCCCCTGTTCTGGCCGGGGTGACGCCACTGAAGGCCGACGCCAACGATGTTGCCGGTCTCACTGCCGCCCTGAAGGGCCACGACGTCGCCGTCAGCGCGATCCATTTCCTCGTCAGCGACCCGCACAAGCTGATCGCGGCCGTGAAGGCGGCGGGCGTTCCGCGCTATTTGGTGGTCGGCGGCGCCGGCAGCCTCGAAGTCGCTCCCGGCCTGAAGCTGATCGAGACCCCGGGATTTCCGGCGGAATACCGGGCCGAGGCCGCGGTGGGCGGCCTGTTCCTCGACATCCTGCGCCACGACAAGGAGCTCAACTGGACCTTCCTGTCGCCCTCGGCCCTGTTCATCCCGGGCGAGCGCACCGGGACATTCCGGCTTGGCGGCGATCAACTGCTCGCCAACGACAAGGGCAGCAGCATTTCCTTTGAGGATTATGCCATCGCAATGGCCGACGAGATCGAGACGCCTGCGCATACGCGCAAGCGGTTCACCGTCGGCTACTGAGCGAACAAAGGATCGGCGCGGGTTGCGGAATCCACTGACAAATTCCATCTGATGCGGGCTGCGCCTCGTTGGGCGCAGCCCGTCGTCCCACCGGATTTGATCCAGCTCCATGATTCTCACCCGCCGCCGCCTTCTGACGTCGCTGGGCGGTCTCGCCGCAGCCGCTGGGCTGTCGGCCTTCTGGGCTTCCCGCATGACCAATTATGACGGCCCCGTCTCCGATCACTTCGACGGCAAGATCTTCTTCGATCCCGACGGCGTGCCGCCCAAGTCGCTCGGCGAAGTGCTGCGGTGGCAATTCGGCGGCGGCCGTACGCGCGAGGTCTGGCCCGACTGGGTCGAGAACGAATTTGCCGATACGCCGCCGGCCAAGATCGAGGGCACGGGCGTTCGCTTTAGTTACGTGGGTCACGCGAGCTGGCTGATCCAGACTGCCGGCATCAACATCCTATTCGATCCGGTGTGGTCTGACCGCGTCTCGCCGTTCTCGTTTGCCGGGCCGAAGCGCCACACCGCACCGGGCATCGCGTTCGACAAGCTGCCGAAAATAGACATCGTGCTGGTGTCGCACGGTCATTACGACCATCTCGATCTTCCGACGCTCTCAAAGCTCGCCGCAAAATTTGCGCCGCGCGTGATCACGCCGCTTGGCAATGACATCACCATGAAGAGCGCCGACAGCGCGATCAAAGCCGAGGCCTATGACTGGACAGATCGCGTCGAGCTTGGCAACGGCCTTGCCGTCACGCTGGTGCCGACGCGGCACTGGACGGCGCGCGGCCTGTTCGACCGCAACAAGTCGCTCTGGGCGAGCTTCGTGCTGGAGACGCCGGCGGGCAAGATCTACATCATCGGCGACAGCGGCTATGGCGACGGCCTGCACTTCCGCCGCGTGCGCGAAGCCCATGGTGCTATCAGGCTCGCGATCCTGCCGATCGGCGCCTATGAGCCGCGCTGGTTCATGAAGGACCAGCACATGAATCCGGAAGACGCCGTGAAGGCCCTGAGCGATTGCGGCGCGCAGCAGGCGCTGGCCAGCCATCACAGCACATTCCAGCTCACCGATGAGGCGATCGACGGACCGGTGAAGGGATTGGCCGCCGCATGCAGCGCGGCAGAATTGCCCAGCGAGAAGTTTATGGCGCTGAAGCCGGGACAGGTGGTGGAGATTTAGGAACGGCACAGACCTCTCGGTCGTCATGCCCGGCCAGCGCGAAGCGAGCTTCGCTAGATGTGCCGGGCATCCAGGTCTTTAGCGAAGACTGAAGACTAAGGCATGGATGGCCGGGACATCTGGCGAAGCCGCGCTTCGCGCTTTGCCCGGCCATGACCGAGTTTGTAGTTACTGCGCCGGCTTGATTTCCCAGCTCACGCTGACATTCACGCGCAGCACTTCCTCGCCTTGCGCCACCGGAGCCGATGCCACATCGGCGCCCATCTTGCGCAACATCATTGGCGCTGGCGCGCTGCCGGAGTCCTCGGAAATGCTGATCGGCGCGCCGAGCTTGACGCCGGCAGCCTTGGCGTAAATCTCCGCCTTGCGCCGCGCATCCGCGATCGCGTCGCTGCGCGCATCGTCGAGCAGTTGCGACGCCTTGGTCACCATGAAATTGATGCCGCCGACCTCATTGGCACCCGACGACACCAGCGCGTCGATGGTGCCGGCCACCTTGGTCACGTCGCGCACCCGGATGGTGACGCGGTTGCTGGCGCGATAGCCCGAGATGACATTGGGGCCAGGATTGGGACGGGTCTGCTGCGCATACTGCGGAAACAGCGACAGCCGCGATGTCTGCATGTCCTTCTCGGCAATGCCGGCGCTCTTCAGGGCCGCAAGCACCTTGGCCATCGCGGCATTGTTGGCCTCTGCCGCCTCGCGTGCGGTCTTGGCATCAGTCGTGACACCGCCATCGACGACAGCAAGATCGGGCGGCACCGAGACGGTGCCTTCGCCGGAGACGGAAATCACCGGCGGTGGATTGACCTGCGCGAGCGCAGGAGTGGCGATAAGCGCAACGGCCAGCGAAGCGAGAGCGAAATGATTTGTCATGCCCATTCTCTCGCGACCGTCCAAGGCTTCTTTATGACCAGAGGCTATGACAGAGCTACGGCTCGACTACTTGAGCGGCACATAGACATTGATGACCAGCTTGTCTTCCGCCGTCTTCAAGGGGTCGGTCATGTATTCCTCGATGAACGTATCTTTCGCCTCTAACTTCTTGTCGTCGAGGTGATTGGTGATCGCCTCATAGGTGTTGTCCATATTGTCGTAGGAGCCGCGATGGACGAACTTCAGCGCCTTACCATCCGGCGACAGGCCCATCTTCATCGCTTTCGGCAGGTTCTTCACCTCCTGATCGACCGGGATTTCCGCGAGGAAGGTGAAGCCAGTGTCGTCGGTAGTCGTATAGACGATCATTGGGTTGCCGGATGATTTGACACCCTGTTTGTCGAGCACGGTGGTGATCTGCTTGAACGCATCCATCAGCGTATCGAAGGCCGAATCCCAATTCGCCTTGCCGACGAACGTCACCATCTGCTTCGGCGACAGCGTGATTTCCTCGCCGAACGGATCGGCAACCTGGACCTGAGGCGCAGGTTGCGTTGCAGGCGCCTGCGCCGCGGCGGGCGGCGTTGCCGGCGCGGCGGGGGCCGGCGTCTCCGGCGTGGCGGGAGCGGGTGTGGCGGGAGCCGTTGCCGCCGGAGCTGGTGTCGCCGGCGCGGGCGGGGTGGCCGGGGAGCTTGCCGCTGGCGGCGTGGCAGGCGGAGATTGTGCCCAGGCCGCGGCGTTCAGCGTCAGCGCGGCTGCCGGGATCAGCGCCGCAGTGGCGAGGCGGGACAGGCGAGAACGGGTCATTCGAAGGGTCTCCTGTGACATCCTGCAGCGCAGCGTCCGGCAACATGCGCGATACGGCACCATGGTAACACGCAGCCGCAGCTTTCGTCCCCTCCCCAAATTGCGCAGGGCCATTCAAAACAGCCGACACAGAATCGCCGCACTGGCCAATCTGCCCGGGCTCGCCATATAAGGCTGAGATCAACGGGACCGAGCATGAGCGCACTGGCCAACCATTCCTTCGCCAAGATGAACGGCATCGGCAACGAGATCGTCGTGATCGACCTGCGCGATACGGCATCCGGTATCACGCCTGCCGACGCCCGCGCTGTGGCCACCCCCGAAGGCGTGCCCTATGACCAGTTGATGGTGCTGCAGAAGCCCCGGCTGGCCGGCACCGACGCCTTCGTCTCGATCTACAACAATGACGGCTCCGAGGCCGGCGCCTGCGGCAACGGCATGCGCTGCGTGGCGCGGCAGACGTTTGCCGGCGGCGACAAGACGGCGCTGACTTTCGAGACCAAGGCCGGCCTGATCAATTGCTGGCAGGGCCCGACGCCGGATCTCTACACGGTGGACATGGGCACGCCGAAGTTCGGCTGGCAGGACATTCCGCTGGCCGAGGAATTCCGTGACACCCGCGGCATCGAGCTGCAGATCGGCCCGATCGACGCGCCCATCCTGCACACCCCGTCAGTGGTCTCGATGGGCAACCCGCATGCGATCTTCTGGGTCGACGACATCCAGGCCTATGATCTCGAAAAGTTCGGGCCGCTCTTAGAAAACCACCCGATCTTCCCGGACCGCGCCAATATCACGCTGGCCCATATCGTAGATCGCGATCACATCGCGATGCGCACCTGGGAGCGCGGCGCCGGCCTCACCAAGGCTTGTGGCTCCGCGGCTTGCGCAACCGCTGTTGCCGCCGCTCGCCTGCGCCGGACCAATCGCACCGTGCATATGACACTGCCCGGCGGTGAACTCACCATCGAATGGCGCGAGAGCGACGACCACGTGCTGATGACGGGGCCGGCCGCGTTTGAATATGAAGGTACGTTCGATCCGAAGCTGTTCGCTTCGGTCGCCTAAGCCCTACTCCCCGTTCCAGCCACACGCCTTGAGCCGCTCATGCAGATGCGGCGGGGCCGGTGCGACGACACGGATCGGGTCTTTATTGCGCGAAATCGGAATCACGATCTCCCGCGCATGCAGATGCAGCGTCGGCTCGCCAAATCTTGGCCCGTTGCCGTAGATGTTGTCGCCAACGATCGGAAAACCTGACGATGCCGAGTGCACGCGGAGCTGATGCGTGCGACCCGTCACCGGCTCCAGCGCCAGCCAGCTCATGCCGCCGCCGCGGCCGAGCACGGTGAAATTCGAGACGGCCTTGAGCCCCTCGGGATCCGGCTTCATCCACCAGCCCCGGTCGGCATTGAGCCGCCCGAGCGGCATGTCGATCACGCCCGAATCTTCGACAGGGCCGCCCTCGACCACCGCCCAATAGGTCTTCCGGATACGGCTGTGCTTGAACAGCAGGCCCAGCGACGCAGTCGCCTTGCGGTGCCGGCCGAGCACCAGGCAGCCCGAGGTGTCGCGATCCAGCCGATGTGCCAGAACCGGTGCACGCGGCAGGCCATAGCGCAGGAATTCGAACGATGTTTCCAGATTGGCGCCGCCCTTGGGGCCGCGATGCACCGGCAGGCCAGCCGGCTTGTCGATCACCAGCATCAGGCCGTCACGGTGCAGCACCCGCGCCAGAATCTCGGCCTCGGTCAGCTCCACCGCATCGGTGCGGGGTTCCAGCCGGGGCTCGGCCTCCAAGCTTACGTCTTCGTCACTTTCACTGGTCATACTTTGAATCATGGCGCGAAACGGCTAACACACCCCCGACATGAGCGACACTCCCGAAACGCCAAAACTGAGCTGGTGGCGACGGCTCTCCGGCGGGCTGAAGCGCACCTCGAGCGCCCTCGGCACCGCGGTCGCCGACCTCGTGACCAAGCGCAAGCTCGACCGCGCCATGCTCGAGGATATCGAGGATGTGCTGCTGCGCGCCGATCTGGGTACCGAAGTGGCGGCGCGGATTTCCGCCGCCGTCGGCCATGGCCGCTATGACAAGGCGATCTCCGCCGACGAGGTCAAAACCGTTGTGGCCACCGAAGTCGAGAAAGTGCTCTCGGCGGTCGCCAAGCCGTTGGTGATCGATACTTCGCACAAGCCGTTCGTGATCCTCGTGGTCGGCGTCAACGGTTCCGGCAAGACCACCACCATCGGCAAACTGGCGTCCACCTTCTCCGCCGAAGGCCGCAAGGTGATGCTCGCCGCCGGCGATACGTTTCGCGCGGCAGCCATCGAGCAGCTCAAGGTCTGGGGCGAGCGCAACAAGGTGCCGGTCATCGCCGGTGCGCAGGGTTCGGATTCCGCGAGCCTCGCTTTCACCGCCGTCACCGCGGCTCGCGACGACAAACGCGACGTGCTGCTGATCGACACCGCCGGCCGCCTGCAGAACAAGACCGAACTCATGGTCGAGCTCGAGAAGGTCGTGCGCGTCATCAAGAAGGTCGATGCCTCGGCGCCCCATGCGGTGCTGCTGGTCCTCGATGCCACAGTGGGACAAAACGCGCTGTCGCAAGTCGAGGCGTTTCATCGTACGGCTGGCGTCACCGGCCTTGTGATGACCAAGCTCGACGGCACCGCGCGCGGCGGCATCCTCGTGGCACTGTCGGAAAAGTACAAACTGCCGGTGCATTTCATCGGCGTCGGCGAAGGCATCGACGATCTCGCGCCATTCACCGCCAGGGATTTCGCGCAGGCGATTGCAGGAATTGAAAGCTGATATGACTGACGTGATCGACAAGAAGCAGCCGCACCCGCTATTCAAGCTCGCCACCGAGCTCGGCCCGCTGATCGTGTTTTTCGTCGCCAATGCGAAGTTCAACCTGTTCGTCGCGACAGGCGCTTTCATGGTGGCGATCGTCGCGGCGATGATCGCGTCCTATGTCGTGGTCAGGCATGTGCCGATTATGGCGCTTGTCACCGCCGTCATCGTGCTGGTGTTCGGCACGCTGACGCTAGTGCT
The DNA here is from genome assembly GCF_013359755.1 of Tardiphaga robiniae. GTDB lineage: Bacteria > Pseudomonadota > Alphaproteobacteria > Rhizobiales > Xanthobacteraceae > Tardiphaga > Tardiphaga robiniae. The sequence continues at coordinate 519,178 of NZ_JABMCJ010000094.1, read as the reverse complement.
GCATGACGAGACCTTCATCAAGGTCAAGCCGACCATCATCTATGGCCTGTTCGCAGCGATCCTCGGCGGCGGCCTGTTGTTCGGCCGATCCTTCATCGCCATCATGTTCGACCAGATGTTCAATCTCACACACGAAGGCTGGCGTGCGCTGACGAAGCGCTGGGCGCTGTTCTTCTTCGCCATGGCGCTTCTGAACGAAGCGATCTGGCGCACCCAGAGCACGGATTTCTGGGTAGCCTTCAAGGCGTTCGGCGTCATCCCGCTGACCATGGTCTTCGCGGTGGCGCAGATGCCGCTGATCAAGCGCTACGGCATCGAGCCGGCTACGCTCGCGGAGAGCACGGCGGACGAAGGCGATCTGAGGAAGTAGAAACGGCTCTTACTTAACCTCGCCCCGCTTGCGGGGAGAGGTCGGGTTGCGAGCGCAGCGAGTAATCCGGGTGAGGGGGAGCCAGTGTTTCACTCGCTAGCTCCCCCTCACCCGTCGCGGACTTCGTCCGCGCCACCCTCTCCCCGCAAGCGGGGAGAAGGAAAACATCACACCGCCAGCGTGCCGGCCTTTGCCGCCGCATAGCGCTCGCCGACCTTGGTCCAGTTGACCGTATTCCACCACGCCTTGAGATAATCAGCGCGACGGTTCTGGTAGGTCAGATAATAAGCGTGCTCCCAGACGTCGTTGCCCATCAGCGCGCGCTTGCCGTCCATGATCGGATTGTCCTGATTCGGACGCGTCTCGATCGACAGCTTGCCGTCCTTGTCGACGATCACGAACACCCAGCCAGAACCGAACTGACGGCCGCCGGCGGCGTTGAAATCGGTCTGGAATTTCTCGAGGCCGCCGAGGTCGCGATCGATCGCCGCGAGCACATCGCCTTCCGGCTTGCCGCCATTCGGGCCCATGATCTGCCAGAACATGGTGTGGTTGGCATGGCCGCCGAGATTGTTGCGCACGCCGGTGCGGATCGCGTCAGGCACGCTGTTGAGATTGCCGAGCACCTCGACCAGCGGCTTCTCGCCGATCACCGGGGTATCCTTGGCAAAATTGTTCATGTTGGCAACGTAGGCGGCGTGATGCCTGTCGTGATGGATCTCCATCGTCTTGGCATCGATGTGCGGTTCAAACGCCGTGACCGGATAGGTCAGCGGCGGCAGGATGAATGGCGCATTGCCGGCAGTAGGGGTGGCCGGCGCAGCCGCCTGGGCGAAAGCAAGACGGGGCGCGACGACCGCGGCAGCGATGCCGGTCGCAACGAGCATGAGATGGCGTCGGGACATCGATGACATGGGGCTTCTCCCTTGAATATGAACTGCTACGTCTGGCAAATACGCACCGCATCTCTGGCAGTTTCGTGTGCGGGCATTGTGACGCAGCGCGACATAGCACATCACAGGTCTGAAATACCGTCTCACATGGGGCGAATCATGATCCACCGGGCCGGACGCTGCGTTGGCCGTCGCGGTGCTTCAGGAGATAATGCAGGCCGACCAGGGCCGCAGCCATTCCCGAGATCGCGCCGATGGCTAGCGCCCAGCGCGGACCGAATCGATCAGCGGCCCAGCCGACAATCGGCGCACCGATCGGCGTACCACCAAGTGCAATGGCTAGCAGGATCGCCATCACGCGACCACGCATGGCCGGCTCGGTCGAGAGCTGCACCAGGCTGCTTGTCGAGGTGGTCACGGTTTGAGCTGCAATACCGATGACAATCAGCGTGAGACCGAACAACCAGTAACTCGGCATCGCGGCGGCGAGGACGAAGCCTGCACCAAACACAGCGGTACCGACGATCAGAAGACCGATGCGCGGCCTGTCGCGCCGCGCTGCCAGCAGCGAACCGATCACCGACCCGATCGCCATGACCGATGTCAGGACGCCATATTGACCGGCGCCGGCATGAAATGCCGTGACCGACATGGTCGAGATGAAAATCGGAAAGTTCAAACCGAAGGTGCCGATCAGGAACAGCATCAGCAAGATGGCTTTCAGGTCCGGCCGTTTCCAGACATAGCGAAAGCCTTCGACCAGACTGCCGCGGCCACCTGCAGAACGCTGCGCCGGATACATCTCATCGGCGCGCAGAAGCATGAGGGAGCCAAGCACCGCCATGAACGAGACCGCATTGAGAATGAACACCCATCCGGAGCCGACATGGGCAATCAAGAGGCCAGCAACCGCCGGACCGATCATCCGCGCCGCGTTGAACGAGGTCGAGTTGAGCGCGACGGCATTCGACAGATCGGCCTCGATGACCAGTTCGGAGACGAAGGTCTGCCGTGCCGGAAAATCGAAGGCCGCAACACAGCCGAGCAGGAACGCGAACACATAGACATGCCAGAGCTGCACGTGACCGCTGAGGAGAAGGAGTCCCAGCCCAAGCGCCAGCAGCCCCATCGCCACCTGCGTCGCGATCAGCAGCTTGCGGCGATCCAGATGATCGGCGGCATAGCCCGTGAATGGCAACAGCAGAAGCATCGGCCCGAACTGCAGCGCCATCACGATGCCGACCGCGGTGGCGTTGTTGTCGGTGAGTTGCGTGAGCACCACCCAGTCCTGCGTGGTGCGCTGCATCCACGAGCCGATATTCGACACCAGCGCACCACCTGCCCAGATGCGATAGTTGAAACCGCGCAGCGAGCGGAACGTACCGGTGGCCGATATACTCATGAACCGAGCGGTGTGTTGCCGCCGTGAAGGCGCCCGAACAGCCGCGCCGTAAAGATCGCCATCAGCAGAGCGCCAAGACCGAAAGCGGTGACATCGATCGTGGAATGCAGATCGAAATCGCCGACGCGGACGACGAGGAGATAGCCGATCACCAGGTTGACGAAGCCCCAGATCACGTTGACCGTCGAGGACGACAGTCCCTTGCCCGGCGGCTTCGCGAACGGACTTTGAAACGGCCGGCCGGATACGCCGCTCACGAGGTGCGGGATCACATTGATGAGGAAAGCGCCACCGAAGAACCAGGCGAGATAATGAAGCCAAAGCATCTCACGCACTCCGTTTGTCGAGCAGGTTGATGACGTCCTGCGTGGTGCCGGTCTCACCGAGACGGGGGAAGACGTTGGCGATGCTGCAATCATGCGCTTCGGCGCGCATATCCGTCATCGCATCGACGGCGAGCGTGACGTTGAAGCCCGCTTCATAGGCTTGGCGCGCAGTGGCTTCGACACCGGTTCCCGTCGCAACACCGGCGATGACGACTTGCGTGACACCGCGCGACTTCAGTTGCTGTTGGAGATCGGTCGTGGCGAACGCGCCCCAGCTGTGCTTGGTCACGGTGATATCGCGGGGTTGCTGATCTAGTTCAGGGATGAGATCGGTCCAGTCCTCGGCAAGCGGCACCGATCGGCGCAGCTGTTCGGTGCGGCCCGGCGCACCGCCGGCCACGTTGACGAGCACGACCGGCAATTCGCGGACGCGAAACGCGTCGAGCAGCACACGTGTCTGCTTCACGACGTCCCCGATCGGATGCACCGTCGGCAGCGCGACGATGCCTTGCTGCAGATCGACGACAATAAGTGCGGTGTTCGGATCGAGCATGGTGAGGGCCATGGAGCTCTCCTTTGAATGCGACGGCGCGATCAGGCGTCGACGATGCGCTTGAGCAACCCGATGCTGCCGGCGAGCTGATCCTGCTCCACGGCGGTCAGGGTTTTCTGGATGGCGTGGAACAGCCAGTCCTCACGGGCGGCGCGACCGACACGGATCCATTCCTTACAGGCGGGGGTGAGCGCCCAAATGGTCTGGCGACCGTCATTCGGATCCGGGGTGCCGCTGACCAGCCCGGTGGTCTCCAGCGCCGCCACCGTGGCGCCCATGGATTGCGGCCGCACGCCCTCGGCGCGAGCAAGGTGGGTCACCGTCGCCGGGCCGTCGCGATCCAGCCGGCTCAGCACCGCCACCTGGGACATCGTCAGGTCGCCGATGCCGGCCTTTTCACGCAATCTGCGCTTCACCTGACCGATCAGGTCGCGAATCTCGGTCGCCAATGCCAGCGCCCGGGCATCTTCGGGGTTGTCATGATGGTCCGTCATGACCTCGGACTACAGGATACGAAGGAAAACTACAAAGGAAAGCTTCATATCTGCCGATCACATCGCCGTGTCGTTTCAAACCTCGCAGTGATGGGGGCAGGTGTCTTGCCGCTAAACAAAAAGGGCGGCCTCTCGGCCGCCCTTTCGTACTTCGCAATGTCGCGAAAATTACTCCGCTGCAGTCGCGCCTTCGGCAGCCTTCTGCTTGGCTTCGAGGTCTTCGCCGGTCTCCTGATCGACCGCCTTCATCGACAAACGCGTCTTGCCGCGATCATCGAAGCCGAGCAGCTTGACCTTAACCTTGTCGCCTTCCTTGACGACGTCGGAGGTCTTTTGCACGCGGCCGCCGGCGAGCTGGCTGATGTGAACCAGACCGTCCTTGGCGCCGAAGAAGTTCACGAATGCACCGAACTCCATGACCTTGACCACGGTGCCTTCATAGATCGCGTTGAGCTCCGGATCCGAAGCGATCGACTTGATCCACTTGATCGCAGCCTTGATCGACTCACCATCGGATGAGGCCACCTTCACGGTGCCGTCGTCTTCGATGTTGACCTTGGCGCCGGTCTTTTCGACGATCTCGCGGATCACCTTGCCGCCGGTGCCGATCACTTCACGGATCTTGTCGGTGGCGATCTTGAAGGTCTCGATGCGCGGCGCGTATTCGCCGAGCTCGGCACGGGCGTTGTTGAGCGCCTTCGACATCTCACCGAGAATGTGAATGCGGCCTTCCTTGGCCTGGCCCAGAGCGACCTTCATGATCTCTTCGGTGATACCGGCGATCTTGATGTCCATCTGCAGCGAGGTGATGCCGGTATCGGTACCAGCCACCTTGAAGTCCATGTCGCCGAGGTGATCTTCATCACCCAGGATATCCGACAGAACCGCGTAGCGTGCGCCTTCGAGGATCAGGCCCATGGCGATACCCGCCGTCGGACGCTTCATCGGAACGCCCGCATCCATCAGCGCCAGCGAAGCACCGCAAACCGATGCCATCGACGACGAACCGTTGGACTCGGTGATTTCCGACACCACGCGCACGGTGTACGGGAATTCGTGGTGACCCGGCAGAACCGGATGGATTGCGCGCCAGGCGAGCTTGCCGTGGCCGATTTCGCGACGCTTGGTGCCGCCCATACGACCGGTCTCGCCGACCGAGTAGGGAGGGAAGTTGTAGTGCAGCAGGAACGTCTCTTTGTACGTTCCCGACAGCGAGTCGATGTACTGCTCGTCTTCACCGGTGCCGAGCGTGGTCACGACCAGCGCCTGGGTTTCACCGCGGGTGAACAGCGCCGAACCGTGGGCGCGCGGCAGCACGCCAACTTCGGCGACGATCGGACGAACCGTGGTCAGGTCGCGGCCGTCGATGCGCTTCTTGGTGTCGAGGATGTTCCAGCGAACGATCTTCGATTCCAGTTCCTTGAACACGCCGGCGATACGGAGCTTGTCGTATTTCGGCTCCTGACCTTCCGGGAAGTAGTGCGCCATCGCCTTCGCCTTGACGGCACCGACGGCGGCGTAGCGGTCCTGCTTCACAGGGATCGCGTAAGCAGCGCGCAGCTCGGTTTCGACGAGACCGAGCATTTCCTTCTCGATTTCGCTGTCATCGATGGTCTTGACCTCGCGCGGCTCCTTTGCGGCCTTCTCGGCGAGCTCGATGATCGCCTTGATGACCGGCTGGAAGTGGCGGTGACCGAACATCACGGCGCCGAGCATCACGTCTTCGTTGAGCTCCTTGGCTTCCGATTCCACCATCAGCACGGCATCGCCGGTGCCAGCGACGACGAGGTCGAGATTGGTGTCGGCCATTTCGTCGAGGGTCGGGTTGAGCACGTATTCATCATTGATGAAGCCGACGCGGGCTGCACCGATCGGGCCCTGGAACGGGGCGCCGGAAATCGTCAGGGCAGCCGAAGTGGCGACCAGCGCGAGAATGTCCGGATCGTTTTCCATGTCGTGCGACAGCACGGTGACGACGATCTGGGTTTCATTGCGCCAGCCATCGACGAACAGCGGGCGGATCGGACGATCGATCAGGCGGGAGACCAGCGTCTCCTTCTCGGTCGGACGACCTTCGCGCTTGAAGTAGCCGCCGGGAATGCGGCCGGCTGCGTAGGTCTTCTCGATGTAGTCGACGGTCAGCGGCAGGAAGTCGATGCCATCCTTGGCAGTCTTCGCGGCGACGACGGTGGCGATAACGACGGTCTCGCCATAGGTGGCGATGACGGCGCCGTCAGCCTGACGGGCAACCTTGCCGGTTTCCAGCTTGAGCGGACGACCGCCCCAATCGATCTCGACGGAGTGAACATTAAACATCTTAGGTTTCTTTCATGGGTTCACGGAGGACGTGACGGCCAAAAACACTGAAGTCCAAAACACAAAAGCCATGCGCAAGACGGCAAGAAGCTGTTCGCGATGTCGCGAAATCAGCGTCCGGCGATCCTGCCATGGCTCTGGTATTCTGAATGGCGTCCATCCTTCCGATGGTCGCGGGGATCTTTGGAGGATCGCGCCGCGCGACGGGCACCTTGCCCGTCATCGTCCAGTTGCCGGATTGCTTCTGAACGTTATCGCGAAAGCCGCACATGGCTTCCGCTACAAAAAACGCGCGCAAAGGGTTTTTGCGCGCGTGATTTCGCTTAGCGGCGAATGTTGTGCTTCTCGAGCAGCGCCTTGTAGCGCGCCTCGTCCTTGCGCTTGATGTAGTCAAGCAGCGAACGACGCGTGGAGACGAGCTTCAAAAGACCACGGCGGGAATGGTTGTCCTTGGTGTGGGTCTTGAAGTGTCCGGTCAGGTTGGCAATGCGCTCGGAGAGGATCGCAACCTGGACTTCCGGCGAACCAGTGTCGCCGGTCTTGTTGGCATTGGTCTTGATGACTTCCGCTTTGCGTTCTGCGGTAATCGACATCGTCAGTTACTTTCTTTGCGGGCCGAACTGGCGGTCAGTCCGGTCAGGTTAAACACGCGCTTGGGGATGAGTTCGCCGTTGCCAACTTCAGCGAGGGCCAATAATCGCCCTGCCACCGTGACATAAACTGTGCCGCTACAATCGGGCGCATCCCGTCCGCGCAACAAAACGGCCTGGCCCCGATGGAGCCTTGCCGCATCCGCCCGTGTGACGGCCAGTGCCGGGATGTCGTCCAGCGCGGTCTCAACGGGCAGTAGCGCGTCGGCGAGGCTACCCTCGCCAGACGCGGCTCTATCGCACAAAGCCTCCAACTGTTCCAGCGGAATCATGTCGGCTTCGGCGAAAGGTCCGACCAGGGTACGCCGGAGCGCACTGATATGGCCGTAGCAGCCGAGTAAACGGCCGATATCGCGGGCCAGCGCACGCACGTAAGTGCCCTTGCCGCACTCGGCTTCGAACACGGCATGGTCGCTATCTGGCTGTTCTGTCAGGACTAATTCGTGAATCACAACCGGTCGGGGAACCAGTGGCACCACCTCGCCGTCGCGGGCGAGATCATAGGCGCGCTCGCCCTGGATCTTGATCGCCGAGTATTGCGGCGGGGTCTGTTCGATATTGCCGGTAAATTGCGGCAGCAACGCCCGGATCTGGTCCGCCGTTGGCCTATTCGGGCTGGTGAAGGTCGCGCGGCCCTCGGTGTCGTCGGTATCGCGTTCCTCGCCCCAGGCGACCGTGAAGCGATAGCGCTTGCGGCCGTCCATCACGAACGGAACCGTCTTGGTGGCTTCACCGAGCGCGATCGGCAGACCGCCGGACGCCAACGGATCGAGGGTACCGGCATGGCCGGCGCGCTTGGCCTGGAACAGGCGCTTGGCGATCGCGACCGCCTGGGTCGAGGTCATGCCGATCGGCTTGTCGAGGATCACCCAGCCATGAACGTCGCGCTTGTCGCGCCGGACCTGGCCCTGCTGACGCTGCTTGCCGCCCTGATGGCGGGGATCGTTATTGCCGCGATGGCCCTGATGCTGACGCTGGTCATTGCCGCCGCGGTCACCTTGCTGACCGTGGTCGCCGTGCTGCACGGCCGGAGACAGGGTGGGCTCGCCATTGCCCGCTTCATCGAGACGTGAATCGAGGGCGGCGGCTGGGGTCGTCACAGTCATTCGTTTTCGTCCGAGTCTGGTTTGAGGTCGCGCGCAACGGCAGGCGTGCGCAGGAGTTTGTCGATGCGCTCGGCTTCGTCGAAGCGCTCATCGATGCGGAAGCGAAGATCGGGGGCGTATTTGAGGTTCACGCGATACGCGACCTCGGTTCGCAGGAAGCTCTTGTTCGCCGCAAGCGCCTTCAGCACCGGTTCGGTGTTCTGGCCGCCGAGCGGCATCACATAGACGGTGGCGAGCTTGAGATCGGGCGACATCTTCACCTCGGGCACGGTGATGATGGTGGTCTGCAGAACGGGATCGTGGACCCCACCCTGCGACAGGATATCGGCAATCGCGTGGCGCATCAGCTCGCCAACGCGCAATTGACGCTGCGAGCCGCCCGGCGCGGCAGATTTTTGGTGATGCTTGGGCATCGGTTTCCCTACGAAAACAAAATTCGTCATGGCCGGGTTTGTCCCGGCCATCCACGACTGCTCTTTTGAAATTCAAAGACGTGGATGCCCGGCCATCTAGCGAAGCTAGCTTCGCGCAGGCCGGGCATGACGTCTCGTTTAAATCCGGTCTCTCTGTAAGATTTGGACTTACAGGGAGCGCTGGATGGTCTCTACGCGGTAACACTCGATCACATCGCCGGCGCGCATGTCGCCGTAGTTCTCGAACGCCATGCCGCATTCCTGGCCTGACGCCACTTCCTTCACTTCGTCCTTGAAGCGCTTCAGTGTCGACAGCTTGCCTTCGTGCACCACGACGTTGTCGCGGATCAGGCGCACATTCGCGCCGCGTTCCACGGTTCCGTCGGTGACGCGGCAACCCGCAACCTTGCCGACCTTCGAGATGTTGAACACTTCGAGGATCTGCGCATTGCCCAGCATGGTTTCGCGCAGTGTGGGCGCGAGCAGACCGGACATGGCTTTCTTCACGTCATCCACGAGATCGTAGATGATGTTGTAGTAGCGGATTTCGATGCCGTTGCGCTTGGCAGCAGCGGCGGCTTCCTTGTTGGCACGAACCGAGAAGCCGATGATGGCGGCGTTGAAGCCTTCCGCCAGCGTGACGTCCGATTCCGAAATGCCGCCGACGCCCGCATGCAGGATGCGCGCAGCGACTTCGTCGGTGCCGAGCTTCTCGAGCGAGCCGAGAATGGCTTCGAGCGAACCCTGCACGTCGGCCTTGATGATCAGCGGGAAGTCCTTGCGACCCGAGGTCTTCAGCTGGCTCATCATCTGCTCGAGCGAGCCGCGCATGCCGTTGGTGGAGGCCGCGGACTTCTCGCGCTTCTGATGCGCACGGTAGCCGGTGATTTCACGGGCGCGGGCTTCGTTCTCGACCACGGCCATGCGATCGCCAGCTTCCGGCGGACCGTTGAAACCGAGCACTTCGACCGGCACCGACGGACCTGCCGCGGTTAACGTCTCGCCCTGATCGGAGATCAGCGCGCGGACACGGCCCATTTCGGCACCGGCCACGATAATGTCGCCAACCTTCAGGGTGCCGCGCTGAACCAGCACGGTCGCCACCGGACCACGACCACGATCGAGCTTGGCTTCGATCACGGTACCTTCCGCCGGACGCTCCGAATTGGTCTTCAGGTCGAGAATATCGGCCTGCAGCGCGATCATTTCCAAGAGCTTGTCGAGGTTGGTCTTGTTCTTCGCCGACACTTCGACGTCGACCACGTCGCCGCCGAAGGATTCGACCTGCACGTCATGCTGCAGCAGTTCGGTGCGCACGCGCTCCGCCTTGGCGTCGGGCTTGTCGATCTTGTTGATCGCCACGATCATCGGCACGCCGGCTGCCTTGGCGTGGTTGATGGCTTCGATGGTCTGCGGCATGACGCCGTCATCGGCCGCGACCACCAGGATGACGATATCCGTGACCTTGGCGCCGCGGGCACGCATCGCGGTGAACGCAGCGTGGCCTGGCGTATCGATGAAGGTGATCTTCTTGCCGCTCTCGGGCGACGTGACCTGATAAGCGCCGATATGCTGCGTGATGCCGCCGGCTTCGCCGGACACCACATTGGCATGACGCAACGCATCGAGCAGCGAGGTCTTGCCATGGTCGACGTGACCCATGACGGTCACGACCGGCGAACGCGGCTCGGTATCGGTGGAATCGTCGACCTTGTCGAACAGACCTTCTTCAACGTCCGATTCGGCAACGCGCTTGACGGTGTGGCCCATTTCCTCGGCCACCAGCTGCGCGGTGTCGGCGTCGATGACGTCGTTGATCTTGTGGATCGCGCCCTGCTTCATGAGCAGACGGATAACGTCCACGGCGCGCTCGGCCATACGGTTGGCGAGTTCCTGAATCGTGATCGCTTCCGGGATCGTGACTTCACGAACCAGCTTTTCCTTCGGCTCGTTCGACTGATGACCCTTCAGACGCTGGGTGCGGCGACGGAACGAGGCGATCGAACGCTCGCGCACGTCGCCAGCCGACAGCGCGGTAACGACGGTGAGACGGCCGCGCTCCTTCTGCGGACCGGGCTTGGCAGTGGGCTTCGGCGCGATCACGGGGCGCGCGGCGCCGCCGGGACCACGGCGAATGACGCGTGGACCTTCATCCTCGTCGGTGCCGTCGGCAGCAACGCCGGGCGCACGCGCTGGCGTAGTTGAGGTGGCGCCAGGACGGGCCGTCGTCGTGGCCGGCTTGGCGGCCTTCGCATCGGCTTCAGCCTGACGGCGCTTGGCCTCGACTTCGGCGCGGCGCTTGGTTTCTTCTTCCTGGCGGTGACGCTCTTCCTCGGCCTTACGACGGGCTTCGGCAGCTTCACGCTCTTCCTGTTCCTTGAATTCCTTGGTGTTGCGGCGGGCAGCCTCAATCTCGGCGAGGCGCCGCTCTTCCTGCTCGCGCACGCGGGCATCGGCCAGCGCGCTGGCGCGGGCATTGCGCTCTTCTTCGGTCAGGGTGCGGAGCACGACGCCCGAACCTGAACGGGCCGGAGGCTGCGGGCGCTGCGGCGCGCGCGACGGCTGCGCTGCGGGAGGCGGAGCGGAGCTGCGTCCTGCGGGAGAAGGGGCAGCGGTGCGGGAAGCCGGTGCGGCCGGTGCAGGCGCAGCAGCGCGCGCAACCGGCGCCGCGGGCGCAGCAGTTGCAGCGGGAGCAGCCGGCGCAGCAGCAACGGGAGCTGGTGCAGCAGTCTCGACAGGTGCGGGAGCAGCAGTTGCTGGCGCGGCGACAGGCGCAGTCGCGGGCGCATCGCCGGGCATACGGCGCTTGCCGCGCTTCTCGACCACCACCTGCTTGGTGCGGCCATGGCTGAAGCTCTGGCGCACAGTGCCCTGCTCGACGCGCGGCTTGAGCGTCAAGGTCTTGCTGGGAACGCTCAGAGTCTTGTCACCAGGCGTTTTCGTATCAACCATTCAGCAGTCCTAATCTTGTTGCGTTGTGCGCGGTCGCACAGTCGTCGAAGTTTCGATCAGCGAGATCGTTGGCGTCAGCGGCTCCGTCTCCGGCGCAGCAGTTGTCAGCGAAGCTTTGGCGCTTGCGTTGATGTCGTCGTCAGCCAGCCGGTATTGGACCAGAGTCTGGCTGCGCGACAGGAACGTTTTGCCCGCCGGGCCCGTAAGCACGGCAGCATGTATCACATTTGACCGCCCCAATGCCAAATCCAATTCATCGGAGCTTAAAACCGTAATGATCGGCAGTTTCGGCGCGTCGTCGCCGGATTCCGCGTCAAATTCCACGCGTTGCCGGGCAACGCTGTCCAGTTTGCGGATTCCGTCGGGGGCGCCATTGGAGGCGTGGAGAAGAACACCGACCGTTCCGCGGCGCAGGGCGTCTTCGACCTTGGTGAAGCCGGAAACCACCTGACCGGCCTTGGCAGTTATGGCCAGCGCCTCGATGACGCCGCGCACCATGAGCTTGTCGGTGTCGTCGGCCAGGGTCGGCGACGCCTTGACCGCTTTCTTGAAGCCCTTGGCAAAAAGATTGCGCTTCGCCGCCTCGGTCACCGCCTTGCGGGAGGCCGTGACCCAGAGGCCGCGGCCAGGAAGCTTGCGCTTCAGATCCGGGATCGCCTCGCCCGTGGGCGCGACGACGAACCGGATCAGATCATCGATCGGGCGCACGCTCCGCGTAACCACGCACATCCGCATCGTCCCGGGCTTGGTGCTCCGGGGGCCGTTGTCCAGATCTGCTTGGTCAGCAATGGCGAGCATGCGCGTGGCATTGTCCTTACGCTTCTTCGGTGGCGTCGAGCGGCGCACCCTTGTCGAGATCGGCCTGGGTGATCCAGCCGGCCACGACGCGGGCCTGCATAATCAGATGCTCGGCGTCTTCACGCGAAATTTCGCTGGCATCGAGAATGCCCGGGTGCTTGGTCGGCTCGGAGCCTTCCTTGCGTTCGGTCCAGCCCACCAGATCGTCAGTGGCGCAGCCGGCAAGATCCTCGACGGTCTTGATGTCGTTTTCGCCGAACTTGACCATCATCTTGAGGGTCACGCCCGGAACGTCCTTCAAAGCGTCTTCCACACCCAGTTCCTTACGTTTGCCTTCGAGTTCAGCTTCGAGCTGCTCGAGGTATTCACGTGCACGGCTCTGCAATTCGGCCGCTGTTTCGTCGTCGAAGCCCTCGATGCCCGACAGTTCCTTGGCATCGACCATCGAAAGTTCTTCCACCGAGGTGAAACCTTCCGACGCGAGCAGCTGACCGACGACTTCGTCGACGTTCAGCGCTTCCATGAAGACGCGCGTGGAATTTTCGAAATCGGCCTGGCGACGTTCGGATTCTTCCTGCTCGGTCAGGATGTCGATATCCCAGCCGGTCAGCTGCGAAGCCAGGCGCACATTCTGGCCGCGACGACCGATCGCAAGGGATAGCTGGTTATTCGTGTCGGGAACGACAACCTCGATGCGCTCACGATCTTCATCGATCACGACTTTCGAGACTTCTGCCGGCGCCAGCGCGTTCACCACGAAAGTAGCGATATCCGGCGACCACGGAATGATGTCGATCTTCTCGCCCTGCAGCTCGTTGACCACGGCCTGCACGCGGGAACCACGCATACCGACGCAGGCGCCGACCGGATCCACCGACGAGTCGCGCGAGATCACGCCAATTTTCGCACGCGAACCGGGATCGCGGGCCACAGCCTTGATCTCGACGATACCGTCATAGATTTCAGGCACTTCCTGCGCGAACAACTTGGCCATGAACTGCGGATGGGTGCGCGACAGGAAGATCTGCGGACCACGGGTCTCGCGGCGCACGTCGAACACATAGGCGCGAACGCGGTCGCCGTTGCGGAACACTTCGCGCGGCAGCATCTCGTCGCGGCGCACGATGGCTTCGCTGCGGCCAAGATCGACGATCACTGAACCGTATTCGACGCGCTTGACGATGCCGTTGACGATCTCGCCGATGCGATCCTTGAATTCCTGGTACTGCCGGTCACGCTCGGCTTCGCGCACCTTCTGCACGATGACCTGCTTGGCGGACTGCGCGGCGATACGGCCGTATTCCAGCGGCGGCAGCGTGTCGGCGATGGTATCGCCGATCTGCGCACCCGGATTGGCGCGCTGCGCGTCAAACAGCGAGGTCTGGAAAGACGAATTCTCGACGTCCTCTACCACCAGCATGTGGCGGGTCAGAGAGAGCTGGCCGGTCTTGGGATGAATCTCGGCATGCACATCGGTCTCGGAACCGTAACGCGCGCGGGCCGCTTTCGCGATCGCCTCTTCCATCGCCTGGATGACGATGTTGCGGTCGATCGATTTTTCGCGCGCGACGGCGTCGGCGATCTGCAGCAGTTCGAGTTTATTGGCGCTGACAGCGGCCATAGCTCATTCTCCTTCGATGGGATCGATTTCGCCTCGGCGCGCACGATCGGCGGCCAGACGATGTTCTTTGGTATTCTTCGGCAAAGGCTTCTTGGTAGCTTTCGCGACCTTGAGTTTTGGCTTCGGCGCAAAGCTCTTTTTGGGATCGCTGCGCTTGGCATGCGGTGCCGGCGGCGGCGCGAGACCGAGCTCTCGCTTGAGATCAAGCTCGGCGTGCTTGCCGCGGCGCATGGACTCGGCGATCAGCTCGTCGGTCAGCACCAGACTGGCATTGGAGATATCTTCCAGCGGCAACCGCGTGATGGGGTCCTCGCCGTCGCGGGCGCCTTCCCGATCGATCAGGACGACATCGTCTTCGATGGCGCCGAGCAGGCCACGGAAGCGTTTGCGGCCACCGACGGCGACGGCCATCTCGATCTTAACCAGATAGCCATGATAGCGCTCGAAATCGGAGCGTCGGACCAGCGGACGATCGATGCCGGGCGAGGAAATTTCGAGGCGATAGGCGCGCTGGATCGGATCGGCGACGTCCATCACCGGCGACAGCGCGTGTGAGATCGCCTCGCAGTCCTCGACCAGCATGGTGCCATCCGGCCGCTCCGCCATGATCTGCACGGTACAGCCGAGCTCGCCGGAAATTTTGATCCGCACCAGCCGGTAACCGAGGTTTTCGAGCACGGGCGTGGCGACTGCCGATACCCGCGCCGCAGCACCCGGCTCGATCACCAGGCGCGGCTCGGAAAGCAGCTCGGTATCAACGGTTTCTGGGTTTTGGTCGGTCATGTCCAGGATCGAAGTATTCCGGTTGGAGGATGTCTGAATGCGCGTGCAGCCTGCAGAAGTGTATCGCGTCGGGCTTTCGGCCCTTTTGGACCCTGCGAGCCCCGCCGGATTATGGCCAAGGTCCGTTCAGGTAATAAAAAAGAGCGGGTCCCGAGGGGCCCACTCTCAAACGCGATCGTATGAGAACCTAATAAGTTGTGGGCGATATAGCCCTTTTCCGGCGCCCCGGCAAGGCCGCAGTGGCTGCCCCGCAATATTTCTGCAACCCGCGGTAGCCCAATCCTGCGGACTAACCGTTCCTTCATCAACCCCATCTAGGGTGCCCCAGCCTTTCCGTATGGTGGTGTTGAGTATTTTTTGATGGCTGAGGCGAAATCGCTCATTCCCGGGCTGGAGAACATCGTCAGAGATGGCGATCCCAAGCGGCGCGGCGAGGCGGTGCGTAAGATTTCCGAGCTTTTCCTAAGGGGCGCATCCCGTTTTCAGCCGGCCCATGTCGATCTGTTCGACGGCGTTCTGACGAGTCTGGTTCCACAAACCGAGGTCGAAGCACGCACCGAGCTGGCCGAACGGCTGTCTGATCTCGTCAACGCACCGCCGCAACTGGTGGCCTTGCTCGTCCGCGATGACGAGATCCTGATCGCCGGGCCGCTGTTGCGCCGCTCACCTTTGATCGACGAACCGACACTGGTCGACATCGCCAAGGCCCAGGGCCAGTCGCATCTGCTGGCGATCTCCGATCGCTCGACACTGACTCCGCGCATTACCGACGTGATCGTCCGCCGCGGCGACCGCGACGTGATCCGCCGCGTGGCCGGCAACGCCGGTGCGGCTTTCTCGCAGCTTGGCTATACCGGCCTCATTCGCCGCGCCAGCGACGATGGCGCCCTCGCCGTCACGGTCGGGCAGCGCGACGATCTCGCGCCGGAACAACTCAAACACCTGTTGGCGCAGTCGGTCGAGGTGGTTCGCCGTCGGCTGTTCGACGCCGCCGCCCCCCAACTGCGCAACGCGATCAACCGCGCGATGCAAGACATCACCGGTACGCCGACGCATCTGGCCGTCACCCGCGACTTCGCCACCGCGCAGCGTGCCATTCGCAAGCTCCACCAGGCCGACGAGCTGGACGAAGGCGCTTTGTTGCGCTTTGCCCGCGCCCATCAATATGAGGAAACCGCCGCCGCCCTCGCCGCTCTGTCGGGCGTGCGGATCGGGACCATCGACCAGCTCCTCAAGGGCGACCGCGACGATCCGATGCTGATACTCGGCAAATCGATCGGGATTTCCTGGGCCACCGTCCGCGCCTTGATGACGCTGCGTCTCGGCCCCGGCCGTTCGCCTGCCGCCGCCGATGTCGAGGAAGCCCGGCAGAATTTCGAGCGCCTGGTGCCCGCCACGGCACAGCGTGTGCTGACCTTCTGGCAGACCCGCGAGACCGCCTCAGCGATTCCCCTGCCGCTCTGATCCACTGGGGTTCTCCGGGGCCGCAGCCCGCCGCTCCCGTTTGCGCCACTCCGCCACAAAACTCACGAACGCCGCCAAAGCCGGCGGTGGCTGCCGACGGCTTGGATAATACAGGAACGGCCCCGGGAATGGCGGCAGCCAGTCCTCCAGCACGCTGACCAGCCTCCCGGTCGCGAGGTCGTCCCGCACATAGCCCTCAAACACCGCGTAAAAGCCGAGCCCGTCCCGTGCCGCTTCCAGCCCGAGCCGGGAATAACTCGCCAGCAGCGGCCCCCGGGGCGGTATCCGGACCACCTGGCCGTCCTTTTCGAACTCCCATTCCGGGATAGAACCGTTGTCGAAACGCGTTCTGATGCAGCAATGCTGCAGCAATTGCTGCGGTGCAATAGGCTGCCCATGCTGCGCAATATATTGCGAAGAAGCCACCATCACGAAGCGTTGCGGCGGCCCCAGCGACACCGCGATCATGTCCTGCGCCAGATCCTCGCCATAGCGAATGCCGGCGTCGAAGCCCTTGGCGACGATGTCGATCAGTGACGTCTCGGCAACGATCTCAAGCTCAACCTGCGGATATTGCTGCAAAAATGGCGTAACCATCGGCGCCACGACGATATCGATGGCTGGTGCCGGACCGTTGATCCTGAGGCGGCCAGACGGCACATCACCGAAATCGCGGACTTGCTGCAGCGCAGCATAGACATCGCCCATAGCCGGAACGATTTTGCGCTGCAGCAATTCTCCGGCTTCGGTAAGCGCAACACTGCGCGTTGTGCGATGCAGCAAACGAACGCCAAGCCGCTCTTCCATATCGCGCAGCCGCTGGCTCAGGCTGGACACCGAGACATGGGTCTCTACCGCAGCCCGCCGGAAATTCCGGGTCCTGGCCACGGCCAGAAAGGCCGCCAGATCGCGCAGATCGAGATCGCTCATTGTTCGACAGAGTGAACAAGCCTTTCGGGATTGTCCAGCTTATCGGATCAATGGAGCGGGCTCATATCGGGGCGGCAGCGGCAAAGGATCGGTCCGGCCGCCTTCTGGGAGAACCACAGTGAACCACCTTCAACTCGGAAAGACTGGCCCCACAGTGGGCGCGCTCGGCCTCGGCTGCATGGGCATGTCGGATGTCTACGGCCCGGCCGACCGAGGCGAAAGCATTGCCACCATCCACGCCGCGCTGGAGGCCGGCGTCACCCTGATCGACACCGGCGACTTCTACGCCATGGGCCACAACGAACTCCTGATCGCCGAAGCCCTGCGCGGCCGCAGCCGCGACAGCCTGCAGCTTTCGGTCAAATTCGGCGGTATGCGCGATCCCGCCGGTGCCTTCATGGGCTTCGACAACCGCCCGATAGCGATCAAGAATTTCGTGGCCTATTCGCTGGTGCGGCTCGGCGTCGAGGTCATCGACATCTACCGCCCCGCGCGGCTCGACCCCAATGTACCCATCGAGGACACCGTCGGCGCCATCGCCGACCTGATCAAGGCCGGCTATGTCAAACATATCGGCCTGTCCGAAGTCGGCTCCGAGACCATCCGCCGTGCCCACAAGGTGCATCCGATCACCGACCTGCAGATCGAATATTCGCTGATCTCGCGCGGTATCGAGGATGACATCCTGCCGACCTGCCGCGAGCTCGGCATCGGCATCACGGCTTACGGTGTGCTGTCGCGCGGCCTGATCGGCGGCCACTTCACCAAGAACGGCATGAACGCGAAGGACTATCGCAGCCACAGCCCACGCTTCAGCGCCGCGAATATCGATCAGAATCTGGCTCTGGTTGAAAAAATCCGCGCTGTCGCCGACGACATCGGCGCTTCGGTCGCACAGGTCGCCATCGCCTGGGTCGCCGCACAGGGCCAGGATATCCTGCCCGTGGTCGGTGCCCGCCGACGGGATCGGCTCACTGAAGCGCTGGGATCGCTGGATGTGAAACTCAAGCCCGCGCATCTCAGGGCGCTGGCGGAGGCGATCCCGGCCGATGCGGCAGCCGGCGGCCGTTATCCGGACGAGCATCTCGCGCATATGGACAGTGAGAAGAAACGGGCGTGAGACGACACAGGCCAATGGCATCCCTCCCCCTTGCGGGGAGGGATTAAGAAAGCGCCTCACAAATATGCGCTCAAATCCCTGATGCTCGGCGCATCCCCGTTCAGCGGATTCGCCGGATCGCGCCCGTAACGCAGCGTCTCGAAGCGCATGTTGCGGGCGTCGATCATCAGCAGACGCCCGACCAGCCCTTCGCCAAAGCCCACGATCTCGCGGATGGTTTCCAGCGCCATCATCGAGCCAACCATACCGGCCAGCGCGCCCATGACGCCGGCTTCCTGGCAACTGGGAACCGTGCCCGGCGGCGGCGCTTCGGGAAACAGGCAGCGATAGGTCGGGTTCAATGCGCCCGATGCATTGGCCTCATGGGCACGGATCGTGGTCAGCGAGGCATCGAAAGTGCCGAGAGCCGCGGAGATCAACGGCTTCTTTGCAAGATAGCAAGCATCCGACAGCAGATAGCGCGTGGTGAAATTGTCGGAACCATCGAGCACGATGTCGTAGCCCGACAACAGCGCCATCGCATTCGCTGCATTAAGCCTGACGGCATGGCCGATAAATCTGACATGCGGATTGAGCGCATGGATCTTTGCCGCGGCGCTGTCGGTCTTCAACGCGCCGATATCCGGCGTTGCGTGAATGACCTGCCGCTGCAGGTTTGACAGCGACACCGTGTCGTCGTCGACCACACCGAGCGTGCCGATGCCCGCGGCCGCCAGATACATCAATGCTGGTGCACCCAGCCCGCCGGCGCCGATCACAAGCACTTTCGCGCCCTGCAGCGCGGTCTGGCCGGGACCGCCGACCTCGCGGAGCACAATGTGACGCGCATAGCGCTCGAGTTCATCGGCATTCAGCATCGCAATAGTCGCTCCAAACTCCGACCCTCATGGTGAGGAGCGCGCTTCTTGCGCGCGTCTCGAACCATGAGATGAACAGCTCATCCTTCGAGACGGCGCTGAAGAAGCGCCTCCTCAGGATGAGGCCACGGATCAGGTCCCGCATTGTCGTGAACCCTTCCCGCGCTGTCACCGACCCACGAGATGTGCTTAATTCCACCGAAATCAATCACCAGCTTCAAGACCGGACATGTCATGAGATCGATGCTTTCAGCAACATTGATGATCGTGGCAGCCTCTGCGGCTCACGCACAGGTGCAGGCGACGCCTCCCGCGGTGCAAGGCATCAAGCCGAAGCCGGTCACCACCACACCGATCCGCCCGGCGCTGCAGACCCCTGCCGACACCGCCAATGCCATGGCGCAGGCCGAGCGGCTCGGCATTCAATCGGATCTGGCGTGGACCGGACAGTATAACGGCGCCATTACCGGCGAGGTCTCGGATCGCATGGTCAATGCGATCAAGACGTTCCAGAAGGACAACGGCGCCAAGCAAACCGGCGTCCTGAACCCGCAGGAGCGCGATCTGCTGCGCGCCGCAGCGAAGAAACTTCAGGACAATGTCGGCTGGAAAATGGTCACCGACATGGTGACCGGCGCACGGCTTGGCATTCCCGGCAAGCTGGTGCCGCAGCAGGCCTCCGACGCGAACGGCAGCAAATGGTCGTCCTCCACCGGCACGATCCAGATCACGCTGGCGCGCCGCAAGGAGGACGCGCCCTCCACCGCGAAACTCGCCGAGGCCGAGCGCAAGGAGCCCGGTCGCAAGATCGACTATCAGGTCGTGAAGCCGGATTTCTTCGTGCTGTCCGGCCTGCAGAACCAGAAGAAGTTCTACATCCGCGGCCAGTTCAAGGACTCGGAGGTCCGCATCCTCTCGATCTTCTACGATCAGGCCACCGAAGGCACGATGGAGCCGGTGGTGATCGCGATGTCATCGGCCTTCAACGCATTCCCCGCCGGCGCACAGGCGATGGGTCCGCCGCCGCGCAAGAAGGTCGAATATGCCAGCGGCATCGTGGTGAGCGACGACGGCGCCATCGTCACCGATCGCCAGGCCGTGGATGGCTGCATGTCCATCGTCGTGGCCGGTTATGGCAATGCCGACAAACTGGCCGAGGACAAGGTGCGCGATCTCGCACTGCTGCGCATCTATGGCGCGCGCGAGCTGAGGCCGCTGTCGCTTGGCGCAGGCGCAGCGAAGCCCAATCTCGATCTCGTAGGGATTGCCGATCCGCAGAACCAGGGCGGCGGCGCAGCAGTCACCAGCGTGAAGGCAACCACCACACCGATCGGCACCGGAAGCGAACTGGCGCTGTCGCCCGCGCCGGGCCTGGGCTTTTCCGGCGCAGCCGCCATCGACAGCGACGGCAAATTCGCGGGCCTCGCGCAGTTGAAGCCGCTACTCGTTGCGGGCCCACCGAATGCGCCGCCGCAGACGGCACTGGTGCCCGCGGAACTCGTGCTGAATTTCGTGAAAGCGAATGGCGTGAACGCGAACGGCAGCTCGGCCGATGCGAAGGCTGCGATGGTGCGTGTGATCTGCGTGCGGAAGTAGTTTTCGCTGGAAATTAGCTCTCTTTTGGCCTATGCTCAAGCATATGCCACGGAGGTGCCGATGACCGACTCCCGTCACGTCAGGCTGTTTCGTAACGGTCGCAATCAGGCGGTCCGCATTCCCGTTGAATTCGAGTTACCGGGCGACGAAGCTGTCATGCACCGCGACGGCGACAGGCTGGTGATCGAACCCGTACGCAAGCGCGGCCTGCTGGCATTGCTTGATACGATGGAGCCCTTCACAGAAGAATTTCCGGACGTCGATGCAGGCCTGCGCCCGCTACGGGACATCAAGCTGTGAGCACACCACGCTACATGCTTGATACAAACGTCGTCTCGGATCTGATCCGAAATCCAGCGGGTCGTGTAGCCAAGAGAATTCGTAAACTCGGCGCCGAGGGATTTTGCGTCAGCATCATTACGTCCGCCGAATTGCGGTTCGGATGCGCCAAACGTAATTCACCGCGGCTCACGCAACTCGTAGAGCAGGTGCTGAATGAGCTCGATATCCTGCCGCTGGAAAGTCCGGCCGACACCGAATACGCCCGCATTCGCCACGACCTTGAAAAGAAGGGCGTCCCCATCGGCCCGAATGACCTGCTGATCGCGGCTCACGCTTGCGCCGTCGATGCCACGCTGGTGACTGCGAATGCGAAAGAATTCAAACGGGTGAGCGGTCTGAAAGTCGAGAACTGGCTGTCATAGGCAACCGCCTGTCCGATGCTCTAGTCCACTTCCTCATACATCGAATCCATCTGCGCCGCGAACGGCGTCGCGCGCGGCGGCGGCGCTGCGGGCGCGCGGATGATCCGGCGTTCGAGCTGTTCACGGTTCTGCTGCTCGACGAATTTCACTGCGAAACCGCCTTGGAGATGGCGCACCACGCGGCCGACGCAGGCGCCGACGGCGAGCGGCGTGCCGACCTCCGGCTGCACGTCGGCCGAGATCGCGGCGCCGGACACGGACATGTCGATGACGAAGCAGTTCTTCATACTGCCGTCGGCGAACGTCAGCATGGAATGCGGGCTCGCGGGAATGAGGCGGGCCTGCTTGCGCTCCTCGCGCACCGTGGGGTCTTTCTGGAATTTCTCCAGCCAGGTCAGCTTGTCCGAGAGCTTCTGGCGCATCGGCGGCGTCATATTGAGTTCGAGCAGGAAGCTGCCGGAGATGGTATCGCTGATGCGACCTTCGAGCTGACCGAAGTCGCCGAAATAGGGCGTGATGCGATCGCCGATACGGCCGACCACCGGCACATCGACAATCATCCGGAACGGCGAGACGCGGCTGGTCCGGCAGGCAAAGCTGCGCGGATTGCCTTCGGAATCCAGCCAGTTCGACAGCGTATATTGCCCGCTGACAACGACGTTGACAGCCCGCTGCTTGAGGAATTTTTCGACGGACACAGGTTCATCCTCTACGGTACATTTCCACCACCATAGAAAACCCAACCACGCCAGCATTTGCGCCCGCCTTGGTTATTGCGTTACTTATATACCCCTTCAAGTTGAGGAAATATTACCGGCAAAATCCCGGCGATTGGCGCTATGGAGCCCAGAGGCTTCTCTGCCTCAGCCGGGCACCCGCCCCTTGATGGCATTGGCGCGGGCACTGCAGGTGATACGGCCGGTTGCATCCTCTGAAAGTCCCGTCCGGACGCGCGATTTGAGCTGCACAATCTCCTCCGGCGTCATCGCCGTCAGAGCTGCCTTCACCGATGGCCCTGCAGACGAGGCCGACCAGAAGTCGTCGAAATCGGTGAAGGCACGGGTGACATCGATCACGCGGGTTTCGACGTCCACCAGGCCGGCGGAGGTCCACAGCAACTGCATCACGTCGAGGCGCGATGCGTCCACGCTCGGCGGAAGCGACGGCATCTGGCCCATCTTCAGCAATTCACCCAGGATCGGCTGCAGCGGAAAGCCGCCGCCATCCATATCCCACGCATAGGCGGCCACCGTGCCGCCGGGTGACACGACACGCACCATCTCCGCAACGCCCTTCGACGGCTCCGGCACAAAGAAGATCACCAGCGCCATCACGGCGACATCGAAGGATTTGTCGGAAAACGGCAGCGCCATCGCGTCGCCCAGATGAAACGCCGCCATCGCGGCGCCCGGCCGTGTCCGCGCATAGGCAAGCTGCGGCTCCGAGGGATCGATGCCGTCGATCACCGACGGCGCATGGCGCTCGGCGATCAGCTGCGTGAAGGCGCCGTTGCCGCAGCCGACATCGACCCAGGCAAGACCCGGCTTTGGCGCCACCCAGTCCAGAAAGACCTCGCCGGCGCTGCGGCTCCAGACGCCCATCATCCGCTCATAGGACGCGCCGTCGTTGAAGCGGATGGAGGGAGACGATGCGTCGGTCATGGGGAGTCCTCAATACAGTGTTGGCGGCAGATCATGGCCGGAAATGCCGGGCGCGCAACCACGTTGCCTTCACGGTGGGATCGGCGTGATGCGCACGCATCGGCACAGTTGTTGCTTGGTTTATCGCAAGCAGAACAGTTCGCGACGTCCCGAGGCGTCACCCTGTTACAAAGGAGAGCGAGATGAAGGTCGGCGTATTCATTCCAATCGGGAACAATGGCTGGTTGCTCTCTGAAAATGCCCCGCAATACATGCCGACTTTCGACCTCAACAAGGAGGTGACGCTAAAAGCCGAACATTACGGACTCGATTTTGTGCTCTCGATGATCAAATTGCGTGGCTTCGGCGGGAAAACCGAATTCTGGGATCACAATCTGGAATCCTTCACCTTGATGGCCGGGTTGGCCGCAGTGACCAAGCGAATAAAACTGTTCGCCACGGCGGCGACGCTCGTGATGCCTCCCGCGATTGCCGCGCGCATGGCTGTGACCATCGATTCGATTTCACATGGCCGCTTCGGCCTCAATCTCATCACGGGCTGGCAACGTCCCGAATATTCGCAGATGGGGCTTTGGCCGGGCGATGAATATTTCGCACGCCGTTACGAATATCTGTCGGAATATGTCGAGATCCTTCGCGAGCTTTGGCAGACCGGCGCCTCGGATCGTAAAGGTGAATTTTTCCGGATGGAGGACTGCCGCGTCAGCCCGCGACCGCAAGCCGATATGAAGATCATTTGCGCCGGCCAAAGCGGCGCCGGAATGGCCTTCTCCGCAAAATACGCCGACTACAATTTCTGCTTCGGCAAGGGCATCAACACCCCGACCGATTTTGCGCCCGCCGCCGAACGGCTGATCGAAGCCACGCATGACACAGGCCGGCACGTGACGACCTATGTGCTGTTCATGGTGATCGCGGCCGAGACCGATGAAGCCGCGTTCGCAAAGTGGGAACACTACAAAGCCGGCGTGGATCACGAAGCGGTCGCCTGGCTGGGCGTACAGGGTGCCGTCGACACCAAGTCAGGCAAGGACACCAACATCCGCCAGATGGCCGACCCGACATCAGCCGTGAATATCAACATGGGAACGTTCGTCGGCTCTTTCGCAAATGTCGCCCGCATGCTCGACGACGTCGCCACCGTGCCGGGCACCGAGGGCGTGTTGCTCACCTTCGACGATTTCGTCCAGGGCGTTGAGGACTTCGGACAACACATTCAACCCTTGATGACATCGCGTAAGGGAGTTGCGGAGGCGGCGGCAGAGGCATTGAAAGACATGTGACTGTCGATATCAAAAAAGAGTCGCCGACAAGGTCAACCCCGACTCGGTGTCACCTCTGACACTTTGGACACCAGAAGGTCGACCGCCCGTTCTGCACGAAACGTTTCACGATCCCCGAACACCCATCGGTCTGGCACGGCTCGCCTTCGCGGTCATAGACCTGAAACGAGTGCTGGAAGTAACCGAGCTCGCCATCGGTCTGGCGGTGGTCGCGCAGCGACGAGCCGCCGGCCTTGATGGCTTGGTTCAGCACCTCGTGGATCGCGATGACCAGTCGTTTGGAATGATCGGTCGGTTCGCCTTTCTTGGTCGCGAGTGTCGCCGCCAGTCGCCGCGGCGACAGATGCGAGCGAAACAGCGCCTCACAGACATAAATGTTGCCAAGGCCGGCGACGACGCGCTGATCCAGCAGCGCGGCCTTGAGGCTGGTCTTCTTGCCTGCGGTGGCGCCGGCCAGCATCGCCGCATCGAAGGCATTGCCCAGCGGCTCGGGGCCGATGTCCTTCAGGAACGGCTCGTTCTCGATCTCGCTGCGCGCAAAGATCTTCATGAAGCCGAAACGGCGGGGATCGTTGTAGATCACCGACGGGCCCGACGACATATGGAAGACGACGTGATCGTGTGCCCGCTCGTCGCTGCGCGGATGATGGAAGGCACCTGGCATCACATTTTCTTCATCACCTGCGACAGCAGCGGGCGCATCGGACACCACCCGGAACGAACCGGACATGCCCAGATGCATCAGCAGCACGTCGCCGGAATCCAGATCCGCCAGCAGATATTTGGCGCGGCGGCCCAGGCTTGTCACGACCCGCCCCTGCAACCTGCCGGCAAAATCCGGCTGAAACGGAAACCGCAGGTCCTTCCGGCGCAATTCCAGGCGGGTGATCCTGGACCCCTCCATGGCCGGCTGCAGGCCGCGGCGGACAGTCTCGACTTCGGGTAATTCAGGCATGATTCACGTCATTCACCTTGAGATGGGGACGTGATAGCCCCATTGCCGCAGGCGCGCTATGGTCCGCCGCGATGAGGCTTTTGAGATGAAAACGATGGATCAGCCGGGCGAAACCACCCATTTCGGCTTCAGGGACGTCCCCGTGGGCGACAAGCAGACGCTGGTGAACGATGTGTTCCACAGCGTGGCACGGCGCTACGACCTGATGAACGATCTGATGTCCGGCGGCATGCATCGCGTTTGGAAGGACGTGATGATCAACGCGCTCAACCCGCCACGCTCGGACGCGCCGTTTGCCCTGCTGGACGTTGCCGGCGGCACCGGCGACATTTCCTTCCGCGCTGCCAAGGCGTCGGGCCTCGGCTTCTCGGCGACGGTCTGCGACATCAACACCGGCATGCTCGATGTCGGCCGCGAGCGCGCCATTACCCACCATCTCGAACATCAGGTCTCCTTTGTCGAGGGCAATGCAGAAGAGTTGCCATTCGCCGACAAGAGCTATGACGCCTATACGATCGCCTTCGGCATCCGCAACGTGCCGCGCATCGACCGCGCGCTCGCTGAGGCCTATCGCGTGCTGAAGCCGGGCAGCCGTTTTCTCTGCCTCGAATTCTCGACCGTGGATGTCCCCGGCCTCGACAAGATCTATGACCTGTTTTCGTTTAAGGTCATCCCGCCGCTCGGCAAGGCCGTCACCGGCGATTCCGAATCCTATCAGTATCTCGTCGAATCGATCCGCAAGTTTCCGAAGCCGCCAATTTTCGCCGACATGATCCGCGAGGCCGGCTTCTCCCGCGTGAAGTACGAACTCCTCTCGGGCGGCATCGTCGCGCTGCATTCGGGCTGGCGTTTGTGATCTCGGCACTCAATCATATGGCGCGGCTGGCCCGCGCCGGCTTCGTGTTTGCGCGCGAAGGCGTGTTCGGCGTCGTCGATCCCTCGCTGGTGCCGCCGCCGGGACAGCTCGCGCTACGCATGGCGCGGCTCATTGAGCGGCCCGGCGCGAAATCGGGCGCGCGGCTGTCGCGCGCGCTGACCCGGCTGGGACCTGCCTATCTCAAGCTCGGCCAGTTTCTCGCGACGCGGCCCGACGTGGTCGGCGTCGCCATGGCGCGCGATCTCGAAAGCCTGCAGGACCGGCTTCCGCCGTTCTCCCTGACCGAAGCCGAAGGTGTCGTCGCCGCTTCGCTGGAACGCCCTGTGGCGCAGCTCTATGCGAGCTTCAGCCCGCCGGTCGCCGCGGCCTCGATCGCGCAGGTGCATCGCGCCGAGATCGACAAGGATGGTGTCCGCAAGGTCTACGCCGTGAAAGTGCTGCGCCCGAATGTCGCCGCGCAATTCCGCCGCGACCTCGGCGATTTCGCTTACGTCGCCCACAAGGCCGAGGAGCATTTTTCCGAAGCGCGGCGCCTTCGCCTGATCGAGATCATCACCACCATGTCGCGCTCGGTGGCGATGGAGATGGATCTTCGGCTCGAAGCCGCAGCACTCTCCGAGATGGCGGAGAACACCCGCAACGATTCGGATTTCCGCGTGCCGGAAGTGGACTGGGATCGCACCTCGCACAATGTGCTGACGATGGAGTGGATCGACGGCATCGCGCTGAACGATCACAAGGGCCTGGAAGAATCCAACGTCGATCTGCCGGACCTTGGCCGCAAGGTGATCCAGAGTTTCCTGCGCCATGCGCTGCGTGACGGCTTCTTCCATGCCGACATGCATCCGGGCAATCTGTTCCTCGATCCTGACGGCCGCCTCGTCGCCGTCGACTTCGGCATCATGGGCCGGCTCGGTCTGAAGGAGCGCCGCTTCCTCGCGGAGATTCTGCTGGGCTTCATCACCCGCAACTATCGCCGCGTCGCCGAAGTCCACTTCGAGGCCGGCTATGTGCCCGGCCACCATTCAGTAGAAAATTTCGCGCAGGCAATCCGTGCCATCGGCGAGCCGATTCACAATCGCACCGCCGAAGAAATCTCGATGGCCAAGCTGCTGACGCTGCTGCTTGAGGTCACCGGCCTCTTTGATATGCGCACGCGGCCGGAATTGATCCTGCTGCAGAAGACCATGGTCGTGGTCGAAGGTGTCGCACGAAGCTTCGATCCCAAGCTCGACATCTGGAAGGTCGCCGATCCCGTTGTCCGCGAATGGATCGAGCGCAATCTCGGCCCATTGGGCAAGATTCAGGGCGCGCTCGCCGGCGCCGGCGAACTCGGCAAGGTCGCCGGCAGTCTGCCGGCCCTGGCAACACGGGCGCTGACGGTGCTGGAACAGTTGGAGACCATGACCCGCGACGGCGTCAGGCTCGACGACGCAACCATCGCCGCCATCGCGCGGGCACGGGCCAAGCAGCTCCGCTGGCGCACCGTGGGCGTCTGGGTGATCGCTCTGTCGTTTCTGGGACTGCTGCTCTCGATTCGCTAAGACTGATTGCAGTGCTGGCATTTTATGCTAGCATTGCCATCAGAATAGCGCGAGACGCCTCATGGCCAGCCTGACGATCCGCAAGCTCGACGACTCCATTCGCGATGAATTGCGGCTGCGTGCCGCCCGCAACGGACGGTCGGTTGAGGACGAGGTGCGGGTCATTTTGCGCCAGGCGTCGCAAGACGGCCTCAAGACTGACGCAAGCTTTCCGCAAGACGCGCCAACCCCGGAAAACCCATCCAAGCCATTGAAATACATCGGCGATCAGCTCCGCGTCACGCTGATCATCGGCGGCGGAATCGCGGCCTATAAAGCGCTCGATCTGATCCGCCGGCTGAAGGAGCGGCAGATCCATGTCCGCGTGGTACTGACCCGCGCCGCGCAGCAATTCGTCACGCCGCTGGCCGCCAGCGCCCTGTCCAACGAGCGCGCCTATACCGACCTGTTCGATCCACAGAGCGAATTCGATGCCGGGCATATTCGCCTTGCGCGTGAATGCGATCTCATTGTTGTGGCACCTGCGACGGCGGACCTGATGGCGAAGATGGCCAATGGCCTTGCCGATGATCTGGCCTCTGCGATTCTACTCGCGGCCGACAAACCGATCCTGATCGCGCCGGCGATGAATCCGCTGATGTGGAATAACGCCGCGACGCGCCGCAATGTCGCGCAGTTGCAGCGTGACGGCGTGCGGATGATCGGACCGAATGCCGGCGAGATGGCCGAACGCAACGAAGCCGGCGTCGGTCGGATGGCCGAGCCGACCGAGATTGCGATTGCGGCTCACACCTTCCTGCGGCCGCCGCGCGCACAACCGCTGGCGGGCAAGCGCGTGCTGATCACTGCAGGCCCGACCCATGAGCCGATCGATCCGGTGCGCTACATCGCCAATCGCTCGTCCGGCAAGCAGGGCTATGCGATTGCCGCCGCGGCACGGGCAGCAGGCGCCGAGGTCATTCTCGTCTCGGGCCCGGTCGATCTCGACGAGGTGCCGGGCGTGTCGATGACGCATGTCGAATCCGCGCGCGACATGCTCGCCGCGGTTCAAGCCGCACTGCCAGTGGACATCGCGATCTTCGCGGCGGCCGTTGCCGACTGGCGCGTCGTCAATGAAGGCGCCCAGAAGCTGAAGAAGACCGCCGGTGCTGCGATGGCGCCGCTGCAGCTCACGGAAAATCCGGACATCCTCGCGACGATCTCAAAACTCCCCGAACATCGTCCACCCCTCGTGATCGGTTTCGCCGCCGAGACCGAACACCTGATCGACAACGCCAAAGCCAAGATCGCGCGCAAGGGCTGCGACTGGATCGTCGCCAATGACGTATCGCCCGCGACCGGCATCATGGGCGGCGACAACAATACCGTGCATCTGCTGACACGCAGCACGGACAGCGCGGATATCGCAGTTGATTCGTGGGCGCCGATGAGCAAGGAACAGGTCGCAACGACCCTGGTCGCGCGAATCGCCGACGCGGCGACATCAAATAAATCGACGCAATCCACGAAAGACCAATCATGAGCGCTGCCATCCCCGTTCAGGTCGACGTCCAGCAGCTCCCGCATGGCGCTGGCCTCGCGCTACCGGCCTATCAGACCGCGCATGCTGCCGGCCTCGATCTGCTCGCCGCGGTTCCCGAAGACCAACCGATGATTCTCGCCCGCGGCAAATATGCGCTGGTGCCGACCGCACTGACCATCGCGCTGCCGCCGGGCTATGAGGCGCAGGTGCGCCCGCGCTCCGGCCTTGCCGCCAAGCACGGCATCACCGTGCTGAATTCACCAGGCACCATCGACGCCGATTACCGGGGCGAGATTGGCGTGCTGCTGATCAATCACGGCCCCGCGGATTTCACGATCAAGCGCGGTGAGCGAATCGCCCAGATGGTGATCGCGCCGGTCACGCATGCGGAACTTGTGGTAGTCGCGGCGCTCAGCGAGACCGAACGCGGCAGCGGTGGCTTCGGATCCACCGGCCGCTAGCGCGTATTTCGTCACATCGCGCAGCATTTGAATCAAAAGCGCCTGCATTTTTTAACCGGGGACTCTGCGTTCACGGTCTGGACTCTTACCCGGCGACTCCCGAAGCGGATATTGTCGAACGATTCGCGATCGGTGAGGGGCTGGTCGGGAAGACGTGCGGTTTGGGGCGAATGATGTCAGGCGTGATCGCGGCGATGCGTCGGACCTTGCTGTCGTGCACTTCTATGGTGCGCGACGGGCTTGTCGGCATCAGTGCGTCTGCACTTCTGGCCACCTCCTCGGCGTCGGCCGCTGACGAACCCTTCATTACCCAGACGCTCGCCAATCTGCTCGATCTCGATCGCCAGGAAATCGCCGCGCTGACGACCGCCACAGCGGTGCTCGGCTTCTCCGTCGTTTCCGCCATCCTGTTGATGCACAATCGTATTCGCTCGGCCAAGACCGAAGCGAAGCTGCGCGCCGAACTGCATACGCTGCAGGTTGAATCCGACCGCTTTCGCGCCTTGCTGTTTACCGAGCCGCAGGTGCTGATCGCCTGGGCTGCGGGCGAAACCCGTCCCGATATCTCCGGCGACACCGCATTGATGATGTCGCAGGATCCGCAGCAGCATCAGCCGCAGCGCATTCTTGCGTTCGGAACATGGCTGCCGCCGGAACCCGCGCTGCGGATGGATCACGCCGTCGACGCACTGCTCGATGCCGGCGAAGGCTTTGTGCTGAATCTGACGACCTCGAGCGGCCGCGCCATCGAGGCGATGGGTCGCGCCATCGGCGGTCAGGCCATTGTCCGGATTCGCGAATTGAGCGGTTTGCGCCGCGAGCTCGCCGAAGTCTCGCTGCGTCACAAGGAACTGGCTGAGGAAGCCGAGGTTCTCCGCGGCTTCGCCAATGCCGCGCCATGGCCGATCTGGGCCAAGCATGCCGATGGCCGATTGAGCTTTGTCAATGCCGCCTATGCGCGTGCGACTGAAGCGGCTGATACGGGCGATGCGGTCGGTCGCAATCTGGAACTGCTGGACAGCGACGACCGCAGCAGCCTGGCGCGTGCGCTGAACGACAACCAGCCATTTGCCGCGCGCGTGCCGATCGTGATTTCCGGCGAGCGCCGCATCTTCGACGTCCACGCCGCCAAGGTCGCCAGCGGCAGCGCCGGCATGGCGATCGACGCCAGCGAAGCTGCCGCGCTATCAGCCGCCTTGGTGCGGATGGCCGAGGCGCATCGCCGCACGCTCGACCAGCTGTCATCGGGCGTCGCCGTATTCGACGGCCAGCGCCGCCTTGCCTTCTACAACGACTCCTATCGCCGGCTGTGGGATCTCGACCGCACCTTCCTCGACGGCAATCCCGACGATTCCAGTGTGCTCGACCGTCTCCGTGCTGCGCGAAAACTGCCGGAGCAGCCCGACTTCCGCGCCTGGAAGGCCAAGCTGCACGAAGCCTATCGTGCCGTCGAAGCTCATAAGGATGTCTGGTATCTGCCGGATGGCCGCGCGCTCTCGATCGTCACCACGCCGAATCCCGAAGGCGGCGTCACCTATCTGTTCGACGATGTGACCGAGAGCCTCGAACTGGCGCGGCGCTTCGATGGCCTGATCCGCGTTCAGCGCGAGACGCTCGACAATCTTGCCGAGGCCGTCGCGGTGTTTGGCAGCAACGGCCGCGCGCAACTGTTCAATCCAGCTTTCGCCAAGATGTGGAAGCTGTCGGACGAAGCGCTGGAGCAGCGTCCGCATATCGAAATGGTCGAAACCTGGTGCCGGCCATTGTTCGACGACACTCCGACATGGCAGGCGATCCGCAGCGCGATTACCGGGATCGACAATCGCAAGTCTGTTCCGCTCAAGCTCGAGCGCAAGGACGGCAGTGTGCTGGCCTGCATGACCATGCCGCTGCCTGATGGCGCGACCATGCTCACCTTCCAGGACATTTCGGACGCCGAGAATGTCGAGCGCGCGCTGCGCGAGCGCAACGAGGCGCTCGAGACCGCCGACCAGATGAAGGTCGATTTCGTCCACCACGTCTCCTACGAGCTGCGCTCGCCGCTGACCACCATCATCGGCTTCGCGCATCTGCTCAGCGATCCCGTGACCGGCCCGCTGATGCCGAAGCAGGCCGAATATCTCGATTACATCACCACCTCGACCGGCGCGCTGCTGGCGATCATCAATAATATTCTGGATCTCGCCACCATCGATGCCGGCGCGATGACGCTGAATCTCGGCCCGATCGATATCCGCAAGACCATCTCGGCGGCGGCCGAAGGCATTCAGGATCGCCTGGTGCGCGACCGCATCGCGCTGCAGATCGACGTCGACCCCGCCATCGGCAGCTTTACCGGCGACGAAAGCCGCGTTGTGCAGGTGCTGTACAATTTGCTCGCCAATGCCGTCGGCTTCTCGCCGCATGATGCTGCAATCACGCTGACCGCGCGACGATCCGAACACACCATCACCTTCACCGTCACCGATCGCGGCCCCGGCATTCCGCCCGAGGTGAAGGACAAGGTGTTCGACTGGTTCGAAAGCCACGCCAATGGCTCGCGTCATCGCGGCGCAGGACTCGGCCTGTCGCTGGTGCGCTCCTTCGTCGAATTGCATGGCGGCAAGGTCCGCGTCGATTCCGCAGTCGGCAAGGGCACCACCGTCAGCTGCGACTTCCCCATCGACCAGACCGCGCATCGCAACGCCGCCGAATGACCGACCCCATCATAAACGAGCCCTGCACATTTTCGCTGGCGCTCGCAAATGAGACGGCCACTGCGCAATTGATGGCCGACCTCGCTCTGCTGATCGGCCCCGGCGATGTCATCACCCTCTCGGGCGATCTCGGCGCCGGCAAGACGGCCGCGGCACGCGCGATGATCCGCTATCTCGCCAGCGATTCTGAACTCGAAGTGCCGAGCCCGACCTTCACGCTGGCGCAGAACTATGACCTGCCGTCGTTTCCTCTCATCCATGCCGATCTCTATCGTATCAACGACGCGAGCGAACTCGAGGAGATCGGCCTATCGCCGTTGCCGGACGACGTGGTGGCGCTGATCGAATGGCCGGAGCGCGCCGATGGTACGCTGCCGCCGGATCGTATCGATATTGCGCTCAGCCATCGTCCGGCACTGGGCTCCGTGGCGCGTGCTGCGGAGATCACCGGTCACGGCAAGGCCGCATCGACCGTTCTGCGCCTGAAAGCACTGCGTGAATTTCTCGAAGAGGCGCGCTATCTCGATGCTATCAGACAGCGCATGGCCGGCGATGCGTCGACGCGCTCCTATGCGCGGTTGATCCGCGGTGATGACGTCTTCATCCTGATGAATGCGCCGAAGCGGCCGGATGGTGCGCCGGTCTATGACGGCAAGTCCTACAGCGCAGCGGTGCATCTGGCGGAGGACGTCAGACCGTTCGTCGCCATTGCGAACGGTTTGCGCGCGCAGGGGATCTCCGCGCCGGCGATTCATCACGCCGATCTCGATGCGGGTTTCCTGATCACCGAGGATTTCGGCACAGCGCCGGTGACCGAAGGCGAGCCGCCGGCACCGATCGCCGAGCGCTATCAGGTCGCGACCGACATGCTGGCCCTGCTGCACAGCAAGTCGCTGCCGGAAACGCTGCCGCTGTCGCCGCATGTCGATTACGCCATTCCCGTCTTCGACACGGATGCATTGCTGGTCGAGATCGGCCTGATGCCGGAATGGTATCTGCCGGACCGCGACGCGCCGCTCGCAGATGACGCACGCATTGAATTTGTCACGATGTGGCGCGAGCTGCTGGCGAAACCCGCTGCGGCGCCAAAGACCTGGGTACTGCGCGACTTCCATTCGCCGAATATCATCTGGCTCGACGATCGCGAGGGCATCAACAAGGTCGGTGTAATCGATTTCCAGGACACGGTGCTCGGCCCCGCCGCCTATGATCTCGTCTCGCTGCTGCAGGACGCGCGTATCGACGTGCCCGAGCATCTGGAGCTGACCATGCTGACGCGCTACATCAAGGCGCGGCGCGCGACCGATCCCGCTTTCGATGCCGCGGCTTTCGCCGAGCTCTATGCAATCATGTCGGCACAGCGAAACACGCGACTGCTTGGTACATTTGCGCGGCTCAACCGCCGCGACGGCAAGCCGCATTATCTCAAGCACCAGCCACGGATCTGGACCTATCTCAACCGCTCGCTGGCGCATCCGACGCTGACGCCGTTCCAGCAGTGGTATGCGGCGCATGTACCACCGCCGCGGGCCTAACACTTCCTTAACTACTTATTAGTCGCACGCGCTCTATCCTGCGCTTGAGCCCCGCACGTTCGGGGCTTGGCGTACTGGACAAGGGACGTGTCATGACGGAGCGGCGTGCCGGAGATCGGGTCGTTTTCGAGCGCGGCTTTCCTGCGCACATGATGGGCATCGACGGCACCTGGCGTCGCTCCTGCATCATGGAAGATATTTCCGAGACCGGCGCCAAGCTCACCGTCGATGGTTCTGTCGAAGGATTGAACCTGAAAGAATTCTTCCTTCTGCTCTCATCAACCGGACTTGCCTATCGCCGCTGCGAACTCGGCTGGGTCAATGGCGACCAGATTGGTGTGAATTTTCTCAAACCCAACGACAAAAGGAAAAAGACGAAACGTTCCGAGACGCAGGAGGCAGAAACGTGACTGTGCAGGCGGGTGTAATTGTCGCATCCGCGTCATCTCGGCCCATTATGGCTCGATAGGTTCATGCATGCGACACGCCGCCGTGTTACCATCATTTCAGCTCAAAAATTCAAGAACGATTCCATCAAGGCCCATCATTCTACCAAGGCCAATGTCGCTATGTCCGTAAAACCCACCAAAGCAATGGTTCTCGCCGCCGGTCTCGGCCTGCGCATGCGACCGCTCACCGACAACTTGCCGAAGCCGCTGGTCCCTGTCGCAGGACAGCCGCTGCTGGATCACGTGCTCGACAAGCTCGCCGCTGCTGGCGTGACCGAAGCCGTCGTCAATGTGCATTACCTGCCCGACCAGATCATCGATCATGTCGCGACGCGCACCAAACCGAAGATCACCATTTCCGATGAGCGCGATCAGGTGCTCGGCACTGGCGGTGCCGTGGTGAAGGCGCTGCCGCTGCTCGGCTCCGAGCCGTTCTATCATCTCAATGCCGACACGATGTGGATTGACGGCGTGCAGCCGAATCTCGCGCGTCTTGCGGAGGCCTTCGATCCCGCACGTATGGACATCCTGCTGCTGATGGCGCCGACCGCCAACAGCATCGGCTATGCCGGCTGCGGTGACTACGCGATGCTCACCGATGGTGCGCTGCGTCGCCGCAAGGAGAATCAGGTCGTGCCGTTCGTCTATGCCGGTGTCGCGATCCTGTCACCGGCGCTGTTCAAGGATGCGCCATCCGGTGAATTTTCGCTGACCAAACTGTTCGATAAGGCCAACGAGCAGGAGCGCCTGTTCGGACTACGCATGGAAGGCGTTTGGATGCATGTCGGCACGCCCGACGCCGTGCGCGCCGCGGAAGATGCGTTCCTCGCCAGCGTCGCCTGAGTTTCCTGCGACTCCCGTCACCTTTCCAACCATGCCATGATGCACCCTGATCACGAATCAGGGTGTTCATGCGCGTCTTCAACATTCCATCCTCTGCGCCGTTCCTGCGCACGCTGATCACCGCGCTTGTCGACGGTGATCTCGTCGAGGGATTTTCCGCGCGCGGCGCGCCGGAGAAACTGGCTGAAGTCACCCTGTATCTGCCGACACGCCGCGCCGGCCGCATGGCGCAGGAGATATTCCTCGACGTGCTCGGGACCGACGCCGTGCTGCTGCCGCGTATCGTTCCGCTAGGGGATGTCGACGAGGAAGAACTGGCCTTCGCGCAGGCAGCATCGCCTGAGGCGCTCGAAAGGCTCGATGCACCTCCCGCGCTCGACGGATTGCAGCGCCGGCTTCTGCTGGCGCAACTGATTGCCGCCTGGGCGAAGCAACTCGCACCCGGCGATCCCACGCAGACACCGCTCGTGGTCGGTGGCCCGGCCTCGACACTGGCGCTGGCCGACGACCTCGCGCGGCTGATGGACGACATGGCGACGCGCAAGGTCGACTGGAGCGCGCTGGACGGGCTGGTGCCCGATGCGCTCGATCAATACTGGCAGTTGACGCTGCAGTTCCTGAGTATCGCCAGAAACGTCTGGCCGGACATCCTCGCCGCACACAATGCAATTGAACCCGCGATTCGCCGCGACCTCTTGATCGACGCCGAAGCCGCGCGCCTGAAGGCGCACAAAGGCGGCCCGATCATCGCAGCCGGCTCGACCGGGTCGATGCCGACGACAGCGAAGTTTCTGCGCGAAGTCGCGCAGCTACCCATTGGCGCCGTCGTGTTGCCGGGGCTCGATACCGACCTTGATGACGCCGCATGGAATCTGATCGGTGGCACCAGGGATGCGCAAGGCCGGGTCGAATCCTCGGCATCGAATCATCCGCAATTCGCGCTCCATGCGCTGCTGGAACGTTTCGGTATCACGCGCCGCGATGTGACGACGCTCGGCACACCGTCGCCGCGGGGCCGCGAATTGCTGGCCTCGGAAGCGATGCGGCCGTCCAATGCCACGGCGCAGTGGCATACGCGGCTGGCGCAGCCCGTCGTCGACCAGAAAATAGCGGCCGGCATGCAGAAGCTCTCTGTGATCGCCGCCGCCAATCCGGAAATGGAAGCGCTGGCCATCGCCATTGCCATGCGCGAAGCCCATGAACTGAAGAAGTCCGCAGCCCTGGTGACGCCAGACCGCGCACTGGCGCGCCGGGTGATGGCCGCGCTCGGGCGATGGAATCTGATCTATGACGATTCAGGCGGCGACGCGCTGACGGAAACCTCGGCCGGCATCTTCGCGCGCCTCATTGCCGAAGCTGCGGCAGAACAGCTTGAACCGGCCACTTTGCTGGCGCTGTTGAAACATCCGCTGTTTCGTCTCGGCGCCACGCCGAACGCATGGACAGATGCCATCGAGACGCTCGAACTCGCACTCTTGCGCGGCACGCGGCCGACGCCCGGCACCGCGGGACTCGCACAGGACCTCGCGCGCTTCCGCGACGAACTCGGCAAGCTGCGCCGCCGCGAAGCGTCGATGCTGCACGGTGCCGAGCCACGCGCAAAACTCAACGATGACCGCCTCGACCGCGCGGAAGACCTGATCGCGGCATTGCGCGCAGCGCTCGCGCCGCTGGAGAGCATCCACCCCATCAGGCCCATCGATTTCGCCGAGGTCGCGCTGCGACATCGCGAAGCGATCAAGCTGTTGTCGCGCGACGACAGAGGCAACGATGTCGCGTTCGTGGGGCGCGAAGGCACGGCGCTGACCAAGGCGTTCGACGATCTCGTCGTCATGGAGACCATCGACTCCGAGAGCGGCAGCGAGGAACGGCTGCGCCAGAGCGGGCTGATGATGCAGGTCCGCGATTATCCCGATGTGTTCCACACGGCGTTTTCCGACCGTATCGTGCGCCGGCCGGAAGTCGCCAATGCCAGCTTGCGCATCTACGGCCAGCTCGAAGCACGGTTGACTCAATCGGACCGCGTGATCCTCGGCGGCCTTGTCGAAGGCATCTGGCCGCCATCGCCGCGAATTGATCCCTGGCTCAGCCGGCCGATGCGCTATCAGCTCGGCCTCGATTTGCCGGAGCGCCGCATCGGTCTCACCGCGCATGACTTCGTGCAATTGCTCGGCACCGAAGACGTCATTCTCAGCCACGCCGCGAAAGTCGGCGGCGCGCCCGCCGTCGCATCGCGCTTCCTGCATCGTCTCGAAGCCGTCGCCGGCGAGGCTCGCTGGGAGGCCGCGCTGGCTGCCGGCGAGCATTATGTTCGCTATGCCGAAGAACTCGATCGCCCCGAACAGGTCACGCCGATTGCCCAGCCGGAGCCGCGGCCGCCACGCGCGGCGCGCCCGCTCAGGCTCTCGGTCACTGCCATCGAGGACTGGCTGCGCGATCCCTATACGATCTACGCCAAATATATTCTGGGTCTCTTGCCGCTCGATCCCGTCGACATGCCGCTATCGGCTGCCGACCGGGGATCGGCGATCCATGCGTCACTCGGCGACTTCACGATGGAATACAGCAAGGCGCTGCCGGACGATCCCGCCGCTGCTCTGCGACGGATCGGACAGACACACTTTGCGCCCCTGATGACGCGGCCGGAAGCGCGTGCGCTGTGGTGGCCGCGCTTCCTGCGCATTGCATCGTGGTTTGGCGCCTGGGAGATCGACCGTCGCATCAATGTCGCCAGCATCGATGCGGAAGTGCGCGGCGAGATCGCGATCCCACTCGATCACGGCCGTGTCTTCCACCTCTCGGCCCGCGCCGACCGCATCGAACATCGCAGCGACCGTACTTTTGCACTCTTGGACTACAAGACCGGCCAGCCGCCGACCGGCAAACAGGTGCGCATGGGCCTGTCGCCGCAGCTCACGCTGGAAGCCGCGATCCTGCGCGAGGGCGGCTTCAAGGGCATTGCTGCCGGCTCGTCCGTCAGCGAGCTGGTCTATGTCCGGCTCAGCGGCAACAATCCGCCCGGTGAACCGCGGTCACTCGCACTCAAGATCGAGCGCAAGGACGAGCCGCAGTTACCCGACGACGCCGCGATCGAAGCGCGCGCCAAGCTGGAAGCGCTGATCCGCACCTTCGAGGACGAGGCCACTGCCTATACGTCACTCAGCCTGTCCATGTGGTCGAACCGCTATGGCAGCTATGACGATCTGGCCCGCATCAAGGAATGGTCGGCCAATGGTGGCTCTGGGGGAGGCGAGTCATGAGCGGCCCGCGCAATATCCCGCCGGCCGCGAGCGCCAGGCAGCAACTGGCATCCGATCCGGCATCATCGGTGTTCGTCTCGGCCAATGCCGGCTCCGGCAAGACCTATGTGCTGGTCAATCGCGTCATACGCCTGTTGCTTGACGGCGTCCCACCCGAGAAGATTCTCTGCGTCACCTTCACCAAGGCGGCGGCCGCGAACATGGCGGAGCGCGTCTTCACACGGCTCGGCCACTGGGTCACGCTGGATGACGCCGCGCTCGATGCGGAAATCAGGAATGCCGGCGTTCCCGCCTCGAACAGCAGGCTGCGTTCGCGTGCGCGTGAGCTATTCGCCAGCGCGCTTGAAACGCCGGGCGGGCTGAAGGTGCAAACCATCCACGCGCTGTGCACGCGGCTGCTGCAGCAATTTCCGTTCGAAGCCAATGTGCCGGCGCGGTTCAGCGTGCTCGACGACCGCGACCAGAACGAGATGATGGAACGCGCCAGCCTGCAGGTGCTGCTGCACGCGGCGGCTGCGCCCGACAGCGCCGAAGGCCGCGCGCTGACGACCGCCATGACATCGGCGGCCGACGTGACATTCCGCGACGTTGTCCGCGAGGCGAGTCTGTCCCGCGACCAGTTCCTGGCCTGGATCGAACGTGCGGGCTCGACCGACGCTGCGATGGCGCAGCTCTCGGCGACGCTGGGCGTCGGGCCCGGAGACAGCCGCGAGAGTGTCGAACTGGAGATCATCGACGGCCCGCATCTGCCACGCGAGCGCTGGATACCCGCCGCGGAAATCTTTGAGACTGGCAGCAAGACCGATAACGATCAGGCAGCGCGGCTGCGTGAGGCTTTGGCGTTGTCCGGTACCGAACAGGTCGAGAAATATCTCGAACTGTTCCTGACCAAGGACCAGTCACTCCGCAAATCGCTTGCGACCAAGAAGATCGCCGACAGCCGGCCGGATCTGCTGGCGGCCCTGCAGCGCGAGGGCGATCGTGTAATCCCGCTGCTGGAGCGCCGCCGCGCCGTCGCGATGCGCGAACGCACCCAGTCGCTGCTGGTGATCGCCAGTCAGGTCGCGGAGAATTATCGCCGCGAGAAGAACGAGCGCGGCCTCCTGGACTACGACGACCTGATCGCGCGCACGCTGGAGATGCTCGATCGGGTGTCGTCGAGCTGGGTGCATTTCAAGCTCGATCGCGGCGTCGATCACGTGCTGATCGACGAGGCGCAGGATACCTCGCCGCGGCAATGGGACATCATCACCCATCTGATCTCGGAATTCACCTCCGGCGAAGGTGCGCGCGACGGGCTCAAGCGCACGATCTTCGCCGTCGGCGACGAGAAGCAATCGATCTTCTCGTTCCAGGGCGCAGCACCGCGCGAATTCGATCTGCGGCGCAAGGCGCTCCAAAGCCGCTTCAAGGACGCCGGGATGAAATTCGATCCCATCGCGTTCAGCCATTCTTTCCGGTCGGGCTCAGCCATTCTGCGATCGGTCGACCACGTGTTTCGCGAGGAAGCGATCTTCCGCAGTATCCACGCCGTCGAGAACGGCTATCCGATTCATGAGACGCTGGACGATGCCGGTCCCAGCCTGATCGATCTGTGGGAGCTGGAGCAGCCTGACGACCGGCCAAGCATCGAAGGCTGGCAGGCGCCGTTCGACAAGCGCTCCGAGACCAGCCCTGAAGTGAAACTCGCCCGCCGCGTGCAGACCGAGATCAAAGACTTGATCGCGGCGAAGACGGAGACCGGGCCCATCGGCAAGCGTCGCGCGCTGCGCTATGGCGACATGCTGGTGCTGGTGCGCCGCCGCGGCAAGGCCTTCGACGCCATCATCCAGGCGCTGAAACATGCCGGCATTCCCGTCGCCGGCGCCGACCGGCTGAAGCTCACCGAACATATCGCCATCATCGACCTGATGAACCTGGCCGACGCGCTACTGCTGCCGCAGGACGACCTGGCATTGGCGACCGTATTGAAGAGCCCGCTATTCGGCCTCGATGACGATGACCTGTTCAAGCTGGCCTATGAGCGCACGGGATCGCTGCGCGACGCACTCGGCGAAAAGGCGGTGAGCGATCCCAAGCTCGGCGGCGCTTTCAAGCGGCTCATCGCTTGCGAGAAGCGCTTTGCCAGCGAGACGCCTTTTGCGTTCTATGCGTGGCTGCTCGGCGGTGATCACGGCCGCGCGCGCATCCTGCGTCGGCTCGGCCATGAGGCCAATGACGCGCTCGACGAATTTCTCGAACTCGCGCTGGGCTATGAGCGCAAGGCGCCGGCCTCGCTGCAGGGCTTCGTCGCCTGGCTGCGCGCCGCCGACACGGAAGTGAAGCGCGACATGGAGATCACCCGCGACGAAGTTCGCGTGATGACCGTGCATGGCGCCAAAGGCCTCGAAGCACCGGTCGTATTCCTGGTCGATACCACATCGTCGCCGGCGGATTCGCAGCGACTCAATTTGATCCATCTCCCGCAGGGCAACGCCGCACCGAACAGCCCGGGCGTCGTGGTCTGGGCCGGCAAGAAGGCGGACGATCCGCCAGCAGTCGCGGCGGCGCGCGCCGACATGATCCGCGATACCGAGGACGAATATCGCCGGCTGCTTTATGTGGCGATGACGCGCGCGGCCGATCGCCTGATCGTTGGCGGCTGCATGCCCGGCAACCGCAACGAGGTGCGGCCGCTGTCCTGGTACGACCTGATCCAGAAGGGCCTGGAGAATTCCGGGCTGCAGATGCAGAGCGTGCCGCCGCCGGACGGCGTGGTGAAACGCTATACGCGCGTGGAAGACGTGACACCGGCGCCTGGCGCGATAGCGTCTGTCGCAGCAGGTGCGCCCATCGTGCTGCCATCCTGGATGCGCGACAAGGTCGGCGACCAGCCGCGCCGCGAAAGCCTGCTGCGGCCATCGGATGCCGACGACGATGACGACGGGCGCGGCCAGCGTACCGGTGAATCCGAGCGGCTGCGCCAACTGGCCTTACAGCGCGGCAACCTTGTGCACCGGCTGCTGCAATCGCTGCCCGACATCGCCGCCGAAAAGCGTCGCGAGACCGCGCTGAATTTCCTCGCTCGCAACGCCAATAACTGGACCGATCTCGACCGGGTGGCGCTGGCCACGCAGGTGCTGTCGCTGATCGGCGATCCGCGCCTCGCGGAACTGTTTGCCCCCGGCAGTCGCGCCGAGGTGGCGGTGGCCGGACGACTGACGCGAAAGGACGGATCGCCTGTGCTCGTCTCGGGCCAGATCGACCGGCTGGTCCTGACCAAAACCGAGATCCGGATCGTCGACTACAAGACCAACCACAACCCGCCGCGCAAGCTGATCGAGGCGCCCAAGGCCTATATCCGGCAGCTGGCGCTGTATCGCGGCGTGCTCGCCAAGTTATACCCAGATCGGCCGATCCGGGCCGCCTTGCTCTGGACGGAAACGCTTGAAATGATGGAGATTTCCGGTGCTGCGCTGGACGCGGAGCTGGCCGCCATCATCTCACTGTGACCAACCTTGACCCGGCAAGGGGGCGTTCATAGGTTGGATGCATCATTCCAGCGCGCGAATCTTCCAGCGCGCCTTTCATTGAACAGGACGAGGATACGATCATGGCCGTTGGCAAGGTGACAGACGCCGATTTCGAAGCGGAAGTGCTCAAGGCGACCGGCCCGGTCGTGATCGATTTCTGGGCCGAGTGGTGCGGTCCCTGCCGCATGATCGCGCCGGCGCTCGACGAAATCTCCGCTGCCATGGGCGAAAAGGTCACCATCCTGAAGCTCAATGTCGACGAGAACCCGAAGACCGCATCGAAGTATGGCGTGATGTCGATCCCGACGCTGATGATCTTCAAGGGCGGCGAAATGGCCTCGCGCCAGGTCGGCGCCGCGCCGAAGGCGAAGCTGCAGCAGTGGATCAGCGCCGCGGTCTGATCGCGACGCGCTATATCCCAGAATTTACGGCCGGTGATTTTCACCGGCCGTTTTTGTTTTGTGTACCTAACCTCGCCCCGCTTGCGGGGAGAGGTCGACTTTCACATGCGGAGCATGTGGAAGGCGGGTGAGGGGGAGCCAGTGTTTCACTCGCTGGCTCCCCCTCACCCGCCGCGGACTTCGTCCGCGCCACCCTCTCCCCGCAAGCGGGGCGAGGGAAGCGACGCCGACGTTTTTCTTTACATCAGCGAATCCATCCCGTCGCCAGTGCGCTCGCCCATTCCGGTCGCTGGTTCTCCAACGCCAACTCCGCCATCGCCTGATGGTCGTAAGGCACCTGACGGAACGTCACCTGCCATCGCTCGCCCGCCTTCTCGATAATTGCGTAGCAGGCGTCGGGCGTGCCGACTTCCAGCGTGTGCGGATAGGGCGTGACGTCGCGATAGCCGGGGCCACCGACGCTACCGGGATTGACGATCATGCGGCCGTCGCGAAGCCTGACGGCACGCGCGATGTGGGTGTGTGCGCAGAGAATCAGCGATTGCGTGATACCCCCCGCCTTCTCCTCGATGGCTTCGATCGAGGCCATATGCACGATGCCTTCGGGGGTCACCGCTTCCATCCAGTAGGTGTTGTCGTCATCGGGCGTCGCGTGAACGAGATAGACCTCACCCTGATAAATCGTGCTGAAGGGCAACGCGCGTAGCCAGTCCATCTGCTCTGGTTCTAGCTGGCTGTGTGCCAGCCGATCGGACGGCCACATGTCGTCAAGCTTGTAGTCGGTGATGTAGCGATCATGATTGCCGCGGACATTAGTGGCATTGAGGCCCATCATGATGTCCACCGCACGGCGCGCATCGAGCGCACCGCTGGCCATATCACCAAGATTGACGATATCGGTGATACCTTGGGTACGGATATCGGCGACAACCGCCTCAAGGGCAAAGTGATTGCCGTGAACGTCGGCAATGGCAGCGAAGCGCATCGAACCTCCCTAAAATCAAGCAAAGATCAATCAGAGATCACTTGTATCGATGCGATTCTATGCAGGTAGCGTGCCGTTCTCGGCAAGCACATGGCCGGCCAGGTAGAGCGAGCCTGCGATCAGGATCCGCGGAGGCACTTCATAGGCGAGCCTAGTGAGAGATTGCAGCGCATCGGCGACGCTCGGCGCCGTCTCGACGCGCATGCCGAGACTCCGCGCGGCGTCGGCCAACGCATCCGGCGCCATGACGCCGTCGCGGCCGGGGATTTTCACCGCAATGATATGGCGGGTCTGGCCGGCGAAATTCGCCAGAAAGCCCGTCGCATCCTTGTTGGCCATCATGCCGGCGATCACCACCAGCGGCCGGGGCACGCGCTCTTCGAGATCGCCGAGCGCGGCTGCGATGACGCGCCCGCCATCGGCATTGTGACCGCCGTCGAGCCAGACTTCGGATTCGGCAGGCGCCGCCGCGACAAGCTTGCCCGACGTCAGCCGCTGCATCCGCGCCGGCCATTCGGCGCGCGCCACACCGGTTTCATAGGCGGCAGGATCGATCTTGAAGATATCCAGCGCGCGCAATGCCGCAATCGCCAGACCCGCATTGCCGAACTGATGGCGCCCGAACAACCGCGGCGCAGCAATATCCATCAACCCGCGATCATCCTGATACACGAGGCGGCCGCGCTCGATATTGACGTGCCATTCCTGCCCGGCGCTCACAAGCGGCGCATGCATCCTGCGCGCCTGCTGTTCGATCACATCGGTTACATCAGGCGCTTGCTCGGCCGTGATGACCGGCACGCGGCGCTTGATGATGCCGGCTTTCTCGGTTGCGATTTTCGCGAGCGTGTCGCCGAGGAAGTCGGTGTGATCGATGGTAATCGGCGTGAGCACGCAGGCGGCGGGCGTTTCGATCACGTTGGTCGCATCGAGCCGCCCGCCGAGGCCGACTTCGAGTAGCACGATATCGGCGGGAGACTTTGCGAACAGACCGAACGCGACGGCGGTCTCAGCCTCGAACAGCGTGATCGGAGCGCCAGCGTTGATCGTCTCGACCCAAGCGAACGCGTCACGCAATGCGTCATCGCTCACCAATGTGCCAGCAAGGCGAATGCTCTCATTCATGCGGACGAGATGCGGTGAGGTATAGACGTGAACGCGCAGGCCTGCGGCCTCACAGATCGCGCGCAGATAGGCGATGGTCGAGCCCTTCCCGTTGGTGCCGGCCACATGAATGACCGGGGGCAGCTTGCGCTCGGGATTGCCGAGCTGCGCCATGAGCCGCTGCATGCGGTCCAGCGACAGATCGATGGCGTTCGGATGCAGCTTGGAGAGCCGCGCCAGAATCTCGCCGAGGTCGGGCGACGATGGCGGCGCGGAGGTGCTCACGCGTGAGCGGCCGGCACCGCGTCCGGAGCCACGAGGATCTCGGCCGGAATGCTCTCCGCGCGCGGCGGGCTCGCAATGGCCGGAGACT
The DNA here is from genome assembly GCF_013359755.1 of Tardiphaga robiniae. GTDB lineage: Bacteria > Pseudomonadota > Alphaproteobacteria > Rhizobiales > Xanthobacteraceae > Tardiphaga > Tardiphaga robiniae. Next base: position 474,369 of record NZ_JABMCJ010000094.1, on the reverse strand, counting down.
TCGTCAGCAGGCGACACAGGCGCGCCAGCGTCGGCTTCAGATCGTGGCGATGCACGACCATGTCGATCATGCCGTGGTCACGCAGATATTCAGCGCGCTGGAAACCTTCCGGCAGCTTTTCGCGAATGGTCTGTTCGATCACGCGCGCACCGGCAAAGCCGATCAGCGCGCCGGGCTCGGCGATCTGCACGTCGCCCAGCATCGCATAGGACGCGGTGACGCCGCCGGTGGTCGGGTTGGTGAGCACGACAATGTAAGGCAGCTTGGCCTCGCGCAGCATCTGCACGCCGACGGTGGTGCGCGGCAGCTGCATCAGCGAAAGAATGCCTTCCTGCATGCGGGCGCCGCCGGAGGCTGCGAAGACGATGAAGGGCGACTTCTTCTCGACCGCGAGTTCGAGCCCGCGCACCAGCGCTTCACCGGCAGCCATGCCGAGCGAACCGCCCATGAAATCGAAATCCTGTACGGCGACGACGACGCCGGAGCCTTCCATCCTGCCGTAACCGACCTTCACTGAATCGTTCATGCCGGTCTTGGTGCGGGCATCCTTGATGCGGTCGACATATTTGCGCTCGTCGCGAAACTTCAGCGGATCGGCGATCACTTCGGGCAGCGCCACGTCGTACCAGGTCTCGTTGTCGAAGATCGACTTCATGCGGGCGGTGGCGCCCATGCGCATGTGATAGTTCGAGCCGGGAATGACGAACTGATTGCTCTCGACGTCTTTGTAGAACACGAGCTGCCCTGTATCCGGGCACTTGATCCAGAGGTTCTCGGGCGTATCGCGCTTGAGGATGCTGCGGATCTTCGGCCGGACGACGTTGGTGAGCCAATTCATATGTGTCTCCGCGTCGCTGAGATGGTGCGTCGCTCTGATATCTATATGGCGGCCAGGACGGAGCCCGGCAACCGTTGTTCCCGGTTGATGGAGGCCAATTGTGGCTTATTCCGCAGCCTGTTTGGCCCCATGAACGCCCTGGGCGAGGGCTGCGGCCAAATCGGCGACCGCACTGACGGTCCTGGCCGTGGCCTTGCCATCGGAATCCAGCGAGCCTTTCAGCGCATCGATCAGCGCCGTTCCGACCACCGCGCCGTTGGCATGCCGCGCGATGTCATGCGCCGCTTCCGGCGTCCGGATGCCGAAACCGACACAGACCGGCAGTTTGGTATGGCGCTTGATCCGCGCCACGGCCGCGCTCACGGCGGATGAATCCGCGCTAGCTGATCCCGTGATGCCGGTGACCGAGACGTAATAGACGAAGCCCGAGGTGTTCGCGAGCACCGCCGGGAGGCGCTTGTCATCGGTGGTCGGTGTGGCCAGACGGATGAAGTTCAATCCGGCTTTGATTGCCGGCAGGCAGAGCTCAGCGTCTTCTTCCGGTGGCAAATCGACGATGATCAGACCATCGACGCCCGCGGCCTTGGCGTCAGGCAGGAATTTATCGACGCCGTAAATATAGATCGGATTGTAGTAGCCCATCAGGACGATGGGCGTTTTGTTGTCGGAGCTGCGGAAGTCGCGCACGAGCTGCAGCGTCTTGCGCAGCGTCATGCCGGCCTGCAGCGCGCGCAGGCCCGCGGCCTGGATCGACGGGCCGTCGGCCATCGGATCGGTGAAGGGCATGCCGATCTCGATGATGTCGGCACCGGCCTTGGGCAGCGCCTTGACGATTTCGAGCGCGGTGGCGGGATCGGGATCGCCAGCCATCACGAAGGTGACAAAAGCCGCGCGGCCTTCGGCCTTGAGCTCAGCGAAACGGGTATCGATGCGGGTGGTCACGACTGCCTGCCCTTCAGGATATCGCCGACCTGCGGGACGTCCTTGTCGCCACGGCCGGAGAGGTTGACGACCATCAGGTGATCCTTCGGCAGCGTTGGCGCGAGTTCGCTTACCTTGGCGAGGGCATGAGCTGGCTCCAGCGCCGGGATGATGCCTTCGAGTTTCGACAGCAACTGGAATGCGGCCAGCGCTTCCTCGTCGGTCGCCGACAGATATTTCACGCGGCCGATCGTATGCAGCCACGAATGTTCGGGGCCGATACCAGGATAATCTAGGCCGGCAGAGATCGAATGGCCTTCCTGGATCTGGCCATCTTCATCCATCAAGAGATAGGTGCGGTTGCCATGCAGCACGCCGGGACGGCCACCAGCGATCGATGCGGCGTGCAGGTTGGTGAGCCCGTGGCCCGCCGCCTCGACGCCGTAGATATCGACCGAAGGATCGTCGAGGAACGGATGGAAGAGCCCCATCGCATTGGAGCCGCCGCCGATGCAGGCGATCAGCGAATCCGGCAAACGACCTTCGATCTCCTGCATCTGCACACGAGTTTCCTCGCCGATGATCGACTGGAAGTCGCGCACCATCATCGGATACGGATGCGGGCCGGCGACGGTGCCGATGCAATAGAACGTGTTGTGCACATTGGTGACCCAGTCGCGCAGCGCCTCGTTCATCGCATCTTTCAGCGTGCGTGCGCCGACCTGCACCGGCACCACCTTGGCGCCGAGCATTTCCATGCGGATCACATTGGGCTGCTGACGGGCGACGTCCACCGCACCCATATAGACGATGCATTCGAGGCCGAAGCGCGCACAGAGCGTCGCCGTCGCCACGCCATGCTGGCCGGCGCCGGTCTCGGCGATGATGCGCTTCTTGCCCATGCGGCGCGCGACCATGATTTGGCCGAGCACGTTGTTCACCTTGTGCGAGCCGGTGTGATTCAGCTCCTCACGCTTCAGATAGATTTTTGCGCCGCCGAGATGCTCGGTGAGACGTTCCGCGAAATAGAGCGGCGACGGGCGGCCGACATAGGCCTTGAGATAACCATCCATCTCCTTGCGGAAGGCGGGATCGGCCTTGGCGTCCTCATAGGCCTTCTGCAGATCGAGGATCAGCGGCATCAGCGTCTCGGCGACAAAGCGGCCGCCGAAAATGCCGAAGTGACCGGTGTCGTCGGGACCGGACCGATAGGAATTGGGAATGGCTTGAGTCATCAGGTCGTCAACTCTTCCGTTGCGCGCGCGGCGCGGATGAAAGCGCGGATCATGTCGGGATCCTTGATGCCCGGCGCGCTTTCCACGCCGGATGAAATATCGACACCGCCGGCCCGCGTGATGCGCAGGGCCTCGGCGACGTTGGCGGCATTGAGGCCGCCCGACACCATGAAGGGCAGCTTCAGATCGAGGCCTTCGAGCAGATGCCAGTCGAAGACCGCGCCGAGACCACCCGGACGCGTTGCATCCTTCGGCGCCTTGGCATCGAACAGGATGCGATCGCAGACCGCGGCATAGCCGGGCAATGCTGCGAGATCGGCCCTGGTCTCGACGGCAAGCGCCTTCATCACCGGAAGGCCAAACTTCTGTTTGATATCACGCACCCGCGCCACGCTCTCCTTGCCATGGAGCTGCAGGATATCGGGCTTCAAGGCTTCGATGCTGTTTTCGAGATCCGCGTCATCGGCATCGACCGACAGCGCAACCTTCACGGCGCGGCCCTTCGCCTGCTTGCCCAAAGCCCGCGCAACGTCGAGCGTGACGTGGCGCGGCGACGGCGGAAAGAACACGAAGCCGACCATATCCGCGCCGCCGACCAGAGCCGCATCGAGCGTCTCCGGAGTGGACAGGCCGCAAATTTTGACGATCAGAGACATGCTTCAAATGGCCGCTGGCAATACCGGGAATGGCAGGAAAAGCCTATGCGCGGGGTTCTACAACGTCGCGCCGGACTTGTCTCGCTCACCGGCCATATAAGGGGAACCCGGCGCCGGGAGCCGCTGCGTACCATTCCGCGAAGCGGTCGCAGTATGGGCGCGCAAATCGGCCAGTTCTGCGCGGGCCCGCTGCGCATCGGCCTCGCGCTGGCGCGCTGCACGGCGCCAGTGGCCCTGCCTGAACCAGGTGGCCATACCGCCTGCGATGACACCCAGGATGGCCGACAGGATGATCACGGCGAATAGCGGCAGCGTGACGCCGACCGCCGGAACGCTGCTGTTGAACGGATCGAAGGACACCGTGACCAGATGACGATTGGCGACGGCGAACACGACGAAGACGATCGCGAGGGGGATGATCACCAGAGCTGAGAAGAATTTGCGCATCAACATCTCTCGCGAAGGCGATGCGGGCGCGCATTCCGCTATCTGGCTCAGGCCTGTCGGCCCGAATGCGCGCTACCTCAAAGTTCTTTATGTCGCTGCGCTTGCTTCCGGTGCAGCATCGTCGCGATTCAGGCGCTCGCGCATTTCCTTGCCCGTCTTGAAGAACGGAACGCTCTTCTGGTCCACCGGAACATGCTCGCCGGTACGCGGATTGCGGCCCGCACGGGCCGGGCGATGCTTCACCGAAAATGCACCGAAGCCGCGGAGTTCGACACGGTCACCGCGTGCCAGCGCGGCCACGATCTCATCGAGAATTGCATTCACGATGTTCTCAACATCCCGCTGGTAGAGGTGCGGGTTATGCTCAGCGATGCGTTGAACGAGTTCGGATTTGATCATCGAGACGTTGGACTCTGAACGGGAGGATGCATTTCCGTGAAAATGCCTTGAACTGTCAAGACGCTAAATGAATTCGGGCACCTTCGAAAATGCGTGACAAATGCCCGAAACCGTTGTTGCAGCCTTCCTTGCAGTGCGGAAAGAACAGGACGAGCGGTTCCCTAGTTAGTGGTGGCCGGCCGCCACAACGCCAGCATGCCATCGAGGCCGAAGCCATCCATGGCCTGCGCGAGGCCCGCCTGCTCGACCTGCCGCGCGATCGCACCAAGACCTACAGCGTCGAGCGTGATCGTCGCAGCAGCGCGCAGGAAGGTGAAATCGCTGAATTTAGGCGTCAGCTTGAAGTCGCGAACCGGCAGGTCACTCTTGATCTTCTTCTCGGATACCAGCCACGCCACGGCGGCTTTCTCGTCGCCAAGCTGATCAATCAGCTTGAGGTCCACGGCCTGGCGCCCCGTGAAAACACGGCCATCGGCGACTTTCTGTAGTTGCGCGTCATCCATGGCGCGGCGGCTCTGCACGAGCCCGCGGAACCAGCCGTAGGAGTCCCTCACCAGCGATTCCAGCGCTGCCCGCGCCTCCGGGCTGGTCGGCTCGAAACCATTGGGCGCCGCCTTCAGGGGCGAGGATTTGACCTGCTCGACCTCGACACCGACGGTCTTCATCAACCCCGTGAAATTGGGAAACTGGAACAGAACACCGATGGAGCCGACCAGCGAGCTCTGCTGCGCAACGATATGGTCGGATGCGAGTGCCGCGATGTAGCCGCCCGATGCGGCCAGGCCCTCGACGACAACGACCATCGGTTTCTTGGCCTTGAGGCGCATCAGCGCGTCATAGAGCTGCTCAGAGCCAGCCGTGGTGCCGCCCGGCGAATTGATATGTACCACCACCGCTGCCGCGGATGACTTCTCCAGCCGCTCCAGCGCCTCGACGCGATCATTGTTGCTCTGGATCAGGCCCTCGATCTTGATGCGCGCGATCGCCCCCGACGACGACAGCGCCTCAGAGCCCGATCGTGTCACGACGACGCCGACGACGACCACCGCAGCGACCGCGACCAGCACCGCCGCCACGCGCCAGAACGTCAGCTTGCGACGTATCCTGCGGCGATCGACGATCACATCGGAATCAAGCGACATCGGAAATCTCCTGGAAGCCCTCGGGAGAGCTTGCGTCTGGCGGATGCTGCATCTGTCGTCCGGGCAGCGTTTACTTGAGGTATCTCAAATACATCAATTGCGAGGCAATATGAAGAAAACATGGTCGAAACAGCAAAAAGGGCCCCGGTGAAACCGGGGCCCCAATTGGTAGCAAACAAGTGAGTCGAAACTTACTTGCGCGCTTACTTGTCGGTGCTCTGCTTGAGCGCCTTGCCGAGAATGTCGCCGAGGGTCGCGCCCGAATCCGACGATCCGTACTGCGCGATGGCTTCCTTCTCTTCCGCCACTTCGAGAGCCTTGATCGACACCTGGACCTTGCGGGCCTTCTTGTCGAACTGGATCACGCGGGCATCGACCTTCTCGCCGACGGCGAAACGCTCAGCGCGCTGATCCGAACGCTCACGCGCCAGTTCCGAACGCTTGATGAAGGTCGTGAAGTCGGTGCCGGCGATCTGAACGTCGATGCCGGATTCCTTCACTTCGATCACTTCGCAAGTCACGACAGCGCCCTTCTTGACGTCGCCCGGCTCTGCGAAGGGGTCGCCTTCGAGCTGCTTGACGCCGAGCGAGATACGCTCCTTCTCGACATCCACGTCGAGGACGATGGCCTTGACCATGTCGCCCTTCTTGAAGTTGTCGATGACCTGCTCGCCCGGCTGCTTCCAGTCGAGGTCGGAGAGATGGACCATGCCGTCCACGTCGCCTTCGAGGCCGAGGAACAGACCGAACTCGGTCTTGTTCTTGACTTCGCCTTCGACGGTCGAGCCGACCGGGAACTTCTCGACGAACACTTCCCACGGATTGCGCATGGTCTGCTTGAGACCGAGCGAAATGCGGCGCTTGACGCTGTCGACTTCGAGAACCTGCACTTCGACTTCCTGCGAGGTCGAAACGATCTTGCCGGGGTGCATGTTCTTCTTGGTCCACGACATCTCCGACACGTGGATCAGGCCTTCGATGCCCGGCTCCAGTTCGACGAATGCGCCGTAGTCGGTGATGTTGGTGACGCGACCCGAGAAGCGTGCATTCAGCGGGTACTTCGCCTCGATGCCCTGCCACGGATCGTCGAGCAGCTGCTTCATGCCGAGCGAGATACGGTGGGTCTCGTGGTTGATCTTGATGATCTTGACCTTGACCGTCTGACCGATGGTGAGCACTTCAGTCGGGTGGTTGACGCGGCGCCACGCGATATCGGTGACGTGCAGCAGGCCGTCGATACCGCCGAGGTCAACGAACGCACCGTAATCAGTGATGTTCTTGACGACGCCGTCGATGACCTGACCTTCTTCAAGGTTCTGGACCAGTTCCTGACGCTGTTCAGCGCGGGTCTCTTCGAGAACCGTACGACGCGACACGACGATATTGCCGCGGCGGCGATCCATCTTGAGGATCTGGAACGGCTGCGAGTTGTTCATCAGCGGAGCGACGTCGCGGATCGGACGAATGTCCACCTGCGAACGCGGCAGGAAGGCCACTGCGCCGTCGAGATCGACGGTGAAGCCACCCTTGACCTGGTTGAAGATGACGCCGTGAACCTTCTCATTGTTGTTGAAGGCCTTCTCGAGCTTGCCCCAGCTCTCTTCGCGGCGGGCCTTGTCGCGCGACAGAACGGCTTCGCCGAGTGCGTTTTCGATCCGGTCGAGGAACACTTCGACTTCGTCGCCGACCTTGAGTTCGCTGTCACGGCCGGGACCGGCGAATTCGCGCAGTGCCACACGGCCTTCAGTCTTCAGGCCGACGTCGATGACGGCCATGTCCTTTTCAATCGCAACCACGATGCCCTTGATGACAGAGCTTTCCTGAAGGTTGCCGCCCGCGAAGGACTCGTCGAGCATTGCCGCGAAATCATCGCGGGAAGGATTATACGAAGAAGCAGTCGAAGCCATTTGTTCTCCAGATGCGGGTATCGCCGGCCGTTCGGGTTAATGGGCGTCTCAAATGTGAAGTGTCAGGGGTCCGCAACCTCTAACGACCGCCTTGCAGGAGGATGCAAGAACGGGCCGGCAGCATGCCTTCACGATCGAAACGTGGGTAGGGTCTTGATGGTGTCCGGAGCCTTAAGCGCGTATCGCAGCTCGAGATCGGGAGCGGGCTTTCCTCCAATGACGGCAACGGTTTTGTCTGAGGTCTTTCGGAAAGAAAGAAAAATCAGACCCGCTGCCGGCCCGCTCGGACGGCCTCGACAATGTCGATGGCGGCCCGGACGCCGCCTTCTATATCCAAATTGGAGTTATCCAGCAAGTATGCATCCGTGGCCGGCTTCAGAGGCGCAATCGGGCGGTTCTGGTCGCGTTCGTCGCGCCTGATGATATCCGCCAGCACGGCGGCCTCATCGGCCACCTCGCCCCGTCCAAGAGCCTCCAGGGTGCGCCGGCGGGCGCGGACCCTGGCATCGGCCACCACGAAGATCTTCACGTCGGCATGGGGGCAGATCACGGTTCCAATGTCGCGGCCGTCAAGCACCGCTCCCGGCGGATCCTCGGCAAAACGCCGCTGGAAGTTCAAAAGCACCTCCCGCACCCGCGGGATAGCCGAGACCACAGAGGCCGCATCACCGACTTCCTGGGTCTTCAGCGCCGGATTGCCGAATTTCTCGGGATCGAGCTCACTGGCGACAGCCACGGCCTGCGCCTCATCGGTCAGGTCCGCACCGAGATCGAGCATCGCCTTGGCGACCGCGCGATAGATCACGCCGGTATCGAGGTGCCGGTAACCGTAATGATGCGCAAGCCGTTTGCCCAGCGTGCCTTTTCCAGATGCGGCGGGACCGTCGATAGCAATGATCATGCGTTGCGCGTGCTCGTCTTGTCACGATGAATGGCGGTGGATCGGGAGCTAGGCTCGCGCGACCTGCGCGGACTTAGCACCCGCCTCGGGAAATATCCACGCCAGCCCAGCTCACGAAAAATCAGCACCCAGCCGACGCATCATCGGGATGAAATCGGGGAAGCTGGTCGCGATGAAGGTCGTGTCGTCGATGGTCACCGGTCTGTCGGAAGCGAGGCCCATGGCCAGAGCCGACATGGCGATACGGTGATCCATATGGGTGGCAACGAGGCCGCCACCGGCAACGCGACCGTCACCGTGCACGATGAGGTCATCGCCAACAATCTCGACATTAACGCCGTTGACCCGCAGCATCGCCGCAGTGGCTTCCAGACGGTCGGATTCCTTCACGCGCAGCTCCTGCAGCCCGCGCATGATGGTCGTGCCTTCGGCAAACGCCGCAGCCACAGCCAGCACCAGATATTCGTCGATCATCGACGGCGCGCGCTCCGGCGGCACTTCGACGCCGTGCAGCTTCGAGGCCTTGATCCGGAACTGCGCCATCGGTTCGCCGGCATCGCCGCGGATATCGCTTTCCTCGATGGATGCGCCCATCTCGCGCAACGTCGTGAACAGCCCGGTGCGCAGCGGATTGGTCATCACATCGGTGAGTACGATCTCGGAGCCCGGCACGATCAATGCCGCAACCATCGGGAATGCTGCGGAGGACGGATCTGCCGGCACCACGACATCGGCACCCTTCAATTCGGGCTGGCCGGTGAGCGTGATCTTGCGGCCGTGCGCGCCTTCTTTTTCGGAAGTAATCTCGGCGCCGAAATGCTTGAGCATCAGCTCGGTGTGGTCCCGGCTGGCCTCGGTCTCGATGACCGTGGTGGTGCCCGGGGCCGACAGGCCGGCCAGCAGCACGGCTGACTTGATCTGGGCGGAAGCTACCGGGGTACGATAGACGATCGGCAGCGGATCACGCGCGCCTTTGAGCGTCAACGGCAGACGCCCGCCGTCCTGGCTCGCGGTGACCTTGGCGCCCATCAGCTCCAACGGATCAACGATCCTGCGCATCGGTCGGCTGCGCAGCGACGCGTCGCCATCGAATGTCGCCTCGATCGGACAGCCCGCGACCGCCCCCATCACCAGCCGGCACCCGGTACCCGAATTGCCGAAATCCAGCGGCGCCTTGGGCGCGGCGAAGCCGGCAACGCCGACGCCGTTGACCTTCCACGCAAAATCGCCTGTTCGTTCGACCTTGGCGCCCAGCGCCTGCATCGATTTGGCGGTATTCAGGACGTCCTCGCCCTCCAGCAGCCCCGTAATCCGGGTCTCGCCGACCGCCAAGGCACCCAGAATAAGAGCCCGGTGCGAGATCGACTTGTCGCCGGGCACGCGGGCAGAGCCGCGCAGGGCGCCGGATTTTCGCGCGGTCAGCGGGGTCGGCTGGGCGGCGGCTGTGTCTGATTGGGTCAAGATTGTGTTCCTTCGCGCAGGCGGCTCGTAGCATATGAGCCACGCTGCGTCACGCAGCGGTCATTCTCACGCAAACCGCTATTGACAGGGGCGCGTCAACTAGCCAAGTGAAGCACCGTTTTTCAAAAAATCCCCAGGACCCTTCACGTGGCCAAATCCGATCTCGGAACCAAACGCATTTGCCCCACGACGGGCAAGAAGTTCTACGACCTCAACAAGAGCCCGGTGATTTCGCCTTATACGGGCGAGGTTGTGCCGATTGCGCCGATTGCGCCGCCGCGGACCCGCGCGGATGCAGCTGCACGCGCAGCTGCAGCATCTGCCGCCGCAGAAACTCCGGAAGCCGCCGAGAGCGAAGAATTGGTCTCGCTGGAGGAAGCCGACGCCGAGGAAAATACCGGCAAGAAGGCTGCCGTGCTGGAATCCGAGGACGATATCGAAGTCGATGACACGATCGATGACGATGAGGACGATGATTCGACCTTCATTGCCGACGAAGAAGAAGGCGATGAGGACGTGACCGACATCATCGGCGACGTCTCGGGCGACGAAGAAAGTTAAGCTCAGAAGAGACTTGAGATCACTCCTGATATGTGATCTTGGTTTGCCGCGCGACGCCCCACCCAGTGCGTCGCAGGTATTGGGGCCATAGCTCAGCTGGGAGAGCGCTTGCATGGCATGCAAGAGGTCGGCGGTTCGATCCCGCCTGGCTCCACCATCCTTCGCTCGCTTCGCGAGCTTCGGCTCGGCAAGCCGCACCAACCCATCCTCGTAGAGAATGACCGCGCTAATCCCCGAGCGCTGCGTTCAGCCGATCACGTAGCGCCACGAGTTCATTTTTCATCGCAGCCATTTCGCCGACCGTGCAGGCTGACGCTGCGAGGATTCCCTGCGGCACAGCCTTGGCTTTTTCACGCAGCGCCTGACCTTGCGCCGTCAATGCGATCAGCATCTGCCGCTCGTCTTCGATGCTGCGGGTGCGTTTGATCAGGCCGGCCGCTTCCAGCCGCTTCAACAGCGGCGTCAGCGTGCCGGAATCGAGAAACAGCCGCTCGCCGATGTCCTTCACCGGCACATTGTCCTGCTCCCACAGCACCAGCATCGCCAGATATTGCGGATAGGTCAGCTTCAATCGGTCCAGCAGCGGCTTGTAGACGCGGTTGAACGCGTGGCCGGTCGAATAGACGGCAAAGCAGAGCTGGTTATCGAGCTGCAGCAGCGGAACAGGTGCGGGTTTCTTGGCCATGATGATCTCCGGAGCTTATTTGGCCACAGCTGACGCCAGACCCCAACCCCTTCACGATCAGTTGAGCACAATTCGATTGCGTCACGCATTTTATGTATTGTGCACAATCTAATTGTGCGCAATTATAATGAGGCAAGATACAAACAACGAGGAGACACACCATGTCTGTCAACGTGCTCTACAAGACCAGTGCCAAGGCAACCGGTGGCCGCGATGGCCACGCCGCTACGCTTGATGGCGCGCTCGACGTCAAACTCACCACGCCGAAGGAACTCGGCGGCGCAGGCGGCGCAGGCAATAATCCCGAGCAGCTGTTCGCGGCCGGCTATGCTGCCTGTTTCATCGGCGCGATGAAGTTCGTGGGCTCGCAGGGCGGCCCGAAGGTACCCGCCGATGTGTCGGTCACCTCCACCGTGGGCATCGGCCCGCGCTCGGCTGGCGGTTTCGGCCTCGATGTCGAACTCGCGGTCTCGCTGCCGGGCCTGCCGCGCGCGGAAGCCGAAGCGCTGGTCGAAAAGGCACATCAGATCTGCCCGTATTCCAACGCTACACGCGGCAATATCGACGTCCGCACCGTGATCGTCTGAGTTTCGGCGACGCAAACGAATTGACTCTCGATACGAACGGGCTCGGCCATCGGCCGAGCCCGTTCGCGTTCGTCTGGCGGTTGCGCCATACCCTCGCTCTGGCCATAGCCGCTGCCCGGACAAGGCCATTGCTGACCAGCCGGAAGCCCGCTAGCTCTGACAGCCCTTACATGCTCTCTGGCATAAAAATATCCCAACGACACTTGAGAGAAGGCTGATTGAATGAGCTTGCCCATAGCTCCCGGCGCGATTGCCGGCCTGCGCGTGATCGATCTGTCGCGCGTTCTTGGCGGACCCTATTGCACCCAGATCCTGGCCGACCACGGCGCTGACGTCGTCAAGGTCGAGCCGCCCGCCGGCGACGAGACGCGCGACTGGGGCCCCCCCTTCCACGACGACGATGCGGCCTATTTCATCGGCACCAACCGCAACAAGCGTTCGATCGGTCTCGACCTCGCCTCCGAGGGCGGTCGTACTGTGCTGATGCGGATGCTCGAAAATGCCGACGTGATGATCGAGAACTTCAAGCCCGGCACGCTCGACAAATGGGGCATCGGCAACGATTTCCTGCGCGAGAAATTCCCGCAGCTGATCCATTGCCGCATCTCCGGCTTCGGCGGCGATGGCCCGCATGGCGGCCACCCCGGCTATGACGCGATCATCCAGTCGATGGTCGGCCTGATGGCATCGACCGGCTCACAGGACAGCGGCCCGACCCGCATCGGCGTCGCGCTTGTCGACATGGCGACCGGTCTCTATGCCTGCGTCGGCATCCTGATGGCGCTCGCCGAGCGCGCCAAATCGGGTCTCGGTCAATTCGTCGAGGCGACATTGTACGAAACCGGTCTCGCGATCATGCACCCGCATACCGCGAACTATTTCTACAACGGTGGCAAGCCGCCGGCACTGACCGGCAACGAGCATCCGAACCTAGTGCCCTATGCCGTGTTCGCTGCCCGCGACGGCAATATCTTCATGGGCGTCGGCAATGACGGCACCTTCCGGAAGCTGTGCCGCGAACTTGGCAAGCCGGAACTCGGCACGGACGTGCGCTTCGCACGCAACCGTGACCGCGTGCAGAATCGCGATGCGCTGCGTGCCGAGCTGGAAGCGATCCTGAAGGATCACGACAGCGCACCGCTGTGCGAGCGCCTGCTCGGCGCCGGCCTGCCGGCAGGCCCGGTGCAGTCGATCGACAAGGCGCTCGCCAATGCCCACACGAAGCATCGCGGCGATATCATCGAGAAGGACTGGTACAAGGGCGTTGCCTCGCCGGTCCGCTTCGACCGCACCAAAGCGAGCCTGCGCCACGTGCCGCCGAAGTTCAACGAGCACTTCAACGAGATCCTCACCGAGTTCGGCTACTCCGGTGATGAGATCAAGGAGCTGGTCGCCAAAGGAACCGTGAGCGGCTCCGAGCGCAAGCGATAAGAACAACACGGGGCTGCGCGATCCGCAGCCCCGTTCGTCTTCGACTTTTTGCGGCTTCCCAACGCCGCCATTTCCCGCCTAGCATCCGCGCTGTCAAAATGTCGCATGCACGTCATCCGGCGCAGCTTTGTTGCAACGAGACGATGACGGCTAACGGGAGAAACTGGATGATCCGCCCCCAATTCGCACTCGCCACTCTGTTCGCATGCACGCTGGCGCTCGCTTCGCCCGCGCAAGCGGTGACCGAGATCCAGTGGTGGCACGCGATGACCGGCGGCAACAACGACATCGTCAACAAGCTCGCGGCTGACTTCAATGCCAGCCAACCGGACTACAAGGTGGTCCCGACCTTCAAGGGCAGCTATCCCGACACCATGAATGCCGGCATCGCAGCATTTCGCGCCGGCACCGCACCGCACATCCTGCAGGTCTTCGAGGTCGGTACCGCGACCATGATGAGCGCCAAGGGCGCCGTCAAACCTGTCTACCAGCTGATGAAGGATGCGGGCGAGCCGTTCGATCCAAACAACTACCTGCCCGCGATCACCGGCTACTACTCGACATCGAAGGGCGAAATGCTGTCGTTTCCCTTCAACTCATCGTCGATGGTGATGTGGGTCAATCTGGATGCGCTGAAGAAGGCCAATATTGCCGAAATTCCCAAGACCTGGCCCGAAGTGTTCGAGGGCGCCAAGAAGCTCAAGGCGGCCGGCTATGCGACCTGCGGCTTCTCCAATGCCTGGGCGACCTGGGCCAATATCGAGCAGTTCTCGGCATGGCACAACGTGCCGATCGGCACGAAGGCGAACGGACTCGACGGCTTCGACACCGAGCTGAAATTCAATTCGCCACTCCATGTCCAACATCTGCAGACACTGATCGAATTGCAGAAGGACAAGACCTACGATTATTCCGGTCGCGCCAACGCCAGCGAGAGTCGCTTCGGCTCCGGCGAATGCCCGCTCTTCATGACCTCGTCCGGCTATTACGCGACGGCGAAGGGTACCGCCAAATTCGCCTTTACCTCGGTGCCGATGCCCTACTATCCCGACGTCACCGGCGCGCCACAGAATTCGATCATCGGCGGCGCCTCGCTGTGGGTGATGGGCGGCAAGAAGCCTGAGGAATACAAGGGCATCGCAAAATTCTTCAGCTTCCTGTCCGACACAGATCGGCAGGCCAAGCTGCATCAGGAGTCCGGTTATCTGCCGATCACCAAGGCCGCCTATGAAAAGACCAAGGCCGACGGCTTCTATGACAAGAACCCGATCCTGCAGACCCCGCTGAAGGAGCTGACCAACAAGGAGCCGACCGAAAATTCGCGCGGCCTGCGGTTCGGCAACATGGTGCAACTGCGAGACGTCTGGTCCGAAGAGATTGAGGCTGCATTGGGTGGCCAGAAGACGGCACAACAGGCACTCGATACTGCCGTAAGCCGTGGCAACGCCATGTTGCGGACCTTCGAAAAGACTGCGAAGTAGTATTCAAGCGGACGCTGTCGTTGCCCGGCCTCGCGCGCAATTGCGCGCTTGGACGGGCGATGACATGAGCAGAATGAGGCTGCTTTCTGGGGCACGACGAACTGCATGGAAAAGTCCGCGGTCTTCAAGGGTAAGCTGCTGCCATATTTGTTGCTCGTGCCGCAGCTGGTCATCACCCTGGTGTTTTTCTACTGGCCGGCCAGCCAGGCTGTCTGGCAATCGTTTTTGCGCGAGGACGCGTTCGGCCTGAACTCGGAATTCATCGGGCTGGAGAACTATCAGGCGCTGCTTGCCCAGCCGGAATACTACAAGGCAATGGCGACGACCGTGGTATTCTCGTCGCTGGTCGCGGCGCTCTCGCTGTCAATCGCATTGTTGTTCGCCACCCAGGCCGACAAGAATCTGAAAGCAGCACCGACCTTCAAGGTCATGATGATCTGGCCCTATGCGGTGGCGCCGGCCGTCGCCGGCGTGCTGTGGCTGTTCATCTTCCATCCCTCCCTCGGCACCATGGCACGGCCGCTGCGCATGATGGGCTTCAACTGGAATCCGATGTTGAACGGCAACCACGCCATGGCGCTCGTCGTCATGGCCGCGGTGTGGAAGCAGATCGCCTATAATTTCCTGTTCTTCCTGGCCGGCCTGCAGGCGATCCCGCGCAGCGTACTAGAGGCCGGGGCGATTGATGGCGCCGGGCCATATCGGCGATTCTGGACGATCACGTTCCCGCTGCTGTCGCCGACCACGTTCTTCCTGCTGGTCGTCAACGTCGTCTATGTGTTCTTCGACACTTTCGGCATCATCGACGCCGTCACGGGTGGTGGGCCGGCCGGGGCGACGACCACCATGGTCTACAAGGTCTATGCCGACGGCAGGCTCGGCGGCGACCTCGGCGGATCGGCAGCGCAGTCGGTGATCCTGATGGTGATCGTGATCGTGCTCACGGCCATCCAGTTTCGTTATGTCGAGCGCAAGGTGCAGTACTGATGGTCGAGCACCGCCGCTGGAACGACATCCTCGCTTACGCGATCCTGACTTTCGGCGTGTTCATCGTCGTATTCCCGGTCTATGTCGCACTGATCGCCTCGACACATGACGCAGCAACGGTGGTCAACGGCAACATGCCGATGCTGCCGGGCAGTCATACGCTGGAGAACTATTACCGAGCCATTTTCGTCGGCGGATCGCGCGCCAGCCGCGAGCCGGTCGGCCACATGCTGATGAACTCGTTCGTCATGGCAATGGGCATCGCGCTCGGCAAGATCGTGATCTCGATCCTCTCCGCCTATGCCGTGGTGTATTTCCGTTTTCCGTTCCGCCAGACGGCGTTCTGGATCATCTTCGTGACGCTGATGCTGCCGGTCGAGGTCCGTATCTATCCGACCTACAAGGTGATCGCCGATCTGAAGATGCTCGACACCTATGCCGGGCTGATCCTGCCGCTGATTGCGTCGGCCACCGGCACGCTGCTGTTTCGCCAGTTCTTCATGACCATCCCCGATGAACTGCTCGAAGCCTCGCGCATCGACGGCGCCGGTCCCTTTCGCTTTTTCAAGGATACGCTGCTGCCACTGTCGGTGACGACGATGGCAGCGTTGTTCGTGATCCAGTTCATCTATGGCTGGAACCAGTATCTGTGGCCGCTGCTGATCACGACACAGGAATCCATGCAGACCATCGTCACCGGCATCAAGAAGATGCTGACGACGACGGACGAACTCGCCGAATGGCAACTCGCGATGGCGACGGCGATCCTTGCGATGGTGCCTCCTGTCGCCGTGGTGGTGTTCATGCAGCGGCGGTTCGTGCGCGGTCTGGTCGAGACGGAGAAGTAAATTCAGATGGCCAATGTTTCGCTGCGCAACGTCCGTAAGACCTATCCCGGCGGCTTCGAGGCCATCAAGGGCATCGAGTTCGAAATCGGCGACGGCCAGTTCTGCGTGCTGGTAGGACCAAGCGGCTGCGGCAAGTCGACCTTGCTGCGCATGGTCGCCGGCCTCGAGACCGTCACCTCCGGCGAGGTCGATATTGGCGGCCGTGTCGTCAACGAGATCGAGCCGGCAGATCGCGACATCGCCATGGTATTTCAGAATTACGCGCTCTATCCGCATATGAGCGTCTACAACAACATGGCCTACGGCCTGCGCAACAGGGGCATGCCGAAGCCGGAGATCGATACGCGCGTACGCGAAGCCGCTCAGACACTCGAACTCGCCGGCATGCTCGATCGCAAGCCCAGACAATTGTCCGGCGGCCAGCGCCAGCGCGTCGCCATGGGCCGCGCCATCGTGCGGCAACCGAAAGTGTTCCTGTTCGACGAGCCACTGTCTAATCTCGATGCCAAGCTGCGCGTTGCCATGCGGGTCGAAATCCGCAAGCTGCAACGTCGCCTCAAGACGACGTCGATCTACGTCACCCACGATCAGTTGGAGGCGATGACGCTGGCGGATATTCTGGTGGTGATGAACGGCGGCCAGGTCGAGCAGATCGGCAGTCCGCTCGATATCTACCGCAAGCCGGCGACCACTTTCGTCGCCTCCTTCATCGGCGCGCCACCGATGAACCTGATCAAGCTGGGCGGCAATGAGATCCGTGCGCAGTTCGCCGGCGACAGCCGCAGCGCCGCCGAGGCCGGTATCCTGGGCGTCCGGCCGGAAGACCTTACGATTTCCGGCGCGGCCGCAACTGACGGCGGCATCACGCTGAACCTGACGGTCGAGGCCATCGAACGGGTCGGCGCGGAAACCTTCGTCTATGGCACCCGTGCGCGGGCCGAGAAGGCCGTCAGCGCCACTCCGGGCGAGCTGCCCGAGGGCGAGGTCATCGTGCGTATCCCCGGCCAGGATGCCCCGGCCATCGGTGCTTCGATCCGCGCCACGGCTTCCCGCGACAAACTGCACCTGTTCAGCGCTAACGGCCGCAACCGGATCGATATCTGATCGGTTTCAAGGCCTTAGTAACGGTTTCCCGGCAATTTAGAGGTGCTTGAACCGGGCTTTGGCATGCCCATATTGTTGATTGACCGGTTGGCAGAGTGCCGATTGGCCAGGGGTGCCGTAAGGGCCCCTCAAAGTCGCTTCGAGAGGGCTTTGTAGGTATGTCTCGTGTTCCTTCGTTATCTAGTCCGTTCCTTTTGGGATTCGACGAGATTGAGCGTGCGCTCGATCGCGTCGTCAAAGGTGCCGACGGTTATCCTCCTTACAACATCGAGCGGTGCGACCGTAATAACGGTCAACCCGAACGCCTGCGGATCACGCTGGCGGTCGCAGGTTTCACCCGCGATCAGCTCGATGTGACCACCGAGGAAAACCAGCTCGTGATCCGGGGCCGCCAGCAGGACGACAAGACCCGGCAATACATCCATCGCGGCATCGCCGCGCGCCACTTCCAGCGCACCTTCGTGCTGGCAGAGGGGATGCTGGTGCTGGGTGCGGATCTAAAGAACGGGCTGTTGTCGATTGATCTGGCCAGGCCCGAGCCTGAAAGGGTCATTAAGACAATCGCTATCAATGAACACGAATAATGCATGACCCGACAAACTGGTTTCCGGTTTTTCGATCAGGTCATGCATCCTGAGTATGGAACGAGTAGCGGACTCGACCGCTTGATCTCATAGAAGGAGTCGAGACGATGACTGAAGTTGTTACGATCAATGAAAATGCCGCCGTCACCACCGAAGCATTGGCGCATCTGGGCGAAGGTATGATCGCCTATGTGAAGCCGGTTCGCTCGGAAGATGTGCCGGGACTGTTCCCGCAGGCGCCGGAGATTGCGCCGGGATTGCAGCTGTTCGCGCTGCACGCCGCCGACGGCACGCCGATCATGCTCACCGACAGCCGTGAAGCGGCGATCGCGAATGCATGGAGCCAGGAATTGCAGACCGTCAGCGTTCACTAACGCGAACCGGCCAGCATGCAGACGTCAGGATACGCGGTGACAGCCGCGTATCCCAATGTTGAGTATCCCAGCGTCCAAACGACGATCATCACGCGCAGGCGCTCGGCTTGCATGACGCGGTATCTATTTAACCCGTCGTCAATATCGTGAGCACATTAACGGACGCAATCGATTCGCACGCGACCTCTCATCCGCTGCGCCATCTGAAAAACTGATCCCCCCATCAATAGCAATCTGGGTATCCGACGCGATGGCATCATTGCGTCTGATCTTTGCTGCTGTTTCACAGAAGAAAATGGTGACTACGCATTCACCATGACTTGAGAAAATCTGGTCATGTTGAGATTCGAGGTCGCCATGAATGGATCGACACAAGCGCAGATAGTTCAAGTCGAAGACTTGCTACGGAGCTTCGGTGCAACGATCACCGCTCCGAAATCAGAGGCAGTTCCCCGGACCGGCTCCTGGGGTTTTGATAGTCGGCCAGTGATCGCAGCCTGTTTCGCGATCCTCGTCTTTGCACCGGGCTGCGCAGCTGCCACCGTATTCTTGATGCGCGCCGACGGCACCGTCCCTCTCATCATCGCACCCGACAGCAGCCCGCCTTTCGTGACCAAGTCAGACCGCTTGCCGCTCGGGCAATGGAGTATCGAGGCCGTTCAGAGCCTCGGCACTCTAAATAACGCGCGCCTTGCGACGGCTGCTGCACTCGCAGATCCCATATTTCTCTCACCAATCCTGATCCGCGGCAGCCTCGAGGACGGCACGCTCACGACCTTCGCCGAGCCCGCGGCCATGCCTGGGCCGACCATGCTGCTGTCAAAGCTGCGGGTGAAGCGTGACGTCCGGCGGCCCAAGCCACCCAAACTCGTCGCCGAAATCACTCACCCCGAGCCGCCACAACCAACCTTCTTCGAAAAGCTGTTCGGACGACGTTTCAACTAGCTCAGTCACTCTTCTCACAAGCGAGGAACACAATGCAAAACACTGCCGCGATGAACTCGGACGTCAAAGCTCTCCTCACTTTGCTGTTGCTGAAGACCGGCACCAGTTCGCCGGAGATTCACAATGCTCTGCAGCTTGCTGCCGCATCGCGGGTAATGATGGCGGAAGAATATGCCAATCCGATGCGCATGCAGGGCATAGAAGCTTCAGGCAGCAACGTCGCCAAGCTTCGTCCCGCAACCGCCGTCAACGTTCCTGAAACGTCAGCGGCCGTGCGACGCATGAAGCAGAGCGCAGACGCGATGAATTCCGACGTCAAGGCGCTGCTGACGTTGCTGCTGCTCAAGAGCGGCGCGGATTCCAACGAGATCCAGACCGCACTGCGGATGGCAGCATCGTCGCGCGCAGTCGCTGCAGCGGAAGAAGCAGAATCGATCCGTGCCGAAACGCAAGCCGAAGCTGCCTCTGCGGCCATGAACGAGCTCGCATCGATCACCGCGCGGCAGGCGGTGCGCAACGAGTCGCTCGCTCCAATCTCGGCCAAGGAATTCGCGGCGTAAGCTGGCAAGGCCAACCAGCCTTCCATCTCCGCGCAAGCAGGGATCTGGTTCGGAACAGAGAAACGCCCGGTCCAACCGGGTGCTTCCAGCGTAAGCTGCGGGGTGAGATGGTTAGGCGGCTGTCGCTGGCGGCAAAGCGAGCACCGAATAGATCGCCTGAGCGTCACGGGAGGCACGCAGCTTTTTGGCGACGTCCTGATCGCGCAGCAGACGTGCGATCCGTGCCAGCGCCTTCAGATGATCGGCGCCCGCACCTTCCGGCGCCAGCAGCAGAAACACCAGATCGACCGGCTGGCCGTCCATGGCCTCGAAATCGATCGGACGATCGAGACGCGCAAACAGGCCGAACAGCTTGTCGAGCTTCGGCAACTTGCCATGCGGAATGGCAACGCCATAGCCCACGGCCGTCGTACCGAGCTTCTCACGCTGCAACAGCACCTCGAAAATGGCGCGGTCGTTCTGACCGGTGAGCGCGGAAGCGCGCGCAGCGAGCTCCTGCAGCGCCTGCTTCTTGCTGTTGACCTTCAACGCCGGGATTATCGCCTCGGGCGCGACCAGATCGGTAATTGTCATTGACCGTTCCGAGGATGTTTGACCGTCAGCGGGTAGTTAGAACCAAAACCGGCAGCGTCAAGAAAGACTGGAAAGGGACATCGTTCCTGTGATGGAAAACGCGCCGGGCGCGAACGCCCGGACGTACTCTAGCACCGGAACCCCCCATGCGAAATCCATTGACCGGTATAACCCTGTCAAAGGCGGCGGACCATAGGGAGGGGCCGTTTGGGCGTCAATGCCGTCAGGACGGTTTAACCACCGGTGGATCGACCCAACCCACGTTACCGTCGCCTCGGCGGTACACGATATTCACCCGACCGGTACTGCCATGCAGGAATAGCACGACGGCCGCGCCGGTGAAATCAAGTTCCATGACAGCTTCGCTCACCGAGAACCGCTTCAGCGACCTGGTCGATTCGGCAATGATGACCGGATCGTAGCCACTGTCGGCATCGCCCTCATGATCGGGCGCCTCAAGGATGTAGCTCGGCGCGTCCAAAGTCGGGGCCGTGAGTTCAGCCATTGCCTGATTTTCAGCATGCGTCTTGCGCGCGGAACGATCCTTCAGCCGGCTCTTGTAGCGACGCAAACGTTTCTCGATCTGAAGCAGCGCCTGATCGGCGCTGGCGTAAGCATCCGCTGCATTGGAGTCCGCTTCGAGCGTAATTCCGGAATCAAGATGCAACGCACAATCGGTGCGGAAGCCGAAGCCGTCTTTGCTGAGCGTGATGTGACCGGAATAGTTGCCATCGAAATATTTGCGAAGGACCTCATCGGTCCGCTCGCTCACGCGGCCTCGCAAAGCGTCTCCGACATTGATGCTTTTTCCCGAGATACGAAGGGTCATGCTGATGCCTCGATTCTTCTGCCTTGAACCGACAGTATCCCGTTTCCACGGGAGTGCAATCAAGCTGGTGCAGTGTCGCGGGATCGGTCGGGTGCCCTATCGGACGGAGTGGCGGGTGCCGTGAGTGCATTGCCGAGCATACTCTGCTTGTCGCGCCGGCGCTGAACTGAAGACGGGATACGCATGGCTTCACGGTATTTGGCAACGGTACGGCGCGCGATATCAATTCCGGCTTCGCGCAAGCGTTCCACGATCGTGTCGTCCGAAAGAATAAGAGAAGGACTTTCTCCATCAATCAATTGCTTGATGTGATGTCGCACCGCTTCAGCCGAATGCGCTTCGCCACCATCAGCCGACGCTATCGATGCCGTAAAGAAGTATTTCAATTCAAAGCTGCCGCGATTTGTCGCCATGTATTTATTGGCGGTAACGCGCGACACCGTCGATTCATGCATTTGAATGGCATCAGCAACCGCCTTGAGATTCAGCGGCCGAAGATGCGCAACACCCTGCGTGAAGAAGCCATCCTGTTGCCGGACGATCTCGGTCGCAACCTTTAGGATAGTACGCGCGCGCTGATCGAGCGCACGCACCAACCAGGTCGCATTTTGTAGACAATCAGTGAAGTACGACTTGTCACCATCCTTGCGGATCGTTTTCGACAATTCGGAATAATAAACCTGGTTCACGAGAACGCGCGGCAGCGTGTCGCTGTTCAACTCGACATGCCAGCCGCCATCAGGACCCGGCCGCACATAGACATCAGGCACCACGGTCTGTGTTCGCGCCGAGCCAAACTTCAGACCGGGCTTCGGATCGAGCCTGCGAATCTCGCCGATCATGTCGGTCAGATCTTCGTCGTCGACGCCGCAGATTTTTCTGAGATTGCCGATGTCGCGCTTGGCCAGGAGATCGAGATGCTCGACCAATGCCTGCATCGCGGGGTCGTAACGGTTCTGTTCACGCAACTGGATTGCGAGACATTCGCTGAGACTGCGCGCGCAGACACCCGGCGGATCGAATTTCTGCAACGCACCGAGAACGCTTTGGACATCGTCTACAGAGGCGCCCAGCCGCTCATGCACGTCGCCGAGATCTTGTGGCAGGTAGCCGGCCTCATCGACGAGATCGATCAGATACTGACCGATCATGCGCTGCGCGGGCGACGAGAACGCCACCGAGAGCTGTTCGGCGAGATGGCTGCCGAGAGTCACTTCCGCGGCAACGAAGGCCTCGAGATTGTAGCTGTCGTCGTTGGAGGCGCCGCCGCCCCATTCGGTATAGGCGGTCGGGGCTGCGTCCTGCGCGTTGCGTGCAGCGGCCTCTGCAGGCTCTTCGGAGAAGACGTTGTCCAGCCCAGTGTCCAGGGTCTGCTCGATCTCGGCGCGGGTGCCGAGCTCGCGGTTCATCCACTCGTCGGGCGCCGGCGCATCGAAGCTGTCGCCGCCTGAACGATCGGAAAAATCGGAATGGTCGCCGCCATCGTCGTGGCCGGAGGCATAGCCCGCCTCGTCCTGGCTCGAAAACTCGCTGCGCTCGGGGCTGGCCTCGCCGGCCACTGGCGGCTCAGGACCGTCGCTGGCGCGTTCCAGCAGCGGATTGCGCTCCAGTTCATCTTCGACAAAGGTTGCGAGATCGAGATTCGACAGCTGCAGGAGCTTGATGGCCTGCATCAGCTGCGGCGTCATCACCAGCGACTGGGATTGCCGGAACTCTAGTCTCTGCGTCAGCGCCATGGAGGCAAAAACCGATCCAAAAGTTGGTCCGTTTCTTGCTTATCTCTTTCCCGGCCTGATGTACACGGCTTGACGAATTGTAAATTTGGTCTAGAGGCGGAATTCCTCGCCAAGGTAAAGCCGACGCACGTCCGGGTCAGCCACGATCTCCTCAGGAGATCCTTCCGTCAGGATTTCACCAGCATAGACGATGTAGGCGCGGTCTGTCAGCCCCAGCGTTTCGCGCACGTTGTGGTCGGTGATGAGCACGCCGATGCCGCGATTGGTCAGGTGACGGACCAGGTCCTGAATATCCCCCACGGCAATCGGGTCGATGCCGGCAAAGGGCTCGTCGAGCAGCATGTAATTCGGCCGCGTCGCCAGCGCGCGCGCAATTTCAACGCGGCGGCGCTCACCGCCGGACAGCGCGATCGACGGCGACTTGCGCAGTCTCTGGATGTTGAACTCTTCGAGCAGCCCGTCGAGCTCGCGCTCGCGTTTCTTGCGGCTGGGCTCGACGACCTCCAGCACCGCACGGATGTTCTGCTCGACCGTGAGGCCGCGAAAAATCGAGGCTTCCTGCGGCAGATAGCCGATGCCGAGGCGCGCACGTTGATACATCGGCAGCTGGGTGACGTCGTGGCCGTCAAGCTCAATGGCCCCGCTGTCGGGCTTGATCAGGCCGGTGATCATGTAGAACACTGTGGTCTTGCCGGCGCCGTTCGGTCCGAGCAGACCGACGGCCTCGCCGCGGCGAACATAAATGCTGACGCCGCGGGTAACCTGGCGTGAACCGAAGCTCTTTTTCACATTATGGACGGCCAGATAACCCGCGCGCGGGGTCGCTTTTGGCGCGGCGGCGCCGTTGGTCCGGGGCCGCGGCGGCGCCTTGTCCGGACGGCGGGCCGGCGCAGGCTGTGGGGCACGCGGCGTCTCCCCCCGGGCCTGCGGAACCTGGGGCGTATCGGCCGGGGCGGTCCGCGCGAGTGGCGGCGCCTCACGGCTGGGATTGCCCAGCATGTCGCCCATGCTGTCGCCGAGCGCCGTGATGTCGACCGGCGACCGCGCAAAACCCTGCGGACCGCGTTTTGGAGCGCGCCGACGGAACATGCCGAGGAAATCAACCATTCGCGCTTCGATCAGCCTTTAAACGTCATCCGCGCCAGGTCGCGGCATGTTCGATCACTGGGAACAGCATGGCGGACTAGATGTCCCTTGCCCAGCCGAACGCCAAGCCTTCCATGTCGATTAAAACAATGGCGATAACGGGTTACGCAGCCAGATTCAACCGGATCCGGCTCGTCTATATCGGCAAACCCTTCGAGTTACTTGGGTTTTCCGCCTCCAGGCCCGGGTATGATCGAGGTCGGGCCCCCGCCACCCTTCTGGCCGGACGACTCGAACATGCCCTGGACCCTGCCGCTGTTGGATTCGACGCGTGAGGTGCCCGTGGTCATATCCACGGTCAGACGATCGCCGCGCAGCACATTCTTGCCCTGGGTGAGCACAACATTGCCCTGCATGGTGACGAGATTGGTCCGGGTGTCGAACACCGCCGTCTCGCCGGTGACAACCTGATCTTTCTGGGTGACGATGACCCCGCCGCGCGCTTCAAGTCGCTTGATCGCCGACGAGCCGCCAGGGCCGGGCTGCGCCGCCTTGATCGGCGCCTTGGGCGCAGCCTTGGCCGCCGGCTCGTTCGCGGAGCCGCCGCCGTCATAGAAGACCACAAGAGTCTTCGACTTCATCGTGGTATCGCCCTGCACGACCTTCACATCGCCTGCGAAGGTCGCTTCCTTTTTCTTGTCGCGCATTTCCAGCGATGCGGCCTCGATCTGGATAGGCTGATCGCGATTCTGCGAGAAGCCCTGCATGGCATTCGGCACACCCTGCACCGCGCTCTGCGCATTTGCATCGGCTGTGAAAGCCAGCACGAGCACGGCGATCGCAGCGCCGGTCACCCCGCGGAATCGGACATTACTGACGGGAAAAATCATCACATTCATTTCGCGTTGGGGCGCTTGCCGTTGGCGGCCCGCGGTTTCACGGGCTCCGGCGCGGCTTCGGGCTCCGCCACGGTCTCAGGCTGAGCCGAAGCGTCCGGCGAAGGCGGGTCCATCTTCAGGTTCATCGACACACCGCCCTCGAACCTAACCAGCTCACCGTGTTCCGTGATGCGCATCCGTTGCCCGAGCAAAGTGCCGTTGAGAAGTTTGACATCGACCGGTTCGTCCGACGTGACCGTGCCATTGGCAATATCAATGTTCGCCTGTGTCAGCTTGGCTTCGTAGCCGGTCGTCGTTTGCAGGAAAATGTCCTGATACAGATAGAGCATCTGTGATTTCGAATTGAACTTCCCGGTGCGGGCATCCATCGTCATCGTCGACTTGTCTTCCATCATCACCTTGGCGCGCAAGGTCGTTAGTTCGACATTGTCGGGATCCGTCAGATCCTGCGTCGCGGCCTTGGCCCACAACTCATAGGGCCGTCCGTCCGGCGAGAATCCGGCCAGATGCGGTGTCTCCATGGTGATCTTGGTCCCCGAAACGACCAGATTGCCCATGTCGAGCGGCAATTTGGCGAGGATCCGGAACGGATTGAAGATCGACACGCCGACAATTGCCGCCATCGACAGGATCACGACGGCAGGGACAGCAATCCGCAGCAGACGCACCAGACGGCTATGGCGTGCCGCGGCCCTGAACCGCGCATCCATGCCCGCCTGATAGCTGGGAATCTGAACTGAACTCACCGTCGCTCCAACGGGCCATGCCAAAAAGGGCCACACCGAAAGGCCTGCCAAACCGGCGCCAGTCTACGCTGAAATGCACCGGTTTGCAGCCCCGCCCACCAGAACGAGGAGTATGACCGAAACGCGGCGGGAGGGATCCTGAACTGTTTCAGAAAGTCACTTCGCCGCAGGCCGGTCACGAATGAGCGAAAATGTCCTCGTTTTCCCAACCCGACAGGTCGAGTTTGGCCCGGGTCGGGAGGAAGTCAAAACAGGCCTGCGCCAGCTCGGTGCGGCCCTCCCGCGCCAGCATGACGTTCAGCCGTTCGCGCAGCCCATGCAGATGCAGCACGTCCGATGCCGCGTAGGATAGCTGGGCCTCGCTGAGAGTCTGACTGCCCCAGTCGCTCGACTGCTGCTGCTTCGACAGATCGACGCCGAGGACTTCGCGGACCAGGTCCTTGAGACCATGCCTGTCGGTATAGGTGCGGCACAGGCGGGAGGCGATCTTGGTGCAATAGACCGGCTCGGGCATGACGCCGAGCGCATTGTAGAGAGCGGCGAGATCGAACCGCGCAAAGTGAAAGATCTTGGTCACCTTGGGATCGCCGAGCAGCTTCTTCAGGTTCGGCGCGTCCGTATGGCCCATCGGGATCTGCACGACATCAGCGCTTCCATCGCCGGGCGAAAGCTGCACCACGCATAGCCGGTCGCGATGCGGATTGAGACCCATGGTCTCGGTGTCGATCGCAACCGAATCGGTGTAACGGCTCAAATCCGGCAGATCGCCGCGATGCAGGCGGATGGTCATGGTCTCAATTGCCTCTTTCAGCGCCCGCGATTCGCGGGATTTGGGTGACTTTACCGCGCAATGGCCGGGCTGACGAGAGATACGCTCCCCCAGGCATGTTTCGCCTGCAGCAAAAAGCTGACAGACTGAGCGGGCCATTCATCCAGCGGGCAGAGGTTGCAGATGAACGTCGCACAGCAGCGTTTGCCCCGTTTCGCGGTCCTGATCGATGCCGACAACACGTCTCCGCAGATTGCCGGCAGCTTGTTCGAGGAAATCTCCAAATTCGGCGAAGCCAGCGTTCGCCGGATCTACGGCGACTTCTCAAGTCCGCAGCTCAGATCTTGGGCCGACATCCTGCAAAAGCACGCCATCGATCCTTATCAGCAGTTCGCCTACACGAAGGGCAAGAACTCGTCCGACATCGCGCTGGTGATCGACGCGATGGACCTGCTGCATAGCGGGCGGTTCGACGGCTTTTGCCTGGTGTCCTCCGATAGCGACTTCACACGTCTCGCCTCACGGCTCCGCGAGCAGGGCGCTGACGTCTACGGCTTCGGCACGCGGAAAACACCCGAGAGTTTTCGGCAGGCGTGCCGGCGCTTCATCTATACGGAGAACCTGAGACCCGAACGCGCAACGGCAAGCACAGAGCAACCATCAAAACCAGCAGCCTTGCAAAGCCCCGCTGCCGCAGTTCCCATTCTGGAAAAGGTGGTATCCCAACTGAGCAACGAAGACGGCTGGGTCAATCTGGACCGGGTCGGAGAACAACTTCCGAACACCGTGTCCGACTTTGACGTCCGCACCTACGGCTTTAAGAAGCTGAGCGACCTGGTGCGCAAAATGGAGACATTCGAGGTCGGAGAGGGCTCAACCGGACGTTTGCGACTTCGGATCAAACCGAAGACGGCCACGCCGGCCGAGGAGAAACCTTCCGAAGAAGCAGCGGTCGCGCCACAAAGAAAGCGCGCCGCCATCAGGAGGAGACGCGAAACGGCTCAGGCCGGGTCGAAATAGTGGATTTCCATCAACACGCAGCCGCCGACCGACTTGAACGGACCGTGATAGGCGCCGGGCGGACGGCAGGCATAGGTATTCGGCTTGAAGGACTCGCCGCCATTGCCCTGCTTGTCATTGCCGACGATCAGGTCGCCGGTGAACAGGAATACTTCTTCCCAATATTCGTGCACGAACGGCTCGGTGGTGTAGACGCCCGGCTCGAAGCGCAGCAGGCGGGTGCGGCTGCCACGCTTGTTCACTTCGTCGAGCGCCCCCGACAGGATCTTCTGCTGGATGCCGGCCGGATAGCCCGCGGGCGTCTCCCATCCCGAAGACATATCGACGGTGCGGAATTCATCGTGAAGTTTATTGATGGCCATGGTCAGTGTTCCTGAGGGGACAGATCAAGCGACAGCGCGCGGCGAGGCAGCCGGCGCCGTTGAGGTGGAGACTTCATCGGCAAGGTCATAGCTGGACAGCATCTTGTCGAGCAACGCCGCCGACCTCATCCAGTCATAGGTGCGGAAGGCATGGCCCTTGGTGACGAAGGTCGCGCCGGCGAAAAACATCTCGTATTGCGAGTGACGCGAGGCGAATTCGGAGCCGACCGCGTCCCAGGCCAGCTTGTAAAACTTGACCTTCTCGGTCGCGCTGGCCGCGGGGGACTGCTGGGTCTTGCCGATCAGACGCGCCAATTCCGGATTGGCAAAATCCTTCACCGAGGACGGCAGCATGATCATGCCGCCGCCGGCGAGCTCGCGCAGCGTGTTGATGACCTTGGAATAGAGCTGCTGGGTGAGGACCTGTGCCGAATACAGCATCGCCCGGTCCGGCACGTAATGAGCGCCGCGCTGCGTGCCCTTGGTCTCCATCGCGACGACGAAGGCTTCGACCATCGACACTTCGGCTGCGAGTTGGCCGAGCATTTCCCTGACCTGCGGGAAGCCGGCTATGCCGTTGGTCTCGGCGGTCCGGTGCGCGATCCCGATCAGGAAGCGCAGCTTCACCGAGAGCCGGATCATGGCCTGATAGTTCTGATACACATGCGCCGGGGTCGCGTGGAACTGCTTCTGGCACATCGCGATGTCATCGACGATGAACACCCGATCCCAAGGCACCTTCACGTCGTCGAAGTACAGCACGGCATCATTTTCATCGAAGCGGCTCGACAGCGGATTGTCGAACACGGACGGCGACGCAGCTTCATAGGACTTGCGCGACAGAACCTTCAGACCCTTGGTGTTCATCGGAACCGCGAAAGACACCGCATATTTCTCATCGCCGGGCTGCAGCGGCTGGATACAGGTGACGAACACCTCGTTCGCCATGATGCCGCCGGTGGCCAACATCTTGGCGCCACGGATCGTCAGGCCCTCGGCATCGCGCGACACTACGCCCGCCGACAGGAACGGATCGGCCTGCTCGGCCGCGCTCTTGGAGCGGTCGGCCTGCGGGTTGATGATCACATAAGTGAGGTAAAGATCGTTGTCGCGGGCGTAGCGATAGTAATCCGCCAGCGCCTTCGCGCGATCCTTGTCGTAGGCCTCGAATACCTCGACGCCCATATACATGCCGGCGATGCAGGAAGCGACGTGATCCGGCGCGCGGCCCATGAAGCCGGCATGCAGCTCGGTCCAGGCCTCCAGGCCACGGCGACGATTGACCAGCGCATCATAGCTGCCGGGCAATTCCCAGATCCGGTTGGCTCGGGTGCCAGTCTCGGTCTCGAAAGTCATCAGCTCGCGATTTTCCGGCGCGCTCTGGAAATCGAACATCCGCCCAATCGAGGCCACCGCACCCCGGAACGCCGGATGGGTGGTCACGTCATCCACCAGCTCGCCATCGAGATAGATTTCACGGCCATCGCGCAGGCTCGCGATATGCTGTTCGCCGGTCTTGATCATGGGTTGCCTCGATCACTTTCAGTCATGGATAGCATTTTCAGGTGCGTTATTTCAGTAGTGCATCGGCAGCGGCCATTCCGGGCTGCGCTCGGTGCTTGCAAGGCTGCGATAGGCCCCACGGAAGAAGACCAACGGCTCGTTGGCCGGATAGGCGCTGAACTTCACCACCCGGCCGACGAAGATCACATGGTCCCCGCCGTCATATTGCGCGTATGGCGCACATTCGAAGTGTGCGAGCGCGCCGGCGATCAGGGGCGCCGCCTCATGGCCCAGCGTATGTTCGACCGCCGCCCACTTGTCGCCGAGCGCCCTGGCGAACTTGTTCGACAGATGCTCCTGATCGCGGCCGAGGATGTTCACGGCATAACCTTTGGCCTCGGTCATCGCCTTGAGGCTGAAGGCCTTGCGGTCGATCGAGAACAGGATCAGCGGCGGGTCCACCGAGACCGAGTTGAACGAACTCATGGTCAAGCCGATCGCCTGGCCATCGGCCGCTTCGGCCGTGATCACGGCGACGCCGGTGGCAAACTGTCCGAGCGCCTGTCGGAAGGCGCGAGGATCCACGTCCGCAGTGGCGCCCATGGTCATCTCCTGATCGCGAAACCTGAACGACGCGCATTAGCTTTATAACAAAGCTATATTATCGAACGAAAGTGCGCGCTGTCAAGCATGGCTGGCCTGCTATCAAAACGCACTGGTTCCAACTTGTTTGTGCGTAACGCCGCCGCTATACGACTCATAGGTGTGCGGGGACCTGATGGCGATTAAGAGCAAATCACGTAAAATGAAGGTAGAACCGACGATTTCGCGGCCACAATTGATGGTCGACGGATCGGATCGGGCTTTCCGCCAATTTGTCCATGACACATTGGCGTTTTCGGCGCGGCTTCAGGCTGTGCGCGGGCAACTCGGCGCAGTGATCGGCCTGTCCGGCACGCAATACACGGTGCTGATCGCCATTGCTCATTTGAGCGGCACGGATGAGAAGATCGGCGTCAATCAGGTCGCCGAGCACCTGCACTTCAGCGGCGCGTTCATTACGATCGAGATCAACAAGCTGGTATCAAACGGCCTTGTTGAAAAAGAGACCGATGAGGAAGATCGCCGCCGCGTCATTCTGACCATCACGCCGAAAGCGCGCGCGCTGCTCAATGAACTGGCACCCGTTCAGCGTCCGGTGAACGATATGCTGTTTCGCAGCATGTCGGCTGCGGATTTCGAGCGAACGCGCAAGCTGATGTCGGAGATGGTGGACGCCGCCGACGAGGCAATCCGGCTGCTGGACTACAACGCACCGGCATCGGTCGCCCGGCAGACCAAATAACCTGCTGTTTGACGGGTTTGTCGTTAGCTATTCTCCGGCGCGCAGCCGGTAGCCGATACCCGTTTCGGTCAGGACGAATTGCGGGCGCTCCGGATCGAGCTCGATCTTTTGACGCAGCTGGCGGACATAAACGCGCAGATATTGTGCGTCGGTGAGCTCGTCCCACAATTCCTTCAGCAGAAACCGATGGGTCAGCACCTTGCCGGCATGCTGCACCAGGACCCGCAGCAACTCATATTCCTTTGGTGACAGTTTCACCTCACGGTCACCCACCTTGACGATGCGACGCACCAGATCGACCGACAATTCCCCGGAGCGGAATACCGGCCGCTCGCCATGAACCTGTAGCTGATGCCTGAGCGCGGCCCGCATGCGTGCCAGCAGCTCATCCATGCCAAACGGCTTGGTGAGATAGTCGTCGGCACCGAGATCGAGCGCCTGCACCTTGCCAGCTTCATCGCCGCGGCTGGACAGCACCACGATCGGCACGCTGTCGTCGCGGGCGCGAATCATCTGCAGCAGATCGTGGCCCTGGATGTCCGGCAGGCCCAGATCGAGAATGATCAAAGCGGGCTTCTCCGCCAATTTCTCCAGCGCGATCTTGCCGTTGCTGGCCTCAAGGATGTCATAACCCTGGGTGCTGAGGCCCATGCGCAGCAATTTGCGGATCGGCGGCTCATCATCGATGACCAGGACCTTGATGGCAGCGGTGTTCATGCGGCGGTGTCCAGAGCTTCGGAGGCCGGCGGGATGGGAAGGCGGATGGTCAGCACGGCGCCTGATCGGTCGGCGCGATTGGTGGCCGAAATAGTGCCACGCATTGCCTCAACAAAGCCCCGGGAGATCGCAAGGCCGAGGCCGGTGCCCGCCCGAACGTGATCGCCCTTGTTGGCGCGATAGAATTTATCGAACACCTGCTCGAGATCGGCGGGTGGAATGCCCGTCCCCTCGTCCGTCACCTGCAGCGAGACTGAGTCCGCATCGCGCATGGCCCTGATCGTGATGGTGGTGTCATCCGGGGCATATTTCGCGGCATTGTCGAGCAGATTGAACAGCACCTGCTCGAACAATACCGCATCAAGCTCCAGCATCGGCAGGTTTGGCGCCAGATCGAGCGTGACGCGATGCCTGCTGAGGATCTTGCCGGCCCGGCGCAGCGCGCTACCGACGATCTCGGTGAGATCCTGCAGCGTTGCATTCGGCACCACGGCACCGGATTCCAGCTTGGTCATATCCAGCAGATTGGCGATGAAGCGGTTCAGCCGTTCGGATTCGTCGATTACCGTACCGAGCAGATCGGCCTTCTCGGCCTCGCTGAGCTTCAGCGATAGATCGCGCAGCGTGGAAGCCGCACCGAGCACGGAGGCCAGCGGCGTCTTCAGATCATGCGAGATCGAGGTCAGCAGCGCCTGACGCAACCTATCGGATTCGACGTTGCGCTGCGCACGGTCCATGTCTTCGACGAGTTGTACGCGCTCGATCGCGAGTGCGCTCTGGTCCACAAGTGCATCCAGCAACCGGCGCTGGTCCGGCGTCAGCAGCGGACCCGTACGGTCATCGTCGATGCCGATCACGCCGATCGGCCCACGGCCGGTGCGCATGGGAAGAAACAGCCGCTTCGCGCCGGGTAACGTATCGGACCCACGACCCGCCGGGCGATCATTGCTCCAGGCCCAGTTGGCAGCGGCCAGATCCGCCTTGTCCAATTCGTCCTCAGGCGGATACCCGGCCTTGACGGTGATCACGCCCTGCTCCGGCAGCAGCAGTACAACCCGCACCTTCAGCATCAATGCGATCTGATAGGCGCTCGCCCACAGCACGTCGTCAAGCGCCGCCGTGCTCGCGAGCTTGCGGCTGAACGCGTAGAGCGACTCGGTTGTGCGCACGCGGCCAAAGGCCGAGACGGCCTGGGTGCGCACCCGCGCCGCCACATTGGACACCAGAATGGCGATCAGCATGAAGAAGAAGAAGGCCGCCACATTGGTCGGATCGGTGATGGTGAGCGTATAGACCGGCGGCAGGAAGAAGAAGTTATAGCTCAGCGATGCCACGACGCTTGCCAGCAGCGATGGCCAGAGACCAAAGCGCACGGCGACGCCGACCACGGCGGTGAGAAACATCAGATCGACATTCTCGATCCCGAAGATCGGACGCAGCAGCGTTGCGGCCCCAAGAGCCACCGCCACGACCGCCAGCGCCGCAATATAGGGCTTTGCATCGAACGGCTCGACGCGATCGGTCATCTGCGCACGTTTCGCAGCCGGCTCTGTCGGCAACGCATCGCCGGCGATCACATGCACACTGATATTGCCGGCGCGCCGCACGAGATCATGCACCACCGAACCGCGCACCAGCTCGAACCACCACGACCGTGATGCCTTGCCAATCACGATCTGGGTAACGTTGTTGGCATGCGCATAGCCGAGCAGATCGTCGGCGATCCGCCGGCCTGCGCCCGGAATCGTCAGCGCTTCGGCGCCAAGTGCCTCGGCAAGCCGCAGCGTATCGGCCAGCCGGTCGCGCTGTTCTTCGGTGAGTTGAAGGCTACGTCGCGTCTCGATGCTGACCGCCGTCCACGGCGCGTGAAGCCGATCCGCGAGACGCTTGGTGTAGCGCACCAGCCCGGCTGAGCGCGGGTCCTCACTGATACAGACCAGAATGCGTTCGCCGGCAGCCCACGGGCCGGCAATGGCATTGGCCTGCATATGCGTGAGCAATTGCTCATCGACCCGGTCGGCCGTGCGGCGCAACGCCAGCTCGCGCAACGCCGTGAGATTGCCGGGCGAGAAATAATGTTCCAGCGCACGCTCGGCCTGTTTGGGAACGTAGACCTTGCCTTCCTTCAGCCGCTGGATCAGATCGTCCGGGGTGAGGTCGATCAGCTCGATGGCGTCTGCACGATCGAACACCGAATCCGGCACGGTCTCGCGCACCCGCACATGAGTGATTTGGGCGACCACATCATTCAGGCTTTCGATGTGCTGGATATTGACTGCCGTGTAGACGTCGATCCCTGCGGCCAATAATTCTGCGGCGTCGAGATAACGTTTCGGATGCCGGCTGCCGGACGCGTTGGTATGGGCGAGTTCGTCCACCAATGCGATCTGCGGGCGCCGCGCAATCAGCGCATCGAGGTCCATTTCCTCGAGGACCTGACCCTTGTGATCGATCCGGCGCCGGGGAATGACTTCAAGGCCCGTGAGCAGCGCCTCGGTCTCCGCGCGGCCGTGGGTCTCGACGACACCGACCACCACATCGACACCCGCCTTGCGCCTGGCATGGGCGCTTTGCAGCATCTCGTAGGTCTTGCCGACGCCGGGAGCGGCGCCGACAAAAATCTTCAACCGCCCGGCCGCACCTTCCTCGCGCCTCGCTGTTTCCAGCAAGGCTTCAGGCGAAGGTCGTTGATCGGGATCGCGGCGCTGATTTGCCATAAGGCAATATAGTCTCCGCTACGGCTGCGGCCTAGACGGCCTACTTCAGTGCGGCGGCGTCCAGCGCGAGATTCAAGGCAAGAACGTTAACGCGCGGTTCGCCTAGCAGACCGCCGAGGCGGCCTTCGACCTTATCTGTCACCAGCTGGCGGACGCGGTCCTCCGGCAGCTTGCGCGCCTTGGCGATACGGGGCACCTGAAACAGCGCACCCTCCGGCGAAATGTTCGGGTCGAGACCGCTGCCTGAGGTGGTCACGAGATCGATCGGCACCGGCATCGACGGGTTTTCTGCCTTCAGTTTCTCGACGTCCTCCTTCACGCGGTCAATCAGCGCCTTGCTGGTCGGGCCGAGATTGGAGCCCATCGAGTTGATGGCATTGTAAGGCTGCGGCACCGTCTTTGTGGAATCCTGCGGGTCGGGACCCAGGGTCGCCGACGGGCGGCCGTGGAAGTATTCCTCACCCTTGAATTCCTGACCGATCAGGGACGAGCCGACAACCTTGCCGTCCCGTTCGATGAGGCTCCCTTGCGCCTGGTTCGGCATGATGGCTTCAGCGACGCCCGTCATCGCGAGCGGGTAGCCGAAACCGGTGATGGCCGTGAGGCCGAGCAGCAGAACGATGGCTGGGCGAATTTCTCTCAACATAATGTAACTCCTCAAACCAGGTGCAGGGCGGTGACGACGAGGTCAATCGCCTTGATGCCGATGAACGGAACGATGATGCCGCCGAGGCCGTAGATCAGCAGGTTGCGGCCGAGCAGTGCGCCGGCGCCGATCGGGCGATAGGCGACGCCTTTCAGGGCCAACGGAATCAGCGCGATGATGATGATCGCGTTGAAGATAATGGCCGACAGGATGGCGCTCTGCGGGCTCGCCAGCTTCATGACATTGAGCGCTTCAAGCTGCGGATAGAAGGCGAGGAAGATCGCCGGGATAATGGCGAAGTATTTCGCCACGTCATTGGCGATCGAGAACGTGGTCAGCGCCCCCCGCGTCATCAGGAGCTGCTTGCCAATTTCGACGACTTCGATGAGCTTGGTCGGATTGGAGTCCAGATCGACCATATTGCCCGCTTCGCGCGCCGCCTGCGTGCCGGTGTTCATCGCAACGCCCACATCGGCTTGCGCCAGTGCCGGCGCGTCGTTGGTGCCGTCGCCGCACATCGCCACCAACTTGCCCTTGGCCTGCTCGTCGCGGATAAGCTGCAGCTTGTCCTCGGGTGTCGCCTGCGCCAGGAAATCATCGACGCCGGCTTCGGCTGCGATGGCTGCAGCGGTCATCGGATTGTCGCCGGTGATCATGATGGTGCGGATGCCCATGCGGCGCAGTTCGGCGAAACGCTCACGGATGCCGCCCTTGACGATATCCTTCAGATGGATGACGCCGAGCAGCTTGCCATCGCGCGCAACCGCCAACGGGGTGCCGCCGCCCTTTGCAATCTCGTCGGAGATCGCCTGGATTTCACGTGCCGTGTCCGACATCGCGGCCGGCTGCATCGCACGCACGGTGTTGCCGGACGCCACGGCGAACGACGCGCCACCGTTGACGTAAGCGAGTATCGAATCCACCGCTCCCTTGCGGACCGACGAGCCACCGGCATCGACACCGCTCATTCGGGTCTGTGCGGTGAACGGCACGAAAGTCGCTGACAGTTCGGCCATGTCGCGGCCGCGGATGCCGTATTTCTCCTTAGCCAGCACGACGATGGAGCGGCCTTCCGGGGTTTCGTCCGCGAGCGATGCAAGCTGCGCCGCATCGGCCAGTTCCTGTTCGGTCACGCCGCGCACCGGACGGAAGGCTGTCGCCTGACGATTGCCGAGCGTGATGGTGCCGGTCTTGTCGAGCAGCAGCGTATCGACGTCGCCGGCAGCTTCCACCGCACGACCGGACATCGCCAGCACGTTGAAGCGCACCAGACGATCCATGCCGGCAATGCCGATCGCCGACAACAGCGCGCCGATGGTGGTCGGGATCAGGGTCACGAACAAAGCCACCAGCACCACCACCGAGATCGAACCACCAGCATAAGCCGCATAGCTCGGGATCGTCACCGTGGCGAAGACGAAAATGATGGTGAGCCCGACCAGCAGGATGTTCAGTGCGATCTCGTTCGGTGTCTTCTGCCGCTCGGCGCCTTCGACCAGCTTGATCATGCGGTCGATAAAAGTCGAGCCTTGCGCCGCGGTGATGCGGACGCGAATCCAGTCGGACAGCACCTGCGTGCCACCGGTGACCGCCGAGCGATCGCCGCCGGATTCACGAATGACAGGTGCAGACTCGCCGGTGATCGCCGCCTCATTAACTGAAGCCACGCCTTCGATCACTTCACCGTCGGACGGGATGTTGTCGCCGGCTTCCACCAGCACGACATCGCCGACCTTCAGGCTGGTGCCCGAGACCATGCGGTAGCTCTTGTCGCCGCTGTCGCTGCCGGTGAGCAGCTTGGCCTGGCTTTCGGTGCGGGTCTTCTTCAGCGATTCCGCCTGCGCCTTGCCGCGCCCTTCGGCGACGGCTTCGGCAAAGTTGGCGAACAGCACCGTGAACCAGAGCCAGAGGATGATCTGGAACGCAAATCCCAGATCGCTTCCGCCGGTGATGACGTTCTTGATGAAGATCACCGTGGTGAGTGCGGCGACGACCTCGACCACGAACATCACGGGATTCTTGATCATCAGCCGCGGATCAAGCTTTTTGAAAGCCGAGCCGATGGCTGGGATGACAATTTTCGAATCGAGCATGGCCGAGACCGGCACTCGCTTCTGCAGTTTCAACGTTTCCATGGACATAACTCCAAATCCGATCAGAACAGGGTGCTGGCGGTCATCGCGAGGTGCTCGACGATCGGCCCGAGCGCGAGCGCCGGGAAGAAAGTGAGACCGCCGATGATCAGGATCACGCCGATGACGAGACCGACAAACAGTCCGCCGGTGGTCGGCAAGGTGCCGGCCGAAGCCGGGATCGACTTCTTCGCGGCCAATGATCCGGCCAGCGCCATGGCTGGCACGATCATGAAGAAGCGGCCGACGAACATCGAACTCGCCAGTGTGAGGTTGTAAAAGAAGGTGTTGCCGGTGAGCCCGCCGAAGGCCGAGCCGTTATTGCCGGTGGCCGAGGTGAAAGCGTAGAGCACCTCGGTGAAGCCATGCGGCCCGGCATTGGCCATGGAGGCCACGGCCGAGGGCAACACCACCGCCACCGCGGTCCAACCAAGATACATCAGCGGCAGGACGAGAATGGCGAGCATCGCCATCTTCACTTCACGCGCCTCGATCTTCTTGCCGACATATTCCGGTGTGCGGCCGACCATCAGACCGGCGACGAAGATTGCCAGCACGACGAACAGCAGCATGCCGTAGAGACCGGCACCAACACCGCCGACGATAATCTCGCCGAGCTGCATATTGATCAGCGGGATCATGCCGCCAATCGCTGTAAACGAGTCATGCATCGCATTGACCGCACCGCAGGATGCCGCCGTGGTGATGACCGCGAACAGGCTGGAGGCGACAATGCCAAAGCGCAGTTCCTTGCCTTCCATATTACCGCCGGTGAGGCCGAGTGCATTCAGGCCTGTGGTGCCCGAGGCTTCGGCGCCATAGGTGATGGCAACGCCGACAATGAACAGCACGCCCATCACGGCCAGAATCGCCCAGCCTTGCCTTGGGTTGCCGACCATGCGGCCGAACACATTGGTCATCGCCGCACCTAGCGCGAAGATCGAGATCATCTGGATGAAGTTCGACAGCGCCGTCGGGTTCTCGAACGGATGCGCCGCATTGGCGTTGAAGAAGCCGCCGCCATTGGTGCCGAGCATCTTGATGGCAACCTGCGACGCAACGGGGCCAACCGCGATGGTCTGCTTCGCACCTTCAAGCGTGGTCGCATCGACATAGGCGCCGAGCGTCTGCGGCATGCCCTGCCAGACCAGGAACAGCGTGTAGACGATGCAGATCGGCAGCAGCACATAGAGCGTGCAACGGGTAATATCGACCCAGAAATTACCGATGGTGCGCATCGACGACCGTGCGAAGCCGCGGATCAGTGCCACGGCCAATGCGATGCCGGCCGCCGCCGACAGGAAGTTATGTACCGTCAGACCCAGCATCTGGGTCAGATACGACATGGTGCTTTCGCCGCCGTAGTTCTGCCAGTTGGTGTTGGTGATGAAGGAGATCGCGGTGTTGAAGGAGAGATCTTCGGCGACCGCGGACTGCCCGGCAGGATTGAACGGCAGCACGGCCTGCAGCCGCATGATCGCGTAGAGACCGAGGAAGCCGACCACATGAAACAGCAGCATGGCAACCGTATAGGTCAGCCAGTGCTGCTCACGTTTCTCGTCGACGCCACCGATCCAG
This sequence comes from Tardiphaga robiniae, assembly GCF_013359755.1. Classification (GTDB taxonomy): domain Bacteria; phylum Pseudomonadota; class Alphaproteobacteria; order Rhizobiales; family Xanthobacteraceae; genus Tardiphaga; species Tardiphaga robiniae. Next base: position 435,657 of record NZ_JABMCJ010000094.1, on the reverse strand, counting down.
TACAGACCGGCTTCGACCGGCCGCAGAATCGGAGAGAGGAACGTACGCTCGCCGTTGAAGACTGATGTCATGTAGCCGCCGAGCGGCTTCACCAGCGCGAGAACCACCGCGCAGTACAGAGCAATTTGAATCCAGCCAATCATTGTCATGTCAGTTGACCTTTTGAGGTGCGCGCGCTCAGAACCGCTCGGGTCGCAGCAGCGCGTAAGTGAGGTAGATCAGCAATGCCGCGGACACGAAGCCGGCGAGCGTGTAATCGAAAATCATGATGCGCTCCTCACAGCCGCTCGCAAGCATAGGCGTAGCCCAGGGTGAGAATGAAAAAGCCGAGCCCGAGGGCCAGCATGACGATGTCCAGCATGGAATGCTCCTGATGCAATGACTGCGGCGGCACGGAGCAAACGGCTCGCGCGCCCGATGCACGATCAGGTGCCATTCAGGACGTAGATTTTCGAGATGAGGCCAGCAGCGAACTTATAGGAATCTCATAAAGACGTGGCGGAGCGCGTGCGCGTGCGCCGCTAATCCTCGGGCGCTTATGCAGCCTTTATATCTTCGTGCCCGAAGCTGCCTCGTATTCAAATGACGGATTACGGATATTGCATGATGCGGTCTTCCGAAGATCGCGCTGTTCATGGAGACCCGTCATGTCGTTCATCTCGATTCAGCGAACGCCCCTTTCCGAAGCGCCATCCGAAACGGCTCCGCTTGACGCTACGAGTTTCACCGCGATCTGCCTCACCACCTGCAAGCGCCTGCCGGCAATGCGTCGCACAGCGGAGGCCCAGCGCCTCGACCGCCTGGTCGCTGTCGGCGCCTGGACCGATGCCGCGCTTGCCCTGATCGTGATCGAACTGCCGCGGTGGCAACTGCGTCGGCTCGCTTATGACGAAGGTGAATGGCATTGCGCTCTCTCGAACCAGCGTGACCTTCCTGACTGGTTGGACAGCGCCGTCGAGACGCATCACCCAGACATGGCGATGGCGATCCTGGATGCATTTCGCGCTGTTGTTAGCCGCGGAGGCACGCCGCATCTGACGCAAACGCCCGTGCGCGCGATCCAACCCACCGATTCCGAGCCGATGCTGTGTGAGAATTACTATTGAGCGAAGAGGGTCGGTGCGAAATGCTGTAGCTCGACCGCCGCGAACAGCCTTCCAAGAGTGAGGCTTTCGGCTATGCTCGGCACAAATTCGTGCCATGACAAGCCAGAGCAAAACGTGACATCAGACAAACCGGCCTTCGTTGCGGTCGATTGGGGCACCAGCAGCTTTCGAGGCTGGTTGATGGCCGCCGATGGCAGCGTGCTTGCGGAGACGCGCGGGCCTGAAGGCATGCTGCATTGCGCGACTGCAGGCTTCGCTCCGGTGCTCGCCGATCATCTTGCCAAACTTGGCGGAATGCAGAACCTGCCTGTGTTGATCTGTGGTATGGCCGGCGCACGACAGGGCTGGATCGAAGCGCCCTATCTGCACACACCGACACGCCTCGACGCCTTGCACGACGGTGCGCAGCGTGTCGACACGCAAGGCGACGTGCGTATCCTACCCGGCATCGCGCAAGCCGACGCCGCGGCACCCGACGTCATGCGCGGCGAAGAGACGCAACTGCTCGGCGTGACCGAGCCCGGCTTCACCGGTCTGGTCTGCATTCCCGGCACCCACAGCAAATGGGTATGGATCGAGTCCGGCAGCGTGGTGTCATTCACGACCTATATGACCGGCGAGCTCTTTTCGGTCATTACTCAACACAGCATCCTGAAACACGCTGTGGATCACGACGCGCCGTCGCCCGCCGCGAATGACGCGTTCCGCGACGCCCTGCAACGCGCGCTCGATGCGCCGACGGGCCTCACCGCCTTGCTCTTCAGCCTGCGCGCGGCGCAACTGCTCGGCTTCCAGCAACAGGCCGACGGCGCGGCACGCCTGTCGGGCCTCCTGATCGGCACCGAAATCGCCGATGCCGGATCGCGCTATGGCGCGCGGCATCCGGTGCGCCTGATCGGCGCCGGCGCGCTCAAGGATCTCTATGCGTCGGCGCTTGCGGCTGCCGGCTTCGAGGTCGCCATCGTCGATGCCGAACGCGCGTCGCAACACGGCCTGACCAAGGCCGCAATCCATCTGTGGGGAGCTCAGTTCACATGAACCAGCCAATCCGTTGGCCCACCGTGAAGCGTCCGCTCGTCGCCATTCTGCGCGGCGTGCAGCCCGACGAGGTGGAGAGCATCGTCGAGACGTTGATCGACACCGGCTTCGAGATGATCGAAGTGCCGCTGAACTCGCCCGATCCGTTCGATTCCATCGCACGGATCTGCAAACGATTTGGCAACGACACCCTGATCGGCGCCGGCACTGTCCTCACCGCGAATGACTGCGCCCGCGTCGCCGATGTCGGCGGGCGTCTGATGGTGAGCCCGAATGTCGATGTCGATGTGCTGGCAATGGCGGCGAGCCGCGGCATGGTCACGATGCCCGGCGTGTTCTCGCCGACCGAAGCTTTCCTCGCGCTCCGCGCCGGTGCGTCCGCCCTGAAATTCTTTCCGGCGTCGATCCTCGGCCCGTCCGGTATCGCCGCCATTCGCGCGGTTCTGCCCAGGGATGTCGTGATCGGGGCTGTTGGTGGTGTTTCCGATCGGAATTTCGCGGACTATGTCGCCGCCGGCATACAGGCCTTCGGCCTTGGCAGCAGCCTGTACCGGCCTGGAATGAGCGCTATCGAGGTGAAGGCGACCGCGCAGGCGTCTGTCGTGGCCTATGATCAGGCGATGGCCCGCTAGAAGCAGAGTGAAGTGTCTGTTTGCGGTTGTTGCGCGCTTCGCGGCGGCGGCAAGGCAGAAACACCTCCGCGCCCGCACGCATCGACCGCGCAACCCCAAACTGTCAAATTCATTGAATTGCTCTGAATATCAGAGACTTAGGAGCACCGTGGTGCCCAGGAAAGGACTCGAACCTTCACGGCCGTTAAGCCACTGGCACCTGAAGCCAGCGCGTCTACCAATTCCGCCACCTGGGCACGTGCGAGGCACGTGGCGCGGTTAGTAGGGGGCCGTTACGCGCTTGTCAAATTGCTTCGTTCAATTCCAAATCCGCTGTACAGGCCCCGCGCGTTGGCGTATCGCGAATTGGTCTAAATTCCCCCGTTTTGCCCTTGCATGACTGACTCAAGGAACTGATCCATGGCTGCCCCCATCGACACCCTCGTTACGGTTTTCGGCGGATCCGGCTTCGTGGGACGCCATGTGGTCCGCGCGCTGGCCAAGCGCGAATACCGGATCAGGGTCGCCGTGCGTCGGCCGGAACTGGCCGGCCATCTGCAACCGCTTGGCCGTGTCGGACAGATCAATATCGTTCAGGCCAATTTGCGCCACCCCGCCTCGATCAAGGCCGCGATGCGCGACGCCAGCATCGTCGTCAATCTGGTGGGTATCCTGACCGAAAGCGGCGCGCAGACCTTTGATGCCGTGCAGGCGCGAGGCGCCGGCGCGGTGGCGCAGGCTGCCGCCGAGATCGGCGCGCGGATGGTGCAGTTTTCAGCGATCGGCGCCGATGCCGATTCCGAATCGGCCTATGCCCGCGCCAAGGCGGCCGGCGAGCAGGCCGTGCTGGCGGCTGTGCCTTCCGCGACCATCCTGCGCCCGTCGATCGTGTTCGGCCCCGAGGATCAGTTCACCAATCGATTTGCCAATCTCGCCCGGATGGCCCCGGTGATGCCGGTGTTCGGCGCCACGACCAAAATGCAGCCGGTCTATGTGGGCGATGTCGCCCAGGCTGCGGCCGATGCCGTCGACGGCAAGACCAAGCCAGGCGCCACCTATGAACTTGGCGGCCCGGAAGTGCTAACGATGAGTGAAATCATCGACATCATCCTCGCGACCATCGAGCGCAAGCGCATGACGCTGCCGGTGCCGGCGGCCATCGCCAAGCTGCAGTCCTATTTCCTGCAGTTCGCCCCGGGCGACTTCAAACTGACGCCGGATCAGGTCGCCATGCTTGGTGTCGACAATGTGGTGTCGGAAGCCGCCAAGGCGGCCGGTCTAACGCTGGATGGCTTGGGTATTGCCGCTGATTCACTGGAAGCGATTGCGCCACAATATCTCTGGCGCTTCCGCGCCACCGGTCAGTTCGCACATAACGGCATAAACTGACGATATCGTCCCCGCCTGGCACGCCGAAGGCGTGCGCGGCGGGGATGACAGCAGAGTGTTTGGCAAAATTCAGTAGCCCAGCGCCAGCGCGATCAGGCCGAGCGTACCGACGATCACGCGCCACCATGCGAACAACGCGAAGCCGTGGCGGGTCACGTAGCCGAGAAAGCTTTTCACCACGATGATCGCGGTGATGAACGACACCACGAAACCGATGGCGATGATCACGCCGTGATCGACCGAGAGATCGGCCCGGCTCTTGTAGAGATCGTAGACGAAGGCACCGACCATGGTCGGGATCGCCAGGAAGAACGAGAACTCCGCCGCTGCGCGCTTTTCAGCACCGAGCAGCATAGCGCCGACGATGGTCGCGCCGGAGCGCGACACGCCGGGAATCATCGCCACGCACTGCGCCAGACCGATCTTCAGATACATCGGCAATGGAAACGTCGTGGCATCGTGATGTACCGGCTCAAGATCGAGCTGATCGACCCAAAGCAGGATCGCGCCGCCGACGATCAGCGAAAAGCACACGACCCACGGATTGAACAGATAGCTTTTGACATAGCCGCCCGCAGCCGCGCCGATGATCGCGGCAGGCAGGAACGCGATCAGCACGCCGATCACGAAACGGCGCGCAGCAGCGTCGCCTTTGAACAGGTTCAGCGCGATATGCCACAACTTGCCGAAGTAAAGTGCAAGGATCGCCAGAATGGCGCCGAGCTGGATCAGCACGGCGAAGCTTTTCCAGAAATTGTCCTCGCCCAGATCGAAGAAGCGTTCCGCGAGCAGCAGATGCCCCGTTGAGGAAACCGGCAGGAACTCGGTGACACCCTCGACAATGCCGAGAATCACCGCCCTTATCGCATCAGACATCATCCGCTTATCTGTCCTTCGTCAGTGTGGGCCTGAAAAAGCCGGGTTCTTCTCGCCTATTCCCTTCATTGCTGCAATCGCAAATACCATCACATTCGCGGGTTGCCTCAGAGCCAAGCTTCGCTAGTTTGGCGCGCGCCGCGTGACACTTTTACCACCGACGCAACCGAGACGCTTTCTTAACGACCGCATAACTATCAAGGCCGGCATGTACACGCTTTACCATCACTCGTTCTGTCCGCATTCCCGCTTCATTCGTCTCGTACTCGGCGAATACGGACTCGATCTCACACTGGTGGACGAGCGGCCGTGGGATCGGCGCGAGGCATTTCTGGCGCTCAATCCTGCGGGAACTACGCCGGTGCTGCTCACCGACGGTTTCCCGCCGATTCCAGGCGCCGGAATCATCGCCGAATATATCGACGAGACCCATGGACCGGAGATGGGCGATCGCCGCCTGCTGCCTGTTGCGATGGCGGAACGCATCGAAGTGCGCCGGCTGATGGCCTGGTTCAACGAGAAATTCTTCGAGGAGGCGTCGGGTCCGCTGGTCACCGAACGCATCTACAAGCGCTTCATGAGCGAAGAGGTCGGCGGCGGCGCCCCGGCGATGGATGTGATTCGCGCAGCCACCGCAAATGTGCGCTATCATCTGGCCTATATCGGCTGGCTGGCGCGGACACGCAATTTTCTGGCCGGTGATCGACTGACTTATGCGGATCTGGTCGCGGCAGCTCATCTGTCGGCGATTGACTATCTGGGCGATGTGCCATGGAGCGAGGACGACGCAGCGAAGGCGTGGTACGCGCGGGTGAAATCCCGTCCGTCGTTCCGACCGCTGCTGAGCGAATGGCTGGCGGGCGTGCCGGCATCGCGGACCTATGTGGATCTCGATTTCTGAGCCCATCTGCTGACGATGCAATCGCCACTCTTCCCGCCGATCTCAAGGATACGCTGACGCGCGAGGCGAAGGCGCTTGGCTTCGATTCAATCGGGATCACCGATCCAGATGCCATCGCCGGCGTTCGCGAGCGGCTGCAGGAATTTCTCAACGCCGGCGCCCATGGTGATATGGAGTGGCTTGCCGACAATCCCGACCGCCGCGCCGACCCCAAGGTGATGTGGCAGGACGTTCGCTCCGTCATCATGCTCGGCGTCAATTACGGACCCGACGAGAATCCGCTCGAGATCCTCAAGCAACGCTCGCACGCCGCGATCTCGGTCTATGCCCGCGGCGACGACTATCATGATCTCATCAAGAAACGCCTGAAGCTGCTGGCGCGATGGCTGATCGCGCAGGCCGGCGGCGATGTGAAAGTGTTCGTCGATACGGCCGCCGTGATGGAGAAACCGCTCGCCGGCGCCGCAGGATTGGGCTGGCAGGGTAAGCATACCAATCTCGTCTCGCGCGAATTCGGCTCGTGGCTGTTTCTCGGCGCGATCTTCACCACGCTCGAACTGCCGCGCGATGCGCGCACCATCGATCACTGCGGCTCGTGCCAGGCCTGTCTCGACAGTTGCCCGACATCGGCCTTTCCGGCGCCTTACAAACTCGATGCGCGGCGCTGCATTTCCTATCTCACCATCGAGAACAAGGGCCCGATCCCGCGCGAATTCCGCAAGCCCATGGGCAATCGCATCTATGGCTGCGACGATTGCCTCGCCGCCTGCCCATGGAACAAATTCGCTCAGGAGGGCCGCGAGATCAAACTCGCCGCACGCGATGAGTTGCGCGCGCCGTCGCTGGCCGAACTTGCAAGGCTCGATGATCCGTCTTTCCGCACATTCTTCACGAAGTCACCCGTGAAGCGCATTGGCCGTAACCGCTTCATTCGCAATGTGCTGATCGCCATCGGCAATTCGAACGACCTATCACTGGTAAGCGATGCGCAGCAGCTGCTGGGCGATGAAAGTCCTGTGGTGCGCGGGGCAGCGATATGGGCGCTGTCGCAACTGATGCCTGCGGATGCGTTTGCTGCATTGGCTGTGCAGTTCACCGAAGCCGAACAGGACGAGAGCGTCGGTAGCGAGTGGCGACTGGCGCTCAGTTCGTCAGGTGTCGCGCCATCTCCGGTCGCGCTTTGAGCGCACCGTTCTGCTTGCCGACGATCTTGGCGATGCGTTCCGGCGCGAAATGCAGATCGACGAAGGCCGGTGCCGTATTGGCCACTTCGTGATAGCTCACGATCTTGCCGTCACGCAGCGTCATGATCGCAACGCCCTCGAACATCGCGCGGCCGCCATTGGCTTCCGGGAGTTTCGAGCGATAACTGAACGTGTAGCGCGCATAGAGCGTGGTGCCGTCGCTGACGGGCGTGTGCATGTCCCAACGAAAATCTTCCGCGGTCCGATAGAACCAGTCATCGACCATGTCGGCGATTTTGGCACGGCCTTCGAATGCGCCGTAGAAGACGTCGTGATAGACGCCGTCTTCAGTGAACAGTGCAGCGAAGCTCTGGCCGTCACGCTGTTCAACGGCATCGCAAAATGCGCGCAAGAGTGCCGTAGCGTCCATCCGAATTCCTCCCGCTGATTGATCGCTCTTTTCAGGCGAGCCTATTCAACGGTACGGGTGATGCAATCAAAACTCCGCCACAGCCGACAATAGTCGCGCAATGTCCTGCGGGCGTGACAGCCGATGGTCGCCGTCCTGGATCATGGTCAACACGACATCTTCGCTCGGCAGCCGTTCGGCCAGCCGGAAAGCGTGCTGCCAGGGCACGTCGGGGTCCTGCCTGCCTTGCAAAATCCGCACGGGGCAACCGACATCGATCGCGCTGCCGAGCAGCAGGTGATTGCGCCCCTCTTCGATCAACCGCCGCGTGATCGGATAGGGCTCGCCATATTCCGACGGGCGCAGCCATTGACCGGTGGTCTCGATCTCCGCGCGGATTTCCGGCGAGAAGCCTTTCCACATCAGCTCTTCGGTGAAGTCCGGCGCCGGCGCGATCAGCACCAGACCCTTCAGCGTCGCGCGCCCCACTTTGCCGCGTCGGGCCAGCGCGCGCGCCAGCAGGAGTGCCATCCAGCCGCCCATCGACGAGCCAATCACCACCTGCGGCCCCTGACAGGCCGCATCGAACGCCGCGAGGCCATCCTCCAGCCATTGGCCGATGGTCCCATCGACGAAATCGCCGCCGGATTCGCCATGGCCGGAATAATCGAAACGTACACAGGCCCGGCCATGGTCGGCGGCCCAGGCATCGAGCGCCACCGCCTTGCCACCCTGCATGTCGGATTTGAAGCCGCTCATCCAGAACAGGCCCGGAGCAGCGCCATCGCGGACCCGGATGGCGATCTGGCGGCGGCTACTGCCTGTACCTGCTGTGATGAAAGTGGGGTCGATCGATACCGTTGTGCTCATCAAACCATCCTTGTTCGACCCTGAAATGCCGATTGCTGTTTGATTGAGCAGGTCGGGATCGTCAACGTCGATCCTTCAACGTCCATATCATCCCAGGGAACGTCCGCCTCGATACCGCGTTGCGCTCCTGTCAACCACGGCTTGCAGAACGGGCCGGGGAACTCTATTTGAGCAAGGTCAGCGGTGTACGGCGCCTATGGCCTTTCGCGTGACGAAATTGCCTCGTATTTGACTGATTGGCGCTGCGTTGCGTGAGTTTGCTTGCTCCAAACGCCTTATTCCTTCACACTGCGGCCTTCCTAAACAACATTGGAGAGTTACCCATTCGCCGTCCCAACAGAGCCCCGCCCGCCGCAACCAAAGACGGGCCGCGCACCAACGATGAAATTCGCAATCTGCAGATCCAGCTGATTGATCAGACCGGCCTCAACCACGGCACCGTGGAAACCATTGCTGCGATCAAGATGGCGATGGAAGCCGGTATGGATCTGGTCGAGATTTCGCCGAATGTGAGCCCCCCCGTCTGTAAGATCATGGACTACGGGAAGTTCAAGTATTCGGCGCAGAAGAAGGCCGCCGAGGCCCGCAAGAAGCAGAAGATCGTCGAAATCAAGGAGATCAAGCTCCGCCCGATGATCGATGATCATGACTACGACGTGAAAATGCGCGCGATGCAGCGCTTCTTCGAAGAAGGCGACAAGGTCAAAATCACCTTGCGCTATCGTGGCCGCGAAATGGCGCACCAGGAAATCGGTACCAAGCTGCTCGACAAGGTCAAAGCAGACGTCGCCGAATACGCCAAGGTGGAGCAGGACGCGCGCTTCGAAGGTCGTCAGGTGGTGATGGTGCTCGCACCGCGCTGATCGTAGCGGCGACTGACCTTAACGAGGTTGGCAATCAGAATTTCGGCCCGTCAGATTTCTGGCGGGCCTTTTTCTTTGGGAGAGTATTCGGAGATCGTTCGGAGCTGGGCGGCTCAGCCCGAAATGAGGGCGAGTGCACCGGCCAGCGCGAGAGCCGCGGCGAGGCCAGCGGCTGCGAACATCCAGCGGGTGGCGGTCTGAGCAGCAGCATCTTGCTGGATGGCAGCCGCCCTTGCGGCGGCACGTGCATTCCGGGCCATTGTCGTCGTCCCTCTGTTTCTCTGGTCCGGATCACATAGGCATCCGGGGCGCGTCGGACCAGTCTGAAGCCATGCGCTAAACAGAGTGTTGATCGTTGCCATCGGAGCATTCCTCTGCCATAAGCGCAACCTTCGTCGCCCGGCTGATTAAGGGCTGCCGTGTCGACGACTGTGCTGACTTTCCGCAAACGGCGGTTAGTTGAGCATTTTCAACGCTCTAACGAGCATTTTAGCCGACGCAACGCCTTTCGAGGCGCTTTCTGCGTGGCCATAGGAGAGCCAAATGCCCAAGCTGAAGACCAAGTCGGGCGCTAAAAAGCGCTTTAAAGTCACCGGAACGGGTAAGGTTATGGCCGCCCATGCCGGTAAACGCCACGGTATGATCAAGCGGACGAAGAAGCAGATTCGTCAGCTCCGCGGCACCCGCGTGCTGTTCAAGACCGACGGCGACAACATCAAGCAGTACTTTCTGCCAAACGCCTGATCGCCCTTACGCCGCTTCATTGCGGCGGATATCACCCCTTTTGTTATTTCAGATGAAGGAGATCAGTCATGGCTCGCGTAAAACGCGGTGTGACGGCTCACGCCAAGCATAAGAAAGTCTACAAGGCCGCCAAGGGTTTCCGCGGTCGCCGCAAGAACACCATTCGCGCAGCAAAGGCCGCCGTCGACAAGGCCGGCCAATATGCGTTCCGCGATCGCAAGCGCAAGAAGCGTACGTTCCGCGCGCTCTGGATCCAGCGTCTCAACGCTGCCGTCCGTCCGCTCGGCATGACCTACAGCGTGTTTATCAACGGTCTCGCCAAGTCCGGCGTGACGGTCGACCGCAAGGTGCTCTCGGATCTCGCGATCAACGAGCCGGCGGCGTTCAACGCGATTGCTGAGAAGGCCAAAGCTGCACTCGCAGCCTAAGCCAGCAAAGGCCGCACTGGCGGCCTGAGCTCTCCACTCCGCGTATTCATCGACATTGTCATGGCCGGGCAGAAGCGTTCACGCGCTCCTGTCCCGGCCATTGACGTCTTAATCCCTGTGATACCCGTGCTGTAGAAGCTGGTGCCCGGCCTTCCGTCGGACGCGCAGACAGCAAGAGGCGCCCGCCTCTCTCATCGAGGTTGCTGATGTCCGATCTGACGACGCTCCAACAGACTATTCTGGCCGATATTGCCAATGCCTCCGACGAAGCCGCCCTGGAAGCCGTGCGCGTCGGCGCGCTCGGCAAGAAGGGTTCGATCTCCGCGCTGTTGTCGACTCTCGGCAAGATGACGCCAGAAGAACGCAAGACCGAGGGCGCGGCCATCAACCTGGCCAAGGACACCGTCACGCAAGCGCTGACCGCGCGCCGCGATGTGTTGAAATCCGCAGCCCTCGATGCACGTCTCGCTTCCGAGACCATCGACGTGACGCTGCCGCTGCGCGATGGCCCCGCTGAACTCGGCCGCATTCATCCGCTCAGCCAGACCTGGGACGAATTGACGACGATCTTCGCCGATATGGGCTTCGCCGTCGCCGAAGGTCCGGATATCGAGACGGACGACTACAATTTCACCAAGCTGAATTTCCCCGAGGGCCATCCCGCCCGCGAGATGCACGACACCTTCTACTTCAATCCGAAGGAAGACGGCTCGCGCCTGCTGCTGCGCACGCATACATCACCGGTTCAGGTGCGCACCATGCTGAGCCAGCAGCCGCCGATCCGCGTGATCTGTCCGGGCCGCACCTATCGCAGCGACTCTGACCAGACTCACACGCCGATGTTCCATCAGGTCGAAGGTCTCGTCATCGACAAGGGTTCGCATCTCGGCCACCTCAAATGGATCCTGCACGAATTCTGCAAGGCTTTCTTCGAAGTCGATAACGTCAATATGCGCTTCCGTCCGTCGTTCTTCCCGTTCACGGAGCCGTCGCTGGAAGTCGATATCCAGTGCCGCCGCGACAAGAACGAGATCCGCTTCGGCGAAGGCGAAGACTGGCTCGAGATTCTCGGCTGCGGCATGGTGCATCCGAATGTGCTACGCGCCTGCGGCATCGATCCCGATGTGTATCAGGGCTTCGCCTGGGGCATGGGCATCGATCGTATCGCGATGCTGAAATACGGCATGGCCGACCTTCGTCAGCTGTTCGAAGGCGACGTGCGTTGGCTCAATCACTACGGCTTCAAGCCGCTTGAAGTACCGACGCTGGCCGGAGGACTGAGCACGTGAAATTCTCCCTCTCCTGGCTGAAGGATCATCTCGAGACCGACGAGTCGCTCGAGACGCTGACCGACAAGCTCACCATGATCGGGCTCGAGGTCGAACATATCGACGATAAGGCGAAGCTGCTGAAGCCGTTCACGATCGCCGAGATCGTCACAGCCGTGCAACATCCCAATGCAGATCGGTTGCGCGTCTGCACCGTGAATGCCGGCGATGACAAGCTGCTGCAGATCGTCTGCGGGGCGCCGAATGCGCGCGCGGGACTGAAGACCGTCCTCGCCAGGCCTGGTACTTTTATCCCGGGTAAGGATTTCACCATCGGCCTCGGCAATATCCGCGGCGTCGAAAGCCAGGGCATGTTGTGCTCGGCCGGCGAACTCGGACTCCCCGACGCGATCGACGGCATCATCGAACTGCCCGCCGATGCGCCCGTCGGCGCAATCTATCCCGACTGGGCCAAACTCGGCGATCCCGTCATAGAAATCAACCTGACGCCCAATCGTCAGGACTGCACCGGCGTGTCGGGCATCGCCAGGGATCTCGCCGCGGCCGACATGGGCGTGTTCAAGAATCCCGGCATCAAGCCGATCAAGGGCGAATTCCCCTGCCCGGTGAAAGTCACCGTCGAAGACGCCAAGCTGTGCCCCGGCTTCGCACTGCGTCTCGTGCGCGGTGTCAAGAACGGCCCATCGCCGGAGTGGCTGCAGAAGAAGCTGACCTCCATCGGCCTGCGCCCGATCAATGCGCTGGTCGACATCACCAACTTCCTGACCTTCGACCGCGCCCGTCCGCTGCATGTGTTCGACGCCGCCAAGGTGAAGGGCGATATCGTTGTCCGCCGCGCACGTGACGGCGAGACGCTGCTCGCGCTCGACGGCAAGACCTACACGCTCGACAGCAAGGCCTGCGTCATCGCCGACGACAATGGTGTCGAGTCGCTCGCCGGCATTATGGGCGGCGAAGCGTCGGGCTGTTCGGAAGACACCACCGATGTACTGATCGAATCCGCGCTGTGGAACGAGATCAATATCGCGCAGACCGGCCGCAGGCTCGGGATCAATTCCGACGCGCGTTATCGGTTCGAGCGCGGCGTCGATCCGGTCTTCATGGTGCCCGGTCTCGAACTGGCAACCAAGCTGGTGATGGAACTGTGCGGCGGCGCACCGTCGGAGAGCATCGTCGTTGGCAAGCCCTACGGCGACGACCGTATCATCGACTTCCCGATTGCCGAGGTGAAGCGCCTCGCCGCCATCGACGTGCCATTCCCGGAGATGCGACGCATCCTGACGCATCTCGGCTTCATGGTGGCCGGCAGCGGCCCCGTGGTGAAGGTCGCAGTGCCGTCATGGCGTAGCGACGTGACCGGCAAGGCTGACATCGTCGAAGAGGTCATGCGCATCTTCGGCGTCGACAAGGTGCCGATGACGCCGTTCCCGCGCGGCGATGCCCCGCGCAAGCCGGTACTGACGCAGATCCAGCAGCGCACCCGCCGCGCCAAACGTGGACTGGCCGCGCGCGGCCTCGTCGAGGCCGTGACATGGTCGTTCATCTCGAAGCCGCATGCCGAGGTGTTCGGCGGCGGCGCGCCGGAACTGGCGCTGGCCAACCCGATCGCCTCCGACCTCTCCGACATGCGGCCGAGCCTGTTGCCCGGACTGATCGCAGCCGCTCAGGCCAATGCGCATCGCGGTTCGTCCGACCTAACGCTGTTCGAAGTCGGCCAGATCTTCCGCGGCGATCGCCCGCAGGATCAGTTCATGGCTGCATCCGGCGTGCGGCGTGGCCTCGCCTCGTCGGCTGGCAATGGCCGTCATTGGTCAGGCGCCAGCGCTGCGAACGCACTCGACGCCAAGGCCGATGCCTTTGCAGTTCTCGCAGCCGCAGGTGCACCGATGCAGGCGCTGCAGATCGTCGCCGGTGGCGCGAACTGGCTGCATCCCGGCCGTTCGGGTACGATCCAGATCGGACCGCAAAACGTCCTCGGTTATTTCGGCGAGCTGCACCCGCGCACGCTCGAAGCACTCGGTGCCGACGGCCCGTTGATGGCTTTCGAAGTGATCCTCGATCGCATTCCCGACGCCAAGCAGAAGGCGACCCGCGCCAAACCGACTTTGGAGCTCTCGGCGTTCCAGCCTGTGTCACGCGACTTCGCTTTCATCGTCGATCGCAAGGTCAGGTCCGGTGACATCCTCCGCGCGGCAGCCGGCGTGGACAAGAAGCTGGTCACCGATGTGACGGTGTTCGACGTCTATGAAGGCAAGGGCATCGACGACGACAAGAAGTCCGTCGCCATCGCCGTGACCATGCAGCCGCGCGAGAAGACCCTGACCGATCAGGAAATTGATGCGGTGGCAGCGAAGATCGTGGCGGAAGTAACGAAGAAGACGGGCGGCACGTTACGCGCATGATGGAATCACTCGGCCTGGTCCAGTATTCGACCACGTCGCTCGTTTTTATCACCGTCACCGCCTTCATCGCCGGACTGGCCCGCGGGTTTTCGGGCTTCGGTTCGGCGCTGATCTTCATGCCGCTCGCCTCAAGCGTGGCGGGCGCGCAGGTCGCGTCGCCGTTGCTGCTGCTGATCGACTTCTCGACCACGCTGACGCTGATCCCGAACGCCGCAAGACAAGCCGACAGGCGCGACGTCAGCATCATTTCGCTGGGCGCACTTATTGGCGTGCCACTTGGCACGATGGCCTTGGCCTGGGCCGATCCGCTGACCGTTCGCTGGGGCATCGTCGCACTGATCGTCACGATGCTGACGCTACTGATCTCCGGCTGGCGCTATCCCGGTAAGCCGACCGTTCCAGTGACGGTCAGTGTCGGCGGCGTCGCCGGCTTTTTTGGTGGCTTGGCGCAACTCGGCGGGCCGCCGATAGTGATGTATTGGCTGCGAGACGCGGCAGTCGCTGCCGTCACCCGCGCAAATATCATCCTGTACTTCGCGGTCGCAGACGTCTTGATCATCATCAGCTATACGATCGGCGGATTGTGGAGTTCCGCCATTCTCGGCCTCGCGGTGATTACCGGACCACTGTTCGGTCTCGGCCTCTGGCTCGGCTCGAAACTGTTCGGCAAGGCCAGCGATGAGCTGTTCCGCAAGATCTGCTACGCGCTGATCGCCGTCTCGGCGCTGATCAGCCTGCCGCTGTTCGACGGGATATTTCACTGACGCTTGCGTGACTTGCGGCGCCAGCCGCCGCGGCGCTAGGGTCTCTCCAATTCAAGAACAACGGGAGAAGACCATGATCGATCGCCGCGACATGCTGAAGTTTGCCGCTGCCGGCGCCATGGTCCTCGCGGCGCGCCCCGCGCTGGCGCAGACGCCAGCAAAACCGCGCACCAGGATCATATTTCTCGGCACCAAGGGCGGCCCGCGCGTCGGCGTCGGTGCATCCAATCCCGCCAACCTCGTTGTGGTCAACGACACGCCATTCGTGATCGATTGCGGCATGGGCGTCAGCCGGCAACTGGTCAATGCCGGCGTGCCGCTTCCCTCGGTGAAGTATATCTTCATCAGCCACCACCATTCCGATCACAATCTGGAATACGGCAACTTGTTCTACAATGCTTGGGCCGCAGGCCTCTCGACGCCGATCTACTCGTTTGGTCCCAAGGGCATCGAGGCAATGACCCGGACTTACTGGGAGTTGAACAAATTCGACGTTGATACCCGCATCGAAGATGAAGGCCGCCCCGATCCGCGGCCGTTGCTCGTTGCCAAGGATATCACCGAGGATGGCGTGGTGCTGCAGACCGTCGACGTCAAGGTGACAGCCTTCCGCACTCCGCATCCGCCGATCGTCGACAGCTTCGCCTACAAATTCGAGACGCCCGACGGCGTCATCGTGTTCTCCAGCGACACCGCTTACAACCCGAAGCTCGCAGAGTTCGCCAAGGGGGCGGACGTGCTGGTGCATGAGGCACTTTACGTGCCCGCTGTTGACCGGCTGGTGATCAAGACGAAGAACGGCGCGACGCTGAAAAAGCATTTGATGGAAAGCCACACCACCACCGAGGATGTCGGCCGCATCGCCGCCGCGGCTGGCGTGAAGGTGCTGGTGCTCAGCCACTTCGTGCCGGGCGACGATCCCGAAGTCACCGACGAGGACTGGATCTCGGGCGTGCGAAAGAATTTTTCCGGCAAGATCATCGTGGCCAAAGATCTGATGCAGCTGGCGCTACCGGTGTAGCGCCAATAGCAGCCTCACGTCGCGGCTACTCCAACCCCGCTCCGCTCGACCGCTGCCGCCGCTGCTTCGTCCGCACCGGCTTGTCTGGTTCCGGCTCTTTCATTGCGCCGATCTTCTTGAGCGCCGCCTCTGCTGCGCGCTCGCCGCTTTCCCATGCGCCATCGACCGTGCCCCACAATGTTTCGTGCGTGGCTTCGCCGGCAAGGAACAGATTGCCCATAGGCTCAGCCAATACGCGGCGCGAGGCCTGGCCACCCGGTGCGGCCCCCGACATGGCTCCGAGCACGAATGGCATCGCATCCCAGCGCGTCGTTGCAGAACGCTTGATCGCCGGTTTGATATCGGAGCCGAACAGCTTCGTCAGCCATTCAACGGCGAAAGCCACCATCGCGGCCTCGCCCTGAGTTGCAAGGTCGCGGCCGAATGCGCCCGCGACATCGACGGTACACAGCGATGACCCGCCAATATTCGCAAACAGTGCACCGGTACGTGTGCTCGTGCTTTGCTCGACCATCAGCTCATCGCGACCCAGCCCGAGCGGATTGCCAGTAAACTGTAGCGCGATACGGTCATAGCTGCCGAGGCTGAGTTTTGCCGCCGCGTCGAGCTGCCGCTTTGGCAGTTCCGGCGTGAACTTGATTGTCCCCGACGACAACACATTGCTTGATGCGGTGATGATCACCGCCCGCGCCGCAACGCGCCCTGACGCCGTCTCAACGCCTATGTCGCGTCCGCTCCAGGTCACGCGCGTCGCAGGCGTCGACAGCGCCACCGGAACGGCCTCACCGAGCTTACCCATCAACGCGCCGAGCCCCTGGCGCGTGGCAACGTCGATGGCGCGATCCTGCGCGCGCGAAAGATCCAGCGTCGAGAGATCCTTGAGGTCCTTGCCGGTCGCATAGGCCCCGAGCACGAAATCGATCGTGCCAGCCCAGTCCCCGAGGTCCTTCGGCAGCGCCGCGGCACAGGAGATGTCGGCACGGCGCGCTGCCTCGTCGATGGCGCGATTGGCGCGCACCACCGCGGCGAGCAATTCTTCGGTCTCGCCGGCGCGGGCATTGCGACGGCCGATGCGCAGCTTCTGGCTCGGCGGCGATGGCGCGACATCAATTCCCACCGGCCGGGCAAGCTTCACCATCGCGTTGGTTTCAGGCGTGTGCAGCCAGCGCGCGCCGCGATCGAACGGGGCGTCGAAACTTGTCGCGTCTGTCATGCACCGTCCGCCAATCCGGCTGGAGGCCTCGACCACGATCACCTTGCGATTGGCCGCCTGGATGCGACGCGCCGCAGCGATGCCCGCAGCGCCCGCGCCAATCACGACAATGTCAGCATCCCGCGGCAGCGACGCGGCCAATGTCCTTGCGCCGAACAGCGGCACAAGTGTCAATGCTGCGGACGCCGACAGGAAATCTCGGCGTGAAATCGTCATGACATGGTTTCCGAAATTTTATGATGCATGAGAACGTCTCGCGAACCTTGCCGTATTCGAGGGTGTGCGGCAACCGTCGTGGTGAATGAATCGTCACCAGCGCCGCGCGGGCATGAACCAAATTGCAATGGCTCTCGACCATGATGGAGCCAGGGAAAGCGGTCGACATGAACCGCGCTGGGGGAGTCACGATCATGGGCCTCATGCTCGATACGGTCGGGAAACTGATCGCGAAATATCTGCAGAAGGAGCTGCCCGGCTACGAGCCATTCACGCCGAGCGACCCCGAACGCCTGCGCGGTATCATCGAGGAAGGTGACGTGCTGCTGGTCGAAGGCAACAACCGCGTCTCTGGCATCATCAAATATCTCACGCAATCGACCTGGTCGCATGCCGCGCTCTATGTCGGCCCAATCAATGGTGCTGCAGAGCCGAACGGCGAGCCCCATGTGCTGATCGAGGCCAATATCGGCGAAGGTGTCACCTCGGCACCGCTGTCGAAATATTATCCGTTCCACACCCGCCTGTGCCGCCCGGTCGGTCTGTCCTACGAGGACCGCACCACTGTGTGTCGCTACGCCATCAACCGGATTGGCTTTGGTTACGACACCAAGAACATTCTCGACCTGATGCGCTTCCTGATCCCGCTGCCAATACCGCAGCGCTGGCGGCGGCGCATGATCGCTTTCGGCTCCGGCGATCCCACCAAGATCATCTGCTCGGCATTGATCGCGCAGGCTTTCGATGCCGTGCGCTATCCGATTCTGCCGAAAATCACCCGCGCCGGTAGCCGCCAGGCCCGTCGCGAGATTCTGCACATCCGCGATTCATCGCTGTATATGCCCAGGGATTTCGATATCTCGCCCTATTTCGAAGTGGTGAAGCCGACCATTGAACTCGGATTCGATTACACGGCATTGCATTGGGCCGACAAACAAAAGCCGCTCCGGGAGGTGGCGGGCACTTTCGATCCATTTCCGGACGTCTTCGGCACGCCGACGCTCATTCCTGAGACGACTGACACGGAAGCGGAAGTGGCTGACGAAGACGTGAGCAGGCCTCGGATCAGGCTTATCGCCTGATCCGCCACTTCAAGACTTGACCGCGCCGGCTGTGAGTCCGCCGACCATGTAGCGCCGAAAGGCGTAATACACTGCGGCTGGTGGTAGCGCGTAAATAAAGCCCGTGGTCATCAGCAATTCCCAGGGCGAGTCATCAGCGGCCAGGAAGTTGCCGAGCGCGACGGGTAGCGTGATCTCGGTATCCTTGGACAGCAGCAGGAAGGCGTAGAGATATTCGTTCCAGGCGAGCAGCAGCGCATAGGTGCCGATCGCGACCAGCGACGGCAACATCAGCGGCACATAGACCATGCGAAACAGTTGCAGCGGCGTTGCGCCGTCCATGATGGCGGCTTCGTCGAGCTCGAGCGGCAGCTTGTCCGACGCCTGCTTGAGCACCCAGATCGCATAGGGCGAAGCAATGGTCACCATCGCCAGGATCAGCGACCAGTGATTGTTGAGCAGACCGTAATTGCCCATGGTGCGATACATCGGTACCGCGAGGAATGCCGCGGGAATGAAATAGGTGAACAGCGCCATGTTCATCACCGTTCGACCGCCGCGGACGCGCAGACGACTGATCGCAAAGGCCGCCGATGTCGCAATCACCAGCGTCAGCGCACCGACCGCCACCGCAATGACGACCGAGTTCAGGAACTGCGCCCAAAAATCGCGCAGGAAATAGTGCTGCTGATTGAACACGATTCTGAAATTGTTCAGCGTCGGATGGTCGGGCCACAGCTTGCCCGCGAACGCATCCTGCTTCGGCGAGATCGCGAACAGGAACATGTGGTAGATCGGAATCAACGTCCAGATCAGCACGGGAATGCCGATCAGCAGCAGCCGCGCTTCGGTGCCGACTTCTCGTAGCGTTGGCACTCTCATCGGGTGAACCTCTTCATCGAGAGAGCCGTTTCATCATGAAATAGACCAACGGCAGCACAAGCGGCATCGCGCAAACGATAGATGCCATCGACATGTCGAGCTGATCGAGGCGGAGATAGCGAATCCCCAATGTGGACAGAACATGAGTGAGATCCGCTGGCCCGCCTCCCGTCAACAGATAGACGCTGTTGAAGTCACCGAGCGTCCAGATCATCGAAAGCAGCGTGCAGGTCAGATACAGCGTCTGCATCGACGGCCAGGTGATGAAGCGGAATTTCTGCCACCAGCTGGCGCCGTCGACATCGGCGGCTTCGAACATGTCCGTCGAGATCGCCAGACGCCCTGTCATCAGGATCAACGTCCAGAACGGCAGCGACTTCCAGATGTGCACCATGATCGCCAGCGTCAGGCCGATAGCGGGATCGTTCAGCCAGTTGGGCCCATCCTCGCCGGTAAACTTGAAGATCAGATTATTGATCACGCCCCATTCGGGATTGAACATGAAGCGCACCGACAGGATGGTCGGGATCGACGGCACCGCCCAAGGCAGGATGAACAGTACCGACAGCCAGCGTATCCATGTCCGTGACTGCACGAAGAAGCCGGACAGAAACAGAGCGATCAGCATCTTCACATTGATGCCGATAATCAGGAAGATCAGCGTGTTGACGACTGCGCGCGCGAATACCGGATCGTTATAGAGCGCGACGTAACTCGCCGGGTGCCGCGCCAGCCACAAGCCATAACCGATCGGATAGACCACGAAGGCGGCGAACACGAGCAGATAGGGCGCGATCATCACGACGCCCCAGACCTGCGGCGTCGTCAGGCGGGCCGACCATGGCCGGCGTGGCAGCGTATCGGCGGGAGCGGGATAGGTGATCGTGGCCATGCTGTACACCATTGCAAAAGCCGGCCGCGAGGGGCGGCCGGCTTTGTCTCGGACTAACCCGCGATTTCCTTGATGCGGGCGATCAACTCATCGACGGCCTTCTCGACCGGCACCTTCTCGCTGACCACGCGGTTCATCGCCTTGGCCCAGACGTTCTCGTTATTGAGGATCGTGAACTTGTAGTTCTTCACGAAATCGAACGACGAGGTGCCTCCCGTGAACTGGGTGTAGACCGCCTTGCGATGCTTGTCGGCCTGCCAGAACGGGCTTGCCTGTCCAGCCTTGGTCACCGGGAACCAACGACCGAGCGCGCCTTCGACATAGGGGCCCAGGTTTTCTTCTTCCATCAGGAACTTGACGAACTCCTTGGCGCCCGCCTTGTTCTTCGACTGCGAGAAGATCATCCCCGTCTTCACGTCGGAGCGATACTTGATCGGCGTGCCGTCCGGCTTCAGCGGGAACGATGCAGTGACGATGGTTTCCTCATAGGCCTTCTTGCCGGCCGCGCGCTGCTCCGGCGTCAGCGTCTGGTTCTGCGAATCCTCAAACCACTTCGCCGCGATCGAAATCGTGAAGTTGTGGGTCATGATGATGCTCTTGTTGTGGAAGGCGACATTGTTGTCGGGGTCCTTCCACGTTGTCGAGGATGGCGGCGTACAGCCCTTGATATAGGTGTCGGTATAGTCCCTGAGCGCGCCGATCAGACCTTCCTTGACCTTGGGATCGTCCACCAGAAGCTTTCCATCGTCGTCCACCAGCTTGACGTTATAGGCATCCATGAAGGTGTAGAACGATTGCAGCGAGTCCGTGGACTCCACGCCCATCGGCTGGCCGACACCATAGGCACGGCTGCCTGACGCCTTGCGATAGGCCGGCTGGACCTTATCGCACCAGAACGACCAATAGCCCTTCCAGTCCTTGGGAATATCACTGATCTTGTAGCCGGCCTGCTCGAGCAGATCGCTCCAGATCTCCACATGCATCGACTGCTGCTTCAGCGGAAAGCCGTAATACGCCTTCTTCTTGGTCTGACCGTTCATCAGATAGGCCGTCTCGACCGTGTTCGGCGCAAATTTATCCATCATCGGCTTTAGGATGTCGGTGATATCTTCCAGCTTGCCTTCGAAGGCCCATTTGCCGGATGCCTGCACATCGTAGGTGTCGGCATAAGCGACATCTGGCGGCGTGCCGGAATCCAATGCGGCCACGGTCTTCGGGATCATGTCCTGAATGGCATATTGCGAGAGTTCGACCTTGATCTTGGTTTTGTCTTCGAACTTCTTGATCGCCGCCAGCAGCGATTCATCTTCAGACTTATAAAACCCCTTGCTGAACCAGACGGTGATGCTTTGCTGCGCGAAGGCGGGCGCTGCGGTCAGAAACAAGCCGGAAGCGGCAGTGGCGAAAACAAGCGCACGGGTACCCTTGGTGATCAAGACGTCGTCCTCCCTGATGATTGTTTTTCTTGAGACTACCTCTTTCTATTTATCCGTCCAGTGAAGAAGTCGATGCTGCGCTGCACTTGTCTGACAACTTCGCAAGGGTTACGTCTTCGTGATTGCAAGGAGAAAATCGGATGCTTGTCGCTGCCGCCAAGGCGCTATCGCAAATTCTTTCACCACCGATGCGCAGCATCCTGTGGAAGTCGATCGGACTTGCCCTGGTTTTAATCACCGTATTGGCGGTCGGCATGCAGCGGTTGTTGAACTGGGCTGCCACTTCGGGCGGCGTCTGGGCCGAAAGCACGATCGGGTCGGACTACCACACGATGATCAATGTGCTGTCCTGGATCTTGTCGATTGCCGCCGGTCTCGGCGTCGTCGCCGGCGCAATCTTTCTGATGCCGGCGATTACATCACTGGTCGCCAGCGTGTTCGTCGATGATGTTGCCGATATCGTCGAGCGCGAGCACTATCCCGCCGAGCGGGTCGGCGTCGCATTGCCGTTCGGGCTCGCCATCACCGAAGGCGGCAAGACCGCGCTGCTGACCATCGCGGTCTATCTGGTCGCGCTGCCCTTCGTGTTCTTCGCCGGCATTGGTTTCGTTGTCTTCTTCATCGCCACAGCCTGGCTGCTCGGCCGCGAATATTTCGAGCTGGCCGCCATGCGGTTCCGCTCGCCGGCGGACGCCAAGGTGATGCGCAAGCAGCATGCGGCGACGGTGTTCACCGCCGGGCTGTTTATCGCAGCCTTCGTCTCGATCCCGATCGTCAACCTGGCCACGCCGCTATTCGGCATGACCTTCATGGTCCATATGCACAAGCGATTGAGCGGACCACGACCGGAGCTGATCGAGCCAGGTCGCGTGACGAAGGTGCCGGTCGCCTAGACCACGGTCTTCTCCGGCCACTGGCACAGATCGTTGATCAGACACACCTCGCAGCGCGGCTTGCGCGCGAGACACGTATAGCGGCCGTGCAGGATCAGCCAATGATGAGCATGCAGCATGAACTCGTGCGGGATCACCCGCTCCAATTCGAGTTCGACGTCCAGTACGTTCTTGCCCGGCGCCATATTGGTGCGATTGCCGACGCGGAAGACATGGGTGTCCACAGCCATCGTGTGCTCGCCAAACGCCATATTGAGCACGACATTGGCGGTCTTGCGCCCGGCGCCCGGCAGTGACTCGATTTCGGCGCGGGTGCGCGGCACGACGCCGCCGAATTCGCGGATCAGTTTTTCCGACAGCGCGATGACGTTCTTCGCCTTGGTGCGGTAGAGGCCGATGGTCTTGATATACTCCCGCACCGCCTCTTCGCCGAGATCGATCATTTTCTGCGGCGTATCGGCGATGGGAAACAGCGCACGCGTCGCCTTGTTGACTCCGGCGTCCGTCGCCTGCGCCGACAGCACCACGGCGACCAGCAATGTGTAGGGATTGAGATGTTCGAGCTCGCCCTTGGGCTCGGGATTAGCCTTGCGGAAGCGCGAGAAGGCTTCATGGACCTGGGCTTTGGTCCAAGGCTTCAACTTGATGGGTTTCAACTTGATGGGCTTCGGCTTGGCTATCTTCGCAGGTGCCTTGACCGCTTTCGCTACAACCTTCTTTGCAGGACTGGGCTTCGCGCTGGCGGGGAGCTTGCGGGTGATTTTCGGCATCAAAGGGATATACTGAGGGACCATGACATCAGGCAACGACTTTGACGTCCCGCAGGAACCGATGCTGTTCAGCGCGCTGCTGCGTCCGCATCACGCGCTGGGTCGCAAGGGCTTCCTCATGCTCATGGGTTTCATCAGCATGGTCTCGTTCGGCGCGGGGATGGCCTTTCTGCTAATGGGCGCCTGGCCGGTGCTCGGCTTTTTCGGCCTCGACCTGCTGGCGATCTATATCGCCTTCAAGATCTACGACAGACGCGCCAGGGCCACCGAAGAGATCACGGTCACGCCGTCGGAAATCCGTGTGCGCCGGGTCAGCCCATCAGGCGACGTCGTGGAATGGGCATTCAATCCGCTCTGGGTGCAGATCGATCAGGTGTGCCACGCCGAATTCGGCATCGAGCAGCTTTTTCTGGTGTCGCGCGGCCGTCGAGTGTCGATCGCACGGTTCCTCGGCGCAGAGGAAAAGGCAAGCTTCATCAAAGCCTTGATGGAAGCGCTCCAGGCCGCCAAACGCGGCCCGACCTATAATCCGGTGAACTGATGATCCATCGGGAAACGGGTGGTTTGCGCGTCGGGGCAGGCCTACATCGATATCATGATGAATCTTGCCAGAGACCTAGCGATGACTGAGCATCGCCCGATCAAGCCGGGCCAGCGCGACGCAGCCCTGCGCGATTACGATTCCGTACGCCGTGCCATCGGCTTCATGCACTCGCAGTGGCGGGACCAGCCGAACATCGAGGCCGTGGCTGACGCCGCGAGCGTGACGCCGGACGAGTTGCACCACCTGTTCCGCCGCTGGGCCGGACTGACACCGAAAGCGTTCATGCAGGCGCTGACGCTCGATCATGCCAAGCACCTGCTGCGCGATTCCGCCAGCGTGCTCGATGCGGCGCTCGACTCCGGCCTGTCGGGCCCGGGCCGGCTGCACGATCTGTTCGTCACCCATGAAGCGATGTCGCCAGGAGAATGGAAAACCGGCGGCGCCGGTATGGAATTGCGCTACGGCTTCCATCCCTCGCCGTTCGGCACAGCCATCGTGATCGCCAGCGACCGCGGCCTTGCGGGTCTCGCTTTCTCCGATCCCGGCGACGAACAGCGCGCTTTCGCCGACATGAGTCGGCGCTGGCCGGCGGCCACATTGATTGAGGACACTCCCGGCACGGCCGGACTGGCGCAGCGAATTTTCGACAGCAAGCTGTGGCGCCCGGACCAGCCGTTGCGGGTGGTGCTGATCGGGACGGATTTCGAAGTCCGCGTCTGGGAAACGCTGCTGAAGATCCCGATGGGTCGTGCGGTCAGCTATTCGGATATCGCCTGCAAGATCGACAACCCGAAGGCCTCACGCGCCGTCGGCGCGGCCGTGGGCAAGAACCCGATTTCCTTCGTGGTGCCGTGCCACCGTGCGCTCGGTAAATCCGGCGCACTGACGGGTTATCATTGGGGCATTACACGGAAGCAGGCCATGATCGGCTGGGAAGCGGGACAGGTGGGAGCGAATTAACAGCAACGGGCCGCAGTTTCCTGCGACCCATTGGACTGAACGAACGACTAAGACGCTTCCTTCAGCACGGGCGCTGAGGATTCGTCGGTCTTCATTTCTTCAAGGCTGCGGTTCCGTGGCTCAATGCCGAACGCCCACACCGTGATGATCTGCAGCACCAGCAATCCGATCATCAGCGCCATTACGCCCGCAACGCCGCGCGCCTCGAACAGGGTCACCACCAAGAACGGCGTCACGATGGTTGCGCCGCGCCCCAGCGTGTTGACGATCCCCGACGCCCGCAATCGCACTTCGGTGGGGAACAGTTCGGGGATATAGATGCCGAACAGCAGCGCAACCAGCACATAGATCGGGATCGTGAGTGCGAAACCGACCGCTGGCAGCAGAAGCGGATCGGAAATCATCGGATAGATGATGCCCAACACCACCGCGATCAGCGACGAACCGATGATGGTCGGCTTGCGGCCCCAACGGTCGGCCGTCAGCGCGCCGATAGCCGAGCCGACCGGAGCACCCAGCGCCATCAGCAGCGAGTAACTGAACGACGTGGCGACACTCAATCCCTGTTTGATGAAGAACACCGGCAGCCAGGTCACGAAGCCATACAGCAATGTGTTGATGGTGATCAGGCAGATCGAACCGACGATCATACGCGACAGCAGTGGGGGCGCGAATAGCGACGACAGCTGGCCGGACGCCTGCACGGTCGGGACCGTGGTCACCGGCGGCAGCGGCTTGCCCTGGGCAGCCTCGCTTTCGATCTTCTGCATCAGCGCCTCAGCCTCCTCGCGGCGGCCGACGGCCTCGAGCCAGCGCGGCGACTCGGGCAGGTTCTTGCGCATGTACCAGACCACCAGCGCACCGATGCCGCCGAGCACGAACATGGCGCGCCATCCGAACATCGGCACCACGAACGAGGCCACCAGTAGCGCCACCGGCAGGCCACTAACGACGCAGACGGCCATCAGCCCCAGATACTTGCCGCGCGAACGCGCGGGAACGAACTCGGTCATCGTCGAGTAGCCGACCACGTTTTCAGCACCGAGCCCAAGACCCATCACGAAGCGGCACAGGATCAGGATGGTCATGTTTGGCGCGAATGCCGCCGCGAGCGATGCTACGCCGAATAGCAGCAGATTGAACTGATAGGAGAACCGACGGCCGTAGCGATCACCGAGAAAGCCGGTGCCGAACGAGCCGAGCATCATTCCGAAGAACGTCGCCGAAATGAACAGCGCATTCTCCGCGAGTGTTGAGAAGCCGCTCTTGAGCGTCACGCCCAGCACTGTTCCTGCGATATAGATGTCAAAGCCGTCGAAGAACATTCCAATCCCGATCAACGTCATGATGCGGTAGTGGAACGGTCCGATCGGCAGCCGGTCCAACCGGCCGCCCGCATTTACTGATGTCGGCATCGTCGTCTCTCCCTGTTTGTTTCCATATCGATTAGCGCCGTCCCTCTGTGGGGGATCTGTTGGCGATCGCTTTGCTCTAGTTCAGTCGCTTCTGCCCCGCCGTGTCGCGATACCAGTCGAACGGGCCATCGCCCGTCGCCACCATCACGCTCTTGGTGTTGAAGTGATCATCGAAGCTTTCGGTGCCGCATTCACGGCCGATGCCACTGTCGTCCACGCCGCCCCAGGGCGATGCAGGATCGAGGCGATGATGATCGTTGATCCAGACGATACCCGCCTTGACGCGGCCGGCCACGCGATGTGCGCGCGCGACGTCACGGGTGCGGATCGCCGCTGCAAGTCCGAACGGGGAATCATTGGCCAGACGCAACGCATCGGCCTCGTCCTTGAACGGCGTGACAGAGGTGAACGGACCGAACACCTCTTCCTGGAAGATGCGCATGTCCGACCGAACATCCGCGAACACCGTGGGCTCCACGAAGAACCCGTTTTCGTGACCGGCTATCTTTGCCGCAACGCCACCAGCAACCAGCCGGGCGCCATCCTCGTGACCGAAACGCGCATAAGACAGTACGCGGTCACGCTGGCGCGCCGAGATCACCGGGCCGAGCTGCGTGTTGGGATCGAACGGATCGCCGATACGGATAGACTTCGTCTTGGCCTGCAGCTTCGCTACGAACTCGTCGTAGATCGAGGCCTGCACGATATGCCTGGAAGCGCAGACGCAAGTCTGGCCGGCACCGATGAAGGCACCGAAGGCAGCGTAGTTCACTGCCTGATCGACATCGAAATCGTCGAACACCATGACAGGCGTCTTGCCGCCAAGCTCCATCGTCTGATGCGCGAATACTTTCGCTGCCGAAGCACCGGCGATGCGCCCGGCTTCGGTACCGCCGGTCAACACCAGCTTGTTGATATCGGGATGTTCGGACAGCATCTTGCCGGCGCTCGGGCCGTAGCCGAGCACGATATTAAATACGCCCGGCGGCAGGCCGGCTTCGGTGAAGATCTGCGCGAGCTTCAGCGTGGTCAGGGGCGTGTATTCCGAGGGCTTCACGACCGTCACGCAACCGGTGGCCAGAACGGCAGCCAGCGACTTGCACAGGATCATCAGCGGATGATTGAACGGCGTACAGTTCGCCACGATCCCGATCGGCGTGCGCAGCGTATAGTTGAGATACGCGCCTTCAACCGGAATGACGGAATCGCGCCGCGCCAGGGCGACGCCCGCGAAGTAGCGGAAGAAGTCCGGGAGGCGCGAGAGCTGCGCACGTGTCTCGTTGACTGGACGGCCGTTGTTCAACGTTTCCAGCCGATACAGCGTGTCTAGGTTGGCCTCGAACGCATCGGCGAGCTTATTGATCAGGCGCGCACGGGCACGTGTATCCATGCCACCCCAGGCGCGCCCTTCGAACGCCGCACGCGCGCTCTTCATGGCATGATCGATATCGGCTGCGGTCGAATTGGGAATTCGTGCGATGACGTCGCCCGTGGCCGGGTTGCGCACATCGATCATCTCGCCGTTGCCGGCCTCGACTTCGCGGCCGTCTACGAAATTGCCGTGGATCTCGACATCGATGGAGCCTGTTTTTGTTGGAATGTTCATAGATCTCTCCCTTCGACGATGATCGCGTTACGCGCCAAGGCAGGCAGCACGCGCTTTTCTGTTTTCTCGATGTGAGCCTTGATGATGCGCGCCGCGCCGCGCTGGTCGCGGCGCTGCATGGCGTCGATCAGGCTGACGTGCTCGCCCACGAGCTGCATGTGATCGCGGCCCTTGACGTTGGCGATGCTGATACGCACCAGCCGGTCGGCCTGTTCGATCAGATCGCGCGCGGCCGACGCCATGCGCCGGTTGCCGGACGCCTGTGCCAGCGCGATATGGAAGGCGCGGTTATAATCGATGAAATCTTCCGCCGAGCCGTCGAACGACCTGTATTGGTCCAATCCGCGCAGGATGTTGTCCGAGGCGTGCTCGATCGCTTCCGACACACAGGCCGGCTCGACCGCATAGCGAAACCGCAACAGGTCCCGGGCGTCCGAGATCGAGATCGGATTGACCCGATAACCCTGGCGCGGCTGCACCGTCACGAGATGCTCGCGCTCGAGCCGCAGCAAAGCCTCACGTACGGGCTGGCGGCTGACCGCATAGCGCACCGCCAGCTCCTGCTCCCGCATATCATCGCCTGGCAAAAAGCGACACATCAGGATATCAGACCTGAGGCTGTTGTAGACGTTATCTCGAAGAAGCACGGATATTTCCTCTGATTCTCCGACAAAGATGCATCTCGTGAAATATCACGTCAAGTCAGATTTGCGCGATCGAGGACTTGCTTTTAGGCTCCGGTCCGGGACACAACAGGACAGGCGGATGCAACAGCCGACCAGGCTGCGGGCTGCAAGCTTTTGACGGGAGAGGCAAAAATGGCAGATCGGCGCTTGGCAAACAGCACCGTCAATGCAGCGCAATTCGGCGAAGGACCGGCCATCATGCTGCTTCACTCGCTGCTGTCTGACCGGGCAAGCTTCGACAGCATCGTGCCGTCGCTGGCCAAGACCCACCGTGTCATCGTTCCCGAATTGCCGGGTTTTGGGGGATCAGACGCCGTAAGCGGCGGACTGGCGGCCGTAGCGGACCGCGTGGCGGAAGCCGTCAGGGACTGCGGCGACGGCGCGGACACGATCGTGCTCGGTAACGGCTATGGCGGTTTCGTTGCCTTGCAGATGGCGATCCGCCATCCCGGCATTGCAGGCCGTCTGGTTCTCGCCGATTGCGGCGCAGCGTTTTCCGAATCCGGCCGCGAGGCGTTCCGCAACATGGCGACGGCAGCATCGACCAAGGGATTGCCGGCGGTTACCGATGTCGCGATGCGACGCTTGTTCGCCGCTGAATTTCAGGAACAGAACCCGGAGCTGATGCGCGATCGCCGCGAGGCCTTTTTGCGCACGGATCCCGGCGTGTTTCAGAGTGCCTGCGAGTCCCTGGCGACGCTGGACCTCCGGCCTGAGATCGGGACCGTCAAAGTGCCGGTGCTGGTGCTGGTCGGCGAGCACGATGAAGCGACGCCACCACCGATGTCCAGAGAGCTTGCTGCCGGACTACTTGATGCACGGCTGATCGTGCTTCCGGGCTGCGCGCATGTCCCGCAATTGCAGAAGCCGGACGTCTTTCTCGATGCGATCTCGGATTTCGTGTCGGCTGCGATGGCGCGCTAGCCGCGCCACGCAACCGAGCGCGTCGATCAACCCGCCAGATCGAGTTTCGACGCCACCGTCGCATCGGCATTGAGCCGATAGATCACCGGCACGCCGGTTGCGAGTTCGCGGGCGAGAATGCCTTCCGGCGTCAGCTTCTCCAGCACCATGATCAGGGCACGCAGCGAATTGCCGTGGGCCGCTACCAGCGTGCGTTCGCCGCGCAGCACGCAGGGCAGGATTTCCTGCACGAAATACGGCAGCGTGCGCGCCAGCGTATCCTTCAGGCTCTCGCCACCGGGCGGCGGCACGTCATAGGAACGACGCCAGACATGGACCTGCTCCTCGCCCCATTTGGCGCGGGCGTCGTCCTTATTGAGGCCGGAGAGATCACCGTAATCGCGCTCGTTCAGCGCCAGATGTTTCGTGATCGGCAGGCCGGTTTGGCCCATCTCTTCCAGTGCGAGATTGAGCGTGTGCTGCGCGCGGGTCAGCGCCGAGGTGAACGCGACATCGAAGGTCAGACCCTGCGCCTTCAGCTTGCGGCCGGCTTCCTTGGCCTCTGCGACGCCCTTCTCGGTGAGATCAGGATCTTTCCAGCCGGTGAAAAGGTTCTTCAGATTCCATTCGCTCTGTCCATGACGGACGAGGACGAGAAGACGTTCGTTCATCGAGAATTCCGTTTCGTTCTTCTTACATTTCACCAAGGCCGAGCACGTCAGCCATCGAGTACAAACCTGGCTTTTTTCCATGCGCCCACATCGCCGCCTTCAGCGCACCATGGGCGAAGATCATGCGATCCTCGGCCTTGTGCGACAGCTCGATGCGTTCATGGGGACCGGCGAAGATCACCGTATGATCGCCAGCGACAGTACCGCCGCGCAACGAGGCAAAGCCGATATCGCCGGTTTTGCGCGCGCCGGTGAGCCCGTCGCGGCCACGCGCCGAATGTTGCTCGAGCGGAATCTTGCGACCCTCGGCAGCAGCCTGACCCAGCATGAAAGCCGTGCCCGAGGGCGCGTCGATCTTGGCCTTGTGATGCATCTCCAGCACTTCGATGTCGAAGCCGTCATCGAGCGACTGCGCAACGCGCTTCACCAGCGCGGCGAGCAGATTGACGCCGAGGCTCATATTGCCCGACTGCACGACGATGGCCTGACCGGTCACGCTCTTGATCACCGCGTTGTCCGACGACGACAGGCCGGTGGTGCCGATCACGTGAACGAGGCCGCGCTGGGCTGCGATCGCAACATTGGCGATGGTCGCCGCAGGCACCGTGAAATCAAGGATACCATCGGCATCCTTCGACAGCGTCCAGAGGTCGGCCGAGAGTTTGACGCCGTTCTCGGGAAGGCCGGCGAGCACGCCGGCATCCTGTCCGAGCAGCTCCGAGCCGGGCGCCTCGAGCGCACCGGAAACAACAGCGCCGGGGGTTTCGGAGATGGTGCGGATCAGCGCGCGGCCCATTCGGCCGCCGGCGCCAGCAACGATCAGTCTCATATCGGACATTGAACGATCCTCAGTATCTCAAGGCGGTATAGCGGCGCGTTGCCACGGCGGCAACACGCCCACGGTACCTAAAGTCCTTAGATACCAATCAGATCAAACACATGCTTAAGGCCCTGCCGCTCAAGGCTGCGGACCGTCATACCCCTCGATGATCACGAGATCGCTCTCGCCGTGCGGGCTGCGCATCGCGACCAACCGCTGGTATTCCGGCGAATTGTAACAGGCTAGCGCGGTCGTGTAGTCCTTGAATTCGAGCACAACATTGCGCGAGCGCGACGTGCCTTCCTTGGCCTCGAACTGACCACCGCGCACCAGGAATTTGGCCCCGAATTTATTGAAGACCGGGCCGTTCTCGGCCACGTATTGCTTGTAGCCGTCCATATTGTGCACGTCGACGCGTGCAATCCAGTAAGCCTTGGCCATCTGTCTCTCTCCCTGTCCCGTTCTTACGTGTTCGCCAGTGCCTGCGTAATTTCGGCGACGATCGCCTCGGCCGCAGCCTTCGGATCAGCAGCTTCCATTACCGGACGGCCGACCACCAGATAGTCCGAACCTTCGGCAATCGCGCGTGCCGGGGTCATGATCCGCTTCTGATCGCCCACGTCACTGCCCGCAGGGCGCACACCGGGCGTGACCAGACACATCTCAGGCTTGATATGCTTGCGCAGGTTCGCCGCCTCTTCTGGCGAACAGACGAGGCCATCGATACCGAGCGCCTGCGCCTGCTGCGCGCGCGCGGCGACGAGATCGCTGACACCGAGTTGATAGCCCGCGGCCTTCAGATCCTCGTTGTCGTACGAGGTCAGTACTGTCACCGCGAGGATCTTCAGGCCCGAGCCCTTGCTGGCATTGGCCGCCGCCTGCATGGTCTGCGGATAGCCATGCACGGTGAGGAAGGTCGCGCCGAGCTTCGCCACGCTTTCCACACCGCGCGCGACGGTGTTGCCGATGTCGTGCATCTTCAGATCGGCGAACACCTTCTTTCCGGTATCGGCGAGCTTGCGCACCAGCGGCAGACCACCAGCATAGCCGAGCTGATAGCCGATCTTGTAGAAAGTCACGCTGTCGCCGAGCCGCGCGATCATCGCTTCGGCAGCGTCAACATCCGGCAAATCGAGCGCGACGATCAGGCGGTCGCGGGGATCAATGGTCTGCAACGTCATCTCGTCTCACTTCATCTGCTGCGCGACATCGATAAGCTGGCGCACCATCGCCGTCATCGCATCCTTGTCGGCGGCGTGTTTCAGCCGGTCCATATCGTCATAGGCCTCACCGGCGAACGCCAGCGTGAGCTGGTTCGGGATCACCATCGCGCGACACGCCGACAGCACCAGCCGCAAGGCCTGCAAACAGCGCGCACCGCCAAGCCGCCCATTCGAAGCCGCCGCAATCGCAAACGGCCGCTCGCGAAACACCTGGCCCTTGCTCTCATGCGTGTCTTCCACGCGCGAGATCCAGTCGATCGTATTCTTCACCAGCGGCGGCAGCGACGCGTTGTATTCAGGCGTCACGATCAGCACACCATGATGCGCCGATATCATACGCTTCAGATCGAGCGCATGTTTCGGTACGCCGGAATTGCTCTCAAGGTCGCCGTCATAGATCGGCAGCGGAAAGTCGCCGAGCGAAATCCTGGTGGCATCGACATCGGCGCGAACCAGCGCGTCAATGGCGACAGCCGCGAGTTTCGCATTCAGCGACCCTGTGCGCAGCGAGCCTGGAATAACGAGGATCTTGATCGCAGCCATGATTCCGATCGTCGGGGCGAAGCCACCGCGCGATCGCGGCCGGCACTAGCGTTTGCGATACACCCAGACGCGCGCCGGCGGAAGGTTCATCCAGATCCGCTCGGAGGCCTCTGTGGACACGCCGGGCAGCGATTTGGGGATCGGCGGCGCCACCGAATAGGTGAACTGCACGAAGGGCGCGTTCGGCGACATCGCCGCGAAGGCATCGCGGATCAGCTTGAGGCGCGTCAGCATCGGCTTGGTGACCAGCGGCAGGCCGGAGACGACGGCGGAGGCGGGCTCTTTCAGCACATCCCACAGGGTATCGCGCAATGTGTAGGCGTCACCCTGAACGATCGTCGCCTGCGGGTAGCGCTCACGCAGCAGTGCGCAAAAGGTGGGATTGAATTCGACGAGCACCAGACGTTTCTGGTCCACCCCGTGCGCAACCAGCGCAGAGGTGATCGCGCCGGTGCCGGGTCCAAGTTCGATGACCGGACCGGTCGCATCATTGTCGACATATTGCGCCATCGTGCGGGCAAGAGCTTTGCCCGACGGCATCACGGCACCCATATGCAGCGGCTTATCGATCCATGAACGGAGGAAGCGAACCTCGTCGTCGAGACGGAGCGGCTTCTTCAACGTACGCGCGGACGAGTGCAGAGGCATGTCGCTTCCAGGCAGACCGCGGAACGTGCGGAACGTCAGAATTTCGTCATAAAGAGGTATAGGCAACAATAGAAACGGTCAAGCTTCCAACGTTAGGAGCCTGTCCGCGTTCCGAAGAAGTCCTTGACCTTAGTGAAGAAACCCGCGGCTTCAGGTTGCGTTGCACCCGAAGATAGTTTCTCGAATTCGGCCAGCAGCTCCTGCTGCTTTTTCGTCAGGTTCTGCGGCGTTTCCACGACGACCTGGACATACATGTCGCCGGTCTGGCGCGAGCGCAGCACCGGCATGCCTTTCGATGAAACGCGGAAGCGCCGCCCGGACTGGGTGCCCGAGGGAACCTTGACCTTGTTGCGCCCGCCTTCGATGGTCGGCACTTCGAATTCGCCGCCCAGCGCGGCGGTCACCATCGAGATCGGCACGCGGCAATGTAGGTCCGCGCCATCGCGCTGGAAGAAGTCGTGCGAGGCCAGCGACAGGAAAATATAGAGATCGCCCGACGGGCCACCGCGCGCGCCGGCTTCGCCTTCATTGGCAAGACGAATGCGGGTGCCGTCCTCGACGCCCGCCGGAATGTTGACCGAGAGCGTGCGCTCGCGCTCGACGCGGCCGGCGCCGGAGCAGCTCGGGCACGGATCCTCGATCATCTGACCGCGGCCCTGACAGCTCGGGCAGGTCCTTTCCAGTGTGAAGAAGCCTTGGGCCTGACGGACGCGGCCGGCACCGCCGCAGGTCGAACAGGCCTTCGGCTTGGTTCCTGCCTTGGCGCCGGTGCCGGAGCACGCTTCGCAGGTCACCGCGACCGGAATCTCGATCTGTGCGGTCTTGCCGGAGTAAGCCTCCTCCAGCGTGATTTCCATGTTGTAGCGAAGATCGGCCCCGCGCTCGCGGCCGCCGCTGCGGCCACCGCCGCGCTGCCCGGCCATACCGAACAAGTCTTCGAAAATGTCGGAGAAGGAGGAGGCGAAGCCGGATCCGAAGCCCGGACCACCGCCGCCACCATTGCCCTGTTCGAAGGCCGCATGGCCATAACGGTCATAGGCCGCGCGCTTGTCGCCGTCCTTGAGGACGTCGTAGGCCTCGGCAATTTCCTTGAACTTCACTTCAGCGGCGGCATCGCCTGGATTCTTGTCCGGATGCCATTTCATCGCAAGCTTACGAAACGACGTCTTCAGGGTCGCATCATTCGCGCCGCGCTCGACTTCCAACGTCTCGTAATAACACTGCTTGGTGGACATCAGTCAGATCCGCCCGAAATTGGTCCTCATCCCGAGGAGCATCCCAGAAGAACGCATCGATGAAGATGCTACTCCCGCACTAACAAAACTTGCCTAACAAGGCCCGCCTGACAAAAAACAACCCTCATCCTTCGAGACGCGCACCGCGCTACTCAGGATGAGGGTCATCGTTCCGCTCGCCTATCAGGCCGACTTCTTCGGCTTGTCGTCGTCGACTTCCGTGAATTCGGCGTCGACCACGTCATCCTTCTCGGCATCGCGCTTGGCGTCAGCCTCGGCCTGCTGGGTGTACATCGCTTCGCCGAGCTTCATCGAAGCTTGCGCCAGCGTGTTGGTCTTGGCCTTGATCGCCTCGGCATCATCACCCTTCAGAGCTTCCTTCAGGTCGCTCATGGCATCCTCGATGGCGCGGCGCTCGGTCTCACCAACCTTGTCGCCATGCTCGCCGAGAGCCTTCTCGGTCGAATGCACGAGGGCATCGCCGTGGTTCTTGGCATCGACAGCCTCACGACGCTTCTTGTCCTCGGCAGCGTTGGCTTCGGCGTCCTTGACCATCTTCTGGATGTCGGACTCGGACAGACCGCCGGATGCCTGAATCCGGATCTGCTGTTCCTTGTTGGTCGCCTTGTCCTTCGCCGACACGTTGACGATGCCGTTGGCGTCGATGTCGAAGGTCACCTCGACCTGCGGCATGCCGCGCGGAGCCGGCGGAATGCCCATCAGGTCGAACTGGCCGAGCGGCTTGTTGTCGGCCGCCATTTCGCGCTCACCCTGGAAGACCCGGATGGTAACGGCGTTCTGGTTGTCTTCGGCCGTCGAGAATACCTGGCTCTTCTTGGTCGGGATCGTCGTGTTGCGCTCGATGATGCGGGTGAACACGCCACCCAGCGTCTCGATGCCCAGCGACAGCGGGGTCACGTCGAGCAGCAGCACGTCCTTGACGTCGCCCTGCAGCACGCCGGCCTGAATGGCGGCGCCGATGGCCACGACTTCGTCCGGGTTGACGCCCTTGTGGGGCTCCTTGCCGAAGAACTGCTTCACGACTTCCTGGATCTTCGGCATGCGGATCATGCCGCCGACCAGAACCACTTCGCCGATTTCACCGGCGGTGAGGCCCGCATCCTTGAGCGCCTTGCGGCAAGGCTCGATGGTCTTCTGCACGAGATCGTCGACCAGCGCTTCGAACTTGGCGCGGGTCAGCTTCAGCGTCAGATGCTTCGGACCGGAGGCATCCGCCGTGATGAACGGCAGGTTGATTTCGGTCTGGGTCGTCGACGACAGCTCGATCTTCGCCTTTTCAGCAGCTTCCTTCAGACGCTGCAGGGCCAGCTTGTCGTTGCGCAGGTCGATGCCCTGCTCTTTCTTGAACTCGTCGGCGAGGTAGCCGACCAGACGCATGTCGAAGTCTTCACCGCCGAGGAACGTATCGCCGTTGGTGGACTTCACCTCGAACACGCCGTCGCCGATCTCGAGGATCGAAACGTCGAAGGTGCCGCCGCCGAGGTCGTACACCGCGATGGTGCCGGACTTCGACTTGTCGAGGCCGTAAGCGAGCGCAGCTGCCGTCGGCTCGTTGATGATGCGCAGCACTTCGAGGCCGGCGATCTTGCCGGCATCCTTGGTGGCCTGACGCTGGGCGTCGTTGAAGTAAGCGGGCACGGTGATGACGGCCTGCTCGACCTTCTGGCCGAGATGAGCCTCCGCGGTCTCCTTCATCTTCTGCAGCGTGAAGGCGGAGATCTGCGAGGGCGAATAGGTTTTACCGTCAACTTCGACCCAGGCGTCGCCATTGCCACCCTTGGCAATCTTGTAGGGGACGAGCTTCTTGTCCTTCTCGACGGTCGGATCGTCATAGCGGCGGCCGATCAGGCGCTTCACCGCGAAAATGGTGCGCTCGGGATTGGTAACTGCCTGGCGCTTGGCCGGCTGGCCGACGAGGCGCTCGCCATCATCGGTAAAAGCCACGATGGACGGCGTGGTCCGCATGCCTTCTGCGTTCTCGATGACCTTCGGCGTTTTGCCATCCATGACGGCGACGCAGGAATTCGTCGTACCGAGGTCGATACCGATGACCTTTCCCATGCTCTCATATCCTTTTTCTGCGGCAGGTTGGCTGGGCCCTGACGGCACCCCGCTCCCAACCCCCAAACATCAACTATTCGCGATATTGCGACGGTAGGCCTCATATAGGAGGGGGGGTGGTGGCCGCAAGGCATCTGGCACACTCCAGACCCATGAAAACACGACCGGTGCGCGAAATTAATATTTGGTGAAACAGACCCTTGGCGGTTGTTTCGCCAATACGCGACGGATGGGCGCGGACCGCGCCGGGAACGGATTTATGGCTTGATCTGTTGGCGGAACAGGGCAACCGTGAAAGCCCTTTCCGACCGGGCGCGCGGCGACCAAGGCCGGAGCCCCGCACCATCGAACAGCCTCAATGCAAACCCAGTAGATTTTTCATGAAACATGCTGCGCCCCTGTTCGCCTTGACCATGCTGACGGCCATTTCGGTCGCCCACCGCCCCGCTTTGGCGGCTGATCCCGTCTTCCCGCCGGGTGTCCGTGTGGGTCTGGCCCCGCTGGTTGGCCTCGCCCCGGCAAAGACCTTTGTCGGCTTCGAGACCTCCGATCAGGGCGTCAAGGTGCTTGTAACCGAACTGCCGGCCGCCGCCTTCAACGAGGTTGAGACCGCGTTCAAGGCCAATCCGGCGGGCATGGTCGCGAAGCCGGAAAGCATAGAGACCACAGCCGGAAAGGCCTTCTACACGATCGAGAATGCCAAGGACGCGACCGGCAATGTCAGGCGCTATTCGATGATCGTCGGCGGCGGGACCTTCTCCGGCTATGTCGCCGTGCAGGTCCCGGAAAACGCCCAGAAAATCTACACCGACGACGCGGTGCGCCAGATGCTCTCATCCGCCGTGGTCCGCAAGGAAGTCCCGCTGGCCGAGCAGCTCGGCCTGATGCCGTTCAAGGTCGCCGAAATGAGCGACTTCAAAACTGTCCGTACGCTGGCGCCCGGCGCCGCTTTGTTGCTTGCCGACTCGACTGACGAGAACAGCATAGAAACGAGCCCTTTCATGGTGATCGGCAGCCTGGCCTCGGCGCCGGAAAAGGCCGAAGATCGCGGCCGCTTTGCTCAGCAGGCAGCAGGCACGATTCCCGGCCTGCGCGAAGGCCGCATCACCATGTCGGAGCCGCAACGGATCGACGGCATGGCAGGCTGGGAGACCCGTATCGACGCCGTCAGCGGCAAGAACAACACGCCGGTCAGCGTTGTGCAGTGGCTGCGCTTCGGCGGCGGCAAGGTCACCATGCGCATTATCGCGAGCGCCCCACGTGACGATTGGGCCAAGGCGTTTCCGCGCTTCCGCGCCGTGCGCGACGGTATCGAGCCGCGCTAAAGAACGCACGGCCGTCCTCACGGCCCGCTTTACGATCTCCCCGTGACCTGATTTGCTGGGCCAATTCGGTACGGGGAATTTCGCGATGCTCAACAGACGTCAGGTTCTCGGGGGGCTTGGAGCCGTAGCCATGACCAGCCTAGCTCCCAAAACATTATCCGCCGCCGGCAAGGTCAGTCTCGATCGCACATCCGTTCTGCTGGTGATCGACGTGCAGAACTGCTTCCTGCCGGGCGGCAGCTTGGCCGTGAAGGACGGCGACAAGGTCGTCCCGATCATCAACGGCATCGCGAAGAAATTCGCCGATGTGGTGATGACACAGGACTGGCACACGCCGGGCCATATCTCCTTCGCATCCAGCCACAGCGGCAAGAAGCCGTTTGAGACCCTTGAGGTGAAATACGGCAAACAGGTGCTGTGGCCGGATCACTGCGTGCAGGGCACTGAAGGGGCTGCGCTGTCGAAGGATCTCGCGATCCCGCATACCGAGCTGATCCTGCGCAAGGGCTTCAACAAGGACGTCGACAGCTATTCGGCGTTTACCGAGGCTGACGGAAAGACCACCACCGGTCTTGCCGCCTATCTGAAAGCCCGCAAATTGCAGCGTGTATTTATCGCCGGCCTCGCCACCGACTTCTGTGTCGCGTGGTCCGCCCTTGATGCGCGAAAAGCAGGTTTCGATGTCTATGTGATCGAAGATGCCTGCCGCGGCATCGACACGCAGGGCTCGCTGGCCAAGGCCTGGGCCGACATGAACAAAGCCGGCGTGAAACGGATTCAGTCAGGCGATCTGGCGGCTTAACTCTCGCTGTCATCGCCCGGCTTGACCGGGCGATCCAGCTCTTACTACGCAGCTTTACTCCGACGCTACAGGCGCCGCCTTGGCCCCACCCTTCGACACGCCGACCAGCGCCGGGCGCAGTACGCGTTCGCCGATGGTGTAACCGGCCTGCACGACCTGAACGACGGTGCCCGCGGGCACCGAGGCATCGGGCACTTCGTACATCGCCTGCTGGAAGTTCGGATCGAACTTCTCGCCCGACGGATCGAACTTCTTCACGCCGTTCTTTTCCAGCGTGTTGAGCAGCGAACGCTCGGTGAGCTCGACACCTTCGAGGAGCGCCTTCAGGCCTGGATCGGCGGCGGCCTTGGTGTCGGCAGGCACGGCATCGAGGGCGCGCTGCAGGCTGTCGGCGATATCGAGCACTTCACGCGCGAAATTGGCGATCGCATAGGTGCGGCCGTCGGCGACTTCCTTCTGGGTCCGCTTGCGCAGATTTTCCATCTCCGCCAGCGTGCGCAGCATCTTGTCGCGCGATTCCGCTGCTTCCTTGGTCAGGGCCTCGACCGAATTCGGTTCCGGATCGTCCGGCATGATGTAGGGCTTGGAGACCACCGGATCGGCGGCCGCTGCCGTCTTGTCCTGATTGTCGTTCTGCCCATTGGAATCAGTCATCACGCTGCCTTCTCAAAAACACGCCAAAATGGTGGGATTGCTGAGCGGGATATCGGGGTTTGAGCGCCGAAAATCAAGCGCAACCGGCCGGATTCGGCCGATCTGTCAGCCGCCGAGCATGCGGCTAACGATGCGCGCCGCGTAATCTACCATCGGGATCACCCGCGCATAGTTCAGCCGGGTCGGGCCGATGACACCGAGAACGCCGACAATATGGCCGGCGCCATCGCTGTAGGGCGCAATGATCGTGGACGAGCCGGACAGCGAGAACAGCTTGTTTTCCGAGCCGATGAAGATGCGGACACCTTCGGCCGTCTCCGCCCGGCCGAGAAGGTCGATCACCTCGCGCTTGGCTTCGAGATCGTCGAACAGGAGGCGAACGCGTTCAAGATCCTCCAGCGCATGGAGATCCTCGAGCAGATTGGCCTGGCCGCGCACGATCAGCTGCCGATCATCCTTCTCGCCACCCGACCAGCTGGCAATGCCGGCGGCAATGACCTTCTGGGTCAGCTGATCGAGCTCGATCTGGTTCTGGGTCAGCGCCGTCTCCAGCTCCAACCGGGCCTCAGCCAGCGTGCGGCCGCGAATCCGGGCATTAAGGAAGTTCGACGCCTCATTCAGCGCCGACGACGGCACGCCCGGCGGCAGGGTCAGCACGCGGTTTTCGACCTGGCCATCCTCGGCGACCAGCACGACCAGCGCCTTTTCGGGCTCCAGACGGACGAATTCGATGTGTTTCAGCCGCACATTGGACTTGGCGGTCAAAACCACCGCCGCCGCGCGGGTCAGCCCGGACAGCTGCGTCAGCGCCTCGCCGAGCGCCGCTTCCACCGTCTGCGAGCGCCCCACCGAAGACAGTTGCTGCTGGATCGACTGCCGTTCGGGCTCGGTGAGGTCACCGACCTGCATCAAGGCATCGACGAAGAACCGCAGCCCGAGTTCGGTTGGCAGCCGGCCGGCAGACGTGTGTGGCGCATAGATGAGGCCGAGCTGCTCCAGGTCCGACATGACGTTGCGGACCGAGGCTGGCGACAGCGGAACCGTGATCAGGCGTGAAATATTGCGCGAACCGACAGGTTCGCCGGTGGCGAGATAGCTCTCGACGATCTGCCGGAAGATCTCACGCGATCGCTCATTGAGCTGGGCGAGCCCGGCATGCGGCGAAATCAGGCCGATCGGATCGTGGTGGGCCACAGGGTACTCCTTGAGAACCTAATCTGTCGCTCCGGCGGGCCGGATACAAGCACCATTGCGGTTGTGGAACCTGCCCCGCCCTTGCCGCTGCGGTCTGTGGCCCCTAAAAGCACCGCGAACAGGCTTCTCTGGACATTTGGAAGGATTTTCTCATGCGGCCAAGCCGTCGTGCGCCCGATGAACTGCGCGCCGTGTCGCTGGAACGCGGCGTGGTCAAATATGCCGAAGGCTCCTGCATGGTGAAATTCGGTGACACCCACGTGCTGGTGACCGCCACGCTGGAGGAGCGCCTGCCACCATGGCTTAAGGGCCAGGGCCGCGGCTGGGTCACCGCCGAATACGGCATGCTGCCCCGCGCCACGCTGGAACGCACCCGCCGCGAAGCCGCATCCGGCAAGCAGGGCGGCCGCACCGTCGAGATCCAGCGCCTGATCGGCCGCTCGCTGCGCGCTGCCGTCGACCTCGAAGCGCTCGGCGAACGCCAGATCACCATCGACTGCGACGTGATCCAGGCCGATGGCGGCACCCGCACGGCGTCGATCACCGGCGCATGGGTTGCGCTGGCCGACTGCATCTCGTGGATGAAGAACCGCAACATGTTCAAGAACGGCGGCGGCAACGTGCTGCGCGACAATATCGCGGCGATTTCCTGCGGCATCTATCAGGGCACCCCGGTGCTCGATCTCGATTATGCCGAAGATTCCGAAGCCGACACCGACGCCAATTTCGTGATGACCGGCGACGGCCGCATCATCGAGGTGCAGGGCACTGCCGAGAAGACGCCGTTCACGCAGGACGAGTTCCTGAAGTTGATGGCACTGGCGCAAAAGGGCGTCGGACGTCTGGTTGAACTGCAGAAAATGGCCATCGCGTGATTCCGCAAGTCATCAAGCAGGCGTAGACTCGCATCATGCATCGTCGAATCACTGGGAAGCTCGTCATCGCCACCCACAATCCCGGCAAGCTTGCCGAGATGCGCGATCTCTTGGCCCCCTACGGCATCGAAGCAGTGTCGGCCAGCGAGCTCGACCTCGCCGAGCCCGACGAGACCGGCGACACTTTCAAGGCCAATGCCGCGATCAAGGCGATTGCCGCGGCCAATGTCGCGCAACTGCCGGCCTTCGCAGATGATTCCGGCCTCGTCGTCGATGCCCTCGACGGCGCACCCGGCATCTTCTCGGCGCGCTGGGCCGGCGAGTCCAAGGACTTTACCGGCGCAATGACGCGCATCGAGCGTTTGCTGCAAGAGCGCGGCGCGACCTCGCCTGACAAGCGCACCGCGCATTTCGTCTCGGCACTCTGCGTGGCGTGGCCCGACGGTCATCTCGAGGAAGTCGAAGCGCATGCGCATGGCACGCTGGTCTGGCCACCACGCGGCACTGCCGGCTTCGGCTACGATCCGACATTCCTGCCCGATGGTTACACCCGCACCTATGGCGAAATGACCGCGGTCGAGAAGCACGGGTTGCCGCCACTCGGCGAGGGCTTGTCGCATCGCGCCAGGGCGTTCGTGAAACTCGCGGAGATCTGCCTTGAACCCCGCTGACGCACAGCAAGACGCTTTCGGCGTCTATGTGCACTGGCCGTTCTGCCTGTCGAAGTGCCCGTATTGCGACTTCAACAGCCATGTCCGTCATCACGCCGTCGATGAAGTACGTTTCGCGCGCGCTTTTGCACGCGAGATCGAAACCACGGCTGCCCGCACGCCAGGCCGCACCGTGACATCGATCTTTCTCGGCGGC
The DNA here is from genome assembly GCF_013359755.1 of Tardiphaga robiniae. GTDB lineage: Bacteria > Pseudomonadota > Alphaproteobacteria > Rhizobiales > Xanthobacteraceae > Tardiphaga > Tardiphaga robiniae. The sequence continues at coordinate 393,346 of NZ_JABMCJ010000094.1, read as the reverse complement.
GGTACGCCGTCGCTGATGCAGCCGCAAACGGTCGGCGCGGTTCTGGATTCGATCGGAAAATACTGGAACGTCGCCTCCGACGTCGAAGTATCACTCGAAGCCAACCCGACCTCCGTCGAAGCGACGCGCTTTCGCGGTTATCGCGAGGCCGGCGTCAACCGCGTGTCGCTCGGCGTACAGGCACTCGACGATGCGTCGCTGAAGTCGCTCGGACGTTTGCATACGGCGCGCGAGGCACTCGATGCCGTGGCCATCGCGCGCAGCGCGTTCGATCGGTATTCGTTCGATCTGATCTATGCGCGCCCCGACCAGACCCCGCAGATGTGGACCGACGAACTCAAGCTCGCCATCTCGGAAGCCGCCGAGCATCTATCGCTGTATCAGCTGACCATCGAGGAAGGCACGCCGTTCTTCGGGTTGCACGCCGCCGGCAAGCTCAAGACCCCCGACGAGGGCCTCGCGCGCGCACTTTATGACGTGACGCAGGAAGTCTGCGCACAGCAGGGCCTGCCGTTCTACGAGATTTCAAATCATGCCCGCCCTGGCGCGGAGTGCAAACACAACCTCGTCTATTGGCGCGGCCAGGAATATGCCGGCATCGGGCCTGGCGCCCATGGCCGCCTTGACATCGACGGTGTCAGACATGCCATCGCCACCGAAAAGCGGCCGGAAGCCTGGGTAATGCGCGTGGAAGACAACGGCCACGGTGTCACATCGGATGAGTTGCTCAATAGCGAAGAACGCGCCGACGAATATCTGCTGATGGGCCTGCGCCTTGCCGAAGGCATCGATCCCGCGCGCTATCAGATGCTGTCCGGCCGCGCGCTCGACGAGAAGCGCATCGCTATCCTGCGCGAGGAAGGCGCCATCGTTGTGGAAGAGAACGGCCGCCTGCGCGTGACGCAGGAGGGATTCCCTGTGCTTGATGCTGTCGTGGCAGATCTGGCGGCGTAGGTGCTACGCCCCGAAACTCTTCGGTGAGCCCGCCACGGCCTGACCGCCACCGGACGCGACCTTCATCACGGCGAGGCCGCGATCGTTGCCGCCATCGCTGCGGAAACGGAATAGACCATCGATGCCGGCAAAGCCGGATGGATTGGTGAGCGTTTCAGGTGCGAAGCGCTGTCCGCCCTGGGTGCGCGCCAAAGCGGCGACCAGCGCCACCGCATCGTAAGCAAGCGTCGCTGTACGCACGGGATCGCCGCCATATTTCGCGCGATAACGGCCGGCAAATGCACGAAACCCTGCGGGATCCGGCGCGGCATAGAGCCCGCCCTGCAGCGCGGCGCTGTTGAAGACGCGCGGATTGTCCCACAGGCCCGTGCCGAGCAATTGCACGTTGCGCAGATTGGCACCCGCCGCAGTCAAGGCATCAGCCGTCGCCACAACCGCGTCGCCGTCGTCAGCAATGAACAACGCGTCGGCGCCGGTGAGCGATGCGGCAATGTTGCGTGCTGCGCTGGAGCGGTCAGCACCATAGCGCTCAAAAGCGACGACGCGGCCACCCTTGCGCGCGACGGCCTGCTTGAACGCAACTTCGACCACATTGCCATAGGCATTCTCGGGCAGCATCGCCGCAAAGGAGCGTTTGCCCGTGCCCGCGGCGTAATCGACGATGCGATTGACGTCGGACTCGGGCAGGAAGCTGAGCAAATAGACACCACGGCCGGCGACGCTGGAATCGGTCGAGAACGCGATCACAGGCACGTTGCGCGCGCGCGTGAGCTGCGCGGTGGCTGGGACCGACAGGGCGAAGAGCGGCCCGAGAATGATTTCGGACCCTTCATCGAGCGCCTGTTGGGCGGCCTGCTGCGCGCCCTGCGCGCTCCCATTGTCGTCCTTGATCAGCAGTTGAATGCTGGGGTTCTGGAATTCGGCGAGTGCCATCTCAGCGGCATTCTTCATCGACTGCGCGGCGACGCCGGCATTGCCCGAAGCCGACAGCGGCAGGATCAGTCCGACTTTCGTGCCGCCGGTGCCGATGGCTTGCGACTGCTGCGCCGGTCCGGCGGGGGGTCCCGATGGCGCACTGGGTCCGGTGCCAAAGGCATTGGTCAGCGTCGATTGCACACCCGCGCAAGCTCCGAGCAACGGCGCACCCAGCAGCAGGCCGACAGCCGTCCGCCGCGTTGCGCCCGAAGTCGCTCCCTTGCTCCTGGATTTGGGGTCGAACGGATCCGCCATCACTTCTCTTCTTTCGGCCGTTTGAAATCGGCCCGCCTCGTCACCCACTATATAGTGTGAGGCGCGGATTCAGGCATATTGTCGGCAATAAGTTAACCAAAACAAAAGCTTTATGTTGGGCTCTACCCGGTCACCGCGGCCGGATTAGCACGACGGGAATGAACCACAGCCAAACGTCTGAAAAACGGCTGTCCCCCTTTGGCGCAATTCGCTCTACATTGTCGCCATGCGCGCAACACCCCTCTCCTCATCGCCTGCGGACGCCGCGGCGCCATCGGCCAGGACCTTCACGGTCTCCGGCCATCTGCTCATGGCACCGAAAGCTGTTCCGGGGCTGCATCTTGTGGCCACGCCGATCGGCAATCTAGGCGACATCACGCTGCGCGCGCTGGAGACCTTAGCGGGCGTCGATATCATCGCCTGCGAAGACACCCGCATCACGCGCCGGCTCACCGAGCGCTACGGGATCTCCGGTACGCTCAAGCAGTATCACGAGCACAATGCTGAACAGGCGCGGCCGAAGATCCTCGAAAAGCTGGCGCAGGGCGCATCGATCGCGCTGGTGTCCGATGCCGGCACGCCATTGATTTCCGACCCGGGCTTCAAACTGGTGCGGGAAGTGACTGCAGCAGGCTTCAATGTGATTTCGCTGCCAGGGCCGTCCTCGGTGCTGGCCGCGTTGGCCGTGTCGGCGCTGCCGACCGATCGTTTCTTCTTCGAGGGTTTTCTGCCATCGCGGCAGATGGCGCGCCGGTCCCGCCTGACGGAGTTGGCTGCCATCGATGCCACGTTGGTGATGTTCGAATCCGGCAACCGCGTCCAGGATACGCTGGCTGATCTCGCCGACATCATGCGCAACCGCGATGTGGCGATCTGCCGCGAACTCACAAAGATGCATGAAGAGGTCAATCGCGGGCCGATTGCCGATCTGGCCAAGGAGGCCGATGGGCTGGAGACCCGCGGTGAATTCGTGCTCGTCATCGGGCCACCGGCTGCGGATGCGCAGGCCATGACCGAGGACGATCTCGATGCCCTGCTGCGCAGCTCGTTGCAGCGCGACAGCGTCAAGGATGCCGTGGCGCATGCGGTCGAACTGTCCGGCCGGCCGCGCCGCGCCGTCTATGCCCGCGCGCTGGAGCTCGCCAAGGAGATTCACAGGGACTCCGGCGATGGCGAAGACTGACAAAGTCTCCGCGCCGAAACCCGCGGCCAGACCGGCAGCGCCGGAACGCGTTGCCGCGTTCAATACCGGCCTCTCCGCCGAAAGCCGTGCCGCTGCTTTGCTGCTGGCCAAGGGCTACCGCATCCTCGCCCGCCGCTTTCGTACCCCCCATGGCGAGATCGACATTGTCGCCAAGAAACGCAGCCTGATCGCCTTTGTCGAGGTGAAGGCCCGCGCCAGCCTGGACGAGGCCGCCTATGCGGTGACACCACGTCAGCAGGCCCGGATCATGGATGCCGCCCAGGGCTGGCTGATGGCGCATCCCGAACATGCAGAATTCGACCTGCGTTTCGACGTCGTGCTGATTGCGCCAAGACATTTGCCACGCCATCTGTTAGCGGCATTCGACGCCAGTACCTGAATTTTCGCTTTCCCGACCACAATTCCGGACCCCAGCATGACCTTGAACGTCGCCGTCCAGATGGACCCCATTGCGCGCATCAATCACAAGGGCGATTCGACCTTCGCGATGTTGCTGGAAGCCCAGAAGCGTGGCCACAAACTGTCCTATTACACGCCGGACAAGCTCTCGCTGCGCGGCAATGACGTGGTAGCGCCAGTGCAATCGCTGTCGGTGCGCGACGTCGAAGGCGATTACTTCACCCTCGGTGAGCCCACCCGCACCACCATGGAATCCTTCGACGTGGTACTGCTGCGCCAGGACCCGCCATTTGATCTCGCTTACATCACCTCGACGCATCTTCTGGAGCGCATCCATCCGAAGACGCTGGTTGTCAATGATCCAGCCTCGGTGCGCAACGCGCCGGAGAAGATCTTTGTGATGGGCTTCTCGGATCTGATGCCGCCGACGCTGATCTCGCGCGACAAGGACGAGATCAATGCATTTCGTGCCGAGCATGGCGCCGTGGTGATGAAGCCGCTGCACGGCCATGGCGGCGCAGCGGTGTTTCGCGTGCTGCCGCAGGACATGAATTTCGGTTCGCTCTACGATCTGTTCTCCGTGACCTTCAAGGAGCAGTGGGTCATCCAGCGCTTCCTCCCCGAAGTGAAGCATGGTGACAAGCGCATCATCCTGATCGACGGCGAATTCGCGGGTGCCGTGAACCGCGTGCCGGCTGAAGACGATTTGCGCTCCAACATGGTGCGTGGCGGTGCCGCTAAGGCCACCGAACTCTCGCCGCGTGAGCGCGAAATCTGCGAACGCGTCGGACCGGCACTGCGTGATCTCGGTCTGCTGTTCGTCGGCATCGACGTGATCGACGGCAATCTCACCGAGATCAACGTGACGTCGCCCACGGGCATTCGCGCCATCGCCAAGCTTGGCGGACCGGATGTCGCGGCGCGGGTCTGGGACGTGATCGAAGCAAGGCGGAAGTAAACTCCGCTCGCGTCAATACTTGACGCAGCAGTTTGAATTCCATTTGTCGCAATTCTCCGCTTGCTGCTTTTGCTTGCCAGTCATGGACGGCAAGCGCAGCATGCCGATGCACGCTCGACCAATCGAGCGGCCCGCTACATGTGGCGGCAAGCAAAAGCATATCAGTGGAGAAACGCATGACTTCAGAAGTTTCGCGAAGGTCCCTGCTCTCGCTCGGCGCAGGATTGGGCGCTAATCTCCTCGCTCCCGGCCTCATCGGCAGTGCATCGGCCAAGGCACCAAAGCTCGGCACACAGGCGCCCTACTTCCACCGTTTCATGTTAGGCAACGCGGAAGTCACCGTTGTCTCCGACGGACCTTTGCCGCTCGGCGATCCCTCCGGCACATTCGTCGGCGTACCCAAGGAAGACGTGCAGAAGATGCTGACGGATAATTTCCTCAGCAGCAGCAATGTCGTGCTCGAACAGAACGCGCCGATCGTCAACATGGGCGACAGACTGATCCTGTTCGACACCGGCATGGGCACGTCGCAACTGTTCGGCAACACCACGGGTCGCCTGCAGAAAAGTATGGCCGAAGCCGGTATCAAGCCCGGCGATATCGATGCCGTGGTGTGCTCGCACGCCCATATCGATCATATCGGCGGCATCGTCGATGCCAATGACAAGCCGCTTTTTCCCAATGCGCAGGTCTATCTCAGCGAGGAAGACTTCAAGTTCTGGACCGACGAAGGCAAGCTCGGTTCGCCGCTCAAGGACTTCATCGTCCATGCACGCAAGAACCTGCTGCCGGTGAAGGATCGCCTGGTGTTCTTCAAGGACGGCCAGGAGTTCCTGCCCGGCGTTACTGCCATGCATGCGCCCGGCCATACGTTCGGCCACCACATGTTCATGATCCAATCGGACGGAAAGTCCTTCGCGTTCCTCGGCGACCTCACCCATCATCAGGTGCTGTTGCTGGAGAAGCCGCGGATGGAGTTCGCCTATGATTCCGATCCGAAGATGGCCGCGGCAACGCGGGTGAAGATGCTCGACATGCTCGCGGCCAACAAGACCGCCGTGATGTCCTATCACTTTGCCTGGCCGGGTTATGGCCATGTGGTCAAATCGGGCGACGGCTTCCGCTATATCGCCGAGCCGATGGTGATGAATCTCTAGCGGAAGTCCTGCGACTTTCCTGCGGCGATCTTGAGACAGTGACCGCCGCAGGAATTCCGCAGCAATTTATCCTCACGCCGCGGATGAGGCGTCCCTCTGACGTCTCTCCGCTCCGCGTTTGTAGATCCGGAACGTGCCACGTCCGGCATCCTTCGCTGCATAGAGCGCCGAATCGGCCATGGCTGCCAATTGCGATGACGTGCAGTTATCGGCCAGCGCGATGCCGACCGATGCGCCAACCCGCAACTGTTGTCCGCGATGATCAATCGGCAGTCCCAACTGCGTGACAATCGCACGCGCCGTCTCCGAGGCTTCCTCGAATTCCGCGTGAGGCCCCAGCAGAACCGCGAATTCGTCACCGCCGAGTCGTGCGACCAGTTCCGCACCGGCACAGATGTTGCGAATTCGATTTGCAACGACGGTCAGGCAGGCATCGCCCGCTGCGTGGCCGAAACAGTCATTGACCGGCTTGAATTCATCGAGATCGATCAACAGCAGCGCGCCGAACGGCTTCACCTTGATGGCCGACGCCGCATCGAACAGCGACAGCTTGGTTTGAAACTGGCTGCGATTGGCGAGGCCGGTCAGCGTATCGAATTCGGCGAGATAGCGATTGCGATCCGCCAGAATTTTCTCTTCGGTGATGTCTTGCTTCATGCCGAAGATGCGGACGGCAACGCCATCGACCGACTCGACAGTGGCCGTGATCCTGATCCAGCGCCGGTTGCCCTTGAAGGTGATGATCTCCGCATCGAGACTGAAGCCCGTGCGATCCTCGATGGCCTTGCTGCGCCGCTTCGTCAGTTCCCTGACGGATTCTTCGGGATAACAGGCGAGCGCCTCCTCGCGAATCGGCGTCGAGCCACGCGGTAGATCGAAGATGTCATAGACAACATCGGTCCAGACCAGCGATTCATCGGAGAGGTCGCATTCCCAGACGCCGATTCGCGCTGCCGCCGAGGAGCGATCGAATATCTTCCGGCTATGCGCCAGCGAAGCAGCCTGTTGATCGATGATGGCCTGCTGGACTTCGATTTGCGCCTTCAGCGCAGCGATCAGGTCGGCGTCATCCGGAGCGTCTGGCGGCATCGACAAGCGATCTGACATCTGCGGGCACCCAGTCTTCGTCTCGAAGCTCATAGGATGCTTTGCATGACGTGTTTAAGATTTTCTACGCCAATGGCCGACTTCAGCCAAAACCAGCATACTTTACCGCTACATTTCGTTCACTGATTGTTCTTGAAGTAGAAGCAACCTTAGGTTACGCTCTCATCTCGAATGAGGGCGGCATGGTTCAGCGGGTTTCCACCGTAGCCTTTGAGGGGATCGAAGCCCGCGCGGTCGACGTGCAGGTTCAGGTCGTGCCCGGCCTGCCGAATTTCCTGATCGTCGGCCTGCCCGACAAGGCGGTGTCCGAAGCGCGCGAACGGGTCCGCGCGGCGCTGGTCGCCTCGGGTCTGGCGCTGCCGGCACGGCGGATCATCGTCAATCTCGCGCCCGCTGACTTACCGAAGGAAGGCAGCCATTACGATCTGCCGATCGCGCTCGGATTGATGGCCGCGATCGGCGCGATTCCGCCAGATGCATTGACGGGCTTCACCGTGCTCGGCGAACTCGGTCTCGATGGCTCGCTCGCTCCGGTCGCCGGCGTGCTGCCGGCTGCCATCGGCGCCAATGCGCGCGACGAGGGATTGATCTGCCCAGAAGCCTGCGGCGCGGAAGCCGCCTGGGCCAGTCCCGATATCCAGATCATCGCCGCGACGTCGCTGATCCAGATCGCCAATCACTTTAAGGGCACGCAGGTTCTGTCGCGGCCGCAGCCGAAGATACATGCGCGTGAGGAAACGCTGCTGGATCTGCGCGACATCAAGGGACAGGAAAGCGCCAAACGCGCGCTGGAGATCGCTGCCGCCGGCGGCCACCATCTATTGATGGCGGGATCGCCAGGTTCCGGCAAATCCATGCTGGCGGCACGGCTGCCATCGATCCTGCCGCCGCTATCGCCGGCGGAACTCCTCGAAGTCTCAATGATCGCGTCGGTGGCCGGCGAGATCAAGGACGGTGCGCTCACCTCACGCCGGCCGTTCCGCGCACCGCATCATTCCGCCAGCATGGCCGCACTCACCGGCGGCGGGTTGCGCGCGCGGCCGGGCGAGATTTCGCTGGCGCATCAAGGCGTGCTGTTTCTCGACGAACTGCCGGAGTTCGATCCGCGCGTGCTGGATTCGCTGCGCGCGCCGCTTGAGAATGGCGAGGTGGCGGTCTCGCGCGCCAATCACCGCGTCACCTATCCCGCGCGCTTTATGCTGGTCGCTGCGATGAATCCATGCCGTTGCGGTCACGCGTTCGAGCCGGGCTTCTCCTGCAAGCGCGGCCGCATCGATCGTTGCACCTCCGATTATCAGGCGCGCATCTCGGGCCCCTTGATGGACCGCATCGATCTGCGCATCGAAGTCCCGGCGGTGACCGCGGCGGATCTCATTCTGCCGCCACCGTCGGAAGGTTCCGCCGAAGTCGCGGCGCGTGTCGCCGCCGCGCGCGATCTGCAGACCATGCGCTATGCGGCGGCGGGATTGCCGGGCACACATACCAATGCCTCCGCGCCGGCCTCTGTGCTGGAAACGGTAGCGCAGCCGGATGCCCAGGGACTGACATTGTTGCGCGATGCCGCCGAAACGATGCGACTGACCGCGCGCGGCTATCACCGCGTGCTGCGCGTGGCGCGGACGCTGGCGGATCTCGACGGCGCCGAGAAAATCGGGCGGCTGCATCTAGCCGAGGCGTTGTCTTATCGCGCGCTGGCGGAGGACGTTCGCCGCGCGGCGTGAATTTCCGGCAACGCCCCTGATGTGGACGTCAACGCGATAGTAACGAGTTTTGTTTACGCTCTGCTCACCATAACCCCGCATTGCGGGGCCAGGGCGAGTACCGTGTCATGCTGCGTTTCAAGATTTTAGCCTCGACGATTCCCCTGGCGCTGGCAGCCTTTCTCGCCCGCGGCGATCTCGTGAGCGGAACGCATCCCTGCATCTCCACCGGTGAGACCACCGTCCAGATCGCCGCCATGCCCTGGCAGGCGCGATCGCATGTCAGCTTCACCAGCGATCCCTTGCAGGCAACCGTCCGTGTGCAGATCGTCGATAGCGCCGAGATTGCCGACTTCGTCGTAGTTGATGATGTCGATGCAGCGGAACCCGATGCCTGTCCCGTCACCGCTGCGACGCGTTTCATCGGTATTGCCGAGACATCGGCGAGTTCGGAGCCCGTTATCTATCTGTCAGAACAGGGCGACGCCGACTACCGGATCTTCGTGAAATCTCGCAGCTTCACGGCGCGCGACGCCGCAGCGCTGATCGTCAGCGCCCACAGCCGCAGCCCGGCGCGGATGGCAGCGGCCAGCCTCTAAGAAGAGGATTAACGCTTCATCAACCATGTCTGCGCGGGCAAATTCAAAACTGCCATCGTGCAAGCACTTGGCAACAACATACCCGCATTGTTTCTGAGATCTGCGATCGCCTGATCGCGGCCTGTATTCGCGTGCAATCGCGAGCCATGATGTGACAAGCCGGAGTGCTGATCTGTGGCGAAAGGTGTCTTCCGGATCAAGGTCTACTTCCGCCGCTTCGCGCGCCGTTTTCCGTGGCTTGCTTTTGTCATCCGCTCCTTCGTGATGTTCTCGGCTGCCTTCGGAGGCGCCTATGGTTTCATCTCAGGTTCGACCTCGAAAGACTCAGGTTACGACCCGCACGCTTTTGCGATCGGCGCCAGCTTCCTGTTCGCGCTGGCCTGCGTCGCCCTGGCCACCATGAGCATCCGCATGCGCTTCATGGGCAAACGGATGCGCAAACTGGCAGCGCATAATGAAGCCTTGGTCGACCGGAACTGGGAATTGAAGGAAGCCGAAGAGCGCGCGCGCAGCCTGTTCGAAGCGCAAGGCGACCTGATCGTGATCCGCAACAGCGAAGGCTGCATCACCTTCGTCAACGATGCCTATTGTGCGCTGGCGGAACAATCGCGCGAAGCATTGATCGGCAGCCGCTTCGAACTCACGCTGCTGGAGCAGGGCGATATCGCCAACGAGTCGAACGGCACCAGCATGCACGATCAGAAGATCGCCACGGCGACCGGTCCGCGCTGGATCGCCTGGCGCGAAGGTCTGGTGCGGATCGATGCGGGCCAGCCCGCCGAGTTGCAATGCGTCGGCCGCGATGTCACCGACCGCACCCAGACCGAGCGCGCCCTCGGTGAAGCCCGTGATCATGCCAATGCCGCCAACCGCGCCAAGTCGCGGTTCCTCGCGATGGCGTCCCATGAAATCCGCACGCCGCTGAACGGCATTCTCGGCATGAGCGGCTTGCTGCTCGATACGCCGCTGACACCCGAACAGACCACTTACGCCAAGGCCGTGAAGACCTCCGGCGATGCGCTGCTGTCGCTGATCGAGGAGCTGCTGGATTACTCCAAGATCGAGGCCGGCAAGATCGATCTGGAACATCGACCCTTTGCACTAGCCGGATTGATCGAGGACATCACCGAATTGCTGGCGCCGCGCGCGCAGGCACGCAATCTCGAAATCGCGGCCTATGTCGATGAGCGATTGCCGCTGACAGTGATGGGCGATGCGGCGCGCCTGCGCCAGGTGCTGCTCAATCTCGCCGGCAATGCCATCAAGTTCACAGCGACCGGCGGCGTAGCGCTGATCGTCGAGCCCGGCATCTGGCCGAACGAAATCTCTTTCCTGGTACGCGACACCGGCATCGGCATCGCGCCGGATGCGCAGCAGCGCATCTTCCGCGAATTCGAACAGGCAGACGAGGGCACTGCGCGCCACTATGGCGGAACGGGTCTTGGCCTCAGCATCAGCGAGCGCATCGTCAAGCGCATGAACGGCCGCATCACGCTGCAAAGCGAGCTCGGCGCCGGCTCGACATTCGAAGTATCGATCCCGCTCGCCGCATCCGACAGCGGCACCGCGACCTTCGTGCCGCCGGATCTCACGGGCCTCTCGGTGATGCTGGTGGCGCCACAAACCATCGAAGCTTCGCTCACAGCCCTGCGACTCGGGCGATGGGGCGCGCAGACCTGCACTGTCTCCGATCTCGCCGTCGCGCAGGCGCTGCTACCCGAACGTTCATGGCACGCCGTCATGATCGATCGCGCTCTTGGTGCTGACGCTGCCGAGCAGCTTGCGAACGCTGCAATTCCGCACGCGCTGCGACGGATCGTGCTGTTCACGCCGGCGATGCGTCATGAGCTGCAGCCCACAACGCCGAGTGCGTTCACCGGCTATCTGGTGAAGCCACTGCGTGCGACCTCGCTCGCCGCGCGCCTGACATTACAGACGGACTCACCGACAATCGCCGCCGATGATCCGTTGGATCGGGATCTGGCCACACCGGAATCAACGGCGGCGATGGCACCCAGCCTCTCGATCCTGGTCGCCGAAGACAACGAGATCAACGCGCTACTGATGCGCTCGTTGCTGACGCGGCTGGGCCACAAGCCCGTCGTGACCACCAATGGCGAAGAGGCACTGGAATCCTGGCTCGCCTCCGATTCCGCAGGCACGCCCTATGATCTCGTCCTGATGGATATCCAGATGCCGAAGCTCGACGGCATCGAGACCACCAAACGCATTCGCGCGCGCGAGGCCGGTCAACGCGTCAGGCGCACCCCGATCCTGGCCCTCACAGCGAACGCGCTGGTCGAAGATCGCTATGCCTGTTTCGAGGCCGGCATGGACGGCTTCCTCATGAAGCCGCTGGACCGCGACAAGCTCGCCGAAGCCCTCAAGGGACTCGCCAAGACGCGGCACGTCGCCGCCTAGCAGCTCCACCTTCGCTGTCACACCCCCGCAACACGCCCGTCACACGGCTGTTGAGCGCCCGTGATGTCTGGTGCGGATAAGCCGCATCGATGATTCGCGTGATGCCTGCGGCACAAGGCGATTGAGTTGGGGATGGCCATGCACGGCAACGAACTGGTGCGACCGAAGCAGGGTTTCATGCAGATGTTGCGGCCCCAGAACATGAGCGCCGCCGCACAGACTGCGATCACCTGGTTCAAACCGCCGCTGCATCTCCATCCCGCCAACGGCATTCCGGTCGCCACGACTTCTCTGGGCCGGATGGGTCCGCTTGAAGTTCGCCTCGCGCAGGACAAGCGCGACGTGAAGCGCGCGCAGCGTCTGCGCTACAAGGTATTCTACAAGAACGGCACAGCGATCGCCGACGCCGCCACCATGCTGGCACGCCGCGACAAGGATGCATTCGACAAGATCTGCGATCACCTTCTCGTCGTCGATCACGATGCCAAGCCTACACTGTCCGGCAAGCAGCCGGTGGTCGGCACCTATCGCCTGCTACGCCATGAGGCGGCCATGCAGAACGGGGGTTTCTATACCGACAGCGAATTCGATCTGTCGGGGATGATCGAGCGCCATGCCGGTCTGCGCTTTCTTGAACTCGGCCGCTCCTGCGTGCTGCCGCGCTACCGCAACAAGCGTACCGTCGAATTGCTGTGGCAGGGCATCTGGAGCTACGTGCGACAGAACAAGTTCGACGTCATGATCGGTTGCGCCAGTTTTGAAGGCACCGATCCGGATCGCCTCGCGCTGCCGCTGTCGTTCCTGCATCACAACGCCCGCGCGCCCGAAGCCTGGCGCGCCCGCGCGCATCCGTCGCGCTATGTCGAGATGAACCGGATGGCCGCGGATGCCATCGACACCAAGGCGGCGCTTCGTGCGCTACCGCCGCTGATCAAAGGCTATCTACGGATCGGCGCCATGATCGGCGACGGCGCCGTGATCGATCATCAGTTCGGCACCACCGACGTTCTGATCGTGATGCCGGTGACGTCGATCGGCGCACGCTATATCGAGCATTTCAGCACGGACACCTCACGCCACGCGGCGTAATCGCTTAGAGACGACGCAGCGCGACGTTTTCCACCACGTGATCCGCGCCCTTTTTGAGGATAAGCGTCGCACGCGGTCGCGTTGGCAGGATGTTGTCTTCGAGATTGGCGAGGTTGGTGCGCTCCCAGATCGCCAGCGCTGTCGCCGTCGCTTCTTCATCCGACAGCAATGCGTAGCGATTGAAGTAGGATCGCGGATCGTGGAATGCGGTGTCACGCAGCGCCAGAAACCGTCTCACATACCAGTCGCGCAGTACCGGCTCATCGGCGTCGATATAGACGGAGAAGTCAAAGAAGTCGGAGACCACAGGCACCGCCTTGCCGTCGCGCGGGAGGCGGCCGGTCTGTAGCACATTGACGCCTTCGACGATCAGGATGTCGGGTTGATCGACCTCGACCCACTTGTTTGGGACCACGTCGTAAGTGAGATGCGAATACACAGGCGCGCGGACGGCATTGCGGCCGGCTTTGATGTCACTGAGAAACTGTAGCAGCGTCGGCAGATCGTAGCTTTCGGGGAAGCCCTTCTTCTGCATGATGCCTTCGCGCTCGAGCACCGCATTCGGATAGAGAAAGCCGTCGGTGGTGACGAGATCGACCTTGGGCCGCGGCGACCATCTTGCGAGCAGTGCCTGCAGCACGCGGGCGGTGGTCGACTTGCCGACCGCCACCGACCCTGCGACGCCGATGATATAGGGCATCTTGCGATCCTCGATGCCGAGGAACTTGCGCTGCGCGTAATACAGACGTTGTGTCGCCGTGACATAGATCGAAAGCAGGCGGGACAGCGGCAGATAAATCTCTTCGACCTCGCGCAGATCGAGGCGATCATACATCGAACGCAGGGCGGCGATCTCGCCGGCCTCCAGCGTCATCGGCGTATCGTCGCGCAGCTTGGCCCACTGCTCCCGCGAGAAATTCCGATAGGGATTGTATTGTTGGTCTGCCCGCATATCCATGAAGCGGTCCCCGTTGTGATCGACGCTGTTACTCGCTCTTGCGCGACGCTTTCTCTTGCAGTCCGGATTGGGACGTGCGCTGACCGAGCGCCACCTCGACCTCCTGAATCGTTATGCCGCGCGCTTTCAGCAGCACCAGCAGATGAAACAGCAGGTCGGCACTTTCATTGATCAGATTGGTGCGATCGTTCTCGACCGCCGCGATCACGGTTTCGACCGCTTCCTCGCCAAATTTCTTGGCGCAATGCTCCGCGCCCTTGTCGAGCAGCTTGCGGGTATAGGACGCGTCGCCACCCGCCGCCGCGCGGGCGTCGATGGTATCGGCAAGGTCATGAAGCGTAAAAGCCATTTCGGCGCCTTGTTGGCTGGGCAGCGCAAACTCCTGCCAGAGATTGACCTAGGGGTCGAGCCGCATCGGCAGTCCAGCCCGGACCATATGCTCCTTGGCCTCGCGAATGGTAAATTCCCCGAAGTGAAAAATCGAGGCCGCCAGCACCGCGGTGGCGTGGCCGTTCCTGATACCTTCGACCAGATGATCGAGATTGCCGACGCCGCCCGAGGCAATGACCGGTACGCCGACACTGTCGGCGATGACCCGGGTCAGTTCGATATCGAAGCCGGAGCGGGTGCCGTCGCGATCCATCGAGGTGAGCAGGATTTCACCCGCGCCCAATGACACGACTTCCTGGGCGAATTCGATGGCATCGATGCCAGTCGACTTGCGGCCGCCATGGGTAAAGATCTCCCAGCGCGAGCCGGATCGCTTGGCGTCGATCGCCACCACGATGCACTGGTCGCCGAACTTCTCGGCGGCTTCCTTGACGAACTGGCGATTGGCCACCGCGGCCGAATTGATCGAGACCTTGTCGGCACCGGCGCGCAGCAGCGTCTTGATATCGTCCACCGTACGCACGCCACCGCCGACGGTGAGCGGCATGAAACAGGCTTCGGCGGTGCGACGGACCACGTCCATCATGGTGCCGCGGTTTTCGTGGGTGGCGTTGATATCGAGGAAAGTGAGCTCGTCGGCGCCAGCGGCGTCATAGGCGATCGCAGCCTCTACGGGATCGCCGGCATCGCGCAGGTCGACGAAATTGACGCCCTTCACGACACGTCCATCCTTGACGTCGAGGCAGGGGATGACGCGGACTTTGAACATGGCTCGGTCCTTATGCCGCCTGCTTGATGAGTTTCAGCGCCTCGGCCGGATCAATCCGCCCGTCATACAGCGCACGGCCGGAGATCGCGCCTTCGAGCTTCGCAGCACGTGGCTCAAGCATGGCCTTGATATCATCGATGGAGGCGAGACCGCCCGAGGCGATAACCGGAATTGAAATCGAATCTGCCAGCGCAATCGTCGCATCCCAATTGATACCCTTGAGCAGACCGTCGCGCGCGATATCGGTGAAGATGATGGCGGCGACGCCGGCATCTTCAAAACGCTGCGCGATTTCCAGTGCAGTGACGGTCGAGGTCTCAGCCCAGCCCTCAACGGCAACCTTGCCGTCGCGAGCATCCAGACCGACGGCGACCTTGCCCGGAAATTTCTTTGCTGCTTCCTTCACCAGAGCTGGATCGCGCACCGCGGCCGTTCCGATGATGACGCGGGTAATGCCCTTGGAGAGCCAGGCTTCCACCGTCTTGAGATCGCGAATGCCGCCGCCGAGCTGCACCGGCATCTTGATGACCTTCAGCATCGATTCCACGGCCTGCGCATTCACCGGCTTGCCGGCAAAGGCGCCGTCGAGATCGACGACATGAAGATATTCGAAGCCTTGAGTCTCGAAGTCGCGCGCCTGTGCGGCGGGATCAAGGTTGAACACAGTGGCGCGCGCCATGTCGCCCTGCTCAAGGCGAACGCATTGGCCGTTTTTCAGATCGATGGCGGGAAATAGAATCACGGCTTCCACTTCAGAAAGTTCGAAATCAGAGCTAGCCCGAAACGCTGGCTCTTTTCGGGATGAAATTGCGTACCGATCGCGGTGTCCTTGCCGACGATGGCAGTGATAGGACCGCCGTAGTCGGCGCGTGCCAGCACATCGGCCTCGTTGACCGCGTTCAGGTGATAGGAGTGCACGAAATAGGCGTGGCGACCCTTCGGCCCGAGTGGCAGGCGCTCCAGCACCGCGTGCTCGCGCACCATGTCGAGCGTGTTCCAGCCCATATGCGGGATCTTCAGGTTCTCTTCGCGCGGCTTGATCTTCTCGACATCGCCGGCGATCCAGCCCAGCCCGTCGGTCGTAACGTGCTCCTTGCCCTTGGTCGCCATCAGCTGCATGCCGACGCAGATGCCAAAAAAGGGTCGAGCCTTGTCGCGCACCGCTTCGGTCATCGCCTCGACCATGCCGTCCAGTGAATCCAGTCCCTTGCGGCAATCCGCGAAAGCGCCGACGCCGGGCAGCACGATGCGATCGGCGCGAAACACCGTTTCAGGATCGCGCGTGACGATAATTTTCTCCGGCACGTCCATGCTGCGCGCGGCGCGCTCGAACGCCTTCGCCGCAGAATGCAGGTTGCCCGAGCCGTAATCGATAATGGCAACGCTCACCGTGTCACCCCCGGTTGCGGGAATAACCCGATGATGTCGTTTTGCGCCGGCGACGGCGGACGCGAGAATGCTTGGCCGGGCGCGTGACGGGTCGGCGGCGGACCGCCGCGATCGCTCGCCCACTGATCGTTGACTGCGTTGTGCTGCGCGGTCCAGCGATCGAAGAAGCGACGCTCGGCGGCATCCTTGTTATCGGCGACGACCACATCGAGCTGACGCCACTTGCCGCGCGACAGCGTCCAGCGGCGCAGGCTGGCGGCCTCGAAGCCCATCAGCAGCGCGAACAGCAGCATCACGACGAAACGGGCGCCGAGATCGACCTTCAACATCGACAGCGCGACTTCGCCGGCGATCGACAGCACGACATAGCCGAGCAGTGCCCACCACAGCCGATGATAGATCAGCCAGATCAGGCCGGCGACGAACGCCCAGAAATGGAATCCATCGCGCACGAACTCGAACTTGTCCGTTGCCGCAAACGGCTCAGGGCCGGCACCGCGAGGTGCGTGAACTGTGTAGACCGGCATGGCAAACTCCGCCCGAAACCGTAGAGGCCGATCAGCCGCCGAGCTGACCCTTGGTGGATGGCACTTCGCCGGCGTTGCGCGGATCGATCGCAACACCCGCCCGCAGCGCCCGCGCCAGACCCTTGAAGCAGGATTCGGCAATGTGATGGCTGTTCTCGCCATATAGGGTTTCGACGTGCAAAGTCACGCCCGCATTGCCGGCAAAGGCGTTGAACCACTCGCGCACCAGCTCGGTGTCGAATTCGCCGATCTTGTGGGTCGGGAAGGTGGACTTGAACACCAGCACCGGCCGGCCGGAAATATCCAGCGCCACCCGGGTCAGGGTCTCGTCCATCGGCATATAGACCGAGGCATAGCGGGTGATCCCGGTCATGTCGCCAAGTGCCTGCTTGACCGCCTGGCCAAGCGCGATACCGACATCCTCTACCGTATGATGGAAATCGACATGAAGGTCGCCGACCGCTTTCACGGTGACGTCGATGCGGGAATGGCGGGCGAGCAGATCGAGCATATGGTCAAAGAAGCCGATTCCGGTGGTCGATTTGGATACGCCGGTACCGTCGAGGTTCACGGAGACCTCGATATCGGTTTCCTTGGTCTTGCGCTTGATCGTCGCCGTGCGCATGAAAACGCCTCTCCGCCTGCTGAAAACGCGCCCTTTTAACAGGGAGATGACACCTTCGCTACCGCGAGAGAGCCGATTCCGGACCGATCTTTGCGCCTATGGTGACCGGAATCCGCGCCCATCGGCCGCTGGCCTATGCTTCCTCGCCGGATTTGCAACGGCCGGTATCCGTGCCTAGATCAGGCGCTCAAGAGGGTTTCCATGAACGCATCTTATTCGGCTTCCCATGACGGATCGTCCCCGGTCTGGCACGGCACCACCATCCTGACCGTCCGCAAGGGCGGTAAAGTCGTGATCGGCGGCGACGGCCAGGTCTCGATCGGCCAGACGGTCATCAAATCCAACGCCAAAAAGGTCCGTAAACTGGGTAAAGGCGACGTGATCGGCGGCTTTGCCGGCGCCACGGCGGACGCCTTCACCCTATTCGAGCGGCTGGAAGCCAAATTGGAACAGTATCCCGGCCAATTGACCCGGGCGGCCGTCGAACTCGCCAAGGACTGGCGCACCGACCGGTATCTGCGCCGGCTGGAAGCCATGATGATCGTCGCCGACAAGGACGTCTCGCTGGTGCTAACCGGCACCGGCGACGTGCTCGAGCCGGAAGCCGGCGTGATGGCCATCGGCTCCGGCGGCAATTACGCGCTGGCGGCAGCGCGGGCGCTGGTCGACACCGACCAGGATGCCGAGACCATCGTGCGCAAGTCGCTCGATATCGCCGCCGATATCTGCGTCTACACCAACCGCAACGTGACGCTGGAAATGCTGGAGGCATGACCGTCGCGGGTCACAATACCCGCGCGTCGTCCGGCAGCGACCTCTCGGTCAAGCAGGGCGTCGTCATCGCACTCGGCCTGCTCGCCCTGCAGGCGACTCTTCTTTATGCGATGGGGCGATTGCCGATCTGCGCCTGTGGCTACGTGAAGCTGTGGCATGGCGTGGTGCTGAGTTCGGAGAATTCACAGCACCTCACCGACTGGTACACATTCTCTCACATTATCCACGGCTTCTTGTTTTACGCCGCCACCTGGCTGCTGTTGCCACGACTGTCCTGGATCGCGCGGCTGATCGTTGCGATGCTCGTCGAAGGCGGCTGGGAGCTGCTGGAAAATTCGAGCTGGATCATCGAGCGCTATCGCGCCGGAACGGTGTCGCTGGATTATTTCGGCGACAGCATCGTCAATTCGCTGGCTGACACACTGTCGATGATCACGGGCTTCATTCTGGCGCGGAAGCTGCCAGTCGCCGCTACCGTCGCGATCGCGCTTCTGTTCGAGATTCTGGTCGGCCTGCACATTCGCGACAATCTCACTTTGAACGTGATCATGCTGATTCATCCATTTGAAGCGATCCGAACCTGGCAGGCCGGGCCACCTATTATCTGATCCGCTTGTCCCCACGCCCTTCTCAACTTACGTAGAGTGACATGACCGACTTTTCTCCCCGCGAAATCGTAAGCGAACTCGACCGGTTCATCGTCGGCCAGCACGACGCCAAGCGCGCGGTATCGATCGCGCTGCGCAATCGTTGGCGGCGCCTGCAACTGACCGGATCGCTCCGCGAGGAAGTGCTGCCAAAGAACATCCTGATGATCGGCCCCACCGGCGTCGGCAAGACCGAGATCGCACGGCGGCTGGCGAAGCTCGCTGGCGCGCCGTTCATCAAGGTCGAAGCGACCAAGTTCACCGAAGTCGGTTACGTCGGCCGCGACGTCGAGCAGATCATCAGGGACCTCGTCGAGGTCGCGATCTCGCTAACCCGCGAGCGCAAGCGCAAGGACGTGCAGGCACGCGCGCAGCTCGCCGCCGAGGATCGCGTGGTTGATGCGCTGGTCGGCGCCACCGCAAGCGCAGCAACGAAAGAGTCGTTCCGCAAGAAGCTCCGCACCGGCGAGCTCAACGACAAGGAGATCGAGATCGAGGTTCAGTCCTCCGGCGGCCCCTCGATGTTCGAAATCCCGGGAATGCCCGGCGCGCAGATGGGCGCGATCTCGATTGGCGATATCTTCGGCAAGATGGGCAAGGGCACCAAGACGCGCCGTCTGCGCGTGGAAGACGCACATGAGCCGCTGGTGAATGAGGAAGCCGACAAGCTGCTCGACAGCGACGCACTCGTGCAGGAAGCGATTTCAGTGGTCGAGAACAACGGCATCGTGTTTCTCGACGAGATCGACAAGATCTGCGTGCGCGACGGCCGCAGCGGCGGCGAAGTCTCGCGCGAAGGCGTTCAGCGCGACCTGCTGCCGCTGATCGAAGGCACCACCGTCTCCACCAAGCACGGCGCGGTGAAGACCGACCACATCCTGTTCATCGCATCCGGTGCATTCCATATCGCCAAGCCGAGCGATCTCTTGCCGGAATTGCAGGGCCGCCTGCCGATCCGCGTCGAGCTCAATGCGCTGACCCGTGATGACATGCGCCGTATCCTCACCGAGCCGGAAGCGTCACTGATCAAGCAGTATGTGGCACTATTGCAGACCGAAGGCGTGACGCTCGAATTCGCCGACGATGCCATCGATGCACTGGCCGACGTTGCCGTTGCCGTGAATTCAACCGTCGAGAATATCGGCGCACGACGTTTGCAGACGGTGATGGAGCGCGTGCTCGACGAGATTTCCTTTGCGGCGCCCGATCGCAACGGCGAGACCATCCGAATAGATGCCGCCTATGTGCAGAAGCATGTGGGGGATCTCGCGAAGAATTCGGATCTGAGCCGGTTTATTTTGTGAGACGAAGCACTGACCTCTCGCTCCCTCGCCCCGCTCTTGCGGGGAGAGGTTAAGAACGCGCCCGCCTGATCCGCACATACAGCGCACCGGCGCCGCCGTGCCCGATATGCGCTTCCTCGAATCCCACCACCAGCGACCGAAACTCCGGCAGGCCCAGCCAGAGCGGCACCTGGCGGCGCAGGACACCGCGTTCGGATTCGGGGCCGGTTGTCCGGCCCTTGCCGGTGATAACCAGCACGAAAGTCATGCCGTCATGGCTGGCGCGATGCAGGAAGGCCGACAGCGCGTGATGCGCGCGCGTCTGTGTCATTCCGTGCAGATCGATCCGCGCGTCGATGTCCTTGCGACCGCGCGAGAGCTGCGAACGTTCGCGACGGCCGAGCGGCGCCAGAGGCGGCACCGGCACCGGCGGCGGCGCAGGCTTTGCGGTTTTGAGGACTGCCGGCGGTGCCGAGGTCATCGTCCTGGGCGCCGCGACTTTCACAAGCGTTGGCCCGTCTTCCTCAAGCTCCGGCTTCACCACACGCTTCTTGCGCAGCGGCTTGACCTGTTTAGCGACCAGTTCCCACAGCGCGCGCTCCTCTTCGCTCAGCACGCGGCGACGGCGCGGCGTCACGGGATCGATGAGTTGCGGTGGACGTGAACGCTTCATTGCCAGGGGAAACGGAAGAGGGACTGCGGCTGCTTCGCTGCGCGACGATACACGCGGTGCCTGGCTTTGGCACGTTTCGGTTTAACTTCCCGCTTCGCTTCAGGTTTTACTTCGGGTTTTTTCTGCGACTTCGCCTCGGCCGCGACTTGAGGCGCGACCGCAGGCCGTGCCTCCGGCAATGGCACTGTCGTAGCCGCGGCCGGCGGGGATGCCGGAGCGGGCGCGACTGCAGCCGCAGCTGGTTTTGCAACTGGCAATGGCGTCGTCATTGTCACGGCTGGCGCCGCGGGCTTCGACGCGACCGATGTATCAGACCTGGACGTATCGGGCCTTGCTGCAGCCTTGTTATCGATCGCGAAATTTTCGACCTTCGATGCTTCGACCGGCTTCGGCTCGGTCTGCGGAAACAGCTTTGCGATTGTCTCCGACGGCCGCGTATCGGGCAGCGGCATGTGATGGCCGCGCACAGAGGGATCGAGACTCTTCGGCACCAGCATAACAAAGCGCGCAGGATGGCGCATCCGGCCGGCGACTCGACCAGCTTCTGCGCCGGCGCCAAAATACAAATCGGCGCGGGCAGGGCCGATAATGGCCGAGCCGGTGTCCTGCGCCACCATCAGGCGACGGAACGGCGTCTTTGCCGTGTCCGAGTCGATAGGCAGATCGCCTTCGATGAAGAACGGTGTGCCATAGACATGCAGCGACTTGTCGACGGCGATGGATCGGCCCGGCGTCAGCGGCACGCCTTGCGCACCGACGGCTTCGTCCTTGTCGGAGAGCTGCACTTCGCGAAAGAAGACATAGGAGCGATTCTGCCGACGCAGTTCGCTCGCGGCATCTGGATTCTCTTCCATATATTGCCGGATACGTTGCATCGACATCTGCTCGCGCGGGATGATGCCGCGATCGATCAGCACGCGACCGACCGGCGTGTAGCGATAGCCATTATGCGCATCGTAATTGATCCGCACCGTGTCACCGTCTTCGAGGCGGACGCGCGCCGAGCCCTGGATCTGCGTGAACAGCAGATCGGTCTGACTCTTCAGCCAGACGATTTCGAGCCCGCGCCCGGCGATGGCGCCGTCTTCGATCTCACCGCGATCATAATAAGGCACGAGTTTGCGACGACCGATCTTGCGGAACACATCGCCGCCATTCGGCATGCTTGCGGATGACTGGCGATAGCCGCGCACAAACAGATTCGACGGGCGGCGATAGACCGGCACGGTGTAAACGTCAGTCTTCGTGCGCGAACCGTCGATCACCGGCTCATAGTAGCCAGTGACGAAACCTTCAGGCTCGCCGAGCCGTGAGATACGCAGCGGCAGAAAATGGTCTTCGAAGAAGGCGCGCGCCTTGGCGCCATCGGAAATCTCGGCAGCTCTCGCAGCCCGGCAGGGATCGCGGAGCGTGGTGCCAAGCGCCTTCGAATCCGTTGGTGAGTTGCGTTGAGCAACGATCGGCTTGCAACTGGTGCGAAAAGCCTGGAAGGCGAGGAGGTGATCGTCCTCGCTCCAGCCGCCAATATCGGCCCAATTCACCGGCGCATATTGGCTGCCTGTGAATTCGAACGGCCATTCCCGCGGCGGATTGTGCCGCGGCACATACACAAATTGTGCAGGATCATTCTTGACGTGCTTGGCGTGACGCCGGACCCGTGCGTCTGCGGAGACAGGGACCAACGCAGCAGCAATCACGCACAGCGCGGCAAGCCGGCCGAGCCTGGCAGCGTTATTGCACGCTGCCGGTGCCAACCAGCTTCCAATTCGGATCGCGCGAAGTGATGTCGCGGGCAAAAGTCCAGACGTCGGTGATGTCGCTGACCTTGTCGGCATTGCCGTCGACCACAGCGCCGGTCTTGTCGCGCGTCACCGAAATCATCTGCGACACGAAACGTACGGTGAGCTGTGCCGCGCGATCGCGCACTTCGGCGCCGACGAGTTCGGCCTTGTCGATGGAGACGAAACGGGTCTCGGTCTTCTGCTCGTTCTTCTCGCGGTCCTTGATGACGGCGTCGAACGAGTCGAACACTTCCGATGACAGCAGATCCTTCAGCGACCGACGATCGCCGTTGGCAAAGGCCAACACGATCATCTCATAGGCGCCCTTGGCGCCGGTGATGAAATGGCGCGGATCGAACGACGAATCCTGGTCGACGATGGCATCGAGACCGGCGGCGAGCGGCGTCCCCGGTTCGGTAATGCCCTTCCAGCGCTCGGCGGGAGAGACGTCGGCGGCCGGTGCCGGCGCAGCCTGATCAATGGGGCCGCCGGGCATCGGCACGACATTGCCTTCGGGCGGCAGAGCATCACGCGCCGCGCGGTCGAAGGGCGGACGCTCTTCGCCGGTGCGCTGTCCGAGCACGTTGCGCAGGCGGATGAAAATGAAGACCGCCAGTGCCAGGAAGATGATGGTGTAAATGTCCACGTCTTATTGCTTTCTGATCGGTGCCGGGCATGCCCGGCGGAAGACTATGCCGCCCATCGCGGTGCTGAAATCGGCTCCCACAGGGTCGGGAGATCGCGTCATGGGCGAACCTGCTCCATGTAGACATGAAACTAAGCCCAGCCAATGGCGCGCCATCGTGTCCGGCTGCGGCAAAGCGGCCTTCGCACCGGCAGCCTCGACCGCAACCGTTTCGATAAATTCTAGCGCGTTTGTCTGTCAGAGGAAATCGGATCGAACGAGGAAAACCCGCACTTTCAGTCATTTAACGTGAATTCGGGGCGAATATGACCGGTTTTGCACCTGGATGCCCAAGCGGTGGGTCAAACCAGCGATTTTCTAGCGTCCAGGTTGTGGCGTGGCATCCTTGTCGAGTGCCGCAGGCCTATGATAGCCACTCGCCGCGATCACCTCATTCGACCGTTCGTGCGGACGCCCGCGACGAACCGGTTCCACCCGCCCGGCAGCGCTTCAGGAGAATTTTCGATGGCAAACGGCAACGGCACCCCTCCGGAGCAGTCCCCCCCTCAGCTTAATGTACTGGCGCAGTACACCAAGGACCTGTCGTTCGAAAACCCGAACGCCCCAGCCTCGCTGGCACCGCAGGCCCAGCAGCCAAACATCAATATCCAGATCAATGTCGGCGCCAACAATCTCTCCGAGAGCGAATATGAAGTGACGCTGTCGGTCGAGGGCAAGGCCGAGAACGCCGGCTCGGTGCTGTTCTCTTTCGAACTGGCCTATGCCGGCGTCTTCCGCATCGTCAACGTGCCACAGGAAAACCTGCACCCGCTGGTTATGATCGAATGCCCGCGCCTACTCTTCCCGTTCGCGCGCGAAATCATCGCCACCGCGGTGCGCGATGGTGGCTTCCCGCCGCTGATGCTCGATCCCGTGGATTTCGTCGGTCTGTACCGGCAGAACCTGGAACGTCAGGCTCAAGCCGACGCTGGTCCGGCAAACTAAGTTGGGGTGCTCCAAACAATAAGCTTACGTCATGGCCGGGCTTGTCCCGGCCATTGTCGTTTTACGACGGCGTTCCCAGAAATTCGTTCCAGATTGCCTTCTCGCCCATCGTTGCGACAAAGGCGCGGTGCTCGGCGCGATCGGCTTCGGTCACGCGCGGCGCAAGTGCGATCTCGCGCTGGCGGCGCGGTGCGTCATTGATGCTACCGGTGCGCTGCGCAGGCGCTTCGTCCGCCAGGATCAGTTGCGACTGCCGGGCGCCAATGAGGTCAATATAGACTTCCGCCAGCAATTCGGAGTCGAGCAGCGCGCCGTGCTTGGTGCGGCGGGAATTGTCGATCGCATAGCGGGCGCAGAGATCGTCGAGCTTGTTCGACACACCGGGATGCTTGCGGCGCGCCAGCAGCAGCGTGTCAACGAGACGCTCGCGCGGCACCGGCGGGCGCTTGATGCGATCGAGTTCGGCATTGATGAAGCCGAGGTCGAACATGCCGTTATGAATCACCAGCGGCGAATCGCCGATGAAGGCCATGAAGTCGTCGACCACTTCGTGAAACAGCGGCTTGGTCGACAGGAACTCGGCCGACAGCCCGTGCACGTTGAATGCTTCCTGAGGCATGTCACGCTCGGGATTGACGTAGACATGGAAGGTCTGGCCGGTCGGCATCCGGTTGAAGATTTCGAGGCAACCGATTTCCACCAGCCGATCGCCCCGGAGGGGATCGAGGCCGGTGGTTTCGGTATCCATGACGATTTCGCGCATCGCAGTAAGCCGGTTGTCGAATCAGGGGGCGGTTACGGTCGCCGTTGCGGCATCTTAACAGCCTCGGCGAGAATTTCACGGATCTGCTCCCGCACGGGGTCCAATCCGTTCGATGTATCCACCACGAAGTCGGCGCGCTTGCGCTTTTCGGCGTCAGGCAGCTGCCGCTCCAGAATGGCGTCGAGTTTCTCGGCCGTCATACCCTCGCGCGCCAGGATGCGCTCGCGCTGCTGCTCGGGATTGGTGGACACGACGACTACCGCATCGACCCGCTTTTCTCCGCCGGTTTCATAGAGCAGGGGCACATCGACCACTGCCACCGGCGCACCCGACTTCTCTGCATCGTCCAGGAATTTTCTGTGATAGGCGCCGAGCAGCGGATGCACGATCTGCTCGAGCCTCTTCATCGCGGCGGCATCGTGCACCACCAGCGGCGATAGCTTCGCGCGATCGACCTTGCCATTCACGGTGGTTCCGGGAAACGCTGCCTCGATCAGCGGTACAGCTTCGCCCTCATAGATCATGTGCACGGTGGCGTCGGCGTCATAGACCGGCACGCCGGCTTCCATGAACAACTTCGCCGTGGTGGATTTCCCCATTCCGATCGAACCGGTCAGCCCCAATACGCGCATCAATTCCTCATAAAAATCAGATCGCGATCATCTCTTCGCCGCGCAGGAAACTCAACAGCGGCAGCAGCGGTAGGCCGAGAATGGTAAAGTGATCGCCTTCAATCAGCTCGAACAGATGCACACCCAGACCTTCGAGCTGATAGGCGCCGACACTCGTCGTCACCCTGTCGCCCGCAGCGTCCAGATAGGCATTGATTGCCGCATCATCCAGCTTGCGCATGGTCATATGCGCCACGGAGACATTGGAGAACAACGTCGCACCATCGCAAACGACGGCAAGCGCTGAATGCAATTCGTGGGTCCGACCGGCGAGGATCGCAAGTTGTTCGGCCGCCTGTTCGCGTCCGGCGGGTTTGCTGAACATCCGATCCCCGAGCGCCAGGATTTGATCGGCGCCAAGAACATAGCGGCCGGGATGACGCAGCGAGATAAAGGCCGCCTTCCGCTCGGCGAGCAAGGCTGCGATCTCGCCCGGCGCCTTCAACCCGGATTTCTGCTGGATGCCGCGCTCGTCGATATCCGCCGGCATCGCATCAAACGTAATGCCAGCATTCGCCAGCAACTCACGACGCGCCAAACTCTGCGACGCCAGGATCAGTGGTTGCACGCCACGCCAAATGGTCATTCGGACATCCTCTGACGCTGGCGATCGGCCAGCAGTTTCATGATGGCTGCCGCGGTTTCCTCGATGGAGCGACGTGTCACTTCCAACAAAGCCCAGCCGTATTTGGCGCTAAGCTTGCGCGCATAGGTGACTTCGTCCGTGACCGACTGGCGATCGATATAATCGTCATTGGCCGTATCGCTGCCAATGCTGAGAAGCCGGTTCTGGCGAATCTGAATCAAGCGCTCCGGCGTCGCGTGCAGGCTGACCACCAGCGGATTTTTCAACGTCTCAAGCTGATGGGGAATGGGGATGCCGGGGACGAGCGGCACATTGGCCGTGCGCACACCACGATTGGCAAGATAGATCGATGTTGGTGTCTTCGACGTGCGCGAGACGCCGACGAGAACCACATCCGCTTCTTCGAGGCCTTCCACATGCTGGCCATCGTCATGCATCATCGAATAATTCAGCGCGTCGATACGTTTGAAATATTCGGCATTGAGCGTGTGCTGCGCTCCGACGCGGCCGGTGGTCGACGCACCGAGATAGGCCTGAAAGAGCTGCATCACTGGCCCGATGATCGATAGGCTCGGGCTGTTGATCTCCTGGCACTTGGCTTCCAACCGGCCAACCAGATCTTTTTCCAGCAGCGTGAAGAGAACGATGCCGGGCGCTTCCTCTATTTCGGAGAGCACGCGATCGAGTTGTTTCTGGCTGCGGACCAGCGGATAGACATGCTCGACTGGCGTGACATTCGCGTATTGCGCCGCGACGGCGCGAGCCACGGTGATCAATGTCTCACCGGTCGAATCGGAGACCAGATGAAGATGAAAATAGCTGCCGGTGGTGGGCACCATGATCGTGTATGTCCTGTGAATCTCTGTGGAGCTTTTCCGGGAAATCGACCATCGCCTCGGCGGGCCCGGGATAACTCGGTTTTTTCTTCACAGGGCTCATGAAGAGGAAAAGCTCTGAGGCTGCTCTGAATGATAATGGGGTTATCCGGGTTTGTCTTGGGATAATCCAGTGCACGGCGACGGTAAGCCTTTGCGCTGCATATCGAACTTGCATGCAGGCCGCTTTGGAGAAATCACGTGGCCATGTGCATAAGCGTGGGACAGTTCCGGGATTGTTTTGGGCGGCTGAAATCCACTGTCACTTAGACTCAAACCTAAGATTCTATAAATATTATTTAAGAGAAGGATGGCTTGCGGATAGTGCGGTGATCCGCTCTGTATCGGCGCGTCCTGCAACGCGGCTTTCCGGTGAAGTGTTCCGGTGTCTGCACGTGCGGTGTGACGCAGTGATGCTGGAAAGAACTTTCGAATGTATGAATGGGCCAAGGCGCTGCATGTGATCGCCGTCATCTCCTGGATGGCGGGCATGTTCTATCTGCCACGACTGTTCGTCTATCACTGCGATGCGGAGATCGGCTCGAAGCAATCCGAGACCTTCAAGGTGATGGAGCGTCGCCTGCTCAAGGCGATCATCAATCCGGCGATGATCGCCGCCTGGATACTCGGCCTGTATCTCGCCTGGGCCGGTCACTGGTTCAGCTCGGGCTGGTTTCACGCCAAACTGACGCTGGTGCTGCTGATGTCTGGCGTTCATGGCTTCCTGAGTGCCCGGGTGCGTGATTTTGCTCAGGACAAAAATACGCGGACTTCTAAATTCTATCGAATTATCAACGAGGTACCCACAATTTTGATGATCCTGATCGTCATTTTGGTGATCGTGAAGCCGTTCTAGGCCAAATTTGTCATCACAACCGCCGTTTCGGCTCCTTGCGCGACACCCTGCGATTTTCTATATTCGCGTCATCCCACCCCACGCAGGCGGATGTGGTTTGTACCGGTTTCGCTTTTTGAACCGGCCACCGCATCAGGTTTGAAGCTCCTTCAGCACCTTCCTCGCTCAAGACTTCCTGGCCAGAGACCTGCGGACTTTCCTGATCTTTTCCAGCGTCCGCATCCGTCTTGGCTACCTCGCGCTCCCTCCCCGACTTTCCACAGGATCCCTCCCAATGCGGGAAATGAAACTCCAGGACCTCAAGGCCAAGACGCCAGCCGAGCTTGTCTCGTTTGCGGAAGAGCTCGGGGTCGAAAATGCCAGCACCATGCGCAAGCAGGAGCTGATGTTCGCGAGCTTGAAGCAGCTGGCGATCAAGGAAACCGACATCATCGGCGAAGGCGTCGTCGAAGTTCTCTCCGACGGTTTCGGCTTCTTGCGGTCGCCCGATGCGAACTACCTGCCGGGTCCGGACGATATCTATGTCTCGCCGTCGCAGATCCGCCGCTTCGGCTTGCGCACTGGCGATACGGTCGAAGGCCATATCCGCAGCCCGAAGGAAGGCGAACGTTATTTCGCTTTGCTCAAGGTCAATACGCTCAACTTCGAAGATCCCGAGAAGTCGAAGCACAAGGTCAATTTCGACAACCTCACCCCGCTGTTTCCGGACCAGCGCTTCCGCCTCGAGCTGGAAGATTCGACCCGCCGCGATCTCTCGGCGCGTGTCATCGACATCGTCGCGCCGATCGGCAAGGGTCAACGCGCACTGATCGTCGCGCCTCCGCGTACGGGTAAGACCGTGCTGATGCAGAACATCGCGCATTCGATCACCGCCAACCACCCGGAATGCTATCTGATCGTTCTTCTGATCGACGAACGTCCGGAAGAAGTCACCGACATGCAGCGTTCGGTGAAGGGCGAAGTCGTTTCCTCGACCTTCGACGAACCGGCCGTCCGTCACGTGCAGGTCGCCGAAATGGTGATCGAGAAGGCCAAGCGCCTGGTCGAACATGGCCGCGACGTGGTCATCCTGCTGGATTCGATCACCCGCCTTGGCCGCGCCTACAACACCGTGGTCCCGTCGTCCGGCAAGGTGCTGACCGGCGGTGTCGACGCCAACGCGCTGCAGCGGCCGAAGCGCTTCTTCGGTGCTGCTCGTAATGTGGAGGAAGGTGGTTCGCTGACCATCATCGCCACCGCGCTGGTCGATACCGGCAGCCGTATGGACGAAGTTATCTTCGAAGAATTCAAGGGCACCGGTAACTCGGAACTCATCCTGGACCGCAAGGTCTCGGACAAGCGGACCTTCCCGGCGATCGATATCTCGCGCTCGGGCACCCGCAAGGAAGAGCTCATCACCGATCCGCAGCTGCTCAAGAAGATGTATGTGCTTCGCCGGATCCTCAATCCGATGGGCACGATGGACGCTATCGACTTCCTGCTCGACAAGCTCCGCAACACGAAGAACAACTCGGAATTCTTCGATTCGATGAATACGTAAGTTTCGGCGCTGTTCGAGCGAACAGCTGCAGGACTGCAAAACGCGCCGTTGCGAAAGCAGCGGCGCTTTTTTGTGTCGGTTCTTTGTACTGGCCGTTGACCGTCATTCCGGGATGTACGGAGGTCGGCGAAGACGCCTGATGCACAGACCCGGAATCACGGATTGTTTTAAATATCTCGGGATTCTGGGTTCAGAATCCCCATTGCATCGCATCGCCCCCATCGGCAAATAGGCGATGCATCCACGCGACCAGACGATCTACGCTTTGTCCTCC
Source organism: Tardiphaga robiniae (assembly GCF_013359755.1). Taxonomy (GTDB): domain Bacteria; phylum Pseudomonadota; class Alphaproteobacteria; order Rhizobiales; family Xanthobacteraceae; genus Tardiphaga; species Tardiphaga robiniae. The sequence continues at coordinate 363,517 of NZ_JABMCJ010000094.1, read as the reverse complement.
GGCCGCCCGCCGACGGCGATTGCGATTGTCCGCGTGTCAGGTCCTCAGGCAGGTGAGGCGCTGACGCGTCTGGCAAGGAAGCTGCCGGCGCCGCGGATGGCCGCCCATGTTCTCCTCTCGGATGACCGGCTCGGCCCGATCGACGATGCGGTGGTGCTGTGGTTTCCGGGGCCAGCGAGCGCGACCGGCGAGGACGTTGCCGAATTTCATATTCATGGCGGGCGCGCGGTATTGGCTTCTTTGTTTGAGGCCCTGGGCGCCATCGACGACTTACGGCCGGCGGAGCCCGGCGAATTCACGCGCCGCGCGTTCGAGAACGGCAAGCTCGATCTGACTGAGGCGGAAGGCCTTGATGATCTGATCCATGCCGATACCGACCGGCAGCGGCGTCAGGCGCTGCGGCAGCTCAAGGGACTGCTCGGCGACAAGGCGCGCAACTGGCGACAGCAGATCATCGAGGCGCTGGCCCTGGTCGAAGTCGGCATCGATTTTTCTGACGAAGGCGACGTATCCGCCGAATTGCTGGCGCCGGCTTTGGCGAAAGCATCGGCGCTGCATCGGGAGATCGAGGAGGTGCTGGCGGCGCAGGGTCGAAGCGAGCGGTTGCGCGACGGTCTGGTGGTGGCCATCGCGGGTCAGCCCAATGTCGGCAAATCGACGCTGATGAATCAGCTCGCCCGGCGCGACGTGGCAATTGTTTCACCGCATGCCGGCACCACCCGCGACGTTATCGAGGTGCAGCTCGACCTCGACGGTTATCCGGTAACTATCATCGACACCGCCGGCATTCGCGAGACGGCCGATCCGGTAGAGGAGGAGGGCGTGCGCCGGGCCCGGGCCCGCGCGGCCGAGGCGGATCTGGTACTATGGCTGGTTGACTCCAGCGCGGAGGTATCCAATCCCGAGCAATGGCTTGCGGAATCTGAAACGCCGGTCTGGGTGGTCCGGAATAAGGTCGATCTGGTCCAGACTGCGTCGGCCAAGCCGGATCTATTGATCGCAATTTCTGCGGAGCGCGGCGATGGTCTTGCACAGCTGTTGGCACTGCTGGTCGACTTCGCCGGTCGGTACTTCGGGAGCGGAGAGGCCGGGCTGATTACCCGGGAGCGGCAGCGTCTTTTGCTGCGCAGCACATCGGATTTGCTGCAGAATGCTGCAGCATCGGCTCAGCAAGGGGAAGAATTCGTCGCCGAGGATATGCGTGCTGCAGCGCAGCAATTGGGACGATTGCTGGGACGTGTCGATGTAGAGGATATCCTCGATAGCATCTTCCGGGACTTTTGTATAGGTAAGTAATATTTCTTTGTTCATTTTTTAATGAATGAATATTGAATCAACTCGGGCGTGGAACTCGGTAAAGCATAGAGATTTCAGCCATCATTGCGAGCGGAGCGAAGCAATCCAGAAGGCCGGGTAGCTGACTTGCAAAAGACAAGACTGCTTCGTTGCAATATGCCCCTCGCAATGATGGCGAAGAAGAATGTGTTTCACGTGAAACAGTCCGGCCTCCATTCTTCCAAAGACACCGTTGTTTCACGTGAAACACTGCCTGTGGATTTCTCTTCAATCCCGGCGGCGCCCGCGCTAGAAGCTGCGGCCATGCAGGACAAGTTTGACGTCATCGTAATCGGGGGAGGCCATGCCGGCTGCGAGGCCGCGGCTGGTGCTGCGCGCATGGGCGCGCAGACGGCACTGGTCACGCACCAGTTCGCGACTATTGGCGCGATGTCCTGCAACCCCGCCATCGGCGGTCTGGGCAAGGGTCATCTGGTCCGCGAGGTCGATGCCCTGGACGGATTGATGGGATGCGTGGCCGATGCCGGCGGCATCCAGTTCCGCATGCTCAATCGCAAGAAGGGTCCGGCCGTTCGTGGCCCGCGCACCCAGGCGGACCGCAAGCTTTACGCTGCAGCGATGCAGGCGGCGATCGTCGCGACCAAGAATCTGAGTGTGGTTGAAGGCGAGGCCGACGACCTGCTGATGTCAAACGGCCGGGTCACCGGCATCCGTCTTGCCGATGGCCGCGAACTCGCTGCCGGATCGGTGGTCATCACCACTGGGACGTTTCTGCGCGGCCTGATCCATCTCGGCGAGAAGAACTGGCCCGCTGGCCGGATCGATGAAGCTCCCGCACTCGGCCTGTCCAAGGCGTTCGAGCGCGTCGGCTTTACCCTCGGACGGCTCAAGACCGGTACGCCACCGCGGCTCGACGGGACCACCATCGACTGGGCGGGGGTAGAGATGCAGTCCGCTGACGATCCGCCGGAGCCGTTCTCGGTCATGACCGAGCGGATCACCAATCCGCAGATTCAGTGCGGCATCACGCGCACCACACCGGCGACCCATGAGGTGATCCGGGCCAATGTGCATCGCTCGCCGATGTATTCCGGCCAGATCAAGAGTTCGGGGCCTCGTTACTGCCCGTCCATCGAGGACAAGATCGTCCGTTTTGGCGATCGTGATGGCCACCAGATCTTCCTGGAGCCGGAAGGCCTTGATGACTCCACGGTCTATCCCAACGGCATCTCTACCTCACTGCCCGAGGAGGTTCAGGCTGCGATCCTGGCCTCGATCCCCGGTCTCGAGCGGGTCCGAATGGTCCGCCCGGGTTATGCGATCGAATATGACCACGTGGATCCCCGCGAACTCGATCCGACGCTGCAGACCAAGCGCGTCCCCGGCCTGTTTCTGGCCGGGCAGATCAATGGCACCACAGGATACGAAGAAGCCGCCGCCCAGGGTCTCGTCGCCGGTCTGAATGCGGCTTTGGTGGCGAGCGGTAGCCAGTTGACCGTATTCGATCGCGCCGATGGCTATCTCGGCGTGATGATCGACGATCTGGTCACGCGTGGGATTACCGAGCCCTATCGGATGTTCACTTCGCGGGCCGAATATCGTCTCACGCTGCGTGCCGACAACGCCGATCAGCGCCTGACCGACAAGGGTATCGCTCTGGGATGTGTCGGCAGCGCTCGTTCGGTCCGGCATGGCACCAAGATGGAAGCGCTCGCCGCCGGTAAGGCCCTGACCCAGGCGCTGTCGATCACTCCTAACGGGGCGGCGAAGCATGGTCTGGTGCTCAATCACGACGGTCAGCGTCGCTCTGCCTTCGATCTCCTGTCCTACCCAGAGACCGAATGGGCCACCGTGATCCGGATCTGGCCAGAATTATCGGCCATTGACCCAGCGATCGGCACCCATATCGAGATCGATGCCAAATATGATGTCTATCTGAAGCGTCAGACCGCGGATGTGGAGGCTTTTCGCCGTGACGAGGGTCTCTCGCTGGTGGATGTCGACTATGATGCGGTCCCCGGACTGTCCAATGAGGCCCGGGCGAAGCTCAAGGCAGCGCTTCCTCACACTGTGGGGCAGGCGGGACGTCTGGATGGTATGACTCCGGCCGCATTGGCCATTCTCGCGGCCTATCTCCGCCGCGAAGCACGCAAGCCGAAGGCTGCTTTGGCCTAGTTGGTTGTTTCACGTGAAACAGGAAGCCGAAATCAACGCGGCTCCGTTGAAGATGGCTTCGCTGGCCGGCGGGGCCAGAAGGCAATAGCTGCGACGGCCACCGTAAAGAGGATCACGGCGACGATCGTCTGGACCACGTCGAAATTGAGTGCATCACGCGAGACGAACAGCGCAGTGATGGGTGCTGCCAGCGTCAGGAAAAGCCGTACGATCACACTCATGGTCATCTGCCTCCAACGATGATTCATTGGAGGCCGGACTCGTCCTGCTCGCATTGATCCTGGTCAACTCACTGTCCTGAATCCTCTATACTGCAAACCCTTGCGCCCTCAGGACGGCATTCAGCTGGTTATCAGAGGTGCTGAACAGGTCGTACAGGACGGCGTAAGGATCGCCTTCAAGCTTGAGAGCACGCGCAAAGGCAGGCTCTGTCTTTACTCCTCCGGCCCGTAACGCGCAGATGGCGGTGTGGAAGGCGGGTCCGCCCAGGGTCAGCAGTCGCTTCTCGACCTCGAAGTGCCGCCAGCCAGCTTGATCCTGTACGGGAGTCGAGCTGACGAAGATTTCGAATGGCCATCCATACGCTTCGAATGTCGCGATCAATGGTCGGCCTTTGGCCGACCATTGATAGATGGCAAAGCTTTCGGACTCGCCGAAGTGCTTCCAGACAAGTTCAACAGCCGCGGACAGGTCGGCGGCGCAACAGACGATATCGATGTCACTGTCGGGCCGGGCGACACCGAGCGGCAGCGTGCCGATCACATGCGGGTCGAATGGCTCGAGGGTACGGAGCAGGCCGGTGCGTCGAAGGGCGCCCTGATAGATCGGTCGCTCATTCATCGGAAATTGCCGCCCGGATTCGTCGCCTCAATCCGGCAATTTGATAGCGGCTGTAATGGACTCGGAGTATGGATGGGTCCCAACAGCTTTTCAGACAATCCAATGGCGCAACGATCCCAGCAAGCGGCTCCCGCTCCCCGGCTCGATGCCGATAAGGCTGCGGCCTTGCGGCTGACACCTGTTTCACGTGAAACGGAAGACAGGCTCGATCGCTATGTCGACCTGTTGCTGCAGTGGCAGGCCAAGACAAATCTGATTTCGCCGGCCACGCTTCCAAATCTCTGGACGCGCCATATCTCGGATTCGCTGCAGCTTCTGAACCTCGCGCCGGATGCAAAGATCTGGCTAGACTTCGGCAGCGGCGGAGGTTTCCCAGGCGTGGTTCTGGCCTGTGCCATGGGTGATGTCGCTGGCGGACATGTTCATCTCGTCGAGCGAAACGCCAAGAAGGCGGCGTTCCTGCGCGAAGCGTTACGTGTGACGCAAGCCCCCGGCACGATTCATCTGGCTGACATCGGGGATAATGTGGATAGATTTCCCGAGCATGTCGATTGCATCACCGCGCGTGCCGTTGCCTCGTTACATATCGTTATCGGTTTCGCCGAGCCCCTGATGAAGCCGGGCACAAAAGCCTTATTTCTCAAGGGTCAAGATGTAGAATCGGAATTGACCGAAGCTACTAGATATTGGAATATAAGCCCGCGCCTGCATGCCAGCCTGACCGGCGGACAAGGCTGGATCGTCGAACTCGACCGGATCGAGCGACTGACCCCGTCCGCAAACCAAAATGGCCACACCAATGACCGTAATTGATCAGCAATATCAAGAGCATACGTCAAATACGGTGCCTGGCCATCCGCGCATCCTGGCGCTGGCGAATCAGAAAGGCGGCGTTGGCAAGACCACCACCGCGATTAATCTCGGCACCGCACTCGCCGCGATCGGGGAGCGCGTGTTGATCGTCGATCTCGATCCGCAGGGTAATGCGTCCACCGGACTCGGCATCGATCGCCGCAATCGCAACTGCTCAACCTACGACGTGTTGATCGGCGAAGCGCCGCTGCGCGATGCCGTCGTTGTCACCGCGGTGCCGCGTTTGCATATTGCCGCATCGACCATGGATCTTTCGGGTCTCGAACTCGAACTCGGCTCGGCCCGCGACCGCGCCTTCCGGCTGCGCGATGCGATCGGCGAGTTGAACAACAATGTCTCGCCGGGCTCCGACTATACTTACGTGCTGATCGACTGTCCGCCGTCGCTCAATCTTCTCACGGTCAATGCGATGGCCGCGTCGGATGCGATTCTCGTTCCGCTGCAGTGTGAGTTCTTCGCGCTCGAAGGTTTGTCTCAATTGTTGCAGACCGTGGAGCAGGTGCGCTCGACGCTGAATCCGAACCTGTCGATCCATGGCATCGTGCTGACCATGTTCGACTCGCGCAACAACCTGTCAAACCAGGTGGTTGCCGATGTCCGCGAATTCATGGGCAGCAAGGTCTACGAGACCATGATCCCGCGTAACGTCCGCATTTCGGAAGCGCCGTCCTACGGCAAGCCGGTGCTGGTCTATGACCTGAAGTGCTCGGGCTCAGAAGCCTATCTGCGGCTCGCGACCGAAGTGATCCAGCGCGAGCGCGACCTGCGCACCGCTCACTGAGCAAGTAGGGTGGGCAAAGCACAGCGTGCCCACAACAGCGGATCGCAAACGATAATGGCAGGCACGGCGCAAGTACGCCTTTGCCCAGCCTGCAACCGAATTTCACGTTTGAGTACGGAGTGGCGCGATGAGTTCGAAGGGATTGGCGATGGCTGATGAAGCGCGTTCGCGGCTGGGCCGCGGTCTTGCAAGTCTGATCGGCGATGTCGGCGGCGAAGCCGCGCATGTCGAGCGTCCTTCGCGCAACCAGCGCAAGGTGCCAATTGAATTTCTCAAGGCCAATCCGCGCAATCCGCGGCGGGCCTTTGCGGATGCGGAACTCAGCGAACTCGCGGCGTCGATCAAGCAGCATGGCGTGATCCAGCCGATCGTGGTGCGGCCGGTGAAGGGTAGCAACGATCGCTTCGAGATCATCGCCGGCGAACGCCGCTGGCGCGCGTCGCAGATCGCCGGTCTGCATGAAGTGCCGATCGTGCCGCTCGACGTGACGGATTCGGCCGCGATGGAAATCGCGATCATCGAAAACGTCCAGCGCGAAGATCTCAATGCGATGGAAGAGGCGCAGGGCTATCACGCGCTCGCCGAGACCTACAAACACAGCCAGGACGAGATCGCGAAAATCGTCGGCAAGAGTCGCAGCCATGTCGCCAACATGATGCGCCTTACCAAGCTGCCGGATGACGTGCAGGACCTGATCGCATCGGGACAGCTCTCCAACGGTCACGCCCGCGCGCTGATCAACCTGCCGGACGCATCGAGCGCCGCGAAACGGATCATCGCCGAGGGACTGAACGTTCGTCAGACCGAAGCGCTTGCGCATGAAGAGGGCGTGCCGGAGCGTGCGCCGCAGAAGCCGCGCACGTCATCTCCCAAGGCGGCGAAGGATGCCGACACGATCGCGCTGGAGAAACGGGTCAGCGACGTGCTCGGGCTGAAAGTGTCGGTGGATCACCGTGATCCCGGCGGGACCGTGATCATCAAGTATCGTGATCTCGATCAGCTCGACGAAATTCTGAAGCGGCTGGATTCGGAAGGCTGATTTCGACGGTGCTGCTTCCTAACCTCGCCCCGCTCTGCGCGGGGAGAGGTCGCCGCGTGTTCGCGGCGGGTGAGGGGCAGCGCACAGAGTTCGCCGCAGAGATATGCTCTCGGGTCGGATCATTTCACTGACGTTTTTGAAGACGAATTGGTGCGATCCGAAAGATCGTGTGTTGGGCTGACTTTGTCCCATGCCCCTCACCCGACCGGCTTCGCCGGTCGACCTCTCCCCGCAAATGCGGGGCGAGGTTAAGGGAGCGCCATCGCTACTTAACCGCGCCGCCTTGCATTCACGGCAATCGACATCAACGCCCTCTGTGCGATCACCGCGCCGAGGGCGTTTTGCTTGCGCACGTCGAGAGCAGCGATGGCAAGCTGCTCGATGATGTTGACCAGCCGCTGCGCCGAGAAATTTCGCAGCGCTGCTTCCACCGTTCCCTTGCGGGAAAAATGCAGCCGCGGAAATCCGCTTTCCACGGCTACTGATGCCGAACTACCAGCCTCCACCAGCAGGCTGGCTTTGTGCAGCAATGCGGCCTGGCGCTGCGCGGCCATCATGATCATGCCCGGATAAGTTCCGGCGATCATCGCCTTGTTGAACTCGACTTCCACCGCGGCGGGATTCCCGGCAAAGGCGCCGTCGACAATTGGATCGATCTTCAGCTCGGACGCGTCGGCGACGACGGCCATCACGTCGTCGAGCGTGACTTCGCCGGTACCATGCGCATAGAGCGTGAGCTTGCGGAGCTCGTTACGCGATGCCTGCCGATCGCCGCCGAGCAGCGACATTAGTGTGGCGCGTGCATCCGGCGCCATGCGGAGATTGGAGACGCGGAGCTCTTCATCGATAAGCTTTGCGAGATCGCGCTCGGTGTCGGGGTAACAGGCGATGGCCACCGCGGTCCTGGCCTTCTCGCAGACTTTCCGCAATGGCGATTCCGGCCGAAGCTCACCAGCCTCGATGACGATGCGGCAATCCTTGATATCGGAGTCAGCGAGCGTGTCGACGCCGCTGGAAAAATTCTTTGAGCCTGCGCGCACACGGATCGCCCGTCGCCCACCGAACAGCGGCACCGTCATGGCTTCTTCGACGAGACGCGACGGCTCGGCGGCCAAATCATCGCCGTCCATGCGAACCAGCGAAAATGGATCATTGGGATCGTCGACCGCGGATTTCATCAGCGCGTCGGCGCGTTCGCGGACGAGTCCAGCGTCAGCTCCGTAGAGCAGAATGATCGGCCGGCCGGCATCCGGCCGCGCCAGAAACGTGTCGATGTCTTTTCCGCGAAGCGCGACCACGCGACGGGCTTAGGTGCCGGCGTAGAAGAACGACGCCAGACGGGTATTGATGTTGTCGGCGATCTCACCCGCCGCACGGTCTTCGGCGTCCCGATAGGCGCGGGCGCGGGCGAAGCGCTGCAACTGGCCCGGGATGTCATAAGTGACACGGGAGAAGGTGCTGCCGGTCAGGACCTGTTTGCCGGTGGCTATCTCGATCAGACCATAGGTCGCATCGATGCCGTAGTTTTCGCTGGTCGGCAGCGCGGTATTCGGATCGACGATCAGCGAGGTCCGGCTCGGATTGAAGCGAATCTTCAGCTGATAGGTCGGCGGCAGGCCGGTGGCGCTGCCGTACATCTTGAACATCAGTGCATTGCGGATATTCACGCCGACGCGCGCTTGCGGCGATGCGTTGGGATAGTCTAGCGGCGGAACCTCGACGCCCTGCAGCTTCTCGCGCAGGCCGGGTTTACCGTCGCCACGCTCGGCATACATCGGCTGGAAGCAGCCGGCCGTCAGCGCCGCCAGGGTGGCGACGACCATGAGCCGGGCGGCAATACGGGATTTAGCCGACAACATTCACGATCCTCTGGGCGACGACGATGACCTTCTTGACGGGTTTGCCGTCGAGAGCTTGTTTTACAGCATCGAGCGCCAGAGCGGCAGCCTCAATTTCCGGGTTCGTCGCTTCCCGGGCCACTGTGACTTCTCCGCGCTTCTTGCCGTTGACCTGTACCGGCAGGGTCATGGTGTCTTCAACCAGCAGATTGGGCTCGATTTGCGGCCAACGGGCTTCCGAGATCATGCCCGGTTGCCCCAGTACGCCCCAGCATTCCTCGGCCAGATGGGGCATCATCGGCGCAAACAGTTGAACAAGAATGACCGAGGCCTCGTGCAGCGCCCAGCAGACGTCCGGGGTCAGAGTTCCCGGCTTCGCTAAAGCTTCGCCCAGCACATTGGAAAATTCGCGGATATGGGCGAGGCAGACATTGAAATGCAGCTTTTCGATCTCGATCGAGACCTTGCTGAGCGCGCCATGGGCCGCCTTGCGGATCGCCAAGGCATCGGGGCCGAATTCGGTGGGACGGGCTGCCGGCGCCGATTTGCCGTGCGCGGCTGATTCGTTGATCTGCCGCCACAGACGCTGCACGAAGCGCGAAGCGCCTTTGACGCCTTCTTCGCTCCAGATGACGTCGCGGTCGGGCGGCGAATCCGACAGCATGAACCAACGGGCGGTATCAGCGCCGTAGGTGCCCATGATGTCGTCGGGGTCGACTGTGTTGCGCTTCGACTTCGACATCTTTTCGATCGGGCCGATGGTGATGTCTTCGCCAGTGGCGATCAGCGTAGCGCGTTGGCCGTTACCGCCAATCTCGATGTTGATCTCGGCCGGTGAGGCGAAGGTGCCGTCCTGTTTCTTGTAGGTCTCGTGCACCACCATGCCTTGCGTGAACATGCCGGCGAACGGTTCGTCGAAATTGACGTGGCCGGTGGCCTTCATGGCGCGGGTGAAGAAGCGGCTGTACAGCAGATGCAGGATCGCGTGCTCGACGCCGCCGATATACTGATCGACAGGCATCATTCGATTGGCAACGGCGGTCGTCGTGGGTGCCGACGTGTTCCATGGATCCGTGAAGCGCGTGAAGTACCAGGACGAATCCACGAAGGTGTCCATGGTATCGGTTTCGCGCCGCGCATCCGCGCCGCAGTTCGGGCACTTCACATGCTTCCACGTCGGATGATGATCCAGTGCATTGCCCGGCTTGTCGAAGGAAACGTCCTCCGGCAGCACGACCGGCAGATCCTTGTCCGGCACCGGCACGATATCGCAGCTCGGGCAGTGGATGATCGGGATCGGGCAACCCCAATAGCGCTGACGTGAGATGCCCCAGTCGCGCAGGCGGAAATTGATCTCGCGCTTGCCCCAGCCGTCCTTCTCGAAAATCTCGAGCGACTTCTTCATCGCTTCTTCGCAGGTCATCACACCGGGTGCACCCACCCAACGGACATACTGCACAGTCTCACTTTTCGCCGGAGCGAAAGCGATGTTACCAACGCGCTCATCGCTACCGACGGGCACGAACACGTCGAGCACCGGCAGGTCGTACTTGCGCGCAAAATCCAGGTCGCGCTGATCGTGTGCGGGGCAGCCGATGATGGCGCCGGTGCCGTAATCCATCAGCACGAAGTTTGCGATATAGAGTGGCAGTGTCCATGACGCGTCGGCGGGATGCGTGACCTTGATGCCGGTGTCAAAGCCGAGCTTCTCGGCTGTGTCGATCTCGGCCTGCGAGGTGCCCATGCGATGGCATTCCTCGATGAAGGCGACAACGTTGGGGTCTTTTTCTGCCAGCGCTTTCGCCAGCGGATGATCCGGCGAGATCGCAGCGAAAGTCGGGCCATACATCGTGTCCGGGCGTGTCGTGAACACCGGCAGTTTGTCGAATCCCGCGGGTGCGCCGATCAGTCCGAACTGGAAATGCAGACCTTCCGACTTGCCGATCCAGTTGCGCTGCATTAGGCGCACCTTGTCGGGCCAGCGATCCAGCGTATCCAGGGCAGACAGCAGCTCGTCGGAATATTTACTGATCTTGAAGAACCACTGGGTCAGCTCGCGCTGCTCCACCAGCGCCCCTGAGCGCCAGCCGCGGCCGTCGATCACCTGCTCATTGGCCAGCACGGTATGGTCGACCGGATCCCAGTTCACCTTGGACTTCTTGCGCTCGGCCAAACCTGCCCGCATGAAATCGAGAAACATCTTCTGCTGATGCTTGTAGTAGGTAGGGTCGCAGGTTGCGAATTCGCGCGACCAGTCCAGCGACAAACCCATGGTCTGCAGCTGCTTTTTCATCGACGCGATGTTCTCATAGGTCCACGCCTTCGGAGCGACTTTGCGCTCGATCGCGGCGTTCTCGGCGGGCAGGCCGAACGCATCCCAGCCCATCGGATGCAGCACGTTCTTGCCCTGCGCGCGCTGGAAGCGCGCAACCACGTCGCCCATCGTATAGTTGCGGACATGGCCCATATGGATGCGCCCCGACGGATAGGGGAACATCTCGAGTACGTAATACTTCTCGCGCGGATCGTCGTTCTTGGTGGCGAAGATCGCCTTGTCGTCCCAGACGCGCTGCCAGCGCGGTTCGGTCTCGCGGGCGTTGTAACGTTCGTTGCTCATGGTGTTTTTGAAATCCGCCGGCCGGTTCGAGCGCTTCTCAGATCATGGACGCGCGAACGAGGTCGCAAACCGGTGCTTGCTCGGGCTGAATTCGCGCTTGAGGCCGGGGACTAGGCCATAAAAGGCTGCGTTAGGTCAATGGTTTAAGACAAGAAACGGGACCAGGGGCGGGCCCGTAGTCTCACCCCGCCAGCGACACGGCCGTGCCATATGCCCGCACAAAGCCGTGCTCCACCACGGTGTTGCGGCCACGCCGTTTGGCGGCGTAGAGCGAGGCATCGGCTGCCTCGATCAAATCGTTCGCCGTCTCCAGCGTAGCTGGCATCGTCGAGGCCACGCCGACACTGACCGTGACCCGCTGATGTGCGCTGGTGGCATGGGAGACCGCCAGGTTCCAGATTGCCGCGCGTACTATTTCGCCGATCTGGATGCCGCGGGCGACCTCGGTGCCCGGCAGCAGCAGGCAGAATTCCTCGCCGCCATAGCGTCCGGCAAAGCCCGAGCAGCGATCGGCCAGGCTGGAGAGAGCTTCGCCGACGCGCGCCAGGCAAGCATCGCCTTCGGGATGGCCATAGGTGTCGTTGAAGAGTTTGAAGTGATCGACGTCGATCATCAGCAGCGTCAGATGGTCGCCGGATTGCTGGGCCTTCAGCCATTCGAAATCGAGGCGGCTCTGGAAGCCGCGCCGATTGGCAAGGCCAGACAGCATGTCGATGGAGGCAAGCACCGTGAGCTGCTCGTTGCTGGCGCGCAATTCGCGTTCGCGACCACGCAACTGCGCCGCCATGCCGTAAAATGCGCGTGCCAGCGGTACGAACTCGGCCGGCAGCTTGTTCCGCGCTACGCGGGCCGACCAGTCGCCGCGACCGAAGCGCTGCGCCATGGTCTCCATCATCTGGATCGGCTTGATGATCAGTCGCTCCGCAACCACCAGCGCGCCAAGCAGAACGAACAGGCAAACGAAGGCGAGCTGCAAATAGGCGGTGCGGATCTCGCGATCGGCAACCGCCGAGACTCGGGCCTCGTCGATGCTGACGATCAATTGCGCGCCGGTACCGGGGATTGTCGCGAATGATACGGTGCGCTGTGAACCGTCACTGGCGCTGAATGACAGCGAACCGGTCTGCTTATCCGTATTGCGCAGATGCGCTTCGATCATCGGCAATAGAGCAAGGTCTTCCATCGGCCGACCAATCGCGCTGGCGTTTGTCGGCGGCGCTGCAAGCACGGTGCCGGCATGATCGACCAGCAGTGTCGTGACACCGGGCCGGTCGCCGAGATTGCCCATGATCTTCGACATCCAGTCGAGATTCACCGCCGCCAGTACCACGGCATCGTCGTCCTTAGTCAGGCCCGGTGCGAGATAGGCCGCCATCACGGTCGGCTGGTTCGTCAAGCGGCTGAACAGATAATCGCTGACGACAAACTCACCGGTCGCAATCGCTTTCTTGAAATAGGGGCGATCGCTGAAATCGAATCTCTGCTCGATGACTTCCGGCCAGGTCGAGCACATGGCGATGCCATCCGCACCGGCCACTGTCAGGCTGCGCAGCCACGGCATATCGCCGCGGAGGCTCGCCCGCATGATGGCGCAGCTCCGATTCACCTGAGCGGCCGACGTATAGATGTAGGCGGATGATTTCAGCACGGCCTCGATCGAGGCGAAGACTTCGCGCTGTGCATCGGCGCTGTGCTGGGCGACGCCAGCGAAATCACGCGCGGCCGTCGCGATCTGGTGGGTACGCGTCGCATCGAGTGAGCGAATTCGCTCCGCCATTAATGGCCCGACCAGAATGAGGGCCAACAGGACCAGTCGAGCGCGAATGCCGAGAGCTCCCCTGAGCCTCGCTTTATTGCGGTTAATACCGATGCGTGACATCTTCGATCCCTAAGCCCCGCGGACATAGGTACTCCAAAGCCTTCAAAAAGCCTTTCCCGGATTCGTTAAACTGCAATGGATCTCAAGAAAGTTCGCGCCTTGGTTGAAAATAAATCCGTGCAAGAGTCGTCGGGCGTAACGTCTTCTTTACCAACCGACGGACTCGCTTCGGTCGAGTACGATATCTTCCGCGCATGTAACGAAGCGCGGCGGGACCGCAGTTCTGTGACGTTGATCGCGGTGTCGAAGACGTTCGAGGCTGACGCAATTGCGCCCGTGATCCAGTCCGGTCAGCGTGTGTTCGGCGAAAATCGCGTCCAGGAGGCAAAATCCAAATGGCCGGCGTTAATCGCCACTCAACCCGCGATTGCGTTGCATTTGATAGGGCCTTTGCAGTCCAACAAGGCCAAGGAAGCGGTTGCCTTGTTCGATGCGATTCACTCGGTCGATCGACCGAGCATTTGCGAAGCGTTAAGCAAGGAGATGAAGGCGCAGCAGCGGACGCCGCAGCTCTTCGTACAGCTCAACACTGGTGAGGAGCCGCAAAAGGCCGGTATCGCGCCGAGCGAGGCTGATGATTTCCTGGCCCGCTGTCGCGATACCTATGGGCTGACGATTTCCGGACTGATGTGCATTCCGCCGGTTGAGGATGCGCCAGCGCCGCATTTCGCGCTGACGGCGAAGATCGCTGCACGTAACGGATTGACCGGGTTGTCGATGGGCATGAGTGCCGACTTCGCCATCGCCATCCAGTTTGGCGCGACTCATGTGCGCGTCGGCTCGGCGATCTTCGGGAAACGGTAGTTCTTCTCTTCACTTCCGTTAATGGGCCGTTGGCGCTTTGCCTGAACTGAAAAGTTCCCGACCGCACGCCTGAAGGTGCGCCATAATGTCGCACTATTCCGTCTCGACTGTGTCCGGACGCGGGATCCCCGCCCCGCGAGAGGGACAGACATGCGACACTTTCGCTCCGTTACCTGGCTTCTGGCCGCGCTGGTCGTGTTCACCATGCCGGTCGTTGCCATGGCGCAGATCATCAGCATCACGATTGCTCCACCGGAACTGCCGGTCTACGAGCAGCCCGCCATTCCCGCGCCCGGCTATATCTGGACGCCCGGCTTCTGGGCCTATGGTCCGGACGGTTACTACTGGGTGCCCGGCACCTGGGTCGAGCCGCCTCAGGTCGGCCTGTTGTGGACGCCGGGCTTTTGGGGCTGGCACGATGGCTATTACGGTTGGAACGCCGGCTATTGGGGAACCCATGTCGGCTTCTATGGCGGCGTCGATTACGGCTACGGCTATAGCGGCGTCGGTTATGGTGGCGGTCGCTGGAATAACGGCGTGTTCGCCTACAATCGGACCGTCAACAATTTCGGCGGTGTCGCGGTGACGAATGTCTACAACCAGACCATCGTCAACAATACGACCAACATCACAAGGGTCAGTTTTAATGGCGGCACGGGCGGCACAACCGCGCAGCCGACGCCGCAGGAGCAGGCCGTCGCGCACCAACCGCACATCGCGGCGACGGCCGTACAAACCCAGCACGAACATATCGCGAGCACCAACAGAGCGCTGCGCGCGTCCGAAAATCATGGGCATCCGGTGATCGCGGCGACTGCCAAACCGGGTGAATTCACCGGCAAAGGGGTCGTGGCAGCGCGGGAAGTCGGGCCGGCGGCGACGCCCGTGCCCGCGGTACTTCCTGCGACCGGCGCCAAACCGCCAGCAAACAGGCCGGTTGCGAACGCAACGCCTGAGAACAAGGGGCCACCGACGACCGTCGCACATGCGACGACCAATGGTGCAGTCCCGCCGAAACCGCTGAACGCCGTAGCCAAGCCACCTGCTATCAGGCCGCCTGTCGCCCCGCACCCGGCGGCTCCCAGGATGGCCGCTGTCGCGAAGCCGCCGGCCCCGCCGCATGTTGCCGCCGCGCGGCCAGTATCGCATCCGGTTGCAACTCATCCGGCGCCCCGTCCGGTTTCTCATCCGCCGGCGAGACCGAAGGCCCCGACGCATAACGATTCGCGTAGGAAGCCGGAGTAACCGATCGATCTGGCCGGGTTATTCTTATCCTCGGTCAGATCTTCACGCCTCGCCTGAAAAATTTGAAGATGGAGTCTGCACCAGATCTACCCAATGACGATGCGCGTCTTCGGCCCGATCCGGGCCAGCAGCCGCAGCATGGCTGGCTTGGTCATGGCGACACAGCCCGCGGTCGGCGCGAATTTCGGGCGGGCCAGATGCAGGAACACTGCACTGCCTCGCCCTGCGATCCGTGGTCGGGTGTTCTGGTCGATCTCGATGATGAAATCGTAGAGATGATCCTCGCGGGCCAGTCGGTCGCCGTCACTTCCACGATCGAGCCGGACCGGTCGATTGTAGTGCCGATCAGACGGATCCTCGCACCAGCCATCCATCGGCGTGATGGGGCGGATCGGCAGAAAGCTACGCGGACGTGGATTGCGGTCGGCCCGCCACCACAGCCGGATGGGGCGAAACGTCCCACGCGGCGTTCCGCCGTCGCCTTCGCGTTTGTTCGCCTTGATTCCGCCGCGGCCGAGCGCGACGGGTATGGTTGTGTGGTCGGTCGTCAGCCATCCACGGAGTCTGTCTCCGGCTGACGCGCGAATGTGAACCATAGTTAGCGGTCGATCACGCAAGCTTGTTCGATAAGTGTCTGAAATAACGAGACTTCCCATCCGAATCGCGAACTCCGCCTTGCTATTTACCGCAAATGTTCTATTTCGCGCTGCAGCAGTACATTCGCCGGGAATGTCGCTGATTTTGCGCTAGAATATGCAGTAACGGCGAAGCCTGTCACGATTTCTGGCCCACTGTTTCAGCGCGGCGAACAACGCTCCGCCGCAGCCGTTCAAAGGATTGTCGCAATGCCCAATGCCCGCAAGATCTTGATCGTGGATGACGATACTGATTTGCGCGAGGCGCTGGTCGAGCAGCTGTCGCTGCACGAAGAGTTCGAGGCCTCCGCTGTCGACACCGGCGCCAAGGGCGCTACTGCAGCCAAGGCCAATTCCCCCGATCTGGTGCTGATGGATGTCGGCCTGCCCGACACGGACGGTCGCGAAGTCGTGCGCAGCCTGCGCAAGGGTGGCTTCAAGGCGCCGATCATCATGCTGACCGGGCATGACACCGATTCCGACACCATTCTCGGTCTGGAATCCGGCGCCAATGATTATGTCGCCAAGCCATTCCGCTTTGCTGTGCTGTTGGCGCGTATTCGTGCGCAGCTCCGTCAGCACGAAGCCAGCGAAGATGCCGTCTTCACCGTCGGTCCCTATAGCTTCCGGCCTGGCTCCAAGATGCTCACCGGTGCCAATGCCAAGAAGGTCCGCCTGACCGAGAAGGAAACGGCGATCCTGCGCTTCCTGTACCGCGCCGGGCAGTTGCCGGTGTCGCGCGAGACGTTGCTGCAGGAAGTCTGGGGCTACAATTCCGGCGTCACCACGCACACGCTGGAAACGCACATCTATCGGCTGCGTCAGAAGATCGAGAAGGACGCCGCCAATCCTGAAATCCTGGTGACGGAAGCCGGTGGCTACAAGTTGGTGCCGTGATACGATTCGGGAGCCGATTCGCCATTAGCTGTTCGGTATCCTCCTTTGCGCGTCCCGATCACACGGTTCTGCATGTCGATCGATGATGATGTAGCCCTGCTTGAGCGCGTCCCGACATTGCGCCTGTTGGGTATCGCCGCTTTGCGCGTGATCGCGATCGGTTCCGAGCAGCAGGAATTTGCGCGGGGCTCGGTGTTGTTTCGGCAGGGCGACGATGCCGATTGCGGCTACGTCGTCCAGAACGGCGCATTCCGCATCAGCCTCGACGACGGCAGCGATCATGAAGTGATCGCAGGCCCCGGCACATTGATGGGCGAACTTGCATTACTGGTGGCGATGCAGCGGCCCTCGACGGCGGTCGCCACGGAATATTCCAGCACGATCCGGATCACACGCAGCCTGTTTCAGCGCGTGCTTGACAGCGATCCCGCGGCCGCGCGCCGTCTGCGTGACGACATGGCGACTCGCGTCAGTCAGCTCGCCAGCGACGTGACGCTGATCGGCGCCAAGCTCAGCCAGTAACTGATATCAAAGCTCCAGCACCGTCGTGACCGGGACGTGATCCGATGGTCGCTCCCAGCCGCGTGCATCTGACGTGACGGTGAAGTCGCGGATCGAATCTTTTAGCGCGGACGACACCCAGATGTGATCGAGGCGGCGGCCGCGATTCGACACCGCCCAGTCGGCGGCGCGGTAGCTCCACCACGTGTAGATCTTTTCCGACAGTGGAATGCGTTCGCGCGCGACGTCGATCCAGTTGCCCTCGCTCTGCACGGCGAGCAGCTTTTCGCATTCGATCGGCGTATGCGACACGATCTTCAGCATCTGCTTGTGCGACCACACGTCATTCTCATGCGGTGCTACGTTGAGATCGCCGACCAGGATATGACGCGCATCGCCGCGCGGATGCAGCGGCTCGCAGGTCTTCATCTCGTCGAGGAACGAGAGCTTGTGCGCGAACTTCGCATTCACGTCCGGATCCGGAACGTCGCCGCCGGCAGGCACATAGAAATCATGCACGATCAGCGGCACGGCCATGCCGGCCTTTTCGCCGAACGATACCGAGATGTGGCGTGAGTCCAGATTGTTGCAGAACACGCGGATGTCGCTGCTCTCGAATGGAAGTTTCGAGACGATGGCGACGCCGTGATAGCCCTTCTGCCCGTTCAGCACGACATGGTCATAACCGAGCTGTTTGAAGCGCTTGAGCGGAAAGGCATCGTCCGGGCACTTGGTTTCCTGCAGACACAGCACATCCGGCTGCATCTCTTCGAGAAACTTGGCGACAAGGTCGATGCGCAATCGCACCGAATTGATATTCCAGGTGGTCAGGGAAAAACGCATGGAAATCCGATGGTGAGACGGCGCAAGCGCGCCTGCTCATCATGAGGGCATCGCCTGCAGCGAAAACTAATTCGCGCCGCTGGTGGGATACTTGGTGAAGTCGATCTTGAACAGCCCCGGGTCGGGCTTTTTCGCGGTATCGAGATTGTAGATCGCGACCGTGGTGTCATAGCCCTGCGGGTCGGTGACGGTCCACTGCTTGAGCTGTCCATCCTTGGTGCCGACCATCAGCATCAGGCGCGAGGTGCCGACCAGCGCGTTCTTTTCCTCAATGGTCACCGACGTATAGAGGTCGTCAGCGCTGACGGCGACCACATTGGTGTCCTTCATCAGATCGATGCGATCGGACAGCAGATAGCGCAACGGTGTCTGCGACAGCGGGTAGATGTCCTGGGTTGCCAGCTTGGAATCGCGGACGGCGAGCGACTGGCCGTCGGACACCATGGCGATGGTCGTCGGTGCATCATATTCGAAACGGACCTTGCCGGGCTTCTGGATGAAGAAGTCACCGGTGGTGCGGCTGCCGTCCGGGCCCACCTGAACAAAGTTACCGCTCAGATTGCTGAGCGATGACAGATAGCTGCTGACCTTGCTCGCCTGCGCCTTCTGATTGGCGTCGAAGCTCATGAAAATGCTGGCGGGAACGTTGCGGCGCGGATCCGGAATGATTGGATTCGGTGGCGTGGATGTCGTCGCCGATGTCTTGGGTGCGATTGCAACTGGCGGCCGAACGGCCGGGGGCTCGGAGGCCGACATCTGGAAACTGCCATTGCTGCGCGCCTGCGGTGCAGGTCGCGGCAATGGGATTGACTGGGCATCGGCCGAGGGCGCCACAATGGCGGCGACAAACGTCGCGACGAGGCCGGCTGCGCCGATGCGCAGGAAAGACCGGTCTGCGGCGTGATGGGTCGGGCGTCTCATCAAGGCGTCGTCCTGCTCGGCGGGTTCGGCGCATTTTACCGCGCTTTGCGTCAGAATGGGTACCGGTTTTGCGGTCCGGCCGGTGGTCTCTTGCGCCCCCGCCGCGGCTGGCGCCGCCAGCGCAGGCGCTAACCCGGAGCTGTGGCGATTTCGCGACTCAAAAGCGGGATTGTCCATCGGCGGGGTCAAACTCTCAGAACCCGCTTTCTTCTTCTTCGATCAGAATCTCGCGTTTACCGGCATGGTTGGGCTGACCGACGATGCCTTCGTTTTCCATGCGCTCGATCAGCGACGCTGCGCGATTGTAACCGATCTGCAGCCGGCGCTGGATGTAGCTGGTCGACGCCTTCCGGTCGCGCTTCACGATGGCAACGGCTTGCTGGAACAGATCGCCACCACCGCCATCGGCACCCATGCCGGTCGAATCGAATACCGCGCCGTCCTCGCCCTCTTCCGGTTCTTCGGCGGTGACCGCCTCGAGATATTCCGGCTCGCCCTGCGTCTTCAGGTGGCGCACCACCTTCTCGACTTCCTCGTCCGACACGAAAGGACCGTGTACGCGCGAGATGCGGCCGCCGCCAGCCATATAGAGCATGTCGCCGCGGCCGAGCAGTTGTTCGGCACCCATCTCACCCAGGATGGTGCGGCTGTCGATCTTCGACGTGACCTGGAAGGAGATACGCGTCGGGAAGTTCGCCTTGATCGTGCCGGTGATGACGTCCACCGACGGACGCTGCGTGGCGAGGACGACGTGGAGACCGGCGGCGCGTGCCATCTGCGCGAGACGCTGCACCAGGCCTTCGATGTCCTTGCCGGCGACCATCATCAGGTCGGCCATTTCGTCGACAATGATGACGATATAGGGCAGCGGCGCGAGATCGAGTTTCTCTTCCTCGTAGATCGCCTTGCCGGTTTCCTTGTCGAAGCCGGTGTGAACGGTGCGCGAGAGCTCCTCGCCCTTGGCCTTGGCTTCCACGAGGCGCGCATTATAGCCGTCGATATTGCGCACGCCGAGCTTGGCCATGCGCTTGTAGCGCTCTTCCATCTCGCGCACGGCCCATTTCAGTGCGACCACGGCCTTCTTCGGATCGGTCACGACCGGCGTCAGCAGATGCGGGATGCCGTCATAGACGGAGAGTTCGAGCATCTTCGGGTCGACCATGATCAGGCGGCACTGATCCGGCCGCAGCCGGTAGACCAGGCTGAGAATCATGGTGTTGATCGCGACCGACTTGCCCGATCCGGTGGTACCGGCGATCAGCATATGCGGCGTACGCGCAAGATCGATGATGATCGACTCGCCGCCGATATTCTTGCCGAGGCAGAGCGGGAGCTTGATGCTGCCGTCATTGGTGTCCTGCACGGTCAGCAGTTCGCGCAAGTAGACGTTTTCGCGATGGGCGTTCGGCAGCTCGATGCCGATGGCGTTGCGACCGGGGACGACGGCGACGCGGGCGGACAGCGCGCTCATGGAGCGCGCGATGTCGTCGGCAAGGCCGATCACGCGCGACGACTTGATGCCGGGTGCGGGTTCGAGTTCGTACAGCGTGACGACGGGGCCGGGATTGGCTTTGACGATTTCGCCGCGCACGCCGAAGTCCTGCAGCACGCCTTCCAGCGCGCGCGAATTGGCTTCGAGTTCGGCCTTGCTGAGCGGCTTGCGATCGGCGGCCTTCGGCGCGGTGAGCATGCCGACGGAGGGCAGTTCGAACTTGCCGTTGGATTTGCGCACCGGCTCCTTGGCCGAGGATTTCTTGCGCGCCTTCGGGGCGGGCTCCTCTTCCTCTTCTTCTTCCTCGTAGTCCTGCTCTTCGTCCTCGTCGTGATCGCTCTCGTCTTCGTCGCGCGGCGCAATTGACGGGCTGTTACGACGACCGCCGAGGTTCGGTTCCTGACGTTCGAAGGAGGCCGCGCGCACCTTGGGCTCGCTTGCAACCATCTTGCCGTAGACCAACGAGAGGAAACGGCCGAGACGCGCCTTCGCGCTCATCACGGCATGCGCCGCCCAGCCAAGCGAGACCGAGATCGAGCTGCGATCGCGGGTTTCGTCTTCCTCGAATGGCTCGTCGTCTTCCTCGATATCGATCTCGGCAAACTCTTCCTTCGCTTGCGCGCCATAGCCGCAGGCGATCAAGAAAGTCACGATCATCGCCGCGCAGAGAATAAAGCCGAGGACGAATCGATAGATGAAGCCGACGGGGCCGAAGACCACCGCGGGCGCGCGAAACAGCGCGTCGCCGACCACGCCACCGACGCCGGTCGGCAGGGGCCACGACCCGCCATGCTGCCAGCAGCTGGCAAAGCCTGATGCGATGATGGTGCAAAGGACCCAGCAACCGATGCGCAGTGCTTCGCGATCGAAATGCCGATGCGTCATCATCCGCCAGCCCCAGACGGCGATGGTGAGAATCATCATGATCGCGCCGAGGCCGAGAATCTGCATCAACAGATCGGCACCGATCGCGCCGGGATAACCGGCGACATTGCGGATCGCACGCGAGGTGGCATGGCTCAGGCTCGGGTCCTGCACGGACCACGTCATCATCGCTGCCGCCGCGACTCCTGCGGCGCAGACCAGGCCAAAGCCCGCCAGTTCACGCAGCCGTCGTCCCAGCATCTCGCGAATCGACGCGGGCAGATGGCCGACGAGAGGAATGACGCGTTCGATCGTGGTGCTCATACCGGAGTGCTCATGCGCCCTGCATCAATCCAGGATCTTCAATTCAAAATCTTCACCAGCCGATGCAAAGCCTCGGCTGTCGTTTCACTGTCCTGCACCATGGCCAAACGAATATAGCCGGCGCCGGGATTGCTGCCGTCGGCCTGCGGGCGCGCCAGATAACTTCCGGGCACCACGCGCACGCCGCCATCGCGATACAGTCTCACGGCTGCCTCTTCGTCGCCGCCATATGCGGAGACATCGAGCCACAGACAGAAGCCGCCAGCCGGGCGCTTGTAGCCGTAGCGATTGCCGAGGATCTGATCCGCAAGATCGAACTTCAGGCGGTAGAGCCTGCGATTCTCTTCCACATGTGCTTCGTCGCTATAGGCGGCAACCGCGACCTGCTGCAGCGGCACCGGGACCTGCGGTGCGGCCACATTGCGCAGTTCGTGAAATGCGCCGAGGAATTTCTTGTCGCCGGCGACGAAGCCGACGCGCATGCCGGGCAGGTTCGAGCGCTTAGACAGCGACTGGAACGCAACGACATTGGCATAGTCGGGTCCGGCTGACGCCAGCATGCTGCCGGGCGCGGCGTGTGTGTAGATTTCCGAATAGCATTCGTCTGATAGCACGATGAAACCGTAGCGCAGCGCGAGGTCGTGCAGCTTCTTGAAGTAAGCGGGCGTCGCGACGGCGCCTTGCGGGTTGGCCGGCGATGCGACGTACATGGCCACCGTGCGCGCCAGCGTGGCCTCATCGAGTGCGTCGAGATCGGGAAGGAAGCCGTTGGCCACTGTGGTCGGCATGAAGATCGGTTCGCAACCCGCGGCACGCGCACCGGCGCCGTAGGCTGGATAGAACGGATTTGGCAGCAGGATCGCCGGCGTGCCTTTACGCGGGCCGACAAAGCGCGCGGCCGTGATCGCGGCGAAGAACAGGCCTTCACGGCTGCCGTTCAGCACCAGCACTTCGGTTTCCGGATCGAGGTCGCGCGGGAGATTGAAGCGCGTACCCATCCACGTCGCGGCGGCGCGGCGGAACGGCTCAATGCCCTTGGCGATCGGATAGCGGCCGAAATCGGCGGTGTGTTTGGCGAGGACCGGTCCGACGAAATCCGGCACGGGGTGCTGCGGTTCGCCCAATGACAGTGTGATCAGCGGTTGGCCCGGCTGATATGGCGCCAGCAATTCCGTCAGTCGCGCAAACGGCGAACGCTCGCCATCGGGCCCAGCCGAGGTCCGGCTGCCAGCGCCTTGCGCCGCGGAAAGAGGAGCGGTGAGTGCCATCAGGAAAACGCCAGTACTTTCAAGGCAGCCGATCGCCCCATGAGATCGGCCGAAACGAGATCAAACCACCATAGATACGGCGAGGTTAAGACGCGATTAACCATCGAGGGGCCGGCCTTGCTATCACGCGTTCAGCGGCCGTCCAGGCCTATGCGGGGATTAGAATGGCACCTCAAAAAGTGAAAGGCCCCAGCTTGCGCTGGAGCCCTTCGACGGTTGGGACATTGCCGGGTAGTGCCCCAACCGATCCCTTTGTGAGCATCCCGGACCGATGATCCGGGATGGCTCGTGACGCTTACATGTTGTAGGCGCGTTCGGTGTGCTCGGTGACGTCGAGGCCTTCGCGCTCAACTTCAACATTGACGCGGAGACCGACGATCACGTCGACGACCTTGAACAGGATCGCCGAACCGACGCCCGACCACACCAGCGTGGTCGCGACAGCCTTACACTGCGCGATCATCTGGGTGACCATGTCGTAGTCGCCGATCTTGCCGGCGACGTAGTCCATGACGCCCGTGCCGCCGAGGGCCGGGTTGACCAGGATGCCGGTGCCAAGCGCGCCGATGATGCCGCCGACGCAATGGACGCCGAACACATCGAGCGAGTCGTCATAGCCGAGCGAGTTCTTCACGACGGTGCAGAAGAACAGGCAGACGACGCCTGCGACCAGACCGAGAACCATCGCGCCCATCGGGCCCGAGAAGCCGCAAGCCGGGGTGACGGCGACGAGGCCGGCAACCGCGCCCGATGCTGCGCCGAGCAGCGACGGGTGACCCTTGGTCATCCACTCCGCGAACATCCAGGCCATCGCCGCAACCGCAGTTGCGAGGAAGGTGTTGGTCATTGCGAGAGCGGCAGTGCCCGAGGCTTCGAGGTTCGAACCGACGTTGAAGCCGAACCAGCCAACCCACAGCAGGGACGCGCCGATCATGGTCATGGTCAGCGAGTGCGGAGCCATCAGCTCCTTGCCGTAGCCGGTGCGCTTGCCGATGATCAGGCAGCCCACGAGGCCAGCAATGCCGGCGTTGATGTGAACGACGGTGCCACCAGCGAAGTCGAGAGCGCCCCACAGGAACACCTGGCCAGCATCGGCCATGACTTCATCAAGCTTGGCCTGAGCCGCAGCCTTCGCATCGGGAGCCGCAGCCGCAACAGCCTTGGCGGCTGCAACGATGGCGTCCGGACCAGCCCAGTACCAGACCATGTGCGCGATCGGGAAGTAGATCAACGTCACCCAGAGCGGGATGAACAGTGCAATCGCGGCGAACTTGGTGCGTTCTGCGAAGGCGCCGACGATCAGACCGGGGGTAATGGCGGCAAAGGTCATCTGGAAGCAGAAGTAGACGAGTTCCGAGATGTTGGCGTCTGCGGTGAACGAAGCAGCCATCGAGTCAGGCGTCACGCCGGCGAGGAACGCCTTCGAGAAACCACCGATATAGGCCGAACCGCCAGTGAACGTGATGCTGTAGCCGTAGAGAGCCCAGATCACCATCACGATGCAAGCGGTGTAGAGGACCTGCATCAACACAGAGAGCATGTTCTTGGAACGAACGAGGCCGCCGTAGAACAGGGCGAGGCCCGGGACGGTCATCAACAGAACCAGCACCGTCGAGGTCATCATCCAGGCGTTATCGCCCTTGTTGACCGTCGGATCGGCGTAAGCCGCAGTTGCGGCGAACAGGCCAACGGCGAGTGCCGCCAATCCCGCGCCAGAGGGACGCTTAAACGTCATTGTGTTTGACTCCTGATTGAAGAATGGGTGAGCGCGAAATCCGAGGAATTCGACTTAGAGGGCTGCAGCATCGGCCTCGCCGGTGCGGATGCGAACCGCGTGGTCGAGGTTGATGACGAAGATCTTGCCGTCGCCAATCTGGCCGGTCTTGGCGGCGGTGGTGATGGCTTCGATGGTCTTGTCGACCTGATCGGAAGCGACAGCCACCTCGATCTTGATCTTGGGCAGGAAGCTCACCGCATATTCAGCGCCGCGATAAATTTCCGTATGGCCCTTCTGCCGGCCATATCCTTTGACTTCCGTCACCGTCAAACCATGAACGCCAATGGCGGTCAGGGCATCACGGACTTCCTCAAGCTTGAATGGCTTGATGATCGCCATAACAATTTTCATGGGTCCTATCCCCGCTTGGGCCCGACCGAAAACCGACCGGGCGATCTCGACTGAGGTTCACCACGCGGAGAAGTTCACTACGCGGGCACAGCCAGACCAGATAGAATCAAATGCCGTGCCAGATCGGCGGAATTCTCTAACGGTTTATGAATCCCCAGCTTTTCGCGTTTCTCACGTGATGAGACAGAGTGCGCTATTCGGTCGCGCCCAAACTCTAGCCAATCCTGCCCAAAATGGAAGCATGACAGGCTCTCGACATATTCCTGCTTAGGCGGCGGGCAGCCCAGAGGTGCCCAAATACGTCAATCCGAGGCAAAAAACTCGAAATTGTCTAATCTGCAGGCCTTCCAACTGGCGCGCGTGGAATTGACAGGGCTCAACCCGGGCAAGGCCGTAGAGCCCTTCGGGCGTATTCGAGCGGACTGAGAGCAGCTCTGGCTGAAAGCCCGTGGGGCGCTGGTGTATTGCCTAAAGCGCGTCGCTGTCGGTCTCGCCGGTGCGGATACGCAGGGCGTGGTCGATCGGGGTCACGAAAATCTTGCCGTCGCCGATCTGGCCGGTCCGGGCTCCGGTGGAGATGACCTCGACCGCCTTGGCCGCGAGGTCGGACGCCACAGCGATTTCGAGGCGCAGTTTGGGCAGGAAGTTCACAATATACTCGGCGCCGCGATACATCTCGGTATGGCCCTTCTGCCGGCCATAGCCCTTCACTTCGGTCACCGTCATGCCGTGGACGCCGATGGCCGTCAGAGCCTGACGCACTTCATCGAGCTTGAAGGGTTTGATGATCGCGACCACGAGCTTCATGCAGGATTCCTCTTCGGGGGGCGGTGTACGACCCTGCTTACGCAATCAGACAGCTTTATGCCATCCCCGTTGGCATGGCGCGTGGAAATTGGGCGGCGACGCTGCCTTCGGGGCGGGCCGTTTGCACGCCAAGATGGCGAAGCGGGATTCATGGCTGGAAGCGGAGCAACTTACGTCGCCGGCTTCTCGCGGCGCTCGCGCACTGAGCCTTCCTGCGCCACGGTCGCCACCAGCGTGCCGTCGGGCTTGAAGATCAGTCCGCGCGCGAGGCCGCGACCGTTCTGGGCGCTCGGCGAATCCTGGCTGTAGAGCAGCCATTCGTCGGCGCGGAACGGGCGGTGAAACCACATGGCGTGATCGAGACTGGCCGCCATCGCCTGACCGTCGAACAAAGTGCGGCCATAGCGGGCCATGATGGAATCGAGCAGCGAAAAGTCCGACGCATAGGCCAGCGCGCACATATGGAGCGCCGGATCGTCGGGCAGCTTCGCGGCGGTACGAATCCAGAAATTAATCCGCCCCTCCGGAATCTTCTCGCCAGCATAACGCTGGAATTCCACCGGACGCAGCTCGATCGGCCGATCGGACTCGTAATAGCGGCGGATGAAATCGGGCATCTTCTCGATGATCGGATGTTTCGAGAGCTCTTCCGCAGTGAGCTTGTCCGGCGGCGGCACGTCCGGCATCGGATCCTGGTGGTTGAACGAGTCCTCCTCCTCGGCGTGGAACGACACCATCATCGAGAAGATCGCATGGCCGTGCTGGATCGCGGTGACACGCCGGGTCGAATAGCTCTTGCCGTCGCGCAGGCGCTCGACCTCGTAGACGATCGGAATCTGCGGGTCGCCGGGCAGAATGAAATAACAATGCAGCGAATGCGGCATGCGGCCTTCGACGGTGCGGCACGAAGCCACCATGGCCTGGCCGATCACCTGGCCGCCGAACACCCGCTGCCAGCGCGTTTTCGGGCTGCGGCCGCGGAACATGTTCACCTCGATGGTCTCGAGATCGAGGATATCGATCAGATCGATCAGGCTCTTGGACATGTCGGCATCTTTCGCTCAGCGGCAATATTAAGGGAGGTTTACCAAGACCTTGGCCGTGCAGGCCCCGGTCCCATTGCCACCCTTGTTTCGCGATCCTGTTTCGCCCAGCTATAAGCGCGTGGCAACAGCGAGAACGGATATCATGGCGGCACAACGAGGCATTGTCATCGGCGGCGGAGCCTTCGCCGGACTGGCGCTGGCTTTGGCGTTGCGCCAGGGGCTTGGCCCCGATCTGCCGATTATTGTAGCCGATCCCGCGCTGGCGAACCGGCCAAGCCGCGATCCGCGTGCCACGGCCATCGTTGCTGCCTGTCGGCGGCTGTTCGATGCTCTCGGTGTCTGGGATGCCGTGGCTGCCGAAAGCCAGCCGATCCTCGACATGGTCGTTACTGATTCCAAGCTGGAAGACGCCACCCGTCCGACCTTCCTGACCTTCGGCGGTCATGTGGAGCCGGGCGAGCCGTTCGCACATATGGTTGAGAATCGCCGGTTGATCGACGAACTCGTGATCCGCGCCGAAGCGGCGGGCGTTGATCTGCGTGCGACCGCGGTGACGACATTCGATTCACGGGCCGACGGTGTCAGCGTCGCGCTCGGAGATGGCAGTGTGATCGAGGCAGCACTTCTTGTCGCTGCCGATGGCGCGCGCTCGAAGCTGCGCGAGCGTGCGGGCATCGCAACCCATGGCTGGGACTATGACCAGTCCGGTATCGTCGTCACCGTCGGCCATGAACGCGATCATGACGGACGTGCCGAAGAGCACTTCCTGCCCGCCGGGCCGTTCGCAATTCTGCCTTTGACTGGCAAGCGTTCGTCGCTGGTGTGGACCGAGAAGCGCGCGGAAGCCGCGCGCATCGTCGCTTTGCCGGATGATGAATTCCATGCCGAGCTCGAGCAGCGGTTCGGCCTGCACCTCGGCGAGGTCAAAGCGCTCGACAAGCCGCGGGCCTTTCCGCTCGGCTACTTCGTCGCGCGCTCCTTCATCGGCGAACGGCTGGCGCTGATCGGCGACGCTGCGCATGTGATCCATCCGATCGCGGGGCAGGGACTCAATATGGGTCTGAAGGATGTCGCGGCATTGGCAGAAACCATCGTTGATGCTGCACGTCTTGGGATGGATTTCGGCCAGATCGATGTGCTGGAGCGCTACCAGCGCTGGCGCCGCTTCGACACCATGACAATGGGTGTCGCCACCAATGTGCTCAACGTCCTGTTCTCGAACGATCTGCCATTCGTGCGCAGCATCCGCGACATCGGTCTCGGCATCGTCGATCGACTGCCGCCGCTGAAGGGTGCTTTCATCAAGCAGGCTGCGGGATTGTCGGGGGAAGTGCCGCGGCTTTTGAAGGGCGAGGCACTGTAGGACTATTCGTCATTCCGAGGCGCGCGCGGCGTCAGCAGCGAGCCAACCCAGAATCTCATTATGATAAACAGATCGAGATTCCGGGCCTGCGCCATTCGGCTTCGCCGTCTGTCGCATCCCGGACCGACGACACATGTCCTAATCGATCTTCCGCGCTTCTTCCGGCAGCATGATCGGAATGCCATCACGGATCGGATAAGCAAGCTTGGCCTGGCGCGAGATCAGCTCCTGGCGGGCGGCATCGAATTCGAGTTGGCCCTTGGTCAGCGGGCACACCAGAATCTCGAGCAGCTTGGCGTCGACGGTGCTTTCGGCGCGCTCGATTGGCGGTGTGGTCATGGGTGCGCTCCGGTGATGCGGTCGTTGATCATGGTTATTTATCAGAATTACTGCAGCGGTGGGTCGCCGCTGGTGCGCTTCTTGGCCAGATCCATTTCAGTGACAGCGATCAGGATCTCAGCGCGGGTCTTGAGATCGGGCGCTTCGAGCATCGCCTGTTTCTCGGGCGGACCATAGGGCGACATCATCGCCAGCGCGTTCACCAGGGCCTCGTTGGGCGCCTTGTCGATACCTTCCCAATCCACTTTCAGGTTGTTGGCCTTGAGGAAGTCGGTGAGCACCGCGAGCAGCGCGGCCCGGTCGACATCATCTTCGCCCTTGCGTGCGGTGAAATCGTCGATGAAGGGGAAGTAGTCGACCTTGCACTGCCGGTACGCCGTCAGCACCGAGAGTTCCTGCACCACTTCGAAACGGGAAACGCCGGTCAGTTCGAGGATGTAGCGGCCGTCGCCGGATTCGGCGAGCTGGGTGATGCGCCCGACACAGCCGACTTTGAACAGTGCCGGCTTGGCCTCATCCGGCGAATGCGCCGCATCGGGCTGGATCATGCCAATCAGCCGGTGCCCGTCGCGAAGCGAATCGTCGATCATCGCGAGGTAGCGCTGCTCGAAAATGTTCAGTGGCATCTGGCCGCGCGGCAGCAGCAGTGCGCCCGGCAGCGGAAAGACCGGGATCACCTCGGGAAGTTCGGCAGGCCCGCGATAGTCGGCATTGATGGGCATGTCCGGTTCCGATTCGTCACACGAGAAGAATTACGAGAACAGGATAGTCGATAACCGCCTGCGGCCGTCAACGGTGGCCTCATCCGTCGGTCCCCAGGCGTCGAAGAACTGGATCAATTGCTTGCGGGCGCCGTCGTCATCCCATTTGCGATCACGCTTGACGATTTCAAGCAGGTGACCCGTGGCTTCACTGCGCTGGTTGGCGCCATTGAGTGCGATCGCAAGGTCGAAGCGGGCCTGATGGTCGAGCGGATTCGCGGCGACCTTCTGTTCCAGCTCGGTGACCGGACCGAGCGCGCTGGCCTGTTCGACCAGATCGATCTTCGCCTGCACGGCCTTAACCGCAGCGTCCTCACGCTTCGCGACTGGGACAAGTTCGAGGGTTTGCTTGGCCTGTTCGATGGCGCCGGTCTCGACGTAACAGCGGGCAAGGCCAGCAATGGCGGCGATATTGCCGGCATCGGCGGCAATCACCTCGCCATAGATCGAAGCGGCGGTGGCCGGATCGCCCTCAGCCAGAATCGCTTCGGCTTCCTGAAGCAATTCGGCAGCCGTCGGCTCGGCGCCGGGCATGCCGGCTGTCAGCTTGTCGATGAACGCATTGACCTGGCTCTCCGGAACCGCACCCATGAAGCCATCGGCCGGCTGGCCGTTGACGAAGGCGATCACGGCGGGGATCGACTGGATGCCCATCTGGCCGGGAATCTCCGGATTCTCGTCGATGTTCATCTTGACCAGCTTCACCTTGCCCTTGGCGGCGGTCACGGCTTTCTCGATGACAGGAGTCAGCTGGCGGCACGGACCACACCAAGGCGCCCAGAAGTCGATCAGGACCGGCTGGCGTTTGGATTCCTCGATGACGTCCTGCACGAAGGTGCGGGTGGTCGTGTCCTTGATGAGAGCGGTTGCTGCCTGCGGCGTCGAACCTGCCTGCGGCGCCTGTGCGCCGCCCTGATCCATGATGGTCACGTGAACCTCGCTCGATGTCTGAAAAATTTGGCTGCTTCTAGCATGGCCTGAGCGATTAAATGGCGTCCGTGACAGTAATTTGCAATCCGGTGAAATAGGTCCGGCAGGGACCGATTCGACCCGAGAGGCGACATTTCGCTGTTTTGACCCATTTTCTGGGCAAAATCGGGCTCAAAGGGCCATAAACCGCGATTAACTCGCCGCGATCCGAGATGCAGTCTAACTGTTGCATTCGCCACCGGCATTTGGCATAGGTCTGCGCGTCGGCGGCGAGCAATCGCCGCCTGTCTTCTCGGATGCGGGTGTAGCTCAGTGGTAGAGCACGACCTTGCCAAGGTCGGGGTCGAGGGTTCGAATCCCTTCGCCCGCTCCAGAATTTTCCTGGTTTTTTGGCATCAGTTTTATCGATCACAGGCCGCCGTTCGGCGGCCTTGTCGTTTGTGATCCGCAGGCACGCAGATCCGCCCCGCATCGCTTGAAATCATCGGGCGTTGGGCAGACAATCCACGGGCGAAGCGGGTACGAGACTGACGATGCCGTCGACCACTGATTCCAACCTGGAAATTGCCAAGCGTGCCAATGACGAGGCGCGGGCGGATTTTGCGACCTGGGTGATGATGGCGAAGCTGAAAAGCCTCGACGCGCTGCCGCAGGAAGCCCAGACATTCTATGCGGGCTATCTCGCGCTGCTGGCGCGTGGCAAACAATCCGAGCCAGCCGCGGCCGAAGCCACCATCCAGACTGTCTACCGCAGCTATTATTCCCGCATGGGCGGCACCGGCATCGCGCCCATCATCAAGACGGCTTCGAGATCAAGACCAATGCCCGACGACAACAGTAACAACGTCACGCCCTTTCGCCGGATCAAGCCCAACACGCCACCGCCCCCGCGCGAAAAGAAGAAGCTGCCGGTCGCGTTGATCTTCATCGGGTTGATCTTGCTGGCTGTGGCCTGGCGCTATCTCACCAAGGGCAGCCTTTAAAAAAAAACGTAGCAGTGATCGCGCGATGATGCGGTGCGATGCACCAATTGCATCAGGCTACTGGAACTAACTTTCAAAATTTTTTTCAAGATGTCGTCGTGATGGCGACGTCTTTCATTTGCGCGAGCGTTAGTTGCGCTTTTCACCTGCGACATTTGTGCTAGCATCTCACTGTCTGAGAAAATCACAGACCAATAAAGTTCGTCTCGAACGTTCAATAAGACATAGCAGCCGCAACAAGCTGCACAGGGAGTGACGCGATGAAATCGATGACTGGTCGATCCGTTGTTGCGTGCGCCGCCATCCTCGCTACGGCGATCGGCATGGCCTCGCTCAATCAAGCGAGCGCACAGCAAAAGCTCAAGAGCTACAAATCCGATACCAAGGAATTCTGGACCAATCCGCCGGACGACTGGTTCCTCGGTGACGAGACCGAGGCACAGAAGGGGCTGGCGCCGCCGTCGGGCCCGCCGACCGGTGCGTCCGATGCCGAACTCGCAGCCATGATGAAGAAGATCAAGCTGCCGCCGGGATTCAAGATCGAGGTCTATGCATCCGGCGTGCTGGCGGCGCGGCAGATGGCCTGGGGCGATAAAGGCACGCTCTTTGTCGGCTCGTTCGGCCTCGGCAACGTCTATGCGATCACCGACAAGGGCGGCAAGAAAGAGGTCAAGACCGTCATCAAGGGCATGAAGATGCCGACGGGCATCGCCTTCCAGGACGGCGCGCTCTATGTGATCGATATCAACAAGCTGATCAAATACGAGAATGCCGAGGCGAACCTCGACAAGCTCGGTGATGGCAAGGTGGTCTATGACGACATGCCGTCATTCGCGGCACATGGCTGGAAGTATCTCGCGCCGGACAAGGACGGCTGGTTCTACGTTCCGTTTGGACCTCCCTTCAACATCGGCATTCCGCCGACCAGCCTCTCGCAGATCCGCCGTGTCGATCCCAAGACCGGCAATGCCGAAATCGTCGCGCTCGGCGTGCGTAACTCGGTGGGCGGTGACGTCGATCCGCGCACTGGCAAATACTGGTTCACCGAAAATGCGCGCGACTGGATCAGCGACGATATGCCGAGCGACAAGCTCAACATGATCTCGAAGCTTGGTGAGCATTTCGGCTATCCGCATTGCCATCAAGGCAACATGCCGGATCCGAAATTCGCCATGGGTCACAAGTGCTCGGAGTTCACGCCGCCGGTGTTGAATCTCGGCGCCCATGTCGCTCCGTTGGGGATGAAGTTCTATACCGGCAACATGTTTCCTGCCGAGTACAAGAACAACATCTTCATTGCCGAACACGGCTCGTGGAACCGGCACAAGTATCAGGGCGCACGTATCAAGCGTGTGATCGCCGGGCCGGATGGGAAGAACGCCAAGCAGGAGATCTTCGCCTCCGGCTGGATCGAGGGTGACCAGGGTTATCTCGGCCGCCCTGCCGATATCGTTCTGGCCAAGGATGGATCGCTGCTGATTGCCGACGATTGGGCAGGCGCAATCTATCGCATCAGCTACGCGAAGTAAGTCGCGAATTGCGTGAGGCTGGAGTTGCGTCATCCGCAGCTCCAGCCTCATGTATTCTGGAATGGGAATGTGGCTCATGCATCGTTCTGCAATCGCGGCTGTTCTTGTCTTTCTAGTTCTTGGTTCTGGGTCCAGTCCGGCTGATGCCGCCGATATCGCCGCGGGCAAGGAGAAAGCCGAGCTCTGCAGCGGCTGTCACGGCGAAAACGGCATCTCGCAAATGGAGAACATCCCTTCGCTCGCTGCACAGCCGGATCTGTTTATCCAGTGGCAGCTGGTGTTCTTCCGTTCAGGCACGCGCAAGAACGAACAGATGCAGCCGATCTTGGAGCAGATCGACAATAACGACATCCGCAATCTCGGCGCCTATTTCGCCTCGCTGAAGCCGCCGGAGGGCAAAAAGCCCGATGACAATCCGGATCTGTCGGCCAAGGGCGCGCAAGCGGCGGTCGGCCGCCGGTGTGCATCGTGTCACACGGAAAGTTATGGCGGCACGAAGGCGGTGTCGCGTATCGCCGGACAGCGCGAGGACTATCTCGTCAAGGCGCTGCGCGATTACAAATCCGGCGTCCGCGCCGGTGGCGGCATGGCAGCGATGGCCGAGGTTGCCTATTCACTCAGTGAAGAAGAGATCACTGCGCTGGCGCATTATCTGGCGCATCTATGAGGGGAAATCCGTAGCCCGGATTGCGATTGGCCTGATCCGGGTTACGTTGCGATGCTTACGCTACCCGCTGATGCTCATACGCCTTGAGATGCGTATAGATCATCCGCAGTCGCGGCACGGCGACCTTGGCGGCATCGGCGCGGGCGATGACATCGCCGACGATCTGGTCGGCCTCGATCTGCGCCTTGTTGAGAATGTCGCGATACATCGAGGCGGTCATCTTCGAACCCTCTGCCGTCAGCATGCCCTCGGTGCGTTCGAGGAAGGCTGCCCGCGGTGCGAAGCCGTTGGCCTTGGCGACGCCACTCATCTCATCCCGCACGCCGAGGATGAAGTCCCGGCCGCCAGGTGCCGCGACGATGTCGCCGACAGCGCCGCGCATGGCACTGGTGGAGCCGGCGATCGTCGCCAGGAACACCCACTTCTCCCACATATCCTGCATGATATTCTCGGAGGCCGCGCCTCCAAAGTTGCCGGTCGCCATGATCGCAGCGATCGCCTTCACGCGATCTGAACTGCCGCCCTTGCGTTCGCCGAAGCTGAGCACCTGCATCGGCGCCATCTGGACGACCTCGCGCGCCTCGTTGAGCGTCGCTGCAATCTGGCATTGGCCGCCCATGACATTCTCGGCGCCGAACCTCTTCTCCAGTACGTCGAGATGCTTCATGCCGTTGAGCAGCGGAATAATCGCCGTGTTCGGCCCAACCGCGGGTGCAAAGGACGCGATGGCGTCGTCGAGGTCGAAGGCCTTGCAGCTCAGCAGCACGACACCGAATTTCTCCTTGATCGCATCTGCCTGCACCGTCGGCGGATTCTTCAGGGTCACGTCGCCGTGCGGGCTCTTGATGACAAGGCCGGCGCTTGCCAGCTCACCGGCGCGCTTCGGGCGAACCAGGAAAGTGATGTCATTGCCGGCCTGCAACAGCCTGCCGCCGAAATAGCCGCCGATGGCACCGGCGCCGACCACGAGAATACGCATTGGGATGAGTCCATGTTGGATTGGAACGTGAAGCTGTCAAACAGTAGCCCGTCATTGCGAGCGAGGCGAAGCAATCCAGTTCCTTGTCGATGCAGGGCTGGATTGCTTCGTCGCAAGGGCTCCTCGCAATGACGGCTGTGGTGTGAGCGGACTACCACTTCTCTCCGAACGGGCGGATCTCCAGCTCGAAAGTCCAGGCGCTACGCGGCTGCTGATAGAGCTGCCAGTATGACTGGGCGACCGACGCAGGCGGCATCAACAAATCGGGATTGTTGAGCGCCTCCTTGCCCCACATCTGCTCGCGGCGTTCGCGCACCCAGGCGGTGTCGACGCCGCTGTCGATAATCAGATGGGCAACATGGATGTTTTTCGGGCCGAGCTCGCGGGCCATCGCCTGAGCCACTGCACGCAACCCGAATTTGGCCGATGCAAAAGCGGCAAAGCCACTGCCGCCACGCAAGCTCGCGGTGGCGCCTGTGAAGAAGATGTTGCCCTGGCCACGCGGCATCATCAGCCGTGCAGCTTCGCGCCCGGCCAGGAAACCGGAATAGCAGGCCATCTCCCAGACCTTGCGAAACACCCGCTCGGTCGTCTCCAGAATTGGGAAATTGACGTTGGCGCCGACATTGAAGATGCAGACCTCCAATGGCGCATGCGCATCGGCGTCATTGAGGAAGGCGGCGATCTCGTCTTCCTTGCGGGCATCGAGCGAGCGCGCCACGATCGTGCCGCCCATAGCCTCGATCTCTGCCACCAAAGGCGCCAGCTTGTCGCCGTTACGGCGCCCAGCGAACACCGTGAAACCTTCGGCGGCGAATTTCTTGGCGATCTCCGAGCCGATAAAATCACCGGCGCCGATGACCGCGACAGTCGCGTTGCGCTTCTGCATGATGTGCTCTCCGCTATTTGCCGGCGCCGGTAATCAATTCCTCGACCTCGCGCAGCTGTTCCTTGCCGAAGAACATCTCGTTACCCACGAAGAAGGTCGGCGAGCCGAAGGCGCCGCGCTCCACGGCGGTCTGTGTGTTCGCCACCAGTACTGCCTTCACCTCGGGCTCCTGTCCGCGTGCGAACAGTCTTGCGCCATCGAGACCCGACTCGGTCAGCGCTTTGATGGCCACGTCGGGGTCATCCATCTTCTTTGGCTCACCCCACATATGATGGAATGCGGCATCGACGTATTTCTCGAACACGCCGTCAAGCTGTGCCGCGATGGCGACGCGCATCAGGTTCAGCGTGTTGACCGGGAAGAACGGATTCATCGTGTAGGGCTTGACGCTGAAGCGCTCCACGAACCGCTCGGTCTCGAGCTCATGAAATTCACGTTTGTTCTTGACGCCGGCATAGGTCTCCGCCGGCGAGCGATTATTGGTCGCCTTGAAGATGCCCCCCAGCAGGACCGGGACGTATTCGAATGTCACGCCGGTGCGCGCTTCGATCGCCGGGATCGCCAGATGGCTGAGATAGGCGTTGGGGCTGCCGAAATCGAACAGGAATTGTGGCGACGTCTTGGTCAAGGCGGTCTCCCGAATTTTTATTGGGTGCAGTGTGGCGCAGCACGTGCGATGCGTCCACATCTTTTATGATGACCGTAATGCTATGGCTTGACGGCGCACAGTCAGATCAGACGCTGTACGGTCCGTTTGCGCCACACCAGCATGTAATAGCTCATCTGCAGAACAAACATGGCGCAAAAGGTGATGGGGTAGGCGGCCCAGACGCCATCAAGACCGATGGCGCGGCTGAGGAAGATCGCCGAAGGCACCTCGATGGCGACGATGGCGAACACCAGAAGCGCCAATGGTGCAAATACCGTTCCGCTGGCGCGCATCATGCCGGAGAAAGTGGTGGCCATGCCGAACAGCACCGAGCTCCACAACACGATGTGAAGCGATCGCTGCGCAAGTTCGAGCACCGCGGGATCGACGATGAACAGATTCATGAGGTTGCGGGAGAACAGATAGGCGATCGCCACCAGGCCGCCGGTCAGGACGAGGTTCATCAGCAACCCCGTGCGCACGATGGCGCCGAGCCGGTCGGCATGGCCGCGGCCGATGGCCTGTGCGCCGAAGATCGAGACCGTGATGGATATGGAGATGGCGGGAAACTGCACATAGCTCAAAATCTGGTTGACCGCGCCATAGGCGGCGGTCGCGTTGGAGCCGAAGCCGTTGACGAGGCCGAGCAACACCAGCTCTGCCATCGACATCACGGCCATACCGATCGCGGAAGGAATGCCGATCCGCAACACCTTGCGCAGCAGCGCGCCGTCCAGCCGGATGCTGCGCAGGAATTCCGCGTCGGGCGCCAGCGCGTGTTTTTTGCGGCGCAGATACATAGCAAGCCAGAGCAGGGTAAATACGCCCGACACCGCCGAGGCACAGGCGGCGCTGGCGACGCCAAGGCGCGGCAGGCCGAACCAGCCCTGGATCAGGGCCGGTGTGACGGTGAGTCCGATGATGGTGGACAGTGCCAGCGCCCATAGCGGCGTCACGGTGTCGCCGACGCCGCGCATCATCGATGTCATCAGAATGAAAATGAAAGTCGCCGGCATCGCCAGCATCATGATGCGGGCGTAAGCGGTGGCCGCATCGAGAATATCCGGCGGCGTCGTCAATGCGATCATCAACTGCCGGCTGAACAATCCGCCGAACACGGCGATGATCACGGCGAGCAAGATCGCAATGGCGAGCGTGGTGCCGGCCACGGCCTTCACCTTGTGGCGCTCGCCTGCGCCCCAGGCCTGGCCGATGAGCACCGACGCGCCAGATCCAAGTCCGACAACGAACGAGACAAAGAGGAACATCATCGGAAAGAACACCGATGCCGCGGCGAGCGCATCGACGCCGATCATCTGGCCGACATAGATGCTGTTGATGGTGCCGAACAGCGATTGCAGAATATTGCTCAGCATCATCGGTGCAAGGAAGACGAGAAAGGTCTTCCAGAGGGGCGGAACGTTCGACACGGGCATTTCCTTGGGATGGACGTGACGGCCGATCAGGCCGAGGTCGATTCGGCGCGATCACTGAAGGCAAGCTTGATGATGTGGTCGCGAATATCTTCGGGCCATGGGGCGATCAGGCCGGCAAAGCGTCGCCGGTCGTCAGCGAACAAGGCCCGCGACGCTTCCTCGAAACCGGGCCGGTCGCCCGCCATGGTCGACATGAAGTGATAAGCGGCGTCACGCGCCGCACGAAGCCGATCCCGGTCACCATGGACGCGGCGCGCCTCCTCGACCAGTTTTCGTAATGCGACGGAAGCGCCGCCGGGTTGAGTGCCAAGCCACTCCCAATGGCGCGGCAACAGCGTTACCTCGCGGGCGACAACGCCGAGCTTCGGCCGGCCACGGCCACGGGGCTCGGTCGACGCCTCGACGTGGGGCTCGACCGCGGATAGCTGGGGCAGGCGGGCGACGACCTCGCGATGGCTGCCGCGCAAATCGATATCGAGTGACTTGCCGGTGGCGTTGTCGAAAATGACGATCGGATCGGCGATTGCGCCGGTCGCGATCTTGATTGCGATCGCGACCTCGGCCAATGGCCCAGAAGCCAGCAGCTTCGGACCGGCAAAGGCGCTAAACGGAGGAACACTCATTTCAGTCATGGGATAAGCCCGTCTCATCATCAAGATCGATGCTAATTATACCCGGATAATATATCTGTCAATATTACCCGGGCGATAATTAAGTGCGCCAGCTCGCAAAGGATCGCCATGCTCACTGTCCATCACCTGAATAACTCGCGCTCCCAGCGCGTCCTGTGGCTGCTCGAAGAGCTCGGCGTTCCCTATGAGATCATCAGATATAACCGGCAGCCCAACATGCTGGCGCCGCCGGAGCTGCGGGCGATCCATCCGCTCGGCAAGTCGCCTGTCATCACCGATAGCGGCAACACGATCGCCGAGTCCGGCGCGATCGTCGAATATCTCGTCAAAACCTACGGCAACGGCCGGCTGATTCCGCCTGACAACACACCGGAGCGCCTGCGCTTCACCTATTGGCTGCACTACGCCGAGGGGTCGGCGATGCCGCCGCTCCTGTTGAAGCTGATCTTCCTGATGCTGCCGAAGCGCGCGCCGTTGCTGATGCGCCCGGTGGTCAATGCCATCGCGGCGAAAGCGCTGGACACGCTGGTCGATCCGCAACTCAAACAGCACATGGCGTTCTGGGAAGGCGAACTGTCGAAGAGCGAATGGTTCGCGGGCAGCGAGTTCACTGCAGCCGATATCCAGATGAGCTTCCCGCTCGAAGCCGCGTCCGCGCGCGCCGGGCTGGAGCAAGGACACCCCAAGGCGATGGCGTGGCTCGCGAAGATCCACGCGCGGCCCGCCTATCAGCGTGCGCTGGAGAAGGGCGGGCCGTATTCGGTGGGGCGCTAGACCGCGGGGAAGCCGAACAGCTTCTGCGGATTGTTCGTGAGGATACGATTGCGCGTCGTCTCATCCGGCACCCACTCTGCAAGCAGGTCGAGCAGATCACTTACGCCCATCATCACATCCCAGTTCGCCACATGCGGCCAGTCGGAGCCCCAGATGCAACCATCCGGATTGGCGGCGACCAGCTTCAGGGCGAAGGGAGTCGTATCGCTATAGGGCGGGCTACCCTGGATGCTGGTGCGATAGGCGCCGGACAGCCGCACCCATGCGCCGTCACGAACGAGTCCGACCAGAGCGTCGAAGCCCGGATCGTTGATGCCGCGTGAGGTCGGGAAGTGTCCCATGTGGTCAACGAGGAATGGCACCGGCAGTTTCGCAAAGCGTGAGGCGAGAGCCGGAATATCCTTGGCATCGATCAGGAATTGCAGATGCCAGCCCATCTCGCGGCAGAGCGACGCGTAGTCCTCAAGCTGCGCGAAACCCATCCCGCCGCCATAAAGCACGTTGAGCCGGAGGCCGACGACGCCGGCTTCTTTCAGCGCGGCCTTCTCCTTCTCGGGGCAATCCAGCCCGATCACGGCGATGCCGCGCAGCCGCTGGCGATTGGCGGTGAGCGCGTCCACCAGCAGGCGGTTGTCGGTGCCATGCACGCTGACTTGCGTTAGCACGCCGTAAGTCATGCCGGTCGCATCGAGCATCGATAGATAAGATGCCGCCGTGGCCTCCGGCGGCGTGTAGCTCCGCCCGGCGACGAACGGATAGTCCGGCGGCAGACCAATCACATGGGCATGCGTATCAACGGCACCACGCGGCACGGTGAACCGTGTCGCGCTGCGCTGGCTCGGTTGCGGCCCCGGGCAAGCCCGGGGTTCGCTGGGGGATGAATCAGGCGTCTGCATAGAGAATACGTCCGCGGGTTTCGGGCAACGCATAGGCTGCGAGGAAGAACAGGCCGTAAGCCAGCACTGCGAAGATCGCGATGGCATTGCCGAGGCTGGTGGTGTTGGACAGAGCGCCGACCAGGAACGGGAACAGAGCGCCGATACCACGGCCGAAATTGTAGCAGAAGCCCTGACCAGATCCGCGCAGACGTGTTGGATAGAGCTCCGTGAGGAACGCGCCCATGCCGGAGAAGTAGCCCGACGCAAAGAAGCCGAGCGGAAAGCCGAGGATCCACAGCACTTCGTTGGTGAGCGTCACCTGTGTGTAGATCAGGATGACTGCGATGGCGCCGAGCGAGAAGGTCAGGAACAGGTTGCGCCGACCGATGCGGTCGGCGAGCCATGCACCGACGAGATAACCGATGAAGGAGCCGACGATCAGCGCCGAGAGATAGCCGGTCGATGAGACGATCGACAGCTTGCGCTCGGTGGTGAGGAAGCGCGGCACCCAGAAGGTGATGGCGTAATAGCCACCCTGGCAACCGGTTGCAGCAAGCGACGCAAGGATCGTGGTCTTCAGCATCGGGCCGGCAAAGATTTCGCTGAGCTTGGGCCGATCGCCGCTGGCGTTCTGCTTGGCCCGGGTCTCCGCGGCGATGACCGGCTCTTCGACGTAGCGGCGCAGATACAGCACCAGCAAAGCCGGCAGTGCACCGATGGCGAACATCCAGCGCCACGCCGTCTCTGGTGGAAGCCATGAGAACAAGACCGCTTGTGACAGCACGGCGAGACCCCAGCCGATCGCCCAGCCGGACTGTACAGAACCGACTGCGCGGCCGCGATATTGCGGGCGGATGGCCTCGCCCATCAGCACGGCGCCTGCGGCCCATTCACCGCCAAAGCCGATGCCGAGCAGTGCACGCGCCACCAGCAGCTGATCGAAATTCTGCACGAAGGCACAGATCAGCGAGAAGAACGAGAACCACAGGATCGTGAGCTGCAGCGTGCGGACGCGGCCGATACGGTCGGCAAGATAACCGCCGAGCCAGCCGCCGATGGCGGATGCGAGCAGTGTCACCGTGCCGGCGAGGCCGGCGGTGCCGGGATCGACCTTCCACATCACGATGATGGTGCCGATCACGAGCGGATAGATCATGAAATCCATGCCATCGAGCGCCCAGCCTGTGGCGCAGGCCCAGAATGTGCGGCGCTCCGGCGGATTCATGTCGCGATAGAAGGCCAGAAGGCTGGTGTCTTCGATTTCCGCGCGCTCAATAGCGCCGGGATCGATTGGTCGGTTGCCGCTCATGATTGTTTCCCCCGTTTGTCATCTGGTTCGGGGGCGCTCACCCGCGCGCCCCTGGGGGCACCGGATATGTCATTGGACGTCAGTACCCAGATGCCTCAGCGCCACGCGTACGCGGATCAGGGGCGCCAAGCAAGCCGTCTGGCGTCACGAGAATAGAATTGGCCGAAGTCTGGCCCATCGGTTCGACTACCTTGTGGCCCATGGCACGCAGTGCATTGAGGGTCTCTTCGCTAAAGCCGCGTTCGATGCGCACTTCATCAGGCAGCCACTGGTGATGCAGGCGAGAGGTCGCGACGGCCGACATCACATCCATTCTGTAGTCGATCACATTGACGATCACCTGCAGCACCGTCGAGATGATGCGGCTGCCACCGGGCGAGCCTGTGACGAGAACAGGCTTGCCGTCCTTCAAGACAATAGTCGGCGACATCGATGACAGCGGCCGCTTGCCCGGGCCGGGCAGGTTGGCTTCGAAGCCGACCAGGCCGAAGGCATTCGAGGCGCCGGGTGCTGCGGTGAAATCGTCGAGCTCGTTATTCATCAACACGCCCGTGCCATCGGCGACGAGGCCGACACCGTAGGGAAAGTTGAGCGTATAGGTATTGCTCACAACATTGCCGGCAGCATCGACCACGGAATAGTGGGTCGTGTTCTGCCCTTCACGCGGAGGCACCGCAGACAGCGCGTCGGTCCATGGCGTCGCCTTGTCGAGATCGATCGAGGCGCGCTGTTTGGCGGCGTAGTCTTTCGAGGTCAGTATCGCAATCGGTGCATTGACGAATGCGGGATCGCCAAGATAGCGCGCACGATCGGCATAAGCGCGTTTCATAGCCTCGATCAGTAGATGCAGCGACGGCGCCGAGCCTTGCCGCAAGGTTGCCACTGGAAAGCCTTCGAGGATGTTGAGTGTTTCCAGCAGCACTGTGCCGCCGGATGATGGCAGTGGCATCGAGACGATATCGTAGCCCCGATAGCTGCCGCGCACCGGCTGGCGGATCACCGGCTGATAGGCCTTGAGGTCTTCGATCGCAAAAATGCCGCCGGCCTTGTTGATGCCATCGACCAGCTTCTGCGCCACCGGGCCTTCGTAGAATCCGCGTGGCCCTTGCGCGGCGATTGCCGTCAGCGTCGCAGCAAGGTCGCTCTGGGTCAGCGTATCGCCCGGTTGCAGCGCTGTGCCATCGGAGCGCGAGAAGATCTTCACCGATGATGGCCAGCGCGCGGTGCGTCGTTGCAGATCGGGCAGCGTGGCGGCGATATCGTCCGCCACGACGAAGCCGTCGCGCGCCAGCACAATCGCGGGCTGTAACAGATCCGACAATGTGAACTTGCCCGAGCCGTATTTCTCCAGCGCCAGCGCAAGTCCCGCCACCGTGCCGGGGATGCCGATGCCCAAAGCTGAATCGCGGGATTTCGCGGTGTCCGGTTTGCCGTCGCTGCCGAGAAACATGGTGCGGGTGGCAGCGGCCGGTGCGGTCTCGCGATAGTCGATGGTGATGTCTTCGCCGGAGGCTGTGTGGATCACCATGAAACCGCCGCCGCCGATATTACCGGCGCGCGGATAGGTGACAGCCATGGCGAAACCGCTCGCAACAGCCGCATCGATCGCATTGCCACCGCGCGCCATGACATCCGCACCCACCTTAGCGGAGATCTTCTCCTGGGCGACGACCATGCCATGCGTGGCAGCGATGGGTTTGAGCGTGCCTGACGGTGCGGGGGTATAGACGTCACGCGCCTGCTGCGCGTTTGTCGATGCCGGGACGACGAGTATAAAAGCGAGTGCTGCGACGCACGTACAACGCAGGAAAGCAAACAGTGCCATCGATCACTCCGGCTGACAGCGGACATGATCGCATCGCCGTCTCGAATGCTATATGGCTTGTGAAACGTACGAGACAACACTCT
This sequence comes from Tardiphaga robiniae, assembly GCF_013359755.1. Taxonomy (GTDB): domain Bacteria; phylum Pseudomonadota; class Alphaproteobacteria; order Rhizobiales; family Xanthobacteraceae; genus Tardiphaga; species Tardiphaga robiniae. The sequence goes on along the minus strand of NZ_JABMCJ010000094.1, from coordinate 320,378 downwards.
GTGATTCGCGGGGGATACCACGCATGGCGGTCGCCGCCGCTTCATCAGCCTCTGTGACAGCGGCGCCAAAGACCTATCCACCGCGCTCTGCGGTGATCAGCTGGATGTTTTTCGACTGGGCGGCCCAGCCTTACTTCAGTCTCATCACAACCTTTGTTTTCGCGCCCTATTTCGCCACGCGCGTGGCATCCGACGCCGCCACCGGGCAATCCCTGTGGGGCTTCGCCACCGCTGCGGCCGGGTTGGTCATCGCGCTGGCATCGCCGATGCTTGGCGCGATTGCCGACGCGAGCGGCCGCCGCAAGCCGTGGATCGCAAGCTTCGGTGCGATCTTCGTGATCGGCGCCTGCATCATGTGGATCGGCAAGCCCGGCGATCCCGCTATCATCCTGCCGCTGCTGATTGCCTATGGCTTGGCGACCATCGGCGTGGAGTTTGCCACCGTGTTCAACAATGCGATGATGCCGACGTTGGTGCCGCCGGATAAAATCGGCCGCCTGTCCGGTTCGGGCTGGGCGCTCGGCTATGTCGGCGGCATTCTCAGCCTAATCATCGTGCTCGGCTTCATGGCTGCGAACCCGACCACGGGGCGCACATTGTTCGGTCTGGTCCCGATCCTCGGTCTCGACCCCGCGACGTTCCAGGGCGATCGCATTTCGGCGCCGCTGTCGGGCCTGTGGTTCGTCGTCTTCGTGCTGCCGATGTTTCTGCTGACGCCGGATTTTCCTGCAAAGGTTTCGCCCGGTCACGCCGTGCGTGCAGGTCTGACCGATCTCAGGCACACGCTAAGTGATCTGCCGAAGCATCGCTCGATGATGGCATTCCTGATTGCCAACATGATCTACACGGACGGGCTGGTATCGCTGTTTGCTTTCGGTGGCATCTATGCGGCCGGCACGTTCGGTTGGAATACGATTCAGATCGGCACATTCGGTATCATCCTGGCCATTGCCGGAACGTTCGGCGCCTTCGTCGGCGGCAAGCTCGACGATGCGTTCGGACCAAAGCGTGTGATCACTGGCAGCATCCTGCTGCTGCTGATCTCGATCATCGCGATCCTGCTGATTGATCGCGAAACCATCTTCTTCATCAAGGTCGCGCCGCCGGTGCCCGGTGGCGGCCTGTTCGCGGCGCCTGCGGAGAAGGCCTATCTCGCGCTGGGTTGCCTGATCGGCATGGCGGGCGGTCCGCTGCAGGCGGCATCGCGCACGCTGTTGATCCGGTTGGCACCGCAAGATCGCATCGCGCAGTTCTTCGGTCTGTTCGCGCTGACCGGAAAGGTGACGTCCTTTATGGGGCCGTTGCTGATCGGCCTCGTCACCGCGGTCACCGCCAGCCAGAAGGCTGGCATGGCGGTGCTGGTGCTGTTCTTTGTCGGTGGCCTCGGTCTGCTCGCACGAGTGCGGGAAGACTAGGGTGCGCGTCCCGGGATATCTCCGATCGAATCCTTATTTCGCTCAGCAGCGATGAGCATTTCGACAAAGGCGGTCACCTTGCGCGGCCGGAATTGTGCTGCAGGGTAAACCGTGTAGATGCCGCCGGACGGCAGCTGCCATTCCGGGAGGGCATGGCTCAGCCGCCCCGAGGCTAGATCTTCGGCCACCAGGAAATCCGGCAAAACCGAAAGGCCGCCACCGGCTCTGACTGCCGCGAGTACCCCTGGCGTCGTGTCGATGCCCATGCTCGCCTGCATGCGCACGGTCCGTCGTTCGAGGTCGCTGCGCGAGAACTGACACAGTAGCGGTTCGCGCAGTGCCATGTTGGCAATGAACGGCAGCGCAGCGAGATCCTTTGGATCGTAGGTGGCCGCGATTCGATCCGCGAATGCAGGGGCACCGACCAGCAATTGTCGGAAGGATCCGATCTTGCGCGCCTGCAGGCTGGAATCTGCAAGCCAGCCGACCCGGATCGCCATGTCTATCTTGCCGGAGGTGAGATCCATCGTCTGGTCGCTTAGCGTCTGCTCCACGCGGCAGCCAGGATAGCGCTTTGTGAAGGCCGTGACCACCGGAACGACCACTGCGATACCGTAGTCGTTGGGCGCGGTGATGCGCAGGGTGCCGGTCGGCTCGGCGGCCGCTTGGGTGAGTTCGTTGAACGCATCCTCCGCTTCCCGCAAGATCATGACGCAACGTGCATGAAACATGCGGCCGGCCTCGGTCGGATGGACGCGCCGCGTGGTCCGGACGAGAAGGCTCGTCCGCAACTCCTGTTCGAGCTGCGTCACCTGCTGGCTCACCACGGCCTTGGTGATGCCGAGCCGCTCTGCCGCGCGCGTGAAGGAGCCTGTGTCAACGACAGCAGCGAAATAAGCCAGCCGGTTCAGGTTCATCGCTATGACCGTGAGGAACGGGATAGATTGTCAGTTAATAGCATACATTCTGTCTGGTTTGTCGGTCTTATTCGAGCATTTGCCGTGTGCCATAAATCGCGTCCAAGGAGACCGATATGGCCGCTACCACGCACATCGCCTATCTCTTCGATCCGCTCTGCGGCTGGTGCTACGGCGCTTCTGCAATTCTCGAAAAGCTTGCCGCTCTGCCGGACTTTTCCTTCGCGTTAGCTCCGACCGGGCATTTTGCCGGGTCTGGTGCCAGACCGATGGACAACGGTTTCGCTGCATTCGCCTGGGCCAATGACCAGCGCATTTCCCGCCTGAGCGGTCAGCCCTTCAGCGAAGCCTATCGCCGCAATGTCCTCGGGGATCACACGCGCCCCTTCGACTCTGGCCCGGCGACGCTGGCGATCACCGCGGTCGCACTCACTGCCCCGGACCGGGAGTTCGATGCTCTCAAGGCCATTCAGAATGCACGCTATGTCGAGGGCCGCGACAACACGGACATCTCGGTTCTCTCGCATGTGCTGCGCGTGTTGCAGTTGCCGGAGATCGCCGATCGCCTGGTCGCTCCTGATGACGCGTTGATCGCTGCTAACCGTACGCGCCTCGATACAGCACGCGTCGAGATGCGCCGATTTGGCGCCAATGGCGTCCCATCCCTCATTGTGGGCAACGGGGAGAGCCGACGTCTTGTCAGCGCGAGTAGTCTGTTCGGCAGCATGGAGACGCTCGTCGAGGGACTGAAGGCAGCCTGAGTTTTACTGATCAACAGCGACAGGCGAGCCACGCCTGAATTTTACGCTACCCACTCTCACGAGGAGACGCCCATGTTCACCAGGAGAACCATCATGAAAACAACTCTTGCCGCCGGTGCAGTCGCTGTGTTCGCTCCAGAGGGAACGGGCTACGCGGCTGATGGGCTTTCGTGGAAGCACTTCCCCGCCGGCCCAAAGGGTTTCTTTCGCGCCCCCGTGCTCATTACTGGCGCGTCCGAGGCTGTTCTGATCGATGGCGGCTTCACTTACTCCGACGGTCGGGCTGTAGCCGACGCAATCAAGGCGACGGGCAAGAAGCTCACCACCATCTATGTCAGCCAAGCCGACCCGGATTACTACTTCAGCCTCAAGCCAATTAAGGAAGCTTTCCCCGAAGCTCGGGTGATTGCAGCATCCGATACGGTGGCCGCCATCAACGGCAATGTGGAAAAGAAACTCGCAGTCTGGGGGCCGCAGCTTAAGGAAAACGGCCCGCAGACGCTTGCCGATGTAGTCATTCCCAAGGCTTTCGACGACAAGAAGCTCATCGTCGATGGGGAGACCATTGAGATCGTCGATGCAGAAGGGCTGGCCAGTCGGCGCTATCTCTTCGTGCCGTCGTTGAACGCGGTGTTTGGCGGGGTAATGATCTTTGCGGGTGTGTATGTCTGGACAGCCGATTCACCGACCAAGGAACAGCGCGCTGCATGGATCGCCAATCTCGATAAGATTACCGCCCGCAAGCCGGTAATCGTTGTGCCCGGTCACATGACGCCGGACGCTCCCACTGACCTCTCGGGTGTTGCGCACACCAAGGCTTACCTTGTTGCCTTCGAGGAAGAGCTGGCCAAGGCCAAGGACTCAATAACGCTCAAGAGAGCCATGGAAGCCCGCTTCCCCGGTCTCGGCATGGGGGTTGCCCTCGACATCGGCTCCAAGGTCGCCACCGGCGAGATGAAGTGGGGCTGAGATGGGCGCCAATCTCGATCTGATCCGGGCTACCTATGAGGGATCATCATCGGAAGAGAACGGCCATAACCTGCTGGCCGCTCTCGCTCCTGATGCCGCGTGGACCGAAGCTGATGGTTTCCCTTACGCAGGAACTTACGTGGGGCCGGAAGCGATTGCGGCGGGTGTGTTTCGGCGCCTCGCCACCGAGTGGGTGGGTTACCGCGCCGATGTTCACACCTATCTCGAAGATGGCGACCGCGTCGCCGCCTTCGGCGTTTACTCTGGGACCTACAAGACGACGGGCAAGTCGATGCAGGCCGCCTTCGCACACCTCTACCTAGTGAGGGGCGGCAAGATCGCGCGCATGACGCAATATGTCGATACGCTCATGGTCCAACAGGCCTTGGCTTTGTAGCCCGATCACGCCGCTCGATGCGCCGACTGAGAAGATCGATCATCTTGGTCTATCGGTTGGCCGTGGGCCGCTGGCTAGCAGCCGGGGCTCCTTATGGCCGCAACTAGTGCTTGAAGTGGCGGACGCCGGTGAACACCATGGCGATGCCGGCATCATCGGCAGCCTTGATCACTTCGTCGTCGCGGATCGAACCGCCTGGCTGAATCACGGCCGTGGCTCCGGCCTCGATCGCCACCAATAGTCCGTCGGCGAAGGGGAAAAACGCATCTGATGCGACGACCGATCCTTTAGTCATAGGCTCGGCGAGTTTCAGTTCGGCAGCAGCATCCTGCGCCTTACGTGCGGCAATCCGAGCGGAATCGACCCGGCTCATCTGGCCTGCACCGATACCAACGGTGGCAAGGTCTTTCGCGTAAATGATCGTGTTCGATTTGACATGCTTGGCCACACGGAATGCAAATTTGAGATCGCGCAATTCAGCTTCCGTCGGCTGCCGTTTGGTAACCGGCTTCAGGATCATGTCATCGACCACCGCGTTGTCACGGCTCTGCACCAGCAGGCCGCCGGCCACCGTCTTGTAGGTCAGGCCCGGCGCGCGCGGATCAGGCAGACTGCCTGCCAGCAGCAGGCGGATATTCCGTCGTTTGGCGATGATGGCGATTGCTTCTTCGGTGGCGTTCGGCGCGATGATCACCTCGGTCAGGATCTCGGTGATGGTCTGCGCGGTCTCCGCGTCCAGCGTGCGATTCATGGCAATGATGCCGCCGAAGGCCGAAGTAGAATCGCAGGCCAGTGCCTTGCGATAGGCGTCGATCAGATTGCTGCCTTCGGCCACGCCGCAGGGGTTGGCGTGCTTGACGATGACGCAGGCTGCGGTGCGCTTTGGATCGAACTCGGCGATGCATTCATAGGCCGCATCGGTGTCGTTGATATTGTTGTAGGACAGTTGCTTGCCCTGCAACTGCCGCGCCGAGGATACGCCGGGGCGCAGTTCGGGCGTGCTATAGAACGCGGCGGTCTGATGCGGGTTCTCGCCGTAACGCAACGCTTCGACGAGCTTGCCGCCAACAGCCCGGAAATCCGGCGCATCGATTTTCAACTGATCGGCAAACCAGTTCGAGATCGCGGCGTCATAGGCCGCAGTGCGGGCATAAGCCTTGGCTGCCAGACGGCGGCGCAGCGTCAGCGTGGTCGCGCCCTTGTTGGTGGCGAGTTCGTCGAGCACCGACTGATAATCGGAGGGCTCAACCACGACGGTGACGTCGTCATGATTCTTGGAGGCTGCGCGGATCATTGCCGGACCGCCGATATCGATATTCTCGATACAATCCTCATAGGACGCGTTCTTCGCGACGGTCTCCTCGAACGGGTAGAGGTTCACGACGAGCAGATCGATCTGCGAAATTCCGTGATCCTTCATTGCCTTGGCGTGTTCGGCATTGTCGCGGATCGCGAGCAGGCCGCCATGAACCTTGGGATGCAGCGTCTTGACCCGGCCATCCATCATTTCCGGGAAGCCGGTGAGATCGGATACATCGGAGACCTTCAGGCCCGCCGCAGCGATCGCCTTGGCGGTACCGCCGGTGGAGACGAGGTCGATGCCGTGAGCAGACAGCGCGCGAGCAAATTCGATCAGCCCGGACTTGTCGGAAACGGACAATAGAGCGCGAGTAACCTTGCGCGGATGGTCGGTCATGATGCGTATCCCGTGGGAGAAGGACGCCGCGTAGCATGGTTTCGCGGTGCAAGAAACTGCAAGGGCTTGCATGCCAGCAATTTCGTCGTGAAGGCCTGATTTACAACGGCAATTCCGGCTCGCGGCGGGCGTTGCGGCGGGCCGTAGTCTGCGACGGCGAGGAGGCCGAGCGGGCAAAACTCCAGCGGATGCTGGAGGTCTGCTGGGCGTTCTGGTGGATCACGATCTGGGCGGTTCGGCGCGGTCCGTCATTGCCGGCCAGGAACACGCTGTCCTCCAGCTCGACCTTGTCGTCCAGCGCCTCGAAGGTCCAGACGTCGCGGTTCGGCAATACCAGCATGACACCGCGGGCGTCGCTGAGCCGGCTGGCCTTTACCGACGGGTGCAGATGGAAGCGCAAGGCGTAGTCGGTATTACTGCCTTTCAGCCGCGCGCCGGGCGCCGCCGCGACAATGTCCTCGCCCTCGAGTTTCGAACCGTCCTCGGAGATCATCAGCACGCGCCGATGGGTGACGCCAAAACGCGGGTGGTAGCCGTCATGCGCGGTGGTCAGGATGGTGCCGTTCGAGGTGATCTCGCGATAGCTCTCCACTACATGCGGGCCGTTGACGATCGGCGCGCCCTGCAGAAACTTCTTCATCGCGCTGCGTTCGATGAACTGGCACGACGAGGTGTTGTGATAGGTCATCGTCGAATGCGCGGGCGTGCCGCGCGCGAAAGCGCGCCAATTGTCGCGACCCGTCGAGGGCATGCCGCAATTGATGACGATGCGGCTCGGGCCGGACGACAGTTCGAACGACAACGTACCGGCATGCGCATCATGACTAACGCTCGGTGGCGGCGGCGGGCCGGTGTCGATGATCACGATCATCTGACCGGCTTCGAGACGCTGGAAGCCGGTATGCGGCATATGCGCCATCGGCACGCCGTGCGTGTCGTCATAGGCCAGCAGCGTCGCCAGCAGATGCGATGGCGCATTGCTCATACCGTTGAACAGTGCGAACGAGCCGTCGCCATGACGGAAGAATCGCAGCATCGGCATCATGCGATCGATCGCATTCAGTAGCGCCGGCGGTGGCGCGATGTTGCGGGCGGCAAAGGTCTGCCGCAGCGGCAGCAGATCGATCAGCAATTCGATCAGCGCGCCGGGATTGCGCGAGATATGTCCGCCATCGGGCAGGATCTGGCGCTGCAATTCGTCGGAGAGTTTGCGTGTGGCGGTACGGATGTGGCGCGCCTGATTGGCGAGACATAGCGAGGCGTAGCACAGAGCAATGAGCACCTGCAGCTTCGGCACGCCGTCGGGAGCGTGAGACAGCGCGTAGCGTAGCGAGCGAATCTCGCGGCTGAGCGAGCGCAGATAGCGGCGATAGAATTTGCCGTCGGTATCGCCGAGTACCAGTGGTGCCTGCGATAGCAGCGAGATCACACGGCGGGCGATGACGTCGGCGCGGCGTCCGACCGGGCGCTTGCGCGACGTATTCGACATCCAGTCGTCGATCAGCGAGCGCGCATTGGCGCGGGTGATGGCGGTGTCGGCGGCGCGCAGATGGCGGAGCCAGCCGAAGCCGAGCAGTGAAACTTCCCAGTCTTCCGATGGCGGCTCCAGGTCGAAGATCGAACGGCCGTGGCAGGTAACGATCTTGCCGGCGAAGACGAAGCGCCCGGCATAGATTTCGGCGGCGCGGGTGGCGTCGGTGGTGCGCAGATCATGCGGCGCGATGATCAGGCGATCTGTGCGTCCGGGCCAGAGCCGGGCCAGCGCTGCCGATCCGCCAGATGCGCGCGACATCGCGCTCCGCGCGAAGCGGCCGAGGATCAGCCCCGAGATACGTCTGCGATGTGCGACCACGCGCGCCTTGAACTGGAAGAGAAAGGGTTGTTGCGAATCCTTTTAGCCGGAAACGCGATCCGCACACAGTACAAGGAAGCCCCCTGTGGAAGCCTCGCGAATCGGGAGATTACTCTGTGAATATCAGGATTTAATGAGTCGCGCCGCATAGAAGCCGTCGAGCCCGCCGAGCCGAGGATCGGCATGGGGCAGATGGCTCGGCAAAGTGCGCAGATCGCCCTCGGGGGTGACGATCTCGGCCAGGCCGGCAACTTCACTGGCGTCGGCGGGGGCGCGGCGCATGCTGGAATCCTTGGCCAGCAGGTCGGCGATGGCTTGTTCGCCTTCTTCTGGCTCCAGCGAACAGGTGCAATAGACCAGGGTTCCGCCGGGCTTCAGGATGGAAGCCGCCTTCTGCAGCAGGCGCCGCTGCAGCGCCGTCAGCATGACGATATCGGAGTCCTGTTTCAGCCAGGCGACGTCGGGATGCCGCCGGATAGTGCCGGTCGATGAGCAGGGCGCGTCCAGCAACACGCCGTCAAAACCCTCGCCGGGATATTCGGTGCCGTCGACGACGACGGTTTCGGCCTCGAGCGACAGCCGCGCCAGATTTTCGCGCAGCCGCGCCACACGGTTCGGCGAGCGGTCGATAGCAGTGACCTGTGCGCCGCCCTGGACCAATTGCGCAGTCTTGCCGCCCGGCGCGGCGCAGAGATCGACGATGCGTTTGCCCTTGAGGTCGCCGAACAGTCGTGCCGGCAGTGCCGCCGCGGCATCCTGCACCCACCACTGGCCGTCATCGAAACCGGGCAACATGGTCACCGAGCCCTGCAGCAAGGTTCGGACGGAACCGGTTGGAAGCACTTCGCCGTGCAGGCGCGTGGCCCAGGCATCGGCTTCGGATTTGACGGTGAGATCGAGCGACGGCTCATGGCTCAGCGCCACGGCCATTTCCTTGGCTGCCGTCCCGCCGTAATGGGCCGTCCAGCGCGCCATCAGCCAGGGCGGGATGTCGAGAGTCTGGGCGGCAACTTCGTCGATCAGCGGCTGGCCTTCACGGGCGCAGCGTCGCAACACGGCATTGACCAGTCCGGCATATTTCGCGGCGCGGCGGTCGGATTGCACCATGCGGACCGAGAGGTCGACGGCGGCGTGATCCGGCACATCCATCCAGAGGATCTGGGCAGCACCAATCAGGAGCGCGCTCTGCGCACGCGGGGCATCGGTGGGGACACCGCGGTCGAGCAGGCGGGAGAGAATATGCCCGAGCGTACCGAGCCGGCGTAGGATCGTCGCAACCAGACGTCGCATCAGCGCGCGGTCGCGGTCGGACAGCGTTTTCAGGCCGGGATGGGCCGCGGCGCCTTCGAGCTGGTCGTCGAGGGTCCGATGCTTGTGCAAGACGCCGTCGAGAATATCCGCCGCAATCCGTCGCGCGGCGAGGCCGGGGACCTCGGTTGGCGGTGCGTATCTTACTTGCGACATGCGAAAACATCACGACGGAGGGCGGGCAATGGCGCGGGCAGGCTCAGCATGCGGCCATTGGATGGGAGCGATTCTGTCGCATGCGAATATGCCAAATGTAAGAATCGCCCTTATATGCTCACAGTCGAACGGCAACTGTTCGACATTGATTTATGTAACGCGTGCCGCCCTTGCCGGTTCAGCAGGAAACCTGAGATGAACGACATTCCTTCCGAGTCCGCAACGTCTTTGCCGGAGCCTGAGCCGGCACCGAAGAAAGTTTTGACGCCCGCCGCGCAGCGTGCGCTGGCCGAGGCAGAAGAACGTCGGGCTGCAGCTGCAGCAGCGCATACTGCGGCGAAAGCGAAAGAGTTCCAGGGACCTGAAGGCCCGGAGCCCACGCGCTTTGGCGACTGGGAACGTAAGGGCATTGCGTCCGACTTCTAACTCTTCGGATCACTGGGCCAGATTCTTCTGGCTGGTTGTTTCGACTCACATTATCGCAGGACGATGACCCCTGCATCGCGCATTCACCGTGCGTCGCCGTGGCGATCCCGCATGTCCGCGGCGATGCCGTGGGTATTCGTGCTCGGCCTGGCCGCCGGCACCATGCTGCCGGTGAAGCGCTGGCTGCCGTTCCTGCCCGGCGCGGATCAGACCGAGGCCGCCCGCGATTCCGAGGCGATCGTCAGGCGCGCCGGCAATGCTGAGGCGCGCTACCCGATCGAGATGCGCTATGCCATCGACGGCGATACTTTTGGCGCGCGCGTGCATCTTGGGTCGGGTGAAGATGTCAGCGTGCGCATTCGTTTGCGTGGCATCGATGCGCCAGAGCTGAAGGGGCAATGCGCGCGCGAGATTCAGAAAGCAGAAACCGCGACGGCTGCACTGACCAAGTTGCTCCGCGAGGGAAGTCTCACGATCTACAATATCGGGCCTGACAAATATCCCGGCCGCGTGGTCGCCGATGTCGCGACCAGGCAAACGCCCAACGTGTCTGCAGCTATGCTCAACGCAGGGCACGCGCGCGCGTATGGCGGCGGCCATCGCAACGGCTGGTGCGATAACCGCTGAGATCAGCAAAACAAAAAGCCGCGCATCATGCGCGGCTTTTCAGAATAGCGAAGCTGCCAGCGATCAGCGCTGAGTGACGATCACCGGCGTGCCGACCGAGACGCGCGAATAGAGGTCGGTGATGTCTTCGTTGTACATGCGGACGCAACCGTAAGAGACATAGCCGCCGATCGAATTGGGGCGGTTGGTGCCGTGGATGGCATATTCGCCGCCGGCGAGGGTCATTGCAGCAACGCCCATCGGATTAGCTGGCGAACCGCCCGCAATCACATCGGGGATATTCGGATTGTCACGCTTGACGTCGGCGGGCGGAGCCCAGGCCGGCTGGCGGTACTTGCCGTCGATCTTGGTGGCGCCGGCCCACTGTTTGCCGGGCTTGCCGACACCGACGGGATAGCGCACGGCCTGACCCTGTTCGAGCACGAGATACAGCTTACGCTCATTGGTCTTCACGACGATGGTGCCGGGGGCATAGTCGCCGTGGAAGCCGACCACATTGGGTGCTGCCTGCGCGGTGGGGGACATCAGGGCGCCAACGACAACGGTGGCTGCCAGCGCACTAGCAATCTTCAAGGACATCGATCTCTCCAGTTCGGCCCGGCCGGTAGCGGCCGACGAGGTCGTGCCGCCTCTCAAGGCGACGAAAACAATTGCACACGGGAAATTCTCAACCAGTCGCGTAAACAACCGGTCTCTGCCAGCGCGGGGGAGTGCGCCAACGAGCGCCTAAAGAGGAAATCCGCTGAACAAAGTAAATGCCCGGAAAACAACACTCGCTCTAAATTGGCCGGGGGTGGCCATCCGGCCCTGACAATCGCGTGAGGCCAGCCAGATGCGATGCGCTGGAGGTCACTAGGCCAGCGTAAAGGCCTCATGGACGGCGGATTGTACCGCGCCGCCGAGGACAGCGCCGCCACCGGCCACATAGATCCAGTCGCCAATAACTGTGGCGCCGACCGCATGGCGCGGGGTCAGCATCGGCGCGTGGCTCTGCCAGGTGTCGGAGGCCGGGTCGTAGCTTTCCATCTGTCCGTACACCTTGCCCTGGGTGAGCTGGCCGTTCTGCACCACGCCGGATTCTCCGCCCATGGCAAACAGCCGGTCGCGATACACGACAAGGCCATGGCCCGAACGGGTCGTCGGCAGTGCGGCGCGCAGCTCCCATGTGTCGCGCTCGGGCAGATACACATGGTGCAGATCGGTATTGTACTCGAACGTATTGAAACGCCCGCCGATCACATGGATCACGCCGCGCGTGGCGACGCAGCCGACATGGTCGCGCGCACCGGGCAGTGCCTTGCGGGTCTCCCATTTGTCGGTCTTGGGATCATAGACTTCGTGCCAACTGACACTGGCGCGCTCAGCCGCCGGTTCCGACGCGCCGCCGATCAGATGGATTTTGCCGTTCAGCGCAACGGCAGCGCCGGCACCGCGTGGTCGCGGCAAGGGCGCGATCGCATCCCAGCGATTGGCAGCGACATCATAGGCATAGGCGTTCTGGTCCGAGCCGCGGTTCTGCTGCATGAAACCGCCGAGCGCATAGACGCGTCCGGCATCGGCAGTGACCGAGACATGGTTGGCGCCGCGCGGCAGGGGCGCTGCGTCGAGCCACTGATCTGAAGCGGGATCGTAGACATGGTGATAGGGGCGGTCGACACGGCCTTCGCCGTAGCCGCCGACGATATGCATACGATCGGCCCATGATGTCGCCCAGGCCATCTCGCTGCGCGGCAACGGCAGTGCCGCACGCGATATCCACTTTCCTTGCGGCCCTTTCGGCGCCGGACTCTCTGTGACGCGCTGCGCCTCCTGCTCGGGCGTCATGTGATGCGGTACGCCACCTTGCAATTTGGCGTAGGGCTCTTTCGACGATGGTGCCGCAGGCAACGCGGGATGACCGGCATGTTGCGCACGGGCGGAAGCTCCGCCCGCAACAACTGCAGCACTTCCCAACACGAATGACCGACGATCCACCACATCACTCCGTGTTTGCCGACAGATTGGGCGAGCGGTTACGCCCCCGGCTTCTTGTTCTGCCGATGCTCGACGAGGTCGGTGACCACGGCGGGATCGGCCAGTGTCGATGTATCACCCAGAGATGACGGTTCGTCTTCGGCGATCTTGCGCAGGATGCGACGCATGATCTTGCCGGAGCGGGTCTTTGGTAGACCCGGTGCGAACTGGATCAGGTCTGGCGAGGCGATCGGGCCGATGTCCTTGCGAACCCAGGCCACGAGCTCCTTGCGCAGCTCTTCAGTCGGCTCGACGCCGTTCATCAGCGTGACATAAGCATAGATGCCCTGGCCCTTGATGTCGTGCGGATAGCCGACCACGGCGGCTTCCGACACTTTCTCATGCGCAACCAGCGACGATTCCACTTCGGCGGTGCCCATGCGGTGGCCGGAGACGTTGATGACGTCATCGACGCGGCCGGTGATCCAGTAATAGCCGTCGGCATCGCGGCGGCAGCCGTCGCCGGTGAAGTACTTGTTCTTGTAGGTCGAGAAATAGGTCTGTTCGAAACGGGCGTGATCGCCATAGACCGTCCGCATCTGGCCCGGCCATGACTTGGCGATGCAGAGATTGCCCGAGGTCTCGCCCTCCAGCACCTTGCCATCGGCATCGACGATCTCGGGGACGACACCAAAGAACGGCCGCGTCGCCGAACCCGGCTTCAGTTTCGTGGCGCCGGGCAGAGGCGTGATGAGAATGCCGCCGGTCTCGGTCTGCCACCAGGTGTCGACGATCGGCGCACGCGCCTCGCCGACCACGTGATAGTACCACTCCCAGGCTTCCGGATTGATCGGCTCGCCGACCGATCCCAGCAATCGCAGGCTCTTGCGCGAGGTTTTCTTCACCGGCTCGTCGCCGGCCTGCATCAGCGCGCGGATCGCGGTTGGCGCGGTGTAGAAGATGTTGACCTGATGCTTGTCGATGACTTCCCAGAAGCGCGACATCGACGGATAGTTCGGCACGCCTTCGAACATCAGCGTGGTAGCGCCGTTGGCCAGCGGCCCATAGAGAATGTAGCTGTGACCGGTCACCCAGCCGACGTCGGCGGTGCACCAGTAGATGTCACCCTCGTGATAGTCGAACACATATTGATGCGTCATCGACGCAAACAGCAGATAGCCGCCGGTGGTGTGCAGCACGCCCTTGGGCTGGCCGGTGGAGCCCGACGTATAAAGGATGAACAGCGGATCTTCCGCATTCATCGGCTCGCAGGGGCATTCGGTGGTGACGACTTCGGCGGCTTCGCGGTACCAGAAGTCACGGGCCGGATCCATGTTCACCGGTGTGCCGGTGTGCTTGACCACGACGACCCAGTCGACGCCGCCGGCCTTGGCGACCGCGGCATCGACATTGTTCTTCAGCGGCACCTTCTTGCCGCCGCGCAGGCCTTCATCGGCGGTGATGATGATCTTGGACTGGCAGTCAGTGATGCGCTGCGCCAGCGAGTCCGGCGAGAAGCCGGCGAAGACCACTGAATGGACCGCGCCGATGCGCGCGCAGGCCAGCATCGCGTAAGCGGCTTCCGGAATCATCGGCAGATAAATCGTGACGCGGTCGCCTTTGCCGACATTGCGGTTGCGCAACACGTTGGCCATCTTGCAAACTTCGTCGTGCAGTTCCTGATAGCTGATGTGCTTCGACTGCGAGGGGTCGTCGCCTTCCCAGATGATCGCGGTCTGGTTGGCGCGCTTCGGTAGATGGCGGTCGATGCAATTATAGGCGGCGTTCAATACGCCATCCTCGAACCACTTGATCGAGATATTGCCCGGGGCAAAGGACGTGTTTTCGATCTTGGTGGGGGCGTGGGTCCAGTTGAGGCGCTTGGCCTGCTCGGCCCAGAAGCCGTTGGAATCGCTGATCGAGCGTGCATACATCTCGTTGTATTTTGCGTCATCGACGAAGGCGCGCGTCGTCCACTCAGCCGGTACGTCGTAAATCTTGTCGGACATCGTCCCCTCCACCACCATGCGACCGCTGCGCGAATTCGCCGCCAGCCGGTTCTCGTTGCGCGCAATATGCGCCGGGGCGAGATAGCCGGACAAGCGGGGACGGACTAGGCCTTTGGTCGGTCCGCAAGGTCGCAGCCCCGATCACGTTCGCGTTTTGACGGCTCGGAAATTTCATCATAAAGCCAATTCGGGCGCTAAACGGTAACCAGTAACCGAAATTGCGTACCTGTGGACTCGCAATAGTTGCGGGAAGCCCCTAAATCGCCCTCGCAGGGACGGCCAAGCGGCCCGGAACCAAAAATCAATAAACGGCATTAGTAGAGACACAGGGCCGACGAGGCAGATAACACTATGATGGAACAGCAGAATTTCGCGCCTTCCCGGGCCGTTTCCGCCCGTTCCGTCGCGCGGCCAGCCCGTATGGCCAAGCCAAGCCCCGCGAGTGTGGAGGTTTTGGCCCGTGAAATGGGCCTGAAGCTCGGAGATCAGTCTGAGCTGACGATCCGCCGGCTCAAGCGCGGAAAATCTTATTCCTTCGTCAGGGCCAACGGCACCCCGATCAAGCATATCGGGACGATCAAGCGGCTGAACTCCATGGCAGTGCCCCCGGCCTATGCCGAGGTCCGCTATGCCGCTGATCCTACGTCGCATTTGCAGGCCGTAGGCCGCGACGCGGCCGGCCGCCTGCAATACCGCTATCACTCGGATTGGGAGAAGGTCCGCGAGCAGCGCAAGGCGCATCGGCTGGCGAAGCTGGTTGCGGCACTGCCGAAGATCCGCCGCAACGTCTCGGCGCTTCTGGCTGGCGACGAGCCCACGCGTGAGTTCGCGCTCGCCGCTGTCATCGAACTCGTCACGCGCACCGCGATCCGTGCCGGCAATGAGAGCTACATGAAGCTGTCGGGCACCCGCGGCGCTACAACGCTGATGAAGTCGAACGTGCAGCTCGAAGACGATTGCATCGTGCTCACCTTCAAGGCCAAGGGCGGCAAGGCAGTGCGCAAGGAGTCCAATGCGTCGAAGCTTGTCCGCGCGATTGGTATCCTGCACGATGTGCCGGGCAAACGCCTGTTCCAGTATCGCGACAATGCTGGCCGCATTCACAAGGTCAACACGGCAGCAGTGAACGCCTTCCTGCGCGATATCGCCGGCATCAAGATTTCACTGAAGGATTTCCGCACTCTGATGGCGTCGGCGACGGTGGTCGAAACGCTGTCGCGGATCGAGCCGGCAGCGAGCGTTAGCGGTCGCAAGAAGCAGGTGCTCGACGCCGTGCGTTCGGCGGCAGACGAGTTGCAGAACACGGCAGCGATCTGCCGCAAGAGCTATGTGCACGACACCATCGTCACGGCCTTCGAGGACGGCGTTCTCGCCCGCATCGCCGCGACGCAGACGGGCTATCGCTCGCAATCGAAGCGCGAGCAGCTTTTGGCGCAGGTAGTGGCAGAGGCGGGGTAGTCAGGCCAGCGTCCACACGGCCGTGTTCTTGATCTCCGCATCTTCGAGATCGCGCGTCACCGGCACCTTGTATTCCGCGAGCTTGCGCAACTTGTCTTTCGGCAGATAGCTGCGGCCGGGGTCGCCGATCAGGACCGTTGCACCGCGCGCCGCTTGCTCTGAAAGAAATGCAAAGGCGCGCTCTGCGGTGTCGCGTTCATAGAAAATATCGCCTGCCAGAATCGTTTGTGCGGGCGGGACAGATGAGCCGCCGAGCAGATCGTCACCGCGAGCATTGATCGTAACGCCATTTTCAGCCGCGTTCAGCGCGATGGCCGTGCGCGCAAAGGCGTCGATGTCATAGGCGAAGACGCTGCTTGCCCCTGCTTTCATCGCGGCGATAGCCACCAGCCCCGATCCTGTTGCGAAATCGATGATGGTCTTTTCAGCAACATGCCCGGGATGATCGATAACAAAGCGCGCCAGTGCCTGTCCGCCGGCCCAGGCGAAAGCCCAGAACGGTGGCGGCAATCCGGCCTCGCCAAGTTCCTCTTCTGTCTTGCTCCACAGCGGTACGGCCTCGTCGGCTGTGTGCAGCACAATGTTCGGCACCAGTGGTACCGGTCGCAGGCGCGTATTAGCGCGGATGAAAGCTACGGGATCAGTGATTGCAAGATTGGCCGCGCCGTCGGCGCTCACAATCCGCCCATTTTGCAGAGCAGCTTCCATTCCTCGGCAGTGATCGGCGGCACCGACAGGCGGGACTGCTTCAGGATCGCGACGTCAGCAAGCTTCGGCTCAGCCTTGATTGCCGCTAGCGACACCGGCTTTGGCAGGTCTTGCACGGCCTTGACGTCGACGCAGACCCAGGGCGTTCCCGGCTCGGCGGTGGGATCGGGATGATGCTCCCTGATGATCTCGGCGATACCCACGATCTCCTTGCCGATATTCGAATGATAGAAGAAGGCGCGGTCGCCCTTCTTCATCTTCATCATGTTCAGCTTGGCGGTGTGGTTACGGATGCCGGTCCATTCGGTGCCCTTGGCACCGGCCTTTTTCTGCTCGTCCCACGACCAGGCGTCGGGCTCCGATTTGATCAGCCAATAGGCCATGCCTGCTATCCTTTATAGTCTGATATCTATGGGCGTCCCCGGTGCGACCCGTGCCCAGATGTCCTCAATTTCGCGATTTGTCACGGCGACTCAACCATCCGTCCAGTCGCGGAGTAGATGGAGCTTGCCGAGCCAGCTCATGCCGTTGCGCAGGCCGTGGATCATAATGTCGCCGCCCGGCGCCACGCCTTGCTGTCGCGCGCTCTCGCTGTCTTCAGTATTCGGATAGGAGATATGGAGCGGGAGGTGAAAGCGGCTGCGGCCATTCTTGGAATCGATGACGTAGCGTCCTTGGGGCGTGCGCCCGTCCCCTTCACGCGTCTTGTGGCCGGCCGGCGTGGAGCCCAGCGACACCGGATAGGTCGCGAGCGCGGTGCCGCCGCGCGATAGCGTCAGCGTACGGGCACTCTTGTCGACGGTGATGAGATCGGCTCGCTCTTCTGCCGCGACCAGTTCGGGAAGTCGGCGATTGAGCTGCAGGAAGTCCCAACCGACGAAAAATGCACCCGCTGACAGCAGGAGCATCGCAGCGGCCAGCACATAGTTCCGAACCGACAGACTCATCCTTCTGCCTTGAACGGCCGCGTCAGCAGGCCATCGATTGCCTGATCGATGGTTGCCTGGCCGGCCAGAATTGCCGCCACGGCCTTTGCCACCGGCATATCGACGCCCTTCGATGTCGCAAGCTCGATCAGCACCGGCGCCGTGAACTCACCTTCGGCAAGTTTGCCAGGCGCCGGCTGCTCACCGCGGCCCAGTGCCACGCCGAGCGAAAAATTACGCGATTGCGCGCTCGAACAGCTCAGGATCAGGTCGCCCAATCCCGACAGACCCGACAATGTCTCGGTGCGCGCGCCGCATGCGATGCCGAGCCGCAGCAATTCGCTGAAGCCGCGTGTTGTGAGTGCCGCAAGGGCCGACGCGCCGAGCTGCTTGCCGGCGACGATGCCTGCGGCGATCGCCAGTACGTTCTTCGCCGCGCCGCCGATCTCGACGCCGCGCACATCGGTGGAGTGATAGGGACGGAACGTCGCCGAGCCCAAGGCCTGCACGAGTGCGACAGCGACATCCTCGTCGGCGCAAGCCAGCGTCACGGCCGTGGGCAAGCCAGCCGCGACATCGTCAGCGAAATTCGGTCCCGACAGAATGGCAGGGATCGCCTGCGGTGCGACGTCGGCGATGACTTCCGTCATGAATTTGTGACTGCCGCGCTCGATGCCCTTGGCGCAGGCGACCACCGGAACGCCTGCCGGCAATAGCGGCGCGAGCGCCGTCAATGCCTCGCGCAACTGCTGCGACGGGACGCCGAGCAGAATGATATCGGCGCGCGCTGACAGCGAAAGATCGGCGGTGACGAAGACAGAGTCATCGATGGCAGCGCCGGGCAGTCGCGGATTGGCGCGCGACGACTGCATCAGTTCGGCGGCTACAGTCGAGCGTGCATAAAGCACGGTTTCGCGACCGGCACGTGCAGCGACATCGGCCAATGCGGTGCCATAGGCCCCGGCGCCAATCACCGCCACTGAATTGAAGTCGGCCATAGTGATCTCTTCAGTAAGCCGCGCGGGATTTGGAATGACCCGCCGGCGCCTTCGCGTCGGCATCGAGCAGCCAGCGCGCGCGGGGCGGTGCTTCCATCGTGTCGGTGAGTCCCAGCGCAAGACGCTCTGCGCCGGCCCAGGCGATCATCGCGCCGTTGTCGGTGCACAGTGCCGGCGGCGGGATGATCAGCGTGGTCTGCGCTTTTGCGGCGACGGCCTGCAGCGCACCGCGGATCGCCTGGTTGGAGGCGACACCGCCGGCTGCGACCAGCGCATGCGGCGGGCCGAATTGTGCTTCGAACAGTCTGAGGCCGACGCTCAATCGATCCGCGGTCGATTCCAGCGCCGCCGCCTGGAAGCTGGCGCAGAGATCCGCGATGTCCTGCTCTTCCAGCGGAATGAGCCGGCTGGCTTCGTTGCGTACCGCAGTTTTGAGACCGGAGAGCGAAAAATTCGCATCGGGCCGGCCAAGCATTGGCCGCGGAAAGGCAAAGCGCTTGGGATCGCCGCCCGATGCGGCGCGTTCCACTTGCGGACCGCCGGGATACGGCAGTCCGAGCATCTTGGCGACCTTGTCGAAGGCTTCGCCCATGGCGTCATCGACGGTGGTGCCGAGCCGGACATAGTGGCCGACGCCGAGCACCGCGACGATCTGGGTATGACCGCCGGAAACGAGAAACAGGCAATACGGAAACGCCAAGGAAGTGGTCAGCCGCGGCGTCAGCGCATGGGCTTCGAGATGATTCACGGCCACCAGCGGGGTGTCATGCACCATGGCTATGGCTTTTGCGGTGGTGAGACCAACAATGACGCCGCCAATCAGGCCGGGTCCGGCGGCTGCGGCCACGCCGCTTAGCTGCGCAAAATTGACGTCGGCGTCCTTCATGGCGCGGCCGATGATGCCGTCGAGCAGGTCGATATGGGCGCGCGCGGCGATCTCGGGCACCACGCCGCCATAGGGCGCATGGTCGCTGATCTGCGAATGGACGATATTGGACAGGATCTTGCCGCTGCCGTCGGGCTGGCGTTCGATGACGGCGGCCGCGGTCTCATCGCAGGTCGTCTCGATTCCCAGCACCAGCATCGGTTGGTCGGTGGTCACTATCGGTCCTTGCTAAATCAGCCAAATCCGGGCTTTTCCTGTCCCCGGCGTAGCATTGCGGGGTCGCAAGGTGCAATCACTCGATGCCCTGCGTGGCATGCGAGACCCCCGAAACCGGACCTCAGATATGGCTATTCTCGTCACTCGCCCGCAGCCGGACACTACCCGCACCGCCGCCGTCTTGCGCGCGCGGGGCTTCGAGGTGCTGGCGGCGCCGATGCTGCGCTTCGAAAAGGTGATGCTGTTCATCGATTCGGATGCGGATTTCGGCGCGGTGATCGTGACGTCGTCCAATGCGCTACGCGCACTCGCCGATCAGCCGGTGCAAGCAACCCTGCTTCGCCTGCCGCTGTTCGCGGTCGGTGACCGGACCGCAGAGGCCGCGCGCGATCTCGGCTTTGCCAAGGTCGTGTCCGCCGAAGGTGATGCTGCGGCGCTGCGGGACCTATTGACGGAGAGCAGCAAGAGCAAGCTGCTGAACAAGACCCGTCCGCTCCTTTATCTGGCCGGCGCCGATCTTGCGCGGGATCTCGCTGGCGAACTCGGTGCGCGTGGTTTCACGGTGGTGACACAAACCACCTACCGGATGATGCCGGTGGCCGATCTGCCGGATGATGTTGCTGCGGCCTTCGTGGCCGGCAGAATCGAGGCTGTGCTGCATTATTCGCGGCGGAGCGCGCGGGCATTCTTCCAGGCGGTGGGCTTATCGGGCGTCGAGATCGCTGCCCTCGCAGTTCCACACTATTGCCTTTCAGCTGCGGTCGGTACGATTGCGCATGATGCCGGAGCCAGCCAGGTCGTGGTGGCGCAGACCCCGGACGAAAATGCCCTGCTCGCGGCGCTGGACCGTGCCATCGCGCCATTATCGCGTTAAGACTGCTGTGACCAAATCCCGGTAGGGATCGGGCATGTCACGAGGGAACCGACGCCATGGCCGACGATAATGAGACGGGATCGTCTCCGGATGCCGGTCGGCCCAAGCGGCCGCCGCCAACCATCGAATTGACGGCTGCCGAGGTCACCGAGCGTCCGGCTGCAGCGGAGCCTGCGGTACCGGAAACAGCATCGGAGTCCGTCGATACCGCACCGTCGGACATGCCGCCGTCCGAGCCCGCCGCGGAGGCTGCGGTTGAAAAGCAGACGCCCGTCTCGCCTGCGCGTGCACCTGTCCTGGTTCCCGTCGCCGTTGGCGCGGTTGCCGGTGCGCTTGTCGCCGGAATTGCATGGTTCGGCCTGAGCGGAATTGCATCGAGCGATAAGGCAGATGTCGATGCGCTGACCTCTCGCATTGCGCAGATCGAAGCGCGCCCGGTCGCTGCGCCGGATACGGGGCTGGCAACGCGGATCGATACGCTCGAGAAATCCATCGCGGGATTGCGCGGCGATCTCACTGCTGCGAAGACACAATCGGATCGTGTCGTCGCCGACATCAATCAACTCAAATCCGCGCCGCGCACCGCGACCGGTGTGGTCGATCTCGGGCCGATCAATGAGCGGCTCGGGCAGATCGAACGTGCAGCCGGCGAGTTGAAGTCTTCGGCCGCCCAACAGAATACCAAACCTTTCGATGACACGGTCTTGCGCCGTGTCGTTGCGGCATCACTGCTCGATACGTCGGTGCGTCAAGGTGAACCCTTTGCGGCGGCGCTTGCGGCGGTCAAACCGCTTGCCGGCAATGCCAATCAGCTGAAGCCGCTCGATGCGTTTGCAACGACGGGCGTACCAAACACAGTCGCGCTCAGCCGTGAACTGCTTGCAGTGTTACCGAAGCTCACACCCGCTCCGGCGGACACGCCTGCGGTAGGCGCAGGTTTCATGGATCGTCTGCAGGCCGGCGCGGCCAAGCTGGTGCGCATCGAGCGCACCGATGCTGTCGGCGCAGGTAGCAACAGCGGCGCCGTGTCACGCGCGTCCGCGGCTGCGCGCAGCAACGATATCGCCACGGCCAAGCGTGAATTGCTGACGCTGTCGCCAGCGGATCGTGCCGTGGTTCAGCCCTGGCTCGATAGAGTCGATATGCGCGATGCAGCGCTGGCGGCTTCACGTCAATTCGCAGCCGACGCGATGGCGGCGCTTTCCAAACCAGCGCCATAGGAATCCGATGTTCCGCATTATTCTGTTTCTTGTGTTGATAGCACTTGCGGCCGCTGGCGCCGCCTGGGTCGCCGATCAGCCCGGCGATGTCGTGATATCCTGGGGCGTCTGGCGCGCTTCGCCGTCGGTGCCGGTGTTTGTGCTGGTGCTCGGCCTGACAATCGTCGCGGTGGTGTTCGCCTGGTCGCTCCTGCGTGGTTTGTGGGGCGCGCCGAAGCGAATGCGCCGTCGTCGCCATGAAAAGCGTCAGGCGCGCGGACGTCAGGCCATCACGCATGGTCTGCTGGCGATCGGGCAGGGCGATGGCCACGCCGCGCGGCGTCATGCCGATATCGCCAAGCGTTTGACGGCTGACGATCCGCTCGCTCTGTTGCTGCATGCCCAGTCCGCCCAGCTCGATGGCGATCGTGCCGGTGCGCATCGTGCGTTTCAGGCGATGGCCGAGCGGGGCGATACGCGGCTGCTGGGTCTGCGCGGTCTGTTCATCGAGGCGCAGCGCAGCGACGATCCCGTTGCCGCCGTAACGATTGCCGAAGAAGCGCTTAAATTATCGCCGGCATCGACATGGGCGTCGCAAGCCGTTCTTGGCTTCCGCTGCGCGCAGAGCGATTGGACCGGCGCGCTGAAAATCCTCGACAACAATTTTGCCTCTGGCCTGATCGATCGCGCGGCGTTTCGTCGGCAGCGCGGCGTGCTGCTCACCGCGCGTGCGCTGGAGCTTGAGACACAGGATCGCGATCTGTCCCGCGACAGCGTGACCGAGGCGATCAAGCTTGCGCCAACTTTGGTGCCAGCCGCCGTTCTCGCTAGCCGATTCCAGAGCGAGGCGCATCAGACTCGTCGGGCAATGAAGATCATCGAGACAGCGTGGCTGGCGCAGCCGCATCCGGATCTCGCCGACGCTTATGCCCATGTGAAGCTCGGCGATTCCGCGCGGCAGCGGCTGGTGCGTGTCGAGACGCTGGCATCGAAAGCGCCAGGCCATATCGAAGGCGCGCTGGCGATCGCCCGCGCGGCCATCGATGCCGCCGAATTCACGCGCGCCCGCGAAACACTGGCGCCGTTCACGACCGACTCCACCCAGCGCGTTGCGATGCTGATGGCGGAAATCGAACGTACCGAACATGGCGACAGCGGCCGCGCCCGCGCCTGGACATTGCGTGCTGTGCGCGCGTTGCATGATCCGGTCTGGACCGCGGATGGCTATGTGTCCGATCGCTGGCGGCCGGTATCGCCGGTCACCGGACGGATCGATGCGTTCCAGTGGCAGACGCCGCTGGCCGCGCTGCCGTCGGACAGGGCCTCGACGATCGAGACCGAGATTTTGCGCGAGACCGTGCTGGCTCCGCCGCCCGCGATGCCGAAACCCGTGAGGCCCGTGCCAGCCGAGGTCACACCCTCCGCGCCGGTTCAGGAACTCGCGGCGGAACCTGAAGTACCAGCACAGCCCGAACCGGTGGCGGATGCTACGCCCGAGCCCGCCGAGGCGCCGGCGCCGCTCCCGAAACCGGCCCCCGCGCCGCCACCGCTGTTCCGCGACCGCAGCGATATCGCCAGCGCCGCGAAGCCCGCCGTGGCTATTCCGGCCGTCATTCCCATCGTCAGGCCTCCGGACGATCCCGGCGTGGACGAGGCGGACGATTATCGCGATGAATTCGCAGAACTGAATGCCGGCCAGCAACAGGGTGGTTGGCGCGGCTTTCTGCGCCGTTGGGGCGGCTAACGCCCCTGATTCAGGCCGAAATGGTCGGTTTCGGCGGGTGGGTCGCTCAGTTTTTCGGTTGCCGGAGAGGTCTCGGCTTCTTGCAAAGCAACGCCCCGGGCGATATCAGATGCCCCAGCGTTTTCGGCCGAAAAGCCGAATCGCCGCTTGGTTCGCCGCAATAGCTCAGTTGGTAGAGCACGTCATTCGTAATGACGGGGTCACAGGTTCGAGTCCTGTTTGCGGCACCATTTGCGCTCCGGCGCCATCCGTTTCTGTCGCAACTGTCAGTCGCAGCTTTGACGCTTCATGCGGCCGTGGCAGGCATTTCCAGGTCGGCCCAGATCTTGGCGAAATAGGCCTGGAAGGCAGCATCGGTGCGCAGCGCTACGGGATCGCGACCTGCCTTGGGCAAATCGATGACATGAAGCGCCCGCACGGTCGCCGGACGTGCGCTGAGTACCAGAACGCGGTCGGCCATGGCGATGGCTTCGCCGATGTCATGGGTGACCAAAATCGCGCTCTTGCCATTTTCGGCGATGATGCGTGACACGTCGGCCTGCAGCAGCAGGCGGGTCTGGAAATCCAGCGCCGAGAACGGCTCATCCAGCAGGATCACCTGCGGGTCGAAGGCCAGCGTGCGCATGATGGCCACGCGCTGGCGCATGCCGCCTGACAAGGTTGCGGGCTTGGCGTTCTCGAAACCGGCCAAGCCGTAGGCGCGGATCAATTTCATGGCGATGTCGCGCGACGTCTGTCGCGGCGCACCGCGCACTTCCAAGCCGAGCATCACATTGTCGATGACGGAACGCCACGGCAGCAGCAGATCCTTCTGGAGCATATAGCCGACATGTCCTGCGGCGTCGTCGACGCGGATGCCTGCGACCTCGACATGGCCGCGCGTCGGTTTCAGCAAACCGGCAATGACATTGAACAATGTGGACTTGCCACAGCCGGACGGGCCGACAATGGCCAGGGTTTCGCCCTGCCGCAGTTCGAAGCTGACGTCGCGTATGGCCTCGACATATTGCTTGCCGCTTCCAAACGATGCGCCGACCTGTTCCGCCCTGAGCACCGTAGATATAGTTGACGACGACGACGAGGCGATTGGTGTCATGGCGTTCATGCGTCCACCTCGCTGCAGAAGCCGAGCAGCATGTTATTGAAAACATCGGGTATCACAGCGGTGAAGGCATGGGCGCCCCATTCTACCTCGCGAACGCGCGCGCCGGGAATGGCGGCGGCCAGTTGTTGCGAGAGATAAGCAGGTACCAGGCTATCGTCCCGCGACGAGGCCAGCAGTGTCGGCGTTGCAATGGTCGCGAGCGCGTCGCCCGGGTCGAAGGCGAGAAACATGTCGATCCGCGCATTCATCGTCGCCGCTGTCGGGAAGTGCGCGAGGATGCGCTCTTCTTCCGCGTCGAGCTGCGCGGCGTTGTCGGAAATCCATCGTGGCGGATAAAGAAACAGCGGCTGCGCGCGCACATAGGCTTTCGGGCCGGACTGGTTCAGGATCTGTTTGCGCACTTCGAAGCAGCGCCGCAGGAACGGATCGGCCCGGCCCCAGCCGTTCACCACCACCAGGCTGCGCAAGCGCGCGGGGTCGCGCAGGGCAAGTTCAATTCCGACGATGCCGCCGATAGCATGCCCCACCACATGTGCGTTGCTGACACCGGCGTGGTCGAGTACATGCGCGATGTCGTCGGCCATGCCCGCAATCGATCGTGGTGGTGCGCTGTTTGCAGCACTGCGGCCGGTGCCGACGTGGTCGTAGAGGATGACTTGGTGGCGCTGCGCGAGTGCTGTGACCTGCGGCGCCCAGAACGATCCGCTGCCGCCCATGCCGGCCGACATGAGGATCGCCGTTCCGTGTCCATGAGTTTCGTAATAGATGTCGGCGTCAGCGCCGCTTGCATAGGGCATGGGTTGTCTTGCGGGTTCGAGCGATGGAAAGTCAGAAGCGCAGACGGCGTTCGAGAATGTCGATCGCGCCGTACATCAGGAGCGCTACGGCCATGAGCGCGGCGATGCCGACCCAGACGGCGTTCAAATCGTAGAGCACACCGGCATAATAGATCATGTAGCCGAGGCCCTCTTTCGAGGCGATGTATTCGCCGACGACTGCGCCGATCAGCGCGAAGCCGACATTGAGACGGAAGGCGGACACGATCCACGGCATGGCGCCCGGAATGACGACAGTACGCCAGGTCTTCCATCGGCTGGCACCGAGCGAGCGCATCAACTTGATCAGGTCGCTATCGACTTCCTTGGCGCCTTGCTGCGCGGTAATGACGGCGACGATGAAGGTGATGATGGCGGCGATGGCGATCTTCGATGAGATGCCGATGCCGAACCACACGATAATCAAAGGTGCGAGTGCGATCTTCGGCAAGCCGTTGAGCGCGATGAGATAGGGGCGCAGCACCGCCGCGCTGGTGGGAAACAGCCATAGCAGCAGCCCGACGGCGCTGCCGGCAATAGTGCCGATCAGGAATCCGGCGATGGCTTCCCAGGCAGTCAGTGCGGCATCGCGCAGGAGTTCTCCGTTAGCGATCAGAATAGAGGCCTTGGCGAAGATGCCGCTTGGCCGTCCGTAGAGATAGACGGCGATCCATTTGAAGCTGATCGCAATTTCCCAAGCCGCAAGCAGCACGGCCAGCAGTGCCAGCTGCAGTAGCGCGATCCGCAGGACCGGCGGCATCAGCCGCCGGTCGGCATTGACCTGGCTGGCTTCGATGGTCGTCACATCAAACTCGCTTGTGTGCGATCGACGCGATCTCGACGAGGCAATCCGGTTTTACCAGCCCGCACTGGATGCAGTAGCGAGCCGGCTTCTCGCCGGGGAAGTATTCGGCATAGACCTTATTGACGGCGCCGTAATTGGCCCAATCGGTTACGAAGATGGAGTTGAAGGTGACATCGGCCATCGTGGCGCCTGCGGCAGTTAGCACGTTCTTGATCGTCTCAAGGATGTGCCGGGTCTGCGCCGCCGCATCGCCGACATGAACGACGTCGTTGTTCTTGTCGAAGGCCAGCGTGCCGGACACATAGATCACGCCGTCGGCCATCATGCCGGGCGAGTAAGGTGCGAGCGGCGGATGAGTGCCGGGCGGAATAATCGCGCGATCTGTCATGGGATCCTCAGGCTTTGGTGGAGGTTTCAGTCTGCGCGAATGCGCGGCGGAAATCGGCCGTGCTGGAAACCCAGCCGAAGAAGGTTTCGATGTTGAAGACAGCCGCCTTCTGGACGTAGTCGGGGCCGGCCTGATGCGTCGCGTCTTCGAGCATCACGCCGAAATATTCGAGATGGAAGCCGTCGCGCAGAGTCGATTCCACGCAAACATTGGTGGCAACTCCGCAGAAGACGAGATTGCGGATGCCGCGCGCGCGCAGGATGCTGTCGAACTGGCTGTTGAAGAAGCCGCTGTAGCGCGGCTTCGGTACCACGATGTCGCCGGGCTGCGGCTGGAGTTCATCGACGAGCGCATAGTCCCAGCCACCCTTGGCGAGCAGGCTGCCTTGCAATTCCGGGCGCGCGCGCATGGTCTTGAGTGCGTTCGATTTGTGCCAGTTCGGGGATCCCGGACCGCCGGCCTCGACATAGTCGGCGTCCCAGCCGTTCTGGAAATAGATCACAGTGACGCCGGCCTCGCGCGCGACCTCCAGCGTCTCCTTGACGGCCACGATCGCTGCCTTGGCGCCGGTCACGTCGAAGCCCGCGAGATCCAGATAGCCGTTCGGCGACGCGTAGGCGTTCTGCATGTCGACCACGATGACTGCGGTCTCCTCGACCGCGAGCCGCAACGGCTCGGGGCGTGCGGGCAAGGTGACGTAGCGCCGTTCAGGCGGAAAGCTGGTTGAGACCGACATCACGCCAATCCGAATTCTTTGGTCGCTTTCTCGGCGAAGCGATTGTCGACCATTTGTGCATAGGGAAGCGTCGTTGAGACTGCGCCGCCGCCTTGTTCCAGCAACATCGCGCGATCCCATTCCTCGGCGGAGATGGTGGGGTTCTTCGGGATAGCCGTCTTGCTGCCAAAGAAGTTCTTCGTCGCATTTCCGACGACCGACGGCGAGACTTTCGGAAAGTACTTCTCTGCCACCTCGGTGAAGACCGCATTGTTCTCGTGCATCATCTTCTGCGCCTCGGCGATGGCGTTACAGAAGCCTTGCACCGCCTCCGGGTTGGAGGCGATCACGTCTTCGGTGGCCATGGCCGTCGTGAAACACAGCGGACCAAGCAGATCGGCGAATGATAGCGACGGTACGAGGCCAAACTGTTCGGCGCCGATGCTGATGTCCCATTCGAATGCGGTGGCGATGTCGGCACGGCCATCCTTGACGGCTGCGGCCTGGGCGCCCGGTGGCAATTCCAGGAAGGTGACGCCCGCTTCCTTGGGGTCGAACTTGCCGACCGTCTTCATCGCGTAAGTCGGGACCTGGATCGTCGAGGACGGAAATTTCAGCGTCGCGATGGTCTTGCCGCGGAGATCATCGATGGTGGTGATCTTGGTGTCCGGGCGGGTCATTCCCCACATCGACACGCCGCCGACGATCTTGGCGATATTCTTGAGCTTGCCGCCTTCACGCGTGGCGTTGACCGACATGCCAGGGCTGGTGACGCCGATCTGGCCGCGGCCGGACAGCAGGATCGGCACCGGCAGGGCGATGCCGCCCGCGGTCGACAGGTCGGTGTCGAGGCCATGTTTGGCGAACAGGCCCTTATCGGCGGCGACGTAGAGCGAGGCATACATGCCGAGCCGGATGGCTTCGGACACCAGAACCTTTCGGCCGGCGGCAAAGGCCGGGCCTCCTAGGCCAGCAAACGGGGCCGCTGCGGCGCCGATGAGCGAATATTTGAGTAGGTTGCGCCTGTCGATCATGCCTCTGTCCCTCGCCGCCATTGCCGATGTCAGATGGTGCGCTGCATAGTTTTTAGCCGCAGCGGGTTTTCGCATAAAATTCTTGCACCCGTTAATTTCATTAACAAGTCGGGAAAAACAGATATATTTATCTGTAATGCTTATGAATATTGACCTCCGGCAACTCCGTGCCTTCGCCGAGGTGGTTCAGGCTGGGAGCTTCAGCCGGGCCGCGCGGAAACTTGGCGTTTCCCAGTCCGCCCTCAGCCAGGCCGTTCGCCAGCTCGAGGACGAGCTGCAGGTCCGGCTGCTGGACCGGACGACGCGCAGCGTTCAACTCAGCAAGGTCGGTGCCGAATTCCTGCCGGGGATCCAACGCCTGCTGGCGGATCTCGATCACCAAATTCAGGATTTACGCGATCTGCGCGAGCATCGCCGCGGCCATGTTACGGTGGCCTGCGTGCCGTCGGTGGCGTTGCGTCTGATGCCGGTGGTGCTAGCGAATTTCCAGCGCGAATATCCCATGGTGAGCGTGACGCTCAAGGAAGTGTCACGGCATCAGATCATTGCCGGGCTGCGCAGCGGCGACGCCGAGCTCGGCATCGCCAATGTGCCGGGTGAGGATGCGGATCTTGACGCGACGAAGCTGCTGACGGATCGTTTTGCGCTGGTGATGCGGCGGGATCATCAGCTGGCGTCACAAAGCACCGTGAACTGGATGGACGGCGTCGCTGCAGGCATGATCGCAATGGCGACCGGCACCGGGATCCGGCTGGAAATGGAACGCGGTCTGCAGGAACTGGGGCGTAGCAACCCGCTGCATGAGGCCGAACACCCGGCGACCCTGCTCGCCATGGTCGAGGCCGGCGTCGGCGTGGCGCCATTGCCAGGTCTGGCGTTGCCGGCGACGGACCACCCCGTGCTGACCTTCCGCAGGCTGCTTGATCCGGTCATCGAGCGCGATCTGTATCTGATCCGTCGCGTCGGGCGTGACCTGTCGCCGGCCGGTCGCGCGCTTTACCGCGGCATCCAGCTCGTGGCGCAATCGATCCGCGAGCGCACAGCGGCAGGATGGTAGCGAACACGCTTTGACCTTGCTCCCGTGAGTCCCTATTTTGGGGTCGTGAATTCCCATTCCGCCCATTTGAGCCCGCCATGACCGCCTCGCTGAAAGCCATCGACGGATCGGCTGATCTGCCTGTCCTGATGAACGACCTCGCCCGGAGCGCCCGTGCGGCTGCGCGTGCGTTGGCGGTGGCTCCAACGGAGCAAAAGGACCGGGCGCTTGCGGCCATGGAGCGCGCGATACGCGCCGGTGCGCCGGCGATCCTGGCGGCCAATGCCGAGGATGTCGCCGAGGTGCGCGCCAATGGCGCGACATCGGCCTTTATCGATCGGCTGACCCTGACCGAAGCCCGCGTGCATGCGATGGCCGACGGCATTCGTGTGATCCATGACATCGCCGATCCCGTCGGCACCGTCACCGAAAGTTGGCAGCGGCCGAATGGCATGACCATCGAGCGCGTGCGCGTACCGCTCGGCGTCGTTGCGGTGATTTTCGAGAGCCGTCCGAACGTCGCCGCGGATGCAGGCGTGCTGTGCCTGAAGTCCGGCAATGCCGTGATCTTGCGCGGCGGCTCGGACAGTTTCCGGTCTTGTCGTGCGATTCACGAATGTCTGGTGCGGGGCCTGCGCGAAGCCGGTCTGCCGGAAGCCGCGATTACGCTCGTGCCGACGCGCGATCGTGCGGCGGTTGGCTTGCTGCTCACCGGCCTCAATGGCGGCGTCGATGTGATCGTGCCGCGCGGCGGCAAGAGCCTGGTCGCGCGTGTCGAGGCCGAAGCGCGGGTCCCGGTATTCGCACATCTCGAAGGCGTCAATCACACCTATGTCGATCGTACCGCCAAGCTCGATATGGCGAAATCGATCGTGCTGAATGCGAAGATGCGCCGTCCCGGTGTCTGCGGCGCGACGGAAACGCTGCTGATCGACCGCGCGGTGGCGGGCACGCATCTCAAGCCGTTGGTGGAAATGCTGATCGATGCCGGCTGCGAGGTGCGCGGCGATGCCGCCGTGCAGCAGGCCGATGCGCGCGTCAAGCCTGCAACGGACGAGGACTGGGACACCGAATACGAAGACGCGATCATCTCGGCCAGGGTCGTCGATGGTGTCGATGATGCGCTCGCGCATATTCGCGATCACGGTTCGCATCACACCGATGCGATCGTCACCGAGGACGTCGCGGTGGCCACGAAGTTTCTCAACGAAGTGGATTCGGCAATCGTGCTGCATAACGCCTCGACGCAGTTTGCCGATGGCGGTGAATTCGGCTTCGGTGCCGAAATCGGAATCGCCACCGGCAAATTCCATGCGCGCGGCCCGGTCGGCGCCGAGCAGCTCACCAGTTTCAAATATCGCATTCACGGCACCGGACAGACCCGGCCGTGATGATGTGCGTTTCGGCGCGTGGAGACTGAATTGGATTTGCATTCAGTCCCGCCGGCGCAGGGCATACCGCCACATAGTCCCGGCATGCGGATCGGTCTGCTTGGCGGATCGTTCAATCCGCCGCATGCCGCGCATCGGGCCATCAGCCTGTTCGCGATGAAACGGCTGCAGCTGGATCGCGTCTGGTGGCTGGTGTCGCCGGGCAATCCGCTGAAGGATCAACGCAATCTGCACGATCTCGCCGAGCGCGCGGCGGCTGCGAAGGCGATGGCCGATCACCCGCGCATCGATATCACCTGTCTCGAGAGTGTCATCGGTACGCGCTATACCGTCGACACCATCAGCTACCTCCGACGTCGATGTTCGCAAGCACGATTTGTCTGGATCATGGGTGCCGACAATCTCGCCCAGTTTCACCGCTGGGAGAGCTGGCAGGTGATTGCCGGAGAGGTTCCCTTTGCGGTCATCGACCGGCCGCCGCAGAGCTTCCAGGGACTGGCGTCGACCGCCGCCCAAGCCCTCGGCCGTTACCGGATACCGGAGCAGGACGCTGGGTCATTGGCCGACCTGAAGCCCCCCGCATGGGTATTTTTGACCGGTTTGAAGCTGAATCTGTCCTCCACCCGGCTGCGGAACCCGGATGGCAGCTGGAAGACGTAATTCCACAACACTCGCCCGATAAGTGCTATAGGGCGGGCGCTGGAATATTGAATCCGGCATTCCCACATGCATACTTGATCTCACCGGGCGTCGGATTCGGCGTCCCAATACAGTGAAAGGAATGGTCCTCTGGCCACTTCTGTATTGTCCAAGACGGGCGCCAAGAAAGCCCCGTCAAAGGTTGCCCCACCCAAGAAGTCCGCTTCGGTAAAGAAGGCTGCCGCGCCTAAAAAGGCTGCCGCAACCAAAACCGCAAAGCCGAAGGCTGCAGCCAAGACACCCGCTGCTGCAAAAGCTGCACCGAAGGCTGTCATTCCGAAGAAGGTTGCTTCGCCCAAGGCAAAGAAATCTGCTGCGGCAGTGCGCGATAGCGCGACCGAAACGCTCAATCTCGTTCTCGCCCGCCTTGACGACATGAAGGCCGAGGAAACGGTGACCATCGACCTGCGCGGCAAGTCGGCTTTCTCCGATTACATGGTTGTGACCACCGGCCGGTCGAACCGCCATGTCGGCGCGGTGGCCGAAAATGTCGCCAAAGGTCTCAAGGAAGCCGGTCAGAAGAAGCTGCATGTCGAAGGCCTGTCCAATTGCGATTGGGTGCTGATCGATACCGGCGAAGTCGTCCTGCATGTCTTCCGGCCTGAAGTTCGCGAATTCTACAATCTGGAACGTTTGTGGACGCAGAGCCCGTCGGATGAACCGCGGATCGATCTGAAGGCTGTTTGAGCCAGCGCGTGCTAGTCTGCGCCGATGCATCTTCTTGTGATTTCCATCGGCAAGCTCAAGCAGGGTCCGGAACGCGAGCTCGCGGAACGGTACCGTGATCGTTTCGACGATATTGGCCGCAAGCTCGGGTTTCGCGGCCTTGCGATTCATGAAATTTCGGAAAGCCGCGCACGCGATGCGGCGACCCGGATCAATGAGGAAGCAGCGGCGATTTCGGCGCTGATTCCGGAAAAGGCTGTATTAGTAGCGCTCGACGAGCGTGGCAGCAGCGTCGACAGCGCCAGTTTCGCTCGCCATATCGGGAAGTGGCGGGACGAATCGGTGCCACATAATGTTTTTGTCATCGGCGGGGCGGACGGACTTTCGCCCGAATTGCGGCGCAAAGCCAAACTGAGCATTGCATTCGGCTCGGCGACCTGGCCGCATCAAATGGTTCGCGTCATGCTTCTGGAACAGATTTACCGGGCCGCTACAATTTTAGCTGGCCACCCGTATCACCGCGTTTAGCTCGCTATATTGAGCGTATCGCGTTTGAAAGAAGGCGCTGTCGAAACCACGATGCTGTCACCGCGGTCCATTCCATCTGAACACGACGCCGTTCGCCGCGGGATGTCGAACGCATCGTCGTTATCCATGATGCTGGTATCAGCGACTCTTGCAGGTTTGATGACGACCTCGGTCCGGGCGCAAACCGCTACGCCGATCCAGCAGGTCAATGCGCCGTCGCCCGATATCATTCGCCAGCGCGAGCAGGAGCTTGAAGCGGTCCGCGCGCAGCAGAAGAGCGCTGCGGAGCTGCAGGCGAAATTGAAAGCCGATATCGCGGCGATCGGACAGGATCGCGGCAAGCTCAGTCAGCAGCTCATCGATATTGCCGCCCGCGTCCGCAGCGTCGAAACCCGGATCGACGATGCCGAAGTACGATTGCGGCCGTTGGATGCGCGCGAGCAGAAGATCCGCGGCACGCTGGAATCGCGCCGCGGCGAAATCGTCGAAGTGTTGTCCGCCTTGCAGCGCGCCGGCCGCCGTGCGCCGCCGGCTTTGCTGGTGCGTCCCGAAGACGCGCTGAAGTCGCTGCGCACCGCGATGCTGCTCGGCTCCGTTGTGCCCGAGATGCGCGCGCGCGCCGAGCAACTGGTGGCTGACCTCAGCGAACTCGTGAATTTGCGCAAGGCGATCTCGACGGAGCGCGATCAGCTTGCCGGCGATCGCGACAAGCTGAAGGAAGAACAGACACGCCTCGCGTCCTTTACCGAGGAGCGCCAGAAGCAGCAGTCGGCTGCGGAAAAGGACATGGAAGCGGAAGCCGCGCGCGCGCTGACGTTGTCCCGTCAGGTCGACAGTCTGCAGGGCCTGATCGCGAAGATGGAGCAGGACTCCAAGGCGGCGGCGAAGGCAGCGGCCACAGCCAGTCTGCAGGGCACGCCGGCGGCGCTCAGCAACGGCAAGCCAAATATCGGCGCCTTCAAGGATCCCGGCCGGCTCAGTCCGGCGATCGCCTTTGCGTCGGCAAAGGGCATGCTCGCACTTCCGGTCAACGGGGTTAAAATTCGCAATTTCGGCGGTTCCGACGGCGTGGGTGGCGTCGAAAAGGGCATGTCACTGGCCGCACGGGCGGGTGCGCAGGTCACAACACCGTGTGACGGCTGGGTTGTTTATTCCGGTCCGTTCCGTAGCTATGGACAACTCTTGATCCTCAATGCCGGGGGCGGGTATCATGTCTTGATCGCCGGGATGGAGCGTATTTCGGTGAACATTGGTCAGTTCGTCCTTACCGGGGAACCGATCGCTGTCATGGGATCAACATCCCGGGTAGCATCCGTCCTTGCGGCCAATGCCAGCCAGCCTGTGCTTTATATCGAGTTCCGGAAAGACGGGACTCCCATTGATCCAGGCCCATGGTGGGCCGCTAACGAAGGCGAAAAGGTTCGCGGATGATGCGCAAGACTTCCATAATTCTGCTGAGTGCTGCCACTGGCGCCGCCTTGACGCTCTTCGTGACTCAGCCACGCGCCGTGTTCATGGGCACCAGTGCCCGCGCAGCGACCTCGGATACCTACCGCCAGCTCAACCTGTTCGGCGACGTGTTTGAGCGCGTCCGCAGCGACTATGTCGAGAAGCCCGACGACAGCAAGCTGGTCGAGTCGGCGATCTCCGGCATGCTCACCGGTCTCGATCCGCATTCCAGCTACATGGACGCCAAGAGCTTCCGCGACATGCAGGTGCAGACCCGCGGTGAGTTCGGCGGTCTCGGCATCGAAGTCACCATGGAAGACGGCCTGATCAAGGTGGTGTCGCCGATCGACGATACCCCGGCATCGAAGGCCGGTATCATGGCCAACGACATCATCACCAGCCTCGATGAAGAAGCCGTGCAGGGGCTCACCCTGAACCAGGCCGTCGAGAAGATGCGCGGTCCGGTCAATACGAAGATCAAGCTGAAGATCATCCGCAAGGGTCAGGACAATCCGCTCGACGTCACCCTCGTGCGCGACAACATCCGTGTTCGCTCGGTGCGTGCTCGCGTTGAAAGCGACGATATCGCTTACATCCGCATCACGACCTTCAACGAGCAGACCACCGAAGGCCTGAAGCGCGAGATCGCGGCCCAGACCGCGGCGATCGGTGCTGACAAGGTCAAGGGTTACATCATCGACCTCCGCAACAATCCCGGCGGTCTGCTTGAAGAAGCCGTCACCGTTTCCGACGCGTTCCTCGAGCGTGGCGAGATCGTCTCGACCCGCGGTCGTAACGCTGAAGAAACCCAGCGCCGCACGGCGCATGCTGGCGATCTGACCAAGGGCAAGCCGGTGGTCGTGCTGATCAATGGCGGTTCGGCTTCGGCATCGGAAATCGTCGCTGGCGCGCTGCAGGATCACAAGCGTGCGACTACGATCGGTACGCGCTCGTTTGGTAAGGGCTCGGTGCAGACCATCATCCCGCTGGGCTCCGGCAACGGTGCGCTGCGTCTGACCACGGCGCGTTACTTCACGCCGTCGGGTAAGTCGATCCAGGCCAAGGGTATCGTCCCGGACATCGAGATCGTGCAGGATGTGCCGGATGAGCTGAAGTCCCGCGACATCAAGGGCGAGGCTTCGCTCCGTGGCCATCTGAAGAACGATGGCGACGAGAAGACCGGTTCGCAGTCCTATGTGCCGCCGGATGCCAAGAATGACAAGGCGCTGAAGGCCGCTGCCGATTTGCTCCATGGCATCAAGGTGACGTCGAACGCAATCATCACGCCGCCGCCGGGAGCCGCTGCTGCTGCGGACAAGCCAGCAGACGATAAGGCGGCCGCCAAGCCGAACTGATCGGCGAATACGCATCAATTCTGCGGAAAGGGCGGCCTTCGGGTCGCCCTTTTTGTTGCAATCCTTCCAGGTGATCCCGCGCCCTTCCGGCTGCCGTGGCCACGACCGGGCGTGTTATTGTCCGGTCGGCTGATTCGGGAGATTCATGGCAGTGTCGGCGGACGATCTAAGCGCCCCGCTTGGACAGAAATCGAAACGTAAGCGTCAGTTCCGGCTGCCTTTTTCCGGAACGCAGGCGCTTGCCACGATTCTCGCCCTGCTGCTGCTCGGCTTTCTCGGTGTTGCCATCTTCAATAACAACCCGATGGGTGGCGAGCCGGTTGCGCGTGTCGCGATCAAGGCGCCCTCCGCGACCGAGGACAAGGCTGCTGCGAAGCCTCCGGTCGAGGTCAAGCACGGTACGCCCGAGACGGCCAAGGCGCCTGAGGCTCCCGGTCAGAAGACCATCACCATCATCGACGGCTCCAGTGGCGCTCGTAAGGATGTCGTGGTGTCCAGCGAGGGCTCGGACAGCGCTGCGGTCGATGCACCGCCGCCGGTTATGACGGGTATCGATCAGAAACTGTTGGAGAAATCTCGCCACGGTATGGTGCCGATCGCCACCGGCGCGCTGAAGTCCGTGACGGCCTATGCCGCCGGTTCCGAGGCCGAGCGCGCCAGGGCGATGAAGATGCCGAGCATTTCCATCGTCATTGGCGGCCTCGGCGTCGGTGCAGCCAAGACCACCGATGCCATCATGAAGCTGCCGCCGGCCGTGACGCTGGGCTTCACGCCCTATGGCTCGGATCCCGGCAAACTGGTCGAGCGCGCCCGTGCGCAGCGCCACGAGGTGCTGCTGCAGCTGCCGATGGAGCCGTTCGACTATCCTGACAACGATCCCGGCCCGCAGACGCTGTTGTCCTCGGCTACGGCCGAGCAGAACCTCGATCGCATGATGTGGCATATGAGCCGCTTCCAGGGCTATGTCGGCGTGGCCAATTTCATGGGCGCGCGCTTCATCGCCACGGATACGGCCATGCAGCCGATTGCACGCGAGGCCAGCAAGCGCGGGCTTGCATTGTTCGACGATGGCTCGACGCCGCGCAGCGTTGCCGCCGCAGCCGCCGAAGGGCAGGGCATGCCCTTCGCACGCTCCGATGTTGCCATCGACGCGGTGCCGACCTCCGCAGACATCGACAAGGCGCTAGCGCGGCTCGAGGGGCTGGCCAAGGAGCGGGGTGTGGCTGTCGGCGTCGCTTCGGCGCTGCCGATCTCGATCGAACGTATCAGCGCCTGGGCGAAAACCCTTGAAAGCCGCGGGGTCATGCTGGTGCCATTGACAACCGCGATGCTGAAATCAAAATCAAGCTAGCGTCTTTGGGCTAGGGTGAATTCGGCACGGCCGAATCGCTGCGATTCAGCAAGGTCGAATCGCTGCGTAAAGAGTGCTCGAACGGACGCGAGAGGCATTGACGGAATGGCGCGCTACGAAGACCTGCCCTATCGAACTTGCGTCGGAATGATGCTGATCAACCCGCAAGGGCTCGTCTTTATCGGCCGACGTGCCGGCGGTATCGAGCACGTCGATGACATGCATGTCTGGCAGATGCCGCAGGGCGGCGTCGATCCCGGTGAGGACACCTGGGAGGCAGCCAAGCGCGAGCTCTATGAAGAAACCAGTGTCCAATCGGTCGAGAAGCTCGGCGAAGTGCCGGACTGGTTGATCTATGACATTCCCCGCACGGTGGCCGGGCGGGCCTGGAAGGGTCGCTATCGCGGCCAGCGGCAGAAATGGTTCGCCGTACGCTTCACCGGCGATGACAAGGAAATCAACGTCACGCACCCCCCGGGTGGCCACAAGGCCGAGTTCATCAATTGGCGCTGGGAGCCGATGAAGAACCTTCCGGAGCTGATCGTGCCGTTCAAGCGCCCCGTCTATGAGCGGGTGGTGAAGGAATTTGCCGGTCTGGCGGACGGCTAGTACTGGAATGACGGACAACCGGCCCTATCGCCCCAATGTGGGCGTCGCACTGTTCAATGCCGACGGCAAAGTTCTGATCGGCCGCCGCTTCAAGGATGACGGGCCGGAGATCATTCTGCCGGGCCTGGAATGGCAGATGCCTCAGGGTGGTATCGATTCCGATGAAGATCCTCGCGTCGCCGTGATGCGCGAATTATGGGAAGAGACTGGCGTCAGCCATGCCGACTATCTCGGCGAGACCGGCTGGATGACCTACGACTTCATCCCGTTCGAGAATCCCGGCCATCGCTTTGCGCAGTTCCGCGGGCAACGGCAGAAGTGGTTTGCGCTGAAATTCACCGGGGATGATGCCGAAGTCGATCCGCTCACGCCGCGCAACGGTCAACCGCCTGAATTCGACGCCTGGCGCTGGGAGCGGCTGGATCGCGTCGCGGATCTCGTGGTGCCGTTCCGGCGGGAGGTCTATCGCGCCGTGGCCGAGAGTTTTGCGAAATTTGTCTGAGGCGAAGCCCTGACGAAACGAAGCGCTACCCGGGCTATAGCGCTTAGTGCATCGCCGTCGAGGTGATGTGCTGCTGGATGACCTTGAAGTGGTCGAGGCGCTCGATGGCACGGTCCAGAGCGGAGCCTTCCTTCTCGGCCAGCTTCTCTTCCATCTCCGCGATGTCCTTGGCGAAAGCTTCGCGGTCAAGCTCGGCGATCGACGTCGCGACGTCAGCAAGAACCGTCAAGCCCTTGTCCGAGACTTCGGCAAGGCCGCCGAGCACAATGATCTTCTCATGCTTGCCACCGTTGGTGACAGTCATGATGCCCGGACGCAACGCAATCACCACAGGTGCGTGGCCGGCCATCACGCCGACATCACCCTCGGCGCCCGGGATATCGACCTGCTCGACTTCGCCTGTGAAAGCGAGCTTTTCCGGTGAGACGAGATCGAAGTGGAACGTGGCCATGTCGTTATCCGCTGACTGCTCCCTCCCCCCTTGCGGGGGAGGGTTGGGGAGGGGGGTAACCAAGGGCGAAGGCGCTTGTGGCACACCCACCCCGGCGCAAATGCGCCGACCCTCCCCGCCTAGCGAAGCTTTGCTTCGCGCGGGGGGAGGGTAAGAACTTTATGCCGCTTCAGCAGCCAGCTTCTTGCCCTTCTCGACGGCTTCTTCGATCGCGCCGACCATATAGAAGGCGGCTTCCGGCAGATGATCGTACTTGCCTTCGCAGATCGCGCGGAAACCCTTGATGGTGTCGGCGAGCTCGACGAACTTGCCCGGCGAACCCGTGAAGATTTCAGCGACGAAGAACGGCTGCGACAGGAAGCGCTCGATCTTGCGGGCGCGGGCCACGGCCAGCTTGTCCTCTTCCGACAGTTCGTCCATGCCGAGAATGGCGATGATGTCCTGCAGCGACTTGTACTTCTGCAGCACCTGCTGAACCATACGCGCGGTCTCGTAGTGCTCCTGGCCGACGATCAGCGGGGACAGCATGCGCGAGGTGGAGTCGAGCGGATCCACTGCGGGGTAGATGCCCTTTTCCGAAATCGCACGGTTGAGCACGGTCGTCGCGTCCAAATGGGCGAACGAGGTAGCAGGCGCCGGATCGGTCAAGTCGTCGGCCGGAACGTAGATGGCCTGCACCGAGGTGATCGAACCCTTATGCGTGGTGGTGATACGCTCCTGCAGCGCGCCCATGTCAGTCGCGAGCGTTGGCTGATAACCCACCGCCGAAGGAATACGGCCGAGCAGCGCCGACACTTCCGAACCTGCCTGGGTGAAGCGGAAGATGTTGTCGATAAAGAACAGCACGTCCTGGCCCTGATCGCGGAAGTGCTCGGCGACGGTCAGACCGGACAGAGCAACGCGCATGCGGGCGCCCGGAGGCTCGTTCATCTGGCCGAACACGAGAGCGCACTTCGACTTCACGGCCGGATCCGGATTGTGCGGATCGGCGTTCACCTTGGACTCGATGAACTCGTGATAGAGATCGTTACCTTCGCGGGTACGCTCGCCGACGCCGGCGAACACCGAGTTGCCGCCGTGCGCCTTCGCGACGTTGTTGATCAGTTCCTGAATGAGAACCGTCTTGCCGACGCCGGCGCCGCCGAACAGGCCGATCTTGCCGCCCTTGGCGTAAGGCGCGAGCAGATCGACGACCTTGATGCCGGTGACGAGAATTTCAGCCTCGGTGGACTGTTCGGTATACATCGGCGCTTCCTGATGGATGGCGCGGTTGCCTTCAGAAGCGATCGGACCGCCTTCATCGATCGGCTCCCCGATCACGTTCATGATACGGCCAAGGGTGCCGACGCCAACTGGAACCTGGATCGGCGAGCCAGTGTCGGTGACTTCCTGACCACGGACCAGACCTTCGGTGGTGTCCATCGCGATGGTGCGGACCGTCGATTCGCCGAGATGCTGGGCGACTTCGAGAACCAGGCGGTTGCCACCGTTCTTGGTTTCGATCGCGTTCAGAATTGCGGGCAGGTAGCCTTCGAACTGCACGTCGACGACGGCGCCGATGACCTGGGTGATACGTCCGGTCTGGTTGGCGGATGCGGCCATGAAAACTTCTCCATAAACTTCAAGGACTCGGAAGTCCGAAACTTGAACGGCGGCCCATGAGGCCGGAAGGTTGTTGTTAGATCGCCTCGGCGCCGGAGATGATTTCGATCAGCTCCTTCGTAATCATCGCCTGGCGGGTGCGGTTGTAGATCAATGTCTGCTTGCGGATCATGTCGCCGGCGTTGCGCGTAGCGTTGTCCATCGAGCTCATCTGCGCGCCGTAGAACGAAGCGTTGTTCTCGAGCAGAGCGCGGAAGATCTGCACCGCAAGATTGCGCGGCAGCAGGCCGTCGAGGATCTCATCTTCGGCGGGCTCGTAGTCGTAGCTCGGCGTTGGGCCGGCATCGGCTTTAGGCGCCTCGACCACCAGGGGAATGATCTGCTGGGCGGTCGGGATTTGCGCGATCACCGACTTGAAGCGCGAATAGAACAGCGTGCAGACGTCGAATTCGCCAGTGTTGAAGAGTTCGAGAACCTTCTTGGCGATGTCGTTGGCATTGACGAAGCCAAGCTGACGCACCGAACGCAATTCGAGATGACCGACGATCTGCTTGTCGAAGTTACGGCGCAGTTGCTCGTAGCCCTTGCGGCCAACGCAGAAGAATTTGACCGTCTTGCCCTGGTTCATCAGCGCCAGTGCGCGTTCGCGCGCCAGACGGACGATCGAGGAATTGAAAGCGCCGCACAGGCCACGCTCGCCGGTGCAGACCAGCAGCAGATTAACCTGATCCTTGCCGGTGCCGACGAGCAGCGCCGGGCCGGAGCCTGCCGTTGTAGCGCCGGCAATGCTGGCGATCACGGTATCCATCTTCTCGGCGTAAGGACGTGCAGCTTCGGCAGCGGTCTGCGCACGACGCAGCTTCGACGCTGCGACCATCTGCATCGCCTTGGTGATCTTCTGCGTCGCCTTGGTCGAAGCGATGCGGACGCGCATGTCTTTAAGTGAGGCCATTCTCAGTCCACCCCGGCGATCTGGCCGTTTGGCCGATCGCGAACCTCTCGTTCGAAACGCCCGACCTCGTGCCGGACATCAACGCGAATGGCCGGCAGGAGCCGGCCATTCATTGACAGTATTAAGCAGCGTAGGTCTTCGCGAAGCCTTCGACGACGGCCTTGAGCTGGGCGGCGACGTCATCCTTGAGATCGCGGCTGTCGCGGATCGCGTTGAGGATATCGACGTTCTTGCCGCGCAGCAGCGACAGAAGACCGTCTTCGAAGCCCCGAACCTTGGCGATCGGCAGAGTGTCGAGATAGCCGTTGGTGCCGGCCCAGATCACGCAAACCTGCTCTTCCATCTTCAGCGGCGAGAACTGCGGTTGCTTCAGGAGTTCGGTCAGACGTGCGCCGCGGTTCAGCAGGCGCTGGGTCGAAGCGTCGAGGTCCGAGCCGAACTGCGCAAAGGCCGCCATTTCGCGGTACTGCGCGAGCTCACCCTTGATCTTGCCGGCGACCTTCTTCATCGCCTTGGTCTGCGCGGCGGAGCCGACGCGCGACACCGACAGACCGACGTTCACGGCAGGACGGATGCCCTGGAAGAACAGATCGGTTTCAAGGAAGATCTGACCGTCAGTGATCGAAATCACGTTGGTCGGAATGTAGGCGGACACGTCGTTGGCCTGGGTTTCGATGACCGGCAGCGCCGTCAGCGAACCATTGCCCTGGGAATCGTTGAGTTTCGCAGCGCGTTCGAGCAAACGCGAGTGAAGATAGAACACGTCGCCCGGATAAGCTTCGCGGCCCGGCGGACGACGCAGCAGCAGCGACATCTGACGGTAAGCAACAGCCTGCTTCGAGAGATCGTCATAGACGATGACGGCGTGCATGCCGTTGTCGCGGAAGAATTCGCCGATCGTGCAGCCGGTGAACGGCGCGATGTACTGCATCGGAGCCGGATCTGAAGCGGTCGCGGCGACGACGACGGAGTATTCCATCGCGCCCTGCTCTTCGAGCACCTTCACGAATTGGGCGACGGTCGAACGCTTTTGACCAACGGCGACGTACACGCAGTACAGCTTCTGGCTCTCGGGAGCGCCAGCAACGTTCAGCGACTTCTGGTTCAGAATGGTGTCGAGCGCGATTGCGGTCTTGCCGGTCTGACGGTCACCGATGATCAGCTCGCGCTGGCCACGGCCGACCGGGATCAGAGCGTCGACCGACTTCAGGCCGGTTGCCATCGGCTCGTTGACCGACTTGCGCGGAATGATGCCCGGTGCCTTGACGTCGACGCGCATACGCTTGTCGGCCTGGATCGGACCCTTGCCATCGATCGGATTGCCGAGCGCGTCGACCACGCGGCCGAGCAGACCCTTACCAACCGGCGCGTCCACGATCGAACGGGTGCGCTTAACAGTCTGGCCTTCCTTAATTTCGCGGTCAGCGCCGAAAATAACGACACCGACGTTGTCGGTTTCGAGGTTCAGCGCCATACCGCGGGTGCCGTTCTCGAATTCGACCATTTCGCCGGCCTGGACGTTGTCGAGGCCGTAGACGCGGGCAATGCCGTCGCCGACGGACAACACCTGTCCGACTTCGGAAACTTCAGCTTCCTGGCCGAAATTCTTGATCTGGTCTTTGAGGATCGCGGAAATTTCTGCGGCGCGGATGTCCATCAGCCTGCCTCTTTCATCGAGTGCTTGATCGAGTTGAGTTTGGTGCGAAGCGAGCTGTCCACCATGCGGCTGCCGAGCTTGACGACAAGCCCGCCGATGATGGACGGATCGACTTTCACGTTGAGCGCGACGTCCTTGCCCGTCACTGACTTCAGCGCGGTCTTGAGAGCGTCGAGATTCTTGTCACTGAGCGGCTCGGCGACGGTGACGTCAGCCGTAGCTTCGCCCTTAAACTTGGCGACCAGCGCAT
Organism: Tardiphaga robiniae; assembly: GCF_013359755.1. GTDB lineage: Bacteria > Pseudomonadota > Alphaproteobacteria > Rhizobiales > Xanthobacteraceae > Tardiphaga > Tardiphaga robiniae. The sequence goes on along the minus strand of NZ_JABMCJ010000094.1, from coordinate 277,523 downwards.
TGAAGCCGCGCGCCACGTCACCAATGGCGAACAGGCGGCGGTTGGCGGTGAGGACCTTGAGGAAGTTGGCGGTGATGCCGGTAATTCCGGCTTTCTCCAGAACCGAAGCGAGGGCCTTGCCCTGAATCTCGGCAGAGAACACCGGGCTGCGAACCAGTCGCGCCAAGTCGGCGCTGTCGGCCAGCATCGCTGCGAATTTGTCGAGATCGGCCTTCACCGCATCGACGGACTTTTCGTCACGCGCCAGCTCAAACAGAGCCGTTGCATAACGACCGGACATTCCCGAAACCGACGGATCTTGTGTTGCCACGAATTGCGCTCTTCAGGCTGTCAAACTCGCAAGGGAATAACTATCGCCTGAATGTGGCGCCTAGCGATCCAAGTCCTTGGAATTCAAGCGGGACTTCGATTTTGAGGTCACAACAAAATGTCGTGACCCGTTCAAATCGCGGCTTTGCTAACATAGCCCGCGCGCTGGTGCAACGCGACGAAAGCGTTTGATGATGCCTTGTCGCAGGCCCTCGCAAAGAATCATTTCAGGGAGATGTGACGCGCCAATCGGGTCGCTGACGGAGTGTTTCATCGTCCATCTCCGAGGCGGAATTTCTTATTCCGCATGACGGTACACGGTGCCGATTCTTTTGAATCACGCAACGTCGAGTACGGTGAGCCGGCAATTGAAATCGCGGCGGGCAGCGCGGCGTGCGCGTTTCATGTCACCGTTTCGGGCTTCTTAACATTTACTTACCGAATGCTATCCATGCACGGCGATCACTTAGCTATTCAGTATAGTTATGTAATGTGCAGTATACTTAATAGTTAAAAATTCATTAAAGCGGCTCATTAGGCATGTTCTGTTCCATCACAAGATATTTCATCTGGTCATGGAACGATTGCGTTGCCTATTTTACGCCTCATTACGTCGTCAAACGCTCAGCCAGTGAAATTGGGACGGGGGTCCACTTGCCACATTTGTGGCAATACTGTCTGAGGGACAACAACTTATGCTGCGTTACGGAAAATCGACGCTGGGTGCTATCGCCCGGCCGCGTACGGCAATCGCTGTCATGACTGCCGCTCTTGTTCTCGGGGGAACGGTTTCTGAGGCTTCGGCCAAATCCCGGCACCATCGCCATCACCACAAGCACCATCACGTCGCCAAGGCTTCGCCGTCGCTGTTCGATGCCAATGCGTCGATCGCGCCGACCACCGGCGGCCGTAGCTTCTCGGGTGTTGCGTCCTATTACGGCAATGAGTCCGGCAGCCGCACTGCGTCGGGTCAGCGCTTCAATCAGAATGCGATGACCGCCGCGCATCGTTCGCTGCCGTTCGGCACCAAGCTGCGCGTTACCCATGGCGGTCGCAGCGTTGTCGTCACCGTCAACGATCGCGGCCCGTTCATCCGTGGCCGGGTGCTCGACCTGTCCAAGGGCGCAGCGAGCGCGATCGGTCTGACCGGCCGTGGTGTCGGCCGAGTCGTTGCGGAAGTCATGTAAGCAAGACAAGCGCGTCGCGTCCCTGATCTTCCAAGTTCAGTAGCGTTGTGTGTGTATTGAGTAGAGTAAGCGTTGAGTAAAAGAGCCTGCTGTCATCAAAAGACAGCAGGCTTTTTTTTGTTTTTGCGTTGTCAGTTCACACCGTCATTCCAGGTTCGCTCGCAACAGTGAGCCTTCCGGAATGACGAAGCTCAAAGAAAGCTCTGCGGATCGACATCGACTTCGAGCTTTAGGTTGCCTGTAGGCTTTGGGCCGTGCGCCAGCCAGTCGCGGAGATAATGCGACAGGTCGACATTGCGCGCCGACTTCACCAGCAGTCGGAAGCGATAGCGACCTTTGATCACGGCGAGCGGTGCTTCGGCGGGGCCGAGCACCATGATGCGCTCGTCGATCGGTGCTACGGCGGCGAGCTTGCGCGCATAGCCCTCCGTGGTTGGCCGGTCCCCGCCTGAGATGATCAGGCTCGCCAGTCGACCGAAGGGTGGATAGCCCGCGCGCTCGCGGGCCTCGATCTCGCTGGCGTAAAACGCTTCGCGGTCGTTTGCGATCAGCGCCTTCATCACCGGATGTTCCGGCTGATGGGTCTGCAGATAGCCGACGCCGCGGCCCTGTTCACGTCCGGCGCGGCCGATGACCTGATTGAGCATCTGATAGGTGCGTTCCGCGGCGCGCGGATCGCCATTGCCGAGGCCCAGATCGGCGTCGATGACGCCAACCAGATTGAGCCGCGGGAAGTTATGGCCCTTGGCCACGAGTTGCGTGCCGATGATGACATCGACACGGCCCTCTGCGATCTCGGCCAGCTCCGTGCGCATCGCATCGATCGACGTAATAAGATCGCTCGACAGCACCATGGTGCGCGCGTCCGGGAACAGGCTCGCCGCTTCCTCCTGCAAGCGCTCGACGCCTGGGCCAACGGCGACCAGCGATTCTTCGGCCTGGCAATGCGGGCACTGATGCGGGCGATGCATCGAGAAACCGCAGTGGTGGCACACCAACCGCTGCCGAAAGCGATGATCGACCAACCACGCATCGCAGATCGTGCAGGCAAACCGGTGTCCGCAGCCGCGGCACAGCGTCAGCGGCGCATAGCCGCGGCGATTGAGGAACAGCAGCGCCTGTTCCTTGCGCTCGATGGCGATCTGGATCTTTTCGGCGAGGCGCGGCGCAATGAAGCGGCCGCGCATCGGCCCTTCGCGGCGCAGGTCGATGGCCTCGATATGCGGCATGTGCTGACCGCCGAAGCGTGAGGGCAACGCGATGCGCTGATAGCGTCCCTTGCGCGCGTTGACCTCGGACTCGACCGACGGTGTCGCCGAGGCCAGCACGATGGGAATTTTGGCGATCGACGCCCGCACCACTGCCATGTCGCGGGCGTGGTAATGCGCGCCTTCGTCCTGCTTGTAGGCCTGGTCATGCTCTTCATCGACGATGATCAGGCCGAGTTTCGCATAGGGCAGAAACAGTGCCGAGCGCGCGCCGACGATGACATGGGCCTCGCCATTGGCGATCGACGCCCAGTTGCGTGCGCGGGTGCGCGGTGTCAGTTCGGAATGCCACTCCAGCGGTCGCACGCCGAAGCGTTTTGAGAAGCGCTCGAGGAATTGCCCCGTCAGCGCTATTTCGGGCATCAGGATCAGCACCTGTTCGCCGCGCTTGATCACCTCGGCAACCGCCTCGAAATAGACCTCGGTCTTGCCGGAGCCGGTGACGCCGTCGAGCAAAGCGGCGTGAAAATCCCCCTTGGCGGCGAAGGTCCGCATCGCCTCGGCCGCGACGGCCTGATCGTCTGAAAAGTCCGGTTCGGCGAAGGTGGGATCAGGCGCCGGCGGCGGCAGCGCGCGGGGCATGGCTTCAATAGCAAGCGTGCCTTCATCGACGAGGCCGTCGATTACGCCTGCGCTGACGCCGGCCTCCTTGGCTGCCTCAGACTTTGCGTGCAGCAGGCCGTCCGACAGGATCTCGATCAGCCGTGCGCGTGCCGAGGTCATGCGCTTGGGCACTTCGCCGACCAGGCGGACGCCCATGCGCACGCGCTCTGGGCCGAGATGCTCGCCCATCCGCAGCGTCATCTTCATGACCATGCCGCGTGCGGACAGAGTGTAATTCGCCACCCAGTCGACCAGGCTGCGCAATTCCTGCTTCAGCGGGGGGACATCGAATTTCTCGCCAACCTCTTTCAGGCGGTTGTGCAGCCGCGGATCGGGATTGGTATTTTCCGCCCAAACCACGCCGATCACCTCGCGGGCGCCGAGTGGCACGCTGACAACATCGCCGGGCCGCAGATCGAGGCCACGAGGCACGCGATAGGAATAAGCCTGGTTCAGCGCGACCGGCACCAGCACGTCAACGACGCCAGACGATGTTTTGGTGCGCGCAGCTTCGTCCATCGGCGGAATCAGACTCGAAATGGGGTATCCGCTAACCTAAGCTCGCGGTGCGGGCCGGACCAGTGCCGGCTGTGTGGCCCGGTCTTATGACCGATGTGCCGCCACGACAATGAAGCAAGAACAATAAGTCAAAGGGAGAGTTACTATGGGCCACAGGCTCGCTGGGGCAATCGCCTCATTCGTCATGTTTTCTGCCGTCGTGATACCTGCGCTGGCGCAGGACCGGATGCCGCCGATCCCAGCCGACAAATACACCGAATCGCAGAAGAAAGCCGCCGAGGAGTTCGCCGGCGGCCGGGGCTACGAGGTCCGTGGCCCCTTCGTGCCGCTGATTCGCAGCCCGGAAGTCATGCTGCGCGCCAAGGCGATGGGCGATCATCTCAGGTTCAAGAGCGCACTGGCGCCGCGGCTCAGCGAAATGATCATCCTGATCACCGCACGCGAATGGACCCAGCAATATGAGTGGGTTGCGCATCATGACATCGCGATCAAGGCCGGCCTGCGCAACGACATCGCCGATGCGATTGCCGATGGCCGGCGTCCTGTTGGCATGGCCGAGGACGAAGAGGCCGCCTACGACATGTCGATCGAGATCCAGCGCACCAAACGCGTGAGTGATCCGACCTGGAACAAGGCCGTCGCCAAATTCGGCGAGCAGGGCGTCATCGATCTGCTCGGGATCAATGGCTATTACACCTTCCTGGCCATGGCCATGAATGCAGCGCGAACAGGCCTCCCGGCCGGTGTCGCGGAGCCCCTGAAGCGGTTCCCGGATTGACGATGCCGGCGGTTCACCAAAGTGAAACGAGCAGGGTGTGATAATCTCTGCCCGTTCGCGTACCGCGAACTGCAAGGCATTCCGATGGCCAAGCTTTCCGATAAAAAACCAAACGCACCCGCACCTATCGATCTCATTTGCGCCGATGCTGATGTCTCGCTGCAAATGACGCGCTGGCTGTCGCATTTGCGTGCCGAGCGACGGCTGTCGCCGAAGACGCTGGAGGCTTATGCGCGGGACGTCCGGCAGTTTCTGACATTTCTCGCCGAACACTGGGGCGCGCTCGTCTCGCTGCCGCGTTTCGCCAAGCTGGAGACCAGCGATGTCCGTGCCTTCATGGCGGCGCGGCGCGGCGATGATATCGGCGGCCGCTCGCTGATGCGCGCGCTGGCCGGTCTACGGTCATTCGGTCGTTTTCTAGAGCGCGAAGGCAAGGGCAATGTCGGTGCGTTGTCCGCGGTTCGCGCGCCGAAAATCGGCAAGAGCCTGCCGAAACCGTTGCAGATGGTCTCGGCCAAGCGCCTCGCCGATGCGGATGAGCGCGCGGGCGAAAATCGCGATCCGTGGATCTGGGCGCGCGATGCCGCGGTGATGGCGCTACTCTACGGGTCCGGCTTGCGTATCTCCGAAGCACTTGGCCTGAAGCGCCGCGACGTGCCGGCAGCCGGCGCGGGCGATGTGCTGATCGTCAACGGCAAGGGTAACAAGACCCGTATGGTGCCGGTGCTGCATAATGTGCTGGAGCTCATCGCCGACTACGCCGCGCAGTGTCCGCATCCGCTCCCTGCCGATGGCCCGATGTTCGTCGGCGCGCGCGGCGGCCCGCTCAGCCCTCGGATCATCCAGTTGACCATGGAGCGGATGCGTGGCGCGCTCGGCCTGCCCGACAGCGCCACGCCGCACGCGCTGCGCCATTCCTTTGCCACCCATCTGCTGACCCGCGGTGGTGACCTCCGCGCGATCCAGGAATTGCTCGGCCACGCCTCGCTGTCGACCACACAGATCTATACCGGCATCGACACCGAGCGGCTGTTCGAAGTCTACAAGACCGCACACCCGCGAGCGTAGGGCCAGGCAAACCCCAGCTGTAGTAGAAGTGTCATGAGCTGCCCCTTGCGAAGTCGCCGCGGTTCGGTCAAATCGACGCATCGACCAACCGGAGGGGATTACGATGGGTGCGCACGAAAGTATGGAGCACGCGGAGCATGCCGAGCATGCGTCCGGCTCGAACAAGAATATTGCACTGCTGATTGCCGTGATCGCGCTGTTTCTGGCGTTCTCGGAAACCCTCGGCAAGGGTGCGCAAACCGAATCTATCAGCAAGAACGTCGAGGCATCCAATCTCTGGGCGTTCTTCCAGGCCAAAAGCATCCGCCGCACCGTCGTTCAGGCGACGTCGGACCAGGCCAGGCTCAGCCTCGGCCTGATGGGTGACGATGCCGCCAAGGCCGCACTATCCAAGCAGATCGACGACTGGAAGAAGACCGCGGATCGTTATCGCTCCGAGCCGGAGACCGGCGAAGGCTCCGAACAGCTCGCCGCCCGTGCCAAGGAAGCCGAGCATGCGCGCGACCTCGCAATGGCGCGTTATCATCACTATGAAGTGGCCTCCGCCGCATTCCAGATCGGCATCGTGCTGGCGTCGGCCACGATCATCACCGGCATGATCGCGCTGGCCTGGGTATCAGGTGCACTGGCGATTGCCGGCGTCGCCTTTACCGCGGTCGGCCTGTTCGCGCCGCATGCGGTTCATCTCATGTAATGACTTAAGCCGAAGCGGTCCGGCATAGCTGCAGGACCGCTTCGGCAAAGGCCTTGGGCGCTTCCTGCGGTACATTGTGGCCAACGCCCGCGATGACGCGGCGCTCATAAGGGCCCGTAAAATACTGGCCGTGATTCTCGGAATTCTTTACGGGTCCAATGCCGTCGTCAGCGCCGTGCAGAACGATAGTCGGGACATCGATCTTCGGCTGCGCCGCAAGCTGGGTCTCCAGAAAAGCATAATTCGGATCGCCGGCGACGCTGCCGGTACGGTGCATATAAGAGTGCACGACCACATCGACGAAGTCATCGTTGTCGAAGGCCGACGCCGAGCGCTCGAATGTGGCATCATCGAATGCCCAGCTGGGCGACCACATCTTCCAGAGCAGTTTGGCTAGTGCGTCGCGGTTCTGGATCAGGCCGTTGCGGCCACGTTCGGTATGGAAATAATACTGATACCACTGTCGCGCTTCCTGCTCGGGAGCGGATGGTCGCGCCGCATTCGTCAGGTCCTGGATGTTGTAGCCGGTGCAACTGACGAGGCCGTGCACGCGTTCGGGCCATAGCGCAGAGACGACGCAGGCCGCGCGGCCGCCCCAGTCATAGCCGGCAACCAGGGCCTTGCCGATACGCAGCGCGTCCATCAGCTCCAGCAGATCCTGTCCGAGCGCAGCCTGTTGCCCCGAGCGGATGGTCGCGCTGGAAAGAAACCGCGTTGGCCCATAGCCACGCAGATAGGGCACGATGGTGCGGAAGCCAGCGGCGTTGATGATGTCGACCGCGTCGTCATAGCCTCTGATGTCATAGGGAAAACCATGCATCAGCAGAACGGGCAAGCCACCATCCGGTCCGCTATGTTCATAAGCAATATCGAGAAGGGGAGTTTGGATGCGTGCCAGTTCAGCCAAGTTGCTCTCCCGTTCGATCTACCGCGCCGAATGCGCCCGATGACGCAGCCGCTGTACCAGCCGCATCCAACGCGACGATGAATTGGAGCGGAACATCGCCATCGTCGCCTTGATTCTTGCAGTCACAGGCGCGACCAATTCGCCGGCCCGGCGGCGGATGTCGAGAACGAATTCGTAGAGCTTCCGAAACCAGTTCATCTGCAACAGCTTCGGCCGTGTCACATCGAAGATGAACGCAGCGACGCCGACGCCGAGAAACTTGCTGAACACGATGAGCGCGAAAGCGCTGATCCAATACTGATGCATGAGCAGCCAGGCGCCGGCCAATTTCAATGGAAATAGCAGGATCGCCGGAATAACAAACACGGCCAGCGTCAACATCGGCGACAGCCGCGCGATCCGCGCGGCCAGCCATTCCTTGAATGCGCGCAGCGGAATCGCTGCAACGATGCGCGCGACGACCGGTTCGAGATGATCCCACAGCCACGCTTCGATCAGGAAGATCAAAGCGAGGAAGAACCATAGCGGCTGCAGCACGCGTCGCATCATGGCGTTCGTCTCCCAGCCGGCGTCGCGCCGGCCGTGACTCACATATGGATAGCGCGCTTGGCTACTGCAAATGCAGCTTCCTTCACCGCCTCGGAGCGGGTCGGATGGGCATGGCAGGTGCGGGCCAGATCTTCGGCGGAACCGCCAAATTCCATCAGCACGCAGGCCTCGTGGATCATTTCGCCGACTTCGCGGCCGATCATATGTACGCCGAGCACGCGATCGGTCTTCGCATCTGCGAGAATCTTCACGAAACCATCGGTGGTCTGGTTGACCTTGGAGCGGCCATTGGCCGTGAACGGGAACTTGCCGACATTGTAAGCGATACCGGCAGCCTTGAGCTCTTCCTCGGTCTTGCCGACGGCGGCGACTTCCGGCGTGGTGTAGACGACGCCCGGGATCACGTCATAGTTCACATGACCGGCCTGGCCGGCGAGAAGCTCGGCGCAGGCAACGCCTTCGTCTTCCGCTTTGTGCGCCAGCATCGGGCCCGCGACGACGTCGCCGATAGCGTAGACGCCCTTCACATTGCTCGAGAAGTGATGGTCGATCTTGACGCGGCCGCGCTCATCGAGCTCGACACCTGCTTCCTTGAGGCCAAGCGCTTCGGTATAAGCGACGCGGCCGATCGCCACGAGAATCACATCGGCTTCGAGTGCTTCAGCAGCGCCGCCTGCAGCTGGCTCGATCTGCGCCTTCAGTTTCTTACCGGACGTATCGACGCCGGTGACCTTGGCGCCGAGCTTGAAGGTCATGCCCTGCTTCTCGAGCATGCGCTGGAACTGCTTAGCGACTTCGCCATCCATGCCGGGCAGGATACGGTCGAGGAATTCCACGACGGTGACTTCGGCGCCGAGGCGGCGCCACACCGAGCCGAGTTCGAGGCCGATCACGCCGGCGCCGACCACGATCATCTTCTCCGGCACCTTGTCGAGAGACAGCGCGCCGGTCGACGACACGATGCGCTTCTCGTCGATCTCGATGCTCTTCAGTTTGGCGACATCAGAACCAGTAGCGATGACGATGTTCTTCGTCTCCAGCGTCTGGGCCTTGCCGTCAGCGCCGGTGACTTCGACCTTGCCGGTGCCGAGCACACGACCGGTGCCCATCACGACGTCGATCTTGTTCTTCTTCATCAGGAACTCGACACCCTTGACGTTGCCGTCGATGCCCTGCTGCTTGAAGTTCATCAGCGCTGGAAGATCGAGTGTCGGGGCGGACACCTTGATGCCCATCTTGGCGAAGGAGTGGCCGGCTTCCTCAAAAAGCTCTGACGAATAGAGTAAAGCCTTCGAGGGCATGCAGCCGATGTTCAGGCAGGTGCCGCCCAGCGTGCTGTTCTTCTCGACGACGGCGACCTTCATGCCGAGCTGCGCCGCGCGAATCGCGCAGACATAACCGCCGGGTCCGGTGCCGATAACAACGAGGTCGTAAGAAGCCATGATGCAGTCCTGTATTGTCTTCAGATGATATGGGGTGTCAGAGCCTCAGCGGCCACCGGACACGTCGATAATGGTGGATGTGACGTAGGAAGCCTCGTCCGACAGCAACCAGACGATGGCATTGGCAACTTCATCCGCAGTGCCGACGCGCTTCATCGGTACGTTGACGGAAAGACGATGCGCGCGGTCCGGCTCGCCGCCTGACGCGTGGATATCAGTATCGATCAAACCGGGCCGAATGCCGGCGACGCGAATGCCTTCGGCTGCGACTTCGTGTCCCAATCCGATGGTGAAGGAATCGATCGCGCCCTTTGAGGCGGCATAGTCGACATAGGTGTTCGGCGCACCCAGTTTGGCGGCTACCGATGACAGATTGACGATAACGCCACCCTTGCCGCCGTGTTTGGTCGACATGCGCTTCACGGCCTCGCGGGCGCAAAGAATGCTGCCGGTGACATTCACCGTCATCATGTTAGCGATGCGTTCGGCAGTCATCTGATCGACGCGGATGGAAGGGCCGACAATACCAGCATTGTTGACCAGCGCGCCGAGTGGCCCGAACGCGTCAGCCGCCTTGAACAGCGCGAGAATGTCAGCCTCGGAGCCGACATTGCATTTTACGGCGATGGCCTTGCCGTTGGTCGCTTCGATCTTCGAAACGACCTCGTTGGCGGCGGCTTCGTTGCTGGCATAGCCGACGACGACCTTGAAGCCACGTGAGGCCGCCAGCAGCGCGGTGGAACGACCGATGCCGCGGCTTCCGCCGGTAATGATCACGACGTTGTCGCTCATGCGTCGCTCCCGGTGAGTGCGGCGTTGAAGGACCAGATGTGTCCGAACGGATCGCGAATGGTGCCGTAGCGGGCCCCCCAGAAAACATCCTGAGGCGCCATCACGACTTCTGCTCCCGATGTTTCCGCGCGGGCGATCGCGGCGTCGACATCTTCAGGCTTGGGCAGATTGATATTGATCGTCATGCCGGCGCCGCCGCGGGTCTGCGGCGACAGGATGTGGCCACCAAACTCGGGAAATTCGTCATGCAGCATAACTTCGCTGCCGAACATTTCGAGGTTGGCGTGCATAACCCGCTTGCCGTCGTCGGCCATTGCGTGGAACGAGCACTTCGCGCCAAGCGCCTTCTCATAGAAGGCAATGGCTTCAAGCCCACCCTTGACGCAAAGGTGGGCCTGAATTGGCGGAGGGTTCGGTCCGAACGCCATGGCGACCTCGGGTTAGAGATCCAGAACGAGACGGGCCGGATCTTCCAGGCTTTCCTTGACGCGAACGAGGAATGTCACGGCTTCCTTGCCGTCGATCACGCGGTGATCGTAGGACACCGCCAGATACATCATCGGGCGGATCTCGATCTTGCCGCCGACCACGACCGGACGTTCCTGGATCTTGTGCATGCCGAGGATGGCCGACTGCGGCGCATTCAGGATCGGCGTCGACATCAGCGAACCGTAGATGCCGCCATTGGTGATGGTGAATGTGCCACCCTGCATTTCGTCGATCTTGAGCTGGCCGTCACGGGCGCGCTTGCCGAAATCCGCGATGGTTTTTTCGATGTCGGAGATCGACTTGGTATCGCAGTCGCGCACCACGGGAACGACGAGGCCCTTGTCAGTGCCGACGGCAACGCCGACGTGATAATAGTTCTTGTAGATCAGGTCGGAGCCATCGATCTCGGCATTCACGGCCGGAATATCCTTCAACGCCTGCACGCAGGCCTTGGTGAAGAAGCCCATGAAGCCGAGCTTGGTGCCGTGCTTCTTCTCGAACACATCCTTGTACTGCGAGCGCAGCGCCATCACGTTGGTCATGTCGACCTCGTTGAAGGTCGTCAGCATCGCGGCGGTGTTCTGCACGTCCTTGAGGCGACGCGCGATGGTCTGACGCAGGCGCGTCATTTTTACGCGCTCTTCGCGGGCAGCATCGTCAGCGGGTGACGGTGCACGTACCTGCACGGCGGCGGCAGACTGATTGATCGGTGTCGGTGCCGACGCAGCCTTCTCGATCGCGGCGAGCATGTCGCCCTTGGTCACGCGGCCATCCTTGCCCGAGCCGGGGACGGTGGCGGCATCGATGCCGCTCTCGACCGAGATCTTGCGGACTGACGGCGCCAGCGGCGCATCGACGGGGGCGGACTTCTGAGCGGGAGCAGGCGCAGCAGCGGCAGCGGCCGGAGCCGGGGCAGCGGGCTTCGCGGGAGCTGCGGCTGGCTTGGCGCCGCCGGCACCATCGGTGATCTGGCCGAGCAGTGCGCCGACGGCAACGGTCTCGCCGTCCTTGGCAACGATCTCGCCGAGGACTCCGGCGGAGGGCGCCGGGACTTCGATGGTGACCTTGTCGGTCTCGAGTTCGACCAACGGCTCGTCAACGGCGACGGCATCGCCGGCCTTCTTGAACCAGCGGCCGATGGTGGCTTCCGTCACGGATTCGCCGAGCGTGGGAACGCGAATTTCAGTCATTGTCTATTTCCTCTTGTGGCGTGGCGACCCGCTCGGTCATTCCTGCCTGAACTTGAAATCAATGGGGATATGCGAACGCCCCGCGGGTGCGGGGCATTCGCCAACAGAATGGAGGCTTAGCCGAGCGCTTCGTCGAGGAAGGCCTTGAGCTGGGCGAGATGCTTGGACATCAGGCCGGTGGCGGTCGCTGCCGAAGCAGCGCGGCCGGCATAACGCGGACGCTTGTGGGTGGCGTTGATCTGGTTGAGCACCCATTCAAGATACGGTTCGATGAAGTGCCAGCCGCCCATGTTGCGCGGCTCTTCCTGACACCAGACGAATTCCGCACCCTTGAAGCGGGTCAACTCCTGCACCAGCGTCTTCAGCGGCACCGGATAGAGCTGCTCGATGCGCATCAGGTAGACGTCGTCGATGCCGCGCTTCTCGCGCTCCTCGTAGAGGTCATAATAGACCTTGCCGGAGCACAGCACGACGCGACGGATCTTGTTGTCGGCGGTGAGCTTGATCTTCTCGTCCGGCAGCTTCTCCGCATCGTCGAACAACACGCGATGGAACGATGTGTCGGCACCGAGTTCGCTCAGCTTCGACACCGCACGCTTGTGGCGCAGCAGCGACTTCGGCGTCATGACGATCAGCGGCTTGCGAATCTCACGCTTCAACTGACGACGCAGCATGTGGAAGTAGTTGGCCGGAGTAGTCGGATAGACCACCTGCATGTTGTCTTCGGCGCACATCTGGAGGAAACGCTCAAGGCGTGCGGAGGAATGCTCCGGGCCCTGGCCTTCATAGCCATGCGGCAGCAGGCAGACGAGGCCCGACATACGCAGCCACTTGCGTTCACCCGAGGAGATGAACTGGTCGAACAGCACCTGTGCGCCGTTGGCGAAGTCGCCGAACTGCGCTTCCCAGATGGTCAGCGCCTTCGGCTCGGCCAGCGAGTAGCCGTATTCGAATCCGAGCACGGCTTCTTCGGACAGCAGCGAGTTGATGACCTCGTAGTGACCCTGGTCGGGCTTGAGGTGGTTGAACGGCGTGTAGCGGCTTTCGTCTTCCTGGTCGAACAGCACCGAATGGCGCTGCGAGAAGGTGCCGCGCTCCGAGTCCTGGCCGGACAGCCGGACATGGTGGCCTTCTTCCATCAGGGTACAGAATGCCAGCGCCTCGCCGGTCGCCCAGTCGATGCCTTCGCCACTGTCGATCGCCTTGGCGCGGGTGTCGAGGAAACGCTGCACCGTGCGGTGAACGCGGAAACCATCGGGCACCTTGGTGATCTTGGCGCCGATCTCCTTCAGCGTCTTGACGTCGACGCCGGTCACGCCGCGACGGGGATCTTCCTCCTGGTCGGCATATTTGAAGCCGGCCCACTTGCCGTCGAGCCAGTCAGCCTTGTTCGGCTTGTAGCCGGCGCCGGCTTCGAGCTCGGCATCAAGACGGGCGCGCCAGTCGGCCTTCGCCTTGTCGACTTCGCCTTCGGTCATCACGCCATCGGCGATGATGCGCTTGGCATAGATATCCAGCGTCGACTGATGCGCGCCGATCTTCTTGTACATCACCGGCTGGGTGAACGCCGGCTCGTCGCCTTCGTTATGGCCGTGGCGGCGATAGCAGAACATGTCGATGACGACAGGCTTGTGGAACTTCTGCCGGAACTCGATCGCGATCTTGGCGGCGAACACCACCGCTTCCGGATCGTCGCCGTTCACATGGAAGATCGGAGCATCGATCATCTTCGCAACGTCGGACGGATAGGGCGACGAACGGGAGTAACGCGGATAGGTGGTGAAGCCGATCTGGTTGTTGACGATGAAGTGGATCGAACCGCCGGTGCGATAGCCCTTCAGGTCCGACAGCGCAAAGCATTCCGCAACCACACCCTGACCTGCGAAGGCCGCATCGCCATGCATCAGCAGCGGCAGCACTGAAATACGCTGGTCCGGTGGATCACCATTCTGGTCCTGCTTGGCGCGGACCTTTCCGAGCACCACGGGATCGACGATTTCAAGATGCGACGGGTTCGCCGTCAGCGATAGGTGGATATTGTTGTTGTCGAACTCGCGATCCGACGAGGCGCCGAGGTGATACTTGACGTCACCCGAGCCTTCGACCTCGTCCGGATTGGCCGAACCGCCCTTGAATTCATGGAACAGCGCGCGGTGCGGCTTGCCCATCACCTGGGTCAACACGTTGAGGCGACCGCGATGTGGCATGCCGACGACGATGTCACGGACACCCAGGCTGCCGCCGCGCTTGATGATCTGTTCCAGCGCCGGGATCAGTGATTCGCCGCCGTCGAGGCCGAAGCGCTTGGTACCGGTGAACTTGACGTCGCAAAACTTCTCGAAGCCGTCGGCTTCGACCAGCTTCTGGAGGATGGCGCGGCGGCCTTCCGGCGTGAAGCTGATTTCCTTGTCCGGGCCTTCGATACGTTCCTGGATCCACGCCTTCTGCGCGCGGTTGGAAATGTGCATGAACTCGACGCCGAGGGTCTGGCAGTAGGTGCGCTGCAGGATCGCAACGATCTCGCGCAGCGTGCCGTATTCGAGGCCGATGACGTTATCGAGGAAGATCTTGCGGTCGTAGTCGGCATCGGTGAAGCCGTAGGAGCGCGGATCGAGCTCCTCGTGATCCTTCTGGCCTTCGATGCCCAGCGGATCGAGATTGGCGTGGAAATGGCCGCGCATGCGGAAGGCGCGGATCAGCATCAAGGCGCGTACCGAATCGCGGGTCGCCTGATTGATGTCGCCGGTCGGGGCGGCAGCACCGGGCTGCGCGGTCTTGGCGGCGAGCTTGGCACCCATCACCTTCTCGACCTGGGCCCAGTTGCCGTCCATGGCGGAGGTCAGGTCGTCCTTCGGCGTCAGCGGCCAGTTGGCCTTCTCCCAGGACGGGCCTTCGGCGTTCTTCTGAACGTCGGCGGGCGAGTCCTTCAGGCTCTTGAAGAACTCCTGCCACTCGGCATCGACCGAGGAGGGGTCCTTTTCGTAACGGGCATAGAGTTCGTCGATGTAAGTGGCGTTTGCGCCTTGCAGAAATGAGGAGAGTGCAAAGGCGGCGTTCGCATCCTGGCGAGACATGATGGCGTCCTGATTTGGTATCGCGCGGAAATTTTAGCGAGGGCTGATCCGGTTGCCGGACCATCCTAAAGTCGAGCGAGCTTCTACCCTATTTAATCCGAATGTGCGCCCTGAAAAGCACGAAGAACTGAATATATCGTCAATTCTTTGTGCGCGAGATTTTGTCCGCTGATTTCAGTCGACGACACTGAGGTCTTCCTTAGCCAAAGCGGCAGCGCCTCCTTGCAGTCCGGCGCGCCGGGTGCGGCGGATTTTGGGCGGCCCGCAAGCCTCGTCGAGCAGGGCATTGGCGGCCATGCCGGCGGCGTCTGCCACGGTCGGATCGCGGGTCACCATGGCGGCGACGATGGCGCCGTCCATCAAGAGGCCGATCTGGTGCGCGAGAAAGTCCGGCTTCTTGGCGCCGGCGGCCTCGGCCAGTCCGGAGATGTGCTTGAGAATGAATGATTTGTGCCGGATCGTGATGTCGCGCAGCCGGGTCTCGTCCTTGGCGTGCTCGCCGACTGCATTGATGAAAACACAGCCATAATAGGTCTCTTCGGCAAACCAGCCCTTCAGCGCGGGGAAAATCGAATCCAGTTTTTCACGCGGAGTTCTGGCGCGTTCCACGGCGGCAATGAACCAGCCGCGCCAGGTCTCGCTCTCCGCCCTGAGCACGGCGTCGACCAGATCGTCCTTGGATTTGAAGTTCTTGTAGAGCGTGGTTTTGGCCGTTCCGGCCTCGCTGACGATGGCGTCGATGCCGGTGGCATTGATGCCATTTTTGCAGAACAGCCTTGTCGCTGCGACCATCAGCCGCTCGCGCGGCGTCACCTGCGGAATACTGCTGTCGACGGCCTGCGGCATCGCATCGGTCATGCCCTGTCATATGTCATGCGGCGCGCGACGTGCAAGCGATCATCGGTTCCTGACCAATATTCGAGCCGGTAAGCGCCGATTTGGCGCGTTAAACGGCAATCCAGCCGCTGCACGTTTCTTCACCAAACGCCCAACTCGCTGATATCGCGACGTTTTCTCCATTGGCGGTCGCTGGCACGCTTTCTGCAGAGATACAGAACGTTCTGTATCTTTGATCTTTCCAAGGGAGAAAACCATATGACCGCTGTTGCTGCCAAAACCGCCCTGACCGGCTGCCTCGCGCCGATCGACAAAGGCGGACTCGAACAGCTGATCGCCAACGGCAAAGCCAATCCCAATGTCATCAAGACACTGAAGTGCAAGACGGTGGCCGAGGGCAAATTCCGCCACGCCAACTACATCCGCAATCTGCCGCCCTATATCGTCGATGAGCCGCCGGCCCTGCTCGGCGACGACACCGCGCCGAATCCGTCAGAGGCGTCATTGGCGGCGCTTGGCTCCTGCATCGCCGTCGGCCTGCACGCAAATGCCGTGCATCGCGGCTGGACCGTCAACAAACTCGAACTGCAGCTCGAAGGCGATCTCAATATCACAGCTGTCTGGGGCACCGGCGATATCGGCGAGAAGCCGGTCGGTTTTACCGATGTGCGCATCAAGGTCGACATGGAATGCGAAGGCGTTCCCCAGGCCGAGATCGATGCGCTGATCACCCACGTCAAGAAATGGTCGCCCGTCGCCAACACGTTTACGCGCCCGGTCAATCTCGAAGTCTCTGCCTGAATGTGAGTTAGCGCGGCCGCAGCGATGCGGCCGCAGTCTCTCTTCCTTGTGCGTGACGGAGATCGACATGACCACGACGGCAGTGCTGCGGAAATCTGACGATATTGAAGGGGCCGGCGACACACCGTCGCTCGTTGAACGAATAGCTGTCGTCGCGCGCACCGATCTTTCACCAATAGTTTTGGAGATCGATGAAGGCACAATCTATCCAGATCGGGCGCTACGTCATCTCGGCGATGTCGGTGCCTGGTCGGCACACGCGGATCTCGGCGAGACGATCGCGGGCATCACCACCATCGGCGAGACTTGCGGCTCCACGGCCTTCATGGCGTGGTGCCAGAACACGCTGGTCTGGTACATCCTCAACTCCGACAACGCCGCACTGAAGGCGAAGTATCTGAGCGATGCCGCGAGGGGCAAGCTGCTTGGCGGCACCGGCCTATCCAATCCGATGAAGAGCTTCTTTGGCATCGAGAAGCTCAAGCTGAAAGGTCGCCGCACCAACGGCGGTTACATCGTGCGCGGTGCTCTGCCATGGGTATCGAATCTTGGCCCCGACCATATGTTCGGCACCATCTTCGAACTCGATGACGGCTCCGGCGAGAAGGTGATGTTCCTCGCCGACTGCGCCGACGAGAATCTCTCGCTGACGCCGTGCAAGCCGTTCCTCGCGATGGATGGCACCGGCACCTACGCCGTGCAATTTCGCGACGTCTTCATTCCAGACGATCAGGTGCTCGCGGCGCCGGCGATGCCTTTCGTGAAGAGAATTCGCGCCGGGTTCATCCTGATGCAGATGGGCATGGGCCTCGGGCTGGTGCGCGATTGCGTTGCTATCATGGAGAGCGTCAAGCCGTCGCTCGCCCACGTCAATTACTTCCTGCCGCAGCAGCCCGAGGATTTCGCCGGGCTTCTCGCGAAAATGGAGGCCGAGACGATGATGCTCGCCGCCACACCCTTTGACACGAGCAATGCCTATTGGCGCAGCGTCGTCGAACTGCGTCTGCGCGCCGGCGACGCCGCCGTCGCCGCAGCCCATGCAGCGATGCTGCATTGTGGCGCGCGCGGCTATCTCAAATCGCACCGCGCCCAGCGCCGACTGCGCGAAGCCTATTTTGTGGCGATCGTCACCCCCGCCACCAAGCAGCTCAGAAAAATGCTCGCAGACAATGCGCGCGAATATCAGGGAGACCAGGGCGGGGCGTGATCCCGATCATGCAAATGATCCCGATCACGCGAACGGACAGTGAATTGACTTAAGTCACGGCGAAACGACAGGCGATCCAGCACAAACGACTCAACAACGACGGTTCAACACAATGGAGGCTTTCAATGGCTGAAGTTCTCATTTCCGCAGACGACCTCGTCACGTTCATGAAGTCAGAACCTTGTGTCATCATCGACACGCGCAATCCCGACGCCTATGCGGCCGGGCATATCCCCGGCGCCGTCAATCTCCATGAAATCTTTACGTTCCTCGCTACCTCGACGCCCGAAGGCATGGACGAGCTGAAGAAGAAGTTCGCTGCGGCCTTCGGCGGTGCCGGCCTGTCCGGCAGCGAGACTGCGGTGATCTACGAACAGTCGATGAATTCGGGATTCGGCCAGTCCTGCCGCGGCTACTTTCTGCTGGAGTTTCTCGGCTATCCCAAGATCAAGGTTCTGCATGGCGGCTTTGAAGCCTGGACCATGAAGGGCCTGCCGACCACCACGGATGTTCCGACGCCGACAGCAGCGTCCTTCGCCATCAAGCCGGAAGCCGGCTCGATCCTGATCGATGCGGGCACCATGCAGGGCGCGCTCGGCAATCCGTCGATCGCCATTCTCGACGTGCGCGATGTCGACGAGTGGATCGGCGAGAGTTCGTCGCCCTATGGCAAGGACTTCTGCCCGCGCATGGGCCGCATTCCCGGCGCCGTCTGGATCGAGTGGTACCGCATGATGAAACCGACATCAGACGGTCCGCGCTTCAAGTCGAAGAACGAGATCCTTGCCGAATGCGCCACTGTCGGGATCACGCCGTCGACCACTGTCTATCTTTACTGCTTCAAGGGCGCACGCGCGTCGAACACGTTTCTCGCACTAAAGAATGCCGGCGTCGCCGATGTCCGGATGTATTTCGGCTCGTGGAACGAATGGAGCCGCGATACGAAGTATCCAATCGAGGAAGGTTTGCCGCTGGTTGGCGAGAAGCAGGCGCAGGCGGCGTAGAACTCCAGTGTCGTCGCCCGGCCTGGCGCGCAATTGCGCGCTTTGACCGGGCGATCCAGTCAGAGTGTCAAAACAAAAGGCCCGCTCTCACGAGCGGGCCTTTGCTTTTTCGATCCGAGGCAGTCAGGCATCCGCCCTTCACCACGCACTACTCAAGCATGCGAAATATCCCACAACTTAGTCATCGACCGTTGTCACCATAGTAGGCGTGTGATTCGCCGGCCAAGAGGCATGCGCTGAGTCAAATTGACTCATGATGTTGAACGAAGGATCGCAGCATGCGTCGACGACGGCGTGGCGTATCGACAGTTCGGGGTGGGCTACGGGGGAAACCCGGCTGCTGTCCCCATGAGGTGACGCCTCGAAATTGTGACCCTTAAAACTATTCTGGCCGGAGTGACGCCTGATTTCGTTGATTGCTGGCGATCGCGTCACTAATAGTTTGCGAGAGTCCATCTATAAGAATCGCAATGAAAAATCTGAAATACGTCGCAGTTCTATGTCTAATGATGATCAGTGCAGCCTCTGCAAAAGAGGCCGAATGGAGGGCTTATGGATTTCATCCAAATGCTCCGATCAATGAAGCCATTGCGACAATGAAGACGGTTTGCGCCGCTAGCCCGACCGCTCGTAGACAGCCAGGCACGACAATCGATATTCACTCTTGCAAAATGTTCGATCAGGCCTCGCTTGAGGTGTGGTCCATCTGCGGAGAACTTATTCACCTATCCATCCGCAAGACACTTCCTGACGGCAAGGAGGCCATGCGCTCTGTCTTTCGTGACTGTGGCCCACCATTGGCTCTTCAAAATATAAACGAACGAAGTGTCGCGCTGGTCTGCACTCAAGCAGGCGGCTCCGTTGAAATCGGATTTGCTGAGAGCAGCGAAAGGGTCATTCTCACGAGGTCTTATTCGGGTGACATCGGCTCGGCGAATAAGGCCTGCCGCGATTGATAGCGCAATCTGTCGTTGTCCCGGCAATCAGCGCGAGGCGGCGAGGCTTTAAGCTTTCTTCCGGGCAGTCTTGACGAGTGATTTCTTGGCCGGTGCGGGGCGCTTCTTCGCAATGGGCCGTCGGACGTGGTGGTTGCTAAAACCTGTTACAGTTGGAGCAGCGAGACTATCGCTGAGGAAGATGACTTCAGGTCCTTCAGATTTTTCACCGGCACTGTAATTCAAAAGGTAGGTGATAGGGTCGAAGGTGGAATAAGCAGAGCGGATTTCTGGAACGTCATCATAAGAGACTACCCAATTGGTTCGACGCTTCTTCCGAAGGGCGTCAGCGATCTCCTTATGGTCCTCTGGACGCGCGTTCGATCAACTCATCGGGCGCTCGTAAGTCTGCGTAACGTGTCTGGTAAACATCTTGCGGAATGATCTAGAAAAGCTTATATTTTTCAAGTAGTTAAATTCCGCCATCGCAATCCTTTCCTGGACACCAGTCGTTTCCCTACCCAGTTGATATCAAGCGTCCCGAAAGCAAAAGGCCCACTCTCACGAGCGGGCCTTTCTTATTTCTCATCCCTGTCGAGCTAACCTTAGCCCTTCAGCACATCCACCAGCGTGGTGCCGAGGCGTGCCGGCGACGGCGAGACGCGGATGCCGGCGGCTTCCATGGCTGCGATCTTCGACTGGGCGTCGCCCTTGCCGCCCGAGACGATGGCGCCGGCATGGCCCATGCGACGGCCGGGAGGTGCGGTGACGCCGCCGATGAAGCCGACCATCGGCTTCTTGCGGCCGCGCTTGGCTTCGTCCTTGATGAACTGTGCCGCGTCCTCTTCCGCCGAACCGCCGATTTCGCCGATCATGATGATCGAGGTGGTCTTGGGGTCGGCCAGGAACATCTCGAGCACGTCGATGAATTCGGTGCCCTTGACCGGATCGCCGCCGATGCCGACCGCCGAGCTCTGGCCGAGGCCAGCCTGGGTGGTCTGGAACACGGCTTCATAGGTCAGCGTGCCGGAGCGCGACAGGATGCCGACGCTGCCGGGCTTGAAGATGTTGGCCGGCATGATGCCGATCTTCGACTCACCAGCGGTGACGACGCCCGGGCAGTTCGGCCCGATGAGGCGCGACTTGGAGCCGGACAGCGAACGCTTCACGCGCACCATGTCGAGCACCGGAATGCCCTCGGTGATGCAGACGATCAGCGGGATTTCCGCGTCGATGGCTTCGCAGATCGCGTCTGCTGCGCCCGGCGGCGGCACATAGATCACCGACGCATCGGCGCCGGTCTTGTCGCGGGCTTCGGCCACGGTGTCGAACACCGGCAGGCCGATATGCGTCGAGCCACCTTTGCCCGGCGAAGTGCCGCCGACCATCTTGGTGCCGTAGGCAATCGCCTGTTCGGAGTGGAAGGTGCCGTTCTTGCCGGTAAAGCCCTGGCAGATGACCTTGGTATTCTTGTCGATCAGGACGGACATCGGCTTACTTTCCCTTCACGGCGTTGACGATCTTCTGAGCGGCGTCGTCGAGATCGTCGGCGGGCAGAACGTTGAGACCGGATTCACGGATGATCTTCTTGCCTTCCTCGACATTGGTACCTTCGAGGCGGACAACCAGTGGCACCTGGAGGCCGACAGCCTTCACTGCGGCAACCACGCCGGCAGCGATGACATCGCACTTCATGATGCCACCGAAGATGTTGACCAGGATGCCCTTCACGTTCGGATCGGCAGTGATGATCTTGAACGCTGCGGTCACCTTCTCCTCGGAAGCGCCGCCACCGACGTCGAGGAAGTTGGCCGGGCTTTCGCCATAGAGCTTGATGATGTCGAGCGTAGCCATTGCGAGGCCGGCGCCGTTGACCATGCAGCCGATGGTGCCGTCGAGCGCGATGTAAGCGAGGTCATATTTCGACGCCTCGATTTCCTTGGCGTCTTCTTCGGTCGTGTCGCGCAGCGCGACGATTTCCGGGTGACGATACAGCGCGTTCGAGTCGAACGACATCTTGGCATCGAGGCACTTCAGCTCGCCCTGCTTGGAGATAATCAGCGGATTGATCTCCAGCATGTCCATGTCCTTGGCGATGAATGCGGTGTAGAGCTGCGACACCAGCTTCTCGGCCTGCTTGGCGAGATCGCCCTTGAGGCCCAGCGCCTGAGCCACGGTGCGGCCGTGGTGGCCCATCACGCCGGTGGCCGGATCGACCGAGAAGGTCACGATCTTGTCCGGGGTGTTATGCGCGACTTCCTCGATGTTCATGCCGCCTTCGGTCGAGACGACGAAAGCAACGCGCGAGGTTTCACGGTCGACGAGCAGCGAGAGGTAGAATTCCTTTTCGATGTCCGAGCCGTCTTCCAGATAGATCCGGTTGACCTGCTTGCCCGCGGGGCCGGTCTGTTCGGTCACGAGGGTCGCGCCGAGCATTTCCTTGACGAACTGCTTGGTCTCGTCGATCGACTTGGCGAGGCGGACGCCGCCCTTGTCGCCGGCCGATGCTTCCTTGAACTTGCCCTTGCCGCGGCCGCCGGCGTGGATCTGGCTCTTCACCACCCACAACGGACCGCCGAGCTGCTTGGCGGCAGCTTCCGCTTCCTCGGCCTTGAGGATGGGCACGCCTTTGGAAACGGGCACGCCGAATTCCTTCAGCACGGCCTTCGCCTGATATTCATGGATATTCATAAGTTGCTCCCGAACCCCGGATGGTGAACTTGGAATTCACGTCATTTTCTTTGAACTGGCATACCGTATACCAAGCATGCTGCAAGTCAAAGCCGACGATAATTCCGCGTGACGGACGAATTGGCTGAGGGGTTCGTTGCAGTGTTTGCCAACGTCGTCAAATGCAAAACCGGCACCCAGAGGGTGCCGGTGAAGTGAGCTTGATCTTAGCCGAGCAGGTCGGGTGCGATCTTCTTGCAGGCGTCCATCAGGCCGACCACCGAAGCTACCGACTTGTCGAAGCCTTCCTTGTCCTTGCCGAGGAGTTCGATCTCGACGATGCGCTCGACACCCTTGGCGCCGATGACAACGGGAACGCCGACATACATGTCCTTGACGCCGTATTCACCGTTCAGGTGAACGGCGCAGGGCAGAACGCGCTTCTTGTCCTTGAGATAGCTCTCAGCCATCGCGATGGCCGACGCGGCCGGAGCGTAGAAGGCCGAACCGGTCTTGAGCAGGTTGACGATCTCGGCGCCGCCATTGCGGGTGCGGTCGACGATTTCGTCGATGCGGGCCTGCGAGGTCCAGCCCATCTTCACGAGGTCGGGCAGCGGGATGCCGGCAACGGTCGAATACTTGACCAGCGGAACCATGGTGTCGCCGTGGCCACCGAGCACGAAAGCGGTGACGTCTTCAACCGACACATTGAATTCATCGGCCAGGAAGTAGCGAAAGCGCGCCGAGTCCAGCACGCCGGCCATGCCGACGACCTTGTTCGCCGGCAGGCCGCAGGCCTTCTGCAGCGCCCAGACCATCGCGTCGAGCGGGTTGGTGATGCAGATGACGAAGGCGTTCGGGGCGTACTTCTTGATGCCTGCGCCAACCTGCTCCATCACCTTGAGGTTGATCGAGAGCAAGTCGTCGCGGCTCATGCCCGGCTTGCGCGGCACGCCGGCGGTGACGATGATGACGTCCGAACTTTCGATCGCCTCATAGGAGTTGGCGCCGGTCAGCTTGGCGTCGAAGCCGTCAACCGGCGAGGATTGCGCGAGATCGAGCGATTTGCCCTGCGGCACACCTTCCGCAATGTCGAACATCACGACGTCGCCGAGTTCTTTCAGGCCGACGAGGTGAGCAAGTGTTCCGCCGATCTGACCAGAACCAATCAATGCGATTTTGTTACGCGCCATGGGAAATCTATCCTTTAAGCCCGAAGGGGTAGGGAGGGAGCAGGAAATGCTGACAGGCTGGTTATCCCTTTCGCGGACACCGTTCAAGTCGGAGCCTGCCCAATTGTCGAGCGCCGGCCTGCAATGCAAATTATTATGAGTGAACTGGAAATTGGAATCGCTCGTGAAAGTACCGATTCCGCTTTGATATCGATCTGATCGCGCGCGTCAGGTTTCGACCAGGCCCGTGGTGGCGCCTGACGCCGTGGAATCGCTGCGGCCATGGGGCAGGGCCAGATATGTTTCTGAACCCATCTCGAACAGCCGCGACGCGGTCCGCGCGAATTCCATTGCCTCGAAACCTTCGCTGGCCTGATACAGCGCGTGCGGTTCGCCGGCCGCCGAGGCCATCAGCTTCACGGCATTGTCATAGAGCGTGTCGATGAGTGTGATGAAGCGTTTGGCGGCGTTGCGGTCGCCGTAGTCCATCATCGGAATATGTTCGATGAACAGCGTGTGATAGTCGTGCGCCAGTTTCAGATAGTCTGACGCGCCAAGCGGCTTCTCGCAGAGGTCGCCAAATGAAAACCGGGCCACGCCCTGCGCTTCCAGGGGAACACGCAGCGTGCGGCCCTTGATCGAGATATCACGCGACCTTGCCGGTGCGCCGCCCGTGAGCTTTGCCCAGGCCTTGTCGAGCGCGGCCTTTGCTGCATCATCGTCCGGCACCAGCCAGCTCTTTACGCCGGCCAGCTTTTCCAATCGATAGTCTGTGCGCGAATCCAGTTTGCGCACTTCCATATGATCTTCGATCTGTTTGATGAACGGCAAAAACAGCGCGCGGTTGAGGCCGCCTTTGTAAAGATTGACGGGTTCGACATTGGACGTCGCGAAGACGACGGTGCCGAGTTCGAACAGCCGTGCGAATAGTCGGCCGAGGATCATCGCATCGGCGATATCGGTGACGTGAAATTCGTCGAAGCAGAGGAGCCAGGCTTCGTCGAAGATCGAATTCGCCGTCAGCGCGATGACATCGCCGTCGGGGAGCTCGCCGCTCGCGATTTTCTGGCGAAAATTATAGATGCGCTCATGGGTGTCGGCCATGAACTCATGGAAATGAGCGCGACGCTTGTGCGTGACCGCGCTGGCTTCGAAGAACAGGTCCATCAGCATGGTCTTGCCGCGGCCGACCTCGCCATGGACGTAGAGACCGCGCGGCGGTTGCATATCCTTGTCGCCGAACAGGCGTCCAAAGAAGCCCTGCTTGCGCGGTGGCTTATAAGTGGACAGCGCAACGTCGAGCGCCACGATGGCCTCGACGGCGCCGGCCTGCGCCGGGTCAGCCTCGATGGCGCCGGAGGCTACGAGGGCTTGATATTGTTCGCGGAAGGATTGCGGAGGGCTGGACGACATGGGGCCCTAACGGCCCCATACGCCCGGAAAATGCAAGATGCGAATTGGTCGAAGCGGATATGCGCTCATGCGCAGAGCGCGTAGGAATCCTCGACCAGATAAGGGCCGCCGCCCGTGGATGCCCGCGACGAGAACAACACGAAGCGCGAGGCGGTGAAGATCTTCGTCGGGAAGTAGCCCCGCACCGAAAGATAGTCGGCGACGTCGCGGTCGCAGGAATCGCGCAGCCGGGCCAGCGTGACATGCGGCGTGAATTTGCGGCCCTCGGGCTCGAGCCCGCAGCGGCGCACCAGCCGTTCCAGTTCGGATTGCAGTTCAAGCAGCGGACGGCTCGGCTCGACCGCAGCGACGACAGCGCGGGGTTTCTTGCCGCCGAAGCTCGAAAGGCCACGCACCGCGACCTCGAAGGGTCTGCGCTCCACGCGTGACATCAGATCGGCGATTTCGTTGGCGGAAACGCCATCGATATCGCCGATGAAGCGAAGCGTGACATGATAATTTTCGGGATCGATCCAGCGTGCGCCTGGCAGGCCGCCACGCAAATTGGCCAATGTCTGGCCGATCTCGGCTGGTATCTCCAGTCCGGCGAACAAACGCGGCATAGTCAGCTCCTCTTTGCCGGGGCGCGATTTTCGCCGAAAGGTGCTGACTACGGTGTGCTTACGCACGCCCGCACCCCTCGGCGAAAATCATGCCCGAACAAACGAGCCGGTGACGAATCACCGATGTCTTTTTTTACCCGACTTCTGTGACTCTGCGAAGCAGATGCCGCGCTCGGTGCATGAAGGTTCCGTGAAAAACCGTCATTAAGGTTGAGGCTGCCTGTTTCTCAACTGCGTTGCCCAGCGATCGTGCCGACAAATGCCTCGACGCTGGGCAGGATGTTTTTCACGACGATGTCGACGCCATCCGCTGTCGGATGCATCGCGTCGGCCTGGTTGAGTTTACTGTCACCGGCGACGCCTTCGAGAAAGAACGAATAGAGCGGCACGCCAAATTGCTTGGCGAGATCCGGATAGATCGAATTGAACTTTTCCGCATAGTCGGCGCCGTAGTTCGGCGGTGCCACCATGCCGCAGAGAAGCACGGCGATGTTGCGGGCCTTCAGCCGCGTCAGAATCTCGGTGAGCGCCGCACGCGGGACCTTCGGATCGGTGCCGCGCAGCGCGTCGTTGGCGCCGAGTTCGACGATCACGCCCTGCGTCCCCTCGGGCACCGACCAGTCGAGCCGCCCGAGGCCGCCCGAGGCGGTATCCCCGGATACACCCGCATTGATCATCTCGACCTCTATCCCCTTGTCCTTCAGGGCCTTTTGTAGCCGGACCGGAAACGCGGCTGCCGCCGGCAGGCCATAACCTGCGCTCAGGGAGTCCCCCAGCACGACCAGTTTGACGGGCTTGGCCGTGCCGGTGGCGGCCGTCTGCGCCGTAGCGGTGGGGATCGGAAGTGCGACCGTCAGCCCGGCGACGACCAGCCACATAAACGTGCGCAGCAGCCCCTCGACCGCCGCAAACGAAGTGCCATATGAAGCTCGCATGGATACTTTCATTGAAGCCTCATCATCGGCCGGCGTTTCGCCGGACACCATTTCAATCTCTAACATCAACCTCTCGCTCGGCACCGGCGCCGCGCGTGTGCATATCCTCAAGGATATCAGCCTGCGCGTCGGATCGGGTGAAGCGATCGGGCTGATTGGCCCGTCGGGCTCCGGCAAGTCCACGCTGCTGATGGTGATGGCGGGGCTGGAGCGTCCTGACTCCGGTCAGGTGGTGGTCAATGGCACCTCTTTCAATGATCTCGATGAGGACGGATTGGCGCGGTTTCGTGGCCGTCATGTCGGCATCGTCTTCCAGTCCTTTCACCTGATCCCGACCATGACGGCGCTGGAGAATGTCGCGGTACCGCTGGAGCTGGCAGGTCATCCCGACCCAGCCGGCCGTGCGGCGCGCGAGCTGGAAGCGGTCGGTCTCGGCGCCCGTCTGCATCACTATCCGACCCAGCTTTCCGGTGGCGAGCAGCAGCGCGTCGCGCTGGCGCGCGCATTGGCGCCGGATCCTGCGATCCTGGTCGCCGACGAGCCGACCGGCAATCTCGACGAATCCACCGGCGGCCAGATCGTCGATCTCTTGTTCGCGCAGCACGCGCAGCGCGGCATGACGCTGGTGCTGGTGACTCACGACAATACGCTGGCGCATCGCTGCGACCGCGTGGTGCGATTACGTTCCGGCCGGATCGATGGGCCCGCCACCGAGCGCAACTGGGTCGAGACGGCCTGATCCGATGACCATCACCGAGACCATTCCTAACAGCCGAGGCCCGTCGCTGGCGTTGCGTTACGCTTTCCGCGAGATGCGCAGCGGCCTGCGCGGCTTCTACGTTTTCATCGCCTGCATCGCGCTGGGCGTCATGGCCATCGCAGGCGTTGGCTCGGTCGCGGCAAGTTTGGGCGAGGGCGTGGCGCGCGAAGGCCGTACGCTGCTCGGCGGCGACGTGGCATTCTCGCTGATGCAGCGTGAGGCCAAGCCGGAAGAACTCGCCTTCTTGCGCGCACGCGGTGCGGTGTCGGTTGCCGCAACGCTGCGCGGCATGGCGCGCGCGCCGGACGGCAATCTTGCGCTTGTTGAGATCAAGGCCGTCGATGGCAGCTATCCCTTGCTCGGCAAGGCGACCCTGGCGCCGGACATGCCGATGAGCGATCTGCTCGCCGAACGTGACGGGGCCTATGGCGCCGCGACGGATACGACATTGATGGCCCGGCTAGGCCTCAAGGTTGGTGACCGCCTCACGGTCGGTCATGCGACGTTCGAGCTTCGCAGCGAAATTTCAGCGGAGCCCGACAAACTCGCTGGCGGTGTCGGGTTCGCGCCGCGTTTCCTCACCAGTGAGGACGCTCTGCGCGCCACCAAGCTTCTGCAGCCCGGCAGTCTGGTGCGCTGGATCTATCGTGTTCGCCTGCCGGACACCGTTTCCGGCGATCGCGCTGCCAAGGCGCTGGCTGACGATGCGCGTGCCCAATTGCCGCAAGCCGGCTGGGAAATCCGTTCGCGCGACAACGCGTCGCCGCAGCTTGAGCGTACCATCACGCGATTCACCCAGTTCCTGACATTGGTCGGCCTCGCGTCCCTGCTGGTCGGCGGCGTCGGCGTCGCCAATGCCGTGAAGAGCCATATTGATCGCCGCCGCGATGTCATCGCGTCGTTGAAAGCGCTTGGCGCGACTGGCCGCGACGTATTCGCGATCTACCTCACCCAGGTACTGGTGCTGGCGGTGATCGGCTCGCTGATCGGTATGGTGGTCGGTGCGTCCTTGCCGTTTGCCATTGTCGGCCTGTTCGGCAAGCTGCTGCCGCTGCCGGTGGTGCCGGCGCTTCATCTCGGTGAGCTGGCATTGTCGTTGCTGTACGGGCTGCTGACGGCGCTGGCCTTCGGCCTATGGCCCTTGGCGCGCGTACACGACGTGCCGGTTGCGGCGCTGTTTCGTGATGCGGCACTGACGGAATCGCACCGGCCGAAGCTGCGCTATATGCTCTGGATGGCACTCGTGGTCGGGCTACTGATCGCGGTGGTGGTCGGGCTCGCTTACGACAAACGTGTCGCTGCCGTATTTGTGGTGTCGTCGATGGTCGTGTTCGCCTTGCTGCGCGGTATCGCCGGCGCATTGATGGCTTTTGCGCGCAAATTACCGCGGCCGAGCATGACCATGCTGCGGCTGGCTATTGCCAATATCTACCGGCCGGGCGCGCTGACGCCGTCGGTGGTGATGTCGCTCGGGCTCGGCCTGACCGTGCTGGTGACCGTCACCCAGATCGACGGCAATCTGCGCCGGCAGTTCATGGCAGCGCTGCCGGAGAAGGCGCCGTCGTTCTATTTCATCGACATTCCCTCCACCGAGGCCGACCGCTTCAGCGCGTTTCTCAGGGAGAAGCAGCCGCAGTCGACCGTCGAGGATGTGCCGATGCTGCGCGGCCGGATCGTCGCCGCGCGCGGCGTCAAGGCAGAAGACCTCAAGCCGTCATCCGATGCCGAATGGGTACTGCAGAGCGACCGCGGCCTCAGTTACACCAACGAGGTTCCGCGTGGCTCCAAGCTGGTCGAGGGCGAATGGTGGGCGCCCGACTATAGCGGCCCGCCACTGGTGTCGTTCGAGAAGAAGCTGGCCGACGGGCTCGGGCTCAAACTGGGCGACGAGGTCACCGTCAACGTGCTCGGCCGCGATATCACCGCCAGGATAGGCAATATGCGGTCCGTCGACTGGCAGAGCCTCGGCATCAATTTCGTCCTGGTGTTCTCGCCCAATACCTTCCGCGGTGCGCCGCATACCCATATTGCCACGCTGACCGAACCGAAGTCCGATCCGTCCCAGGACGCCGGTCTGGTCAAGGCGGTGGCCGACGCATTCCCGATGATCACCACCGTGCGGGTCCGGGAAGCGCTCGACACTGTGGGATCGGTTGTCACAAATCTCGTGCTGGCGATCCGCGGTACCAGCGCGGTGACGCTGCTCTCGGCCATCCTCGTGCTCGGTGGCGCGCTGGCCGCCGGTCACCGGCATCGCGTCTATGACGCCGTGATTCTCAAGACCCTCGGCGCAACGCGTGCGCGGCTTTTGGGTGCCTATGCCCTCGAATATCTGATGATCGGCTTGGCCACGGCGGTGTTTGGGGTCATCGCCGGCTCGGTGGCGGCGTGGCTGATCGTCACGCGCCTGATGACGCTGAGCTTTGTCTGGCAGGCTGGCAGCGCGGCTGGCGTCGTGCTGGCGGCGCTAATTGTCACAGTGGGTTTGGGCCTGGTGGGTACGTTGGTAGCCTTGAACCAGAAGCCTGCCACCGTGTTACGGAATTTGTGATCTGTTTTGACACGAAGCAGCCTTTGCACGGGCTGATTCGTGCAAAATGACTGAGAAATCGCCAAGCTTGCGTCAGGCTGAAAGTTTACCCGGTTGCCTGAATGCAAATTGGAGCGACATTCCGCCACGCGTGGAAGCTTGCAGCGAATGTGTTAGTTTACCACATACCCTATGGGTCAGGCATCGAGCGCAGATGACATCGATTTTTTATGAAATCGAGTTTAGTGTCAGGAAGCGCAGATATCTGGGATATAATTCGAACCGGCGACGCGAACCCTTTGCGATCAGCCGGACAACATCGAGGTTTCGACCATGTCGGATCTAGACCGTAACTATGCTTCCCCCTTCGGCCGGGCCGGCGCGCGCGATGCCGCTGCCGTGGACGCCGGACTGCGCTCCTACATGCTGCGCATCTACAACTACATGACGATCGGTCTGGCCATCACCGGCCTGGCTGCTCTCGGCGTGTACATGGCCGCCGTTACTACCGACCCGTCGGGCGCCGCTGCCCGGATCGGCAGCTCCTACCTGACGCCGTTCGGCTACGCGATGTTCGTGAGCCCGCTGAAATGGGTGTTCATCCTAGCGCCGCTGGTGATGGTGTTCGCCATCTCGTTCGGCATCAACCGGCTGAAGCCGGCTACTGCGCAGTTGCTGTTCTGGGCCTTCGCGGCTCTGATGGGCATCTCGCTGTCGTCGATCTTCCTGGTGTACACGCACACGTCGATCGTGCGGGTGTTCTTCATCACCGCTGCCTCGTTCGGTGCGCTGAGCCTTTACGGCTACACCACCAAGCGTGACATGACGGGCATGGGCTCGTTCCTGCTGATGGGCCTGTTCGGCATCATCATCGCGAGCGTCGTGAACATCTTCGTCGCTTCGTCGATGCTGCAGTTCATCGTGTCGGTCGTCGGTGTGCTGATCTTCGCGGGCCTCACTGCCTACGATACCCAGCGGTTGAAGAACGACTACATCTACGGTTACGCCTCGCAGGGCGGCGATATCGCCGAGCGTGCGGCGATCACCGGTGCCCTGTCGCTCTACTTGAACTTCATCAACCTGTTCACGCTGCTGCTGCAGCTGCTCGGACAGCGCGAATAAGCTCAGAGCATAGAGAAGATCTTAGCCCCGGCCGAAAGGCCGGGGCTTTTCTTTTGGGCGGAGCAAAAATAGTCTCAGCGCCATGTCCGATATTGAAATCAGGCCCGCCACGGCGGCAGATCTGCCCGCGATCACCGCGATCTATGCCGAGGCGGTGCAGTTCGGCACGGCCACGTTCGAACTGATCCCACCAGATTTGGCCGAGATGACGCGGCGTTTCGAGGGGATGGTGAGCGGGGGCTATCCGTATCTCGCGGCTGTGCTGGAAGGCCGGGTTGTCGGCTATGCCTATGCCAGCGCGCATCGCCCGCGACCGGCCTATCGCTTTACCGTCGAGAATTCGATTTATCTCGATCCGAAAGCCCAACGGCGAGGCGTTGGCGGCAAACTTCTCGCGCGGCTGATCGCCGAATGCGAGAGCCGCGGCTACCGCCAGATGGTCGCCGTGATCGGTGACAGCGCGAATGCCGGCTCCATCGCGGTTCATCGCAATGCCGGATTTCAGATGGTTGGGGTGCATACCGATGTCGGGTTCAAGTTCGATCGCTGGCTTGATACCGTTTCGATGCAGCTCGCACTTGGCGACGGCGCCCGCACGCTTCCCTGACGCTCAGCGAATCGATTACACCACCGCCAGCTTGCGATCGATCACCAGGAGCACGCGGTCGAGTTCCTGGCCGCGGCGCAGAATCATGCCGCTGGCCGAAATCACGCTATACATGCCCTGCTTGCGCGCCAGTCGCGGATCTTTCTCGATGCGATAGAGCGGCACTTCCGACGAGCGGCGGAACACCGAGAACACCGCGCGGTCGCGCAGAAAGTCGATGGCGTAATCGCGCCACTCGCCGTCTGAGACCATACGGCCGTACAGATTGAGGATGCGGCTGAGCTCAAGGCGATTGAAGCTGACGACGGGCGCGGTGGCGGGTGATGCGGCGGCTTGGCCCGTCGCCGCGCGATTCTCGGTGGGCTCAGTATCTCCCGGAATCACATTCATGCAGCGCCTCCTGTCATATCGTCGACATGATCGCGCCGACCGCGGTCCTCTGCAAGGGCCGATCCGCAGGGCTGATGGTAGAAATTTCCCGTCACGGGAACGTCAGGTGAATCTTATTGCCGCCAAATTTTGGCCCATCGGGCGCCCTTCTGGATTGCGACAAGAAGATACTGCGTCGGGTCCGGTTCTTCCGGTCTCGGATTCCTCAGCCCCCAGCCCCCCGCGGTCGTTGGGATCGGACCCTGCGCAGGAAGTTAATCCCCACTGGGCCAACGCAAGTTGGTCCTTTTCTTTTTGGTGGATGCTTTTGCGAGACCATCAAACGTCATTGCGATAGGCGAAGCGACGAAGCAATCCAGTCTTCGCCGAGGGCTCACAATGGTGCGGGCATGCCACGCGTAAGCGCAGCAGCAGCCGAAGTTATCAATCTGAAGACTTACTGCAGCGACGTATAGGCCGCGCCGCGCATCGCGCCGGGCTTGTCGCGTGTGCCGTCTTGCACATAGACGACGGCGGCATCGACACCATCCCTGGAGATGTTCTCCAGCGGCAGCGTCCAGTTGGCGGCGTTGCCGGTCCAGTCACCGACCTTCAGCCAGTTCCGGACGACATTGTAGTAGGTCAGTTGCTTGCCGCGATTCTCGCCGCGCCCGACCGTGATCGGCACTGCCTTCGACACGGAACAGATCCAGACTTCGCCATGCGCCGTATCCGGCGCATTGCTCGATGCGGCAACGGACACGTTGACGTGTTTGCCGGAAACCGACATCGACACCGGCACCGTCATCACGGTGCCTTTCTTGGTTTCGCTGATCGCGCCCTGGATACGATCGGCATCGCTGCCGATCACCTGAGTGGCGCCGTTGACGACGACTTGCGGCGTGTAGACGTCGCGATCGCCGCGCATCTGTGAATAGGCCTTCTGCCGCGCGCTGAAACGCGAGTCGGCCAGCGTGTCCTTCCAGCCCAGGTAGTCCCAGTAGTCGATCGGCATGCTCAATGTGATCACCGACGGGTCTTTGGCGAGGTCGCCGATGATCTTGTCTGCAGGCGGGCAGGACGAGCAACCTTGCGAGGTAAACAGCTCCACCACGGCCCTAGGCTGGGCCAGCGCGCTACCGCTTGCTGCAATGGCGGCGCACACGCTGAGCGCGCCGGTCCACTGCGATATGCCGCCAAAGGATTTCATGAGGTTTTGCCACGCTCGAGGTGAGACACATAACAGACGGTGTCGCACATTGGTGTCGCTAACACGTTCATGCCCTCAAACGCCAGAAGGCGGCCCTTCATAGGCCGCCTTCTGTTCACTAGCCACTCACTTCGCGGTGAGGCACTACGTCACACCACGTATGGGCGTCAGGCTGCAAGCTGACGCAGCACGTAATGCAGGATGCCGCCATTGCGGTAATATTCGAGCTCGTCCAGCGTATCGATGCGGCAGAGCAGCGTCTCCTTGTGGAGTGAGCCATCGGCCGACACGATTTCCGCCACCATCTGCTGGCGCGGCTTGATGTCGCCGGTCAGGCCGCGGATCGTGACCTTCTCGTCGCCCTTGAGGCCGAGTTTCTTCCACGATGAGCCGTTCTCGAAGGTTAGCGGCAGAATGCCCATGCCGACCAGATTGGATCGATGAATACGTTCGAAGCTTTCGGTAATCACGGCGCGAACGCCGAGCAGACGGGTGCCCTTCGCAGCCCAGTCGCGCGACGAACCGTTGCCGTATTCGGCACCGCCGAACACGACCAGCGGCACTTGTTCGGCCTGATACTTCATCGCGGCGTCGTAGATCGACATGGCTTCGCCATCGGGCCAGTGCTTGGTCATGCCGCCTTCCGGCACGTTGCCGTCAGCACCCTGCATCATGAAGTTCTTGATGCGGATATTGGCAAAGGTGCCGCGCATCATCACTTCGTGGTTGCCGCGGCGCGTGCCGTACTGGTTGAAGTCGGCCGGGCGCACCTGGTGCTCCGACAGATACTTGCCCGCGGGTGAGGTGAGCTTGATCGAACCGGCAGGCGAGATGTGGTCGGTAGTGATCTTGTCGCCGAACAGAGCCAGGATGCGCGCATCGATGATGTCGGTGGTCGGCTCCGGTTCCTTCTTCATGCCTTCGAAGTAGGGTGGGTTCTGCACATAGGTCGAACCCATGTTCCACTTGTAGGTCTCGCTCTCGACCGTCTTGATCTTGCGCCAGTTGGCATCGCCGTCGAACACGTTTGCGTACTTCTTCTTGAAGATCGTCGACGTCACGTACTTCTTGATGAAGGCGTTGATATCCTTCGTGGTCGGCCAGATGTCTTTCAGGAACACCGGCTTGCCATCTTTACCTTCGCCGATCGGCTCGATCGCGAGATTCTTGGTCACCGTACCGGCAAGTGCGTGCGCGACGACCAGCGGCGGCGAGGCGAGATAGTTTGCCTGCACGTCCGGCGAGACGCGACCCTCGAAGTTACGGTTGCCCGAAAGAACCGCTGCGGCAACGATGCCGTTGTCGTTGATCGACTTCGAAATCTCCGGCGGCAGCGGGCCGGAATTGCCGATACAGGTGGTGCAGCCGAAGCCGACGAGATTGAAGCCGATCTTGTCGAGATCGAGCTGCAAGCCGGAATTGGCGAGATATTCAGCGACGACCTGCGAGCCCGGCGCCAGCGAGGTCTTCACCCACGGCTTGGTCTTGAGGCCCTTGGCCACGGCGTTACGTGCCAGCAGGCCGGCGGCGATCAGCACGCTCGGATTCGAGGTATTGGTGCAGGAGGTGATGGCAGCGATCACCACGTCGCCATGGCCGACATCGAAATTCTTGCCCTCGACGGGGAAGCGCGCGTTGTGGTTATCCGGCTTCTTGTATTCGGTGGTTAGCGCGGCAGAGAAGCCTTCGGCGATGGCGGGCAGTGCGACGCGGCCTTCCGGACGCTTCGGGCCGGCCATCGAGGGTACGACGTCGCCGAGATCGAGCTTCAGCGTTTCGGTGAACACCGGATCGGGCGACTTGGCGGTGCGGTACAGGCCCTGCGCCTTGGCATAAGCGGCAACCAGTGCGACACGCGCCGATTTGCGGCCCGAAGTTTTCAGATAGTCGATGGTGGCGGCATCGACCGGGAAGAAGCCGCAGGTCGCGCCATATTCCGGCGCCATATTTCCGATTGTCGCCTTGTCAGCGACCGACATGGCGTCGAGGCCGGGGCCGTAGAATTCCACGAACTTGCCGACGACGCCCTGCTTGCGCAGCATCTGGGTGACGGTGAGCACGAGGTCGGTGGCGGTGACGCCTTCCTTGAGTGCGCCCGACAGCTTGAAGCCGACCACGTCGGGCAGCAGCATCGACTGCGGCTGGCCTAGCATCGCGGCTTCCGCCTCGATGCCGCCGACGCCCCAGCCGAGCACGGCGAGGCCGTTGACCATGGTGGTGTGCGAGTCGGTGCCGACCAGCGTGTCCGGATAGGCGACCTCGAAGGTGCCGGTCTTCTTGCCGACCGTCATCTTCTGCTTCTTCGTCCAGACGGTCTGGGCGAGATATTCGAGATTGACCTGGTGGCAGATGCCGGTGCCGGGCGGCACGACGGAGAAATTCGAGAACGCGCTCTGGCCCCACTTCAGGAACTCGTAGCGCTCCTTGTTCTGCTTGTACTCTTCGGCGACGTTCTTGCCGAACGCCTTGTTGTCACCGAAGAAGTTCACGATCACCGAGTGGTCGATGACCAGATCGACCGGGACCAGCGGGTTGATCTTCTTGGGATCGCCCTTCAGCGCCTGCATCGCATTACGCATGGCAGCGAGATCGACCACCGCCGGGACGCCGGTGAAGTCCTGCATCAGCACGCGCGCAGGGCGGAACGAGATTTCGTGCTCAAGCTTGCGCTTCTTCAGCCATTTCGAGAAAGCAACGATGTCTTCCTTCTTGACGCTGCGGCCGTCCTCGTTGCGCAGCAGGTTTTCCAGCAGGACCTTCATCGAATAGGGCAGCTTCGAAATGCCTGTCAGACCATTTTTCTCAGCGAGCGGCAGGCTGTAGTACACGTAAGTTTTAGCGCCCACCTTGAGGGTTTTTTGGCACTTGAAACTGTCGAGCGAGGTCATGTGAAGGGGTCCCAATTCAGTTGACCGATACCCGGAAAAGGGTATCGAGACACCGTCGGCGGAGAAGGCCGGTTTGCTTGCAGGCGCCGATTGTGTGCTGCATCAAGTTCCGACTTATAGAATCTTTCTAGAACCGCTGCCATATCGACAATCGTTTGCAGCCCTGCGAAATGATGCAACAACGCCGCGGCGACCTCTGAGCCAAATCAGATGGTC
Source organism: Tardiphaga robiniae (assembly GCF_013359755.1). GTDB lineage: Bacteria > Pseudomonadota > Alphaproteobacteria > Rhizobiales > Xanthobacteraceae > Tardiphaga > Tardiphaga robiniae. The sequence goes on along the minus strand of NZ_JABMCJ010000094.1, from coordinate 241,376 downwards.
ATGGAAGGGTTAAGATGCGGCTCTCGGGGCGCAATTTACGATGCCTGCGGGGCGGCCGCGAAGTCTTCGCCGGGCTCGATTTCGATGCCACGGCAGGCAAGGCAGTGGCGGTCATTGGCCCTAACGGGGCAGGCAAAACCTCATTGCTGCGGTTGATCGCAGGCCTGCTGGCGCCGGCCGAGGGCTCCATCGCTCTCGAGGGCGGCGACGGCGAAATGACCGTTGCCGAACTGGCCCATTACCTGGGCCACCGCGACGCCATGAAGCCGGCTTTGACGGTGACGGAAAACCTGACCTTCTGGGCCGACTTCCTCGGTGGCACGCCGGCCGATCCAGCCACGTGCATTGCAGCAGTAGGTCTCTCCCATGCCGCAGCATTGCCCGCGGGTTTCTTGTCGGCCGGCCAGCGTCGCCGGCTGTCGATTGCGCGTCTGCTGACCGTCCGCCGGCCGATCTGGCTGCTCGACGAACCGACCGCAGCGCTGGATCTCGCCAGCCAGCGAGTGTTTGCGGGGCTGATGACGGATCATCTCGCATCGGGCGGACTGGTTATTGCCGCGACCCATGGTCCGCTCGGCATTCCCGCCCGGGAGTTGCGCATCGGGGGCGAGGCGTGAGTGCCCTTGGCGCGTTGATTCGCCGTGACATCCGTATTGCCGTCCGGGTCGGCGGCGGGGCGCTGATCGGTGTGCTGTTCTTTCTGACGGTTGTCGTGCTGATGCCTTTCGCGCTGGGGCCGGATCTGGCGCTGCTGGCACGACTGGGGCCGGCGATTCTATGGCTCGGGGCGCTGCTCGCGAGCCTGCTGACGCTGGACCGGTTGTTTACTGCCGATCACGACGATGGCTCGCTGGATCTCATTCTGATGAGCCGGACGCCACTGGAACTCGCCTGCGCTGCCAAGGCTCTCGCACATTGGTTGGCCGCGGGCGTGCCGCTGATCGCCGCGACGCCAGTGCTGGGGCTGCTGCTCAATCTCGACGGGCCGGCGACGCTGGCGGTCGCCCTGACGCTGTTGGCGGGCACGCCGGCGCTGACCTTCACCGGCATGATTGGCGCCGCGCTGGCGGTGACGCTGCAGCGCGGCGGGCTCTTGCTGGCGGTGCTGGTGTTGCCGTTGTCGATCCCGGTGCTGATTTTCGGCGTTGCGGCCTCCAATGCGGCCATCGCCGGACAGTTGTCATTCTCGACGCCATTCTCGATCCTCTGCGCGCTATCGCTGGCGAGCCTCGTGATCGGGCCTTTCGCGGCGGCGGCGAGCCTGCGGCATGGACTGGATTGAGACAGTTGGATGGATCACGACAGGCTGAGACACTGGATTGACCTGGGTCAACTCGTCGCGAGCCGTGTTGAACGAGAATAAGTTGCATTGATCGCGGACAGAGCCGCGACTATTGGAAATGCCATGACGCTGACCGAACTCGCCAATCCAACCCGGTTCCTGTCGCTCGCCACCCGCATCCTGCCGTGGCTGGCGATGGCGACGGGCATTCTGCTTGCGATCGGCTTGTATCAGTCGGCCATGGCCCCCGATGACTATCAGCAGGGCGCCACCGTCAAGATCATGTTCATCCATGTGCCGAACGCCTGGCTATCGATGTTCGTCTGGGGCGTCATGAGTGTGGCATCGCTGGGCACGCTGGTGTGGCGGCATCCGCTCGCCGATGTTGCAGCCAAGGCGGCGGCGCCGATCGGCGCGGCCTTCACCTTTCTCGCATTGGTCACGGGATCGCTGTGGGGCCGGCCGATGTGGGGCACCTATTGGGAATGGGACGCGCGACTGACTTCGGTGCTCATTCTGTTTCTGATGTATCTCGGCCTGATCGCGCTGTGGCGTGCCGTTGAAGACCCGTCGCGGGCGGCGCGCGCCGCGGCGGTGCTGACCTTGGTCGGCGCCATCAATATTCCGATCATCAAGTTCTCGGTCGATTGGTGGAATACGCTGCATCAGCCTGCGTCGGTGATGAAGATGGGCGGCTCGTCGCTCGACAAGTCGTTTCTGATCCCACTGCTGGTGATGGCGGTGGCATTCTCGCTGCTGTTCATCACACTGCATCTCGCGGCCATGCGTAACGAGATCCTGCGGCGCCGCCTGCGTGCGCTGCAGATGCTGCAGGCCTCAAAGCCGGTGGCACTCCCGTGATGGCGCTTGGTCCCTACGCATCTTTCATCGTCACGTCCTACGCGCTGGTCGCAGCGGTGGTGCTGATCCTCATCGTGTGGATCGCCATCGATCATCGTCGCGTCCGCGCGCGGCTGCATGAGTTGGAATCCTCCGGCGCGGCGCGGCGCTCGGGTCGTGGTGCGACGGATCTCACATGACCACGCAAGCCACTCCGAAGCGCCGCTGGATGCTCGCGCTGCCTCTGCTGATCTTTGCCGCGCTCGCGGCGCTGTTCTGGTTTCGGCTCGGAGCCGACCCCGCGAAACTGCCCTCGGCATTGATCGGCCGCGCCGCCCCGCAGACGGCGTTGCCCGCGCTGGATGGCCTCACCGATAGCGGCGCGCCGGTGCCGGGCCTCGATCCCGCGGCCTTTAAGGGCAAGGTCAGTCTCGTCAATGTCTGGGCGTCGTGGTGCGTGCCGTGCCACGAGGAGGCACCGCTGCTGACAGAACTCGGCAAGGACAAACGGCTGCAACTGGTCGGCATCAACTACAAGGACGCACCGGACAACGCGCGCCGCTTTCTCGGTCGTTACGGCAATCCGTTCGGCATCGTCGGCGTCGACGGCAACGGCCGCGCCGCGATCGAATGGGGCGTCTATGGCGTGCCCGAAACCTTCATCGTCGGCCGCGACGGCCGCATCGCCTACAAGATGGTCGGTGGCATCACGCAGGAAAATTACGAGCGCGTGCTGAAAGTCGAGATCGACAAGGCACTGCAGGCAGGGTCCTGACGCCTATTGATCGGTCGCCTCGAGCCGCCGGGCAATATGAAACGACTTCGCGGTCACCAGCCAGGCATCGCCGATGTGATGATAGGACAGGTAGTCGCAATACCAGAGCGTATCGATCCGGACGAGAACCTTGACCAGCGCCTGGGTCGGTGCGGCGAAGTCCACCAGCAACACCGCCTGTTCGCGCGGCGCGCCCTTGCTCTTTGGCGATGGTGTAGAGGCCAGCATCGCCTTGTAGTCTGCGGCCGGCAGCAAACGTAGGCTGCCGTCGCGCAGTCCATGCAGTTGTGCACTTCCGGCAAATACCTGATCGAAATGCGAGACGTCGTTATCGAACATCAGGTCGAAGTAGCATTCGACGGCATCGAGCAGTGATTGCGTTATCAGTCGGTCGGGCATCGGGATGCTCTTTCTTTGGGAGAGTGAGTCCGACGATGACACTTGACCCCTGCGCATGTCCTTGCGAACTTGGCTAATATCGAGCGCACTCGCGCAACGAATGGTCCTTTACTGACCTTAGATTGGTGGATCAGAAATCCAGTTGGACGATATTGATCGCCGAATTATCACGGAGCTTCAGGCCGACGGCCGCCTGAGTAACATCGAACTGGCCGATCGGGTCGGGTTGTCGCCGTCGCCGTGCTTGCGGCGGGTCAAGAACCTGGAGCGAGCGAGATACATCGATGGATACCGTGCGGCGTTGCGGCGTGAGCGCGTTGGATTGGGGTTTACGGCCTTCGTCGGTGTGAAGATCGACGGGCAGGCCAACAAGCGTGCAATCGCTTTCGAGAAGGCCGTCGTGGAGATGCCCGAGGTGGTCGCGTGCCATCTCGTATCGGGTGAGTCCGACTACTTCCTTGAAGTCGTCGTGCCCGAACTGGCCGACTATCAACGTTTTCTTGTCGGCAAGCTTCTCAACCTGTCCATCGTGCGCGAGGTGCGGAGCAATATCGCGATTCAAACGCTGAAGGCGGGCGCGCAGCTCCCGCTCGAACACTTGAAACCAGTCGCTCCCGAAGTAGGCGCGAAATAAACTTCAGCTTTTATCTGCGGTTCATTTTCGCGCCATGGCGGCGCCATGAATCCGCAGCTAGCTTGATGGCGTTACTTAACCGTCCTTGGAGGGACACCACGATGCGCCATTTCAAATTTGCTACTTTGACCGCTGCCGCTCTCACTCTGGGTCTGCTCGCATCCGCGCCGTCGATGGCGCAGTCGCCGCAGCCTGCTGCTCCCGCCGGCAAGATGGCTCCGGCCGCCACATCCAAGATGGCGCCTGCCAGCGAATCGAAGATGGCTCCGGCACCGAAGGCTGAATTGCTTGATCTCAACTCGGCGAGTGTCGAGGCGCTCGAGGCTCTGCCCGGCATCGGCAAGGCCTATTCGGCGGCCATCGTCAAAGGCCGTCCGTATAAGGGCAAGGACGAACTCGTGCAGAAGAAGATCGTGCCCGAGAAGACCTATGACGGCATCAAGGACAAGGTCATCGCCAAGCAGAAGAGCTAGGCGCGATCGCTTCGCTCGTCCGGAAACGCATCGGCGCAGCCGCGCCGGTGCGTTTTCTTTTGCGGTCCATCACGATCAGCCGATAACGCTGTCCTTCACCACATCGCCCAATGCGGCGAAGTCCGCCTTGCGCGGAGACGTCCGGCGAAAGGCGAGGCCGATGGTGCGGCCGGGCTGCGGATTCTCCAACCGCAGGAATTTGACGCGCTGGTCGCGTTGTTCGACATCGGCGGCGATCTGCGGGATCAACGTCACGCCATAGCCGCTGGCGACCATCTGCATCACCGTGGAGAGGCTGGACGCAGCGAAGGCCATGCCGTTGCCGCCAGACTGATGGCCGCGCGCTGCGGTGGCGCAGAAGGCCAGAGCCTGATCGCGCAGGCAGTGGCCGTCCTCCAGCAGGATCAATCGACTCTGGTCGATCTCCATCGCCTTGATGCGTTTGTCGGCCGGGCGGGGATCGTCTGCCGGCACCGCGAGCAGGAACAGATCGTCGAACAATTTGGCCGTATCGATCTCAGGCTCACCAAGCGGCAGCGCCAGCATCGCGGCATCGAGTGCGCCTGACTTGATATCGTCGACCAGTTGCCTGGTTTGCGTCTCGCGCAGCTCCAGCCGCAATTCCGGAAACTGTTTCTGTAGCACCGGCAGGATCCGCGGCAGCAGATACGGCGCCAGCGACGGGATCACGCCGAGCGTCAGCCGCCCGGTTAAGAGTCCGCCGCGATGCCGCGCAAAGTCCACCAAGTCGCGCGAGGCCGCCAGCACGTCCTCGCCGCGCCGCGCCACTTCGCGCCCGACATCGGTCAGCATCACCTCGCCGGGCCGGCGCTCCACCACCTTGACGCCCAGCGTCCGTTCGAGATCGCGTATCTGCATCGACAGCGCAGGCTGGGTGACGTTGCAGGCCTCGGCCGCGCGGCCGAAATGGCCGTGTTTGGCGAGCGCGGCGAGATAGCGGAGCTGGCGGAGCGTAATCATGGACCATCAGATAAACTGATCCAGAGTCGAAGACAATTCGACTGGACCTGATCTAAGAATTCTTCCAATCTCTCGTCACGAAGTCTGACTAGGGTAAGCGCCAAGCTTGCCGAGGAATTCGGCAGATAATTGAAATTAGACAGCTTTTGGGAAATTTGAGCGGGTTTTTGAAGGCGATCCGGCATGTCGGTGTTGCCTGGGACCGCTCATATTCCAAACAGCCAGAAGGAGAGACTGATGGACACGACGAATGAGAATGGCGCCGGCAAGTGCCCCGTTGCGCATACCCCCGCTGCCCGGGCCAATCGTGACTGGTGGCCGAACAAGCTAGACTTGTCGATTCTCCACCAGCACTCGTCGCTGTCCGATCCGATGGGCGATGCGTTCAACTACGCGGAGGAATTCAAGAAGCTCGATTACGAGGCGTTGAAAAACGACCTGCGCAAGCTGATGACCGATTCGCAGGACTGGTGGCCGGCTGATTTCGGACATTACGGTCCGCAGTTCATCCGCATGTCGTGGCACGCCGCTGGTACCTATCGGCTCAGCGATGGCCGTGGCGGTGGCGGTCGCGGTCAGCAGCGTTTTGCTCCGCTCAATTCCTGGCCGGACAACGTCAACATCGACAAGTCACGCCGCCTCCTGTGGCCGATCAAGCAGAAATACGGCAACAAGATCTCGTGGGCCGACCTGCTGATCCTGACCGGCAACGTGGCGCTGGAGACCATGGGTTTTCGCACCTTCGGTTTCGCGGCCGGTCGTGCCGACGTCTGGGAGCCTGATCAGGACGTGAATTGGGGTCCCGAATCCACGTGGCTGTCCCACCGGTCGCTCGACAAGTTCGAAGCTCCGCTCAGTGCCACGGAAATGGGCCTGATCTACGTGAATCCGGAAGGTCCGGGTGCCAGCGGCGATCCGGTAGCGGCCGCCAGCTTCATCCGCGAGACCTTCAAGCGCATGGCGATGAACGACGAGGAAACCGTGGCGCTGATCGCCGGCGGTCACACCTTCGGTAAGACCCATGGCGCTGCGCCTGAGTCCCACAAGGGTCCGGAGCCTGAAGCTGCCGGCCTGGAAGCGCAGGGCCTGGGCTGGAAGAGCAACTACGGTACTGGATCCGGTGCAGACGCCGTTGGTAGCGGCATTGAGGTCACCTGGACGCAGACGCCGGCGCAGTGGAGCAACTTCTTCTTCGAGAACCTGTTCAAGTATGAATGGGTGCAGACCCGCAGCCCCGGTGGGGCCATCCAGTGGGAGGCCAAGGACGCCGAGGAAGTGATCCCCGACGCGCATGATCCATCGAAGAAGCACAAGCCGACCATGCTCACGACGGATCTGTCCCTGCGTCTGGACCCGGCCTATGAGAAAATCTCACGCCGCTTCCTGCAGAATCCGCAGGCCTTCGCTGAAGCTTTTGCTCGGGCCTGGTTCAAGCTGACTCATCGCGACATGGGTCCGCGCGTGCGTTATCTCGGTCCGGAAGTGCCCAAGGAAGAGTTGATCTGGCAGGATCCGATCCCTGCGGTTGACTATCCGGTGATCGACGACACCGACGTCTCTGCGCTCAAGGCCAAGCTGCTGGCATCGGGCCTGACCGTGTCCGAATTGGTCAGCACGGCCTGGGCTTCGGCCTCCACCTTCCGTGGTGGCGACAAGCGTGGCGGTGCCAACGGCGCGCGTATCCGTCTGGCCCCCCAGAAGGACTGGGAGGTCAACCAGCCGGCTCAGCTAGCCAAGGTGTTGCAGGTGCTCGATGGAATCCGGAAGGAGTTCAACGCGGCGCAATCTGGTGACAAGCAGGTTTCGCTTGCCGACCTGATCGTCCTCGGCGGCAGCGCGGCGGTCGAGAAAGCCGCGAAGGATGCTGGCCTGGATGTGACCGTTCCGTTCTCTCCGGGGCGCGGCGACGCCTCGCAGGCGCAAACCGATGTGGAATCCTTCGAGGTGATGGAACCGGTCGCGGACGGCTTCCGTAACTACCTCAAGGCCACGTCGGCCGTACCGGCCGAAGTATCTTTGGTGGATCGCGCGCAATTGCTGACGCTGACTGCTCCGGAAATGACGGTTCTCGTCGGCGGCTTGCGAGTACTTGGTGCGAATTCCGGGCAGTCCGTGCGCGGTGTCTTCACCAAGACACCGGAGACGTTGACCAACGACTTCTTCATCAACCTGCTCGACATGAGCACGGAGTGGAAGGCGGTCGATGGCTCGAACAATGTGTACGAGGGACGTGATCGCAAGAGCGGCGAAGTCAGGTGGACCGGTACACGCGCCGATCTGGTCTTCGGTTCGCACTCGCAGCTGCGTGCCTTCGCGGAGGTCTATGCAAGCGCCGACGCCAAGCAGAAGTTCGTGAAGGACTTCGTCAAGGCTTGGGTGAAGGTGATGAACGCGGATCGTTTCGATCTTGTCGAGAAGCCGATACTGCAGGCGGCTGAGTAACCTCGGCCCGCCATCGTGAATATGAAAGCCCCTGCGACTATGTCGCGGGGGCTTTTTCTTGTCGCGCCGCGTCATACTCAACTGTCATCACTGACACTGCCGGTTACTGGATCCCGCTTTCGCGGCGATGAGAGTTTCGAAGAGTCTGAGCGCTCTGTGTCTTGCAGCTTTCTCCGAATCCCCGCACAAATGGCAAAATGTTTCTCCGGAGGATCTCCAGATGATGAAACTCTACTGGTCGCCGCGCTCGCGCTCATTCACGGCGCTTTGGCTGATGGAGGAAACCGGCGTCGCCTATGAGCGCGTGCTGACCGATATCTCCACCGGTGCGCAGCGCACGCTGGAATTCCTCGCCGTCAATCCGATGGGCAAGGTGCCGGCTCTGCAGGATGGCGACGCCACCATGGCCGAGGCTGCGGCAATCTGCGCTTATGTGGCCGAGCGCTATCCCGAGGCGAAGCTGGCACCTCCACTCGGCGATTCTCATCGCGCGAAATATCTCTATTGGTTGTTCTTTGCGCCGGGCTGTATCGAACCGGCGATCGCACAGATCGCGACCAAGATGGAGCTGAATCCGGTGGCCGCGGGCTGGGGCGATGCGCAGCGCGTGTTCGATGTGCTCGAAGCCGCGCTTGATGAAGGTCCATGGATTCTTGGCGCACAATTCTCTGCCGCCGATATCGCCATCGGTTCAGGACTGAACTTTGCCGTGCGCAATTTCAAGATGGTGCCGTCGCGCCCGGCGTTCGAGCGCTATCTCGATCGTTGCAGCGCCCGTCCGGCCTTCCAGCGTGCGATGGAATTTGCGTCGGGGGAAAAGACGTAAGGCGAATTACTCGCCTGCCTCTGCCTTCAACGCATCCGGATGCGGCATCGAGATGATGTTGTAGCCGGAGTCGACGAAATGCGTTTCGCCGGTCACGCCGCCGGAAAGATCCGACAGCAGATACAGCGCAGTGCCGCCGAGTTCTTCCAGTGTTACGCCACGGCCGAGCGGCGAATGTTTCTGCTGGAATGCGAACATCGCGCGGGAATCGCCGATGCCCGAGCCGGCCAGTGTACGTACCGGGCCAGCCGACACAGCGTTGACGCGAATGCCCTGGCGGCCAAAGTCAGATGCGAGATAACGCACCGAGGCTTCGAGAGCGGCCTTGGCAACGCCCATGACATTGTAGTTCGGCATCACGCGGGTCGATCCGCCAAAAGTTAGCGTGATCATGGCGCTGCCGGGCTTCATGATTTCCGACGCGCGCTTGGCGATTTCGGTGAAGGAGAAGCAGGAGATCACCATGGTGCGCGAGAAGTTCGCACGCGTGGTGTCGGCGTAGCGGCCCTTGAGTTCGTTCTTGTCGGAGAAACCGATGGCGTGGACCAGGAAATCCAGGCTGCCCCATTTCTCCTTGATCGCAGAGAACGTAGCATCGACGCTGGCGATGTCCTCGACGTCGCAGGGCAGGATCAGATCCGCATTGAGCGATTCCGCCAGCGGCTTGACGCGCTTGCCAAGCGCATCGCCTTGATAGGTGAAAGCCAGTTCGGCACCCTGCGCATGCAGGGCCTTGGCGATTCCCCACGCGATCGAATGATCATTGGCGACGCCCATGATCAATCCGCGCTTGCCCTGCATCAGTGATGGCATCGCGTTATGCGTCCATCCGCTTGAAGACCAGCGTGGCGTTGGTGCCGCCGAAGCCGAAGGAGTTCGACAGCACGGTGCCGACCTTCACATTGTCGATGCGCTTGCGCACGATCGGCATGTCGGCGAACACCGGATCGAGTTCGGTGATGTTGCCGCTCTCGCAGATAAACCCGTTCTGCATCATCAGCAGCGAGTAGATTGCTTCCTGCACGCCGGTGGCGCCTAGCGAGTGGCCGGTGAGAGCCTTGGTCGCCGAGATTGGCGGGCATTTCTCGCCAGTGCCGAACACGTTGCGGATCGCCTGCATTTCCGGCGGGTCGCCGGCTGGCGTCGAGGTCGCATGCGGGTTGATGTAGTCGATCTTGATGCCGCCGGTGGTGGCCAGCGCCATCTTCATGCAACGCTCTGCGCCTTCGCCGGACGGGGCGACCATGTCGTAACCGTCCGAGGTGGCGCCGTAGCCGATGATTTCGCCATAGATCTTGGCGCCGCGTGCTTTCGCATGCTCGAGTTCTTCGACCACGACCACGCCGGCGCCGCCGGCGATGACGAAGCCGTCACGGCTGACGTCATAGGGACGCGAGGCCGTCGATGGGGTGTCGTTATACTTCGAGGACATTGCGCCCATGGCGTCGAACAGCACCGAGAGCGACCAGTCGAGCTCTTCGCAGCCGCCGGCGAATACGACGTCCTGCTTGCCCCACTGGATCATCTCATAGGCATTGCCGATGCAGTGGTTCGAGGTCGCGCAGGCCGAAGAGATCGAATAGTTCACGCCCTTGATCTTGAACCAGGTCGCGAGCGTGGCGGATGCCGTCGAGGACATCGCCTTCGGCACCGCGAACGGACCAACGCGCTTCGGACCCTTCGTTCGCGTGATGTCCGCGGCTTCGACGATAGTGCGTGCGGAAGGTCCGCCCGAGCCCATGATGATGCCGGTGCGCTCGTTCGAGATGTCCGACTCTTCGAGACCGGAGTCCTGGATCGCCTGTTCCATGGCGATGTGATTCCATGCGGCGCCTTCGCCGAGGAAGCGCATCGCGCGGCGGTCGATCACATCGGCCGGATTGATGGTCGGTGCGCCTTGCACCTGCGAACGGAAACCGAGCTCTGCGTATTTGTCGGCGCGTGTGATGCCCGACTTTGCCTCATGGAGGCTCGCAAGCACTTCCTGAGTGTTGTTTCCGATAGATGAGACAATGCCCATCCCCGTGACGACAACCCGCCTCATGATCGCCTCGCCCTTTGAATTACGTTGTTGTGGAACTGGCGGTCGCCCCCTCGGAGACCGCCGTTGAATGGCACCCGGTAGATCACGTTCCCGGCTGCAATGCGGCAGGTGCTTCCTGCTTGAACAGGCCGACCTTCAGGTCCTTGGCGCGATAGATAATCTCGCCATCGGCCGAAAGCGAGCCGTCGGCAATCCCCAACCACAATTTTGAACGCATCACGCGCTTGATATCGATGGTGTACACGACCTTTTTGACGTTCGGGAGAACCTGGCCGGAAAACTTCAGCTCGCTGAGCCCGAGCGCGCGACCGGGGCCGATGCCGCCCGACCAGCCCAGAAAGAACCCGACCATCTGCCACATGGCGTCCAGGCCGAGGCAGCCCGGCATGACCGGATCGCCCTTGAAGTGGCAGGCAAAGAACCAGAGGTCCGAATTGACGTCGAGTTCAGCGCGCACGAGACCCTTGCCGAATTCGCCGCCATCAGCCGTGATCTCGGTGATGCGGTCGAACATCAGCATCGGCGGCAGCGGCAATTGAGCATTGCCTGGTCCGAACAGCTCGCCGCGGCCGCAGGCCAGCAGGTCTTCATATGCGTAGCTGTTGCGTTGTTCCTGGATCATGCCGGCTTTCTGGGTCCATCGATGGTGGTAGCTACCCCGGGTGGAGTCGCCACATATAGAATTGTTCCAAATGACACGGGAACTTGCCCCGGTTGGGCGCTCTCTATCATAGGCTTATGGGGCGGCAAAGCGGCGGATCGCCTGCTTTTGGCGGGTTATTGACCATGTTGCGATGCACTGCGGAAGCATCCCTTCTGATGCATGGCTCCTAGTTGCGAAAACCTTGCATCTGAGGCCCCGCCTTTCTATAATAGAAGGCTAATTCAGTGTTCTTTTTGAGCGTGAACGGCAGGATTACTGACGTGGATATGAGCGACAGCGTTTCAGTTCTGGATGACGCAGCTGCGGTTGCGGAAATCAATCACGGCCGCCAGCCGGCTTTGACTGGTTGCCCGTGGCATGACGTCAATGAGATGCTGCAATCAGTCGGCTTGCGCCCCACTCGTCAGCGCATGGCGCTGGGCTGGCTGCTGTTCGGCAAGGGCGCGCGTCATCTCACTGCGGAAATGCTGTACGAGGAAGCGACTCTCGCCAAGGTGCCGGTGTCGCTGGCGACCGTTTACAACACGCTCAATCAGCTCACGGATTCCGGCCTGCTTCGTCAGGTCAGCGTCGATGGTACGAAGACCTATTTCGATACCAATGTGACCTCGCATCACCACTACTATCTCGAGAACAACCACGAGCTGGTCGATATTCCGGACCAGAACCTCGTGCTGACCAAGATGCCGGAAGTCCCCGAGGGCTTCGAGATCAGCCGCATCGACATGGTCGTTCGTCTGCGCAAAAAGCGCTAACGGCTTTATCCAAATTCTGAAGTTATTTGCGCCGCCGAACCGTTTTCGGCGGCGTTTGCTCGCCAGCTGCAGTCGTCGCCACGATCGCGCGGGCAAGGGAGCGGCCGGTGCATTCGTAGCCGGCTGCGGAATTGTGTAGTCCGTCCCAGGCCGTCAGCGCACTTATGGAGAGCCCTGCGTCCACTGCACGGCGCATCAGCTCGAAGCGCGAGAACAGCGGCACGCGTTCCTGCTGGGCGGCGTCAGCTATGCTCGCCTGCATCTTGGAATATTGCGATGCGAGAATGACGGGCGCGTATTGCTGATCCATCAGGATCACGTCGGCGCCGTCAGCCTTCAGCAGGCGGATGCCCTCGACGATCCTGCCGGTCAGGCTGTCAGCGCTTTGCAGCCAGGTCACGTCATTGGTGCCGATCTGCCAGATCACCAGATCCGGGCGATGCGCCAGCACATCGCGGTCGAAGCGGGCGATATTGCCCGGGATCGTGTCGGCGTTCCGCCCACTATTGATGACCTCCAGCCGCAGTCCCGGCTTCAGGTGTTGCAGCTCGCTCTGCAGCATGCCGGGATAGGTTTTGGCGGGGTCGGATTGCCACAGGCCGAGCGTCGAGGACGAGCCCATGGCGACGATCTTGAGCGGGCCACCGGTTTTGAGCGCAGCCACGGTGCGCGGAAGGGTCGCATCACCAGACAGCCGCTGATCCACAGCCAGACACGTCTCAGTGGCGGATTGCGCACGAGCCGGGCCGGACCATGACAGCGCTGCCATGGCGACCACTGCGCCGGCGCAGGTCAAGCTCCCGATGCGGGATGTGCTCAGTTCACCTTCTCGTCGGCGTAGACGCCCCATAGCCGTTGCTGTTCGATCCAGCCATCAAAGCCGTTGCCGATCACCCGGCACCAGCCATTGTTGCAGCGCTTTACCTGCGCCACGACACCCGCCTGTAACCGCGCTGCGACGGCGCTGGTCGCATCCGGATTGTCGTAGATCGAGGCGAGTTCGTCCTTGGATTTCATGGTCACGACCGCGGTGCGGCGGCCGGACAGCAGCGAGTGATAGACCCAGCCCTCGGCGCCCTCGGAATCGCGGACGCGGCGCCAGTTCTCGTATTCGGCGGTGATCTCCACCGGCAGGCCGGAGCGAGTATAGACCCAGGCGACATCGTTGTCCTTGGTGGGGCCGGCGCGGACATTAACGTGATCCGACTTGAGGCTGACGTAGCGCGGCACCGGCAGGCCGCTGGCGCCCAGCGGCGTGTCCTTGGCAGCGAGAGCCGGATCGATTGCTGCCGCGATCAGAGTACCCATCGCCAACATCGCACACGCAAATCGCCGGAACGCCATCAACCCCACCTCAACCCAATCCAAAGAACGCAAGTGCCGCCGCGCCGCACGCGCCTGTTGGGTTCTTGTTTTGGCTTGGTCTTCTGCTAGAGAGGACCGAAGGCCAAGGCACCAAAAAGGGTGTCGGGGAACCCGAGGAAACGGTGAATTCGCGGCTGCGGCAGTTTCGAACAACCGGGTTAATGCGGACTGAACGGATTAGCCAAAGCGCGAGTGAGCAGGACATGTCGGTCAAGAAAAAGCCTCTCGTCATCGTCACGCGCAAGCTGCCGGACTCGATCGAGACCCGCATGCGCGAACTGTTCGATGCGCACATCAATCTCGACGACACGCCTCTGACGCCCGAGCAACTCGCTGAAGCGACCCGCACCGCCGACGTGCTGGTGCCGACGGTCACCGACGAAATCACCAAAGAGCTGCTCGAGCACCCCGACTGCAAGCTCCGGCTGATCGCCAATTTTGGTAACGGCGTCGACAATATTGACGTCACCGCGGCCCACGCCCGCGGCATCACCGTCACCAATACGCCGAAGGTGCTCACTGAAGACACCGCCGATATGACCATGTCGATGATCCTCGCAGTGCCGCGCCGGCTGATCGAGGGTGCCTCGATCCTGACCGAAGGCAAGGACTGGCAGGGCTGGTCGCCGACCTGGATGCTGGGCAAGCGGCTTGGCGGCAAGCGGCTCGGTATCATCGGCATGGGCCGCATCGGCCAGGCCGTCGCGCGCCGCGCCCGCGCTTTCGGGCTACAGATCCACTATCACAACCGCAAACCCGTCGCGCCGAAGATCGCCGAAGAACTCGGTGCGACTTATTGGGACTCGCTCGACCAGATGCTGGCGCGCATGGACATCATCTCGGTGAACTGTCCGCATACGCCGGCAACGTTCCACCTGTTGTCAGCACGTCGTCTCAAGCTGATCCGCAAGGACGCCTATATCGTCAATACCGCGCGGGGCGAGGTGATCGACGAAGAGACGATGATCAAGCTGATCGAGTCGGGCGACATTGCCGGTGCCGCGCTCGACGTGTTCGAACATGAGCCCGCGGTGAGTCCGAAACTGGTGCGGCTCGCGCGCGCCGGCAAAGTGGTATTGTTGCCGCATATGGGCTCGGCGACGATCGAAGGCCGTGTCGAGATGGGCGAGAAAGTCATCATCAACATCCGTGCCTTCCTCGACAATCATAAGCCGCCGGATCGTGTGCTTCCGAACATGCTGTGAGGCGAAGCGCTTACGCTCGCCGCTTATCTTACGAGATCAGCTTGAAGATGAGATAGGCCGCGATGCGGCCCTCGCGGGTGGCTTTGCGTCCGTAGCGCGTCATGGTGTAGTTCGGCCATGGCAGGCGCCAGTCATCGGCGCGCTCTGCGGTCCAGATGAAATCCGGCGATCGCGACACATGCCAGAGTGTCCACGCGACGTAATCCGGAATGTCATGCACGAAACGAAATTCGCCTGACGGCTTCAGCACGCGCGCCATCGCAGCCAGTGTTGCGTCCTGTACGAAGCGGCGCTTCCAGTGACGCTTCTTCGGCCACGGATCCGGATGGATCAGGTCGATGCGTGACAGCGATTGCGCCGGTGCCCATGTGAGAAGTTCAGCGGCGTCGCCGGCGACGAGGCGGATATTGCCGATATTCTGCGCCTCGATCTGCGTCAGAATCTTCGCCATGCCGTTGATGTAGGGCTCGCAGCCGATGAAGCCGATGTCAGGATGCGCCAGCGCTTCCGCGACCAGATGCTCGCCGCCGCCGAAGCCGATCTCCAGACGCACGGTCTCGACCTCAGTGCCGAACAGCGTGCGGATATCGTCAGGTGCCGCGTGTGCGATGTCGACGGTGAGCGCCGGCAGCAGCGTCGCCATCAGGTCGGCTTGATGGTCGCGCAGCTTGTGGCCCTTGCGGCGTCCGAAGAACGAGCCGGTGTAATGGCCGCTCTCGGCAGGCGTGGACGCACCCGCATCAGCGGGGGCATCGTGATCGTTATGATTGGAATTGGCTGTGGTCATCGCGCGCGAGTGATACAGCCGAAACGCCATCGGCGCCATCAGGCGCGATGACGAATTTCCGTTGAAACTACCGTGATTTTAGCGCTGATCCGGGGCTTCGCGCGAAGCGATCTGTTCGACCAGGTCGACGATGCTGCGGCGGAGCTTGGCATCGGTGATGCGCGTGAAGGCGCGGGTCAGAGCGAGGCCTTCGGAGGTGGCGAGGAAGTCGGAGACATAGGCAGGCGAGGACGCTTCAGCGAAGCCTTCGCCGTTATGGATCGCGCCGGGGCCGCCTTCGAACAGGAACGAGACGGGGACCTGCAGAATTTCCGAAATCTGCTGCAGCCGGCTGGCGCCGACGCGGTTGGTGCCCTTCTCGTATTTCTGAACTTGCTGAAACGTCAGACCGAGGGCTTCGCCCAGCTTTTCCTGACTCATGCCGAGCATAATGCGCCGCATGCGCACACGGCTGCCGACATATTTGTCAACAGGATTGGGCGCTTTCGTCGACATCTCAATTACTCCTGGATCACATCAAGGGAGACGGATCATGCGTGGCAATCCGTCATTTAGGGCGGCTTCGGTTGTAACCAAAGGTATCCTAGTGGATTATAACAACCGCGCAAATTTTCCTAAGCGGAAAATTTAAGCCACTGCACCTTTATTTCTCAATAGGTGAGAAATAAAGCTTACAAAGCTAGCTTAAAAAGCAATCACATCGAGAGGGTTGTTCGGTAGGCGGCGAAAGCTAGCTTGCAAGCTATATCAAATGCTTCAAGTATCAAGCTAGTGGTGTACCGGCGTACGCCGCCGAACGGCGAAAATGATCGCGAGCGCGACAAACATCGCGGCGGGAATATCGCCGATTTTCGAGTAGACCGTCGGCGAAATGGCCGCTGGTAATCCCGAATCCAGCACGCCTTCGACACCGAGATCGAGCCGCGCGATCAGGCGGCCGACGGGGTCGACCACGACGGAAATGCCGGTGTTCGCAGCGCGAACCAGCGGCAGGCCTTCCTCGATGGCGCGGACGCGGCTTTGCTGCAGGTGCTGATAGGGGCCCGTGGAAATCCCGAACCAGCCATCATTGGTGAGATTGACGATCCAGCCCGGCCGATCGTTGCGCGTGGTGATATCGTCCGGGAAAACCGCCTCGTAGCAGATCAGCGGCAGCATGCGCGGCGCGCCGGGAATGTCCATTGGCTTCCGGCGCGTGCCGGGAATGAAGCCGCCATGGACTTTGGTCAATTGCTGGAAGCCGATCTTCTCCATGAAGCTCTGGAACGGCAGATACTCGCCGAACGGCACCAGATGAAGTTTGTCGTAGGTCGACAGGATGCTGCCGTCATGGTCGATCACGTAAATGGAATTATAGGCCTGCGTGATGCGCGCGCCGAGTGGCGCATCCGGCGGGCGCACGGCTCCGGTGACCAGCACGGTGCCTTTCGGCAGCAGATTGGCGATCTGCGCCATCGCATCGGGTTCGCGCGACAGGAAGAACGGGAATGCGGATTCCGGCCAGATCAGGATATTGGCTGCACCGACGCCTGAATTCTGCGGACCGGTCGCGCGGTCCGATAGCGCAAGATATCTGCTCATGACATCCGCCTTGGCGGAATAGTTGAAGCGCGTGTCTTGCGACAGGTTCGGCTGCATGATGCGCAGCTTCACATTGGCGACGAGCTGCGTCGGGGTGCGCGATAGCCGGGCCATGCCATAGGTGCCCATCACGACGAGCAGCACCAGCGCAAGCGCCGGCGCTAGCCACGGCCGCTGCGTGCGCGAGCGTCCGTCGATCAGAACCGCAGGCGATGCAAAGATCGCTACGGTGATAAATGTCAGTCCCCAGAGGCCGACCAGCGATGCGCTCTGCGCCAGCGCGAGCGGTTCGGTGAGTGCATAGCCGAACGCATTCCAGGGAAAGCCCGTCAGCACATGGCCGCGCAGCCATTCGCCGATCGTCAGGCTGGCGGCGAGCGCGAAGATGCGGCTGGCATCCTTGGTCCAGAGCAGACGCGCCAGTGCGAAACCGATCGCGGTGAACAGCGCGAGATAGGCGGGCAGGCCGCAGATCGCGGCGGGCAACAGCCATGCGAAGGTCTGCGCGTCGACGAGAAAAGCGTAGCCGATCCAGTATAGGCCCGGCACGAAATAGCCGAAGCCGAACCACCAGCCGGCCATGGCGGCGGCGGGAATGCCGCGCATCTTGCTGGCGGCGGCGCCATCGATCAGCCAGACGACGACGGGGAACGTGATGAACAGCACCGGCCAGGCGTTGAACGGCGCCATTGCCAGCGACGATACCGCGCCGGCCAGTAGCGCGATGCCTGCGCGCTTCCAACCCCATGCGAGAATGATGCTGAGTGCGATCGAGCGCAGGCTACGTGATGTCACGGCGTTCCCGCGCTGTCGCCTGATGGAGGCGTATTCACATTGTCATTGGACGGTGCTGCGCCGGTGTCCGACGTCGTATCGCGGCGGCGCGGCTCGCGGGCGCGCGGCGCAGGCCGCTCCTTGCGGGGGCCGACGCGCAATCGCTTGACGCGGCGCGGATCGGCATCGAGCACTTCGATCTCGAAATTACCAGGGCCGGAAATCACTTCGCCGCGCACGGGCAGCCGTCCGACATGGGTGACGAGATAGCCGCCGAGTGTCTCGACTTCCTCGCCGTCTTCGCCGGTCTCGAATTCTTCGCCGATCATGGCGCGCACGTCATCTAGGCTGGCGCGTGCATCGGCGATGAAGCTGTCGCCCTGCCTGACAATGGATGGCGGCTCGTCGCTGTCGTGTTCGTCATCGATCTCGCCGACGATCTGCTCGACGATGTCCTCGATAGAGACGAGGCCGTCGGTGCCGCCATATTCGTCGACAACGAGTGCGAGATGGATGCGTGCTGCCTGCATCTGCGCGAGCAGATCGATGGCGCGCATCGATGGCGGCACGTAGAGCAGCTTGCGTATGATGCCGGTGTCAACGACGGTCTGCGCCAGATCGACCGAACGCAGGTCGAGGCCCGCGGGAAACACTTTCTTCTTCTTGGCTGTCGACGGCACGACGTTGCGCGCCTTCACGGTCATGTATGCCAGCAGGTCGCGGATATGAACGATGCCGACGGGATCGTCGAGGGTTTCGTTGAATACGACCAGGCGCGAATGCGCCGCGCTCTCGAACAGGCCCATCAATTCGCCGAGCGAGATATCCTGCTTCACCGCGATAATATCGGCGCGATGCACCATGACGTCGGCGATGCGGCGCTCGTTGAGCCCCAAAATATTGCGCAACATCGTGCGCTCGATGGTGGAGAAGCCGGTCTCGTCCGGCGCGGAGGCGTCGAGCACGACTTGCAGGTCGGCACGCACCGAGCCCGGCTTCCAGCCGAACAGCGAGCGGATCGCGCGGGTCAGCCAGGTCTCCGACGTCGGGCGCATGACCTCGCCGTCGTGAACCACCGCAGGCAGATTGCTTGAGGTCTTCGAATGATCGCTTCTAGTGTCGCCGTCCGGCATCTCAGGTCACCCGATCCTGATCTGCATAGGGGTCCGGGATCCCGAGCGTTGCCAGGATCTCGCGCTCCAGCGCTTCCATCTCTTCGGCTTCGTCGTCCTTCTCATGATCGTAACCGACCAGATGCAGAAAACCGTGAATGGCGAGATGGCTGAGATGGTTGGCGAAGCTCTTCTCTTCTTCGTCAGCCTCGCGGCGCGTGGTCTCGTAGGCAATAGCGATGTCGCCGAGCATGCGCGGCATGTCATCGGGCTCGTCTGCGCCTTCGGGCGGCTGCAGCGCCGGGAATGACAGGACGTTGGTCGGCTTGTCGATGCCACGCCAGTTCTGGTTCAGCGTGCGGATGCCGGCGTCGTCGGTGAGCATGATGGCGAGTTCGGCGTCGGCCGTATCGGTATCGACCATGGCGGCGGCAGCTTCGATGGCGCGGTGAATCACGGCGTCGGCATCGGCCTCCGCAGACCAGCAATCGGCGACAACAAGAACCTCTGTCGCGGGAGATGAATAGGTCGGCATCGGTATCGAACTTCTTTCGCGAACGGACCCGATTCCGGGTCCGCCGTCAGCGTATGAGTGTGTCATCAGGTCTTTGTAGCGACCGCCTTCTGCGGCGTTCCTTCGTAGGCGGCGACGATGCGGGCCACGAGTTCGTGGCGGACCACGTCTTCGCCGGTGAATTTCACCTGCGAGATGCCTTGCACGCCGTCGAGCAGACGCGCGGCCTCGGCGAGACCCGAGGTCTGGCCGTTGGGCAAGTCGACCTGCGAGGGGTCTCCGGTGATGATCATGCGGCTGTTCTCGCCCAGACGCGTCAGAAACATCTTCATCTGCATTGAGGTGGTGTTCTGCGCTTCGTCGAGAATGATTGCGGCATTGGTCAGCGTGCGACCGCGCATGAAGGCAAGCGGCGCGATTTCGATTTCGCCGGTCTGCAGTGCGCGCTCGACAATGCGCCCGTCCATCAGGTCATAGAGTGCGTCATAGATCGGGCGCAGATACGGATCGACCTTCTCGCGCATGTCACCGGGTAGAAAGCCGAGCCTTTCGCCTGCTTCCACCGCGGGACGCGACAGGATGATGCGATCGACCTCCTTGCGCTCGAACAGCATCGCTGCCTGGGCGACTGCGAGCCAGGTCTTGCCGGTACCGGCGGGGCCGATGCCAAATACCAGCTCGTTGCTTCTCAGCGCGCGGATATAGGCGTCTTGCGTCGCGGTGCGGGCACGCACCGGGCGCTTGCGCAGATTGATGGTGTCGAAATTCGAGGCGGCTGCTTTCGACCCCTTGGGATCGAACGGAAACAGCGTGCCTTGCGCCAGCGTCGCGCGGATCGTGCCTTCGACATCGCCAGGGGCAAGGTCATGGCCCTGCACTGCCTGCGCATAGAGCGTTTCGAGCACACGGCGGGCGGCGTCGCAGGCGTCGCGGGTGCCGGTGAGGGTGATGTGGTTGCCGCGGGAATCGACGACGACATTCAGCCGGCGTTCGATGATCGCGAGGTTCTGGCCATAAGGCCCGACCAGCGAAGAGGCCGCCCGGTTGTCATCAAAGTCGATGACGACCTGCGTCTCGGCCTGCGGTGGAGTATCGAGTTTGCGAACAGCGAGCGTAGACGAATCCGATGCGCTTTTGGCCAAGAATTCAGGCTCCCGTGACGGTGTGAGAACGGACTGGCTGCAACACTGGTGGTACTGGAGAACTAGCAACTGGAGGTGATGTGAGGCTGCCGAGCAGGCTGTAGCGCTCGAGGCTCTCAATGGTGACCGGAAGCACCTGGCCGATGATGTCGTCAGAAGCCATCACATGGGCCGGCTGCAGGTAAGCGGTGCGACCGACGATCTGGCCGGGATTGCGCGCGGGGCGTTCGAACAGCACATCCACAGTGCGTCCAATCGTGGCCGCGTTGAAGGCCGATTGCTGGCTGTCGATCAGGTTCTGAAGCCTCACCAATCGCTCGTCCATGTCAGCCTGTGACACCGTCTCCTGCAAATCCGCGGCCGGCGTTCCCGGACGCGGTGAATACTTGAACGAATAAGCGCCAGCGTATCCGATTTGTGTGACGAGCGCGAGCGTGGCTGCAAAATCTTCCTCGGTCTCGCCGGGGAAGCCCACGATGAAATCAGAAGTAAAAGCAATGTCTTGCCGCGCGTCGCGAAAACGGTCGATGACGCGGCGATAATCTTCGGCTGTATGTTTCCGGTTCATGGCCGCCAGAATCCGGTCGGAACCGGATTGGACGGGCAGATGCACGAAGGGCATCAGCTCCGGCAAATCGCGATGCGCCGCGATCAGCGTGTCCTCGACATCGCGGGGATGGCTGGTCGAATAGCGCAGCCGGGCGATACCGGGAATCTCGGCGAGGCGATAGAGCAGCGTGCCCAGCGCCCACGGGCGGCCGTCGGGGCCCTCGCCGTGATAGCCGTTGACGTTCTGGCCGATCAGGGTGATCTCGCGCACGCCGTTGTCGGCGAGCCGCTGCACGTCGTCGATGATCTTTGCCACGGGGCGGGAGACTTCGGAGCCGCGGGTATAGGGCACCACACAGAAGGTGCAGAACTTGTCGCAGCCTTCCTGCACGGTCACGAAAGAGGAAATGCCGCGGGCGCGAATCGCTGCCGGTTTCGGCGGCGGCAGGAAGCCGAACTTGTCCTCGACCGGAAATTCGGTGTCGAGCGCGCGGCCGCCGGCTTTCGCCTGTTTCAGCAGCGCCGGCAGGTTGTGATAGCTCTGCGGCCCGACCACGACATCGACAACGGGGGCGCGGCGAATGATTTCGTTGCCTTCGGCCTGCGCGACGCAGCCGGCGACGACCACGTTCATCTTGCGTCCGGCCTGCGCGGCTTCTGCCTTGGCCACGCGCAGCTTGCCGAGCTCCGAATAGACCTTCTCGGACGCCTTCTCGCGGATGTGGCAGGTGTTGAGGATCACCAGATCCGCGTCGTCGACATTGGCCGTCTCGACGAAGCCTTCCGGCGCCAGCGTGTCCACCATGCGCTGGGCATCGTAGACGTTCATCTGGCAGCCGTAGGATTTAATATGCAGCTTACGCGGCGCGGTCATGGAACCTGTAATGGGCTGGAAATGCGCTTGCTGCGCAGCACTCAATTATAGGCTAACGTCCGGAAAATCCAGCATTTCTGCAAAATATAAGTGCTCGCAATGGCTTAGGCGAGGCCGACGGGCTCGCCAGCCAGTGCGCCCCTGGCCACCAGGCCAGGGAGCTGCCGCATATCGTCGAATACGAGATGGGCTCCAGCGGCCGTCAGGGCTGCGGCGGTGGTCGGGCTGCAGTGGCCGCCGCCGTGATAGCCGAATACGGTCATGCCGGCTGCGATGCCCGCCGTAACGCCGGGAATGCTGTCCTCGATCACCACGCAGCGCTCCGGCACGGCATTCATCTGCGCGGCGGCGAACAAAAACAGATCGGGCTGCGGCTTGCCGCGCTCGACCTGCAGAGCGGAAAACAGATGCGGATCGAAACGGTCGAGCAGCCCGGTCGTAGTGAGGCTGCTGCGAATGCGTGTCGGTGTGCCCGAGGACGCCACGCAAACCGGGTGTGACAATATTGCCAGCGTCTCTGCGATATGCGGGATCGGCTGCAATTTTGCGCCGAATACCTCGTCGATCGTGGCTCTCAGCGTCGCGGTGTAGTCATCGGGTAGCACGCGGCCGAGCTCGGTCTCGACTTCCAGGCGCGCCTCGCGCGCGGACCGGCCGAGGAAACGCTCATGCACCTGATCGGCGGTGATGGGATAACCGAACTGCGTCAGGACATCTGCGTGGACGACGCAGGCGAGGGACTCACTGTCGACGAGCACGCCGTCACAATCGAAGATGACGAGATCGAAGCGCGAAGAAACTGAACTCACTTGGTTGATTCGCTCACTTGGTGGTTTTGTCCTCGTCGAGCGGTACGCAGTACAGCTCCAGCCGGTGATCGACCAGCTTGTAACCGAGCTTCGCGGCGACTTCAGCCTGCAATTTCTCGATTTCTTCAGACGTGAATTCGATAACGGTGCCGTCACGCAAGTTGATCAGATGATCGTGATGGCTGTCACGCATCGTCTCGTAGCGCGCGCGGCCTTCGCGAAAATCATGACGCTCGATGATGCCGGCGTCTTCGAACAGCTTCACAGTGCGATACACCGTCGAGATCGAGATCTTGTCATCCACCGCAACGCAGCGGCGATACAGTTCCTCGACATCGGGATGATCGTCGGCTTCCGCCAGAACGCGCGCAATCACGCGGCGCTGCTCCGTCATGCGCATGCCGGTCGCGGCGCAGCGCGCCTCGATACCAGCAGACTTCATCGCAGATGATTTCAGTGCAGTCATGATCCGGATCCCATCGTGGCTTCTTTTGCCACTCCGCAGGCGTCAGGACAAGTCGCGCCGCATCACCAGAGCATTCAATTCCGCTCCATCCGCTTCCTTGTAATAGCGTTCGCGGCGTCCCGCGACTGCGAAGCCGGTTCTGTCATAAAGCCGCCGCGCCGGTTGATTGTTTTCCTCAACTTCGAGGAACACGGTACGCACGCCGCGACCGGCCAGATGGCCGAGATGGGTGAGGAACAGGTCGCGCGACAGGCCGCGGCCGCGATGAGCGGGCGACACCGCAATGGAGAGAATCTCGGCTTCGTCGGCGGCGATTCGTGAGACGGCGAAGCCGATGAGGCGGCCGCGCAGTTTCAGCCGATGCACGAGGGTGTTTTGTTCGCGCAGCATCTGCTCGAATTCCCCGGCACCCCAGCCGCGATGGAAGGACGCGGCATGCAACTGCGCGAGTTGTCGCGCGTCGCGCAACGTCGCGGGCTCGACCACAGCATTGCCGCGGCCGAACAGGCGCAGCCACCAGGCCGGCATCATGATGCGGCTAGTGCAGCCTGCTGCATCAGGCTGCTTTGCGGCTTGGCATCGGGTGCGCGCAGATAATAGGGACGCGCCAGCGCGGTCTCCGGATTCACGGCGGCACCGAGCCATGCCACCCATGAGATTTCGGGAGCAGGTTGCATATCGACGCGCAGCGGCGCCGGTGCATCGGACGGCCAGCGCGCGGCCAGGATCTCTGCGGCATTGCCGACCAGATACGGTGCGCCGAACTGCGCGGCCTCAAGGGCCTCGTGGATGGGGATGACGCCCGGCCGCACCAACGAGGTGCCGTTGCCGCTGACGACCTGGAAATAGACATGGTCATGCCGCGCATCGATGGCGGCGATGACAGGCGCATCCATGTTCTCACTGACGACGGGTGCCGCATAGGCCGTCAGTGTGGTGATGCCGACCACGGGCTTGCTGGCCGCGAGGCCGATGCCGCGTGCCGCCGACAGGCCAACGCGCAGCCCGGTAAAGCTGCCGGGGCCGGTGGTGACGGCAATGCGGTCGAGGTCGGCGAAGGCGATGCCAGAGCCTGCCATGACGCGCCCGAGCAAGGGCATCAGTGCCTCGGCATGACCGCGCTTCATCGGCATGGACTCATGCGCAATGAGCTTGCTGGTGCGGGTGTCGAGGATGGCTGCGGCGCAGGCATCGAGGGCGGTATCAATGGCAAGGATCAACATAAAAGAGACGCTACCACGGCTTGCGAGGGTTTGCGCCTGCCACTCGCAGAATATCGCTCCACGCGCAATGGTGCTGTGATTCGCTTTGCTGCCGGAGAGGGCGGCAGCTTTGGCGTGCATCCACTACTCGCTTTCTCATAAAGATATTTCACAAGATACGATAGCGAGACCACGAAAGTTCCCGTGAGCGAAATGGGCTCGTGGAACAGCTTCAGTTTCACTCTGGTTAAAAGCTTCACTTAATAAATTCTTCGGAGATCGATGAGATAAGCATACCGTTTGGAAGCGACATTTCGCGGATGCGTGTGGCTTTCATGCGGGCTGAAATTATTCGTCTAATTTTTGGATACGATTATATTTATGGGAGGCGATCCGATGCTGCATTGGTTGAGCAGTTCAGAGGCGCGCGAGGGGCGGGCCCTGGCGGCAGCGATCAAAAAATCGCAAGCCGTGATCGAGTTCAGCGCTGACGGCACGATCCTCGGAGCCAATCCAAACTTTCTGTCCGCCCTTGGATATACGCTGGAAGAAATCGTCGGCAAGAACCACAGCATGTTCGTGACGCCGGAAATGAAGAGCAGCGCGGAATATCGCGCGTTCTGGAATAACCTCAATCGCGGCGAGTACCAGGCCGGCGAGTTCAAGCGTCTCGGCAAAGGTGGCAAGGAGGTCTGGATCCAGGGTTCCTACAACCCGATCCTGGGGAATGATGGCAAGCCCCTGAAAATCGTCAAGTTTGCCATGGATACAACTGCAGTGAAAATCCGCAGCATGGACGATGCCGGCAAGATCGCAGCCATCGGTCGTTCGCAGGCTGTCATCGAGTTCAAGCTCGATGGGACGATTGTCACGGCCAATGACTTATTCTTGAATGTCATGGGTTACAATCTCGCGGAAATCGAAGGCAAACATCACAGCATGTTTGTCGATCCTGCAACTCGCGACGGCGCGGCCTATCGCGAATTCTGGGCCAGCCTCAATCGTGGTGAATATCAGGCCGCCGAATACAAGCGGATCGGCAAGAACGGCAAAGAGGTCTGGATTCTCGCGACCTACAATCCAATCCTTGATGAGACAGGCCGGCCAATCAAGGTAGTCAAGTTCGCGTCAGACGTTACCGAACAGAAGCTGCGCACGGCGAATTTCTCAGGTCAGATCGAGGCCATCGGCAAGTCGCAGGCCGTGATCGAATTTAGCATGGATGGCATCGTTCTCAGCGCCAACGAGAATTTTCTGGGCGTGCTCGGCTACGCGCTCTCGGAAATACAGGGCAAGCACCACAGTATGTTCGTTGTGCCGAATGAGCGCGACGGTGCGGACTATCGCGAATTCTGGGCGGCGCTCAAGCGGGGTAACTATCAGGCGGCGGAGTACCAGCGGATCGGTAAGGGCGGCAAACAAGTCTGGATACAGGCTTCGTACAATCCGATCCTCGACCTCAATGGCAAGCCCTACAAGGTCGTGAAGTATGCCACCGACACCACGGCGCAGGTGATCGCGCGCATGAAGAGCGAACGCGTGCGGGCGATGATGGAATCGGTCGCCGCCGGCGCCGAGGAACTGAACGCGTCGGTGCGCGAAATCTCTGAAGCGATGATGAAATCAAAGACCACGGCGATGTCTGCCGTGGGCAAGGTCGAGTTGGCGGACGATCAAGCGCAGCGTCTCAGCACGGCAGCGCAGGCGATGAGCGGGATCGTCGAGCTGATTGGCAACATCACCGGACAAATCAACTTGTTGGCGCTGAATGCCACCATCGAATCGGCGCGTGCCGGCGAAGCCGGTCGTGGCTTTGCGGTCGTTGCATCGGAGGTAAAAAATCTGGCCAACCAGGCCAAGCAGGCGACCGATAAGATCGCCAGCGAGATCGGCAGCCTCAATGGCATTTCGAGCGATGTGGTCGATGCGCTGAACGCGATCAAGCAGGAGATCCAGAACGTCAGCGAATATGTCACCGCAACGGCGGCCGCCGTCGAAGAGCAGAGCACGGTGACGAACGAAATGTCATCGAGCATGCAGCGGGCCGCAGAAGAAGCCGCAAGTATCGGCCGCTAAACGAAGGCTGGTTCCAGAAACGAAAATGCCCGGGATTGTCCCGGGCATTTTTATGTGTCGCGGTGCGACCGAACTTACATCGGGCGGACTTCGACAACGTCCGGCACGAAGTGCTTCAGCAGGTTCTGGATGCCGTGCTGCAGGGTCGCTGTCGATGACGGGCAGCCGGCGCACGACCCCTTCATGTTCAGATAGACGATGCCGTCCTTGAAGCCGCGGAAAGTAATGTCGCCGCCGTCATTGGCCACGGCGGGGCGCACGCGGGTCTCGATCAGGTCCTTGATCGTATCGACCGTCTCGGCGTCTTCCTCATTGAAGAATTCTGCCTCGTCGTCGGAGATCACGTCGCCCTTCACGCTGCCGTCGGCCATCAGCGGCGTGCCGGACATGTAGTGCTCCATGATGGCGCCGAGGATCGCCGGCTTGAGGTGCTGCCAGTCGCTGTCGTCCTTGGTCACGGTGACGAAGTCGGAGCCGTAGAACACGCTGGTGACGCCCTTCACGGCGAACAGCTTTTCGGCCAGCGGCGAACGCGTTGCGGCTTCCGGTGAGGTGAATTCCATGGTGCCGCTGTCGAGCACGTCGCGGCCGGGAATGAACTTCAGCGTGGCGGGATTGGGGGTAGCTTCGGTCTGGATGAACATCGGTCTCTCCTGCGTCGCCGGTTCAAGGCCGGCGCGTGAGTATCCCCTAGCAGATGGCGACGAAAAACGCACGATCAAGGCGCGAAATCGCCGAATTTGGCCTATTTCGCAGTCCCTTAGCCGTCCGAAAGGGTGGTTACGACAGGGCGTCGATGTCGAGGTCGCTCAGGGCGCCCGACACGATGACGACCGGCACCGGAAACGAGCCGACCAGCTTGGCCATCATGGTGACGATCGGGCCGGGGCCTTCCGCGCCGGCTGAGGCAGCCAGCACCAGCATGGAAATGTCGACGTCCTTGTCGATTACGTCGAGGATTTGCTCGGTGGGATCACCCTCGCGGATCACGCGTTCAGGGGTGATGGCGGCGATGCCATTGGCGCGGCCCGAGGCGCGGTCCAGCGCGGCATTGGCGCCTTCTTCGGCTTCGGCCTTCATGACGTCGGCAACGCCGAGCCATTGCTGGTTGCGATCTTCAGTGTCGATAATGCGCAGCATTACCACGCCGCCACCGACACGAATGGCCCAGCGACTGGCGTAATATACTGCGCGATCCCATTCCTCGCTGTCATCGACGACCACGAGGCATTTCGGCTTGTGGCCGCTTTCATAACTACGTCGCTGGGTGCTCATGCATGTCCCGATGCTGTGGCGTGTCTGATGCGCCAGAATGTGAGCGGCTTGGCAATCGTGTCATGCTGCCACGGCGCAGCGGCGTTCGACAAGCGCGACGCAAGGATGACTTGCGTCGCGTCGATTGTGGCAGAGAAAAGGAATGCGATAGCGAATTTACCGCTTGTGGACGAAGCCGATGATGTCCTTCACGGACTTGATGGTTTCGGCGGCAATGACGCCGGCGCGTTCGCCGCCATCGGCCAGAACCTGATCGACATAGGTCAGATCGGATGTCGTCAGCCGCTTCATCTCGCCGGCGATAGGTGACAGTTTTTCGACAGCGAGATCGACAAGGCTCGATTTGAAGCCCGAAAACTGCGCGCCGCCGAATTCTGTGAGAATGTCAGCCTTCGACCGATTGGACAGTGCCGCATAGATGCCGACGAGATTATCGGCCTCGGGACGCGGCTCCAGGCCCTTCTCTTCCGACGGCAATGGTTCCGGATCGGTCTTCGCCTTGCGGATCTTCTGCGCGATCGTGTCTGCATCGTCCGTGAGGTTGATGCGCGAATTGTCTGACGCGTCCGACTTCGACATCTTCTTGGTGCCGTCGCGCAGGCTCATCACCCGAGTCGCCGGTCCGGTGATGACAGGCTCCGGCATCGGGAAGTAAGGGCCGTCATGCCCTTGCGCTGCGATGGATTCGGAGAAGTCGTTGTTGAACTTCTGCGAGATGTCGCGGCACAGTTCGAGATGCTGCTTCTGGTCCTCGCCGACCGGAACGTGCGTGGCGCGATACAGCAGAATGTCCGCAGCCATCAGCACCGGATAGTCGTAGAGACCCACAGACGCGTTTTCGCGGTCCTTGCCGGCCTTTTCCTTGAACTGGGTCATGCGATTCAGCCAGCCGAGGCGAGCGACGCAATTGAAAATCCAGGCCAGCTCGGCGTGGCCGGAGACCTGGCTCTGGTTGAAGATGATCTGCTTCTTTGGATCGATGCCCGAGGCGATGAAGGCCGCAGTCACTTCACGGGTGTTGCGGCGCAATTCATCGGGCCCGCCCCAAACGGAGATCGGCACGGTGACGGCATGCATATCGACCACGCAGTAGATGCAATTATGCGTCTCCTGCAGTTTGACGAAATTCACGATCGCGCCGAGATAGTTGCCGAGGTGCAGATTGCCCGTCGGCTGGACGCCCGAAAAAACCCGTTGAGTAAAAGCCATCGTCTAGTTCCTGTGCGCCCGTGGTGGAATGCGGGCCAAGGGGCGTGACTTGCCATAGGCGCCAGGCGGCGTCCATTGCCAATCTGCCCTAGCCGGCCGCCGGTGATCGCTTGAGGGCGCCGCGGACCTCGGCCCAGCGCACGGCCCCCGTCAGCGTCAGTAACGCGGCGTAGATTGCCAGCCCGCCAACGATCAGGAGGCCGAGCAAGCTCGCTCGTACCAGACCGTGGGCCTGCGCCGTCCAGGGCAAGGCAATATGCGCGGCGAGCCATAGCAGGCCGCCTATGGTCAGCGACGACAGGACAATGATCGGCAGTCGGCGTCTTGCATCATGGTCGGGGGAGAAGCCGAAAGCTGCTGCGCTCCGGACGATCAAAAAGATCGCGCTGCCCCACGCAGCCAGAGCGATCGCCGCTGCGATGCCGCTCGCACCGAATGGCCTATTCAAAACCAGTGCGAAGATGATTGCGATTACCAAACCGACGAGCGTCGCCAGCAGCGGCGTCGTCGTGTCCTCGCGTGCGAAGAAGGCCGGCGACAAGGCTTTCACGAGCACCTGAGCGGGCAAGCCCAGCGCCAACCATATCAGCGCACTTGCAGTCGAGACCGTGTCGCTCGCGCCGAACGCGCCGTGTTGAAACAGACACTGCACGATGAGATGGCTCAATATCATCAGTCCGAGCGTAGCCGGCAATGCGAGACCGATCGCGAGTTCAAGCCCGCGCGATTCCGCCTGCGTGATGGCGGCTTGATCGTCTGATCGCACGGCGCGCGTCAATGCGGGGACCAGCACAGTGCCCATGGCCGTGCCGACGATGCCGAGCGGCAGTTCAATCAGGCGGTTCGCGAAATACAGCCACGATACGGCAGCCGGAGTCGTCGATGCGATGATTGCGCCGGTGACGATGAGAAGCTGCGGCCCGGAATTGGCGACCATGCCAGGCAACGCCTTGCGGAAGAAGCCGCGCATCTCGCCATCGAGCGACAGCCGCAAAGGCGCCGCAAGATTGCCGCCAGATTTCCGCAAGACCAGCATCAGCAATTGTAGCAGCCCGGCAATGCCCACAGTGGCCGCCATGGCCATAGCGGCAGTGTCTGGCTCTTGCCGCCACACCAGCAGTAGGGCCATGACGGCGATCAGGGCGATGTTGAAGAGCAGCGGCGAAAATGCGGTCACCGCGAAGCGTTGTTGCGCGTTCAGCAGTCCCATCATGACAGTGACGGGGCCGGCAAAGGCCAGATAGGGCAGCATCAATCGCGCATTCTCGACGGCGAGCTGCAGCGTCGGCTGGCCGACGAAACCCGGGGCAAGCATTGCGATCACGAGCGGCATCGCAAAGCCGATCAGGATCGTCGCGACGATCAGCGCAACGCTAATGGTGCCGAGCACACGACCCGCAAAAGCTGTGGCTGCGACAGCGCCCTGCGTCGTCTGGATGCGCAGCCAAGCCGGAATCAGCGCCGCGTTCAGCGCGCCCTCGGTGAGCAGCCGCCGGATCACGTTGACGAGCTGAAATGCGACCAGAAAAGCATCCGCGATCGGGCCTGCACCGAGCAGCGCAGCCACCATTGCGTCGCGGGCAAAGCCCAACAATCGCGATGCCAAAGTGCCCGTGGAAACGGTCAGGATGGAACGGATCATAGAACCATCGTAAGGGGCTGTCCTTGCTGGCGCGGGGCAGAACGTGATAGTCGCTGCAGCCATCAAACCGGCCTTTACCGACAACTTGGGCGACCGCGAGACGAGTTGAAACGGATTTTCAACCTCATCGCAATTGCCGCAACGGGATATTCTTAATGACCTCAGCAAAATATGACGTGCTCGGAATCGGCAACGCGATTTTCGATGTGCTGGTGCAGGCCGATGACAAGTTCCTCGCCGCGCATGAGATGACCAAGGGCGGTATGGCGCTGATCGACGAAGCCCGCGCCACTGCGATCTACAAGGCGATGGGCCCTGCCACCGAAATGTCCGGCGGTTCGGCCGCCAATACCATCGTCGGCCTCGCCAGCCTCGGCGCCCGCGCGGCCTATGTCGGCAAGGTCAAGGATGACCAGATCGGCACGCTCTATACCCACGACATCCGTGCGGCCGGCGTTGCGTTCGACACCAAACCCGCCACCGGCGGTCCGGCCACCGGCTGTTCCTACATCCTGGTGACGCCCGATGGCGAGCGCACCATGAACACCTATCTCGGTGCCGCGCAGGATCTGATGCCCGACGATATCGATGCCGCTGCAGTCGCGGCCTCGTCGATCGTCTATCTCGAAGGTTATTTGTGGGACCCCGCCAGCGCCAAGGAAGCCTTCGTGAAGGCCTCGAAGATCGCCCATGACGCCAAGCGTCAGGTCGCATTGACGCTGTCGGACGCGTTCTGCGTTGGTCGTTATCGTGCCGAGTTTCTCGACCTGATGCGTTCGGGCACCGTCGATCTCATCTTCGCGAACGAGGCCGAGCTGACCTCGCTTTACGAAACCACGGATTTCGATGCGGCGCTCAAGCAGCTCGGCCAGGACACCAAGCTCGGCGTCGTCACCCGCAGCGAGAAGGGCTGTGTCGTGACATCGGGCGATGGCATCGTTGCGGTCCCTGCACACAAGATCGAGAAGCTCGTCGACACGACAGGCGCTGGCGATTTGTTCGCAGCGGGCTTCCTGTTCGGCCTGGTGCGCAACGCCGGGTATGAGAATGCCGGCAAGCTCGGCGCGATGGCCGCTGCCGAAGTCATCCAGCATATCGGCGCGCGTCCCCAGGTTTCGCTGAAGGACCTTGCGGGCAAGAACGGGTTGCCGGTTTAAGGCTGCATTTCTTGGGTTTTCTTCTCTGTCGTCATGCCCGGCAGCGTGAAGCGAGCTTCGCTAGATGTGCCGGGCATCCACGTCTTGGCAAGAGAGGAAAGTCGTGGATGGCCGGGTCAAGCCCGGCCATGACGTGGTGAGAGATCAGCGCATCGCGGCTCTCACGCCGCCTTCTTCGCGTCCAATCCCGCATACACCGCGCGTTCGAAATCCGAAAACACCTTCAAACAAGTCGAATCCGCAAACGGCAGCACCTGCATCATGATGACGCCGGTGATATCTCGCGCTGGATCTATCCAGTAGTAGGTGTTAGCGAGGCCGGCCCAGGCAAGGCTGCCAGCGCTGCGGCCTTCGGCTGACTGCGCCGTATTGATCATGAAGCTGAGCCCGTATTTCTTGTCGATGCCCGGAAGGAAGTCGACATTGTTACTGACGGTCGGTACCGCTGAAGCCATCGGCGTCATGTTGAGTTCGCCGATGTGGTTTTGGCTCATCAGCGCGACGGTCTCTGGCTTTAATATCCGATTGCCGTTGCCGGTCCCGTTATTCAGCATCATTTGCGTAAACTTGATGTAGTCGGGGGCGGTGCCATAGAGCCCCCCGCCACCGGCGAAGAATTCCGGATCCTGTTTGATCTCGAACGGGATCGGGGTCAGTGCACCGTCAACGCCGCGGCTGTGCATGGCAACAAGGCGCTTGCGCTGGTCGCCGCCAATCACGAAGGCGGTGTCGGTCATCCCAAGCGGCGCCAGCAAATGGTTTTGGAAATAGGCGTCAAGGCGTTCGTCGCTGACGGCCTCGACGACCTTGCCCACGAAGTCGATATTGGTGCCGTATTCCCAGCGGGTCCCGGGATCGCGCATGATCGGCACCTTCATGGCCGCGTTCAGTCCGGAGCGAAACGGCGGAATGCCGGTTGTCTCGAGATAGCGCACCATGTCGCCGTTCCACATGTCGTAGCAGAAACCGGCGGTGTGGGTCAGCAGATGCCGCAAGGTGATCGGTTGGCGCGGCGGACGTAGTTTCGGAGTGCCTTCGCTGTCGAAACCATCCAGCACCTGCGTCTCCGCGAGGTCCGGAAGCACGGTCGCCAGCGGTGCATCCAGCGTCAATTTGTCCTGCTCCACCAGCTGCATTGCTGCAGCAGCCGTAATCGCCTTGGTCATGGATGCGATCCAGAACACGCTGTCCGGCGTCATGGTGGTATCTTTGGATGCGTCACGCTTGCCCAGCGCCCCCTCGTAGATAACCTCGCTCCGCGTCGCAGCTACAGCCACGGCACCGGGAATGGCACCTCTTTCGCTGGCCTGCTGCAGAATCCGGTCAATCTCGACTTGAACTGACATCCGTTTCCTCTCCGGTTTTCTTGATCTTACCGATTTCCGGCGCGGACATTCAACTTGGGCGCGAGGTCGTGGGTCTCGCGGATGTGATTACATTTGCGCTGGTTTTAGCATTTGAGGGGAACCATATCAGGCTTGGGAGCGAGTTTGATCGTGCCTTGGAACGAAATTGGCGCCGCTGTGTTCAAAAAATGACGTGAACGTCAAAGCGCTTTCCGACACTAATCCGTAAGACCATGAGTACCTAATGCAGCGTGTCAGCTGCGGAGACCGACGATGATTGCGAACTGGACCGACTGGAAACATTATCCCCGCGCTTCCCGTGGCGAGAGCATCGAGGCCCCGATCGGTCCAGGAATTTTCGAAGTTCGCGTGGCGCAGACCGGCGCCCTGTTCGCTTTCGATGCCGCTGAAAATCTGGCGCAGGCGCTGGCGAAGATTTCGGCCCCGCCCAAATCGTTTATTTCCTGGTTCGGTCGCAGTGACGCAGCGATGCTGCCGGAGCTGGAATACCGCACCTTCTCCACGACCACCCGTGCCAACGCCCGCATCGCTTTCGAGCGAATGATCGATCGGCGCGAGACCTATATGCGCGGCGCGGCCTGATCGGGCTTGCGGCGTTCTGCGACTGTTGAATTCGGGCGTTAAATACCCCTGCGGGCGATAGCTGCCATTCGCCGCCAAGGGGCGCTTTCGGGCCTATACTCCTCTACAAGTCCGCGGCTATACGTTCGCGACACTTTCCGCAGGAGAACCGCCCATGTCACCGACCTCAGCCGCACGCCAGTCCACCGCCCCTTCGCTGCGCGATCG
Source organism: Tardiphaga robiniae (assembly GCF_013359755.1). Lineage (GTDB taxonomy): Bacteria > Pseudomonadota > Alphaproteobacteria > Rhizobiales > Xanthobacteraceae > Tardiphaga > Tardiphaga robiniae. Next base: position 207,366 of record NZ_JABMCJ010000094.1, on the reverse strand, counting down.
CCTCAAGGACCCCTCGCTGCTGCGCGACAAGTGCTACATCGACGGCGCCTGGGTCGGCACCGGCGAGACCTCGGTGACCAATCCGGTCAATGAGATTGAAATTGCCAAGGTGCCCAATATGGGCGCCAAGGAAACGACGCAGGCTGTCGAGGCCGCCGAAAAGGCGTTTCCGGCCTGGGCCAAGTTCACCGCCAAGCAGCGCTCCAACATCCTGCGCAAGTGGTTCGAGCTGATCATCGCCAACCGCGAGGATCTCGCGCTGATCCTGACCACCGAGCAGGGCAAGCCGCTGGCCGAAGCGCTGGGCGAGGTCGATATCGGCGCCGCCTATATCGAATTCTTCGCCGAGGAAGCCCGCCGCGTCTATGGCGAGACCATCCCGACCCAGCGTGCCGATGCCCGGCTCCTCGCCATCAAGCAGCCGATCGGCGTCTGCGGCGCCATCACGCCGTGGAATTTCCCGAACTCCATGATCACCCGCAAAGTGTCGCCGGCGCTGGCCGCCGGCTGCACCGTGGTGATCAAGCCTGCCAACGAGACGCCGCTGTCGGCGCTCGCGCTGGCTGAACTCGCCGAGCGTGCCGGCGTGCCGAAGGGTGTGCTGAACATCATCACCGGCGACGCATCGGCGATCGGCCTCGTGCTCTGCGAACATCCTGCGGTGCGCTTCGTCGGTTTCACCGGCTCCACCAATGTCGGCAAGATCCTCTACAGGCAGGCTTCGGTCGGCGTGAAGAAGCTCGGCCTCGAACTCGGCGGCAACGCACCCTTCGTGGTGTTCGACGATGCCGACATCGATGCCGCCGTGGAAGGCGCGATTGTCTCGAAATATCGCAACATGGGCCAGACCTGCGTCTGCGCCAACCGCCTCTATGCGCAGGATGGCATCTACGATCAGTTCGTCGAGAAGCTGTCGAAGAAGGTCGCGGCGATGAAGGTCGGCGACGGCACCGAACAGGGCATCACCCAGGGTCCGCTGATCAACGAGAAAGCCGTCGAGAAAGTCGAGCGCCACATCGCCGATGCGGTAAAGGGCGGCGCCAAGATCGTCACCGGCGGCAAGCGCCATGCGCTCGGCGGCACGTTCTTCGAGCCGACGGTGCTCGCCAATGTGAAATCGGATGCACTGGTCTCGCAGGAAGAAACCTTCGGCCCGCTGGCGCCGGTGTTCCGCTTCAAGGACGAAGCCGACGTCATCGCCATGTGCAACGCCTCGCCGTTCGGTCTGGCATCGTACTTCTATTCGCGTGATCTCGGCCGTGTCTGGCGTGTTGCGGAAGCGCTGGAGTCCGGCATGGTCGGCGTTAATACCGGCCTCATCACCACCGAAGTCGCTCCGTTCGGTGGTGTGAAGGAGTCGGGTTTGGGCCGCGAAGGCTCGCATCACGGCATGGAAGAATATGTTGAGATCAAATACATCATGATGTCAGGGATCTGAGGCGTCACCTCCGACCCAATTAAAATTCATTATGCGTCATGCCCGGCCAGCGCGAAGCAAGCTTCGCTAGATGTGCCGGGCATTTGCATTTGGGCTGGCCAAGCCAGCGTCGCTCAGTAGCAGCGACGTACGCGCACGCCATTGACCCAGACGGTGCGGCACGCGACCGCCACCGGGCGGCGCACCACCGCGGCGCCACGATAGCCGGCGCAGCCGGCACGGTAAACGCCGCGTGCGCAGACGACGGCGTTGGCGTCGGTGGCTTCAAACGTCATCGTCGTGCCGAATGCGAGAACGGCTGCAACCATCATTAAGAAAGTACGCATGGTGATCTCCCGGCTGTGTTGGTTGGCAAAACAAACGAAGAAAGGTTCGTGGGCTTCAGTAGGCGAAGTTAAAAAGCAAGCAAATGAGATGTGGCTTCACGCGCAAAGAGTAGTTCGCAGGAGACGAAAGGCTGCGTGGTCAATGAGAAATCTTGCGAAGCCGCCTTGCGTCTCGATCCGACAGAACGTTTATTCAATCTCCTAAATACAAATACTTGCCGACCAGAAACATGCGATGGGACGATTTCGCCCGGTGTTGATCTCAACAGGAGAAAGCATGTCGGATTTCAGAACCAGGTGGCTTACTTTTCACGGTCGACATATCGAGCCCGCCTCAAAGGAAATATTCAGTCACGTCGAAAAGATGGTGATTGGCACTTTGATCATCTCGGCCGGGGCGCATGTGTCGAGCAATGAGCCCCTGATCGTCCTGTTTGGATATTTGCGCCACGGTCTTGTCGGTCGCGGTGTCATGCTGTTCGGAATTGTTTTGTTGCTGCTGAATTTCCTCGATGGCCTCTACAAGCTCGCAAAGTTGGAATGGCACGTGGCGCTTCAGATCATCATGTCGCTCTGTTACGTCATTCTGTCTGTCCGGTTGATCCAGTTGATTTTGGCCTTCCGTGGAGAGTGATCCCGCCTATTGCCGGGCGCATCGTGTTCATCGTTGAGCGAATGGCGCAAGAACGCTGGTGCAAGCCGGCGAAAGTGATGCGCTGTTGCTGGCCAGGCATTGCACGATGCGGCCGCCACCAGGCGCTATGCCGCCGCAGAGCGATCTGATGTCGCCACCGCATGCTGATCTCATCACAAGCAATTCTTCGCGTGGCCGCATCGGCCGCAGCACGATGGCTGCAGGAGCAGCGGCGGCGGCAGGCGCAGCGGTTGTGGCTGCCGCAGCAGGTGGCGGGGCTGTGCTTTTCACTGCCGCCTTTGGTGCAGCAGTGGCGGGCGCGGGCTTGGTAGCCGGTGGTGTTGCTTCTGTCTTGGGCGCTGCAGCAGGCGTTGGCGCGGTGGCCTTCGGTGCCGCAGTTGGCGCCTGAACTGCGCGCACCGCGCCCGCACATCCCGCAGAAAGACTAGCCATGTTCTTTTGCAGGCATTGCAGCGACGCTTCTCCACCAAGAGGAACGCTTGAGCAATGCGCGATGTAATCCGAGCGACACTGCGTCTTGATCGCGTCACGCTGCGCCTGGCTCGGCGCTTGCGCAAAGGTGGGGCTCGCGATTGCGATTAGAATGATAGTAGCCATCGATACGCGATATCGCGCGGCCAAGCCGAACATGAAATTCATCGCTGAAATCCTCGTTGCTACCGCCCGGTTAGTCAGGGCAACTGCGTAAAATCTTCAAGAAGCGTGAGTTCTGAAAGGCATTCGCAAAACAACTTCGGTCCGACATCATTTTACGGTTTCGGTTTCACTACAAGTGGATTGTTGCTATTGATGCGGGCGGCTGTCGTTTTTGGCCAAGGCTTTTTTTGAGAGTCTTTTGATTGAGGCAGGACAATGCGATTTGTGCGCGCCTGTTCATCTGGACCGAAAACCCGCATTGAGCAGCTGCAGCATGTCACGGTCATGCGTGTTTCAAGCATCGCGCTGGCGAGTCTCTTTTTAAGTGCCTGCGAGCAAAACACTTTCGTGCAGCCACCGCCGCCGAAAGTTGAGGTGGCGGTCCCTGTGCAGCGCGGCATCACGCGCTTCCTCGAAGCGACAGGCAATACAGCACCGATCAAGAATGTCGATCTCGTGGCGCGCGTTCAGGGCGTTCTGCAGTCGATCAACTACCAGGACGGCTCCTTCGTCAAGCAAGGCACCACGCTGTTCACGATCGAGCCTGAGACATACCAGTTGAAGCTTGAACAGGCGCAGGCTGCGGAAGCCGGTGCGCAGGCGTCTGCAAAGCAGGCGGAATCGGATTTCAAGCGCCAGTCGGACCTCGTATCCCGGCAGGTTGTTGCGCAGTCAACGCTCGAGCAGTCGACGGCGACACGAGAAAATTCACAAGCCAATCTGCAGCAGGCGCAAGTCAACACTAAAATCGCGGCCGTCAATTACGGTTATACGAATGTCATTGCGCCATTTGACGGCATCGTCAGCGCACATCTGGTGTCGGTTGGCGAACTGGTTGGTGTCGCGTCGCCGACCCAGCTTGCGACGATCGTGCAGCTCGATCCGATTTATGTGAATTTCAACGTCAACGAACAGGACGTTCTGCGCATCCGGGATGAAGCCCGGCGACGCGGGCTGACGGTGAACGATCTCAGGCAGCTGCCGATCGAGATCGGACTGCAGACCGAGACTGGTTTTCCGCACAAGGGCCAGATCGACTACATCTCGCCGACCATCAACCAGTCGACGGGTACGCTGCCGGTGCGAGGTGTTTTGCCAAATCCGGATCGCATCCTGTTGCCGGGTTTTTATGTTCGCGTGCGCGTGCCTATCGACCAGCAGGACAACGCCCTGCTGGTGCCGGATGTATCGCTCGGCAGCGATCAGGCCGGGCGTTATGTGCTGGTCGTGAATGGCGACAATGTCATCGAGCAGCGCAAGGTCGTCACCGGCCCGCTGGAAGGTGAGCTTCGCGTAATTGAAAGCGGTCTGAAGCCGGATGATCGCATCGTCATTGCAGGCCTGCTGCGTGCCATTCCGGGGCAGAAGGTCGATCCGCAACTGAGAAAGATCGAAGCGCCGACCCCGACCAAATAGGACAGGCCATGATTTCGAAGTTCTTCATCGAGCGGCCGGTCCTGTCCAATGTCATCGCGTTGCTGATGATCCTGATCGGCGGCGTCTCGCTCTATGGCCTCGCAGTCGCACAATATCCGGACGTGGTGCCGCCGACCGTCCAGGTGACGACGCGCTATCCCGGCGCCAGCGCCAAGACCATCGTCGACACGGTGGCGCTGCCGATCGAGCAGCAGGTGAATGGCGTCGAGGATATGCTCTATATGCAGTCCTACAGCGCAGCGGATGGCACCTATTCACTCACGGTCACGTTCAAGATCGGCACCGATTTGAATTTTGCGCAGGTGCTGGTGCAGAACCGCGTATCGAGCGCGCTGTCGTCGCTGCCGACCGCCGTGCAGAATCAGGGCGTGACCGTTCAGAAGAAATCGACGGCGATCCTGTTGTTCGTGACACTGACGTCGCCGAAGGCGACCTATGACAGCCTGTTTCTGAGCAATTACGCCACGATCAACATCCGGGACGAGTTGTCGCGTCTGTCGGGGGTCGGCAATGTGACGGTGTTCGGCGCCGGCCAGTATTCGATGCGGATATGGCTGGATCCGAGCAAGCTGCAAGTGCGCGGGCTGATGCCGCAGGATATCATCCAGTCCATCCAGCAGCAGAGCCAGCAGGTTTCTGCGGGGCAGATCGGCATGCCGCCGACGCCCGCGGGGCGGGCCTTCCAGTACACACTGAATATCAACGGGCGGCTGGATGATCCCGGTGAATTCGAGGACATCATCGTCAAGACCGGCGACAATGGCGATGTCACCCGGGTCCGTGACGTCGGACGCGTCGAATTGGGTGCGCAGACCTACAGCCAGATCTTTTCGCTCAACCAGAAGCCGGCCGTCGGCATTGGCGTATTCCAGTCGCCGGGCGCCAATGCGCTCGAGGTGGAGAAGGCTGTCGAGAAGAAGATGGCGGCGCTGGCCATGCAATTTCCCGACGACATCAAATACGACACGCCGTTCGACACCACGAAATTCGTCCAGGCATCGATCAACGAGGTCTACAAGACGCTCCTCGAAGCAGGTTTGCTAGTGCTGGTGGTCATCCTGATCTTCCTGCAGGACTGGCGCGCGATGCTGGTGCCGGCGACCACTGTGCCGGTGACGATCATCGGCGCCTTCGCGGCGATGGCGGCGCTCGGTTTCACCATCAATCTGTCGACCCTGTTTGCCATTGTGCTGGCGATCGGTATTGTCGTCGACGATGCCATCGTGGTTGTCGAAGGCGCGGCGTACAATATCGAGCAGGGCATGTCCGGCCACGACGCGGCGATCAGCGCGATGGACAAGCTGTTCGCCCCGATCATCGGCATCACGCTGGTGCTGATCTCTGTGTTCTTGCCGGCGGCATTCCTGCCCGGGCTGACGGGGCGCATGTATGCGCAATTTGCACTGGTTATCGCGGCCACGGCGCTGCTCAGCGCCGTCAATGCGGCCACGCTGAAGCCGACACAATGCGCATTGTGGCTGCGCCGCCCGGTGCCGCCGGAGAAGCGCAATTTTTTCTATCGTGGGTTCAACAGGGTCTACGATCGGCTCGAACGGGCCTATGCCGCTCTGATCGGTCGCATGGTCGCGCACAGCAATCTCTCGGTTGTCCTAGCATTGATCCTGATCAGTATTGGCGGTTACGGCCTATCCCGGATTCCCACCGGCTTCATCCCGATCGAGGATCAAGGTTATCTGCTGGTCGCAGTCCAGTTGCCCGATGGTGCCGCGCTGGATCGGACTCAGCGTGTACTCGATCGGGTCAGTGAATTGGCCGCGAAGACGCCAGCGGTGGAACAGGTGGTTACCATCGCCGGCATCTCCGCGCTCGACAGCAGCTCCAGCCTGGCCAATGCCGGTGTCGCCTATCTGATCCTGAAAGAATGGAGCGAGCGCGGACCGGGACAGGATCTTCGTTCGTTGTTCGTTGGATTGAACGAGAGCCTGTCGGTGATTCCAGAGGCGCGCATTCTGGTGATCCCGCCGCCTCCCATTCAGGGCATCGGCAATGCGGCGGGCTTCGCCATGCAGATCGAACTGCGCGATGGCAACGCCGATTATAACAAGCTGCAAGCGATCACCGGCGCGATTGTAGCTAATGCAGAGACGCAGAGTGCTTTGCAGCGCGTCAGTTCGCCGTTCCGGTCGATGGTGCCGCAATTCGATATCGAGATCGACCGCATCAAGACCCAGACCCTACATGTCACGACGGATCAGGTGTTCTCGACCCTGTCGTCCTATCTGGGCTCGTCCTTCGTCAACCAGTTCAACAAGTTTGGCCGCACCTTTCAGGTCTACACACAGGCAGATGCCAAATTCCGGCTGACTGCCCGGGACATCGAGAACCTGATGGTCCGCAACCAGCAGGGCAACATGGTCCCGCTTGGCACCGTGGCGAAGATTACGCCTGCCGTGGGGCCGTCGCTGATCAGTCTCTACAATCTCTATCCGACGGCGACGGTGATCGGCCTGCCGGCACAGGGCTACAGCTCCGGGCAGTCCATGGCATTGATGGAGCAAATCGCGGCGAAGACGCTGCCTCCGGGAACGGGCTTCGAGTGGACGGCGATGTCGTATCAGGAAAAGATCGTCGGCAATCAGCTCTATTATGTGTTCGGTCTTGCGCTGCTGCTCGTCTATCTGGTGCTCGCCGGACAGTATGAAAGCTGGTACGCGCCGATTTCGGTGATCCTGGCCGTGCCGCTGTCACTGCTTGGCCCGATGGCGGTGCTCACCGCGCTGCGGATCGAGAACAATCTCTACACCCAGATCGGCATTATCCTTTTGATCGCGCTGTCAGCGAAGAACGCGATCCTGATCGTTGAGGTGGCGATCGAACTGCACGTGCATGATCGCAAGCCACTACTGGAGTCGGCGGTCGCAGCTGCACGTGCGCGATTCAGGCCGATTCTGATGACGTCCTTCGCCTTCATTCTCGGCGTGCTGCCGCTGGTGCTCGCGACCGGCGCCGGCGCCAACGCCCGCAAGTCGATCGGCATCACCGTATTCTCGGGCATGCTCGCCTCGACCTGCCTTGCCGTCCTGTTCGTTCCGACCTTTTTTGTCGTTGTCCAAAGGTGGGAGAACTGGCGCGCCAGCCGCAAGGCAACGAAACCTGCCAATTCGGCCGTCGGTGTCGGCGGCTCCAACTCGTAGACGATCGCGACGTCCGTTTCAGATGCGCTGTGTCGGCTATTCTTACCTTCGCAGCACGGCGATCATCCGGCTCGCAAAAGCCAGCCTCTCCGCCATCACAGACACGAAATAAGTCAGCAGTTTCTGGCTCAATGCCGGATGGTTCTGCTTGATGTCCTCGAAGGCGTCGGCGCGCAGCAGATACAGCACGCTGGCGATCTCTGCCTGGATGGTGGCGCTGCGCGGTGCATAGGCGACAAGGCCCATTTCGCCCACCGTCGTGTAACGCCCGAGGCTGCGCACCCGCGTCAGCTTGCCATCGCCCGCCGGCACCATGATGCCGAGTCGGCCGTCCAGAATGAAGTGCATGGAATCGGCAGCATCGCCAGCCTGAACGATGATCTCGCCGGCAACGACCTCGACGCGCTGGCAGCGTCGCATCAGTTCTTCGGAATCGTCGGCGGTGCGCAGGATCTTGGTGAACCAGTCGCGCAAGTTGGCTTCTTCTTCCGCGAGTCCACGATGTCTGACGATCACCTCGTTCTCGCACCACTCCAGCGCATGATCGAGTTCGCCCATAACCTTCACGGCGTCATCGATGAACAGGCTGGCGCGCAAATTGCGATTGGCTGAGGGATGAAGATTGGCGAGCACCAGCGTGGTGCCGTGGCCTTCGGCGATGCGCTTGATCTGGGCGAAGCTGTGGGCTGCCGACGAATCGATGCCCGTCACCAGCTTGAAGTCGAAGACGAGATAGCGGCACTCGGGATGACGGCGCAGCAGCGCCTTGACATGCAGATAGAGCCGGTTGGCCGAGCCGAAGAACAAATAGCTCTGCAGGTTAAGGCCCTGGATTTCGCGGCCGTGCGCCGCCAGCGTACGCTGATCCTCAAGTGATCGATCGAGCGAACTGCGATATTCCGAGCCATCGAAACCGTATTTGATCGAGGATACCCGCGATACGCTGAGCGCAAAGGTGGCGCAGCCGATCACGATGCCGATCAGCACTCCGGCTACGAACCCCCATGTGAGAATAATGATGATGATTGCCAGCAGGGACAGGTAGTCGAGCAGCGACAGCCGCTTGCGGGAGTCGACGATCCAGCGATGAAGTTGCTCCAGGCCGAGATACAGCAGCAGGCCACCGAGCACGAAGCGCGGCATATAGGCCAGGAGCGCGGGGTCGACGACGAGCATCAGCGCGGCTGCCGCAGCGACGGTGAGGCCCGAAAGCCGCCCCGTGGCACCGCTGTTGCGATTCAGGAGCGAACGGCTGATCGAGATGCAGCCGGCATAGCCACCGAGCGCGCCAGCCAGGATATTGGCCGCCCCGGTCGCATTGAGCTCGCGTTCGATATCGGCTTCCCGATGTGCGGCGACTTCAAGGCCCGTCGTATTGAACAGGGTGCTCACGGCCGTCACGAAGATCACAGCGATGAAATTGCCGATGAGTCCGGGCAGCGCTTGCCATGGGTAACCGTCGCTGAAGAACGCCCAGGGTAAGGTCAGGTTGGCCTTGGGCGGCGATGCGAAGGTCCAGCCCATAGCCTGGGCCTCGATCACGGACACGCCTGCGATCCGGAAGACGAGATGAGCCGTTATGACGCTCCCGAGAAGAATCATCGGCAGGCCCAGTGGCTTACGGGACCGATGCCAGGTCGCATAGATGGTCAGTGCCACGGCTGCCGCGGCCAGCAACTCGTAGATCGTCATCGGATTGGCGAGTTTTGTCAGGTTCGCCCATTGCAGCTTGTAGCCGGTGATCACCTGAATGGCGCCGGCGACGATCAGGCAGGCGGTGGCTCCGAGAAATCCACCGATTACCGGATAGGGCACATAGCGGATCGCGCGTCCCATGCGGGTAACGCCGAAGCCGCACAGCACGATGCCGGTGATGATCGTGGCCGAGGACAGGGTGATAAGTACCGGGCCGAGCAACGCAGACGGCGCATCGGCCGTAACGATGTGTTCGACTAGGGCTGCTGCCAAGATGGCGGTGACGGCTGCGGTGGAGCTCTCGGGGCCGGCGACCGCGAAGGGGAACGAACTGCCAAGGGCGATCACGGCGGCTATGACGCTTGCAGAGATGAAGGTCGCGGCGATGCCGTAGGGCAGCAGCGAGGCCAGCGGTCCGGTGAAGATCAGCACCGAATAGGACAAGCCGAAGCTGATGGTGAGGACGCTGGCAATCAGGCCGCCGAACACGTCGTTGCGCCAGGCGCGCAACACGTCCGGGCTGACAAGGGTGTCAGTCATGGGCGGCTAACCTTCGCAATAACGGCGATGAGGGGGGCGGGCCGGAAGTATGTCACGCGCGAACCTGTAGGAGCGCTGCGCGACAGGCGCAACCGCCGCCGTCTCTGGTAGACGACGGTGAGATGTACGGACAAGACTATTTTTATGACAGTCCGAGGGAAAGACAGTCAGTTTGTTAGTTGATGACCAGCTCCGTGCCGGTCAGGCGGCGATAAGCCTCTAAATAGCGCTTGCTGGTGGCGTCGATCACCTCAGGGGGCAGCGGCGGCGGCGGGGCTTCACCGTTCCAGCGGCCGGCGCGGCGCTCGATATCGAGATAGTCGCGCAGCGGCTGCTTGTCGAAGCTCGGCTGCGACTGGCCCGGTCTATAGACGTCAGCGGCCCAGAAACGGGAGCTGTCCGGGGTCATCACCTCGTCGATCAGGATGATGCGACCGTCGGCCTCCTTGCCGAATTCGAACTTGGTGTCGCCGATGATAATGCCGGCCTCGCGGGCGATCTCTTCACCCTGGGTGTAGACGGCGCGGGTCATGCTCTCGAGCGTGAAGGCATCCTCCTCGCCGATGATCTCGCGCATCCGGGCGATGGTGATGTTCTCGTCATGGCCGGTCTCGGCCTTGGTGGCCGGGCTGAACACCGGCTCAGGGAATTTCTGGCTTTCAAGCAGTCCGGCTTCCAGCTTCTCGCCGGCCAGCGTGCCGCTCGCGGCATATTCCTTCCAGGCCGAGCCCGAAATGTAGCCGCGGATCACGCACTCGATCGGGAACACGGTGGTGCGGCGGCACAGCATGGCTCGACCGGCCAAGGCGGCGCGGTGACCTGCTAGAGCCGGCACCTGCCCGATGATCTCGTCGGCGTCGGCGGAGATCATGTGATGCGGGACCACGCCGCCGAGCTGGTTGAACCACCAAGCGCTGATCTGGGTCAGTACCGCGCCCTTCATCGGGATGGTCTCGTTCATGACAACGTCGAAGGCGCTGATGCGGTCGGTGGTCAGCAGCAGCACGCGGTCGTCGCCGACGGCATAGATATCGCGCACCTTTCCGCGACCGATCTTGGGGAGGGGCAGGTCGCTGGTGGCCATCGTGGTCATGTCAGGGTCTTTCGAAAGCAGAGTCGTCCGGCGTCTGGCCGGCGGCGGTATGATGAAGGAGTAAGTCTATTCCGGCAGCGGGATGAATTCGTGTTCGTTGGGCACATGGGCGAAGCGGCCGGTTTTCCAGTCCTCTTTCGCCTGCTCGATGCGCTCCTTGCTGGAGGACACGAAATTCCACCACAGATGCCTCGGCCCTTCCAGCGCGTCGCCGCCGAGGAACATCATGCGGGTATTGCTGATAGCCTTGATGGTGATGGCATCGCCGGGCCGGAAAATCAGCAGTTGCGGCCCCTCATGGCGGTCGCCGGCGATCTCGATCTCGCCATCAACCACATAGACTGCACGTTCCTCATGGTCGGGATCGAGCGGCACGCTGGTGCCGGCCTCAACGGCCACTTCGGCATAGAACCATGGCGACACCATCGACACCGGCGACGCTTTGCCAAACGCCTTGCCGGCGATCACGCGTGCGGTGAAGCCCGTATCGGTGATGGTCGGCAGGCTGTCCGCGGCATAATGCTGGAACGACGGCGCGATTTCCTCGGAGCCTTTGGGCAATGCGATCCAGCTCTGCAGACCAAGCATCTTCTGGCCGTCGCGACGCTGCACATCCGGGGTGCGCTCGGAATGGGCGATGCCCTTTCCGGCGGTCATCAGATTCATGGCGCCCGGCTGGATCTCGCGGACATTGCCTTCGCTGTCGCGATGCATGATGGCGCCGTCGAACAGATAGGTCACCGTGGCCAGGCCAATATGCGGATGCGGCCGCACGTCCATGCCCTTGCCGGAGATGAACTGCATCGGGCCGAAATGGTCGAAGAAAATGAACGGGCCGACCATCTGCCGCTTGCCATGGGGCAGGGCACGGCGGACGAGAAAGCCGTCGCCGAGATCGCGGGTGCGCGGCACGATCACGAGCTCCAGCGCGTCGCAGGTCTGCGCGTCGCCGAGGATCGGATCTTCTGAAGGTTGCCAGCTCATGAGGGCTCCATAGGGTTGGGTCCATCATAGCAGCATTTGGCGGGGCGGGTAAAAGGGGCTCAGCCCGGATGGATCGCTCCGTCCGGACTGAGGAATGGCTGTGCTTACAGCGGTTTGATCTGGACCTTGCGGAATTTCACCACGCCGGAGCCGTATTGCAGGGCGATCGGGCCGGCGGCGTGCTTGGTGTCCTCGACATCGACGGTCTTTTCGCCGTTCAGGATGACCGTGAGCTTCGGGCCCTTCGCCGTGATCTCATAGGTGTTCCACTTGTCCGCCGCCTTGGGCATCGGATTGACCTTGGCCACATCGACGATGGCGCCGGTGCCATAGGACGGGTCGGGCCGCTTGTCGAAGATGTTGACCTCGTAGCAGGTCTTGCCGTCGATCACCTTCGGGTTATCGCAGCGGATGAAGATGCCGCTATTGGCTTCGGTATCGGTCCAGAACTCGGCCTTGATCTGGAAATCCTTGTAAGGCGTCTTGCTGACGAGATAAGCGAGATCCTTGCCGGACAGCAGCTTGTCGGCGGCGAGTGCCCCGTCCTTCATCTCCCAGTTGGCGTCGCCAACCTTGTCCCAGTCGCCCATCTTGGTGCTGTCGACCAGCGTGACCCAGCCGTCAGACTGGCTCATGGCAGGCTGGATTGTCGTAAGAGCCGCAACGCCGATAACGAATCCGGCCGCAATCGCTGTAACGCGCAACATAAAGGTCTCCTCCCGTTTGCTTTTTATTGGCGTGACGTTAGCCACGGGAGAATGCGGTTGTAAATCTACTTCACATTGTGCGGTGCGCTAACGCTTGATGCCTTGCGCTTAGCTGCAGGGCCGCGGGTGGTTCGTTCGTCCAGCAGCACTTTTTGCATCGCCTGGACGTTCGGCGAAGCCGCGCCCTTGCGCCAGATCAGCACGGTCTCGGCGTGGTTCTCGCCGCGCGGCAGGCGATGCACGGTGAGCCGCTTGCCCTCCGGGAATGTCGACAGCACGCTTTCCGGCAGCAGCGCGATGCCCATACCCGCGACTACGCAGCCGAGCATGGCGTGATAGGAGCCGAGTTCGATGGTGCGCTCGGGTATCTCGCCGCGCTTTGCATACCAGTCTTCCAGCCGCTTGCGATGCGGGCAGCCGTTCTCGAACACCAGTACCGCGCGCGGCGCGCTGTCCTTGCGGCCGATCGGCGGGTGGCGTGGCGACGACACGATCACCGGCTCCTCGTCGAACGCATGCATACGGTCGAACTGTGCGGCGGCAATCGGCTCGGCCACGAAGGCGGCATCGAGGTCGCCGGCGAGGATGCCCTTCGCGAGCGTCTCCGGATTGCCGATGCGCATTTCGAGCTGCACGTCGGGATAGCGGCGGTGAAATTCGTTGAGCGGTCCGGGCAAGCGCACCGCCGCGGTGCTCTCCATGGCGCCGAGGCGGAAGATGCCGCGCGGCTGCGGATCCTGCACCGCTTCGCGGGCCTCGTCGGCGAGGGCCAGCAGCCGGTCGGTATAGCCGAGCAGCGTTTGGCCTGCGGGCGTCAGATGCAACCGCTTGCCTTCGCGCACAAACAGCGTCGTGCCGAGATCGTCTTCGAGTTGACGCACCCGTGTCGTCACGTTGGACTGCACGCGATGCAGCCGCTCCGCGGCGCGCGTCACGCCGCCTTCGCGCACCACAGCGCGGAAGATGCGCAGCTCGGACAGATCCATGCATCTCTCCATGAGATCGAAATGATCTTGATTATTCATTTTATGGGATGAAAAGCGCCGAGTAAACCCGTCATGGCCAACGTCACTCATAAGCGGAAAGGGGCGGACATGATCGACGACAAACGCGAAACGTATGCGCACGACGTCCGTCGCCTGACGCCGCTGCAATGGACTGCGCTGAAGCGATCCATCATCCGCCGTGTCCATGCCGAGCGTGGCCGGATGTTGCGGTCGATCGCGATCGCTGCCGTCGCAGCCCTGCGCCGCGGCTGGCGCGGCCAGCGCGAGCGGCAACAGGCGCGCGACGAATTGCGCTCCATGAGCGACTACGAATTGCGCGATATCGGCGTGACACGCGCCGGCATAGATGCCGTGATCCGCGACGGCAATGACGATGCGACGCAGGATGCGCCACAACGATCATATCAAAACTGGAGAGCCATGATGTCGAAAGCCTACTGGATTGTCCGCGTCTCAGTGCGCGACGAGAGCCGTTATCCGGAATATCTCGCCGCGGCCAAGCCGGCGTTCGACAAGTTCGGTGCACGGTTCATCGTGCGCGGCGGCGCCTTCGAAACCATGGAAGGCGATGCCCGGGATCGCAATGTGGTGGTGGAATTCGCCGACCGCGCGACAGCAACCGCCTGCTATCGCAGCCCGGAATACGAAGCCGCCAGATCCATCCGGCAAAAATACGCCGAGGCCGATTTCATCATCATCGATGGCGCCTGATGTCCGTTACCGTCCCAGCGCCGTCGCCGTTGCCACGCGGTCAAAACTCTCAAGTGAGAGGATCGCATCCGCGAATTTCTCGGCGCGATTGTTCAGCACGGGACGGGCAAGCTGCAGGAATTTCTGCTGCATGGCGGCGGCATCGGGAAACGATGTCGGCTCGCCCGAGGGGTCGGCATAGATGCGCTCATGCACGCCGTCCTCGGTGGTGATGCTGACCCGTGCGCCGAACGGGTGGCGCTTGCCTTCGAGGCGTTCGTCCTGAACCACGTCGAAGCGGTCGGCCAGCGTGTTGATCGCGCTGTCGCCGAGGCGCTTGTAGTCGTCCCAGCCGAAGCTGCCCTGGTCGAGCGCCAGCGCGCCGGTGAAGAACATCGAGAACTGGCCGCCAACGATGGAGGTCGGATGGCGCTTGGTGGCGGCGTCGCCGGTCAGCGTGATGCCGTTGCGATGCAATCCAATCTCGACGCGCTTGACCTGCTCGGGCGTCAGATTGTGCTCGCGCCGCATCGCGACCAATGCGTCGATGGCCGCATGCGTATAGCGGCAGCTCGGATAGGGCTTGATGCCGATCTTCATGGTCTCATAGACCGAGCCGAGATCGGCCACGGCCTTCTCCGGATGCGCGTTATCGCTATAGCCAACCAGGAGGCCATGCTTGCCTTCGACGGATTCCGTCGCGCCGATGAAGTCGTTACGCGCCAGAGTCGCGGCGATCACGCCGTTCATAGCGGCGGCGCCGACCTGGTAGCGCTTGTTCCAGGCGCCGTTGACAAGGAATTGCAGCGAGCCCGCGGCCTGGCTACCCGACACGCCGAAGGCTGAAATCAGCTGATCCTTCGACAGCCCGAACAACTTGCCAGCTGCAGCCGCAGCACCATAGGTGCCGGCGGTGGCAGTGGGGTGGAAGCCCTTGGCATAATGCGAGGTCGGGTCGAGGGCGTTGCCCAGCCGGCAGCAGACTTCATAGCCGGCGACGATGGCTGTCAGCACCTCTTTGCCGGAGGCGCCGACCATTTCCCCGACGGCAAAGGCGGCGGGGACGACAGGGGCGCTCGGATGCAGCGACGAATCGGCATGGGTATCGTCGAAATCGAGCGAATGGCCGAGTGCGCCATTGAGCAGGGCGGCCACAGCCGGTGTCCAGGTCTTGCTGTCGCCGAACACGGTGGATTCGCCCTTGCCGTCCAGCGACAGGGCCTCCAGCATCTTCAGCAGTGAGGGGGTAGATTCGGCCTCGCTGCGGGCACGGATAGTGCTGCCGAGATAATCGAGGGTGAGGACCTTGGCGCGTTCCAGCACGTCCTGCGGAATGTCGTCGAATTTCAGGTCCGCGACATAAGCGGCAAGCGTTGCGGTCTCATTGGCCATTGTGTTTCCTCACTCTTGTTGAAATAGCCTTAGGCGGACCAAATCGGCGTTTCAAGCGGCCATGGCGACGCGTGGATCAGCCATGCTGAAACTGGTTCGTCAAAATCCGTTTCAGGGATCAATTCTGACATGTCCGCATCGAAGCGAATTCTCGGCTTCCTGAAACGGGTGGTTGCCTTCTTCCGGGCGCGCAAGGTCGAACTCGGCCTCGGCGTCCGGGTGACCACAGCGGCGCTTGCTGCGCTGATCATAGCCCTGACCGTCGGGCTGAAACTGCCGCTGTGGGCTGTGCTGACGGCGATCATTGTCACCCAGATGAGTGTCGGGCGGTCGCTGAAGGCCACGCGCGATTATCTGGTCGGGACCATCGGCGGCGCCATCTATGGCGGCGCGGTGGCGATTCTGATTCCGCATTCCAATGAAGGTGCGCTGCTCGCGGTGCTTGTGCTCTCCGTGGCGCCACTGGCCTTCATCGCGGCGATCAATCCGAGCCTCAATGTCGCGACCGTGACGGCCATCATCGTGCTGCTGCTGCCGATGATGAACCACAACACGCCGCTGGAATCCGCCATCGATCGTGTGCTCGAAGTCACGGTCGGTGCCGTCACAGGTCTTCTGGTGTCGTTCCTGGTGCTGCCGTCGCGGGCGCATAGCCAAGTCCGGGCCAGTTCGGCGGAAGCGCTCGATCTGATCGCAACGGCGTTGACCGAACTGCTGGCGTCATTGACGCGCGGGCGCGACAATGAGGCACTGCACCGGTTGCAGGACGGCATCGGCCATGCGCTCACCAATCTGAATGCGATCGGAGCCGAAGCCGAACGGGAGCGTGCCGCGCATTTGTCCCGCGGACCCGATACAGGTCCCTTGCTGCGTACGACGCTGCGGCTGCGGCATGACCTGGTCATGATCGGGCGGTCCACGGTGGTGCCGTTGCCATCCGCGTTGCAGGTCAGGCTGGCGGGTCCGCTGTCGCGGGTCAGCGATGCGATGACGACGTTTCTGCATTCGACCGCCGTAGCGCTGCGCAGCGGCACCGGCGCGCCGGCGATCTGGCCGGTGCAGATCGCACTACAGGCTTATGCAGGAGAGGTCGGTGCGCTTCGGCAAGAGGGGCTAACGCGCGGATTACCCGGCGATGTAGCCGAGCGCTTCTTCGCGATCGGCTTTTCGCTGGAACAGATGCGGCAGAATTTGAAGGATCTCGAACGTTGCGTCGCCGAATGGGCCGAGACGGATCCGGTGAGCAAGGAGCCTACTGACGCGATTTGAGCAATGCCAAGGCGTGGAGCTGCAGCTTTTCCGGGTCGCGCTCCCCGCGCGATGCTTCATCGAGAATACTGCTCGAGAGCAACTGCACGGCGTCCGATGAAATCCGCAGCGGCAATTCATCGAGGCAGCGATCCAGCGCTGTGGACATCGCAGCGACCGTCTCCGGGCCGAACGACTGGTTTCGTTGGTCGTCAGCTTGGGGCGCCAGATCGGGAGATGCGACGTCACGAATGCGGGCGGAAAGCCGCGCCGCCTCGGCGAGTACGCGGAGGTAAATCAATCCGGCCTCGCTGAGCGCCTTTTCATCGATCTGTCCTGACCGCGCCACGGCGACAATCCGCGCGGCAAGGCGGCGGCGGTTCTCGGGCGTATCCGCGGACTCGCCTTCATGCGTCACAAAGGGCTGCCAAGCGGCGTCAAACGCGTGCGCCAGCGTGACTTTCAGCTCGTCGTTCTGCGGATCGATCTCGGTAAATGGCATATGGGCTAACGGGCTGCGATGACCCAGGTTCCCCACGGCCGCCACGGCAAATTCAGCGCGTGACCTGCCGCAGCATGGAACGGACCACCATTCGGTGAAACGGCTTGATGACCGTCAGGTAGATACGTCCGAGCCAGTTATGCATCAGCACGACGGTCGTTGCCGTAACGCGCTGGCCGGTACCGTCCGCTGCGACATCGACCACGACGCGAAAATCGAGATGATTGTCATTGAAGCCTGCGACCAGACGCTGCGGCGTCTCGCTGAGCACAGGGAAAAAGCCGACCTTGTCGACATTGGCGTGACGCGCGGATTGCGCCGTCTTCAGCCCGAAGGGCGCAACGATCAGATCCCGCAGCCGCATCAAGGCGTCCACCCAGGGCGGAGAATGGCTGAGCATGCGGGTGGCGGCGTCGCGGGCGGTCAGGTCCGTCGTCTCGGTCGTGATACTGAAGGCGTCGGCGAATTGTGCGCCGGTCAGCAGGCTCTTGGTATCGATCGTTGGGTGAACCATGGAGATGGTCATAGGACCTCCGTAGACGTCAAGGAACGGCGCAGCACGCCGTCGGTTACGCCGCTCTGCAGCATAACATGTCTTTGCATCCGGCACCGGATACTCCCTAAGATCACGGAAAAATCAGGCAAAGATCTACTTAGACAAGACCTGGTCAGGGAGGATTTGGGATGGCTTGGTTCAGGCTTGCTCCGCTCTGTCTGGTGCTGATCGCGCCGCTGTGCGCATCCGCGCAGGATTATCCCACCCGCCCCATCACGCTCGTTGTGCCATTCGCTGCCGGCGGCAGTTCCGATGTCAATGCACGGCTGATTGCCGAACAGATGAGCCGGCATCTCGGTCAGCCCATCGTGATCGAAAATATCGGCGGTGCGGGCGGGGCCGTGGCGCTGGCTCGCGTCGCGCAGGCCCCGCCTGACGGCTACACCATCGTGCAGGGCAATAGCGGCACCAATACTGCGGTCTACCTGTTCACACCCGATGTGAAATTCGCGCCGTCGGATTTTGCGGGCATCGGCATGTTCAACAAGAGTTCGGCTATGGTTGCCATCCGGCGCAATTTTCCGGCCGACAATCTCGCGCAATTCATCGCGCATGCGAAACAGAATCCCGGCCGTCTCAATATCGGCCACTCCGGTGTGGGCTCGCAGAACTATCTGTTCTGCAAGGCTTTCGTTCAGGCTGCGGGCATCGATGTCACGCTGGTCGGCTATCGCGGCGGCGGTCCGGCCCTGAATGATCTGATAGGTGGGCAGATCGATGGCATCTGCGATTCCTCGGCGTCGGTGACGCCGGCCATCCAGAGCGGTCTCATTCGCGCGATTGCGCTGGCATCCAGAACGCGGCTGCCGCATCTGCCTGACGTTCCGACCGCCAGCGAGGCGGGGTTGCCGCAATTTGAAATATCCGGCTGGTATGCGCTGTTCGCGCCGAAGGGCACGCCTGCGCCGATCATCGGGAAGCTCAATGCCGCGATGCGCGCTGCCGTTGCCAATCCCGATTATCAGAAACGGCTCGACGATCTCGGCTCGATGCCCGCTGCAGATGCCGAAATGGCGCCGGCCTACCTCGCGGCCTTCGTGCCGCAGGAGATCGAACGTTTTCGAAAGATGCTGGGCGACAGCAAGTGATCTAAGGCCGAACCACCTATGCAACGGTATAGTATGGCCGTCATCGCTTTCGTGTTATAAGAGTTTCAGTGCGGCTGTCGGTGGGGGAATAACTTGGCTTACGATCGTTCGACCGTTGAAGCGGTGATCCAGCATTATTTCGACGGCCTCTACGAGGCTGATGCCGACAAGCTTGGCGCGATCTTTCATCCGACCGCGGATCTGCGCTGGGTCGAGAATGGCGAGCTGAAAGTGCTGACTATGCCGGACTGGATGGCCATGGTTCGTACGCGGACCTCGGGCAAGGTCGATGGCAAGACCCGCGATGACCTCATTGTCACCATTGATCGCTCCGACGACAAGACGGCCTTCATCAAGGTGCGTTGCCAGCTGCCGCCGCGTTACTTCACCGACTACCTGATCGCGATGAAGCTGGCCGATGGCTGGCAGATCGTCTCGAAATCCTATCGCTACGACGTGAAGGACTAACAGGCAAAGGCATCCTGTCTGCGCCTGTAAAAGAGACGCGCCAGGTTCGGTTGCGCGACATTGGTTGTAAGTATCAAAAATTGCGATTGATCCCGGTCGGAATCCGTTCGCGGGCTTGACCTAAGTCAATCGCTGTGGCGGCGGAGTGAGCTAGTCGTGATGGTGTGAGGATGCTCTGTGCCGATCGGGCGCTGCGCGTCCTGCCTGACGAGCGGCCGCGAGACGAGCAGGGGATGACCGGATGATCGCGCAATTGACCAAATCGGAGCGGCAGCTCGCGCTCATCATCCTGCTGGTTCTCACGATTTGCGGCCTCGCGATGGCGATCGCCGGCCGCCAGGACCCGCTCGGCGTCCATGGTGCGATTGTCATGCTGGCGGGGATCGCCGGCATCTTCGGTGTCATTTATGTCTATTACGAGCCAGAGCCGGACGAGGCCCGGCTGGCGCTATATTACGATGACCCTACCAAATTGGCGATCATCCTGGCGATGATCTGGGCCGTGATCGGCATGTTCATCGGCGACTGGGTTGCCTGGCAGCTGGTGTTTCCCAATCTGACGTTCGATGCCGGCTGGTCGAGCTTCGGCCGTATCCGTCCTGCGCATACCAGCGCGGTGATCTTCGGCTTCGGCGGCAATGGGCTGATTGGCACCTCACTCTATGTGCTCCAGCGCACCTCGCGCGCGCGGTTGCCGGATCAGATCAGCCCGTGGTTCGTGCTGCTCGGTTACAATCTGTTCTGCCTGCTCGCCGCCACCGGCTATCTGATGGGTGTCACCCAGTCGAAGGAATATGCCGAGCCGGAATGGTATGCCGACCTTCTGCTGGAAATCGTCTGGGTCGTCTATTTCGTCATCTATATGCGGACGCTGGCGCGGCGGAAGGAGCCACATATCTACGTCGCCAACTGGTACTACATGGCCTTCATCCTGGTGGTGGCGATTCTGCATACCGTCAATAATCTGGCGATGCCGGTCTCGTTCGGTCACGCCAAGAGCTATTCGGCCTTTTCCGGCGTGCAGGATGCGATGACCCAATGGTGGTACGGCCACAACGCCGTCGCTTTCTTTCTCACCTCCGGCTTCCTCGGCATGATGTATTACTATCTGCCGGTGCGGGCGGGGCGGCCGATCTATTCCTACCGGATGTCGATCATCTCGTTCTGGGGCATCACCTTCATGTATATGTGGGTGGGCTCCCATCACCTGCATTACACGGCGCTGCCGCAATGGGTGCAGACGCTCGGCATGACTTTCTCGCTGATGCTGCTGATTCCGTCCTGGGGCTCCGCCGGCAACGCTCTGCTGACGCTGAACGGCGCTTGGTACAAGGTGCGCGACGATGCGACGCTGCGTTTCATGATGGTGGCTGCGGTGTTCTACGGCCTCACCACGTTCGAGGGATCGTTCATGGCGATCCGTTCGGTGAATTCGCTGTCGCATTACACCGACTGGACCGTCGGCCACGTCCATGCCGGCGCGCTCGGCTGGGTGGCGATGATCACTTTCGGTTCGATCTATGCGTCGGTGCCGTGGCTGTGGAAGCGCGAGCGGATGTATTCGCCGGCGCTCGTCGAATGGCACTTCTGGCTCGCTGTCGCCGGCCTCTTCACATACGTCTTCGCGATGTGGAATTCAGGTATCATCCAGGGCTTGATGTGGCGCACCTATAACAGTAGCGGCACGCTCTCTTATTCCTTCATCGAGACAGTGATCGCGATGAAGCCCTATTACGTCGCGCGGGCGGTCGGCGGGTTCTTCTTCTTCGCTGGCGCCGTGATCGGTCTCTACAACATCGTCATGACCATCCGCACTGCTGGTCAGCCGGCCGATGAACGCGCCGCAGATCGTCCGGTGGCACAGCCCGCTGGCGTGCCTGCGCTGCAGCCGGGAGAATGACGATGGGTTTGTTCGGCCTGCACTACAAGCTCGAACGCAAGACGATGAGTCTTGCCATCGGCATCATCATTGCCGCCAGCATCGGCGGCCTCATCGAGATCGTGCCGCTGTTCACGATCCATCAGACCGTGGAAGATGCACCGGATATGCGCGTCTATACGCCGCTCGAAATCGCCGGCCGCAACATCTATATCCGCGAAGGCTGTTACGCCTGTCATTCGCAGATGATCCGCACATTGCGCGATGAAGTCGAGCGTTACGGGCCGTATTCGCTCGCGGTCGAATCCAAATACGATCATCCGATGCTGTGGGGCTCGAAGCGCACCGGACCGGATATAGCGCGTCTCGGCGGCAAATATTCCGACGAATGGCACGTCAAGCATCTGATCAATCCGCGCGACGTGGTGCCGGAATCCGTGATGCCGCCTTATGCCTATCTCACGCGCGCCAAGGCGCGGATCGACGATCTCGGCCTGCATCTGACCGCACTGCGCAAGGTCGGCGTGCCCTATACGGACGAGATGATCGCCAACGCGTCGAACGATGCCTATGGCCAGACCTCGCCAGATACGCCTTTCGCCGAAGGCGTCACCAAACGCTATGGCGAGGCGACCAATGTGCGCGCCTTCGATGGCCAGCCCGGCGAGCCGACCGAGATGGATGCGCTGGTCGCTTACTTGCAGATCTTGGGTAAGCTGACTGATGCGGCCCACAAGGCCAAAACGGCTGCGGCGGGAGAGTGACGATGGAGCACGAGGCCACCGTCTGGTTCGCGAAGTCCTTCGGGCTGTTCTATCTGATCGCCATGTCTGTTGGCGTGGTGGTCTATGCATATTGGCCGAAGAATAAGACGTCGTTCGACTTTGCGGCGCAGTCGATCCTCGACCCCTCTGTTGAGGACAAGCCGTACGAGGCGAAGCGATGGCAGTAGAGGAACGCGATCCCGTCTCCGGCTATCTCACCACCGGCCACGAGTGGAACGGCATCAAGGAACTGAACACGCCGGTGCCGCGTGCGGTGGTCTTCTTCCTCTGGGCGACCTTTCTCTATTCGGTCGTGTACTGGATCCTGATGCCAGCCTGGCCGCTGGGCGTGACCTATACCAAGGGCCTGCTCGGGATTGACCAGCGCAACATCGTTGCGGAACAGCTCAAGGATGCGGCCGCGGACCGCGCCAAGTGGAGCAAGCTGATCGAGACCGAAAGCTTCGAAGCTATCCAGGCCGATCCGAAGTTGATGAAGATCGTGCGGCAGACCGGCGCGACGTTGTTCGGCGATAATTGCGCTGCCTGTCATGGCCGCACCGCCGAGGGCGGCAACGGCTTTCCAACGCTGGTGTCGCAGGCCTTCCTGTGGGGCGGTACGCCCGATGCGATCGCCGAGACGATCCGCGTTGGCATCAATTCGCCGCATAAGGATTCGCGGACCTCGCAGATGCCGGCCTTCGGCCGTGACGGAATGCTGAAGCGCGAGCAGATCGACGATGTCGTCGACTATGTTCGCAGCCTGTCGAATCCCGCGGCGGCCAAGGCGATCGCGCCCGCGAAGCTCG
The DNA here is from genome assembly GCF_013359755.1 of Tardiphaga robiniae. GTDB lineage: Bacteria > Pseudomonadota > Alphaproteobacteria > Rhizobiales > Xanthobacteraceae > Tardiphaga > Tardiphaga robiniae. Next base: position 184,297 of record NZ_JABMCJ010000094.1, on the reverse strand, counting down.
CCAGCGGCAAGGCGATGTTCACCGACAATTGCGTCGCCTGCCACGGCGAGAACGCGACCGGCAATATCGAACTCGGTGCGCCGAACCTGCGCGACAATTTCTGGATCTATAGCGGCGACGCCCAATCGGTCTTCACGACTGTCTGGGGGGGCCGGCAAGGTCATATGCCGAGCTGGGATTCGCGGCTGTCGGCGCTCGATCGCAAGATCCTCGCGCTCTATCTCGTCAACCTCAGGGCTGCCGGGCCATGAATGTAGCAGCGATGAAGCACGTCAACGCGAAGGTCTGGATCTGGATGGCGGTTGCTGCCGCTCTGCTACTGGTGCTGATGGCTAATGCGCACATGGTCTATGTGGCGTTCTCGTCGCAGCCCGACTGTATCGATCACGTCAAGCGCGGCACCAGTGTCGCGGAAGCCGGCAAATTCAGTGCGGCATCCTCGTCATGCATGCCGCGTCGTTGAGATTGCGAGGTCGAAGATGAGTCTTCCTGCCGTTGCCCCTCCGCTGCCGCCCTCGGTGTCGTGGAATCGCCATGTCGCGCCATCCGTCGCCTTTGACTGGCTCAAAGCCGGCTGGCGCGATCTGACGATTATCCCGTCGGTGAGCCTCAGCTATGGCGTGCTGGTTTTCGCGGTCTCGGTTGTCCTGGTCGGCGGGTTGTTCGCGTTCGGCTGGGACTACATCCTGTTTCCGGCCTTTGCCGGCTTCATGGTGGTCGGGCCGGTACTCGCCATCGGACTCTATGAGAAGAGTCGCCGAATCGCTGCCCATGAGCGTGTCTCGCTGTTGCAGATGATTCTCGTCCGGCCGAAGTCGGGCGGGCAGCTGCTGTTCGCGGGCCTTTTGTTGTGCTCGCTGATGCTGGTCTGGATCCGCGCCGCGGTGATCATCTACGCGTTGTTTTTCGGCATGAACCCGTTTCCCGGCCTCGATGGCGTTGCGGCCATGCTGTTCACCACACCCATCGGGTGGGCGATGCTGATCGCCGGCACCGCGGTCGGCGGCATCTTTGCGGCATTCTCCTTCGCGATCAGCGTGTTCGCCATTCCCATGCTGCTCAACGAGCGCGTCGATGCGCTCACCGCCATGGGCACCAGCATGGGGATGGTCTGGGCTAATCTGCCGGTCATGCTGACCTGGGCGGGAATCGCGCTGGCTTTGTTCTTGATCAATGTCATGACCGGCCTGCTCGGTATGATCGTCGTGTTTCCCGTGCTCGGCCACGGGACATGGCACGCCTATGTGGCGATGAAGCCGGGTGTCGAGGTGCCCGGCCCGAACTGAGAAACGAGGTCTCCGATGAGTTGCTGTGGCTCAGGAGCAGAATTGGCCATACTGGCGGCGCCGGATCCGCGCGAAGTCCTGCTGATCAGCCGTACCATTGCCGGCGGTTTGAGGCAGACCGATCTCTCGGTGCCGGACGTTCACTGCGGCGCATGTATCCGCACGGTCGAACAAGCGCTTGGCGCGCTTGACGGCGTGACATGGGCGCGGGTGAATCTCTCGACCAAGCGCGTCACCATCAAATGGCGCGCCGATGTCGCACCGCCGCCTTTCATCGAAACGCTGCGCAATGTCGGCTATGAAGCGCATCTGTTCGAAGTCGATGGCGATGCCACGGATACGACGCTGTCAGAACTGATCCGTGCGCTCGCGGTATCGGGCTTTGCGGCCAGCAACATCATGTTGCTGTCGGTCTCGGTGTGGTCCGGCGCCGAGCCTGCGACGCGCGATCTGTTCCATGGCATCTCTGCATTGATCGCGCTGCCGACGCTGATCTATTCCGGCCGCGTGTTCTTTCGCTCGGCTTGGCAGGCGCTGCGTCACGGTCGCACCAATATGGATGTGCCAATCTCGCTCGGCGTGTTGCTGGCTTTCGGCATGAGCCTGTATGAGACCGCGATCCATGGTCCACATGCTTATTTCGATGCGGCGGTGTCGCTGCTGTTCTTCCTGCTGATCGGTCGCACGCTCGATCACATGATGCGCGAACGTGCGCGCGTCGCAGTCAAGGGGCTCGCGCGTCTGGCCGCGCGCGGCGCGCTGGTGCTGCAGAGTGATGGTGCGCAGACCTATCTGCCGGTCGGCGAAATCACCGTGGGTATGACCATCATGCTTGCCGCCGGCGAACGCGTGCCGGTCGATTCGCAGGTGACCAAGGGTCTGTCGGAACTCGACGTCTCGCTGGTATCAGGCGAGAGCGTGCCGCAGCCGGCACTGCCGGGGTCGGTGCTGCGCGCGGGTACGCTGAATCTCACAGGGCCTCTGATCATCACGGCGACAGCCTCGGCCAACGAGTCGTTCCTCGCGGAAATGCTGCGGATGATGGAAGCCGCAGAGCAGGGCCGTTCGGTCTATCGCCGCATCGCCGATCGTGCGGCTGGGCTCTATGCGCCGGTGGTGCATCTGACCGCGGCCATCACGCTGGCGGGCTGGATGTTTGTCGAAGGCGACTGGCACCATGCCATCACCATTGCGGTCGCAGTGCTGATCATCACCTGTCCCTGCGCACTTGGTCTTGCCGTGCCGATGGTGCAGGTCGTCGCCGCGCGGCGGCTGTTTGAGAGCGGCATCATGATCAAGGACGGCGGCGCGCTGGAGCGCCTCGCCGAGGTCGATACTGTGGTGTTCGACAAGACGGGCACACTGACGCTCGGCAATCCCCGCGTCGTCAATTCCGACAACGTCGATCCTGCGACCCTGGCACTGGCCGGCGCGATCGCCGCGCACTCACGTCATCCCTATTCGCGTGCACTCGCTGCTGCCGTTTCAACAACGACGACTCCGATTGCGCTCGATGATGTCTCCGAACATCCGGGCTGCGGCATGGAAGCGCGTCTCGGCGGCAGCGTGCTGCGCCTCGGGCGGCCGGAATGGGCTCTCACCGATACCAGCAGTATGGATCTCGATGGCTCTTCCGTCGTGTTGTCGCGCGATGGACAATGCGTGGCGGATTTCCGCTTCGAGGACCGGTTGCGTGCGGGTGCGGCTGAAACGGTCGGCGAGCTGAAGCGCGACGGACTGGCTGTCGAGGTTGTCTCGGGTGATCGCGAGACGCCGGTGCGGACACTCGCTGCAGGCATGGGCGTGCCATATTTCGCCGGCGTGCTGCCGGGCGGCAAGGCGGCGCATGTGGCAGAGCTGGCGTCCGTCGGCAAGAAGGTCCTGATGGTCGGCGACGGGCTCAATGACACGCCGGCGCTGATGGCCGCGCATGCGTCGATGGCGCCGGCGTCGGCCGCCGATGTCGGGCGCAACGCCGCCGATCTCGTCTTTCTGCGCGAGGATCTGTCGGCCGTGTCGCAGGCCATCGCGGTCTCGCGCGAGGCAGGGCATCTCGTGCGGCAGAATCTCGCACTGGCAGTCGGCTACAATCTCATTGCGGTGCCGATCGCGATCATGGGCCATGTCACGCCGCTGGTTGCGGCGATCGCGATGTCCGGTTCGTCCATCGTGGTTGTCGCGAATGCGCTGCGGCTGCGTGGTCGCGGTAAGTCCGACAAGTCTCAGGGCGCAGGCGCATCAACACCGCGGATGTCAGTCAGAATGGAGCCGGCGGAATGACGGACTATTTCTATCTGATTCCGATTGCCATCGGACTTGGCCTATGCGGCCTCGCGGCGTTCCTGTGGTCGCTGAAATCAGGCCAGTATGACGATCTGCAGGGCGCCGCCGAACGCATCCTGCATCAGGATGACGTGCCGCTCTCGCATTAGCGAAGTAGATGCCGGTTCACGTCAGGGAAACGAGCCAGAACAAAAAGAAAGAGCCCCGGTTCTGCTCAGAACCGGGGCTCTTTCTTTAGCGGCAGTGTTGCTTACGGCTGGATCGCCGAGGCGTCGCGGCTGGCGAACTGTCGGTTGATCGAGATCGCAAGCAGGGTCACGACCGCGCCCGACAGCAGATACACGCCCGACGAGGACAGACCGAAGCGGCTCGACATCACCAGCGCCACGAATGGTGCGAAGCCGGCGCCGAACAGCCAGGCAAGGTCGGTGGTGAGCGCCGAACCGGTGTAGCGGAAGCGCTTCGAGAAGCTCGAGGCGACCGAGCCCGACGACTGACCGAGCGACAGGCCGAGCAGGATGAAGCCGGTCACCATGAAGGCCAGTTCGCCGACGATGCCGCCGTCCAGCATCTGCGGTGCGAAGCCGCTGAATACCGCGATGGCAATCGCCGAACCGGTCAGCAGCGTGCGGCGGCCGACCTTGTCGGCGACATAGCCTGACACGATCATGGCGATGATGCCGAACACGGCGCCGATACATTCGACGATCAGGAAGCGGCCGGGTGCTTCGCGGGTGAACAGGAACACCCATGAGAGCGGGAATACTGTGACCATGTGGAACAGTGCGAAGCTCGCCAGCGGTGCGAAGGCGCCGATAACAACGGTGCGGCCCTGCTGGGCGATCGTCTCGGTGATCGAGGACGGCTCGAGTTCACGGGCTTCGAACAGTTCGGTGTAGCCGGGCGTCACCACCATGCGCAGGCGCGCAAACAGGGCGACGACGTTGATGGCGAAAGCAACGAAGAACGGATAGCGCCAGCCCCAGTCGAGAAAGTCGTCAGCGGACAGAGTGTCGACGAAGAAGGCGAACAGCGCGCTCGCCACCAGAAGGCCAATCGGCGCGCCGAGCTGCGGGATCATGGCGTACCAGCCCTTCTTGCCTTCCGGCGCATTGAGCGCCAGCAGCGAAGCAAGGCCGTCCCAGGTGCCACCCCAGGAAATACCCTGGCCAATACGTGCAGCAGCCAGCAGCCAGGCCGATGCGACGCCGATGGATTCGTGGCCGGGCAGGAAGGCGATGGCGACGGTGGCAACGCCGAGCAGGAACAGCGCGATGGTAAGTTTGGCGCCTTTGCCCTGGCTGCGATCGATGGCCGTGAAGATCATCGTGCCGATCGGGCGGGCGATGAATGCCAGCGAAAAGATCGCAAAGGAATAGAGAGTGCCGGTCAGCGGATCGAGATAGGGGAAGACGAGCTTCGGAAACACCAGCACCGAAGCGATCGCATAGACGAAGAAGTCAAAGAACTCGGAGGTCCGGCCGATGATGACGCCAATGGCGATCTCGCCCGGATTCACGGCGCCGTGGCCATCCGCGTGCAGAAGGCGTGCGTCCCGTTCAATCGTCGATGACGTCTGCGCCATTTTTTCTATCCGTCGGTGCTGTGTTGAAGGTCATGCAATCGACGCCCAAAGGGCGACGCGAGGTTGACGATTTGTCGCGAACCGCGTCTTCGGACCATTGGACAAATTGTCCAATGTTGCCCTGCAGCAAATACGCCTAACCGTGCGCGCGTACGGACATTATCGAATGGGTAACACCTTGAGCCGCCTACGGATACTCCTTTTGCTGCCCTTGGTTGCCTTGCTGGGCGGATGCAATTTCGTCGTGATGAATCCTGCGGGTGACATCGCAGTGCAGCAACGCGATCTCGTGGTCATTTCCACGGTGTTGATGCTGCTGATCATCGTGCCGGTGATGGCCCTGATCGTGTTCTTCGCCTGGAAGTACCGGCAGTCGAATGCTGACGCGAAATACGAACCGGACTGGGATCACTCGACCCATCTAGAGCTGGTCATCTGGTCGATGCCCCTCCTCATCATCATCTGTCTCGGCGCCGTGACCTGGTCCAGCACGCATCTGCTCGACCCGTATCGTCGGCTCGACCGGATTGCACCCGGGAACGCTGCGAGCCTTCTTGAACCGCTGCAGGTCGAAGTCGTCGCGCTCGACTGGAAGTGGCTGTTCTTCTACCCGGAATACGGCATTGCTACGGTCAATGAGCTGGCTGCGCCTGTGGATCGTCCAGTGCGCTTCAAGATCACTGCCTCGTCGGTGATGAACTCCTTCTATATCCCCGCGCTCGCCGGCCAGATCTATGCGATGCCCGGCATGGAAACCAAGCTGCACGCGGTCATCAATAAGGCCGGCGTTTATGACGGCTTCTCGGCGAACTATAGCGGCGCCGGCTTCTCCGGCATGCGCTTCAAGTTCCATGGCGTCGACCAGGCCGGCTTCGATGCCTGGATCGCCAAGGTTAAGGCGAGCAGCGAGACGCTGAGCCGCGAGGCCTATCTGGATCTCGAAAAGCCCAGCGAGAATGTGCCGGTTCGTCTCTATAAGGAAGTCGCGCCTGACCTCTACAAGGCGATCCTCAACATGTGCGCCCAGCCCGGTAAGATGTGCATGAGTGAGATGATGGCGATGGACGCGAAGGGTGGCCTCGGCCTCGCCAGCGCCCGCAACATCCTGCCGCTGAAATACAATATTTCGATGCTTGACGGCTCCAGCTCGACCAAGAACTACGTCGCCAGCGTCTGCACCCTCGCCGAGGCCGCACGCGAAGCAGCCGATCACCGCTCGACGACGACTCCACTTGACCCGACGCCGGTCACCGGTGCTGGTCTCGCGCGCCCGGGTGCCGCCCCCGCGCCATTCAATTTCACGCCTGCGCCGCCGCCTGCCGAGCGGCGCGCTTCCAACACCTGATCGGGTCGATCTAAATGTCTGATACAGCCGTAGTGGCAAATACCGGGCTTGCGAAGTTCATCTTCGGCCGCCTGACGCTCGAGTCGTTCCCCTATCATGAACCAATCCTGGTCGCGACTTTCGCGATGGTCGCGCTCGGCGGCATCGTGCTGCTCGCTGCGCTGACCTATTTCAAGCTCTGGGGTTATCTCTGGAAGGAGTGGTTCACCAGCGTGGACCACAAGAAGATCGGCATCATGTATATGGTGCTGGGCATCGTCATGCTGCTGCGCGGTTTCGCCGACGCGATCATGATGCGCGCCCAGCAGGCCATGGCCTTCAACGGCTCCGACGGCTTTCTGCCCGCCCATCACTACGATCAGGTGTTCACGGCGCATGGCGTGATCATGATCTTCTTCGTGGCGATGCCGCTGGTCACCGGTCTGATGAACTACATCGTGCCGCTGCAGATCGGAGCACGCGACGTGTCGTTCCCGTTCCTGAACAATTTCAGCTTCTGGATGACCACCGGTGGCGCCATCCTCGTCATGATGTCGCTGTTCGTCGGTGAATTCGCCAAGACCGGCTGGCTGGCTTATCCGCCGCTGTCGAATCTCGGCTACAGTCCGGATGTCGGCGTCGACTATTATATCTGGGCGCTGCAGGTTGCCGGTGTCGGCACGACGCTATCGGGCATCAACCTGATCGCGACCATTGTGAAGATGCGTGCGCCCGGCATGACCATGATGAAGATGCCGATCTTCACCTGGACTTCGCTCTGCACCAACGTCCTGATCGTGGCGTCCTTCCCGATCCTGACCGCCGTTCTCGCGCTGCTGTCGCTGGATCGCTATGTCGGCACCAACTTCTTCACGAACGATCTCGGCGGCAACCCGATGATGTATGTGAACCTGATCTGGATCTGGGGCCATCCGGAGGTTTACATCCTGATCCTGCCGCTGTTCGGCGTGTTCTCGGAAGTGACCTCGACCTTCTCGGGCAAGAAGCTGTTTGGCTACACCTCGATGGTCTACGCCACGCTGGTCATCACGATCTTGTCCTATCTGGTCTGGCTGCATCACTTCTTCACCATGGGCTCGGGCGCCAGCGTGAATTCCTTCTTTGGAATCACGACCATGATCATCTCGATCCCCACGGGCGCGAAGATATTCAACTGGCTGTTTACGATGTATCGCGGCCGCATCCGGTTCGAATTGCCGATGATGTGGACCATCGCCTTCATGCTGACCTTCGTGATCGGCGGCATGACCGGCGTGCTGCTTGCGGTGCCGCCGGCCGACTTCGTGCTGCATAATAGCCTGTTCCTGATCGCTCACTTCCACAACGTCATCATCGGCGGCGTGGTGTTCGGCATCTTTGCGGCCATCAACTTCTGGTTCCCGAAGGCCTTCGGTTTCAAGCTCGATCAGTTCTGGGGCAAGGTCTCGTTCTGGGGCTGGGTCCTCGGCTTCTACTTCGCCTTCATGCCGCTCTATGTGCTTGGTCTGATGGGCGTCACCCGCCGCTTGCGCACCTTCGACGATCCGTCGCTGCAGATCTGGTTCGTCATCGCCGCCTTCGGTGCGGTTCTGATCGCGATCGGCATCGGTGCTTTCCTCGTCCAGATCGCCGTCAGCATCTGGAATCGCGAGAAGCTGCGCGATACCACGGGCGATCCCTGGAACGGGCGCACGCTGGAATGGGCAACGTCGTCGCCGCCGCCGGATTACAACTTCGCTTTCACCCCGGTCATTCACGACAATGACTCGTGGTGGGACATGAAGCGCCGCGGTTATACGCGCCCGCTGGAGGGCTTCAGGCCGATCCATATGCCGAAGAACACCGGCACCGGCGTGATCCTCTCGATCTTGGCCACGGCGATGGGCTTCGCCCTGATCTGGTACATGTGGTGGCTCGCGGCCCTGAGCTTCGTTGCCATCGTCGGCGTCGCGATCTTCCATACCTTCAACTACAACCGTGACTTCCACATTCCGTTGGAGGACGTCATCCGTACCGAAGGCGAGCGTACGAAACTTCTCGCAGTGCAGGCCGCGTCATGAACGTACCGACCCAAACGATAAACGGCACTGAAGTGCCGGTCTTCTACGTCGTCGATGAACACGATCATCCGGCCGGATCCAGCACCATGCTGGGCTTCTGGCTCTACCTGATGAGCGATTGCCTCATTTTCGCGATGCTGTTTGCTACCTTCGGCGTGCTCGGCGGTAGCTATGCCGCGGGGCCGGGGCCGAAGGATCTGTTTGACCTCAAGCTTGTCGCGCTCAATACCGCGATGCTGCTGTTCTCGTCGATCACCTACGGCTTTGCGATGCTGGAGATGATGAAGGGCAGAGTGAAGTCGACCCAAATGTGGCTCGGCATCACCGGCCTGTTCGGTCTGGCCTTCCTGTGCATCGAACTCTATGAGTTCCATCACATGATCCACGAAGGTGCTGGCCCCTGGCGGAGCGCCTTCCTGTCGTCCTTCTTCACGCTGGTCGGCACCCACGGTCTGCACGTCACCTTCGGCATCATCTGGCTGGTCACGCTGATGGTGCAGGTCGCCCGTTTCGGCCTGATCGAGGCGAACCAGCGGCGGTTGATGTGCCTGAGCATGTTCTGGCATTTCCTCGACGTCGTCTGGATCGGCGTCTTCACCTTTGTTTATCTGCTGGGAGTGCTGCGATGAGCGCCGATGCACATGCCGCGCACGGACATGGTCACGATGACCACGGCCACGATGACGGCCGCGACCATGGTTCGTTCAAGTCGTATATGACTGGCTTCGTCCTCTCGGTCATCCTTACCGCCATTCCATTCTGGCTGGTGATGACGGGCGCGATCGAGAACAAGAACTGGACCATCGCGATCGTCGTTGCGTTCGCTGTGGTGCAGATCGTGGTTCACATGGTCTACTTCCTGCACATGAACACGACGTCGGATGCCGGCTGGACCATGATGGCGCTGATCTTCACGATCATCATCGTCGTGATTGCGCTGAGCGGTTCGCTCTGGGTGATGTACCACCTCAACGTCAACATGATGCCGGTTCACGACATGAGGAATATGCCCTGATGGCCACGGCGCGCGCCAACGACGGGATCGTCGTAGGCCGCCCGGCCAGACAGGAGTCGTCTGAATCGAAAACGGAATCCGGGCGGTCGCCACGTAGCGCGACAACCCTCACGGTGCTGGGCCTGCTGGCACTGCTCGGTATCGCGGGATTGACCGCCCTGGGCATCTGGCAGGTCGAACGCCGCGCCTGGAAACTGGATCTGATCGCACGTGTCGATCAGCGCAGCCACGCCGCGCCCGAAGCTGCACCCGGGCCTGCGGCGTGGCCTGCGATCAATCGCAATGACGATGAATATCGTCGCGTCAGCGTCACCGGCCGGTTCGTGCCGGGCGCCGATACTCCGGTGCAGGCTGTCTCGGATCTCGGCGCCGGTTTCTGGGTGCTGACGCCGCTGCGCGCCGAGGCCGGATACACTGTGCTGGTGAACCGGGGTTTCATCAGCGCGGATGAGCGCAAAGCCGACGCATTCGCGGCGCCTGCGACGCCGGTGTCGGTGATGGGCCTGTTGCGCATCACCGAGCCGAAAGGCGGGTTCCTGCGCTCCAATGATCCTGCCGCCCAGCGCTGGTATTCCCGCGACGTCGAGGCGATTGCCGCCAGCCAGAAGCTCGGCGCTGTCGCACCCTATTTCATCGATGCCAATGCCGCGCTGGACGCGCCGGGGCAGCCCCATGGTGGCCTGACCGTGATCGCCTTCCCGAACAACCACGTGGTCTATGCCATCAGCTGGTTCGGCCTCGCTTTAATGCTGGCCGGCGGTGCCCTGTTCGTCGCTCGCGACGAGTGGCGGATTCGGAAAAAATCACTACCTCGCGTATGACGTCTTGGATGATACGCCGGTCCGATCGAGCCCGGCCGATCAAGCTGACGGGGCGAGATGCCGGGTTTGGGAGCAGAGAGCAAGGTGGGCACACCGGACGTCACTGGCGTCAGTGCGGTTGCCGCGTCAACAGTCGACGCGACGGGTGTCACCACACCCGTTGCAGTCACGGCTCTGCCGCTCGACGAGACCACCAATATCAAGAACATCAATCTGCTGATCCAGTTGCGCTGGATCGCAGTGGTCGGGCAGGTTCTGACCATCGGCTTCGTGCATCTGGTGATGGGCATTTCGCTACCGCTGATGGCCATGGTCATGGTGCTGTGCGGCTCAGTATTCCTGAACGTCATCAGCCAGGAGTGGCTGCGCCAGCAGACCGACGCGCGTGACCGCGAACTGCTCCTGCTTTTGCTGCTCGACGTCGCGGCGCTGACCGCCCAGCTTTATTTGAGCGGCGGTGCCACAAATCCATTCATATCGCTCTATCTCCTGCAGGTTACGCTCGGGGCGATGTTGCTGAACGGCCGCTCGACCTGGGTCGTTGTTGTTGTTGCCTGTCTGTGCTTCGCCGGGCTGATTGTATTTCATCGCCCCCTCGATCTGCCGGACGCGCTGCGCAACGATCTGTTCCAGTTGCACATCATCGGTATGTTGATCTGCTTCGTACTCGACGCGGCGCTGATCGTCGTTTTCATGACGCGCATTGCAGAAAACTTGCGCGAGCGCGACGAGGGTCTGGCAGCGCTGCGTCAGCAGGCCGCGGAGGAAGATCATATCGTGCGCATGGGCCTGCTCGCCTCTGGTGCCGCGCATGAACTCGGTACGCCGCTGGCATCGCTGTCGGTGATCCTCAGTGACTGGCGCCGGATGCCGGAACTTGCAGGCAACCCGGAGCTGATGGAAGAGATCAGCGAGATGCAGGCCGATGTGCAGCGCTGCAAGTCGATCGTCACCGGCATTCTCATGTCGGCCGGCGATATGCGCGGCGAGGCGCCGGTTGTGACGACCGTCAATGGTTTCTTCGGCGAACTGGTCGAGGACTGGCGCGGTGCGCGCTCGATCAACACGCTGGTCTATGAGAATCGGTTCGGCGAGGACATGCCGATCGTGTCGGACTCGGCGTTGAAGCAGATGATCTTCAACGTGCTCGATAACGCCAACGAGGTATCGCCGCTCTGGGTTCGCCTCGCTATCGAGCGCGATGGCGATTCGCTGGTGCTGAAGGTCAGCGACATGGGACCGGGTTTCGCCAAGGAGATGCTGGCGAATTTCGGCAAGCCCTATAATTCAAGCAAGGGCCAGTCCGGGCGCGGGCTCGGTCTGTTTCTGGTGGTCAATGCTGTCCGCAAACTGGGCGGCGCAGTGGTGGCGGAGAATCGTCCTGTGGGCGGTGCCCTCGTGACGCTGTCGCTACCACTATCCGCCCTCGCGATTGGAGCGCGCAAACATGTCGGATGAACGTCTGCTGATCATTGTCGAGGATGACGAGGGTTTCGCGCGCACGCTGAAGCGATCGTTCGAGCGGCGCGGTTACACCGTGCTGCATTCCGAGGGCTTCGAGACCTTAACCGAGGTGCTCGGCGACAAGGTGCCGGGCTATGCGGTGGTCGATCTCAAGCTCGGCGGAGCCTCGGGCCTGGCTTGTGTCGAGGCGTTGCATGCGCTGAGCCCTGAGATGCTGATCGTAGTGCTCACCGGCTATGCCAGCATTGCCACGGCGGTGGAGGCGATCAAGCTCGGCGCGTGTCATTACCTCGCCAAGCCTTCGAACACCGACGATATCGAGGAAGCGTTCCAGAAGGCGACTGGCGATGTGCAAGTGGCGCTCACGGAACGTCCGACCTCGATTAAGACGCTGGAATGGGAACGCATCCACCAGACGCTGGTGGAGAGCGATTTCAACATTTCGGAGACGGCGCGCCGCCTCGGCATGCATCGCCGCACGCTGGCACGAAAGCTGGAAAAACGTCAGGTGAACTGAAGCCGCTGAAGGTTTGGTGAGCTAGCAGCGCCCCCGCTGCTAGCAACACCCCTGTTGCCGGAACCAGTGCGACACGGCGCTTTCGAACGGTGCCCAGGCGCGTTCGAACGCCTTGAACTGGGGCACGCTCTTGCGATAGAGCCCGCGCAACTCGGTCTCCATGGCCTCCAGGTCGACGCCGGTCGGCTTGCCATCGCGGCTGATGGTGCGCCCGTCGACCACGACATCGCGGATGCAGCTCGTATTGCCGCGCGCAAACAGCATGTCGATCGGATCGACCAGCATGATGGCATCGCGGTCGAGTTGGCCGATATCGAGAACAATGAAATCAGCGGCTTCTCCGGCGGCGAGCATGCCCGAGCCCGGTGCGCCGATCGACTTCCGGCCGTTGCGGACGGCGAGCGTGAGAAACTCCGCACGGCTCCATGTGCGGTTGAAGCCGAGGCCGTCATGCGCCATCTGCACGAGGCGCATTTCGCGGATCGCGTCGTCGTCTTCGTCGAGCGCGACGCCATCGATGCCCACGGCAATGGGGCAGCCGCGGCGATGCGCATCGGCAATCGGAGCGAGGCCTGAATGCAGATGAAGATTGGAGCTGAAATTCGTCACGATGGTCGCGCCAGACTCGGCGATCATATCGAGTTCGTCCGGCCGGGCATGGATGCAATGGGCCAGCGTCAGCCGGTTCGATAGCAGGCCGATATCTTTCAGATAGCGCACAACGCCGCCCGGAAAGGCGCGATCGGCCCATTGCCGCTGATAGATGGTCTCAAGAAGATGCATGTGCACGCGCCGGCCGGTGGCAGCGGAGCGCTCGGCGATGGCTTCGAGCAAAGCAGGCGAGCACCACTGGACGCCGGCCGGGCCGAATTGCACATCGGTCATCGGACTGGCGATGGCGGCATCAATGGCCTCCACACGGTCAAGATATTCTGATGGTGTCGGGCTCGGACGAATGAACATGTCCTGGATCGTGCTGCGGTCGTCTTCGGGCAATGCGGCAAGCACGTCGGCGCTGTCGCCATAGACGATCGGATTCTGGTCGCGGACGGCCAATGCAAAGGCCAGCCGGATGCCGACATCGCTGGCGGCCTTCGCGATCGCAATCGATTCATCGAGAATCGGCATCTTGCCGCTTGGGCGGGTGTAATGAATCATCGCGCCGCCGCAGCCTGCACGCGCTGAACGGGCGAGCGAGACGGCGGCGACGAGATAGGGATCGGGCGGCGTGCCGAAGGCTGACCGTGCGATCCATGATTCCAGCGGCATATCGGATGCGCCGAAGGATGTCATCGATGGACGTGCGTGGTCGTGGGCGTTGACCAGTGCGGGGATGATCAGGTGGTTTGTCTGCGGCGAAATATGCGCGCCGGCCGAGACGCTCGTGATCAGACCATCCGCATGGTGGATGCTGGCCTGAGGCACGAGGCCTCGATCTGCGCCGGTGAAAATATTCGTCGCAGACAGGATCCCGTTCATCCGCGTGCAAGCCTTAGTTCGCCGTATAGACCAATTCGCGATCCCCGCGCGCCGGCAGGAATTCGCGCGAGAATACTTCCTTCGGGGTCGGGGTGCGCTTCAAGTCGTAACCTTCGACGACCATGCCGATGGCACGGGTCATGCGGTCATCCTTGATGTCGCCGACGCCGATTTCCTTCATCTCGGGCGAGACCATCAGCTTGTCGAAAGAATATTGCAGCCGGCGCTTCTCGACGGGGACATCAACGAGGTTGTCGAAGGCGACGACCGAAGCCATGCCGGCATTCTGATCCTTGGCGACGGCGATGTTAGCCTTGTTGATCGCGCGGACCAGACCGGCAACGGCCTTGGGGTTCGAGGCCAGCAACTTCTGCGACACCATCACGCCGTTGGAATACAGGTCGAGGCCGAACTCACCGAACGAGAACCACTTGTAGTCCTTTTCGGGATCCTGACGGTTCAGGACGAGGTTGAAGTAGCTGGTGATGTTGAACACCAGCGCGGCGTCGATATCGCCCTTGATCAGCATCGGCTCCTGCAGATTGGGAGCCATATTGGTGACCTTGATCTTGTCGGCCGCGAGGCCGTTCTTCTGGATGAAGACAGGTAACAGACGCGTCGTCGGCGTGCCCTGCGCGCCGCCGAGCGTGTGTCCTTCGAAATCCTTGATCGTTTTGATGCCGCTGGTGTTCTTGGTGACGATCGAGAAGGGAGGCTGGTTCCACATCATATAGACCATCACCGGCGCGTCCTGTGGGCGCGTCGAGGAGTTCTGGATGATGGCGTTGACGTCGCCGAAGCCAGCGTCCCAGGCGCCGGACATGATGCGGGTCACTGTTGCGCCCGAGCCTTCGCCCTGATCGATGACAACGTTCAGGCCCTCTTCCTTGAAGTAGCCCTTGTCCTTCGCGTAGAAGAATGCCGCATCACTGCCCTGGGTTTTCCAGCCCAGCGTGAACTTGATGGTCGTCTCCTGAGCGAAGGCAGAGCCTGTGAGCAGGACGCTGCCGACTGCGAGGGCGGTCAATCTCTTCAACATGACATTCTCCTGGTTGATGTGGGTGGATTAGGTGGCAACGAGATCGTTCTTGCGTGTGGCCCAGCCGGTCACACGCGCCTCGATCAGAGAGAAAATGACGTAGAGCGCCACGCCAAGGATCGCGAGAATGAACAGGCAGGCGAACACCAGCGGGACGTTGAAGTTCGACGATGCGCTCATCATCACATTGCCGATGCCGCGATTCGACGCGACGGTCTCGGCCAGAACGGCACCGACAAAGGCGTAGCTGACCGCGACTTTCAGCGAGGCAAAGAAGAACGGCATGGTGCGCGGCAGGCCGACATTCCAGAGAATGTCCATCTTGCTGGCGCCAAGCGCCTTCAGCACGTCTTCCAACTCGGGCTCGGTGGTGGCGAGACCGGTCGCGATATTGACGACGATGGGGAAGAAGCAGATCGACAGCGCGGTGAGGATCGCCGGTACCGAGCCGGAGCCGAACCACAGAACGAAGATCGGCACGACGGCGACCTTCGGAATCGACGAGAAGCCGACCAACAGCGGATAGGCGGTGTCATAGGCGACTTTCGAGACGCCGATGACCGCGCCTAGCACTACGCCGAGGCCGACGCCAAGGACGAAGCCGGCCATGGTCGTGCCGAGGGTCTGCAGAATATGCGGCCACAGGATCGGGAAGCGCGCAATCAGCGTCGCAATGATTTCCGTCGGACGCGGAAGAACCAGATCCGACACGCCCGACATGGCGCAAAATAACTGCCATCCGACGAAGAAGATGACGATCAGTCCGAACGACCAGAGTTTTTGACGCAGGCCTACACTCATGACCTATGCCTCCTGCGTTTCGGGAGCGTTGCTCCGGGCATTGACGATGAGTTCCCGCAGGCGCTGGTTGAGCGCGACGAAATCAGGCTCGAAAGTCATGGGGATGGTGCGCGGGCGCGGGAAGTCCACCGGGCTGTCGTCGAGGATGCGGCCCGGTCGTGCGCTCATCACGCAGATGCGGCTGGCCAGGAAGCCGGCTTCGCGGAGGTCATGCGTGACCAGCAGCACCGTCGGTTTGTGTTGCAGCCAGAGGCTCTGCAGGATCGACCAGAGTTCTTCCTTGGTGAACTGGTCGAGCGCGCCGAACGGCTCGTCGAGCAGCAACATGCGCGGCTCATGGATCAGCGCGCGGCACAGATTGGCCCGCTGCAGCATGCCACCGGACAACTGCCAAGGATACTTGTTGCCGAAGTCCTTGAGGCCGACCTGGGCCAGCAATGCAAGCGCCTTGTCGCGAAATTCGCCTTTGCGCTTCTGTCGATACTCGGATCGGAACGGCTCGACGATCTTGAGCGGAAGCATGATGTTCCGCTCGATGGTCAGCCAGGGCAGCATGGTCGGGTTCTGGAACGCCATCCCAATCCGCAACGCCTTGGCGGCGACCTCACGCCCGCCGACGATGACGACGCCGGTAGTGGGGCGGAGCAGATTACTGACGAGCTTGAGGATCGTCGACTTGCCGCAGCCGGAGGGGCCGACAAGGGCAAGGAATTCGCCGTCGGGGATGATAAGGTTCGTCTCCGCAAGCGCCGGCGTGGCGGTCGGGCCGCGGCCGAACGTTACTGAGGTCGCGGACAGCTCAACGGCGACCGGTCTGCGCTGGCCCTCGGTGGGTCCATTTTCTTGCATACTTGTCATGGCGATAAGTGCATGCAATTGGGGTGCCACTTGAGTCCGGAGCGAAACGTTGTCATTTTACGTTCGCTCGCCATTCCCTGAGGAATTATTGGGCAGTCACTCTCCTCGATTGCATGCACTTCGGGCACGGCCCGGAATGCCCAAATCGCGACAGGTTCGATCTGAATGCCAGAAGCGCCGAATTCAAAAGACAAGGTTGGGGTGATCTGCCGCGCGCTGCGGCGGGCGATCATCGAGCAGGCTCTGGAACCCGGCGCCAAGCTTCCCGAGGACTCCTTGGGTGAGCGCTTCGGCGTTAGCCGCACCATTGCGCGCTATGCACTCGGGCAACTGGCGTCCGAGGGGCTTGTGGAGCTGCGACGTAACCGCATCGCTGTAGTCGTGACGCCGAGCTGGCAGGACGCGCGCGACATCTTCGACATTCGGATGGATCTCGAACGGCTGATCGTCCGCAAGATCGCCGGCAAGCTCAGCAGCAGTCAGATCGCGCGCCTCAAGGCGCATGTCGAGGCGGAGCGCGAGGCGCATGACGGGCCGAACGCCGTGTCCATTCGCTTGGCGACTGAATTTCACATCATGCTGGCGTCGATGACCAACAGTCCGGTGCTGGTCCGCTATGTCAGCGAGATCGCCTATCGCTGCTGTCTGACACTGTCGCTGTTCAGTCGCCCGCATTCGTCGGAATGCGGCATCAGCGAGCATATCGCGATCATCGAGGCGCTTCAGGAGGGCGATGCCAACAAGGCGATGTCGCTGATGCATTCGCATCTGGATTCGGTCGCCAACCGCGCGCTGGTGGAGCCGACCCCGGCGCGGGGCCGGGATCTGCTGGATGTGCTGGCGCCCTATACCGAGGAAGCGACCTGAAGGCGTCGCGGCGTCTATTGCAGCCGGCGCAGCAGAAATTCGTAGAATTTTGGATTGTCCGCCCGCGACACATTGATTCTGATCGCCCGCGCCAGCCGACTGTTCTTGTCGAGGCAGAACAGGCTTCCCGGCGCGATGAAGATGCTGTCCTTCGCGCCTTCGCGCGCCAGCGCCATGTCGTCGATTCCGTCCGGCAGCAGCAGATACAGGTAATAGCCCGTGCGTGCGTCGGTATAGAGCTGATGCCCGCCGCGCACGAGATTGGCGCGCACCTGGCCCATGGCGGCTTCACCCCGCTGTCCCAGCCGCTTCAGGTGCCGTTCATAGTGGCCGTCCGCGAGCAGCCGGTGCAGCAGCCGCTCCACATGTCCGGAACTATTGACGGTGGTGAGCATCTTCAGTTCGGCCAGCGTCGCGATGCGGTCGCTGCGGGCCGCAATGAAGCCCGATCGCAGGCTCGCCGACAGCGTCTTCGAGAAGGTTCCGATCGAGATCACATTGTTCAACTGATCGAGCGTCGCCAGCCGGCTGTTCACCGCCATCGGCAGATCGGCAAACGGGTCGTCCTCGACGATCACGAGGTTCGATCGCATCGCCGTCTGAAGCACCGCATGCGCCACGGGCAGCGTGATCGATCCTCCGGTCGGATTGTGGCCAAGCGACTGCGTGAAAAACAGCTTCGGCCGCTCCGACTGGATCTTTGCGGCGAGGTCGTCGACATCCGGCCCATCCGCCAGGCGGCGAACGCCGACGATGCGAACCTGCGCCAGCGTGAGCTTTGCGAACAGAGGATAGTAGCCGGGCTCGTCCACCAGCACCGTATCGCCAGGCGACAGCATCGCGCGGATGATCAGGTCGAGCGCGTGATTGGCTCCGAATGTGAGCAGAAGCCCGTCTTCCTTCACCGCGATTTGCTGGGCTTGCAGCCGCAATGCGATCTGTTGTCGGAGCGGCAGGAATCCGAGCGCGGAGCCATAGGCGTCAGCGGCGGCCGGCAGGATCCGTCCGGTGCCGCTCAGATGGCGCTTGATCTCCGATTGCTCCGTCCATGACGCCGGCGGCCGTCCGTCGCCGACGCGGATCTCGAAATTCTGCGAGAGCTGGGCACTTAGCAGCGATGCGATGTCGACGGCTTCGCTCACGTGTTTCGGTCGCCCGCCATCATCCCCGCGATAGATGACAACGAAACCGGAGCCTGCCTTTGCCGCGACGAGATTGCCAAGCACCAGCCGGTCATAGGTTTCGACTACGGTGTTCTTCGACACGCCAAATTCCCCGGCGGCCTTTCTGATCGAGGGCAGGCGGTTGCCTTCCGGCAATGCGCCGGAGAGGATTTGTACACGCAACCGGCCGGCCAAAGTCTCGGCCAACGTTGTGCCGCGGTCGGACGGCTCACGAGAAGCAGTCAAGCAATGCCTCCAGGTGCAGTGCTGGACGATCCATCAGAACCGTACCTTTCTCCAAGAGCGACAAGATTGAATTCAATCGTCCAGTCTCATGTCTTCGCGCAGATGGACCTGGTCTGCACTCCATTTGCGCGGAAGAATGCTGCATCCGCGAATACAAAGGTCATATCGCCATGGGTACAGTCTAGGACAATATTTCAGAACTGTCTCTTTCGAACGGCATCCGCGGATGCCTAACGTGCCGCCAACAGAAGACCCTGTGTGGGAGGCGCCGCAATGGCCGGTTCGAAGTCGGGCGAACAGCCCGGAAAGATCAATTCGCGTTTGGAAAATCTGCGCAATCTCGTGCCTGCCGAAAGGCTGGACCGTGTGATCGACGCGACCTCGCTCGGTGATACCGAGCGCGCGGCCTTCGGCCCCGGTGCGCTGCCGCTCGAACTCGCCAATGGCATGATCGAGAATGTCATCGGCACTTTCGAACTGCCGGTCGGTATCGCCACCAATTTCACTGTGAACGGCCGTGATTACCTGATTCCGATGGCGGTCGAGGAGCCGTCGGTGGTGGCCGCGGCGTCCTATATGGCGCGCATCGTTCGTAAATGCGGCGGTTTCCAGACCTCAAGCTCAGCGCCGATCATGCGTGCGCAGGTGCAGGTGCTGGGTGTCACCGATGTGCATGGCGCCCGCGCCCGCGTATTGCGTGAGCGCGATGCCATCATCGAGGCGGCCAATGCCAAGGACAAGGTGCTGATCTCGCTCGGCGGCGGCTGCCGCGACGTCGAGGTGCATGTGTTCGAAAACACATCGGTAGGGCCGATGATGGCCGTGCATCTCATCGTCGACGTGCGCGATGCCATGGGCGCCAACACCGTCAACACGATGGCGGAGACGGTCGCGCCGCTGATCGAGAAGATCACCGGCGGTGAGGTTCGCCTTCGTATTTTGTCGAATTACGCGGATCTGCGCATCGCGCGTGCCATGGTGCGCGTCACACCGGAAGCGCTGAAGACCGACGAATACAGCGGCGAGCGGATCGCCCGCGGCATCGTCGAGGCCTGCGCGTTTGCGATCGTCGATCCCTACCGCGCTGCGACCCACAACAAGGGCATTATGAACGGTATCGATCCCGTGGTGGTCGCCACCGGCAATGACTGGCGCGCCATCGAGGCCGGCGCCCATGTCTGGGCCTCGCGCTCCGGCCGCTATACCTCGCTCACCAATTGGGAAATCGATGGCAGCGGCAATCTCGTCGGCACCATTGAGATGCCGATGGCGCTCGGCCTCGTCGGCGGTGCCACCAAGACCCATCCCGCCGCGCGAGCGGCCCTGAAGATACTTGGCGTGCAGAGTGCGCAGGAACTGGCGGAAGTCGCCGTTGCCGTCGGTCTGGCGCAGAACATGGGTGCGCTTCGTGCGCTGGCCACCGAAGGCATCCAGAAGGGGCACATGGCACTGCATGCGCGCAATATCGCCATCGTCGCCGGCGCCACCGGTGACGAGATCGAGAAGGTCGCCGCCGCGCTCGCCGCCAATCACGACGTGCGTGTTGATCGCGCTAAGGAAGTTCTCGAGAAGCTGCGTTCGTAAAAAGTGGAGGCGTTCTAACGCCACTTTGTGCAACGCAACTTCGTGCAGGCGTCACGCTTGCACGCCCGGCGGGTATGAAAATGTATCTTCGATACTCATGCTCTTGTACGAAAACCACGCGCGCCGATGTTGTCGGCGGATATTCGTATGGACTGGGAGGATGATGTGAACACTGCAGAAAAGATAGATGGGCTCAAGGAGCGCAACGGTCCTCTCAAGGGCGTGACGGTGCTTGACATCACGCGTGTTGTCGCAGGTCCATTCTGCTCGATGTTGTTCGCAGACCTGGGTGCCACCGTGATCAAGGTGGAGCATCCCGGAGAGCCGGATTATGCGCGGACCTTTCCACCCTTCGTCGGCAACGACGATGAGCAGCTCAGCGCCTTCTTCACACAGTTCAACCGCAACAAGAGGGGCATCACGCTCAATCTCAAATCCGAGGATGGCAAGGCCCTGCTGAAGAAGCTGGTGCAGAAGGCCGACATCCTCGTTGAGAACTTCCGTCCCGGCACGATGGACAAGCTTGGCCTCAGCTACGAGGTGCTGCGCGAACTCAATCCCAGGCTCGTCTACACCGCTATCAGTGGCTTCGGTCGCACAGGTCCAAATTCATCCAAGCCGGCCTATGACAATACGGGGCAGGCGGCCGGCGGCCTGTGGTCGATGAACGGCTATGCCGATCTGCCGCCGGTGCGCGTCGGCACGATCATCGGCGACCTCGCCGCTTCCCTCTATGCGGCTATCGGAACGCTCGCAGCATTGCGAGAGGCGGAGAAGACCGGCGTCGGTCAGGTGGTCGATGTATCTCAGCAAGACTCCGTGCTGACACTGACCGAGAACGCCGTGGTCCGTTACACCGCGCAGAAAGAGGTCGCCTCGCCACTGGGCAACGATCATCCGTTCGTTCGGCCCTATGGCCAGTTTCCCTGCAAGGACGGCTACGTTTTCTTCGGCGGCTACACCGACAAGTTCTGGGCGATTACCTGCGCGCTGTTCGGCGAGCCGGAACAGGCCAAAGATCCTGCTATCGATACGATGGAGAAGCGGTTCGATCACGCGGTGGCAGAGACCAGGGTCAAGCCGCTGCTGGAACGCTGGTTCGCGAACTACACCAAGGCCGAACTCGAGGAGATGGCGGGCGACAAGATCCCGCTCAGCGCCATCAAGACCATCGCCGAAGTGGTGGAAGACCCGCACATCGCTGCGCGTAACATGATCGTCGACGTTCCGATCGCCGGAAAGCTGATCGGCATGTTCGGTCTGCCGATCAAGCTATCCGGTGCGGGACAGATGTCGTTCGAAAAAGCGCCGCTACCTGGCGAGGACAATGCAGAGGTTCTCTCCCGGCTGGCGGATGTCACGGCGGCCGAGCTGGCGCGTCTCAAGGCGTCGGGAGCGATCTGATGGCGATTGATTTCACCAAGGACGGTCACGTCGCAACCGTTCGGATCAACCGGCCGGACAAGATGAATGCGCTGACGCTCGCCATGTATGACGACCTCGGCCGCGCATTCCACGCCATCAAGGATGACGATGAGATCCGGGCCGTGGTGCTGACCGGTGCGGGCGATCGCGCCTTCTGCGTCGGTGCTGACCTCCGGGAGTCTATTCCTGCACTTGCGGCGGACACGATCGACATCTCTGCCTGGGATCCGGCCCACATCAAGTTTCCCGGATTCTATAAGCCGGTCATCAGCGCCATTCGCGGCATGTGCATGGGCGGCGGGTTCGAGATCATGCTGGCGACGGACATCCGGATCGCGGCGCGCGACGCTGTCTTTCAACTGCCCGAACCGAAGCACGGTTTCGTGCCGGCGGGAGGCACGCTCGTGCGCCTGGTCCGGCAGATCGGCTACGCGCATGCCATGGAGATCATGCTGACGGCGGAGCGCTTTTCCGCGGATGACATGCTTGCCAAAGGCGTCGTCAACCGGGTTGCCGATTCCGATCAAGTCGAACTGCTGGCCTATGAGATGGCAGCCAGGATTGCGGCACTGAGTCCGATCGCCATCCAGACCATCAAGGAAGCGGCGCTGACGCTTCAAGATCTGCCGCTAGCAGAAGCATTTCGCGTGGAGGCCGCACTCGGTCAGCGCACCTTCACGAGTGCGGATGCCAAGCGTGGCCTGGCTGTGTTTGCGAACAGAGGAAACGGGAAGTGACGATGCGATAGGTCCCTGGAGAGATCGCGCGTTGCAGGCATATTGAAAAATCAAGAACGTAAAAGGGGTGGAGGATATGAGACGATCTGAACTGGGTGCATGCTTTACGACGGCGATTGCCAGCGTTTTTCTTTGCACCGCTTCTGCTGCGGCGCAGAACGCACAGGTCTCGGATGGCGTCGTCCGTGTCGGCGTCATCGAGGATATGTCGGGCGTCTATGCCGACATTACCGGCAAGGGTGCCGTGACTGCGGCGCAGATGGCGGTGGAGGATTTCGGCGGCAAGGTCCTCGGCATGCCGATCGAAGTCGTATTCGCAGATCACCAGAACAAGCCCGATATTGCCGCCAACGCTGCACGCAAATGGTTTGATACCGACAAGGTCGATGCCATTCTCGACGTTGCGTCGTCGTCGCCTGCTTTGGCCGTCCTTGAAATCGCCAAGGAGAAGAAGAAGATCATCACGCTGAGCTCGCCGGGATCGACCCGGATCACGAACGAGGTGTGTGGACCCTATGTGGTTCATTGGGCCTATGACACATTCGCGATCGCGAACAGCACAGGTAAGGCGCTAGTCAGCCAGGGTTTCGATACCTGGTATTTCGTGACGGCGGACTATGCGTTCGGTCAAGGCCTCGAGAAGGACACTGGCGATGTCGTCAAGGCATCGGGCGGCAAGGTCGCCGGTGCAACGAAACACCCGGTCGGGACCGCGGACTTCGCCTCCGTCCTACTGCAGGCACAGTCGTCCAAGGCCAAGGTTGTGGCTCTCGCCAATGCCGGCGGCGACACCATTAACTCGATCAAGCAGGCGGCAGAGTTCGGCTTGACGGCAGGCGGCCAGAAGCTCTCGGCGCTGGCGGGATTTATCAACGACGTTCACGGTCTCGGGTTGAAGGAGGCCCAGGGGCTGACGATCACCGAGGCGTCGTATTGGGACATGAACGACGAGACGCGGAAATGGTCGAAGCGCTTCTACGGGAAGGTGAACGCCATGCCGAACATGCTTCAGACCGGCACATATTCATCGGTACTGCATTATCTGAAAGCCGTGCAGGCCGCCGGCACCGACAGCACCGAAGAGGTGATGAAGAAGATGCGTGAACTGCCCGTCGATGACGTGTTCTACAAGAACGGCAAGATCCGCGAAGATGGTCGTATGGTCCACGACATGTATCTGTTCGAGGTGAAGAAGCCGAATGAGTCCAAGGCACCATGGGACTATTACAAACTGCTCGCCACGGTACCCGCCGATCAGGCGTTTCAGCCGTTGGCGCAGTCGCGCTGCCCGCTGGTGAAGAAGTAAGATAAACGCAAAAAGGCCCGCCAGAATGGCGGGCCTTTTCAGTTTTATCTCTAGGGTGCGATACGCTTACACGTCCACATTCGCACTGAGCGAATTGTCCTGGATGAATTCGCGGCGCGGTTCGACCACATCGCCCATCAGTTTGGTGAAGATGTCGTCGGCCTCATCGACTTCCTTGACCCGGACTTGCAGCAGCGAACGCTCATTGGTGTCGAGCGTGGTTTCCCAGAGCTGGCCGGGGTTCATCTCGCCCAAACCTTTGTAGCGCTGCAGAGCCACACCTTTGCGGCCGGCGTCGGTCACAGCCTCGAACAGCGAGACGGGGCCGTGGATCGGGAATTCGATGTCCTTGCGGCGCAGGACGCCGGATTTCGGATAGGCTTCCTGGAGGCTGCCGGCATATTCGTCGAGCTTGCGCGCATCGGCCGAGCCGAGCAGGGCGTCGTCGATGAAGGAGACGTCCTTCACACCGCGAATCGTGCGTTCGAAGAAGAAGCCCTGGCCTTCGCGGAATTCACCGATCCAGCCACGCTCGACTTCGTCGGCCAGCGCGTCCAGTCGCTTGGCGATGTAGTCGGCAGCGGCATTGGCGGTAGCGAGATCAGCGGTGACCCGCGGATTGAGCACGCCAGCGATTGCGGCCTGCTCGACGACTTTGCGATTATAGCGCGAGTGCAGATTGTTGAGCGTGCCGCGGATGATGCGGGCATCTTCCACCAGCGCCAGCAGATCGCGGCCTGTGCGATCCTCGCCCGAAGCGAGCTTGAAGATGCAGTCGTCGAGACCGGTATCGATCAGGTAATCTTCCAGCGCCCGCTCGTCCTTGAGGTACTGCTCGGACTTGC
Source organism: Tardiphaga robiniae (assembly GCF_013359755.1). Lineage (GTDB taxonomy): Bacteria > Pseudomonadota > Alphaproteobacteria > Rhizobiales > Xanthobacteraceae > Tardiphaga > Tardiphaga robiniae. The sequence continues at coordinate 159,592 of NZ_JABMCJ010000094.1, read as the reverse complement.
CGCGCGTCACTTTGTAGAGCGGCGGCTGCGCGATGTAGAGATAGCCGCCTTCGATCAGCGTCGGCATCTGGCGGAAGAAGAACGTCAGCAGCAGCGTGCGGATATGCGCGCCATCGACGTCGGCGTCCGTCATCAGGATGATCTTGTGATAACGCAGTTTCGACAGGTCGAAGTCGTCGCGGCCGATGCCGGTGCCGAGCGCCGTGATCAGCGTGCCGATCTGTTCGGAGCCGAGCATCTTGTCGAAGCGCGCGCGCTCGACATTGAGGATCTTGCCGCGCAGCGGCAACACGGCCTGGAATTCGCGGTTGCGGCCCTGTTTCGCGGAGCCGCCCGCCGAGTCACCCTCGACGATGAACAGTTCGGACTTGGCGGGATCGCGCTCCTGGCAGTCAGCCAGCTTGCCGGGCAGGGAGGCGATATCCAGCGCGCCCTTGCGGCGTGTTAGTTCGCGCGCCTTGCGCGCGGCTTCGCGGGCGGCGCCGGCCTCGATCACCTTACTGACGATGATCTTGGCTTCGGTCGGATGTTCCTCAAACCACGAGGCGAGGGCTTCGTTGAGAACGTTCTCGACCACCGGACGCACTTCCGAGGACACCAGCTTGTCCTTGGTCTGCGACGAAAATTTCGGATCGGGCACTTTCACCGACAGCACGGCAGTGAGGCCTTCGCGGCAATCGTCGCCGGTCAGCGCGATCTTTTCCTTCTTGGCGACAACTTCGGCATAGCCGTTGACCTGACGCGTCAGCGCGCCGCGGAAGCCAGCCAGATGCGTGCCGCCGTCACGCTGCGGGATGTTGTTGGTAAAACACAGCACGTTCTCGTGGTAGCTGTCGTTCCACCACATCGCGACTTCGACACTGATGCCGCTCTGTTCGGCGCGCATTACGATCGGCGTCGGCACCATCGCCTTCTTGTTGCGGTCGAGATATTTGACGAATTCCTCGACGCCGCCCTCATACATCATGTTCTCGGTCTTCTCGACCGGATGACGCAGATCCGACAATCTGATGTTGACGCCGGAATTCAGGAAGGCGAGTTCGCGCAGACGATGTTCGAGTGTCGCGAAATCATATTCGAGTGTCGTGAATGTTTCCGCCGAGGCATAGAATGTCACTTCGGTGCCGCGCCTGCCATTGGCATCGCCGACCACCGAGAGCGGCGCCACCGCGTCGCCATGGGCGAATTCGATGCGGTGCTCTTTGTCGTTGCGCCAGACGCGAAGGATCAGCTTGCTCGACAGCGCGTTGACGACGGAGACGCCGACGCCGTGCAGACCGCCGGACACCTTGTAGGAATTCTGGTCGAATTTTCCGCCGGCGTGGAGCTGGGTCATGATGACCTCGGCTGCCGAGATGCCTTCGCCCTTGTGAATGTCGACGGGAATGCCGCGACCATCGTCACGCACCGTCACCGAACCATCGGCATTCAGAATGACTTCGACGGCGCTGGCATGACCGGCCAACGCTTCGTCAATCGCGTTATCGACGACTTCGTAGACCATGTGATGCAGGCCGGAACCGTCGTCCGTGTCGCCGATATACATGCCCGGGCGCTTGCGGACGGCGTCGAGTCCCTTCAGGACCCGGATCGATTCCGCACCGTATTCGATGGGAATGGCATGCTCAGTGTCGGCGATGGGTTGCCGGGCTGGTTCAGTCATGTAGGGGCCTTCGAAGGTGTGCCGAATCAGCGCGGAAAACGGCGTCTGAATCGCTCTATTTGTGCCACGAAAGGCGCATTGCGCCTAGCGCAAAGTAACGCGCAGCAAGCTATTGAATAAATAGGTTTTTTTGGCGTCATTTCAAGCCGATTTGAGGCCGTTTTCGTAGCCTGATTTCGCGCCTGTTCCGGGCGTCGAAATGCCCGGCTTGCGTGCATCCGAGAGGCTATTTTTCGGCCAATCCCGCAGCCGGTTTGGCGGGGGTCCCCTTCAGGCCGCGCCGGGCGATCAAATGCGCGGCCAGCACGACCGGCTCCAGCAGAACCATTCCGAACAGAATGCCAAACAGGCGGTCATAGCCGGGCTCCAGGGCGGCATTGGCGTAGTTGTCAGGCACCAGCACCACGAGGAAGGCCAAAGTGAATTGCAGGCCCGCATAACTCATGGAGGGCGGGCCATTTTCGATGTGACGGCCGATCATGACGCCGAGCGCGAGTCCGATGGTCATCACGACGGGCGAATGGCGGCTGACCAGCAGGATCGCGCTGGCGAGCAGGCCGCCCGCGAGACAGCCAACCAGCCGGTTCATCATGCGCGAGGAAACCGGGCTGAGCATGCCGTCCGCCAGCGATGCCGCCGGCACCAGCATGACCGCGAAGATCGTGATGCTGGATTGGCTGAGCGACGGGATGCCGAGCCACTGCCAGGCCCACGGGATCAGCGCCAATGCAATGCCGCCGACCAAGGCGTGACGCGCCACCGTGGCGTGCCATTGTCGCGTCGGCTGGTCGACCGGCTTGGCGCGCAGATTGTTGTCCGGATTCGGTAGCGCGCGCCGCACTGTCCAGGTCGAGATCGCACTGACGATGACGCAGGCGGTGGTACCGGCCAGCACTTCGAGCACGCGCGTCGAGGCAAAGCGCAGGATCGGCTCGCGCGCATGCTCCATGCCTTCGATCAGCACCATCAGGAAAGTGAGGCCGGTGAACAGCCAAGCATAGGCGCGGCGGCCGACGATGGCGAAATAGAGCGTGACGCCGCCGCCGATCAGAAGACCGAGACTCAGCAGCACCGGCTGGCGCAGCAGCAAAGGCGCAGCGGCAAGCGCGAGTCCTGCGCCAGCAAGCGTCCCAATCACGCGGAGGATGCCGCGCGTAAAACTTTCGGCGACATGCGAGCGCATTACCATGTAGCCGGAGAACGCGGCCCAGCCGACATTCTCCGCGCCGATGGCGTGCGACAAGACGATTGCCAGCAGCACCGAACAGATGCATTCGGCCTCATCGATCATGCGCGGCCCGGGGATCGGCAGCGAACGCATTTCGGTTCCGAACGCGCGTGCGATCCGCGACAGATGAATGGCCAAAAATACCAGCATGGCCAGATATTTATGCTGTCGAACGTGGTCTACAACAGACGATTTCTCATGGCCCAATGCAGTGGCGGACGCGCGCGCTGGCGCGCTTGCACGTTTTGTTCTTAGTAGAGTTGCAGCGGGAGGATATCCCGACCGTCAGGGCCAACCATCAGGCCCCAGCTGTCGTTGGCCGCCACCTTGATCGTACTGTCATGCGCGGGCTTGCCCGCGGCCTTGATCGTGACCTTGTAGGCGCCGGGCGGCAGTTCCATCGTCGGCCCGTTCGGATTTTGCGGTCCGCCCACGCCGGGCGCGACCTTGATCGTCTTGTTGTTGATGCTGACCGACACTTCGGCGTCGCCCATATTGCCGAACAGCAGCCGAACCTTGCCCAGTGCAGGCAGGATGCCCGCCTTCGTCGCTTCTGCGGGATGGCGCACCACCAGACTGACCGTGGTCTCGTCGTTGCGGCGTTCCAGCTTCAGCATGGCCGGCCCATCGGGGGCCTTGAAGGCGAGCGTGGCGCTGTCCAGCTTGATGACAGCGCTCTTCGTGTCTTCCTGCCACTGTCGCTGCGTGAGTTCGCGTCGGTAGAACGCTAGAACCGAGTCCAGTCCCGCAGGCACAGATGCACTCAACTCATGTCTGAACGGCGCGCCGCCTGGCAGCCCTGAAGTACTCAGCGATCGCAACGTCCGCTGCTTCGGCGTGGGATAATCGGTGTCGCCATCGGACTCGAGAACCTGTTCGGCGCTCTTGGCGTTGCCCGTGGTGGTCGTGTTGCTGGCAACGGTTGCGACAGGCGCGCCCTTCAGGCCCGAGCCTGTCGCCGTGACATTGACCTTCGGGCCCATCTGCATCGCCGTCATTGAGATGCTCTGCTTGGCCTTGCTGAAATTCAACACCACCATATTGGGATTGTTGATGACTGACGGCGTGCTCTTCCAGCCGAGCGTCTTCATTCCGCTGCGGTAAAAATCCGCCAGCGCGCTGACGCTTGATGAGCTGGTGAATGCGAGCCTGCCATCGGCGCCGTCGAAGTCGATCTCGCTGGCGGTGTCGGGGACGGGAATCGGTGTGCTCGAACCGTTCATCGCGCGCAACGCAGTTTCCGGCCCACGCGCGGCTTGTGCCGCTGCGCGCTTCGCATCCGCTTCGGCAATAGCCGCTTGCCCGAACGCGAGTGCATCCTTGATAAAGCGGTCGTCTGCTTCCTTCTTGGCCTTGGCGCGCGCAGTGATCACCGATGGCAGAACCTGTACGTCGATCTGCACGGTGGTCAGATCGTATTTGCGACCGATCTGCATCGTTGCCGTCTCTTCCGGCGATGTGAATGCGAGCGAGGCGCGATCGGCGGTGACGACGGTGTCCTTGCCCTGTTCGACCCAGCCCTTCTTGCCGAGTTCGCGGCGATAGAAGGCCAGCACCGGGCCAAGTTCAGCCGGGATCAGCGCATGCGCTTCACGCCTGATAGAATCCGCGCTGCCCGTGGTTCCTGCGGATTTAATGCGTTCCGGTCGCGGCAGGCCTGCGGATTCAGGGCCCGCAGCGAGATCTTGCGGAAGCGCGAAGGGCGCGACGCGAATTTCGACGTTGGTCTTGTTATCGGCGCTCCGCTGCAAGGTCAGCATCACCGGCAATTGCCGCGTGTTGCCGTCACGAGAAAAATAGACGCGCACGCCATTCGCGATCGTCTCGTCGATCTTCGCATCCGGCCAACGCGCCTCGGCTGCGCCCGCGGACAGCGGCGACCAACCCAATGTAGCGAGTTCTTTCTGAAAGAAGGCGAGCGTCGCATCAACGGTTTCAGCCGTCGTGCATCCAAGATACGGCCGCCGTTCGTCATAGACGATATCGGTCGCGCGATCGGGGAAAGGCAGGTTCACTTCCAGGCGCTGCGAGCTGTAGCTGACGCCCGACCGATCGGTTCTACTGCCGTCGCTCATAAAAGAGGCCGACACACCCTGCGCACCCTTCTTGTACCAGCGGCTCCGATCTGATCCCTCGAGCGGTGGCGTGTAGGCGATCCAGCCATCGGCTGCGAGTATTTTTCCGGTGTTGGCAATGGTGTCCGCGACGCTGCCTGCGCCGAAATAGCTGGCGCTGAGATTGGGGTATTTGGTGGCTTCAGGCCGGGCCATCGCGCCTTCGATATGCGGCAGCGTTCTCACATCCACCAGGCCGTCTTCCGCACGGCAGGCCAGCGAGCCGCCAGCGATGGCGGTGCTGACGAGCAGGGCCAACAGATAGCGTCTGGCTTGGACCTGCGCCCCGTGCTTGCTTGAAAACATCACTGAAAGCCTCCGGCGTTTGCTTGCGTGCATGCAAAAGCGCTGCCCACAAGGGCAGCGACATCATTTGCGCGGGGCACATAGAGTGAGTTGTGGGAGGTGTTGCTTTGGTTCAACCGGCCGGCTGGCGACGCGCGATACGCCCATTGGCGACGTCGAAAATCCCGCCGGATGGGCCGATATCTGCGAAAGCAACAGGATCGGCGCCGGTCATCCAGACCTGGGCGCCCAATTTCGAGAGTTCGCCGAACAGCGACTTGCGCCGATCAGGGTCGAGATGGGCGACGACTTCGTCAAGTAACAAGAGCGGCGTGATGCCGGTCATCTCGGCGACCAGCGTGGCGTGGGCGAGGATGAGCCCGATCAGCAGGGCCTTCTGTTCGCCGGTGGAGGCATCGCGCGCCGGCATGTTTTTCGGCGCATAGATCACCTGCAGATCGGTGAGATGCGGGCCGTCGAGCGTGCGGCCGGCGGCGGCATCACGCGGGCGACCATCGCGCAAGATCTGGCGATAGCGATCTTCGACCGCTGTGGCCGGTTCATTGACCAGCGCATTCTCCATCCAGCCGTCGAGCATGATGAGTGCGGATGGAAAGGCCGATGCTTCGCCGCGCACGCGCAGCATCTCTGCGAGCCGCATTGCAGTCTGGCCGCGTGTCGCAGCAACGGCGACCGCGAGTTCAGCGGTCTCGCGCTCGATGGCATCGAGCCAGTGGGCGTCGCCGTTCCGGTCTTCGAGCAAGCGGTTGCGCGAACGCAGGCTACGCTCGAGTGCAGAGACGCGACCGGAGTGATCCTTGTCAATGGCCAGTACGAGGCGGTCGAAGAAGCGCCGGCGTTCGGAGGCGGCGCCCATGAACAGCTGGTCCATGGCTGGCGTCAGCCACACCATGCGCAGGTGATCGCCGAATGCGGTGGCCGAGCCTACCGGCTCACGGTCGATACGACAGCGACGGCTGGTGGACGCACCTTCTGCCGCGGGGGCATCGATGCCGGTGCCGAGTGTGGCGAGACCAACCTCACCCTCGACAGTCGCCGACACGGCCCAGGAACCGTCGCCTTCGTTATTAGCAACGTCTTCGAGTGTCGCGCGGCGCAGGCCGCGGCCTGGCGACAGAAACGAGATCGCTTCGATGCAATTGGTCTTGCCGGCGCCGTTCGGGCCGACGAGGGCGACCATGTCCGCCGACGCCTCCAGCGACGCCGCGCGATAGCTGCGGAAATTGGTAAGCGACAGGCGATGGATGCGGGAGGCGGTCATTCGTGAATATGGGACTCAGCTAAAGTCGTCGCAACGCGCCGCGCCAATCTCCGTTGTCATCCCCGCCGAGTGCGCCGAAGGCGCATGCGGGGCGGGGATCCATGACCACGGCCGGCATAAAACGGCAGAGTCGTGGCTACCTGGCTGCAACTAGTTCTTCGGAGGCTATGGGTCCCCGCTTTCGCGGGGACGACACCTGAAGGACTCACACCCGCATCGGCATCAGCACATAGAGGGCGCCCTTGGCGTCCTTGTCCTGTACCAGCGTCGGCGAACCGGGATCGGCGAGGCGCAGCACGGCGACTTCGCCTTCGATCTGGGCGGCGATGTCGAGCAGATAGCGCGAGTTGAAGCCGATATCGAGCGCGTCGGAGGCGTATTCGACCTCAAGCTCTTCCGTCGCGCTGCCTGAGTCCGGATTGGTCACGGACAGCACCAGCTTGCCCGCCGACAGCGCGAGTTTCACGGCGCGGCCGCGTTCGCTGGAGATCGTCGAGACGCGGTCGACTGCGTTCTCGAAATCCTTCTTGTCGATCACCAGTTCCTTGTCGTTGTTCTGCGGGATTACGCGGCCATAGTCGGGGAATGTGCCGTCGATCAGTTTCGAGGTCAGAACCACATTGCCGAGCGTGAAGCGGATCTTGCCCTGCGACAGCTCGATGGTGATCTCGGCTTCCAGATCCTCGATCAGGCGCTGCACTTCACCGACCGTCTTGCGCGGCACGATGACGCCCGGCATGCCGTCGGCGCCCTTGGGCAGCTTGAGGTCGATCTGTGCCAGACGATGACCGTCGGTGGCGACGGCACGCAGGGTCGCCGCGGTCGCGGTGCCGGCGGCGTGGAGATAGATGCCGTTGAGATAATAGCGGGTCTCTTCGGTGGAGATCGCAAACTGCGTGCGGTCGATCAGGCGCTTGACGTCGGAGGCCGGTAGCGCAAACGAGTGCGTCATTTCGCCGGCGGCGAGATCCGGGAAATCATTCTCCGGCAGCGTCTGCAACGTGAAGCGCGAACGGCCGGCGCGGATCGCCATCACCGAGCGGTCGCCATCGGCTTCGAGCACGATCTGCGAGCCATCCGGCAGTTTGCGGACGATGTCGTAAAACATATGGGCGGGCACGGTGGTGGAACCGGCGGTGCCGACTTCGGCGGCCAGGGTTTCCGTGACTTCAAGGTCGAGGTCGGTGGCCTTCAGCGACAGCCGCGCATTTTCGGCACGGATCAGCACGTTGCCCAGGATCGGAATCGTGTTGCGGCGCTCGACCACGCGATGCACGTGGCTCAGCGACTTCAGGAGTTGCGCGCGTTCGACGGTGACCTTCATAACAAAACCCGCCCGATTCAATCCGGTGTCGTGTGGAAATGCCTGGCGGCCCGAATGGGCGCCGCGGCGATGACACCCGCAAGCTCGATCAAGTGGATTTTGCTCAATCCCGCGGGGGACCGCAAGGTGGCGTGGATAGCCGGGAAGCGCAAGAGAGATGCGCTTCCGGCCCCCAATGTTTTGACGGTTAACACCCTCGTCCTGCCCCGGCGCACGCTTTGGCGCGTCGGGGGCGGGGACGCTTTTACTCCTGCAGTTGGCGCTTCAGCGTCTCGACCTCATCCTGCAGGGCCACGTCCTTGCCAACCAGCGCCTCGATCTTGCGTACGGCATGCAGAACCGTGGTGTGATCGCGGCCACCGAAGCGGCGGCCGATTTCCGGCAGCGAGCGCAGCGTCAGGGTCTTGGCCAGATACATCGCAACCTGACGGGGGCGCACGACATTGGCGGTGCGGCGCGACGACAGGAGGTCGGACCGGCTGACATTGTACTGACGCGCGACGACACGCTGGATGTCCTCGATCTTGATGCGCTTCGGCTCCTGCGGGCGGATCAGGTCGCGCACTTCGCGCTCGGCCATTTCCAGCGTGACCGGCGTGGCGTTCAGCTTCGAATGCGCCAGCAGGCGGTTGATTGCGCCTTCGAGATCGCGGCCATTGTGGGTGATGGTGCGGGCCAGATAGTCCAGCACCGGTTCCGGTACGTCGAACGAGGCATGATGTGCACGGGCCGCAGCAACGCGCGACTTCAGGATGCCCAGGCGCAGCTCTTCGCCGAGCGAGCTCATTTCGACGACGAGACCGCCGGCCAGGCGCGAACGCACGCGTTCGTCAAGGCTTTCCAGATCCGACGGCGGTCGATCGGCGGCGATCACCACCTGGCGGCCGGCATCGATCAGCGCGTTCAGTGTGTGACAGAATTCGGCCTGCGTGGTCTTGCCCTGCAGGAACTGCATGTCGTCGATCACCAGCACGTCGATGCCGCGTAGCGCTTCCTTGAAGGCGAGCGCCGTCTGCGTCTTCAGCGCAGCGACGAAGCCGTACATGAACTTCTCGGCGGTGAGATACAGCACCTTGCGGTCGGGGCCGGAATTGCCAGCCCAGGTCACGGCCTGCAACAGATGGGTTTTGCCGAGGCCGACGCCGGCATGGATGTAAAGCGGGTTGAACATCACCGGATCGCCGCGGCGACCTTCGGCGACCTGACGCGCGGCAGCATGGGCCAGCGTGTTGGCGCGGCCGAGCACGAAGCTCGCAAAAGTCAGGCGCGGATCGAGCGGCGAGCCGCCGAGTGCTTCATGGCTTGCGGACACCGGCGCGGTGGCCGTAGCGCGGAGTTCGGGCGCGGGACGGTTGTTGAACGTCTCGGTGCGGCGCGCTTCGGTCGGCGCTGCGGCTTCCTTGTTGGCGGGCGCAACGTTGCGCATCGCCGAACGCACGGTGAGATCGACGCGATGAACTTGCGGCATCTCGGCCTGCCAGGCGTTCAGCACGCGCTCGGCGTAGTGGGCCTGGATCCAGCTCTTCAGGAATCGGGTGGGTACCGAAAGATGGACGCTGTCGTCCTGCACGCTTTCGAGATCCATCCGCGCGAACCAGCTGGAGTAAACGTCTTCGCCAACCGTCGACCGCAGCCGACCTTTCACGCGAGACCAGTGATCCTGTTCCATATTAGCCATTGTCAAAGAACTTTTCAGATAGAGTGAGTGTCCGGCACAACGCTGCCGATGAATGTCCGCGTATGGAGACGCGGTGCGACCTCGTGTGACGCGTCGTCTTCGGGCACAGCTCCGCCAACGGCCATCCGGCCGAGGTCAGATCAGTGATGTCGAAGAGGACCTCGTCGCGAGGTCAGCGCGTACTGGAGGGTCTGTCGGGAACGTGGGCGGAGGTGTGGATCGCCGTATCTAAACGAGACGCAGATCGCGGTCGCTGGAATGCTGTCGTGGTCGATTTGCGCATAAAGCCTCCCCCGCTCACCGCGGTCGCTCGCGGCAAGATGTCAGTTCACATGTGGTTCAAAGTCAGTCCGCAACGCTGAACATCGAAACTCGTTCAGTCGCATTCCCGTATCGTCGTCTTGCCCGCTCGCCTGCCCGCTTACTTCCGCACCGTCAGCTTTGCTGGTTGCGATTGGCCGGTGCGCATTTCTTTTCAAAGCATCCGGATGGATACCCGAGAAATTTCGACACAGAACAACCCTTCCCATATTGCTATGGGCTGCGATCCGATCAAAGCTTGGAAGGTGTCGCTAACCTGAAGACCGTCGCTGATCCTAAGGTCCGTCCTGGTTCTTAAATCGCGCTGATCTGAAGAACCGCGGGCGCCGCGAGTGATTAAAGAAATACAGCACGCCCGGTTTCTCGCAACGGAATCATTTTTCAGGTGCCCCGCAAAAGCCTCACTTGCGCAGCCCGGAACACGTCGTGATTTTTTTGACGATGCGTCAAGGTTTTGAATCAACGCGCTGAATCGTAATGTGACAGTGCCGTTGCAGATTCGATCCAGCGAAAAAAGAAATTCATAATTCATTTACGAATGAAGGGGCCGAGTCCGCGTTTTCAAACTGGTCCGCTTCGCTATGCCGATAAGTGATTAGAGCCGCGCGTTTTTTTCTGTGCGTTGAGTCAGGGTAACCCTAGACATCGGACTCGTGCTGGCGGCGTGGCGCTGTTGCTTTTTCAGAATCACGCTGACGCAAGCGATAACGCGGATTGGCACTCGGTGTGATGCGTTGTGCGTTCCGGCTGTGCCGTTGAAGAGACATGACGAGACGCGCATCGCGCAAGCGCGCGGCGGTCTTTGCGCTTCATCAGAATTTGTGACGCGATAGCGCGAACGCATTGCGGCATAAAAAAAGCCCGGCGTGAAGCCGGGCTTTTTGGAAAGAATGTTGTCGTCAGATTACTGCGCGAGCTTCGCGATCTGATGGACGAGACGCGAGACCTTGCGGCTTGCGAGATTCTTGTGAACGAGGTTGCGCTGAGCAGCCTTCATCAGTTCGGGCTCGGCGAGCTTCATCGCCTTCAGCGCCGCTTCGCGGTCGCCGCTCTTGATCGCCGCCTCGACGGTGCGGACTGCACCGCGCATCTGGGTGCGGCGGGACTTGTTGACGATGGTGCGGCGGGCAATCTTGCGCGTCGCCTTCTTGGCGGAGGTCGTATTGGCCATATCTCACTATCCTTCAGCAGCGTCCCGTCTCGGGCGCCGGGCTGATTGACGTCTGCCGCTCGACTGCGGCCAACGCTGATCTGTTTCCGGGGTGTTCCTGAAAATGCTATCCCCGGAGCGGCAAAGCTCACGCGTTTCGAAACTCACGGGGCGCGCCGCTCAAAGAACAGCGGCGGCGGGATTGCGCCCACCGCCATTGGCGCTCCTTATAGAGTGCCCGATTTCCACCGTCAACGCCTTCCGGCTGCGCCTTTAGACGAAAAACAGCCGCAGAGTGGCGGTTAAGTTGCTGATGAGGTTGAATTTCTCGGGTTTGCCCGGTATTGCCGGGGGTGAGAGCGATGAGGGGATTCGGATGATCCGCGGGTTTTTCCGCCTGATAGGGCTGTTATTGCTGGCCGGTGGGTTCGTGTTCCTGGTCTATGATGGGGCGCGCTCGATTGCCGATCAAGCGCTGCGGCTGACCCGGCTCGGGGAGTTCTGGAACGACATCAACCAGGCCAGCCAGCGTTCCTTCCAGGCGATGGTCGATGCCAATGCGCCGTTCCTCAGCGGGCTTCTCAAATTGCTGCTCAACCAGCCGGCCTGGGCCGTCATGGGCGTGCTCGGCATCGTGCTGATGCTGTTGTTTCGGCCAAGCAAGCCGTTGATCGGCTATTCGCGGAATTGAACGGCGCTCGACGACGTAACACACCTGCCGTTTCCCTCGTAGATACCTATATTGCCATCTGAGATACGCCGCGCGGCAGGAGTGAATCCGGTTCTGCCTCGCCGGTGCTGTTGGCCCTCAGATCTGCGCGTTCGTCCAGCGAACCGGAGTCCACTTCGTTCGCGAGCGCGCCGGGAGATGATCCATGCTTTTCATGCGCAAGACCGCTGCATTGCCGACCGCCGCCGAAGCACTGCCCGGTCGCGATACGCCGATCCCCACTGCCAAGCATCACTTCGTCAATGGCAGCAACATCCAGCCGCCCTATCCAGAAGGAGTTGAGCGGGCGGTGTTCGGGCTCGGTTGCTTCTGGGGTGCTGAGCGCAAGTTCTGGGAGCTCGGCGACGGCATCTATACGACCGCGGTCGGCTATGCCGGCGGCTTCACGCCGAACCCGACCTATGAAGAGACCTGCTCGGGCCGTACCGGTCACACCGAAGCGGTGCTGGTGGTGTTCGATCCGAAGAAGGTTTCTTACGAGCAGTTGCTGAAAACGTTCTGGGAGAGCCACGATCCGACCCAGGGCATGCGTCAGGGCAACGACATCGGCTCGCAGTATCGTTCCGCGATCTACACCTTCAGCGATGCACAGCGCGATGCCGTCGCAGCGTCGAAGGCGGCGTATCAGAAAGCACTGTCCGCGAAGGGCCTCGGCACCATCACCACCGAGATTGCGCCGGCCGGGAAGTTCTACTTTGCCGAGGACTATCACCAGCAGTATCTGGCAAAGAACCCCGGCGGCTATTGCGGTCTCGGCGGCACCGGTGTGTCGTGCCCGATCGGGGTCGGCGTCACGGCCTAAGCTGACCACGGCTAAGTGTAGATAAACAACGTCAAAAGCCCGCTTTCGGAGCTCCCGAAGGCGGGTTTTTTGCTGCCTGATGGAAGGCCATGACAACGGAATTTTAACCATAAGAGGCCAAAACCGAGGCTGCCTCTATGAGGGATATGTCCAGTGTCGTCTGCCCGCGCGTTTCGTCTGCCCATGATTGTCGCGGTTGCCGCGCTGGCTTTGTCCGGCTGCATGCGGAGACCAGGTCCTGTTGCAGTGGTTGCGCCGGCTGCCGATCTCGACACGCTCGCTTACGGTCGCCCGGGTTACGGGCCGGCAGCAGTGCCGGTTGCTTATGCTCCCCCGGTCTCGACCTATGATGCGCAGTACAAGCTCGATGCCGGCGACAAGCTGCGCGTCGTGGTTTACGGCCAGGAAGGTCTCACCAATTCCTACGCCATCGATGCCGGTGGCGCGATCACCATGCCGCTGATCGGCCGCGTGCCGGCGCGCGGCATGACGCCCGCTGGGCTGGCTGCGAGCATCACCGGCCGCCTGCGTAATGGCTTCATTCGCGAGCCGTCGGTGGCTGTCGAAATCGAAGCCTACCGTCCGTTCTTCATCCTCGGTGAAGTTGCCGCTCCTGGACAGTATCCCTACGTGCCCAATATGAGCGTCGAGAGCGCGATCGCCATTGCCGGTGGCTTCTCGCCACGCGCCAAGCGTGATGAAGTCACGCTGACCCATACCACCGTCGAGGGCTCGTACCGCGCCGTGGTGCCATTGGGCACGCCGATCAATCCCGGTGATACGGTGCTGGTCAGCGAGCGCTGGTTCTGATCGCACGCATCGATCGCGGTCATCACCTCACACGCGATTTTCTCCGCTTCACGGAATAGACGCGCTTTCCCGCGATGAAATTGGCTGCGATGTATCGGCGCATTGGCGTCAGGATACGCGTTGCTCTGTATCAGAATCGTCTCCCGCCCTGTAGCAATGATCAAGCGAGGCCAACTCGCTGAAAATGCGCCGCCATGTCGGCACATATGGATATCAGGGGGAGAAGAGATGAAGACCAGTCCGCCGGTCAACGTGATGCGCGGCGTCACTCTGGCAGCCATCGTGGCGCTGGGAGCGGCGCTGTCTTCGCAAGCATCTGCGCAGACGGCGCAATCCTATCCCGATCGGCGCATTACTTTCGTCGTGCCCTATGCACCCGGTGGTGCCACCGATGTCGCGGCGCGCCTACTGGCGCAGAAGCTGCAGGAGTCCTGGAAGCAGACCGTCACCGTGGAGAACAAGCCGGGCGCCGGTGGCGTGATCGGCAACGATTTCGCTGCCAAGGCTCCGGGCGACGGCTACACGGTGCTGATCGCAATCACGCAGATCATCCAGGCGCCGAGCCTGATGTCGAAATTGCCCTACGATGCGTTCAAAGATCTCGCGCCCGTCACGCAGGTCGCGATCTCGCCGATCGTGCTCGTCGTGCCCGAAGCGCAGCCGATGAAGTCCGTGAAGGAACTGGTCGATCTTGCCAAATCCAGTCCCGGAAAATATCCGTACGGCACTTTTGGCAATGCCACGACGTCGCATCTTTATGGCGAGCTTCTGAAGAAGAACACCGGCATTGATATGACCCATGTGCCGTATCGTGGCGCCGCGCCGCTCTTGAACGACTTGCTCGGCAATCAGGTCACGGCGGCCTTCCTCGACTTCACCACGGCCGGTCCGCAGCTCGAAGCCGGCAAGATCCGTCCGCTCGCGGTGGGCGGCGAGAAACGCAAGCCCAAGCTGCCGAACGTGCAGACCATGGCCGAACTCGGCTATCCCGGTTTCGAGGCTGAAGGCTGGGTCGGCGTCTTCGTGCCAGCAGCGACGCCGAAGGACATTGTGAGCAAGCTGTCGGCCGAGCTCAGTCGCATCATCAATTCGCCGGAGGGGACCGCCGGCCTGCAGGCGGTCAATCTCGTTCCGGTCGGTGACAGCCCCGAATCTTTCGAGAAGAGCCTGCGTCGCGACTTTGAGCGCTGGGCAACGGTGGCAAAGACAGCGGGCGTGAAGGGCGAGTGATATTCCAATCTCTCCCGACTGGCAGGGAAAGATCGAGGCTGCTCCCTCTCAGTCGTCATACCCGGGCCTGACCCGGGTATCCAGCTTTGCCCAAGCGCCTGTTGGTGCCGCAAAGGTGGATTGCGGGGTCAAGCCCGGCAATGACGTGGAGAGGGCGGCGGCTTACTTCAGATGCTTCGCAAGGAACGCGAGGCTCCGTTCTCTCGCAACATCCGCGCTGGCTTTGTTGTAGCTGGCGCGCTGATCGCAATTGAAGCCGTGTTCGGCACCGTCATAGACGAAGATCTCCACATCTGGCCGCTTGGCGCGGATGGTCTCGACGTCCGACAGCGGAATGCCGTGATCCTTTTCGCCGAAATGCAGCTGCGTCGGGACGGTCGGCTTGTCGTCGGCAAAGCGCACCACGGCGCCGCCGTAATAGCCGATGGCGGCGCTGAGGCCCGTCAATTTCGTGGCGGCGGCGAAGGCAATGCTGCCGCCAAGGCAGAAGCCGATGATGCCGACATTGCCGATATCCCCAACGGAATCGATCGCGGCCTGGGTATCGCGCAGCATCGCGGGCCAATCCGGATTAGCAACGAACTTGCGCGCGATGGCGATTTCCTCGGGCGAATAACCGGACTGGAAGTTGGGTTCGGTGCGATCGAAGATCGACGGCGCCACCGCAACATAGCCTTGCACAGCGAAGCGATCGCAGACCGTGCGGATGTGGTCGTTTACGCCGAAGATCTCCTGGATCACCACCACGGCGCCCTTGGGCTTGCCCTCAGGCTGGGTGCGGTAGGCGCCGAGTTTGAAGCCGTCAGATGCAGTCAGCGTGATGTCTTGTCCCACGAGGTATTCCATATCGTTGTTAAGGGGTGAGGTCTGTTTGGCGCGGACGACAGCACGGGTCTACTCACAAAGCGGCTACTGCCACATCCAATGCCGGCCCCAGTCGCCCTTCCAGCCGGTCAGGCGTCCCTTGCGAAACTGGAGATAGAGGCGGTCGCGGCGGTCGAAGAAGCCGCTGCCGCCGAAGGTGCGGATAGCCAGATAGATCTCATCGCCCGGTCGGCCGCTGACATAGGTTAGCGGGGTGCCCAAGATACGGGCGGCGTCATCCGCCGCCATCCCAAAAGCCAGCGGGGTGGCGTTCGAAAGGGTTGCCGTGAATGGCAGATCGGGCCTCGTCCCGGCGGGCTGCCCGTGGGCTGGAACCGTGACGGCGAGGGCGGTCGCGACGCCGAGGATGAACCTGATGGTCTTCATGGCGCGATTGTTTTCCGGATCGGATTCCGGCGCAAGGCGGCATTGCTTAAAGTTTTCGCGAAAGCCCTAACCGACTGATAGTGCTATCCGCCGGAATGAAACCTTCCGGGGGGCGATCAGGAAGCATTAACAATACCCATTAAGCTTCAAGAACCCTGTTCCAAGGTATGTATGTCCTGCTTGCGGCCCGTTCGCCGCAATAGATCGAGGGCATATGACCGCTTCAGTCAACCAATCGCCGGCGCGCCGCCGACTGCTTCTGGCATCGGACCGCAGCGATCACAGCAGCGAACTCGTCGATATCCTGCAGAAGGTCGGCGAAGTCGATGTTGTCCCAACGTCAGCCATTCCGGAGACACCGCCCAGCGAGCTGTCGGGTATCGTGGTCGATATCAATCTGCGTTCGGCAGAGGCCGTGCAGCGCGTGCGCAACAAGCTGCGCCACAAATCCTATGAAGCGATACCGCGCCTGTTCGTACTGGCCGACTCGCTGCATCACGGATCCATGCAGGCCTGGGCGCTCGGCGCCACCGATACGATCGCGCGGCCGTTCGATGCACGTGGCATCATGCAGCGTATCCGCGCCGCGTTTCCGAACCCGCATGACGAGGACTTCTCCGCCCGCGGGAAGGCGCTGAATCGCGGCGTCGAGGCGGCGCATGCGGTCATGGTCAAGATCTTCGAGAAGCTGCCCGCCGGCGTTCCGCTCACCTTCAACGACGTGATGCAGGCCGAGAACCAGATTCTGAAGGCCATCAAGCGCACATCGCTGCGCGAATGGCTGGCCGCCGTCGGCCGTCATCATAATCACAGCTATCGTCACTGCCTATTCGTGACGGGGTTCGCGGTGGCCTTTGCGCAGCATCTCGGCATGCGCGACGAAGATCAGCGCCGCCTCACGCGCGCGGCCCTCGTCCATGATGTGGGCAAGGCCTTCATCCCGGTCTCGATCCTGGACAAGCCGGGTAAGCTCACCGAGGACGAGACGCTCGAGATGCGCAAACATCCGCGTCTCGGCTTCGAAGCGCTGGTGGCGCAGGGCAGTTTTCCGCGCGAGATGCTCGACGTGGTGCTGCATCACCACGAATTCCTGGATGGCAGCGGCTACCCCGATGCGCTGGCCGGCGACCAGATCAGCGACATCGTTCGCCTTATGACCATCGTCGACATCCACGCGGCTCTGGTGGAGCGGCGTGCGTATCGCATGGCCTTCACGCATGCCAAGGCGTTCGAGATCATGGAGCAGATGGGCGACAAGATCGACCAGCAACTGCTACAAGTGTTCCGCCCGGTGGCGCTCGGCGCGTAAGCGCCGTTCGCCTCAGGCCAGCAGCTTGCGCAATTCCGCCTTGGCCACTTTTTCAAGCGTCGAACGCGGCATCTCATCCACGAAGTGGATTTCGCGCGGCACCTTGAAATCCGCCAACCCGCGCTTGCAAGCCGCCATGACACTCTCATGCAGCGCTGGTGGTGCCTGCGCGACGCCGGCATGCGGGATGATGAAAACCACCGGCACTTCATCCAGCATGGGATGTTTTTTGCCGACGACGGCGGCTTCGCGCACGCCGGGCACGGTGATGACGACCTGTTCGATCTCCGATGCGGCAACGTTCTCGCCGCCAACTTTCAGCATGTCCTTCGCACGGTCACCAAACTTGATATAGCCGCGCTCGAGTAGCGTGACGCGGTCGCCAGTGATGAAGAAGCCGTTCGCGTCGAAGCTGTCTGAAGTCGCGGCCTCGTTGTGCAGATATTCCTTGAACAGCGATAGGCCGGGAATGCCCTTGATCGTGAGATTGCCGGTCTCACCCACGGCAGTCGGCGTGCCGTCGTCGTTGGTAACGCGGATGCCATATTCGGTTGCGGCGCGGCCGATGGCCATCGGCGTATTGGGCTGGTCGACCTCGCCAATAATGCCGTGGGTGATGGTCTCGGTCATGCCCCACCAGCCGATGATCTTGACGTTAAATTTCGCGAAGGCGGGCGGATCGCAGAACGAGGCTCCCCACAGACGGAAGTGATGATGCTTCGGCACGTCGTGCTCGAGCAGCGCCTTCATGCAGAACGGGATCGTCGACAGCCAGGTCGCGCGATGTTCGAGCGCCACGTTCCAGAACCGGCGCGCGGAAAAACGCGGCTGAAGCACGAGGGAGGCACCGACCCACAACGTCGCCAGCATCGAATAGGCCAGTGCATTGGTATGAAACAGCGGCAGATAAGTCATATGCGTATCAAACGCATGCAGGTCCTGATGCGCAGCATTTACCTTGCCGCCCCACAGCGCATTGGCATGGGTCCACAGCACCGCTTTGGGCCGCGATGTGGTGCCTGACGTATATTGGACGCTACAATGCGCCCACGGGTCGACCGGGCGGCGCGGACGATCGGCGCTGTCAGCGAACAGGGATTCGAACCGCTCAGCCTTGCCCACTGCATGGCCGTCGGCCGACGCGCCGGCGTTGTGCGACGTCACCGCGATCCAGCGCAGCTTGCGGCAATTGGCGGCGACGAGTTCGGCATAGGATGGCTGGGTGATTGCCGCGACCGCGCCGCAGTGATCCGCAAAATATTCGATCTCCGCAGCCGACGAACGGGTATTCGTGGTGACCGCGATGGCGCCGAGTTCGACACAGGCGAACCAGGCCAGCAACGTCTCGACGCAATTGTCGAGATGGATCAGCACATAGTCGCCCTGGACGATGCCGCGTTGGGCAAGGCCTGCGGCAAGTGCGCCGACGCGATCGTAGAATTCGCCATAGGTCCATGGCCGCGCCGGTGCATCGAATGGCGACCAGATGATGAAAGGGTGATCGCGACGCGTCTCGGCGTGCATGCGCAGCAGCCACGGCACGTCCATGCCGTCGAACGGGCCGATCGAACCGGGAATCATGGCGGGATTCGTCGCGGGGTGGGGCATGCATCCTCCGTCGAAAGCCGCCGGAGCGACCGCTTACGCGGGTGCGGCCTTCTTATTCTTATTTTTACGGAAGATGTTGTGCCATCAGCGGCGGCAGCGCGCAAACCGCAACGCGTGCAGGATCAGCCTATTTCGTAAGACGAAATTTCAATCAGGCTGCCATCGGGATCCCGGCAATAGACCGAGCGCAAGGTGCCGCGCGCGCCCTGTTTGGCCACCGGGCCTTCCTCGATAGCAACATCGCAAGCGCCGAGATGCGCGATCACGGCGTCGGGCGGTGATGCAGTGAGAAAACAGAGGTCGTCACTGCCGGCCATCTCATGATCCGCCGTGAACCACTCGACCTTATCGGCGCCGATCGGCCGCAGATTGATCTTTTGCACGCCAAAACTCACCGATGTGCGGGGCAACTTGCCCGGACCGGGATCGAACACCTTCACCTCCATGCCCAGGACGCGTTGATACCAGGTGGCTGAGCGCTGGACGTCAGTGACATTCAGGACGAGATGATCGAGGGCCGTGACGGTGAGGGACATGAAATGGTCCTTGGCGTTGCCTTGACGTTTCTTTGGGCTGGTGCCGCAGTAGTGTCGCACTGGCCGATAGTTGAATTGTTTGGTAGATACGGCCGTTGTCAATTCAACACACGCTGACCGCGCGCAAAGTTGCGGCAGCCGGAGGGAATAAAATATGACGTCACGTCGTGCCGCGATCGGTCTGATTGCGCTTGGCTTTTCTGCTTTTACTGCAACCGCTCTCGTTCCCGTCAGCTCGGCGCTGGCCGTGGATTATCCGACGCGGCCAGTACGTTTCGTTGTCGGCTATCCCGCTGGCGGTGCAACCGATATTCTAGCTCGGCTGATCGGGCAGAAGCTATCCGAGCGAACCGGCCAGCAATTCGTCGTCGAAAATAAGCCGGGCGCGGGCAACAATATCGGCACCGAATCTGTCGTGAATGCAGAACCCGACGGCTACACGATCCTGCTGGTCAATCCGGCGAACTACATCAACGCCACGCTTTATGGGAAGCTGAGCTTCAATTTCGTGCGTGATATCGCGCCTGTCGCCGCCTTCCATCGCACCGCCAATGTGATGACCGTCAACAAGGACATCACGGCGAAGACCGTCGGGGAATTCATCGCCTATGTGAAGGCCAATCCGGGCAAGGTGAACATGGCGTCGTCGGGCAACGGCACCTCGGTGCATCTATCCGGTGAGATGTTCATGATGCTGTCGGGCGCCAAGATGCAGCATGTGCCCTATCGCGGTGCTGCGCCGGCGATCACCGACATGCTCGGCGGTCAGGTCCAGGTGATCTTCGACAACATGCCGTCAATCATCCAGCATATCCGCTCGGGCAGCCTTCGTGCGCTGGCGGTGACGACCACCGAGAAGTCGTCGCTGTTACCCGATGTGCCGACCGTTGCGGAAACCGTGCCGGGTTATGAGGCCAGCGCTTTGTTCGGCATGGGTGCGCCGAAGAAGACGCCGCCAGAGATCATCGCCAAGCTCAACGCCGACGTAAATGCGGTGCTGGCCGATCCGGCCGTCAAGGCCAAGCTGATCGATCTCGGCGGCGAACCGTTGATCGGACCGCCGGAAGCCTTCGGCAAGATGATCGTCGCGGAGACCGAGAAGTGGGAGAAAGTGGTCAAAGCCGCGGGCCTTAAGGTCGAATGAACCCATGCGGCACTAGAGTGTCTAACCCTCGTGATTGCGCCAGTATAAGTGCGTGATCACGAGACCGGGATGTACCGGAGCCTGCGGGAACGTTCATCCGCAGGCTCTGTTGTTTTCTGGAGATGTCACAGGACCGCTGCCGCGGAGGAAAAGACATGATGCGTAATCTGATGCTGGCCGTGCTGGCTGTTGGTGGTGTTTCGGCCACGGTTTCCAGCCCTGCAGCTGCCGCCCCGACCTATCCCTACTGCATCCAGTCGCAGGCTTTCGGAACCGATTGTTCCTATCCGAGCTATGAAGCGTGCCAGGCCACCGCATCCGGCCGGGGCGTCGACTGCATCGTCAATCCGCGTCTGGCGTTCAGCCCGCAGCCTTATGCCGAACCGCGCCGCAGTCGGCGTTCGGTTGCCTATTAAAACCCATCTTCACGGCGGCAACGGCTATATTTTTGGCTTCGTCGCCAACCAGATGACATGACGGGCGCCACCGCGTGTGCCGGTGGCGCGGATCTTGATTTCCTCGGCGTTGAAGCCTGCCTTGCCGAGGAGTGCCGTGAATTTGTCATATGGAAATGACGACCAGACGGCCAGCACGCCGCCCGGACTGAGCGCGGCCTGGGCCGCGCGCAACCCTTTCAGGTCATAGAGCGCATCATTCGATTTTCGCGTCAGGCCTTCGGGCCCGTTATCGACGTCGAGCAGGATCGCATCATATTTGCCGCGTGCGCTGCCAATGGCCTTGACCACATCGCCTTCAATAATCTCCACGCGTGGATCGCTCAGGCTGTCGCCGGATAGCTCGGCCATTGGGCCACGCGCCCAGGCGACGATCGCGGGCACCAGTTCGACCACCGTGATCTTCGCCTTCGGGCCGAGCACCTTTAGCGCAGCGCGCAATGTAAAGCCCATGCCATAGCCGCCGATCAAAAGCCGCGGCGCCTTCATGTCCTTGAGGCGAAAGCAGGTGAGTGTCGCCAGCGCTTCCTCGGAGCCGAACAGCCGACTGCTCATCAACTCGTTCTGGCCGAGCTTGATGGTGAACTCTTGCCCGCGCTGCATCAGGCGCAGCGGCACGCCGCCGCCGGGTACTTCGGTCGTATCGATCAGTTTCCAGGGTAGCACGGGTGTCTTTCATCAAGCGATTGCGCGGCGGCCCGTGGTAGCGCGAGAACCGAGCTCCACGCAACTCAGCTATCATGCAAAGGCCTTGCGGCAATTGAAGTCGCTCGTGTCGCAGCACTTCGATCGCAGCGGGATCGGATGCAGGGTTCCGGTCTCTGGAATAGCTCCAACACGTCGCTGCATCTTCGTTTAAAGGGAACTACACTGATGGAGTACTTCGCGCGGCAGCTCCGTTCGCCGTTCTTAACGGGCGGATAACTAACCGAACGGGTTGTGCCGGTGCATTGATAGAACGGAATTGCCAACGGTATCTGGTGCCTCTAAGCAGAATGAAGACCAATGCATCTTCGGGTTGCGCATCGCGCGGCAAGGCGAAGACGCTTTCGTCGGGGCCGAGTGATCTTCAACTCATCGAGAGGAATAGAATGACCAAAATTCTGCACATGATGGCGGCATGTCTCGTCGCCATGTTCATCGTCTCGACGCAGGCAAGTGCTGCGCCGATGATGGGCCAGAGCATCGCTGTCGAAGCGCACGTGATCCCGGTTGCGGGTGGTTGCGGTCCGAACGGCTGGCGCGGTCCCTATGGTGGCTGCCGCTATACACCTTATTACGGCCCACTCCCGGGCGGCTACTATCAGGAAGCTCCCGTAATGGGGAACGGCTGCCCTCCCGGTTACTGGCGCGGTCCGTGGGGCCACTGCCGCAACACGCCCTATCACGGCAATCTGCCGGGCGGCGGCTGGAAGCCATAAGGCAAACGTGACGCTGCGTCGCACGTCGCAGCGCACGATCTGACTGTCGATCAGCTGAAAGGCCAGCCGCAAGGCTGGCCTTTTTGTTGCGCGCAAACATTGAAGCGCAGCGTTGAATGTGTTGCCTTGGGCCATCTACAGATGGCCTGGAGACACTTTAATGACGATGCGATTCACACCGGGTACGGTGACGCTGGCGGACTGGCGGTCGATCTATCGGGGGGCAGTACCAGTTCTCGATGGGAGCTGTATTCCCCGCATCAATGCCAGTGTTGCGGCAGTTGCCCGGATCGTCGCCAAGGGCGAACCCGTCTATGGCATCAATACAGGCTTCGGAAAGCTTGCACATGTCGGCATAGAAGCCGAAAGCATCACGGCCCTCCAGAAAAACATCGTGCTGTCGCATTGCGTGGGCGTCGGCGATCCAGCGCCAGCGCCGGTGGTGCGGCTGATGATGTGCCTCAAGCTTGCGAGCCTGGCACAGGGTTTCTCCGGCGTCCGCATGGAGACGGTCCAGTTGCTCAGCGCCATGATTGCGCATGACATCACGCCCATCGTGCCCGCGCAGGGATCAGTCGGTGCTTCCGGCGATCTGGCCCCGCTCGCGCATATGGCGTCGGTCATGATCGGCGTCGGCGAGGCGCTGACGACGTCCGGGCGATTGCCGGCGACGGAGGCGCTCGCTAGTGCGGGTCTGCAGCCGATCGAGCTGCGGGCCAAGGAAGGACTGGCGCTGCTGAACGGCACGCAGTTCTCGACGGCCTATGCACTTGCGGGATTGTTCGAGGCCGAAATCCTATTCAGGACCGCACTCGTCAGCGGTGCCTTGTCCACCGACGCCGCGCGTGGCTCGGATACGCCGTTCGATCCACGCATCCATCAACTGCGCAAACATGGAGGGCAGATCGTTTCGGCCCAGGCATTGAAGGAACTTCTCGCCGGCAGCGCGATTCGCGAGTCGCACCGCACCGGCGACGTCCGTGTTCAGGATCCTTATTGCCTCCGCTGTCAGCCGCAGGTGATGGGCGCCGCGCTGGACGTTTTGCGACAGGTGGCCACCACACTTCTCACCGAAGCGAATGGCGTCTCTGACAATCCTCTGGTCTTTGCCGAGGACGATATCGCGATCTCCGGTGGCAATTTCCATGCAGCGCCGGTTGCCTTTGCGGCGGATATGATGGCGCTTGCGATCTGCGAGATCGGATCGATCTCAGAGCGCCGGATCGCCATGCTGGTGGATCCGGTGTTATCCGGTGTGCCCGCGTTCCTGACACCGAAGCCGGGGCTTAATTCCGGCTTCATGATCGCGCAAGTGACGGCCGCGGCGCTGGTATCTGAGAACAAGCAGCGGGCTTATCCTGCCAGCGTCGACTCGATCCCGACATCTGCCAATCAGGAAGACCACGTTTCGATGGCAGCGCATGCGGCGCGCCGGCTGCTGCCGATGATCGAGAATGCAATGGCCGTCATTGCCATCGAGCTCCTGGCGGGTGCGCAAGGTTGCGATTTTCATGCGCCGCTGAAGTCCAGCGATCGTTTGGAGAGCGTTCGCGCACGTATCCGGGCAGACGTCGCCCATCTCGACGAGGATCGATATTTTCACGACGACATTCAGAAGTCGCTGCGCCTTGTGCGATCCGGTGCGATCGTCGCGGCAGCCAATCTCGATACGATCCCGGGTGTCTAGAACGCGGGAGCGCAGTTAGCCGATTGCGGTCTTGATCACGCTGAGCAATTCCTGGAACGGCTCCGCGCAGGACGGATCGGTCGGGTGCTGTTGCAGCACGTCGTAGATCTTGGGCACGAGCTGGACGGCCTGATCGAGTTCACTGTCGCGGCCGGGCTGATAGCCACCCATCAGGCGAAGGTCGCGGGTGTCCTCAAAGCGGGCGATCATGGCGCGCAGCTTACGCACCAGATTAGCTTCCTCCGGCGACCACACATGCTGGCCGAGGCGCGACACCGATGACAGCACATTGACGGCCGGATAGCGGCCTTGATCGGCGACGTCGCGATCGAGCATGATGTGCCCGTCCAGCGTACCACGCACCGTATCTGCCACGGGCTCGTTGTGATCGTCACCATCGACCAGCACGGCAAAGACGCCGGTAATGGAGCCCTGGCCTTCGAGGCCCGGTCCTGAACGCTCGAGCAGCCGCGGAAGTTCGCTGAAGACACTCGGCGCATAGCCGCGTGCGATCGCCGGCTCGCCGGTAGCGAGCGCGACTTCACGGGATGCGTGGGCGAAGCGCGTTACCGAATCGACGATCAACAGCACCGATTCACCGCGATCGCGGAAATATTCGGCGATGGTCATCGCCGTCTTCGGCGCCAGTCGACGCATCATCGGGCTTTCGTCGCTCGTTGAGACGACTGTGATCGCGCGGGTCCTGTGATGGACCAGCGATTCTTCGAGAAATTCACGTACTTCTCGTCCACGCTCGCCGACAAGTGCAGTGACGACGGTGTCGAAGCCGGCGCTGCGTGCCAGCATCGAAAGAAGGGTGGTTTTGCCGACGCCGGAACCAGCGAAAATGCCGATGCGCTGGCCGATACAGAGCGGTGTGAACAGATCCACGACGCGGACGCCGGTACGGAGCGGCTTGCTCACGCGCGAGCGGCTCATCGCTGGCGGGGGATTAGCATCCGTTTGCATCTCGCGCTCGCCGACCGGCATGTCGCCGGCGCCATCCAGTGGCTCACCGAGCGCATTGATGACGCGACCTTTCCAGGCCGGATGTGGAGACAGTGTCTTGGGAGGCATTCGGAAGGCGGGAACGCCGAGGCCGGCAGCAAAGTGGGAATCGAATGGTTTGGCCGTTACGCCGTCAGTATCGATCCGCACGACCTCACCGAGATGAACCTGCTTGTCGATTTCCAGTCCGATCAATTCACCGAGCCTGACATAGCGCGACAGGCCGGAGACGCGAAAATGCGTCGGCGTCACCTCGGACACCATGCCACCGACACGAACCGTGGGCACGTCCCGGCGCAGGGTTGCGATGGTCGATTCGAGTTTTTCAAGCGCGTTCATCGAGCTCTCCCGCCGGTCACATCAGGCATCAGGCTTTTGGATCGCCCAACGTGCGAATGGCGTTCTGCATGGTACTTTCGGAATTGTCGATCAATGAGCTGACGCTCTGGAAGGTGCGCTGTGCGGTCATCATCTGTGTGAGTTCTGTCAGAGGATCGACATTTGATCCTTCGACGTAGCCCTGCTGAAAGCCGACCGTGACGAAGTCGAGCGCGGTGGTCGCCGGCTTGCTCGGAATCACGCCTGACGTTCCGAATCGTTCCAGCTTTGCGTCCGGAGCGATGTCAAACAGGCCAAGCTGACCGACCTGGATTCGGCCCTGCGAAATGGTGCCGTCGCGCACGATCGTCAGCGGGCCGGCGTCGGGATCGACGATGATCGGCGTGCCGCCAGAATCGAGGATTGGATAGCCGGTGAGGGTCTGAAGCTGCCCGTTGATGTCGATCTGCATGCGGCCATCGCGCGTATAGACGGTGCCGTTCGGCCCAGCAAACGCCATCCACGTCGTGTGGCCGGGATCGGGGCCGCCGGGGTACGCGGCCATACTGTTTCCGGTAACCGCGACGTCCAGGGTATTGCCGGTCTGGGTAATAGCGCCTTCCTTGCGTGAGATGAAATTCTCGCCGGGCGAGGAGAACGCGACCGCCTGCGTTGCTGCGCGCGACATTGCAGTCTCGAACTTCACCGCGTCGGCACGGAACGCGGCGGTCTTCATATTGGCCATGTTGTTGGCAATGGTTTCGAGTCGCTTCTCAAGCGAGACCTGGGCCGAGAGGCTGACATAGAGCGCTGATTGCATTTTATCGTCCGATTTTCAGGTTCTGCAGGGTCGTCAGCACATCCGTGCTGAGGCCCATTTCGAGCGGCTGCGTGATGAAGGTGCTTGAAGCCGACTGGGTGGTGGACGTTCCGTTCTCCATCTCCCACATCACCGAAAAACGCTGGAGGAACGTCTGCAGCTTTTCGGGGGTCTGGAAATCCGCGATGTCGACTTTCGCGCTGAGCATATTCGCCTGTTTGTCGACATCCGCCATCGAGGTCATCGGTGAGATGCCAAGCGCGATCTGGGCGACCTTGATCAACGCCGGATCAGCAAGAATCTGATAGATGCTGGTGATCTTGGGCGCCTTGCGCTCGAAATAGAGTGCCAGACGAACGCCTTCATTTTGCGATCCGGCGTCTTCCTCGAGTTGCTGCCGGACGTATTTCTCGACGGTGCCGACCTGCGCGGCGGTCGTGCTCGTCGCCTGGTCACCCAGTTTGGCGAAGTCGAATGCAGTGGCGAATTCGCGGTAGCGGGCGTCGGAAAGCTTGTTGGCGAATGTGGTCGAGCTGGCAACACCTTCCGTAAGAACCTTGCGCATGAACGCCTTGGCATAGGTCATGTCGCTCAACCCGTAAGCCTTCATGGCATAGCTGAACAACCGATAGTCGCCGACGAACTCGTCGATCGTCTTCACATCGCGGATGTGTGACAGGTAGTATTCCGTGTCCTTCGACACGTCCGGCTTCTCCATCGTCTGCTGCAACGATTTGACAATATTCTTGGAGATCAGCTGGTAGCTTGCGATTGTCGAGACCATCGGCAGTGGGTTCCCAGTCTGCGGGCGCATGCGGCGAGACTGGCCCCAAACTCCCCGCACAAGCTTGCGCGGGGCTGGCCGCCGCAGGCCGATGTCAGCCTCGTGCAAGCATCGTTGCCTAAGTGAATCGTATCCTCAATTTGGAGCGGTGCGCTTGAGCATTCTCTTTGGTGTCATTATCACACTCGCCAGTCTGATCGGCGGCTTCACCGCGATGGGCGGGCATCTCAGCGTGATATGGCAGCCCTGGGAGTTCGTCATCATCATGGGGATGTCGCTGGGCACCTATGTCATTGCGAATCCCTGGAAAACCGTGGTCGACACCGGCCGCGCCACCGTGCAGGCATTGACGGTCGCAGTGCCGAAGCAACGCCATTACCTCGATCTGCTCGGGCTTCTGCATTCTCTGATGCGCGAGGTACGAAACAAGGGTCGCAACGAGGTGGAAGCTCATATCGACGATCCATCATCGTCAGAAATATTCACCGCCTTCCCGACCGTTCTCGCCAATGAGCCGCTTCTGCACTTCATCTGCGACTACTTCCGCCTGATCATCATGGGCAGCGCGCGGCCGCATGAGATCGAAGCGCTGATGGACGAGGAAATCGAAACCATCATTCGCAGCAAGATGAAACCATATGGCTCGCTGATGATGGTGGCCGAAGGACTGCCGGCGCTCGGTATCGTCGCCGCGGTACTCGGCGTCATCAAGGCGATGGGCGCTCTCGACCAATCCCCGAAATTGCTCGGCGGCTTCATCGGCGCAGCTCTGGTCGGCACATTCGCCGGCATCTTCTTGTCCTACGGTCTTGTCGCGCCGCTGGCCCACAAGATCAAGCTGGTGCGCGAGCAGCGCGCGCGGATGTATGTAATCGTCAAGCAGTCACTGCTCGCCTTCATGAACGGGGCCCTGCCGCAGATCGCGATCGAACACGGCCGCAAGATGATCGGCCCCGGTGAACGCCCGTCGATTGATGTCGTCGAAAGCGAAACCATCTCCGGCGGTCCCGCGAAGGCGGCACCTGCTGAATCCTCGGCGAAAGCGGGAGCACGGGCCTGATGTCAGAAGTAAAGTCAGGCCGCGTAGATCAAGGATCAGATCAACTTTTAGGGGCTGCCGGAATTTCCGTCGAACGCATGCCGATGCTGCATGTGATTTTCGACCAGATGACGAATCTTTGTGCCGAAAGCCTGCGATCCATGTCGCCCTCGCAGTCGTATTTCTCGCTAAGCAGCGTGGGCAGCGATCGCCTCTCCGATATCCTCGATCGCTATGAGGGCGAAGCCATTGCCGCGGTGTTCTATGCGCAAGCATGGGATGCGCGCATCCTGATCGGTTTCGATCGCGATTTCGTCTACACCATGATCGAGCTCCTGTTCGGCGCCGATGGTGCGGAGCCGCCGCTGGATATGCCGCGGGTATTCTCGAATGTGGAGTTGCATGTCGCGCAATCGCTGTTCGAGCGCTTTGGCAAGGCGTTGCAGGCGTCATTCGACCGCGCTTCCGACGTGACGTTCAACCTGGAACGTGTCGAGACGCGCATGGACTATCTTGCGATCGGCCGCCTCAACAACATGGCCGTGTGTGCGAAGATCCTGCTGCAGGGTCTCGATCGCGGCGGCGAGATGTTCATCGTCATTCCGCACGCAGCGCTTAATCCGATCCGGCAGTCGCTGTCGCAAATCGTATCCGGTGAGTCGGCATCCACCGATCCGAACTGGAGCCGTCAGTTGCACAGCGAGATCAAACGGACTGAAGTCGTTCTGAAGGCGGTTCTCGAAGAGCGACAGTTTACTCTCGGCGAGGTCGCGAAATTTCACGTCGGCCAGGTGCTCAAGCTTAACGCCACGCCGGACACGATGGTTCGCCTCGAATGCAATGATCAACGCCTGTTCTGGTGCCAGCTCGGCCAAATGAATGGCGTCTATTCACTGCAGGTCAAGGAATCGGCCGACCAAAAACGGGAATTTATCGATGGTATCCTCGCTCGTTGACATCATCCTTTTTGCGGCTCTGCTCTTCACGAGCATTCGCGTTACCAAGATGCATCGTGAACTCGTGAAGTTGCGCGCACATCAGGGGGAGTTCACTGCGGTGGTCGGCAAGACCAATGAGACGGTGGACGACATGGTATTGATGGTACGCGAATTCAGTTCGGACGGACGGCAAATGGTTCAGGCGCTTGGCGACAAAATAGATGAGGCGCGCAAAGCTATCGCGGAAATCGATACTCGCACTGCGGCACAAAATCCGGCTTAGGCCAAGATCTGAGTTTTCAAGAAGGCAGGGGATATGAAGCAACCATTCGATATCGATCCAGTAAGCGCAGCGACCGCTACAGCTAGCGACCCGCTCAAGGCTGACGGCGCGTCGTTCGGCAAACTGGCAGATCTCGCGGCTCGCGCTGCCGAGGAAACCAGCCGGCTGACAAATCTTGAACCTATCCTGCGCATCCCGGTCACGGTGCAGGTGCTGCTCGGCTCAGCCACCATGCCGGTCGCGGATCTGATGAAGCTTGGCCGTGGCGCAGTGATTCCGCTCGATCACCGTGTGGGCGAGCCTGTCGAAGTCGTCGTCAACGGACGCATCGTTGCGCGCGGTGCGGTCGTGGTCGTGGAAGACGAAAATTCGCGTTTCGGTGTATCGCTGACGGAAATCGTCGGAGGAGCGGCCGGGGATCCGGACGCTTAAAGAGATTTTCCCAAAGAGATATTCCTAATGGCATTCAATGCACCTGCTAAGCGCGCCGGCACCAGCATCAAACCGCTGGGTGGTACCGAGAAAGCGGCAGCTCTTTTGCTGGCCATGGGGCGTGAGCTCTCGGGCGGCCTGCTTCGGGAGTTCGATCCCGAAGAGATCAAACTGGTCACGCGCGCTGCCGCTGAGCTCAAGCCCATCTCGGGGCCTGAGCTCGAGGCGATCATCGAGGAATTCGCTCAGAATTTCTCGGAAGGTCCGAATATCTTCGGCACTGTCGGTGAGCTGGAGAAGCTGCTCAACGGTGTGCTGCCGCCGGAACAGATTACTGACATCATTTCCGAAGTTCTGGGCAACAAGACCAAGTCAGTTTGGGAGCGTATCTCTCTCGTCTCGGAAAGCCTGCTCGCCAACTATCTTCTCAAGGAGCATCCGCAAACCGCGGCACTCATTCTCTCGCGGGTGAAGCCGGCATGTGCTGCCCGCGTGATGAGTCATCTTCCGCCGGATATCCGGCACGACCTGATGCGGCGCATGCTTAGCCTCAAGCCGGTTGTCGAGGATGCCATGGGCATTATCGAGAAAACGATGCACGAAGACTTCATGATCAACTTCGCTCGGAACCTGGCATCCGACACCTATCCGCGCATGGCTGACATCATCAACAAGATGGAGCGGACGCAGATGGAGGAATCGCTGAAGAACCTCACCGAATCGCGGCCGAAGTCGGCCGAGATTCTGAAGGGCATGCTGTTTACCTTCGACGACATCGTGAACCTGACCGCCAAGGCACGCATGCTGATCTTCGATCAGGTGCCGACGGACCGTGTGGTGATGGCGCTCAAGGGATCGGATACGACATTCCGCGAGCTCATTCTGTCGTCGCTCGCCTCACGCACTCGTCGTCTGGTGGATCACGAACTGGCAAACGGTATCCCCGCCAATCAGCGCGAGATCCTGGATGCCCGGCGCGCCATTACCGATCTTGCGCTCGATATGGCCGGACGCGGCGAAATTGAACTCAACCCCGATCAAGAAGATCAGCCGGTATTCACCTGAAGATAGAGCATTGTGTCTGACGAACCCGATAAGGACAGTAAAACCGAAGAGGCGACAGAGAAGAAGGTTCGTGATTCCGTCGAGAAGGGCCAAATCCCGGTCTCGCGCGAAGCGCCGATTTTCGCCTCTATGCTCGCACTGCTGATTATTCAAAGCTTTCTGACCACCGACAACGTCAGAAAGCTGACTTTCACTTTAGCCCGATTGATCGACGATCCGTCGGGCATCCGCATCCGTAATGGAACGGATGCTATTGAGTTGCTCACCGCGGTCGGTATGAGTGCGGCGGGACTGGTTATTCCGATTGTTATCGTCCTGATGCTGGCCGGGCTGGCGTCATCTTTCCTGCAGAACGCACCGCGAATTGTGTTCGATCGCATCCAGCCGGAAGCCTCGCGCATCTCAATAGCGAAAGGTTGGGGCAGAATCTTCGGTGCGCAGGGGCGTGTGGAATTCGGAAAGTCGGTCTTCAAGTTCGTCGCTATCAGTCTGGTCGTGATGATCGTCCTGCGGGCTGAGGAGGCCGTGGCCGTGAATGCATTGTTTAGCGATCCGGCGGCCGTTCCGGAATTGGTGCTGACTACCGCAATGCGGCTCGTCTCCGCCATCAGCATTGCAACTATTGTCCTGGTATCGCTCGATCTCGTCTGGGCGCGCTTCCATTGGCGCCGCGAACTGCGCATGACGAAGCAGGAGATCAAGGACGAGTTCAAGCAGGCTGAAGGCGATCCGATCGTCAAATCACGGTTGCGTTCGTTGGCGCGTGATCGCGCTCGCAAGTCGATGCTGGCGGCCGTTCCGCGCGCCACGCTGGTGATCGCGAATCCTACGCATTACGCGATTGCGCTGAAGTACAAGCAGGGCGAAGACGCTGCGCCAACGGTGCTTGCAAAGGGGCAGGACCTGATCGCGCTGAAGATCAGGGAAATCGCCGAGAAGAATGGTGTCCCGGTGGTGGAAGACAAGATGCTGGCGCGCTCGATGTATGATGTTGCTTACATCGACAAGATGATCCCGGCGGAGTTTTTCCGTCCTGTCGCAGAAATCATCTACTTCCTGCATTCGCGCAAGCAGAAGACGAATGCGTAAGCGCTCCGTGCATGTCGTGATGCGCATCTCCAGCCTCGGACAAGTTTCCATTTGTAAACCATGATGAAGGAATCATGTTTGCCTGGGGGATAAGTGGGACCCGTCTATCTCTTCGATGTTGCCTCATCGCATGAGCGATGGCTGTCGCTGCGGCAGTCCGCAATCTCGGCGAATGTCGCCAATGCGAACACGCCGGGCTATCGCGCGCAGGACATCGAGCCGTTCAACAAGATCATTGAATCGAAGGTCGTGCCCGTGACGGTGACGTCACCGGCACACATCACAACCGGTTCTTCAGTTGAGGCCCAGGGCATGCGCAAGGAGAAGAGCTGGGAAACCGTGCACTCCGGCAACTCTGTCAGCCTTGAGCAGGAGATGCTGAAGGCTGGCGATATCAATCGCGACTATTCACTGAATACGGCGATCGTCAAATCGTTTCATCGCATGTTCATGACAAGCATGAAGACCTGAGGGAAATGACGATGATTGATCCGTTACAAGCATCTGTTCAGATCGCAAGTTCCGGCCTCGAAGCGCAGTCGACCCGCTTGCGCGTCGTGTCGGAGAACCTTGCTAACGCCAATTCAACCGGCCGCACGCCAGGCTCGGATCCGTATCGCCGCAAGACCACGACCTTCACAGCCGAGATGGACCGTGCCGCTGGTGTGCGCATGGTCAAGGTGAAGGATGTCGGAACCGATCAGGCGCCGTTCCGCGTGGACTATGAGCCAGGCCACCCGGCTGCCGATCCAACCGGTTACGTGAAGCTGCCCAATGTGAACTCGTTGATTGAAATGGGCGACATGCGGGAAACCAACCGGTCCTTCGAGGCCAACCTACAGGTCATCAAACAAGTGAGATCCATGGTGTCGATGACCATCGATCTCTTGAGGAGCTAACCATGCTTGAAGCGGTATCCTCAGTCATCAGCAGTGCTGGTGAGCTCGCCAAAACCAGCGAAGTCATCAATTCCGCGACACCCGCGGTGCAACCTGGTGCGGCCACCGTCGGTTTCAACAACGTCCTCGAACAGGTCGCAGCCGATGCCATCGGTTCGATCAAGGCCGGCGAAGCCGCGTCAATCCAGTCCATCCACGGCAAGCTCTCGGCACAGAAGGTGGTCGAGGCGGTCATGTCTGCCGAACGGTCATTGCAGATGGCTGTCGCCGTCCGCGACAAGGTCGTTCAGGCGTATCAAGAAGTCAGCCGAATGGCGATTTGAGGTTTAATCATGAGAGCTCTGGCCATTGCTGCCACCGGTATGGGCGCGCAGCAGCTTAATGTCGAAGTGATCGCGAATAATATCGCGAATATCAATACGACCTCGTACAAGCGATCCCGCGCGGAATTCACCGATCTGTTCTATCAGATCGACCGCGCGCAGGGCGTTCCCAACCGAAGCGGTGAGGGCGCAGTACCTGAAGGCGCAAAGCTCGGTCTCGGCGTGCGTTCGGCTGCCGTGCGCAAGCTGCATCTGCAGGGCGCCATGGCGCAGACTGGCAACACTTATGACATGGCCATTAATGGCCGCGGCTGGTTCCAGATCGCCGGTCCGAATGGTGAGACGCTCTACACACGCGCCGGTGCATTCAACCTGAATGAAAACCGCCAGCTGGTGACGCCGGACGGCTATCTGGTGACGCCTGCGATCATTGTCCCGCAGAATGCCGTGGATGTCACTGTCAACGAGTCCGGCCAAGTCTTCGCGAAGGTCGACGGGACCGTTGCGCCCGTTCAGCTCGGGCAACTCTCGCTCGCGAACTTCTCCAATGAAGCCGGTCTGGACCCACTCGGCGGAAATCTCTATCGCGAGACGGTTTCATCCGGCGTGCCCGTTGTGGGCTTCGCAGGCGACATTGGCTACGGCAAGCTGCATCAACACTATCTCGAGAGTTCGAACGTCGATCCGGTGAAGGAAATCACTGAGCTGATATCGGCGCAGCGTTCTTATGAAATGAATTCCAAGGTCATCCAGGCGGCTGACGAGATGGCATCGACCATTTCGAAGGGCATGCGGTAATCCACAGAACGGGATCTCGGCCTGATGCGCGCAGTCACCATCGTCACCCGCTGGCTCGCGAGCTTCGTGCTCGCGGCCGGCATCGCAGGCGTCGCAAATGCTGCGGAAGATGCCGTCCGCTATCCCGTGCCGGCCACGGCGATCTATCCCGGTGACGTCATCAGGGATGAAATGATCATGGATCGCAATTTTGCGCCCAATATTCAGGGCGCAAGTGCATTCATCAACGACCGTGCGTCCCTCGTTGGCCGCATTGCGCGTCGTACACTGTTGGCGGGGCACCTGATTCCGATCAACGGTCTCGAAGATCTGAAGGCCGTCACCCGCGGGGCTGTGGTGAAGGTGCTCGTCGAGGATGATGGGCTCATTATCGTCACCTATGCAACATCCCTGCAGTCCGGCAGTGCCGGCATGATGGTGCAGCTTCGCAACCTCGATACCGGCGTCACGATCCGGGGCATCGTCCAGCAGGACGGATCAGTACGGATTCAGAACGGATGATGCTGCGTCTCCTTTGCGGTCTCCTGCTTTCGCTTTCGATCTCTGCGGCAGATGCCGCTGTGCGTGTGAAGGACATCGCCAATCTCAAGGGCGTGCGGGAGAACCAAATCCTCGGCTATGGCCTTGTGATCGGCCTCAAGGGTACCGGTGACACGTTGCGCAACGCGCCGTTCACCGAACAATCGTTGCAATCGATGCTCGACAATATGGGCATCAATATCCGTGGCACCTCGTTGCGCACGCGCAACGTGGCCGCCGTCGTTGTGACGGCCGATCTGCCGCCGTTTGTCGCGGGTGGCTCGCGAATCGACGTCGCGATCTCGTCATTGGGCGACGCATCATCCCTGCTTGGCGGAACGTTGGTGATGACGCAGTTACGCGGCGCCGATGGCGAAACCTATGCTGTCGCGCAAGGTGCTATCGCTGTAGGCGGTTACAACGTCGAAGGCGCTGCACAAACGCTTAGCCAGGGTGTGGCCACAGCTGGCCGTATCCCAAATGGCGCGCTGATCGAACGTGAAGTCAAGGGGCGTTTCAGCGAGATGGAATCGCTCATTCTTGAGCTAAAGAATCCGGATTTCGTCACCGCAACGCGTATCATG
The DNA here is from genome assembly GCF_013359755.1 of Tardiphaga robiniae. GTDB lineage: Bacteria > Pseudomonadota > Alphaproteobacteria > Rhizobiales > Xanthobacteraceae > Tardiphaga > Tardiphaga robiniae. The sequence continues at coordinate 124,665 of NZ_JABMCJ010000094.1, read as the reverse complement.
GACGCGATCAACGCGCATGGCAGTGGCCGTTACCAAAAGGCCGTAGCCTTCGAACGCGATTATCGTACTATCGTACTGTCCCGACCGCGTGGCACCTCGCCGGTGCGCTTTATCGCCGAGATCGAGGAACTGCTGGTCGAGCCGGATACGCCGGCACGGGTCGTGGTCGACGAACGCACGGGAACGGTGGTCATCGGCCGGAATGTACAGATTTCGACAGTCGCGGTCACCCATGGAAATCTGTCGGTGCGAATCACCGAGGCGCCGATCGTGTCGCAACCGAACCCATTCGCGCGCGGCGAGACGAAGGTGGTGCCGCAAACCTTCATCGAAGCTAACGAGCCCGGCGCCAAGATCGCCATTCTGCGTGGTGCGGACTTGCAGCGTCTGGTGCGTGGTCTCAATCAAATCGGCCTGAAACCGCAGGGAATCATCGCGATCTTGCAGGCGATCAAGGCGGCCGGCGCGCTGCAAGCGGAACTCGTCATCCAGTAAGCCCGGGTCAGCGTCACGCAAGCCAAAGCGTGCAACGCTCGCTCAGCTGAATCACGAGAACACGAATGGCGCGCGTCGCAAATCGATCGATCAAGTTTCTCATGCTGGTCGGTATGATGCTGTCCACACAAGCATCGGCCGAACCCGAGCAGAAGCTCTCAAGACCACTGAATCTTGGTGAATTTGCAAAGACGCCGCAAGTTGCGCGCCCCCGCCCGGCTGCAAACAAGCAGGACCCGGTGGTGCGTCCGCCCGCTGATTCGGCGCTGATCACTGGTGCAATCGACAAGAAGGACAGCACAGCCGCGAACTCCCAGGAATCCGACGTCGCGCGCTTTTGCAGCAACATCGCGGACCAGGCGCTCGATGCCCGTGTGGCGTGGCAGCAGAAAGAGCTGGAAGCGACAGAATCCAAACTGAAGCTGCGCATTGCCGAACTTGAGGCCAAACGGGCCGAATATGAAGAGTGGCTGAAGTTGCGCGAGGAGTTCCTCAAAAAGGCGGAAGACAGCGTTGTCGAGATCTATTCGCGGATGAATCCCGAGGCTGCGGCGCAGCAGATTGCCAGCATGGCCGATGATACGGCTGCTGCTGTTCTCGCCAAGCTGCGCGTTCGCGTCGCCAGCGCGATCCTCAATGAAATGGAACCGGCACGTGGCGCACATCTCGCCGACACGCTCGCCGGAATGCGTCGCACCGACGACGGGAAAGCCAAGAAATGATGTGGTTGAGAGTGATTCTGATTCCGGTCGCATTGTCGTGCCTGACCGGTTGCGCGAGCAATCTCGCTGAGGTTGGTCAGGCGCCCTACATGTCGCCGATCGGCAACGGCATGCAGGTTGATGCGCGCGCAATTCCGATCGAAAGGCGGGCCTATGGCAGCGCGGGTCCTCACTCGATCTGGAATGATCGCAAGGACCTCTACCGCGATTCTCGGGCAACGCGGGTCGGTGATCTTCTGACCGTGAACATCCTGATGAACGACAAGGCGATCCTCGACAACAAGACGGATCGATCGCGAGACTCGCAGATCAAGGTGGAATCCGATTACTCGGCCAATATTGCCAAATGGCTCTCGGCGGGAAATTTCGACACCAACGTCAAGTCCCAGTCGTCGAACAAGGGCGCTGGCAAGATCGACCGGAACGAAGAAGTACGTTTCTCGGTGGCTGCCGTCGTTGTCGACGTACTCCCGAACGGCAATCTCCTGGTTAGCGGTTCGCAGGAGATGCGCGTCAATTACGAAATGCGCATCGTCAATGTCGGCGGCATCGTGCGTCCGATCGATATCAGCCGCAACAACACCATCGCCTACGAGAAGATTGCCGAAGCCCGCATTTCGTATGGCGGGCGAGGCCGGTCCATGGAAGTGCAGCAGCCGAACTGGGGTCAACAGGTTTACGACCAGGTCGCGCCGTTCTGATGGGAATCGATCATGGCCGATAACACAGCGAATGAAGGCCAGCGCCCCGGGATTATGCAGTGGCTTGGCGCCCTGCTGCTCGTCACCGCGCTGTCGGTTGGGGCAGGAGCCCTTGCAAGCCTTCAGTTGATGTCGACGTTCCAGCGTATCAGCGAGAACCAGAAGGAGGCGCCTGAAAAACCGATCTCGTCGGCCTTCAATGCCAATGATCGTCTGCGCAAGATCACACCGGTCGTGACCAATCTGGCGGCGCCGCCAAATGCCTGGATTCGCATGGAGGCATCGATCGTGACCGATAAATTGACCGAGGAGGAGGCGAGTATCGTGGTCGCCCGCATCGGCGAGGATGTTGCAGCCTATCTGCGCACGCTCACACCCGCGCAAATCGAGGGCGCCCGCGGCCTGCAATATCTGCGGGAAGACCTGAATGAGCGTGCGCTTACGCGCTCAAGCGGCAAGGTTCGTGAGCTGATTATCGAGACGCTGGTGGTGCAATGAAGCGTATCATTCCGATCCTGCTCCTGGTGCTTCTGCCGACGGCTGCAGTGGCGCAGGTTCCGGATCTGTCGACCCTGCTTCCGCAGGGCGAAGGCAGTGCCAGCGGCCGAATCATCCAGATGGTCGCGCTGCTGACGGTGCTGTCACTGGCGCCGGGCTTGCTCATCATGGTGACGAGCTTCACGCGATTCGTCGTCGCACTCTCATTCTTGCGCACCGGGCTCGGCCTGCAGACGACGCCGGCGAACATCGTGATGATCAGCCTCGCGCTGTTCCTCACATTCTATGTGATGGCGCCGACTTTCGATCGCGCGTGGCAGAATGGCCTTCAGCCTCTGATGAAGAATGAAATCACCGAGCAGGAAGCCTATTCGCGTGTCACAGATCCGTTCCGCGATTTCATGCTGCAGCATGTGCGTGAGAAGGATCTGCAAACCTTCGAGAACCTCGCTGCCGAGAGCATGAAGATCAAACTCGAAGGCCAGCGGATCGATCTGCGAATCATCATTCCGGCTTTCATGGTGTCGGAACTTCGCCGCGCATTCGAGATCGGCTTTCTTGTCGTCATGCCGTTCCTGGTGATCGACATGATCGTCGCAACGCTAACGATGTCGATGGGCATGATGATGATGCCGCCCACGGTGTTTGCGCTACCGTTCAAGGTACTATTCTTCGTACTGATCGACGGCTGGAATTTGCTCGCAGTCGGTCTTGTGAAGTCGTTTCTGTAGATCATTTGATTCATCACAAGGTAAGTGACGAATCAAATGATCGCTGTTAACTATACGAGCCGCCGCTCCCTTCAGCTTTGGGTAAGGTTTGGCGGCTAGCTTGCAATTCACGACAGGTTGGGTCGATCAGATATCGACATTCCAAAGGCATGATGCCGCCCTCTCGTACCGGTGAAAGTCCGGTATGTCCCCAGCAAATCAATCAAATTAAAGGGACATACGATGTCTAGCTTGATGACCAACTCCCAGGCCATGACCGCGCTGCAGACTCTGCGCTCGGTCGATGCCAACCTCTCCACCACGATGAACCGCATCTCGACCGGCTATCGCGTGTCGACCGCGTCGGACAATGCCGCTTACTGGTCGATCGCCACCACGATGCGTTCGGACGTTCAGGCTCTGGGCGCCGTGCAGGACGCCCTCGGTCTCGGCGCTGCGACCATCGACACCATGTATACCGGCCTGAGCGCCACGGTTGACGTCGTGTCGTCGATCAAGGCCAAGCTGGTTGCTGCCCGTACGCCGGGCGTTGACCGCGCGAAGATCCAGAGCGAAATCACCGAACTGCAGAAGCAGCTGAAGAACACCGCCGACAGCGCGGTTTTCAACGGTGAGAACTGGATCTCGGGTGATTCGAGCAGCGCCAGCTACAACGCGACCAAGAGCGTCGTGTCGTCGTTCTCCCGCGCCGGCGGCGCCGTCCAGATTGACACGCTCTCGGTCGACCTCAATGCGATCAAGCTCTACGACGCGAATGTTGACACGGCCTATATTGCCCAGACGTTCCCGACGGGTACCAGCACGGCCTATGCTGCTGCCACCGATGTCGGCGGCAACATCACGGTGACCGTCGGTGCCGCTGCGGCGATCAACGTCTCGATCGCCAAGGGTTCGTCGATCAATGACGTTGCCGCGGCGATCAACTCGCTCGGTATCGAAGGTCTGACGGTCGGTATCGCGGGCAATGGCACGCAGCTCGCATTCAAGAGCCGCAACGACGCCAACGTTGTGATCGATGCCAGCGTGGCCGGCTACGGCGCCGCTGTCACACTGACCGCGCTTGCCGCGCCCCTCGACTCCAAGAAGGGCGTTCTCGACGGCACCATGGACGCCTATACCGGCACTGCCTGGGAAACCTTCAGTGTTTCGTCGATGGACATCTCGAAGCTCACCGACAACGCGGCGGACCTCGCCAAGCTCGAGACCTACATCTCGGGTACCGACAAGGCACTGGCCAAGATCACTGACTCCGCCACCAACCTCGGCGCCATCAAGAACCGCATCGGCCTGCAGCAGAACTTCGTGAAGACCCTGACTGACTCGCTCGATCGCGGTATCGGCCAGCTCGTCGACGCAGACATGAACGCCGAATCGACCCGCCTCCAGGCCTTGCAGACGCAGCAGCAGCTGGGCATCCAGGCGCTGTCGATCGCCAACGCCGGCAGCCAGAGCATCCTGTCGCTGTTCCGCGGCTAATCGCTCTCGCATCGTGAACAGGAATGGCCGCGACCAATCAAGGTCGCGGCCATTTCGCTTTCAGGCTCTCCGTAACCCTCGGACAAGCTTCACAATCGATGATCGATTCGGAAGTGGGCAGGGGTATTTATGGTCAATCGCGAGCACGCGCAGAAGCTCTGGAACAATCTGCTTGAGCTGGGTACGAAGCGTCTCATTCTGCTCGCGGTGGTTGGCCTCGCTGTATTCGGCGGCGTTGGCGGCGGCGCATACTACATAAGCCGGCCGGAATACAATGTTCTCTATTCGGGCCTCAGCCGCGAGGACGTGACGCGTGTCAGCTCGGTACTGCGTGACGCGAATATTGCTTTTGATCTGAATACCGCGGGCGATACCGTCTATGTCCGTCCCGGACAGACGGCGCAGGCGCGTACGTTGCTGGCCGACAAGGGCCTGCCCAGCACCACCGGCGGCGGTTATGAGCTGTTCGACAAGATTGGCTCGCTCGGCCTGACGTCGTTCATGCAGGAAATCACGCGCGTGCGTGCGCTCGAGGGCGAGATTGCGCGGACGATCCAGGTTCTCAAAGGCGTCAAGGCAGCCCGCGTCCATATCGTGATGCCTGCGCGTGGCTCATTCCGGCGTGAGCAGTCGCCGCCATCGGCTTCGGTCGTATTGCGAACGGATGGTCCGGCGGATGCACGCACGGCACGCTCCGTGCGTCATCTCGTAGCCGCGGCTGTGCCGGGAATGACCGCGGACAAGGTCACCGTGCTCGACAGTGACGGTTCGCTGCTTTCGGACGATGACGGCAGCGGCAGCGTCGGGGCAACGCCGACCACGATGGCCAATTTGCAGAAGGTCGTCAGCCGCTCGATCCAGGAGAATGTGAGCCGGGCACTGACACCCTATCTGGGGCTCGATAACTTCGAGGTCAGCGTTGCGACCCAGCTGTCGACCGACAAGAAACAGACCAATGAGACGGTCTACGATCCGGACTCGCGGGTGCAGCGCTCCGTGCGCGCTGTGCGAGAGAAGGAAACGTCGCAGAGCCTCGATCGGCAGCAACCGACAACCGTTCAGCAGAACCTGCCAGATCAGCAGGTCAATGCGACCGGCGCCAAGAATCAGAATGATGAGAAGCAGCGCCGCGAAGACATCACCAATTACGAAGTGTCGTCGAAGACGGTGACGACCACGAGCGATGGTTTCGTAGTGAATAAGATGTTCCTCGCCGTTCTGGTCAACCGTCCGCGTCTCATCGCGAGCCTCGGCGACAAGGTGAGCGATGCTGCGATCGAAGCCAAGGTCGCGGAGATCTCGCAGATTGCTGCGACCGCAGCTGGCATCGATCGTCCGCGCGGCGACCAGATTCAGGTTTCGGCGGTCGAATTCATGGAAGGTGCGCGCGATCTCGCGCCGGTGCCGTCGATCACCTTCACAGAGGTGATGATGCGCCAAGCGGGCAGTCTCGTGAGTGCCATCACCATTCTAGCCGTAGCCGGCATGCTGATCTGGTTCGGTCTGCGCCCCGCGATCAATACGATCCTGGCCAGCGCGAAGACGGACGAGACAACGCAGTTCCAGGCGGAGACGAATGCGCTGCTCAGTGGCGGCAGCACGATGGCGGCCGCGGCTCTGTCAGGAGGCGAGGCTCCGCCCAATCTTATCCAGGATGTCTCGAGCAGTATGCAGAATACGCCGCAGAAACGGCTGGAACAGATCATCCAACTCGATGAGAAGCAGGCGGCAGCGATTCTGAAACAATGGATCAGACAAGAGGAAGCGGTATGAGCGCAGAGCAAGTCGCACGTCTGATCGCCGATTTCGATCGACCCGAGCCGCCAAGAACGCGCAGTCGCGTCGTTCCGTTCGACCATCTGCATCACTCCAGCGTGCAGCCGCAGCATCAGCCGCTTCTGCAGAAGGCAAAGCAGCAACCGTCGTTTCAACCGCAGCCGCAGATGCAGCCAAAGCCGCCTCTCGTGCAGGAGGATGATGGCTATGAGCGCGGTCGCGCCGAAGGCTATGCGAGTGCACTCGCCGAGTTCGAGCGGCGCATGGAGCAGGAGAAGCAGGCACTTGCGGCGCAGGCCGCCGAAGAACGGCAGCAATTGCTCAACGAAACGGCGGCCAAGCTCGCCGGCGATATCGCCGAAATGGGCGACCAGTTGCAGGGAAGAATCGCTGGCGTAGCCGCGCGGCTTCTCGAGCCGCTCATCAGTAACGCCGTACAGAAACAGGCAGTCACTGCGTTCATCGAGCATTTGTCGTCGATCACAACCGATAGCCGCCGCCCGGTTCTGCGCATTACCGGTCCATCGGACTTGCTCGAATTGATCCGCAGCAAGCTCGGCGTCCGCGCCATTGCATCGGAGTTGCGTGCCGGCCCCGAAACAGAAGCGTCGATTGTCGTCGACCAGATCGTGCTTGAGACTCAGCTCAAGGTTTGGACCGAACGACTGAAGATGGCGGTCCAGAGCTGAGATGGCCGATCCGCTTCCGCCAGAAATAGTGATCATCCGCCGCCGCAGTTCGCTCGAGAGCGGCGAGACGAAGAACAGTGTCTGGAAAATCGCTTACGCCGACTTCATGACGGCGATGATGGCATTCTTCCTGGTGATGTGGCTGATCAATGCCACCAATCAGGAAACGCGCGAAAGCGTGGCCACCTACTTCAACCCGATCAAGCTGACGGACTCGACGCCGGATCGCAAGGGCATCAACGATGCCCGGCGGGTTGACCCCGGCAAGGCCGTGGAAGGCGAGAGCAAGTGGCCGCACCCGGAGCCAGGTCAGCCGACGGATGCGCTTGCGCGCCCGCAGCCTCCGCAGCCACGCTATGGCGAGGCGACGTTGTTTCGCGATCCTTATGCTGTACTCTCGGAGATTGCCGGCGGTCCTCCGCGTCCGGGACAGACCAGTGCGGCGCTCGACCCAAATCGCAAAGAAGGGCTGAAGGGCGGGGAGGCCTATCGAGATCCGTTCGATCCGATCAACTGGCCGATGGCGTCGATCTCGTCGCTCGAGAAGAAGCTGTCGGGACGCAAGGACGCGGGTAGCCTACCATTCGGCGAAGATGTTGCTGCCGCGGCGAGCGAGGGTCAGGAGCCGCGCCCGCTCGACGCCAAGCCTGATGCCACCGGTACCCCGGGGCAAGAGATGTCCGGATCGAATTCAACTCCCGCGAAATCCGACAAGCAGGAGGCACCGAAGCCCGCCGGGTTGTTTGCCGACGATGGCGACAAGTCCAATCCGGCAGCGGGTCGTCCGCAACCGGCGCAGGCAGACAAGACTGCAGCGCCGGCTGACAAATCCCCGGCGCAGCCTGACAAGGCGCCCGCCCAGCAAGAAAAAGCCCAACCGATGGACGCCGCCAAGCTCCAGGCCGCAATTTCGGCGGCGCTGGCCGCCATTGGACCGGCGCGTCCGGTGGCCGAAGTGAGGGAAACCCCCGAAGGACTTCTGATCAATCTGACGGACGACGTGAACTACGGAATGTTTGCCAACGGCTCGGCCGAGCCCACGCCCGGTCTCGTTCGTGCGCTCGACAAGATCACGCCGATGATTGCGCAGAACCGCGGCCAGGTCATCGTGCGTGGTCACACCGATAGCCGTGTCTATCGCACGTCGGAATATGACAATTGGCGGCTTTCGACCGCGCGTGCGCATATGGCGTATCACATGCTGGTGCGCGGCGGCCTCGACGCCGGGCGGGTCGAGCGCATCGAGGGCTATGCGGACCGCCGGCCGAAAATTCAGAACGACCCGCTTGCCGCGCAGAACCGGCGGATCGAGCTTCTGATCCGTGCTCCCGTGCTATGACCAGCGCCAGGATCATTGCAGCAACGCTTCTAGCCTGTCTTGGCAGTGCACATGCGCAGCCGGCCGACGACCAAATGCGCGAGCCGTATCAGATGGTTCGTTCATTGCAGATGCTGCAAGATCAGATCGCGCGCGGCGATCTCGACGCTCACAATTCCCAACCCGCCCTGCTGAAGCGCTTGGGTGAGAACTTCCTGAAAGCCGATGCCACCGTCTGGAAGGAGCCGCGCAATTCGCGTGCAGCTGTCACCTTCCTCTTGAGTGGCGGGTCGCCGCAAGTGGTTGCGAGCCTCCGCTCCCGCAACGTGCTGAATATTGACGAGGCTATTGTCGATGGCGCCATCGCTTATGTCGAAGGGCGCACGGACGAAGCGAAGTCGAAGCTCGCCAATATCAAGCCACGCAGCCTGCCTGCGGCACTCGGTGCCGAGATCGCGCTGGTGCAATCGGCACTGGTTGCACAGGACGACCTGAAGGTCGCGATCACATTGCTTGACGAGGTGCGGCTGATGATGCCGGGCACGCTGGTCGAGGAAGCGGCACTGCGTCGGGAGATTTTCATCGTCGGACAGGACGACGACTTCGACAAGTTCGAAGCCCTCGCGGTGCGCTACTTTCGCCGATATAGGCATTCTATCTATGCAGGCAATTTCCGCCAGCGCTTTGCGCTCTCTGTGGCACGCTTCAGCTTCGTACAGCGCCCCGATCGTTTCCCGCGTCTTGTCGCTGTGCTCGATCATCTTGATCAGGCGAGCCAGCGGGCACTCTATCTTCTTATTGCAAGAACGGCATTGGTTCGCGGCAAGACTGAAATGACAGTGCTCGCCGCCGACCGTGTATTCGCATTGTCCGATGACGACAGCGCCGAGCGCGTACGCGCGCGCCTGTACCGGGCCGCGGCACGCGTTGCCACATCTGCACACAGTACGGCAATCGCCGAGCTTGAGCAGATCGACAAGGCAAAACTATCCGAACGTGATGTCGAACTGCAAAGCGCGGCGCTTGCCATTGGACTGAATGTTCGAAAGGCGCTGCCGGAGGCAAAAGCCAAGAGCGACGGAAGCAGCGAAGCGAAGACGGCCATGCGGCCGCGCATTGATTTCAGCCGCTCTCTCGCTGCCGTCGATCGGGCACAAAAGTTGCTCGATGCGTCGCAGGAACAATTAAAGGAGAAGGTCCGATGAACAATGCTGATCTCCTGATGGCAGCGCTTCGCCAGACAGCGGCCGGAAAGGCTGGGACGAAAGGCGGATTGAACGGCGGTGCCCATGCCAAGGACGGCAAGGAGAAGGCCGATCACTTTCGCGAGCAGCTCCGTCTGGTCTCAAAGGAGACCAAAACAGTCACGCCGCATGTTGCCAAGACAGCCGATAACGCGAAAATCGTCGACGCAAAGCCGATACTCGACGCGGCATCCGTTCTTGCGGAATTGACCGGTGAAGTCGCGCAAAAGCCAAACGTCAGCGACGATCAAGCTGATGATGACGATTCAAAGGCCACGAAGGGCGACGAGAGCGCGACAAAATCTGCACCCTGGCGCGGACCGGATCCTGCGCTTAGCGCGGTAATGGCCAAACTCGATCACGCACACTCACCTTTGCCAAGTGATGACAAGGCGGCGTCTCGCATTTCGGTATCGGACGTGAAGGCAGATGATGCTCCGCGCGATCCCACGAAGCTCATTCACGCCGCAACAGCCGACGTGCCTGACGCCGATGCGGCCACCACGCAACGATTTACGTTGGCGGTCGAGACGACGGATACCAAGCCGCTTCCGGTTGCGAAGGCGGTCGTCCGTGAGCAAGAGACGCATTTCGAACCCGTGCAACAGATGACGACGCTGCAGAAGATCGTCGATCGGATGGCTACTGATCTGGTGACCGTCGCATCATCTGAAGGGGCTCGCGTGGCTGACGCGCCGGGGCTCGAAACGAACAAAGCTGCGGATAGCCGGCCGGTGCGCATGATGACGCTCGAACTCGATCCGCCCAATCTCGGCTCTGTCACGGTGAAGATGCGGCTTGCCGGCGATTCCGTGGAGATTCATCTCACTGCGGATCGCTACGAAACCACGCAGATGCTGCGGCAGGAGCGCGGTGCGCTCACCGACGCCATGCAGTCGGCTGGCTACACGTTCGACATCGCGGCGATCGATCATACCCGCACCCCCGACGCAAATCTGAACAACGGTCAGCAGCAACAGCAACAACAAGCGCCGTCCGATCAACGTTCTTCGCTGCCGTCGTCAGGCGGATCGCAGGCGGACGGTGGTTCTTCGGGCCGGTCGTCCGGCGATGCGCAGAGCGGCGCACGGCATAACAGGCAGGATCATGAGCAATCGCCAAGGCCGTCAGAACGGCAGCAGGATCAGAATAGCAATCGGGTTCGCAGCAGCACTGTTTATATCTAGCGCTGTAACGGACGCTCGAGCCGGGGGGCCGTGCGAACGGGAGATGGCGCGCGCGGCACGCCGCCACAATGTGCCACTCGGCGTTCTCTTTGCGGTCGGTCTCAGCGAGACCGGGCGCAAGGGTGTGCTGAATCCCTATGCGCTCAATGTCGACGGCAAGACGGTGCTGGCCACCGATCTGCGCAATGCCGTTGCGCGCTTCACAGAAGAAAAAAACAAGGGCGCCAAGCTCGTCGATCTCGGCTGTATGCAGATCAATCACCGCTATCACGGCGAGAAGTTTCCCAGCGTGGAAGCGATGTTCGATCCCGCGCGCAATGTCGATTATGCCGCGCGATTTCTGAAATATCTGCGTGAGCGCGAGGGAAACTGGACGATGGCTGTCGCGCGTTACAATGCCGGGCCGACCAATATCGTCGGCCAAAAACGCTACATCTGCAGTGTTATCGGCAGTCTTGTCGCGAGCGGATTCGGGTCATGGACGAGCAAGGCACGCGACTTCTGCGCGGAACGCACTGCGTCACGATGACCCTGTGGATAACCACCAGCCTCGCACAAGCAACTTCAATTCTAATACTTCACACGTGAAACGGAGGATAATCGATGAGTCTGTATGGGGTGATGCGCACAGGCGGCTCCGGCATGAACGCGCAGTCGAACAAACTGGCGACGGTCGCTGACAATATCGCGAACGTGAATACCACGGGCTACAAGCGCGCTTCGACGGAATTCTCCTCCCTTATCCTTCGCAGCGGAACCGGAAACTACAATTCCGGCAGCGTCGAGACGCAGGTTCGTTACGCGATCTCTGATCCCGGTACGGCGAATTACACGACTTCTGCGACTGATATGATGATTCAGGGCAATGGCTTTTTCGTTGTCAGCGATGCGGGTGGCACGCCTTACCTCACGCGCGCTGGCTCTTTTGTTCCGGATGGCCAGGGCAATCTCTACAATACCGGTGGCTACTATCTGATGGGCTACAACATCAAGAATGGCGCCCAGCCGAACGTCGTTGCCAACGGCCTCGGCAATCTCGAGGTCGTAAACATCGCGCAGCAGTCCTTGTTGGGAAATCCGACGACCCAGGCAGGTATCAGTAGCGCCAACCTGGATTCCAATGCTGCGATCAGCGCCGGACCGCCGAACTTTACGTCGAAAACGTCGGTCATCACCTACGATAATATTGGAAATGCGGTGAAACTTGACATGTATATGTTCAAGACAGCCGCCAATACATGGGATGTGCAGATCTACAACAGCGCAGGCGCGGCAGCAGGCGGCGGCTTCCCCTATGCAGCCGGGTCGCAGCTGGGCACCACCCAGACATTTACCTTCGACGTCAGCGCCACCGGCAAGGGCCGCCTCGCTGCCGCGAGCCCGACCTCGATGGCCTTCACAATCCCGGGCGGCTCGCCCGTCACTTTCGATATGTCGAGTATGACGCAGGTCGCGGACGAGTTCCAGTTCAAGGCCACGACCAACGGCAACGCGCCGAGCGCGCTCGACCGTGTGGAGGTGAGCTCAGACGGCACTATGTATTCGATCTTCGACGACGGCACGCGAATCGCGAGCTACAAGATCCCGCTGGCGACGGTACCGAGTCCCGACAATCTCTCGCCCGAAGTCGGGAATGTCTATTCGATCAGCACCAACTCCGGCAACATCCAGGTCGATTTCGCGGGCAATAGCGGTCTCGGTACCATCAAGCCGGAAGCGCTCGAAGCATCCAACGTCGATCTGGCCAACGAGCTCACGGCGATGATCGAGTCGCAGCGTGGCTACACCGCGAATTCCAAGGTGTTCCAGACCGGCGCTGACCTGCTCGACGTACTCGTCAACCTGAAGCGCTAGCACACAGCGCGGATCACTGACGGGAGTCTCCAATGTCACTTACGGTCGCACTCAATTCGGCCCGCTCGTCGCTTATGGCGTCGGGCGTCCAGTCTTCCGTCATCTCGCGCAACGTCGCCGGCCTGCACCAGGACGGCTACTCCCGCAAGAATGCTCTGATCGTTTCCCAGCCGGGCAGCGGTGTCTATGTCAGTGGTATTCAACGGGCCGCCAGCGCCGGCTTGTTCAACAATGTCGTCAAGGCGGTATCGAACACCGCACAGCAGGATGCCCTTTATAACGGTCTGCAGAAGGTTGCGGCTGTCACCATCGACGACCCCGAGCTCGATCAGTCTGCCGCGGCGCAACTGGCCAAGCTGAAAAGCGCCCTGCAGCAATATGCATCGGCGCCGGATAACGTAACGTTCGCGAATTCCGCCGTCACGGCGGCCAAAAATGTTGCCGCATCGTTGAACGATTCGACCAACACCGTGCAGACTGTTCGCGCGGATGCTGACGCCGAAATGGCGACGTCGGTCGGGAATATCAATCAGCTTCTGACGCAATTCGAGACGGTCAATACGGCGATCATCAAGGGAACGATCTCCGGCTCCGACGTCACCGACTACCTTGATACGCGCGATAGTATCCTGTCGAAGCTGTCCCAGGAGGTTGGGATCACGTTTGCCACCCGCGCAAACAATGACATGGTTGTCTATACGGATTCCGGGGTCACGTTGTTCGAGCGTACCGCTCGCTCCGTAACCTTCGCTCCGACAAATTCCTACACGGCCGCCACAACGGGTAACGCTGTGGTCATCGATGGCGTTCCCGTTACCGGCGCTAACGCGATCATGCCGATCGGCTCCGGCAAGCTCGCTGGTCTCGCGACGCTTCGCGACGACAAGATGGTGACCTATCAGAATCAGCTCGACGAAGTTGCGCGCGCCGTGATCGAGATTTTTGCCGAGAAGGATCAGAGTGCTGCCGCTGGACCAGACCAAACCGGCCTCTTCACCTATGCCGGTGGACCCGGAATGCCGACCACGGGCGTGATCAATACCGGGCTCGCCGGGACGATCAAGGTGACGGCCCTGGTCGATCAGGCCCTTGGCGGCAATCCGAGCCTGATCCGCGATGGTGGGATCAATGGCGTCAATTATGTCTACAATGCCGGCGGTGAGGCGGGTTTCTTCGCCCGCATTCAGGGCCTCGTCGATGGCATGGCGGCATCCCGAACCTATGATCCGGCCGCGCTCGGCAAGCCTAGCGGCAGCCTCATCGACTTTGCCGGCTCCTCGGTGAGTTGGCTGGAATCGCAACGCAAGAGCGTCGGCGACGACGCCACCTATAGCCAGACGCTCCTGGAGCGCAGCGCCGATGCGTTGTCGAACGTCAATGGCGTCAACATGGATGATGAGATGACCTTCATGTTGCAGGTCGAACGCACTTTCTCGGCATCGTCGAAACTGATCTCAACGATCGACGACATGCTGAAAGAACTTCTGATGGCGGTGGGGTAATCGATATGGCTACAAATTTCATTTCATCGAACTCGATCTCGACCACCCTGCGCATCTCCGCGTCGAAAAGCCAGGTGGCGATCTCAAAGGCCACCAAGGAGGCGACGACAGGAAGGCTCGCTGACATCGGGGGGAGTCTTGGTGCACTCACGGGTCGCGACGTGACCCTGCGTGCGGAGCTTCTCGATATGGAGAAAATCGTCGATACCAATGCACTCGTGAGTGCCCGCCTGGACGTCACGCAGGAGCGTGTTTCGCAATTGATCGAGACGGCACAGTCCTTCCAGAAGGATTTGCTGGCGGCGCGCAATTCGGCAAATGGCGGCGTCATCATCGCCCAGCCGGCAGCGTCGAACCTCCAGTCGCTTCTCACGACGCTCAATGTTTCGATGGACGGACAGTATCTGTTCGCCGGCATCAACACGGCGCAACAGCCGATGACGCCTTATCAGACCGGTTCGGCCAGCAAGACGGCGATCGATGCGGCTTTTACTGCCGCTTTTGGTTTTCCGCCCGGTGACGTGGCTGCCGTAAATATCACCCCCGCCGCCATGAATAACTTCCTCGACAATGCGTTTGCGACCGAGTTCGACGATCCGGCCTGGGGAACGAACTGGTCGTCGGCATCCGATCAGGTCATGCGCAGTCGCATCTCTACGACACAAACCGTCGATTCCTCCGCCAGCGCCAATGACAAGGCATTCCGGAACCTGGCGATGGCCTACACGATGCTCAGCGGGCTTGGTCTGGAAACTCTGAATCAGAGCGCGTTCCAGGCCGTTACAGACAAGGCGCTGCTGCTGGTCGGCGGTTCGGTGTCCGACCTCGCGAGTGTCGGTGCACGCCTCGGCACCGCGCAGGAACAGACGACAAATGCAACCAGTCGTCTCAAGGTGCAGACCGACATCGTCAACAAGCAGATCAACGCGATGGAAGTGGTCGATCCGGAAGAGGCATCCGTCCGGGTCAACTCCCTGAAAAATCAGTTGGAGATGTCGCATGCGCTGACCGCGCAAATTCAGAACCTCAGCATCCTTAATTATCTCTGATAGGTGGGCTGATCTATGAAGCAACAGGTTATCGATTGAAATGACACTGGCAGGTTACGACGCGGAAATCGAGGATAGCGGCCGCGAGGCGCGATCCAGAGAACAACAAGCGCTCAATCATGGAATTAAACTACTTCAGAAAATCCAGAGCGGAGCGCTTGCTTCATCCGAAGAAACAGATGCCTTACTCTATATTCGTAATCTCTGGACCTTCTTCATACAAGATCTGTCGAATCCACGAAACGGCCTGCCGGAGCAGTTGCGAGCGCAACTGATTTCGATTGGTCTCTGGGTCATCAAGGAAGCCGAGCGCCTCCGGGAAGGGCAGTTGTCGGACGTGAGCGATCTCGTTGCGATCAATATCGTCATCCGGGATTCGCTGGCATGAAGAAGCCAATGTGCATATCGCTGCGATCGGGCGAGAAAATCTATATTAACGGCGCAGTTTTGCGGGTCGACCGCAAGGTGACACTGGAACTGATCAACGACGTGACTTTCCTGCTGGAAAGCCAGGTCATGCAGGTCGCCGATGCGACAACGCCGCTTCGGCAGCTCTATTTCGTCGTGCAACTGATGTTGATGAGCCCGAGCGATATCGAACAGGCGCGTGCGGTCTTTGGACATCAGCGCTGCGCGATTTACGCGGCGGCCGACAACAAGGAATTGTTGCAGGGCCTCGATGCGATCGAGGAGCTCGTCGAGGCGAAGCGCTATTACGAGGCGTTGCGGAAGATACGGGCTCTGTTCGAAGTCGAACAGGCGATCCTGAGCGGCGCCGACATGCTGCTGCCGGTCGTAGCCTAACCAAGGGAGAGCGAGATGATCGTCAACGGCGTAGATACCGCGAAATCCACAACAAACACGACGTCGACGACGTCGTCGACCAACATGATCGACTACAATGGCTTCCTGCAGCTTCTGATCGCGCAGATGCGCAACCAGGATCCCACCAATCCGACCGATTCAACCGAATATATGAGCCAGCTTGCACAGCTGTCGTCGGTCGAGCAAGCGGTTCAGACCAATGCAAAGCTCGACACGCTGCTTTCGACCAGCGCGATTACCCAAGCAGAAGGCCTGATCGGCCGCACCGCTTCATTCACGGATGAAAGCGGAACGAGCACGACCGGCAAGATCAAAGAAGTCTATATCATCCAGGGCGGTGCGGTCGCGACGCTCGAAAACGGCACGAAGGTCCAGCTCGGGCCCGGCATTACCATTAGCTGAACCATGAACGAGCGCGACGCCCTCGATATCGCCCAGCAGGCGATCTGGACCATCATCGTTGCTGCCGGCCCGGCGGTTGGCGCCGCGATGTTCGTGGGCATCGTCATTGCCCTCCTGCAGGCGCTGACCCAGGTGCAGGAAATGACGTTGACCTTCATCCCCAAGATCGTGGTGATGTTGATCGTGGTCGCCGTCACCGGCTCCTTCATGGGAGCTCATATCTTCGCCTTCACCGAAGTGCTCTACGGCCGGATCGAACGCGGTTTCTAGCCGCCATCGTCTCCACCATCTTCACGCAAGGTCGGCGCTGCACAGTGCGGCCATGATATTCGCGCGAGAATTGCCATGGCCGACGTAACGATTTCAGCCCTGCCGGCCGAACGGCGGGCCGGTACGGACGTCGCCTTTGCATTCGGCATCGTCACCATTCTGGTGATGCTGGTGCTGCCGGTTCCGACGATCCTGATCGACCTCGGCCTGGCCTTCTCGATCGCGTTGTCCGCGCTGATCCTGATGGTGTCGCTGTGGATTCAGCGGCCGCTGGATTTCTCGGCATTTCCCACGGTGCTGCTGATCGCCACCATCCTGCGATTGGCGCTGAACGTGGCGACCACGCGCGTGATCCTGTCGCATGGCGGTGAGGGAGAGCACGCCGCCGGCTATGTTGTCGCCGGTTTCGCCAAATTCGTGATGGGTGGCGACTTCGTCATCGGCCTCATTATCTTTGCGATTCTCGTCACCGTGAATTTCGTGGTGATCACCAAAGGTGCGACGCGTATCGCCGAAGTCGGCGCCCGATTTTCGCTTGACGCCATTCCCGGCAAGCAGATGGCGATCGACGCCGACCTGTCGGCTGGTCTGATCGATGACAAGGAAGCGCAGCGTCGGCGCCACGAGCTGGAGGAAGAGAGCTCGTTCTTCGGCGCCATGGACGGTGCCTCGAAATTCGTGCGCGGCGACGCGATTGCCGGCCTGATTATCACCGCCATCAACATCTTTGGCGGCATCATCATCGGCGTCACTCATCATGGCATGGAGCTGTCACGCGCCGCTGATGTTTTTACCAAACTCTCGGTCGGTGACGGCCTGGTCTCGCAGATCCCCGCACTGATTGTGTCGCTCTCGGCCGGTCTGCTCGTCTCCAAGGGCGGTACCCGCGGCTCTGCCGAGCAGATGGTGCTGAAGCAGCTCGGAAAGTATCCGCGCGCCCAGTCAGTTGCCGCGATGATGATGTTCGCGCTCGGTCTGCTGCCCGGACTTCCATTCCTGCCCTTCGCGCTGCTTGGCAGCGCCATGGCCTTCATGAGCTTTACGCTGCCGCGCCAGCAGGCCGCCCGCGCGAAGGTGGAGCAGGCGCGCATCGCGCAGGTTCAGGAAAAAGCGCAGATCGAGAACAGGGATTCCGTCAAGGAATTGCTCAAGACCTCCGATGTCGAGCTCTGCGTCGGTAGCCAGCTTGCGATTCAGATGCTGAATGCCCATGGCGAACTGGCGCACCGCGTGGCCAAGGTTCGGCGGCGTTTCGCTGCCCAATATGGCTTCGTCATTCCCGAGATCAAGCTGACCGATGACCTCTCCATCGGGCCGAAGTCATATCGTATCAAGATCTACGGCACCGTCGTGGCCCATCACGAACTACGTATCGGCGAGTCCCTCGTGTTGTTTGACGGCGATCGGAAGCCCGATGTTCCGGGCGACGAGACGATCGAACCCGCTTTCGGCATGAAGGCGATGTGGGTTCCGGAGACGTTTATTGATGAAGTCAAACAGGACGGATTCAAGATCGCTGACAATATCTCGGTGCTGCTCACGCATCTCAGCGAGGTCGTCCGCAACAATCTGGCCCAGCTCCTTACCTATAAGGACACCCGGGCACTGATCGATCGGCTCGATCCCGAATACAAGCGGCTGATAGAGGATATGGTGCCATCGCAGATTTCCTATTCCGGGCTGCAGGCGGTGTTCAAGCTACTGCTCGCCGAGCGGATCTCGATCCGCAATCTGCATCTCATTCTGGAAGCCATCGCCGAGATCGCGCCGCATGTGCGTCGTTCCGAGCATGTGGCCGAGCATGTGCGGATGCGCATTGCGCAGCAGATCTGCGGTGATTTCGCCGACAACGGCGTGCTCAAGGTGCTCCGCCTCGGTAATCGCTGGGACCTCGCCTTCCATCAGAGCATCAAGCGCGACGGCAAGGGTGAGATCGTGGAATTCGACGCCGATCCGCGGCTGGTCGAGCAATTTGCGGATGACGTGTCGGTTGCGGTCCGTAAGGCGGCGGCCAATGGCGACACTGCGGTGCTGGTCGCGCCGCCTGACGTCCGTCCTTATGTTCGCATGATCACCGAGCGCATGTTCCCCACGCTGCCGGTGCTGTCGCATGTGGAAATCGCGCGGGGGGCCGAGGTGATGTCGCTCGGAGCTGTATCTTGATCGCAAGCAGCTCGGTCTCCATCCTGGCCACGTTCCTGATCTTTTGCCGCATCGGGACTTGCATGATGGTGGCGCCGGGCTATTCCCGCGTCAATATCCCGACGCAGATCCGGTTGTTCCTCGCTATCAGCGTCACTCTGATGCTCACGCCCCTGCTGGAGTCCACGGTTCGCCCGGCTGTGGAAGCGGCGACGGCGCCGGATCTCCTCCGCCTGATCATGTCCGAGCTGATGGTGGGCCTGGTCATTGGACTCACTGCACGCATGTTCTTCGCTGCGCTGGAAACGATGGCCACATTCGTCGCGTCGGGGATCGGTCTGACCCTCCCTGGTGTCGCCGACGATGGCGAGCATGTGCCGGCGCTGGTGCCGCTGATCACGCTGACTGCGACGGTGGTCTTCTTTGTAACCGACCAGCATTGGGAATTGTTGCGCGGCCTAGTCGGGTCCTATCAGATCTGGTTGCCGGCAACCGGGATCAGCGCCGAGGGCGGGCTAACGCAACTCGTAGATCATCTCTCCATGGCCTTTACGCTGGCGCTCCGGGTCGCCAGTCCCTTCGTTATCTATGCTGTCATCGTCAATTTCGCGGTCGGTCTCGCCAATAAACTGACGCCAAGCATTCCCGTCTACTTTATCTCGATTCCATTTGTACTCACTGGCGGTCTACTGCTGCTCTATCTCACGGGCCGCGAAATGGTGCTGCAATTCAGCATCGCCTTCGCGTCCTGGCTGTCCGGGTGACGAGCCATGCAGAAGCGCGACCGCAAGATCCGCCGTATCGCCGCCGTGCAGGCCAGGCTGCATCGGATTGCCGAGTGGCAGCTGATGGAATGCCAGGCACGAGAAAACCAGCTCGAGGAAAAGCAGCGCGTCATTCTCGAAGGTTTCAATGACGAGAGCAAACTTCCGGACCTCGCCGTGCAGACGGCGAGCCAGAGTTTGCGCGCCGCGAGCATCGAACAAGGCGTCGTGGCCAAGGCCAAGGAAAGACTGGCGGTGCATGCACGCGATGAAGGCCGCAAGCTGAAGCATGCGCTGAAAATGGTGAAGTCGGCGGTCGGACGCACGGTTCGGGCCGACGAAAAGCGGGTTCTGGACGACGAAATCGACAAGGCCGTGCGGCGCTCGATCGAGGGAGGATAGGCCGATGAAAGCTCTCACAACTATGCAGGGCGTGACATGACAGTCGCCCCGGTATCGAACGATCTAATTGCGGATGTCATGAAGGCGGCGGATCCGGCCGCTCAACGTGTCGCGGCAACGAGGCTCGAGCGTATGGCGCCGGCGGGCGATGCGAACTTCGCATCTGCGGTCGCCGACGAGTTTGCCGCAGGGCAGGCCGCCCAGAGCGCGAAGTCTGCCCCCGTCAGCGGCGGAGAGATAGTGTCAACGCCGATCATCCGGAAGGCTGAGGGAAGCAACCCGGTTTACCGCAAGTTCGAAGCCTTCGTGCTGCAGATGTTCGTGGAAACGATGCTGCCGAAGGATGCGGAGGACGTATTCGGCAAGGGTACCGCCGGCAATGTCTGGCGTTCGATGCTCGCCGAGCAGATCGGCAATGAAATGGCCAAGGGCAACGGCGTCGGCATCGCCAAGCAACTGGCCAAATCGCGCCCGACATCGGCTCCAACTTCCGAAGGCTAACGGCCGAATCCGGCCATGACAGTAGAGATCGACATGGAACAGATCGAACAGCAGACCTCAGTCATCCCCGTCGAGGCGCAGGCTCTGGCCTTGCCTGAGACCGACCTTCCTGAATCGGCTGTGCAGGAGGCCCCCATTTTCGGCGAGGGGGACGATACGCCTGGCCAATGGCTCGGCACCCAAAGTAGCGCGCTGACCGCGATTGATCGGTTGAAAGCAACCATCGACGAAGAGACGGAGAAGCTTGAGGTTCGCGCCGTAGTGGATTTCGACGGCTTCAGCCAGCGCAAGAACCGTGGTCTGCTCGAGCTGACTCGCGCGATGCGGCTGACTCAGGACATCAAGAACGATCCGCGTGTCGCGCCGCAACTCACACTGTTGCGCGCCAGCCTGATTCGTAATCAAGCGGCGTTACAGATCCATCTCGATGCGGTGCGTGAGGTCTCGGCCATCATCGCGCGTTCGATCCAGGAGGTTGAATCGGACGGCACCTATTCCCTGGCGATCGCAGGCAAGCGCAAATGATGAAGCTGCTGATCACGGGCATTTGGGCCTGCCTCGTCACTGTGGGTACCAGTTTCGGGATCTCCTACTGGAAGGAGACTGCGGCCGCATTGCCCGCGAAGCAGGACCAACCTGAAGGTCTGGTTTATGAAAAGGTCAAGGTGATCAATGTGCCGATGATCGCTGACGGCAGCGTTCAGGGCTATATCGTCACCCAACTCGTCTTCACCGCTAACGCCAAAGTCCTGCGTCAGCTGCCGGTGCCGCCGGAGCCGTTCGTCGTCGATGAAGCATTCCGTATGATCTATGGCGACCAGAAGCTCGATTTCAAGAATCTCGGTCGTTACGACCTCACACAATTCGCACAGACGGTGCGCGCGCAGGTCAACAAGCGTCTGCAGACGGACGCGCTGCAGGAAGTCCTGGTGCAGGATTTCAACTATGTGTCGAAGGATCAGATTCGCCGCTGAGACTACAGCGAGTGGTCATCGCTGTGGTACGGTGATACTCGATGATCTAGCGTGGTGGATGTGTGGTACTTCGTGTTGCGCGAGAAGCTCTGTGTCTTGCACAGCAGTTCGAGGAGGCGGTGGACGCCAACGCCGTAGTCGGCGTCCTCTTGCGCGTAAGGCGTGAGCCTTAGTTCGCCTTTGAAATAGGCGCTTCGTGAGCGGGACGAGACTTCAGATCGTCCAGCCGGTAACCCATATAACGCTTCGATTCGATCGGGTCGAAGCCGAGATGATCGCGTAGCTTCTTGCGCAGCTTGCTCACATGGCTTTCGATCACATTCTCATCGAAGCTGGCATCGAACAGACCGTAGATGGCGTTGAAGAGCTGGGTCTTCGTCAGCCATTTGCCCTGATGCCCGACCAGGTGTTCGAGAATGCGTAGTTCGCGTCGTGGCAGAATCAAAGTGCGACCGGCAACCTCCGGGTCGCGGCCATCGAGAAAGACACGAATTACGCTCGTTTGTGCCGGTTCATGCTGATCGATGGTGCGGCGGCGAATAACTGCCGTTCGTGCCATGATCTCGCGGACGTGGACCGGTGCGTGAACGACGTCATCGACGCCAGCTTCGAATAACTCAATGGTCTGCTTGAGGTGCTTCAGGCTGTTGAGCGCAATAATCGGCGCCCGTGACCTGTTGCGGATACTGGATGGGATGCTCGTCCGATCCGGACAATCGCCCAGCAGAAAGGCCCGAATGACAGTTAAATCATTACCAACGGCACATTCCAGCCAATCGCGAAAGTCTGTAGAAGTGAAGCCAATCGATACAACCCCTTCGCGATCAAACCCGGCCGCATAGCCTTGTGTGACGCCCTCTCGGTCATCGATTACAACAAACATTTTAATCCCCTGCGTGTTCGCCTTGATATCGTTATGGGGTCGAATTAGGCGCACTCGCCCCATTTTTGTCTTGAAGACGCAACACAACAGTTACTTGAGCGGATGGATGGGCCTTTGAGCGATTCGCTGACTTGCAAATGGGAGGCCCGGTCGCTTTTTACGGGATACCCAATGCTGTGATGCGGTCAGCTCACATTCTCCGACTTGCATTCATCCGTAGTTTCAGAGAGCTCCCTCTCGCTATGTGAACACAACATGACATCTCATGGTCGTGCACGGTCGGTGACAGAACCGAACCAGCGCTAATGTCAAAACGGGGGAAGTGGCCGATCGCGTGCCGTATCGTCGATATCTGGCGCTTTGATCGGCTGAACTTGCCCGAGTTGTCACACACGCGAATCGGCATACTGGTCATCAAGATGATACCGCATCATCAAGTAGTCGAGGTGCACAAATTTGCAAAGAGTCGTGCATGCAAACCATGCAGTTGAAGCAAACTAACAAGTGGATAATTCATGAAGCGCGACGATTTAGTCGGACTCTTTTTGCACCCAACTATCTCACAGCGTGCCGGCATAGATGCAATCGCGACTTCACCGGTTTGAACCAGTGCAGTACCACACGGCAAAACGCATTGATTGTCGTGCGCGGGCATATGGAGCGAGAGTCTGTTCGTCATGTGCGGGGCAGCAACATGCGATTGCGTGGGTCCGATATCAGTCGGCATCGGCCAATACTGATATCCGTTCTCAAGAGCGTGCCATATAGGGCGCTCGGATCGCTCGATGCGAATCCGAAGCTGCCGATCTTGTCGGCGTCGTCCTTGGTAGTCATCCAGCGTGTCACGAGCATCCTGCCTGTGCGTGGCCGTTAGTATCGATCAGTCAGATCGAGGCATCAATTCAGCGACCTGAAAGGATGACGCCTCTGCTGGTCAGAACCTGCCAGCGGTTGTTTTCGTTCTTGATTTCCTGGATCCGCCCGAGAGCAGGGACATCCTGCCCCGGCACGACCTCAATCACGCCGGTCTTCCCCTCGAGCACTGCGACGCCATCATAGGCGCGACGCACGTGCCAGCCGGGAATAACTTCGCGTGACGTATTTGCTGGCCGTTGCGCCTGAGGCTGCACCGTGCCGGTGATATCGGCAGTATTCGCCAGCGTGGCTGCGACCTGTACCGCTTGTGCTTTCTCATCGGCAATGCGTGCAAATTTCGCAGCCAGAGCGGTTTGTTCGCGGTCGGCGCGATCTTGTGCGCGGCTTGCCTGTTCGGCGGCCTGCGTACGGGCAGCTTCAGCGGCAGCGCGACTGCTCGCCACATCGCCGGTCATCTCCGCAACTTGCCGTCGTAGCTGCGCGACGGAATCGCGAATGCTGCGAAGATCCGCATCAGATACGGCTGAAGATGTCATCGGCCGCAGGAGCAGATAGGCAATCGCGCCAGCGGAAACGAGCGTTGACAGGCCGACGACCATCGCCAGGGAGAAGAATGGAGCTTTCCATGCCGGCGATTGTAACGGTCTTGCGACAATACGGGCGGGCGGCACAGTGAAGCGCACCTTTGCCTTGATCGGCTCTTCGCGGGTGGAAATGCGAGCGCGTTGCATATTTGCCCGCGCCTCGCTGGCGAGAAGCTCGTCGATCGCGGCGGCAGCAGCGATGTGAGGTTTTGGCGTGGAGTGTGAATTCGGTGATTGCTCACGAAACAGGCTGCCGTTTTCCACAGCGGTCGACTGTGAATCCGACGGTTTCTTGGACATCGTCATGCTGATCTTTGCATTGGTCATGACTGTCTGCAGTGGCAATCAAATCGTAAGAGCGGCGTAACAAGCGAAGCTTGCGCGAAGCCGTCGAGATAGATGTGTGCGCAAACGATCAACCGACGGTCGATCTTCATCGCACGACGATGCAGATCGTTCGAACGATGATCGGGTGCCGTCCGCACCGATATGTCGTGCACAAGAGCGCATAGGAGTTGTGTAGTTATCGGTGTGGTCTTCGTGTGGTCACGAGATGCTAGCCGCTCATCTCACGACCGTCACGGGGTGGCGATTTGATCGAAGAATGGAGAATGGCGCACGCACGATCAATGAGATGCGCGACAATCAAATTAAAGTCGACCCAAAGAATATTGAAATTGATTCGTAAAAATATAGATGAGTCGAGCTGCCTCACTCCAAAGTCTATCAGATCAAATCGGTAAATCCGCGCATTGAGTTAAATGCCGTAAATCTTGATAATAGATCGATAGGGGCTATTCATCGGTTGATGAAGTGGCGTTTTAAGAAACCGACACTATTGCCGTGGCCATGGATATCGATCTCAAAAGCCTTCGCGATTACGTGAAATTGTTGAAAGCCGAGCGGCAGGATTCGCCGATCGGCAAGATCAAATCTGGCGCGACTGAAATTATTCGAAAGAACCTTCGGGAACTGGAGCGGATGCACCGTGAAGACGGCGCAACGTGGACCGAAATTGCTGCGGGCCTTGCTGCGCAGGGCGTTACCCAGGGTGATGGTCAGCCCATCACTGGCCGTCGCCTCACAGCTCTGATGCATAATATCAGGGTGCAGGAAGAACGGAGTCTCGCCCGGGGGAAGGCGCTTGGTGATGCGCCTGATCAGGATCCGCCCGAACCACAAGGTACTGCCGACTGAGTCTCGTTGCGAATTGTCAAATTCGATCCATTCAAAATGAGTCCCTTGTTGACGACCTTCTGTCACCAAGATCGTTGGAGTGGATCGAGTTGAAAGAGGACGGGCATGGTGCTCCCGCCGCATTGCGGCATGGGCTCTGCCTTTGGCATTCGCTCGACATTGATTGTCTTGTGTGGCGCCTGTCCTTCAGCTCCGACAGTTCGGTTATCTGACGTGCCGACGCTCGGCCTTGTCCACCCTGATATGCGATCAGCTTCATGACCAACCAGGTATGGATCCAGTCCGCCGCACGCTCAGGATGTCATGCTTCATCATGTCCTGTAGAGGATGTGGCTGCAGCGCGTGGTGCACCCAGTTGAAGACATGGAATATGGGTGGTGGCGCGGGGGTCGCTCATCGACTGATCCTGCCGCGTCAGCGGTCGCGGTGCGGAAAGTGAAAATTGGAATGCCCGCCGACCTTCAACAGGTTGAGCAGCGGTCCCCGCCGAGTGTTGTAGAAACTGCAGCCGGTGCAGCAAGCGGATGAAGGGTGTCGGATCGCAGGCGGCTGTGGGAGAGGCTAAAAGGCGCCTTGAGGCCAGCTCGCCAAAAACGTTTGCAGACGGGCATGTTGCAGCCTTCTTCGCCCTCGTCAGACGCGCTTTTTTGTTGCATTCATGTCGTGTCGCGCATCAATCCGTGATGGTGATACCCGTTCTATTGCAACTCCTGTGAGCTGGCCTCGTCTGTTAAGGAATTCCATCGGTGAGTGCGACGGCAGAAAGCCCAAATAGGACCAGACCGAGAATCCTCGAATTGGGCTCCTGGCACTACTGCAAGGATATCTATCCGGAAGAGACGGATGTGCTCTGGACGGGGGAACGTCCGATCCCTCGCGGACGAGCGGCAAAAGGCTTTGCCGACTGCACGCCCTGGCGATTCATCAAGGCGATGCGTGAGGCGCGACGCGGGGCATACGACCTGATCATCGTCTATATGCCACTACGCCCGGCGTGGCATCCGCGCTACTGGCTACGCGCTTTCTTCCGGCAACCGCTTCGCCCGCTATCCGCGATGACAAGAGTGTTCGGCGTCTCCTGGCTACGATTCGTGAAGCCTCCCGTGCCGATCGCCGTTCTGGATATGAACGACGCCTTCATCGTCGGCTCGCATAACTTTTTTCTGCTCGACAAGGCTACCGCGGCTTTTAAACGCGAGCTTCCCGTCGATCGGTGGCACATTCTCTGCCACTCGGCCCATCCGGCACTTCCGACGCGGCGCATACGGCGCAATCGGCGCTGGAACGAACGTCTGGCGAAGATCCGCCCCATTTCGCTTCCTGCAACAAGGATCGATACCGATAGCGAACCTCCGGAAAAGACATCTGACGTGTTTTTCGTTGGCGAGGTCGCGGAAAATTCGTGGGTGCGCCGTGTCGGTCTTTCAGAACTCGAGGCGTTGAGAAGCAAGGGTCTCAAGGTCGATATTCCGCATGAGAGGCTACCGCATGACGAGTTCCTGCGGCGGCTTTCGAGCGCATGGCTGGCGTGGTCACCGTCGGGCTATAGCTGGGAGTGCTATCGAACCGCCGAGGCGGCGCAATGTCTGACCGTGCCAGTTCTCAACTATCCGACGGTCGAGCGTCACGCGCCCGTTCGAGAACACGAGCATGTCCTGCTGTACGACGTAACGCCGGGCAGTCTGTCGGCCGTGATCGAGCGCGGACTGAGCAACAAGCCGCGTCTGCGCCAGATGGCATTGGGTCTGCGCGAGCATGTTCGCAAATATCATCTGCAGGACGCGATGGTCGATTATGTCATCGACGAGACGCTGCGTGCTGATGGTCGAACGGCTTAACGGAAGCAAAACTCTGAGGCGCAATCCGTTGGGCTTGACCCCGCAAAGGCCGCCTAGCGCGGCGCGGCAAGATCTGGCGCACCCGACACGATTCGAACGTGTGACCTTTGCCTTCGGAGGGCAACGCTCTATCCAGCTGAGCTACGGGTGCTTCGAGCGTTCATTTAGCCGATTGGCCGGGCGGCGGCAACGGCTGGCCGGGGCAGGATTCGGCGAAAAATGGCTTGGTTGGAGGGGCGCTGCCCTCTTTCAGGCGATGGTCACACGTTCGAAGCGTGCCTGGATGCGCAGAAGCGCTCGCGCCGCGGGTGTGGCGGGTATTTCGAGAGGGCGAGGGGACCAGGTTGCGCCCGTGATTGTCCTGGAACCTCGCCCATTTGCTCAATCACGCTGTGTTTGGCAACGGGACGTCGTCCGATCGCGAATGCTGAACCTAGACCAAGAGCCGAGTGACATAACTGCGGCTACCTAGGCGCCATTCTGCGAACCGACCCAGGCGCCGGCCGTTCCCGCGTTGAACATCGGAGGACGTCCCATGAATGCGAACCAGGCTCTTTGGGAGAAAGGCGATTTCACCCGTATCGCGGAGACGATGCGCGCCAGCGGCGAGGGGCTCGTTGCGTCGATCGGGATCACGCGCGGAAGTGACGTGCTCGATCTTGGATGCGGAGACGGAACGACGGCAATTCCCGCAGCAAAAGCCGGGGCAAACGTCACAGGCGTCGATATCGCGCGCAATCTGGTGGACGCCGGCAACAGGCGTGCCATGGCGGAAGGGCTTACGTGTCGCTTTCAGGAAGGCGATGCGTCGAATCTAAAAGATATCAAGGACGACAGTTTCGATCTCGTTGTCAGCATCTTCGGCGCGATGTTCGCGCCCAGGCCATCGGATGTTGCCAGGGAAATGGTTCGCGTCACGCGGCCAGGCGGCCGTATTGTGATGGGAAACTGGATCCCGAACGATCCCACCCTGGTGGCGCAGATCCTTAAGATCAGCTCGTCCTATTCGCCCCCTCCGCCGGAAGGCTTCGTAAGTCCCATGACCTGGGGGCTCGAGGACAATGTTGTCGAGCGCTTCACCTCGGCCGGCATTTCGAAGCCAAATATCTCATTCGCTCGTGACTCCTACGAATTCAACTTTGCCGGACCGCCGGCAAAGTTCGTCGACCAGTTCAAGGCATATTACGGCCCGACCATGAATGCCTTCGATGCGGCTGAAAAAGACGGTCGCGCCGACGCCTTGAAGGGAGAGCTTGTAAAGCTCTTCGAGAGTCAGAATAAAAGCTCCGATCCTTCGACGACATCGGTGAAGGCGACGTTCCTGCGCGTCACCGTCCGCAAACCGTGACATGACTGCAAGCGAGCTGCTGCACAGCCAATTCGACATGGGGCTGTGCAGCAGGAAGGCGATCCCCGTCGTCTTTGCTCTGCAGCATGTGGAAGCACACTTGACATGGATCGCGAAACGATCACGTTGGCCTCAATCAAGTGAACGCCGGCCCAAAATGGCGTCACGACATCAGGGAGGAACCAATGTTCACAAGACGCGGTGTTCTGCTCTCTTCAATCGCGGGAGCGGTCGTGCTCAGTAATAGATTTGCGGTTGGCAAGGCCGCGCAGCCGGCGACGCCAGTGAATTTCCAGGTGCCTGCAGACGCCTGCGACTGTCACACCCATATTCATGGCGATCCCGAAAAATTCCCGTTTTTTGCAGGCCGCGTCTATACGCCGGAACTGGCGTCGCCGGAGGAAATGGCGGCGCTGCACAAGGCACTCGGCGTCAAGCGCGTGGTGATCGTCACGCCCAGCATCTACGGCACTGATAATTCGGCGACCCTGTTCGGCATGAAGGCGCGCGGCAGCGACGCGCGCGGCGTTGCTGTTATCGATGACAAGACACCGGAGAGCGAGCTCGACGCCATGAAGGCGGCCGGCATTCGCGGCATGCGGATCAATCTTGCGACCAGCGGCGTGAGCGATCCCGCCATCGGCAAGCAGCGTCTTCTCGGCGCGATCGAGCGCATGAAGACGCGCGGCTGGCACATCCAGATGTTCACCAATCTGCCATTGGTATCCGCGATCAAGGAGGTTGTTGCCAGTGCGCCGATGCCGCTGGTGTTCGATCATTTCGGCGGCGCGGAAGCCAAGCTCGGGCTGGATCAGCCGGGCTTTGCGGACCTGCTCGACCTCGTCAAAACCGGCAAGGCCTATGTGAAGATTTCCGGCGCCTATCGCGCTTCGACACAAGGGCCAGATTACCCGGACGTCGCACCGCTGGCGAAGGCGCTGATCGCCGCCAATCCGGAGCGGATCATCTGGGGCACCGACTGGCCGCATCCGGATTCGGTGACGCCGGCTGGCAGGAAGCCTACCGAGGTCACGCCGCTCTTTCAGATTGACGACGGCCGCCTGCTGAACCAGCTCGCGGTGTGGGCGCCCGACGCGGCACTTCGCAAGACAATCCTCGTCGACAATCCCGCACGGCTTTACGGCTTCTGACCGCTGGCGTCACCTCGCGGCCTTCTTTGTCCCGCAAGAGTTCCGGATCGGCGGAACTCTCGTCTCTGCCAGAGGTTTGCCCCCGACCGCGACGGGCGGTTGAGGGAGGCCCATGCTGTCAAATCTGCAGGTGTTGCGCGGCATAGCTGCCCTTGGCGTGGTGTTCTTCCACACCGGCTACAAGTTCGCGGGCGATTGGCACACCGAATTCTTCGGGGTCTCCACCTTCTTCGTCATCTCCGGCTTCATCATGTGTTTCATCACCCGGAAGGGTGATGACGATTTTCTCGCCAAGCGCCTGGAGCGGATCGCACCGCTCTATTGGCTGTGCACAGCCGTGCTTCTTGTCGTGATGTTCGGATCTGCGCTGCTTGAGGCAGAGACATGGGCAAAGCCGTTGGATGGCCGTTCGTCCGAGCCGCTCTGGGCCTATGTCGGCCGCAGCCTGATGTTCGCGCCGATCGGTGACAAATATCCGATCCTGAATGTCGGTTGGTCGCTGAACTACGAGGTGTATTTTTATCTGATCTTCGCAGCCGCGCTTGTGATCAGCCGCCGTCTGGCGCCGCTGATCGTTGTCGGATGCCTGGTGGCGTTGAACTATGCCGCGGCCGCCGTCTGCACGGCGGCTGCCTGCCACTATCTGTCCTTCGACTATACGAAGTTCTTCATCGCCGGGATCGCGATCTTCTATGCGTTGCAGGTTTTTGCTCCCGCTGCACCACAACGCTCCATTGTCTGGATCGGCGCCGCACTCGTCACACTCTGCTATGGGTCCCAATTCGTGGGACCGCTATGGGCAAACAGCGTCACGCCGTCGGTCTATATGGCGCTCGCCGCAGCCGCGCCGGTCGTGATTGTCGCCAGTGCGCTGTTTGTCGAATATGCCGGCGGTGCCATAACCTGGCAGCCGCTTATTCTGATCGGCAATGCGTCCTACGCCATCTATCTCACGCATCCGATCGTTTTCGACGTTATGAAAACAGGTAATGAGCGATGGCTTCAGCTGCCGACGCCCGAAGCATCGACGATGATGATGCTGTGTTATGTCGCCATAGCCGGCGGCGCGGGCATCGTCGTGCATCTCGCAATTGAAAACCCACTGCTTCGCGTGATCAGGCGCAGGCGGCAACCGGGCATCAAAACACTCGTGTCAGGCAGTGGGCTTGATGCTGTGGGTCGACAGCATCAAGCCGCATAGGTTCTGCCTCAGCTCCGGATCATATTGATCGAGACGTCGCGGATCTGACCCTTGGAGCTGATCGAGACCAGCTGCTTGTTGCCCTTGGTCGTCAGCGTCAGGTTGGCGGCGAAGCCGGCGGCCTCGACGAAGACATCGATCTGGCCACCGCCGGCGCTGCCCTGCAGATTGCCGAAGATATTGCGGCTGGCTTCGCCCCAGGTGCCGGTCACCTGATTACCCTGGCTCTTCACATCGCTGCTGAGTTCGAACTTGTAGCTGTCGCTGGCGCACCGGAGGGACTGTTTCAGCGCGGTACCGCCGACGACGTTGTAGGTGGCGCGGCAGCGAATTTGTTCGGAGGAGCCATCCGACAGCGACACGGTGCCGCTGCCGCTCCACGATCCGTCAAAGCCGGCAAAAGGGCTCGCCGACTGGGCATGGCTCGCCGTCGCCGACAGCATCAGGATTGCGCCGACAGTGGCGGCCTTGAGGGTGTGTCCGATCAGATTTGCGCTGAATGAGGTCATGGTGATGGCTTTCTGTGTCTGGGGATATCGGAGGGGAGCGGTGCGATTAGGCGCGACGCGTGAGCGTCAGATAGGCGAATTTCGCGGTCGCCGTATCAGGGGCGATCTGCGCGCCGTTGTAGGAAAAGGTGCCGATACCCGGCAGGTCGTTCATCGCGGTGCCAGAGAATGACGGGCCGGCAAAGGCGAACGAGAAGGCAAGGATGAAACCGATGATGCGCATGTGACTGTCCCTGTTGGGCGGCGCTGTATGCCGCTTCGTTGGACAGATGAATAACCATGCCCGGTTTCAGGCGGTCTGCGTCGAGGTGGATAATGGTTTCGTCGGGGGATCGTTTTGTTTCGCCGCGCGCCTTGCCACGAAACACAAAAAGGCCGGGGCAGCGGTGCCGCCCCGGCCTCGATTGGGTTCAACCCGAGTGGATCAGGTGTTAGTCGACCGTCTGGATCACGTTGGAAATCGGGCGCGCATTGCTGGTTTTCACTGGCTGCAGCTCGGCGGCGATGGCGGCGTCGTAGCTTGCGATCGTCGGCAGCGTGTCCTTGGCGCGGATATGCACGACCTTGTAACCGCCGGCCTTGAGCTGGGCGAGTAGGTCCGGCACGGCAGCCGCAGACCACTTATGCAGGTCGTGCATCAGGATGATGCCTTTGCCCTTCTTCTTCAGCTTTTCCATCACCGAGGCGACCAGCTTGCCGGCATTGTGGATGCGGAAGTCCTCAGAATCGATGTCGATGGAGAAGGCGGCGATGTTGCGCTCGGCGAGATATGCCTTCAGCTCCGCATTCTGGCGCAGCTGCGGGAAACGGAAGAAGGGCGACAGCGGCTGGCCGGCCATCAGGGTGATGGCGCTGATGCCGCGTTCGATCTCGTCCTTGGCTTCCTGCGGGGTCTTGGTCGCCAGATTCTGGTGCGACCAGGTATGGGTGCCAACCGAATGGCCAGCCGCGATCACCTGCTTCAACACCGCGGGATGCCAGGTGGCATGCTTGCCGATCGGGAAGAACACGGCCTGTACGCATTGCGCGCTGAGCGCAGCCAGCACGGCAGGCGTGGTCACCGGCCACGGGCCGTCGTCGAAGGTCAGCACGACTTCGCCGGGCTGCAGGAAGTCGTAGTCGCGATATTGCGACATGCCAAGGCCGGGGCCGCCGGTGGTGTCGATCTGCACGGTGCGTGACACGCCGAGCGCGTTCGGATTGTTGCAGACGGGCTTGGCGATGGTCGGGCGCTTTTCCGCCGCGGGAGCCACGGGCATGGCAGCCGGTGCGGCTGCGACAGCCTGCACGCGCGGCGGCGGTTCGGTCGAATTCGACTTCGGCGCGCGCGTGTCGATCGAGGCGGTGGTGAGCTCGCCTTTATCGGCTTTCGCACTGGTCTGAGCGCCGGCGGGCCCGAAGAAATGCCAGGCGCCAGCGCCCGCGGCGACAACCGCCGTGAAAGAACCTGCAACGATCAAAAAAGGAAGTTTACGCATAATCACTCCGGCGCCCGAGGCCCACCTCGTTTCACCATTGAGCGAAATAGTTAATCACGCGTATGCGCGGCGCAGTCTCAACGAGAAAATTTGAATTCGTTCAACGCAATGCGCGTTAGGCCGGTACGATGACCTTGCCGATCGGCCAGAGTGCGATGCCGGCGAGCTTCAGATGTGCCCAGGCAAAGGGGATGCCGACGATGGTAATCGCCAGGGCCAGCGCCGCCAGGAGATGGCCGATCGCCAGCCACCAGCCTGCCAGCACCAGCCAGATGATGTTGCCGAGGAGGCCGAAAACGCCGGTGCCAATGTCGCCGCGGCCGGTGACGGCCTCGCGGTCAACGGCGCGCTGGCCGAACGGCAACAGCGTATAGGCGGCGATATTGAAGGCGGCGCGGGCCCAGGGCAGGCCGATGATGGTGATGGCCATCACAACGGCCGCGATCAGCCAGCCGACCGCCATCCCCAATCCGCCGAACACGATCCAGAGGATATTCAGAAACAGCGGAACGACGGGCATGGGGACTCTCTGGTGATGCGTAGCGCGTGGTTTTCAGTCCCTTAACAGATGGGATGTGGTTGCGGGATGACAATGACGGGGAGAGGGCGGTGCCTCAATAGCCCCGGCCGCCGGCGCGGGAATAGGCCGGGCGGGGATCTGCTACCGGGCGAGCCGATGGTGCGCTGCGCACGTCGCTACTGGTGCGCGCCTGGGGCTGCAGTTCTTCCAGAAAGATCGGCTTGGAGAAATAATAGCCCTGCGCATAGCGGATCTTGGTCGCGGCCTGAAGATAGGCCAGTTCCTCGAAGGTCTCGACGCCTTCGGCGATCACGGTCATGCCCAGCGCCTCGCTGAGCGACTCGATGGCGCGGAGGATGCCTTGGCTGCGCGGGCGCTTGTGGATGTCCGTAATGAAGGATCGGTCGATCTTGATTTCGTCGGCGGTGATATCCGCCAGCGCCGACAACGACGAATAGCCGACGCCGAAATCGTCGATGGAGATACCGACGCCGAGCGCGCGGAACATCGGCAGGATGTCGTCCTGGAAATGCGTCTTGGCGACGAATGCGTCTTCGGTCACTTCGACCATGAAGCGCGTCGGGCAGCCGGTCTCCTCGATGGCCCTGGCAAAGGCGCGCATGAATTCCGGGTTGCCAGCCTGTTTGGCGGCGACGTTGATGCTGATACTGGCGGTGGCGCCGAAGGTCTCGTCGATCAGGTCGATCGACTTCATGATCTCGGCGAGCACCAGATGGGTGAGCTCGTCAATCAGGCCGAGTTCGACTGCCAGATTGATGAAGGTGCTGGGTGCCTGGATCACGCCATCGTCGTTACGCAGCCGCACCAGGGCCTCGATACCCTTGATCTCCAGGCTGCGGATATCGACCTTCGGTTGAAACGCGCAGCAGAACCGCTTGTCGAGAATCGCCAGCCGCAACGACTGTTCGGTGGCCATGCGGGTCAGCGCCTCGCTCTCCATGCTGGAGTCGAAGAACACCGCAGCGCCCTTGGTCTCATTCTTCACGCGATACATCGCGATATCGGCGTTCTGATGCAGCGTGTCGTAGTTGCGGCCGTGTTCGGGATAGAGGCTGACGCCGATCGAGGCTGAAGCGAATACTTCGGAGCCGTCGATGAAGAACGGCGCACGCAGCCGCTGCACCAGCAGTTCCAGATATTCGGCGACCTCCTGCTGGCTCTGGATCGGGTTCAGCAGCAGCAGGAATTCGTCACCGGAAATCCGCGACAGCATGTCGGTGCCGCGCAGGTCGAGCGCCAGCCGCTTGGCGAACTGTACCAGCAGCGCATCACCGACACTATGACCGTAATAGTCGTTGATGTGCTTGAAATTGTCGATGTCGAGGAAGGCCAGCGCAAAATGTGATGTCTCGCCGGAATGGCCAATGATGTCGCCGACATGTTTCTCGATCACACGCCGCGTCGGCAGATCAGTCAGCTCGTCGTAATAGGCGCGACGAAACAGCTCTTCTTCCATCTCTTTCTGCCGGCTCACATCGGTGGCGCTGGACAGTATCACGCTGCGGTCACCGATACGCACCGGGCGATGCGTGGTCAGGAACACGCGCCGGTCGCGTTCGGAATTGACGCGTTCCTCGAACACCGCGGAGCGGCCGGACTGCAGCAGGTCGAGTGCAGTCGTGCGTCGATGCGTCAGTGCCTGCACCAGAAAATCCGACTGCGGATCGGGTCTGTTGAACTGGTCTGCCGATGCATTGAACTGGATTGCCGCGGCGTCATTTACCAGCAGAAAGTCGCCCTGATCGTCTTGCACAGTGACGGAGGCCGGCAGCATGCGTACGATCTCGCGCAGCATCTCCAATTCGCGTGCGGCATCGCTATCCACGAATCCGGTAGCAGCCTCGGTGGAAGAGGTTGCGGTCGGGCGGTCGCTGTCCATTGGAGAGGCCGACGAGCCTGAGGTGGATGCGTTCTGCATGGTGGCCGAGCCTCGCAAAACGCCTTGTCGATTTGGTTAAGTCGGTTCGCAAAACGCGGGTAGTTGTGTAAATGCCGCACGATTTGGAGCGGTAGCGGTGCTGACGTCATTAACAAAGCGTCAATGACGGCGGCGAAAGCGCCAGATTGCTCAATGACGGCCTGTACGATCATTCTCATGATGAGCCTTTGCGCAAAACAATCTGAGTGTCGCGCGCCGCAATCTCAGCATGAAATTCTCCACTCAGTCGCGCTGATCGCGGGTCGGGCTCTTGCATTCCAACCCACGCGGTTGTGATCGCTGCGGGATGCAGGATTGGTGGAGAAAAATGCGCTGCATATGCCCGGAAGTTTGAAAGGAACGCCTCGTCATCGACCTAAGTCACAGTGCGCACGTCGCTATTTTCCCGGGCCACTCGACAGACTTATGTCATGACACCATCCTCTCGCGATGCCGCAATGGTCGCCCGATGCGAGAGAGACGTCGCCGATGAGTAATCCATCCAAAGCCAATGTTCTCTGGTTCCTGCCGACCCACGGCGATGGACGCTATTTGGCATCGACCCATGGTG
Source organism: Tardiphaga robiniae (assembly GCF_013359755.1). GTDB lineage: Bacteria > Pseudomonadota > Alphaproteobacteria > Rhizobiales > Xanthobacteraceae > Tardiphaga > Tardiphaga robiniae. Next base: position 89,048 of record NZ_JABMCJ010000094.1, on the reverse strand, counting down.
CGCGCGACATCGACTTCAAATATCTCCGTCAGATCGCGCAGGCCGCCGATCAGCTGGGCTATTTCGGCGTGCTGCTGCCTACGGGGCGCAGCTGCGAGGATTCATGGGTGGTTGCATCCGCTGTGGCCCCGTGGACCGAACAGCTTCGCTATCTCGTGGCCGTTCGGCCGGGCCTGCAATCGCCGAGCGTCGCCGCGCGCATGACCGCAACGCTGGACCGTGTCACCAACGGTCGCCTCCTGATCAATGTCGTGACTGGCGGCGATCCCGTCGAGAACAAGGGCGATGGCATCTTCCTGCCGCATGACGAGCGCTATGCCGTCACCCGCGAATTCCTCAACGTCTATAACGACCTGCTGGCTGGCAAGACCGTCAATGTCCAGGGCAAGCATATCCAGATCGAGGATGGTCGTCTGATCTTCCCGCCGGTGCAGTCGCCGCGCCCGCCGCTGTATTTCGGCGGCTCGTCGGATGCCGGCATCGATGTGGCGGTGGACACCGTCGACAAATATCTCACCTGGGGCGAGCCGCCTGCGCTGGTCGCCGAGAAGGTCGCGCGCGTCAAGGCTGCTGCCGAAAAGCGCGGTCGCAAGCTGTCTTTCGGCATCCGTCTTCATGTGGTCGTGCGCGAGACCAACGAAGCCGCATGGAAGGCTGCCGACGAACTCATTCAATATGTCACCGACGACGTCATTGCCAACGCGCAGAAGACATTGGCCCGGCAGGACTCGGTCGGCCAACAGCGCATGATGCAGCTGCATGGCGGCCGCCGCGACAAGCTCGAAATCAGCCCGAACCTCTGGGCCGGTGTTGGCCTCGTACGTGGTGGTGCCGGTACGGCGCTGGTTGGCGATGCGCAGACGGTGGCGGCGCGCATCAAGGAATATCAGGACGTCGGCGTCGATACATTCATCATGTCCGGCTATCCGCATCTCGAGGAGGCCTATCGCTTCGCCGAGCTCGTCTTTCCGCTGCTGTCGCTGCAACAGCACGACAACGTCACATCGCTACGTACGCGCACCGGACCGGTCGGTGAAATCGTTGCCAATGAGCACCGCGCGCAGAGCGCCTCGTAATTCCAACAGGCACCCCATCATGAGCATTGTTGAAATCCTTCCCCGCGTTCGCAGCTTTCGCTTGCCGCGCATCGATGGCCTGACTCAATGGATCGTGCCACTGGTCATCCTGCTCGTCTGGCAGGCCGCTTGCGTCACGGGTTACGTGCCGGCGCGGGTAATGCCGGCGCCGACCGATGTTGCCTTGGCTGGCTGGAAGCTGCTGATTTCGGGCGAACTCGCCCAGAATATCTGGGTGTCGTTCTGGCGCGCATCTGTCGGTTTCCTGATCGGCGGCAGCATCGGCTTTGCTTTCGGTCTGGCCAACGGTCTGTCTCAGCTCAGCAGCAAGCTCACCGACACCACGCTGCAGATGGTGCGCAACGTGCCGCATCTGGCGCTGATCCCGCTCGTCATCCTGTGGTTCGGCATCGATGAATCGGCCAAGCTGTTCCTGGTCGCGCTTGGCGTATTCTTCCCGATCTATCTCAACACGCTGCACGGCATCCGCACCGTCGATCCGCAACTGATCGAGATGGGCCGCATCTATGGCATGAGCAACAGCGAGCTGTTCCGCCGCGTGATCTTCCCGGGTGCGCTGCCGTCGATCTTCGTCGGCGTCCGCTTCGCGCTCGGCATCATGTGGCTGACGCTGATCGTGGCCGAAACCATCGCGGCCTCGTCGGGCCTTGGCTACATGGCGATGCAGGCACGCGAATTCATGCAGATCGACGTCGTGGTGCTCAGCATCCTGATCTATGCGCTGCTGGGTAAGGTCGCCGACAGCGCCTCGCGCGGGCTGGAACGGCTGACATTGTCCTGGCACCCGGCTTTTCAGAAACATTGAGCGAAATTCGGAAGCGAGAATTTGAAATGACCGTGCAACAGTCTCTTCGCCTCAGTCATGCCGATGCACAGGTCATCGATGTGCCCGTCGATTTCGAACAGGCCATCGCCACGCAGGCGCGGCGTCCGTCCGAGCAGAAGTCCCGCGGTCTGTCGCTCACCATCCGCGGTCTCCGCAAATCCTTCGGCAGCAATGAAGTGCTGCGCGGCGTTGATCTGCATATTCCTGCCGGCCAGTTCGTGGCCATTGTCGGCCAGAGCGGCTGTGGCAAGAGCACGCTGCTCCGCCTGATCGCAGGCCTCGACGCGCCGACTGCCGGCACGATCAGCTTTGGTGAGGAAACCCGCGCGGAAGACATCCGCGTGATGTTCCAGGAACCGCGCCTGTTGCCATGGGCCAGCGTGCTCTCGAATGTGGAAGTGGGCCTCGGGACCGACCGGACATCGGCCGATGCCAAGGCACGCGCTGAAAGTGCATTGACGGAAGTCGGCCTCGCCGAGAAGCGCGATCAATGGCCGTCCGTGTTGTCTGGCGGCCAGAAGCAGCGTGTCGCGTTGGCGCGGGCACTGGTCAGCCATCCGCGTGTGCTGGCGCTCGACGAGCCGCTCGGCGCACTCGATGCGCTGACCCGTATTTCGATGCAGCAGTTGCTCGGTCGCGTGTGGCATGACCAGACCTTCACCTCGATTCTCGTGACGCATGACGTGTCCGAGGCCGTGGCGCTGGCGGATCGCGTGCTTGTGATTGAAGACGGCCGCATCGCGCACGATATCAATGTCGATATCGCCCGGCCGCGGCAGCGCGGCTCGGCAGATCTTGCGGCGCTGGAAGGTTCGATCCTGCGCAATCTGCTCGGCCCGGGAGCCGACGCCACTGGCTTGTGAGACTATTGTGACCTGCGAGGCTGCCATGAATTCCGTCGTTCGTAACATCACCGTCGATCGCGAGATTTCCTCTGATCGCGGGGTCTCTTCGCAAGAATTCCGTGGCGCCATGCGAGTGCTGGCCGGCGGCGTCAGCGTCATCACCGTCGGGCGTGGCAAAGACATCACGGGCATGACGGTGACATCGGTCTCGTCGCTGTCGGTCGATCCACCGACGCTGATCGTCAGCGTCAACAGGGAGTCGTCGTCCTGGCCACTGCTGCAGCGCTACGGCGCCTTCGGTGTCAACATTTTGTCGGCTGATCAGCTCGACGTGGCCGAGTGGTTTTCGGGCAAGGGCGGATTGAAGGGCGCAGAACGTTTCGTTGGCGCGCAATGGGTGACCCGGGCAACCGGCGTGCCGCTGCTGGCCGGCAGCCTTGCGGCAATCGACTGCGACGTCGAGGAAGTCATCGAGCGCCACTCCCACGCCATCGTCATCGGCCGCGTCCGCGATGTCATCACTTCGGTTCCGCACACCGCGCTGACCTATTGGGACGGGCAATATGTCGCGATCGACCAGAACGAAGACAATCTGAAGCTCGCCGAAGTCAGCGTGCCCAGCATGCGGGCACTGCGCGAGATTTGATCCGTGGATTGTAGGGTGGGTTAGCGCAGCGTAACCCACAGCCCGGTGGCGCAATGCGCTTTGCTATTGTGCCCTACTTCGACAGCAATGCAAACGAGCCGTTCCAGTCCGCTGGTGGCGGGGTCTCCTGATAGGCGCGGATGCGCTTCTCATAGAGCTCGTAGAGCTTCTCGAGCGCATTCGCGACATCGGAATTGCGGCCGCGCTCGACGGCGTACAATGCGCCGTCCCAGTCGCGACTACGATAGCAAGCCAGCATCTCGATGGTCAGGTTGCGCAGCGTCTGGAAGCGTTCCGAATGCGTCACGTCCTCGCGTCCGGCTATGGCGTAGATCACTTCCGGTTCTTTCTTGCCCTTCACCATGATGAAGTCGAGTTCGAGAATGGCGAACTTGTCCTTGACGGCGAGCGCGGTCTTCGAGCCGACGATGATCGGAAAGCCGTATTCCTTTGACTGGCCCTCGAGACGCGAGGCCAGATTGACGCTGTCGCCGAGTACCGAATAGTCGAAGCGCAGATCCGATCCCATATTGCCGACCACGCAGATGCCGGTATTGAGGCCGATGCCGACATTGATCGGGATATAGACGTGGCCGCCGTTCTCGGCCTCGGTCTGGCGCAGCTTGTTCAGTGCGTCGATGCGATCCAGCATGTCGAGCGCGGCATGGCAGGCATTGATCTGGTGCTGATCGTCATCGAGCGGTGCATTCCAGAACGCCATGATGGCGTCGCCCATATATTTGTCGATGGTACCCTTGCGATCGAGGATTGCATTGGTCAGCGGCGTCAGAAAGCGGTTCATCAGCGTGGTCAGGCCATGCGGATCGTGCTTGTAGGATTCAGAGATTGTGGTGAAGCCGCGCACGTCCGAGAACATGATGGTCATCTCACGCTCCTCGCCGCCGAGCACCAGTTTCTCCGGTGACTGCGCGAGTTGAGCCACCAGCGCCGGCGACAGATACTGGCTGAAGGCCGAGCGGATGCGGCGGCGCTGCGCCTGCTCGCGCACGAAATTGCTGAAGATCAGCGTGAGATAGATCAGTGTGGTCGAGAGCAAGGGATAGGTGAAGTCGATCAGCAGGCGGTGCTGCGTGTAGAAATACCAGGATGTACCGGCGAGCAGCGCCGCAAACACGGCGCCCATGATGATAAGGGTGACGGGGCCGAACATCGGGGCGAGCCAGATCACGATGATGCCGAGAATGATCGCAATGCACAGTTCGGCGCCGCGCGTGTAGGCCGGCTGCGACAGCACGGTCTTCGTCAGCGCACTCTCCAGCACCTGCGCATGAACCTCGACGCCGGGAATCACTGCATCGAGCGGTGTCGTCTTGGTGTCGAGCAAGCCGACCGCCGAGGTGCCGATCAGCACCAGATGCCGTGCGATCATTCCGGGTTGCACCGTGCCATCGAGCACGTCGGATGCCGAGACATAGATGCTCGGATCGCGCTTGGCGAAATGCACCCAGATCCGTCCTTCGCTGTCGGTGGGAATCTCCAGACCCTTGACCGCAATGCTCTTGATGCCGGCGCGGTCGGATTTGATCAGGATCGTGTCGGTGCCGGTGATGGCGCGCAGCATTTCGAAGCTCAGCGACGGCATGACTATGCCTTGCGCTTGCATCATCACGGGCACGCGGCGCACGAGACCGTCGCGCTCCTGACTGATGGTGAACAGGCCGCGTCCCATGGCGGCCTTTTCCAGCAGGTCGATATTCCGGATCAGTCCGGGAAACGCCAGCATGAAAGGCTGCGGATCGCCGCCGAGCATGGCCAATCCCGTCAGGGGCAGAGACTTATCGAGTTCCGAAACGATATAGGGCAGGCCGGACTCGCCAAGCACCACGCGCCCGCGCCGAATGGCGTCGGCCAGCACCTGATCGTTGCTGGGTAATGCTTTCAGCCGGATGCGCGTCTCGTCATCGAGCCCCGTAAAACTCTCCGCCGCCAGCGCAGGATTCAGCCGGTCCGGTTCGGGGAATACGATGTCGAAGCCGGTCACGACGGCGCCGAGCTGGTTCAACCTGGTGACAAGCTCGGCGATACGCGTGCGCGGCCACGGCCACTGGCCATATTTTGCGAGGCTCTTCTCGTCGATATCCACGATGGTAACGGGCTTCGCCGTCTTCAGCCGCGGCTGGATCACTTGATAGGTATCGAAGACCCGCAGCCGCAATTCCTCGATGGCGGGTGGATCAGCGATGCGCAGCAGTGCGAGGCCCAGCAGCAAGACAAGACAGAACGCCCGTGCCCAACCGAACCGCTGCGCCAGCCGTCTCACTCGCCGCATGCGCTTCATGGGTGACGGGTCATTTCTCGCGGAAGGCGCGCATCAACTGATCGCTTAGCGGCTTGGCGAGATAGGATAGCATGGTGCGGTCGCCGGTCTGCACGAAGGCTTCGACAGGCATGCCGGGGATCAGGCGCACATCGCCGAGCTTGGCGACTTCCGATGCCGGCATCGAAATCCGGATCGTGTAGTAGCTCTGCCCGGTGCGCTGATCCGTCGTTGTATCCGGCGAGACGCGGCTGACGGCGCCGTTGAGCTCCGGCGTGGTGCGCTGGTTGAAGGCGGAGAGGCGCAGCAGCGTCTTCTGGCCGATCTGCAGCTTGTCGATATCCTGCGGATTGACCCGGGCCTCCACCGACAGATTGTCGGTCTGCGGCACGATCAGCATGATGGCGTCGCCTGCGGTAATAACCCCGCCGATCGTATGCACGGTGGACTGCAGCACCATGCCGTCCTGCGGCGCGCGGATGTCGATGCGGCGTAGTTGGTCCTCGGCAGTGACCTTGCGTTCGACGAATTCGCCGATCTTGTCATTGGTCTCGCGCAGATCCTTGGAGACCTCGCTGACGAGGTCCTTGTCGATCTGGAAAATCTGCAGCTCGATCTCGGTGATCTTGCCCTTGGCTTGGGCGCGGGCGGCGATGAACTGCGCGCGTTCGCCGGCGAGGCGCGCGGCGTCGCGTTCCAGCACGGTCAGGCGCGAGATCTGCACCAGCTGCTGATCGAACAATCCGCGGACGCCGACCAATTCCTTTTCCACGAGCGCGATTTCGCGCGTCTTGGCAGTCTCCTGCGCGGTGAGGCCGGCGATCTCCTCGTTGAGCTGCGCGATGCGTTCGCGAAGCTGCTGCTTCTGGCCGACGCGGCCGGTCGAGCGCACATTGAACAGTTTCGTTTCGCTGGCGATGACGTTCTTCACGTCGTCATCTGCGATCTGCTCGATAAGCTGCGGTGGAAACGTAATACGATCGACGCCGCGCTGCTCGGCTTCCAGCCGCGCCGCACGGGCCCACAACCCGTTGAGGTTCTTGGTGACGATGGCGAGGCCGGCCTTGGTGACGGTGTCGTCGAGACGCACGACGACATCGCCGGCCTTCACCACGTCGCCGTCGCGGGCGCGCACTTCGCCGACGACGCCGCCGGTGGGGTGCTGGACTTTCTTGACGTTGGAATCGACGACCACCGAGCCGGGCGCGATCAGGGCACCGGAGATCTGCGCCGTCGACGCCCAGCCGCCCAAACCGCCTGCGAGCACGAGCACAACGACGAGGCCGATAATGAGGTGGATTCGGATCGAGCGGCGCGATCCTGTCAGCGGCGCACTCATGGCTTGGCTACTCCGCCGTCGGCGACGATCTTGATCGGCTGTGCTGCCGGGCGCTGCAGCACCTGGCCCAGCACGGTCTCCTTCGGCCCGAAGGCCTGCATGCGACCATCCTTCAGCACCAGCAGCATGTCGACGCCTTCGATGCCGATCGGCCGGTGTGCAACCACGATGACGATGGCGCCGCGCGTCCGGGCCGCGCGCACGGCCTTGGTCAGCGCTTCATCGCCTTCGGTGTCGAGATTGGAGTTCGGCTCATCTAGAACGATCAGGAACGGATCGCCATACAGTGCGCGCGCCAGCGCGATGCGTTGCGCCTGACCGGCGGACAGAACGCCGCCGTGATCGCCGACCTGCGTATCATAGCCCTCGCGCATGCCGACGATGAGGTCATGGACGCCGGCCTGCCTTGCCGCGGTGATGATGTCGTCATCCTTCGCATCGGGATCGAAACGGCAGATATTGTCGGCAATGGACCCTGCAAACAGTTCGACGTCCTGTGGCAGGTAGCCGATATGGCGGCCGAGATCGTCGGGCGCCCATTGGTCGAGCGCCGCGGCGTCGAGCCGGACATGACCGCGCACCGGCTTCCAGACGCCAACCAGCGCGCGCAGCAGCGATGACTTGCCGGAGCCCGACGGTCCGATGATGCCGAGGCCGTTGCCGGCCGCGAGTGCAAACGTGATGTCGCTGACCGTGATCTTCTGCTCACCCGGCGGTGCGATGCTGACGCCTTCGATCGTCAGTTTCTGCGACGGGTTCTGCAGCTGAGTAACAGCTGCCTGATCCGGCAAGGCGTATAGAAGCCCGTTGAGCCGATGCCAGCTCTGCCGGGCGGTGACAAACCCCTTCCAGTGCGCGATCGCCAGATCGACCGGCGCCAACGCACGGGCGCTGAGGATCGAGCCGGCGATGATGATGCCGGCGGTGGCTTCCTGATTGATCACGAGATAGGCACCGACGCCGAGCACCGCCGATTGCAGGATCATGCGCATGACCTTGGCGATGGCACCGAGACCGCCGGCCACATCGCTGGTGCGCTGATTGCCGGCCAGATAGGTCTCGTTGGCCTCGCGCCAGCGTTGCGTCAGACGCCCGGCCATGCCCATCGCGACGACGACTTCGGCATTGCGCCGGCTGGCCGAAGCAATCCCGCTGCGACGTGCCGCAAGGCCGTTGGCCTCGCGCGCAGGTTCGCGGGTCATGATTTCTGTGAGGATCGTCAGGCCCACCAGCAGGATGGCGCCGACCAGTGCGGTGACGCCGATCATCGGATGAAACGCAAAGCAGATCGCCAGATAGAGCGGCAGCCAGGGCAGGTCGAACAGCGCGCTCGGTCCCATGCCGGAGAGGAACGAGCGAACATTGTCGAGATCGCGCAGCGGCTGCAGACCTTCGTTGTGTCCGCCGGCAAGGAGGGGCAGTCGCACCACGGTCTGGAACACGCGAGGGCTCAGCGCCTCGTCGAGCGAACTACCGATCCGCACCAGAATGCGGCCGCGCAGCAGGTCGAGAATACCCTGAGCCACGTAAAGGCCGCCGGCCAGGACGATGAGACCGACGAGGGTCGGCACGCTGCGGCTTGGCAGCACGCGGTCATAGACCTCGAGCATGAAGAACGAGCCGGTCAGATACAGGATATTGATCATGCAGCTCATCAGCCCGACGCCGAGAAAGGCGCCGCGGCAGGCCCGCAAGGCATCGCCAAGCTCGGTCCGCGCCGGCAGGCTGGAGGTTCGTGACAGGCCACGCTGCATCGTCAAACCTTTGCGGATCATGCGGACGGTCGCTCGTCAGGTACCAAGCGCCACCCAAAGCCCCGATCTGACAGCCATTATGCCATCAGTCAGGCGACTTGTGCAGGTGCTGTCCGCGGGACGGTTAACGGTGCCGCGTTACGCCACGTTGGAATAGGGGTGGACGATGAAGTCGCTGGCGTGCAGCTGGGACATGTGCACGTTATTGAGTTGCAGCGTGTCACCGCCATCGAGATGGATCAGGGTATTGTTTCCCTTCTGCTCGATTCCGCCGGACAGTTCCCAAAGGGTCAGCTTCAAATCGCCGAAGGGGCCTGAAAGATTGGGCACACCACGAATGTGGTCGAGCACGATCTTGTCAGTGCCGACTTCGAAGTCCGTGACGATATCCTTATCGATCGATCCGCTATGCGACCCGAAGACGAATTGATCCGAGCCGTGGCCACCCGTCAGCATATCTTTGTTGGCCGTTGCGAAGATGACGTCCTTTCCATCCGTGCCGTTCAGTGACACCTGCGTATTGGACTGGAGAGGTGCTGTATTGAAGATGAAATTGACATGTTCGCTTGCGCCGAAGCCGTCAGTGATGGTGACCGCAACGGTGGCTTGAGGCGTTTCCGAACTGGTTGGTTTGAAGGTGAAACCATCTTCGAGATAATGATCAATAGACGAGAGTGATCCCGACTTCACCGCCGTGCCGTTGATGTCCAGCTTATAGTTCTCACCGCTGGACCAATCTTTGTCCCACACGGACACGTCGGAAATCTTGAAATAGCCGTCGTGGAGCTTGGAAAGCTCAGCCGACGACGTATTGATGTCGGGCGCGTCATTGCTCCAGGTCATCTCGGTGCCACCGTGATGGTCGGAGTCGATGTCGAGATGTTTCAGCACGCCTGGATCGGTCAGCGTGAAATAGTCGTTCTTACCCCAGCCGTAATGCACATCGACGACGCCGTCGTGCTGGTCGAACCAGAGCTGCCAGGGCGAGATGCCCTTCAGGTCGATCGTGTCGCCATAGGACAGACCGGATACCGTGCCGACAAAGTGAGAGCCACGGTCGAGGATCAATTCGTCGCTGCTGACGCCGGAGAATGTCACATTGGCATCCGACCAGCCGCCGAATTCGAGATTGCCGCCGCTGATTTTCGCGGTGCCGTGGCCGGTGACATTGCCGCCGATCTCGAACAGGCCGGCATAGGCTTCGATGGTCCCGTAATTGACCAGATCGCCTTTGATTTCGAGACCGCCGGTGGCCATCGACGCGATCAAACCAAAGTTGATCAGGCTGCCCTTGCCGGTGTCGATAATCAGTGCGTGCGAGCAGTCGGATGCGATGATCTTGCCGTCGCATTGATTGACGATGCTGAGCTTGCCGTCGCCGAGCTTGCCATAGCCGTTGATTGTGTTGTCGGCATTGATGAGTTTCGAGCTGAGCGAGTCGCCGGTGATCCGGTCGGCGCTTCCGTCGAGCGTCACGGTGCCTTCGCCATCGAGCGTGACCGTGCCATGGATCAGCAGGGTTGCGCCGGCCGTGTGATCATCGACCAGCAGCGTGCCGGTGTTTTGCACGACGCCGTGGACTTCGAGCGTCGTGCCCGGTGCGAGCTGGATATCGCCGTCGTTCACCAGTGTGCCGGTGACATTCAGCGTTCCGGTGCCGGTCAAATCGAGCTCGGCCTGGGCACCGATGTGAAGCCCGGCGATTTCCAGCAGGCCGTTGAGATTGAAGGTAACTGTCCCAGTATTGATGTAGACGATCTCGTCTGCCGTCGGGACGATTCCGAGGGACCAGTTGCCCGGCGTGTTCCAGTCACTGTTGACGGCGCCAGTCCAATAGTTGGACGCGCCGTAGGGCGGCGGTGCAGCGATGATCACATCGGTTGGGCCACTGGCAACCAGTTCGGCGGTTCCACCGCCGTCGGTGTAACTGACGATAACATAGACGGTCACACCGACATCTGCGGATGTGAGGACGTAGCTGCTACCCGTGGCCTGCGAAATCGCGACAGGTCCATTGGAGCCGGGGCTCGAGCGGTACCATTGATAGTGAAACGTCTCCAGCCCATCGACATCGGCCACGCTGCCGGTCTGGGCGGTGATCGTCGCGCCTTCCTGGAACGTTCCGGCGATCGTGACCTTTCCGCTGGGCAAATCATTGACCGGCGTGACGTCGAACGCTGCGCTGCCGGGAACTGATGTCACACCGTCGGAGATTTCGTATGTGAATGACACGGGCCCGTTGAAATCGGACGCGGGCGTGAAGGTCCAGGTGCCGTCCCCGTTATATGTCAGCGTTCCGCAGCCGTTCGCAATTTCAAGGCCGGTCACGTGCAGCGTTTGGCCGTCGAGATCTGTAGCATTTGCCAGCAGCTGCGCTTCTGTGATGACCAGACAGTGGTCTTCCGCGATGGCCGTGAGCGCGACATCACCCTCGACAACCGGCGCGTGGTTCTTACCGGGCGCGACCGTGCCCTCATAGGGGGCACTGAGATTGTTGTGGCTGCTGCCATCGTCGACCTGCACCGTAAAGGTGGGCTGACTCGTGCTGCCGTCACTGACGAAACGGACATGATGTTGGGTGAGTTGGTAGCTCGTGAAGGTGTAGGAGGTCTCGGAGGAGTCCGTCTCGTTGGTTACACTCAGGAGCTGAAACACGGAATTCGTCACCGGCACCCATGCGGAGCCGTCCCACACTTCGAATGTGCCGCCAGTGACGTTGCTCACCGTGAAAGTGAAGTCGGTCGTTCCGTCGGGATCGCTGACCGTGAAGCTTGTATCGCTCAGCACCGTAACGCCGCCGAGGACGACCGCGATCGACGAGCCGGTGATCACCGGCGCGTCGTTGACGCCCGTGATCATAATCGTCTCGGTCTGCGCCACGCTCGCGCCATGCGCATCGATGATATTATAGGTGACCTTGAGGGTCGCGGTCTGGCCTTCGCCGAGATAGGAAAATGCGTTCGGAGCGATTTCCAGCGTGGTGCCGTTGAGCGTCACGCCGACATGCGTGTTGGTCGGCGCACCATTGTTCAGTGAAAATTTCCCACCACTCACGGTCAACGTCGCGGTTTCGCCGAGATCGGCGTCGGACGCGCCGGCGAGCAAATCGAAGCTCTGGGCGGCAGTGCTCTGCGTTGCGGCGGCTGTCAGCGCAGATGCAACGACCGGCGCATCATTGGAGCCGTCGACCGTGAAGGTCAGCGTCTCATGGGTTGTATCCGGCCCGGACTGGCTGTCGAAGCCGATGGTGTAGACGGCCTTCTGTCCGGCAGCGAGGAACTTGAACGCTGCCGGATCGTAACTGACATGACCGGTTTGTGGATCGACGGTGACCAGCGATTTGAGGTCAAGCGACGTGGGTGTGCCGCTCGGGCCGCTCGCCGAAATGATATGCGCGGTGCCCGGCACATAGGGTGTCGCAACGTCGCCGCTGTCGGGATCGGTGATCTGGACCTGATCCCTGATTTCAAAGCTGGTCTTGTCGACCGGCAGCATCACGACAACCGGAGCGACGGTGACGATCGGCGCGGTGTTGAAGCGCGTGAAGGTAACATCGATCGGTGGCGTAGTAGAACCATCGCCCTGCAGCTTGATCGGGACGGTGTAGGGCTGGTTCGGCAGAAAATCCGGAATAATGAATTTCAAGGGATCCGGACTGGTGCCGGAATTAGGATCGCCCGGAGATGAACCGCCGCCGGGTCCGCTGCGCGGATTGGCGTTCGGAACGTAGTTCGGGAAATAGGTCTGCAGCGTTTGCTCAATGATCGCCCGTGCGATCGGCGTCAGCGGATCGGCGATGCCTGTGGATGTATCGCCATTGCCGAGCACGCTGGTGACCTGACCGGCCGCATTGACGGTGCCGATCGCCTGGCCGCTGGTCTTGCTATACAGCACATAAGAGCCGGTCACGCCGTTGGGCTCGACCAGAACCTGGAATTTCACCGGCGGTGCGCCGCCCTGTCCGGGCACCTCGAAACCGATTTCGACCAGTACGGCGGTGCCGCGAATGCCCATGGTGGCAACGGGCGTATCGACGCGCATGTTGCCATGCTTGGCAGTTTCGCCGGCAACGAAAGTGATCGTGCCCTGCACGAGGCTGAGCAAGGATGAGTTCGCCGATCCCTGGGGATCGTAGACCATCTCGTTCAGCACCATGCGTGCATTGGCCGAGAGGCCAAACACGGTGCCGTCGATGAAAGTCATGGTCAGCGATGAGTCCCCGCCGGCCTGGACAACGTCGCCCTTCTGCACCTGATCGCCGACATTGAGCATCACGGAGACGCCATTGCGGATCGCAGTTGCGCTGCCGGCTAGCTTGCTGACGGTGCCAATGACTTGCGCGGCGGCAGTGGCACCGCCGCCGAGCTGCGCGACCTGCACTTCACCAACAAGGGCGGTGACGAGGTCGCCGGACAGCTGCGCGCCATCGGGCGACGACAGAGCTGCGCGCAGCGAACCCTTGAAATAATCGGAGACGACGTGTTCGTGCCCGTCCTTGGACAGCACGAGATCGACGCCGGAGCGCTTGTAGTCGCCGGAGAACAGCAGGTTAGCATCCTGCACGACAATCGCGGAACCGGCCGTATGAGCGGAAAACGTATGGCCAATACTGCCGCCGCCAGCCGTTGGTTCGGCCGGAGCATCGCCAGATTGCGAAAAATCGAATGGACCCGCGTAGTTCAATTTCTACCGCGCATGGTTATGGTTATTAATTAGCTAATTTGCGAGCCATGCATACCACTGCGGGGTGCAATGCGATAGTGGACGTCTGCGCATCACTTTTTCAAGTTATCGCCCGCTTTGTGAAATCATCCGGATGCCACTGATCCATATAGTGAATTTTCGTTAACGATGTTCCGAGTTCGGGCTGTGTTCCCGGTTCCGGAAATCGACGCCGCTGGAACGAATGCGTGAGGTAATATAATCCCTCTCGTGCGAGCCTTTCGGCCATTTCGATAAAATTGTCGTCAAGCCGGTTAGCCCCCCTTCAGCCTGTCCGCGAACTTCGCCGACCCGGCTAACCCCTTTTAATCTCGTCGAAAATTAGCCGCCTCAAGATGGCCCCACAAATGATCCGGTCACGTGCGAGCAGCCCTGCTTGCCGATGCCCGGACAGACGGGGCGTCTATGATGTGGACTTCTGCTTTTGCGCGGGTGCGCTGCGCGTCTGTGCTGGCCTTGGGGCTGGCGATTTTCGCGGCACCCACGGATCTCCTGGCCGGAACGGCCTTTCCTGACCAGGCGATCGACGCAGTCGAACGGCCTGCGGAGCCGTTTGGCCTCACCACATCGGCGCTGCCGGAAGGCGAGCTCAAAGCCAAATGGCGCGGGGTGGAACGCGAGCAGGACGACGAGCAGCTTGCCGTCGAGCTTTGTGCCGAGACACCCGTCCGCTGCTCGCCTGAGGCCGCGAAGTTTCTGGATATCGTCGGCGATGCCAGTGCTCGCGATGGTCGCGCCCGCATGGGTGAGGTCAATCGCGCTATCAATCTGGCGGTTCGGCCCGGTGATGATCTTGTGCTCTATGGCGCAACGGATGTCTGGCGCTCGCCGCTGGCGCTGCTCGCCACCGGCGCAGGCGATTGCGAGGACTACGCCATCGCCAAGTTCACCGCGCTGCGTGCCGCGGGCGTCGCCGCGGAGGATCTGCGCGTTGTGATCCTGCGCGATACGCTGCGCCAGGAAGACCACGCTGTTGCGGCCGCCCGTCTCGATGGCCGCTGGTTCATGCTCGACAACCGTCGCATGGCGATGGTCGAGGACGTCAACATGAAGAACACCCGGCCGCTCTTCGTGATGGATCACAACGGCATCCGGCAATATGTCGACGCGCCGCTGCTGGCAGCTACGCAGCGTCCCGTTGCGGATGAAGCAGCTCTGACCACGCTGGCAAGCAATGCCAAAAAGACATCGGGCCGCCCCGCGCTGTAAGCGGAACGGCCCGTATCGATCGAAGGTTTCGATCGCTCGCCTGATTTAGGCCGCGCGAACCTTGGTCAGGAAGTCTGTCACCGCCGATTGCAGCATGCTGGCCTGCCCGTCGAGCTCGCGCGCGCCGCTGAGCACCTGGCCGGCCGCTTGTCCCGTGGCGGAGGCTGCTGCGTTGACGCTGCCGATATTGGTGGCGATTTCGCTGGAGCCCGTGGCTGCGGCCTGAATGTTGCGGGCGATTTCGCGGGTCGCAGCGCCTTGCTCCTCGACAGCCGATGAAATCGCCATCGAAATCTCGCTCATCTTCTCGATGGTCGCACTGATATTGCCGATTGCCGAGACGGCATCTCCAGTCGTCGATTGCATGCTGGCAACCTGCGCCGAGATTTCCTCCGTCGCCTTGGCTGTCTGGGTTGCCAGGGCCTTCACTTCCGAGGCGACAACCGCGAAGCCACGCCCAGCTTCACCCGCGCGGGCAGCCTCGATGGTGGCATTGAGCGCCAGGAGGTTGGTCTGTGCTGCAATCGTGTCGATCAGCTGCACCACAACGCCGATCTTCTCGGCTGCGCCGGACAGGAGCTGAACCGTTGCGTTGGTTCGGTCTGCTTCGCCAACGGCCTGCCGCGCGATCTCGGTCGATTGCGCGACCTGCCGCGAGATTTCCTCGACGGAAGCGGTCAGTTCTTCCGCTGCAGCGGCAACGGTCTGCACGTTGTTCAGCGCCTTCTCGGACGCCATGCTGACGCTGGCGACGCGATCGGTGGTTTCGCTTGCGGTGTTGGTCATGGACGATGCGGTGGCCTGCATTCCGGCCGCGGACGTCGCAACCGATTTCACGACGCCGTTGACGCTTTGCTCGAAGCCATCGGCAAGGCTGTTCATCGCCGACTTGCGTTCGGCGGCGACGCGCTGCTGGACGGCTACCTCTTCCTGCTCGAGGCCCTGCATGCGGATCGCATTGTCCTTGAACACCTGCACGGTCGTGGCCATCGCGCCGATCTCGTCGCGACGATCGGCGCCGGGAATCTCGGCTTCCAGCTTGCCGTCAGCAAGATCCCGCATGCGGGTGCCGAGCTGGCTCAGCGGCCTCGTGATACTGCGGGCGATGAACCAGGCGATCAGACCGGCAATGACCGCGATACCGAGGATCGCTGTCGCCAGTGACCAGATGATCGGCGTCATCTTCGCATCGAGATCGTCGAGATAGGCGCCGGTGCCGACGAACAGATTCCAGTCGGGCACGGCAACCGCATAGGAGAACTTGCGGATCAATTCGGTCGTGCCCGGCTTCATGTATTCGTAATACAGCGTGACATCACCCTTGGCGGCGACGCCGTCGCGCAACTCGCGGGTCAGCGCACGGCCGTTGGTCGGGACGTCCAGCCGGTTGGTGCCGAACTGTTTCGGATCCGGCGTCACCAGCGCGATGCCGTTCATGTCATAGGAGAAGACGTAGCCGTTGCCCTTGTCATAAGTCATTGTGCGGGCGCGCTTGACGAATTCCTGGATCGCGGCATCCTTCGTCAACTCGCCGGCTGTCACCTGCTTCTGCAGACCGAGCGCCATGTTGCGCGCCGTTTCGACGATGGCGAGAACCTGCTCCATGCGAGAGCTGCGCATCTCAGCGCTGACGAGGCGCGTCGCCTGCACGCCGGCGAGGCAGAGACCGATCAGAGTGACGGTGACGAGAAGCCCAAGCTTGGCGGAAATCGGCAGGTTATTGAGCAGCTTCACGGAAAAGGTCTCCAGCAATCGCGAGCCATGCTTGGATGGCGGTACAATGCTGCACGATACGCAGATGCGTCTTAGAACTTCCTTAATCGTAATTCTCGGGACTCTCCGACGGTTGTGGCTTGGAAAGTGCGCCGCTTCATCTGCAAATTCAGCGGGCTGCGAGTCGCGCTGACTCAAAATACGCCTTGCGCGGGCGCAGGTTCGGGGCGTCAAATGCCGGCCATAAAAACAAACGGGGAAACGATATGGGGCGTCTCGACAACAAGGTCGCAGTCATCACCGGTGCAACGAGCGGCATCGGATACCGTACGGCGGAAATCTTCATCGCGCAGGGTGCGAAAGTTATGATTGCCGGGCGTCGTGCGTCGGAAGGCAATGCGCTTGCTTTGAAGCTCGGCGCAAATTGCAGTTTCCGTCAGACCGACGTTACCGATGAAGCGCAGATGAGTGCACTGATCGGTCACGCGGTCGAGAAATTCGGCCGCATCGATTGCCTGTTCAACAATGCCGGCGGTCCGGCGCAAACCGGTGGTATCGAAGGCCTCGATGTCGATCGTTTCGATACGGCGATGGCGACACTCGTACGCAGCGTCATGCTCGGCATGAAACATGCCGCCCCGTATATGAAGAAGCAGGGCTCGGGCAGCATCATCAACAATGGCAGTATTGCCGGCCGGCTCGCCGGCTACTCGTCCTCGGTGGTCTACGGCGCCGCCAAGGCCGCGGTCATCCATCTGACCAAATGCGTGGCGATGGAGCTCGGTGAGAGCGGCGTGCGCGTCAACAGCATCTCGCCAGGCGCCATCGCGACCGGAATCTTCGGCAAGGCGCTGGGACTATCGGTGGAAGCAGCCGAGCAGACGCCGGCGCTGATGCGCGAGGCATTCAAGGCTGCGCAGCCGATCCCGCGCGCTGGTCTGCCGGACGACATCGCTCATGCCGCCGTCTTCCTCGCCAGCGACGAGTCGTCTTTCGTCAATGGCAACGATCTGGTGGTCGATGGCGGTGTCACCGGTGGTCGCAACTGGAGCCAGCAGCAGCAAGGCTATGTCGCGATGCGCAAGGCGTTCGGCCAGGACAATGGCTGACGGGCAGGGGAGCGAAGAATGTCCATCACATGCGATGCGGTCGCACCGAGGCTGCCTGAAGCCCACTATGTGTCCGTTGCTGTTGCAGCAGGATTGATGTGTGCAATTGCCCTTGGCAAGGCACTTCCGGCGACAATGGACGCCTTGTCGATTGTTCTGGCGCCGCTTTGCGCCGTCAACGCTGGCTCCAGCGCCAATCCCGGCGATGCGGTGGAACTGATCACATCGCATGCGCTGCCGAATGTGCCGGGAAAGCGCGTGACCATTGTACGCGTGTCCTATGGACCCGGCGGCTTCAGCGCGCCGCATCGTCATTCCGGCACGGTGACAGCCTACATCACCAAGGGAGAGATCCGCTCGCAGCTCGGCGGCGGTCCGGTCGAAATCTTCAAGGTTGGGCAGTCATTCTTCGAGCCGCCGGGCTCGACGCATCTCGTCTCGGCCAATGCGAGCAATACGGAGCCGGCCGAGCTGATCGCAGTGTTTGTGGCCGATGAAGGCGCGCAGCTTACGATGCCGCTGGACTAGTTGCGGTGGTCAAGGCTGGCGTCTTTGGCATGACGCGTCCATGCCGTTGCAGGAAGGACAAGCCTGCGGCCGTCACTTGAACGACGGAGCCATGTCCGGCGATGTGCATGCGTGTGGCAAATCCGCGGTCGATGCAGTCTTCCCACACCGTCAGTCGCGGGCACGACGTCCGCCATGCATCGAGCACGTCGGCATGGGATCTGGGTTCGCGCGCGATCCATTCCAGGAGATCAAGGATCAGGGGATCGAGGTCATGGGAATCGAGCTCATGGGGCATGGCGCTGTCTGCCTCCCGCGATCGAGGCCGGCGCAATCCGCACCGACCTATGCTATCGATACGCATATCCGCACATAATAAGAACCGGGAGACAATCCATTGTCCAGAACTTTGCGAGTCTTGCTTGTCGCCGTGGCGACCCTTGCTGCCATGGCCAGTGCGTCCGTTGCGGTGCAAGCGCAGACCAAACCCAAGGTCACGTCGCTGGGGCCCGATTTTCCGAAGACCGAGATCTTCATCGGCAACAGCTTCTTCTATTTCAACAACAGCATGCACAGCCACGTGCTGGGGATGGTGCGCGCTGCCGACCCCGCCAACAGGACGAGCTATCAGGCGACCTCGGTGACCATCGGCGGCTCCGGCTTCGAATGGCACGATGTCGAGAGCTACTTTCGACCCAATGCCATCGCGTCCTATTCCTTCGATGATAATAACAACATCATCTTCAACAAGCGGGAGCGGCTGTTCGATGCTGCGATCATGATGGATTGCAGCCAGTGCCCGATCCATCCCAAGCTGAAGTCGGTCTTTACTGAATATGCGAAAAAGGATGCGGACATCGTCAGGGCGCATGGCGCGAAACCGGTCTTCTTCATGTCCTGGGCCTATGAAGACAAGCCGGAGATGACGCAGCAACTGGCCGAGGCCTATACGGTCGCCGGTAATGATAACAATGCCTTGGTGATTCCGGCAGGTCTGGCATTTGCCAGGGTGCGCGCGAAGCAGCCCGAGCTCAATCTGTACCAGCCCGACAGGCGTCATCCGAGCATGGCAGGCACATACCTTGCGTCCTGCGTGGTCTTCGCCGCGCTGACGGGCCGCTCGCCGGTGGGCAATCCGTATCTCGCGGGTCTCGATGAAGCGACTGCGAAGATGCTGCAGACGGCGGCGTGGGAAACGGCGCAGGATTACTACGGGAAGTAGGCCGCCAGCCTCTCCCCGTCATTGCGACGCAGCGAAGCAATCCAGTCTTTCTTTGCCGAAGTGAAGAGCTGGATTGCCGCGTCGCTTCGCTCCTCGCAATGACGGAGGAAAGGCCTGAGCCGGGCTTACCCCTTCTTCTGCAGATCCGGTGCATTGACGAGCGGAATCGCTACGCGCCCTGGTCCGGTGAGCGGCAGCGCCGCGGCGGCCTTGTCGTTGGCCATGATCTTGGCCATCACGGCCTGGCCCGCGCGCTCGAACACCTCGCGGTTCTCGATCACGAATTGCTGCGACTTGCGCAAAGACGCGATGTAGCCGTTGATCTCCGGCACCACATAGCGCGCCACCATGTCCCAGCTGCGCCTCGTGTTCTCCGGATTGGCCCAGTCATGCACGAAGCCGATGATGGTGCCGACACCGCCTGAGACCTGCATCAGGTTCTTGATGGTCTTGATGAGGTCATCCGGCGTGCCGATGGTCGAGGCCGCATTCTCGCCGCCCGCCGTCTTTTCGACTGCGTCCTCGGGTGAGGTGAAGGGCTGCAGGCCCGGCCGCTGCAGCGTGCCGACATTGTATTCGTTGTGCCAGCGCATCAGGCCGGGGCCGGCCTCGCGCGCGGCCTGTTCGCGCGTCTCGGCGATGTGCCAGGACAGCAGCACACGCCAGTTGGCGCGGTCCACCGTGGTGCCGTGCTTCTTCGCGGCATCCTCTGCAAAGCCCCATTGCGTCGGCAGCGCCATCAATCCCTGCGTCGACATCGAGCCGAGCGAGATGATGCCGATGCCGTATTTGCCGGCCAGCGTCATCCCCGACGGCGAGATCTGCGACGCAACCACGAAGGGCATCTCCTCCTGCAGCGGCAGGATCTGCAGCGCGGCATCGTTCATGGTGAACCAGTCGCTCTTCGCGGTGACGCGTTCGCCGTTGAACAGCCGACGGATGATGGCGATGGCTTCGTCCTGGCGGTCGCGCTGGGTCATCGGGTCGATGCCAAGCGTATGCGCGTCGGAAGCGAGAGCCCCGGGGCCGGAACCGAAAATGGCGCGACCGCCGGTCATGTGGTCGAGCTGCACCATGCGTTGCGCGACATTGTAGGGATGATGATAGGGCAGCGAGATCACGCCGGTCCCCAGGCGAATGCGCTTGGTACGTTCGCCTGCCGCGGCGAGGAACATTTCCGGCGAGGCGATCATCTCCCAGCCCGACGAATGATGCTCGCCGCACCAGAATTCATCGTAGCCGAGCGCATCGAGCTGCTCGACGAGATCGAGGTCCCGCCGGAACTGCAGCATCGGATGTTCGCCGATCGGATGATGCGGTGCGAGAAAGGCGCCGAACTTCACGCGAGCCATAGTGTTTCCTCTTTGTAATGTTTTTTAATGTTTTCGTTGCGCGCAGCCTATGGCCACATGTCGCGGCATTCAATGCAGTCCGCTGCATGGCCGCGACGCGCTGCCGCACAATGCCGTCTTGCGGAACGATCGGGCGGATCACCATTTGATGCCTGCACCGCAGCGTTTTCCGCAGGCGGGCAGGAGGACCAATGAGCTACTTCAAAACTGCGATTCTGCTGGCTGGCATGACCGCCCTGTTCATGGGTGTCGGCTATCTCATGGGCGGCGCGTCGGGTGCGATGATCGCGCTGGTGGTCGCCGCCGGCATGAACATGTTCGCCTACTGGAATTCGGATCGCGCGGTGTTGTCGATGCACGGCGCCCAGCCGGTTGATGCACGTAACGCGCCGGACCTGTATCGCATGGTCGGCGAGCTCGCCCAGAATGCCGGCCTGCCGATGCCCAAGATCTACATCATGGACAATCCGCAGCCGAACGCCTTTGCGACCGGCCGGAATCCGGAGAACGCGGCCGTTGCCGTGACCACCGGCCTGATGCAGCAGTTGTCGCGCGAGGAACTCGCAGGCGTGGTGGCGCATGAGCTGGCGCATATCAAGCATCACGACACGCTACTGATGACCATTACCGCGACAATTGCCGGTGCGATCTCGATGATCGCGCAGTTCGGCATGTTCTTCGGCGGCAACCGCAACAATAATGGCCCGGGCATGATCGGCCAGATAGCGCTGATGATCCTGGCGCCGCTCGCCGCCATGCTGGTGCAGATGGCGATCAGTCGCACGCGTGAATATGCCGCCGACGAGATGGGCGCGCGTATTTGCGGCCAGCCGATGTGGCTCGCTTCGGCGCTGGCCAAGATCGACAACGCCGCGCATCAGATTCCCAACGAGGATGCCGAGCGCGCGCCGGCGACAGCGCATATGTTCATCATCAACCCGCTGTCGGGGCGTGCCATGGATAATCTGTTCACCACGCATCCCGCGACGCAAAATCGAATCGCAGCGCTGCAGCAGCTTGCGGGGCAGATGGGTGCTCAGTCGCAGGTGCCGACCCGATCCACACCTCAAGCAACTGGCCCATGGAACGGCGGTCAGTCGCGTCCGCGCGGTCCGTGGGGCTAAAACCCATTTGGACTTAACGAGATTGGTCGCCGCGCAGCATCGTCCGGTTCAATGAAAACCGGGCATGGCTGCGCGGCTATTCGTTGCGCGTGAGTCCGCTTGTTTCCACCTCGTGAATCGTCATCGTGTGCGCTCCTGAAACGGGGGCGCATGGCTCATGCTCGGACGCATTCTGACGGTTGGCTTGTTTGTTCTGTTCGGTGCGTGTGCGGCACAGGCCGATGCGACGATTCCCAACAAGGATATTCCCGGTGCCCGGGATAGTGCGCTGCTGAAGCGTTACGACGGCTCCTTCATCATCAGCTATGAGCGTCTCGCCTTCACTGACTTCACCATCCCGCTGTCGAAGCTCGAAAAGACGGGTGATAGCGACCGCGATCGCATGAACAATCAGGTCTACAAGCCGAACAAGGCGCTTGAAGTGGAAGGTGCGCGGACGCGCATCACCTATCTGCTTCCGGCCAACCGTTCGCCGCTCGAAGTGCTGCGCAACTATCAGGATGTGGTGAAAGCAGCCGGCGGCGAGGTTCTGTACACCTGCAAGACCGATGACTGTGGTGGTGATCCGACACGCTCGGCCGCGGGCGGCGGCGGCGATATGAGCCTGCTGATGTATTTCGTCACTGAGGCGCAGTTGAAAGACGGTGATTTCTCCAATGGCAAATGCGCCATGGCGTCTCATCTCGACGATCAGCGCTTCTTCGCTGCCAAGATCCCGCAAGCTGGCGGCGAAGCCTATGTCACCGTGCAGACCTATCTCGTGAAGGACGATCTCTACTGCAAGGCCTTCAACGAACGCACCGTGGCCGTCGTGCATATCGTCGAGCCGAAGTCACGTGAGCAGAAGATGGTGGTGGTAAAGGCCGACGAGATGGCGAAGACCATCGGCTCTACCGGCCGCGTTGCCCTTTACGGAATATTCTTCGATACAGGCAAGGCCGACCTGAAGCCGGAATCATCGCCGACCCTGCAGGAGATCGCCGGGCTTCTGTCGTCCGATCCCAAACTGGCCGTGTTGGTCGTTGGTCACACCGACAATCAGGGCGCCTATGACTACAATCTCGATCTGTCGCGCCGCCGTGCGGAGTCGGTTGTGGCGGCGCTCACCACGAGCTTCCGCGCCGATGGCAAGCGCCTGCGCGCAGCCGGTGTCGGCATGCTCGCACCCGCAGCATCGAATGACCAGGATGACGGCCGCGCCAAGAACCGGCGTGTGGAGGTCGTCAAGCTGAACTGATCGCAACGGATGTTCGGCTGGGTGGGTTCGCCCGTGTCAGGTCTTCGGATAGGCGAAGGCATATCTCTCCGGATTCGACCAAAGCCCAATAGTGTCGAAGAGGCCCTCGGGGATATTGGTATCGGAAGTTGATGGAAAGGTTGTTGCCCGGACAGATAGAAGGGTAATTGCATGACGCCCGATGCCGTCGCCTTGGCCTCTATGGTCCTTCTGATTTTCTCGATGGGCTTCTTTCTGCTGTCGTCACCGGCCTTTCTGCTGGTGAGGCTGGATATCCCGGAAGTGACTCAGTTACTGCGGGGCCTGTTCCGCTCTTATTTCCTGATGGTCGCTATCGCCGGTGTCATCGCGACAACGGCCTTTGCACTGGCTGGTCGACTGGTTTTCACCATCGGCATCGGCTTGATCGCGGCTTTTGCGATCTGGGCGCGGGGCTGGTTCTTGCGGCGGATGGATAGTCAGATGAGCGCACGAGACGCCGGTGATGCCGAGGCCGTGCGCCGGCTCCGACGGATGCATTGGGGCGGCATGCTGTCGAACGCATTCCAGCTTGCCGCCATTATCGGCAGCATCCCCTACGTCATGTCGGCCTGATCAGCCTCGCAGCACAGCGATGTGCTGACGATAAAGCGCGATGGAGAATGCAGATGAGCAAGTTCTCATGGCGGTGGTTGTCACGTCAGAAGCCGAAGCCTTCGAATGCTGGGTCTCTGGATGCCGCGCAGGGTATCGAACGATTTGCAGGCAGCGATCGGCGTCAGTTACTTCAGGCGCTGTCGGCCATCGCCGGTGGCGGCGCTTTGGTCGCGCTGCCGCAAAGCTCGGATGCGAAAGATGCGAGCGAGCTGCCACCGCCCAAGCGGGTCGTGACCGGCCGCGATGAAGCCGGCAAGTCGGTGTTCAAGTCCTTCGATGTCACGTCCAAGGTCGTGGAGATCGATGCCAATCCCGGCCTGACATTCTACGAACTCTATAGGACCGAGGGCGTGCCGCAGCTCACCGGCCTGGAGCCGGACCCGATGCTCAAGGGAACGCGCGCTTTTCCCGGCCCGGGCGGCACGATGTTTCGGCTGATCTCCTATCCGCCCAGACGCGCCGAAAGCTGGAAGCCGCCGCCCGGCGTCACAATGGAAAGCGGGCTGCGCGAGTTGTCGGACAAGGTCCCGGGCATGGGGAATCATTTCGAGCGCGATGCGCCAGGCATGCACACGTCGGATACGATCGATTACGGAGTCGTGGTTCGCGGCGAGATGACGCTGGAATTGGACGATGGTCAGAAAGTCCATTTGCGTCAGGGCGACTGCGTTGTGCAGAACGGGACACGCCATCGCTGGCGCAACCCGTTGCCGGAGCCCTGTCTCATGGCGTTCATCTCGATTGGTGGCAAGCGCAGCTAGGAGAGTGGGGCTGCCTCCATCATTCCGGACTCGCGCTCTCGGCTGCGCCGAGACCGTGCTCTGGAATGACAAAGAGTTACCTTGCCGTCATCCTGTTCCATGCATCCAGCCCGGCGATCTTGTAGGCCTCGGCCAGCGTCGGATAGTTGAACGTGTTCTGGATGAAGTAGTCGATCGTGCCTTTGAGATTGAGCACGGCCTGGCCGATATGGATCAGCTCGGTCGCGCCTTCGCCAAGGATATGCACGCCGAGCAGGCGGCGGGTCTTGGTGGAGAAGATCATCTTCATCATGCCGCTATCCAGGCCCATGATATGGCCGCGCGAGGTCTCGCGAAAGCGCGCGACGCCGACCTCATAGGGAATGCCCTTCTGGCGGACTTCCTCTTCGGTGAGGCCGGTCGTGGAAATCTCCGGCACCGAATAGATGCCGTAGGGAAAGAACTCCGGGGGCGCCAGCGGCTCCATCCCGAGCGCGTGGCAGGCGGCAACGCGGCCCTGTTCCATCGATGTGGAGGCCAGTGAAGGAAAGCCGATGACATCGCCCGCCGCATAGATATGCGGCACGCTGGTCTGTAGCGTAACGGGATCGACGGCAATGCGACCGCGGTGATCGACGGCGATGCCGGCAGCATCGAGATTGAGCCGGTCGGTCGCGCCGACGCGGCCGGCGGCGAACAGCAACATCTCGGACGTGACGTTGCGGCCGTCAGCGAGCCGGGTGACGATCTGGCCATGTGCGTTCTGCTCGATCGCATTGACCTTGGAGCCGAGCCGTAGCGCGACATTGCGGTCGCGCAGCTCATGCATGAATTCGTCGATCAGCTCCTTGTCGATGAAATCGAGAAAGGTCGGCCGCGGCTCGATCAGGGTCACGGCGACATCGAGCGCGCTGAAGATGGTGGCATATTCGACGCCGATCACGCCGGCGCCGATCACCGCGAGGCTGCGCGGCAGTTTCGGCAGGTCGATGATCTCGTCGCTGTCGAACACCGTCTTGTTGTCGAACGGGACATAATCCGGCCGGAACGGGCGGGTGCCGCAGGCAATCAAGATATGGCCGGCGGAGACATTCTTGATCTCGTTCTTCTCGTTGGCGATCTCGATCTGGTGCGGTCCGGTGAAACGTGCCTCGCCGAGCGCCGTCTTCACGGCATTGCGGCTGAACTGATGCTCCAGCACCTCGACCTCGTGGTCGAGTGTCTTCTGCAGCCGCACAATCAGGTCGTGGGCGTCGATGTCCTGCTTCACCCGATAGGAGCGGCCGTAGAAGCCGCGCTCGCGCCAGCCGGACAGGTTGAGCACGGTCTCGCGCAGCGTCTTCGATGGAATGGTGCCGGTATGGACCGAGACGCCGCCGACCCGCCGGCCCTTCTCCACCACCAGCACCGATTTACCGAGCTTGGCGAATTGGACGGCTGCGCGCCGGCCAGAGGGGCCGGAGCCGATCACGATCATGTCGTAGTCATACATCGAAGAGGCCTCGAAACCGGAAGGGCCGGCATATGCAATCGTCTCGCCATGCAGCAATCGGGCCACAGGCGGTATCTTCCTGCACGAGGAATGCAAATTCGGTGTGACTTGGACGGGGAGATCGACCTGCGAAGCTGGGCCTGCGGTCAGCGCCACCAATTCCGACGGGAGAGTTCAATTGAATAAGGCTACCTCCGAGGTAATCGACGCGATGACTGGAAGCTGGGATCAAAGTGGGCGGCTGCTTCAGGCCGAACCGTTGAGCGAGGCGCTCCATGCACCAGATCGTTGCCAATCCTGTCGACTCCGTGCGCCGCTGGTGGGTGCTGGCGATCGTCGTTGCGGCGCAGTTCATGTTTGGGGTCGATGCCTTCATCGTCAATGTCGCGATCCCAACCATCGCGGTCGAGCTTCGTGCCAGCGCGGCGCAGATCGAGGCCGTGATTGCGGTCTATCTGATCGGATATGCGACGCTGGTGATCACCGGCGGCCGGCTCGGTGATATCTATGGCACCAAGCGCACCTTTCTCGCCGGCGTGCTCGGCTTCACCCTGACGTCACTGTGGTGCGGGCTCGCGCAATCTGGACCGGAGCTGATTCTGGCGCGGCTGGCACAGGGCGCCGCTGCGGCGCTGATGGTGCCGCAGGTGCTGGCCACCATCCATGTGCTGTTTGTCGACGAAACCCGCGCCCGCGCCTTCGCCGTCTATGGCATCGTGCTTGGCCTTGCCGGCGCTGCGGGCTTTCTGCTCGGTGGTCTGCTGGTGACGATGGACCTTGCAGGTCTCGGCTGGCGTGCAGTGTTCTTCGTCAATGTACCGGTGGGGCTTGTCATCATCGCGGCGGCGTGGCGGCTGATGCCATCCGTTCCTCGCCGTCCAGGCACGCGGCTGGATATACCGGGTGCGCTGGTGCTGTTCGCCGGGTTGCTCGGTCTGATCGGCCCGCTGCTGTTCGGGCACGAATTGCACTGGGCGCCGTCTGTATGGCTGGCGATGGCTATGGGTGCGGCAGTGATCGTCGGCTTCGTCAGGCTGGAGCGCCGTGTCGCGCTGCGTGGTGGCATGCCGCTGATCGATCTGGCGTTGCTCGCGGATGCTGCTTTCATGCGCGGGCTGTGCGCGGTGTTCTTTTTCTTCTTCGCCAATCTGTCATTTTACCTGGTGATGACATTGTTCATGCAGAATACGCTGCACATGCCGCCGCTGCGGGCCGGTTTTATTTTCGTACCGCTGGCGCTGGCCTTCGTTGTCGCATCCCGTCACAGCGGCATGCGGTCACGCCATCGTGGCACGCTGGTGCTGATCGAGGGCTGCGTGGTGCAGGTCATCGGTCTTGCCGCACTGGCCGCAACGGTGCTGGCCGTCAACGCGTCGTCTGCATCGCTGCTGGCGGTGCCGCTTGCCGTGTTCGGTTACGGCCAGGGTCTGGTCATGGCGCCGCTGTCCAGTGCCGTGCTGTCGACCGTACAAACGTCGAGCGCGGGAGCCGGCTCGGGCATGTACGGCACCACGACGCAAATCGCCAATGCAGCCGGCGTTGCTGCGATCGGCGCGGTCTATTTCGCGGTGCAATCCGCAGCATCGGCAGTCACCGCGCTGCTCGCAAGCCTCGCATTATGCGTGTTGTCGGTCGCCGCCAGTGCGGGCTTTCTGCTGTGGATGCGCCGCGCGGGCAACGTATAGAATTCCAGCACGGCGTTTGATCGTCCAGCACGCGCCTTGACAGGTCAATCGCGATGGCTTGATATTGGGGCATGGGGACAAAGCGATCTCCCCACGAGGCGACATGCCCAAGTATCGCGTCCCGCATTCCTGCAAGGACGCGCCATGTCATCGATTAACAGCATTTCCGTTGAAAAACTCGTTCGCCTGATCGGGACGCCGAAATGTCCCGCGCTCGTCGATGTTCGCACCGACGAGGATTTCGCCCTGTCGCCGTTTCTCCTGCCAGGTTCGGTCCGGCGGCCATTCGACGACGTGAATGGCTGGGCCGCGGCGCTGCGCGGTCGGTCCGCCATGGTGATCTGCCAGAAAGGTCTCAAGCTCAGTCACGGCGTTGCCGCGCTGCTGCGCGAGGCCGGTATCCCGGCAGAGGTTCTGGAAGGCGGATATCTCGCATGGGAGAGTGCAGGCCTGCCGCGCGTTCCCGCCGGCAAGTTGCCGCCGCAAAACCCGCAGGGCCGCACCGTGTGGGTGACGCGGGAGCGCCCAAAGATCGACCGCATTGCCTGTCCCTGGCTGATCCGGCGTTTCATCGATCCGGCGGCGCTGTTCATGTTCGTTGCGCCGTCGGAAGTGTCGGCAGTCGGCGAGAAATTCGATGCTGCGCCCTTCGATATCGAAGGCGTGTTCTGGAGCCATCGCGGCGAGCTCTGTACCTTCGATGTGATGATCGAGGAATTCGGCCTCACCACGCCGCCGTTGCTGCGGCTGGCTACCATTGTCCGCGCAGCGGATACAGCACGGCTCGATCTCGCCCCGGAAGCGCCGGGCCTGCTGGCGGCGTCACTCGGCCTGTCGCGGATGTATGCCGACGATCTCGAGCAGCTTGAGGCTGGACTGAATCTGTACGATGCGTTCTATCGCTGGTGCCGCGATGCCAGCACCGAAACCCACAACTGGCCGACAGCAAAGACGAAAGCTTGAGATGGCGGAAGCAACTTCGGTCACACCACCGGCCATTCCCGAGCCGCAGACCCACGGCGTGTCCTTCTCCGAGGCGTTTTCGGTGTGGCTGCGGATCGCATTGCTTTCCTTCGGCGGTCCGGCCGGGCAGATCGCGGTGATGCATCGGATCCTGGTCGATGAGAAGCGCTGGGTGTCGGAAAGCCGGTTTCTGCATGCGCTGAACTATTGCATGCTGTTGCCGGGCCCGGAGGCGCAGCAGCTCGCCACCTATATCGGCTGGCTGATGCACCGGACCGCCGGCGGGCTGATGGCCGGCGGGCTGTTCATCCTTCCCGGTGCGATCTGCATCATGGTGCTGAGCTGGATTTACGCTGCATTCGGCAATGTCGGCTTCGTCGCGGCGCTGTTCTTCGGTTTGAAGGCCGCGGTGCTCGCGATCGTGCTGCAGGCGGTGGTGCGGGTCGGTAGCCGCGCGCTGAAGAACGACGTGATGCGCGCGCTGGCGGCCATCGCCTTCCTCGCGATCTTCTTTCTCGATGTGCCGTTCCCGGTGATCGTTTTCGGTGCGGCAGCGATTGGCTTCCTCGGCGGTCGGGCCGGTCTGCCGGCCTTCACGGTGAGTGCGGGTCACGGGTCATCAGGCGGAGGCGACGCTGATAGTTTGCTCGGAGATCAACTTCCTCTCCATGCCCGGCCGAGTGTACGGCAGTCGCTCATCGTTGCGACCGTCTGGCTGGTGCTGTGGCTCACGCCCGTCGCTGTGCTGCTCGTGGCGTTCGGCAGCAATGACGTGTTCAGCCAGATTGCCGTTTTCTTCTCCAAGATGGCAATGGTCACCTTTGGTGGTGCCTATGCGGTTCTCGCTTATGTCGCGCAGCAGGCCGTCGATCACTACGCATGGCTGAAGCCGGGCGAGATGCTCGATGGTCTTGGCATGGCCGAAACCACGCCTGGTCCGTTGATCATGGTGCTGCAATTCGTGGGCTTCATGGCTGCCTTCCGCGCACCGGGGGTGTTGCCGCCGCTGCTGGCGGGCACGCTTGGTGGATTGCTCGCGACCTGGGTGACCTTTGCGCCGTGCTTTCTCTGGATTTTCCTCGGGGCGCCGTTCGTCGAAACTCTTCGTGGCAACCGCGCGCTGAGCGCCGCGCTGGCGGCGATTACCGCCGCAGTGGTCGGCGTCATCCTCAACCTGGCGATATGGTTCGCCATCCACACGATGTTTCGGGAAGTGAAACCTGTTCGCACGCTCGGACTCAGCTTCGACATGCCGGTTCTGCAGAGCGTCAATGGATGGGCTGTCGCGCTGTCGGTCGCGGCGCTGCTTGGGGTCTTCTATCTGAGGATTGGTTTGCTGCAGATCCTGTTGGCTTGTGCAGGCGCGGGTGTGCTTTTGCACATCGTCGGTCTGGTGTGACGTCAATCGCGAAACCGTGTGCGGAACCGGTAATTGACGGCCGACGGAACAGGAACGTTTCGAACCACGTCGCGTTGAAGGCCGTTCACTCAACAGGAGCTGACCATGCGGAAAACCATTCTTGTTGCGATCTGCGCCACGGCCATCGGCGCTACTCCGTTCGCAGCCTTTGCCCAGGCGACCGGCCCGTCCGGCCAGGATTCGACCAAGATGGGCACCGGCACGACGGCGAAGGATGGCGAGACCAAGGCCACGGGCACCCAGGGAATGTCGAAAAATAGCGCGAAGAAGGATTCCATGCACAAGGACAGCATGAAGAAAGACAAGATGATGAAGAACGAGATGAAACAATAACCCGTCATCTCTCCCCGACTCGCCCCGTATGACCTGGCCATGTTATGGCCGGCCCTGCGGGGCTTCCTTTGCAATATAGGTAATTTCGGAAGCGTCCGTGGCGCCTCTCGTTTCGTTGATAGGTATATTGAAACCGTATTTGTTTTATTTTGCAGTGCAGCAACCATATGTCGTCGGTACTGTTGTATAAGCCTGACGACCTAGGAGCTGCCGTGTCTCTTGCCGATAATATCGATTTCCTCCGCAATCTCCCGAAACCGCCCGGAATCAATACGTTGCAGGGGTTGGCGCGGGGCCGTGCGTCGGCAGGTTTGAGTCCGATCAGCGAATCAACGGGTTTCGGCAGCAATCCCGGCGACCTCCGTATGTTCAGTTACGTGCCCGCCACGCTGGCAGCAAATCCGGCATTGGTCGTCGTGCTGCACGGATGCACCCAGAACGCTGCGGGCTATGACAACGGCACCGGCTGGTCTGCTCTCGCCGAGCGCTATGGTTTCGCGCTGCTGATGCCCGAGCAGAAGTCATCCAATAATGGCAACACCTGTTTCAACTGGTTCAATGCCGATGACATCGCGCGCGATAGCGGCGAAGCGCTCTCGATCCGAGAGATGATCGAGCAGATGGCCGTGGACTACGATGTGGACCGCAAGCGTATCTTCGTTACGGGTCTGTCGGCCGGCGGCGCGATGACCTCGGTGATGCTCGCAACCTATCCTGACGTGTTTGCGGCCGGCGCCATCATTGCGGGCCTGCCTTACGGTATCGCCACCACCATGCAGGAAGCGCTGAGCGGTATGTATCGCGCGGCGCCGCGTGCCGCGAACGATCTCGGCAACCTCGTGCGCAAGGCATCGCCGCATACCGGTGAGTGGCCGAAAGTGTCCGTCTGGCATGGTAGTGCCGATCGCACCGTCAATCCGGCCAATGCCGGCGAGATCGTCAAGCAATGGCTCGACCTTCACGGCCTGCCGCCGGCGCCGATGTCGGCGGTGGATGTCGACGGCTATCCGCGTGAGGTGTGGTGGAACAAGGACGGTGAAACCGTCGTGGAATCCTTCACGATCACCGACATGGCGCATGGCACGCCGCTGGCGATTGCCGGACAGGACGAGCCCTATGGTGCCGCCGGTGCCTTCCTCCTCGAAGCCGGCATCTCATCCTCCTATCATATCGCGCAGTTCTTCGGCCTTACCCGGCAGCTTGCACCGCGCAATGTCGAAGCTGCAGCCGTGGAACCCGCCGCGCCGGCGGATGCTGTTGTCTCATTGGTGACGCAAAAGCCGCGCACGTCAGGCGATCGAGGTGGCGCGCGCCGCGATCCCGCAGGACGGCGGTCTATCGATATCAACGGTGCCATTACCCGTGCCCTCACGGCCGCCGGTCTCATCAAGTCACCCTGACAAGTAACAGGGCGTGATCGGCGCCGATTTGCGCCACGTCTGACAGGGCGCTAAGTTCTCAAGATACGTTAGACTGGTCTTGCGTACCGATTGCCCGCGCATGTTGGATGCCCATCGACCGAATTCGCCCGACTTTCTCGCCGGTGGAGGCGAGATGGGCGCGTTGATGCGCGCTTACGATTGGGCATCGCATCCGATCGGAGCACCGGACACCTGGCCGCAGAGTCTGCGCACCGCGATCCGGATCGTTCTGAATACCAACCACCCGATGTTCATCTGGTGGGGACCGGACCTCATCCAGTTCTATAATGACGCCTATGCGCTGACCATGGATGCACAACAGCATCACGCAGGGCTGGGCGCGCGTGGCCGTGAATTCTGGCACGAGATCTGGCCCATCATCGGTCCGCAGATCGCGCAGGTGATGAGTGGCGGCGGTGCCACCTGGCACGAAAACCAGCTGATTCCCATGACGCGCAATGGCAGGCTCGAACACAGCTATTGGACCTACAGCTACAGTCCGCTCGATCTGGATGACGGCGTCGGCGGTGTGCTGGTGGTTTGCCGCGATGTTACCCGGGATCATGAAGCGACCATTGTCTTGCGCGAGCGAGAAGCAGAGCTCGCGCGTGTGCAGCAGATCGGCCAGATCGGTGGTCTCGAAGTCGATCTGCGTACCGGCTTCCGCAATCGTCGATCGCCCGAATATCTGATCGTTCATGGTTTGCCGCCGGAAGCGGCCAACGAGTCGCACGAAGATTGGGTGCGTCGCATCCACCCTGAGGATCGCGAGGCGACGGAGCAGAAGTTTCGCGACGCGGTGAAAAGCGGCGTGCGCGACTACACTGTGCAGTATCGCATCATTCGCCCGAGCGATGGCCAGACCCGCTGGATTTCAGTGCGATCCTATATCGAACGCGACGATGCGGGAAAGCCGCTGCGGCTGGTCGGTGCGCATACCGACGTCACCGATCAGGTGCTGGCCGAGCAGGCGCTGCGCAAGAGCGAGGATGAGGCGCGTCAGCTCGCGGCAAAACTAGCAGACCTCAATGAGACGCTGGAGCAGCGCGTGCGCGACAAGACGCGTGAGCGCGATCGGATCTGGAGCGTGTCGCAGGATCTCCTGATGGTCTCCGACCATGATGGCGTCTGGCGCACCGTCAATCCGGCCTGGACGCGCACGCTCGGCTGGAGCGAGGCCGAGCTGCTCAACAAGACCTCGCGCTGGCTCGAGCATCCCGAGGATCAGGCCAGGACGATGGCCGAGGTCGACAAGCTTGCCGCCGGCGAACCGACGATCCGCTTCGAGAATCGCCTTCGCCACAAGGATAGCTCCTATCGCTGGCTGTCCTGGACGGCGGTGCCGGATCAGAACCAGATCTATTGTGTGGCGCGCGATGTCACCGCCGAGAAGGCTGCCGCCGAGCGCCTTAAAAATACTGAAGAGGCGCTGCGGCAGTCGCAGAAGATGGAGGCTGTCGGTCAGCTCACCGGCGGCATCGCGCATGACTTCAACAACCTGCTCACCGGCATCGTCGGCTCGCTCGACCTGATGCAGACACGGCTCGGTCAGGGTCGCACCGACAATATCGCGCGCTATATCGACGCTGCGATGACCTCGGCCAATCGTGCGGCTGCGCTGACGCACCGATTGCTGGCCTTCGCGCGGCGGCAACCGCTGATTCCGAAAAGTGTCGATGCCAATGGGCTGATCGTCTCGCTGGAGGATCTGTTGCGCCGGACCATTGGCGAGACGCTGGATCTCGATATCGTGGCGGCGCCCGATTTGTGGTGCACGCTGTGCGATCCGAACCAGTTGGAGAGCGCGTTGCTCAATCTGGCGATCAATGCGCGGGACGCGATGCCTGATGGTGGGCACCTGAAGATCGCGACACAGAATGTGCGCGTCGATGCCATCAATGCCAATGCGCCGGCTCTGACGCCCGGCGACTATATCTGCATCAGCGTCAGCGACAGCGGAACCGGCATGAGCCCGGAGGTCGTGGCGCGCGCCTTCGATCCGTTCTTCACGACAAAGCCGATCGGGCAGGGCACGGGCCTCGGCCTATCGATGATCTACGGCTTCGCGCGTCAATCCAACGGACATGTCAGCATCGACAGCAGGCTCGATATCGGGACGACCGTGAAACTGTATCTGCCGCGCCATGAGGGAGACGCTGCCGCACAGGATGCGGCCCCGCTGAAGGGCGATCAGCATGTGGCCGCAGGCGAAACCCTGCTGGTGGTCGAGGATGAGCCGGTGGTGCGCTCTGTCATCGTCGATATGTTGAAGGACGAAGGCTATCGCGTGCTTGAGGCAGTTGATGGTCCGTCGGGCTTGCGGGTCCTGCGCGAGACACCGAATATCGATCTGCTGGTCACCGATATCGGGCTGCCCGGCATGAACGGCCGTCAGCTTGCCGATCAAGCGCGCGAGGCGCGGCCGGACTTGAAGATCCTGTTCATCACCGGTTATTCCGAAAGCGTCGTTATGGCGAAAGGCTTTCTGCTGCCTGGGATGGAGATGATCACCAAGCCGTTCGACCTCGATCATTTCCTGCGACGCATCCGCGCGATGGTCACGAGCTAAAGCGTTTTCAAGCGAAGTGGATACCGGTTCGCGTCTAGAAAACGCGTCAGAATAAAAGGCGTAGCCCTCCGGTTCCATATCTCTCCAGATATTTCAGCCTCGGTGCGCAGGTTAACAGTTCAATCGCCGGAACCATTGTGCGGCCGCGAGCTTGTATCGGCGCAATACCGATCAATCAAAACTGGAGATCATCATGATCCGCCGTCTTCTTGGAACCGCTGCCATCGTCGCCATGATGGCTCTTCCCGCCGTTGCTCAGGCTCAGGGTGTCCCCGGAGGCATTGAGCGTGGTGCGCGCGATGGCGAGCGCGCAGCTGGTCCTGTGGGCGCTATCGTAGGCGGCACCATCGGTGGTGTCGTCGGCGGCGTAGCCGGCGTGCTCGGTGTCGACGATCGTCCGCGGTTCCGCAGCTATGTCGTGGAACAGCGTCGCCCATCCTACACCTATAGCAACGAAGTTCGTGTCGGTGCCGTGCTGCCTGAGAGCGGCGTGACCTATTACGAGGTTCCGGCAGAATACAATTCCGCCCGTGAATACCGCTACACCGTGGTCAATGGTCGCACGGTTCTCGTCGAGCCGCGCACCCATCGCATCGTGGAAGTGATCGATTAAGCCGATCAATAAATGACTTTTCGAACGGGCCGCCTTCAGGCGGCCCGTTTTGTTCCATCTATGGCCTGCGGCGT
The DNA here is from genome assembly GCF_013359755.1 of Tardiphaga robiniae. Lineage (GTDB taxonomy): Bacteria > Pseudomonadota > Alphaproteobacteria > Rhizobiales > Xanthobacteraceae > Tardiphaga > Tardiphaga robiniae. The sequence goes on along the minus strand of NZ_JABMCJ010000094.1, from coordinate 54,122 downwards.
ATCTGTAGTCAGCGCCGATGTTCTCGCGTAGAGAAGTGCCGGGGAATCACACGAGCACCACGCGGCGATCAATCGCCCGGATGCGGAGAACGATGGCCACCAGCAATCGCGATCAGATCGCCCCTGCCATCGCACTGGACATTCCCCTTGCCGATCGTACCGAGACAGGTCTCGCTTTGCCGGACGGCGTGCAGCCCTATCGCATCGACTGGCTCAACACGCTCACCATCGCCACCTTTCACGCACTCGCACTACTCGCGCTGATGCCGATGTTCTTCAACTGGACAGCGGTGATTGTGGCGGTCATCGCAGCGCGGTTGTTCGGCCTCATCGGCATCAATATCGGTTATCACCGGTTGCTGACGCATCGTGGTTTCAAGTGTCCGAAATGGCTGGAGCACGCTTTCGTTGTCGTGGCGATCTGCTGCGCCGAGGATACGCCGGCGCGCTGGGTTGCCATCCATCGCCGTCATCACGAGAAGTCCGACGAGCAGCCGGACCCACACAGCCCGCTTGCCAGCTTCTTCTGGGGCCATATGGGCTGGCTGCTGGTGAAGAACCCGGACCTGTCCCGCCTCGGCATCTATGAACGATATGCCAAGGACGTCCTGCGCGATCCGTTCTATGTCGCGCTGGAGCGCAATCTCTGGCAGCTGAAGATCCTGCTCATCCAGATCAACGTCTTCTTCTTTGCGGGCCTGGCCGGCAAACTGCTGTGGGGCGGCTCATGGGCCGAGGCCGTGCAGTTCGCTTTGAGCATCGTCATCTGGGCGGTCTTCGTGCGAACCGTCTTCGTCTGGCATCAGACCTGGGCGGTCAACTCGGTCACCCACATCTGGGGCTATCGCAACTACGCGACCGATGAGGACAGCCGCAATAATCTGTTCATTGGCTACCTCGCCCATGGCGAGGGCTGGCATAACAACCATCACGCCGATCAGCGCTCCGCGCGCCATGGCCATCGCTGGTGGGAGTTCGATACCACCTATCTGACGATCCGCCTGCTGGAGAAGCTCGGCCTGGTATCGGATATCGTCGAGCCGCGGCATACGACCAAGAGGTAAGGCCTGCCAAGCTCGAGCATGCCACACGAGATGCAACTTTTCGTCACAATTCGCGTTACTACACCATGATGACGAAGCCCGATATCTGGTACGTGGCGTTTGGCCCCGACAAATCCGTGAAGTCCGATACTCGTGCGACAAACGGTGTGCGTACGACCAGGACCTTCAAATCCGAAATCGATGCAAAACTGTTCGCCCGGGAAATCCTGGCCAAAGGCTGGACCGCTACAGCCGGCACACTCAATCCATATCAACCCAAGCGCACCATTGCGGCATCGCAGATCGAAGACTGGGCCGATCCCGCTCGAGCCGACTAATCTGGCTAGATGACTTCGTAGGCGAAAAACAGAATGATTACCGTGATCGCGACGAGGCCTCCCAGAAAGCACTGATCGGCAATCGACTCGCAGCGCTCGCTGAGTTGGCGGTTTTGCGACTTCCGCATCGATGTGTAGGACGCGACCGCGCTGGCGAGGAAGAACAGCGAGGCGATGGCCGAATATTCATCGACCCGGCTGGGGCCGATCTGCGGCTCCATGATCTTGACCAGTCCTATCAGCGTCGCGCAGACGCCGATCATCGTTCCGGAGCTCGGCAGGATGTGCTTGGAAAGCGCTCCTTGCTCCCCGGAAGCCCTGTCGTCGCTCATGGCGGGATCAGGCCTGACCAGTGAGGAACGGGTTGGTCATGCGCTCCTGGCCGATGCTGGAGCCGGGGCCATGACCGCAGATGAAGCCGACATCGTCGCCAAGCGGCAGCAGCTTGGTCGTGATCGAATTGATCAATGTCTCATGGCTGCCGCCGGGGAAATCGGTCCGCCCGATGGAGCCTGCGAACAGCACGTCGCCGACATGGGCGAATTTCATCGCCTTGCTGTAATATACGACGCTGCCGGGCGAATGACCGGGGCAGTGCAATACGTCGAAGGTCAGACCGCCGACGCTGACGGTGTCGCCTTCATTGAGCCAGCGGTCAGGCATGAAGTTGCGGGTGCCCGTCATGCCGTATTTTGCGCCGCTGTCCTCGACGTGTTCGAGCAGGAACGTATCGGCGACATGCGGGCCGATGATTTCGACCTTCAGCGTTTCGCGCAGCTCGTCGGCACCGCCGACATGGTCGATATGGCCATGGGTGAGCCAAATCTGTTCGACCTTCACATTGGCCTTGGCAATGGCGTCCAGGATCAGCGGTACGTCGCCGCCGGGATCGATCACCACGGCCTGCCGCGTGGTCTCATCCCACAGCAACATGCAGTTCTGCTGAAACAGGGTCACCGGAATGATGGTGCCGCCGGCCTGGGCTTTATGTTCGGTTTCATCTGTCATCGCGCCACAATGCTGATTTTTGCGGGCGAGAAAAGAGGAATTTGGGCGGTTTCTTCTTCCCCTCTCCCCGGGGGCGCAGCGCAGCCGCGACTGGTGGGAGAGGGTGGATCGAACTGCGAAGCAGTTCGAGACGGGAGAGGGGGCGCTCGCTCAAGGCCCTCTCCCGCCTTCGCTTCGCTCAGGCACCCTCTCCCACGGCGCGCAGCTTCGCTGCGCTGGGAGAGAGGGGAGGAAGGACGACCGCGTTCTACTTCTTCAACTGCACCTTCAGCGTCGCCTCCACCTCGCGGTCGAAGGACGACGCCTTGGCCGGCGCCTTGTCGCGCTGGGTCATGAGGTATGCATCGCGCTTGGCCACCAGCGCGGTCAGCTTGTCGTTCAGCGCCTTGCGATCTTTCATTTGCTTGCCGAGTTCATCGGCGCGCTGCTGTGGCGACAATTTGCGAATGGCCTCGGGCAATTCATCCTCCTTCACGCTGTCGAGTTTCTGCTTGCCGGCGGACACGTCGCTGACGAGGTCGCCGCCGCCGGTGACGGCTTCCGACGACACTTTCGCGCGCTTGTTGATGTAGCTTGCCATATCCGTTGCCGAGGCGGGCGCCGCCGCTGCGACTTCCGAGAGCTGTCGTGTCTTGTTCTCGGTGTGCTTCTGCAGTGCGCGGGGGCCGTAAGGGATCACCGTCTTGTTGATGTCGTTCTGCAGGATGATGATCTCTTCGTCATAGGGCGTCTCGATGATGACGATCTGGCCGCCATCCTGCGGGATTGCGATGAAACGGCCGTCGCCGCGCTGGGCAACGTCGCGCCAGACCTTCTCCGTATCGCGGGCAGCGCCTGCCAGAACAGCGTTGACGATGATGTCCTTCTGCTTCGCGACTTCGAGCGTGGTCGTGTATTTCGTGTCTTGCTGATAATCCATATGCGGCGGTGCGTCGCCGACCAGGAAGACGATACGCCTGACATCGTTACCCTTGGTCCATTGCAGCTTGTTGACGGCGACATCGAGCGCCTCGTTGACGCTTTCCGGCCAGTCGCCGCCACCCTGCGCCCGGACCTGAAGCAGGTTGCCATAGAGATCCTGGATGTCGGTGGTGAGGTCGAAGGTCTTGGTCACGTAGTCGTCGCCGATGTCGCGATAGGCGACGAGGCCCATGCGGATGTCGGCGTCGGGATTGCTGTCGAGGATTGTGGTTGCGATCGACCAGATCTTGCGCTTGGCGCCTTCGATCAGCCCGCTCATGGAACCGGTTGTGTCGAGCACGAAGGCGACTTCGACGGTCGGCTTTGCCTGCGCGGAACCGGCGAAAATCGCTTGCGGCAAAGTTGCGGCAGCGGCGATCAGGATGACGCGGCCGATATGGGCTAAGCTCATGGGATATCTCCGTAATCCGGGCTGCAGCGATGGCTTTCGGCGCATGTCGTCGCTTGCGGAAATCCTGTGGTCGGCTTACGACGTTCATGCGGCCTTCCGGCGGGAGACGTGATGTGCGGCCCCGCCGAAATCGGCTAAGTTTGTCGCCATGGAATCGAACGCCGTTCACACGCCCGCGCTGATTTTCGATCGTCGTCAGTCGGAGACGGCACTGGCGATTGCGCGCGGAACCACAAGGTTGCTGCGGTCGCTGGGATTCTCATGCGTCAGCGAACTATCATTGCCGTCCGGGCGGCGGGCGGACCTGGTCGCGCTGAACGAGCGCGGGGATGTCTGGATCGTCGAGATCAAATCGTCATTGGAGGATTTGCGGGCTGATCAGAAATGGCCCGAGTATCGCGCGCATTGCGACCGGCTGTTCTTCGCCTTCACGCAGGATCTGCCCTGCGAGATTTTTCCCGCTGACACAGGCCTGATCGTGGCGGATGCCTATGGCGCGCATGTTCATTGCGATGCACCGGAGCACCGGCTGCCGGCGCCGACGCGCAAGGGCATGATGCTCCGCTTCGCGATGACCGCGGCGCACAGACTGAACAGGCTGCACGACCCTCAAGGTCATGCAGCCTGGCCAAACGAAATCTAGCTTTTAAAGAAGGCTTAGCGCGGCGCGCGCTTGGCGAGAATGCGCTGCAGCGTACGGCGATGCATGTTCAGACGACGTGCGGTTTCCGAGACGTTGCGGTTGCACATCTCATAGATGCGCTGGATGTGCTCCCAGCGCACGCGGTCGGCCGACATCGGGTTGTTCGGCAGTTCGGACTTGTCATTGTCGATCGCAAGCAGCGCTGCAACGACGTCGTCGGCATCGGCCGGCTTCGACAGATAGTCGACAGCACCCATCTTCACCGCCGTCACGGCGGTGGCGATGTTGCCATAGCCGGTGAGTACGATGGCGCGCGCATCGGGACGCTGTTGCTTCAGCGCCGACACGACATCGAGGCCGTTGCCGTCACCGAGACGAAGATCGACTACGGCAAAAGCGGGCGCCGATTTGCTGATCTGGGCGAGACCTTCGGAAACGGAGTCGCAGGATGTGACCGTGAAGCCCCGCGTTTCCATCGCACGCGAAAGACGCTCCAGAAACGGCTTGTCGTCCTCCACGATCAGGAGCGAGCGGTCGGTCTGTTCAGTCACTTCGGCAAGCGCATTCACGGTTCAAAATCCTCCATATCCAATACGATACCATATGGCGCTGCCGAATGCAGCTGCCAAGGGTGTGAAGATTTGAATGGCTTGATTGTGAAGTTAATCCAAAAGCGTTTTGGTCCGTAAAACGGGTGGTTAATTCTAATCACGGTGGTACATCAGCGCGGCGTGTTGTCGCAGAGCAGCATGATGGACGAAACGTAATGAAAGCAGATCCGGAATGGACGCGACTCCGACTGGGCCGAAGAAGCCCGAGGTAAATGACGAGACATCCGCTCGTTACGACGGCTGGCGTATCGTCGGTGTTTGTTTCCTGCTCGCGACATTCGGCTGGGCGCTCGGCTTCTATGGCCAGAGCGTCTATCTCGCGGAACTTCAGCGCGTGCATGGCTGGCCGGCCTCGACCATCGCAACGGCCACGACCTTCTTCTATCTCGTCGGCGCATTGCTGGTCGCATTCGTAAGCGAAGCGATGCGCGCGCTCGGGCCGCGTAACTGTTTGCTGGCCGGTGTCGGCGTAATGGCTTTCGCCACCATCCTGCTCGGACAGATCACGTCGCCCTGGCAACTTTATGCGGTGAATGTGCTGCTCGCCTTCGGGTGGGCCGGCACCAGCCTTGGCGCCATCACCAACACGCTTGGTCTGTGGTTCGACAAGAAGCGCGGCATGGCCATCAGCCTTGCGCTGAATGGCGCGAGTTTCGGCGGCATCGTCGGCGTGCCTCTGATGGTGACGGCGAGCAATGCATTCGGCTTTGGCGGCGCGACTATCGCAGCAGCGATCGCGATGCTTGTGCTGCTCGTCCCGGTGATCATCATCTTCGTCGGCCATCCGCCGCATCGCGCAGCACCCGCCACACCGGACGGTGTTGCCGCTGCGGCTAGCGCGCCATCGTCGACACGGATTCGCGCGGAGGCGATGCGCGACGTGGCGTTCCTGACGCTCACCATTGCTTTTGCGTTCGGATTATTTGCGCAGGTCGGCTTCATCGTTCACCTGATCTCGTTTCTCGATCCGGTGATCGGCCGCGAGCGCGCGGCAGCCGCGGTATCGCTGCTGACGCTGATGGCGGTGGTTGGCCGCGTGCTGTTCTCGACAGTGATAGATCGGCTCAATCAGCGACTGGCATCGGCGCTATCGTTTCTCAGCCAGGCAACGGCGCTTGCGATAATTATCAATTCGCGCAACGAAGCGCTGGTGTTCTTCGCCTGCGCGTTGTTCGGCTTTTCGGTTGGAAATCTGATCACGCTGCCAGCGCTGATCGTGCAGCGCGAATTTGCCGCACGCTCGTTCGGGGTGCTGGTCAGCCTGATCACGGCGGCGACGCAGGTCACTTACGCTTTCGGTCCGGGCATCGTCGGCTGGCTGCGCGATCTTTCGGGCAGTTACGCCGTGCCGTTTTATGTCTGCATGGCGTTGCAGGTGGCCGCAGCAGTATTGATAATGGTGCGGGGGCGGAAGAGCAAAGCTCTAACCGCATGGTGAGGAGGCGCGTAGCGCCGTCTCGAACCATGAGCTGCTTGGCACATCCTTCGAGACGCCGCGCGAAGGGGCGCGGCTCCTCAGGATGAGGACTGAGTTTATGTCTGCCGCTGCTTCAGCAGCTCCTCAACATCCAGCCGCTTGGTAAACATCGCGATGCCGCCATCGCCATTCCGTGGCCAGTCTGCCTCCGGGCGATCCCAATACAGTTCGACGCCGTTCTGGTCGGGGTCGCGCAGATACAGCGCTTCGCTGACGCCGTGGTCGCTGGCGCCGTCAAGCTGTATGCGGGCCGAGAGCACGCGGTGCAGCGCGTCGGCCAATGCGGCGCGGGTGGGATACAGGATCGCGGTATGGAAAAGACCTGTCGTGCCGGGCGCAGGCGGCTGGCCGCCTTTGCTCTCCCAGGTGTTGAGGCCGATGTGGTGATGGTAATTGCCGGCGGCGATGAAGACAGCCTGATCGCCATAGCGTTGCTTGACCTGAAAGCCGAGGACGTCGCGGTAAAAGCCAAGCGCGCGATCAAGATCGGCAACCTTCAGGTGAACATGCCCGATCCGTGTGCCTGCGGGGATCGGCGTGGTGGGGTCGGGCATGTCGAAGCTCCTGAATGGTGTGACGCTCAGGACGATCTAGTCACGCGATCGCAGGATCGGTAGAGCACCTTCGCGAAACCCATCGTTTCCGAGAATTGGATTGATGGGTTTCGCCGCGCTTTACTCATCCCAAGGAACGTCGGCTATGCAAGCTCGGACACCAGCCCGTCCGGCAGGCCGAACTCGTAGGTGTTCAGCGTCATCGAGACCATGGTGTAGTAGCCGCACAGCCCGATGATCTCGACGAGGCCCTGTGCGCCCAAGGTCTCGGTGGCTTCGTCATAGAGCGGCTTGGACAGGCCCTGCGCCTCGTGCAGCGACTTGGCGACGTCATAGATCACCCGCGCTTTCTTCTCGCTGAAACTCGGCGTGCGACGGTTCTTGATATCTTCGATGATGGCGGGATCGAGGCCGCCGTCGAGTGCCATCTTCTTGTGCGCATACCATTCGAAATGCGCGGTCCAGTGCCGCGCGGTGACGAGGATCGCCAGTTCGGCATGCGCGGGTGTTAGCGTGGTGTCGTAGCGCAGAAACGCGCCGAGGCGGGTCGCGTGCCGGGCCATGTTCGGGCTGGCGAGCCAGGCCATCATAGGCTCCGGTGGGCGTCCGCGCTTGCTGGCGATCGACTCGTCATAGATGGACTTTTGGTCGGGAGACATTTCGCCAGGCGAAAGCCACTTGAGACGCATGTTGTTTCCTCGTGTGTTTTTGCTCGTTGTCCTTTGGCGATACACCGGAATGGCGAGCCTGACTACTTCCGCTTTGCAGCAGGCCATTGAATTCCACGAAGTGGCGAGTAAGCTTCGCCCAACAACATTGCGGATGCTCGGCATCCCGCGCACAAAATGGATGGAAACGCTGATGTCGGATCTCGATCAATTTCGCAGCGAGACGCGCGCCTGGCTTGAGGCCAATTGCCCGCCGGAGATGCGGAGGCCGATGGGTTCGGATGAGGATACGTTCTGGGGCGGTCGCAATGCGAAGTACTCATCCGAGCCGCAGCGGGTCTGGTTCGAACGGATGCGCGACAAGGGCTGGACCGTGCCGCATTGGCCAAAGGAATATGGCGGCGGCGGCCTCGACGGCGAACAGACGAAGATCCTGCGCCAGGAAATGGCTGCGATCTCGGCCCGTCTGCCGCTGGTGTCGTTCGGCATTTCGATGCTTGGGCCGGCGCTGCTGAAATATGGCACCGACGCCCAAAAGCAGGAGCATCTGCCGAAGATCGCCGCAGGCCTGATCCGCTGGTGCCAGGGCTATTCCGAACCCAATGCCGGCTCCGATCTCGCCTCGCTGCAGACGCGCGCCGAGAGCGACGGCGATGATTATCTCATCACCGGCCAGAAGATCTGGACGTCCTACGCGAATTACGCCGACTGGATATTCTGCCTGGTGCGCACGGACGCATCCGGCAAGAAGCATGACGGCATCTCCTTCATCCTGTTCGACATGACGTCGAAGGGCGTCTCGACCAAGCCGATCCTGCTGATCTCCGGCAAGTCGCCATTCTGCGAGACCTTCTTCGACAATGTTCGCGTGCCGAAGTCGCATGTGCTCGGCACCGTCGATCGCGGCTGGGACGTGGCGAAATATCTGCTGCAGCATGAGCGCGCGATGATCTCCGGCATGGGCGAGCGCGGCGCCGGCCGACCGCTTGGCCAGGTCGCTGCCGACTCCATCGGCGCTGATGCGCAGGGCCGTCTCGATGAAGCGATGCTACGCGGACAGATAGCAAGTTTCGAAGTCGACGAGGCCGCATTGGCCTGTGCGGCAGAGCGCGCGGTCGATCTGGCGAAAGCCGGTCAGGCGCATCCGGCGTTTTCGTCGGCGATGAAATATTACGGCACCGAACTCAACAAGCGCCGCCATGAAATCCTGATGTCATCGGGCGGCATCGATGCGCTGGAATGGGAAAGCCAGCGCTCGCATGAAGGCGCACGTCCGCGGGCGTGGCTGCGTACCAAGGCGAATTCGATCGAAGGCGGCACCAGCGAGGTGATGCTGGGGATCGTTGCCAAACGCATTCTGGATTTACCGGGGGCGTAACACGCCGGCCCCTCCACCGTCATTGCGAGCGCAGCGAAGCAATCCAGTTCTTCCTTCCTTTGTTGTTTCTGGATTGCCGCGTCGCTTCGCTCCTCGCAATGACGAGCAACTACCACCTCAGCTCTCATCAAATTTCGGATCACACCCATGCCTCTCCTCCTCAACGAAGAACAGACCATGCTGCGCGACAGTGCCCGCGGCTTTATCGGCGACAAGGCGCCGGTCAGCCATTTCCGGCAGCTCCGCGATAGCAAGGATGCGACCGGGTTCTCGCGCGACTACTGGCGCGCGTTTTCCGAGATGGGATTTGCCGGATTGCTGGTGCCGGACGCGTTCGGCGGCAGCGGGCTCGGCGCCGTCGAAGCCGGCGTCGTGATGGAAGAGATCGGCCGCACGCTGATGCCGTCGCCATTCTTCTCCACGGCTGTGCTGGGCGTCTCGGCGCTGAATCGGGGCAGCGACGCGCAGAAGTCGGAATACCTGACAAAAATCGCCAATGGCGCGCTGCTGGCGGCGCTGGCCATCGACGAAGGCGCGAAGCATCGTCCGCTGCAAACGGCGATGAAGGCCGCGCGCTCCGGCAATGGCTTCAAGCTGAACGGCGCGAAGGCCTTTGTCGTCGATGGCCACACCGCCGATCTCCTGATCGTCGCGGCGCGCAGCGCAGGTGCGCCGGGTGAGCGCGACGGCCTCACGCTGTTTCTGGTCGATCCGAAGGCCAAGGGTATCGCGCTCGAGCGCACCGCGATGGTGGATTCGCACAATGCAGCGCGGATCACGTTCGACAATGTCGAGGTTACCGCCGACAGCGTGCTCGGCGATGTCGATCAGGGCGGGGCATTGCTGGATGGCGTGCTGAATATCGGCCGCGGCGCCGTCGCGGCGGAGATGGTCGGGCTGTCAGACGAAGTGTTCGGCCGCACCGTGACCTATCTCAAGGAGCGCAAGCAGTTCGGCAAGCTGATCGGTGAATTCCAGGCCCTTCAACATCGCGCCGCGCATCTCTATACCGAGATCGAAGTCACGCGTGCGGCCGTGCTGAAGGCACTGCAGCTGATCGATGACGGCGCACCGACGGCGCCGGCCGCGATTGCCGTCGCCAAGGCCAAGGCCGGCACCACGGCGACGCTGGCTGTGCAGGAAGGCGTGCAGATGCATGGCGGCATGGGCATGACCGACCAGTTCGATATCGGCTTCTTCATGAAGCGCGCGCGGGTCTGCCAGGAATTGCTGGGGGACAGTAATTATCACGCGGACCAACTGGCGCGGCTGAAGAATTATTGAGGCGGGCGCTCTTAACCTCTCCCCGCGCTTTGCGGGGAGAGGTCGCCGCGTCTTCGCGGCGGGTGAGGGGCATGGCAGGCGCGCGCCTTATAGGCAGTTCATCGGATCGCTCCGATGATGGGCGCCGAAGCTTCCCGTGGAATTCTTTGCTTCGAGAGTGTGAGATTGGCGCTGGCCCTGTGCCATGCCCCTCACCCGCCCCGGCGTCGCTGCGCTCTGCCGGGTCGACCTCTCTCCGCGCAAGATGCGGGGAGAGGTTAAGTACCTACCTGATCGGCGGGGCGTACTGAATGCCGCCGGCGCTCCAGATCTGGTTCAACCCGCGCGGAATCTTCAGCTTCGAGCCTTCGCCGATATTGCGGTCATAGACTTCGCCGTAATTGCCGACATGGCGGATGATGCGGGCAGCCCAGTCCTTGGAGAGGCTGAGGTCTTCGCCATAGGCGCCTTCGGTGCCGACCAGACGCATCACGTCGGGCTTCTTGGACTTCAGGGCTTCGTCGATGTTCTTCGAGGTGATGCCAAGCTCCTCGGCATTGATCATGGCGTAGAGCGTCCACTTCACGATCATCATCCAGTCGTCGTCACGCTGGCGCACCACGGGGGCCAGCGGCTCCTTGGAGATGACGTCGGGCAGGATCAGATGATCGTCAGGCTTGCTCATGGTCAGGCGCAGCGCATAGAGCTGCGAGGCGTCCGCCGTAAAAGTGTCGCACTGGCCGGAATTATAGGCCTTGAGGACTTCGTCGAGCTTCGGAAACTTCACTTCGGTGTATTTGATGTTGTTGCTGCGGAAGTAGTCGGCGAGATTCAGCACGGTCGTGGTGCCGTCCTGGACGCAGACCTTGCTGCCATCGAGTTCCAGCGCGGAATCGATCTTGCGGGACTTCGGCACCATGAAGCCCTGGCCGTCATAATAGGATACGGCCGGGAAATAGAGATCGTAATTGGTTTCGCGCGACATGCTCCAGGTGGAGTTGCGCGACAGGATGTCGACCTTGCGGCTCTGCAGCTCCTTGAAGCGATCGGAGGCGTCGAGCGGGACGAAGGTCACCTTCTTCGGATCGTTGAAGATCGCGGCGGCAACGGCGCGGCAGAAGTCAACGTCGAAGCCGGTCCAGGTGCCCTGCGCATCCGGCGACGAGAAGCCGGGCAGGCCAGTGTTCACGCCGCACAATACGGCGTCGCGCTTGACAGTGCGCTTCAGCGTCTTGGTGTCGTAGCGCTCATAGGTGATCGCAGCCGCAGCCACTGCAGTGGCAACCACCAGGCCGATGGCCAGCCCGGTCGTGAAAGTCCGCTTCATCCCCATGCGAAGTCCGCCCCGTCGTCAGAGAAAAATATGTCAGAGAAAAACTGGATCGAAGAGCTGCGCGGCGAGGCGCAGATCAGATTTCAGGCTTCTGCCGCACGATGACCTTGGTGCCCACCGGAATCCGCTCATAGAGGTCGGCGACATCCGCATTGACCAGCCGGAAACAGCCGGACGATACAGCGGTGCCGATGGTGTCGGGCCGGTTGGTGCCGTGGATGCGATAGACGGTGGCGCCGAGATAGAGCGCGCGGGCGCCGAGCGGATTGCCGGGGCCGCCCGCCATGAAGCGAGGAAGGTAAGGCTGGCGCGCGATCATTTCCGGCGGCGGCGTCCAGTCCGGCCACTCCGCCTTGCGCGAGATTTTCAGGAGGCCCTGCCACTGGAAGCCGTCGCGGCCGACGCCGATGCCGTATCGCAGCGCGCGACCATTGCCCTGCACCACATAGAGATGGCGCTCGGAGGTGGCGATGATGATGGTGCCCGGCGCCTCGGTGGTGCGGTACAGCACCATCTGCTTCTGGAACTCCGGTTCAAGCTGAACGGAGTCGTCGGCAATCAGCCCGGGCTCGTCGCCGACATCCGGACGCGGTTGCTGGGCGAGGCCTTGCGTGATCGACAACATCAGGCTGGCTGCGGCGACGAGTTGAAAGCCAAGCAGGCGGCGGATGTTGATCATCGCAGGCATCTCCGGTTTCGCGTCGATATTCTGTATCATCCCAGCCAAATCACGGGAACCATGAAATCAGCGGGCATGGCGACGGTCCGCGCGCGGACATCGTGAGTCGCCGGCATATTTGCCGTCCGCGGGTGACGATTTGATTAAAGGTCACCGCGTCTATTTCGGTGCGATCCACAGTCGCAGCACGTAGCTGACGAGGGTCACACTGGCGACGCCGCCCAGCCACAGCGCAACAAACCACAACAGGCGCTGTATCAGCGGGCGCTTGCCCAAAGAGCCGGGCTTTTGCTGCGACGCAGGTGTCATCAGTGATAGCCCGCGCCGGCGCGAACCTTGCCACGAAACACGTAATAGGCCCAGGCGGTGTAGCCGAGGATGATGGGAACCAGCACGGCGACGCCGTAGCTCATGAAATGCAGGCTGTTGTCGGGCGACGCGGCCTGCCAGATGGTGATGCTGCGCGGCACGATATAGGGCCACATGCTGATGCCCAATCCGGCATAGGACAGTGCGAACAGCGCCAGCGACAGGAAGAACGGCCGGTAATCCTGTTTGGCCGCGAGGCTTCGCATCAAGAGCGCTGTGATGGCAGCAACCGCAATCGGCACCGGCGCCGTCAGGATGATGTTGGGCCAGGCGAACCAGCGCCTTGCATATTCGGCATCCAGAAATGGCGTCGCGATGCTGACGAGACCGATGGCGGCGAGCATGGCGAATAGCAGCCACCAACTCAGACGATAGGCCTGATCGCGCAATGTGCCTTCGGTCTTCAACACCAGCCAGGTTGCGCCGAGCAGACCGTAGCCGGCCATCAGTGCGAGTCCGGTCAGGACGCTGAACGGTGTCAGCCAGTCCCACCAGCCGCCGCCATAGTGGCGACCATTGACAACGATGCCTTGTAGGATAGCGCCAAGCGCCACGCCCTGCGCCAGCGTGGCCATCAGCGAGCCGCCGGCAAAGGCAATGTCCCACAGATTGCGCTCGCGCGTGGTGCGCCAGCGGAATTCGAAGGCGACGCCGCGAAACACCAGCCCCAGCAGCATCACGATCATCGGCGTATAGAGCGCCGGCATCAGCACCGCATAGGCCAGCGGAAACGCCGCCATCAGCCCGCCGCCGCCGAGCACCAGCCAGGTCTCGTTGCCGTCCCAGACCGGAGCGACCGAGTTCATCATGACGTCACGGTCTTCCTTCTTCGGGAAGAGTGGAAACAGCATGCCGAGGCCGAGATCGAAGCCGTCCATCACGACATAGACGAACACGGCAAAGGCGATGATGAAGGCCCAGACGACCGCGATATCGATCATGATGTGCGCCCCGATGCGGTTGCGCCCACAGCCGGGGTAATGCCCGCCGCGCGACTCGGGACGTTGCCGGCCGGGCCTTGCTCATCATGATGTGGCGGCACGGCCATGAGCCGGAGCAGATAGATCGTGCCGGCGGCGAAGACCAGGAAATAGACGATGGCAAAGGCGATCAGCGACGACGCAACGGCTGGCGCCGCCAGCGGCGAGACCGAGTCGCTGGTGCGCAGCAGGCCGAACACCGTGAACGGTTGCCGCCCCGTTTCGGTGGTGACCCAGCCGGCCAGCACGGCGATGAATCCGGCCGGTCCCATCGCCAGCGCAAAGCTGTGAAGCAAACGCGACTCATAGAACTTGCCGCGGAAGCGCATGTAGAGGCTCAGCAGTCCCAGTCCCAGCATCAGGAAGCCGATGCCGACCATGATGCGGAACGACCAGAACGTCACCGGCACCGGCGGCCAGTTTTCGCGCGGAACAGTATCGAGCCCGGCCATCGGCGCATTGAGGTCGTGCTTCAGGATCAGTGATCCGAGCTTGGGTATCTCGATGGCGTAGTTCACTTTGCCTTCGGCCTGGCTCGGGAGACCGAACAGGATCAGCGGCGCGCCATGGGGATGGCTCTCGAAATGGCCTTCCATGGCCATGATCTTGGTTGGCTGGTGCTCAAGCGTGTTGAGGCCGTGCTGATCGCCGGCAAGAATCTGCAGTGGTGCGACCAGTGTCGCCATCCACATCGCCATGGAGAACATCACGCGTGGGCCGGGCAGGCGCGTATCCTTGAGCAGATGCCAAGCACCGACCGCGCCCACAACGAAAGCCGTGGTGAGATAGGCCGCCAGCACCATATGCACGAGACGATACGGGAAGGACGGATTAAAAATCACCTTCCACCAGTCGGCGGCAACGAACTGGCCGGCAGCGTTGATAGTGTAGCCGGTCGGCGTCTGCATCCAGGAATTAGCCGAGAGAATCCAGAACGCCGAAAACAACGTGCCGATCGCGACCATCAGCGTAGCGAAGAAATGCAGCCTTGGACCGACGCGGTTGAGGCCAAACAGCATGACGCCGAGAAAACCAGCCTCAAGGAAGAAGGCGGTGAGGACTTCATAGGCCATCAGCGGGCCGATGATCGGTCCTGCCTTGTCGGAGAAGGCCGACCAATTGGTGCCGAACTGGTAGGACATCACGATGCCTGAGACCACGCCCATACCGAAGGCAACGGCGAAGATCTTGAGCCAGTAATTGAACAGGTTGAGGAAGACGTCGCGCCCGGTCCACAACCAGAGCGCTTCGAGCACGGCGAGATAGCTCGCTAGCCCGATGGAGAACGCGGGAAAGATGATGTGAAATGACATCGTGAACGCAAATTGCGCTCGGGCCAGTATGACAGGGTCAAAGCCTTCGAACATCTGCATTCGTCCATGTGTAGTCTGGACGTGTTCTATCATGCGGAGCGCGCGGGCGAAACTGCGCGAGGTCTTTGTTAGTTGGTCGCCCGGATTCGGCAACGTCTTGAAAAGGCTGTCCATCTGCCCACATTGGCGTTCGCCGTTGGACTCGTAGACAATTTGTCCAATTTTGTCAGATGTATTGCGCAGGTCGATGCGGAAGTTCGTGCGTCCGCCGACGATGACAAAGCCGTAGCTCCAAACAGAATACGACCCGGAGGGGGGCATCCCGTCCGGGTCGCTGGAGGTGGGGAGGTTTACGCGAACTGACGTCTGGAACGTTGGAGCAAAAGGAACGGGCAGATTACGCTGCGATACTGTCGATGCCGGCGGTCTTCAGGAGATCGGCGAGCTGCTTGCGGGCGTAGAACATGCGGGTCTTCACCGTCGACGCGGGAATGCCGATCAGGCCGGCGACCTCTTCCACTGACTTCTCATGATAGTAGACGAGGTTGACGATCTCGCGATGCGCCGGCGACAGCTTGGCGACACAGGCGCGAAGAATGGCGCTGGTGCGGCTGCGATCGAGCGATGCCTCAGGTGTATCGGCCTGGTCGGCGATTTCCATGACATCGTCCTGGTCGATGTCTTCATATTTACGCTGGCGTAGCGCGGTCAGTGCCTTGAAGCGTGCGATCGACAACAGCCAGGTGGAGACCTGCGAGCGGCCTTCGAACTGGCTGGCGGTCCGCCACACGTCGAGGAATACCTGACTGACCAGATCTTCCGCCGCCGACGTGTCGCGCAGCATGCGGAGAACGAAGCGATAGACCCGCACATTGTGTCGGGCATAAAGCGTGTGCATCGCTGTGCGGTCGCCGCTGGCGATATTCTCCAGCAGCATCTCATCCGAGGTGGCGCGGGCCGTAATGATACCCTGCTGACCGGCGGCATTGAGGGCGATGACGTTCTGCATGACTAACTCCCGTAAGAGACCGCGTTGCGGCTTCGTTGGGAGGATTGTTAAGGAGCCCCGGTTTCAGGGCGTCTGCTTCAAAAGCGGAAAATGGTTTCATGGAACCGGAGAATTGTTTCATCGCAGGGTTTGCGACGAAACATTCAGAGGTGAAATGCGTGTAAATTGAATGAGATAGATTCCAAAAGGGGTGCTCAGGCCTTGTCGCCCACCGGGGAGAACAAATAGCCCCCGCCGCGAATTGTACGGATCACGGCGGGTTTCGTCGGATCGGGCTCGATCTTGCGGCGGATTCGCATGATCCGTAGGTCAACCGCCCGGTCGAAAGCCTCTGCATCGCGGGCATTGGCCAGTTCGAGCAGCCGTTCGCGCGAGAGCACGCGCTTCGGATTCGCGGCGAATACCTTGAGCAGGCCAAATTCAGAGGCTGTCAGCGGATGTTCGTTGCCCTCATCATCGCGCAGGGCCTGCGCTTCCAGATCGAGCCATTTCGTGCCGAAGCGCACGAGATGATCCTTGCTCTCCTTGGCAGGCGTTGCGTCTGCTGCTGCGCCCTTCACCGGCGTGCTTCGGCGCAAGACCGAGCGGATGCGCGCCATCAATTCGCGGAGTTCGCAGGGCTTGGCGATGTAATCGTCGGCACCGAGTTCGAGGCCGACGACACGGTCGATCGGGCTTGCGGTGGCGGTGAGCATGATCACCGGCACGTTGATGCGGCTCTTGAGGTCACGGATGATCGAGAGCCCGTCTTCCTCGGGCATGTTGAGGTCGAGCACCACGAGATCCGGCACCTTGGTCTCGATCTCGCTGCGCAGGCTCTTGCCGCCGTCGCACAGGGTCACGGCAAAGCCGTGCATCTTGAGATAGTCGCCCACCATCTCGCGGGCGGGTGCTTCGTCGTCGACGACGACGATATGCGGGCTCTGGCTCATGACAGGCCCTCACTGGTGGCTGGCAGCAGGATGGTGAAGGTGGCGCCCTGGCCGGGGCTATGTGCATTCACCTCGCCGCCATGCATGTCGATGATGCGTTTGACGATCGACAGGCCGAGGCCGGTTGAACTTTCACCACCGGTTGGCTTGGCTGAAAGCCGCTGGAAACGACCAAACAGGCGGTCGAGATCCTCCGGCGACAGGCCGGGACCTTCGTCGCTGATGCTGATGCGGACATAATCGGCATCGCCTGTGATGAGCAGCGCGATCTTGCCGCCGATCGGGCTGTATTTGATGGCGTTGCTGACGAGATTGTCGATCGCTTCGCGCATCCGGTCGGCATCGCACATGGTGAGATCGTGGTGATCCGGCGCCGAGACGGAGAGGTCCTGCTGCTTGTTCACCGCAGACGGCCGATTCGCTTCAGCGACGTCCCGGACCAGCGTCGCCAGATCGACCGGCTCACGGCGGATGGTGATATCGAAGGCGTCCGCCATGGCGTCGGAGATCAGGTGATCGACCATCGAGGTCAGTCGCTTGGTGGCGTCACGAATGTGATCGACCTGCGCGGAGATGTTTTCCTTCGGCGATCCCGCGGATATCAGCTCGGTCAGCATCTCGGTGCGGCCGAGGATCACGCCGAGTGGATTCTTCAGGTCATGGGCGACGGTACCCAGAATCTCGTTCTTGAAGCCGTTGGCCCGCTGCAGCCGCAGCCACTGCGCGGAAAGCCGGCGATTGGCCTGCATCAGGGCGCGGGTACGCTGCGCCACGCGGTCTTCCAACTGCGTATTGGCCTCGTGCAGTTGCTGATAGAGGATCACGTTGTCGAAGGCGATCGACAGCCGACTGCCGAAGATCTCAACCAGAGAACGGTCTGTCTCCGACAATTGCCGCTCCGCCTGCAGCAGCACGACAACCTCACGGCCGCTGCCGGTGCGAATATAGAGCGCCGTCCGATGGTCGGCGAAGTCATGCTTGCGGCGCTTGAAGGCATCTTCGACCATCTGGCGCAGGTCCGGATCGAGCGACTGCGCGGTGGCGGTACCCATGAAGCGGCTGTAACAGCCTGATCCGGCGAGGACGGCATAGTCGTCGCCGACAACGCCGCCATCGCGCAGCACCAGAATGCCGGCGCAATCGACATTCAGCAGCGAGGCGATCTGCGTCAGCACGCCTTCGGCAAGCCGCTGCATCGACTTGAAATCATAGAGCGTCGAGGCGGCGTCGATGATGATTTCGAGGCCGCGCCGTGTCTGCACCATGCGTTCGAGTTGCTGATAGCTGCGCAGCGCGGCCGTCAGCGAGGTGAACAGCTTGTCGGCGGTCAGTTCGGTCTTCGCCTTGTAATCGTTGATGTCATAGTCGACGATGACGCGGCGCTCCGGCGCCTGGCCGGGCTGGCCGGTACGCAGGATGATGCGGACGGTTTCGTTGTGCAGCTCGTTGCGGATGAACTCGACCAGTTCGAGGCCGGCCGCATCCGTCTCCATGATGACGTCGAGCAGTACGGCTGCGATATCCGTATGCTCGCGCATCAGGGCCTGGCCTTCGGCAGCGGAATAGGCCGACAGGATTTCCAGCGACTGGCCGTTCAGGGTGTAATCGCTCAGCGCGAAGCGCGTGCCCTCATGCACGGCCTGGTCATCGTCGATGACCGCGATCTTCCATTTTCGGTTATTGGATTCTTCCGGGACATCACCGGAGTCTTCAATCAGGTAGAGGACATCGTCCTGGTCGGCCATTGCGTAGTCCCGTCAAATGATCCAGCGGCGCCAGTGGCGGCCCGCGGCATGATAATGCGAAATGTCGTGCCTTGTCCCAGTCTTGACTCCAGCATCATCCGGCCACCCAGCTGCTGGGTCACCAGATTGTAAACGATGTGGAGGCCAAGGCCGGTGCCGCCTTCGTTGCGGCGGGTGGTGAAAAACGGGTCGAAAGCCTGTCGCTGGACGTCCGGGCTCATGCCCGCGCCGTTGTCGGAGAAGCTGATCTCGATATCGTCGGTGCCGCGCGGCTTGGCGGTGATAGCGATGGCGCCCGGTTTGCCGTCCGGAAATGCGTGATTGGCCGCATTCAGGAACAGATTGGTCAGGATCTGGCCATAGGACCCGGGATAGCCATCGATCATCAGCCCGTCCGGCACGTCGACCGTCAGTGTGATCGGAGCCTTCTTCAGGACGGGGCGCAGACTGGCGATGATCTGATCGGTGGCCTCGGAGAGGCTGAATTGCCGCCGTTCGGCGTGGGACCGATCGACGGCGACCTGTTTGAAGGACTGAATAAGCTCGCCGGCGCGATGCAGGTTGGCGACCAGTTGCTGCGCCGCATCGCGTGACGTCTTGACGAATTCTTCCAGTTGCGAGCGCCGCAGCGGGGCATTGGAGCGCAGTTCGGCCTCGAACATTTCCGAGCGCCGCGCGAAGCTTGATGCCACGGTCAGGCTGATGCCGATCGGATTATTGACCTCATGGGCCACGCCGGCGACTAGACCGCCAAGTGCGGCCAGCCGTTCGGCGTCGATCAAATTCTGCTGTGCGGCATTTAGTTCGAGCAAGGCGCTTTCGGCTTTCTCTTTCGATGCACGCAGCTCGTTCTCGGCTTCGCGCTTGGCGACGGCGTTCTCACGGAACACCTCGACGGCGCGGGCCATGGCGCCAACCTCGTCCTTGGCGGCCGTGCCCTGGACCTTGCGATCATAGTCGCCCGAGGTGATCGCGCGCATCGAGGCCATGATCTGCTGCAGCGGCAGGCGGATGCTCAGCGCGATGATGATGCCTGCGGTGATGATCAGCCCAAGAAAGGCCGCGGCGATGACCATGACATTGCGGGAGATCGCCGTCAGCGTGCGGTCGAAAGTGGCCTGCGCGGACTGCTCGCGCTGGCGCATCTTGACGGACAGGCCATCGATCGCAGCAATCGTGTCGGCCTGGCTGGCATCGATCGAATTGCGCAGCAGGTCCGTGCGGCTGGAGAGTTGTTCGGACAGTTTTGCGAGCCCCTGGCGGAGGGCAACTGAGCGTCCCTTGAGCCGCTGCAACGCAATACGCTGCAGATCATTGTCGGCGAGGTCGGTCATGACCGGGATCGTACGCTCGATCGTCTCGGTGTTGCGGCGTGCATCTTCGGCCGAGGCGGATGCCAGCGACAGATAATAGGCGTTGGCGGCGACCAGCATCGCGGTGAATGCCTCACGCGACTTGCCGAGTGCCGGCCAGATCAGCGCGTCGCGCTGGCCGGTGGCGCCCTCGATGATGGAGTACAGTCCCGCCATGTCCTTGGCAGGCCCAAGCACCTGTTCTTCGTAGGTCTTGGCAATGGTGGTTTGAAGCGTCCGCAATTCACCGAAGCCGCTAAGGAAGCGCTCGGTGACGCGTTCTAGCTCGGCGACCGAGCCAGACAGCATGGGGTCGGTCGAGGCACGGGTATTCAGTGTCCCAAGCACAGCCTCGCGCAGCAGCAGGATTTCGGCGAACAGTTCGGGGCTGGGCTGATTGATATAGCGATGGATCAGGTTCTGCAGCCGGCCGGTCTCGCTCTCGAGCAGGGCCAGAACCTGATCGGACTGTCGGACCTGGCGCACGTCGTCCCAGGCGGAGGACAACACCCGCGAGCCACTCCAGATCAAGCCCGCCAGGACGAGGACGACCGCCGAGTTCAGGGCTGCGATGGACAAAATGCGCCAGCGGATCGGAATCGCACGGACAGCCGCGACGAGGCCGGTCCGGCCTCGCGCCGCCAGCTCGTCCTGTCCTTCAGAAACTCCGTTGTGCGGGCTCGTCACCACAGGTGTGTCATTCGGCCTTGCGAAAGGTTCAATCGGTGAGACAGCCGTGCGTCGCAACCCGGCAATTCGTTTTTTCTAGTCTGAAAGAGTTTCGTTGAGGTTGCGAGACAGTTCAATGTAGCAAATACAGGCGGTGCTGGCTATTAACCTGCAACAACTGGTTGAACTGGCGCAGTCCCGATTGAACCGAATGCCGCGAAGTCGCAACAGAGTGCTGCGGCAGATCGCGTCCGGTGAACGCCACCGTGCGGGGCAATTTCGATCAAAACTATAATGGAATCATTATTTTATTGGGCGGCGGAAGCTTTGGCCTCCCAACAAGAATGATAGCACAGCAGGCCGGCAGCCGACGGCGTTGTAAGGGCAGAATGAAATGAAGTTGAAGGCGGCGCTCGGATATCTCGCGCTCGTGATGACAGTCAGCCAGACGGCGACGCCCGCACGCGCCACCGACATTCAGTGGTGGCACGCGATGTCCGGAGAACTCGGCCGGCACGTTGAAAAGCTGGCCGCGGATTTCAACGCCACGCAGACGGGCTACCGCATCGTTCCGGTCTACAAGGGCAACTATACCGAGACCGTCACGGCGTCGATCTTTGCCTTCCGGTCCCGCAGCCAGCCGGCCATCGTCCAGGTCAACGAAATCGCGACGGCCACCATGATGGCCGCCAAAGGCGCAACCTATCCCGTCTATGAGCTGATGCGCGATCAGGCGGAGGCGTTCAATCCGTCAGCCTATCTGCCAGCCATTACGGGCTACTACACCGACATGGCCGGCAACATGCTGTCCTTCCCGTTCAATGCGTCGACGCCGATCCTTTACTACAACAAGGATCTGTTCCGTGCCGCCGGGCTCAATCCGGACGAGCCGCCGCGGACATGGCCGGAACTCGGCGCAGCTGCCAAGCGATTGCGGACGGCAGGCGCGGTTTGCGGCTTCACCACGGCTTGGCCATCATGGATCAATGTCGAGAACTTCTCGGCATTCCACAACATTCCGGTGGCCACCAAGTCCAACGGCCTTGGCGGGTTGGATGCGGTGCTCACCTTCAACAATCCGCTGATGGTGCGGCATATTACGCAACTTGCCGAATGGCAGAAGACCAAGGTCTTCGACTATAGCGGCCGTGCGACAGCGGCTGAGCCACGCTTTCAGAAGAGCGAATGCGGGATTTTTCTGGGTTCGTCAGGCACCCGCGCCGACATTCTCGCCAATGCGAAATTCGAGGTCGGCTATGGCATGATGCCGTATTGGCCGGATGTCACGGCGGCGCCACAGAATTCGATCATCGGCGGCGCAACGCTCTGGGTGCTGCGCGATCGCCCGCGCGAAGAATATAAGGGCGTCGCGAAGTTCTTTGCGTTTCTTTCGCAGCCTGAAGTGCAGGCGACCTGGCATCAGAAGACGGGTTACCTGCCGATCACACGCGCCGCTTATGAACTCACGCGCCAGCAGGGTTTTTACGACCGCAACCCCGGCACCGTGAAATCCATCGAACAGATCACGCTCAAGGCGCCCACGGAAAATTCGAAGGGATTGCGCCTCGGCTCGTTCACGCTGATCCGCGACGCCATCGAGGATGAGTTGGAACAGGCCTTCAGCGGCAAGAAACCTGCGCAGGAGGCCCTCGATGCTGCAGCAGAGCGCGGCAACAAATTGCTGCGCCAGTTCGAGCGCGCTAATCCCGTGCAGTGATATCTGCCCGGTCGCGGCGTCATGACCTTCGTTAGTCGCTAACGAAGATCGTATCTCAAGGGAACATTGAACGCCTCCGTACCGCCGGTCTTCTCCGGCGGAAATGCCGGGAATGGCTGCGCGCGACGAACCATGGCGAGCGTTTCGGCATCGAGCGCTTGATTTCCCGACGATCCCAGGAGGCGGGACGACAGCACGCGACCGCTGCGATCGAGTGTAAAGGCGATCCTGACGACTGCCGTGCCTGACTGACCGGTGCGTGCACTCTGGGGAAATTGCTTGAAGCGTTGCAAGTGTGATTGAACGAGCTGATTGTAAGACGCTGACGCTGCCCTCGAGGCACCGGCCGCCGCCGCCGATGCTGCAGGCGCAATGCGTTCTGCGCGCGGTGCTGCAGTGGTCAGCGGCGCTGCCGGCGTATCGTTCGGCTTCTTCTTGACCTCGGCGCGTATCGGCTTCGGCCTGGGCTTTTCCGGCACCGGCTTTGGCGGATCGGGAATGATCTTGGCAGGCTCGGGCGGGGGAGGCGTCGGCTCGGTCTTCTGCTCGGGCGGTGCTTCGACGACCGGCTTCTCCATCAGCGGCGTCGGCGGGATCTGTTCTTCCACCTGCTTCTGCTGAACCGGTTCGGGCGGTGGCTCGGACGGCGCTTCCGCTTTCTGCATCTCGGGGCCGGGCGCGATATCCAGTGGTTGCGTTTCAGGCGCGGCGGTGGCCGGCGCCATGTCGATCATGATGGTCGGCATCGTAACGCCCGGCGGGTTCGGTTGATGGTACCACCAGATGCCTGCGGCGATCAGGCCGGCATGGATCGCGACGATAGCGATCGCCGACCCGGTCCAGCGAAGACCGACGCTGTCGGTCGGCGCATGTAGCGCAAAGACGTTCATGGCGCAGAGGTTCGTCCGTCGAGGCCGACCAGCGCGATCTTGAGATAGCCTGCATTGCGCAGCAGGTTCATCACTTCCATCAGATCGCCATAGCTCACGACCTTGTCCGCGCGCAGGAAGATGCGCTCGTCCTTGTTGTTCTTGGTCGCAGCATCCAGCGTGCCGCTCAGCGTATCGCGCGGGATGATGTCTTCGCCCACGGCGATCGTCAGGTCCGGCTTGACGGTGACGAAGACCGGCTTGTCGGGACGCGGCTGCGGTTCTACGGCGCTTGCCGGCAGATCGACACCGAGATCGACCGTTGCAAGCGGCGCCGCCACCATGAAGATGATCAGCAGAACCAGCATCACGTCGATGAAAGGCGTCACATTGATTTCGTGGTTGACCTCGAGGTCGTCACCGCCGCCTGAGCGTCCACCTAATCTTGCAGCCATGATCTATTCCGCCGCCCGCGAGATCGGCATTCCGCGACGGCCGTGATCGCGGCTCATCAGCAGCATGACCTGTGCGGAGGCATCGCCGAGCAGCGCTCGGTAGGTCGTGATGTTACGAACGAGCTGGTTATAGATCACCACGGCCGGAATGGCTGCGACAAGACCGAGTGCTGTCGCGAGCAAGGCTTCTGCGATGCCCGGCGCGACGACGGCGAGGTTGGTGGTCTTGGTTTCCGAAATGCCGATGAAGGCGTTCATGATGCCCCAGACGGTTCCAAACAGGCCGACAAAGGGTGCAGTCGCACCAATCGTTGCGACCACGCCGATGCCGCGGGAAATCCGGCGCGACATCGCCTGTTCGACGCGCTCAAGCCGAAGCGCAATGCGCTCCTTGAAGCCGTCATCGAACAGTCCATGGGAGAGGGCAGTCTCGCGCACGGCCGAATGAATGAGCTGGGCCACGGGATCGCGGGCATTGGCGCTATCGCGCTCGACCTGGGCTAGCGTCGTGTCGCTTTCCAGTATATCGAGCCGCCGTTTGGCGGACCGCGTTTCGCGGTTGAGTTCGATGGTCTTTGCGAGCCAGACCGTCCAGGTCACCAGCGAGGCGATGGCAAGCCCGATCATCACGGCCTTCACCACGATGTCGGCATTCATGAACATGCCCCATGGGGACAGATTATGCGGAAGCAACGCTTCCGTGGTCGCAGCTACGGCAAACTGCGGAACCGCCGCCGTTCCGCCAACCGCCAGGAATACAGTTGCGATGGGAGACCAGGATCTTGTCATAGGGGCTGCATTCCGTCGGTCGAAGTTTGCAATGGGAGATGATGGCGAAGAATACCTTCGCATGTGAACGATGTCGCCCTCTGGAGGCCGAGTTGAGGCCCAAACTGGAGCGATTCCAAGGTCATTGGGCTCAAAATCTCATACTCGTGAAGAGCCGCACGCCGCGTCCGGGCTGCAACACCTCCGCCTTCTTGAAGGAGATGTGGTTGCGGACCTGTTCGTCGAGCAGATTGTCGCCGGTCACGCCAAAGGTGATGTCGCGCAGGCCGCCGTCGACCTTCGCGAATGTGTGGGTATAGCTCACCTCAGCCTTCAGCAGATTGTAGCCGGCCGTCGAAGTTTCATTGAGTGCAATATCATTCTGTGTGAACGCGTGGAGCACGCCCAGGCGCGCATACCATTCGGCGCTGCGCCACCAGACGCCGCCGCCCACGCGCATCGGTGCGATGCGCGGAACATTGCTGCCATCGGCGAAGGTCGCGCGGACCACGTCGAATTGGGTGTCGATTCCGAGCGTGCCGTCGCTGAGCGGCGTCACGTCGAGTTGTGCCATCAGCTCGGCGCCGCGGAAGTTCGCATCTCGTTGACCGTAGGCCACTTGCAGCAGTGGGCCGGTCGCGCCGCAGCTTGCGAAAGTGTCGGTGCAGAAGTTGCCGGTCACCTGCTTGAAGATGAAATCAAGATAGCGCGTGTAGTAGAGGCTGGCCTCGAAACGAAGCTGGCCGTTGCTGCGCTTGAGGCCGACTTCGATCGATTCTGCGGTTTCGATTTTCAGATCCGGATTGCCGATGACGAAGGTGCCCGATGCGCCATCAGAGCCGCGCGAATAAAGTTCCGGCGCAGCAGGTGCGCGCTGTGCACGCTGTACGCTCAGATTGGCGACCATGTCCCAGGGCAGTGATTTCAGCAGTCCGAAGCTGAAGCTCTTCGGGGTGAAATCGCGTGTCGCTGCGGTCTCGGAAAATGTGTCGGGTGGTGGCAGGAAATTGCTGGGGAAGATTGGCGCCATGCCGGAGACTGACAGGCTCTCGATACGGCCTGCGGCCTGGAATTTGAGTGTGTCCGAGAGCTGCAATTGCTCGAACACGAAGCCTGCGACCGTGTCCGTATTGGTGGGAGCGAGCAGCCCGCCGAGCAGGCCTGCAGTGCCGAGCTTGCGGTTGCTGGCCTGTACGCCCCAGCTTCCGGTCAATGCGCCGAGCGGTGTTGCGACCGCGGCGTGGTCCAGTTCGAAGCGGCCTTCGATTTCCTTGTTGGTGATGGTGTTCTGCAGGCCATCGACACCATTGCTGCCGATGCCGAGCTCGCCATGCTTGTAGTCGCTGACGCCGAACGTATAGCGGATCGCTGCGATGCCGTCGGTTGGCGCGCGCCATTCGCCCTTGCTGGTCACCTTGGTCTGTTCGAGATCGATGCGAGTCCGCGACGCGGATTCGGCGATGCCGGGGATATGATACAGGCTGGTGATGTGCTGGATCGCGGTGCCGATATAGCCGCCATCGAAGATGTAGGAGCCGCCGACCGACTGGCCTTCCGAGCGCAGCCTTGTATTGGCCTGCACGCCGCCGCCGGGAATTCTGTAATCGCCGGCGCTGCGGCCAAATGCATCGACGTGAATGGCGACATTGTTGCCTGACGCATCGATGCTGGCCGCGCCGTCGATGCTGCTATCCACCGAGGAGCCGCCGCCCTTGATGCGCGCGCTGAAATTGTCCGGCACCAAATTCTCCGGAATGCGATTGTTGCTGGCGTTGACGACGCCGCCGATGGCCTGATTGCCATAGCGCAGCGTTGCGGGACCGCGGATCACCTCGATCTTGTCGGCGGAGAGCGGATCGACCGGGACCTGATGATCCTGGCTGAAATCCGACGCGTCCTGGCTGCCGATGCCGTTCTCCTGAATGCGAACACGATAGTCATCGAGGCCGCGGATATTCGGCCTGCTCGCGCCCGGCGCAAAGGTCGATGCCGCCACACCCGGCTGGGTTGCCAGCAGGTCGGCGATGGAGGCGGAGGTCGTGCGCTGCAGGGCGTCGCCGGTCAGCAGGGTAGTGGACTGGAAGGCGTCAGCTTCCTTCTGCCGCTCGGCACTGACCACGATTTCCGACAGCGTTTGTCCCTCCTGGGCCTTCGCGTCTCCAACCCAGACTGACGAGAGGCATGCTGCCCCCGTGATCGATGCCCACAACCTTAAACTCACGCCATTCCCCAAGGTTACTGATCTGATGCGAATGCTAATGCGAACTATTCGCAATAAGGAGGCGTGAGCCGTTTATGTCAAGCCGGAATCGGGCGAGTAATGACCGGGAAAGCACGCGCGGTAGTCTAAAATTTATGCATATCAATATCTTTGTATGCAACGTGACTGAGTCTCTGGCCATGCTGACCGTCGGAGGCGTTGCGGAAATGCAAGGTTTATCAGATGCCTAGGCGCGCATTAGGTGTTCGTTAAGCTCTGGCACGAAGTTTGCGATGTCTGTTCCCAAGCCGATCCACTCGCGCCCTTGGGGAGAGCCAGAATGAAGCGTCGTGATTTTCTGAAAACCGCCACAGGCGCCGCGGCCGGCGCCATGGTCTCCGGCCCGGCGATCTTTTCGTCCGCCAAGGCAGACGCCCGATCCGAAACCCTGCTGATCGTCTCCGAAAGCGGCCCCAACAACCTCGATATCCATGGCGTCGGCACCAATGTGCCCGGCTATGAAGTGTCCTGGAATTGCTACGACCGCCTGATCGGTCACGAGATGAAGGCCGGCCCCGGCGGCGTGCCCTATTACGACCGCGACAAGTTCAAGCCCGAACTCGCCGAGGACATGACCATCAGCGACATGTCGGCGACCTTCAAGCTGCGCAAGAACGCGAAGTTTCACGATGGCACGCCGGTGACGGCGAAGGACGTCAAGTGGTCACTGGATCGCTCGGTGAGCGTCGGCGGTTTTCCGACCTTCCAGATGAGCGCCGGATCGCTGAAGAAGCCCGAGCAGTTCGTGATCGTTGATGATCACACTGTGCGCGTCGATTTCGCCACCAAGGATCGCCTGACGATTCCGGATCTCGCGGTGATCGTCCCCTGCGTGATCAATTCCGAACTGGTGAAGAAGAACGCCACTGAGAAGGATCCGTGGGGTCTCGAATATACCAAGATGCAGACCGCCGGCGGCGGCGCCTACAAGGTGACCAAGTGGACCGCGGGCACGGAAGTCATCCTCGAGCGTAACGACGATTGGGTCTCCGGTCCGATGCCAAAGATCAAGCGCGTGATCTGGCGCATGGTGCCGCAGGCCGGCAACCGGCGTGCGCTGCTCGAGCGCGGCGATGCCGATATGTCCTATGAACTGCCCTACAAGGATTTCCAGGAGATCAAGGCCAACGGCAAGCTCGACGTCGTGTCGCTGCCGTTCTCCAACGGCATCCAGTATATCGGCATGAATGTCACCAAGCCGCCCTTTGACAATCCGAAGGTGCGTCAGGCCGTGGCCTATGCGCTGCCCTATCAGAAGATCGTCGATGCCGTGTTGTTCGGTCTCGCCAATCCGATGTACGGCGCATCAGCCGACAAGCCGACCGAAGTCGCGTGGCCGCAGCCGCATAAATACAATACCGACATGGCCAAGGCGAAGGCACTGCTCGCAGAGGCCGGCTATCCCAACGGCTTCGAGACCACGATCTCATTCGATCTCGGCTTTGCCGTCGTCAACGAGCCGCTGTGTGTGCTGGTGCAGGAAAGCCTCGGCCAGATCGGCATCAAGACGACCATCAACAAGATCCCCGGCGCCAATTGGCGCACCGAGCTGAACAAGAAGGAGATGCCGCTCTACACCAACGTGTTCTCCGGCTGGCTCGATTACCCCGAATACTTCTTCTACTGGTGCTATCACGGCGACAATTCGGTGTTTAACACCATGAGCTACAAGTCGCCCGAGATGGACAAGCGCATCAACGGCGCGCGCACCGCCGCCGCAACCGGCGACAAGGCCGCCTATGATGCCGATGTGAAGGGCTTCGTCGATCTCGCTTTCACTGATGTGCCGCGGATCCCGCTGTATCAGCCCTATGTCAACGTGGCGATGCAGAAGAACATCTCCGGCTACCAGTACTGGTTCCATCGCCGGCTCGATTATCGCGCGCTCGTGAAGGCGTGATGTGTCATGCTCAGCCTGATCGGCAAACGATTGATGTTCGCGATCCCGAGCTTGATCGGGGTCGTCATCGTCACATTCCTGTTGACGCGCGCGCTGCCAGGCGATCCCGCGGCCTATTTCGCAGGACCGTCAGCGGACAAACAGGCGATCGAGGAAATCCGCAAGAAGCTCGGTCTCGACAAGCCGCTGATCGAGCAGTTTCTCCGCTACACCGCCGATCTGGCCAAGGGTGATTTCGGCAACTCGCTGACGACCGGACAGCCGGTGGCGACGGAGCTGCGCAACCGCCTGCCGGCATCGGCCGAGCTGACGCTGCTGGGTCTCCTGGTCTCGGTCATGATCGCCATTCCGCTCGGCATTCTCGCCGCCACCCGGCCGGGCTCGTGGATTGATCATCTCTGCCGGGTAACGACGACGGCCGGCGTGTCGCTGCCAGTGTTCTTCACCGGCCTGGTGCTGGTCTATGTGTTCTATTTCAGGCTCGGCTGGTCGCCGGCGCCGCTCGGACGTCTCGACGTGTTCGCGTCGACGCCGCCCAACGTGACCGGCTTCTATCTGATCGACAGTCTCATCGCCCGTGACTGGGAAGCCTTCAGGTCCGCCTTCAACCAATTGATCCTGCCGACGGCGACGCTGGCGATCTTCTCGCTGGCGCCGATCGCACGCATGACCCGCGCGTCGATGCTGGCGATCCTGTCATCGGACTTCGTGCGTACGGCGCGCGCCAGCGGCCTGTCGCCACGCGCCGTGATCGTCACTTACGCCTTTCGTAACGCCATGCTGCCGGTCATCACCACGCTGTCGATGACATTCTCGTTTCTGCTCGGCGCCAACGTGCTGGTCGAAAAAGTCTTTGCCTGGCCGGGCATCGGCTCCTACGCGGTCGAAGCGTTGATCTCGTCGGATTTCGCGCCGGTGCAGGGCTTCGTACTGACGATGGCCGTCATGTATGTGCTGATCAATCTGATCATCGACATTCTCTACGGCGTGATCGATCCACGCGTGCGGCTGGAAGGGTGAGGTGTAAACCATGAACGCTGTCACGCCTGTCGATTCCGAAGCCGTTCCTGCACCGCAGCCGGCGCCCGCAAAGCGCACATCCGGCCTTGCGGCGACGCTGCAGCACACGCGTTACATTCTAGGCGAGAATCGCGTCACGGCTTTTGCATTCGGCCTGCTGGTGCTGATCGTTTTCGCTGCATTGTTCGGTCCCTACATCGTGCCTTACGATCCGCTCGCCAGCGACACGGCGCAGGCGTTGAAGGCGCCATCTGCGGCGCACTGGTTCGGCACCGATCAGCTCGGCCGCGATATTTTCAGCCGCGTCATCGTCGCGACCCGGCTTGATTTCTTCATCGCGATTGCCTCGGTCATCCTGGTGTTCGCCATGGGCGGCCTCGCCGGTATTGCGTCGGGCTATTTCGGTGGTTGGACCGATCGCATCGTCGGCCGCATCGCCGATACGATCATGGCATTTCCGCTGTTCGTGCTGGCCATGGGCATCGTCGCTGCGCTGGGCAACACCGTGCAGAACATCATCATCGCGACGGCGATCGTGAACTTCCCGCTCTATGCGCGTGTTGCGCGCGCCGAAGCCAATGTCCGCCGCGAGGCCGGCTTCGTGCAGGCGGCCCGGCTGTCGGGCAATAGCGAGATGCGCATCCTGCTGGTGCATATCCTGCCCAACATCATGCCGATCATGATCGTGCAGATGTCGCTGACCATGGGTTACGCGATCCTCAATGCGGCGGGCCTCTCCTTCATCGGTCTTGGTGTCCGTCCGCCGACTGCGGAATGGGGCATCATGGTCGCCGAAGGCGCATCCTTCATGGTGTCGGGCGAATGGTGGATCGCATTGTTTCCCGGTTTGGCGCTGATGATCGCGGTGTTCTGCTTCAACCTGCTCGGCGACGGTCTGCGTGACATCGTCGATCCGCAGCGACGGACGTAACGATGCAAGCACACTCCGCAGATCGCTTTCTTAACCTCTCCCCGCTCTGCGCGGGGAGAGGTCGACGCTCGCGTAGCGAGCGGCGGGTGAGGGGCAGGGCACCGACCTCGCCATCAACGCAGGTGTTTGCGGATCGCAAGAGCCCCTCACCCCAACCCTCTCCCCGCAAGGGCGGGGCGAGGGAGCCTACCGAGCACGTGGAGACATCGGCATGACCGCTCAACCGCTTCTCGACGTCAGCGACCTCACTGTCGAATTCGCCACGCGACGCGGCATCGTCAAGGCGGTGCAGCACGTCAATATCTCCGTCGCCAAGGGCGAAACTCTGGGCATCGTCGGCGAGTCCGGCTCCGGAAAATCCGTCACCTCCTATGCGGTGATGCGCATTCTCGATCGCGCCGGCAAGATCGCCGAAGGTTCGGTGATGTTTTCCGGCGTCGACATCAAGGGCGCAACCGAGAACCAGATGCGCGACCTGCGCGGCCGCGAAATCTCGATGATCTTTCAGAATCCGCGGGCGGCGCTCAACCCAATCCGCAAGGTTGGCGATCAGATCGAGGATGTGCTGCGCCAGCATGCGCAGGCCGGCAGCGCAGATCGTGCGGAGAAAGCCATCGAGGCGCTGGAGCAGGTCAAGATCGCACGTCCGCGCGAGCGCTATCACGCCTATCCGTTCGAACTCTCGGGCGGCATGTGCCAGCGCGTCGTGATCGCATTGGCGCTGGCCTGTAATCCGCAGCTCTTGATCGCTGACGAGCCGACTACCGGTCTCGACGTCACCACGCAGAAGGCGGTGATGGATCTCGTCGTCGAGCTTACCAAGAGTCGCGGCATGTCGACCATCCTGATCACTCATGATCTCGGTCTTGCCGCCGCCTATTGCGATCGCGTGGTGGTGATGGAAAAGGGCAGGGTGGTCGAGACGGCGCTGTCGGCGGATATCTTCGCCAATCCGAAACACGCCTATACGAAGAAGCTCATGCAGGCGACGCCCCGGCTTGGCGTCTCGCTGCGCGATCTGCTGCCGGCCGAAGAACGCGCGGCGATGCCGGTGCAGGCTCTTCTTACCTCTCCCCGCTTGCGGGGAGAGGTCGACGCGCGTAGCGCGTCGGGTGAGGGGGAGCCGGCGAGTGAATCTCTGATTCCCCCTCACCCCGACCCTCTCCCCGCAAGCGGGGAGAGGGAGCAGAAGCCCCTTCTCACCGTCGAAAATCTGGTCAAGGAATATGCCCGCCAGGGCGCGACGGCCTCACTCGCCAAACTGTTCTCGCGCAAGCCGCCGACAGAGCCGGACAAGTTTCGTGCTGTCGATGGCATCAGCTTTACGGTCGGCCATGGCGAGAGCGTCGGCCTTGTCGGCGAATCCGGCTGCGGCAAGTCCACGACGTCGATGATGGTGATGCGGCTGATCGACAAGACCTCGGGCCGCATCTCGTTCGATGGCGACGAGATCGGCGAGATTGCGCCGAACTCTTTTGCGCGGCTGCCGCTGCGCAAGAGCATCCAGATGGTGTTTCAGGATCCCACGGACAGCCTGAATCCTCGTTTCACGGCGGCGCGGGCCATCGCCGATCCGATCATGCAGCTCGGTGATATCAAGGGCTCCGATGCATTGCGTGCAAAATGCGAAGACCTCGCGCGACAGGTGGGGTTGCCGCTCGAGTTGCTTGATCGCTTTCCGCACCAGATGTCCGGCGGCCAGAAGGCGCGTGTCGGCATTGCGCGGGCCATCGCGCTGCAGCCGAAGCTGATCATCCTGGATGAGCCGACCGCTGCGCTCGACGTCTCCGTCCAGGCGGTGGTGCTGAACCTGTTGCAGGACCTGAAACAGTCGATGGGGATGAGCTATTTGTTCGTATCGCACGATTTGAATGTGGTGCGTTTGCTGTGCGATCGTGTCATCGTGATGCGCACGGGGCGGATCGTCGAGCAGGGCCTGACCGAGGCCGTGCTGGATGCGCCGCAAGATGCTTATACGAAGGAACTGCTGTCGGCGATCCCGCATCCGCCGCTGCCGGTTCACTGATACGAATGATCGAGAGAGGGACCGTGGCCGAACCGCTTGATGACTATATCGACGCTGTCGCCGGGGCGTTGGGACTGCCGATTGAAGACGCGTGGAAGCCGTCCGTCCGTGCCAATCTCGCGGTGACGCTGAAAATGGCTAAAATGGTCGACGAATTTTCGCTGCCAGATGAAACCGAGCCGGCGAGCATCTATGCAGCTTGATCCCGTTATCACCCCCGAAGGCGATTGGCGCCCGGCCTCCGACATCGCCCAGGCGGTTGCCGCGAAGAAAATCTCGGCGCTCGCTGTCACCGAAGCTGCGCTGGCGCGGATCGCGCAGCACAATCCGCTCCTGAACGCATTCACCGATGTCACTGCCGAGCGCGCACGTGCAACGGCCAAGGCGCTTGATGCCGCGATTGCCGCCGGTCAAAGCGTCGGCCCGCTAGCAGGCGTGCCGTTTGCGGTGAAGAACCTGTTCGATGTCACCGGCCTGCCGACCCGCGCCGGTTCCAGGATCAATCGCGATCGTTCGACCTCGACCCGCGATGCGACACTGGTCGAACGCATGGAAGCCGCGGGCGCCATATTGGTCGGCGCGCTCAATATGGGCGAATATGCCTATGATTTTACGGGCGAGAATATTCATGACGGGCCGTCGCGGAATCCGCATGACGTGACCCGGATGACCGGCGGCTCATCGGGCGGTTCCGGCGGCGCCGTCGGCGGCAGTCTCGTGCCGCTTGCCTTGGGGTCGGACACCAACGGATCGATCCGCGTGCCGTCGTCGTTTTGCGGTATCTTCGGCCTGAAGCCGACTTACGGCCGGCTGTCGCGGGCGCGCTCGTTTCCGTTTGTCGCGAGCTTCGATCATCTCGGCCCGTTCGCACGATCGGTCGAGGACCTCGCGCTGTCCTACGACGCCATGCAGGGACCCGACGCCGAGGATGCGGCGTGTTCAACCCGCGCCATCGAGCCGGTGACGGCGCTGCTCGGACAGGATATCGGCTCTCTCCGCATCGCTGCGGCCGGCGGATACTTCCGCAAGAACCTGTTTCCGGAGGCCCAGGAGGCGGTTGCGCGTGTCACGAAGGCGCTCGGCGTCACACGCGACATCGAGCTGCCCGAGGTCGCCCGCGCGCGTTCGGCGGCCTATGTCATCTCGACCGTTGAAGGCGCCTCGCTGCATCTGGATCGCTTGCGCACACGTCCCAATGATTTCGATCCGGCAGTGCGTGACCGGTTGCTGGCCGGCGCCATGGTGCCGGCGCCGCTGGTCGATCGGGCGCAGAAATTCCGTCGCTGGTACCGCGCGAAGGTGCTCGAACTGTTCAAGGACGTCGATGTGATCATCGCGCCGGCGACGCCTTGCATCGCGCCGAAACTGGGGCAGGCGACTTTCGTGCTCGACGGCGTCGAACTGCCAGTGCGGGCCAATATCGGCATCCATACCCAGCCGATCTCTTTCATCGGTCTGCCCGTGGTCGCCGTCCCCGTGCCGCTCGATCCGATGCCGATCGGTGTGCAGATCATTGCGGCGCCGTGGCGGGAAGACATCGCGCTGCGCGTCGCTTATGCTCTGGAGCGGGCCGGCGTCGTTGCCGCGCCGCGCGCAAAAGGGTTCTGACATGGAAATCGATCTGCCGGACGTCATCGCCGAAGTGGGCGCCGCCTTCGCACGTTATGAGAAGGCACTGACGACCAACGACACGGCGGTGCTCGGCGAGTTGTTTCGCAACGATCCGCGGACGCTCCGTTACGGCATGGGCGAAAACCTCTACGGCTATGACGAGATCCAGGCCTTTCGCGGCGCACGCTCGCCGGTCGGATTGATGCGCCGCACTGCGCGCACGGTAATTTCCGCCTATGGCCGCGACACTGCGGTCGCCTCGACGCTATTTTATCGCGACACGGCTCCGGGTAAGGTCGGTCGACAGATGCAGACGTGGATCCGCTTTCCGGAAGGCTGGCGAATCGTGGCGGCGTCTGTCAGCCTGATCGACGAACCGCAGGGCGCCAAGGGATGAGTTTCGACGACATGCTGATCCAGCCGGGGAAGCCGCGCCGCAAGGCGGGCATCGCCGGGCCGGTCAGCCGGGTTGACCGTGCCGGGACTATCACCGGCAAGATGACGCGCGCCGAAGAACTCCGCCTGCAACTGGCCGACGAGATCGTGCGCGGCGTGCTGCCCCCCGGTACCTCACTCGACGAAACCGATCTGGCACAGCGTTTCAATGTTTCGCGCACGCCGGTCCGCGAGGCGCT
Organism: Tardiphaga robiniae; assembly: GCF_013359755.1. Lineage (GTDB taxonomy): Bacteria > Pseudomonadota > Alphaproteobacteria > Rhizobiales > Xanthobacteraceae > Tardiphaga > Tardiphaga robiniae. Next base: position 19,194 of record NZ_JABMCJ010000094.1, on the reverse strand, counting down.
GCGTCAGCTCACGGCCAGCGGCCTTGTCGACTCGCGCGCGCATCGCGGCGCCGTCGTGGCGCAGCCGTCGATCGATCGCCTCACCGGCATGTTCGAGGCGATGGCCGAGCTCGAAGCGATATGTGCCGGCCTCGCGGCCGAGCGGATGCCGGCCGTGCAACGTCACGGGCTGGAGGCCATCCACGAAGAGCTGCGGGTGCTGAGCTATGACGGCAATCCGGATCGCTTCCACGAAGTGAACGAGCGTTTTCACAACGCGATCTATGCGGGCTCGCAGAACGAATATATCGCCGAGATCACGCTTGCGACCCGGGTTCGGGTGCAGCCGTTCCGGCGCGCACAATTTCGCAATCTCGGCCGTCTTGCCAAGTCGCAGGCTGAGCACGACCGCGTCGTCGTCGCCATCATGCGCGGCGATCGCAATGGCGCCGCGGCGGCGATGCGCGCCCATATCGAGCTGGTACGCGGCGAATACGAGCATTACGCCGTTTCGCTCTAGGTCCCAATTCCCCCCGCATAAAATGGGAACCAACGCGTTCTTCGTGGGTTGTTTCGCGGAGAATGTAACCCTCTGGCGCTGAATGACCCGTCACCGCAAGGTTTCGGGCTTTTCGCGTTGATGTCGATTTCCGCTTGTCCGTGGGGTAGCGAGCAAATGCTCAGGAGCAAGGCGGCATGGCTTATCTGAGCAGCGCGGATATCGCGGCTTCGCCGATGCCGAGCCAGACGTCAGCTTCTGACTCGGATCGTATCATCGAAACCGATATTCCCGCGCGCCTGGATGCGCTGCGCTGGAGTGGCTTTCACACACGGGTTGTCCTGGCGCTCGGTATCACATGGATACTCGACGGCCTTGAGGTGACCCTGGCGGGGGCGCTATCCGGCGCGCTGAAGGAAGATCCTGCGTTGAAGTTTTCGAACCTCGATGTCGGCTTTGCCAACAGCGCTTATCTTGCAGGCGCTGTGATCGGCGCGCTGGGCTTCGGCTGGCTGACGGACCGCATCGGCCGGAAGAAACTGTTCTTCATTACGCTCGCGCTTTATCTCACGGCGACTGCCGCGACAGCGCTGTCATGGAATCTTGCCAGCTATGCCGCGTTTCGCTTCCTGACGGGCGCCGGCATTGGCGGCGAATATACCGCGATTAATTCGACGATTCAGGAGCTGGTGCCGGCGCGCTATCGCGGCTGGACCGATCTGGTGATCAACGGAAGTTTCTGGCTGGGCGCTGCAATGGGCGCCGTTTGCGCCATCGTTTTGCTGGACCCCGCAGTGATTTCGCAAGCCTATGGCTGGCGGCTGGCCTATTTCACCGGTGCTATTCTGGGTCTCATCGTGCTGTTCATGCGGATGTGGATTCCGGAAAGCCCGCGATGGCTGATGATCCACGGTCAGCCGCAGCGCGCCGAAGAGATCGTGGCTGAGATCGAAATCTCCGCGCATCAGAAGGCCAAGCCGTCGGTTCTGGCCGCGCTGCCGAAGATCAGGCTGACGATGCGCGATCATACGCCGCTGAAGGAAGTCGCGCAGACACTGTTCGTGCTGTATCGGCAGCGGTCGCTGGTCGGACTCGTGCTGATGGCGTCGCAGGCGTTTTTCTACAACGCGATCTTCTTCACCTATGCGCTGGTACTGACGGATTTCTTCGGTATCCCGTCCAACCATGTCGGCTGGTATATCCTGCCGTTTGCCGCAGGCAATTTTCTTGGACCGCTGCTGCTCGGCCGGCTGTTCGATACGCTTGGGCGTCGCGTCATGATTGCGGTTACCTATGGCATGTCGGGCATCTTGCTTGCGATCTCCGGCTATCTGTTCTCGATCGATGTGTTGAGTGCACAGACCCAGACCATCGCCTGGATGATCATCTTCTTCTTTGCGTCGCCGGCGGCGAGTGCGGCCTATCTCACCGTCAGTGAGACGTTCCCGATCGAGGTGCGCGCATTGGCGATCGCTGTCTTCTACGCGATCGGCACCGGGATCGGCGGCGTTGCCGGCCCGGCGCTGTTTGGCGTGCTGATCGATACCGGGTCGCGCAATAGCGTGTTTGCCGGCTACCTGTTTGGCGCTGTTCTGATGATCGTGGCTGCGATTGTCGGCTGGCGCTATGCCATCGCGGCGGAACGCCAGCCGCTTGAATCAGTTGCACGGCCGCTGGCCGTGGTGGAGTAACTTCATGAACATGTCTCAGAAAATTATCGAAATTCCTGTCGACGATGCGCCGCATTCCGAAGAGGTGCTGTATCCGGGTGCGGAATTGCCGCGGCTTAGCGAATGTGCGCTGCTGCTCGATATCGACGGTACGCTGCTCGATCTGGCGCCGACGCCGCGTGAAGTGTGGGTGCCGCCGGATCTGGCGACGTCCATGGGCAAACTGCTGCAGCGCACGAATGGCGCCATGGCGCTTGTCTCAGGTCGCTCGATCAACGACATCGATCTGATTTTCGCGCCGATGCAATTCCCGGCGGTCGGCGGCCACGGCGCTGAAATGCGACTATCGGCAGAGAATGAATCGGTCGCGTCAGGCGCGCCGCCGATGGACAAGGAATTGAAGCGTCGCCTTGCTGCCATTGCAAAGTTGAGCCCGGGCATTCTGCTCGAGGACAAGGGCTATGCGCTCGCGCTGCATTACCGTCTCGCGCCGCATGCGGAGAAGGCGATCTATGATGCGGTCTCCGCGATCCGTGCCGATCTGCCGAATGCGCCGATCGAAGTGCTGCCCGGCAAGGCTGTCTGCGAGATCAAGCCGGCTGGTGTGACCAAGGCGACGGGCGTGATCGAATTGATGACGCATGAGCCGTTCAGCGGGCGCCGTCCGATCTTCATCGGCGATGATGTCACCGATGAATCGGTATTTGCGATCATGCCCGGCATGAATGGTCTCGCATTCTCCGTCGGTCGCCGTGCGCAAGGCGTATCGGGTCACTTCGACGAGCCGCGCGATGTGCGCGCATGGCTCGCGCGCTTGCTGATCGACGATGCAGCGAAATCGAAGTGATTCATCTCATGTCTTGATACCGATGCAGATGGAACTCACTGAAAGGTGAGTTCCATCGTCGCGTGCCCGAATTTGGTTTCAATTGGGTCGAATGGTGACGAGGAACCATATTGATGAACGGACGTTTATCGATGTGTGCAATCAGGAGGGGACCCTGTGAATCTCGTCGTAGTCTCAAACCGAGTATCGCGCGCTTCGGCGAATGAGCCGATGACCGGCGGTCTGGCAGCAGCCTTGCTGCCCGTGGTGGAGAAATCTGGCGCGATTTGGGTGGGTTCCAGCGGCCGCGTGCGCGACGGCGCGCAAAAGGAACCGTTTGCCGAAATTGAGGCGCTGGGCGCCGGTGCGCTGGCAATGCTCGATCTGCCTGCCGCGCATTACGGTGGCTATTACGAAGGCTTCGCCAATTCAGCGCTTTGGCCTGCGCTGCACTCCCGTACCGACCTGATCTGCACGTCGCACGATGATTATCAGTCGTATCGCGAAGTGAATTCGTTCTTCGCGCGCGCGCTGCTGCGGTTCCGCAAGCCCGATACCGCGTTCTGGATTCAGGATTACCATTTCCTTGCGCTCGGCGCAGAATTGCGCGCGCTTGGCGTGACGCATCCGCTGGGTTTTTTCCTGCATACGCCGTGGCCGGCACGCGATATTTTTGGCGGCGTGCCGCATCATCGCGAACTGGTCGAGGCAATGCTCGCTTATGATCTGATCGGCTTCCAGACCGAAGGTGATCGCGACAACTTCCTGTCTTATGTCGATAGCGAGCTCGGTCTGGACACGACGGGTGGTGTGGTGATGTCGCGTTACGGCGTGTCGCGCTGTGCGGTATTTCCGATCGGCATCGATCCCGCGAAGTTTGCTGCGCATGCCGCCAAGGCGGCGTCGCATCCAGATGTGTCGCGGCTGCGCCGCAGCCTGAACGGCGAGAAACTCGCCATCGGCGTCGATCGCGTCGATTACTCCAAGGGCCTCGTCAATCGTCTCGATGCATTCGATCGCATGCTGACGCGGCAGCCGCAGCTCAAGCGCTCGGTCTCGTTGTTGCAGATCGCGACGCTGTCGCGCGGCACGATCGAGGCCTATGGCGATCTGCAGAACCAGCTTGCGAAGCTGGTGAGCGATATTAACGGGCGTCACGGCGAAGTTGACTGGACGCCGATCCGCTATCTCAACAAGGGCTTCAGCCAGACCGTGCTCGCTGGCCTCTATCGCACCGCGCAGGTCGGCCTGGTGACGCCGCTGCATGACGGCATGAATCTGGTCGCCAAGGAATATGTCGCTGCGCAGAACCCGGTCGATCCCGGTGTGCTGGTGCTGTCGAAATATGCCGGCGCCGCCAACGAGCTCGATACGGCCCTGCTGGTCAATCCGCATGATGTGGACGGCATGGCGCGCACCATCGCGACCGCATTTTCGATGCCGTTGCTGGAGCGCCGCATGCGCTGGGAAGCCATGATGGCGAAGCTGCGCGCCGGCACCATTCAGGACTGGTTCGCCGATTTCGTCGAGGCGCTTCAGCAGGCCCATGTCGCCAATGACAAGACGCCGGTGGAAACGCTGCCGGTTGAGCCGGCCGTACTCTGGCCGGTCCAATCGCTGGGTGCTGGGGTCGGTAGCCGGTTCCACTGAGCCGCGGCGCCAGCCAGGCGAAATGGGGGGGGCCGCGGCGCGCTGGCGCGGGGATTGCTGTGCCGACGCATCGCAAGCCGATTCGCCGCTCGCCAGGGCCAGCAGGCGGCGCCAAGGCTCCCCCGAATTCCCTATATCCTTCAATAATTTGAGAAAAACCGCCGGGCCGGGCCGGCGGTCCCTTGCAAATCTCGCTCCGGCCCGTCATGAGAAGGCGCGCCGGAGAGATGGCCGAGTGGCTTAAGGCGCACGCTTGGAAAGCGTGTGTGCGGGAAACCGTACCGTGGGTTCGAATCCCACTCTCTCCGCCAGCACCCCTCCTAACCATCTGATCCATTGCGAGCCGGCCGTCGTCCTTCCGCGTCCCGCGCGCGGTAACAGGATGACGCCTGCGTCGATGGCCAGGTTTTTAAGGAGCCTGTATCGGCAGGCCGGATTGGAAAAGGAATCTCTCGCTCTGGGAGACGGACCTTCCTGAATGGCGCAAAGTCTGGCAAGGCCAAAATGGCCTAATACGTCAGGCTCGTTGGCTTGATTTGAGCCTGAATCATTGGGTAGCCTTTTTGCGTCGTGTCCGGGGCATCAATTGCGTAGATCTCGAATTGTTATCGCTGCTGCGTCTGTCGGAGCCCTCGCTGCGGCCCTGACGTTATGCGCGTATGTTCGAGAGCCTCAAAATGTACTGAGCTTCTTTAAGGCCAAAAATCCAAGTAGTCCCCAGCTCGACGACGTCTCGTTCGTTCAGCGTTTTCCACAAGCGTTTGATTTTGAAGTGTCGGCTTCTAATGTCGAATTGGAAGTTCAGCGGGCTAAGTCGCAGCTCGCGCAAGCAATGCGATCGCAGCCAGTGCTTCCCGCCGACAGTTCGCTCGGAATCTCGGCGGTGAATGGAAAAGTGCCGCTACCGAGAGTCCGACCGTCAGCGGCCAATTTGATTGCTGTGTCTCTGCCCGATCAAGCGTCAACACCGTCTGATCCTTTGTCCAACGTGAGCGCAGCACTTAAAAAAGTCTTCGCGATGCTACAGCCGTCTGAAACTGTTTTGGCATCTGCGTCACCCGAGGGTGGAATCTCCGGTGACGGAAAGGACAGTGCACCTCCAACGTTGGCGGAAACGCGGACGGCACTTTACGACATTTCCGCGCGCACCGTTTACATGCCCGACGGAACGAGGCTCGAGGCTCACTCCGGACTTGGCGATCTGATGGACGATCCAGCGCAAGTCCATGTCCATGATCGAGGCGCGACGCCACCGCAGATATATGAACTGAGCAAGCGAGAGAAGCCGTTTCACGGCGTTGAAGCATTGAGAATGAAGCCGGTGGGTCAAGGTGATCTGTTTGGCCGCGCCGGATTGCTTACGCACAGCTACCTGATGGGACCAAAGGGAGATTCGAACGGTTGCGTATCGTTCAAGGACTACGCAACGTTCTTGCAGGCCTACAAGGCAGGCGCCGTGAAGAGATTGATCGTCGTACCGAGCCTGGCCGATCCGACCGTCATGGTGGCACAAAAAACGTCGATGTAGCCGTGTCTGTGAATACTCAGATATCGCGCCGGCTTAAGATTGATCTTCAGAACTAATTTTCGCCCAGATTTAGATTGGTAGTATGCCAACGCCGAATCGGGGGATTCGCATATGACACCCAGTGACTACGCGCGAATGGCGAAAAATTGCGCTGAGCGAGCTGACGCCTTGGAGCCCGGCCCGAAGAGAGACGAGTTGCTTAAGAAAGCACAGCAGTTTCGGTTTTACGCGAAGGTCGAAAATTGGGTGGCGTCACCGGGGCTGCAGCCGCCGGATTGATTTCCGCGAAGTCAAAGCGGCAAACTCCGCAGTGCCTGGAAGACGGGACCCAGATAGTCCAGCATTTTCGGCGGATTCTCTGTCATCGGAAAATGCCCGAGCTCCGGCATCTCTGTCACCACGGCGCCCTCGATCCATTCGGCGAGCGCGTAGGCATCGCTCACGGTGGCGGAGAAGTCGTAGTGACCGATCAGGAGATATACGGGGATCTTGTGGCCATCGATGAGCTTGGCGGTCTGCTCGCCGTCGAACTCGTCCGAATAGAAAGCCAGATCGCCGTCATAGATGCCCGGCGCACCCTGCGAATAGATCCAGGCAGCGCGTCGGCGATCCTCAGTGGGGCTGGACGGGCTCATCAATCCGCGCACATAGGCTGCCGAATGCCAGCCGCCATTGACGCGTGCATGCGTGAGATACTCGTTCCGACGGCCGCGTGGGCGCACAGGCGCTTCGAGCGCGATCACGGCTTTAACGAGATCAGGTCGCTCTGCGGCGAGCGCCATGGCGATGCCGGCGCCCATCGAGCAGCCCATCACCACAACGGGTTCACCGATCGCCTGTTCGATAAAGCTCGCGCACCAGTCCAGATAGGTCGGCTGATCGAGCTGATAGATGCTGCCATCCCAGCCGATGGGCGGCATCGAGCGGCCGTGATGCGGCATGTCGAAGCCGATCAGGCGCCAGTCGCGCCCGAGTTCGGGATCGCACATCACGCCGTGAAACTGCCGCGTATCCGCTCCGGCTGTGTGGAGGCACAGCACTGGCCTGCCGGTGCCCGTGGCCTCTGAATAGATTTCGGCAATCTGTCCGCCGGCGCTGTGCACGCGGTGATAGCGGCCCTCAAGGCGCGTGAGATCGACTTCGACCCCATGCGCGGCCGGCGTCGTCAGATTCGCGAATACGGCCTCGAGAAATGCGCGGGCCTGCGCAACAACCAGCGCATCGCCGGTCACGGTGAAGCTGGTGTTGCGCAGTTGGATCGATGAAAACGAATGATAGGTCGGCGGCGGGCAGGGCGCCAGCACCTTCAGCCATGCTGTGGCTGGTCCAGATAGCGCGATATCCGGCGCATTGCTGGGTATACTGACAACCGGCTGGTTGTTGCGACAAGCGATCGCGACGGCGGTCTCATCGATCCCAAACTGAATTTCAAGATCCAGTCCGCGCGCAAAAGACTGCACCTCCGGCGCGGCAATCGCGACCGCAAGTCGATTGCGAAGCTCGTCGATCAGGCCCATGCCCAACGTTACCTACTTCCTGGCAGTGAGATAGCGGCCAATCTCGACATGGTCGGCCGACGGTCCGAGTTTCTCCAGTGCAGCATCCCACAATGCAGCGACTTCGTCTGCCAGCGGCGCGCTGACGCCGATCTGGTGTGCGAGCTCGTCGGCGGTGCGGATATCTTTCGCCATCAAGGCCAGCCCAAATCCCGATGTGTATTTCTCGGGAATGATGAACTGCTTGAGCTTGTTTTCGGTCGAATTGTTGCGCCCGGTGGAGGCATTCAACACGTCGACGAGGACATTCGGATCGATGCCGAACTTTCCACCGATGGCAACGGCTTCGGCGGCAGCGGCGAGGCCTGCTGCCGAGACGTAGTTGTTCAATGCCTTGGCGGCGTGACCGGAGCCGAGCGGACCGGTGCGGAACACCGACTTGCCTATGGCATTCAGCATGGGATCGGCGCGATCGATGGTCTTGCCGTCGCCGCCGGCCATGATCGCCAGCGTGCCGTCGACGGCGCGTTTCACGCCGCCCGACACCGGTGCGTCGATGAAAGCAAGGCCTGCCGCGATCAGTTCTTCGCCGAGCGCGCGCGTGCCCATCGGAGCGGAGGAGCTCATATCGATCACCACCGTGCCCGGCGCGAGCTTCGCCTTGAAGCCTTCCACGGCCGCGCGCACGATCTTGCCATCTGGCAGCAGCGTGATGACCGCGGCTGCGTCCTTAACGGCTTCATCGACGGTCGCAGCTGACGTGCCGCCGGCTTCGGCATATTTGGCGCGGGCTTCTGCAAACGTATCGAAGCCAACCACCTGATAGCCTGCGCGCGCAATGCATGCGGCCATGGGGCGTCCCATATTGCCGAGGCCGATGACGGCGATCTTGGCGGGCGGATTGATGGCGGCTGAATTCGACACGGGCGTTCCTCTTCAAGTTCTTATTTTATGCGATATCTGGCGCGGCAGGTGATCGCGCTTGTCAGGGATTATCGCGCCGCAACGCTTCCAGCGCTATCGCGGCGGCATTCTTGATGTGCTGGACGCAAGCCTGCTCGGCGCCATCTTCGTCGCCGGCCTCGATCGCCACAAGGATGGTCTCGATTTCGGCAAGACTGCGGCCGATGCGATTGGACTGGGTCATCGATGTCATGCGCAGTACCGTGACGCGGTTCAGCAGCATCTTCAGAAAGCGTTCGACGAAAACATTGCCGCAGCCTTCGAGCAGCGCAGCATAGAATTCAGTCTTGGCGGCCAACAGGTCGCTGCGGTCTTCCTGACCGGCAACGGCGCCCATCTGGACGAACTGTTTGCGCAACCGTCCGATAATCTCCGGATCGCGCAGCCGCGCACATTCGCGGCCGGCATAACCCTCCAGCAGCGCACGCAGATCGTAGAGCTGTTCGGCTTCCTCGACGCTGATGGTGCTGACGATCGGGCCGCGATGCGGGATCGTGGTGACGAGGCCCTCTGCCTCTAGTTGCCGGAGCGCCTCGCGGATCGAGGTGCGGCCGACGCCGACCTGTTCGCACAGCTCACGCTCGATCAGCCGCTGGCCAGGCTTGAACAGCCCGCTACCGATTGCAGAGCGTAGTCGATTTTCAACCAGCAGTCGCAGGCTGGTCGATTCCCGCGAGACATTCAGGTCCGATTCGATCTTTGCCATGCGTCAAGTTGACCGCCTATCAGACAATCTGTCAAGCAGCTTGACCGCTCGTCTGTTTTATGTCGAATTGCCGACGAAGCCGCAAAGGCCGTTCTGCATTCGGAGAAAACGCCCATGTCCAAGACAACCTCCCATCGTGGTGGCCTGAGCCGACGTTCGCTGCTCGCCGGAACCGCGTCTCTGCTGGCCAGCCCGATGATTGTTTCGTCGGCACGCGCGCAGGCGAAGCCGGTCAATATCGGCGTGATCATGCCGCTGTCGGGCGCCAATGCGCAGTTCGGCATCAATTCGCGCAACGGCATCGAGCTGGTCGCCGATGAGATCAACGCAGCCGGCGGCATCAAGGCGCTCGGCGGTGCCAAGATCAATCTGATCGTGGCGGACGCGACCTCGACGCCGACCACCGCGGGCACCGTCGCGCAGCGCCTCATCACCCAGAACGAAGTGACCGCGATCCTCGGCGCATTCGCGTCATCGCTGACCATTGCGATTTCGGAAGTCACGGAGCGTCGCGACATTCCGCTGCTCACCATGTCCTTCGCCGACCAGATCACCGGTCGCGGCTTCAAGAACATCTTCCAGATCGTCGCCAAGGCATCTGCGCTCGGCAAGGCGCAGCTCGACTACACGCTGGCGATTGCGCAGGCATCCGGCGCCAAGATCGACAAGATCGCGATCATGTATGAAGACACTGCCTATGGCACTGCGCAGGCGGCCGGCCTTCGTGCCGCTGCCAAGGCAGCCAATATCGACATAGCGATGGACGATGCCTATCCGCTGGGGATCACCGACACCACGCCGTTGATCAACAAACTGCGTGCGTCCGGTGCCCAGGCCGTCTTCCCGGTGTCCTATCTCAACGACAGCCTGCTGCTGATCCGCACCATGCGCCAGCAGCGCATCACGATCCCGGCCATCGGTGGTGCTGCCGGTTATGTCATTCCGGATTTCGAGAAGGGCCTCGGCGAATTCGCCGAGAACGTGTTGTCGATCGCGCCTGCCAATTACGATCTCGCGCCGGATCTCACCGAGCGTTTCCGCAAGCGCTTTGGCTACTTCATGGTGCATGAGGCGTTGGAACACGCCGTCGCGCTCGACGTGCTGGTGCAGGCGATCGAGAAGGCGAAGTCGGCCAGGGCCGAGGATGTCACCATGGCGCTGCGCGGCGCGAAGTTCACCGGTGGCTGGACCAAGGCGATGACCGGCGGCGCCGTCGAATTCGACAGCACCGGCCTCAATACCCTGTCCGTTCCCGTCATGGCGCAATGGCGCAACAAGGAGCTCGTCACGGTCTGGCCGAAGGACGTCGCCAAGGGCACTGCGGTCTGGAAATCCTGACGAACTGAAGAAAGATCGCAGTGTCATTTCTACAAGCAATAATCGATGGGTTGTTGGTGGGCGGCGTCTACGCCGTCATCTCCATCGGCTTGACGCTGGTTTATGGCGTGATGGGCATCGTGAATTTCGCGCAGGCGGAATTCCTGATGATCGGCATGTTCGTGTCCTGGTTCGCTTGGGCCTATCTCGGCCTTGATCCGGTGCTGGCCGCGCCGCTGTCCTTCGCGGTGGCGTTCGGCATCGGCTGGCTGGTGCAGGGGCAGTTGATCGCGCGTGTGTTGAAGGCGCCCTCGGTGGCGCAGATCTTCCTCACCGTTGGTCTGTTGATCGTGATCGAAAATGGATCGCTGCTGCTGTTCGGCTCGCAGTTTCGTTCGGTGACCACGTCCTACCAGATCATGTCGCTGTCGCTCGGCGCGCTGTTCATCAGCGTGCCGTATCTGATTGCCTTCGGCATGTCGCTGGCCTGCGGTCTGGCCCTGTGGTGGTTCATGCGCACGAGCTGGTTCGGCCGGGCGATGCGCGCGACGGCGCAGAACCCGATGGCTGCGCAGCTGATGGGGATCGATACGGCATTGATGTACAAGATCGCCTTCGCACTCGGCGTCGGCCTCACGGCCTTCGGCGGCGCGGTGATCCTGCCTTATGTCACTGTCTTCCCCGGGGTCGGTGGCCAGTTCGTCGTGCTGATGTTCACCGTCGTTGTGCTCGGTGGTCTCGGCAGCGTTGCGGGTGCCGTCGTTGGCGGGCTCGCGGTGGGCGTCATTCAGGCATTGTCCTCGCTGTTCTTTCCGATCCAGTTGCAGAACCTCATTCTGTTCATCGTCTTTATCTTCGTGCTCGCGGTGAGGCCGCAAGGCCTCGTGGGAGCATCCCGATGAAACGCTGGATCGCAATTCTGGCTGTGATCGCCATTGCGGCTGTGTTGCCGCTGCTGCTCAGCCCGACCGGATACTGGATCCGCGTGCTCACCTTCACGCTGCTATTCGCAGCGATGGCGCAGGTCTGGAACATCATCGGCGGTCTGGCCAATCAGACGTCGCTCGGCCACGCAGCTTTCTTCGGCATCGGCGCCTATACATCCACCATCCTGGTGCTGAAATTCGGCATCAGCCCGTGGATCGGCATGTTTGCCGGCGGCTTTCTCGGTGGCGTTGCGGCACTGATCATTGCCGTCCCGACTATGCGATTGCAGGGACACTACTTTGCGTTGGCCACGCTGGCGTTCGGCGAGGTGATGCGCGTCATCGCCAATGTCTGGACGTCGCTCACCGGCGGGCCGGTCGGCCTCTCGGTGCCGTTCGTGCCGCCCAGCATCGCGGCCTATTCGTTCAAGCAGCTGCTGCCGCATGCCTATATCGCGCTGATTGCCCTGATCATCGTGACGGTCATCTTCGAGGCGATCCGGCGCAGTGCCATGGGTTATCGGCTGCGCGCCATCAAGGAAAATCCGGCTGCTGCGGAAGTGATCGGCATCGACACCACCAAGGTGAAGCTGCAGACTGCGGTGATCTCCGGCGTGCTGATGGCCATGCTGGGCACGCTTTATGCACAGGTCGCGGTGTTCTTCGATCCGGATACGGTGTTCAGCGCCGCGTCCATCTCCATTCGTGTCGCGTTGATCGCTATTCTGGGCGGCGTCGGTACGGCGATCGGTCCGATCCTCGGCGCATTGTTCATCATCCCCGTGGAGGAGCTGATGAACGATCTGTTCTCGTCGGGCGCGGCGGGCCTGTCGCAACTGATCTTCGGCGTCATTCTGATCGCCGTCATTCTGTGGCGTCCACGGGGCTTCATCACCGTGTTCGATTCGCTGATGGCGCGCTTCTCGAGCAAGGCACGCTCATGACCATTCTCGATGTGCGTGGCATCTCGCGTCGCTTCGGCGGGCTTCAGGCGCTGTCCGACGTGACATTCTCGGTGCCGAAAGGACAGATCGTCGGCCTGATCGGGCCCAACGGTGCCGGCAAGACGACGTTCTTCAGTACGCTGGTCGGCCTCATTCGCCCGGACAGTGGCTCGATCCAGCTCGACGGCACCAGCGTCGTTGGCCAGAAGCCGCACAAGGTCGCGGCGCTCGGCATGACCAAGACGTTCCAGAACGTGGCGCTGTTTGCCGAAAGTTCGGTGCTCGACAACGTGCTCACCGCAGGCCTGTTGCGCCACGATGTAGAGACTGCGCGCAAGGAGGCGTTGATCTGCCTCGACCGCGTCGGGCTCAAATCCGTTGCTCACAAGCTTGCCGGCAATCTCTCATTCCCCGAGCGTGCGCGCGTCGAACTGGCACGCGCATTGTGCACCGGCCCCAAAGTACTGCTGCTCGATGAGGTGATGGCGGCGCTCAACCCGGTTGAGATGCAGGAGATCATGAACCTGATCCGCTCGCTGCGCGACGACGGCATCACGCTGCTGGTTGTCGAGCATCATATGCGCGCAATCATGACGATCTGCGATCGCATCCTGGTGCTGAACTTCGGTCGCCTTCTGGCCGATGGCACGCCGGAGCAGGTGGCGAACGATCCGGTGGTGGTGGAAGCCTATCTCGGCCGTTCGATGGAGGCCCACAAATGAGTGCGTCTCAGCCATTGCTCGAGATCAAGGGCCTCAATGCCGGTTACGGCGAGATCGAAGTCCTGCACGGCATCGATCTACAGATGTTCGAAGGCGAGTTCGTCTGCATCATCGGCGCCAATACCGCCGGCAAGAGCACGATCCTGCGCGCGATCTCGCGCTTGGTGCCGCATGTCACCGGCACGTTGCGTTTTGCAGGCAATGATCTGTCGAGCCGCGCCTCGCATGACATCCCCACGCTGGGCATCGCGCATGTTCCCGAAGGGCGCCATGTGTTTTCGGATATGATGGTGGAAGAAAACCTGATGCTCGGTGCCTTCACCGCGCGCCATGCCAAGGATCTGTCGTCGCGCATGGAAGGCATCTTCGAACTGTTCCCGCGTCTGCGAGAGCGGCGCGGCCAGTTGGCCGGCACGCTCTCGGGCGGTGAGCAGCAGATGGTCGCTGTCGGGCGCGCGCTGATGCTGCAGCCGAAGCTGTTGCTGCTGGATGAGCCGAGCCACGGTCTGGCGCCGAAGGTCGTCGAGGAGATGCACGACGCCTTCACCAAGATCCACAGTCGAGGAACCTCGATATTGCTGGTCGAGCAGAATGTCGGACTGGCGCTCGACGTCGCGACACGCGGCTATGTGCTGGAAAGCGGTCGCATCGCACTGCAGGGCACGTCTGCAGAATTAAATGAAAATCCTGCCGTTCGCGCGGCCTATCTCGGCATATGATCGAGGCAGACGGGCGAACGACGTCGAACCCTTAGCAATCGCAAACGGAAGGACTACAATATGAGCTACGATCAGAACATCACACTCGGCGGAATGTTCGACATCGGTCTTGCCGCGCGGCGCGAAGTTCTCGGCGCGGCCTATGTCGACAAGTCGATGCAGTCGACCAATGACTTCATGATGTCGTTCCAGCACATCACCACCGAATGGTGTTGGGGCTATGCGTGGAATCGTCCGGGCCTCGATCGCAAGACCCGCAGCATGCTGAACCTCGCAATGCTGACGGCGCTGAACCGCGCGCCGGAAATCAAGCTGCATACCCGCGGTGCGATCACCAATGGCGTCACTGTCGACGAGATCAAGGAAGTGCTGCTGCACGCCACGGTCTATTGCGGCATCCCGGCCGGCCTCGATGCGTTCAAGGCCGCCAATGAAGTGCTCAAGGAAATGGGTAAGGTGGAGTAAGCCGCCGGCAGAGCGCTAGCCGCTTGAGGCGTCCTTGCTGCTCCTGTTGGAGTGCGGCTCGGATGCCTCAAGCGTTCTGATGCGATATGGTTGACCGTTGAATATTTGGATCGGAAAGTCCGCAGTCGAGATTGGATATTGGAGCAGCGGGTATAGACCGCGTGCTGCCTTATCTCGCGCGCTCTCTATTCCGCCGCGACCGCGACCTGACCCAGCCTGTCGAAGACGACGTCGCCACCGAGAATGGTGAGGTCGCAGCGGGTGTCTTTCTCGACTTCCTCGGGCGCACAGGTGAAGACATCGTGGCTGAGCACGGCGATATCTGCGAGCTGGCCCGGCACCAGACGGCCCATGCGATCTTCGGCGAATTGCGTATAGGCGCCGAAATAGGTGTAGGCGTGGATCGCTTCCGCCATCGACAGCTTCTGTCCTTCGCCCAGCAATGTATGGCGGTTGGACATGCGCGTCGTCATCGTGAACAGGTTCTTGAACGGATCGGTGGTGGAGACCGGTGCGTCCGAACTCGCTGCCGGATGCAGGCCGGCGTCGAACCACTTGCGCATGGGATAGGCGACATCGGTGCGCGCCTGGCCGAGATTGGTGATGTAGAGATCGCCGAATTCATACATGAAGACCGGCTGCGGGACCGGATCGATGCCCGAGGCGGCCATGCGTGCGATCTGGCTGTCGCTCAGGAAGCCGCAATGCTCGATGCGGTGGCGCCGGCCGAGGATCGGGTTCTCCGCCGTACCTGCCTTCTCGATCCCTGACAGCACTTGCTCGATGGCGGCGTCGCCGATGGCGTGGATCGCGAGCTGGTAGCCGAGGTCGTGATAATGCGCGAGATAGTCGTGCATTTCCTTGTCGGTGTAGCAGAAGATGCCGCGGTTATCGGGATCGCCAACCAGATAGGGCTCGGACATCGCAGCGGTGAGGCCGCCGGCGCTGCCGTCACCGAACACTTTCATTGCACCATAGCGGAGCATGCCGACTTCGCGGCCGAAGCGATAACCTGCAGCATGGGCCTGATCGCCGATGCCGTCGGTGTTGCCGTAGATACAGACCCAGGTGCGGATCGGCAGCGTGTTCGATTTCGCAAGATGCTCGTAGGCATCGATCTCATCCATGCCCGCGGCCATGCCGACCGCGGCATCCATCACGCTGGTGAAGCCTTGCTCGAGCATGAACCGGCTGGCGCGGTCGATCGCATCGCGCAGGCGTTCGGCGCTGGGCTTCGGCGCGGCGTCGACGATCAGGCGCAGCGCGCGTTCGGCGAGCAGGCCGGTCAGCTTGTTGTCGCGGCGTTCGATCATGCCGCCATCGGGCTGCGGCGTGTTGTGGCCGATGCCGGCCGCGCGCATCGCCTGTGTGTTGATCACGGCGACATGGCCGCAGGTGCGCTTGAGATAGACCGGATTGTTCGGCGCGACCTGATCGAGCTCTTCCGCGGTGGGATGACGCTTTTCCGCGAGCTCGTAATGGTCATAGCCGCGGCCATTAATCCATTCGCCGGGCTTGGCGGTCTTCGCCTTCTCGGCGACGCGGCGCAGGATTTCGCCGATCGAGTTAGCGCCGGTCTCCGGCCGCAGATTGATCTCGGTCATGGTCAGGCCGAGCGGCAACAAATGCATATGGGCGTCGTTCAGGCCCGGGATGGCGGTGCGGCCGGCGAGTTCGATGATGCGCGTATCCGGTCCGGCAAGCTCGGCGATTGTCTGGGCCGAACCTGTCGCCAGCACGCGTCCCGATGCGATCGCGATGGCTTCGACAAAGCCCTCGTTGAGACCACAGAACACACGTCCTCCGGTCAGGATGAGGCTTGGCTTTTCCATCTTAAGTCTACCTTTTATTCACGGGATCGAGTGCAGCGACGGGTACGCCAAAATTATTCAGCGGAGCAAGATCGCAGATTGTGCAGTGTGAGCCTGCAGACGGGGCAACGCGCCGCATATCGCGCTTTATGTTGGAGTTTTTCTCGCAGGTCAGGAATTAGACACCTGCCATGCGCGTCACGCAGCGACATTTGCGTGAGGCGCGCGTCGGTGTAGGATTCGCCTGATGTCTGGAGCCGGTGTGATGACGACCAATACTCAAGCTGCAACCCGTGCGACGGCCGAAATCCCGAGCATCCCCTGTGACGCCGAGGGTCCGGTGTTTCGCGAGCCGTGGGAGGCCCAGGCCTTTGCCATGGCCGTGACGCTGCATGAGCGCGGCGTGTTCACCTGGACGGAATGGGCTGCGGCGCTGGCTGCCGAGATCAAGCGCGCCCAGGCGGGCGGCGATGCCGACACCGGCGAGACCTATTACCGGCACTGGCTGGCGACGCTGGAAAACCTGATCGCCGAAAAGGGTGTGACGACGGCGGATGCGCTGCATCGCTACCGCGATGCCTGGGACCACGCCGCCGATCGCACGCCGCATGGCCAGCCGATCGAACTGACCCCGGCGGATTTTCACTAGTCACATGTGAGCGTGGCTTCGCACCGCTGTCTCCACGTCATGGCCGGGACAAGCCCGGGCATGACGGAGATTTACTTCAGCGCCTTCACCACCGCATTGAAGAACGCATTGTCCGCCACCGCCGGATTCACCATCGTCGGTGGCTTCGACCGCGCGCTCAGCACCGCGCAGATCACGCGATGCTTGGGATTGATATACATCAGTTGCCCGAATATCCCGCGTGCGGTGAAAGCGCCGTCATCGAGCGAGCCGTCCGCGCCCGGTACGATCCACCACATATAGCCGTAATCGACGCGCTGGCCGTTGATCTCACACGCGGCGCCGGCCGCACGCATCCAGCCTTCCGGCAGCACGCGCTCTCCATCAATCACGCCGTCATCGAGAATGAAACGGCCGAAGCGTGCATAGTCGCGCAGGGTGGCAAACATCCCGCTGCCGGCGACTTCCAGTCCGCCCGGTGCTTCCAGCCACCAGCATCCATCGGCCTCCATGCCGAGTCTGGACCAGATCTTCTCCGAGAGATAATCGCTCAGCCATTTGCCGGTGGCCGCCTTCACCAGCGCGCCGACAACATGGGTATCGCCGGTCGAATAGGTCCATTGCGTGCCGGGCGTCGCGGCGCGCGGACGCTCCGCCATGTAGCGCATGATGGCGCCGGGCTGCTGGGCCACCTGCAATTCGAGCAGCTTGCGGCGTTCGGACTGTGCGTCGGTCTGATCGTCGCTCCAGCGCACACCTGACGTCATCTGCATCAGCGTCTTCACGCTGACGCCCTCATAGGCGGTGCCGGAAAATTCGGGAAGATAAGTCACCAGCGGATCGTCGACGCTCTTGATGTACCCGTCCTGGATGGCAGCGCCGATCAGTGTGGTGCTGAAGGATTTCGCCATCGACATCGACAGCCAGCGTGTCGATGCCTCGATACCGAGATCGTAATGTTCGAGCAGAACCTCGTCGTCCTTCATCACCAGAATTCCGGCGACGCGGTTGCGCGAAACATAGTCGTAGATGTCGTAACTCGCGCCATTGGAGACGATCGGAAAGTCAGGCAGCGTGTGCTTGCTATAGATCAGTGGCCGCACCGGTGCGCCCGCCTTGATGGTGCGCGTCGCGAAATTCATCTCGGGCGTGACGAAGGTCCGCAGATGATCGATAGGCATCGATCGGCCGGCATAGGAATTGATGATCGCGTCGGTTGCAGTTTGGGGGCTCGTCGCGGAAGCCTGACGAATGGTGCTGTTGGCTTCGCCTGCACCCGGCGCCACATCTGTCACAGTCAAAGGTCTGTCCTGCATCTTCGGGCGCGTCGATGCGCTCAAGGATTTACTATGGCAGGGCAGAAGGGCTGTCGAGGGTGCCAAGGTTGAAACGCGCGGTGCGCCGGCATCACCGGCGCATGTCGCTGATCCCGGGATCAGCGGCACATCACGCTGATTTAAGTCAAACCGGTCCGGTGTCCTGATGCGATAATCAGCGAACCGCCGTCGTGTTCGAACTGGTGAGCGCGGTCGGCTGACCGGCCTTGATGACGCGGGCCGTCTGGGTGCCGTCGCTGGTGCCCGTGCGGGCGGCAATGCCGAAACCTGCAACCGCGATGCCGGCAACCAGGGCGACAACGACGATCTTCAGATGCGTGCTGCGGTCTGCGCTGTGGATCGAGTGGTTCATGGCGGCCTCCTGCCGTCTACGCGGCTACTTATTGCATGGAGGTGTAGTCCCGGCCGGTTTCCAGCCGATGGCGTCCGTGTAGAAAATTGTTTCGTGGAAGCGGAGATTTGTTTCGTCGCGTAGCCGGATACTTACGAATGCAGCGGTTTTGGCGCCTTTGGCGGTATTCGCGTCATACGTATTGTTCGATGCCGGGGAGTCCCGACCCACGCTCGTCATTCCGGGGCAGGACGGACCGCGAAGCGGACCGGACTGAGCCCGGAATCTCGGTGTGTTTTGCTGAACATGCTGGGATTTCGGGTTCACGTGCGCGAAGGCGCGCCCGTGCCCCGGAATGACAGCTTGGGGCGGCGAGACAGTTTTCAGATATTTTTCCTATCTTCCATTGACAACACCCCTGTATGGATTATATTCTCCATCGTCCGGCCCCGATGAGAGGGGCGAGCGCGATCGTCACGTTCGCGGGGCTGGATGCGGTGGACGCCGGAGATGCGGCGTTACGCGGTTCATGGGGGACGTCTGTCTTCGGGCAGGACGGATCTGCGCCAGCACTGCCACTGGCAAGGAGACGGCCGGCCTTGGGATCGACAGACCCCTGGACAGTGTGACGGACGACCAAGTCAAAACGCGTTCGGCTTACTCGCTTGAGGCTCCCT
>NZ_JABMCJ010000093.1 GCF_013359755.1 Tardiphaga robiniae | reverse complement strand
GGCAACAATGCCGCCGCCGAATTGCTCGGTGTGGCGACGAAGCCATATCACCAGAAGGCTTATGTCACTTGCCTCGATCTCGGCGCGGCGGGCGCGCTGTTCACGCGCGGCTGGGATCGAAAGGTGGAGATGGTCGGCGACATGGCCAAGAAGACCAAGCACGAAATCAACACCGTGTGGATTTATCCGCCGCGCGCTGAGCGCGTCGCGGCGCTCGCAGCGGCCGATCCGGAGCATGTGACCAATCTCTGACCGATAAACGATTAGACGCTTCCCGCTTGGGAGGCGCGATCCTTGGACAACACAGCCAAATCCAACGTCGCCGAGAGGCAGGAGATATCAAAGATGAAGCAGATGAATCAGACGACCCCGCAGGGATCCAATAAAAACTCGAGCAACACCTCTCAACAGGGCCGAACGGTGCCCGACGAGTTGGTGCCGTCACGCTATGCGCTGCGAGTCGGCGAGATTGAAGTGCTGGTGATTAGCGATGGTGTGCTAACGCCGCCAGCCGAGTCGATGGCGACCAACGCCGACCCGGCCGCCCGGGCGGCCTGGCTGGACGACAGGTTCCTGTCGCGGGATGCCTTCGATTGGGCGCTGAACGAGGTCGTGGTGCGTACCGGCGACCAAACCATCCTCATCGACAGCGGGCTGGGAATGGAATACCCGGACTTTCCGCGGGCCGGGCAGTTGGGCCTGCGCCTGAAGAATGCCGGCATCGATCTCGGGTCGGTGACCGACGTTGTGCTGACGCACATGCACTTTGACCACGTTGGCGGACTGCTCGTCGACGGGGTGAAGGAGCAGCTGCGTCCGGACCTGCGAATCCACGTAGCCGCCGCCGAGGTCAAGTTCTGGGCGTCGCCTGATTTCTCCCGCACCGGCATGCCGCCGGTGCTCGCTGAGCTGGCCCGGAGTGCGGCCAAACGGTTCCTGGACGAATACCGCGACCGATTGCTGCCGTTCGAGGAAGATGGCGAGGTGGCGCCAGGTGTGATGGTCACGCGCACGGGCGGTCACACCCCCGGGCATAGCGTGGTCCGCCTCGAGTCCAATGGCGATCGGCTGATGTTCGCTGGCGACGCGATATTCCCCGTCTCGTTCGATCACCCCGAATGGCACAACGGCTTCGAACACGATCCCGAAGAGGCGACCCGTGTCCGTCTCCGGCTCATGCGGGAACTGGCGGAGACCGGCTCATGGCTGGTGGCCACCCACATGCCGTTCCCGTCGATTGGCCGGGTAGCGGTCGCCGGCGACTTCTATCGCTGGGTCCCGACTTGGTGGGATTACTGACGGCATGTCGAAGCAGGGCCGCAGGCGCGGCCCTGCTCATATCGGAACCCTAAAGGGCTACGTCGATGGATCGCAAACCATGCGCGCGAAACCCGAAGGCGTGGCGGAATGGCTTATCCGGCTCGCCGGCCTGCCGCGACAGGGATGACAGGCCAGGCGGTCGATGGCGGCCTCTGCCTGGCCTGGCAGCAATCGACTGACGCGTAATGCGACGCTCCTGCTGCGTCGGCCTCAATAAGCGTTGTGCCAAATGACGAAGGACCAATGGATGGACGGGGAGGTGCCGCCCGCGTGCATCGAGAACGCACGTTTGCGGCGCGAACTCGCGATGGCGCTCGAACGGCAGGCCGCCACCACCGAAATTCTCAACGTCATCGCCAGGTCGCCGACCGATGTGCAGCCGGTTTTCGATGTCATTTCCGGCAGTGCGCAGAGGCTACTCGGCGGCCAATCGGCACTCGTCACGCGGATGGTGGGCGATATGCTTTATCTCGCCGCATGTACGGCCGGAAGCCCGGACGGTGACGAGGAGATCCGTGTCTCTTTCCGGCCGCGTCGACGGGGAGCTGGATCGAGCGGCCGCGCGCGCGCCGGCCTGATGTTCCGGTCATCATGATTTCCGCCTATGTCTGACAGTCAGACACGCAGTACCGCACTGGAGCGCGGCGTAGACGATCTGTTGACCAAGCCGATCGACTTTGGCTGGCTTCGCCGCGAGATCGAGGCGAGGCTGGAAGTCGCGGCATGACGGCTACGGTCCTGATGGTCGATGACGAGCCAGATCTGGAAACCCTCGTTCTGCGTAAATTCCGTCGCCTGCGCCGTGACGGGCTCATCGATTTTCTATTCGCGCATGACGGCATCGAGGCGCTCCGTGCCATCGACCGGCATCCTCATATCGATCTCGTCGTCCTCGACATCAATATGCCGCGCATGGACGGACTGTCGCTGCTGCAGAAATTGCAGGAGCGAGACGACCGCAAATCCGCGATCGTCGTCTCGGCCTATGGCGATATGGGCAATATACGGACCGCAATGAATCGTGGTGCATTCGATTTCCTGACCAAACCGATCGATTTCTCCGATCTGGAGGCCACGATCCTGAAGACGCTTCGTCATGTAGAGATCTTGCGCGAAGCGCATCGCCGCCAAACCGACGCGGAGCGTGCGCATGCCTCACTGTCCCGCTATTTTTCTCCCGAACTGGCCAGGCGACTTGCGGCAGGCGGCGAGAACGGCATGGCTGTGCATTGGCGTCAGGTCGGAATCATCTTTACCGATATCACGGGCTTTACATCGCTGGTCGAGATGGTGGTGCCAGAGCAGCTTGCGGAACTGCTCAAAGAATATGTCGGCGGGCTGACCGAAGTGGTCTTCAATCACGAGGGAACGGTCGCCAAGGTGATCGGCGATGCCATACAGGTCCTATTCAACGCTCCGGGGGAGCAGGCGGACTACGCCCCACGCGCCATAGCCTGCGCGCAGGAACTGGATCGCTGGGCCGAGACGTTTCGTGGACGATGGAAGCGAAAAGGTATCGCTTTTGGCGCGACACGCATTGGTGTCCATGCGGGGCCGGCACTGGTTGGCAATTTCGGCGGTGAGCGCTTCTTCGACTACACGGCCTATGGCGATACGATCAATACAGCTGCCCGACTCGAAGGCGCAAACAAGGCGCTGGGAACGCGAATCTGTGTCAGCGACGTTGCTGCGAGCGCCGCAGGCGCCTTTCGGGGGCGGCCGATCGGCGATCTCGTTTTGCGCGGCCGGAGCGAGGCTTTGCGGACGCACGAGCCACTATCGCCCGATCAATTCGGTGATTCGGCCACGGCAAAATATGCTGCCGCGTTCCGCCAGCTCGAGGCCGGCGACGCTGCCGCGCTGCCAGCTTTCGCAGCGATGGTTGGGGCTTATCCCGAAGATTCGCTGGCGAACTTCCATCTGCGGCGGCTGCTCAATGGCGCCAGCGGAACGATCATCCGGCTGGGGTGATGGCGAGCGACTTGATGCCTTCGATATTGCGGTGACGACAGGCCACGAGGTCGCAAATCCGGCTCAGCGGCCCGCAACTGGCCTGGCAATACATGGATTTCCATGGGGTGCGGCCGGCCAATGGTGCGGCTAAAGTCGCTACCGAGTGTACCGGGCAGACGTTTTCGAAAGACTGCCAGACAAGGCGCCGGTAAGTGTCAGGTTCTCTCAGGAGGAGCATCCGAACATGACGGCAGAGCGTTCCCGGCAGTATTGGCTGCCCGCGATCGTGGCTTCGACAGTCGGCATCTTGTTGTGCTGGTTCATGAATGAGCCATTCGGGCTGCTGGCGCCGGTCGCCGCGATCTACCTCTATTTGCCTGGCCGGGCCGTATGGTGGCTCCGGGCAGCCTGGATCATCGCTCTTCTGGGATCGGTCGTGGGTGCAACATCTGTTGCCAGTGGCGAGCAGGATCGCATCCTCCAATGGACCGCGTTTTTTGCCTTGGCCCTATGCATCGGGGAGATCATCGAAATAAAGGTATCGACGATTTTCGGCGCGGATGCGCTGGAAGCAATGCTTATCGTGGGAAGCATGCCGGCTTATACTTGGTCGGCCAGTCCCGACGGTCACGCGACCTATGTCAGCGCGGGTACCTTCGCGTATACCGGGCTTCAGCCTGCCACGAGCGGGCTGTTCCATCTGCTCGACAACGCAGCATGGCGGCAGATCATACATCCCGACGACTACAGCGGCCTGATGGACAAGCGGCGAGAGTCGCTGGCTTTGAGCATTCCTTTCGATACGGAATTGCGCATCCGTCGTCACGACGGTGTTTATCGATGGTTCAGGCTGTACGGCTCGCTGTCGCGTGACCACAAGGGCCGGCAAGCCGGCTGGTATGGCACGATGATCGATATCGAGGAGAGGAAAGTCGCAGAGCAGACGCTCCAGCACAACAAGCGGCAATTGCAGCAACTTACCGACGCTGTCCCGGCGGCAATCTGGAGCACGGCTTCGGACGGCACGCCGACTTACGTCAACAAGCGCTTCATGCAGATGACCGGAGCGACGATCGCGGACGTCACGGCGCATGATGGATCGTTGCGCTTGGACATCATCCTTCACCCGGACGATGCCGAGGGCGCGATGGCGGCTTTCAAGCGCTCTCGTGATACCGGTGAACCCTATGTCAGGCGCTATCGCCAGATCCGTGCCAATGGCGCTTACCACTGGACGGAGACCCGCGCTGAACCGCTGCGAGACCAGAGCGGTACGATCATCAACTGGTACGGACAGAGCATCGATATTCATGATCAGGTGATCGCCCAGCACGCGCTGGAACAAAGCGAGCGGCAGCTACAATTGCTGGTCGATGCCGTCCCAGCCATGATCTGGAGCACCACTCCTGAAGGTCAGCCCGTCTTCGTCAATAAGCGCTTCATGGATGTGACCGGTACCACGCTCGAAGACGCGACCGGGCCGGACGGTATGCCGACATTCTGCACAATCCATCCGGATTACAGAGCGGATGCCCGGAGTGCGTTCATGGACGCATTCGCGACAGGCGTTCCGTGTATGATGCGCTATCCGCAACTTCGAAGCGACGGTTCTCATCGCTGGAGTGAGGTCCGCGTAGAACCTTCGCGCGGCGAGAACGATGAAGTTCTGCAGTGGTATGCCGTATGCGTCGATATCGACGATCAGGTCCAGGCACACGAAGCGCTGCTGCAGAGTGAACGTTCGTTGCGCCAACTGGTAGAGACCTTGCCGGCGATGATCGACTGTGCGACGCCCGATGGTGAGCCGATCTATCGCAGCAAGCAGCTTCGGGAATTTCTCGGATACGATCTCGACTTACTGGATGGAGAGCCGTCTCGGCTGGATGCCACTTTGGATGCCGGCGTTCACCCGAACGATTTGCAGGGCGTAAAGGAAAGGTATGCGCATTCGCTCGCTACGGGCGAGCCATATGCCAGGCGTCATCGCCTGCGACGCTTCGACGGCGAATATCGTTGGGTCGAGACCCGAGCCGGACCGATGCGCGATGCTGCCGGCGCCATCGTGCAGTGGAACGTTATTTGTCTCGATATCGACGGCGAGATGCGCGCGCAAGAAGAGTTGCGTCAGGCACAGGAGAAGCTTGCGCGCGCGAGCCAGGCCGCGAGTCTCGCAGAGTTGTCAGCTTCCATCGCGCATGAGGTCAATCAGCCGCTTGCGGCGATCGTTGCCAATTCTCATGCATGCCAGCGTTGGCTTACGGCATCACCGCCGAATATCGAGCGCGCCCATCGGACCGTCGAGCGGGTCATCCGGGACGCCAACGGTGCCGCCGATGTCGTCAGTCGGATCCGTGCCTTGTTCAGACAGTCGGGCGAGAAACGAAATATGTCAGAGCTGAGGCATGTGATTGCGGAAGTCTGCGACCTGATCGCAGAAGAGGCTGCGCGTCGGCATACGCGAATTGCGATTGATGTCGAATCTGAAGTGCCGCCCGTCGCCATTGATCGCGTTCAGATTCAGCAGGTTCTGACCAATCTCATTCGCAACGGCATCGATGCAATGGACGCTGCCGCGGGCGACAAGGTTATTCACGTGCGCGTCAGTTGCGAGAACGACGATACGGTTGAGATCTCGGTCAGTGATCTTGGCTCCGGCGTGGAGTTTCCGGAAAAGGTGTTTCAGCCGTTTTTCTCCACGAAGGAGCAGGGCATGGGCATGGGGCTTTCCATTTGCCGGTCGATTATCGATGCGCATGGTGGAAATCTGTGGGTGGAAAACAAGTCACAAGGAGCAACATTTGCATTTTCGTTGCCGGTCAGGTCGAGGACGTTCGCGTGATGGATGAAGATTGCATCGTCTTCGTCGTAGATGACGACGCACGGATACGCGAGGCTCTCGTGGAGCTGCTCGCTTCGTACGGCATTCTTGCGATGGCATTCAGCTCAGGCGGCGATTACATGCATGCGGACAAGCCCGACATGCCTGCATGTCTCCTTCTTGACGTGGAGTTGCCGGATATCAGCGGCCTCGATCTGCAAGGGCAGATAGCAGAGCACGGGCATCCGCCGATCGTCTTCATCACCGGGTACGGGGATATCCCGTCATCGGTGCGGGCCATCAAAAACGGCGCACTGGATTTTCTGACCAAGCCGTTCAGCGATGCCGACGTTATGAACGCAATTCGGTCTGCGATTTTGCAGGATCGGGCCGATCGCACCGTCCGCAGCGAAATGTCGCTGCTTAAACAGCGTTATCTCGATCTCACGCCGCGCGAACGAGACGTCCTGCCGCTGGTCGTGAGCGGCCTTTTGAATAAGCAGGCGGCCGCCCAACTGGGAATCAGCGAGGTCACTCTGCAGATCCACCGAAGAAACGTCATGCAGAAAATGGGGGCCACATCGCTCGCCGATCTCGTGCGGATAGCTCAAAGGTTGGAGATCCCGCTCACCAATTTAAGGCGAGCGGAGGAAAGCGATCGTGCATAGACGAAGACCCGCCATTGCCGTTGTCGACGACGATCCAAGAGTGACCGAATCGTTGGAAGATCTTCTGGAATCGGCCGGATACGCCGTGTGTTGTTTCTCATCGGCGGAGGCACTCCTCGCATGCGACCTGTCCGACGTGGATGTGCTGATTACCGACATCGGGCTTCCGAACGTCGATGGCCTGCAGTTGCGGAACATCGTCATGCGCCGCCGCCCCGGTCTTCCGGTCTTTCTCATCACCGGACGTCACGAGATCGCTGATCAAACGCGGGCGAAAGGCATCACGGGCTTCTTCCGCAAGCCGTTCGACGGCGCCGCATTGCTTTCAGCCATCGGCGAGGCGGTCGGAGCACAAACAAATAGAGGAACGGACCATGAGTAATCGTTCGCTTTTGCAACGGGAACAACTGAAGGAGCATGGTTCGGACGAGCCGCTGGTCATCATTGTCGATGATGATGCTTCCGTTCGCGAAGCGTTGACCGAACTCGTCATTTCCGCAGGTATCGAAGCGATTTGCTATGCATCGACACGGGCATTCCTTGATGCGGGTGCGCCCGACAGGCCAAGTTGTTTGATTGTCGATGTGCGAATGCCCGGTGCGAGCGGGCTTGATCTTCAAGAACACCTGGGGCGCAGCGGCGATCCCAGACCGATCATCTTTCTCACCGGTTATGGAGATATTCCGATGACGGTCCAGGCGATGAAGGCCGGCGCCATCGATTTTCTAACTAAGCCGGTGCGTGATCAGACTTTGCTTGACGTTGTACATACAGCTATCGCAAGGGACCGCGTCCAGCGGGAACAATCGGCCGAAATTAAGCGCAACGTCGACAAATTGGCGACGCTGACACCACGTGAGCGGGAAGTGCTTCAGCAAGTGATGAGCGGCCGTCTGAACAAGCAGATCGCATTCGATCTCGGCATCAGCGAGGTTACGGTGAAATTGCACCGAAGCAACGCCATGCGCAAAATGGCGACGACCTCGACGGGGCATATGATACGTGTATGGGAGACGCTACCAGCCGCCGCGCGTGCATGGCCGATGCCTCAAGCCTGATGGATAGTGCTGAGAATCTTCGCAAGGCGCAGTCAATAAGAAGACTTGTCGCCACCGTAACCGGGAGGCAGCCCAGGAAATTTCATATCAAGGTGTCGCATGCCCCGGCCACTGAAACTCAACAAGAGCGTGCGATTCCGCTGCTTCGCCGGCAAGGCGTGGCCCGTGCGTCTGAACTGCTCGTGGCCGGGGTTACTGCGGCTACCGTGTCCCGGATGCTCGCAGCTGATAAAATTATCCAGCTGAGCCGCGGTCTCTATCAACTGCCCGACGCGCCGTCCAACCTCAACAATGCGCTCGCACAGGTGGCCAATCAAGAACATCGGCGCGTCGCTAAGGGCGCGTCTGCTGACACTCTCACGCGAACGCAATCAGACGTTCCAACTGATGTTGACCCACTACGTGCTTGAGCGGCTTTTCTACAGGTTAAGCCAGACTGAGCATCGCAGCAGCTTTATCCTCAAGGGCACAATGCTTTTGACGAAATGGTTTGACGATCCGTTACGGCCGACCCAAGACCTCGACTTTCGTGGATTCGGGAATGACGATCCGGACGAAATGGTGAAACGTTCCGGGAGATCCGTTGGCGGTCGAGGTTTCCGATCGACTTCGACACATCTGAGTGGTACAAAGCACTCATTCGCGGTGGCGATAAGTATTTGATTTTACTCGCGGAAGGGCCTTGGACCGACAATCCTTAGTTGGGGGACGTCGACGACGATTGCCGATTGATGCGTCCGAGAAGCGGAGAGGCTGCACGCGCACCGCTACCTTGGCACATCTTCGGCAGCGAAGACCGCTGGCGAGGTCATTACGAAGGTCGTTGACGAGTGGGCGAGGGCGGCAAGTCGACCTCGCTCGGCGCTCAGCAGCGGGCACATTGGAACCGTCGCGTCCATCATCCCCGCTGAGGCCGGTTGACGCCCTGGGGCTCTCGGGCCGCAGATTCGGAAGCTGGCCTTTCTCAAGATCTTTCCGGAAGCATCTGGCTGAGTGAGTCCCGCGCGCTTCATCTCCTTGATGTTGAGCGAACTCAGGGGGCGGTGACAATCTCATTCCGACTTCATGACAGGCAGACCTCCGGGACCGAAGAGCCTCGGCTGTCTTGTGCCTAAGACCTTCTCGTCTCAACTCATTCGTAATAGTCCGGATCCAGACTATCGCGCTGCCTGCGCTCGACCTCACCGCTGCCGCCGCAAGCCCGGCATTGGGCATCATGACGATTGAGCCCGCTTCCTTTGCAGATGGGACATCTGACCGCCTGAAAGTCCCGCATGTCGATCCTGGCAAGGTCACCTCGCTTGACCTGTCCACCGCCGCCGCAAATCTCGCATGGACGGTCATGACTTATCCCTTGTCCTTCGCAGACCGGACAATCGACGACCTCATGATCGCGGAGATCGATCTCAGCGGCATGTCTTCGTTGTAGCGTGCCGTTGCAGCCGCAACTCGCGCAAGTGCGTCCGTTCTGGACGCCGTCTCCCGCGCAGACTGGACACTCTACATGTTCGAAATCACCGAGATCGATCTCACCGATATGGTGACGATCTATCTCGCCCTCGCCTCCGCATACCGAGCAGGAATTGTCGTCGTACTTCCCGGAGCCCTCGCAGACGGGGGCAATCGACCTTTGTGTAATCGTCGACCTCGATCGCTTCTGCGTATCGACGATCCATCCTCGCTTCGCCGCCACAGCCGGGGCAGAGGTCGCCGCGAAAAATGCCATCCCCATCGCAAACAGGACAATTGACCTTCTTATACGCTTGCAGATCCACGCGTTCCGCCAGTTGCTCTTCGATCTCCCGATCTCCGCCGCAGACTGGGCAATCGGTCGATTCGTGAGTTCCGGATCCCTTGCAGAGAGGGCACGCTACGAAGCCGAAGGCTGCTGCGTATTCTTCGCGGATGGCGCCCGCCTTCTTCAATCGCGCTGCGATCGCACCTTTATCCTTCGAGAGAGATGCGACGTTCGCCGAAATGGTCTGGACGGCTTGGTAGTTGGGGTCCGTCTTCGACACCGGCGCCAGCTTCGGCAGGTTCTCCAACGTGGATTTGGCGATTTTCTTGACAGCTTTGATCTGCTGCGCGGTCGTCGCAGCAGCGAGCTGCGCAGCGAGAGCGTTGCAATCCTCGAGGACGGTTATCAGTTTGTTGCTGATCTGGTGCTGCATTCGCCACAGGAACAGCCTGTGGCGATGCAGCGACCTCTTAAACCCCTCGACGAATGCCACGTCTTCGTCGATCGGCCCGTACAGCCCATTGTCGTATGCCTTATGGTGGTTCTTGCAAAGCCAGAGCAGATTCTCCGGATGGTTGTTCTTGCTCCTGTGGACCGGATCGAGATCGCGGCTTCGCATGTATCTCTGTAACTATGACAGATGGCGCATTCTCCGCCTGCCTCTTCCATGATTTCTACGCGGATGCCCGTCGGCACGTGCGGCCGCGTGCCCGCTTCGGTCTTGGGCCAAGGCAGCTTCAGCCAATTGTCAAAGCCGAGAAGCTCCTCTTCCTCGAAGAAAAGCGTTCCCTAATCCTTCTTCGCGACTTTGAGCTTCCGTGAAGTGCCTGTCTTCGGTGCATTCTTGGTGAGCCAGCGCAGAAGCTTGGGCGACATGCCTGTGGCACATGCGGCTTCGTACACGGACAGATGTTCTTTCGGCATCGCGATTCATTCGGTTAAAGGACCGCGCTCCATGCAGCATATCCCTCAAGCGGTCGCCAAGCGTGGCGAGAAGGGCTCTGGTCTGAGGACAGAGATCCGTCGGCAAAGGTTGGATTGTCGCGCGCTGACAGAACGTGCGTCAACAGCGACGTCGCCAGGCATAGGTACGTGCGCCGTTGAGCGGAACTGAGCCGTCGATGTCCCTGCTTTTCAACCGGGCGGCATCGGCGACATGTAAAGCGCAACTGCCTGCAGCGTCGCGGACGTCGCGGCAGCCAAAGCGGCATAGCTGTTCCACCGGGATTGGGCGCGCACCGTCTCGAGCACGTTGACGATCGTGCTTCCGGCCTGCGTCACGATCTGCATCCCTTTTTCCGAGTCCACCCAGATCATATCGTTGGGATGCTCAGGGTCGCCGGGCGAATCGACCGGCGGGGCCGTCACGGTTACCTTCGATGCCCAGAACCACAGAGCCGCGGCCCCGATGGCGAAAACAATGGCACCCCATCCGCAGACAACTCCCATGTCATTTCCCCATAAGCGATCGGTTGGCATTTAGCGTTGTACTTCCGCCGAAGCGTGGGCCGATTGCCGCACCTACGGCAGCGGGGTTGCTCCTGGACGCTTTCCCACCTTGGCACATCTCCGGCAGCGGCGGCGTCGCTCAAGTCCAAATGCTGGATTCTGCAGTCACCGTTGAGCTTCCTTTCGGAGCCAAAGAGGTCAGTGGCGAGAGCGCATATCTGCGCACGCTGACGTTCAGGAGGAATGCGTGCTGCCATAGGGGCGCCCTAGTCGATACCAACGCGAATTCGTGCGAGCTACCCCCAGATCTTCCACGAGCAGGCAAAGATCGCTTGTGATGATCGAACGCCCGCCGCCGGGAAGAGTTGGGTGATCCCAAAC
Organism: Tardiphaga robiniae; assembly: GCF_013359755.1. Taxonomy (GTDB): domain Bacteria; phylum Pseudomonadota; class Alphaproteobacteria; order Rhizobiales; family Xanthobacteraceae; genus Tardiphaga; species Tardiphaga robiniae. The sequence goes on along the minus strand of NZ_JABMCJ010000093.1, from coordinate 411,179 downwards.
CATTCCCGTCAGACAGGCGGCGCTCCGAGATGTCCGCATCCAGTTGTGGAGAATGGGAGCATCGGCGCTGATGTTAATATGGCCGTCAGCGAAAAGCATCAGGTCTGTCGCTAACCGTTGAAGGCGATCAACCTCTGATGCCAATTTGACAATGTCCATGGAGTGTCCGCTTCGAATTTCGACCATGTCAGTTTACTTCGAACGGCGACGACATTGGTCGCTCCGTTGAAGTCGTAGTCAGCGAATAAGTTGTGTGACTGCTCCGGCGATATTTATCGCGGCATCACTGATGATGCGGCTGCAACAGAATTTTCTTCCGTTTACCAGATCTTCGAGATCGTCCCGTGGTAAATCGGGAATGCCAGGCATCAGTATAGATGGCCCAGAGGATTTCGATCCCGCTGCCGGATCGAACCGTGTGATCTTCGACGCTATATCACCCGCGCTCAAATTTTCGGGCCATGTGATTGGCAAAAGGTAGATTGAGGGCCCTTTGGAAACTGGCGCATCATGACTCGCGCCGACTGGTGTGCGGTAGGCTAGATAATCGCGATAGTCTAGGACGGCCGCTTCGACTTCGTGAGCAGTGCGCCTCATAGGGAGCAGCACCACAGCTCTTGGATCGTTCAATGCAAGCTCCCAAACCATTCGTCGGGTCATATCAATGACAACCGTACGGCACTCTGGATGCGCCTCGATAGCTCGCCGAATTGCATCAAAAGTGGCCGCCTCTTCCGGAAGCCAACTGGTCGAAAACGGAACATCCTCTGCCAACGCGATGACAGGTCGAATTCCAGACAGCGTCAGCTGGAGATGCAAAGGGCGCAGACCAATTGCCGCAAGTCCAGTGGCGAGAACCACGCCCGATGCGGTTCGACCAGCTCCGCCTTTAGACCCGACCAGAATGAATGTGGACATCCGCGAATCCTTTGCTGCGACGAGTGACCGCGATCACGATATGTCGGCACTGTAAAAAAGTGCAAGGATTCGTTTCTAAAGTGCAATAATTCAGATAAATAGTGCAATTGTTGACAAGCGTCCGTAGGCCTCGAAAGTGGCGGGATGTACTACCCTCCCAAGGTCTTAATGGCGGCGAGACAGCTTCTCGGAGTAAGCCGGGAAGATCTCGCTGAGGCCGCAAAAATCGGCGTCCGGACTCTTGCAAGTTTCGAGATGGATGGCCCTGGGACGACGCTCAAGACACTCGAAGCTGTTCAAATGGCACTCGTCACGCAATACGGGGTGCAATTCCTTCCAGAAGACGAAAAACAGGGATTTGGTATTCGCTTTCCTCGTGGTCATTTCGGAGCGCCGGAGAAGAGACATCGCCCTCCACGCAAGGCCAATCCCAAGTCCAAGCCGAAGCCCAGCAAAAGCTAGCAGATGTCGGCTAGCCGAATGCGCTCGAGCCTTGGCGTCTCGACCCGGCGAGAATCCTTCTCGAAATCTTTCAAATTATCGGTCTCGGCAGGGACGCTCTTGACGCAAAGGCGGTAGCCAGCATTCCGGCATCCTCGGTACCAGTTATCGGGAACCGTTCGCGGCCACCGCCAAGCAGCAGATAAGGATCGAGTTCCTCGGGTCCACACTGCATGATGCTCTTGACGGCCGCAGTATCAAGGTTGCTTGACGTCCTGTCCCCACACACGTCTGCAGACCGTGCGACTCATTTGCCCCACTCGTTTGGGCTTGACGATGTATCGAATTGCGCCCGACCCTTGTTGTATCGACAGGGAGACGGCAGATGGTTACGACACGACAAGCGGCTCGAGGTGATTCCTTCGATATCCATCGACCGCGTTTGAAAGCAATTCTCGACGATATCCATGACGGCCTGATTAGGCTGCCGCATTTTCACCGCGATTGGTTGTGGTCAAGCGATGATATCCGCGATTTGCTGGAATCGATAGCAGATGGCCATCCGATTGGCGTTCCTATACTCGTGGATGCCTTATCGACGGAGCATCGGGCGATCAGTGGCGCGCCAGCGCCCGATTCGAAATCTTCGTCGTTGCGTCTGGTTCTAGATGGCCAACAACGCCTTACGGCTGCTTACCAGGCCTGCTACATGAGCGCGCCCGTCAGAATACAGCCGACGAAAAAGAGGGGAGATTATTGTCTCTACTTCTTCGCCATGGAGCAGGCCGTATCGACCGCATCGCGAGCGAACAATGCAATTTTCTCGATCAGGGTGGGGTCAGACGGACGTTGGTTGGGTGGCGCCGGCCACAACTACACGGATCCTCGGATCCAATATGAACACGGCATCTTTCCAGCGAACCAATTATTCAAATTCGACTCGTACGAAACGGCGTACACCAATTTTTGGGACGTGAGGTCACGACGTTTGGACCGGCCAGCGGCTATGCGGAGGCTGCGAGACTTCCGTTCGGTCGTCGTTTCTGCCGTCGAACTTTACTCTTTACCAGTCCAAATTGGCAACCGGCCTGTGCAGGTCGATGCGATGTATCGCATGTACGAAAGGCTGAATGGAGTTATGGGAGAAGCAGGGCACAGAACATAGCCCAGAGCCGTCGGGCTAGGAGCGTCAGATTAATCGCCCAGGCCCACCAGAAAGGTGGCGATCAAGATCACATGCAGGCCGGAGACGCCAATGGTAGGTCATCTTCATCGCTCAACAATCGAGCGATTCAGAACCAAGAGTCTTCAAGCATATCGGTCGGTACAGTTTTCATTTACCGTGGATTCCATGCTGCGGTCTGATTGGTGGATAACGCACTCTTCGATCAGACCGGGCGGTCACGGCTATCTGATCCACCCCCTTACGGGGGGCATGGAATCGGCCCTGTGCTCAAGGGGGTCTCGCCAACCTCGTTGCTTCCCAGAGATGAACGGCCCTGCTTGCTTGCAATTGTGGGAGCCGCTGCGCAGGGCCGTCCTCCATTTCCATTTGAAGGGTGAAGTCTCGCAATCTCATCTGATCGTTAGGAATCAGATACACTATTAAAGTAATAGGCATCTGGATACCTTTCAATGAGTTCACTGGGACACGCTGGCATAGCGAAGATAGCGGTTGGACCCCTGACCGGAAAACCGTTCAACATCGCGTCCTATGCGCTGCTGACGATGATGATCGCACAGGTCACTGGCCTGAAGGCCGGCGACTTCATCCATACGCTGGGCGATGCGCATCTCTATTCCAACCATCTGGAGCAGGCGCGGCTGCAGCTAACGCGGCCGACGCGCGCGCTGCCGGTGATGAAGATCAATCCGGACGTGAAGGACATCTTCGCGTTCCGCTATGAGGACTTCACCCTCGAAGGCTACGATCCGCATCCGCACATCAAGGCCGAGGTTGCGGTTTGACCACAATGACACCCGTTCCTCAGATCGTCCTCATCTACGCCGTAGCCGAGAACGGCGTGATCGGGCAGGGCAACGCCATGCCATGGCGGCTGAAGTCGGACATGCAGCGGCTCAAGGCGCTGACGATGGGCAAGCCGATCGTGATGGGGCGCAAGACGTTCGAGTCGTTTCCGAAGCGACCGCTGCCGGGCCGCACCAATATCGTCATCACGCGCAATGCCGACTATCAGGCCGCGGGGGCTGTAGTCACCACGTCGCTTGCCGATGCACGCGCGGTGGCGACTGGCGACGCGCTGCGGCGTTTGGTCACTGAGATTGCCGTGATCGGCGGCGCCGAGATCTATGCCCAATGGATGGGGATCGCCGACCGTCTCGAAGTCACCGAAGTTCACGCAAAGCCGACCGGCGATACCTTTATGCCGCCGGTCGATCTCACTGTGTGGGAAGAAGTGGCGCGTGTCAGAAATGCCGCGGCGGGCGAGGACAGCGTCGATTTCTCCTATGTGACATATTGCCGGAGAGCGCCCCGTTAACCGCGTTTTCCGCCCGTTAACATTGACTTTCGCGGCCTCGGGCATAGCTCCAGCGATCAAGAACCCCGCGTTGTAAGAGCTGGGGTCGTCCCCTATAAAGCCATGCAGACGTGGCGAGACCGGTATGTCCGGCCGCGCAGAGGAGAGTGTTGAATGCCGTGGAAGAATCAAGGCGGAGGCCCATGGGGCTCTGGTCCGAAGGGACCCTGGGGTTCTGGTCCGCAATCATCCGGACCGAGGCCGCCTGATCTTGAGGATCTGCTGCGCAAGGGGCAGGACCGCCTGCAGTCGATGCTGCCCGGCGGCTTCGTCAGCGGCATGGGCATCGCGCTCGTGCTCGCCGTGGCGCTCGTGATCTGGGGGCTGTCCGGTTTCTTCCGCGTGCAGTCCGAAGAGCTCGGTGTCGTCCTCCGGTTTGGCAAGCATGTCCGCACCGTGCAGCCCGGCCTGAACTATCATCTGCCTTATCCGATCGAGACCGTGCTGTTGCCGAAGGCGCTGCGCGTATCGACGCTGTCGGTCGGCATGTCGATCCTGGAAGACACCGGTCGCCGCGGCCGCACCATCCGCGATGTGCCGGAAGAGAGCCTGATGCTGACCGGCGACGAGAACATCGTCGATGTCGACTTCACCGTGTTGTGGCGCATCAAGCCCGACGGTGTCGGCAACTTCCTGTTCAACATCCAGAACCCCGAAGGCACCGTCAAAGCGGTCGCCGAAAGCGTGATGCGTGAAGTTGTTGGCCGCGCCAACATTCAGCCGATCCTCACCGGCGCACGCACCACCACCGAAACCCAGGTGCAGGAACTGATGCAGAAGACGCTCGACGGCTATAGCGCCGGCGTCCTGATCCAGCAGGTCCAGCTGCAGAAGGTCGATCCGCCGGCACAGGTGATCGATGCGTTCCGTGACGTGCAGGCGGCGCAGGCCGATGCCCAGCGTCTGCAGAACGAAGCCCAGACCTATACCAACCGCGTCGTTCCCGATGCGCGCGGTCGTGCTGCGCAGATCCTGCAGGTCGCCGAAGGCTATCGCGAACAGGCGATCGCCGAAGCCAAGGGCCAGAGCGCGCGCTTCCTGAAGGTCTATGACGAGTACAAGAAGGCGCCTGACGTAACCCGTCAGCGTATCTATCTCGAAACCATGGAGCGGATCTTCGGCGGTGCCGAGAAGCTGGTCTATGACGGCGGCCAGGGCGCCGGTGCTTCGCAAGGCGTCGTGCCTTACCTTCCCTTGAATGAACTGACGCCGCGGCGTCAGCCTCCGGCGCCATCTGGTCAGCCTCAGCAGAGCGGGAGCACCCGATGAAAACCGGCATCTCAGGTATCGTTGCACTGATTGTAGTGCTGGTGCTGGTCATCGTGGGCTTCGGCTCGATCTATACGGTGCGCCAGACTGAACAGGCCCTCGTGGTGCGGCTCGGCGAGCCCGTCCGCGTGGTCACCGAGCCCGGTCTGAACTTCAAGATCCCGTTCATCGACAGCGTGATCTCGATCGACAAGCGTATCCTCGATCTGGAAAACCCGGCTCAGGAAATCATTGCCAACGACCAGCGTCGTCTGGTGGTCGATGCCTTCGCTCGCTACAAGATCAAGAACGCGTTGCGCTTCTACCAGAGCATCGGATCGATCCAAGCGGCGAACATCCAGCTCACCACGCTGCTCAACGCGGCCATGCGCCGTGTGCTCGGCGAGGTCACCTTCATCCAGATCGTGCGCGACGAGCGCGAGAACCTGATGAACAAGATCCGCGAGCAGCTCGACAAGGAAGCCGATGGTTACGGCATCTCCGTCGTGGACGTTCGTATCCGCCGCGCCGATCTGCCGGAGGCGAACAGCCAGGCGGTGTATCAGCGGATGCAGACCGAGCGTCAGCGGGAAGCTGCTGAATTCCGCGCCGGCGGTGGCCAGAAGGCGCAGGAGATTCGCTCCAAGGCCGATCGTGAAGCAACGGTCATCATCGCCGATGCGAATTCGACGGCTGAACAGACCCGCGGTGCCGGCGACGGCGAGCGCAACCGTCTGTTCGCTGAATCCTACGGCCAGGATCCGGAGTTCTTCGCGTTCTATCGCTCGATGACGGCTTACGAGAACGGATTGAAGAGCAACGACACCCGCTTCCTGCTGCGGCCGGATTCGGAGTTCTTCCGCTTCTTCGCCAATCCGTCGGGAAAGCCCCCCGCGGCAAAGCCGCAGTAACGGCGTCACTGGTTAAGCTTACGCGGATACCTGTTTTGCGTTCGCTGCCACTCTGATCTAAAGGATGAGGCGCGCCATCGTGGCGCGCCTCATTTGTTTTCAGAAAAGCGCCAAGAAAACTGCCAAGAAACTGCGGCCAGGGTGCGAACGTTCGGGAGTTGAAGTCGGATGAGGTCCATAGCGTTTGCCGACTTCCTCATCGGCATCGGAATCCTGTTCGTATTCGAAGGCATCCTGTTCCTGGCATTTCCCGGATGGATGCGCCGCGCGATGAAGAGCGCGCTGCAAAGCCCTGACAACATCCTGCGCATTGCCGGTCTGGTCTCGGCCGTCGGCGGCCTGATCCTGATCTGGGCGATCCGGCGCTAGCGGCGGCTCATAATCTCTCCGGGCGTCCGAAAAAGCTCTTCCCGATCAACGCGATCGTGCACGTTTACGTCCGCATTCCGCCGCAATCCACGTCCCAGATGGGCCAGCCGGATGGCCCGCGCGAAGGCTTGCGCGATGTCGCCGTTCGGGCGCACTCTCAGCCAAATTTGCCGACTCTCTTTTGGAGACGTTTCCGACATGTCCATCGCTCATTCCTCTCTGAGCTCCGTTTCGCGCCGTGCACCGTATAGCGGCCTGCGTCCGCTGCTGACGGCGCTTTGTTTTGGCGCCGCGGTCGCCACGTTTTCCGCGCCGGCCTCGGCCCGCGGACCGGATGGCATCGCCGACGTTGCCGAGAAGGTGATCGATTCCGTGGTCAATATCTCGACCACCTCGACTGTCGAGGCGAAGAACAGCGACAAGGGGGAGGGCGGTGGCCGCGGGGCAATGCCGCAACTGCCGCCAGGCTCGCCGTTCGAGGAGTTCTTCGACGACTTCTTCAAGAACCGGGGCGGGCGCCCTGGCGGCGACAAGAATGGCGGGCTGCAGCCGCGCAAGACCAATTCGCTCGGCTCCGGTTTCATCATCGACACGTCGGGCGTCGTGGTCACGAACAACCATGTCATCGATGGTGCCGACGAGATCACCGTCATCATGAATGACGGCACCAAGATCAAGGCCGAGTTGGTCGGCGTCGACAAGAAGACCGATCTGGCGGTGCTGAAGTTCACCCCGGTAAAGCCGGTGGTCGCCGTCAAGTTCGGCGATAGCGAGAAGCTGCGGCTTGGCGAGTGGGTGATCGCGATCGGCAATCCATTCTCGCTCGGCGGCAGCGTCACTGCGGGCATCGTCTCGGCGCGTAACCGCGAGATCAGCAACAACAGCCCCTATGACAGCTACATCCAGACCGACGCCTCGATCAATCGCGGTAATTCGGGCGGCCCGCTGTTCAACCTCGAGGGCGAAGTGGTTGGCGTGAACACGCTGATCATCTCGCCCACCGGCGGCTCCATCGGCCTCGGCTTCGCCGTGCCGTCGAAGACCGTGGTCGGCGTCATCGAGCAGCTGCGCGAATACAAGGAAGTCCGCCGCGGCTGGCTCGGCGTGCGCATCCAGCCGGTCACCGACGAGATCGCCGAGAGCCTGAACATCAAGCCGGCGCGCGGCGCGCTGATTGCCGGCGTCGACGACAAGGGCCCGGCCAAGCCTGCCGGCCTCGAGCCCGGCGATGTGGTGATCAAGTTCGACGGCCGTGATGTCAAGGAGCCGAAGGACCTGTCGCGCATCGTTGCCGGCACCGCCGTCGGCAAGGCCGTCAATGTGCTGATCATTCGCAAGGGCAAGGAAGAGACCAAGCAGGTCACCCTCGGCCGTCTCGAGGATGACAAGCCGGTGCAGGCCTCGATCAAGGCCACGCCGGAAGCCGAGAAGCCGGCGACGCAGAAGGCGCTGGGCCTCGACCTCACCGGTCTCAGCAAGGATCTGCGCACCAAGTACAAGATCAAGGACAGCGTGAAGGGCGTCATCGTGACCGGCGTCGATGCCGGCTCCGACGCCGCCGAGAAGCGCCTGGCCGCCGGCGACGTCATCGTCGAGGTCGCGCAGGAAGCGGTCACCAACGCCGCCGACGTCAAGAAGCGCGTCGATGCCTTGAAGAAGGACGGCAAGAAGTCGGTGCTGCTGCTGGTGTCGAATGCCGAAGGCGAGCTGCGCTTTGTGGCGCTGAGCGTGCAGTAGGGCTCTTTCTTCTCCCTCCCTCAAGCGCGGCGAAGCCGCGCGCAGCGGGGAGGGTGGCGCGTTTGAGAGCGAAGCGAACAAACGTGACGGGTGGGGTGCCCCACGTGAGGGCGTCGCTCGTGGCACCCCCACCCCGGCCTCCACTTCGTCGATGCTGCGCATCGCCTCCTTCGGCCGACCCTGCCCGCCTAGCGAAGCTTCGCTTCGCGCGGGGGGAGGGATTCCACAAACGCCTGCGCGCCGTTGCAGATGTGAATGTCAAACAGCCACTACCCTTCAGACATGCGTCATCGCCCCCATTGTTTGCGGCGCGGGGGCGCCGTCGTCGCTTGCATTCCCACCCTCCTGTGAGAGGGCGTGCGGAACGCCGGGTGCCCGTTGCACCCTTGGGCCTGATGCGATGCGGTCTTCCGCAATCTAGTGTGCATCAGGACTTTCGGAGGCGCCGAGCGAGTGCCCAGCGTTCCGCCTGCGGTGTTTTTTCGGTTGCCTGCACATCTGCCATGGCGAACGGTCCCATCACCAAAATTAATGTCCCAGGGCGGAGGGACAGGGTAGCCGCAAAGCACTTGGCCGAACGCGTTTTGACTTGGTCGTCCGTCACACTGTCCAGGGCTCTTTCCATCTCAAGGTCGGCCGTGTCCTTGCCAGTGGCAGTGCTGGCGCAGATCCGTCCTGCCCGAAGACAGACGTCACCCCCAAACCGCGTAACGCCGCATCTCCGGCGTCCACCGCATCCCACCCCGCGAACGTGACGATCGCGATCGCCCCTCTCGGTGGGGCAGGACGGAGGGGAATATAAACCTGATAGGGATGCTGTCAACGGAGAATAGGAAAAAATGTTTAGGCGCTGTCTTGCCGCCCCACCCCCGTCATTCCGGGGCGGGAGCGGCGCCGAAGGCGACGGAACCGAACCCGGAATCCCGACATGGGAGTCACCGTAGAGCCAGACACTCCGGGATTCCGGGTTCGCGACCGGCAAGTGCCGGCCGCGCCCCGGAATGACGAGCTTGGATCGAGATTCCGGGCTCAGTGCGGCCCGCTTCGGACGGCCGTTTTGGCCATGACATAGTTCTAGCTGGCTGCCGGACGGCGTCGTGATGTGCGCCGGTTGAAGCGGCGCCAGCCCCATACGATCAGTGCTTCCAGCGCGATCAATATCGCCACGACGATCAGCGCCGCAGATGCCGGGTCCGAACTGGTGTCCCCGATCCAGAAGCCGAGCCCCAGTAGCGGTCCGCTCCATGCGAGGCTGCCGATAAACGTTCCCAGCAGAAATTGCGGAAGGGACACGGCTAGCACCCCTGCGGGGATCGCCATATAGACCCGGATCACGGGCAGCGTCTGGCCGACCGCGAGGATCACGAACAGGTTTCGTTGAAATGCACCCGCTGCGCGCTGGTAGCGCGCAGAGGTCAGTCCGATATAGGGACCGAAGCGTCTCACGAATGTCGCGCTGCGCCGTTCTCCCAGGATCAGGCCAGCGCCATACCAGCACAGCGAACCGGCCGTCGAGCCGATCGCGAGCGCCAGGATGGCTGAAGCGAGATCGCTCTGCTTTGCAGCGACGACGATGCCGATGACCACGAATGCGACGTAAGACGGCACGAACGGAAACAGCTTCTCGGCGATGCCAAGCCCGATGATTCCGATTGGGCCGATGTGGACGCAGTTAATCAGAAGATCGGATAGTTCTGTGGCCATCGCGCTCATTTTGCCACCCGGACGGCGGACTGGCGCCGCGTGATGCGATAGACCGAGGCCGGCGGAACGTTCATCAGCACGCGACCGACACAGGACGCCTCGAGGCCGAATTGCTGGAGTTGCAGATGACTGATCGGACAGCGGACGCCGTAGGTGAACTGATACATTACGCCATCGGAGCGGAGGCTGTTGAAAACACCGGCCAGGATCGCATCGACCTTGTTTTGTGTCATGTTCAGCAACGGAAGTCCGCTGACGACGGCGCCGAACGTCGCGGGTTCGAACACCTTTTGCGGCGCGATCCATGAAGCGTCCATCCACAGCACGCGCGCACGCGGAAATCGCTGCTGCAGCAGGCGCATGAAGTCGGAGCCATATTCGATGAGCGTCAAATCGCCTTCCTTCACACCTTGCTTCAGCAGAGCTTTCGTAAAGACGCCGGTGCCGGGGCCGAGTTCGAGCACCTTGCCGGTCGCGCCGTTGATATCGCGGGTGATCATATTGGCGAGGGCAGACCCCGACGGCGCAATTGCCCCGACGGTTCGGGGGGCAGATGCGAGCGATCGGAAGAAGAGCAGGAGGCCGTTTGCAGTCATGTGAACTATCCATTGCAAATGCATCGACACCGACGGTCGTCGGCAGTGTCATGGGTATGTGCAGTGGAGATTGAGAGAACATGACGTGATGTCTTTGACGCTGCAATAAAGCGGCGGCGATATTCAACGTGCATCGCTGCTAGCGTTGGGCATGCCGCCTGCCGAAGGCCATGGTGACGCGCGTGCCACCGTTCGGGCCGTCCTGAATATCGATCATGCCGTCATGGAGCCGAACGATCTCGCGAACCAGATTGAGTCCGAGGCCGGCGCCGCGCGAGCCGCTATTGAGCCGGTAGAACGGCTCGAAGACGCGTTCTCGATCGTTCAGCGGGATGCCGGGGCCTTCATCGGTCACCGAGACCGAAGACGCGGTGACGCTGACGACTATCTTTCCGCGACGTCCACCGTACTCGATCGCATTGTGGATCAGGTTCGCGAGGGCGCGTTCCAGTGCTCCCTGATCCCCTGACAGGGGGGCCTGTTTCACACTGCTCTCGAATGCGATCTCGTATCCTGCTGCGATGGCCAGCGGCGCGAGATCCGACGTCACATGCTGTGCGATCTCGACGAGGTCGATATCCGACTGCGGCGCGGCGGACTGCTTCAACCGTTCGGTGTCCAGCAGCTGTTCGGCGAGCGTCGACAGACGGCGGACATCCTCGAGCAAACGTGCCGTGTGCGGTCCGGGTTCGGTCGACTCGATCCGGGTTTGCAGGATCGCAATCGGCGTCCGCAATTCATGGGCGGCATCGACCAGGAACCGCTGGCGACGATCGAAGCCGTCGTCGAGGCGGCGCAGCGCGTCGTTGATGGCCACGACCAGCGGAACGATTTCGTTGGGCACCTGGTCCAGCGTGAGGCGCGCGCCGCGTTTGTCGGTGTCGATCCGTTTGGCCTGCGCTGCCGCGTGGCCGAGACCGAGCAGCGCGCGTCTGACCACGATGGGCGTGGCAACGAGAGTCGTCAGGGCCATCACGGCGAGAATCGGCAGTACCACGCTGAGAAACAGCGTTGCGATGGCGGCGGCGACGCGGTGCCAGGGCACGGTGCCTCCGGAGCCGGTGAGAATTTGAACGCGGCCTGCGGCGCTGCCGACCCAGCGCATGCGTGCCGTTGCGCGCGGGGCATCGCCGATATTCCAGCCGAGACGGGCCTGGCCGACGTCATCGAGCGCATCGCCCATGCGCGCGAATTCGGGCGGTACATTGCCTTGCGAGACACGATGGCCGTCCTTGTCCCTGACGAGAAACCACAGCTCGGGCATCCTGGCGCGCTGCCGCGCCAGCGCGGGCGTGTCGCGCAGGATCATGGCGCCGGCCTGGTCACGCGCGATGGCGTTTTCGATCACATTGATGGTCTCGTCTTCGGGCTCCAGTGAGACGATATAGCCGCCGCCCCACAACACACCCACGATGGTCAAGACCAGTCCGGTCAGCATCAACGCCTGCAGGCCGACGAGTCGGCTGACCAACAACCATCGCAATGACTTGCCGCGAATTCGGTTCATGGTGTGCGCTTGATCAGGTAGCCGATGCCACGAATGGCGTGAATTTCTACATCCGCGCTGGCATCGGCCAGTTTGCGGCGAAGGCGCGAGACATGGGTGTCGAGGGCGTTGGACTGGATTTCGTCGTCGAAGCCGTAGACCGCTTCTTCGAGCGCGGACCGCGGGACGGTTCGGCCGGAGCGCCGCAGCAGCGTTTCGAGCACCAGCAACTCACGACGCGGCAAGGTGAGGGCGACACCGGCGACGCTCGCCTGGCGGTGCTCGGCACTGTAGGCGAGGCGACCGAGTTGGAGGACTTCGGCCGGCATATCGCTTGGCCGGCGCAGCACGGCGCGCAGCCGCGCCAACAGTTCCTCGATTGCAAATGGCTTGCCGAGATAGTCGTCGGCGCCGGTATCCAACCCGGCCACGCGATCGGCGAGGTCGCCCCGCGCCGTCAACACGATGATGGGCGCCTGCACGCCACTCGCTCTTAATTTGGGTATCAGCGTGAGCCCGTCGCCGTCGGGCAACTGGCGATCGAGCAGGATGGCTCCATAGCTGTTGGTGAGCAGAGCCTCCTCGGCCATGCCGATCGTCGCCACGCGGTCGACCACCATATCGTGGCCCTTGAGCGCGGCCGCGAGCGCCGCTGCCATTTCCGGTTCATCCTCGACGAGAAGCACGCGCACACAACTACCCTTTCGCCTCAAGCCAAGCGTCGAACCTAGGTGGGGAACATTGCGTCAACGTTACGAAGCTGATCGGAGCGACTATCCTGCACCGATCAGCGGGATCGCTTCGTCGCGCTCATAGAGATACAGCAGGCAGCGCAGCGCCTCGCCGCGCTCGCCCGTGAGTTTCGGATTGTCCTGCAGGATCCGCAGCGCTTCGTCGCGCGCCTGCGTGATCAGCTGTGCATGAACCTCCGACCGCGCGATGCGGAAGCCGGGCATGCCGCTCTGACGCGTTCCCAATACGTCGCCTTCGCCGCGCAGCTTGAGGTCTTCCTCGGCAATGCGAAAACCGTCAGTGGAGTCTTTGATGACCTTGAGGCGCTTGGTGGCGATCTCGCCGAGCGGTTCGCGATAGAGCAGGAGGCATGTGGACGCCTCGGAGCCGCGCCCGATACGGCCGCGGAGCTGATGCAACTGCGCGAGACCGAAACGCTCGGCATTCTCGATTACCATGATGGTGGCGGCGGGTACGTCGACACCGACTTCGACCACCGTGGTGGCGACGAGTATCTGGGTCTCGCCGGCGGCGAAGCGGGCCATCGCCGCATCCTTTTCGGCGCCTTTCATCCGGCCATGCACGATTCCAACCTTGTCGCCGAACCGCTGCTGCAGGCTTTCAAAGCGCTCTTCCGCATTGGTGAGTTTCGGGCCGTCCATCTCGGACTCTTCCACCAGCGGCACGATCCAGTAGATCAGCTTGCCGTTGTCCACCGCGCGGCCGATGCCGTCGATGACTTCCTGCAGCCGGCTCGCCGACATGGTGCGGGTCTCGATCGGCTGGCGTCCGGCGGGCTTTTCGCGAAGTTCCGAGATGTCCATGTCGCCAAAGTAAGTCAGCACCAGCGTGCGCGGGATCGGCGTCGCCGACAGCACCAGCACATCGACCGCGCTGCCCTTGTTGGTGAGCGTGAGACGTTCGCGAACGCCGAAGCGGTGCTGCTCGTCGACGACAGCCAGCGCGAGTGCCTTGAACTCCACATCGTCTTGAATGAGCGCATGCGTGCCGACGATAAAATCGATCTCGCCGGCGGCAAGCCGCGCCAGGATATCCTTGCGCTCGCGGCCTTTCTCGCGGCCCGTCAGGATGGCAACGCGCAGGCCTGCATGCTCCGCCAGCGGCGTGATGGTCTTGATGTGCTGGCGCGCAAGAATTTCCGTCGGCGCCATCAAGGCTGTCTGCTTGCCGACCTCGGCGGCGGCCGCAGCGGCAAGCAGCGCCACGACGGTTTTGCCCGAGCCGACGTCACCCTGCAGCAACCGGAGCATGCGCAGCGGTTTGGTGAGATCATCGGCAATGGCCGCGGTCGCCTGCTGCTGCGATTGCGTCAGCGCATAGGGCAGGGCGTCGATGATCTTGCGGCGGATGTGGCCATCGCCAGCATTGCGATCGCCGGCAGGACGACGGAGTTGCGCGCGCACCAGCGCCAGCGCCAGTTGCCCCGCAAGCAGTTCGTCGAAAGCGAGACGCGACCAGAACGGCCCTTCCGGAAGGACATCGGTGATCTCGACCGGCACATGGACGCGCTGCAACGCCTCCGCCAGCGATGGGAACTTGCAGCGCCGGATCACTTCCGGGCTGATCCATTCCGGCAGCGCCGGCAGCTTGGTCAGCGCCTGCGCGATGGCCTTGCGCAGCGAGGTGATGGCGAGGCCCTGGGTCAGCGGATAGACCGCGTCGATGCCGGTGAGTTTGGCGAAGCCTTCCTCGTCTACCACGCGGTCGGGATGGGTGATCTGCAGCATGCCATCGAACAGCTGCGTTGTGCCGGAGACGTAGCGCTTCTCGCCGACCGGCAGCAGCTTCTCGATCTGGCCCGGATACGTCCGGAAATAGGTCAGGATCACCGTGCCGGTGTCGTCGTGGGCATAGACCAGATGCGGCGCGCGGGAGCGGCCGGGCGGCGGCTCGCGATGGCGATCGACGGTGACTTCGAGGGTCACCATGGCGCCGATCTCGGCCTCGTTGATCTTCGGCCTGTCGCGGCGGTCGATCACGCTCACCGGCAGATGCAGCAGCAGATCAACGATGCGCGGCGTCTCGGCGCGGTCCAGCAGGAAGCGCAGCAGCTTGTCCTGCTTCGGCCCGATGCCCGACATGCTGGTGACCGGGACGAACAGGGGATTGAGCACTTCAGGGCGCATCAGGACGACTCAGGTGGCCAGCACGGCGAGAGAGCTACGGTATTTGCGAGACTTGGATGCATTTCAAGGCGAAAGCAATGCGTTATGAGGTGCTGACAGGGGCGGAAGCGAAGGCTATATGAGCCTGCCCGGCACGTCCGGGCTTTCTGCGTTTGCGGGCTTTGGGCGGGATGGACAGATGACGGGAACGACACGATCGAGCAACGGCCTGGATGACCGCCGCAAGCGGCTGCTGTTCCGCTGCTGGCACCGCGGCACGCGCGAGATGGATCTCATTCTGGGCCGCTTTGCGGATGCCGAGATCGGCATTCTGGCGGACCTCGAACTCAAGCAGCTCGAAGACCTGATCGGCCTCGAAGACCCCGAGCTTTATCCGGCGTTTGTCGGTGATACCCAATTGGACGAGCAGTACCGCACGCCGCTGTTCGAGCGCATCAAGCTGTTCCGGAATCTGGACAAGCCTCTATGAAATCCCCCGTTGCCTCGCCGGCCGCGCAGCTTGCGCCCGGCCGTGCGCTGACCTTTGCCAATGTCGCCGAGGGTGCCGAAGGCCTGATCGTTGCCGATCTGGCACGCGCGGTTGCGGCCAAGCCGAAGCCGCCGGCGGTGAGCCTCACGGTGATCTGCCGTGACGGGCCGCGCATGCAGCAGCTCGCGCGCTCGCTGGAATTCTTCGCGCCGGATTTGCCGGTGCTGCAATTCCCGGCCTGGGACTGCCAGCCTTACGACCGGGTCTCGCCCCATGGCGGCATTCTCGCGCATCGCATGACCACGCTGGCGCGGCTGTCGCGCCTCACCGGCAGCGACAAGCCGATGATCGTGCTGACGACGGTCAACGCCGTCGTCCAGCGCGTGCCGGCCCGCGAGATCGTCGCGGCGCAGGCGCTGTCGGTCGCGCCCGGCCATGTGGTGCCGATGGACTCCATCGTCGCCTGGCTCGAACACAACGGCTACACCCGCTCCGGCACCGTGCGGGAGCCCGGCGAATATGCCGTGCGCGGCGGCATCCTCGATCTGTTTCCGGCGGGCCTCGACCAGCCCGTGCGGTTCGACTTCTTCGGCGACAGTCTGGAATCGATCCGGGCCTTCGATGCCGAGACGCAACGCACGCTGATGGATATGCGCGCGCTGGATCTGGTGCCGGTGTCGGAATTCCAGCTCATCACCGAAACCATCCGCCGCTTCCGCATGGGCTATGTCGCGCAATTCGGCGCGCCGGAGCGCGACGACCAGCTTTATGAAGCGGTCAGCGAAGGCCGCCGTCATCCCGGCATGGAGCACTGGCTGCCGCTGTTCCAGGACCGGATGGACACGCTGTTCGACTACCTGCCGGGCACGCCGGTTGCCATCGAGCCGCAGGGCGAAGATGCAGCGACCGAACGCTTCAAGCAGATCGGCGATTATTACGAGGCGCGCCGCGAGGTCATGGGCACGCCGGGCGGCGGTGCGATCTACAAGCCGCTGCCGCCGGACCGGCTCTATCTGACCGACGGCGAGTGGCACAAACGGCTGGAAGATCTCGCAATGGCGCGGTTGTCGCCGTTCGCCGTGCCGGACGGCACGCCGGGCGTGGTCGACGCGGGCGCACGGGCAGGCCGCAACTTCGCGCCGGAACGCGCCGACGCCAATGTGAATGTGTTCGAGCGCGTGGTCGCGCATATTCAGGCGCTGCAAGCAGAGCGCAAGAAGGTCGTCGTCGCGCTGTGGAGCGAGGGCTCGCGCGACCGCATGGCGAGCATGTTGAAGGATCACAAGCTGCTGAACCAGCAGATGGTGAATTCCTGGCGCGTGGTGCAGGCGACGCCGCGCAACGAGACCATGCTGGCCGTGGTCGGGATGGAATCCGGTTTCGAGACCGACCAGATCGCGGTCATCAGCGAACAGGACATCCTCGGCGACCGTCTGGTGCGGCCGCGCAAGGCGAGCCGCAAGCTCGACAACTTCATCTCGGAAGTGACGAGCCTCGCGGCCGGCGACATCGTGGTCCATGTGGAGCACGGCATCGGCCGTTTCGTCGGGCTGCAGACGCTGCAGGTCGGCGGCGCGCCGCATGACTGTCTCGAGCTGCGCTACGCCAACGAGACCAAACTGTTTCTGCCGGTCGAGAATATCGAACTGCTGTCGCGCTATGGCTCCGACGCGGCCAATGTCGAACTCGACAAGCTCGGCGGTTCCGGCTGGCAGGCACGCAAGGCCAAGCTCAAGAACCGCATCCAGGAAATTGCCGGCGAACTCATCAAGATCGCGGCCGAACGGCATCTGCGCGAGACCGAGCGGATCGTCGTACCGCGCGAGCAGTATGACGAGTTCTGCGCGCGCTTTCCCTATGAGGAAACCGAGGACCAGCAGACCGCGATCAACGCCGCGCTGCACGATCTCGAACATGGCAAGCCCATGGATCGCCTGATCTGCGGCGATGTCGGCTTCGGCAAAACGGAAGTGGCCATGCGCGCCACCTTCGCCGTCGCCATGGAAGGCAAGCAGGTCGCCATCGTGGTGCCGACCACGCTGCTGGCGCGCCAGCACGCCAAGAACTTCACGGAGCGCTTCAAGGGCTTTCCGGTGAATGTCGCGCAGGCCTCAAGGCTGGTCGCGCCGAAAGAACTGACGGCGACCAAGAAAGGCCTTGCGGACGGCTCCATCGACATCGTCGTCGGCACCCATGCGCTGCTCGGCAAGTCGATCAAGTTCAAGGACCTCGGTCTCGTCGTGGTCGACGAGGAGCAGCACTTTGGCGTGACGCATAAGGAGCGGCTGAAGCAGCTCCGCGCCAATGTCCATGTGCTGACGCTGTCCGCGACGCCGATCCCGCGCACGCTGCAACTCGCACTCACCGGCGTGCGCGATCTGTCGATCATCGCTTCGGCACCGGTCGATCGTCTCGCCGTGCGCACTTTCGTGGCGCCGCATGATCCCTTGATGATCCGCGAGGCGCTGCTGCGTGAGCGCTATCGCGGCGGGCAGGCATTCTATGTGGTGCCGCGGATCGACGACCTCGCCGAGGTGAAGGACTTCCTCGACAAGCACGTGCCGGAGATGAAGGTCGCCGTGGCTCATGGCCAGATGGCGCCGACGGTCATCGAGGACATTATGTCGGCCTTCTATGACGGCAAATACGACATCCTGCTGTCCACCACGATCGTGGAATCAGGCCTCGATATTCCCAACGCCAACACGCTGATCATCCACCGCGCCGACATGTTCGGTCTCGCGCAGCTCTATCAGCTGCGTGGCCGTGTCGGTCGCTCCAAGCTGCGCGCCTATGCCCTGTTCACGCTGCCGTCGACCCACAAGATCACCGGGCAGGCGGAGCGCCGTTTGAAAGTGCTGCAGTCGCTGGAGAACCTAGGCGCCGGCTTCCAGCTCGCCTCGCACGATCTGGATATCCGCGGCGCCGGCAATCTGCTCGGCGAAGAGCAGTCCGGTCATATCAAGGAAGTCGGCTTCGAGCTCTACCAGTCGATGCTGGAAGAGGCGATCCTCGCGCTCAAGTCAGGCATCTCCGAGCCGATCGCCGACAGGTGGTCGCCGACGATCACGCTCGGCATGCCGGTGATGATCCCCGACGACTTCGTCGCCGATCTTGCGGTCCGTCTGTCGCTCTATCGTCGGCTCGCTGATCTCGAGACCGATGACGAGATCGCTGCCTTCGCCGCCGAACTGCGCGACCGTTTCGGCGTGCTGCCGGACGAGGTCCGTTATCTGTTCAAGATCGCTGCCATCAAGGCTTATTGCCGCCGCGCCAATGTCGAGAAGGTCGATGCCGGTCCGAAGGGCGTTGTCATCTCGTTCCGCGACAACTCGTTCGCGCAGCCGGACAGGCTGGTATTCTTCATCAAGCAGTATGGCCAGGCCGCGAAGGTGCGCCCGGACATGAAGGTGGTGTTCTTGCAGGATTGGGGAACGCCGGAAGAACGTCTCGAAGGCGCAACAGAAATCCTGCGCGCGCTGGCGGGGCTCGCGGAGAGCAAGAAGGCGGCGTAGGCGCTTTCGCTCCGTCCTCATCCTGAGGAGCAGCGCCGATGGCGCTGCGTCTCGAAGGATGGCTGCGAAGTCAGCGCCGAACACGCATCCTTCGAGACACCGCCAAAGTGCGGCTCCTCAGGATGAGGACAGAGCATGCCGCAAAACAAGACAGCCGACGGCATTGCTGCCGACGGCCGTTCGTTGAACTACGCGACGCTTACTTCGGATACTTGAATTCCGGAGCGGCCTTCAGCGCTTCCTTGGTGGTGTTCATCGACGCCACCCACTTGTTGTCCTTGTTCAGGCTCACCTTCACCGAAGCCGGCGAGACTGCGACGTAGTGTTCGCCCATGCCCAGGAAGCCGCCGACCGACAGGATCAGCGCGTCGACCTGATTGTTCTTGATTGCGAGATCGCTGATCTCGCCGATCGTCTCATCCTTTTGATTGGTGATGTTCAGGCCCTTGAGCTTGGACGAGAACATCTCCTCCTTGGAGACGGTCGAGAACTTTGCCTCGGCGGGTGCAGCACCCGTCGTGACTGTCGACTGCGCGAGAACCGGCGTGGCGAGAAGGGCGAGGGAAGCGGTGATCAGTGCAAGCTTTTTCATTATCGTTGTCTCCATTGCAGATGCACCTACAATGCGATGTTCGATACTTCGTTCCTGATTTTATTTCTGGAACTAAGACGCTGCGCGTTGCGCGTTCTCGCCATGCAGGCGTGCCAGCAGTGACTTCGCGGTATCCGTTGGCTCCATTGTGATCACCGTGACGTGGGGATCGTTGCGCGCATCGCGCTTGGGTCCATGCATGGTGTGCTTCATCACGCTGGAGAGTCGCCTGGCGATCATGTGGGCGTTGCGCTGGTCGGTTTCGGCGAAGGCGACCACGATGGCGCCGTCACTCTGCAGTGTGCCGAAATCCATCCGCCGCATCAGCCGGCTGATGATCCGCGCAGCGTCGCGCTGCGCACGCAGCGGGATATTGTCGAATGAGAACCGGGCCATCGACAATCCGCCGCCGCGGGTTTGCGTGTGATAGACGGCGGTCGCGATATCGCGTTCGAAGGCTGCCGTCGTCAGCAGGCCGGTAGCGGGATCGAGCAGCCCGTCGGACTCGATCGACTTCAAGGTGCGGCCGAGACGCGCCTCGAAGGCGTGTTGGCGCAGCAGCGGCAGCGCCGTGGCCGCGACGGTGTCGGCGTCTCCGACGACCATTTCGAGATTGGCGAGATCGTAGCTCGGCGTCAGGCCGGGCACGGTGACGACAACGGGCAGATTGCGGAAGCGTGCGTCCTCGGTGAGGACAGTGAGAAACGCGTCAACGACGCGTGTGCTGAAGCCTTCGCCGATGACGATGCCGTCGAGGTCGCGCGCATTGAGATGCTTGGCGGCAGCCTCGATGCTGAGCGCGCCGACCACGCCGACGCGTTCGCCGAGCGCAACCGACAGCGCGGCGTAACCACCGCCGCGGCCGATCAGCATCACCGTCGCATCGTCGAGCGGGTCCGACTGCAGGGACATGCGATGCAGGTTTTCGGCGGTCAGGCGTCGCATGACCGTGGCGTGCAGCGTGCGCACACGCAGCGCGTTGCGTAGCCGCGCGCTGAGCCGGTCGAAATTGCCGTCGGTTTGCGTGAGCGGGATCGCATGGCCCGGCAAGTCCGTGGCGGGATCGATCGCAATCAGCGGCACATAAGGTTGCTTGGCGCCGAGGCGCTTGGCCAGCGCCTGGAAGGTCGGCATGTCGTCAGCGGAAGCCGACACCACGACGGCGGCCGGCTGTACCCGGGCCACCGCATCCAGCGCCTCGGCCCATGTCGCATCGACCACCGGGAAGATGTTGCTCTCCGCCAGGGCTGTCGCAAACGCGGCCGGCTGCTGGTTGGAGACGGCGACGATCGTGGCCTGGTCGGACATGCTTGAGCTGAACCTCTACGCGAAACTGATCGCGGCAGGCTAGCCCGACGTCCTTAATGCAGAGTCAATGAGATCGCTCGCATTTTCAGGATCGCTTTTGCTCGCTCAGTCGGCTGCGGCACGGTCGCGGAAGGCTTCGACCATCAGCGGATTGAGGCCGAGTTCGGTGAGGGCGTCGCGGGCGCGGCCATTATTGCTGGCGCGGCCGGCGAGGCGGTAGCCGCTGAGACGATCTGGTAGCGCCGTCAGCATCGCATTCTCGCCGAGACGCTTGGCCCATTCGTTGAGGTCCTGCGCCAGGAAGCGATAGCCGCCGACGGCCATGATGCCCGAGGGCGGCGCGGTGATATTGATCGCGCCCGTCGCGCGGTCGAGCCGGGCCATATAGCCGGTATCGACATAATCGAGCGGCTGGGCGGGGATCAGCGCGTTGCTGGCGTCGGCCTGGGCCGTATAGGCCAGCACCGGTACCATCGGGCCGCGGAGGCCCAGCGTGCCCCTGGGCGTCAGCATGATATCGCCGGCAATGGAGGAGCCTTGCTGGGCGCGCGGAGCGCCGTGCGGGCCGGGCATAATGGCGACGGGCAAGCCGTCGTCGCCGCGGACGGCGCCGAACAGGCCGGCTTCGCCGAACAGATAGACGTCGGTGAACGAGGCCTGCGAGCCCGGCCATGCAGGCGAGGCGGCGACCTGTTCAGGCGCGCGCCACAGGCCGAGCACATAACGCAGCACGGGAGACCGATCGAGCAGTCCGCCCTCGGCGAGGCGCTGCGCCAGCGGCGCAGGCGCCACCAGCACGTCGCAGGCGTTGGCAGCGATGCTACGTTCCAGCACCGCATTGTCGAACGGATGATGCAAAGCGAGCACGCCACCGGACAGCAGCCAGGTCACCAGCGACGAGGCGATGCTGGCGAAAGACGATGGCACCATCGCCGACATGATCGTGGCGCCCTGTGGCATCCCGCTTTCGAGGAAGACGGCGAGGCCACCGGAGATCAGGTTGAGATGCGTGCGCGGCACCGCGCGGAAGCCGTCGGAGGTGACATCGAAGGAGACGATGGCCGCGCGGCGGGCGTCCTGCACCACCGGGGTGGGTTCGGTGAATTCGCCGGTCAATACGGCGTCGAGCGGGGTCATGCCTTCCGGCAGGTCGCTGCCGAAGCCGCCGACATAGCGGATCGAGAAGGCTTCAGCCGCAGCGTTCATGATCAGATCGGCATGGCTGACGCCGTCGATCTTGCTCGACGTCACCAGGGCGCGCGCGCTGCAGCGATTCAGTGCCATGGTCAGGTCGGCCTGGCGCCAGAGCTGCGGCAGCAGCGCGACGACGAGGCCGGCGCGGTGCGCAGCCAGCACGGTCAGTACGAATTCGACGGTGTTCGGCAATTGGACGGCGATGACCGAATTGGCGGGGAGGCCGGCCTCCATGAAATGCGCCGTCAGCGCCGAGATCGCGCGATCGGCGTCCGCAAAGGTCAGCCGCTGCGGTTCCGTCGCCGTGATGCGCAGCTTGTCGGCGGGGTCGACCAGCGCCAGCGCCTGCGGCTGCCGGCTGAGAATGCGGCGAAACAGACCGTCGAGGGTGGGCGAGGCGTTCGGCGTGGGTGATGTCACGGTGTCACTTCCGGTTCGGCGGCGAAGCTGGCAGCGTTCTGGCCCACCAGGTCTCCGGCAAATAGCCTGAGAGTGCGATGGTCGAAGGTCGTTCTATCCGATTCCATCGGGCAATCCATTGCTCGCCGACATAGTAGAGCGGGATAGCGTAGAAACCTGCGATCAGTGCGCGGTCCATGGCGCGGACGGCATCGACGAAGGGGCCGTGGTCGCGGGCCTCCAGCATGGCGGAGATCATGGCGTCGACCGCGGGATTCTTCGCGCCCATATAGTTGCGGGTGCCGGGATTGTCGGCGGCTTCCGAGCCCCAGTAGAACGACTGCTCGTTGCCCGGCGACAGCGACTGGTCCCAGCGATTCTGGATCATGTCGAATTCGAAATTGATGCGGCGCTGGTCGAACTGCACGGCATCGATGGAGCGGATATTGGCAATGATGCCGGCGCGCTTGAGATCGCGTGCATAGGCCAGCGCGATGCGTTCCTGATCGCGGGTGGTGACGAGGATCTCGAAGGCGAGGGGCGCTTTGTCCGACTGTCGCCGCAGCACGTTGTTTACAAGCTCATAGCCCGCGTCTTTGAGCAGTGCCAGCGCGGTGCGCAGCGCGGGACGGTCACGGCCCGAGCCATCGCTGACCGGCAAGCGGTAGCTGCCATCGAGAATATTGGCGGCTATATTTGAGGCGTAGGGCTGCAGCAGTGTCCGTTCGCGATCATCCGCGGCGCGCGTATAAGCGGAGAGATCCGAGCCCGCGAAGAAGCCGGCCGAACGGGCATAGAGGCCGAAGAAATAGGTGCGGTTGATCCATTCGAAATCGAACAGCAGCGTCAACGCCTGTCGTACGCGGATATCGGCGAACATCGGTCGCCGCGTGTTGAACACCAGAAATTCCGACGGCTTCGGCAGGCCGGTCTTGATGCTGTCGCGGATCACCTCGCCGGACGTGGCGGCGGGGAATGTGTAGCCGTCGTGCCAGCGCAGCGGCTCGTTCTCGACGCGGAAGTCGTAGAGGCCGCGCTTGAAGGCTTCGAAATGGGTGTTGGCCTCGCGATAGTAATCGAGGCGGATCTCGTCGAAATTCCACAGCCCGCGATTGATCGGCAGATCGCGGCCCCAATAAGCGAGATTGCGGGTGAGGGTCACCGCGGCGCCGGGTTTCACACCCGTCACCGTATAGGGCCCGGAGCCCAGCGGCGGCGCCATCGAGGTTTCCTCGAAGGTGTCGGGATTGACGGCGTGTTTCGGCAGCACCGGCATCAGGCCGAGGATCAGCGGCAATTCGCGATCGGCCTGGCCGCCGAAGTCGAAGCGGACCGTGCGCTCATCCAGCGCCTCGGCCTTGGCGACTTTGGAATAATACTGCCGGTGATTGGGCCGGCCCTTGTCGCGCAGCAACTGCCAGGAGAACAGTACGTCTACAGCCAGGACGGGTTTGCCGTCGGAGAATTGGGCCCTGGGATTGATCCGGAAGGTGACGAAGCTTCTGGTATCGTCGGTTTCGACGCTCTCGGCGAGCAGGCCGTAAAGCGTGAAGGCCTCGTCCTGGCCGCGGGTCATCAGGCTTTCGATGACATAGCCGCGCATCTGCGGCACCGCGATGCCCCGGACGATGAAGGGATTGAGGCTGTCGAAGGTGCCGAGCACGCCCTGGACCATGCGGCCGCTTTTCGGCGCGTCGGGATTGGCATAGGGCATCTGCCTGAAATCGGGTGGCAGGGCCGGGGCGCCGTGCATGGCGATCGCGTGGCTGGGATCGGCTTGTGCGGAATCGGCCACTGGGGCGGCCAGAGCTGTCCAGCAGGCCAGCGCCGCGATCGCCTTGGACAGGGTCGAGAGACCCTGCGCATGTGTGCGATTTGATTCGGTTGATTTCACAGAGGAACTTTACCATGGCTGCCCGCCCCGAACCTGTGCCATGCATCAAATAGGGCTGGCGCCATTGATCTTTTCGTCGGCCGCTGTATTGAAAGCGGACAATTGACGAGGACGGCGCGGCCTGTCACGTAACGGCCTTAATTGGCACCGAGACACCCGCCAACGGGTGACTGTCAGCGCCGCCTCCGGGATATGAGCGCCTCCGTTCAGAAAGGGTTTTCCGAAATGAATTTCCGTCTCTTGGCTGCGTCGGTTCTGCCGCGCGGGCGGGGCTTCGCGCTTCTGGCGGCGACGGCCTTGACCGCCACGATGATCGCTCCGGTTGCGCATGCGCAGGCTCCCGCGCCTGCTGCGCCGCCGGCCGCGGCGCCGAAGGCTGCTGCGCCTAAGGCTGCCCCGAAGGCCGCTCCGAAGGCTGCTGCTCCGGCCGCTCCCGCCGCCCAGGCGCCGGCCGCAGGCGCGCCCCCGGCCGATCAGCAGGTTCAGCTGATTTATGCGCCCTGGACCAAGTTCTGCCTCAAGGGCCAGGACGCTAATGCCAAGCAGGTCTGCTTTACCGGCAAGGACGGTCGCATCGAGTCGGGCCAGCCCGTCATCGCCGCCGTCATCATCGAGCCGGAAGGCGAACCGAAGAAGATCCTGCGCGTGACGCTGCCGCTTGGCATGCAGCTCGTGCACGGCACCCGCGTGATCGTGGACAGCAATGCCCCGGCGCAGAGCCCCTATGTGATCTGCTTCGCCAACGGCTGCATGTCGGATTACGAAGTCACTCCGGAGCTCCTGGCCAATCTGAAGAAGGGCCAGAACCTGATCGTGCAGGCGATCAACTCCAACGGCGCACCGCTGACGCTGCCGCTGCCGCTGGCCGAATTCGCCAAGGCCTATGACGGTCCGCCGACCGATCCGAAGGTGTTCGAAGAAACCCAGAAGAAGCTGCAGGAAGAGCTGCAGAAGCGCGCAGCGGAAGCCCGCGCCAAGCTCGAAGCCCAGCAGCCGGCAGCTGGTGCAGCACCGGCGGCCCCGGCCAATCCGGCCGCGAAGTAAGCTGGTTCAACAGACAAACGAAAAGGCGCTCAGAAATGAGCGCTTTTTTGTTGGGTTGAGGAGGCGTTCTCCTATCGGCGTCTTCGGAGTTCGCTTTCGAAATCCTGTCCACCGTAGGCGATGCTGACGATCTCAACCCGGGTTTTCAAAACCCGAAATGCGATCGTCACGCGGCGCTCGAAGCCGATCGTCCGTAACCCCTTCAGGATGTCATCGCGGCGCCTGCCACGCTCGGGAAAATGCTCCAGCGCCAGGCAGGTCTCGTAGATGCGATCGAGATAGCCGTTGGCGATCTGGGGGCTTGCGTGAAAGGCGATATATTCGCCCAGCTCGATTAGCTGTTTCTCCGCATGTCGGCGAAAAACGACCTTATGCGCCACGTTCGGAGGATTTTATCTTCCGGGCGATCCGTGCGCGGGCCCGCTTGAACACCTCATCAATGGGAGTGCTGGGACGCTTGTCGGCTATCGAGGCCTTCACATCCTCGCGTAAAACTTCGTCGACTAACGCATCGCGTTGATCGAGAGCCCGGAGAGCGTCGCGAACCACATCACTGGCGTCATCGTAACGGCCGGACTCCAGATGGCGCTGCAGGGATTCCTGCTGCGCGCCGAGTTTGACGCTGATTGCCTTACCGGGCGCCATACAACTGCTCCTCGCCAGCGATAAACTTACTATAATCCTGAACGCAGCAACAGATACCTGGAAATGGAAGCTCGGACGGCCCGGCGTCAGTTCAGCGACGGATTGCGCGGCCGGTAGCTGCCGGACTTGTCCTTGATGAAGATTTCGGCGACCTGGGAGTGCCGGATCGGTTCGCCGGATTCATCCGGCAGCAGGTTCTGCTCGGAGACGTAAGCGACGTATTCCGACTCAGAATTCTCGGCCAGCAGATGGTAAAATGGCTGGTCCTTGTTCGGACGGACGTCTTCGGGGATCGACAGCCACCATTCTTCGGTGTTGTTGAATTCCGGATCGATGTCGAACACCACCCCCCGGAACGAAAAGATCCGGTGGCGGACGATCTGTCCAATCTGGAATTTGGCGGTCCGCGCTTTAATCATTCTGGTCGAATAGACCAGGATTGTGGCCGATGCTAGAGGCAAACGACGGAATTAAGACAGCCGGAAGCCGCTCCCCGCTATCCCGCCCACCGGGCCAAGAACCAAGAAAAACACGCCTGACATGATGGACGTCCTTAATCTCGCACTGCCGTATTTCGGGCTGATCTTCATCGGCTTCGCCTGCGGCAAGGTGAAGAACCTGCCCGAAACGGGCCTCGCCTGGATGAATTTTTTCCTTCTGTATGTGTCGCTGCCGGCACTGTTCTTCCGGATCATGGCCAAGACGCCGTTCGAGGAACTCAACAATCTGCCCTTCGTGATCGGAACCACGCTGGCGACCGCGACGGCGTTCTTTCTGTCGGTCGGCACCGGTAAATTCCTGGGCCGGCTGACCATGCGCGAGGCCGGGATGGCGGGGCTCGCCGGCGGCTATGGCAATATCGGCTATATGGGCCCGGGGCTGGCGCTGGCGGTGCTCGGCCCCAAGGCGGCAGTGCCGACCGCTTTGGTGTTCTGTTTCGACAGCATCTTCCTGTTCTCGATCGCGCCGCTGATGATGGCGCTGACCTCAGGCGACAAGCGCCCGCTGCTGCCGACCATTGGCATCGTCATCAAGCATATCGTGCTGCATCCGCTGATCGTGGCAGCCTATCTCGGCGCCTTTGTCGCGGCGTTTCACATCCAGATGCCGGTCGCGGTCGACGGCATGCTGCTGTTCCTGCAGAATTCGGCGGCGCCCGTCGCATTGTTCGCACTCGGCGTCACGGTCGCTCTGCGTCCTCTGGGACGCGTGCCATGGGAAATCCCGGGCCTGATTTTCATCAAGCTGTTGCTGCATCCCTTGATCGTGTTCGGCCTGATGCTGTTGCTCGGACCGTTCCCGCCGGTATGGGCCGCGACGGCCGTGCTGCTCGCGTCATTGCCGCCGGCGCTGAACGTGTTCGTGATCGCGCGGCAATACGATAGCTGGATCGAACCGGCATCGGTTGCGGTGTTGCTCGGTACGTTCGTGTCCGTGCTGACGCTCACTTCGGTGATGTACTTCTTGAAGACCGGCCAGATCGCGTTTCCGTAGGGTACCCGCTTGTAGGATGGGTAGAGCGGAGGCGCGAAGCGCCGGAGCGAAACCCATCACCTATCGCACGTGTGAATGATGGGTTTCGCGAAGACGCTCTACCCATCCTACGAAAGACAAGTTACGTCAGCTCTTGCGCCACGACGGCGACAGGCCCTCGCGCATCGCAAGCCGGCGCAACGGGCCTATGGACCCCATCGCTTGCATGCCGGCCGCGCGGATCACCTGCATCGGTAGGAGATCGCTCAGCAGCGAGCGGTTGGCCATATCGATAGCGAAGGTACGCGAGGAGATATCGCTGCGGCGTATCTGCTCGAAACGCGCCAACACCGGCGCTGCCCCGATATCCGCGCCATTCATGCCGGCATCGCGAACGACGTCAGCGATATCGCCGGCGTCGCGCAGGCCAAGATTGAGACCCTGCGCACCGATCGGCGGCACCACATGCGCGGCTTCGCCGACCAGTACGATGCGGTTCTTTGCTAGCTGTGCGGGCTGCTCGATTGCCAGCGGGAACGTGTGTCGACCCGGCTCGACCTGAACCCGGCCGAGGATCGAATGCGATTGTTTCTCGGCGGCGTCCGACAATGCCTCGTCGCTCAATGCCATCAGGCTCTCGGCATCCCGGGGCTTGTTGACCCAGACGACGCTGGAGCGATTGCCGGGCAGGGGCACGAACACGCAGGGACCGGCGGGGGTGTGAAACTCCGTCGACATGTTCTTGTGCGGCCGGCTATGCGCGATGTTGAAGGTCAGCGCGGTCTGCTCAAGCGCGCGTCGCTTGACTGAAATGCCCGCGGCTTCGCGGCACAGGGACTGGCGGCCATCGGCGCCGACGATCAGCCGCGCCACCAGGACCTTGCCTTGTCGCGTGCGGACCTGAACCTGCATCTCGTCCGGCGAGACCGTATCGGCTTCGTCATCGATGCGAATGAGATTGGTCAATTCCGCGGCGCGCGCTTCGAGCGCGATCATCAATTCGCGGTTCTCGATATTGTAGCCGAAGGTCTCGAGGCCGATCTCGCTGCAGACGAATTTGACTTCGGGCGCACGGATCAGCCGGCCCGTGTCGTCCACCAGCCGCATGGTCGTCAGCGCGGCGGCCTTGTCGGCGCAGCGGCGCCAGACATCGAGGCTTTCCAGAAACGCGACGGAGCCGCCCAGCAGCGCGGTGGTGCGGTTGTCGCCATAGGGGACGCGGCGGGCGACGAGGGCGGTACGGGCGCCGGTCTCGGCCAGCGCGAGGGCGGCAGCAAGGCCGGCAGGACCGCCGCCGACAACGGCGACATCATAGATGGAGGTGGAAACAGGGGTCTCGGTCATGGCCGGACCATCGGCCTTTGGCCCGGTATTTTCAAGCCGTTACGCGCCGCGGAATCGTTCCCGCGTGATCGGGCGGCCGAGTGCCGCATCGGTGCCTGTGCAAATCGGGCGGATTCCTGCTAGCAATTCCTGGCACATGACCGCTTCGAGTCCGGACCAACTCCCGTCGTCATCACGATCCGCGCGCGCGGCGGCGTTCTCGGTTCACATCTTTACTGCGCTCGGTGCCGGCGTGGCACTCATTGCCATGATGAGCGCCGTGCGCGGCGAATGGGCTGTGATGTTCGGCTGGCTCGGTTTGGCGCTGATCATTGACGGGCTCGATGGCCCGATCGCCCGACACTTCGACGTCGGCCGCGTGTTGCCGGATTGGTCGGGCGACGCGCTCGATTTCGTGGTCGACTTCCTCACTTACGTGTTCGTGCCAGCCTATGCGATCGCGGCCTCCGGTCTGTTGGTGCCGTGGACGGCGGTGCTGCTCGGTGCCGGTATCGTCGTCACCAGCGCGCTATATTTTGCCGACAAACGCATGAAGACCGACGACAACCACTTTCGCGGTTTTCCGGCACTGTGGAACGGGGCGGCGTTCTATCTGTTCCTGCTGCAACCATCACCCGTCATAGCCAGCCTTGCGATGCTGGCGCTGATTGTCCTGACCTTTGTGCCGGTGCATGTGCTGCATCCCGTTCGCGTGACGCGTCTGCGCCGGTTGAACCTGTCGCTGATGGCGATATGGGCTGTGCTGGCCGTCATCACGCTGATACAGAACTTCGCTGTTGCTTTGCCTATTACGGTAGCGCTCTGCGCGATCGCTTTTTACATTGTCTGCGGTGACGCCGTCATCCGCCTCATGAGGCCCTCCAAATCATGATCGAACTGTTTTCCAGCCCTGAAGCCTGGGCCGCGCTCTTGACGCTGACCGCGCTCGAAATCGTACTTGGTATCGACAATGTGATTTTCCTGTCGGTGCTGGTGTCGCGGCTGCCGGAGCCGCAGGCCACCCGCGCACGCCAGATCGGTCTCGCGCTGGCGCTGGTGTTCCGCATCATCCTGCTGAGTGTCCTCGTCTGGCTGATCGGCCTGACCGAACCCGTCATCACGGTGAGAGGCCTCGCATTCTCCTGGCGCGATCTAATCCTGATCGGTGGCGGTCTGTTCCTGATCGCCAAGGCAACGCACGAGATTCATGCCGAGGTCGAGGCGCGCGAGGGACCCGGCAACGAGAAGCCGGCACCAAACGCCTTTGCCTGGGTGATCCTGCAGGTTATCGTCGTTGATCTCGTGTTCTCGCTCGACTCCATCATCACTGCGATCGGCATGGCACAGGACATCGAGATCATGGTGGCCGCCGTCATCATTGCCTGCGCGGTGATGTATGTATCGTCCGGACCCGTGGCGCGCTTTGTGGCGCAATATCCGACCACCAAGATGCTGGCGCTGGCCTTCCTGGTGTTGATCGGCGTCTCGCTGATGGCGGATGGATTCAAATTCCATATTCCCCGCGGTTACATCTATTTCGCCATCCTGTTCTCGGCGGCGGTCGAGTTGTTCAATGTGCTGGCGAAGCGCAATCGCCGCAAGCGGGCCCAGCCGGGCACAGGTTGACATCACGCGGCTGTCGGTTATCGCTTGAGACCAAAGTCACTCAGGGAGATTGAACGATGACCAAAGCCGTCCGCGTCCATGAGATCGGTGGACCCGAAGTCCTCACTTATGAAGACGTGCAGGTCCCGGCACCGGCTGCGGGCGAGGTGCGCATCCGCCAGCATGCCATCGGTGTCAATTTTATCGATACATACTTCCGCAGCGGCCTCTACAAGGCGCCGCAGCTGCCGTTCATTGCCGGTAATGAGGCCTCGGGCGAAGTGATCGAGGTCGGTCCGGGCGTCACCGGCTTTCATCCCGGCGACCGCGTCGCCTATTATTCGGCCCTCGGCAGCTATGCCACCGAGCGCGTGTTTGCCGCCGACCGGCTGGTGAAACTGCCCGATCGCATCACCCACGAGCAGGGTGCCGTGCTGATGCTGAAGGGCCTCACGGTCTGGTATCTGCTGCACAAGACTTTCAAGGTCGAGCCCCATCACCGCGTGCTGATCCATGCTGCAGCGGGCGGCATCGGTCTGCTCGCCTGCCAGTGGGCGAAAGCCATGGGCGCGCATGTGATCGGCACTGTCGGCTCGAAGGAGAAGGGCGAGTTGGCGCTGGCCAATGGCTGCGATCACGTCATCTATTACAACGAAGAGAACTTCGTCGATCGCGTGAAGCAGATCAGCCGTAACGAACTCTGCGACGTGGTCTATGACGGTGTGGGCAAGACCACCTATCCGGGGTCGCTGTCATGCCTGAAGCCGCGTGGCATGTGGGTATCGTTCGGCAACGCGTCAGGCCCGGTGCCGCCATTCGCGATCGCCGAACTCAACAATCACGGCTCGCTGTTCGCGACGCGTCCGAAGCTGAATGACTATGTCGCCAAGCGCTCGGAATTGCTGGAGGGCGCCGACACGCTGTTCTCGGCTGTGATCGACGGAAAGCTGCATGTGCCGATCAATCATGCTTATGCGCTGAAGGATGCGGCCAAGGCGCATGTGGATCTGGAAGCACGCAAGACCACGGGCGCGGTGATTTTGAAGGTGTGAGGCGGGTGGCTCTGCCACAGTCTCATTGCTAATGTTCGTCATGGCCGGGCTTGTCCCGGCCATTCACGTTTTGGCCGCGAGAAAAGACAGGCGTGGATGCCCGGGACAAGCCCGGGCATGACGGCGTTTTAGTTACGCTTCTCTCAGAATCCAGCCACCGTCCCGTGCAGATCATACGCATCCGCGCGTTCGATCTTCGCCGTGACGATCTCGCCGACCTTCAGCGGCCGGCGTGCGGTGATATAGACCGATCCGTCGATGTCAGGCGCGTCCGCCTTCGAGCGGCCCTTTGATACAGTCGGGCCGACCTCGTCGATGATGATCTGCTGCCGGGTGCCGACCTTGCGCTTCAAGCGGCGCGCGGAGATCTTCTGCTGGCGCTCCATCAGCGCGTTCCAGCGCTGCTGCTTGATCTCTTCGGGCACTGCATTGGCGATGGCATTGGAGGTCGCGCCTGCCACGGACTCGTATTTGAACGCGCCGACGCGGTCGATCTGCGCTTCTTCGAGCCAGTCCAAGAGATACTGGAAATCGCTTTCGGTCTCGCCGGGGAAGCCGACAATGAAGGTCGAGCGCAACGTCAGGTCCGGACATTCCTCGCGCCACTTCTTAATCCGTGCCAGCGTCTTGTCCTGCGCCGCCGGGCGCTTCATCGCCTTGAGCACGTCCGGAGCGGCATGCTGGAACGGGATATCGAGATAGGGCAGCACATTCTTGTTGGCATTCATCAAGCCGATGACTTCGTCGACATGCGGATACGGGTAAACGTATTGCAGCCGCACCCAGGCGCCGAGTTCGCCGAGCTCCTTGGCGAGATCGTAGAACTTGGCGCGGACCTCACGGTCCTTCCATGGACTGGTAGCGTATTTGATGTCGACGCCGTAAGCCGAGGTGTCCTGTGACACGACCAGCAATTCCTTGACGCCGGCTTTCACCAGCTTCTCGGCTTCGAGCAGGACTTCGTTGGCCGGGCGTGAGACGAGATCGCCGCGCAGCTTCGGAATGATGCAGAAGGTGCAGCGGTTGTTGCAGCCTTCGGAAATTTTCAGATAGGCGTAGTGCCGCGGCGTCAGCTTGATGCCCTGCGGGGGTACCAGATCGATGTGCGGATTGTGCACCGGCGGCAGCGCACGATGCACGGCGTCGAGCACGCTTTCATATTGCTGCGGCCCGGTGATCGACAGCAGGTTGGGATAGGCGGCTTCGATCTGCTCGGGCTCGGCGCCCATGCAGCCGGTGACAATGACCTTGCCATTCTGCGCCATGGCTTCGCCGATGGCGCCCAGCGACTCCGCCTTGGCGCTGTCGAGAAAGCCGCAGGTGTTGACGATGACGATGTCGGCGCCGTCGTGCTTGCGGGCGAGTTCGTAACCTTCGGCCCGCAGGCGCGTGATGATGCGCTCGGAATCCACCAGGGCCTTCGGGCATCCCAGTGACACAAAGGAGATTTTCGGCGCGGCGGCCTGTTGCATGTTCGATCTGCCTGATTGAGAGGCAGCAGGTAGTCCCATTTGCCCATAATTACAAGGCTTTAAGCCGTGCGCGGGCGTGCTATGGGTATGCTGCATCCATGTGAGTGCCCGATGCCTGCCGACCAGTCGCCCAAAATCGTTATCGTCGACGAAAGCCCGATCCGGGCCGCGATCCTTGAGGAGGGGCTGCGGGAGGCTGGCTATGTGGACGTCCAGCATATCCGGGAGATGCATAACCTGCTGGCCCGGATCTACGCCCTGGACCCTGACGTCATCGTCATCGACCTCGAAAACCCCAGCCGCGACGTGCTGGAACAAATGTTCCAGGTGTCCCGCGCGGTGCGCCGGCCGGTCGCCATGTTCGTCGATCAGAGCGACGCCGAGTCGGCGCGGGCGTCGGTCGAGGCGGGGGTATCGTCATACATCGTGGACGGGCTGAAGAAGGAGCGGATCAAGCCGATCCTCGATCTCTGCATCTCCCGTTTCAACGCCTTCTCCAAACTGCAGGACGAGCTCGAGCGCACCAAGTCGGCGCTGGAGGAGCGCAAGATCATCGACCGCGCCAAGGGCATCGTGATGAAGCTCAAGGGCCTCAATGAAGAAGAGGCTTACGTATTGCTGCGATCCACGGCGATGCGTGAAAAGAAGAAAATCGGCGAGATCGCGCAGTCGATCATCACCGCAGCGGAGTTGCTGAAATGATCGACCACCCGCTTCGCATCGGCTTCATCCCGCTGGCCGACGCTGCCGCCCTGATTGTCGCGGTCGACAAGGGGTTCACGAAGGCCGAGGGGCTGAACGTCGAATTGGTCCGGGAAGTGTCGTGGTCGAATGTCCGCGACAAGCTGAATATCGGCTTGTTCGAAGCGGCGCATCTGCTGGCGCCCGTTGCCATCGCGTCCAGCCTCGGGCTCGGGCATGTGAAAGTGCCGATCGTGGCGTCGTTCAATCTCGGCATCAACGGCAATGCCATTACCGTCTCGCCGGCGCTGCATGCAGCGCTGATGTCGGAACTCGACGGTGACCCGACCGATCCCATGGCCACCGCGCAGGCGCTGCGCCGCGTGGTCGTCGCCCGTGCCCGTGCCGGCGCCGATCCCCTGACCTTCGGCATGACGTTTCCGTTCTCGACGCACAATTACCAGCTCCGTTTCTGGATGGCGGCTGGCGGCGTCGATCCTGACGAGGACGTCCGCCTCGTGGTGTTGCCGCCGCCTTACATGGTCGACAGCCTCGCCAACGGTCACGTCGATGCGTTCTGTGTCGGCGCGCCCTGGAATTCTGTCGCGGTCGATCTCGGCGTCGGCCATATCCTGCATTTCGTCTCCGACATCCTGCTGCGCGCTGCCGAAAAGGTGCTGGCGATGAGGCAGAGCTGGGCGGAGAAGAACCCGGACACCGTGGCGGCGCTCACGCGGGCGCATGTGAGCGCGGCTGCCTTCATCGAGGCCCCGGAGAACCGCAATGAGATTGCCGCGATTCTCGCCAAGCCCCAATATATCGGCGTCTCGCCGGAGGTCCTGCTGCGGACGCTGGATGGCCGGCTGAAGATTTCACCGGATGGCACCATGCGCGAGAGCGGGCGCTATCTGCTGGTCGGCCGCGAAGGAGCCGGGCGTCCCGATCCGGTTCAGGCCGCCTGGCTCTATGCCCAGATGGTGCGCTGGGGACAGGCCGCGATCAGCCCCGAGGCGCTGAAGATCGCACAGGGTGTGTTCCGCCCCGACCTCTACGATGCCGCGCTCGGTATCACCGGGAGCGCTCTGACTGATGTGCCCGACGCGGTTGGCGCCTTCGCTGGACCGCCATTCGATCCGAGCAACATCGCTGCCCATCTCGCTGCGTTCGAGATCGCGCATATGAAGTCGTAGCGGCGGCGTCAGTTCGCCGATGTGTGGATGCCGCATTCCGTTTTGGCGCGGCCGCGCCAGCGGCCGGCGCGGGGGTCCTCGCCAGGCGCGGTGCGGGACGTGCAGGGCATGCAGCCGACCGACGCAAAGCCTGAGGCTATGAGCGGATGCGGCGGCAGCTTCGCCGACGCATAGATCAGCCCGATCTCGTCCGGCGTGACGTTGGCGAATGGATTGAATTTCAATTTTGAACCATCATCCTCGACGACGGGAATGACGGCGCGCGATGCGCCCTGAAATCGTTTGCGGCCGTTGATCCAGGCGCTGAACGGCGTCAGCGTCTGCGCCAGCGGCTCGACCTTCCGGATCCGGCAGCAGGTGTCGGGATCGGACGACCACAAATCCCCATCGCTGTCGTGAGCGGCAAGCGCATCTACTGCGGGGCGGATCGTTCGCACGTCGCGCAGGCCCAGCGTCAGGATCAATTGGTCGCGATAGGCGAGTGTCTCCTCGAACATCCAGCCGGTGTCGAGAAACAGCACGGGGATGGCGGGATCGACATCGGCCATCACCTTCAGCAACGCCGCGGACTCCGTGCCAAACGACGATACCAGCGCGAGTCTATCGCGGCCCACGACATCGAGCGCCGCAGCAATCACCTCGGCGGGCGAGGCGGATTGCAGCGCTTGATCGTATTGGACAGCACTTGCGACGGCTCCGGGCGACAGCATCTCGAACTCCTCAACACATCCAGCTTGACTGGAATAAGATTCTATATATCAGTTGTTTGTCGCCACTTAATAGAAAAATATTCTTTCTATTTGAGAAGCGCAGTTTAGATTTTTTGACCCCATAAATCGAGTTCCAGAGATGCACTTTCTCCGAGCGTATCCGCTTCGTGAGCAACGGCGAATCTCACGGCGGTTTTGAGGACCTGGAGAAGGCGTATGACGTCGACCAATCTCGAACGCGTCCGATCGGACGTGGTATCGATGGACCACCTCGATCAACTGGAAGCGCAGAGCATCTACATCCTGCGCGAGGGCTTCGCCCGGCTGAAGAAGCTGGCCTTGCTGTGGTCGCTCGGCAAGGACTCCAACGTCATGATCTGGCTGGCGCGCAAAGCGTTCTTCGGTCACGTACCGTTCCCCGCGCTGCATGTCGATACCGGCAAGAAGTTTCCGGAGATGTACGCCTTCCGCGATCACTATTCGAAGGAATGGGGACTCGACCTCACCGTCGAATATTGCCCGTCGATCGATAGTGTCGATCCGACACTGCCGCCAGCGGCGCGCTCCGCAGCGCGCAAGACCGAAGGTCTCAAACTTGCGTTGGCGAAGCACGGCTTCGACGGATTGATCGCCGGCATTCGCCGCGACGAAGAGGCGACCCGCGCCAAGGAGCGTGTGTTCTCGCCGCGCGGTGTCGAGGGCGGATGGGACGTGCGCGACCAGCCACCGGAATTCTGGGACCAGTTCAACGCCTCGCCGCCGCCCGGTGCGCATCTGCGCATTCATCCGATCCTGCATTGGACCGAAGCCGACATCTGGGCCTACACGGCGCGCGAAAACATCCCGATCATCCCGCTCTATCTGGCCAAAGACGGCAAGCGCTACCGCTCGCTGGGCGATGCCGACATCACCAATCCGGTCGCATCCACCGCCAGCACGATTGCCGAAATCCTGGTCGAGCTCGACGGCACCACGATTCCCGAGCGCGCCGGCCGCGCACTCGATCATGAGACCGAAGACGCCTTCGAGCGACTGCGCGTCGCCGGCTATCTGTAGAGGTGATGCCATGACCAAACCCGTCAATCCGACCTCGCTCGGAATGCCCAACGGCACCACGCGCCCGCAACTGCGCATTGTCATCGTCGGCCATGTGGATCACGGCAAGTCGACGCTGGTCGGTCGCCTGCTGCACGAGACCGGCGGCTTGCCGGATGGCAAGCTGGAGATGCTGAAAGCGGTTAGCGCCCGGCGCGGCATGCCGTTCGAATGGTCGTTCCTGCTCGATGCACTGCAGACCGAGCGCGACCAGGGCATCACCATCGATACCACGCAGATCCGCTTCCGCACCAAATTGCGCGACGTCATTCTGATCGACGCGCCCGGCCACGCCGAGTTTCTGCGTAACATGATCACCGGTGCATCGCAGGCCGATGGCGCCGTGCTGATCGTCGATGCGCTGGAAGGCGTTCGCGATCAGACCCGGCGCCATGCCTATCTGCTGCATCTCCTGGGCGTGAAGCAGGTCGCCGTCGTCGTCAACAAGATGGACCGCGTCGATTTCAGCGCTGTGCGCTTCCAGGCGATCAGTGACGAAATTTCGGCGCATCTCGTCGAACTCGGCGTCACGCCCGCCGCGGTGATTCCGATTTCGGCGCGGGATGGCGATGGCGTGGCCACCCATACCGACCGTATCGGCTGGTATCGCGGGCCGACAGTCGTGGGGGCGCTCGATGCGCTGAAGCCGGCACTCGCGCTTGATGAATTACCGCTGCGGCTGCCGGTACAGGCGATCTACAAGTTCGATGACCGGCGCATCGTGGCCGGGCGTATCGAGGCGGGTCATCTGGCTGTCGGCGACGATGTGGTGATCATGCCCGCCGGCAAGCGGGCAAAGATCAAGAGCGTGGAGCGCTGGTCGGCGACCCCGCTGGAAGGCGAGCACGGGGCAGGGCGATCCGTCGGTATCACGCTCGACCGCGAACTGTTCGTCGAGCGCGGCGACGTGATCGCGCATGTGGGCGTGGTGCCATCGGATACGCGACGACTGCGGGCGCGGATCTTCTGGCTGCACGATCAGCCGCTGACAGCGGGATCGTCGATCCTGGTGCGGCTCGGCGTGCGCGAAGTGCGCGGCCGTGTAGTCGCGATCGAGAAGGCGATCGATCCCGGCGAACTGGCCAGTGTCGAAACCAAGCAGATCGCCCGCAATCACGTCGGTGAAATCGAGATCGCACTGTCGCAACCGGTCGCCGCTGATCGCTATGTCGACAATCCGCGCACCGGACGTCTCGTGATCGAGGTCGGCGGCCGGATCGCCGGTGGCGGTCTCGTGCTGTCCATCGATGCTGCCCAACGCGTCGTGTCATCGGACATCGTGCCGGTGCAGTCGGCACTACAGCCTGAGGAACGTTCGGCGCGCTATCGCCATCAAGGCGCGGTGGTGTGGTTCACGGGATTGCCGGGATCGGGCAAGTCGACGCTGGCGCGGGCGCTGGAGCACCGTCTGTTCGCCAAAGGCGGTTCGCCGATCCTGCTCGACGGCGACACGCTGCGCGCCGGACTCAATCGCGACCTCGGCTTCTCCGCCGCCGATCGCAGCGAGAATGTCCGGCGGCTGGCGGAGATGGCCGGCCATCTCGCCCGCAACGGTCATATCGCCATCGTCGCGGCAGTCTCACCCTCGCGCGGCGACCGCGCCGAGGCCCGCAGCGCGGTCGATACTGCATTTCGCGAGATCTATGTCGCGACTCCGGCGGAGATCTGCGAGCAGCGCGATCCCAAGGGGCATTACGCCAAGGCCCGCGCCGGCGACCTGCCGGGCTTCACCGGTATCGCCAACGACTATCAGGCGCCGGAGACGGT
Organism: Tardiphaga robiniae; assembly: GCF_013359755.1. Taxonomy (GTDB): domain Bacteria; phylum Pseudomonadota; class Alphaproteobacteria; order Rhizobiales; family Xanthobacteraceae; genus Tardiphaga; species Tardiphaga robiniae. Next base: position 372,922 of record NZ_JABMCJ010000093.1, on the reverse strand, counting down.
CGAGTTGCGGATCGACACGTCGACGGTCGATGTGGGGCGCGCGATAGATGGCATCGAGGACATGCTGCGGCAGACGCAAGTGCTGGACGACGGAGCCGCTGATCTGGCGGCGTTCGAGGCGGTCTAACGGCTTAGGCCCGCGCTCACTGTTGCACCTCATGATGAGGTCAAGGAAAGCTGGCTTGCCAGCTTTCCTCTTGGCGAGGCGACAAATCCGAAAGGCCACGAGGCCAGGCTGGGTTCCTTCGTCGCAAGGGCCCTCGCACCGATAGCTGCCATTGACGTTCCCACCGTCTAATTATTGAGCGTGCGGTGCACAAACGCTGGCACCGAACGGCCGGGTTCGGCCCGATCTCGACCTCAATCCCCTGATTTATTGATATTTTTCCCCCGATGACGATCTGGCACGAGACTTGAATGTCTCTAGTCAACCGGCGTTCGCTGATGCCCGCCGGCCAGTTCAGATGGATTTCCGCAGCAACGAGGCTGATCGGATCGCTTCAGAATTCAAGCCGGCGCGACGCGCTGACTTGAGCCTGTGCGGTCCGCGATCCTTATCCCCGTTGAAGCCACGCTGTGGCCCGCAGGAGCTTCGTCCCGCATGAAAATTGAAACGCTCTCCATCGACTTTACTGACGAACAGAAGCGCTACCTGGAAGGCTTTTCGACCGGGCTGCAGATCAGTCGTGTCGGCAAGGGTCTCGGCGGCGCTGCGTCAGCCAAGGCCAATGCGGAGCCGACCGGACCGGATGCGCCGCATATCAAGGCGCAGGACCGCACGATTGCGTCGGGCAAGAAGCTGGTCGAGCAGGAGAAATGGAAGCGCGAGGAACACCCGTTCGACGCCTATCCGCGGCTGCGCGATCAGGCCGCGATCGATGCACGGCCATCGCCGGCCGACAATTTCCGCTGGCGCTATTACGGCATCTTCTATGTGGGTCCAACGCAGGACTCCTATATGTGCCGGCTTCGGATCCCGAACGGCATCATGAAGCACTGGCAGCTTGCGGGTCTTGCCGATCTCAGTGACGAGCTCTGCGGTCCGTTTTCCCATGTGACCACGCGCGCCAATCTGCAGGTGCGCGAGATTCCGCCGAAAAATGCTGTGAAACTGATCGAGGGTATCCAGGATCTCGGTCTGTGCTCACGCGGCTCCGGGGCAGACAACATCCGCAACGTCACCGGCACGCCGACCGCGGGCATCGACCCGCAGGAACTGCTGGACACGCGGCCCTATGCGCGCGAGTGGCACTATCACATTCTCAATGACCGCACGCTCTATGGCCTGCCGCGCAAATTCAACGTCGCCTTCGACGGCGCCGGCAAGATCGCCGTGCTGGAAGACACCAACGACATCGCCTTCCAGGCAGTCGAAGTGAAAGATGGCTTCGGCGTCGCGCCCGGCGTCTGGTTCAAGCTCGGCATCGGCGGCATCACCGGCCACAAGGATTTCGCCACCGATACCGGCATCATCGTGAGACCGGAGGACTCTACCAAGGTCTCCGACGCCATCGTGCGCGTCTTCATCGATCTCGGCGATCGTACTAACCGGCTTAAAGCGCGGCTGAAATACGTCATCGACGGCATGGGCATGGAGAAGTTCCTGACCATCGTCGAGGAGAAGCTCGGCGCGCCGTTTACCCGCGTTCCGGCGGACGCGTTGCTGCCGCGCCCAAGCTTCGACCGCACGGCGCATGTCGGCGTGCACAAGCAGAAGCAGGATGGCCTGAACTGGATCGGCGTCGTGTTGCCGCTGGGCAAGGTGACGACCGATCAGATGCGGGGGCTTTCGAAGATTGCGGCCGATCTCGGCGACGGCGATATCCGCCTCACGGTGTGGCAGAATCTGCTGATCCCCGGTGTGAAAGACGCGAATGTTGCGCTGGCGACTGCAGCCATCGAAGCGCTCGGCCTTGCCATCAAGACCACCGAGATCCGCGCCGGCCTGATCGCCTGCACCGGCCGCGCCGGTTGCAAATTCGGCAATGCGGATACCAAACGCACGGCAACAAACATCGCCGAATGGTGTGATACGCGCGTCGAGGTCGATACGCCGATCAACATCCATCTCACCGGCTGCCATCATTCCTGCGCGCAGCATTACATCAGCGACATCGGCATGATCGGTGCGCGCGTGGCGCTGGACGATAGCGACGACACCGTGGACGGTTTCCACATCTTCACCGGCGGCGGCTTCGGCCCGCAGGCCGATGTGGGGCAGGAGGTCTATCAGAACGTCAAGTCCGAGGACGCGCCTGTCGTCGTCGAGCGGCTGCTGAAGGCCTATCTCGCCAATCGTGCGTCGCCGGACGAGACCTTCCTCACTTTCTCGCGCCGTCGCGACGCAGCTTCGTTGCGCAAGCTTGCTGACGAACAGGTGTCCGCATGAACCAGATGACGCCGCCGCCCAAACTCGAGATCATTCCTGCGTCTGCGCCGTTCTCGGAAGCGCAACGCTCCTGGCTGAACGGCTTCTTCGCCGGCCTGCTGTCCGATGCGCCGGCGACGCCGCTCTCTGCAGAGCAGGGCGCAGCCATCATGGAAGAAGATGACGGCGCGCCGTGGCATGACCAGACCATGCCGATCGCCGATCGCATGAAGCTCGCCGAGGGCAAGCCGGTTCGTCGCAAGATGATGGCGGCGATGGCGCAGCAGGATTGCGGCCAGTGCGGCTATAACTGCAACGACTATTCCGACGCGATCGCCTCCAAGGCCGAAGCGCGCCTGAATCTCTGCGTCCCCGGCGGCAAGGAAACCGCGCGGATGCTGAAGTCGCTCTATGAAGAGCTCGACAAGGCGCCGGCGGGTGCTGCGCCCGCGGCAGCAGCGACGCCTGCTGCTGCAGAACCGGTCGAAGTTGCTGCGCCGGATCCGTCGACGCTCGGGCGCTCGCGCGACAATCCCGCATCCGCCGTGTTTCTCGGCCGCCGCCTGCTCAATGGCAAAGGCTCCGAAAAGGAGACCTGGCATATCGATTTCGATCTGTCGGGCTGCGGCCTCGATTACGTCGTCGGCGACAGTTTCGGCATCTTTGCGTCGAACGATCTCGGTCACGTCGACCAGATCATCGCTCTGCTCGGCGCGTCGCATACGACGGAGGTGCGTGGCAAGACGCTGCGTGAAGTGCTGCAATACGACGTCTCGCTGGCCCCGGCACCGGACTCGCTGTTCGAGCTGATGTCCTATCTCACCGGCGGAGCGCAGCGCGCCAAGGCACGCGCACTGGCCCAGGGCGAGGACCCCGATGGTGATGCCGCGACGCTCGACGTGATGGCTGCGTTGCAGAAATTCTCCGGCGTGCGGCCGCACCCGGAAGCTTTCATCGAGGCGCTTGAGCCACTGCAGCCGCGGCTCTACTCGATCTCGTCATCGCACAACGCCACGCCCGGCAAACTGTCGCTGACAGTCGATATCGTTCGCTATATGGTCGGCAAGCGTAAGCGCCATGGTCTGGCCTCGAGCTTCCTCGCCGATCGCATTCAGCCCGGCGACGAGCTCAAGGTCTATGTCCAGAAGGCGCACGGTTTCGCGCTGCCGGAAAATCCGGAGACGCCGATCATCATGGTCGGGCCGGGCACCGGCATCGCGCCATTCAGGGCGTTCCTGCACGACCGCAAGGCCACCAAGGCGCCGGGCAAGAACTGGCTGTTCTTCGGCCATCAGCGCAGCGGGTCGGATTTCTTCTATGCCGACGAACTCAATGGCATGAAGACCGAAGGCTTCCTCACACGGTTGTCGCTGGCCTGGTCGCGTGACGCCGGTGAGAAATTCTACGTGCAGGATCGCATGCGTGAGGTCGGCCGCGACGTCTGGACGTGGCTCGCCGAAGGCGCTCATGTCTATGTCTGCGGCGATGCCAAGCGCATGGCCAAGGATGTGGAGCGGGCTCTGGTCGATATCGCCGCCCAGCATGGCGCGCGTTCGACTGATGAAGCGGTGACGTTCGTCAGTGAGCTGAAGAAGAAGGGGCGGTTTCAGCTCGACGTATATTGATATCTCTAGCCCTCATCCTGAGGAGCCCGCCGTTAGCGGGCGTCTCGAAGGATGGCCGCAGACTCGGAGCGCCGGCATCTCATGGTTCGAGACGGCGCTTCGCGCCTCCTCACCATGAGGGGAGCGCGCGTTTGCGAGAGAACTGTTTTGCTTCAACTGCGTCATCAGTAGAACGCTTCCTCAGCGATAAATTGCGTTCTCTCCCGGCGCTGCTCTCATTGGAGATAATCTCTCCAACCTGCGCGACATTCAAAATTCCATTTTATTGACCGAAGCCGCCGCGCTGCGCATCCTCGTACCATCGAAATCACAGGGGCGGGAGTCGGCGGACTCTCACGGCTGAGCTTCCACTCAACACATTGACCATCGCATCAGCGCGAGCCGCAACACCATCCGTTGCGGCCATGGGCAGCGCTGTGCCGATCGCAAGGAGACCAGATGTCGAACGATGATCACAACCGCAAGCCGCTGATGGATCGCCGGTCGCTGCTGCGCGGCGGCGCTGCAGCAGCATTGGCCGCACCACTCGGCGTATGGGGCGCGCAGGCGTTCCCGTTCCGGCAGGCGTCACCCATCGATTTTTCCGAATTTCCAATCTGCAGGACCGCATCGGAGGCGCCCGCGCTCACCGGTGCACCGCGTAAATTGAAGCTCTCCTGGAATGCCGGCGCGGTCTGCCTTGCGCCGCTGCCGGTCGCCATCGATCATGGCTTCTTCCAGAAGCAGAACCTCGATGTCGAGCTGGTCAATTACAGCGGCTCGACGGACCAGCTTCTCGAAGCCATCGCCACGGGGAAATCCGATGCGGGCCTGGGTATGGCGCTGCGCTGGCTGAAGCCGTTGGAGCAGGGCTTCGACGTCAAGATCGTCGCCGGTACCCATGGCGGCTGCCTGCGCGCGCTGGCGCCGGCGAAGTCGGAGGTGAAGAGCGTTGCGGATTTCAAGGGCAAGACCATCGCCGTCGGCGATATGGCCGGCCCCGACAAGAACTTCTTCTCGATCCAGCTCGCGAAAGCCGGACTTAATCCGGACAAGGACGTCGAGTGGCGGCAATATCCCGGCAACCTCGTGCGGCTCGCCGTGGAGAAGGGCGAAGCACAAATCGGGCTCGCCTCCGATCCGCTGGCCTATCTCTGGCTCAAGGATGGCGAGCTGAAGGAAGTCGGCTCCAATCTCGATGGCCCCTACAAGGATATCAGCTGCTGCATCGTCGGTGTGCGTGGCAGCCTACTGCGTGACGATCCACTGGTCGCGCGCGGCCTGACGCAGGCATTGCTCGATGCCGCAATGTTCGCATCGCAGAATCCTGAGAAGGCTGCGAAGTCGTTCCAGCCCTATGCGCCGAAGAATGCCACCGTCGAAGATCTGCTGGGTATGGTGAAGTATCACACCCATCATCATCACCCCGTGGGCGATGCGCTGAAGCGCGAGCTGAAATCCTACGCTGACGATCTCAAGACGGTTTCCGTGTTCAAGCCGTCAACCGACACCACCAAATTCGCGGAGCGCATCTATGCCGACGTATTCCGCGTCTGAGATCTCATCGCTTGGCGGTGACCGCGAGACCGCGCTTATTGCTGGCGATGGTGGACTTCAATTCGTCAACAAGCTTCGTTTCAGCATCACGGGGATCGGGGCAGGGCTCGCCTGGCTGGCTTTCGGCCTGTCGTGCCTGCGATGGCCGGATATCGGCGACTGGCCACGCACCGAGGCTGTAGCCTATACGGCATTCGCGATTGCTGGCGGCATCGCGATTGCGACCACGGCGCAGGCAGCACTCGGCAAATTCGGCGACGGCGTGCAGCGACGCGCGCCCTGGCTGTTTGCCTTGGGAGTGTTCCTGACGCTGTGGGAGCTTGCGACGGCGAAATTCGGCTGGCTGCCGCTGCCGTTCTTTCCACCGCCGCAGTCGATCGTCGAGGTCTATACCGACGACCTGCCGAAGCTGCTCGATAGCGCTTTCGCCTCGGTGAAGCTGCAGCTTGGCGGCTACTTCATCGGCGCGGTCGTAGGCTTCCTCACCGGCGTCTCCATCGGCTGGTCGCGGCTCGCGGGTTACTGGGTGCATCCGATCCTGCGCTTCATCGGACCATTGCCGGCGACTGCCTGGCTGCCGATTGCGTTCTTCACGTTCCCGTCCGCCTGGAGCGCCAGCACGTTTCTGATCGCGCTGGCCACCGGCTTTCCGGTGACAGTGCTGACCTGGTCGGGCGTGGCCAGCGTCAGCACCGCCTATTACGACGTCGCACGAACGCTTGGCGCAAAACCGTCTTTCCTGGTGACCAAGGTCGCGATCCCGGCGGCGCTGCCGCATGTGTTCGTCGGTCTGTTCATGGGGCTCGGCGCATCCTTCGCGGTGCTGGTCGTGGCCGAAATGATCGGCGTGAAGGCGGGCCTCGGCTTCTATCTGCAATGGGCGCAGGGCTGGGCGTCCTACAACAACATGTACGCGGCACTGATCGTGATGTCGCTGCTGTGCTCCGGCGCGATCACGCTGCTGTTCAAGGTGCGTGACCGGCTGCTGGTCTGGCAGAAGGGTGTCGTCAAATGGTAGCGCTGGCGACAGCATTCAAGCCAGCGGCGACGGGCGCGTCGCTCGACGTCAAGGGCGTCAGCCACGCCTTCGACATCGATGGCAGCGTGCTGCCGGTGCTCGACGATGTCAGCATCAGCGTTGCGTCCGGAGAGTTCGTGGCGCTGCTCGGCCCGTCCGGCTGCGGCAAGTCCACGCTGCTCCGATTGGTGGCGGGTCTCGAGCCGCCGCGTGCCGGCACGCTGGATGAGGATGGCGTCGCCATCACCGGCCCTTACCCGTCCCGCGTTGTCGTGTTTCAGGACCCGACGCTGTTTCCGTGGCGGACGGTGTGGGACAATGTTGCGCTCGGGCTGGAAGCGCAGGGCGTACTCAAGACGCAGCGTCACCGCGTCGATGCGGCGATCGATCTCGTCGGCCTCGGAGCCTTCCGGAAGGCCTATCCGCATCAGCTCTCGGGCGGCATGGCACAGCGCGTGGCATTGGCGCGGGCGCTGGTGAACGATCCGCGCATCCTCGTGCTCGACGAGCCGCTCGGCAAACTGGATTCGCTGACACGCATCACCATGCAGGCCGAACTGGTGTCGCTGTGGCAGCGCAACGGCTTCACGGCACTGCTGGTGACCCATGACGTGGAGGAGGCGCTGTTCCTCGCTAATCGCGTCATCGTGTTCAGCGATCGTCCGGCGCGGGTAACGGCGGATATCACGGTCGACCGGCCCTATCCGCGCCATCGCGGCGATCCGCATCTGGCCGAGCTGCGACGGCAGATCCTGCGACTGCTCGGGCTGGACGCGACGTGGTGAGCTCCTCCCGATTATGATCCGTTGCGGGTGAGGGCACACTCCACCGATAGCTGTATACGAGGCACGGTTATTGCATTCCTTTTGGGCTGACACACGGTTCAGCCCAAGGGAATGACATGTACAGCACCAACCGACGTGATTTCATCCGCCTGACGGCCATTGCCGCGGCGCTGTCCACGACCAGCATCAAGGCCTTCGCCGCTGACCGCGTGGTCAAGATCGGAACGCTGAAGCTCATCCACGGCGTCACGCCGTATTTCTACGAGAAATTCGCGCCTGATGGCGTCAAGTTCGAGGTGATCCCGTTCGAAACCCCGACCGACGGCAAGAATGCCGTCGTGACCGGCACCGTCGATTTCGGCATCTTCGGTTTTGCCGCGGCGACGCTCGGCGGCGCCAATGGCGAGCCGGTTGTCGTCATCGCATCTGCCTGCAATCGGGGCATGGCGGTCGTCGCCAAGAAAGATTCCGGGATCAACACGATCAAGGACCTGAAGGGCAAGAAGGTCGCGATCCTGCCGGGCTCGACCCAGGAAGTCGTGATCCTCGATCGCCTCTCCGCCGAAGGCATGACGGTGAAGGACGTCGAGTCCGTGCGTCTGTCGTTCAGCGACATGGCGCCGGCGCTAGCCCGCGGCGACATCGACGCCTATGTGGGCGCCGAGCCCGGCCCGGGCATCAGCCTCGCCAATGGCGTCGGCCAGATCGTCGAATATCCCTACACCACGCCGACCGGTTCGCTGAACATGGTGCTGGCCACGCGCCGCGAACTGATCGAGAAAGATCCCGAGCTCATCAAGGCGCTGCTCAAGACCCACCGCCTGGCCAGCGAATATGCCATGAAGGACCGCGAGGCCTTTATCGCCATCGCCATGCAGAAGCTCGGCCAGCAGAAGCCGTCGATCGAGAAGGCCGCGCCGAATGTGGAGCTGACCTGGAATATCGACGACCAGTTCATGAAGCAGGCGGAATATTACGGCGGCCAGATGCTGTCCAAGAAGCAGATCCGGCAGTTGCCGGACTACAAGACCTTCATCGATGCGAGCTTCGTGAAGGCGCTGGCGGCCACGTGAGCACATCGTGAGCCTGCAAAGCACGATGGACGATACGTCCAACAGGGTACAGCTTGCGCCGGCAGCGGAAACCCCGCCGGTGCCCGCGGCCGGGAAGGGCGTGCAGCGGGCGCGTACAGTCGCGCTCGCGCTGATCGTGCCGGTCTGCTTGATGGTGATTTGGGACGTCATGGTGCGCTGGACCGGCACGCGACTGGTGCCATCGCCCTATGGCGTCGCCGTGATGATGTGGGATTTCGCTTTCGGCGGAATCTATGACGACGCCTACAGCGCCAGCCTGCCGATCCATTTCTGGAAAAGCGTGCAGCGTGTCTATGGCGGCTTTCTCTGTGCGGCGGCGGTCGGCATTCCGCTCGGGCTGATGATCGGGCGGATGCCGCTGCTGCGCAAGCTGCTCGATCCCACGCTGTCGCTGCTGCGGCCGATCCCGGTCACGGCATGGCTGCCGTTGTCGATGATCTTCTTCGGCCTCGGTCCGCGTGCGGCGATCTTCCTGGTGTTTCTCGGCGCGTTCTTTCCGATCCTGCTCAATACGGTGTTCGGCGTACGCTCCGTCGATATCAGGTTGTTCGAAGCCGCGGAGATGCTCGGCTGCAGCGGCGCACAGCAGTTCCGTTCCGTCGTCTTACCGGCAGCGTTGCCGAGCATCTTCAACGGGCTTCGTCTCGGTGCGGGTTTTGCGTGGATCCTGATCGTCGTCGGCGAGATGACCGGCGTGCCCGAAGGGCTCGGCGCCGTCATCATGGATGGCCGCACGCTGTCGCGCACCGATCTCGTGATCACCGGCATGATCATCATCGGCATCACCGGCTTCGTGTCGGATCGCATCCTGCTGATGCTCAGCAACTACTTCCTTCGCTGGAGCCCACAGCATCATGCTTGATCGACCAACCACAATTGCGCCTGATATCCTCGAGGTCAGCGACGTCGGGAAAATCTATCAGGCCTCCAACGGCCCGGTTGAAGCGCTGCGCAGTGTCAATCTCACCATCCGCAAGGGCGAGTTCGTTTGCCTGCTCGGCGCGTCCGGTTGCGGCAAGTCCACCTTGCTGCGCATCGTCGCCGGCTTTGAGACGGCGACGATGGGTTCCGTGACCATGTATGGCTTTCCCGTCGACAAGCCGGGCCCGGATCGCGGCATGGTGTTTCAGGATTACGCGCTATTTCCGTGGCTGACGGTGCGCGACAATATTGGCTTCGGCCCCAAACATCGCCGTCTCGCCACCAAACTCGTGAGCGAGCTCACCGACAAGTTCATGGCGATGGTCGGATTGACCGCCTTCGCCGATCGCTATCCGCACCAGCTCTCCGGCGGCATGAAACAGCGCGTTGCTATCGCGCGTGTGCTCAGCAACGACACCGACGTGCTGCTGATGGACGAGCCGTTCGGCGCGCTGGATGCGCTGACGCGCAGCAAGCTGCAGGAGGAACTCGTCGAGATCTGGCGCACCACCGGCCTCACGGTGATTTTCGTGACGCATTCGGTCGAGGAAGCCGTGATGCTGGCGGATCGCGTCATCGTGATGTCGGCGGGGCCGGGCCGGATCGATTGCGAAATCGAGGTCGATCTGCCGCGTCCGCGCGATGTCGCATCGCCGGAGTTCAACGCGTTGCGGCGCGAGGTCACGCAGAAGCTCACGAGCCATATCGCCGGCAGTCGGGGCAAGGCGGCAGATTCCTGAATCGGGCTTCAAAATCGCGCGAATAAAATTCTCGCTTGAGGTCGTTGGGGAGAATTTTCACCTGTAGGTCTGAGACCCATCAGTCCCGCTGTCGTTATTTCCGGATACCGCTTGTAACCCCTGCCGAACGGCATTCTCTAGGGTCAGAGAAGCCGAAAGCAATACGATATGGACGCGGTTCCCAGCGTTATCGACAGAGTTAATTTGCTCGTTCCGGGCTTTGCGGAACGTGCGTCGTCGCATGATCGTGCGGCAAGTTTTCCATTCGAGAATTTTCAGGAACTGTCCGAGGCGGGCCTGCTGGCGCTACCGGTGCCAAAGGTGCTGGGCGGCGCGGGCGCCGGGGTGCGCGAGGCTGCGCGCGTCGTGAACGCGGTCGGCAAGGCCGATGCCGCGACCGCGCTTGTATTGGCGATGCACTATATCCACCATCTGGTCATCACGCGGAACGGCAACTGGCCTGCGCATCTGGCGCAGCGCGTGTCGCGCGACGCCGTGAATGGCCCTGCGCTGATCAACGCGTTGCGCGTCGAGCCCGATCAGGGATCGCCATCGCGGGGCGGTCTGCCTCAAACCACAGCGAAGCGCACGGCCGAAGGCTGGCGCATGACCGGCCGCAAGATCTATTCGACCGGTGCGCCGATCCTCAAATGGTACACTGTATGGGCCAAGACGGACGAGCCCGAGGTACGGGTCGGCGTCTTTCTGGTGCCGGCGGGTCTGCCGGGCACCGAGATCGTCGAGACCTGGGATCATCTCGGTCTGCGCGCCAGCGGCAGCCACGACGTCGTGTTCGACGACGTGCTCGTTCCGCTCGACCATGAAGTGGACGTGCGCCGTCCGGGTGACTGGGGCGCACCGGATGTGTCGCAGGCGACCATCCAGGCCGTGCTGGTCGGGGCCGTCTATGACGGCGTGGCGCGGGCGGCGCGTGACTGGCTGATCGACTTTCTGAAGACCCGCACGCCATCGAGCCTCGGCGCGCCGCTGGCGACTCTGCCGCGGGCGCAGGAGATCGTCGGCGGCATCGAGGCGAAGCTCTCGGTCAATGCGCGGCTGCTCGACACTTTCGCACGGGACATCGATGACGGTGTTACGCTGACGCCGGTCGAAGCCAACATCCTCAAGCTCACCGTCACCAATAATGCCGTGGCTGTCGTCGAGGACGCGCTGTCGCTGACCAGCAATCACGGACTGACCCGCGCCAATCCGCTGGAGCGGCATTATCGCGACGTTCTGTGCGGCCGCGTACACACGCCGCAGGACGACAGCACCAGGATTTCCGCCGGACGCATCGCGCTCGGCATCTGAATAACAGCAGGAAGTGGAGAGACCCATGTCCGTCGAATTCATCGGCTTCATCACCAACAACGACGCATCCGAGACCCGCGTGCGCTCCGGCCCGGTGCTCGATCCCAGCTATATCGAAACCGTCGCCAAGGCGCATGAGCTCGCTGGCTTCGACCGCGCGCTGCTCGCCTTCCATTCGACCACGCCGGACGGCCTGCAGGTCGCCCAGCATGCGCTCGGCGTCACCGAAAAGCTGAAAGTGATGATTGCCCAGCGCCCGGGCTTCACGGCACCGACGGTGCTGGCACGCCAGCTCGCCACCATCGAGAATTTCCACCATGGCCGCGTCTCGCTGCACGTCATCACCGGCGGCAATGCCAAGGAGCTGCGGCAGGACGGCAATACGCTCGACGACAAGGACGAGCGTTACGCGCGCACCAGCGAATGGCTCGACATCATCAAGCAGGAATGGACGAGCGAGAAGCCGTTTGATTACAACGGCAAATACTACCAGGTCGAGGGTGGCTTTTCACAGGTGAAGCCGACCGTGCCGATTCACGTCTTCGTTGGCGGCGCGTCGGATGCGGCCATCGACGTGTCCGGCAAGCATGCCGATACGTTTGCGCTGTGGGGTGAATCCTATGCGCAGGTCCGCGACGTCACTGGCCGCGTACGTGCTGCTGCTGCGAAATACGGCCGTCCGGCGCCGCGCTTCAGCCTGTCGGTGCGCCCGATCATCGCCGACACCGAGGAGAAGGCCTGGGCCAAGGCCGACGACATTCTCGCCCGCGCCACCGCGCTGCAGGACAAGACCGGCTATCGCAAGCCGGCCGATGGCCATGCCACCGCCGGTGCGAAGCGTCTGCTGGCGCTGGCCGAGCAGGGCACCCGCATCGACAAGCGGCTGTGGACCGAGATGGCGGCGCTCACCGGCGCCAACAGCAACACCACCGCGCTGGTCGGCACGCCTGAGCAGGTCGCCGAAGTGTTCGCCGATTACTACGATCTCGGCGTCAGCCATTTCCTGATCCGCGGCTTCGATCCCCTGATCGACGCCATCGATTATGGCCGCGAACTGATCCCGCGCACCCGCGAACTGATTGCGGCGCGTGATGCCGCCAAGGGAGTTGTCGCAGCATGAAACGGCTTGTTCTTGCCGCCGGTCTGATCCTCGCGGCTTTTGCCACTTCCGCCCACGCCGAGACCACGCTGATCGTCGGCGACCAGAAGGGCAATGCGCGCGCCGTGATGGAAGCATCCGGCGTGCTGAAAGACGTGCCCTACAAGATCGAGTGGAAGGAATTCGCCGCGGCAGCGCCGCTGCTGGAAGCGCTCGGTGCCGGCGCACTCGATAGCGGGCTGGTCGGCGATGCGCCCTTCACCTTTGCAGCAGCGGCCAATGTGCCGGTCAAGGCCATCGGCGCGATCCGGCAGACCGGCGACGGTCTCGCCGTGCTGGTGCCGAAGGACTCGACGATCAAGAGCTTCGACGATCTGAAGGGCAAGAAGATCGCCACCGGCCGCGGCTCGATCGGGCATCAGCTCATTCTCGCCGCGCTGGAACAGAAGGGCTGGACGGCGAGCGATGTGCAGATCGTGTTCCTCGCGCCGTCGGACGCCAAGGTCGCCTATACCCGCGGCTCAGTCGATGCGTGGTCGACCTGGGAACCTTATGTGAGTCAGGAAGAGGTGCTGTTCCAGTCGCGCGTCCTGCTCAATGCCGAGGGCCTGACATCGGGGCTGAGCTTTGTCGTGGCGACGCCGAATGCGATCCGCGACAAGCATGCCGAACTCGAGGACTATCTCCGCCGCCTCACTGCGGCGCGCGCCTGGGCGCTGAAGAACGCGGATGCTTACGCGCAGACTTGGGGCAAGCTGATGAACGTGGCGCCGTCGGTGCCGCTGAACTGGCTGACACGCGCAAAAATCCGCATCGCACCGATCGACGATGGCGTCGCCGCGGATGAGCAGAAGACCATCGATCTCTATCTGCGCAGCGGACTGATCAAGCAGAAGCTCGATGCCAATGCGATCGTGGATCGATCGTTCAACGATGCGATCGGGAAGGGTGCGGGGCTGTAGCATCCCTCTGCACTCTTGACCGTCGTCCCCGCGAAGGCGGGGACCCATAGCCTCCGAGTCCGTAGCTTAAGCTGGCATTCTCCGCAGTGTTCCGATCGCGGCAGTGGTGTCTATGGGTCCCCGCCTTCGCGGGGACGACAGGCGGAGATTGCCGCACCACCCACATCCGTAAATCCACGTATTCCCGGTCTCCCTCCGTCGGCCCACCATCGCCCGGCAACGGAGACCAGCGCAGATGCATCACGGCGATATTTCATCCAGCAAGGACGCGGTCGGCGTCGCCGTCGTGAATTACAAGATGCCGCGGCTTCACACGAAGGCCGAGGTGTTGGCCAATGCGCAGAAGATCGCCGACATGATCGTCGGCATGAAGATCGGTCTGCCCGGCATGGATCTGGTGGTGTTCCCGGAATATTCGACCCAGGGCATCATGTACGACTCCAAGGAAATGTACGAGACCGCCTCGATCGTACCCGGCGAGGAAACCGAGATTTTCGCGGAGGCCTGCCGCAAGGCCAAGGTCTGGGGCGTGTTCTCGCTGACCGGCGAACGCCATGAGCAGCATCCGCACAAGGCGCCGTACAACACGCTGATCCTGATGAACGATCAGGGCGAGATCGTTCAGAAATATCGCAAGATCATGCCATGGGTGCCCATCGAAGGCTGGTATCCCGGCAATTGCACTTATGTCTCCGAGGGGCCGAAGGGACTGAAGATCTCGCTGATCATCTGCGACGACGGCAACTATCCCGAGATCTGGCGTGACTGCGCCATGAAGGGCGCCGAACTGATCGTGCGCTGTCAGGGTTACATGTATCCAGCGAAGGATCAGCAGGTGCTGATGGCCAAGGCGATGGCCTGGGCGAACAACACCTATGTCGCCGTCGCCAACGCCTCAGGCTTCGACGGCGTATATTCCTACTTCGGACATTCGGCGATCATCGGTTTCGATGGCCGCACGCTCGGCGAATGCGGCGAGGAAGATTACGGCATTCAATATGCGGCACTGTCGAAATCACTGATCCGCGACGCGCGACGCACCGGGCAGTCGGAGAACCATCTCTTCAAGCTGCTGCATCGCGGTTATACGGGCACGATCAATTCCGGCGAAAGCAACAAGGGCGTCGCAGCCTGTCCGTTCGATTTCTACGCGAACTGGGTCAACAATCCCGACAAGGCGCGCGAGAATGTCGAGGCCTTCACGCGGCCGACGGTCGGTGTCGAGGAATGCCCGATCGAGGGACTGCCGCATGAGGGGATGTTGAACGATCGGTGATGAATTCACTGTCATTCCGGGGCGCGTGCGCATCTTTGCGCATGCGAACCCGGAATCTCAAGATGAGTCCCCACTGTCCGCCCCCGTAATGTTAGAGGTGAAGAACATTTCGGGATTCCGGGTTCGCGTGCGAAGTCGCACGCGCCCCGGAATGACGATGGAGTTCTAAAGCGCCGTCTTGAACGGCGCCACATCGATCCCCGCCGCCTTCAGCCCATCTCGTACATGGCGGCCAAGTTCGACGGCTCCCGGCGTGTCGCCGTGAATGCACACTGTGTCCATCTTCATCTTGATCACCTTGCCAGTGATCGAGATGACTTCGCCGGTCTGTGCCATCTTCACCACACGATCGGCAACCATCACCGGATCATGCAGCACCGCGCCGGGCTTCTTGCGCGAGACGAGATTGCCGTTGTCCTCATAGGCGCGGTCGGCGAACACTTCATGTGCCAACGGGAGTCCGGCGGCTTCGCCTGCGGTCACGAGCTTGGAATTCGCCAGCACCACGAAGGTTAGGTTGCGGTCGACGGCCTTGATGCCGGCAGCGATGGCGCGGGCGGTCATGTCGTCCTCGCAGGCGACGTTGGAGATCGCGCCGTGGGCCTTCACATGGGTGACCTTGTAGCCTTCCATGGCGGCAATCGCCTGCAAGGCGCCGATCTGGTACGCGATCAGGTTCTCGATCTCCAGCGCGGTGAGACCGACGATGGGGCGGCGGCCGAAACCGTGCAGATCGCGATAGCCCGGATGGGCACCGATCCTGACGTTGCGCGCTTTCGCAAGCTGCACGGTCTTGCGCATCACGTCGGCGTCGCCCGCGTGATAACCGCAGGCGATGTTCACCGAGGACGCGAGGTCGATCATCGCGGCGTCGTTGCCCATCTCCCACATGCCAAAGCTTTCGCCGAGGTCGCAGTTCAGATCGATGGTCGCCATGGTCGTGCTCTTTCGTAAATAGGGTTCGAAATCAGTCTTGCGCGTCTGCCGGCTGCGGCGCCTGCCACGTCTCGACGTCGATCGCGCTGACTGCGGTGCCAGCGACATTGGCCGACAGCAGCGCCTTGATGTCCAGCATCAGGATGTTGGAATCATGGACACGACCGGGCAGGCTCTGCAGCAATTCTGCGAAGGCGCGGTATTCCGCCTGCGCTTCGGCCATGGAGATGGCTTTAAAGCGGAAAGCGCGGCCCGGCTGGGTCTGGCCGAACCGGCCGAGATCCGTCGAGATCACGGTCGCGATTTTCGGATAGCCGCCTGATGTGCCACGGTCGGGCATGAGCACGATGGGCTGGCCGTTGCCGGGTACCTGGATCGAGCCGTTCACGGTGCCGTCAGAAACGATGTTGTGCCCGTGCAGATGTTTGATGACGGGGCCTTCAAGGCGATAGCCCATGCGGTCGCTGGTCGCCGAGATCTTCCACTCGCTGCTGAGGAACAATTCTTTGGCGTCACCGAATTCATCGTCTTGTGGTCCAAGCACCACGCGGATCGGACCTTCGGCCGGCGCAGGCAAATCGATGCGCTTCTCGTTGGCGCTGCTGGCAGCCGCCACCAGCAATTCGTCACCGGCCTGCAGCGGGCGCGGATAGGGACTGCCGAGACCGGCGCGGGCGTTCACGGCCAGGCTGCCGAACATCGGCTCGCCGCGCACGCCGCCTTCGATGGCGAGATAGCCGAAGGTGCCGGCGCGGGCGACGCCGAGATTGAGGCTCTCGCCGTCGGCCAATGTCACCGACGTATTCACCGTGACAGGCGTGCCGGCAATATCGGCTGGCCGTGTTGCACCCGTGAGCGAGATCCGAACGGCGCCGCCCTTAGCCGTGAAGACTGAATTGAGCGGGCCGAGTTCGATGGTCGCGGCAAACAGCGTGTTGCCGAGCAGGGCATTGGCGGCGGCCATTGCCAGTCGATCGACGGCGCCCGATGGCACCAGGCCATAGCGCTGTGCGCCGAACCGGCCGACATCCTGCACGGACGTGCCGGGGCTCACAGAAGTGACGATGAGCTTGCTCATGATGCGATCAGCTCCGCGACGAATGCACCGGCTTCGGCTGCGCGGTCCTGCTCGGCAAAGGTCTTCTCGTCGACAGCGGCGAAAGTGATGGCGTCGCCAGGCTCCAGAAGAAATGTCGGATCGCGGCCAAGCTGATAAGTGCGCACGGCGGTCCGCCCTAAGAGATGCCAGCCGCTCGGGCCGGCGAGGCATTGCACGCCGGTCTGGATGCCGCCGATGGAGATCGTGCCGGGCGGCGTCAGCAGCCGGGGATTCTGTCGGCGTGACATCTGCATCGAGCTCGGCAGCCCGCTGAGATAGGACCAGCCCGGCGTGAAACCGATCATCGCCACCTTGTAGTCTCCGCCCACATGGCGTGCGACCACTTCGTCCGGCGTGATGTTGAGCGCCTTCGCGACGTCTTCGAGATCGATGCCGTTTTCGCCGCCATAGGCGACCGGGATGCGCCAGCGCCGGGCCGCCTTGGCCTCGGGTAGCGGCTGCAACGCCAGTTCGGTCAGTTTCTCGCCCAGCGCATCGAAGCCGATCTGCAAGGGATCGTAATGCACCAGCAGCGAACGATAGGTCGGGACCGTTTCGGTGACGGCAGCAAGGCCGGCCGACGCGACGAGTTTGTCGAGCGCCAGCACCCGGCGGTTGGCTTCCTCGTCGATGGTGCGGCTGAATTCGACGGTGATGGCAGCATCGCCACTGGGGAGGATGCGGGGCGGGGAGAGAGCTGCGACCATGGCCTCACAACGTCAGTATTGGACAATCATGCATAGCGCGTTTTACCAGCGAGTGGAATTCGCAATCTGAAAATAGCCGTGCATCTTCAATAAATTAATACGCATGTTGGCGATAAGCCGTACTGATCGCAGAGGTTTCATCACATTGCATGGCGCTTTGAAGCAGCAGCCCTTGACGCGCTGGCATTCCACCGCAAGATGCGCCGCCGTAAGTCCAACGTCCTGCACCCTCTGACCTGAAGAGCCCTGCGTATGTCCCTGACACCCGAAGCCATTGCCACCCTGTCGAAGGTCACCACCGCGACCATCACCACCGTTCTCCTGAAGAAGGGCCTGCGCAATGTCTGGCTGCGCGGCGCCAAGCCGCTGCGCCCCGGTCAGCCCCGTCTCGTCGGTCCGGCCTTTACGCTGCGTTTTGTGCCGGCGCGCGAGGATCTCGCGACCCCGGAATCGTGGTCGTCGCCGATCTCGACCCGCACCGCCATCGAAGCGATGCCGGAAGGCTGCATCGCCGTGGTCGACGCCATGGGCATCACCGACGCCGGCATCTTCGGCGACATCCTCTGCGCCCGCATGCAGAAGCGCGGCGTCGCTGCGCTGATCACCGACGGCGTGGTGCGTGACATCGAGGGCGTGCTCGGCACCAATCTGCCGGTCTGGTGCGACGGCTATGCTGCTCCGCCGTCGGTTGCCGGCCTGACCTTTGTCGGCTGGGGTGAACCGATCGGCTGCGGCGGCGTTGCCATCTTCCCGGACGACGTCATCGTCGCCGACCAGGACGGCGCTGTCGTGATCCCGAAGGCCTTCCTCGATCTCATCCTCGCCGAAGGCGCCGAGCAGGAGCGCATGGAAGCCTGGATCGTCAACGAGGTGAATAACGGCGCCACGCTGCCCGGCCTGTATCCGATGAATGCCGAAACCAAGGCGCGCTACGCCGCGTCGAAGAAGTAACGCACCGAACAACAGCGAGACCGTGCCATGAAGCTTTTTCCAGCAGGTTCGCGCCCGACCAAAAGGGCGCCAGAGGAATACTTCACGGGCACGGTCTGGCAGGATCCGGTCATTGTCGCGGAAGCGCCGGCGCGGCTGGTGACGTTCCGCGTGAGTTTCGAACCGGGCGCACGCACCGCCTGGCATACCCATCCGTTCGGGCAGACGCTCTATGTCATCGCGGGCGTCGGGCGCTTCCAGACCGAAGGTCAGCCAGTCGTCGAGATCAAGCCGGGCGACACCGTCTGGATTCCACCGGGCGAGAAACACTGGCACGGCGCGGCGCCGACCACCGGCATGACCCATATCGCCATGCAGGAAGCGCTCGACGGCAAGACCGCGGACTGGATGGAAAAGGTCAGCGACGAACAATATGCGAAGCCGGTCGGCTAGGACGGCCAGGCATTGCCGGGTACGAGGACGACGCCGGGTTCAAAAGTCTAGCGGCGCATTGTCCACCACCTCTTTCATGACGAAAAAGGTTCGGGTCTGACGGACGCCGGGCAGTGCGATGAGTTGCGTGCCGTGGATACGATTGAAATCGGCCATGTCGCCGACGCGGATTTTTAGGAAATAGTCGAAGTCGCCGGCGACCAGGTGGCAATCGAGAACAAATTTCAGTTTGGCCACCGCCTTTTCAAACACTGCAAAGCTTTCCGGCGTCGAGCGATCGAGCACGACACCGACCATGACCAGCGCGCCGCGGTTGACCTTCTCGGGCGCAATGATGGCACGTGTGTTCCTGATATAGCCTTCGTCAAACAACTGCTGCGTGCGGCGATGACAGGTGGCGGGACTGACATTCACCTTCGCGGCCAGATCGGCATTGCTCAGACGTCCGTCTTTCTGCAGCAAATGCAGCATGCGAAGTCCGATTTTATCCAGATTTTCAGCCATGAAAGAATCTTCTCAATTTTTGGAATTTAATGCGTCATACTTCCAGTTTATATGGATATAGTACGACATATAGCAGATAACAGCCATATCTTTGAAAGCACCTTCCGCACCGAAAATGCTAGCTGTACTGCCAGTTTTCACGACAACAGGTGTCACATGCTCGAAGGCTTCGAACGCTATCCGCTCACCTTTGGACCCACCTATATCGAGAAGCTGGAGAAGCTCTCGGCCCATCTCGGCGGTAAGGTCGAACTCTACGCCAAGCGCGAGGACTGCAATTCCGGGCTGGCCTATGGCGGCAACAAGCTGCGCAAGCTCGAATACATTATCCCCGATGCCATCGCGTCGAACGCCGATACGCTGGTATCGATCGGCGGCGTACAGTCCAATCATACACGCATGGTCGCAGCCGTTGCGGCCAAGATCGGTATGAAGTGCCGGCTGGTACAGGAGAGCTGGGTGCCGCATGAGGACGCCGTCTACGACCGTGTCGGCAATATCATGCTCAGCCGGATCATGGGGGCGGATGTGCAGCTCGTCGACGAAGGCTTTGACATCGGCATCCGCCATAGCTGGGAAGAGGCGATCGAGGATGTGAAGGCAAAGGGCGGCAAACCCTACGCCATTCCGGCCGGTGCCTCCGTGCACAAATTCGGCGGTCTCGGCTATGTCGGCTTTGCCGAAGAAGTCCGGGCGCAGGAGAAGGAGCTCGGCTTCGCGTTCGACTACATTGTCGTCTGTACCGTGACCGGCTCGACCCATGCCGGCATGCTGGTAGGCTTCGCCAAGGACGACCGCCAGCGCAGGGTCATTGGTATCGACGCATCTTTCACGCCGGCTCAGACCAAGGCGCAGGTACTTGAGATTGCGCAGAACACCGCCAAGCTGGTCAAATTAGGCAAAGACCTCGTCGAGGATGATGTGGTGCTGATCGAGGACTACGCCTATCCCGTATATGGCGTGCCATCGGAAGAGACCAAGGACGCCATCCGTCTCTGCGCGCGTCTGGAGGGCATGATCACCGACCCAGTCTATGAAGGGAAATCGATGCAGGGAATGATCGACCTCGTGCAGAAGGGTTACTTCCCTGAAGGATCCAAGGTGCTCTATGCGCATCTTGGCGGCGCGCCGGCGCTGAATGGATATGGCTACGCGTTCCGTAATGGATAGTGTCGTCACGTCGTGTGCGCCGGCTTTGCAGCCGGCGCGCCGATTGCCTCCGGTCAGTCGAACCAGCGGTTGACGGTCCCACGGAAACTGCCGTCTTCCTGCATGATGTGCAGCCACTGATCGACGAAAGCCTTCAGCCCCACGTCGCGCTGGAGCCAATAGGCTTTCTCGGCAAAATCGAACGGCGTGTCGGGATGCACGGCGCAGAGCACACCGTGATGCAGCTTCTGCTGATAGCGGGTCTCTGAGGCATCGGTCATCATCAAATCAGCACGGCCTTGTGCGATCTCGTCGAAGATGCGGGTATTGTCGTTGAAGACGGTGATCTCGGCCGATTTGATATGCGTCCGTGCAAAGCGCTCATTGGTGCCGCCCGGATTCACGATCACCTTGATACCTGGCCGATCGATCTCAGCGAGTGTGCCGAATTTCCCTGCATCGGTGCAGCGCGCGATCGGCGTCTTGCCCTCGCGCATGATCGGGATCGAGAACATGCCCTTCTTCTGCCGGTCCAGAGTGATCGACACGCCGCCCATCACCATGTCGAACTGGTCTGCCGCAAAGTCCGCTGACAGTTTTGGCCAGCTGGTCTTCACATAGTCGACCTTGACGCCGAGTGCTTTTCCGAGCGCCTCTGCCATCTCGACGTCGAAGCCCTTGAACGATGTCGTGACAGGATCGAACGCGCTGAACGGCATGTAGTCGCCGGTCAATCCAACGCGGAGCGTCCTCCGGGCAATGATATCGTCGAGGCGGGACGGTGAGGGCGCAGGGGCCGGCGTCTGTGCATGCAAGGGCGCGGCAAGCAGCAGGCAGGCCGCAAGCCAGGCGGCGGTGATCCGGATCATGACGTCTCCCCCGTTTGTATCGCGAAGCGCACCGTTCAGGGGCGCACCGCGTTACGATCAGCTTACAGGGGATGTTGGACCTTTCAATCAATGAGCAGCGTCGGCTGGGATCAGTTCACCCGCGTCCAGGTCTGTCCGCCGCAGAACATGCCGCCGAAGGCACAGCCCTGAACACGCAGCGTGTCACTATCTTTGAGCGCGATGGTCGATTCGTAGGTGCTGCCGCTGTTCGGATCGAAGATCTTTCCCGCCCATTTGTTGTTGCCGGGCTTCATGTTGATCAGCACCTTCTCCCCATTGGCCTCGGTCTTGGCATTCATCGAATAGCCGCACAGATTGGCGCCGCATTGTTCGATGCGAACCTTGCCTTCCTTCTTCTCGGTCATCCAGATGCCGAGCGGCGTTGCCGCGGCGGCAGGCGTAACCGGTGCGGGCGCATCCTGCTTGTCGACTGGATCTGTGGGCGGTGCGTTGGCGACGACCGTAGAGGGCGCAGATTTCTCGGCAGGCGCGGGTGCCGGGGCAGGCTGCGGGGCTACCGCGACGGATGGCGTGACAGGTGTCGCCGGAGCGGCCGCCTCCTTTGGGGCGGCAACGGGCTTCTGCGTCTCCACAGGCTTGGCCATCTGTTCGGATCGCGGAGTGTTAGGGGCCTGCTCGCGCGTCTCGCGGTCACGCTCGCGCTTGCTGCGCTTCGTGCCATATTCGTAGACGCCGGGAATGGAAACCGAGATGCAGTCCGTCGAAGTGCAGTCGCTTGGCGCTTCGATGGTAATGGTGCGGCCACCGATGTCGAACGAGTAGCTGTCGCCAGCCTGAGCGGCGGTGCTGGTCAGCAGGATAGCGGCGAGGGCGAAGAGCGGCTTCATGTGTCCTCCAAAGCGGTTGAAATCCTGACCCTGAACCGAGCCGCGGATGCGCCCGAACGCTTGATCCGCGTCACTCAGGGGGGAATTGCAATTGCTTTGGTGTGTGGCGCCGACTGAAGAAGTGGTTCAATCCTGCGCCGGACATCTTCTGTTTGAGGCAGCGTGATAGGCCCCAACGCCGCCGCTGGACGGCGGCGTCGCCTGAAGCCTGGCTTTCGTCAGTAGTCGCTGTAACGCGAGGCGCTGCTGCCCACGGTCATCTGGCTCTTCAGCGTCTCGAAACGATCGCGGGCGGCGCGCTCGCGCCCATCGATGAAATCGATGATTTCGTCACGCGGCATCGGGCCTGACGAAATCGGCCGTGAACTGCCGATGGTTTCATCGACGAAATACTGGCCGTCGTCGTCGCGGCGTGCGGTCCAGCGAAAGCGGATGGCATCGAGCGGACCTGGACCGAGACGAGAGTAACCATCGACCTCGAGGGCCTCTGGAACCGTGGAGGGCGACTCGTGTTCGACGAGCGGCGCTTCGGGTTCGGCGGCGACCATGACGGATACAGTCTCGGTGACCACGGTTTCAGTGACGACGGTAATCGAAGCGGGCTCGGCGTCGCCGTGTTCGGCCACTTGCGATTCCGCTTCCTTGCGGTCGAGAATGCTCGCAATGGCCGCGAGGGCGTGATCGGTCGGATCGTTCTGGGTCATTGAAATGCGCCTCCCCGTAATTACGCAACGTCCACATACCGCCGATAATCTAATCGGCTGTGGTTTCATTTTGGTAATCGCTGTGGCTGTTTTTAGGCAGAGATCGGCGGACGCCTGTCTTTCCAGGGCCGGATCTGCTCGAGTTGCCCGGCCAGACGGAACAGCATGGCCTCGTCGCCGAAATGCGCCGTGAACATCATACCGATCGGCAGGCCTTTGCTGCTCCAGGCCAGGGGCACCGACATGGACGGCTGGCCGGTCATGTTGGCCATACTGGTGCTTGGCATGTAGTGGCGCAGCAAAGGCGCGACATGGCTGAGATCGTCCGACATCGTGTCGATCTCACCGATCCTGATCGGCGGCGTGCAGAGCGTCGGCGACAGGAAGATGTCGCAGCCGGTAAAGAATTCGGTGACGCTGCGGGAGATCTGGAATGCGTTCTGCAGTGCTGTCACGTAGTCGACTGCGCTTGCCTTGCGGGCATTGTGTGCGCTGCCGAGTGTGAGTTTCTCGAAATCATCCGAGGTCATCGGGCGGCCGAACTTCTTCTCCGCGAACTGCACGGTCACCGCCGTATTGGCCGACACGATCGCCGCAATCACTTGCGCAGGGTCGAGCGGCAGCACCGGCGCGCGTTCTTCGACATGATGACCCTGTGCTTCGAGCAACCTGGCGACATCGCGGACGGCAGCGGCGACTTCGGGATCGATCGCATCGCCATAGGGCGACTTGTCGGTGAAGAAGATGCGCAGCCTGCCGGGACCACGGCTGACTTCATCGAGGAAGGGACGTTCCGGTGCGGGCGCCATATAGGGGCTAGTCAGTTCGGGTCCGTGAACAGCATCGAGCATCGCGGCGCTGTCGCGTACGCTGATGCTGACGACGTGGCCGCAGGAAAAGCCGCCCCAGCCTTCGGCCTTGTCAGGACCCGTCGGATTGCGAGCGCGGGTCGGCTTCAGACCGAACACGCCGCAGGCCGAGGCTGGAATACGGATCGAACCTCCGCCGTCGCTGGCATGGGCGACCGGCAGGATCCGCGCGGCCACGGCAGCGGCTGCGCCCCCGGACGAGCCGCCCGATGCATGATCGGTATTCCACGGATTGCGCGTCGGTCCGTGCAGCCGGCATTCCGTCGTCGGCATCAGCCCGAATTCGGGGCTCGCGCTCTTGCCGAATATCGTCAGGCCGGCATTGAGGAAGCGTTGGGCGAGGGTGCCGGTATGATCGGCGACGAAGTCCTTGTAGAGACTGGCCCCGAAGGTCGTGCGCGTGCCATCGAGGAGTTCGAGATCCTTCAGCAGGAATGGCACGCCGGTGAACGGCCCGTCGGGCAACCCCTCGTCGATCTGGCGCTGCGCATAGTCCTCATGGCGCACCACGACAGCGTTGATCCGGGGATTGACGCGCTCGGTGCGCGCCACCGCCTCATCGAGCAGTTCGCGCGGGGTGATCTGCTTGCTGCGCACCAGCCCGGCAAGGCCGAGCGCATCGTGATCGCCATATTCCTTGAATGCCATCGCGGGGTACTCTGGTGAGGACTGCGGCAGTGCTAGCGCGGATCAATCATCCGCGCCAGCAATCGCCGGTTCAGCCGAACACGTCCGCGTTGACGGCATTTTGCTTGATCGGCTCGCCGTCGAGCACGCTCAGCATGTTGCGCGCGGTCTGCGCGCCCATGCGGTCGAGTGCCTCGCGGGTCACGCCGGCGACATGCGGCGCGATGATCACGTTCGGCAGTTCGAACAGCGCGTGACCGAGCGGCGGCGGTTCCGCCTCGAACACGTCGAGGCCAGCGCCGGCGAGCTTGCCCGAGACCAGCGCGTCATGCAGCGCGGCTTCGATGATGATGCCACCACGCGCGGTATTGATGAGATAGGCCGACGGCTTCATGCGGGCGATCCGCGCAGCGTTGAACAGGCCGGTCGTCTCCGGAGTCTTCGGGCAATGCAGGCTGACAAAGTCGGCACGGGGCAGGGCTGCGTCGAGATCGCTGACAGGCTCGCAGCCGGCAGCCTTGATTGTATCGGCCGAGACATAGGGGTCATAGACCAGGACGTTCATTTCCATCGCCTGGCAGCGCTTGGCGGTGCGGGTGCCGATACGGCCGAAGCCGACCACCAGCACCGTCTTGCCGAACAGGTCGAACGGTAGCGCTCCGAAGCGCGACGCCCATTTGCCCTCCTTGACCATGGCGTGGAGTTCGACTGCGCGCTTGGCGAGCGTCAGCATCATGAACAGCGCCTGTTCCGCAACCGAGGGCGAGTTGGCGGTGCCAGCAATCATCAGCGGCACCTTGCGCTTGGACAGCGCCGGCACATCAACCGCGTCGTAGCCGACGCCGATGCGCGCCACCACCTTCATGTCCTTGCAGGCTTCGAGTTCGGACTCGCCGAACCGCGTGGCGCCGAGCGCGGTGCCGTGCACCGGTGCGTGTTGCTCAATCAGCTTGATGTAGTCGGCAGCGGAAATCAGATTGCTGAACTTGACCACTTCGATGTCATCGCGTGCATTGAACAGGTCCATTCCCTGGGTCGACATCGACTCGGTGATCAGAAGTTTCTTCTTGTTGGTCGCCATTTCCACCCCTTGAAGCATTCTACGTTGTTGCGCACCCGCCAGGGGCCGCGCGGGCGTTATCTAACAGGCTTGGCTCGATGAGGTCTACCATTGGCGGAGACCTGGCGTGTGGACTTGGCCGTGTTGAAGCCACTATGGTTGCTGATGATCACAAGTGATTTGCTGCGCCGCGAAATTGCGGTGAGGAGACGATGATGACCAGAATGAATTTGCCCAAGCGCACGCATCGACCACTGCGCCATGTGCTGTGCGCCGCCGCCGTTCTGCTGCTCGGAAATTCCGCAGCGGTCCACGCGCAGGGGCTGGTCCAGGGCGTGCAGCAAGGCGCAAGAGACGGCAATCGTGCGGCTGGGCCGATCGGGGGCGTTCTCGGTGGAGCGATCGGCGGCGTCGTGGGCGTTGTCGGCGGCGTGCTGGGCGTGCCCTCGAACAATGTTCGCGGTCCCGTGGGCGGGCAGTCGAGCGCCAAACAAACCAAGGCCGCCAAGAAGGGCAAGAAGGGCGCTCAACCCGCGGCGGAGCCGGAACTGACCGCCGAGCAAATCGTCGCGAGTAGCGACGCCAACACTAGCCGTATCAAGACGTCGCTCAACCTGACGCCGGAGCAGGAAAAGAACTGGGCCGGTTTTAGCAACGCCATGCATACGCTCGGCAATAACGGCGCGGAGCGTCTGAAACTGCGCATTGCCCGCGCCAAGCGCGATCCGCCGGATGACATCATCGAGCAGATGCGCAACGAGGCTCAGTTCCTCAACGACCGGGCCGTCGATCAGCGCGCCGTTGCCGATGCCGCGGAGCCGCTATTCGCCACGCTGGATGACAAGCAGAAGGCGCTGTTCATCCAGGAGATGGTCGGCCTCAGCCGCGAGCGCGGTCTCGACTAATCGCCGCAGAGAGGAACCTCTTGGCCACGGCGACGTTTTTCCTTCATCAGATGAAGGAGACGATCATGGCTGAGAAATTCGATCCCGCACCCCACGACAAATACGCTGTTGGCGTGAAGGAGGCGGCGCGTGCTGATCGCAAAACGTCTGAGGAACTCAAGACCGGCCTGAAGGACAGTTTCCCGGCTTCGGATCCTGTGAGTGCTACGCAGCCGGACCGGTCGAAACACGATAACGACGACGGCTCATCGCTCTGGAACAAGATCACGGGCGTCTTCAAATCCTGACGGCGCGCGCGTTGCTGTAATAATTAGTTAACCACGTGCGCTGCACAATCACATCGGGCTTTGACTGATGATGGAGGCTGGCGTTGGCGACCGTGTTCTCTGACAGTGATCTTGAAGCAGCCGATATCCCTGCGGCTTCGCGGCGGGGCGATATCTTCACCATCCACGCGACGCGCAACGACCAGAGCATGGTGACGCACCGGATCATTCCGGACGTCGCCGTCGCGCAGGCCCGGACGCTCAACGATGCGGGGTGGCGGGTCAGTATCTCCGGTCTCGGCGGCCGCCGGTTCTCGCCCTCGGAATTTCATCAACTGCTGACATTCAAACGGATCGGCTGACGATCCCGAATTTGAAACCCCGCCGGTAACACGAGCGGGGTTTTTTGCATGTGCGAACATGGTAGGTTCGCGCCACAAAATCCTCGCAAGTCAAATAAGGTAATTGGCCTAAGGCAATGAGAAAACTAGTGTTCGCAGTTGTTGCCTTTATCGGCATCGCTGCCCAATCTCCCCTACATGCAGCGTCGTCCCGGACCGATCAGATGCTCAAACTGTCGCCGGAAACCCGTCTGGAGCAGCGTTGCGATGCGCGTGCGATGGGCTCCGTGGGCCGCGAGCACAAGGGATACAAGCCGGACGAGTTCGTGGCCTACGCGTTTGCCGATCCGGTCATTCGAGACAACCAGATCAAAGCGCCGGGCGGTGCCATCCGCAGCGGGGGCAAGTGGTACAGGCTGTCCTATGTCTGCGAGACCACTCCTGACGGGCTCGACGTCAAATCCTTTGCCTATCAGCTTGGCACCGAGGTGCCGCGTAGCGAATGGGACGAACACTATCTCGTGCCACGCTGACTGCCGATAGGGATTACGGCCGGGCTCACGATCATGGCTGAGTTACAGGTTCAACATGGCCGGCGATTTGAAAAAGCGTGACGAGATCGCGTTGAGCAATTCCGTGCTCTGCATTGTTTCCAGGTTCGAGCGCGCACACAGCAACGCTTTGACGGGCGGCAGGTGCGGCAGGTAATATTCCTGCGCCCAGACGAGTGTAGGCGGAATCATCCGCTTCGGGATCGCGGTGATGCCGATGCCGCTTTCCACAGCCGCCAACTTGGCGTGATAGTCGGGACTGTTGAATACGATCTTGTAGGACAGACCGTGGCGCGTCAGGGTCCGGATCATCAGATCGTCGCCCGGCCATGTCAGAATGGGGATCGGCGCGCCCGAACTGAGGACGAAGTCCTTTGCGCGCACCCACACGAACTCCTCATCGGCCTCGTTGACGATCAGGTGCGATATCTCGCTGCTCATTTCCGGATTTTCGAGAATGTAGGCGATATCGATATAGCCGTCGATCAGGCCTTTGGTGATGCCCACCGAGTTGTCAGTGTGAATGACCAGATCGGCCAGACTTTGGGAGGTCTGATGGCTGAAGAAATCCTGGACGAACAGTGTGCTCAATCCAAACCGGATCGGCTGCGGAAGATTGGCCACGCCGCCAATCCGCAACATCTGGTCGTTGGCTTCCAGAATCCGTTTGGCCTGATGCAGCACCAGCTTGCCGAGCTGGGTAGCCGTCGTGCCGTTGACCGTTTTGGTGAAGAGGTTGCCTCCCACCATGTTCTGAATGCGCTTGATCTGGGAACTGACAGCGGGCTGGCTCAGGCCCAGCCGTTCGGCAGCCTTGGTCAGGCTGCCGGTTTCCGCGATCGCCACCACCGTGCGAACGATCTCGATGGGGATATTGAGCGGCTGATATCGCTTGTGCATTGCGACATTCCAGGGTCGTCGAGCAGATCGATCCATCAATATCTATAGTTGTGTGACGATGAACCGCAATCGAAGAATTTAGATATACTCTAAACTGCGTGAAAAGACGTATCGCGTGGAACCCGCAATCTGGATAATCCTGCCGGAACACGGTAGCTCAATACGGCGGCGATTCCTTAAGGGCGCAGAGCTTCTTTTAAGCAATTACAGGTTGTCTATTTCGGCGCTCGGCATGCGTGAAAACGCGATAGTCTGGGCAGGCTGTCATCGGTTTTCGGAGACTGCAGATGTCCGGCACCCGCAGAGTTCATCTGAACGATAACATTCGCACCGAACATCTGAAATGTTCGGGCTGCAGGACCCAAGTTTATCTGATCAAGATCGAGACGGACGAAGAGGGCGGTGAAATTCGCACCTTTGGCTGTCCACATTGTGCCACGTCGAAATCGCTGCGTTTGGCGCCGCGCCGGCAACACCTCAAGCCCGCTGAACTCGTTGCGGACCAGGTCGTCTGCTGATCGAACGACTACAGTCGATCGACGCGCAAAAAGAATGCCCAGATGATGGACAGGACGGCGGCGATGACAAGCCATGACGGGTTCATGCAGAATATGTCGCCGTAGTGGCACACCTGCATCGCCCATCTGCTGTTGTTGATACTCGCTGCGTAAAACACACCGGCAGCGACCGTCAGAATGCTCGCGATCATGAACATGGGACGCTCCAATAATATTGGCGCCACACTGTTCTGCATTCTTGAAGCAGCCGTGAATCGAATCGATGAAAGTCGGGGGCTTTGCGCATTTTTGATACGCGCACTCCAGCCCGATACCGTCGCGGATCCGCTTGAGGCTTTGTTAACCGCGAGTCGCCCAAAGTTCCCGATGGGGACATTGCGACGTTGGGGAGGCCCGATTTGGCCAAATACGAAACGACGAAATACGCGCAGATGCGCCGCTGCCGGATGGCGCATCTTCATGGCGAGTTGATCGACGAGCGATTCAGCGACGATGCCGACAGCGTTTTCGTCAACGGCTATGTTCACGCCGTTCGTCCGGATCTGACCTGCTGGCCACTGCGCTGGACGATCACTGTGGAGCCGTATCCGGTCGAAAGCCGCGTTTTGGCGATGACCGGCTGACCGGCGCATGCATCTCCAAACAAAAGGCCCTCGCTAGCGAGGGCCTTTTGTTTGGAGATCTCTGCAGCGATCAGTAGCGCGCGACCGACGGGCCGCCGAAATGATAGTTCAGTCCGCCGCGTACCGTATTGGTCTTCAGGTCGATATCATGGGCGATGATACCGGTTGCAGCGCCTGGTCCCGTGAAGGTCGGAGCCGAGACCGATTGCTTGCCGAAATCGGTATGGAGATATTCGACCTTCGCCGACCAGTTTTTGGTGAACGCGTGTTCGATGCCGGCGCCGATGGTCCAACCTGCCACGGTCTTTGACAGTGACGCGGTTTCGTTCTGGCCAGTCGTGTCGGTTAGCGAGGAGGCGAAATTCAACTCGGTGAGCGCGAGGCCGCCAGTTGCGTAGAAAAGCGTACGATCGACCGTGTAGCCGACGCGCGGGCGCAGCGTGACCAGCCAATCACTCGTTACGGAATTTGTGGTGGTGAACGAACCGCCGGCCGGGAAGGGCGCGGTGAAACCGCGCGACTGCTTCAGGCCGAAATAGTTCGCGTCGGCCTCGACGCCAAACAACCAGCGGTCCACCTGATGATTGTAGCCGACCTGACCGCCGCCGGTGAAGCCATCAGGATTGAGGCGCGGCGAGGCAGCCGCAATTGCCTGCTGGTTTGCGATCGGCGCGGTGCCATTGACGAAAGCGTTGGAGACGTTGCTCTGGCCCCAGGAACCGCCGGCGTTGCCGCCGACATACCAGCCGCCCCAGCTATAGCCTGCTTCGGTCGTCGCGGGCGTCTTGGTCCAGACGCGCGACTGCAGGTCGGCAGCAGCGGCATTCACCGCGCCCGACGCTGCGATGATCGCGGCCAGCCAAAGGGTTCGCATCCAGGACCTTCCATCGCTCTGAAGATATTGAGCGAATTCGACACAAGCTTTAGCTGGAAACGCTGACCTTGGCTGTCACCGGGGGGCAACAGAAGCAGAACAATACCTGAGTACGGCAGCAAAAAGCCCGGCCGTTGGGCGGCCGGGCTTTCCGTAACTTGATGCGATCAGTAGGCGCAGACGTTGACGGTCCGGACGCGCGGCCCACGGCGGGTTTCCACCACGCGGCGCTGCAGGCAGCCGTCGGTCAGGCCGCCGACATAGAAGGTCGGCCCGCCATAGAAGGCGTGGTGACCGTAGCCACCCCATCCACCGTGCCAGCCACCGACATGCCAGCCGTGAGCCGATGCAGCGCTGGGGGCGAGGGCGGCTGCACCGAGCGAGGCTGCAGCGATCAGTCCGAGGGTTACTTTGCGAAACATAGATCTTCTCCATTGGGTGGGCGCGCGAGCGCTTTGCTGTGTCCCTGCCCATCAGTCGCTACCCTCGTCGGGCGCGTTCAAAGCGGTTCTGGAGAATCGTGTTTCAGTCTTGTTTCGTCGGAGACAGCTTTCATCGAAGCCGAATGTCTCGATCAGAGCAGCGCAGTGGCTGCAAGCGCACCAACTAGCTGAGTTGCGAGATGGCTGAGCGGCCGTGTCGCGAAATCGTCGCGCGCTTAGAAGCGGGCGCGGTAACCGTCATAAGCGTGAGCGGCCAGAATGCCGGCGCTGAGAAATCCGAAGAGTGCAGTGACGGTCTCAATCATCGTGGTGGTCCTTATTCCCCCGCGAACTACAGACGGCACGGGGGGCCGCACAGTCAAAGAGATTCGCGGTCCGCTTTTCATTCGGAGCTGTAGTGATGCGTCGTTGCAACATTTTACGCGGTTGCGAGGAGTGATCGCGGCGCAACGGCGATGACAATGCGGCGCCGGCGAGGCGATGCCAGCCCGGCGCAGGGTTAACGGGCGCTGAAGGCGTATCTGCGCGGGCATGATGAGGCGACATGGGGGATGACCGAGTCGCAGCAGTTCACCTCAGTGGATTTTTTGCTTACATACGCTTCAAGGAATCGCGCCGGTTGTCTCGCTCCCCGAGCCGCAGGATCGGACGTCGCAAGTGAGGATCTCCAGTGGCCGATACGTTCAATAACGAGATCAATGTCGGACCGCCCCCTGTGCCGCTACGCAAGCGCAGGTCGTTCGGCCCGTTCGGAGTTGTCGCCGTGCTGTTGATCCTCGCTGGCGGCGGTGGATATCTCTGGCTGAACTACCACGACGCACTGACCGACATGGCACAGGCGGTGACAGGAAGCACTGGCCCCAGAGAGAGCGCCCCGGTGTTGGCGAGCGCGGCGGAGGGCAGCGTCAGCGCGACTGATTTCGCGGCGTTCCAGCAGCAGACCGGAAGCTCGATCCAGGCTGCTACCGAACTGCTGACGGCGCAGCAGACAGAGTTGAAGCGCCTGTCCGATCAGATCCAGGGCCTCACGACCCAGGTCGTTGGACTAACCGCCAAGATCGATACGCTGCAAGGCAGGGGCGTTCTCTCCCCGCCGGCTCCAGCCGCTGCGGCGCCAGCGCCCATGGCCGCAGCTCCGGCTGCGCCAGTGGCCGCGCGCCCGGCACCCACGGCGCCGCGCAAGCGCCCCGCCGATCGTCCCGCTGGTGCCATCTCGGTCGGCGGCGCTCCGCTCCCGGCGGCAGCACAGCCGCCGCGGTAATCCCTCAGGCGGCCTAACGTGTCTGGGGCTGTCGTGTTTTTTTGGGCGGCCTGTGGCGGCTGAGATCGGGCGGCCCGCCGATGACCTTGGTCTTCAGGAATTCGCATTTCGGGCAGGTGAAGGTGCACTTGTCGCCGCCGCCGGGATCCGGCTCGCTTCGCAGCAACGCCATTCGCGCCCGGCACATCGCGCAGCGCGGCGGCTTGAGAGCGCCGAGTGTTTCAGCGGGCGTCGTTGGCTCGGATTGATCGATCATGTCGTCCGACAGAGGATGATGCGGCAAATGGCGGAAAGGGTGTCCGTAATTTTGGTTCCGTTGTATTCCGCCCCTGTCCAAAAACATACGTAAAAGGGCACAATCTGGCGATAATCGTCTGGACAAATCCAACCACGTCCGGCCAAATCCGGACCGATTTTGTGGGTTGGATTGTGGGTCAATGGCAGCCTCGAAGGGCCTAACGGCGATCGAAGTCACTAAGCAGAAGAAGCCCGGCCGATACGCCGATGGCGGCGGCCTGTATTTACAGGTGACCAACGCCGGCACCAAAAGCTGGCTCCTTCGCTACATGATCGCAGGCCGTGCCCGCGAGATGGGGCTGGGCCCAGTCAACCTGGTAACCCTTGCGGAGGCTCGCGAGAATGCCCGTGCCGGTCGCAAGCTTATTCTGACCGGTGTCGACCCGCTTGAGCAGCGACGCGCGGAAAGACTCCAGGCGAGCGCAGCTCATGCCAAGCTGATGACATTCGAACAGGCAGCCGAAAAGTACATAACTGCTCATCAGACAGGCTGGAAATCAGCGAAGCACGGCGATCAATGGCGCTCCACCTTGGAAACCTACGCTTATCCGACAATCGGCCGGCTGGCCGTTGATGCCATCGACACCAATCTGGTGCTGAAGATTCTTGAGCAAACCGAGAGCGAGGAACTTGGTGCACCGACGTTTTGGGCCGGAAAAACCGAGACCGCAAGCCGGGTGCGAGGCCGCATCGAGAAAATACTGGACTGGGCAAAAGCTCGAAAGCTGAGAGATGGCGAAAATCCAGCTCGGTGGCGAGGGCATCTCGACCAGCTTCTGCCCGCCAAGTCATCGGTCGCCCCCGTTCGGCATCATAAAGCTCTTCCGTACGCCGATCTTCCCGCCTTCATGGTCGACCTTCGCGCCAAAAACAGCATCAGTGCTCGTGCGCTTGAGTTCACCATTCTTACCGCGGCACGTACCAGCGATACGATCGAAGGCACGCGGTCTGAGCTCAACATTCAGGAAAAGCTTTGGACAGTTCCTAAAGCACGAATGAAGGGGAAAAAGGGCGCCCGGAAGTACGATCATGTCGTACCGCTTTGCGAGCGCGCCTGCGACATAGTGGAGTTGGCCGACGGCACCGGCGAGTTCATCTTTCCTGGGGCAGAGGAGGGCACCCCACTATCAAATATGGCAATGTTAGAGTTGCTGCAGGGTATGGAGGGGTTTGATAACGACCTGACCGTGCACGGCTTCCGATCGACGTTTAAGGACTGGTGCGCCGAGCAGACTTCATACCCAAACGAGGTCTCCGAAATGGCGCTCGCCCACACAGTTTCCGACAAGGTTGAAGCAGCCTATCGCCGCGGCAATATGAGGGAGAAGCGCCGGCGCCTGATGGACGACTGGGCGCAATACTGCGCCGGGGGACCGCGCAACGCTTCGGTCGTACCGATTCGGGCAGCATCCACGTGAGCGAAGTGTCAGCTGAATCGGCCTACGATGCTGCCCTTGCGTACCTGCTGCAGCACCCTTGGGTGGCGGACGAGGAGGCCAGTAACCGGTCTTACCGGTTCAATCTGATGTGCGAAGCTGGCCTAGATTTTGCCAATGACGCGTCGATGCCGATGGAGGCCCGCGTTCTTTACTCGGGTGATCATCCCGAGCGCTTGATCGAACTCGCAGGCAGCGGAGATCGGATCGCCCATGAAGCGCTTTGCGAAATTGCCGCGCATCGCACAGGTCGAAACCTTTCCTTGCCGTTGGTCCTGCAGGCATACGTCGTCCGGGCAGCCATGAAGCCGCCGAACTTCAGACAAGGCAGCCACGCCGTTTCGCATCTGCATCGAGATGAAGCCATCTTTGCTGCCGTGGAGCTTATGGTATCCCGAGGCCTAAGGCCCACCAGAAACCGCGCCAGTACGGGCCCGTGTGCCTGCTCCATAGTTTCGGCGGCACTTAGCGAGTGCCGCTTAGGCACGAGCGAACTGAACGTGGCGTCAATCTGGCGGAAGCGATGTAAAGCGCGCCGAGCCGCCGGGTTCGGCCTTGCCAGCGATGTGCAAATCTAATCTCATTTATTTTTGGTACGACGCGCGCTGAGCGTTTCTGCATCTTCCAACCAAGCCCGGGATGATCCGGTTGGAACATGGAGAACAAAGTGCAGAGTTCAGGCAATCAGGTCGATACCTTACTCAGGCTAGCTGCCGTCAAAGAAGCGACAGGGCTCGGACGGTCCACCATCTACGATCTGATGGGTGAAACGCCGCCTCAGTTCCCGCGACCCATCAAACTCACCCAACGCGGCAAGGCCGTTGCGTGGCTTGCCTCCGAGATCGCCCAGTGGCAGCGCGATCGCATCGCTCAGCGTGATCGGTCGGCGATCTAATGCTTTCGATCAACGAAATCGTCCAGCACGACGATGGCGCATGGTTCATCGGCTGGCACGACGATGCTCCCGGCCCGTTCGGATCGCGCCAGCATGCTGAAGCGGTCGCGCTCGTCCAGAACCGTCCCGTGCGAAAGCTCTCCCCCCATGAAGACCCTGCGAGAACGTGACATGTGGCAAGCTTCCGTATTGGCTGACCGACGCCTCACGCCGGCAACGAAAACTCTCTTGCAACGGATCTCGCTGCACAAGAATTTCAAGACCGGACAATGCAATCCGTCCTATCAGACGCTGGCCGATGGGACAGGCCAGCAGATCACCGCCATACCGAAGCAAATCAAAGCAGGCGAGCAGGCGGGATACATCCGACGAGTGAGCACGAAAGGTCGGCATTCGAATAGCTACGAATTATCGCTGCCGACAGATCATCCAACAATCGCTGGCGAGACAGGGTTAACCGCCCACCGCCGTACAGGGTCAACCAGCGACAGCAGTGCACGGTTGAAAGAGATCAACCCGGTACGGCCGTTCACCTCAACCACCTACGAACAGCCTTCCGAACCACCTACGGCCATCCACACAAACACTGAAGTATTGAACAAAGAAGAGAACAGAGAAGGATATCTATTTCTTCCGATGCCACCCACATGCGGCGTCGATGTCGCGTCAGATAGTTTCTTCAAACGGTTCTACGCAGCCTACCCACGCAAGAAGGCACCCGGAGACGCTGAACTTGCTCTGGGTCAAGTTCTGAAAAAGAAGCAGGCGACTGAAGCTGAGATCATGGCCGGCGTGGCGCGGCTGGTGGAACACTTCTCCCGTCGTCCGCCTACGGACCGCAAGTACATTCCATACCCAGCCCGATGGTTGCGAAGCCGCGCATGGGCCGATGAGCTTGAAGAGCCGCGCTCTTTCCAGTCGCCCATCGGAATGAATGACCCATCCATTGCTGGCTTTAACCGGAGACCAACATGACCGTACCCCAGGTGCACAAATCGCAACGCGAACTCCGCGTTCTATCCGAGGAGTTCGAGAACACCGGTGAAAGGCTGCTCGATCTCTATAGACGCGATGTCATTGCAAACGCGTACGACAATGCTGATCCGGATACGTTACGTCGGCTGATGCAGGACGTTGATGGAATCCTTCCGACCCTAGCGGATCTGCGGGACCGCTTTGCGGTCATCGCTCGGCCAGCCACCGAGGTCGAGATTGGCGACCACCTCGCGGTGATGAGGTTGAATTTTCACAATAGCAAAGCCGCCGGTGCTTACGCATCGATCATGGTGGACCGTGCCATAGCCAAGGCGCCATCGTTCGCCGCCATCGAGTGGGCAACGCGGGATTGCATTGATACCCGCAAGTTCATGCCGGTCACGGCGGAGGTGCTCGAGATGATCGCCAATGCGCAGGGTAGGCTGAACTCCATCCGCGACGTCATCGCAACCCTACCGGCACGCCGCGCGGCGATGGCTAAACGCATCGAGTAGGATCAGCCGCGATGATCGCGGCGGGACAAAGGGGCGGGGGGCCTAAGTTCCCGAAGTCGGGAAGGGGCAGTTACCGCTTGGGGTCGCATTTGCACCATCTGCGCGCGCGGAAAAAATCTCTAGAAATTCTAATTAAGTGAAAACACCAAATGGCCAAACGAGTTAAGCGACGCGGTCCCGGGAGACCAACACGAGAGGAAACAAGCGCGTCGGCTCTTGCCGGCGTCGACATCTCGAGTGTCGATCCCATGGCGGTGTTGCGCGCGGTGGCCGGAGATCCGAGCGCGCCAGCAGCGGCCCGAGTCTCAGCAGCCAGAGCGCTCCTAAAGCTCGGACCGCTCCCCGAAAGGCCGACTGCTGAATCAGGCGCGGATGAGACCGATCCGGTCGCGCGCCGCGCCCTACGAATTCTCAAAGGAGGAAAATCATGAGCGACGCGATAGCAACGATCGGTGAGCACCGCGGCGTGGCACTTCACGACCACCAGAGCCCCGAACGTCTCGTTGTCGTCCGACGCGCGATCGACGACGTTTTTGCGATGACCGACGATCCCAAGGACTTGCTGAGCGTAGCGAGCAATCCGAGGTGGCCGCCGGAATCTCGACTTCTCGCGGCGGCTATGTTGGAGGCTAAGCAAGGGATTGCTGCTGACAAGCGAGAAATCAGGCCGGACATCGATATGCGCTTCGTCCGCGCATGCGTCGCGGGCGTTGGATCTCGGACCTGGCGTGATCCGGTGCGTTACGCCTCGCTGCTTGATTACTCGAGCTACGGCGCCGATCGCTCCAAAGAGCCTGTCCGGCGCGAAACGCCGCTTCCAGGGAAATGAACTCATGGAGCGAGCCGCGATGAGCCCAGAGATGTTCGCCCAGTTCCTCGAACTCGTGCTTGCATACGTCTCAGATGAGGACCGAGAACGCGTAGCGGACCGTCTCCGCCGTAAGCGATCACACTCGGACATGGTGCGCGAGCGCTGTTATCTGTTGCGAACCTATAGAAAGAATTGGTACTCCGACCTCAGCAGCGCGCACAAAGCAGCGGACGCCATCGTGGAGGATCTGAATCGGTTGGCCGCGTTAGGCTTTCGGCATCGATCGACACCAGCCATCGACGACCCGAAGCGGCTAGCGGGGTTCGAAATCCTGCGTTGCGGTCCTCTGCTAAGCGCAGCCCGCATGCGCAGATTATTTTAGCTTGGGTCACCGCCGCGCTGTAAGTGACCCAGCAAATCGCTCAACTCTCGTTTTGACCCTGTAGGTGCGCCGTCGCGACGCCGATCTGGGATCGAACGAGGTCCGCATGACGTCCGCTCTTGCTATGAAACCCGATCCGCCGGCGCCCGACGTGGCCGCCGAGTATACCGCCGCGGAGTCAGCATGGCGCGCGATCAGCGTGCAGATGCGTGAACTGCGCAGCGATCTCGAACGGCGCCGTCTGGCACGCAGCCTTGCGGGACTCAGCCACATCCCCGAGCGATCAAAGGATCTGGCTGCCAGTTTGAGCGGTCTTATAGCGGCGTCACAACGCAGCCCGATAAAGGCAGCGAGCGACATCGAAGCTCTGGAGTTCGATTTCGCCGCGCTTCAGCCCAGGTACGTTGCTGCGCACGAAGCCTTCCTGGTGGCACGCACCGCGCTATCCGTGCAGATCGCGATGACCTACCGCGATCGGCATATGGTCGCGACGAAGAAAATCGTTGCCGCCGTTGACGGGCTTAGCCTCGCACTGGAGGCGGAGCGAAACATTCGGGCGGAGTTTGCCGCTGAGGCGCCGGAGCCGACGTCGCAGTTGCTACCGGACATATCGCGCGATCTGAGCCAGATGGATCTCAGCCGATGGGACAGCATCGCCGCTGTTTGGGCTCGCCGCGTGCGCAACTTTGGAGTCACCGCGTGAACAAGCAAATCCTTACCGAGACGTTTGATGAGTTTTCCGCATTCCTGCTCGCGGTCGCGCGTCAGGATTCTGATGGCGGCGATCTGCGCGATGCGCGTCTCGTCATGGAAGCCGTCGCGCTCGGACAGAATGAAGGATTCGGAAACCAGGGCGGCTTTCTCGTTCCGGAGGAGTTTATCGAGCGGCTATGGGCCCGGGTTTTTGCCGCGGGATCCATCCTGGCGCGGTGCGATCGCCTCCCGTCGACCAAGGGCAAGAATATCACGATCCCTGCAATCGCCGACGGCGGCATTGCCCGGTTCGGCGGCGTTCAAACATATTGGACCGATGAAGCGGCGCCGGCACCTGAAACAGGGCTGAAAATCGAACAGGTCAAGCTCACCCTTCGAAAACTTCTTTCTCTGATTTATGTGACCGACGAATTGCTGCAGGACGCGCCGGTCTTGGCAGCGACGATCGAGCGGCTTTTCTCGCTGGCCGCCGCCTTCAAAATTGAACGCGAGGTCATTAACGGCACCGGCGCCGGACTGCCGCTCGGCGTGCTAAAGTCGCCTTCGCTCATCACCGTCGAGAAAGACGTCGGCCAGGCCGCGGCCTCGGTCAGCACGACAAACCTGAGCGGTATGGTCAGTCGGCTTTGGGGTCCTTCGCATCAGCGAGCCGTGTGGCTCATGAGTAACGACGTCTTCGGCCAGGTGCTGGCGTTGGAACAAGACGGCCCGACACTGATCGAGACCGGCCCCAACGGTGAGCGGCTTCTGCACCAGATGCCCGTCGAACTGAGCGAACACACCTCCGTGCTCGGCAGCACGGGCGACATTTTGCTCGCCGACTTTTCCCAATACTTGCTTGCCGAGCGCGAACCGAACCTTCTGAGCTCGATCCACGTGCGGTTCCTCACCGACGAGTCGGCGTTCAAGTTTCGCTACCGCGTCGACGGCGCGCCGGCATGGGCTGAGACGATCACTCCCGAAAATTCAACGGTCACCCAATCGCCGTTCATTGCGCTCGGTGCCCGCACATGAGCGGCCGCGATCACGGTGACGTTTGGGCGATGCTCCGCGCGGAGTCGCAGGCGTGGGCCATCGAGCCCACACGGCTCAGCGGCATGGTGGCGCTGATGGCCCGGGGCGAGCGCATGGCAGCACCGGCACGCAATTCCAACGGCGCTCCAGCTGGGATCGCCGTCGTCGGGATTACAGGCCCGCTGATGCGAAATGGCGGGATGATGTCGGATTACTTTGGCTTCTCCAACTACGCCGCAATTCGCGGAAAACTGTATGAAGCGCTGTCCGATCGATCTGTCTCCAAAATCTTGTTGTATGTCGACTCTCCCGGTGGTGCTGCGACTGGTTGCGACGAACTGGGTGCCGATATTGCAGCGGCGGCCAGGGTCAAACCGATGGCGGCATTTGTCGATGGCCTGGCGGCAAGCGCAGGATACTGGCTCGCGTCTCAAGCACCTCAGATTACAATGACCACATCCGGCGAAGTTGGAAGCATTGGAGTGCTGTGCCTGCACACCGATGTCTCCCGCGCACTCGGCGTCGCCGGCATCCAGCCCACATTCATAGTCAGCAGGGCCAGCCCATTCAAGGTGGAAGCCAATTCCTTCGAGCCGCTCAGCGCTGTTGCGCGAGCCCATATGCAAGATGGGGTCGATAAAGTGGCAGACCGGTTTATCTCCGCGGTCGCAAGCGGGCGCCGCGTCAGCGCAGCCACCGTGCGCAGCAACTTTGGCAAAGGGCGTACACTTAGGGCAGACGCCGCTCGCGCGGCCGGCATGGTCGATCGCATCGGCACGCTAAGAGACGCGGTCGGACTCAGCGGATCGTCGTCGACGAGCGCCACGGCACAGATTAGCGACTCCGATCGGATTGCATATCGTCGCCGGCGACTCGAGCTCGAGGCGATGACACCGCAGGAACGCGGATCTGCAGACCGGCTCCGCCGGCTGACGATCCTGGAACAATCGTGATGGGCACATTCAAGAATAGCGCCGCGGCAAAAGCAGAACGCTGCAGCGCTTGGCCGGCGACCGCGGGCTCTCCACGCGCGGTCGCCGGCTACTCATCGGGCGCGCGCTGAAGCCAGCGAGCGAGATCAGGACATATAGTTCACGGGGCGATGAGGCATGACACAGACTCAGGGCACACGTCGAGAACGCCGCCGGAGCGCCGAGCGCACTCCCGTTTTGCATCTTGTGATGCCGGGACAGGAAATTGCGCGCGATGTGCCGCGGCGTCGCGAGACGGTCACGGATTTTCTCCGGCGGACGGGCTGGGCAACCCGGGATCCGAAGTATGGATGGCAGTTCAAGAAGGGCCTGCCGACCATTCTCGAGATCAACGGCGTGCCGCTTCTGCGGAGGTTCTGGACGAGCACGCGGATAGCGGCGAACGACAACGTCCGCTTCGTTTCGTATCCGCTGGGCGGCGGCCAGAACGGCACCAAGCAGGTTCTGGGGTTGGTCGCGCTCGTTGCGGTCTCCGCCTTCGCTCTTTGGGCTGGTCCTGCGCTGTTCGGTGCCGGCATCCCCGGGATGCTCGGTACCGCCGCAATTGGGCTCGGAGGCTCTCTTCTTACCAATGCAATGAAAGGTACCGCGCATGTCCGCAATGAATGTGATACTCCAGTCGAACTCCGTGCATCTCTTGACGGATGCGCTGGCGTACCACCCGGACGGCGAGATTATGATGATCGGGCCGAAGGCGGTGCCGATGCCACATCTCGACTGCGCGGTCGCGATGCGCGGTCCCGCCGGCATGAGGCCGATTTTTGCCGAGCTCATCGGCAACGGTGCGGCGTCCTTCGACGAACTGAGATCCGTCATCGTCGAGCTGCTTCAGGCCGGCGCGCACAATTATGCCCCGGTGTTCGAGGACTGCCGGGCCAGCGCTGACTTCGAGGTCCTCGTCGCCGGCATTTCGGAATCGACTGGGCCGTGCTCCTACATGGTCGCGAGCCATGATCGATACGGGTGCGCATGGCGCGTCGTTACGCTTGCAGGCGTCACGTGTCTGCCTAATGAGCTCGGGCTCCACGAGAAGATCGTGGCGTCGTTGCCGTTAGATGGCGACGCCGATGCGATCAATCCTGCAGTCCATGGGCTTCGAATTCTGCAGCTGCAGCGTGCTCACCTGATCGCCAATAAAGGCATCGACGGCGAGTTCTGTGCGGTTGGCGGCTTCGCGCAGCTTACCACCGTGACAGCGGGCTCGGTCAGCTCTCGGGTGATTCACAGGTGGGCGGACCGGGTCGGCGGCAAGGCGTCGGCTTAAATGCGTCGTGGTGGTGGTGCTGCCCTAGCGAAGAAGCACACTACGTCTTTTTCGGATTCAAATGATCGAGCTGTGGAAAATCGACCGTCCGCGCGCCGATGGAAAGCGCAAGCTCGTTCCAGTAAATAGCGAGCCATCTCACTTTTTCGAAGTGCTTTGGTTCGTAAATAGCCTCGTCAAGTGAGCGCTGTATCTCTTCCCGAATTAGCGGAATGTCCTCTTCAAAACCATCGGCTGTCGGAAGTCGTAGCGGCGCTAGAATATCCAGAAAAGGTGGGCCGTCGTTGTCGAAGCGGAATGCAGGAAGTTCTGAATAGTTGGCACCAGCGTGCGTGTACGTCGGAGATTTGTAGTCAACATGCGTAGCCTTATCGACAAGGATACGCGGGTACTTTGCCGTTGTGGATTCTAGCCTGTAGGCCTCGATCATTGCGGGGCCAAAAACCACTTTATCGGTGTGGTGCAAGAGCCCCTTCGCGATTCCGCCACGAGTGAATATGCCTTTCGCCAAGAGCTTGACGCTTGTGACCGTCAATGCGCCTAACAAGTGAAGCAAACCACCTGGGCTGGCGTTTTCTGACATTACGATGCAGTCGGAGAATGATTGGGCTTTGAAGCTGTCCGCTTCGAGCAGTAGCCCATCAAGAAGGTATTGCTGAGGATCCGCCATCTGCTCGAGGATCGAGATCAGACTGGCTACGCGCCATGGAAAAAACGTCGACTGCCGAACGACGTCACTGAACCCTAGGATATCGATGAACGCCACATAGCGTTCAGTGTAGATCGCGCCAGAATTAGCGTCGTCAACCACGGCTTTGCTTCTCCATGCTGTCGATCACGGCGCGGGCGGCGCCGAACACGGCTGCGCCCTCGACGAGCACCCCGATGCGGATGCCGTAGGCAAAAAACATCTCGCTGACGGT
This sequence comes from Tardiphaga robiniae, assembly GCF_013359755.1. Taxonomy (GTDB): domain Bacteria; phylum Pseudomonadota; class Alphaproteobacteria; order Rhizobiales; family Xanthobacteraceae; genus Tardiphaga; species Tardiphaga robiniae. Next base: position 330,511 of record NZ_JABMCJ010000093.1, on the reverse strand, counting down.
CACATTGTTGAAGCCGAGGCCTGAGAGCTCTTTGGCGGATCTATCAAGTATCTCCAGGCTTTTCACCATCGCGTTCGCGTCGCTCATATTCGCTCCGTTGAAGCAGCTTGATTCGTGATCAGGGTGCATGATCGCACGGGTAGGCGGCTGGCGGGAGCCGCGGACCGGTTGCGCCCGCTATTCACAGACTACGCGAATGTGGATCAGTCGGACCGGGTCTTCGATAGAGCCGGATTGCGTCATGGCGGCGCGGCCTTAGCGCAGCACTATTCGCCGGAAGGCTGACGCGAGAGTGAAGGCTCAATGGCGGATTCGGCTAGGCCAATCGCTTGGTCGATTGCAAGAGCAACGCGATCCTGCTCCGCAAAGCCCTCCCAGATGTCGCCTTCCCAGCGGTTTTGTTGTTCAAAATTTGGAGGATGGCCAGCCGTTCGCATTAGCATGCTTGCGGAGACACGAACCCACACCATCGCTTGATGGGATTGCGAGAACGCTTTCTCTATATTTTCACCGAACAGCGCTCGCGCACGATAGCGTTTACTGAAGAGGGCTCCAAGGAACTGTGCGTTTTTATTTAGTCGCTCGAACGGAATGAAGTACAAATCCCTGCTGCGTGCGAGATCTGGAGACTCTCCCGGCGCTCGTTCTCTGGTATCGCCTTCATTGCCAGAAGATCCGGGGTTACGCACCGAGCGCATAATGTCCCGAAACTCATAGAAGCTCGCCAAGACGTCTTCGCCGAGCTCGGTTCGGCGCTTGTAATCGTGCATCTCCCGGTCGTACCGAAAGCGGCGATCAGCAAGCTCGCCATCCGCCGCGATCTTCTCTCGATTGATACTCGCAGATGTGCGGTTCGATATTAGCGCACCCGCGATGGAAACGACGCCGGAAACAAAGGCTGCAACAACGGCTGATCCAATCAGTTCGTTTGTAGGCATGAACAAAAGTCCTGAACTGCGGTCCAGCGATGCAGTTTTGCGCTGATTAATAGAAGTTACGGGGTATTACATAATTGGAACAAACAAGAACGCCGAGACGACGGCCCGCGGGAGACGGCCCGAACGGTCTGGCAGACGTCGCGCCGGTGGTGCCTCAGCGGCAGCGCCGGACACAGAAACAGTTGGTGACCCAGAACGGCCCGTGACGGAGTGCCTCGCTGGCACGGCCTACCTCATGATCGATCCTGAAAGGTAGCTATCAATGCCATCGGCTGCTGCCTTCGCAGATTGTTCATCCAACCGTTTCAGTATTTCATTATAAATTCTGACCGCTTCATTCTCGAGTGCGGCGCCGAGCTCTAGTTTCGCAATTACTGGAGCGGCTAATGTTGCTGCTACCAGCCGATTATCTACTAGGTGTGACATCAGAGTTTCCCTTCCGATTTGATTCGTGACCAGGGTGTATGATCGCATGGATGGCAGGCCAGCGGGAATCGCGGTGGTTGCGCCCGCTATCGGCTATGATTGCACGATCAATCAATCGAGCAGCTTGTTCAGCTTCTTAAATGCTTTTTCGAAGCTATCGAACGCGGTGGCCGGTATGTCTTTCTTCAAACTGGCTGCGTTTTCGCTGAAATAGCGGGCCGGTCGAAAGTGTCCAAAGGAGCCTTGCTTCAATGGGTGCTCGGCAAAATATTCGTCTAGGCGCTTTGTTAAACGAGGGTGTTTAGACTTTATCGCTGCTGCCTTGATTTGACCGGACAGCTGCCCCTTGAACTCAGCATTCACGATCTGCAGGTAAAATGCTTGTCCAAACATGTCCTCGACGTCAGCTTCCTTTGCGTCCAAGATGTCTGCGAAGGTTATCACGTTGGCCTTTTTCAGAAGCTTCTCTTTGTACAGAGCTTCAATAGCCTCCTGATCGGACGTCTGACTGTCGATCAAAGTTGCTATGGTCATGCCTTTCTGAGATCCGAGGAGCGCGACGAAAGTCGGTATTTTTGACGCGCCCCCGACTGGAGTGACGGTCCAACGCTCGTCCAAGGATGTCCGCCCGTCCGCGCCGAGTAGGGCTGACATAGTTTGAATGAACAGCAGATCGGCGGCCCCTTCAACAATCAGCGAGTAAGGGCCAACAAATAGGCTTTGATGCATCTCGTATCCGAGAGCTGCCTGCAACGGAAATAAACTGTCTTCACTCGCGGCGTAAACGTCCTTGAGTACTTCCGTGCCACCGATGTCTTCAGAGCCGTCGATGCTTGCGTCTTGGACAATGCGCACACGATCGAAGTGCTTCGCATCAATCATAAAGGGTGAATGCGTCGAATAGATTAACTGGTGCTCGCCCTTCAACTCCGTCTCGAAGTAACGAAGTAGGTCGTCTTGAGCTTTTGCATGCAGCGTCAGGCCAGGTTCATCGAGCAGTAGAATTACCGGCTTATTGTCGCGCTTTACATCCGAGTACCACGCTAGGAACGAGAAAAACCACACAAAGCCTCTCGATCGACTTCCCAACTCTGTGGTCACCGCATGGCGGCTGTCGAATACGCCGCCCCAGATGTTCGTTCCTGTCCTCATGCCTTCGGGGTCGCGTGCCAGGCCCGGTCGAACGTCAAATGTCATTTTGAGATGCTTATTTTGCGACCAGTATTTCAGCACCTGCCTGGTTAAGTGATTGCTTGCACCTTCAAGCTTTCCCTTCAGGTCGATGGTGCTCTGTGGATTAAGCAAGTCCGGAAGCTTCAGCCTGGCAAGCCGGATGAGCCCCAGCATTGGATGATCCGAAGACTTGAGAGCCTTTGCTTCTGAGCGCTGGACGAGGGCCTCAATATTTTCGTGGCCGGTCATTTGATAATATTCGTCGAAATAAAGATACGAGGGCTCGGCTTCGTGCACGTATTCATCGTAAATATACTTCTTCACGCTTGTTTTGCTGATAGCTGTGAAGAGGGTTTTGAGCCGATCGGTTTCAGTGGTGGCTTCGGCCGCCGTTAGCTTCGCGAGAACTCCGTCCGCTGTGACGGTGCTTGCGAGAAGATTCCCGCGAAGCGGTTCTGGGATGTCAGCTTTTTTGATGAGCGCTGTCAGGCCAGCGACTTCGTCGACACTCATATTGAAGGTGCGAGAATTGTCATAGTACTTATAGATCATGACGAAGCGATTTTTCAGACATTTGCCGAATTCGCTCTCGATGGCTTCGACCTCGTCGTCAGTGAGTTCGTACTGAGTTGCGATGGGGTTCGCGATGCCTCGTTTCTTAGTCTCAACATCGTGGCGATAGTCCTCGACTGACATGCGGGGATAATCGATTGTTACATCAAAGCCGCCTTCTTCAGGCACGACGGGATTCACGCGATAAAGGGCCTTCAGCAGCGCACTTTTGCCGGCCTCGTTTTTGCCGACCAGACAGGTGATATCCCCGACCTTGACGTCTCCAGAGTCCCGAACGCTCTGAAACTCCCGCACTCGAAAAGATGCTAATCGCATTTCCGCCCCGACGATTGATGTTATTGATGCCGGCGCACAATGAACCCGCAACTTGGGCGGGAGGCAACGATACTTTAGCCGTCCGCCGCTACTACCCACAGGCGCGCACGTACGGGCTGCTTCTTCGGACTCCCGATCCGATGGGCCAGACGCGCCAAGGCGCCCCCGAGAGGGATTGATTTGTTAACGAATTCAGATGAGCATGAAGGCGGGTGTGAGAGCCCGGATCAGTGACTTCGACCGCACCATTCCCTGCAAGGAATTGCCTTGTCGCCTGCAAGCGACGTGGCGGCGGTTGAATAATGGCGCCCGATGAGGGCTCCAACGGACGCGCTTGGCGGCGCGGCTCCGAACGGCCGAATTATGGCCGGGGCGTGCCGTTCTGTCCAGAGTCCTTCGGGGCTTAAAACCGGCGCACCTGTCTCACTGACAGGCTCTCACCCCCCGGCTGCTCGGACTGTCTCCGAGCGCGGCTGTGAGAGGCCCATTTCAGTGAGCGACCACAATGACCCTAGCCATACCCATGTTTCCGCCCCGTGCGGAGTCCGCCAGCGCTGCCGGCGACCGAACAGCATGCCGAGCGCCCCTGATTCCAGATAGCCGCCCACGCGCGGCCCAGACCGTCCCTGTGGACAGCGAACCAGAGGGCAGGGCACCGACTTTCGTTCCTCGAGCGATTGGCTCAGCCCTGACACGGAGGACCCTCATGAACCAGCTAGTCACGCTACCGCTGGCGGCAACGCCAGTCGCCGTTCAGCTTTTGCCGTCACCAGCGCGCGCGGCCGAAGGATATGAGGCCAGGCTGATCACGCTAGCGGATGAGCTCACAAGGCTTCGAGGCCTATGCAGGCAGCGCTCGATCGAACTCGGTAAATGCGATGATGCCTGGGTACGGCCAGAACGCCCGCGCGTCTTGCTGAAGCGCTACGACGACGGAGACGTCGGCTCGTACACGCGCCAAGCCGACGGACGTTGGGAAGAATGGTGCGTGGAGGACGACATCGACAAGCTTCGTGGTCGCACCGAATTCCATCAATGGAATTTCATTGGCACATCGGAGCAGTGGGACGAATTCGGATTATCGAACTGGAGAAGCAACCGAAGCCTTCCCGCCGGCGCGCCCGCGGATCTTTTCGTATCGCTCGGCGATGAGCAGCGGCGGAAGCGAGCCGACGAACTCATTGCCGCACTTGACACCCACCGCGAGGCGCATGCGAAGTCTCGACAGGAAAGTGGCTACGACGCAGCCGATCGAGCGCTGCGCGCCGTTTGGGACGAGGAGGCAGCCGTCTTCGAGGAGATGATGGAGTTGAAGCCGACGACGCTCGCGGGCTTTCGTGCCGTTGCTTCAGCGATCATCAACTTCTGCTGGCTTGGCGAGATCGAGGACGGAAACACCAAGGAGGAGCAGATGGTCGGCCTGATGCTTTCGCACCTGACGGGTATTGAGGTTAAGCGAGCGGCCTAGCAAGGAAAGCCCGCCGGTTCGCCGGCGGGCGCCCTTGTTCATCGTCCGTAAGTAGCAAACTGGCCGCCGCGGAATTGCCGCGCCGGCACGAGCGTTGCTCCGATTAACTCGATGATGCGTTTATATCGTCTGCGATTTTCTTTTTCTTTTTGAGTCTTCGACAACGTGGTGATTGGATGCAAATCGGGAGCGATCATGTCCGCATGATGAGGCTTGTCGGGAAGCGCGGTGTCGTAAACTCCCAAGAGCCTCGAATCGTTGTCGTAGCGAACAGTCGAAGCAGGAAAAATACATACGCCGTGCAAAAACCTCTGCTTTCCGGCCGCCGCCGAGCGCGTCTTCAACTGATCTATGGTGAGCCGAAATTCTTCGTCTTCTGCGGCACCGCGCAAACAGCTGAGGCCGCCGAGATCGATTTGCACAACCATCGCTGGATTTAGCGAGCCGTCGGGGAGCAGACTATTTGGATCACTTACGACCAAATTTAGTAATTCACCGTCCGAAACTCGTCCCGGTGACGTGTCTTCCATCTCAAATTGCTCGCAACCGCACACGTCTTCCGTTGCACGGTGAAGCTTTCGAGCAATTTCCTCTTCAGGCGTGCTTTTAATAGCCGCTCTGCATTTTTCGCGGCTCATGTACCACTACGATAAAATGGCTGATAACTCGTCGGGCAGTTTGCGCCCCTTAAATTCAACGTCGTCGTGGAAGTGTTCGACGCCATCCACCTCCGCGAACCAAGTGATCCGCTCACTTTTATCGACAGTCAGATGAATATAAAAATTGTTCGTCCGCGCAGCGAAGGTGGGACGGCCTAAAGAGTCGACTGAGAATGTCGGCCGACTCCCTGGTCCATTCGAGTTAAGAAAAACCGAGAGCATCTCGGCAGTATCCAGCGCTCCAGCTTCTGGAGGTTCTGCACACTCGCCATCCCAGCCCTTTGCAAGGTTTCGATGATCGTCGATCAACCTTATCGTTTCAATTAGCCAAGGATCTCTGGGAGCGAGCAACACAAACTGATCGGCTTCCTGAGCCGAGCCCACGAGGCGCACAAACGTCCTGGCCTTCGCCAAGCTTGGCAGGCGGATGTCTGCTCCCGTCCGTGTGATCGAGGGTTTGTCACGATCTCGGTCAATTGGCTTCGATTGGTATGTCGTATCGAGATCAAGCGCCGGCATTTTGGGGCTTCCGTGGGTTCAATCCGATGCGAGTCGCCATTTCATCAGTGATGATATGGCCAAGAATATCCTTCAACGCAAGGTGCTGATGTTCCAGACGCTCAACCACGAAGCTTTCACCAAGTGCTGAAATATCGATCATTCCGTATTCTGGAACATTAGTCTGATCGGTAAGTGACGAATAGATTCCCACAGAAGGTCTAGGCGGCAAGCTGGGATCCACTGCCACTTCGGCAAGATCGACGTTAACGTTTGTCAGACGGCGAAGACCTGCTTCATTGTCGAACCAGCCTGAATGGGAGTGCCATTGCTTCGGACGGGTCGCAGCCTCTTGAGCAATGAACCCAGAGCCCTTCTTCAACAGCTTACCGACGTCAAAATTTTCCCACGTGCCAGACCACAGGAATCGGTCCCAGTACTCAAGTTTAACTGCCGCAATAGACACGTCGCTCAGAAACTCTTTGAGCACGGGGAGGACGTTCTTTTCGACACCGCCAACGAATGGCTGCCACCGTACGTATGTGCTGATGGCCCAAACCAAACCATCAGGGGTGATTGTCAGCGCGCTTGTCTGATCTGGTAAAGAGAAAACGCGAGGGCCGCCGCCGGGGGCGCCCCCATCCATAGGTACCATTTTCCCGTCCGGACCAACCATAAATCCGATCGAAACGGTAGCTTGGGGTATGAGGCCGGCATTCTGAAGAATTGGAGTAACGGCTGCGATCAGCCGATCGAAGGCCTTATCGGGCAGCGCCGGGACAAAGCCTACAGTGGCAGCGCATCGTTCGATCGCGTGCCTAGGGAACACCGGCGCAAACTGTAAATCTACGGTCATGAATGCAGTGATTGTTCGAAACAGAGCATACGAGGCGCTTCCTGCGTATAGCTCCAAACCTGAAAGGAAGTCTGAAAGAATAAAGGGGGCAGGGCAAGTGGGTGAACGCGCGCACCCCTGAGAGGTTGTTGGTTCATTTGTGGGCTGCAAACAGTGATCCTAAAATATCCCTTTAAAATCAGATTGATAGTTGCTGATTTGGCGGAAAGGGTGGGATTCGAACCCACGGTACCCTTGCAGGCACGGCGGTTTTCAAGACCGCTGCCTTAAACCACTCGGCCACCTTTCCGTCGTGGGACAGCGCTTAGCAAAGCGGCCTGCCGAGGGAAAGAGAGGATTGCGCCGGGGCAGCTGTCCGGGGCTGAAATCATCTAACACGGGGATTCCCTTGGGCCGGTCGGTGCCGGGCGCCGGGCGTGCTAAGCAAAGCCTGACGATTCTGAGGACGGAGACCATCATGGCAAACCCGACACCGCGCGCCGACGCCTTGCGTGCGATGCGCGAGGCCAAATTCGAAGCCGCGCAGCGGCTGATCAAGGAGGCCGGCAAGGCCGCCGCGCCCGCGGAGAGCAAGCCTGCGCCTGCGGCGAAGAAGGTGGCTGCCGCGAAGCCTGCCGGGGAGCCGGCGGTCGAGGTTCTGGCGGTCGAGACGCAGGGTTCAGGGCCTCAGGCCGCTGACGTGCTGCCGGTCGAAGCTCCGGTTGCCGAAGCCAAACCTGCAAAGACCAAGGCACCTAAAGAAAAGCCGGCCAAGGCGGAAGCGGCCAAGGGCGCCGCCAAAAAGACCGCCACCAAAAAGAGTTCCGCCAAGAAGGGCTAGCGGCATTCCGCCCGGAATGCAGGGCGGACCGAGCCTAGATTTCGCCTGAGATCGCGCCTATATCTGGTTCGTCGCAAGACGATGGCGCTGAACCTCTCAATGGACTGCGGGCAGACCCGGGGGCAGTACCCGGCGCCTCCACCTCAGCAGCTGGCGATCTCACCCAGGTGAGGTCGATTTCGCCGGACGGTGAAATGCACGGGCTGCTCAGGCGGGGGCGAAACAGGATCGATGGCCGCGAAGAAGTTGTGAATTGTGCTCGGCATGATACCGCCGTTATCGGGTCAAAACCTAAATGCAAACGATAACGTTCGCATGAACGAAGTGCGCCTCGCGGCGTAACCGTTCGGGGTAGGTCCACCTTGCAACAGAACGGCCATGGCCGCGTCAACCTTCGGGTTGGCGCGGCTTTTAATTTGCAGAGTGCTTTTAGTTTACGGTGTCGGAGAATGCCGCTTTTGCGCGCTCAGTGCCTGGTCTTGCCTGTCTGCAAGAACGGCTGCCGCGCAGTTTCGTGTTTCTGATAGAGTTCGAGCCAGCGCCGGTCTTCGGCATGGGCCCATTGTTCGAGCGAGATCCCAGGCGGGCGGCCGTGACCGATGGTGCCGTCAAGGCGGGTGAATTCCGCAGTCTCTTCCACGGTCAGCCCGATCAGCACCCGGATGCCCTGGTCATTCAACTCATAGCTGTCGTCATCGTCGATCATGCCGGCAATTGAGCAAGGCAGCAGGTGCGGTCAATGCAATTACCGGTTTAACCTAACCAATCAACCTTACCGGCAGCATGTGCGTCTGATCGTCGGTAGGCATCCATCGTCACGATGCGATGGTGCCCCGCTTTGCTGCCAGCTCACTCTGCGTCATTACGAAGCGCCGCGCGCCGCGGCTATGCTTGCCGTGGACGCACAAATTATAGCCGAAGCCACGACGCAATTTTAACAGAATGCATGCTCACATTCAGTGTCGTTCGGTCGATGCAATGGAGCAGGCAATGGCACGCAATTTCGGCGTTCCCCGACAGTTCCGCCCGCGGGCGCAGGCGTCCGTCTGGCCGCTATGGGTGATGGCTTTCGCGGTCGTCACCGTGATCAATGCAGCGACATTCCTTCCGCACTAGCGGGAGCGGGTGGCTGCTCACTCGACGCTGCAGCATTCGGCAGGCGCCACGACCCGAGCACATAGAGCTTCATGCTGTTCTGGAAGCGCGATGTGACGACGGTGAAGATCGCTTGGGGATGTTCGGCCCAGATCGCGATCTGGTAGAGCGTCACGATCAGGTGGCCATCGCGAAACCTGTACTCTCCCGCACCGGTTATTCCGCCGCAATCCGTCCTTGAAACGTCCATCTCCATCCCCAACATCCCGCCGCAAGAGTCCCGCCAGGAATCGCGTCAGCGCGTTCCGCTATCAAATCCAAATCATGCGCGATCGTTCAACTAACAAATAGTTGAAACGGACGGGGGAGCGAGTTGCGGAAATTAATCTCCGTTAGCGGCGGGCCGCAAATTCAAAACAAACCGCAGCGGGGATCTTAAAAATCATCATGTATTGCTGTGCCCAACGAGAATGCCGGGGGCTTTGTGGTGATCGAGACCTTGTTGTTGCTGAGTGTTGTTGCCGGTGTCGGCGGCCTGCTGGTGCAGGTTTATCGCTGGCGTCAGGACGTGCTGTACGGCCCGTATATCCGCCGCGAGTGGTACGATTGATCGTGCGAGACGTAACTTGAGGGAGAACTCCGCGCGCCGTGGCGGCGCGGGGAGTGATAATGGATCGTCAGGTCGTCACTTCAGTGACGAGTTGATCGATGTGAACTTGCCATTGAGTTTGGTGCCCATACCGTTGATGACGGCAATGATGGCGAGGGCAATGCCGGCAGCAATCAGTCCATATTCGATGGCCGTGGCGCCGGTTTCGTCTGCGATAAATCGCTTGATGAGGTTTTTCATAGTGTGCACGCTACGAAGCTCGTCTGAATCCGGGGTAAATATGTAAGCGTCGATCCCGGAAAAATGCGCGTGTTCTGAAGTGGTTGAACACAATCACGGTGCCATCTCACCGATCGCAAGAGGAACTTCTAGCGCGACGTGTGCGGTGCGAGCGACACCCGGCGTGCGGGCTGAAAACCCACATCCTCTGTTTACCATACCGGGGCTCTCCCCATTTCCGCCGCGATCCGGCTGCGATATATTCACCACTTGATGCGGAAGTGGGCTGCATCGGGATTTTGGCCGTGGGGATGCCCGGAGATGGGCAGGCGGCCGCTGGAATGGTATTGGGGCGTATGGGGATTCGTGGGTCAAACCGACTCGGCCAGGCTGTTCAGGCAGCAGCGGCCATCAGCGCCTGTCTGGCGCTGGCCAATTGTTCCTCCTCCACCACCAGCTTCAGCCGCCTCGATCCGAAATATGGCGTCTCGAGCAGTCCTCGGGTCGTCGGGATGGGCGAGCCGGTTCCCAAGGGCGGCGGCACCTACCGTGTCGGCAAGCCCTACACCGTCGCCGGCAAGCTCTATGTGCCGGAAGAAAACATCAATTACCGCGCTGAAGGCATCGCCTCCTGGTATGGCGACGCGTTTCATGGCCGTCTGACAGCCAATGGCGAAGTGTTCGACATGGCCTCGCTCACCGCGGCCCATCCGACGCTGCCGATCCCGAGCTATGCCCGCGTCACCAACGTCTATAACGGCAAGTCGCTGATCGTTCGCGTCAACGATCGCGGCCCGTATCACGGCAACCGCCTGATCGACGTCTCGAACAAGGCCGCCGAACTGCTCGAGTTCAAGGGTAACGGCACCGCCAAGGTTCGCGTCGAATATGTCGGCCGCGCGCCGCTGGAAGGGTCGGACGATCGCCAGCTCGTTGCCACGCTGCGCACCGGTGAACCGGCACCGTCGCCATCGCTGGTGCGTGTCGCCTCGGCGCGCTCCTTCGTGCCCGACATGCAGGGCGGTCGCGTCGTCTCCCGCGATGTTCCTCTGCCGGAGGGCCGCCCGTATTCGCTCGGCAATACCTCGGCCGATGTGGCGTCGATCCGTTCGACGTCGGAAATGTCGGCATCGAGCCGCATGCGAACGGCATCGGCGCCGCGCATGACCGAGAACCATCGCGCGGTGTCCTATGAGAGCAACGCCGCTTATGCTGCGCCTGCCGAGCCGGATGACGGCACGGTCGATGCGCGCGGCGCCCAGGCGATCCTGTCTGGCCGCGGTCTCTACTAAGCCAGTCCATCTTTCTCTGCCGACAACATGACGGGTGCAGCATGGCGCCCTAATCCGCGTTGCACCTTGCCGCGTTGTTTGCCTCCGTTGATCCTGTTAAGACCAGAGCACTCAGGACAGCACATGGCATCTGGCTCCATTCCCTTGAAACGATCGCAATTCGCCGCGCGGAGCTGGCGGACGCTTCTGGCTGCCCTGGTGACGTTTGGCGTCGCCCTCGGCCCAACAGCGCAGGCTGCGAACCAGAGCGTGCAGGGCGCCAAGAAGGTCGTCGAGGACGGCGGCTACGATACCGATGCGCCGACCGCGATCCTGATCGAGGCTGGCTCCGGCAGCGTGCTGTTCGAGAAGAATGCCGACGAGCTCCGCGCGCCCTCCAGCATGATGAAGCTGATGACGGTCGAACTGGTGTTCGACGCACTGACCCGCGGCGACATCAAGCTCACGGACGAATACCGCGTCAGCGAGAATTCCTGGCGCAAGGGCGGCGCGCCGGCAGGCGCATCGACCATGTTTGCCGCCATCAACAGCCGCGTGCCGGTCGCTGATCTCTTGCGCGGGGCCATCATCCAGAGCGGCAACGACTCTTGCATGATCCTGGCTGAGGGTATCGCCGGCAGCGAGACCGCCTTTGCCGAGAAGATGACAGCGCGGGCACGTGTGCTCGGCATGCCGAAATCCACCTTCGCCAATTCCAATGGTTTGCCGGACCCTGGCAACAAGATGACGGTGCGCGAGCTTGGTCTGCTCGCCCGACATATCGTTCGCACCTATCCCGAATTCTACAAACTGTTCGGCGAGCGCGAATTCACCTGGAACAAGATCCGCCAGCAGAACCGCAATCCGTTGCTGGCGACGCTGGACGGCGCTGACGGTTTCAAGACCGGCTACACCAAGGATGGTGGCTACGGCATGGTCGGCTCGGCCATCCGCGACGGCATGCGGCTGATCGTGGTGATCAACGGTCTGGACGATCCGGACGATCGTGCGACCGAGGCGAAGAAGCTGCTGGAGTGGGGTTTCAAGAATTTCGAGGCTCGCACGCTGTTCGCAGCCGACCAGACCGTCGGCTTCGCCAAGGTGTTTGGCGGCGAGAGCCGCTCGGTCGCGCTCTCGGCCAAGGAGCCAGTGAAGGTGATGGTGCAGAAGAACGGCACCGACAAGCTGATCGCTCGCGTCGTCTATAAAGGCCCCGTGCGTGCACCCATCGAGCCCGGTCAGCCGGTCGGCGTGATCAAGGTCTGGCGCGGCGCCAATATCGCCGTCGAAACGCCGCTCTATACGGCGGCCGCCGTCGGCACGGGATCGACCATGCGGCGCGCCGTCGACGGCGCCGGTGAGCTGGTGATCGGACTGTTCCGCGCCGGCGCCGAGAAGCTCTGACATGACGGACACGCCCACGACACCGCCGCCGCGCGGTCGTTTCGTCAGTTTCGAGGGCGGCGAGGGCGCCGGCAAATCGACCCAGATCAAGATTCTGGCCGACCGGCTGGAGGCCGAAGGCAAGCGCGTCATCGTCACCCGCGAGCCCGGCGGTTCGCCCGGTGCCGAGATCATCCGCCATGTGGTGCTGTCGGGCATGGGCAAACTGCTCGGTCCTGAAGCCGAGACGCTGCTGTTTGCCGCGGCGCGCGACGACCATGTCCATGCGGTGATTGCGCCGGCGCTGGAGCAGGGCATCTGGGTGCTGTGTGATCGCTTCTCGGATTCGACGCGGGCCTATCAGGGCCGACTCGGGCACGTCTCGCCGGAACTGCTCAATGCGATGGAGCGCGTCACCATCGGACGGCTCAAACCAGATCTCACCGTCATTCTCGATATCCCGGTGTCGATCGGCATGCGACGCGCAGCAGCGCGGCGTGGCAATGATGTGCCCGATAGATTCGAGGCCGAGGGCATCGCTTTCCATCAGGGGCTGCGTGACGCGTTCCGGCAGATCGCAGCCGATGAACCGCAACGCTGCGTACTGATCGACGCCAATGCAGATTCAAAGATCGTATCGAACAATATCTGGGGCGTGTTGCGCCGACGCCTTCTAACGCCGTCGAACCACGAGGTTACTTCGGCATGAGCGCAAAGTCGTCCGAGCAAACGATCTCGGTTCCGCATCCGCGCGAGACGACCGCGCTGTTCGGTCATCAGGATGCCGAGGCCACGCTGCTCAACGCCTATCGCGGCGGCCGCATTCCGCATGCCTGGCTGATCGGCGGCCCGCAGGGCATCGGCAAGGCGACTTTGGCCTATCGCATGGCGCGTTTCGTACTGGCGCATCGCGATCCCGCGTCGCCGCAAGTGCAATCCGCAACATCGCTCGGTCTCGATCCGATGCATCCGATCGTGCGCCAGGTCGCCGCCGAATCCCATGGCGGGCTGCTGACGCTGGAACGTTCGCTCAACGACAAGGGCGTGATGCGCACGGTCATCACTGTCGATGAGACCCGGCAGACCGTATCGTTCTTCGGCTCGACCGCCGCCGTTGACGGCTGGCGTGTCTGTATCGTCGATACAGTCGACGAGTTGAATGCCAACGCTGCCAACGCGCTGCTGAAGGTGCTTGAAGAGCCGCCGTTGCGTTCGCTATTCCTGCTGGTGACACATGCGCAGGCACGCGTGTTGCCGACCATCCAGTCGCGTTGTCGCAAGCTGGCGCTGCGTCCGCTTTCCGTTGCCGACGTGACCCGCGCCACGTCGCAGGCCGCCGAGATCGAAACCAGCGATCCCTTGCTCAAGGAGGTCGCGGAAGCCTCGGAGGGCAGTGTTTCCCGTGCTCTGAATCTGCTGGGCGGCGGCGCGCTGAAACTGCACCAGCGCACCGCCTCGCTCCTGAACACGCTGCCCCATGTCGATCCGCGCGAGCTGCATGCGCTGGGGGATGCGCTGGGGACCAGCGACCGTGTCGCGCTCGGCGCCTTTGTCGACAGTGTCGACCGCTGGATCGGCGAGCGCATGCGGGCCGACGATGCCAATGCCAACGCCAATTTGCCCCGCCTTGCGCGGCTGGCGGAGGTATGGGAAAAGATCAACCGAGCCGCGCGCGAGACCGAATCCTACAATCTCGAGCGAAAACCGCTGGTTTTCTCGGTGTTTGGACTGCTCGCGGAAGCAACGCGCTGATCGCTGCGAGACTGGTTTCAGCCGATCCGCGCTTCACCAAGATCGTCTTATTCAAGGTCCGTAAAGTCAGCCATGACATCTGCAACCGATGCAACCCGACCGGCGTATTTTCTGACAACGCCGATCTTCTATCCCAATGGCGTGCCGCATATCGGTCATGCCTATACGGTCATGGCGACCGACACGATTGCCCGCTTCCAGAGGCTCGACGGCTACGACGTTCGTTTCCTGACCGGAACGGATGAGCACGGTCTCAAGATGCAGCAGACCGCCGTCAAGGAAGGCCTGACGCCGCTCGAACTGGCCGACCGGAATTCTGCGCGTTTTCGCGAGATGGATGCTGCGCTCAACATTTCCTATGACGACTACATTCGCACCACCGAGAAGCGCCATGAGCGCTCCGTTCAGGCGCTGTGGGTCGCCCTGGAGAAGGCGGGCGCCATCTATCTCGACAAATATGCCGGCTGGTATTCGGTTCGCCAGGAAGCCTATTTCGACGAAGCGGAAACGACGCTCGGCGACGATGGTGTCCGGCGTGAGCCGCTCGGCTCGCCGGTCGAGTGGACCGAGGAGGAAACCTATTTCTTCCGTCTGTCCGCCTACCAGGACAAGCTGCTCGATCTGTACGCGCGCGTTCCGGACTTTGTGTTGCCGCGCGAGCGTCTCAACGAAGTGACGAGTTTCGTGAAGGGCGGCCTGCAGGATCTGTCGATTTCGCGGACCACGTTCGACTGGGGCATCAAGGTGCCGGGTGCGCCCGGTCATGTGATGTATGTCTGGATCGATGCGCTGACCAACTACATCACGGCAGCCGGCTATCCGGATGTCGATGGCGACGACTTCAAACGCTATTGGCCTGCCAATCTGCATGTGATCGGCAAGGATATCGTTCGCTTTCACGCGGTATACTGGCCTGCATTCCTGATGGCTGCTGGCGTCGACGTCCCGCATCGCGTCTTCAGTCACGGATTTCTTCTCAACCGCGGTGAGAAGATGTCGAAGTCGGTCGGCAACGTGGTCGATCCGATCGGTATGGCGCAGCAATATGGCGTCGATCAGATGCGCTATTTCTTCATGCGCGAAGTCTCGTTCGGACAGGACGGCAGCTACAATCACGAAGCCATCGTCAATCGGACCAATGCCGACCTCGCCAACGATCTTGGCAATCTCGCGCAGCGCTCGCTGTCGATGATCGCCAAGCAGTATGACGGCGTGCTGCCTGAACCCGGCGATTTCAGCGATAACGACAAGGCCATCCTGGCGCAGGCCGATGGCATGCTGGAACTCGCACGCACCGCCATGGCGACGCAGCAGATCCATCAGGCGTTGAACGCGATCTGGGCCGTGGTGGCCGAGGCCAACCGCTATTTCGCGGGCGAGGCGCCGTGGGCGCTGGCCAAGACCGATCCGAAGAAGCAGGCCACGGTGCTCTACGTGACTGCCGAAGTCGTGCGTCAGGTTGCTATTCTGGCGCAGCCGGTAATGCCGGCGTCATGTGCGAAGCTGCTCGACGTGCTCGGCATCCCCGAAAGCGAGCGCGACTTCACGGCAATTGCGACCCGCATTAGGCCGGGCACGCAGCTGCCGACGCCGACCGGCGTGTTCCCGCGCTATGTCGAGCCGCCGGCTGCGAGCTGAGTTTGCGAGATGCTTGTCGATAGCCACTGCCATCTGGATTTCCCCGACTTCGCCGACGATCTCGACGGCATCGTCGCGCGTGCCGAAGCCGCGGGCGTCGGCAAGCTCGTGACCATCTCGACGCGGGTGCGCCGGCTCCCGGCACTGCTCGCCATCGCGGAGCGCTTTCCGAACGTCTATTGCTCGGTCGGCACCCATCCGCACAATGCGGACGAGGAAGACGGCATTCCCGCCGAAGAACTGATCGAACTGACGAAGCATCCGAAGGTCGTTGCTCTTGGCGAAGCCGGGCTCGATAATTTCTACGAGCATGAATCGTCCGGCGCGCAGGAGCGCGGCTTTCGCGCCCATATCGCTGCAGCCCGCGCGACCGGATTGCCACTGGTGATCCATACGCGCGAGGCCGACGAACAATGCGGCACTATTCTCGCAGACGAGATGGCGAAGGGCGCGTTCAAGGCGGTGCTGCATTGCTACACCGGCGGACGGGAGCTGGCGATGAAGGCCATCGACATGGGCCTATCGATCTCCTTCACCGGCATCATCACCTTCAAGAAGTCGCAGGAGCTGCGCGATCTCGCGGCTGAGCTTCCCGCCGACCGCATCATGGTCGAAACCGATGCGCCGTATCTGGCGCCCGGCAAATGGCGCGGCAAGCGCAACGAGCCATCCTATGTGGTCGAGACGGCGAAGGTGCTCGCGGAAACACGAGGCGTGTCGCTCGAAGAACTGTCGCGGCAGACCACAGAGAACTTCTTTCGCCTGTTCAGCAAGGCATCCGCCGGGAGCGGGCCTGGCACTGGCGTGCCGGCATGACGCTGGTGCTCACCATTCTCGGCTGCGGATCCTCGGCGGGTGTGCCGCGCCCAGCGCTTGGCTGGGGCGCCTGCGATCCCGCCAATCCCAGGAATCGTCGCCGTCGGTGTTCGATGATGGCGGAGCGGATCGGGCCCGAGGGCGTCACGCGTGTGGTGATCGACACCTCGCCGGACCTGCGCGAGCAATTGATCGACGCTAATGTCGATGACATCGATGCGGTCTTCCTGACGCATGAGCATGCGGACCAGACCCACGGCATGGACGACCTCCGCTCAGTGGTGCTGAAACGCCGCAAGCGTATCCCGGTCCATATGAACGCCTCGACGGCGACGGATATCATGCTGCGCTTCGGCTATTGCTTTCAGTCGCCCGCCGGCAGCGACTATCCGCCGATCCTCGATCGCCTTCGCATCGAGGCCGGCGAGAGCCGAACCATCACGGGGAAGGGCGGTGATCTGACGCTGACGCCGTTCCTGGTCCAACATGGCAACATCCCGGCGCTGGGCTACCGGATCGGCAATACGGCCTATACGCCTGATCTCAACGACATCCCGGAAGAGAGCTGGCCGGCGCTCGAAGGTCTCGACCTCTGGATCGTCGACGCGCTGCGCTACACACAGCATCCCAGCCATTTCAGCATCAGTGATGCGCTGCGCTGGCGCGACCGCTTCAAGCCGAAGCGGACGGTGATCACCAATATGACGGCGGATGTGGATTACGAGGCGGTAAAGGCGATACTGCCGGAGAGTGTGGTCCCCGCCTATGACGGGATCAGACTGACGGTGGAGTAATTTGAGCAGCGAGCGCTTTCATGGCGGCGTTCTCAAGGATCACGACGCCGGTCTCGCGGTGATGCAGGGCGATCTCGGCAGCGATTGAACGGCCGATGTCACGCTGATCGACATTGCCAAACCGACCAGGCACGAGACGTCCCAGCCAACCGACCCAGGCCGGGGTATGCGCGTTGCCGACAATAATGCCGGGCTGGAAGATCGCGAGGCGGGTAAAACCGACGTTGCGCACATTGTCTTCCTTCATGCCCATGACGCGGACATAGCGAAACCGGCTTTGGGCTGTGCTTCCTACTGCAGACAGCAGGCAGAACTGGGCGATGCCGGCGTCACGGCAGCCACGCGCGAAGGCGCCGACAACGCCGAGTTCAAGGCGCTTCAGCTCCTCTTCGCTCCACCGCATCGAGCCGGAACCGACACCCACGCAGCTCACAGCGCTGGCGGGCCCTTGGCTTAAAACTTCACGGGCTAGGCCGGCAGTGCGTTCGGCAAAGTCAGCAGCGCCGGTATCAAGAACGACGTTGCGCACGCGCGATCGCGCGGCAATGGGCTTTCTGGTGATCATCACCACTTCGCGGCATTCGGGAACTGCCAGCAGCTCGGTGACGGCTGCACCACCGACTTGCCCGGTCCCGCCGAGAATGATTGCGGCGAAGTTCTGCGTCATATGTGGGACCTCTGCGTCGGCAAGGGGACGACGAGACCCTTACACCAATCTCGTCATTCCGGGGCGCTCGCGCATCTTGCGCGGGCGAACCCGGAATCCAGAAGTGTTTTGAACATAACGGGATTCCGGGCTCGTGCTCTCGGCTTCGCCGAGACCCCGCCCCGGAATGACGAGTTTGCTGCAATCAGCTACTAAACGACCCCGTCGACTTCACCTGATCCCGCAGCAGGAACTTCTGGATCTTGCCTGTCGACGTCTTCGGGATCACACCGAACACCACGGCTTTCGGAGTCTTGAAGCCCGGCATCTGCCCACGGCAGAACGCGATGATGTCGGCTTCCGTCGCCGCGGCATTTGCCTTCAGCTCCACGAAAGCGCACGGCACTTCGCCCCATTTCGCATCGGGCTTGGCGACCACGGCTGCGAACAGCACGGCCGGATGTTTGTAGAGTACGTCCTCGACTTCCACTGACGAGATGTTCTCGCCGCCGGAGATGATGATGTCCTTGGAGCGGTCCTTGATGGTCACGTAGCCGGCAGCATCGAGCACGCCGAGATCGCCGGTGTGGAACCAGCCGCCTTCGAAGGCCTCCTTGGTGGCCTTCTCGTTCTTCAGATAGCCCTTCATCACGATATTGCCCCGGAACATGACCTCGCCAATGGTCTCGCCGTCGTGCGGCACTTCCAGCATCGTTTCGGGATCGATCACCGTGACGGCTTCCTGCAGGTGATAGGGTACGCCCTGGCGGCGCTTCAGGTTGGCGCGCTCATCGGCGGGCAGGGCATCCCAGCCGGGTTGCTCGGCGCAGACCGAGGCGGGCCCGTAGACTTCGGTCAGGCCGTAAACATGGGTCAGCTTGATGCCGATCTTCTCGGCGCCCGACAAAACGGCCATCGGCGGCGGCGCGCCGGCGATCGAGCCTTGCACCAGAGGTCCGCCGGAATAAACCGGCGCATCGGGCGCATTGATCAGCGTGTTGTAGACGATCGGCGCGCCTGACATGTGGGTGACGCCATGCTCGCGCATCAGCGCGAAGATCTTGGTCGGATCGACCTTGCGCAGGCAGACATTGACGCCGGCACTCGCCGCGACCGTCCAGGGGAAGCACCAGCCGTTGCAGTGGAACATCGGCAGGGTCCACAGATAGACCGGATGCTGGCCGAGACCGGCCGCGAGAATGTTGGAGACTGCGTTGAGGTAGGCGCCGCGGTGATGGGTCACGACGCCTTTCGGATTGCCTGTGGTCCCCGAGGTGTAGCCGAGTGCGATAGCGTCCCATTCGTCGAGCGGGAACGCGCTGGTGAAATCGGGACTGCCCTCGGCAAGGGCGGCTTCATATTCAAGTTCCCCGATCCGTTGGCCGCCGGCGAAGGACGCGTCGTCGACGTCAATCACGGACGGCTTCGGTCCGGTCATGAGGCCGAGGGCCTCGGTGATCACGCCGGAGAATTCAGGGTCGACCAGCAGCAGCCTGGCGCCGCCATGGTCGAGCTGGAACGCGATGGCCGCGGCGTCGAGCCGGATGTTTAGGGCGTTGAGGACGGCGCCGGCCATGGGGACTGCGAAGTGCGCTTCGTTCATCGCCGGCAGGTTCGGCAGCATCGCCGCGACGGTGTCGCCCCGTCCGATGCCGCGCCCCGTCAGGAACGAGGCAAAGCGCCGGCAGCGTTCATAGGTCTGCGCCCAGGTGAAACGGCGGCCCTCATAGACCGTGCTGGTGAGGTCTGGATAAACCGCCGCGCTGCGTTTGAGAAAGCTCAGCGGCGACAGCGGCACGAAGTTGGCCGGAGTCTGGTCGAGGCCGACGCTATAGGCGCCCTGATCTGGGATCATTTTTAAGACTCCTATATTTAGTTCAGTAGGTTATGTAAGATATTTCATCTATCAGATTATCACAGAAATGATCTTCCAAAATTACGCGAGGTGATGACCGTAACCTTCTGAAAGAACGTATCTTAAAGGAATCCAATCGATATCCATGGGAAGATTGCCACGATGATCAGGCCGATCAGCAGCGCCAGCAGATAGCCGAGGATCGGCCGGATGCCTTCCGCGGGATCGACACGGCCGATGGCGCAGGCGGCATAATAGCCCACGCCGAAGGGCGGCGCGAACAATCCGATGCCCATGGCGAGGATCACCACCATCGCATAGTGGACCTCGTGGACGCCGACCAGCCGCGCGATCGGGAACAGCAGCGGGCCGAACAGCACGATGGCGGGGATGCCTTCCAGTACGCTGCCAAGGATGACAAAGGCCACGATGGAGACCGCGATGAAGGTCGCACCGCCGCCCGGCAGGCCCGTCATGGCCGCCGCCAGCGAGCGCGAGAAGCCGGACTGGGTCAGGCCCCAGGCCATGCCGGTCGCGGTTCCGATGATCAGCAGGATTGCACCGGAGAGGCAGGCCGTATCGATGAGCATCGGCTTCAGCCGATTCCAGTCGAACTGGCGATAGATCAACAGGCCCGCCAGCACGGCATAGACGATGCCGATGGTGGAGACCTCCGTGGCGGTCGCCACACCCTCGACCACGGCAGCGCGGATCACGAAGGGCAGCGCGATGGCCGGCACCGAGATTATGAAAGCCTTGAAGATGTCGCGCCCGGAAGCCCGTTTGACGTGGCTGAGGTCCTCGCCGCGATAGCGCCACCACACCAATGCGCCGAGTGTGATCGCCAGCACGACGCCCGGCAGCAAGCCGCCGGTGAACAGCGCCGAGATCGACACGCCGGTGACCGAGCCGATGGTGATGAGCACCAGGCTCGGCGGAATGGTTTCGGTCTGCGCGCCGGTCGCCGAGAGCAGGGCGACGAGATCGCCCGGCTTGGCGCCGCGCGCCTTCATTTCCGGGAACAGCACTGGCGCTACCGCCGCCATGTCAGCAGCCTTGGAGCCGGAAATGCCGGAGACGAGATACATCGCGCCGATCAGCACGTAATGCAGGCCGCCGCGGACATGGCCGAGCAGGCTGGCGAGGAACGCCACCATGGCGCGCGCCATGCCGGTCATCTCGATCAGCAGGCCAAGGAACACGAACAGCGGCACCGACAGCAGGATGAGATGACTCATGCCCTCGTCCATGCGGCCGACCAGCACCATCATCGGCGTGTGCGTGGTCAGTGCCATATAGCCGAAGATCGCGAGGCCAAAAGCGAAGGCAATCGGCACGCCGGCGAACACACACAGCGCCACGACGCCGACGAAGAAGATGATCAGGTTGAGATTGCCGAGCGTCCGCAACAGCGGCTCGGCGAGCCAGAACAGACCAATGATCGCCACGACGGTACCCAGCGCCGTCAGCACGGTGCGGACCTGGCCGTAGCGCAGCAGCCGCAGCAGCGCGAAGACGATCATCAGCGAGATGCCGACCGGCAGCGCGGCCGCGCGAAAGCTGTTGGCGATCTGCAGCGCCGGTGTCGTGATGTAGCTTTCCTCATAGGCGTATTCGAAGGACGGCGCGACGATCATCACGAGGAAGGCGAGTGCGGCGCAGGTCCCGACGACGTCGAGAAAGGCCCACATTCGGGGACCGACCGACGCCACCAGCGCGGTCATCCGCATATGCTCGCCGCGCCGGAACGCAACGGCGGAACCGAGCATGGCGAGCCACAGGAACAGGATCGAGGACAGTTCATCGGACCAGATCAGCGGACGGTGGAAGCCGTAACGGGCGACCACGCCGATGAACAGGATGATCACCTCCGCCACCACCAACAGCGCCGCGGGAATCTCGACCAGATGGCCGAGCGCGCGGTCGATGGAGGTCAGGATGGCGTCGCGGCGGGAGAGGGGCGCCCTCTCCACGCTGGACGCGCCGCTTTCAAGGGCGGAGATGTCATGCACGGCCATATTGGTTCCGATCAGCCGAGCTTGCCGACGGCCTTCTCAAGGATGGCCCAGGCTTCGTCGCCATACTTGCCCTGCCATTCCTTGTAGAAGCCGGCCGACTTCAGCTTGTCGCGGAACGGGCCGGGCTCGAGCTCATTGAAGGCCAGCCCCTTTGATTCCAGCTCGCCGCGCAGATTGGCATTGAGCTTGGCGACGTCCTCGCGCTCCTTCATGCCGGCGGCATTGATGTTCTTGGCGACGATGTCGCGCAGATCGGCCGGCAGCTTCTCCCAGGCGCGGCGGTTGGCCAGGAACCAGTAGCCGTCCCACATGTGGTTGGTCAGCGAGCAGAACTTCTGCACTTCGTAGAACTTCGCCGTCGAGATGATCGCCAGCGGATTTTCCTGGCCTTCGACGACCTTGGTCTGCATCGCCGAATAGACTTCGCTGATATTGATCGAGGCGGGCGCACTGTCGAACGCCTTGAACATCGAGGTCCACAGCGGCGACACCGGCACGCGGATCTTGAAGCCCTTCAGATCGTCGGGGCTCTTGATCGGCTTCGTGGACGAGGTGATTTCGCGAAAACCGTTGTCCCAGATCTTGTCCATGACCACGAGATTGGCCTTGGTGATCTCCTTGCGGATATAGGCGCCGAGATCGCCGTCCATGGCCTTCCAGACCGTGTCGTAATTCGGGAAGGCGAAGCCGATGCCGTTGATCGAGGCGGCCGGCACCAAGGTGGCCAGGATCAGGCCGGACAGCGTGAAGAACTCGACGCCGCCGGAGCGGATCTGGCTCAGCATGTCGGTGTCGGAGCCGAGCTGGTTGTTGGGGAATACCTGCAGGTCGACCTTGCCGTTGGTCTCGGTCTTGATCGCCGCCGACATCTCGCGGGCGCGGATGTTCATCGGATGCGTATCGGGCAGGTTATTCGCGTATTTGTAGACGTATTCGGCCTGCTGCGCGCGCGCGATGAACGGCATGCTGACGCCGCCAAATGCGGTCGCAGCGGCCGATGCCTTCAACAGAGTCCGGCGTGAAATCGTCATTTTGTTTCTCCCAACCACTTCTTTGTTTGCCTTTGTGAGGCCCAAGGGCCCTTGCCGTCTGGTCATCATGCCCGGGCTGCCCGGTCAAGCCTTTTCGCCGTGCGACCAACGGCCAAGGCCCAATAGAGGACGCCCGCGCATGGCTTTTGCACCGCGCGAATTTGTGGGAAGCATCGCGCGACTGAAGCCGCCGGCAGCCAGGACCGGTGGAGGAAACGCAAGGACAGCATATGAATAGGGATCACGGCGTAGCGATCATCACCGGCGGCGCATCGGGAATCGGTTTGGCAATCGCCAAGGCGGCCGTGGGCGAGGGCTGGAAAGTGCTGCTCGCCGACCTCACCCAGCCTGCTCTGGATGCCGCCAAGGCCCAGGTCGACGCCATCAAAGCCGGTGTGACCAAAACCGTCGTCATGGATGTGGCCAATGAAGACGCCGTGATTGCCGGCCTGCAGGACTGCGAAGCCGGTTTCGGCCCGGTGCGTGGCCTGGTGAATTCCGCGGGTATCGGCCGTCAGGTGCCGTTCTTCGAGACCTCGGTGAAACTGTTTCGCGAGATCCTCGACATCAATCTGGTTGGCACCTTTGCCGTTGCCAAGGAAGCTGCGCGGCTGATGAAGGCTCATGGCGGCGGCGCCATCGTGAATGTGGCGTCGGTGTCGGGGCTGCGCGGCAATATCGAGCGCTCGGCCTATGGCGCATCCAAAGGCGGCGTCGTCACGCTGACCCAGGTGATGGCCTGCGAACTGGCGCCGTTGAAGATCCGCGTCAACGCCATTGCGCCGGGCCCGTTCGAGACGCCCATGGTGCAGGAGATGCATACGGTGGCAACGCGGGAAGGCTGGATGCAGGTGGTGCCGCAGCGGCGTTATGCCGAGCCGGAGGAGGTCGCTGGTGCCGCGATGTTCCTGCTGGATGACAGCAAGTCGAGCTTCGTGACGGGCCACATTCTCAACGTCGATGGCGGCTTCGCCGCGCATGGCTTGCTGCCGAAATATCCGTAGCAAGAAACTCGTCATTCCGGGGCGCGGGCGTACTTTCGCGCACGCGAACCCGGAATCCCGACCTAGTGAAAACACATCGAGATTCCGGGCCTTCGTCTAGACCGGCAAGCCGGTCATGACGAATCCCGGAATGACGAGATTGTCGCTACGCACCTAGCCCTTCGCCGCGATCAGCGCCTTCATCCGCTCGGCATCTGCAGCCGTCTCCGGCGTATAGACCACCATGCCCAAATTCGGCTGACCGTCGACCGAAAATGTCGAATAGCTCATCGTGAATGGCCCGACGACGGGATGGTTCACATGCTTGCGGCCTTCGCCGTAACTGCCGACATCGTTGTCATGCCACATGGCTGCGAAGTCGGGGCTGATGCGGCAGAGCTCGTCGATCAATGTCTGGGCGCGCTGCGACGCGCCGCTGCGCGTGATGTCGGCGCGAAATGCCGCCACGGCGAAACGTGCATCATTCTCCCAGTCCGGCATCTTGGTGCGGACATTCGGACGACAGAACAGGATGCGCAGGACGTTGCGGTCTTCGGGCGCGATGTTCGGATAGTCGCCAAGCACGGCCAGTGCCGCACGATTCCAGGCCACGATGTCCCAGGTCGCATTGCGCACGACGGCAGCGCTGAACTCCATCGAATCCAGCACGCGCTGCAGCGTCGGTGTGACGATATCGGACGGCGCAAAGCGCACCTCGGGTAGCCGGTGCTGCGCCAGCAGAAACAGATGCTCGCGCTCGACTGTCGATAATTCCAGTGCGCGTGAAATCCGGTCGAGCACATCGGCCGATGGCGCGCCGCCGCGTCCTTGTTCCAGCCATGTGTACCAGGTGGCGCTGACATTGGCGCGCTGCGCGACTTCCTCGCGCCGCAGGCCCGGCGTGCGGCGGCGCTCGGACGAAAAACCGAACGCCACGGGATCGAGCCTGGCGCGGCGATCCCTGAGATAAGCGCCAAGCGGATTGGAGCCAGCGCCGGAAGTTGTTTCGGTGACCGTCATGCTCAGCCTGTTAGTCGCCATACCCGTATAACGTCACGGCTTCACGCACTGTACCGCAGGACCGATACATCCGCGCATTCACGAGAGGAATATCACATGCGTGTCTTCGTTACCGGTGCTTCGGGCTTTGTCGGATCTGCGGTGGTTCAGGAATTGATCGGCGCCGGTCATCAGGTGCTCGGTCTCGCGCGCTCGGATACATCTGCCAAGGCGCTGGCCGACGCGGGTGCCCAGATACATCGCGGCGATCTGGAAGATCTGGACAGCCTACGGTCCGGGGCTGCCAATTCAGACGGCGTGATCCATACGGCCTTCATCCACGACTTCTCGAAATTCAAGGAAAACTGCGCGATCGACGCACGTGCCATCGAGACGCTTGGCGATGTGCTGGCAGGCTCCGAGCGGCCCTTGATCGTAACTTCGGGCATGGCCTTCATCGCGCCCGGACGTCTGGCGACCGAAGACATGGGCCCGTCGAGCGCGTCGCCAAGCCCGCGCGTATCGGAGCAGGTCGCCGAACGTCTGGCGGCACGCGGCGTGCGTACTTCGTCGGTCCGGCTGCCGCCATCGGTCCATGGCGATGGCGACCATGGCTTCGTGCCGATGCTGATCAATATCGCGCGGGAGAAGGGCGCCTCGGCCTACTTCGGCGACGGTCTCAACCGCTGGCCCGCCGCACATCGGCTGGACGTCGCCCGGCTCTACAGGCTCGTCCTCGAGCACGGTTCCGCCGACATTCGGTATCACGCCAGCGCCGAACAAGGCGTCGTATTCCGTGAGATAGCCGAGGTCATCGGTCGGCACCTGAACCTGCCAATCGTCTCGAAATCGCCGGCTGAAGCCGCCGATCACTTCGGCTGGTTCGCAGGCTTCGCATCGATGGATGCGCCGGCATCCAGCGACTGGACGCAGCAGCGACTCGACTGGCAACCAACGCAGCCGGGATTGATCGCGGACCTCGATCAAGTCAGATATTTCGGCGGCTGAGGTTATATGGGCCGCAATGATGTGGGGCCACAAACTGGCTCGAATGGCTGGTCGGTCGACTGGATATCGCAACAATTTGAGCTAAGTCTCTGGGATCGCTATGGGATAATATATTCCATAATATACCTTATGCGAATCAGAGATATTGGCGTGTGGTCCCAGTTTCAGTTCTCTTAATGTTGATCCCCACATAAGTCTGCATTTCATCGCAAATGATCGTCGCGCTACCCCACATATGATCGACGCGTTTGCTCGCTGGCTCCGTCGGCCCTGGCTGACGATCCTCTGAAGCTGGTTGTGGGATTCAATCGACCACATAAGACAGCCGCGTCACCCCACAAAAGGCGGACGCGTTTTGGCGGGCAAATTCGTGCAGGTACACGTTTATTCTGCTGTGCGATCACAAGTGAATTATGCTGATCGCCCATGGGTGTTCGCCTTAGAGGGCCGCTGGCTCCTCGTGGCGAGCGTTTCCGGATTCGTGGATCGTCGGTCGTCTAATCCTTGACCAGCGTAGTCGACGGGTTTGGCTTGCATCTTCGACGGCAAACGGCGGCGCGGTGGTGAACCGGCTTCGCGGCGGCATGGTAGCTTAAGCCTCCTCAAAAGCCGTTTATGGCACCGTAAGACGCCAAAAGAGCTGTAACCTTGCACCAAGCACGAGTTTGGTAGTGCGGATGCCCTTGCGGTTTTCGCTGTTGTGTACTTCTGCAGCCCTGCCCGGTTAGTCGTCGATCAGGTCGCCCCGGCGTCCAGTGCTGCGCCGGCGAAGTAAATTTCCTTCCAGAGGTCGGTCAGAACCTATCGTTTCTTTTTTGCTATGCTCGTTGCCAATTTGAGGCATTCCTCAAACGTTTCCTTCGACACACAGTAGTCCCGCGGCTTCACTTTCTTTCCACTTGGTCCGAGAGCATATGGCGAATCCAAGAATGGCTGGGTCCTGTCTTTAAGAAGCCCGAAGACCTCCCGCTCGAGTTCGGATTTCCATCTCTCAATCTCGGCGTTTCTGGCGCATTCTTCGTCGCGCCTCTCGATGAGGCTTTGAAGCAGACGGCGCGCCCTATCCGCGCCCTCCTGTCCCAAAATAGCAACGGCCAACGGCGTCATTCCGTCGAGTTCGGGCTGTCCGATGGTTATCCAGGAGACCCATTCGTCTCCGTGCTTTGCTGCGGTAAGCCCGAGAGCATCGCCACGGTCGGCAGCGGCCTTCTGTAAAGCCTCTTCCCGACGGACCGCCTCCGCTTGCTTTGCTGCCTCCCTGTCGTCCGCTTCCCGTTTTCTTGCTTCCATCTGGCGTGCCTGCTCGGCACCGATAGGAAGCCCCAATGAATACGCGACCGCAGCGCCCTTCCGGAACATCATCGCTTCGATCTTGCGGAGCGGTACGAGCATCGCGTCGAAGCTCTCGTCGTCGGCCTCGATGGCCTCGCCGAACGACATGCCGTCCTCTTGAACTTGCCACATCCAGTCGTTCAAAGAGAAATCATCCAGTTCGCTCTCCGGCAGGCGTTCTAGGAGTTTTTCAATGCGCTCGACCAGGCTCGTCCTACGCTGGTGTTTCCGATCAATGCTTTCGCGCAAGTCCATGAGCTTCGTGAACACGGCCTCCGAAAGCGAATATGACTTGATTTTTTGAAGCACACCGCGACCAACGAGCTCATCAAGATAGGCCTCAATGGCTCGGTACGGGCTCAGGAACTGAGAGTTACGCTCTCGCATCGCTTCCTCCAGCTCAGGTCTCACATAATGGAAACCAGCGCGCAGAAGCTTTTTGTCCTTGATCCACTCGAAGATCGCCTGATGGCGGAAAGAGCGCCGCACGTCATCTTTCGGAATGAATACACGGAGAACGCGGTACTGCCACTCCCTCTCGGTCACCGTGAAGCCGCCCGATCCGCCAAGCGAGCAACCGATGTGATTGCCGAGACCAATCCTGAAGAATTCCTTGGTGTTGTCGGGTGAGGCGACCTTTCGAATTGCCAACTCCGTCAGACCGGCATCATACCTGCGGAGACGGACTGAAACCTCATCGTCGAATTGCTTTCGCTGTGCATTCACTTTTGCCCTGTGTGCTATTCGCATTGCATCAACCGCGGCGTCTATCCTCGGATGAAATAGCCACTGTCGGTCAGCCTTTTCGATGACCGCATCCCGAACCACGGACCTCTCCGAGTCTCTTCGAAGCCGAGACAGGTCGATCTCGACAGCGGCGACGCCATTGGCTCGGAGATTCTCGCGTTTCAGTTCATCGCATGCATGCGTCACGTAGATCTCGACGAAGAGATGGTGCTCGTCCAGTTTGGCATGGATATCCGGCACCAATTGGCTCAGATGCCGGGCCTCTTCGACGACTTCGTCAAAGCAGACGAGCTTTCTCTGGTGTATCAGCGAGGACTGCTCTCCAAATATAGCCTTCACTTCTGGAACGAGCAGTCTTCGCTCCGTCGAGATAATCTCCTTAGCCAGTTTGTGCAGCGCCGTTTCAGGGCCGTTGGCGCACGAGAAAAACGAGCGATGCCCGAAATGGTGGACATTGTCGGGGCCCTTCCTGGCGTTCAGCATCGCTCCGCAGGCCGGACATGTGCAGTCGCAGGCGTATCCCCGTTCGACTTCGGAAATGTGTCGAATCTTACCGGCGGCGTCGATCGCATAAACCAATTCAGCGGAGCCGTCTGAGAACTTTCTGGGCGCGTGGCGCGTCATTTCAGGGGCGTTTCCACTCGCATTTCAGATGCTGTCCAGCCTACGTGGTCGGTGGAATCTAGGACGATTCGACACTCCAATCCAAAGCTCGCATGAGCGAGTTCCTCACGCGTCAGAGCGGTTTCGTTGCTTGCGCCAGACCTCGCTATCTTTCGCGGGAGGCAGAGGGAGGAATTCATATGGGCAATGCGTTCGACATGCGCGAAACCGTCGAGATATCTGGGGACATCGGCGAGGCCATCGAGGCCCATCTGGACGAAGAGTTCGGCGACGACGTCCTCGATTTCCAAATTTACTACAACGACCGTGGCGAACACAGCGTAGCCATTGCGTTGCAGACCGGCGACGTCGTCGATGGTGGCGTTCTTCTGGTCATGCCCAAGCCTGCATCGGGCGAGAACATGTACGAGCTCAGCGGCATTCTTGAAGACGAAGGTCCAGTGTCAGATTTCTGCCCGCAGCGCATTCTCGATCTTTTGTCTCCAACGGAGAACAAAGAAGCGATGCATTGGCGCGACCGTTGTCGGCATCGTCTCCTGCGAGAGGCGGGTCAAACGGATTCGCTTCCACCGGAACATGAACCCGAGGGACGCTGGGATCCGGAAGAATCGGAAAATCCGATCGGCTCGTATGACTGGAGAAATAGTCTGGATTCCGAGATCGTCGCCGTCGAGCCGACGGGGCTGAAATTCTAGGGATTGTGAAGTCGGCGAAGCTACCATCTATTGGGGCTTCGCCTTCGGTCCTCCCGAGCTCCCCGCCCGCTCATCCATCTCGTCCCAATTCTTCCCGCGTTCGATGCACTAAGCCCGAATCAATCGTTATCCCTTGACCGACGGCAGTCCAATAATTCGTAGATACTTACCTCTGCTGCGAAGCCTTTGGGCTTCACCACGTCCACATGGCGGAAGAGGTAGAACGCCTCCGTTCGCTGTTTAATTTCACTGCTGACGAGAACAGATGTCCCATAGTTCTTGTTGAGAGCCTCAAGACGAGCAGCAAGATTCACGGTGGCGCCGAGCGCCGTATAACTCATTCGGTCGGGCGATCCGATATTTCCGACAACGGCCTCCCCCACATGTAAGCCAAAGCGAGTGCGGTAGGCTGGCCATCCCTCGCGTTCAAATTCTGCGTTCAGCCTCGCATTCGCTTCGATGCAGGCGAGCACCGCTGCGCACGCGTCCTGGACATGGTTGTCATCCTGCACAGGCGCATTCCAGATGCCCATCACGGCATCGCCGATGAATTTATCGACAATGCCATTGTGCGCCATGATGGCCTCCGACATTGCTGCGAAGTAGCGCGAAGTGAAGGTCATGACATCGGTCGGGTCTCTGTCTTCGGTCATTCCCGTGAAATTCTCCACGTCGGTGAATAGAACGGTTATCTCTCGCCGAGCTCCTCCCAACTTCATGGCGCTTCCAGTTTCGACGAGCTGCTGGACGAGGAGTTTGGGCACAAAGTGGGAGAATGTCTGGACAAGCGTACGCATCGTGAAGACCGAACGGCTCAGTTCGTCAATTTCGCGAATGGGCGAATGCCATTTCGCTGTTTCGGTGAACTGAAATCGTTGGATGGCATCTGTCTCGCGTGCGAGCGCCCCCAATGATCGCGACAGCATAGAGCCCAGCCCAAACGCGATCGGAAGCACCGCCAGCACCAGACCGACGGCAGCAAGAAACAGGGCGCGTCGCTCCGACTCGATTTTGGCGTAGAACTCGTCGATGGGAGCAAACAGCCCCAACCGCAGGTTTGCGGAACCGGACATCTCGATGGGACGGAACGCCGCCGCATATACTCGCCCATCGCTGTCGTGAAAGAACTGTTGCGCTACACCGGTTCGTTTCCAGGCATCGATGGCGGACGAGACGCCTGCCTTATCAATATCACCAAGGCGCGGCAGCTCGCTCAATCGTCCGCCTCCCGCATGGGAAATAAATTGAGACATGTCGGGATGGACCAGCACGCGGCCGGCATCGTCGAACAGGAACGCCAGTCCGGACTTGCCGAGCTGCTGTTTGCGCAGCATGGTCTCGGCTTCGCTCAGCAGGATATCGCCAGCGACCACGCCTTTGAAGCCTTCGGCGATCGGCATCCGCACCGTGTAGCCGATCTCTCCGGTCGCGAAGAACAAATACGGCTCCGTCAGCAGGCTGGGATTCGGACCGAAGGCGTCCCTAAACCACGGACGACTGCGCGGATCGTAATCGGTCGGACCCGGACGCTGACTGACGGGGACCAACGCGTCGGACAGAAAAGTGATGGTGGATGTCAGGCCATCATTGCCGCTCTTTGCGATGATGACGAGCCGGAAGGTGGCATCGTGCGGCGCAGCCAGTCGGCTTCTTGCCCCCTCACCTCCGCGATCGATGAAGTCCATCTCCAGGAAGGTCCCGTTGTCGTAACCCATGTAGAGATTATAGAGCTGTTTGTTGTTGCGCAGCATCGACGCCAACACGATATGTAATCGCGGGTTGTCCTGGATGGCGGCGGACTGGACCGAGGTCAGCCCCTGGAGGATATCAAGACTGTCCCGTACCGTCTTAAGCTGGCCATTGACACGGTCGGCGGCAAGTTCGGCGACACTGTCCATGAATGAGCTCGCCGCGGACCGCGTGATCAATGTGACCCGGCTGAAGGCGAGATAGACCAGCGCCAGACCGACGAACAACACAATTCCGACGAACAGCACGATGATAGACGTGCGAAATCCGACACGAAAGCGGGTCGGATTGGCTGCTGACATCGTGGCCTCCCGACCTGCGCGCGTTGATACGTGTTTGGCTAGAACGGATTGACGTAGTTCGTAATCGCGGTTTGCCGCAGCAGGACTCGCCGGACGACATGCGTGACCTGAAGTCTGTCGGTGAAGATCGCGGCGTCGCCCGTGCTTCCAGCCGGCAGTGAATGAGCGAACGCGGCATCGTCAAGCACGACGCGCACCACGAAAGGCGTGGTCTGAATCGTCTTCGGCGTCACAGCGGCGCCCGATGTCTGCACCTGCCCGGTGGCGATGGCCTGAAGCACGCTCTCGACTTTGCCGTCATAGACCCTGCCCGGCATGAACTTGAACGTGACCTCGACGGACTGACCGGGTTTGACATAGCGTGCATCGTTCTGCGCAATCTCGACGCCGATGATGGTTTGCGACGTATCGATGAAGGCCATCACTGGCGCGAGCGGCAAATTGGCGACGCGTGCCCCTTTACGCAGTGCCAGGTTGGTGACATAGCCGTCTGCCGGCGCTCGCACCGTCGTCTTCTCCAGATTCCAACGCGCGCCTTCGAGCTGAGCTTTCGCCTGATCGGCTTCGGCTTGCCGCTGCTCGACGTCGAAGCCGCGACCGGCGTTACGATCGAACAGTTGTGTCATCTGGGCCAGGCGCTGGTCGGCCAGCGTCGATTGCGCCTGGATCGCTTTCACTTGGGCGGCGTAGGGCGTTGGGTCTATCCGGAACAGCACGTCTCCTGCCTTCAGCGTAACGTTCGCCGCAACGGGCACTTCGATCACTTCACCCGCGACATCAGGAACGATGGCAACGGAATTGCGGATGACGACGGCAGGACCTTGCGGCGCCCCCCACCCCATCGGCACCAGCAAGCCGAACAGGACCAGCAACGCCACAATGAAGGGAGACAGTTTCCAAAACAGGTTGAAGCGGACGAACCTGAAATGCACCAGTAGAAAGAGCAGCACCAAATAAGTGTTGATGATCGCGGCGCCCATCAGGATTGCTTCGTTCTGGGCGGCGCGGGCACGTCTACATAGGCCCAAACCAATACAATCGGCCACAGCGCAAATCCGCAGATCAACGTGATCCAGCCGGCCACCGTCACGGCCTCCGCCCATGGATGGCCGCGTGTGGCGGCGATGTGCCCCGGCAGCCAGCCAGCGATGCAGACTACCCCAATCGCGCTGGCGACCATGATGATCAGAACGATCCAGGCGAAGATATCGATGCCACTCAAGGTCACTATCTCATGTCATGAGCTTCTGCTCTGGAACTTCCGTAATCCGATCATCTCAAGGAAAAATCGTCTTCCAGTCCTTCTTCATATCAACGACCTTCCACCCTTTCGCAGTGGCCTCGTCCAATGCCTTGTCCAGCTTTCCGATCTTCGATTGCCGGTCGTAGGCGTACTCGCGCTCGGCATCGGTATGGCGCACCAATCCCATGAATCGCGCGCCTCCGCCTGCCGCTGTCCATTGCAGCATCTGCAGATCACCATCCGAATTGCCGAACGCGAAGATCGGACGGCGGCCGATGAAGCGGTTGATGCCTACGGGCTTGCCCGGCCCGTCATCGACGAACTCAATTTTGGGTGTCTTGAGAAGTGATGGCTTGCCGCCGGCATCCATTTGGAGCGCGACAGTGCCAGACGAGCCGACCACTTGCTCCGGCGGGATGCCGTAAATCTTTTCCACCCATGGCCGCATAAATTCGATGCCGCCACCCGACACGATGAAGGTCTTGAAGCCGTTGGCGCGCAGATAGGCCAGCAGTTCGAGCATCGGCTGATAGACGAGCTGGGTATAAGGGCGGTTAAAGCGCGGATGCCGGGCGGTTGTCGTCCATTCGATGACCGCTTTCGAGAACTCGTCGGTCGTCATGCCGCTGTGGGCGGCAGTTACGATTTGCAGCAGGCCTTTTTCGCCTGACGCCGCGAATGCCTTCATATCGCCGTCCAGGATCGCTTTGTAGGGTTGGGTCGTCTTCCATTCAGGGTGCTGCGCCGCCATGGCCTTGATGCGATCGAATGCAAACGCGAATTGAAAGTAGATCGGCTGTTCGCACCACAGCGTCCCGTCATTATCGAAGACAGCAATTCGCTGCTCCACCGGCACGAAATCAGCGCTGCCTTGCGCTGTCACGCGCGCCACAAAATCAACGATGGATTGTTTTGTTCCACCGTCGTTCCAGGATGGCAACGCATCTGACTGGGCATAGGCTGACGATGCGCAGATCCAGAATACGACAGATGAAATGAGGTGAATGACACGACGCATCGCTGACCTTCAAACGTTATACGCGGATTATTTTGAGGCTTCGTTCTTGAGCAGAACGTCGATGGCCTCGATGATCTTCAACTGCGGATTAGCACGACAGTAGAGGATGAGATGGTGTTCGCCGGATTTCGCCCGCGTGATATGGGCGAAATGCTTCTTGGCAAGGCCGTTGTACCAGCCGCTATACCATGCGGCGAGCGTGTCCGCGTCTTCCTGATAGGTGTTGATGAGCTGGGCACATGTCAGCGCCTGGACATCGATAAAGCCCTTACTGTCTTGATAGCTGGTCAGCGGGACCTGCGCATAGGCCGGGCTGGACATCCCGACCATTGCACCAAGGAGAAGTGCCTTGCACGAGAATTTCTTGTTCATGGATTGCCTCCCAAGTTTAATGGCGGCGTTCATTCGCCGCCATCTCTTCGTTGCTCAACAGAGCACTCAGGCTAGTTTCCGCCTCTGACTTTTGCGGCCGCCGCCATCACGCGCTTCATCATCGCATTGACATCGACGTCGATGGGGGATTGCCGCTGCGGGAAGTCCTTGAACGTTGCAAGGTGCTGTTCGACCAGGGCCGCAATCGGCAGAACGGTCCAGAGCTTGTTGACCGCATAATTCGGATAGTTCGGCGCCTGCATGTGTTGCTCGAACGGGTCCGAGCGGAGATTGACCGGCTGCGGCACCGTCGGTGCGGCCGAGTGTCCTGCGAACCAGTCGTCCTTTGTCTCGAAGTGGACCTTCCAGTTCTTGTAACGGATGGCGTAGAGACTGGTCTCTCCGTAGTAGACGAACTGGTCACGCGCCGACTCCTTGGCTTCCCCCGTCAGGTAGGGCAGTTGGTTGAAGCCATCGAGATGCACCTTGTACGTCTTTTCCCCAGCCGCGTAGCCCGCTTTGCACTTCGCGACTACGTCAGGCTCACCTGCTGCGGCGAGGACCGTCGGAAGCACGTCTTCATGCGACGTGATTCCGTTGAAGACACGGCCGGGCTGGATCTTGCCGGGCCATCGGATCAGGAACGGGACTCTAAAGCCACCTTCCCAACCGAGTCCCTTTTCACCCCGGAACGGTGATGTGCCGCCGTCCGGCCAGGTGAACTTCTCTGCGCCATTGTCGGTCGTGAAAATCACCAGCGTGTTGTCGGCGATGCCGAGATCATCCAGTTTTTTCAGCAGACCGCCAACAACGTAATCAAGCTCCTGCATGCCGTCCGAGTACAGCCCAAGCCCGGTCTTGCCGTCCCATCGCTTGGAGAGACGTGTCCAGACATGCATGCGCGTCGTATTGTGCCAGAGAAAAAACGGCTTCCCTGCCTTGGTGGCGCGATCCATGAAGTCCGTCGAACGCCCAAGCAGGTCATCTTCGACAGTCGTCATGCGCTCTCGTGTCAGAGGTCCGGTATCCTTGATGGTCTGCTTGCCGACCCGGCCGAAGCGCCGGTCCTCGGTCGGATCGTCCCGGTCGGTGGCCTTGCATTCGAGAACGCCGCGGGGACCGAACGTCTCCTTGAATTTCTCGTTTCCCTTCGGATAGTCGTCCTGCTCAGGCTCCTCCTCTGCGTTGAGATGATAGAGGTTGCCATAAAACTCATCGAAGCCATGCACAGTCGGCAGATGTTCGTTGCGGTCGCCAAGGTGGTTCTTGCCGGTCTGGCACGTCATGTAGCCCAAGGGTTTGAGCAGATCGGCGATGGTAGGATCTTCAGCCTGTAGTCCCTGCTTGGCGCCCGGCATGCCAACAGTGGTCATGCCGGTGCGCATGGGAATCTGCCCGGTGATGAATGCCGCGCGTCCGGCCGTGCAACTCGCCTGACCGTAATGATCGGTATGCAGCGCGCCTTCTGAGGCGATGCGATCGATGTTGGGGGTCGCCCCGCCCATCATTCCGCGGTTATAGGCCCCCACATCGAACCACCCGATATCATCTGCCAGGATCAGCAGGATGTTCGGTCGACGTGCCGAACTGGCGATTGGGGCCGCTTTCTGCGCCTGAGCCAGTGCGGCAGATGTAAGCGTTACAGCCGCGACAATCGCTGAACTGCCCAGCAACAGGTTTCTGCGGTTGAGCGCATGGTTTTCCGCGTCTCGCGATAAGGCTTCTTTGGGCTGTTCCGTTCGGACGTCGCTGGCCATTCAAGTCTCCATCTTTCAAAGAAAACGTACGTCTGGTGCTAGTTTCGAATGATGCATCTAAAGCCGACATGGCTTGCCGACGTATCGATCGGCTCGGCATGGCGCGCTGCCGGGCGATAACGGCGGCAGTAGTTCGGCGCGCAGAGGTGCGAGCCGCCCTTCAGTACCTTGCGGGGAATACGGATGTCCGGCTGGTGCGGGTCATAGCTGGCGTCCTCCGGTCCGCCGCGCGGGTTTTGCGGTATGCAGCAGGCCTTCGGCGCATCGGCTTCGTGCCCGGGTGTGTACCAGTCGCTGGTCCACTCCCACACATTTCCGATCATGTCGTGCAGGCCGAAGCCATTCGGCGGGAACGCCTTCACGGGAGATGTGCGTACGTAGCCATCGTCAACGTCATTCCGGATTGGAAATTCGCCTTGCCACGTGTTGGCAAGATGCAGGCCAGCGGGCGTGAACTCGTCGCCCCAGGCAAATTCAGCGTCGTCGAGGCCGCCGCGTGCGGCAAACTCCCATTCCGCTTCGGTCGGCAACTCTTTCCCGGCCCATGCCGCATAAGCCGCCGCGTCGGCAAACGAGACATGGACAACGGGATGGTTGTCCAGGACATTGATGTTGCTTCCGAGACCGTATGGATGTCGCCAGTCCGCGCCTTTGAGGAAGCACCACCATTGGCTCCAGTCGCGCAGATCGACGACGCCGCTGGGCGGCGGCATGAAGGTCAACGACCCCGCATAAAGCATATGCGGCAGCGCACCCGGATAATCCTTGGGATCGGGAGCTATCTCCGCCGTCGTGACGTAGCCAGTCGCTTTCACAAAAGCCTTGAACTGGCGGTTCGTGACAGGCGTTGCATCTATCGAGAACGCGCTCACGCTGACCCGATGAGCGGGCGCCTCTTCCGGATAATGGCGGTTCGATCCCATCAGGAACGTGCCGCCGGAAATCCTCACCATGTCGCGGCTGCGCACACCATTGACAACAGACCCGTCAGCAGTCTCGTCCAACAACGATGCTACATCCATGGCATTCCCACCGGCTTGCTTGCGGCACTAGCGCGGGCAAACGTCCCAGAATCCTTGTTGCCTGCTCGCGTCGGTGTAGTACCAGCAGTAGCCCGGCGCCGGCGGAGCCCCGGCCCACGCGACCGCAGTTGCCGCAGTGACAAAACCCAGCGCAGCGCCTGCAGCAATCGCACCGCCCGGTGCCCAACGATACCAGGTCGGCCGTACCCACGCTCCGGGCCGTACCACGCCGGGCCGCACGACGGCTCCGCGGCGCACCACGGTCCTGCTTGCCACGCCGCCGCGCGGTCCGACGACTGTTGTTCGTCGCGCCGCAGCGCCGCGTCGCACAACGACAATTGGAACGATTGCGCTCTCCCTATCGTGTCGCAACAGGGAGGTCGATGTCGGGACGACCCCCATCGCCGACCCATCAGAGATATTTATGGCAAGCGCGGACGTAACAATCGTCACGGCGAGTAGAAGGCGACCAGCACGGCCATTTTTGATAGATGCAAGTGATACGCAGTTCATTGGCACCCCTTATGTGTACTGGCGCGCGCCGTCAGGCAGGCGCATCTACGTCAGCGTTTCTTCCCTATTAACAAAAGCATGCGAGCTGCCGGAGCAGCTCCTCCTCCTTATGTACTGGTGAGTTTAGAGAAGCTCTGCAATTTTGTGATGTCCAGTTTGTGCCAATCTTATCTTCTGCAGGACGTAGGCTTAAGATATTTCGTCGCAGGCCTTACAAACTGTCCAAACAATATTGATAAAATTTCGCGATCACGACGCTCTTTTGCAACAGTCGATAGCCGGATCACGCCCGCAGATGAATTGTCGTGACGAACAAATATTTCCGCGTATGTTGATTCTGTCTCGATTTGTAGTCCGCTTGTCGGTGGGGTTCTGCGATGCGCGCTCGGTTTCTTGCTGCTGCCATTTCCTCGGTGGTGTCGTTCTCATGCTTGTCGCCAGTGATGGCAGCCGAAGGCGGCGTCGGTGTTTTTCTGTTGGGGTCGCATGCCACCGGCGCGGGCATAACGCCGCCACCCGGCGTCTTCTTCCAGAATGATTTCTATTATTACGATGGGAAACTCGGCGGCGGACGCACTTTGCCGACGGGCGGTCTCCTCGTTGCAAATGTTTCAGCTCAAAGCTGGATCGAGTTGCCGACGACCCTCTGGGTCACGCCAGCCAAAATTCTTGGCGGCGATCTTGCCTTCTCGCTGACGGTCCCCGTCGGCGAACCGCGCGTGAATGCAAGTCTCCTCGTAAACTCTCCACGATTCGGTCCGATTGGCTTGAACGTCACGGACTCACAGGCCAATCTCAGCGACTTTTTCCTGCAGTCCTTCGTTGGATGGCATGCCGGAAACTTCCACTGGCAACTCGGCGTCGGCGGCGTCATCCCATCGGGAACCTATGTCGCCGGGCAGCTATCGAATGCCTCGCTCAACCGACCGGCACTGGATGTGTTCGGCACTTTTACATGGCTCGATCCTGCCATCGGCTGGGATTTGTCTGCGGCGATGGGCGTGACATTCAACCAGACCAATACGGCCACAGATTATAAGAGTGGCGATGAATTTCATCTCGAATGGGCCGCAACGAAATACATCACCAAAGAATTCACGCTCGGCCTCGTTGGTTACTACTACCAACAGCTCACCGCTGATTCCGGCACGGGAGCCCGTCTAGGCGGCTACGAAGGGCGGGTCGTGGCGCTGGGGGGATCGATCGGCTACACATTCGAGATAGGAAAGTTGCCAGTCTCGACGCGGCTCAAGGTCTACCGCGAGTTCGACGCAGTCAATCGCATGGAAGGTACGGCCGGATATTTCACGGTCTCGGTTCCTGTCGCGATCGATACGAACGCCATGGCTCTTTCCCAGGGACGCACCATCAAAGCCAAGTTCTAAGGCCGTCGCAACGTGGAGCGCCCGCTGGAGGCTCTTCAGGTTATTTCCGATACGGAATGGGGGGGTCGATGGGCATATCGGTCAAGACGCTGCAGCTTACAAACTTTGAAGAGCTCGCCTCGACGGTCAAGGGAGCCAGCAGTGAAGTGATCCAGCTCGATCCGGGCCGTGTCAGCGGCTTCATTTCAAATCTCACGATCGACGGCCTGCCCGTCAATGTCGGCTCGTTCTCGGTCGGCGTGAGAACACGGGGAATCCTGAGTCCGGATCGGACAACGATCGGAATGCTGACATCGACAGAGGGGCGTGTCGTACACTGGTCCCGCGACATGGCCGTGGGCGACGTCTTGGTCACTCCTCCGGGCGTCGAATATGGAGGACGATACTTTGGAGGAGCGTCCATCCTGACCATATCGCTGTCCGACAGCGACATACTTTCCTTTTTCGCGCAGGAGCCTCGCATTTGCGATCTGGAATCCTGGAAGAAGATCCACCTGCGCGGCGTCCCGGACTCGAGTTTCATTCCGCGTCTTCTGGACATATTGCGACAGGCGATGGCCATGCATTCGATTCTGACGGACGACGCCATCGCGTTTTGGCGCCGCGCGATTATCGAGATGATGACACTTCCTGTCGTCCGCAACGTTCCGGCGGAAGCGCTTGGTCCTCTGGCGTCAGCGCTTAAAATCGTGCGAGAGGTGGAAGACTATGTCGATCGAAACAGCCTGAAGCCAATCCATATTTCGGAAGTCTGTAACAGGCTGAAGGTTTCTAGACGGAGTCTCCACAGAGCTTTCCATGAAACATTCGGCATGGGACCCGTCACGTTTTTACGGCGCAAGAGATTGTGTTCGGTACATACCGCCTTGCTCGAAGCAGACCCACGCATGGCGACAATCGCCGATGTTGCCATGCAGTATGGCTTCATAAATCTTGGACGCTTCGCCGGCGACTACCGCGACATGTTCGGAGAATATCCGTCACATACGCTTGGTGGAGATTTGCGGAAGACAAGATCGATCCGGTATCCCGACCCATCTCATGTCAACATGGTCCGCCGCGCGACCGCCTAGCGACGCATGCGGCAGCGCTGGTTACTTTTCCTATGACTTTGTGTGGCCCCTTCTGGAACCGTCGGTGCAAATTCGACCCAAGACTTCCGATTGCAGGACGGATTGTTGTTCGACGCGCTCCGCTACGGGGACACGGTGACTTTCACCACTGCGATCATGAACGGTGCGAAATCGATTACCAGCCTCAAAAAGGACGGCACAAGGAATGTCGTGATTCCTCGGCCAGCTTCAATCTTCGAGCCGATCAACGATCGCAGGCGTCATCGGTGCGCTACGTTAAAGATTTTCGCGATTTACGTACTGGACGTCAGGACATGCTTTTACGGAACGCGAACGCCGTCATCAGTGGACATGCCACAATGTTAGCTGCGTCCGACAGGACCTGAGGGTATCTTGGCCGGCATCCTGCCTCGATAGACCGATGTCAGCGAGCAGATGGTCATTGAGGTCGAGCAGTTCTGGACGCGAGTTCAGTCGCTCAAAATACCGAGAAAATGCCGTCAACCGTCCAAAGAGGCGCAGCCAAGGCCGCTTTAGGCGTTGGCGTGACGTCGTTTTGAGTTTCGCGTGATTTATCGATGCAGAAGTCGCGCTGGCACAAGACATGTTCCAACTCCGAAATGGAGAGAAACAACGCTTGGCCTCGAAGGCTCATCGGGTGGTTGTCGATGGCCCGAGGAAATACTGTATCACTCCGGATAAGGTTTCTCAAGCTACGCATTGATGGGAACAATCGCGGCTTATTCTGCAAGCTGGTTAAGGCCGCCATGTGGACGCAGTCGTCGAAACGGATGAAGCCGTCCCCCTATTATGATCGGATCGTTGACGTCGCCGAGGAGTTGGTGAAATTCACACTGCTCACTCGGGGCATCTCGGCGCATCTGACAGACCGCTACAGCGAAAGGAAGGAATCCGCGATTGAGGTGTCAAGACGGCTGAATTTGGAGAAAGCTGTGATGCTCGCCATGTTCAACGAGCGGGATTTACATGGAGAGAAATGGAACTGGGTCGTTGCGAGATATAACGAGAGCGAGCGCTTTCTTGGCACGACTGATACCGACATAGAACACACGTCGCTTGTAAAGGCTGTTCGAAAACGATTGCTTGTCGCATAGCATCATCAACGCATGGTCGCATTCCAGCCCTTTGGATTTGTGGACTGTACTGAGGCTTCGTGGTGCCGGTTTCGGATGGGTGAACGAGCGGCGGCGCGAGACCTCTGCAAACCCCTCGTCTGCATTCAAAAAACGCCCTATCTGGATTGCTTCACGGATTTCGCTCTTGAGATCCAGGGCGACTTCCGCGAAGCCCTCTTCCTTAGCCCGAACGAGCTCGGTCAGTTTAAGGAGGACCTTCGCTATGCCACGATGATCTGGTTCATCGATCAAATGCCGCGCCATCACCTGCAGATGAACCGTTGCGCCTCGCGCGCGCTTCGAGCAACCGTTCTCGATCTGGGCTTTCAGCCTATTTCCGTGACTCGATGCGGAGAACCTCGCCGTCGTTGCATAGACAAAATCCAAGAGACCGTCGGATATCGTGCCGACGTCGCCCGAAGCCGACCTGACGCACGTGATCAATGCCGTCAGATGATCGCGAGTATGTCCCTCCCAAATCGGCATTGATCGGCCGAAGAAGCCATTGAGATGCTCGACGCGCTCGTTTCCGGAAGCCAACACGAGCAATGATCGATCGCGGCGTGTGAGCGCGTTTATGGGGGCGCGATGTTCGGCCGTCATGCTCATCGAATTTCTCGGGATGGGAGCGGAGTTCTCGGCGATATGCACCGCCAAACCACGCGGTAAGCGACCTGTCAGATCAATCGATCCACCATCGCGAAGGATG
The DNA here is from genome assembly GCF_013359755.1 of Tardiphaga robiniae. Lineage (GTDB taxonomy): Bacteria > Pseudomonadota > Alphaproteobacteria > Rhizobiales > Xanthobacteraceae > Tardiphaga > Tardiphaga robiniae. Next base: position 288,990 of record NZ_JABMCJ010000093.1, on the reverse strand, counting down.
TGTCGAGCCTGCAGCACCCACTCACCGAGCTCGGGCGAATGGGGATGCCAGCGATGTGGATGTTCGAGTTCTCCCCAAACGCCCCGCGCTTTGAGGTCTTCCCAACGCTTGAGGTTCCTTTGGATTTCCTTTTCAGTTTTCGCAAAGATCATCTGCATCGGATCGCCAAAGACCCGCACCCGGGCACCCGCGGAATGGATCGCCATTATTGCCCGATGCTGGTCTTCGCTCGCGTCCTGGTGCTCGTCGCAGACGATCCACGGATGGCGGTCGGCCAGCATGCTCGCGACCATCGAAGAACCTTCGAGAAATTGACGACACCGCCTCGCGACATCGTCGTATCCACCGCTCTCGCGTGCCCATCTGCCGACATCCAGCGGCAAATCGAGAGCAGCATGATAAGCGGTCGCGATCTCGGTGAGGAAACTGTCGATCGTCCTGATCGAGACCGATCCGCTTTTGGTCCGGCCGGCAAACACGGATCTCGCCGCGTGCGTGTGGGTGAGGATGAGAAGTCGGCCCCGCTTGTTGCGAGCCGCAGTTTCTGCGGCGAAGATCGCTCCTTGATGCGTTTTCCCGCATCCCGCTGGGGCTTCAATCAAAACCAACGGCATCTCCGACCTCAGGAGATCGGCGATCTCATCGTCTTTCACGGCCTCAGTGCCCCCAAGGCTAGAGCAGGCTGTCCAAATGCGGCGCGCAGTCCATTGATGAACGGCAGTATATCAGTCTCAATCTTCGGCCAGGCTTTCAACTGCACCGCCTTGTCCACCAGTTCGCTGCCGCCCTGAAGCGATTTGAACCATTCCCGGCTGTGGCTCTTCCACTCCTTCTTTGCTTCGTCGTTCGGCGCTCCTTCCGTGTCGCCAGTCGCTGCGGCGATGATGACGGATCGAAGTCTAGCAAATCGCATCTCGGGGGCGCCGCAAGCCTTCAGAATGCTCGTTTCGTCCTTTTCCGCGATGTCCAATCGAACTGCCAGCGTGCGCAGCCTGCGACCCGATGCCCCGTCGGGGTCACGCGCGAGCGCCATTAGATTTTTGTCTGCGATATGTTTTATGACATTCTCTTCCAAGCACCCTTTCGGCCATTGGAAAAACCGTGGCCCTAGTGCTTCGGAGATAGCCTTCCATCGACCCGAGAACCTTCCTTCGTCGTCGCAGAACGCTCCCAGTGTCAATCCGGCATCACGCAAAGCCTCCAAGAGGCCAAGCATCGTGTCGTTACCTCCACCGTCGCAGACCCTTATCCCCAAAAACTCAGGTTGCGCGGCGAACGCGGTTTGAAAGATACGCCGCAGAAAGCCGACCTCGGTTATGCCCTCGGCGATGACGGGAAGCTTCGCCAGAAATGTTTCTGGATCGCGCTTTTGTTGGTTCTCGATCGCTTCCCGAGGCAACGATCCGATCTTTGCTTTGATATCGACGTACCACAAAGCCGATACCCCGCGACCGGCGGCAGCAACGGCGACCGGGCTGTGGGTTGTTACAAAGCACTGACCCCCGCCCTCGTCCAATTTGACGATGAGCTGCCGAAGTCGATAAGGCTCCAGACCTCGCTCTATCTCGTCGATAATTGTCAGCCTTGTCGCTGCTTCGGTGCTACCAGCAATCTCGAGCGATGACATGCGACGCGTACCCGCCCCCCAACTGGCGAGAGGAAGCATGACATCGTCGCGACTGGCCAACAAGCCGATGAGCGCACCTATCGACAGTCCCTGGCTGCTCGTGAGACCAAGCGCGAGATCGTGGGGCAGGCCTGCCTTCTGCAGTTTGCTATCGAGCTCCCTCAGGGCCTCAGTCTCGCCTTCCTGAAGGGCGGCATCGATATCCACTTCCGAAATTTTTTGGCTGATCCTCGACTTCAAATTGCCGTTCGAAAGCAGCCGGTCCAGTGCCGATCCGGCGACAAGTCGAAGGTCGCGATCATTGCGATCATCGTTAGTCAGGCGAACGACGCCGACCCGGCGCCGCAGACTAACTGGCAAGGCGACTACCTCGTCGTTGGGTTGGACGACCTCCCATGCGAGATCGAGTTCGCTCGTTCCTCGCACACGCAATCGATAGACCGGGGTTTCCTGTCCGCCTGATGCGTCGGCGTCTGGAATGACTCCGGCCTGCCCGTCCCACGTCCAAGGCCAAAACGTCTGTTGCAGGTTGGCTAAGCCGATTTCGTCGGGCAGTTCGACCGTCGCCTCGATTGAGAAGCCCTCATCGCTTCGTCGGTTGAAGTAGTCGGTTTCGAGAATTTGCACCGCGTTTGTCGGGCTGAAAAGCAGAGCTATTGCGTGGAGAACCGTGCTTTTTCCGGAATCGCCACCGCCGACCATAACATTCACGCCATTTGCAGGCCGCCACTCAAGATGTTCGATGCCCCTGAAGCGCGTTATGTCGAGACGCTTTATGATGGGATGGCTCGTCACGGTTCGTTTGCTCCCTGATTTGCATGAACTTACGAGCTACGCGATTTCGAGCAAAGCCGAGCGCCGGAACTACACACCGTTTCCTGGTGCGACCTATCCACTCCCGAGGAGCATGCCCGGTGGCTGGAAGGGCATCGGCAATATCACCCGAAGCAAATCTGGTATTGACTCTGCCTTTTAGTTCGCTATTTGTTCTTTTCATGATGACCGTGTTTTCTCACACCCTAATCGCCCAGATGCGCCCGCAGCGCAGCGCGAAGACACGTTCATCGTACATACGCATACGCTGACTCCTTTGATCTGAGCATTCCAAGGATTCCCGGATGATTTCATCCGCTTCGGGACAAGCGTATTCATGCCCAAAGCCCAGCGTAATCTTGATCGGCAAGACTCCATCTCGAAGTTGTTAACAAGCATCCGAGAGGAAGCGTCCGCCCTTTCCTTCCCGCCGAGGAATGTCGTTCGGTGCACGGCCTATCCGGTCTTCCGGACGCAGGCTGCGCGCGACGTCGGCGTCCTTCTCGATCTGGACCCAACGGTCACGTCGTGGTCGTGCCTTCCCCTGGTTCTAAGCCATCGAACTCGAAGGCACGTTCCGGACTTTGCGGTGACACGGGCTACAGGCCAAAGCCTGATCGATGTCATCCCGAACCTGTGCAGCCGTATTCCTCCCGAATGGGCGAGCTCATCCGCCCAGGCTCTCGGCTACGGTTATGAGACCCATCGTGAAGATGACTTGCGTGGTCACGTCAGGCTCGAGAACGCGCGCGATCTCGTCCAATACGCCGCCTACAGAGCATCCCTCGGTGACCGAGTTAGGATTCTCGGTCTGCTAGAGGAATACGGCTCTGTGCCGCTCTCGACCTGTCTTCAAGTCGTCCAGAATGGACACGATGCCATAGGCGTCGTCGCCGCGCTGGTCCTGCGCCGTTTCATCGAAATGGACCTCGACGAGGCCCGTATTGGCCCCGACACCAGAGTGTCCACCTTCCGAGGCTGATCGCCCTCTCCCTTACGAATAACGGTTCGCCGGCGACGCGATGCGTGGCCGAAGGCGACGGAGCACGTCTATGTCACGGATGAACAGGAAATCGAGAAGGCGGGTAATGAAGCGTCCCATTCTGGACGTCGGAATCGCCATCGCCCGGTGTATGCTTGTTCGCGCTCTCCGTCACGGCGGCATGCATCACGCCCTCGCCGGCACCCCGTTTGTTGTCGGGGTCGTCGTCAAAAATCCCAGCGACATCGACATCGTGGCCAAGGTTGGTCGGCTGATGTTGCAGAGGATGCACCGCGAGACCGCCGTACACGGTTACAAGGTTCTGCAGTGGACCGACAACGGCAAACCAACGCGTCCCCGCGACGACGAAGCGGATACCGCAGAAAATATCGCGGCGAACAGCCACGTCTTTGGGCTTACTACGGACATCGACGCTTTCCCTGCAACCTTCAGGCTGGCAGCCGATGGTATCGTGACGATCCCGGCGACCGACGTGAGCGCCATTCTGGCGGCAAGTCGTGCCGTGGGCTTCCACGGTATTTCGACGGACCTCCTTCAGGCTGTCGTAGAGACGCCCCTTTCCTTGCTTGGTGCGGTGATCAGGCAGGGGCGCAACTCGAATCTTGTCGTTCGCAGCCTCGAGCAACTGAAGAACGCCTCCGAGAAAAGCCTGAAAGCCGATCCGCCCAATGAGACGCGTCTCGAGGACCTGCATGGGCTCGGCGATGCCGCAGTCTGGGGGCTCGAACTTGCTAAGGACCTGAGAGCCTATCTGGCTGGAGACCTGCCTTGGGCGGACGTCGACCGGGGTGTCCTCCTCAGCGGTCCCACGGGAACGGGGAAGACGACTTTCGCGCAGGCATTGGCCCGCACATGCGGCGTGCCCATTCACATCCATTCGCTCGCCCGCTGGCAGGCCAAAGGGTACCTGAACGACCTCTTGAAGGCGATGCGCGGGGCATTCGATGCTGCACGCCGAGACGCTCCCTGCATCCTGTTCATCGACGAGCTGGACAGCTTCGGGGATCGTGAAACACTGAATGGAAAGAATGAGACTTACGAGCGCGAGGTCATCAACGCCTTCCTGGAGTGTCTCGACGGTGTCGATGGCCGCGAGGGCGTCGTGGCCGTCGGTGCTACGAACATGCCGGACAAGATCGACAGCGCAATCCTGCGTCCCGGTCGTCTCGGCAAACACATCCGCATCGGGCTTCCGGACGCGACGGCAAGGCTTGGCATCCTGAGGCATCATCTCCGCGAGGATCGGCATCTCAGCGGCCTGATGGACATCGCCATCCGTCTCGAAGGAGCGTCCGGCGCTGTGATCGAGCAGACCGTGCGCGATGCCCGCCGGAAGGCTCGGGCGGAGCGCCGTCCGCTGACGACTGCCGATCTCGAACATGGGCTTCCCCCTCGCGTCCGGCTGTCCGATGAAGCCTTCCGCAAGGCATGTGTCCATGAGGCGGGCCACGTCGTCGTCGGTACTCTTCTGGCTGCGGAAACGCGCCGGACCGTGGTCGAAGCTCGTGCGTTCCGGGAAGTAACTCAAAACGGCGACGGAGGCTGGACCGTCTTCCATCAAATCCCCAGCGCCAATTTCACCAAAAAAGCGTACCTCGCGCAGATCACCGTGCTTCTTTCTGGCATCGCCGCCGAGGTCCACGTCTACGATGAATACGGTGACAGCGGCGGAGGCGGTGATGCCAGCGACCTCAGGCACGCCACGCTGATCGCCGCAGCGATGCAAGTTTCCTACGGCCTCGGCGACGATCTCGTTTACGTCGCGGCGAGCAAGCCTGACCAAGTGTTCGCAAGAATTCGCGCCGACCCAATCCTTCGTCGTCAGGTTGCTGTCGTGCTGGATGCTTGCTTGCAGCGCGCGAAGGACGAGATCGCCAAGCATTTGCGATATGTGGACGACATTGCGCGAATCCTTACGGAGCGTGGCGCGATCGAAGCCGAGGAGATCGCGCGGATCATCGATCGAGAAAATTTTCCCGAATTTTCCAGCCAACCGAAGAACGACGCGGTAACCGTCGAGCAAACGAGTGCCACGTGATGTTCCATCAGATCTGGATCTATGAATTCACCATTGCTATGTGGATCTCGTTGTTGCGTTTGAAAGGACCCAATCCTTCGGCGCGACTTCGTCTCCACCATGCCGGTGGGGAAAGGTCAATCACGACCGAACTGTCGGGTCGCAACAAGAAGGAGAAACTCGATGCAAACGCTCGTCAACTCGTTTCCTCTTTCGCGAACTTCGACTCAATCCTCAAAGCCGTCAATGTCAGCGTTCAACCCCGAACCCGCGGAGACCGTTTCGCACCGCTGACACGTGCCGGGAAACCGGCAACGACAAAGACGCTCGACGCTTTGCAGGCGTTGAGATGAGGAGTCGTGTGCAATGACCATCCAAAAGAAACATAACGCGTTCACCCACCACGCCAGTTCCTTCGATCCCAAGGATGCGCCCAACCATTGCGGGACCGCGCCCGGTGCTCACGTCGATGACACCTACGGGGGCTGCCTCATAACAGGCTGACGGTCGATCCGGCGCAATCCGGAACGAACGAGGGCAATGTATGTCGGCATGCCTGCCAGGAGGCAGAAGGCAACACCCATCACGAGAACGAACCGACAATCGAGGTCCGGCGTCGCCGAGTCACGCCAGGCGATCCCGACGTCGAAGCCGAACGCGAACTAACGCGTCCGGAGAAAATTTTCGAACCGAAACCGTCCAAAGCCCCGGTCGGAAAGAATTCGAAAAAGGGACGCCGCGTTGGGACCAAGCCCGGACAAATCCGGTCGGGACAAGAGGACCGCTACGTCGGGGAAACGCCGATGACGCGCCTTGCACAGAAACTCGTCGGCGCGCGGTCCCTGCTCGCGCTGGACTACCTGACCCTAGTTGACGCGTTCACGCACGATCTCATCGGCATGGACGACGCGCCTCCCGAGCTTTCGCTCGTGGTTCGCGGGAAAACGAAGAAATGGAGCGCCGACTACGAAATGACGATGAGTGACGGTACGCGGACTTTCGTGATGGTCCGCACGGTTAAATGGATGAAAGGGAAGACCGAAAAACGCGCTGCTTTCCGTCGCGATTTCCTCGACGCGATGAAACTTGCCTCGGAGCGTGCCGGACGGAAGTTCATGCTCATTACTGAAGACAAGATCCGCGTCCAGTGGCGCCTTTACAACGCGCGCCTTGTCCAACGTCACGTCGTTCCATATCGCGAGCTTAACGACGAGTATTTGGCGTTCGAGGTTCTGCAGGAGCTTCCGGAAAGATCCTCGATCGCAGCCCTGCAGGAGCGCATCGGCAGTCGTTACGACGCGTTCGTTCTCGCGGTGCGGCTCCACTGGTGGGGGCGCTTGAAACTCGATGAGCGCGTCAAGTTCACCCGGCAATCCACCTTCGTACGGACCTGAAAAAAAGAAATCCGATGAATCTCGACCACATGCCAGTTCAGCTCCGCACCAATGGTGTCATCCGAATTGACGCCCGGGCGTTCATCGTCGGACCGCCAAGCGACCAGGGCCGCGTGTTCACGGATAAGCAGTCCGGAACCGAGAAGCCGTTTTCCGATCACGCCATTGCGCACATGGTGCGGTCGGGCCGAATTACCACGGATGCCGCCTACCGTGCATTGGATCCCCATGTCGTCGCAAACACGCAAGTTGACTGGGGTGCCTTTTCCGACCTCGAACGGAAGTCGGCGCAGCGACGCTATCCATTCGTAGCAGCGATCGACGCGCTTCCGATCATGCGGCGCGACAAGAAGAAATATGTCGAACCGGTCATCGTGGATCTTGTCACTAAGCTGTCGGAGGATGACCGTCCCAAGACCGTCAATTTTCGACTGGCGCGCGAGTGGTATCGGCGCTGGCTCGTCACCGGTCGTGACATTCGTGCGCTGATTGCGAACCACAGAAAGAAGGGTAATCGCACCGGACGGTACGAAGACTGGCTCATGCAGGAAGTGTCCGACGGTATTCTCGAGACCTATAAGGCGAGCCCACATACAACCTTGGAGGTCGCGCTTCGTCGGGTCAACGCTCGCATCGTTCTTCGTGCCGAACGTGAGGGGCGCGCTCTGCCGAACCTTGCAATGCATCCGGAACGCTGCATCGGCAAACATCTCGTGACGAGAATGATCGCTAATATGGAGCTTTACGACCTCACGAAGGCACGGCATGGCAAGCATGCGGCAGACTTCCTGCTGAAGGCCGTTCGCGCGGGGCCGACATGCAACTATCCTCTCGAGGAAGCCGAAGTCGATCACACACCTTTGGATCTCGAAGTGGTCGATGACAATGGGCGCAACCTCAGTCGTCCCTATCTAACGACGATCAGCGACCGACGGACGCGCATGATTCTGGGGTTCTCCCTCAGCTTCACGCCTCCGTCCTGGGTTAGTGTGATGGAAGCCCTCAGACATGCCGTTCAGCCCAAGGAAGCCTTCATGGAAGAGGTTAGCCATGCGATCGGCCTCGAGCCAAACTTCAAGAACAGATGGCTCTGCTACGGGGCGTGCTCGCGCCTGTTCGTCGACAATGGCCCGGAGTTTCGCTCGAAATCCATGACCGCGGCGGCCCAGGCGCTGAACATTCAGATGGTCGATTTGAAGCGCGGCCAACCTCATCTGAAGGGACGCATCGAACGTTGGTTCCGAACGATCAACGACGACCTCATTCATACCGCTCCGGGTACGACAAAGTCGAACATCAAGGCCAAGGGAAAATACAACTCCCGCCAGGAAGCCTGTCTCACTCTCAAACAAGTGACTTGGCTTATCACCAAATGGATCGTCGATGTCTATCACGTGAAGATTAACCGCATGACGCAGGAAACGCCGCTCGACCGCTGGACCCGCGAAATCCGGGACGTTGGTGAACGACCGCCTCCGCCTAGCGATCTTCTTGTCGCCATGACGGGCAAGGTGATCCAGCGGAAGCTCGGTCCCAACGGAATCTACTACAAAGATCTCCGCTGGCAGTCCGATGATTTCTCAGCGCTACGCAACCGCATCAACGATGACGGATATGACGTTACAGTCCGTATCGACCCGTTCGATCTCGCCTTTGCATATGTACTCGATCCGACCGAAAGCGATCTTCGGAAAGCTTGGGTCGTCGGCGAATTGCAAACCGGGGACGAGGTCCGTCGCATGACCCTCCATCAGTACGAGACCGTACGTAAAGCCGCTCGCAGCGAAATCGTGGAACACGTTGACCCGAAGAAGCTCCTGGATTCTGCTCAAACAAATCAGGAAATCTTCGATGTCCTCAATGGCTCGAGGAAGTCCACGCTGAAGATGTCCAAGCGCGTCGCCCGCTTCGTGACCGACGGTCGTAACGACTCTCAGCACATCAGGCCGGATCGGATCGACCCTGCGGAAAGCGCCGAGGAACTAACCGGACACGATTGGCACGCCGACGACGTCAAATCCAACCCGCCGGACGAACGGGGTCCCTATCGCGACGAACACCCGGAGATCTCGCCGCCGCCGTCCACTGCGCGCATCCCCTCCCCGTCTCTCGACGCATCTGCCGTCGAGGCCGCTACGCCGAAGATTTCCTCTGAGCGCGCCAGACTGCCTAACCCATTCGTAACACCGCTCGATGAACCGATCGAGGAACAGATTGTGGTCAAGCGGCGCAATCTCGACTGACCGAGGAGATTTTTATGACCTGGATGAACCGTACCGCCGAAGAACGCCGCAAGCACGTCGGAAGTTTCGTAGCCGTGACCCCGACCATGAAACGTGCAACTGGTATCCTGCGTCGCTGTTATAGCTCCTGGCACGAGACGCAGCAGGCGAGCTGTTCGTTTCTCGTCGGCGAAACCGGCGTGGGAAAGACCACCGTCGCCAACGACTTCCTCGAAGAGGTTCGGGAGGACTATCGCGGCGCGATCATGGATGGGCAAAACTTGAAGCTCACTGATGCGGCCGAGTACGACCGGACCATGAGCGTAACCTTCGAGAAGCCTGGGCATGGCCTCGTGCGCCCAGTGGTAAAGTTACAGGTCGGAAAGAAGACCACTTACAAGCAGCTTTTCGCTGACACGCTCAACGCAATCGGCATCAAGCCTAGCGGCAGACCAACGCTCGGCGAAATGCAGGCGATGGCGAGACACCAAATCAAAGAACAGAGCATTCGCCTAATCATTTTCGATGACTGTCAGCACATCGCAGAGAGCACCTTGAAAGGAGATCCTTACGAGGCGGCAGACGTTTTCAAGGCGCTCATGAAAGAAACACGCGTGCAAGTCATGTGCATGGGCCTGCCGCATGCGCTCGACTTCCTTCTGGCAAACGGACAGCTTGAAACCGTGAAAAGCGAGCAATGGACTATGCCGCCGTTCCCTCTTGACCTCGACGAGAAGGCAGATCTTCGAAGATTCCTGAAGTCGCTGTCTGACGACCTTCCGTTCGACGTCAATCCCAACTTGCATCATAAGTCGACGGCGCTTCGCCTCTTTTTGGCGTCTGACGGCTACCTTGGTGGCATCACCAAGTACGTGACCGAGGCGGTTAAGGTCGCGATCGAGGAAGAGATGGAAACCATCACGATGCTGGCCTTGGCGGAGGCCTACCGCAGGAAGCATGATGTTCCGGACGGCGAAAATCCGTTCTTTCCAAAAGAGGATCCAAATGCGGAAGGCTTTCTGCGGATGAAGAAGGAACGGAGGGAGGAAAGCGAACTGAAGGCTCTCGAAGGCCATACCATTCGGCGTGCAAAAGCTCGAAAAAACGGCCTCAAGAAGAGAGCGTCGTAGTGGTTCGGATCTTCATCGCGGTGGGTAGATCCGCAGAAGGCCCGTAGGACGCGATGAAGATGGGAGCCGTATGATGATCGAGTATCGAATCCGAATGTTTGGGAACTATTCTCCAATCCTGCGACGACGACGTCCGAGGCCCGTGGTCGTGGAGGGACCGTCGTTGCCGCTATGGGTCTCGCCTGAGAAAGATGAACCGGCACACGGCATTCTCCTCCGCCTCGCAGAACGCAATGGCATTGAGAATCCAGTCGGCATCCTGAATCACACGGGCTTGAGAACCAGCGACCTGCGTGTCGGCCGCGAAGTTCCGAAGTTGGCCAAACTAATCCGATGCAGCCCGATCGATATACTGGATTCCACGTTTGTCGCCGGAGATGACGGTTGGTGCAGTGTCCGAGGGCAGCGCCTCCAAGGGCGTCGAGATATTGAAGGCACGCGTCGCCGGCTTTGCCCGCACTGCATCGCAGAGTCCCCGCATCAACGTTTTTGGTTTGACGTCACCTTCATCTCGACGTGCCCCAAGCACAATATCGAGTTGATAAGCGACTGTTCGTGCGGTCATCCCCTGTCGTGGAGTGATGTTCGGGTCTCAAAATGTCGCCACTGCGAGAACGGCGATGTTCAAAACATACGAAATGCTAACGCGAACGAAGATGTTCTTGAAGTGGACCGTTGGATACTGGGTAGGCTCGGAGTGACGAAATCTGCAAGCATCCCGGTTCTAGACGAGCTTCCGTTGACTCACGCGTTTAGCGCCATCACCGCAGTCGGGGCGCTTCAAGTTGGTGGAAATGAAACGCGCAAGTCGATGAAGGAGAGTATTTCCACAGCGGACGTCTCGATCAATGAAGCGCGTGCGGCTGGATTTGGAATTCTGCGAGACGGCGTATTGGACCAACTGTTGGACCGAGTTTACGCGAGGTACAGGCCTTATTTCCGTGGTGCCTCGTTCCACGGAGCATTTAGTTGGTTTGGGACATGGTTCATGCAATGGCACCATAGAACGGCTTCAGATGTACCCCACAGTCGGTTCGCCGACATTGTAATTGCAAACGCAGCACGCAAGTCGCTTGCCTATCGACGCAAAGGTTCAGTCAATGAATCGGACGGCAATGCCGCTTTGGGTCGTCCCGGAGCAGGATGAACCCGCGCACGGAATCCTCATTCGATTGGCGGAACGCAATGGGTTCCAATCGATGCACCATATCTCGAACTTGCTCGGGGTCACAGCGCGCGAATTACAGTACGGAATCGGTGTAGAAAAAATCGCGGCCGCCGTCCGGAGCGATACCCTCCCCATTCTGGATTCCACATTTCGCGATGTGGGCGGTTCCTTGATGATCCGTGGCGAAAGGATCAACGGAAATCACGCCGTAAAGCAGTCATCCCGCCGCTTATGTCCGCGGTGCGTGGAGAAGTCCGCTTACCATCGCTTCTGGTTCGATCTTGCTTTTATTTCCACATGCCCGGCGCACGGAACTACGCTGATCTCGGATTGCTCGTGCGGCAGGAAGCTCTCGTGGACCGATGTCCACATTGCCAAGTGCCGAAATTGCACGGACGGCGATGTTACCCGCATGCTCACCTCTGCTCCACCCCCGGACTTGGCCGAGGTCGATCAATGGGCCTTGGGGCGCCTCGGCGTTGGAAATGCGGTCTCGGCTCCATCGTTGGACACGATGCCCTTAAAGGCTGCGCTCCATGTCATCGAAAGGATCGGAATTCTCGATGCGCGAGGTTATCGAAACACATGGATGGATATCGGCGATCTTGATGTGTCGGCGGCCGATTTACGTTCGAGAGGGTTCCAGGCCATAAAGGAAGGCCGATTGCGTGCTGTCCTCGATAAAGTCTATGCCGGATACCTGGCTTCCGAACGACGAAGGCCGCCTACGATCAACAATGCTTACGGTTGGCTTGCGGAATGGTTCAGGGATTTGCATCCGCCGCATATGGCAGCGTACTTCGCCGACGCCGTGTTCGCGAACGCGGCTTCGAAATTCAGAATCAGTGAAAGCGATCTTCGAAACTTTGCTCCGGGGCCGAGGCCGTCTTGCGGCGAGGCTTAGAATCGATCCGACCGTGAAGTCGCGAGATGACGTGCATGAGACGCTCCAGACGCATCCGGTAGGCGAATCGTCGGATATGCTAAGAGGTCGGTTCGAGGCATAGGTGTCCGCGTAGCGCGCGTTTTGGTCGGTATATGTCTTAACCCCATACTGCCGCTCGGCGGACGGCGCCAAAGGTCTACGAATGTATCGAGCCCGCGTTGCGCCGGATCGTGTTCTTTCCATATCAGAGTCATCAGCTTCGATTCACCGAACCTCGATAGAAAAATGTCAGAACAATTGATTATAGAAAACTTCGCATTGAGAGTGGTCCACCTCGAAGAGGGCGACTATGGTGCGCTACTTGTCGGCGCGATGGATACGCCATCCTTTTCAATCACGCTGCATCCTTATCAAATCATGAAGCTTCTGCGATCTCTACGAGCAGCCGGCTTTCGAGAGGATCACGTATCTTCTAGTGTTGACAATTCGCATTTCATCAAGCAGGTCGCGCTGGATGGCATAGAAGCAGATCTTTTGGCAATGTTCACCGAGGTAGTGTCCGTAGGTAACGATGGCTTAGTTTATCGAATTACCCCACCAGATCGTAATGCGATTACACTCGCGTTCAGCGAACAATTGACACGAGTGCTTGCAACCCGCCTTTCAGAGTGCATCACAAGGATTGACGGGCTGAGGGAGCATTAAACTCTGCTCGAAGCTCCTCCACAGCCTTCTCCCATTCTGGGGTCTTTGTGCGGAGGGCATTCTGGACAGCCTTCACCGCCCATTCCGGCCCAGCGTCTGTCATTTTGGTCGATGAGCGAACCGATAACGAAGCCCGATTACGTCTTTCATCCACATTCATCGCTACGATCTCCTATTGCTGTAGGCAGACTGTCGCATCTCGGAGCCTCTGCCGTGGGGAATGTGGTCTTCGATTAGAAGCTACCTCCATCAATGCTGTGGGAAGACGTGCATCGGCGCAATGGATGTTGACTACATTCTAAATTATAGGACCGCCGCCTCCGGGCCGAATTTTACGATTGGAATTTCCATGTCTCGGACTGCGTCGCGCAGCAGCGCCAACACCGGGTGAAGCGGCACGTTGCAGTTTTCAACATCTGGCATGGCATCGATCCTTCGTCGTTGACCAATGCTGATCTCATTCTCCCATCGGCGCAATTCAGACCGTTCCGCATATAGCCGGGCTTGAAGAACCTTTTCGTGTAGCGATGGCTATCGGCGCAACGCCCGAGCGTTTTTAACCGCTCGTCTTCTTCAGCTCCCAAGTCCAACTGAGGTCATAGCCATTGTGAAGGATCAGCTTGCGGAAGCCCTTTTCGCGGGCGTTCTCGATCAGCCCTGGCAAGAATGACCCGTTCTCCTGCAACTGGAAGACTGACGGTCGGGTGAAGCCAATATATTTCACCCGAAGAACGGTGCCTTTATCGCCTTCGGTGGACACGCGGGCGTCCATCGACTTGCGCAGGAATTGTTCCTCAAGGGTTTTGGCGAAGGCTTTGCGACCTGGAACGTCGTTTATGACGGCCTGCTCGGCCCTTGCCCGCTCCGCAGCCCTGATCTTCTCGGCGACCTTGATCTCCTCGTTGGCCAACGCCACGCCGAATCCATCTAGTTTGGCGGCGCGATCCAGGGCGGCCTGATACTCGGGATCGGTTTCCTTGATCGTGGTCAGGTTCATGCGCGCATTGCGGTAATCCGCAAACGGGATGACCTCGGGCAGTGGTTTGGCCTTCCACTTTTCCCAGCGGGCGATCATAGCGTCGGCGGCAGCCAGCTTCTCGGCTGGACCCTTGTCGTAACCGACCGGCAGAACCGTGAAGGCATGAGGGATGCTGGGGCCGTCTGGAACCGTTCTCACCGCTGGGAGCGCCGGTGGCGGGGCGGGAGCGGGGGTAAATGACGCCGGACTGTTTGGCGGCGCCGTAGTCCGAACCGCATAGACAATGACTGCGATCACGGCGCATGCCGTCAAGACGCGCGCTATGCCACCCATACCCTGCCCCCTCAGCCCAAACGCAACTTATCTCGCCCACAACCGGATCCCGAAGAACGCGTGCCGATTAAGCATCCATTTTTTTAGGCAACTTCTGATGGGCCGCCTCAATGGCGACCCATCAGCTATGGCAATCAGTCCGCCCGCCTGTAGTCCCGAACCGCCTGCAACATCTCAAGGTTCAGGTTTGGCACAGGCATGGAGACTTTCATTCCGGCAGAGCCACTGACCGTTCGAACGACACCCTCCGAAAGTTCGTATCGCGCGCTGGTCGCGCCGTGCTCGTTAATGTAGCGAACCATTTCCGAGAAGTTCTCGACAGTCCAGAATGATCGCGCAGCCTCGAGGACTTCCGCCGCCTCATCCAAACCCTCGATAGATCGCTCGAAGGCCCGTCGGCGTTTCCGCATTAAGTCCGTGGACAGCCGTTCGCTTCCGCGTGCGGACGACAGCATTTCCGCGATCGCCGCCGACACCTGCGATAATTGTGGGGTGTATTCGCTTGCGGTCAGATATCGGCTTCCTACGATACGGCCGACAGTAACTTCCGTACCGCCCAAGGATCGCCTGCGATCTTCGGCGTCCGCGTGCTGTGGCAACGCCTTGAAGACCGTCAAGGCCCCGCCCTTGTGGAGCGCCGCTTCGTAAACCCGCGATGCCATCTCGCCGAGGCGATGGAAAGCCCGGCGCCTATTTTCGATCTGTTCGAACGCCTTGATCCATGAAGAGACAATATCGAACGAACGTTCACAGGCCGCTAGTCGGTCAACCCGCTTCAGCTCAAATTGCCTGTCGGCACGTTCCTCGATGCGTTTCTCTGCATCCGCCCAGCTCGTCCCAAAGTGGTCGGCACCGCATTTGCTACCGCACATCATACGTTGTCCGGACGTAAGAACTGCAGTGAACCCTTTTCGATGCCGATGCGACTGGCATAGGACACAGAACGCCTTTTTGGCGGGGTACTTATCAAAAGTATAAATATTGATGATGTCGAGAAGCGCCGAACGGTCCGGCATTTCAAATGTGAGATTTGGTTGGTCGTAAGGGTCTTTGAGCTTCAGCGCCTGGTGTCGAAGCTGCTGATCGTTGAATGAACTTGCCAAATACGGGTGCTCCAGCCGCCGAATCATGTTCGGCATCTGCATTATACACGCATACGTTAGTTGCTTGTTAAAATACGCGCGTCAACTCAGTCCAGACTGGTCGCGCCGCCGATTGCCGTGGTGATCTCGCGGCCGCTCAAAAAAAATGCGTCGGTTTATTGTGGGGAGGCCCCCCTATTGCGTCGGTCTTATGGGGTGTTTCGGGTAAATTTTATGTGGGGAAGCCGTACTGAAAAGACTGGAGAATCTTTGATTTCAAGTCGGGTTTATGTGGGAATCCACACTTAAAGCCGCACCCAGGCCACGCTCCCGCTATTTCCTGATCGCGTCGTAGACCAGCGTCTTCAGGATCGGCTGGATGCGGCCGCGCTGGGTCGGCGTCTGCACCATCAGGATCATCACCATGTCCTGGTCCGGATAGGTCCAGAAGTAAGTTCCGGCGGCGCCGCCCCAGGCCATCTCACCAATAAAGCCGGGCACGCCGTCCTCGCCGGGTCCTGTGCGGACGCCGAAGCCAAGACCGTAGCCGAAGCCGGCACCGGGATAGTAATAGGCCCAGGGCTTCACATCGCTGGCCGGCGCGACCTGGTTCTGGCGCATCAGTTGAACCGACTCGGGCTTCAGGATTTGGACGCCGTCGAGCGTGCCGCCATCGATCAGCATCTGCAGGAAGCGCGCGTAATCGCCCGTGGTGGAGACGAGGCCGCCTCCTCCTGACTCCCATCTTCGCTTCACCGTGGGATCGCTGATGGTCTCGTTGCCGATGATGCGGTCGGTTGGCATCGGCTGCGCAATCCGCGGCGCCTTGGCGGGATCGAGCACGTAGTAGCCGGTGTCGGTCATGCCCAGCGGATCGAATAGATATCGCCTCTGGAAATCGTACAGCGACTGGCCCGAGGCGATCTCGATGACGCGCCCGAGAAGATCGGTCGAATGGCCGTAATCCCACACCGTGGCCGGCTGATAGGCCAGCGGCAGTTTCGCAAGCCGGGCCGCGAAATCGGCATTGTCGAAATCGCCGTCGAACAGGCCTGCGTCGAGATAAAGCTGCGTGATCAGGCCAAGATTGGTGAAGGCCGAACTGATGCCGGACGATTGCCGCATCAGGTCGAGCACGGTGATCGGTTTCTCGGCCGGCGCAAAGTCCAGATAGGGTTTGCCGCTGGCATCCGCGCGTTCGGTCGCGACCTGCGGATGGGCGAAAGACGGAATGAACTTGGCGATGGGATCGTCGAGCCTGAGCTTGCCCTGCTCCACCAAAATCATCGCCGCGACCGATGTCACAGGCTTCGACATCGAATACAGCCGGAAGATCGTATCCGTCGTCATCGGCGCCATGGTCGCGGGATCGCGGACGCCAAAGCCCTCATAATAGACCGGCTTGCCGCGGTGCTGAATCAACATGATCGCGCCGGCGAGATGGCCTTGGCCGACTTCGCGGTCGAGCATGTCGGAGACGCGGTTCAGGCCGTCCTGGGAAAAGCTGCTGAGATCAGGCTTGTCCGTCAGCAGGCTGGTGCCTGCCAATGCGGGCGTGACCAGCGCTGCGGCGATGGTGAGGACGGATAGGAAGTCGCAAGATCGTCGCAAGATTGACACTGGATTTCCGCAAGCCGGCTTGAACACGGCCGGACGTTAACATCGAGATATTTCAGATGCTTGTCGGAA
This sequence comes from Tardiphaga robiniae, assembly GCF_013359755.1. GTDB lineage: Bacteria > Pseudomonadota > Alphaproteobacteria > Rhizobiales > Xanthobacteraceae > Tardiphaga > Tardiphaga robiniae. Next base: position 271,942 of record NZ_JABMCJ010000093.1, on the reverse strand, counting down.
AATCACGCAATTTGCCGATATCGCGGTTTTACAGCGATTGCCGGCCCCAGGTGAATCACAAATGCGCGTCGGGTTTGCTCACGCTTCCCGGCGGCGGAAACCGGATCGTGGTGCCCAAGGTGATCCAGTTGGAATTCTCCCCGGTGATGTTGCGGCCATAGATCACGTCGACCGAGAAGATGTCGTTGGGCCGATAGCGCACGCCGGTCTGGATGCGTGGCTGGATCACGCTGGCGAATTCGGCGCGGCCCGCCTGCCCGTACAGTTCCACTGTGTATTGCAGCACGTCGGTGAATTTCCAGTCGAAGCCGACGCCATAGGTGAAGTAGTGGCGATCGACGGTGCGATCCCACAGCCAGCCGGCATTGAGATTGATGCGTGTGGTTTCGGAAAAGCGATAGGTCGCCGGAATCTCGGCGAAGACGGCGGTGTTCTGGCCGGTCACAGCGTCGAATGTGCCGCTGGCCAGCGCCGATACGCCGAATTTTCCGATGCCGGTCGGCTCAATGTTGATCTTCGCCTTTGGCGCCAGCGTGGTGCTGAACTCGCCATCGGAGCGGCTGTGATTGGTGAGCACGCTGAGTTCGACCGGACGCGTGATCTCCACTACGCAGGACGGATTGGCCACCGCCGCGAAGTCGCTGTTGGTGGCCATCGAATACCAGCTCTCGACTTTGCAGGAGCCGAGGTCCGAAATATCCGCCGCATCGACCGCATAGGCGCCATTGGCCGCCTCCGCATGGCCCGAAGCCATCAGCAGCGCGACCAGAACGAAGCCGAACAGCGTCAGCGCGCGATAACGAGGAGCAGCCATGCTGTAGACCTAGCTGAGTCCCGAAATCCTCGACAGAACAATCGCGCCTCGCTTATCCTGCTTGGCATGAGCGAACACCATCATGACCACGATCACGATCATTCCGAATTGTCGGACACCGAGCTGCGCGTCCGTGCACTCGAGACCATCCTGACCGAGAAAGGCTATATCGATCCGGCAGCGCTGGACGCGATGATCCAGGCCTATGAGACCAAGATCGGCCCGCACAACGGCGCCCTGGTGGTTGCGAAAGCCTGGACCGATCCCGCCTTCAAGGAAGCGCTGCTGGCGGATGGTTCCGCGGCGGTCGGCACCCTCGGCCATATCAGCCGCACCGGCGATCATCTCGTGGTGGTCGAGAACACGCCCGAGCGCCATAACATGGTCGTGTGCACGCTGTGCTCCTGTTACCCCTGGGAAATGCTCGGCCTGCCTCCGGTCTGGTACAAGGCGGCGCCCTACCGCTCCCGTGCCGTCAAGGATCCGCGCGGCGTGCTGGCCGACTTCGGCTTCACGATTCCGAATGAGACGGAAATTCGCGTCTGGGATTCGACGGCAGAGACGCGTTTTCTCGTGTTGCCGATGCGACCTGCGGGCACCGAGGGCTGGAGCGAGGAACAACTGGCCGAACTGGTCACGCGCGACTCGATGATCGGCACTGGTCTCGTCCAAACGCCGGGAGCGCCGTCATGAACGGCGTCCACGACATGGGCGGCATGGACGGTTTCGGCAAGGTCGAGCCGGAACCGAACGAGCCGATGTTTCATGCGGAGTGGGAATCCCGCGTGCTGGCCATGGTGCGCGCCATGGGCGCGACGGGCGCCTTTAACATCGACGCCTCGCGCTTCTATCGCGAGACGCTGCCGCCGGAGGTCTATCTCTCCAGCAGCTACTACAAGAAATGGTTTCTCGGCCTTGAGGATATGCTGGTCGAACGCGGCTTCCTCGCTGCCGACGAGATCAAGGCCGGCCACGCATCCGTGCCGCCGAAACCGCTAAAGCGCGGCAACTTCACCGTTGATAGTGTCGAGCGCGTGCTGACCCGGGGCTCATTCACGCGCCCTGCTTCGGCGCCTGCTACATTCGCGATCGGCGATCGCGTGCGGATGAAGAACATCCATCCGACCACCCATACGCGCTTGCCGCGCTATGTCCGCGGTCATGTCGGCGTGATCGAGCGCATACACGGCGCCCATGTCTATCCCGACACTGCGGCGCATGAGCAGGGCGAAAACCCGCAATGGCTTTACACCGTCGTGTTCGACGGTGCCGAGCTGTGGGGACCCGATGGCGATCCGACGCTGAAGGTGTCGGTCGAGGCGTTCGAGCCATATCTCGATCCGGCGTAATTGCCTCAGTGCGCCCGCACGTCGCCCGCCAGGCCCGCGAGTCTGGCGGGATCGATGACCGTCAAGCGGCCGCGACCGGCTTTCAGGATCAGCATCCGGTTCCAGGCCGAAACGGTGCGGCTGACCGTGAATAGCGTGGTGTCGCTGAGTTCGGCCAGTTCCTGGCGCGAGATCCTCAGTTCGATCGGAACGCACTCACCATCCGGATCTCCTTCCCGCACCAGGCGCAGAACGATCCGTGCGATACGTCGATCGGCATTCTCACTCGTTGCCTCGTGAAGACGGCGCAGCAGATGATCGGTTTGCCGTCCGACGATACCGAGGACATTGATCGCGAGCTGCGGAACAACATGCATCAGTCCGCTGAAGCGATCGGCGGACCAGCACAGCAGTTCGGTCGCGACTGTCGCGCGCAGGGTTGTCGGGCGAGAAAAATTGCCGAACATCGATGCGGCTCCGGCGAGATCGCCGCGTCGCATGAATTGCAGCGTTTTCTGCGCGCCATGCGCATCGATCATTGTCTTCTTGAGCTGACCATCGATGACCACAGCGATTATCGCCGGTACGTCGCCCTGTTGCCAGAGCGAACAACCGCAATCCAGAACGTGCTTTCTGCCAGCTTCGATGACGATGCCGCGTGCGCCCTCGTCCAGGCCCGCAAAAAGCGGCGTTTGACCAAACGAATTGCACATCTCTCGATCCATTGCTCGCCTTCCGGAACGAGCGATTTCGCCGAGCAGCTGTCGCAATCAAATAAAACTGTCATCAAAGATTCTGATGCGAGCGGCTCTGCACGACGACATCGCGATCAGAACAACGATATCAAATAAATCCTCCGCAGAGTTTGTTGTTTGATCCAGCGCAAAGAAGGTGGGCGCTGCAGCAGGCATATTGCCCTCGCTCTAGGCGAATCTCGCCTCTTCTCCAGGCATATGGCCGCAAACCGAAGGGGGAGCGTATGGTGACGGACCAGAATATCGCTCAGCCTGCAGAGGCTCAAAGGCGCAACAGCCGCATGTCGGAGTTGCTCGTCTTTCTCACGATCGTCGTTCTCATCTGGCCCGTCGTCGCGGTGGGCGTGGTCGGCGGTTACGGCTTTCTGGTCTGGATGACCCAGATGATTTTCGGCCCGCCCGGCCCGCCTCTGCTTCACTAGGACTTTCACATGACAGACAAATTCACCAGACGCGCTCTGTTGACCGGCGCGACCGCCGGCGCGTCCGCGCACGACAATGAGCACATCTCCAGCGCCGTCGTGTCGGTGCTTCCGGCCCATATCGACGCAGTATCTGCGCGGTTGTCGAGCCTTCCCGGTGTCGAGATACATCACCGCACGGCCTCCAAACTCGTGGCGGTTCTCGAAGGTCCAGGCAGCGGCGCACTAGGTGCGATGCTCGCAGACATCTCATCGTGGCCGGGCGTGCTCTCGGCCAACATGGTCTTCGAACAGCGTCTCGACTAGGAGAACGACGAAATGCCCCTTTCGCGGCGTGATCTACTCAAGGCTCAGGCAGCAGCCATCGCTGCAGCGGCGGCTGGCATCAACGTTCCGGCGGCCGCTCAGTCGATTGCCGGCGGCGTCGGGTCGCTGTCCATCAAATGGTCGAAGGCGCCGTGCCGGTTCTGCGGCACCGGTTGTGGCGTCATGGTCGGCGTCAAGAACAACAAGGTCGTCGCCACCCATGGCGACACGCTGGCGGAAGTAAACCGCGGCCTGAACTGCATCAAGGGCTACTTCCTCTCCAAGATCATGTACGGCGCCGACCGCCTGACCACGCCCCTCCTCCGCAAGAAGAACGGCGTGTTCGACAAGAACGGCGAACTCACGCCGGTGAGCTGGGACGAAGCATTCGACACCATGGCGCAGCGCGCCAAAGCGACGCTGAAAGAAAAAGGACCGACTGCGATCGGTATGTTCGGATCTGGCCAGTGGACGATCCTCGAAGGTTATGCCGCGACCAAGCTGATGCGCGCGGGTTTCCGCTCCAACAATCTCGACCCCAATGCACGGCATTGCATGGCGTCTGCGGCCGTGGCTTTCATGCGCACCTTCGGCATGGACGAGCCGATGGGATGCTATGATGACTTCGAGGCCGCCGATGCCTTCGTGCTGTGGGGCTCGAACATGGCCGAGATGCATCCGATCCTGTGGACGCGCCTCACCGATCGCCGCCTTGGTCATCCGCATGTGAAAGTCGCGGTGCTCTCGACCTTCACGCATCGCAGCTCTGACCTTGCCGACATCCCGATCGTGTTCAAGCCGGGCACTGATCTTGCCATTCTCAACTTCATCGCCAACCACATTATCTCGACTGGTCGCGTGAACACCGAATTCGTCAACAACCATACGACGTTCGTGAAGGGCACGACGGATATCGGCTACGGGCTGCGTCCCGAACATCCACTGGAGAAGAAAGCCAAGGGCGCAGCCACGGCCGCAGCGACGACGCCAATCGATTTCGCGGCCTACGCCGAATTCGTGAAGGACTATTCGCTCGAGAAGGTGTCGAAGCTGACCGGTGTCGAGCCCGGCTTTCTGCTGGAGCTCGCCGAGCTCTATGCCGATCCGAAGCGCAAGGTGATGTCGCTCTGGACCATGGGTTTCAACCAGCACGTCCGCGGCGTCTGGGCCAATCAGCTCGTCTACAACATCCATCTGCTGACCGGCAAAATCTCCGAGCCGGGCAACTCGCCGTTCTCGCTGACGGGCCAACCATCGGCCTGCGGCACGGCGCGCGAGGTCGGCACCTTCGCGCACCGTCTCCCCGCCGACATGGTGGTGACCAATCCGGAGCACCGCAAGCACGCTGAAGAAATCTGGCGCGTGCCGCATGGCCTCCTGCCCGACAAGATCGGTTATCACGCCGTCGAGCAGGACCGCATGTTGCATGACGGCAAGCTGAACTTCTATTGGGTTCAAGTGAACAACAATGTGCAGGCGGCGCCCAACAGTTCGGGCGAGACCTATCCGGGCTACCGCAACCCTGCCAACTTTATCGTCGTGTCGGATGCCTATCCGACGGTGACGGCGATGTCCGCCGATTGCGTGCTGCCGGCGGCGATGTGGGTCGAGAAGGAAGGCGCCTACGGCAATGCCGAACGACGCACTCATGTCTGGCGCCAGCTGGTCGATGCGCCCGGCCAGGCGCGCTCGGATCTCTGGCAGCTGATGGAGTTCTCGAAGCGGTTCACGACGGACGAAGTGTGGCCCGCCGCCCTCCTCGACGCCAACCCGAACTACAAGGGCAAGACGTTGTTCGACGTGCTGTATCGCAACGGCGAGGTCGACAAATTTCCCGTCGGCGAAATCCCCGCTGACTATGAAAACCACGAGTCCAAGGACTTCGGTTTCTATGTGCAGAAGGGGCTGTTCGAGGAATATGCCACGTTCGGCCGCGGCCATGGCCACGACCTCGCCCCTTGGGACACCTATCATGATGTGCGCGGACTGCGTTGGCCGGTGGTCAATGGCAAGGAGACCAAGTGGCGCTACCGCGAAGGTCTCGATCCCTACGTCAAACCGGGCAAGAAGATCGAATTCTACGGCAACCCGGATGGACGCGCGCGCATCATCGCGGTGCCCTATGAGCCGCCGGCCGAGTCGCCCGACGCTGAGTTCGATCTCTGGCTGGTAACCGGCCGCGTGCTGGAGCACTGGCATTCCGGTTCGATGACCATGCGCGTGCCCGAGCTCTACAAGGCGTTTCCCGGCGCGCGCTGCTTCATGCATGCCGAAGACGCGCGCGCCCGCGGCTTGAACCAGGGCGCCGAAATCCGGCTGATGTCGCGGCGCGGTGAGATCCGCACGCGCGTTGACACGACCGGACGCAACCGCATGCCCCGCGGCGTGGTGTTCGTGCCGTGGTTCGATGCCAGCCAGCTGATCAACAAGGTCACGCTGGATGCAACCGACCCGATCTCCAAACAGGCGGACTTCAAGAAATGCGCGGTCAAGATCGTTTCCGTTTAAGTGCGATGAAGACGGTCATCGCGGCAATCATCGCCGGCGCCATGGTGCTGGTGTCCGGTGCGATCTATGCGCAGTCTGTCCAGACAACGCCACGGATCGTGCCGCGCGTCACCGGCGCAGCGCAGCCCATGGGCGACGTTCCTGCGCCGCCCTTCCCGCGGCCCGTCACCGACGACAAGCGCGTGATGCGGAACTATCCGGAGCAGCCTCCGGTCATTCCGCATTCGATCGAGAACTATCAGCTCACGCTGCGAGCTAATCGCTGTCTTGAGTGCCATCGCCGCGAATATACCGAAGGCTCCGGTGCGCCGATGATCAGCATCACCCATTTCATGGATCGCGACGGCCAGATGCTCGCCGATGTGACACCGCGACGCTATTTCTGCACGGCCTGCCACGTGCCGCAAACCGATGCGCGTCCGCTCGTCCCGAACACCTTCACCGACATGAAGGCATCCGGCAGGTGAGCGCCATGAAGTGGTTGATATCCAAGTTTCTGTGGTTCTGGCGCATCGCCAGCCGACCGGCCACGCATATCAGTCTTGGCGTTCTGGCGCTGGGCGGCTTCCTCGGTGGCGTGATCTTCTGGGGCGGTTTCAATACGGCGCTGGAAGTCACCAATACCGAGAAATTCTGCACCGGCTGTCATGAGATGCGTGACAACGTGTATCAGGAGCTGCAGCGAACGCCGCATTTCGCCAATCGATCCGGCGTGCGTGCCACCTGTCCGGATTGCCATGTGCCGCATAACTGGACCGACAAGATCGCGCGCAAGATGCAGGCGTCGAAGGAAGTGTGGGGCAAGATTTTCGGCACGATCTCGACGCGCGAGAAGTTCCTCGACATGCGTCTGGAGCTTGCCAAACATGAATGGGCGCGCCTGAAGGCCAATGACTCGCTGGAGTGCCGCAACTGCCACTCGGCGATCGCAATGGATTTCACCAAACAGGCGCCCCGCGCGGCGGCGATCCATGCCAAGTTCCTCGTCACCGGCGAGCGCACCTGTATCGATTGCCACAAGGGCATCGCGCATGAATTGCCTGACATGTCCGGGATCGAGCCCGGCTGGAGCGCCCCGGCCGAACTTCGCGACCGCCATAGCCACCACACGCCCGATGCGGATCGGTTGTCGCGCTATCTGGCATCGGTGAAGGAGACGCAGCCGTAGGGTGAATGAGCGAAGCTGACCCACCCTACGGCACAGCTCAGTTCATCGTGATGTTGGCCTTCTCGATCACACTCTTCCAGCGCTGCGTTTCGCTGGCGATGTATTTGGCGAAGTCATCCGGCGGGACCGCCACGGCGACGGCCCCGAGTTCGGACATCTTCTTCTTCGTCTCGGGCAACTGCATGAATTCGCGGATCGAAACTGACAGCTTGTCGGTGACGGCTTTCGGCGTTCCGGCCGGTGCCATGAAGCCGTGCCAGGCGACGGCCTCAAAACCCGGAAGGAATTCCGACACCGCCGGCAGGTTCGGATCGAACTCGGCGCGTTTCGGCGAGGCCGTTGCCAGCATCGCGAGTTTGCCGGCCGCGGCGTGCGGCAGCAGCAGTGGCACGTTGTCGAAGGCGATGTCGATCTGGCCACTCAGCAAGTCCGTAACCATCTGGCTCGAGCCCTTGTAGGGCACGTGCACCATCTTGGTGCCGGTCATCTGCTGGAACAGTTCGCCGGCAAGATGCTGCGTGGTGCCGACGCCGGCCGAGCCGAATGTCACCTTGTCGGGATTGGCTTTGATATAGGCGATCAGGTCCGGCACCGTGCGCGCCGCGATCCTGGTCGGGTTCACCACCAGGACATTCGGCACCATGCTGATCTGCGCGATCGGCACGAGATCCTTTTCGGGATTGTAGGACAGTTTTGCGCCATACAGCGTCGGATTGATCGACAGCGCCGAGGTGCTGGCAAGGCCGATCGTGTAGCCATCAGGCGTAGCGCGGGCGACGCGGGTGACGCCGATGATACTGCCGGCGCCGCCGACATTCTCGATGATGACGGTCGCGCCCATCTTCTTCTGCAGATGTTCCGACACCATGCGCGCAAAGATATCGGCGGTGCCGCCGGCGGCAAACGGAACGATGCTGGTGATCGGGCGGCTCGGGTAATTCGTGTCCTGGGCCGTCGCTTGCGTGAGCGTTCCAAGCGTCAGGCAGGCAGCCGTCAGGATTGACCGAAGTCTCATTGAACATTCCTCCATGTGTTTTTCTATTTTGATCGTCGGCGTCCTTTGGTGGACGCTCGATATTGGGGGTGGTGACGAACGTGACGTCGTCACCACCTGCGCGGTCGCCTAGTTCATCGTGACGTTGGCCTTCTCCATCACACCCTTCCAGCGCTGTGTCTCGCTGGCGATGTATTTGGTGAATTCATCCTGCGGAATGGCGACAGCGACAGCGCCGAGTTCGGCCATCTTCTTCCTGGTTTCCGGCAGGCTCATGAATTCGCGGATTTCCGCCGAGAGCTTGTCGACGATCGGCTTCGGCGTTGCCGCCGGCGCGATGAAGCCGTGCCATGCGACAGCCTCGAAGCCCGGCAGGAATTCGGCGACGGCGGGAACATTCGCGTCGAACTCGGCGCGCTTCGGCGTTGCCGTGGCGAGCATTGCCAGCTTGCCGCCGGCCACATGCGGCAGCAGCAGCGGGACATTGTCGAAAGCGATGTCGATCTGACCCGAGATCAGGTCGGTGACCATCTGGCTCGAGCCCTTGTAGGGCACGTGAACCATCTTGGTGCCGGTCATCTGCTGGAACAGCTCGCCGGCAAGATGCTGCGACGTGCCCGGTCCGGCCGAGCCGAACGTCACTTTGTCTGGATTGGCCTTCATGTATTCGATCAACTCTGGAACCGTGCGGGCCTTGATGCGATCGGGATTCACCACCAGCACGTTAGGTACGATGCTCACTTGGGCGAAGGCCACCAGATCCTTCTCCGGCTGGAACTGAAGCTTGCTGCCATAGAGCGAGGGCGCGATCGCCAGCGGCGAGGTGCTGGCGAGGCCGATCGTGTAGCCATCAGGCTGCGCCTTGGCGACACGGTTGACGCCGATATTGCCGCCGGCGCCGCCCATATTTTCGACCAGCACGGTGGCGCCGAGCTTCTTTTGCAGGTTCTCCGACACCATGCGGGCGATGATGTCCACGGTGCCGCCGGCCGCGAAGGGCACGACGATGGTGATCGGCTTGGTGGGGTATTTCGCATCTTGCGCGCTCGCCTGCCCCACGGCGCCCACGGCGACGCAGGCCGCCATCAGGATGGATTTGATCTTCATGCGTGTTCCTCTTCTCGAATGAGTGTTCTGATGAATGCTTGCGGCCGCCTCGCCTATTGCGCAGGCAGCACTTTTCCGGGATTCATGATGTCGTTCGGATCCAGCATCTGCTTGACGCTACGCAGCAGCCGCAGCTCGGTCGGCTTGGTGACGCGTGCAAGCCGTTCGCGATTGGCGATGCCGATGCCGTGCTCGGCACTGATGCTGCCGCCGAGCGCGACGGTCTCTTCATCGACGATGGTGTTGATGCCGCGGATCGTGTCCTGGATCTGATCCTTCTGGTTCTGCTCGAGGCCTGGAATGATCGCGAGGATGTGGATGTTGCCATCGCCGATATGGCCGTGCATCACGATGCGTGCGTCGGGCCGATAGGCAGCGATGCGCTTCTCCACCTGCGTGACGAACGTTGCCTGCTGCGACAAGGGCACGGCGCTATCGTGCGAGATGACGTAACCGGCCTTCTTGCTGCCTTCCGACACGCTGTGGCGGATCTTCCAGAACGCCGCGGCCTGCGTCTCGCTGGAGGCCACCAGCGCATCGGTGATCAGCTCGCGCTCATAGGCGTTACTGAGCAACGCTTCGAGCGCTGCATTCAGATCCACCGACACCAGCGTATCGACGAGTTCGATCAGCACATACCAGGGCGTATCCAGCTCGAACGGGATGTTCACTAGCGGCAGGTTCTCGGCGATCACCTCGATCTGGCCGCGCGACATCACCTCGAAGGCGCCGATGCGGTCACCGAGTTCGGTACGTGCCTGTGCGAGCAGGTCGAGCACCGCATCGATGCTGTTCAGCTTGGCGAAGGACACCGCCCTCGCCCGTGGCTTCGGAAACAGCTTCAGCACCGCGCCGGTGATAATGCCGAGCGTACCTTCGGCGCCGATGAAGAGCTGCTTGGTGTCAAAGCCCGTGGAGTCCTTGCGCAGCGCCGTCATGCCGTCGAGGATCTCGCCATCGGGCAGCACGACTTCGAGGCCAAGCGTGAGTTCGCGTGTGGTGCCGTAGCGCAACACGGCGGTGCCACCGGCATTGGTGGAAAGATTGCCGCCGATCTGGCACGAACCTTCAGCGCCGAGGCTGAGCGGAAACAGGCGGTCGATATCGTCGGCCGCTTTCTGGATGTCGGCGAGGATGCAGCCGGCATCGACGGTGATGGAGTCACCGAGACGGCTGACGCTACGGATCTTGTTGAGGCGATCGAGACGCAACACGATCGTGGTGCGGTCGGCGAGCGGCGTGGCTGCGCCGCACATGCCGGTGTTGCCGCCCTGGGGTACGATGGCGATGCCGGCGGCCGCGCAGGCCTTCACGATGGATGAGACTTCCTGCGTCGAGCCAGGCTTCACGACGGCCAGCGCCTTGCCGTGATAGCGGCCGCGCCAGTCGACCACATAAGGTTCGAAATCGCCGCCGGGACCGATCAGGTGTCGGTCGCCGACGATGCCGGCAAGCATTGCAAGAAATGCGGTATGGTCAGTCAATTCACTCTCCCCGTCACCGGAACGAGAGGTCGAGCAGTCGGCCTTCGAACAGGCGATCGCGCGAGCTTTCGAGATGGAGACGCATGGCCGTGCGCGCCGCTTCGGCGTCGCGATCACGGATCGCTTCAAAAATACTGCTGTGTTCCTCGAACACCTGTTCAAGGCCGGGCCGCGGGCCCATCAGCGACAGGCCGTGCAGCTTCATGCCGACAGCGACGTGGTCCTTGAGGGCGTTCAGCGAGGTCGCGAAATAATGATTGTTGGTCGCCTCGGAGACAGCGAGATGGAAGGCGTAGTCGGCGTCTTCGCGATGCTTGCGCTTCTTCGTCGCCTCGCGCAGCAGGCCGAGCGCTGCTTCCATCTTGCCGAGATTGTCGTCGCTGCGTCGGAGCGCTGCAAAATGCGCGGCATCGGCTTCCATGGTGATGCGGAATTCGAAGCAACGCTGGATGTCCGCGATGGTCTCCACCCGCGCGAAGCCGAGTGGCTGTGGCTGCGCACGCATCTGGACGAAACTGCCTGCGCCCTGTCGCGACATGATCAGGCCGTCTTCGCGCAACCGGCCGAGGGCTTCGCGCAGCACCGGGCGGGAGACGTCGAACATGTCGGAAAGTTCGTGCTCGCCAGGCAGCTTCTGGTCCGGTGCGTAGTCGCCATTGGCGATGCGCTGCGCGAGTTCGCCATAGACCTTGTCGACGAGCGAACCAGCGGCACCGCGCGGACGCGGCGCTTCAGGCAATTCAGAGGGATCAATCGGCTTCATGATCGGTCAAACCGCAGCTCACAGGAATGGCGGTGGAGGTTTCGTGTGACGGTCCGATCGCCCGGGAGCGCCGTCGCATGGAAACACTTCCTCGCCCAAAAATTTCGGCGACCATGAGAGGCGACGGCAAACTTGTCAACATGTCAATGTAGTGCGGATGAGCTATCAGGGCCGTATTACATTGATATACAACAGTTAAATCGCTTGATCTGATCAAATACCGTGCTGCATCGCACAAATGCTGACAACTTGTCAGGCTGCTGAAATCGTGGTCGAACGCTCGCTCAATCGGAAAGGACCAGGCGTGACCAACGGACTGAACGGCAAGGCTATCGTGATCATCGGCGCAAGCTCCGGCATCGGCGCTGCCGTGGCGAGGAAATTCGGCGCCCTCGGTGCCAGGCTGATCGTGCACTACAACGGCAATCCGGAAGGCGCCGAGGAAGTGGTCGCGAATATCCGCGCGAGTGGTGGCACGGCCGAGCTGCTCCGCGGCGACGTGTCGGAGCGCGCTGAGGCTGCGCGCGTGATCGACGAAGCCCATGCCAAGCTCGGCCGCATCGACGTGCTGATCAACAATGCCGGCGCCATGTTCGGCCGCACCTCGATCGCCAATGCCACCGACGAACAGTATGACGACGTGGTCGATCTCAACATCGGCTCGGTGTTCTTCGCCTGCCGCAAGGCCGCGAAGATCATGGAGGCGCAGCGTTCCGGCTCGATCATCAACACGACCTCGGTTGCGGCCCGCAATGGCGGCAGCGGCGGCGCCGGCCTCTACGGTTCGGCCAAGGGTTTTGTCTCGACCATCACGCGTGTGCTGGCGAAGGAACTGGCTCCGTTCAACGTGCGCGCCAATGCGGTGGCGCCGGGCGTGATCATGACGCCGTTCCATCAGCGCTATTCGACCGCGGAGCAGCTCGAAGGCGCCCGCCAGGGGATTCCGCTGGGCCGGATCGGCACGCCGGAGGATTGCGTCGGCGCCTATCAGTTCCTCGCCGACGAGACCATGAGCAGTTACATTACCGGCCAGGTCATCGAGGTGAATGGCGGGCAGATCATGCCCTGAACAAGGCTGCGGCGCGGCCCGTCGTGCCGTAACATCTCAAACAACCAATCTGGGAGGCTTCACCATGACTGCACCATTTCCGGCCGGCGTCTACTGCGCGGCGACCACCCCCTTCAACGCCGACCTCACGGTCGATCAGGGACTGTTCACGTCGCACTGCCAGCGCCTGCTCGATAATGGCTGTACCGGCATTGCCATGCTCGGCACCACCGGCGAAGCCAATTCGCTGTCGTCCCGCGAGCGCATGGCGCTGCTGGACGCGGTGGTGAAGTCGGGGATCGCGCCGTCGAAGCTGCTGCCGGGCACCGGCGTTGCGTCGATCATGGAAACCGTCGAACTCACGAAGCACGCTGTCGCCAGTGGTGTCGGCGCTGTCGTGATGCTGCCGCCGTTCTACTACAAGGGCGTGTCCGATGACGGTATCGTCGACGCCTATACGGCCGTGATCGAGCGCGTCAACGATCCGCGCCTGCGCGTCGTGCTGTATCACATCCCGCAGATGTCGGCGGTGCCGATCTCGCTCGACGTCATCGATCGGTTGCGCAAGCGCTTCCCGGAGATCGTGGTTGGCATCAAGGATTCGGCAGGCGAGTTTTCCAATATGAAGGCCATCGTCGAGCGCTTCCCAGGCTTCTCCGTGTTGGTCGGCGCCGATCCCTTGATGCTGAAGCTGCTGCCGCTGGGCGGCGCCGGCTGTATCACGGCGGCGTCGAACCTCGTCAGCCGTGAGCTTGCGACCGTATTCGCCAGCTTCAACGATCCGGCGAAGGCGGCTGAGGTAGCGGCCGCGCAGGAGCGGATCGTGGCGACGCGCAATGCGGTGTCGACCTATGTGCAGCTTCCCTCGCTGAAGGTGCTGCTGGCGAAGCGTGACAACAATGACAACTGGCTGCGGGTGCGACCGCCACTGACGGGCCTCAGTGCCAGCGAAGCGGCCAAGGTCCGTGAGTCGATGTCGGTCTAGACAGCTGTGGCTGCGAACGCGCGCCAGCCTTTGGCGCGCAGTTCGCAGGCCGGGCATTTGCCGCAGCCATAGCCCCAGTCGTGCAGCGAACCTCGTTCGCCGAGATAGCAGGTGTGCGAGTGTTCGCGGATCAGGTCGACGAGGCCCTGCCCGGCGAGCTCATGCGCCAGCGCCCAGGTCGCCGCCTTGTCGCGCCACATCAGCGGCGTGTGCAGCGTGAAATTCTTGGCCATGCCGAGATTGAGCGCCTGCTGCAGCGCCTTGATGGTGTCGTCGCGACAATCGGGATAGCCGGAGTAATCCGTCTCGCACATGCCGCCGATGATGTGGGTGATGCCGCGTCGATAGGCCAGCGCTGCCGCGAATGTCAGGAACACCAGATTGCGGCCGGGCACAAACGTATTGGGCAGGCCGTCGGCCCCCATCTCGATGGCGACGTCACGCGTCAGCGCGGTGTCGGAGATGGCTGATAGCGTCGGGATGTCCAGCGTGTGGCTGTCACCGAGTTTCGTGGCCCAATCAGCATTCAAGGCCTTCACGCCAGCCAGCAGCTTGTCGCGGCTGTCGAGTTCGATGGCGTGGCGCTGGCCGTAAGCGAAGCCGAGCATCTCGACGCGCTTGAAGCGCGCCAGCGCCCAGGCCAGACAGGTTGCGGAATCCTGGCCGCCGGAGAACAGCACCAGCGCGGTTTGATCTGGGAAAGTGTCGCTCATCGGCTGCAGATAGCACTCTGCAGCCCTGTGTGAAAGACAGGCAAAACCGGGCATTTCCGCTGGGCCACGCCGCCGTCCTGCGGCATAGCAAAGGCTCCTGCTGTGAACCGTGGTGCCTCATGACCCCTTCCCGCGATATCGTCGGCCTGATCGAGATCATGGCCCAGTTGCGCACGCCCGTGACGGGGTGCCCATGGGATCTGGAGCAGGATTTCGCGAGTATCGCGCCCTATACGATCGAGGAGGCCTACGAGGTCGCCGATGCCATCGCCCGGCACGATCTCCACGACCTCTGCGACGAACTCGGCGATCTCCTGCTGCAGGTGGTGTTCCACGCCCGGATGGCCGAAGAGCAGAACGCATTCGCGTTCGGCGACGTCGTGGAGGCGATCACCCGCAAGATGATCCGCCGGCATCCGCATGTGTTTCCCGGCAAGGATGGAAAGATCGCACCGACGGATGTGAAGGGGACGTGGGGGCGTATCAAGGCCGAGGAAAAGGCTGAACGCGCCGCCCGGCGCGGCGTTGAAGCCACGCCGCCCTCCTCGTTCCTTGCCAGCGTCAAGGCCGGGCAACCCGCGTTGAGCCAGGCCATGGAGCTGCAAACAAAAGCCTCCAGCGTCGGCTTCGACTGGAATGATCCGCGTGCCGTGCTGGCGAAAATCCGCGAGGAAGCCGACGAGATCGAAGCCGCACTCGATCGCGGCGACCGCGCCGAGGTGGCGGCCGAGACCGGCGACCTGATGTTCGCGCTGGTCAATCTGGCGCGCCATGTGGACGCCGATCCCGAACTCGCACTACGCGGCACCAACGTGAAGTTCGAGCGACGTTTTGGCTATATCGAACAGGCGCTGGCGGCGAAGGGACGGACCCTGCAGGAGGCGTCGCTCGAGGAGATGGATGCGCTGTGGAATGAGGCGAAGGGTAACGAAATCGCGGATTGAATGACTCGCAACCGCCAAGGAAAAACCGACGATGACACTGACTGACGTCCTCGGCGGTCTTCTGGCGGGCGGTGTCGGCGGCATGGCGTCCGGCTTGCTCGGTATTACCAGTGGCGGAATCCTCGTCCCGCTGCTGGTGCTCCTGCTTGGCAAAGATCAGCACGTCGCCCAGGGCGTTTCTCTCGTCGTGCAGGTTGTGCCCACCAGTCTTTCCGGCGTCCGCAACTATCAACGCAGCGGCCATCACGTGCCGCCGCGTTGGCTTGCCTGGCTGGCCATCGGATTTGCAGTGGGCGGGTGCGTTGGCGCCTTGCTCGCAACAACCGTTTCTGCTCGCGCGCTGCAATGGACTTTTGTCGGCTATCTGCTGGTTCTCGAAGTGATCGTCATCCGTCGGCCGTCACATTCCAAGCTCGAAGGCACTGCAGACGAAGCGAAAGAGGTGTCGTTACGCGGGTCAGCGCTCGTTGCCATCGGCGCGGTCGCGGGCTGGTCGTCGGGATTTCTGGGGATCGGCGGCGGGCTTGCGATCACCGCCTTGATGACGGGCCTGCTGAAGGTGTCCCAGCATCAATCCCAGGCCCTTAGCCTTGCCGTCACAGCACTGCCCGTCACTTTACCGGCCGCCCTGCTCTATGTGCAGCAGGGCACAGAGCTGCCGTGGCTCACGATTGCAAGTCTGATCATTGGGCTGTGGATCGGTACCGGTCTTGGATCACGGCTGGCGAATCGCATGAGTCAGAGAGCTTTGCGGATGACACTCATCGCTGTCATCGCCGGCATGGCAGTGTTCATGGCGTTTAAAGCTGCCACTTGAACAACAACGGAGTTTCGTCAGGCACTCAGATCCACGACCGGATGCAGCACCGCACTGAACCGACTCATGACGATATCGCGTTTGGTCTCATCGACACGCACCACCATGTCGAAATGGCCGTCGTGCAGTTCTTTCACCAGTACTTCCGCATTGCGATGCAGCCAGCTCACGCCAGCGCCGTCCGCAGCGTCGATCGACAGATCCAGCGTGATGCGGCTGGCGGCGAGCCGTGTTTCGATGGCAGCGAGCAGATCGTCGATGCCCTCGCCGGTTTCGGCTGAGACCATGAAGCACGGCTTGTCCAGCGGCCGCCGCGCCGCGATATTGGCGAGGTTCTCGCGCTCCTCCGGAGGGAAACGATCGATCTTGTTCCAGACTTCGAGAATGCGCGCTGTTGCATCCGTATCGATGCCGAGCTTGCGCAGCACGTTGTCGACGTCGCTTTGCTGCGCTTCCGCATCCTCATGCGAGATGTCGCGGACATGGAGAATGATGTCGGCTTCCAGTACCTCTTCCAGCGTCGCGCGAAACGCGGCTACGAGCTGGGTCGGCAGGTTGGAGATGAAGCCCACCGTGTCCGACAGCATGGCCTTGCCGCCATGCGGCAGCGTCAGCGCGCGCAGCGTCGGATCGAGGGTCGCGAACAACATGTCCTCGGCCTGCACGTCGGCGCGCGTCAGCCGGTTGAACAGCGTCGACTTGCCGGCATTGGTGTAACCGACCAGCGCAACAACGCGATACGGCACGCGCTGGCGGCCGGCGCGATGCAGGCGCCGCGTCGCCTGGACCTTCTTCAGATCGGCTTCGAGCCGCGCGATGCGGTCGCCGATCATGCGGCGATCCGCCTCGATCTGGGTTTCGCCGGGGCCGCCCATAAAGCCAAAGCCGCCGCGCTGGCGCTCGAGATGGGTCCATGAGCGGACGAGACGGCTGCGCTGATAATTGAGATGCGCGAGCTCAACCTGCAGCGTGCCTTCCTTGGTCTTGGCACGGCGGCCGAAGATTTCAAGGATGAGACCGGTACGGTCGAGCACCTTGGCCTTCAGTTCCTTTTCGAGATTGCGCTGCTGGATCGGCGACAGCGCGCAATCCATCACCACGATGCCGATCTCGTTCGCCGCGATCAGGCCGGCGATCTCCTCGACCTTGCCCTTGCCGAGATAGGTGGCCGGGCGGATCTGGCTCAGCGGCGCGGCGACGGCCTCGACCACGGTGAGGTCGATGGCGCGTGCGAGACCGACCGCCTCTTCGAGCCGGGCTTCCGTATCGCGGACATGAGAATAGGCTTGCGCGTCGGCGTCGCCCCGCCGTTCGCGCAGGTAAGGACCGACCACGAGAACGCGGCCGGTCGATTCGCTGCTGGCCGAGGGTCGGTCGGCAGCATTGCCTTCGAAGCTACGAAATTCCAATCAAGCGTCTCTCAAGAGTTCGCTCAAGCCGGATCCTCGCCACCCTCAAAAAGCTGAATCGGTGCGCCCGGCATGATGGTCGAGATCGCATGCTTATACACCAGCTGCGAGTGTCCGTCGCGCCGGAGCAGAAGACAGAAATTATCGAACCAGGTGACAATGCCCTGCAATTTGACGCCGTTCACCAGAAAGATCGTGAGCGGAGTCTTGGTCTTGCGTACGTGGTTGAGGAAGGTGTCCTGTAGATTCTGTGCGCGGTCTGCCGCCATTTTTTTTAATCCCGCAGTCTGTTTTGTTGCTTTTTTTGAACCCGGCGCAGCCCTCTCCGGGGCCTTACCAAGCTGCCGCACTTTCCCCTGAGATCCCCCTCCGGGAGCGCGACGACATGATTAGACGGCAGGCGCGCTTTTTAGGCAAGCCGGAACGCGGAATTGGTGCCTGAAAGCGCGGCAAATTTTATGAAATCGCTGCGAATTTATGGAATTCCTGCCTCAGGCGCGTCGCGATACCACCAGGCTTGCCGTCACCGATCGGTTTGCCGTCGATATTGATGACCGGCATCACGATCTGACTCGCCGACGAGACGAAGGCTTCCGCGGCGTCATAAGCCTCTGCCGGTGTGAAGTTCCGCTCTTCCAGCTTGAGCTGCATCGAAGCCAGAACCTCGATCAGTACGGCGCGGGTGATGCCTGCGAGAATGCCTGACGCGGCCGTGCGCGTCACCACCTTGCCGTCCTTGGTGACGATCCAGGCGTTGCACGACGCACCCTCGGTGACGAAACCGTCGGCGTCGACATACCAGGCTTCATAGGCGCCCTTGTCGCGGGCTTCCTGTCGCGCCAGCACATTGGGCAGCAGGCCGACAGTCTTGATGTCGACGCGCGGCCAGCGATTCTCCGCCGTGGTGATGACCTTCACGCCCTTGGCAGCAGTCGCCTGGTTCTTGGCGAAGTTGAGTGATTTCGCCGTCACGACGACGCTGGGTTTCACGTCCGGCGACGGAAATCCGTGATCGCGATGGGCGACGCCGCGGCTGATCTGCAGATAGACGATGCCGTAATTGATGCGGTTGCGGCGAATCACTTCCTGCATCACCACCTTGAGCGATGTCAGCGGCATGGCCTCGGCGATGCGCAGCTCCCGCAAGGAGCGCTGCATGCGCGCAATATGGCGGGGAAAGTCGACCATCTTGCCGCCGATGATCTCGCAGACCTCGTAAATGCCATCGGCGAACTGATAGCCACGGTCCTCGACGTTCACGGCGGCATCGCGCAGGTTGACGTATTGACCATTCACATAGGCGATGCGCGACATGTTCGTTCCGAGGCTTGAGTTGAAACTTGAGGTGAGTGATTTAGCCGACGCCGAGCGCCTTGAGCTTGCGGTGCAAGGCGGAGCGCTCCATGCCGACGAATTCAGCGGTGCGCGAGATATTACCCGAAAAACGGCTGATCTGCGCAATCAGATAATCGCGTTCGAACACTTCGCGGGCTTCGCGCAGCGGCAGGCCCATGATGTGCTCGCCATTGTTGCTGGTGGGCATCGACGGCACCATTGAGCCCACGTCCTGCGGTAGCATGTCGGCGGTGATGATCACTTCCGGCCCGCCGCCGGCCAGGATCATGACGCGTTCGACGTTGTTGCGAAGCTGGCGGATATTGCCGGGCCAAACGTGGGATTGCAGGACCGCCATGGCGTCCTCGCCGATCTGCCGCTTCGGCAGGCCCGTCGCGATGGAGATCTGCTCCATGAAATATTCGATCAGCTCCGGGATATCCTCGCGATGCTCGGACAGCGGCGGCACGCGGATCGGCACTACCGAGAGGCGATGATAGAGATCCTCACGGAAACGACCTTCGGCGATTTCCTCTTCGAGATTGCGCGCGGTCGACGAAATGATGCGGACGTCGACATTGACCTTGGTGGTTCCCCCTGCCCGCATGAAAGTCTGATCGACCAGCACGCGCAGGATCTTGTTCTGGGTCTCGCGCGGCAGATCGCCGATCTCGTCGATGAATAGCGTGCCACCATGAGCCTCCTCTAGGGCTCCTGCCTTACGCGCCTGTTCGCCATTGGACTGTTCGATGCCGAACAGTTCGACTTCCATGCGCTCCGGCGTAATCGCCGCAGCGTTGATGACGACGAACGGCCCCGTGGAGCGGGCAGAGGCCGTGTGCAGCGTGCGCGCGGCGAGCTCCTTGCCGGCGCCCGACGGGCCGACGATCAGAATGCGGCTATTGGCCTTCGCGGCGCGATCGATGGTCTGGCGCAGCTGGTTCATGGCGGCCGAGCGCCCCGTCAGCGAATTGGCGACCGGTGCGAGTTGCTTCAGTTCCTTGACTTCGCGTTTCAGGCGCGAGGTTTCCAGCGCGCGCGTCGCGACAAGGATCAGCCGGTCAGCCTTGAATGGCTTCTCGATGAAGTCATAGGCGCCGCGCTTGATTGCCGCGACAGCGGTTTCGATATTGCCGTGGCCTGAGATCATCACCACAGGCAATTCGGGATTGTCGCGTTTGACCTGCTCGAGCAGTTGCAGGCCGTCGAGCTTGCTGCCCTGCAGCCAGATGTCGAGAAACACCATGTTGGGGCGGCGATTGGCGATTTCCGCGAGCGCGGAATCGCTGTCTCGTGCGGTGCGGGTGGTGAAGCCCTCATCGTCCAGAATGCCCGCAACAAGATCGCGAATATCGGCTTCGTCGTCGACGATCAGAATGTCATTTGCCATGGGTCAAAATATCCTGGTCACGTTTATCTTGTCAGTTGCCGGTAGCAGTTTTGATCTTCGGTTCGTCATCAGGCGGGGCTTCCGGTTCACTCTTGTCCGCGTCAGCCTTCTGACCAGAGATAGAAAACCGCAGCCGCATCCAGGCACCGCGCTGTCCTGGACGAACACTCGATGCGTCGCCAAGTTCGATGCCTCCACCATGATCCTCGAGCACCTTGCCGACGATCGCGAGGCCGAGGCCAGTGCCTTTCTCGCGAGTCGTGACATAGGGTTCGAGCAAACGCGACCTGTTGACAGTCGGCAGACCGACGCCGTTGTCGATCACGTCGATCAATATCATGTCGTTCTCGCGCGACGCTGTGACATCAATACGACCTTTGCCGAGTTCTTCTGGCGGCACGGCCTCGATCGCCTCTGTCGCATTCTTGATGATATTGGTGAGCGCCTGCGAGATCAGCCGGCGATCGAACCGCGCGCGCATCGGCTCTTCCTTGATCTCGGCGGAGATGTCGAGCTCGGGGTGACCGACGCGCATCAGGAATACGGCCTGACGCACAGTGTCGGCGACATCCTCACCCTCGATCACGGGCTTTGGCATGCGCGCAAAGCGCGAAAATTCGTCGACCATGCGCCTGATGTCATCGACCTGCCGGACGATGGTGTCGGTGCATTGTTCGAAGATCGCCTTGTCATCGACGATCACCTTGCCGAATTTGCGCTTGATGCGCTCGGCAGAGAGCTGGATCGGCGTCAGCGGATTCTTGATCTCATGCGCGATGCGACGCGCCACGTCGGCCCAGGCCGAGGTGCGCTGTGCCGAGACGAGTTCGGTGATGTCGTCAAGGGTGATGATGTAGCTATCGCGCGACTGGCTGGTCTGTTCTGCGCTGACGCGCACCGACAGATTGCGCTCCTGCCCGTCGCGGGTGATCGTCACCTGTCCCTGCACCAGCCGCTGCGATCCCTCGCGTGCGGTCTGCATCAATTCGTCGAGCTCGGGAATGATCTCGTGCAGCGGGTGGCCCAGCGTCTCGGACTCCGAATGTCCGACCAGCTTCTCGGCCGAGCGGTTGAGAATGCCGATCATGTTCGAGCCATCGACGCCGATGATGCCGGCGCTGGCCGATGACAACACGGCCTCGATGAAACGGCGGCGACTGTCGATGACGTCGCTGGCGCTGACCAGTTCGTCACGCTGGGTGCGCAGCTCCTGCGTCATCTTGTTGAAAGTCTCGCCGAGATGAGCGAGATCGCCCTCGGACTGGATCACCGGTACCTGGACATGAAGATCACCGGTCGAGACCATGTTCGCAGCGCCCATCAGGCGGCGGATCGGCGCCACCAGCCAGTTGGCGAAATTCAGGCCGATCAGCACGGCGGACATCAGCACCGTCAGTGCGATCACGGTGAACATCAGCGCGAAGGCGACCTGAATGCCGAGCCTGCGCGATTCCAGTTCGGCATATTCGGCTGCGCCAGCCTGGCTCTGGTTCATCTGCGCGACCACGCGCGGATCGAGCTTGCGGGCGACATAGAGGAACATATTGTCGAACGCTCGCAACCGGATCACGGCGGCGACGTAATTTCCCTCGGGGATTACAGCGATGGCCGGCTCGGACGCGCTGACATTGACGAGGAAGTCTGCCGGCGGCGGTGAGAATTCCTGTTTGATGCCGGGCTGGTCGGGTTCGATGACGTTGCGATCCTTGTCGATCAACATGGCGCCCGGCAGATTGCGCGCGGTTGCATTTGCCAGCATCAACGAACGGAACGTACCGCGGTCCTGATAGAAAAGCGGTTGGATGCGCGCGAGATCGTCGGCCATACCGAGGATATCACCGCCAATCAATTGGCCGTGCTCGTGCAGATAGGCGCTGGCAATCACGAGCGAATTGTTGATGACCGCCTTGGTTGGGCCGGAGAACAGCCGATCGAGGCCGCGGTCGAGGGTCACATTGGCGACGATCGAAACGAGTACCGCCGGAAGCACGGCGATCACCGAGAACAGGCTGACGATCTGCACATGTAGCCGGGCCGCCGCCCTGCCCCTGCGACGCGCCTGGACAACCTTCCAGATCTCCCGCGCAATGATCAGGACCAGCAGGAGGACGCTGGCGGCATTGATCAGCAGGAAGGTAACGACGACCTGATGGGTCGGCGCGATCGGCGTGAGGCCATTCAGGACGAGGAAGGTCAGGCATGACGACAGGAGTGCCAAGCCAACGGCCAATGGCACGAACAGCCGCCGCAGGGTCCACCTGCGCGGCTCCGCCATCGACGGTTCATAGGCTGTAGCCGACGTGTCTGCGCTGGTCATTCCGACAATGTGGTGAGCGTGGACGCCGTGCGGCTGCCGGAGACAGCCCGGACCGCACTGATGCAATCATACAACAATGTTGCCCAATTACGACAAATCCACGGCGCAGACCAGCCAACGAAAACGCATACCCTGCGTTTTCGTTTGTTTTTGCGTCTCAAACCCTGGAATTGCTCGATCTCGCTGCTGGGATCAGCCGCCGGTTCGATAGACCTGAATGTCGAGATCGCGAATTTTCTTCCGCAGCGTGTTGCGGTTGAGGCCGAGCAGATCCGCAGCGCGAATCTGGTTGCCTCGGGTCGCGGCCAGTGCTGCGGTCAGCAGCGGCACCTCGATCTCGCGGAGAATGCGGTGATAGAGACCCGGCGGCGGCACGCCGTTCGGGAAGCCGGAGAAGTGCGAGGACAGATAGACCTCGACGGCACCACCGAGATTATCCACGCCGGTCGGCGCACTACCACCCGAGGCCACAGCGGGCGGCGCCAGTTCGCCGTCGATCACCGAGCCGGTAATGACATCCTGCGGATAGAGTGCTGCCAGACGGCGCGCGAGGTTTTCCAGTTCGCGAACGTTGCCCGGCCAGCGATGCTGCTTCATGCGCTCGAGCGCCAAGGCGTCGAGCTTCTTCGGCGGCAGGCCGTCCTTCTCCGCGAGTGCAAAGAAGTGGCGGATCAGATCGGGCAGATCCTCGATGCGCTCGCGCAGCGGCGGCAGGCGCAGCGGCACGACGTTGAGGCGGAAGAACAGATCCTCGCGGAACAGGCCCTGCTGGATCAGGATACGCAGATCCTTGTTGGAGGCGGCGACGATACGCACGTCGGTCTTGATCGGCGTGCGGCCGCCAACGGTCGTGTATTCGCCCTGCTGCAACACGCGCAGCAAACGGGTCTGGGCCTCCATCGGCATGTCGCCGATTTCGTCCAGGAACAGCGTGCCCCCTTCAGCCTGCTCGAAGCGGCCGGTGGCGCGGGCATTGGCGCCGGTGAAGGCGCCGCGCTCGTGGCCGAACAATTCGGACTCGATAAGATCGCGCGGGATCGCCGCCATGTTGACCGCAACGAACGGGCCGTTGCGGCGCTTGCCGTAGTCGTGCAGCGCGCGGGCCACCAGTTCCTTGCCGGTGCCGGACTCGCCGGAGATCATCACCGTCAGATCGGTCTGCATCAGGCGGGCGAGGACGCGGTAGATTTCCTGCATCGCCGGTGAACGGCCGACCAGCGGGATCGAGTCGAACTCGCCGTCATCGGCGTGGCTTGCGACACGCTCCTTCGGCTCGGACAGCGCGCGACCGACGATGGCGATCAATTCCTTCAGATCGAATGGCTTCGGCAGATATTCATAGGCACCGCGCTCGGAGGCGCGGATCGCGGTCATGAAGGTATTCTGCGCGCTCATCACGATAACCGGCAGATTGGGGCGCATCTTCTTGATACGCGGCAGCAGATCGAACGCGTTCTCGTCGGGCATCACCACGTCGGTGATCACAAGGTCGCCCTCGCCCTGGCTGACCCAGCGCCACAGCGTGGCTGCGTTCCCGGTCAGGCGAACCTCATATCCGGCGCGCGACAGCGCCTGATTGAGGACGGTGCGGATCGCCGTATCATCGTCCGCAACCAGAATGCTACCTGCAGCCATCGTTAGTCCTCGTCTTACGTCTGTGAGGTGTGCGTCGTTGCCGCGGGGGCATCGGCGCTGCTCGGATCAAGGGTCTTGTCGTCCAATTTCTTGGCGGGGTTGAACATCGGCAACAGCACGCGAAAAGTCGTCTTTCGTGGCTGAGATTCACATTCGATGATCCCACCGTGATCGCCGACAATCTTCGCAACCAATGCAAGACCCAGGCCGCTTCCGGTGGGCTTGGTGGTGACGAAGGGATCGAACAGGTTGGGCAGAAGATCTTCGGGAACGCCAGGGCCGTTGTCCTTGACGCAAAACTCCAGCGGCAGCGAGACGCGCGATTTCTTGCCCGGCACTGACAGGCGGACGCCCGGCCGGAACGCGGTGGTGAGCTGGATTTCGCCGTCGGAGCCGAGATCGACGATGGCTTCGGCAGCGTTCTTCACCAGATTCAGGAACACCTGAATGAGCTGGTCCTGATTGGCCAGCACCGGCGGCAGCGACGGGTCGTAATCCTCGATGAAGCGGATGTTGCGGGCGAAGCCGGACTGCGCGAGGCGCTTCACGTGATCGAGGACGGAGTGAATGTTGACCGGGCCACGCGCCACCGGGCGGTCGTCGCCGAATACTTCCATGCGATCGACCAGCGTCACGATGCGATCGGCTTCGTCCATGATCAGGCGTGTCAGCATGCGGTCTTCCGACGATGCCGACTGCTCAAGTAGCTGAGCGGCTCCGCGAATGCCCGACAGCGGATTCTTGATCTCATGCGCCAGCATGGCCGCCAGCGCGATCACGGATCGGGCCGCGCTGCGATGGGTGAGCTGTCGATCCATCTTGTCGGCGATGGTGCGCTCCTGGAGCATCACCACAATATGGCCCGGACGCTCGGTGAGCGGCGCGACATGCAGATCGACCTGGCGGTCGCCGCCGATGCGCGGCGTGCCGAGATCGACCTTGTATTCGTTAACCGGCGAACCCGCGGCGCGAACCTGATCGATCAGCGCCAGCAGCGGACTGCCAAATGGCACCAGTTCTTTCAGAGACTGCCTGCGCAGGAATTGCGTAGAAATCTCGAAGAAGGATTCGGCCGCCATATTGGCGTCGACGATCTTGCCGTCGGGTGCGATCAGGATCACCGGATTCGGTAGTGCGTTGAGAATGGCCTCACTGTCGGTCGGGACAGGACGACGGTGCTCTGCGGCGTTCATGCGGCAGCACTCCATGCGAAATCATCAAAAGCGTCATTCAGAGACCGCTGCACACCGGAGGGATCTTCGGATGTAAGGATCTTCTGTCGCCAGGTCTTCAGGGTCTCGGTCGGCGCGCAGCTCGTAGCCGCGGCCGCATCGAGTGCCCAGCCGAGATGTTTGCGCGCGTGGCGTAGGCCGATGCGCATGCCGTAGTGACGGACCACATCGTCGTAGAGGGCGCAGATATAAGCGAGTTGCTGCTGCAGCGACGGCGCGGCTTCCGCGATGCCGGTTTCAAGACGTCGGCCGATCTGGCCGGGCAGCCATGGCATCCCCTGCGCGCCCCGACCCATCATCACGGCATCGGCGCCGGACATCTTCAGCGCACTCACCGCCTTGTCGTAAGAGGTGATGTCACCATTGACGATCACTGGGATGCTCACCGCGTCCTTCACCGGGCGCACGGCGCTCCAGTCTGCTTCGCCCTTGTAGAACTGGCAGCGCGTGCGGCCATGCACGGTGATGAGCTGCACACCCGCTTGCTCTGCGCGCTGTGCAAGCTCAGGCGCATTCAGCGTGCGATCGTCCCAACCGAGACGCATCTTCAGGGTCACGGGTACTTTCACGGCAGCGATGGTCGCCTCGATCAGCTTCAACGCATGATCGAGGTCGCGCATCAGCGCGGAGCCGGACTGACCACCAGTCACATGCCGCGCCGGGCAGCCCATATTGATATCGATGATGTCGGCGCCGGCGGCTTCGGCCACACGGGCCCCCTCGGCCATCCAGTGGGTCTCACAGCCGGCCAGTTGGACCACGTGTGGGCCGATCCCGGTGGCTTCGCAGCGCAATACCGACATGGGACGACCATTGACGAGATCGTTGCTGGCGGTCATTTCTGACACGACGAGGCCGGCCCCGAGTTCGGCGGTGAGCCGCCGGAATGGCGCATCGGTGATGCCCGACATCGGCGCCAGAACGACCCGGTTGGCGATCTCGATGCCACCGATTTGTAATGGTTTGCTGTATACTGAGTCCGGGGTGGTCACAGACCTGCTCGTCGTTCTCTCGTCCGCTGCATTGCGGGCATAGGGCGCATAATGCGCACATTTGTTGTGCAGTCAACCGTCATGCCTACACATTAGACAGATGCGCTCATTTTGCAAGTGCAGTGCAGCAATGCACTCTTATGCAGCCACGAGAATGTAATCATACTGTTTTTGCCCGCGGCCGTGCTAAGGGCTGTGCGATCACCGCTTACCCCTTAATCACCTGACCCTGATGACAAAATCACCTAATCCTGCCGGTTTGAAGACAGCCGCCATTATCGTTGCCGCCGGCCGCGGCCTCCGCGCCGGTGCCGGTGGACCGAAGCAATATCGCATGATCGGAGGCCGCAGCGTTATTTCGCGGGCTATGGAGCCGTTCTGCAACCATCCCCAGGTCTTTGCGGTCCAGCCGATCACAAATCCCGACGACATCGCTGTCTTCAACGAGGCGGTCAGTGATCTGAGGTATCATGCTCCTGCCAATGGCGGTGCGACGCGTCAGGCGTCGGTGCATGCCGGACTGGAAGCATTGGCAGATCACGCGCCGGACATCGTGCTGATCCACGATGCGGCCCGCCCGTTCGTGACCCCCGCCTTGATCGAGCGCGCGATTGCCGCGGCACAGATCACTGGCGCTGCGGTGCCCGGCGTCGCCGTTACCGATACGATCAAACAGGTCAACGAGGCCGGACACGTGGAAGCGACGCCGGACCGTGCACGCTTGCGCAGCGCGCAAACGCCACAGGCATTTCGTTTCGATGTCATCCTTGAAGCGCATCGTCGTGCTGCAAAGGAAGGCCGCGATGATTTCACCGACGATGCCGCGCTCGCCGAATGGGCGGGATTGACCGTGGCAACCTTTGAAGGCGATCTTGCAAATATGAAGCTCACGACTCCCGAAGATTTCATTCGCGAAGAAGCTCGTCTCGCAGCCTCGCTCGGCGATATCCGCATGGGCACGGGCTATGATGTCCACGCCTTCGGCGATGGCGATCACCTGATGATCTGCGGCGTGCGCGTACCGCATACGCGCGGCTTCCTTGCTCACTCGGATGGCGACGTCGGTCTGCATGCACTGGTCGACGCGATCCTGGGCGCGCTTGCCGATGGCGATATTGGTTCGCACTTCCCGCCGAGTGATGACAAATGGAAGGGCGCGGCCTCCGACAAATTCCTGAAATACGCCGTGGATCGCGTCACCGCACGCGGCGGCCGTATCGCCAATCTCGAAGTGACGCTGATCTGCGAGCGGCCCAAGATTGGTCCGTTGCGCGATGCGATGCGCGCGAAGATTAGCGAGATCTCCGGTGTGGCATTGTCACGCGTCGCGGTGAAGGCGACCACCAGCGAACGTCTCGGCTTCACCGGCCGTGAAGAAGGTATCGCCGCGACTGCGGCTGCCACCATTCGTCTTCCCTGGATGGACTGACATGGCAGCGAGCGACGCACGAGCCCTCTCCCGCGCGCTGCTCGATCTCTGCCGCAGCCGCAAGCTGACGATCGCGACCGCTGAGTCCTGCACCGGCGGCCTCGTCGCTGGCGCACTGACCGAAATTCCCGGCTCGTCCGACGTGATCGATCGCGGCTTCGTCACCTATTCCAATGCCGCCAAACACGCGATGCTCGGCGTCAAGACGGCGACGCTCGACAGCTTTGGTGCGGTCAGCAAAGAGACGGCGATCCAGATGGCGGTCGGTGCGCTCGAAGAAGCGGATGTCGATCTCGCGGTCTCGATCACGGGGATCGCTGGCCCCGGAGGCGCAACGCCGGGCAAGCCGGTCGGCCTCGTGCATTTTGCCGTTGCGTCGCGTGACGGCCGCATCGTCAACAAGGAATGCCGCTTCGGCGCCATCGGCCGCAGCGCGGTGCGTCAGCGCTCCGTGCTTGAAGCTCTACGGATGCTGATGGAATTGGCACGTGGGCCACAGCCGCCGGCCAAGAAGCGCGAAGCAGCGAGTCTGGCGCGCCCGCGCGTGGCGCGTTCGCCGCGACGGACCGCCGTCAAACGACGCAGGCCGACTGCGCCGCTAAAAAAGCCGACGACTAAGAAGTAGACGGAACGCTCGACACGCGCGGGCTGCGATAAACTTCGTCCGCGCGCTTCTCGAAGGCTACGGCAAAGCGCTGGAATGCAGCGTCGAACATCGTTCCCATCAGCATCGCCAGCATGCGGCTCTTGAACTCATAGGCAATGAAGAAGCCGACGTCGCATTCCTGACCTTCGGCCTTCGGCTCAAAGGTCCAGCGATTTTCGAGATTGCTGAATGGGCCGCGCAGATATTCGACCATGATCTTCAGGTTCGGCCGATCCAGCGTCACGCGGCTGGTGAAGGATTCCTGCACCAGCTTGAACGACACAGTCATGTCGGCAACGATGACCTCGGTGCCATTCTCCTGCGGCGTGCGCTGGCGAATCTTCAGCGACTTGCACAACGGCACGAATTCCGGATAGCGCTCGACATCGGCAACCAGATCGAACATCTGGGAGGCACTGTGGCGCACGCGGCGCTTGTTGGCAAATCTCGGCATCGTCGCGTTCTCAGCGCGCGAGAGCGGCGCGCGCAGCCTGCAGCTTGGCAAAATCCTCGCCGGCATGATGCGACGAGCGCGTCAGCGGGCTCGCCGACACCATCAGGAAGCCCTTGGTGTAGGCGACCTTCTCATAGCCTGCGAATTCATCCGGCGTGACGTAGCGCGACACCACGTGATGCTTGCGCGTCGGCTGCAGATACTGGCCGATCGTGAGGAAGTCGATATCGGCGGAACGCATGTCGTCCATCACCTGCAGCACCTCGTGGCGCTCCTCGCCGAGGCCAACCATGATGCCGGACTTGGTGAAGATGGTCGGGTCGAGTTCCTTGACCTTCTGGAGCAGGCGCAGCGAATGGAAATAACGCGCGCCCGGTCGCACCGTCAGATAGCGCGACGGCACGGTTTCGAGATTGTGATTGAACACGTCGGGCTTCGCCGCGACGACGACTTCGAGGGCGCCCGGCTTGCGCAGGAAGTCAGGCGTCAGGATTTCGATGGTGGTCGTGGGACATGCCACGCGGATCGCACGAATCGTCTGCGCAAAATGTTCGGCACCGCCATCGGCGAGATCGTCGCGGTCCACCGAGGTGATGACCACATGATGCAGGCCGAGCTTGCGGACGGCTTCGGCGACATGCTCGGGCTCCATGCCGTCGAGCGCGCCCGGCATCCCCGTTTTCACGTTGCAGAACGCACAGGCGCGGGTGCAGGTGTCACCCATGATCATGAAGGTGGCGTGCTTCTTCTGCCAGCACTCGCCAATATTCGGGCAGCCGGCTTCCTCGCACACGGTAACGAGGCCGTTTTCCTTGACGATCTTGCGGGTGTCGCCATAGCCACGGCTGGTCGGCGCGCGGACCCGGATCCAGTCCGGCTTCGGCGGCGAGAACGAATCCGGCCGATTCACTTTTTCAGGGTGACGCGGGCGGAGCGGTGTGGTGGAAACGGTATCGAGGACGACGACCATGAACTGTCCGTTCTGAGTGAAGCCTTAGGTAATCCGCCGGGCCCTGTCCTGCAACCCGCCCTCGCCTTGCCCGGCCCTGCATCGTAACATAGCAGGCAGAATGGCTCCAAAACCTCACCAAATCCCCCAAAAGCTCGGCAAGGCACTCAAATGCAGCTTTTTCGCGCGGAGCGTGCACGATGCGGCGCCCGAACTGATCGGTGCGACGCTCCTGGTGGACGGCATCGGTGGCGAGATCGTCGAGGTCGAGGCCTATCATCACACCGAGCCCGCGGCCCATTCCTTCAACGGGCAGACGCCGCGCAACCAGATCATGTTCGGGCCGCCCGGCTTTGCCTATGTCTACCGCTCCTACGGCATCCACTGGTGCGTGAACTTCGTCTGCGAGGCCGAGGGGTCGGCCAGCGCCGTGCTGATCCGGGCATTGCAACCGACCTTCGGGATTGGCGAGATGCAGCTGCGACGCGGGCTGCAGGATGAGCGCATGCTGTGCTCCGGGCCTGGCAAGGTCTGCCAGGCGCTCGGCATCAGCATCGCGCATAACGGGCTGGCTTTGGATAAGCCGCCGATCGCGATTCATGCCCGCACCGAAGTACCGGACATCGTCGCTGGCATCCGCATCGGCATTACCAAGGCAGTCGAGCTGCCGTGGCGCTATGGGGTGCGCGGCTCGCGTTATCTCAGCAAACCGTTTCCGAAGGTGTGAGCGGTAGGCTGGGTAGAGCGTCTTCGCGAAACCCATCCTACGATCAAACTCATACCGCGTTCTTGAGCCGCTCCAGCGCTTCCAGCGTCTTGGCCTTGCGGGCCTCGGCTGCCTCGCGCTTCTCGCGCTCTTCCTCGACGATCTCTTCCGCGGCGTTGGCGACGAATTTCTCGTTGGAGAGTTTGGCGTCGGCGCGCTTGATGTCGGCTTCGGCTTTCACCAGTTCCTTGTCGAGACGCGTCTTCTCGGCGCCGAGATCGATCACGCCCTTCAACGGCAGCGCTGCGACCTCACCGCGGATCAGGAGCTGCACGGCGCCCTGCGGCGCGACATCGGCGAAGGATATGTCGCCGAGACGAGCGAGGTGCTTGACGACATCGCTCCAGCGCTGGGCACGGGCTTGAGTTTCCGCAGAAGCGCCGGCCAGCACCAGTGGCGTCAATGTTGCCGGCACGATGTTCATCTCGGCACGCACCGAACGAACCTCCGTCACCAGGTCGATGACCCAGCCGATTTCGGCTTCGGCGGCGTCATCCTTGAAATCGGCGACCGGTTCGGGATCTCCCATCAGGATCGGCGCGACGATCGGATCGCTCGCGGCGGTCGCGATGATCAGCGCTTCCTGCTCGCGCGTCAGGCCGCTCGCCTTGCGCGACCACGGCGCCAGCGCCAGCAGACCGTCGCGCGGCGCCGTCACGGCCCAGAGTTCTTCCGTGATGAACGGCATGAACGGATGCAGTAGCTTCAGGATCTCGTCACGCGCCCAAGCGACCATCGCGCGGGTTTCGGTCTTGGCCGGACCGTCCTCGCCCATCATGAAGGGCTTGGCGAGTTCGAGATACCAGTCGCAATACACATTCCAGACGAAGCGATAGGCCGCGCCCGCTGCATCGTTGAAACGATAGGCTTCGATGGCTTCGGTGACTTCGCGCGTCGCCTTGACGGTCTCATGCGCGATCCAGCGGTTGAGCACTTCCTTGGCCTTGGTCGGATCGAAGCCCGCCGGCAGCACGCACTCGTTCATTTCGGCGAAGCGGCAGGCATTCCAGAGCTTGGTCGCGAAATTGCGATAGCCCTCGACGCGCTGGGTCGCGAGCTTGATGTCGCGGCCCTGTGCGGCCATCGCAGCCAGCGTAAAACGCAGCGCGTCGGCGCCGTACTGGTCGATCAGGTTCAGGGGATCGATGACGTTGCCCTTCGACTTCGACATCTTGGCGCCCTTCTCGTCGCGGACGAGGGCGTGGATGTAGACGGTCGGGAACGGCACGTCCTTCTTGAAGTGCATGCCCATCATCATCATCCGGGCGACCCAGAAGAAGATGATGTCGAAGCCGGTGACCAGCACATTGGTGGGATAGTAGCGATCCACATCGACCGAGCTCTGCGGCCAGCCCAGCGTCGAGAACGGCCACAGCGCCGACGAGAACCAGGTATCGAGCACGTCTTCATCGCGCGTGATGAAGCCCTCGCGCTTCGCTGGATCGAGCGCCATCTCGTGGCCCTGCTCTTCCGTGATCACTTCCTGCTCGACATAATAGCCGAGCGCGTTGCCGACCGCTTCTTCCTCGGTTTCGGCGACGAATACCTTGCCATCCGGGCCGTACCAGGCCGGGATCTGATGGCCCCACCAGAGCTGGCGCGAGATGCACCATGGTTGGATGTTCTCCATCCATTCGTAATAGGTCTTTTCCCAGTTCTTCGGCACGAACTCTGTCGCGCCGGTGCGCACAGCGGCGATCGCCGGCTGCGCCATGGTCTTGGCGTCCACGTACCACTGGTCGGTCAGATAGGGCTCGATGACGACGCCGGAGCGGTCGCCATGCGGCACCATATGCGTGTTGGGTTCGATCTTCTCGAGGAAGCCGAAATCTTCCAGCCGCTGCACGATGGTCTTGCGCGCCTTGAAGCGCTCCATGCCGTGCAATTCTTCGACGAGCTCCGACGCCGCTTCCGGCAGGCCGCGGAGATAGTCCTCGTTGTCGGCGAGTGCGAGCTTGCCTTCGATATCGAGGATGCTGATGCGTGCAAGGCCGTGGCGGTTGCCGACTTCGAAGTCGTTGAAGTCGTGTGCCGGCGTGATCTTCACCGCGCCGGAGCCCTTCTCCGGGTCGGAATATTCGTCGGCGACGATCGGAATGAGGCGGCCGACCAGCGGCAGAACCACGTTCTTGCCGATCAGATGGGTGTAGCGTTCGTCATCCGGATTCACGGCGACGCCGCTGTCGCCGAGCATCGTCTCGGGACGCGTGGTGGCAACGGTGATGAACGAGGTCGGATCTTCCGGATCGAAATTCTTGCCTTCGAGCGGATAGCGCAGATGCCAGAGGTTACCCTTGACCTCGACCTGCTGCACTTCGAGATCCGAAATCGCAGTCAGCAGCTTTGGATCCCAGTTCACAAGGCGCTTGTCCTTGTAGATCAGGCCCTCGCGGTGCAACTGCACGAACACCTTGATGACCGCCTCGGACAGGCCCTCGTCCATGGTGAAGCGCTCGCGCGACCAGTCGCAGGAGGCGCCGAGGCGCTTCAACTGATTGACGATCACACCGCCGCTCTCGGCCTTCCACTTCCAGACGCGTTCAAGAAATGCCTCGCGGCCCATGTCGCGGCGACCGGGCTCCTGGCGCTCCATCAACTGGCGCTCGACCACCATCTGGGTCGCGATGCCCGCATGGTCGGTGCCGGGCTGCCACAGCACGTCGCGGCCGCGCATACGCTCGAAACGACAGAGCACGTCCTGCAACGTGTTGTTGAGGGCGTGGCCCATATGCAGCGAACCGGTGACGTTCGGCGGCGGGATCACGATCGTATAGGGCTCGGCATCCACCCGGTCCGCGCGGCCGGCCTTGAACGCGCCTTCGGCTTCCCAGGCAGCGGCGATGCGGGTCTCGATATCGGCAGGCTGATAGGTCTTTTCGATCATGACAATTCAATCAAATCAGGGGTTTTCGGCCACGGTTTTAGGGCCTGGGGCGAACGCAGGAAGCCGATGGCGCTAGAAACCCGCCAGCGCGGCTCAAGTCAACATATAGGGCTGTTTAACCACCCCGGAGGGCCAAACGAAGGCCCTGAAAGGCCGTCGTTGCCTGTCTCGCGGGCTTAGCGGCCGCCGCCGCGCGAGACGCGCTCGATCTCAGCCTTGACGATGCGCTCGACGAGGCCCGGCAGGTTGTCGTCCAGCCAGGACTTCAGCATCGGACGCAGCATCTCCTTGACGAGATCCTCAAGGGTCCGCGCGTTGTTGCTCAGGACCGTATTGGCCAGCGCATTGAAGGCCGACTCCACGGACGACACGGTGCTGTGTGACAGGATCTGCTGCTGCGGTGCGACCGGGGGCGGATCATAGGACGGCGGGTCGAAGCGCGGTGCGGGTCGTTGGCTGCTGGCAGCGACAGCTTCGGCGAATTCGAGGTCGTCATCCGGCTCGACATGCTGGAATGCGGGTTCCGGCTCGGGGTCGGCGACCACCATCTCGTCGGTCAGTTCGAACACATCACCGTCGGGCTGCGCCGGGCGCACCTCTTCCTCGGTGGTCGCGGCTTCCAAGCTGGCCAACATCGCGTCGATGTCGTCCTGGCTGTTGGAGGCAGCAGGCTCCGGCGGCGGTGGCGCGAGCTTCGGGGCTGGAGGCGGTGCTTTGGCGGCAGCAGCCTGCGCGGCAGGAATCGCCGACGGCGGGATGTCTGTCATCGCAGCAGGCTTGGGTGCAGGAGCTGGCTTGGGCGGCGGCGGAGGAGCAACTTCGGCGACGGCCGGCTTCGCTTCGTCGTCGGCGATGATACGTCGGATCGACGCCAGAATCTCCTCCATCGAGGGCTCCTGGACCTTTGCAGGTTGCGTCATGTCCGACTCCGCATCATCAACGCTCTCGTCAATATTTTACACCAGACGAGGCTGAATTTGCGGGTTGTCGTTTTGACGACCGTTCGATTCAGCGCGCAAGCCTGACTTGTCCCCAAGATCAAGCGAGGCCTGACCACCAGCTGTCGCGCGGGAAATGCCCAAGGAATTAGGAGAGGCATTCCGAATCGCTAAGCCAGCAATGCAAACGGTACGTCATCGGACAAATTGATTGCAAGCAAAGGGCCGCACAAGCGGCCCTTTCGACACGATATCAGGTGATATCCGAGCGCGTTAGCGTCCGTCGGGCGTACGCACGCCGACCCAGCTATCGCGCACCTGATGATAGTGCACGCTGGGGTCATACACATTGGTGTTCAGCTTCATCACCATCGGTGACAGACGGCCAACTGCGTTGAGCACCGAGTATGATGCCACCACACGATCATGCTGCGCCGTGACAAGCGCGACGCGCGCGTTCACCAGCGCCTGCTGGGCATTCAACACGTCGAGCGTGGTGCGCTGGCCGGCCTTGGCTTCTTCGCGAACGCCGTTCAGCGCAATTTCGGAAGCCTGCACCTGTGCCTGTGCGGACGAGACCTGCGCCCTACCCGCCAGCAACTGACCCCAGGCCTGCACGACGCTCGCGCGCGCCTGATCGCGCGTCTGGTCGAGAGCGAGGCGTTGCTGCGCGAGCGTTTCCTTGGACTGACGGATCAGCGAATATTCGCCGCCGCCCTGGTAAACCGGGACCGACACCTGGGCGATGCCTGACGCCGTCAGACCGCGCGGCTGCGAGATCGACTGTTCCCAACCCTGCTGGATGTTGGCCGTCAGCGTCACTGTTGGAAACAGTGCGCCTTCGTTGACCTTGGTGTTCAGGAAACTGATGTCGACCCCGAACATTGCTGCGGTCACGCTCGGATTTTCAGTGAGGCCGAGCTCGATAGCGGCAGGTAGCGTGGCGGGCAGAAAGCGGTCGACTGGCGAACCTGCCTGCAAAGCCACCGGCTCGTTGCCGATAATGCGGCGGAAATTCGAGCGCGTGGTCGTCAGCGTCGATTCGGCGCTCAGCAACTGCGTACGGCCGGCGGCGAGCTGCGCCTCGGACTGCGCCACGTCGGTGCGCGTGACTTCGCCGACATTGAACCGGTCGCGGGTCTGCTTCAGCGTCTGCTCGAGCACACGCACGTTGCTGCGCTGAACCTCGACGGTGGCCGCGTCGCGCAGGTAATCCATGTAGATAGTCGCGGCGGAAAGCAACACTGACTGTTCCAGCACGCGCAGGCCTTCGCGTGCGGACGATACCTGGCTTTCGGCAGCTCGGGTACGGTTTGCAGTCTGCTGGCCGTTGTACACATTCTGAGTGATGGTCGCGCCAACGGCGCGGGGAACCTGCACGCCGTGAATTGCGGTCGCAGTACCTGCAATGCTGTTGACCGCGTCCGTGTACTGATAGCCGCCGCTCGCGGTGATAGCGACCCTCGGCCGATAACCCGACAAAGCCTGCGGCACGTTCTCGTCAGTGACGCGCACCGAAGCGCGCTGGGCATTCAATTGAGGATTGTTCTGATAAGCGCGAACCAACGCCGCTTCGATCGTGTCAGCCAGAACGGGTGACGCTCCGGCAAATGCCAGCAAAAGGGCCGCAGCTGCAGCACCGGTGAGAGCTTTTACGCCGCCCATTCTTGGTAATCCATTCATGCCGTTCACTGATCCGGGCGCATACTTATGGCGACCGAACAGATGATGTCCGTTAGCGAGTCTCCACTCACCATATTCCTCGCATTGGCGAGACGGAACCTCTCGTGGAAACTTGACAGTGAAAACTTGGCGAATGGGACATCCAAGCCACACTTGTAATTACCGCTGGCGATATTAGCGGTGCCCCGATGCCCGATAAGGCGGACAGTCAGCCCTAGAAAACGAATGCCGGGAGCTTTTCCATGCCCGGCAGAACTGGCGCGGTAGCATCGAACAGCGGGCGGGAGCCAAAATCCTCGTGGGAATGGGTCACGATCACGGCGCGGGCGGGCTTGGTCAGGGCGAATACGCCCACAAGTTGCCCGCCGGGTGCCAGCTGCTTGTAGAGCCTCGTCGGGACGATTTCCGTCGCGCCGGCCAGAACGATCAGATCATAGGGGCCGTTCGCGGCATCGCCATCAGCCGCCATGCCGGCCGCGCTGGTGACCTGCCCGGCAAACTGGGCGATCACGGCGGCCGCATAGCCCGTGGGGCAACCAACCACCAGAACCTTGTCGGTCGCCTTTACGTCGGAGGCCTGCAGCATCCGCGCCAGCACCACCGGCTTGATTAGAAAGCGATTCGGGGCGACCTCCAGGTCGAGGTCCAGATAGGCCATGGCGCGCTGGCTGGCAGGAACGAACTCCTCGCGCGGCACCGCAAGCATGGCGTCAATGATGCGCAAATCGGTGACGTCGCTGGGACGCACCTGACCATCAACCATCTTCTGGCGTGCGGTCGAAAAGTCGGACATGAGCAATCCCTTGCAAACGGCTGGAAGTTCCTTTTGCAGGAATTACGGCAGCGCACAGCGGGATGCAAGGTTCGTAAAAACACAGCAGCCAATGCGCTATCGAGGCGGTCCCGAGCGCGGTTTCTGGCAGCCATTTTTGCGGAAGGATGTTTGGCTCCCCGGGCTGGATTCGAACCAGCGACCATTCGATTAACAGTCGAATGCTCTACCGCTGAGCTACCAGGGAACGTGCGAAGCTTGTTCGCAGGCCGCAGCGTATAACAAAGCGATCCGCGCTTGGAAAGCAGGAAATGCACCTCTTCCCATAGAGGCCGCCAATCGGGGAAAACTCCGAAAAAGCCTCATGTTACGGGATTTTCTTGATGCTCGGCCCGTTCTCACCGGGCCCATGTCGCATGCGGGCGAAGAATAATCTTTCCAACCGTGTCGCTATTTAGTCTTATTGCACCGCAAGACTGCCCGTTGCGACGTTGAACAAGTTCCGAATCGAACGAGGTGACCGATGCCAGCCACGCACACCGACCGCGCGCTTCCGACCGATCTCAACTCCCTGCCCTTTATCAGTGATGACGAATGCGTCACCCGGCTCGCCGAAGCCGTCGAGGCGCATGACAGCGATCACCTCGATGAGGTGGCGCTCCTGATCGGGCGCCTCGCGGTGCCGATCGAAATCTAGGGAATCAGGCAGCCGGGGACCTCGTCCCCGGGGATGATATCCAGGGAATCACATTCCGACGCCGAGGAAGTCCCGCATCAGGTCGGGGCTGGCGTTGAGGTCCGCCGGCGTGCCTTCGAACACCACGTGGCCGTTATTGAGCCCATAAACGCGATTGGCGAAGCTCAATGCCGCCGCAACGTTCTGCTCGACCACAATCATGGTGCGGCCCTCGGCGGCGAGATTGCGTGAGACCTCGACGAGATCACGCACGATCAGCGGCGCCAGGCCCTCGAACGGCTCGTCCAGCAGGATGATGCGTGCATCACGGATCAACGCGCGGGCAATCGCCAGCATCTGCTGCTCGCCGCCCGACAGCGTGCGTCCGGCCGATTTGCGGCGCTCCTTGAGGCGCGGAAACACGTCGTAGATGCGATCGTAGGACCAGGCATTCGGCGCCGTCAGCGCTGCGATGCGCAGGTTTTCCTCGACCGTCAAGCCGCCGAAAATGGCGCGCTCTTCGGGCACAAGCTGGACGCCCATGCCGGCGATGGCCGAGGGCGGCAGGCCCTCGATGGATTTGCCATCAAGACGGATATGGCCGCTGCGCGGTGACAGCACGCCCATGATCGAGCGCAGCGTCGTGGTCTTGCCCGCGCCGTTGCGGCCGAGCAGTGCCACGACCTCGCCCTGCTCGACCCGGATCGACAGGTCGAACAGCACGTGGGAATCGCCATACAGCGTATTGATCTTGTCGACTTCAAGCAGGCTCATGCGCGTGCAGCCCTCCCAGATAGGCGTCCTGCACGGCCGGATTGCGCCGGATCTCGTCGGCGGTGCCATCCGCCAGCAGCCGGCCCTCATAGAGCACGGTGATGCGCTCGGCGAGTTCGAAGATGGCGTCGAGATCGTGCTCGACGATGACCACGGTTCGCGAGCGCCCGATATCGCGAATGAAGGCACAGGTCGCGAGGCGTTCTGCCGGGCTCATGCCGGCCAGCGGTTCGTCAAGCAGCAATACGTTCGGGCTGGTCGCCAGCGCCATGCCGATTTCGAGCCGGCGCTTTTCGCCGTAGGCCAGAATATGTGCCGGCGTATCGGCGCGTTCGACGAGATTGAGCAGGCCGAGGATCGAGACGATCTGCTCCTCGACGTCGGGAATGCTGCCGGCTCCGCGCAACAGGTCAAAGCGCATCGGGCCGCGACGGCGTGCCAGTGCCGCGATCCGCAGGTTCTTGCGCACCGACAGGTTGGGAAACAGCTGATTGAGCTGGTTGCTTTTGGCGATGCCGAGCTGCGCCGCGCGGCTGACGCCGACACCCGTGACCTTCTCGCCGAACAACAAGACTTCACCGGAGGACGGGCTGACCTCGTCAAGCAGCATCTTGAACAGCGTGCTCTTGCCGGCGCCATTCGGGCCGATCACCGCATGGATCGAGCCGCGGCGAACCTTGAACGAGACGCCATCGACGGCTTTGAGGCCACCATAGTGCCGCGCCAGAGACCGGGCTTCGAGTGCAATGTCGCTGTCGCCCGTCGTGGGCTCAGCAAGGGTCAGCCTGACATCCTTGGGCGGTGCCACAGGTTTGGTGATTGGATCTGTATTGTGGGCTTCGATGGTTTCGGTTTTGGCCTCGGCCGCCCGTGCGGCAGCCAGATTACGGCGTTCGTTCCACCAATGGGCGATCTCGCCGCAGATGCCGCGGCGCAGGCCGATCACCAGAATGATGAAAGCGATGCCGAGCACCAGCTTCCACAGGATCGCAAAGCCCGGAATGAGCTGCAGATTGTCGCGAAGCCACAGCCAGACGGCCGCGCCGACCAGCGGACCGATCAGCGTGCCGGCGCCGCCGACGATGGTCTGAACTACGAGTTGTCCCGACGTCTCCAGCGAGAACGCATCCGGCGGCATGTAGCTCTGGAACGAGCCGAGCAGACCGCCGGCAAGACCGGCATAGAGCGCGGCGATGACAAAGGCCGTCAGCTTGTAGGCCGGCACGTTATGGCCAAGCATCGCGACGCGGCCGGTGTTCTCCTTGATCGCCAGCAGGATCGCGCCGACCGGCGAGCCGACGATGCGGCGCGCCAGCACGTAGCCGAGGAAGAAGATCGCTGCGAACAAGATATACATCGGCATGCCCGCGCTGATGCGGATCGCATTGGCGCCGAAGCCGAGCACCGGCACCGGCACGCCGGGGATTCCGTTCTCGCCGCCGGTGTACTCCGACAGCGGCGAATTCTCGATGAAATAGGCCATCTGGCCGAAGGCCAGCGTAATCATTGTGAAATAGATGCCGATACGGCGCACGGCGAACCAGCCGACCAGGAGGCCGAACAGGCCGGCTGCGACGGTGCCGATCGCCAGCGCCAGCCAGACGCTGTCGACGGTGTGGGACACCAGCAGATAGGCGCTGACGAAACCGCCGACGCCGAAGAATGCCGCCTGCCCGAACGACAGCAGACCGGTGAGACCGAACAGGATGTCGAAGCCGAGGCCGATCAGGCCCCAGTTCAGCACGCGTGTCAGCAGATCTGTCGAGAAACCGAGATGCGGGAACACGATGGGTGCCACGATCAGCGTGCACAGCACCGCGAGTTCGGGAAGCCAGCCCCGCAAGCCGCCGGAACGAGGACGCATCATGCGCGGCCTTCCGAACCGAACAGGCCTTGCGGGCGCATGATCAGCAGCACCGCCATCAGCGCGTAGAGCATCACTTCCGAATAGGACGAGTTGAAAGCACTGGTCAGGCTGATGATCTCGCCCGCGATCAGGCCGCCGATGACTGCGCCCGGGAACGAGCCGAGGCCGCCGAGCACGATGACCACGAAAGACTGCGCCATGAAATTGGCGCCCATGTCCGGCGTCACGGCCACGACCGGCGCATAGAGCATGCCGGCGAGACCGACGGCGACAACGCCGATGGCGAAGACCAGCAGGAAGGCGCGGCGCACATTGATGCCGAGGATGCCGACCATGCCGGGATTCTCGATGCCGGCGCGAACCACAAGGCCCATCGAGGTGCGATAGAGCACGAGATAGAGACTGAGCAGCAGCCCGGCAATGATGGCGATCAGTTGCAGGCGATAAGTCGGATAGATCAGGAAGCCCATCTGGGTCGCGCCCTGCCCCCAGGACGGCACCGGCACACGCTGCGCATTGCCGCCGAAGGCTGCACGCACGCATTCGACGAGCACGATGCCCACGCCGTAAGTGACAAGGATCTGATCCTCATGCGGCCGGTCGTAGAAATAACGGATGATGATGCGTTCCAGCAAGAAGCCGAGCACCAGCATGAAGCCGCAGCCGACGACGATCGCGAGCACGAAAGACGACGTGTATTGCAGCAGGACGAAAGCGGCATAGGCGCCCACGGCGAACAGCGCGCCGTGAGCGAAGTTGAGGACGCCAAGCGTGCCCAGGATGATCGTCAGCCCGCTACTGACGAGGGCCAGCAGTGTGCCGAGGGCCAGGCCATTAAAGGCCTGGGAGATGAGGACGGGCCAGCTTGGCATGGTGATCCTTAGGTGTAGGGGCCGAGCTTGCAGCCGAAGAAGTCCGGCGCGTTCATCACGCTCTCGCCATCCGCAA
The DNA here is from genome assembly GCF_013359755.1 of Tardiphaga robiniae. Classification (GTDB taxonomy): domain Bacteria; phylum Pseudomonadota; class Alphaproteobacteria; order Rhizobiales; family Xanthobacteraceae; genus Tardiphaga; species Tardiphaga robiniae. The sequence goes on along the minus strand of NZ_JABMCJ010000093.1, from coordinate 230,690 downwards.
TATCGACGATCTCGTAGAAGTCTTCCTTGTTCTTCATCTCGGACGGCTTCTTGCCGCGCAGGATCGGGATCGGCCGCACCATCTGGTGATCTTCGGCGCGGAAATAGACCTTGCCGATGGTCGTCTCGTAAGGCTGCACCTTGGAGCTCTCCATCGCCTTGATCACATCGACCGGATTGAACGTACCGGCGCGTTCGACCGACATCGCCCACAGATAGGTCTGCATGTAGCCGATATGCGCGCCCCAGCGCGGATAGTACTTGTTCTGCGCCACGAAGCTCTCGACGAAGGTCTTGGCGAGCGGATAGGTGTCCTGCAGTCCCCACCAGAAGTCGCAGCTGCCATAGACGCCCTGCATCAGCTCGGCGCCGAGCTCCTTGTCCTGAAACGAGGACAGGTTCGGCACCACAAGCTTCATGCGCTTGAGCACGCCGAACTGTTCGGCCTGCTTGGTCGAAGCGACCGCATCGCCGCCGAAGGCGATGTTGACGAATACGTCCGCGCCGCTATTGGCGATGTTCAGGAGCGCCGACGAATAGTCGGTGGTGCCGAGCGGCACGACTTCCTTGGCGACTTGCTTCCAGCCCTGCTCCGCCGAGAACTTGGCGAAGCTGTCATAGACGGTATGGCCATAGGTGTAGTCAGGCACGAGGAAGGCCGACTTCACGTTCTTGCCGAGCGCCTTGGCGACGACGGGCGCCATCGCTTTCGCGGCCATGTAAGCGTTCTGCTGCGAGCGGAAGCCGTAGCGCTGGCAGTTCTTGCCAGTGATGTCGTTGGAGCCGGCGATGCCGACCATGTACAGCACCTTCTCGCGCGAACCGAGTTCTTCGAGCGCGATGGCGCTGGCTGATGACACCGAGCCCGACACCATGATCGCCTTGTCGCGCTGGATGAACTGCGTCGCGCTCTGCACGTCGAGGTTGGGCTTACCTTCGGTGTCGGAGACCTTGTACTTGATCTGCCGGCCGAGCACGCCCTTGCCCTTGAGGCCCCACTTCTGCGCGATGTCGCCGCCGGCATTGATCTGCGCGATGGCCAGTTCATAGCCGAGCTTGAGATCTCCGCCGTCGCCCGAGAACACACCGGTGAGCGGTATGGTCAGACCGACGAAGACCGAATCCGCAGTGACGCCTTCCGGAAATGTGCCGATCGTCGCCGGCGATTGCGCGAACGCGCTGCCTGGAAGCATGAGGCCCGCGGCAGTGCCGACTCCCCCGAGCAAAAGCTGTCGACGGTCAAACTGCATGACACACCCTTCTGGTTCGATCACCGCCGCCATTGGCCGGTGAGCTGCGATGGGGGCTGGCCCCCGCGAAATTGAGCTTCTGGAACGGCATGCCGTCGCGACTCTCGTGGTGCCTGCGAGATCATCGCAAGAGCCTCATTCATGGTCACTCGCTGAACCCGGACTTCCGGCAGCGCTGCGTCCGCAAAGCGAGAGAGACGGATCGTTCTTTGTTCCCGTCAGGCTAGGTTGCTTCGGATCGCACGGGGTATAGACAATCCTGCAAAGGGCCTTGCAGACTGGCTTTTCCACCGCGACAAGGCGTCCCAGTAGCGCGTGCTGGCACAGCTCTTGCTGTTAACTCTGCATGGAAAACTTCAAATCGCTCGATTGGGACGACCTCAAGGTCTTCATTCACGCGGCGCGCGGCGGCAGCCTTGGCAGTGCGGCCAAGCGCCTCCGGGTCGATCAATCCACCATCAGTCGCCGCATCGCGCATCTCGAGAGCACGCTGGGTGTGGCGCTGTTCGAGCGATTGCCGTCCGGACTGAAGGTCAACGAGACCGGCGACCGCCTGCTCTGCCATGCCGAGCGGATCGAGAGCGCCGTGATCGCCATGCGGGAAGACGTGCAATGCGGCGGCAGCCGTATGGCTGGCCGGGTCCGTCTTGCCACGATGGAAGGCATCGCCTCGCTCTACCTCGCCTACCGCTTCGTCGAATTGCGCAAACAGCATCCCGACCTGACCGTCGAGCTGCTGACGTCACCGCAGAGCGTCTCGGTGAACCGGCGCGAGGCCGATCTGTTTCTGAGCTTCTTCCGCCCGACCGGTCAGGGCATGGTGTCCGAGCGGATCGGCTGCTTTCAGCTCGGGCTCTATGCGTCGCAAGAGTATCTCGACGCGCATGGCGTGCCGAAGAGCCCATCCGAACTCACAAAGCACAGCTTCGTCACCTATATCGACGACCAGATCCAGCTCGACTCCGTGCGCTGGCTCGATGACATCATCAAGAGCCCGCCGGTTTCGTTCCATTCCAACAGCATGTGCGCGCAGATGAACGCTGCGGCCGGCGGCATTGGGCTTGTACTGCTGCCAAGTTTTGCAACGGCGCGTCGCCCCGACCTGATCCCGGTGCTGCACGACAAGCTGTCCACCACGCGAGAGCTGTGGATCAACGTCCATAACGATCTGCAATTCGTGCCGCGCATCCGCGCGGTATCGAGCTTCCTGAAATCGACCTTCAAGGCGGATCCCCTGATGCAGGCCAGCACCAGGGGCCGCAAGATGCTGGATACGCTCCTGGAGACAGACACACCCGTTACAGCCCAGACAGTTTAATGTTACCGTCGGCGATGCTTGATCGGCGTTCGCGAGCCACGCCATTGATCCAGTGAGGTAAACGTCCCGGTAACCATGACGGGCCTCGCGTGTGGATCGGTACAATTTGAACGATCCATTCAACAGCCCAACAAAGGCTTTGCGTCAGATTGCTCCCAAGACAGGGAGCTAAAAGATGAGCGAAGCCGAATTTGACTATCTGCTGGAGACAGTCCGAGCCGAAATCGAGGCCGATGTGCGGGACGATCTGCGCAGCCAGGAAATGTTCTTCGCCCCGATTCCGACCGCTGCGAACGACAATGACGGCCCCTGGCCGCTGATTCCGTTTCCGGATGGCTGGCAGGCCTCCTGCTGATCTTGTGTCGGTATGTCGGACCCCATGAAAGATTTCAGCCGGGCATTGCCTAAATGGCGAACGGTCTGTAACTAACCCGCTATGGGGCCATGTGGCGGAATGGTTACGCGCCGGTCTGCAAAACCGTTTATTCGGGTTCGATTCCCGACGTGGCCTCCATCAATCCAATCAATAACTTAGCCTGCCAGACCCGCGATCGGGCGCGACTGCTATGAGTGGTGCGCTGCAACACTTCGCTTGGCAAGATTGGAGTATTGATCGTAGCATCCTGCCAACCCTAGGGGGCACGATGAACATCCGGGTCTTGATCGCAACGTTGCTGATGACCTCGCCAGGCTGGGCCCAGGCCAAACCGCCCGTTCCGGCCCGCACCGATCCCTGCGCGCCGATCGGCCGGACCGCCGACGGCCAGTTGGTCTACTCCCTGAAGTGCGAGAAGCTGCCGGTTCCAGTGGTGCCGCCGCAGGCTGCAGCCCCGGCACCGCCTCCCGCACCCGTCGTGGAAGAAGCTCGCGGCGGACTGTTCCGCAATCCGTTTCCGTCGCTCGTCAGACCGTCATCATCGAGTGACGAGCGTGAAGCCGGCGTCGGTCCGCCGCCCAGCAGCCGATAGGCCGGGATCAATCAAAACCGAACGCGATCAGGCGTGCTTCTTACGCCGCCAGTCGCGCTTGGGTTTGGGCTTTGGCGCCAGTTCCGGCATGACGGTCTGGGCTTCGCGATATTTCGCCAGCATCCGCTCGAAAGCCTCGTTCAGCGTGGTCTCGATCTCCGGCTTCCGTTCGAGGCTGGCCAGCAACATCCCCGCGGCTTCGATGGTCGACAGGCCGTCCTTGCGCGGTTCGCGGCGCAGCTTGCCGTAAAGCGACGGTTTGGCCGGTCCGAGGATCACGCGCTGGCATTTCAGCATCCAGGCATTGCGCCACCACAGCGCCTTGGCTTGGCTCCAGGTGCCGTCGAGCAGCACGATGCCCTGGATGTCTTTCAGCAATGCGCGCTGGTTTTCCTCAGCCTGACCCTTGCGGTCGATGGCGAGGATATCCCGGTCAGTCTCGTAATCGGTGACCTTGGCCGAGCCGAGATAGAGGATCGCCCAACGCGCGGGATCCGCGACCGGCTTGCCCAGCGCCTTGGCGAGGCTCGGCCAGGACAGGCCGATCTTGACCGTGGCCTTCTTGAAATGAAGCGCCGCGACGCGGGCGGTGCCCAGCGCCCTGTCCTGCTCCTGCGGATGCTGCAGGATCAGGAGCTCGATCTTGTTGTCGATGGGCGTAATGCTGTCGCAGATGCACAGCGGCATCGGCTTGTGGCAATGCGGACATTCCGGGATCGCTTCAGCGACCTCAGCGGCTTGCAGATCTGATTTCTTGGACATTGCCCGCTATACGCCGCGTGGCCCGAGGCTTCAACCGCCGTGACGCTCGGATTTTTGCTATTCGGCAGGCGCAGGTAGCGGTGCCGGGCGGAAGCGGTTACGCAGCCGGTCGATCAGGAGATAGATCACCGGCGTGGTGTAAAGCGTCAGCACCTGCGAGACGAACAACCCGCCGATGATGGTGATGCCCAGCGGGCGGCGCAGTTCCGTGCCCGGCCCGGTCGCGATGACCAGCGGGATCGCGGCGAACACCGCGGCCAATGACGTCATCAGGATTGGGCGGAAGCGCACGGTGCAGGCCTCGAAGATCGCCTCGGCGGGCGACAGTCCGCGATGCCGCTCCGCCTCGATGGCGAAGTCGACCATCATGATTCCGTTCTTCTTGACGATGCCGATGAGGAGAATGATCCCGACGAAGGCGATCACGGTCAGCGGCGTGTTGGTGATCTGCAACGCCAGCAATGCGCCGAGCCCCGCCGAGGGCAACGTCGAGATGATAGTCAGAGGATGCACCAGGCTCTCATAGAGCACCCCGAGCACGATATACATTGCGATGAGCGCGCCGAGGATCAGCAGCGGCTGCCGCCCCGTGGTCTTGCTGAAGTCACCGGCATTGCCATCGAAGCCGCCCCGGATTCCTTCCGGCATATGCAGTTCGTCGACCGCGCGCTGGATGTTGCCTGTCACGGCATCGAGCTGCACGCCAGGTAGCGTGTTGAACGACACCGTCGTCGACGGGAACCCCTGCGAGTGGAACACCGCCAGCGCCGACAACGTGCGCGACATGCGCACAACCGCCGACAGCGGCACCTGCGACCCATTCAGACCCGCGACATAGATGCGATCGAGATCGGACGGATCGTTCTGGAATTTCGGATCGATTTCCAGCACCACCTTATACTGGTTGCGCTGGGTGTAGATCGTCGAGATCTGTCGCTGCGAGAACGCGTTGTTGAGCGCGTTATCGATGTCCTGCACCTTGACGCCGAGGCTCGATGCCATCTTGCGGTCTATGGTCAGCGTCAATTGCAATCCGCCGGGATCGCGGTCGCTCGACACGTCGGTGATGCCCTCAACGCTCTCCAGCCGCTTGCCGACCAGCGGTGCCCATTTCTGCAGGAGATCGAGATTGGTCGAGGTCAGCGTGTATTGATAGTTGGAGTCGCTCTGGCGCCCGCCGGCACGCAGATCCTGGGCAGCAAACATGAAGAGACGGATACCGGGGACCGCGCTGAGCTTCGGACGCAACCGGTTGATGACGTCTTCGGTCGACGCTCCGTTGCGCTCCTCTGGTGGTTTCAAGGCGATAAACATGGTGCCCCGGTTGGCGCCGCCGCCGCCCGGCCCGCCAGTGCCGCCAAGCGACGAACCGATACTGGCCACGCCGGGATCGCTCAGCACGAGATCAGCCATATGCTGCTGCAATCCGAGCATCGCCTGAAACGAGACATCGGCCGATGCGCGCGTTGCGCCGATCACGAAGCCACTGTCGTCGTTCGGGAAAAAACCTTTCGGCGTCTTGATGTAGAGTGTGACCGTCAGCGCGATGGTGGCGAAGAACACCAACAGCGTCAGGAGTGGAAAACCCAGCACCACATGCAGCGTGCGTTCATAGAACGCCACGACGCGTGACAGCGTGCCTTCGACGATACGGTCGAAACGGGTCTCGGTGCTCGACAGACCGCTTTTGATATATTGCGCACAGATCATCGGTGTCACCGTCAGCGATACCAGCGTCGAGACGACAATCGAGAATGTCAGCGTCAAAGAGAATTCGCGCAGCAATCGGCCGACCAGACCATCCATAAAGATTAGCGGGATGAAGGCGGCGATCAGCGACAGGCTGATCGACAGCACCGTGAAGCCGATCTGCCTGGCGCCGCCGAGCGCCGCCTGCATCGGCGCCATGCCCTCTTCAAGATTGCGGTACATGTTCTCGATCATGACGATGGCGTCGTCGACCACGAAGCCGACAGAGATCGCCAGCGCCATCAGCGACAGGTTGTTGATCGAGAAGCCGGCCAGCCACATGCCGACGCAGGTACCGGCCAGCGCCAGCGGCACCGAGACGCCGGCCGCGATGGTGGGCGTGCCACGACGCAGGAACAGGAACACCACGGCCATCACCAGTACGGCCGTGGCAAATAGCGTCCACTCCATGTCCTCGACCGAGGCGCGAATGGTACCCGTGCGGTCGGTCAGAACCGAAATCTCGATCCCCGCGGGAATCCATTGTTTCAGATCGGGGATCAGCGCTTTCACGCGATCGACGGTGTCGATGACATTGGCGTCGCCTTGTTTGGTGATCTGGATGAGCACCGCCGGCTGCTTGTTGAACCAGGCAACCGAGCGACTGTTGCGCGTCGCATCCTGAACATCGGCGACATCAGACAGCCGCAGATAATTACCGTTTGAACTCTTGACGATGATCTCGCGAAATTCTTCCGCCGTGCGCATCTGCGGATTCATCGAGATCGTCTCGCTCTGCCGCGATCCCTGGAAGATGCCGACAGGACCAAGCGGATTGGCATTGACGATGGCGGTGCGCACGTCGTCGGTGGCTATCCCGGCATTCGACAGCGCGACCGGATTGAGCTGGATGCGCACCGCGGGCTGGTCGGCGCCGCTGGCAGTGACTTCGCCGACCCCCGGCACCTGCGACAGCCGCTGTACGATCACGGTATCGGCGACGTCGTAGATCGCGGAGGCCGACATGGTTGGCGACGTCAAAGCGAGAATGAAGACAGGCGCGGCGGACGGGTTGGCCTTGCGGAACGTAGGCAGTGTCGGAAGATCGGTTGGCAGATCGGCCATCGACGCATTGATCGCGGCTTGCACGTCACGCGCGGCGCGATCGACATCGCGGCCGATGGCGAACTGCAACTGAATACTGGTCGAGCCCAGCGAACTCGTTGAGGTGATCTGATCGAGGCCGGCAATGATGCCCAGACGTCGTTCTAGGGGCGCTGCGACGGTCGCCGCCATGATCGACGGATCGGCGCCCGGGCGCGACGCCTGTACGCGGATCATCGGAAAATCGACATTGGGTGTCGCGGCGACCGGCAGGAAGTGATAGGCGACGACGCCGAGAAGAAACAGTCCGATCGCCAGCAACGTGGTGCCGACCGGCCGCATGATGAATGGCGCTGAGATGGAGATGGAAGCCACTAGGGCGGCCCCCCTGCTCCCGCCGTTCCGGCTGCACCCGCAACGGGCGGCACACTCTTCTCGAACCGGCGGTTGATGCGATCCAGCGCCAGATAGATCACCGGCGTGGTGTAGAGCGTCAGTATCTGGCTGAGCAGCAGACCGCCGATGATCGAGACACCGAGCGGGAAGCGCAGCTCTGCGCCGGTGCCACTTTCGATCGCCAGCGGCAATGCGCCGAACAGCGCCGCCAGCGTCGTCATCATGATAGGCCTGAATCGCAGCAGGCAGGCTTCCACGATGGCGGCTTCGGGCGCCATGCCACGATTCCGCTCGGCATCCAGTGCGAAGTCGATCATCATGATCGCGTTCTTCTTGACGATGCCCATCAGGAGGATGATGCCGATCAGGCCGATCACCGACAGGTCCTGCCCGGTCAGCATCAGGGCCAGGATCGCACCGACACCGGCGGACGGCAGCGTCGAGAGAATGGTGATCGGATGAATGTAGCTCTCATAGAGCACACCGAGCACAATATAGATCGTCACCAGCGCCGCGAGGATCAGCCAGGGCTGCCCTGACAGCGACTTGGAGAATTCCGCAGCATCGCCGGAGAACATCCCGACAATGCTGGTCGGCATGCCGATCCGGGTCTCGATCTTCTTCACTTCGTCGACCGCATCGCCGAGCGCCTCGTTAGGCCCGAGGTTGAAGCTGAGCGAGATCGCGGGGAATTGCGCCTGATGCGAGATCGCCAGTGGCGCCGTGGTACGCGTCAATGTGGCTACGGCAGACAGCGGCACCTGCGCGCCTGCCGCACCGGGCAGATACAGTTTCGACAGCACATCGGGATCGCGCTGCTGCGACGGCAATGCTTCCAGCACAACGCGGTACTGATTGGCCTGACCGTAGATGGTCGAAATCTGGCGCTGCGCGAAGGCGTCATTCAGCGTGTCGGTGACGCCCTGTAGATTGACGCCGAGCTGACCGGCACGCTGCCGGTTGATGTCGAGCGAGGCTCGCAATCCACCGGTCTGGGCTTCCGAGGATACGTCTCGAAACATCGGATCGCGGCGCAATTCAGCAACCAGCTTCTGTGACCACTCGGTCACCTGGGCCGCATCAGTCCCGGTCAACGTGTATTGATATTGCGAGCGACTACTCTGCGTACTGATCTGGATGTCCTGGACGGGCTGGAAATACACGGTCATGCCAGGGATCGCGGCGACGCGATCCTTGAGCCGCGCGATCACGGCGTTCATGTCGTCCTTGCGCTCGCCGCGCGGCTTCAGGGTCATCACCAGCCGGCCGACATTGGTGGTCGGATTGACCGAGCCGCCGCCGATCACAGAGATGATGCCGGTAACATCCGGATCGCTCTGGATTGCTGCGGCTGCCGCGCCCTGCCGGCTCTGCATTTCCGTGAAGGACACGTCGGCGCCGGCTTCCGTCACCGCAGTAATCGAGGCCGTGTCCTGCAGCGGCAGGAAGCCCTTGGGGGCGATGACATAGAGACCCAGCGTTGCGACGATGGTCAGGAACGTGACGACCAGCGTCGCCGGCTGATGCTGCAGCACCCACAGCAGCGTGCGATGATAAAACGCCACCATCCGGTCGATACCGCGGCTGACGGCGCCGAGACCGGGCACCTGCCATTCATCCTTGGTGTGCTTCAAAAGCCGCGAGCACATCATCGGCGTCAACGTCAGCGAGACCACGGCGGACATCACCACGGCAATGGTCAGCGTCATCGCGAATTCGCGGAACATGCGGCCAACGAGGCCGGACATGAATAGCAGCGGGATGAAGACAGCGATCAGCGACACCGTCAGCGAGATCACCGTGAAGCCGATTTCCTTCGCGCCCGCCAGCGCCGCTTCCATCGGGCTTTCGCCCTCTTCCATGTGGCGGACGATGTTCTCGATCATCACGATGGCGTCGTCGACGACAAAGCCGGTGCCGATGGTCAGCGCCATCAGGCTGAGATTGTCGAGACTGAAGCCGGCGAAATACATCACGCCGAAGGACGTGATCAGCGACAGCGGCAGCGCTACGCCGGCAATCAGCGTTGCACGCAGCGACCGGAGGAACAGCAGCACCACCAGCGTCACCAAGATGACGGACAGGACCAGCGTGAATTGCACGTCATGCACGGAGGCGCGGATCGTCACAGTGCGATCGCTGACAATGGTTAGCTTGACGCCGGCGGGCATGGACCGCTGAACCTTCGGAATTTCCTCGCGGATCTGGCGAACGACCTCGATAACATTGGCGCCGGGCTGGCGCTGGATCTCGATGATCACCGCTGGCGTGCCTTGATACCAACCGCCAGTACGGTCGTTTTCCAGCCCGTCGACGATCTGCGCAATGTCGCCGATGGTGACAGGGGATCCGTTGCGATAAGCGATAATGATCGGCCGATACTGATCCGCCGCCGCGATCTGGTCGTTCGCTGCGATGGTGTAAGCTTGCTGCGCTCCGTCGAGCGAGCCCTTGGGACCCGACACATTGGCGCCGGCGATCGCTGCGCGCAGATCTTCCATCGCGATGCCGTAGGCAGCGAGCCGCGCCAGATCCGCCTGCACCCGCACCGCTGGCTTCAAGCCGCCAAGCACGGCAACCTTGCCGACACCCGAAATCTGGCTGAGCCGCTGCGCCAGCAATGTATCGGACAGGTCGCTCATCGATCGCAGCGAGATGGTGTCCGAGGTCAGCGCCAATGTCATCACCGGCGCGTCGGCCGGATTGACCTTCGCGTAGACCGGCGGGTATGGCAGGTTCTTCGGCAGCACACCGGCGGCGGCATTAATCGCCGCCTGCACGTCCTGGGTCGCGCCATCGATATCGCGGTTGAGATCGAATTGCAGTGATATCTGGCTGACGCCGAACGAGCTCGTCGAGGTCATCGATGACAGCGACGGAATCTGTCCGAGCTGACGCTCCAGAGGCGCGGTGATCAGCGACGCTGTCACTTCGGGGCTCGCGCCCGGCAATTGCGTCGAGACCTGCACGGTCGGGAAATCGACCTGCGGCAGCGCCGACACCGGAAGCCCGAAATAGCCAAGCGCGCCACCGATCAACAATGCGATGCCGAGCAACGACGTCGCGATGGGCCGGCGGATGAAGGGTTCCGAGACGCTCATGACTGTGCGCTCTTTGGTATAGAAGTCATCAACTCAGGCGATCGATCGTGCGAACATCATGGCTACTTCGCTCCCGATGGCGCAGCGCTCGGGCTGGCTGGAGGCGGCGTCTGGCCAATCGGTGCCTGCGGATTGCCTTGGCCACCCGCACCACCTGAATTCTGGCCGCGCTTGCCACGACGCTCGCCAGCATCATTGCCCTTGCCCCCGCCACGCTTACGTGGTGCCAAGTCGGCGGTCGGCTCCTGATCGTTGGTGCCGACAGACACCTTCGATCCTTCTGCGAGATTGGCAAAGCCCGTGGTGACAACACGCTCGGTCGCCGACAGGCCCTTGGCGATGACGGCCGTGGTCTCGTTCTGCTGCGTTACGGTGACCGGCACCGCCTTGACGATGTCGCCCTCCTCGATCACGTAACTGAACGTACCGGCGGGACCGCGTTGTACGGCCGAGGTCGGCACCACCATCGCATCCTTCAGGGTCTCGACCTTCAGCCGCACATTGACGAACTGACCGGGCCAGAGCTGATAATTCGGGTTCGGGAATTCGGCCTTCAGCTTCACTGTGCCGGTGGTTGTATCGACCTGATTGTCGATGCCGGTGAGCGTACCGGTGTCGATGACGGTCACGCCGTCATTGCCGAACACATCGACCATCAGCGTGCCCTTGGCAGCAGCGGCGTTGGCGCGAACGATTTGCTGCTGCGGCAGGCTGAACAGTACTGCGATAGGCTGCAGTTGCGTGATCACCACGAGGCCCGTGGTATCGGACGCGTGGATGATGTTGCCCTGATCGACCTGACGCAGGCCGGCCCGGCCAGAGAGCGGCGCGATGATCTTGGTGTAGCTCAGCGTTGCGGCGGCATTGTCGATGGCAGCCTGATCGGCATTCACCAGAGCCTCCTGCTGGGCAACGAGAGACTTCTGGGTGTCGGCCTGCTGCTTGGAGCCGGCGTTTGACGTTGCGAGCTGCTGGTAGCGGATCAGGTCGAGCCGCGCATTGGCAAGCGTCGCCTCGTCCTGCGCCTTCTTCGCAACAGCCTGATCGTACAGTGCCTTGTAGAGCACCGGGTCAATCTCGCCGAGCACATCGCCAGCCTTGACGTCCTGACCTTCCTTGAAATTGACCTTGATCAGTTTGCCGTCGACCTGCGCGCGCACGGTGACGTTGTTCAAGGCCTTCACCGAGCCGACGCCATCGAGATAGACCGGCACGTCCTGGATCTTCGGCATCGCCGCAAGCACCGGCACCGTCATCATGTCCGGCCGGAAACCGCCGTGGTTGGCGGTCTGACGCTGCTGGAAGGCGTTCCAGCCGATATAGCCGAGCCCGCCGAGGATCAGCAGCGTCACGGCGATCGACACAGTACGGCGGCGCGCCTTGCCGGCGACCTTGGCGACACCATCGCCCGTCGCTTTCGCGGCCTCTTTCAACTCCGGCTTAAAGAGCATTGACCGGTCTTTCCATTTTCGGCTCCCAGCCGCCCCCCAGCGCCTGATAGAGGCTGATGATCGCCTGCAGTCGCGCCAGTTGCGCCTGCGACAGGACATCTTCCGCCTGGAACAGCGTCAGCTGGGTGTTTAGCACAGTTACGATGTCAGCGGTTCCGGCGCGCAATTGCTGCTCGGACAGCTCGAAGGCCCGCCGGGACGCCCGGACCACCTCACGCTGCAGCCGCAGCCGCTCGGTGGTCTGGCGAATCGCGACCAGCGCGTTGTCCACGTCGGCAAAGGACTGCACGACCGTCTTGCGATAGGTCTGCAGGAGCTCGTCCTGCCGTGCCTGGGTCAGCTCGAAATTGCCCTGGATGCGCCCGCCATCGAAGATCGGCTGTGTCAGGCCGCCGACGAGGCTGAAGAAGGCGGCATTGGGTTGGAACAGCGAGGCCAGCGCTGCGCTCTGATAACCGCCCGAGCCGGTCAACTGGATACTCGGAAAGAACTGCGCCCGGGCGCTGCCAACATTGGCCGTGGCCGAGGCCAATTGCGCCTCCTGCCGGCGGATATCCGGCCGCTGGGTTAACAGCTCTGACGGCAGGCCGGGCGTGACGCGCGGGGCTGCGATATTGTTCAGCGACCCGCCGGCCACGCGCACGCTTTCAGGGGGGCGGGACACTAGCGTCGCGAGCGCATTGACGTTCTGCGCCAGCGTGGTCCGCAGCGGCGGCACCGCAGCGCGCTGATTGGCCAGCACGCTTTCCTGCTGCGCGACATCGAGATCGGTGCCGGTGCCGGCACTGAAGCGCTGTTTGATCGCATCAAGGATACGCTGCGCGCTGGCGATGTTGCGCTCCGCTGTGCGAATGCGGTCCTGCGAGGTCAGCACCTGGAAATAGGCATTGGCGACAGCCGCCATAGTGGTTAGCGCCACCACGTCGCGGTCAAAGCGATTGGCCGTCGAGGTTTCTTCCGCAGCCAGCGCCGCGTCGCGGTTCTTGCCCCAGAAGTCGATCTCATAGCTGGCCGAGAGCGAGGCAGAATAGGTCACCACCTCGCGGCCGCCATTGGTTAGGCCACTAGAGCTTGAGCCCGAGGTCCGCGAATAGGTCTCCTGCCCGCCGCCGCTCACGCTGGGCAGCAGCGCTGCGCCGGTGATTCGTGCCTGCGCATCGGCCTGCATGATTCGCGATGTTGCCGCAGCGATATCGAGGTTGACCGTCTGGGCCTCCTCCATCAGCTGCGTCAGTTCCCTGGAGCGAAAGCCGCGCCACCAGTCCAGTGTCGGCGTGGCGCCGTTCGGATTGGCCAGCCGTGCCGCCTTATAGCCCTCGGGAATATCGAGGGCCGGATCAGGCAGATCCTTGGTCAAAATGCAGCCTGCCGAACTGGCAGCAACGGCAAAGGCGACGACCGAACGCCCAATCTTTTTCGCGAACACGAGATTCACCGCACGAACATCCGGACAAGGCTCCGCCGCGCGCGCTTTGCGCCGAAATTCGGGGCGTTGGAGTATGCAGCCTGAGACACGTTCACCGGGTGATGCTGGTCAATGAAGCGAGCCCGCATTCTAGCGGCCCAATCATCCTGCGGACAGTGTTCTTACGTGTCGCAACGTGCAAGCGACACGAATGCTAGATGCCCGCAAATGAGTGGATTTGCACAGATTCTCCCGATTTTGTGGGGTTTTTTGGTCCCTGACAGAAGCGCCGGCAGGTCAGGCTTACGAAGATTTCATGTGTTCATTTGTTGCTGACATCCGGATTGCGTTCACCTGCGCCGTCGGCGCCATTTTGAAAACCGCTGGGGATGCCAACCGTGACCTGGATGAACCGTTTGCAGGGCATTGCCGACGATGACGCCAGGGCGCTCGCGGCGCGAAAGCGCCTCGACCAGATTCAGGGCGAGCACCGCACCAGGTTCTGCGACGCATAGACTGGTTATTGGATCAAGGGTGCATACGCCTGGTGTCGTGTGAAGCAAGCCATGCGAGAAATACCGGCTTGGCGAGTAAACAAAGCCGCGCCTATACTCCTGTAAAATCGCCCGCGCGTTCATCGGATTTCGCAACGCACAAGGGCGGTCCCGACCGACAGAAGAGCGGCAGGCACATCCATCCATGCGACTTGAATGCGAACACAGAACCACGAACTCCCCTGGATCTGCGCATGTCTGACCTGATCGTTCTTACTCCGGAAAATGTCGACAAGGCGCTGCCCGATCTGCCGCGCATCGTCCGACTGGCATTGGGCTTCGGCTCACGTCTGCGCCGCGGCACGCTCGACGTGACACTTCCCGATGGCCGGCGTGTCCGCCTCGGCGGCATGGAACCTGGTCCTGCCGCGGAGATGACGATCACCAGCTATGCGTTCGCGTCGCGTCTTGTGAATGGCGGCGATATCGGCATCGCGGAAGCCTATCTACACCGCGAATGGGACACGCCGGATCTCACGCAATTCCTGTATCTGTTCTGCGTCAATCACGATCTCATTCAGGTGATGCTCGGCAACAATCCGCTGATGCGCTTCGTGCAGATCGTTCGCCATTGGTTCAACCGCAACACCAAGCGGCAAGCTCGCAAGAACATCTACGCGCATTACGACATCGGCAACGCGTTCTATTCTGCGTGGCTCGATCCGAGCATGACCTATTCGTCCGCGATTTTCGAAGACGGTACGCAGGATCTCACGGCCGCGCAAAACAACAAATATCGCCGGCTTGCAGAAGCAATCGATCTGAAGCCCGGACAGAAGGTGTTGGAGATCGGCTGCGGCTGGGGTGGCTTTGCCGAATATGCCGCGAAGAACTACGGCGCGCATGTCACCGGTCTCACCATCTCGACCGAGCAGCGCGATTTCGCACGTAAGCGGATGCAGGACGCGGGCCTTGGCGACAAGGTCGAGATCAAGTTTCAGGACTATCGCGACGAACGCGGTCAGTATGATCGCATCGCTTCGATCGAGATGATCGAGGCCGTCGGCGAACAGTTCTGGCCGCAGTATTTCTCACAATTGCGCGACCGGCTGCTGCCCGGCGGATTGATCGGTATCCAGGCCATCACGATCCAGGACAAGTTCTTCCAGACCTATCGGCGCGAGGTCGACTTCATTCAGCGCTACGTCTTTCCCGGCGGCATGCTGCCGTCGCCGGAAATCCTGAAATCCCTCGGGGCCAGATACGGCGTTCCTGTCATCAAGGAACGCATATTCGGACTGGATTATGCCAAGACGCTGGCGACCTGGAGAGATAGTTTCCGCGCGGCCTGGCCAAGCCTGACGCCGCTCGGTTTCGACGACCGGTTCCGGCGGCTCTGGGAATACTACCTGGCCTATTGCGAGGCCGGTTTCCTGTCGGGGAATATCGACGTTCGCCAGGTCGTATTCGCAAAAGCCCCATAACCCGCGCTCTGGACTTTCCGCACTGCAGCACCAGATCTTGAGGCCAGACCCTTCCCTTGTCTGGCTCTGCGGCCTCCACTAGGGTCGCCGCGAGATCGACAACCCGAGCGAAGAATTTCAGCACCATGACCTTCAACACCGGCATTGGACTGGCCGTGGTGGCAAGCGCGCGCGGCTATCGGACCATCATTGTGATCCCTGACTCGCAGAGCCAGGAAAAGAAAGACATGCTGCGGCTCGCCGGTGCCGAGCTGATCGAGGTACCGGTCGTCCCTTATTCCAATCCGAATCAATTCCAGCATGTGGGCAAGCGCCTCGCCGAGCAACTCCGGAAGACCGAACCAAACGGCGTGCTGTTCGGCGATCAGTGGAACAATCTCGACAATGCCAAGGCGCATTACGATTCGACGGGACCCGAGATCTGGCAGCAGACGGATGGCAAGGTCGACGGTTTTATCTGCGCCGTGGGTAGCGGCGGCACCCTCGCGGGCACCAGCACCTATCTGAAGGAAAAGAACAAGAGTGTGGTGATCGGCTGTGCCGATCCGCATGGCGCCGCCATGTATGAGTATTTCAAAACCGGCGAGGCCAACGCGTCGCCCGGCGGATCGATCACCGAGGGCATTGGGCTTGGGCGCGTGACGCCGATCGCGCAGCAAGCCAAAGCCCATGTCGATACTGCATTCCTGATCTCTGACGAGGAAGCCGTCGCCATCATTTATGACTTGCTCCAGCACGAAGGCCTCTGCCTCGGCGGCTCGACCGGCATCAACATCGCCGGCGCGATCCGCCTCGCAAAGGAGTTGGGCCCGGGCAAGACCATCGTCACCATTCTCTGCGACTCCGGTGGCCGCTATCAGTCGAAGCTGTTCAATCCCGACTTCATGCGCAGCAAGAACCTGCCGGTGCCGGCATGGCTGGAGACGAAGAGCGATATCTCGGTGCCGTTCGAGAAAGTCTGAGGCGCAAGGCCTCAGCGGAGAATCTGGCTCAGGAACAGCTTCGTCCGCGCATGCTGCGGATTGGCGAAAAACTTGTCCGGTGTATTCGCCTCGATGATCTGCCCGGCATCCATAAATACCACGCGGCTGGCGACTTCCCTGGCAAAGCCCATCTCGTGCGTGACCACAAGCATGGTCATGCCCTCGCCGGCAAGATCGACCATGGTGTCGAGCACTTCCTTGACCATTTCCGGGTCCAGCGCCGATGTCGGCTCGTCAAACAGCATCACCTTCGGCGTCATCGTCAGCGCCCGGGCGATCGCCACACGCTGCTGCTGGCCGCCGGAGAGCTGACCGGGATAGGCATTGGCCTTGTCTGGAATGCGCACCCGCTCCAGATACTTCATCGCCGCAGCATCGGCGTCCTTCTTCGGCATATGCCGTACCCAGATCGGCGCCAACGTACAGTTCTCAAGCACCGTCAGATGCGGAAACAGGTTGAAGCTCTGGAACACCATCCCGACATCACGCCTGATATCGTCGACGCGGCGCAGGTTGGGACCGAGTTCGATGCCGTCGACCATGATGCGGCCTTCCTGAAACTCCTCCAGTGCATTGATGCAGCGGATCAGCGTCGATTTGCCCGAGCCCGATGGCCCGCAGATCACGATGCGCTCGCTGCGGCCGACCGCAAGATCGATGTCGCGCAGCACGTGGAAATCGCCGAACCATTTGTTGAGGCCGGCAACCGAGACGATGGGATTCACGGATACGGACATGTCACCTCAACTCCGTCGATGCACATTGAGCCGGTGCTCGACGAATAGCGAATAGCGCGAGATGCCGAAGCACATCACGAAATACATGATGCCGGTGAAGGCAAAACCGGTGAACAAGGTCGTCGGCGTCGACCAGTTCGGATCGGCAAAGGATGCGCGGAGCTGACCGAGCAGATCGAATAGCGCGACGATGGACACCAGCGATGTATCCTTCAGCAGCGCGATGAAGCTGTTGACGAGGCCGGGAATGACATGGCGCAGCGCCTGCGGCATCACCACCAGCCGTGTCGTCTTCCACCAAGACAGGCCCAGCGCACTTGCCGCCTCCGCCTGCCCGCGCGGGATCGCCTGCAACCCGCCGCGGATCACCTCGGCATTGTAGGCGCCGGCAAACAGCGCGATGCCGATCAGCGCGCGCACGAGACCATCGACGGTGAAGTTGCCCGGCAGGAACAGCGGCAGCATATAAGTCGCAAAGAACAATACGGTGATCAGCGGCACGCCGCGCCAGAACTCGATGAAGGCGATTGAGAAGAGACGGATCAGCGGTATGGTCGAGCGTCGCCCCAGCGCCAGCGCCATGCCAACAGGCATCGACGTGACGATGCCTGTGATCGACACCACCAGCGTCACCAGCAATCCGCCCCAGAGCCGCGTATCGACGATCGGCAATCCGCCACGATCAAGCCGCAGCAGGGCGATGACGACGGCGATGCCAGCGAAGACGGAGATACTGTTGGCCAGCGCACGCCAGCCGCTGCGGAAGTGGCCGTTCAACAAGAACATAAGCAGTGAGACAATGATGGCGGTTGTCGTCAGTTCGAACCAGACAGGTTTGCCATGATTGACGCCTTCGTTGCGTAACCACTCAAACGGCAGCGCGACGAGTTGCAGGCCGCCGCCGAATGCTACGACGCCGTCGCCTATCAGCGTCAGCAGATAACCGATGACAGCTATATCGGACAGAAGGCCCATACCCCTGAGCCGGCGACCCACATCCGTGATGTGGACCGCGACGGTCGACAGAAAATCCGTGGCCCAACTGATTCCGAAGCCATTGATGCCACCGCCATACAGCAGGAAGAACGCCACGACAGGGAAGGCAAGGAAGAACAGTCCGGCATTCACGCTCTTCGCGGGCAGACGCGGGATCAGCAGCGGCAGAAGTAATAGTGCACCGAGCAAGAATGTCAGGTTGACGCGCCAGCGTTCCGGCTCGGGATAAAAACCGTAGATGAACTGCGTGAATTTGGCCTGCACGAACGGCCAGCAGGCGCCAACGGCGTGGCCAACGTTTTCCGGCAGACACGCCGTGCGGTCCTGCCCCTGCCAGACGGCGTCGATCAACAGGAATTTGACCGTGGGGGCAATGGTGAACCACAGCAGCAACAGGCTGACGACAGTCAGCAGAATATTGGTCGGTGAATTCAGCAGCCGCGTCTGCACAAAGCCGATGAAACCCGCGCTGCGCACGGGTGCGGCGCGCTCTGCAACCAGTTCTTTTGCAATGAAGCTGGTGTCGCTCATGCACTCATGCTCCGTGAGATCCGCCAGCCATAGAGGCTCATGATGGCGCTCGTGATCAGCGAGATCACGAGATAGACCGCCATGGTGATGGCGATGATCTCGATGGCCTGCCCGGTCTGGCTCATGGTCGTCCCGGCAAAGACCGAGACCAGATCGGGATAGCCGATGGCAACAGCCAGCGACGAATTCTTGGTGAGGTTGAGATACTGGTTGGTCAGCGGCGGCAGGATCACGCGCATCGCCTGCGGCACCACGATCAGTCGCAGCGTTGCACCCCGGCTAAGTCCAAGCGATGCGCCCGCCTCGCTCTGTCCCTTGTGCACCGACTGGACTCCCGCGCGAACGATCTCGGCGATGAAGGCGGCGGTGTAGGTCGAGAGCGCGAGTGTCAGTGCGACGAATTCCGGCAGCACACGCAGGCCGCCCGAAAAATTAAAACCTCTCAATACCGGATACTCGAATGTCACGGGCTTGCCGAGCACGAGCACCGTCAGCAACGGCAAACCGATCAGCAAGCCCAAGGTGATCGGCCAGACGGCTATTACACGCCCCTTGGCGAAGAGCTGCTGTCGCGCATAAACGCGCAACACCAGCGCGGCGATGATCGCAACGATCACAGCGACCGCGAACGCCGTGAAAGCCTCCGTCCCGATCGGCTTCGGCAATCCAAAGCCGCGATTGCTGAGAAAAAAACTGTCCAGCAACGAGATGCTCTGCCGCGGCTGCGGCAGTGTCGCGAGCACGGCGAGATACCAGAAGAGGATCTGGAACAGCAGCGGCAGGTTACGGATCAGTTCGACATAACCGCCTGCGATCCGCGCCAGCAGCCAGTTCGGCGACATCCGGCCGAGCCCGACGATGAAGCCGATGATGGTCGCAAAGAATATGCCAATCAGCGACACGACCAGCGTGTTCACGAGGCCGACAAAGAACACCTGCAGATAGGTGTCGGATTCCGAATACGGGATCAGCGCCTGACTGACCGCAAAGCCCGCGGTGTTTGACAGGAACCCGAAGCCGGATGCGATCTTCTGCGCGGCCAGATTGGAGCGTGCATTCTCGACGATCTCATAGCCGATCCAGACCAGCGCCGTGACAAACACGATCTGGAGCAGAAAACCGCTCCAGCCCGCCTGCCCGCCCAGCACACGTCGCAGTTTTGCAGCGAGTTGCAGCGGCGGTTTTCTGGCTTCGGTCGATGTCGCCACGGGCGATGATGCGCTCAGCGGATCGGCGGCGCGTATTGGATACCGCCCTTGTTCCAGAGCTGGTTCAGTCCGCGCGAGATCCCGAGCTTGGAGCCTGCGCCTACATTGCGGTCGAACACCTCGCCGTAATTGCCGGTCGCCTTGATGATGCGCGCAAACCAGTCCTTGGTGAGGCCCAGCGTTTCACCGAGATTGCCGTCGGTGCCAAAGATACGCTTCAGCTCCGGCTTGTCGGATTTTGCCTGGTCATCGACGTTCTTCTGCGTGATGCCGAGCTCCTCCGCATTGATCATGGCGAACAGCGTCCAGCGCACCACATCCAGCCACTGATCATCGCCATGGCGTACCAGCGGGCCGAGCGGCTCCTTGGAGATCACTTCAGGCAACACCGCGTGATCGGCAGGCACGGTGAGCTTCAGGCGTTCCGCATAAAGTTGCGAGAGATCAGCGGTGAAGACGTCACAGCGGCCCGACTCATAGGCTTTGATGGTTTCGTCGGCGGTCGAGAACGCGATTACCTCATACTTCATGTTGTTGCCCTTGAAATAGTCGGCAACATTCTGCTCGTTGGTGGTGCCGGTCTGCAGGCAGATCGAAGCGCTGTTGAGTTCGAGCGCCGAATTCACCTTGAGCGCCTTGCGGACCAGAAAGCCCTGGCCATCATAGTAATTGATGCCGGCGAAGTTTACGCCGAGCGACGTATCGCGCGATAGCGTCCAGGTCGTATTGCGCGACAGCACGTCGATCTCGCCGGACTGCAAGGCAGTAAAGCGATCCTTCGCCGAGAGCGGCACATATTTCACCTTGGTGGCATCGTTGAAGATCGCCGCCGCGATGCCGCGGCACAGGTCGACATCGAAGCCGACCCAGTTGCCCTTGTCATCCGGCGCCGAGAAACCCGGCAAGCCCTGGGTGACGCCGCAGGACAGCATGCCGCGGTCCTTCACGGTCTTGAGCGTCTGCGCAGATGCACCTTGCGCGGTCAGACTGGCGGCAAGAGCGAGAGAGAACATCAAGGTTGCGCGTTTCATGTAAGGCCTCTTTGGGGACGTCAGGACGCTCGGTCGACGCAAAGAATTGAATGACGAGCCTACGGATCAGTTCCATAGCCGTGAATGGCCCGACCGGAAAGGCGAACGACAGCAGAGACGATCTAAAAAGACCGTACGAATCAGCAGGAAATCGCAGATTTCGCGGCAGGCCCCTCAACGTGCCGCGGGGGATCGCGAGGTCCGCAACAGAGAACGATCAGCCAGCCGGGTCAAGGGGTTGACGGCCATCCGCCGTGTCCTCTTAGTGACGGAACCAGCCATTCGGCAACCCAGATGCCAATGGCCTTGCAACACCTGCAGACCGGCGGCCCCATTATGACAGCTTCGAACGATAATCACGGCACCACCTCGCTCGACACGGACACCGTGATCGTCACCGCCGGCCGCGACACCAAATCGCAGCGGGGCTTCGTCAATCCACCGGTCGTGCGCGGCTCCACGGTGCTGTATCCGACCGCCGACGACCTCCACGCGCATCGCGGCGAGTTTCAGTATGGCCGCCACGGCACGCCGACCACCAAGGCATTGCAGGAAGCGCTGATGGCACTGGAAGGCCCGAAATGTGCCGGCGTGGGGCTCGTGCCATCGGGCCTCGCCGCGATCTCGACCGCTCTGCTCTCGGTGCTCAAGGCCGGCGATCATCTCCTCGTCAGCGACAGCGCCTATCGGCCGACACGCAATTTCTGCAACGGCATGCTGGCACGCTACGGCATCGAGACCACCTATTTCGATCCGCTGATCGGCGCCGGCATTGAAGCGCTGTTCAAATCGAATACCCGCGCCGTCCTGGTCGAAGCGCCGGGCTCACAATCCTTCGAAATGCCGGATGTGCCTCTCATTGCCGGCATTGCGCATGCGCGCGGCGCGCTGGTGCTCGACGACAACACCTGGGCCACGCCGCTGTATCATCGCTCGCTCGAACAAGGCGTCGATATCAGCATCCAAGCGGCGACCAAATATATCGGAGGTCACTCCGACATCATGTTCGGCACCATCTCCGCCAATGGCGCGGCGTGGCCGTTGATCCAGGAGGGCATCAAGCTGCTCGGCACCTGTGCCGGACCGGACGACGTGTTCCTCGCATTACGTGGTCTGCGCACTATGTCGGTGCGGCTCGCACATCATCAGCGCTCGGCGCTGGAGATGGCGCAGTGGCTTCAGACCCGCCCCGAAGTGCTGAAGGTGCTGCATCCCGCTTTGCCGGATCATCCCGGCCACGCAATCTGGAAGCGCGACTTCACCGGCGCATCCGGTCTGTTCAGCATCATCCTGAAGCCATCGCCGCAAAAGGCCGTCGATGCCCTGCTCGATACCGTCAAGCTGTTCGGCATGGGTTATTCCTGGGGCGGCTTCGAGAGTCTCGTCATCCCGTTCGACTGCTCGGACTACCGCAGTGCCACCACATGGGCACCCGGCGGTCCCGCATTGCGATTCCATATCGGCCTAGAAAGCGTGGATGACCTGAAGGCTGATCTCGAACGGGGCTTTGCTGCACTCAATGCGGCTCGGTGATATCGCCGTTGTTCGAACCGCGTCCCTGCTGCCGCCCGACCGGATCGACGCGTTGACGCGATAACGAAGCCTTCGTGTTGTCAATTCGACAGCGTCTTCGATCCGCTGCCGCGGTTCTTGATGATCAGCATGATGTTGCGGACATAGATCACCGTGGCGAAGGCCTGGCCGAGGATGATCACCGGCTCTCGCTTGGCGATGCCGTAGATCAGCGTCATGAAGCCGCCGGCCATCGAGAAAAACCAGAACGCCATCGGCACAACGCTCTGTCCGGCGCGTTCGCTGGAAATCCACTGCACGAGAAAGCGCGCGGTAAACAGCAGTTGCGCGATCAAGCCAAAGGCGAGCCAGAAATCAAACTTCGCGACGAAGACGTCGTAGATATAGTCGCCAAGCGCCTGACCGTATTGAATCAGCATTTATTTGAACTCGGTTGCGACCGGCGTCGTACGCTTGCGGCGGATCAGCCACCAGACGCCGGCAAGATCCATGATGCCTATCCAGAGTCGATCGAAAAATCCGTAATTGGACACACCGGAATGGCGCGGCCGATCGGTGACATCGACATAGGCGATGTCGAAGCCCTCGCGGCGCACCAGGGCCGGAAGGAAGCGATGCAGACCATCGAAATAAGGCATCGACAAGAATACATCGCGGCGGAACGCCTTCAGGCCGCAGCCGGTATCGCGGGTGCCGTCCTTCAGGATCGCGTTGCGGACAGCATTGGCGATCTTCGATTGCGCTTTCTTGAAGCCGGTATCCTTGCGGCCAACGCGCTGCCCGGCGGCGAGACCAACACGGCCGCCGCCATCCTGAATGGCCAAAATCAGGTTGGGCAGGAATGCCGGATTGTTCTGGCCATCGCCGTCCAGCGTGGCCACGATGGCGCCGCGGGCGTTGCGCACGCCGGTTCGCACGGCGGCCGACTGGCCCGATGACGCAGCGTGGTCGATGCGGCGCAGGTTGGCGCGCGTTTGCATCAACTCGGCGAGCCGTGCTGGCGTCGCGTCGGTGGAGCCGTCATTGACGTAGATGATCTCATAGGGCCAGCGGCCATCGAGCGCGGCGGTGATCTCGGCGATCAAAGGCGCGACATTGTCCTGCTCGTTGCGCACGGGCACGACAATGGAAACGTCGACGGGGGCAGCTTCGGGAGCGGACAAATCGGAGCTCATGGTTGGAGGGCGGTCCTGCGGGAACTTGTCGCAGCCAGCCCGGCGAAGACCGCTTATTATGGGGCCGCGGTCCCGCGGGCAACCCTTTTGAGATGGCCTGCGGACGGCCCTGGCAGCGGGTCGATCGTGCCGTCCTGGTGGATGGTGAAAGCCAGATGCCGGGCCGCAAACCAGTACCGCACCGTCATGGCTCCGATCCAGCCGACCAGCCCGCCGCCGACCACGTCACTGGCGTGATGCGCCAGCAGGACGAGACGGCTGGCGCAGATGGCGACCGCATAGACGATCATCACTGTGCGCAGCCGCGGCCAGAGCGCGGCGACCGCGAAAGCTAATGCGAAACTGGTGGTCGCATGACCCGATGGGAAACTGGCATAGGCCGGCGTCCAGGCAAAATGCGAAAAGTGGAACGGGTCCGCGGCGCCGCTGACGAATGGCCGGCCGCGGCCGAGCATGCCTTTGATGATTTCAGCCACGAAGACGGAGAGCGCGACCGACAGGAAGATGTACTGAATGCGCGTGCCGAAGCTGACAAGTACGGCGCGCGACGTGCCGTGCCGCAGCGGCGCCAGCAGGGCCAGAACGATCATAAACGCGAACAACGCCAGCAGGACATATTCGTCCTTGCCGAAGTCAGTGAAGATACGCAGCGGCCACAGGCCGGCCGTGCCCCGCGCCGGCATCAGTCCGATCTCGGTGGCGTCGACGATGAACATCAACGCGATGATGATCACGGCTGTCACGGCGCCAAGCGCCAGCGAACGGCGCGCCCAATAACGAGCAGCTTCGGCTCGCCGCGAATGCGACGGTGCGCGAACGAGCTGTGCGAACGACTGCCAGACCAGCGCAACGAGTTGCGACAGATAGGTCTGTGGCTGCGATTTGTCCGGGGCTACCATTACTCGGTCCCTTCGGAGCGATAGATCGCCACCGAAATCGCTTTGCCCTGCGAGAAGTTATAGCCGTCGATGCGGGTTGCCATGTTGTAGCGCAGGCCGATGGCCTCGGCGCGCATCGCGAACTGGCGTTCTGAACGCAATTCGACAAGCGCGAAGCGACAGCTGCCCTGCCCGAGGAAATCCGCCGCGCCGGCACCATCAGTGAGTTGTGTGGATGTGCCGGTCATGAACACCAGGCTCGGCTCGTGATATCCCGCTGCCGCAGCCTTGGGACCGACGCAGACCACGTTACGCAGCGCACGTGCGATCTGCACACTCGGAAACAGCGGTCGGAGCGACGGCAGCAGCACGCCATAAAAGGCGGCGCTCATGAACAATGAGGCCACAACCGCATTCAGCAACGAGCGTTCTGCGCGGGCGTTATCATACAGCCACCAGGCAAACAGGCCGAAGACCAGTGCTGCGGCGGCAAATGGCCAGGCCAGAAACACCGGATGGCGGACGATCGCGACGGCACCGATCTCGGCGACCACAGCGGTTAGCGCCGGGATCGCGAACCACCAAGCCGCGCCGCGCGCCAGCCAATTGCGCGCCAGCACCTGGCGTTCAAGCGCTCCGATGACGAGGATGGCGATCGCCGGATAGAGCGGCAGCACGTAATGCGGCAGCTTGGTCATCACGACTTCGAACACGATCCAGGATGGGATCAGCCAGGCCAGCAGATATTGTGCGCCGGGCTCGCGGCGCGCGCGCCAGATCGCCGGCGTGGCCATACCGGCCAGCGGCGCTCCGGGCCAGAAGGTGATCCAGAACAGCAGGAAATACATGCCCGGAGGCGCGCCGTGGGATTCCTGCGCTGCCAGTTTGCTCAGCATGTCGCCACCGAGCGAATTGGAGAAGAACGCTTGCCCCGACTTCAGGAAGATCGCGACGAACCACGGCAGCACCAGGAACAGCATCCAGATGACGCCGACCAGCGGCCGTAATCGCCACAGCCATGCGACCGAGCGATCCATGATCGCCAGCGCAATGATCGTCAGCCCGACGAACATCAGGATCAGCGGGCCCTTGACCAGAATGCTGATCGCCATGGCCGTCCAGAACACCGCCGGCTCCTGCCAGCGCGACTTGTCGGCCTCCTCGCCGCGCTGCCACGCCAGGTAAATCCGCGCCATCGCGCCCATCACGGCAATGACCGTCAGCAGCAGCATGGCGTCGGTCTTGGCGAGCCGGGCCTCGACGTTGAGCAAGACCGAACTGCACATGATCAACGCAGCCAGCACGGCGCCGCGCCGCGCCAGGAAGGCCAGCGCGGTCCAATAGGTCAGCAACACTGCACCAATGGCACCGATCAGCGATGGCACGCGATAGAGCCAGATGCGAACTTCGGCGTTCTGCAAGCCCAGCGCCTCAGCGGTCTCGACCACGGCCGCCTGCATCCAGTAGATGCCGACCGGCTTCTTGTAGCGGACCTCGTCCTGGAACCGGATGTCGACGAAATCGCCTGTCTCGACCATCTGCTTGGTCGCCTGCGCGAAGCGCGCTTCGTCACGGTCGATCGGCGGGATAGTGAAGAAGCCGGGCAGGAAGAACAGGAACCCGCAAATGGTTAGGAACGCGACTGCGCGGGCATGGCCGGAGCTGACGAAATCAAGCACGCACACCAGCCGGCTGCCTGGATCGACACGGGTTTTCGGCTCGCGCGGGGCGCCAAATCGGGGTCTTGGATAGGTCTCGGCCATGCCTGTCGCATACGCTGAAACCGCCGACCGGACAACCAGTTAGCCCGTGCTTATTGGATTCTGACCACAACTGTGTCTGCGGTGCCCATGGCGTCCATGACCGTCAGCCGGACGAAACCCGGACCAGGCGGATCGACCAGCCGCTGGCGCCGGCTGTCGAGTTCCCCAGCAGCCATGCCATTGACCAGAACGGTCATGGGCAGCACCCCGCCGGCCACCTTAACCGGCACTCCCGAAAGCTGCCCCTCGCCGCCACTGGCATCGATCCGGGAACCGTTCAGCGGGAACTGGATGTGCAGGGCCTGATCGCTGCCGGTACGGATCAACTCGCCGACCGGGCGGAACCGACGCAGCGGCAGCGGCAATTTTGCATTATTGGCCATTAGCACGCCCTTGGGCGCCTTCGGCAACGGAGCCGGCAGCTTGCCGGTCCGGGCAAAGGCATCGAACAGGATCGGAGCCGCGGCCGTGCGACCGACCAGGCCGGGCACCGGAGCGCCATCGGGCCGGCCGACCCAGACGCCGATGGTCATCCGTCCGTCGAAACCGACCGACCAAGCGTCGCGATAGCCGTAGCTGGTGCCGGTCTTAAAGGCGATCCGGTTATGCGCGGCATTCTCCGGTGGCGGCGTGCCGATCAGGACATTGCCGACCTGCCAAGCTGCGACCGGATCCATCAACCGCAACGGCTCGCGATCGTCGCCGCCATTGGCCTGCATGATCTCCCGCAGCGGCTTGGAACTGCCGAGCCGCGCCACGCCTGTATAGAGCTGGACGAGGTCTTGCAGCGTAATACCGACGCCGCCGAGGCCCATGGCCAGACCGGGCGCCTCCCCGGGCGGCAGCACCAGATTGCCACCCGCCTGCTTGAGCCGTGACGACAGCCGCGATGCGCCGACACGATCGAGCAGTGCGATAGCCGGGACGTTTAGCGAGAGCTGCAGCGCCTTGCGCACCGGCACGGTGCCCTGAAAGCTCATGTCGAAATTCTCCGGCGCGTAACTGCCGAAGCGAACGGGCCGATCCTCGATCAGGCTTTCCGGATGCACGAAGCCATCTTCAAAGGCGAGGCCATAGATGAACGGCTTCAACGTCGAGCCGGGCGAGCGCACCGCGCGGGTCATATCGACCTGCCCGGCGCGTCGGTCGTCGAAATAATCGGGCGAGCCGACATGGGCGAGCACGTCGCCGCTCTCGTTGTCGAC
The DNA here is from genome assembly GCF_013359755.1 of Tardiphaga robiniae. Classification (GTDB taxonomy): domain Bacteria; phylum Pseudomonadota; class Alphaproteobacteria; order Rhizobiales; family Xanthobacteraceae; genus Tardiphaga; species Tardiphaga robiniae. The sequence continues at coordinate 203,229 of NZ_JABMCJ010000093.1, read as the reverse complement.
TGCGATCAGGCCGATGGAGATATTGTTGCCCAGCGCCGCCGCGCGGTCACGCGCGAGGCCTTCAAGCGCACGCTGGATACCGGCATCGAGCGCCAGCTTGATGATGGGGCGATCCTTGTGCAGCGACGTTGCCTGATCCGCAGAATGCGGCGCCAGGATCGGCATCGGCTTGCGCAGCTTTGGCACGCTGACGGATTTCGCCTGCATGGCATCCGCAGCCGACACCCTGCCCTCGCCGACCATGCGTTCAAGCACGCGGTCGCGCGCCACGCGCGCATTGCCGGGATGACGATCGAGCCGGCGGTGTTCCGGCGATTGCGGCAGCGCTACGAGCAATGCAGATTCCGCCAGCGACAGCCGTTTCGGCTCCTTGCCGAAATAGGCGATCGACGCGGCGCGAAGACCTTCGAGATTGCCGCCGAACGGCGCCAGCGCCAGATAGAGATCGAGGATCTGATCCTTGCTCATCTGCCGCTCGATCTGCAGCGCACGGACGGCTTGTCTGATCTTCGCCGATATCGAGCGTTGCTGCCGTGGTTCGATCAGCCGCGCAAGTTGCATCGTGATGGTCGAACCGCCCGACACGATCTCGCCGCGGGTGACGAGCTGCAGCGCGGCGCGGCCGAGCGCCAGCGGATCGACGCCATGATGGTTGTAGAAGCGCTTGTCCTCATAGCCGAGCAGTATGTTGAGATAACCGGGATCAACGGACGTCCTCGCGTCGACCGGAAGCCGCCAGCGTCCGTCGGTCATGGCATAGGCGCGCAGGAGCTTGCCGTTGCGATCGATAACGGTGGTGGAGATTTTGCGGGCCTGGTCGAGCGGCAAAGGGCCGAGGGAGGCCACCCACGCGGCGGTCGCTGCACCAGTCAGGACCACAACTACGATGGCAGCGGCGACAGCCTTTCGGATAAGCCACCAGCCTCTCCTCACGTCGTGGCCGGGCTTGTCCCGGCCATCCACGTCTTGCCCACGATCCACACATGAAGACGTGGATCCCCGGGACAAGCCCGGGGATGACGGAGTGTGTGGTGTGGACGTGCCCTCGCTCATTTCGCCTTCGCGACCTCGACACTGCCCGTCCCCGTCCGCCCGTAGCGCGACGGATTATACATGTCTTCCACATAGGCTTGCGGCAGCACGTATTTGCCGGGCGACACCGCACGCACGATATAGGCGACGGTGAACACCGCCTTGTCGTCGCTCTTCCGGTCGATCGCCGCGGTGAAGCGGTCATCGCGGAATTCGGTGTTCTCAGGTTCTTCGCCATCCTCGATCCAGTCCAGCGTGCCGCTGTCGCCCGACGACACCAGATGCGGATTGTCGATCTCGAAACCGGCCGGCAGATAGTCGGCCACCATGATGTGCCCGTATTCCGGCTTGGCTTCCGTGATCTTCAGCACCACGGCAAAGCGATCGTTCTGCTTGGCCTTGGTGACGTCGGCAGGCTTGCCGTCGAGCGTGAAGTAATTGCGCTCGATCTTGAAGCCGTTGGATGCCGCCGGCTCTGGCGTGATCGGCGAACCGGATACCGAGACGACCGCCTGCACCGGCGTATCGCCAGTGTTGGTGATCTTGATCGGTTGCCCCGCCATCTCCGCCGCCTTGTAGCTGCGATAGAGCGCGGTCTTCACCGGCGAACCGTTGACGTCGAGCGCCAGCGTGTTGGCTTCCTTGGCCAGCGCACGCGACGCCAGCACCAGCCACGCATTCTCCTGCGTCGAGGTGAAGGGCGTCAGGCCGCGCGCGGCTTCAACACGCTGGACGGCCTGCGTCAGCGTTGCCCGCGGAGCATTGCCTTCGCTGGCAAGCGAGACCAGCGCCGCAGCATCGCGCAGCGCCGAGCCATAATCGACGCGGCCGAATTCGATGGCCGGCTTCGGCGCGAGGCTTTCAACCGCTGCCGCGTAGACGCGTTCTGCACGGGCACGGTCACCGACCAGCGCCAGTGCCGCCGCCAGCTGCGACTTGGCGATGGGCGTCGCCAGGTTCTTCAGTTTGGTGTCGGCGAGGTAGCGCAGATCACCGATCGGAGCGGTACCGTTCTTGGCCAGCACATAGAGGCCGTAAGCGAGATCGCGACCGCCGTCCTTTTCGGGTTCGTCAGCATTGACGACCGAGTTGCGTACGCGGTCCAGCGCGGCACGGAACAGCACGTCCGGCACCACAAAACCCTTTTCGCGGGCGCGGGTCAGGAAGTCCGTCACGTAGGCGTCCAGCCAGGCATCGTCGCCGCCCGCTGACCACAGGCCGAACGAACCGTTCGAGCCCTGACGCGCCAGCAGTCTGTCGATCGAGTCCTTGATGCGCTGATCGACTCCGGTGTCCATCGCCAGATGCGCGCCGGCCGCGAGATCGTTCACATAGAGCAGCGGCATCGCGCGGCTGGTGATCTGCTCGGAGCAGCCATAGGGATAGCGATCCAGTGCCTTGAGGATGGTCGCTGCATCAAGTGCTGTGGACAGGCTGACCGACAGCGAGACGCCGCCGGTGCCCGATACGAGATCGGAGAACATGTCCGATGTCAGCGTCAGGCTCTCGCCCTTCGCCAGCGTGCGGATCGAGCGCCGCGCCAAGACCTGCGTCGCCGCCTTGACGTCGAGCACATAGTGCCGTGCCAGCGTCAGCCCGTTCGGTCCCTTGATATCGACGTCGAACTGGGCCGTGCCCGCACCGGATGCATCGATGGCCAGCGCCATCGAGGTCCGCTGTTTGGCCGCGAGCTTGATCGTCGTCGCCGGATTGCCGGTCACCTTGACGGGGCCGGAGGTCTTTACAGCGATGGTGTAGTCGCCCGGTGCGCCTTCGACATTGTCGAGGTCAAAGCTCATGGTGCCCTTGTCGCCGGACAGCAGGAACCGCGGCAGGGTCGCAGTGAGCACCACGGGATCGCGCACCGTGACGTCAACCGTAGCACGGCCGAGCTTGGTCGCGGTCCAGGCTACGGCCATCACGCGCACGGTGCCGGCGAACTCCGGAATCTCGAACTCGATCTGGGCGGTGCCATCGGCAGCCACAGTGACGATGCCGGAATACAGCGCCATCGGCTTCTGGGTGGGCGGCGAGCCTTCAATCTGCGCGCCGGCACTATCACCGCCAGTGCGCAGCTGGCCGCGGGTGCCCTGCATGCCGTCGATCAGCTGCCCATAGATGTCGCGAATTTCCGACGTCATGCGGCGCTGGCCAAGATAATAGTCATCCGGCGCCGGTGGCTTGTAATTGGTCAGGTTGAGAATACCGACATCGACGGCGGCAACGACGATCTTGGCGTCCTCACCGGGATTGAGCCCGCCGAGTTTCACCGGCAGCTTCAACGTCGTGCTGGGCCGGATCAGCGCCGGCGGCGACAGTGCGACGTCGAGCGTGCGTGCTTTTTTGTCGATACCAAACCACTTCAACCCGATGGCACGGCCGGGCATCCGTTTGGCGGCGGCATCGAGAGGCCGGCGCAGCGTGGCCACCACATAGGCGCCCGTGCCCCAGTCCTTGCCGACTGGGATCTTGATCTGCGACTGGCCTTCCTTGACGGCGATGCTCTGGGTCGTCAGCAGGCGGTCGCCCAGCACATTGATCGTCAGAAGGCCAGCGGTGCGGGCATTGACCGAAACGGTCATGGTGTCGCCCGACAGATATTCCGGCTTGTCGATGGAGGTCTCCAGCAGGTCCGGCGTATCGGCGCTGCCGTCGGAATACCAGCCGACATCGAACTGCACCGAGGTGATCGGACCATCGGCTTCATTCGATTTCACGTCGAGCCGATAGCGGCCGGGCTGCGGCTGCAGCGAGATACGGGCCGGAGCATTGGCGGCAACGGTGAGATCGCCATCGGCGACGCGCTTCGTCGATTTGACCGGCTCGTAATCCCAGGACGAATTTTGCCGGTACCACTGGTAGCGGGATTCCATCTTGAGCAATTCGTAACGCAGCCCGCTGCGGGCCAGCGAGGTTCCCTCCGGCGACACGACCACGACGTCGAAAGCCGCGTTATCTCCCTCGGCGACGTTCTTATCCTTAAACAACGGCTTCACGCCGATCATCGGCGCACTGGGCGCAACCGGCAGTACGAACTTGCGCTCGACGGCACGGCCGCCGGCTTCGGTCATGCGAATGAAGATCTGGGCTTCCTGCGGACGGGTTGAGGACGGCGGCTTGGCGAGGCTGACCGGAAACGTCGCGACGCCATTGGCATCGGCTTCCGGCAGGCCCTCGATCGGCGTCCGCTCATTGCTGGCGCTTTCCTCGTCGGCAACGCCGAACTGGTAGCCAGCGAATCCTGGGCGGTTCGCGGCAGGGCTGACAAGCAGATCGCCTTCGAGCTGCAGGCCCGACGCGGGAGCGCCGTAGAGGAAACGACCATCGACTTTAAGTTCTACAGGAGCATCAGCTTTGATTAGCTTATCCTTGGAAGATATATCGAATTCAATCCGATCCGGGACGTAATCCTCGACCATGAAAGTGGTCTCGCCGACCGACGGCGCCTTCGGATCGGTGAAGGCACGAACGCGCCAGGTGCCCGTTGGAACCGCCGAATTCAGTGGCAGCGTCAGGCTGCGACCGCCTGCGCCCTGGTCAGGCAGGACGGCGCGGCGGAACTCGACGCCATCGGGGCGCTCGACCACGAGAGTCATTGGGCCCGAGGTCACGGCATTGCCCTGCCCGTCGCGCAACAGCGCGGTGAGATAGACCGTCTCGCCGGAGCGATAGACGCCGCGCTCGGCATAGACGAAAGCATCGGCACCGGCAGGAACCGCGCGGCCGGAGACGCCACGATCACTGAGATCGAAGGCGTTCAATTTGAGACTCAGGAACGCATAGTCGTTCTTGTCTGATGTCACCGTCAGCAGTGCCGGCGACAGACCGCCCTCGCCCTTGGCGAGCCCCGCCTCGAACAGCACATGGCCGGAGTCGTCGGTCTTCCTGGTCGCAAGAATCTCGTTGTTGCGCGCGACCAGCCGGACGTCGGCTTTGGTCATCGGATCGGTCGAAGCGAGCGAATTGACGAAGACATGGATGCCGTCATTGCCCGAGAAGGCCGTGAGACCAAGATCCGACACGATGAACCACTGGGTCGCCAGCGAGCCGTCGTCATCGCCACTGCCAGACCCCGGACCCTTGGCCGCCGCGGTCATGACATAAACGCCGGGCTGCAGCTCGCCGATGGCCTGATCGACGGGGAATGCCGTGGTGACGTCGGCATTGAGCGTCGACGCCGTGGCCAGCTCGCCGGTCCAGACTTTCATGCCGCGCTCGTCGCCGAGGCTGTCGAGCTGGTACTTGCTCAGCGCCGTCTGGAAATCGCTGCCGATGACAGTGTTGATCAGGTTGCGATCGCCGATCCGGAACACATTGACGGTGACCGCTTGGGTGTTGACCGAGACCACGGGGATGCCCTGCTGGCCTGTGCGCGGCAGCACATAGGCGCGGCCGGTGAAACGCACGAACGGCTTGCGGTCGCGCACATAGATGTTGAACTCGGCCGATTTCGGCAGGCTCTCTTTCACCGTCGACGGCAGGCCGGCGCGCAGGTTGATATTGTAGCGCTCGCCATGTTTGAGGCCTTCGACGCAGAGCTGCTTCTCCTCGGAGGTCAATGCCGGCTTGTCGCTGCCGGCGAGCGCTAGGAACGGCGCGAAATCGACCCGCTTGGCGAGTTCTTCCGAGAACTGGAAACAGGCGCGCGGCGAAGCGGAATCCGAGTCCACGGTGTAATCGAGCAACCGGAAGCCGTGATCGTCGCGTAGTTTTTCATACTGGCCGCGGACGTCGGCGACCTCGCGCATCTCGAGCGACAGGCGCAGCGCGTCCAGTGCCGGGCGCCACAGCTTGCGTTCTTCCATGGCCCGGCCAAGCACGGCCAGCGCCTCGGCCTCCTCGCCGGCATTGCCGGCGCGCTGATAGGCGATATAGGCCGCTGTCGCAGCGCGCTCGCGCAGGAAGGTGGTTTCGGACGAGGTTGCCGGGCGGATCTGGAAGATCGTCTTGGCGAGCCGCAGCCAGTTGGCGCTGTCGTCTGGCGCAATCGCCACGATCTGGCCCAGCGTCTGCAAACCGGCCCGGAAATCGGAGCGTTTGAAGGCCGCGTCCGCGTCGGTGCGCAAAGTTGCCGCGCTCTTGGCGACAGGCCCTGCCTCGCTCTTGATCTGCGCCTCGAGCTTGATCGCGGAATCCGCCAGCTCATCCCGTCGGAAAGCCTTGTCGGCCGCGTGAGCCGAGACGAGGCCGAACGCCAGTGTGGCGCAGACAGTGACGGCGCGAACCAGACCAATCATGGACAACTCCCCTGCACGGACGAATGCCGCCTGGATTCAAATGTGCGTAAAAACGGTGACGGACTCATGGCCAGCTTGTTCGCGAGTCTCTCGACCGGCGCAACGCGAGACACGACGATTGCTGGCAACATCATGTGACGAACCTGGGTAACTCAAATCGCAGGCCCACGCGCAAGCCGTGGGCATCATGGCGGCGGGCCCTGCCGAAAGCAAAGCCACGTCACCGCCGATTGGTCGCCCCTGTGTGGGAAACGGTTCGAGCACGCGCCGACGATTTTGGTGACAGTTTTACAACGGGTCATACGCGCATGAACGGCCGGCGCGGCCCGCGATCGCCCCCTACGCGTTTTAATCAAACGCGACACGTTAAGACTAAAAGCAGCCTGTTGGGGACGACCGGAGATCACGGGTACCCAAGTCTTCCAGCTGCGGTCAGATGGGTGCGCCTTGCGGCATAGGACGATCACGGCGATCGCCCGACCGTTCGGTCGTTCTGGGCGCATCGCATCATGATCGAACTTCTCTTGGCGACAAGTTCACTGGCGGGCCTCGCCGTCGGACTGGTCGGCCCCGTATGGGTCATTGTCGTGACGACCGTGCTGGTCGCTGTCCTGTCCGCCGTCGTGACATGGGGCCAGGGATTTCCGGCGCTGGGCGGTGTGGCGGTCACGACCGGATGTCTGATCGCGTGCCAGATCTCCTACATGGCCGGCCGTTTCGTGACCAGGCAATACGGCTTCCCGGAGCAGCTATTTGAGGACCACATCGACGGCGAGCCAGGCGAGACCGGCCAGCGCGGCATCTCCAGTGACGATAACAAGGGCGACAAGCCACCATCGCGGCCCCCGCCGTCGGAGTCTTAGGGCCCGCCAATCTGCCGGCCCCGAAGCTGCGAAGGCATCCCCGAACGGGACAGGTATCGAAGCGACGTCGAAGGCACAGACGGACGTTCGGTTTTGGGACGAAAAGCGGATCAAGTCGGCACACTTTCTGGCTGAAATCGCGGGTTCACCGCTCAATCAGCAAGAGAAAGGCCAGCTCACCAACCGCCCAAACGCTTGAAAACCGTGTCCGAATCCGGCCAACTTACCCGGTCTGTCCAAGCCATACCGACGATGATATGACGACGCGCCGGTCCCATAGCTCAACTGGATAGAGTAACGGATTTCTACTCCGTGGGTTGCAGGTTCGAATCCTGCTGGGATCGCCACGTCATTTTCCGATTCCAATACTTTCAATGACTTGCCGTACATTATAACGCGGTAACTTTTTTCACGGTCAACGTGCCTCAATCAGAGACGCAGTCGTGGGTCTTTGCAGGATTGGCGGTTGTGATCGCACTGATCATATACGGATCGTGGATTGGACAGATCGCGACGAATTTTTCAAAGCTGCGGCGGCCTTCTTCGGCGCCGCGTCGACTTCGCCTAAACAACACTTAACTCCCTGGCACTTCGTTAGTTCCGCCTCCGCCAAAAACTGTCTTCTTGTGTACCGCGCATGACGGCTTACGCTGAAGACCTTGCGGATCTCTCCGTCGCCGTGCCGACAGCGGTGCAGCATTGTGGGCACCGCCAAACCGGACACGCGTTAGTAGTTTCGCGGGAAGTGAACGATGGCAGAGACAAATAACGCTGGACGCGGTCTTTTCGAAAGCGAGCGCGCCTTTCGGCTCCTCGTTCAAGGCGTCACAGATTATGCGATCTATCTGCTGGACCTGAACGGCATTGTATCAAATTGGAATACAGGCGCCGAGAAGATCAAAGGATATTCCGCAGATGAAATCGTGGGTCAGCATTTTTCGGTTTTCTACCCCCCGGAGGATCGCGAAGCCGGACTTCCCGCTGCTGCGCTAGAGGCCGCGCGGCGGGACAAGCGCTTCGAAGCGGAGGGCTGGCGGATGCGTAAGGACGGTTCGCGATTTTTCGCTTCCGTCGTCATTGATGCCATTTATGAAGATGGTGTGCTTGTCGGTTTCGCGAAAATCACGCGGGACATCACCGAGCGGATGCAGGCGCGCTTCGCATTAAACGAGAGCGAGAACCATTTTCGCCTGCTGGTGGGAAATGTCACCGACTACGCTTTGTATATGCTTGATCCGGAAGGTCGGATCACCAGCTGGAACTTGGGTGGCCAGCGAATCAAGGGCTATCTGCCCGAAGAAATTATCGGACAGCACTTCTCGCGATTTTACACCCCTGGTGATCGCGAAGCGGGAAAGCCGGCGCGTGCTCTGGAGACTGCCCGTAAGAACGGCCGTTACGAGGAGGAAGGCTTACGCGTTCGCAAAGACGGCACGTTTTTCTGGGCGAGTGTGGTCATCGATCCCGTCCGCAATGATGCAGGCGAGTTGATCGGCTTTGCCAAGATTACGCGCGACATCACAGAACGACGCCTGGCGGTGCAGCAACTTGAAAATATGCAAAGGCAGCTGGCTGAATCACAGAAGATGGATGCGCTCGGTCAGCTGACCGGTGGCGTGGCACATGACTTTAATAACCTGCTTATGGCGGTTACCGGTAACGCTCGGCTTATCAAGCGCCACGCCATTGACCCTCGCGTGGTCAAGGCAGCAGAAGCGATTGAGGCAAGCGTTCGCCGCGGGGCGGCACTGACGCGCCAACTGCTGACTTTTGCGCGGCGCCAACAAGTCGACCCGGTGCTGCTTGACGTTGGAGAGACGGTGCAAGCTGTACGCGAAGTCTTGGCCACAGTCCTAGGCAGCGCGATAAAGCTCGAAATCTCCGTGCCCGCCGGAGTCTGGCCGGTCTTCGCGGATCCGACCGAACTCGAGACCGCAATCATCAATCTCGGCATCAACTCTCGTGATGCCATGCCCGACGGGGGCACGTTGACGATCACAGCAGAAAATCATCGTGTCGCGGACGGAGAAGATATAGGCGAGCATGTGAATATCAAAGTGATCGATACCGGCGCTGGTATTCCTGAGGATGTCATTGCGAAGGTGTTCGATCCCTTTTTCACGACCAAGCCCGTCGGCAAGGGAACGGGATTGGGGCTCTCGCAAGTCCATGGCTTTGTCAACCAGGCTGGCGGCAGTGTAGAAATCAAAAGCAAGCTCGGCGCAGGCACGGAAATCGTCATTCGGCTCCCGCGCGGAGAGGGCCATGCTGGCGTGCATGAAGCAGAGGTTCTGGCCGAAGGTGCCGGCACCGTTCTTCTCGTTGAAGACAATCCAGATGTCGCAACCTCCAGCACCGTTCTTTTGGAAGAGCTGGGATATCGCGTGAAATGGGTAACGGACGCAGAGTCCGCAATGCGCGAGATTGAGCGCGACGGCATCGACATTGTATTTAGTGATATTGTGATGCCGGGAAAGTTGGATGGTCTCGGCCTCGCTCGCAATCTCAGACGGAGTCACCCGCACATGCCGGTGGTGCTTGCGACGGGCTATAGTGACGCCTCCCGGAAATCAGGTTCAGAGTTTCTGCTATTGCGCAAACCCTATGAGCTTCACGAGCTCAGCAATGCATTAGAGACAGCTCGCAGCAGTGTCGCTTGACAGCATCCTCTGACCATCCACGTGAAGCGCGCCGGTCGGGCCGGCTCTGGCACCGCTTTCTGTGCCAAACCGGTTTCGGAGGTGACCTCCTTCACAACCGCTAATTTGTTGCGCCGCAGAGCGACCTATGGCGCCGGACTCGGCTCGGAACGATATTCGATTACTGAGATTGAACCAACCGGCACGAAAGCAGCGCTCCCGATGCAGATCCCCTACGGTATTTCGGGCGATTTATTTCTCCGAGGCTCTTTACGTCTGATTTGTGGAGCGCAGAATGAGGTCTGTTCTGAAGTGGGGAGGAAGCGATGAAAGAGCTTCTACATGCACGAGCAATGGAGAGCATGTGTCGACAGCGCGCCTCGTTTTTTCCCGAGGAAAGTTGGAAATTTCTAGCCGAAGCCGAAAGGTGGAAGCATCGGGCGCTTGATTTGATCAGCGACCATCACGTTGACTGTAACCAGCCAGCTCTGCCAGATGCTGCTGAACCTTCTAACATTCACGCGTCACGCTAGGTCTTTCATTTCGGCAACGCTGGAACTTTTATTCGCGTATCAATGCGAGCTGCGCCGCATCTTTCGAACTAGCACGCGAAAGCTGATGGCCCGATATCAATAGGCCCGCTATTCGCCGGCCTTGCGATACTTTGTCTCATGGAACTACACTCATCTTCTTGTCGTTGGTTCAACGCGCCCGCTGTTTTGCGAAATGGTGGAGTGTTTGTCGCGCGGTGAAACCTAGGACGTCGATGGCTCCCACAAAGCTCCAACGAAAAGCGATCGCAACAGCAGTTCAATTGAGGGCCATGTCTCGAAGGTGCAAAGAGTTCGCCAAATTCGTCGGATTTCGGTCAGTATCAGATCGGCTGAATGTTTTGGCGGCGAAATACCAGGAAGAAGCTTGGCAGGTTGAGGAACGCGCTGGACTGCACTTGAACGGAGGGGATCCCGACGAGCCCTCGAGCAGATAGATTTCAGGCGAGAAGGTCTGACCATGGCCTGGAATGCCGGCGGCCGATTTACTGATGGAAGCCCAAGCGATCGCGTCATGCGACGAGCCGGTTACACGCGGCCGCGACACAGCACCAAGTAGATTACGCTCTGTCGCTCGCGGAACACTGCACGTTCTTAGGCAAGAGTAGAACGTGCTCGACAGCCTAAGCGATGAATGCCCCGCGTGCTGAAGGCCGGTTCGTCATGAACATCAGCAGTCGCTGCCTTGAGCCTTTGCCCCGTCGGCCTGCTGCGCCGCAGTTGGCTTCCCTTGCATTTGCTTCTGGGCGTCCTCAGATGAAGCAGGAATATTCCCGGACTGCTGGTTCATGGCGCTCGTCGGCGGGTGCTGATCAGTTTTGGAATTTGCACCGACAGTCGAACCGGTGTTGCCTGGAGTCGGGCCCGAACCAGCGTCGCGCATTTCAGTCGTTTTGCTGGTGTTGCATGGACCCGCTTGGACCGACGCGCTACCGAGACCCAGCGTGGCTGCACAAACTAGTACAACTTGGCGTGTTACTTTCATCTGCCTCTCCTTTGGTTAGGCCAGCATAGCGACGGCCACGCGACGATGCCGGCCTTTGCTTAACCAGCCCGATGAGGCCAAGTTCCGAACTCGCTCGGAAACTGAGGCCGCAGATACCTTTTTGATAACGAGCCAGAAACATGAGGTGCTCCCAACATCCATTAACGCCGGATGCTTAGGAGAGTTCACTTAGCTCACATCAAGCCCAGCTGCGGCGCGCGCGACTTTGCCAAATTTGCCGGCCTTGACACGGCCGCCTTTGAGGCGCCGAACATTACAATGGCAAATAAAGCTCAGTTCTCCATTCTCGCTTACCAGCGACGGCCAGGATTCTGGCGTGCAGCTATTTCCCGCAAAGATGGAGGCGTCCTGACCATGAATGGCGTTGCATTGAAAAGCGTTGTCACGTCTGAGGATTTCCCATCAGAAGAAGAGGCTTATACGGATGCCGAGAAGGTTATCCGTATGATTTAGGCAGAGGCTTCCACCAGCGCAGCAGACGCGGCGGTACCGGAATCGAATTACCGACGCCAGCCACCTAGCGCATGTTCTCGAACGTCCGCATCGCAGATATCACCGCCGTGGTCAGGTAGGGCTTCGGAATAAAAAGCGCGTTGGCCGGAATCGTCATGGGCCTCGCTTTCCCAGTTGTGATAATGATGTGGATCGGTGGCCACCTGTCACGAACAGCAGCAGCTAGCTTGAGGCCATCCATGGAGCCGGGCATATCGATATCCGTGAATACGAGGTGGATATCCTGGCGGGCCTCTAGGACGGCAATTGCCTGATTGGCGTCGCCGACCTGCAAAACATCGAATCCTGCTTCGACCAATTCTTCGCTGATCAAATCCCGAATGAGGGCTTCATCCTCAACAACCAGCACTGTCGGCATTCCGAAACCTCGAGAGCCAACATGGCACTCCTCCTAAGTTAGTCAGCGTACAATCGTTCCCGATCATTACTTCGGAGACTTGAGATTGGAGTCCCGCCAAGCCCTCGAACGAGCATCCGCTTCGTAGTCTCGAGCTTTCTTCAAGTGAGCCTGCTTGGCATCGCCCTCGGGGAGCTTGCCAGCCTTGTCAGACTGGATTTTCCCCAGCCGGCGGTTTTCTTCAGCGTCGGGCACTTGCTTCATGACACACCTCCAGTTTTTTCAGACCGGATAATGGATTTCTGTTCAGAGAGTTCCCGCGTAACGAACATACAATCTGTTGGCGCCGGGCCGGTCTACAGAGACAAACGGGACTGGGTCAGAAATGGCGTCGTGGCATCAGCCCGGACAAGCTGCGCCTGTTTTCGCCCAGGCTTCGACGAGAGCGCCCGCCTCGGCCTGCGTACCCGGCGCAGGCGCACGTCCGTAACCCGGCGCCCAGGCCCAGCCGACCAGCGTGTCCTTGCCGATATGATCGATGAGATCCTCGACCTTGCGGCCGCCATTGCGCGCGGGGTCTTTGATCTGCGCGCATATCTCGGCAACAGTCTTGCCTTCCCATGCCATCTCTCGCGGCGCGAGATGCCATTCGTGATGACCGGGGATGCGGCCGGGTTCGAAATTGGCGTCCTTGTGACAGGAGTTGCAGCGCATCACCGCAGTGCCGTGGCCATCGGCTCCGCGAGCGACCGGCGGCTGATGCAGACGGCGCGCATCGCCCTGCCGCGGCACGTCGCCTGCCGGATGGCAGTTCACGCAGCGCGGATGGGTCAGCACCTTGCCGAGTTCGGTGAAGATCGCCGCGGAGCGCGCATTAGTATCGGCGATGCCGTTGAAACTCTCCGGGCTCGCCAGCCCTTTCGACGCGCCCTGCCCGGCCGCATAGGCCGTGAGCATGCTCATCCCGAACGTCGCGACGACAACCAGAGTCTTGACGCGTGTCTCGGCTCTCATCCGCGCGGCTCCTGAATGAGATAGCGCTTCGCGTCGCTGAGGATCACATCGAGCACGGCCTCATGATACTTGAAGTAGCCGGTGCAGCGACACAGATGCCCGTCAAGCGCCTCGGCGATCCTCTCTTCAAGGCCCGCGCGCGGCACAGGCGTCCTGGCCAGTTGCTCGAGCAGCACCTGCCCTTCATTGAGAAAACCGGCGGTACAGTAACCGCACTGGAACGCGAAATGCCTGATGAAGGCCTTCTGCAACGGCGACAGCTCGCCGTTCTTGGCGTGGCCCTCGACCGTGCGGATGGTCTTGCCGTGGAAGCTTGCCGCCGAGGTCACGCAGGTCGGATTGGTGTGGCAGGTGCCGTCGGGCTCGTCGACGATCACGACACAGCTCAGGCACTGCGCGGCGCCGCAGCCGAATTTGGTGCCGGTCATGCCCAGATATTCGCGCAGGAAGTCGTTCATGGAGAGATCGTCGCGCACCTCGGTGGGCGCATGGACCTGTCCGTTGATGGTGATGCCCAGTGTCGTCACGCGAGCGCTCCCTTGAGCATGGCCTGTGTCACCGGCAGCGCCGCGAAGCGGTGTCCGATGGCGTCATGGATGGCGTTGAGCAATGCCGGCACGATGGGGATCATCACCACCTCGGCCATGCCCTTCGGCAATTCGTCCGGTGTCAGCGGCGGCATCAGCTCAATCTCGACGTCGCGCAGCGACAGGTCTGATCCCCTGGCCACCAGATATTGACCGAGATTCCATTGCCCGTTGCCGGGTCCGCCCTCAAACGGCGGCAGCGTTTCCAAAAGTGCGTAACCGACGCCCATGGCGAAGCCGCCTTGTGCCTGGCCAATCACGACCTCCGGCACCAGCGCCTGCCCGCATTCGAATGCGGTATAGGCTTTGGCGATGCGCAGCATGCCGGTCGCTTTCTCGATCTCGACCCGGACTGTTGCACCGCATGCCGCTGTATAGGCCGTGCCCATCCGGTTGTTATCGGTTGGGGGGAACAACACGCTGGCACGGTTGATGCGCGTGAATTTGCCGGCGCCACGACGCAGCGCGAGCCCGTCGATCTCGGCGCGATACTGCTCGCCGTTAATGGGGAAACGTGCGCGTGCCCACGACCAGCGCGAGAACCCGTGCGCCACGGCGCCGGTGACCAGATTGCGTGCATGGGCCGCGGCGGCGAGTTTGTCCAACGGCAGCGACGGCAGGCCCGCCATTGTGAGCTGTCCGTCCTTCCACTGCGCTTTGGCAAAGTCCCTGGCGCGTGGATCGCGCGGGCCGATATTCCATAGCGCCAGCGCCGCCGGCCACAGACCGAAGCGGAAGATCACCCGCGCAGCTTCCGCCGCGGCATGGGTACCGACATGGGCGCCGATGGAGGCTGACGTGGCCGAACTGATCGACGGCACCCAGCGCGGATCCTTCTCGGCCTTGTCCTGGGTCTTCTGGTCCATGGTGTAGCAATCGCCGGAGGTCACCAGCTCCATCGCATCGAACACGCCGACCTGCGACACCGCCACCTCGTCAGCGATGCTGCCGAGATGCAATGCGACGCGATTGGCCAGCGCCGTGCCGATGCCATTGCCCATCTCGACATGGTCGCAGAAGATCGCGATCCTGCCGTCGGGGCTGAGTTCAACGCGACCGTTCGAACTATCGCCGCCGGTGCCGTAGTCCTTGGTCACACAGGCGACGCCGGTGCCGACCAGTATGCCGCTGGCCGCGCGCACCTTCTCTGCAGCTCGTTGCTGCCAGATCGGGTGCTGCTCGAGCTTGTCGAGAACCTCCAAGCTCCGCACCGAGACGATATAGGGATTGCCGGTCATGGTGCGGCCATCCTGCTTCAGGGCATTGCGTCGCCGGAAGTCGATGGGATCGAGCTTCAGCGCAAGCGCCGCCTCGTCGATCAGAACTTCCAGCGCGGTCATGGTCTGCAGCGAACCGTAGCCGCGCATCGAGCCCGCGGTCACGCCGCGGGTATGCTCTGCCACAGTCGTCACATCGACCTTCGGCACGTCATAGATACCAATCGCGGCCGTTGCGGCGCAGGTGGCGACATTGGCCGAGAAATTGGCGAGACCACCGCCATCGAGCACGTGATCGGCGGCGAAGGCCGTGATCTTGCCAGAGGCGCGATCGACAGACATGCGCGAGCGCATCTTGATGGCGTGGCGTTTGATGCCAGCCTGAAATTGCTGATACCGATCGTGCGCCAGCCGCACCGGACGGTCCGGAAAGAATATCGCCGCCAGCGTCACATAGAAAATGAATGGCGTATGGTCGCGGCCGCCGAAACCGCCCCCCACATAGGCGAATTGCGCGTTGATCGCACTCGGCTTGAACGGCGCCTTGGTTTCGCCAAGCAGAAACGCGATTGATTCCGCCGCTTCATAGGGCGACTGCACGCCCAGCACCAGTTCGAGCGCCTTGTCTTTTGCGCTGTACCAGCCCAGCCCGCATTCCGGCTCCATAAACATCGGATCGACAGACTGCGTATCGAAGGTGCGGTCCAGTACCAGAGCCGAAGACTCGCTGGCGGCGATCTCGGCACGGATCTGGTCGCCATAGACCGCGGCCTTCTCGTAACCGGCCTCGTTCTTGTGCGCGGTCGAGGACCATACCGGCAGCGCGGACGCCTGGGTACGGCCGGGCGTGACCCAGCCGGCGAGGACCGGCGAGTAGACATCGGGCGCATCGGGCGTGGCGCCGGCAACGCGGGTGAAACGATACGCCGCATAATTCGGCATTACGATCGGGCCGGTCTCCTCGCCAAACTGCACGAAGGTGCCGTCGCGCAAGGCGATCCGCGCGCGGTCATAGGTATCGAACTGCTCAAAGATCAGCAGCGCAACGGGCTGGCCCATATAGAGCGGCGTCTTGCCGACGGGACAGAACAGATCGCCTTCATAGTAGGCGGGAACGCGGACGTTGATCCTGGCGAGATCCGCCGCGGTGACGATCACCGTAGGCTTCAGCGCCCCGCTCAGCCGCGCGAGGTCCATGCCGAGATAGACATGGGTGGCATCGGGCGCGCGCACCAGAATGGCGTGCGAGGTTTTCTCGGGCCAGCCCGGCAGGTCATTCGCCCGGAAATCCGACGCATAGAGTTTCGAGCCGGTGACCTTGGCGACGCCATCGACACGACCGGCGCCGCCGATAGCGGGATTCAACTTGCCCCGCCCCGGCAGTGTCTCGCGTGCCGGGAACGCCACCGGCTCCGCCGCAGCCAGATGCGACAGGCTGAGCGAAATACCGCCCGCCGATACCCATTTCATGAACTCGCGACGCGAAGTCCGCATGCTTCCACCCCTGATCGACAGCCGTCCGCCGCTGCGCCGATTACTTAAGATCGGCGATGGTGGCCGGCCCGGGTCCAGTGGTGATCAGCGTCGGCCACTGGTTCGAGCCGAACGGCACCACGGGCGGCAGGAACGGCGTCATGCCGCGCTTGGCGCTCTCGGCGATGATGGCAGCGCGGGCGTCGCCCCCCATCAATTCATAATCCATCAGGTGATAGTTGCCGAAGAACAGCGAGCCCACCGAGCGATCGGCGATGATGCGGGTCAGCGACTCCAGCATGTCGGCTTGCGTGGTGGTGAACGACACGGTCTCGATCAGCAGCAGACGATCGTTGATGGCCTCCGGCGGGAAGAACTGCGCCAGCACGCTGAACAGCACGTTGTTCTGCCGTGCCACATAAATCGTGTTGCTCGCGGCATAGGCCTTGTCCCAATCGGGACCCAGCATCTTCTTCCAGTCGCCCAGCACGGTCATCCAGTGATTGACCTGGGTCTGCGCGGCCCAAGTCACGTTCTTCGCAAGGAACGGCGCCTGCTTCTTGCCAAATGTCTCCAGCACATCGAAGGGGATGACGCCCTTGGCGATGCACTCGTCCATGAAAGCCAGATTGTTCTGCAGAATGGTGCGGTTGTTGTCGCGCCAGTCGGCCTGCATCGGCGTGAGATCGAGGCCATCCAGCGCCGACTGCATGCGGCTGCGATAGGCCTTCATCGAGCCGAGCCAGGATTTGTTGTCGGGATTGTTGATGTAGGGGCCGATCACCTCGGCCAGTGCCATGGTGCTGTGGCCGACCGACTTGAGCAGTTGATAGACTATCGGCACCGAGGGCGCATCGAGCGGCGGTTTGCCGGGCTGGTACAGCGTGAATTTGCCGCCGGCGCCGGAGAACAGACCGAGGATCACGGGATGCTTGGCGAGGATATTGGCGCGGAAGACTTTCGCTGCGTCGCCGTAAAGCTCGAACATGCCGGTGTTGAGCGCGAGCATGTCCTTGGTGGCGGTCTCGGCAGGCGTTGTCGCGGTCAACCCGGAAATCGGCGCCATATAGGATGGCAGGGTCTGAGCATGGGCGGCGCCGACGCCCCCCAACAGGACAGCTGCGAGAGCGACAGCGTGGCGATACGTCATATCCGGACTCCTCCGAGTCATCTTGGCGATTGCTGCTGTCACGACTAGCGCAGCACATCTTAAAAATCTGCCTTTCCATTCAGCAGAAATGGTCGCGACATAGTTCACGAAAGCAAACACGCCGTGACGGGCGGAATGCTCTCGAAGGCGACTGAACTGGATAAGAAAAACGCTACGAATCACGCAAAGCGCCGGTGGCTTCAAGGCTATACGCAATTTCGTGACACCGGAATTGGTTCGCGATCCGGAATACGCAGTGATTTCTCGTCCGCCTGTAGCGGAAGGCTGGACGCTCGAAACAGGCGGGATTATTTTCACGACACGTAGGTAAGCACCACTAAAAGAGCTGTATGGCTCCGGGCGTCGAAGGGGGAGCGCATGGCAAAAAAGACGCCCAGCACATCGACGAAGGTCAACGAGGCAGGCTCTCCCTCTCGGCTCATCGACGCGAAGATCACGGAGCTGGGTGACTGGCGCGGTGAGATGCTCGCTCGCGTCCGAAAGGTCATCAAGCAGGCTGTCCCGGACGTGGTCGAGGAATGGAAGTGGCGCGGCGTATCAGTCTGGGAACAGGCGGGCATCATCTGCACCGGCGAAACCTACAAGGCGGTCGTGAAGATGACCTTTGCGAAGGGCGCATCGCTCGATGACCCGTCAGGCCTTTTCAATTCCAGCCTCGACGGCAACACCCGGCGGGCTGTCGATATTCACGAAGGCGATAGGCTGGACGAAAAGGCGCTGAACACATCGACAAAGAAGAAGCCAAAGAAAGCGTGAGCGTCGTTATTTAGCGACCGGCCATGACAGGTCGTAAGACATCACATAGACGACGATCGCTGCCAGGCACAGAACCACGCCAATCCAGAACAGTGGCGAATGATGGATGGGGCGGCGGCGCGCGGCGTCGTCTTTTTGGTCGTCTTTCATTCGTCCTCCATTCCGGCGCCAAGTACCTCAATCGCTCGAATTGTCGCGCGACACTCTGACACGCTGCCTACGCCCACTGAAGCACGCATTGTCGCACCATTCGCAGGAAAGGTACGCATGCGGCACGGCGCGATTCGACGCAACGACGATGGATTATCCGCGCTGCTCCAGCCTGCGCGGCCGACAGCTGTCGTCGATATCGGTGCCAATCCCATTGACGGTGACCCGCCCTATAAGCCGATGCTGCAAAGCGGACTTTGCCGCGTTACCGGTTTCGATCCGCATCCGCAGGCATTGGCGCAACTGCAGGCGCGCAAGGGCGCGTTTGAGACCTATCTTCCTTATGCCGTCGGCGATGGCGGCAGCCATACGCTGAACATCTGCCGCGGCATCGGCTTTGCCAGCCTGCTGCAGCCTGAGCCGAAAACACTCACGCACTTTCCGAATTTTACCGAACTCGGACGTGTCGTCGACAGGCTTCCGCTCGATACACGGCGGCTCGACGATATCGCCGAAATCGAGCACATCGATCTCTTGAAGATCGACATTCAGGGTGGCGAACTGTCGGTGTTCAGGAACGGTCGCAGCAAACTGGCAAAGGCCGTCGCCATTCAGACCGAAGTCTCCTTCGTGCCGCTCTATGAGAAGCAGCCGGTGTTCGGCGACATCGATCTCGAACTGCGCAGCCTCGGCTTCATTCCGCACATGTTCGCGGCCATCAACAAGAAGATGATCGCGCCGATGATGGGCCCCAACCCTGCTGCTGCCATCAATCAACTCGTCGAGGCCGACGTCGTCTATGTCCGGGATTTCATCCAGGCCGAGGCGATGGAGAGCGAGCAGCTCAAGCACCTCGCACTGATCGCGCATCATTGCTACGCCTCGTTCGATCTGGCGCTGAATTGCGTGCATCATCTCGCCAGCCGCGGAGCGGTCGCGCCCGATGCCAAGAACCGCTATGTCGCCGTGCTCCAGGCCAATCGCCCCAAAGTAGCTGGCGGCAGACTTTAAACTTCTCCGGTTCCGACGTAACATGGTGTCCGGCGCAGGGGACGCGCCGACGCTTGCATCAGATTCCAGCCAGGACACGGGGCAGACAATGCTTTCTCGGCGCCGACTTTTGCTGACTGCGGGAATGGCGATCGCCTGCCCTGCAGTCCTGCGCGCCGAACCGCTGAAGATGCGCCTCGCCCATAGCCTGCCGACCACCCATCCCGTCCACCCGGCCATGCAGCACTTTGCCGATCTGGCGCGCGAGCGTTCGCAGGGCGAACTCGACATCGCGCTGTTTGCGGACGGGCAGCTCGGTCAGGAAGTCGACCTGCTGTCGCAGGTACAGGCCGGCAAACTGGATTTCCTGAAAGTCAGCGCCAGCGTGCTCGAGCGCTTCCATCCCGCCTACAAGGTTCTCAACCTGCCTTTCACGTTCCGCGATCGCTCCCATTGGCTGAAAGTAACGAGCAACGAGATCGGCAGCGACGTTCTGGCCTCAACCACATCGGCGGGTCTCACCGGCCTGACCTTCTACGATGCCGGCGCGCGCAGCTTCTATGGCCGAAAACCGATTCTGCATCCCGACGATCTCAAGGGCATGAAGATCCGCATCCAGCCGTCTGAGACGATGGTCAAGCTGATGCAGCTGTTCGGTGCCGAAGGCATCGAGCTGTCATGGAGCAATGTCTATGTCGCGCTGAAGTCGGGATTGGTCGATGGTGCAGAGAACAGCGTGGTGGCGTTGATCGTCGGGAAACATGCTGAAGTCGCAACGCACTACTCGTTCGACGAACACACCATGATCCCGGATGTACTGCTGGTAGGCGCCGGCCGGCTCAACAGCATGACGCCGAAACAGCGGGAGATCATCCGCGAAGCCGCCGCCCTGTCCTATCATCACATGAACAAGCTGTGGACCGCATTCGAGGCGCAAACGCGCCTGCAGGTCGAAGCGATGGGCGTGACATTCGTCACGCCGGACAAGGGCCCCTTCATCGCGAAGGCAGCGCCCCTCGCCGACATCTATGCCGGCGAGGAAGCGTCACGGACGTTGCTGCGCAGGATCGCGCAGGCATAGGTCGTTTGATCGGGCTTATTTGACGCCGAGCAGTTCGACGTCGAAGATCAACGTCGCATTTGGCGGGATCACGCCGCCAGCACCACGCGCGCCATAGCCGAGATCCGGCGGAATGATCAGCGTGCGCTTGCCGCCGACCTTCATGGTGGCAACGCCTTCGTCCCAGCCCTTGATGACGCGCGACATGCCGATCGGGAATTCGAACGGCTCGTTGCGATCGACCGACGAGTCGAATTTCTTGCCCTTGACACCGTTCTCATAAAGCCAGCCGGTGTAATGCATCACGCAGGTCTGTCCCTTGGCCGGCGTGGCGCCGGTGCCAACGATGGTGTCTTCGATCTGGAGGCCTGAAGCTGTGGTCATGGTTTTTCCTGCGGCTGGCGCCATTTTCTGCGGCGCTTGTTTTTGAGGCGCTTGCGCCATGGCGGAAGAAAGGGAGACGTCGGACACGGCCACGATCATGGCCGCACTGAGCGCGACGGCCGTGGCTCTAACGGCACGCTGGGAGTTTCGCATCATGTCTCCTGGATGGTTGGGTCTGCGAGCGGCGCAGTCATGCCCCGTCATCGCACCGCAACGCAAGTCCTGGCAATGCCGAATCCCGAAGCCGCGATCAATGAAGATCGGTCAATGAGGATGCTTGAATCGTCCTCAGTCAGGCTTGGAGCTGCGTCGGGCCAGCTGACCCTTGTAATTTTCAAGCAACCGGGTCGCCAACTCTGTCGCCTCATCGCTTGCCTGGATTGAGCGACTGTCCGACATCGGCTCTGCGAGCGAGGCCGGATGTTTGAAGCTGAACGAGCGGATGACGCGATCGATGGCTGCTTGCATGGATAACTCCCGATGGCGACAGGAACTCCGCGTTTCGCGGAAAGTTCCTGATCAGTCAGCCGGAGGGCACCGCAGGTTCAAGGCAGCACCACGGCCGCTGCAAAGCCGCAACATGGCCATTTTGGCTACAAATGTTGCTAAGCGCCTGCTTTTGCTGCGAATTGCAGCCCTTTGAAAGTCAGTCGCTTGGGGTCGCGAACGCCCGCCAGATACAGGCCGCGAATGAAGTGGGTCACCATGTCGCGATCACAGCCGGTCAGAATGACCACGGCATCGACGGCTGTCTTCTGGGCATCCATATCGGTCCTCGCGCCGCACAGGCGGCCTGCTCCGCGCGCTCCAAATCGCCGGATGACCAAAACATGCCCGATTCCCAGGATTTGCGGATATACGCGGATCACCCCGGCGCAAGCTCCGCCCCAGCCTCGCGCAGGCCTCCTTGCCGGCAAATCATGCGTAAGATTGCCGTAAATCGCAGATAGTTGATGCGTTGCCGCGCCGTCGGCTGTAAACCGCAGCGGAGTTTCGGCCATTGCTTGGGTGTTTGCCCGGCTGCCGCACCCGACAATGACCCACCCCAAACCAAAGAAAGCGACAAGGCCTCGTTCATGTCATTTAAGGAACCCAGTTTCGCGGATCGCCAGAAGGCTGCGATCGAAGCCAAGAAGAACATTCTGAACAAATTCAAGGCAGCACCGGGGCCCGATGATCCTGCCGTGAAGGCGCGCGCCGCCGAGCGCGAAGCCGCTGCCGTCGCACGCGCGGAAGCCAAGGCCATCCGCGACGCTGAGAAGGCCGTCCAGAAGGCCCGCGAAGCCGAGGAAGCCGCCGCTGCTCTAGTCCAGGCTGCGCGCGAGAAGGAAGAAGCCGCGCTTGCCCAGGCCGCGCTGGAAGCCCAGCAGAAAGCTGCCCGCGACGCCCGCTACGCCGCCCGCAAGAAGCGTAAATAAGCACGAGATCAGCGTGCCATCATCTGATGGCACGCTGCCTGAATTGATTGTCCGAGGTCAGTTCGTTTTGCCGAATTGCGGCTCGTCGGGTTTGACGAAATTGTTGCCGCTCGGGCCGTAGCCGGTGATCTGAATCACGGCGCCCTCTTCCCGTGTGCCGTCCCAATGCACCGCGCCAGCGGGATGCACCATGTAGCCGCCGGTCTTCATCGGGATCGATTTCTCGGGCACGAAGGCTTCGCCCGTGCCGGTGTACCAGGTGCCCGACAGCACCACGACGTGACGATCTTCCGGATGCTTGTGCGGCTTGCTCATGATGCCGGGCGGCCACTTGATCCGCAGAACATAGATGCCTTGCTTTGAGGGATCTCCGTAAAGTGTCGCGACTTCGACGCCAACACCGAACGGGTTCTTCCAGACTTCCTCGCCCTGATTGATGCGCACGAAGCCCATCTCATCGGTGGCGCTCCATGTCGTCACGCTTGGAAACAGTGTTGCTGCGATCAGACAAGTCGCCGCAACGACGACGCGTCGTTCTTTTTTCATCATGGCCTCCCAGGCATTTTCTTGTGCGCGGAGGCTATGCCGAGTTTTCAGGTCCAGCAACGAGCAGCGCAACATGACAAGCCCGTCGCGCGGACGGGCCCGTCACAGCGATGCGGGTGAAGACGTTACTTCTTCATCATTCCATCGTCCTTCTTCATCATGCCGTCTTTCTTCATGCCATCGTCCTTCTTCATAGCGTCGTGAGACATGGCATCCTTCTTCATACCGTCGCCCTTCGACATAGTGTCCTTTTTCATGCCGTCATCCTTGCTCATCTTGTCCTGAGCGAACGCAGCAGGTGCCAGCGCGAGGCTGAGCGAGACGAGCGCGGCGGACACGCCGAGCGCAAACCTGGTGGAGATGGTCATCATGTTTTTCCTCGGATCCATTTTTGAAGCGCGACGTCTGTCGCTATGAACCAGACGTACGGAGGTCGCGGTTTGTTACGTCGCATCAAAAAAGTCTTGATGACGCATCCGATAGCCATTGCGTGCGACGCAACATCACTTGCCCGCCGGTTCGGATTGTATAAACGAAGGGACGCGCGGTGACGGAGCAACAGGACGCGGGCGCATTTTGTCCCGCCCGGCACCAGACGAACACTTTCAGGAGTTACGCATGCTGACTCGCCGCCACATCCTTGGATCGGCCCTCGCCGTGCCTGCGATCCTTCGTTGCGGCATCGGTACGGCGCAGGCAGCGACTACACTGAAGATCTCGCACCAGTTTCCCGGCGGCAGCATCGACAACGGCGACTTCCGCGACCGTCTGGTCCGCACTTTCGCAGCCGCCATTGCCAAGCAGAGTGGCGGCGACCTCGTTGCCGAGGTTTATCCGGATTCGTCGCTGATCAAGGCAGATGCGCAATTTTCCGCCATGCGCAAAGGGACTCTCGATCTCAGCCTTTATCCCTTGCCCTATGCCGGCAATGAATTGCCGGAAGCGAATATCGGCCTGATGCCCGGTCTGGTCTCGACCTACGATCAGGGCTTGCGCTGGAAGAACCTGCCGATCGGCAAGGCACTGAGCGACATTCTCGCCGACAAGGGCATCATGCTGCTGACATGGGTCTGGCAGGCCGGCGGTGTGGCTAGCCGCTCGCGCCCGCTGGTTGTCCCTGAGGACGCCAAGGGTCTCACGGTACGTGGCGGTTCGCGCGAGATGAACATGATGCTGCAGACTGCCGGCGCGCGCGTGCTCTCAATGCCGTCTAACGAAATTTACGCAGCGATGAAGAGCGGCGCCTGTGATGCCGGCATCACGTCGTCGACCAGCCTCATCTCATTCAAGCTGAGCGAAGTCGCCAAGCATCTGACCTCCGGCGCGGGTGCGTCCTACTGGTTCATGCTTGAGCCGCTGATGATGTCCAAGACTGTGTTCGACAAGTTGCCGAAAGCACATCAGGATATTCTGGTCTCGGTCGGCGCCGAGATGGAAGCCTTCGGCAAGGCGGGCGCGCAGCAGGACGATGTCGAAGTGTCCAGGGTCTATGAGAAGGCCGGCGCCAAGGTCAGCGCGCTCGACGCTGCGACCGTCGGCAAGTGGCGCGATATCGCGCGCGACACGGCGTGGAAGGACTACGTCGCCAAGACGCCGCTCACCGCGAACCTTCTCAAGCTCGCGCTGGACGTCCCGGCCTGACGTATCCTGTCGTCCGCCAGGTGGCTCTCAGCGCGTCTTGGCGTTGAGTGCCGAAGCGACACGGCTGACCGGCGCGCGGCCGATCAGAGCGCTGATGGTGTTGGTCGCAGCGAGCAGCTTGTTCATATCGACGCCCGTCGCAATCCCCATGCCTTCCAGCATGTAGACCACATCTTCGGTGCCGACATTGCCGGTCGCACCAGGCGCATAGGGGCAGCCGCCGAGACCGCCGGCAGCGCTGTCGACAACGCGACAGCCTTCTTCCATCCCGGCATAGAGATTGGCCAGCGCCTGACCATAAGTGTCATGGAAGTGCATCGCGAGCTTCGGCATGGGGACCGAGCCAGCAACGGCACGCAGCATCTGCCGCGCCTTCGACGGCGTCCCGACACCGATCGTGTCGCCAAGCGAGACTTCGTAGCAGCCGAGATCAAACAGCGTCTTTGAGACATCGACGACCGCCTGCGGCGCGACGTCGCCGTCATAGGGACAACCGAGAACGCAGGACACGTAACCGCGCACGCGGATGCCGTCCGCCTTGGCGCGCTCGATCACCGGCTTGAAGCGCTCGATGGATTCGGCGACCGAGCAATTGATGTTGGCACGCGAAAAGCCTTCCGAGGCCGAGGCGAACACCGCGATGACTTTCGCGCCGACCGCCTTCGCGCCCTCGTAGCCCTTCTCGTTCGGCACCAGCACATGGAATTCACCGGGCAAATCGCGCACGCCGAGAAATACCTGATCCGAACCCATCATTTTCGGGATCGCCTTGGGCGACACGAAGGAGCCGACCTCAACCGTATGCAAGCCAGCCCCGACCAACGCCTTCACGAAGGCGATGCGGTCTTCGACCGACACCGGCGTCTTTTCATTCTGCAAACCGTCGCGCGGGCCGACCTCGACGATACGAACCTGATCACTCATGCTTGTTTCAATCTCACGTGTCTTTCAGAAGATCAGGCGCTCGGCTCGACTTCCGCGAGCTCGACGCCTTCTCCAACGATATCGCCGACCTTGCACTTGATGCGCTTGAGCACGCCTGCGAACGGCGCGCGCAAGGTCTGCTCCATCTTCATGACTTCCAAGGTCAGGATTGCAGCGCCCTTCTCAAGGGTCGCGCCCTCCTTGGCCAGCAGCGCCACCACGGTGCCGGGCAACGGCGCAACGATCTTGTCCTCGCCGACTTGCTCTTCATCGTCGCCGCCGAACGGATCGACCCAATGCATGTCGAAACGGCCGTGACGCGTACGCAGGTAGAGTTCGTGGCCCTCGATCACCGAAACGATGTGCGAGCGTGCTCCGTCCAGTGTCAGATCGAAATGCCCGTCATCGGCCGTAGCCGCCTCAAACCCCAGTTCGCGAGTGCCGATCGAAATCGTTGCAGGACCGCTGCCGTAATTCAACGTCACGCGCTGCTCGTCCGAACCATGCTTGAATTTGAACACCCGCTGGCGACGCCCGACCGGCATCCAGCCAGCCGTCAGCCAGGGCGAGGTACCGGCAGCCCGTGCTGCCTGCTCTTCGCTCGAGACGATGGCGGCGACGGCCGCGCATAGTTCGAGATCGCCAGGCGCCGCCGAGTCCGGCGTCAACACTTTCAATTCACGCTCGATAAAGCCGGTGTCGATGGTGTTGGCACGCACATCCGGATGCGTCACAAGCGCCGATAGGAACGGCGTGTTGGTGACGATGCCGCGAATATCGGTTTCTTCCAGCCCACGATTGAGCCGGTTGATCGCCGCATCGCGCGTCGGCGCCCAGGCGATCACCTTGGCGAGCATAGCGTCGTAGTTCGGCGACACCGCATCGCCCTCGCGATAGCCGGCATCGATGCGCAAACCGTTGGTTTCCGCGGGCGTGCGCCAGGTGCGGATCCTGCCCACCGACGGCATGAAATTCTTATACGGATTCTCGGCGTAAACCCGCGCCTCAATGGCGTGGCCGTTGAGCCTGATCTCGCTTTGCGTCAGCGGCAGCTTTTCGCCGAACGCCACGCGGAGCTGCCATTCGACCAGATCAACGCCGGTGATCAGTTCGGTGACGGGATGCTCGACCTGCAGGCGCGTGTTCATCTCGATGAAGAACACGTCCTTGCCGTCAGAGACGAATTCGATGGTGCCGGCGCCGACATAGTTCACCGCGCCTGCGGCCTTGCGTGCAGCCGCGCAAACCGCCTCACGCTGCGCGCCGTTCAACGTCGGCGACGGCGCCTCTTCGATCACCTTCTGATGCCGTCGCTGCAACGTACATTCGCGCTCGAACAGCGAGACCAGATTGCCGTGGCTGTCGCCGACGATCTGCACCTCGATGTGGCGGGGATTGTCGACATACTTCTCGATCAGCATGCGGTCGTCGCCGAACGCTGCTTTGGCTTCGCGCTTGGCGCTGACGATGGCCGGAGCCAGTTCAACCGCCGAGCGCACCACGCGCATGCCACGCCCGCCGCCGCCCGCTGAGGCCTTCACCAGAACCGGGAAGCCGATCTTGTCGGCTGCCTTGGCCAATGTCGCGTCGTCCTGCGCTTCGCCATGGAAGCCCGGCACCAGCGGCACGCCAGCCTTCTCCATCAGCGCCTTGGAGCCCGACTTCGAGCCCATCGCAGTGATCATCTCCGCAGTAGGTCCAACGAAGATCAGGCCGGCATCTGCACAAGCCTGCGCGAACTCGGCGCTCTCGGAGAGAAAGCCGTAGCCGGGATGGATCGCCTCAGCGCCGGTCTTCTTTGCAGCTTCGAGAATGCGCTCGATATTGAGATAGCTGTCGCGCGCACGCGCCGGGCCGATCAACACGGCCTCGTCGGCTTCCGCGACATGCAGCGCATTGGCATCTGCCTCGGAATAGACCGCGACGGTGCGCAAGCCCATGGCCCGCGCGGTACGGATGACGCGGCAGGCTATCTCGCCGCGATTGGCGATCAGGAGCGTGCGAAAGCGGCGATATAACGCTTTTGAGATTTCGGCTTTGGCCATCATCACATCCTGAACAGGCCGAAGCGCGTCGGCTCGATCGGCGCATTGGCCGACGCTGACAAACCAAGTCCGAGCACCAGGCGCGTATCTGCGGGATCGATCACGCCATCATCCCAGAGGCGCGCCGTTGCGTAATACGGGCTGCCCTGGGTCTCGAACTGGTCGCGTGTCGGCTTGCGAAACGCTTCCTCCTCTTCGGTCGACCAGGTGCCGCCCTTGGCTTCGATATTGTCGCGGCGCAGCTGACTCAGCACCATCGCTGCCTGCTCGCCGCCCATCACCGAGATACGGGCATTGGGCCACATCCACAGAAAGCGCGGGCTGTAGGCGCGGCCGCACATGCCGTAATTGCCGGCACCATAGGAGCCGCCGACCACCACAGTGAATTTCGGGACGTTGGCCGTGGCGACAGCTGTCACCAGCTTGGCGCCATCGCGAGCAATGCCGCCGGCTTCGTATTTCTTGCCGACCATGAAGCCGGTGATGTTCTGCAGGAACACCAGCGGGATGTTGCGCTGGCAGCAGAGCTCGATGAAATGCGCGCCCTTCAGCGAGCTCTCGCTGAACAGGATGCCGTTGTTAGCGATGATGCCGACCGGGAAGCCCCAGATATGCGCGAAGCCGCAGATTAGCGTCGTGCCGTAGAGCTTCTTGAATTCGTCGAATTCGGAGCCGTCGACGATGCGCGCGATGATGTCGTGCATGTCGAACGGCTTGCGCGCGTCGGCAGGAATGACACCGTAGAGTTCTTCAGCCGCGTATACGGGATCGCGGGGCGCCTGCATGTTCAGTGTGGCCCGCTGTGGTGGCTTCAGCGTCGCGACGATTTTTCGCGCGATGCCGATGGCGTGGCCATCGTTCTGTGCGTAGTGATCGGTGACGCCAGACTGCCGCGAATGCACATCCGCGCCGCCAAGTTCTTCGGCGGTGACCACCTCGCCGGTTGCGGCCTTCACCAGCGGCGGACCGCCAAGGAAGATCGTGCCCTGATTGCGCACGATGATGCTCTCGTCGGACATCGCCGGCATATAGGCGCCGCCGGCAGTGCACGAGCCCATCACGACAGCAATCTGTGGAATGCCCTGCGCCGACATCTGCGCCTGATTGTAGAAGATGCGGCCGAAATGGCGCTCATCCGGAAAGATGTCGTCCTGCTGCGGCAGGAACGCACCGCCGGAGTCCACCATATAGATGCAAGGTAGATTGTTCTGCCGCGCGATGTCCTGCGCCCGCAAATGCTTCTTCACCGTCATCGGATAGTAGGTGCCGCCCTTGATGGTCGCATCATTGGCGACGATCATGCACTCCCTGCCCGACACCCGGCCGACGCCAGTGATAACGCTGGCGGAATGGACATCGCCGCCATAGAGGCCGTTGGCGGCCAATGGCGAGAGTTCGAGGAAGGCCGTGCCGGGATCGATCATCAGATCGACACGCTCGCGGGCCAACATCTTGCCGCGCGCGGTGTGCTTGGCGCGGGACGCCTTGCCGCCGCCCCCGGCGACCGCACCGAGCTTGTCCTTGAGCTCGGCGACCTGCGCCTTCATCACATCCACATTGCGTTTGAACTCGGCCGAGGTGGGATCGATCGTGGAGCGAAGCGACATCGGCTTCCGTTTCCTGCAGGGTCTGTTTCTTGTTTGCACGGCGGCCCGGCAACGGGCCTGCCATGATGGTGTCACCCCGTCGTGGCGGGACGCAACCCTAACTTTCGGTGCTGGTCAGGGTGAGATTTGAAGCGTTACGGGGGCTGATTTGCCCGCAAACCGGTCGTCAGTGCGACCATGGCTCCGAGCGGCGGAACGCAAAATTGTCGGCATAGGCAATGGTCCGGGGCGCACGCACCTTGGGCTCGATCACCTGATAGGGAATGCCTTCGCGCTCGCAGTAGGCGACCGCCTCTTCCTTACTGTCGAAGTGGATGGACAGTTGCTGCTTCATGTCACCGGACGACGTCCAGCCCATCAGGGGCTCGATCACCCGCGCCTGCTCCGGCTCATAATCGAGCTGCCAGTCCTTGGTCTTGGCGAGGCCGGCCTGCATTGCGTTCTTGGGGGCTTTGAAGATACGTGCGGTCATGGAATGCGATAGCCTTTTAAGGATGGGCCTTCGTCTCGGGATTAGCGTCTCGGGATCGGCCTTGGTCAGCTGCGACACTGCGACAAATTGGTGAAAACGGCGGGGCTGGTATATCCATTTGTCACGAATTTGATCCGTGATTCCGTCGTTTGGCGGCTTCGTTATTGTGTATATTCGTTCCACGGCGTCGTGACAATCGGGGCACGAAGCGGTCTATCTGATCTCGCAATTCGGCATCACGAAGGGCTCCTGAAGCGGCACCCATGGATATTCACGCCATCCTTCCCCCCAAAGGCCGAGACCTTCGGCTGGACCTGTTCCGCGGCATCGCCAACTGGGCGATCTACCTCGATCACATCCCCGACAATGTGGTGAACTGGGTCACCACCCGGAACTATGGCTTCTCCGACGCCGCCGACCTGTTCGTCTTCATCTCCGGCTACACGGCGTCCTTTGTCTACGCCAAGATGATGCTGGAGCGCGGCTTCATCGTCGGCGCTACGCGCCTCACCAAGCGGGTCTGGCAGCTCTATGTCGCCCACGTTATCCTGTTCGTGATCTACATCGCCGCCATCGGCTATGTGGCGCAGCGCTATAACGACCCCGACATCATCAACGAGTTCAACGTTGCCGGTCTGGTCGACAATCCGATCCAGACACTGACGCAAGGTCTGCTGCTCAAGTTCAAGCCGCTCAACCTCGACGTGCTGCCACTCTATATTGTGCTGATGGGCCTGTTCCCGCCGGTGCTGTGGATGATGCTGCGCAAGCCGGATCTGACGATGCTGGCGTCGCTGGCGCTGTATTTCGCGGCACGCCAGTTCGGCTGGAATCTGCCCGCCTATCCCTACGGCGTCTGGTACTTCAACCCGTTCACCTGGCAATTACTGTTTGTGTTCGGCGCCTGGTTCGCGCTCGGCGGCGCGCTCGAGTCACGCTCGGTGATCCGCTCCAAGGTGCTGCTGTATTTCGGTATCGCCTATCTCTTGTTCTCGCTTGTCATGACCATGGCCGGTCGCTTCCCGGACACCGGCCACATGATCATGCCGGACTGGTTGTTCGACGCGTTCAATCCGAACGACAAGACCAACCTTGCGCCCTATCGCGTGCTGCATTTCGTGATCATCGCCTTCTTCGTCACCCGCTTCGTGCCGAAGGAATGGAAAGGCCTGGAGTGGCCGGTGTTTCAGCCGCTCATCAAATGCGGCCAGCAGTCGCTCGCCGTATTCTGCGTCGGCGTGTTCCTGTCCTTCGTCGGCCACTTCCAGCTGATGATGTCGTCGGGCTCGCTGCTGGCGCAAATATTCGTCAGCGCCGCCGGCATCGGCATCATGACCGGCGTGGCCTATTACATCTCGTGGTCGAAGAAGCAGGACAAGCCGTTGCCGAAGCCGGCAGCTCCCGCAACGTCAGAACAGCAGGCATCGCCGTCGAAAGCCGCAGAATAGACCCGTTGTCGAACATGGTGCGGGACAGGCGAGAAATCGCCGGCAGATGCCTTGCTGCCCCCGGCCTAAGCGTGTATCGACACCGCATCGTCGGGGTATAGCGCAGCCTGGTAGCGCGGCGGTTTTGGGTACCGCAGGTCCTAGGTTCGAATCCTAGTGCCCCGACCATCCCCCATAATATTCAATGACTTAGCGCTTCTTGAACAACGGATGGACCACTTGGTCTCCCGGCGCGATTCCGTATTTTTTGGCGGTGCCTGCAACCACTTCGAGAACAGCCCGTGCGGGGCCTCCCGATGAAATGATCTTGAGGGATTGTGGCTCGGTATTCTCCGCGATCCGGAGCACCCGGCCGTCGCCGGTAATGAAGACCATGTCGAGCGAAACGAAGGTGTTCTTCATCCACATGGAGACCTGCTGCTCCGGCGTGAAGTCGAACAGCATGCCGCGGCCGTCCGCGAGCTCCTTGCGGTACATCAGACCGGTCGCCCGCTCCTCGTCGGTCTTGGCGATTTCGACGGAGAACATCCGCACACCTGACTTGGTGACGATTTCGAGCGGCTGGAATTCGGCGGCTGCGGCTGGCTTGTAAGGGCCGACAAGGGCCAGAGCGGCGATCACCGCCAGCATCGAGAGGCGGCAGCGGGCGGCGAAGCGAAACAGACTCATGAAGGGCAATCCACGCAAAGAGCCCGGTCAGGACGCCGGGCGGAGCGACCCTAGCCTGACGACGCGTGCCAGCGCCAGACGGTCGTGATGCACAGCCGCGTGATAGCCCTCAGACCGTAAGGCTGGCAGGAAACCCGCAAGAAACTTGGAAAACCGTAGACGGCTTAGTGCGACGAAAGACCCGGCGTACCGCCTTCGGGCTGGATCTCGGCAGCCATCATGCCCTTGGAGCCGGGCCCGAAGCGCACCAGCACATACTGGCCGGGACGCAGCTCGGTCATGCCGAAGCGGCGCAGGGTTTCCATGTGGACGAAGATATCCGGCGTGCCTTCGCCGCAGCTGAGGAAGCCGAAGCCACGCAGCCGGTTGAACCACTTCACCTGCGCCCGCTCGAGGCCACTGGTGGGCGTCACGCTGACATGGGTGCGCGGCGGCAACATCTGCGCCGGATGGATGGCAGTCGACTCGTCCATCGAGACAACGCGGAAAGCCTGATAGCCCTTGGACCGCTGGGTGCATTCAACGACCACACGGGCACCTTCATAGGCCGTCTGGTAGCCGTCGCGGCGAAGCACGGTCACATGCAGGAGCACGTCGGCTGCGCCATTGTCAGGAATGATGAAGCCATAACCCTTGGAAGCATCGAACCACTTGATAACACCGCAGATCTCGACGAGATCGACGGCGTTGCCTTCGCCGACACCCGCAAAGGGGTCGAGTGCGTCGCGGCTTGCGTTGCCTGAAAGCTCATTCCCTGGTCGCGGACCACCCGCTCCGGGAATCAGTCCCCCCAACCGCTTGGACTCAAATGCGTCCGACCCCATGGCCCCGGATCCCACTATCATTTGCGCTGTCAGCCCTGTCAGCGCCATCTCACATGCCCCATCGAAGCTAATTCACGATGGCGCGGTGCG
This sequence comes from Tardiphaga robiniae, assembly GCF_013359755.1. Classification (GTDB taxonomy): domain Bacteria; phylum Pseudomonadota; class Alphaproteobacteria; order Rhizobiales; family Xanthobacteraceae; genus Tardiphaga; species Tardiphaga robiniae. Next base: position 170,565 of record NZ_JABMCJ010000093.1, on the reverse strand, counting down.
AATCTTTCGATTCGAAGATAACACTGTCGCCTGATCAGCAAAGACAAAAAACGAACACAGTGACAGCTATGAACAGCTTGCGCTCAAACGAATCAGATGCGCATCAATTTCCGACGAACGGTCCGAGCGTTTCGCCGATATCATGGCGAATGACAAGGTCAGCGTGATCGTCCTGCTCGGTCGCCTCATTGTTGATGATGACAAGACGTGCACCGGCATGTTTCGCCATCATCGGGAATCCCGCTGCGGGCCACACGACGAGTGACGATCCAATCGCAATGAACAGATCGCAGTGCTGCGATAGCTCAGCTGCGCGACGCATCTCATCTTCAGGCATCGCCTGACCGAATGAGATCGTCGCAGCCTTCACGGGCTCGCCGCATACCGTGCAGTCTGGCGCCTGTCTTTCGGAATCGAATCTGCTCTTCACCCAATCGAGCTCATAGCGCCTCGCGCAACCGATGCAGCGCGCATAGGTCGTATTGCCGTGCAGCTCGATCACAGCATCAGCCTTGAAGCCGGACGCTTGATGCAAGTTGTCGATGTTTTGGGTGATCACAGCGGGAATCTTGCCGGCCTTGTAGAGTGAGGCGAGCGCGCGATGCCCGCGACCAGGCTTGGCGGCAGCGAATGTCTCTTCCATCGCAAAGCGCCGGCGCCAGGCTTCATCGCGCGCATCCTGACTGGCGACGAACTCGTCGAACGGAATTGGCCGGTTACGGGTCCACAAGCCACCAGGCGAACGGAAATCGGGAATGCCCGTTTCGGTCGAGATCCCCGCGCCGGTGAACGGCACGATGGTTCTCGCCTCGGCGATCATCTCGCCAAGACGATCCACGCCAGTGCGAAGGTCAGTTGCAATCATTGGAAGGTCCGAGAGGAAGTGATCCGACGACAATGCCGCAGACCGGGATCCGGTACCATGCCGGGATCAACGCATGTTTCGCTTCGTCGCCACGTTTCCTGGATCTATTTCGCTTTGGCGCGTCCATTCCTTGCGGGCTTGTCGATCAAAAAGTCTTCCCGCTTGCGACCGGCGGCGATCTCCTTCGCGAGCCAGCCCGCTACACCGCCGCGCCCGGTCCAAGTCTCTCCGGTCTTGGGATGGCGATACTTCGCCGCAACCTTGATGCCTTTGACACGGCTGGTTTTGCCATCGACGCTTCTGATCTGTGCGAGTTGCGCCTGCAATTCGGCACGGTGGGCTTGCAGTTGCTTGTCGATATCCTCCCGCAATGCGAGGAGTTCGGGAACCGAAAGAGATTTGATATCAAGGGCCGGCATAAACAAGCTCCGATCAAATGCGTCCGCACTCCTTCCCAAGGCGCGCAAAATACGCGCCAGCGTGCGTCAATTAAATGAAATGCGGGCGGTGTCAAAACACCACATCAAAATCAAATATCGGGGCGAATCTGAAATGAGCTCCGCCCTTAAGTAATCAAATACCGATTTGCGAAATCTTTATGCAGCCCGCGAGACATCGGCGGAGAGCTCGCTCTTCGGCAGATCGTCCTTCTTCGGCTTTGCCACCGGTGTTGCCTGAGACTTCTTCACGGACTTGCCGTACTGCGCGAGCTTATCCAGCTCGGCTTCGAGCTCAGACTGACGCGCAGCAACTTTTTCCGCCAGCTTGTCGGATGCATGATCGCGCAGTGCCGCAAGTTCCTCGATGCTCAGTGAGTCCAGATCGATCTTGGCCATGGAAATCTCCGTTTGTTCCGAACTAGCGGTAACATCCATGCGCCGCAAGCGCGGCAGAGAGATCATCCACCGAAGACATCATGATGGATGCAATTCAATTGACGTCGAGCTCACGCTTCGCAGAGAATGGATGCGGGATTGGGGAAACGCGTCATGGCATCTTGGAAAGAAGAGCGTGACCGACTGGTCGCGCAGACGCTCGCATTCGTACAGGAGGTCGCCGCCGCGCATCCGGTCGCGGCCCAGCGACTGAACATCTGGCAACCGCCGAGCCACGCGCCGTCGCACGCGTCCGATTCAACGGAAACCGTCACCTCGCCTGCCACCGTGGACGCAGATCGTTTGATGGCTCCTGCTCTGATTGTACATGCGGCGAACGCAGCAATTGAAACCTCAGAGCGCAGTTCGCAGGACGTTCCTGTTGCAGTTCCAACCAACGTGCCATCTCCTGCCCGGAGAGATCCGCTTTATTCGGGCCCATCTGAGCGGGCCGAGATCCTCAAGCGCGTTGCTTCGTTCAAGGCTCGCCAAGCCCAGATGATCCACGAGCGCGACGTCTATTACGAAGCCATGCAGACGCGTATCCGAACAACGCTGCGGAACGATTCCGGGTGCGACCGGTTGTAAGGCCGGAGCAGTTTCCCCGATGCTCTGTTTTCAGAAAGCCCCGTCCTCCCCCGGCGGGGCTTTCGCCTTGCGGGCTTCGACTTGCTGGAGCTTCAACGCGAGGGGGGACGACCTGCCGGTTCGGGTTATTTGCCGAGGTGTCGCCGCACGGCGGCAACCGACGAGCCGACCTTTTCGATTGCAGCGTTCAGTTCGGTCGGCGAGACACTGAGCCGATAGGCCCAATAGTCGCGCTGGGAAGCATCACTGGAATCGATCACCGGCGCCGGCCGGACGCCACGTTCGGACGCCAGGACGGCGGCGACTGGGACGAGACTGATCATGCCGGCAGGGTAACACGTCGCCCGCACAGCCCAAGCGAGTGCACACTCCAACGTTAACAGGCGATTGATGCGATCTCGGAAAGTCGTCCAGTCAAAGCAAGAAGTCTTGCCGCGGGCGGCTACTGAACCACCGAGCCCAGCGAGGCCTGGATCTCATTGAGCGGGATGCACAGCTTCTTGCGGCGCAGGCCACGAATGGCGCCGGTCACCTTCAAGATCTTGCCAGCGGCACATGAACCGTCCTGGACCAGCGCGCTCTCGTAAGGCGCCAGGATGAGCGGTTCAGCTGTCCGAATGGACTGAGCGGCGGAAGGTGTGGCCAACGCCACCAGAGAAATTCCGAAAGTCCCCAAAACCCAAAAACGCATGGTCGTCCCCAACACAGCAAATACGCACCGGTCCAAGGGTAATCGCTCACGCCCTTCAATTTTTGCAGTCGGCTCTCCCCGAGCCGTTACCGCAATTATTGCCCCGGACCACCGCGAAACACAAAGCAATTTTCGCGCCGATTTCCGGTTTCAGCATAGGGTCAGAGCGTGACCTGCTCGTGACCGCACTCCTTGCAGGTGAAAGACACCCGCGCGACACCCTTTGGCGCCGAGACCTTGTTCGCCGCGCCGCACTTGCCGCAGGTCGTCATAATCCGTGTGTCGCCCTGCTTCACCACCAGCGCCTTGCGCTCCATAGTCTCGCGGATCAGACGCTCGGCCTCTTCGCGCATTGCCTGCTTGCTCATGCAGCTCTCCTGACAGACGCCGAAGCAAAAGGCCCCGAGCGAGCGGCCTTATAGCTGATGACGATGACACTCTCCATCGCGATCAAAATCGGGATCTCGGATCGCACCATTCCCCTGCAGAATTTCCGTGCAATCTGCCGCAGCGAGATCCCGATGGACAGAATGGCTGACCTGAACTAGAACAAACAGCGAACATCATTCGCCAATGTTTTATCGGGACGTCACAGGAATCGCCGGGTTGGCGGGGCATACGCGGCTGGAAAACAGGGAGACTGACATGGATTTGCAGGCACGTATCGACCTTTGGAAAAGCATCGATCCGGATCCGGAATTCTGCCGCAAGGCAGAACGAGAAATGCTGCTGTTGAGTTGTCAGGACGAAGACTGGGTCAACGCGCGGATGCGGGATTTCGAACAGGCGCTCGCATTGGAGAGTGCTGAATAACGGAATCCTTTGGCGTCGGCGGCGTTACGTCTGCGCTGGAACATCCAACCTCGCTTCACAGCCGTGATGCGAGGTTTTGTTTTGCCGTTGATTCGGTGTGGGAGATCTCAGCTTGCGTGAGCGTTGCGCGCTGCGACTTATCCACCGGTCGCCTTGCAAAGATCGGATTGATGCCGCATTCGGCATCGATGCTCTCCTTGGGGAGCGAAACGAAGAGAAGAGAATGAACGAAGAAAGAATTTCAGCGGCACGCGCCGACATGGAACGCCGGGTGGCAGAATTTCGCGAGAAACAGGCGAAGTTTCAGCGCGAACGCGAAGACTATTACGAGACCACGATCGAAAAGGTACGGGCCACCGACTGGAACGAGTTCGTGACGCCCCGTCAGGAGCGCCGCGTGCGGCACTAGCTACGATCTGCTCGCAGCAGCGACCAATAAAAAGCCCGCCATTTCTGGCGGGCTTTTTATTGAATGCGCGTCAGGCACGTGCAGCGCAATAGGCCCGAAGCAATGCTCCGGGCCGTGTTCGGCCCTACCAATAACCATAGCTGCGATAGTAACGCGGGCCATAGGCATAGGGGCCGGGACCATAGTAACCGCCATAGTAAGCCGGACGGTAATAGCGCGGTCGGTAATAGCCGTAGCCGGGACCGTAGCCATAATAGCGTGGGCCATATCCGTATCCGTACGGTCCGTACGCACCATAAGCCCCCGCGGCCAGCGCACCTGCGGCAATACCAAAGCCGATTGCGGGACCCGGTCCCCAACCTCGACCCCATCCGCGCGCTTCGGCAGGCGCCGTCATGGCGGTCGTGCCGATGGCTGCGACAGTGGCCAGGATCAATGCTGCTTTTTTCATGTGATACCCTTTCTGTTCACCACCGGCCAAATAACGCCAAGCTTTTTTGTTGGTTTCAGGGCCTGTAAGATTTCACCGCTCGGGTTCCGGACCGGAGGTGCGTCATGATGCCCATTCGCTATCGCCGTGCGCAACTCGCACGCCAGCTTCAGGCCTTTCACGCGGCGCATCCCGAATTCATCCGAGAGCGGCTTCGCGCTTTCGATGAACACAACGGACGCGACAAGATGATTCCCGTGACGCATCGCAAAATGAAACCGTCACCCTATACGCGTCGCTTCGCTACGCTCCCCCGCGACAAGGCGCCGATTAGCTCCGGGTGAAGCCTTAACGCACCCCCATACCGCCTTCACGTTTCATTCACCATGAGGGGCCGGTTATCGGAACGGCTCGCAAAGCCGACGCTTTCCTCTCCATGAATGTACGCGGTGTCGCACGGACACGCGTGCGAGCAGTGGAGTAATGGCGATGATTGAACAGATCACAAAGATCGACAAGGCGCTCGATGAATTGCTCGTCGGCCTTGGCCAGATGGTGCTGCGCCTATCGAGTCCGCATGTCACGCCTACGCGCGAGGAACGCGAGGCTCTTGTCCGCTCAGTCAATCAGTTCTCAACCTGCGCAGCCCGCTCCAGCGATCCGCGGGTCCTCAAGCTTGCTGACGACTTGCAAAATACGCTGAAGCCGCGCCTGCGTCTCGTGGCCAGTCGCTGACGACGCTGGGCGTCCCAAACATTTGCAGGGCAACGACGTAGGAACGTTTCTCCCTTTTACCTGTTGGCCAGACACAACCAAAAGGGAGGCTCTACATGCCCATCGAAGCAAGTGAACAAGGTAACCTGATTGGCAGCGACAAGGTCGAAGGCACCGCAGTGTTCGGCGCTGACGACCAGAAGATCGGTTCAATCGAGCGCGTGATGATCGACAAGAAGAGTGGCCGGGTGTCCTACGCTGTGCTCAGCTTTGGCGGCTTTCTCGGCATCGGCGACGATCACTATCCCCTGCCCTGGCAGTCGCTGAAATATGATACCGCACTGGGCGGTTATCGCACTGGCGTAACGCAGCAGCAGCTGGAGAACGCTCCCAAATACGGCAACGACAATAGTTGGAACTGGGCTGACACATCGCAGGCCCGCGCGGTGAACGATTACTACGGCGTTCCCATGGGCATCTGACGCCCGGGAGATACCACACAGCAGAACGGCACCTGATCGGGTGCCGTTCTTGTTTGTTCACCCAGTTCGATGCATCGGCTCTAGTGCGCCAGTTCCTTGCGCACTGCCGCAGCCGCATTGCCAACTTTCTCCACCGCCGCCTGCAGCTGCTCGCGGGAAACGCCGAGCTGATGGGTCCAGTATTTCACCTCATGCGCCTCGTGCATGTTGATCTTGCTGCGATCCGGCTGACCCTTGTTCTTCCGGTCGTCCATCGTCGTCGGCCTCTTCAATTAACTGGTTGATATAAATGGCGAGCTGCTCGCCGGCGTCATTGAAATCTTCGTCCACGCAAGGTGTCCCATATGCCGTTTGGTGAGTGCAAAACATGCACGACTGTGACTTGTTCCGGGCGCCGCTCACCTGCCACACAAGTAATTGTTCAAATGCCGGAGATTCCGCCAACCCGGCTTTAACTGCACTTCCAGAGCTCGGAGAACCCAATCGCACCCGCGGCATTATGGGAGATGATGTCCACAGCCCTTGTCGTTCAAACCGTCGAACTGAGGCCGAACCCGCCGCCTTACGGTCGGCTGTCATTGCGCACGGGAGCATGGGACCAGTTGCAGGCGAAACGGGCTTATGACGACCATCACGAGCCGCCGGAGGCGCCGGTTGAGCTCGACAAGAAGGTCTGAGGTAGCCAGCAGTCCGCGGCGATCCACGCTCTAGTGCGAAACACCCCCACCAATGCCGACGCTCCCGCCGACCCTGATGCAGGTCGACGTCCCCTCAACCTGCAGGAATCCGGCACCGTATTGCGCACAGATATTTGGTTTTCGCAGTGCCGGCTTCATGCTCTGCTTCGTTGCCACTGGCTTCTTTGACGCCGCAGCGAAGGCCTGCAGCGGTATGACAGCGATCAGCAGTCCAACAGCGACAATTCTCATAGTCTTCCCTCGCCGCTTGCATGCGGTCGCATAGCTCATTGGAACGAACGCCGCAGTGCGGTGTTTCCATGGCATGGGACCGAGAGAAGAAGATAATAGTGTATTCCTGCTCAGCGCGGTCGCGCTTGTCTGCGGAATGATCGCCTTCGTACCGTGGCTCCTCAAGCCGACACCCGCTGTTGCCAATAAAGGCGCCCAGCATGTCGCCTATGAGCGACCCGCATTGCCAGAGCCCGTACGCGTGATCGTACCCTTCACCCCAAACACCACGCCAAGCCAGCGTTGATGGTTTGCTTGGCTAGTTGGCAGCCACGGGCTGGCCGGCGGTGCGAGTGAGCTTGTCGGCTTTCAGCAGGACATGGTCCGTTGCCGGCTGCGGCCGGGCGAAGAAGCTCACCGCGACAAAGGCTGCGCAGAACAGAAATCCCACGAGCATCACCCGTCGATGCGTCGGCTTGTCGGCATTGTGAAACGAAGCGGACATGGTCACTCCCTCGATGGGAAATGAATAGCTCACTCTTATTTCCGCGCAATCATACTCTGGTTTTAACCTAACCGATGAAGGTTACTTGGCCGATCGGATTTTAACGAAGCCGTTGTGGACTGTTAACGGCGCTCCCGCGATCAAACTAAACTACAGGCCGCATCGTGAAGCGCTCCTGCCTGGTTCGTTACTTCCTCTGCCTGTTACTTCTTATCGACGTTGTCCTGCGAAATCGGCGGAGTGCAGGTCTCCTTCGCATACTTCTCAGCGAGTTCGAATATTTCGCGACGGCGCTCCGGCTCGTTAATGGTGAGGTAAGTCACAACCATTTTTAAGGCCTCCTCGTCCGAAGCCCTTCCAAACCGCCACACGAGTAACACTCCCAAGTTGTACAGAAAGGTTTCGGAACCTTTTCCCTGTACGTTGAATTGAATGCCCATCAATATACGCAATATTACGGTCAGTTGGCCAATAAGTTCCGGGAGCGGTGATGATTGTCGGTCGGCCCATCTCGGAGATCTGCAGGGAGCTCGCCATCTCGGCGCAGGCGGGCCATCACACAGTTCTCGCGCAGATCCTGCGGATGGCTTCGCTCGAAGCCGCCCAGAGCGGCGTGCGTCATCATGAAGGCGATTCCAGTATCCAGGATCGATTGGTCGGCACCTGGGACTGGGACATCGCCAATGACCGCGTCTATGCAGACAGCAAATTCGCCCGTCTGTTCGGCGTCAATGCGGATTTGGCCTCGCGGGGCACGCCGTTGCAAGACTGGCTGGATGCCATTCATCCGGACGACATCGATGATGTCGCCGCCGCTATCACTCGCTCACTGACGACCGGTCAGGTGTTCTCCCGTGAATATCGCGTCGTCTCTCACGGCGACACGCATTGGGTCTATGCGCGCGGCAAGTGCACGCTCGATTCGTCGGGCAAGGCGGTTCGGTTTCCTGGCGCCATCGTCGACATCACGCGGGAGAAGATCGATGATCATCATTTCAGCATCGTCCCGACCTAATCCCGCACGGTTCGAGATTACCCATTACGGCAGCGTTCCCGATAAAATGCTGCGGTCACGGCTTAATACATCGTCACCGGGAACGTAGCCTTGCGCTGCCGGTTATGCCCGCATGGCAAGGAAATTTTTTAGCGTCGTCGTCGTTCGCTCCGTCGAGGAATCCGTGGAGATCGTCGTGGAAGCCAAGAGCGCCGATGACGCCCATGTGGCGGCCATTCAGCATTTGCAAAAAAGCGGTGACGAATATGCGTGGGAGAAGCCGCGCAAGGATTTGACCGTCTGGCACAAGCGGGAAATCGATACGCCCGCCATCGTGGATGTCAGCGCCTGAGGGCAACGCTCTTCACAATTCAGATGGTGCGCCCTCTTTCTCAAGACGACATCTGCCATTTGTCTTGTTTAGCTGCTATGGCAAGCGCCGCTGCCCTAGTGGTTGCACGCTTGTGTCGATCCCATGGAGACAATCCCAATGCGCTACCTTCACACCATGCTGCGCGTCCGCAATCTGGATGCGGCCCTGAAATTCTATGCCGATGCGCTCGGGCTCAAGGAAGTCCGCCGGGTCGACAACGACAAGGCGAAATTCACTCTGGTGTTCTTGTGCGCCGCCGAAGACGAGGCGTTACTTGCCAAGACCAAGGGACGAGGCGCGCCGCTGGTCGAACTCACTTACAACTGGGACGAAGAGAAATATGGCGAGGATCGCTATTTCGGTCATCTCGCTTATGAGGTCGACGACATCTATGCGACCTGCGACCGGTTGATGAAGCTCGGCATCACCATCAATCGTCCGCCGCGCGATGGCCAGATGGCGTTCGTGCGATCGCCCGATCTGCATTCCATCGAGCTGCTGCAGAAAGGCGACGCACTGCCGCCGCAGGAGCCATGGTCGTCAATGCCCAACACCGGACATTGGTAACTCACAAAACGCATCGCTGCAGGTGCAGCGGTGGAACGCCATGAGCAGTGCCGCGTTGTTGATGCGATACTGATTTCATGGAGGCTGAGACAATGGGACGTGGAATTCTGCTCTGGCTGCTGGGTGTACCGATTCCGGTGATCATTCTGCTGTGGCTCTTCTTCGGTCGCTGACGCCTCCCAAGCTGAACCCATGAACAGGCCTCGCTCACGCGGGGCCTGTTTTGTTTGCGGGCTCGCTCCTTTGTGAGAGGTCAGCACGAGACCGGCCTTGCGATGGCGGCGCGTTGCTGGCTAAACCTGCGGCGCTTATTCGCCAGCGAGGTTCATCGTGCCACAGACTCCCACTCCATCCCTGCAGATCTGGGGCCGCGCCAATTCCGTCAATGTGCAAAAGGTTCTGTGGTGCTGCCATGAACTCGACGTCGCCTATGAGCGCATTGATGCCGGCATGCAGTTTGGCCGCAACAGCGAGGCCGACTATCTGGCGATGAATCCCAACGGCCGCGTCCCCACATTGGTGCAAGGCGATTTCGTGCTGTGGGAATCCAATTCCATCATGCGCTATATCGCCCTGGCCTATGGCGCTACATCGACGCTCTACCCATCCACGCCAAAAGTGCGCGCCGGGATGGAGCGCTGGCTCGACTGGACACTGACGACGCTGCAGCCGGCCGAGCGCCCGTTGTTTTGGGGACTGGTGCGGACGCCCGTCGCCGACCGCGACATGGCCGCGCTGCAGAAGGCCGCGGATGCCAATGCGGCGCTGTGGGAGATGGTCGACCGGCAACTTTCCCGTCAAACCTGGATGGAAGGCGACGATTTCAGCCTCGCCGATATCGCCATCGGTTGCTATGCGCGGCGATGGTTCGGCGTCGAGGGCGTCATCCGCCCTGCACTTCCGCATCTGCAACGCTGGTATCAGGCGATCTCGGTACGGCCGGGCTTCCAGACCTATGTCGCGCCGCCGCTCTCCTGAGCGCAGGCGTTCGCTTGAACGTTAGTTCAGCGAGCGTTCGAGCAGCAGGATGCCCATGATCACCACCAGCGTGATCGCGGCCACGATAAGGCGCGTGGACCAGTTCATACCACGGCCGATCCACCACAGCAGCGCGCAGCCCATCAATACGGGAATGACGATATCGGGGCGCACGATGGTGCAGCCCTATGCGATGAAGCGAACGCCCAGCGTCTTACCGCGGCGCCAGACCACTTCACACGTACGCCCGGTGCGTGCGTCGCGCGAGAAGGCCAGCTTCATCTTGTTGGGGACCGACGTGGGATCGTCGACGACGACTTTCGCGCCGGAGGCCGAGAGATCCAGCACATTGCATTGCCGGGCCGCGAATCCACCGTCCAGCGTGATCCATGCGGCCTGGTGTACGGACCGGCGTGTGTCGCGTTTTTTCGTCACTGCCATCGCATCACTCCACGCCCCCGGGAGAGAGCCTTAAGCCTGCATGCTTTAAGAACCGTTGAGAGGTGCAGAAGAGTTCGAAATGTCCTGTGCACAAGGTCCGTGCGCCGCGCATGGGGATCATCCACCTGATCCCTCACCGCCCACTTGCCGACCCGAACAAACGTCACTATACGTTCGGCCGCTGGCACCAAACTGATTTGCTTTCGGTCGGTGCCGCCCGCGATAGATCAGCCCTAAAGCTTTGATGTTGCGGCGATTTTAGAAATAGCCGTGCAGAACCGCGGTATCCTTGGCCTGATTTCGGGCCGCTGGATCGGCCGGGGTTTTTTGCTCCCTTCGTCTATCGGTTAGGACGCCACCCTTTCACGGTGGAGAGAGCGGTTCGATTCCGCTAGGGAGCGCCAAATCACCCTAAGCCATTGAAAAGCTGAAAACTCTGAGCAATCATGCGCTTAGAGATGCCGCTCTGCTACACAGAGGCGGCACACAATGGCAGCTTTAAGCTACATGCAACGACGGCGTTCTGGCACATACGAGTTTCGACGAAGGTTGCCTCAAGCATTGGCCGGCAAGCCCGCGCCAGATCACATTCGTTCGGCCTTTCCCGCCTTGATCAACGCCAGCACAGGGCTCTTCAAACGGGAGTTTGTACGGTCACTGGACACCAAAGAACTTCGCCCAGCCAAGACGCGGGACCATCGGGAAGCCTTGAAGTTTGCCCGGTTGATTGAGGAGGTGATGACCGCCCTCTCCCAGCCTGCGACGGTCCCGAGTGCTCCGGCTAAGGTAGACGCCAACGAGATCGGCGAATCGGTTTTCCGGCAGCTCCTGGAGGACGATGAAATCACCCGGCTGATCGGTGATGATCGGCGCAGAATCGAGCATCGTGACTTCGACTTCCAGAGCGGAATAGAATCTGTCGTAGACCGCGCCACTAAATTTCCGCTTCTGACTGATGTTCCGGCGCCATTCGTCATTGGCATGCAACTAGACCATGCAGAAATCTTTCGCGAAGAGACCGGCGACCTCGCGGCCGAGTACCGTGCAGCTTTCGCAAGGCGAGACCCCAGCATAGTGATCGCTGAGACCAGCATCGAGCTAAAGCGACGCGGCGCATCATACGAGAAATCGTCGGTCGAATTTCAGGCGGTCGCGCTTGAGGTCCTCCGCGCTCACGTCCGCGCCTATGACGCCATCGAGAAGCGCCATCAAGGTGTGGACATCCCGACACCCGCAGAGCCCGTGCAGTCGCCCCGAGGTCCCCGGCTCAGCGAAGCCTTTAAGGTTTGGAAGATGGGCGGTGGTGGCGTCCGCGGCTCAAAGACCCCTGGCAAGAACAGCATCATCGAGACGGGGCAAGTGGTCCGGTATTTCACCGACCTCTACGGAGATATTCACCTCGGAGACATCACGAGAGCAAAGGCACGGGAATTCCGTGACGCCATCGCGAAGGTTCCTACCCGCTTGCCCACGCGGTTACGCAAGATGCCACTGTCTAGGCTCCTTGAGCAGGATCTTTCAGGCCAACCTCTCAGACACGCCAACACCGTCAACAAGCTTCTACAGCTAATCGGTGCCGTCGTCTCGAAGGCGGAGGCTGAGGCAATGCTCGATGACGTTGAGCACTTCGCCAATCCGTTCACGAAGGCCGTGAAGCTCCGCGTTGATGATGGCGATACGGAAGACCGTGAGATTTTCTCGAAAGCCGACCTCCGCGCGATCTTCACTTCTCCCGTGTTCTCCCAGAACTGGCGCACTGAGGGCGGCAAGGGAGAAGCTGCGTTTTGGTTGCCGCTTATCGGCCTGCTCAGCGGAATGCGCCTCAACGAAATGGCAGGTATGAGGCTCATCGACCTACGCGAGGATGAAGACGATGATGTGTGGTTCTTCGACGTGAGCCGAAAGGGCGGACGGAGCACGAAGACTGCAACTTCAATTCGACGCATCCCCCTTCACCCTGAGCTGAAGCGCATTGGCCTACTCACTTATCGCGCACGGCTTTTAGAGCGCGGGGCAAAGCTCAGTGATCCCATGTGGCCCGGAGTGAAGTCGTCGGCGTGGTCGAAATGGGTCAATTCGTATCTGAATGACAAATGCGGAATCACAGATAGTACAAAGGTGTTTCATTCGTTTCGTCACACCTTTAAGCGCATGGCGCGAGATGCCGAGCTCTACGAGGAGCTTCACGACGCCATCACGGGTCACGCCAACAAAGGCAGCGTCGGCCGAGACTACGGCGCAGGGTTTTCCATCAAGCCACTCTCAAAGGCGATGGCACAGATAAAGCCTCCGATTGACCTCAAGGAGCTGACTTGGCGGGTCACGTGAAAAATCGGCCGATTCCATCTTCGCCATAGTCTTGCTCCGAGCCTCACTGCGTGTGAAACAGATCAAAGGCAACGGGGGATAGCATGGCGAAACAACCAACGAGGGTCAAAAAGCCTTCGCAGCGGGAAATCGAACGGTCCCTCGAACGCATTCACGAGCAAGAGGCAGTTACGGCCCCCGAACTCGCACGGATTGTCACAGACATTCTGCTAGCGGGAAATGTGAGAGTTCTCGAACGAGGGCAATATCGCAGCAACCCGAAAGGTGACTTGCTGGCTTCGCGGGTTGAGCTTGGCCGAGAACGACGGTTCCTCATCGAAATCGTGCTGGAGATTACGGCCGCAAAGATACAGGAGCACTTTTCGCAATTCAGGAACTACGTCCGCCAGAGTAAGCAACCATTCCACGATTTCGATGAATACTGGCTCATCGGCTATGGCTACACAGGCGAGTCGCTACGGAAGCGTCCAGAAAATGATCGCCACTTCCGCGTTCTGGATATCGATGAGCTTTACAAGCTTTTTGCACCGCCCCGATCCTCGGTACCGAAGGGAAAAGCCAAAACTAGGGTTGGTAAGGCAATTGAGGCCAACGAGGTGGAGCTTAGGCTTGCAGTTGCCGGACTTATTCTTCAAATCGACGACAAGATCGAAACTCTTAAGGATCACCGACCGAACTCGCCAGAAGCCATTGCGGAGCAAAACGCGCATATCTCGGAGTATGAGCAGATGCGCTCTCAGCTTGAAAATATCCAGGCGATGGTGGATGCCTTCAAAAAGGGGAAAGTGAAGGAGGTCGCGGCTGTAAAGTCCGTCACGACGTTCGCCGACGGCATTCAATCTTGGTGGACTAAAAAGCACGCTGAAGTACTAACTAAGACTTTCGATATCGGCTTGTTCGCGACCGCAGTTGGTATTTGCTCGCTGACGAACGCTGGCGGCCAAATGGCTATTGCAGTGTCGGCGGCGCTTGTCGGCGGAAAGCCTGTTGCGGCCGCCCTTAAAGGTCTTATCCCGAAGCGCCCACCCGCCGGGGACTAGCCGGTCCACTTGAACGTTGCTTTCGTTGCTCCACCTCCCCTCTCCTCAGCATCAAGACAGCCATTTAGCAAAGCTCCAAAATGTTTTACCAAGATGTAACCTGACGCCCGCCATTCATATACTTGGTCATCAAGGCGCCATGGTTGGCATCATGGGAGTCAAGAAGCTTGGCCGGTATATGACGACACTCCTAGGTCACATTGAGGATAGACTTAAGGGTCGTCTCACTTGACCTACAAGGCGTCGCCGGTGATAGCGGAGGGATTAATACCCTGCATTCCTCGGTGTTGATGATGGTCGATAGACTATCCAGCGCTAGGGCTCTTCACTCAGAGGCAGCAGGGAGAAGCGCAGAGAGGCATAAGTGGAAGCGTAAGCTCACGCCCCTTGATCGTCCGCCCAGACTATGCTCCGCGCTACTGGGCCGCCAGAAAGGCCCCCCTCATCGGCCGCCCCTTGCGTGTGCCCATCCTCGCCCGCCAGTCAAAACGCCTGTACGGACTCCGCTGAGCCATCCAGTAGCTATCCAGTGTCGATCTTCACGGGGATGAGCACGCCAATCAGCCGCAAGGCCTCCTCCTCCATCACCAGCTTTGCGGTCCCGCCGTGGCGCTGAGCGACGATCACGGAATCGTGGAGAGGCAACGCTGTGACGCCCATGCCGATCAACCGCAAAAGCACCGCCACCAAGAGGTCAGATTCCCGGCGCATCAGCTCGCCTATGCGACTCCGGCCTAGCCACTCCTCCGCGATGGCATGATGCCGCGCCTTGATGGCACGATCCTCGTCAATCGGCTTGGTTCCCTCGGGAAACATACGCCGCACGGCGCTGCATTCGGAAGGAGTGTCACCGGGCCAATGCTTCAATATTTTCTTCGAAGCAATGATTGCGTTGACGAGCCGCTTCCGCCCTTCGCGTAGTCGCGGCCAGTCGGGCCGCAAATGATCCCGGCCAGTCAGGTCATATAGATCGCCATCTGGCGGTAAAGCCCGCATGCTTGCGTAAGCCAACCGGAGAAAAAGCTGGCCATAATCAACATTTACAACTTGAGCCCCTTCGATCCGAAGCAAGCGGAATCTTTCGGCCCGAGGCATCGTTTCCCAGTATCCTCCGTATAGTCGACCTCCCTGCTCGTAGTCCGGTTTGAAGGCTCGCCATACTGAGCGATGAAGCGGCGTCCTGACTATGTCAGATAGGGCACGATGCATCGCTGCGACGTGGGCTAACTCGTCAGGGTAATCACCAAGTGGCATGTCTCTAATGCTCGCATTGATGGTAGCCACCTCCTTTTCCGCGCGTGCAAACCATTCATAATCAAGTTCCGGCAGCTCTCGCTCAGCGTCTTCGCCTTTGTTGAGAACGATGGCGGGACCATTCTCAAGGCGTAGCGCCTCCCAGCCTTCAATGGCCGGCAGCCACGTCAAAAAATCGGCCGAGGGAGTGATGGTGGAAGGGAAACGGTCGCGCTTGGAATGCCGGCTTCCTCTCCGCTGTGTGATGAGTCCCATTTCCTCCATCAACATCACAACCTGTCGAAAGTGGGCGCCGTATATCGGAGAGACACTGGAAGCGTAATTCGCCCTCAGTATCGCGAAGGATCGAGGAGCCAGTCCGGCAAGCCTGACTGCTACAACGTTGCAGCAAAGCACTTCTATGACCCGGTCGAACTTCGCCAGATCGCTCGCGCGTCTCGCTCGCTTCCGTTGCTCGTGTTGCCCCAGTTTGATCCGAAGCTCGTTAACATAGCGTCGCAAGTCTTCATCGACTGCCCGCCAACGCACTTCGAAACGATAAGGCTTGGTGATTTCCGATCGAGGACTATGCTCAAAGTGACCCAGCTCGTCATCCAATATTGACGCACCGCCGCAGTGGGACCTGATCTCTCGCAAGTTATTAACCTTCCAATTTATTGCACAGAGGCTTGGCCTCGGGCAGCGCAGGGTGCGGACCATATCGCTTGCGCTTGAAAGCGAGCACGCCCGCAAGGTGTCTCTCGACGGCAAACTCAGACCGCTCCTCGATCATCGCTCCAATTCGCCGTAGGATTTGCCCGGAGCTTCGCGCAAACTTATGCAGCTCGATCCTTGATCGCCGTCCCTGCCAGTCCTCGGATTCCCAGATCCGGTGATAGCCGGACGCCAATCGATGAGCCGCTTTCGCTACCTGAACCAATCGGAACTCTTTTGTTCGCACCGCGCCGGGGTCCTCTTCAATCAATGCAACGATGGCAAGATAGATGGCCAGCAAACGCTCCGGCTTTATGCCCGCTCGTCGAAGTCGACCAAAAGCAATGTCGGCGCGGGTTCGGACTGGTAATCCGCGTAGACGTGCTGCAATCTCGTAGGGCGAACCGGCAAGCAGCAACGTGAGCGCCTCAATGGACTGTTTCACAGCGCCGTCCGTCTGCATGCGACAACGCAGATAAGATGTCGCAGATGACAGGTAGGGCCTCAGCTCGCCTGCACGGTACGAGCCGTGCCAGTGGCTTCCATGCCGGGCCATATGTTGGACGTGCGCTTGGCAGTGAAACGCGGCCAGTCCCTTTCTGCTGGCGACGAGTGTGGGCTTCCCGCATCCGGGGATTACGCACTTCGGCAGCCCCTCCGCCAACGACAAACGCGAAGCGAAAGAGGGTCTTTGTTTTCTGTGTTTCATGGATATGTTGTTCCGTTATGGAGAAGAGCAGCATCACCCTGGAGGAGCGGCGCGAAGTCATCGCGAAGCGCGAGCGACGCAAAGAAAACATCAAGCGGAAAGCTGATGGCCTGCCTCCGTTGCTGGACCCGAAGAAGGCGAAGGCCCGTGCTCGACGCAAAGAGCGGAAGCGGCGGCGTGATCGCTGGTCAGAAGAGCGTCGGCATGTGTCGAAGCACGACGGCCGGCTCAAGTGGGTAAAGGCTAAGAAGGCTGCCGGAGTATGGGTGTCCGTCGAAGAATGGAAGGCCCGAAGGATTGCGGAAGAGAATGCAGCGTACGCGGCTACGGAAGATCGCTTGCCGAGAGAGCGCGAGGACGTCCGTGTCTCTATGAAATGACCGCCTGAACGAAAGGCACAAGCGGATCGCCCTCCGTCTCACGCGACGCGTCGTCAATCCCAGCGAACTCCGGTGGTCATTCTCGAAAACTTTGAAGGAACACCGCCGGAGCCACAGGCCTTTCCAAAGCGACCACCCTGAGTGCCAAGAAACTATGTGGCCGGCGCAGTCGGGATGGCGGTAGTCACACTATTCGGCCAATTCTGTCGGATAGAGCTTCGGTCCACCGTCGAACCTATCAGCAACCGCGAGCATATTCCGTACTGCCGCAACGAAGTCGCCAGCGTGCACGTCTTCGATGGGGGGCCTCTCCCCGCCCGTGTAGAGCTGCCGGGTCAACTCCAATGCTTCGGCCCGACCAAGCTTCGGTTTAGCGTTACTCTTTCGCGAGGGCGCGCGGAGCATCTGATTGGAGCGCAAAAGCGAACGGAACGTCCCTCGCCCCTTGAATGCGACTTGCTGGTTTGCCGGCGCGTCCATGATGATGCGGCCCAGCCGAATGCGCATGTTCGGTGACATATCTTCGGGATGCTCTACTCGGAGATATGAAAAGGGCGGCACACCGGCCGGAACTGACACCAGGCGGCAACCTGCTATCAACATCAAAACCAGCCAACAGAAATCCAAAGTGCCGATCAAGCGTGCGTGGCGATGTTGCGACTTGCCATGTTTCCCGTGCCGCACTTTGAAGGCAACGCATGAGCCGTTTCTTGAGGGAGCGGCGCTGAGCAGACTGTCGGGGCAAACTCTCAAAGCGAGACGGCACAGCTCCTTGATATCACTGCGTGTCGACCGTGAATGGGGCGTCGTGGCCTGGATGCGAAGGATGCGGTGGAACAGTACAGTCGCGTCGGTATATTGGATGGCCATTGCGTGGCACTCCTTGTTGCTCAGGTTGGTGGCTGGAAGTAGCTCAATGAAGATGCGGCTGCAGGGCGCCTTTATTTCTTCATATATGGCGACCTATTCTAAGTCGCTGTAATATCTCAATATTTAGCCATCTTGATGGGGCATTTAGCGCGTTGATTTTGTTGCACTTGGCAGATCACCGCCTCAATCCTTGTGAACAGGCGCAACCGTTCCCCACTCCGGAGAATGTCCGAAAGAGTATGCCTAAACGGTCACTGGAAATTGGCCATGAAACACTGTCCGTATAACTTGATTTCGGTCATGCGGACACATATTATTCGGTCGCCACCTATACGGACAGGGATCGATGACGACAGTTCTCTACGCGCGGGTTTCGACCGCTGAGCAGACCATTGCTCACCAGCTCACGCAGGCCAGAGCGGCCGGCTACATCATTGACGAGGTGATCGCTGATCACGGTGTCTCAGGCGTGTCCACACGATTGGCCGAACGCCCCGAGGGCCGGCGACTGTGGGATATCTTACGGAAGGGTGACACGCTGGTGGTGCGCTGGGTGGACCGGCTCGGACGTAACTATGCCGATGTCAGCGACACCATCCGCGAGTTCATGCGTCGAGGCGTGATCATCCGCACGGTCATCAACGGTCTGACCTTCGACGGCGCCACCACGGAGCCAATGCAGCAGGCAGTGAGGGACTCGATGATTGCCTTCATGTCCGCCCTATCGCAGGCGCAAGCCGAGAGCCAGAAGGAAGCCCAGCGGGCGGGCATCGAGCACGCGAAAACATCGGCGGATGCGGACGCCTACCTCGGCCGGAAACCGAGCTACTCCCGCGAGCAACTGGACCTGGTTATCAGCCTCCTCGCTCGCGAGACTAACACCACCAACGTATCGCGAGAGAGTGGCCTCAGCCGCCAAACGGTGTTGCGCATCAAGGAAGACCCGGCCGAAGCCGAGCGGCGGCTGGAACGATGGAAGCAGAGAGAAGAGAGATCACGGGCAGCCTGATCAAAAACATCATCCTAGGGGCCTTCCCGAGAACGCTGCTCCCCGAAGAGAAAACGATGCGCGGCCTTGTCACGTCGGCGGGCTACGGGGGAAATCGTCGCGCAGCCGCCCTTAGGACACCTCTCACATTTTTGCCCCCTAACAATTTATTGCTCGGGTAAAATGCCCCTATAGTGACAGAATGAGTTGCCCTCGCCTCCTCTCAAGTAAACCACGCAGACAACTCAGCGAACAGTCGATGCACTCCGAGAATCGTGAAAGGGATCGCAGTCTCGTGCCTGCTTGGCGATTTCTTTCGAGTCCTTACCGTCGGGGGACGCCTAAAGAGATGCGGCGTTAACTCCATCCGATCAGTGTGGACATCCCTCCTGATCACCACTAACTTGCACGTTAGGGTTGATGGGATTCTCATTTAATGTCCGGGTTAGATACGCTGTTGTGCGGGGATGCGCCTGCCGAGGGCTTGGCTAAAATCGCTCTAAACCAGCTTTCAAAATCAATTGACTCCTTTACCGGCCGTGCCGTTGGCTATCTCCAAAGCGACTTTAGCGAAGATACCCGCACTTTTGGCCCGTTCTGCGCAAGAGTGATCCTCGAAAACGGATGTGCTGCTCTACTCGGGCGCCTCGACTCTTTCCGGATCTTGTATCTCAGTGAATTCCAGTCGCAGCCAGAATACCGACTCGGTGATAGGGCTAAATCATCTTTTTCGTGGACGGGCGATGTGATGCCTGACAAACACTCGGCCATTTTATGGAATCCAGATTCTGACGTTCAGAAAGTAAGCCGAGCGCTTTTTTCATCTCACGTAGATCACATTTATTGGAAACCTGCCGTAAACGAAATGTTGGATTTCGTTTCTAACGCACCGACCAACGCTGCTTTAGCTGATATCCTATCGTTGGACGCGGACACTTTCATCGATAAGGTTCGCGGTCAAAGCTCCCAGCTATATTCGACCTTATCGAAAGGTGTTCACTGGGAATTCTTTTCTAGTTCGTTGGTGTTTGGAGAATCAACGGTGAAAGCGGCAATACGAGATTCTTGTTTGCTGATGGCGAACCTCGGTTTGGCGTCTCACTTTGTGCCCACAGCTTACGCCCGCGTTACTCCTGCTAAGGCGCTGGAAGCGTACTTGGCCTTTCGACAGGATGTCCCATGAGCGACGATGACTTGGACTCTTCGCTGATTCTAGCCGCCGAAGAGTGTCAGCCTGACAAATTTGAGGCGCTTCATCGTTTCACATCGCACGACGATCTGATTATCAGGAAGCTGAGCGCTCACGGTCCAGTGTTGATTAGGGGCGGCCGAGGTAGCGGTAAGAGCGCCTTGATGATCGAAGCACAGCGTAGGATGCAGGCTGCGTCAGACATTTTTCCGGTTTACGTGAGCCTGCGGTATCTGCCGCTTTTGCAGTCTGACGGCGATGAGTACATCGGGCATTTCTGCATCCTGCTCTCGGTCGCAATTCAGAAAGAGATCACGGCTCGAAATTTCAATGCGGAGTTTGGTAGCAGCGCCGATCAACTATCTATTCAGCTTAGCTTAACTCGGCTATCTCAAGTGTTGAACAGACGCATCGTTTTGCTTTTTGACGACGCGGCGCACATTGGCCGAGAGAAACCGCTCGAGGTATTCTTCGATCTATTCCGTACTCTTTCCAGCAACCTTACATCCTGCAAAGCGTCCATCTATCCCGGCGTCACGAAGTTTGGCGTCCGGTTTGATGTATTTAATGACTCGACGGTGATAGATATTAGTCGGTCTGACGTGTCTAACGACGCCTCTTTTTTTCCCGACGTTCTCCGTGCGCGATATCCCAGGTTAGCAGACAAGGAGCGCTTCTCAGACCGGCTGTCTCCAGAACAATTCGCTAATCTTCTAGGTCGAGCGGTGGTCGGTAATCTTCGCGGTTTTATTCTCGCGTGTAATCGTTTTGACGATGCAAACAAAGTCGGTATCCCAGAAATCAATAAGTGCCTCCTCAACATGGCGACCGACTACTACTGGCCATTAATGGACGAAGTCGCGCCAAAGCTTGGCGTCTACGAACCTCTCATTGAGCCAGCGCGGGAAGCATTCGAAGCGTTGATTGCAGTTCTAAAAGAACGGCAGCAACAGCAACATCGCGGAGCACCGTTAGACAAAGTGCTCGTACATCGCCAGATCGTATCCAACTATGCGAAGCTGTTCGAGATTCTGGAGTATTTAGGTTTCATGGCACGCCGCGAAGCATCTCGAGCTATGAAGTCTGGCGGGAGGGGCCCCGTATATGCTCTGAATCTCTGCAACTTGATCGATGGCGGCGCAGTGCCAAGTCGGCTTACGAGTGAGATGATTAATGTCTGGCTGGAGGGATCGACAGATCCCGCAGAAATCCACATTAGCGGGTCAGCACTTCAAAATATCCGGCTTCCCGCACTCACAGCCGAGAAAGGGCTGACCATTATCGACAGGCCTGTGAGTGACTTGGCGAAGTCGCCAGCGTATCCTTATGGTTTGACTGCGGACATGATTACCCGCTTACGTGAAGCGAAAATTGAAACTGTAGGCCAACTTGCCGCTGCCGACGACGCTACACTGGATGCGATCGAATACTTCGGTGCTGCGAAAATCAAACGAATCCGCGCTGTGGTTCAGCAAGCAATCTGGATGTAGCGGGAGCTGATCGGCGTTGTAAACCAGATCACCCTACAGCATGCAGCCGCGCTACTGATGCATCAACTGCCCTGACGAAAATACTACACGAGGAAAAGCTCCGTGGCATTTGATGCAAAAGTTTACAAGGTACTGGTCGCCAGCCCCGGAGACGTCGAAGAAGAAAGGCGAACGATCCCGGAAGTTATCGCGAGCTGGAATGCGCTCAACTCCGAGAAGGACGCAGTAGTTTTGCTTCCAGTGAAGTGGGAGACTCATAGCGCTCCGCTCATGGGAGATCGAGCTCAAGGCGTCATCAACGACCAGATGCTTAAAACTTGCGATATGGCTATTGGTGTGTTCTGGACCCGGCTGGGATCTCCGACTGGTGCCAGCGAGAGTGGTACTGCCGAAGAGATCGAATGGTTCATCAAGAATAACAGGCCCGTGATGCTCTATTTCTCGTCAAGAAACATCGAGCCAGACAAGCTTGATATCGATCAATTTGCAGCGCTGAAAGATTTCGAGAAGCGAATGCAGAAAATCGGCTTGACGGGCGCCTACTCCAGCATAACGGATCTCCGAGAGAAGCTGTTCAACCAACTTTCCATAAATGTCCGAAGGCTTCTCAATGGGGAGTTGCCAAAAGTTGCCTCTCCAGATGATCTGCGTGAACGGCTGGAAAGCATCACGAAGATTGTCAAAGCCGGTAAACTTTACATGGAGGACTATGAGAAAGATGGTCAGGTCAAATCGTTCCTTGTCAAAGGCGATACCGCTCCATTGAAGCAGGAATTGAAAGACCTCGGGGGTCGTTGGAATCGCACTCTGGGTGGGTGGATATTCCAGAAGGCGCGAGAGGTGGAGATTGCGGAGTTCATAAAGCTAAAGACGAGTTTGTCTTAGCGTCGAAGCCCGCAAGTCCGGCAGTTTTATCTACGCTTGAACAAGTCGACGAGATCTGCGACGTCCAGCGGAAGTGATGCCCCGGCGACATGCAATGCTGTCAGAAACTGCCACACAGCTTCGTCAAATTCTTCAATGGAAGCCTTGAACGGACACAGCGGGGAAAGCTCGTGCTGCAAAGGGCTGACGGTCACCGAGACCACCGGGCGTCGCGTGATGGCCCGGGGCGGTGACCACGATGTTTCCCGGCGCAGGCCCCGCGGTGACGGCACGGTGAGAAAAAATTCGCGTCGTGCCCTCAGGCTGTAGCCTTTGAATTTCACCCTGAAAATTATTGTACAACAAAAGGCTTCTAGTGATTTTCGGCTAGCCCACGTGTAGTAAGCGTTGTCACTTCGCAAAGCCTTCCAAGCTGCCCGCTATATGGAAATCATTTCAATGTCGCCTATCGTCTCCATCAAAAACTGGTATCTCTCGCTTGAACAGGAATTGCAGGCTGATATTGGTTATTTCTTTTCGACCACTATTCTCAATGAAGATGGCTTCGATAATCCGAGCGACCGGGTCATTAAATGGCTCGACGCTGTTGCAGTCAGCCAAACGTATCACCAGGTCGGTGCGGCCGTCACATTTCGCGCATTTATATCTTACTTTATCTCCGATCGTTTTCGAGAAGATGGATGGGCCACACCAGAGCGTCTCTTCAAGAGTGTGATTCAAGAAGCGTCAGAGGATAAGACGAGGGAAAGCACAGCCTCGAGACTTGCTCCGAGTGCCTTTCGAATGTTGCGAAATCTGCCCGACCGAAAAGCTAAATGGATCGAAGCGGGCCAAGCGTGGAAGGTTCTGCTCGATTCCACACTTAGCGACGCGGCGTTCAACGATTACACCTTCCCGGGGTCGCAGACTTAGCGCTGGCCACCCATGCGCCTACCTATTTCTTCTTAAACAGGCTCACGATGTCCATGCCCTCGGGAGGTAGCGCCACGCCCGCCATTTGAAGTGCCCTTAGGAACTCACGTACCGCATCTTCAAACTCTTCGAGGGAAACCGCCTTCGCCACAGGCATCTCATAAGCCCGGAGGATTCGACCTTCTTTGCGTTGCGGCTCGCTCAAATCGATGATTAGCGGTGTCGGATCGTTCGGGTCTTCTACACAGTGCAGTTCGTAGACACCACGAGCGAGGAAGCGAAGATGGTCTGGAAACAGCGGCTGTTGCTTGCGAGCGTTGATCAGCACAGCGTAAGCCTTGCCATCAACCCACCAAACTCCCTTGATGCTTGGCTTGAACCAGAAGCCGAGAACTTTCGAGGGGCGCTGGGGGTATTGGAACCAGCGTCCTCGCCCGTTGAAATACTGGCGCAACAGGCGGGCCACCTCCTGCATTGCATCGTTTGCCCATTCCTCGGAATGAAAGCTGAACTCTGAGGCAATGAATGCGTCGGTAGCATACCCCGCGACGATCGGATTGAGGCGCGACCAAATCGGGCCGTATGACATGAACCCGCCGCCGCCAAGCCTCTCTATGAGGTTATTCGCGGTGGCCGCTGCGTCCATTCCTATCACTGATGGAAACGCAAACTTCGTGAAGTCTAACAACTCGAAATACTTTCCCCGCCCCGCCATCAGGTCCTCCTTAGGAGTGGGCCAAAACCCGATGTTAAAGTGATTCGGGCAAGACCAACAATAACTCCTAACAGGGCGTTAATGCTTAACGGTGGATGAGCTTTCCCCGATCATATGCTGGCGGATGATCTGGTTTGAAATCCTAGGGCTTCGGGTCGGATCGGCAAGATACGCCTTGTAGACCAAGTCCCATGGCCCGTTGGTCTCGTGTGACAACGAAACGAGCTGCCCCGTGGTGAAACGACTGTAGTCTAAAAACTCTCGCCTAATGATCTTTTGGTGGTCCTCACGGATGTCGTCATGAGGAATCGGAATCGTGCGACCGGAAGCGTAATCGAGATATTCGGCCGGCGCTTTTATCGGTGTTTCCTTGTACCCTTTGAAGGCGTCGAATACGGGCCGGATAACGGGGCCAAACTGCCAAGCCTCGAAGTGATTTCGGATGATACCTTCAGGCGTCTGTCTCAGTGCACCGACCTGAATAAAGTACAGGAGCTTGTTGATGCGCAAGTTCGTGATGTCGAACTCTACAGCGTCGTAATTCGCCAGCAGAAAATTGCATATCTTGCGAGCTTCATACATGGCCGATCCAATAACAGAGTCTCTGAGGCAGCAATACAGGTTGTGCACCTCGTGCCGTAGGCCACCTGTCGAGGTGATACCGGAATCAACAGGGATCCACAGGCTTCAACGGTAGATGAAAATTAGAACAAAGCAAGAACGATATTGCTGCGGCGATTGGCAAAAGAACACTTCTATGCTACACAGCAATCCAATCGAGCGGCATTTTCTTCATGTAAATCAATACTTAGAGCGCGCTTCCGAGGTTTCCGCTAGGGAGCGCCATTCGCGCACTGCCCTGGGTCAGGCCACGTTATTGCCACCCGAGCCTTATTTTCGTTGAACTTGGCCGCGAACCTCCCGAAATTCACGCGTTCTGGATGGTTTTGTCGCGGATTGGAACGATCACACGCCATAGGACTTCGAGCTTCATGGTCGAAATCATGCCGAGCGCTTCCCAGCACAGTTACGCGTCCGAACCCGGTCACACCTGGCGCATTAGCCAGCAGCCGATCATGGTTGCGGCTGCGGCCCTGTTTCTGGTCGTGATCGGCATCGGCGGCATATTCACGTGGCGCAGCTACAGCGGCGCAACGCCGGAGCCGGAGCGGCTCACCGCATCACGCCTGCAACAGGCCCGTGTGGCGCAAGCGTCCGAGCAGCTGATCGAAAAGACCAAGGGCATCGAGGCCACGCAGCAGCAGTCGATCGATCAGCTTCAGGTCGTGCAGGATCAGTTGCAGACCATGCAGCGTCTGATGACAGCGCAGCAGAACGAAGCGCGCAAGCTCAACGAACAGGTCGGCGCTCTCACCTCCACGCTCGACACTCTCCGGCAGTCTTTTGCCAGCACCTCGGCAACTGACGACAAGCCTGCCGCGCGTGAGCAGCCGCGCCGCTCACGCTCCCGCGCCGCGGCAAGCAAGGGCCGTCAGAAGATGAAGATCATTGTGCAGCGCAAGCGCCCCGGGGCGCGCGGCTAAGCCATCCCGCGCGATTGCTCCCGAGCACACGTGAACTGCTTGTACTCTCCACAGCACCGCGCCTAGTCTGTCTGGCCGAACGCAATCTGCACTGCTCAAGGTGCAAGATCATGCGATACCGGCAGGGAGCGAGACATGAAGCATGACGGCGGCGATCACCTTCACGCGCACGACAGCGCGATGACCGAGAAATACGGCAGCACCACACTGGCAACACTCCGCAAGATCTACGGCAAGTTTTTCGCAGCCGGGCATCCCGACACGCTCACGCTCAGCGAAGTGCTGCCGAAGCTCAACGACACGTCGCTCAGTCAGCTCCGCCGCGATCACGACACCGGGCATCTCAAGAAGAAGATCTCGAAGGCCGCGTGATGCGAGACGTTGGCGCTGGGGCTACAACGCCTTGCGCAGCAACATCACGGTCAGCACGATCACGACGACCGGTGCTCCGAATGTCACCGGGAGCAACCATGGACTGTCGGCGTCGATGAGTGTGCCGGGGATGACGCCGATCAAGGCGTGATCGACGATCCAGACCATTGCTGACACGATACTGGCAATTTCGAACTTCAGACGCGGCATGCCGGTAATGCCCGCGACGCTGGTGACCAGCGCGCGCGCCGGCCCGATATGATAACCGACCATGATCGCCGCGATGCCGTAGCGCTCGAATAGCCCACGCACCCGCGCCACCAGTTGCTGACGCGATTGGAGCATCCGCATCTCCAGCAGCCTCGGCCCGCACCGTTTGCCGAGCTCATAGGACACGCTCATGCCGAGCACCGCACCGCCGATGGCCCAAAGGACGAAAGTCCAGGACACCACGCCGGCGCCGATCAGCACCCCCGTCGCCGTCACGATGGCCGCAGCCGGAACGACGAAACTGGAGCCGACCAGACATCCGAAGAAGGCGATGACGAAACCGAGCGGTCCAGCCAAATCGGCTTGCGCCGCGATCAGCGCCGAGATTTTCTGAATAATGTCCATCAGGATGGGATTCCGACCGGCACGCTGTGTTCAGGCTGTGTTTCGTCCATCATCAGAAATGAAACAAAACCGCGGTCGAAGAAACCGTTTCCTCGCCTCCGCGCAAACCGCCTGAAGCGAACGCCCTCTATCAAATCGCTCCAACGACGCGCCGATCGGCGCACGGATGGACACAAGATCGAGGGACACACGATGACATTCACCACCGCGAAGCTCGCCGCCGCCACCGTTCTTGCATTCGGCATGCTGACCACCGTCTGCCACGCCTACAGCGCCGAACAGGAACAGCTTTGCACGGGCGATGCGATGCGACTGTGCAGTTCGGAAATCCCGGATGTCGATCGCGTCACGGCTTGCATGATCCGCAACAAGTCTCAGCTAAGCGATGGCTGCAAGTCGGTCTTTGCGCCTGCCTCAGCCTATCAGCCGGCATCGCTACGGACCACGAAGCCGGTCAATCTGGTGCCGGCCCGGATTCGCTGACGCCTAGCGCCGGCGCGCCACGGCGACGCCGAGCAGAAAAGCAACCAGCAGCGACCCCAGCGGCGCTTCACGCGCAACATTGGCCAGGATGCTCAAGGGCATGCCTGGCTTCTTGCCGGACTCGATGGCACCGCCGATGCGGTGCGCGGTCTCGGTCACCGCCTCTTTCACATCCGTGATCGTTTCTGTGATTGTCGACCTGGCCTCAGGCACGGGCTCGACGCCTTCGTAGATGTAGGGGGGTGTCTTTGCGTCGTCGGCCATGGTCATTTCCCGTGCAGTATGAGCTGTGTCAGCCCAATCGACCGAACACTGATTGGTTCCGGCCCTGGCCCGGGCCCGCTCGCTTCTCTTTTGTCGCAGGCGGCTCCCGCAAGAGTCACTCTTTCCGGTCTGCCCGGCCGTCTATAATTAAGTTCCATGAACCTGCTCGAATCGCTCCCCACCGTGATCGGTATCGCCGCCGTGGCACCAGCTTTGCTGTTGCTGTGGCTGGTGATTGCTGCCGATGAACGGCCGGGACCGCCCGGGTTGGTCTGGGCGTCATTCCTGCTGGGGGCCGCCAGCATCTCCCTGCTCGGCTATGCCCGCGCGCTGTTCGCGGCAATTCCGGGCCTTACGGACAACCCGACCCTGGCCATGGTGCTCCACGCCGTGTTTGGCGTCGCCGCGCCGGAGGAGATCGTGAAGATCTTCGTCATCATCGCGGTGTCCACCCAGCGCGCCCGGACGGCCGATCCGATGGACACGGTGGTTTACGGCGCCGCCGCCGGCCTCGGCTTCGCAGCCTACGAGAATCTCGTCTATCTCCTGCAATATCCCGACATGTGGCGGACGCTCGCGGTGCTGCGCAGCGTGCTGACCGTGCCATTTCACGGCGCGCTCGGCGTCATCGCCGGCGCTTACATCGCCATCACCCGTTCCGGCCGCGCGCTCGGCGCCCATCGCCGCGACGGCTGGGCTTTTATTCGCACGCCCATGCTCATTGTTCTCGCGCCGGTGACGCTGCATGCCTGTTTCGATCTTCCTTTGCTGACGCTGCAGCGACATCCGGAGATCGTCGGCGTGATGCGCCGCGTGCTCGAGGCCGCTGGCGTGGTGATTGGCTTCGGCACCATTGCGCTGGCGGCGCGGCTGGTCAGGCGGATCGGCGCGCATCATGCGCCACATACGGAGGTGTCACGCGAGCGGCTCAGCCAGTTGCGCGGCATGTGGGCGCTGCTGGTCGCCGGCGGCGGCGCGGGCTTTGCCGGCACAGCCTTCTTGCTGACCTCGATTCATCACTGGTTTACGAACCCGGCGCGCAACGTCACCATGGTGCTGATCCCGCTCGGTCTGGCATCCATCGCCATCGGCGCCGTGCTGCTGGTGCTGACGACGACAGCCTATATTCTCGGGCGCAACCGCATGCGCACGGCCGCACCGGCCATGACCGCGCAGTCATAACGTTCAAGACCTCACGCGACATTCGAGCTATTCCCGATCAACAAACTTGCACGCTTCCGCGTGTGAGCGGATAAATGCAAGGTAGGGCCAGCATGCTGCCGGCCAGATCAGGACATGCCGCCATGACCATGCCGCCCAACCTCGCCGAGCTGCAATCGAAGATGAGCGACGCCGTGCGCGTGCATTGGAAGGCATTTCTAATCGAGGGCATCGTGCTGGTGATCCTCGGCTTCGCCGCGATGATCGTGCCGCAGGTGGCCAGCATCGCCGTCACCGTCATGCTGGGCTGGATGTTCTTCATCTCGGGCGTCGCCGCGCTGCTGATGACCTTCTGGGCGCGTCAGACGCCGGGCTTCATCTGGTCGCTGATTTCAGCAATCCTTGGTATCGGCGCAGGCATCATTCTGCTTACGCGCCCGGCCGAAAGCACGCTGACACTGACATTCGTGGTTGGCGTCTATTTCCTCGCCGAGGGCGTAGCGACCATCATGTACGCGCTTCAGCATCGCAAGGAATTGTCGGAGCGCTGGAGCTGGATGGCCTTCTCCGGTCTGATGGATATCGTGATCGCCTTCATCATCATCTCGGGCCTGCCCGGCACGGCAGCCTGGGCCATCGGCTTGATGGTCGGCATCAATCTGGTGATCGGCGGCGCTTCGCTGATTGGCTTGGCGATGGCCGCCCGCAAGAAGGCCTGACCCCGCCAACTGTCTGCAGGGGCTCAGCAGCCCTTGCAGATATTCTTGATCATGCGATCAAGCTCGCGATCCTGCGCGTCGATGCGGGACGGATCGTTCTTGCCGGTCTCCGGCGGCAAATCGCCTGGGCGCGGCTGGCGATGGCCGACGGGAGCCTCTGGCAGAGCACCGCCGCTGTTGGTCTGTGTGGTCGGCTGCGAGCGCAGGCCCTTGGGTGGCAGGTTGCGGGACGAATCCTGCGCCAGAGCCAGCGAATGGCCGAGCACGAACAGGCCTGCCGTCATCACGAACAATGTTTTCATTTTTTGTCTCCGACACCAGGTGGCGCGTGTAAGCCGATCGCTACGGCTTCGGTGGATAGATATGAACGTCGCCGCAGTAATCCACAACACGATAGACCGATTCCGCAGAAGCTTCACCGTCAGGCTTGAGGCTGATTGAAGAATTCTCAGACAAATATTCGGGACCGATCGGCGCCTTGCCATAACCGCCGGGAATATCGAGCACATAATCCGGCTGGCACAATCCGGAAACATTGCCTCGAATGGCGCGCATTAAGGCCTGTCCCTCCGCGATGCTGGTGCGCAAATGTGCGGTGCCAGGCGCAAGGTCGCCGTGATGCAGATAATAGGGCTTGATGCGGCACTCGACGAAACCGCGCATCAGTGCCGTCAGCGTCGCCGCATCGTCATTGACGCCGCGCAGCAATACCGACTGGCTCACCATGGGAATGCCGGCATCCACCATCAGCGCGCAGGCCGCACGTGCAGCATCCGTCAGCTCGCGCGGATGATTGGCATGCAGCGCCACCCATGTGCTGGCACCCGTGACTTTCAATGCATCCACCATTTCCGCACTCACGCGGCCGGGATCAGCCACGGGGACCCGCGTATGCAATCGAATGATCTTTACATGCGGGATATCAGCGAGATCCGCCATGATCTCGCTCAATCGCCGCGGCGACAGCATGAGGGGATCGCCGCCGGTGAGGATTACCTCCCAGATCTCGTCATGGCTGCGAATGTAATCCAGCGCGGCTGAATAGGCGTCGGGTGACAGCGCGGTCTCCTTGCCCGGCCCCACCATCTCGCGGCGGAAACAGAACCGGCAATACACCGCGCAGACATGTACCAGCTTGAACAGCACGCGGTCGGGATAGCGATGCACGATGCCGTCGATGGGCGCGTGGGCGTGATCACCGATCGGATCAGCGTTCTCTTCGGGCTGCGCGTTCAGTTCATCCACACTCGGTATGTACTGGCGCGCGATCGGATCGTCGGGATCGCTGCTGTCGATCAGTGCGGCTACGGCCGGCGTCACCGCGACCGCATAACGCGCGGCGACTTTCTCCAAATCAGCCAGCGTCGACGCCGGCGCGAGGCCGTTTTCGATGAGGTCGCTGGCTTGCCGCAGGGTCGTCGCAACTTTCACATGACGGTTCATGACGCACCTGCCGGCGGCGTCCACACCACCTGATCGATCCGCGTCGCGCCCGAGGCCAGCATCACCAGCCGGTCGAAGCCGAGTGCTACGCCGGATGCTGCCGGCATTGCCGCCACGGCTTCAAGAAACTCCTCATCGAGCGGATAGCGCTCGCCATAGCGACGCTCTTTTTCGTCCATCGCTTCCGTGAAGCGTCGGCGCTGCTCATCGGCATCGGTCAGCTCGCCGAAGCCATTGGCCAGTTCAACACCGCAGGCATAGACCTCGAAGCGTTCGGCCACGCGTCGGTCACCTTCTTTGGTGCGCGCCAATGCCGCTTCCGGCGACGGGTATTCAAACAGCACGGTCATCCGTCCCTGCCCGAGATGCGGCTCGACATGCTCGACGAGAATCTTGCTGAAAATATCCGACCATGTGTCGTCGTCACTGATCCGCACCTTGCCAGTCGCAGCAGCCGCCAGCTTAGCGCGATCCCCCTCGGCGCCATCGATGCTTGCAAGCAAATCTATATCCGCAAAGCGCGTGAACGCCGCTGCCACGGTCAACATCTCCGGCTCGGCAAACGGATCGGCAACCTGACCGCGAAACGTGAACTGCTTGATGCCTGTCGCCTGCGCCGCGTTGGCGATGATCGCCACGCAATCGGCGATCACGGTCTCGTAGCTCTCCTCGGCACGGTACCATTCGAGCATCGTGAATTCAGGCAGGTGCTTGTCGCCGCGCTCGCGGTCGCGGAACACCCGCGCGAATTCGAAGATCCTGGTCTCGCCCGCCGCCAGCAGCTTCTTGCAGGCGAATTCCGGCGATGTTCGCAAATACCGCGAGAACCGCTCGCCATCGCGGTCGATCAATGTCGTCTTTGGCGCATGCAGATGGGTCTCATTGCCCGGTGAGACCTGCAGGACGCCAGTCTCGACCTCCAGGAAGCCCTGAGCCTCGAACCGCGTCCGGATACCCTTCGTGATCGCTCCCCGC
Source organism: Tardiphaga robiniae (assembly GCF_013359755.1). GTDB lineage: Bacteria > Pseudomonadota > Alphaproteobacteria > Rhizobiales > Xanthobacteraceae > Tardiphaga > Tardiphaga robiniae. The sequence continues at coordinate 138,903 of NZ_JABMCJ010000093.1, read as the reverse complement.
GCCAGCAGGAAGCCCCGGCGGTCCTGATGTCGCGCCGGGCTCCACCAGGGCGACGGACGGTCGGTTCCAGTCATCGGCAAACGGCCCTTTTGGGTTGCAAAACGCTGGCATCGCCGCGTGAAATCAGTATGTTGCCCCCCGAAACCGCTTCGCTGGCCACAGGACACACACGTCCGGATCGGTCCCGGGCCTGAAATCTAGGAAACATATCTGTGAAAGTCATCGCCAGTTCTATTCGCAAGGGCAACGTCATCGAGCAGGAAGGCAAGCTCTACGTGGTTCTGTCCGCGGAGAACATCCACCCCGGCAAGGGAACCCCGGTCAGCCAGATCGAAATGCGCCGAATCAGCGACGGTGTGAAGATCTCGGAGCGCTACAAGACCACTGACCAGGTGGAAAAGGCGACGATTGAAGACCAGAACTTCAATTACCTCTACAAGGATGCCGACGGCTTCCATTTCATGAACAACGACAATTACGACCAGGTTCAGGTGCAGAAGGACGTCATCGGCGATGCCGAGCCCTATCTGCAGGAGAACATGACCGTAAAGCTGTCGCTGCACGGCCTCGTTCCGGTGGCGATCCAGATGCCGCAGCGCGCGACCCTCGAAGTCGTCGATACCGAGCCGGTGACCAAGGGCCAGACCGCGTCGTCGTCCTACAAACCTGCCATGCTGTCCAACGGCGTCCGCACCAACGTGCCGCCGCATGTTGGTACCGGCACACGCATCGTGGTGTTGATCGAGGACGGCTCCTACATCGAACGCGCCAAGGACTAAAGGATCCCGGCTGTCGCAAGACTGCCGCACCTTTTTCGCAAGACCGCCGGACGCCCGAAAATGGCTTCCGGCGGTCTTTTTTATACATGATATCAATCCGTTGATTGCGTTGACGCGCCGCGACGCATTGCCCCTGCCGCCGCGCAAGTCATGCGGCTACAATGGGGCATGACCACGCGCGATTCCCTGATCGACCGACGCAGCCTGCTCCGCTCCGGCCTGGGCGCCGGCGCGCTGCTGGCCATGCCCGGTACCGCCCTTGCGGCCCCCGCGGGCTTCGACGCGTGGCGCGACGGCTTTCGTGCAAAGGCAACTGCCAAAGGCGTCTCCGACGCCACCTATACCCGCGTAATGGGCCGCATCGAGCCGGACATGTCCGTCTTCACCAAGATGCAGAAGCAGCCGGAATTTCACGAGCAGCTCTGGCAATACATCAACCGCCGCGCCTCCGACTGGCGGATCGCCGCCGGCAAGGACGCGCTGCGCAAGAACGAAGCGGTGTTCGACCGCATCGAGCGCGACTTCGGCGTCGAGCGCGGCACGCTGCTGGCGCTGTGGGGCGTCGAGTCCGCCTATGGCGATCCCATCGTGCAGCAGAACCATATGCGCCCGGTATTTCCGTCGCTGGCCGCACTGGCGTGGAACGAACCGCGCCGCCGCGCCTATTGGGAAACCGAACTCATCAACGCATTGAAGATCGTCGACAAGGGCTGGGGCACGCCGGACGAAATGCGCGGCTCATGGGCCGGCGCGATGGGTCATACGCAGTGGATGCCCGAGGTCTGGCTCAATGTCGGCATCGACTATGACCGCGACGGCCGCGTCTCGCCGTTCGGCAAGCCCGATGATGCACTCGGCTCTAGCGCACGCTTCCTCGTCAATCGCGGCAAATATCCACGCGGCGAGCACTGGGGCTACGAGGTCCGCGCCAACGGCGCGCCGTCATCGGATAGCAATCGCAGTTTTGCCGCATGGTCCGCTGCAGGGGTCACGCGTGCCGACGGCCAGCCTTTCCCGCAGCCGAATGCCAATGCCAAACTCTGGGTACCCGTGCAAGGCGGTCCGGCCTTCCTGCTCGGTCAGGGCTTCTACGCCGTGCGCAGCTACAATCCGTCGATGAACTATGCGCTGGCGATCTGCCATCTCGGCGATCGCATTCTCGGCGCGCCGCCTTTCATCCAGCCGTTCCCCGGCTCGGAACGCGCGCTCACACTCGCCGAAGTGCAGGAAGTACAAACTCGCCTCACCCGCGCCGGCTTCGACACCGGCGGCACCGATGGCCGCGTCGGCAACGACACGATGAAAGCGGTGAAGGACTATCAAACGAAGATGGGTCTGCTGCCGGCGGATGGCTATGGCGGGCTGAAGGTGCTCGCGCGGTTGCGGCAAGGCGGCTGAGCCGTTCCGTCAAATGCCCGCCATCCGCTGCGGATCGACGTAACGATCGTAGTCTTCACCCGAGAGCAGTCCTAGCGCGATCGCTGCTTCGCGCGGTGTAATGGACTCGTCCAGCGCCTTGGCTGTGATGAGCGCGACCTTGTCGTAGCCGATCACCGGATTGAGCGCTGTCGCGAGCAGCGGCGCGTTGGCGACATTCGCGGCGAGCTGTCGCCGATCGACGTCGAGATCGCGGATCAATCGGGACGTAAAGACATCGATGCCATCGGCGAGGATGCGGATCGACTGCAGAACATTGTAGATGATCACCGGCTTGGCAACGTTGAGCTCGAAATTGCCGGATGCGCTGGCTGCGGTGACGACGGCGTTGTTACCCGTCACCTGAAAACACACCTGCGCAAGCATCTCAGCGATGGTGGGATTGCGTTTGCCTGGCATGATCGACGACGTCAGCCCGTCATGCGGGATGACAAGCTCACCGAACCCGCAGCGCGGACCCGAACCGAGGAAGCGCACGTCGTTCGCGATCTTCAGCAGCGTGACGGCAAGGCCATTGAGCGCGCCGGACACTTCGACAAGCGCGTCATGCGCGCCCATGCCTTCGAACTTGCTCGGGTTCGGGACGAACGTAACGCCGGTCAGTGCGTTCAGGTGCTCGCAAAAGGCGCTGTCGAATCCCTCTGGCGCATTGAGCCCCGAGCCGACGGCCGTGCCGCCCTGGGGCAGCATCAGCAGGCGCGGGAAGACGGCTTCGATGCGGTCGATCGCATGGCCGATCTGGCGGGCGAAGGCATCGAATGCCTGCCCCATGGTCATCGGCACGGCATCCATCAGATGCGTGCGTCCGATCTTCACGACGTCGAAGAACGCGTCCGCCTTGGCGCGAAGATCATCGCGTAGCGTCTTTAAGGCCGGGAGCAAGCGCCCGCGCAACTCCAGCGCCGTTGCCACATGCATCACGGTCGGAAAGCTGTCGTTCGATGACTGTGAGCAATTGACGTGATCGTTGGGATGAACGGGTGATTTGGTCCCAAGCGGCTGGCCCAGCAATTCATTGGCGCGGTTTGCGATCACCTCATTGGCGTTCATGTTGGTCTGGGTGCCGGAGCCAGTCTGCCAGATCGGCAACGGGAAATGATCGTCGAAACGGCCTCGCTGAAGTTCGAGTGCCGCTGCTTCGATCGGCGCTGCGATCTCCGGCGCGATCGTCCCGAGTTGCAGATTGGCGCGAACGGCCGCGATCTTCTGCAGGGCGAATGCACGGATCAGCGCGACCGGGAAACGCTCATCGCTAACCTGGAAGACCTCAAGCGCGCGTTGGGTCTGCGCGCCCCAATAGCGATCCTTCGGCACCGCGATGGCACCGAAGGCGTCATGTTCCGTGCGAACGTCACTCACGAGTCTCGCTCACTGCGCGCCGACAACGCCCGCTGCCTTGATGATCGGCGTCCACTTGTCGATCTCGGATTTCAGATGCGCGGCCAGCGCATCGGGCGTCGCCCGTTCCGGCGCCACTGGCTGCACGCCGAGCCCGGCAAGCCGGCTCTTCACGGTCTCGTCCTTCAGCGCCACGTTCAGTGCGGCAACGAGTTTGTCGATGATCGGCTTGGGTGTGCCCTTCGGCGCGAACAGGCCGTACCAGACCGTGTAGGTGAAACCCGGCAGACCGGCTTCGGCTGTCGTGGGCAGTTTTGGCAGCGCCGGCGCCTTCTCGGTGCTGGTGACGGCGTAGCCCTTGATCGTGCCGCCATCGACATTGCCGACCACGTTGACGATCTGGTCGCACATGACATCGACCTGCCCGCTCATCATGTCGTTCATCGCCGGACCAGCGCCGCGATAGGCGATCTGGGTCGGCTGCGTACCGGTCGCTGTATTGAGAAGCAGGCCGCACAGATGCGACGCCGATCCGATGCCGGCATGCGCGTAGTTCACTTTCTCCTTGTTGGTCTTCATCCAGGCGATCAGCTCGGCGAGATTGGCGGCCGGGAGATCCTTGCGTGCCACGAACACCGACGGCAGATCGACAGCGAGACCGATCGGCTCGTAGTCCTTTATCGGATCGTATTTGAGTTTTGGATACAGCGCCGGATTGGTCGCGTGGCTGATATGGATCAGCAGCAGATTGTAGCCGTCTGGTGGCGAAGCGGCGACCTTGGCGCTGCCGATGGAGCCGCCGGCGCCCGTCGTGTTCTCGACAATGACCTGCTGTTTCAGCGGGCCACTCATGCCCTGCGCCAACAGCCGCGCGATGGTGTCACCGGGGCCACCTGCCGAATACGGCATGTTCATGGTGATCGTGCGGGTCGGATAATCCTGCGCCAGACTTGGGCCAGACAGCAGTGCACCGGCGAGCACGAATGCGGTCGTCAAAATGTTCTTCGTCATCGAAATTCCTCCCCTGTTGTGTGTGTTGTTTCAGTGTCCACTCATGCTCAGCACGCGATCGACCATCGGACCGCAGAGGCCGAGATAGTTGGCCGGGTCGCAGTGACGACGGATGGCGTCCTTGCCGCCAAGCGCTTCGGTGATTTCCGGGACCTCGGCGAGGATATCCGCAAGCTGTCCGCCGCCTTCGATCGCCTTGCGGCAGGCGTCGTAGACGACGTCATGCGCATGCTGGCGGCCGAGTTTCGGCGCCGCTGCCATCATCACCGCTTCGGCGACGATGAGACCACGTGTCAGATCCAGATTCTCCAGCATCCGCTTTTCGTGAACCACGAGCCCGGCCAGCATGAATTTGGCATTTGCCAGCGACGAGGCGGTGAGCAGGAAGCTCTCCGGCAACGACACCCATTCGAGGTGCCACGGCCCCGTTGCACGTTCCAAGTCATGGATCATGCCATCGAGCATTGTCGCGACGTGCTGGCGCACCGCCTTGGCAGCGGCGAGCATCAGTTCGCTTGAAATCGCGTTACGCTTTTGCGGCATCGTCGATGACGCCCCGCGACCGGGCACGAAAGGCTCAGACACTTCGCCGAATTCGGACGATGACAACAGCATCACGTCGGTGGCGATCTTGCCGAGCGTACCGGTGATCAGGCCGAGCAGCGTGACCGCTTCGGCGATGCCGTCGCGGGCAACATGCCAGGTGATCGAGGGCTGATGCAGGCCGAGCTCCTCGCAGAACAGCTTCTGCATCTCCAAGCCGCCCTCGCCCACCGATGCGAGCGTCCCCGCGGCGCCGGAGAACTCGCCGAGCAGGATGCGCGGCAATGCCTGATCGACGCGTTCGATGTGGCGATCGACGGAAGACAGCCAGACGGCGGCCTTGTAGCCGAAGGTGACCGGCAGCGCCTGCTGCAGATGGGTGCGCCCCGCCATCGGCGTGTCGCGATATTTGCGCGCCATCGCGACCAAGATGTCGCGGACCTCACGCAGATCGCGTGCAACGATCTGTAGCGCCGCGCGGATCTGCAGGACGTTGGCGGTGTCCATGATGTCCTGAGTGGTCGCACCCCAGTGGACGTAGCGGCCCGCCTCTCCTGCGGCTTCGGAGAGCTGATGGACCAGCGGCAAGATCGGGTAGCCGACGATTTCGGTCTCAGCTCGGAGCTTGTCGAAATCGATCCGGATCGATTTAGCGGCGGCCTCGATGGCCTGCGCGGCTTCCTTGGGGACAACGCCGAGACGGGCCTGGGCGCGGGCCAGCGCAACTTCGGCCTCGATGTAGCGGCCGACCAGGGCTTCGTCGGCGAAGATCGCCCGCATTTCCGCGGTGCCGAACATGTCCCGAAACAGGACCGAATCGAAAACCGTGCTGCCCATACCGCTTCCTCTTGTTATGTTCGTACATATTAAATTGTACGAACATAAACTGTGTGTCAATCTCCTTTCTTGACGAGATGGTCGCCAATCAGGCTTCCATCTTGCGATCAGGGACTTAGGGGTCGAGGGACGACGGTGGAAAAGCGTTACGCGTTCGTGGCCCGAGCACTTACCGAGGCCATCGCAGACGGACGGCATCCGGTCGGGTCTGTGCTGCCGACAGAGTTCGAGCTGGCGGACCAGTTCGCCGTGAGCCGATCAACCGTGCGCGCGGCGATGCAGGAGCTGCAGGCGTCCGGCTTGGTCAGCCGGAAGCGCAATGCCGGGACGCGTGTCGAGGCGACCTCTCCGGCCAAGGGCGGTGATGGCTTTACGCAGGCACTCAATACGATCGAGGCGGTGCAGCAGTTCGGCACCGAGACGGAGCGCCACGTGCAGCGCGTTGCGGATGTCGTCGCCGACAGCGAGCTTGCCAGCCAGCTCGGATGCCGGCCCGGCCGCCGCTGGCTGTGCATCTCAAGTCTGCGCACGATTCCCGGCGAAGTCACACAGACGCCGATCTGCTGGACCGATGTCTATATCGACGGCGCCTTCGCCGACGAGGTACGCACGAAAATGGCGGGGCATCATGAGATCTTCGGCACGCTGGTCGAGAAAATCTCGGGACGACGCTTTGTCGAGATCCGGCAGGACATTTCTGCGGTTGGCGTGTCGGACGCGATGGCGGAGCCACTGAAGGCAACGGCTGGCGCGCATGCGCTGTCGATTCGGCGGCAGTATCTGTTCGCGTCAAACGAGCTGGCCGAAGTCTCGCTCAGTATTCATCCGGCGGACCGGTATCGATATTCGACCAGGCTGCTCCGCCGGCAAGACACAAATGGATGAGTGCACCGGTCAAGCCGGGAGACGACAGGTTGAGAGCGGTGAGACTACCTGATCATCTTCGGCCCGGGATCCGGCGCCGCCACGTCGATCACGCGCATCTGCACGCGCTCGGCACCCTGCCAGCGATCGACGGTCAGCGAGCCCGCCACATGGACCGGCTGACCGCGCAGCTCCTGCAACGCGTTGCCGAGTTTCTGCCCCACTGAACGAAACGCGATACCGTTGACCATGGCGCCGTCCGACGCCTTGAAGCGCAGCCGCAGATGCGCCTGCCCAACTTCATCGACATAAACGAGCTGATGCGCCGGCAGCGCAATCACCGGCTCGGGATTGGCCTGCCCGAACGGCCCGGCGCGATTGAGCGTATTCACGAGATCCGTCGTCACACCGCGCGCAGTGATAGCGCCATCGATGAAGAGTTCTTTCTCGTTGCGGGACTTGCCGACATCCGCAGCCAGCGCGCTTTCGATATAGGCGCGGAATTCGCCGAGCCGTTCCTTGCGTAGCGTGATGCCCGCGGCCATGGCGTGGCCGCCACCTTTCATCAGAAGCCCATCGGCAACAGCTTGCCGCACGGCTTTGCCGAGATCGACGCCGGAGATCGAGCGGCCAGACCCCGTGCCAATTCCGCCAGGCTCCAGCGCGATGGCAAAAGCCGGACGCGCAAATTTCTCCTTGAGCCGCGAGGCGACCAGACCGACGACGCCGGGATGCCAGCCTTCAGACGCGGTCACGACTACGGAGCCTTTGTCTTCGAGCCCCAGTGACGCCAGAGCCTCGGCCTCGGCTTGCGCTTCCGCGGCCTGTTCGATCACGCGTCGTTCGATGTTCAGCCGATCGAGTTCGGCAGCGATCTTCGCGGCCTCGGAGATATCGCCTTCGAGCAGCAGCCGCACGCCCAAGTCTGCGCGCCCGATCCGGCCGCCGGCATTGATGCGCGGTCCCAGCATGAAGCCGAGATGCCATGCTTCCGGCGGACCGTTCAAACGCGCCACATCCATCAGCGCGGTGTGCCCGATGTGATCGCGGCGACGCAATGCGATGAGACCTTTGGCGACAAAGGCGCGGTTCAGGCCGATCAGTGGCGCCACGTCAGCCACAGTCCCGAGCGCCACATGATGCAGCATGCCCAGGAGATCAGGCTCGGGCATCTCGGCGGTCCAGAAGCCGCGCTTGCGCAATTCGCGATTGACCGCGACCAGCGTGATCAGCACGAGGCCGACGGCGGCGAGATGACCCAGACCGGAAATATCGTCGAGCCGGTTCGGATTCACCACGGCATCCACGTCAGGCAATTCCTCGCCGGTCTGATGGTGATCGATGACGACCACGGACATGCCGAGCTTCTTGGCCTCGGCCAGCGGCTCAAAACTGGTCGTGCCGCAATCGACGGTGACGAGCAGCGTCGCGCCCTTGCTGGCCAGCATTCTGATGGCATCCACATTGGGGCCGTAGCCCTCGAAGATGCGATCGGGAATGTGGATCTGCGGATCGAGTCCGCAATGCCTGAGATGCCAGGCCAGCAGCGCCGACGACGTCGCGCCATCGACGTCGTAGTCGCCGAAGATCGCCACCTTCTCCCGGCGCTGCGCGGCATCCGCGATGCGCTTCGCCGCCGCTTCCATCTGCGTGATGGTGAACGGGTCCGGCATCAGCTTGCGGATGGTGGGATCGAGAAAGTCTTCGACTGCGTCGAGTTCGATATTGCGGCCGGCGATGACCCGCGCCAGCATTTCCGGCAATTGAAAACGCTGCACCATGGCCAGCGCCCGCGCCGCCCCGCGCTGATCCACCCGGTCGCGCCAGATCCGCCCGGTGGCGGATTCGGTAACGCCGAGAAAGGCCTGCTGGGATTCGACGGGAATGATGGTCGGTGGCGTCATGGCATCAGCAATAGGCCGCGCAGCCGCTTTCGGCAAATCTCAGGCCGTCAGCAGCCCATCCGCTTCGCCAGATCATTGAAATCATCGGCCACCACGTCCCACGGGCCCTCGGCCTTGAAATCGCGGTTCTGGTGCGGGCCGTACTCAGTGACGCGCGGCACGAAGGCGGTCTTGAGGCCGAGTTTGTGTGCGGCATCGAGATCGCTGTTATGGGCGGCGACCATCATGACGTCCGCAGGCTTCAGATTGAGCAGGGCGGCCGCGCCCAAATAGGCCTGCGGATCGGGCTTATAGTGTTCGAACAGTTCCGCGCTCATGATCAGGTCCCATGGCAGGCCGGCGAATTTCGCCATGTTGGTCAGCAGCGCGACATTGCCGTTCGACAACGGGCTGATGACGTATTTGGTCTTCAAGCGCGTCAGACCGCTGACCGAATCCGCCCACGGATGCAGCCGGTGCCAGCCGAGTGTCATGTGATGCAGATCGTTGTCCGAGAGCCCGTTGATGCCGAACTTGGCGACCAGCACATCGAGTGACTGCCGATGCAGCGTATCGAGTTTGACGAAACCGCGCTCGGGATGATGGCGCACCACATCCATCGACGGCATATAGGCCTGCCGCCAGGCATCGACGAGCGCAGTCCAGTCCGCGGTGATGCCGCGCGCTTTGCCGAACGCGGTACAGTCAGCAATCAGGCTGGAACGCCAGTCAACCACGGTGCCGAACACGTCGAACACCAGAGCCTTGACGCTATCGGTCTCGCTCATGGTCTCATCCCCATTTTGTTTTCTTGGTTTTCAGTTCGATTAATCCGAGCGCATGTTGGCGCGCTCGGATTGCCTTTGATCAGAGTATCTTCCGGTACTGCATAAATCCGGAATTGTCCGCGACCTGATCGTAGAGAATCCTGGCCTGCGCATTCTCGTTCTGGGTCAACCAATGCACGCGGCTGCAGCCGTCAGCCTTGGCCTTTGCATAAACCGCTTCGATCAGAGCGCGGCCGACGCCAAGTCCCCGCGCGCCGTTGTCGACGAACAGGTCCTGCAGGTAGCAGTAGTTACCCGGCGTCCAGGATGAGCGGTGATACAGGAACTGCACGATGCCGGTGAGCTTGCCGTCCACATAGGCGCCGAGCAGAAACATCTGCTCATTGGCGTCGTGGAAACGCTTCCACGCCGTATCGGTCGCGATCTGCGGCAGCGTCGCTTTGTAAAAGGTCAGATAGCCCTGCCACAACGGCTCCCAGGCGGCCCTTTCATCAGGGCCGACCGGGCGGATCTCAACATTCGCCTTCGCCATGTGACTGAACTCAATCGAGGTGGAATTTTTCGAGCTGGCGATGCTCGCCTTTGATGATGCGCACGGTGCCGGTCACCGAACGCATCACGATGGTCTCGGTCTCAATGACGTCGCCGCGGAACTTGACGCCCGACAGCAATGCGCCGTCGGTAACACCGGTGGCGGCAAACAGGCAGTCGCCCTTCGCCATGTCCTCGATGCCATAGATCATCTTCGGATCGGTGACACCCATCTTCAGCGCACGCTCGCGCTTCTCGTCGGTATCGAGGATCAATCGGGTCTGCATCTGGCCGCCGATGCAGCGCAGTGCTGCAGCTGCCAGCACGCCTTCCGGTGCGCCGCCAATGCCAAGATAGATGTCGATGCCAGATTTGGCGGGATCGGTGGTGTGGATGACGCCGGCGACGTCGCCGTCCGGAATGAGACGTAGCGCCGCCCCGGTCGAGCGGATCGCTGCAATCAATGCTTCGTGTCGCGGCCGCTCAAGCACGAGGGCGGTGATCGCCGACACCGGCACGCCCTTGGCCTTGGCGAGGCGCTTGATGTTCTCTTCCGGCGATGCGTCGATGTCGATCACGTTCTTGGCGTAGCCCGGACCAATCGCGATCTTGTCCATATAGACGTCGGGCGCATGCAGCAGCGTGCCGCCGTCGGCCATCGCCATGGTGGCGATCGAGCCCGGCATGTCCTTGGCGCACAGCGTCGTGCCTTCGAGCGGATCGACGGCAATATCGACCTTCGGGCCGGCATTGATGCCGACCTTTTCGCCGATATAGAGCATCGGCGCTTCGTCGCGCTCGCCCTCGCCGATCACGATGGTGCCGTCGATCGGCATCTTGTTGAGCTCGCGGCGCATCGCATCGACCGCTGCCTGATCCGCCGCCTTCTCCTGCCCATGACCACGCAGCCGCGCAGCCGACACTGCCGCGCGCTCGGTCACGCGAACGATCTCCAGCGTCAGAATGCGCTCGAGCAGTTGCTGCGGCGGGACGGTAATATGGGTCGACATCGGCGGGCTCCTTCTACGGTGGGACGAATGTCCCCGTACAACTCTCAACGCGTGGATTTAGTTCTTCTCGATGCGAATAACCTGCGGCTTGCCTGATATCACCTTGTCGCTCTGTACGGCCTGGAGGGCGCGGCGCATCGCGTCCTCGGTGGTGGCGTAGGTGATCAGGATAACAGGCACCGGTGACGATTTCGTGCTCTTGCCGACCGGCTCGATGCCGCCGTTGGGATGGCGCTGCACAATCGACTCCAGCGAGATCTTCTGCTCGGCCAGACGCGTTGCGATGCGTGCGGCCGTGCCGGCAAGATCGCGCGCCATCAGGCGGATGTAATAGCCACCTTCGTGGCGTTCCATCGGCGCCTTGGTGGTGGTCTTGAGCTTCTCAACCGGCCGACCAAACGGCAGCGCACGCACATTGCGTGCGACATCGGCGATATCGGCAAGAACCGCAGACGCCGTCGCGGCGCCGCCAGCGCCGGGACCGACCAGTGTAATCGGCGCAATGCCTGCGCCATCAACCGTGACGGCGTTAGTGACGCCCATGACCTGCGCAATGGAAGACGACAGCGGCACCATGGTTGGATGCACGCGCTGTTCGATGCCAGTCGCGGTGCGCATGGCAACGCCCAGCAGCTTCACGCGATAGCCGAGCTCTGCAGCAGCGCGCAGATCTTCAGCGGCGATGGATGAAATGCCCTCGACCGAAACAGCGCTCTGCGCGACCTTGGTCCCGAATGCGAGGCTGGCGAGAATGGCCAGCTTCTGGGCGGTGTCGTGGCCATCGACGTCGAAGGACGGCTCGGCCTCGGCGTAGCCAAGCCGCTGCGCGTCTTTAAGGCATTCCTCGAAGGACAGGCCCTCCAGCTCCATCCGGGACAGGATGTAGTTGCAGGTGCCGTTGAGAATACCGTAGACGCGATTGATATCGGTGCCGACAAGACCTTCGCGGATGGTCTTGACGATCGGAATGGCGCCAGCGACGGCGGCCTCGTAGTTCAGCGCGCCGCCGTGCTTCTCAGCCGATGTGGCTAGCTTCAGGCCATGCTTGGCGATCAGTGCCTTGTTCGCGGTCACGACCGACTTGCCGGCGCGCAGCGCCGCCTCGATCGACGACAGCGCGGGATCGCCAACGCCGCCCATCAGTTCGACGAAGCACTCGACATCGGGATGCTGCGCAACCGCGAGCGGATCCTTCATCCAGTCGATGCCGCGCAGATCAACGCTGCGCTTCTTGCTCTTGGAGCGCGCGGTGACAGCAACCACCTTGACGCCACGACCGCAGCGCGCGGCCAAAATCGAGTTCTGCTGTTCGATGAGACGGACGACTTCGGCACCAACGGTGCCGAGTCCCGCGATACCCACTTTGAGGGGTGCGACCATTAAGCTTCAGACCTGTCGGAATTCTTGTTGAGCGATGACCGGTCCGAAAACCGGTTGCCGGTTTTCGGGGATCACGCCTATCGCCGGTTGGCGAGAGGAACCACGTTGTGCAACGTTTCGAGACCGCTTTCAAGGAAGCGGCGGATGCCGCGGGCAGCCTGGCGAATGCGCTGTTCGTTCTCGACCATCGCGATGCGGACGTAACCTTCGCCATGCTCGCCGAAGGCGACGCCGGGAGATACCACCACGCCGGACTTTTCAACGAGAAGCGTTGCAAACTGCATGCTGCCGACTTCGCGGAATTTCTCCGGCAGCGGCGCCCAGGCGAACATCGACGCCGAGGGCGGCGGAATGTCCCAGCCAGCGCGGCCGAAAGACTCCACCATCGCATCGCGGCGCTTGCGATAGACATCGCGCATCTCGCGGATGCAGTCGTCGGGGCCGTTCAGCGCGGCAGTTGCCGCGACCTGCACAGGCGTGAATGCGCCGTAGTCGAGATAGGATTTCACCCGCGTCAGCGCGGCAATGATGCGCTCGTTGCCGACCGCAAAGCCCATGCGCCAGCCGGCCATGGAGAAGGTCTTCGACATCGAGGTGAATTCGACGGTGACGTCCATCGCGCCTGGTACCTGCAGCACCGAGGGTGGCGGGTTCTTATCGTCGAAATAGACCTCGGCATAAGCGAGATCCGAGAGGATGTAGATCTCGTGCTTCTTCGCGAAGGCCACGAGGTCCTTGTAGAAATCGAGGCTCGCCACCTGCGCCGTCGGGTTCGACGGATAACAGACGATCAGCGCGATCGGCTTCGGGATCGAATGGATGATGGCGCGCTCGACGGCTGCAAAGAAATCCGGCGTCGGCTCGGAGGGCACCGAGCGGATCACGCCGCCGGCCATCAAGAAGCCGAAGGCATGGATCGGGTAGCTCGGATTGGGGCACAGCACGACGTCGCCGGGCGCGGTGATCGCCTGGGCGACGTTGGCGAAGCCTTCCTTGGAGCCCAGCGTCGCCACCACCTGGGTGTCCGGATTGAGCTTCACGCCAAAGCGGCGCTCGTAATAGCCGGCCTGGGCCTTGCGCAGGCCGGTGATGCCCTTCGAGGCCGAATAGCGGTCGGTGCGCGGCTTGCCCAGGGTCTCCTTGAGCTTCTCGATCACATGCGGCGGGGTCGCAAGATCCGGATTGCCCATGCCGAGGTCGATGATATCGGCGCCAGCGTTTCGCGCGGCGGCCTTGGCCCGGTTGACCTGTTCGAACACATAGGGCGGCAATCGGCGGATGCGGTAGAATTCTTCCATGGGATCGGGCTCCAGAACCGCTTCATCATGCGGTTGAATCGCTTCTTTTTATCACGGAAGCCCGGTGACACCAGTCACGACGGGCAGTTTTGACTATTTGGCCGCCGGTTTGGCCGGCAGCACGACGGCCTGGCGATCGCGGGCGGCAGTCAGTTCGGCCTGCATCTTGGCCTGGTCCGCCGGCGCCATGGCGGTGCCTTCGCGGGTGGTCGGCAGGTCGTGAACCGGCAGATAGGTCCCCACCTCGGCCGGACGCGCCGGAGCGCCCGCGGGTGTGCCTACCATGGGCATGTCGGCGATGGTCGACGCGCAGCCGCCCAGAGGCAAGCCAAGCCCCAGCGCCAGGAGGGCGGCCGCTGTCGCCGCCCGCCCGCTGCGACCACCGATCGCCCTGAATGTGCCTCTACGCGTCACGCCACAACCCTACATCGCATTAGAATCGATTTCATCCCTATCGCAGCGCACCATCCAACCAATCTGGTCACAAACGATTAATGCCGGGAGAAGACGCTAAAGGCTTGGATCTTCAATATGACGGAAGCAAGACCCAAAGCCGAATACATGACGCGGTGCAGCACATCGAATCCTGCGGCAATCCGCGAACTGTGCCATCATCGATTTGCGTGGTGACGTACCGTTGCCCGACTGGAATGAAGCTGTTGTTGCGCCATGACCGAAGTTGCCGCCGACGCCAAAGCTGCTAACGACAAAATCTCGGGCGACGCGTCCGCCAAACCGTTCAATCCCGAAGCTTTTGCGCTCAACATGGCCAAGGCGATGGAGAATGGCGGCAAGGCCTTGGCCGCCTATTTGCAACCGCGCCAAAGTGGCGAGACCGTCGACAAGCCGCCGAACGAGCTGACGGAGCTGATCAAGACCTTCAGCATCGTCGCCAATTACTGGCTGTCCGACGACAAGCGCGCCGCCGAATTGCAGATGAAGCTCGGCAAGGCCTATCTCGACCTCTGGGGCTCGGCGATGCGCCGGATGGTCGGCGAAGCCAGCCTGCCCGCTATCGAGGCAGCGCCGCGCGACAAGCGCTTCAGCGATCCCGAATGGAAATCGAACCAGTTCTTCGATTTCGTCATGCAGGCCTATCTGCTCACGACGCAATGGGCCCACGACCTCGTCAAGAATGCCGAGGGGCTCGATGCGCATACCCGCAAGAAGGCGGAGTTCTACGTCCAGCAGATCACCAATGCGATGGCGCCGTCGAATTTCGTGCTGACCAATCCGGAAGTACTGCGCGAGACGGTGATGTCGAACGGCAGCAACCTGATGCGCGGCATGACCATGCTGGCCGAGGATATCGAGGCCGGCCGCGGCTCGATCCGCATCCGCCAATCCGATCCGAAAAACCTCGAAGTCGGCGTCAACATGGCGACGACGCCGGGCAAGGTGATTTTCCAGAACGAGGTGATGCAGCTGATCCAGTATCAGCCGGCAACCGAAAACGTGCTGCGCACGCCGCTCCTGATCGTGCCGCCCTGGATCAACAAGTTCTACATCCTCGATCTCAAGCCCGAGAAATCCTTCATCAAGTGGGCCGTCGATCAGGGCGTCTCGGTGTTCGTGATCTCCTGGGTCAACCCCGACAAGCGCCTCGGCACCAAGACCTTCGACGACTATATGAAGGAAGGCCCGCTGACCGCGATGGACGTGATCGAGCAGGTCACCGGCGAGATGACGGTCCACACCATTGGCTATTGCGTCGGCGGCACCCTACTCGCCTCGACGCTGGCCTGGCTCGCCGAGAAGCGCCGCGTTCGCGTGGCATCGGCAACATTCCTGGCCGCGCAAGTCGACTTCACCCATGCCGGCGACCTCATGGTGTTCGTCGACGAGGATCAGATCTCGGCGCTGGAAAAGGACATGCAGGCGGCAGGCGTGCTGGAAGGCAGCAAGATGGCCATGGCCTTCAACATGCTGCGCTCGAACGACCTAATCTGGTCCTACGTGGTCAACAACTACCTCAAGGGCAAGCCGCCTTCGGCCTTCGATCTGCTGCACTGGAATTCGGATGCGACGCGGATGCCGGCGGCAAACCACTCGTTCTATCTGCGCAACTGCTATCTCGAGAACAAGCTCTCGACCGGCAACATGATCCTCGACAACACCCGACTTGATCTCTCCAAGGTCAAGGTGCCTGTCTACAATCTCGCCACCCGCGAGGACCACATCGCGCCGGCGCAATCGGTGCTGTACGGCTCGCAATTCTTCGGCGGTCCGGTGAAATACGTGTTGTCCGGCTCCGGCCATATCGCTGGCGTGGTCAATCCGCCAGCCTCCGGCAAGTACCAGTACTGGACCAACGACAACGCCCACGCCACCGATCTTGCCGACTGGATGAAGACCGCGCAGGAACATGCTGGCTCGTGGTGGCCGAACTGGCGGGAGTGGCTCTCCGGCATCGATGGTGAGGAAGTTCCTGCCCGCCATGTCGGCACCGACGCATTCCCCGCACTGGAAGACGCCCCGGGCAGTTATGTGCGGGTGCGGGCGTAACGGCCCGCCTCCTCCGCGCTTGCTTGGCGTCGTCACAGCAAACGTCTATGATTTCAGCAAGGACGCGTCGCATCCGCTTGCGGCGCGTGTGTTTTGCATGACCATCTCCGCGTTTTCCGCGGGAATTTCGACTGAAAGGATACCCGGATGACGCGCGAATTGTTCTGGCTGACACTGACCGTGATTCTCACAGGCCTGCTCTGGGTGCCTTATATGCTGAACCGCATCATGGTCCGCGGTGTCACCGGCGTCATGGCCAACCCGACGCGCACCGACAGGCCGCAGGCCGAATGGGCCAACCGGATGATGTTCGCCCATGACAATGCCGTCGAGAATCTCATCATCTTCGCGCCGCTGGTGCTGATCCTGAATGCTGCGGACGTTTCGACCCCGACTACTGTTCTGGCCTGCGCGGTCTATTTCTGGTCGCGCGTAGTGCATCTGATCGTCTACACACTCGGCCTGCCGATTTTCCGCACGCTGGCCTTCGTGGTCGGCTTCATCGCCCAGGCGGTCCTCGCCATCGCGATCCTGCGGATTCCGTACTAACGCTTCTTCTCGCCAGATTGATCTGCAATGAACCACGCTGCCCCAAGTCTCGATCTCGTCGTCAAGGAAATTGCCGACGAGATGGCGCAGCGAACGGACCGCGGCGACGTCGCGAGCTATATTCCGGAACTGGCGGGTGTCGATCCCAACCAGTTCGGTCTTGTGGTCATCGATGCCGACGGCCACGTCGCAGCCGCCGGCGACGCCGATGTGCCGTTCTCGATCCAGAGCATCTCGAAAGTCTTCACACTGACGCTGGCGCTCGGCATGGTCGGCGACCGGCTCTGGAAACATGTCGGCCGCGAGCCATCGGGTAACCCGTTCAACTCCATCGTCCAGCTCGAACGGGAGCGCGGCGTGCCGCGTAACCCCTTCATCAATGCCGGCGCCATCGCCGTCACCGATGTCATCCTGTCCGGCCATCAGCCGCGCGAGGCGATCGGCGAAATCCTGCGTTTCATGCAGTTTCTGTCCGGCGACAGCTCCATCGTGATCGATGAGACGGTCGCCGCGTCCGAGAAACGCACCGGCTTTCGCAACACCGCGCTGGCGAACTATATGAAGTCGTTCGGCGTGGTCGAAAATCCCGTCGACTTCACGCTCGGCGTCTATTTCCACCACTGCGCGATCGCGATGTCGTGTCGGCAGTTGGCCATGGCGACGCGCTACCTCGCTTATTCGGGCCGCAATCCCTCGACCGGTCTGTCGGTCGTCTCCTCGGAGCGCGCACGTCGTATCAATGCGCTGATGCTGATGTGCGGTCATTACGACGGCTCGGGCGAGTTCGCCTATCGCGTCGGCCTGCCCGGCAAAAGCGGTGTCGGCGGCGGCATTATCGCGGTCGCGCCCGGCAAGGCGTCGATCGCAGTCTGGGCGCCGGGTCTCGACAAGCACGGCAATTCGCATCTCGGCCGCATTGCGCTCGAAGCGCTCACGAAGCGGCTCGGCTGGTCGATCTTCGGCGTCTGACGCCAACCCGGTTGCCGGTCATGAAAAAGGGCTGAAACATCGCTGTTTCAGCCCTTGATCGTCGTCGATAAACCGCGCCTGGGGCGGTGAACCTTGCTGTCGACCAGGCACCGTCAATGTTCGTAGGTCCGGTTGGCTTCCTGGATGGCAGCCTCGTGGTACCAGCTGTCATAGTCGGCCACGGTTTTCACGGTCGAGGCACGCAGGTCCAGCGGCTTACTGAGCCGTCCCCGCGGTCCGACCGATGCACGGCCGCCAGCCGGGAATTGGTAGATTTTAGCGGTATGGGGGTGATGCGTTTGAGACGTCGGCATCGCTTCTCTTCCTTCCTCTGATCTGTTTTTTCCTTTTCGGATCATCATTGTAACAGAGGCGCCCTTCTTTTGTGCCGACTGCCTCGTAAGAAGCATCCAAATGGCTACAATATGCGCACTCGATGGACGTGCGCTTTGGGCGCGCAGGTTTTGAAGCCGCCTACGCAGCGCCGGACCTCTCATTTGAGCGTCTGAAAGGCAGAAAAGTTCCGGTCAAAAATAGCCTGCAAGGGAATTGGGCAGTCAACATTTTCGCGCGCGGCTGAATTCCTCTGAAAAATCCACGAATCTGGACCGATTCCCGGCCTCCGATGCGCTCTCCAGACAGCGAATGACAGCCTCACTGGGGACGCGCCGCGCTTTTCGTCACAAAAGCGTTGCACCGCGACAAGTTGGCATACTACGTGCTTTATATGCAGCGCCGCTGGGGGCGGATTTTGCGTCCGCCCGCCGGCAAGCTCAGGGCTCACGCCCTACGCATCGCCAACTCATGAGAGACCCGCATGACAAAGTATAAGCTCGAGTATATTTGGCTCGACGGTTACACGCCGGTTCCGAACCTGCGTGGCAAGACGCAGATCAAGGAATTCGAAGATTTCCCGACCCTCGAACAGCTCCCGCTGTGGGGCTTCGACGGTTCGTCGACCATGCAGGCCGAAGGCCACAGCTCCGATTGCGTGCTGAAGCCGGTTGCGATCTATCCGGATGCGGCCCGTGAGAACGGCGCCCTGGTGATGTGCGAAGTCATGATGCCGGATGGCGTCACCCCGCACTCGACCAACAAGCGCGCCACCATTCTCGACGATGCCGGCGCCTGGTTCGGCTTCGAACAGGAATACTTCTTCTACGAGAACGGCCGTCCGCTCGGTTTCCCCGAGGATGGCTATCCCGCGCCGCAGGGCCCCTACTACACCGGCGTCGGCTTCAAAAACGTCGGCTCAATTGCCCGCGAGATCGTCGAAGAACATCTCGACCTCTGCCTCGAAGCCGGCATCAACCACGAAGGCATCAACGCCGAAGTGGCGAAGGGCCAGTGGGAATTCCAGATCTTCGGCAAGGGCTCCAAGAAGGCCGCTGACGAAATGTGGATCGCGCGTTACCTGCTGCTCCGCCTGACGGAGAAGTACGGCATCGACATCGAATTCCACTGCAAGCCGCTCGGCGATACCGACTGGAATGGCTCGGGCATGCACGCCAACTTCTCGACCGAATACATGCGTACGGTCGGCGGCAAGGCTTACTTCGAAGCTTTGATGGCCCAGTTCGACAAGAACCTGATGGACCACATCAACGTCTACGGCCCGGACAACGACAAGCGTCTGACCGGCAAGCACGAAACGGCTCCGTGGAACAAGTTCAGCTACGGCATCGCGGACCGCGGCGCATCGATCCGCGTCCCGCACTCCTTCGTCAAGAATGAGTACAAGGGCTATCTGGAAGACCGTCGCCCTAACTCCCAGGGCGACCCCTACCAGATCGCTTCGCAGATCCTGAAGACCATCTCGGAAGTCCCGACCGCCAAGTCGGCAGCCGCGTAAACGTCACTTACAGATCAAAAGCGAACGGCCCGAACGCAAGTTCGGGCCGTTTTGTTTGGCCCCTGCGTCCTTTCGCCGCCTTAGAGGATTGGACAAGAGATCGGCAGGATCGGTCTAACGCCGGCCGTGCGACATGCCCCAATGCTTGTCCGCTGTCGCAACATTCACGCGGCGAGAAAAACAGGGAGAAGCGATCATGTCATATCGAACGACCGCTTTCGTTGCGGCTTTCTGCGTGCTGGCATCCACGGCAAGCCTTCGCGCGGAGACGACGGAAGAACGCCTGCGACGCGGCGACGAGGTTGTTCGATCACTCAATGCCGGCAGCAGCCAGCCGACCCTCGAAGACCTGCGCGCCGAATTTCCATTTCTCGCCGATGCGATCACGGGCTACGCACTCGGCGACGTCTGGGCGCGGCCGGTTCTCGACGCGCGCACGCGACAGCTAGCAGCCGTCGCCGCTTTCGCGGCGCTGGGGCATCGGCCGTTCATGAAGATCCATGCGAACTACGCGCTCAACGCCGGCGTGAAAGAGGAAGAGCTGAAGGAGATCGTCTATCTGACGACCGTCCATGCCGGTTTCCCGCGCGCCATTGAGGCGGCGCAGACACTGAGTGAACTGTTCAAGGAGCGCGCACCGAAGCCGGGAGCGGCGAAGTGACAAGAGCATAGAAAAAAGGCCCGAACGCAAATTCGGGCCTTTTCTGTTGTCTCTCGCTGTCGTCACCCGGCCTGCAATGCGGGCCAAGGTGTATGCGCGCTCTCTACGGGAACATCGCGGGCTGATCGATGCCCAGCGTCTCGGCAAAGCCAAGCACCAGATTCATGTTCTGCACCGCCTGCCCCGATGCGCCCTTGGTCAGGTTGTCGAGGGTCGAGACGATGATCGCGCGGCCCGGGATACGGTCAGCGGCAACGCCGATGAAGGTCATGTTGGAGCCGCGCACGTGCCGCGAATGCGGCGTCTTGCCGAATGGCAGGATGTGCACGAACGGCTCTTTCTCATACTGCTTCACCAGCACCTCGTGGAGATCCTGCGCCGTCTTGCCCCGCCGGCCACGCACATAGATGGTCGAGAGAATGCCGCGGTTCTGCGGCAAGAGATGCGGCGTGAAGCTGACGACAACCTCCTTGCCAGCGGCTTTGGAAAACTCCTGATCGAGCTCCGCCATATGCCGATGATGCCCGACGCCATAGGCGTTGAAGCCTTCAGACACTTCGGAGAACAGCATCTCTTCCTTGGCGGAACGCCCTGCTCCCGTCATGCCGGACTTGGCGTCGATGACGATCTCATCGGTCTCGATGGCGCGCGCCTTCAAGAGCGGCACCAGCGGAAGGATCGCGCATGATGTGTAGCAGCCGGGATTGGCGATGAGCCGCGCCTTCTTGATGTCGCGCCGATAGAGCTCGACGAGGCCGTAGACGGCTTCCTTCTGCAGCTCCAGCGCATGATGTTCGTGGCCATACCACTTCGCATAGGCGGCTGCGTCCTCGAGCCGGAAGTCGGCCGACAGATCCACCACCTTGGTCTCCGGCGCCTTGGCCAGCAAATCCTGCAGCACCTTCTGCGTCGTCGCATGCGGCAGCGCGCAGAACACCAGATCGAGGCCGATGATCGTCCAGTCGACGGAGTCGATGCTCACAAGCGTAGGCAGCTCATAGGGGGCGAATTGCGGGAACACGTCGCCCATCGCCTGACCGGCACGCCGGTCGGCTGTCAGCAGCACGAGTTCGACCTTGGGATGACGCAGCAGCAGCCGCACCAGTTCGGCTCCGGTGTAACCGGACGCACCGAGAATGCCGATTTTCTTCTTCGTGCTCATCCCATAAATCCTTCGGCCTCAGCCATAGCAGTCAATTGTGTCGTCTCTTCC
Organism: Tardiphaga robiniae; assembly: GCF_013359755.1. Classification (GTDB taxonomy): domain Bacteria; phylum Pseudomonadota; class Alphaproteobacteria; order Rhizobiales; family Xanthobacteraceae; genus Tardiphaga; species Tardiphaga robiniae. Next base: position 117,455 of record NZ_JABMCJ010000093.1, on the reverse strand, counting down.
GCAAACAAATGCGGCCGCAATTTGCGCATCGCATTTGAAATCTCGAACGCGGCAGGCTCCGGCCGCAGCGCCAGTGCGCTCATGACAGCCAGATGATCGGCATCTGACTTGTGCTGGTTGAGCTTGGAGCTACCCTCGACCTCGTCCACTGTCATCACCACACCGACGATCGCCTTCTTCATCGCCTCAAGCCGCCCCGCCGCCATCTTATCGGAGGTCCAGGGCTTCTTCGGCGCCAGCCGTGTTTCGAACCTTGCGCTCAGCACGTCAAGATGCGGGCCCAGTTCACCACCAGACAGGATGCGCACCGGTCCGGTGAGATGGACCGCCTGATAGAGCCAGGTCGGCACCTGATCGGGCGATACGTACCAGTCGGCCGACACATAGGCATCAGCGCCCAGGATGGCCATGGCCCATGGCGTCACGCCGTCTGCAAGCTTGAGCAGCGGATTTTGTCGCGCAAGGTGAAAGGCCAGACGCGGCGTGCCGTCATTGCCGTAGTCGAGGCAGAAAGGCACCGCGGAGGCGATCGGCTTCCTGCCATCGAAGGCGCAGACCGTGCCGAAGCCGCGCGCGTCCGCAAACGCAAGTGCGTCAGTCCGGTCGGTCTGAAATTTGGGCGGCGTATACATGGCGGGCTCCTTCCTGAGTGAAGGCCGCCGGATGGGTCGCGCTGCTGTTTGGGAGAAAGACTGCCGCGGACCATATCCGGCGGCAGTGAGAGATCGAAACGCTTATGCGCACATATCTCCACCTGCCGCGAGAATGCGGCGGCGGCGGGCGATGATGCTGGTCGCAAGGTTGATCATGGGCGCGGTCATAGGGCCGCGCCCGCGATCCGTCAAGATCACCAGAGCGCAGACCTCAGAGAACCGGGCTCCACGGTGCCGGCACGACGCGGTAGCCGTTGCCATCCTTCTCGACGAAACCGTTGGCCGGGAACGGATAGTGGAAGCCTTGCACCCGCATCCTGTCGGCGACCAGCATGTCATAGACCTTGCGGCGGGTGGCTTCGGCCTGCACCGGATCCTGGTCGAAATTCACGTGCCAGCCGGGATTGGCGGCGAATAGCGCCGGAAGGTTGGTGACGTCCGACTGGATGAAGACCTTGTCCGATCCGGACGACAGCACATAGGACGTGTGGCCCGGCGTGTGCCCGATCGAGGCGACAGCCAGCAGCCCGGGCGCGACGTCCTTGCCCCATTCATAGGGCGTAACCTTCTTCTTCAACCCGGCCTCGAACACCCGCCGATTGTTCTTGAACAGACCGGTCATGCGATCGCCGGTGGCACGGCCCATCTCGCCGTCGTCCATCCAGAACTTCCACTCTACTGCCGGCACCAGCACTTCGGCATTGGGAAACGCCAGCACGCCGTCCGCCGTCAGCAGGCCGTTCACATGATCGCCATGGAAGTGCGAGATCACGACCATGTCGATCATCTTTGGATCGATCCCTGCCGCCGTCATGTTGGTAATGAACTGACCGACATTGCCCTTGCTACTGGCATAGGCGCCCGGCCCGTTGCCGGTGTCGATCACCACCAGCTTGCCACCGGTGTTGATCACCAATGGCGCATAGAAGTTGGTGATCTGATCTTTCGGCAGAAATGCCCTGGCGAGCACGGCATTGATATCATCGCGTTTGGCGTTGGAAATATAGGTATCGGCCAGCGGAAACGTCGCCGCACCATCGGAAATGGCGTTCACCTGGATATCGCCGACCTTGTAGCGATAGAAACTCGGCGCCTGCTTATCGGCCGGCGGTGCGGATGCCTTTGCCGGGGCCGATGAAAGCAGTGGCGTCGCTGCGAGCGCGGCGGCACCCGCCAGTGCGTGTCGTCGTGACAGATCCATGAAGTCTTCTCCCCTTGCTTTGCATGGTCGCTGTTGGCGCGACTCCGGCGCAGAGACTGGCACGACGCACCGACGGAGGCGATGGGTGTTTACGAGGCCAGCCGGCCTGCACTGCAGCGCAGGCCGGGAAATTTGCCAGGCTTCGTTTAGATCACCGGGCTCCATGGGGCCGGCACCAGCCGATAACCACTGCCATCCTTCTCGACGAAACCGTTGGCCGGGAATGGATAGTGGAAGCCCTGCACACGCATCTTCTCGGCCACCAGCATGTCATAGACCTTGCGGCGCGTCGTTTCCGCCTGTGCCGGATCCTGGTCGAACATCAGATGCCAGCCGGGATTGGTGACGAACAGCGACGGATGGTTGGTGACGTCGGACTGAATGAACAGCTTGTCGCTGCCGGACGACAGCACGAACGACGTGTGGCCCGGCGTATGGCCGACCGACTCCACGGCGAGCAGGCCCGGTGCGACATCCTTGCCCCACTCATAGGGCGTGACCTTCTTCTTCAACCCATCGTTGAAGAGCTTGCGGTTGCTGGCGAACAGACCCTTCATGCGGTCATTGGCGGCCTTGGCCAGTTCGCCATCGTCGTTCCAGTACTTCCACTCGGCGGCCGGGACGAGGACTTCGGCATTTGGAAAAGCCGGCGTGCCGTCGGCGGCAAGAAGCCCGTTCACGTGATCGCCGTGGAAATGCGAGATCACGACCATGTCGACGTTCTTGGCGTCGATACCAGCGGCGGCCATGTTGTTGGCGAACTGGCCGACATTGCCCTTGGTCGCCGCGAGGGCGCCGGGGCCGTTGCCCGTATCGATCACCACCAACTTGCCGCCAGTGTTGATGACCAGCGGCGCAAAGTGGATGGTCATCTTGTCCTTCGGCAGGAAGGCCTTGTCGAGCGCGGCGTTGACCTCATCCTTCTTGGCGTTGAGCACGAAAGTGTCAGCCAGCGGAAAGGTGTTGGCGCCGTCGGAAATCGCGTTCACCTGCGCATCACCGACCTTGTAGCGATAGAAGCTCGGCGCCTGCTTGTCGGCCGGCGGAGCGGAGGCTTTGGCAGAGCCTGCGGTGAGCAATGGAGATGCGGCGAGCGCGGCGGCTCCGGCAAGGGCGTGACGGCGTGACAGGTCCATGATGTTCTCCGGGGTGAAGCAGTGACAGGCGGGGGCTGGCGGAACTATCTACCAGCGTTCGATGACTTCTGCGAGATGTCGCGGCATTCAGACACCGCGACATGTCAGCCCGTTGAACACCCGGGCGCAGCGGTTATTCCCCGCCGGACTACTTCAGCTTCCAGAGCCATTCCACGGTCATCGACAGGCCGTCGCCGAACAGCAGCAGGACGCCCGCCCAGATAAAGGCCGAGGTGAAGTTGGCAACTTGGAAACGCCAATACGGCATTTCGAAAATGCCGGCGGCCAGCGGCACGGAGGCCCGCAATGGGCCGAAGAAGCGGCCGATATAAATGCTGGGCACGCCCCATTTTTTGACGAAGGCTTCGCCGCGCGGAAGCAGGTCGGGAAATTTGGACAGCGGCCAGATCTGGGCGACCTGGTCCTTGTATCTGAAGCCGAACCAATAGGAGAGCCAGTCGCCGAGCGCCGCGCCGAGAGCGCCGGCAATCAACACCGGCCAGAAGCTGATGCCGCTCGCGCCGACCAGTGCGCCGATGGCCACCAGCGCGCCCCAGGCCGGCAGCAGTAGGGAGATGAAAGCGAGCGATTCCCCGAAGGCCAGCAGCAGGACGATCGGCGCCGCCCAGACCTGGTTCTGGCGCACGAATTCGATCAGCCCGTGCATCCAGCCTTCCATATGGAGAGTGTCCCTTTACGGCTCTGGCCCGGCCGGATTGGCCGCGAACCGCTTTAACCTTCAAACGCCCGCGACAGGTAATCCGGCGGCGCCGATCACATCAAGTCACAACATCTGAGGGCCGATAGCCGCGGTGCGGGTGCCCACCGGTAAATTTGAACCTTTTCCCGGCTTCTGCGTCCAAGGTCAGAGACCGGCTTACCCAATGGCAACTCTGTACCGCCGCGGGGTTGATTTCCCGCCCGGCTGTCAAAATCAAGAACGCAAAGGATTGAAGATGATCGGATCGCTGATGATGTGCGTGAGCGCGCTGGTATTGCTGATCGGGATGGTCGCCGGCATCGTGATGGGCATACGCCAGGACTTCCTGCTGAGCCCCGCGCATGCGCATCTCAACCTTGTCGGCGGCGTGCTGCTGTTCCTGTTCGGGTTGTATTACCGCCTGATTCCCCTGGCCGGACGCTCGCTACTGGCCAAGGTCCAAGGCACGATGCACATCGTCGGCGGCATCATGTTCCCTGTCGGCATCGGCATCACCCTGCTCGCCAACCACGCTTATATGGCCATTCCGATCATCGGTTCACTGATCATGCTCGCAGCCATGGCCCTGTTCGTTGTGATTGTGCTACGCACCGAGCGCTCTGGCACGGCCGCATGAGCCCCGAGGTCGCAGCCACATTGCCAACCTGAACGTGGCATAGTCACAGCAACGATTCGCCGCGCCTCGCGCGGCGCCAACCGAGACAAAACTTTAAGACATATGGCCAAGGCACAGAAATCAAACGCGAAAGCTGATCTTTTTGGTGGCGCCGGCGCGCCAAAATCGGCTGCGGCACCGAAGGCGTCCACCCGCTCCGCCAATGCCGAAGACGGCTATACAGCCGCGGATATCGAGGTCCTCGAAGGCCTTGAGCCGGTCCGGCGTCGCCCGGGCATGTATATCGGCGGCACCGACGAAAAGGCGCTGCATCACCTGTTCGCCGAAGTGATCGACAACTCGATGGACGAGGCGCTGGCTGGCCATGCGACCTTCATCGAGGTGGAACTCACCGCCGACGGCTTCCTGTCGGTGTCGGACAACGGCCGCGGCATCCCGGTCGATCCGCATCCGAAACATCCAAAAAAATCCGCCCTCGAAGTCATCATGTGCACGCTGCATGCCGGCGGCAAATTCGACTCCAAGGTCTACGAGACCTCGGGCGGTCTGCACGGTGTCGGCGTCTCCGTGGTCAACGCCCTCTCCTCGCTGCTCGAGGTTGAGGTCGCGCGCAACCAGCAGCTCTACAAGATGACGTTTGCCCGCGGCATTCCGCAGGGCAAGCTTGAGGATCTCGGCAAGGTTCATAATCGCCGCGGCACCCGCGTGCGCTTCAAGCCGGATACCGACATCTTCGGCGCCAAGGCGGCCTTCAAGCCGCAGCGCCTGTTCAAGATGGCGCGCTCCAAGGCCTATCTGTTCGGCGGCGTGAAGATCCGCTGGAAGTGCGATCCGGAACTGCTCAAAGGCCTCGAGGACACTCCGGCCGAGGACGAATTCCACTTCCCCGGCGGCCTCAAGGACTATCTCGCCGCGGCGATCCATGCCGATACGCTGGTGCATCCGGAAATCTTCTCCGGCAAATCCGGCCGCAACGGCGCCCATGGCGCCTGCGAATGGGCTGTGGCCTGGACCGCGGACGCCGACGGCTTCATGTCGTCCTATACCAACACCGTGCCGACGCCCGATGGCGGCACCCATGAAGCCGGCATGCGCAGCGCCATGCTGCGCGGATTGAAGGACCACGCCGAGCGCGTCGGCCAGGGCAAGCGGTCCGGCACCATCACTTCGGAAGACGTGATGGTCGGCGCCGCCGTGATGCTGTCGGTGTTCGTGCGTGAACCGGAATTCCAGGGCCAGACCAAGGATCGTCTCGCCACCGCCGAAGCCCAGAAGATCGTCGAACAGGCCATCAAGGATCCGTTCGACCATTGGCTGTCCGGCAATCCGGTGCAGGCCAACAAGCTGCTCGAATTCGTGCTGGAGCGCGCCGACGAGCGTCTGCGCCGCCGCGCGGAGAAGGAAACCTCGCGCAAGACCGCGGTGAAGAAGCTGCGCCTGCCCGGCAAGCTCGCCGACTGCACCAATACCGCGACCGAAGGCTCCGAGCTGTTCATCGTCGAGGGCGACTCGGCAGGCGGCAGCGCCAAACAGGCGCGTGACCGCAAGACGCAGGCGATCCTGCCGCTGCGCGGCAAAATCCTCAACGTCGCTTCCGCGACCAAGGAAAAGCTGACGGCCAACGCGCAGATATCAGACCTCATGCAGGCAATCGGCGCCGGCACCGGCGCGCATTACCGCGAAGAAGACCTGCGCTATTCGCGCATCATCATCATGACCGACGCCGACGTCGACGGCGCCCACATCGCGTCACTGCTGATCACCTTCTTCTACCGGCAGATGCCAAAGATGATCGATGAAGGGCATCTCTATCTCGCAGTCCCCCCACTCTACCGCCTGACCCATGGCAGCAAGACGGTCTATGCGCGCGACGATGCGCACAAGGACGCGTTGCTGAAGAGCGAATTCAACGCCAATGCCAAGGTCGATGTCGGTCGCTTCAAAGGTCTCGGCGAAATGATGCCGGCGCAGCTGAAGGAAACCACCATGGACCCGGCGCGCCGCACCTTGCTGCGCGTGCAGCTGCTGCCGGAAGACCGCGACGGCACTGCCGACTCCGTTGAGCGCCTGATGGGCACCAAGGCCGAAGCGCGGTTTGCGTTCATCTCGGACAAGGCGGAATTCGCCAACGAGGAATTGCTGGACGTTTAAAAGCTCGTTTCTCGGACGCGCTCACGCTTCAGAAATCATCGGGCGCGTGCCGGGAGCAATCTTTTATTCCCTACTTAGTCATTGCCCCTCGCCGCCCGGCGTGCGAACGCCGGCGATCAGGATATCGACGAGCCGCTTCGCGCTGGCTTCCCAATTAGGGCCTGCGCTGACACTGGCCACGCCGGCCAGTGCGCGCAACATGTCGAGCGGATCGAGATCGAGGCGGATGTCGCCATTGGCAACGGCGCGGTCGACCAGCATTGCCATCGCAGTTTTGATCTGCGTGCCAGCATCGGCATAGAGGTCCGAACAGTCGCCAACAATCGAACCCAGCACACCCGCCATCAGTTGCTTCGTCGCAATGTGATCGACGAAGATTCGCATCCAGGCGCGCAAGGCCTCCACCGGGGCATGTGTGGTCGCAAGTTCCGCAGCGGCCTCGGCAAGCTGCTGTGTCTCGTTGCGATAGACCGCCTCGACCAATGCGTCGCGGGTGGGGAAGTGGCGATATAGCGTCCCGATTCCGACGCCCGCGAGCCGCGCGATCTCCTCGAGACCGGCCGCCTCGCCCTTTTCGGCGAATGTCGCCTTTGCCGTTTCCAACAGCCGCTGACGATTGCGCCGCGCATCGATCCGTGGTCCGCGAACGGCCTTCGGCTTGGCCTCCTGTGCCATTTTACGGGTTACCTCTTGATAAACGGAGGGAGCCTCCGTATTTAAACGGAGACGGCCTCCATTTATACCCTCAAAGCGCCGTTCGACAAAGCTCGATCAGCTCGGAGGCGCGTCGTGCCAAACACAAGGAGCTATCATGGCAGGACCTTTCAGTGCCACTTCCACCACCGACGACGTGCTCGCTGGCGTCGACCTCCGCGGCAAGCGCATTCTGGTCACCGGCGTCTCAGCCGGGCTCGGCGTCGAGACGGCGCGCAGCCTGGCCGCCCGGGGCGCGCAGGTGGTCGGTGCCGCCCGTGACCTCGCCAAGGCGGAAACGGCGACCGCGCAAGTGCGCGCCGATGCCACTGGTGGCGGTGGCCTCGAACTGATTGCACTCGATCTCGGCTCGCTGGCCAGCGTCCGGGCCTGCGCCGACGCACTGGTCGCGGCTGGCCGCCCGTTCGACCTGGTGATCGCCAATGCCGGCGTGATGGCGCCGCCGTTCGGCCTCACCGCGGACGGCTTCGAGACCCAGTTCGGCACGAACCATCTCGGTCACTTCGTATTGGTCAACCGTATCGCGTCACTGCTGTCGCCCACCGCGCGACTGGTCAACGTCGCTTCGTCCGGCCATCGTTTCGCCGATGTCGATCTCGATGATCCCAACTTCACCAAGGGCTCCTACGACCCGTTCATCGGCTATGGCCGCTCGAAGACCGCCAACATACTGTTCGCCGTCGAGTTCGACCGGCGGCATCGGGCACGTGGCGTGCGCGCCACCGCGCTGCATCCCGGCGGCATCAAGACAGAACTCGGCCGCCATATCGGCGAAGCAACGATCGATGCCATGCTCGACGGCATCAATGCCGAGCTCGCTGCCGAGGGTAAACCGCTGTTTCAATGGAAGACCATTCCGCAAGGCGCTGCAACTTCGGTGTGGGCCGGCGTGGTCGCCAGCGCGGACGAGATCGGCGGCCGCTATTGCGAGAACTGTCACGTCTCGGAGATCGTCGACGGGCTGATCAATCCGGCCAGCGAAGGCGTGCGCGCTTACGCGCTCGATGCCGAACGCGCCAAGGCGCTATGGGCTAAGAGTGAGGAAATGGTTGGCGAGCGCTTCTGATCGCCCTGCCGAAATGAAACTGCGGTGATGAACCAAACAGTTGGTTCGTCACCGCCACAGCTGGCGCTTGAAACCTTTGGCTCCGTTCATTGTATCTATCCCATGCGCGCACCATTCCTTACCCTCGGCATTCTCGCTTTTCTGATCGGCACCCTCTGGATCGGCCAGGGCACCGGGCTCGTGAACTGGCCGAAATCCAGTTTCATGATCAGCCAGATGCAGTGGGCCTATTACGGCGCTGCCCTCGCCGCGCTTGGCGTCGGACTGATGGGACTGGCGCTCGTGCGGCGCTGACGCCCCCTTCCATCTTCCCGCCAGTCTTGCGATGATCCGTCCCAGACGCGCCGTAGAACGCGTCAGGAACAATCATGCGGGGCGGACAATCTTTGACCAGTAATCTCTTCGATCTCACCGGCAGGGTCGCCATCGTCACCGGCGGCAACACCGGAATTGGCCTCGGCATGGCGCGCGGGCTGGCGAATGCCGGTGCGACCCTCGTGATCGCCGATCGCAACCGCGATAATGCCGCTTCAGCAAAAGCCGAACTGGAGACGTCCGGACATCCGGTACTCGCACTGACGACCGATGTTACCGACCCGAACTCGATCGCGCAGATGGTGTCCGCAACGTTGAACGCGTTCGGCCGCATTGACATCCTCGTCAACAATGCCGGCATCAGCATCTCCGCGCCAATCGAAGACATGACGCTGGCCGACTGGCAGAAGGTCATCGACGTCAACATGACCGCGCCTTTCATCTGCGCGCAGGCTGTCTACCCGACGATGAAAGCCGCAGGCCGCGGCAAGATCATCAATATCGCCTCGGTGTTGGCCACGCTCGGCGCCGGCGGCGCGGCGAACTACGCCTCAAGCAAAGGCGGCATCCTGCAATTCACCCGCGCGCTGGCGACGGCATGGGCTATGGACAACATCCAGTCCAACGCGATCCTGCCGGGCTGGATCGATACCGATCTGACCAAGCGCGCCAAGGACATCCGACCCGAACTGCACGATCGCATTCTCGGGCGTGTACCGGCGCAGCGCTGGGGTAGGCCTGATGATCTTGCGGGCGCGGCCGTGTTCTTGGCCAGCGGGGCTTCCGACTTCGTCAACGGTGCCGCGCTCACGGTCGATGGCGGCTTTTCAATTCAAGGCTGATGCAATGAGGACAACACCATGACTGCAGGACTGTTCGATCTCTCCGGCAAAGTGGCCATCGTCACTGGCGGCAATGGCGGCATCGGGCTCGGCATGGCGCGGGGTCTGGCGCAGGCCGGCGCCACCATCGCGGTGGTGGGACGCAACCAGACGAAATCCAAGGATGCCGTCGCGGAGCTGACCGAGAGCGGCGCCAGAGCGGTCGCCATTGCGGCCGATGTGACCGACAGGACCGCTGTCGATGGAATGATCGCACGCGTGCTGAAAGAACTGGGCCGCATCGATATCCTCATCAACAATGCCGGGATCAACATCCGCAAGCCGCCGCACGAGATCGCACTCGACGAATGGGACAGCGTGATCAAGACCAATCTCACCAGCGCCTTCGTCTGTTCGCAGGCGGTGCATCCGGCGATGAAGGCCGCGGGCGGCGGCAAGATCATCAATATCGGCTCGATGCTGTCGATCTTCGGCGCGTCTTTCGCGCCAGCCTATGCCGCCAGCAAAGGCGGCATCGTCCAGTTCACCCGCTCCTGCGCCGTCGCTTGGGCGCCTCACAATATTCAGTGCAACGCCGTTCTGCCGGGCTGGATCGATACCGAACTGACACAGAATGCGCGCCGTGAAATCGACGGCCTGCATGACAAAGTACTCGCACGAACGCCCGCCGGCCGCTGGGGCGCGTCGGGAGATTTCGCGGGCATTGCCGTGTTCCTGTCGTCGCGCGCGTCGGACTTCGTCACCGGAACGGCAATCCCCGTGGACGGCGGCTTCTCGGTGCAGGGATAGTCTGTCTTAGGCTTCTGGCGACTGCACGTGCTCCGGTCGTACGCCAATGGCCAGGAAGCGCGCGGTTAGTCCCTGCAGCAGCGGAAACGCGCTGACCAGGCGCATGATCAGCGGCGGCGTCAGCGGCTCGCCGCCCTTGGCCAGTGCACGGCTGATGATGTTGTTTTGCATCACGACCTGCATGCCCTGTGTTGCGCGCATCGGGAATTCGCGGCGGCGACGCACCGCGCCGAGGTCGTCCTCGGTCACCGGTCCCTCCACCAGCTTCGCCGCCAGCAGGTTAGCGGTCGCGACGGCGTCCTGCACCGCAATATTCACACCGACGCCGCCAACCGGGGACATCGCATGCGCGGCATCGCCGATGCACAACAGCCCCGGCCGGGTCCAGCGCTTGAGCCGATTGATCGCGACGGTCAGTAGTTTGACGTCGTCCCAGCTCTTCAGCTCTTCGATATGCGCGCTCAGGATCGGCGCCAGACGTGACGTTTCGGCACGGAAAGCCTCAAGGCCACGCACCTTGATCTCCTCATAGTGCCCCTTGGCGATCACATAAGCGCATTGCCAGTAGTCCCCGCGATCGATGGTCACCATCATCTTGCCGGGCTCGAGCCGCGCGAACACGCTCTCGGTCTCCGCGCCCTTGGCAACGCGAAACCACAAGATGTCCATGGGCGCACCGATGTCTTCGACCTCCAGCTTCGCCGCCGGCCGCACGATCGAATGCCGGCCATCGCAGGCCACTGTCAGATCGGCATGGATCTCGACCGGGCCCTGCTGCGTGATGGCCTTGACGCCGACCACTTGCTCGCACGACCAGATGAGATCGGTGGCCTCGGTGTTCATCATCACCTTGAGATGCGGATAGCGCTGCGCTTTGTCGCGCAGGAAATTGAGGAAATCCCACTGCGGCATGAAGGCGATAAACGGATACTTCGCGCTGGTGCGGCTGATATCCGCAATGCGCAGCTTATGCGTTCCGAAGAAGCCATCCATCCTCTGGATACGATCGTGCTTGATCTTCAGGAAGTCGTCGATCAGGCCAAGCTCGTCCATCACCTGCAGCGTCGATGGATGCACGGTGTCGCCGCGGAAATCGCGGAAGAAGTCGGCGTGTTTCTCGATAACGATCGTATCGACGCCGGCGCGGCCGAGCAGATAGCCGAGCATCATTCCGGCAGGGCCACCGCCAACGATGCAGCAGCGCGCGGTCAGCGAGTTCTCGTTCGCGCCTCCAGCCATTCGCTACTCCTCCGGCGAGTCGAATTTCTTGATCAAGGAATGCGAGCTTGCGATAGTCGAAATGCCGTGGTTCGCAGGGCGGTGTCGATCATGCTCATCGATTTCCCGAACGTCGGAAGCTCTTGGTTTCGGAGATGCTGCCGTCCCGGAACGTCAATTCGACCGACACGAACTTCGTCGAGGCCGGGATTTTGATGTAGGTCTCGGCATCCGACGGCGTCGCAATGGGGTCGCGCAGTTCGCAGGGCGGGAATTTCAGCAGCTTGTCCGGCACGGCGCTATCGATCCCGACGCGGGCCTCGCGAATGGCACAGCGATACGACATCAGATGCGTATAATACATCAGGGGCGTGTTGTAGCCACCGAAGGCAAGCCAGCTTCCAGCGGTCATATCGAGGATCTTGCGCTGGTCGCGAACCAGCGCCGCCTCGGGATCGAAGCGGATCGGAAACGGGCCCTGCATCTCGCCGTTCGCGTCGACGTAACGCAGATAGATCGTCGCTGCCGCGGCGTCGGCATCGAGCTGGATCGCCGGATTCGGCATCCGCTTGCGCGTGCGCGGATCGAGCGTGTCCATGAAGCCGGTCTCGCGGAAATTACCTGCCTCACCCATCCGCCAGGAGATACCCAGCGTCGGATCGGCGATCGAGAACATCACGGTCCAGCCGCCATTGTGGCGCGAGAAGCTGGCGATCGGTGCGTTCACCGCATCGTTGGCCGGCGGCAGTTGCGGAACGTTGACAGGCGGCAGCGCAGCGACCTGCTGCAGCGGTTCGGGCGGCCGCGCATCGGCCTGCTTGAGCGCCACACCATTGAGAAAGACGTCATCGACCATCTGGTCGAAATACACCGGCACCTGACGGTGCTTCACGGTCTCTGCCATCTCGCTGACGGTCCGCCGGGTGCGCTGCGCGACCTGCACGAGGTTCAGCGATGGCTCCTGCAGCTCCTTGATGAAGGCGCGCGTGAAAACCGAATTCGGATCGGTGTCGTTGTTCGACAAACGGTCCAGCGCGGTCTGCCGCGGCCCGGCCGAGAAGATCGAAAACACGCCTTCCGGGAGCGTCGTCATAGGAGCGAGGCCACCGCTGCCGGCCACAGCGCGGGTGCCAGCGCGCTCGAACGGATTGTTGCGACAGGCGTCGAACACCAGAATCGACGTCCGCGCGCCGCGCATCTGCAGCCGCGTTACAATCCGGTCGGCGAGAATCGCTGAGTCGCGCACCAGCTCTTCCTGCCCTTCCGTGGCGGCAGGGACATCCGTCGGCAGCAGGAAATTCTGGCCGGCGATCTCGAAGCCGTGCCCTGCAAAAAAGAAAAAGGCCGTGTCGCCTTTTTCAATCGTCGAATCGAAAGCGAGCAAAGACTGACTGAAGGCCTGCCGGGTCTGGTTCTCGGCCACCATGACACTGAAGCCGAGATTCTTCAGTGCGTCCCCTATGCTGCGGGCGTCATTCACGGCCTTCTGCAGCTTCGGCACATTGCGATAGTCGTTATTGCCGATGACCAGCGCCACGCGTTTTGCAGCAAAAGCCGGCGCTGTCGAAAGTGCCGCCGCTGCCAGCGTTGCCAGCAGAATCAAAAGCCGTCGCATTGTTCTATCCCCGCCCCGCCAGCACATGTATCCGTGTGGCTCGACCGCGTCATTGTCTGCCTTGGTCGAGGCAGAACTGCGGCCGGTTCAAACCGAGGTCTAGCCGTTACCACCCATTTTGTCCTGCCTGCTCAGGCAGATCATCTGCCCGCCGGTTGCAGCCCCGCTGCCACATTTTCCGCCTTAATCTCCGCTAGCCCGAGCCCCAATCAGAGTCAGGAGATCCTCGTGAAATCACTCGTCCTCGCAGCCGCCCTGCTGCTTCCCACCATGGCACTCGCGCAGGATGCGGCCCCCGCTACCGCGCCGAAGCCCCCGGTTGCCGCCGCCAAACCGAAGCGCGCGCCGGTGGCCGCCAAGCCTGCACAGACCACCCCGGAAGTGCTGGATATCAACCAGATCATCGGGATCCGCCAGGTCGATCCGGCGACGTATGAGGTCGATGCCCGTCTACAGAGCGGCAGCGAGGTGCATCTGCGCATGAATGCTTTCGTGATGCAGAATCTCGGGATGCAGCTAGGCACTTACGGCAAATAGTCAGCCTGCGGTATCCCTCTCACGCGCGCCGGAATAAGTCGACTTCCGGACGGCTCGGCGTGCGCTCTCGATCAGGGGTGATGAGGTACCACATGTCGCGAAGTCCTGTGGATAAGGGTTACGCGGCCAATCATCGACATGATTGCCCCGACATGTGCTATGTGACAATTCATCAGGTCCGGAGCCAATCCGGGGAGCAATTGCTAAAACCGGCTCCTGCTACAGGCAACCAACGTCAGGAAGCGCGCTTCAGGAACTTTGCGTTCCTCGTAGCTTGGCGATTTGAGGATGGGATTTTTTAGACTGTAAGATTTCAGGCAGTTTTAATCACCCGCCCGAAGCCCGCTACGACTGGATACCTGACGACCAATGGCAAAGAAGATGATTACGCCCGGGCACGAGTTGCTGCTTCGGGTCAACAAGGCATTTCTCGACCACGGCTATGCCGGCCTGTCGATGGTCGGTCTCGCGAGAGAGTGCGGCTTCACGCAGCGCGCGCTCTATTACTATTTCAGCAACAAGGAAGAGGCATTTCGTGCCTCGATCGGCCATCGCAATGAAGTCGCGATAGCGCAGGCACTCGAGGCCGGCCAGAAGATCCGGGAAAGTGGCGGCAGCGCACTCGACATCTTTGCGACGATCATCGACCTGAGATACGGCGAAACCCGTCGGATGCTGACATTCTCACCGCATACCGTCGAGCTCAATGCGGAAGCCTTTCGGCGCTGCCGCGATCTCATGATCGAGTCCGCAATCGCCTTCCAGGCCGAGCTGGAAAAGCTGATTATCGATTTCCACTACAGCAAGCTGCTGATCCTGACCGGCCGTTTTACGGCCGCGCAGATCGCGCAGGCGCTGGCCGACGGCGGACGGGCTGTCAATCAGGCACTCCCTCCGATCGCAGCGAATGACTTCTCGGCGCGCTATCGCCAGACCTGCGAGATGATCCTGTATGGCTGCGCGGCAACGCCGACGCAGATTTGAGACGCTGCGGTTCGCCGCCACATACCCTCCTCTCGACTCATCCAGCTCCATCGACATATGGTCCGCGCGGGCCGCGGAGGACGCGCATTGCGTTGCCGCTATGAGATGCGGGGCGTCAGATGAACGACCAGGTGCGGACGCACGGGGCGCCAGCGGGCGCAGCCGTGCCAACTATTGCGGCACGCCTGGACGGGCTGCCAGTCACGCCGCTTCACCTCGGCATCTTCGCGCTCTGTGCCTTCGGCCTGTTCGCAGACATCGCCGAAGTGGCGCTCAGCAATGCCTTTTCCGGCATCTTTCTCGCGCCGCCCTACAGCATCTCGCGCGGCGAGCTCTCGCTGTTGTTGGCATCGGTCTTTGCCGGCGGCGCCGTTGGTGCACCTGTGTTCGGCTGGATTGCGGATCGCTATGGCCGCCAGATCGCGCTGCAGAGCGCGCTTGCCGTCTTGGCGCTGAGCTCGCTCGCCGTCGCCGCCAGTCGCGATGTGGCAACCATGACGGCCTTCCGCTTCATCTCCGGCCTCGCCATCGGCGGCTATCCGCCTTTGACATCGGCCTATCTGTCAGACCTGCTGCCGCCCCGGCGGCGTGGCCTCTTGATGATGCTGTGCGGCGCGCTCGCCTTTCTCGGCGCACCGGCTATCATCCTGATGATCCGCTGGCTGACGCCCATCGCGCCATGGGGCATCGAGGGCTGGCGCTGGGCTTTGATCTTCGGCAGCGCGTGCTCGACCCTGACAGCCCTGCTGTTCTTCCTGGTGCCGGAATCGCCGCGCTGGCTCGCATCGGTCGGACGCGACGCCGAGGCTGATGCCGCCTGCCGCCGCTTCGAGGCATCCGCGCGTCAGCCATCACCGCCGGCGATCTCCGCTCCCGAAACTATTGCGACCAGATCCAGCGGCTTCCGAGCGCTCGCCCGCGATCGGATCAGCCTGCGGCGCACAGCGCTCCTTGCCGCGCTCTATGTACTCGGACCCTGGGCCACCATTGGCTTCCCGCTGCTCAGCGCCGCGGTGATGGTGCAGAAGGGATTTCATGTCAGCGAGTCCCTGCTGTTCGCGGGACTTACGATGTTCGGTCCATCGATCGGCATCGCGGCGGCATCGGCCTTCATCGATCGTATCCCGCGGCGCCTCGTTCTGGTCGCCTGTGCCGTGGTGATGATCGCAACCGGGCTGACTTTCGCTGTCAGCACGGTGCTAACGCCGCTCATCGTCACCGGCATCGTGTTCAACCTCGCCAGTGCCGTCTACAGCGCCGTGCTTAGCCTCTACGCTGTCGAGCTGCTGCCAACGCATCTGCGCGCCTCGGCCACCGCTGGCGCATGGGGCCTCGGCCGCGTCGTATCGGCGCTGGTACCGATCGCGCTGCTGCCGCTGCTCGGCAGCCACGGTCCGATCGCGATGTTCATGGTGATCTCGACCGCGCTGTTACTGAGCGGCGCGCTCATCGCCATTGCCGGTCCACCCGGCCGCGAACGCAGGCCGGTCGACTAACGGTCAGCGCTGCATCGACGTCACACGCGACGTCGCGTAGCGGCCGTCCGGCGGGACCCCAAGCCCCCGTCAATATCCCGGTTTTGGCCCTTTTCCGCTAAAACATTAAGCTTTTTGGGATGTTCCAGGGTGTGGCGGATTGACTTTGGCCGATTCCAGCCTATGTTCCGGCTCGACGCGGCCCGGTATCGAAACGCGATATCTTGAGTAAGCCGCCTGTCAGCGCCCAGCGTCTCCGTGCATGTTTGCGTGCCGCTCCGGGGATAAGCGCTGCAGTATTTCCCGAGAATCCAAGCGGCGGTTTCGACCTGAGGCGTGATTCCGAACGGTGATCATCCGGATACCGGATCAGATCATGCCCCCATACAGAGGCTCAATGTCCTTCTCCAATCTCGGCTTGTCCGACAAGGTTCTCGCCGCCGTTGCGGCCACCGGTTACACCACCCCAACCCCCATTCAGGAACAAGCGATTCCTCATGTGCTGGCGCGCAAAGACGTGCTCGGCATCGCCCAGACCGGCACCGGCAAGACCGCTGCCTTCGTTCTCCCGATGATGACCATGCTGGAAAAGGGCCGAGCCCGCGCCCGCATGCCCCGCACGCTCATTCTCGAACCGACCCGCGAACTCGCCGCACAGGTCAAAGAGCAGTTCGACAAATACGGCGTCGGCCAGAAGCTCAACGTGGCGCTGCTGATCGGCGGAGTCTCGTTCGGTGATCAGGACAGCAAACTCACCCGCGGCGTTGACGTCTTGATCGCCACGCCGGGTCGCCTGCTCGACCATACCGAACGTGGCGGACTGCTTCTCACCGGCGTCGAATTGCTGGTCATCGACGAAGCCGACCGCATGCTGGACATGGGCTTCATCCCCGACATCGAACGCATCTGCAAGCTGGTACCCTTCACCCGTCAGACTCTCTTTTTTACGGCGACCATGCCCGCCGAAATCCGCCGCGTCACCGAGACCTTCCTGCATAATCCGGTGAAGATCGAAGTCTCCAAGCCCGCCTCCACCGCTGTCACCGTGACCCAGTCGCAAGTGGCCGTCGGTCGCGAGCCGCACGAGAAGCGCGAAGTGCTCCGGGCCCTTCTCCGCGAAGCCACCGACCTCAAGAATGCGATCATCTTCTGCAACCGCAAACGAGAAGTCGCGTTGCTCGCCAAGTCGCTCCAGAAGCACGGCTTCAGTGTCGGCGCCCTGCATGGCGACATGGAGCAGTCGGCCCGCACCGCCGCGCTGGACCAGTTCCGCAAGGGCGAGCTGCCGATCCTGGTGGCTTCCGACGTCGCCGCCCGCGGTCTCGATATTCCCGCCGTCAGCCACGTCTATAATTTCGACGTCCCGCATCATTCCGACGACTACGTGCACCGCATCGGCCGTACCGGCCGCGCCGGCCGCACCGGCTCCGCGATCTCGCTGGTGTGCCCATCCGACCAGAAGTCCATGCTGGCGATCGAAAAACTGATCGGCCAGTCGATCCCCAAGGTCGAAACTTCCATAGCGATCTCCGAGCCTGTCGAAGGCGAAACCGCTGAGGCGTCGCGCCAGTCGCGCAACCGCACCGGCAATCGCGAAGCCAATGCCGAACAGCCGCGCGGCGGCCGCAACGATCAGCCCCGCGAAGGCGGACGCGATCGCAAACCGCGCCGTGAGCGTGGCCCGCGCCGTGAAGGTGGTCGTTCGGAAGGCGGCGAGCGCAGCCCGCAGGCGCAACCCGCGGAAGCCGCTTTGGCAGCACCGGTCGTGGCAGCGGCAGCCCCGCAGGCGCAGCGTCCCCCCTCCATCGGCCGCGCCGAAGCGCCACGTTCGCGCCGCGAAGACAACGAACCGGCGGATCATTCGCACCTGCCGGCCTTTCTGTTGCGTCCGATCCGGGCACGCGCATAGGTAGTATCGCGCCAGGAACGTTTACTTGCCGTTCACTCTCGTCCCCTAATCTGAATGCGATATTTTTAACGAATTTGCATTTCAGAGGACCGCGTATACACGCTGTCCACGAGGGCACAGAACGTGACCGGCATCCTGGACGAACAAGAGCGGACTTTGGCCTTTGCCGAAGTCGCGCTGGGCCAAATTCGCTCGCTCCGCCAGACGGCGATTCCGCGCAATTATGAGATCTGGTACGTCTACGCGACTGGCTACAATTCGGCGCTCAACAAAGTCATCAATGAGACGCTGGCACGCAATGGCCGGCTGACCGAAGCCGATCTCGACCTGATCCACGACACTTATCTCTCACAAATTCGCACCACCGATCGCATCGATCAGGTCGGCGCCCGCGTTATCGGCGAGATCGACGACGTGATGGCGCTCATCACCGACGCTCTGGGCATGACGACGAACTTCAATGCCAGTCTGGATGGTGCCAGCAAGGATTTGTCGCGGGCGCACGATTCTGCTGCGGTGAAAGCCGTGATCGAGAGTCTCGTCAAATCTACCCGTGAAGTGCACGACACGAACAAGGCGCTGGAAGAGCGGCTACTGTCCTCGAAGAGCGAGGTCTACACGCTGCAACAGAGCCTCGAGGCGATCCGCGCCGAGAGCCTGACCGATCCCCTCACCGCACTCGGTAACCGCAAATATTTCGACCGTGCGCTGATGGCGGCAATCGATACCGCGGTGAAGCGCGGCGAACCGTTGTCGCTCCTGATGCTCGACATCGATCACTTTAAGTCCTTCAACGACAATTATGGCCATCTCACCGGCGACCAGGTGCTGCGTCTTGTCGGCCAGTCATTAAAGCAGACCATCAAGGGCCAGGATATCACCGCGCGCTATGGCGGCGAGGAATTCGCCGTGGTGCTACCGAACACGCCGTTGCGTCAGGCGCTCACCGTTGCCGATCACATCCGCCGCGCCGTGATGTCAAAGGAGCTGAAGAAAAAATCGACTGGCGAGATCCTGGGACGCGTCACGATTTCCGTCGGCGTCTCGATGCTGCAGATCGGCGACGATATGGAATCGATCATCGGCCGTGCCGACGCCTGTCTCTATGCCGCGAAGCGCAGCGGCCGCAACCGCGTGATCTGCGAAGTCGATCCGGAATATTCTGCGGAGCTGCAGTTTCAGGTGGCATGACGCCCCACACTTGGCTTCACCATTCGCAAGGAGACGCCGCGCAAGCGCACGGCTCCTCAGGATGAGGATTTACGCTTCTTTGCGGCTTTACTGGCTTTCTTGCTGGCGACCGTCTTAACTGCAGCCTTCTTGGTGGCCTTCTTTTTCGCCGCGGTCTTCTTCACGACCTTCGCTTTCTTCGTTGCCCGCTTCTTGCTTGCTTTTGCCAGCGATGCACGGATCGCTGCGGCATGCGCGACCCTCGCCCATTCGGTGACTTCATCGGGATCGTCATAGAGCCGTTCCGGCAGCTGCCAATAGGATCCGATCATCCGCAGCTTGCCGCGCATCTCATACTGAAAACACTGCGAGCCCTCACTCTCGAAACGCGGGATCGAGATTTCATCGGCACGCAGATAGACCGCGCCGCGCAGCACCAGCGCGAAGTTGATGCCATCGGCGGAAATGCCAAAGCCGGAAAACATCCGGCGGATCGTTACCGGGCCAAAGCCGGCGAAAAGTTCACTGAGGAAATCGCGGTCCATTGGGGAAGTGTAGGATGCGACGCGCGATTGCGGAAGCGGTCCGTCCGCGTCGTCTCCCTACGTCATGGCCGGGCTTGACCCGGCCATCCAGCCTCCTTCGCTTTCACCGAAGCCCAGAAAAATGGATGCCCGGGACATCTAGCGAAGCCGCGCTTCGCGCTTTGCCCGGGCATGACAGCGTTCTACTTATGAAATGACAGTCTCAGCCGTCGATCTTCGCCGGCGTCAGTTGCACGGACTCGCCGCAGCCACAGGCCGAGATCTGGTTCGGGTTGTTGAACACAAACTGGGCCTGCATGCGGTCAGTCTTGTAGTCCATCTCGGTGCCGAGCAGGAACAACACGGCCTTAGGATCGACCAGGATCTTGACGCCCTTGTCCTCGACGATTTCGTCGGTCGGCTTGATGTCGTGGGCATATTCGACGGTGTAGGACTGGCCGGCGCAGCCACCGTTCTTGATGCCGACGCGCAGGCCGATGATCTCGGAATCCGCACGCTCCGTCAGCTCCCGGATCCGCGTTGCGGCAGCATCCGTCAGGCGCATCACCTGCGGACGGGGTCGCGGCTTCGGCTTGGCAGCCGGTATGGTTGGGTTCGGTGTCATCTCAGTCATGTGTTCAGTCCCTTCGGCGGTTCAAGGCCGCCATAGGAATTCAAGCGACTTGGGCGTATTCAGCAAACCGGACGCAACTCACCACATATTCAGAACGAGACGGGCCTCGTCGGTCATCCGGTCCGGCGTCCAGGTCGGCTCCCAGACGATCTCGACCTTGACCAGACCGACTCCGGGCACGCTGGCCACGGCGTTCTCCACCATGGTCGGAAGCTCTTCGGCCGCCGGACAATTCGGCGTCGTCAGCGTCATCTCCACCTGGACAGAGCGATCGTCCTTGATGTCGACCTTGTAGATCAGGCCGAGTTCGTAGATATCCGCGGGGATTTCCGGGTCGAACACAGTCTTCAGTGCAGCGACGATCTCGGTGCCCAGGCGTTCGGTTTCGGCGGGATCGAGCGCCGAGGTGGTCTGCATGTGAGCGGGCTTCTCAGCCTCGGGGGTGGCGTCCGGCGTCTTGGCTTCTGCAATGTCACTCATGCAAACAACTCCCGTGCCTTGATCAGCGCCTGTGCGAGGTGGTCTACCTCCTCGCGGGTATTATACATTCCGAATGATGCACGGCACGTGGCCGTCACATTGAATCGCTCCAGAAGCGGCATCACGCAGTGGGTTCCCGCGCGGACCGCGACGCCCTGCCGGTCGATCACGGTCGCCACGTCATGAGCGTGAGCGCCCTTCAGTTCGAACGAAATCACCGGGCCCTTGTTCTTGGCAGTTCCGATAATACGCAGCGAATTGATCTCGCGCAGCCGGTCCTGTGCATAGGCCAGGAGGTCGTGCTCATGCGCAGCAATCCGCTCCTTGCCGATCGAATTGACGTAATCGATGGCAGCGCCGAGGCCGATGGCTTCGACGATGGCGGGCGTACCGGCCTCGAACTTGTGCGGCGGATCGCCATAGGTGACCCACTCCTTAGCCACTTCGCGGATCATCTCGCCGCCGCCGGCATAGGGCCGCATCGCGACCAGGCGGTCATATTTGCCATACAGCACGCCGATGCCGGTCGGTCCGTACAGCTTGTGGCCGGTGAAGATGTAGAAGTCGGCGTCGATGTCCTGCACGTCGATCGGCATATGCACGGCGGCCTGGCTACCGTCCACCACAACCGGAATGCCGCGCGCATGTGCAAGCTTCACCACGTCCTTGACCGGAACCAGCGTGCCCAGCGCATTGGACATCTGGGTGATGGCGACGATCTTGGTACGATCGGTCAGCAGCTTCTCGAACTCGTCGATCAGGAAGTTGCCTTCGTCATCGACAGGCGCCCATTTGATGACGGCGCCCTGACGTTCCCGCAGGAAGTGCCACGGTACGATGTTGGAATGGTGCTCCATGATCGAGAGCACGATCTCATCGCCCGGCTTGATGTTCTCGCCGCCCCACGATGCCGCGACGGCATTGAGCGCATCGGTGGCATTGCGGGTGAAGATGATTTCCTCGGGGCGCTTGGCATTGAGGAAGTGCTGCACCTTGATGCGCGCGCCCTCATAGGCCTCGGTCGCGGCATTGGCGAGGTAATGCAGTCCGCGATGCACATTGGCATATTCGGACTTGTAGGCCTCGGTCATGCGGTCGAGCACAGCATAGGGCTTCTGCGCCGATGCCGCGTTGTCGAGATAGACCAGCGGCTTGCCATAGACCTTCATCTCGAGCGCCGGAAAATCCTCGCGGACGCGAGCGACGTCATATGACCCGTTCGAGACCGCGGGATGCAATGTCATGCGCGCGACTCCAGCCAACGCTCTGCGGCCGATATCGCGACGTCACGCAGATCGTCATTCACGATCGACTCCAGCGCTTCACCCACGAATGCCTGGATCAGCAGCGCCTGCGCCGCCTTCTCCGGCAGGCCGCGAGCCCGCAGATAGAACAGCAAGCTGTCATCCAGCGCGCCAATGGTCGCGCCGTGGCCGCACTGCACGTCGTCAGCGAAGATCTCGAGCTCGGGCTTGTTGTCGATCTCGGCCTCGTCGGACAGCAGCAGCGCCCGTGACATCATCTTGCCGTCGGTCTTCTGCGCGATCTGATGGACGTTGATGCGACCCTGGAACACCGAATGCGCGCGATCGTCGAGCACGGCGCGGAACAGCTCACGGCTGAGGCAATTCGGCGCCGCATGCTCGATCACGAAGGTACAGTCGCCATGCTGCTTGTCGCGCAGCAGATGAACGCTGTTGGTCGACAGCTCCGAATCCACTCCAGCCAGCGTGATGAAGCTCTGATAGCGGCTGACGCCACCGCCAGTGGTCAGGCTGAAGGTGTTGAACTTGGTGCGCGCACCGACTGTGACGATGGCCGTTGCGATATTCGCTGCATCGCCGGCGTCTTCCATCACGCGCACATGCTGCAGATCGGAATCGTCGCCGATCCAGATCACCACAGCATCATGGGCCTGATACGCCTTCGCGGATTCTGTCGCGACGAAGCTTTCGACCAGCGTCACACGCGCGCGATTGCCGATACGCACCAGCGATCGCGTGAATGCGGCCACGCTCGGGCGTGTCGCGACATGCACGATGTGCAGCGGCCTGGCCGGAGCGGCATCGTCGGCGATATCGATCAGCATGCCATCGGTCGCAAAGGCGGCATTCAGCGCGATCATCGGATCGACAATGCGCGAGCGCAGCAGGTCGGCACGCGTCGCACTGGTCGCGTCATCGAGCATGGCGCTGAGCGCATGCACGGTCACGCCGCCGCCCGACGTCAGATCGGAGAGACCTGCCGCGAAGACGCCATCGACGATGACCAGCTTCTGCGTATCACCCGTACCGAGCGTTTCGACGAGCTTCGCGGCCTGGGCCAGCGCGGCCTGATCCGGCGCGGGCGCCAGCGGCGCCACGTCACGCAACAGGTTGCGCAGGTCGGTATATTTCCATTCTTCGATGCGCCGGGTCGGCAGACCGGTACGCGCGAAATCGTCGAACGCCTGCTGGCGCGTTTCCGCCACCGTGCCGACGCCCGGCAGCCGGCCGCGCGCAGCGGCGAATGTGCCGTCCAGCACCGCGCCCGTTGTTGTCTTTGCGAGAGCTACATTCATGATTGTCTCACTCAGGCCGCCGCGTCTTCATACTGCGCATAACCGGACTCTTCGAGTTCCAGCGCCAGTTCCTTGCCGCCACTCTTTACGACGCGGCCCTTCGACATCACATGCACATGATCCGGCACGATGTAGTTCAGCAGGCGCTGATAATGCGTGATGACGACCATGGCGCGATCCGGGCTGCGCAGTGCATTGACGCCGTCGGCAGCCACGCGCAACGCATCGATGTCGAGAC
Organism: Tardiphaga robiniae; assembly: GCF_013359755.1. Taxonomy (GTDB): domain Bacteria; phylum Pseudomonadota; class Alphaproteobacteria; order Rhizobiales; family Xanthobacteraceae; genus Tardiphaga; species Tardiphaga robiniae. The sequence goes on along the minus strand of NZ_JABMCJ010000093.1, from coordinate 93,907 downwards.
CGGAGTCCATTTCGTCAAGGATGCACAGGCTCGGCTGGAACAGCGCCATCTGCAGCACTTCGTTGCGCTTCTTCTCACCGCCGGAGAAGCCGACATTGACGCCGCGCTTCAACATATCCATCGGGATGTTCAGCGAAGCAGCGACCTCGCGGACCTTCCTGAGGAAGTCCGGCACCAGATATTCGGATTCGCCGCGCGCCTTGCGCTGCGCGTTCACCGCAGTGCGCAGGAAGTTCATCGTGGTGACGCCGGGAATTTCCACGGGATACTGGAACGCCAGGAACACGCCCTTGGCGGCGCGCTCGTCGGGCTCCATCTCCAGCAGGTCTTCACCCTTGAACAGGATCTCGCCGCCGGTCACCTCATAACCGGGCTTGCCGGCGATGACGTGGCTGAGCGTCGATTTACCCGAACCGTTCGGTCCCATGATGGCGTGCACTTCACCGCCATTCACGGTCATCGTCAGCCCATGGAGAATCTCGCGATCCTCGACACGAACCTGCAGGTCCTTCACTTCAAGCAATGCGGTCATCAGTCTCTATCCTTTGATCATCATCGTCATCCTCGCCTGAACGCACTTGGGTTCAGCCTGGAGTGCTCGCCATTCGCGGCGAACCTCTAAGGATGGTTTTCAATCTTGCCGACATCCTGGAAGCGCCGCTGTGCGGGCATCCGCGATGGCGGGACTTAGCCCACCGATCCCTCAAGCGAGATCGAAATCAGCTTCTGCGCTTCCACCGCGAATTCCATCGGCAGTTGCTGCAACACGTCCTTCACGAAACCGTTGACCACGAGGCCGACGGCTTCTTCCTGCGACAGGCCACGCTGGACGCAATAGAACAGCACGTCTTCGGAGATCTTCGACGTCGTTGCTTCGTGCTCGAACAGCGTCGAGGCGTTCTTCGCCTCGATATACGGCACGGTATGCGCACCGCACTGATCGCCGATCAGGAGTGAGTCACAGGCCGTGAAGTTACGCGCGTTCGTCGCCTTGCGATGCGCGGTGACAAGGCCGCGATAGGTGTTCTGCGACTTGCCGGCAGCGATACCCTTCGAGATGATCCGGCTCGTGGTGTTCTTTCCGAGATGGATCATCTTGGTGCCGCTATCGACCTGCTGATAGCCGTTCGAAATCGCGATCGAATAGAACTCGCCGCGCGAATTGTCGCCGCGCAGGATGCAGCTCGGATATTTCCAGGTGATGGCGGAGCCGGTCTCGACCTGGGTCCAGGAAATCTTCGAGCGGTCGCCGCGGCAGTCACCACGCTTGGTGACGAAATTATAGATGCCGCCCTTGCCTTCGGAATTGCCGGGGTACCAGTTCTGGACCGTCGAATACTTGATCTCGGCATCGTCATGGGTGACGAGCTCGACGACAGCCGCATGGAGCTGGTTCTCGTCGCGCTGCGGCGCCGTGCAGCCTTCGAGATAGCTGACATAGGCGCCCTTGTCGGCAATGATCAGCGTTCGTTCGAACTGGCCGGTGTTGCGCTCATTGATGCGGAAATAGGTCGACAGCTCCATCGGGCAACGCACGCCCGGCGGCACATAGACGAACGAGCCGTCGGAGAACACGGCCGAGTTCAGCGTGGCATAGAAGTTATCCGAGGTCGGCACGACCGTGCCGAGATACTGCTTCACCAGGTCGGGATGTTCGCGGATGGCTTCCGAGATCGGCATGAAGATCACGCCAGCCTGCTTCAGCTCCTTCTGGAACGTGGTCGCGACCGACACCGAATCGAACACGGCATCGACGGCGATCCTGCGCTCGCCTTCCGGACGCACGACGCCTTCCAGCGCCTCGATCTCGCGGAGGGGAATGCCGAGCTTCTTGTAGGTTTCGAGAATTTCGGGATCGATCTCGTCGATCGAGCCAATGGTCTTCTTCGGCTTCGGCGCTGAATAGTAATAGAGATCCTGGAAGTCGATCTTCGGATACTCGACCCGCGCCCACTTCGGCTCTTCCATGGTCAGCCAGCGGCGATACGCCTCAAGACGCCATTCCAGCATCCATGCCGGCTCGTTCTTCTTGGCGGAGATGTAACGGACGGTATCTTCGGAAAGGCCCTTCGGGGCCTTCTCGGATTCGATGATGGTCTCGAATCCATAACGATATTGATCGACGTCGATCTGGCGAACCCGATCAACGGTCTCTTGTACGGCAGCCATTTTATCCTCCGCTCGCGGTTTCAAGGACCGCGGTGGATCAATCCAGAAACGTGAAACTCAAAGCTTGTCGGGGTTCTTTACGATGTTCCCGCGGGGAAATCACCCCTCTTAGAACCGTTCAAGCTGTGTTTCGTCGCTATGTTTAAGTAGTGTACCCGAGAGCTTTCGCCAAGCCTCCAGGCACCGATCGATGTCCGCTTCGGTGGTCGACCAGCCCAGACTGAGACGCACGGCACCCCGGGTCAGCTCCGGCCCGAAACCCATGGCTTCGAGCACGTGAGACGGCTGTACCTTACCAGAAGAACAGGCCGATCCCGACGATACCGCGATACCTTCGAGATCAAATCCAATTACGGCGGTCTCGGCGCGCAATCCGGGGGCGCCGAACAGGACCGTATTGGGCAGACGCGGCACATCCTGGGCGAACACAAGTCCATTGCTGGATTGCCGCAAGCCCGCCTCAAGCCGCTGACGCAGCCCGCCAACCCGCTTCATATCATCCAGCGACGCGATAGCGGCCGACGCGGCGGCGCCGAAGCCGGCGATTCCGGGCACATTCTCGGTTCCCGCCCGACGCCCCAGTTCCTGCCCGCCGCCGCTGAGCAGCGCATCGAGCCCGGCGACGCCATTGGCCAAGACCAGCACGCCAATGCCTTTTGGGCCGCCGATCTTGTGCGCAGAAATTGATAGAAGATCAGCCTGCAATAATTTGATATCTATCGGTATCTTTCCGAACGCCTGCACGGCGTCGACATGCAGCAAGCCGCCGGCGTCATGGACGATGGCCGCAAGCTCAGGAATCGGTTGAAGGGCGCCGGTTTCATTATTGGCCAACATCACGGAAACCAGCGCCGGCTCCCCACCCGCCAGGAGCGCCCGCAACTCATCCGGTTTCACGACGCCATCCCGGTCCACGCCCAGCACCTGGAGGTCTCCCGCGGCGAAGCGGCCTCCCGCCAGCACCGAGGCGTGCTCTACCGCGGAGACGATCAGCCGCCGCACGGCCGCGCCTGGATTGCGCACCAGCCCGGGCGTCAGCGCCAGCACATTGGCTTCGGTTCCGCCTGAGGTGAATATGACGTTTCGCGAATCTGCGCCCAAGGCACCTGCGACCGCCGCACGGGCGTCCTCAACGATCCGGCGGGCCTGACGACCCTCGGTATGAACCGATGATGGGTTACCAGCCAAATCCCACGCGGCCACCATCGCCGCCCGCGCCTCAGGGCGTAGCGGTGTCGTCGCATTCCAGTCGAGATAGACCCGGTCTCTGGCCAATTCTGTTTTACCTTGAAGGACTTGAAGTCTCGACAGCCGCATCGGACGTCGTCCGGTGCCGCACGCCGTCTCTCTTAGCCCAATTGCTGACCAAATGCGCCCGCGGCAACGCATGTCACGGCCGCCGACACGTTCAATATGCTTGCTTTTCGCCCCTGCGCTCATGGTAGAACGCGGCCTCAACTTCACCCGGTGCCGCCCACCATCAACCTGGCGGTGCCCGATCGCCCTTTCCTCGCAAGGTCCCCTCCGAGCCATTCTCGCCGAGCCCTGCGCGAAACCGGCTGATCACGCCAAGAACGGGACCTAAGGATCACTATGCCCGAAGTTATTTTTACCGGTCCCGCAGGCCGTATTGAAGGCCGCTATCATCCGGCCAAGCAGAAGAACGCGCCGATCGCCATGGTGCTGCATCCGCATCCGCAATTCGCGGGCACGATGAACCACCAGATCGTCTACCAATGCTATTACGCCTTCGTGCATCGCGGCTTCTCGGTGCTGCGCTTTAACTTCCGCGGCGTCGGCCGCAGCCAGGGCTCGTTCGACCACGGCACCGGCGAGTTGTCGGATGCAGCCGCAGCGCTCGACTGGGCACAGACCATCAATCCCGAAGCGCGCGCCTGCTGGGTTGCCGGTTTCTCGTTTGGCGCCTGGATCGGCATGCAGCTCCTGATGCGTCGCCCCGAGGTCGAAGGCTTCATCTCGATCGCACCGCCGGCCAATCTCTATGATTTCTCGTTCCTCGCACCCTGCCCGTCGTCGGGCCTGATCGTGCACGGCGAGAAGGATGCGGTCGTGCCGCCGAAGGACGTCAACACGCTGGTCGAGAAGCTGAAGACCCAAAAGGGCATCGTGATCGATCAGCACATCATCCCGGGTGCCAATCACTTCTTCGATAACAAGCTCGAGCCGCTGATGGAATCGGTCACCGGCTATCTCGACATGCGCCTCGCCAACGTGCGCTGAGGCGTCGATCGGCCTCACGCCGGCCGCTTCATGTCAACCTAACAAAAAGCCCTCGGCCGGATCGGCCGAGGGCTTTTCAGTTTCAGTTTTAGGTCCTGATCGGGATCAGAACGAGCGCAGGATCTGGACCGAGCCGTTGTAAAGATTCTGATCCTTGATCTGGTAGGCCTGATTGGGCTTGCCAGTTGCCGTGCCGGTATAGGTGCCGTCGAGATTCTGATCGAGGCGGCTATAGGTGAATTCAGCCGACAGGGTCAGGTTCTTGACGGGGGTCCATGCAGTACGTGTACCGACCTGGGCAATGCCGAAATCAAAATTATTGGTCGTGCCAGTAATGCTGCCAGCCGTAGAGCCCGGGTTGGACGAACTGCTCGTTCCCAGGCGACCGCCGGCCGGGCTGAATGCCGCGGCGAGCACCGCGTTGCCGGCATCGCCATAGGAGATATGGCTGTAGTTGCCGAACACCGAGGTGCGCCATGCCGTGTTCCAGTAGTGCTCATAGAAGGCACTGACTTCCCAGGCATCGCTCTGCTGGATCGAGCTTCCCGGCGAATACACACCGTCGAGCACGTAGCCGAAGCCAACCGTGTTGCCATCGAATTTGGCAAAACGACCGCCGCCGGAGGTTTCGAGCGAGCCGCCGGTGAAGGCGTAACGCGCGGCGCCCTTGGCATAAGACGCTTCGATCTTCAGGCTGTCGTTTGCACCGGTTGGCAGGACCTTGAATTCCACCGCGCCGCTGACGGCAAAGCCGTAGACATCGTCAGGATGCCCGAAGGATTCATTTGCCCCGTAGAAGCCGGCCGTCGACGTGTGCATGGCCGCAGCGAAATGCAGCGAGCCCCACTTCTGATCGAGCCGAAGGTTGCCGACGACATCAGGAATATGGTTGCCGCCCGTGGCGTTGCCGAAGAACGTGTTCGAATTGGTGCCGTAGAAGGCACCGGTGAACGACCCCGCGCCCGGCGCGACGATGAAGTTTGCGGTGTTGTAGAGGCCGGCATTGCGATAGGGCGACGCATTCTCGAGCGCGATGGTGCCCGAGAAGCCGTTGCCGAATTCAGCTGTGTAAGCGATTTGGGGAATGCCGGTCGTATTGCTCGAACCCGCAAGGAAGCCCGATGAGATCCAGGGTTTGGTCAGCGCCCATTGCGGATCGAAGTTCGAAACAGCCTTACCGAAGGTGAATCCGGCGAACTGGATGAATGCGAAATCCACTTCCGTGAAGCCGCCGGCGATGCTGTCGCGGTTCTGCGTGAAGTCGAGCTGCATATTCGCATAGGTACGCACCACGCCGTATTCGGACGCCGTGCGCGTATCGGTCGTGATGTTGATACGTTCGCGTGTGAGGAAGTTATCCTTGGTCCAGAGATTGTTGCCGCCGGCGCCGCCCTGCCAGAACGGCGCGTCGTACGGGCCACCGTTAAAAGTCGTATCAAGGCGGATCGCGCCGCCGATCTTGATGCAGGTGTCGGTGCCCGGGATGTAGTAGAAGCCGGCACCATAGATCGAGCAGATCTTCACGTATTCGACAGCCTTGGCCTTCACCGGAAGGTCCGCCGCCTGGGCAGTGCTCGCTGCCAGCAACGCTGCAGCGGAACCAAGTATCATTTGCTTCATCGTGGTGGTCATATCGCCTCCGTACCGATCGTATCGGCACGCGCGATTGCCCCGGGCGTGCCATTCATGAGGCAGAGTTGTGGAAGATCATGTTGCGAAACAATGCGCGCGGTCGATTGTCGCAGCATCATTTTCCGGCTGTGTGCTTTCGGCAACATAATCGGCAAGCCGCGGCATTTCCTTACCGAACTTATCACGAGATTTAATGATGCCATCACGCATCCGTGTCCGCGGCAGCTTGCCGACTACCACAGCCATCGACGCCGTTATTCGCGATCAACCTGATTCGTTGAGTGAGTCGAATCGCCTTAGCTATGACGAACTTCGCACTAGCTCGCGAGGTAGTCCGCTCTCACACCGCCCGTCATCGGCTCCGGCACACCAGTCGTTGCCGGATAGCTCAACGGCAAGCCCGCAAGCGAGCGCGCCGCCAGGAACGCGAAGGCCTGCGCTTCCATCGCATCGGCCGACCAGCCCAGGTCATTCGCACTCTCGACGCTAGCGGCCGGCAATCGCTCCCGCAGCATGCGCAGCATCGTCGGATTGCGTGCGCCGCCGCCGGCGATGATCCAGCTGCGCGGCGGCTTCGGTAACAGCGGCGCAATGCTGGCGATGGTCGCCGCGGTGAACGCCGTCAGTGTCGCTGCACCATCAGCCGGAGTCGTATCGCTCAGTTGCAATGCAGCGAAGTGATTGCGATCAAGCGACTTCGGCGGCGCTGCCGCAAAGAACGGATTCTGCAACCCCTTTGCGACCCACGCATCATCGACGCGGCCCTGCGCCGCCAATGCGCCATCCGCATCGAACGGCTGCCCCGTTGCACGCAACACGAAATCATCGAGCAGTGCATTGCCCGGACCGGTGTCGCAGGCAATCAACGCGATGTCGCCATCAATGTAAGTCACATTGGACACGCCGCCGATATTGACCACGGCAATGGGCCCGTCACGATGCAGTCCCTGCGCCAACGCACGGTGATAGACCGGCACCAGCGGCGCTCCCTGCCCGCCCGCAGCCACATCAGCCGCGCGCAGGTCGTGGATCACCGGCAGGCCGACCATCCCGGCAAGGCTCGCCCCGTCGCCAATCTGCACGGTAAGTCGATCGGCGGGACGATGCAGCACGGTCTGGCCGTGAAAGCCGACAATGTCGATGCTGCCTCGTGCGATGCCATGATCAGTCAGAAACGCCTCGACGGCCTCGGCATGGGCCGATGTCACCACCCGCTCCGCCTCGGCCAGACTGCCCGGCCTAATATCGCGCCGGCTCAGTTGCACGGCCTCAGCCAGCGCCTGGCGCAACACGGCACGCTCAGCCTCGCTATATGGCCGATACCCCGACGGACCGAACGACCCGACCCGTTCGCCATCGGTCTCGATCAGGGCGACATCGACCCCGTCCAGCGAGGTTCCGCTCATTAGTCCGATCGCGGTCAGCATATCAGGCACACGGCAAAGCCCTCATTTCCGGTCAAAACTTGTGTCGAAGCGTCCAATCTTATAATGCCACAGGCACTTTGGGGCAGCCAGCACGCCCCCACCTTGCCGCCAATCCATTGAGACAGCGTAAAATTATCCGAACCGAGCCGTAAACCGATGACCAGCTACAAGTCCGATTTTCTCAACGTCCTGCAGAGCCGCGGCCTGATCCATCAGGTCTCGGATGCCGAGGCGCTGGACGCCACCTGCTGCAAAGGACCGGTCACGGCTTATGTGGGCTATGACGCCACGGCGACCAGTCTGCATATCGGCAATCTGATCTCGGTGACCATGTTGTACTGGTTTCAGCAGACCGGCCACCGCCCGATCACGCTGATGGGCGGCGGTACCTCGATGGTCGGCGACCCGTCGTTCCGGGACGACCAGCGGCAACTGCTGACGGTCGAGAAGATCGCGGAGAACATCGAAGGCATCAAGAAAATCTTCGGCAAGATGCTGACCTATGGCGACGGCCCGACCGACGCACTGATGATCAACAATGCGGACTGGCTGCTGAAGCTGAACTATGTCGAATTCCTGCGCGACGTCGGCCGCCACTTCTCGGTCAATCGTATGTTGTCCTTCGACAGCGTGAAGCTGCGCCTCGACCGCGACCAGTCGCTGTCCTTCCTCGAATTCAACTACATGATCATGCAGGGCTACGACTTCGTCGAGCTCAACCGCCGCTACGGCACGCTGCTGCAGATGGGCGGCTCCGACCAGTGGGGCAACATCATCAATGGCGTCGATCTCAGCCACCGCATGGGCGGCCCGCAGCTCTACGCGCTGACAACGCCGCTGCTCACCAAGTCATCTGGCGAGAAGATGGGCAAGTCGGCCTCCGGCGCCGTCTGGCTCAACGGTGACCTCTTCAGCCCCTACGACTTCTGGCAGTACTTCCGCAACACCGAAGATGCAGACGTCGGCCGTTTCCTCAAGGTCTTCACACGCCTGCCCCTCGACGAAATCGCCAAGCTCGCCGCCTTGAGCGGTTCGGAGATCAACGAGGCGAAGAAGATTCTCGCCACCGAAGCGACGGCCGTGGTGCACGACCGCGATGCAGCAAATGCCGCTGCGGAGACGGCACGCAAGACCTTCGAGGAAGGCGCGCTCGCCGACAGCTTGCCGACCGTCAATATTCCGCAAGCTGAACTTGAAGCAGGCATCGGTGTCCTCGCGGCCTTCGTCAATGCCGGTTTCGTCGCGTCGAACGGCGAAGCGCGGCGGCAGATCAAGGGCAGTGGCTTGCGCGTCAACGATGTTGCGGTCACCGACGAAAAGATGATGCTGACTCCCGCGCTGCTGACGGAAGGCGTCATCAAGCTCTCGCTCGGGAAGAAGCGGCACATCCTGCTCAAGCCTGCATAGCCACATTCATCCAGCGCACTTGTTCATGCCCGGTGAAACGCGCTCCATGGCGCAGCTGTCGCAAACGCCGTGAAGAAGAGCCAGATGGATTTGAAGTCGTCGCAACGCATCGGACTATCGGTCCTCGGCCTCAGCTTCACCTTTGCGCTGTTCGGCCGGGGACTGCAGGAGAGTTTCTCGGTCTTCCTGCTGCCGATTTCACAATCATTCGGCTGGGACCGTAGCGAAGTCGTTTCGATCTATTCGTTGACGGCGCTGTGCGTCGGCCTGTCATCTCCATTGATCGGCCGGCTGTTCGATCGCTCGGGGCCGCGCACGGTATTCGTCGCCGGCCTTTCGGTCCTTGGACTTTCGTTGCTGGCCGCCGCCTATGCCCAGCACCTGTGGCAGTTTCAGCTCGCCCTCGGTGCCTGTTTCGGCTTTGCCGTCGCCTGCATCGGCAACGTCCCGAATGCGCTGCTGCTGGGACGCTGGTTCGGCAAGCGACTGCCGCTAGCAATGTCGGTTTTCTATTCCGCCACCGGCGCAGGCGTCCTGGTGATGCTGCCGCTTGCACAGCTTCTGATCGATCACATCGAGTGGCGTGGCGCCTACCGCACCTTCGGCATGATCGCGCTGGCCCTGCTGGTACCCACCATATTGCTACCTTGGCGTAAGATCAGCGCGGGGTCGCCGCATCTCGATAAATCGGAGAAGCACGACGACATCATCGACGAAGGATGGACACTGGTCGGCGCCATGCGCCATCACGCATTCTGGGCGCTATTCGGCACATTCTTCTTCACTGCCATCGGCATGTTTGCAATCACGCCGCAAGTGGTCGCCTATCTCGTCGATGTCGGCTTCCCGCCTCTGCAAGCAGCGACGGCTTGGGGTTTCAGCGGCATAGCGCTGCTGTTCGGCATGATCGGCGTCAGCTGGCTCGACGGCGTGATCGGTCGACGGCCGTCGATCCTGTTCAGTTATTCAATGTCGATCCTCGGCATCGTGATGCTGTGGCTGCTGCAATGGTATCCGAACTACGCGCTGCTCACCGGCTTCGTCGTCTGCTTCGGCAGCATGATCGGATCGCGCGGCCCGCTGCTGTCAGCGACCGCCATGAAGATCTTTCGCGGCAAACGGATGGGCACCATTTATGGGACGATCACCTTCGGCAGCGGGCTCGGAGCGGCACTTGGCTCATGGACCGGCGGCCTGCTGCATGACTGGACCCAGAGCTATAACGCGCTGCTCGCCTTTGCCTTGATCAGCGTCGTGATCGGCATGATCCCGTTTCTCGTCGTCCCTGCCTTGCGCCGCTAAATCGCTACACGCGCGTTCGCACAGCGAACTCATTGAGTTTGTCAGCTTTCACGATTGGTAAGCGACTCGCTGGTATCTTTTTGCCAGTAATGCTCCGATCAGAGGTCGACATGAGTTTGCTTAGCCGTTTCACCATCCGCACCAAGCTCACCAGCATGGTGCTGGTCTCTGCTGCGTCTATCTGCGCCATCATTGCGGTGGCTGCTTCGCTGAGCCAGAAGCGCATGCAGCAGGATCGGATGGAACAGCTCCACACTGCGGTCGATCTGATGGTCGGCATGGCCGACAGCATGCAGGAAGAAATTGCGGCCGGAAAGATCTCCTTGGCTGACGCCCAGATGCGCTATCGCCAGCTCGCCCGCAACATGACCTTCGGCAACAAGCAGGGCTATCTCGTGGCCTACAGGCCCGACGGCGTCCTGTTGGTAAATGCCGGTAATCCGAAGTTGGAAGACAAGAACACGGGCGCCAAGGATTCCAATGGCATCCTGATTTCCAGAGCAATCATCGACGCCGCACGCCAGACCGCCAATGGCGGCAGCACTTACTATCTCTATCCGCGTCCCGGCCAGACTGAGCCGACCGCCAAAATGGTCTTTGCTCGTTACTATGCCCCATGGGATATCACCTTCAGCACCGGCCTTTATATCGACGACCTCGACGCCGACGTGAATGCTCTCCTCGTCCGCCTCGGCTCGCTCGGCGCCGGCGTCCTCGCTGTTATGGCACTGCTGTCCTTTCTGATGGCCAGCGACATCCTGAGCGCACTCCGCCGGCTGCAGGCACGTATGCACGCGATTGCCAATGGCGCGCTCGATGAGAATGTCGGCGAAACCGACCGCGGCGACGAAATCGGCCGCATGGCCGAAACGCTGGAAATGCTGCGCCAGACCTCGCTAACCGCCCGCTCCCTCGAAGCCGAGCAGGCCAAGTTGAAACAGATGAGTGAAGCCGAGAAGCGCGATGCGCTGATTGCCCTCGCCGATCGTTTCGACTCTTCGGTCGGCCAGTTGGTCGGCCTGATGGCATCCGGTTCGACCGAGCTCGAAGCCACCGCGCAGTCGATGAGCGGCACCGCCGCCCGCACCAATGACCAGGCCGGCATCGTCAACACTGCCGCCTTGCAAGCCAGCACCCGCGTGCAGACGGTCGCCGCCGCCGCCGAGGAACTGTCATCGTCTATCGCCGAGATCGCGCGTCAGATGGCGCAGTCGGCCAAGATCACCACCCACGCCGTCGATAGCGCCCGCCGCACCGACACCATCGTTCGCGCCCTCGCTGACGGCGCGCAGCAGATCGAGCATGTCGTAGAACTGATCTCGACGATTGCCGGCCAGACCAACTTGCTGGCGCTAAATGCCACGATCGAAGCCGCCCGCGCCGGTGATGCAGGCCGCGGCTTCGCCGTCGTGGCGACCGAAGTGAAGAGCCTTGCCGGTCAGACCGCCGACGCCACCAAGGAAATCAGCACCCGCATCGCGCAGATCCAGAGTGCGACCAAGGAAGCTGTCGACGCGATCCAGGGCATCACCGCCACCATCGAGGAAGTCAGCGCCATCGCCACCACGATCGGCTCCGCCATTGAGGAGCAAGGTGCCGCGACCGCGGAGATCGCCCGCAACGTGACGCAGACGGCGCAGGCTACGCAGGACGTCACTACCAATATTGGCGGCGTCAGCGCTGCCGCGCATGAGACCGGCGACGCTGCCGGCATGGTGCTCAACGCCGCTTCCGGCCTATCGAAGCAGGCCGAGCAATTGTCTGGCGAAGTCACGACGTTCCTCGCCGGCGTGCGGGCTGCCTAAGCATGACGAACTAAACCCCATTAAATGAAAGGCGCAGTCAGCAATGACTGCGCCTTTTTCATTTCAGGACCTGACGAAGCGACGCATGCTGAACTCGCTTCAAGATGCGCATTGCAACCCGTGATTTACCATTGGTAAGCAGGTTGACGGTATTATTGTCTGGTCACTCTCACGCCGAGGTCCAGATGAGTCTGCTCAGTAACTTCACGATCCGCACCAAGCTCGTCAGCATGGTCGCGGTCTCTGCCATTGCGGTCTGCGCCGTCATCGCGGTCGCCGCTTCGCTTAGTCAGAAGCGGATGATGGAGGATCGGATTTTGCAGCTCCGCACCGCCGTCGATCTCGTCACTGGCCTCGCGCAATCGCTCCAGGACGAAGTTGAAGCGGGCAAGATGAAGCTGCCGGAAGCTGAAGATCAGCTTCGCCTGCGCAGCCGACGCATGTTGTTCGACAAGGGACAGGGCTACGTGCTCGCCTATCGCGCCGACTCCACCGTGATGGTCCACGGCACGCTTCCGAAACTCGAAGGCACCATCACCAACGGCAAGGATTCCAACGGCGTCCTGATCGCCTCCGCCGTCATCGCCGCCGCCAACAGCAAGCCTGAAGGTGCGACCGCGACCTATCTGTATCCACGTCCTGGACAGGATGAGCCTCGGCCGAAAGTCGTGTTCGCGCGCAAATTTGCGCCGTGGAACGTCGTCATCAGCATCGGCGTCTATGTGGACGACCTCGATGCCGACATGAATGCGCTGCTGATGCGCCTCGGCGCTATCGGTGCTGGCGTCCTCGCGCTGATGGCGCTGTTGTCCTGGCTGATTTCCAGCGACATCCTCGGTGCACTTCGCCGGTTGCAGTCACGCATGCATGACATCGCCAACGGAGCGCTCGACGCCAAGGTCGAGGAAACCGATCGCGGCGACGAAATCGGCCGCATGGCGGAAACGCTGGAAATGCTTCGGCAGACCTCACTCACGGCACGGTCTCTCGAAGCCGAGCAGTCCAAGCTGAAGCAGATGAGCGAAGCCGAGAAGCGCGAGGCGTTGATCGCCCTTGCCAATCGCTTCGACGCATCCGTCGGCCAGCTTGTCGGACTGATGGCATCGGGGTCGACCGAGCTCGAAGCCACCGCACAGTCCATGACGGGCACAGCCGATCGCACCAACCAGCAGGCCACCATGGTCAGCTCGGCTGCGACCGAAGCCAGCACACGCGTTCAGACAGTCGCATCTGCCGCCGAAGAACTGTCGTCGTCGATCACCGAGATCGCCCGCCAGATGGCCCAGTCCGCCAAGATCACGTCGCACGCGGTGGATAGTGCACGCCGCACCGATACCATCGTGCGGGCGCTGGCGGATGGCGCACAGCAGATCGAACATGTCGTCGAGCTGATCCAAACCATCGCCGCCCAGACCAACCTCCTCGCTCTGAACGCCACCATCGAAGCTGCACGCGCTGGCGATGCCGGCCGCGGCTTCGCGGTGGTCGCCACCGAAGTGAAGAGCCTCGCCGGGCAGACCGCCGATGCCACCAAGGAGATCAGCACGCGCATCGCGCAAATCCAGAGCGCGACCAAGGAAGCCGTCGATGCCATCCAGGGCATCACCGCCACGATCGAAGAAGTCAGCGCCATCGCCACCACGATCGGCTCTGCCATCGAGGAGCAAGGTACGGCGACTGCGGAAATTGCTCGCAACGTGACGCAGACGGCGCAGGCGACCCAGAACGTCACCACCAATATCGGCGGTGTCAGCTCGGCAGCGCACGAGACCGGCAACGCTGCGGGTATGGTGCTGAGTGCGGCAACCGGCCTGTCGAAACAGGCCGAGCAACTCTCCGGCGAAGTCAAAACCTTCCTCGCCGGCGTACGCGCCGCCTGATACGCATTGCCGCCAAACAAGAAGGGCGCGGTCAGCCATGACCGCGCCCTTCTCTATTTTTGCGGTGATCGCAGATCAGCGCGCGGTAAAGCCGCCATCCACCGGCAGCGCGATGCCCGTGATGAAGGAAGCATCGTCCGAACCAAGCCACAGCGCGGCATGCGCCACATCCTCGGCCTTACAGAGACGGCCCATGGGCACCGCCGCCAAAAGCTTGGCCTCGTTGGCCGCAGCTTCCGCTGCGACGCCCGAGCGGCCGGTGAAACCGAGCTTCATCGGTGTATCCGCAAGACCCGGGCAGATCACGTTGACGCGGACTTTATCGGAAGCAAATGCCTGTGCCAGCGACTTGGTGAGGCCGACCACAGCGAACTTAGCAGCCGAATAGATCGGGCTCATCATGGAGCCGACAATGCCCGACACCGACGAGGTGAAGATCACCGAGCCGCCGCCGCGCTTGCGCATGTGCTTGATCACTTCGCCGGCCGCCAGCGTCGCCGAGGTGACGTTGAGCGCCATCGCAAATTCATAGGCCGTGAGGTCGAGATTCTCGACGCCGGCCGGCCCTGGTGTGCCGGCATGGGCCCAGAGGATATCGATGCCGCCGAGCGCGGCAGCCGCGTCGTTGATTGAACTCTTCATCTGTTCGGTCTTCGACAGATCGGCCTGGATGGTGGTGAGCTCATAACCCAGCTTCTTCATGTCGGATTTGAGCTGCGCGAGCGCGTCCGCATTGACGTCAATGGCGGCGACCTTGGCGCCTTCCTTGAGGAACAGTTCGACGCCGGCGCGTCCCATGCCCGATGCAGCAGCGGTGACGGCGGCGAGTTTATTGGCGAGACGCATTCTGTTGTCCTTGTGATGGTTTTGATATCGCGGTTCAGAAAAAGAAAAACGCGCAGCGCGGGGTCACCGACATCTGCGCGTTCTCATCGTTCGTTGCTGCAGCCGTTACTTGATCAGCGGGCAACCGCCGTCCTTGAGCGGACGGAAGGCCGTGTCGGCCGGGATCGTCGCCAGAACATTGTAATAATCGTACGGCTTCTTCGACTCAGCGGGCTTCTTGACCTGCAGCAGATACATGTCGTGCAGCACGCGGCCATCCTCACGTAGCGTGGTCTTGCCGAACAGCGGATCGTCGAACGTGCCCATCTCGCGGATCGCCTTGACGACCGCCGCGCCATCCTTCGGCGAGCCCACCTTGGCGACCGCCTTCAGATAGGTGAGCGACGCCGAATAAGCGCCGGCCTGGTTCATACTGGGATAGCGACCGTTGTTGCGCTTGGCGAAGCGCTCGCCAAAGGTGCGGGTCTGCTCGTTCAGATCCCAGTAGAAGCCCTCAGTGAGCTGCAGGCCCTGCGCCGTGTTGAGACCGAGAGAGTGGATATCCGAAATGAACATCAGCATGCCGGCGAGCTTCTGGCCCGCCTGCACGATACCGAATTCAGACGCCTGCTTGATCGCCTTGATGGTATCGCCGCCGGCATTCGCCAGTGCGATGACCTCGGCCTTGGAGGCCTGTGCCTGCAGCAGATAGGACGCGAAATCGTTCGAGTCTGTCGGGTGCTTGATGCTGCCGAGCACCTTGCCACCATTGGCATTGATGACGGCTGTAGCATCACGCTCTAGCGAAGCGCCCAGCGCGAAGTCGACAGTAAGGAAGAACCAGCTCTTGCCGCCGGCCTTGGTCATGGCGTCGGCCGTACCGTGCGCCAGTGCCCAGGTGTCATAGGTCCAATGCACCGAGTTCGGCGTGCAGGCTTTGCCCGTCAGGTCCGACGTGCCTGATGCCGTGAACAGCGCGACCTTGTTGAGCTCCGCCGTGAGCGGCGCGACAGCCAGCGAGGTGGCGCTGGTCGGAATGTCGACGAGGACGTCGACGCCTTCGGTCTCGTACCACTTGCGCGCGATGTTGCGCGCGATGTCCGGCTTGTTCTGCGGATCGCCCTGGATCACCTCGACCTTGAACTTGTCGGCGCCCGGAAGCTTGTTGAAATCCTCGACAGCCATCTTGGTGGCATCGAACGAGCCCATGCCGCCGATATCCGAGAAGATGCCGGACATATCGGCGAGAACGCCAAGCTTCACCGGCGTCTGTGCCGACGCCATCGGCGCGGACAGCAATCCGAGCGACAGCGCCACGGCTGACACGGCAACAGTATTGCGAATGGTCATCTATTCCTCCCCTGACAAATTCCGTGATCCCCCCTGGCAAGGCGCCAGCCCGGCAATCACGTGAATAATTCTTGTTTATGAATTTATAAGACCTATACGTGAATTGTAAGTCAAGACCACCGCCGCCGATCTGGATGGCTTCAAGGACGTTTCAGCGATACAGGGGCCAACCAGAACGCGCAGAATCGCAAGCGTGTCGCGACGCGTGACGTGCCAACAAGGAAGAATGAGATTTCCAATGCTGGTCAGACAAGCTGCCAACGTCCTTGAATTGATGGAGTATTTCGCCCGGCGCAAACGCCCCGCAACGCTCGCCGAAATTTCGGACGACCTCGGCTGGCCGCGCTCCAGCACGTTCAATCTCGTCGGCACCATCGCCGACAAGGGCTGGCTCTATGAGCCCCGTGCGCGCAACGGCTACTATCCCAGCCCCCGCTGGCTAATGCTTGCCCGCGCTGTCGCAGATGCCGAGCCGCTCCCGGACGCGGCCCATGCGCTGGTGACCGAAATTGCCGACCAGACCGGCGAAACGACCGGCGTCGCCGCCCTCGCCGGAACGTCAGCAATCTTCCTGGATGTCGTCGAGTCCACGCATTCGGTGCGCTACTTCGCGCAGATAGGCGACCGCGTTCCGGTCCATGCGAGTTCGGTGGGCCGCGCCATTCTCGAGCAGCATTCGCCCGAGGAACGCAAGGCGATCTATCGCAAGATCAAGTTCGAAGCCTTCTCCCACACGACACCGACAACGGCAGAGGCGATCGAGGACGAACTCAGAGAGGCGGCCGAGCGCGGCTATCAGCAAAGTTCATCGGAATATATCGCCGACCTCGCGGGCGTCGCCGTGCCCTTGCCGGTGCAACATCGCCGGTTGTCGCTCGTGGTTGCCGGTCCGACGTCGCGCTGCCTGACACGGCGTCCCGAAACGGCAGCCATCATCCAGAAGCTGATACAGAGATTCGCATCCGAACTCGCGTCAAGCTAAGCCCCGCACGATGCGGCGAGCGCTGCGCTTGAGCCACAGACGTCGTTAGTTGCTGTTGTTGTTCTGGTTCGGGAATTCGACCGAATTGTTCTGCTTGCCGGTGCCGAATTCGAAGATCTTGCGGAACACGCCCGGTGCCATGGCCGAGATCGGATTGACGCGCAGCACCGGCGCACCGGGCGTACCGACGACTTCGTAAGTGACGCCGATCAGGCCTTCATTGCTGCCGCCGCCGAGAAACAGTCCGACGATCGGAATCTGGCCGAACATGTTGTTCAGTCCATACATCGGCACAAAGGTGCCGCTCATCCGAACCTGGTTGAGCGGGTAATCGATGCTGCCTTCGATGGTCGCGCCGACGGTCGGGCCTTTGACGACGCCATCCCGAATGGTGAGCTGGCCGTTCTGCCGCGTGAACTCGGCACGCAACCGCGAGAACGCGACGCTGCTCTGCGCCGCGTTCTGCCCGCCTCCGGCAACACTGGCCAGTTGCGCCTCACCCTTGACGTTGAAGTCGCGGATGTTGATCAGTCCTTCCTTGGCGCGGGTGTCCGATGAGGGCGGATCCATTGCCAATGCGAGCTGGCCCCCCGACATCTTGGAATAGGTGTCGGTCGCGCGCAGGAAGGCGCCGGCATCGTTGGTCTCGATATAGATGACGTCACGGCCGGCCCCCTGGGAGCGCCCGCGCATGTCGCCCGTCAGCGGTGTGTCGCGTCCGAGCTTTCCGCTCAGGGAGAATTTCTGGATCGTGCCGTTGCGCCGCGAAATCTTGGCATCGACGCTGCGAACCGCCTCGCCGTAGTAACCGGCAACGGCGCCGAGCTTCACATCAATATCGAAGTCGACCGACTTGGTTTTGCTCTTGGGATCCCCATCCTTGCCGGAAATCGCCGATTTCAGGAAGCCGCGGCCGTCGAACACGTCGCCACGCATCGTGACTTTCAATACGCCATCCGGACCACGGTCTGCCTTCAACGACGTCTTGTCGCCCTCGGACGGCGAATAGGTCGGGAAGTTCACACCGACGAGGTCACCGTTCTGATCGACTTCGACGGAGCCCTTGATCGAAGCCCCACCGCCATCGACGACAATATCTTCCAGACGGGTTGTGTCGCCCTTCTTCACGACGTTGAAGACAGCGCGAGCGCTCTTGCCGGGCAGCTTCATCCAGCCCGGCAGGATGTTGTCGAGCTTCAACGGCGTCAGATCGGCGTCGACCCCGAGCTTGCTGTCACGGTCCCCGGAGCCGATCTTGCCGACAACCTTGATCGGGAGATTGCCGACCACCGCCGGTCCGAGGTCCACACCGAGCCGCGCGCGGCTTGCATCGTCGAGCGTCGCGTTGAGACGCACATCGGCATCGCCATCGGTTGGCTTGCGATAGTCGAGCGATGCCGCCTGCCCGTTGATCTTGACGTCACCCTTGACCTGATAGCCCTGATTGTTCGCTGTGACCTTCAGCGAATTGGCTTCGAGCTTCTGATTCATCACCAGCTTGTCGGCGGAAAATGCCGTCAGATCCGCGGTGATGTTGTAGGTCGTATCGGCCTTGGTCAGTTCGTGCTGGATCGGCATGCCCATGGCGACCTGCGCGGTCACATTGCCCTTGGTGGTCGCCGGGTCGAGCATGTTGCCGGTGACTTCGCTCAGACGGTTGGAGTTGAGGACATCGGCCACGGCCGCCACCGGTCCCTCCAGTTTGAAACGCACGCGAGCTGGCGATGGCTTCGGCGCCATGTCCGGAACTTCGAACACGATATCGCTGAGATTGAGCTTGCGTCCGCCCGCGGTCTCGGAGTTCGCCTGACCGATGGTCACGGTCGCGGTCCGTCCTGTGACGCGCGCGCGCAGATCGCCGTCGCGGATCACCGGCATGCCATCCACCGGACGTAGCGCCACCCCATTGGCGAGGATCTTCACCGACAGCCCCTCATCGGGGATTGGCGGCCCGCGCCGTGTCAGGTTCTTGGTTGGCGAATTGACCCCGATCTCGATGCTCTGAAGCTGTCCGCCCTCGATGCGTTCGGTAACCCATTCGCGCACTTCCGGCACAATCAGGATCGGCCACATGCGCTTGAGCGCCGAGGCGGACATCGGCGTTCCCGCAAAGCCGAGGGTCATGCGCGGCTCGCCGGCGTAGTCAATACTGCCTGTGCCGGCGACGCCGATCTCGCCGTTGCTGATATTCGCCCGCGTCAGCAAAACCCGGCGGTTGTCGGAATCGAAACGCAAGCCAATGTCGATGCTGTTGAAGATCAGCGGCGCTTCACCCGGAGCTCCACCCAATACGATGGTGCCGCCGCTGATCCCTGCCTGCCACGAGTCGGTCGCGCCATTGGGTGGCTCGACATGGGCAAGCGAAGTGATGCGGTTCTCGCCGGACACGAACTTGAACGGCGCCAGCAGCACACGGCGGCCGGCATCCCACTCGACGCTCAGCTCCGCCTGATCGATCGGCATCGGATAATCCGGCGTGTCGTTATCGATGATGTTGCCGGCGCCTGCAGTGAGCTTGCCGCGGAAATAGGTCGGGAGGCCGTCGCGCCCGATTTCGCCCCTCAACTCACCGGTCAGCGGCAGATCGGCGCTGTAAGTCAGATCCTTCATGCGCAGCGCGAGCAGGATATTCCGGGTCGAGACCTTGTCGGCGCGCAGACTGACCGCACGCACGCCATTGGCTGGCGCGCCGACCGTGACGCCGAGTGTCCATGGGGCCTTGCCGCCTTCACCCACTGTCATCATGACGCCGCCGCCGCTCGGTCGGCGCAGGGTCAGGCTGATATTGTTGAAGTCCCACGTATTGCCGCGCTGCTGGTCATCAACCACCAGCTTGCCGTTCTTCAGGCCGATCTCGTTGAGGTTCTGTCCGTCGAGGCCCGACAGGGTCAGGCTGTCGAGCCAATCGAGACCCGCAAGCAAGCCGGTGGAGGCCTCGCGCTTGTCAGCAGGGGGCTGCGGAATCTGGACCACCGGCGGCTGCGGCTGCCGCGGGAAAGTGAGTTCCGGTTGTCGGCCCGGACCGAGCCACGACCCTGGTGTGCGCGGCGATGCGACACCCGTCGCGATCGGGCGAGCATTCTCGCCGGTCGACACGGTCACCTGCCCATCCGGCGTAATGCGCACAGCCAGCACGACATCGACCAGGTTGAGGCTTTCGGCGCGCAAGCGGCCCATCATCATGGCAGCAGCGGAGAGCCGGACTTCGGCTTTCGGAGCACTGGCCACGACGGCGTGATCACGATCGCGGACGACGATGTCGCGGATTCGCACAGCCATCCGGACCCGCCCGGCGCGTTCGATCTGCGTGCCGCCAACTTCGACCGTATTACCCTGCCCGATATTGTCCTGGATCGCCTCGACCAGCCACGGTGTGGCCATGTCGAAATTGATCGGGCCTGCGCCCAGCCGGACCCACAAGGCGCCAAAGCAAACGCCAAAAATAATCAGAAGGATGCCGAGAACAGCCGCGATCCGCTTGACCCATCGACCGCCGAACAGCCAATCGCGAACCGCAACCAGCCGATCGCCGAAACGGTGCCAGCCACTATCTTTCTTGGACAGCAAGCGGCGTGCACGGTGATGCCCGGCCTCGTCATGCTGATGATCCCAATCGGCATCATCCCATTGCAAGGACTCGTCATCGGCGCGCGATCGATACGCTTGTGGCGGCTTATTTCTGGCCATTGCCTCTCGGTGCTGGCGCTGACTATGAGAATGATCGTCACCGGCCCTTCGCGCATCGACAACCGACGAGCGCTTTTCTGCCGGCATCGCTGCCAATCCTCGGTTTGAATTATAACTCGTCGTGCGGTCGTTGCGGCGCCCCTATGGCGCACGGAACGTGTGTTGCGTCGAATCCTTTGTAACCATACTCCGAGACCAGCATATTTGGGCCAGCGCATTTGCACTGCAACGTGCCGCCGCCCGGTCGCCGGTGCTTTGCAATGTCATCACACTGAGCCGCCGAAAGCGACGAAAGGAAGGCGTATGTCCAAGAAATCGCGCAAGAATCCCTCGAAACGGGCCATCTGTACAGTGGCAGAAAACGCATCGGGCGCGAAAGCCGGACAGAAGCTGAAAACTGCGACCAAGCGCCTCGTCGGGCGCGCCGCTCAATTGAACCGCTGAACGCGAAGAAAGGAACATCCATGGCCAAGAAAGCCAGCAAGAAACCCGCCAAGGCCGCCGCCAAGAAAACGGCCAAGACTGCTTCTCCCTCGAAGGCGAAGAAGCCTGCCAAGGCTGCGACAAAGTCCCCAGCCAAAAAGGCTGCCGCCAAGCAAGCCAAGCCTGTGGCGAAAGCCGTGTCCAAGGCGCTAGCCAAGCCAGCCGCCAACGTCGCGAAGGCTCCTGTCGCCAAAAAGGCTCCAGCGACTAAGACGATCGCCGCGAAGGCGTCGCCCAAAGCAGTTACGAAGCCTGCGCCGCCCTCCGTGGAGGCACCGAAAGCAACTCGCGAGAAAATCGCACCGGCGCCTCGTGTCGCTGCCGAGGGGGCCAAGGCTCCGGCCTTCCAGTTGCCCCGTGACGGCGGCGCCACGGTCTCGCTGTCGGACTATGCTGGCCAGAAGCTGGTGATCTTCTTCTACCCCCGCGCCAGCACTCCGGGCTGCACCAAGGAAGCCATCGACTTCACCCGCCTGTCCGCCGACTTTCAGGCAGCCAACGCCGCCGTGCTTGGCGTCTCGGCCGACCCGCTAAAGGCTCAGGAGTCGTTCCGCGACAAGTTCGCGCTGGGAGTTCCGCTGCTGTCGGATGCGACACAATCGATGCTGAAAGCCTATGGCGCCTGGGGCGAGAAATCCATGTACGGCAAGACCTTCGAAGGCGTTCTTCGCACCACGGTTTTGATCGATGCAAAAGGCAACGTCGCGAAGATCTGGCACGGCGTCAAAGTGGACGGACACGCAGACGCAGTGCTCGAAGAGGCACGTCGGATTTGATCAATGTCATTTGCTCAAAATTAACCATGAAGGGCTCAAATCGCCTCCGTTGAGCCAGCCGACGAGTCTCCGGCTGGCATCAGGAGTGCTGATGTCGAACCGCCCTACCCAATATGCCGAGTACCCTCAGCACCACGCACACGACCATGGACGGCCACAGGCGCGCCGCGTCGGGCCGGTCAAGGTGCCCGCCTCCAAAGCCAGTCAAAGCGACTATACGATTGCTCATGGCGGCAAGCAGGTTCGCATCGGACCTGTGGTGTTCTGGATCGTCGTCGGCACAGTGACCGTGCTGGGAGCATGGTCTGCGGCCACAGCCACTTACTTTGCCTTTCGCGACGACGTGCTGACCAAGCTCATCGCGCGCCAGGCAGACATGCAATATGCCTACGAAGATCGCATCGCCGAACTCCGCGCAAAGATCGACCGCACCACCAGCCGCCAGATGCTGGACCAGGAACAGTTCGACCAGAAGCTCGATCAGGTCATGCGCCGGCAGACCACGCTGGAATCGCGCGCCACGGCGCTCGGCGCCATGCCCGATCTGTCTGTTACAGGTTCGATCGGCAAGCCGCCGGCCCGTGGAGCCGCGATCGAGCCGACGACATCGATCCCCAAGCCGTCGCCGATCAGCGACACGGTGACCTTCGTGGCGCCGCCGGACCGCGAAGCGCGGCTTGAGTCCCGCACGCCTGCGCTCACCGCCCAGCAACCCAACCAGTTCGCCAAACTCGGCGGCGTCGACAATGTGATCGGTCGCCTGCAGGCCTCGCTCGATCAGGTCGAGAGCCGCCAGATTGCGACACTCGCCGCGGCTGAAGAATCCATGGACTCCAAGGTTCGCCGCATGCGTGGCGCGATCTCGGACCTCGGGCTCAATATGGCGAAACTCGAATCCGCCACACCGCGCGCGCCCATGGGCGGCCCGTTTGTGCCGGTCAAGCTATCTTCAAGCGCGGATCCGTTCGAACGCCAACTCTACCGCATCCACGTGACCCGCGCGCAAATGGACAAGCTCAACCGGACGATGGCGCTGGTGCCCTATCGCAAGCCGGTCGTCGGCGAAGTCGAATTCACTTCGGGCTTCGGCGTGCGCAGCGATCCGTTCCTCGGCCGCCCCGCAATGCATACGGGCCTCGACTTCCGCGGCGCCACGGGCGACCCGATCCGCGCCACGGCCAACGGGCGTGTCGTTTCCGCGGCCTATGCCGGCGGCTACGGCCGCATGGTCGAGATCGACCATGGCAACGGATTGTCGACCCGCTACGGCCATATGTCCGTGATCAACGTCAAGGTCGGTGATGTCATCAAGATCGGCCAGGTAATCGGCCAAGTGGGCTCGACCGGCCGCTCCACCGGTCCGCATCTGCACTATGAAACCCGGATTGACGGCGAGGCCGTCGACCCGCAGAAATTTCTCCGCGCCGGCGTGCGCCTCAACGCAGGCTAATTGCGGCATGCGGGGCATTGTTGCCCTGCCCCTGATGTGATTGAAGCGGGTCTCCGTCAATCCGAGGCAGCCCGTTGAAATCCTCCCGACGCATCGGTCCCCGTTTCGCCCGCCTCGGCCGGTTCTGTTTCCGCGCCACACGTCGGGTCGCGACCTGGGCGATGACGCTGGCAGGATTTCATGCCAACGACTCCCACTTTACGGTCCGTCGCATCTCGGAACTCCGCGCCAAGCTGGCGCGCGGCGAAACGGTTCTGCTCGCCGGCCTCGGACTGCCCGGCACGCACAATTCCGGCGTGGCGCTGGTCGAAGTCACGCGGGCTCACGGTCCGCGCCTCATCATCAACAACGAAGAAGAGCGCTTCTCGGGCGACAAGCACACCACGCAATATCCGCGCGCAGCACTCGATGCGATGCGCGTCACGCTGCAAGCGATGGGCCGTGACGTCGCCGATATCGATGCATGGCTGACGACCTGGGACTATCCCGATCTGCTCGGCACGCTGGTGCGAAGCATCGTCGAAGAACTTCCCGACGGATTGAAGCTGCTGCGCACCAAGAACTCCGTCAGCTTCGACGCACGGCGCCTCGAGCAGATGACGCGGACCCCGAAGCTGCTCCGCAAGCAATTCGGCCTGCCCGCGCGTGTCCCGCTGCTGATGGTGCCCCATCACGACAACCACGCCTGGTTCTCCTTTGCCGCATCGCCCTTCCCCGATGACGAACCGGTCGCGATCGCCGTGCTGGATGGTACAGGGGATCTGGGCTCGGTCTCCCTATATGTCGCCAAGCATGGCGAGATGCAGCGGCTCTATTGCAATAACAGCGTCTTCGACTCCTTGGGTGCGTTCTACAGCGTCATCTCGTCGACACAGGGCGGCTGGACATGGCTGTCGAGCGAAGGCCGCTATATGGGCGCTGCTGCCTGGGGCGACATGGATCGCGCCAGCAATCCGTATTACGCACGGTTGCGCGAGGTGCTGCATTTCGGTGCGAATGGTGAGATCCAACTCAACCGCGCCATGGGCAACTGGTATTGCGACCCGTTCGAGGCGCCTTATAAGTCCGCATTGATCAAGATTCTCGGCGAGCCGCTCAAGCCAGATCAGCTCTGGAATCCGGACGCCGTGCTGCGCGTCGAAGATATCCAGCACCGGCCGGATACGCAGGACCGTCTCGATAAAGCGGCAGCGACGCAGCTTGTGTTCGAGGACGCGATGAAGCACGTCGTCGATCATCTGCTGCGCACCACCGGCGCGCATCGGCTGGTGCTCACCGGTGGCGTGGCGCTGAACGCACTCGGCAATATGCGGCTGCTACAGCATTTCGACGAGAACTGGTTCAAGCAGACTCAGGGGCGTGCAAAACGACTGCATCTGTGGATTCCACCGACACCCGGCGACCCCGGCGTGACCATCGGCGCGGCCTGGATGTTAGCGCATCTCGCCGGCGCGCCACGCGGCGCCCCGATGACGCACGCTTTCTATTGCGGTGATGCGCCGACGCAGGGCGACATCACCGCGGCACTGCAGGCCGATGACATCAAGACACAGACGATCGGCAATATCTCAACGCCTGAGGGCTGCGATACAATTGCCGACCTGATGGCCTTCGTGGTCGGACAGAACGCCATCATCGCGCTCTATCAGGGCGCGGCGGAAACCGGCCCACGCGCGCTCGGACATCGCTCGATCCTCGCCAATCCCTGCGACGCCGGTACGCGGGAACGGCTCAATGAACGCGTGAAATATCGCGAGGCGATCCGCCCGTTGGCACCGATGGCGACGCTTGACGCGGCGCACGAGTATTTCGATTTGCTGGAGGGCGCATCCGACGCGAACTACAACGCCTACAATTACATGGTGCTGACGGCGCAATCGAAGCCGCATGCACGGGAGAGAATTCCGGCCGTTATTCATGCCGATGGCACCGGCCGTATCCAGATCGTCCGCGCCGAGGACGATCCACTAACCTATGCCTATCTCAAGGCGCTCGGTCGCCATATCGGCGTTGAGCTCTCGGTGAATACCTCATTCAACGTCGCTGGCCCGATCGCACAGACGCCGCAGCAGGCCGTCGAGACCCTGCGCCGTTCGGCGGGTCTCGACGTGGTGCTGATGGTTGCAAGCGACGGTCAGGTGACTGCCGCCTGGCATGGCGGCACCCGCGACAACGGCCGCTTCACGGCCTGGCTGTCGGAGTGGACGCGCAGCCGCAGTTAGACCTTGCCGATCTTCCTTGCGACGGCAACCAGACGCGCGCTGTCCTTGGCCACAAATGCCGCGAACTCTTCCGAGTCCTGATAGGCGGGCATATTGCCGGCAGCCTCGAATGTCTTCGTGACTTCCGGATCGCTCATCGCCTGCTTCATTGTCTCACGCAACTTGGTCACGACCGGTGCGGGCATTCCCTTCGGCGCAAACAGGCCGGCCCAGATGTAGAATTCGACATCGGGATAGCCCAGTTCCTTGAACGTCGGCAGATTCGGGAAGGCAGCGAGGCGTTCGCCGCCGAAGTTTGCGAGAACACGCAATGTCCCGGCATCCACATGTTGCTTGAGCGTGCCCGGCGCCGAGGCGAGCGCCTGGATTTGGCCACCCAGGAGATCGCTGATCGCAGGCGTTGCGCCGCGATAAGGGACGTGGAGCAGCTTGATGCCGGCGGCGATCGCAAACATCTCCATCGAAACGTGCAGCGTACCGAACGGACCCGACGATCCGTACGATATCGCTCCGGGACGCGCCTTGGCGTCAGCGACGAATTCCTGAATCGTCTTCCACGGCGCGCTGGCCGGCACGGCGAACAGGGTCGGATCTGCGAGCACGCGCGCAACAGGCTGCAGTTGATCGACTTCATAGGCGACCGGCCGATCGTAGATGCGATCCGACTCAGGCAGCACCGCAAGCGACGACAGCGTCATCAGCAGCGTATGCCCGTCAGGCTGCGCGCGGGCAACGGTCGCGTTGCCGAGCGAGCCGCCAGCGCCACTGCGGTTGTCGATGATGACCGGCTTGCCGAGGACCTTCTGCATATAGCTCGCGACCGGACGCGCGGCGATGTCGGCCTGCCCGCCAGCCGGAAATGGCACGACCATGGTGATGTTGCGGCTCGGCCAGGCTTCCTGCGCGCGTACACCCTGACCGGTCAAAGCGAGCGTCGACAAGCCCCCGAGGCCTGCAATGAAGTCGCGACGTTTCATACTTGTCTCCCGTTTTGTTTTTGAGCAACGCATTGGTTTCAGTCGCATCCAGGGGACGACGCGCCATCTCGGGAGACAGCGCCTGCGCGCCCTGGAGCTCTTTCAAAGCTCTAAGTTGTTGAAGCTCGCAGAATTGAGCGTGGGGCAGATGATGCCCCGCGCCTCTTCATCAAAACCGCAACCTGTGTAGGCTTAATCAGCCGACCGGGTTTTCGAGTTTGCCGATGCCGCTAACCTCGATCGTAACCACGTCGCCCTTCTTCAGGAAGCGCGGCGGCGTGAAGCCGAGGCCGACGCCAGCCGGCGTTCCGGTCGCGATCAGATCGCCCGGCTCCAGCGTGATCCCTGCCGAGAGCGTCTCGATCAGCGTCGGAATGTCGAAGATGAGATCGGTCACCGACGCATCCTGGCGCTTTTCGCCGTTGACGGATGTCGTCAGTCGCATTTTCGTCGGGTCGGGCATCTCGTCAGCGGTCAGGATCGCCGGACCCATCGGGCAGAAACCGTCGATGCCCTTGCCGATGAACCACTGACGATGCTTGTGCTGCAGCGTGCGTGCCGTGACGTCATTGATGATCGTGTAACCGAACACATGCGCCAGCGCGTCTTGCTTCTTGATGCCGCGGCCGCCACGCCCGATGACGACCGTCAGCTCGCCTTCGTAGTCGGTGCTGTCGGTCGGATCGAGATAATTCGGAATCGACTTGCCGGAACCGATCACCGTGCTCGACGGCTTCGTGAAGATGACTGGCGCTTCCGGCACGACTTCCTTTGCCGAGGAGTCGAAACCGCTGCCCGCGAATTCCTTCGCGTGCTCATGGTAGTTCTTGCCAACGCAAAACACGTTGCGTGCCGGGCGCGGGATTGGCGCAAGAAGCTCAACGCTGGCGATAGGAAGGGGCGCGCCCGCTGAAGCGGTAAGCGTACCCTTCAGGCTATCGAAATTGGCAATTAGCGCAATCATATCGGGGGCAACGTCGCGCGGCAGCGGCGAGACCTGAGTGAGCGCCTGATCTGCAATGCCGACCGTGGCCCGGCCCTCATGCAGGAAAGTAACAAGGTGCATTCTTCCTCCTGATATGTCTGCTTGTCCGGCGAACGGATCGCCGGCATCTTCTAAAGATACACCTATCTTCGATAGAAGATTTTGGCAAGCTGATCATCCCGGCTATTTATTCTTTAGAAGACGCACGCGGTCATCTGCCGCAGCAGGATGTGACATGGCGGGCAACGGCGCCTAAGATGGAATCACCGGCGGATTACATCCGCGAATGACATTGGAGCAGCACCCGATATGGCGAAACCGGCGACGCGGAAGGTCGTTCGTGAAGACCCCGTCAGTCGCGCATTCGGCGATCGGGTTCGCATATTGCGTGAACAGG
Source organism: Tardiphaga robiniae (assembly GCF_013359755.1). Taxonomy (GTDB): domain Bacteria; phylum Pseudomonadota; class Alphaproteobacteria; order Rhizobiales; family Xanthobacteraceae; genus Tardiphaga; species Tardiphaga robiniae. The sequence continues at coordinate 65,910 of NZ_JABMCJ010000093.1, read as the reverse complement.
CCAACCTGACCCTGGAGCAGTTCTCCAAGCAGTCCGGTGTCAGTCGGGCGATGCTGTCGAAAGTCGAGCGCGGCGAGAAGAGCCCGACGATCGGGGTCGCGCGACGTATCGCGCTGGCTCTGGAAACATCGTTCTCGACGCTGATGGGCGACGACGACGCGCCGCGCCGCGCCTTCGCTGTGGTGCGCAAGGATCAACGCCAGATCTTTCGCGATTCAAAGACGGGCTTCGAGCGCTTCCTGCTGTCGCCCGTCATGGCCGGCATGGCAGTGGAAGTCGTCCTGCATCACCTGCCCCCGAAAACCTCGACCGGCAAATTGCCCGCCTACCCGCAGGGCACATCCAAACACGTCCTTGCCACGCACGGACGCGTCACCGTGCGCACCAAGGATACCGAGACGGTTCTGGATGAGGGTGACTCGCTGTATTTCGAAGTCGACGTCGAGCACTGGTTCGAGAACAAGACTGCGCGCCGGTGTGAATACTATCTCGTGATTTCGGTGCCTCCGAGTTACGGACGACGCAGCGACGGCAAGGCCTAGCACGCGTCCGCAAGTTTGAAGACCCTCGCTCACCTGCGAGCGAGGGTCCTGTTGGCTAGCAGCCGATTTCAATCTGCCACACAATTACTTCTTCAGGCAGAGACCAACGGTTGGCGTCGTGGTGCACTTGGTGCCATCCGGTGCGCCGCCACTCGGGCAGACAACGGACACCAGCGTCTCTGTCGCCTCGCAGCTAATCGCGCCATCTGCCTGCACCGCGCGGAAGCTCACTGGTGCTACATCACCCTTGTCACCCTTGGCGCCGGGCGTACCCTGCGGACCTTGCGGTCCCTGTGCACCCGCCTGTCCCTGCGCGCCGGGAATGCCCTGAACGCCTTGCGCACCCTGCGGGCCGGCCGGCCCCTGCGCGCCGGTTTCGCCCTTCGGACCTGCTGGTCCGGGATCGCGGCCGCAGGCGCCCAGCATCAATGCAACGCCAACAGCAAGAATTGGAATGATCTTCTTCATGCCCCACACCCCGTTGAATTCGTGACACCGCGACATGCGGCGTCAGGATAAGCCAGCGCCGGATGTTGAGTTCCGGCACGCGGATGATATCGGGTGACAAGAAGAACGGAAGCGGCCGCGCAGCGACGCGACTGTTTCAAGACGCCGCAGACTTTGGCGGGCGGGTTAGCTTACTCAGCCGTCTCTCGGTTGCGAGATGAGCTCGATCATTTTGGCTTCGTCATCGTCTGGCGCGAAAGCCTTCGCCTTTTCATAGGCTTCAACAGCCGCTGCGCCGACCAGGGGCCTCGCCTGCAAAAGCTGCTCCGCCAATCTCACCGCATAGGCCGCATCCTTATGGCGCAGTGCAGCGGTGAAGGATGCGCCTGAATAATCGCGCGCCACCATTCGCGGCGCATGTCGCAGCACCTGTGGGCTTGCCGCGACGCCGCTCGCGATGGACTCCAACACCAGCTTCATGTCCAGCCCGGCATGTTCTGCAATGGCCAGACCTTCGGCGAGCCCAGCTATATGGATCGCGCCCATCAGGTTGTTGATCAGCTTGTAAACTGTACCCGATCCGACGGGGCCGAAATGCCGGATCGTCGATCCGATCGGCGCCAGGAACGGCCGGGCCTTGTCGAGGTCCGCAGTATCCGCGCCGACCAGCAGCGTGAGTTTGCCGCTCGCAGCCGCATCCGGCAGACCGGTGACCGGACTATCGATATAGATCAGGCCGCGATCCTGCAGCGCCTTGGCAAGGTCGAGCGCGTGCTGGTGCGACACTGTCGAACATTCGACCGCCAGCGCGCCCGCCTTCGCGGTTCGCCCGGCACCATCAATGCCGAGCCACACAGTCTGTGAAGCCTCGTCATCGGCGACCATCGTGACGACGGCATCGGCGCCTTCGGCTGCATCCGCCGGCGAAGCTGCCCAGCGTGCGCCACGTGCGATCAGATCTTCTGCTTTCGCCCTGCTGCGATTCCAGACGGCAACGCTGAAGCCGGCTTCGAGATAGCAGCCGGCCATGCCGTGCCCCATGCGTCCCAAACCGATGAACGCAACATGGGGCATGGCTCAGTCCACGTCGTCGATGGCGCCTGGCGATGTGCCGAAGGCGCGCTGCGCCAGTGTCGCCGCCATGAACTCGTCAAGGTCGCCGTCGAGCACGCCTGAGGTGTCCGACGTCTGCACGCCAGTGCGCAGGTCCTTCACCATCTGATAGGGCTGCAGCACGTAAGAGCGGATCTGGTGACCCCAGCCGATATCGGTCTTGGCGGCCTGATCGGCTGCAGCCTTCTCTTCGCGCTTCTTCAGCTCGATCTCGTAAAGACGCGCGCGCAGCATGTCCCAGGCCTGGGCCTTGTTCTTGTGCTGCGAACGGCCGGCCTGACAGACCACGGCCACGCCGCTCGGAATATGCGTCAGACGCACCGCCGACTCCGTCTTGTTGACGTGCTGACCGCCGGCGCCACCTGAACGCATCGTATCGACGCGCACATCGGATTCGTTGATGTCGATCTTGATGCTGTCGTCCACGACCGGAAAGATCGCAACGCTTGAGAACGAGGTGTGACGACGGGCGTTTGAGTCGTAAGGCGAGATGCGCACCAGACGATGCACGCCGCCTTCGGTCTTCAGCCAGCCATAGGCATTGTGGCCGGAGATCTGGATCGTCGCCGATTTGATGCCGGCTTCTTCACCCTGCGTCTCTTCGAGATACTCGATCTTAAAACCGTGCTTTTCAGCCCAGCGCGTATACATGCGCAGCAGCATCGAGGCCCAGTCCTGGCTCTCGGTGCCGCCGGCGCCGGCATGGACTTCGAGATAGGTGTCGAAGCGATCGGCCTCGCCAGAGAGTAGCGCTTCCAGCTCGCGGCGTGCGACCTCTTTCTTCAGCGCCTTGAGCGCATTCTCGGCTTCGGTCACCACGCCCTGATCGCCCTCGGCCTCGCCAAGCTCGATCATTTCGATATTATCGTCGAGTTCGCGCATGACCTTGCCGATGCCCTGAAGCGAATCCTCTAGCGAGGTGCGCTCCTGCATCAGCCTTTGGGCCTTTTGCGGGTCGTTCCAGAGATTGGGGTCTTCGGCGAGAGCGTTCAGCTCTGCAAGTCGTGCCGTGGATGCATCGACGTCAAAGATGCCTCCTCAGCAGCCCGACTGACTGCTTGATCTCTTCTACGAGGCGTTCGATTTCAGCGCGCATGGAAACTCTGATCTGGCGGCATCAGCCGCAATACGAATGGTGATCGGGATGTAGCGGCGTGCGCGGCAAAGCGCAATCCGCAAGGATCTGCTGTGGGTCAGATGAGCCTCAATACAGGCCGCCCGTTCCCGGTCGCATGAAACTGCGGTCGGTTTCCGGCGACACCGAGAGCGAACGACCGTCCGCATCGGCGACACCGATCACAGAGTAATTGTCCGGCGGCGCGGTGCCCGGCTTGAAGGCCTCGAGGATGGTGCGACCGCCATCGCCCGGTCCGGCGCGCATGCCCGACTTGGCGTCGACGCGGATCAGCTTAATGCCAGCAGGCACGCGGAACGGCACAGCCGGCTTGTCGGCGAGCGCAAGCTTCATGAAGTCCTTCGCAATCGGCGCAGCCAGCGCACCGCCGGTGGCCTTGTTGCCGAGGTTCCGGGGCTTGTCGTAACCGACATAGATACCGACGACGACGTCAGGCGAGAAGCCGATGAACCAGGCATCCTTCTCGTCATTGGTGGTGCCGGTCTTGCCGGCGATCGGCTTGCCGACTTCGCGGAGCACGGTCGCGGTGCCGCCCTGCACGACGCCTTCCATCATCGAAGTGATCTGGTAGGCGGTCATGGCGTCGAGCACCTGCTCGCGGCGATCGACGAGCTGCGGCTCGGCCTGGTTCTTCCAACCCTCCGGCGCGTCGCAGCCGCGGCATTCGCGCTGGTCGTGCTTGAAGATCGTATGCCCGTAGCGGTCCTGAATACGGTCGATCAGCGTCGATTTCACGCGGCGGCCGCCATTGGCGAACATCGAATAGGCCGTCACCATCCGCATGACGGTCGTTTCACCGGCGCCGAGCGCGTAGGAGAGGTAGTTCGGCAATTCATCATAGACGCCGAACCGCTTGGCGTATTCGCCGATCAGCGGCATGCCGACGTCCTGCGCCAGTCGCACTGTCACAGTGTTCAGCGAGCGCATCAATGCATTACGCAGGGTCACGGGGCCGAAGTACTTGCCGGTCGAATAGTTTTCCGGACGCCACACCCCGGCGCCCTGCCCCTGATCGATCTCGATCGGCGCGTCGACCACGACGGTGGACGGCGTGTAGCCATTGTCCATCGCTGCCGAATAGACCAGTGGCTTGAAGGATGAGCCGGGCTGACGGTAGGCCTGCGTGGCGCGGTTGAACTGGCTCTGGTCGAACGAGAAGCCGCCGACCATGGCAAGCACACGTCCGGTCAAAGGATCCATCGCAACCATGGCGCCGGACACTTCCGGATACTGCCGCAGCCGGAACTGGCCTTCGACGACCGAGCCGTCCTTGTTTGTGAGCGGATCGACATAGATCACGTCGCCAGCGGCCAAAACCTGCGACACGGCCGTCGGTGTTTTGCCCTTCGTCGGTCCGGCCGCGGGCTTGGCCCAGCGCACGCCGTCCAGCGTCAGGATGCCGGTCTGGCGATCCTTGAGCACGGCGCCGCCGAGTTCACGGCCCGGCTGGAAGCCGATCCGTGCCGACTGATCGCTGACATCCAGCACGACCGCGAGCTTCCACGGCGCGATGTCGGACAGCGCTTTGACCTCGGCGAGCTTCACGCCCCAGTCGCCGGAAATATCGATCTTGTTGGTCGCCCCGCGCCAGCCACGCACCTCGTCGAAATTGATCAGGCCGTTGGTCATGGTCTTGCGCGCCATTACCTGCAGCTTGGGATCGAGCGTGGTGCGGACCGAGAGACCGCCTTCATAGAGCTTCTTTTCGCCGTAGCGTTCCAGGATGTCGCGGCGCACTTCCTCGGCAAAATACTCGCCAGCAAAGATGTGACCCGAACTGTTGCGGCCGGTGACGCTCAACGTCTCCTTGCGCGCCTTGTCGGCATCGGCCTGCTTGATCCAGCCGTTCTCCAGCAGACGATCAACCACATAGTTGCGGCGCTCGATGGCACGGTCGCGGTTCTTGATCGGATGCAGCGACGACGGCGCCTTCGGCAAAGCTGCGAGATACGCTGCTTCCGAGACGGTCAGTTCGTTCACCGACTTGTCGAAATAGACCAGCGAGGCGGCGGCGATGCCATAGGCACCGAGGCCGAGATAGATTTCGTTGAGATACAGTTCGAGGATCTTGTCCTTCGAATAGGTGCGCTCGATGCGCATCGCCAGCAAGGCTTCCTTGATCTTGCGGGTGAAGGAGACCTCGTTGGTCAGAAGGAAGTTCTTCGCAACCTGCTGCGTGATCGTCGACGCGCCCTGCGGCCTGCGGTTGGAGCCAAGGTTCTGCGCGTAAAGCACCATCGCGCGCGCCATGCCCGAATAATCGAGGCCACCATGCTCGTAGAAATTCTTGTCTTCGGCCGCGAGGAACGCGTTGATCACCAGCTTCGGCACGGCCTGAATCGGCAGATAGAGCCGGCGCTCCTTGGAGTATTCGCCAAGCAGTGCACCGTCTGCCGCATGGACGCGCGTCATGACCGGCGGCTCATAATCCTGAAGCTGCGAATAGTCTGGTAAGTCCTTGGAGTAATGCCAGATCAGCCCGGCTGCGGCGGCGACGCCCACCAGAAACACCACGGTTCCTGCAGCGAACAAGAAACCCAGAAACCGTACCAGCAGACGCATTATCGACGATCCGTTTCAATCGCTGTGCCGCAATATAGCATACGGCGGCCCCATGGGCGCGAAGTCAGCAACAAGTCCCGCGGCAAAAATCAGCTAAGGAGACAACCCGAAATGGCCGTCAGTCTTGACCGATTCTGACGGCCGCTCGGAATTTTTTATAGAGCGCCGGCTGTGGCCAAACTAGGGCTTTCATACTGAAGACCAAGGCTTTCGTACTGAAAGATTTGTCATTTTCAGTTCCGGTCGTCAGTTTCCCGGGCCGGCAGAGACCATCCGCTTGGAGAAGAACCCGTCGATCGCCTTGGCGACTGCCCCGACAGTCTTGGAGCGCCAGTTCTCGGACATCAGTTGCTGGAGATCGTCCTTGTTGGACACGTAACCCAGTTCGATCAGCACTGAGGGGACGTCCGGGGCCTTGAGCACGCGGAAACCTGCCGATTTCAGGGGATGCTTGTGCATCCGCGCCGTGGTCTTCATCTCGCCCACCACCAGCCGAGCAAAGCGATTCGAGAAGGTCCGGGTTTCGCGCTGCGCCAAGTCGATCAGGATGTCGGCGACGTCGGTTGGCTCTTCCGTCAGATTGACGCCGGCAATGGCGTCCGCCTTGTTTTCCGAGTCTGCCAGCCGCTCCGCCTCCGCGTCGGAGGCCTTGTCGGACAGTGTGTAAACAGTAGCGCCCTGCGCATCGCCCTCGCCGCGCGGCAATGCGTCGGCATGGATGGAGACAAACAAGGCGGCCGACTGGTTGCGCGCCACCTTCACCCGTTCATCCAGGGGAATGAACGTATCGTCGGCGCGGGTCATCACGATGCGGTATTTGCCGAGCTTCTCCAGACGGTCACGCAGGGCCAAACCGAAACCCAGCACGATCCCCTTCTCGCTCTCGCCGCCAGCCTGGGTGCCGTTGTCGATGCCGCCATGACCGGGATCGATCACGATGACTGGACGGGCGTCCGGCGCGGCATCGGGCGCGGCGCTGGCGACCACCTTGGTGGCAACCGGAGATGCCGCAGCAGTCGTTCCGACGGCCGGTCGCAGATCCGGGCGATTCTCAACCGCCAGCGCCTGTACGAATGTGGTGCGATCGACCGATTCGAGTTCGATCACCATCCGCGCCGGCTGCCCGTTAGCGGGATCGAGCGCGTAGGAATTCTTGATCTTGGCTGGTCCGGTCAGGTCAAACACCATGCGCGACCCGCCCGGCATCACCAGACCGTAGCGGAACGCCTTGATCAGGCCGCGGGAGACCGTCCCGGCGCCGGGATCGAGATGGAAATTGACCTGGGGAAGATCGATGACCACCCGATATGGGTCAGCCAGCGCAAAGGCACGCAGCGGGATCTTCCGGTCGAGATCGAGAATGAAACGGGTCTGTTTCTCGTCACCGGCGATGCGCACGTCGGAGGCGATCGGGAATACACCCTCCACTTCCGCGCGTGGCGTCTCGCCGGCGGCCTGGGCGGAGTTCGGACACCAAAACAGCCCAAAACCAGCACTGAAGAGCACCGTGGCCAGCCTGACGATGTGGTTTGCGCGGCTCGTCAACGAATCCACTGCCTCCGAAGCAGCCCCTCATTAACCCAATAGGATTGCAGGGTTAACCGGAGCTTAAGTCGGCCATATCGAATAAGCCTGAGTGTTGCAGCCTTGTGACGCTTCCCTTGCATGCGACCCCCATTCCTCGTATGTACGAAGAGCTGACGGTTTAACTCCCGGTTGTGTCGCGTTCAGCCTCCCGGTGCAACGCTCGTTCCCCCGATCATCTATCGGTGGATCCAGCGTTTTCCGGCCTCCTCTCTACAACCAGCGCAGCGCGCGGTTGCCCAGAGAGGCGGTCTTAGCCCAGGCGGTGTCCGGTCCCAGGTCCTTTCTCGCTCCCGGGGCGGCTTTAGACACTTCATGACCGATTATTCCGGCCTTACGGGCGGAGTATGCGACAGCCGGTGACCGCGTTCTGCGGCGCGCCGGACGTCAGCAAAAGGCGGCGCCTTTGCCGCCAAGATGTTCAGACGGGCCGACGCTTGATGCGCCAGACTGTGATGCCGACCGAGACCCAGGTGGGAACTATGCCGATGCGAGGCCCAAGCCTCGCGCGTCGCCCCGCACTGACCTCGCGATCGGCACGGCGTTCAGGGCTGTGTATCGGCCTTCCCCTCACCCCCGAATCAGGTGGACCGTTGCGTCACCCGGCCGCGCGATACGCGCTTGCCGCCACGCACGCCGTCCGCCTCCATGAGCTTCCAAATGCCAAACAAAATGTTGATCGATGCGACCCACCCGGAAGAGACCCGGGTTGTCGTGGTTCGCGGCAATCGCGTCGAAGAGTTTGATTTCGAGACTGCGCAGCGCAAGCAGCTTCGCGGCAATATCTACCTCGCCAAGGTCACGCGCGTCGAACCGTCGCTGCAGGCCGCCTTCATCGAATACGGTGGCAACCGCCACGGCTTTCTCGCTTTCAGCGAAATTCATCCGGACTATTACCAGATCCCGGTCGCCGACCGTCAGGCGCTGATCGAGGCGGATGAACGGGCCCATCGCGAAGCTGAGGAAGAGACCGAAAACCGCTCCAACCGTAAGCGCTCGCGTCATCGCAACTCCCGTCGCCGCGACCGTGGCGAGCGGGTGCAAAGCGATGTCGTCGATACGACAGCGGTCGATCCGTCGCAGGCCGAACAGCCGCGCGATCCGGCCTTCGAGGTCCACAGCCATCCTCATGATCATGCCCATGATGACGGGCATCACGCCGCCGATCACGACCATCATGACCATGACGGACACGAGCACACCCACGCGCATGAGCACGCCGAAGGCGATCATGCGCACGACCATGATCACCACGATCATGCCGCCGCACCGGTCGTGTCCGAGAGCGTCGCTGCCGAAGCTGCGGCTCCCGAGGTCGTCGTGTCCGAGGTCGTTGCATCCGAGCCTGTGACCGAACAGCCTGTTTCGGCAGGCTTCTCGCCTGCTCCGGTCGAAGCCGTTGCGGAGACGCCGGCGCCAGTCGCCGCCGAAGCGCATGATGATCACGCGCATGACGAACAGATTCAGGCCGCTCACGCCGAAGAGAACGCGGCGCATGCCGAGGACGTTCACCACGAAGAGCGTGCCGAGGGTGAGCACACCGCTGCCGCTGACAGCGACGAACACGACGACGAGGAAGACGAAGACGACGGCGAGGAAGAAGCCGAAGAGGATCAGGTCGAATCCGTCGGCGGTGACGACGTTCTCGAGGAAGTCCCCGAGCGCGCCTTCCGTCCGCGCCGCCAGTACAAGATCCAGGAAGTCATCAAGCGCCGCCAGGTCATGCTGGTGCAGGTCGTCAAGGAAGAACGCGGCAACAAGGGCGCTGCGCTGACCACCTACCTGTCGCTTGCCGGCCGTTACGCCGTGCTGATGCCGAACACCGCCCGTGGCGGCGGCATCTCGCGCAAGATCACTTCGGCACAGGATCGTTCGCGTCTCAAGGAAGTGGTGTCGGACCTCGACGTGCCGGAAGGCATGGGGATCATCCTGCGCACCGCCGGTGCCTCGCGCACCAAGCCGGAAATCAAGCGCGACTTCGAATACCTGATCCGGATGTGGGAAACCGTCCGCGACATGACGCTGAAGTCGCAGGCCCCAACCCTCGTCTATGAGGAAGGCTCGCTGATCAAGCGCTCGCTGCGCGACCTCTACAACAAGGAAATCGACGAAATCCAGGTTGCGGGCGAAGCCGGCTATCAGGAAGCGCGCGACTTCATGCACATGCTGATGCCGAGCAATGTGCGCGCGGTGAAGCAGTATCGCGACGGCCAGCCGCTATTCTCGCGCATGGGCGTCGAGAGCCAGTTGGACGCAATGTTCTCGCCGACCGTGCAACTGCGCTCCGGTGGCTACATCGTCATCAACCAGACCGAAGCTCTGGTCTCGATCGACGTGAACTCGGGCCGTTCGACCCGCGAACACCACATCGAAGACACCGCGCTGAAGACCAATCTCGAAGCCGCCGAGGAAGTCGCGCGTCAGCTGCGCCTGCGCGATCTCGCCGGTCTGATCGTGATCGACTTCATCGACATGGACGAGAAGCGCAATAACCGCGCTGTCGAACGCAAGATGAGCGATTGCCTGCGCCAGGATCGCGCGCGCATTCAGGTCGGCCGCATCTCGCATTTCGGCCTGCTCGAAATGTCGCGCCAGCGCATCCGCGCCAGCGTGTTGGAGAGCTCCACCGATATCTGCCCGCATTGCGGCGGCAGCGGCCACGTTCGTTCGGTGTCGTCGGTGGCCCTGCAGTTGCTGCGCGGCCTCGAAGAAATCCTGATGAAGGGCGCCACGCATAACCTGATCGTGCGCACCCGCACCGATGTCGCGCTCTATGTGCTGAACCACAAGCGTGGCCATCTGCGCGATCTCGAAAACAGCTTCAAGGTGACCCTCGCCGTCATCGCCGATCCGAATGTCAGCGGTCAGCAGTCCTTCGTGATCGACCGCGGCGAACAGGTCCACACGCTGGAAGCTGCCAAGGCGCTGCTCGCAGCGCAGGTCGCAGCCTTCCCGCCGCCGCTGGAAGAAGAACCCTTCGACGACGAAGATCTGTTCGAGACGGAAGCCGAAATCGAAACCGAGGAGACCGAAGGTCTCACCGACGACGAGACCTCGGGTGAAAGCGCCACCGGCGATGCAGACAGCGATGGGCGCAAGCGCAAGCGCCGTCGGCGCCGTCGCGGTCGCTCTGGTGAGGCACGCGAAGGCGGCGCTCCCGGTCGCGAGGGCGGCGAGTTCCAGACCGCCGCTGAGGGCGCGGTCGAAGGTAACGTCGAGACCGTTGGCGACGACAGCGAAGGCGAAGACGACGAGGCCGACGATCAGCCCCGTGAAGCCCGCGCCGACCAGCCGGCCGATGGCGAGCGACGTCCGCGTCGCCGTGGTCGTCGTGGCGGACGCCGTCGGCGTGGTGGTAACGACGAAGGTCTGGCCGGATCGATTTCCGATGAACTCGGACCGACGCAGAGCTCGGAAGCCAGCGATGCTGTGGCCGATCTCGAAGGTCAGGACACGCGTAACGACGCACAGCCGCACCAGCACGCAGCTTCGGACGCCGTGACGTCCTATGCAGCGCCACAGCCAGAGGCCGAACAGAGCCGTCACAACGCCGTGCCAATGTTCGCTCCAGCCGTGCCCGAGCCGACGCCGGTCACTCCTGCTCCCGTCGCAGCACCTACCCCCGTTCAGGAAGCCGCGGCACCGCAGGAAGATGACAAAGCCGCAGCCCGCCGCCGCTCGACGGTCCGCGAAAAGGTCAACTTCGGTTCGACATCTCCGGAGCCACAGCCCGCGGCAGCGCCCGTCGCTACAGCCCCGGAGCCGGAGCCGGCACCTGCTCCAGCCGCTGCACCGGCCCCCGCGGTCGAAAGCCAGCCGCGTAAAGCCGGCTGGTGGTCACGCGTCCTCGGCAACGACTAAGCGCTCTCAACGCAACAACGAAAAGCCGCCCGGCAAAACCGGGCGGCTTTTTTAGTGCTGCAATCTACTGCGGATCAGTCCGTCGTGATTGCCGTTTCGACATCCGATGGATCGATGGTCTTGTTGAGATTGGCGTGCATCGTGTCGTGATCAAGCTCGCCTTCCCACCACGACACGAACACCGTAGCAATGCCGTTGCCCGTGATGTTGGTCAGAGCGCGCACCTCGCTCATGAATTTGTCGATCGAGAACACGATCGCCATGCCGGGCACCAGACGCGGATCAACCACCGACAGCGTGGCTGCCAGCGTGATGAAGCCGGCGCCGGTGACGCCCGAAGCGCCCTTGGAGGTCAGCATCGCCACGATCAGGATAGTCACCTGCTGGCCGAACGACAGATCCACCCCGAGCGCCTGGGCGATGAACAGCGTCGCCAGGGTCATGTAGATGTTGGTGCCGTCGAGGTTGAACGAATAGCCGGTCGGCACCACGAGGCCGACGACCGACTTCGAACAGCCCAGACGCTGCAGCTTCTCCATCAGCTGCGGCAACGCGCTTTCCGACGAAGAAGTGCCGAGCACGATCAAAAGCTCATCCTTGATGTAGACGATGAACTTGAAGATGTTGAAGCCGACGATGCGGGCAATGATGCCGAGCACGACCACCACGAACAATGCTGCAGTCGCGTAGAACAGCACGATCAGGCTCAACAGGTTGGTGAGCGCCGCCGGGCCGAACTTGCCGATGGTGTAGGCCATCGCGCCGAATGCGCCGAGGGGGGCCGCCTTCATGACGATGGCGATCACGCCGAACACGGCATGCGACGTCTCATCAATCATGTCGCGTAGCCTGTGACCACGCTCGCCCAGCGCCATCAGCGCAAAACCGAACAGGATCGCGAACAACAGCACCTGCAGGATGTCGCCCTTGGCGAAGGCGCCAACGACACTGTCGGGAATGATGTTGAGCACGAAATCGACCGACTTCGTTGCTTCAGCCTGCTTGACGTAATTGGCGACTGCGCCTGCGCTACCTTCGGTCTTGGTCACCAGACCATGGCCGACCTGGAACAGGTTGCCCATCACAAGGCCGAGGATCAGCGCGAAGGTCGAGACAATCTCGAAATAGACCAGCGCCTTGATGCCGACGCGGCCGACCTTCTTGGCGTCCTGGATATGGGCAATGCCAGACACCACGGTACAGAAGATGATCGGCGCGATCACCATCTTGATCAGCTTGATGAAGCCGTCGCCGAGCGCCTTGATCCATTCATTGGTGGCGAACTGAGGCTCCAGCCACCCGACCAGCACACCGATCACGATAGCGATCAGCACCTGAATATAGAGAACCTTGTACCAGGGCTTTTTGACCGGAGCGGCCACTCCCGGACCCGCCGTTGCCGTTACCGCAGACATTCCGCTTCAACTCCCTGAGCATTTTTACTGCCGCGGTCATTAGTCACATGGGCGGCCTCTTGCAAGCCGCCACGCGGAATTACTTGGGCGATTAACGAACAAATATCGCGCCGAGCGTTCAGCGATACCGGCGATCAACCATTCCGCGCAGGACGGGCACTAGGATCGCGCCCAATGTGTTCTTCACTAATGCCCCCGCCAGGAACGGCATGACGCCGACCAACCAGGCTTTCTCGGCGCCGAGCTTCATACCGTAAGCCAGCCAGACAAAGCCCATGGCCATAATCACGATGTGGCCGATGGCCATGGCAACGAACAGGCGGACCATCGAGCGATCCCATCCGCGTTCGCTGAACCAGCCCGTGACGAACGCAGCAACGACGAAACCCGACAGGAAGCCGGCCGTCGCCCCTGTGAGCGGTTTGAGACCGCCAACGGGCCCGGCGAACACCGGCAATCCCAATGCACCGACGGCGAGATAGGCGATGATCGTCAACGTGCCGAGGCGCCAGCCATAGACGGCGCCGATCATCAAAACGACCAGCGTCTGCAGGGTCATCGGCACATATGGCAGTGGCAGATTGATCTTCGCCGAAACCGCCAACAACGCGACTCCAAACGCCGCCAGCACCACGGCGCGCCGCAGGACGGCAAAACCTCTCCTGCGGCTTGGCCACCATACTCCGGCGATGGGGACACGACGCGCGTTCGCGGTGGATGCATCCGACAAGATGGGCTCGCTCACTTCGGACCACCCTGCCCGAGCCATTTTTTGATCCGCGCGACCGCCTCGTGCATGTCCTCGGTCGAGCTCGCATACGAAAAGCGAATATAGGACTTGCCATGGATCGGATCGAAGTCGCTGCCGGGTGTTGCGGCGACATGCGCCTGTTCCAACATCTGCTTGGCGAAATAGAAGCTGTCCGACGTGAATTTCGACACGTCTGCATAGAGATAGAAGGCGCCATCGGCCGGCAGGAAGTCCGTGAGGCCGGCTTGCGGCAATCCTGCGGTCAGGATGCGGCGGTTCTCCTGATAGCCATGCTTGATGTCTTCCATCTGCGCATGACCGTCGAACGCAGCTTCTGCCGCAATCTGCGACAGCGTCGGCACCGAGATCGATAGGTTCTGCTGCAGCCGTTCCATGGACCGCACCAGCGGCTTGGGCACAACCATCCAGCCGACGCGCCAGCCGGTCATGCAGAAATATTTCGAGAACGAATTGATCACCAGCGCGTTCGGCGATAGCTCGGCCGCGGTCACTGCGGGAAATGCATAATCGAGACCGTGATAGATCTCGTCGGAGATGAAGCGAATGCCCGCATCATCTGCCGCGTGGATCAGGCTGGTGAGCGCTTCGCGCGACATCATGGTGCCCGTGGGATTGGCCGGGCTCGCGACCAGCACGCCCTTCAGCGGCTTTTCGCGATGCGCGGCGAGCAGATCCTCGGCGGTCAGGGCGTGGCGCTTGTCGGCATGGGTTTCGATCAGCACCGGCTCGCAGCCCAGCGCAGTCAGAATATGCCGATACGGCGGATAGCCAGGCACGGTGACGGCGACGCGGTCGCCGGGCTCGAACAGGGCCAGGAAGGACAGGATGAACGCGCCGGAGGAGCCGGTAGTCACCACGATCTGCTCCGGATCGACCGTGCAACCGTAGACGTCGCGATAATGCCTGGAGATACGCGCACGCAGCGACGGGGTGCCAAGCGCAGCGGTATATTCGATCCGCCCGTGCGCCAGTGCAGCCTGTGCAGCCTCGATGGCCACCTTGGGCGCGGGCGCTGCCGGCTGCCCGACTTCCATGTGAATCACGTGCCCGCCAGCGGCCTCGATCCGCGCCGCGGCGGCCATCACATCCATCACCATGAACGGGGGAACATCGCTGCGGCCGGAGGCTGCAAGAAGGCTGTGTGCCCGGGTTTTGAGGATCGTATCTGGCATGGAAATCTGCTATCTGCGCGGCGTTATGCACGTTACGGCATGGGAGCAACGCCGCGCTCCCGCCGCAATATTTGACTTGTTAGGGCTTATATCGAATCCGAACCTCGGCCAATGATGAAAGACCTGCAGCTGCAGCCTAAAAGGGCTGCATCTCGATTGTTCTCGAAGCTGACCACGCTGCTGACCGCGGCGGCATTGACGCTGACGCCAATGGCGGCCCATGCGCAGCAAGGCGACGCTCCGCGCCTGCTGCGCGACGCCGAGATCGAACAGCTGCTGCGTGACTATACGCGCCCGATCCTGCGCGCTGCGGGCCTGGAAAAGCAGAACATCCAGGTTGTCATCATCAACAATGCCAGCTTCAACGCCTTCGTCGCCGACGGCCGCCGCATCTTCGTCAATCACGGCGCGCTGATGCAATCTCAGACGCCGAACCAGCTGATCGGCGTACTCGCCCACGAAACCGGCCATCTCGCCGGCGGCCATCTGTCGAAGCTGCGCGAGCGCATGGCGCAGGCGCAGACCCAGATGATCGTGGCAATGCTGCTCGGCGTCGGCGCCATGGCGGCCGGAGCGCGCGGCGGCAACTCCAATGGTGCTGCCGGCAATATCGGCGCCGCAGCGGTCGCCGCGCCGCAAGCGATGATGATGAATACGATGCTGTCCTATCAGCGGCAGCAGGAAGAAAACGCCGATCGCGCCGGCGTCAAATTCCTGAACCAGACCGGCCAGTCGTCCAAGGGCATGTACGAGACGTTCCAGCGCTTCGGCACCGACAGCCTGTTCGCAGCACGCGGAAGCGACCCGTATATGATGTCGCATCCGATGCCTCGAGAGCGCGTTGCCGCCCTCGAGGAACTCGCGAAGTCGAGTCCCTATTGGGACAAGAAGGACGATCCCGCCCTGATGCTGCGCCACGAGCTGATGCGCGCCAAGACCGCCGGCTTCATGGAGCAGCGCGACACGGTATTGCGGCGCTATCCGCCGTCCGACACCAGCCTGCCCGCGCAATATGCCCGCGCCATCGCCACCTATCGCCATGGCGATCTGCGCGTGGCTGTCGAGCAGATCGATGCGCTGATCAAGGCGCAACCGAACAATCCGTATTTCTACGAGCTGCGCGGCCAGGCACTGCTGGAAGGCGGCAAGCCCAATGAGGCGATCGCGCCGCTGCGCCGCGCGGTGCAGCTCTCCAACAACGCGCCACTGATCGAGATGATGCTCGGCCAGGCGCTCGTCGCCTCCGACAACAAGGCCTATACGGACGAGGCGATCCGCATCCTGCGTACTGCGGTGGCACGCGAGAGCGAAGCGCCCGTCGGCTATATGCAGCTCGCAATGGCCTATGGCCGCAAGGGCGACTATGCGGAAGCCGACCTCGCCTCGGCCCAGGCCGCATTCCTGCGCGGCGACAACAAGACCGCCCGCGACCTTGCCTCGCGCGCCAAGGCGCGGTTTGCCGTGGGCACGCCCGGCTGGGTGAAGGCCGATGACATCATCGCCGCGAAAATGCCGGGCAAGAACTAGCGCGCCTCCCCTGCAATGTTCTGAAACAAATGGCGGCTGATCCGTAATCTTTCGCAATGTGGCTGACAATTTGTCTCCGTACGCAGTGTTCCTGACTTTTGGGGGACATCTCTATGCGCGCGAACGCCATCAACCACGTGTTGAAACTGATATGCCTGCACGCTCTGACAGCATCTGTCGCTGGATGCGCCACGGCGCAGCTGGAGACATCAGGGTCTCTCGCCTCGTATAACGACCTCGCGCCGGCCGACGGCATCACTACCAAGTCCAAGATGCGCGTCGACAAGGCCGGTGTCCTGGCGGCCAGGAGTGTCAGCATCATACCCACGTCATTCTCTCATGCCGCATCTCGAGCCGCCCTCACCGACAAGCAACGTCGCGTCATCGCGAATGCTGTCGACCGTTCCGTCTGTATCGGACTGAGCGACCGCTTCAACGTGGTCCCATCCGGGCAACCCGCCGACCTGACGGTGCATGTCACCGTGACGCGTGTGACCGTCACCGATCCGAATGTCGCCGGAGCCGCCAAGGTTGCCTCCGCCGCACCGATGTTCATCAGTGCAGGCTTTCCTATCGTCGTACCCCGGATCCCGTACGGCATGGGCGGCCTGTCGGTCGAGGCGGAAGCCCGCGACGTACAAGGCCAGCAGAAGGCGGCATTCGTCTGGGCCCGCGATGCCGACATGTTGACGAGCACGCCGCGCGTTGCGGCATCCGGCGATGCCTACGATCTGGCGGGCGAGTTCGGCGCAGATTTCAGCAAGCTCCTCGTTACCGGTGAAAATCCATTCGACAAGAAGCTGTCCGCGCCCAGCATGCAGCGCGTGAACTCGGCCTTTGGGGGGAAGCCCAAATACGCCGCCTGCGATGCTTTCGGGCGCACCGGCGTTTCCGCCTTCATCGGCGGGAAAATGGGAGCACCTCCTGAGTGGAACGACGACGCGATGCCGGTGACGGAATGACCGGACATGCATGACAGTGATTACCGTCCCTCCGCCCAAGACAGCTATGCTACAACATTAGCAGTCACGTTGAACGAACCACCGCCTGGAGCCGGATGCTGCCCAATGCAGACCATGTCTCACATCCTCATCGTCGATGACGATCTTGCCATACGAAAACTACTGGGACGCTATCTGACCGAACAAGGCTACCGCGTATCCATCGCCTCCGACCAGCGAACGATGAAGGAAGCGCTGCAGACCAACGAGGTCAGCCTCATCGTTCTCGATGTCCTGCTCCCCGATGGGTCGGGGCTCGATATCTGCCGCGATCTTCGGCGGGAGGGCTCTGAGATACCCGTCATCCTGTTGACGGCGCTGAAGGAGGATGTCGACCGGATCATCGGCCTCGAAATCGGCGCGGACGACTATCTCGGCAAGCCGTTCAATCCGCGCGAATTGCTCGCCCGCATCCGCGCGGTTCTTCGTCGCAAGGTAACGCAGGACATCCAGCTCTCCCAGGTACTCGAACATCACTTCGGCCGATTTAAACTCCATCCCGGCGCGCGGCAGTTGCTGGACGAAAACGGGCAGCCGTTCGATCTCACGACAGCTGAATTCGAACTGTTGCTCGTGCTCGTCAGACGGCCGGGTCGCCTGCTCTCGCGTGATCAGTTGATCGAACTGACGAACCGCAGTACCGACGACGTGTTCGATCGCTCGATCGACGTGTTGATGAGCCGGTTGCGCAAGAAGCTTGGCGACAATGATGATTTCCAGTTGATCAAAACCGTGCGCAACGGCGGTTACATTTTCTCGGCACGCGTTGAAACGATCGGTGCAGACACATGAACTCCATACGCATTCGATTTTCCTTGATGCTGGTGGGCTCGGTCCTTTGTGTGGTGATCCTGGCCAGCGCCGTGATGTCGCAAATGATACTCGGGCTGGTCGAAAAGGATTTTCGTGACGGATTGACGTCTCGCGTCGCTGCATTTTCCAACAGCATCACCTTTCGCGGAAACGATGCAGTCTTTCATCTTCAGCCGGCGCCCATCGAGGGAAAGCTTCTGGAAGCGCCGACCAAGCTTCTGCAGGAAGCATTTCAAAAATCGCAAGCCAATTTCGACATTTTCGTCAAGCAAACGCCGGATGGCCAACGATGGGCGTCCATCAAGATGGGCCCCGGCTGGCTGAGCTGGCCCATACGCGAGCACGCGCCGCCTCCTGAAGTGTGGTGGGGCCTCGCCGGCTGGATGGTACTGATCACGGTTGGCGTCATCGGGGTTGCTCTTACGGTTGCCCATCAGACGACGAACCAGCTTAAATTGCTGCAGAGCATGGCGATGTCCGTTGGCAAGAACGGCGTGCTGCCCGTGCTCAAAGAAGAAGGGTCTATCGAAATCAAGGCAACCGCTCAGGCACTGAACATGATGGGCGCAAGTCTGAAAAAAGCGATGGACAGCAAGATCAGACTTGTGGCTGCCGCAGGGCACGATTTGCGGACACCCATGACACGCATGCGTCTGCGCGCCGAATTTCTCAACGAACGAGAGCGTGAGGAGTGGCTGCATGACCTCGATGAAATGGATCACATTGCCGACAGCGCCATCCAGCTCGTTCGGGAAGAGACCGTCGGAAAAGGCACCGAGCACGTCAGACTAGACGAACTCGTCGGGGACGTTTGTGCCGAACTCACCCTGATCAAGATGCGGGTGACAATTGCCGGACTCGATCACAGCATCGTCAAGATCTCGCCTCTCGCACTCAAGCGCGCCCTGCGCAATCTCATCATCAATGCTGCAACCCATGGCGGCGGCGCCATCGTAAGCCTGCGCGTTCACGATCGCCGCGCTGTCGTCCTGATCGATGACAACGGTCCCGGCATTCCCGAACAATTCCTGGCAAGTGCCTTCGAACCGTTCTTTCGCGTCGATCCAGCCCGCCGCCAGTCAATTCCCGGCGCCGGGCTCGGCCTGGCCATCGCCAAGGAAATTGTCGAGCGGCAGGGTGGCACGCTCGGAATCGAGAACCGGCAGCCTCACGGGTTAAGGCAGACGCTTTCCATCGAGATCGATATCGCAAACGTATCATCGGTCGCAGCCTGAACGACGCGCTCGCCATGCGGCCACACGGGCCGCTGCAGACCATCACTGAAGAATGATCCTTCGTAAGCAACACCTGTTCAGCCGGACCACAGGATCATCGCGATCCCGAAGACGAGCAACGGATAATACGCAACCTCCACGCTCAGGAATGCGATGTCTTTTGTGCGAGACCAGAGGCGCCGAACGGATATCCGTATTCGGGCGCGTTCCAAGGACGCTGTTGGAGCGATGCGACACATCTAGCTACCCTGCCCCCTCAACCCTTCCAGGTTGGATTGAAATCCACTCGCCGAACCGCCCTTGGCGCGACCGTAGGCATAGAGCTCTTTCATATAATCAGTATCGAAATTGGTTGGATCGCTCGTGGTGAGCTTGCCCGCGTCGATGGCCGTTGCTTTGAAATCCCAGTTGTTGCGTTTGCAGAAATCGTATGTCGCGATCATCGCATTGCGCGTATTGGCCTTCACCGAGGTCTGAAACGAGCGCGCCACGATCGGAAGCGTCAGATCCGATGTATAGGAGGCGTCGGGCGACAGCTTACCGTTAACGATCACGAAGACCCGAGACTTCGTAGCCAGCGATCCAGCATGGGCCGTCAACACGCCCTCCGGCACAGCCAGAATATTCGATGTCACGCCACCATCGACATGCATCTCGGAATACATGTTTCCGCCGGACTCGACGGCGATCAGGGCTGGCGGGAAAATCCCGGGGATAGCGGCCGACGCAGCAAGAACATTCCGGAACAATTCATAGCGGCCAGGACTATCGCTGCTCGCGATCTCCCCCATATTCCAGAGCGTCGTCCCTTGGGTGTCGAGGTTCGTGGTGGCCACGATGAGCATCTTGCCCCTGCGATACCGTGCGCCGACCGCATCGATGATCCGATCATCGGCATATTTCGAGATGAGGTCTTTCATCGGCCCCGCCTTGAAGACGCCCGATCCAACAACGGCGTTGATCCCCGCGATACGCATCAGATTTTCAGTCGCGCCGCTGGTGAAGATCGCTTCGAGACGGCCGTCATAGCCCGGGCCGAGAAACGCGAATGGCGCAATCAGGGCGCCAACGCTGGAGCCGGTGACGATATCGAAATCGGGGCGCAGTCCGGAGTCGGACCAGCCTTTCAGGAATCCTGCGCCATAGGAGCCGTCAGCGCCGCCGCCGGACAAGGCAAGGATGGTGAGCGGCGGGGCACCGCGCCGCGATCCCGCGAAGATGCGATAGCCTTCGTCGGGCGATATCCTGGCCAATGGAATCTGCGGGATCGTCGCGCGCGCGCTTGCGATCAGCGGCGCGCGCGGCAGCGACGCACAGGCCGACAGCAGCAGCGCCGTGCAAATAATGGAAAGCATCGCGCGAGGCATCACGCGAGCTCTGCAACGATCAAAGTGAATCTTGAAAACTGGGCCATGCGGGTTTCCATGTCCGGAAACTCTTGCACGGTTGATTTGCCATTTGTTTGCGTGTTTATTTCATTATGTTTCGCGCGGCGGCTGCAATCCGAATGCGACAATTCCATCCACACGTCCACGAATGGGAAGATGACCGAGTGCACTGACCGTGAATGGCGGTGCCGAGGCAAAACAATCCATCGCCGCCTTCGATGCGACAAAACCGCCCTCTACATCACGACTGAGCTCTTCCAGCCGCGAGGCGGTGTTCATGACGTCGCCATTGAAGACGATCGCGCGTTTGACGTCGCCGATTTCGCCGATGATCACCGGCCCGAAATGCAGGCTGCCGCGAATGCGGGGCGCTGCGCCAAACTCACGTTCAAACTGCCCCGCTTTGCGCACCAGTTCGTCGCGCATGGCGATGAAGCAGCGCAACGGACGGCAATCGACCGCACCGTCCCGTTTCGGCCAGGTCACGATCATCTCGTCGCCGACATAGGCAAGTACCTCGCCGCGATAGTCGACGACCGGGAGCGATAGCAGGCGAAAGGTCCGATCGAGGAAACGGTGGATACCGACGCCACCAAGTTGCTCGGCCAGGCTGGTTGAGCCCGCAATATCCACGAACAAGACGAAACGCTCTTCCTCGACCGGCGTGTGATAGCGCCCGGTGAAGAAGTTCAACAAAGCGCGTCCGCCGACGAGATTGGTGATTGCCAAAGCCAGATTGACGACGATGGAGACGACGACCGAATAGACCAGGCTCGACCAGAACGTATCCTCCGCGATCTCGAGCGTCCGCCCGATCAGCACATCCGCAAGCCGAAACCACTGCACGGCCAAAATCACGACGGCGTAGAACGCGCTCTTGATCAGCAGGTTGGCGGTGAACGAGCGACCGCTCAGCCAGATCCGGATCGGACCATCGGCCACCATGATTTCGAAGCCGCCCAGAACCGTGCTGATCACCAATCCGATCACGAGCCCGGGCAGAATGGGCAGATCGTGGGTGGCACTGAACGCCACGCCGGCGGCGGCGCCAGCGGCCATAATCGTCGTGAGGACCCTTAGTTTCCGTTCAAGCCTGGCGTTCATGGTCCCTCCCACCGGTACAGCCGACGGGAGGGTATATCAAATCGTCCAAGGGAGGGCTGACACGGGCCGATGGCAAAGGTTGCCCGCGAGCAGACCGATGCGCCGGCCTCACCGGGCCCTGCCGTGCACGCCGATATGATCTTCATCCTTTTACAACCACCCCAAGCTTCTCGCCGGCAGCGGTCAGGTTCCGTTAACGGAACTCGCTGCATTTAGTGAAAATGGATGCGCTCATCGCGTCCGGCGGGGAGACCAATGCAGCCATCGGATCACGAAACCGCACACAGCGGCGTCACACGCACGTGGGACCTGCGGCGATGAGCACGACGACCATCTTCTGGTTCACGCTCGCCAACTTCCTGTCGTCAGGTCTCGTCTGGGCCTATGTCGCACGCTGCTATCCGAACTTCGTCCCTGCCCGCTACTGGAGCGCCGCTTCGCTGAGCGCGTCGGCCGGCCCTGCTCTCGGCTTGCTGTTTCCCAATCCCGTCGGCCTGCTGTTCGCCGCGCAGATGACAGTTCTCGCTTACTGTCTGTCAGAGGTCGGTATCCGTCGCTTTTACGACAGGCCTACATCCTGGATCGCCACCGCCCTGGTAATTTCCGCGAGCCTGGCCGGATTCCTGTTCTTCAGACTGGTCATCGACGATTATGCGATGCGCGTTGTCG
Source organism: Tardiphaga robiniae (assembly GCF_013359755.1). GTDB lineage: Bacteria > Pseudomonadota > Alphaproteobacteria > Rhizobiales > Xanthobacteraceae > Tardiphaga > Tardiphaga robiniae. The sequence continues at coordinate 43,570 of NZ_JABMCJ010000093.1, read as the reverse complement.
TCTACTCGCTGAGCCAGGGCGTTCCCGTGGCGCTGACGCTACCGCTGCTACTGTCGCGTGATCATCGGCGCAGCAATCACGGCGCACGGATGGCCGGCTACCTCTCGATTCTCTTGCTTGTTGCTTTTGCCTGCCGCGCGATCGCCGCGCTGCTTCATCTGGGCGGCAGCGAGACGACCATGGTGACGGTCGATGCGGTACAGGCCGGCTTCATGCTGGTGGCGGCATTCCTCGCCATGACGTGGAATTACGGACTGCTGATGATGGCGATCGACCGCCTGCGCGGCGACGCAGCCGAACTGGCGCTGATCGACGATCTGACCGGCGCCGGCAATCGCCGCCGCCTGTTGCAGCGGATGGACGAGGAATGTGCGATGGCGCGGCGGACCGCACGCCCATACGCACTGCTGGCGATCGACCTCGACGGCTTCAAGGCGGTCAATGATGGCTTCGGTCACAGCGCCGGCGATGACTGCCTGAAGCAATTCGCCCAAGCGGCGCAAGATCAGTTGCGCCCCGGCGATACGCTGGCCCGATGCGGCGGCGACGAGTTCTGCATCGTGCTGCCCGACACCGACCTGCAGCAGGCCGGCGAGATCGCGCGGCGCGTGCTGGCGGCCTGCCCGCGACAATTTGGCAATGCCGGACACACAGTGAGGACTCTATCCGCCTCCATCGGCGTCGCGCAGTGGTCCCCCGACCTCATCGCCTCCCCAGAGCGATTGATGGCGGCTGCCGATCACGCCCTGTATCAGGCCAAACACAGCGGCAAGAACCGGGTCGTGCTCTATGAGCCCGCACCACCGCTGGCACCGATCTTCGATGACGAGATCGGAAGCGCTCCCTTGCCGGCACCGCATGCCCTCACTGCAATGACCGGGCCGGATCACCACCATTCCGGCTTCTGAGACCTGCGGCGCCATGATGAATTGCGCGTGACCGCCTTCACAAATAACGCGTATTTCGCCCCCAAAATGCTAAGCAGCTTCCCGAATGACACGTGGCTTTCTGACTCGGCCTTTTCCAAAGGATAATTTGCCCATGCCTTCGTTCCGTTTTCTCGCCTCCGCCGGCCCGGCCCTGGCTTTGGCCCTCGCGCTGTGTGGCGCGCCCGCGGTCGCATCGGCGCAGACGTTCAATGACGCCCAGCGCGGCGAGATCCAGAAGATCATCAAGGACTACCTGATCACCCATCCGGAAATTCTCGAAGAGGTCTCGGCCGAGCTGACCAAGCGTCAGGCGCAGGCTGAAGCCGAGAAGCATCAGGCTGCGATCGCCGCGAACGCAAACACCATCTTCAACTCGCCACGCGGCGTCGTCGTCGGCAACAAGGATGGCGACGTCACCTTCGTCGAGTTCTTTGATTACAATTGCGGCTACTGCAAGCGCGCCATGGACGACATGGTCGGCATCATGAAGAACGATCCGAAGCTCAAGGTCGTGCTGAAGGAATTCCCGGTGCTCGGGCCCGGCTCGGTTGAAGCCGCCCAGGTTGCTGTTGCCGTGCGCATGCAGGACCCGACCGGCAAGAAGTATCTCGATTTCCACCAGAAGCTGTTGAGCGGCCGCGGCCAGGCCGACAAGGCCCGCGCCTTGGCAGCGGCCAAGGAAGCAGGTCTCGACGTCGCCAGACTGGAAAAGGACATGGCCAGCCCGGAAGTGCGCGCGACCATCGAAGAGAACTTCAAGCTCGCGGAATCCATGGGCATGAACGGCACGCCGAGCTACGTCATCGGCAAGCAGGTGATCATCGGTGCCGTCGGCGCAGACGCGCTGAAGGAGAAGATCAACCAGGCCCGCTGCGGCAAGGCGCTCTGTTCGTAAATCCAGACTCCGGCAGAGTGATTCATACCGTCGCCCGCGCCGTCCTGAACATCTCGGAAATATGACAAACCGGCTGCATCGCAGCCGGTTTTTTATTTATCTTGCGGTAGCGGTCAAAGCGGCTGAACGCCATCTGTGATAGGGTAACCTATCCCCAACGGTAAAAGGATGCAGCGGACACCCCGCCTAAGTTCCCAATGTTGACCGATACCAAACAGGAGCAGCGGCTCCTGAAGATTTCGATTTACGTCACGCTTCTCATTTCATTTGCCAGCATCGCTTTCGGGCTCGCCATCAGTTCGCGCGCCATCGCCTTCGACGGTTTTTACACGTTGATCGACGCAGCCATGACCGGCGTTGCATTGCTGACCGCAAGACTGATCAGCAGAGGCGAAGACGACCGCTTCCAGTATGGCTACTGGCACCTTGAACCAATCCTCGCGCTGATCAACGGCACGGTGCTCAGCTTCGCCTGCGCCTATGCCTTCATCGACGGCCTTAACGGGCTGATCACGGGCGGTCGCGCCATCGAATTCGGCCCCGGCGCTATCTTCGCCGCGGTGGCGGGTGCCATCAGCTTCGGCATGAGCATCTATATCCGCCGCTCGGCCGGCGAACACGGCTCGCAACTGCTCGACATCGATGCCCGTGCCTGGCTGATGGGCGGTGTACTCAGTCTGGCGGTCTGCATCAGCTTCCTGCTCGGAGCGGTGATGGCGAAGACTCCTGCAGCGGCCTATGCGCCGCTGGTCGATCCGCTGATCCTGCTGGTGGTTGCGATCTGCCTGCCGTTTCCGCTCTCGACGATCTGGAATGCCGGGCGCGACATCCTGCAGGTCGCACCGAGCGATCTCGACGAGGAGGTTCGCGAGCTCGCGCAATCGATCGCGTACAAACACGGCTTCAGCGACTGCAGCTCGCATGTAATGCGCTCCGGCCGTCAGCAATTCATCGAGATCGGGCTGGTGGCACCGTCCGGCGAGATCAGCAAGACCTTCGCCGAACTCGACGCCATCCGTGCGGAGATTGCCCTGGCCATGGGCGGGCTCAGCCCCGGCTATTGGCTGACGGTGGATTTCACCGCCGACAAGCGCTGGGTGTAAATCACACCCGCGCTTTGCGCCGAACACGCCAGGCTAGAACAAAAGCAAGAAACAGGACGAGCAACGCGCCAAACGCGATCGCGCCGGCGCGAAGCCGGCCGCCGGGACGATCGATATAAAGCGAGCGCAGCGATGGCGCCTCTCCGTCGCGCGCAAGACGAAACGCCACAACGCTGTCGCCGATCGAAGTGCCGACTTCCGAATGCCCGCCGGCGGCGATGACCACATACTGCTCTCCGCCGATGACGTAAGTCATGGGATTGGCGACGCCCGGCACCGGTAGTCGCCCCTGCCAGAGTTCGGCGCCGGTCTTCGCATCATAGGCACGCAGGTAGGCATCCATGGCGCCGGTGAAGATCACGCCGCCGCGCGTCGGCAGCAGACCATTGACCAGCGGCATGCCGGTGGCCAGTGCGAGCCCCAGTGGCGCGGTGTCCTCGCTGGTGCCGACCTTCGACTCCCACAGCACTTTGCCCGCCTTGAGGTCTACCGCAACCATCGCGCCCCAGGGCGGCTTGTTGCAGGGCATGCCGAGCGGCGACGTTACAAGCGCCCGCGTCATGGCAAAAAGCGCGCCGCGCTGCGCGCCGAAATCGGCACCGGCCGGCGGCCTGTAGTTCTGCGCCTCGGCACGTGGGATCAGCGTCACCCGATGCACAGCGCGGCTCGTATTGGCATAGAGCACCTGCCCGACGGGATCGAAGGCAACACCGCCCCAATTGACGCCGCCGCCGGTCATCGGAAACAGCAAGGTGCCGGCCCCCGTCGCAGGTGGCGTATAGAGGCCTTCGTTACGTCCATTGGCCAGTTCATCCCGGCACTTGCCGCGATCCCAGAATGTCACGCCGAACGCATCATCCGGCGTTATCCGCTGCGGCACCAGTGTCGGAAGATGCGTCGGAAACGGCTGCGTCGGCGACAGGCTCTCGCCTTCGACACCGCCTTGCGGAACTGCCCTCTCGTCCACCGGCCAAATCGGCGCGCCGGTGGTACGATCCAGCACAAACACGAAGCCCTGCTTGGTGGCTTGGATGACGACATCGCGCGGACCGCTAGCAAGATCGATGCGGGCCAGCGTCGGCTGCGCCGGCACGTCGTAATCCCAGACATCGTGATGCACGATCTGGAACGACCAGACCAGTTCGCCCGTGTCGATCTTCAGCGCAACAACCGAATTGGCGTGCGCATTGTTGCCGAGCCGCTTGCCGCCCCAGAAATCGGGACTGGGCGACGATGTGGGCAGAAACAGCAATCCGCGTTCGTCATCCGCCGACATCGGCGCCCAGACATTGGCGTGCCCGGCTTCGATACCGTCATGGACCAGCGGATCCCACGACCATCGCGGCGCGCCGCTGCGCACATCGAACGCGCGGACGGTCCCCTTGGGCGCGCTCACACGCCGATTGTCGGCGAGTGCAGAGCCGACCACGACGACGTCGCGCCCGACCACCGGCGGCGATGTGATCTGAAATTCACCGGGGCCATCAAGCGGCATTCCCGGGTCGAGCTTGACCTCACCCTGCGCGCCGAAGTCGGCACATGGCAGTCCGGTCGCGGCATCCAGCGCAATGACACGGGCATCGTTGGTACCCATGAAGATGCGGCTGCGACAGGTCGCGCCAGATGCTGCGCGATCGTCACGCCAATAGGCGACGCCGCGGCACACCCATCGATTGGCCGGACGCACATCCGCTGCGACCCGCGCATCAAAACGCCACTTCTGCCGACCGCTGGCGGGATCGAGTACAATCACCTCGTTGAATGGCGTACAGAAGACGAGGCTGTCTTCAACCAGGAGCGGCGTCGCTTCGAATTTGGTGCGTGCCATCTGCGCAGGTGTGCGACGCAGGAGATCGCCAGTCTGGAAGCGCCAGGCCTCGATCAGGCGGCCGACATTGTCGGAGGTGATCTGGTCAAGCGGCGCAAAGCGAGAGCCACCACGGTCGCTACCCCAATGCTCCCATCCAAGAGCAGGTGCTACCGACAGGACTACGAGCGCCAGGATTCCTCCAATCCAATTCCTCATCGAAGCACAGCTCCGCAGATCCCGACTGACATGACCTGATGTTAGTCGTTGAGGCCGCCCTGTCCATGTCGAACGCATAGTAAAGAGGCCGGCTGCGTAACAGCCGGCCTCTTTGAAACTCGATCAATATTACAGCGATAGTTACGCGATGTCCTCGATTGTCGTCTCGCCGTCATCCGGGCGCTGCTCAAAGTGCGATAGCTTGTTTGCCGTATTTTCCAGGACGCCGGCGACAAAATCGGACACCGAATTCTCGATCGGTGCCGCTTCCGCTATCTTCTGAACGATCATCTCCACAAAAGCTGGCATCGCATTTTCCTTATTCGATGGTGCAATGCACGTGCTGCCATTTGGTTCCGGCGGAGACCGTCGTCATTCCATTTCCGACTTAGGAACATCCCCAACGGTGGTGGATTGCCCTTTATGGAGGAGGAGAAAGAGCAATGCCAAAATATCATTTCGAGATTGTCGATGGTTTCCGGCTTGAGGACCCCGTAGGTCTGGATTGTAGCGACGACACACAAGCCAGGGATGTCGCCAAGAATATTGCTCATCAAATCGCAGTTGATATCGCAGGCGACTGTGACCGGAAGGTCGTCGTCATCGATGACAACGGCGATGAAGTCTACAAGACGAAGATCAAGCCCTGACGCGGCGTGACGTATACTCAAGCATAACAAAAGCAATGGAACTACACTTTCTCAGGAACATCCCTCCGCCAATGCCGTTGTACGGCGGGCAATGCATCGCGAGGAGAACCAAGATGAACAACCGTTTATTGATGAGCGTCGCCGCCGCTGCACTGATTGCAGGTTCGGGTTTGGCTAGCGCGCAAAATCCCGGCGGCGCAGGAGCTGCAACGTCGGGTGGTGGCGCCGGAGGTGCCGGAATGACCCGTGAGGCGCCGGCGGGCGGTGCTGCACGTAGCGGCGCAACGAGCGCGCCCGCAGGCGGCGCGGCTGCTGATCGTGCTGCGCCGGCCGAACGCAACGCACCAGTCAACAAGGACGAAGCGACCGACACCACCAACAAGTCCGAGCAGAAGCCGGCGGTCAAGTCGACGCAGTCCGACGACAAGATGCAGCGTGACGACAAGCGTACGACTGACTCGACCCGTGACAGCGGAAAAGCCGGCAAGGACATGAAGGCCGATTCCAAGTCGACCGACTCCAAGTCAGGTGCCGACACCAAGTCGACATCGACGGAGACCAAGTCGACCACGACCACCGGTCAGGCCGGCGCGGGCGCCAAGCTGACCACCGAGCAGCGCACCAAGGTCACCACGGTCATCAAGCAGCAAAATATCCAGCCGGTGACCAATGTGAACTTCTCGATCTCGGTCGGCACCCGTGTGCCGCGCGAGGTCCGCTTCCACCCGCTTCCGGCTGAGATCATCACCGTCTATCCGGATTGGCGCGGCTATGAGTTCTTCCTGGTGCGCAACGAGATCATCGTCGTGAACCCGCGAACACTCGAGATCGTCGCAGTCATCGACGCCTAAGGCGGCGCATCTGATGTGACACCCGGGCGGGCTCGAAAGGGTCCGCCCGTTTGCTATCCGGGACGCTCCGCCCCTGTCGTGATCCGGCAGATTGCCGGAAATGGCGCCAGTGGCTTTAACCTTGGTTAATAAGCATTTTCCACAGGTTCCATCGGGCTTTTTATGAATTGGGTGAGGTATTTGGCTGGGGGAACCGGGGGTCTAAAGGCTTCCCCTCTGCAGTCAGGTTACCTATAACCCCCGCAGACCGGCGCCCACCCGCGCCCATTGCTATTGCCCGGGATGTCCGATGGCCAATACCACGACCAACACCATCTACGTGCTCAACGGCCCCAACCTCAACCTGCTGGGAATCCGCGAGCCGGACACCTATGGGCATGCAACTCTGGCCGATGTCGAGAAGTTGTGCGTGACGACGGCCGCGCAATATGGCCTGACCGCAGATTGCCGGCAGTCCAATAGCGAGAGCGAGCTCATCGGCTATATCCATCAGGCCCGCGAGAAACACGTGGCCGGCATCGTGATCAATGGCGGCGCTTATTCGCACACCTCGATCGCCCTGCATGACGCCATCGTCGGTGTGCGCATTCCCACCGTGGAAGTGCATGTCAGCAACGTCTACACCCGCGAAAGCTTCCGCCACCATTCCTTCATCGCCAAGGCAGCCTTTGCCAGCCTCTGCGGCTTCGGCATCGAGGGCTATCGCCTTGCCATCAGCGGCCTCGCCGCAAAAATCGGTGCCAACGCCATCGCGTGACGCGCCCGCTCCGCTCATTATTCGTCTTTCACTTCAGACATTGGATTGCCCATGGCCCGCAAGCCTGACGACACACAGACCGCAACGCCGAAAGCCAGCAACGATAGCGGCATGATCCGCGAACTGGCGCTGCTGCTGGATGAAACCAACCTCACCGAGATCGAGGTCGAGCGCGCCGGTCTGCGCGTGCGCGTCGCGCGTAACATCAGCGTTGCTGCCGCTGTGCCAGCTTATGCGCCCGCACCGGCTGCTGCACCCGCGCCTGTCGCCGCAGCTGCTGCCGCACCGGCCGCCGCCGACATGACCAAGCATCCTGGCGCTGTGCCCTCGCCGATGGTCGGCACCGTCTACCGCGCCCCGGAGCCCGGCAAGCCGGCCTTCATCGAAGTCGGCGCCAAGGTTGCTGCCGGACAGACGCTGGTCATCATCGAGGCGATGAAGACCATGAACCAGATCCCTGCACCGCGGGCCGGTACCGTGACGCAGATCCTGATCGAAGACGGCTCGCCGGTCGAATACGGCGAAGCGCTGGTCATCATCGAGTAACACCACAACGTCCTCTGACTTCGGAACGCCATGTTCGAGAAAATCCTGATCGCCAACCGCGGCGAGATCGCATTGCGCATCCTGCGGGCCTGCAAGGAGCTCGGCATCGCGACCGTGGCCGTGCATTCAACAGCGGACGCCGACGCCATGCATGTGCGCCTCGCCGACGAGAGCGTGTGCATCGGCCCGCCGGCGTCGAAAGACAGCTACCTCAACATCCCGTCGCTGCTCGCCGCCTGTGAAATCACCGGCGCAGATGCGGTGCATCCCGGTTACGGCTTCCTGTCCGAGAATGCGCGCTTCGCCGAGATCCTCGCCGACCATAATCTGAAGTTCATCGGCCCCAAGGCCGAGCACATCCGCCTGATGGGCGACAAGATCGAAGCCAAGAAGACCGCCAAGCGGCTTGGCATTCCCGTGGTGCCCGGCTCCGACGGCGGCGTCGGCCCCGAAGACGATGCCATAGCCATCGCCCGCGAGATCGGCTTCCCGGTCCTCGTCAAGGCAGCCGCCGGCGGCGGCGGCCGTGGTATGAAGGTCGCGCAGACCGAAGCCGATCTGCTGATGGCGCTGTCCACTGCCTCGAACGAGGCCAAGGCTGCGTTCGGCGACGCGTCGGTCTATCTCGAAAAGTATCTGACCAAGCCGCGCCACATCGAAATCCAGGTGCTGGGCGATGGCCGCGGCGGCGCGCTGCATCTCGGCGAGCGCGATTGCTCGCTGCAGCGCCGTCACCAGAAAGTCTGGGAAGAAGGCCCTTCGCCGATCCTGTCACCGGAAGCGCGCGCCAGGATCGGCGGCATCTGCGCCAAGGCGATGCAGGACATGCAGTATCTCGGCGTCGGCACCATCGAATTCCTCTACGAGGACGGCGAGTTCTATTTCATTGAAATGAACACCCGCATCCAGGTCGAGCATCCCGTCACCGAGATGATTACCGACATCGATCTCGTGCTGGAGCAGATCCGCATTGCCGCCGGCGGCGACCTGCCCTGCACTCAGGAAGAGGTCAACATCATCGGCCATTCCATTGAGTGCCGCATCAATGCCGAGAACCCGGAAACCTTCCGGCCCTCGCCCGGCACGATCACCCAGTATCACGCCCCCGGCGGCCTCGGCGTCCGCATCGATTCCGCGGTCTATCAGGGTTACAAGATCCCGCCTTATTACGACTCGCTGGTGGGCAAGCTGATCGTCCACGGCAAGAACCGGCCGGAATGCCTGATGCGGCTGCGCCGGGCCTTGGACGAGATCGTAGTGGACGGCGTCGAGACGACCCTGCCGCTGTTCCGGGCCCTGGCCCGGGAAAGCGACATTATCGAGGGCGACTACCACATCCACTGGCTGGAGCAGTATCTGGCCGGCAAGGCTCCCAAGACCTGAAACATTTGGGATCAGTCTGGAACCAATCGCCTCGATCCGCGTTGTTTGTGCTGCCGGGAGACGTCCGGCGGCGGGGGCCATATTGAAGTTCAGCCTGCAATCCAAGCGAGTATTACGTGACCGCTGACGCCGCCCGCAGGCGAGCGCTATGGCAAATCCTGCTGCTCTTGGCAGGGTTGCTGGTGCTTGCCGCCATCAGCGCGGCCTCCGTTATCCTGGTGAACCAGGCACGTGATGATTCCAGGTGGGTGGTCCACACCGTCGAAGTCCAGAACCAGATATCGAACCTGCTGCTGGAAATCCGCCGGACCGAAAGCGCGACCCGCGCCTATCTGCTGTCCAGCGGTCCACAATTCCTTTCCGAATACGAAACCTCGGCGGCCGCGATCCTGCCGGCCGTCGACAGACTGGTGGCCCTCGCCAACGACAATCCGGCCCAGGTCGCCAACACGGTCAAACTGCGTGCAGCCGTCGAGCAGCGACTGGCGGAATTCGCCAGGGGGATCGACCGCATCAAGAACAACGACATCCAGTCGAGCATCGACATCCTTCGTCGCGGCGGTGCCAATCAGGCCGTTCAGGACATCGCCAATATCACCCGCGCGATGCGCGCCGAAGAAGGCCGCCTGTTCGTCGAACGCACCCGGACGGCCGACCAGAGCCAGCAATGGGCCTCGTGGGTCACCGTGGCCGGCTCCGGCCTGGTGGTGCTCCTGGCGGCGCTGTCGATCTTCCTCGTGCGCCGCTCGTCAAACGCCCGCGATGAGGCGGAGGCCAGGTTGCGCGACAGCAACATCGACCTCGAAGCCGCCGTTGAGGAGCGCACCGCCGACTTGCGCGAAGCCAACGACGAGCTGCAGCGCTTCTCCTATATCGTCAGCCACGACCTCCGCTCGCCGCTGGTCAACATCATGGGCTTCACCAGCGAGCTCGAAGAGCTGCGCGGCGATATCTTCAGGCGCATCGCAACGCTCGCCAATGCAGACCCCGTCGTGCCCGATGTGAACGGCGAATTGCCGGAGCCGGCGCTGCCCGAACAGGACAAGCAACTCTCCGCCGATTTCACCGAAGCGCTCGGCTTCATCAAATCGTCGATCGGGAAAATGGACCGCTTGATCAGCGCTATTCTCAATCTGACCCGCGAGGGCCGGCGGGAGTTCAAGCCGGTGAAGATCGACACCCGCGAACTCATCGAAGGCATTGCTTCCACGGTGGCGCATCAGGCAGCCGAGACCGAAACCCAGATCCGCATCGAGCCATTGCCTGACATCGAGAGCGATCGTCTCGCAATGGAACAGATCTTCGGCAACCTGATCGACAATGCGCTGAAATATCTGAAGCCCGGCGTCCCTGGCGACATTCTCGTCAAGGGCCGCACCAAGATGGGCTTTGCGATCTTCGAGATCATCGACAACGGCCGCGGCATCGATCCCCGGGATCATCAGCGCATCTTTGATCTTTTCCGCCGTGCGGGTACACAGGACAAGCCCGGCCAGGGCATCGGATTGGCTCATGTGCGCGCTTTGGTGCGACGAATGGGCGGCACCATGTCGGTGTCATCGGAACTCGGCAACGGCAGCAACTTCACCGTCACGCTGCCGGCCAGATGGACGGGGCATAACCGGGATAAACAAACATGAGTAAGCCAGTTACCATCATTATGATCGAAGACGACGAGGGTCACGCCCGTCTGATCGAACGCAATATCAGGCGCTCGGGTGTCAATAATGAGATCATCCCGTTCACCAACGGTACAGACGCCGTCAACTATCTGTTCGGCAAAGATAGCACTGGCCTCGATCACAAGGGCGAAGCCCTGTTGATTCTGCTCGACCTCAACCTGCCCGACATGACCGGGATCGATATCCTGAAGCGTGTCAAAGAGAACGAATTTCTCAAATGCGCGCCCGTCGTGGTCCTCACCACCACCGACGACGCGCAGGAAATCAAACGCTGCTACGAATTGGGCTGTAACGTCTACATCACCAAGCCCGTGAACTACGAGAGCTTCGCCAACGCGATCCGCCAACTCGGTCTGTTTTTCTCCGTCATTCAGGTTCCACAAGCGTCCACATGACATCTGCCACGACGCCTACGCTGCTGTATATCGATGACGACGCAGGTCTTGCGCGGCTGGTGTCGCGCGGCCTGACGCGGCAGGGCTTTGGCGTCGAGCATTGCGACAATGGCGAAGCCGGTATCGAACGGATCAAGCAGGGTGGCATCGACGTCATCGCGCTCGATCAGTACATGCCGGGCCTCGACGGGTTGGAAACGCTTGAGCAGATCCAGAAACTGCCCTCGCCGCCCCCGGTGGTGTTCGTCACGGCGTCGCAGGACAGCAAGATTGCCGTGACCGCCCTCAAGGCGGGCGCCGCCGACTATCTTGTGAAGGACACCCAGGGCGACTTCCTGCCGCTGCTGCATGTCGCCTGCACGACCGCCATCAAACAGGCCCTGATATCAAAGGCCCGCGACGACGCCGAAGCCGAAGTCCACGCATCGCGTGATCGCTACGCGGCCCTCGCAGCCGAGCGCGAAGTGCTGCTGCGCGAAGTCAATCACCGCGTTGGCAACTCATTGCAGATCATCGCTTCGCTGCTCCATCTGCAGGCCAATTCAACCAGCGAAGATCACGTCAAGGTGGCGCTGACCAATGCCATGGGCCGTGTCGCCGCCGTGGCGCAGGTCCATCGCCGGCTGTACACCTCGCACGACCTCAACAGCGTGCTGCTCAATCAGTATCTCGAAGCCCTGCTGGAAGATCTCCGCCGCTCGGCCGAGGGCAACCGGATGTCGCGCCTGACGCTGAAGGCCGAATCTGTCGAGATCGATCCGGACCGCGCCGTGGCCATCGGCATCATCGTCAACGAGCTGGTGATGAACGCCGTCAAATACGCCTATCCCGACGGCGCCGGCCCGATCCATGTCGTGCTCACCGCGCAGGGCGACCAGCTCGAACTGTCGATCACTGACGATGGCGTCGGCCTCAACGTGAAAGTCGATCCGCGCTCCACCGGTATGGGCCAACGCATCGTCAATGCCATGGCCAGCAAGCTCGAAGCTTCCGTCGAGCGCGATCCCGACCATACCGGCACCCGCATCGTCCTGCGCTTCTGCGCCGTCACCAAGCCCGTGGCCAAACCGCCGGTCAGCGCTGCGGGCTAGGCCCGTCTGCGCTGCGGCCGCGCCTTAAACACTCTCAACCTGCACAAATATGCCGCGCCCGTTCGCCTTGCGCGGTTCCATCGCATGCCTAGACTGCACCTTTCAGTCTGCTGATATTTCTCTTTCTTTCCGGACCTCGGATTTCATATGCGCTGCCTTGTCGTAGCCGATCTCCACTATTCGCTGCCCCAGTTCGACTGGCTACTCAGCGTCGCGCCGCAATTCGACCTCGTGATCTTTGCTGGCGACGCTCTTGATATCGCCTCGGTCGTCGACTTCCGCGCTCAAATCCTGGTGGTGAAAAAGTATCTCGGCCTGCTTGCCCAACGCACCAAGGTGATCCTGTGCTCTGGCAATCACGATCTCGACGAACGCAACGATGAAGGCGAGAAGATCGCGCGATGGGTTGGCGATGTCAGACAACTCGGCATTGCTTGTGACGGTGACAGTCTCACCATCGGTGATACGCTCTTCACGGTTTGCCCATGGTGGGACGGTCCGCTGGTGCAGCAGCGTATCGTGCAACAACTCAGCGAAGCATCCGCACAAAGTGCAAAACGCTGGATCTGGGTCCATCACGCACCGCCGACCAACTCGCCGACGAGCTGGGGCGGCAAGCGTTACTTCGGTGATGTCGAACTGGTGCAATGGATCGAGGCGCATCGGCCCGCGATGGTGATCTCAGGCCACGTGCATGAGTCTCCGTTTGTCAAAGACGGCTCATGGTACGACCTGATTGGTGAGACCTGGGTGTTCAATGCAGGCCGACAGTTCGGTCGGCCGCCAACTTACATCGTACTCGACCTCGATGACGGCACAGCATTCTGGCTATCGGCGGAAGGCGCTGACCATATCGATCTGAACGCTCCGCTGCAGCGTCCGGCGTTACCGATCAAGGTCGCGCCCGCATGGCTCAGATCCTTGGATCGCCTTGACGATCCGAGTGTCGATCCGAACCTGGCGACACCTTCGTCGGCGACAGGTTGACCATGTTGTCCAGGAGCTCGCCGACCATCGACAGATGCGTACCATGGCCGGCATATTGCTGCTTGATATCGGCGAGATAGCTCGTCGCCACATTGAGCCGCTGAGCCAGCAGCCGCGCGATCATCAAAGCAACGGTCGGGTGATCCCGCAAGAAATCCATCGCATTCTCGAACTCGTAGACTTGCGTATCGATGGCAGCACGCACCGTGGCCGTGTGCGGCTGTTCGAGGAGCACCGACATTTCACCAACCACAGCACCGGGTTCGGTCAAACTCGCAACCACCGTGTCGCCCTTGACGACATCGAGCTGCCCTTCGATCAGCACGAACAAATGCCCGCTGGTCTGTCCTTCCCGGATGATCGTATCGCCAGCTGCAACGCTGTGCTTCACGCCATCGCTGCAATGATCCAGAACGGCGCGCATATCAGGCACTCCAACATGGTTGATAAAGCGTATGCTCGCCGTGACGATCGCGTGACACAAGGCCCGAATGCGCCGAAATTGTCGGCAACCGGCGCATATTGGGTGCGGCGGAGCTTGCGAGACGTCCCGCCCCGGCTACCACGTCTTTCTCCCTGTTGCATTTGTTCGGGAGATAGTTATAGTTAGTTGCTTCCTTAGCAATAAGGCCCGTCCTTCCAGACGGGCCGTTGCCATTTTGGGGGGCCTTTGCAATGAGCCGTTCCAACCGGATCGATCATATTCGCCTGACGTCGCATCCTGCGCCGGGCGCCAAACATCACTTCCCGATCCAGTGGGGCGCAGCCTCCGCACGCGAACGTGGACCGGTCATCGGCACCGTATCCCGCCCGCAGGACCGCAACGTCATTGGCACCCATGGTGGCTCCTATTCGGTCTATCGCGCACTCGCGGTTTCATCTGGCGCACTTGATCCGCTGAAGCGCCCCGACCTCACAAACACCCATCCCGCTGCTGTCGTCGGGCCTTTCGGACAATGGACCGATCCCGAGAAGATCGTATCGCTCGATCCCTGGGGTCATCTCGTTGCCGAGAACTTTGCGCCCGAGATCGCCGAAGGGATCGATATCCGCCCGAGCATTGCGATCACCAAGGCGCGGCTCGATCTGCCCGAGCTGCAGGCCGCGATCGCTGGCGGTCGCCTCAAACACGACGGCGACGTCGTGCATGCCAATGGCAGTGTCTCCGTCGTCAAGATTGCTATCGATCCCGTGTGGTATCTGCCCGGTCTCGCCAAACGTTTTGATACCAGCGAGAACAATCTGCGCCGCCAGCTGTTCGAACAGACCGCGGGCATGTTTCCCGAACTCGTGACCCGGCCTGACCTGCAGGTGTTCCTGCCGCCCATCGGCGGGACTACCGCCTATCTGTTCGGCGACGTCAGCAAGCTGCCGGATCACACGACCAAGATCACCTGCCGCGTTCACGACGAGTGCAACGGCTCCGACGTGTTCGGCTCCGATATCTGTACCTGCCGTCCCTATCTGATTCACGGCATCGAGGAATGCGCACGCGCCGGCCAGTCCGGCGGTCTCGGCATCATCATCTACAACCGCAAGGAAGGCCGCGCACTCGGCGAGGTCACCAAATTCCTCGTCTACAACGCGCGCAAACGCCAGGAGGGCGGCGACGCCGCTGCGCAATACTTCGAGCGCACCGAATGCGTCGCCGGCGTGCAGGACGCGCGCTTCCAGCAGTTGATGCCGGATGTGGTGCACTGGCTCGGCCTCAAGCGCATCGATCGCTTCATTTCCATGAGCGACATGAAGCATGATGCGTTGACCAGTCAGGGCGTCGAGATCGTCGAGCGCGTGCCGATCCCCGACGACATGATCCCGGCGGATGCGCATGTTGAGATCGCCGCCAAGAAGGCGGCTGGCTACTTCACGCCGGACCCGGTGACACCGCAGGATCTGATCGACTCCGTCGGTCGCGGGCTTGAGAAGTATTGAGATATCAGCAGTGAATCCCCAGACCCCGGAAGCCTCTGCCGCCCTCTCCTTGCTGTCAGCTCACGCAGTGCGCACCCGTGCGCAACGCATGCTGACCCTCGGCCTCGACGACAAACTGCCGAACTTCCGTATCGATCTCACGCGCATGGACGACGTGATCAACCTGGTGCTGGACACGACGCGCGCCTCCTATCCGTCGCTCGATGTCCCGTTCCATTCGCGCTGGCGTCACTTCGTCAATGCCGGCGACAATCGCTGGGCCGATGTCGCGGATGGCATTTCATGGCCTGATCGCGCAGCACGCGGACGCGCGGAATTCGATCTCGCTATCACCAGCGTGTTCCTCGATGCCGGGGCCGGTCCGACCTGGCGCTATACCGATCCCAAAACCGGCGCGGCGATTGGCCGCTCCGAAGGTCTCGGTCTAGCGAGCCTCGCGATGTTCGCTGGCGGCACGTTCTCTGCCGATCCCGCACAGCCACTGCGCGCCGATGCCAGCAAGCTCGCAGAGCTCGACGTCAGCGATCTCAAGCGTGGCATGCAGGTCTCCGACACCAATCCAATGGTCGGCATCGACGGCCGCGCCGATCTGTTGCGCCGGCTTGGCGAACACGTAGCGTCGAAGCCCGATGTGTTCGGCACGAAGGATACGCCGCGGCCCGGTGGGTTGTTCGACCGCTTGGCATCGCTGGCTGACAATGGCCGCCTGCCCGCTCCCACCATCCTCTCGGAACTGCTGCTGCAACTCGGTCCGATCTGGCCGTCGCGGCTGACGCTGGACGGCATCGCGCTGGGTGATTGCTGGAAGCATCCAGCAATGACGACCTCGGATGCGACGAGCGGCCTTGTGCCCCTGCACAAGCTGTCGCAATGGCTGGCCTATTCGCTGATCGAACCGCTGCAGACCGCAGGCATCGATGTGACCAATATCGACGGCCTCACCGGACTGGCCGAATATCGCAATGGTGGTCTTTTCGTCGATGGTGGTGTCCTGAAATTTCGCGATCCCGCTGACGCCGCCCGTGAGCACGACGTATCGTCGCCGCTGGTGGTGGAATGGCGGGCACTGACCGTGGCGCTACTTGACCGCGTCGCCGGCGGCCTGCGACAAAGACTGAAGCTCGACGCGACGTCGCTGCCGCTGGCCAAGGTGCTTGAAGGAGGCACATGGGCCGCCGGTCGCATCCTGGCGCGCGAGCGCCGCGAGGATCATTCGCCGCCGGTGAAGGTCATCAGCGACGGTACGGTTTTCTAGATCAAAGACGGTTTTACACTCTCGCAACGGATGAGGTTCATGGACGGCGTCACGATCGTTAATCACCCGCTGGTGCAGCACAAGCTGACGCTGATCCGCGACAAGAACCGCTCGACCAAGGGCTTTCGCGAACTGCTCAACGAAATCGGCATGCTGCTGTGCTACGAAGTGACGCGCGACCTGCCGCTCACCGATGTCGAGATCGAAACTCCGATCATGAAGATGACCGGCAAGGAAATCGCCGGCAAGAAACTCGTGTTTGCGCCGATCCTTCGCGCCGGCCTCTCTTTCGTCGAAGGCATGATCGGCCTCGTCCCGTCAGCGCGTATCGCGCATATCGGCCTCTACCGAGATCCCGAAACATTTGTGGCCGTGGAATACTTCTTCAAGGCGCCGACCAATCTCGACGAGCGCCTCGTCATCGTGATCGATCCGATGCTGGCCACGGCAAACACCGCGGTGGCTGCCATCGATCGCATCAAGGAGCGCGGCGCCAAGGATATCCGCTTCGTCTGCCTGCTGGCCGCCCCCGAAGGCATTGAACGTCTGCGCGGCTATCATCCGGACGTTCCGATCTGGACCGCGGCGATCGATGATCGGCTGAACGAGCACGCCTATATCGAGCCGGGTCTCGGTGACGCCGGTGACCGTGCTTACGGCACCAGGTAACGAGGCGCAGCGCCTCCGACCACGCGACACTTCCTTGGACTGTGGCTCAGTTGATCATCAGCAGCCAGGGCATTACGACCAGCAGCAAGCCGGCGAAATAGATCAACCCGAAAATCAGGCCGAACTTCCAGAAGTCGGCCTTGCCGATATAGCCGCTGCCAAAATACATCGGCGCGGGTCCGGTGGCATAGGGTGAGATCACGCCCATCAGGCCAAGCGAATAGATACAGAGCAGTGTCAGGGTCGACATCGGGATTCCGGGAATGCTCGACCCCACCGCCAGCACGACAGGCAGCATCGCCGCCGCGTGCGCCGTGATGCTCGAGAAAAAATAGTGAATCCAGAAGAAGATCGAGACCAGCAGGATCATCGCGATGGTCGGGCTGAATGTGGCGAGTGGAGCCGCCAGGCCGGCGGCAGCCCATTTGATGAAGCCGATGTCGTTGAGGCCGGATGACAACGTCAGCAGCGATGTGAAGTAGAAAAACACCTCCCACGCCGCTTTCTCGGCGATGATGTCGGAAAACGTGATGACGCCGGTGACGAGCATCAGCGAGATCACAACGAACACCACCATGGTCGCATTGATGAAGTTCGAACCGAGGCCAGGCAGCGAGATGTCGGGATTGGATCCGGTGATCCATAGGAACATCGCAAGCACGACCAGTCCGGCCATGATCCATTCGCTGCGCGACAACGCCCCCATCGACGCGAGCTCGCTCGCGCTCCACGCCACGATCTCCGGGCTTTCTTTCACCTCCGGTCGGCAAATTGCGTAGCTCAGCAGTGGCAGAAGCAAAATCAGCGGGACGCCGAGCGGCGCGAAGCCGATGAACCACTGTGACCAGCCGACGTCCACGCTCACGATCTTCTTGGCGATGCTCAGTGCAGCCGCATTGGGCGCAAGCGCGGTGAGGAACATCGAGCTCGTGACCGCAGTCGCCGCGAAGGCGGTCCACATCACATAGGTTCCGATCCTGCCGGCTGTCGGACCCGGCTCCGATCCGTAGATCTTCGGGATGTTGCTGACAATCGGATAGACCGTGCCGCCGCTGCGCGCGGTGTTCGATGGCGTCGCCGGCGCGAGAACCAGATCGGACAGCGCAACGGCATAACCCAGTCCCACAGTGTTGCGCCCGAGGCCGCGAACCAGCAGCAAAGCAAGACGCCTGCCAAGGCCGCTCTTGCGATAGCCGATCGAGAATACGAAGGCGCCGACGATCAGCCACACCGTGCTTTCGGAGAATCCGCTCAACATCCAGCGCAGCGACTTGTTGGGATCGTGTTCGACATATCCCATCACGCCCGCAAAGGTCAGACCGATCAAACCGACCGCGCCAACAGGCATGGATTCCAGGATCAGGCCGGTAATCACCGCAGCGAAAACGGCAAAATAATGCCACTGATTGGCGACAAGCCCTGCCGGAATCGGGATGACGTACAGCACCAGCCAGACAGCGAGAGGTGCAATCTTCTTCCAGCTCAGCGACACAGCTTCTCCCCCGGCGAACCGAGCCGCCGTACCTGCGACAATACGTCCGGCAACGTAACACCAGTTGCTGCCCGGCGAGCAACCGCCAACGCGATCTGCGCCGCATGTATCACCATCTTAGAGCGCGCCTCTCTTTCCTTTCGCATCCGCAGCAAACGTCGCGCTGTCATGCAGCCGGTTACGCGGCGTTGCGCCGGCAGCTCCGAACGCGACATGGAGCGGCGGGAAATGCCGGTCTATCGGATGGTTTTCTTCACCGCATGGGGAGCAAGCCGACGACAGGTCATAAGTGAAGCTGCCGCTGCCGATCGCCGGCACATTGCGTGCGCGCAGCTCGCCGGCGCGTATAGTCAGGCGACGCTCTCACGTTGGATCAGCGCCGCCCACGCTTGGCGACATCCATGGCGTCTATTCTTGCCAAGCCGCCCTGGCAACCGTCCCGGGAAGTCAGCGCGCCGAACTGACGCGCTTCTCCTCGCCGCTATGCGACGGCACGGATTTGATATCGACCACGGCACGCCCCTGCGTGATCAGCCGCGCACCGCGCTGATCCAGCGTGTGGATCCACAGCCAGTTGATCGCAACCGCAAGACGATTGCGCAGCCCAATCAGGAAGTAGATATGGGCGATGCCCCAGATCCACCACGCCAGCGCCCCGCGCAGCCTGACGCGACCGAAGTCGATCACGGCCAGCTTCTTGCCGATCTGCGCGAGACTGCCGTCATGCGAATAGCGAAACGGTACGGGTGTCTCACCACGCAAACGTTGTTTGATTGCTGACGCCACATAGCGCCCTTCCTGCTTTGCTGCCGGGGCAATGCCAGGTACCGGCTTGCCATCAGGGGCAGCAATGGTCACGGTGTCACCGACAGCGAATATCTCGGGATGACCGGGCACTGTAAGATCCGGATTGACCTGCAGACGTCCGGCGCGATCAGCGGCAACGCCCAACCATTCGGCAGCCGGCGACGCGCGCACGCCTGCCGCCCAGATGATCGTCCTGGCACCGAGTGCCTTGTCGCCGTAGACAACGCCATCGATGTTGCAATCCGACACCGCATGTCCGAGCGCGACTTCGACGCCGAGCTTCTCCAGCGAGCGCTGTGCATAGGCCGACAGGTCCTCCGGAAATCCAGCGAGCACGCGTGTCCCCGCCTCGATCAGCACCACGCGCGTCTTGCGCGTATCGATATTGCGAAAATCTTCCGGCAGCGTCACCCGCGCGAGCTCCGCGATGGTGCCGGCGAGTTCGACACCCGTCGGCCCGGCGCCGATGATCACGAAGGTCAGCAATGCCGCGCGCTTGACGGGATCGCTCTCGCGTTCGGCACGCTCAAAGGCCGTGAGAATGCGGCGGCGCAGCGTGGTCGCATCTTCCAGCGTCTTGAGGCCCGGCGCGAACGGCTCCCATTCGTCATGGCCGAAATAGGCGTGGCCGGCACCCGTGGCGAGCACCAGTGTGTCATAGGGCAGCGTCTGCCCGTCATCGAGCAGCACCCGGCGCGCCGCCGCATCCACGCCGGTCACGGTGCCGAGCAGCGTCGTCACATCCTTGCGTCCACGCAACAGATAACGGATCGGCCAGGCGATCTCCGACGTCGCCAGCGATGCGGTCGCGACCTGATAGAGCAGCGGCTGAAACAGATGATGATTGCGCCGATCGACAATGGTGATGCTGACATCGGCACCGGTCAGCCGATACACAGTCTCCAGTCCGCCGAAGCCGGCGCCGACAACGACCACCCGATGAGGTGTTGTCGTTCTGGTCGATGCCTTGCCGTCGATTGTCACGATATTCGTCATGGTGAACAGGCTCCCTGCCTGCATCCTGATAGCTATGCCCGTCGTCCGAACAATCAAGCAACAATTGGGCGCGCCAGGCCGGTTGTTGAGCGGTTCCAGATTGACCAGCCTGCGTTGGCATCAGTGTGCCCTGCGCGGTCAGGACCGATCCAATAAGTAAGCCAAATACCGGGCATAAGCATTGCTTGGTTCGTGGCCCGATCCTCCGAGGCACCCTCAATCCGCTCAGCACCTGTTGAGCGCCGAGACCGTCGCCCGCGCCGCCTCCGCCTGCTATGCTGGCCGCATGAGCTCACGCGACTCTGCCTCCTCCGAGGTCACGCCCGAACTGCTGCTGCGCGCCTATGCCTGCGGCATCTTTCCGATGTCGGAAAGCGCCGACGATCCCGGCCTGTTCTGGGTCGAGCCCGAGATGCGCGGCGTCATTCCGCTGGATGGGTTTCGCATCAGTTCACGCCTCGCCCGCACGGTGCGCTCCGATGTTTTCACGGTGACCGTCAACACCGCCTTCAAGCGCGTGATGGCCGAATGTGCCGCGCCAAAGCCGGGCCGGGAGGACACCTGGATCAACACGCGCATCCGCGATCTCTATGGCGAGCTGCATGAGATGGGCCACGCCCACAGCGTCGAAGTCTGGCAGGACGACACGCTGGCCGGCGGGCTCTATGGCGTCTCGCTCGGCCGCGCGTTCTTCGGCGAGAGCATGTTTCATCACGCGCGCGACGCCTCGAAGGTGGCGCTGGTGCATCTGGTCGCGCGGCTGATCGCCGGCGATTTCAAATTGCTCGACACGCAATATGTCACCGATCACCTGCTGAGCTTCGGCGCACAGGAAGTGCCACGTGCGCGCTATCGCAAGCTGCTCGATTCGTCGCTCGACGGCATTGCGGAATTCGACACACTGCCGATGGATTTCCCGCTCAAGGGCGCGACGGTGCTGGACATCATCGCGGGACGGAATAGCGCCTCTTAAGACGCGCCGTAACGCTTACTGCCGGAACGCCGGGAAGCCTGGCGGCGGCTGCAGGGGCTGCTGCTGGGCACGCGGCTGCTGTTTCGGCGGCGCACGCTTCTGTGCCGGCGGCGGGGCACGCGGTGCGTCGGGCTGTGTCGTCGCAACCGTGGCTTCCGGCTGCTTACAATCGGTCAGCCAGATATCGTAGATCGGATGTTCGACGCCGTGCAGGCCCGGACTGGCCGCGAACATCCAACCGGAGAAGATCCGCTTCACCTCGCCCTGCAGCGTGATTTCATCGACCTCGACGAAGGCGTCTGTATTCGCGGCCTCGGTCGCCGGACGCGTGTAGCAGGCATCGGTCTTCACGCGGAGCGCGCCGAACTGCACAGTCTCGCCAATGTCAGCGTCGAAATTGATGATGCGGCCGGTGATCTTGTCGAGGCCCGAGAAGCTGGCCTTCTTGTTGACGATCTTCTGCGCCGGCGGCTCGGTGACGACTTCATCGCCGGGCTGCAGCGTGGCGGGCGTCGGCGGCGCCACCTTCGGCGGCTGACGGCCACCGGGAGCGGCGGCAGGCGGCGCGTTGGCGACGCCGGGCTGTTGCTGCCCTGGCACGGCCGGCTGCTGGGCCTGTCCCTGCCCCGGCGGGTTCTGCGGAACGATAGTGGTGTTGCTGCCAGGCGGTGGTGCCAGTGGCTGCGACTGGACGGCGCCGGGCGGCGGTGCGCCCATGCCGGGACGGGTCGGCAACAGACGGCCCTGCGGCAGTTCCGGCACCTCTTCCTCGTCGTCCATGGGCGGCGGGGGTTGCTGGCCACGCGGCACGGCACCCGGCGGGCGCGGCGGCGTGTCGCCGAACAGCGGACCGAACTGCGCCTGCACAGGTGCAGGCGACAGTGAGGTGGCGGCCAGAAGGGCCGCAAATCCGGCAATGGTCAGGGTTCGCAACATGCGGCGCGGCTCAATCGAGAATCAGGCTCGCGACATTGTAGGAGAATGGCCGCGTAATCGCCTCCGGTTAACACGCCGAATGCGGCGGCGAAAGGGCACCCTGCTCCCCATACCGCCCGGCTGGTCAGGTCATTCTCCCCGTGAAATAGTCCACATCAGGCAGGCGCGCGATACGCGACCAGCCATCAATCCGGAACAAACCGGAGCATGGGGAGAACGTTCAAGATGACTGACGGAATCCGTCTGGACGGCAGAATCGCCGTCGTTACCGGCGCGGCCGGGGTGATCGGCACCGAGACCATCAAGCTGCTGGCGGCGCGCGGCGCCAGAATCGTCGCGGTGGATCGCGATGTCGCCGCCTTGAAACGCGCCGTCGCAGAACTCCCCGCCTCCGCCGAAGCGCTCGCTCTCACCGCCGACGTGACGAGCGAGGAAGACGTCATCGGCTATGTCGCCGCCACGATGAAACGCTTCGGCACCATCGATATCTTCTACAACAACGCCGGCATCGAGGGCACGATCACGCCCATCGTGACGATGTCGCTCACCGACTTCCGGCGAGTGCTCGACGTCAACGTGGTCGGCGTCTTTCTCGGCATGAAGCACGTGCTGCCAGTGATGCTGAAGGCCAACAAGGGCTCGATCATCAACACCGCGTCCATCGCCGGCGTCATCGGCTCGGCCGAAGTCGCGGTCTACAGCGCCAGCAAACACGCCGTGATCGGCCTCACCAAGAGCGCGGCGCAGGAATGCACCGGCACCAATGTGCGCGTGAACTGCGTTTGTCCCGGCCTGATCGACAGCCGCATGCTGTCAGCCATCGTGGACGCACGCGTCGGCCGCGGCGCGCCCGCCCCTGTCGAGAAGGTCGTCGATCGCGTGCCGCAGCGCCGGCTCGGTCTTGCCCGGGAAGTCGCCCCGATCGTCGCCTTCCTCGCCTCCGACGATGCGAGCTACGTCACCGGCTCCGCTTACACCGTCGATGGCGGCCGCACCTCCGCTTAAACATCAAGAAAATCAAGAGCAGATCACATGCCCGTTGTTCTCGATCCCGATGCCGCCGCCGTCCTCAACGTCTTCCGCGATGCCGGACGACCACCCTATGAGACGATCTCGCCTCAGGAAGCCCGCGAATGGTATTTGAAGGCGCGCCCGGTCGCCAATCCCGAACCGCCGGAACTGGCGTCGGTGACCTCCATGACGGTGCCCGGCCCGGCCGGCGCCATTCCCGTGCGCCTCTATACGCCGAAGACCCTGCGGAAAAAGGACGGCATGTCGCCATGCCTGGTGTTCTTCCATGGCGGCGGCTGGGTGATCGGCGATCTCGATAGCCACGACGTGGTGTGTCGCATTCTTGCGCATGAAGGTGAGATGATCGTGATCTCGGTCGACTATCGCCTCGCGCCCGAGCACAAGTTTCCCGCCGCCATCGACGACGCCATCGCCGCAACGCGCTGGATCTCCGACAATGCCGTGCAGCTCAATGTGGATGCAAAGCAGATCAGCGTCGGCGGCGACAGCGCCGGCGGCAATCTCGCCGCCATCGTGGCCATCGATGCGCGGGACAATGGCGGGCTAAAGCTCGCCGGCCAGTTGCTGATCTATCCCGCCACCGATTTCCGCATGAGCCATCCCTCTCACAGCGAACCGGAGACGAGTTGCCTCCTGACCCACAACGTCATCCGCTGGTTCGCCGATCACTATCTCACCAGCAAGGCCGACGTGGACAACTGGCGGGCGTCACCTGCCCGCGTGGAGAACCTGAAGGACCTCCCGCCGGCCTATGTGCTGACCGCCGGCGCCGATCCGCTGCGTGACGAAGGCGACGAATATGCGAGGCGCCTGTCAGAGGCGGGCGTCGCCGTGGCCTACAAAACCTATCCCGGGCAATTCCACGGCTTCATCACCATGGGCAAGATCCTGCCCAAGGCGAACACCGCGCTCCATGAGATGGGGGAATGGCTGAAAGGGTTGGGCTAGCGCGCTGGCGGCGCCCCGGGAGCAATCACGATGAAGAAGCCGGAGAAGATCGCACCCGGCGGTCCGGTCAGGGGCCGTTGCCTGTGCGGCACGGTTCAGTTCGAGATCGATTTTCCGGCACGCTGGGCGTGGCACGATCATTCCCGCGCAACACGTCAGGCGCACGGCGCGGCCTACGCCACCTATGTCGGCAGCTGGCGCAAGCGTTTCCGCGTCACCACAGGCGAAGCGGAGATCACACGCTTTGAAGACAAGGCGTCGGGAACAGCGCGAAGCTTCTGCGCGCGATGCGGCACGCCACTATTCTACGAACGTGCCCGCTCGCCGCACATGGTCAACATTCCCCGCGCATTGTTTGAAAGCCGCACCGGCCGGCAGCCGCTTTATCATATCGGCATCGAGGAATTGCAGGAGTGGACCTACACCGGCGAGCCGCTGGTTCCGCTCAAGGGCTTTCCGGGCGTCGTCTGGGAACGTCCGGGAAGAAAGAAGAAGCGGACTCCCAACGACGAGCCGTTCTAGGTTTTCGGTTTCCTGCGCTGCTGGATGGCTTGCTGCCGCGACGGAGCCGGTCTCAGCCAGTCCGAATTGCCAAGCGCATGCTTCACGCAGTCATGGATGTGGGTGTGCAGCAGTTTTCGCGCCTTCGCGGAATCCCGTGCCAGGGCGGCGTTCATCAATTCGCGATGCTCGACCGCGGCCACCTCGCCGCGAAACACGACGGCGAGCATCTGGTAGCGCAGATACTTGTCGTAAGCCGCCGACAGCGCATCGAGCAGGACCTGCGATCCACAGGCCGCGATCAGCGCACGGTGAAATTGCCAGTCGCACTGCTTCCAGGCCTCGGTCTTCGACTTGTCGCCAGCCAGCATGGCCTTTTCCATGGCGGACAGCTTGTGATGAGCCGAGACCACCAGCGCTTCCCAATCGAGATCGCCTGATTTGAAAGACTGCTCGATGGCATGGCCCTCGAGCAGTTCGCGCAATTCGGCGATCTGCTGGAATTCGGTTGCCGAGATCGACGTAACCTCGAAGCCGCGCTGGCCTTCGGCTACGACGAAGCCTTCCGAGCACAATCGGTTCAGAGTCTCGCGCAGCGTCGAGACGCTGGCGCCGTAGGCGACGCTCATCTTCTCCAGCTTCAGCTTCTGGCCGGGCTCAAGCGTGCCGAAAATCACGTCATTGCGGATACGCCGATAGGCGCTGTCGCCGACGGTCTCTCCGGCGCGGTCCGCAATGGGGGTATCCAGCATGAAAGGTCCTGGTGACGAGGAATGGTCGCGCTGCGCCACCATACATCACCCCGCGCCTCAGACACAAATCATCATAGATAATGTAAAATATCGGTTGATTTTTGTTTTGTCGTAGATGACGGTGAAGCCAAGAAGTAAAAATACCATCCAAGGGAGCTTCAATTCAACATGTCCGTACACCCGAAGTCCGCCGTCTGGCTTGCCGCCATCGTCGCCACCCTCGCCATCGCCGGTGGCCCGGCCTCGGCCCAGGTGCAGGAGCGCACCATCCGCTGGGGTCACCTCAACAACACCGATCATCCCGTCAGTAAGGGCGTGCAGAAGTTCACCGAACTCGTTGCGGCCAAGAGCGGTGGCAAGATGAAGGTGCGCGAATATCCCGCTAACCAGCTTGGCTCCGAGATGCAGCAGCAGTCGGCATTGCGCGCCGGCACGCAGGAAATGCAGTCGCCCGCCACGACGTCGCTGGTCGGCATCGTCAAGGATTACGGGCTGATCGATTTCCCGTTCATCGTGTCGACGCCGAAACAGGCCGACGCGCTGCTCGATGGCCCGTTGGGTTCAGCGCTGCTCGCGAAACTGCCGGAGAAGGGTCTGATCGGTCTGGGCTACTGGGATCTCGGCTTCCGCAACGTCACCAACAGCCGCCGCCCGATCACCAAAGGCGAGGATCTCGACGGCATCAAGATCCGCGTGATCCCGAACCCGGTCTATCTCGAGACCTTCAAGGCGTTCAACGCCAATCCGGTGCCGATGAGCTTCTCCGAGCTCTACACCGCGCTGGAAACGCGCACGGTGGACGGCCAGGAAAATCCGTTCTCTGTGATCCTGTCGAACAAGTTCTACGAGGTGCAGAAATATCTCAGCGTCACCAACCACACCTACTCCACCAACATTATCCTGGTCAGCAAGGTGTTCTGGGACAAGCTCTCCAAGGACGAGCAGAAGATCCTGCAGGATGCCGCCAACGAGGCCCGCGACTATCAGCGCAAGGTCAGCCGCGATGCCGCAGCGGCTTCCATCGGCGAGCTGAAGGCCAAGGGCACGGAGGTCAACGAGATCGCTCCGGCCGAGCTTGCGAAGATGCGCGACAAGACCAAGCCGATCGCGGCAAAATTCTCCGCCGACTACGATCAGGAGATCGTCAAGCTGTTCAACAGCGAACTTGAGCGCGTTCACAAGGACTGAGTGAGCCGCGCATCCCAACCGTCCCTACGCGGCGACCCCACGCTCACTGCGAAAGCATCCATGCCCGCTTCATCAACTACCGCGACAAGCAGGATCGTCGAAGCCTATTACCGGTCGATCAAGATCGTCATGGCGGTGTTGCTCGCCGCCATGGTCGTCCTCGTCTTCGGCAATGTGGTGCTGCGTTACGTCTTCAACTCCGGCATCGCCATTTCCGAGGAACTGTCGCGCTGGCTGTTCGTCTGGATGGTGTTCCTCGGCGCCATCGTCGGCCTCCGCGAACACGCCCATCTCGGCGTCGACAGTTTCGTGAAGCTGCTGTCGCCGATGGGCCGCAAGATCTGCTACGCGCTCAGTCACTTGCTGATGCTCTACGCCTCTGTATTGCTCACCGAAGGCTCGTGGAAACAGACGGTGCTGAATTGGGACACGACGGCGCCCGCCTCCGGTCTCTCCGTCGGCCTGTTCTACGCGGCAGGTCTCGTCTTCGGCGTTGCCTCTATCCCGATCCTGCTGCATGACCTTTATCGCCTGCTCACCGGCCAGCTCGCCACATCCGAGCTGATCGCCATCAGCGAATCCGAGGAGCATGTCCCGGCTGCGCCCGCCCCCGCCAACGGGAACGACCGCCGATGACCATCAGCATCTTCACGTTCTCGCTGCTTGGCGCGATGGCCATCGGCATGCCGATCGCATTCGCCCTGATCATCTGCGGCGTCGCGCTGATGACCTATCTGGATATCTTCGACTCCCAGATCATCGCGCAGAACGTCATCAATGGCGTCGATTCCTTCCCGCTGATGGCCGTGCCGTTCTTCATCCTGGCCGGCGAGATCATGAACACCGGTGGCCTTGCCCGCCGCATCCTGAACTTCGCCATCGCCCTTGTCGGCCATCTGCGCGGCGGTCTTGGCTATGTCGCGATCCTGACCTCCTGCATCCTGGCATCGCTGTCCGGGTCTGCCGTTGCCGACGCCGCCGCACTCGGCGCATTGCTGGTCCCGATGATGGTTGCGGCCGGGCATAACCGCGCCTCCGCAGCCGGCCTCGTCGCCGCCGGCGGCATCATCGCGCCGGTGATCCCGCCTTCGATCGGATTCGTGATCTTCGGCGTTGCCGCCGGCGTTTCCATCTCAAAATTGTTTCTCGCCGGCGTGGTGCCGGGCCTGATGCTCGGCGGCAGCCTGTGCTTTGCCTGGTGGTGGGTTGCACGCAACGAGAACTCGGTGAGCCCGCCGCGCCAGAGCCTGGCGCAGATCTTTCGCGCGCTGATCGACGGCTTCTGGGCCTTGATGTTGCCGATGATCATCATCGTCGGCCTCCGCTTCGGCATCTTCACACCGACCGAAGCTGCCGTCGTCGTCGCAGTCTATTCCTTCATCGTGGCAACGTTCGTCTATCGCGAGCTAACACTGGCGCAGCTGATGAACATCCTGATCAGTTCAGCCCAGATCACCGCCGTGGTGATGTTCCTGGTCGCGGCAGCGCTGGTGTCGTCATGGCTGATCACGGTGGCCGAAATTTCCGGCCAGATCGTCGAACTGGCCCGTCCCTTCATGGGCAACCAGACGCTATTGATGATCGTGTTGATGATCATTGTCGTCATCGTCGGCACCGCACTCGACATGACCCCGACCATCCTGATCCTGACGCCCGTGTTGATGCCCATAGTCCGCGAGGCCGGCATCGACCCGGTCTATTTCGGGGTGCTGTTCATCATCAACAACGCGATCGGACTGATCACGCCACCCGTCGGCGTAGTGCTCAATGTGGTGTGCGGCGTGGCGAAGGTGAGCATGGACGAGATCATGCGCGGCGTCTGGCCGTTCATGATCGCACAATTGGTGGTGCTGGCGCTGCTGACGCTGTTTCCGTCGCTCGTGATGGTGCCGGCGAAGTGGCTCGGCGGCTAGAAGGAAGTTCGACAATGAAACGCGTGATGATCCTCAACGGTCCCAACCTCAACCTGCTCGGCGTGCGGGAGCCGCATATCTACGGAACCACCACGCTCGACCAGATCAAGGCCAGCTGCGAGGAACAGGCGGTCAAACTCAAACTGGCGCTGGCGTTCCACCAGTCGAACCACGAAGGCGTATTGGTCGATCTCATCCAGTCGGCCCGTCAGGATGCCGACGCCATCATCATCAATCCCGCGGGCTATTCGTTCACCTCGATCGCCATGCTCGACGCGATGAAAGCGTTCGAGGGACCGATCGTGGAGCTGCACATTTCGAACATCCACGCGCGCGACAAGTATCATCGCCATTCTGTGCTCTCGCAGGCTGCCACCGCTGTGATCTGCGGTCTCGGACCGTACGGCTATGTCGCAGCGATGCTGGCGGTCGCGCAGATGCCCACGCGTTGATCGCGTCGGGCCGATGCGGCCCTCATTCGCGGATCAACATGCTCTGGGGCTTGGTGAGTACGTCGGGGTGGAGAATGGCGGCAAGGGTCGCTGCAGGTAGCAAACCTTTTTCCAGCACCAGATCGTAGACGCTGCGGCCGGTCGCATGGGCCTCGACCGCGACGGCGGTGGCATTGGCGTAACCGATATAGGGATTGAGCGCAGTAACGAGGCCGATCGAATTCTCGACATAGGCACGGAGACGTTCGCGGTTCGCGGTGATACCCGCGACACAACGTTTTTCCAGCGTCAGGCAAGCCTCCCGCATATGACTGACGCTCTTGAACAGGCTGTGCGCGATGATCGGCTCGAACGCGTTGAGCTGAAGCTGGCCGGCCTCGGCCGCGAAGGTCACCGTGAGATCATTGCCGATGACCTCGAAGGCAACCTGGTTCACGACTTCCGGAATGACCGGATTCACCTTGCCCGGCATGATCGAGGAACCTGCCTGAACCGCCGGAAGATTGATCTCGTTGAGACCGGCGCGCGGACCGCTGGACAGCAGCCGGAGGTCATTGCAGATCTTGGAAATCTTGACGGCCACCCGCTTGAGCACGCCGGACAACTGCACGAACGCACCGCAATCCTGCGTGGCTTCGATCAGGTTTACGGCCGTGACCAGCGGCATGCCGGTGATGGCGAGGAGATGCTGGCAGACCAGACGCGCGTAGTCCGGATGGGACGTGATCCCGGTGCCGATGGCTGTCGCACCCATGTTGATCTCGCAAATCAGCAGTGCTGCCTCGCGGAGCCGGTCCTCGTCCTCGCCGATCATGACGCCGTAAGTGCTGAACTCCTGACCGAGCGTCATGGGCACCGCATCCTGCAACTGGGTACGGCCCATTTTCAGGACATCCTTGAACTCTTCGGCCTTGCGTTCGAAACCCTGGCGCAACACGGCCATCGCATCGATCAGGTGAAACACGCCGTGATAGGTCGCGATTTTCAACGCCGTGGGATACACGTCGTTGGTGCTCTGGCTCATATTGACCTGTTCGTTCGGGTGCAGGTACCCGTAGTCGCCCTTGCCATGACCGAGAATTTCCAGCGCACGATTGGCGATCACCTCATTCGCATTCATGTTGGTGGAGGTCCCGGCGCCGCCCTGGATGACGTCCACCACGAACTGGTCATGCAGGCGACCGGCGCGAATTTCCTCGCAGGCAGCGATGATCGCATCGCCGCGTAACTTGTCGAGCAGCCCCAGCTCCATATTCGACAGTGCCGCCGCCTGCTTGATCGCGGCAAGCGCACTGATGAGTTCGGGATAGATGGAAATCGGAATCCCGGTGATCGGAAAATTTTCGACGGCCCTCAGCGTATGAACGCCGTAATAGGCGTCGGCCGGAACATCGCGGTTGCCCAACAGGTCGTGCTCACTGCGCGTGTCGTTGGTCATGTCGGATCTTCCTGAGTTGTCGCTGTGAACAGACGATTGATCTCGTCAGCCGTCCCCGTCCCCGATCATGCCCAGTGAGCTTTCGAAACCTAACATCTCGAACTCACATGTTACGGCTATATCGTATCCGCCCCAGCCCAGTCGATCGAGTACAATCCGGCGCCGCCCTGCAAGGCGGGCTCATCCAAGGCCGCACGCCGGACGTGCTTGCCGGTCTCACTGCAAGAGCTGGCGGCTGGAAACAATGCGAGGCCGCGCGCGCCGCAGAGCGGCACGCACAACCGGTCGTCCAGAACGGGTGAGTTGTTACGAGCCCGGCGTCCAGGCCTGGTAGTCGCCGGTCGCCTTGGGACGCCGGCCGCTGGCCAGTGTCGAGCCCGACGGACGATAGGCCGCGGGCGTGCCGGTCAGGTTCGGCTGATGCGGCTTCTGCCATTCGCGCGGCGTATAATTCTCTTCGGTCGGCGGCACGTCCACGGTGTGGTGGATCCAGCCATGCCAGTCCGGCGGGATCTTGGTGGCTTCGGCATAGCCGTTATAAATCACCCAGCGGCGCTCGAAGCCCAGCGTCGGGTCGATCTTGCCGCCCTTGGTACGGTAATATGTGTTGCCCTGCTCGTCGGTGCCGACCAGTTCGCCGAATCGCGACGTCCACAGGTTCGTCCCGAAGGTCGTCCCGCTCCACCACGTGAAGAATTTCAGCAGAAACTGTTTCATATTTTGAACCGTTCGAAGGTTTTCGTCGGGCTGTTGATGCCATCCGGGCCGCCAAATGTCCAGTTGCCGCCGCGACCGATCGCCGCCTGCAACTGATTGTGACATGCCTCGTATGGGCCTCCCCCGAACCCTACCTCCAAAGTACCTGCAGTCGCAGAAACGGCGCAATCCATTCATGCCGCATACAGTTCCGGACCATCATTCTGTCGTTGCGCAATAACCGCGTGGCGGCAGGGAACGGCAGTCCCTTCAGGGGGTTGAACATGCATCCCAGACAGGAGCAAACGATGACGAATTTGAAAATCTTGAGCGTCGCAGCAGCCGTCGCTGTGGCCATCCCCGCTTTCGCAGTGACCCCCAGCTACGCACAGAACACCAAGGTCGTGGGCGTCGGCCCCGGCGGTGCGCGCACGATCGGCACGTTCTCTGGCGGCGGTCAGCGCTTTGGTGGCGGAGGTGGCGGCTGGCATGGCGGCCAGCGCCCTGGCGGCGGTGGCTGGAATCACGGTGGCGGCTGGCGCGGTGGTGGCTGGCGTGGCGGCGGTTACGGCCCGGGCTTCGCAGCCGGCGCCATTATTGGCAGCGGTCTGGCGGCCAGCAGCTATTACGGGAATTCCTACGGCTATTACGGCGGCAGCCCGTATTACGGCAGCAGCTATTACGATGACGCGCCGGATGTGGTCGAAGTCGCTCCTGACACCGGCGGCGGCGACGTTGACTACTGCATCCGCACCTACAAGTCGTACAATGTCCGCACGGGCACCTATCTCGGTTATGACGGCCTGCGTCACGCCTGCCCGTAACACGACGATCTAAGCGTTACGCAAAAGACGGTGCCTCGCGGCATCGTCTTTTGTCGTTTCTGGTTTGCGCCTGCTGTCTCAAGGTCTAAGAACGTGGGTGCAGCGTACGGGGGACATTCAGGGAACTCGCGCGTAGTGTTGGTAGACATGTGGACCTATCTACCGGTTCGATGGGTCGACGTCGGGTGTGAGCAGGTTCAGTGGACGCGTCAGACAAGCCGAAGATCGCCAGGCTCCATCCCAATGAAGCCGAACGCCTCAAGGCGCTGCGCTCCTACGGCATTCTCGACACCGCCATTGAGCCATCCTTCGACGACATCACCAAGATCGCCAGCTATGTCTGCCAGACGCCGATCTCGATCATTAGCCTCGTCGATGACGGCCGGCAGTGGTTCAAGTCGGAGATCGGTCTTGGCGTGCGGCAGACGCCGATGGATCAATCGATTTGCGCGCACGCGATCCTCGAACACAGTTTTCTCGAAGTCGAGGACGTCACCAAGGATCCAAGATTCGACTGCAATCCGCTGGTGACCGGCGAGCCCCATTTGCGCTTCTATGCCGGCGCACTGCTGCGCACACCGGACGGCCTGCCGCTCGGCACCGTCTGCGTGCTCGATGACAAGCCGCGCGTGCTGTCGACCGAACAGCGCGAGGTGCTGGCCGCCCTCGCCCGCCAGGTCATGGCGCAGATGGAATTCCGCCGGGCGCTGCATCTGTCGGATCGGCTTCAGCGCAATATCAGCCGGCTGATGGCGGTCGCAGGCCACGACCTGAAGCAGCCATTGCAGGTCATGATCATGGCGATCGACCGCATCCGCAACAAGCTGACCGACGAGAAGGATCGTGAGCGGCTCGGCTATGCCATCGACGCCGGCATGCGGATGGCGGAAGAGCTCGACCGTCTCGCCGAGACATCTGTGCTGGATGCCGGCTTTGGGATTCCGAACCTGCGATCGTTCCCGATCTCTGACGTGTTCGAGTCGATCAGCGCCAACTGGCGCCTGCATGCCGAAGCCAAGGGCCTCGACCTCGTCATTGTGCCGAGCAAGGCGCAGGTTGTCAGTGATCCCGGCATGCTGCGCGCGATCCTTGGCAATCTCGTCGGCAATGCCATCAAATATACCGAGCGCGGTCGCGTGCTGGTCGGCTGTCGCAAGCACGCCAACGCGGTGACCATCGAGGTGCTGGACTCCGGCACCGGCATTCCCGCCGAACAGCTCACCGCGATCTTCGATGCCTTCCACCAGATCAATCCGGCCAGCGAGGGCCTTGGCCTCGGATTGTCGATCGTTCGGCGCACGGCCGAAGCACTCGGCCATGTGATCGAGGTGAAGTCCGACCTCACCCACGGTTCGCATTTCACCGTGAAAGTGCCGTTGGCGGCGAAACCGGCCTAGCGACTACTCACCCGCGTTGGGCGCCTGACGTGCTGACGGCGCGGTGGGCGCAAAGCCCCATTCATTGTTGCCGCGCAGGAAGGCGATCCAGCCCCACGCCGCGCCGGCGTGACGCAGCAACTGAAAACTGAACGGTTCGAGGATCGCCGCGAACACCGCTGCGGCGAAACTCGTCCGCGTGCGGCCGCCTGTCAGGCGCTGATAGAGATGCACGGTCCAGAGATAGACCAGGAAATCCGCGACGATCTTCGCGGTGATCAGACCGAACACTGGCACGGCGATGGCGGTCTTGCCGGTGACGAGCAAAGCCAGCAGCAATACGAAGGCCGTGAGGCCGTAGATCGGCTGCAGCGTATCCAGCGCCTTGATCGGCAGCATGCGCAGGCCGAGCCGGCCGTAACGCGCATTGCCGGTCATGTCGCGATTCCAGTATTGCGTCTGCAGGAAGCCCGCGAACCAGCGCCGGCGCTGCCGCAGGAACGTCATGACGTGAGACGGCGCTTCCGTGCGCGCCAGCGACGTGCCGATCATGCGAAGCTGCCAGTCGAGGCCGTGATCGACGGCATAGCGATGCATGCGGTGGGTCAGCTCATAGTCCTCGACAAGACACTCCGCATCGAAGCCACCGACGGCCACCAGCGCCTCCCTGCGGAAGCCAGCAAAGGCGCCGGAGATCAACAGCAGGCTGTTGCCGCGCATCCAGGCGAAGCGCGAGATGATGTTGCGGATATATTCGTAGGTCTGGAACCACTGCATCACGCGACCGCTGGCGCTGTCGTCGCAGACCGGCACGAGAATGCCGCCGGCCGCGACCAGCGCGGGATCTGCAGAAAAGGCCCCGCGCATTTCGGCGATGGCATCATCAGCCAGAAACGTATCGGCATCCAGCGTGATGACGATGTCGGTATCGGCCTTGAGGATCGCCGTGTTCAGGGCCCGCGCCTTGCCCTGATGCGGCAGGCGCAGCCATTGCAGTCTCGAGCTGCCGAACTGGCCGATGCTGCTCTGGCCGACGGCCGGAATGGCGAGACCGTAACGGTCGCGTAGGAGCGCGTCGGTTGCATCGCGCGAGCCGTCATCCGCGATCAGGATCAGATCCGGCGCATCGGACTGGCGTGCGATGGCGGCCAGCGCCTCCGGCAGATTAAGTGCCTCGTTATGCGCGGCTATCAGGATGCCCACCGATGGACGCGATTGCGCAGCAACCGCTCCAGATGGACCACGCGCGGAAATCGCTAGCGGCAGCGTCTGCCACACCACATAAAGCATCAGCACTGTGTCATAGGCGATATAGACCATGCCCGCTGACCACGCCCAGATGCTGTTCAAAAAGAACGCGCGGCCGAACAGCAGCGCCCAGAGCGCTAGCACGGCGAGATAGATCATCAGGCTGATGAACGGCATCCGGCGCGGTGTGATACGCGGCGATGCGGCGGCGAAGGCCGCCTGAAGGGATATTGTCATGCCGTCAATTCAATCGCGCGTTCGAGCAAACCGATCCTGCGAGAGCTACGCGTGAATCGTGATCGAGTTGCGGAGCCGCGATCAAATAGCGCGTGATTGCGGTCACGACGAACACACAAAGTCGTCATGCCTCAAAAGACAAATCCTGTTTAAACTTATTCCATGCACGCACAGAAAATGCCGATTCAACGTTACAGCCGCATCGCCATGATCCTGCACTGGCTGATTGCCGTTCTAATCACACTCAATGTCGCGCTGATCTGGAGCGTGGACCTCATTCCCGAGGACAACATCCGCTTCGTCATCGATGCACATAAGTCGTTCGGCATCACCGTGCTCGGCCTCGTGCTGATGCGCCTGCTGTGGCGCGCGGCGAACAGGCCACCCGATCTGCCCGAGACCTATCCGCCCGCCGAGAAGGCCGCCGCACATGGTGCGCATCTCGCGCTCTATGTGCTGATGATCGGACTGCCGCTGTCCGGCTGGATCCACGATTCCGCCTGGAAGGCGGCCGGCGAAATTCCAATGTACCTGTTCGGCCTGTTCCAGTGGCCACGCATTGGCTGGATCATGTCGATCGAGCCGGCCTTCAAGGAACGCCTGCACGATATTTTCGGCGGCATTCACGTGTGGCTGTCCTATGCGCTCTATGCGCTGGTCGGCCTGCACATCGCCGCCGCGCTGAAGCATCAGTTCTGGGACGGACATCCCGAACTGCAGCGGATGTGGCCCGGTGGCGACGCGCCCGCGCCTAGCCCCTTGTCGTCAGCGCAACGCCCGCCAGCGTAAATACCAGGGCCGCGATCTGCATGGCGCCGAGCGGTTCCCGCAGGGCGATGGCCGAGCTGACCACGCCGATCACGGGCACCGCCATGGTCCCGATTGCGGCCACCGAGGCCGGCAAGTGCTTGAGCGCCGCGAACCAGCAGACGTAAGCGATGCAGAACCCCACCAGCACGACATAGGCGAGTAGCCCCCAGCCCAGCGGCGTCAGTGCTGCAAAATGCGGGCTTTCGAAGATCAGACCCAGCAACAGCACCGGCACACAACCGATCCCAATCTGCCAGGCGGATGACGTCACCAGAGGCAGCGTGAGCCCGAACTTCTTGGCCAGCACCGTGCCGAGCGCAAAGCCGAACCCACCCAGCAGCGCCAGAGCGATTCCCGGGAGCTTCTCCGCGCTCGCGGCCAGCCCACCGCCCCCCATCAACGCGGCGATGCCGGCAAAGGCCATCAGCATGGCCACGATCCGCTGCATCGACAGGCGCTCGCCGAGGATCAGCCAGGCCAGTCCGGCAGCCCAGACCGGCATGGTGAACGCAATCACCGCGGCCTCGCCGGCCGGCAGCCACAGCAGCGACAAGCCGACGAAAGCCATCCAGCCGAACACGTTCAGGCCCGCCAGCACGACCAGATGCAACCATTGATGATGCGGTACGCGAAGACTCTCGCCGCGCCAGACGGCGATCCCGGCCAGCAGCAATGCCCCGACGATGCCGGTGCTGCCGCGCGCCGACAGCGGTGGCCATTCTGACAGCAGCGCTTTCGACACCGGCCAGTTCAGACCCCAGGCGATCGACGCGATGGCGAGCAACACGAGACCGAAGGGAGCGATTCGCGCGCGCGAAACGGGGGGACTGGGCATTGTCATGGAGGGAACCGGCTGAGGAATCGGCGGGACCATGCGCGCAGTTGAAGGGTCTGACCACTGCCGGTGGAGGGAACCTGCCCGGCAACCACCGCTGCGCCTGAGTCCCCCCAAACGCAATCCCTGGATGACAAAATAAAGTTGGGCTGTGAACAGTGGGCGCAGCTCGGATTCCGGACAGTTTTAGAAATATTTTTGACTTCCGAATCCATGAGGACTCACTGATACTTGACCTCAATCGAGGCGCGCTCTGCCCCCTTGGTTATCCACCCTTTCCACCATATTTAGTATTTGATTCAGGAACCCCGACTACTCCTTGACGGGTGAGATCGGTTTGGCCTAGTTTTCGAACTGTTCGGCGCGGGTCGTTTTTTGTCCCGTCGGACGCTCCCAAACGGGTTCCAGATTGACCGCTCCGTCCTCCAGTCGAGGCTACGGGATCGGGGATTTGCGTCCTGGAATCCGGGCCGGAAAGTCGGCGCTTGGAGCACTAAAAAACGGGCCGGAAACCGGCTCAAACAGCGTGGTGAGGCGTTAGGATCAGGTCGACCCGCAACAGCGAGGAAGCCCGATCCAAGGAAGCATGACCCCGGCAGTCCCGGGTGGCCGAGATGACGGCCAGCACATGCTCCACAGAGAAAACAGGACCGGTTCACCCGGCCAAGCTGCGGCGAATTTGGGGCAACCCGGACGTCGCTAACAGAAATCGCCGATGCCGCCAGATGGGGTGTCGGGCTTAAGACGGGGCACGACCACGATGCAGATTCAACGCCGCTACACCACCGAAGGACAGTCGCCCTATGCCGGGATCGACTTCCGCCACACCACGTCCGAGATCCGCAATCCGGATGGCTCCGTGGTGTTCAAGCTTGAAGGCGTTGAAGTGCCCGACTCGTGGTCGCAGGTCGCCTCCGACGTGCTGGCCCAGAAGTATTTCCGCAAGGCCGGCGTCGCCGCCAAATTGAAGAAGGTCGAGGAAGAGACCGTGCCGTCGTGGCTGTGGCGCTCGGTGCCCGACACCGAGGCCCTCGCCGCACTGCCCGAGAAAGAGCGCTTCGTCAGCGAACTGTCCTCGAAGCAGGTGTTCGATCGCCTCGCCGGCTGCTGGACCTATTGGGGCTGGAAGGGCGGCTACTTCACCTCTGAAGCCGACGCCCACGCCTTCCATGACGAGCTGCGCTTCATGCTCGCCAAGCAGATGGTCGCGCCGAATTCGCCGCAGTGGTTCAACACGGGTCTTCACTGGGCCTACGGCGTCGACGGTCCCGGCCAGGGCCACTATTACGTCGACTGGAAGACCGGCAAGCTGACCAAGTCGAAGTCGGCTTACGAACATCCGCAGCCGCATGCCTGCTTCATCCAGGGCGTCGAGGACGATCTGGTCAATGAAGGCGGCATCATGGACCTGTGGGTGCGTGAAGCCCGCTTGTTCAAATACGGCTCGGGCACCGGCTCGAATTTCTCGAAGCTGCGCGGCGAAGGCGAAAAGCTGTCGGGCGGCGGTCGCTCGTCGGGCCTGATGTCGTTCCTGAAGATCGGCGACCGCGCCGCCGGCGCCATCAAGTCGGGCGGCACCACGCGCCGTGCGGCCAAGATGGTCGTGGTCGATGCCGACCATCCGGATATCGAGACCTATATCGACTGGAAGGTGAAGGAAGAGCAGAAGGTCGCGGCCTTGGTCACTGGTTCGAAGATGAACCAGAAGCACCTCAAGGCGATCCTGAAGGCCTGCGTGAATTGCGAAGGCTCCGGCGACGACTGCTTCGATCCCGAGAAGAACCCGGCTTTGCGCCGCGAGATCAAGCTCGCGCGCCGCTCGCTGGTCAATGACAACGTCATCAAGCGCGTCATTCAGTATGCCAAGCAGGGCTACAAGGACATCGACTTCCCGATCTACGACACCGACTGGGATTCCGAAGCCTATCTCACCGTTGCCGGCCAGAACTCCAACAACTCCGTCTCGCTGAAGGACGATTTCCTGCGCGCCGTCGAGACCGACGGCACCTGGGACCTGATCGCCCGCAAGGACGGCAAGGTCATGAAGACCATCAAGGCCCGCGATCTCTGGGAAAAGATCGGCTACGCCGCCTGGGCATCGGCCGATCCCGGCCTGCACTTCAACACCACCATGAACGACTGGCACACCTGCAAGTCGTCGGGCGATATCCGCGCGTCCAATCCGTGCTCGGAATACATGTTCCTGGACGACACGGCGTGTAACCTCGCCTCGGCCAACCTGCTGACCTTCTACGACACCGCTTCGGCCACCTTCGACATCCACGCCTACGAGCATCTCTGCCGTCTGTGGACCATGGTGCTCGAAATCTCGGTGATGATGGCGCAGTTCCCGTCGAAGCCGATCGCCGAACTCTCCTACGAGTTCCGCACCCTCGGCCTCGGCTATGCCAATATCGGCGGCCTGCTGATGACCATGGGTCTCTCGTATGACTCGAAGGAAGGCCGCGCGCTGTGCGGCGCCCTCACCGCTGTCATGACCGGCGTCAGCTACGCGACCTCGGCCGAGATGGCCAAGGAGCTCGGCCCGTTCCCCGGCTACAAGAAGAACGCAGCCCATATGCTGCGCGTCATCCGCAACCATCGCCGTGCAGCCCATGGCGAAACCCGCGGCTATGAAGGCCTGGCCGTTGCGCCTGTGGCGCTCGACCATGCCTCCTGCCCGCAGGCCGACATCGTCACCCGCGCCAAGATCGCTTGGGATCTCGCCCTCGAACTCGGCGAACTCCACGGCTATCGCAACGCCCAGACCACCGTGGTGGCGCCGACCGGCACCATCGGCCTGGTCATGGATTGCGACACCACCGGCATCGAGCCTGACTTCGCGCTGGTGAAATTCAAGAAGCTCGCCGGTGGCGGCTACTGGAAGATCATCAACCGCGCCGTCCCCGCAGCGCTCCGCGTGCTCGGCTATCGCGAGAGCGAAATCGCCGAGATCGAGGCCTATGCCGTCGGTCACGGCTCGCTGTCCAACGCGCCGGGCATCAATGCCTCGACGCTGAAGGCCAAGGGCTTCACCGATGAAGCGCTGAAGAAGGTCGAGGCTGCCCTGCCGACCGCCTTCGACATCAAGTTCGCCTTCAACAAGTGGACTTTTGGCGAGGACTTCCTGCGCGACGTCCTCAAGATCGAAGCCGAAGCCATCGCCGCTCCGGGCTTCGACCTCCTCGCCGCGCTCGGCTTCACCAAGCGCGAGATCGAAGCCGCCAACGTGCACATCTGCGGCGCGATGACGGTGGAAGGTGCCCCCCATCTGAAGGCCGAACACTACAGCGTGTTCGATTGCGCCAATCCCTGCGGCAAGATCGGCAAGCGCTATCTTTCGGTGGAAAGCCACATCCGCATGATGGCGGCGTCGCAGCCCTTCATCTCGGGTGCGATCTCCAAGACCATCAACATGCCGAACGACGCCACGGTGGAGGACTGCAAGTCCGCTTACCTCCTCTCGTGGAAGCTCGCGCTGAAGGCCAATGCGCTGTACCGCGACGGCTCCAAGCTCTCGCAGCCGCTCAACTCGCAGCTCATCAGCGATGACGACGAGGACGAGGATGCGCTGGAGAACCTGATGGAGAAGCCGATGGCGGCGCGCACCGCCGCGATCTCCGAGAAGGTGGTGGAGCGTCTGGTCGAGCGCATCGTGGTGATGCGCGACCGCGAGAAGATGCCGGATCGCCGCAAGGGCTACACCCAGAAGGCCGTCGTCGGCGGTCACAAGGTCTATCTGCGCACCGGCGAATATGACGACGGCCGCCTCGGCGAGATCTTCATCGACATGCACAAGGAAGGCGCGGCGCTCCGCTCCTTCATCAACAACTTCGCCATCGCCGTCTCGCTGGGTCTCCAGTATGGCGTGCCGCTGGAGGAGTATGTCGACGCCTTCACCTTCACCCGCTTCGAACCCGCGGGCCCGGTACAGGGCAATGACTCAATCAAGTTTGCGACCTCGATCCTCGACTATGTGTTCCGCGAACTCGCGGTCTCCTACATGTCGCGCTTCGATCTCGGCCATGTCGACGTCTCCGAGTCGGGCTTCGATGCGCTCGGCAAGGGCGAGGATGAAGGCAAGGCACCGGCCGACCAGAACAAGTATGTCTCCAAGGGTCTGACCCGCTCGCGCACCGACAACCTCGTCGTCATGCGCGCGCCGGCTCCGGCCGAGAACACCGACGCCCGCGCTTCGGGCAACGTCACCTCGCTGAACGCGTCGGGCACCACCGCCCGCCACGGCAGCGGAGATGCCGCGGTGGCCCTCAAGACCGCCGAGCCCGAGCACGCGCTCTCGCCGACCGAAAAGCTCGAGGCGCAAGCCTGGAGCAAAGCGGGCAGCGCCGCAGCTGCCGCGCCCTCCAAGGCCGAACGCCGCGCCGAAGCGAAAGCCAAGGGTTATGAAGGCGACATGTGCGGCGAATGCTCGAACTTCACGCTGGTGCGGAATGGCACCTGTATGAAGTGCGACACTTGCGGCAGCACGACGGGGTGCAGCTGATATCAAACGACGTCATGGCCGGGCTTGACCCAGGCATCTACGAATAAAAAGGGCCGCTCGAAAGAGCGGCCTCATCTTTTTGTCGTGCTGAATGGCTCACAACTACAACAGACATCGCGCCGCCACTACTTTTGATTGAATGCCTTGCCTCCTTACGATATGAGAAACAAGCAAAGAGAAGTTGGGGAGCATCATTGTGGCAACGCATCGTGTACTAATCACTACGCCTCCGCTTGAAGTCGGCAAGGCTGACATCCGTCTGGATATTAAGAAAGATGACGAGAAGCTGGGTGAACTAAGAGTGTCGCACGGCTCTGCAGTTTGGTTTCCGAATGGCAATACCTACGGCTACAAACTTTCGTGGTCAAAAATAGCAAAACTCTTCGAGGAACATGGCCAGAAAAAAGCTGAGCTCCGCTAGCTCAAAACGTGACACACGCTTAAAAAGGGCCACTCGAAAGAGCGGCCCTTAATATTAGAAGGCGAGGATCATGACAGCGTTGGCCGACCTAATCAAAGCAATCGCCGCCCTGCTTTGGCCCGTACTGGCATTCGCATTTCTCTGGCTCTTCAAAAGTGAAATTGCCGGAATTTTGAAAAGGCTCAG
Source organism: Tardiphaga robiniae (assembly GCF_013359755.1). GTDB lineage: Bacteria > Pseudomonadota > Alphaproteobacteria > Rhizobiales > Xanthobacteraceae > Tardiphaga > Tardiphaga robiniae. The sequence continues at coordinate 1,854 of NZ_JABMCJ010000093.1, read as the reverse complement.
CCATCTCCGAAAAGGAAAATTGCTCGGCCAAGAAATTGAACTAAACGAAGAACTGGACGAACTACAACGATCAGCGATCAAGGCAGAGCAAGAAACAGTCGCTTCGGTACCTCCACTAAAAGCTCCAGATTTGGAGAACAGTGCTAGAAAAGACTTCGAAAGCGATTTGCTCAGTAATATATCCAAATCACCAAAGGCAGCGCTTATGCTACTGGCGGCTGAGATCGAACGACGCCTGCGCTTAATTTTGGTTTCAACTGGCTGGGCGCAAAATATTAAGCCTGCTCCTATTGCAAAAGCCATTGACAAGCTGCGAGAGCAAGGGAGCTTGCCTGAACACGTCAGCGGGTCCATCAAGCTCTTCCTAGACGTGCGAAACAAGATTGTTCATGGCCATTCCGCCACAGAAGAAGACACTCTTCGTGCGATAGATTCTGGCTTCACGGTTTTAAAGTCTCTCGAAGCAATTCCATTTGAAGAGAACATCGTCCATCACCCAGGCGTCGCCATCTATTCTGACGCCCTGTGTGAGCATGAAATAGCTGATGCGGTTGGCTTACTCCTAGAATCGACATCGCCCGGCCGAACCACCAAATCGCTTAGAATCTTCCCAACTACGAGGAAGGACTATCGCGCGGGGGAATCCGTAGCGTGGGAGTGGACGTTTGACCGAAGCTGGGGACCGGCTTGGTATCGCGATCCTAGCACCCATGAAATCAAGCAGGCTTGGTTATCCGCTGCCGAATTCATCGGCCGACATCTAAGTGATATCTGAAGTAACTGCAGCAAGCGTAGGGCGGATTAGCGCAGCGTAATCCGCCGCATCGCGGCGGCGCAATACGCTTCGCTATTGCGCCCTACTCGCTGATCGCATCTCACAAGAAAACGAGGATAGTTGACATGGGAGAGATTTACGTCCCTCGCGATCAAAGGATTGCGATCACAAAAATCGATGACAGCAGCTTGAGCAGGCTCATAGAGCAAGCGATCCTCGATGAGCGATTGGGCGATCTGCATACTTTGCATCTCGCAGACTGCGGATCCTATATCGCAACCCAACTTCATTATTTCGAACGTGCACTAACAAGGCACCGCGAGGCCAAAACATCGAGAAAGCGAGATGAAACGGAAAGTTCGCTCCGACGTGCGGCATATGACCTGTCCTCCGCTGTCAGAGCAATGAAATCAAGGGTAGAAATAGAGCAGAAGGAAGAGCAGTTCTTCTACGTTGAAAGCGAACTCAACTTGGGATTACATTATAGTAAAAATCTGACCACAAGGGTAACTTATCGATGGCGCCAGACCATCGACGACGAATGGAAAAGTGGCCACATAACGTTCGCCCACAATGTTGAACCGCGCCCGGACTATATGACACCGCGTCCCAAACGAAAGCCGAGCGCAGCTAAACAGAAGCAAGAACTAGAAAACATGCTGCATGAGATTTGGGAGGATCTTATGCGCAGCGCACTCTATTCCGTCAGGAGCTATTTTAGGGACGGTGGCGACGGGAGCAAGATTCCGGAAACCTTCAAAGTAACAGTCGATCCACATTCTGGCGGTCTAAACAACTACAGCACACAGTTCTGGCGTTCGCAGCAACCGTAGGACAGATTGGCGCAGCGCAACCCGCCTCAACTGTCGCTCGGCGCAATACGCTTCCGCCTTCGCTCTGCGAGCTACGGCGGACAGGTCGCACTTGCGCCCCATTCGTATACGGCGCTCGGTGCAGGTGTGGCGGTCGGTGCAGGCAGGCGCGCCATCCAGATGCGCAACGCCAAGGGTGTCGTCCTGACGCTGGAAGGCGAGCAACTGGGCCTCCAGTTCGATTTCGACCTGAGCGGAATGAGCGTC
>NZ_JABMCJ010000092.1 GCF_013359755.1 Tardiphaga robiniae | reverse complement strand
GAGGCGCCGAGCGATTGCCCGGCGTTCCGCATGCGGTGTTTTTTCGGTTGCTTGCACATCTGCCATGGCGAACGGTCCCATCACCAAAATTAATGTCCCAGGGCGGAGGGACAGGGTAGCCGCAAAGCACTTGGCCGAACGCGTTTCGATTTGGTCGTCCGTCGCGCTGTCCAGGAGTCTGTCCATCCGAAGGTCGGCCGTCTCCTTGCCAGTGGCAGTGCTGGCGCAGATCCGTCCTGCCCGAAGACAGACGTTCCCCCGTGAACCGCGTGACGCCGCATCTCCGGCGTCCACCGCATCCCACCCCGCGAACGTGACGATCGCGATCGCCCCTCTCGGTGGGGCAGGACGAAGGGGATAATAATCCTTACTCCCGAAACGTCAAGAACAAATCATGAACTTTCGGTCGCGGGCTGGGCGGCGCGTCCCGCCGGTAACCACTGCCCGCTTTTGCCCACAGATGCATGCACGCTTTGCGCGCTAAGGCTTTGACTTCGCCTGCGCCATCCCCCACTTAACCGCCATGGCCAAGAAACCCGGTACCAATCCCAAAGGCGAATTCGCCTTCTTCAACGTCTTCTATGAAGACGGCTCGCAGCGCTCCAACCGCCGCGTGCCCTCCGAATTGTTGGGGGGACTCGACGGCGATGAGCCGGCCAAGGCCGCCATCGCCGAGCAGGACCGCGAGATCGCCGAGAAGTCCGGCCGTCCGGCGCTGGAGATCAAGAGCGTCGAACGCGTGGGCGCGAAGAAGAAGTAGCGTCTTTCTTCCTTTCTTTCGTATTCCTCCAACGCCATTCCGCGGCGGGATCGGTGCCGTCCGGCGACGGGCCCGAGCCCGGAATCTCGACATGAGAGCCGCTGCGTTTCAACTATCTTGAGATTCCGGATTCGCTCCGGGAAGAGCCGGTCCCACTCTGGAATGACGAGCTTAGGGCAAAGGGCGCGCCATTGTGACCCGCCAGCGTCTCGGCCCGACAGTCCGCGCCCCTGTGCGCATCGCTCGCCATCTAACCTCCTTAGCGAGACACGATTGGCCGCCATACGATTGCGCCTTCCTTGACAAGGATTCCAACGTACTCGTCGCCTTTTTCCGCTTCTTGACAGCCTAGAAGCAGAGCGTGTCGAGGCCTGCTTATAGCAACGTAGAATTGATTCCTACCAATTACGGTACTTAAGTCAAAGACCGAGATATCCGGCACAATGACTACGTCAAACTCCAGCCCCTTAGCCTCGCGAACTTCAGTAAAGTGGATATCATTTCGTCGCGTCAAATCATCTCGATGCGACAGCAGCGCTGGCCGGTGATAAGCAGCTAAATCATCACGCATTAAATCGTACCAGCGACGCGCCTCTATTTCAGACGGCATGATTACGGCTACCGTCGCATACGCATCAACAGTCAACAGTCGCTCGACTATCAACGCCGCCATTTCTTCGTTCGATTTGAACGTGTGAACGGCTGCAGCTACTTTTGAGTGCTTCAAGGCAGGAGAAGAGTTCAAGTCTCCTTGGAACACCGACCTGACCTCTGCGCTAAGCGCGCTAAGAACTTCCCGTTGACGAAAATTATGGTCTAAAAAAACCTGCATATTCTGCCGCGACCTGGGAACGAATGGAAATAAGTCTCGGTATTCCTCAGCGCCACCCAATTGGAGCCTCTGCTGCCTATCGCCCGACAGAGTAATCTGATGATAGGCGCTCGTTACGGCCATCCCCATCAACAATATCTCGACTTCCGTAAAATCTTGTACTTCATCAATAAAGACGGCAGTCCGTCGGCGTACTTGATACAAGTAATTTGGCGCACCACCCCGATCAAAGCCATCGGCTATTATGGCAGCAAGAGCGGCGAGCGCAGCAACGTCGGCATCAGTTAGGCTTCGGTTTCTGCTTCTAGCGTCGCCTAGGACCAGCGCCCCAAACGAACGAACAGAATCGTCAATTTCCTCATTGAAAGGAATTCCGCGAGTATTAAACGCTCTACGAACAATGTCCGGAGTGTCTTGCATCCGTGCGACATCAGCAATCAAATCGCTAACGGTCAGTTCAGAGAGAAGGCGACGGCCCAGCTCCGATATACCATTGCGGTCTTCTTCTTTAGCAATTCGATCTAACTCTAGGCGCATCTCTTCTCGAGCATTTCGATCCTTTTCTTTGGCCATCCTAGCGCGAATTTCCACCTCTTGAGCGCGAAACTCCGCTTCCATAACAGCTGAAACAACGCGGTCAGCAAGGCCCAACAAATGGAAATTGAGCTGCCCTTCCTCAACATCACAAACCGCCATCGCATCAGCCATCTTAATAACAACGGACTGAACTGCTTTCGGAATCTTGGGATCGTCGACTGCAACACGCCGAAGGCGCTCCCCTGCTGCGCGACTCATCGCAGTATCAATCGCAAGCAGCCAAGCCAACTGAGTCCGGAATATTGGAGCTTGACTCTGACTTCGCTTAAACGCCCGAGCTATTCCAAAACGATTCGAAAGATCTGCACGAAACTCTTGGAAATCCTGGATTGGAAGCTGACCTATTTGAAGAGCAGACGCAGTCTCTTTAAGGTAGCTTTTCAGACTATGGCTGAGCACAAATCCCACCATGTTCGATGGCGAGAAATCAGCCTGCCCGGCGTCTTTTAGACTGTAGTCTTCGCGATGTTCTCCTGTCGAAAAATTAGCAAAGAACTTAAGCCGCCCAAGCGCGATAGAAGTCTTGCCCGAGCCGGCAATGCCTTCAACAAATGTAAGTCCGCGCGGTTTATTAAGCGCGCCTTCTTGCTTGGCGGTTGTCCTAGTAAAAAACTGATGGCCTAAAGACGAACTATCGGAATCTCCAAGAGATACATCCTCCCAAGACACCATCCATGTTGGATCGTCAGGAGGCATGACCTGCGAGGCAGGCGCACGTTGCGGAGTTTTCTGCCTTAAATCGGGTTCAGATCTTTCTGCGGCGCCTTCAACAAATAGGCGGAGGTTCTTGACGAGCGATTGCTCGGCACGTCCTAACAGCCGAATCGACATCAGTCTAAAATTTGGCTTCTGAGATATCGAAAGAAGGCTGGTCGGATGATCAAAAGTCCGAACCTCCTTCACCTGCAAGAACCGCGTTCCACTTCGGGCGCTTATTTCTGCTTCTTCACCTGGTGATGTCGTGACGAGCTTTGAGGCGACCAACGAATTTCGCGCCAGCACGTTACAACCGTCCTCAATAAATCCAACATTCGCTTGAGTTATTCGATAGCTGAAAGGACGTTTCGAATTTCCACTATTATCAACTTCTGCACCAATGACAGTTCTACCATAGCAATTTTGCGCTAGCTCTTCGTGTGACTTCAAAGAAGAGTAGTTGGCTTCATGGATCGAAACTTCCGCCGAAGAATTCCGACTGTCGAAAACTGGCCTTCGGCTGGTTAGTTCGGATATCTTCGCCAGCACATATTGTGACAATTTTTCAAGCGTCGACAACTCTTCATGCGCAGCAAGAATAGTTGCGTCCTTGCTGACAACTGTTGCCACTGATGTATTTGATCGAGCCACCGTGCCTCCGAATAAAAAGGTGCAAAAACAATAAATACAATTTTTAGTGTCGAGCCGATAGCAAATACATGGAGATAAGTGCGCCATTTGATCGCGCGGAGCAGCGATACAGTTTCCGCGCACTTGCCCCATCGCACGCTTTGGCTCGCGGCGCGCCCAATTCTGTTTGCGTGTTCGGGACGGGACAGAATATGAGAGCAGAACCGCGGCGACTGTAGCGGTTACCTAAGCCCCACCCGCCATCTGCCTGTTCGTCATCACCTGCGCCGCGCTGATGATCCACGGGATCACCAGCTCCGGCACGAGATAGGTGATCCACAGCGCATGCGGTTCGGCAGGGCGACCTTCGAGATCGACAGCACGCGACCGAGGCCAGCGAACATAGAGCATCGACCGGCGCTATTTTGAACGCCCCATTGTTTTCAGTTTCTCGAACCAACTCAGCTCATCGAGCCCGAGGTGCTTACGTCCCTCCGCGACGAGAGGCTTATGAGTCGCGCGCAATTCGGCAGACAGATCGATAATTTTTCCGAGGGCGTCGTCTCGCGATTCAGCATCGACGGCTGCGGGATCGAATGCCTCACTCTGCTCGGCCACATTCTCTACAGTCAGCCGAATCTTATCCATCAGCTCGGTTGCGGGTGCAGACCCGTAAAAGCCCGCTTCAAACGCGAGTCCTTCAAGCTCGATATGCCCGCGCTGAACATCGCGCCAAACATTCTCGAGATGCTCGGGATCGGTGCCCTCCTCCTCCTGGGCGGTCGCGGCAACTTCGATATTCTGCGCAAGACTCTGCAGTGATCTGGCCGATCGCTCGTACCAATCCAGCTTCTTGTCAAAAGCGCGCTGCTGTTTGAAATTAGATAGCGCTACTTGTGCGCCTATCCACGATCCGACGAAGCCGAGCACCCCCGGGATTATCGTGACCAACACCTTCAACTGAACTGAATCGGCCGTAGGATCGCTCATAAGTTTCCCTGACGTAGAACGAGAAAACGTGCCATAGCGTCATCACCTGTAAGTGAATTTATTAGGTTAATCAACTCAGGGTTACATATCGGCTTTTCGATCACCTCCTGTTCGTCATCACCTGCGCCGCGATGATGATCCACGGAATCACCAGCTCCGGCACGAGATAGGTGATCCACAGGGCATGCGGTTCGGGCAGACCGACCTTCGTAATCGACAACACGCGGCCGAGGCCGCCGACAAACACCGTCGCCGCCATCAGGACGACCAGCGTGTTGTGCTCGCGAATGGTCGATGCCGCCCACAGGCCCATGACGCCCGACATCAGATAGATGCCGCCCATGAAGCGATGCACGTTATCAAGCCGCGGCGCTGTCTCGGGCTGGCCCATAACCATCTGCAGCGCGCCGCCGAAGATGGCGATGGCGCCGACCAGAAACAGGCAGACCTGGGCAACGCGCTGGCTGAGCAGCATCGGGGCGAGCGACGTCATGGCAATGTCCTCGGGTGAAATGTGCTTCAGGAAAATTGATCGGGCAATGCGTGACGCTAGCGCGGGACGCGGCACAATCAAAGGGTGTGGCGGAGTTATCAACGTGGGCCGCGTCGTGTGCGGCGCCCCTCTCCCGCTCCCGCGCACAGCGAGCTGTGCCAGGCGGGATGCGGACATTCTCCCGGTTCGAGACGGTGCGACCCGAAAGGTGGTGATTGCGGCTGCGTTGGTGACGGCCCCTCACCCGACCGGCTCCGCCGGTCGACCTCTCCCCGCATTGCGGGGAGAGGTTAAGAGCGCGCACGATAAAAAGGCGGACGTTGCGGTCCGCCTTTTTTATTCGGTCACCCCGCTTGTCGCGGAGAAGTATCTCAGACCCCGCGTCACGCCAGCCTGAGCGTGAGCTGCTGCTCGCGGCCGGCGTGGCGCTGGACGAAGTCGTCGAGCGACGAGGTGACGTCCTCGTAATTGCGGTCGGCGCGGCGGCGGATCTCGCGGGCGACGTCTTCCGACACGTCGTCGGCCCAGCGTTCGGCCGTGTTGAAGGCGATCACGCGCTGCGGATCGTTGTACTGGCCGGACATCAGGTCGGCGATGACGGTTTCGAGATCGGTCGCCGCGACATCGGCCTCGCGCCAGGCGCAGCCGGCGCGGTCGAAACAATCCAGCACGAGATAGACGGTCTGCTCGCCGGCATCCGGCACCAGCGACGGGGTCCAGGCGCGCGTCATCCCGCCCTCCTTCCCTTGGTCACCCCTTTGGCCACCGGCCGCGCCACCTTCTTCGCCGGCGCGGGCTCCTTCTTGCCGGTGATCGGCAGCAGCATTTCCTTCTGGCCGGTGGCGCGCTTCGGAGGCTTCTTCGCCTTCGGCTTCGGCGCGGCGCCGCCGCCCTTGAGGCTCTGCTGCAGGGCGGTCATCAGATCGACCACATTGGTGCCGGGCCGCGCCTTGCCATGCGGCTTGATGGCGACGCCGCTGCGCTTCTGGTTGACGAGATCGACCAGCGCGGACTCGTAGCGATCCTCGAATTTGCCGGGCTCGAATTCGGCGGCCTTCTGCTCCACGATATGCCGCGCCAGATCGAGCATGTCCTTGGTGACCTTGACGTCCTGGATGTCGTCGAAATACTCCGCCTCGTCGCGCACCTCATAGGGATAGCGCAGCAGCGTGCCCATCAGCCCGTTCTTCAGCGGCTCCAGCGCGATGATGTGCTCGCGATTGGTGAGCACGAGCCGGCCGATGGCCACCTTGCCCATGTCGCGGATGGTCTCGCGGATCACCGCATAGGCGTCGTGGCCGATCTTGCCGTCGGGCACGAGGTAATAGGGACGAATGGCGTAGCGCGGGTCGATATCGGCCTTCGGCACGAATTCGTCGATCTCGATGGTGCGGGTGGAGTCCAGCGCAATGTTGTCGAGTTCGTCTTTCGACACCTCGACATAGGTATCGGTATCGACCTTGAAGCCCTTCATGATGTCGTCCGCCGCCACCTCCTCGCCGGTATCCGCATCGACCTTGAGATATTTGATGCGATGGCCGGTGTTGCGGTTGATCTGGTTGAAGCTGATCTTCTCGGAATCCGACGTGGCGGGATACAGCGCGACCGGACAGCTCACGAGGGACAGGCGCAAAAAGCCCTTCCAATTGGCACGCGGGGCCATGGCAATACTCCAACTCACACGACGCGACACAATCCCGACTCAAGCGGGACCTGCCCGATTTGTTCCCGGTGCCGGAACCAGTTCGGCAGGCCGACCTTCGAACAGCACGCGGCCGAGGCCGCCGACGCGCACCGCAGGTGCGCGCGCCCATCTCGATGAAGAGAGCTGTCGGGCTAACCAAATCCAGACCGCGACTACAGCGCCCGTGTAAAGAACGCGACGATGTCGCGATCGAAGCGCTCATGAAATGCAGCGCGGTCGAACCCCGGTCTGCTGGTGCAGATCGCCGGCACGCGTGTTGCCAGTTGCGCGGAGCATGGCGTCAAAAAATCGTAGTGCCCGGCATTCGCCACGACATGCGCCTCGGGCGACGTCGGCAAAGCGAGGCGGACGGCCTCCGCATAAAAGGGATGTGGCAGGACCTGGTCGTCCTCGGCCCGCCAAAGCTGGACCGGCTGACGGACCGCCGCCAGGCCCTTGCGACCGAAGGCAAAACCAAGGGCGGGCGCCGCGGAGACAACCGCCTTGATGCGCGGATCGTGGGCCCAGACGATAGTGGCATCCAGCGGAAGCGGGTGCCGTTCGACGATCTGGCAATCTTCGAAAGCGGGATGCGCCCTGCAGTGATCCCCGAGAGCCCGCAGGTCCGGCTCGCCACCGGCCACCGCGAGCACCGTGAATCCGCCGGCCGAGAAGCCGAACGCGCCGACGCGCGTCGCATCGATACGCCCATGGTCACCCCATGCGTCCAGCATATAATCCGTGACCAGCTTGAATTGGCGCGGCCGTTCCCAGATCGCGGTGGGGTTGCCCGGGTCGCGCCAGCTATCGCCGTTATGCGTGAGGGCGGCGACGACGAAACCTGCATTGGCCAAGGCCATGGCGGTGTCGAGATGCCCGGCATAGGAGCCGCCGTGACCATGGGATATCACCACCAGCGGCAGGCGGTCGCCCGCCAGTGCCGCATCGCGGGCAACCATCTGTTGATCGGACTCAAGCGCCTGCAGCTTCGGCGCAGCGCCGGTAGGATACCAAACGCCGACCTCGATGGGTGGCCCTTGTGGATCGCTGATGCTGAAATGCTGGAAGCCGACCGCGGCGTCGGCCTGGCTGGCGGCGGCGATAGCGATGAATGCGACGAAAACCTGTGCGATGATGCTGCGCATGGAACCTCCTGCGGATCGGGATGACACGCGAGTTCTGCAAAGGGCGCCGCCCTGCGCCAGCCGTTGTTCGCCAATGGGCGAACGGGTTCGCCGGTGGGCGAAGCGCTGCGATGAGACGTCATGAGCAACGCTTGGCAACGTGATTTTCTGCGGGATTGGGCCGTCGACCTGGCGATCGCGACCGTCTGCGCCATCTTCCTCGGCCTGATCGGACCATTCGGCAGCTATCTGAATGGACCGGCATGGCAGCGCGTGGCGTTTCAGCTTGCCTGCTTCTGGTCGGGAATCCTGCTGTATGGCTCCCTGATCCGCGTGGTGCTGCGATTCCAGTTGAGGCCGTGGATGACGTGGACGGCGATCGTCCTCGGCGTCGCCATCCTGACCGTCCCATTTCAGATCTGGACCGCGTGGATCGGCGTATCGATATGGCCGTTCCTGAGAAGGCTGGGCCCGCTCGACTGGTATGTGCAAGGACTGATCACCGCCCTGCCTGTCGTGCTCGGCTTCACCCTGTTGCTTCAGGCGCGACGACACAAGCGGCACCAGGCCAAGGAAGCCGACGACGCGCCGCCAACGGCTTTCGGCCTGCTCGGTGCGCCGCCCTTCGCGGTGCTTTGCCTGCAGATGGAAGACCACTATGTCCGCGTCCACCATATCGCCGGCCACTCCCGGTTAGTGCTGGCAACGCTCAATCAGGCCATGGCGGCTCTCGGCACCGCTGACGGCCTGCAGGTGCACCGGTCATGGTGGGTCGCGCGGAAGGCCGTTGTGCGCGTCGTGACCGAGGGCCGCAATCTGCGCCTGCAACTCGTCAACGGGATCACCGCCCCTGTCTCCCGCTCGGCCGTGGCCATGGTGCGCGAGGCCGGCTGGCTCACGACAGAGACCGCTCCGGACAACCGCGGCGTCGAACCAGCGCGCGCAGGACCGATTGGCGACACGTAATCCGCCATCCGCTCCGCGGCGGGCGAAGGACACACGCGACACAAAGCCTCTTGACGAACAGAACAAATCATGAACATATTTGCGGCCACGTACCCTGGCAACGAGCGCGTGAAAGCACGGCACGCACACACGAAAATGCCCGGCGCGAGGCCGGGCATCATCAGAAGGATCGAGTGATCGACAGCGACCGTTAGTTATCCAGGAACGAGCGCAGCTTGCGCGACCGCGACGGGTGCTTGAGCTTGCGCAGCGCCTTGGCTTCGATCTGACGGATACGTTCGCGCGTCACCGAGAACTGCTGGCCGACTTCTTCCAGCGTGTGGTCGGTGTTCATGCCGATGCCGAAGCGCATGCGCAGCACGCGCCTGGCACCTGATGTGCTCAGAAATATGGCCTAACGCGCTATAACGCGACACGAGCAAAAAACACAACCATAGATTGACATTTCTCGGACCCCTCCGCATCATGCTTTCAGGGGTAGGAGCGTTGCGTGATGAGTACATACGCATGGGGTCTCTTCGCAGCCGTTGTGGCTATCGTCATACCGCTGACATTGCTTGTCATGCGCGAGGTCATTCGGCGGCGCCGAAGCACGATGTTGACGGATCTCCTTGAGACGCTATTCAAGGACAATCCCGACATTCCGACGATTGAATTTGCCCGCAACAAATATGGCGTGCGATCGTCTGAACTACGCAATGCTCCTGGTAGTGAACTGTCCAACCACGACAGCCAGCTCGCCGCCGCCTCACTTACACGCACACGCACATTACTGCTGTCGGCCGTGCCTTATCTGCTGTTTTCGATCGCCGGTTTTTTGTTGCTGATCGTACCCATCTGCGCGCTGATTTCCGACGGGACATGCGGCGGACGACTGATCGTCCCCACTCTGTTCTGGACCGATGAGCAGGTCACTGGAGCAGATCTGACGGCGAAGCTCCTGAACTCCGCCTCGATCGTCGGCGCGGCGTTCCTTGGCGGCTATCTGTTCACGCTGCGGCTACTGTTGCGTGCGGTCATGAATTTCGAACTGAACCCGATTACCTGGCTGCGTTCAGCGGTCCATCTCATCGGTGGCGCGATCATTGCCCTCCTGTTGTATCGCACATTGAGCGGCACTCCCTATCTGTCGAACCTGATCCAATTGGCGCCGGGCGCGCCCGCCGAAACATCGCTGCGCTTGTGGCTCGCCATCGCCTTTGTCGCAGGATACGTGCCCGACTTCGGCATGGTGACACTGATACGATACCTACAGATCAACTACCTCAAACCGATCGACAGCGAAGTACTGAAATCGGCGGCGACCGTTCCGATCGAGGTCATCGACGGTATCGATTACGACACCCGCTATCGTCTCGAAGAGACCAATATTGTCGACATTCAAAATCTCGCGACCGCCAATCCGATCCTGCTATTTGTCGAGACCCCTTACGGGCTCTACCAGTCATTCGACTGGGTGTTACAGGCGCAACTGTGCCTCGTCGTCGGGCCGCGGATCTTTTTCGAGCTGAAGAAGCACAATATTCGGACCATTCTTGATCTGGAACGGGCGGTGCTTGGCGATGGAGCGCCAGACGCCTATGTCCACATGATCGGCAGCGTCGTTTTCTCCGACGCGGCCCCAGCCCAGCGCGGCCTCATTACCAAAAAAGCCGCCACCGCGGAGACTGCTCCCGAACTCGACATTCCCAGCATCCGCCACGCCGTCATGGTGATGGCCGACGACCTCCACGTGCATCGTCTGCGGCAACTCTGGAACGAGATCCGGAAGAAGCTCGGCGAAGAGTGGATTTACAGCAAGTCGTCGGCAACGTCGCCACCCTGACTGAAGCCACGCCAAGCCATTCCCACCAGTGAGGATCAGAACCAACAAGGAGGAGTTGCGATGGATCTGTTGAAAATGCAACGCTCGCTGAAAGCGCAAGGATACTATCCGGGTCCGCTGGACGGCATCTGGGGGCGCATGACGCTGGCGGCCGTGCAGGAATTCCAGACTCGCCAGGGCCTGACCGCCGATGGAATCCTGACACCGGATCTGGAAAACCTGATCGTGCTCAACGAACCTGCCGCGACCAGCAACGGGATGGTCTGGATGGATGAAGCCCGTCGCCTGATGGGAACGCGAGAAGTGACCGGGCGCGGCTCTAACCGCACCATCCTCAACTGGGCCACCGAACTCGGCATCCCCTATGGCGACGACGACATTCCCTGGTGCGGCCTCTTCGTCGCCCATTGCGCTGGCGCGACGTTGCCCTCCGAGCCACTGCCGACCAATCCGCTGGGCGCGCGCCAGTGGGCGAAGTTCGGCCAGCCGATCGACAAACCCGTTGACGGCGCGATTCTGGTGTTCTGGCGCGTCAGCAAGTCGAGCGGGCTGGGTCACGTCGGCTTCTATGACGGCGAGGACAAGGACGCCTATCGTGTGTTGGGCGGTAATCAGTCAAACTCCGTGAGCATTGCCAGGGTCGCCAAGGACCGGCTGATTGCGACGCGCTGGCCAACAACAGCGCGCGCCATTGCCGGCCAAGTGATAGACAAGCCGATTCCGCCGGAGCACCTGCAGCAACTGTCGCAGAACGAGCGCTAACCGCCCGCTCCAGTTGCAGCGGCGCCGCGCACGGGCAAGCTCGCGGTCCTGCGAGCGACGGCCTGCAAAACAAAAATGCCCGGCGCGAGGCCGGGCATCATCAGAAGGATCGAATGATCGACAGCGACCGTTAGTTATCCAGGAACGAGCGCAGCTTGCGCGACCGCGACGGGTGCTTGAGCTTGCGCAGCGCCTTGGCTTCGATCTGGCGGATACGTTCACGGGTCACCGAGAACTGCTGGCCGACTTCTTCCAGCGTGTGGTCGGTGTTCATGCCGATGCCGAAGCGCATGCGCAGCACGCGCTCTTCGCGCGGGGTGAGCGAGGCCAGCACGCGCGTGGTGGTTTCGCGCAGGTTGCTCTGGATCGCGGCATCGATCGGCAGGATGGCGTTCTTGTCCTCGATGAAATCGCCGAGATGCGAGTCTTCCTCGTCACCCACCGGGGTTTCGAGCGACAGCGGCTCCTTGGCGATCTTGAGAACTTTTCGAACTTTCTCCAGCGGCATGCCCAGCTTCTCAGCCAGTTCCTCAGGAGTAGGTTCGCGGCCGATCTCGTTGAGCATCTGGCGCGACGTGCGCACGATCTTGTTGATCGTCTCGATCATGTGCACGGGAATGCGGATGGTGCGGGCCTGATCGGCGATCGAACGGGTGATCGCCTGCCGGATCCACCAGGTCGCATAGGTCGAGAACTTGTAGCCGCGGCGATATTCGAACTTATCGACGGCCTTCATCAGGCCGATATTGCCTTCCTGGATCAGATCCAGGAACTGCAGGCCGCGGTTCGTATACTTCTTGGCGATCGAGATCACGAGACGGAGGTTGGCTTCCACCATCTCCTTCTTGGCCTGACGGGCTTCGCGCTCGCCCTTCTGCACGCCGTGCACGATCTTGCGGAATTCGCCGATCTCAAGACCCGTAAGGGCTGCGAGCTGCTGGATTTCGCCGCGCAGTTCCTTGATGCGGTCCTTCTCGATGGCGACGAAGTTCTTCCAGCCCTTGGCCGAAAGTTTCGAGACGCGGTTGAGCCAGCGCGGATCGAGCTCCGAGCCCTGATAGTTGCGCAGAAAGTCCTCACGCGCGACGCCGTGGCTGTCGCCGAGGCGCAGCAGGCGGCCTTCGAACGAGACGAGGCGCTTGTTGATGTCGTAGAGCTGCTCGACGAGTGAATCGATACGCGCCTGGTTGAGGCGCAGCGATTTCACCTCGACGATGATCTCGTCCTTGAGCTTCTTGTACTTGCGCTCCTGCGACGGCGACAGCGAGGGGCCCTGCGAGGCGCTCTCGAGCTGGTTCGCAATGTCCTGTTCCTGCAGCTTGCGCAGCTTCTTGTAGCTGTCGGCGATCTTGTCGAAGGTCTCGACCACCTTCGGCTTCAGCTCGGCCTCGATGGCGGCGAGCGACATCTGGTTCTCGAACTCGTCGTCGTCCATGTCGCCGTCGGCAGCGCTTTCCGACGTGCTTTCGCCGGCGGGAGCCGCAGCAGGCGCCGAACGCGGCGGAGCCGGACGGAACGGGGTGGCAGACGGCGGGGCCGCAGGCGGCGCGGCAACGGCTTCGGCGCCCTCGGCCACTGCTTCGCCATCGCCCGTGGGCGGAGCGATCAGCGCCGGGTTCATGTTGTTCTTGGCGTCGGGGCCAGCGTAAGTCGCTTCGAGATCGATGATGTCGCGAAGGAAGATCTTTCCTTCGTTGAGTTCATCGCGCCAGATGATGATGGCCTGGAAGGTCAGCGGGCTTTCGCAGAGACCTGCGATCATCGCCTCGCGGCCGGCCTCGATGCGCTTCGCGATGGCGATTTCGCCTTCGCGCGACAGCAGCTCGACGGTGCCCATCTCGCGCAGATACATGCGGACGGGATCGTCGGTGCGCTCGCCGGGCTCCGACTTCTTGACTTCGGTGACGGCCTTCTGCGTGACTTCGACGAGTTCGTTGTCGGTATCGTCGTCCTCGTCCTTGCTCTCTTCCTCGCCGTCGCTGTCTTCGTTTTCGGAAACGTTGATGCCCATGTCGGAGAGCATCGACATGATGTCTTCGATCTGTTCAGGAGAGGTGGTATCGGATGGCAAGACGTCGTTGAGCTGATCGAAGGTCACGAAGCCGCGCTTCTTGGCCTGCTTGATCATCTTCTTGACGGCAGCGTCGGACAGGTCGAGCAAAGGTGACGGCGCGTCTGCGGAGTCCTTCTCCGGCGTGTCAGCTGCCTTGTCGTCTTTTTCCTTGTCCTTGGTCTGCAGCGTCTTTGCCTTGGTGGCCATTCAATGCTCCTGAAACGCGCTCACGCCGGGGGCGTCACCGCCCCGCTATCAATCCAGGGGACGCAAGCGCCCCGATCCAATCATCGTCACCGCTTGACGCACAAAGGGCGGCGCATATCCATCGCCACCCCCGACGTCGTCTTCGCGGTTTTCACTACTTAAGCCCAGACCCTTAACGTGGAGAGCCTTAAGCCCGGATTAACCCTGTTTTTGCAGCCAAACCATGGGTTTGGCGAGTCTTTTCGCGGTTTGCCCGGGCACCATCCGCAGCAAAGTTGCTTCACGAACTGCGCTGGAACCGCCCCGAGGATTCTCCGAACCCCTCGATCAGCGCCTCGATCCCGTCGACCTCAGCCAACCGGGCCTTCACATCGCGCAACCAGCCGTAGTTCGTTTCGCTCGCTTCTGCGCCCAGAGCAAGCTCCGCGTCTTTAAGCTCCCTAAGTAATGAGTGCCACTGGCGATGCAAGGCAACGAGCTGCGTCCAGGTGGAAAGAACATCCTCGCGGGCCGCACCAGGCCGCGCCGCCCACACCGCCTGAGTGGTAACCGCCTGCTCAACGTGTTGTAATTGCTCGGAATATCCAGCTTTAACCAGATCTGAACGCATTTGTTCACTTTGCTCGGCCTCATCGCCGTGATGATGCTCATGGGCAAAGGCCGCGATGATCCCGGCACGCAGCCGGTGCATCTCGGGATGGGCGAGTTCCAGTGCCGCCACCTCCTCCAGCCGGTCATGCAGCAGCCAGGGATGGTTGATCAGCGACTGCACGATCAGCGCCTCGCGCCTCGAAATGGCGCTGCGCTGGCCGCGCATGATCGACGAGGTCGCAAGCTGTGGACTGACCACCTGATAGGGCCCGCGCTGGATGGTCTGGGGTCCCGCATTGGCCCCGCCCCGCCCGCCGCCACTGATTCGCCCCGCTGGACCGGGGGTAAACGGACGCGGGGAACGGGCAAAACCGCCGCCTCCGCCACCCTGCTGGAAGCCACCGCGGCCACCGTTGTTACCGCCGTAGTTTTTTGGGCCGGTGCCGAAGGCGCGCTGCAGCCGCTCGGTCATGTCCTGGCGGTAGTATTTCTTCACGACATCGTCGCGGATGCCGTTCGACAATTCGTTGATCCGAGCCTCCAGCGCCGCGCGGCGCTCCGGCGTCGCGAAGGTGCCGCCGGCGATCTCGCGCGCCCAGATCAGATCCGACAGCGTGCCCGCCGCCGCCATCACATCCTCGATCGCCGCGCGGCCGCCGGAGCGCGCGAGGTCGTCGGGGTCCTGCCCTTCGGGCAGCAGCGCAAAACGCAGACTCTTGCCGGGCTTGAGATGCGGCAGCGCCAGCTCCGCCGCGCGCCATGCCGCCTTCTGGCCGGCCTTGTCGCCGTCGAAACACAGGATCGGCTCGTCGGCCATCTTCCAGAGCAACTGCAACTGGTTCTCGGTCAGCGCCGTGCCGAGCGGCGCGACCGCACCGGGAAAGCCGACGCCGACCATGGCGATGACGTCGACATAGCCTTCGACCACCACCAGCGGCGCGCCGTCATGGGCGGCCTTCCGCGCCATCGGCAGGTTGTAGAGATTGTCGCCCTTGTGAAACAGCGGCGTTTCCGGCGAGTTCAGATATTTCGCCGGCGCATCCTTCTTCAGGGCGCGGCCGCCAAAGGCGATGATACGTCCGCGCACATCGGAAATCGGAAACATCACGCGATCGCGAAAGCGATCATAAGGCACCGGGATGTCCTCGCCGCCGATCAGCAGGCCCGCCTCGACCATGTCGTTCACGGGCACGCCGGCGGCGCCGAGATATTCCTTCAGCGCGAAACGATCTTCGGATGCAAAGCCCATGCGGAACTGGAGCTGCACCGCGGGCGTGATGCCGCGATCGGCGAGATAGCCGCGCGCACGGGCGCCCTCGCGCCCCACCAGCGTCTCCGCGAAGAATTTTGCGGCGAGATCCATCACATCATACAGCGTCTTGCGACGCTGCTCGTGGCGCGCGGCATCCGGCGTCGCCGCCGGCAGCGCGACGCCTGCCATTTGCGCCAGCCGCTCGACCGCCTCAACGAAGCTGGCGCCGTCGGTCTCCATCACGAAATTGATGATGTCGCCGTGCTTGCCGCTGGAGAAGTCGTGGTAAAATCCCTTCTCGTCATTGACGAAAAACGACGGCGACTTCTCCTGCTGGAACGGCGACAGGCCCTTCCACTCACGCCCTGCCTTCTTCAACTTGACGCGCTTGCTCACGACTTCCGAAACCGGAAGCCGGGCGCGCAGATCGTCGAGGAATTGGGGCGTGAAGCGCATGGGGCAGTTATCGTGCGATCGGGTTAGGTAAGTGTTGCGGGCTCGGATGTGAGCCTTTTGGGCTTTAGCCCATGAGCCTTGGCCCAGCCGACCATGGATATAGGTTTTCCGGGAGCAGATTTGAACCTGCGGTTCTTGCGCCCGCTATTCACAGGCGAAAATAAAGCTCGTCATTCCGGGGCGCGCGCGCATCTTTTGCGCGGGCGAACCCGGAATCCCGTTGTGTTCATCGCGACTGGACACTGGGAAGCGAGCGACGATGAACATCTCGGGATAATTGGAATGGCTGAGGTTCGCGTGCGGCTGGCGCTGCGCGACGCCGGAATGACGAGTTTGTGTCAATTTGCTTGAACTCACCCCGGTTCCACGCTCTCATATTCCATGTTCACGACATTCCGCGGCGGAAATACCGGTGCATGGCAGGTGATCTCGATCTCGCCCGTCAAGGGCGAGACGCTCAAACCCGTTGCGGCGCTGTCCATCACCCATGCCGACGCCATCTCGCTGCCGCTGCTGCCGTCGCAGACATCCTGGCGCCTCGCCGGCGTCGCCAGCCATGTCCGCTATGTCGAACGCACCGAGAAGATCGCACTGGTTGCGGCACAGGCCGGGCTCGGCCGACCTGAGGCAACCCATGGCGCGCTGATCCCCATCAGGAAGAACGCAGCGTGGTGGGACATGACCCAGAACGAGCGCCGCCGCATCTTCGAAGACAAATCCCGCCATATCGCCGACAGCCTGAAATACCTGCCCGCCATCGCGCGTCAGCTCTACCATTCCCGCGATCTCGGCGAGCCGTTCGATTTCCTCACCTGGTTCGAATATGCGCCGGAACACGCGCAGGAATTCGAGGATCTCGTCGGCGGCCTGCGCGAGACGGAAGAATGGAGCTATGTGGAGCGCGAGGTCGACGTGCGGGTGGTGAAGGTGGCGGTTTGATATCCACTAAGCCTTGACCAGCACGAAATACTTTTGTATATACAACCATCGCGCTGAACGGCTAGTTCCAAACTTGGAGAAGGCAATGCAGATTGTAACTTCTTCTCGATGGGGCGCAGATGACGGCCGAACGCGACACGAGATTTAAGACTCTGGAGCCCGCGGGCTTCGAATGGGATAATCTCAAGAGCCAAGCGAACCTAAAGAAGCACAACATTGCTTTTGAAGAGGCAAGTGAGATCTTTTACTCACCGATCATTGCCTGGCGTTCACCCCGTAACAACGAGGAGCGATGGATAGCGATAGGGGAAGCTAATGGTCGAATCATTTCGGTTATTTTCACACACCGAAGTGAACTGATCAGGATTATTTCCGCGCGCCATCCGAGACCAAATGAAGAAAGAGCATATCGTAACGCGACAATGGGGCGATCGCCGCAAGGGAAAGACTGACTGGGCGCGTTTCGACGCGTTGACGGAGAAGGACATCGAAACCGCGATTGCCAATGATCCCGATTGGAAGGAATTCGAGAATATCGATTGGTCCAAAGCTGTCCTCGTCATTCCCGCCAAGAAGAAGGCCATCTCCATCCGCATCGACGAAGACGTGCTGGATTTCTTCAAGAGCGAGGGCGATGGCTATCAGGGCCGAATGAACGCGGTGCTGCGGTCTTACATGCTGCAGAAGGCCAAGCCGAAGACCAAGAAACGGGCATAGTCCGCCCGTCATTGCGAGCGAAGCGAAGCAATCCAGTTCTTGCCTTTGGCTTTCTGGATTGCTTCGTCGCTACGCTCCTCGCAATGACGAGGAATTGCTCAGAAGGACCGTTCCGCCCCCCTCTCCCCGCCCCTATTTCCCTCGAGCGGCCGCGGCCATAGCGGTCTCCAGCCCTGCCCGAACATCCAACCTGCATGGCTCCCATTCAAGACGCCGCACTTCTGGCATGGCATCACATGCGCCATATCTCTCCCACCGCCCCGCCTGCCCGAAAGCCTCCATGTCCTCATCGTCCGAACATCCCGCCCGCGACTCCGGTCCCGGCGGCTGGCTGATTTTTTCCTTTGCCGTCGCCTGCGGCGTCACCGTCGCCAATATCTATTACGCGCAGCCGCTGGTGGGGCCGATCAGCGAGAGCTTCGGGCTAGACCTGTCGTCGGCAGGCATCATGCTGACCATGGTGATGTTCGGCTATGTGCTGGGCCTGCTGTTCCTGGTGCCGCTCGGCGATCTCGTCGAGAACAAACGGCTGATCCTGATCACACTGGGCAGCCTGATCGTGAGCCTGCTGATCGCCGCAGCCGCACCCACTGCAGCGATCTTCATCGCCTCGACCCTGCTGCTCGGCGTCGCCGCCGTGGGCACGCAGATGATCCTGCCGGTGGTGGCGCATCTGGCGCCGGAGCAACGGCGCGGGCAGATCGTCGGCACCGTGATGAGCGGGCTCTTGTTCGGCATCCTGCTGTCGCGGCCGCTGGCCACCATGGTGGCCGGCTCGTTCGGCTGGCGCGCGGTGTTCGTGATGTCCGCGGTGCTGATGTGCGGCGTATTCGTGCTGATGGTGATCGCGCTGCCACGGCGGCAACCGAAGCATGAGTTGACCTATGCGACGCTGATCCACTCGCTGTGGGACCTGATGCTGACCACGCGGGTGCTGCAACAGCGCTCGGCCTATCAATGTCTGCTCTATGGATCCTTCAGCCTATTCTGGACGGCGATGCCGCTGGTGCTGGACCAGCCGCCGTTCTCGTTCGGCCATATCGCCATGTCGGCCTTCCTGCTGTCGGGCGCCGGCGGCGCATTGGTGGCCCCGCTTGCGGGACGCCTCGCCGATCGCGGCCGCGGCGATCTCGTGACCGTCACTGCGATGCTGCTGGTGCTGGTGAGTTTCGTGCTGACCTGGATCGGCGGCCACACCGGCGGCGCGACGGCCGTGACGCTGTTCGTGATCGCGGGCATCCTGATCGATGCCGGCACGCAGGGTAATGTCGTTGCCGGACAACGCGCGATCTATGCCCTCGCCGGCCATATCCGCAGCCGGCTCAACGCGCTGTTTCTCGCTTGCGCCTTCTTCGGCGGCGCAGTCGGCTCGGGCTTTAGCGGATTTGCGGTGGCATCAGGCGGCACGTCGATGATCGCACTGATCGGCATCGGTGCATCGCTGATTGCGCTGGCGCTGTTCGGCCTTGAGGTCGCCAGCAGACGCAAGGTGAGCTAGGGCGCGAGGAAACGCCCGGACATGATGCGCTTCGTTTCATCGACCGGCTTGTTGTAGATATAGGTCCAGGCTTCGCTCACGCTACCATCGGCCAGCATCACCGCAATCCGCTCACGCAGATACAGATTCGGCTGCGGATGGCCCGGG
This sequence comes from Tardiphaga robiniae, assembly GCF_013359755.1. Classification (GTDB taxonomy): domain Bacteria; phylum Pseudomonadota; class Alphaproteobacteria; order Rhizobiales; family Xanthobacteraceae; genus Tardiphaga; species Tardiphaga robiniae. Next base: position 450,605 of record NZ_JABMCJ010000092.1, on the reverse strand, counting down.
CCGACGCTCTCATAGTCGTCGAGCGCGGCCATCAGTTCATCCACATTCCGCAGCCGGAACAGCTCTCCAAACACGACATCATTGGCCTCGTCGGAATGCAGCAGGCCGGGATAATGCGCGACCATGTACAGCCTGCCGCGGCAGGAGGCTTCACCAAGGAAATCGGCACCGGACGAGAGCAGCTTCGACATCGGGTGATCGAAGCCGCGCATCAGCGTGCCGTAGACGAAAACGCGATCGGGCATGATCTAAGTCAGACTTTCTCGGCCAGCGCCGCGGCGACATCGTCGCCCGCGGACACCACATTGATACTCACATCCATGCCGAGAAACGCATCGGCCGAGCCCATATAGGTGCCGTGCAGCGGCACCGCCTGGCGCGGATCGCGCGCCACCGCGACGCGAATGAGATCCTTGCTGCCGATGATGCCGTTGGTGGGATCGAATTCGATCCAGCCCGCGGCCGGCAGATAGACCTGCACCCAGGCATGGGTGGAGCCGCCGCCGACATAATTGTGCTCGCGGTCGCCATGGATGAACAGATAACCCGACACGAAACGCGCGGCGATGCCGAGCCGGCGCAGCGCCTCGATCATGAATAGCGCAAAATCGCGGCAGGTGCCGGATTTGGTCTGCAGCGTATCGAGCGGATGCTGGGTGCCGTGCTCGTAGCGCTTGCGATAGGCGAACTGCTTGCGGATGCCGAGCGTCATGCCGGTCAGAATATTGACGGTCGGCGTGCGGCCCTGCGGGTCGAGAAATCCGCGCGCCCATGCCGCCAGTTCACCATCGGGATCGCCATATTGCGGCCGGATGAATTCCTGCAGATCGGGCAGTTCTTCGGCATCGTAGAGGAACGGATAGAAATAGGCCTTGTCGTCCGCCGTGAGCGCGAACTCATCCGATGGCAGATGTTCGATGGTCGCGGTGGATACGAAGGTGAGTTTGCGCGCGTGCTCATCGAAAGTGGCGATAGCTACCGAATTGCCGAACACGTCATGGATCCAGCGAAGCGACGCCGGCTCGGGCGTGATCTCGAGCTTGCCGTTGAGCATGCGCAGATCATGGCCATCGCGCGGCCGCAGCATGATCCGGTGTTCACCGAATTCGACCGGATGGGCGTAGCGATATTCGGTCTTGTGATGAATCGTGAGCAGGGGCATCAATGGTTCGTTCATGCGTGATTTGTCCCGTGTAATTTATACGGAAGCCTGCAGAATCACAGGCCGGGATGCCGCATCGTTAGGCAATATCGGGAAAAAGCCTTGGACAGAATTTTGGACAGAGCCTTGGATAGCGATCAGGACACATCCCTACGTCTCGGCCCCCAAGAGGTTCCGCCCGTTCTGGAACTCAATACCGCCGGAAACTCCCCTTTTCTCCTGACCTGCGACCACTACGGCCGGCTGATTCCCGAGATGCTCGGCGAGCTCGGCCTGCCCGAGAGCGAGCTCGTCCGCCACATCGCCTGGGATGTCGGCATCGCCGGCGTCGCCGAGCAGATGGCTCGGGCGCTCAATGCGCATCTCGTGGCGCAGCGCTATTCGCGGCTGGTGATCGACTGCAACCGCCCGCCGGACGCCGTAAGCGCGATTCCGCTGATCAGCGAGGCGACCACCGTGCCCGGCAATGACGGTCTCACGTCCGATGCGAAGGCGCGCCGGCGCGAGCTGATCTTCGATCCGTATCACCGGCGCATCGACGAGGTGATCGATGCAAGGCTGGCGAAGGGCCAGCCGACAGTGCTGGTGTCGCTGCACAGTTTCACGCCTGTCTATGCCGGCATTCCCCGCCCCTGGCATATCGGCACGCTCTATCAGCACGACAGCAAACTGCCACCGTTGCTGCTGCAGCTGTTGCGCGCCGAAGCCGATCTGGTGGTGGGCGACAACGAACCCTATGCGGTCTCCGACGCGACCGACTACACAATTCCCGTGCATGGCGAGAAACGCGGGTTGATGAATACGGGCATCGAGATCCGGCAGGATCTGATCACCGACCCAAGCGGCCAGACGGAGTGGGCGGAGCGGCTGACGCGCATTTTTACGGAGATCGAGGCGACGCTGATCACGCCGCGCGCATCGCATCTCTAGCTCTTGATGCTGCTAATGCACCCGCGCGGCGTGAGGTGCCTAGCCGTGCGTCCCGATGAAATAAGCCACCACCACAAATCCCGCCGCGACCACCCACAGGAAATAGGCCGCGCCGCCACCAGGGCTCAGCGTCGAGTCGGACGGATTGTCCGGATTGACGAAGACCTTCACGGCGTCACCGCTCTTGTAGTCCATCCCGAACAGCCGCAACTGCCATTGCGGCGGGTTCGGGTTGCTCGTGCTCAAGCTCCCGGCGGACCCGATATAGGCGACGTGCTTGAAGCGATAGTTGTATTGCACGTTCCGGGTCTGCATCACCGGCCCGCTGCGACCGGTGTCGCTGTCACGGCTCACATAGGTCTCGGGCGCGCCCAGTTTGACGATGCCGGGCACCACCGGCCACTTCTTGGCCAGAGATCCCTGCCGGTGTAGCGCCAGGCCGAACAAGGCAACGAGGAAGCCGAACCCGCAGAGCGCCGTCACAATCGGGGACACCTTTGGATCGACAAGATGCGCTGCGATGAATTCATTGATGCGGACGCCGCCAAAGATGCCGCCGACCACGATCGCCAGCACGATAACTGCAGCGATGCCAAGGCAACCGCCAATGCCCTTCGGCATCTCGCGATCGAGCACGGCGTCGCGCGGGTGCCGCGGGTTGTAGTAGACCATCACCGCGGTGCCGACCGGATAGCGCGCGATTGTCTCGGCGACTTCGAAATTGCCGCGGTCCTCGCCGATGCTGACGCGATTGTTCGTAAGCTTCTGTCCGCTAACGGTGTATTCGTAGACGATATTCGCAAAATTGCGTTTTTCGGTGCGCTTGCGCTCCTCGCGCGTGTCGTCGAGCACCTTGACGTCTCGTACTTCGGAGGTCGAGACGATCACCTTGCCAAATGTGGAAGGCCAGTCGCTGGCGGCGCGGACCTGCAGATATTTATAGCCGGCGGCGACCAGAATCAGGCCGAACGGCGCCAGCAGCATCGCATAGACGAACCAGGGAATGTCGGGCACGGCGGATCCTTGCGGCACGAACGCCGGCGGCGCCCTCAGATCGTTGGACGTGCGGATGCGGCGTAAGGTTCAGCGCGCTCGGGTCAGCGCCAGCCAGACGCCGCCGCCGATCATGAAGCCGCCGGAGATCCGCGACAGCAACCGCGTCCGCCGCGCCGAGAAGAATTGTCGCGCGCGGCCCGCGGCCACCGCATACACGATATCGGTGAGCGCGGCCGTCACCATGAAGGTCGCACCAAGGATGCCGACCTGCAGAATGTGGTTCTTCTCCATGTCGACGAATTGCGGAATGAAGGCGCCGAAGAACACCAGCACTTTCGGATTGCTCAGCAGCACCATCATGCCCTGCAGGAAGAAGCCGCCGCGCGGCGGTGCCGGCGGCGTATCCGCATCGATGCCCTCGACCGGCGCGCGGACCATCTTGATGCCGAGCCACACCAGATAGGCAGCACCGGCAAAGCGGACCCAGTCGAACCAGTAGCCCATGGTGGCCATCAGCGTCGCAAGCCCAAGCGCAACGATGCCGATCACTACGGCAAGCCCCGCTTGCGTGCCGGCAATGCTGATCATCGCCGCGCGCGTGCCGTAGCGCAGCCCGTTGGCGATCACCAGCGTGACGTTCGGCCCGGGGAGCAGCGCCAGCGCAATGCAGGCGACAACGAAAGCGAGATAGACTTGCAGGGACATCGGCACGCTCCTATTCCGATTTTATCTACGTCATGGCCGGGCTTCCCGGCCATCCACGCCTTCACTGCAGGCTAAGACGTGGATGCCCGGCACAAGGCCGGGCATGACGACGGTGTGTTGTCTTAACACTAGCACTCGTATTGCTCACAGCAAAACACACTTGCCCGGCAGGGCGCCATCTGGTTGCCTGTCACCGCACGCATGGAGCAACGGCCATGATCGATATCAACAGGTTCCGGCCCGCGATCGTCTACACGATCTATATCGCGTCGACGCCCGAGAAGGTCTGGCAGGCACTGACCTCGGCGGAGTTCAGCCGGCAGTATTTCTCCGGCTTCGCGGTGCAGCTTGAGGGAAACGTCGGCGGCGCGTTCAAGGTGCTCGCGCCGGATGGATCGCTGCATGTTTCGGGCGAGGTGATCGAGCACGACCAGCCGCGCAAGCTGACGATCACCTGGGACGTGAACTGGCCCGGACTTGTCGAAGCGCTCGGTTCGACGCTGGTCACCTATGATCTCGCGCCATCAGGCGAGACGGTGAAGCTGACGATGACGCAGGCGCATGATCGCCACCTCAGCGACGACATCCTGTCCGGCGGACGCGCCGGCTGGCCGGCGATCCTTTCGAGCCTGAAGAGTTTGCTGGAAACGGGCAAGGTCCCCGCGATCCAGATAGAGCCACCGCTGAAGCTGCTGGCGGCGCTGAAGGAGATGGGGATCAAGGTGCCCGGGATGTGAGGTGCAGCGCCGGCCGTGCGCTCCCTCTCCCCGCTCTGCGCGGGGAGAGGGGTGGGGTGAGGGGCTGGGGTACGTCGACCCCACGAAGCTTCACTCTCGGGTCGGTGAGATTCGAGAGTGGCGTGGTTGGTACGAACTGTGTGCCCTGCCCCTCACCCGCCGCGAAGACGCGGCGACCTCTCCCCGCACTGCGGGGAGAGGTGAAGAACTACCCCAGCGCCCGCAATTCCCGCCTGAGCACCTTGCCCGTCGCCGTCATCGGCAGCGACTCCGCGAACTGCACGTGACGCGGATACTCGTGCGCCGCGAGTTGCGATTTCACAAAGTCCTGCAGCTCGCGCGCCAGCTCGTCACTCGGTTCAAAGCCCGGACGCAGCACGATCCAGGCTTTCACGGCTTCGGTGCGGATCGGATCGGGAATACCGACCACCGCCGACAGTGCGACCGCGGGATGCTTCAGCAGCGTATGCTCGATCTCCGACGGACCGATACGATAACCTGCGGATGTGATCACGTCGTCTTCGCGTGACACGTACCAGAAGTAACCGTCATCATCCTGAATGCCGAGATCGCCGGTTAGCAGGAATTCGCCGGCGAATTTTTTCGCGGTGCCTTCGGGGTTCTGCCAGTAGCCGAGCATGGTGCAGGGATTTGGCTGTCTGATGCCGACAATGCCCCGCTCGCCGCGCGGCAATTCCTCGCCCTGCTCATTGACGATACGCACATCGAAACCCGGCGTCGGCTTGCCCATGGAGCCGGGCCGGATCGGAAACAGATCGGCATTGTTGCCGACCACGAGATTGCATTCGGTCTGGCCGTAGATCTCATGCGCGTCGATGCCGAACGTATTGCGCACCCAGTCGAGCAATTCCGAACCGAGCGACTCGCCACCAGTGAGCATGCTGCGCAGCTTCACGCCATCATGTTTGACGCTTGCCTGCCGCATCAGCTTCAGCGCCGTCGGCGGCAGAAACACGTTGCGTATCCTGTGGTCGGCCATCAGCTGCATCGCCGCCGCTGGCTCGAATTTCCTGGCGCGATAGCCGACGATCGGCACGCCGTGATACCAGGCCGGAAACAGCGCATCGAACAGCCCGCCGATCCACGCCCAATCGGCCGGCGTCCAGTAGACGTCGCCCGGCTTCGGAAAGAAGCCGTGCACCATCTCCACATTGGGCAGATGGCCGAGCAGCACGCGATGGGCATGGAGCGCGCCCTTGGGATTTCCCGTCGTGCCCGAGGTGTAGATGATGATCGCGGGATCGTCGCAGGACGTATCGACCGTGGTGAAGTCTTCGGACGCCGCCTCGATCGCCGACCAGAACGATTTGGCACCGGCATGCGGTGCACTGTCCGTGACATAGATATCTTGCAAATGAGGCAGCCGCTCGCGGATTTTCGACAACTTGTCCCAGCCGCTCGCGTCGGTGACGATGGCCTTGGCTCCAGAATTGGCAAGGCGGAATTCCAGCGCATCCTCGCCGAACAGCGTGAACAGCGGCACCGACACCAGCCCGGACCGGAACGCCGCGAGATGCGCCACCGGCAATTCCACCGATTGCGACAAAAACACCGCAATGCGGTCGCCGCGCTGCAGGCCATCCGCCTTCAGCACATTGGCGAAGCTGCGCGAGAAAGCCTGCATCTCGTCAAAGGAGAAACGATGCGTGCCGCGGTCCTCGTCCACATAGATCAGCGCCAGCCGCCCGCTACCGTCGGCATGACGGTCGCAGGCCACCGTCGCGATGTTGAATCGCTCCGGCACATCCCAGCGGAAATTGCGGGCGAGCGTCTCATAATCCGTGGTTTCGACCAGCATGGCAGGCGGCTCCCTGCGGCGTTGCTTGCTTCTTCTCGTTATACCAGGGGAGAAGTCTGAACGGCCGCGGCCCCATTCTTAAACGAGGAGTCCTGTCCGCCAAAGTGCCTTGAAATTCCCGGCCCGGCATGGTCTCAAGCACCCTATTCGGAACCCGGCGCTATCAGCGCCTTCGCAAGCTCAATCCGGCAGAAATTCCCCATGGCACGCAGGTTTTCGGCCGCTTATCAGTCGGAGCCAGTATCCAGCCTGGCGCTGTGGGCGCGGCGCCTCGCGGTTTTCGCCGCCATTGCAGCCCTTACCTCGATCATCATCGTCCGCTTCGGGTTCCTTGAAGTAAAACCGGCGCTGATGACCTTCTTTGGCGCGTTGGGATTCGCCGGCCTCTCGATCCTGGTGGCGCTCGCCGGCTTTGCCGCGATCTGGCAGAACGGCTCGCGGGGCATGAGCGTGATCATGGTGGCGCTGATGCTCGACGTGGTGATCCTGGCGTATCCCGGCTACCTTGCGTACCAGTACCGCAAGCTGCCGAAGATCCACGACATCACCACCGACCCGGTCGACCCGCCGCGCTTCGAGGCGCTGGCGCGGCTGCGGACCGGCGACGGTACCAATTCAGCCGTCTATTCCGGCCTCTACTCCGCGGAGCAGCAGCGCACGGCCTATCCGGATATCGAGCCGGTGGAGCTGGAGGTGCCCGTGCAACGCGCCTATGACGTGACGCGCGCTTTGGTCGAAAAGCGCAAGTGGATCGTCATCGACGAGCGTCCGCCGCAGCCGCCGCGCCGCATTGGCCGTATCGAGGCGGTGGCGCGCACCCCTATCATGGGTTTTCGCGAGGACGTCTCGATCCGTTTCACCCCCGACGGCGAAGGCTCACGCGTCGATATCCGCTCGTCGTCGCGCTATTTCGAAGGCGACCTCGGCAGCAACGCCGCGCGCATCACCAAGCTGATCGACGACATCAACACCGCCGTCGACAGCGCGCCGGCGCCGAAGAAGGCAGCGACGCCGGCGAAGGCTGCGGCAAAGGGCGCGAAGAAGTAGGCTCCCGCCCCTCCGCGACAAGCTCTCACCCCCGCGCGCGTTTCTCCACATTCGCGATCCGCTCTGGCACGCCGAACTCCTGCCGGCAGACATCAGCGAGGACCGCGATCCCTTCGCGGATTTCGTCATGCGTGGGGCTGGCAAAGCAGATGCGAATGTGGCTGTGCGCATAGGCCTTGTCGACAGACCATTCCGGGCCGGGATTGATCGACACGCCGGCCTTGAGCGCGGCCTGATAGAGCTTCATCGCATCGACATTGGCGGGCAGTTTCACCCACAGAAAGATGCCACCTTTGGGTTCGTCGAATTCCGCCGCCGTGCCGAACTGCTCGTTGAGCGCGTCCATCAGCGTCTCCAGCTTGGCGCGTAGTCCGCGCGTCGCCTTCGGCACATGGGTGGCGAAATGCGGCACGCAATATTCGGCGAGGACCATCTGCTCCAGTGCGCCTGAGCCGGCATCGGTCTTCAGCGCCAGCATGCGCGACATGATTTCCCAGGGCGCGACGATGTAACCGACGCGAAGCGCAGGCGCGATCGACTTGGAGAACGAGCCGATATGGATCACGCTGCCGGTCTTATCCATCGCGTGAATCGCCGGCGGACGCTCGCCGTTCCAGATCAGGTCGGCATAGCAATCGTCCTCGAAAATCGGGACGCCGAATCTGGCCGACAGCGCCAGCAATTCGCGGCGACGGCTTTCCGGCATGATGGTGGCAGTCGGGTTCTGCACGGTCGGGATCGTATAGATATATTTCGGCCGGATGCCCTTCGCCTTCAGATCTTCCAATGCTGAGGCCAGCGCGTCCATCCGCATGCCGTCGTCATCCAAGGGGATGCCGATGATATTGACGCCGAGACGGGTGAGCCGGTTGATGGAGCCTTGATAGCAGTCGCGCTCGATGATGACGGTGTCGCCCCTGGCGAGCAGGCTGTGATTGACGAGGTCGAGCGCCTGCAGCGAGCCGGAGACAACCAGGATGTCATCGGCGCTGCAATCGATGCTCGCATCGCGCTTCAGCTTGGTAGCAATGAAATCCCGCAGCGGCAGATAGCCCTGCGGACCGCTCGCCAGACCGTAGGTTGCCAGCGTGCGTCCCTCGCGCAGCATGACGGCATTGGCGGCAGCAGTCAGGCCCTCCACCGGCACCTGGTCCATATCGTTGTTCCCGCCGACGAAGCTGTATTTGGCGAGACCGGTCCATTTTGCCGCAGCCGCGGGCAGGCCCGGAGGCAGCAATGGCGCGTAGTCGAACCGTGCAGTGGTCATGAACGTCGTCTCCCTGAAGCTTTTTATGACGAAGGCTGCCTCGTTGGACCGCCCTCCGCGTGTATCGCGCGCCGAATGCCGGATATTACCCCTTTGCCCTCACGCGGCGCACCATTAGAGTGCCGCCGAAATGTAAGGCTTTTCCGGCAGGGGCATGCACGACTTAATCCGCGATATCACGCTGTGTATCCTGTTTGCGTGGGGCATCGGGCTTATTGCGCACGTCACCCGTCAGCCGTTGATTCTTGCTTATCTGATTGCCGGCTTCATCATTGGGCCATTCGGCATCGGCTGGGTCAAGTCGGACGAATCCATCAGCACGATCTCCGAACTCGGCCTGATCTTCATGCTGTTCATGATCGGTCTCGAGATCGATCTGAAGAAGATCATCCGCGCCGGCAAGGTCATCCTGTTCGCCGCGGGCGGCCAGTTGATCGCAGGCTGCGTACTCGGCGCCGCCTTCTTCATGGCGCTCGGGCTCAAGCTCGGCGGCGGCGGGTTCGACGCGCTGTATCTCAGCGTCGCCTGTGCGCTCTCCTCCACGGTGGTCATCGTCAAGGTACTCTATGAGAAGCGCGAGCTCGACACCCTGCCCGGCCGCATCACGCTCGGCATCCTGGTGCTGCAGGACATTTTCGCGATTCTGTTTCTCGCGGTGCAGCCGAGCCTCGCCGATCTGCAGGTCAGCGTTGTCGCGTTGTCGATCGCCCGCGTCGGCGTGCTGGTCGCCACTGCGCTGATCCTGAGCCGCTATGTGCTGCCGGCGCTGTTCCACCAGATCGCGCGACGGCCGGAGCTGGTGCTGCTGGGCGCGCTGGCCTGGTGCTTCCTGATCGGCGAGATCGCCGAACGGCTACATCTGTCGCGCGAGATGGGATCGCTGGTGGCCGGCGTATCGCTATCGACCTTCCCCTATGCGCTCGACGTCACCGCCAAGGTGACGACGCTGCGGGATTTCTTCATCACGCTGTTCTTCGTCGCCGTCGGCATGACGATCCCGATCCCGAATGGCGCGACTATCGGCCTCGCCCTGATCATTGCCGTGTTCACCGTGATCAGCCGTATGCTCACGACCTTCACGCCGCTGTATCTGATGAAGCAGGGGCTGCGCGCCAGCCTGCTGCCGGCGCTCAATCTGGCGCAGATCAGCGAATTCTCGCTGGTGGTGCTCCAAACGGGCATCGCTGCCGGCCATATCACCACGCAGACCTCCAGCGCAGCGTCCTTCGCCTTCGTGATCCTCGCGGTGCTCTCCACCTTCGCGATGATGCGCAGCGACCAGATCACGCGCCTCTTGATCGGCCCGATGAAGCGCATCGGGCTGCGCGACCTCGATCACGGCCAGGGCCGCGAGGGCGATCATGCCGAGGGCCATGGCGACGCCCGCCGCATCGTCATTCTCGGCTTCTTCCGCACCGCGTCCGCCCTGCTCGCCGAGATCGAGCGCCAGAACGCGTCGCTGCTCGACCAGATCAGCGTCGTCGACTTCAATCCGAACGTCTTCCGCACTTTGGTCGGGCGCGGCCAGCACGTGATCTATGGCGACATCAGCAATGTCGACACGCTGGTGCATGCCGGCGTCGGCAAGGCCGAGATCATCATCCTCAGCGTGCCGGACTCGCTGCTGAAGGGCGCGAACAACGAGAAGCTGGTCCGCCATGTCCGCTCGATCAACCCGAACGCCAAGATCATCTCCACGGCGGACGTGCTCGGCGACGTGAGCGATATTTACGCGGCCGGCGCCGACTACGTCACCGTGCCCCGGCTCAGCGACGCCCATGCGCTGTATGAGGTGATCGAAGCCGCCGATCAGGGCCTGCTGGACGCCAAACGCGCCGAAATGGACGCGCAGCTGGCGGAGCGGCGAGAAGTGCTGCCTTGACCTCTCCCCGCTTGCGGGGAGAGGTCGCCGCGTCTTCGCGGCGGGTGAGGGGGACTTTCCATCCACTCATCAGTTCGTGGAACGTCCCCCTCATCCGACCGATCATGCTTCGCAAGCTCGGGCCACCGTCTCCCCGCAAGCGGGGAGAAGGCAAACTCCCCATTCCGCTCTGCGAACCCGCATACCGCCCCCCATTTCCGCGGGTTGCACCGCCCCCCGCTCTGCGCCATATGGACTTCACACAGAGCAAGAGTGCATCCGAGGCGAATTTTATGGCCGACCCGATTTCAGACGTTCTGCAAGCCTTTGCCGCCGGCGAAATGGTCGTGGTGACCGACGATGACGACCGCGAGGGCGAAGGCGACCTCATCGTCGCCGCGTCGTTCTGTACCGCCGAAAAGATGGCCTTCATCATTCGGCACACCTCCGGCATCGTCTGCGCGCCGATCACCACCGAGGATGCGCGCCGGTTGCGGCTCGATCCGATGGTCGTCAACAACGATAGCAACCACACCACCGCCTTTACCGTCTCCATCGACTACAAGCCCGATGGCGGTACCGGTATTTCAGCCGATGAGCGCGCCTCCTGCTGCCGCGCACTGGCCAATCCGAATGCCGGCGCCAATGACTTCGCCCGTCCCGGTCATATCTTCCCGCTGATCGCGCGCGAGGGTGGCGTGCTGATGCGCTCCGGCCATACCGAAGCCGCCGTCGATCTCTGCAAGCTGGCCAATCTCGCGCCCGTCGGCGTCATCAGCGAATTGATGAACGACGATGGCTCGGTGATGAAGGGCCAGCAGGTCGTCGACTTCGCGGCCAAGCACAAGCTCAAGCATGTCACGATCGCTGACATGATCGCCTATCGTCAGGCCCGCGAGAAGCTGATCGAGCGCGTCTCGACCTTCACCACCGACAGTCCGATCGGCCCGCTGCACGGCTATTCCTATCGCTCACCGTTCGATCCGATCCACCATGTTGCCTTCGTTTACGGCAGCGTCGGCGACGGCAAGAACGTGCTGACGCGCTTCCACAAGCCCAACATCGTGCGCGACGTGTTCTTCGGCCCGGCCAAGATGCAGCCCGTGCTGGAACGCTTCAAGAAGAACGGCAGCGGCGTGCTGGTCTATCTGCGCGACGGCGCCGCGGGCGTTCCTGTCGAGCCGCTCGATGCGCCGAAGTCGGCGGAAGCCGACCGCAACCGGCAGTGGCGTGAAATCGGCGTCGGTGCACAGATCCTGCGCGATCTCGGCGTCACCTCGATCCGCCATCTGACCTCGTCGACCCACGACTACAAGGGCCTGTCGGGTTTCGGCATCGAGATCGCCTGCAACGAACAGCTTGATGGCGATAGTTCAAAGACCTAAAATGCCGTAGCACGCAATGCGCGGGTGCCGCCTGAGACGGCCCCCTGTTGAGCGAAACAGCGCTTGCGACCAGAACACGCGCAGCCAATGCGCATTACTCAGCCATGATGTGAAAGGGATTTCGATGAGCGTTGCCCCCAAGGCAAAGGACAAGCCGGCCGCTGCAAGTTTCCAGTGGGACGATGCGTTCCTGCTCGATAGCCAGCTCACCGAAGACGAGCGCATGATCCGCGACACCGCGCGCGCTTACGCCCAGGACAAGCTGCTGCCGCGCGTCAACGACGCTTATCTCAATGAGCATACCGACCGCGAAATCTTCAACGAGATGGGCGAGCTCGGCCTGATCGGCATCACGCTGCCGGAAGACTATGGCTGCGCCAATGCCAGCTATGTCGCCTACGGCCTCGTGGCCCGCGAAATCGAGCGCGTCGACTCCGGCTACCGCTCGATGAACTCGGTGCAGTCGTCGCTGGTGATGTATCCGATCTACGCTTACGGCGACGAGAATCAGCGCAAGAAATACCTGCCCAAGCTCGCCACCGGCGAGTGGGTCGGCTGCTTCGGCCTGACCGAGCCCGATGCCGGCTCCGATCCCGGCGGCATGAAGACCCGCGCCGAGAAGGTGTCGGACGGCTACAAGCTCTCGGGCTCCAAGATGTGGATCTCGAACGCCCCGATCGCCGACGTGTTCGTGGTCTGGGCGAAGTCCGCCGCACATGACAACCAGATCCGCGGCTTCATCCTCGAGAAAGGCATGAAGGGCCTCACGGCACCGAAGATTGGCGGCAAGCTTTCGCTGCGCGCTTCGATCACCGGCGAAATCGTCATGGACGGCGTCATCGTCCCGGAAGAGAACCTCTTGCCCAACGTGTCGGGCCTCAAGGGTCCGTTCGGCTGCCTCAACCGCGCCCGCTACGGCATCTCCTGGGGTGTGCTCGGCGCCGCCGAGGACTGCATGGCCCGCGCCCGCCAGTACACGCTGGACCGCAAGCAGTTCAACCGCCCGCTCGCGGCCACCCAGCTGGTGCAGAAGAAGCTTGCCGACATGCTGACCGAAATTTCGCTCGGTCTGCAGGGCAGCTTGCGCGTCGGTCGCCTGATGGACGAAGGCAATTTCCATCCGGACATGATCTCGGTGGTGAAGCGCAACAATTGCGGCAAGTCACTGGATATCGCCCGCATGGCCCGCGACATGCACGGCGGCAACGGCATCCAGGCCGAATACCATGTGATGCGCCATGCGCAGAACCTGGAGACCGTGAACACCTATGAGGGCACGCATGACGTCCACGCGCTGATCCTGGGACGTGCGATCACGGGTATCCAGGCGTTCGGTTAAGCGTCTACGCTTCAGGTTTCAAAGTTTCGAAATGCCCGGCCTTGTGCCGGGCATTTTTTATTTGGCCATACGTCCGTCATTCCGGGGCGCGGCCGGCACTTGCCGGACGTGAACCCGGAATCCCGGAGTGTTTGGCTACGGAGACTGCCATGTCGAGATTCCGGGCTCGGTCCCGCCACCTGCGGCGTCGGCCCCGCCCCGGAATGACAGAGGGTTGACGCCCGCTCTATCATGTATCATCATAAGTTACATGAGACGAGACAACCGCCTCTCGGCCACGCTGCATGCGCTGCTGCACATGGCCGAGCAGAACCGCCCGATGACCTCCGCCGAACTGGCCATGTGCATGACCACCAATGCAGTGGTTGTCCGCCGCACCATGGCGGGACTGCGCGAAGCGGGCCTCGTGCGTTCCGAAAAGGGCCATGGCGGCGGCTGGGAGATCGCGCGCGACCTCGCAACCGTGACGCTGAAGGACATCTATGACGCGCTGGGCAAGCCCAGCCTGATGGCCATGGGTATTCATCTGGAAAGCCCGACCTGCCTCGTCGAGCAGGCCGTCAATCGCTCGCTCACATCGGCCTTCGCGGAAGCGGAAGCCGTGCTGATCGGCCGCCTTGCGGATGTCACGCTGGCGCAGCTCGCCGCGGATTTTCACGCGCGGGCGGAGGATCATCGCAGCAAAATTCAGAGCAAGATTTCAAGGAAGACAAAATGAGTTTCGATGCCATTGTCATCGGCGGCAGCTATGCCGGCCTCTCCGCAGCGCTGCAATTGGCGCGTGCGCGCCGCAAGATTCTGGTCATGGATTCCGGCCAGCGCCGTAATCGCTTCGCTGAACATTCGCATGGCTTTCTCGGCCAAGATGGCCGCGCGCCCGGCGCAATCGCAGCAGACGCCCGCGCGCAATTGATGAAATATCCCACTGTCGAATGGGTCGATGCGAAAGCCTCGACGGGTGAAGGCAAAGCTGACAATTTCACGATCAACGCCGAGAGCGGCGCGCGCTATCAAGCCAGGCGTATCATTCTCGCCGCCGGCGTCGTCGATGCACTGCCGGATGTCCCCGGCCTCGCCGAGCGCTGGGGCAAGCACGTGTTTCACTGCCCGTATTGCCACGGCTACGAACTCGACCAGGGCCGTATCGGCGTGCTGGCGTCATCGGAGATGTCGATGCATCACGCCTTGATGCTGCCGGACTGGGGATCGACGACGCTGTTCCTCAACGGCGCGTTCACGCCGGACGCAGACCAGCTCATGCAACTGATGCAGCGCGGCGTCACCATCGAGCGTGAACCGATCAGGCAATTGTCAGGCGCATCCATCGAGGTCGAACTCACGGATGGCCGCGTCATTCCGCTCGATGGCATGTTCACGCTGACGCGCACCAGTCCAGCGTCGCCACTCGGCGCACAGCTCGGCTGTGCCATGGAAGACGGGCCGATGGGACCGTTCCTGCAGACCGACATGTTCAAGGAAACCACCATCTCCGGCGTGTTCGCCTGTGGTGATATGGCGCGCGCGACGGGCTCCGTGGCGCTTGCGGTGGGCGATGGCGCGATGGCCGGGGTCGGTGCGCACCGATCGCTGATGTTCGGGCCGGGACACGGGTAGCTTCCAGATCTGTGCTTCCAGAGTTCGTCATGCCCGGGCTTGTCCCGGGCATCCACGCCTCGGCGGCGCATACGGCAGGACGCGGATGGCCGGGACAAGCCCGGCCATGACGGTGTTTAAGCATGCATGGCTGGCGCGTCTCCGCGCCGTTTGCTTTCCCCGCTCCCCTTGCTAGTCATCACAGGCGAAGAACATGCTGGGAAGGACCGACCATGAGCGACAAGGATAACGGCGCCAACGACGACGTTCCGTTCAATCGCGATTATCCGCTGAAGCCCGGCGTCGTCGATCAGGTTCGCCCAAACGTGCGCCGGGTTCTCTGCAACAACCCCTCGCCTTTCACCTTCACCGGAACCAACAGCTATATCGTCGGCACCGGCAAGGTCGCGATCATCGATCCCGGCCCGGCCAATGACGCGCATCTGCAGGCGCTGCTCGATGCGGTGAAGGGCGAAACGGTGACGCATATTCTCGTCACCCATACCCATAGCGACCATTCGCCGAATACCGCGGCGCTCAAGGCCGCCACCGGCGCCACGGTCTACGCCGAAGGCCCGCACCGCGCCTCGCGGCCGCGCTTCGAGAGCGAAAAACACTCGCCGGAGTCAGGCGCCGACCGGGACTTCAAGCCGGACGTGCTGGTCGCCGACGGCGACGTGATCGAGGGCGACGGCTGGGCGCTGGAAGGCGTGGCGACGCCGGGCCACACCGCCAACCACATGGCCTTTGCCTGGCGCGAGAAAAAATATCTCTTTGTCGCCGATCATGTGATGGGCTGGTCGACCTCCATCGTCGCGCCGCCCGATGGCTCGATGATCGACTACATGGCCTCACTCGACAAACTCGCGGCGCGCGACGAGGACCTGTATTTCTCCGGCCACGGCCCGGACATTCCCGACGCGCAGCGCTATGTCCGCTTTCTCATTCGCCACCGCCGCGCCCGCGAAGCCTCGATCCTGCATCGTCTCGGCAAGGGCGAAGCGGATATCCCCACCATCGTGCGCGCGATCTATATCGGGCTAGATCCACGCCTGACGGGTGCCGCCGGCTATTCGGTGCTGGCGCATCTGGAAGATCTCGTCGCCCGCGGCCTGGTGCTGACGGACGGCGACCCGGTCATCAGTGGGAGTTATCGGATGGCTGCTTAACCTCTCCCCGCATTGCGG
Source organism: Tardiphaga robiniae (assembly GCF_013359755.1). Classification (GTDB taxonomy): domain Bacteria; phylum Pseudomonadota; class Alphaproteobacteria; order Rhizobiales; family Xanthobacteraceae; genus Tardiphaga; species Tardiphaga robiniae. The sequence continues at coordinate 434,577 of NZ_JABMCJ010000092.1, read as the reverse complement.
GGAGAGGCAGCGAGAGGACGGTGCGTCGGATCGAAGTGAGACAGTCCTTACGGCAGATTCACGATCTCGACCCAGTTCGGATTCTTGCCCACGGGTGTTTCGCTCAGCTTGGTCAGGCTGCCCGTCGCCTTGTCGATGGCATAGGTCGTCATGCTGTTCGATAGCTGCCCGACCACCAGCAGATAGCGTCCTGACGGATCGATATTGAAGCCGCGCGGCTGCTTCTCCGTCGCGGTGGAGCCAAGCGATGTCAGCGCGCCGGTTTTGGGATCGACACGGAACGCAGCGATCGTGTTGCTGGTGCGCTCCGACGCATAGAGAAACTTGCCGTCGGGTGTCAGATGGATATCCGCCGCCCAGGGCTTGCCGTCAAAGCCCTTGGGCAGCGCGGAGGCGACCTGCGTCTCCTTCTTCAGCGTGCCGGTGGCAGCGTCCCATGGAAACACATAGATCGCCGCATCGAGCTCGTTGAGCAGATAGACGAACTTCTTGTCCGGCGAGAACACCAGATGGCGAGGGCCACCTTTCGCCTTCACGCTCACGGTCGGCGGATCGTTCGGCGTCAGCTTTCCCGCCTTGGCATCGAATTTCTGCTGATAGATGACATCGCCGCCGAGGCTCGTATGCAGCACATAGCGATTGGTGGGGTCGACGATAATGCAGTGCGCGTTCGGTTCGGTGGCGACGACCTGCTGTGCCGGCGCGATCACGCCATTGGGCCCGATGGCGTTCACCGTCACCTTGTTGCCGCCATAGGACGCGCTGAGCAGGAAGCGCCCGGTGCGATCGACGGCGATATAGGCCATGGAATCGGCCAGTGGCCCGGGGCCGACAAGTTTCAGTTTTCCAGTTTTGGCATCGATATCGAAGGTCACCGCCGTGTAGGGCTCGTTGCGCAAACCGGCATAGAGCCGGTGCTTCTCGGGACTGATGGCCAGCGGCAGCGAACCGCCGGGCTTTGCCGGCCCCGGCACCGCGACGGTGTCGATCGCGCCGAGACTGCCATTCGCCTTCAGTTCGAGGATGCTGATGTTCTGGCTGTCGGCATTGCCGACATAGACGTAAGTGGCGGCGCTGGCCGATGACATGATGAACCCTGTTGCTAACGGGAGCGACACGATCGCCAGCAGCGCCTTCAAACCGGCGCTGGCACGCGTGAATGGCCAACGGCGCGAAACGGAACGAACCCGTGCGAGCATCAACACCTCCCTGCCTCTTTTCATTGGGAGGGATGATGCTACCGCCTTCTGGAATAGGCAAGCTGCGCTGCGGCAAAGTCGGAACGGGTGATCAGAACCGGCCGGCCACCGTCACCCGCAAGGCCAGCGGTTCGACCGGATGCAGCACGCGATCCATGATGCCGGTCTGGCACACCGCGGCAGGTGCCGTCGGCGCGCCGCCGCCTGACGGGAAGCACGCAGCGTACAGCGAGTCCGTCTTCAGCAGCGAACCATAGGCATAGGTGATCTGGTCGGACTTGCTGTCGAGCATGTTGAACGCGTCGAGCTGGATCCGCCAGCCATTATCGAAGCGGTAACCAACCTGCCCGTTGAGCAGACCCGTGGCTGGCGAAATGAAGGCCGCGTCTTCAGTCAGCGGACGCGGGCCGAAATAACGATAGCGCAAGGCGCCAAACCAGCCGGTGGCGTCGCCCAGCCGGATGCCAGCCGAGGCGATCATGTTGGGAGCGCCGGGAATGAAATTGCCGGGCGCGTTGCCAATCTGCGAGGCCGGATAACCATCGAGCTCAGCATAGGCCGCCGCCTGATCGGCATTGCTGCCGCGAAAGCGCGCGCGGGTCATTGCGAGGTCGGCTTCAAGACTCAGCCATGACGTCGGTTTGTAGTCGTTGGTCCATTCGAAGCCGACACGGCGGCTGGGACGACTGGCTTCAGTGTCACCGGCGTCGCCGACGAACAGGATTTCGGAGGCGGAATCCAGCATGAAGAGCGCGATCGAACTGGTCAGCCCTGGAATGAGTTTGGTACGCAGCCCGACTTCGGCGCCCTTTGTCTTCACCAGGAACGGCGAGCTGTCGACCGGCGAACCATCCGACGGCGATTCCTTGATAGTCACACCGCGCGCGTCATTGCTGTGAAAGCCCTCGCCGGCATTCAGGAACAGTTCGGTCCTGGCGAAAGGACCGAGCACGAGACCTGCCTTGGGGCTGCCGATGGTCGCCGTGGCACTGCCGGAATTAGCGGGATTGAAGAGCGAATTGACCGTGGTGTCGTAATAGTCGCCGCGCCAGCCGATATTGGTGCGCAGCCAGTCAGTCCAGAACGTCGTGTTCTGCACGAACACGCCGACGCTGCCTTCCTTCACGCCATCGCTGCGCGTGGTGGAGAGATATTGCCGCTTGATGGTGTTGCCGAGGCTGACATTGATATCGTCGTAGCGGCTCTGGATGCCGACTTCGGTTTCGTTGCGGAAGCCCGCGATATTGTACTTGAATGTATGCGAGGCGTTGATGCCGCCGAGCACACGGTCGTCATATTGGTGAAACTGATCGCCATTGACCGGATCGCTCAGGAAGAACGTGAAGTTGTTCCACAGATTGAGCTTGCTCTTGACGACGTAGAAATCGAGTTTAGTTGCGCTGTCGAGATCGGTTTGCCGGAGACGGCCGGACAGCGAGAAACGCTCCGAATTGCCACCATCGCTGGGATCGAGCGCGCCATAGCGGCCGATCGCGCCGGAAGTGATCGCCCGCAGCGGCACCTGATCGGTGGAATTCCACTTGTTGCCATAGGCCATGCCGGTCAGCGACAGGCCGTTGTCGGCCGTGCCCTGGCTGTAGCGGATCACGCCATTCAGCTTCTGGAGCCTGTCGGGATTGTCCCACGGGCCGTTATAGATATTGGCCTCGGCTGCCACCAGCAGCGTGCCTTCGCCGACTTTGCCCGACGTCACGCCAAAGGCCCGGTTGTAACCGAAACTTCCTGATGTGATCGACGCCATGGTGCGCGCGACGCTGTCGATCAGGCTGACATGGATCGCACCCACGGACGAGAAGTCGCCTTCATCGGCGAAATACGGTCCCTTGCGGACGTTGACTGAATTGATCAGCTCGGGGATCAGAAAATTTGTATCGGCATAGCCCTGGCCGTGACCATGGGTGCGCATGTTCACCGGCATGCCGTCGATGGAGATGGCGAGATCCGTGCCGTGATCCAGATTCACGCCGCGCAGGAAATACTGGTTGGCTTTGCCCTCGCCGGAATGCTGGGTGACGATCAGGCCTGGCGCGACTTCGAGCGCTTCGGCCGGGCGCGACAACGGCCGCGCATTGACCTCGGCGCCGCTGATATTCTTCTCGCTGGCGGAGGCGACCGGCGCCTGCGCTGCACTGGCGCCGGGCGTGACACTCATGCCGCCGGCCCCCAACGTCGGTGCAGCAACATGGCGTGCCGCCGGGCGGCCTGCCTCATTGCCGCTGCGCGGTACACGTGGTTTGGCCGCAGGCCGCGGCGGCGCCTCGACTTCGACCGGCGACAGCACTGTCGCCGGCTGCGCAGCCGACGGCGTGATGGCTGCGAGCGAAGCCAGGGCGATTCCGGCCGATGAAAAGAGAGAGCGATGCATCGGTCAGTCGGCCGGGCTATGCTGGGTTCAACCGGAACACACTGACATGCCAAGTATGACAAAGTCAAAGATTCGTCATACTTCTTGAGAGGACCGATGCAGCGCATTACGATCACGCTCGATGACGACCTGATGGAAGAGCTGGATGCGATGATCGCCGAACACGGCTATCAGAATCGCTCCGAAGCGATCCGCGATTTCGCCAGGGCCGGCATGCAGCAGGCGACACAAGAGAAGGGCAAGACCGGCGAATGCGTCGCCGCCCTGGTCTATGTCTATGATCACGCCCAGCGCGACCTGTCACGCCGTCTGGTCGACACCTATCACCATCACCACGACCTCTCGCTGGCGACGCTGCATGTGCATCTCGACGGCGACAACTGCATGGAAGTCACGGCGCTGCGTGGCTCGGGCAGCGAGGTGCAGCATTTCGCCGATCACATCATCGCGGAGCGCGGCGTGAAATATGGCCGCGTGGTGATGATGCCGACGGGGAAGAAGGCGGAAGGGAAGAAGAAGGGGCATTCGCACGGGTGAAGTGGAGCTTCCTTCCCCTCTCCCCCAGCGCGGCGAAGCAGCGCGCAGCGGGAGAGGGTGGATCGAACCGCGCAGCGGTTCGAGACGGGAGAGGGAGCGCCACAGGCTCCGTACGTTGTGGCGCCCCCTCTCCCGCCTTCGCTTCGCTCAGGCACCCTCTCCCACCTCGCGAAGCTGCGCTTCGCGGGGGAGAGGGGAAGAAAGATCAATCCCAATCCGGCGCGAAACCCGGATTGACCAGCCGCTGCGTCTTCGGCAGTGCTGCGATCGCCTTGCGGTCGTCGTCGTCCAGCGTGACCTTCAGCGCATCGAGATTGGCCTGCTGGCTTTCCTTGCGCGACGCCTTGGGGATCGCCGCGACACCATCCTGATCGAGCAGCCATTTCAATGCGACCTGCGCCGCTGACACGCCGTACTTGGCGGCGATCTTTTTCATCACATCGTTGTCGGCCAGCCGGCCCTGACCGAGCGGGCAATAGGCCACCAGCGGGATCGACTTCGACCGCAGATAGGTCAGCAGCTTCGTCTGGTCGAGCAGCGCGTGATATTCAACCTGGTTGCAGGCAACCGGCGCGCCGATTTCTTCCACGGCCTGCTTCATCAGCTTCACCGGAAAATTGGCAACGCCGAGCGCGCGGATGCGGCCCTCGTCCTTCAGCTTCAGCAGCGTCTCGAAGATCGCCGGCAGGTTCATGCCCTTCGAGGGCCAGTGCACCAGATAGAGATCGATGACATCGAGACCGAGTTTCTTCATGCTGGTGTCGAAGGCGCGCCTGATGGCATCCGGCGCGAGATTCTCATGCCAGACCTTGGTGGTGACATGGAGATCCCCACGCGCGATACCCGAAGCCTTGATGCCGGCGCCGACTTCGGCCTCGTTGCCATACATTTCGGCGGTGTCGATGTGGCGATAACCGAGGCCGATGGCGCTTTCCACGCCGGCGACGCAGCCGTCGCCCATGAGCTTGAATGTGCCGAGGCCGAGTTTCGGCACTGAAATGCCCTGCGTGTTCAGATTGTCCATGTCACTTCCTCAAGCATGTCAATTCTTCAATATGGCGAAACCGTCCGAGACGACGGCGCCTGAAGTGTTTGATACGGTGCCAGCCTGCAACGATAAACTCAAATCACCGGGAGAGTTTCAGCACCATGGAAAAGGCATTACGCGGATGGCTCGACTCCCACGGCCTGCTGGCCATCACTGCGGCCGTGCTCGGGGTCATTAGCCTGCTGGCCATGATCCTGGTGGTGGGCGGCTTCTGGCTGGCACGCTAAACGACATCATCTCACGATGTCGCTGATGGGCTTCTGAATGTCGCCCATGGACTAGTGTCGATCCCCGAAATACGCGACACTCCGGGCCTGATCGCCACCCGGATTCTCCATGCGCTATTCGCTGATGTCGCTGCTCAGGCAAACCCTCGCCGGCCACAAAGGCTGGACGCCGCAATGGCGCGATGCTGCGCCGAAGGCCGAATACGACATCGTCATTGTCGGCGGCGGCGGGCATGGGCTGGCGACGGCCTATTATCTCGCGAAGGAATACGGCCTCAAGAATATCGCCGTGCTGGAAAAGAGCTGGATCGGGTCAGGCAATATCGGCCGCAACACCACGATCATCCGGTCCAACTATCTGCTCTCGGAAAACATCTCGCTCTATGAGCTGTCGCTGAAACTGTGGGAAGGCCTCGAGCAGGACTTCAACTACAACGCCATGGTCAGCCAGCGCGGCGTATTGAACCTCTATCACTCCGACGGCCAGCGCGACGCTTATGCGCGGCGCGGCAACATGATGCGGCTGAACGGCGCCGACTCCGAATTGCTGGATCGCGAGGGCGTACGCAAACTCTATCAGTTCCTGAATTTCGATGCGGCGCGCTTTCCGATCCAGGGCGGCCTGCTGCAGAAGCGCGGCGGCACCGTCCGCCATGATGCGGTGGCGTGGGGCTACGCCCGCGGCGCCAGCGATCGCGGCGTCGACGTGATCCAGAATTGCGAAGTGACAGGGATCGACATCGTCGACGGTCGCGCGGTGGGCGTGCAGACCTCGCGCGGCGCGATCAAGGCGAAGAAGATCGGCCTTGCCGTCGCCGGCTCGTCGTCGCGCGTGGCAGCGATGGCGGGGATGCGACTGCCGATCGAAAGCCATGTGTTGCAGGCCTTCGTCTCCGAAGGGCTGAAGCCGATCATCCCCGGCGTCATCACCTTCGGCGCCGGGCACTTTTACATCAGCCAGTCCGACAAGGGCGGGCTCGTGTTCGGCGGCGATATCGACGGCTACAACTCCTATGCCCAGCGCGGCAATCTGCCTGTGGTCGAGGACGTCTGCGAAGGCGGCATGGCGCTGATGCCGGCCATCGGCCGTGCGCGGATGCTGCGCAACTGGGGCGGCCTCGTCGATATGTCCATGGACGGTTCGCCGATCATCGACCGCACCCACGTCAAAGGGCTCTATCTCAATGCCGGCTGGTGCTATGGCGGCTTCAAGGCGACGCCGGGCTCCGGCTTAGTCTTCGCGCATTTACTCGCCAAGGACGAGCCGCATCCCGCGGCCAATCGGTTGCTGCTGGACCGGTTTCGCTCCGGCCACATCGTCGATGAAAAGGGCCAGGGCGCCCAACCGAACCTGCACTGAGGCCCCATGCGCATCCCCTGCCCTTATTGCGGATCCCGCGACGCTTCGGAATTTTCCTATTCCGGCGACGCGACGCTGACGCGGCCCGCGCCCGAGAACACGGAAGCGATGTTCCACTATGTCTATCTGCGCGACAATCCAGTCGGCGTTCACAGGGAATACTGGTATCACGCCGCCGGCTGCCACGCATGGCTCAAGGTCACGCGCAACGTCTCGACGCATGAGGTGATCGACGCCGTGCTGGCCCATGATGAGGCTGCATCATGAGCATCTCGCGTCGCCTCGCCTCCGGCGGATTGATCGACCGATCGAAGCCGATCAATTTCACCTTCGACGGCAAGACCTATGGCGGCTATGCCGGCGACACACTGGCGTCCGCGCTGCTCGCCAATGACACAATGCTGGTCGGCCGGTCGTTCAAATATCACCGGCCGCGCGGCATCTTCTCGGCCGGGCCGGAAGAGCCGAATGCGCTGGTGACGCTGCGCTCGGGCGCGCGCGCCGAGCCGAACACCAAGGCCACCACGGTCGAGCTGTTTGATGGCCTGGACGCATCGAGCCAGAACTGCTGGCCGTCGCCGAATTTCGATCTGCGGGCCGTGCATCAGCTCGCCGGCCCGCTGCTGAATGCCGGCTTCTACTACAAGACCTTCATGTGGCCCGCGGCGTTCTGGGAGAAATTCTACGAGCCCGCCATCCGTGCCTCGGCGGGCCTCGGCGCACTCAGCGGCCTCGACGACCCCGACACCTATGAGAAATCGCACGCCTTCTGCGACCTGCTGGTGATCGGCGCCGGCCCTGCGGGCCTCGCCGCAGCGCTCGCCGCCGGACGCGCCGGAGCGCGGGTGATCGTGGCCGAGGAAGATTTCGTGCTCGGCGGACGATTGCTCAGCGACACCGCGCAGATCGATGGCGTCACAGCAGCCTCATGGGCGGCGCTGGCGGAGGCCGAACTCGGCACCCTGCCGAATGTCCGCATCCTCAAGCGTACCGCCGTGTTCGGCGCCTATGACGGCGAATATGGCGCCATCGAGCGCGTCAGCGATCATCTGCCAGTGCCGCCGCCATTCATGCCGCGGCAGCGGCTGTGGAAGATCGTTGCGAAACAATGCGTGCTCGCCGCTGGCGCGCAGGAACGACCGCTGGTGTTTCCCGGCAACGACCGGCCCGGCATCATGCTGGCCTCGGCTTTGCGCACTTATGCCAACCGCTTCGGCGTGGTGCCGGGCCAACGCGTTGCGATCTTCACGACATCGGACGATGGCTGGCGCAGTGCGTTCGAACTGCAGAAGGCCGGTGCTGAAATCGCGGTTGTGGTCGATGCACGGACAGACGTTTCGCCTGAGGTGCGCAAACTCGCAGGCAACGCACCTCAATTCCTCGGCGCGCATGTCTCGGACACATCGGGCTATCGCCGGCTGACGAACATCACGATCACCGACAGCGCTGGCCAGACGCGCTCTGTGGCCGTCGATACGCTTGGCGTCTCCGCCGGCTGGTCGCCGAGCATCGGCATCGCCACGCATCTCGGTGGCAAGGGCAGTTGGTCGGAGGAGAAATCGGCATTTCTCTGCAGCGACACGCCACCGGGCATGCAGATCGCAGGCGCCGCAGCCGCGCAATGGTCACTCGCGGACGCGCTTGAGCACGGCGCGCTGGCCGGAGCAAAAGCTGCCTCGCATGTCGGTCTCGGGTTGCAGGCGCAGAAGCCGATCCTCGCCAGCGATGAAGCCTCCTGTAACAACCCGGTCTGGCTGTTCGCGGGATCGCGCCGCAAGGCCTTTGTCGATCTTCAGAACGATGTCACCGCGACAGACGTTGCCCTTGCCGCGCAGGAAGGCTTTCGCTCGGTCGAACAGCTCAAACGCTACACGACTTTGGGCATGGCGACCGATCAGGGCAAGACGTCCAACGTCAATGGGCTCGCGATCCTGGCCGGCGAAATCAAAAAGACCATCGCCGAGACCGGCGCGACGCGGGCGCGCCCGCCGCATGTACCCGTCGCTATCGGCGCTTTCGCGGGCCTGCACAGCGGCAAGCATTTCAAACCGGTGCGACTGACGGCGAGCCACGCGGCCTCCGCTGCGGCGGGCGCCACCTTCGTTGAAGCCGGCCAATGGATGCGCGCCCAATGGTTCAATGCGCCCGGCGAGACTGACTGGCTCACGAGCGTCACCCGCGAGGTGAAGGCTGTGCGCTCCAGCGTCGGCATCTGCGATGTCTCGACCCTCGGCAAGATCGCGCTGTGCGGCTCCGATGTCGGCACGTTCCTCGACCGCGTCTATATCAACACCTTCTCGACGCTGCCCGTCGGCAAGGTGCGCTATGGCGTGATGCTGCGCGAAGACGGCTTCGTGATGGACGACGGCACCACCGCGCGGCTCTCCGCCGATCATTATGTAATGACGACCACCACCGTGAATGCCGGCAAGGTGATGCAGCATCTGGAATACTGCCATCAGGTGCTGTGGCCCGAACTCGACGTTCAGATGGTCTCGGTCACCGAACAATGGGCGCAAGTTGCGGTCGCGGGGCCGCAATCGCGCGAGCTGCTGCAGGTGCTGCTCGGCGATGCCTTTGACATCTCCAACGAAGTCTTCCCCTATCTGGCTTGCGCCGAGTTTCGTGTCGGCAACATTCCGCTGCGGCTGTTCCGCGTCTCGTTTTCCGGCGAACTCGCTTATGAGATCGCCGCGCCCGCGGGCTATGGCGAAGCGCTGTTCAATGCATTGATGCAGGCCGGCAAGGCACTCGGCGTTACGCCCTATGGCACCGAAGCGCTCTCGGTAATGCGCATCGAAAAGGGCCATGTCGCGGGCTCCGAACTCAACGGCCAGACCGTGGCGTGTGATCTCGGGCTTGGACGCATGATGTCGGTGAAGAAGGACTATATCGGCCGCACCATGGCGGCGCGTGAGGCGCTGATTGATCCGGATCGGCCGACGCTGGTCGGCCTGCGGCCGGTCGATCGCAGCCAGCGCCTCCGCAACGGATCGCTGCTGTTCGCGCGCGGCGTGACGCCTGCGCCGGACAACAATGCCGGCTTCATCACCTCGACGGCGTTCAGCCCTGGCAACAATCACTGGATCGGGCTTGGCCTGCTGGCGCGCGGACCGGAGCGGCACGGCGAGATCATCCGCGCCTGGGATCCCGTACGCTCCGGCGATCTTGAACTCGAAGTCGTTGATCCCGTGTTCGTCGATGCAGAAGGAGCGCGGCTGCGTGCTTGATCTCGCTCATATCTCGGCCTTCGCTGAGTTGCGCTCCATCGGCGATGGCCGCGGCGTCATCGCACGGGAACGTCGCGGCATCGCCATTGCGACGGTCATGGCCCGCAAGGGCCAGGGTGCCGCGCTCGCTGCTGCCGTGAAGGAACAGTTCGATATCAACCTGCCACGGGGACCGCACGGCTCCGGCAGCGATGCGACATCATTTCTCGGCACCGGTCCCGGCCGCTGGCTGGTGACCCACGATGCGGGCACACCGCGTTTCGTCGTTAGCCTTGCGCAGCAGCTCGATGGCCTCGCCTCGGTGGTCGATCAGTCCGATGGCGTCGGATTGCTGCGGCTAACCGGGCCGGCCCTGCTCGATGTGCTGGCCAAGGGCGTCGCCGTCGATCTCAGCGCCGCGGCGTTTCCAGCCGGCAGCGTTGCCGTCACGCAGATCGCGCATATGGGCGTGACGCTGTGGAAGGTCGACGAGGCGCCAACTTTCCACATCGCGGTCGCGCGCAGCATGGCTGGCAGTTTCCTGCACTGGCTGGAAGCGTCGGCGGGCATGACGGGATTGGCGGCGGAGTAAGGGGCCTAGCGCCATTCTCTCGGTCGTCATGCCCGGCCTTGTGCCGGGCATCCACGCCTTTCTTGACTCGTCCAAAGACGTGGATGGCCGGGACAAGCCCGGCCATGACGGAGTGTTAGTAACCTCTCCCGCGATCCACCGAATCCTTCGGCTGCACGCCCAGCTTCACGGCTTCGGCCGTCGCCAAAATCGTGTCACCAATGGCGGTCATGGTGACCTCGCAGGCGTCGTGCGGCGTCAGCACGATCTGCGGATGCGACCAGAACGGATGGTCCTTGGGCAGCGGTTCGGTGTGGAAGACATCGAGTGTCGCGCCGGAGAGCTGCCCGCCGGCGAGCGCATCGAGGATATCCTGCTCAACGGAGTGCTCGCCGCGGCCGACCTGAATGAGATAACTGCCGCGCGGCAGCTTGGCGAACAGGCTTGCATCGAGGATGCCGCGGGTTTCCTCGGTGAGCGGCAGCAGGTTCACCAGCACCTCAGAGCCCGCGAGCATCGCATCGAGCCCATCGCTGCCGTGGAAGCCGGTCACGCCGGGTGTCGTCGGCTTGGCCGAGCGGCTCCAGACCCTGACGGGAAAGCCGAGCATCGCCAGATCGGACGCGACGCGCGCGCCGATGGCGCCGTAGCCGAGAATGCCGATCGGAACCTCGGACGGGCGGCGCCCGCCACCGAGGCGCTTCCACACGTGATCGCGCTGGTTCTGCAGATACGTCCCGAACTGGCGCTGGTGATAGATCACGTTCCAGATCACGAAGCCCGACATCATCTGCGCCTGTGCCGGCTCGACCACGCGCACCACGTCGATGCCATCGCGCAGGCTCGGACAGTTCAGGATGCTGTCGGCGCCGGCGCCGATGGAACACGCTGCCTTCAGGTTCGGATAGTGATCGAACCCGTCGGCATGCGGATGCCAGCTCACCGCCATGTCGATTTTAGCGGGATCGGTGCCGTCGAGATGGTCGACAAAATTCACCTTGCCGTCGAGCCGGGCGATTTCGTTGGTCAGGTATTTGCGCAGGTTGATGGTCCTGCTCAGGAAAACACAAGTCACGGGAGACGTCGGCATAAGGTCAGGCGGCCTGGGATGGCGAACTCTGGCCGGGGACGGCGCCGAGCAATTCGCGGGTGTAGGGATGTTCCGGCGACGCAAACAATTGCGCCGTCGGCTTCAGCTCAACGATGACGCCGCGCTGCATCACGGCGATGCGATCGCAGATCTGCGCGGCGACGCGCAGATCGTGGGTGATAAAGAGCATCGAGAGACCAAGGCGGGCCTTGAGGTCTTCGAGCAGCTTCAGCACCTGCGCCTGCACGGAGACGTCGAGCGCGGAGACGGCTTCGTCGGCGACGATGATCTCGGGATCCATCGCAAGCGCGCGGGCGATGCCGAGACGCTGGCGCTGGCCGCCGGAGAACTCATGCGGATAACGATCGAGCGAGCCGGCATCGAGTCCGACCATCCCCAGCAGATCACGCGCACGCTGCATCGCGACCTTGGGATCGGTGCCGCGGGCGATCGGGCCATCGGTGATGATCTGGCCGACCCGGCGACGCGGATTGAGCGAGGCGAACGGGTCCTGAAAGATCATCTGGATGCGGTGGCGCTGCGCCCGCAGCGCCTTGCCTTCGAGTGCCGTGAGATCGATATCCCCGATGCGCACGGTGCCGCGATCGGCTTCGATGAGCCGCATCACCAGACGCGCCACGGACGATTTGCCCGAACCGGACTCGCCGACCAGGCCGACGGTCTCGCCCTGCATGATGGAGAACGTGACTTCGTTCGCCGCCTGCACGCGGCGGTCCGGCTTGAACCAGCCGCCCGAGGTCACATAGGTCTTGTCGAGGCCGATGACCTCGACAGCCTTGGCGTTTTCGTCGAGCGACGCGCGCACCGGCGGATGCATCGACGGCACGGCAGCCAGCAGAGCCTTGGTGTAATCGTGCTGCGGATTCCTGAAGACGGCGTCGATCGAGCCTTCCTCGACGATCTTGCCATGACGCAACACCACGACACGATCGGCGATATCGGCGACGACGCCGAAATCGTGGGTGATGAACATCACCGCCATGTTGCGGCTGCGCTGCAGGTTCCGGATCAGCTTAAGGATCTGTGCCTGCGTGGTCACGTCGAGTGCCGTGGTCGGCTCGTCGGCGACGAGCACCGATGGTTCGAGCGCAAGTGCCATGGCGATCATCGCACGCTGGCGCTGACCACCGGAGAGCTGGTGCGGATAGGCGCGGATGATGCGCTCTGGATCTGGCAGACCGACTTCCTTGGCGAGGCTGAGGGCCTTGGCGCGGCGCTCCTTCGGCGTCAAAAGATTATGCGCCTCGAACATTTCCATCATCTGCTCGCCAATCCGCATCAGAGGATTGAGCGCCGTCATCGGCTCCTGGAACACCATGGCGATGCCGCGGCCGCGCACTTCGCGCCAGCCGCTTTCGTCGAGCTTCAGGAGATTCTGGCCTTCGAACAGAACTTCGCCGGTCTCGGTCTTCACCGTATCCGGCAGCAGGCCCATCAGCGCATGCGCGCACATGGATTTGCCGGAACCGGATTCGCCGACGACGCAGACGATCTCTCCGGGAATGAGATCGATGGACACGCCATCGACCGCATAGGGACGTTCGGCGCTCTTCGGCAGAGCAATCTTCAGGTTCTTGATGGAAACGGCGGGGGTAGCAGTCATCAGCGGCTATCCTTCGCCAGGCGCGGATTGAGCGCGTCGTTGAGGCCTTCGCCGATCAGGTTCATGCCGAGTACTGAAATCAGGATGGCGACGCCGGGGAAGACGGTGATCCACCAGGCCTGACGGATCACCGTCCGGCCGGCGCCGACCATATAGCCCCAGGACATCAGATTGGGATCGCCGAGGCCGAGAAACGACAGCGAGGATTCCAGCAGGATCGCATTCGCCACCATCAGCGACGCCAGCACGATCACCGGCGACAGCGCATTCGGCAAAATCTCGCGCGAGATGATCCAGGTGTTGCTCTGGCCGGTCACGATGGCCGCCTGGACATATTCGCGTGTGCGCAGCGACAGCACCTCGCCGCGCACCAGACGCGCCACCGGCGGCCAGGAGACAATGGCGATGGACCCAACGATGGAATAGATCGACGGCTGCAGGATCGCCACCAGCACAATGGCCAGCGGGAAGCTCGGAATGGTCTGGAAGAATTCGGTGAAGCGCATCAGGGCGTCGTCGACCTTGCCGCCGAAATAGCCGGCGATGGCGCCGAGCGGCACGCCGATGGTCAGCGCCACGGTGGTCGAGACGAGACCGACCAGCAGCGACACGCGGGCGCCGTAGATCAGGCCTGCAAACACGTCGCGGCCCAGCGCGTCGGTGCCGAGCGTCACCATCGGATTGGTGAAGGGCGGCAGGAACGGCCGCTGCACCATGCGCCAGGGCGAGGTCGGGAAGATCATCTGCCCGAACAGCGCGACGAAAATCGCAAGCGTGATGATGACCAGACCGATAACGCCGCCGGGATTGCGCAGCATCAATTTCCAGAACTTCTTCATGATGCAAACTCGATGCGTGGATCGACCAGCCGATAAACGAGGTCGGTGACGAGGTTGAAGATCAGGACCATCGCCGAGCAGACCACGAAGACGCCGAGCAGAAGGTTATAATCGCGTTGCAAGAGCGCCTCATAAAGCAACCGGCCGATGCCGGGCCATGCAAACACCGTCTCGGTGAGCACCGCGCCGCCCACCAACGTACCGGAATGGACGCCGGCCAGCGTCACCACCGGCAGCAGCGCGTTGCGCAGCACGTGGCGGCGTTGGATGATGTTGTCGCGCAGGCCCTTGGCGCGGGCGGTCTTGACGAAATCCAGCCGCTTGACCTCAAGCATCGAGGCGCGCGTCATGCGCGTATAGGTCGCCATGAAGAACAGGCCGATGGTCATCGCCGGCATCACCAGATGCAGGGCCACGTCTTTCACATGTGCCCATCCGGTAAAGTTTCCACCGACGGTCTCGTAGCCGAAGCTCGGCAGCCAGCCGAGATAGACCGAGAACAGCAGGATCGACATCAGCGCGACCCAGAAGATCGGCGTGGCATAGAACAGCAGCGCCGAGACAGTGATGGCGGTGTCCGCCCATGTCCCCGCAAATCTCGCGGCCAGCGTACCGAATGTGATGCCCAGCAACAGCGATATGCCGAACGCCGTCAGCGTCAGCAGCAGCGTCGCCGGCAGACGCTCGGCGATCAGCTTCGCGACCGGCATCTGCTGGCGGAACGAGAAACCGAGGTCGAGGGTGACGACACCCTTCACGTAAATGAACAGCTGCTCCGGCAGCGGTTTGTCCAGTGAGAACTTTTCGCGCAGCTGCTGGACGAATTGCTCATCGCTGGCGCCGGCCTCACCGGCCATCACCGCTGCGGGATCGCCTGGCGCAAGGCGGATCAGGAAGAAGTTCATCACGATGATCGCAAGCAGGACGAACACGCCCTTCACGATCCTCTGGGCAACGAATGACAGCATCAGAGGTCCATCGCATTCAGGTCAGAGTACACAAAGAAAACCCGTGACGATCACAGAGATCGTCACGGGCATCAGGCTGAAAGCTTACTTGTCGATCCAGGCGTCGCGGAAACCGTCATTGACGCCGATACCGGTGGTGATCAGGTTCTTGATCTTGCAGTTCGTGATGGTCGGGAACTGCAGTTCAAGCTGCCATGCCACAGGCACATCCTCGACGAGGATCTTCTGGACCTTCTCGTAGATTTCCTTGCGCTTCGAATCCGGCGTGGCGACGGCGCCCTCTTCGAACAGCTTGTCGACCTCGGGATTGGAGTATCCCTCGAGATTGTTGAACAGCTGGCCCTTCTGGATCGCGCTCGTCACGTAATTGCGGCCAACGCCGAGCGCCGGATCGCCGTACTGATAGAGATAGGTGAAGGAGATATCGTAATCCCACTCCATGTTCTTCTGGTTCGAACCAGGCACGTCGGTGGCGATGGTCTCTATATTCATGCCGACGTCGACGAGGTTCTGCTTCACAGCTTCACCCCAGCGCGACCAGGTCTCGCCATAGGGCAGCGGCATCAGGCGGATCTTCTCGCCCTTGTAGCCGGCTTCCTTCAGCAGCGCCTTGGCCTTGGCCGGATCGTAGGGGTATTTCGGCACGTTGTCGGTGTAGAACTTGATCGCCGACGACGATGGGCCGGTGGCCACCTTGCCGAGACCGTTCCAGATCACGTCCTTGGCGAATTCGCGGTCCACCGCATACATGATCGCCTGACGAACCTTCTTGTTGGCGAGCACGGGGGTGCGGTTGTTGAGCCACATCCAGGCCATCGGCGAGAAGAACTCCCAGCCGTCGCCGGTGACGCAGGTATTCGGCAGCTTGCTCACGCGCGGCACGTCGAAGTTCTCGATCGAACCGCCGGGCAGCACATCGACCTTACCGGTCTCGTAGGCCACCGAACGCGCAGCGGCGTCCGGAATGATCTGCCAGTAGATGCCGTCGATATAGGGCTTGCCCTGGACGTGGTAGTTGGGGTTCTTCACCAGCTGGATGAACGAGCCCTTCTTCCATTCCTTGAACATGAACGGGCCGGTACCGATCGGCGTGTTGTTCGCCGGATTGGTCTTGACGTCGGAGCCTTCATAGATGTGCTTCGGGATGATCGGCATCGAGCCGACTTCGAAGATGCCGATGAAGGGGCCAAAGGGCTGCTTCAGCGTGAAGACGACGGTGTAATCGTCCGGCGCTTCGACCTTGTCGAGCTGCACGAGGTTATTGCGCGCGCGGGCGTGGGTGACCTTGAGCGTCTCGATGGAGAACAGCACGTCGGCCGCGGTGAACGGCTTGCCGTCGTGCCAGGTCACGCCCTGCTTGAGCTTGAACGTGTAGGTCTTGGCATCCGGGCTGATGGTCCAGCTCTCGGCGAGACCGGGCTGCGGCTCCAGTGTCTTGCTGTAGCGCAGCAGGCCTTCATAAATGTTGCCCGAGACCATCTGGGTCGGGCCGTTCTGAACCAGCGCGAGCATCAGGCCCGGCGGTTCAGGCTGGATCACCGCATTGATGGTGCCGCCCATCTTCGGCTCCTGCGCGAGCGCCATTGTACTCACGGTGCTCAGTGCCAAAGCCAATACAAATTTCTTCAACATATCTTTCCCCTTAGTGCCGGTTGGCACGTAACCCAGATCAGTTGACGATGTGTAGCGGAAGTCGGATCAATTCTTGTAATCGGCGTCCGTGCGATCAAGCATGCGCTTGAACGCTTCCCACTCGCTGTCCGGCTTGCCGCCTTCGGTGCCATGCACCTTGTCGTAACCGCGGTCATACTGGCCGGCGGTGTGTGCGGCAATGGCGTGGGACGGGCGAATGACTTCTGCGCCGGTTGAAAGAATCGCGAGCTGCGCGCGGCAGGAGCGCTCCATGTTGAACATCAGCTTGAAGGCCTCACCGACCGAGCGGCCGCAGGTGAGCAGGCCGTGGTTGCGCAGGATGAGAACCATCTTGTCGCCGAGATCGGCGACCAGACGCTCGCGCTCGGACAGGTCTAGCGCGATGCCTTCGAAGTCATGATAGGCGATGCGGTCGGTGAACTGCATCGACCACTGGTTCAGCGGCTGCAGACCGTCCTTCAGGCACGACACGGCGACACCGGCAACGGTATGCGTATGCAGCACGCACTGCGCGTCGTGGCGGGCGGCGTGAACGGCGCTGTGAATGGTGAAGCCGGCCGGATTGATACCGAGGCCGAGCGGATCGTCGACAACTTTACCGTCGACGTCGACGGTGACGAGGTTGCCGGCCGTCACTTCCTCGAAGCGCATGCCATAGGGATTGATCAGGAAGCGGTCCTGGGTGCCGGGGACGCGCACCGAAATATGCGTGTAAATGCTGTCATCGAGGCCGAGGCGATGGATCAGGCGATAGGCAGCGGCGAGGTCGATACGGACCTGCTTGGCGGCATCGAGGGTCGGCGTAAGGTTTGCGTGCATATTCACAGGCGCGGTTCCCGGCTTTTTTTAAGGTGCGGGCAGGAAACACAATCGCATGGCAGCTCGCAAGATTAAACTGTCGACAATCGACGATTAATTCTTGTACAGGGGAAGAAACGGGTCCCCCGCATGCGTTTGATGTCTCCTCCAGTTGGTCTGACCGCCCTCGCCGACACCGATCTTGTCGGGCAGGTCGCACGCATCCTGACCCAGGCCATCATCAAGGGGCAGCTGCTGCCCGGCGCCAAAGTCGTCGAAGCCGGCATCGCCCGCGAACTCGGCGTCAGCCGCGCCCCTGTCCGTGAAGCTGCACGGCTGCTCGAGCAACAGGGCCTGCTGGTCTCACATCCACGCCGCGGCTTCTTCGTCCGCAAGCTCGAAGCGACGGATATCGACGAGGTCTACGACCTGCGCATTTGCGTCGAATGTCATGCCGGCGTGCTGGCCTCCAAGAACATGACGCCTGCCAATCGCGACATGCTGCGCCGGCAGATCGACGTCATGCATGAGACTGCCGCGATCGACGATCACGCGCGACAGATCGAGGAAGATTACAAATTTCATCGCATGATCTGCGAAATTGCCGGCAGCAAACGCCTGTTGCGATTGTTCGACGATCTCGCTTCGGAACTGCGGATGACGATCGGTCTGATCGGCCGGCTCTATGACGATCCGCATCGGATTGCGCAGACCCATGAGGCGCTGCTCGAAGTGCTCGAACAGGGGCATGCCGACATCATCACCGCGCGGATCGACTATCATATCGGCGCTGCCTGGCGCGAAGTCGGCAAGCTGGTCCGCGAACTTCCCTCCTCAACGAATGGAGCCGCTACGTGAAGGCAGTGTATTCCGACAAGCACAAGAGCCATGATCCGCAGTTCTTCCTAGTGCGCGGTCAGGTCCGTAAAACCACCGAGCAGCCGGAGCGCGCCGAGCGCCTGCTGAAAGGCCTCGCCGACGGCAAGCACACGATCGTCGCGCCGACCGAATTCGGCCAGGGCCCACGTGCCCGCGTGCACTCGCCGGAATATTTGCGCTTCCTCGAAGGCGCCTGGGAAGAATGGATCAAGCTGCCGGATTACGGCCCGGAAATGATCGCCAATATCCACCCGAACCGCGTGGCGGGCAGCTATCCCACCCACATCACCGGCAAGCTCGGCTGGCACACCGCGGATACCGCAGCACCGATCGGTCCTGGCACCTGGCTTGGTGCCTGCGCCTCCACCGACGTCGCCGTCACCGCGGCGCAGATGGTGATGGACGGTGAGGACGCCGTCTACGCGCTGTGTCGCCCACCCGGCCACCACGCCTATCGCGACATGGCCGGCGGCTTCTGCTTCATGAACAATTCGGCCATCGCCGCCGAGCATCTGCGCACCAAGCACGAGCGCGTCGCGATCCTCGATGTCGACGTGCATCACGGCAACGGCACACAGGGCATCTTCTATGCGCGTCCAGACGTGCTGACGGTGTCGATCCATGCCGATCCCGTCGGTTACTACCCCTTCGTCTGGGGCTATGCCCATGAGAAGGGCGAAGGCAACGGTCTCGGCACCAATCTCAATATTCCGCTCGCGCTTGGCACCGGCGATGACGGTTTCATCGACGCGCTTGCTGTCGCCGAGAAGACCATCAAGTCGTTTGCACCGACGGCTCTGGTTCTCGCTCTCGGCCTCGATGCATCCGAGCACGATCCGCTGGCGGCCCTGAAAGTCACCACCCCGGGCTTCAAGCGCATCGGTGAAGCCGTTGCGCGCATGGGCCTGCCCACCGTTCTCGTTCAGGAAGGCGGATATCTCTCCGACATCCTCGGCGCCAACCTCACCTCGACCCTCGCCGGTTTCGAAGCCGCGCGGTGATTGGACTTATCGAGTGAACACCAGCACGCCGCGCTCTCTTAACCTCTCCCCGCTCTGCGCGGGGAGAGGTCGCCGCGTCTTCGCGGCGGGTGAGGGGCATGGCACGGCGCTCATCGCACGCACTGCACTTGCGGATCGCAAGAGCCCCTCACCCCACCCCTCTCCCCGCAAGAGCGGGGCGAGGGAGCCTACAGCGCCCGGCGCAGCAGCCTGCTCCATCCACTGATCCACACCCAACAACATCCAAGAAAACTCGAAGGACAAACTCGCATGCCAACCAACGCAGAAATCTTCGCGCGCCGCGAAGCCGCCGTTCCCCGCGGCATCGGCCATTCCACTCCGATCTCGGCGCAGCGCGCGCTGAATGCGGAAGTCTGGGACGTCGAAGGCAAGCGCTATGTCGACTTCGCCGGCGGCATCGCCGTGCTCAACACCGGCCACTGCCACCCGACCATCATGGCCGCCGTGCGCGCGCAGATGGAGAACTTCACCCACACCTGCTTCCAGGTGCTGCTGTATGAATCCTACGTGACCCTCGCCGAGCGCCTGAACAAGCTGGCGCCGATCGACGGCGCCACCAAGACCGCATTCTTCACCACCGGCGCCGAAGCGACCGAGAACGCCATCAAGATGGCCCGCGCCGCCACCGGCCGCGCCGGCGTGATTGCCTTCACCGGCGGTTTCCATGGCCGCACCCACATGACCATGACCATGACCGGCAAGGTGTTCCCCTACAAGAAGGGCTTTGGCGGAGCCATGCCGGAAGTCTGGCACGTGCCGTTCCCGGCCGCGCCGCTCGATGTCACGGTTGAGGAATCGCTCAAGTATCTCAGCTTCCTGTTCAAGGCCGACATCGATCCGGCCCGCGTCGCGGCCATCATCATCGAGCCCGTGCAGGGCGAAGGCGGCTTCCACCAGGCCCCGCCGGAACTGATGCGCGCGCTGCGCAAGATCTGCGACGAGAATGGAATCGTCTTCATCGCCGACGAAGTGCAGACCGGTTACGGCCGCACCGGCAAGATGTTCGCGATGGAACATTACGACGTGAAGCCCGACCTCATCACCGTGGCGAAGAGCCTCGCCGGCGGCTTCCCGCTGTCGGGCGTGATCGGCAAGGCGAAGATCATGGACGCTGCCGATCCGGGCGGCCTCGGCGGCACCTATGCCGGCAACCCGCTGGCGATTGCCGCAGCGATGGCCGTGCTCGACGTGTTCGAGAAAGAGAAGTTGGTCGACCGCGCCAACCATATCGGCGAGCGCATCACCACGCGCCTGAAGAAGATGCAGCAGCGTAACGATCTCGTGCCGATCGCCAGCATCCGCAATGTCGGCGCCATGATCGCCTTCGACATCGTCAAGGAACGCGGCTCGGACACGCCGGACGCGGAACTGACCAAGAAGGTGACGCAGAAGGCCACCGAAGAAGGTCTGATCCTGCTGTCCTGCGGCGTTAACTTCAACACCATCCGCGTGCTCGTTCCGCTGACCGCCCAGGACGAAATCCTCGACGAAGGCATGGACAAGCTCGAACGCGCGCTGACTGCCTGAGCCCTCTCACAAGAAAAGGAAAAACAAATGGCTCTCGATCCCGCACTTCGCGACAAGATCATCGCTGCCGTCGACAAGGGCTTCGATGCCCAGGTGAAGTTCACCCAGGACATGGTGCGCCACGTCTCGACCCGCGGCAACGAACACACGATGCAGGACTTCATGTTCCGCGCCATGAAAACGCGCGGCTACAAGATGGAGCGCTTCGAGATGGATCGCGCCGCGCTCGGCCATCATCCCGGCGCCGGCGCCTGGGACGACCTGCATTCGACTGCGCCGATCGTGGTCGGCACGCATTATCCGCGCGAGGAGAAAGGCCGCTCGCTGATCATGCAGGGCCATGTCGACGTGGTGCCGGAAGGTCCCCACGACATGTGGACCACGCCGCCTTACGACCCCGTGATCCAGGGCGACTGGATGCAGGGCCGCGGCGCCGGCGACATGAAGGCCGGCTGCGCCTCCAACATCTTCGCGCTCGATGCACTCAAGAGCCTCGGCCTGCAGCCAGCGGCAACGGTCTATCTGCAGTCGGTGGTGGAAGAGGAGTCCACCGGCGACGGCGCGCTGATGACGCATCTGCGCGGCTACAAGGCCGACGCCGTGGTGGTGTCGGAGCCGTCGCATGAGACGATCACGCGCGCCAATATCGGCGTCGTCTGGTTCCAGGTCGAAGTCCGCGGCGTGCCGGTGCATGTGCAGCGCATGGGCACCGGGGCCAACGCCATCGACGGCGCCTATCGCATCATCGGCGAATTGCGCAAGCTGGAAGCCAAGTGGAATGCGACCAAGGACCAGCACGAGCACTTCAAGAACATCGAGAAGCCGGTCAACCTGAACATCGGCAAGATCGCCGGCGGCGACTGGGCGTCATCGGTCCCGGCCTGGTGCAAGGTGGACTTCCGCATCTCGTTGCTGCCCGGCAAGACAGCCGAAGCAGCGAAGAAGGAGATCACCGACTGCGTCGCCGCCTTCGCACATCAGGATCCGTTCCTGTCGAACATCCCGCCGACCGTGACCTTCAACGGCTTCCAGGCCGAAGGCTACGAACTCAAGCCGGGATCTGATGCAGAAGCCACGCTGGCCGCGGCGCATGAAGCGGTGTTCGGCCAGAAGCCCAAGCCGGAAATCTCGCTCGCCTATCTCGACAGCCGCGTCTACGCGCTGTTCGACAATGTGCCGACGCTGAACTACGGCTGCATTTCGCGCGGCGTCCACGGCTTCGACGAAGGCGTCAACCTGCCCTCGCTGAAGAAGACGACGACGGCGCTGGCGCTGTTCATCGCCGAATGGTGCGGCGTGGAAGAGATCAAGGCCTGATCATTCAGGCCTCAGCCTGAAGACCGAATGGGCGGCGGAGCAATCCGCCGCCTTTTCATTTCTGCCAGCTGCAGATGCCACCTGTGCGGCACGGCCAGACCTGCACCCGCGTGTCCGCCGCATTGGCGTTCAGCGGATTGCTGCGACGGGCAACCTTCTTCTGCGCAGCGGCGCGCTGTGCCACCGGCTTCGCAGACTGCGCGCGCACAAGACGCGGTGCTGCCTTCGCCGGATCAGCTTTCACATTCGCCTTCGCATCGGCCTTGGCCTGGATCTGCACCTGCTCGAATGACGCGGGCGGGCCCAGCAGTTTCGGCGACAGCACGGCCTTCTGCAGGTCGAGCAGCAAGAATTCGCCGGGCTTGTATGTGTCCGCTTGCGCGGCACCGACGCACGCCAGCAGACTGACGCCGGCCGCAATCATACTCAAACGCTTGCAACTCATTTACGCCTCCTGAGGCCGGTTCCCGGCTTCTGGACTAACAATGTCTCTAAGTTAAGCATGGATAACGTTGAATCCAGCCTCGAGTTTCCCCGGAAAGTGCCTGCGGCGCAGGCATTTCTGGCGGTAAGACTAACCGTCCATGGCGCACCCACCGATTGATCCAGCGCAATGCGACTCCGCGCTGCTGCGCAGACCCTTCGCTCAATCACTCTCAGCAGCGGAGACCGCCATGACATCCGTCCAGCCCTATCCCGTCGTCAGCAATCTCATCGAACGCATTGGCGACTGGTTGATCCAGCGTCGCCAGCTCAACGAACTCGGTGCGCTCGACAGCGGCGAGTTCAAACGCATGGCCCATGAGCTTGGCCTTGCGCCAAGCGATCTCGATACGATCGTGCGCAGAGGCGTGAACGGTGCGGAGGAATTGCCGCAGATGCTCCGTGCGCTCGGTTTTGACGAAGCCGCCATTGCCAAGATCCGGCCGCCTGACATGATGGAGATGCGCCACGCCTGCGCCAGTTGCGCACACAAACGGGCCTGCGGCGCCGACCTCGCAGCCAAGACGGCGGCGGCGAACTACGAGAACTATTGCGCCAATGCCAACGACATCACCCTGCTGGCCCGGGCTGCGGAGTAGATTATTCTCCACCTTTACTAAAAATGCTCGAAAAGCCGGCCAGGTAAGCCTAATCGGTTAGGTTAAGATTTGGTTTAAGTTGCGACAAAACCCGGCTGGGATAGCGTCGATCGCGTCGCGCAGTGGGGTGCGGAAGTCGCTTTCCAACCCCGAATTTCAATGCACGGCACGGGACCGCCGTTATTACCTGCGTCGGCGGTCCCACCCCTTGGCAGCCCCGGCTGTACCCAACGCCACCCCCAACTCGGCCACTTGAGAATGCGCATGTTGCACCTGCTCGCAACTTGCAATGTGCCACCCGCGCCGCAGCATCGTTACATGTCATGCAAGCAGTGATCGCGTCGCAACAAGAAGCGCTTTGTGAATGCTCGCAATTTAATCCGCGACACAGTGTTGCTGCGCGCAATCTTCCTTGACTTGCTCTCGCCGCACTTGGCAGTCTGTGATCACACAAAAAAGCATCGGGCAACGACCCAGATGCCTCTAGGGAGAGACACCATGGACTCATTTCTGAGGCCGCTTGCGGCTGCGAGTATGATTGTTGCTGGCGCCCTTGCTTCCGCTGCTCCAGCATCTGCCCAGCAAGCGCCGATCAAGATCGGCATTCCGACGTCGGTCCAGTTGCAGGTCGGCCGCGATACGCAGAACGCCGCTAAGCTGGCCATCGAAGAGATCAACGCCAAGGGCGGATTGCTCGGCCGCAAGCTCGAAATGGTTGTCGCCGACGAGACCGAGAATCCCGAACAGGGCATCGCTGCAATCAAGAAGCTCACCGCCGATGACAAGGTCAACGTGCTGATCGGCGGCTATACGTCAGGCGTCACACTGGCCCAGCTGCCGCATATTTCCAACGCCAAGACGATCTATATCGGCGTCGGGGCTGCCTCACCTGCCATCACCGCAAAGGTGAAAACAGACTATGAGAACTACAAATATATCTTCCGCGCCTTCCCCATCAACGCGGCGCATCAGGCGCGCGCGCTGGTCGACTTCATCAACGGCAAGCTGAAAGGCGAGATGGGCCTGAAGAAGATCGCCATCGTCGGCGAGAACGCCAAATGGGTGCAGGATCTCGTTCCGATCCTGAAAAAGGGCGCGACCGACGGCGGCACCGACGTGACGCTGGCCGAATTCTTCGACACTTCGACCTCGGATTTCTCACCGCTGTTCGCCAAGGTGAAGAATTCCGGCGCGCAGTATCTGATCGTCGTGCTCTCGCATGCCTCATCGGACATCTTCGTCAAGCAGTGGCATGACGCGCAGGTGCCGATCCCGATCGGCGGCATCGACGTCAAGAGCCAGGATGCCGACTTCTTCACGCGCGTCAGCGGCAAGGCCAATGCCGAAACCGTCGGCATGTTCGCCATCCGCGCGCCGCTTACGCCAAAGACCATTCCGTTCTGGGATGAATTCGTGAAGCGCTTCGGCACCGCACCCGTCTATACCGGAATCGGTGCTTACGACTCGGTGTACGTCTATGCAGACGCCGTCAAGCGCGCCAACTCCATAGAACCCGATGCGGTCATCAAGGAGCTTGAAAAGACCGATCATGTCGGCATCGCCGGCAAGCTGGTGTTCGACGAAGTACACGACGTGAAGACCGGCCCGGGCCTGCAGAACCTGCTGTTCGTGCAGTGGCAGAAGGACGGCGCCCGCGTCGTGGTCTGGCCGAAGGAAGCCGCTACCGGCCCGATGATCGCACCGCCCTGGATGAGCAACTGATTTGTTGATGGCGGTCATCTGACCGCAGCGTAACCGCGCGGCCGGCGATCCCTCGCCGGCCGGAAAACGGGAGAAGCGAGCCCGAAGAAGTTCGCCCTCCGCCGTCCGGTCTTCAACAGCGGGTTCTCATGCTTCAGATTCTGATCTACGGCGCGGTCTCCAGCGCCATCTATGCGATGCTGGCCGTTGGTTTCACCCTGATCTTCGGCGTCGCCCGCATCCTCAATCTCGCCCATGGCTCGTTCTACGCACTCGGCGCCTATGCGGCCTATGTCCTCACCTCGCTGCTCGGCGTTCCGCTCTTCATCGCAGCACCACTTGCTGTGCTGATCGTCGCCGGCTTCGGCGTGGTGATGGAGCGTTTTCTGGTGCGTCCGCTGCGCTCGTCTCAGCTCGCGGTGCTGATGATTACCCTCGCCGTTTCGCTCGCGGTCGAACAGGCGCTGTTCATCACCTTCGGCTCCGAATATCGCAACGTGCCTTCCTTCGTGGCTGACAAGCTCTCGATCGGCGGCGTGGATATTTCCGGCCAGCGCCTGCTCGCCCTTGTCGCCGGTGTCCTCGTGCTGCTCGGCCTCTGGCTGTTCATCCAGCGCACGCGGCTCGGCGCGGCCATCCTCGCGGTATCGCAGGATCCGGAAGCCGCGCAATATATGGGCATCCCGACCAACCGCATTTTCTCCATCGTGATGGCGATTTCCGCCGGCACCGCGGCGCTCGCTGGGGTACTGGTGTCGCCCTTCCTCACGGTGCAGCCGACCATGGGCCTGCTGCCGATGGTGAAGGCCTTCGCCATCGTCATCGTCGGCGGGCTTGGCTCGATCCCCGGCAGCATCATCGCGTCGCTGATCCTCGGCTATTCCGAGACCATCGTCGCCTATCTGATTTCGACGTCATGGACCGAGCTGGTGTCGCTGGTCGCGGTCGTCGTCACGCTGATGATACGCCCGTCAGGACTCCTCGGGCGACGGGCGGCATTCTGACATGAAACGCATCGCCCCCATAGACATCGCAGGCGGCATCCTCGTGGTCGCCTTTCTCGCGCTGCTGCCCATGTTCGCCGCCAGCAACTATCTCACCGGCGTGCTCACGGTCTGCGTGATCTACGGCATCTGGGCCTCGAGCTGGGACTTCATGTCCGGCCTCACCGGGCGCGAGAATTTCGGCCATTCGCTGTTCATCGGCGCCGGCGCCTATACGGCCGGTTTCCTGTCCTCGATCTGGTCGACAAATCCGTGGGTCAGCCTGCCGCTCGGCGTGGTGATCGCCATCGCCTTCAGCCTGCTGGTCGGTTTCCCGACATTGCGGTTGCGCGGGCCATATTTCGCGCTGGCGATGCTCTCCGCCTCCGCGATCCTGCAGCGGCTGTGTCTGATCTTCTGGGAATATACCGGCGGCGAGGAAGGCATCTACGGCCTCGATCCCCTCATGAAGAACCCGCTGCATTACTACTGGTTCGTGCTGGCGATTCTCGCGGTCACAGTGATCGCGCTGACGCTGCTGGCGCAGTCGCATTGGGGATTACTACTCCGCGCGATCCGCGGCGACGAGGCGACCTGTCAGGCAGCCGGCATCAACGTCACCTTCTACAAGATCGTGTCGCTGATGATCTCGGCCGGTTTCGCCGGTCTGGGCGGCGCGCTCTATGCGCATTATCAGCTACAGGTGTCACCGCCGCTGTTCTCGGTCGTGGTCTCCATCACGGTGATCATCATGGTCTATGTCGGCGGCATCGGTTCGATCTATGGCGCCGCCGTCGCCGCGATCCTCCTGACGTTGCTCACCGAGATGCTGCGCGGCTTCGGCGAATACCGGCTATGGATCTACACGCTGACCCTGATGCTGATCCTGTTCTTCCTGCCTAATGGACTGATCGCGCCGCTCTGGCGCCGGCTGACGGAGCGCCTGCGATGACTGACCTGCTCGAAGTCAACGGCGTGACCAAGCGCTTCGGCGGCCTGACCGCAGTCAAGAACGCGAGCTTCACGCTGAAGAAAGGCGAGTTCACTGGCATTCTCGGCCCCAACGGCGCCGGCAAGACCACACTGTTCAACATCCTCACCGGCTTCATGCAGCCGACAACCGGCACCATTCACTTCAACGGCGAACTGGTGCGCGAGCTTGCCCCCTACAAGGTGGTCAATCGCGGCATGGCGCGCACCTTCCAGCTCACCCGGCCTTTCGTCGGCATGAACCTGCTGGAGAACGTGCTGGTGGCCTGCATGTCGCCGCGCGCCAGCGAGGACAAGGACAAGGAGGCGCGCGCCAGCTATCTGCTGGGACAGGTCGGTCTCGGCGGACGCGACAAGGAGCCGGTGGAGACGCTGCCTTACGGCGACCTGCGGCGGCTCGAAATCGCCCGTGCGCTGGCGACCCGGCCGGACCTGTTGCTGCTCGACGAGCCCTTCGCAGGGCTTGGCAGCAGCGAGATCGAACAACTGGCACAGTTGATCCGCAGGCTGCATCGCGAGGAGAACCTCACTATTTTGCTGATCGAACACAAGCTGCGCGAGTTCATGGCATTGGTATCGCGCGTGATCGCGATGAATTTCGGCGAGATCATCGCCGTCGGCCCACCGGAAGAAATCGTGAAGAACGAGAAGGTGATCGAAGCCTATATCGGCAAGACGGAGGAAGCCCATGCCTCTGCTTGAAGTCGCCGATCTCAAGGTCAGCTATGGCAAGGCGCTGGCGATCGAATCCGTCTCCATCAGGGTCGAGAAAGGCGAACTCATCGGCGTGCTCGGCCCCAATGGCGCCGGCAAGACCACGCTGCTGAAAGCGATCTCGCGCTCGATCGCATCGCAAGGCACACTGAATTTCAAGGATGCGTCCTTGCATCCGATCGAGCCATATAACGTCGTTGCCAAGGGCATCTGCCACTGTCCCGAGGGGCGAAAACTGTTCTCGGAATTGTCGGTGCTGAAGAACCTGCAGCTCGGCGCTTACCTGCGCAAGAACAACGCGGACGTCGAGAAGGACCTGGAGCGCGTCTTCACGCTATTCCCGGTGCTGCGCGAACGGCAATGGCAACAGTCCAGCACATTGTCCGGCGGCGAACAGCAGATGGTAGCCATCGGCCGCGCGCTGATGGGCCGGCCCGAGCTATTGCTTTTGGATGAGCCGTCCGTCGGCATCGCGCCGCGGCTGAAGGGGCTGATCTTCGACTCGATCCAGCAAATCCGGAGAGACGGCACCGCGATCCTGATCGTCGAACAGGACGCTACATCAACGCTGCGGATCGCGGATCGCGTCTATGTGCTGGAGCATGGACGGACGATCCGTGAGGGGACGTCTGCGGAGATTGCTGGCGACAAGTATATCCAGCAGATTTATCTGGGGGTGTGACGTTCACGTGCTCGCTTCTTACCTCTCCCCGCTTGCGGGGAGAGGTTAAGACAGCAACGCCTACGCCTTCCGCGTATACAGATGAAACCCGCCATAGATGCCCGAACGATCCGCAGCCAGACCTTCGGCACTGCGCGCCTCATCGCGCTGCCACGTCTCACGCAGCGATGCATGTTCCAGATCGTCCAGCGGCGACTCGGCACCGGCGGTGCGGAAGATCACCCGGATGCCGTCCTTGCCGGCGCGGTCGATCGCGTCCCACAGCGCACGGATTTCATCCGGCGCCATCCAGTCCTGCGAATCCAGCAGTACGACCGCGTCGATCTGGCGAGCCGGAAGGCTCTCCAGAAACACGCGCAGATTGGCATGCACCGGCGTGACCAGAGCGGCGCGGCCGGCGGTATCCGCGTAACGGCTCTGCTGCAGATAGAGCGGCAAGCACTTGTCACCGGGGCCGACATAGCTGCGGCTCAGCGCCTGCCAGGCAAAATAGTTGTTGGCGTTCGGATGCACGTCGATCAGAGCGAGCAGACGCTGATGCAGCACTTCGTTGAGCGGCTGGTTGCCGCCCAGCAGCGTGCGCTGCTGCGGCGGGATGCCGAGGCTGAACAACAGCGCCGGCGTCTTCGTCATCATACGAGCGAGCCGCGAATGAAACAGCCAGTGCAGTCGTTCCAGCGCGCGCTTGCGCGCCGGGGACTGCTTGTCCTCGTGCAACAACGCCTTGAGATCGATGCGGGCGAGCTTCGCCAGCGTATGCGCGAAGCCGATGAAGCGGCCGAGCGCGCCATGACGATAGAAGCCGTCACTGAAGTAACCGTAGCGCGGGCGGCCCTGGATATCGCGCTCGTCCCAATAGCCGCGCGCTTCGGCATCGAGCAGCGGCCGCAGCCGCTCGCGATAGAGGCCCACATTGGTATCAGATGCGCCTTCGCCGAAGAATTTCCAGAAGTCCTGATAGTTCGGCAGCGCGCGCAGGCCGGCGAGCTTCAGCTTCAGCAGCGACAGATGCGCCTCGTTGAGATCGACTGCGTAGACATGCTCGGGCTTCGCCGACAGATAGGACAGCGCGTTGCAGCCGCCACTGGAAATCGTGACAATCGTCGAACCGGGCGCCAGCTTCAGCGCCGCCATGTCGGCTTCGGGATCTTCCCAGATCTGGGTATAGACCAGCCGGCGGAACCAGAAGGCGAACAGCCTGTCCCAAATCGTCGTTTCCTCGCGACCACGGCTATTGCGAACAGCGTCGGCGATCAGATGCGTATTCATCGGCTTCTTGGACCCTTCGAATCGACAATCTGAAATTTTTATCAAGCGCAGACTGCGGTTTTGCGACAGTCATTCTAAATTTCGGCCGATTACCGCGACGAAACCACTGTCACACCGCTGTCGTGTTGCGATGAAATGGATCGCTCATCCGGATGCGATGAGGTGCGCCATGACGATTGTCTCCGAATACGAAGACGGCGGTCTGCCCGCATGGTCGAACGAGGCCACCCAGCGCATGAACCGGATGTATCGCTGGCAGCGCTTCATCTATGACGCAACGCGCCGGTATTATCTGCTCGGTCGCGATCAGCTCATCGCCGAACTGGCACCCGCGCCGGGCGCGACAGTGCTGGAGGTCGGCTGCGGCACCGGCCGCAATCTCGTTCAGGCTGCCCGCAGATATCCACAAGCGGTATTTTACGGCATCGATATTTCGACCGAGATGCTGACCACAGCGATCGCGTCAATTGCGCGCAACGACCTTACGGATACCGTCCGCGTCGCCCATGGCGATGCGACGAATTTCGATCCGTCGCGCATTTTCGCCGTTCCGTCATTCGATCACGTCATGATTTCCTACAGCCTCTCGATGATCCCGAGCTGGCAGGATGTGCTCGACCACGCCGTATCGCAGCTCAAGCCTGGCGGGCGACTACACATCGTCGATTTCGGCCATCAGGAGCGGTTACCGAAGATCGCGAGCAAGCTGCTGTTGCACTGGCTGACACTGTTCGACGTGACGCCGCGCCGCGAGCTTCTCGATGTGCTGAAGGCGCTCGCCGAGCGTCATCACGCCAATCTCGATTTCAATCGCCCGTTCCGCGGCTACGCGCAGTCTGCGGTGTTGACGCTGCCGACGTAATTCAGGCCAGCTTGCGTCTGTTGACATTCCGGTAGGCTTCAACGGCGCCGAACAGCGTCAGCGACAGCACGAACGGAATCAGGTGATAGAACAGCCGGAACAGCAGCAGCACAGCCAGCAGCTGCTCGGTATGTTCGCCGCCAAGCCCGACCAAGATCGTTGCATCGAACACGCCGATGCCGGCGGGTGCATGACTGGCGAATCCCAATAGCGTCGCGGCGATGAAGACGACGATCACCTGCGCGACGCCAACATCCATCGTCTCCGGGATCAGCACATACATCGCCAGTGCCGCCGCGCCGAGATCGACGAGCCCGATGCCGATCTGAAAGAACACGTTGCGCCCGCTCGGCACCGGCACCGACCAGGTGCGACCGCCGAGTGTCCGCATACCGTTCCACGTCCAGCCGACATAAGCGATGATACCCACGAGAATTGCCACCGCGATGAAACGGTTGATTTCGGGCGAAAGCTGATCGATCCGGCTGATGGCGCCCGGCTCGTGCAGGGTGCTGAGCGCCAGCGCGGTGAGATTGCCGAGCCAGAAGGTCAGGCCGGTGAGAAAGCAGATGCGGGCGACGCCGGCGGGGCCGATGCCGTGCGGTGCATAGATCCGGTAGCGCACGGCCGATGACACCAGCAGCACTGCGCCGGTTCCGTGCGAAATCGGATAGCTGGTGAAATTGGCCAGCGCTGCAATCCTGAAGGGAATGTCCCCCCGCCCGATCATCTGCAGCGCCAGCCAGTCATACAGCGTCAGGCTGCCATAGGAGATCGCCACCAACACCAGCGAGAGTGCGATGCTGCTTGGCGGTACCATGTGCATGGCAGACAGCACGTGGGCGAAATCCACGCCCTTGAGCGCCTTGGTCAGCGCCATAAACGCAATCGTAGCAATTGCTATGCTAAGGAGCGCGCCAAGCCACCTCCAGCTGAGGCGCGTACGCATCAGCTGCATGATATTTTTCAATGCGGGTGGCACATTGTTCTACTTTTCATTAGGTCTGAGCACGCCGTGATTCGCGCATGTGTTCGCGCGTTCTGTTGCACGTCCATGTGACAGCTGCGCAAAAGCAGCGTTTTGGCGCCGCCCAACAATCCGGTGATTTCCAGATTTCGCCCCCGCGATGTCGCATCAAGGTCATGCGGGTTCCGTAAGCCATACGCACTGAATGCACTGATTCATCCAAGCAGGACACCATGTCGACCGAGACCGAATATCAGCTCACCGAAAACCAGTGGGACACATTGCGGAGGCTTCGCCCCGCGATCCTGCCACCGGCCAAGCTGAACCGTTACGTTCTCGATCAGCTGGTTGCGATGGGACTGGTTGCGCTATCGGACACCGATCCGGCGCTGACACCCACGGGCCGCGCCGTGGTTCTGCGCGGCTGTCCGCGACTGTGGGATCTGGCAGCCTGAGCCGAGGCTTGCGCCGTCAGGGCGCATCCGCCCGCTGAAGCAGAAATGCGAGCGCGTCCTCGCAGCGATCTTCGACTTTGAAGCTGAGAAACTCGTCGGCGCGCGTGCGGCCGAGATTGACCGCGGCAATCGGAATCCCCGCGCGCACCGCCGCTTGCACGAAGCGAAAGCCGGAATATACCATCAAAGACGAACCGGCGATCAGCATGGCATCGGCGTTCTGCAAGTGGCCGAGCGCGGCATCGACGAAGTCGCGCGGCACGCTCTCGCCAAAGAACACGACATCCGGCTTGAGGACGCCGCCGCAGATCTCGCAAGCCGGCACGACAAAGGATGCGAAATCGACGCCCTCCAGATCGGCATCGCCATCGGGCGCAACGGCCGCATCGAGGTCCAGCCATCCCGCGTTCAAGCGACCCATCTCGTGCTGAAACTCGTCTCGCCGAATCCGGCGTTCGCAGCCCATGCAGCGCACCAGGTCGAGCCGGCCGTGGAGGTCGATAACCTTCTTGCTGCCGGCCGCCTGATGTAACCGGTCGACATTCTGCGTGAGCAGCACCTCGCATCTGCCGAACTGTTCGAGCCGCGCCAGCGCATGATGTGCATCGTTCGGCCGCGCATGACCGAACCGACGCCAGCCAATGAGACTGCGTGCCCAGTAGCGCTGCCGCGTCAGTTCCTCGCCCATGAAGGCCTGAAAGGTCACAGGCTGCGTCCGCTTCCAGTTGCCGTCGGTGTCGCGATAATCGGGAATGCCCGAATTGGTGCTGCAGCCCGCACCGGTCAGGACAAACAGACGTTGATGGCGATCGACGAAGTCGCGGAGGACATTGGGTGGGGTCATAGGGGAACGACTATCTCTCGGCAGCAAATCATGCCAAACCGCCGCGGACGCGGCATCTAGGACTGCATATGTAGGGAGGGAATTCGGCGATTCCACCACGCGAGATCACGCCACGGCGTCGAACATCGCTGGCGAGGGGATGAACCGGTTTGTTCATGAGTGGAGACAAGGTGCTTGCGACAGTAGGAATGACTTATTTTATCTCTGCAATTGATCGACGTGAATTGCTCAAAACCTTTTTACCAAGACTTCAGACCCTGGCGGAAAACATTTCCCGAAGCGCCGCGGCGCTCAGGTAAATGAACCGCAACAGAAGCGATCGAATTTCCGCATCAGCCACGCGCAGCGCCGGATTGAATCCGTCATACTGGCAATATCTATGTCGGCGGCTGACACACGCGGCCCCTTGCCAAAACGAAATCAATGGATGCTCCGCTTGGCCCAACCATAGGCAACCATTGCATCGTGAAGTGCATTCCTAGCGTCAACAGTGCTGACCGGATCTTCGCTCGCAGCAGCTAGCCTGCTGACGACGTCAACCCATTGAGGGGACGCGCGGGTTTCAGCTCCAACGTAGCGCTGAATCCATCTCAGCGCCGAAACGATCGACAGCAGCTTCCGATCACCAGTCGGAGTCTGGCCAGGCGCATCAGTTGTCAAAGTGATCGGCGCGAAGATGATCTGCACCGTTACCCCGTCGGTTGGTGGATTAAGTTCCAAGCCGGTGTAGCGCAAAGTACAACGTATCCGCAAAGTCACGAAATTCAATTTGGAAGCAGGCGCCCGTAGGACCGCGCTGATGCCCATGAACCAATATGCGAACGAGAACCCAGCCGGCTGCTCGTCATCGGACTGTTCAACGTTCCATGCATCTGCACGCCTCGAACGGCAGGTTCAAGATCGCGACAAAAGTCGATGCCAGTTGCTAGGTCCGGCTCCATGCTTCGGCAGGTGGTTCCTGTCCGCCTTGCGCGATGAGCCAACCTTGGCGATGACCAAGCACGCGCAGCCTCAAATATGAATTTACTTGTCGAGCTTGAACACCATCTGTGTCGGGCGCACGAACCGCAATGCGATCAGAAGCAGCGTCATGACCATCACCATGTAGATCACGGCCATGGCATCGATGGAATAGACGGGGCGGACACCACCGGCAAACATGTTGTAGAATAACGCGACGACGAGCGTCTGCGATCCACCGCCGCCGAGAAGAAATGCGAGCTCGAAATTCGATATCGTATTGACCAGCACAAGGACGCCGGCGGTCAGTATTCCCGGTACCATCAGGGGAAACAGAATCCGCCTGAAAATCTGAGCCCGGCTTGCGCCAAGCATTGACCCGCTCCATTCCAGATTGACGCTGATCTGCTCGAAAAATGGCATCAACACGAAGACGGCCAACGGGACCATCGGCACCAGGACCGCCAGAATCACGCCGACGACGGATCCGCCGACCCCGTATCGGTAAAGAGTAGTCGCCAGCGGAATCCCGTAAGTCATTTGTGGGATGACCAGCGGCAGAAAATACAGCAGCAGAATGACCGATTTGAATCGGAAATTTCGTCGCGCAAGAATGTAAGCGGCCGGAAATCCAATGGCCAATGCAAGGAAGACGACAACGACTACGATTAGCAGCGTGACACCTAACACCTGCCCCAGATCGAAATTCTTCCACGCATAAGCGAACCAGTCCGTCGTATAGGCCGGCGGCAGCAGGCCGCCGAACCAACGCTTGGCAAACGAGCTCACGACAACATGCGACACGATCCCAAGCATGTTGAGGATGAAACCCACAATGAACAGATAGAGCGAGAGCTTCCACATTCTGCTTCGCATTGTGCGGCCCTATCTCTTTCCGACGCCCATGGTCGCTGCCGGCGACAACCGGCGACGGAACAGGATGATCACCAGCAGCGCTGCCAGCTGACACAGGCCCATAATCACTGCGATCGCGGAAGCAGCCGACATGTCATATTGTTCGAAGGCCTTCTGATAGGCCGCAATAGAGATCGTGCGCGTGGTACCCGCCGGCTGCCCGAGCATGATGGCCGAGGGAAAGACCGCAAAGCTCATGACGAACACCAGTGCGAATGCGATGGCAAGACCGGGCGCGATGAGCGGCAACATCACGCGTCGGAAGACAATCGAAGGTGTCGCACCAAGCATCCGCGCCGAGCGTTCAAGGCTGGGGTCGATGCCGGATATGTATCCGAGCAGCATCAGGAAGCAGAACGGAAACTGCTGCATGAACAACGCCAGCATAACGCCAGCGTAGTTATGGGTCAGAATGAACGGCTCTTTGATAAGCCCTAATCCGAGAAGGACCTGATTGAACCAACCCTGGGAACCATAGAAGCCCAAGATACCTTCCGACAGCAGGATCACGCCAAGCGAAATAGGCATGATCAAGATCGTCGTCACGGTCCGTTCCATGAAAATGCCCCGGCGCATGCCGTAAGCCAGCCAAAGAGCGAGCAGAAGGACAACGATCGTAGTGGGAATCGCCAGACTGAAGGTGATCCAGATCGTACCATACTGATAGGGATCGCTGAAGAAGGTGAGATAGTTCGCGAGGCTGAAGCCGCCAACCTTTTGCGGCTGAAGA
This sequence comes from Tardiphaga robiniae, assembly GCF_013359755.1. Classification (GTDB taxonomy): domain Bacteria; phylum Pseudomonadota; class Alphaproteobacteria; order Rhizobiales; family Xanthobacteraceae; genus Tardiphaga; species Tardiphaga robiniae. The sequence goes on along the minus strand of NZ_JABMCJ010000092.1, from coordinate 399,169 downwards.
CTGAGATAGACACCATACAGAAACGGATAGACGAACATGCAGAGAACGTAGAGCAAGGACGGCAGCAAACAGAAGAATGCCAGCGCGTCGAATTCGCTCTTCTCATCGTTGGCTACGGCGCGCATTATTTTCTCGCCTATTCCGCAGGAAGCAAGACGACCTTGTCGATCGGAAACTGAAGGCCAATCGTGTCGGCGGTTCGTATCGCCTCGGCGGTGCGTAACCAGACTCGCGTATTGTCATTGATGCGTATGGCGGCTTCCTGTTCCCGACCGAGATACTCGACCACTTCGACACGGCCACTAACATCTTCGGCACCGGAAACCACCTCACCGCCGGCCCGGATATCGTCTGGACGTATCGCCATCACCATGTCGGTATTCACGCGCACATCGGCCCCCGCCCGCGCCCGAATGCAGATTCCGTCACCGACGCCCTCGGCGATTCCGTTGGACACTGACGCGATCCTGACCTTGAAGAAATTCCGGAAACCCATGAAGTCCGCCACGAAGACATTCTTGGGCCGGTCGTGGATTTCCTGTGGGGTACCCGACTGCATCAGGACGCCATTGCGCAACACAACGATCCTGTCCGACAGTGACAGTGCTTCGGCCTGGTCGTGGGTCACGTAGATCGACGTCAGCCCCAGCGCGGCGTGGATCTGCTTGATCTCCGCCCGCATCTCGACTCTCAGCTTGGCATCGAGATTTGATAGCGGCTCGTCGAACAGCATCAGGCGCGGATGCAACACGAGGGCCCGCGCAATCGCAACGCGTTGCTGCTGACCACCGGAGAGCTGGCCCGGATAGCGCTCCTCATAGCCCGTCAATTGCACCAGCATGAGCATCGCATCGGTACGCTTCTTGATCTCCTCCTTCGACAATGGCTTCAAGGTGAGCCCGAACGAAACGTTGTCGAAGACCGTCATGTGAGGAAACAGCGCGTAGTTTTGAAACACCATTCCGAACGCACGCTTCTCGGGCGGCAGATGATCGACCCGCGCTCCATTGAGCCTGATCTCGCCCTCGGTCGCCGCAATCAGGCCAGCGACGATCGACAAGGCCGTCGACTTTCCGCATCCACTCGGTCCGAGGAAGGTGACGAACTCGCCCTTTCGGATATCGAGTTCAAGGTTGTCCAGTACGGTCTTGTTGCCATAGCGCTTGGTGATTCCAAGCTTCAGCGAGTCCAACGTATCTCCCGGCCCGTTCATGTCGTCCCGTTTCTGAGTAAGAAGCAACACAGCCACCGGCGGGTCCGTGCATGCGGACCCACACGCTCATCGAATTGATTACTTCTTGACCTGGTTTGCGCCCACTTCCCGGTCCCAACGATCCATCGCGTAGCTCAATTCCTTCACGCCGAGCGGCGGGGATACTTTCCACTTGGTGCCGACTTCGTCGTATTCGGGCCGCCAAAACTCCTTCACCAGTTCCTGAATCTCCTTGGGCGCCTTTTCCATGGTGGCTGCGGTGATCGTCGGCCCAATGAAGCCCGGCCAGGAAAGCACCTGCTGCTCCGGTCGGCGCATGAACTTCATGAGATCGAGAATGACGTCGACCTGTTCTTTCGGCACGCCTGTGGGGATGCACCAGTAATGTCCGTCGACCACGAAGGTCGTGTTCTGAAGGATGGTGATCTTGGAGTCCGGCGGGATGACGCTCTGGGCACGCGGCTTCATGTCCCATTCCATGATGCCGGCGATGATCCAGCGTTGCCCCTGGGCGAATTCCTTCAATGTGATCGCGGTGCCCGTCGGATAGTATTCGACGTACTGCCCAAGCTCCTTCAGATAGGCCCAGGTCTTGTCCCACCCCTTGTCGGGATCGAGTGGCTTCGAGTCATTTAGAATGTGCGCCATGCCCAGTACGATCGACCGACCCGGTCCGCTATTCGCCGGACGCGCATACATCAGCCGGCCCGGATTTGCCTTTGCCCAGGCCAACAATTCTTCGGCGGTTTTCGGCGGGTTGGGCACCTTGCTGGGATTGTAGACGAACACCGGCCCGCCGGCGTTGCCCACCGACGGCACCATATAATCGCGGCCTTCGTCGTATAGCGCCTTGCCGGCAGGCGTCATCTCATCGCGCGGAAACAGCTTCTCAAAATCAGGAATCTTGATCAACTGGTTGTTGGCCGCGAGAAACGCACCACCGTCCTGTCCAGTCAGCACAAGGTTGATGTCCAGCCGTCCGGCATCCTGCTGAGCTTTGATCTTGGCCGGCAACTCCGGCGCCGGCGCGCGCTGAATCCTGATCTCCTTGATCTTGTCGGGATTGGCCTTTTTGTAGTTCTCGATGATGACCTGGGTAGATGCCAGATCTCCCCCGGTATCGATGATCGAGAGAACGATGGGCTCGGCGGCCTTCAGAGGTTCACCAGCGAAGGCCGTCACGGCGAGGACAGCCACAGCGCCGGCAAACGGGCGCAATAATGCATTCGGACAGATCCGCATTTCCGATTCCTCCCTGGCATATGCACCCGCGTCGCGCGCGGTTGTCATTTATTTGTAAACATAGCATCGACGAGTTAGGCGACATCTGTCAAGCATTGGGAGATCGCAATCGGCCGATCATGAGCAGGACTTGCTGATGTCGCGATGTCGCACCTTGCCCGTCTTGCTCGCTCGCATATCAATCTGTGACGTCATACCCGCCCCTAAGAGCCGACAAGTCGGCGCCTTGAGAAGGTCGGCCATCGGGAGAAACGCATGCCAATTGGAGTCGGCCTGATTGGGCTCGGAATGGCGGTGAAGCCGCATATTCTTTCGTTGCTTGAATTGCAGGCGCAGGGACGGATTACGATCGTCGGCGGATTTGCGCCGTCAGCGGACCGCCGGTCAGCGTTTTCACAGCAGTGGGGCGTTCCGATTTTCGATAGCCAAGAGGATTTGCTGTCGCGCTCCGATCTCGATCTCGTCCTGATACTGACGCCCCCTGGAACGCATCTGGCGACCGTGCAGGCTGCAGCCGCAGCAGGAAAGCACATTCTGGTGGAGAAGCCCGTCGAGATATCGGTTGCCAGGGGTGAGGAACTAGCGGCCGTCACGGAGGCTGCCGGCGTGCGGTGCGGCGTGTGCCTGCAACATCGCTTTCGTCCCGCAGCACTACGCCTGAAGGCGGCGCTGGATCAGGGAGATCTGGGCGATATCCTGTCGGCGAGTGCATCGATCCGCTGGTGGCGTGATGACGCCTATTTCCGTCAACCGGGCCGCGGCATGAAGGCTCGCGATGGCGGCGGCGTATTGCTCACACAGGCCATCCATACGCTCGATCTGCTTCTGCATTTCGTGGGACCGCACAAGGACGTTGCCGGCTTTGCATCGACCTCACCGCTCCGAACGATCGATACGGAAGACGTGACCGCGGCGGCGGTCCGTTTCCAAAGCGGTGCCATCGGCGTACTCGATGCCACCAGTGTTGCGCGGCCCGGCTATCCGGAGCGTATCGAAATCGCTGGCACACGCGGCTCGGCCTATCTCGAGACGTTCCAGTTGGCCATCCATCGCCACGAAGGCCCGCCAGAGACGGTCGGGACTGCGCAATCGGGCGGAGGTGGCGCCGATCCGATGGCATTCGATCATGGCCCGCATCGGAGCGTGATCACCGAGATGCTGGATGCCATCGAACAACGACGCGAGCCGTCCAATAGCGTGCGCTCCGCTCTTCACGTGCAGCGGCTGATCGAGGCCTGGCTGTCAGACGCCGCCGCCCACGCTTGACCGACGCTCTCACGACCGCTTGCGCCCAAGCAGTTTGGCCAGCGCTGCAATCCCGGATTGTCAGCGGCAGCGCACCGACTTGTCAAAAAGATGTAATGTTGCCAAAGACTGGAGCATGTTCGGAGCAAGGACGGGGTGAACATGGGCTCAACGGTCAAACGGGACGACATTTCGGAGCGCCCGGCTGTGACGGGAAAGCTCAGCGACCGCGTCTACGATCATGTCCTCAGCCAGATCACGGTCGGAATTTACCCGGTCAATTCGCGGCTTCCTCCAGAGACACGCCTGGCAGATCAGCTTGGCGTTTCACGCCCGGTCGTCCGTGAAGCGCTGATGCGGCTGCGCGATGACGGCGTCGTCGCATCGCGGCAGGGCGCCGGTTCGTTCGTGATGCGACGTCCCGCGGCAGACGTTTACAACTACGCTCCCGTGGGAAGCATTGCCGACATACAGCGCTGTTTCGTATTTCGGATCGGCATCGAAGGAGAAGCCGCCGCGCTTGCCGCGCGCGATCACGATCCGGAAGGTCTGCGCCGGATCCGCGACGCTATCGCGGCACTGGATCAAGTGATCGCGGATGCCGCGCTCGGCGTGGAGGAAGACATTGCGTTCCACCGTTCGGTCGCAGAGGCCACCGGCAACCGCTTCTTCGCCGCGACTCTCGCCGCGATCCAGTCTCAGGTGAGCGTGGGTATCACGCTCAATCGAAATCTCTCCTTGATCCAGCCTCGCGACCGACTTCTGCGTGGGCAAGAGGAGCACCGGGCCGTGCTCGATGCGATCGCCTCCAGAGATGAAGCCGGAGCTCGCGAAGCCATGCGATCGCATATCGAAAACGCCCGCAAGCGCGTTTTTGAGGGCGGATAGCTGCGCGCAGCAGCAGCTCGCGCGCCCGAGTGGTTGTACTCAGATGAAAATCGGGAGATTCTTGACAGATGGCGGCGCCGCGAAAGGACGCTAAGTCATTGAAATCATGGTCGGAGTGGCAGGATTCGAACCTGCGACCCCTGCGTCCCGAACGCAGTGCTCTACCGGGCTGAGCCACACTCCGACTAAGAGCGCGGCTTATAGCCTTGGGTTTCGCATCCTGCAAGAACCCCGGTAAAGAAGCCTGACCAATTTTCGAGACCAAGGATCTGCCCCGCATGGCCGTTGGCCTGACCACCCGGATGAGCCCCGCCGACCCCGCCCATATTGCGGAGGCGGCGCGCTGCCTGCGCGCTGGCGGGCTGCTGGCGTTCCCGACGGAGACGGTCTACGGGCTCGGCGCCGATGCGGCCAATCCACGGGCTGTGGCGGGAATCTATGAGGCCAAGGGCCGGCCGTCATTCAATCCGCTGATCGCCCATGTGGCCGATCTCGCCGCTGCCCGGCGCATTGCCCGATTCGATGCGCGCGCGCTGGCGCTTGCCGAGGCGTTCTGGCCGGGGCCGCTGACGCTGGTGCTGCCCAAGGCGGCGGACTGCCCGGTGGCCGATCTGGCCACCGCCGGCCTCGATACCATTGCCATGCGTGTGCCGGCCCATCCCGTGGCCCACGCGCTCCTGCAGGCCTTTGGCGGCGCCGTGGTGGCGCCGTCGGCCAATATCTCCGGGCATGTCTCGCCGACCACCGCAGCCCATGTGCTGAGCGATCTGGATGGCCGGATCGACATGATTCTCGATGGCGGACCGGTTGAAGTGGGCGTTGAATCCACCATCGTCGGTTGTTTCGACACGCCGATGCTGCTCCGCCCCGGTGGCCTGCCGCGCGAAGCGATCGAACGGGTGCTGGGCCAGCCGCTGGCGAGCCCGCCGGACGACCCCGCAAGCGATACAAATCAGCCGCTGGCGCCGGGCATGCTCGCCTCGCATTATGCGCCGCGGACACGGGTGCGGCTGCTGGCCGAGGCTGTGAATCCCGGCGAGGCGCTACTGGCTTTCGGATCGGCCCCGCTGCCGGGCATCGAGGCCGCCGCCGCTGTCCTGAATTTGTCCGAACAGGGCGATCTCGGGGAAGCCGCCACCAATCTTTTCGGCTATCTTCGCGCGCTCGACGCCGCTGCTATAGCTTCGGGCGCCAGCGGCATCGCGGTGATGCCGGTGCCGAACCACGGGCTCGGCGAAGCCATCAATGACCGGCTGCGCCGCGCCGCCGTGTAACTCGAACGCAAGACCAAGAAACGCGCCAAGAAAATATCCAAGGGAATAGTTATGAATATCGTCCAGCCGAAGCCGCCCACGCTTTCCCCCGAAACCATCGCGCGCTTCCGGGCCATCGTCGGCGACAAATACGCCATCACCGATCAGGCCGACGTGCATCAATACGTCACCGAGGATCGCAACCTGTTCTTCGGCACCTCGCCGCTGGTGCTGCGCCCGGGCTCGACCGCCGAAGTCGCCGCGATCTGCAAACTCGCCACCGAGACCCGCACCGCACTGGTGCCGCAAGGCGGCAATACCGGCCTCGTCGGCGGCCAGACCCCCTATGGCGGCGAGGTCGTGCTGTCGATGCGCCGGATGGACAAGGTGCGCGATCTGGACACGTCGTCCAACACCATGACGGTGGAAGCCGGCCTCGTGCTGCAGGTTGCGCAGCAGCGCGCTGCGGAAGCCGACCGGCTGTTTCCGCTGTCACTGGGCTCCGAAGGCAGCTGCACCATCGGCGGCAATCTCTCCAGCAATGCTGGCGGTACGACCGCCCTCGCCTATGGCGTCGCGCGGGAAATGGCCCTCGGCCTCGAAGTCGTGCTCGCCGATGGCCGCATTCTCAATGGCCTGTCCAAGCTGAAGAAGGACAATACCGGTTACGACCTGCGCAATATCTTCATCGGTGCCGAAGGCTCGCTCGGCATCATCACTGCGGCAACGCTGAAGCTGTTTCCGAAGCCGCGCGCGGTCGAGACCGCCTTTGTCGGCCTGAAGTCGCCAGACGATGCGCTGAAGCTGCTCGGCATCTCCCGCTCCGAGGCCGCCGGCAATCTCACCAGTTTCGAACTGATCGCCGATATCGCCGTCGATTTCAGCGTCCGCCACGGCATCGGCATTCGCGATCCGCTCACCAGCAAGCACGCCTGGTATGTCTTGATGGAATTGTCGTCGGGACGCGACGATGCCCGCGCGACACTGGAAGCGATCCTCGAACGCGGCTTTGAAGACGGCATCGTGGATGACGCCGTGATCGCCGAAAATATCGCCCACCGTCAGGCGTTCTGGAAACTGCGTGAGGAAATCTCGCCAGCGCAGAAGCCGGAAGGCGGATCGATCAAGCACGATATCTCGGTGCCAGTCGCTTCCGTGCCCGCCTTCATCGCCGAAGCCAATGCTGCCGTCGTGAAGCTGATGCCCGGCGCACGTCCGGTGCCATTCGGCCATCTCGGCGACGGCAACATCCACTACAATGTCACACAGCCCAAGGAAACGCTCGGCGACAGCGACGGCCGCGAGAAATTCCTGGCGCGCTGGCACGACGTCAACGAAGTCGTCTTCGACGTCGTGTTGCGCATGGGCGGCTCGATCTCCGCCGAACATGGCATCGGCCAGATGAAGGCGGCTGAGCTGCCCTCGGTGAAGGACCCCGTCGCCATCGAGCTGATGCGCAGCTTGAAGGCGATGCTGGATCCGCTGAACATCCTCAATCCGGGCAAGGTGCTGCTGCCGGTGCAACATTGAAAGTTGCCCGGCTCGTCGACACCGACATTCAAGCGGTCGTTCAGCTCTGGCTGCGCTGCGGACTGGTCCGGCCCTGGAACGATCCGGAGGCCGATATCAGGCTGGCGCGCGCAGGCACCAATGCCGATGTCCTGGTCGGTCGCAAGGGAAGGACCATCGTCGCCTCCGTGTTGGTCGGCCATGATGGCCATCGCGGCTGGGTCTATTACGTCTCGGTCGATCCCGAGCACCAGCGCCAGGATTTCGGCCGCGGCATCATGAGTGCAGCCGAAGACTGGCTGCGCGAGCGCGGCATCGAGAAGATGCAGCTCATGGTGCGCTCGGATAACACCAAGGTGCAGGCATTCTACGAGTCGCTCGGCTACGGCGAACAGAAGCGCGTGATCTATGCCAAGTGGCTCGACGGACGGCCACTGACGCCGTGAACTAGAACAACGAGCCTTGCCCGTCGTCCTCGACCACCACGACCTTGCGCGGCGCCCTCATCGGCTTCACCTGCTCCACAGCGGCCTCTTCCGCCGAGATCGGCAGGATCAGTTGCGCATCGTCATTGGCCACCTTGTTGACGGCCATCGCCACCGGATGCCAGGCGAAGGTGCCGTCTGCGGGCGCAGCGAGCATCGTCATCACGTCGGACGCGCTATCCGAACTGCAATCGAGCCACTGGCCGAAATGATCGGGTGCGATCGTCACCGGTACGCGATGGTGCAGTACCGACATGCCCGTGCTGGCTTCCGCGGTGATAAGCGCGACCGTGTCGACTTCTTCGCCGTTCGGTCCCATCCAGGTCTCGGCCAGGCCCGCAAAGCCCATCGGCCCGCCTGCGCTTGGGTGGATAAAATACGGCTGTTTGCGTTCACCGCGATTTTGCCATTCGTAATAGCCATCGGCCGGAATCAGACAGCGGCGGCGGCGAATCGCGTTTTTGAAGGCCGGCTTTTCTTGCACCGTCTCAGCGCGTGCATTAATCAGAAGCGTAAACTTCCGCGGGTCCTTGACCCAGGAGGGCAAAAGGCCCCATCGCATCAGACGGAAATGCCGGGATCCGTTTTCAACGATGACAACAGGAACCGGCTGCGTCGGCGCAATATTGTACCTCGCAGGAAAATTCGGTTGCTCGATATAACTGAATACCTGCCGTAACGCTTCCGGCGCTGATGTAATGACAAACCGCCCGCACATTCTCGATCCGCAATCCTGCCTCTTCAGGCGGTTTTAACCCAAAACACCAACAGTGCGACATATGACCCTGACGGCCATACAACCGGCGCAGCATGACCATCGCGATCTGGCCAGTGCCGGTGCCGGCCCGGTCGCGTCCGCTGCCGAGCTGATGGCCGCCAATATCAATCCACGCACGGGTCTGGCGACCGACTATCTCAATCACTTCAATGAAGCCATCATGTTGCTCGAGCTGATCCCGGACATGCCGGACTGCTATGAGCTGTTCCTGGAATGGCAGCCGCTCAGCTATGCCGAGCACTTCATCAAATCCAACTTCAAGGCACGCGATCTCGCCATCGCATCCTATGAGGCTGCACGCCCGGCCATCCGTGCAGAATTCGATGCGCTGGTCGCGAACATGACGCAAATCCTGACAACTGTCGGCGAAGCCATGCGCACCGTGCAGCAGGACCGGACCCGCGCCATGCTGGCCGAACAGGCTGCCGGCTGGGTCAAGCCCATGGTCGGAACGGCCGGCGGCATTATCAACGGCCGCGATCAGGAATCCGACATCGACAGCATCATGGCGCAATGACCTCGTGACCGACACGCCTCCCGCTCATCCACAACTCGCCACCAGCGCCGCCATCTTCCGGGATGGCAAGGTGCTGCTGGTCCGCCGCGCCCGTTCGCCCGGCAAGGGCTTCTATTCACTGCCCGGCGGACGCGTGGAATTCGGCGAATCCCTCGCCGTAGCCCTTGCCCGCGAGGTGATGGAAGAAACCGGACTGACCATCGACATTGTCGGCCTGTCCGGCTTTCGCGAAGTGCTGCCGAACGACAAGGTGGCCGGGCACTACCTGATCATGTCCTTTGCCGCTCGCTGGGTGGCTGGCGAGCCCGAGCTAAATGACGAACTTGACGATTTCCAGTGGGTCGCGCCGGACGATCTCGACGCCTTCAAGACCACCGATGGCCTTGGCCCGATCCTCGCCATGGCGGAAGATCTGGTTGGACCATAGGTAGCACCTTGGCATATCAGCAGCCCGCCTTGCTTCAGACGCCTTGAAAAGGCATATCAGCCGGGTTCCGGGACCATTCATGTTGAAGCATCTGCTCATCATTCTGACGGTTGTGACGATCGGCGCTGGCTCTGCCCGGGCGCAGGATGCGGCTGCGCCGTTCGACAATGACCTGCAGCGGATGTCGGAGATTCTCGGCGCGCTGCATTACCTGCGCGGCATCTGTGGCAACAACGAAGGCAACAAGTGGCGCAACGAAATGCAGGCGCTGGTCGATGCCGAGACGCCATCCGGCGAGCGCCGCGCCCGCATGATCGCCGGTTTCAACCGCGGCTATAACGGTTTCCAGCAGACCTACCGGACCTGCACGCCTGCCGCCAGCATCGCAATCCGCCGCTATATCGACGAAGGCTCGCGGATCTCGCGCGACCTCACCGCAAGGTATGCGAACTAGATGAAGCCACATGCGATCGACACGGTCTTTTTCGATCTCGACGGAACGCTGACCGATCCCAAGATCGGCATTACGGGCTCGATCCAGTATGCGCTCGGCAAGCTCGGGCTTCCCGTCCCGACACAGGAAGAACTGACCTGGTGCATCGGCCCTCCCCTACGCGCCAGCTTCGTGGCACTGCTCGGCGGCGAGAAAGATGCCGATCGCGGCGTTGAACTCTATCGCGAACGCTTCGGCACGATCGGCCTGTTCGAGAACACGCTTTATGATGGCATCACCGCGACGCTCGATACGTTGCACACAACAGGCCGCCGGCTGTTTGTCGCCACCAGCAAGCCGCATGTATTTGCCGATCGCATCGTCGATCACTTCGGCCTGCGCCAATACTTCACGCGCGTATTTGGCTCGGAACTCGATGGCACTCGCGTCGACAAGAGCGACCTGCTGCGTTATGCGCTCGACGAAACCTCCGCCGATCCCGCGCGAGCGATCATGATCGGCGATCGCAAGCACGACATCATCGGCGCAGCGAATAACGGCATTCCGGCGATCGGCGTACTCTATGGCTATGGCGGCCGCGAGGAGCTGACCTCCGCTGGTGCGCGCCATCTGGTGGCTTCGCCTGCGGAGATCCCGGGGTTTATCGACTGAGCTATCAACGTCATTGCGAGCGAAGCGAAGCAATCCAGTCTTCGCTTGTGACCTCTGGATTGCCGCGTCGCTTCGCTCCTCGCAATGACGGCGGAAAGGGCGGCGTGTCGAAACTAGTTCAGTGCTTCCCCCCGCCCATATAGCCAAACAGGAATCCCGCGACCTTGCGCTTCTGGATTTCCTCGCTGCCTTCGGTGATGCGGTAGCGGCGGTGATGGCGATAGATGTGCTCGAACGGTTTGTGCCGTGAATAGCCCATGCCGCCATGCACCTGCATCGCGCGGTCGGCGGACTCGCAACACAGCCGGTTGGCCCAGTAGTTACACATCGACACCTTGTCGGACAGCGTGTGTTCGACCTGCGCCTGGGTGAGCTGGTCCATCTCCCACGCCGTCTTGCGGATCAGGAGGCGCAGCATCTCCGCCTGCGTCGCTAGCTCGACCAGCGGAAACTGGATACCCTGATTGCGCGCTAGTTCCTCGCCGAAGGGCTTGCGCTCGCGCGCATATTTCACACTCTCATTGATGCAATAGACCGCGGCGCCGAGCGAACTCGCCGCCTGCCGGATACGGTTCTCATGCACGAAACACTGCGCCAGCGACAGGCCGCGGCCGATCTCACCGAACAACGCGTCATCCGGCACGAACACATCGGTGAACGACACACGCGGATGGTCTGTGGGCATGTTGAAGGTCCACATATACTCTTCGATCTTTACGCCTGCGGCCTTGGCCGGCACTAGGAAGCAGCTAATGCCTCGCGCATCGCCGTCATCCCCCGACGTGCGCGCGAACAGCGCGCAATGCGTGGCCACATGCATGCCGGTGGTCCACATCTTCTCGCCATTGATGACCCAGCCCTTGACGCCGTCACGCGTCGCCTCGACGGCCGTCGTCTCCATATGCGTGGCATCGGAGCCGTGCTCGGGCTCGGTCAACCCAAAGGTGATGCGATATTTTCCGGTGATTGATCCTTCGATCATTTCCTTCTGATCATCGCGACCATAGCGATCCAGCATCGTCACCAGCGGCAGATTGCCGACAATGGAGTGTTCGTTCTGCAAATCGTTGTGCAGGCCAAGACCCTTGGCGGCGAAATGTTCGCGGATCACAGCCATCCAGAGATTGCTGCCGTCTTTGCCGCCATAGCGCTTTGGAATTGCGAAGCGCAGATGGCCGGCGCCGTCGGCGAGGTTCTTCGCCTGGCGCAGCAGCTGCTCCCATTCATGTCGCGGGAGACCGCCATTATCGAAATCGGTGCGCGCCCATTCGCGGCGATGATCGAAGAAGCGAATATTGTCATCTCGCTCTTCGAGCGGCTTGATCTCGCGCAGGATGAATGAATCGAGTTCAGCGAGATAGGCGACCAGATCGGCCGGCAGGGAAAAATCCAAGGCGCTCTCCCGATTGTTTTCCGAGCTTTGTTGCTCTTGTTAATCGAGCGATTAAGATGGCATCGTCCGATCAAGTCAAGCGCGGCAAGTCAAGTACGCTTGGGCGTCATAAATTCTGCGTAACGAAAAACAAAAGGGAGGCCGCGATGGCTCTGCAATTCTCAACCGTGACCCGCAAGGGACCGATCACCATCGTGACGCTCTCGCGTCCGGAAGTTTACAACGCACTGCACACCGACGCGCATAACGAGTTGCACGAGGTGTTCAACGACTTCGCCAGTGATCCCGAGCAGTGGGTGGCGATCGTCACCGGCGCCGGCGACAAAGCGTTCTGCGCTGGTAATGACCTCAAATGGCAGGCCGCCGGCGGCAAGCGCGGCTGGAACACGTCGGGCTTCGCCGGCCTCACCGCGCGCTTCGATTGTGACAAGCCGATCATCGCTGCGGTGAACGGCGTCGCCATGGGCGGCGGCTTCGAGATTGCGCTGGCCTGCGACCTCATCATCGCTGCAGAAAATGCGACCTTTGCCCTGCCCGAGCCCCGCGTCGGCCTCGCCGCGCTCGCCGGCGGCCTGCAGCGGCTGCCGCGCCAGATCGGCATGAAGCGCGCCATGGGCATGATCCTCACCGCGCGCCATGTGAAGCCGCAGGAAGGTTATGAACTCGGCTTCGTCAATGAAGTGGTGCCGCAGGGCGAGGCGCTGAATGCCGCGCTGCGCTGGGCCGAGACCATCTGCCAGAATTCGCCGATGTCGATCCGCGCCTCCAAGCAGGCGATCCAGAAGGGCATGGCGGTGTCGCTGGAACAGGCCATCACCGAGCAGCGCGAATATCCCGCCGTGAAAGCGATGGCGGCGTCGGAGGATTATGTGGAAGGGCCGAAGGCGTTTTCGGAGAAGCGCAAGCCGAACTGGAAGGGGAAGTAGCGCTTCGGCGCTTACTTCGGTTCCAGCTCGCGCTTGTAGGAACCATAGTTCGGCTGATCGACGGCGAGCTTCGCCAGTGTCGTCTGCCACAGATGTTCCTTCACGCCGGGCGTCGCGAGATCGATATCGCCTCGCGCGATGCGGTCGGCGAGATCCTGGTTCAACCCGTCGAGCGTGCCATGCACGCCGAGCAGCATCGTCAATCCATGTAGCTCGGCGGCGTCGCTGTCGCCGGCGAGCGTGAGCTGCCGGGTCACCAGATCGAGCGCGTTGATCGCGACCCGCAGCTTGAACGCCGCATGGCCCGAGATCTGAGGCGCAATGTCGTTGCGGAGAAAATCCGAGACGGCCTTCACCAGTTCATCGGGTCTCGGTTCATCTTGCATGTCATCACCTTGTTTTTGCGCATGATCTGATCCGAAAACCGATCGCCACTTTTCGGGATCATGCGCGCGGCGCCAATAGCCGTAACAGATCGATCTCCGTCTCCGACGAGCGCCGTCCGATCATCGCGCGCTCCATCGAATGATCCGGGCCGAGACGAAACCGCTGCATCATCCCAACGCACATCACGCCCCAGCGCAGCGTGCCCATCACTTCCCAGAATTTCACGCGTGCCACATCGACGGCGATGCCGCTGGCCGCCTCGTAACCCGAGAATAATTCCTCATAGGTGCCGAAACCGCCGACCGGCTTGTCGATGACGCCGAAGCGCCATGAATTGACGCAGATCCAGCCGAGATCCTCTATGGGATCGCCGAGATGCGCCAGCTCCCAGTCGAGCACCGCGCGGACGCCATCGGGCCCGATCATCAGATTGCCGTGACGGAAATCGCCATGCACCAAAGTGACGCGCTCGGACGGGCCGGGATCGTGATCGCGCAGCCAGCGCAGCGCCAGCTGGAACACCGGGCGCGGCCAATCGAAGCCGTCGATCTCGCGCTGTAATTCGGCGATTTCTGCTGCGGCAGTCATGCGGCGCAGTTGCGGCAGGCTTGCAGCGGACAGCCCGTGGATCCCGGCGAGGATCTCGCCGCATTGCCGGGCGAGTTTGGGCCGTGCGCCGGCGAATTCATCGTCACGCAAGATCTTGCGCGGGATGGTTTCGCCAGCGACTCGCTGCATGATGAAGCCCGTTCCCAGATCGTCGTCCGGTCTGAGAACGTGCAGCACCTTCGGCGACGGTACGCCAGCATCATGCGCGAGCTGCATGAGTACCGCTTCCGCATCGAGACCCGCGGCACGGCCGGGCGCAGCGCCATAACCCGACGGTGCGCGGCGCAGGATGGCGCCGATGGCACCATCGGGATGCGTGATATCGAACGACCACGTCTCCTGGCTGGCGCCGCCGGACAGCCGTGCTGCGGATGTCACGCCCGCCGCACCGGGACACCACGCCGCCGCACTGCGCGCCAAAAGCTCCGCAACAGACGTCGTACTCAAGGCTTACTGGCCCGTGAACTTGGCCGGACGTTTTTCCAGGAACGCCGCGACGCCTTCCTTGAAGTCCGGCGAAGCACCGGCGGCGCGCTGCGATTTGACCTCGAGATTGATCTGGTCCTCGAAGGAATTCTCCGGGCTTTCCCAGTAGAGCTTGCGGATCAGCGACAGTGCGATGGTCGGGCCGTTGGCGAGTTCATGGGCGAGCTTCATGGTTTCATCCATCAGCACCGCATCGTCATAGACGCGATTGACGAGGCCCCATTCCAGCGCCTTCTCGGCCGGCAGCTTTTCACCAAGCAAGGACAGTTCGACCGAACGCGCCTTGCCGATCAAGCGCGGCAGGATCCAGGTCGAGCCGCAATCCGGCACCAGCCCGATACGACGGAAAGCCTGCAGGAAATAGGACGAGCGCGCACACAGAATGAGATCGCCCATCAGCGCAAAGCTCATGCCAGCGCCGGCGGCGGGGCCATTTACCGCGGTGACGATCGGGCAATGCAGGTTCTGCAGCCGGCGCAGGAACGGATGGAAAGCGGTCTCCAGCGTCGCGCCGGCGTTGCTGCGCGCCTTTGTGAGTTGATTGTTGCGCCCCTGAAGATTGGCGCCCGTGCAGAAGGCACGGCCGGCACCGGTGAGGACCAGGCAGCGCACGTCCGCCTTGCGATCATCGATCTCGTCCAGCGCCTCGCCGAGACCACCGAGCATGTCGACCGAGACCGCGTTCATCACCTCCTGATGATCGAGCTTCAGGATGGCGACATTGCCGTCGAAATCGAGCGTGACGTGTTTGAACTGCATGGTTTCCTCACGGGATGATCCGCGTGTTTATTCCGCGGTGTGGAAGCTTTGTCTGGGCATGATCTGATCCGAAAACCAGCATCCACTTTTCGGGATCATGCGATTGTATGTCAGGCGGCATATTTGATTTTTCGGACGCGCTTGTCCATGCTTCCTGGGGAACACCAGCCCACCGACGGACGCACGGCATAACGTGCGCCAAGCATGGAAACGCTGACATGGCAACGTCTACACAGATATTCGACCTCAGCGGCCGCGTGGCCGTCATCACCGGCGGCAATGGCGGTATTGGCCTCGGCATCGCGCAGGCGCTGGCCACCGCCGGTTGCAACGTCTCGATCTGGGGCCGCAACGCCGAGAAGAACAAGGCCGCGGCTGCCACCATGGCGGACTGCACCGGCAAGGTCGACACGCTGGTCTGCGACGTCACCGACACCGCCTCGGTGAAGGCGGCGATGGATGCCACGCTCAAGAAATTCGGCCGTGTCGATGGCTGCTTCGCCAATGCCGGCATCGGCGGCGGCGGCCGGCACAATTTCATCGACCGCACCGAAGAGCAGTGGCGCACCATGTTCGCCACCAATCTGGACGGCGTCTTCCATGCCTTCCAGGTGGCCGCACGGCATATGACCGAACGCGCGGAGGCTGGCGACAAATTCGGCCGCCTGGTTGCGACATCGAGTCTTGCCTCGATCTTCGGCACCGCGCGCAACGAGCACTATGCGGCGACCAAAGCGGCGATCAATGCGCTGGTGCGCGCGCTGGCCGTCGAACTGGCACGGCAGGGCGTGACAGCCAATGCGATCCTGCCCGGCTGGATCAAGAGCGACATGACGGCCGGGATCATGGGCAACGAGAAATTCGTCGCCAATGTCATGCCGCGCATCCCGGTGCGCCGTTTCGGCGAACCGTCGGACTTCGGCGGCATCGCTGTCTATCTGATGAGCAAGGCGTCATCGTATCATACAGCGGATACATTCGTGATCGATGGCGGGTATACGGCGTTTTGATTTCTTTCTTCCCCTCTCCCCTTGCGGGAGAGGGGTGCTGGACTCGGAGCTTGCGGCTGACCCTCTCCCGTCTCGAACGCGCTTTGCGCGTTCGATCCACCCTCTCCCGCGGCGCGCAGCTTCGCTGCGCTGGGGGAGAGGGCAAGAAAGTCGCCGTTTGCTACGACGCCACCGCCTCCTTTGGCCGCGCGCCCACCGTCATCGCAAATCCCTCATAGTCTTTCGCCGCCACATCATTGCAAATCTGCCGGTAGACCCCGACGCCGCCGATATAGGGCATGAAAATCTGCGGCTTGCCGGGAATATTCGCGCCCATGTACCAGGAATTGGCCTGCGGGTAGAGCGTGCCGGCCGCGACCTCATTGACATGAGCGACCCACTTGTCCTCCGCGGGATGCGTCGCCTCGATCACCTCTGCGCCACGGTCGCGCATATAGCTCAGGCAATCGGTAATCCAGTCGACATGCTGCTCAATGGACACGATCATATTTGACAGCACCGAGGGCGAGCCAGGGCCGGTGACGATAAACAGGTTCGGGAAGCCGGCGCTCATCAAGCCGAGATAGGTTCGCGGGCCTTCCGCCCATTTATCATTCAGCGTTTGGCCGCCGCGGCCACGAATGTCGATCTTGGCGACCGAGCCGGTCATCGCGTCGAAGCCGGTGGCGAGCACCAGCGCGTCGACCTCGTAATCCTTGCCGCCGGTGCGCACGGCATTCGGCAGAATCTGCTCGATCGGATGGGCCTTGATATCGACCAGCGTCACATGCGGGCGATTGAAGGTCGCATAGTAATCTGTGTCGACGCAGATACGCTTTGAACCAACCGGATGATCGGTCGGCTGCAGCAGCCTTGCCGTTTCGGGATCGCTGACAATCTCTGAAATTCTCTCGCGGATAAAATCGGCAGCGGTATCGTTGGCGCGCTGATCCAGGACCAGGTTATTGTAGACGCCCATGAAGGTAAGCCCGCCCGATGTCCATCGCGCATGATACTTCTCACGCCTTTCATGTTCCGGATCGTCGAGCGCGCCGCGATCCGGAATCGGCTGCACGATGCCGTTCTTAAAATCCTCACGCGCCTGCCTGCGAATCTCCGGATAGTTGTCGCGAAACGATTTGCGCTCGTCATCGGTGAGCGGCGCATTGCGCGCCGGCACGCTGAAATTTGCTGTGCGCTGGAACACAGTGAGCTGGCTCGCCTGTTCGGCGATCAGGGGGATCGACTGGATTGCTGACGAGCCGGTGCCGATGACGCCGACGCGCAGACCGGTGAAATCGACTGTCTCATGCGGCCAGTTGCCGGTGTGATAGACCTTGCCCTTGAAATCCTTCATGCCCCTGAATTCGGGCGTACGCGCATTCGACAGGCAACCCGTCGCGAGCACGACATGCTGCGCGGTGGTGGTCTGACCATCGGAGGTCGTTACCGTCCATAGATTGGCGCGTTCGTCGAAGACTGCAGATTTGACCGTCGTGTTGAACTGGATGTCCCTGCGCAGATCGTAGCGATCGGCGACATGGCCGGCATAGCGCAGGATTTCCGGTTGCGGCGCATAGCGCTCGCTCCAGTCCCATTCCTGCTGCAACTTGTTATCGAACGAGAACGAATACTGCATGCTCTCGACGTCGCAGCGCGCGCCGGGGTAGCGGTTCCAGTACCAGGTCCCGCCGACATCGCCGCCCTGTTCGAAAACTTTCACGTGGAGACCGAGGCCGCGCAGCTTGTGCAGCAGATAAAGCCCCGCGAATCCGGCGCCGACGACCACGACATCGATACGCGCGTTCTGATGCGAGACAGGTTGCGGCTGAGCAGCGGCCATGCGTTCACTCCCGTATTTTTTGCTTTGCTTGTTACAGGTAGCATTTCCCGCATAACGCGAAAGCGCAAGCAGGAAATCGGGCGTCGTTGCCCCGGTATTTTGCTAGGCGGAATGCCCCTCGTCCGCTTGGCATCGCCCTTCCCCATACGCTAGCGTTCATCACGAACTCGCCACATGAAGCGGGTCACAAGAGATTCAGGGAGACACGCCGATGAAGTCGCCGATCTGCGAGATGCTGGGCATCGCGTTTCCGCTACTCGCCTTCAGCCATTGCCGCGACGTGGTTGCTGCCGTCAGCCGTGCCGGCGGCTTCGGTGTGCTCGGCGCCACCGCGCATTCTCCGGAGACGCTGGAGCAGGAACTGAAGTGGATCGACGATCACGTCGACGGCAAGCCCTACGGCATCGACGTGCTGATCCCGGAGAATATCTCCACATCAGGCGAAAAGGACGTCACCTGGAAATCGCTTGAGCGCCGCATCACGCCGGAACATCGCGCTTTCACCAAGAGCCTGCTGAAGAAATACGGCGTCGATCTCAGGATCACCGAAGTGTCCGCCGACCAGCCGCAGCCATTCGATGGCGAGACTGCACTGCGGCTGCTCGACGTTTCCTTCAATCATCCGATCCGGCTGATCGCCAATGCACTCGGCGTGCCACCGAAGGCGATGATCGAGATGGGCAAAGCCCATGGCGTCCCGGTGGCGGCACTCGTCGGTGCTAAGGAACATGCGATCCGGCAGGTTGCGGCCGGCGTCGATATTCTCGTGGCGCAGGGTACCGAGGCCGGCGGCCATTGCGGCGAGGTCTCGACCATGGTGCTGGTGCCGGAGGTGATCAAGGCCGTCAAGCCGATGCGCGAGGTCCCGGTGCTCGCCGCCGGCGGCATCATGACCGGGCGGCAGATGGCCGGCTGCATGGCGATGGGCGCGGCAGGCGTCTGGACCGGTTCGGTGTGGCTCGCAACCACGGAATCTGAAACCTCCGAAATCTTTCGCGAGAAGATGATTGCCGCCTCGTCGCGCGATGCGATCCGCTCCAGGGGCCGTACCGGCAAGCCCGCACGGCAATTGCGCTCGGTCTGGACCGATGCCTGGGATCGCGGCGAAGACAGCCCAGGCGCACTGCCGATGCCACTGCAGAGCCTGATCAGCCGCGACGCCTTCGCCTCGATTGATCGTTCCGCAGCCGCAGGCAATGCGCAGGCGCGAGATCTGGTCAGCTATTTCGTCGGCCAGGGCGTCGGCCTGATTGACAGCGTCAAGTCGGCAGGCGCAGTTGTGCAGGAGTTCAAGGAGGACTTTGCCGAAGCGGCGGAGCACCTCACCATGCTGGTTTCCGAATAGAGGCAAGAGCAAGAACAATGGCAGTGTCGAACCAAGCTGAAGACCGCATCCCCGTCATCGTCGGCGTCGGCGAATTCTCGGATCATCCGAAGGAGCTCACGGAGGGTCTCGAGCCGCTCGCGCTGATGATCGAGGCGCTGAAGCGCGCGGAGCAGGACTCTGGCGGGAAGCTGCTTGGGGATATCGACTCGCTCGACATCGTGAACTTCCTGAGCTGGCGCTACACCGCACCGGAGAAGCAACTCAGCGAGAAGCTCGGCATCGCGCCGAAGCACGCCTATTACGGCCCGGTCGGCGGCGAGAGCCCGATCCGTTACATTCATGAAGCAGCCAAGCGTATCGCGCGCGGCGAATCTCAGGTCGCAGCGATCACCGGCGCGGAATCGCAGGGCACGGCCACCAAGGCCGAACGCGCCAAGGTGGATCTGCCCTGGACGCCATTCGCCAAGGATGCGCCGGAGCCGCTGCGCGGTGCCAACTACCAGAAGCCGATGGCGACCAAGCTCGGCGTGGCCAAACCGGTCACGGTCTACCCGTTCTATGAAGCCGCCTCCGCCGCGCATTGGGGCCAGACGCCGCGCGAGGCCCATCGCGAATCCGGCGAGCTGTGGTCGCGCTATGCAGGCGTCGCGGCGACCAATCCGGAAGCGTGGAACAAGAAGGCCTTCACGCCCGACGAGATCACAACGCCGACGCCTGACAACCGGCTGATCGCCTGGCCCTATACCAAGCTGATGGTCGCCAATCCGATGGTGAACCAGTCGGCCGCCATCCTCGTCACCAGCCTTGCCAAGGCGCGCGCTGCCGGCGTGCCCGAGGATCGCATCGTGCATATCTGGGGCGGCGCTTCGGCCGAGGAGCCGCGCGACTATCTCGACCGCGACCAGTATGTGGAAAGCCACGCGCAGAATGCGGTGCTGAAAGTCGCGATGGATCTGGTCGGCGGCTCCGGCAAGAATTTCGGCGCCATCGAGCTTTATAGCTGCTTCCCCTGCGTGCCGAAGATGGCCCGCCGCACCCTCGGCCTTGGCAGCGATGTACAACCAACCGTGACCGGCGGTCTCACCTTCTTTGGCGCGCCGCTGAACGACTACATGGCGCATGCCGCCTGCGCGATGGTCCGCAAAATCCGCGCGGGGACCAAGACTGGATTGCTCTACGCGCAAGGCGGCTTCGTCACCAAGCACCACGCGCTGGTGGTGTCGAAGGAGATACCCAAGGCACCGATCGCACAGGATACAAACGTGCAGGCAGACGCTGATCGCAACCGCAAGCCCGTTCCGACATATGTCACCGAGGCCTCGGGCAACGGCACTGTCGAAAGCTTCACGGTGATCTACGGCCGCAGCGGCGAGATCGAGCACGGCGTGGTGATCCTGCGCACTGCTGCCAATGAACGCGCGCTGGCGCGTGTGCCGGTGCAGGACCAGGCGACGCTGGCGTTTCTGATGGATCAGGACAAGACGCCGGTGGGAGCGTCAGGGCCGATCAGCACGGCAGGTGACGGCGTGCTGGAGTGGCGAAAGGCGCGATAAAGCGAAATGACCAAATTCATTCCAAAGGACGCAAACTTCGAGGCCCGCGTGCAGGCGAGCTTCGCCCGCCAAACGGCGATGGCGACACTGGGTATCGAAGTTGCGCGTCAGGCAGCCGGCGAAGTCGAGCTCAAAATGCCGTACAACACCGCCTTTACGCAGCAGCACGGGTTCATTCATGCCGGCATCATCACGACAGCGCTGGATACAGCCTGCGGGTATGCCGCCTTCTCGCTGATGCCCGACAATGCCGCGGTTCTGACCGTCGAATTCAAGACCAATTTTCTGGCCCCGGCCCGCGGCGAGCATTTCCTGTTTCGGGCCCGCGTTCTCAAGCCCGGAAGAACCATAACGGTCTGTGAGGGCCAGGCCTTTGCGGTGGAGCGGAGCGAGGAGAAGCTGATTGCAACGATGAGCTGCACCCTGATGGCGCTGTTCGATCGCGAGGGCATCACGCACTAGATAATCGTAAACGGAGGGGGCGCTATGCCCGGCATACGAGCCCGGCATAGCGCGGCGTCAACGCCCTACCCCTTCACTTCCTTCTTGTCCGTCTCGGCCGTCGGCTTGCCGTTTTTCGGAGTACCGCTGCCGCCAGTGATACGGACCTTGTCGCCGTCGTTGAGGCCGTCCGGCGGGGCAATGACGATGCGATCGTCGGCGGCGATGCCGGATGCGAGCTCGATGTCGCGGCCGAGATCCCTGGCGATTGTCACGGTCTTGAACAGGATCTTGTCGTCCGGTCCAACGGTCGCGACGCGCATGCCGCTCTTGTTGAAGATCAGCGCCGAGGCCGGAACATGGAGCGGCGCGGAGTCGCGCGCCAGGCTCATCTTCACATTCGCATAGCCACCCGGCAGCAACTCGCCGCTCGGATTATCGAGCACGAGCTGCATGCGCGTGGTGCCCGATGCCACATCGACCGATTGCGACGAGGCTTCCACCGTGGCCGGGAACGTCTTGTTCGGATGATCGGGCACGCTGATGATCGCCTTGGCACCTAACCTGATCGCCGGCACATAGCTCTGCGGCACGTCGACATAAACGCGCAGCTTCTTGATATCAGATACCACGAACATCGCGGCACCGGTGCCGGTGCCGCCCGAGATCAGCGCGCCGACGTCGGTGTTGCGCTGGGTCACAACTCCATCGAACGGCGCGGTGATCTTCTTGTAACCGGCCAGCGCTTCCAGACGCTCGACATTGGCCTGGCCGGAATTCACGGCGGCGCGCTTGTTGTTCAGATCGGCTGTGCGCTCGTCGATTTCCTGCGCCGAGACGAAATTCGACGCCACCAGCGTCTTGCGGCGGTTCAGCGTCGCTTCCGACAGTTTAGCGCTGGACTGCTGACTGACGAGATCGGCACGGGCCTGCAGCAACTGCTGATCGAGGTCCGGGGCTTCGATCTCGGCGATCACCTGGCCGGATTTGACCTGTGCACCGATATCGGCGCTCCAGCTCTTCAGATAGCCCGAAACGCGGGCAAAAATCGGCGCGCGGTAATAGGCTTCGAGCCGGCCGGGCAGATCGAGCGACGCGTTGAGGACGCGGGCATCCGGCGGAGCGACAGCGACCGTCGGGATCGCCTGATCGTCGGTCCAGGCCTTCAGGTCGGTCTCGGTCTTGGCGCGGGCCATGATGCCGGTGACGACGATGGCGCCGGCGGCGCACAGGCCAATCACTCCGACCAGGCCGAGCTTGCGGCGCGATACCGGGGGGGTCTGCTCAGTGGGCATGCAAAGTCTCCGAGGTGGCCGCGTCCGGCGCAGGCTGCTGTTTCTTGTGAACCATGCTGAACACCACCGGCACGAACATCAACGTGGCGATGGTAGCAAAAATCAGGCCGCCGATGACAGCGCGGCCAAGTGGCGCATTCTGCTCGCCGCCCTCGCCCAGCCCTAGCGCCATCGGCGCCATGCCGATGATCATGGCCAAAGCGGTCATAAGCACAGGGCGGAAGCGGACGAAACCGGCTTCGGACGCGGCCTTGATGGGGTCGCCGAGGATCGCGTAGCGCTCGCGGGCAAAGGAAATCACCAGCACAGAATTGGCTGTTGCGACGCCCATACACATGATGGCGCCGGTCAATGCTGGAACCGACAGCGTCGTCTGCGTCGTGAACAGCATCCAGACGATGCCGGCCAATGCCGCCGGCAGCGCGGTGATGATCACGAACGGATCGGACCAGGACTGGAAGTTCACGACGATCAAGAGATAGATCAAAACGATGGCGCCGAGCAGACCGAACAGCAGGCCGGCAAAGGCGCTGTTCATGGTCTGCACCTGACCGAGCAGCGCCACATTGCTGCCCTTCGGCACATCCGCCTTGGTTTCTTCCAACACCTTGTAGATGTCGTTGGACACGGAACCGAGATCGCGCCCCTGCGTGGTGGCATAGATCTGCACCATCGACTGGATGTCATATTGCGACACCACGGCATTCGAGGTCGAGCGATTGATGCTGGCAATGCCGCCGAGCATCGGGGAGTTGTTGCTGGCATTCACGGCCGTGATCGGCAGCGTCTCCAGCGCACCCAGCGAATCCAGTTTGTATTGCGGCGTCTGCATCACGATGGAATAGGACACGCCGTTATCAGGACTGAGATAATAGGTCGGCGCGACTTGCGACGAACCTGCGAGGTTGACCACGAGGCTGTTGGTGACATCGCGCTCGGTCAGGCCGACATATTGCGCACGGGTGCGGTCGACATCGATGTTGAAGCCGGGATTGTTCGGCGACTGCTGGAGCCGCGCATCGGCAATGCCGGGAATGCGACGGATCTTGCCGAGCAGCTTGTTGGCATATTCGAAGTTCGCCGCGAGATTCGCACCGCGGATCTGCAGGTCGATCGGGGCCGGAGCGCCGAAGTTCAGGATCTGGCTGACGATGTCGGCAGGCAGGAAGGCGAAGCTGACACCCGGGAACTGCCGCGGCAGTTGCTCGCGCAATTGCCGCACATATTCCTCTGTCGGCCTGTGGCCTTCCTTCAGCTTGATCTGGAAGTCACCATCCTGCGGGCCGATCACGCCGGTGTTGTTATAGGTGAGATTGATGCCGGAGACGGGCATGCCGATATTGTCGGTCATGGTCTCGATCTGATCCGGCGGGATGATCTTGCGCACCGCCTTGGTGATATCGGCGAACTGGTTCGCGGTTTCCTCGATGCGGGTGCCGACCTGGGCGCGGACATGCATCAGGATGGCGCCGCCATCGACCGATGGGAAGAAGTTGCGGCCAAGGAACGGCACCAGCAGAAACGACACGCCGACGACGCCGAGGAAGCCAATCACAAAAACGGGGCGCCGCGCCAGCGCCATATCCAGCAGGCCGTGATAGCCGCCGCGGATCCGCTCGAAGCCGGCTTCGAAGCCTCGCTGGAAACGCACCAGCGGATTGCGGGTCGGCGGCTTCTCGCCCTCATGATGGACATGCGGCTGCAGCAGATACTTGGCCATGGTCGGCACCAGCGTGCGCGACAGCAGGAACGACCAGACCATCGCAAACATCACCGCTTCGGCCATCGGCACGAACAGGAATCGCGCGATGCCGTTGAGGAAGAACATCGGCACAAAGACGATACAGATACACAGCAGCGACACGAAAGCCGGCGTCACGATCTGCGCCGCACCGTCCATGATCGAGGTCTCGACGTCCTTGCCCTGCTCCAGATGGTAATTGATGTTCTCGATGGTCACGGTCGCGTCGTCGACGAGGATGCCGACTGCGAGCGCCAGACCGCCCAGCGTCATGATGTTCAGCGTTTCGCCGATCATCGACAGCATGATGATGGCGCCGAGCACCGCGAGCGGGATCGACACCGCGATGATGACGGTGGAACGCCAGCTGCCGAGGAACAACAGGATCATCACCGACGTCAGCAAGGCCGCGATGACGCCTTCCACGGCCACGCCCTCGATAGCGCCGCGCACGAAGCCGGATTGGTCGCCAATATAGCTGATCTTCAACGCGTCCGGCAGCGCAGAGCGATAGTCGATCACCTTCTGCTTGATGCCGGAGATGATATCGAGCGTGGAAACCGAGCCAGCCTTCAACACCTGCATCAGCACCGAACGATTGCCATCCACATGCACGATATTGGTCTGCGGCGGATTGCCGTCGCGCACGGTGGCAACGTCATCCACATAGACCATGGCGCCGTTGACGCTCTTGATCGGCAGCCGGCCGAGTTCTTCGATCTTCAGCGGCGAGTTGTTGAGATTGATCGTGTATTCGAATTCGCCGATCTTCTGCGTGCCGACCGGCGTGATCAGGTTCTGCGCGGCCAATGCATTGGCGACGTCCTGACCGGACAGACCGCGGGCCTGCAGCGCGCCGGGATTGAGATCGATCTGGATCTGGCGCTGCTTGCCGCCGAACGGATACGGAATCGCGGCACCAGGCACGGTGACCAGCGGGGTACGAAGCTGGTTGATGCCGATATCGGCGAGGTTCTGTTCGGTAAGACCGTCACCCGACAATGCGACGTTGATGATCGGCACCGTCGAGGCCGAATAGTTCAGGATCAGCGGGGGCGTGGCGCCGGGCGGCAACTGCTTGATCAGCGTCTGCGAGATCGCGGTGACCTGCGCATTGGCGGTGCGGATGTCGACATTGGGCTGGAAGAAGATCTTGATGATGCCGAAGCCGGCATAGGAATTCGCGGTGATGTGCTCGATGTCATTGACCGTGGTGGTCAGTGCGCGCTGGAACGGCGTGGTGATACGGCCGGACATCTGGTCCGGCGGGAGGCCGGTATATTGCCAGACCACGCCGATGACCGGGATGCGGATGTCAGGGAAAATATCGGTAGGTGTGCGAAGCGCGGCCAGCGGCCCGACAATCAGCAACAGCAGGGCCAGCACCACAAAGGTGTAAGGCCGGGTCAGGGCGATGCGCACCAACGAGATCATGAACGGGTAGTCCTCGATACATTGACGAGAGGGGCACTGCGGAAACCCGCCTGCCCACGATCGAATTCACCTGTTTAGAGAGATCGTCCGCATCCGATTAGTGAGCCGGGCCGGCATAAGCCTATCGGCTCGGTTCATGAATGAACGGGCAATCCTCTTTACATGAAGGGCTGCGAACGAGCGGTTTCCCGGCCTGTCCACGCCAGCAGATTTACCCGACCTGCGACAAAATAGCTAACGCGCGAAGCCTCACGGCAATTCACTTCAGCGGTATTGTTAATTGTTTCCGGGCCGCCGTGGCGTCCGCACAACAGTTTTAGGCTTAAAAAGACGCGGCTGCGGCTCGCGACATGCAAGGTGTCATGGGCCGGTCAAAGATGAACTATCTGTAATGCGCGCGACGTTGGCAACGTCCTGCCTATTCGGGCAGCCTGTCGCCCCTGGATTGGGCGGCAGCCATCACACCATCAGGCCAAGCGCGTCCGCGAAGAAATCCGGACCGCCGAAATTGCCGGACTTCAATGCCAGCAACATCTGGCGCTCGGCTGTACCGACCGCGCGCAATACCGGCACACCGGCGGCGATTTCGGCACCGACCAGAAAACCCGGAATGCCCAGCCGATCCACGACAGCGCCGGATGTCTCGCCGCCAGCCACGACGAGCCGTTGTACGCCGGCGCGGACGAGACCTTCAGCGAGATCGGCCATCGCCTGCTCGATGGCATGCCCCGCGGCATCGCGGCCATGGCGCTTTTGCAGGGCTGTCACCTGATCCGGCGTCGAACTGCTTGCGATCAGGGCCGGGCCCTTACCCAACCGCTCTTTGGCCCAGCCGAGCGCGCGCTGAACTTCCGCGCCGCCGGCAATCACCTGTTCGGGATCGAGATGCAGCACCGGCATCACCTGTTCGGCGCGCGCGATCTGCTGCAGCGTCGCCTGCGAACAACTCCCAGCCAGACAGGCTGCAGCGCCACCCACAGGCGTATCCTTGATCGAGGTCGCCGCATTCGCCTTGACGCGGCCGGACGCGACCAGTGCGCGCGCCAGGCCAAGCCCCATGCCGGATGCACCGACAGAGACGCGATGACCCAGGGCGACCGCACCGATGGTTTCGAGATCGCTGGCAAACACCGCGTCGATGATCGCCGCGCCAAAGCCATTCTCCGACAGTCCATCGAGATGCGTCCGCACCACGTCGGCGCCGCAGGCGACAACTCCGAGATCGACCAACCCGATATTTGTCGCGCTCTGCCGCGCCAGCACACGGACGAGATTGGAGTCGTGCATCGGATTGAGCGGGTGATCCTTGAGCGGGCTCTCGTTCAGCGGCACGGAGCCAACGAACAGATTGCCCTGATAGACCGTCCGACCGGTCTCGGGGAATGCCGGCGTCACCAGCACGATATTGTCACCGGAATCGAGCCGCAATGCGTCCATCACCGGGCCGATATTGCCGGCATCGGTGGAATCGAATGTCGAACAGATCTTGAACAGCACATGATCCGCGCCGCGGCTGCGCATCCATTTTTCGGCGGCGCGCGATTTCTCGACCGCCCTGCTGGCCGCGATCGAGCGACTCTTCAGCGATACTACAACGGCATCGACGTCTGGCAGCTGCAGATCATCCGCAGGAATGCCGATGGTCTGCACCGTGCGCAGACCGCAGCGGGTCAGCGTGTTGGCCAGGTCGGACGCACCCGTGTAGTCGTCAGCGATGCAGCCCAGCGCCAGCGTCATGCTTTCACTCCGGCATAGGGCTTGAACCAGCCAAGTCCTGCGACCGTGTCGCCGGCCGGGCGATATTCGCAGCCGACATAATTGTCGTAGCCGAGCCGGTCGAGTTCATCGAACAGGAACGGATAGTTCAGTTCCTCACCGGACGGTTCGTTGCGCGACGGCACGCTGGCGATCTGGATATGCCCGATCCACGGCAGCATCTCGCGCAGCCGCATCGTGACGTCACCGTGCATGATCTGGCAGTGATAGATATCGAACTGCAGTCCGAGATTGGGAATCTTCATGTCGGCGATGATGTCGCGTGCGAACATGAAGTCGTTGAGAAAGTAGCCAGGCACGTCGCGCGGGTTGATCGGCTCGATCACCACGTCGACGCCATGTTCGCCGAGAAAATTCGCGGACCATTCAACGGATTTGCGGAAGGCCGCCACGGCCTTCGGATCACGGCGATCGGCGAGACCGGCCATCATGTGCAGCCGGCGGACATTGGTGGCCAGGGCATAGGGCAGTGCCGTGTGAATGCTCTGCCGGAGCTCATCGAACTTGTCGGGGCGAGCGGCAAAACCCTTTTCGCCGGCATTCCAGTCGCCCGGCGGCAGATTGAACAGCACCTGCTTGAGCCCGTTGCGTTCCAGTCGTTCGGCAATCGCTTCCGGCGGATGCTCATAGGGAAACAGGAATTCCACCGCAGTAAAGCCTGCCTTGGCCGCGGCATCGAAGCGATCGAGGAATGCGTGTTCGTTAAACATCATGCTGAGATTGGCGGCGAAGCGGGGCATCGATCGTCCTCGTGTTCTTAATTCGGCTCGCCCGGCAGCTTGGTGCCGGTGACCTTGGCATACATTCGCGCCACCGACGCGTCGTCATCGCGGCCCATGCCTGACGCCGATGTCATCAGGAACATCTGCAGAGCCGCAGCGGAGACCGGCACGGGAAATTTTGCCGTACGCGCCATGTCCTGGATGATGCCGAGATCCTTGACGAAGATATCGACCGCGCTGCGCGGCGTGTAATCGCCATCGAGCACATGTGGCATGCGGTTCTCGAACATCCAGGAGTTGCCGGCGGAGGCGGTGATCACCTCATAGACCTTGCGGATATCGAGACCCTGCTTGGCCGCAAACGCGATGGCTTCCGAGGCGGCGGCGATATGTACGCCCGCGAGGAGCTGGTTGATCATCTTGAAAGCGGCGCCCTGCCCGGCAGCATCACCGAGTTCATAGAGCTTGGCGGCCATCGCATCGAGCGCCGGCCGCGCCTGGGCAAAGGCAGCCTCGCTGCCGGATGCTAGAATGGTGAGTTCGCCCTGCGCCGCACGCTGTGCACCGCCGGAGATCGGGGCATCGAGGTAATGTCGGCCGGTGGCTTCGAGATCCCCGGCGAGGCGGCGGGCGACATCGGGATCCATCGTCGCGGACGATACGAATACCGCACCTTTCGGCAGCGTTTCGGCAACGCCATCCACCCCGAACAGGATGGTCTCCGTCTGCGCGGCATTGACGACGACACTGATGACGATATCCGCGCCCTGCGCGGCACCGGCCGGGGTATCAGCGCCCTGCCCTCCGTCGGCCACGAAGCGCTTCACCGCATCCGCCGAGACGTCACAGCCGGTCACCATGAAGCCGGCCTTCTTCAGCGACAAGGCCATGCCATAGCCCATCGACCCCAGGCCAATAACGGCGACGCGTGGTCTCTCAGAACTTGGTTTTTCAGATGCAGGTGACATGCGGCAATTCCCTAGGGGTCCTCGATGGCCAGCTTGAGGCGGCCTTGCCTCTCGGTAACACGGCTTGGCCATCATGCCAAAGCGTGGGAAAAAGCATCACGAGGAAATGCCAAGAAAAGACCGAGGACATCCGGTGACTGACACAAAGCTGCGTGAAGAGATCTGCCGGCTCGGCCGCTCGCTGTTCGACCGCGGGCTGACGCCGGGCTCATCAGGCAATATCAGTGTGCGCTGCGATGATGGCGGCTGGCTCGTGAGCCCGACCAATGCGTCACTGGGCTCACTCGATCCGGCCCGGCTGTCGCGCCTCGACAGCAACGGCCGCCTCATATCTGGCGACGCGCCGACCAAAGAGGTTCCGCTGCATGCGGCACTGTATGAGACACGCAGCGCCGCCCGCGCCGTGGTGCATCTGCATTCGCCCCATTCGGTCGCCGTCTCGATGCTGCCGGAAATCGATCCGCGCGCCGCGCTGCCACCGATGACGCCCTATTACCTGATGAAATGCGGCGCGACGGCGCTGGTGCCATATTATCGACCGGGCGATCCGGCCGTCGCCGACGCCATTAAGGGCCTCGCCGGCAAATATTCATCGGTGCTGCTGGCCAATCACGGCCCCGTAGTGTCCGGCGACACGCTGGAAGCAGCGGTCTATGCCATCGAGGAGCTCGAAGAAACCGCGAAACTCTATCTGCTGCTGCGCGGGCTCAACCCGCGGCACCTGACGCCGGCACAAGTGAAGGACCTGGTGGCGACGTTCGGGCTGGTTCTGCCCGATCATGACGCGCATGGGCACGATTGAGCCAGGCGGCTCATTTAAGGAGTTGATCGTAGTCGGCGTGCGATCCAATCCAGAACCATAGCAAACCATCATCAACCTCAACGGCCAAAGCCCGATAACGCAGGCCAACGCGCGCCGAAACGTAGCGGCCGATCTTCTTCAAGTGCAGCGAAGGGTGACTGGGGTCACTTTTCAGCAGCGCAAAATTCTTGTCTGCCAATGAACGAACGTGAACGGGTAATCGCCGATATGCCGCCCAGAATTCCGGGCTGGCGAGGTGTTTCACAGGTCTCGCGCGCGGCCTTGGCTGTAGCCGTTCAGAGCTTGCTCCGCCAAGCGGTCCAGCTTCCCTGACGATGCATCAGCAGCAATCTTTTGATCGAACACTTCGGCGTCAAAAGCCTCGAACCAGGCACGGAATTGCGCTAGCTCTGCCGGTGGCAGATTCTCGATCGCCTTCTCGATGTCTTCGACGTTGCTCATCCAAGAACGATAACACGTTCGTCAGCGGCTTTAAACGGGACAATTCCGGGACTTACAGCCCCAGATACGCCTTGCGCACATCCGGATTGGTCGCAATCTCCGAGGCCTTGCCCTGCATCTGGACGCGGCCGGTCTGCAGGATGTAAGCGCGGTCGGCGATCTCCAGCACTTCGGCCATGCGCTGCTCGACGATCAGCACAGTCATGCCCGCGTCGCGGATCTTGATGACCGCCTGAAAGATCTCGTCCACCAGCTTCGGCATGATACCCTGCGACGGTTCGTCAAGCATCAACAAGCGCGGACGGGTCATCAGTGCGCGGCTTATGGCCAGCATCTGCTGCTCACCGCCGGACAGGGTTTCGGCGCGCTGCTCGAGACGTTCGGAAAGGCGCGGGAACAGGTCGAACACCAGCTTCAACGGCTCGTCGCGATCGGGCTTGCCGCGATACATGTAGCTGCCGAGGCGGAGGTTGTCTTCCACCGACAACCGCGGAAACAGCCGGCGGTTTTCCGGCACATAGGCGATGCCGCGCGCGGTGATGAGATGCTGCGGCACGCCGTTGATCTGCTCGCCATCGAAGGTGACGGTGCCCGAACGCGGACGCTCGGCGCCGGCGATGGTCTTGATCAGCGTCGACTTGCCGGCGCCGTTGGAGCCGCAGACGGCGACGATCTCGCCCTTGGCGACGTCGATGGTGACGTCCGAAATGGCGACCAGCCCCTGATAGGCGGTGGTGGCCTCACGCACCGACAGCATGGCGATCCCCGAGATATGCACTGATGACTTCAGGATGCCGCACGACATCCGCGGGTTTGCCCTCGACGAGCTTCTTGCCGAGATTGAGCACGATGGCGCGGTCGACCAGCGGCATGACGATTTCCATGACGTGTTCGACCATCAGCACGGTGACGCCGGTCTCGCGGACCTTGCGAACCAGGGCCACGCCCGACTGCGCCTCGAGCGGCGTGAGGCCGGTAAGACACTCGTCGAGCATCAGGAGTTTGGGCTCGGTGGCCAGCGCACGCGCCACTTCGAGGCGGCGCTTCTCCGACGGAATGAGATCCCTAGCAAGCTTGTCGGCGCGCGGGGCAAGACCGCAGAACTCAAGCACCTCATGTGCCTTGCGCCGCGCATCGCGCATCTTTTCGTTGCGGATCAGCGCGCCGACGATGACGTTGTCGATCACGGTCATGGTCTCGAAGCTCTTCACCACCTGGAAGGTGCGCGCGATACCGCGCTGGCAGCGTTCCGCCGCCGGCATCTGCGTGACGTTCTCGCCGTTGAACCAGATCGTGCCCTGCGTCGGCGGCAGCACGCCGGCGATCAGGTTGAACAGCGTCGACTTGCCGGCGCCGTTCGGCCCGATCAGGCCGACGATTTCGCCAGCGCCGACGGAGATCGAGACGTCGCTATTGGCGATCAGGCCGCCGAAGCGCTGCCAGACGCCACGGGTTTCGAGAAGAGGTGTCGTCATTGCGGCACTCCTTTCGAAGCCGGACGTCGCGAGAACAGGCCGATCAAACCATCGGGCCGCGCCAGCGAGATCACGACGATCACTGCGCCATAGAGGATGAGATCGACGCCGCGGCCGGAGCCGCCGATGAAGGAGCGCGTCAGTTCGGTCATCGGGATCAGGATGACCGCGCCGAGCACGGGTCCCCATAGCGTACCGATACCGCCCAGCACCGCCGGCAGCGCCATCAGCAGCGAGAACTGGAAGGTCATGACACTTTCAGGATCGATATAGGAGACGAACTGCGCATAGAAAGCGCCGCCGATCGCGGTGAGGAAAGCGGAGACGGCAGCGGCGCCCATCTTGGAATTGAACACCACGACGCCCAAGCTTTCGGCCGCATCGGGATTATCCTTCACCGCGCGCCACCAGAAGCCCCATTTAGAGTCTTCCAGCCACCAGGTGATGAACCAGGCGACGCAGCAGAACACCAGCGCGAAGTAATAGAACGGCAGCTTGCTGCGGGTGAACTGGAACTTGGCCCAGCTATCGCCGCGCACCGGGATGTCGATGCCGAGCGCCGCACCGGCATAGTCCCAATTGTGGAACAGCAGGAAGCCAATTTCGGCGATGACGATGGTGGCGATGACGAAGTAATGGCCGCGCAGGCGGAAGGTCGGATAACCCAATGCGAGCGCGATCAGCGCAGAAATGATGCCACCGCCGAGCATGCCGAACCACGGCAGCACGCCGAATTTGGTGAACAGCAGCGCCGTCGTATAGGCGCCGAGGCCGAAATAGAGCGCATGGCCGAGCGAAATCTGACCGCAATAGCCGCCGAGGATATTCCAGGCCTGCGACAGCGCCGCATACATCAGGGTCAGCACCATGATGTTCTGGACATAGACGTCCTTGACGAAGAACGGCACGCAGGCTGCGATGGCCGCAAGCGCGGCGGCGAGAATGAGGTCGCGGCGGCGACGCTGTGTGAAGCTGTCCATCAGATCGATCCGAACAGGCCGCGCGGCCGGACAAAGACAACGAGGAGATAGACGGCATAGATGCCGACCGATTTGAGCGACGGCGGCAGGATCATCGCGGTGGTCGCCTCGACCAGACCGACGATGATGCCGCCCGCAAACGCGCCGAACACGCTACCGAAGCCGCCGAGCGCCACGGTGACGTAAGCGATCAGCGCAAAGGACGCGCCCACGTCGGGATAGATGTAGAAGAAGATCGCCATCACGCCGCCGGCGAGACCGATCAGCGCCGAGCCGAGGCCCCAGCCGAGGGCGAACACCTTGTTCTTGTCGATGCCGACCAGCGCCACGGCACCGGCATCCTCACGGGTCGCTTCAAGCGCGCGACCGAAATCGGTCTTCTTCATGAAGAAGTAGAGCGCGCCGAAGGCAGCGATGGAGATCAGCGCGCCGACCAGCTGCGGCACCGGCAGGAACACGCCGAAGATCGAGATGGTCTTGCCGCCGAGCATCGAGGCCGGGATGCTGCGATAATCCGGGGTGAAGAAGAACTGCGCGAGGCCGCGCATCAGAATGGCGAGGCCGAAGGTTGCGAAGATCTGCACCATGCCGATATTGGCCTTGGCCCGCATCGCGAAGCGTATGATCACGAGATAGATCACCGCGCCGAACACGAACATGCCGGCCGCCACCAGCGGGATCGACAGCAGTGGGTCGACCGCCCAGAACATGAACAGGAAGAAGGTGAGATACATCGCCAACATCAGGAATTCGCCATGGGCGAAGTTGGTGACGTCCATCAGCCCGAAGATCAGCGCGAGGCCGACCGCGAGCAGGCCGTAGAGCAGCCCCATCAGCAATCCGCTGGCAAGGCTCTGGATGATGGTCGCGGCGGTCACGAAGTAATCCTCTCTGTCTGTCGTCCCCGCGAAAGCGGGGACCCATAACCACCGACATCACAACTGGGCGATGCCGGTCAGACCAGGTGCAAACCAATCCTTCGGAGGATATGGATCCCCGCCCCCCGCACGCCTTCGGCGTGCTAGGCGGGGATGACACCGGAGTATGTGATGGCATCGTCGAGTCCGACGACGCCATCACATGCGTTTAGAGAACGCGCCTTACGGCATCGGCCAGATCGCGTCCGCCACGGCGGCCTGCGGCGGGAAGATGGTGACGAACTTGCCACCATTATACTGCAGCAGTACCGGATCGGCGTTGTTGTTCTGGCCCAACTCGTCGAACTTGACCTTGGCCCACGGCATGATCGTGCTTTCGCCCGGCATGTCGGTGGCGACCAGCGCTTCGCGGATTTTCTCACCATCGGTGGACTTGGCGCGATTGATGGCATCGGCCATCACGATCAGGCCCATGAACTGGCGCGAGGAGTAGTCGTTGAAGTCCTTGCCGGACTTCTCCTTGAACATGTCGTTGATCTTGCCGACCATCGGACGCTTGGCGGCGAGATCGAGTGAGAACGAACCGCGCGAGATGACGCCCGGAATCTTGTCACCGACCGCATCATACAGCGCCTTCTCGGAGAAGCCGGCGTCCTGTGCGACGATGTTCTTGGCCTTGTAGCCAAGTTCGCCCATGGTCTTGATGAGCAGGATGCCATCGGTGGTGTAGCTCGACGGCATCAGCACGTCGGCATTGGCAGCCTTGAGCTGCTGCACTTCGGCAGTGAGTGACGGCGAATTGGCGCGATACTTGATGTCGGCGACGATTTTGTAACCGCGGTCGGCAGCGAGCTTGATCTGCGCATTCGCCGAGTCCGTGCCGAAGATGGTGTCTTCGTGGAACAGCGCCAGCGTCTCGATCTTCTGGCCTTTTTTCTTCAGCGCATCGAAGAAATCGAACATCGCCGTCGAGAACATTTCGTCATGCGGGGCGGCGCGGAAGTAATATTTCAAACCGCGGCGATGCAGGCTTGGCGACGAGTTGTCGGCCGACAGGAACGGGATCTGGTAGCGCTCGCAAATCTGGCTGACGGTGACGGCGACGGCGCTCTGATAGGTGCCGACAATGGCCGAGACCTTCTCCTGGGTGATGAGGCGTTCGGCTTCAGCGCGGCCCTTCTGCGGATCGGCCTGATGGTCGGCGAAAACGAGACGTACCTTGGCGCCGCCGAGACCAGTGAAGCCTTCGCCCTTCGCCATCGGCAACGCGAAATCGTAATCCTTGTTGATGATATCGGCAGCCGTTTCGAAAGCCTTCTGCGCGTCGACGCCGATCTGCGCGCTGGCGCCGGACAGCGGATAAATCACGCCGATCACGACTTCCTTGACCTGCGCGCGCGCAGGCTTGGCGAGAGGCAGCAGCGCGGCGGAAGCGGCGCCTCCAAGCAATACGTTTCGGCGAGAAATCGTCATGTCTTTGTCCTTTGTGACCGGCGGCTATCGATGAAACTAATCAAGGTTACGGTAAAGCCCGAAAGATCGGCAAGCTGCTTCTTATAAAACAGCCAAATGCTTATTCTTCAGGTCCGTGACGAGCATGACACCCGGCGCATGCGTAATCGCGAACGGCACGCGCGCTGCAGCAATGACCGCTTGCGGCGTGACGCCACAGGCCCAGAACACCGGGATTTCATCGTCGTTGATGTGCACCGCATCGCCGTAATCAGGCTTGTTGATATCCTTGATGCCGATCGACTGCGGCAGACCCAGATGTACCGGCGCACCATGCACTGCGGGAAACCGCGAGGTGATCTGGACGGCACGGATCGCATCAGCCGGCTTCAGCGGTCGCATCGACACCACCATCGGCCCGGCGAACGGGCCAGCGGATTTGCAGGCGATGTTTGTGCGATACATCGGCACCAGCACATCCTGTTCGATGTGACGGATCGGCAGGTCATCGGCCATCATGGCTTCTTCGAAAGAATACGAACATCCGATGACGAAAGACACGAGATCGTCGCGCCAGTACTTCGTCACCTCGTAAGGGCGATCAATCGCCTCACCATCCTTCCAGACGACATATTGCGGAATGTCAGTCCGGATATCGAGATCAAGACCGAGGGCGGGAATGCTTGGATTGCCGACATCCGACATGCCGATGATCGGGCACGGCTTCGGATTGAGCTGGCAGAAGCGATGGAAAGCCGCGGCCTGGGCTTCCGGCAGAATGACGAGATTGCCCTGGACATAACCCGGGGCCACTCCGGCGGTGCTGCCATATTTGCCCGCGCGATATTCGCGGCGAGCAACCGCGCTGGGCAAATCCGAGGATCGATCGTCGCTTTGCTGCGCTGCCGAAGAAATAGCCATCTTAGTGTCCTGCCTAATTCTGCCTCGACACGCACTGAAACTCAGGGCTAGTATAATGTCTAATCGTTGTTTTTAATCGACATCCATAAATCCTACTTATCTATGGCCGGATCGCATCCATGGCGGACTTCAAGGCGCTGGAGACTTTTCTCTGGGTGGTCAATCTCGGCAGCTTCCGCGGCGCGGCCCAGAAGCTCAACACGACCCAGCCGGCAATCTCCCAGCGTATCGCGCAACTGGAACATGAGATGGGCGTGCGGCTTCTGCAGCGCGACCGCCGTATCGCCTCGCCGACGCCGGCCGGGCGGCAGATGCTGGTCTATGCCGAAAAGCTGATCGGCCTGCGCTCAGAGATGATGGCGGCGGTTGGCGATCGCTCGGCAATGCGCGGCGTGCTGCGGCTCGGCGTCGCCGAGACCATCGTCCACACTTTGCTGACGCGGCTGATCAAGCACGTCAACATCTCGTATCCGAACCTGTCCCTCGAAATCGAGGTTGATATCACGCCGAACCTGAATGCGCGGCTGCAGGCACAGGAGATCGATCTCGCTTTCGTGCTCGGGCCGCTTTCGACATCCAACATTCGCAACCGTGTGCTGTGCGACTACCCCGTCGGCTTTCTCGCCAGCCCTTCGCTCGGGCTCGGCAATGATCTGCTCTCGATCCATGACCTCGCGAAATTTCCCATCATCACCTTCTCGCGCAAGACCCGGCCCTACGAGATCGCGCGCTCGCTGTTCAACCGGCCCGACCTGCCACCGATCCGGCTGCACGCCAGCGCGTCGCTGTCTACCGTAATGCACATGGCGATTGAGGGCTTAGGCATAGCACTGATCCCGACAGCCATCATCGAGAACGAACTCGCGGACGGACGCCTACAATTGCTCAATACCAACCTGCAGCTCCAGCCGCTGACATTTTCGGCAAGCTGGCTCGCGTCACCCGACACGGCCGCGATCGAACTCGTCGCAGGCATTGCTGCGCAACTGGCGCAGAACAGCCCATTGGTTGACGAGCCGGCATCGCCGGGTCATTGAAAAGCAGGCCTCTTCAACACAAACTTCTCGGGACAGACCGCATGACCAAGCTTGGCGACAACCTCAAAATCGATTCCGCGCGGCTCTGGGACACGATCAACGAGACAGCGAAATTCGGCGGCACCCCGAAAGGCGGCGTGCGGCGTTTGACGCTCGGGCCTGAAGACAAGCTGGTGCGCAACTGGTTCCGCAAGGCCTGCGAAGATGCCGGCCTCGAGGTGCATATCGATGCCCTCGGTTCGATGTTCGCGCTGCGCAAGGGCCGCGACATGTCGAAGGCCCCGATCGGCGTCGGCTCGCATCTCGATACCCAGCCGACCGGCGGCAAGTTCGACGGCATCCTCGGCGTGCTCGGCGCGCTCGAAGTCGTCCGCACGCTGAACGATGCCGGCATCGAAACCGAGATGCCGATCTGCATCGCCAACTGGACCAATGAAGAAGGCTCGCGCTTTGCGCCGGCAATGATGGCCTCCGCCGCCTATGTCGGCGACTTCACCACCGACGACATTCTGTCGCGCAAGGATCATGACGGCGTCACCGTCGGCCAAGCACTCGACGAGATCGGCTATCGCGGCGACGTGCCGGTAGGCACGCAGAAATTCTCGGGCTTCGTCGAACTGCATATCGAGCAGGGCCCGATCCTGGAGGCCGAAAGCAAGACCATCGGCGTAGTCGATTCCGGCCAGGGTGTGCTGTGGTTCGACGGCAAGATCACCGG
This sequence comes from Tardiphaga robiniae, assembly GCF_013359755.1. Lineage (GTDB taxonomy): Bacteria > Pseudomonadota > Alphaproteobacteria > Rhizobiales > Xanthobacteraceae > Tardiphaga > Tardiphaga robiniae. Next base: position 361,133 of record NZ_JABMCJ010000092.1, on the reverse strand, counting down.
CTTCGAGAGCCATGCCGGCTCGACCCCGATGCCGCTGCGTAAGGATGCACTCGCGACACTGTCCGAGATCGTGCTGGCCACCGAGCGTGTAGTCAGCAATATCGGCGCGCTCGGCACTATCGGCGAAGCCGTGATCGCAAATCCGTCGCGCAACGTGATCCCTGGCGAGATCGCCTTCACCATGGATCTGCGCAGCGCCGACGCCGGCAAGCTGGACGCCATCGAGAAGGGCGTCCGCGATGCCATCAAGGAGATCGCTGCGCATCGCAAGGTCGACGTCGCCTTCGACAAAGTCTGGCACAAGCCGCCGACGCACTTCAACAAGGACTTCGTCAATGCGGTCGAGACCGCTGCGACCTCGCTCGGCTACTCGCATCGCCGTATCACCTCTGGCGCCGGCCACGACGCCTGCAACCTCAACAACATCATGCCAACAGCGATGGTGTTCATTCCGAGCAAGGATGGTATCAGCCACAACGAGCTCGAAAGCTCGACGCAGGAAGATTGCGCCGCCGGCGCCAATGTATTGATGCATACGGTGCTGGCGCTTGCCGGCGTCGCATCGAAGTAACGAAGACAGACAGGGGATAGTGATGCGGGGTGTATTCGTCGATGCCAGCGAAGAACTGGCGAAGATTCTGGAACGGCTGACGCAGCCAGGCGACATCGCAATCAAGATCAATCGCGATGAGGACATCAAGTCAGCCGATTTGCCTGGGGTGCTGGACGGCGCCGAGATCGCCATCATCGATCACACCTATCTGCCGACCGATGTGGCCAAGCAGTGCGCCGGCCTGAAGCATGTGGTGTTTCTCGGCACCGGCGCGCGCAGCTACATGAATATCGAGGAGCTTGCCGGGCTGGGGATCGAAGTCCACCTGATCCGCGGCTACGGCGACACCGCCGTCGCCGAATGCGCCATTGCACATATGTGGGCTGCCGCACGCGGCCTTGCCCAGCAGGACCGTGAAATGCGGGCCGGCAACTGGCTGCGCGATGAAGGCATGGAGCTCACCGGCAAAACGGTTGGTCTGATCGGCTTCGGCGGCATCGCTGCGGAAGTCGCGCGTATTGCGCTCGGCTCGGGCATGAAGGTACTAGCCTGGAACCGGTCGCCGAAGTCCTATCCTGGTGTCGAGTTCACTGACATGGAAACCGTGCTGTCGCAGAGCGACGTCGTGTCAATTCATCTTCTGCTGAATGACGACACCCGCGGCATGATCACCCGCGAGCGCATCGGCCAGATGAAGAAGGGTGCAATCCTCGTCAACACTGCCCGCGGAGCCGTGGTCGATGAAGCCGCGATGATCGATGCGCTGCGCTCGGGCCATCTGCGCCATGCCGGCCTCGACGTATTTGATATCGAGCCGCTGCCGGCCGGCCATGTGCTGACGACGCTGCCGAACGTGACGCTGTCGGCACATTCGGCGTTCCGGACGCCGGAGGCGAGCATCAATCTGATCGCGGCGGCTTGGAAGCACTGCCGGCGAATCGCCGCCTAACCTTTCAATCGTCTGAAACGGAAATGCCCGGCATGAAGCCGGGCATTTTTTTTGCGCGTCAGTGGCGGCAGCTTACTCCACCATCTCCGCGACGGCCTTGCCGCAAGCGCCTGTATCGGCCTGACCGCCGAGATCGCGCGTCCGCAGCGTCCGCTCTTCAAGCGTGCGTTCGATCGCCTTGACGATCGAGTCTGCGGCCTGCTTCTCGCCGAGATGCTCAAGCATCATCGCCCCGGACCAGATCATGCCGATCGGATTGGCGATGCCCTGCCCCGCAATGTCCGGCGCCGAGCCATGCACCGGCTCGAACACCGACGGGAAATCGCCGGTCGGGTTGATATTGCCGGACGGCGCGATGCCGATGGTGCCGGTGCAGGCCGGGCCCAAATCGGACAGGATGTCGCCAAACAAGTTGGACGCAACCACGACGTCGAACCAGTCCGGATGCATCACGAAATTCGCTGTGAGAATGTCGATGTGATACTGGTCCCACTTCACATCGGGATAGTTGGCGCCCATCGCCTTCACGCGCTCATCCCAATAGGGCATCGTGATCGCGATGCCGTTGGACTTGGTCGCCGAGGTCAGGTGCTTCTTCGGCCGCGACTGCGCGAGGTCGAACGCAAATTTCAGGATGCGGTCGACACCAGTGCGGGTCATCACCGTCTGCTGGGTAACGAATTCACGGTCGGTGTCCGGAAACATGCGACCGCCGACGGAGGAGTATTCACCTTCGGTGTTCTCGCGCACCACCCAGAAGTCGATGTCGCCGGGTTTGCGACCGACCAGCGGACAGGGCACGCCGGGCATCAGGCGCACCGGGCGCAGATTGACGTATTGGTCGAATTCGCGCCGGAACTTGATCAGCGAGCCCCACAACGAAATGTGATCCGGAATCTTTGCCGGCAGGCCGACGGCGCCGAAGTAGATCGCATCGTGCTTCCCGATCTGCGCTTTCCAGTCGTCCGGCATCATCTGGCCATGCTTCTCGTAATAGTCATAGGACGAGAAGTCGTAATGATCGAAATGCACCTTCACGCGATGCTTTTTCGCTGCCGCTTCAAGGACACGCAGGCCTTCCGGCATGACTTCCTTGCCGATGCCGTCGCCGGGGATGACCGCGATCCGATATTCTTTTTGTGCGCTCACGTGGGGTTTCCTTCGCCAGTAATTCTGCCTGCAGATGTGGACCAAAGCCGGCCTGCGATCAACGCTGCACTGCAATGTTGACCGGTTTTGCCGCAGGGGCCTAACTCTGTCGCAGACAATCCCTTCTGCAATCAGAGGCATTCCATGGATCTTCATTTGCGCGGCAAGCGCGTCCTGATCACGGGCGCATCCAAGGGTATCGGCGCTGCGGCCGCGGAAGCGTTTGCCGAAGAAGGCTGCGATCTCCGCCTCGCGGCCCGCAATGTGGAGCAGATGCAAGCGCTGGCGGACCGGCTGCGATCCAACCACCAGATCGACGTCGCCGTGCATGGCGTCGATCTGCGCAAGCCGGACGATCTGGCCGCGCTGGCGGTCGCAACTGGCGATATCGACATCCTCGTCAACAATGCCGGCGATATTCCCGGCGGCTCGCTCGACAAGATCGACGAACCGACCTGGCGCCATGCCTGGGACCTCAAAGTGTTCGGCTTCATCAATCTGACGCGCCTCGTCTATGCGCAGATGAAGGCCCGCGGCCACGGCGTGATCGTCAACGACATCGGCGCCGCCGGCGAGAAGTTCGACGCCAATTACATCTGTGGCAGCGCCGGCAATGCCGCGCTGATGGCGTTCACCCGGGCGCTGGGCGGAAAAAGCCTGAAGGACAATATCCGCGTGGTCGGCATCAACCCGGGCCCGGTGGAGACCGAGCGCCACATCACGCTGATGAAAACCCGCGCCAAGGCGCAATTCGGTGACGAGAATCGTTTCCGGGAATTGCAGCAGGGCCTGCCGCTGGGCCGCGCTGCGAAACCGCGCGAGATCGCCGATATGATGACGTTTCTGGCGTCAGAGCGCGCGGGCTATACGACCGGCGTGATCTACACGGTGGATGGCGGATATGGCGCTGGATGGGGCAGTTAGTCGCTTTTCTTAACCTCGCCCCGCTTGCGGGGAGAGGTCGGAGCACGAGCGGCAGCGAGTGATCCGGGTGAGGGGGAGCCAGTGTTTCACTCGCTGGCTCCCCCTCACCCGTCGCGGACTTCGTCCGCGCCACCCTCTCCCCGCAGGCGGGGCGAGGGAAAAAGCGCGCTAGCTCAGCACGCCGGCATGCACCCACCACAGCGGGTGGGCAAGTTGAATGGCAGCGGCCGCGCGCTGCGCGTCGGTGTCGTTGCCGAACAGCGCGAAACAGGTCGCGCCCGAACCCGACATGCGAGCCAGGCGAACGCCTTCGGCACCGCGCAAGGCCGACAGCACGGTGTCAATCACGGGCTCGACCTTCAATGCGGGCGCTTCAAGATCATTGGTTCCGGCATTGAGCGCGTCGATCCAGGCATCGAGTGAGCCGCCTTCATTCGGCCAGGTAGCCCGTTTCAGGACGTCTTTGACGCCGGCACGCAGCTCGCCATTCTTCAGGCCGAGCTCCTTGAACACATCCTTGGTCGCTACCGGCACGCGCGGATTGACCATCACGCAGGGCAAACGCGGAATGCTGAGCGGCAGCAGGTTTTCGCCCACGCCCGTCATCACGCAGGCGTGCGACGGCACGCAAACCGGCACATCGGCGCCGGTTAGGCGCGCCACTTCGAGCACGCGGGGATCGTCCATTTCAAGATTGTTGGCGCGCACCAGAAGACGCAGCGCCGCAGCAGCATCCGCCGAACCGCCACCGATCCCGGCGGCAACCGGCAAATGCTTGTCGAGTGCAAAGCGCCCGAATGTGAGACCCTCGACGCGCTCGCCGAGCAGCCGGGCGGCCTTGATCACGAGATTATCGGCGGTGTCGCCGCATTCCTGCGCGCGCGGGCCAGTAGCGGTCAGCGACAGATCGCCGCCCGCATCCAGCGTCAATCTATCGGCGCAATCGGCAAAGGCCACGACGCTTTCGAGATCATGATAGCCGTCAACTCGACGGCCGATAACGCGCAGGGTCAGATTGACCTTGGCGCGCGCATCTTCTTCGAGAACCGGGCTCGTTGAACCGGTCGTGCCCCCAACCATTGAATCAGCCGCCTTTACCGTCTTCTTTTTTCTTGTCGTTGGATGCAGCCGACGACGATGGCTCGTCCGACAGACCGTTTTCCATCTTGGCTTCGATCTTCGGAATCTCTTCGGCTTCCGGCTTCAGATCCTTGGCGTGCTGCCACTGGAACTTGGCTTCCAGCTTGCGACCGACGCGCCAATAGGCATCGCCGAGGTGGTCGTTGATGGTCGGATCTTCCGGCTTCAGGTCGATGGCACGTTCGAGCTGCTTCACAGCGTCGTCGAAATTGCCGATGCGGTAATAGGCCCAGCCGAGCGAGTCGACGATGTAGCCATCGTCCGGACGCTGGTCGACGGCGCGCTTGATCATCTTCATGGCGTCGTCGAGGTTGATGCCCTGATCGATCCAGGAATAGCCGAGATAGTTCAGAACATGCGGCTGTTCGGGCTGCAATTCGAGCGCCTTGCGCATGTCGACTTCAGCCTTGGCCCACTGCTTGGAACGCTCCAGGCAGATGCCGCGGAAGTAGAAATACACCCAGTTCGGCTTGTCCTGGTTGGCGGCGATGACGTCGATGCCCTTGGTGTAGGTCTCGGAGCAATCGGCGAATTTCTTGCGACCACGCTCGATATTGCCGAGCGCCATGATGGCTTCGAGATCCCGGGGATCGTCGGCGACAACGCCCTTGAGAATCTTGATGCCTTCATCGCTACGATCGGCCGCATCGAGATCGGTGGCCTGCTGGATCTGCGCGTTGCGCTTCAGCGCCGAATTGGCGGGCACGCGCTCATAGACCTTGATGGCCATCTGCGGTTTCTTCACCGACTCATAGAGGTCGGCGAGCGACAGCAGCGCCAGCGAGTGGTCCGGCTTGAGATAAAGCGAGAGCTGCAGATAGACCAGCGCGAGGTCTTCACCGCCGCGGCGGGTCAGCGATGCGCCAATGCCATAAAGTGCTTCAGCAGCGCCGGCCTGCGGGCTGTCGACCAGCGGCGCCAGCTTCTTGCCGGCCTTGGTCTCGCGGATGCCTTCCAGCACCAGGGGGTGACGGGCGAGCTTCTTGTTGAAGGTCTCGTAGATGCCGAGCGCTGCCGCATCGTCCTTGTTGCGCGACGTCCAGCGGCCATAGGCGTCGACCACGCGCAGCGCGGAGTCGTCGAGCTTGTAGGCACGCTCGAAACGGGCGCCCGCATCCTTCTGCTTGTTGGCAAGATCGAGGATCAGGCCGGCATGCAGATCCTTGAAGATCGGATACCATTCCGGACCGGCCAGCTTGTCGATATTGGCAATCGCCGTCTTGCTCTCACCGGCGCCGTAGCCGGCCCAGGCCGACAGCAGCGTCGCAACGAGGTCGGTGATCGGGCCGCGCACCGACTGGTTGATATTGGTCTGCGCGGCAGCGTATTTCTTCAGCTTGAGATCGCGCACGCCCACAACGAGACGGGCGACGCGGTTCGACTTGTCGATGGTGAGGATGCGATCGGCGAGCTTGACGGCCTCTTCGATATCGCCGTCCGCGAGCGAGGAGATGAAGGCGCGATCGAGCAGTTCGTTGTTCTTCGGATCGGTACGCAGCGCGGAGCGGTAAAACGCCGCAGCCGAGGTGGCGTCGCGCTCGACGCTGGCGTGGCGGGCGGCCAGATAGCTGCCGGCGGTGGTGAGCGACTTCAGGTCACGGGAGGTGGGAAACTGGGCAGCCGAGCTATCGCCGGTATGATCCGGGGTTTGCGCCAGCAGCTGACCGGGCATCGCGAGAACGGCGACCGTGACGGCAGCGAGCGTCAAACGATTGAAACGGATGGACAACATAGGGTTCGCCTAGCTCCAGGATTTACGGGCAGGATATCGAGCAAAATGCGAGCAAGACTGCAAGACAGGCTCGGATGCGCAGCCGACCCGGCAATAGTGCGCATGCCAACAATGCCGCGTTTGGCGGTCAATCGCAAGGATCGGAGGCGCGATCGCACCAGTGGCACCTTGAAGCCTGTCAGCAATTGGGCCGCCGGATTGCGCCACTGCCCCTGAGAACGCTCGCACTGTGGCGTTATCGTGACATCCGGCCGGTGTAGCGGCCCGCCTACGGGCGCCGCCGCTCACACAATCGTAATCAGCGAACCGGTTACATCGCCTCGTAGTTCGGGCCGCCGCCACCTTCCGGCGGAACCCAGGTGATGTTCCCGTTGGGATCCTTCACGTCGCAGGTTTTGCAGTGGACGCAATTCTGCGCATTGATCTGGAATCGCGCACCGCTCGACTCTTCCACCCACTCATAGACGCCTGCCGGGCAATAGCGATTCGATGGACCGGCAAAGACGTCGTGCTCCGACGACTTCTGCAGCGCCATGTCGGCAACCTTGAGATGGATCGGCTGGTCTTCCTCGTGATTGGTATTCGACAGAAACACCGAAGACAGACGATCGAAGGTGATCTTACCGTCCGGCTTCGGATAGACGATCGGCTGATACTGCTTGGCGGGCTTGAGCGCCTTGCGATCCGGCTTCTCATGCTTCTGGGTGCCGAACAGCGAGAAGCCGAACGTGTTGCACCACATGTCGAAGCCGCCGAGCGCGTTGCCGAGGAGGGTCCCGAACTTGGACCACAGCGGCTTGGCGTTGCGGACCGGATAGAGATCTTTGCCGATCGAGGACGACCGCCAGCCGGTCTCGTATTCCATCAACTCGTCATTGGCGCGACCTGCAGCCAGCGCAGCGGAGACGTGCTCGGCAGCCTGCATGCCTGACGCCATGGCGTTGTGAACACCCTTGATACGCGGCACGTTGACGAAGCCTGCGGCGCAGCCGATCAGCGCCCCGCCCGGGAAGACCAGCTTCGGCACCGACTGGTAGCCGCCCTCGGTGATCGCACGCGAACCGTAGGCGAGGCGCTTGCCGCCTTCGAATGTGTCGCGGATCAGCGGATGGGTCTTGAAGCGCTGGAATTCCTCGAACGGATAGAGATAGGGGTTTTCGTAGTTCAGGTGCAGCACGAAGCCGACAGCCACGAGGTTATCGTCGTAGTGGTACAGGAACGTGCCGCCGCCCACGTCATTGTCGAGCGGCCAGCCGAACGAGTGCTTCACCGTGCCCTTCTGGTGCTTGGCCGGATCGATCTGCCAGACTTCCTTGATGCCGATGCCGAACTTGCCGGGCTCGCAATCCTTGTCGAGGGCGAATTTGGCGATGATCTGCTTGGTCAGCGAACCACGCGCGCCTTCGGCGAACAGCGTGTATTTGCCGAGCAGTTCCATGCCTCGGGTGAACGAATCCTTCGGCTTGCCGTCGCGGCCGATACCCATGTCGCCAGTGGCGATGCCGCGCACGGCGCCATTGTCGTCATACAGCGTCTCGGCAGCCGCGAAGCCGGGATAGATTTCGACGCCAAGCGCTTCCGCCTTCGCACCCAGCCAACGGCACACCATGCCGAGCGAGGTGATGTAGCAGTGATGATTGTTCATCAGCGGCGGCATCAAGAAGTTCGGTAGCTTGAAGCCGCCGGTCTTGGTCATGAAATAGAACTGGTCGTCCTTGACCTGGGTCTTGAGCGGGCAGTCCGCATCCTCGCGCCAATCCGGGATCAGCTTGTCGAGATTGACGGGATCGATCACCGCGCCGGACAGGATGTGCGCACCGACTTCGGAACCCTTTTCCACGACAACGATGGACAGGTCCGCATTGAGCTGTTTCAGCCGGATCGCGGCCGACAGACCCGAGGGCCCGGCACCGACGATAACGACGTCGAATTCCATGGACTCGCGCGGCGGAAGTTCTTCAGTGCTCATAATCTCGTCTCAGACCCGTTTCCAACCCGTTCAGAACGCTTCTAAGGGCTGTTGTTTCCGATTTTTCACGGAAGAACAACCACCTAAATGCACAGGGGGCGTTTCGCTGGGCGGCGATCCGGCCTAGATTGCTGGCATGCCTGTGACCCCCCTCTCATGACGCCTGAACCCCACCCCAGCGTTGCGCAACTGCTCGCCTTTTATCTGGAGGCCGGGGTCGATTGCGCATTGATGGATGAGCCGGTGAACCGGCTGTCGGACGACCTCCCGCCGCCTGCCCGGGAGCTGTCCGATAGCGCGCCGAAGCGACCACCGCTGAATGGCATGCCGCCTCCACCGCCGCGCCCGCCTGCCCGCGTCGAGGTCGCCCCGGACGTGGCGATTGCCGCCGCCCGGGACGCCGCGCGCACCGCGCCCTCGCTCGAGGTGCTGCGTGGCATGCTGGATACATTCGACGGCTGCGCCCTGAAATCGACCGCGACCCAACTGGTGTTTGCCGACGGCAATCCACAGGCACGGATCATGTTCGTCGGCGAGGCGCCGGGCCGTGACGAGGATATCGAGGGCCTGCCCTTCGTCGGCCGCTCCGGCAAACTGCTCGATCTGATGATGCGCGCCATCGGCCTGAAGCGCACCGACGTCTATATCGCCAATGTGATTCCATGGCGGCCGCCGGGCAACCGCACGCCGACGCCGCAGGAGACGCAGATCTGCCTGCCGTTCATCCAGCGCCAGATCGAGCTGGTGAATCCGGACATCCTCGTGACGCTGGGCAATCCCTCGACACAGACGCTGCTGCAGACCCGCGACGGCATCATGAAGTCCAGGGGACGCTGGGTCGACTACGACACCGGCACGCGCAAGATCAAGGCATTGGCGACGTTCCACCCCGCCTATCTGCTGCGCTCGCCGTCTTACAAGCGGATGACCTGGATGGATCTGCGATCGATCGCCAAGGCACTGGAAGCGCCATCGGGCAGGACGAGCTAGCGAAGGCGTTTCATCTAGGGCGCCTTTGGCCGGACAATTGCCCAACCGATCCGCAGCAAAGGTTGCCGGCCATTCACCAGACGCTCAAAGGCGCGCGGGACTTCCGGCACGAGGTTGGGGAAACGCTGCGCAACGTCTGCAGGCGGCGTACCGACTGTATCCGCCGCGCGCCACACCACGACGCCGCCGGTCTCGGCGAACTTCGCTGGCGTGATCCACGGCGTACGGGAAGGCACTGCATCGTTCAGCAGATGCGGCCGTGACGCGCTCATCCCGATCAATGCTGCGAGTTGCGCATCGCCGGCCACCGCCGGCAATGGCTTATTGGTCCGGCGCTCGAAGCTCTCGCCGAAGAAGCGCCCGATCTCGCGTGCAGGCAGCGCCGTCACATCTTCGGGGCCGTCGACCCAAGGCAGAATCACAAGACTGGCGAAGGCTGCGAGGGCCGGAGCGATGATGGCGAAGGCCCAGACCTTGCGCAGCACGCGCTGGCGCCGCAGCGCGATCAGGTCGCCCGACGCCACGACCACGGCGAGACCCGACATGACCAGCGCAATGCCGGCACCGCCGACCACGCGATCGAGCCCGTAAAGGGCAGCGAACAGGCTGCCGAGCAGCCCCGGCACGAGCGCGAAGAAAAATACATAGTCACGTGCCAGCGGATCGACCGGCGGGCGGAAGATAATCGGAGCTTCCTCGGTCTTCGGAACGATGCGGCCCCAGTTCATCACCGTCAGCACGATCACGCCGGTAATTGACGCAAGCAGCCAGGCCATCAGCACGCCGCACTGCCGCGCCTGGCTGGCGATATCGGTCAGTTGCGGCGGTACAGGCACAATTGGTGCGCCGGCCCGGATCACCCACATGGCCCATGGCAATGTCAGCACCGCGATGACCAGCAGCGCATAAAGCGGATCGAACGAAGCAAGGTTACGCCTGCCGCGCGATGTCGCGAGCCCGAAGACGAGTGGCAGCGGCAGCAGCCACATGGCATGAGGCGTGGTCAGCAGCAGCAGGCCGGCCTCGATGGACAGCGCGAACCAGGCATTGCGACGGCCCTGCCCGATCGCGAGCCAGGCATGCAGCAGGAACATCGCCCAGAGCGGACGCGCGAGGATCAGCGGGCCGAATTCGATGCCGGGCGTGCTAAAGGCCGTAACCGTCATGGTGAGCAGCACGGCGATGACAGCCTGCGGGCCGCCGACGATGGCACTGCCCAGCTGATAGACCGCGCGGAAAGTGAGGACGGCGCAGATCTGCGCCAGCAGATAGACACCGAAAACATGATTGCCGGCCCCCCGAAAGGCGATGTCCGCCAGCCAGAACGCCAGCGGCGGTCCCATATGGGTACCGACTTGATATTCCCGGCCATAGGCCAACACGGTGGCGAGATCGCCCGGCGGCCCGCGATACAGCAGCAGGGGGACGACGAGCCAGATCGCGGCCTGACACAGCACGACGATCCAGAACACCAGCCGTGGCCGGGCGCGGATCAGTTCGACGATCAGGGAGGTGAAACGCATTGAACGTCTGAACCGGCCAGCAGGGAATGAAGCGTGCTCAGGTGATACGGCGCAGAGCCAAGAGAGGCAACCGCCTGAGCGCTCAGGCGGATATCTCGATATCGATGGTGGTGTGGACTTCGATCAGACCTGCCGCACGGACGCCAGCCTGATGACGCGCACGCGCCGCAGCAACCGGCGCGAACAGGCTGCGATGATGAATGCTGGGCCCCAATTCATTCAGCGCGGCCATATGCTGCGGCACGCCATAGCCCTTATGGACCTCGAAACCATAGCCCGGACAATCCTCGGCCAGCCGGCACATCAGCCGGTCGCGCGACACCTTGGCGATGATCGAGGCTGCTGCGATGGAGAGCACCAACGCATCGCCGCCAATGACGGCCTCGCAATCGGCCTTCGTATCGATCTTGTCGCGGCCGTCGACAAACACATGTTTCGGCGCGTCCGGGAGCGACGCGACGGCACGCGCCAGCGCCCAGAGCGAGGCCCGCAGGATATTGTCGCGGTCGATCCGGGCGGGTGATGCGTAGGCGACGGCAAAGGACGACGTAGCGCAGATTTCCTCGAACAGCGCCTCGCGCTTACTCTCTGTCAGCTTCTTGGAATCGTCGAGGCCTTTTGGAATGTTGTTCGGGTCCAACACAACCGCGGCGGCAACAACCGGTCCGGCCAGCGGACCACGCCCGGCCTCGTCGCAACCAGCCACCGGCCAGATGCCTTTCTTGAGCAGTGTGCGCTCGCGCGTGAAGCTCGGCGCGACCACGATCTTGCGCGGCTTGGCCGGCGCTTTCTTCTTCGCATCTCGAATCATCGGAGGATCCTGCTGAAGCAGCTCCCGGGGTGCAACCGGGAACTCAGGATCATGCCCGCTATTCAGGTCGGGTCTTTAATCGTCCAGACGCACCCGCCGGTCATCACCGACCTCGATCCCCGGTGCCGTCACCACGTCCCAGGCGTGCCCGTCCGGGTCGGCAAAGTAGCCGGAATAGCCACCGTAATCGGTCTTTCGCGCTGGCTTCAGAAGCGATCCACCACAATCGACAGCGAAAGCGAGGACCGCATCGACCTCGCCTTCGGAGCGGCAATTCCACGCCAGCGTGCTGCCGCGAAACGCCTGCGGCCTTGGATGGTCAGGCAATGTCGCATCCTGCGCCAGTTGATCCCATGGAAACAGCGCGAGGACGCTGGCGCCGGTGTCGAAAAAGGCGATGGCATCGCCCGAGGCACGGGCCTTTCGCGTAAAGCCCAGCGCTTCGTAGAAGGCAATGCTCCTGCGCATATCCGCGACACCCAGCGTGATCACCGTCATGCGCGCGATCGGCGCCGGTGGTTTCTTCGTCGTCATGCGCGTCACTCCTGTACTCACTCTATAGATCGAAAAGAGGGACGTTGGCAGGCTCTGGTTTCCTGCCAACGTCCCCTCTCCACCACTCCGTACGCTGCGAGACCTGCGGAGTTAGAACAGATTCAATTGCTGACCGGCACCGGCCGGCTTCTCGAAATGATCGAGGGTGAGCTTCGAACGACGCTTGTTTAGGCCAAGCTTCGTGCAGGCGATCTCGAAGCGGCGACCGATCATCCAGGCCATCGGCCCCGTGCCCTTCATGCGCGTGCCCCATTGCGAGTCGTAATCGCGGCCACCGCGCATTTCGCGGATCAGCGTGAAAACATGCCGATAGCGATCCGGATAATTCGCGATCAGCCACTCGCGAAACAGATCGCGTACTTCCATCGGCAGCCGCAACAAAACGTAGCTGGCTTCCTTGACGCCGGCATGCGCGGCGGCATCGAGAATCCGTTCGATCTCGCTGTCGTTCAGCGCGGGGATCACCGGCGCCACCATCACCGTGGTCGGAATGCCAGCCTCGGATAGCTGCCGCAAAGCTTCCAGTCGCTTCGACGGCGTCGAAGCGCGCGGCTCCATGGTGCGCGCGAGCTTCGGATCGAGCGACGTCACCGACAACGCCACTTTGACCAGATTGCGCTTCGCCATCCGCGCCAGGATATCGATATCGCGCGTCACCAAGGCAGACTTCGTGACGATGCCGACGGGATGGCCGGTCTTTTCCAGCACTTCGAGAATGCCGCGCATCACCTGCCGCTCGCGCTCGATCGGCTGATACGGATCGGTATTGGTACCGATCGCGATCATCTTCGGCTCATATTCGGCGGCGGCCAGCTCCTTCTCGAGCAGCGCCGGCGCATCGGGCTTCACGAACAGTTTGGCTTCAAAATCGAGCCCGGGCGAGAGACCGAGGTAGGCGTGGGTCGGCCGCGCGAAACAATAGACGCAGCCATGCTCGCAGCCGCGATAGGGATTGATCGAACGGTCGAAGCCGATATCCGGCGATTCATTGCGCGTGATGACCTTGCGCGCGGTGTCCGTCGCAACAGTCGTCTTGAACGGCGGCAATTCATCGAGGCTCTGCCAGCCGTCATCAAAGGCGACCCGGGCCTCAGCCTCGTAGCGCCCGCTGTCGTTGGACTGGGCACCGCGGCCGCGCCGCCGCTGCTTGTCGATCGCTACCGCGATCTCGGGAAAAGGGGAAAGCGCACCCGCCGGCTTATCGGAGGGCGCCGGGACCGGCGGGTGCTTGAGGGCAGCGATCTGGCGACTCATGAAGCCACGATAGCGCACACATGGAACAAAGCAAGAACATAAATAGGGTGGCACACGATCAGGGCACTGTGCATTCTCCCGCCGCCTTGCAGGGGCGGCCGAAAGTCGAACCGCCCCGAAATTGCAGCAGCCGCCGGTGCCGCATAGACTATGACGAAACGATAATGCGGCCACCCCGTTGTTGAGAGGTATTATCCGACACCCATGCTGAGCGTGATCATCCCCACCGAAGGCGTCGAGCAGCCCGCTGTTGCCACACTGGCAGCGCTGGTGCCGGGCGCGGCTGCCGGGGTGATCCGCGAAGTGCTGCTGGTCGATCGCGCTGGCACCGATGTCATCGAACGTGTCGCCGATGTCGCGGGCTGCGGCTTCCTGACCTCGCAGGGATCGCGCGCCGCGGCGATGGCCGCCGGCGCCAAGCAGGCGCGCTCGCCCTGGCTAATGTTTCTCCATGCCGGCGCCGTGCTCGATGCCGGCTGGATCGAGGAGACCCAGCAATTCATCCAGCGCGTATCGACCAGCAACCGCCCCCGCGCGGGCATTTTCCGCTATACGCGCTCGCCCTATGACGAGACCAATTTTCGCGATGGCCTGAAGCACCTGGTCCGGATGATCACAGGACCCAAGGCCGATCAGGGCCTGCTGATCGCCCGCGAACACTATGATCGTCTCGGCGGCTACGCGCCCGATGCCCGGCGCTCCGAAGCGCGGTTGCTGCGCCAGCTCGGCCGCTCCTCACGCACATTGCTGCGCAGCCGGATCATCGTTGCCTGATCATGGCCGCCCAAGCCCCCGATGCCGTTCCGCTTGCAGTGCTACGCGATCTCGAGCCTGGCGATATCGACTGGGTCATCCGCAGTCACGGCGAACTCTATACGAGTGAATACGGGTTCGATGCATCCTTCAAGGCGCTGGTAGCCGACATCGCCGCAGAATTCGTCGCGTCATGCGATGCCACGCGCGAACGCTGCTGGATCGCCGAGATGGATGGCGCGCCCGTCGGCTCGCTGTTTCTCGTGAAGGCATCCGACGACGTCGCCAAATTTCGGCTCTTGCTGATCGATCCCAAGGCGCGCGGACAAAAGCTCGGCCAGCGCATGGTGACGGAATCCATCGCCTTTGCGCGGCAATGCGGCTATCGCAGGATCACGCTGTGGACCCAGAGCAATCTCGGCGCTGCGCGAAAAATCTATCAGGATGCGGGTTTCGCGCTGGTCGCCACCGAGCCGCATCGCAGTTTCGGGCAAAATTTGATCGGTGAGACCTGGGAGCTCGTGCTCTAGACCGACGCGCCCTTCGCCTTCGGGCGCCGCAGATGCTCATCCAGCCGCGGCATGATCTCCACGAAATTGCAGGGCTTTGTGCGGTAATCCAGTTGCGCGGCAAGGATACCGTCCCAGCCATCGCGGCAGGCGCCGGGCGAACCTGGCAGGCAGAAGATAAATGTCGCGCCGGCGGTGCCAGCAGTCGCGCGGCTCTGGATCGTCGAGGTACCGATCTTGGCGTGGCTCAGCATGTGAAACGCAATCGAGAAACCATCCATCCGCTTTTCGAACAGCGGCTCGATGGCTTCCGGCGTGACATCGCGGCCGGTGAACCCCGTGCCGCCGGTCGTGATGATCGCGTCCACGCCGGGATCGGCAATCCATGCGCGCACGATCTTGCGGATCGCTTCGACATCGTCCGTGACGATCTCGCGCTTCGCCAACACGTGACCAGCCGATGTCAGCCGATCGGCCAGCGTCGCGCCGGACTTGTCGTCATCGAGCGACCGCGTGTCGGAAATCGTCAGTACCGCAATGTTGAGCGGCACGAAGGCCTTGGTCGCATCAGGCTCCATCGCTACAGCCGATCCGTCGCAAATGTGTTGCAGGCCTGCACGGTGCCTTGCTGATAGCCGGTCATGAACCAGCGCTTGCGCTGTTCGGCAGAACCGTGCGTGAACGAGTCCGGCACGACGCGGCCCTGTGCCTGACGTTGCAACGTATCGTCGCCGATGGCGGACGCGGTCTGCAGCGCAGCATCGATGTCGCCGGCTTCGAGGAAACCGGGGCGCTTCTTCGATTCGCGATTGACCCAGACGCCGGAGAGGCAATCGGCCTGCAGTTCAACGCGAACCTGCAGCAGATTGGCCTCAGCCTTGCTGCCCGCCTGCTGCTGCAGCCGTGTCACGCGCGGAATGATCCCGAGCAGGTTCTGAATGTGATGGCCGGCTTCATGCGCAATGATATAGGCCGCGGTAAATTTACAGGCATTGCCCGAGCAACCGCGGAATTTGGTTTCGACCTGACGGAAGAAGCCGGTGTCGAGATAGATCTTCTTGTCGGGCGGACAGTAGAACGGCCCCATCGCCGACTGCGCATTGCCGCAGCGCCCGCCATTGGTGGCATTACGAAACAGCACGATCTGCGGCCCGGTATATTTCTGCCCGCTCTCCTTGAAGATTTCGTCCCAGCGATCGTCGATCTCGCCGAGCACGCCGGAGATCATGCTGCCCATCTCGTCGGTGGGTGCGCCTGATTTCGTCGGCGTCGAGCGCCGATCGGTCTGATAGGTCGGCGCCTGCTGGCCGCCGGTGAGAATTTCTGCACCGCCGATCAAGATGCGCGGATCGATGCCGAACGCCCAACCAACGAGGCCAAGCACAATCACCGTGCCGATGCCGAGACCACCGCCACCGCCCGGAATTCCGAAACCACCGCCACCTCCGCCGCCATATCCGCCGCCGCTATCGTCACGACGGTCGTCGATATTGTCGCTGCGACGGAAGTCATCGTAACGCATGAGGTAATTCCTTCATTTCAAGTCGCAGCATTTTAGACCGGTTTGACGCGATCCGAACACCATAACGCAATTGCAGCGTAAAATTTCCATTCCATTAAGCATTAACCTGCCCGGCAAAACTTGCCTAGTTCGAACTCGTTACCAATTAAGTCGATTTTTACTTTGCCCGGTCAATGTCTGCCTGTCGGTTGTTTAGTCCCGCGTCGCCGACAGCGTCGCCTGAGTCAGAGTAATTGAGTCATGGTTGTTTCGCGTCGCGGGGCGTCTGCAAGGGCGCCCCGCTCTCACTTCGAAACCTCTCCGAGCAGCAGCATCGTCATTGGTGATTGCGTCGCAGAGATGTCAAAACTCCCGGCAGGGTCGGTCGATCTGGTGTTCGCAGATCCGCCGTACAATCTGCAGCTGAAGGGCGATCTCAAGCGCCCCGATGAATCCCATGTCGATGCGGTGAATAATGACTGGGACAAGTTCTCGTCATTCGCCGCATATGACGACTTCACGCGCGCGTGGCTCCTGGCCGCACGCCGTATCATGAAGCCGTCGGCGACCCTGTGGGTCATTGGCTCCTATCACAATATTTTCCGCGTCGGCGCGATCATGCAGGATCTCGGCTTCTGGGTCCTCAACGATATCGTGTGGCGCAAATCGAATCCGATGCCGAATTTCCGCGGCCGTCGCTTCACCAATGCGCATGAGACCATGATCTGGGCTGCGCGCGATGAGAACGCCAAGGGCTATACGTTCAATTACGAAGCCCTCAAGGCCGCGAATGAGGACGTGCAGGCACGTTCCGACTGGCTGATTCCGCTTTGCACCGGCGACGAACGCCTGAAGGGCAGTGACGGCAAGAAGGTTCACCCGACCCAGAAGCCGGAAGGTCTGCTGGCCCGCGTGCTGCTGTCCTCGTCGAAACCCGGCGATCTCGTCATCGATCCGTTCAACGGCACCGGTACCACCGGCGCCGTCGCCAAGCGCCTCGGTCGCAATTACATCGGCTTCGAGCGTGACCGCGAATACGCTGCCGCTGCCGAAGCACGCATCGCTGCAATCGAGCCGCTGCCCGAGGCAACACTGGCACCGTTCATGACCGCCCGCAGCGCGCCCCGCGTGGCGTTCTCCGAACTGGTCGAACGTGGCATGATCTCGCCCGGCACCAAGTTGGTCGATCTCAAGAAGCGTCATGGCGCACTGGTGCGCGCCGACGGCGCCATCATGTTCGGCGACAAGGTCGGCTCGATCCATCGCATGGGCGCAATGGCCCAGGGCTCCGCATCCTGCAACGGCTGGACATTCTGGCACGTCGAGACCAAGAAGGGCCTGCGCCTGATCGACGAACTCCGCGCTGAAATCCGCAGCGAGATGGGTGCGGGCTAGCGGCCGGCTCATGCTACCCGCCGGACGCGCGCGCCCGGCCTTCACCAAAACGTCGCTTGCACTCTCCCGTAATTCCAAGCACGAGACGATGGTTCGCGCCCGCGGTCCTCGCCTCGCGCTTTGACGTACAAAATCCAGGGAGATTTGAGATGCTGAAGTTTTACTTCAACGGGTCGCCGAACCCGACCAAGGTCGCGCTGTTTCTGGAAGAAGCCGGCCTGGCCTATGAGCCGATCGCTATCGACACCCGCACCGGCGCGCAGTTCAATCAGGACTTCCTGAAGGTCAATCCGAACGGCAAGGTGCCTGCAATCGACGACGACGGCGTCAAGGTGTTCGACAGCAACGCCATCCTGCTCTACCTCGCCGAGAAGACCGGCAAATTCCTGCCCGCCAACACCCCGGCCAATCGCGGCGAGATGCTGTCCTGGCTGATGTTCGTCGCCACCGGCGTCGGTCCGTTTTTCGGCCAGGCCGTGCACTTCAAGCATTTCGCGCCGGAGAAGATCGACTACGCGCATAACCGCTATCAGTTCGAGGCAAAACGCCATCTCGGCGTGCTCAATGAACGCCTGGCCGGACGGCAATATATGGTCGGCGACAGCTACACGATCGTCGACATGGACGTCTGGGGCTGGGTGCGGATGACCAACTTCATTCTCGGCGACGAGGGCTTTGCCCAATTCCCCAACGTAAAGCGCCTGCATGATGAGATCTCGGCACGCCCGGCCGCAGCGAAGGCTGTCGCCCTGAAGGACACATTCAAGTTCAAGGCCGAGATGGACGACGAAGCCCGCGCCGCCATGTTCAAGCATCTCGCCACCAGCGCAGCCTAATCACGAACCATTCGACGAATGCCGGGCGCAACACTGCGCCCGGCATTTTTGTGTCAGGCAGGCACGCGCGCCATCTCCTCCGGGAAAGGACCCAACACCCGCTCCACAAGCGCAGTGTCGCAATATTCCTTGATCATGGTGATCTTGCCGTTCTCGACACGCCACACCATGCAATAATCGTTGTCGTATCGATTGCCGGTCTTGGTGACATTGTCGCCCTTGGCCTCGACCACCACCAGATTGCCTTCCGCAATGAAATTGGACGCGACCGTGCGCGGTCGAATGTCGAATAGCGACCTGAAATGTCCCATCAGGCCATTGAGGATCGCATCCTTCCCCTTGAACGTACGTCCCCAGGAATACTGACCGACGACGATCCAGCACGCGTCATCGGCGAGGTGATCGGCAAAGGTCGTGCCGCTACGGTTGGCTGAATCGCTATAGACCTGCTGAATAAGCTTCTTGTTGTCTGCCGTGCTCATTGTTCTGCTCCATCGCTTGAACGATGACGCAGTATGGGTTGGACAATCCCCATTCTTCCAATCGATAGTCTGTATGATATATATTCGACCTATGAATTTAGCCGCGCTCGATCTCAATCTGCTGGTCGCGCTCGATGCATTGCTGCGCGAGAGCAATGTCGGCCGCGCCGCGATGCGGATCGGCCTGTCGCAACCGGCTGCGAGTCACGCATTGCGCCGGCTGCGCGACGTTCTCGGCGATCCCCTGCTGGTCCGTGTCGGCGCCCGCATGGAGCTGACGCCGCGCGCACAGGCCCTGCGCGGTCCACTTGCCCAGACACTGGAGCAAGTCCGCGGACTGTTCATCCCGGATGTCTTCGACGCCCGCCAAAGCGACCGGCACTTTCGGCTGATGATGCCGGATCTGGCCGTCGAACTGCTGATGCCACCATTGATGAAGAAACTCGACAGCGTCGCGCCAGGTGTGCGGATCAATGTCGTACCATGGCGCGGTCCGGCAATCATGACGGCGGAGTTCGCCCGCAGCCTCGACATGGTGATCAGCATCGGCAACGCCTTCAACGGCTTCCATCGTCAGCTGCTCTATGTCGATTCCGACGCCCTCGCCGTCCGCAAGGGCCATCCGGCAGTGGCGCGCCTGAAGACGACCGAGGGATTTCTC
The DNA here is from genome assembly GCF_013359755.1 of Tardiphaga robiniae. GTDB lineage: Bacteria > Pseudomonadota > Alphaproteobacteria > Rhizobiales > Xanthobacteraceae > Tardiphaga > Tardiphaga robiniae. Next base: position 341,447 of record NZ_JABMCJ010000092.1, on the reverse strand, counting down.
AAAGCCCGCCACATCGCCGTGGTGCTCCGGGGCCAGAGCGAAGACCTGATCGACGACTGGCTGCGCAACAAGAAACTGGAGCGGCAGATCGCCCTCGTCGTGCCGAGCTATATCGAGGTGCTGCATGTCGCGGCACGGACCGATCTCGTGGCCTTTGTGCCGCGACGCCTGATTGCCGCATTGGCTCAGCCACTATCGCTCACGACAATTGCGCCACCATTCGATCCCGGCAACGACGAACAGTTCATGTTCACGCCGACACGCGCGCAATTCGATTCCGGCTCAATCTGGCTCCGCAAGATCATGCTGGAAACCGGCCGCGAGCTCGATCCGCCAAAGCGCCGTACGGCCTGACACAGCGCGCCCCGGTCAATTTTGCCGGCAAAGCTTGCCGGCAGGCAACGCCTGATAGCAACTACAAATACCTAACCGCTTATGATGTCTGAATATTTCTGATGGCCTGATTTTTGCGTAGTGGGTCGCAAACATCTCACAGCAAGAGAAATTCAGATGTCGAACTCCATTATCTCCAGCATGCAGTCCTTCAAGCTTCCGACCAGACTGCAGCCATCCGACAAGGCCGAGAGCGGCCTCGGCAATGCAACAGCGATAGCAAAATCGCCGGAAGAGAAATTCCTCGACTACGCGAAAAAGACGCCGGCAGAAAAAATGCGCGACGCGCTGCTGTCGAGCATCGGCGTAACGGAAGAAGAATTGAACAACATGTCGCCGGAGCAACGCCGGGAGGTCGAGCAGAAGATTGCCGACAAGATCAAGGAAGCCGTGAACAAGAAGACCGAGAATGGCGGCAGCGCCAGTGGTTTCTTTACGGATATCAGCGCCTAGCAGTCGCGCGTTACACCGCTAAAGAAATTGGCGCCGCAACGGCGCCAATTCCGGATCAATCGAAATGAGCGGACGCGATCAGCGCGCGGCAGCCTGGCGTACCAGATTTTGCCGGGCCTCGCCGAGATAGCCGCGGATTTCCTTGGTCAGCAATCCCGACTGCGACGACAGATCGCTCGATGCCACCATGGTCGATGTGGCGAGTTGTTCGGTGTCCTTGGCCGTGGTTGCCAGCGACTGGATGTTGGTTGAAATCTCGCGCACCACCGCGAAGGCCTCGTCGATGTTGCGCGAGATATCGGCCGTTGCCGCCGACTGCGCTTCGGAGGCGCTCGCGACCTTGCCGGTGATCTCGTTCACTTCCGCAATCACGGTGCCAATCTCGGTGATCGACGAGCTGACCTTGTCGGTCGCCGACTGAACCTGGCCGATTTCCTTTTCGATCTCGGCGGTGAAGTTGGCGGTCTGGGTCGCCAGTGCCTTCACTTCATGCGCCACCACAGCGAAACCGCGGCCAGCATCGCCTGCGCGGGCCGCCTCGATCGTCGCGTTCAGCGCCAGCAGATTGGTCTGGCTGGCGATCACGTTGATCGAGGTCACGACTTCACTGATGCGTACGGCGACAGCGCGAAGCACGTCGACATTGCTGGCTGCATCGGCGACGCGTTCGACGGCACGGCCGGCAATCGCCGCCGAGCGATTGACGTCGGCGCCCACTTCGCTGGCGCTGGACGACAGTCGCGCCGTGGCCGAAGCCACCGACTGCATGTTGGCGGACGCCTGTTCGGATGCCGCTGCCACCGACGTGACGCGGGTCAATGTCGAGGATGCGCCAGTCCGCAGATTGCCTGCGGTGCTGCTCATCTCGACCGCGCCGCTGTCGAGTGCGGATACGATGCCACCCACGGTGGATTCGAGCTGGCTGGTCTGGCGCTCGAAATTCCGGATGCGGTCGGCGATGTTGTCGGTCGCCGCGTTCATCGCTTTCGCCCCGTACAGCAGGCCGCCATGCAATCCGCCCGGCAGGATGCGCCGATAATACTTGTTGTCGTTCAGCGCTGCCATCGCCGCGGTGGATTCGCGCACGAAAGCATCGCAGCCGTCGATCATGTCATTAACGCTGTGCAGCAACTCGCCGGTCACGCCGCGCACCGGGATGCCAAGGATACGGGCCTCGAAGTCACCTTGCGCGATGCGCTGGCAGGCGATACGCGCTTTCTCGATCAGGCGCGCCGTCTTGCCCATCAGGACAAGCGCGACAACGGCGGCAGCGATCGCAACAGCCTGACAGACCATGGCCGCGAGCGGAAGACCGAAGAACTGAAGCACCAGAGCAAGCGCAGAGCCGGCAATGACGACGAGCGTGCTAAGCTGCGCTCTTGAGAGAAAACATAAGTTCGTCATAGCTGACTTTCTGGGATGCAACGAAATCGGTTAGGGCCTTGTAGCCGGCGGCGAGGGATTCCTTGCCGTTCACGTGCCGCTTCTCGATTGCCAGCACGTCGGCATATACAGGCGCGATCGTCTTCTTGATGAGATCCGGCGGCGGGACACGGCGATTGGAATGATAGCCAGCGATCTTGCCGTCGAGACCATAGGACGGCGTGACATGGGCGAAGACCCAGTAGTGATCGCCATTGCTCGCCATGTTTTTCACAAAAGCGAAAATCTCGCGGCGTTCCTCGACGGTGTCCCAGAGCAGCTTGAAGACACTGCGCGGCATATCGGGATGACGGATCAAGCTGTGCGGCTGGCCGAGCAACTCGGCTTCGGTATAACCGGCCATCTTGCAGAACAGACGGTTCACATAGGTCATGCGACCCTTGAGATCCGTCTTGGATACGATGAGCTCCGATGCCGGAAAGAAAGTCTCGCGGCCGCTCGGCTTGATCTGGTTGGACATCATTGACCTGTTGGTGACCGATTCACCCAAAAACTAGTGCCACCGGTATTAGGGAACGCGGCTGAATTTTGCGTTAAGGTTCTGTCCACCATGAATTCGCTGCCGGCGGACGATCCGGACGCGTTTTTCCGTCGCGATCGTCCCAGTTGCCGCGATCGCCTTTCCCGTGCCATGACCTCGATCAAATCGAGGGGAGGCAACAAAAAATGACCGTTCTCATTGCGGGCGGCGGAATTGGCGGACTGACGCTCGCGCTCAGCCTGCACCAGATCGGCGTGCCATGCCGCGTGTTTGAAAGCGTGCCGGCGCTCAGGCCGCTCGGCGTCGGCATCAATGTGCTGCCGCATGCGGTGCGCGAGCTGATCGAGCTCGGCCTGCACGACCAGCTCGACGCGTCCGGCGTGCGCACCCGCGAACTCGCCTTCTTCTCCAAGCACGGCAAGCCGATCTGGAGCGAACCGCGCGGCATCGAGGCCGGCTACAAATGGCCGCAGTTCTCGATCCATCGTGGCAGGCTACAGCAGATCCTGCTCGACACCGCCATCGAACGCCTTGGCGCCGACAACATCCTCACCAGCCATCACCTGAGCGGCTGGACGGAAACGCCGGACGGCGTCCGCGCCGACTTCATCGACAAGGCCACCGGCAAATCCGCTGGCAGCTATGACGGCACGCTGTTGATCGCCGCCGATGGCATCCATTCGGTCATCCGGCAGAAGCTCTATCCGCAGGAAGGCGCGCCGCTCTGGAACGGCCGCATTCTGTGGCGCGGTATCACCAAGGGCGATGCGTTCCTGACTGGCCGCACCATGATCATGGCCGGCCACGAGATCCTGAAATTCGTCTGCTACCCGATCTCGCAGGAGCCGGATGCCAACGGAAAGTACGACATCAACTGGGTGGCCGAACGGCACATGCCGCCGACCTATGAGTGGCGCCGTGAGGATTACAACCGCGCGGCGCGGCTCGAGGAATTCCTGCCCTGGTTCAAGGACTGGCGCTTCGACTGGCTCGACGTGCCCGGCCTGATCAGCAATTGCCCGCACGCCTATGAATATCCGCTGGTCGACCGCGATCCGGTCGATCGCTGGACCTTCGGCCGCGTCACGCTGATGGGAGACGCCGCGCATCCGATGTATCCGATCGGCTCCAATGGCGCGTCGCAGGCCATCCTCGATGCGCGCGTACTGACGCGTGAAATTCTCGCCAAAGGTGAAGTGCCGGCTGCACTTGAAGCCTATGAGGCCGAACGACGCCCCGCGACCACTGACCTTGTGATGTTGAACCGCCGCAACGGACCGGAACAGGTCATGCAGATCGTCGAGGAGCGCGCGCCTGAGGGATTCGATGTCGTCACCGACGTGCTGTCGCAGCAGGAACTGGAAGACATCGCCGCCAACTATAAGCGCGTCGCCGGTTTTCAGGTTGAAGGGCTCAACGCGAAGCCGCCGATCGTGACGCTGCCGCAATCGTCGCAACTTTCCAGCGCGGGTTGATGCAACTCGCGCCGGCGCGCATTCAAGCGTCTGGACTCAAACTTCAATCGAGCCCGTGCGCGATGACCTTGCGCATGACGTTCGGCAAGGCTTCGTCGTCCAATGTTGCGATCGGGACCCAGCGCATCCCCTCCGGGGGGCGGGTGCGGGGCGGCACATGCGCCGTATAGACGGCGAGCTCCAGCGGGAAGTGTGTGAAGATATGGGTGACCGCGCCGGTTTTGCGATGCCATGCCGTGAGATTTTTTAAGGTTGGCGCCTGCTTCAAGGCGTCCTTGTCGTCGTGACCGGCGAGCCACTCCGATGACGGCACTTCGGTCATGTTTCCCAGCAGGCCCTTTTCCGGGCGGGTGCGCACCAGGAGTTCGTTGCCGCGCGTGACCACGAAAGCCGCACCACGCCGCAGTATGCCGGCCTTCTTCGGCGCCTTGCGCGGAAACGTCTCCTGATCGCCGCGGGTCTTTGCTGCGCAATCGTCATTGATCGGGCACAGCGCACAGGCGGGTTTTTTGGGCGTGCAGATGGTGGAGCCGAGATCCATCAGCGCCTGGGCGCTGTCGCCCGCCCGCGTCGGACCGAGCAATGTCGCAGCCAGCGCCACAATCACCGGCTTGGATTTCGGCAGCGGTTCTTCCACCGCATAGAGCCGCGACGTGACGCGCTCGATATTGCCATCTACCGGCATGCATTGGCGGCCGAAGGCAATCGCGGCGATGGCTGACGCCGTATAGGGCCCGATGCCCGGCAGCGCGCGCAACCCGTCCTCGGTATCCGGGAAGACGCCGCCATGATCGCGCAGCACGGTGACGGCGCAGGCATGGAGATTGCGCGCGCGGGAGTAATAGCCGAGCCCCGCCCACATCCGCAGCACGTCGTCCTGCGAGGCGCTGCCGAGATCGCTCACGGTAGGCCAGCGCGCCAGGAACTTGGCGAAATACGGCCCCACCGCCTGAACCGTCGTCTGTTGCAGCATGATTTCCGACAGCCAGACGCGGTAGGGATCGATGCCCTCGCCGGGCAATGGCCGCCACGGCAACCTGCGGCGATGCTTGTCATACCAGGCGAGCAGTTGGGCCGGACGCTTGGCGGCGGCGCTTTCCCCGCTATCCCGTGCGGAAGGTTTCTTTCGTCGGGTGGCGGCGGCTGATAGACTCATGCCGACCATGTATCCAAAACGCCCGACCATGAACAAGCCCGGCTATATCTCGGCGAAACCGCTCTCCGTCCTGCTCGGCGGGGTGTTTGCCGATGCCTATGCCAAACAGGGCTTTGCTTCGCGCGAGCTGGTGACACGCTGGGCCGAAATCGCCGGCCAGCAGGTGGCGAATTTCTCGGAGCCCTTGAAGATCCAGTGGCCGCGGCCGGTGGAAGGCCAGCCGCAGGAGCCGGCGACGCTCATCCTGCGCGTCGAGGGCCCGATGGCGCTGGAGATCCAGCATTCGTCGGATGCGATCCTGCAGCGGGTGAATCGCTTTTTCGGCTGGAATGCGGTCGGCAAGATCGCGCTGCGCCAGGCGCCGCTGTCACGGCCGCAGCCTCGCCGCACCGTGAAGCCGCCGGATGCCAAGGCCATCGCCCAGTTTGCGGAAACGCTGCCCGAGGTCGAGGACGACGCCTTGCGCGAGGCGCTGGCGCGGCTCGGCGCCTCGATCAAGCGAAGTTGAGGCTTTCCAGCTCGCCCGGAACCGGCGCGTGCTTGCCACATTTGTGGTTTCAAGTTAGCGAAGCGAACCTTGTCCCGGCGTCCGCCGCCGCTTTGGAGCATTCCTTTGATCATCACGCGCCGTGACTTCACCGCCGCCATTGCCCTCACCGGCGCCGCAGCAGCCATCGGCCTGTCGCCGCTGCAGCTGATCTCCGAGGCATTCGCGCAGAACGCCGTCGACGTCGCCAAGCCGGTGTCGCTGCCCGACATGGCGCTCGGCCCGAAGGATGCCGCCGTCACCGTCACCGAATATGCCTCGATGACCTGCCCGCATTGCGCGGCCTTCACCGAGCAGGTGTTCCCGAAGATCAAGGAAGCCTTCATCGACACCAACAAGATCCGCTTCGTGTTTCGCGAATTCCCGCTCGACATCAAGGCCGCCGCCGGCTCGATGCTGGCGCGCTGCATCGCCAAGGAAGACTCGGGCAAGTACTTCGCCGTCATCGACATGCTGTTCAAGCAGCAGAACGACTGGGTGATGAAGGACACCGCCGCGACCCTGACCCGCATCGGCAAGCAGGCCGGCCTCAGCCAGCAGGCCGTGGAAGAATGCCTGAAGGACCAGGCGCTGCTCGACAAGATCGCCGCTGACCAGAAATACGCCAATGAAGTGCTGAAGGTGAACTCGACACCGACCTTCTTCATCAATGGCGAAATGCTGAAGGGCGAGCAGTCGTTCGAGGAATTCTCCAAGAAGATCACCCCGCTGCTGAAGAGCTGAGGTTTTCTTGTCCCTCCCCCGTTTTCGCGCGGGGAGGGATTCCTGAACGCCCGAGCCCTTTCATGACCCCGACCTTCCTCAACTACGCCGCCCTTGGCTGCGCCATCGTGCTGGAGACCGTCGGCACGGCGCTGCTGGCGCAGTCGCAGCAGTTCACGAAGCTCTGGCCGACGTTCGGCATGGCCGTCTGCTACATCCTGTCGCTCTATTTCCTGTCCCATGCGCTGAAAGTGATGCCGGTCGGCATCGCCTATGCGATCTGGAGCGGGCTCGGCATCGTGCTGATTTCGGCGGTGAGCTATTTTGCATTCCGGCAGGCGCTCGATCTCGCCGCCATTATCGGCATCGGCTTCATCCTGACCGGCGTGGTCATCGTCAACGCGTTCTCGGCCAGCGCATCGCATTAGCGCGCTGCCGCGCCATCGTGTTCTCTGATTCTTCGCTTCAAACAGCCAAGCTCTCGCAGTCTCGCGGCGCTTGCGCGTCCGAGGTGTGAGCAATCCCCCCTCCTGAAACATGAGGGGTCGCGGCGCGCCATCAGGCGCAAAGGGTGGTGTGTGTCGCGATCCGCTCCACCGGAACGCCGGCAAGCTGCAACCGCGCAACGCCTTGAGGGCGCGCCACCGCGACGTCTTTTTAGCTTCGGGACCGTTCTTCCGGGTAAAGGGCAGAGCTCCGCACTCCGCTTATCCCGACGATTTCGCGCCGTTCACCAATACCACGTCCAGCCAGCATGAGTGGCAGAGCCCCGTAGTGGGCCCGGACGGTGACCCCAAGCCTCCCGAGTGTGCGGGGTACGTCACCCCACACCCGCAGGCGCCGCATCCTGTCCCACCTCAAGACGCCTCATGAAGCGCCCCTCGCGAACCGGATAAGATTTGATTATAATCTTATAGGAAAATTGTCAAGTGTCCGCCAGGCATTTTTTCGATGCCGGATGCAACTGAAGCCGCGCTCATGCGTTCATGTAGTTCACCCAAAAGAATAGTTCAGTTCCCCTCGTCCAACCTGATGAGACTTGCCCCATGCCGACACGCGCCAGCCACCTGCCGCATTATGTCGAGCGCACCGCGCTTCAGAAATTGCGCGATACGCCGGGCCTGCTTGCGCCGCATTTGATGCCTGCCGGGCCGAAGACCCTGTCCAAGATGGTCGCCAAGACCTGGATCGCGCTCCAGGCCGGCTCGCTGGTGCGCTATTGCATCACGCCCGAAGGCGAAGCCGCGCTGAAGGCCAAAATTCCGATGCCGCGCAGCGCAGAGACTCACGCTCGCTGACACCCTGCGGCTGGCACCCTGCGGTAGCAGCCCTGCGGTAGCAGTCCGGCGACAGCCGCGCCCACGCGCCTCCCAGATCTTAACGGATGACGCGCCCCCGGATTAACCCTGATTCCAGGTGTAAACGCGCATTAAGGAACGCTTAAGCGCCATCTCCGCATTCTCATCCCATTAGCGTGAGGGCGTATCATGTTTGAAAATTTCATCTGCGAGATCATCGGCCTGGCATTTCTCGGCCTCTGCATCGCCGTGCTCGGCGCGCCGCAGCAGCGTCGTCCGAATGGATATGCGCGGGACGTGTAACGACCGGCCAAAACACCAAGCCCCTCACACAACGCGCTGACGACACACGAGCATGGGCGAACGCTCGCCGCACCATTGCCCGTCGTCTGATCGATCAAGCCGCAGCCGACTTCGTCTCGACATCCAGAGCCCAGGTCACTCCGAACCGATCCTTGAGCATTCCGTACAGCGACGACCGGCCTGCCGGCCCGAGTGGCTACACGATCGTCGCGCCGTCCGACGTGAATCCAGCAGCACCGGCAGTTGGATGAAGCCTCCCTTAGAGGGCACTCTCGCGCGTCGAGTCCCTTGATCTCTCGCTAAGGTTGCGATGAGATGCCTGAAGCGGGGGATAACGTGACGATTTTGGATTACGCACAAGCGATCTGGCACCAAACGCCTGGCGCGGTAAAAACTTTTCTTACGGCCGCGATTGGCGCTCTTTTTGGTGCTTGGGTGACGAGCAGATCCCAGAAGAAAAAGGAAATCGTAGCCGAGTTGCGCGCACTGCGCGCCGCGCAAGCGCTATGCTTTGCAGTGGTCAACAAAGCCCTCGCCATAAAGAGCCAGCACGTCCGATCCCTGAAAGAGAACTTCGACTCTGTTTTTGCCGCGTTCACCGACTATCAGCGAAATCCACAAGGCACGTTCAACGCAAATTTAGATTTGCAAACTCTGTCACAAACTACTTTTGCAACTCCTGCTTTGGAGAAAACACTCTTCGAAAAATGCTTCTTAGGCGGAAGGAGTATCGCCACTGTAGTTGCGCTTTGTGAATCCGCGGATGACCTCAAGAGAACGATTGATCTGAGGAACGAGCTGACAAAGGAATTTCGCGGAAAGGCGCCGACTGGCCACTTAGAAAAACTCTCCTTCTACTTGGGACTTCCAAGCGGCGGCGGGCAAGATACTCGCTGGAAGGATTGCGTTCACGCCCTATACGCTCAAACGGACGATTGTATATTTTTTGGTCGACAGCTCGGCGACCGCATAATCGAGGCCGAGCATGCGCTACGAGCAAATTATCGCTGGCGATACCGCCTACCAGGTAAAAAAATCGGGCCACCCAATTGGGATATAGCAAAAAAAGCCGGACTCATCCCGCCCGACAGTAATTATAGGGACTGGGTGAAGGGTTTCAAAAAGGAACTCACTGCCACCGAACGCATAAAAGCACGCTTAACTTCCTTATTTTACCGAGTATGGGCAGAGTAGAAATGTCCGAGTTGCTCGATACTTCGATCAAGGAGCGGCTGTGGCACAAGATGCGGGCCTACCTGACTAAGTTCGTCCCCGAAATCGCAAACAATCGGCTGCTGATGTGCTGCGCTTGCGGACGCTTTTTGCCGCAAGATGATTTCGATCTGGAGCACGTCATCCCGCAACAGGCACTGCGTGAAGACCCCCTGGAGGTGAGGAATGATCCTGCAACACCGCGCAATGTTCGTGCGCGCAACATCCTCTTGTGCAGGAAACCTCTGCTCTACAAGAATTCGCCGCTGCACGGCAGCGGGTGCAATAGTTGGAAAGGTAAGCACTTCGACGGTCCGATTGCTGATATCTTGTCGGGCCGCGCCGTCACTAAGAGCGAAGACAAGCGACTATATAACACGCACATCATCGGAGGTCTGATACTCGGGTATCTCGCAATGGTCGAGGAGTTTGGGTACATCACTACTTTGATGAAGAGCGGGCTTCTCTTGCGCGAACAATTCTTCAATCCGCATCGCTTTCATCGCAATCTCGGCTCTCGCTACCAAATACTGCTTAGCGGAGCGCCCGCGACCACCGTTGATGATCCTACTTGGAGCAAGCCATTTACGTTTAAGCTCGAGCACGATGCCTGCTATGTCACTGCACGAAATTTCGTCATAACGCTCCCGATCTCGCGGGACCCCCTCGCACCAATCGCGCACCACCTGAAATTTGCGCCCTCGCGATACAAAATGAGACCAGACTTTGGCACGTCTTTAACTTAGCGGGTCGCCCAACCAGCATTTTCTTCGCATCGCCAAATCTGGCACATCCACGCTGGGCGGAAATAGACACATTCATAGGGGCACGATCCTGGAGCCCTGCAAAACAAGCCCTTTTTCTCTCCCTCCCCCACCTATCCCCCGCAAAACCCTTGGGAAAAGCGGGGTTCCGCGGTTGCGCAGCTGCCCTCGTCTCGCCATTGTCCGAGCCAATGAGAGCCGCGACCAGCGAGTCTCCGTCCGCGCGGCAGCTGCATTTATGCTATTGTTCGTGCTGGGGGATTCGCGATTCTCGGGGCTGTTCGGCTAACCTAGAGTACCGTATCCATGAAACTCACGCGCCTGCGCCTGCACGGATTCAAGTCGTTCGTCGAACCGACCGACTTCATGATCGAGCCCGGTCTGACCGGCGTCGTCGGCCCGAACGGCTGCGGCAAGTCCAATCTGGTGGAAGCGCTGCGCTGGGCGATGGGCGAAACCTCGCACAAGTCGCTGCGCGCCGCCGACATGGACGCGGTGATCTTCGCCGGCTCCGGCAACCGCGCCTCGCGCAACCACGCCGAAGTGGTGATGACGATCGACAATACCGATCGCACGGCGCCGGCCATGGTCAATGACGCCGAAATTCTCGAAATCTCCCGCCGCATCGAGCGCGAAGCCGGGTCGCAATACCGCATCAACGGCCGCGACGTGCGCGCCCGCGACGTGCAGATCCTGTTTGCCGACGCCGCCACCGGCGCGCGTTCGCCCGCCCTCGTCCACCAGGGCAAGATCGGCGAAATCATCCAGGCGAAGCCCGAGCAGCGCCGCCGCGTGCTGGAAGACGCCGCCGGCGTCGCCGGCCTGCATGCGCGCCGCCACGAGGCCGAGCTGCGCCTCAAGGCCGCCGAAACCAACCTCACCCGCGTCGAGGACGTGATCGGTCAGCTCTCCGGCCAGATGGAAGGCCTGAAGAAGCAGGCCCGCCAGGCGATCCGCTACCGCGAAGTCGCCGGCAAGGTGCGCAAGGCCGAGGCCATGCTGTTCCACCTGCGCTGGCTGCAGGCGCATCAGGACAATGCCGAAGCCGCAACCCTGCACGACCAGTATGTCCGCGATCTCGCCGAACGCACCCGCGAACAGGGCGAGGCCGCGCGCATCCAGGCGATCCGCGCCAGTGAATTGCCCGCGCTGCGCGAGGCCGAAGCCGCCGCCGCGGCCGGTCTGCAGCGCCTGACCAATGCCCGCGACATGCTCGACCGCGAGGAAGAGCGCGCCAAGGAGCGCGCCGCCGAGCTCGACCGTCGCCTGACCCAGTTCGAGAGCGACGTCGCGCGCGAGATGAAGCAGTCGGAAGACGCTGAATTCGCGCTGCTCCGTCTCGACGAAGAAGACGCGATGCTCAAGGAAGAGATCATGCAGCGCGTCGAGCTGCGTGGCGGCGTCGATGACCGCGTCTCCGAGGCCGAAGCCGTGCTGGCCGCCGCCGAGCGCACCTTCACCGAACTCACCACCGCGCATGCGGACATGACCGCCAAGCGCAACCAGCTGCAGTCCAACGTGCGCAGCCAGGCCGATCGCCTCGCGCGTCTGGGCCAGGAAATCGCCAGCGTCGAGGCCGAGATCGAGGCACTGACGGCGCAAACGTCAGGCTTCGGCGACCTGGACGAACTCGCAGCCCTGATGGAGACCTCGCAGGAAATCCTGCTGCAGGCCGAAGGCGCCGTGGCCGACAACGAGGCCGCCCATATCGCGGCCCGGCAGACGCTGGAAGCCTCACGCGCGCCGCTGAACGACGCCGACAGGAAGGTGCAGCGGCTCGAGACCGAAGCCCGCACGATCTCAAAGATCCTCAACGGCGAAACCAAGAACCTGTGGCCGCCGATCATCGATGGCGTCAGCGTCACCAAGGGCTATGAAAAGGCGCTCGGCGCCGTGCTCGGCGACGATCTCGACGCGCCGGTCGATCCCTCGGCGCCGATGCGCTGGACCAATGCCGGCGATCACGCCAACGATCCGGCGCTGCCTGCGGGCGTGGAATCGCTGGCCTCGCATGTGAATGCGCCGGCCGAACTCGCACGCCGCCTGAAGCAGATCGGCGTCGTCACCAAGGATCAGGGCGCAGCCCTCGTCTCGCAGTTGCAGACCGGCCAGCGGCTGGTGTCGCTGGAAGGCGACGTCTGGCGCTGGGACGGTTTCGTTGCCGGTGCGCATGCGCCGACGGGTGCTGCCCGTCGTCTCGCCGAGCGCGCACGCCTGACCGATATCGAAGCCGATCTGGAAAACGCCAAGATCGACGCCATTGCCAAGCGCGAAGCGCTGGAAAGCGCCGAGCAGGCGCTGAAGGCTGCGGCCTCGGCTGAAGGCGCATCGCGCGACGCGCTGCGCAATGCCCGCCGCGACGTCGACCAGGCCCGCGAGCGCCATGCCAATGCCGAACGCGAGATCAACCGCCATGCGGCCCGCCGCGCGACGCTGACCGAAGCGCAGTCGCGCCTGTCGAACGATCGCATGGAAGCCGAAGCGGCGCATGAGAGCGCGCACGCCGCACTGGAATATCTGCCGGAGAGCTCCGACGCCGAGGCGCAGCTTGCGACCGTGCGCGGCGAGATCGAAGGCCACCGCCGCGGCGCCGCTCAGGTGCGCGCCGAAGCGCAGGCGCTGGCCCGCGAGGCCGAACTGGCCGACCGCCGCCTGCAGGCGATCATCGCCGAGCGCACCGACTGGGCGAACCGCAAGACCTCCGCGGCCTCGCAGATCGAGACGGTTGCCGCGCGCGTCGCCGAAGTGACCCGCGAACGCGCCGAACTCGAAGACGCCCCGGCGCTCTATCTGCAGAAGCGCCGCGCGCTGATCTCGGAAGTCGAGAGCGCCGAACAGGCCCGCCAGCTCGCCGCCAACGCACTCGCCTCGGCCGAAAACGCCATGCGCGAGACCGACCGCGATGCCCGCGGCTCGCTGGAAGCGCTCTCGGCCGCGCGCGAAGCTTGCGCCCGCACCGAGGAGCGCATGGAAAGCGGCAAGCGCCGCCTGGAGGACATCGAGCGCGAAATCCGCGACATGCTCGAAGTCGAGCCGGAAGGCGTCGCGGCGCTGGCCGAAGTCCGCCAGGACGACACGCTGCCGCCGCTCGCCGACATCGAAGCCGATCTGGAAAAGCTGCGCCGCGATCGCGAGCGTCTCGGCGCCGTCAACCTGCGCGCCGAGGAAGAGCTCAACGAAGTCGAAGGCACGCACAACGGCCTCGCCACCGAGCGCGACGACCTCGTCGAAGCCATCAAGAAGCTGCGCACCGGCATCCAGAGCCTGAACAAGGAAGCCCGCGAACGGCTGATGACCTCGTTCGACATCGTCAACGGCCACTTCAAGCGCATGTTCGTCGAACTGTTCGGCGGCGGCGAAGCCGAGCTGAAGCTGATCGAGAGTGACGATCCGCTCGAAGCAGGTCTCGAAATCGTCGCCAAGCCGCCCGGCAAGAAGCCGCAGACCCTGTCGCTGCTGTCAGGTGGTGAGCAGGCCCTGACCGCACTGGCGCTGATCTTCGCGGTGTTCCTCACCAACCCGTCGCCGATCTGCGTGCTGGACGAAGTCGACGCGCCGCTCGACGACCACAACGTGGAGCGCTTCTGCAGCCTGCTGCATGAAATGTGCGCCTCGACCGAAACGCGCTTCATCACCATCACGCACAACCCGATCACCATGGCGCGCATGCACCGCCTGTACGGCGTGACGATGGCGGAGCGCGGCGTGTCGCAGCTGGTCTCGGTGGATCTCGAAAACGCGGTGAAGATCCTCGATCAAGAAGTAGCGTAACTCTTCCTTGCCCTCCCCCCGCGCGAAGCCAAGCTTCGCCAGGTGGGGAGGGTCGGCCGAACGAAGTGGAGGCCGGGGTGGGGGTGCCCCACGCGCCGCTGAGTATGTGGCACCCCCACCCGACCGCGCTACGCGCGGCCACCCTCCCCGCAAGGGGGAGGGATAAGAAAGGGCGCGCTTAAGTTATGACCGCACCCGATCTCCCCGCCGAACTCACCGCGGCCCTCAACGCCCGCCTGCACGGCTTCTCGCGCAACGACGCGGCTGCGCGCTCCGATGCAATCTCGCAGACCTATCGCTCTGGCGGCGGCTCCACGACCATCCGCAACGAGAGTGACGCGCTGGCCTATGCGCTCGCCCGCATGCCGGCGACCTATGCGGCGGTCATCGCCAGCCTCAATGCGCTGCAGGAGACACGACCGGACTTCGCACCGACCACGCTACTCGATTGCGGCGCCGGGCCGGGAACGGCGACATGGGCCTGCGCCGAAGCCTTCGCGTCGCTCAATGCGTTCACGCTGCTCGATGCCAATCCCGCTCTGCGCACGCTTGCGCTCGGTTTGGCGCAGGACAGCCACCGCATCCCCGCGATGAACTACACGCTCGGCGACGCTGCCGCGACAATCGCCAATGCCCCATCCGCCGATCTCGTCATCGCGAGCTATGTCATCAATGAGCTCAACGATCTCGCGCGAACAAAACTCGTCGCGGCGATGTGGGCGAAGACCAATGATACATTGCTAATCGTCGAGCCCGGCACACCGTCGGGCTATCAACGCATTCTCGATGCGCGTGCGCAGCTCATCAAGAACGGCGCGCATGTGATCGCGCCCTGCCCTCATGACGATGCATGTCCGCTGGTGAAACCGGACTGGTGCCACTTCAGCCAGCGGCTGCAGCGCTCCCGTGTGCATAAACAACTCAAATCTGCAGAACTTCCCTATGAGGACGAGAAATTTATTTACGTCGCGCTGTCGCGTACGCCTGTCGCACAGCGGCCATCGCGCGTGCTCGCGCAGCCGGTGACGACGAAGATCGCAATCACGGCAAAACTCTGCACAAATGTAGGCGTTATCGCCGCAAACGCACCACGCCGCGACAAGGCGAAGTATGCAAAGTTCCGCAAGCTCGACTGGGGCGATGCGGTTTTCGATTCACCGACATCATCCGCGGAATAATTCTCTACGGCGGGCGTTTGTTCTCCTGACGCGACTGCGTCGCCCAATCATCAGGAGTAACGCTGCAATGACCAAATCATTCGCCGCCCTCGCGGCTCTGACTCTCATGCTCGCCTCAAGCGCCGCCTCGGCTCAGATGCTGAAGACCGCCGACACCGCCAAGGGAAAGACCTTCGTCGATGCCAAGGGCATGACGCTCTACACCTTCGACAAGGACGCCGGTGGCAAGTCGATGTGCAACGGTCCCTGCGCCGAAAACTGGCCACCACTGTTCGCGGTGGACGATGCCAAGCCGAGTGCCGACATGACCATCGTCGTGCGCGACGACGGCAAGAAGATGTGGGCCTATAAAGGCAAGCCGCTCTACACCTTCAAGAAGGACACCGCCGCCGGCGACACCAATGGCGACGGATTTTTGAACGGTGCGTGGCATATGGCGAAGCCGTAAGCGGCTTCTGCGCTGGAACGACCCGCTGGTCGCGAGATTGCGGCTAGCTCACTGCAAGGCCCCTCACCCGACCGGCTTCGCTGCGCTTCGCCAGTCGACCTCTCCCCGCAAAGAGCGGGGCGAGGTTAAGGAAGGTGGCGCCGTGCTTACCTCTCCCCGCTCTGCGCGGGGAGAGGTCGACATGCGCGCGTAGCGCGGATGTCGGGTGAGGGGCATGGCACCGCCCTCACCTACATTCGGTATTTGCGAATCTCGTTTTTCCTGCGGATAGCCCGCTCTCAGAACGAATGCCGGATGCGGCCCATCACCTGATGCGCGACGGCGTCGTTGCTGCCGACGATCGCATCATAGTTCACCGACAGCACCGTGAGCGGCGCAAGCTTGCCGGACAGACCGGCACCGATCACGCCGCGATCGCGCAATGCGCTGCCGGTCGCGGTGATGAACGAGCCCGGCAGTGTCGTATCGGCGAAGCTCGCATTGATGCCGCGCACGCCATCGCTGAATTCATGCAGCCAGGCCAGCCGCAATTCCGGCGTCAGCACGCCGCCATTCAGCGCGTAGTCATAGGCGAAGCGTGCGCCGACGCTGGAGCGCAGCGATTCCGAACTGTCCGAGCCGACCACCAGCGCGGCAGCGCCGCCGCGCTCTGCGAAGCCATCGGTCATCACCCGCGTATATTGCAGGCCGATCTCCGGCGTGACGACCCAGCCGCTGACGCGCAGGTCGGTGCCAACCGTGCCACGGATCGCATAGTGATCGCCGCTGAAGGCCGCGGTGTTCGCCGTGCCGACCGCCACGCGCGTGGTGTCGTAATCGCTGAAGCCATAGAGGCCCATGGCGGTCGCGAACCAGCCGGGCGCCTGATAGGTGCCATAGCCGCCGATGGTACCGGTCGAGATCTTGGTGTGGCTGCCGACATTATCGATATCGCCGCGGGTCAGCGCATAGCCACCGAACACGCCGGCGACGATGCTGTCCGTGATGCGCCGGTCGTAGCCGGCGAGCACGTTGACCGTGTTCGACTTGAAGCCCGGCGCGTCAGTGCGTGCGCCTTCGCGGGCGAAGCTCGCGCCCGACGTGATGAACAGGCCCTGTTCGGCAGCGACGGCGACTGGACGCAGACCGGGCAGAGCCTTGGTCACCGGCGCATAGGCCATCGCATCGGCGGCATTAGCGCCCCAGCCGGCATCGGCCAGCGCAGAACTCGCGCTGCCAGGGAATCCCGTCACCGCGGCCAGCGCACGATCGGCACTGAAATTCTTGTCGAACATGCCGCCATCGAACATCGCCAGCGCATTGCCGACACCGGACATGTCGGTGCCGAGGCCGCCGAGGCGGTTCTGCGTCAGGTGTTGGCCGACCAGCGAGGTTGTCTGGAACGCGTCATTCATAGTCATGCGGCCGAGGCCCTGATAGGCCGCGGGCGTGAGCTGCGCCAGCGCCGCGCCGACATCTGCCGAGCTGGCAACGCTGTCGAGCAGATTGACCACCGAACTGCTGGTGGCGTTGGCCGGCAGATTGTCGAACAGCGACGCGACGCCCAGCGAGCCCGCGCTGGCAAAGGACGCGAACGAAGACGACGCTCCGGTGATCACCTCGAACGACGTATAGAGTGTACCGCCGATATTCACGGTCTGACCGGCCTGCAGTGCGGCGCGCTTGGCGTCGGTGAGGCCCGCCTTGTTGTAGTTCAGCGTATCCGTACCAACGCCGCCATCGACCAGACCGACGATGCGCGAGCCCTTCATGATGTTAACGGTGTCGTTGCCGCCTTCCATGTTCACGGCGCGGCCATTGTTGCCGATGATCGTACCGTAATTGGTCAGCACGTCGTTGCCTTCGCCCATCTGGATCGCGGAACCATCGCCGCGGATGAAGCGGGCGGAGCCGGCAGCATAGGTCACACCGTTCAGTGTACCGTTGGCAGGATCGGGCGTACCGGTATCGGTCAGAACCGTAGCGTTCGGGTTCGGGATTGCGCCGTTGCCGATGATCGTTCCATAGTTCGTAATCGTATCGTTGTCCGCTGCGGTGCCAAGCTTGTTCTCCATGCGGATCGCATAGCTCTTCTGGCCAACGATGGTTCCGTAGTTGGTCAACGTGGTTGCGGCGAGGCCGCTACGGTTGAGATTGCCGTCGTTATTCACGACGATGCCAGCATCGGCACCGGAGATCGTTCCATAGTTGAGAATCGTTCCGCCACCGATGGAGAGACCTTCGCTCGCGTTGGCGAGGCCATTTTTGTAACCGGCAGCGCCCGTCCCCTCGATAATCCCATAATTAGTTACGCTAGCAATGTTATCGACATCGACGCCATCGCCGTCACCAACGCCGCTGCCATCATAAGCGCCGGTGATGCGGCCATAGTTCACTACGGTGCCCGCGCCGTCGGATCCCACGCCGGATCCGTTGCGGCCGATGATTGTCGCTCCGACCTCATTGGTAACTTTCACATCGACATCGGTGGTGATACCGTGGCGTAGGCCAGAGATGATGCCACCGGTCTTGTTGATTACAGTGCCGGAATGACCCTGCCAGTCGATGCCGTCATTGCTGGCACCGACTACTCCTTCCGAATAGATCAAACCGTAGTTTGTCACCACCGCGCCCTGCCCGGGACGGATCGCGTCATTGGCTGTGCTCTTGATCACGCCGGTCGCATAGTTGACGATGTTCACCGTCGCCGTCGTCGAGGAGATGGCATCAAAATCGAGCGCCTGACCGCCGTTCGAAAGGATTGTGCCGTAGTTATAGACGTTGACCGTGCCGTTTCCGATATCATTGCCGATCTGGAAAGCGTCGTTGCCAATGCCCGTGATCGTACCACCCGCACGATTCCACAGAGTCAGATTACGCGGCGTTCCGGAGCCAGATGTGCCGATAGCGCGCGTGGTACCAGTGATCGTGCCAGAATTATCGATGGTCACGCCGGGTGCAGGTGAAGGAAGAGGGCCGGTCACACCCCATGTAATTGCGGTTGCTCCGGTCAGCAGGCCACCGGCCTCCACGGTTCCAGTTTCCGTACCGTTTAGCGTTTTGGACGCGTCGCTCGCACCGTTTGCCACCGTGAACGATGCCGCCTCCGCTGCCATCGGCGCGAACAGCGCCGCCACAACAACGCCCATCGCAAGCCGGCTCGCGCCGTTACGCCATTCCAACATCACAGTTCATTCCCCAGCCCAAAGGTTAGGATTTCATTAGGTTCTGCGGATGACGGTTGGATGACGGATAGCGCACCGGCGCTAACCCGCAGGCGTTCTGCTGACGTCTCCTACCCACTGATGCAACATCGCAACGGTGCAGACCGATAACATCTCCTTTCAAAGTTGTAGCAGAGGGGTACACATGACAGGGCGCGATGGAGGAGCGCCCTTGAACGTATTCCACCCTCGCGCCGACCAATCCGTGCCGCGACATGCCTGCGGCCCCTGCTCTGTGGCCGCATGATCGGCTAGGCTTTGGGTTTGATGGTTTCTTTTGGGGGTTCTTACATGTCGACCGGCTGGATCGTTCTTGGCGTCATCGTTGTCTTGATTGTCCTGGCATTTGCTGCCTATAACCGGCTGGTGGCGCTGAGCCAGCGGGTCAACCAGTCCTTTGCCGATATCGACGTGCAGCTCAAGCAGCGCCACGACCTGATCCCGAACCTGATCGAGACCGTAAAGGGCTATGCGGCGCATGAGCGCGGCACGCTGGACGACGTCGTCAAGGCGCGCAATTCGGCGATGAATGCACAAGGCCCGGCGCAGGTCGGCGCCGCGGAAAACCAGCTCTCCGGCGCGCTCGGCCGGCTGATCGCATTGTCCGAGGCCTATCCGGACCTCAAGGCCAATGCGAACTTCCAGCAGCTGCAGACCGAGCTCTCGGACATCGAGAACAAGATCGCCGCGTCGCGCCGGTTCTTCAACAATGCCGTGTCCGAATACAACACCGGCATCCAGCAGATGCCCGCGGCTCTGTTCGCCGGCACCTTCGGCTTCCATTCGAAGGAGTTCTTCGACCTCGGCGAGACCCGCAAGGAGGTCGAAGCCGTGCCGCAGGTCAAGTTCTGATCACGGCCTGAACCGAGCAGCGCATCATGGCCGCCTATGGTCTCTATACGCATATCGCCTCGAACAAGACGCGTTCGATGCTGCTGCTCGCAGGGCTGTTCCTGCTGATTTACGTCATGGTGTTCGCCGGCGCCCTGATAGGCGAGGTGGCCGTTAACAGCAATGGCTCGGTTGCGTATTATATCAACGCCGCAACGCGCGACC
Organism: Tardiphaga robiniae; assembly: GCF_013359755.1. GTDB lineage: Bacteria > Pseudomonadota > Alphaproteobacteria > Rhizobiales > Xanthobacteraceae > Tardiphaga > Tardiphaga robiniae. Next base: position 321,564 of record NZ_JABMCJ010000092.1, on the reverse strand, counting down.
TGATCAAGGCGCTTCCTTTCGCCACCATCGGCGCGGTGCTGTGGATCGTCATCGCCTATTTCGGGCATCAAAAGATGATCGACAGCATCACCGGCAGCGAAAGCGTGACGCGGCAGGAGCAGCCGCGGCTCTATAACCTACTTGAAAACCTCTGCATCTCGCGCGGCATTCCGATGCCGAAGCTCAAGGTGATGGACTCTGATGCGCTGAACGCCTTCGCCACCGGCCTCAACCCCCGGCAATATTCCGTCACGGTCACGACGGGCCTCCTGCGCGCGCTCAACGATGACGAGATGGAAGCAGTGCTCGGCCACGAGCTGACGCATATCCGCAATGGCGACGTGCAGCTGATGGTAGTCGCCGTCATCATCGCCGGCGTGGTCGGCTTTGCGGCTGAACTGTTCTTCCGGATATTCATCAATTCCGGCTTCCGCTTCGGCGGCAGCCGATCGTCGCGATCGTCTTCCTCGTCTGACAGCAACAGCAAGGGCTCCGGCGGCGGCGCTATCATCGTCATCATCATCGCCGTGGCACTGATCGCGCTGGCCTGGGCGCTGTCGCTGGTGGTGCGCTTTGCACTGTCGCGCTCGCGCGAATTACTGGCCGATGCGGGTTCGGTGGAGCTGACCAAGAATCCCGACGCCATGATCTCGGCACTGCGCAAGATCGAGAATCGCGGCGAACTGCCCGGCGCGACTTCGGCCGTCATGGAGATGTGCATCGACAATCCCCGCGAGGGTTTTGCCGACCTGTTCGCGACGCATCCGTCGGTGGATTCGCGGGTCGCGGCACTGGTGAAATTCGCCGGAGGACACGATCCCGGCCGGATGGCACTGCCATCCGATACGGACGCGCCCGGAGAGGCCGACGACACGTCGCCGCTGCCGCCGCGCTCCGGCCCATGGACCGACAAGACTGCGCCTACCAGCAGCGCGCAGGAGCCGCTACGGGGACCCTGGGGTCGCCACGCCTAGCTTGCTTAGTTGGTGGATTTGCGCAGCTCGAGCGCTTCGGTCTTTTCCGGCTCCGGCGTCTTGGCAATTTCCTTGGCCGGCTCGGACTTGATCGATCCGACGGCGTCGATCTTGCTGCTCTCGACGCGCGGGGTCGAGACGCGGGTCACCGTATTGTCGGCACCGGCAGAGGCGTCGGCCGAACGGGTCGTCGACGGCGCGCGCAGCGAGCGCGGGGCCGACAGCGAGCGGGCCATCAGCATCTGGCCACGGCCGCCCTGGTGACGGAAATCGCAATAAGCGAAGCCCATGCCGGAGACCGAGCCACGGAAGCTGCGCTCGTCATTCTTGTTGAGATTGAAGCACGGCTCGAACGGGATGCCCTTGATCGAGGCGCAAATCGCTTCGCCGCGGACCTGCAGCGTATTGCCCGGCAGGCGCATGTTGCGCGCAGGACCGGAGCCCGAAAACTGGACAGCGCCCGCCGCACCGCCGTCGTCGAACACGCGGCCTGCGCCGCGGGTACCGTCGAAACAGGTAAAGGCAAAGACCTTGCCGGCGACGAACTTGCGGGCCTCTTCGGCCGTCATCGACCCAGCCAGCGCGGGGGTCGCCACCGTGGCGGCAAGCACCGCTCCCAACACATAACGCGCAACCATAGGATACTCCGAACAACCGAGCGCGGATGACCGCCTGATGTCTTTACCCGCTGCTTACCATACCAACCGTGGCAACAATGGAGCAGGTTGGTTGGTAAAGTCTGAACGTCGTTAGCCGATCTTTACCACGATTCGCCCGCGGACCTGCCCGGCCAGAACCTTGGCGCCGGCGTCGATCACTTGGTCCAGCGGAATTTCCTGAGTAATTTCAGCGAGTTTTGTGTGATCCAGATCCGTCGCCAGCCGCGCCCAGGCCTGCTGTCGCAGCTCGATTGGGCACATGACAGAATCGATGCCGAGAAGACACACGCCGCGTAAAATGAAGGGTGCAACCGAAGATGGCAGGTCCATGCCGGCCGCGAGACCGCAGGCGGCGATGGCGCCGCGATACTTCGTCATCGACAGGAGATTCGCCAGGGTGGTCGAACCGACGCTGTCGATGCCGCCGGCCCAGCGCTCCTTGGCCAGCGGCTTGGCCGGTCCGGACAGCTCGTTGCGGTCGATGATCTCGCTGGCGCCGAGGCCCTTGAGATAGCCCTCCTCCGAGGTCCGGCCGGTCGAGGCGATGACCTGGTAACCGAGCTTCGACAGGACGGCGATCGCCACCGAACCGACGCCGCCGGCTGCACCCGTCACGACGATCGGGCCATCGGCGGGCTTCAGCCCATGCTTCTCCAGTGCCAGTACGCTCAGCATTGCGGTGTAGCCGGCGGTACCGACCGCCATGGCGTCGCGGGTGGTCATGCCGTCCGGCAGCCGAACCAGCCAGTCCCCCTTCACGCGGGTCTTTTCGGCATAGGCACCAAGATGGGTTTCTCCCATGCCCCAGCCATTGCCGATCACCTTGTCGCCGGGCTTCCAGTTCGGATTGGACGAGGCTTCCACCGTGCCTGCGAAATCGATGCCGGCGATCATCGGAAAGCGGCGCACCACCGGTGCCTTGCCGGTGACGGCGAGGCCGTCCTTGTAATTCACCGTGGACCATTCGACCCGCACGGTGACGTCGCCGTCCATCAATTCGGATTCGTCGAACTGCGTCAGCGCAACCGTGGTGCCTTTGTCAGCCTTGTCGATGCGGACAGCCTTGAACGTTCCCAACACGCCACTCCCGAGTTTTTGCTTGTGATTTCCGTTGCCGAATTATGCCGCGCCGTTGCGGGAAACGCCACCCGCGCCAGCCGGGCAGGAGCTCTGCAGCCCTGCCCGGCCATAGCGGCATAACGCGGCGATGGTGGCGATCAGGCGGCCAGTTGCCGGGTCGCCGCGATATTGGCGACGGTCGCTGCACAGGCCGTCGCCGCCTCGGTGCCCTTCACGACGAAATGCTCGCGGAAGAACCTGACGTGTTCGGCATGTTCGTGGAAATGCTGCGGCGTCAGCACCGCCGAGATCACCGGCACTTCGCTGTCGAGCTGCACCCGCATCAACCCGTTGATCACAGCGTCAGAGACGAATTCATGGCGATAGATTCCGCCATCGACGATGAGCCCGGTGGCAACGATCGCCACATAGCGGCCGGTGCGCGCCAGCAATTTGGCCTGCAGCGGAATTTCGAAGGCGCCGGGCACCTCGAAGACATCGATCTGACTGTCAGGCACACCATGCCGTGCAAGTTCGGCGACAAAACCGACATGGCATTGATCGACGATATCCTTGTGCCAGCACGACTGGATGAAGGCGATCCGCCCGGTCGATGGTGCAAGATTTACGGAAGTGGAAGTTTTGAAGTTCATCACAGGCTGATTCATGGATGCTCTCGCGGTTTGAGACCAGAATCAGGACGTACGGTCACACGCCGAGCATCCGCCAAGGCGGACTCCCTGCGCATACCCGTTCTCTTTCATCCGGACTATGACCGTCGGCTCCGGCATCGCACCGGATCTGCTGACCCCGACGGTGTAACCCGTCAGGCGCTCGCGGGCTCCCGAGCTTGCGCCCGATTACCGCCGGTGGGGATTTTCACCCCGCCCTGAGAACGAAGGCCGCCCTGACTGGGACGGCCAAGATCAATTTTTATCGCTGGAGATCAGCGAGTCAACAACAGGCTCATGCCGGCTGTGCAATCGGACGCTTCACCGGCTCTTCCACGATCGGCAGATTGATCAGCGCCGACAACACGCCGAACAGCACCGACAGCCACCAAACCGGCGTGTAGGAGCCGAACTTGTCGAACACGACACCGCCCAGCCAGGCGCCAAGGAAGCCACCGACCTGATGGCTGAAGAAGGCAAAGCCATACAGCGTTGCCAGCCAGCGCGTGCCGAACATCAGCGACACCAAGCTCGATGTCGGTGGCACGGTGGAGAGCCAGGCAAGACCGCTGATGGCGCCAAAGACGAGCGCCGAGGTGGTGGTCAGCGGCAGCATGATGAAGGCCACCGTCGCCAGCGCGCGGGTGAAATAGATGAAGGACAGGATGTAGCGCTTCGGCAGCTTGCCCTGCACATAACCGACCGTCAGCGAGCCGATGATGTTGAACAGGCCGATGATGGCAATCACCCAGCCGCCCACAGCGGCTGGCAAGCCGCGATCGACCAGATAGGCCGGCAGATGCATGGTGATGAAAGCGAGTTGGAAGCCACAGGTGAAGAAGCCCAGTACCAGCAGCACATAGGAGCGATGGCCAAAGGCTTCCGTGAGTGCGCTCTTGAACGACTGCTTCTGCGCCACCGGCGCGTCGGCGGACGCGGCACTCGCGGTCGGAGTCGCCAAGGCAAGCGACAACGGGATCACCAGCAACATCAGCACCGCGAACACGGTGAGCGTCGCCTGCCAGCCGGTGTTGTCGATCATCGCCACGGTGAAGGGCGCAAAGATGAACTGGCCGAACGAGCCTGCGGCGGTGCCGGCGCCGAGCGCGATGCCTCGCCATTCCGGCGGCACCAGTTTGCCGAAGGCGGACAGCACCAGATTGAACGAGCAACCCGACAGGCCAAAACCGATCAGCAGTCCAGCGCTGATATTCAGCTCGAGCGGTGTCGAGGAATAGCGCATCATCAGCAAGCCAGCCGCATAGAGGAAGGCGCCGACGCAGATCACGCGTACGCTGCCGAACTTGTCGGCAACGGCGCCGGCGAAAGGCTGGCCGATGCCCCAGAGCAGGTTTTGCACGGCGAAGGCGAGCGCGAAAACGTCACGGCCCCAGCCGAACTCCTGGCTGAAGGGCTGCATGAAGAAGCCGACGCTGGAGCGCGGCCCGAAGGTGAGCATGCCGATCAGCGATCCGCAGATGATGATCACCAGCGGCGTACGCCAGCCAAAACCAGATGCCGGGCGCGTCGCGCCGTCAATTGCCGCCATGTCGTTTCCCCGGATCAAATTCGGATTGAAAATTCAGCCGGCCCAAGAGCGCAGGCCCGGTCCGGATTAGACGGGAGATTAATGCATTCGCATGGAAATCCCAATGGCGTTGATGGGGATTTCGGAGGATGCATTGCTGGGATGCAGGGCCGCGCAGACGTCATCACAGCCCAGGGTCGGGATAACATTTGCGAAATCCGGAATGGAAAGAGCGATGCCGGGCATGGCATCGCTCTTGGCAGGCTCGGAGGTAAAGTCGTGGCTGCTACGGCTTGATTTCGGAGAGCTTGGCGGAGATTTCCGCCGTCTGCGCCGCCGTGCCCCAGCTTGGTGCTTCGCTGCCGTCGCCCCAGTTACGTGGGCGATAGAAGGAATGCACGCCGGTCTTGTACATCTTCTTCATCTCGCGGACCCAGGACGGGTGCACCCAATAGGCATGGTAATGTGTGGACTTCGCGACTTCCGGCAGCCAGATCCGGCCGTCCAGCGTCGCCTTCGCGATCTTGCGGGCGCGCTCCCACATATCCGGCTCTTTCACGACATCCGGAATGCCGTCGCAGGCGAAGGTGAACTGGCAGGCCAGGCGGCGATGCTTGTTCTGATAGACGACGCCGCAGACGGTTGTCGGATAGAAGCCGGAGAACACGCGGTTCATCACCACCTGCGCCACCGCCATCTGGCCGCGCACCGCCTCGCCGCGGGCCTCGAAATAGATGGCTTCCGTCAGACACTTTTCCTGCTTGCCGCGCGTCTGCTCGGTGAGGCCCATACGTTCGGCCGGCGTCTTCGCACGCTGATTGGCGCCGTTGACCTCGCCTTTGCCGGCAACGCTTTCGCCGCCGTCGGTCGGGTTGATCGCCGCATTCGGCACCACCGCCGTAGCCTTCATGTCCGGATCGAGGCTTGAGCCCGGCATGGCCATGCCTGGCACGGCTGTGCCTGGCATTACGATGGTTGGCTCTTCGCCGGGCTGCCAGCGTTCCATTGTCTCGACCGATGCGCCAAGCGACGAACTTCCGAAAAACAGGCTCGCGGTCTTCACCGAGAAGCCGTCCTTGGCCGGCGCCGGCTCAACGGGGATCACCGCCGCATCGGTCTTGGCGTCCTCGGTGGGCTGCACGGACTGCGATGCGTCGTATTGCGCAAGCGGTGGGGCACGCAGCGCTTCATCGAGTTCTGGATCGAGCGGGGCATGCTGCGCGGATGGCAGTGCATCGACGGTCTTCGCGCCCATCACCGATCTGTTGTCGTCGAATGAATCCTGCTTTGCCGGCTCATCAGGCGCCACGGTCTCCGGCGCGCGGATGGCGAGGCGATCGCCCTTCAGCGAGCGATCCACTTTTGGAAAATCTGCAGCTTCATAGCGGCGGGGCGGCTGCGCCAGCGGATTGCGGGTCAGTGCACCGGTGATGTCAGTCAGCGCTCCGCTGGCGGCGATGCCGGAATTGTCGAGGCTGGCGAGCTGCAAGGTCGGATTGCGCGAGGCCGTGCCCATCGGGCGGCCGAACGAGAATGTCGCAACCTGGATGGAGGAGACGGCGGGCGCGAACACGCGCTTCTGCCAGCGTTCGGTCACGCCCGGCTGGCGAGCCAGCAGCGAGGCGATGTCCTGATAGCCAGATTCTGTCGGGGCCAATGCGAAAACGCAGAGACCGAAGCCGAAGAACGCGCCACGCGCGCCCTTCGGCCGGTTACGCAGTACTAACATCGATACGCTCACGCAACGCTTACACCAGCATCGCCCTGCACGGCACTAATCTGCACATCCGTACATTTCGATCTATTTCGTTAGTACGGAATCAAAGTTGCCGCGGAGTTAATCGGCGATGCAACGACGCCACACGCAAGCTGTACGAGCGCAGCGCAAAATCATTCGAAAGCCTTGGTAAACCGCGGCTCCACAAAAGTAGTAAACATCGCGTTGACAAAGATGATGAAGAGAAATTTGCGCGCGCGTGAAAATGTTTGCGAGTTCCATTCCGACGCACGAACAAACACGGCATGAGGCACGCAATAAAAATGGCCGGGGAACTCCCCGGCCATTTTTCAGATCATGAAATCAGCGAAGCACTTACGCCTGGCTGGAAATTTCCTTGCCGAGCGCAGCCTGTGCGGCAGCGAGACGCGCGATCGGCACGCGATAGGGTGAGCACGACACGTAGTCGAGGCCGATCTCATGGCAGAAGGCTACCGATGCCGGATCACCGCCGTGCTCACCGCAGATACCAACCTTGATATCAGGACGAGTCTTGCGGCCACGCGCGACGCCAATCTTCACGAGTTCGCCGACGCCGCTGCGGTCGACCGTGATGAACGGATCGACGGGCAGAATGCCCTTGGCGATATAAGTACCGAGGAAGCTCGCGGCGTCGTCACGGCTGATGCCGAAGGTCGTCTGCGTGAGATCGTTGGTACCGAACGAGAAGAACTCGGCGGTCTCGGCAATCTCGCCAGCCAGCAGACAGGCACGCGGCAGTTCGATCATGGTACCGACCGAATAGTTCAGCTTGCCGCCGGTCTCCTTCATCACCGACACCGCAGTGGCATCGATGCGCGCCTTGATGAGATCGAACTCCATCTTGGTGACGATCAGCGGCACCATGACTTCGAGGCCGACCTGTTCGCCAGTGCGCTTGCCCGCTTCGATCGCGGCTTCGAACAGCGCACGCGCCTGCATCTCGGCGATTTCCGGATAGGCGATAGCGATGCGTACGCCGCGGAAGCCGAGCATCGGGTTGAACTCGGCGAGATCACGCGCACGGTCCGCAAGCTTGCGCGGATCGGTGCCCATGACACGCGCCACTTCCTCGACTTCACCCTGGGTGTGCGGCAGGAATTCGTGCAGCGGCGGATCGAGCAGACGGATGGTAACCGGCAGGCCCTTCATGATTTCGAACAGTTCGACGAAGTCGGCACGCTGCATCGGCAGCAGCTTGGCAAGCGCGGCGCGGCGGGCCTGCTCGTCTTCGGCGAGGATCATCTCGCGCACGGTGCGAATGCGGGTCTCTTCGAAGAACATGTGCTCGGTGCGGCACAGGCCGATGCCTTCCGCGCCGTACTTGATGGCGGTGCGGGCATCTTCCGGCGTGTCGCCATTGACGCGGACCTTGAGCTTGCGGACCTTGTCGGCCCAGCCCATCAGCGTTGCGAACTCGCCCGACAATTCCGGCTCGATCATCGGCATGCGGCCAGACAGCACATGGCCAACCGAACCGTCGATGGTGATGACGTCGCCAGCCTTGAACACACGACCGCCGATCGACATGGTGCCGCGGCCGTAGTCGACGCGGACGGTGCCGCAGCCGGAGACGCAAGGCTTGCCCATGCCGCGCGCGACCACCGCCGCATGCGAGGTCATGCCGCCGCGGGTGGTAAGAATGCCTTCGGCAGCGTGCATGCCGTGAATGTCTTCCGGCGAGGTTTCGACGCGAACAAGAATAACCTTCTTGCCGTCGGCCTGCAGCTTGGCGGCTTCGTCCGACGAGAACACGATCTCGCCCGATGCGGCGCCCGGCGATGCCGGAAGGCCGGTGGCGATGACGTCGCGATTGGCTGACGGATCGATGGTCGGATGCAGGAGCTGATCCAGCGACGCCGGATCGATGCGCGATACCGCATCCTTCTGCGAGATCACGCCTTCATTGGCGAGTTCGACCGCGATGCGGATCGACGCCTTGGCAGTACGCTTGCCATTGCGGGTCTGCAGCATCCAGAGCCGGCCCTGCTCGACCGTGAACTCCATGTCCTGCATGTCGCGGTAGTGCTTCTCGAGCTGGGTGTAGATGCGCGTCAATTCCTTGAACGCCTCCGGCATCGCCGCTTCCATCGACGCCTTGTCCGAACCGCTCTCGATCCGTGCGTCTTCGGTGATGTCCTGCGGCGTGCGGATGCCCGCCACCACGTCTTCACCCTGCGCGTTGATCAGGAATTCGCCATACAGCTTGCTCTCGCCGGTCGACGGGTTGCGCGTGAACGCAACGCCGGTGGCCGAGGTCTCGCCCATATTGCCGAACACCATGGCCTGCACGCTGACGGCGGTGCCCCACGACTCCGGGATATCGTGCAGGCGGCGATAGGTCACCGCGCGGGTATTCATCCAGGATGAGAACACGGCGCCGACGGCGCCCCAGAGCTGCTCATGCGGATCCTGCGGGAAGTCCTTCCCCGTTTCGCGCGCGACAGCTTCCTTGTACTGGCCGACAAGCTTGACCCAGTCGTCACCATCGAGATCGGTGTCGAGTGTGTAGCCCTTGTTGTCCTTGTAGGTGTCGAGAATGTCCTCGAAGTGATGATGTTCGAAGCCGAGCACCACGTCGGAATACATGGTGATGAAGCGGCGATAGCTGTCATAGGCGAAGCGCTTGTCGCCCGACAGTTCGGCCAGCGCTTCCACCGTGGTGTCGTTGAGACCGAGATTGAGGACCGTGTCCATCATGCCCGGCATCGAGGCGCGGGCGCCGGAGCGCACCGAAACCAGCAGCGGATTTTTCTCGTCGCCAAAGCCCTTGCCGGTGATCTTGCCGACGGCCTCGAGCGCCTTCTCCACCTGCGACTGCAATTCCTTCGGATAGGATTTGCCGTTCGCGTAGAAATAGGTGCAGACCGAGGTCGGAATGGTGAAGCCGGGAGGCACCGGCAGGCCCAGATTGGCCATTTCGGCGAGGTTCGCGCCCTTGCCGCCGAGCAGGTCGCGCAGGCCAGCCTTGCCCTCGGCCTTGCCGCCACCGAAATTGTAAACCCACTTGCCAGCCTTGATGACGTCCGTCACCGGCTTGCCGGCGGCCTTCTTGACGGCCTTGGTCGCCGAAGTCTTGGCTGTAGAAGATTTGGCCACAACCGCCTTCTTCGATGCGGGAGCCTTTGCAACAGGCTTCGGAGCAACCTTTGCTTTCACAGCCGTTTTGGCCTTCGCCGCGGATTTAGCTGCAGGTTTTGCAGCTGACTTCTTAAGCGCCTTGCGGGCCACCGACGCTACTTTGGGCGCAGCCTTGGACAACTTTGACTTCGCAGGGGCTTTCTTGGACTTCGAGGCGGTTTTGGCCATGGTTCTCAATCAATCCGCGAGAGGAAACGACAGGGAAATGTGCCGCGTTACACCACGTTTCAGGGACGTGGCGCAAGCAGCCCGGAGGTACCGCTGTAGGTAACGGCCGTGTCGAAATTTAGCCGATCTTCAACATCCTGAAGACGCCGAGTCCGGCCAGTCCGACGAAGATCAGATAGATCGCCACCACCAGATTGAGAAACCGCGGCATGATCAAAATCAGAACGCCAGCGATAAGCGCGACAATCGGCTGGATGTGAGCTGCCGTGATGACCATGAAGTGTCTCCGTGAGGGAATCGATTCGGGTGCGATGCGCCGCGGGGATTTAGCAGCATAAAGACGCCCTGCCCATCAATGGGTTCCGTCATACCTGCATGCAGTGCATCAAAAACCAGCAATTGCGCGTGGAAAATTCCGGAACGATCGCTGGCGGCATGCATTGGCGGACGGTGAATAAATCAAACCAGGCTGGATGGCACAGACCGGCGCGGCAAGCCGGACATCGTTCATGAAGGAGACGATCATGCGAAACAAACTTATTGCAGCAGCGGCCCTTGTCGGCGCGCTCAGCACTCCGCTGGCCGTGCAGGCTCAGGGCGTCACCGTCGGTGTATCGGGCGGTGATCGCGTCATCGTCGACAACAACGATCCGGATGGCATCACTGTGCAGGAGCGTCCGGCATTCCGTGAATATGTGGTGCGCGAACGCGTGCCGACCTTCACCGTGCCCGATCGCATCGTCGTCGGCACCACGCTGCCTGAAGCCGGCGTGACCTATTACGACGTGCCGCAGACGGTGGCGACAACGCCGTATCGCTACACCGTGGTGAATGGTCAGACAGTGCTGGTGGAGCCGCGCTCACGCCGCATCGTGCAGGTCGTCGACTAACACGTCACGTTGAAAAAAGATTCGTTCGGGCGCCGCGAATGGCGACCGGGCGAAGAAGCCCCGCCCCGGTCATCCCCCACCGGGCGGGGCTTTTTCTTTGCGCATGACGCCACAAGCACCGCCTCATGGTGAGGAGCGCGACTTCGCGCGTCTCGAACCATGAATGGGGAGCGCCGGCGTTTGCAGCCGTCCTTCGAGACGCGGCGAAGATGCCGCTCCTCAGGATGAGGACGGAGTATTTCAGCACCTTCCTGTATCGACGCTTATCCGCTCTTCAGCAGCGACAGAATGTGGTTGGTCGACTTGTAGCTCGCCACTGCATTGTCGCGGAAACTCGGCGTCCAGTTGGAGGCGGTCCGCTCCTCATCGCTCATCGCCGAATAGGTGTTGAGAATGCCGAGGCTGAACTGGCTGGGATCGCCGCTCTTCTGGCTTGCCTGCAACGCCTCGAGAATGCTGGTGCGATTACGTGAATCGAGCACCTGCTTGGCCGCAAAGCTCTCTTCCTTCGAGAACAGACCATCCTGATTGAGCGAGATCGCCGAGAGCGAACGATTGTCGACGGCGGAGAAATCCGCGAGCTGGCCGGTCTTGCGGCGGCTGTCATAAACGAGTTCGCCCTTGCCCGCCTCTTTCGCCGCCTTGGCCTGCGCATCCAGCGCCGCACGCACGCTCTTCGCAACGGTGGCGATGTCCTGCACGGGCGTCGTTGTATCGGGCTGCGCGAGATAGGCTGCGACCGGATCGTTGGCGATGCCTGATGGCGCCTTGGTCGGTGTCTGCTCGGTCGCCTGAATGCCCTTCAGCACGGCCTCGCGCTGCGCGGACCAGGCCGCCGAGGCTTTCTCTTCGCTGCCCGCGGCATCGAGATAGTCCAGCGCCGCCTTGTAGATGCCGCTGAAATCGCCGGTGAGCTTGGCCGTGCCTGCAGCAGGCGCCAGCGCCGCGTTGAAACGATTGCCCAGTTCGGCTTGGGCGACCTTCTGCTCGTCGGCGGTGAAGGTGCCGCCATTGTTGGTGGCCATGGCGTAGAGCGAACGGCGATCCAGCGTCGAGAGATCGATGGTCAGCTTGCCGTCCTTGTCCAGCGGACCCGTCGCCTTTGCGGCCACATATTGGGCCGCCAGCTTCGCCCGCAGATCCGTAATGACGGTCGCGATATCCTTGTCGGAGCCGGAGCTCGCAAGCTTCGCCCGCGCCGCCTCCGATAGCGTCAGATTGGTCGCCGCATCGGACGAGGACGACGAGGCGCTTTCATTACTGTTGAGCGCATTGGCCAGCGATGGCTGCGCAGTGGCGGCGGCCCGCGCATAGGCGGAGCCGTAATTGGCATAGGGATTGAGGCCGGTATTGACCGAAGTCATGGGCGATCCTTGGGCAGTCCTGCCCGCGCTGGGAAGCGACGGTTAAGGAACCGTTACGGAACCGGACCATTTCAAGGGATGGTTAATGTAAGGTAAATGTTTCGGGAGATTGCTGGAAATATCGCGTCAGCCGACGACTGCCGCGCCCTCGGTTCAATCTCCGCCCGGCCTCGTGCCGGTATCCACGCCTAGGCGACAGAGAAAGACATGGATGGCCGGGTCAAGCCCGGCCATGACATGGGGAGAGGCCCGTATGTAAGCCTTAGTCCTGGATCTTCGAGAAATCCGCCACCGCACGCGTCGCCGCGCGGATCTCGTTCAGCAGCTTCAGACGATTTTCGCGGACCGCCGCGTCGTCGTCATTGACCTTCACCTTGTCGAAGAACGCATCCACCGCCGGCCGCAGCTTGGCCATGGCGGTCATCGCGCCGGCAAAGTCTTCCTTGGCGACAGCCACGCTCGCTTCCGGACCGACCTCGGCAATCGCCCTGGCCAATGCCTTTTCTTCATCGAGCTTGAACAACGCAGCATCCGGCGCGCCGTCGAACTTGCGCTTGTCCTTCTTCTCCTCGATGGCGAGAATGTTGTTGGCGCGCTTGGTGCCGGCCAGCAGGTTCTTGCCGTCATCGCTGTCGAGGAATTTGCCGAGCGCTTCGACGCGGCGGACCACCATCAACAGGTCGTCCTGGCCGCCGAGCGCAAACACCGCATCGACGAGATCGTGACGGGCGCCTTGGTCACGGAGCTGGCCTTTGAGGCGGTCTGCGAAGAAGGCGAGGAGATCGGCCGGTTTGCTCTCGTCATAGCCGGTCATCGTCGACGCATGAGACGACGCGACAGACTTCAGCTTGAGGCGCAGATTGTTTTCGATGATCAGACGGATCACACCGAGCGCCGCACGACGCAATGCGAACGGGTCCTTCGATCCCGTCGGCTTTTCGTCGATCGCCCAGAAACCCACCAGCGTATCGAGTTTGTCGGCCAGCGCCACGGCGACACTGACAAGATCACTCGGCACGCGATCGGTCGGTCCCTGCGGCTTGTAGTGATCCTCGGAAGCGGCAGCGACAGCGGCGTCTTCGCCTTGCGCCAGCGCGTAATACTTGCCCATCAGGCCCTGCAACTCTGGAAACTCGCCGACCACTTCGGTGAGCAGATCCGTCTTCGCGAGCTGCGCCGCACGCTTGGTCTTCGTGACATCGGCGCCGACCAGCGGCGCGATCTCGCCAGCCAGCTTTTCGATACGGGCGATACGCGCGGCCTGGGTGCCGAGCTTTTCGTGAAACACGATCTGCTCGAATTTCGGCAGCCGCGATTCGAGCCTGGTCTTGAGATCCGTCTCGTAGAAGAACTTCGCATCCGACAGACGCGCGCGGATGACGCGTTCGTTGCCGGCGATGATCGCGGTGCCGCCATCGCTCGCTTCGATATTGGCTGTTATGACGAACTTGTTGGTCAGCTTCTGCGTCTTGGGATCGCGGACCACAAAGCATTTCTGGTTGGCGCGAATGGTGGCGCGGATCACTTCGTCCGGGATCGACAGGAATTCCTTGTCGAACGAGCCCATCAGCACCACCGGCCATTCGACCAGCCCCGCCACTTCGTCGAGCAGCGCGGGGTCTTCGACCAGTTCATAGCCCTGCGCGAAAGTGAGCTGCCGCGCGTCAGCCAGGATGATTTCCTTGCGGCGCTCGGGATCGAGCACGACTTTCGCGGCCTGCAGTTTCGCCACATAGTCGTCGAAGCGGCGCACCTGGATGGCATCGGGCGCGAGGAAGCGATGGCCGTAGGTGGTCTGGCCGACGCTGACGCCACTGAGGTCGAACTGCACCACTTCCGGTTCTTCGGTCTCGATGCCGAAGGTGGCGACGATGGAATGCAGCGGGCGCACCCAGGTCAGCGCGCTGGATTTCGCGGAAGCTGCGCCCCAGCGCATCTGCTTCGGCCACGGAAAGGTGCGGATGATGATGGGCAGGATCTCGGCCAGCACGTCGACCGTCGGCTTGCCCGGCTTCTCGGTGAGCGCGATGTAGAAATCGCCCTTCGGGTCGCGCTGGATCTTGGCCTCATCCAGCGAAGCGAGACCGGTGGCTTTCAGGAAGCCCTGGATCGCGGCTTCGGCGCCGCCGACGCGCGGTCCCTTGCGCTCCTGCTTGAGGTCGGATTGGCGCGCGGGAATGCCATGCACCGTGAGCGTCAGACGACGCGGCGTGGCGAAGGCCTTGGCGCCTTCATAAACGAGACCTTCGGCAACCAGTCGGTCAGTGACCATGCGGCGCAGGTCTTCCGCCGCCTTGGCCTGCATGCGAGCGGGGATTTCTTCGGAGAACAATTCGAGGAGCAAATCAGGCATCAGGCAGCACTTCCGGCTTCGGTATGCACCCACGCTTCGCCGCAGGCCTTGGCGAGTTCGCGGACGCGCATGATGTAGCTCTGGCGCTCGGTGACCGAGATCACGCCGCGCGCATCGAGCAGATTGAAGACATGGCTGGCCTTGATGCACTGGTCATAGGCCGGCAGCGCCATCAGATGTTCGTCGCGCTTGTCGCTCTTCCAGCCGGCGTCGAGATATTTGCGGCAGGCGGCCTCGGCCATCTTGAACTGCTCGAACAGCATCGCGGTATCGGCATGTTCGAAATTGTGCCGCGAATATTCCTGCTCAGCCTGCAGGAAGACGTCGCCATAGGTCACCTTGTCGGCGCCGTCGCGGCCATTGAAGTTGAGGTCATACACGCGGTCGACGCCCTGCACGTACATTGCGAGACGTTCGAGACCGTAAGTGAGTTCGCCCGCCACCGGCGCGCATTCGACGCCCGCGACCTGCTGGAAGTACGTGAACTGGCTGACTTCCATGCCGTCGCACCAGCATTCCCAGCCGAGACCCCAGGCGCCCAAAGTCGGGCTCTCCCAGTCGTCCTCGACGAAGCGCACGTCATGCAAGGCGGTGTCGATACCGATGGCCTTGAGGGACTGGAGATACAGATCCTGCAGGTTCGCCGGCGACGGCTTCATGATCACCTGGAACTGATAATAATGCTGCAGCCGGTTCGGGTTCTCACCGTAACGGCCATCCTTCGGCCGGCGCGACGGCTGCACATAGGCGGCCTTCCAGGGCTTCGGCCCCAGCGCGCGCAAGGTCGTCGCGGGATGGAAGGTGCCGGCGCCCATTTCCATGTCGTAGGGCTGCAGGATCACGCAGCCCTGCTCGGCCCAAAACCGCTGCAGAGCGAGAATGAAGCCCTGGAACGAACGTTCCGGGCGCATGTGCGGAGGCAGGGAGTCCATGGTGGTTTCTGGGCCGTTTTTCCGGGGATTCGCCAAGGGGATCAAGGCGGATCAAAGCGCGCGGACCGTATCGGCGCGGCCTTGCGGAATCAAGGCAATGCGGCCCGATTTGGCGGTAACCGACGGGTAACCGCGCCGGCACATCGCCTGATCAGCAGGGTTAGTCGTTAAGTCCGGCGCACTATCCTGAATCGCATCGGTGGGAACGAACCCGGTCATCGGGACTTACCCCAGCGAAAGGCTCGAACGATCCAAGTCGCGCGGGCCGAAGACCTCCAAGTCTTAAGTTGTCCAAATCTCCAGGGCCGAGGGACCTCCAAGCCTGAAAGCCCAACTTTGTCGCCGGTCTCGAGGACGTGCCCCGTCCTCAGGCCGGCGCAAATGTTTTGGGGCCCAATTTACGGCGGCTAGCCCGGCCGATAGGCGCCCGTGACGGGATCGCGGCGCAGGGTTGGGACTTCCGTGGTCCCGCTGCGTTCGGCGACCCGCGCCTGGCGGGCTTCTTCCAGTTCATGATTGATCCGCTTGGCGGTTCGATAGGCCCAGCGGACAACGGCTGCGCTCCCAAGCGCGCCTGCAAGTGCGACCAGCGGCGGCATGTGTCGATTCCTGTCGTTCATCTCAAGCCCCCTGCCGATAGTCTCGCGCAAGTGCCGGTTTCCCGCAATTGGCTTTTGCGACACCAAATGCCGCGCAATACCGTCCTGCTAAAAGCCGTATTTGGACCACAGCGCGCGAGTCTCCAGCGCCGAGATCAGTTGATCCGGCAGTCCCGACAGGCCGTCCATCGAAAGCTGCGAGCCCGCTCCCGATTTGCGGCCGAGCAGACCCGACAACATGCCGGATGGCTGCGCGATCACCGGCATCTGCACCTTGTCGCCATAGCGGGCACGCAGCACCGAGCGCAGATCGCCAATGGCATCGCTGAGGCCGAGCGCGATGGATTTTTCACCGGCCCAGTATTCTCCGGAGAACAGCACATCCTCGGCGCCCTTCAGCCGGGCACCGCGGCTGTCCTTCACGAGATTGATGAAGATCGCGTGGATTTCGCGCTGAAGCGATTTCAGCCGCGCCACATCATTGGGATCTTCCGGCAGGAACGGATCGAGCATCGCCTTGTGCTCACCCGCGGTATAGAGGCGGCGCTCGACGCCGATCTTCTTGATCAGCTCCTGAAAACCGAAGGTGCCACCGACCACGCCGATCGAGCCGACGATCGACGACGGATCGACAAAAATTTCATCGCCCGCACAGGCGATCATGTAACCGCCGGATGCCGCGACGTCCTCGACGAACACGAACACCGGTAGTTTCTTCTCCGCCGCGAGCTGGCGGATGCGCAGATAGATCTGCCGCGACTGCACTGGCGAGCCGCCCGGCGAATTGATCACCAGCGCGACAGCCTTGGCATTCTTCGTCGCAAATGCCTTGTCCAGCAGCCTTGCCACGCCCGCGAGCGACAATCCTGGACGCAGCGGCGTGACGGCGCCGATTGTGCCGGACAGACGCACCACCGGCACGACTGCAGTTGCGCGACGGAAACGCGCAGGCAGCAGCCTTGTGATCGTCGCTTTTAAATTGGATTCGCTCATTCAAATTTCCTCGACATTAACCAACTTTTATCACGCTGCTGTCATTGAACCGAGAGACGCTTTCAGCGTTTGAAAACCATAACAGGCCTTTACGCCGCAGCGGGAGAAGACATGAAAATCTATCTGCTCATGCTGATCATCGGTACGCTGCTCACGGCGATCCACTTCACGTCGACGCCGCAGAAACGTTCCGAAACAGCTCCTCAATAAACACCAGGCCGACTGCGGCATCGCCTAGAGCGATGCCCGAAGCGACGACCATGGCAGAACCGCCTGCCCGGCCAGCACGCGCTGGATATGGAGATCAGGCGCGCCATCCGCATCCCGCAGCGATATGCCGGGCTCAATTGCCGCAGGCGCGCGGCCACCCTTCACAGCACGCACCAACACCCTGATCGCAGGCGCTGTCGTGTCACCATGTACCGGCATGATCGCGACGCTGCCGAAGCCGCGGTCCAGCGCAGTCAACACATCGGCCAATCCGTCCGCCCGCCAGATCAGCGTTAGCACGCCGCCGGATTTGAGCAGCCGCCGCGCCGCGTGAATCCATGTCTGCAACGTGTCTTCAGTCGCGACATGGGCGATCTCGCGCGATTTGTTCGGCGAGGCGCGATGGCGCGCGGGATCGTTGAAGGGCGGATTCATCAGTACCGCGTCGGCGCTGTCTTGCGGCAGACCTGCGGCAGCGAAAACATCGGCGCTCGCAGCGATATCGAGCGTCACGACATCCACTGCGATACCGTTCGCCGTCGCGTTTTCCCTCGCCAGTTCAGCGAGTTGCGGGTCGATCTCGACCAGCGTCGGGGACAGGCCGGGGACACGCCGCGCCAGCGCCAGACCGGCCGTCCCCACGCCTGATCCAAAATCGACGACCTTGTGTCCGGCTTGCGCCGAGGTTGCAGCAGCCAGCAGGATCGCGTCATGGCCGGCGCGATGACCGGATTTCGGCTGCCGCAGCCGCAATTGGCCACCCAGGAAGCCGTCCTCCGTGGTCACGATCGCGTCAGCCATCACATCAATCCTGCGGCCGCAACTCGTGGGCCAGTCCGGCATCCGTCAGCACGCGGCGCGCCTGCAGGTCATCGTCTTCATGCACCAGGATCCGGCGCGGAATGATGCCCAGCGATCCCTCGATCACGCTCATATTCTGGTCCAGCACCAGATGGTGGATATTCGCGCCGTCGAGCAGCGCGCCCACCGCCGAGACCAGCACCACATCGTTCGTCCGCATGATTTCGCGCAATTGGAGGTCGCTCCCTGCCAGTAACCGGGTGTGTATCTATGGGGAAGTCAAGGTTCCGATGCCCTTGCCGCGCCGCTGCGCAGTTTCTATTGTGCGGCCCGATATCGGTCGACGGCAATTCAGCAGATGGGGACACCTGTTTTCAACGTGAATTCGCCCTATTTGAATATAAGCGCTGCCAGTGCCTGCCTTCTTCATGGCCCGACGAAGCGCCCTTGTAATTCGGAGAGCCCAGCGTGGCGGTGATTGTTCCCTTCGAGAGTCACGCGACAGCGTCGATCGACCAGTTGGTCAGCCTTGTCGCCCCTGACATGGAGCGCGTCAATGCGACCATCCTGTCGCGGACCGGCTCGGAAGTCACCATGATCCCCGAGGTCGCCAACCACCTGATCTCGTCGGGCGGCAAGCGGCTGCGCCCGATGCTGACGCTCGCGATGGCCAACCTCACCGGCTACACCGGCGACGGCCATATCAAGCTCGCGGCGTCCGTCGAATTCATGCACACCGCGACGCTGCTGCATGACGACGTGGTCGACCAGAGCGAACTGCGCCGTGGCAAGCTGTCCGCGCGCATGCTGTGGGGCAACGAGGCCAGCGTTCTCGTCGGCGACTTCCTGCTCGGCCAGGCCTTCCGCATGATGGTCGAAGTCGGCTCACTGCGCGCGCTCGATATTCTATCCTCGGCTGCCGCCACCATTGCGGAGGGCGAAGTGATGCAGCTCGCCGCCGCCAAGAACACCGCCACCACCGAAGACGAATATCTCGCGGTCATCCGCGGCAAGACGGCCGAACTGTTTGCCGCCGCCTGCGAAGTTGGCCCGGTGATCGCGAACCGCCCGAAGGCCGAGCAGACCGCGTGCCGTTCGGTCGGCATGAATCTCGGCATCGCCTTCCAGCTGATCGACGACGTGCTCGACTACGGCGGCAAGGCCGCCAAGCTCGGCAAGAATGTTGGCGACGATTTCCGCGAGGGCAAGATCACCCTGCCCGTGGTGCTCGCCTTCCGCCGCGGCAACGACGCCGAGCGCGAATTCTGGATCAAGGCGCTGGAGCGCGGCGAGATCGGCGAAGGCGACCTCGATCACGCGATCGGCCTGATGACCAAGCACCGCGCACTGGAAGACACGATCAACCGCGCCCAGCATTACGGCGCCATGGCGGTCGATGCACTGGCGCTGTTTCCGTCGTCGCCGATGAAGACTGCACTGGAGCAGGTCGTGGCGTTCTGTCTGGCACGGACGCACTAAGGCCAGACCTCACTGCACCGCGATGACCACCTTGCCCTTCGCGCGGCCGGTCTCGACATAGGCCAGCGCATCCCCGGTGTTCTCGAACGGGAACACCTTATCGACGACCGGCCGGATCACGCCGGCTTCGATCAGGGACGTAATCTCGCTCAACTGCTGCCCCTGCGCGCGCATGAACAGGAATGAATAGCGTAGGCCGAGGCGCTCGGCTTTTTTCCTCACGCCACGGCTCAGCAGACGCATGATCAGTTTCAGGAACAGGTTCAGACCGGCTTCCTTGGCGAAAGCCGGATCGGGCGGACCGGAAATGGAAATGAGCTGGTCGCCCGGCTTGAGCACACCCAGAGATTTATCGAGCGTCTTTGGATCCTGACTATTCAGCACAAGATCGTAGCCCGACAGGACCTTCTCGAAGTCCTGCGTCTTGTAGTCGATGACCACATCCGCCCCGAGACTTTTGACCAGTTCGGCATTCTTTACACTGGTTGTCGTCGCAACTGTAGCGCCGAGATGCTTGGCGAGCTGGATTGCAAAAGTCCCGACACCACCGGAGCCGGCCTGAATGAAGACCTTCTGGCCGGGCTTCACCTTGCCCACTTCGACCAGCGCCTGCCACGCCGTCAGCCCCACCAGCGGGATGGATGCCGCTTCCGTCATGCTGAGATTTTTCGGCTTCAGCGCCACGTCAGCTTCATTGATGGCGATGAGTTCGGCGAACGTACCGACCCGATGATCGCGCGGCCGCGCATAGACTTCGTCGCCCACCTTGAACCGGCTGGCCCTGGATCCTGTCCTGACAACCGTTCCGGCGACGTCGTGACCCAGGATAAAAGGCGGACGATAGGGAAGAATAAGCTTGAACTCTCCATCCCGGAGCTTGGAATCCAGCAGGTTCACAGCTGTGGCGTGAACCCGGACCAGAACATCAGTGTCCTGCACTTCCGGTTCGGGCACGTTGGCCAGGCGCAGAGCGCCCTTCTTTTTGTACTTATCAACGACGAATGCCTTCATGGGCTTTCTCCAATCTCAAGTTAGCAGCGGCGCCAATCGCTCAGGAAGGAAAGAGCCTTCGGCACGAAATCAGCGTGGTACTGGAATATCCCGCCATGCCCGGCGTCTTCGTAGATCACCAGTTGCGCTCCGGGGATGCGTTCGGCCAAGTCGGTGCTGTTCACAGTCGGGACCATGATATCGTTGTCGCCATTCGCGATCAGGACGGGGATCTTGATACGGCCGAGATCCTGAGGCGCCTGTCGGCCCCAGGCTTTGATTGCCTTGAGTTGCCGCAGGAAGGCGCCAGGAGTCGGGCCCTTGTCCCTGTCCGCCTTGCGTTCCTTCAACCGCTTCAGAAAGGCCTTCGCGGCCTGGCGACCATTGGCCGTAGATGTGAAAAACAGATACAATTTCGGGTCGCGTAGCGTCAGCAGACCCTTGATCATGAGCGGCCAGGACACCGCTCCGACCTTATCGATACCTTTGCCGCCCGCAGGACCGGTGCCAGTCAGGATGAGCTTTCGCACAAGACCGGGAGCCTTGAGCGCAACATCCTGCGCCACAAATCCGCCGAGGGAAAAGCCGAGCAGATCGACCTTCTCGAAACCCAGCGCCCGGATCAGGGCAATCGCGTCGCGCGCCATTTCGTCGATAGTCACAGGTGCTGTTCCGCCCGACGCGCCGATGCCGCGATAGTTGGTCGCGATCACGCGGTGTTTGCAGGCGAGGCCGTCAACGATCCGCGGGTCGAAATTGTCCAGCACCGCTCCCCAATGATTGAGGAGAACGAGCGGCACGCCGCCCCGGGGGCCTAGATCTCGATAGGCAAAGGCAGTTCCTCCGACGTTGATGGAGAGATTGGGCGCCTCAACGTAGCGCACGCCAGATCCAACGTTGCCAGGAGCACTCGTCATTGTTTGCTCCATTGCCGCAGCACCTGTGCTGTCACCAACCCGACACGGCTGCGCTCTCCTGTACTCATCGCTTCTGCCTTCATTTTATCGTGGAACATCCTTGGAGGCGGTGTTACTATCGAATTAATAGTAAGTCACTACTAAAAAGATACCGACATGAAGAATCTTTCGGACCAGCCATGCCTGATTGCCCGAAGCCTTGCGGTAGTGGGGGACGCATGGAGCATGCTGATCATGCGCGACGCCCATGCGGGGCTGACCCGCTTCGATGATTTCCGCAAAGGCCTCGGTATCGCGCCAACGATGCTAACGGGGCGTCTTTCAGCCCTGACCGACGAAGGGCTGCTGGAGAAACGTCGCTATTCCGAGCGTCCGCCACGGGACGAATATGTGCTGACGGAAGCCGGCCGCGACTTTCTGCCGGTGCTATTTGCGATCGGCGCGTGGGGACGCAAGCATCGCGGCGGGGGCGACGTCACCCGGTTCTTCGACGCAGAGGCCGGAACGGAGATCGATCCCGTTACCATCGACCGCGAGACCGGCGCTCCGGTCGGAACACGTCCCATTCGCGTCGCCGCAATCGAATGAGCCGCGCGGCATTCCGGCGCCATGGCCGGCAATGCGCTGGCGATCACGCCACGGAGCGTGCCTTGTCACGCGCAGCCTCGATGTCGCGTACCGGCGGCGCGCCGAACATGCGGCCATATTCGCGGGTGAATTGCGGCACGCTCTCATAACCGACGGCGAAGGCCGCGCTGCTCGCGGCCGCGCCTTCCCACAACATCAGCCGCCGCGCCTCGATCAGGCACAACTGCTTCTGGAACTGCAGCGGCGTGAGTGAGGTCACCGTGCGAAAATGCTGGTGGAATGACGACGGGCTCATGCCCGCAACATCTGCAAGACGCTCAACCAGCACCGGCCGCGCGAACTCGGCGCGCAACACCGCGACCGCGCGCGCGACACGTTGTGCGTGACTATCCGGCCAGCCAAGCCGTCGGATCGCCGGCCCGTGGCGACCAGCCAGCAGCCAGTAATGCATCTCCCGCACCAGCTGCGCGCGCAGCACCGGCAATGACGCCGGACGATCGAGCAAGCGCATCAGCCGCAACGCCGCGTCCGCAACTTCGGCATCGGTGGGCTCGACCCGGACACGCGCGAGATCGGCGCTTGGCTCCGCTTTCATCTCGACAACCAGTTCGGCGATCACGGCCAGATCAAGTTCGAACACCAGCGAGAGATAGGGCGCGGCAATGCTCGCCCGTGTGATTTGACTGACGATCGGAACATCGGCCGTGATGATCAGCGAATCCCCGGCGGCGAAGACAAAACTCTCCGTGCCCATGGTGACATGCTTGGTGCCCTGCACGACGAGGCAGATCAGCGGCTGGAAGATCGCGTGGATAATGTCGCTGGGTGTGGTTGCGCGCACGGCAGCAAGGCCGAGGATCGGCGTGGTCGCGATGCCGGCACTATCAGCATGGGTCTCTGTGTAACGGCGAACGGCATTGAGAAGCGTGGTCATGACGCCCAGCCTACATCATCGTAAATGCGCCAGCACATGATTTTGGAGGATTAGGCAAGGAACGTCGAGCTTCGGGCAACCAAGCCCGGTTCGCCGGGGCGATATCGGGATGGTCACACCACAGGAGCTGACCATGACCAAGATTACCCTCGTTACCGGCGCCAGCCGCGGTCTCGGCCGCAATACCGCTCTCAACATTGCCCGTCACGGCGGCGATGTCGTCCTCACCTATCAAAGCCGCAGCGAAGACGCACAGGCTGTCGTCTCCGAAATCCAGCGCATGGGCCGCAAGGCGGTGGCGCTGCAACTCGACACCGGCAAGATTGCCGGCTTCGCCGACTTTGCTGGTCGTCTGCGAACAGCACTGCGCGAAACCTGGTCGCGCGAGACGTTCGACCATCTCGTGAACAATGCCGGACACGGGGATTATGCACTGATCGCCGATACCACCGAGGCGCAGTTCGATGGGCTGGTGAATGTGCATTTCAAAGGCGTGTTCTTCCTGACGCAGACACTGCTGCCACTGATCGCGGACGGCGGCCGCATCGTGAACCTGTCGTCCGGGCTGACCCGCATGTGCCTCCCCGGCTATGCTGCTTATGCCGCGATGAAGGGCGCCGTCGAGGTGATGACCATGTATATGGCGAAGGAACTGGGCAGCCGCCGGATCACCGTGAACACGGTCGCGCCCGGCGCAATCGAAACCGATTTCGGCGGCGGTGCCGTGCGTGACAATCCAGACATCAACAAGACGATCGCCGGCATGACCGCCCTTGGCCGCGTCGGCCTGCCCGACGATATCGGGCCGATGATCGCGAGCCTGCTGTCGGAGGATAATCGCTGGGTGAACACACAGCGGATCGAGGTATCGGGCGGACAGGGGCTGTAGACAACACAATCCCGGCGCTGACGAGCGGCGCCGGGAGACGTCTCGCATATTCAAGTTGCTGGTCTGATTTTAAATCCGCGCGACCAATTCCTTGATCAGCGTCGTGATCCGCCCCGTCGGCGATTCCAGTTCTTTCATGATCGAGAAGTGATCCGCGCCCGGGATCTCCTCATAGCTCACCGGCAGACCGTGCTTTGCCCGATGCACGGCGAGGTCCGCGGTCTGCTGGCGCAGGATCGGCAACTCGCCGCCGCCGACCACCAGCGCCAGCGGCTTGTTCGGGCCGCCATCCTGCAGCAGCGGCGACTGTCGCTTCGACATCGCCTCGTCGAGCTTGAGTTTCTCGTTCAGATAGGACGCGCGGATCGGTTCGAGATCGTAGATGCCGGAAATGGCGACGCCGCCCTTCACCTTCGGATGCGACAGCGTGGTCGAGGTGAGATGACCGCCGGCCGACCAGCCGGACACCACGATGCGGTTCGGATCGCCGCCGAGCGAAGGCAGCTTCTCCACCAGCGCATCGACGCCGGCATGCATCTCGGCCACGATCTCGTCCAGCGTCGCGTCTGGCGCCAGCGTATAGCCGATCGCAGCGACGTTGATGCCGTGGGCGATGGGACCTGCAGCGAAGCAGGTGAAGAAGTCCTTCGAGCGCATCTGCCAGTAACCGCCGTGAATCAACAGCAGTGTCGGCCCGCCATCGGCCGCCTTGATGAAATCGAACCTATTGCGCTCGCGCGGGCCATAGGCGACGTCGAGATGTGCGGGATACTTCGCCTTCATCGCGTCGGAGCGCTGGCCCCATCCGGCGGCGATGTCGGCGCTGCCTGCAACGGCGGTCGAGTTGTTCAGGCCGGCATCGAGCTGCTCGCGCGTCATCGCGCGCCAGTTGGAATCGCCGAAAGGCTTACTCATGGTTGCATCCCTGCATTGTGTGAGGCGACTTGGGTTAAGGAGATTTGGCCTGCGAGTCCCATTTATCCAGAAAATGGTCTACACGGCTACGTCGGGATCGACATCCCAAGCATACGAATTGCTCTGCATCCGAAATTGGAGACGTGCGTGGCCTCTCAGCAAGATCTCATCAAAGCAACGGCCTGCGCCGTGGTCGATCAACTCAATGCCGGGACGGTGACGCCGCTCGACCTGCTGGACGCGCTGGAAGCGCGCATCAAGGAAGTCGACGGCCAGGTCAACGCGCTGCCGATCCTGTGTTTCGATCGCGCCCGCGATCACGCAAAGGAATTGATGAAGAAGCCGCTCGGCGAACGCGGCATCCTTGCCGGCCTGCCGGTGCCGATCAAGGATCTCACCGCCGTCGCCGGCGTGCGCACCACACAGGGCTCGCCGATCTACAAGGACGTCGTGCCGACCAAGTCCAACGTGCTGGTCGAACGCCTCGAAGAAAACGGCGGCGTGATCTATGCGAAGTCCAACACGCCTGAATTCGGCGCGGGCGCCAATACGTTCAACGAAGTGTTCGGTGCGACGCTGAATCCGTGGGACCTGTCGAAGTCGGCCGCCGGCTCGTCCGGCGGCGCCGCGGCAGCCCTTGCCAGCGGCACGGCGTGGATTGCCCATGGCTCCGACATGGGCGGCTCGCTGCGTAATCCCGCCAGCTTCTGCGGCATCGTCGGCCTGCGTCCGAGCGTCGGCCGCGTTGCGTCCACGCCCGCCGTGGCGCTCGCCCGGATGGTGAGCGTGCAGGGCCCGATGGCCCGCACCGTGGAAGACCTCGCGCTGATGCTCGATGCCATGAGCGGCGAACATCCTGCCGATCTGATCTCGCTGCCGAAACTGCCGACCTCGTTCCGCTCGGCCGTGCGCGCCGGTACCAAACCGAAGCGCATCGCCTATTCGCCGGATCTCGGTATCACCCCCGTCGATCCCGAAGTGGTCGCCATCACCCGCAAGGCAGCGATGGCATTCGCCGACGCCGGCGTGATCGTCGAGGAAGCGCATCCCGACCTGCGCGAAGCCCACGAATGCTTCCACGTGCTGCGCGCCTATGACTTCGCGATCTCGAAGCTCCAGCTGCTCCGCGACAAGCGCGATCAGCTGAAGCCGGAAGTGATCTGGAACATCGAGCAGGGCCTAAAGCTCACGGTCGATGACCTGGCGAAGGCGGAAGCGCAGCGTGTCACGCTGGCGGCGCGTGCCTACGAGTTCTTCCAGAGCTACGACCTGCTGCTGTGCCCGGCGACCATCACGCCGCCATTCCCCATCGAACAGCGCTATCTCGCCGAATGCAACGGCACCAAATTCGACAACTACGTGCAGTGGCTCGGCATCGTCTATGCGATCACGCTGACCTGCTGCCCGGCGCTGTCGATGCCTTGCGGCTTCACCTCAAAGGGTCTGCCGGTCGGATTGCAGGTCGTCGGCCCGCCGCGCGGCGAAGCTTCGCTGCTCGCCGGCGCACGCGTGCTGGAAGACATTCTGGGCCTGCGCGACTCTACGCCGATCGATCCGCGCCCGGCGAAGTAACGGAACTCCGCCCTCATACTCGCTCGTCCTGGCTGGCCTTGTGCCGGCCAGGACGATGCCTTTGGGCAGGGCCGCCCGGAGTACCGCTACCCTTCATAGACTTTTGTCTAAGCCACATTGTCACATGTCGCGGCTAGTCATGTGCGGCCGCGGCCGGGATGCGGGCATCGCCTGACAGAACGATCCTGCCAGCAGCAATGCATTCCGCGGCATTGGCTTTTCGTGCCGCGCGTGGCAACGGGACATTTCACTTCACGGAATACGAGGGTTCTACGTGGCAGATTCATTCGCACCGCCGGCGGACGGCAAACTCCATTTCGACGACGCCAAGAAACGCATCAAGGCGATCTTCATCGGCTCGATGGGCAATCTCGTCGAATGGTATGACTTCTACGCCTACACCGCCTTCGCATTGTATTTCGCGCCGGCCTTCTTCCCGAACTCCGACCCCGTCGTTCAGCAGCTCAATGCGGCCGTGCTGTTTGCCGCCACCTTCCTGATGCGGCCACTCGGCGGCTGGCTGTTCGGCTATCTCGCCGACACCTATGGCCGTCGTATATCGCTGACGATCTCGGTCCTGTGCATGTGCTTCGGCTCGCTGATCATCGCCTGCACGCCGACCTATGCCACCATCGGCATCGCGGCACCGATCCTGCTCGCGCTCGCCCGCATCATCGAAGGCCTCAGCCTCGGCGGCGAATACGGCGCCAGCGCCACCTATCTCTCGGAAGTTGCCGATCCTAAGCATCGCGGTTTCTATTCGAGCTTCCAGTATGTCACGCTGATCGGCGGCCAGCTGACCGCGATCATCGTGCTCCTGCTGCTGCAGAAGGTGTTCCTCACCGAGCAGGAGCTGAAGGACTGGGGCTGGCGCATTCCGTTCGTGATCGGCGCTGGTCTTGCGGTCTTCACCGCCGTGATGCGTCGCGACATGCACGAGACTGACCAGTTCGTTGAAGCGAAGAAGCAGGCCAAGCCAATGGGTTCGCTGCGCGCGCTGATGGCCTATCCGCGCGAATTGCTGCTGGTTGTCGGCCTCACCGCCGGCGGCACCGCGGCGTTCTATACCTTCACCACCTACATGCAGACCTTCGTGAAGCTCTCGGTCGGCCTCACCGCGGACCAGACCACCACGGTGATCTTCGGCACGCTGATATTCGCCTGCCTGCTGCAGCCGATCTATGGCGCGATCTCCGACCGCATCGGCCGCAAGCCGCTGCTGATCTTCTTCGGCGTTGTCGGCACGCTGGCGACTGTTCCGATCCTCACCACGCTGCAGACCACCAAGTCGCCATTCACGGCGTTCCTGCTGATCTGCGGCGCCTGGATCTTCGTGGCCGGCTATACCTCGATCAATGCGGTGGTGAAGGCCGAACTGTTCCCGACCAATATCCGCGCCCTCGGCGTCGGCGTACCCTATGCGCTGACGGTGTCAATCTTCGGCGGTACGGCGCCGGCGATCGCGCTGTACTTCAAGCAGATCGGTCATGAACAGTGGTTCTACTATTATCTGTCGGGCATGATCTTCCTGTCGCTGCTGATTTACGCCACCATGCGCGACACCAAGCACAAGTCGGCGATGCACCGTCACGAGTGACGGTCAACGTCTAGCCAAGGAGCGTCAGCCATGACCGAGGATCACACCCCGCCGGAATCCAAGCTGACGCAGACCAAACAGCGCTGGGCGCGCGAAGGCCGGTTTCTCACCGGCAAGATTGCGCGCCCGGACGACCAGCGGCTCCCGCCCGGCCAGCATCTGACCCAGGATTGGCCGGTACTGGATCTGGGCATCACGCCAAACATCCCTCGCGAGCGCTGGCGGCTCGATGTCTACGGCGCCGTCGAGACGCCGCTGTTCTGGGATTTCGGCCAGTTCAGCGCGCAGCCGCAATCGACCTTCATCTCAGACATCCATTGCGTCACCACCTGGTCGCGTTACGACAACCAGTGGGAAGGTCTTTCGACCCGTGCGCTGCTGGATGCGTGCCAGCCGAAGCCCGAGGCGCGCTTTGTGGTGCTGGAATCCCATGACGGCTACACCACCAACCTGTCGCTGGAAGATTTCGCTGCCGAAGACGCACTGCTGGCGCATTCGTGGCAGGGCTCCCCGATCGAGCGCGATCATGGCGGCCCGGTGCGGGTGATCGTGCCGCATCTATATTTTTGGAAGAGCGCCAAGTGGCTGCAGCGCATCCAGTTCGTCGGCGACGACAAGCCCGGCTATTGGGAAGTCCGCGGTTATCACAACCGCGGCGATCCGTGGCAGGAGCAGCGATATTCGGACGATTGATAGAGACGCGTTGATGGAATTCTATTTCAGCACTTCGCAAACGCTGCGATGGTCCTGACGTATCAGTCCCTCGGTGCGGCAAGAGACTTTTGCCCACCAGCCATCGAGCGACTCGCGATCGCAATGCAGCTTCACGCTCATGCCATCGGCAAATGCAATCCATTCGGCAAAGCGATGCGACGGCACGGCGATCACCACGGGGATATCGCTAGAGAGCGCGCGCTCGATCAGATAAGCGAGCCCCTTGCCCTCGCGCTCCTGCTTGCCGAACCGGTTGATGATGACGAGATCGGCGCCCTCGTCGATGGCGTCGGCGACCTGCGTGCCGGCATCGAGCAATTGTCCGACATCGAGCTTGCAGCCCTTGGCGCCGGGACCGAGATCCTGAAACAAGCGCACGTGCGCACCGGTGTGCAGCATGACCGCAGTCAGCTTCGGCACGTCGAATTCGCGATGCCCGAGTTGCACCAATCCGACGGCGCGAACGCCCTGCTTGCTCAAATCCGCCGCGAAGGTGTGCAACACTGCGTCGGGATCCTGATCCTTGTCATAGACAAGCGCAGCCAGATCGCATTGGGCGTCGAACATTGCGAAGTTCCAGTTTAGACCACGGCGCGCCACGAGCGACCAAGGATGGATCAATCCTATTCCAGAATAGAGCCATTCGAAAGCGCGATCAGGGTGACCGTCACGATATATTTATCCGAATACAACGGTGATACCGCCGGCTTGACCGGTTAGAACCTGCGCTTCTTGCCGATATCGCCCTTCAGCGCCAGCAGCTCCTTGCGCGCGGCGGTGGCCGCAGCGCTTTCGATGCCACGATAGCGCTTGATGAGCGTCAAGCCGAATGGCGTGAGGAGAGCTCCGCCCCCATTCTTACCACCCGTCTGGCGCTCGACGGCAGGCTGCCCGCAAATCCGATTGAGTTCATCGACCAGATCCCAAGCGCGCTTGTAGGACATCGCCATGGCGCGGCCAGCAGCCGAAATCGAACCGGTGGTGTGAATATGTTCGAGAAGCTGAATCTTGCCCGGTCCGATCCGTCCCTCGGGATCGAGGTCGATGCGGATACTGAGGGCTGGCGCGGACGGGCTGGCTGGCTTGGACATAGCCGAAGTCTACGTCCCCAGACGCAACGTTGCCAGTCCAACAATCGAGGAACGTTTCAGTGTTGGCGGCATTCGGGGCAAACGACTTCGCCCCTGGTCACATGCGCGATGCCGCGACAAAGCCATTTCCGGGCTATCGCGTGCAGCGGCCGCCGGGCCAGCTGATAGATGAAATACACGTCGAGCATGATGAAATCGAATCCGTTTGTTCCAGCATAGATAAGGCGGCGCTCTGCAATCAGAACGCCGCCTTTCTCTTGTCAGCCATCTCTTTTTAGTTAGCCACGCAGCTTAGCCGTGAAGTTTCTTGGCCGTCTCGGCGATGACCTTGCCCTGATAACGGGCACCGGCCAGTTCGTTGGCCGAAGGCTGGCGGCTGCCGTCGCCACCGGTCAGGGTGGTCGCGCCGTAAGGCGAACCGCCGGTGACTTCATCGAGCTTCATCTGGCCCTGGAAGCCGTAATTGAGGCCGACGATGGTCATGCCGAAATGCAGCAGGTTGGTGATGATGGAGAACAGCGTGGTCTCCTGGCCGCCATGCTGGGTCGCGGTCGCGGTGAAGGCACCGCCGACCTTGCCATGCAGCGCGCCCTTCATCCACAGGCCACCGGCCTGATCGAGGAAGTTGGCCATCTGCGAGGACATGCGGCCGAAGCGGGTGCCGGTGCCGACGATGATCGCGTCGTAATTGGCGAGATCGTCGATGGTCGCGATCGGGGCAGCCTGGTCCATCTTGTAGTAGGACGCCTTGGCGACCTCGGCAGGCACCAGTTCAGGCACGCGCTTGATATCGACAGTGGCGCCGGCTTCGCGGGCACCTTCGGCGACGGCATTGGCCATCGCTTCGATATGGCCGTAAGCGGAATAATACAGAACGAGTACTTTGGTCATGGTCAGTCTCCGTTGGATTGGGATGAATAGGTCGGGTTGATGATTGGTGGGCGCCGTCAGGCGGCGTCCACCAACACGAGTTCGGAATCTTCCAGCGCCTTGATCGTGACGTTTGCTTCGTCACGGATGGCGACACCGTCGCGGGCGTTGACGCGAATGCCGTTGATCTCAATCGCGCCGGCCGCCGGCACGAGGTAGCCGTTGCGCGAGCTACCCAGCGGATATTGCGCGGTCTCACCGGCCTTCAGCGTGGTTGCCAGCACCCGGGCGTCAGCCCGGATAGGCAGTGCCCCGGCGTCGTCCTTGAAGCCGCTGGCAATGGTGACGAACTGGCCGGAGCGATCGGCCTTCGGGAACGGCTTGGCGCCCCAGCAAGGCTGGCCGCCCGTTTGGGTGGGCTCTATCCAGATCTGGAAGATCCGCGTGGTCGATGCCTCCAGATTGTATTCGGAGTGCCGGATGCCTGAGCCCGCACTCATCACCTGGACGTCGCCGGCCTCGGTGCGACCCGTGTTGCCCAGACTGTCCTGATGCGTGATCGCGCCTTCGCGGACATAGGTGATGATTTCCATGTTGGAATGCGGATGAGCCGGGAAACCGGTGTTCGGCGCGATCTCGTCGTCGTTCCAGACGCGCAGGCTGCCGTGGCCCATATTCTCTGGGTCGTAGTGACTGCCGAACGAGAAGTGATGCTTGGCCTTGAGCCAGCCGTGGTCGGCACCGCCGAGTTTGTCGAAAGGTCTGAGGTCGATCATGACGAAATCTCCGTCGTTTGATGCATTTGCATCCTGGGCATCTGGATATGCCCTCGCAGATGGCGCATAAATAGAAATGATGGAAACTCATCGTTTCGGATTTTGAGATGCCCAAACTTCCCGATTTCGAAGCGCTGGCGATTTTCGCCAAGGTGGTCGAACTGCGGTCCTTTGCGGCGGCGGCGACCGAGCTGACCCTGTCCAAGGCCACCGTCTCCAAGGCGGTGAGCCGGCTGGAGGACCGCCTCGGTGCCAGGCTGTTCAACCGGACCTCGCGGCGGCTGGCGCTGACCGATGCCGGCCGGACGCTGGCGGTGAAGGCTGCGCAATTGCTGGCGGACGGCGAAGCGCTCGAGAACGAGGCACTGGCGCAGTCGGCAACGCCGCGCGGGCTGGTACGGCTGGCCGTGCCGATGACCTACGGCACCAATACGGTGGCGCATCTGCTGCCGGAGTTCCTCGCCAAATATCCGGAAGTCTCCATTGACCTCAGCCTCAGCGACGCCACCGTCGATCTGATCGGCGAAGGTTTCGATGCTGCAATCCGCATCGCCACGCTGCCGGACTCATCGCTGATCGCGCGGCGGCTCTGCCCGGTGAAGCGCCACATCGTGGCGGCGCCGTCCTATTTCGCGAAATACGGCCGGCCGACGCATCCCATGCATCTCGCCGACCACAAGTGCTTTGGCTACACCTATCTCTCGACCCCCGGCGTCTGGCACTTCACCAATGTAGCCGGCGAACAGGCCAGCGTTCGGCCGGCCGGACCGCTCCGCGTCAACAATGGCGAGGCGCTGCTGCCTGCGCTGATCGCGGGATTGGGGATCAGCGACCTGCCGGATTTCATCGTCGGCGATGCATTGGCGAGCGGCGCGCTGGAGGCCGTGTTGCAGGACTGGTCGCAATCGTCGAGCGGTGTCTACCTCGTCACGCCACCGGGCGGTCCCCGCCCCGCCCGCGTCGAGGTGCTGCTGGAATTCCTCGCTGACAAACTCGCTGCCACCGGCAAGCGCGCACGCAAGACATCAAGCTAGCTCACCTTCATCATCTGCCCGTAGATGCCGAAATACTGGTCGCGCATATTGGCGATATCGAATTCGGTGACGAAATCCTTCGCCGTCCTTGCGATCTTCGCGGCGAGCTCGGGCTGCGCCGCAAGCGCCGCGATCTTGTCGGCAAGATCCTCAGCGGATCCGACCTTGAATTTGATACCGTTCGAGCCGTCCACCAGCAGTTCGGCCGGGCCATCGACATCCGCGGCGATGACAGGCAGGCCGACCGCCATGGCTTCGAGCAGCACCAGTCCGAAACCTTCGAAACGCGATGGCAAGACGAAAATATCAGCCTCGTCCAGCGGACGGCGCACATCGGTGCGCCCGCACAGGAAGCGAACGCGATCGGCGACGTTCTCGGCGATCGCCTGCGCCTTCAAACTCAGGAGGGTCGACTCGTCGCCCTCCGGTGGACTGCCGACGAAATCGCAGCGAATGTCGAGCCCGCGCGCGGCGCAGAGACTGACCGCCTTGATCAGGATGTCCTGCCCCTTCTGTTTCGGATAGATGCGGGCCACGTTGATCAGCCGCAGCGGCGAGCCGAAGCGACGTTCGCGGGCCACGGCGCGGAAGGCGCCCAGCGGAATGCCGTTATGCACCTTGAACAACCGCTGCAGATGCACGGCCTGACATTCGCGTTCGACGGCGGCGGAGATGGCGATGTTCCAGTCGACGAAGCGGCGGTGCAGGCGCAGCTTCACGCGATCCCAGGTACCTGCGATGCCGGTATTGTGGATCGTGTAGCCGACGCTCATGGGCCTATACAGTTTGCTCAGCATCGCGAAATGTTTCGCCCCGCTGTCATGGGCGTGAATAACGCGAATGTCATGGCGGCGAATGATATTGAGCAGCGTCAGAATGATGCGCGGATTGCGATTGCCCGGCGCGCGTTTCAGAAAATAGATCGGGTGACCGGTGGCGGAGAGTTCGGCGGCGAGATCGGGATTGAGCCGGTCGTTGATCACAACGAACACCTGCGGCACGCCCGCACCCGGTTCGCAACTGACTGCAAAGTTGATCAGCAGCCGTTCGGCCCCGCCCACGGTCAGGGATGAAATCAACTGAAGTACAGACGCCACGTTTGAAATGCCCCCGGCCCGGATGCCGCGTAAATTTCCAGCTAGACCTTCAT
Organism: Tardiphaga robiniae; assembly: GCF_013359755.1. GTDB lineage: Bacteria > Pseudomonadota > Alphaproteobacteria > Rhizobiales > Xanthobacteraceae > Tardiphaga > Tardiphaga robiniae. Next base: position 287,950 of record NZ_JABMCJ010000092.1, on the reverse strand, counting down.
CCGGATTATTCCGCCGCAGCAATTGCGTGGAATTTCACAGGCGTCCGGATTATGTTTCGTAGCCTATTTCGGCTGACGCTCGTGGCTATTCTGCGGCGCACCAAATGCGCTGCGGAAATGAATTCTGGCGGAAAGGCGGCAGAGTTGGGCGGGAATGCGCACGCAGGTTGACGGTGGGCCAAAACACATCAGATTTTCCGAAAGCGCAAAACTTCCACGCTACTTCCAGCAGCGCTACATTCGTTGCTTTCGCTCGATGATATTCAGTCAGCCATTTCATTGACTGAATCCGTCTCGGACGTAGCTTTGATGCTCGCCATTGCATCAGAGAAAGTGACCATGACCGCCTCTTCCACCTCGCGCCGCTTGCTTTCAACACTCATCGCCACAGCCTTCAGCGCAACGCTCGCCACCTCCGCTTTCGCGGCGGACCAGATCACGCTGCGCGTCGGCGACCAGAAGGGTGGCAACCGCTCGCTGCTGGAGATCTCCGGCTTGGCGAAGGACTTGCCTTACAAGATCCAGTGGTCGGAATTCCCTGCGGCAGCGCCGATTCTCGAAGCCATCAATGCCGGCGCACTCGATGTCGGTTACACCGGCGACCTCTCGTTCCTCACGGTCTATGCCAACGGCGCACCGATCAAGGCGATAGGCGGCACACGCTCCAATGCGGACACACAGGCGATCCTAGTGCGCAACGATTCACCGATCAAGACCGCTGCCGACCTCAAGGGCAAGCGCCTCGCAGGCACACGCGGCGGCTGGGGCCAGTTCCTGATTGAGGCGACGCTGGAGAAAGCCGGTTACAAGACCAGCGACGCAACTTTCGCGCCGCTCGGTCCCGTCGATGCCAAGATTGCACTTCTCGCCGGTTCGATCGACGGCTGGGCCGTATGGGAACCCTACATCTCCTACGCCGTGCTGAAAGACAATGCGCGGGTGGTTGCCGATGGCACGGGCCTGACCCCGACCCTGACCTTTATCGTCGCTTCCGAACAGGCAATTGCCACCAAGCGCGAGGCCGTCGCCGACCTGTTGCAGCGGCTTAACAAGGCCCGCAACTGGTCGCGCGAGCATGTCAATGAATATGCTAAAAACACCGCCGAGCTGACCAAGCTGCCGGAAGACGTGCTGGCGCGCGCCTACAAGGCGCAGGACACACGGCCGATCGCCATCGACGATGGCGTGGTGAAGGAGTTCCAGGAAGCCTCCGACCGCGCCACGCGCTACGGAATCCTGTCAAAACAGGTCGATGTCAGCAAGGCCGTCGATCGCAGCTTCACGCAGGCTGCGCCGGCGTCAAACTAGCGGGCGGTTGCGCTGCGAGAATGCGCATCGTCGCAATCGCCGCGATCAGCGACAACACTGTGGCGACGCTGAATAGCGTCCCATAGCCGAGCAGATCGGCAATACGGCCCGACAGCATCGAGCCGATGAAGTAGATGATGAGCTGGGCGCAGGCGAGAATGGTGAAGTCGGTGCCCGGCTGCTCCTTCGACGCCGCGGCCATGAACAGGCTGTAGAGCGCAACGATCTCCATGTAGCGGATCAGGGTCTGGAATCCGGCCGCACCGAAAATCGGCCAGAAGCCCGAGATCACACCCAGCGCATGAGCCGTAAACAGCGCGAAGCAGATAGTGCGGAGAATGCCCAGCAGACCCAGCGTCCAGCCGGTGCCGCAGCGTTGCAACAGCCATGCTGCGCCAGCGGCACCCGCGAGGCCCGCCGTCGTCGCGGCGCCGCCGGAAAGATAACCGATCTGTTTGAGCGGCACGCCGGCATCGACGAGATAGCTGCCCTCCATCGCCTTCACGAGGCCCTCGCTCATCCGGTAGATCAGTGCGATCCAGAGAATGTTGCGCACCTCGCGGCGGCGCAGGAAGGCCATCACGGAAGGCCGCGGCTTCAACGGATCGATCTGCCCGGCTTCGTCCTCGCGCATGGCGAAGGCGGCAAAGAGCGGGATCAGCGAGAAGCCGGCGATGGTCAGCAGCATACCGGTCCAACCGATCTGCGCATACAGCACCAGCCCGAGCGTGCCGCCGATCACGACACCGAACGCGACCGAGCCGCCCTGGATGGCGTTGCCGATGGCACGGTCCTCCGGCGCCAGATATTTCGCAGCATAGCCATCGGTGGCGATATCCTGCGTCGAGATCAGCAGTGAACCGAACAGGCCCACCGTGATGATGCCCCAGATATTGGTCGCGCCGAGCGGGATCAAACACAGCAGGCTGATGATGACCCCGGTTTGGGTCACGATCACCCAACCGGCACGATGTGCACGCGCGAACGGGCGGATGCGATCCACCACCGGCGCCCAGAAGAACTTCAGCAGCAACGGCAGAAACCAGAGGCTGAGATATCCGATCTCGCTGCGCGAGACGCCGGCTTCGCGCATGATCGGCGGCAGGGCCGCCGCGAACAGATAGGACGGGATCGCCTGTGCCAGATACAGCCCGCCAAGCACGACGAACAGACGCTTGCGTCCCATGACGGCGACCGGCGCAGATGCGTTAAGCTCCGCGGTGCTCATGCGAGGCCGCGATGTTCGGCGAGAAAGGCGCGCGCGGCGATCTCGTCCTCGAGCGCCACCAGCGGCATCGGCCAGAGCTTCCGAAACGTCTCTTCCATCTTCTTGTTGGCGCCGGGGCGTACAATCGCCACAGCACGGCAGCGCGCGGAGATATGGCCGCGCGTCGCCTTGAACCACAGCGCCTGCTCCCGCTCGCCGGCGACGGACAGTTTCCCGCCGCCCCCGAACACGGTCAGAAGTTCGAATGGCGCATCATGCTCGCCGACTCGGGCCAGCGCGGCCAGATAATCGCGCTCGTCCGACTCCGCGTAAGGCGGCAGGAACCGTAGCGTCAGCAGGCTCCCATCAATCTCCAGATCCACCATGATGGCAATTAGAACTCCCTGGGAAGTGGCCTTGGAAGGTTTGTTCTTAGAACGTCTTGCGATAGCCGACCGTCACGGTGCGGCCCCAGGAATAGACCGGCAGGTTGCGCACTGAGGTTGCGGTCGGGTTCTGCAATTCCGCGTCGAACAGGTTGTTGACCGCAGCATAGGCCTCGCCACCATAGACCGGCCCGCTCAGCGCGGCATTCATCGTAAAGCCGCCTTCAATGGGATAGACCGTATTGGTCAGGTTGATGCCGCGGTTCCGGCCCGAATAGCCCTCGCCCTCGACGCGCAGCTTGATGCCGTTGTCGAAGCGATAGTCGCCGAAGATCAGACCGCGCACCGGACTGCCGATCCGGTTGTTGGGCAGCCACGAGTCGAGCACACCGTCCTTGTTGGTGTCGTAGCGGCCTTCCTTGTAGCCGATCGTGGTACCCAGCGTGAAATTCCGGTTGATCGCCATCTCGCCGATATATTCGACGCCGTAGATCATTTCCTTCTGCTGCGAGATCAGGTTGGTGACGGGATCGAAGGTCACGCCCTTCTCGGAGGTGCTGACGAAACCGGTGATGCTGCCCTTGTAGGGGCCGTCGCCGCCGCGGATGCCGATTTCGTAATTGTTGACGATCTGGGCTTCCGGCGCGATCGAGGTGAAAGAGATGGTCTGGCGTGCCAGCGGCAGGCAGTTCGGCGTCGCCACCGGACAGGCAAAGGCCGTGGATGACAGGCCGGCGCGGCGCGTATAGGCGCCGACATCAGGCAGCGCATAACCCTGCGAGAAGCCGCCGAACAGGTCGATCTTGTTGTTGAGCTTGAAGGTCGCGCCGAGATTGTAGGTCGGCGAGGCATATTCGTACTGGCCGCCGATAACATTGAGCGCCGGCAGAACGAAGCGCGTCACGGGCGAGATCGCGGCATAGGCGGCCGGACGCAGGAAGTCGTCGACGCTGAGATCGAAATGCTCGTAGCGAACGCCGCCCCGCGCGGTCAGCCGATCGGTGATCGGGACTTGTACCAATGCAAATCCGGCGGTCGTCACCTGGGTCAACGGCGTGAACACATCGCGGCCATCGGTCAGCGTCTGCCATGTCTTGTCATGGACGACGTCCGTGCCCCAGGTCACCTTGGCGCCGTTCCAGATGCGGTCGAGCGGCGTATCGATCGTCAGATTGACGCCTCCGCGCTCGGAATACAGCGTGGTCTGGTTGGCGGGGCTGGTCGGGCTCAGCGGGTTGCCGGAATAATAGACCAGCGAGTTATAAGGATAGGAGAACTCCGAATAGTTGAAGCGCTTCTTGATGTCATTGTAGAAGCCGACCACGCTGAGATTGCCGAGCACGAAGTCGGTATCGCTATAGCGCAATTGGAACGAGCGCGAATCTTCGAGCACGCTCTGCCCGGTATAGGGCTTGGTGAAATCCGGCTTCGCATAGGCGCCGGAATAGTCGGTGAGGTATTTCGGCGTCTGGTCGAGATAGAACTGGCTGATCGAGGCTTCGATGCGCTTGCCGCCATCGAAATCGTAACCGATCTTGCCCAGGAAATTACCGCTGACGAGGCGATCGCCACCTCCCTGCCCGAGCATGGCGTCCGATGGCAGCTCGCGGCCCGCGCCGTCATAGGTCTTCTGCGCGCCGCGGCCGCTGCCGACGAATACATAGTCGATGCCATTCGTGCCCTTGCCACTGACCGTCGCCGACATTTCTGGCGCCAGCGAACCGCCGGGATCGGCGGTGAAGGTGCGCAGCGCGGTGTTGACGCTGACGCGCGGACCGCCCGGCTGCGCTTTCTTGGTAACGAAATTCACCGTACCGCCCGTCGCGCCGGCACCATAGAGGCTCGATGCACCGGCGACCAGTTCGATGCGCTCGACGGAATTCAGATCGATCAGCGACAGCACGCGCGAGACGTCGCGGAGCGGCGTCGTCAGCGGCACGCCGTCCATCAGCACCAGAAGGTCGCGGCCGCGATAGCTTTCGGAAGCACCGGAGATGGTCTGGTTCGACACCGAGAAGCCCGGCAGCAGCTTGGCCAGCAGCGCGGATGCGCTGCCGCTCTGCTTGAGCTGTTCGTCGATCTCCTTCTGATCGACCACCTGCACCGTCTGCGGAATATCCGAAATCGAGCGCTGGGCACGCGCGGCGGTGACCGTGATCTCGTCGAGCGTGACGCCCGCGCTCTGCTGCGCAACGGCCTGCGACGACATGAGCCCGACGGCGGGGATGAGAAGGAACTGGCTGTAACGCATGAGCTCGGAATCTTCCGTATGTTCGTGGCGACGAAGCACTGGAGAGGTCGAGCCGGTCAATTCGACCGAGGCCGCAGCAGTTTGGAATCAATGTAAATTCCAGCCGCGGCTTTACTCTTCTTACGCCTGTGCATTCCGTCTATCGTCACAGCGATACGGCACAGCCCCATGGCATGACTTGGACTTGGTGAATTGATAGTCGGACTGGAGCGAACGAAGCGGTTTGGATTCGATGCTGTGGCAAACGCGCATCAGTCGCGGTCTCCATCCTGCGTCGATGCCGCTCCCGATTGCCCTCTCGTCCCGCTCTGGCTGGTTGCGGACGATATCGATGACACCCTGCGCAAGCCGCTTGAGAGCCGCCTGCCGTGGAAGACCGTGCAGCGTAATTCGCTGGGATCGTTTCGCGCAGCGCCGTTCCAGTCAAAGGCGATCCTGCGGATGCAGCCGCATCTCGGACTGATGTCGTGTTTCGATCCCGCACCGCTCTGGACCATGCCCGACGACGATACCGCCACGACTGGCAACGACCCGTCGCAGGATATCCTGGTGCTGCGACCATCCGATGGCGTGGTGATCGTCCAGCAGGATGGCCAGCGCCAGACATGCATGCCGCGCGAGGCGATCATTCTCGATCCCGGCCGCGCCACCACCTTCATCATGAATGATGTGAGCCGCGTCGACTGCCTGCTACTCACCAGCAATGGCCATACCGGATTGCGCCACATCGCCCATGACAATGGCGGGCTGATCGCGCTCGGCCATTACGCCGCTGCCGTAATGCGCGGATTGTTGCCGATGAATTCGGCGGCGCTGACCGGCCTTGCCATCGATTATATGAACGGCCTCGTCGCCACCATGATCGATGAAGCCGATGCGCCGGCGCGGCGTGGCGCATGGCGCCAGGATCGGCCGACTATCAGCCTGCTGTCGCTCAAGGCCGATATCGAGGCCAGCCTCAGCCAGCCGACGCTGTCACTGGAGCGGCTCGCGACCACCCATGGCGTCACCGCGCGTTATTTCCAGAAATTGTTCGAGGCCGAAGGCCGGACGTTTTCGGACTACCTGCTGGAGCGCCGGCTCGAGCGCGCCTTCCACATGCTGCGCGATGGCAACCGCGGGGATCGCGCCGTCAGCACCATCGCTTTCGAGGTCGGCTTCGGCGACCTCTCGTATTTCAACCGCACCTTCAAGAAACGTTTTGGCGCGACACCTCGCGAGATACGTGCGCGATTTGAGACGATGCTGCTGGATACGATGCCGGATACGGACGCCTGAAGCGTCAGTTCACCTTCGCAACCGTCGTCCCGTTGCCCGGCAAAATCTCCACCGTCGCCGTGCGGCCCGCGACCAGCGTCGCACCTGCCGGAACAGCGTCGAGCGCGATGCGCACCGGCACGCGCTGGGCGAGACGGACCCAACTGAAGGTCGGGGTCACATTGGCGAGCAGGTTGCTACCCTCTGCGCGGTCGCGGTCCTCGATGCCGGCGGCAACGCTCTCCACATGGCCGGTGAGCTTGGCGGCATCACCCATCAAGTGAATGTGGACGGGATCGCCGACGTGGATCCGCGACAGCTTGGTCTCCTCGAAATAGCCGTCGACATGCAGGCTCGACGTATCGACCAATGCCATCACGCCCTTGCCGGCAGTGACATAGGTACCGGGGCGCAGGTCCATGTTGGAGATCACGCCCGAGACGGGCGCGTGAACCTCGCTGCGATCGAGATTGAGCTGCGCCACGGCCCGATCGGCAATGGCCTGATCCAGCGACGCCTTGGCCAGCAGTTGCGTCGCCAGCACCTGTTCCTGCTTCTGCTGCGAGACGGCGGCCGTTGTCAATTCCTTGTAACGCTTCAGATCGAGATCGGCCTGTTCAAGGCTGGCCTTGCGACCGGCCACAACGGCTTCGGCCTGCTGCAGTGCCAGCGCGAAACGTGCACGGTCGATCCGCATGATGACGTCGCCACGGGCCACCTTCTGATTGTCCTTCACCAGAATCTCGGTAACGAAGCCCGAGACATCCGGCGCCACGGTCACCACGTCGGCACGGACGCGGCCGTCGCGGGTCCACGGCGCATCCATGTAATAGACCCAGAGATAGCGCCCCACGGCGAGCGCGGCGACGACGGCCAGCGCGGTGACGGCGAAACGACGAATAAAACTCACAGCATTTTTCATGACAGCAATCCGGAGGATAAATAGACCACGCCACCGAGCAGGCAGACATACAGAGCAAGATCGAACAGCGCGCGGTGCCAGACATAGCGATAGAGGCCGGAGCGCTCGATCAACGGGCGCAGCAGTGCGCCGATGGCGTAAGTGATAATCAGCCACAGCATCAGCGACGGCATCAGCACGCCGAACAGATCGATTTCATATCTCATGCCGCCACACTCCCGGCGAGAAGGCCCGATTCGGGCAGATAGGCGGGTGCTGTCGGAAACAGACCGCGGCGAATGCCGACAAGCCCGATCAGTGCATCCGCGCGCCCTGCCCCGCGCTCGCTGATGGCCTCCGACAGCGCGTGATCAACCTTCGCCAGCAGCGGCTCTGGCATCGCTCCGCCTTTGTAGTTGCGGAAGCTCACGGCCAGTTCGTCCAGCATCGTGTCCATCGCATTGAGCATCGGCGACGACAGATGATGACGCGCCCGGCGCAGATCGACGATATTCAGCCCGACGCGCAATTCGCGCAGGTTGTCGACAGCACGCAGCGGTGAATCCTTCAGCGCCGTCAGCCGTGGCGCCAGAAGGCCGATGCGGTTCAGCATCAACCCGGCAAAGGCGGCGCGATCACGGTTGCCGCGCTGTTCGGCAGCCTGCGCGATGGCGATCCAGCCGCGCCGCATCAGCCGCTTTACACTCCATTCGGAGCCCACCGAGCGGATCAGCTGGATCGAGATGACGGACAGCTCGGTGCCGACGAAGAAAGCCACGCTGGAATTGGCGAAACTCGCGAAGTCGGCATTGTATGTCGTCTGCAGCGCCATCAGCGTCGCGGTATTCGCCGCCAGCAGCATGCCAATGAAGAACGTCGCCGGGCGTGCGATCAGGTAACCGAACAGCAGGAACGGCGGCGCCAGCACGGCCACAAGCAACTCGACATCGGTGATGGCCGGCAGGATCGCGAACAGATAGAGCGCGATGATCACCATCGCGGCCAGCGTCCATTTGGCGAAGCCGCGCAACCCCACCGCGGGATCATCCATGCTGGCGAAGAACGAGCAGCCGACAGCCGCCATGGTCGGTGCTGTCGCGCCATCGGTCCAGCCGGTGGCGATCCAGAACGCGCAGCAGACGAGGATGGTCACGAATACGCCTGCTGCGGACCATAGCGCCATGCCGTGATCGACATGCCGCACCGGGGCCACACCGGCTTCAGCCTGAAAGGCGAGTTTCGCGCCCGGCGGACGGCCGCCCTCGGCAATCGCCTGATTGAGGACCCGGCAATCCGTCGAAATATCGACAAGCTCGCGCATCCGCATCAGCAGACTGGCGATCATGATCTCGGTCCACGACGACGACGCGCTCAGTTTCGGCTGCTGCGCGGCGATCATGCTGCGCAGCCGCTCGGCGGGTTCGCGGTCGGTATCGTTGTCGGCGATCCAGGCGGAGACGTCGTCGATCAGCGCCATCAATTGCGGTGAGGTCGTCCGCGCGTCTTCGCCCAGCGCGTCGATGTGATCGCCCATGGATGACAGTAGCGGCAGGAATGTCAGCATGCGCGTGCGCAGGGCGCGCATCCAGCGTGAGGTCTCGCGTCCGCCGAGCCGATCATAGGCCAGATGATCGGCGAGCGTATCGATATCGACGGCGTCGGCGGCGAGCTTGAGGCGCAGGTCGCGGGTCGCGGGATCGGCGCTGCGGCCGGCTAGCACGTCCTGCGTCAGCTTGCGCGCACCGGCGAGCCAGCTATCGACCCGCGTTGCAACCGCGGGGCCGACGCTGCGCGGCAGCAGGATCGTGGAGACCAGTGTGGCACACAGGATGCCGACAATGATCTCCTCGCTGCGCGCCACGGCCGTATCGAAGATGGCTGCGGGTTCGTTGACCGAGGGAAAGCTGATCAGCGCGCAGGTATAGCCTGCCAGCATGAACATGTAGCCGCGCGGCGTCCTGTCCAGCAGTGACACATAGAGACAGAGACCGACCCACAGCGCGATGGCGAGGCTGAGCAGTTCTGGGGAATTGACGAGGTTCGGGACCAGTACCACGCTGGCCGAAGCCCCAACCAGTGTGCCGATGACGCGAAACAGCGCTTTCGAACGCGTCGCGCCGGCCAGCGGCTGCGAGGCGATATAGACCGTGGCCAGCGCCCAGTAGGGCCGCGGCAGATCCATCGCAAAGCCGATGAGCAAAGCCATCATGCCGGCGATGAAGGTTTTCACGGAGAAGATGATGTCGGCGTGGCGGACGAGAAACGGCGGTCTGGCAGCAGCGGAGGTCATGGCAGCGCGTCCGCCTCCTCGGCGGCCTCATACAGGCGATTCGCCGATAGCTCGATCCGTCCGAGCACATCGAAGGCAATAGCGAGTTCATCCGGCGCGATGCCCTTCATCAGGTCACCGCGCAGCCGGCGCATGACGCGCCTGATCTCTTCGGCCTTGGCTTCGCCGAGCAGCGTCAGATGCAGCACCTTGGCGCGGCGGTCGGTCGGGTCCTCTCGGCGCTCGACGAGCCCTTCGGCAGCCAGCAGGTCGATCAGCCGGACCACCGATGGACCTTCGAGCCCCATTTCGTCGGCGAGCACGCCCTGACGCACGTTCTCGCGTCCGGGCCGCGACAGGATCAGCAGCGGATGGGCCGTGGCTTCGGACAGGCCATGCGCCGACAGGGTCTGGTCAGCCTTGCGGCGCCAGACCCGTGCCAGTCGCGCAACCAGCAGGCCCAGTTCGGCCTGGATATGCGCTTGGGAGTGGGGCATGGAAATTAGATAGGACCCTATCGATTAGGCTGCAATCTATTTTGTGCGTCGCATCAATCACGGTGTGGTGAGCGCCGCCGGGGACCCCGGCACCTGCAAGCCCGGTCGGGTAGCCGTAACGCGGGAAACAACGCCGGCAGCCAAATATTGAGAATTTCCCAATGATTTCCGTGGGCCATATCTTTCAGCGATTGAAATCCCCCTTGTTTCTGCCATGTTCGCGCCCAAAGCAGGCATCGGGTAGTGTTCTCCGGCGCGCGAATCTCCATCGCGCGGATGCTCCAGTTGAAAGCGGCAAAGGAATTCCATGGCGAAGCCAGCAGTGATTGTCGTCGGCGCGGACAAGGGTGGGGTCGGCAAGACCACGGTTTCGCGGACGGTTCTGGACTATTTCAGCGCCAACAACGTTCCGACGCGCGCTTTCGACACCGAAGCGCCGCGCGGCACGCTGAAGCGGTTCCATTCGGACATCACCGAAATCGTCGACATGACGACCACGTCCGACCAGATGAAGATCTTCGATACGCTCAACAGCGCATCGCCCTCGGTGACCGTGATCGACGTCCGCGCAGGCCTGCTGTCCCGGGCGCTGGCCGATCTGCGTGACATCGGCTTCCTCGATGCCGCCAAGTCCGGCCAGATCACCTTTGCCGTTTTCCATATACTCGGCCCGTCGATCGCCTCCCTGGACGAGATCGCCGAGACCGCCGGCTTCATGGACGGCGCGAAGTATTTCCTTGTGAAGAACTTCATTAACAACACCAGCTTCTTCGAATGGGACCAGGCGACCTACAACTCCTATTTCCACCGCATCAAGGGCGCCACCGAGATCACCATCCCGAAGCTGAACGAAATGGCCTATGAGCAGGTCGAAGTGTCCAGCGTGCCGTTCCTGAAATTCGTCGCCAACAAGGGACCGCACGACGAGACCGCGAACTATTCGTTCGTGCTGCGCGGCTATGTCCGGCACTGGCTGGCCAATGTCTGGAGCGAGTTCGACCGCATCAAGCTGACCGACATCGTCCACGACAAGCCCGGCGCCCGCAGCCCCGGCGAGAAGTAAGTCCATATAACGATTGGAGCGGCGTCGGATTCGCCTGATATTGCGCCGATGCGACGCACGCCCGTTTATATCATCTGCTCGACGCGACCGATGGTCGGCAAGACCCTCGTCGCGCGCCTGTTGTGCGAATTCCTGAAGCTGCAGCGCGGCGACGTCACCGCCTTCGATGTCAGCCTGAAAGAACCGTCGCTGCTGGATTTCCTGCCGAAGCTGACCGAGACCGCCGATATCGGCGACACATTTGGCAAGATGTCGCTGATGGACCGGCTCATCATCAATGACGACGTCGCCAAGGTGATCGACCTCGGCTATTTCGCCTTCGACGAATTCTTCAAAATGACCGGCGAGATCGGTTTCGCCAAGGAAGCCGCACGCCGCGGCGTGGCGCCCATCGTGTTCTTCATGGGCGATAGCGACCGCGCCTCATTGCGCGGCTACGAGATGCTGCAGCAGCAGTTCACCCGCAATTCGCTTTATGTGATCGACAACGAACACGTGCTGCGCGGCGAAATCCCGGTGGCGCTGGCGCAGGGCCGCATGCTGCGCATCGCGGCGCTGCCGGTGTTCCTCAAGACCTATATCGACCGGCTGAATTTCTCCTTCACCGGCTATTTGCGCTCGGAGCAGGATTCATCGACCGAGCTGCATCAGTGGATCAGGAAGAATTATTTCAGCTTTCGGGAGATCGAGCTGGGGCTGCTGCTGCAGGGGTCGTGACGGGCAATCAATGCCCGTCGAACGTCATCAACGTCCGCACCGGCACATTCATCGCCCGCAGCTTGGCCGCGCCGCCGAGATCCGGCAGGTCGATGATGAAACAGGCGGCCATCACCTCGGCACCGATCTGGCGCATCAGTTTGACCGCACCTTCAGCCGTGCCGCCGGTGGCGATCAGATCATCCACCAGGATGACGCGCTCGCCGGGCTTGATGGCATCGGCATGCACTTCCATCTCGTCGATACCGTATTCAAGGGAGTAAGCGATGCGCACGGTGGTGTGCGGCAGCTTGCCCTTCTTGCGGATCGGCACGAAACCGGCCGACAACTGATGCGCCACCGCGCCGCCGATGATGAAGCCGCGCGCTTCCATGCCGGCGACCTTGTCGATCTTCAGCCCCGCCCAGGGCTGCACCAGCTCATCCACCGCGCGGCGGAACGAGCGCGCATCACCCAGCAGTGTGGTGATGTCGCGAAACAGGATACCCGGCTTCGGATAATCCACAATGGTGCGGACGGAGGCTTTGAGATCGTGCGCGAGTTCGGGTGTCATCAGGGTCTTTCGGTTCTTCAGATGGACATCAGTTGGGGCGCTGCCCCAACCGAAATGCGTTTTCGACGATACGTAAGCCGACCTCGCCGCCAAGCGACATCAGCGATTCCGGATGAAATTGCACGCCGCCGACCGGCAGCGTCTTGTGTTCGATGGCCATGGCGACACCGTCCTCGGTCGAGGCCGTCACGGTGAGCACATCGGGCATGCTGTCCTGCTCGACAAACAGCGAGTGATAGCGGCCGATGACGATTTCATTGGGCAGACCGTTCATCAACTTTCCGCCCCGCACCTGTACGCGCGACGGCCGTCCATGCGCCGGCTGCGCGAGCTGGCCCAGCACGCCGCCGAAATATTCGCCGATTGCCTGCACGCCCAGGCAGACGCCGAACACCGGCAGTTTCTTGTCCAGCGCGGTATCGAGTGTCTTGCCGATGCCGAAATCGGCGGGACGTCCCGGCCCCGGCGACAGCACGAGGAGATCGAAACTCTCGCGGTTCAGGACGGTCTGTGCATGGACATGACGAACCACGCTGACGGTGGCGCCGACCTGACGGAAGTAATCCGCCAGCATATGCACGAAACTGTCATCATGATCGATCAGCAAGACCTTCTTGCCCGAACCGGTTGCATCCGGCGCGAAGGCCGACAGCCGCTTCGGTGGATCGCCGCGCAGCGCCTGGAACAGGGCTGCAGCCTTGGTCTGGCATTCCTTCTCTTCGGCGACGGGATCCGAATCGAACAGCAGCGTCGCGCCGACGCGCACTTCGGCGAGGCCGTCCTTCATGCGAATGGTACGGATGGTGATGCCGGTATTGATGCCGCCATCGAATGACACGGCGCCGATGGCGCCGGCATACCAACGTCGCGACGAGCGCTCATTGTCCTCGACGAACTGCATCGCCCAGAGTTTCGGCGCACCGGTCACCGTCACCGCCCAGGCATGGGTCAGGAACGCATCGAGCGCGTCAAAGCCCGGCCGCAGCATGCCTTCCACATGATCGACAGTATGGAACAGTTTTGAGTAGGTCTCGATCTGCCGACGCGCCAGCACCTTGATCGTGCCGGGCACGCAGACGCGCGCCTTGTCGTTACGATCGACGTCGGTGCACATGTTGAGTTCGAACTCGTCTTTCTCCGAATTCAGCAACTGCCGGATCTGCTCGGCATCGCCAATGGCATCGACGCCGCGCGCGATGGTGCCGGAGATCGGACAGGTCTCGACGCGGCGACCGTCGGAGCGCACGAACATCTCGGGCGAGGCAGCGACGAGAAATTCGCCGTCGCCGAGATTCATCAGTGCGCCGTAAGGCGACGGATTGATCACGCAGAGGCGCTGGAAAACCTCGGCCGGCGAGCGTTCGCAAGGTTCAGCAAATAATTGCCCGGGCACCGCCTCGAACAGGTCGCCGCGCGCGAAAGCGGCGCGGGCGTTCTCGACCGTCTTCTGATATTCGCCGGGGGCGTGATCGGCAAAGCCCTGGCGCGGCGCCTTGTTGTAGCCGCTGTCGGGCGTATCACGCGGCAGGCCTTCGGTCGTGCGATCCTTCCAGGTGAAATCATAGGACATCACCACGCCGCGGCCGGTGGCGCGGTCATAGGCCAGCAGCGTGTCGGGCAGATACAGCACGATGTCGCGCTGGTCGGCCTCGCGCGTGCGCTTCTGCTTCAGGTCTTCCATCTGGAACACGAGGTCATAGGCGAAGGCGCCATAGAGCCCGAGCATGGAATCGTCTGAGGAGAACAATTGCGCGACCATGTCGCGCACCAACGACATCACGCTGGCGCGGCGGGTGCGCTGGTCTTCCTCGACCGGCGCCTCGCCGCGGATGATGTGGCCCTTGAGCTTCGACATCGTCCGCCCGTCGAGCGCGATACAGGGATCCTGCAGCGTATCGGCGAGGAAGGCGATCAATACCTGGCCACGCTTGTTCAGCGCCGTCAGCGTGAAATCCGTCCCGGTGGTTTCCAGCAGCAACGGCGGATCGGAAAAACCGAGATCGAAGCTCTCATAGCGGCCGGGCACCGTGGTGCCCGACGACAACACCACACCGCGGCGCTGGTCGAGCCGGACGATCAGATCGTCCAGCGCGGTGCCGCCGGTGAAATAATCGACATGGCGCGCCACGGTGAGACCCGCTCGGGTCTTGTAGGCGCTGTCAGCGGGGAGCGAAAACACAGTCCTGTTCATGGTGTCCTCTTAGGAAACATGCCGGAGGGGGCGCCACACAGAACAAACAAGCAAAGGCCGTCGCACTGCGATGGCGGCCTTCGACGATTGAAAATAAGCAAATCGCACCGACCACCTCTTCAGGAGGTGCGCCACCAACGACGGCTGTTGCGGACAGGGGTGCTCATGGCCGGCAAATCACCATGGCCGGCCCGGAACGTCAAGGGACTAAACGGCCCCCGGCCGCTCCCGGACGAATACCGTCAGTTTGAGCGCCCCGACGCCGTCCTCGATCGGGGTCCAGCCGATGCTCTCGTACCAGGCCCGACGGGGCGGGGCAGCGCAGAGATAGACCCGGGCATGCCCCCGAGAGAAGGCCTCCAGGCAGGCCCGCTCGATCAGCGCCGGGGCGATGCCCTGTTTGCGGGCATCTGGCTCGGTCCAGACCGCCGCGACCCAGGGCGTATATTGCGGACGCTCGTCGAGATCGGACACCAGCAGCGACGCCGTTCCGAGAAAGTCTGGCCCACGATGGGCCACCAGCGCGATCGGCAGGTCGGTCCCCTGCATGTTCTCGCGCAGTCGCTCGACGATATAGGCCTCGGGCACGCCATGACGCTTCCACCACGCCTGCCAGATCCGATCGGCGACGATGTCGAAGAAGTCGGCCTGCTGGCGCAAATCGGAAATGGTGTAGTCGGATGTCATTGGCCTCGACCTACAGGGTCGGGCCTGTCGCATCAAGCTGCCACGCGGCTATGCGTCACGATGTGTGAGATTCACCGGTGAGCCGCTTCAGCATGGGAAAGGATGACGTCGTGCCGAATTTTCCCTGCGGCACTCCGCAGTCTTCATAGCCGGCAGACAGATACAGGCGATGTGCTGTCTCGGTGCTGATCAGATTGCAGACATCGTTGCCATGGTCCCGTGCGGTCGCCTCAAGCTGTGCCAGCATCGCCTTGCTGACGCCCCGGAACCGGGCATCCGGCGAGACGTAGTTGCACGTAATCTCGCCATCGTGTCTGACGATGCCGACGGCGAGCACTGTTTCTTCCTCGACCGCGACGAGAACGAAATTGTCCGGATGGGCAATCCAGCCCCCGACCACCGCCGGCGTCTTGTTGTCGAGCCACCTCTGCAGGATCGCCGGATCGTCATGATGATCGGCGCCGCAGAGCTCGGCGATGGAGCGGCGCAAGACATCGCATATCTCGGCCGCTTCATCGGGTCGTGCTCTGCGGATCAGCATCCGATCATAGGACCTCAGCCCAGGTGCTTCTTGAAGAACGCCGTCGCGCGGCCCC
Organism: Tardiphaga robiniae; assembly: GCF_013359755.1. Classification (GTDB taxonomy): domain Bacteria; phylum Pseudomonadota; class Alphaproteobacteria; order Rhizobiales; family Xanthobacteraceae; genus Tardiphaga; species Tardiphaga robiniae. The sequence continues at coordinate 272,067 of NZ_JABMCJ010000092.1, read as the reverse complement.
AGGCGAGTTCGGCGGCTTCGCGGTCATGTACGCTGACGCGCTGTTCGTTGACGAAGGCGTGGTCGGCATCATAGCGGAAGAATTCGGCGGACTTGCCGGCGGCCTTGAGGCCCTTCTCGAAATTGTCGACGACTTCCGGCGTGCACCAGTCATCGCGATTGGCGAAGTGGCCCTGCAGCGGCACCTGCACGTCGGCGGGCTTCGCGGCCTGCTCCGGCGGGATGCCATAGAACGCCACGGCGGCCTTCAATTCGGGGATCTTGCACGAACCGATGATGGTCACCGCTCCGCCGAGGCAGAAACCGGTGAGACCGACTTTGGCACCGTTGCGCGACAGGTACTGCGCCGCGCCACGCACGGTCTGCGTGGTGGCGTCCATGAAATCGAGCGAGTTCATCTCTTTGCCGGCCGCATCCGTGTCGTGATAGGGCACGACCACGCCGTTATAGAGATCAGGCGCCAGCGCATCGAAGCCGGCCAGCGCGAGACGATCGGCCAGGCCCTTGATCTGCTCCTGCAGGCCCCACCATTCCTGGATGACGACGACGCCCGGCGCATTGCCGGCCTGGGCATTGGCGAGATAGCCCTTGGCTTCCTTGCCGTCCGGCCGCTTGAAGCTGATCGATGTTCCCATGATGTCCTCCGCTGGAATGGTTCGGGGCAACTTATAGACCCCTCACGTGTCAACTCAACCGGGCCAGCACGCGCTGCAGGTCTCGCTTGTAGGTCAGAAAATCGACAAACAATCCGTGTTCGCCGCCGTCGCGCCGAGGCGGCCGCGCGAACCACTGTGTGATCTCCTGCCGCAGCGTTGCCGCCGCATCCGGCCGCGCGGCCTTGGCCGCGAGATAGGCTGCAATCACGCGGGCCTGCAATGCACGCCCTTCCCAACCCACGCCCGCGCCTTCCAGCAGCCCGGCCACATACAGGCCGTTATCCTCCGACGGAAACATGTTCATGAACAGCCTGGGCGCACCGATCGCGTCCTGCCAATCGAGTGCACGGAGATCGCCGAGAAACGGAAACGTGATCCGATAGCCGGTCGCGAGCAGCACCAGATCGACCTCGTCGCAGCGGCCATCGGCAAACACGACCGACTTGCCGTTGAATTCGCGGACCGGCTTGCGCAAGCTGACATCGCCTTGGCCGAGATGCTGCAGCACCAGCGAATTGACGATCGGTGTGCGGTCATAAAGCCGATGCTGCGGCTTGGGCAGACCGAAACGCTCCGGCGCGCCGACGATGAAGCGCAGGATCGGCTCGTGCAGCCTTGAGCGCAGGTTCTTCGGAATGATGAAGCGCTTCGGCTTGTGATTGCCTTCGTCGGCCGGTTTTCCGGCGAGAAACTTCGGCACGAAATGATTGCCGCCGCGCACGCTCCACAACACTTTATCCGCGCGATGGACCGCATCGACGACAATGTCGCAGCCGGTATTGCCCATGCCCACCACGAGCACGCGCTGGCCGGCGAAGATGTCCGCGGTTTTGTAATCCTTGGCGTGCATCAGTGGGCCATCAAAGGTGCCTGACGTTTTGGGGATCAGGGGATCGCTGAGATGGCCATTGGCGATGATGACGCCGGCATAGTCTGCCGACGTGCCGTCGCTGAGAGCAGCGTGCCATCCACTTTCCTGCCGCGTCAGGCTGCGCAGGCCGGTGTTGAAGCGGATCAGCGGGTAGAGATCGAAATGCCGGGCATAGCTCTGCAGATAATCCAGCACCCGGCGATGGCCCGGATAGGCGGGCCAGTCCTCCGGCATCGGGAAATCCGCAAAAGCCGTGGTGCGCTTCGACGAGATCAGATGCGTCGAGGCATAGACCGCACTCGGCGCCGCGCCATACAGCCACTGCCCGCCGACATCGGCGTTCTGCTCGACGGCTTCCACAGCATGGCCAGCGGCCTTCAGGCTCTGGATTGCGGCAAGACCTGCGGGACCGGCGCCGATGACAAGGAAGGTCATGACATCGGCTCCGGGCGCTCGTCGCGATAGCGTTCGAACACGGCGCGCGCATCAAGCTTGGGCGAATATCCGAATTCGGATTTGAGCCGGGTGTTGTCGAGTACCGGACGATACTGGATGAATTTGACATTCTGCGGTGTCAGTTTGGTCAGCCCGAGCGCATGGAGCAACCATAGCGCGCCCTTCATCATCGCGGGCGGAATCGGAACGAACGGCTTGCCGTTCAGCCGAGCGATCTCGCGCAGGCTGAGCGTACCATCGCCGGCGAGATTATAGATGCCGCCCTTGCCGGTGCGCACCGCCTGCGCCAGTGCCGCCACCACATCGGAATCAGCGATCAGCGAGAACGGCGTTGCGGTGCCACTGAGGCCGGTGACAACAGGTCGCTCGAACAGCGCAGTGATCTGGTTGTTCGTGGTTGACCCAAGCACCGTGCAGGGGCGGAACACGGTCTGCCGCAGTTGCGGATGATCTTGCCGCCATCGCGCCAGCATTTCCTCGACTTCGCGCTTGTTGCGCGCATAGGGAAAGTCCTCGTTGCCGCGTAGCGGATCGGTCTCGCGCAACGGGACGGGATTGTCGGCGTGATAGCCATAGGCCGCGCCGCTCGAAGTCACGATCAGGTGGTCCACACCTGCCGCGAGACAGGCTTCCAGCACATTGCGCGTGCCCAGCACATCGATCTCATAGTCACGCCGGTCGTCGCCTCCGACGGCAACGACCGAGGCGAGATGCACAACGGTGCGCGGCTTCACGCGGGCGATGACATCCTTCAAGGTGGGATCTCGGATGTCGCCATGCTCGTAGGCAATGCCGTTGAGACGCTGTTGCGGTGGCACCTCGCGCAGATCGAGCGCTGTCACCGGCCCGTCACCGCGCGCCAGCTCGCGCAACAGCGCGCCGCCGATGAAGCCAGCAGCGCCGGTGATCAGCACCCCACTATTCGCCATCGCGTCGCTCATGCAGCACCTTCAATGCGTGCCGGATGTGGATCGCGCCGTTTCCACCAGGCCGCCAGCGCCCAGCCGGAGACGAGGTGCCAGACTCCCCAGCCAGCGGCGACCAGCGCAGCCCCGCCAAGCCCGTCGAATTGCGTGAGGATCAGCGCCAGCCCCAGACCGGAATTATGCATGCTGACTTCGATGGTCAGCGCGCGGGTGTCGTAGTCGCTGAGCCCGAGGATTTTCGCGACGCCCCAGCCGAGCGCCACCGCGATGGCGTTATGCAGCACCACGAACGGCAATACGGATGTCGAGAACACCGAGATGTAGCGCCAGTTGGTGATCGTTGCCGCAAGAATAAAGCCGATCAGAAAAACAAAAGACAGGATCTGCAGCGGCCGGCGCAGACGGTCTGCCAACACCGGCAGATGACGCACCGTGAGCAAACCGGCAACCATCGGCACGCCGAGCAGCAGCACGGTCGATCCGATGAACGAGACGGGATCGACGCTCACCTGGCGCAGCAGTGCGGCGGTTTGCGGATTGAGCCCGGCCCAGAACAGGATGTTCAGCGGCGTCGTGACGGACGCAAGCAGGCTGGAGATGCCGGTCATCGACACCGACAGCGCCGTGTTGCCGCGCGCCATATGAGTGATGAGGTTGGAGATGTTGCCACCAGGACAGGCCGCCACCACCATCATGCCAAGCGCGATGGAAGGCTGCGGCTTCAACACCATGGTGATCGCCCATGTGACCGCCGGCAGGAGGATCAGTTGCGCGGCGAGCCCCGCGAGCGGCGCCGCCGGACGTCGGAACACATCGACGAAATCGGTGACGCGAAGATCGAGCGCGACGCCATACATGATCAGCGCCAGCACGATGCCGAGCGCCATCTGGCCACCCGGACTGATGTTCAGCAGAATATCGTCGATCGCCGCGCCCGCCATCCATCCCCCCGATGAGCGTGGATATCCGTGACGCTCACCGAGCCCGCGTCTCCCGCCTTTGCGCGAAGCTTAGTCAACGGTTCCTCGAGAATCCATGGTCCGGGCGCGCACAGGCTGAAAACGAAAAAGGGCCCCATCGGGGGCCCTTTTGAAAGAATGTTTGCGACGCTCAGTGAGCGTTCGCCCAGACCTTCTTCTTCGTGAAATACATCAGGAACGCGAAGATGATCAGGAACACCATCACCTGCAAGCCGATACGCTTGCGGGCCTCGAGATGCGGCTCCGCGGTCCACATCAGGAAGGTCGAAACGTCCTTGGCGTAGTTCTCGACCTTCTGCGGGGTGCCGTCATCATAGGTCACCTGATCGTCGGAGATCGGCTTCGGCATCTTGATGGCATGGCCGGGGAAGTACTTGTTGTAATACGCGCCCGGCGGCAGCGCGAAATCCTTCGGCGCCGGATCGACATAGCCCTGCAGCAGGGCGTCGATATAGTTCGGGCCCTTCTCCTGGAACTGGGTGAAGAAGTCGAACACGAATTGCGGGAAGCCGCGGTCGTAGTTGCGGGCCTTGGCCATCAGTGACAGATCCGGCGGATAGGCGCCGCCATTGGCCGCGCGCGCCGCGTTCTCGTTCGGGAACGGCTTGGGAAATGGATCCGCGAGACGACCGGGACGCTCAAACATGTCGCCGGCATCGTTCGGACCGTCCTGCACCTTGATCTCGGATGCCACTGCCAGCGCCTGAGCCGCAGAGAAGCCCGGGCCGCCCACGTCCGCGAGGTTGCGGAAGTGGATCAGGCTCATCGAGTGACAGGTCGAGCAGACTTCCTTGTAGACTTTGTAACCGCGCTGCAGGGCACCACGGTCAAACTTGCCGAACGGGCCGGCAAACGACCAGCTCAGAGACGGCGGCGTCGGGCCGCCATGCTCGTCGGCAGCCTTGGCGCTCTGCGTGCCGCCGGCCATCAGACCACCGGCGAGAACCAGCGCGACGATCGCGGATGCGACCTTCTTGCCGTATTTGGCCAGCACATCGTCAGCGATCGAGTTCGGCACTGCGCGCGGCGTTTCTATACGGCTGAGGATCGGCAGCACGATCAGGAAGTAGGCGAAGTAGCAGAACGTCAACACGCGGCCGGCGATGATGTAGATGCCTTCCGCGGGCTTGCCGCCGAGCCAGCCGAGCAGGACAGCCACCACGACGAACATCCAGAAGAACTGCTTGGCCAGCGGACGATACTTCGACGACTTGGTCTTGGCGGTATCGAGCCAGGGCAGGAAGGCCAGCACGATGATCGCCGAGAACATCGCGATGACGCCGCCGAGCTTGCTCGGGATCGAACGCAGGATGGCGTAGAACGGCAGGTAGTACCATTCCGGCACGATGTGCGCGGGCGTCACACCCGGATTGGCCGGAATGTAGTTATCGGGATCGCCGAGATAGTTCGGGATGTAGAACACGAACCAGGCGTAGAAGATCATGAAGCAGACCATGCCGAAACCATCCTTGATGGTCGCGTAGGGCGTGAACGGCACGGTATCCTTCTCGGTCTTCGGCTCGACGCCGGCCGGATTGTTCTGACCGGCGACATGTAGCGCCCAGACGTGCAGCACGACGACGCCCGCAATCACGAAGGGCAGCAGGTAATGCAGCGAGAAGAAGCGGTTCAGCGTCGGATTGCCGACCGAATAGCCGCCCCACAGCAGGGTCACGATGCTCTCGCCCACATAGGGAATCGCGGAGAACAGGTTGGTGATGACGGTCGCGCCCCAGAAGCTCATCTGGCCCCACGGCAGCACGTAGCCCATGAAACCGGTCGCCATCATCAGAAGGTAGATGATCACACCAAGGATCCAGAGGATTTCGCGCGGTGCCTTGTACGACCCGTAATACAGGCCACGCAGCATATGGATGTAGACGGCGATGAAGAACATCGATGCACCATTGGAGTGCAGGTAGCGCAGCAGCCAGCCGTAATTCACATCGCGGACAATGCTCTCGACCGAATTGAAGGCCATGTCCACATGCGGCGTGTAGTGCATCGCCAGGATCACACCGGTGACGATCTGTACGCCGAGCATGAAGGAGAGAATGCCGCCGAACGTCCACCAGTAGTTCAGGTTACGCGGTGTCGGATAGGCAACGAAGGAGGAATGGACGAGGCCGATAATTGGCAGACGCTTTTCAATCCACTGCAAAGCGGGATTGGTCGGCTGGTAGGTCGATGGTCCGCTCATGATGCGATCCTGAGAAGAGAAAAACACTATCGGCGCGAGATCGGATGGGATCCGACAGCTCAGCCGATCTTGATCTTGGTGTCAGAGACGAAGGCGTAAGGCGGGATCGGCAGGTTGAGCGGCGCCGGACCCTGACGGATGCGGCCCGAAGTGTCGTAGACCGAACCGTGGCAGGGGCAGAAAAAGCCGTCGTAAGCGCCTTCGTGAGCAATCGGGATACAGCCCAGATGGGTGCAGATGCCGATGACGACCAACCACTGGTCGTGGCCTTCCTTGACGCGGGCCTGATCGGTCTGCGGATCGGGCAGGCTCGACACCGGAACGGCGCGCGCCTCTTCGACCTGCTTCTTGGTCCGGTTCATGATGTAGATCGGCTTGCCGCGCCAGAACACCTTGATGTCCTGCCCCTCGGCGATGGGGGCCAGATCGACCTCGATCGGCGCACCCGCCGCGATGGTCGAAGCATCTGGATTCATTTGAGAAATCAGCGGCCAGACGGCGGCTGCGGCGCCCACTGCAGCCACTGCCCCAGTGGCCACGAACAAGAAATCACGGCGCGTGTGTTCCGCCGAAGACGTTGTCGTCACGATCCCAACCCTTTCTTATCTGCAGCCGGCTTAGACACCCCCGGTCACGCCTTTGCGTTGACCTGAAGCAAAAAACCGACGCCCGCGATTCTCCCCACGGCGGCAGAGGCCTACTAGTCCTTGCCTAACAGGCAGAACACGCAGTCCAGAATCGTTCTATTGGCACCCTTGGTGCGGCAGTGCAAGCCTACGATCGGCGAAGCAAGATGCGATGCACCACAGAATCAACGCCTTTCCGCGCGGCGGATAATTCGGCACGTCGTGACTATCGGAAACGGCCATCAGGCTTTTGGCGGGACAAGGGATCGCGATTCGCAGTCGATAGCGCTCCGCCGGTTTTCCGGACACCTCGCGCGCGCCACGATTCGCGCGACGGTCAGGCAAAAACAGCAACAATTCATGATCGTGAATAATTCTGCGTCGTTTCAGCAACAAATCGCGCTCAAGTAGCGCGTTTGAAGACGTTCTAAATCCCTAATTCTGTTCTCATTCTTCGCCTGCGCTAAAGCGAAAGCATCCAAATTTTACCGGTAGAGCCGGCCTAACTGGGGCATCGCAGCGTCATGACAACATCCCACTTCATCGAATCGGCAACTCGGCTGCACACGCTTCGGGCTCTATGTCTTTGCGCCGTCAGCGGTCTCGCTTTGTCGATTCCGACAGGTACTGCCGACGCTCAGTCTGCCCTGCCGCCAGTGACGGTGGATGCGCCGCAGCAGCGTACGCGTCCGGCGACGGCCAGGCCGACCCAGCGCGCATCGACCAGCCGCGCCGCCCGCACCAATCGCACAGCCCGTGCGCCGCAGGCGGCACCGGTGGCACCAGCCAATCCCAACGCCGGTGAGCGCGCCGGCGGCCCCGTGATCGGTTTCGTCGCCAATCGCAGCGGCTCCGCCACCAAGACCGACACCCCGATCATGGAAACTCCGCAATCGATCTCGGTGATCACCTCCGACCAGATCAAGACCCAGGACGCACAGACCCTCACCCAGGCGCTGCGCTACACCGCGGGCGCCAATGGCGACGTCAATGGCGGTTCCGACACCCGCAATGGCGGCATCCAGATCCGCGGCTTCGACATGACGCAGCAGGGGCTGTATCTCGACGGCCTGCGGCTACCCAGCACGCCCTATATCCATTTCGACAGCCTCGATCCCTTTGGCGCGTCTCGTCTCGAGGTACTGAAAGGGCCGTCCTCGGTGATGTATGGTGGCAGCGGGCCGGGCGGCATTCTCAACTATGTCAGCAAGCTTCCGACCGCCCGGCAGTTCGGCGAAATCTCGGTGTCAGGCGGCAGTTTCGACCGCTATCAGGGCGAGTTCGATTTTGGCGGTCCCGCCAACAAGGAAGGCACGGTGCTCTATCGCCTGACCGGTCTGGTCCGCGACGGCGGCACCCAGGTCGATGACGCCAGGGACAGCCGCGTCTTCATCGCGCCGGCCGTCACCTTCAAGCCGAACGAAGACACCACACTCACAGTGCTGGCGAATTATCAGAAGGAGAAGAACGGCTGGGGTCTGCAGTTCCTGCCGGCATCCGGCACGATCTATCCGAATGCGGGCCGCATCATCCCTATCAACCGCAACACCGGCGAACCCGGCTTCAACAGATACGACAATGAGATCGCTTCGGTTGGCTACCTGTTCGCGCATAACATCAACGACAACCTGACCTTCCGGCAGAACCTGCGCTACTCGTGGATGCACAACGAATCCGACAGCATCAATGCCGGCGGTTACCTCGACGAAGCCGCCGGGCTGCTCTACCGCTACGGCGGATCATCGGCCTCGACGATCAACTCCATCGCCGTCGACAACCAGCTGGAGGGCCACTTCACCACCGGCATCCTGAGCCACACCACGCTGTTCGGCATAGACTATCGAAACACGACATCGACCGACGTCAACACGAGCTACAGCGCCGATCCCCTCAACGTCTTCAACCCCGTCTACACCAACACCTGGACCAAGGGCGCCCTCTACGAAGACTATCGCGTGAAGCAATCGCAGGTCGGCATCTATGCCCAGGACCAGATCAAGCTCGGCCGGCTCTCGGTCCAGCTCGGCGGCCGGCAGGATTTCGCCAAGACGACCTACGACAACTACATGGACGGTTCATCGACCTCCACCGACGCCTCGGCCTTCACCGGTCGTGCGGGCGTGATCTACAATTTCGACAGCGGCGTGGCGCCCTATTACAGCTACTCGGAGTCGTTCCTGCCGGTGCTGAACATCGCCAATGGCAGTCTGCTGGCGCCGGAAACAGCGCATCAGCATGAGGTCGGCATCAAGTATCAGCCGGTCGGCATCAATGCGATGATCACGCTTGCCGCCTTCGACCTGACCCGGCAAAATGTCGTTCGCTTCCTGCCTGTTGCGCCATTCACGGCGATTCAAACCGGCGAGGTCAATTCGCGCGGCATCGAAGTGGAAGCCACCGCCACCCTCGCCGCCGGCTTCAATGTCCGCGCCGCCTATTCCTACATCGACATCGAAGTCACCAAGGATCCGGTGAATGTTGGCAAGGCTCTGACCACCGTGCCGATGAATCGCTTGGGCATCTGGAGCGACTACACGATGCAAGGCGGCCTGTTCGAGGGCGTCCAGGTCGGCGGCGGCATTCGCTATATCGGCGATAGCTGGGCCGACGATGCCAACACAAGCAAGGTGCCGGGAGCCACCGTGGTCGACGCGCTGCTGGCCTATAATCAGAAGAACTACCGGCTCGCGCTCAACGTCACCAACATTGCGGACACCCGCTATGTTTCATCCTGCTACAGCCCCGTCTATGGCTGCTTCTACGGTGACTCGCGCAAAGTCGTCGCCAAGCTGACCTATCGCTGGTGAACATTAGAATCACCCTAAAACGCGACAATACGCCACCGCCGGTCTCTCGACCGGCAGTGGCGACACTTGGTAGTAAACGCGACCACAACAACACGGGCGGAACGCCATGAGATCGATCTTCGGGCGCCTGCATCGCTGGGCTGGACTCCTCACCGCCGCCTTCCTGTTCTTCTCGGGCGTCACCGGCGCGGTTATCTCGTGGGATCACGAGCTTGACGATCTTCTCAACAGCAAGCTGAAGGATGTCACCACCGCAGGCCCCGCCAAACCGTCGATCGAACTCGCGGGCTTGATCGAGCAGCGCGATCCGCGCGCGCGCGTGATCCACATGTACATGACGCCGGAAAAGAATGAGTCGCTCTCGTTCTTTGTTCTGCCGCGGATCGATCCCACGACAAGCAAGCGTTACACGCTCGATTACAATCAGATCTTCCTCGATCCCAACACCGGTGAGGAACTCGGCCGCCGCTATTGGGGCGCCGTCTGGCCCGTGACCCGCGAGAACTTCGTCTCGTTTCTCTACAAGCTGCACTACACGATGCACATCCCGGAATTCTGGGGCAGCGACCGCTGGGGCATGCGCATCCTCGGCGTCATCGCCATCATCTGGACCATCGATTGCTTCATCGGATTCTATCTGACACTGCCATCGCGCAAACGCGTCAAGGCGGGAGCCGCTCCCGCCGTCGCGCGCGAACTAGGCAAGGGGTTCTGGGCGCGCTGGAAGCCGGCCTGGATGATCAAGACCTCGGGCAGCGCCTACCGGATCAATTTCGACATCCACCGCGCCTTCAGCCTGTGGACCTGGGCCCTGCTCTTCATCATCGCCTTCACGGCGTTCTCGCTGAACCTCTATTTCGAGGTGTTCTCGCCGCTGATGAAGAAGTTCTCGGACTACACGCCGACGCCTTACGAGCAGCGTGAGTATCGTCACCTCGATAATCCGATCGAACCCAAGATGACCTGGGCCCAGATCCTCGAACGCGCCACCGCCGACGGCAAGGCGCGCGGCTGGACCACACCGATCGGCTCGCTGTTCTACGGCCCGGCACACGGCGTGTATCAGGTGTTCTTCTTCGAGCCTGGCGACGATCACGGCGCCGCAGGCGTCGGCCCGCCGTCGCTTTTTTACGACAGCGAAGACGGCCGTCCGCTCGGCGCCAAGCTGCCCTGGGTCGGCACCGCCGCCGACATCTTTGTGCAGATGCAGTTCCCGATGCATTCGGGACGAATCCTGGGTCTGCCCGGCCGCATCCTGATTTCGGCGATGGGCCTGGTCGTGGCGGCGCTCTCAGTGACCGGCGTGGTGATCTGGTGGCGCAAGCGCCGCGCACGCGTGAAGGTACGCGAGACAACGGAAGCACGTTCGAATACGCGACTCGCGCCGGCGGAATAGAGCCGCCGGCCTTGTCCGACTGCATGTCAGGCGCTATCGCCTGACATGGGTCGCGTCGATCAAGATGCGGCCGGAGAAAGTCCGCCGTGCGCATCGCCCTCTACCAGCCTGACATTCCGCAGAACACCGGCACCATCCTGCGGCTCTGTGCCTGTCTCGATGTCGAAGCTCATATTATCGAACCGGCGGGCTTTCCGACCTCCGACCGCCATTTCCGCCGCGCCGGCATGGACTATCTCGATCAGGTATCGATCGTCCGGCACGATTCATGGCGGCATTTCGAGGACTGGCGGCGCAAGGCCGGTCATCGCCTCGCGCTGTTCACCACCAAGGGCGCGGAGCCCTATCTCGATCATCGCTATGACACCAATGACATCCTGATGTTCGGGCGGGAATCCGCCGGGGTGCCGGACGACGTCGCAGCGGCTGCCGATACACGGCTGGTGATTCCGATGCGCCAGGATCTGCGCTCGATCAATCTGGCGATGACGGTGGCCATGGCGCTCGGTGAAGCGCTCAGGCAGACGCGCGGCTAGAGCGCGACCCCGAGAAGCGGCCGCCGATTTTCGGACAGCATCACGTTCATACAAACAGAGGACTCTGAGGCACGTTCTTCGACAAACGTCATGATTTGTTAACGACGCGCGCAGCGACGTCTTTAAGACGGACGGGATACTGATACCGGTCATTATCGGGAGACCCTTGATGACTCGCACCCGTCCGTCAGTTCTCAACATGCTCGTATGGGCCTACTGGGATTTGTATCATGCCCTACGAACGGCTTGGCTTCCTGCACTGATCGCGACTGCGATCGTATCCATCGGCACTGTGGCGGCGCTGATTGGACCGTTGTTCCTGACACGAGATCCAATCGCACAAGCGCTTGCCCGACAAACGATAACGACCGGATTATGTTTCCTGCTGACGCCGTTCTTGCTAGCAATCCATCGACTTGTCGTGCTCGGCGAATTGACCCAGCAATACGATTTCACACCGTCCGAACCGCGTTTCCAGTCATATTTCGGCTGGCTCGCTTTGGCTGTTTTCATCATGGGCGTGCCATCACTTCTGGAAGCCCTCACGACGCCAAGAGGTCCTGTTTATTATAGCGCTGGTCAATCATTCCCCGGCTCCAGTCGCTCGGTGGTCGTGACCATTATCCATCTCACCGGCTTGGTCGCCGTCCAGTATTGCCTCGCACTTCTACCGGCGGTGGCTGTCGATGCCCCGGGAGCCACCTGGCAAAATGCAGTAAGCGACACACGCCGTCACATCTGGTTCGTGCTCATGGCAACGATCCTGCCGCTTATTCCAATCGGCTTGCTTGCTCTTGCGGTCGCACCGCTGGTGGGCTCGAGAAACCATGTGGGTATGGTTGTGAGTACGCTGTGGTTCGGCGCAATACTGGTTGTTGCGTTGACGCTCGTGGCCGTAGTCGCCTCGCGTCTCTACCAGCTCATAGGCGACCGACTGAACGTGCCGTTACGCTGAGGGTTGATGCCCGAGATGGGCTGACTACCGCCCGCTCGGCACACGCGTGGCGATGTAGTCCTTGCCCTTCGCCGTGAAGGTTTCGCGGATGATGAAGCCATCCGCCGGCGACATCGGACCGATCGGCACCGGGCCGGTGGGCATGATCAGCGTGGCATTGCCACCAACGAAGATCAGCAGGTGGCGACGTTCTGCCAGCAGCTTCTCCGACCAGGCGATCAGGCCGGAATGGATCGGCTCCTTCTGCCAGGCGAAAGGCGAGCCGGGATCGACCTGCCCATAGATGAACCCGGTGGTCGGATAGACCGAGAACACGATTTTGGAGTTTTCCGGCTTCCAGGATTCCGGCATCTCGTCGTCCTGGATCCAGACGCAATCGAAGGCGCGGCATTGCTGCGGCCGGGTGTCATAGATCTTGCAGCCCTGCGCGATCGCGCAGTGCTTGCACCACTTGCCGGCCGGCTTGGCGAGGTCGTCGATGCGATAGACCTTGCAGCACATGGTGCAGGTCCCGCACGTACGCGTGGCGGCGGCAGAACTGCCGGATGTGACGAGCGACGGCTGCATGGTATCCAGGTGCGACAATTTGACGTGATGTCATCGACCTTTGGCGGCCCGCGCCGGACATCGCAATTGACATGTCGGTGATCGGCCGGGACATCCACCGGCCAGCCGTGCTAAGAGCCGCGGCTTACCCCATATGGAACCGAGATGTGCCCGAGCCGGATCGGGCATGCCGGTTTTAGAGAGCTAAGACAGTGAGTTACGCGGTCAAAGAGATTTTCCTGACACTACAGGGCGAAGGCGCCCATGCCGGCCGCGCGTCTGTATTCTGCCGGTTTTCCGGCTGTAATCTCTGGACGGGCCGGGAACAGGACCGCGCCGAGGCCACCTGCCAGTTCTGCGACACCGACTTCGTCGGTATGGACGGCACGCTGGGCGGTCGTTACCCCACCGCCGACCAGCTCGCCGACACCATCGCCGCGCAATGGGTGGGCCCTTCCGATAACCGCTATGTGGTGCTGACCGGCGGCGAGCCGCTGCTGCAGGTGGACGCCGAACTGATCGACGCATTGCATGCGCGCGGCTTCGAGATCGGCGTCGAGACCAACGGCACGGTCGCGCCGCCCGAAGGCATCGACTGGATCTGCGTCAGCCCGAAGGCCGGTGCGGAACTGGTGGTGCACAGCGGACACGAATTGAAGCTGGTCTATCCGCAACCACAGGCGATGCCGGAGAAATTCGAAGGCCTCACCTTCGAGCGTTTCTCGTTGCAGCCGATGGACGGCCCGGACGCCATCAGCAATACCGCTGACGCGGTGGACTATTGCCTGCGCCATCCGCAATGGCGACTGAGCGTGCAGACACACAAGACACTTGGGATCCGCTAAGGACCTGGACTTCTAAGGACGACGACTTCCGATGTGGGAATTGACCAAATCGTTTCGCTTCGAGGCAGCGCATGCGCTGTCCCACACCACGCTCGGCGAAGTGAGCCAGGAAATCCATGGCCACTCCTTCCGCGCCGAAGTCACCATCCGCGGCGTGCCGGATCCCGTGACCGGCATGGTGATGGATCTCGGCTTGCTCGACCGCAGCCTCGATGAGCTGCGCAAGACGCTCGACCACAAGTTTCTCAACAAGATCGAAGCGATCGGCATTCCGACGCTGGAAAATCTCTCGCGCTTCATCTGGGACCGCGTCGCCGACAAGGCTCCGGTCGTCCGCGTCGGCGTGTTTCGCGACAGCTGCAACGAGAGCTGCGTATATTTCGGTCCGAAGGGTTAGAGTCTTTATTGGAGTATGATCTCTCGACAAACGAATTCGTTTGTCGGCGAAAAGCGGAATCCAGTTTTCGGGATCATGCTCTAGTCTTTCCCTGTGATCATGCAGGTCGCGGTCGCATGCGCGCAAAGCCTGCCATCCTTGTCGGTTAGTGTGCCCTCCGTAGCAGCCATCCTGCGCCCCATGTGAATGATACGGCCTTCGGCGCGGATCGGCCCTGACGCGGCCGTCATGGCACGGATATAGGTGACCTTGAGATCGAACGTCGCGTAACCAGTGCCCGCAGGTAGCGAGGTCTGCACTGCCAATGCGATAGCGCCGTCCAGCATCGTGGCTGCGTAACCGCCATGCACCGTTCCGAGCGGATTGTAGTGATCCTCGTTCGGCGAGCCGACCAGCACAACCTTGCCCTGCTCTGCGGACTCGCCCTTGATGCCGAGTGTGCGGCCGATGCCGCGCGCAAATCCGCCTGCGGCGAAGGCCTGCTGCACAAGCTTCAGGCCGCTGCTCGCGTCACCAATCTCAGTTGTCATGTTTGCCTCCGCCGTCCCGTGAACATCCTTGTTATGGGACCGGGATGGCAGAGCTTGCCTTTCAAGTCAATATTGTTGACCTTAAGACCTGAACTTGGCTAGTCGCGCGCCGCCTCCGCCATCACCGCCGACCATGCGGCCTGGCTGCCCGCCCCCGCCTTCTTGAAGGCGCGGGCCATGATCTTACGCTCATGACCGGATGCGATGCGCTCGACCGCGCGGCCGGCGGGCGTCAGTTCAAGAATCTTGAAACGATGCCGCGTCGGATCGCGCTTGACGGCCACATAGCCCTCATCGAGCAATTGCTTCATCGGGCGATGCAGCGCCTGTTTCGAAATCTGCAGGATCGCCAGTAGATCCGACATCGTAATGCCCTCGCCGCGCAGCACGGCATAGAGAATGCGATGGTGAACCCGAGACAGACCGACCGTCGCCAGATACTCGTCAGCCGCACGCGTCATCCCGCGCCATCCGAAATACATCAGCGCCAGTGCATCATCGAGTGGATCGAGCTTCTTCAGGTCAATAACATTGACTTGATTGCGGGCGGTGTTAGGCTTCACAGAAGATGGGCTCATCGAAGGCTCACGACAGGGAGACAGGATGCATGTTGACGCGGCAGGACGCGATGGCATTCGCGCAGCAATGGGCTACCGACTGGAATCGGCTTGCGATCGATACGATCGTTAATCATTTTGCTCCCGAAGGTGAGATGCGCAGCCCGCTGGCAACGAAACTGGCGGGATCATCCACCATAAAGGGACGCGACGCCATTCGCACCTACTGGCATGCGGCCTATGGCGGGCTGACAGAGCCGCGCCTCACCCTGGAAAGCACCGCCTGGGACGGCGAGTTACAGCGCCTGACGGTCTGGTGGAGCGCGCCGCTGCCCGGTGGACCGACTCGGGCCTGCGAAATGATGGATTTCGACGCCGATCACCAGATCATCCGCAGCGAAGCCTATTACGGCGCCGGTAGCTAAGACCACCGCGAGCGGCACGCCATATGCGCTCCCGCATGCGTTTCGATGATCGCCGTGCATTTCCCGCGCTGACGCCTATAGTGGACGGACTCATCGAGAGCCCCCCTGTGCGCATTCTGTTGATCAATCCCAACACCACCGAGAGCGTCACCACGCTGGTGAAACGGCATGTCGAGGTCATAGCCGGCGATGTCGCGACCTTTGTGCCGGTGACCGGCCGGTTCGGAGCGCGTTACATCTCGACGCGCGCCTCGGCGGCCATCGCAGGCCATGCGGCGCTCGACGCCTATGCGACGCATCGCGACCGCTGCGATGCCGTCTATCTCGCCTGTTTCGGCGACCCTGGCCTGCTGGCTTTGCGCGAGATCGCTGATGTCCCCGTGGTCGGCATGGCGGAGGCATCGTGCATCGAAGCATCCAGACGCGGCCGTTTCGCCATTGTGACGGGCGGCGCGCTCTGGGGGCCGATGCTCCGGGAGTTCGTCGGGAGCATCGGCTTGGCCGACAAGCTCGCCAAGGTGCGCACCGTCGCACCGACCGGCGGCGATATCGCGAGAAACCCCGATGCAGCACTGGCCGCACTCGCCAGCGCCTGCACCGCATGTGCCACGGACGACGGGGCCGAGGTCGTGATCCTTGGCGGCGCAGCACTCGCCGGCCTTGCGTCTCGCATCCAAGCTGACGTGCCGGTACCCGTCTTGTGTTCCGTCGAAACCGGCACGCGTGCCGTGATCGCCGCAGCAGCGAAAGGTCTCGACAGCAGCCCGCCGCCTGCGCTGGAGAGCGTCGGCCTCAGCGCGGAACTCGCAAAACTGCTTCAGCAAAAATAGCTGGTAGAAACATCTCCGTGTTCGGCCTGTCATGACGCGCAGCTAGACTCAGCACGCGTCAAACACATTTCGGGAGCCGACCATGGAATTGAAATCAGGCGATGTCGTCATGCTGAAGTCGGGCGGTTGCCCGCTGACCGTGGCCGACGTTGACGGCGACAACATCGAATGCATCTGGCTGGGCGAGGAAGGCGATCTGTTCCGCGAGACCCTTCCGCGTGCCGTGCTCGAACTCGCCCTCGTCATCCCGCATGACGACGAAGACGAGAGCGAAGAGGACGAAGCTGAAGAACACGACGACGAAGAAGAAGAGCACAAGAGCAAAGTGGCCTGATCAGGCCGTCCGCCGCCGGGCGCAAATGTCCGGCGGCGGCTTGTTGCTCATCTTTGCAGACCGAGTTTGAACGCGTCCGCCTCGATATTGCCTGCAGCACCGTCGGTCGCGAAGACCGCAACGGTTGCTTGCGCATGTTCGGGACAATGATAGACGGCGATGCCACTGCCCGGACCTCCGCCGGTATGCCCGACGACGCGTAAATTACTGGTTGTCGTTCCAGCCATAACGCCAAGGCCGTAAGCCGCGTGTTGCCACGGACGTCCTGTACCGGGATCACCCACTGCGATTCCGTGGCACATCTCGTCGCGCAGCCCCACAGGCAGCAAGTCCGTCGTCATCAAGCGGTGCAATAGCATTGCGGCATCGCGCAATGTCCCGACCGCCAGCCCGTGATAGACCCAGCGCGGATCGTAGGACTGCGCATTGCCCATCCGGACATCGGCGAGATCGCTGCGTTGATTGGCGATGCGCGGCCCGACCACACCGAAGGGTTCGAGCAACCGGTGTCGTATCAAGGCATCGAGCCCCAGCCCGCTCACGCGTTCGAGATGTTCCCGGACCAGCAAATAGCCGACATTCGAATAGGCGAAATGGCCCGGCTCAATTCCGGCATGCAGAGCAGAAACTGAGTGCAGCAGCTGATCCACCGGCCAGGCGTCTTCACCGGCAGCGACAGCCGCATGGTAGGCCGTAACAGAACCGTAGTCGGCCAGACCGGCGCGATGCTGCAACAACTGGCGGAGCGTAAAGGACTCGCCCGGCAACGCATCATCCAGACGCAACTGTCCATCACGCACCATGGTCAGTGCCGCGGCGGCAATCAGCGTCTTGGTAAAACTCCACCACGGCACAACGACGTCGGCATCATCGCTGATATCGGCAGAACCGGGGCGAATGACGTGCTTCATGGTACCGTCGAGACTTAGAGCTGATGGTCGTGCTTGAATCGCGCAATCGTTTGGTCGGCGATAACAGTCAACACATCGACCTCCATCGGAAAGTCCAGCGCCAGCCAGGCATCTTCCGCCAGCGCCAGCACATGGCCGAGCGCCGGGCCCTTGGCGATGCCGCGCGCCATGAAGTCGGCGGCCCTGAGCGGAAACACCGGCGGTGTCCATCGTTCCGGCAAGGTTACGAGCGTTTTCCACGCCTCTACATCGGCATCGCGGCCGGCGCGGGCCCAGGCGAGCATCATGCGGTTGCGATAACGGGTTTCGCCCAAGCGATAGAGCCGCCGCCGGGCATGGGATTCATCCATGCCCTTCAGCCGCCACCAGCGATGGCCCATGGAATCCAAGGCCTTTGTTTCGTCATTGGACAGCCGCAGCTTTTGCGCAAGCCGCCGCGCATCCTCGGTGACGGCCACGCCGAGCGCGCCAAGCCGCAGAACCGCATCGGGTTTTTGCCCAAGCACCTGCTCGATGGCGATCATCGCCGCGAATGGTCCCTTGTAGGTGACGCCGCCCGCGATCCGTAGCATCAGGCCGGCATCGACCATCGCATCCACCGCCGTGAAGGCCCCATCGGCCACCAGCAGCTTCAGCAGCTCCATCCTGATACGTTCGGCCGATATTCCCGCCAGTCCATCACGGCCACGAATGCTGGCGAGATAGCCCTCGCGATCCGGCGTCCCGGCGCCATAGGCGGCATGAATGCGGAAGAACCTGAGAATACGCAGATAGTCTTCGGCGATGCGCCGGTCGGGATCGCCGATGAAGCGCACCCGCCGGGCATCGAGATCGGACAGGCCTCCGACATGATCATGCACCACGCCGTCGATGGATGCCGAAAGGCCGTTCATCGTGAAATCACGTCGTTCGGCATCGCGCTTCCAGTCGCGCCCGAACGCCACCTTGGCCTTGCGGCCAAAGGTCTCGACGTCTTCGCGCAATGTCGTGACCTCGAACGGTGCGCCATCGACCACCAGCGTCACCGTACCGTGCTCAATGCCCGTCGGGACGCTCTTGATATGGGCCGCCTTGGCGCGGCGGATCACTTCATCGGGCATGGCCGTCGTGGCTATATCGATTTCGCCCACTGGCAATTTCATCAGAGCGTTGCGCACAGCGCCGCCGACCGCGCGGGCTTCCTCGCCATTGCCATTGAGCAGCGCCAGCACCTGCCCGGACGGTCCTGACGTGAGCCACGGCGCGTCGTGCAGTTTGCGCACGCTCATTTTTCGACCCCGGGAACGAGCCTGCCGTTTTCGATATGCGCCGGGACATAGGTCGATCCCGGCGGCGCGCCGGAAAACTGCGCCAGCAGCACGAGGCTGACAATCACCAGCACGGCGGCAGCGATGGCGAGCCTGATCATCACCGGCATCGGCCATGACGATTTCAGTGTCACGCCATTCTTGGTCGCGATGAGGAAAATGGCATAAAGAGCGAACGGGATGAGGAAAATGCCGACTTCGGTCAGAACCGGACGGATCATGTGAGCACGATCCGTTCATACAGCACGCGCAGGATGCCTGCGGTAGCGCCCCAAATATAACGTTCGGCGAACGGCATCGCGTAATAGGACCGCTCCATGCCGCGGAATTCCTTGCTGTGCAACTGATGATTGGCGGGGTCCATCAGAAACGCCAGCGGCACCTCGAATGCGCTTTCGACTTCGTTCTCGTTGATCGTGAGACTGAAGCCCGGCTTCACCCGCGCCAGCGTCGGCAGGATGCGAAAGCCGAAGCCGGTCGCATACAGGTCGAGATAGCCGATCGGCTCGACGAAGGAGCGATCGAGACCGATTTCCTCCTCGGCCTCGCGCAACGCGGCGTCCAGCGGCGAGACATCGGTCGGATCGATCTTGCCACCGGGAAACGAGATCTGTCCGGCATGATCGTTGAGATGCGCGGAGCGCTGGGTAAGCAGCACGGTTGGTTGTTCGTGTTCGACGATGCCGATCAGGACCGCGGCCGGACGGATCGGCCGCTCCTGCGCCACAATCTGGATCATGCGGTCGTTGCCGGCATCGCCGGTGACGGGAATGATGCTGGCATCGGTGAGCCCCTCTGGCACATCGAAATTCAGGCGTGCCTTCGCCCGCTTGAAAAACTCAACTGAACCGATATCCGCGGCATCCGCGTCGGTCTTCAGCATCGGCTCATTCGCCCGGCTCACTTATGTAGCTTCCCTCACCTGCTCCGCATCGGCCATGGCGAAAAACGCGCCCGCGGAGGCGATGCCGAACATCGCAGTACCATCGACCATCCGCTCCTCGCCCATGTCAACCAGATCGTAATAGACCGCCCGCGTCACCTTGGCCCATAGGTCACTGCGGACATGCAGATAGGGCGTCAACCCGCCGTCCTCAGCCATCTCGAATCGCAGCCGGTGTATGCTGTCACACTCCACCCAATCGTCCACATTGGTGCGAAACTTCAACACCGTGCCGCGCGTGTCCTGCTCCTTGAGCATCTCGACGGCGAGAAATGGGGCATCGTCCACGGTGATGCCGACCTTTTCCACGGGGGTCACGAGAAAGTGCTTGCCGCCCTCACGCTTCAGGATCGTTGAGAACAACCGCACCAATGCGGGCCGGCCGATCGGCGTCCCCAAATAGAACCACGTACCATCGCCAGCGATTCGCATGTCGAGATCGCCGCAGAATGGCGGATTCCACAGATGCACCGGCGGCAGGCCCTTGCCGGCTTTACCGTTGGCCGCCGCATCCTTCGCCGCAGTTGTCAGGCCATCCAGCCCCTGATTTGCGATCTGCCCTTGCTTCGCCATTGTTTGCCCTGACTTTACCACTGCCATTTGGCACGTTTGGTGCAAGTCTTGAACCTCAAGTCTTGAAACGTGCGGTGTCACATTCAAACTCGCCACAACGTGATGCAGTTCATAGCCGCATCCCGATATTGTGGGGATAGTTTAATTCAACAAATACATGGCCTTCGCTTAAGTTTAGCATCAGGTCCATGGAATACTAAGATGGCGTGACGACAAATGCGGCGGCGTGTTTCAGGCGCCGTTCACCCGAAGGAGCAATGGATGGCTGGCGCTGACAGTGTCGAGAAACTCGAAGACGTGATTGTCCGCTCCGCGGAACAGGTGGCTGGCCAGATGCGCGCCGCCAAGGAAGCTATCTCCACTGTCATCTTCGGCCAGGAACGCGTCGTCGAAAACACGCTGGTGACCATTCTGTCCGGCGGCCATGCGCTGCTGATCGGTGTTCCGGGCCTCGCCAAAACCAAGCTGGTGGAAACGCTGGGCGTCACGCTCGGCCTCGATGCCAAGCGCATCCAGTTCACCCCCGACCTGATGCCTTCAGACATTCTCGGCGCCGAAGTGCTGGACGAGAGCGTCGCCGGCAAGCGCTCGTTCCGCTTCATCTCGGGACCTGTCTTCGCACAGCTTCTGATGGCCGACGAAATCAACCGCGCCTCGCCGCGCACGCAATCCGCATTGCTGCAGGCGATGCAGGAACAGCACATCACCGTCGCCGGCGCCCGGCACGATCTGCCGAAGCCGTTCCATGTGCTGGCCACGCAGAATCCGCTGGAGCAGGAAGGCACCTATCCGCTGCCGGAAGCGCAGCTCGATCGCTTCCTGATGGAGATCGACGTCGATTATCCGGATCGCGATGCTGAACGCCGCATCCTGTTCGAAACCACCGGCGCCGAAGAAACCATCGCCAAGGCTGCCGTGACCGCTGAAACGCTGATTACCGCGCAGCGCCTAATCCGCCGTCTGCCGGTCGGCGACAGCGTGGTCGAAGCGATTCTTACATTGGTGCGCTCGGCACGTCCGGGACCGGACGCAGGCGATGCCAGCAAGCTGATCGCCTGGGGCCCAGGTCCTCGCGCGTCACAGTCGCTGATGCTGGCAGTGCGTGCCCGTGCATTGCTCGATGGCCGTCTCGCGCCGTCGATCGACGACGTGCTCTATCTCGCCGAACCGATCCTGAAGCATCGTATGGCGCTGACCTTCTCGGCGCGTGCCGAAGGTCGCACAGTCCCCGACGTCATCCGTCAGCTCAAGACGCGGATCGGTTAATGGCCGCAGCGCCGGATCACGCCACGCAGGAGATCATCGCAGTCCGCCGCGCCGATGGTGAAAGCCGTTCGCTTGCTGCGTCATTGCCACGTCTGGTGCTGGAGGCCCGGCGCATTGCTGCGACCGTCATCCATGGCCTGCATGGCCGGCGCCGCGCCGGCCATGGCGAAAGTTTCTGGCAATATCGTCGCTTCGTCTCCGGCGAACCGTCGCAGAATGTCGACTGGCGCCGTTCGGCGCGCGACGATCATTTGTATGTCCGCGAGCAGGAATGGGAAGCCGCGCACACAGTCTGGCTGTGGCCGGACCGGTCGCTGTCGATGGCCTTTGCCTCCAAGGGCGCGCGCGACAGCAAGCTCGAACGCGCGCTGATCGTCACCTTCGCACTGGCTGAATTGCTGGTGGCCGGCGGTGAACGCGTCGGCGTGCCCGGCCTGATGAATCCGACGTCCAGCCGCAGCGTCATCGACAAGATGGCGCAGGCGATGCTGCACGACACGACGAACCGCGCCAGCCTGCCACCTTCGTTTGTGCCCTCAGCACTGGCCGAGATCGTGGTGCTCGGCGACTTCTGGTCGCCGATGCCGGAGATCAAGGAGATGCTGGCCGGTCTGTCGTCATCCGGCGCGCATGGCGCACTGGTGCAGGTCGTCGATCCCGCCGAGGAGAGTTTCCCTTATTCCGGCCGCGTCGAATTCGTCGAGCCGGAAAGCGGCAATGTCATCACCGCCGGCCGTGCACAGACCTGGGCCGAAGACTACGTCGCCCGCGTCGCCGCGCATCGCGAGGAAATCCGCGCTGAAACCGCCAAACTCGGCTGGCTGTTCTCGACACACACCACCAGCCGCTCGGCGGCTGAGCTGCTGCTGTTCCTGCATGGCGGCATGATGGTCAACAAATCTGCCGGCGGCGGCAGCATGGTCAAGGCAGGACGTTCAGCATGATCGGTGGCTTTCCGCTCGCCTTCGCCCAACCGCTGCTGCTGCTCGGCCTGATCAGCCTTCCGGTGCTATGGTGGTTGCTGCGCGTGATGCCACCGCGCCCGCAGCGCATCGCGTTTCCGCCGACACGTCTGCTGTTCGATATCACGCCGAAGGAAGAGACCCCGTCGCGCTCGCCGTGGTGGCTGACACTGCTGCGCCTGCTGGCTGCGGCACTGATCATCTTTGCTGCCGCCGGCCCGGTCTGGAATCCGCAGACCGGAGCTGCCGGCAGCAACGCCCCGCTGACGATTTTGCTGGACGATGGCTGGAGCGCCGCGGCGAGCTGGGACGCTCGCGTCAAGGCGGCGGATGAGCTGATTGCCAATGCCGACAGCAATCGCCGCGGCGTGGCCCTTGTTCCGCTGTCGGAACCGAACCGCGACATCACAATGCTACCCGGCGGCACCGCACGCGTCGCGCTGCGCCAGCTCTCGCCGAAGCCCTATGCCATCGACCGCGTCGATACGCTGCCGGCGCTGGAGCGCTTCCTGAAGGCCACCGGCGACAGCGAAATCGTCTGGCTCTCCGACGGCGTCGACAC
Source organism: Tardiphaga robiniae (assembly GCF_013359755.1). Lineage (GTDB taxonomy): Bacteria > Pseudomonadota > Alphaproteobacteria > Rhizobiales > Xanthobacteraceae > Tardiphaga > Tardiphaga robiniae. The sequence continues at coordinate 248,671 of NZ_JABMCJ010000092.1, read as the reverse complement.
CGGCCGTGGCGCGGATTTCACGCAAGGCCTTGCGAAGACCATCGGCGACCGCACACTGACCATCTATGACGGCGGCGCCACGCCGGCCCATGCGCTGGTCGCAGCGGAAAATGCCGCGGCGAAGATGACCGTGAAGGTGCTGCGCGCCAATAGCGGCGGCCCGGACGGCGGCGTGGTGCGCGGCCTCGACCAGAAGGGATCGCCGGTTGGCGAAGCCAAGTTCCTGTTCACACCGAACGACCGCGAGACCGAAGCCTCGTTCGATCTGCCCGTGGAACTGCGCAACGACATCGCGCGGCTTGAAATCACCGGCGAACGCTCCGCCGGCGCCGTGCAACTGCTCGACAAGCGCTGGCGCCGTCGCGCCATCGGCATCGTTTCGGGCGCCACCAACGATACCGCGCAGCCGCTGCTAGCCTCGACCTTCTATCTAACGCGCGCGCTGGCGCCATTCGCTGACGTCCGCCTCGGCGATCGCGGGGCGCCGCAACAGGCGATCACGCAATTTTTGGACCAGAAACTTCCGATGATCGTGCTGGCCGATGTCGGCACGCTGTCGCCGGAAATCCGCGAGCGTCTGAATGCCTGGATCGATGCAGGCGGTGTGCTGGTGCGCTTTGCCGGCCCACGCCTCGCGCAAGGCGATGACGATCTCGTCCCGGTTAAACTGCGCCGCGGCGACCGCAGCCTCGGCGGCAGCCTGACCTGGGAGAAGCCGCAACATCTGGCGTCCTTCGCCGCCGATGGTCCCTTCGCCGGTCTGCCTGTCCCGAAAGACATCACCGTGAACCGCCAGGTGCTCGCCGAGCCGAACGCTGCGCTGGCCTCAAAGAGCTGGGCGTCGCTGGTCGATGGCACGCCGCTGGTCACCGGCGAACGCCGCGGCAAAGGTCTCGTCACCCTGTTCCATGTCAGCGCCGATATGCGCTGGTCCGATCTGCCATTGTCTGGCACCTTCGTCGAAATGCTGCGCAGGGTCGTCGATATCTCCGGCTATACGTCCACGCCCGGCGCAGGTGTCGCCGGCGAGACCGGCGCGGAAACGGTTGCGCCGCTGCGCACCCTTGATGGTTTCGGTGCCTTCACCCCGCCGCCATCGACGGCCAAGCCGCTCGCCGCTGACTATCGCGACCGCGCCACGCTCGATCACCCGCCGGGCTTCTATGGCCCTGCCGATGGCCCGCTCGCGGTGAATGCGCTGGCATCGGCCGATCGCATTGAGCCTATCGATTTCTCAGGCCTGAAGGCCAACCGCGCCAGCTACACCAATGCCGAACCTCGCGACCTTCGCGGCATCCTGCTCTCCACGGCGCTGGCGCTGTTTTTGGTGGACGCGATCATCGTCGCGCTGCTCGGCGGTGCCATTGCCGCGATGTTCCGTCGCCGCGCTGTATCTACCGCACTCGCAGTTGCTCTCGCGCTGACGAGTGTGATCGGCGCGCCGACGCCGTCACGCGCCGATCCGGCCAGCGACGATTTCGCAGTCAAGGCGGTGTCTCAGACGCGTCTGGCCTATGTCGTCACGGGGAATGCCGATGTCGACTCGATCGTGAAGTCGGGTATGACCGGACTGACGCTGTTTCTCGCGCAGCGCACAGCATTGGAAGCCGGCGAACCGGTCGGTGTCGATCCTTCTCGCGACGAACTGTCATTCTTCCCGCTGATCTACTGGCCGATCATTCCCGGCGCGGCCAAGCCGCCGCAGGAAGCCATCAACCGCATTGATGCTTACATGAAGCAAGGCGGCACGGTGCTGTTCGACACCCGCGACGCCGTCGAGGCGCCGCCCGGACCTAATGGCGAGTCGCAGACGCCGGGCATGCTGACGCTGCGCAATATCCTGTCCTCGCTCGATGTGCCCGAGCTCGAGCCGGTGCCGCGCGAACATGTGCTGACCAAGACCTTCTATCTTCTGCGCGACTTCCCCGGCCGCTTCAATTCCGGACCGACCTGGGTCGAGACCCTGCCGCGCGACGATGGCGATGACGCTGCCTCGCGTCCGGCTCGCGGCGGCGACGGCGTATCGCCGATCATCATCACCTCGAACGATCTCGCCGGCGCCTGGGCAATGCGGCCGGACGGCCAGCCGATGCTGCCGCTGACGCCCGGCGAACCGCGGCAACGCGAATTCGCGTTCCGCGCCGGCGTCAACATCGTGATGTACACGCTGACCGGCAACTACAAGGCCGATCAGGTGCACGCGCCGGCGCTCATCGAACGTCTCGGACAATAGGAGCGCGACATGCAATACGGCATCGCGTTTACGCCCCTCGTCCCGACCATCGTGCTGTGGATCGGCCTCGCCGCCATCGTCGCGATATCAGCATTGCTACTGCTCGGCCGTGCACGCGGTGCCGCCGTGCGTGTGGCCGCATTGGCGCTGATCCTGTTGGCACTCGCCAATCCCTCCTTCACACGCGAGGAGCGCGAGCCGCTCACATCGGTCGCCGCCGTCGTCATCGACAAGAGCCCGAGCCAGAATTTCGGCGCGCGCACCAAGGAAACCGAGGAAGCGCAGAAGCAGCTGGTCGACCGGCTGAAGCAGGTCAAGGGCCTCGAGGTCCGTGTCGTCGAAGCCGGACAGGCTGATGGCGAAACCGACGGCACCAAATTGTTCGGCGCACTGTCCTCCGCTCTCTCCGACGTGCCGACAGACCGTGTCGCGGGCGCCTTCCTGATCACCGACGGCCGTGTCCATGACATCCCGGCCAATGTCGCGGGTCTCGGCTTCAATGCGCCGGTGCATGCGCTGATCACCGGCCGCAAGGACGAACGTGATCGCCGCATCGCCATCACGGCTGCTCCCAGATTTGGCATCGTCGGCCAGTCGCAACGCGTTACGTTTCGCCTGGACGATCAGGGTGTCACCGGCGAGCGCGCCCGTGTCGCCATCCGCCGCGACGGCGATACGCTGAGCGAGCGCACGGTGCTGTCGGGCCAGACCGTGTCGGTCGATATTGACATCAAACATGCCGGTCCGAACATCGTCGAGATCGAAGCCTCGCCACTCGACAACGAACTCACGCTGGTCAACAACCGCGCCGTGGTCGCCATCGATGGCGTGCGCGACAAACTCCGCGTGCTGCTGGTCTCCGGCGAGCCGCATTCCGGCGAGCGCACATGGCGCAACCTGCTGAAGTCCGATGCCTCGATCGATCTCGTGCATTTCACGATTCTGCGCCCGCCGGAGAAGCAGGACGGCACGCCGATCAATGAGCTGTCGTTGATTGCGTTTCCGACCCGCGAACTGTTCCAGCAAAAGATTCACGAATTCCAGCTGATCATCTTCGATCGCTATGCCCGCCAGGGCGTGCTGCCGATCGCCTATTTCGACAATATCGCGCGCTATGTCCGCGCCGGCGGCGCCGTGCTGGTGTCGGCTGGTCCCGACTATGCGTCGAACACCTCGATCTGGCGCACACCGCTGGATTCGGTGCTCCCTGCCGAACCCGTCGGTGTCAGCGAGAAGCCGTTCTATGCGCATCTCAGCGATATCGGTAAGCGTCACCCGGTGACGCGCGGGCTCGAAGGCTCCAATTCCGAGCCACCGAAATGGAGCCGCTTCTTCCGCACCGTCGAGACCCGCAACACCACCACGCCGCCTGTGATGACTGGCGCCGACGGCCAGCCGCTGCTGCTGCTGTCGCGGTCCGGCGAAGGCCGCGTCGCGCTGCTGCTGTCGGATCACATCTGGCTGTGGGCGCGCGGCTATGAAGGCGGCGGCCCGCATCTCGATCTGCTCCGTCGCACGTCGCACTGGCTGATGAAGCAGCCGGATCTCGACGAGGAAGCACTCAAGCTGCAGAGTCAGGGCAAGGATCTCGTTGTGCTGCGCCAGACCATGGGCGACGCCGTGCAGCCCGTGACTGTGACCTCACCATCAGGCAAGACCCGCGAACTGACGCTGTCAGCCGGCGAGCCCGGCCTGTGGCGCGCGACCACGCCGGCCGATGAACTCGGCCTGTGGCAGGCCACCGACGGCACGCTGAAGGCGCTGATCAATGTCGGCCCGATCAACCCGAAGGAATTCTCCGAGGTCACCTCGACCACCGAGATGCTGAAGCCGCTGGCGCAGGCCAGTGGTGGCGACGCCCGACGGATCAATGAAGGCTCGGGCGTCGAGCTGCCGCGCATCGTGCCGGTGCGCTCCTCGACCGTCTTCCGTGGCGACGGCTGGATGGGCGTGCATATGCGCGATGCCAGCGTGGTCCGCGGCGTCGGCGTGCTGCCGATGTTTGCCGGCCTGATCGGGCTGCTGCTGCTGCTCGGCGCATTCGCTGCGACGTGGCTCCGGGAGAGCCGATAGCACGAACCAATGGCGGCGCGGGTCATTGCGCCGCGAGGTTCATCTCCCGCGTGAGACGCCCCCATTTGGCGCTTTCCGAGCGGATATAGGCCGCGAAGGCTTCCGGCGTCATTGGTGCCGGCTGTGCACCGATCGTCCGCAGCTTCTCGATCACGTCCGGGTCTCCCAGAGCCTTGACGAAGGCGGCATTCAAGCGGGTCACGATGTCACCAGGTGTCGCGGCGGGAGCCACGAGGCCGAACCAGCCCGTCGATTCAAACCCGGCAACACCTTGCTCATCGAGTGTGGGCACTTCGGGAAGGAACGGCACGCGCTTGGCACTGGTGACGCCAAGTGGTTTCAGTCGCCCGGCACGGATCAATTCCAGCGAACTGGGGATGTCCAACACCGCAAGCGGGATATGCCCGGCAAGGACATCGGTCACCGCAGGCCCTGTGCCCCGATAGGGAACGAGCGTCAGTTTGACATTCGTTGTTTGGAGAAACAGCGCAGCCGTCATGTGCATCACGGTGCCGTTGCCGCCATAGCCCACCGATAGTTGTCCGGGCTTTGCAGCAGCAGCCGCAAGCGCTTCTTTGAGCGTAGCAAATGGGGCGTCAGGCGACGCAACCAGCACAAACGGGATATCGGCAAGCAGCGTAATCGGTGCCAGATCCTTGATCGGATCGAAAGACGTCGCCGGGCTGATATGAGGGTTGATGGTCAGTGCGCCTGCCGGCGCCACGCCTAAGGTGTAGCCGTCAGGCTTCGCCTGCGCCACCGCCTGCATGCCGATATTGCCGCCCGCGCCCCCGCGATTTTCGATGATGAAGCCCTGCTTCAGGTCTGCAGCGATCACCGGCTCAAGCGCACGAATGAAGATGTCGGCGCTGCCGCCTGGCGGAAAGGTGACGACAATCTTGATGAGTTGGTCAGGATAGGCGGCCCACACGGGCGTCGTCGTACCGACCACGATCGAACTGGCGGCGCCTGCAAGCAACATCCTGCGGGTCGGAGCGAATACAGTCATGCGATTGCTCCCGAAACAGTATGCGAGGCTGAGTTTTGGTGCGGGGCTGCGCTCCGATGCGTAGACGCGGTTCTGCCCGTGATGAGATCAATCAACGCGTCGGGGTCCGGCGGAGGGAGGCGACCACGCCAGGCAATATGCTGATCTGGCCGCACCAGCAGCAATGCTTCAGCGGGTTGCCCTGCATCGACATCCGCGATCGACAGATCAATCAGCGTCAGAGGAACTCCGTTGCGGCGCGCGGACTCTCTCAGCGCAGTCACGTCGCAAGTCGGATCGTAGCGCAACAGCGTATAGCCGGGCCCCATCGCGTCAAAGATCGAACGGCCATCGCTCAGCCAGACATGCGGCATCCTGGCGCCCGGCACCGTCGAGGGTTCAAAATCGCCCATCGTATAGGCCGGAGGTGCCTCGCCATCATAGGCGATGACCGGTGACTGATCGTAGAAGTAGCCGAAATTGAGCCCCGCGCAGCAGTATTGCTTCACGTTGAGATCATAGGCGGCGCGGCCGATCGCGGCACGTGCCGCCGCACCCGCTTCGCTGTCTTCCTCGATCACCGTAGGCACGGCACCGCGCTGGCTGATGCTGGCCAGCGCATGCTCCATCGCAAACCGCGACACCTGATCGGTGATCGGCTGACGTTCGGCCGCATAGGCATCGAGCAGACCGGCATCCGCCCAGCCGTTGAGATGCGCTGCAAGCATCCAGCAGAGCGAAACCGCATCCGCGATGCCGGCGTTCATTCCATAGCCGGCGTAAGGCATCCACAGATGCGCAGCATCCCCGCAGATGAAGGCGCGGCGGTCGCGGAAGCGATCGGCGACAAGACGGCGCCCGACCCAGTCTTCCTTGCTGACGACCTCGTAATTGAAATCAGGCCCGACGCCCAGAATTGTACGGATGGACCAGTCGCGATCGACCGAGTCGAATTCCGGCTCGTCCGGCTTGAGGTGATTGTGGATCAGCCACCGGTCATGCCCGTCGATGGCAACGACAGTGCCGGTCCGGCGCGGGTTGAGCGCCAGCACCATCCAGGCTGGTGTGTGGGGCTGCATCAGGGTCTTCAGATCCGGCGCATCGATGAGGGTCGATTGAACCCGCTGGATCACAGGCGTTCCTACAAATGACGCGCCGATCAGCTTGCGTGTCAATGAGCGGCCGCCGTCACATCCAATGAGAAAACGGGCACGGATGGTGAAGGATCGGTCCTCATCGAGCCCACGGGCCTTGACCGAGACGCCCGATATGTCCTGATCGAAATGCACCATCTCGGTGCGGGACAAAATCGTGATCCTGGGATTGGCGGCCGCGTTCGCAAACAGAACAGGCTCCAGATAGATCTGGTTGATGCGGTGCGGCGGTTCAGGCGTCGGCCACCACGTGTCAGGTCCATCCGTTGCGGTGTAGCGCGTGGCGCGCGACGGAATGACGATCCGGCTGAGTTCGATGCCCGTTGCGGTGGTGCGATACGAGCAATCGTTGGGAAAGTCGGGCGGCAGACCGGCGTCGCGGATTTGGGTCACGATGCCAAGCCGGCGAAAAACCTCCATCGATCGCGCCGAAACATGGTTGCATTTGACATTGGGCGGCTCGCCGGCGTGCCGCGTCTCGAGCACGATCACGTCTATCCCTCTGGATGCGAGGTCCAGAGCAGCGGTGAGGCCCACAGGCCCTGCGCCAACGATAACGACGGATGTCTCATAGTCTTGCATGGCTGGCTCCCTCGACCGCGTCTGCGCGCGTTACGTTGAAGCTACCCGCAACTCTTGATAAGAGAAGTCGCTTTTCCAGTATTGATTGATAAGATTACCTCATGAATATCACCCTTCGCCAACTGGAAGCACTGGTCGCGGTCAGCCGCACAGGCTCGATGACGCGCGCAGCTCAAGAACTTCACATCACCCAAGCGGCGGTCAGCCTGCTGCTCCGCCAGCTTGAATTGCAGTTGGGCCTGCCAATGTTCGACCGCACGACACGGTCGTGTATACCGACCGCAGCCGGACGCGACGCAGTTCGAGCCGCAGAGCGTATGTTGGGCGACGCGCTCAGCCTCACGCGTCAGATGCGCAGCCTGTCGGAAGCACGGAGCGGCACAGTCGTCTTCGTCGCATCGGCCGGTGCAGCCTCCGCGCTCATGCCGGCAGTGCTCGCGACATTCCGCACCGCTTATCCCGACGTTGATGTCATCATGCGCGATGTCGCATCCGATCAGCTTGTAAGCGCGCTGCTCGCGTCGGACGCCGAATTCGCCATCGGCAGCGTGGATGGCCCGGTGCCCGAGGTGACGCTGACGCCTCTGGTGAGAGGGCGTCTCAGCGCCATCGGCTGGCCGGGTTGCCCGATCGCAGCGATGCAAACGCTATCGTGGGATGAACTCGCGACACTACCGACCATCGCGATGCGCCGCGACACGCTGATCCGAGCACAGATCGACCGACGGCTGGGGCGCGATGGCAAGGTGCTCATCCCGACCCACGAAGTGTCGCTCATCAACACGGCGCTTTCGATGACGGCGAAGGGCATCGGCTATGCGATCTTGCCCTCCTATATGATGCCGACCGAGCAGTACCCAGGTCTGATCGCTTTCCAGCTCGTGCGCCCGGCGATCACGCGGCAACTGTCCTGGATTCAGCAGACCGGCCGCAGCCTGTCGCCGGCAGCGCTGCAATTTCAGAAGATGACGGCGCGTGTGCTGGCCAGCGCGCATGCGACAGCCATTGCAAGGCGCGCGACGGTGTAACGCGCAATTTCGGTCCCTCTCATCATCAGCGTGGATTGGCCAACATCCATCGACGCGAAGCGTTGCCGTAATCCCACAGCAGGCCGGGTTTCTGTGTCCGGAGATGACTGGCCGTTGACACCCGGCCGCCTGTCGCGCGATGTTACATTATAACATCGGTGCTGGCAGACCTCTCCGCCGACCGATGCCGGGGCAGCCTGTCGGCATGAAGTGGTTTCGCGCGAATATCAGGAATGGGGCAAAGCTGGCGCTGTTCGCGCTGGCGGTGCAGCTCGTTCTGTCGTTCGGCCATGTCCATGGCGGGACGGTGCACGCGGCCCCTCTCGACACCGCCATCGCCCTCTCTGCCGGCGAAGCTGCGCAGACACCGGCCGCTCCAGATACTGACCACCATCACCGCGGCGCCGATCCCTGCGCCATCTGCGCCGTCATGGCGATGGCCGGTACAGCGCTGTTCGCCGCGCCGCCGGTCCTGCTGTTGCCGCAGGCTGCCGTCCTGCTGCAGCGGATCGCCGAGGCTGAATTCGACCATCTCGACGCCATCAGCGGCGCGTCGCAGCCGCGCGGCCCTCCTGTTTCCTGACACGACCTTTGACGATCGCTGCCGCGAATTCCTCGCAGGCAGCGTAACCGAAGTCAGATTCGCATCACCGCGAGTCCCGGCTCAAGCGCACAAACCGCGCCGCCGGTGAAGTCAGGACAAACCTATGTCGATTCAATTCAAGCGCGCCCTCCTGTTCGGCACATCTGCCGTGGTGGGACTGAGCTGCCTCCCGCCATCCGCGCTGGCGCAGACGCAGCTTCCCGCCGTGGAAGTCACCGCGCCAAGCCCGATCGTGCGCCGCAAGCCGGTGCCGTCACGCACCGCGCATACCCATATCACGCGCCCCGCGCCGAACCGCAATGCTGCCCCGGTGCCCGTTGAAGCGGAGCCTGTTGTACAAGCCCAGCAGGGCGAACTCCCGATCGTCACCGATCAGTTCGCCACCGTCACCGTAGTGCCGAATGACGAGATCCGCCGCTCCGGCGCCTCGACGCTCGGCGACCTCCTCGCCAACAAGCCCGGCATCACCGGCTCCGGCTACGCGCCGGGCGCGTCGAGCCGGCCGATCATCAGGGGTCTCGACGTCAATCGTGTCGGCATTGTCGAAAACGGCATCGGAAGCAACGGCGCATCGGACCTCGGCGAAGATCATTTCGTGCCGGTGGATCCGTTTGCCGCCAATCAGGTCGAGGTGATCCGCGGCCCGGCGACGCTGCGCTACGGATCGCAATCGATCGGCGGCGTGGTCAGCGCGTCCAACAATCGCATTCCCGACGCGCTGCCGAACTGCGCCGCGGCGGCGCCGTTCCAGAGCTACGGCATGCCGGTGAAGGCGCCGGCTGCCGGTCTCGCGGCGCCGGGCTGCATGAATGCGGAAGTCCGCACCTCGTTCAGTTCGGTGGATCGCGGTGTCGATGGCGGCATCCTGCTCGATGCTGGCGGCGGCAACGTCGCCGTCCATGCCGACGTCTATGGCCGCAAAGCGGGCGACTATAATGTGCCGAGCTATCCCTATGCGGAGCCCGGCCTCGCCTTCAACGGCAAGCAGCCGAATTCGTCGAACCAGTCGGCCGGCGCATCGGTCGGCGGTTCCTACTTCTTCACCGGCGGTTATATCGGTGCTGCGATCACGCAGAACAACACGACCTATCGCATTCCCGGCGTCGAAGGCGCCGAAGTCGGCACCCGCATCGCCGGCCAGCAGACCAAGTTCACGGCCAAGGGTGAGTATCGTCCGGATGCTGCGGCAATCGAGGCGATCCGCTTCTGGGTCGGCGCGACGAACTACAAGCACAACGAGATCGGCCTCGCGGATGCCACCGATCCGACCAGCGACGGCGTGCGCCAGACCTTCACCAACAAGGAGCAGGAAGGCCGGCTCGAGGTGCAGATGATGCCGTTCAATGCGCGCTTCGCCACGATTACTTCGGCCTTCGGCCTGCAGGTCAACCATCAGGAACTGACGGCACCGAGCCCTGACGACATCGGCAGCCCTCTCAACGGTCTTTGGGATCCGAACAAGAACACCCGGGTCGCGGGCTACAGCTTCAACGAGTTCAAATTCACCGAGACCACGAAGGCGCAGATCGCCGGCCGCATCGAGCATGTCGAGCTGTCGGGCACGACGCCATCGTCGATCCCGAACGAGTTCGATCTCAATGCAGATCCGGGCGCGATCGGGCCGGCGGTCGGGCGCAACCTGACCTTCACGCCGAAGAGCGGCAGCATCGGTCTGATCCAGGATCTGCCCTGGTATGGGCTCTCCGCCAGCATCACCGCGCAATATACCGAGCGCGCACCGAAGCCCGCCGAACTGTTCTCGCGCGGCGGACATGATGCCACCGAGACCTTCGACATTGGCAATCCCAATCTCGGCATCGAGACGGCGAAGTCGGTCGAACTCGGCCTGCGCCGTGCCGCCGGTCCGTTCCGCTTCGAGCTCACCGGCTACTACACGCAGTATAGTGGCTTCATCTATCGCCGCCTGACCGGCAACACCTGCGGAGATGGAGTCTGCCAAGCGGGACTTGGCCTCGAACTGAACCAGGCGATCTATTCGCAGCGCGATGCGACCTTCCGCGGCGGCGAATTCCAGAGCCAACTCGATGTTGCGCAGATCTATGGCGGCACGTGGGGCATCGAGACCCAGGCCGACATCGTGCGCGCGACCTTCAGCGACGGCACCAATGTGCCGCGTATCCCGCCGGTGCGTGCCGGCGGCGGTCTGTTCTGGCGCGATGCCAACTGGTTCGCGCGCGTGAACTTGCTGCACGCTTTCGCGCAGAACGACATCGCTGAGATCGCCGAGACGCCGACATCGGGCTACAACCTGCTGAAAGCGGAAGTGAGCTACAAGACGCTGCTCGATCCGCGCATCTACGGCGCCAAGGAAATGACCCTCGGCGTGGTCGGCAACAATCTCTTGAACGAGAACATTCGCAATGCGGTGTCCTACAACAAGGACAACGTGCTGCAACCCGGACTGAACGTGCGGGCGTTTGCGAGTGTGAAGTTCTGATTTCCATACACTCGTCATTCCGGGATGCGCCTCTTTGGCGCAGACCCGGAATCTCGGCGTGGTGAAACTCGCTGCAAGGCACTTCGAGATTCCGGGTTCAGGCCGATCCGCTTCGCGGCTCGACCTGCCCCGGAATGACAGCTTGTGGCTTTGGCTTTTACTTCGCCGCGTCCCAGTCCGGCCGGACAGCGCCGGCGAGACCCACAGCAGCGCCTTCCACCAGCTCAAGCACCAGTAGCCGGTTCTGATCGACCGGACCCGGCATGGTCACGTTACCCTTCGGGATCGCCTTGAAGCCGACCCGGCGATAATAGGGCTCGTCCCCAACCAGCAGGATGAGCTTGTGGCCCTTTGTGCGCGCATCGGCGATGGCGCGGTCCAGCAGCTTGCGGCCGACGCCGCGGCTGCGGAATGGCGGCTCGACGGTCAGCGGCCCGAGCAGCAGTGCCGGCGTGTCGCCCACACAGATCGGCAATTGCCGGACCGACCCGACCAGCAACGTGCCGATCCGCGCCGTGAAAGACAGGTCGAGCAGATGACCGACATGTTCGCGCAGCCGGTAGGCTGATAGCACGTAACGGCCCGGGCCGAAGGTGCGGGCATGCAGCCGCTCGATGATCTGGGCGTCGTTGGCGGTTTCCGCCAGGATGGTCAGAGAAAGGTCATTCATGTCGGGAGGCGGGATAGCATTTGGCGGGCGCGCGGTCCATTGCCCGGGCGGACGGGATCAGACCCGCCAGGTGGCACTGATCGGCTTGCCGTCGAAGATCTCGGCCAGCCGCAGCCGGGTGCCCTCGGTGGTGTCGTGAGGCAGGGCATCGAGGACGAAGAAGCCGGTTTCGGCGATTTCGCGATTGGGCTCCGGCAGCCGGTCCTGCTGGAACTGCCTGACCACATAGACCGCCACATGATCGCGGATCGAGACGTGACTGTTGAGGAAGACGCCATGCAGAACCGGCTCTCCCGTGAGTTCGATGCGCCCCTCTTCCCGCAGCTCCATGGCTAGCGCCTCGCGAAAGGTCTGGCCGACTTCGACGCCGCCGCCGGGTAGATACCAGCCGGTGACATAAGTGTGCCGGACTAGAAACACGCGATTGTCAGCGTCCAACACCACGGCGCGGACGCCCAAGGTCATGCCGCGGGCGAAGCGGAAATACAGATGCACGAATTTGCGCAGGGTCGGCTCCAGCCGCTGCCGCAACGTCGGTGAGGTCATCGCGGCAAATTCCTGGCTGGCGACACGGTGGGTGCTTGCGTCATATGCCCCACCTTGCCAAAACATGCAGGGATTTCACAGGCATGAGGGCGCATTGAGCCGGCTTGTTCACATACGCGCAGGGGCAGATCGCTTCTCATGACCGCTTTCACCCTCGCCCATCTGTCCGATCCGCATGTTCCGCCGATGCCAGAGCCGCAATGGCGCGAGCTCCTGGGGCAGCGCGTGCTCGGCTATCTGAACTGGCGGCGTAATCGGCATCTGATCCACCGCCGCGATATGCTGGATGTCATCGTCAGCGACATGCAGGCGCAGCAGCCGGACCATATTGCCGTCACTGGCGATCTCGTGAATCTCGCCCTGGATGCCGAATTCCCGCGCGCGCGCCGCTGGATCGAAAGCGTCGGCACACCGGACAAGGTCTCGCTGGTACCCGGCAATCACGACGCCTATGTGCGCGGAGCACCCGAACGTTTCGCCGAGACTTTCGGCGACTATATGCGCAGTGACGGCACCCCCGATACGCGCTTTCCATTTCTGCGTATCCGCGGCCCGCTGGCTCTGATCGGCGTGTCGTCGAGTGTGCCAACCGCGCCGTTCATGGCGACGGGCTCGCTCGGCGACGCACAGCTTAGGGCGCTCAACATTATGCTTGGCGGCCTCGCCGACGCTCATCTGTTTCGCGTATTGCTGATTCATCATCCGCTACGCTCAAAGCAGAAAATGAAGCGACTGACGGATTCCGAAGCGCTGCAAGCTGTGCTCAAGCGCCACGGCGTCGAACTGATCCTGCACGGCCACGACCACATTCATTCGACCATGTGGTTCGACGGCCCACAGCGGCGCATTCCCGCAATCGGCGTGCCATCGGCATCATCGATTGCACACGGCCACAAGCCGGCAGCCGCCTACAATCTGTTCGCCATCGAACGCGACGGCGAACGCTGGCGCTGCGAGCAGACGGTGCGAGGATTCGGGGGCAGCAATATGGTGCACGAGCTGACGCGGACGATGCTGGTGTAGCGCGGCGCGCAGTCGTCAGTCGCCGCCTCCACCGCAACCGCCTCCTCCATCGCCGCCCCCGCCGCCATCACTACCGCCGGCGTCGCCACCGCCGCCACTATCGCTTCCCCCGTCGCCAAACCCGGCCGTGCTGCCATCGACGGACGAATTGGCGAAATCGCCTCCGCAATGTGCTGCTCCGCCTGAGCCATCGCGCCGGAGCGCTTCACATTGCGGATGATAGACAAAGCCGCCGGGGATCTTCAGCTTCGCATCCAGCGCGAACAGCAAAGGCAGCCGCGTCGGATTGACCGGATCGATATTCTCGTATTTGCAGCAGTACCACCACACACGGCGCAGGCCTTCATTGTCCTTGCGATGCGCGGTGAGCATCACCGCCGGCGTGTGATGCAGGAACCTGCCAAACGCGCGGCGGCAAAACCTGTCATAGTCGCGCGTATAGAGGATGAACTCGTGCCAGAGATCATCCGCGACCTGCGACGGCATCGATACGAAGCGCCGGCCACTCATCAGATGAGCAACGAAAAACTGCCGCAGGCCATGCGAGACGAGCGCGCTGTCCTTTCGCGTCAGGCCTGCATGGTGTTTTTCCAACAGCTCCAGCAAGCCGCGCGGCCAGGTATAAGTACGGATGAATTCGGCGCGGCGAAATTGAAGCCAGTGACGTAGCGATAGAAGGATCATCACCGCGCCAACTAATAGCGCCACGGCTATTCCCACCACAGTTCCCCCGAAAGCCTCTGGCCAGCAGTTCGCCACACAGAGTAATGACTACGCGGATTGTTGGCCAGCGATCTTCCTTCCGCAGCCAGCAAGGTGGACGATTGATGCGACGACCAACAAGGAGAACAAACCCACGGCAGTTTGTACCATCGCATCGATCGCCAGAGCTTTGATCCCGAACGCGGTGATTTCTCCATTTTCCCAGCTACATCTCTCACGGAGAGATCCATAGCAAAAGGTTAAAGAGCTTGAACGGGCATGTAACAATTTTAGCGCGCAGTAGCACGCTGCGAACGAAACGCTACCAAGCGCAAGACTGCAGATGAACTTGATTCTGGAGTTCATTTTCAGCGGCGACAGAAGAGCGCAGGCCAACAGCAGCACGGAAAAATAAATAGCCGAAATCAGCAGTGCCACTGGAAGAAGGTAGACCAAAAAAGGCAACAGCGGAAAAGCCATCACAAGCGATCTGAAGACAACATCCAGTATGAAAATGATCAGTCGCTGAAAGCCCGAAAACATCACGTCTGATGTGCCCACGATAGTTGAGCACTATCCTGTGCGTATCGCGACAAACAATGCAACCAGAAAGAGCGCAACGGCGCCAACGACCACACCGAACACGAACGGCCAGAATCTGCTGCGCGGCTTCTTCACCGCCGTCGCTACCTCCGGCGCCGGCATTGTCACCAGCGCGTGCTCGCGCTCAATCATGCGGCGCGCGATATAGTCGGTGACCGCCTTTACGATGGTCGGAACGTCATGCGCCTCGGCCAGCACCACGCGGCCATGGCGGGTGTCCTGCACGAAGCGATACATGCGCTTGTCACGCCCCATGGCGACATGGGCGACCATGTCGATCCACAGCCGCGGCGTGTCGCCCTGGCTAATGCCCCGGTCGAACATCTCGATGCCAACAGGAATCTCGGCGAACAGCGGATCGAGCGCTTCATTGAGGATCTCCAGCCGCGCCACTTCGGCATCGCGCAACTCGACGACGACACCGGTGCGATCGGCCGCCTCGATGCGGGCCTGACGCAACGCGTCGCGCAGTCGCTGCGGCCTGACTTCCTCGACAGGCTTCGTCCCGTTACTCGCCACGCTGGACCCCTTTCTGGCTGCCTGAGCGCGCCATCCACCGGGCAGTAACCTATCAGTAACCACGAGTGCCGGAAAGGCTGTTTGTTTCCAGAGGCTTGGCCGTTAAACGCATCAACGGCCCCACCCGGTTTCCCGGATGAGGCCGCTGATATCCTTGGACGTCTTCTTATGGGCAAATCAGCGACAGGCTTGAGGCGATCCGGCGGCACTGGCGCCGCGCGGGATCTCAGCTTCAGGCGACCCGTCGGTCCTAAGCGACCTGACGGCTCGGCTCTTCGACGATGGAGAAGCGGACGCCGGCGCGGTGGCGATTCTCTTCCGACACGGTCTTCCAGGCTTCTTCAGCCTGCTTGCGCGTCTTGAACGGGCCCTGCACCTGGGCCGAGCCTTCAACCAGCTTGTGGAAGTTCATCGAACCGAACTCGCCGCCGATGACCCAGAAATTGCTACCGTGTGACATGTCGTGCTCCTATTCATTCCTTAAATCGACATTCGTGACATGCGATGCATTCACCGTGTGAACAGATAACGCCATGTCCGATAAAACCACCAGATGCCTTGTGTTTGAATGGTGATGTGATGTAACATCACGACTTGTAATAAATGTCATTTTGTCAATTTTGTCACAATCAACGACCGAGTGGCGACTCGGGGAACCAGGAATTGGCGCGGATGGCGGGCGAGTCTGGCAAGAAGCTGTTCGTGGGGCCGCGCTTCAGGCGGATCCGGCAGCAACAGGGCCTGTCCCAGACCCAGATGGCAGAGGGCCTCGGCATTTCGCCGAGCTACATCAATCTGATTGAGCGCAACCAGCGGCCGGTCACCGCGCAGTTGCTGCTGCGCCTCGCCGAGACCTACGACCTCGATCTCCGCGATCTCGCGACGGCGGATGAAGATCGCTTCTTCGCGGAGCTGAACGAAATCTTTTCCGATCCGCTGTTTCGCCAGATCGATTTGCCGAAACAGGAATTGCGCGACCTTGCCGAACTCTGCCCCGGTGTCACGCATGCGCTGCAGCGGCTCTATGCGGCTTATACCGAAGCGCGGCGCGGCGAGACCATGGTGGCGGCGCAGATGGCCGATCGGCACGAAGGCGCGCCATTCGAAGCCAATCCGATCGAGCGCGTGCGTGATTTGATCGAAGCCAACCGCAACTACTTCCCCGAACTCGAAGCGGCCGCCGAAGGCCTGCGCGACGAGATCAACGTGCCGTCGCAGGATCTGTTTGCGACGCTGAGCACGCGACTGCGCGACAAATATTCGATCGTCACTCGCATTATGCCGGTGGACGTGATGCGCGAGACGCTCAGACGTTTCGACCGGCATCGCCGGCAATTGTTGATCTCCGAAATGGTCGATGCGCCCGGCCGCGCCTTTCAGGTCGCGTTCCAGATCGGCCTCGTCGAATGTTCATCGCATTTCGAGACCATCATCGGCCGCGCAGGTCCGCTCGATGACACCACGCGGCGGCTCTATCGAATTACACTGGCCAACTATTTTGCAGCAGCGACGCTGATGCCCTATGCGGCGTTCCATGCTGCGGCGGAAGCGCTGAGCTACGACGTGCAAGTGCTCGGCCAGCGCTTCAATGTCGGCTTCGAGCAGATCTGTCATCGCCTCACTACGCTGCAGCGGCCGAATGCGCGCGGCGTTCCCTTTTTCATGCTGCGCGTCGATAATGCCGGCAACGTATCGAAGCGGTTCTCGTCGGGCACCTTCCCGTTTTCGAAATTCGGCGGCACCTGCCCGCTGTGGAACGTGCATTCGACCTTCGACACGCCGGACCGCCTGCTGAGCCAGGTGATCGAACTGCCCGACGGCAGCCGCTATTTCTCCATCGCACAGACGCTACGCCGGCCCGCAGCGCCGCATCCGCAGCCGCAACCGCGCTTCGCCATCGGCCTCGGCTGCGAGATCCGCCACGCCGGCAAGCTGGCCTATTCGGCCGGCCTTGATCTAGAAAAAACCGAGGGGACGCCGATCGGTGTCAATTGCCGGCTGTGCGAGCGCGAGAATTGCAGCCAGCGCGCGGAGCCGCCGATCACGCGCAGCCTGATCCTCGATGAGAACACACGGCGGGTGTCGAGCTTTGCGTTCAGCAATGCGCGGGAGTTGTGAGGCGCCCCGAGCCTTTGCGGTAGAAAAAGCCGTGCTATACAGATCGCATGGGATTTGGGGTTTTCATTCACCGCACAGATTCGATCTACGACGACAGCCCGGCCGAGCAGTATCAATTTCCGAGTCAGTACCTCAGCCGGGCACAGACCTTCGTTGGCGACTGGATCATCTATTACGAACCGCGCAAAGTCGAAGCGACACGTGGCTACTTTGCCATTGCCAAGGTTGAGCGGATTATCCCAGACCCTTCAGCAGCAGGCATGTATCTCGCACTAATCGAACCATCGAGCTACCTCGATTTCGCGACACCTGTTCCCTTCACCGACGCCCAGGGCGTCATTGAGCGCGGCGTCCTGAACGAGCAAGGCCGAATTTCGGGTCGAGCCCAGTCTGCCGTGCGGCCGATTAGTCCAACGGACTTTGAACGCATTTTAACGCTCGGGCTCGATGAGAGCGATCAAGTCCTACCAAGAATTGGCGACATCACATCCATCCCACAATTCGACGAAGTACAAGCTCCTTTCAAATTCGAAGAAACGCGAGATCGGTTGAACTATCTCACTTCACGAATTGTCCGAAATCGAGCTTTTCGGCGCATCATTCTCGACGCTTATGATCGGCGCTGTGCGGTGACTGGACTCAAGCTTATCAATGGCGGTGGTCGCGCCGAGGTCGATGCAGCTCACATTCGACCTGTCGAAGCGAATGGCCCCGACATCATCAACAACGGGATCGCTCTTTCAGGCACAGCTCATTGGATGTTCGACCGTGGATTGATTAGCCTCTCCGACGAACTTGAAATCCTCATTTCTCGTCACGTGAATGATTTTGAGAGCGTCCGCGCTCTAGTCAACAAGAATGGCCATGCGCTTCCGCCTCAACGAACGTCACAGCGGCCGCATCCACATTTCTTAAGTTGGCATCGCGACAATTGCTTCAAACAATAACTGTCCATAAGGATGCCTGGGACAGGCCCGGGCATGACGACCGAAAGGGCCTTCATGCTGCGAATATTTATGTCGATTCGATTTGCAATCCTGCTCGCAACATCAGCCCTGATCGCCCTCGCCTCCCCCGCCTCCGCCCAGCGCGCCGCATCCTGCCATGGCGGCCAGAGCTTCGATCAATTCCTTGCCGGGCTGAAACAGCAGGCTGTCGCTAGCGGGGTATCGCAGCGCGCGATGGCGGAAGCGGCGCCCTACCTCGTCTACGACCAGGGCATCGTCAACCGCGACCGTGGACAGCGCGTATTCGGGCAGTTGTTCACGCAATTCGCCGGACGCATGGCGGCGGATTACCGGATGCAGAACGGGCAGCTCAAGATCAAGCAGAACGCCGCAGCCTTTGCGCGCGCCGAGAAGGAATATGGCGTGCCGCCGGCCGTCATCGCGGCGTTCTGGGCACTGGAGAGCG
Organism: Tardiphaga robiniae; assembly: GCF_013359755.1. Classification (GTDB taxonomy): domain Bacteria; phylum Pseudomonadota; class Alphaproteobacteria; order Rhizobiales; family Xanthobacteraceae; genus Tardiphaga; species Tardiphaga robiniae. The sequence continues at coordinate 229,957 of NZ_JABMCJ010000092.1, read as the reverse complement.
ACTTCGGGGTGCAGATGGGCAATCTGCAGACCCTACGCTCGCTGGTGTCGCTGGCCTATGACTGCCGGCGCTCGAAGATGTTTCAGGACGAGACCATCGCCGCGCTGAAGATCATCGATCGCGGCGATCTGTCGCCCGCCGAGATGATCGGCTCATGGGCCGGCGAACTCGGCCAGACGCAGTTTCTGCCGACGCATTACTTCAACTATGCCGTGGACTACGACGGCGACGGCCATCGCAATTTGCTGCGCAGCCCGGCCGACGTGATCGGCTCGACCGCTCACTATATTTCCACCGGTTTGAAATGGCGCCGCGGCGAACCGTGGCTGCAAGAGGTGCGGGTCACCGAGAACGTACCTTGGGATCAGGCCGATCTCACCATTCAACTGCCGCGCGCGAAATGGGCGTCATTCGGCGTCAGCTATCCCGACGGGCGTCCACTGCCGAATGACAGTATGCCGGCCTCGCTGCTGCTGCCGATGGGCCGGCACGGTCCCGCTTTCCTCGCTTACGCGAATTTCGCCGCCTATACCGAATGGAATAATTCGCTGATCTATTCGACGACAGCAGCCTATCTCGCCACCCGCATCAATGGCGCCTCCAAGATGCGGCAGCCCTCCGCCCCTGTCGCGCAGCTGTCACATCCTGAACTCCGCGAACTGCAGCAACTGCTGGTGAAGCGCGGCTTCAATGTCGGTAAGATCGACGGCATTCTCGGCCAGCAGAGCCGCACCGCGGTGAAGGCCATGCAGGTCAAGTTCGGCCTGCCCGCGGACTCCTGGCCGACGGCCGAATTGCTCACAGCATTGAAATCCGGGGGATAAAGCGAAGCGAAGAATCGGTATCCCCTTATCGGGATAAGCCTCGAAATTTCTTCTCTTTTGTGAGGCCGGGCGGTTGAAATCAGCCAACCGCCCCCCAACTCCATGCAACAGCATCTTTCTCGACCTGCCGCGCTGTGCCTCGAAACGCATCACAAAAGAGCATCCTCATGCCGTTCTATGATTCCGTCGTGCCTGCCTATCTGCAGATGCTGGGCAGTCTGTCCGCTGGACTGAAAAAGGCCGAAACCTATGCTGCCGCAAAGAAGATCGAGCCCGCCGTCCTGCTCGGCACGCGACTTTTCCCGGACATGCTGCCGCTGAGCCGGCAGGTCCAGCTCTCCTGCGATTTCGCCACCAAGGGCAGCGCGCGCCTGTCCGGCAGCGAAGTGCCGGCGGTGCCGGATACCGAAACGACCTTCGATGAATTGCAGCAGCGAATCGGCAGGACCGTCGATTACCTGAAGAACTACAAGCCCGCCCAATTCGACGGCGGCGAGACCCGGGAGATCACCTTCCCCACCGGCCCCGGCACGACCACCACCATGTCCGGCCAGCAATTCCTCACCAGCTTCTCGCTACCGAGCTTCTATTTCCACATCACCACTGCCCACGGCATCCTGCGGATGTGCGGCATCGATGTCGGCAAGCGCGACTTCCTCGGCGCGCAGTAAGCCGCGCCATCACCGCAGGATATTCGGCTGCTGGCCGACCGATAGAGAGATCATGATCATTCAATCCGTCATCGCCACGATCGTTTTATCCTGAACCAACGACATGCAGCGCAGCGGTATTGCCAATGCGCTGCATGATGCCCAATTCGATTTCACCTTTCATCGACTGGATCATTCATCATGAGCACGTCCAAACTCTTCGAACCCTACAAGCTTGGTGCAAACACGCTGACCAATCGCACGGTGATGGCGCCGCTGACGCGCAATCGCGCATTGCCGGGCAACGTGCCGAACCCGCTGGCGATCGAATATTATAGCCAGCGTGCCAGCGCCGGCCTTCTGGTAACCGAAGGCACACCCGTCTCGCAGCAGGGCCAAGGCTATCAGGACGTCCCGGGCATCTACACCAAGGAGCAGATCGCCGGCTGGAAGAAGGTGACCGAGGCCGTGCATGCCAAGGGCGGTCATATCTATATGCAGATCTGGCACGTTGGCCGTATCTCGCATGTCAGCCTGCAGCCGAATGGCGGAGCGCCGGTGGCCCCTTCGGCGATCCGCGCCAACACCAAGACCTTCGTCAACAACACCTTCACCGATGTCTCGGAACCCCGCGCGCTGGAGCTGGGTGAAATTCAAGGCGTCATCGACAGTTTCGCACGCGGCGCTGCCAATGCGGTCGAAGCCGGTTTCGACGGCGTAGAGATCCATGGCGCCAACGGTTATCTGCTTGAGCAATTCGCGCGTGACAGCACCAACAAGCGCACCGACGCCTATGGCGGTTCGCTCGAGAACCGCGCCAAACTGATGCTGGAAGTGGCCGCGGCAGTTGCCAAGGAAATCGGCGGCGACAGAACCGGCATTCGCATCTCGCCGGTTACGCCGGCCAACGACGCCGCCGCCGACACGCAGGCGCAAAAGCTGTTCGACTACATCACCGACGGGCTCAGCGCCGAGAAGCTGGTCTATCTGCATGTCGTCGAAGGCGCGACCGGCGGTCCGCGCGACGTGGCACCATTCGACTATGCCAGCCTGCGCAAGCGTTTCAGTGGAACGTATATCGCCAATAACGGCTTCGATCTAGCGCTGGCCAACAAGGTGCTCGCGGCCGATGCCGCCGACCTGATCGCCTTCGGCAAGCCGTTCATCTCGAATCCAGATCTGGTCGAGCGCCTGAAGATCGGCGCGCCGCTCAACGATGCCGACAAGGCGACGTTCTATGGCGGCGGCGCCAAGGGCTACACGGATTACCCGGTGCTGGGCGCGAAGCAGGCAGCGGAGTAAGTACGCCGTCATTCCGGGGCGCACACGCATCTTTGCGGGCGCGAACCCGGAATGACAGCAAGAGAAAAGGCCGGGATCGCTCCCGGCCTTTTTTGTTGTTCAGAAAGTTCGCCTTAGTTCGACGCGCGCTTCTGCGGCGGGGTCGCAGGCCACGACTTGATCAGGGTGTCGTAGTCCACCGTCTCGCCCTTCGGCTTCTCGTTCGCCAGCTTGCGCTGGGGCGCGATGTTGCCGTCCTTGGCAGACTTCGCGTACCAGAACTCGGCGGTTTCCTTCTTGTTCAGCTTCGGTCCGCATTCGCCCTGAACCTTGGATCGTTCAAGACGTTCGAGCACCGAATCCTGAGCTGCGGCCAGCGAGTCCATCGCCTGCTGCGGGGTCTTCGCACCGGACGACGCATCGCCTATGTTCTGCCACCACAGCTGTGCCAGCTTCGGATAATCCGGGATGTTGTTACCGGTCGGCGACCATTGCACGCGGGCTGGCGAGCGATAGAACTCGACCAGACCACCGAGCTTCGGCGCACGTTCGGTGAACGACTTGTCCCAGATATCGCTCTCACGAATGAAGGTGAGACCGACATGGCTCTTCTTCAGCGACACCGTCTTCGAGGTGATGAACTGCAGATAGAGCCAGGCTGCCTTGCGGCGATCCGGCGGAGTCGATTTGAGCAGCGTGCCCGAACCGACGTCCTGATAGCCGAGCTTCATGCCTTCCTTCCAGTACGAGCCATGCGGCGACGGGGCCATGCGCCACTTCGGCGTTCCGTCGGCATTCATGACCGCGAGACCCGGCTTCACCATGTCGGCGGTGAAAGCGGTGTACCAGAACATCTGCTGGGCAATATTGCCCTGTGCCGGCACCGGACCCGACTCCGAGAAGGTCATGCCCTGCGCCTGCGGCGGGGCATACTTCTTCATCCAGTCGAGGTATTTCGCGATCGAGTAGACCGCTGCCGGACCGTTGGTATCGCCGCCGCGCTCGATGGAGGAACCAACGGGACGGCAGCCTTCCATGCGGATGCCCCATTCATCGACGGGCAGACCGTTCGGAAGACCCTTGTCGCCATTGCCGGCCATCGACAGCCACGCGTCGGTGAAACGCCAGCCGAGCGACGGATCCTTCTTGCCGTAGTCCATATGGCCATAGACCTTAACGCCATCGATCGTCTTGATGTCGTTGGTGAAGAACTCGGCGATATCTTCATAGGCCGACCAGTTCACGGGCACGCCGAGATCGTAGCCATACTTGGCCTTGAACTTCGACTTGTACTCGGCATTGGTGAACCAGTCGTACCGGAACCAGTAAAGGTTGGCGAACTGCTGGTCGGGCAGTTGATACAGCTTCTTGTCGGGCGCGGTGGTGAACGGCGTGCCGATGAAGTCCTTGAGGTCGAGGGTCGGGCTTGTGACGTCCTTGCCTTCGCCGGTCATGTAATCCGTTAGCGCGATGGTCTGGCCGTAGCGGAAATGCGTGCCGATCAAATCGCTATCGTTGATCCAGCCGTCATAGACATTCTTGCCGGACTGCATCTGGGTCTGCAGCTTTTCGACCACGTCGCCTTCCTGGATGATATCGTGCTTCAGCTTGATGCCGGTGATCTCGCTAAACGCCTTGGCCAGCGTCTTCGCCTCGTATTCGTGCGTGGTGATGGTTTCGGAGACGACATTGATCTCCATGCCCTTGAACGGCTGCGCAGCCTTCTCGTACCACTGCAGTTCCTTCAGTTGGTCTGCCTTCGAGAGCGTCGACGGCTGGAATTCGCTGTCGATCCACTTCTGAATGGTGGCGTCGTCGGCCTTGGCCGGCGCGGCAAGCAACGCAGTCGCCGTGATCAACGCAGCAGCGCTGGTCATCATGATATGGCGCGTCGGGCGACGTGCCTGTGTCGTCAGGTGCCTCATAGCTTCCTCCCTCACTTCTGTTTCAGGCCCGGGTTCATCCCGAGACTGCAGTCCATGCCGGTCAGACGGTGCGAAAAATTGCCACCGCCGAGACCAACGAAATCAATGTCCCGAACCACAGATTCGAGATTTCAACTCCCTCCTCGCCGATCGGCAGCGTCGCGATCGGATCGGAACCGATGAAGCCGATCCACAACAGGTGGATGACGGCCGCCGCGATCAGCGACAGGAACAGCCGGTCGCCGCGCGTGGTGGGAATGCGCAGGATGCCGATGCGTTCGGCCTCGGGATAGGCGACTGCGAGCCAAGTCATGGTGCCCAGCGTCAATGCCAGCAGCCCAAAGAAGATCGCCGTCGGCGGCGTCCAGGCCATCCATGCGATGTTTTCCATGACGGCCTCCTAGACCCGGCCAAGCGCGAAACCGCGCGCGATGTAATTGCGGACGAACCAGATGACGAGGGCACCGGGGATAATGGTCAGCACGCCGGCAGCAGCGAGCAGGCCCCAATCCATGCCCGAGGCCGACACTGTGCGCGTCATAACCGCCGAGATCGGCTTGGCATTCACCGAGGTCAGCGTGCGCGCCAACAGCAGTTCGACCCAGGAGAACATGAAGCAGAAGAAGGCAGCGACGCCGATGCCCGATGCGATCAGCGGCACGAGAATCTTCACGAAGAACTTCGGGAACGAGTAGCCATCGAGAAACGCCGTCTCGTCGATCTCGCGCGGCACGCCGGACACGAAGCCTTCGAGGATCCATACTGCGAGCGGCACGTTGAACAGGCAATGCGCCAGCGCCACGGCCCATGGCGTGTCGAACAGGCCGATGGCCGAATAGAGATTGAAGAATGGCAGCGCGAATACGGCCGGCGGCGCCATCCGGTTCGACAGCAGCCAGAAAAACAGGTGCTTGTCGCCGAGGAAACGATAGCGCGAAAACGCGTAAGCTGCCGGCAGCGCGAAAGAGATCGACAGGATGGTGTTGATGATGACGTATTTCAGCGAATTGATGTAACCGGAATACCAGCTCTCGTCGGTGAAGATGCGGGTATAGTTCTCCAGCGTCGGCTGGTGCGGCCACAGCGTCATGGTCGAGACGATCTCGCCATTGGTCTTGAAGCTCATATTCACGAGCCAGTAGATCGGCAGCAGCAAGAACACCAAAAACAGTAACAGGATAATGCGACGCCCAGGGATCGTATGCATCAGACCGCTCCCTCGCGCTTGGTGTGATCGACGCCGGCATTGGTCATCACGGTGTAGAATATCCAGCACACGATCAGCACGATGATGTTGTAGACCAGCGACAGCGCCGCAGCCTTGCCGAGATCGAACTGGCCGAGCGCGATCTTGACGAGCTCAATGGAGACGAAGGTGGTCGAATTGCCGGGGCCGCCGCCGGTGACCACGAAGGGCTCGGTATAGATCATGAAACTATCCATGAAACGCAACAGCACGCCGATCAGCAACACACGGTTGAGCTTCGGCAACTGGATCGCGCGAAACACCGCCCAGCGCGACGCGCCGTCGATCTGTGCCGCCTGATAATAGGCATCGGGGATCGATTTCAGGCCTGCGTAACACAGCAGCGCGACGAGGCTGGTCCAGTGCCAGACATCCATCACGATGACGGTGGCCCAGGCATCAAACTCGTTCGACACGTAATTATAGTCGATACCCATGTGGTTGAGTGTATAGCCGAGCAGACCAATGTCGGGCCGCCCGAAGATCTGCCAGATGGTGCCGACCACGTTCCATGGAATCAGCAGCGGCAGCGCGAGGATCACGAGGCAGGCGGCGACGCGCCAGCCGTCACGCGGCATCGACAATGCGACCAGAATGCCGAGCGGCACTTCGATAGCGAGGATAATCGCGGAGAAAGCCAGATTGCGCAGCAGCGACGCGTAGAAGCGCCCGCCGAGATCGCTGGACGGATCAAGCAGCTCCTTGAACCAGCCGACGCCGTTCCAGAAGAATTGGTTGTTGCCGAAGGTGTCCTGCACCGAATAGTTCACGACCGTCATCAGCGGCAGCACCGCGGAGAACGCCACGATGAGAAACACCGGCAGGACGAGGAACCAGGCTTTTTGATTGACGGTCTTGTCCATCATGCAACCCCTTCGACAAGGCGGCTGTCGGCGTAAACGTGCACCCGGCTGGGATCGAACACCAGCCCGACATCGCTCCCCGCAATAGAAAATCCCTGAGGTACGCGCGCGGCGAACTTGACGCCGCCGATGCGGACGCGCGCGAAACTGATACGGCCGAGATCGTCGACGCGCTCGACCTGCGCCAACAGCAAGCCTGGCGCGGGCGTCGCAACATGGACGAATTCGGGGCGAATGCCGACTTCGATTGTCGGGCCTGCTGGCAACTTGTCGTAACTGCGCTGCAGCGCGATCACGTGCCCGCCGATACGCGCCTCGCGGCCGCTGACTTCAGCCGGCACGATATTCATGCCGGGCGAGCCGATGAAATAGCCGACGAATGTATGTGCGGGCTTGTCGAACAATTCCTGCGGCGTGCCGGACTGTACGACACGCCCGTCATGCATCACCACCACCGTATCGGCAAAGGTCAACGCCTCGGTCTGGTCGTGGGTCACGTAGATCATCGTGAGGTCCAGCGCGCGGTGCAGTGCCTTGAGCTTCGAGCGTAGTTCCCATTTCAGTGCGGGATCGATCACCGTCAGTGGTTCGTCGAACAGCACCGCAGCAACGTCGGAACGCACCAGGCCACGGCCGAGCGAAATCTTCTGCTTGGCATCGGGCGTTAGCCGCGTTGCCTTGCGGCCCAGATAGGGCGTGAGATCGAGGAGTTCGCCGATCTCGGCGACACGTGCATCGATCTGGGCTTTCGGCACGCCGCGATTCTTCAGCGGAAAAGCGAGATTCTCGCCGACCGTCATGGTGTCGTAGATGACCGGGAACTGGAACACCTGCGCGATGTTCCGCTTCTGGGTCGACAGCGGCGTGATGTCCTTACCATCGAACAGGATCTGGCCGCGCGTCGGCGTCACGATGCCGGAGATCAAATTGAGCAGCGTGGTCTTGCCGCAACCGGATGGGCCGAGCAGCGCATAGGCGCCGCCCTGCCGCCAGGTCATGGAGATCGGCTTGAGGGCAAAGCTCTCCAGATCGGCATCGGGGCCGCTGTAGGACTGCGCGAGATCGACGAGATCGATGCGGGCCATGTTACGCTCCCTGCACAGTGTTGGGAGCGGCAACCAGACGGTCGCTGCCATCGAAGACGAACAGATTGGCGGGATCGAGCACGGCGTCGAGCATGTGGCCGGGCAGGAATTCATGCACGCCCTGCAGCACCGCAACCCAATTCGACGCGTCGCGTTTCAGATGGACGAAGCTTTCCGACCCGGTGATTTCGGTCACCGTTACTTCCGCAGGAAATGCATGCCGTCCGGCGAGACCACTGGCGACTTCGAGCTGATGCGCGCGGAAGCCAACGCGATAGCTGCCGTCGGCGAGGTTTGCATAGAGCCCACTGGCGGGCGCCGTCGCGCCACCGGCATAGTGCACGTGGCCGTTCTTCTTCTCGATCGCCACCAGATTAAGCGGCGGATCGGAGAACACTTCGGCGGCCTTGAGAGTCTCGGGATGGCGATAGACCCTGGAGGTCTGGCCGACCTGCAAAACCTGGCCTTCCCACAGACACACGGTGCTGCCGCCCAACAAAAGCGCTTCGGAGGGCTCCGTCGTCGCATAGACGAAAATCGCACCAGAGGCCTCGAAAATCTTCGGCAGTTCGGTGCGCAATTCCTCGCGCAGCTTGTAGTCGAGATTGGCGAGCGGCTCGTCGAGCAGCACGAGATCGGCGCCCTTGACCAGCGCGCGGGCAATGGCCGTGCGCTGCTGCTGGCCACCGGAGAGTTGCAGCGGCGTGCGCTTCAGATAGGGCTCTAGCTTGAGCAAGGCCGCGGCTTCGTGCACGCGGGTTTCAATCTCGGCTTTCGGCTTGCCCTGCACGCGCAACGGCGAGGCGATATTCTCATAGACCGTCAGCGAAGGGTAATTGATGAACTGCTGATAGACCATCGCCACCGAGCGCTTGCGGATATCAACGCCGGTGACGTCCTTGCCATCGACCAGCACACGACCTTGGGTCGGCTTATCGAGCCCGGCCAGCAACCGCATGATCGAGGTCTTGCCGGCCAATGTCGGCCCGAGCAGCACGTTCAGTGTGCCCCTTTCCAGCGTCAGCGACACGTCACGGATCGTCGTGACGCCATCGACCATCTGCGAGACGTGATCGAGTGCGACGCTCATGACCGCGCTCCCGCTTCGCGCATTGGATTGGCGGGCTGGGCGCGATTAGCCTGCAGCCATTGATCGAGAGCCGCGATCTCTTCCTTCGACAGGCGCAGACCGAGTTTGGAACGGCGCCACACGATATCCTCGGCACTGACGGCCCATTCATTGGCCATGAGATAGCGCACTTCGCGCTCGGTCAGCGTTGCGCCAAAGGCCTGACCGAGATCGGCCGGCGATTTCGCGGTGCCCAACATCTTTGCTGCGCGCGTGCCATAGGCATGCGCCAGGCGGTTGGCATGGGCCGGGGTGAGGAACGGATAGTCGCGCAACAATTCGGCGATCAGCGCATCGACCGCGGAGACATCGAAATCACCGCCAGGCAGCGTGGCATGGGCCGTCCAGCCTTCCCTGGCCTTGGTGCCCTTCAGATAGGGCGCAAGCTTCTGCAAGGCTTCTTCGGCGAGACGACGATAGGTCGTGATCTTGCCACCATAAATCGACAGCAGCGGCAGGCCGCCAGGCAGATCGAGCTCGAACACATAGTCGCGCGTCGCCGCCTTGGCCTCGTTGGCGCCGTCGTCATAGAGCGGGCGCACGCCGGAATAGGTCCACACCACGTCTTCGGCCAGCACGGGCCTGGCGAGATATTCGCTGACCGACTTGCAGAGATAATTGATCTCGTCGGCAGAGATTTTCACATCGGCGGGATCGCCGTCATAATCGATATCGGTGGTACCGATCAGGGTGAAATCGTCCTGATAGGGAATCGCAAATACGATACGACCATCGGCATTCTGGAAGATGTAGGCGCGGTCGTGGCTGTAAAGTTTCGGCACCACGATATGCGAGCCCTGCACGAGGCGGACTTTCGCCTTCGCATTGACGCCGGCACCGACCGCCAGAACATTCTCGACCCACGGACCACCGGCATTGACCAGCGTGCGCGCACTGATGGTCGAGCGGTCGCCCGTCGCCGTATCCTGCACCGTGACCTGCCACATCCCGTCGGCCTGCCTGATCTCGGTTGCGCGCGTGCGCGTGCGGATCTCAGCGCCCCGATCGGCGGCATCACGCGCGGTGAGCACGACAAGGCGCGCATCATCTACCGAGCAGTCGGAATATTCAAAACCACGCTTGAACCGGCCGGGCGCCAGCGGCTTGCCGGTCTCGTCGCGGGTGAGGTCAAGCGTGCGCGTCGGGGGCAGAAGCTTACGGCCGCCGATATGGTCGTAGAGAAACAACCCCAAGCGCAGCAGCCAGGCAGGCCGCAGACCGGCGTGATGCGGTAGCACGAAACGCAGGGGACGGATGATATGCGGCGCGATCTGCCAGAGAACTTCGCGTTCCAGCAGCGCGTGGCGCACCAGTTTGAAATCGTAATATTCGAGGTAGCGCAACCCGCCATGGATGAGCTTGGTCGACCAGGACGAGGTGCCGCTGGCCAGATCGTTCATCTCGCAAAGGAACACGGAATTGCCGCGGCCGACGGCGTCGCGGGCGATGCCGCAGCCGTTCACACCGCCGCCAATGATTGCGAGGTCGTAGATCTGACCCACCCCGTCTCCCCTCCTGCGCCAATTGTCTGGCGCCTTCCTTCGGACGCGCCATCTTCGCTTTCAGCGATTTGGCTTTCGCTTTCGATTAAACCACAACCTAAAACGAAAGCAACTGGCGTTTTCGGGATCTGAACAGGGTCTAAAGCGGGGTCGGCTCGGGTTCCAGGTCGTCCGCATCGTCGGCGGAGCCCGGCAGGGCGGCGATCACCTGAACGCCCCGGCTCCGGCAGATCTCCTGCAGGGAGGGCGGCAGCGGCACGTCGGTGACGAAGGTCTGGATCTGGCTGATATGGGCGATGCGCACGGCCGCCGAGCGCCGCAGCTTGGTCGAATCGCAGACCAGCATGACATTGCGGGCATTGGCGATGATCGCCTGCGCGGCCTGCACCTCGCGATAGTCGAAGTCGAGCAGCGCACCCTCCTCGTCAATCGCCGAGGCGCCGATGATGGCGTAATCGACCTTGAATTGGCCAATCAGCTTGATCGCCGTGGAGCCGATCACCGCACCATCGGAGCGGCGCACGGTGCCACCGGCGACAATCACCTCGATATGCGGGTGACGATAGAGCATCATCGCCACATTGAGATTGTTGGTAATGACCAGCAGGTTTTCGTGATTGATCAGCGCGCTGGCGACTTCTTCCGTGGTGGTGCCGATATTGATGAACAGCGACGAGCCATTGGGAATCTGCGCCGCGGCAGCGACGCCGATGGCTTTCTTCTCTTCGGCGGCTACGAATCGCCGCGCTTCATAAGCAAGGTTTTCCACGCCGGAGGCGACGATGGCCCCGCCGTGAATGCGCGTCAGCAGGCGCTGGTCGCAGAGATCGTTGAGATCCTTGCGGATGGTCTGTGCGGACACCTCGAAGCGCCGCACCAGGTCGTCGACCATCACGCGGCCAAAGGCGCGCGCGTGATTCAGGATTTCGGATTGGCGATGGGTCAGGCCAGCAGTCACAACGGCACCTCGGAACGAACGGTTCCATGGTGCGGGTGTTGGCGGCAATGGTCAACGCATCAACAGCGCAGGCGCCATACGCGTCGCCGCCGATGTCGTCAGAGAATCGCCCTCTAGGGCGTCACAGCCGCTTGGATACCCTGCGCGAATTGAAAGGCAGCGCGTTCAGCTTCGCGCGCATTGCGAAACAGTTGGCCTTCCATCGGGTTGAAACGGTGAGACGCGGCGAAGAACCTGTACCCACCGGGATCGCGAACCACGATGCCGGCAGCCTGCGATGAGACTTCGATGATGTAAGTGTCTGACATGGCGGCCCCCTACGCGATAGGCGATGCATATTCCGGGCCACTAACCCGAATGGGGGTATTTCGTTCCCGCCGGTGTTTAGAATCGCTCAGGTCGAGATCGTCGCATCCGGTCGTTTGATCACCTGCGGGCGACCATTCTCGTCAATGGACACAAAGGTGAAATTGCCGTCGGTCACCAGGATCGGGGCATTTTCATTGCGGCGAAGCACCCAGGCCTCGATATGCACGGTAAGTGACGTGCGGCCCATCCGCACCAGTTCCGCATGCACGGACACGACGTCACCGACATGAACGGCCTTGCGGAAGGTCATAGCCTCGATGGCGACCGTGACGGTGCGCGTCTTCGCCACCTTGGCGGCAAAGATGCCGCCGCCGAGATCCATCTGGCTGAGCAGCCAGCCGCCAAAGATATCGCCATTGGCATTGGTATCTGCCGGCATCGCCACCGTGCGGATGGTGAGATCGCCGGTCGGTTCCGCATCCAGCCCCGTCACTGGCTGCGTCGTTGATTCAGTCATGAGCAAAGCCTGCCGCAAATTGAGTCATCATTTAAAGGTTTCCCAGCCGGCATCCGGCGCAAAGCGATCGCCGAACCGGGCCGCCAGCGTGCGCAGCGTGGCGGTGATATTCTCGGTTCCACGAGTCCGCGCATAGTTCAGCGGGCCGCCGCGGAATGGCGCGTAACCTGTTCCGAAAATCATTGCGCCATCGACCACATCGGCATTGTCGACGATGCCTTCGCGCAGACAGGCGACGCAGACATTCGACATCGGCAGCACCAAGCGATCGATCATCTCCTGCGTCGGCCGCGCGGTGGCGACCGCGCTGGAACTCTTCTCGGCCTTGCCGTCACGCCATGTATAGAAGCCCTTGCCGGTCTTCTTGCCGAGCTCGCCCTTGTTGACCTTCTCGCGCAGCCAGGCCGGCGTCGGCGGCAGCAGGTCACCAAATTTCGAGCGCAGCATGTCGCCGACGGCCAGGCAGATATCGAGCCCGACCTGATCGGCCAGTTCGATCGGACCCATCGGCATGCCGAACTGTTCGGCGGCGGCGTCGATGGTTTCCTTGTCGACCTTCTCTTCCATCAGCATCATCGCCTCGAGCATGTAAGGCGTCAGCGCGCGATTAACGAGAAAGCCCGGCGAGCTCTTCACCGGAAGCGGCAGGCGATCAATTGCGCCGACAAAAGCCGTGGCCTTCTTCAGCATATCCTGATCCACACCGTCATGGCTGACGACTTCGACCAGCTGCAGGCGGGACACCGGGTTGAAGAAATGCAACCCCAGTAGCCGCTCCGGCCGCGCCAGTGTGCTGCGCAGATCCTGCAACGGGATGCTCGATGTGTTGGTGGCGAGGATCGCGTCCGCCTTCATGCGCGGCTCGATGCCGGCATAGACCTTCTGCTTCAGTTCGAGCTTCTCCGACACCGCCTCGATGATGAGGTCGGCATTGCGTACGCCCTCGCCGTCCATATCGGGGATCAGGCGATCCAGCGTGTCGCGCTGCTCGGTGCGCTTGCGGATGATCTTGCTATAGAGATCGGCGGCGCGCTTCATGGCGCCCGCGATCGGCTCGGGCTTCATGTCGGCCAGCGTGACGCAGATGTCCTGATGTGCGCACCACGCCGCGATGTCGCCGCCCATGGCGCCGGCGCCGATGACATGAACATGTTTGATGGTGTTGCCGTCACCGGCCAGCTTCTTCATCGCCTCGCGCAGGAAGAAGACGCGGATCAGGTTCTGCGCCGTCGGCGTCACCATCAGCCGGGCGAAAGACGCCTTCTCGGCATTGAGCATCGCCGCACGGTCGCCGCCATGTTTCTCCCAGAGCTCGATCAGCGCATAGGGCGCGGGATAATGTTCGCGCGGCGCAGCCTTCGAGGCTTCAGCGACCATGCGCGAGGCGAGAATGCCGCGCACCGGCGAGAAGTTCATGATCGGGATCAGCGCACTCGGCTTGGCGCGCTTGAGCTTGCCGAACACCGCATCGCGCACGGCGTTACGGACATGGCGCTCCTCGGTCACCGCATCGACAAGACCGATCGCCTTCGCCTTGCGCGCGTCTATGGTCTTGCCGGTCAGCATCAGCGGCATCGCCTGCATCGGATTGACCAGATGCGTGAAACGCGCCGTGCCGCCCAAACCTGGATGCAGGCCAAGCATGACTTCCGGAAAACCGAAGCGCGCACCGTCAATGGCAATACGCATCTGGCAGGCCAACGCCACTTCGAGGCCTCCGCCCAGGCAGAAACCGTGAATGACGGCCACCGTCGGGATCTTCAGCGCCTCGAAGCGATCGATCACCGCGTGAGCGCGGCTGATCTGCGTTTCCACTTCCAATGGGTCGCTGGCGCCGCGAAATTCATTGACGTCGGCGCCGGCAATGAAGCCGGAACTCTTGGCCGAACGAACCACGATGCCGGTCGGGCGCTGAGCTTCCAGCGCGTTCAGCACCTGATCGAATTCTTCCAGCACCACAGCCGACAGCGTATTGGCGCTCGCATCGGCGCGGTCAAACAACAGCCACGCGATGCCATCGGCATCGCGCGTCAGCTTGAAGTGGCGATAAGCGCCAGATGTGTCGGGAGCCGGCCCGAGTTCGAGCACGCGATCCCCAAGAACGTCCATGATCTTGCTGTCCATGACGCCCTCACACCGTCTCGATCAACATCGCGCCGCCGAGGCCGCCGCCGATACATTCGGTCGCGATTCCCCTTTTGGTGCCGAGCCGCTTCATCGCATTGACGAGATGCAGCACAATGCGGTTGCCGGACGTGCCGACGGGATGGCCGAGGCTGATCGCACCGCCATCGACATTGAGCCTGGCGCGATCGATCTCGCCGGCAGCGCCATCGAGGCCGAGCACCTCACGGCAGAATTTTTCGTCTTTCCACGCGGCGAGACAGCCGAGTACCTGCGTGGCGAAGGCTTCGTTGAGCTCCCAGGTCTCGATGTCCTGAATCGTCATGTTGTTGCGCTTCAACAGATCGTTCGACGACAACACCGGACCAAGGCCCATGATCGACGGATCGAGCGCAGACCACTGGCTGTCGACGATCACCGCCTTCGGCTTGAGACCGTGTTTCACCACCGCGTCTTCGGACGCAAGGATCATCCATGATGCACCGTCGGTGATCTGCGAGGAATTGCCGGCGGTGACCTGCCCCCACGGACGTTCGAATACCGGCTTCAGCGTCGCGAGCTTGTCGACCGACGAATCCGCGCGGACGCCGTCATCGTGGTCGTAGAAATTGCCCTTGCGATCGAAGGCGGTTTCGACCTCACCCTTCAGCCAGCCCTGTTCCTGCGCATGCGCAAGGCGCTTGTGACTTTCGACGGCATAGGCATCGGCCTGCGCACGCGTGATGCCGAACAGGTGCCCGACCTTCTCGGCGGTCTGGCCCATATTGAGGTCGGTGATCGGATCGGTGAGGCCGCGCTCGAGGCCGATGATCGGCTTGAAATAAGCCGGCCGGGCCTTGGCGATCGCCGCCACCTTGCCGAGCACACCCTTGGCCATGGCAAGCCCGGCGAACCAGCGCACGCCGTTCTGCGGCCAGACCAGCGGCGCATGGCTGAGCGCTTCGGCGCCGCCAGCGAGGATCAGATCGGCATTGCCTTCGCGGATATAGCGATAGCCGGTGTCGATCGACTGCATGCCGGAGCCGCAATTGATCTGCACGGTGAAGGCCACCATCGCCTCGCCCATACCGAGCCGAAGTGCCGCGACGCGCGCCGGGTTCATCTCATCCGCGATGACATTGACGCAGCCAAGGATCACCTGGTCGAAGGCATCCGGTGCAAAGGGCTGCCGCGCCAGCAGCGGGCGTCCGCATTGAACGGCAAGATCGGCAGGGGTGAACGGACCGGGACCGCTGCGCGCCTTCAGGAACGGCGTCCGGCTGCCGTCAACGATATAGACTGGTCTTGTCATGAAAGTCTTGCCATCAGCTTGCTGCCCGCTGCTCACCAAGTTCCTGGAAGAACTGGTGCACGTTATCGGACTTCTTATAGCCGGGCGACAGCTCTTCCGGCGCGAAGTGATCGACCTCGATCACCAGCTTGACGGCTTCCTGCGCGGCGGCGAGCTTCTCGCCCTCGGCCTGGGTAATCACGCCCTGTGTCACTGCATCCTTCCAGCTCTTCAGCTTTGCCGTGCGGATGCGCTTGGCGATATCGTCACTCGATGTCACCAGTTTGAACGCTTTCTCCAGCCGCGCCAGACCGCGGTCATCATCCACATGCGACAGATCCGGCGTCAGGCGATCGCGCGTCGCCGACGGCTCCAGGATCATCTGCGCGCAGCGATGCACCACGCGATCCGAAGGTCCGAGCACCGATGCACCATATGGCTGCACGATGAATTTGAGGATGCCGGCGACAAAGCGGTTCGGCAGGTTGGCCAGAATCTCCGCAAAGCGGTTCTCGATGGTCTTGAAGCCGGACGCCATACACCATTCAAGCGCCGGCAGATCGTCCTGCTGGCGGCCTTCGTCCTCCCAGCGCTTCAGCGCAGCCGAGAGCAGATAAAGCTCGGAGAGAATATCGCCGAACCGCGCCGACAGCATTTCCTTGCGCTTCAACGCTCCGCCCAGCGTCAGCAACGCCATGTCGGCGCACAATGCGAAGGCCGAGGAATAACGCGAGAGCTGGCGATAAAACTGTGTGGCATCGCCGGCATCCGGCGCAGGCGCGAATACGCCACCGGTCCAGCAGCGACCCCAGGCGCGGAACAGCGTGGTGACGCTATGGCCGATATGTTTCCAGAACGCGGTGTCGAAGGCCTCTAAGCCCTTCGCCTTGTCGGGATCGCCGAGCGCATTCATTTCCTGCAACAAATAAGGATGCGCGCGGATGGCGCCCTGCCCGAACACGATGAGATTGCGCGTCAGGATGTTCGCGCCTTCCACCGTGATGCCCACCGGCACCGCGCGATACAGATTGCCCATATAGTTCTGCGGGCCGTCGATCACGGCCTTGCCGCCGTGGATGTCCATGGCATCGTCGATGGCGACGCGCATGCGCTCGGTGGCATGCAGCTTCATGATGCCGGAGATAACCGCGGGATGATGGCCCAGGTTGAGCGCCGCCGAGGTCAGGCGTCGCGCGGCATCGAGCAGATAGGCCGTGCCGGCGATGCGGGCGAGCGGCTCCTCGATGCCTTCGAACTTGCTGATCGAAATGTTGAACTGTTCGCGGATGCGGGCATAGGCACCAGTGGTGCGCGCGGCATAGGCGGCACCGGCCGCAGACAGGGACGGCAATGAGATGCCACGGCCGGCGGCGAGCGCCGACATCAGCATCTTCCAACCCTGACCAAGCCGCTCCTGACCGCCGATGATGTAGTCGAGCGGGATGAAAACGTCGCGGCCCCAGTTTGGGCCGTTCTGGAACACCTGCATCGACGGTAGATGGCGCTGGCCGATCTCGACGCCCGGAAGATCATGCGGGATCAGCGCAACCGTGATGCCAAGCTCATCCTGTGAGCCCACGAGGTGATCGGGGTCATAGGCCTTGAAGGCGAGACCGATCAGCGTCGCGACCGGGCCGAGCGTGATGTAGCGCTTGTGCCAGTTGAGGCGCAGGCCCAGAACCTCCTGGCCTTCGAACGTGCCCTTGCAGATGATGCCGCTGTCGATCATCGAGGCCGCGTCCGAGCCCGCTTCCGGGCTGGTGAGGCCGAAACAGGGAATGTCGCGTCCATCGGCAAGGCGCGGCAGCCAGCGCTGGCGCTGCGCGTCGGTGCCGAACTTCATCAGCAGTTCGCCGGGGCCGAGCGAGTTGGGCACCATCACGGTGACGGCGGCGACCACCGACCGCGACGAAATCTTGCGCACCACTTCCGAATGCGCATAAGGCGAGAAGCCGAGACCTCCGAATTCCTTCGGAATGATCATGCCGAAGAACTTTTCGCGCTTGATGAACTCCCAGACGTCCGGCGGCAGATCGCGCAATTCCCAATTGATCTTCCAGTCGTCGATCATCTCGCAGAGGCGATCCACCGGCCCGGTCATGAAGGCCTGTTCTTCGTCCGTCAGTGTGGCCGGCTTGACGGCGAGCAGCTTGGCCCAGTCCGGATTGCCGGTGAACAGATCCGCATCCCACCAGACGTCGCCGGCTTCCAGCGCCTCGCGCTCGGTATCCGACATTTTCGGTAGCACGCCCTTGGCCCAGCCAAAGATCGGCTTGGTGAGATAATCACGGCGCAAGCTGGACGAGCTCATGGAGGCTTCCTCTCAATCGAGACGACCAGCAGTCCGGGCGGACCACGGGCGCCAAAAGGCAGACGCTCTTAGCGGGACGGTGTCGGTGTCACTTTAGCTTTCGCATTGAAATTCAAGCGAAATTTGACAGCATCGAGCCATCATTAACGACAGGATACCGCAACGGTTCCCGAAAGGCGATTTCCCGCCGCGTGACCAGTGGTCGCGCGACCGAAATGCCGGAAGAATAGCCGGCCTCAGTCCGGCCGGTTCATCTCGAACATGGCGTCCTGCTTGATGTGGAAATAGTCGCCGCGGCGGCCGGCGCGCAGGATCGGGCCAGCCAATGCGGTCTGGTACACGCCATCCACGATCAGGGTCTTGTCGATATGCACGGCGACGACTTCACCCATGGTGAGGAAGGCGTTGGCCGAAGCGCCGTTGGCGCCCTTGAGTTCGATGATCTGGGTCACCTTGCACTCGAAAGCAACGCGGGCTTCGCCGACCCGTGGCACATTGACCAGCTTGCTCGGCACCGGCGTCAGGCCGGCGATCTCGAATTCATCGACTTCCGGGCCGACATGCGCCGCCGTGGCGTTCATCTGCTTGGCCAGATCCATGGTGGCCAAATTCCAGACGAATTCCTTCGTCGCCTGCATGTTGCGGGCGGAGTCCTTGATCCCGATGCTGGAAAAGCCGATCAGCGGCGGCGTGTAGTTGAAGGCGTTGAAGAAGCTGTATGGCGCCAGATTAACGTGGCCATTGGCATCCCGGGAGGAGACCCACCCGATCGGACGCGGACCGATGATGGCATTGAAGGGATCGTGCTTGAGGCCGTGGCCGTTGACGGGCTCGTAAGAATGCAGATCGAATGCGGTCACGCGGAAGATCCCCTGAATTGACGTCAGAGAGATCGTCTAGCCCCGCGGGGCCAACCCGGCAAGAACGAAGTCGATCATCTGGTCCAGGGTCGGGCCAGGTTTCGTCGCACATTGCGCGATCATCTGCGGGTGAAAGAACCGCATCATGGCGGTGCAGGCGCACATGGCTGCCAATTCGACTTCCGGAGCCTGAAACTCACCCTTGGCAGCACCGTCCGCGATGACACCGCCGATGGTAACGGTGATGCGCTCCATATGAGCAGTGCAGACATCCCAACTCTCTTCCATGGCGATGGCGACCATCTCATGCAGCTTGGCATCGCCGACATAGCGTTCGGCATTCATCTCATGGATCGACGTCAGCAGTTCGCGGAGCCGCGCGGCGGCCGGCTGCGGATTTTCAGCAATCGCTCCAGCGGCCTCTTCAACTTCCCCCATCAATCGCTGCGCCACGGCCGCGATGATCGACTTCTTCGAATCGAAGAAGCGATAGACGTTCGCCGGGCTCATCCGGAGCACCTTGGCGATATCAGCCACGGTGGTCTTCTGGTAGCCGATTTCACGAAACAGCTTTTCCGCGACCACAACGATGCGGCCCCGCATATCGGCTTCGACGTGATCAGAAATCAGAGTCATCTCGGAGTGCAGTCTTCAGTTATTCGGCAGCAAGCGGAAAGGCCTGTTGCTTGTCGTGATGGTGCGGTGCGTGATGATCCACATCCTCACCCGATCCGCGTTCATCCAGGCTCTTGCGAAACCATAGCGCATAGAGACCCGGGAGATACAACAACGTCAAGAACGTCGCCACAAACAATCCACCCATGATGGTGACCGCCATCGGCCCCCAGAAGGCCGAGCGCGACAGCGGGATCATCGCCAAAATGGCCGCCAGCGCCGTCAGGATGACCGGACGCGCACGGCGCACGGTCGCCTCGACGATGGCTTCGCGGCGGGTCAGGCCGTGCCGCACGTCGGTTTCGATCTGATCCACCAGAATAACGGCGTTGCGCATGATCATACCCGCCAGCGCGATCAGGCCGAGCAGTGCCACGAAGCCGAACGGCTTGTTGGCGACGTTCAGCGCCAACGAGGCGCCGACGATGCCGAGCGGCGCCGTCAGGAACACCAGGATCAGGCGCGAGAAGCTCTGCAACTGCACCATCAGCAGCGTCAGCATGATGATCATCATCAGCGGAAACAGCACGGCGATCGAGGCATTGCCCTTGCTGGATTCTTCCACCGCGCCGCCGATCTCGATGCGGTAGGCCGGCTGCAGGCTGTCGCGGATCTGCTGCAACTGCGGCCAGATCTGGTTGGTGACATCCGGCGGCTGCACGCCGTCGACGACGTCGCCGCGCACGGTGATCGCCATGTCGCGGTTACGGCGCCAAAGGATCGGCTCCTCATGGGCGTATTCGATCTTCGCCACCTGCGACAGCGGCACCGGAACGCCGTTGCGCGAGATGATAGTGAGATCGCCCACACGGCCGAGATCGAGGCGTTCCGACGGAACGGCACGGGCAACGACACCCACTTTCTCGATACCGTCACGCACGTTCGTGACCGACGCGCCGGAGATCAGCATCGCCAGGGATTGTGACAACTCCTGCGGCGTCAGGCCGAGCGCACGGGCGCGATCCTGGTCGACCACCAGCCTGAGGGAAGGTGTCTGTTCGTTCCAGTCGAGCTGCGGATCGACCATATTCTTGTTGGAGCGCATTACTTCGCGCACCC
This sequence comes from Tardiphaga robiniae, assembly GCF_013359755.1. Classification (GTDB taxonomy): domain Bacteria; phylum Pseudomonadota; class Alphaproteobacteria; order Rhizobiales; family Xanthobacteraceae; genus Tardiphaga; species Tardiphaga robiniae. Next base: position 209,369 of record NZ_JABMCJ010000092.1, on the reverse strand, counting down.
TGTAGGCTATATCCCGCACGGTCGCGGTATCCGGCCCGATGACGCGGAACTGGACGGGGAAACCGACCGGCGGACCGAAATTGAAGCGATCGACGCGCACGCGTGCTTCCGGCAGCTGGCCATCGGCGACGGCCTTCTCGATCTTGGACTTGATGCGCTCACGTGCCTCGACATCCTTGGACACAATCACGATCTCGGCGAAGGCCTCGTTCGGGAGCTGCGGATTGAGGCCGAGCCAGAAGCGCGGCGAGCCGCGGCCGACATAGGCCGTATAGGTGGCGATGTCCTTGTCGTCCTTGAGCAGCTTCTCGGCGTCCTTGACCGCCTTTTCGGTAACGCCAAAGGCCGTGCCTTCCGGCAGGCGCAGCTGCAGGAACAGTTCGGGGCGCTCAGACAGCGGGAAGAACTGCTGCTGGACATGGCCGAAACCGACGATGGCCGCGATGAAGATGCCGACGGTGGCAGCCACCACCTTGATGCGGTGCGTGACGCACCACTGCACGACGCTGCGCAACCCGCGATACATGCGCGTCTCATAGACCGCATGCGGATCGTGATTGGCCTTTCCGTGGGCAGCAAAGTTCGGCAGCAGCTTGACGCCGATATAGGGCGTGAAGATCACCGCGACGAACCACGAGGCGATCAGCGATATCGCCACAACCCAGAAAATGCCGCCGGCATATTCGCCCACTGCGGAATTCGCAAAGCCGATCGGCAGGAAGCCGACGGCCGTAATGAGCGTGCCCGTGAGCATCGGAAATGCCGTGGACTCCCAGGCGAAGGACGCTGCGCGCACGCGGTCCCAGCCCTGCTCCATTTTCACCACCATCATCTCGACCGCAATGATCGCGTCGTCGACTAGGAGGCCGAGCGCGATAATCAACGCACCTAGCGTGATGCGATGCAGGTCCATGCCCATCGCATTCATGACCATGAAGACGATACCAAGCACCAACGGCACCGACAGTGCGACCACGATGCCGGTGCGCCAGCCGAGCGCAAGGAAGCTGACGAACAGCACGATCCCCAGGGCCTCGATGAACGAGTGCGTGAATTCGCCAACGGCGTGTTCGACCACCAGCGGCTGATCGGCGATCTGCTCGACATTGACGCCCTGCGGGACGGCGACCATGAACTCGTTCTTGGCCTTTTCGACGTCCTTGCCGAGTTCAAGAATGTTGGCGCCGTTCGCCGTCACCACGCCGATGCCGAGTGCGTATTGGCCCTTCTGCCGGACCTTGAAATCCGGCGGATCGACGAAGCCATGGCTAACCGTCGCGATATCGCCGAGGCGGAACGTGCGCCCGTTACTCTCGACCGGCGTCTCCGCGACGGTTTTGGCGCCATCAAGTGCACCGGTGACACGCAGCGGCACGCGCTGCGACGAGGTTTCCACCGTGCCCGCCGGCTGGATCGCGTTCTGCTTGGCGAGCGAGTCGAACAGCGTCTGCGGCGTGATGCCGAGCGTCGCCAGCTTGGCGTGGGAGAATTCGACGAAAATGCGCTCGTCCTGGGCGCCGTAGAGATTGACCTTGGTGACACCCTTCACCTTCAGCAGGCGCTGGCGCAGGCCTTCAGCGACCACTTTCAACTGTTTGAAGTCGGCGCCGTCACCAGTCATCATGTAGAGGATGGAGTCGACGTCGCTGAACTCATCATTGACCGTTGGCCCGACCAGATTGGCCGGCAAGCTGCCCTGCACGTCGGCAAGCTTCTTGCGCAGCAGATAGAACAGGAACGGCACGTCCTTGGCCGGCGCATTGTCCTTGAACGTGACCTGCAGCGCCGTGAAGTTCGGCTTCGAATAGGTCTGCACCTTGTCGAAGTAAGGCAGCTCCTGCATCTTTTTCTCGATGGGATCTGCAACCTGCTCCTGCATTTCCTTGGCGGTCGCGCCCGGCCAGATCGCCGTGACGTTAACGACCTTCACCGTGAAGGACGGATCTTCGGCGCGGCCCAGCTTCTCGTACGAGAAGAAGCCGCCGACGCCGAGCGCGATGATCAGAAACAGGATCAGCGCGGGATGGCTGACCGCCCAGGCGGAGAGGTTGAAGCGATGCATCGGCTTCGTCCTTTGAATGCGAGTGTCTTAAAACGACAATGCGGAGACGACGTGGACCTTCAGCGCAGGGTCCAGTTTCTGCACCCCGAGCGTCACGATCTTGGCACCTTCATCGACGCCACCTGATATGATGACGTCGTTGCTCTCATAGGACTTCACCTTGACGGGCTGCAGCGCGACGTCGCCCGATGCGCTCACGACATAGAGCGAAGGGTTGTTGCCCTGGCTGAACAGCGCCGAGAGCGGCACGCGCGCAACGCGTTCGGTGGCGGGATCGGACAGCGTCAGCGTCGCCGTCATGCCGAGCGACACCTTGTCGTCGGCCTCGGGCAGCGAGAATTTGGCGAGATAGGTGCGCGTCGCGGTGTCGGCATTGGGCGCCAGTTCACGCAGCTTGGCGGCATATTGTTTGCCGGGCTCGGACCACAGCGTCACGCTGGCTTTGCCTTCCTTGGCGCGGCCAACCAGCGTTTCCGGAATGGAAACCACCGCCTCCTTCTCGCCGAAACGCGCGACACGGATGGCGGCTTGGCCGGCGGCGACGACCTGACCGGCGTCGACCAGCGTCGCGGTAACAACACCGCGGGTGTCGGCGATCAGCGTTGCATAAGAGAGGCTGTTCTTGGTGAGTTCGACCGAGCGTTCGGCGCGATTGAGACGCGCACGGGCTTCGTCGCCCGTGGCTTTGGCCTGATCGAGCTGTGCCTGGGTGGACCAGCCCTTGCTGCGCAATTCCGTGGCACGGCCCTCGGCCGCAGTGGCGTTGGCCAGCACGCCCGTGGATGCGTTGAGTTCGGCGACGGCCTGCTCGGCCTGCAGCTTCAGATCGACCTCATCGAGCGTAGCCAGCGGCTGGCCGATCTCGACGTTCTGCCCGACCTCAACAAGGCGCTTGGCGACCTTGCCGGTGACCCGGAAGCCCATATCGGTCTCGATCCGCGGGCGGATGGTGCCGACGAAACTGCGCTGCGGCGATTCCGGCTCGTAATGCACAGTCGCGACCAGCACGGGGCGGGTTGGCTTGGCTTCCGCCTCAGTTTTCTTGCCGCATCCGGCCAGAGCAAGGGCCGGGATCAACAGGAGCGCAGCGGCGAATGGCTTGCGGGAAGCGCTGACTTTGGTGTGGCCGAGCATCACGAGCGTCCTTCGAATGAATGTTCGAAGGAACTTAGGCGTGATCACTGACGAATGTCAACATTCGTCAGTGATCACAATTTCGACAGATTGCCGCACCCCATCCCGGCCTTATTTCACCCGCGCCGGTTTGCCGGTAGCTGCGAACTCCGTTGCTGTCCCGTGATTGCCGACCAGCACGAGAATACCGGCGACCAGCGGCATGGCCGCCAGGACCAGAAGCCCGGTCGAGGTGCTGCCGGTCAATTCCTTGACCCAGCCGATCAGATAGGGACCGCCGAAGCCGGCGAGATTGCCGATCGAATTGATCAGCGCGATGGCGCCGGCGGCGGCTGTGCCGCTCAGCCACGCTGTCGGGAGCGTCCAGAACAGTGCGAAGGTGCAGAACACGCCGATTGCCGCGACCGTCAGTGCGACCATGGTCAGCGTCGGATTGGTGGAGATGCCGGACAGCGCGAGCGCCACGGCGGTCAGCAGCAGCGGCAGACCAACATGCCACACGCGCTCGCGGGTCTTGTCGGAATGCTGAGCCCACAGCACCATGGCAATGGAGCCGAACAGATAGGGGATCGCGGTGACGAAACCGGTCTGCAGATTGGTGAAGCCGAACGCCTTCACGATCTGCGGCAGCCAGAACTGCATGCCGTAGAGTGCGCCGACGAAACCGAAATAGATCACGCTCAGCATCAGCACCTTCGGCGACGATAGCGCCTGCCCCAGCGTCATGCCATGGGCGCTCTCCTTGGCGAGACGCTCGCCTTCGAGCTTGTCGGACAGCCAAATCTTCTGGTCGGGCGTCAGCCAGTCGGCCTTTTCAGGCTTGTCGGTGAGATAGAACCAGGTGACGACGCCGAGAATGACCGACGGAATGCCTTCGATGATGAACAGCCACTGCCAGCCCCTGAGGCCCATGACGCCGTCGAGCCCCAACAACATGCCGGAGATCGGCGCGCCAATCACCGTGGATACGGGCACCGCAATCGCGAAGGCGGCGAGGAAACGCGCGCGATATTCGGCCGGAAACCAGTAAGTGAGATAGAGGATAATGCCGGGGAAGAAGCCGGCCTCGGCGACACCGAGCAGAAAGCGCAGCGTGTAGAAGCTCCACGGGCCACTGACGATCGCCATCAGCGCGGAGATGATGCCCCAGCTCACCATAATGCGCGCGATCCAGCGGCTGGCGCCGAATTTCTCCAGCGCGATATTGCTGGGAACTTCAAAAATGAAATAGCCGATGAAGAAGATGCCAGCACCCCACGCAAAAACGGTGGGCGAGAAATTCAGCTCGGCATTCATGGTGAGCGCGGCGAAGCCAAGATTGACGCGGTCGAGATAGGCCAGGAAATAAGCCAGCACCAGAAACGGGATCAGCCGCCAGGAAATGGCGCGGATGGTCGAGGTTTCGATGTCGGATTTTGCGCTGCGCGTGGCGCGCGCGCCGACGGCGGTCTGGCTCATAGTTCACTCCCGGTCGCTTGTTGTCGGCAACGGCCTCTGCGGGCCGCGCTGTCATGTCGCACGGTTTAGCGAAAGAGCCGGGGAGCGGCAATGTCTGTGCAGAGCAGCAATCAGCTCAGCGCAGCACCTGCGTGAACAGCACCTGCGCGAAGCGCTCGATCGGTGCCGGGCTGCGTTCGGCCTTGGACAGCAGGTTGGCGCCCTGCAGCGACGAGACGATGAAACCCGCAACCTCCGCGCATTCGAAGTCGGCCGGCAGCTCGCCGGCTTTCACCGCGGAGGTTAGGCATTCGGCAATACTCTGCTGAACATCGGCGAAGATCGTCAGCAGCCGGTCGCGAATGAGGTCGCTGTGGTCGCTGGCTTCGGCCGTGAAGTTGCCGAACAGGCAGCCATTGCACATCTGGTCTTCGGTGAGCCGGGCCACATTGGCATCGATATAGGCGCGCAACCGCGCCAGTGGCGACAGGCCCTCATTGCGCAGCGTCTGCGCCATCAGTTCGCGACCCTTCGCGAAATAGAGATCGATGATCTCGAGGCCGAATTCTTCCTTGGAGGTAAAGTGGTTGGTGAAGGTGCCCTGCGGCACGCCCGCGGCATGCACGATGTCGCGAACACTGGCCCCCGCATAGCCGCGCGCATGCACGACCGCGAGGCCTGCGGTGAGAATCCTGTCGCGATTCGAGAGCTTCGCCATGGACTTAATATGGCTGTGCCGGGCGCCGGATCAAGCGACCGCCGCGCATAACCACAAGGCGTTCAGCCCCCTTTTACTGCCGTGGCCTTTGGGTCTAGCCGTGCCCGTAGCGGCGGGCCGCCTCGACAGTCAAACCCTTGCCGACGGCCCCGAACGTGTCGCCATCGATAGCGCGGGCGGCCGGCAGCGCCGCCGTGATCGCCTTGCGGACATGGGCGAGCTGCACCGAACCGCCGGTCAGGAACACCGCATCGATCGCTTCGGGCTTCAATCCGGCCTGGTTCAGGCAGATCTTGATCCGCGCGGTGATCCGATCGGCGAGCAACTGGGTGTGGCTGACGAGTTCCTTGCGGGCGACGCCGGCGGCAAGGCCAGGCTCGATCCAGTCCAGCGCGATGCTCGATTTCGGCTTGTCGGACAGGCCAATCTTGGCGCCCTCGACTTCCATGGCCAGTGTGTGGCCGCGCTGCTCGTCCAGTACGCGCACCAAGCGATCCAGCAGCTCCGGCTGCTGTGCCTCATAGCGCACCTGTTTCACCTCATTCATGACCTTGGAATCGTACATCCGGTTGATGCTCGACCAGGTCGCCAGATCGTGGAAATAGCCTGACGGCACATCGAGCCCCGCGCGCTTCATCGCCGAGCGATAGCCGAGCAGCGGCATGATCACGCCGAGGCTGAGATGTCTGTCGAAATCGGTACCGCCGATGCGCACGCCGTCATTGGCGAGAATGTCGTCCTTGCGATCGGCATGACGGTGCCGCTCGGGCGAAAGGCGCACGATGGAGAAATCCGACGTGCCGCCGCCGATATCGGCGATCAGCGCGATCTCCTCCGAATTGATCTGGCGCTCGTAATCCAGCGCCGCGGCAATCGGCTCGAACTGGAACGTGACGTCCTCGAAGCCGACGTCTTTCGCTATGGCGCGCAGCGTAGCTTCGGCCTTGGCATCGCCCGCCGGATTGTCGTCGACGAAATGGACGGGACGGCCATGGACGACCTGGCGGAGTTCAAGCCCTGTGGCCTGTTCCGCACGCCGCTTCACCGCACCGAGATAATAGGCGATGACATTGCGGAAGCTGACGCGTTCGCGGCCGACGCGCGTCGTCTCGTCGATCAGCGACGTGCCAAGCACGGATTTAAGGCTGCGCATCAGGCGGCCAGGCGCCCCCTCGACATAGGCCTCAATCGCCTTGCGGCCGATGAAGGCGCCGGTATCGGCCTTGTAAAAGATCGCACTCGGAATTGTGACATGATAGTCTTCGAGCGCCGCCAGCACCGGAACATCATTGATGACCGTGCCGAGCGTCGTGTTCGACGTCCCAAAATCCAGACCACAAACCGACATTGCCGCTCCCGAAAGGAACGTCCGTCTACACAGTTCGCAGGCCGCGATCTAGCATTATATTTTTGCACAGCCGGACTGTCATGAAGCGCATCGAACACTGCAATTTTCGAAGCAAAACAACGCGATCCACAGAACAATCGACTGCATCCGCCGGGGTTGATGAATCGTGCGGCATCGGTCCATAAGCGGTTTGCGACGGCGGTATGACCCGCCACGGAATTTCGAAGGAATCTCTACGCGTGGCAAACATCAATCAGAAGATCGCAGACGAACTTGGCGTGCGCGAACAGCAAGTCGCCGCGACGGTAGAACTGCTCAACGGCGGCGCGACGGTGCCGTTCGTGGCGCGTTACCGCAAGGAAATCACCGGCGGTCTCGATGACGCGCAACTGCGCACGCTGGAAGAGCGCCTGACCTATCTGCGCGAACTCGAAGAACGCCGTCTCGTGATTCTGGAATCGGTGCGCGAACAGGGTAAGCTCGACGCTGCGCTCGAAACGGCGATCATGACCGCCGACACCAAAGGCCGTCTCGAGGACATCTATCTGCCGTTCAAACCGAAGCGCCGCACGAAGGCCGAGATCGCCAAGGAAGCCGGCCTTGAACCGCTATCGGAACTGCTGCTCACCGAGCCGCAGAACGATCCGAAGAAAGTTGCCGAAGCCTTCGTCAATGCCGAGAAGAACGTCGCCGATGTCGCCGCTGCACTCGACGGTGCGCGCGCCATTCTTGTCGAGCGCTTCGCCGAAGATGCCGATCTGATCGGCGCGCTGCGCGAGCAGATGTGGTCGAATGGACTGATGGCCTCGACCGTGCGCACCGGCAAGAAGACCGAAGGCGAGAAGTTCAAGGACTATTTCGACTTCAGCGAGCCGCTGCACAAGCTGCCGTCACATCGCATTCTCGCGCTGTTTCGCGGCGAGAAGGAAGAGATCCTCGATCTCGCGATGCAGCCTGAGCCAGTGCCGGCGACGCCCGCCACCACCACACCGAGTTCCTATGAACTGAAGATCATGAATCGCTTCGGCGTTTCCGATCAGGGCCGCCCCGGCGACAAGTGGCTGACCGAAACCACCCGCTGGGCCTGGCGCACCAAGATCCAGGTCCATCTCAACATCGACCTGCGCATGCGGCTGTGGACTGCGGCCGAAGAAGAAGGCGTCCGCGTGTTCGCCTCCAATTTGCGCGATCTCCTGCTCGCAGCGCCTGCAGGCGCGCGCGTCACCATGGGTCTCGATCCCGGTTTCCGTTCGGGTGTGAAGACCGCGATTATCGACGCCACCGGTAAAGTCGTCGCAACGACCACGATTTATCCGCATGAGCCGCAGCGCCAGTGGGATGCGTCGCTCGCCATGCTCGGCAAGCTCGCCGTCCAGCACAAGGTCGATCTGATCGCCATCGGCAACGGGACGGCCTCGCGCGAGACCGACAAGCTGGCGATGGAGCTGGTGAAGCTGCTGCCGGACTTGAAGATGTCGAAGATCGTAGTGTCGGAAGCCGGCGCCTCGGTCTATTCGGCCTCGGCCTTCGCTTCTGAAGAACTGCCCGAGCTCGACGTCACCTTGCGCGGCGCGGTGTCGATTGCGCGCCGCCTGCAGGATCCGCTGGCCGAACTGGTGAAGATCGATCCAAAGGCGATCGGCGTCGGCCAGTACCAGCACGATCTCGGCGAGAGCAAGCTGGCGCGGTCGCTCGATGCCGTCGTGGAAGACTGCGTGAACGGCGTCGGTGTCGACGTGAACACGGCATCGGCGCCGCTGCTGGCACGCGTGTCCGGCATCGGCACCGGTCTGGCGCAGAGCATCGTGCAGCACCGCGACGCCAACGGCCCGTTCAAGTCGCGCAAGGCGCTCAAGGAAGTGCCACGGCTCGGGCCCAAGGCGTTCGAACAATGCGCGGGCTTCCTGCGCATCAATGACGGCGAGGATCCGCTCGACAAGTCCGGCGTGCATCCGGAAGCCTATCCGCTGGTGCGCAAGATTCTCGAAGCCACCAAGAGCGACATCAAGGCGCTGATCGGCAATGCCGAGATCCTGCGCAAGGTGCAGCCGAAGACCTTCGTCGACGACACCTTCGGTCTGCCGACGGTCACCGACATTCTGAAAGAACTCGAAAAGCCCGGCCGCGACCCCCGCCCCGCCTTCAAGGCTGCGGTGTTCATGGAAGGCGTCGAGAAGCTGAGCGACCTCAAACCCGGCATGGTGCTCGAAGGCACTGTGACCAACGTCGCTGCCTTCGGCGCCTTCGTCGATATCGGCGTGCATCAAGATGGTCTGGTGCACATCTCGGCGATGTCCAAGACCTTCATCAAGGATCCGCGCGAGGTCGTGAAGTCAGGCGACATCGTCAAGGTGAAGGTGCTGGAAGTCGAAGTCGCCCGCAAGCGCATCGCCCTGACGCTGCGCATGGATGACCCCGTCGGTGCCAAGGCCGACCGCCCGCAAGCCGATCGCGGCCCGCGCTTCAACGAGCGCCAGATGACATCGCGTGCTCCGGCGAAGCAGGAGAGCAGTGGCGGTGGTGCATTTGCAGAGGCACTCCGCCGTGCAGCCGAGAAGGGCGCCGGAAAGGCGAAGTAACTCTCCCCGTCATTGCGAGCGAAGCGAAGCAATCCAGAAGCCAAAAGCGCAGTCTGGATTGCTTCGTCGCAAATGCTCCTCGCAATGACGGCTGTTAGGCCTGCGCCTCCCCCAACTCCATAGCCAACTGCAAAATATCCTCGTCGCAATCGCGCCCGCCCATAATCGACAGGCCGATCGGGCAATCATCGAGCTTTGCCACAGGCAGTGAGACCTGCGGCGTGCCGGCATGGCCGGACACACACAGCAGTTCGATCGCGCGGGCGCGGAACACGTCGAGCGTCGCATCCGGTGTGTTGCGCAGCGGCGCAATGCCCGGCGCGGTCGGCAGCAGCAACACCGTATCGGTCGGCAGCAGCGACAGCACGCGTTCAACGATCGCCATGCGCATGGCGTACGCGGCCGCGATTTCGGCGGGATCGAGTACCGCCGCAGCCGCGAAGCGTTCCTTCACGCCGGGGCCAAGCTTCGGCTGGGTCGCCTTGATCCATTCGCCCTGTGCGGCCCAGGCTTCTTCCGACTGGACTACACGGAAGGTGTTGCGCCAAGCGTTGAGTTCACCGCTTGCGACATTCACCTCCTCGCTCGCACCAACCAGCGCCTTGATGCGATCGATCGACGGCTGCAGCAGGTTACGAACCTTCTCATCGACCGCGCCAAACAGGTCACTTGCGATCAGAACCTTCTTCACCCGACGCGGAGCACGGGCCTTGTCGAGCAATACCTTGCCGACCTCGGCCATCAATTCGGGCGTGCGCGCGAACCAGCCGACGGTGTCGTAACTCGGTGCCAGCGGCACCGCGCCATCAAGCGGAATGCGACCATGCGTGGTGCGAATGCCGTAGACACCGCAATAGCTGGCGGGCAAACGCACCGAGCCGCCGGTGTCGGAGCCGATGGCGAAATCGACGAGCGCACCGGCGGTCGCAGCGGCCGAACCGCTCGACGAGCCGCCGGGGATGCGGCCGGGCGCGGCGGGATTAATCGGCGTGCCGTAATGCGCGTTCTCGCCGTTGAGGCTCCAGGCCAGTTCATCCGTATGCGTCTTGCCGACGAGCTTCGCGCCGGCATTCAACAAACGATCCACGATCGGCGTCGACTTTGTCGGCACCGGATGTGTCGCCAGCCATTCCGGGCTGCCAGCGCCGGTCGGCACATTGGCGAGATCGAAGAAATCCTTCAGCGCAAAGGTGAAACCCGCTAGAGGCCCCTCTGTCGTGGTCTGCACTTCGATGTGGCCATGATCCACAAAGGCGTTGAGCGTGTCATTGATCGGCATCGAAGTCTCCGTACGACAAAAGGACGCCCGCTTCAGTGGGGCTTGAGCAGACTCGCAGCCGGCCTGATGAAGGTCCTGATGCCATTCTTGAAACCGAACAGCGGCTGCGCGATCTCGCATACCGCCTCTGCCTTGGTCTCGCAATCGAGCACCACGAGATCGGCGGGATTGCCGACGGCGATGCCGTAATGCTTCAGGTTGAGCAGCTTCGCCGAAGCCGACGTCACGAGGTCGAGACATCCGGCAAGATCGTCCATCGCGCCGACCTGCATCACATTGGCATAAAGATTGATCATGCGGATCAGCGAGGCATCGCCGAACGGCGTGAACGGATTTAGCACGTTGTTGGTGGAGATATTGGCGTTCACGCCGAGCGCGCGAAGCTTATGCGCCGACGTCACGCCACGCGGCACGTTGTGATCGCTGTCACGGCCGGTGAGGAACAGGTCGGTCGCCGGCAACACCGTGACCGCGACACCGGCATCGGCGAGCCGCTTTGCAGCGGCCTCGAAGGCCGCAGGCGGCATCGCCGACAGTTTCGTGGCATGGCCGATGGCGACACGGCCGCCCCAGCCGGTCGCCTCGACCATGCGGCAAACCTCTTCGTAGTCCGACCGCGTTGGGTCGAGATCGAAATCGAGGTGGAAATCGATATCGACGCCGAACTCCTGCGCGATACCAAAAATCCTGGCGATCTGGCCATTCGAATCCTTGTCGATGTAAGGCACGCCGCCGACCAGATCGGCGCCCTCTCGCATCGCCTGCAGCAGGACCTCCTCGCAGCCGGGATCATCCAGCAGACCCTCCTGCGGAAACACGCAGAGCTGCAGATCGATCGCCCAGGCGTAATCCTGCTTCAACTTCTTCAGCGCGCGAAAACTGGTCAACCCGATACGCGGATCGACCTCCACATGCGTGCGCATGCGGTTGGTCCCGTGCTTGATCGCTTTCTCCAGCGTCTGCGATGCGCGCGCGTAGACATCCTCTTCGGTGAAGTCGCGCTTGGCCCGGGAGACTTCGCTGATCACCTCCGCGAGCGTACCCTTCGCGCAATTGCAGCGGCCGAGGAGACAGGATTTGTCGAGATGGATATGCGTCTCCACAAAGCCCGGTACGAGCAGCCGGCCGCCGACATCCTGATCCGGCGCCACGCCGCGCGGCAGGCCGATCTCGATGGCCTCGAACCGCCCACCGCGAATGCCGATATCCACCGGACCATCAGGCCGGTCGGCAATGCGCGCGTTGCGCAGGATGAGATCGAAGGTCATGGAAGGACTCCTGAAGAGGCCACGCCGCCGATCGGGACGTAGCGAAAGCATATGCGTGGGCAAGCAAGGCATGTGCCAAGGCGCATGCGATTCGATCTCTGATTAACTACCTGAAAATACGGTAATATCTTCAAATCCTGCTTCAAGGAACGCCCAATAATCAGGCGCGCCACACAAGAATTGTATACGATCTGATGTATCTACCGAATACAATTCTGGCACCGGTTTTGCTATGATGGCGCCATCATCTGCCCGCAGGAGAAACCCGATGTCGCAATCCCCCACCGCGCTTGCGCCCGTCACCGATGAAACCGCCCAGGCTGCCGACCTCGTCGAGCGGTTTCTCGTGGCCTCCATGGTGCCGGACCCGGAAACCGCCGGCACCTTCATGTCGGCCGACGTCGCGATCACCTTCACCGGCGGCCGCAAGTTCAAGCATCCGCGCGATGCCACCACGTTCAACGCCATGCGCTACAAATGGGTGAAGAAGAAGATGGAGCGCACCGATGCGTCCCCGGGGAATGGCGAGACCATCGTCTACAATACCGGTACGCTCTATGGCGAATGGCATGACGGCACGGCGTTCGAAGGCAATCGCTATGTTGATCGCTTCGTCGTGCGGGACGGCAAGATCGTGAGGATGGATGTCTGGAACGACAGCGCCGAGCGCATTCTCATACGCATGGATATCGAAGCGTAGCGTAAACACGGCGGCTTGATTGCCGCCGGCATTCAGCACCTTGAAATGTCGACGATCTGGCACTCAGCTTGCATACAGAATGCAAGCTGAGTGTAACCAGGGAACGTCGATGTTGCAGGGATTCTCCAAGACCATGATGACAGGCGCGGCGCTGCTGTGCCTGATCGGTGTCACCAACAACGCCAGGGCCGATGCAGCGGCCTGCCCAGCGACGATCCCGTTCGGATTGACCACGCCGCTGACTGGTAACCTTGCGTTGCTCGGCACCCAAGCCCGCAATGGCGCTGAATTCGCTGTCGACGAGATCAACGCCGCCGGCGGCATTTCCGGCAAGAAGATCGCACTCACCACCGAGGACACCGGCGCCTCGTCGACCGACGCTCTGAATGCGATGAATCGCATCATCGAGAGCAAGCCGCTGGTCATCATGTCGTCGATGATCTCGCCGCATGTGTTTGCACAGACCGAGAGCGTCAACAAATCCGAGACCCCGTTCATCGTCGGCGCCACCAACGCGAAAGTCACCGCGCAGGGTTCGAAGTGGCTGTTCCGCACCCACGCCCATGACGGCCAGCTCGCCGAGCTGATCCCCGAATATCTCGTGAAGTCACTGAAGAAGACCAAGCCCGGCATTCTCGTCGTTGCCGACGATTACGGTCTCGGCGCGTCGAAGGGCATTCAGGCGGCACTCACCAAACTCAATGTCACGCCGGTCGCGACAGCCTCTTATGCCCCGTCCGACAAGGACATGAGCGCGCAGCTTCTGGAGATCAAGGACAAGGGCGCCGACAGCCTGATCCTGTTCGGTCGTCCCTCCGACATCACGCTGGTGCTGAAGCAGATGGGCGATCTCGGCATCAAGCTGACCACCATCGGCAATACCAGCATTGTCGCGCAGACCACCCTGAACAATCTGTCCGCAGCCGAAGCCGACGGCAACTACGCGATCGGGGGCATGATCCCCCAAACCTCGACCGATCCGAAAATTCTGGATTGGGCAAAGCGCGTGCAGGACAAATACAAAGTGCCGGCCGACAACTTCACCGTCTCCTATTACGACTCGGTCTTCATGCTGAAGTCGATCATTGAGAAAGTCGGCTGCGACAAGCCGGCGATCCGTGATGCCCTTGCCGCCACCAAGGACTTCAAGGGCATGCTGATCTCCTACCAGGCCGATGCCAACGGCGACCTCACCCATACGCTCGGCATCTATCGCAACAAGGGCAAGACCCCGGAATTCACCGGACCAATCAAAGAGAGCGGGTTCTAAAACTTCATGGGCCAACTCGTCGTCAACGGCCTGGCGCTCGGGAGCATCTATGCTCTCGTGGCGCTGGGTCTGCTGCTGATTTTCAACACCGTTCAGATCGTCAATTTCGCGCAGGGACAGTTGTTGATGCTCGGTGCCTTTATCGGTATTTCGGGCGCGGTGACGCATGAACTGCCGATGGCGCTGGCCTGGGCCTCCACCATGCTGGCGATGGCGCTGATCGGCATCGTCTTCATGGTGCTAGTCTACTTCCCGCTGCGCGGGCGCCCCCCGTTCCTGGTGATCCTCACCACCATCGCCATGGGCATTGTGCTGGAGAACATCGCGCTGATCATCTGGGGGCCGCTGCCGGTGTCGCTGCCTTCGCCGGTGCGCGGCCCGCCGCTGCGTTTTGCCGGTGTCGTCATTTCGATGCACCAGCTCTTCATCTTCTGCACGCTCGCAGTGATCCTGCTGCTGCAATATCTGATGCTCACCAAAACACGCTTCGGCATCCTGATGCAGGCCACTGCGCAGGACCTGCACACCGCGCGGCTGGTCGGCATTCCCGTCAACCGCACCATCGCCGTCGCCTTTGCCTTTGGCGCGATCCTGTCGGGTATCGCCGGCCTGCTGGTGGCACCAATTTTCCTGGCCGAGCCGACCATGGGCGGCAGTCTGGGTCTCAAAGGCTTCGTCGTCAGCGTGATCGGCGGCTTTGGCAATCTGCCGGGCGCGGTGATCGGCGGCCTGTTTCTCGGCCTGATCGAGACCTTCGGCGCGCGCTACATCTCCTCGAACTTTCGCGATGCCTATGCCTTCATCGTGATGATCGCCGTGCTCGTGGCCTGGCCGCGCGGACTGTTCGGCGAGAAGAGCAGCGAGAAGGTATGACAGTGAAACACTGGTTTCCGCTCGCGCTTGGCGTTGTGGTGGCGCTGCTGATCCCGGCAGTGACCCATGACAACTATGTCATTCAGCTCCTCAACATCGCCATTCTCAACGCCATCGTCGTGCTCGGCCTGAACTTCGCCACCGGCTGGGTCGGCCAGATCAATTTCGGCCAGGCCGCATTTTACGGCCTCGGCGCCTACACTACAGGCATCGCCGCCAAAGCCGGATTGCCCTGGATCACGACGCCATTCCTGTCGGTGGTCATCGTGATGGCGGCGAGCCTCGTGCTTGGCCTGCCGACGTTGCGGCTGCGTACCTATTATCTCGCAATGACCACGATCGGCTTCGGCGAGATCGTCCGTCTGATCATCGTGCATTGGGAGCCGGTGACCGGCGGCACCTCCGGCCTGCGCGCGATACCGGGTATCGGCGTGTTTGGAATCGGCCCGCAAGGACAGGTTCAACATTACTATTTGCTAATCGCAGTGCTGGCGATTGCGGCCCTCGTCGCCGCGCGGATTCGGCAATCGTCGCTCGGCCGCGCCATGATCGCCACCAAGGATTCCGAGATCGCCGCCGAGCAGAGCGGCGTCGACACTACGCGTACCAAGCTGATCGCTTTTATGATCGGCGCGGTCTATGCCGGCCTCGCCGGTTGCCTCTACGCCTCCTCGATCCGCTTCATCAGCCCGGACAGCTTCTCCGGCACCCAGGCCATCCTGCTGATGACCATGCTTATCGTTGGCGGCATGGGCTCGATCCCCGGCTGCATCATCGGCGCCGTCGGCCTGACCATTTTGCCGGAGGCGCTACGTTTCCTCGGGCAATGGTACCTCGTGCTTTATGGCCTCGGCGTCATCGCCGTGATCGTGCTGGCGCCCGGCGGCCTCGCATCGCTGGCATCACGGCTGCCACGCTGGGCAGGTGCGCGATGACGGATCAAGCGATCATCACCGCGCGCGGCGTGACGCGCCGTTTCGGCGGCCTTGTCGCGCTCGACGACGTCGATCTCGACGTCCCCAAGGGAATCGTGCAGGCGATCATCGGCCCCAACGGCTCGGGCAAGACCACGCTGCTGAATGCGCTGTCCGGCGCCTCACATGCCGATGCCGGTTCGATCCGCATCGACGGCAAGGAGATCTTCCGCCTCAGGCCCAACCGCATCGCGCGGCTCGGGCTGGCACGCACGTTCCAGAACATCCGGGTGTTCTCCAATCTCACCGTGCTGGAAAATGTGAAAGTCGCTGCAGCCTGCAACACGCCCATGTCGATGCTCAACATCATGCTGTCGAACGGCACGCAGCGACAACGCGAGGCTGAGATCGAGAGCACCTCGCGCGAAGCGCTGGAGATCGTCAGCCTCGCCGCACGCGCGGACGATCGCCCGACCCAGTTGCCCTATGCGCAGCAACGCCTGCTGGAAATCGCCCGCGCACTGGCATCGAAACCGAAGGTGTTGCTGCTGGATGAGCCCGCCGCCGGCATGAACATGACCGAGAGCATGACCCTGCTCGACACCATCGCGAAACTGAAGGGCAAGGGCATCACCATATTGCTGGTCGAACACAATGTACGACTGGTGATGGGGATCAGCGACCGCGTGGCCGTATTAGATTTTGGGAAGAAGATCGCTGAAGGCGCGCCAAGCGCGGTTCAGCAAAACCCATTGGTGATCGAGGCCTATCTCGGCAGGCGGCATCGCCATGCTTAAGATCGAGAACCTCCATGTCTCCTACGGCCACATCGAAGTACTGAAGGGCATCTCGTTCAGCGTCGAAATGGGCGAGATCGTCGCGCTGATTGGCGGCAACGGCGCCGGCAAAACGACAACCCTGAGCACCATCTCCGGCCTGCTGCGACCAACGTTCGGCTCGATTTCGTGGAAGGGCGAGGCCATCCACGGCACCGCTGTGGAAACCATCGTCGGCGCCGGCATCGCGCATTGCCCCGAAGGCCGCCGGATATTTCCGGGCCTCACCGTGCGCGAGAACCTGATCACGGGAACGGCGTCCCGCGCCTACAAGAAGGCCGAGGTCGAAGACGATCTGGCGCTGGTGTTCGAACTGTTTCCACGACTGAAGGAGCGCATCAAGCAAGGCGGCTGGTCGCTGTCGGGAGGCGAACAGCAGATGCTTGCGATCGGCCGTGCGCTGATGTCGCGGCCGAACCTTCTGATGCTGGACGAGCCGTCACTGGGCCTCGCACCCATCGTGATCGAACAGGTGTTCGACAAGATCGTTGAACTGAACAAGCGAACCGGGCTTGGCGTGTTGCTTGTCGAGCAGAATTCCGCGATGGCGCTGGAGGTTGCGGCACGCGCTTTCGTGCTGGAAACCGGATCGATCACACTGTCCGGACCGGCATCCGTTCTGGCAGACGATCCGCGTATTCGCGAGGCGTATCTGGGTGGGTAGCTATTGGCCTCTCCTCGACTTAGAGGCGAGGCCAACGTTCTGTCACTTCACATTCTTCAGCAGCGCGATATTCGCGGCAACTTCCTTCGCCACGAGATCGTCCATCGCCTTCGGCTCCATCGGCATCGGTTCGACGCCGATCTTCGTCAGCGCCGCCTGCATCTCCGGCTTGGCCAGCACCTTGAGGCCGGCATCGCGCATCTTGTCGACGATCTCGCGCGGCGTCTTCGACGGCACGAATACGCCGATCCAGCTGTTACTGACGCCGTCCTTCAGTCCGACCTCGACCAGTGACGGCACGTCGGGCAGTTCCGGCGTCCGCTTTTCGGTGGAGACGACGAGCGCACGCACCTGCCCTTCCCGGATCAGCGGCAAAGCCGTCGCCGCTGGGCAGAAGTAGAAATCGATACGGCCACCAAGGATATCGGCAATCACTTCAGGCCCGCCGCGATAAGGGATGTGCGTCGCTTCAAAGCCACCGGCCATCCGGAATTTCTCGGCGCTAATATGCACGGCGCTGCCGATGCCAACCGAACCGAAATTGATCGACGATCCCGTGGCCTTCGCATCCTTCAGGAAATCATCAACGGTTTTCCAGGGACGCTCCTTCGGCACGATCATGATCTGCGGGCTGACGCCGATCATGATCACCGACGACAGGTCTTTCGACGTGTCATAAGGCAGGCTTGCATTGATCGCAGGTGTGATTGTCAGTGCGGAGGAATGCGCTAGCACGCTGTAGCCATCCGGCTCCGCCTTCGCGACTGCCGCAGTGCCCACCGCGCCGCCGCCGCCAACGCGATTCTCGACCACGATGGTCTGGCCGAGTTCAGGCCCGAGACGCTCAAAGAAGATGCGCGGCACAACGTCCGTCGCGCTGCCCGGGCCGAACGGGATGGTGGCCTTGATCAAACGGCTCGGCCAGTTGTTTTCGGCCTGCGCCGCGACAGACGACAGCAGCACACCGGCGAAAACACACGACCACCGCATAAGCTTATTCATTACTTGCTCCAATAATACCATTCGAGGGGAATGGCCGCCCAATGATCGGGCCAATCGGCGACAACGAAGCAAGTTTCGGACCGTTTGAAGCCTAAAACAACGCCCAAGCGCGCGGTGATCCAGCCCAGACAAACGACAATGCCGGCCTCACCCGTGCTGGCACGGCCGGCAGTCCGCCTACTTGGCCGCGACCTCGCTTTTGAGCAGCACCTTGTTGTCGGCGATTTCCTTGACCAGCAGCGCATCCATCTCGGATGACTTCATCGGCATCGGCTCGACACCAATCTTCTTCAGCGAAGCCTGCATGTCAGCCGTGTTCAGCACCTTGGTGCCAGTCACATAGAGCTTCTCGACGATCTCCGGCGGCGTCTTGGCTGGCACGAACACGCCGAACCAGATCGAGCTGTCGGCATCTTTGAGACCGGCATCGATCGGCGTCGGTACATCCGGCAGATCGCGTACGCGGGTTGGCGTCGACACCACCAGCGCGCGAACCTGGCCCTCGCGGATCAGCGGCAGTGCCGTGGCCAGCGGGCAGAAGTAAAAATCGATGCGGCCGCCGATAATATCCGTGATCACTTCGGAACCCCCGCGATAGGGAATATGCGTAGCCTCGAAACCGGCGGCGGCGCGGAATTTTTCCGAACTGATATGCACGGCGCTGCCAACGCCCACCGAGCCGTAATTGATCACAGTGCCCTTGGTCTTCGCGGAAGCCAGGAAATCCTGAATCGTTTTCCATGGCCGTTCGTTGGGCACGATCATCACATTGGCCGCATAGCCAATCATCAGCACCGAGGACAGCTCCCTGGTGGTGTCGTAGTTGAGGTTGGGGAAGATCGCGGGCGCAATGGAGATGGCGTTGGTCTGCGACAGCAAGGTGTAGCCATCCGGATCACTCTTCGCGACCGCGCCCGTACCCACTGAGCCGCCCGCACCCACGCGATTTTCAATCACGATCGGCTGCCCTAGCTCCGTGCTCAGTTTTTCGAAGAAAAGGCGCGGGACCACGTCACCCGCACTGCCGGCACCGAACGGATTGACCGCCTTGATCGGCTTCGTCGGCCAGTTGGTGTCGGCCAGCGCAGCGCCGGACATCAACACAGCGGCCAATACGCATGACAATCGCCAGGACTTGTTCATCGCTCGCTCCAGTTGCGCCATTCAATGGAATGGCAGCTCATGGAATAAAGCAAAAGCAAGAACCGGACCGGCGAGGGCCTAGAACGACGTCCCGGCCCGCGGCTTTTTCTCCGACACTTCCGGCTCGGTCGGTACCGGGCCGATACGCAGCGCGGTGATGCGGTTGCGCTCACGGCGCAGCACGCGGAAGCGGAAGTTGTAGAAGGTGAAGCTCTGCCCGCGCTCGGGGATGGAGCGCGCCTCGTGAATGACGAGACCGGCCACCGTGGTCGCTTCATCATCGGGAAGATGCCAGTCCATGGCGCGATTGAGGTCGCGGATCGGCACCGAACCATCGACCACCACCGAGCCATCGGCCTGCGCGCGCACGCCCGCGACGACCACGTCGTGTTCATCCGCGATGTCGCCGACGATTTCTTCCAGCACGTCTTCCAGTGTCACCATACCTTCGACTTCGCCATATTCGTCGACGACGAGCGCGAAGTGGGTCTTGCGACGGCGGAAGGCTTTCAACTGATCCGACAGCGGGCGCATTTCCGGAACGAACCACGGCGGCAGCGCGATGCTGGCAACATCGATCTTGGCGGTGTCGCCATCGACCGCGCGGATCGCGCGCAACAGGTCCTTGGCGTGGAGCACGCCGATGATGTTTTCCGGCTTCTCACGCCAGAGGGGAATGCGGGTGTATTCGGTGGCCAGCACTTCGCGCACCAGCTCTTCGGACGGCAGGTCCGCATTCAGCGTCACCATCGCCGTGCGATGGACCATGACATCGGACACCGCGAGATCGCCGAAGCGAAACACGTTCTGGATATACTCGGCCTCGCCCGATGCAATGCCGCCATGTTCGGCAGACTCACCGACAAGGCCCTCAATCTCAATGCCGGTGAGAATTTCATGCGGCGAGGCCTCCTGCACACCGAGCAGTGCCAGCGTGCCGCGTGACGCCGCGTTGAGCAGCCAGTTCAGCGGATAAAACAGGATGTAGGACGCATAAAGCGGATAGGCGATCCATTGCGACACCGGCTCCGGCTGCCGGATCGCCAGCGTCTTCGGCACCTGTTCGCCGATCACGATATGCAGCGAGGAGAAGACGAGGAAGCCGGTAATGAAGGAGGTAAAGTGAAGCGCGGATTCCGACAGGCCGAGCGGATCGAGCACCGGTTTCAGCAGTGCGGCCACCGTGGGCTCACCAACCCAGCCGAGTCCCAGCGATGCCATGGTGATGCCGAGCTGGCAGCAGGCCAGATAGGCTTCGATATTGCCCATCATGTTCTGCAGCAGACGCGCGCCGAAGCGGTTCTGCTCGACCATGCTCTTGACGCGGAAGCCTCGGCTTTTGACCAGCGCAAACTCCGCCGCCACGTAAAACGCGTTGGCAGCGAGCAGGAAGATCGCGATCAGCAGATTGACGGTAATCGAATTCATGAAAGTCCTGCGACGGCGCCGGCTTTGGTAAATCCCAAACCGGACACGGTCAGTTCTATCCCGTCAGCTTCTGATGCAGAAAGGCGCGAACCGTCGCGGGATCGACATCGCCAGCGATGACGGCCTGGCCGACGGCCTCCAGCAAGATAAAGGTGAGCTTGCCGCGTTTCACCTTCTTGTCCTGCGCCATCAGCGCCATCAGCGTATCCGCGTCCGCGAGGCCTTCCTGCGCGAAGCCGGCAATGTCCTGCAGCTTCGTGGGTAGACCCACATCGGCAAGATGGTGCTGCACGCGGGTCGCATCGCTCTCAGCGATCATGCCGAGTTGCGCCGACAGTTGCGCAGCAAGCACCATGCCGACCGACACGCCCTCGCCATGAAACAGCCGCTCGGAGAAACCCGTCACCGCTTCCAGCGCGTGGCCGAAGGTGTGACCGAGATTGAGCAGTGCGCGTTCGCCATTCTCGCGCTCGTCGCGCGACACAACACCGGCCTTGGCGCGGCAGGAGGTGGCAATGGCGTGTTCGCGCGCTGCACCGCCGCGCATGATGTCGGCATGGTTGGCTTCCAGCCACGTGAAGAACTGGTGATCGCCGAGCACACCGTATTTGGCGACTTCCGCATAGCCCGAACGAAATTGCCGTGGCGACAGCGTATCGAGGACCGCCGTATCGGCCACAACCATCACCGGCTGATGGAACGCGCCAAGCAGGTTCTTGCCCTGCGGCGAGTTGATGCCGGTCTTGCCGCCGACGGATGAGTCGACCTGCGCCAGCAGCGAGGTCGGCACCTGCACGAAATCGACGCCGCGGCGCACGATCGCTGCAGCAAAGCCCGCGAGATCGCCGACGACGCCGCCGCCAAGCGCGATGACGAGATCGTTGCGCTCGATCTTCGCCGCGATCAGCGCCTCGGAGACTTTCTCGAGTCCAGCATAGCTCTTCGAGCCTTCGCCTTCCTCGACGACGATATGCGAGGTCGGAATATCAGCCGCCGCCAGCGAGGCTTCCGTTGCAGTCAGCCAATGCTTGGCAACGGTCCTGTCGGTGACGATCGCCGTGCGCACACCCGGCCGCAGTCTGGCGATACGCGCACCAAGCGACGGCAGTACATTGCGGCCGATGACAATGTCATAGGCGCGCTCAGCCAGCGCGACGTCCACGACGATCGGATCGGAATGCTTCAAGGGCGCGGTCATAGTTGAGAACTCAAGGGATCGCCTGTCGGTTCGGAAATGGCGGAAGCTGCGTGCGGGCGGAACAGATGCTCGTGCAGCGCGATGATGCCTTCCTCAACGATCTTCTCATGCGGCACGTCGCGCGAGTCGATCGTGATGTCGGTCTGCTCATAGAACGGATGGCGCGCCTCAATCAGCCGCGCAATGGTCGCCGCGGGATCGGCGGTCTTCAGCAGCGGGCGGTTTTCCCGGCGCCGCACCCGGCGCAGGATCACATCCGCATCGGCCTTCAGCCACAGCGAGATCGCCTTGTCGCGGATGCGCTGACGGGTCTCCTCGCGCAGGAAGGCACCACCGCCGGTCGCCAGCAGGATCGGTCCACTGTCCAGTAGCCGGGCAATCACCCGCGCCTCACCGTCGCGGAAATGCGGTTCGCCGTGGACTTCAAAAATGTCCGGGATCGACATCCCGGCCGCCGCCTCGATCTCGTTGTCGGCGTCGACGAAAGGCAGCCGCAGCCGCGTCGCCATGCGCCGGCCGATGGTCGATTTGCCCGCCCCCATCATGCCCACCAGCACGACCGAGCGCTTTCCCAGCGCCGCGACGATGGCGGCCTCCTGGGGTGCGCTGGCAATGGCCGGCAAGATGGTCTCGGACATCAAAAACACCTGCAAAATCAGTGAGCGACAAGGGATCGCAGAGGTTTGCCGCATTCCGGTCACCTATACTACCCCCAGCGCCAGCGTTGCCAGCACCTCTTGCAGTCTGTATCCGGACAAGGTGACCGCCTCCGGCGGAACGAATCGCTCCATTTCGCCGCCGAGTTCCCTGATCATGCCCAGCCTGTTCCGCTTTTTGACGGTCGTCGCGGTGATCGTCGGCGTGGTCTATGGCGTGATCTTCGCGCTGGCCAATTTCGTCAATCCGAAGCCACGGGACATGACGGTCACCATCCAGCCGGACAAATTTCTCAAGAAATAGCTGCGCGCAGCAAGCGCATGAAGAGCTGCATGTCCTCGGCGAATTTCGGACCGGCTCCCTCCGCGTGCTTGATGCCATCGATCGCGGCGACAATGACTCCCGCGACGTCGGCGGGTCTGGCTTGCAATGATCCGAGATTGATCATGCCCGCGGTCTCGGCATCGCTCAGCGCCTGCGCCAGCAGAGCGACCAGTCGGGCCCGCGCGG
The DNA here is from genome assembly GCF_013359755.1 of Tardiphaga robiniae. Classification (GTDB taxonomy): domain Bacteria; phylum Pseudomonadota; class Alphaproteobacteria; order Rhizobiales; family Xanthobacteraceae; genus Tardiphaga; species Tardiphaga robiniae. Next base: position 186,349 of record NZ_JABMCJ010000092.1, on the reverse strand, counting down.
CGAGCGTGATATCCTTGGCCAGAGCCATGTTGACGTCGAACAGTTCAATGGCGTCGGCGCTGCCCGCGAAAGGGGCGATCAGTTCGCGCTGAAACACGGCCATCGCCGTCTCGATGCGACCGAACACGTCGCCATCGCCTGAGAGTGCCGCCTCGACATCGCGCATGGTCCGCGCATGAGCGCGCGTCGAGCCCGCCCGAAACAGATCTTCCTTGCTCTTGAAGCTCAGATAGAGCGACGCCCGCGAAATTCCTGCCGCACGCGCAATGTCGGCCATGGACGCCTTGCGGAAACCGTGGCGGACGAACACCGGGAGTGCGGCATCCAGAATGTGATCGGTTTTGGCATCTCGTTCACTCATTCAGACAGATTGACAGTTCGTGTCCAAAGCGTCAAAAGACAATTAGACAATAATAGTCCAATTGTCCAATTCACGCATTCCACATGGGAGAGGAGCGAACATGCATTCGGGATCGGTCGGCAATCGAGAGACCATTGTTCTTGTCACGGGCATCGGCGGCTTTCTGGGCGGACATATCGCCCGGCAGTTGCTGGCCAAGGGCTACGCTGTCCGCGGTAGCGTTCGTCGCATGAGCGGCTGCGACCGGATCGCGAAGCAGATCTGTGCGACGCCAACCGACTCGCACTCGCTCAGTTTCGTCGAAGCCGACCTCTGCTCCGACATCGGATGGGATGCCGCCGTCACAGGCTGCAGCTATGTGATCCACACGGCATCGCCGTTTCCGGCAGCCCTTCCGAAGGATGAAAATGAACTGATCCAACCCGCGCGGGACGGCGCGTTACGGGTACTACTTGCCGCGCATCGCGCAAGCGTGACGCGTGTAGTGCTGACGTCCTCGATCGCGGCCACCAATCACGGGAGCGGCAAGGCGCCGTATACCGAAGACAACTGGACCGATCCGACGGGCAAGCGGGCAACGCCATACTATAAATCCAAGACGCTGGCCGAACGGGCGGCATGGGCCTTTGCTGCGGAAACCGGACTGGATCTCGCCGTCATCAATCCCGGCATCATTTTCGGACCTCTGCTAGGTCCGAGTTACGGCACGTCAATCGGGCTGGTTCAGCAGATGATGAGCGGCAAGCTCAAACGTGTGCCGCGCTTCGGCATCGCGGTGGTCGATGTCCGCGATGTGGCTGATGCACATATCAAGGCGATGACCCATCCGGATGCGTCAGGTCAGCGCTTCATCGCTGCCGGGCAGTTTCTATGGATGCGCGACATGGCTGCCGTACTGGCGCAGTCATTTCCGAATTATGCGCCGGTTCTGCCCTCGGGCGACGTGCCTAACTGGATGATCAAGGCAATGGCGCCGTTCAGCGCACGGTCGCGCATGATCGTCCATGAACTCGACGTCGATCTGAGTGTCAGTGCCGCGAAGGCACAGCGAATGCTGGATTGGCAACCAAGATCCGCCGACGAGGCCATTCGCGCCAGTGCACAAAGCCTGATCGACCACGGCCTGCTCGCGGCCTCCTGAATTCCCACAATGCACAACAACGGAACCAACCTATGACCTCATCCATCGTCGCCCCGAAAGAGCACCCGGACGCTGAAGATATCCGGGGCATCGAACGCGCGCGGCTTCGTGCGCTCGTGAGCGCCGACATGGCAGCGGCCGAGCCGCTGCACGCCGCAGACTTCCAGCTGATCACGCCCATCGGCGCGGCGCTGTCGAAAGCCGAATATCTTGGCGCCGTTGCAGGCGGCCACATCAAGTACCTGACATGGACGCCCGGTGAAATCGCCGTGCGGCTGTATGGCCCGAGTGCCGTGATCCGATATCGCGCTCACATTGAGGTGGTTTTCGGGGGCCACAAGGTCCCGCCAGGCGACTATTGGCACACCGATGCTTATGAAATGCGTGACCGGCAGTGGATGGTGGTCTGGTCGCAAGCCACATCGATCAGCCCGCTCGCCTGATCTTTGTGGATCTGCATTCGCTCCGGGTTGCTGCAGCCAGTGAAAACCGCTGCTGCAGCCCGGATCATGGGTTATGATGGCACATGACCACTTCCTCAGACGCCAAGCTCTCCAATCTGTTCCTCGACATGCTCGCCGCCGAACAAGGTGCTGGCGTCAATACACTGGACGCCTATCGCCGCGACCTCGAAGATTTCTCCGAATTTGCTGCCGGGGCGAAATCCAGTTTTGCCGGTGCCGACACCCAGTTGCTGCGCGACTACCTGGAAGACCTCGACGAGCGCGGCTTCAAATCGACCACCGTGGCGCGGCGGCTGTCCGCCATACGGCATCTGTTTCGCTTTCTGCTCAGCGAAAAAATCCGCACCGACGACCCGGCCGCCATCCTGTCCGGCCCGAAGCGGGGCCGTAGCCTGCCCAAAGTACTGTCAATTGCCGATGTCGACCGCATGCTGGTGCAGGCGCGCACGCAAGCGCAGAATGCCGAAGCCTCTGCGCAACAGCGGCTGCGCGATGCCCGGCTCTATTGTCTGCTCGAAGTGCTTTACGCCACCGGGCTTCGCGTCTCCGAGCTGGTCTCGCTACCGCTCACCGCGGCGCGCCGCGATGCCCGCATGATCGTGGTGCGCGGCAAGGGCAACAAGGAGCGGCTGGTGCCGCTCAACGAAACTGCCAAACAGGCGATGGCCGAATATCTCGCCGCGATGGCCGAGTTGCAGAAGTCTCAACCAAAAAAGAGTGCCGCCTCGAAGTGGCTGTTTCCGTCTTTCGGCGAGAGCGGCCATCTCACCCGACAGCATTTCGCGCGCGACCTGAAAGAACTCGCGGCTGCATCCGGCATCGCGCCGCGGCTGGTGTCGCCACACGTGCTGCGTCACGCCTTTGCCAGCCATCTGCTGCATAACGGCGCCGATCTTCGCATCGTGCAGACGCTGCTCGGCCATACCGATATTTCGACCACGCAGATCTACACCCATGTGGTGGAAGAGCGGCTCAAGAGCCTGGTCCGCGACCTGCATCCGCTCGCGGAAAAATAGCGCTCAACGCGAGTGCGGCTCGGCCTCGCCAAGATGATCCGTCTCATCGTCGCGCCGCATCCCGGAGGTCGGCACCAGCACCGGCTGCAGTGCCGGAATCAGCCGAGAGCGCTCACGCTTGGCGGGGATCGCGCGATAGACCTGTTTGGTGGCCTCGACGATATGCACGCCGGCAAACGGCATCGACAGCGCCGCACCGATTCGCTCCCAGGCCATTGCCGAGCGCAGAAACCAGCCCATGCCCACCGGCGGCATGAACAGCGCTTCACTCCACGCCGTCGGCGTAAACCAGGTCTGTCGTAGCAACTGCGTGATTTGCGAGCGCGAATAGGGGCGGCCGTGACCGAACGGCGTCGAGTCGGTACGGGTCCAGACGCCCCGGCGATTCGGAATCACCGCCATCAACCGGCCAGACGGCGCAAGCACGCGCCAAACCTCGCGGAGCAGACCTTCGGGATCGTCGGACATTTCCAGGGCGTGCACCAGGATGATGCGATCGACGGCGGCATCCGGCAGCGGCAGCGAGAATTCGTCGACCAGTGTGGCCAGCGCGGGCTTTGCCGTCGGCCATTTCAGCACCCCCTGCGCCGCCGGCATGAAGGCGATGCACCGTTCGGAATTCTCCCGGAAAAGACCGAGATACGGTGTGGGGTACCCCAGACCGAGCACACGCTGCCCCTCCGCGTCGGGCCAATGCGCCTGAATACCGCGATTGATCAACCGCCGCGCCACGATACCGAGGCGGCGCGAATAGAAATCCCGGAGATCGATCACATCGATGGTCATGATGACTTTCTAACACGTTGCGGCGGCCCACGATCCCCCGAATCGCGCATTGCCGGGGCAGCGTTAACGCCAGATATCCAGACCATCGCGGGTGGTGAGTTGCACCAATTGACAAGCCCGGCCCGGCTGCGGCCTAGTCGAAGAAACAGGCGCCGCGACGTCGTTGCAGGAGAGACAAAAATGCTGTCACGCCGAGGTCAAACAATCACAAGGACGGCCGCGGGTCTGGCCGTGGCAGCACTCGCGCCATTCTCCGCCGAAGCCAATCCGGCGACAGTCGATTACATCTGCATTCCTGCGCTGCCGGGCGGCAACAAGATCTCCGTCGATTACAATTCCGGCGGCAAATCGATCGCCCTGTTCTATCCCAATGGCGAAACGCTCCGCATGCCGATCCAGCGATCCGGCTCGGGCTTCCGCTACGGCGAAGGCAATGTCGGGATTGCCGGCAAGGGCCAGACCACCATCACGCTGCAGATTGCCGGCCAGCCCGCGCGCCAATGTGTGACACCGCGCTGACCGTCATGCATCGCCCATATTCATCCCCATCAATTTGCCGCACGTATGTGCGAGCGCATCACGACGTGATCCAACGGAGTTACCATGGCTGCTGAAATTCGTGTGTTCCCCTGCCTGTCCGACAATTTCGGCTACCTGATTCATGATCCTCAGAGCCTGAAGACCGCCGCGATCGACGCGCCGGAGGCCGGCCCGATCATGAAGGTGCTGCAGCGCGAAGGCTGGAAGCTCACGGATATTCTGGTGACGCATCACCATGCCGACCATGTCGGCGGCATCGCCGAGCTGAAGAAGACCTACGGCTGCAAGGTCACAGCGCCGCACGATCAGGGCACGGCAATTCCTGAAGTCGACGTCCGCGTCGCCGAAGGCGATACCGTGCAGGTCGGCGCGCTCACCGCACGGGTGTTCGAGACCCCCGGCCATACGCTCGACCATATCTGCTACGTGTTCGACAGCGAGCTGGCGCTGTTCTCGGCCGACACGCTGTTTTCGGGCGGCTGCGGGCGGGTGTTCGAAGGCACCTATCCGATGATGTGGCAATCGCTGAAGAAGCTGCGCACACTGCCCGACGACTACCGGGTCTATTGCGGCCACGAATACACCGCGGCCAACGTTAAGTTCTGCCTCGGCATCGACGCCAACAACGAAGCGCTGAAGAATCGCGCCGAAGAGGTGGCGCAGCTGCGCGCCGTCGGCAAGCCGACCATCCCGGTGCTGCTGGGGCTTGAGAAGAAGACCAACGTGTTTCTGCGCGCCGACGATCCGGCCATCGCCGCCGCCGTCCGCCTCAAGGGATTCAGCGAGGAGGACGTGTTCGGCGAACTCCGTGAACGCAAGAACAAGTCCTGATGACAGGCAAGACGCCAACTGCAGCCGAGATCATCGCGACGCTCGGCCTGCAGCCGCATCCCGAAGGCGGCCACTACCGCGAGACGTTTCGCGACAGTCGCGTAGATGCCGGCGGGCGGGCGGCATCTACGGCGATCTACTTCCTGCTGGCATCAGGCGAACGCTCGCACTGGCATCGCATCGATGCCGTCGAGATCTGGCACTATCATGCGGGCGCTCCGCTTACGCTGGAAATCGCCAGCGACGCCGGCCAGCGCACGATCACGCTCGGGCCGGACGTCGCCGCTGGACAAGAGCCGCAAGGCATTGTCCCACCGCATGCCTGGCAGGCCGCCTCCACCACTGGCGACTGGACACTGGTCGGCTGCACGGTGGCACCGGGTTTCGATTTCACGACGTTTGAGTTGGCCCCGAAGGGCTGGAAGCCTGACTAGCCCGGCTTCCAGATCATATCCTTGGCTGCGATGCGGCGTCCTCCGTAAAGCCGATGTACGGCGAAGGCCAGAAACGCCGCGGCGGCGCATGTCGCACATCCTTCGAGACGCCCGCAAGGGCAGGCTCCTCAGGATGAGATCAGCGGAAACCGCGTCCGCTCAGGCGTGATATTGCCCGCCATTGATGGTCATCGTCGAACCAGTCACGAAGCCGGACTCTTCGGCCGCCAGGAACACGACGGCGCGCGCAATTTCTTCGGGCTCGCCGAGGCGATTGACCGGGATCTGCGGCAGGATGTTCTTCTCAAGCACATCCTTCGGCACCGCCTGCACCATTTCGGTGTTGATGTAGCCGGGGCAGATCACATTCACCGTGATACCAAGCTTGGCATTCTCCAGCGCCAGCGCCTTGGTGAAGCCGATGTCGCCAGCTTTGGCCGCGGAATAGTTCACCTGGCCAAACTGGCCCTTCTGCCCGTTGATCGATGAAATGTTGATGACACGTCCGAACTTGCGCGAGCGCATGCCTTCGATCACCTGACGCGTGACATTGAACAGCGAGCCGAGATTGGTGTTGACCACCTTGTTCCACTGATCGGGCGTCATTTTGTGGAACGCGCCGTCCATAGTGATGCCGGCATTGTTGACCAGCACATCGACAGGTCCGAGTTCGGCCTCGACCTTCTTCACACCCTCGGCGCTGGCCTCGAAGGAACTGACGTCCCATTTGAAAACGGGAATGCCGGTTTCGCTTTTGAATTTCTCGGCGGCGGCATCGTTGCCGGCATAGCTTGCCGCGACGCTGTATCCCGCAATTTTCAAAGCCTTGCTGATCGCAGCGCCAATCCCTCGTGTTCCACCGGTCACCAATGCTACGCGCGCCATGATCGATCCCTCCACCAATCTCTTTTGTAGTTATAGCTTCGAATTAATCTCGCGATACGCTGAACATCAAGCAGAATTGGACCATCAAGCGAAAATGCCCGACGCAAAGCGCCGGGCATTTTGTTGTAGCAGTGTGTGCAGTGCACGCGCGAGCCGATGTTTTCGGCACGCGACGCGTAAGGATTAGTCGCGTGCGATGCACATCGCGATGCCCATGCCGCCGCCGATGCACAGCGTGGCGAGGCCTTTCTTCGCGTCGCGCTTTTCCATCTCGTGCAACAGCGTGACCAGCACGCGCGCACCGGATGCACCCACCGGATGACCGATCGCGATCGCGCCACCGTTGACGTTAACCTTCGACGTATCCCAGCCGAGGTCCTTGTTCACGGCGCAAGCCTGCGCAGCAAAAGCTTCATTGGCTTCGATCAGGTCGAGATCGTTGATGGTCCAGCCGGCCTTCTTCAGCGCGGCGCGCGATGCCGGGATCGGGCCAGTGCCCATGATCTTCGGATCAACACCGGCCTGCCCCCACGACACGATGCGGGCAAGCGGCTTGAGGCCTTCCTTGGCAGCCTGCTTGGCGGTCATCAGCACCACGGCAGCAGCGCCGTCATTGATGCCCGATGCCGAGCCCGCAGTGACGGTACCATCCTTCTCGAAGGCCGGGCGCAGCTTGGCCATGGCTTCGATAGTGGCGCCGTGGCGCGGATATTCGTCATCGCTGACGATGACGTCGCCCTTGCGGCCCTTGATTGTGACCGGAACGATCTCGTCCTTGAACTTGCCGGCCTTCTGCGCAGCTTCCGCTTTCTGCTGCGATGCAACAGCGAACTCGTCCTGCTGCTGGCGCGTGATCTGGTACTGCTTAGCCACGTTCTCGGCGGTGTTACCCATGTGATAGCCGTTGAAGGCATCCCACAGACCGTCCTTGATCATGGTGTCGACGAATTCCACCGGACCCATCTTCACGCCGCCGCGCAGATATTGCGCATGCGGGGCCATGCTCATGGATTCCTGACCGCCGGCAACGACGATTTCCGAATCACCATTGAGCAGCGCCTGATAGCCCAGCGCGACCGTGCGCAGGCCGGAACCGCACAGCATGTTGACGCCCCAAGCCGAGGTTTCCACCGGCAGGCCGGCAGCAATCGAGGCCTGACGCGCGGGGTTCTGGCCCTGCGCAGCAGTGAGGATCTGTCCCATGATGACTTCGGAGACACGGGCCGGATCGATCTTGCCGCGCTCAAGCGCCGCCTTGATGGCAATGGCGCCGAGATCATGCGCCGGCATGGTCGCGAAAGCGCCGTTGAAGCTGCCGACGGGTGTGCGGGCAGCGCTGACGATGACGACATCGTCTGACATGGACATCTCCTGTGTTGAGGTTTTTTCGACGGTCAGAGCCAGGATGGCGGGGGCCGCGTTGCAAACTATCCTGTTAACTGAGGGTTGGACTGTCAATTGGTCAGAAGCCAAATTACGGCCGCAACGCACGCAAAATGGCACGGATGTCGCTTTGCATAGCACAAGACTGCTGCCATTTTAACCGTGACGCACAAAACGGTAGCCGAGCCCCTTTGAAAGTGCTTACTTTATTGCATTGCGTTGTTCGACAACCTTATGGCGCGCTGCCGTAAGGTTCCCTGTCCTCGGTCCGTATGTGTGAGCCCCCATGGCGAAATCAGATCAACCCACGACAATCAAAAAATATGCGAACCGCCGGCTTTATAATACCGGAACAAGCACTTACGTGACGCTTGAAGATCTCGCTGCGATGGTAAAGGACGGCGAGGATTTTCTCGTCTATGACGCCAAGACCGGCGACGATATTACCCGCTCGGTGCTGGCCCAGATCATCTTCGAACAGGAAAACAAGGCTGGCCAGAATCTCCTGCCAACCACTTTCCTGCGCCAGTTGATCCGCTTTTATGGCGACAGCATGCAGATGGTGGTGCCGAAGTATCTCGAGCAGTCCATCGACAGCCTGACGCGCGAGCAGGAGAAATTCCGCAAGCAGATGACGAACACGTTCAGCATGACGCCGTTCGCGCCACTTGAGGAAACCGTTCGTCGCAACATGGAATTGTTTCAGCAGACCTTCGCGATGTTCAAGCCGTTCGTGCCGCCGCGCGGCGGCGCTGCGTCGCCGGAGCCAGAAAAGGCGCCGGAGCCGACCGCTGAGCCTGCCGACACCATGGATGACCTGCGTCGCCAGATGAAGGAAATGCAGGAACGCCTCGAGCGCATGTCGCACGAGCCGAAGCCGGAATAATTCGCGGCTCACTTATCGGAAATCGGAATGACGCCGGCCGTAGCTACACCTACGGTCGGCGTTTCCATTTGATGAGCGCAACATCGCCATGGCGAAGCAACCCACCCCACTCACTCTCGACCGGCTCGACACCCCGATCGGCATCGCGCTCCTAGTGACGAACCACGGTGGCGCACTCTGCGCACTCGACTGGATCGATTACGAAGAGCGCTTGCTGACTTTGCTGCGTCGTTACTATGGGGCGGTCGAACTGATCGAGAACTCGGCGCCATCCGAAATCCGCAGCGCGCTCTCACGCTATTTCGACGGCGAGCTCAACCAACTCGATGGCATCACCTGCCACATCCCCGGCACGCCGTTTCAGAACCGTATCTGGACGGCACTGCGAAAAATCCCTGCAGGCAGCACACTCAGCTACGGCACGCTGGCCGCGCAACTCGGCGTGCCCAATGCGATGCGCGCGGTCGGCCATGCCAATGGTGCAAATCCTCTGAGTGTCGTCGTGCCCTGCCACCGCCTGATCGGCGCCAACGGTTCGCTCACCGGCTATGGCGGCGGCATCGCGCGCAAACGCTGGCTGCTGGAGCATGAGGGTGTCGTGGTGGCGTCCTAAGCCGCCGGCTTCTCCGCGATATCGCCGTTTGCCAGCAGATGGATCAACGCGCGCTTGATCGCAGCCTGACGCGTCGGGGCATTGATCTGCGCTCCAAGCAAATCGGTGACGTAGAACACGTCTCGCGCGCGCTCACCGAAGGTCGCGACATGCGCCGAAGCGATGTTGAGGTTGAGCTTCGAGATCGCCGTGGTGAGCTGATACAAGAGACCCGGCCTGTCGAGGCCGGACACCTCGATCACCGTGTAGCGATCTGACCACTGGTTGTTGACGATAACTTCCGGCTCGACGGTGAAAGCCCTGATCTTGCCCTTGGTCGAGGCGCGCTTCGCCACGGTTTCCGGCAGCCGCACCTTGCCCTCGAGCACGTCCTCGATCATGTCGCCGATTCGTGTTGCACGGCGGCCTTCGTCGTCATCGCGATCGTATTCCCGAGAGATCGCGATGGTGTCCAGCGCGCGACCATCGGTCGTGGTGTAAATCTGCGCGTCGACGATGTTGGCGCCGGCTGCGGCGCATGCGCCGGCGATGATCGACAGCAACCAGGGATGGTCGACGGCCAGAATCGTGAGCTCGGTGACGCCGCGGGCTTCATCGAACCCGACATTGATCGCGAGCTTGTGCCCGGCCTCTTCCGATGCGCGCAGGAAACGAGCATGGCGAATCTTGCGGTCGAGCTCGACCTTGAGCCAGTAGGCCGGATAGTGCCGCAGAATATAGGCGTTGAGATCCTGCTCGGGCCACTCGGTGAAGGCACGGCGGAATTCGGCCTGAGCCGACGCGATGCGTTGCGCGCGATTGACCTCGGAGAAGCCACCGGTCAGCACCGGTTCGGTCTCGTAATACAGCGTCCGGATCAATTGCGCCTTCCAGCCGTTCCAGACGCCGGGACCGACGCCGCGGATATCCGCGGTGGTGAGAATCGTCAGCAGCTTCATCTGCTCGACCGACTGCACGACCGCCGCGAAATTCTCGATGGTCTTGCTATCCGACAGGTCGCGCGACTGCGCCACCGTGGACATGGTCAGATGTTCCTCGATCAACCATGCCACGAGATCGGTGTCGGCGGCGTTGAATCCGAGCCGCGGGCATAGCCGCCGCGCCACCTTGGCGCCGGCGATGGAGTGATCCTCCGGACGCCCCTTGGCGATGTCATGCAGCAACACCGTGATATAGATCACCGCCCGATGTTCCGGGCGGATCTTACGCATCAGATCGCTGGCGACAACGAACTCGTCATTCCCGCCGCGCTCGATCTCCTGAAGGATGCCGACACACCGCAGCAGATGCTCATCCACCGTATAGTGATGATACATGTTGAACTGCATCATCGACACGATGCGGCCGAAGGCACGAATGAAATGACCGAGTACGCCGGTCTCGTTCATCCGCCGCAGCACGATCTCGGCATTGTCCGAGGTCAGGATCTCCATGAACAGCGCATTGGCTTCGACGTTCTCGCGGATCTCCGGCGTGATCAGCCGGAGCGAGCGCGTCGCGGTCCGCATCGCATCGGGATGGAAGGCCAGATTGTGCTTCTGCGCCAGTCGGAAGAATCGGATCAGATTGATCGGGTCTTCCTTGAACACGTCAGGCGCAGCAAGGTTGATACGGTTGTTGTCGATGATGAACGCATCGCTGTCCGGCAGCCGGCGGCGATGCATCTCGGGCCGCAGCTTGGCCATCATGCGCGTCAGCGCCGGCGCCGGCTTGGCCTGCTGGTCTTCGAGCTTGGCGCACAGGATCGCGGTGAGATCGCCGACTTCCTTGGCAATCAGGAAGTAGTGCTTCATGAAGCGCTCGACGTCCTGCATGCCGGGATGCGAAGTATAGCCGAGGCGGACCGCAATCTCGCGCTGCAGGTCGAAGGACAGCCGCTCTTCCGGCCGTTTGGTCAGGAAGTGGATATTGCAGCGGACCGACCACAGGAAGTCTTCGCAACGCTTGAAGGTGCGGTATTCCTGCGGATCGAACACGCCGCGCGCGACCAGCTCCTTGCTATCGCGCACCCGATAGACGTATTTCGCGATCCAGAACACGGTGTGCAAATCGCGCAGACCGCCCTTGCCGTCCTTGACGTTGGGCTCGACCAGATAGCGCGACTGGCCACCACGGCGATGGCGCTCCTCGCGTTCGGCGAGCTTGGCAGTGACGAATTCAGCGGCCGTGCCCTGCACCACCTCGGCATCGAAGCGCGTGACCAGTTCGTCGTACAGAGCCTGATCGCCGGTGAGGAAGCGCGTTTCCAGGATCGCCGTGCGGATCGTCATGTCGCCGCGCGCCTGGCGGATCGATTCATCCACCGAGCGCGTGGCGTGGCCGACCTTCAGGCCCATGTCCCACAGGCAATAGAGAATGACTTCGGCGACCTGCTCGCCCCAGGCGGTCTGCTTGTAGGGCAGGATGAACAACAGATCGATGTCGGATTCCGGCGCCATCAGCCCACGGCCATAGCCACCGGTGGAGACCACCGCCATCCGTTCGGCACCAGACGGGATTGGCGAATGATAGAGATGCTTCGTCGCCGCGGCGAACAGCATGCGGATGATTTCATCCTGCACGTGGCAGAGCTGCTCGGCACAGCGTCGGCCGTGGCGGTCCTTCAGCAACACGGCCTCGGCGGCTTCACTGGCCTTGAGCAGTTCGGCCTTCAGCAGCTTGGCGACCGCGGCGCGAAACAAATCGTTCTTGCCGCGATGCTGCACTGCAAGCGCATCGATCTCGGCGGTAATCCGCGTCGTGTCGAAGTCGGTTTCGGTCGTCGGTCTGTCTTGTGTAGCAACGCTGTCCATGAACAACCCGGATATCGGACGGCGCAAGCGCTGTCACGGTGATTGTAGCCCCACAGCTAGTCCATGCTGCCTTTTGCGCAATCCGGGCAACAACGTTCTCGCGGCGGTGTCCTTGGCGCATCATATCTTCTCGTTGACGGAACGCCATAACTAATTGAAATTAAAGCACGTTTTCGCACAGAGAGCGACCCCGGCATGGTGCCATGACGCCCGCAGGATGCAAGTCGCCTTCGAACCTCACGTTTCGACAGTTCATCAGGGAGAGACCAGAATGTTCACGATGTCACGGCGCGCTGTCGCCGGTCTGATTGCTGCGGCTGCACTGCTGCCCGGAGCTAGCTTCGCCGCCGAACCGCTCAAGGAAATCCGGCTCGACTGGGCGACCTACAATCCGGTCTCGATCATCCTCAAGCAGAACGGCCTGCTGGAGAAGGAATTCGCCAAGGACGGCGTGAAGATCACCTGGGTACAGTCGGCCGGCTCCAACAAGGCGCTCGAATTCCTCAATGCGGGGTCCATCGATTTCGGCTCGACCGCGGGCTCCGCTGCGCTGGTGGCGAAGATCAACGGCAACCCGATCAAGTCGGTCTACGTCTATTCGCGTCCGGAATGGACGGCGCTGGTGACCGGCAAGGACTCCAAGATCGCCTCCGTCGCCGATCTCAAGGGCAAGCGGGTCGCGGTGACCCGCGGCACCGATCCCCACATTTTTCTGGTCCGCGCTTTGCTCGGCGCCGGCCTGACCGACAAGGACATCACGCCAATTCTGCTGCAGCATGCCGACGGCAAGGCCGCGCTGATCCGCGGCGACGTTGATGCATGGGCCGGACTCGATCCGATGATGGCGCAGGCCGAGGTTGAAGACGGCGCCAAGCTGTTCTTCCGCAAGCCGGACGCCAACACCTGGGGCATCCTCAATGTGCGAGAACAGTTCCTGAAGGACTATCCGGATGCCGCGCGCCGCGTGCTCGCGGTCTATGAAGACGCCCGCAAATATTCGCTGGAGAATTATCCCGAGCTGAAGAAGGCCTTTATCGGCGTCACCAAACTGCCCGACGCCGTGGTCGACAAGCAGCTCAAGGAACGCACCGAACTGACCCACAGCCGCATTGGCGCACCGCAGCGCGAGTCCATCCTCGCCGCCGGTCTCGCATTGCAGCAAGCCGGCGTCATCGACGCCAAGGTCGATGTGAAGGCGACGGTGGATGCACTGATCGACGATCAGGTGCCGCTGCCAAAGAGCTGACGTCCCGCATCTGCGAAGCCGCCCTTCACCCTCCCTGCAAAGGGAGGGTGAAGCTTTTGAGTATCTTGCAAACCAAATCGAGACGCGCTTCAGCTATGGCCATGACGCTCGACACGACTGCGCTCGACGCGACGGAAACGCGCGCGACATCTGTATCCAACAAACGCTGGCAGCGTTTCGCGCGGCCGGCGCTGGGCGTCGTATTGCCCCTGACACTCGCGCTGGCATGGGAGCTGGCCGTCTGGTCCGGCTGGTCGAACGGCCGGCTGGTACCGCCGCCGTCGCGCGTCTTCGCCACCATCATGGAGCTCGCCCGAAGCGGCGAACTCTGGCGTCACATCACCACCACGCTCATGCGCGTCGGCGCAGGCTTTGGGCTCGGCGTTATCGCCGGCACGCTGCTCGGCGCTATCTCCGGCTATTGGGGAATCGCGCGGCGACTGCTCGATCCCACCGTGCAGGCGCTGCGCGCCATCCCGTCGATCGCCTGGGTGCCGCTGTTCATCCTGTGGCTCGGCATTTTCGAGACCTCGAAGGTCGCGCTGATTGCCGTCGGCGTGTTCTTTCCGGTCTATCTCGGCGTGATGGGCGCGATCCTCTCGGTCGATCGCAAGATCGTCGAGGTCGGTCGTACCTTCCGCCTCTCTGGCCCCGCCATGATCCGCCGCATCCTGCTGCCTGCGGTGCTGCCGGCCTATGTTGTTGCACTTCGCGTCGGCCTCGGGCTCGGCTGGATGTTTGTGGTTGCCGCCGAATTCATGGGCGCCTCCGAAGGGCTCGGCTATCTCCTCATCGACGGCCAGCAGCTCGGCAAGCCCGCGCAGATCCTCGCCGCCATCACCATTTTCGCATTGCTCGGCAAGACCACCGACTGGCTGATCGAACTCGTCACCGCACCACTGCTGCGCTGGCAGGATGCGTTCCGACCGAGTGGAGAGACCTGATGCTCGCCCTCGACAAGGTCGGCAAGACCTATCCCAACGGCGTTCATGCGCTGGAGCGCTTCACCGCGCAAATCCCGCAGGGCGAGATCGTCGCCATCATCGGTGGCTCCGGCTGCGGAAAATCGACACTGTTGCGCGCCGTGGCCGGGCTCGATCGCGCCTCGACCGGCAGCATCCGCATCGACAATATCGATATCAGCGCGCCGCATGAGAAAATCGGCATCATCTTCCAGGAACCGCGGTTGCTGCCGTGGCTGACCGTCGCCGACAACATCGGCTTCGGACTGTCCGAGCTTCCTGTCGCCGCACGCCGCGAGAAAGTCGCACAGGCCCTGGCGCGCGTCGGCCTGTCGGATAAAGCACAGGCATGGCCGCGCGAACTATCTGGCGGGCAGGCGCAACGCGTGGCCATTGCCCGCGCATTGGTACCGCAGCCGGAGGTGCTGTTGCTGGATGAGCCGTTCTCCGCGCTCGACGCCTTCACGCGCCGCGACCTGCAGGATCATCTGCTTGATCTGTGGGCCGACACGCGGCCGACGCTGGTCCTTGTCACCCATGATGTCGACGAAGCCGTTGTGCTGGCGGACCGCGTGCTGGTGATGCGTCCGCGGCCGGGTCGGCTGTTCGCCGAGATCGATGTCGGCCTTGCGCGTCCCCGCGACCGCGCATCGCCGCTGTTCGACGCTGTGAAGCGCCGCGTGCTTACCACACTGGATCGATCGCTGGATCGTGACGTGCCCGATAGCGCTCCCGCCGAGACTGTCGGCGCGTGGTGGTGACAACAGCACCGCGAGCTAATAAAAGCTGCAACTAACAAATCTCAGGGAGAGATATCATGGACGCCGCCGCGCTTCGCGCCACCCAGGCCCCCATCAAGGAGCTCTACAAGACCGACCCCAAGGCCGCCTTCATCACGCTGAAGGCCAAGGGCTCGATCGACAATGACGGCATCGCCTGCAAGGTCGAGACAGGCCGGCAAATCGCCGCTGCCGGCCTGCACCCCGCAACTGGCGGCTCCGGGCTTGAACTGTGTTCGGGCGACATGCTGCTGGAAGCATTGGTGGCCTGCGCCGGCGTCACGCTGAAATCAGTGGCCACCGCGGTCGAAATTCCTTTGAAGTCGGGCAATGTGACAGCCGAGGGCGATCTCGATTTCCGCGGCACGCTCGGCGTCGACAAGGAAGCCCCGGTCGGCTTCGCCGAAATCCGCCTGCGCTTCGACGTCGACACCGACGCGCCGCAGGACAAGCTCGATCTGTTGCTGAAGCTGACCGAGCGTTATTGCGTGGTCTACCAGACCATCAAACATGGCCCGAAGGTTTCGGTGTCCCTCAACAGGGTGTAAGCAGGCCAGACGACTCTCACCAAGAAAGAGGAGGCCAAGCACCTCCTCTCGTCAGGCTGCCATGTCCCCCGAACTTGCCTTCCTCCTGACGCTCACTTTGCGCATGGCGATCACCGCCGCCTTTGTGATCACCGCCTCCATCATCACCGAACGATCCGGCCCGGTGATCGGTGCATTGGTGGCAACGCTGCCGATTTCGGCGGGTCCATCCTATGTCTTTCTTGCGCTCGATCATGACGCCGCCTTCATCGCGCAAGGTGCATTGGCCAGCCTGCCGATCAATGGCGCGACGATGTTTCTCGGATTGACTTACGTGCTGCTGGCGCAACGCCACAACGTGATCGTCAGCCTCGGCGCCGCTGTGCTGGTGTGGTTCGCCCTCGCCCTGCTGGTGCGGCAGTTCGAATGGACTTTGCTTGGCGGCATCGCGGCCAATGTCGTGGCCTTCGGCATCTGCCTGCCGCTGATGGCGCGGTTTCGCCATGCGAGGATGCCGCTCGTCACCAGGCGCTGGTACGACATCCCGCTGCGTGCCGCTCTCGTCGCAACGCTTGTCGCTACCGTGGTAACGCTGTCCTCGACCATCGGCCCGACCGGCAGCGGCATTCTCGCACTTTATCCCGTCGTGTTCACCAGCCTGATGCTGATCCTGCATCCGCGCATCGGCGGCCCGCCCACCGCTGCGGTGATCGCCAATGGCGGCTGGGGCCTGATGGGTTTCGGCATCGCGGTGGCCGTGATGCATGTCACCGCCACGCGCTTCGGCTCGGTGGTCGCCCTGAGCCTCGCGCTGGCGACTTGCGTGGTGTGGAATCTCGGCCTGTGGTCGTGGGGACGCAGGCGCGCGCGCTTCATTTGAAACCCCGTCATGGCCGGGCTCGTCCCGGCCATCCACGTCTTTGGCGCAGAGAAACAAGGCGTGGATGCCCGGCACAAGGCCGGGCATGACGATAGAGAATGTTACTTCGGCAGTTTCGCCTTCAGCGCATAGAGCGCATCCAGCGCCTCCCTTGGCGACATCTCGTCGGGATGCAGCGCCTTCACGGCGTCCATCAGCAATTCCGCCTCCGACGGAGGAGCCGCCTCGACCGGTGCACGCGCGGTGATTGCGAACAGCGGCAGGTCATCCATCAGCGCCTTGGCGCTCTGGCCGCGATCCTGCGCTTCAAGCTTGGCCAGCACCGACTTCGCGCGCGCGATTACCGCCGGCGGCAGGCCCGCGAGCTTGGCCACCTGAATGCCATAGGAGCGATCCGCTGAGCCGGGTAGCACCTCGTGCAGGAACACCACGTCGCCGTGCCATTCCTTGACCCGCACCGTGGCATTGAACAGCCGCGGCAGCTTGGCGGAGAGCGCGGTGAGCTCGTGATAATGCGTTGCGAACAGTGCGCGGCAGCGATTGCTCTCATGCAGATGCTCTATCGCGGCCCAGGCGATCGATAGACCGTCGAAGGTCGCAGTGCCGCGGCCGATTTCATCCAAGATCACCAACGCACGTTCGGTCGCTTGATTGAGAATGACGGCGGTCTCGACCATTTCGACCATGAAGGTCGAACGGCCGCGCGCCAGATCGTCGGCGGCGCCGACGCGCGAAAAGAGCCTGTCGACAATGCCGATGCGGGCGCGCGAGGCCGGCACGAAACTGCCTATTTGCGCGAGCAGCGCGATCAAAGCGTTCTGGCGCAGGAAGGTCGACTTACCGGCCATGTTCGGACCAGTGATCAGCCAGATCTGGCCGGACTTCTGCCCCGGCCCGGGCGACAGATCGCTGGCATTGGCGATGAACGGCTGGCCGTCGCGGCGCAGCGCCTGTTCGACGACGGGATGCCGGCCGCCCTCGATGGCGAAGAGCAGCGAGTTGTCGACTTCGGGGCGGACATAGTTGTCATCGACCGCCAGCTTCGCCAGAGCCGTTGCAACATCGAGCAGCGCGAAAGCATGCGCCGCAGCGCGCAGATCTTCCGACGCCTCGGCGACCATCGCCGACAGCCGTTCGAAAATTTCGAGCTCGAGCCCGAGCGCGCGGTCGCCGGCATTGGCGATCTTGGCTTCGATCTCGCCGAGTTCGGAGGTGGTGAAACGCACCTGCCCGGCCAGCGTCTGGCGGTGGATGAAGGTCGCGTTCAGCGGGGCTTGCATCAACTTGTCGCCATGCTGCGCGGTGACTTCGACGAAATAGCCGAGCACGTTGTTGTGGCGGATTTTGAGACCCTTCACACCGGTGTCGTCGGCATACCGCGCCTGCATCGCAGCGACCACGAGGCGCGAGGCGTCGCGCAGATTGCGGGTCTCGTCGAGCGCGGCCTCGAAGCCTTCGCGGACAAAACCACCGTCGCGCTTCAGCAGCGGAAGATCGTCGGCCAGTGCGCGGGCGAAGGTCGCCGCGAGCTCACGCGACGGACGGCGCAGGCCGGCCATGGCAGCCGTGATATCCGCTGGCAGATTGTCGATGACGCCGAGACGATCAAGCACCTGATCGGCGGCAAGCACACCATCACGCAAGCAGGCGAGATCGCGCGGACCACCGCGGCCGACAGAGAGGCGGGCCAATGCGCGGGACATGTCCGGCGCGGTCTTCAGGGCCGAGCGCAGATCGTCGCGCAGCCCGCTGTCCGATACGAAACTCGCGACGGCATCGAGCCGGCGGCCGATGGCCGCTTCATCGGTCAGCGGCGCGGCCAGCCGTTGCGCCAGCAGCCGCGATCCAGCCGCGGTCACGGTGCAGTCGATCGCATCCAGCAGCGAGCCCTTGCGCTCGCCTGATAGCGTGCGCGTCAGTTCGAGATTGGCGCGCGTCGCCGGATCGATGGCCATGGTGGTGCCGACCGCTTCGTGGGTCGGCGGCGACAGCGGCACGCGTTTGCCGACCTGGGTGCGCTCGACATAGGTGACGCACGCCGCCGCAGCGGTCGCTTCAAGCCGCGACATGGCGCTGAGGCCGTCCATGGTGGCGACGGCAAAGTAATCGCACAGCCGGCGCTCGGCGGTGGCACCATCGAACACGTCACGGGTCAGCGGCGTCACCGCCGGCAATTCGCGCAGCAACTGGCTGAGATCAGGATCGCTGTAGAGCGCATCCGTAACCAGCACCTCGTTCGGATTGATCCGCGCCAGCGTCGCGCCGAGTTCGCCTGTCGCACATTCGGTGACAATGAATTCGGCGGTCGAAATATCGATCCAGGCCAGACCGATGCGATCCGCACCGCTTGAGCCCTTGCTGCGCGCAATCGCCAGCAGATAATTATTGGCCCGCGCGTCGAGCAGGTTTTCTTCGGTCAGCGTGCCCGGCGTGACCACGCGCACGACGTCGCGGCGGACCACGCTCTTGCCGCCGCGCTTCTTCGCCTCGGCCGGATCCTCCATCTGTTCGCAGACGGCGACACGGATGCCGAGCGAGATCAGGCGGTGCAGATAATCATCGGCGCGAACCACCGGCACGCCGCACATCGGGATATCCATGCCCTGATGCTTGCCGCGTTTGGTCAGCACGATGCCCAGGGCGCGCGAGGCGACCTCCGCATCCTCGAAGAAGATCTCGTAGAAATCGCCCATCCGGTAGAACAGCAAGAGGCCGGGATTCGCGGCCTTGATCTCGAGGTACTGTTCCATCATGGGAGACACTTTTGCGGTGTCATCCACGCGGGGAGCGGGTTCTGGGGCGGTAATGGGCTGCTGGATCGTCATGGCGGCGGACGCTAGCAAATTTTGCTCCGCCGATCCCACCCGCAGCTGTCGCAAACCGTAGTTTTCCCCACCGCGGCGAGGCAGTTGACAAGTCAACTGCGATTTCATATCCGCAATTCCAAGGACAACGCTGCCATCCAGCGGCAGCATTTGACCGGGTCAGCGGGGGTTCTTAAAACCACCGCGAAAATCCGGCAATCGAGCGCGGATGCAGTCTCCAGGGAGAGAATTGATGAGCGATGTCTTCATTTGCGACGCCGTCCGCACCCCCATCGGCCGTTTCGGCGGCTCCCTTGCCAAAGTTCGCGCCGACGACCTCGCCGCCGCCCCCATTAAAGCCCTGATGGACCGCAATCCCGGCGTGGATTGGGCTGCCGTCGAGGAAGTCTATTTCGGCTGCGCCAACCAGGCCGGTGAAGACAACCGCAACGTCGCCCGCATGGCCGCGCTGCTGGCCGGCCTGCCGGATTCCGTTCCCGGCGCCACGTTGAACCGCCTCTGTGCGTCGGGCCTCGATGCCGTTGGCGCCGGCGCCCGTGCTATCCGCGCCGGTGAAATCGATTTCGCCATTGCCGGCGGCGTCGAATCCATGACCCGTGCGCCATTCGTGCAGGGCAAGGCCACCGAAGCCTTCTCCCGTTCGGCGGAAATCTTCGACACCACCATCGGCTGGCGCTTCATCAACCCGCTGATGAAGGAAAAATACGGCGTCGACGCCATGCCTGAGACCGGCGAAAACGTCGCGCAGGATTTCCAGATCTCCCGCGCCGACCAGGATGCCTTTGCGATCCGCTCGCAGCAGAACGCCGGCAAGGCGATCGCTTCGGGCTATTTCGCCGAAGAAATCATCCCGGTGATGGTGCCCGGCGGCAAGGCCGGCCCGATCGCCGTCGACAAGGACGAGCATCCGCGCCCCGAAACCACGCTGGAAGGCCTCGCCAAGCTGCGCCCGATTGTCCGCAAGGACGGCACGGTCACCGCCGGCAACGCCTCGGGCGTCAATGACGGCGCCTGCGCCATGATCCTCGCCTCAGCCGCTGCGGTCGAGAAGCACGGCCTCAAGGCCCGCGCCCGCATTCTCGGCCTCGCCTCGGGCGGCGTCGCGCCGCGCATCATGGGCATCGGCCCCGTGCCGGCGACCAAGAAGCTGATGGAGCGTCTCGGTCTGAAGATCAGCGATTTCGACCTGATCGAGCTCAACGAGGCCTTCGCGTCGCAGGGCATCGCGGTGCTGCGCCAGCTCGGCGTCAAGGAAGACGCTGACTTCGTCAATCCGCATGGCGGCGCCATCGCACTCGGCCATCCGCTCGGCATGAGCGGCGCCCGCCTCGCGATGACCGCCGTGCACGGCATGGAGAAGCGCGGCGGCAAGCTCGCGCTCGCCACCATGTGCGTCGGCGTCGGCCAGGGCGTCGCCATGGCGATCGAGAAACTGAACTAAAAAACTACGTCCACAAGCAAGCCGCCGCGGGATCCGCGGCGGCCAAAGGGGAAACCAGCATGACGCTAATCTATCCCGTCGAGAGCAATGCGGCGCACGCGCCGCGCCTCTCACCCGGCTACAAGAGCACCATCAAGCGCGCGCCGCAGAAGCAGCGCATCCTGATGCCTCACACACTGTCGGAAACGACAGGACCGGTCTATGGCCACGAGACGGTACGACCCGGCGATCATGACCTCACCACCATGCATGCGGGCGAGCCGCTCGGCGAACGCATCATCGTGCACGGCACGGTGATGGACGAGGACGGCCGCGGCGTGCCGAACACGCTGGTCGAACTCTGGCAGGCCAATGCCTGCGGACGTTACGTGCATGTCTGGGACCAGCATCCCGCGCCGCTCGATCCGAACTTCACCGGCGCCGGCCGCACCGTCACCGACGCCGCGGGCAACTACAAGTTCGTCACTATCAAGCCCGGCGCCTATCCGTGGGGCAATCACCATAATGCCTGGCGCCCTGCCCACATCCACTTCTCGGTGTTCGGCCACTCCTTCGTCTCGCGCCTCGTGACGCAGATGTATTTCCCGAACGATCCGCTGTTTCCGTTCGACCCGATCTTCAACTCGGTCACCGACGAAAAGGCACGCCTGCGCATGGTGTCGGATTTCGACCTCGACGTCACCGAGCCCGGCTGGGCGCTGGCCTATCGTTTCAATATCGTGCTGCGCGGCCGCAACGCTACCCCGACGGAGAATCACTGATGCCCGGAATTACCCCGTCGCAGACCGTCGGTCCGTTCTATGCCTACGGCCTGACACCGAACGGCGAATACGCCTGGAACGACGCCTTCACCAACAACCTGCTGACGCCCGATGTCACCGGCGACAAGATCCGCATCGAAGGCGTGATCTATGACGGCGATGGCAAGGTTGTGCCCGATGCCGTGCTGGAAATCTGGCAGGCCGACGCGCAGGGCCGCTTCGCCGATCCGCAGGATACCCGCGGGCTGCCGAATTCGAGCTTCAGGGGTTTCGGCCGCTCCGGCACCACCGATGCCGGCGAATATTCGTTCGACACTGTCAAGCCCGGCGCCGTGCCCGGCCATGACGGCAAGCCGCAGGCGCCGCATATCGTGATGGCCGTGTTTGGCCGCGGCATGACGATGCAGTCGATGACGCGCATCTATTTCGAGGACGAAGCGGCGAACGCGAGCGACGCCGTGATGAACCTCGTGCCGGCCGACCGCCGCGCAACGATCATCGCGAAGAAGACGGCGCCTGGCGTGTATCGGTTTGATATCCACCTGCAAGGCGACAACGAGACGGTGTTCTTCGACGTGTGATGTCTCTCTTATCCCTCCCCCAAAGCGGCGGAGCCGCGCAGGTGGGGAGGGTGGATCGACCGCGAAGCGGTCGAGACGGGTGGGGAGCCACACACGGCGTCCTCGCTTGGGGAGAGACCCCACCCCGGCCTATCGGCCGCCCCTCCCCACTGCGTCCAGCTTCGCTGGACTTGAGGGAGGGAAACCATCAGCGTCTCCGCTTCAATTACTCCATCACCGCCGGATGCTCATCCGCGCCCGGCTTCGCCGCCTGCGCGCGCAAGGTCGCCTTGGACGAGCCGATGATCAGCGCCATCGGAATCGCGCAGAGCGTCACCAGCATCACCATCTGATAATCCAACCCGAAGGCGATGATCGTGGCCTGCAGCGTGACGATGGCGTCCATCATGGCGCGGCCGCTGTCGGTGGCGAGGTTGATCGCGCTGGTGACATTGGGCATCTGCAGCGCATTGCTGAACGGCGTGATGTGCTCGACCAGCACCGCATGGGCCATACGGGTGTTTGAGGTGAGCTGCGCGATTACAATGGAGATGCCGATCGAACTCGCGACATTGCGCAGCAGCGTGAGCATCGAGGTGCCGTCGGTGCGCAGATGATTTGGCAGTGTCAGGAACGCCACGGTGGACAGCGGCACGAAGACGAGACCGAGGCCAAATCCCTGCGCGATCGAAACGATGACGATCTCCGGCACGCCGGTCTGGTCGGTCCACATCGACGTAAAGAACAGCGACACCGACATCAGCGCCATTCCCACCATGATCAGTGTACGCGCCTCGACATATTTCATAATGCGCCCGACCAGCATCATCGCCACGAAGGTGCCGGAGCCACGCGTCGCCAGCAGCAGACCTGCCGTGAGGATCGGATAGCCGATGACGTTCTGCAGATAGGGCGACGATAGTGCCATCGTCGAATACAACACCAGCCCCATGACAGCCATGAACACGCAGCCGCCGACAAAATTCTTGTCCTTGAAGATGGCGAACTGGATGAACGGCTTCGAGGTCGTGAAGGAATGCGCGAAGAAATAATAGAAGCCGATAATCGAGACGATCGCCTCGATGACGATTTCGTTGGATTCGAGCCAACCGAGTTGCTCGCCGCGGTCAAGCGCGAGCTGCATCGCACCGATTCCGATAGCCAGCGCGCCAAAGCCAAACCAGTCGAATTTCAGTTCTGCATTGGTCTTGGTCTCGTCCATGAAGGCCAGCAGACCAAACACCGTGACGATGCCGAAGGGCAGATTGACGAAGAACACCCAGTGCCAGGAATAGGTTTCAGTCAGCCAGGCGCCCAATGAAGGCCCCATGATCGGGCCGAGCATCACGCCCATACCCCAGATCGACATCGCCTTGGCGCGTTCATGCAGCGCGTAACTGTCGAGCATTACCGCCTGCGACAGCGGCACGAGTGCCGCGCCAAACACGCCCTGCAACAGGCGAAAGCCGACCATCTGGTTGATGTCCTGTGCGAGGCCGCACAGCACCGAGGCGACCGTGAAGCCCGCCGAACAGACGATGAAGATCTTCTTGCGGCCAAATCTATTGGCGATCCAGCCGACCGGCGCGGTCATGATCGCCGCCGCGACGATGTAGGACGTCAACACCCAGTTGACCTGATCCTGCGACGCCGACAGCGTGCCCTGCATATAGGGCAGAGCCACATTGGCGATGGTGGTGTCGAGCGCCTGCATGATGGTCGCGGTCATGGCGCAGATCGTCACCATATTCCGGCGAAAGCCGGGGACCGCACTGGGAGATGGCGCCGACGTACTCATGGGATCAGTCCTGAGCAGCCTTGGCCGATGACAGGCCGAGCAGGCCCGCCAGCGAGCGATGATGCTTGGTATCGATTGTCGTGTAAGTGCTCATGCCGGCCTTCAGTCGCTTCACGAAGGGATCTGCATAATCGAGATAGATCCGCACCGGCACGCGCTGCACCACCTTGACGAAGTTGCCGGTGGCGTTTTGCGGCGGCAGGATCGCGAATTGCGCGCCGGTGCCAGGGCTCAGCGAACCGACAGTGCCCTTGAAGGCGTGGTTCGGGAACGCATCGACGTCGATCTCCACAGTCTGTCCGACGGCGATGTAAGTGAAATCGGATTCCTTCAGGTTGGCATCGACCCACGGCCTGTTGTCGTCGATCACCGTGAGGATCGGCGTGCCGGCCATGGCGAAGCGGCCGAGCTGGATGTTGTCGACCTGCGTCGCGACACCGGAGATCGGCGCCTTCAGCACAGTGTGGTCGAGATTGCGCTGCGCCTGATCGAGCGCCGACTGCGCCTGCGCGTAAGGCGGGAACTGGGCCAGCGGCAGGTCGGGATTGCCGAGCAGCTGGTTCATCGAGGTCGCGAGCTGCTGCCTCAGGAGTTCGAGCTGCGCTTTCGCGGTCACCGCCGCCGTCGCCGCATTGTCGAGATCGAGCTGCGAGCCGAAATTGCTCTTGACCAGGGTCGACTTGCGTTCGACGTCGCGCTGTTTGAAGTCGACGCCCTGCTGTGCCAGATCCTGCATCTGGCCGTAGATCTTCACGTTGCTGACGAGGTTGTCATAGGTGGTCTTGGCCTGGGCGAGCTTGGCCCTGGCATCGTCGAGCGCCAGCCGGAACGGCACCGGATCGATCTCGAACAGCACGTCGCCTTCTTTGACATGCTGGCCTTCGCGCACCACGACCTTGTCGACCTTGCCGGAGATATCCGGCGTGATCAGCACCTTCTGCGCACCGACATAGGCATCGTCAGTGCCGACATAGCGACCGCCCGACAGATAGAAGGCGACGCCGCCAACAAGAACGATGGCAGGCAGTACGACCAGCAGCAACGTTCGCCTATAGCGCTTCAGGAAACCTTTTGCGCCCTGACGCTGCGTGGTCGCGGCGCCATCGGATCCGCCCTCGGGCGCATCCTTGTCGGGAAATTTCAGCACGGGCTCAGCCATAGACTTGTTCCTTGGTCTTTGTGGCTGCGGGGCTCAGCGCAGCGCGGATATTGTCTTTGATGGTTTCCAGATGCGCGACCAGCTGGTGCATGTCGGCCTCGCTCACGCCGCCGAACGCGACCTGCATCAGGTTGCCGCGCAGCACCGCCAGCTTTGCCGTCAGCGGGCGCGCGGCCTCGGTGAGATAGAGGCGCTTGATGCGGCGGTCGGTGTCATCATTGCGGCGTTCGATCAGGCCGCTGTCGCAGAGCTTGTCGATCAGCCGCGTCAGGCTGATCGGCGCCATTTCCATGGCGTCGGCGAGATCGGTCTGTTTTTGCCCCTCATTGCGCTCGACCTTGGCGAGCACCGCCCATTGGGCGCGGGTCATGCCGAACTGGCGCGCTTCCTTGTCGGCCAGCAGCCGCAACATGCGCTGGGTCTCGAACAAGGCGGACAGGAAATCGGTGCCGGTGTCAGGCTGGCAGGACATGGAGGGGCTCCGTAAACTTAGCTTATTATAAGCAAGCTTATGAATAATGCATCGGTGGACGATACGACGCAGCCCCGCGACAAGCGCATGGCTAGATCTCCCGGACCTCCCCAGAATGGGCGGCACAGCAAAAAGCCCGGCACGAGGCCGGGCTTGAAGTCGTCAGGAGGGTCGAAAGGGTCAGTATTTGGCCACAACAGCCGGGCTGAAGGCGTAATTGATGCCGGCGCGGAAGACGTGGTCATGGAAGCCGACCGAGGTCTGGTTGGCCGTCCCTCCGAAATAGGTCGCCGAGCCCAGATCGAGATAAAGATATTCGAGCTTGGCCGACCAGTTGGTGCCGAACTTCTTTTCCAGACCGGCGCCCAGGGTCCAGCCGACACGGGTCTGCGATTCCGACAGCAGCGTGCCAGGAATCGTCACGGCGGCGCTGGCCGGTGTCGTGCCAGCAGAGCCCGGCCCGAAGATCTGGCCCGTTACTGTCGTCTGGGTGGAATATTTGACCTCACCGACAACCAGACCGCCGGTACCGTAAAGCAGCAGATCCGGCGTTGCCAGCAGGCCGACGCGGCCGCGGAATGTGGCGAACCACGGGAAGCTCCATGAGCTGTTTGCCGATGTCTGCGTCAACAGATTGAAGTCACCGCCGGGCAACGTGGTCCGCAGCGAACTCACCGGAGAGTTCGCACTGCCACGTTCACCGGTCCCCTGGATATCGGCTTCGAGACCGACGACCCATGTGCGATCGAGCTGCCAATTATAGCCGATCTGGCCGCCACCGAGGCCGCCATTGACGTCCTGCTTGACCGGCGACGCAAAGGCGGTGCCTGGCAGGAAAGTGGCGTCGCCCTTGCCCCAGCTGTAGCCGCCGTTGAGGCCGACATAGAATCCGGTCCAGTTGATGCCGGGGTCCACCAGAACCGGCGCCTTGGCGTACATGCGGGGCGACAGATCCGCAGCGCCGGCGGTCGACGAAAACGCCATGATGGCGAGGCCTGCAGCGGCCAATACGGTACGTTTCACCATCAGTCTCCTCAGCAACAGATCAACGAAGGCAGGCCCAAGGCCCTGCTTCGATGATGTGTAGTTGAATGAGACATCAGCGACTTGGAACGGACGCGACGCGGCAGGACTGGGCGAGACTGGCACCGCAATTCGTTCTGCTTGTTGCGTTCAGGCCACATGGCGCATCGCGAACTATCAAAAGAGAAACCGCCCAAAGACGCAGCAAAGCGATGAATATGAACGCGATCCGTACTGGCACGACCAAGATATAGTTCAATGCTTGCAGGACTGATCCTCGTGACTTCAAGGCCCGGTCCCGAAGCGCCCGATTCCTCGATCGAGGCGACCTCGGAAAATCTGACGCCGCAGCTTCAATTCGGGCGCCTGACATTCAACGTCGAATCCCCTCTTCCGACGGACTCCCCGTTTTCGGCCGATACTGCTTTGCACAGGTTGCCGGGCGCGATTGTTTTTATCGGCACAGGATTTCCGGCGAACGATCGCATGCCGGATGCTGCGACTGCGTCGTCGCCCGACGATGTTGTGTTTGCGGTCGTTCTGAAAGGTCGTGCCCGCGCATCGCAGCATGGCCGCGAAGAAATCATCGAGCAGGACCATGCAGTCTTGATGACAACCAGGGACGCCGGTTGGCATACGTCATCTTGTGAGACGCAGCATCTGATCGTTCAGATCGACCGTGCTGCACTGTCGATCAAGGTGCCCAATCTCGGCGCCTGGCTCATGCGACCTGTCCTCCTGGAGGCTCAGACGTTGCGGCTATTGATGGCGCATTCTCAGGAAGCAATCGACCTCGACGGGTCCGCCCCCACCCATCTTCAGCACCATGTCGTGGCCGATCTGTGTAGCCTGATCGCACTTCTGACAATCGGTTGCGAGAACCGCTCCGAGACATCTCCACCTTCCAGCACCCGCATGCTGCGCTTGCAGGCGATCAAGGCAGCCATCGAAGCAGGCCTCGGAAATCACGACCTCTCGGCCGAAACGCTGGCGGCGGCTCAGAAAATCTCGCCGGACTATGTCCGCAAGCTGTTTCGCGAACACGGCCTCAGCCTGTCGGAATATTTGCTCGAACGGCGTCTGGCCCTTGCTCATGCATTGCTACTCGACCCATTGCGGGCCGATGAGCGGATCGGGAAGATCGCGGACGAGGCCGGTTTCAACGATTTGTCGTATTTCAACCGGACATTCCGGCGCCGATATGCCACCTCGCCATCGGATCTGCGCCAGGAGCGCAAAAGCTCCACCTGATCGGCCCGGTATCGCCCGTTCAACCTTTGCAATCGCCCGACTGTCCCCCCATCTGCAGGGAACGCTCGTCGTTTGGCGGCGCAGGATTTGGTGTAAGACTGGGGCTCAGCGCCAAAAAGACGGGCACAATCACACCCAACGGGTTAAGCTACCTCCATATGGCAGTTCCGAAACCAACTTTCCCGGCTCCTGGCCACGATCACGACCGCTGTACGGCGGACGCGATGCATCATGCCGAGCATGTCTGTGCAGCCCGGTCGCAAAAGCTGACCCCGATCCGCCGGCAGGTGCTTGAAGCGCTGCTCGCGAGCCATCGGCCGCTTGGGGCCTACGAGATCATCGATGAGTTGGCCAAGACCACTTCGCGTCCGGCGCCCATCACCGTGTATCGCGCACTTGATTTCCTGATGGAGAACGGCCTCGTTCACCGCATCGAGAGCCGTAACGCCTTCCTGGCCTGCGCGCACGACCACGGCACGGCCTCGATGGTCGCGTTTCTGATCTGTGACCAGTGCGGGTCGGTCGGCGAAGTGCCCGCAACGAAAGTCGCGCAGAGCCTGAATGATGCCGCACGGACGACTGGCTTCGTCCCAAAACTGTCTGTTGTCGAAATCACCGGAACCTGCGCGCACTGTCAGGCGTGATGATCCCATAACAACACGGCGACAAGCCGGGCCCGAGGCTTCATGTCTGCAGAAACCATCATCAGCCCACCCGGCGGACGCGCACTCACCGCCGGCGCCATCGCCCTCGTGCTGATGCTGTGCCTGACCTGGGGCTTCAACCAGATCGCCATCAAGCTGGTGCTGCACGATATCCCGCCTTACACGCAGGCGATGCTGCGCTCGGCCGGCGCACTGCTGGTCATCCTGGCCATTGCGCGCATGCGCGGCGTCAAGCTGTTCGAACGCGACGGCACGCTGAAAGCGGGCCTGTTTGCCGGCGTGCTGTTCGGCATCGAATTCGTGCTGATCTTTCACGGCCTGCAATTCACGACGGCCTCACGCGCCGCGGTTTTCCTCTACACGATGCCGTTCTTCGTGGCCTTCGGCTCCTATCAATTCCTGGGCGAACGCCTGCGCCCGGTGCAATGGGCCGGACTCGCGGTGAGTTTTGCCGGTGTCGCCGTCGCGATCGGCGTCCCGCAGCCGGACGTCACCGCCGATGTGCTGATCGGGGATCTGATGATCGTCGCCGGTGCGGGGCTATGGGCCGCGACCACGCTGGTGGTTAAAACGACCCCGTTGCTCTACGTCGCGCCTGAAAAGGCATTGGGATACCAGGTCGGGCTGTCTGTCCCGATTCTGGGCCTGGCGGCGCTGCTGGCGGGCGAGACCGTGACCCGGGTTCCCGGTCCGCTGGCGCTGTCCCTGCTCTCGTTTCAGGCCTTCTGGGTGGTCGGCTTCACGTTTTTGCTCTGGTTCGGGCTGATCAAGACCTATTCCGCCAGCAAATTGTCGGCTTTTACCTTCATTACCCCTTTGTTTGGCGTCGCGGCAGGCTATCTCATCATGGGCGACCACCTGACCCCCGCCTTCGGCCTCGCTGCGTTATTGGTCGTTGCCGGGCTGGTCCTCGTTAACCGACCGGTCAGGGCCTAGGCCACTAACGCATTGCTGGATGTCATCTAAATCTGATATTCGAGACCCCATGAACAAGATTGAAATTCCGTCTGATATCGCCGGTCCGGCGCCCCGGCACCTCACCACACAGGTCATGGTTGGCAACGTCGCTGTCGGCGGCGGCGCCCCGATCGTCGTGCAGTCGATGACCAACACCGACACGGCCGACATCCAGGGCACCATCGACCAGGTCGCAGCGCTGTCGCGCGCGGGCTCGGAAATGGTCCGCATCACCGTCGACCGCGACGAGGCTGCCGCCGCCGTTCCGCATATCCGCGAGGCGCTCGACAAGCAGGGCATCACCACGCCGCTGGTGGGCGACTTCCACTACATCGGCCACAAGCTGCTCGCCGAATATCCGGCCTGCGCCGCGGCGCTCGACAAATACCGCATCAATCCCGGCAATGTCGGCTTCAAGAGCAAGCGTGACAGCCAGTTCGCCGACATCATCGAGATCGCCAACAAGAACAACAAGGCCGTCCGCATCGGCGCGAACTGGGGTTCGCTCGATCAGGAACTGCTCACCAAGCTGATGGACGAGAACGCGCTGTCCGCGAATCCGAAAGACGTTCGCGCGGTGACGCGTGAAGCGATGGTGCAGTCGGCGTTGCTGTCGGCGGCCCGCGCCGAAGAACTCGGCATGCCGAAGAACAAGATGATCCTCTCCGCCAAGGTCTCGGCGGTGCAGGACCTCATCGCGGTGTATCAGACGCTGGCGTCGCGCTCAGACTATGCGATCCATCTTGGCCTGACCGAAGCCGGCATGGGCTCGAAGGGCATCGTCGCCTCCTCGGCCGCGCTGGGCATTCTGCTGCAGCAGGGCATCGGCGACACCATCCGCATTTCGCTCACCCCCGAGCCCGGCGGCGATCGCACGGTGGAAGTTCAGGTCGCGCAGGAGCTGCTGCAGACCATGGGCTTCCGCACCTTCGTGCCGCTGGTTGCAGCCTGCCCCGGTTGCGGACGCACCACCTCGACCACGTTCCAGGAACTGGCGCGTTCGATCCAGGATTTCATCCGCGACTCGATGCCAGGCTGGAAGACGCAGTATCCCGGCGTCGAAAACCTCAACGTTGCGGTCATGGGCTGCATCGTCAACGGCCCCGGCGAATCCAAGCACGCCAATATCGGCATCTCACTGCCCGGCACCGGCGAAAGCCCGGCCGCTCCGGTGTTCGTCGATGGCGAGAAATTCCGCACCCTGCGCGGTCCGAGCATTGCGGCCGACTTCAAGGCGCTGGTGATCGACTATATCGACCAGCGCTACGGCGCCAACGCCAAGGCACCGGAAGTCGTGACCGCGGCCGAGTAAGTCGCACAATTACGTAGGTTGAATTGAACGGCCGGGCATCGTCCCGGCCATTTTCGTTTGACCGCGCTATAGCGGAATTCGCCGAAACTCGCGATTGCTCAGCCCCGCCTCTTCCAGATCGAGATCGCGCTCGATGCGGCGGCGGCTCTCGTCGGTGATCTTGCCGTCACGCAGCTGCGCGTGGATGAACTTGCGCTCGGCCTTGATGAGTTCGCGCACCAAATCGATGCCGACCGCCGAGACGTCGACGTCGGGATCGAGTTCGCCCGGCAACTGGTTCGAGCGGCTTTCATGGCGCGCGCGCAGCAGCTTCACGACCTCGTCGGACAGTTCGCGATCGTCGGTCATGGCATCGAGCCGCGCCAGGGCTGTGGCCAGCGCCTCGCGGCGTGTCGCGAGCTCGGCCTCGTGCTCGGCGATATATTCCTCGCGGCCGATTTTGGTCACGCCGAGCCACTTCACCACGATGGGTAGGCACAGGCCGAAGCCAACCAGCGTGATGAGAATGATGTTGAAGGAGACGAACAGGATCAGGTCGCGCGACGGAAAGCCTTCGTTCGAGACCAGCGTGAATGGTAGCGCCAGCGCTGCGGCCAGCGATACGGCACCGCGCACGCCGGTGAAGGCGACGACGAAGGTCCATTGCCAGTTCGGCGCGGGATCGCGCTTGCGCAGGTCTGCGCTGAGCCAGCGCGGCACATAAATCGCCGCATAGACCCAGACGAAACGCGCCACGATGATCACGACGGTGACGAGCACCGTGGCCCACATGATCTCGGCAAACGGAAACGCCTTCGATTTCTCGATCAGCGCCCGCATCTGGAAGCCGGTCAAAAGGAACAGCAGGCCTTCGACCAGATAGATCACCAAGTCCCAGAAGAAGATGCCCTGCAGGCGCGTCGCCGCCGAGATCAGCAGCGGGCCGTTCCAGGAGATGTAGAGACCGCAGGCCACAGTGGCGATGATGCCGGAGCCACCGAAATGTTCGGGAATGAGATAGGCGACATAGGGTGTCAGCAGCGATAGCGTGATTTCGACCTGCGGATCGCGCGCGCGGTGACGCATGCGCAGACTGATCCAGCCGATGGCGAGGCCGAAAACGAGTTCGCAGGCGAGGATGGCGACGAAGGTACCGGCCGCCTTCGGCAGCGAGAACGCCCCGGTGGTGATCGCCACCACTGCAAAGCGATACAGGATCAGCGTCGTCGCATCATTGGCGAGACCCTCGCCTTCCAGCACCACCAGAATCCGGCGCGGCAGACCGATTTTTCGCGCAATCGCCAGCGGCGCCACCACGTCCGGCGGCGCGACGATGGCGCCGAGCAGGAAGCCGACCGACCACGGCAGCCCGATCAGAAAATGCGTCGCCGTGGCAACGAGGCACGCGGTGAAGATCACGCAGCCCACCGCCAGCAGCGTGATGATGCGCAGGTTGGCGCGGAATTCGCGCCAGCTCATGGCGACGGAGGCCGAATAGATCAGCGGCGGCAGCACGCCCAGCAGCACCACATCCGGCGGCAATTGGATCGAGGGCATGCCCGGCACGAAGGCCAGTGCAATGCCGGCCAGCAGCAGCAGGATCGCGGGGGCGATGCTGACGCGCTTGGCCAGCCACGCCGTACCTGCGAGCGCAGCGATCAAAACCAGGAAAATCTGAAATTTGGCTTCCACGCGGGCGGCATCCTCTACACGCCTAATTTGCCCGGATGGGAAGTGAGGTCAATGTATCCGTCATTGCGAGGAGCGAAGCGACGCGGCAATCCAGAAACCACAAGCTGAGGAAGACTGGATTGCTTCGTCGCAAGAGCTCCTCGCAATGACGGCTGAGAGGTCGAGCCTAGATCGCGCTTGCCGCGATATTGACCATCAGCGCGACCAGCGCGGTATTGAAGATGAAGGAGACGATGCCGTGGGCCGTGGCGGTGCGGCGGATGGATTTCACGGTGATGCCGACGTCGGAGACCTGCGCGGTCATGCCGATGACGAAAGAGAAATACACGAAGTCCCAATAATCGGGCTGTTCCTTCGTGTCGTCATCGCCAGACGGAAATGCCAGCCCGCCGGGCTTGGCGCCGCGATAGAATTGATGGGCATAATGCAGCGAGAAGGTCGTGTGCACGGCGGCCCAGGACGAGGCGATGGTGACGATCGCCAGCGTCAACTCCCAGCCCGTGCGATGACCCTCGCCAAGTTCGAACACGATGGCCGCGATGCTGGCGAAGGCACCCAGGGCTGCCACCAGCAGGATGATGAAACTGCCATCGTCCTGCAGGGCGGCGTTGCGGCGGATGTGTTTCTGACCGCCGCTTGACAGCATCATGCCGTAGACCAGCATGAGATAGAACGCGATGAACACGTCCCAGCCGATCAGCAGACGCGTCACCAGCCGCAGCGACGACGGCAGGACGAAGAACGCGATGATGCCGATCAGAAGCGCCAGAAACGTGCGCGGTCGCCCATAGACGACGCGGAGCGGCGCCGGCATCTTGCGAAAACGGACAAGGAGCTCATCGAGATCCTTGCCCGTCTCCGACATGATCAGGGCTTCCTTAGTTCTTGCGCTCGGCCACGAAGCGGGCGGCGGCGCGCAGCACGTCGCCCTTGGCGCCGAAGATCGACAGCGATGCGTCGGCGGTGGCGATCAGATCGGCGACACGCTTCTTGGCGCCTTCGACGCCAAGCTGCGTCACGAAGGTGGTCTTGTTGAGCGCGGCATCGGCGCCGGCGGGCTTGCCGAGCGCCGCGGCGTCGCCTTCGACGTCGAGCAAATCATCGGCGATCTGGAAGGCTTCGCCGAGCGCGCGGCCGTAATCGTCGAGCGCCTTGTATTCCTTCTGCGTGGCCTGGCCGAGCAGCGCACCGGCGATGACGCCGTAACGCAGCAGCGCACCGGTCTTCATCTGCTGAACACGCGCGACGTCCACCGGACCCTTGTCGCCGAAGCGGCCTTCGCCGGCGAGATCGAGCATCTGGCCACCGACCATGCCGCCCAAACCAGCGCAGCGCGCCAGCGCGCGGGTCAGCAGCAGGCGCACCGTCGCATCGGAATGGATCTCGTCGCGGGTGACGATGTCGAAGGCCAGCGTCAGCAGCGCGTCACCGGCGAGGATTGCGGTGGCGTCGTCGGTAGCCTTGTGCAGGGTCGGGCGGCCGCGGCGCAGGTCGCTGTTGTCCATCGCCGGCAGGTCGTCATGGATCAGCGAATAGCAGTGGATGCATTCGAGGGCGGCGCCAACCAGCAGCGCCTGCTCGCGATGCACGCCGAATACCGCCGCGCTCTCGACCACCAGGAACGGACGCAGCCGCTTGCCGCCGCCGAGCGAGGAGTAACGCATCGCATCCATCAGCCGCTTCGGCCGGGCGATTTCATCGGGTAGCACGCCATCGGCGAGCACTTTGGTCAGTACGGCTTCGGTATCGTCCGCGGTCTGGTCCAGGCGCGAGGCAAAATCTTTGGTGGAAGCACCGGTCGACATTAAGAATAGCTCCAGAACAATTTGGCCGGACAATCCTCTATGGCAAAGGCCACGTCAATTGCGCCTGCGGCGTCCCGCCGCGATTGGTCGCGGCAAGCTTAACCGGCTTGAAAAGAGCGGGGAAAGCCCGCTTTATCAGCGGCATAGCTCCGACCGGGAACGCCCCTCTTGCGCCTCATCCGCCGCCTCATCCTGATCGGGATCCTGCTTGTCGCGCTGCCCTATCTGCTGACGCCGCTTTATGCCGTCGGCCGGCCGATTTCGGCGCTGATGGCTTGGCGCTGGATCACTGGTTCCCCCGTGGAGCGGACCTGGGTTGCCCTCAAGGCCATGTCGGCGGCCCTGCCGCGCAGCGTGGTCGCGTCCGAAGACGCCAAATTCTGCAGCCATCGCGGCATCGACTGGGATTCCCTGCAAAATGCCATTGAGGACGCCCAGGACGGCGAAGTTTCCGGCGGCGGTTCCACCATCACCCAGCAGGTGGCGAAAAACCTGTTCCTGTGGTCGGGCCGCAGCGTGATCCGCAAGGGCCTCGAAATCCCGTTGGCCATGTGGGTCGATCTGATGCTGTCCAAGCAGCGGATCCTGGAAATCTACCTGAATATCGCCGAAATGGGCCCATCCGGGCAGTTTGGCGCCCAGGCCGGCGCCGAATATGCCTTCAATCGGCCGGCCTCAAACCTGTCGGCCCGGGAAGCCGCGCTTCTGGCGGCGATCCTACCCAATCCGGTCACCCGCAGCGCCCGGACGCCGGGGCCGGGGGTGCGGCGTCTGGCGGGAACCTATATGGCGCGGGCGCAGGCGGCGGAGCTGCAGAGGTGCTGGAACTAGGCTGTCATTCCGGGACAGGCGCAGCGCCAGCTGCGAACGAGCCCGGAATCCCGATATGTTCAAAACACTTCGAGGTTCCGGGCCCATGCCCGTCGGCTTTGCCGCCGGTCCTGTCCCGGAACGACGAGTTCGGGGCCCCATTTGCCCTAAAATTCCCGCGGCCCCGCCCTAGCCATCGCGTCGTCATTCCGTTATAAGCCCGGCCTTATCAGCGATTTTGCCCGCGCGTTCTGTGCTGGCCGCCTGTCACCGGGCGCCGATCGAAACCATCTGCCAAGAACCTGCAAGGACTTTTCCTATGGCCGTTCCGAGAAGAAAAACATCGCCGTCGCGGCGTGGCATGCGTCGTTCGGCTGACGCACTCAAGACCCCGACCTATGTCGAGGACAAGGACTCCGGCGAACTGCGCCGTCCGCACCACCTCGACCTGAAGACCGGCATGTATAAGGGTCGTCAGGTTCTGAAGGTGAAGAAAGAATCCTGACCACTGGATGGAGGGCAGCGCCACGTCAGGTGGCGCCGCCTTCGCTCGTCCACGTAAGGTCCGGGTCAGGCGGGTCGAAGCGCCAGCGGGCAAGCCGAGAAAGCTGTTCAGACTATAATTCTGAACTGGTTTTCCGCCCGAATTCGCTCCAACTCTGGAGCTAATGCGTTGTCCCGGTGATGTCCTGCATCGCCCACATGCGTTCTGGTTCTCTCGCTCGCAAAGAAGGCCTTCGATGGCGTCGATCGGTTTCCCGCTGCTGCTGATTCCAGTGGCGATCTGCAACATCATCGCCTTCCTGATGCCCGACCTCGCGCTGTCGGGTCCGATCCCCCTCTTCCCGATCACGCTGATGTCCAAGGACATCTGGATGGTGACGCTCAACGACCTGCTCGTTGCGCTCAGCATTCTCTTGCTGTGGCTCGAAGTGATGCGCGCCGCGCGCCCGGCGCCGAAATATTTCACCGATCATTTCCTGTCGCTGCTGGTGTTCGGCGCGGCAGCTACTGAATTCGTGATGCTGCCGAAATTCGGCAACGCGACCTTCTTCCTGATCACCCTGACGGCGATGGTGGATTTCCTCGCCGGCATCTCGCTCCGCGCTCGCCGTCCGCGCCGCGCCGCCGCGCCGGTCTATGCACCGGAGCCGGCACCGCGTTATGAGCCTGCGCCAGCGCCGGTCGCTCCGACGCCTCCGCCCGCTCACGTTCCGGCCGCGACGTCCGTCGCCGAAGCCGTGTTGACCGATCGTCCGGAGCCAAAGATCGAGAAGCTCGAACGGATCGAGCCGAAACTTGAGCCGACCCCGGTCCCGGAAGTCGTGGCGCATACGTCGCCGCAAATCACGTCACCGGATTTGCAGCCGGGTGGCGTCGCGTCGCCGGACGACAAGCCGAAGACGTAAGCGGAGAGTGCCGAGTCAGGCCATACGCTGCGTGCGGTTGATCGCCGATCCCGCAACATACATATTTGCCACCGACCGGTAAGCCGCCTCCACATCCGCCACATCAGCGCGGCGCAGCACCCGCGTTTGCGGTGCCTGTTCGGCCGTCGCGATCAGATGCGCAATGAAAGATGCGTCGGGCCGTGCCACGCGCGACGACACCGGGGTGGTATGCTGCACCGGCTCAAGCCGCGTTAGCGCGACGGCCTCCACGATGACCGACTCTTTTTCGACCACGAAATCGCCGGCGCGCCGCATCGGCTGCGGCGTCGTGGCGTAAGCGCGGGTCGCGGAAATCGACATCGTTAACAGTGCTCGCGTCTCAATACGGGACGAGGGTTGCCCCTCCACCCTCTGCGTCGCAAGGGTCGTGCCGCGGCTCTCCACAACTCAGATCGAGGCCTCATCAGGTTTGCGAAGGCCTGCCCGGCTACACTTTCTTAAGTCTTTAGGAACTTTGACTAACGATTGTAGCGATCTGAGCCGTATTGTCGGGGGGCGAATCACCCGATGACGTCCCAAAACGAGGCGACTTTGACATCCGCTGTTTCCCAGAGCGCCGATTCTTCCTTGCAGGCAGGTCGCGCTTCCGAGCCGCAGGCAGCAGAGATTCTGGCCGCACTCGGCCAGGCCGCCTTCATCTGGGACATTGCCAGCGACCGGATCACCTGGACCGACCAGGCCGCCGCCATCTTCACCGACATTTCCCCGGCCACCATCGCCAGCGGCGCCGAGCTTGCGACGCTGATTGAGCCGCAGCGTGGCATTCGCACCGAGGCACTGGCCAAGGCACTCGCTTCCGGCGGCGGCACCTACCGGATCGAATACGGACTACGCGCGTCCACCACCGCCGCCGTGCTGTGGATCGAGGAGAGCGGCAATTGCCGTGCCGATGCCGCGGGCAAAGCAGTGCGCGTCGAAGGCGTCGTCCGCATCGACAGCGAACGCCATGCCCGCGACGAACAACTGCTGAAACTGGCGCAGCACGATCCCGTCACCGGCGAACTCAATCGTGCGCATCTTCTGGCGTCGCTTGCCGAAGCCATCGAGGAAGCAACGCGCTTCCGCTCGTCCTTTGCCTTCATGCTGATCGGCATCGATCATCTGGCCCGGATCAACGACGCCTTCGGCTTCGATATCGCCGACGAAGTGATCGTCGAGATCGCCAGGCGGATTCGCGCGCGGCTGCGCGGCGGCGACGTGATGGGCCGCTTCTCCGGCAACAAGTTCGGCCTGATCCTGAAGAACTGCACTGTTGACGATGCCACGATCGCCGCCGAGCGTTTTCTGGTCGGCATCCGCGACGACGTCATTCCGACGCAATCCGGCCCGGTCTCGGTGACCGCCACCATCGGCGCCGTCAGCGTTCCCCGCTATGCGCAGAACGTCAACGAAGCCGTCAACCGCGCGCAGGAAACCCTGAACGGCGCCAAGCGCCGCCGCCACGGCAGCTTTGCTTTGTGGCGGCCGAATGTGGAGCGCGATGCGCAGCGCCGCGTCAATATCCGCGTCACCGACGAGATCGTGACTGCGCTGAACGAGCGCCGTATCGTCACGGCCTTCGAACCCGTGATGCATGCCGACAGCCGCACCCCCGCTTTCTATGAAGCGCTGGTGCGCATGAAGCAGGATGACGGGCAATTGCTGCTGGCGCCGGATATCGTGCCTGTCGCCGAGAAGCTCGGCCTGATCCGGCTGGTCGATCACCGCGTGCTCGAACTCGTCGTCGCCGAGCTCGCCGCCGCGCCGGATGTGCAGCTGTCGCTAAACATCTCGCCGGACACGACGATGGACCCGGACTGGTGGACCTCCATCGAGTCGATGATGGCGGCCCATCCCGGCGTCGCGCAGCGGCTGATCGTCGAGATCACCGAGACCGTGGCCATCCAGGACCTCGACGACGTCCGCGGCTTTGTCACGCGGCTGAAGAATTTCGGCAGCCGCATCGCCATCGACGATTTCGGCGCCGGCTACACCTCGTTCCGCAATTTGCGCAAGCTCGGCGTGGACATCGTCAAGATCGACGGCGCCTTCGTGCAGAACATCGCGCATTCCGCCGACGACCGCGCTTTCGTGCAGACCCTGATCGATCTGTGCCACCGGCTGGGCATCAAGACCGTCGCCGAATGGGTGCAGGACGAGGAGTCCGGCCTGATGCTGCGCGACTGGGGCTGCGACTACATTCAGGGTCGCCTTACCGGCCTCGCCTCATCCGCGCGTCCGTGGCTGGACCCGGCGACGGTGCCGAAGCCGGCGGTGGGATAGTTCACGCGTCATTCCGGGGCGAACGCAGCGTTAGCTGCGGGCGAACCTCAGCCACTCCAATGGGAGTGGTGGGGAATCCCGATATAGTACGAACACATTGAGATTCCGGGTTCGGTCCCGTCGCCTTCGGCGCCGGCCCGCCCCGGAATGACAGCTTTTTTATGGGGCCTCATCATGAACTTCATCGGTAATCTTTTGACCGCGCTGGTCGCGGCGCTGCACATCTATTTTCTCGTGCTGGAAATGTTTCTCTGGCAGAAGCCGCAGGGCCTGAAGACCTTCAGGAACACGCCCGAGAAGGCCGAGATCACCGCGGTGCTCGCGGCCAATCAGGGCCTCTATAACGGCTTCCTCGCTGCCGGTCTGATCTGGGGCCTGCTGCATTCCGCGCCCGCCTTCGCATTCCAGATCAAGGCGTTCTTTCTGCTCTGTGTAATCGTCGCCGGCGCCTATGGAGCAGCGACGGTGAGCAAGCGCATTCTTTATGTGCAGGCCGCGCCGGCAGCGCTGGCGCTGATCGTGTTGTGGCTGGCAAGTTAGCCCGGAGCGCCGCGCGTCTCCTTCTCCCCGCTTGCGGGGAGAAGGGTGGGATGAGGGGCATGGCACGCAGCCGCGACAAACCCTCGCCCTCGGATCGCACAAACTGCGCAGCGGCTCACTGACCCGCACCGACGGAGTTAGGGTCAACCCGTGTGCATGGCCCCTCACCCGCCGCGAAGGCGCGGCGACCTCTCCCACCTAGCGAAGCTTCGCTTCGCCGGGAGCGGGGAGAGGTTAAGGAAAGTGCCCATCTCCTCGCCTTGCCAACGCGAAATCCTTGCCTCACACTCCCCGATAACGACGGCGCCCGCACGGGAACGACTGTCGAGTGACATATCATCAGGGAGGCAACGACATGAGAACTTCGCTTCTTCATCGCTTCGCCACATCGGCCAAATTCTTCGGGATGGCGGCGATTGCGCTCACGGCCACATCCGCCGCTATCAATCCGGCATCCGCGCAGAAGAAATACGATCCCGGCGCCACCGACACCGAGATCAAGATCGGCCAGACCGTGCCGTTCTCAGGCCCCGCTTCGGCCTATTCGTCGATCGCCAAGACGCAGCTCGCTTATTTCAAGATGGTCAACGACCAGGGCGGCGTCAACGGCCGCAAGATCAACCTGATCCAGTATGACGACGCCTATTCGCCGCCCAAGGCCGTGGAACAGGTGCGCAAACTGGTGGAGTCCGATGAAGTCCTGCTGACCTTCCAGATCATCGGCACGCCG
Organism: Tardiphaga robiniae; assembly: GCF_013359755.1. Classification (GTDB taxonomy): domain Bacteria; phylum Pseudomonadota; class Alphaproteobacteria; order Rhizobiales; family Xanthobacteraceae; genus Tardiphaga; species Tardiphaga robiniae. The sequence continues at coordinate 146,330 of NZ_JABMCJ010000092.1, read as the reverse complement.
TCCAATGCAGGCGTGCAGAAATATCTGAACCAGAAGCAGGTGCCGCAACTGTTCGCCGCCACCGGCGCCACGCGCTTCACCGATCCGAAGAACTTCCCCTGGACCATGGGCTACAATCCCAACTACCAGACCGAAGGCCGGATCTACGCCAAATACATCCTGAAGAACCATCCGACCGCCAAGATCGCGATCCTCTGGCAGAATGACGATCTCGGACGCGACTATCTCACCGGCATGAAAGCCGGACTCGGCGACAAGGCCGCGTCGATGATCGTCTCGGAGGCGTCCTATGAACTGGCCGACCCGACCATCGACTCGCAGATCGTCAAGCTGAAGTCCTCTGGCGCCGACCTGCTGTTCAACGCCTCGACGCCGAAATTCGCCGCCCAGGCGATCAAGAAGGTCGCTGATCTCGGCTGGAAGCCGGTCCACATCGTCGACATCAATGCGACATCGGTCGGCGCCGTGCTGGTGCCTGCGGGGCTCGACAATTCCAAGGGCCTCATCTCGACCAATTACGGCAAGGACCCGCTGGACCCGCAGTGGAAGGACGACGAGGGCATGAAGCGCTACATGGCCTTCATGGACAAATATTATCCCGACGGCGACAAGAACTCGAACTTCAACACCTATGGCTACGGAAATGCCCAGCTGATGGTGGAAGTGCTGAAGCGCTGCGGCGACGATCTCACCCGCGCCAATGTGATGAAGCAGGCCAGCAGCATTTCGGGCTTCAAGACCGATCTCGGCCTGCCCGGCATGAGCCTCTCCACCTCACCTACCGACTACCGCGTCAACAAGCAGTTGCAGATGCAGCGCTTCAACGGCGAGCGCTGGGAACTGTTCGGCCCGATCATCGAGGATGACTCGGCGGGTTAGCACACGCCGTCATAAGTATCAGAAACGCCGTCATGCCCGGCCTTGTGCCGGGCATCCACATCTTGGGCACAGCGCACATAAGACGTGGATGGCCGGGACAAGCCCGGCCATGACGAAAGTTTGGTGCGTGTGGCAGAGGCGTCTGGCGCAAACACCGCATCGCGATCCTACGCCGTCTTCGCGAACATCGTCAGCACACCATCGGCGATATTGATCGCCACCACCTGCGCCGAACTGATGCCCTTTTCCTTGAGCGCATTGGCGGCCGCCGGCGAGGCATCGATCGAGGCGCGCAGCGCCTTCAGATCCTCCTCGCTGGATTTCGACACGACCTCCTCGACCTGCTTCTTCACCGCCTCCGGCAATTGCTTCACATCCACCACCTGTATGCTGGAAATCTTAGCACTGGTCCGCTCGCCGGATTTGGCCGGCGCTTTTTCGGCCTGGGTCGCGGCTCCCTGTGCGAGCACGAAACCCGGCGTGCCGAGCGAGAGAACTGCCGCGAGGGCCGTCGCTGTCATAATGCGCATGGTTGGTCCTTTCCGGTTGGGAAGGAGCGAAGTAATAGCGGGGAAGTGTGCGGAAGGTCTGATGAGGAAGCGGCAGCGCCGTGAAAGGAATAAGGCGAGATCGAGATCAAGAGGGCTGGGCGTGTCACTCAAATCAGCGCGTTCCTTTCAAGCCGCATCCAAATCAAGGAGGGTCTTAACCTCACCAGTAAGGCCATGCAGAAACTTTTGCTTTGCTGTAGTTGAGAACGAGTGCCAATGAGTTTGCGCTACGGTGCATAGAAAAAACCTATGGACCAATTCTTCGCCTTCTTTGAAGGCATCTACAACTAGATTTTGAGTAGCGGCTATAGGCGCTATTTCGGCAAGCGACTTGTGCTCAACCCAAGCCCCCGGTATCTGGCCATGTATAACGGCTGAAACCTTACTGTACCATTTATCAAGGCGATCTACCACACCAAGCTTATTCTGAAACGTAGAGAAGTCAGGGGTATGCTTCTTATGATACTCCAAGATGTATTTTTTACTTATATAGTAATCATCGTCTCGGACTAACGTCTCAAGCTCAGAAAGATGAGTACGAAAAAATGTATAGTACAATGCCGTCTCCAACATCGCCCTCATCGAACTTGCAGCAGGCTTGTACAAAGAAAGCGCGATGAGCGTCGCCACATACTGGCCTTCAATTTGCATCTCTCGAACGAAGCACAGAGCAGGATTCCCCTTGTCCACTGTCTCTAGTTGCTTTGCCCAAATAGCCATTCGGAGATTGGCTTCGGCCAGATCCTTAGCTTGCGACTGCCCCAAAAACGAAGCCACATTGCCAGCCCAATCGACCGCAGTTAACGCTGCACTTAACTTAGCAATAGGCATGATTGCTTTCCACTAACGGCCAACGATACCTTTTAGATACGCATCCTGGAATTCTCCATTCAGGATATTCCCGAGACGCGCTATCTCCTGCTCATTTGCGGCATCCAGGAATTTATTGAGAAGCCCCCTTGTAGTTGATGCCACCGCGACAAGTTTTTTCAATCTCGGTGCGGCGAGCAGGATGACGTCACCTAAATTCTTTCTTGTAATTTTCTGCTTGGTGACCATTTCAAGTATATTATCCTTGAGACGCGCAAGTGTCCTATCGGGCCGCAGATCGGCCGGAGATTCTTTGAGCATTTCGGAAGCCTCTCTCACCAATGTAGCGAGCTCAAACGCCAGTTCACCGTGCTGAAGATCATCCGCAACTTGGCGCAATTCTGATCGATTCAAATCCGACATCAGCATAGAGGCTATAAAGTTTCGAATCGTTCGTTGACGCGCTTTCGTATTCATCATTTCACTCCAGTCCGCTCCAAAAGCTCTCGGCCAATCTTCAGAAGATTCGTAAACGCCTCGGTGCTGTAGGGCTTTTTGCTCGACCAAACAAATCCCTTCCCACCTTCTGGCTCAGATAGCCCCTTGTACTTCTTCAGCGTGTTGACCATGCAGAGATCCGAAAACTCAGCGTTTGCCCGAATAGCTGTTTCCTGAGCTGAGATTTTTACTCTCGAAGTAAGATTGAATAGAATATGAGGCGTTGTCGAACTCGCACCTGTTTTCTTAGACTTAATGAAATTCAACATCAGACCAATTCCACGTAGTGCGTACTGCTGGGGCACGACCGGAATTACCACGTGATCTGAGTTCCTCAAGGAAGTCTTTGTAAAGAGCGACCCAGCTGGGTGACAATCAATAAGGACTACGTCATATATCGACTTCGCCTCGTCGATAAATTTTTCAAAACGTTCCTCGAAGGGCGCGGTCTGCGCAGCCCCTTGGCCGAGAGCAACGTACATGAGATCCAAAGTTGACGGTAAAATATCTAGGAAGCTTTTGTTTCCGTGCGTCCCAAACACCCGCGTTACTATACTTCCAACACTGGGAGGGGTGTGATTTCCCGAAACCTGTAATTGGTACGGATTCAGATTTACGTCATCATCAAGCAAGATCGACAACGTCGTTTTTCTGGCTTTCTCTAGAGCGAAGTATATTTTCGCTGGGAGGAAAGCCTGCGAAAGATTAAACTGAGGATCATAATCTATTACGAGAACTTTTCTTGGCTTACCTCCCATTGCATAACGCGCTAAAATTCCAGCAAGGTGAGCAGCAATAGTCGTTTTTCCTACTCCTCCTTTCATGTTCATTATTGTGATTACGCTTCCCATATTTCCCCCATCAAAAATGTTTCTTTGCGCTAAACCTGCGCGTCTATTCAAGTTGCACCAACTCTCACATACAGCGAAAGGGCGATTACAACCTGTTACCATGAGAGTCGGATTTATCCATCTTAAGGTTGAAAGCCAAGCAAGCTAGACTATATTCCTCTTCGTCCTACTCACGAGGGGCGCTTCTCGAGGGCGCTTTCGAAGTGGAGTTGGGATGCGGCGCCTGCGGACGTGCCTCGCAAGCACGCACTCGGGAGGTCGGGGGTCACCGTCCGGGCCCACTACGGGGCTCTGCCGGAAACGGCTGGACGGGTGCGGGTGAAGGCAGGCGAAAGCCTGTCCGGAACGAAGGACTTTCATTAGTCCTGCCCAATACCCGGAAGCACGGTCCCTCGAACAGAAAAGCCGCGATGGCGCGCCGAAAGGCGATGCGCGGATCGCAAGGGCCTTCGCAAGGCCGGAGCGACACGCGAGAACGACCAAGTTGCGCCTTTCGGCGCGTCATCCCCCTCATTTGTCGAGGGGGAAAACCGATCCACCCGCTTTGCGCCACGAGCGCGATACGGACGGCGCGTGGGCGGTGATGAGATTTCCCTTTTTCAGAACGTGGCTGTTTGACAGTTGAAACGGTGCGTGACCGTGCGAGGCGGGTCCTCTTAACCTCGCCCCGCTCTTTGCGGGGAGAGGTCGGAGACGGCGCGAAGCGACGACTCCGGGTGAGGGGCGTGGCACAAGGTCTCCGCGAGGGATCACTCTCGGATCGGCAACGCTCTTCGTACAGAACGACCCGCGAAGACCGCGCATCTGTTGCGCATCGTGCATGGCCCCTCACCCGAAACCTTCGCTGCGCGAAGCTTTCGACCTCTCCCCGCAAAGCGCGGGGAGAGGTGAGAATGGAACCGCGTTTCCCTTACGTTAACTTCTGCGTAACCGCCCCTTAAACCGCGGCGGCTAGGCTCCGCGGTATCGGGTGGCGTGGTGTTTGCGTATGGCGTGGGGCAAGAAAAAGAGCGGGCGCAAGGAGCCGACCTTCGGGATCGGCGCGGCGCTGTCCGATCTGCGCCTCACGGCGGATGATCGCGTGCCCGGCGGCGGCGATGATCGGCCCAAGAAGACTCCCAAACAGGCGCCGAAACGCGAGTCCAATAGTGGCGGCGACAAGCCGCGCAAATCCAGAACTTCGAGCAAGGCGCGCAGCGGCGGTTTCGGCAAGGGCGTCAAGCGGCTGTTCTACTGGGGCGCGGTGCTCGGCCTGTGGGCGGCGATCGCCATTGTCGGCGTCGTGATCTATGTCGGCGCGCATCTGCCGCCGATCCAGTCGCTGGAAATTCCCAAGCGCCCGCCGACGATCCAGATCGTCGGCATGGACGGCACGGTGCTGGCGACGCGCGGCGAACAGGCCGGCGCCAATGTGTCGCTGAAGGATCTGCCGCCCTATCTGCCGAAGGCCTTCATCGCCATCGAGGACCGGCGGTTCTATTCGCATTACGGCGTCGACCCGATCGGCATCGCGCGCGCGGCAGCCACCAACCTGATGCATCGCGGCGTGTCGCAGGGCGGCTCGACGCTGACGCAGCAGCTCGCCAAGAACCTGTTCCTGACACAGGAGCGCACCATGGCGCGCAAGCTGCAGGAAGTGGAGCTGGCGTTCTGGCTGGAGCGCAAGCATTCCAAGGCCGAGATCCTGGAACTGTATCTCAACCGGGTCTATTTCGGTTCCGGCGCTTACGGCGTGGAAGCTGCGGCGCAGAAATATTTCGGCAAGCCGGCGAAGAACGTCACGGTGGCGGAAGCGGCGATGCTGGCGGGGCTCGTGAAGTCGCCGTCGCGGCTGGCACCGAACCGCAATCCGGAAGGCGCGGAAGCGCGCGCCAAGGTGGTGCTGACGGCGATGCAGGACGCGGAATTCATCACGGCCGCGCAGGCCAAGGGCGCGACCGGCGTGCCGCAATACAACGTCAAGCCGGTCGGCGCCGGCACGGTGAATTATGTGGCCGACTGGATCGGCGAAGTACTCGATGATTTGGTCGGCCAGGTCGACGAGAGCATCATTGTCGAGACCACCATCGATCCCAAGCTGCAGAGCGTGGCAGAAGCCGCCATCATCGACGAACTGGCCGCCAAGAGCGTGAAGTTCAACGTGACCCAGGGCGCGCTGGTGGCGATGACGCCGGACGGCTCGGTCCGCGCCATGGTCGGCGGCCGGAATTACAGCGAAAGCCAGTTCAACCGCGCGGTCACCGCGAAGCGCCAGCCGGGATCAAGCTTCAAGCCGTTCGTCTATCTCACCGCCATCGAGGCGGGGCTGACGCCGGAGACGATCCGCACCGATGCGCCGATCGACATCAAGGGCTGGAAGCCGGAGAACTACACCCACGAATATTTCGGCTCGGTGACGCTGACCCAGGCGCTGTCGATGTCGCTGAACACGGTGGCCGTGCGGCTCGGCATCGAGGTCGGCCCCGCCTCTGTGGTGCGCACCGCGCATCGGCTGGGCATCGCCTCCAAGCTCGAGGCCAATGCCTCGATCGCGCTCGGCACGTCGGAAGTGTCGATGACCGAACTGGTCGGCGCCTATGCGCCCTTCGCCAATGGCGGCCTCGCCGTGTCGCCCCATGTGGTGAACCGCATCCGCACGGTGGAAGGCAAGAAGACGCTGTATACGCGGCCGGCGGAGACCGCGAGCCAGGTGATCGATGGCCGCGCCGTGGCGATGATGAACACGATGATGCAGCAGACCATCCTGTCCGGCAGCGCCAAGAAGGCCGAACTGCCGGGCTGGCAGGCCGCGGGCAAGACCGGCACCAGCCAGGATTTCCGCGACGCCTGGTTCATCGGATACACCTCGCAACTCGTGACCGGCGTCTGGCTCGGCAATGACGACAATTCGCCGACCAAGAAGGCGACCGGCGGCGGGTTGCCGGTGGAGATCTGGTCGCGCTTCATGAAGACGGCGCATCAGGGCCTGCAGCCGCAGCCGGTGCCGGGCCTGGCGCCGTCGAATTCGTTCAGCACCAATCCGATCGGCCAGGCCCTGTCGAGCCTGCTGCCCGGATCGAACGCACCGTCGCCATCAGCGCCACCGGAACGCGGCTATGTGCCAAGCGCCCCCGTTTATAACGGCTATCGCCCGCAGCCACCGGCGCCGACCCAGACCAACTACCCCGCCGCGCGCCAGCAGCCACAACAGAACGTGCGGCCGGAAGCCGCGAGCGGATTGGATGGCTGGCTGACGGAGAGACTGTTCGGGAGATAGTGAGCGAGCGTCCCGGACACGCGATGCACAGCACCGCGGCCGGGACCAAGAGCTCAATCCTGCACGCCGAAGCGATGCAGGTCGTTGCCATGGGTATCGAGCCAGGCCTTGGCGCGTTCGGTCGCCGGGCAGATGCGCCCGACCACGCGCCAGAACTTCACCGAATGGTTCATCTCGACGAGATGCCCGACTTCATGGGCCGCGAGATAATCCAGCACGAAGGGCGGCGCGAGGATCAGACGCCAGGAGAACGACAGCGAGCCCTCGGTGGTGCACGACCCCCAGCGGCTCGACTGATCGCGGATCGAGATCCGCTTCACCTTGACGTTCAGCTGCGCCGCATAGCGGTTCGATGCCTTGACGAGATCGGCCTTGGCTTCGCGCTTGAGGAAATCGTGGATACGTCGGTCGATATGCTCGACATCGCCGGCGACGCAGATGATTTTCTCGCCGTTGTCGCGGGTCTCGGTCCACACCGTCCCCCGCCCTGCCCGATGCACGATTCTATGCGGAGTTCCCCGCAACGGAACTGTTGTGCCGTGTTCGAATGGTGCTGCCTTCGGCAAACGGCCAAGACGCGCCGCGATCCAGGCGCCATGACGCTGTGCGAAGTCCTTCGCATCGGCCAATGACCCACGCGGCGGCATGGTCAGGATCGCTTCGCGCTCGCTCGGATGAATGCGCAGCGTATAACGCGTCGCACGGCGGTGCCTGCGCAGGCGTATGGCGAAGATCTGGGAGCCGTGTTTGACGGCAAGCGTGTCTGGTTCGGTGGGGCGGCGGTAGAGAAGTGCGCGGAAGGCCATGTCAGTAGTCCCGGTCGTCAGTAGATCGACCGGATTCTGCCATAACCGCCGCCACGGAAATTGCTCGGCGCAAAAACAAATCATTTGCCCAATATACGGGGTCAAAAGGCGATTTGTCCCCTACCGGATGGGGTCCGGAACAGGAATCTGGATTCAAAAGAACGTTGAATTTCGGAATCTAAGAGTGAATCGCGCACCGCTGCTAGAAATAGGCGGAAAATCCGGTTTCCATGCCTATTTTCAAGGGCTTAGAAAGCGCGCCATCGCAACTCACACGCGATCATCGCGCATTTCAACGATGTTGTTTTCGATTCATCGATGGTGATCGCGCACATGCGATGACGATGCATCGTCACCGCATGTGCGCGTGTTGAATCACTCCGCAGCAGCGGCGCGATGGCGCGCGCTTGCTGCGCTCAGCATGAAGTCAGACACGCGCGGCACGATTTCAGATTTGAATCGCGATCCATTGAACACGCCGTAGTGTCCAACGCCCTTCTGAACGTAATGCACACGACGCTCATCGGGGATCGAACTGCACAACATATGCGTCGCTTCGGTCTGACCGAGGCCGGAAATATCGTCGTTCTCGCCTTCGACGGTCATCAGCGCAACATTGACGACCTTCGACGGATCAACAGGCTTGCCGCGATGGGTCATCTCGCCCTTCGGTAGCGCATGTTTGACGAACACGGTATCGACGGTCTGCAGGTAATACTCTGCAGTCAGATCCATCACCGCCAGATATTCGTCGTAGAATTCGCGATGCTTGTCCACGAGATCGCCATCGCCCTTCACCAGGTTCTCGAACAGCTTCTTGTGTGCTTCCACGTGGCGGTCGCGATTCATGCTGATGAAGCCGCTGAGCTGCAAAAAGCCTGGATAGACGTCGCGCATGATACCTGGATGCGGAAACGGCACCTTGGTGATCACGTTGTTGCGGAACCAATCCATGCCCTTTTCGGCAGCGAGATTGTTCACAGCGGTCGGATTGCGGCGCGTATCGATCGGGCCGCCCATCAGCGTCATCGACAGGGGCACATAGGGATCGTTCTCGGCTTCCATCACCGACACCGCAGCAAGCACCGGCACGGCGGGCTGACAGACGGCGAGAACATGGACGTTGCCGCCGAGCACGTGGAACATCTCGATCACATAGTCGATGTAGTCTTCGAGATCGAAGCGGCCCGCGGCCAGAGGTACCTGACGCGCATCCGACCAGTCGGTGATGTAGACCTCATGGGTCGGCAGGAAGGCCTCGACGGTACCACGCAGCAATGTCGCATAATGGCCGGACATCGGCGCCACGATCAACACGCGCGGCTGCGGTGCGCGCAGCGGACGCGGATGTTTGCGATCGAAATAGAGAAGACGGCAGAACGGCTTTTCCCACACCGAACGGATTTCGATCGGCGTCCGCACACCATTCACGTCGGTATCGTGCAGGCCCCATTCCGGCTTGCCGTAGCGGCGCGTGGTGCGTTCGAACAATTCGCAGCCCGCCGTCACCGACTTGCCGAACTCAGTCTGCGAGAACGGATTCAGCGGATTCTGAAACAGCATCCTGGTAGCGTCTGTCATCGCGCGCGCCGGATTGAGCGACGCGTAGGCCATCTCATACATCCAGTACATCGGGGTGGTCAGAGCCGGGCTCGTCTCGGACGGCAGGGCTGGCGGCCTGCCAAATTCACCTATCGGCATCTGTCCTCACTCGTTGAGCGTCTACTTTTGCGCTGCACTATATACTGGTGTCTGCGTAAGAAAGCGTCAATGCGCCGCACGCATGGCTTTCAGGCCATTGGCGGTAAAAACGGCGGTTATCCCTTGATAAATGGTCTTATTCGCCGCCGGAGATCAGCGTTCCGGCGCGCCTGGCGCTGTTCAAAAGCCCAAGAAATATCGCGAATGAAACAATAAACAGCACGACGTTGATGGCCAGCGCAGTCAACATCAGGTCGGCGCGGAAGGTGTGATCGAACAGCAGCGCCCGCATGCCCTCGAACACATAGGTCGGTGGCAAGGCCCAGGCGACATATTGCAGCCACGTCGGCAGCACCGAGACTGGATAGTAGACGCAGGCCAGCGGCATCAGCCCGAACATCAGCGTCCAGACAATGCTCTCGGCGCCGAGGCCGTTGCGCAGCACCAGACCCGACACAAAGATACCGAGCGACCAACTGGTGAAGATCAGGTTGCAGAAGAACGCGATCAGCGGCAGGCCGAGCGCGAACAGGTTGAATTTGAAGAACATTGCGAGAATCACCATCGGGATGACGCCGATGGCGAGGCGGATCAGGCTCATGATCATCAGCGAGATCAGAAACTCGATCGGCTTCAGCGGGCTCATCATCAGGTTACCGAGATTGCGCGCCCACATTTCCTCGAGGAAGGAGATGGACAAACCAAGCTGGCCGCGAAACAGGATGTCCCACAGGATCACTGCGCCGATCAGCGTGCCGCCGGCCTGGGCGAAGAACCCGGCGTTCTGCGAGATGTAATTCTGCAGGAATCCCCAGGTGATGATCTGCAGCGCCGGCCAATAGACCAGCTCCAGCATGCGCGGCCACGACGACACCAACAGATACCAGTAGCGCAGCACCATCGCATTGATGCGATGCATGGCGATGCCGTGTGACCGCTCTACGAGGCTCATGGCGCCTGCTCCCGGTCGCGACCGCGCGCGACGTCGAGAAATACCTCTTCCAGAGTCGTGCGGTTATAGCGCAGCAATATCTGCTCCGGACTGTCGTCGTCCTCGATGCGGCCCTTCTTCATGATGATGACGCGGTCGCATAGCCGCTCGACTTCCAGCATGTTGTGCGAGGCCAAGAGGATCGTGGCGTTGTTGCTCCTGCGATAGGTCTCGATATGCCGCCTGATCCAGTCGGCCGTATCCGGGTCGAGCGAGGCCGTCGGCTCATCGAGCAGCAACAGCTCCGGCGCATTGATCAACGCCTTGGCCAGCGCGACGCGCGTTTTCTGGCCTGCAGAGAGCTTGCCGCTGGCGCGGTCGAGAAAATCGGTGAGATCGAGGTCTTCGGCCAGTTGCGCGATGCGGCCCTTGAGGTCAGACACGGCATAGAGCTTTCCGAACACGGTGAGGTTCTGCCGGACCGTGAGCCGCATCGGCATGTCGACGTAGGGGCTTTCAAAATTCATCCGGCCAAGCACTTCGGCTGATTGCGCCGGCATCGCGCAGCCGAGCACCGAGACCTTTCCCGAGGTCGGCAGCGTCAGCCCCATGATCATGGCAATGGTGGTGGTCTTGCCCGCGCCATTGCCGCCCAGGAGACCGGTGATGCTGCCGCGCGCGATCTTGAACGAGATGTCATCCACGGCGCAGTTGGTCTTGTAGAATTTGACGAGATGAGCGACGTCGATCGCCGCCGCAGCATTGCGATCAACCGTCGCCGCATGGCCTGACTTGGTGTCTTCAATCGTCATTGCTGCCGTTCCATGCGGCATTGTGGCGGCGAAGGCAAGCTTGGGCGCTTCAAGTGGCCGCAGCCCGCATGGGTTTGTGGTCATCGCCCGGGGCGTCTAATGTCCTGATATGACCGATATTTCCGCCTCCGACTTTCGCCAGCCGCGCCGTTATGTTCGCCTCGACACGATCCTGCGTTTGCGCTGGCTCGCGGCGCTCGGCCAGTTGGCTGCGATCTTCGTCGTGGTGCAGGGGCTCGAATACGACGTCGCCATCATTCCCTGCGTGACGATCATCGGCCTGTCGGCGACCCTCAACCTCGTGCTGCAGACGCTGTTCAATCCGGTCCACCGGCTGGAACCGCTTTTCGCAGCCGCCCTGCTCGCGCTCAATATCATCGAGCTGGCGGGCCTGCTCTACTGCACCGGCGGATTGCAGAATCCGTTCTCGTTCCTGTTTCTGGCACCGGTGCTGATCTCCGCGACGGCACTGCCGACGCGGTTCACCATCGCGCTCGGCGTTCTCGCGGCAGCCTCTGCCACCGTACTGGCCTTCTTTCATCTGCCGCTACCGTGGGACTCCGCAGAACCGCTGGTGCTGCCACAGATCTATCTGCTTGGTGTCTGGTTCTCGATCCTGACCGCCATCGGCGTGACCAGCCTCTATGCGTTTCAGGTCACCGAGGAAGCCCGCAAGCTTTCGGATGCGCTTGCCGCCACCGAACTGGTGCTGACGCGCGAGCAGCATTTGACCCAGATCGACGGTCTCGCCGCCGCTGCCGCGCATGAATTGGGAACGCCGCTCTCGACCATCTTCCTAATCTCCCGGGAGCTCGAGAAGAACATCCACAACAACCCGGAACTTGCCGATGACCTGAAGACCGTCCGCGAACAGGCGCAGCGCTGCCGCGAGATTCTTTCCAAGATCACGCAGCTGAATTCGAGCGGCGCGCCATTCGACCGTATGCCGCTCTCGCAGCTGATCGAGGAAGCCGTGGCGCCGCATCGCGACTTCGGCATTGCCATCAAGATACGTATCGCCGTCGCCAACGCCCCCGAACCGGCCGGCATGCGCAATCCGGCGATCCTCTACGGCGTCGGCAACATTCTGGAGAATGCGGTCGATTTCGCGCGGGAGCAGGTCGAAGTGAACGCTTGGTGGAATGCGGAAAGTATCGTGATCTCGATCTCGGACGATGGCCCGGGCATTCCACCGGACCTGCTGAAGCGGATCGGCGAGCCCTATCTGTCGCGTCGTCGCCCCGCCGAAGAGGGCGAACATCGCGGCCTCGGCCTCGGCGTATTCATCGCGCGCACGCTGCTGGAGCGCACCGGCGCCAGGGTAACGTTCAGCAATCGTGTCTTTCCGGATCACGGCGCGGTGGTGCAAATCTCGTGGCCGCGCGACGCGTTCGAGACTGCGGACCAATTGGCCGATGTCGACTGATACAGGTCTCACTGTCGCGTGAACGCAGCCGACAGTTGCACCTCATTGACAGCTAGACGCCTTTGAGCCAATTTTATCTCGGTTGATACGACCTGCCGGTTGCGCCCTGAACGGGACGGTGAACGTATCACTTCCTTTGCCGACACCCTTTGTCCGAGCGACCGGGTCAGCAACGCAACCACCTGATGCCCCCTGGTTCGCTCACGCAAAGGACGAAACAGATGCGCGATTTTCGCGATGCAAAGGCTATGGCGCAGACCCTGCGCGAAAACCTCACCACCAAAGCCGTCACGATCAGTCACAGCGAAAGCCTGGAGCTGATATCGAGAATATTAGGCGTCGCTGACTGGAATACCTTGTCGGCGATGTTGCAGGTCGGTCGAACTTCGCCAGAAACGCCGACTATCAAGCTTCAAAGCGGAATATCAAGCTACCCGGCCATTCCGCTGAGAGATCTCGTTCCATTCCCGACAGCGACCTACCCGCTTTTTGTCGGACGGGAGAAAACAATACTCGCTCTGAAAGATGCCTTCGATCGGCAGCGCGAGGTCGTGCTTGCTATTCAAAAGAACGAAACTGTTGACGAACCTGGCTTCGAGGACATCTACGACATTGGCGTTCTCGCCCAGTTGCTTGAAATTCAAAGGATTGATGACGGCACGCTCAGAGTTCTGGCACAGGGGCGTCAACGCGTCGTGATTCAGCGTTTCGTAGGCGAGACTGGCTCGTATAGAGCCGATGTTACAGGCGTGAGTGAGGGTCCTATTCCTGATGAGCCCGAACTGATCCAGCAGGCAGTCAAGCGGTTCGAGAGCTACGTTTCGGCTCACGACATGCGCGTGCCACTAATTTGGCCGCCACTGGAGAGAACCCTCGACCCCGGACGGGTTGCCGACGTCATCGCCTCGCATATCGTCCTGCCGATCAGCGAAAAGCAGAGGCTGCTGGCGACCCTCGACCCCGTAAAGAGGCTGAAAAGCGCCGATGCCCTTATCGACCTGTCGACGCTGCCGCTTTCGCCCGCGCTTCACGCGACGCGGCGACGCGCAATCGAATATGCCGACCAGAGAGGTCATCAATATGCAACCTTGGAGCACCTGTTACTCGCACTGGTCGATGACGCCGATGCCGCGGCGGTGCTGCGGGATTGCAATGCCGATTTCGGCACGTTGAAAGCCGACCTGATGCGCTACCTCGATAAGGAACTGAAAAATCTGATGATCGAGACCGGCAAGAATGGCCAGCCGACGGCAGCATTTGTGCGTGTGTCTCAGCGTGCTGCGGTTCACGCGCAGGAGCTTGGCTGGTCTGAAGTGAAAGGGTCGAACACCCTGCTGGCCATCTTTCCCGAAACAAGAAGTCCGGCTGTCCGCCTGCTGAGCGGACAAGGCATCACCCAGAAACTGGTTGCTGCCTCGATCACTGGAAACACAGGAACGGCCTGACGACGTCCGGACGTCCCAGAGTGTCGTTCACAAATGCCGGCTTGGGCGATGGTGATCGCCCGGCCGGCAAGTGTGTGATGCGCCTTGGTTAGACCGCCGGATCGGGAAACGCCGCAGCCTGCTGCACCGCGCGGCGCTTGATGAAACCGGCCATGACCAGCGCCACGAGCCCGAGAACGACCGGCGGGAAAACCACAGCATTGACTGTCGACCAGCCGTAATTCGCGAGCAACTGGCCGGACGAGAACGAGCCTACCGCCATCAGGCCGAACACCAGGAAGTCGTTGAAGGCCTGCACCTTGTTGCGCTCCTGGGGCCGATGGGTCTCCAGCACCAGCGCGGAAGCGCCGATGAAGCCGAAATTCCAGCCGAGGCCGAGCACGACGAGACAGACCCAGAAATGCATCGCGCTGATGCCGGCGATGCCGATCACCGCGGCGATCGCCTCCAGCGCCAGACCTGCGGCCACGACCTTCGACGCGCCAAAGCGTGCGATCAGCGATCCCGTGAAGAAGCTCGGACCGTACATCGCCACGATGTGCCACTGCAGGCCGAAATTGGAATCGCTCAGCGTCAGCCCGCAAAGCTTCATCGCCAGCGGCGCCGAGGTCATCACGAGATTCATCATCGAATACGACACCACGCCGCAAATCGCGGCTGCGATGAAGCGTGGCTGCCGCACGATCTCGAGCAACGGCCGGCCACCATGCATGTCCGCAGGCGCAGGCTTCGGCGCATCCACGGTCGAGAGCAGCGCCATCGCGATCAGGGCAACCACCGCCTGCGCCGCGAAGCTCGCAGCAAACAGATAGGGCGACCAGATATCCATGGTCCATTGCACGAGCTGCGGGCCAAGCACGCCGGCGAATACGCCACCAGCCATCACCCAGGAGACAGCCTTCGGGCGATAGGACGGGCTGGCGCCATCGGCCGCGGCGAAGCGATAGGATTGCGCGACAGCACCGTAGAAGCCGCCGAAGAATGTCGCGCAGCAGAACAGTGCGAATGATGCTTTCAGGATCGCGATGGCGCCGAGCAGGCCGCAGATCGCACCGGCGCCACTGCCGATGATGAAGGCGACGCGGCGGCCATAGGCGCGGGAGATCATGCCGACCGGCAGCGTCCCGCAGGCAAGTCCGACGACATAGACCGAGATCGGCACCGTCGCGAGCGAGACGCTGGGCGCCAGTGTTGCACCGACGATGGCGCCGGTGGCGAAGATGACCGCCGAATTGGCACCGCCAAGCGCCTGCGCCGCAGCCAGCCGCATCACGTTGGAACGTGCGCGTGCATCATCGTGAATCTCTGGGGTGGCCGCATCGATCATGGGGAAGTCCGCCCGGATGTGGCCCGGTTCGTCCCGGGGCCTTTGTTCAGCGCGACTATGACGACCGCCCTGCGGCAGATCAACACACGCCAGCGCGCACGCACCATGCGCTGATCATCCGGGCAACCGGGCAAATACAAGGATCAGATTGTTGGCGGGCATCTCGATGATCTCAGCCAGCCGAAGGCCGACGCCCTGCGCGACGTGCTCCAGATCCTCGACATCGCGCACGCCCCAGTCAGGATTACCCTCGCGCAGGCTGGTGTCGAACACGGCGTTGCTCACGGCCGTATGTTTGCCGCCGCGCTTGAACGGGCCATAGATAAAGAGACGCCCGTCCGGCCGCAGATATCTTGCTGCGCCCGCGATCAAACCTTCGGCGACGGGCCAGGGTGCGATGTGAACGACATTGGCGCAGAACACCGCGAGCAGAGCATCCGGCCCGCTACCGTTCTCCATCTCCGGACACCATGTGGGATCCAAGAGATTGATCCGCAGCGGCGGTCTGACATTCGTCAATTGCGCATGGGTGCGCCAGGCGGCGATGCTTTTGAGATGGGCGTCATTGAGATCGCTCGGCCACCAGGTGATGTCGGGCGTTTGTCCAGCGAAGTGAATGACATGCTGGCCGGTGCCGCTGCCAACTTCCACAACGTCGCCGCAAGCCTGTTGCAGGAAAGTCGCAAGAACCCGCCAGATCGCCTCGTGGTTGCGATAGAACGCCGCGGCATCGAGCCGGCCATCATCTTCCACGCGCCGGCCATCCCGACCGAACTCGACCACATATTCCGCCATCAGGCCCTCACTGCTGCGGGCAGTATCCCGAACTTGCGTTCACGAACAAGAGAAGAAAGAGGTCGTCCAAATGCAGCCAAATGGGTTAATATTCTGACGAATACACGATCTGAAGAAGGATCGACCACGCAGAATTGGTGCGCCCATGATCTTCCGCCAGCTGTTTGACAGTGTGTCCGGCACATATAGCTACCTGCTTGCCAGCCGCCACGGCGGCGAGGCGCTGATCCTCGATCCTGTCCTGGAAAAGGTCGATCGCTATTGCCAGTTGCTGCGCGAGCTCGACCTGAAGCTCGTGAAGGCGGTCGATACGCATCTCCATGCGGACCACGTCACCGGCCTTGCCGAACTGCGCGATCGCACCCATTGCGTCACCATCATGGGCGACCAGAGCAAGGCCGACGTCGTCGCCATGCGTGTCAGCGACGGCGACAAGGTGACGATCGAAGGCGTCGAGCTCGACGTGATGTATACGCCCGGCCACACCGATGACTCCTACAGCTATCTGATGGGCGACCGCGTCTTCACCGGCGACACGCTGCTGATCCGTGGCACCGGCCGTACCGATTTCCAGAACGGCAGCGCGCGGGCGCAATATGATTCACTGTTCAACCGCCTGCTCAAGCTGCCGGACGAGACGATGGTATTCCCTGCGCACGACTACAAGGGGGACTCCGTCAGCACCATCGGCGAAGAGAAGCGCTACAATCCGCGGCTGCAGGTGAAGTCCGTGGAGGACTACATCGAGCTGATGGGCAAGCTCAACCTGCCGAACCCGAAGCTGATGGATGTGGTGATCCCGGCCAATATGAAAGTCGGGCTGAAGCCGGACGCGCTGAAGAAGCAAGGCCTGGCGCTGTCTCCGCGGGAGGCCATTGCTCATCTCGGCGATCCCGCCATCCTGCTGGTTGATCTGCGCGAGAGCAGCGAACGCGCCAAGCACGGCGTGCTCGCTGGCGCGCTGCATGCGCCCTACCCGTCGATATCGGACAGCCTCAAGCCCGGCGGCATGTTGCGGGAGGTCGCCACTGCCACCAAGCGCCGCATCGTGTTCTTCTGTGCCTTTGGGGAACGTTCGGCCATGGCGGTCAATGCCGCGAAGGATGCGGGGATCGACAATGCCGCACATCTGGACGGCGGCATCGATGCGTGGAAGAAAGCTGGCGGCCCGGTGTTGGCCGCATGATATAGCGAGCAAGGCGGACCAACCCGCCACTCGACAGGGGGAGGATGACAATGGCGTCGACACGATCGGCTGCGCCAATGCTGCTGGCAATGGTGTTCGCGTTTTCCCTGCAATCGGCTTCCGCACAGACCGCAGCACAGCCCCCCGCGCCAACATCTGCCGGCGCCGTCGACCCAGCGTTGATGCAAGACCTCGTGGTGGCGAACCGCGTCCTCACCGACCTCAACGTGATCGACGGCTTCGGCCATGTCAGCATGCGCCACCCGACCGATCCCAATCGCTACCTGATGGGGCGCTCCGTGGCTCCGGCGCTGGTCACGGTCGACGACATCATGGAATACGACCTCGACTCCAATCCGGTCGATGCGAAGGGACGCGCCAGTTTCCTCGAACGCTTCATCCACGGCGAAATCTACAAGGCGCGGCCCGACGTCAAAGCCATCGTCCACACGCATTCGCCTGGGATCATCCCCTTCAGCGTCAGCAGCACGCAGTTACGGCCAGTGTTCCACCTCGGCGCCTTCCTTTTCCCTGACGTGCCGGTATTCGAGATTCGCGACAGCGCCGGCATGAGCAACATGCTGGTCAGTAACACGCAGCTGGGCAAGGCGCTGGCCAGTACGCTCGGTGACCGCAGCGTGGCACTGATGCGGGGCCATGGCAGTGTCGTCGTGGCGAGCACAATTCCGATGGCAGTGTTTCGCGCCCATTACAGCAACGTCAATGCGCAGCTGCAGTCGCAGGCGCTCGCGCTTGGCGGATCCGTGAGCTATCTGCTGGGCGAGGAAAGCCAGAAAACGCTGGCTGTGATCGACCAGATCCATGGCCGGGCCTGGGATCTGTGGAAGCGCGCAACGCTGGAAAAGATGACGCCCAAATAACGACGCCGCATCAGGCCTCGTGAACCCGTACCTCGATGTCGTCATAGCCTTTGACGCGATAGACGATCACCGAGATCATCCAGCTCAGGATGAAAATCGCGATGATGAGATAGCCGAGCGCGCCGAAATTCTCGTTCAGCGCTTCGATGCCGTCCCAGAAGCTACCTGACAGATCGAGCTTGCGGCCAATCAGGCCGAGCGCCTCGACGCCGCCGATCACCAGCGCCACGATCACCGACACCAGCGTGATGATCATGTTGTAATACAGCTTGCGGATCGGCTTCACGAAAGCCCAGCCATAGGCGCGCACCATCAGCACCGAATCGGTCGCATCGACCAGTGACATTCCCGCCGTGAACAGTGCGGGAAACACGAGAATCGACCACATCGACATGCCATCGGCGCTTTGCGAGGCTGAGATGCCCAGCAGTGCGATCTCGGTCGCTGTATCGAAGCCGAGGCCGAACAGGATGCCGAGCGGATACATGTGCCAGCTCTTCGAGATCACGGCGAAGACCGAACGCAGCATGCGGCCGATGACGCCGCGCTGCGAAAGCAAAACATTGAGATCTTCATCGATGAATCGCTCACCGCGCTTCACTGCCTTGAACAGCCGATACACCGATACGAGAATGAAGATATTGGCCACTGCCACGATCAGCAGGAAGAAAGCCGAGACGCTCGTGCCGATCAGGCCGCCGATTTCCTTGAAGTCCGCGAATTTCTCCTGCAGTGCCGACACTGCGAGCGCCACGAAGATGGATGCCACGACGACCACAGTGGAGTGACCGAGCGAGAAAAACAGGCCCACGGACAGCGGCCGCTTGCCGGACTGCATGAGCTTGCGCGTCACATTATCGATGGCTGCAATGTGGTCGGCGTCAACGGCGTGGCGCAGGCCGAAGGTATAGGCGAGCAGCGCGGTGCCCAGCAGAACCGGCTGGTCGCGGAAGGCGATCAGGGCCCATATCCAGGCCAGCACATTGGCCGGGATCAGAATGGCGTAGATGGCGATGATGCGGCCGCGCAGGTTGTCGGCGCCATCGTTGAACAGTGTGCGGATCATGGAGATTCTTGCAGTCCGGATTACCACCGGATTGTCTCAGGAAGGCCTGACGGACGCAACCTGGCCTCATTCGCGTCGAATTCGCCGCATTTCCGGCACAAAGCGATTAACTGCAGCGGCCAGTTAGGTGGCAGCAGGGGTGCCGCTTCCTATATCTACGTGATAAGAATGACACAGAGTTCGCTGCGCGCCGATCGCGCGGCCTAACCCGAGGCGTTGATGGACACCGAACAGGAACAGAAGACACCCGCAGAACTGAAGGAAATCCGGCTCGCCCGCAAGGCGGCGCAGGAAGCCGAAGGCGTGAAGGCGATGGCCGACATTGCGGCCGCCGATGTCGCCATCCGCAAGCGGACCGAGGAACTGCGCGCGCTTCGCCTTGCCAGAGAAGCCGAAGAACTGGCCAACCCGCCCGAACCCAAACCGAAAGCTACCAGAAAAAAGAAAACGAGCTGATGTCAACTGACGACAAAGCGACGAAATCCGAACGCGACGCCGCGGCCAAAGCGGTACTCGACAACATGGCCCGACTGAAGGCCATGCGCCTTGCCCGCGAAGCGGTATCGCCCCCCGCGCCGGCCAAGAAGAAGACCGCAACGAAATCGGGCAAGACGTCTTCGAGCAAGACATCGTCAAGCAAATCGACGGAAAAAGCACAGGCCCTGGCAGCGTGGCTCGCCGATCAGCGCAGCGGCGGCCGCAGGACCTGACTATCGCAGGACCTGCTTTCGCAGGGTCTGATCTATCTCAGGCCGCGCTCGGCGCAGGCCATTCGATCATGGTACGGGTCTTGGTCGCAGAATCGTAGACCTGGATCTGAAGCATCTGAAACTGGTTCTTCAGCTTCATGCCGGCTTCTTCCGCGGCTTCGACCGTATCGTGATGGGATTTGAAATGGCCATCCACCACCAGTGAATAACCTTCGGTCGGCGCCCTGTCGGCGCGAATGAATTTGCGCGCCTGCGGTTCGTCGAGCTCTAACTTCGGTTTTT
The DNA here is from genome assembly GCF_013359755.1 of Tardiphaga robiniae. GTDB lineage: Bacteria > Pseudomonadota > Alphaproteobacteria > Rhizobiales > Xanthobacteraceae > Tardiphaga > Tardiphaga robiniae. The sequence continues at coordinate 126,117 of NZ_JABMCJ010000092.1, read as the reverse complement.
TCATCGTCACTCCAGAACAAGATTCGCCCGATTTCAAAGCGGGCAGGATTCGCCCCCGTTTACACGGTCATGCGGAAAAACACAGGGCAATTGCGGGATTACGGCAATATCTGCTTCAATCACGGTCAGAATGAGGTCAACACAAGCAATCCGGCGGGGAAAATGATGAGCGGACGAGTGGGCGGAGCCCGCGACGACAAACCGGCCAAGGACGACAAGCAAAAACCCGTCCCCACGCCGCCGCGGCCTGACGACGACGACGAAGACGGCGATATCGCCACACCGAAACGCGATCGCGACGACGAAGATATCTAGCTGTGCGAAGGCATCGCTACATAAGACATCGGCGCGCCACGACTGACGCGCCGATAAATTTCAGATAGCGACGAGTCGTTAAGCTGCCTTGAGGCCGACATCCGGCAGCATCGGACGGTGACGCAGCGCCTTGGTCATGATCCCCTCCACTTCCGCCTTTTCATGCGGCAGCAGCGCCAGACGTGGCGGCCGGGTCAGTGCGGTACCGCGGCCCATGATGTTTTCGCACAGCTTGATGCACTGGACGAGATCCGGGCGCGCATCGAGATGCAGCAGCGGCATGAACCACTCATAGATCGCCATCGCCTCTTGGAGTCGTCCGGCCTTGGCCAGACGGAACAGCGTCTCGCCCTCGCGCGGGAACGCATTGGACATGCCGGACACCCAGCCGACTGCGCCCATCGCCACGCTCTCAACGATCACGTCGTCGAGGCCGGCGAACAACACGAAGCGGTCGCCGACCATATTGCGCGTGTCGATGAAGCGGCGTGTATCGCCTGACGAATCCTTGAAGCAGACGACCGTGTCGACATCGGCCAGCGTGGCGAGAATGTCGGGGGTGACATCGTTCTTGTAGATCGGCGGGTTGTTATAGAGCATCACCGGCAGATCGGTGGCGGTGGCGACCGAACGGAAGTGCGCGGCAGTCTCGTGCGGCTTGGACGAATAGACCAAAGCGGGCATCACCATGATGCCATCGATGCCGACGCGCGCGGCTTCCTTGGCGGTATCCACGGCAAAGGCCGTGGTGAATTCGGCGACACCGCAGAGCACGGGCACGCGGCCCTTCGCGACCGACTTGGCCGCTTCCATGATCGCGATCTTTTCCTTGCGCTCGAGCGAGGTGTTCTCGCCGACTGAGCCGCAGATGATCAGGCCGGACACACCGTCACGGATCAGGCCGTCCATGACCTTCGCGGTGGCGTCGATGTCGAGCGACAGATCGTCATGGAATTGCGTGGTGACAGCCGGGAAGACGCCTTCCCAGGAAATGCGGGGACTCATGGCAAAACTCCGTGTGATGCCGGCGCGCATAGCGCGCCGGCTGATGAGGATGATGGGCGAGAATTAGAGGATCAGATCGTCGCGCCGACCTTGCGCAGCTCGGCAAGCACAGGCGCTTTCGGCAGCCAGATCTTGTCGAATTCGGCAATGACGGCTTCGGTATCCTTGACGGCCACCTGACGCACGGGCACCGACGTGCCCTTGAAGTTCTCGATCAGCGCCGGCTCACCAGCGGCCAATTCGTCGATCTGCGCATCGAGCGTCGATTTGACAGCCTTGGTGATCAGTTCCCTGTCGGCGGCGGGCAGCGACTGCCAGACGCGGCCGGACACGACCGCGGCCATCGGCATGAAGACGGCATTCATCTGCAGGATCGACTTCGACACCTTGTCGAAGCGCTGGTTCCAGGAGAATTCCAGATCGGCTTCAAGACCATCGACCTGGCCGTTCGACATGGCGTCGAACACCTGCGGCGTCGGAATCGGCGTCGGTGCGGCGCCGAGCGATGAGTAGAAGTCGCGATAGACCGGCGTCGGATTGATACGCAGCTTCATGCCCTTGATGTCAGCGAGCGTGTTGAGATCCCTGACCGCGAAGACCGCGCGCATGCCGGTGATGCCCCACCCGAGGCCAATGGTGCCGGTTTCCGCAGGAAGCACGTCGAACAGTTTGACGGCCGCCGGATGACGCACGAATTTCGCCACGGCTGGCGTGGAGCGCACGATATAGGGCGCGTTGATCGCCGCGATATGCGGCACGCGCGAACCGAGTTCGGCAGCCTGGATGAAGCCCATATCGAGCGCGCCGGTCTGCAACTGCTGCATCATCGCTGCTTCGTTGCCGAGCTGGCCGGAGTGAAACACCGTCATGGTGAGACGGCCCTTGGTCTCTTCCTTGAGCTGATCGGCGAGCTTCAGCGCAGCCTTGTTCCAGGAATGGCCGTTCGGCGTGATCAGGCCGAGACGCAGCTCCTTGGCCTGCGCCAATGCGAGCGACGGCGCAAACACCGAAGCAGCTGCCGATGCGGCGAGGAAGCGACGACGTGAGATGGTCATGACGGAGGCTCCTTGATGGGTATGGGGCTTACTTGATGAGGGCGAGAGACAGATACGGATAGAGCGAGAGCAGCACCAACAGGATGCAGGAGATGAAGAAGAACGGCAGCGTCACCATGAACATCTTGCCGGGCTTGGCGCCTGTGACGGCGGCGGCAACGAAGAAACAGAGTCCGACCGGCGGCGACAGCAATCCGAGCACGAGATTGATCACGACGACTACGCCGAAGTGACGCGGGTCGATGTGGTAGATCTCGGTCGCCACCGGCAGCAGGATCGGCACGGTCATGATCAGGCCGGGCACGCCGTCGATCACCGTGCCGATGACCAGCAGGATGACATTGCAGATCAGCATGAAGCTGATCGGATCCTTGGCAACGGTCTGGATCCAGGCTGCGGTCTCCTGCGGCACTTTGCCGAAGATCAGAACCCAGGAAAACACGGCGGCAGCGGCAACGAGAAACAGCACGATCGCCGAATAGATGCCCGAGCGCAGCATCATTTGCGGCAGTTGCGACCACTCGAATTCCTTGGTCCAGTATTTGCCGACAACAGCAGCGGCGACAGCGCCGACGGCAGCCGATTCCGTTGCGTTCGCCAGACCGCCGAGGATGGAGCCGACGATGACGATGGGAATCAAAAGGGTCGGCGAGGTGCGCAGGATGGTCATCACACGCTGTTTCGGCGTCTGATAGTCCGCACGCGGATAGTTGTAGACGTAGCCCATCAGCGCGATGACGACACAAAACATCACCGTGAGGATGACACCGGGAATGATGCCCGCGATCAACATGTCGCTGACCGACACCTGCGCCAACACGCTGTAGACCACGAACATCACCGAGGGCGGAATGATAGGGCCGAGCATGCCGCCATAGGCGGTGAGGCCGGCCGCGAAGGTCTTGTCGTAGCCCTTCTTCTCCATCTCCGGGACCATGATCTGCGCCATGATCGCGACCTGCGCGGTCGCCGAGCCGAGAATGGAGGAGATGAACATGTTGGCGAGAATGTTGACGTAAGCCAGTCCGCCCTTCAGTGAGCCGACAAAGGCCATCGCCATGTCGACGATGCGCTTGGTGATGCCGCCGCCATTCATAATCTCGCCGATCAGGATAAACAGCGGGATCGCGATCAGACCGTAGCTGTCGACGCCGCCGAACAGTTGCAGCGGATAGGACTGGAACAGCACCGGATTGCCGGACGCCATGATGTAGACGAAGCCGGCGAGGCAAAGGCAAAGACCGATCGGCACGCCGACCAGCATGATCACCGTGAATGCGGCGAAGGTGATCATATTAGTTCACCCCGTCGAGTTCGGAGAGCTGGAAGCCTTTCGGCGGCACCTTGGCGACGAGGCCGAGGTCCTCGAGCAGATTCGCAATGCCATGGATGGTGATCGACACCGCGAAAATGGGCAGTGTCAGATAGAGGACCCATGTCGGCCAGTTCAGCGTCTGGGTGCGCTCGGTGTAGAGAAAATTGAAGGTCTGGCCCGCGAACTTCTTCGCGTCGAAGCCTGCTTGCGCAAGGCCGATCGGGTCCATCCAGAGCATGCAGGTGACGATCAGGCCGACACCGAACACGATCACCGTGCTCGTGGCGATAATCTTGAAGATCTGCTGGCTTCTGGCCGACAGACGTTCGGTCATCATGGTGACCGCAAAGTCGAGCCGCAGGCGGGTCATCGCGGAGGCGCCGATGAAGGTCAGCCAGACCACCGAATACACCGCCGACTCATCGATCCAGTAGATCGGGAAGTGCGAATAGCGGGTGACGACATTCACCAGGATCAGCGCCGTCAGCAGATACATCAGGCCCATCAGAGCCAGCCGCTCGAAGGCCAGCAGCCCGGCGGACGCCACCAGGATGACCCGGCGGGCCCCGATGGCCGGGGCCGTCGACATCGTCTGGTCACTCATAAACTGCCCCCGCTGTCACGATTGTGATATGATTTTTGGATCGTATAATTTATACAATTTCCCTGTCAAACGCTGATTTGCACAAATTCGCGCCTTGAGGAGTTTTTGTGCGGCAGCGAAGACGGGACGAGATCTGAGATCAATCCGGCCGAAATCCAGAGAAAAGGCTCGATAAATCAATGAGCGCGCCGCTAAAGCACCGCACCCTGTCGGCTATGATCGCGGATCAACTCCGCCAGGCCATCCTCGACGGCACCCACCCGGCCGGCGCGCAGTTGCGCCAGGACGCCTTGGGCGAGGCCTATGGCGTCAGCCGGATTCCGGTGCGGGAAGCCCTGTTTCAGCTTGAGGCCGAAGGGCTGGTGAAGATCGTCCCGCAGAAGGGCGCCATCGTCTCGGAACTGTCGCTCGACGAAATCAACGACGTGTTCGATCTCCGGGTCATCCTCGAGCCACGGATGCTGGCGCAGTCCGCGCCGCATTTTGTCGACAACGACTTCGCTGCACTCGACGACATCCAGCACCGCTTCGAGAAGGCGATTGCCGCCGGCAATATCAGCGAATGGGGACAGCTCAACGCCGATTTCCACATGGCGATGTATGTCCGGGCGCGGCAGCCGCGCACACAGACGATCGTGATGGCGCTGCTGCAAACCAGCGACCGCTACACGCGCATGCAACTCTCGACCACCACCGCGATGGGCATCGCTGAGAAAGAACACGCCGAACTCATCGCGCTGTGCCGCAGCCAGAAGATCGATGACGCCTGCCGTTTCCTTGAACGTCACATCGAGTCGGTGCGCGCAGACCTTTTGCGCGTGATCGGCCGCACCATTCCGAAGAGCGGCGCGGCATAGACGCGCCGCTCGAATCGCGCTGATCGCGGTCTATGCGAGCTCTTGCTCCACCAGCCCGGCGAGATAGCTCGCACCGATCGGCAGCAGATCGTCGTTGAAATCGTAGCCGGGATTGTGAACGGGCACGCCGCCCTTGTCGGCGGTGCGCTGCCCGAACATCAGATAGGCACCACGGTTGCGTTCGAGCATGAACGCGAAATCTTCACCGGCAAGAATTGGATTGCCTTCGCGCAGCACCTCGGTAACGCCCGGCACCGCCGCCGCGGCTTCTGCCGCGCGCACCGTCTCGTCGGCCGTGTTGATGGTGGCCGGATAGGCGTGGCGATACTCGATCTCCGCCATGCCGCCGCAGGCTTGCGCGGTCAGCGTCACCGCGCGCATGAACAACTCCTCGACGCGTTCGCGCACCTCGGGCTTCAGCGTGCGCACCGAGCCACGCAATTCCACCGTCTCGGGAAGCACGATATCCGAGGTACCGCCATGGATCTGGCCGATGCTGATGATGGCGGATTCCAGTGCATCGACCTGACGGGACGGAATCGCGTTCAGCGCATTCACCACCTGCGCAGCCATGGCCACCGTATCGATACCCTGATGCGGATGCGCGCCGTGGGACGAGCGGCCACGCAGCGTCACCTTGAAATAGTCGATCGCCGCCAGCGCCGTGCCGGTCAGCGCCTTGACCGTACCGAGCGGCATGTCCGGGCTGTTGTGGATCGCATAGATGGAATCGCAGGGGAAACGCTCGAACAACCCGTCGTCCATCATCGCCTTGGCGCCAGCGAGCCCTTCCTCGGCCGGCTGAAAGATCAGATGCACCGTGCCGGCGAAATTGCGCGTCTCGGCAAGATATTTCGCAGCACCAAGCAACATCGTGGTGTGACCGTCATGGCCGCACGCATGCATGCGGCCAGGATTCTGCGAGCGATATTCGACACCATCGCCCTCCTCCATCGGCAGCGCGTCCATATCCGCACGCAATCCAATGGCCCGGTTGCTGCCGGCAGCCTGGTGACGGCCGCGGATCACGCCCACCACACCGGTGCCGCCGAAACCGCGATGCACCTCGATACCCCATTCGGACAATCGCTCCGCGACCAGCGCACTGGTGCGCTCTTCCTCGAAGCCAATCTCCGGATGTGCATGGAAATCCCTGCGCCATGCGGTCATTTCCGGGTGCAATTGGTCGAGACGTTCGCGCGGGGTCATATGCTCTCACCTTTGGACTTGTCCTGCCCATAGGCTAGCCCGGTGATCATGCCCTCGCAACCAACCGGCCGCACACGCTGCGCGCCCCACTTACTTCGGCGCTGACCCGTGGTGACACCAAGCAGTTGAGATTAGCGGCTGCGAGATTCGCGCCACCACATGATCGACATCGTGATCGATCGGCCTGCCTGTGAATGCTGAGCGTTCTGGAAAATGGCACGCCATTCAGAATACGACGGCGCCCCCTTATGCTGTTGAAACAGATACATAATTCGATTGAACACCTCATGCGCCCCCGCATGCGCTCAAATGGACAGCAGCCACTCTCGTTTGGGGAAGAAGTGTCGCGGCGCTCGCAGTCACCACCGACAGCGCGGGCATTCTGATTATCTTGCAAGAGAGAGTCACCGATAACGAATTGCAGCTGTCGGATGGGAGGCCTATGCTGAGCCTATAACCACGCAGCCGCCCATCGCACGGCGAGAGTCTGCAGACAAAGACCTTACGATGGATGGCTTGCATTTTGCCCCGGAGGTCACGCCATGACCATTGCTCCCACACTCCAGAAATACCTGGCCGCTGAAAACATCCAATACGAGGTGATCCCGCACGAACTCCGCATGACGTCGTCCGGCACGGCTGAGGCATGCCACATCTCGGGCGATCGCCTCGCCAAGGGCATCGTGTTGCGGCGCGACGGCGAATATATACTGGCCGTCTTGCCCGCATCGCATCACCTCCGCCTGTCGGACCTGAGGACATCACTCGGCGACAATGTCCACATGGCCGATGAAACCGAGATCCATCAGCTGTTCCGCGACTGCGCACACGGTGCAGTTCCTGCCGTCGGTAAATGCTACGGGCTGGATATCATCGTCGACGACAGCATCCAGGCGCAGCCGGAGGTCTATCTGGAAGCTGGCGATCACGAGACGCTGCTTCATATGGGTCACGCGCAGTTTGCGCGCCTGATAGCCAACGCGCAGCACGGGCGCTTTAGCGCGCATGACTGAGGATTAGTCCGGCGATCCGCGGCGACCGTCGCGGTCCCGAATGGAAAGATCGTGCCGCTGCTTAATTGTCGCCGCAGCGGTGCGACGCCTCCTTACGTCTCATGCCCTGCATCGAAATCGTCTTCGAAACGCAAATGCTTGACGCTGCGGCCGCGGCGCCGCACAAGCTTCAAGGCCTCCACCCCGATCCTGATATGCCTTTCGACATAGTTCGCGGTCACCTCCTGATCCGACGCTTCGGTCTTCACACCCTCGGGAATCATTGGCTGATCGGACACGAGAAGCAGTGCGCCAGTCGAAATGTGATTGGCAAATCCCGCAGCAAAGATTGTTGCGGTCTCCATGTCGATCGCCATGCTCCGTGTACGACGCAATATATCCCTGAAGCGATCATCATGTTCCCAGACACGACGATTGGTCGTGTACACGGTACCGGTCCAATAGTCGTGACCGAGATCGCGGATCATGGTCGACACCGCGCGTTGCAACTGGAACGCGGGCAACGCAGGAACCTCCGGGGGCAAGTAATCATTTGAGGTGCCTTCGCCCCGAATAGCCGCAATCGGTAGAACCAAATCGCCAATTTTATTTTTGCGTTTCAACCCACCGCATTTGCCGAGAAATAACACGGCTTTCGGCGCGATGGCACTTAACAGATCCATCACGGTTGCAGCATTCGGGCTTCCCATGCCGAAGTTAATCAGAGTGATACCGTCGGCAGTCGCATTGGGCATCGGTCGATCTGCGCCCTTTACTAAACTGCCATACGCCGTGGCGAACCATTCGACGTAGTTGTCGAAGTTGGTCAAGAGAACATACTCTCCGAACTCAGCAAGCGGCGTGCCGGTGTAACGCGGCAACCAGTTTTCTACGATATCCTTTTTCTCTTTCATTCCCAATGATCTCGTCCGGAGGTGTGCAACACCGCCGCCTGCCAAACTAGTGGATAGGACCGCTCCCTGTCCAATGAGACACTCTTGGATTATTTGGGTTCCATTAATCCACTTGCAACCGTGGATGGTCCGGGCCTTGCGTCGAATGCGCGCTGTTCAGGAGGGTGGATTGCAACAGCGGCCGCGTTTGTCCGGTCTGATCGCGCAGGAATGATGTTTTCTTCTGCGACCTCGCACGTAATTGATTGTATAGTTGGAGGACATGGAGGGAGGCGAGACATACTGCATTGCATCAATTCACCTGAACTCTAGGAACGGAGGTTCGCCATGAAAGTCAAAGAGGTGATGCACAAAGGTGTCGACTGGGTCAGCCCCGATACCCCTGTCACCGAACTCGCGAAATTGATGCGGGGGCATGACATTGGCTGCGTTCCGGTTGGCGAGGACGACCGCCTGATTGGGATGGTGACCGACCGCGACATTGTCTGCAAAGGGCTCGCGAGGAACAGCTTCGATGCCGGCCGCGCGACGGCGCGCGATGTGATGACCGAAGGTATCCATTGTTGCCGGGAGGACGACGATCTCGCAAAGGCAATACATCACATGGAGAAACTGCGGGTCCGCAGGCTGCCGGTGATCAACAAGAGTAAACGGATGGTCGGTATCGTCAGTCTGGGCGACGTCAGCCATTCTGCGTCAGGTGATTTGTTGTCCGAATGCGTCAAGAGCGTTTCGGCCCATCACTGAAACACGGCCAGCGCTCCTCTTGCGATCCGGCGGAGGGGCGCGGCCAGTCGGCACGATCGTCGAACAGTTCGATGACAGAACTTTGCTCATCGAGCCGCGATGAAGAAGGTCGTGCCTACGCGGTCGCGCCATTGTTTGGAGACGAAGCAAGGGCGTGGATCGAAACTGCGAACTTCTTATGCCATTGAGACTGCCTGATAATATCGACGATTCTTCTCGTCTTGCGCAGCCCTCACATTCGTCTCGACAACGGGCGATGGCTCGCCAATCCCGGTCGTATTGAGATTCTGCCAGGACCTCCCACATCATCTTGATAAGGGAGTCCAGGCTGTGCAAACCGTACAGGCCACTCTTGCGGCGACAATTGCGATTGTCGCTCTGGCCGTCTCCCCCACCACGCCTGTCTCGGCGGAGGGGAGTGGAAAACTTGTGCTGACGATCGCAATCGACGGAGCGATCGGACCGGCAACCGCCAGCTACGTGAAAGACGCACTCGCCAAGGCAAGCGAACGGCGTGCCGAAGCTGTTATTCTGCGTCTGAATACGCCGGGCGGTCTCGTCACCAGCATGCGCGAGACCATCGCCGACGTGCTGGCCTCGCCCGTTCCTGTCATAGGTTATGTCGCCCCGTCGGGAGCCCATGCTGCCAGCGCCGGCACCTATATCCTCTATGCAACGCATATCGCCGCAATGGCGCCGGGCACCAATCTTGGCGCAGCGACGCCAGTGCAAATCGGCAGTCCGGTGCCAGGCCTGCCGGGCATCACCCCAGACAAAGACGGCAAGGACAAGAAAGACAGCTCCCAGCAAACGGAGCCGAAGGACGCGATGATGGCGAAGGCGACGAACGACGCCGTCGCCTTTATCCGCAGCCTGGCCGAATTGCGAGGACGTAACGCCGATTGGGCAGAGAAGGCTGTCCGGGAGGCAGCCAGTCTTTCCGCCAGTGCTGCGTTGCAAGCGAATGTCATCGATCTCATTGCGCGCGACCCGGTCGAACTGCTCAGGCAAGTCGATGGTCGCGTCGTGGAGCTTCCCGGTGGGGACAGACGGCATCTGGCGACGAAGGATGCGATGATCGAGACGATCGATTCCGGATGGATCGCGCAATTTCTGTCTGTGATCACCAACCCCAACGTCGCCTTCATTCTTCTGCTGGTTGGCATCTACGGCCTGATTTTTGAATTCATGTCTCCTGGCGCCGTCGCGCCCGGCGTGGTCGGTACGATCTGTCTGCTGCTGGGCCTCTATGCCTTCAACCTGCTGCCGATCAGCTATGCCGGCCTTGGGCTGATGATGTTGGGGATCGCGCTTCTGATTATCGAGGCCTTCAACCCGACCGTGGTTCTTGGCCTCAGCGGAGCCATCGCCCTCGTCCTTGGTGGGTTGATGTTGTTCAGGATCGAAGCGCCCGGATACCGGCTGTCATGGACACTCGTCGGCATCGTGACGGCGATGTTCATCGGACTGCTGCTCATTGTGCTCGGCTCGCTTCAGCGCGCGCGCAAAGCTCCGGCACGAGTCGGCGCGCAGGCCATGCGCGGCCTGGCTGCCGAAGTTCTCGACTGGAATGACATCGAAGGTCACGTTTTCACGCAGGGTGAGCGCTGGCGAGCCCGCGGCATGGAAACATTCAAGCCCGGAGAGATGGTCGAGATCGCCAGCATCACGGATCTGACGCTGATGGTGCGTCGCCGGCCGGCACTCAGCGCCGGCGAAGGAGGTGTGCGATGATGCTCGATTACATAGCCTATTCGCTGCTCGCGATCATCGTGATCGCCTTTCTCTCCTCCGCCATTCGTGTCCTGCGGGAATACGAGCGCGGCATCGTCTTCACGCTCGGACGCTTCACCGGCGTGAAAGGTCCGGGCCTCATCATCCTGATTCCGTTCGTGCAGCAGATGGTGAAGGCCGATCTCAGGGTGATGGTGCAAGATGTGCCGCCGCAGGACGTCATTTCCCGCGATAACGTTTCCGTCAAGGTGAATGCCGTTCTCTATTTCCGCATCGTCGACCCGGAACGTGCGATCATCAAGGTCGGGAATTTCATGGCCGCGACCAGCCAGTTGGCACAGACCACGCTGCGCTCGGTGCTCGGCAAGCATGAGCTGGATGAAATGCTCGCAGAGCGCGACAAACTCAACGCCGACATTCAGGAGATCCTCGATCAGCAAACTGACGCGTGGGGGATCAAAGTCACCAACATTGAGATCAAGGATATCGACCTCAATGAGAACATGGTGCGTGCCATCGCCAAGCAGGCCGAAGCGGAACGGCTGCGGCGGGCGAAAGTGATCAATGCGATAGGCGAGCAGCAAGCCGCTGAGAAGCTTGTCGAGGCTGGCCGGATCCTCGCTCAAGAGCCGCAGGCGATGCAGCTGCGCTATTTTGCGGCGTTGCACGACATTGCAGGCGAGCGATCATCGACTGTGGTCTTTCCGTTGCCGATGGATCTGCTCAGCCATATGACACCGCGGCCGGGCGGAGTACCGTGAATCTACTTCTTGTGCTTCAGCGCCAGCTGAAGTCTGTCATGGCCCGAACGAACCATGGCTTGCGCTGGCTTGCTCATCCCCCAATTTACCATCAATGAGTATCCTCGGCGCGCTCGTCGGCAGGCACATGTGACGGGTGTCGTGCGTCGCCGCGCCGGTTTTGTGGACGCACGTACATTGTCATCGCTTCCGGGAGCTCCGCCTTGACTTTCAGAGCGGCGACAAGCGCGTCCTCGGCGTCCACGACGACATGGCCCGCCTTGCCCTTTAACTTGAATCCAACGGTAAATTGCATCTGCGCATCACCTCGTCTTCACTGCAATTGTGTCCTCGCCTACTTTCCGCCAGCGGGCGCCATCTCGGCCGTCGTTCCTGTCGACATATCATTTGACCGGCGCGTAGCACCTCGCGGACGCGTTTCCCATCCGCAATCAGTCCAGCGACTTTATGATCTCCCGGTAGGCCGTTTCGGGAAACGCTTTCAATGTATGCGTTCGAATGTTTCCCAGCATACCCAGCTGCAAGTTGAATCGCGCGGCGACGGCATCGTCCGGCGCTTCGTAAACCGCGACGATGTCATAGTCGCCCATGGTCAGAAAAAACGATTTGAACTCGCCGTCCATATCCTTGAGAGCTTTCTTCGCCAAGTCGAGACGACGCGGCGAGTCCTTGACATGCTGGACACCTTGATCAGTCCAGTTTGCAAGCATGATATATGTGGTCATGGAAGTCCTCCTTACGCACGAGACCCCCGCTCATCTTCACGCCCCAGTCTTGAAGAAAATGATCCGGCTCAACAACGTGTAGTCCGATTCAAACACCATGATCCCGACAAAAACCAACAACACCAACGGCGGGAGCAGGATGGCATAGGCCAAAGCCAGACGCTCCCACGCCATGTGCATGAAGACCGCAACAATCAAGCCCGCCTTCAACATCATGAACAGCACGATGAGAGACCACCTCAGATATCCCTGCAGGTTAAAGTAGTCGACGAGGTAAGAGCATGTACTCAGAACAAACAGCCATCCCCAGACCACAAGATAGAGCTTGATCGGGTGCTGATGTCCCTCGGCATGTGCTGCGGGAGTTGCATGAGGTGTTGCATGTAGCGTGACTTCAGCCATGTTTTTCCCTCACCAAAGATAGAAAAAGGCAAAGATAAACACCCATACCAAATCGACGAAATGCCAATACAGGCCAGTGATTTCGACGATCTCGTAGTTCCCCTTCCTGCTTGTGAAAAATCCCCGACGTCCAGTCTCGAAATCTCCGCGCCAGACCTTTCGCGCAATGATGATCAGGAAAATCACGCCAATCGTTACGTGCGTGCCGTGGAATCCTGTAATCATGAAAAAGCATGAGCCGAATTGCTCCGCCCCCCACGGATTTTCCCAGGGCCTCACCCCCTCCATGATCAGCTTGGTCCATTCGAAAGCCTGCATTCCGACAAATGTCGCACCGAACGCGGCGGTCACCAGCATCAGAATCGCCGTTTTGCGGCGATCGTGGCGGTAGCCGAAATTGACGGCCATCGCCATGGTCCCGCTGCTGCTGATCAGCACGAAGGTCATGATGGCAATCAGAATGAGCGGGATGTGTTGTCCTGCAATCGTCAGAGCGAAGACTTCACTCGGGTTTGGCCAGGGCACCGTCGTGGACATGCGCGCCGTCATGTACGACAGCAGGAAGCAACCGAAGATAAAGGTATCGCTGAGGAGAAAGATCCACATCATGGCCTTTCCCCAGGATACATTCTTGAATGCCCGTTGATCCGAGGACCAGTCGGCGACAATACCTTGCCAGCCTACGGTCGTCGTTCGGCGCTTTTCGATGTTTGTCAGCACAGTCTCTGTCATCGCATCGAAGCCTTCCCTATGTCAGCAACTGGCGACAGATGGTGACGAAGTCATCCGCCCAGCCTGTCAGCAGAGCGAGCAGGATCAACCAAACCAAAAGCAGGAAATGCCAATACATCGTGCACAGTTCCACACTCAAACGCAGGCGCGGGATTTCAACACCACGCCATGCCTTGACGATGGTTCTGCCCAGAGCGACGAGACCGCCGAGCAAGTGCAGTCCATGAATCGCGGTGATCAGATAGAAGAAGGCGTTGGCAGGATTGGCCGCCAGAAAGTAGCCCCGGGTGTTGAGCTGCTGCCACACCAGCAACTGACCTATCAGGAAAACAACGGCCGAAACGCCGCCTGCAAGCAGGCCGGTCAGCACATTTTCGCTGTCGTTGCGACGGGCGGAAACCTGCGCCCATTGCAGCGCGCCGCTGCTCACGACCAGAACACCGGTGTTGAACCACAGCAACCCGGGCACGGGCAGCGACCGCCAGTCGATCAGTTGCATGCGCATGGAGTAAGCGCTGACGAAGAGCGCAAACAACGACCCGACGACCGCGAGAAACACACCCAAACCTATTTTCGCCGCCGGCAACGACATCGAACTTCCGCCGGGAAAATCGCCGACCGCCCCCTCCTCCAGCCAGGGCTTGGCCGCAAGCCGTTGCTGCGAGAGCCACCATCCCGCAATGGCCGCTATTCCAGCCATGAACAGGACGATGGCCGTCATGGATGCGCTCCCTTCGGCGTCGAGCTGGCCGGCGGTTCATTCTGGGGGATAAAATCCCGTGCTGCGCCGGGCACGCTATAATCATAAGCCCAGCGATAGACGACCGGGAGTTCCTTGCCCCAGTTGCCATGTGCCGGCGGCGTCTGCGGCGTTTGCCACTCGAGCGTGGTCGCGTTCCACGGATTACCGCCGGCGTCCTCGCCCTTGGACAGGCTCCGGATCATGTTGAACACAAATACGAGCTGGGCAAAGCCGACGATGAGCGCAGCGATACTCATGAATGCGTTCAGGTCGTGGGCCGACGCGGGGACGAATGCCGTCCCGCCGATGTCGTGATAGCGGCGCGGCACACCCAGCAGCCCGAGATAGTGCATGGGGAAGAAGATCGCGTATGCTCCAAGGAATGTGACCCAGAAATGGAAGCGTCCCATTGTCTCGTTCAGCATCCGTCCCGTCACTTTCGGATACCAGTGATAGATCGCGCCAAACACGACCATGATCGGCGCAACACCCATGACCATGTGAAAATGGGCGACCACGAACATGGTATCGGACAACGGAACGTCCACGACGACGTTGCCAAGGAACAGGCCAGTCAGACCGCCATTGACGAACGTGATGATGAATGCGAGCGCGAACAGCATCGGAACGGTGAGGTGAATGTCGCCACGCCACAGGGTCAGGATCCAATTGTAAACCTTGATCGCCGTTGGGATCGCGATGATGAGGGTCGTTGTTGCGAAGAAAAATCCGAATTTCGGATTCATGCCACTGACATACATGTGGTGCGCCCACACCACGAAGCTCATCGCTCCGATGCCGACAATCGCCCACACCATCATGCGATAACCGAAAATATTCTTTCGCGCATGCGTGCTGATGAGGTCCGAGACAATGCCGAAAGCAGGTAAAGCAACGATATAGACTTCGGGATGGCCGAAAAACCAGAACAGGTGTTGGAACAGCAGCGGACTGCCACCGCCGTACTTCCCCAGCTGACCCATCTCCACGAGCGTTGGCATGAAGAAGCTGGTGCCAAGAAGCCGATCGAACAGCATCATCACCGAGGCAACAAACAAGGCTGGAAATGCAAGCAATGCCATTACGGTTGCTGTGAAAATGCCCCACACCGTCAAAGGCAGCCGCATCAGCGTCATTCCGCGCGTGCGACCCTGCAGCACCGTCACGACGTAATTCAAGCCGCCCATGGTGAAGCCGATAATGAACAGGATCAGCGACACCAGCATCATGATGATGCCTGCTTCCTGTCCGGGGCTTCCGGAAAGAATGGCCTGCGGCGGATACAGCGTCCAGCCAGCGCCGGTCGGCCCACCCGGTACAAAGAAGGTCGCAACCAGCACCAGCACGGCAAGCAGATAGATCCAGTAGCTCAGCATGTTCGCATAGGGGAACACCATGTCGCGAGCACCGACCATCAGCGGGATGAGATAATTCCCGAAGCCTCCGAGAAACAGCGCCGTGAGAAGGTAGATCACCATGATCATGCCATGCATGGTGATGAACTGAAGATACTGGCTCGGATCGATAAACGAAAACGTTCCGGGAAATCCGAGCTGCAGCCGCATCAGCCACGACAGCACCAGCGCGACCATACCGATGGCCATTGCTGTAATCGCATACTGGACCGCAATGATCTTGGCATCTTGCGAGAAGACATATCGCGTCCACCAACTTCGTGGGTGATAGAGATCGACCTCCCCCACTTCGGCCGGCGGAATTCCTGCGAGTACGTCAGACGGGACATCAACCATTAAAATGTCCTCCCGGATTTATCCTCTGATCGTCGCTCATCGTAAGTGTTACAACGTGCAACGCCGCCGCGCCGGCCCTGCTATTTGCCGCGGGTCTTGTAAGTCGCCTTCGTGATGGGTCGGTGGCCGGATAACGCTGCGAATGTCTGCTGCTTCTCCAGCCATGCATGATATTCGCTCTCTTCCTGGACGATGACGTTGCTCCGCATTTGCGCATGCGCGATGCCGCACAATTCCGCGCAAAGAACCTCGAATGTTCCTGTGCGCGTGGGAGTGAACCAAAAGTATGTGACCGAGCCCGGCACCATATCCATCTTCGCCCGGAACTCAGGCACGTAGAAATCGTGCAGAACGTCGATTGAACGGAGCAATACCTTGACCGGCTTCCCGATCGGGAGATGCAAATCGTCGTTCTCAACCACGACGTCGTCCTGACCATTGGGATCGTTCGGATTCAAGCCCAGTGGATTCTCGGCACTGACGTTGCGGGCATCGACCGTCCCGAGCCGGCCGTCCTTTCCGGGCAGCCGGTAGCTCCAGCGCCATTGCTGGCCCATGACCTCGATCTCTGTTGCATCGGACGGCACCGTCACAAACTGATGCCAGACAACCAAACCGGGCGCTAACATCGCTCCGACACCGATCGCAGTCCCTATGGTGAGCCACCATTCCAGCCTTTTGTTTTCGGGCTCATAGGCCGCTTGTCTTCCTTCTTTGTGATGAAAACGGAAGATGCAATAGGCGATGAATGCGACGATCGCGAAGAAGACCGCCCCGGTGATCCAGAACGTCATGGTGATCGTGTCGTCGATGTAACTCCAGTTCGATGCGATCGGTGTCCACCACCATGGGCTTAGGAGGTGAAACAGCACCGAAGCGACTGCGACCAACAGCAGTATGAATGCTACAGCCATCCCTTGTTCATCCTTGCCTCTAGAGGCTGCGGACAAGACTTAGAAAAGGGCGCAGTTCACGTCTGCATCGATGGCTGATTTCGAGCTCGCCATCACAATGCTGGCCGCCTTGCCCTCTAACCGGTCGCAACATCAAATTCGAAAAGTTGCGATCGCTGGTGTCGTCGAACTACGGGCACTTGCCACTACAGGATGTTCCCCGGCAGGCTTGATTGTCAATAGACCGGCTTATTCCTCACGACGATGATAGCACCACGATCGAACCGTTGAGCAATGGCACGCGCAACGGATTCCCATATCGCATTGCAATACACGACACCGTGCGTCCGCATGACAGACAAAGTGATGCGTCAATTGACATCAGCCACGCGGTGAAACGTAAACCTTACAAAGGAAGAATTCACCGAACAGTGCGTGCTATTCTTTCCGGATTGCGCTAAATTTGCTGCACAGGTTGCGACAGGTTTTGCTCGGCAAAGCTCTCTTCGTTGAACGAAGCCGTCTTCCAGAACCAGTCGCGATTTCTGCGCACGAAGGCGAATGCTCGTCATTTGAAAATGACCCGATCTCGCCGGTGCGAACGCATGGGAGATCGTGACCATGGCTACTCCGTATTCTGACAAGATCTCGCAGACAGTACCAAGCGCTTCCGATAGCGTTGCCGCGCCCGTCATTCGCAAGATCGGGTTGTCCGATCTGCATGATGCGTTGCGGCTGGGCTGGGAGGACTTCAAGGCGGTTCCGAGTCACGCCATTATTCTGTGCGTCATCTATCCTGTTCTCGGGCTTGTGCTGGCCAGAATGACCTTGGGCTATTCGGTGTTACCACTGCTTTTCCCGCTAGCCGCGGGCTTTGCGTTGATCGGTCCTTTTGCAGCCCTCGGTCTCTATGAACTCAGCCGCCGCCGCGAACGCGGCGAAGAGGCGTCGGCGTGGCATGCACTCGGCGTGCTGCGCTCGCCGTCCTTTGGAGCCATGCTTGGCCTCGGCACGCTCCTGCTCATTCTGTTCGTGGTCTGGGTGACCACTGCGAATGCGATTTACGTTTCCAAGTTCGGCAATGCCCCTGCGGCCAGCATTCCTGATTTCGCATCACGCATCTTCACAACCACAGAGGGGCACCAACTGATCGTCCAGGGCTGCGGCGTCGGACTATTGTTCGCTATCATGGCCCTGTGCGTTAGCGTCGTGGCGTTTCCGCTGATGCTCGACCGACATGCGAGCGTGACAGACGCAGTTCAGACCTCGCTGCGGGTCGTGATGAAAAATCCTGTGACGATGGCCGCATGGGGCCTGATTGTTGCCGCGCTGCTGGTGGTGGGTTCGCTGCCGTTATTCGTCGGTCTCGCCGTTGTTCTGCCGCTACTCGGTCATGCCACCTGGCATCTTTATCGCAAGGTGCTGGAACCAGACCCGAATCCTCGGCAGGACCCTCCCCGTCCACCGAAAGGGCGGCGCTATGCGGCCGATTTTCCGGTCTCTCTCTTCCCGTGGGGCCGTGATAAGCCGTAGGTCGAAACAAACCACCGGGACGCACGTGTCGGCTCCACTATCGGTCGAGCAGCCCCACGCGGACGAAATCCAGCCCGGGTAAGGGGCGATCCCGGATATCCGCCGGAAGCGGACTCCGCTCCCGGCAGGGTGTCCGCCCACGATCTATTAAGAGAACCCAAACAGCTTTGCCGGATTTGTGACTAGTATCTTTTCCAGCAAGGCATCGTCCGGCGCGTAGCGATAGAGCAATCCAAGCAGGTCGGCGTCGTTCGGCGGCTGGACGACCGATACCGGGTGCGGCCAGTCGCTTGCCCAGACGCAGCGATCGGGCGCGGCTTCGAGATAGGCTTGCGCGATAGGAACGACGTCGTCCCACGGCGGACCTTTCCTGGACGTCTTTTCGCCGAGCGAGAGCATCACCCAGAAATTGCCCTTCGACAGCAGATCGAGAACCGCACGTAAATTCGGATCGTTCTTGCCGAGTGTTGGATCCGGGCGGCCCATGTGATCGATGAGGACCGGCACCTTGAGGGACGCGATCTTGTCGAGGTTGGCGACGATGCCGTCCTTCTCCGGCTGGAATTTAGCGTACCAGCCGAGTTCGGAAATACGTGCGATGGCGCGCTCGTAGTCGCTGTCCGAAAGCACGGCGCCGAGCTCCTTGCGGAAGCTGAACCGCGCCCCGCCGACGCCGGCGTCATTCAGCTTGGCGAGATATGCATCGTCGCGTTCGGCGAAAACCAGCGCATTCGCGCAGGCCTTGTAGTTCGGCCCCATCGCCGCCAGCCCGTCCAGAACCACCGAATGATCGGCACCATATGTCGTCGTCTGCACGATGATGCCGCGCTCGATACCAAGCGCCTTGTGTACCCGAAGCGCAGCCTCCCAGGTCGCCGTCGGCATCTGATAGGCAGCGCCGGACCGGACGGGATAGCGCTCCACGGGACCAAGCACATGGAACTGACTGTCGATGCTCTTCGGCGGCGGCTTGCGGGATGGCGTGCGCGGGTTTGGATCAAATGGAAGATAGTCGGGCATCTGTCTGCTCCTTTAATCGATCACCGCAGTGAAATCGCATTGCACCAGGGCGCCGCCCTCCATCTCCATGGAGAGCGCATGACGGGCCGGGCGCGAATGTTCGTCCGGAAACATCTTGAGCCACTCGACATTGACCGGCCCACGATTGCTGCGATCCTTGAGCCAGACCGTCATCTTGATGATGTCGTCGGTGCTGCCGCCCCCGGCTTCCACGATCGCCTTCATATGCACGAACATGTTGGCGCACTGGCTTTCGAGATCGGGCGGCATCTCGCTTGTCTTGGGATCGCGGCCGAGGATGACGCCGGACATCAGCAGATTGTTGATGCGGCAGGCATTGGGAATCGGATTTGCGTGCTTAAACTCGCCGATATGAACGCTGCGGCGGCGCCTGGAAGATGTCATGGCTGCAGTCTCCGGATAACGGTCAAACGAATTGGCACGACACCGAGCCATACGGCCCGTAATCGGCATGTATCGTATCGCCGCGGCTGACCTCGATCGGACGCGTGAAGGATCCGGCGAGCACCACCTCGCCTGCAGCGAGATATTCGTCGTGCGGCGCGAGGCGATTGGCGAGCCACGCGATGCCGTTTGCCGGATGGTTCAGCACGCCGGCGGCGACGCCGGTCTCCTCGATCTGGCCATTCCGGAACAGCAGCGCGCTGACCCAGCGCAGATCGACATCCAGCGGACGGAATGGACGACCGCCGACCACAAGCGCGGCATTCGCTGCGTTGTCGGAGATCGTGTCCACCACCGTGCGGGGCTTCTTGCTTTGCGGATGCACGCGGTGCATGCGCGTTTCCAGGATTTCGAGCGCCGGCGTGACGTAGGCTGTCGCGTTCAGCACGTCGAAGATCGTACAATCCGGCCCGCGCAGATCGGTCTTGAGCACGAAGGCCAATTCGACCTCCACGCGCGGCGCGAAGAACCGCTCATAAGGGATGGTGCCGGCATCCTGATAGAACATGTCGGCGAACAGCACGCCATAATCCGGCTCGGAGATGCTGACCGCATTCTGCATCGCCTTCGAGGTCAGGCCGATCTTGTGGCCTTTGATCACCCGCCCGCGTTCGAGCTGCAGCGCTGTCCAGGTCCGCTGGATCGCATAGGCATCCTCGATGGTGAGATCGGGATAGTCAGCGGTGAACATGGTGATGAGCGTCTTGGTCCGCTCCGCCTCGTCGAGGCGACGCGCCAGCGTATCGATGACCGTCTGATCAAGCACCGTTATTTCTCCTCTGCGACGACGTTGCGAAGAATGCCGATCTGCCTGGACTCGACCTCGACGACATCGCCTGGCTTGAGCCAACGCGGCGGCGTGAAGCGGGCGCCGGCGCCGGTCGGCGTTCCGGTCGCGATCATGTCGCCGGGCTTCAAGGTGGCAAAAGTCGACAGATAGGAAATCAGATAGTCGAAGGTGAACATCAGCCGTTCTGTCGAGTCGTTCTGACGCTCCTCCCCGTTCACTCGCGTGACGATATCGTGCGTCCCTTGCGGATCGCATTCGTCCGCCGTGACGATCCACGGCCCGACGCTGCCGGACCGATCGAAATTCTTGCCCTGGGTGACGTTGAACTTGCCGTGGTGCAGCCAATCCCGCACCGAGCCTTCGTTGCAGAGAGTCATGCCGAAGATGTGCGACCACGCATTCTCTCGCGTAATGTGACGACCTTCCTTGCCGATGACGATCACGAGCTCGCCTTCGTAGTCGAGCTGCTCGGAGATCTTCGGCTTTTCGATCGGCTGATCGGAGCCGACCACCGACGACGGGTTGCGGACGAACAGGCTCGGATATTTCGGCAAATCCGAGCTGTCTTTGTATTCAGCATTGCGGTCCTTATAGTTGACCCCGATGCACCAGAGCTTCTCCGGCGCCGGGATCGGCGGCAGCAAGACCAGATCCGACAGTCGATGATCGGGCTTGTGGCCGGCGCTCACCCGTTTCGCCTTTGCCAGCCCGTTGCCGGCGATCAAGCTGCGCAGATCGGGAAACTCCGATCCAAGCAATGCACTGAGATCGATAACGCCGTCATCGGCCACCACGCCGTAGCGGCTGTTTCCGCCGGTCGAATAGCTGCATAGTTTCATGAAGGCTCCTGAATAATTCACTGGATCGATTGCCGCCGGATCGCGGTGCCGGACCGGCTGCTCGAGCTGCGCCCGCGGCGTTCTTCCAATTACTTCGATGTCTGGAATACGGACTTCAACGTGAAGATCTCGCCTAGCCGCGCGTAACGCGGGCCGGCAATGCGGGCGATCGGATCGAGGCTCTCGGTTTCAATCTTGCCGTTGGCGAGCAGATCATCCTTGATGTGAAATGCGACCACTTCGCCGACGATCAACCGGCTGCGGGTATCGCCGAATTCGAGGCATTGCCGAAATCGGCATTCCATCGCAATAGGCGCCGCCGTCAGCCGCGGCACCCCGATATGGTCGCTGGGAGTCGTCTCGAGACCGAGGACTTCAACCTCGCTCACCTCCGGCGGATGTTCGGCGGAGCTTTCGTGAACCGCAGACATCAACGGCGAATCCGCGATGTGAATGACGTATTCTTCGCGATCCAGGATGTTGCGCGCCGTGTCTTTGTAGACGCCTGATTTGCGGCCGACGCTGATTGCCAGCATCGGCGGCTTGGGCGAGACGAAGGTGAAAGCACTGAACGGCGCAAGGTTGACGGTACCTGCCTGCGACAGGCTGGTCACCCATGCGATCGGTCGCGGGACGACGATGCCGGTGAGCAGACGATAAGCCTTTTCGGCACCAAGTTCAGCGGGATCGATCTTCATTCGTCAATCCGCCTTTACGTTGGCCTTGCGCACGACCGGAATCCACTTGGCGTCCTCGCGATCGAGATAGGCTCTGAACTCACCTGGCGTCATCGGGAGCGCTTCGGCGCCAAGCTTTTCGAACTTGTCGATCACGCCTGGCTCTTTGAGTATCTCAACCAGCACTTTGTTCAATTTATCGGCGATGGGAGCGGGGGTGCCCGCCGGGGCAAACAGCCCCGTGAAGGTCTGGCCGTCGAAATCCGGATAGCCGAGCTCAGCGAAAGTGGGCACGTCCGGAAGCGTCTTCAGTCGATGTGGGCTCGTGACCGCCAAGGCGCGCACCATTCCACTCTTGATATATTGAAGGCTGACCGACAGTTGATCGAATGCGAACTGAACCTGTCCGCCGAGAAGGTCATTGGTCGCGGGCGCGTTGCCGCGATAATGCGCCGTCACCCAACGAATCTCGAGCTTGGACTGCATGAGTTCGCTAAGCAGGTGATTGGTGGTGCCCGGCCCCGGAGAGGCCATCGTCAGCTTGCCCGGATCGCGCTTCGCGAGTTCGAGCAATTCGGCGAACGACGTAGCCTTCACGGAAGGATGAACCTCGAGCACCAGCGGCGTCATCGAGATGCTCGAGATCGGCAGGAAGTCGCGCTTCCAGTTGTAGGCGTCGCGCTTGTTGATTTCGGGAGCGAAGAGAACCGGACCGTTGGCGCCGACCATGAGCGTGTAGCCATCATTCGGCGCTTTCGCCAGCGCTTCCCCGGCGATCATGCCGCCAGCGCCCGACTTGTTTTCGATCACGAAGGGCTGGCCCAATTTCTCTTGCAGCCGATCCGCGACGATGCGCGCCGCGCTATCGACATTGCCGCCGGCCGGATAGGGCACGATCAGTTTGACAATGCGCGTGGGCCATTCCTGAGCCGTCGCCGCGCCATTAACCAGCGTCGCAACAATGGCTGCAGCGATCCATAGCGACCTCATCATTTCCTCCCGCCAGATGCGGCTTTCACGCCGCTAACCGTATGTTCGACGCCGATTGGGACCAGCGCTCTTACGGCGGACCATTGGTTCACCCGCTTTACTTGTCGATGCCAATGTGCGGTTATTGTCCACATTATGGACAATGGATTGCCGACAACACTCGACCCGGAGCCGCGACAAGGCGCACAGGCGATCCGGCGCGCGCTCTTCCTCCTGCGCGTGCTTGCAGCGGGCGGTGAGAGCGGATTGCCGCTGAAAGAAGTCGTCCAAGCGACGCGTCTATCGCGCCCTACCGTACACCGGATCCTCCATGTCCTGATGGAGGAAGGCCTCGTCGAGCGCCACGAGCGCTCGGGTCGCTACGCCATCGGCACGCAGGTCCCTGAATTGGCACTCGCTCGCCCATCGCGCTCGCCATTGCTCGCAGCGGCGGACGACATTTTGCGCGAAACGTCGCAACGGGTCGGCGATACACTGTTTCTAACGGTGCGCACCGGCAACGACACTTTATGCGTGGATAGGAGAATTGGCTCATATCCGATCCAGGTACTCTCGATCGCCGTCGGTGCGCGGCGGCCGCTCGGCGTCAGCAGCGCAGGGGTCGCCATCCTGGCCGCGTTACCGGCTCAAGAATCACGCCGGATCGCTGCGACGAATGAACCTCGATTCGCGGGATATCGGACCGACCGGCAGACCGTGTTGTCAGAAATCACCGACGCCCGGCGCAGGGGCTATGGCGTGCGCGAAGTCGGGTTGGTCCAGGGCACGAAATCGATTTCGACCTGGATCAAGACAGCCGACGGCGACCCGGCGGCGGCCCTCACCATATCGGCCGTCCGAACACGGCTCGGCCCGCGACGCGAGCAGGAAGTTGTCGAAACGCTTCTGAAGGCAGCTTACGAGGTCGAGCAGAAAATCCGGTAAGGGACGCGGGCCCAATCCAAGGCAAAGGTCCGCTTGCGATCAGCAGCGATTGAGCAGCCAATCGACGGCTAGCTGTTCTAATCTGAACGGAAAAGTCTGACGCGCCATTCGGAATACAGCCACGAACTTATACATGATTGAAATTGCTTGTGATTTCATAAGACGCCCCATGGCGTGAGGCTCGTCAGCATCGATTCCGGCCTCAAGACACACCTCACAACTCCGCGCGCCACGGCGGCTCCGGGGTGCTAACATAGTCAAGACCGCACGACCGAAGATTTCACCTGTGCGATTGAAACGCGGTCGGGAAACGATGGCGCACGAAGAGATGCACTCCAAAAACAACGGCCGACCGTAATTGCGGTGAGTTGGCTGGGACGTGGAGGACGCTATGGCGTGGCGTGACGACAAGGCCCGGGCAACTCTGATCCGCGACGCGGCGGGAAGCGTGCAGCCGGGCAAGGCTCCCCGAACCTTTGCCGAGCTTATGTTCGGCTACACCAATGCCGAGGACCTCGCCAGTTACGATGCCTCCTCGCTTGCCTTCCTGGCGGAGCAAGCCTGGGAGCATGTACAGCGACGCACGGCGGGTCGTGCCGATATCCGCGTCGTCAATCCGATGATGCCGGACGGACGCGAAATGTCCGTGCTCGAAATTCTCAACGACGATATGCCTTTCCTGTTCGATTCCATCATGGCGGAGCTCGCCGAGCAGAGCATCGAAGTCACCCTCGTCGCTCACCCCATCATCGCGGTGGAGCGCGATGACCAAGGCAAGCTCCTGCACTTCCACGGTGAAGCACTGCCTGAAGGGGCAAAGGGCGCGCGCGAGAGCCTGATTCACCTCCACATCACCCGCCTCGACGCCGACGCTGACCGCGAGAGGCTGATTGACGGCCTCACCAGGACGTTAAGCGACGTGCGCGCCAGCGTCGCGGACTGGCGCGTCATGCGCGACCGCGTCGAGAACGCGATCAAGACTTTCTCTTCCAATCCACCGCCGCTGCCGATCGACGAGGTCGCCGAGGCCAACCAGTTCCTGCAATGGCTGTGCGCGGACAATTTCACCTTTCTCGGCGTGCGCGAATATCGCTTCTCGCCCGACAGCGATGCGTCGGACGACATCACGACCGCTGAGGGCCTCGGCATCCTCCGCGACCCCGATGTAAAGGTCCTGCGCCGGGGCAACGAAATGGTGGTGATGACGTCGGAAATTCGCGAGTTCATGCGCGAGCCGACCCTACTCATCGTCATCAAGGCCAATGTGAGTAGTCGCGTTCATCGCCGCATCCGGATGGATTATATCGGCATCAAGCTCTATGCGCCCGACGGCCGGCTCGAGGGTGAACTACGAGTCGTCGGCCTGTTCACCTCAGGCGCCTATACGCGCTCGGCACGACAGATCCCCTATGTTCGCCACAAGGTATCGCGGGTGCTCCAGCGCGCCGGCTTCGATCCGAACAGCCATTCGGGCAAGGCGCTGATGCATATCCTCGAGGAATATCCGCGAGACGAACTATTCCAGGTCGACGTCGACACCCTCTTCAATTTCGTCATGGAGATCCTGATCCTCTATGAGCGCCCCCGCGTCCGGGCCCTCGCTCGGGTCGACAAGTTCGATCGCTTCGTCTCCATCCTCGTCTTCATTCCGCGCGACAAATACGACACTGATGTGCGCATGCGCGTCGGCGCCTTCCTGTCGCAGATCTACAAAGGGATGCAGGCGGCCTCCTACGTGTCTTTCCCCGAAGGAGCATTGACGCGCGTTCACTACATCATCGGACGCTATGAAGGTAAGACTCCTGCCGTCGAGCGCGCCACGCTGGAAGCCGGGATCAGCGCCATTGCCGCGACCTGGGCCGACAAGCTGAAGGCCGCGCTGACTGCTTCTACCGATGGCATGCGGGCGCGCATGCTCGCCAATCGCTATGCCCAGGCCTTTACCGGCGGCTATACCGAGGTTTCCACGGCGGAACAGGCGATAGCCGATATCGCCACCATCGAAAGGCTCACGCCAACCCGCCCGGTGACGATTTCGGTTCATCGCTTCGAGGGCGAGGACGATCCCAGACGCTTCGGCCTGAAGGTGTTCTCGGATGCCGCGCCGCTGTCGCTGTCCTATCGCGTGCCGGTGATCGAAAATCACGGCCTGCGCGTGGTCGATGAACGTACCTATCAGATCGTGCCCGGTGCCAGGCCTGAGCCGGTGTGGCTGCACGACATGACGATCGAGACCAGCGACGGCCAGCCGATCGAGATCAACCGGGAATTCAGCCATCGGCTCGAAGCCTCGATCATGGCGGTGGTCGGTGATCGAGCCGAATCCGACGGATATAACGGGCTGATCCTGCGTACGGCCCTGGGCTGGCGCGAAGTCTCGACCATCCGGGCGCTGTCCCGCTATTTGCACCAGATCCGCGCGCCGTTCAGCCAGGATTATATGTGGGAGACTCTGCGCAAGAATGCAGCGATCACCGCCAACCTCGTCGCGCTGTTCCAGGCCCGCCTCGATCCACGGCTCACCCTTACTGATTCCGAGCGCTCGGCCCGGCAGACCGCGCTCCTTGCCGATATCGAGGAGCAGCTCAAATCCGTCGCATCGCTCGACGAAGACCGCATCCTTCGCCGTTTCACCAATCTGGTGCAGTCCACCATCCGCACCAATTTGTGGCAGGTCGGCGAGGACGGACATCCGCGTCCGGTGATCTCCTTCAAGTTCGACGCGCGCGGAATCGAGGACCTGCCCGCTCCACGACCGCTCTACGAGATTTTCGTCTATTCCCCCCGCGTCGAAGGCATTCACCTGCGCTTCGGCAAGGTTGCGCGCGGCGGACTACGGTGGTCCGATCGGCCGCAGGATTTCCGCACCGAGATTCTCGGCCTGGTCAAAGCCCAGCAGGTCAAGAACGCCGTGATCGTGCCGGTCGGCGCCAAAGGCGGCTTCGTGCCCAAGCGCCTGCCGCCTCTCTCCAGCCGCGATGCGTGGCTCGCGGAAGGCACCGAAGCCTATCGCATCTTCGTTCGCTCACTGCTCGAACTCACCGACAATCTCGACGGCGACGACCTCCTCCCGCCCGACTCGACCTTGCGGCATGATGGCGACGATCCTTATCTGGTCGTCGCCGCCGACAAGGGCACCGCCACCTTCTCCGACATCGCCAACGCGATTTCGGCCGAGAAGAACCATTGGCTCGGCGATGCCTTCGCCTCCGGCGGCAGCCAGGGCTACGACCACAAGAAGATGGGGATTACGGCGCGAGGCGCCTGGGAGGCGGTCAAACGCCACTTCCGCGAGCTCGGCACCGACATTCAGACCATGCCTTTCACCGTGGTCGGCGTGGGCGATATGTCCGGCGACGTCTTCGGCAATGGCATGCTGCTCTCGCCCGCGACGAAATTGGTTGCGGCGTTCGATCACCGCGACATCTTCATCGATCCCTCTCCCGATCCGGCGATCAGCTACGCCGAACGCAAGCGCATGTTCGACATGCCGCGATCGAGCTGGCAGGACTACAACAAATCGCTGATCTCCCAAGGCGGCGGCGTGTTCTCGCGCTCCCTCAAGGCGATTCCGCTCGCACCGGAAGTGCGCATCCTGCTCGATCTCGACAAGCCGCAGGCGACGCCCTTCGAGGTGATGACGGCGATCCTGAAGACGCGCGCAGACCTACTGTGGTTTGGCGGCATCGGCACCTATATCCGGGCGTCGGTGGAGAGCGACGATCAGGCCGGCGACCGCGCCAATGATCCGATCCGCATCACCGGGACCGACGTTCGCGCCAGGGTGATCGGCGAAGGCGCCAATCTCGGCGTCACTCAGCGCGGCCGCATCGAAGCGGCGCAGACGGGCGTCAAGCTCAACACCGACGCGATCGACAATTCGGCCGGTGTGAATACGTCCGACGTCGAGGTCAATATCAAGATCGCATTGGCCCGCCCCGAGCGCGAGGGACGCCTCAGCCCGGCTGACCGTAACACCCTGCTTGCCGCGATGACCGACGATGTCGGTGCGCTGGTCCTGCGCAACAACTATCTGCAGACGCTCGCGCTCTCGCTCGCTGAACGCAAGGGCGTGGCCGAAACCGGCTTCCTCACTCGCCTCATGCAGTCGCTCGAGCAGCGCCGCCTGCTCAGCCGCGCAGTCGAATTCCTGCCCGACGACGCCGCGATCACCGAGCGCACACGACGCGGGCAGTCCCTGACGCGGCCTGAACTTGCCGTGTTGCTCGCCTACGCCAAACTGACGCTCTACGACGACCTGCTCGGCACCAGCGTGCCGGACGATCCTTATCTCGCCCGCGAGCTCTCCAGGTATTTTCCGGGCCAGGTTCAGGACAGGTTCCCGACAGCGGTAGAGTTCCATCGCCTCCGACGCGAAATCATCGCGACCAGCCTCGTCAATACGGTCATCAACCGCGGCGGCCCGGCGTGTATCGTGCGCCTGATCGACGAAACCGATGCCGATATCCCCACCATCGTCATGGCCTATGTGGCGGTGGATGAATCCTACGGGCTCAAGTGGCTAAATGATGCGATCGATACGCTCGACGCCTGCATCGAAGGGCAGTTGCAATTGTCCCTCTATGAGGCGGTCCAGGACCTTCTGCTTTCCCGCATGGTCTGGTACGTGCGCAATATTGATTTCAAGGATGGCCTCGAGGCGGTGATCGCACGTTTCGGCCCGGGTATCCGCGAGATCAGCGCCTCTCTCGACAACACCCTGCCACCGGACTTGCAGGCCGCGCGTGGCAAGCGCCGGCAGGAGCTGACCGATGCCGGCGTCCCGTATGGCCTCGCCGGCGAACTGGCCGATCTCGACACCTTGGTCTCGGCGCCGGACATCGTGACGGTCGCCGAGCGCACCGGCCGCAGCATCGGCGATGCCGCCGCGACGTTCTTTGCCGCCGAGGCCAATTTCCGTCTCGATCGCATCATCGTCGCCGCGCGCAGCGTGCCGGCCAGCGATCGTTTCGAACGCCTCGCCATCGACCGCGCCGTCGACCTGATCGCGGCTGCCGAAAGAGGCCTCGCTGCGGATATGTTGGCAACCGGCCAATCCGGCCAACAGGCTGCGGAGACCTGGCTTGCAGCTCATCCCGAGGCGACGCGCATCCGCCGCGCAGTCGAGGAGATTGCTGCTGGCGGCCTGACGCTCGCCAAACTGATGGTGGCGGCAAACCTGCTGGGGGACTTGGTCAAAGGCTGAGGCGTGCGTAGCAGCGATGTGAAACTCTAAAGAGCAATGCTAGCGCAGGTTGTTAGCCAGCGAACGGAGCCCCCCAATGATCCACGCTACTTGCCATACCGCTGATAATGTCCGCTGCATCGAGTTCGATGCCACACCCTGGTTCAGCGAGGCTAACGCTCCGAGCATTATCGATTTGGCCGAACGCGGATGGGCCAGCACAGCGATTGCAGATTCCCTCGAGAGCCGACGAGGATACGAACGCTTGCACGACCTCGTTGAGTATGCAGCGAAGCGACTGCAACCGGAATCCCTGGAGGACCCCACCTGGGAAACCTTCGAGTGCGTCGTCGATGGACCCGAGGCCGTAGCCTGGCTCGAGAAAAACCGGCCCGACGTTGTGGCAAGGATCCCGTAAGCTACGAGAAGCGCAGCAATGGCGACGATGATTGGCGCATCACAATGAAGCGGAAATGGCGCGCCCGAAAGGATTCGAACCTCTGACCCCGTGATTCGTAGTCACGTGCTCTATCCAGCTGAGCTACGGGCGCGTGCCGCGATGTGGGGCGAAAGCCGCCAGCACCGGATGCGTTTCGGAAACGATGTTTGCGAAAGCGGGCCATAGCTACCGGGTCGAGCCCGGCTTGGCAAGCGCCCTGAGCCGCTTATTTCACTACCGTGACATAGCCGGAAAAAACGGCTCAGGCCCGCGCGCGTTCGTTGCGGATGCTGTGCAGTTCCACCGGCCGGTCCGGAAGGCTGATCCGGAAGGTGGCGCCCAAAGTGCCTTCCACAAGGTGAATATCGCCGTCATGGGCGCGGACCAGTTCGGCCGCAATCGCGAGGCCCAGCCCGCTACCGCCGGGGCGAGACGAGCCCTGAAATGCTTCAAACAGGTGGTCGCGTGCCCGCTGCGGGACGCCGGGGCCGGTGTCGGACACTTCGAGAATGGTGACAGCGCCTTCGCGGCGGCCGGTGATGCGAATCTGCTGCGGGGCGACGTCGCTCTGCGGCTGCCCCTCCAGCGCCTGGGCCGCATTGCGGACCAGATTGAGCAAAATGCGAAACAACTGGTCGGGATCGGCATCAATCATCAGCCCGCGCTCGATGGCGTTGACCCAGCCGATCGACACGTCGGTCGCAAGCCCGGCCGATTCGCGGACTTCGTTGACCACCGGCTCAACGAGAATCATCTTGCGATCAGGGGCAGCTTCCTGCGCGCGGCCATAAGAGAGTGTCGACTGGCAGAAGGCGATGGCGCGCTCCAGCGAGCGCATTAGCTTCGGCGCGAAGCGCTGCACGCGCGGATCGGGCACGCTGGCGAGCTGATCCGACAGCAATTGTGACGACGCAAGCAGGTTGCGCAGGTCATGATTGATCTTCGAGACCGCGAGGCCGAGCGCAGCGAGACGACTCTTCTGATGCAGCATCGAAACGAGATCGCGCTGCATGTCGGACAATTCGCGCTCCGCCACGCCGATTTCGTCGGCGCGCTGGCTCGGCACGATGATCCGCGCCGAGCTCTCGGGGTTTTCATGGAAAGCGACGAGATTAGCCGTCAAATTCCGCATCGGCCGCACGAACAGATAATGCAGCGCCAGATAGACCAGCCCGGCAGAGAGAATCGCCAGTCCGAGCGACACCCACAATAGATTGCTGGAGAAACGATACATCGCCTGCCGCAGCGGCAATTCATCGACCACCACTTCAATGAATTGCGCCCCGCCGGGCGCCGGCCCGATGATGCGCATCGTCTGATCGCCAGTTTCCAGCATGACTTCGAAGGCATCGACGATCGCCGACCACACCGTCATCGACCGCATGTCGATGTCATGATCGATCTGCGCCGGCAGATCAGCGCTGGCGAGCAGACGGCGCTGCTGGCCCATCTTGATGGCCACCGCACGGGCGCCGATGCTGCTCAGGATTTGTCGCGACAGCGATTCCGGGACCATGCCGAGCGGCGCGGCGTCCAGCACCAGTGCTGCCGTATTGGCCGCGGCCAGCCTGTCGTTCAGCCTATTGATCCGGAAATTGGCGATCGAGGGCACATAAATGAGAATTTCGGCAATCAGCACCAGCGGAATAGTGAGCAGCAACAGCTTGCCCGACAGCCCCAGCCGTCGCATGGGGCCGAGCCTGAACGCGGGCTCGATGGGCTTTTCGCCGGCCGAAGACACAATATTGGCCTCTGATCTCACGGTCTGACGCTGAACTATCGAGAGATACGGGTCCAACGACGATTTGTTACGATGATGTTTGCGACCAGTTCTTAAATTTGTCCGCTGAGCGAACACGCTTAAGCCATAGAGCAATTTCACAACCGCCAAAACCTGAAAACACCGGGAAATTGGGATTAATCCCATGGTTCCAAGAATTTGGCGGATCAGAACACCGCTACAGGGCAACATTGACGAAAACAGGACGCTCCCGTATAAGCCCGCCAACTGTCCGCGATGACCCGGTTTTGGATCGGGTGCGGCTCGTCTTTGGGCCGGAAATGGCTCGTTGAGCCAACATCTTAGGACTTACCTCAAATTACTCGGCGAATTGCCCGGTCAGCGGAGAACGACCCGTGAAGCGGACTTATCAACCCAGCAAATTGGTGCGCAAGCGCCGTCACGGCTTCCGCGCTCGCTTGGCGACCGTTGGCGGCCGCAAGGTTCTGGCTGCGCGCCGCGCACGTGGCCGCAAGCGCCTCAGCGCCTGATCGGATCTCTTCCGAGAGTTCATCATGGACCGGTTACGGCAGCGGGCGGACTTTCTCGCCGCTGCCAATGGGCCGCGGGTGAACAGCCCTGCCTTTGTGATGCAAACCCGGCGACGTGACGACGACGGCCCGATCAGGGTCGGCTTTACCGTGACCAAAAAAAACGGAACCGCCACCGAGCGGAACCGTATCCGGCGCAGGCTTCGCGAACTGGTGAAGCGCGTCGATGTCTTATCCATGCGACCCCACAGCGATTATGTGCTAGTCGGCCGTCGTGTCGCGCTCCAACGCGATTTCACGATGATGCTCGACGACCTCCGCTCGGCGCTGCACCGCCTCGATCGGCAATCTTCTAAGACGCAATCTTCTAAAACCAGCGTGACCTGACGCTTTCAGCCTGCGACAAGCGCGCAGCCGGAAGCGAGAGCCGCACCCGCATTTGAATGACGAGACCTGAACGATGACCGACAATCGCAACACCATCATTGCCGTCATTCTGTCCGGCCTGGTGCTGATCGGCTGGCAATATTTCTACAACATCCCGCAGATGGAGAAGCAGCGCGCACAGACCGCGACGCAGACCCAGCTCGCCAACCCGACCGCACAGCCAAACGCCACGCCCGGCAGCACGACGCCGACCGCGAATTCCACCGCCGCAGGCGGCGCACCCACGAATGTGGCGCCGGCCAACGCTCCGATCGTCAGCCGCGATAGTGCCATTGCCGCGTCGCAGCGCGTCAAGATCGACACGCCGCGCATCTCCGGCAGCATCGCGCTGAAGGGCGCGCGCCTCGACGATATCTCGCTGACCAAGTTCCGCGACACCGTGGATCCGAAGTCGCCGGCGATCGTGTTGTTCTCCCCCTCCGGCACTGCCGCGCCTTATTATGCCGAGTTCGGCTGGGTCGCCGCCGCCGGTGCGAACACCAAGATTCCCGACCAGAACACCCAGTGGCAGCAGGAAGGCTCCAACGCCCTGACGCCGACCACGCCTGTCGTGCTCAAGTACAACAACGGCGACGGCCTGACTTTCACCCGCACCATCTCGATCGACGACCGCTACCTGTTCTCGGTCAAGGATGACGTCAGCAATATCGGCAACGCGCCGGTGACGCTGTATCCCTTCGCGCTGATCTCGCGCCACGGCACGCCGCATGTCGAAGGCTATTACATCCTGCATGAAGGCCTCGTCGGCTATCTCGGCGACCAGGGCCTGCAGGAATACGGTTACAAGAAGATCGACGAAGCCAAGGCGGTGAATTTCAAGGTCACCAATGCCTGGCTCGGCATCACCGACAAATATTGGGCTTCGGCGCTGCTGCCCGACACCAATGCACAGCTGCAAGCCCGTTTCTCATCGAACCTGACCGGCACCCAGCGGACCTACCAGACCGACTATCTGCAGGACGCGCAGACCATCGCCATCGGCGGCACCGGCACGGCCAATGCCCGCCTGTTCGCCGGCGCCAAGGAAGCGGCCACTGTCGGCATCAACTTCCCGCTGGCGGTTGGCCTCGGCGGCTACAATCAGGCGCTCGGCCTCAACCACTTCGACCTTCTGATCGACTGGGGCTGGTTCTACTTCATCACCAAGCCGATGTTCCTGGCGCTCGACTGGTTCTTCCACCTGTTCGGCAATTTCGGCATCGCCATTCTGCTGGTGACGGTGCTGGTGAAGATCATCTTCTTCCCGCTGGCCAGCAAGTCCTACGCCTCAATGGCGAAGATGAAGGCCGTGCAGCCGCAGCTGGCGGCGCTCAAGGAGCGCTTCCCTGACGACAAGATGAAGCAGCAGCAGGAGATGATGGAAATCTACAAGAAGGAGAAGATCAACCCGATCGCCGGTTGTCTTCCCGTCATGTTGCAGATCCCGGTGTTCTTCTCGCTCTACAAGGTTCTGTTCGTCACCATCGAAATGCGCCACGCGCCGTTCTTTGGCTGGATCAAGGATCTGTCGGCGCATGATCCGACCAATCTCTTCAACCTGTTCGGCCTGATCCCCTTCGATCCGACGACGATTCCGGTGTTCGGTCACTACCTCGCGCTCGGCATCTGGCCGATCATCATGGGCATCACGATGTGGTTCCAGATGAAGCTGAATCCGACACCGCCGGATCCGACGCAGAAGATGATCTTCGACTGGATGCCGTTGATCTTCACCTTCATGCTCGCCGGCTTCCCGGCTGGTCTCGTGATCTACTGGGCTTGGAACAACACCCTCTCGGTGCTGCAGCAGGCCTACATCATGAATCGCAACGGCGTGAAGGTCGAACTGTTCGACAACGTGAAGTCGACCTTCGCGAAGAAGCCGGCTGAAAAGAAGACGTAACCCTTGGAGCCCTCATCCTGAGGAGCGGCCACTTGGCCGCGTCTCGAAGGACGAGGGCGGGGCGCTCATGGTTCGAGACGGCGCTTGCGCGCCTCCTCACCATGAGGGCCGGAGCAGCACAGAAAGCCACTTCGCATGACCACTGACACCGATGCGAAGCTGATCGAACAGGGCCGCCTGCTTTTTGCAGGCGAATGGACGTTCATCTGGGCCTCGCCCTCGATCGAGACGCTGCCGCCAATGGCAGGGATGGAAGTTGCCTTTGCCGGCCGCTCCAATGTCGGCAAATCCAGCCTGATCAATTCGCTGACCGGCCGCAACGCGCTGGCGCGGACCTCGCATACGCCGGGCCGCACACAGGAGCTGATCTTCTTCGAAGGTCCTGATGGCTCCGACTTTCGGCTCGTCGATATGCCCGGCTACGGCTATGCCTCGGCGCCAAAGGTCAAGATCGCGTCCTGGACCAAGCTGATCTACAATTTCCTCCAGGGCCGGGCGAGCCTCGCGCGCGTCTACGTCCTGATCGACTCCCGGCATGGCCTGAAGGATGTCGACCTCGACGTGCTCAAGTCCCTCGATCGCTCGGCGGTCAGCTACCAGATCGTGCTGACCAAGGCTGATCAGGTGAAGAAGAGCGAACTCGACAAGACCCTCGAAGAGGTCCGCACCGAGTTGCGGACTCATCCGGCAGCCTTTCCGGACGTGCTGGTTACATCGTCGCGCACCGGTGACGGCATGGCCGAATTGCGGGCTGCAATGGTCCGCCTGTTGAACGAGCGCAACTGATGACCCGCTTTAGCCTGTTTCGCATTCTTGTCATCCTGGCTGGCGTGATGGGCGCCGACGGCGTCATTCTCGCCGCCGCTTCGGCGCATCAGCCGGACGCGACGCGGCTGGCCTCGGCCTCCTCGATGCTGCTGTTTCATGCCGCCGCCATTCTCGGTGCCGTCGCCCTGATCGAGCGCGGCGTCGCCCATCTGCAGATCGGCCTGACAGCTGCGTTCGGCTTCGTCATTGCTGCCGCGATCTTCGCCGGCGACCTGACCCTGCGCCAATATGTCGGTCACGGCTTGTTCACAATGGCCGCCCCGACCGGCGGCACCCTGCTGATCCTGAGCTGGCTGGCGCTGGCGGTATCCGCAGCTTGGCCGCGCCCCACCTGACGCCGGGCCACTGGACAGAGCAGCGATGCTTTGCGCGGCGGCAATCAATCGGCTAGAACGCGCCGCAGATTGCTCACCGTGAGATCCGCTTCATGACCGACGCGCCCATCATCAGTGCTCTCGACCAGGCCCGCATCCTGTCGGAGGCGCTGCCCCACATGCAGCAATATGACGAAGAGACGATCGTCATCAAATATGGCGGGCATGCCATGGGCGCCGAGGATACGGCCCGCGCATTTGCCCGCGATATCGTCCTCTTGGAGCAGACCGCCATCAATCCGGTGGTCGTGCATGGCGGCGGCCCGCAGATCGCCCAGATGCTGACGCGCCTCGGCATCAAGTCGGAATTCGCCGCCGGATTGCGCATCACCGACGCGGCGACCATCGAGATCGTCGAGATGGTGCTGGCCGGCTCGATCAACAAACAGATCGTCAGCTACATCAACGAAGCCGGCGGCAAGGCCGTTGGTCTCTGCGGCAAGGACGGCAACATGGTCACCGCGTCGAAGGCGACGCGCACCATGGTCGATCCCGATTCGAACATCGAGAAGGTGGTCGATCTCGGCTTTGTCGGCGAGCCCGAAAAAGTCGACCTGACGTTGCTGAACCAGCTGATCGGCTATGAGCTGATCCCGGTGCTGGCGCCGCTCGCAGCAAGCAAAGACGGCAAGACCTTCAACGTCAATGCCGATACCTTTGCCGGCGCCGTCGCAGGCGCGCTGAAGGCCAAGCGCCTGCTTCTGCTCACCGACGTGCCGGGCGTGCTCGACAAGTCGAAGAAGCTGATCCCGGAACTGTCGATCAAGGATGCCCGCAAGCTGATCGCCGACGGCACTATTTCCGGCGGCATGATCCCGAAAGTCGAGACCTGCATCTATTCGCTCGAACAGGGCGTCGAAGGCGTCGTCATCATCGACGGCAAGACCCCGCATGCCGTGCTGCTCGAACTCTTCACCAATCAGGGCACGGGCACACTGATTCACAAGTGATGGACGCACCACATCACACGTCGTCATGGCCGGGCTTGTCCCGGCCATTCGCGTCTGGCTGGTGGGCGCGAAAAACATCGTTGACGCTTCTCGCCAGCATCATCTGGCTATTTGCCAACACGGCCGCCCGCGCCGATCTCAAACTTTGCAACCGCATGAGCTATGTCGTCGAAGCCGCCATCGGCATCGACGACAAGAGCGCCAGCGCGACGCGCGGCTGGTTTCGCATCGACCCCGCGCAGTGCCGCGTCGTCGTACAGGGCACGCTGACAGCCGACCGCATCCTGCTGCATGCCCGCGCGCTCAGCATCTATGGCGCCTCACCCGTGGCGCAGAACGGCACCGACAACCTGTGCATCGCGCCGGATAACTTCGTCATCGCTGCTGCCCGGCAATGCCGTGCCGGACAGTCACAAGTGCCGTTCACGATGATCAAGCCGACGCAGACCGACGACGGCAACATGGTCGCCTATCTCGCGGAAGACAGCGAATATGACGACGAACAGGCCAAGCTCGCCGCGATCCAGCGCCTGCTGGTGATCGCCGGTTACGACGCCGCGCCCATCGACGGCGTGGATGGGCCGAAGACCCAGAGCGCGCTCTCGTCCTTCCTCAAGAGCCGTAGTCTTGCTGCCGATGTGGTTTCAACGCCGAATTTCTTCGAGACAATGATCGCCGCCGTGCAGGCGCCCTCCGCAACAGGCCTCACCTGGTGCAACGACACGTCCTACAAGGTGATGGCGTCAGTCGCGACCGATGATGGCAAGGGCGTTGTCAGCCGCGGCTGGTATCGCATCGAACCAGGCAAATGCCTGCGACCGGATGTTGTCGGCCAACCCCGCCAGATCCTCAGTTTCGCCGAGGCCGTCGACGACAATGGCCGCGGCATCAAGCTCAACGACAAGCCGCTGAACTGGGGCGGCGTTCGCATGCTGTGCACGCGCGAGAGCAAATTCGAGATTCGCGAACACAATGACTGCAATACTCGCGGCCTCACCAGCGCCGGCTTCGCTATCGTCGACATGTCGGGCGGCGGCAAGACGCTGCGCTTTGCGACGCCGTGACGACCGGACAACAGAGACAATCAATGACCCTGCCGACCAAATCGCCGCGCGCCTTCACCCATGTCGAGACATGGGTGTTCGATCTCGACAACACGCTGTATCCACACCACGTGAACCTGTGGCAGCAGGTCGATGGCAAGATCCGCGACTTCGTCG
The DNA here is from genome assembly GCF_013359755.1 of Tardiphaga robiniae. GTDB lineage: Bacteria > Pseudomonadota > Alphaproteobacteria > Rhizobiales > Xanthobacteraceae > Tardiphaga > Tardiphaga robiniae. The sequence goes on along the minus strand of NZ_JABMCJ010000092.1, from coordinate 88,530 downwards.
CGAACTTCCTCAGGATTTCGCCCGACGCGGCCTTCAAGGTTCAGAAGGACTATTACAAGCGTTACGGCACCACCATGCGCGGCATGATGACCGAACACGGCGTCCGCGCCGACGACTTTCTGGCTTTCGTCCACGAGATCGATCATTCGCCTCTCGAGCCCAATCCGGTGATGGGCGCCGCGATCGCACAACTGCCAGGCCGCAAACTGATCCTGACTAACGGCTCGGTCGCCCATGCCGGCGCGGTACTGGAGCGCCTCGGTTTCGCCGACCAGTTCGAAGCGATCTTCGACATCATCGCCGCCGATCTTGAACCGAAGCCCGCTCAGCAGACCTATGATAAATTCTTGCGCCTACACGGCGTCGATCCGTCCAAAGCCGCCATGTTCGAGGACCTGTCGCGCAACCTCGTGGTGCCGCACAAACTCGGCATGACCACCGTGCTGATCGTGCCCGACGGCGCCAAGGAGGTCGTGCGCGAGGACTGGGAGCTGGAAGGCCGCGACGACGACCATGTCGACCACGTCACCGACGATCTGACGGGTTTTCTGGCCGCGCTGAACGCGGCGCGGTAGGACGGGATGGCCGCCCGCGCGTCTTGACTCTCCCCGGCCAAATCCCGACAAAAGCTTCAAGAAATCACCTTTTACCCACGATCTGCCCAAGGAAATCGCGATGTCGCTGACCGCCCTCGAATCCACCATCAATGCCGCCTTCGACGCGCGCGATAACGTCAACGCCTCGACCAAGGGTGAAGTCCGCGACGCTGTCGATCAGGCGCTGAACCTGCTCGACAAGGGCGAGGCCCGCGTCGCCGTCCGCGCCGACAACGGCAAGTGGACCGTGAACCAGTGGCTGAAGAAGGCCGTGCTGCTGTCGTTCCGCCTCAATGACATGGCGCAGATCTCTGGTGGTCCCGGCGGCGCGGCCTGGTGGGACAAGGTGCCCTCGAAGTTCGAGGGATGGGGCGACAACAGCTTCCGCGACGCCGGCTTCCGCTCTGTACCGGGCGCCATCGTGCGCAAGTCGGCCTTCATCGCCAGGAACGTCGTGCTGATGCCGTCTTTCGTCAATCTCGGCGCCTATGTCGATGAGAGCTCCATGGTCGACACCTGGTCGACGGTGGGCTCCTGCGCCCAGATCGGCAAGCGCGTGCACATTTCGGGCGGCGTGGGCATCGGCGGCGTGCTGGAGCCGCTGCAGGCGGGCCCGGTGATCATCGAAGACGACTGCTTCATCGGCGCCCGCTCGGAAGTCGCTGAAGGCGTGATCGTGCGCAAGGGCGCGGTGCTGGCCATGGGCGTCTTCCTGGGCGCATCGACCAAGATCGTCGATCGCGAAACGGGCGAAGTGTTCGTCGGCGAAGTGCCGGAATATGCGGTGCTGGTCCCCGGCAACCTGCCCGGCAAGCCGATGAAGAACGGCCAGATCGGCCCCTCCACCGCCTGCGCCGTGATCGTGAAGCGTGTCGACGAGCGCACCCGCTCCAAGACCAGCATCAACGAACTGCTGCGCGACTGATTTGTCGTTTCGTCCGGTTTGCGCGTAGCATCGTGCAAACCGGACCGATCCGTTGAATTGAGGGCTGCCATGGACTGGACCACGCTGCTTTTCAGCTTCAAGGGACGGATCAACCGCGGCAAATACTGGCTCGCGATCCTGATCTACATAGTGGCCTGGATCGCCTTCGTGGCTGCTGCCGTGATGTGGCTCGGCGGATTCGACACCGACCGGCTGTTCAGCATGGTCGGCGGCGCGTTGCTGCTGTGGCTGGCCGCTATCGTCCTGATCGTCGCCGGCACCTGGTCCGGCATCGCCACCGGCATCAAGCGGCTGCACGACCGCGAGAAGAGCGGCTGGTGGATCCTGGTGTTCTGGCTTGGGCCGAGCGTCCTCAGCGGCATCGGCAGCACCAGCAGCGCGAGCACCAGCTTCGTCTTTCATATCGCCAGCTTCGCCGTGACCATCTGGGCCATCGTCGAACTGGGCTTCCTGCGCGGCACCGCCGGGCCGAACGAATACGGTCCCGATCCGCTTGCCGCGCTTGCCACTGCACCAAGGGTCTGATGTCCACCGACGCTCTCTCCATCGCTCAAGATCTTCTCCGCTGCCCCTCAGTCACTCCTGCTGACGCCGGCGCCCTCGGCGTGCTTGAGAGCCTGCTGACGTCGGCCGGCTTCGAAGTCCATCGCGTCACCTTCAGCGAGGAAGGCAGCGCCGACATCGAAAACCTCTATGCCCGTATCGGGACTTCCGCGCCGCATATCTGTTTTGCTGGCCATACCGACGTGGTGCCGCCCGGTGATGAAGCGGCGTGGACCCATGGCGCTTTCTCCGGCGACGTGACGAACGGCCTGCTCTACGGCCGCGGCGCGGTGGACATGAAGGGTGGCATCGCCGCGTCAGTCGCCGCCGTGCTGGACTATCTGGCGGCGAATGACGGCAAGCCGCAAAAGGGCGGCGGCGGCTCGATCTCCTTCCTGATCACCGGCGACGAAGAAGGCATTGCCGTCAATGGCACCGTGAAGCTGCTCCAATGGGCGGCCGAGCGTGGCGAACAGTTCGATCATTGCATCGTCGGCGAGCCCTCGAATGTCGAGGAGATGGGCGACACCATCAAGATCGGACGCCGCGGGTCGCAATCAGGCACGCTGGTCGTCGATGGCGTGCAGGGCCATGTCGCCTATCCGCATCGCGCATCGAATCCGGTACCGGATATCGCCGCGTTGATCACAGCGCTGAGCAGCGATCCGCTCGATCAGGGCAATGCGCAGTTTCAGCCGTCCAATCTCGAATTCACCTCGGTGGATGTCGGCAACAAGGCGACCAACGTCATCCCCGCGCAAGCGCGGGCGAAGTTCAATATCCGCTTCAACGACCATCACACGCAGGCGTCATTGCGCGACCTGATCGATGCACGCGTCGCAACTGCCGCCGGCAATCGCATTCGCGCGCATGTGATCTGGGAGCCGAGCAATTCGGATAGCTTCGTCACAAAGCCCGGCGCCTTTACCGATACGGTCGTCGCCGCGATCAAGGATGTCACCGGCCGTACACCGGATCTCAACACGGGCGGCGGAACTTCGGATGCGCGCTTCATCAAGAACTACTGCCCGGTGATTGAATTCGGCTTGGTCGGGCAGACCATGCATCAGATCGACGAACACACGAAGGTTGCCGATCTGGAGAAGCTCACCCAAATCTATCGTGGCGTGCTGGATCGGTATTTCGCATGAACGGCAAGATTCTCGTCCTCACCGCGCTCGAAAGCGAGCTCGACAAATCACGCGCGCCTGCCGAGATCGAGGTGATTTTCACCGGCGTCGGCAAGATCAACACCACGATCGCAACACTTCAGGCTGTGCAGGCCATGCAGCCAAAGCTCGTCGTGAACTACGGCACCGCCGGCAAGCTAAACACCAAACTCAACGGCCTGATCGAGGTCAGCGACGTGATCCAGCGCGACATGAATGCCGAGCCGTTGGCGCCGCGCGGCCGCACGCCCTTTGCGCCCGATCTCGACCGCCTGGTCTCGGGCCAGCGCGGCGTGATCTGCGGCAGTGGTGACAGTTTCGTCACCTCCACCGATCCTTGGCTGGTGACGAACAATGTCGATATCGTCGATATGGAACTGTTTGCCATCGCGCAGGTCTGCCTGCGCCACGGCATTCCCTGGCGCGCCTTCAAGTTCATCACCGACGACGCCAATGATTTTGCGCATGAGCATTGGACGGCGAATGTCGCGAATGGCCAGGATCTGTTCTGGGACGCGATGAAGGGCGTGAAGGTCTAGTAGTCGACCTTTACCAGATACAGCCCATCCGGCGGCGCCACGATGCCGCAGGCGCTGCGGTCCTTCGCGGCAAGCGCCGCAGCCAGGTCGTCCGGCGTCCAGCGGCCGTTGCCGACCCAGACCAGTGAGCCAACCATCGAGCGCACCTGGCTGTGCAGGAACGAGCGTGCGGAGGTCGTGATAGTGATCGCCTCACCGTTCTGCACCACATCGAGCTGATCGAGCGTGCGGATCGGCGACTTGGCCTGGCATTCGGTATCGCGAAAGGTCGTGAAGTCGTGTCGACCGAGCAAACGCTTCGCAGCCTCGCTCATGGCAGCGACATTGAGCGGGCGCGGCACGCGCCAGACCCGGCCGGCATCGACGGCGAGGTTCGCGCGACGATTGGTGATGCGATAGACATAGTGGCGTTTGATGGCCGAGAACCGCGCCTCGAAATCATCCGGCACGATATCCGCCGACAGCACGCCGACCGGATGCGGCCGCAGATGGGCATTCATGCCATCGCGAAAGCGACCCGGCACCAGCACTTTCGGCACGTCGCAATGGGCGACCTGGCCGAGCGCATGGACGCCGGCATCGGTGCGACCGGCGCCATGGACGCGGATCGGCTCGCCGCAGATGGCCTCGGCGGCACGCTCCAGCGCGCCCTGTACGGTCAGCGTCGCGTTGGCCTGCACCTGCCATCCGGAAAATGGCGCGCCGTCATATTCGATGATCATCTTGTAGCGCGGCATCAGCCCACCTGCAGAGGCGGCTTCAGCGGCGTGCCACGCAGAAATTCACTGGCCTTCATCGGCTGCTTGCCGGCGCGCTGCAGGTCGATGATCCGGATCGCGCCCTCGCCGCAGGCGATGGTGAGCTGATCGTCGATGATCTCGCCGGGCGCACCCGCGCCCTTTGCAAGCTCGCAGCGCAGAACCTTCACGCGTACCGCCTCGCCCTCGATCGGCACTTCGCACCACGCGCCGGGAAACGGTGACAGCCCATGGCAATGCCTGAGCACCTCGCGCGCCGGCTTCGACCAGTCGATCTTGGCCTCCGCCTTGTCGATCTTGGCCGCGTAAGTGACGCCGTCTGCGCTCTGCGGGGTCAGGCTCAGCCGTCCCCTTTCCAGCGCACCCATGGCCCGCACCATCAGGTCGGCGCCGAGCGGCGCCAGTGCATCATGCAGGTCCAGTGCCGTCATCGCATCGGTGATCGCCAGGCGCTCGGCCATGGCGACATCGCCGGTGTCGAGGCCGACATCCATCTTCATCACCATGACGCCGCTCTCGGCGTCGCCTTCCATGATGGCGCGATTGATCGGTGCAGCGCCGCGCCAGCGCGGCAGCAGCGAGCCGTGCAGGTTGAAACAGCCGAGAGGCGGGACATCGAGAATGTTCTGCGGCAGGATCATGCCATAGGCAACGACGACCGCAGCTTCGGCCTCGTGCGACCGGAACTCGGCTTCCGCCTCCGGCGTGCGCAGCGTCTTCGGCGTGAACACGGGAATGCCGAGCCGTTCCGCCTCGCGCGCCACGGGCGTCGGCTGCAGCTTCATGCCACGGCCCGCGGGCTTTGCTTCGCGGGTATAGACCGTCACGATCTCATGGCCATGGGCCACGAGTTCGAGCAGCGTCGGCACCGCGAAATCCGGCGTGCCCATGAAGATCAAACGAAGCGACATAGGTCGGAGCCGATCTGTTGCAGCGTTACGCGGAGAAACCTACTCCGCGCGCTTGGCGAGCTTGGTGAACTTCTTCAGCACGCGGTCGCGCTTCAGCTTTGACAGGTAATCGACGAACAGCACGCCATTGAGATGGTCGATCTCGTGCTGAATGCAGGTCGCGAACAGGCCAGAGGCCTCTTCCTCGATGGTCTTGCCGTCGAGGTCCATATAGCGGATCCGCACTGTCGCCGGACGTTCCACTTCCTCGTAATATTCAGGAATCGACAGGCAGCCCTCTTCATAGACCGAGAGCTCTTCCGAGGCCGAGATGACCTCCGGATTGATGAAGACACGCGGCTTCTTGCCGTCCTCCTCATCGTCCTTCTTGGCGATGTCCATGGTGATCAGCCGCAGCGGAACCGCGATCTGGATCGCCGCCAGCCCGATCCCGGGTGCGTCATACATCGTCTCGAACATGTCGTCGGCGAGCTTGCGCACCTCTGACGTCACCTTCTCGACTGGTTTGGAGATCAGCCGCAACTGTTTGTCGGGCAGGATAATGATTTCACGAATGGCCATGGCGGCGATTTAATCTGCGCGCCGGTCCGGGTCAATCCGCTGGAAAAGCTGGACTTTGAAGGACGTTAACTTCCCGCTAACCATGAAAATTGAGGTGTGGTTAACCATGTCGGTTAAGGTCTGCTTAACCACATTTCTTAGGCTTGGGTTAACCAGGAAAATTCATTTTGCATTAACCATAAATGTTCCCTCTTCGTTCGCGCAACCGACCGAATCGGCTACAAGGATGGGATGAACGAGATTCTTTTCATGATCGGCGACATGCCGGTCACCGCCGGCGTGGCATTGATGGGCTTCAGTGCTCTGGCGCTGGGTTTGCTGCTCACCATCGCCATCATCATCGCTCGCTCCGGTAGCCGCGGCGCCGCCATGGCCATGGCCCAGGCGATCCGCGCCGACGAACTGGAAGAACGCCTCAGCGAAGTGCTGAAAGCACAGAACGAAGCCACCGGCCGCGTCGATGCCATGGGCCAGGCATTGGCCGGCCGTCAGGCCGACATGGCACGCGCGGTGTCCGAGCGGCTGGACTCGGTGACCCATCGCGTCGGCCAATCCATGGAACAGACCACCCGCAACACGATGGAAAGCCTGAGCGCGCTGCATGAGCGGCTGGGCATCATCGACAACGCCCACAAGAACCTCACGGACCTCACCTCGCAGGTGACGACCTTGCGTGACGTACTTGCCAACAAGCAGTCGCGTGGCGCGTTCGGTCAGGCGCGGATGGAAAGCATCGTCAAGGACGGCATGCCGAGCGGCGCCTATGCGTTCCAGCACACGCTATCGTCGGGCAAACGGCCGGACTGCGTGATCTTCCTGCCGGATCAGCGTCCACTGTGCATCGATGCGAAATTCCCTTTGGAGGCCGTCACGGCGCTGCATGACGCGCGCAGCGACGAGGAGAAGAAATACGCGGCGCAGCGCTTGCGCGCGGACGTGATGAAACATGTCACCGACATCGCCGAGAAGTATCTGGTTGCCGGCGAGACGCAGGATACGGCGCTGATGTTCGTGCCGTCGGAATCCGTCTATGCGGAAATCCATGACGGCTTCGACGACATCATCCAGAAGGCCTATCGCGCCCGCGTCGTGCTGGTTTCCCCCTCGCTGCTGATGCTGGCTATCCAGGTGATGCAGCAAATCCTGAAGGACGCGCGGATGCGCGACGCCGCCGACCAGATCCGCACCGAGGTACTGAATCTGGGCGACGACCTCACCCGGTTGCGCGATCGCGTGATAAAGCTGCAGACCCATTTCGGACAAGCCAATGAGGACGTCCGCCAGATACTGATTTCCGCCGACAAGATCGAAAAGCGCGCCGGCCGCATCGAGGAACTGGATTTCAGCAAGAGCGAGCCGGCGGCCGAGATAGCCCCGGTCATCGCGAAGACCGCCGCCCCCGATATGTTCGCGCCACTGCCGCGCAAGCTGCAGGCGGGGGAATAGGCCACAGGCCGCTTTCCCCCGAATCTGCTAACCCTTCCCCATGACCAGCGCGCCTGACTCGTCCGAAGCCGCCCTCGCCTTGAAGCCCCGTGCCACCTGGCTCGAGAGCATGGCGGTGTATCTGCAGCCGCGGGTGCTGATCGTGCTGCTGCTTGGTCTGTCGTCGGGTCTGCCGCTTGCATTGTCCGGTTCCACGCTGCTGGTGTGGATGCGCGAATCCGGCGTCGATCTCGGCACCATCGGGCTGTTCGCTCTTGTTGGCACGCCCTACACGCTGAAATTCCTTTGGGCGCCGCTGGTCGATGCGCTGCATGTGCCCTTCTTCACGCGACAGTTCGGCCGCCGCCGCGGTTGGCTGGTATTTTCACAACTGCTGCTGATCGGCGCGATCCTGCTGCTGGCGCTCACTGACCCCGCCCGCTCGCCACTGTTCGTCGCCCTCGGCGCGCTACTGGTCGCAGCGATGTCGTCGACACAGGACATCGTTGTCGATGCGTTTCGTGTGGAGAGCCTGCCGGAGAGCGAACAGGCGGCCGGCATGGCGTCTTATGTCGCGGCCTATCGCATCGGCATGCTGATCTCGACCGCCGGCGTGCTGTTTCTGGTCAGCGCCTTCGAGAGCACGGGCATCGCGCGCTCCACCGCCTGGATGTGGGGCTATGTGGCGATGGCTGCGATGGTGCTGATCGGCACAGTCACAGCGCTTGCGGCCACCGAGCCCGAGCAATCCGCGCAGGCCGAAGCCGCCACGCGCGGCGACAGCGCCTTCACGCGCGTGCTGCAGGCTGCAATCGGCGCGTTCTCCGAGTTTCTGGCCCGCAAGGACGCCTGGGCCGCGCTGGCCTTTGTCGTGCTGTTCAAATTCACCGACGCCTTTTCCGGCACCATGACAGCGCCGTTCGTGATTGATCTCGGCTTCACCCGCAACGACTACGCCGCCATCGTCAAAGGCGTCGGCCTTGCCGCCACGCTGATCGGCGGCTTCGCTGGCGGCTTCGTGGCGCGGCGCTATTCGCTGGCGGCGAGCCTGTGGATCGGCGCTGTGTTGCAGGCGCTGTCCAACCTGGCATTCTCGTGGCTCGCCATCGTCGGCGTCAATCAATGGGCGCTGGCACTGGCCATCTCGGTCGAGAATTTCACCAGCGCCATCGGTACGGTGATCTTCGTGGCCTACCTTTCGGCGCTGTGCAAAAACCCGCTGCACACAGCCACGCAATATGCGCTGCTCACGGCGCTCGCTGCGGTGGGGCGGACCTATCTGTCGGCAGGTGCAGGTTACGTCGCGCAGGCGACGGGATGGCCGATGTTCTTCGTCATCAGCGTGGTCGTCGCGGTGCCGAGCCTGATCCTCCTGATCTGGCTGCAGCGCCGCGCGCATTTCGAGATGCTGGGGCCGGTACGGGTTTAACCGAAGCGAACTCAGTTCGGCTTCGTCACCACGCTCCATTTCGTCACCAGCGCTTCACTCATCTGCCCGGCCTGCTCGGCGCAGGTGACTTCAGCAACCTTGAGCGCAACTTCCTGGCCGACAAGCTTCTTCAGCTGCGTGGCCTGCACGTCATTGGCAACGACGATCTCGAACGTCTCAGGTCCGGTCTCAAGATTGCACAGCCCTGCAGGCGCCGGCAGCCGACGCGGCTCGCTGACCACTTGATACACATTGGTGCGCTTGCCCTTGGCATCGCGGCTGCGCATGGCGTTGAGCTGCCCGGTCAGCACATCGCCGATCTTCATGGTCTTCGGTGCCACCGGTGCGGCTGGCGGAGCCGGCGTTTCGGTCGCGCCTCTGGCAGCCGTAGCAAACAGGCCGGCCGCACAAATCGCAGCGGCCCAGGTCGGCAAAGCCTTCAAGTCATATCGTGTCATCAATGCTCTTCCAGTCTTAAAACAGCGTCCGCTGTCGCATTGCTGCCGACAGCGTGCCTTCGTCGAGATAATCGAGTTCACCACCAACCGGCACGCCATGTGCCAGCCGCGTCACCTTCACATTGGCCTCCTGCAGGAGGTCGGTGATGTAATGTGCCGTGGTCTGCCCATCAACCGTCGCATTCAGCGCCAGGATGATTTCGCTCACCTCTGAATCATGCGCACGTGACACCAGCGCGTCGATGGTCAGATCCTGCGGGCCGACGCCGTCGAGCGGCGACAGCGTTGCACCCAATACATGATATTTGCCCGTCGTCGCATGGGCGCGTTCGAGCGCCCACAAGTCCGCGACATCGGCGACCACCACGATGGTCGAGGGATCGCGGCGCGGGTCCGTGCAGATCGTGCAGGGATTCTGCGTATCGATATTGCTGCAGACCTTGCAGACCTGAATCCGGTCGATCGCCACCTGCAAGGCACCGGCTAGCGGCGTCATCAGCGCCTCGCGCTTCTTGATCAGATGCAGCGCGGCACGCCGGGCCGAGCGCGGGCCAAGACCGGGCAGTCGCGCCAGCAGCTGAATCAGGCGCTCGATTTCCGGACCGGCCGTGGATGCCATCTCAGGTAAGGCCCATCCCCGGCGGCAGACCGAGGCCGCCGGTCAGCGCCTGCATCTTCTCTTGCATCGCAGCTTCCGCCTTGCGGCGCGCATCACCGAGCGCTGTGACCAGCAGATCCTCAAGGATCTCGACTTCGTCGGCTTTGACCAGCGAGGGATCGATCTTCACAGCCTTCACTTCGGTCTTCGCGGTCATCCGCACGGACACGAGGCCACCGCCGGAAATGCCTTCGACCTCGACATGGTCGAGCTCGTCCTGCATCGCCTTCATCTTTGATTGCAGCTGCGCTGCCTGTTTCATCATGCCGAGAAAATCAGCCATGAGTTTTCCTTCGCAGTTCGATTAATCGTCGTCGTTGAGACCGTCGGTCGCGTCATCGCTGATCAGGTCGCTATCGCTGCCGTTGAAGTCCGGCGGCTCAGGGGCGATGACACGAACCTCGACCTTCGCACGCGGAAACCGTGCCAGCACTTCCTTGACCCGCGGATCGGCTTCCGCCGCGCGCTGGCGTTCGTTCTTCTGCTCGAGCTGCTGATCGCGCAGCGTCGGCTGTCCCTGCTCGTTGGACACGATCACGGCCCAACGCCGGCCGGTCCACTGTTCGAGCTTCCGCGACAGATCGTTGATCAGCGTGCGCGACGCCGTGCGCTCCATCGCCAGCTCAAGCCGCCCGTCTTCGATCTTGATCAGGCGCACATCGGCTTCGAGCGCCCCGCGCACCATCAGGTCGCGTTTCTCGCCGGCCAGTGCGACGAGTTCAGGGAAGGTGGAAATCTTCAGCACCGCTGCGGGCGGTGCATCTGCCATGCCGACTTGCGGCCGCGGCGATGGTTCCGCGCCGCCGCGCTGCATGGTCGGACCACGCGACGCGCTCGCTGACATCGTCGGCATGGCGGACGGCATCTGCGCTGACGGCAAAGATGCCGACGGAGCGGACGATGGCGCGGCACGGCCTCCACCATTCGTTGGGATCATCGGCGACGTCCCGCCATTCTGGTCGAGCATCCGGATCGCTTCATCCGGCGTCGGCAGATCGGCAACGTAAGCGATGCGCACCAGCACCATCTCTGCGGCGGCGGCGGGACGCGTCGCGCCCTGCACCTCGGTGATGCCCTTGAGCAGCATCTGCCACATCCGCGACAGCACCCGCATCGACAGCTTCGAGGCGAAATCGCGCGCGCGCAGACGTTCGGTCTCTCCAAACGCGACATTGTCGGCGGTTGCCGGCACGATCTTCACGCGGGTGACGAAATTGACGAATTCGGCAAGATCACTCAGCACCACAATCGGATCAGCGCCGACGTCGTATTGTTCGCGAAATTCCTTAAATGCACTGGCGATGTCGCCGCGCGCCAGCGAATCGAACAAGTCGATCACGCGGGTGCGGTCAGCAAGGCCGAGCATCTGGCGCACCGCATCGGCGCGGACGGTGCCTGCGGCATGCGCGATGGCCTGATCGAACAGCGATAACGAATCGCGCACCGAGCCTTCGGCGGCACGCGCGATGATGCCCAGCGCTTCCGGCTCGACCTCGACGTTTTCCTTACCAGCAATATTCGACAGATGCGTCATTAGCACATCGGCATCGACGCGGCGCAGATCGAAGCGCTGGCAGCGCGACAGCACCGTCACCGGCACCTTACGGATTTCGGTCGTGGCGAACACAAACTTGGCGTGTTCTGGCGGCTCTTCCAGCGTCTTCAGGAACGCGTTGAAGGCCGCGGTCGACAGCATGTGGACTTCGTCGATGATGTAGACCTTGTAGCGCGCGCTGGAGGGCGCATAGCGCACGCTGTCATTGATCTGGCGGACATCGTCGACACCCGTATGCGACGCGGCGTCCATTTCGAGAATGTCGATATGCCGGCTTTCCATGATCGCCTGGCAGTGAATGCCCGGCGTTGGCATGTGGATGGTCGGCCCTTTGACCGAGCCATCGGCCATTTCATAATTTAGCGCGCGCGCCAGAATACGCGCCGTCGTTGTCTTGCCGACACCGCGGACACCGGTAAGGATCCAGGCCTGCGGAATGCGGCCGGTCTCGAACGCGTTGGAAACGGTGCGGACCAGCGCGTCCTGGCCGATCAGATCGTCGAAACTGCCGGGGCGGTATTTACGCGCGAGCACGCGATAGGGCGTGGCGGCAGCAGGCGCCGGGGCAACGCCCATATCGAAACCGTTCTGGTGATCATCAGGAGGGGACGTGCCAGCGTCGGTCATCGAGGAATCCGCAATGTGTTGTCTCGTAAAGCCGGCTTGCGGAACATCTGGCGCATCATAGGCGGAACGGGACACAGGTTCCGGCCTTCGATGCTGCCTCACTCATCGAACAAGGCGCCCACCGAGCTAACGACCCATGTGCAGGACGCTGAATTTGCTCGATAAAACAAGTAGGAGACTGACGAGCGACCCGATCCGGATCTCGTTAGGGCTGCTTCCTTCCGGACCTGACCCGATTGGCGAGTGGCTCGTCCACCGCCAATCTCCCGGTGCTTATTTGGGGCCAAAATGGTCGGAAAGCAAGCGCGGCGCGTGTCGCAAGTCCGCCGCAAGTTTTGCGCAGGAAAGTCGCAAGAAAACGTGGTCCAGACGCGCAAAACCGGCCATGACGGGAGTTGTCTGCGCAGCCGCTTCCTGCGACGCTGTGCGCCTTAATCGAGAGTCAGAATGGCCGCTCCCTCCTCCTGGTCGCTGCACGAGCAGCTGCAACAAGACACCATCGACATCGGCGACCTCCCCCTCAGCCGCGTGCTGGTGGTGAAGGACGCGCACTACCCCTGGCTGATGCTGGTGCCGCGCCGCGCCGACACGACCGAGATCATCGATCTCGACGAGGTCGCGCAGGGCCAGTTGATGACCGAGATCAACCGCGTCGGCCGGGCGCTCAAAGAAACCACCAAATGCGACAAGCTCAATGTCGCGGCGCTCGGCAACATGGTGCCGCAGTTGCACGTCCATATCATCGCGCGCCGCAAGACCGATGCCGCCTGGCCGCGGCCGATCTGGGGCGTAATGCCGCCACTCGCCCATGACGCGGCAGAAGTGCAGCGCTTCATCTCAGAACTCCGCCGCAAGATCTGGCTCGGTTGACCATCATGACAAGCAAGCTGTTTCCGCTCGGCCATCCGGCCTTCGTCTCCAACACGCTCGACCGCGCCGCGCATCTGCGCTTCAGCGACGAGAAACTGTTCGCGCTGGAGGGCAAAAGCTCCTCGCGCGCTTATGTGATCTACCGCGACTCGCTGGTCATGAAGAAGGATGGCGATGCCCAGCGCGCGCTGCTGACCATCGACGAGGCGCTGAAATTCGGCGCCAATCCTGGCACTGTCTTTCTGGGCCTACGTGATGGCGATGCGGTGTTCGGCATGGGCATCGGCGCACCCGCCGTCGAAAAGCTGTTGACCCGCGACGATGTCGTCGTCAGCGAACTCCGCGGCATGGCCATGCAGGGCATGGTGCCGCCGGAACAACTCTCGGCGGTTGCACAGGCCAAGTCGCTCGTCTCCTGGCATCAGCGCCACGGGTTTTGCGCCAATTGCGGCGCCAAGTCCTCAATGGCCGAAGGCGGCTGGAAGCGCGTTTGCCCGAGCTGCAAGACCGAGCATTTCCCGCGTACCGATCCTGTCGTCATCATGCTGGTGGAGAAGGGCGACAAATGCCTGCTCGGCCGCCAGAAGCAGTTCGCGCCGGGCATGTATTCGTGCCTCGCCGGCTTCGTCGAAGCGGCCGAGACCATCGAGGACGCGGTGAAGCGCGAGATCTTCGAGGAAGCCGGCATTCGCTGCACCGACGTCACCTATTACATGACGCAGCCCTGGCCCTACCCGTCATCCCTGATGATCGGCTGTTCGGCGCGCGCCATCAGCGACGAGATTACCGTCGACAAAATGGAACTTGAGGACGCCCGGTGGTTTGACCGTGACGAGGCGATGCTGATGTGGAAACGCGAACACCCGGACGGGCTCGCGGGGCCGCACCCATTCGCCATCGCGCATCATCTGCTCGGTCGCTGGCTGCATCCCGACCAAGCCTGACCACGGGGAATCCTTCATGAGTGCCAAGCCTGTCCACGTATTGTGTATCGGCCTGCCGGTTCGCGACCTGACCTTTGCCGTCGAAGCCGTCCCGGGGCGTGGCCAGAAATTCCCCTCCCAACGTTTCGCCCAGATCATCGGCGGCAATGCGCTCAACGCCGCCATCGGCGTCAGCCGGCTGGGTGGCCGGGCGTCGATGACCGGGCCGATGGGCGACAAGAACGAGACCGCCGACCAGTTTCTGTTCGATGACCTCGCCAAGGAAGGCATCGACTCCGCGCATCTGGTGCATATGCCGGGCCTGGTGACACCGATCTCGGCCGTCATGATCGACCCGTCGGGCGAGCGCACCATCGTCACCTTCCGCGATCCCGAACTCTGGAAGGTAAAACTGCCCGACCACGACCTGCTGCTGCAGGACTGCAGCGCCATTCTGGTCGAGAGCCGCTGCGCCGGCTTCGCCACCGAGCTGTGCATCGAGGCACGTCATCGCGGCATTCCCGTCGTCGTCGATATCGACAGCACGCTGTCGCAGCGCGAGGGCCTGCTGACCGCCTCCTCGCACCTGATCTTCTCGGACGATGCGCTGCAATCGACCGCCGGCATCACCGACAATCTGAAAGCGCTGCAGAAGATGGCGACGCTGACCTCGTCTTTCCTCGCCGTCACCCGCGGCCCCCGCGGTACCCTGTGGCTCGACGAGCACGGACATCCCAAGGAAACCCCGGCCTTCCCCGTTCACACCGTGGACACCCTCGGCGCCGGCGACATTTTCCATGGCGCCTTCGCGCTGGAATTCGCGGGCGGCAAGTCGGTACCGGAGGCGCTGCGCTTCGCCTCCGCCGCCGCGGCCCTGAAATGCACCCGCTATGGCGGTGCTTTTGCCTGCCCGCAACGTGCTGAAGTCGAACAGCTTTTGAGGGAATCCAGGGTCGGCGCCCTTAGCTGAGGCGGTACAGGGCTTGCTTTGGAAGAATGTTCTATATATGAGGTTACGCGACCCCATAATTAGAACAAAGTTCTTCCCATGACCGATGTCGCCGACCAGCCCCTTGAATCCACCCGCCGCCTCGATGCAATCGATCGCAAGATCCTGACCGTCCTGCAGGAAGACGCCTCGCTGTCGGTGGCCGAGATCGGCGATCGCGTGGGACTTTCGTCCACACCGTGCTGGAAGCGCATCCAGCGCCTCGAGGCCGATGGCGTAATCCTCCGCCGGGTTGCCCTGGTCGATCAGAACAAGATCGGCCTCGGTATCTCGGTGTTTGTCTCGGTGGAGAGCGGCGACCATTCCGACGCCTGGCTGAAGAAGTTCGCCGATGCCGTGAGCGCCATGCCCGAAGTCATGGAATTTTACCGGATGGCCGGCGACGTCGACTACATGCTGCGCGTGGTCGTGGCCGACATGCAGAGCTACGACATCTTCTACAAGAAGCTGATCAGTGCCGTGGCCTTGAAGAACGTCACCTCCCGCTTCGCCATGGAGAAGATCAAGTCGGTCACGGCACTGCCGGTGCCACCGATGCCGGCTGCTTGAGAAATACCGCGCTGTCGTCGCCCGGTTGGACCGGGCGACGACGCCGAAACAGATCAATCATATAATTCGATTGAATCAACAATAATGATCAATTAGATTTATTGGTCAAACGGCATGAGGATGTGGCCAAACCGGAGTTTGGCCCATGACCGTTCTTGCCCAAGATGCGAACCGCACCAGCCCGCTTGCTGCTCGCAACCCGCTTCTTCCCGGATTGGCGCTCACCGGCGCCATCGCCGGCACTGCACTCGCCTTGCGTGAAATCCCCTATATCGGCCTCGCCAGTCCGATGATCCTGGCCATCGGCATCGGTATCGCGATCCAGAACACATCCGGCGCGCCGGCTGCGGCCAAAGCCGGCATCAGTTTCTCCATGCGCAGCATCCTGCGCTTCGCCATCATCCTGCTCGGCCTGCAGCTCACCGCGGCGCAGTTGCTGGAAGTTGGCGGCATCGGCTTCGCGGTGATCGCGGCGACGCTCCTTACAACCT
Organism: Tardiphaga robiniae; assembly: GCF_013359755.1. Lineage (GTDB taxonomy): Bacteria > Pseudomonadota > Alphaproteobacteria > Rhizobiales > Xanthobacteraceae > Tardiphaga > Tardiphaga robiniae. The sequence goes on along the minus strand of NZ_JABMCJ010000092.1, from coordinate 72,513 downwards.
TCATCTTCACCACATGGCTTGGCCGCGCGATGGGTATCGACCGCAGACTGGTCGAACTGATCGCCGCCGCCACATCGATTTGCGGCGCGTCCGCCGTGATCGCAACCAACACCGTGACCCGCGCGCCCGATGAGGATGTCGCCTACGCGGTCGCCTGCGTCACCATCTTTGGCTCGATCGCCATGTTCGTCTATCCGCTACTCGGTAGCGTGCTGCAGCTCGACCCACATCATTTCGGGCTTTGGGCTGGCGCATCGATCCACGAGATCGCGCAGGTGGTCGCGGCCACCTTCCAGCACAGCCGCGACGCCGGCGAATTCGGCACCGTCGCGAAACTCGCGCGCGTGATGATGCTGGCACCGGTGGTGATTGCACTCGGCCTGCTGGCGACGCGACGTGCACGTTCCATCGGCGCGGAATCCGGCAGCGCCAAGGTGCCGATGCCGTGGTTCGCCTTCGGCTTCGTGGCGATGGTGATCCTGAATAGCCTCGTTGACGTGCCGCATGCAGCTATGAGCGTGATCATTCCGATCACGACCTTCCTGCTGACCATGGCGCTCGCCGCCATGGGGCTGGAAACCAATATCCAGAAGCTGCGCGCCAAGGGCCTGCGCCCGCTGCTGCTGGGTGCTGCAGCCTTCCTGTTCATTGCCGGCTTCAGCCTCATGCTGGTGAAACTGACTACATGATGGAGATGCCATGACGCTCGAACAGCTCCGGATCTTCGTCGCCGTCGCCGAACACGAGCACATGACGCGGGCTGCCGAGAGTCTGCATCTTACCCAATCTGCCACCAGCGCCGCCATTGCGGCGCTGGAAGCGCGCTATGCGACGCAGCTGTTTCACCGCGTCGGCCGCCGCATCGAATTGACCGAGATTGGCCGCGCCTTTCTGATCGAAGCCCGGGCCGTGCTGGCACGCGCTGCCGCCGCGACGACCGTCCTCACCGATATGGCTGGCATGACGCGCGGCTCCCTTGCGCTGGCCGCGAGCCAGACCGTCGGCAACTACTTTCTGCCGCCTGTCATGGCGCACTATCGCCAGCGCTTCCCCGGCATCGACCTCAGCCTCCGCATCGGAAATACCGAACAGGTGGCCGATTGGGTGCGCGACGGCGAAGTCGATTTCGGCATCGTTGAAGGCGCGGTTGACGATCCGGCACTCGCGACCCAGCCCGTGGGCGACGACGAACTCGTGCTGGTGGTCGGCCGGTCGCATCCATGGGCGAAGCAACACACTGTCGTGCCGGGTCGGTTCGCCGAGACGAACTGGGTGCTGCGTGAAGCCGGTTCCGGCACACGCGCCATCGCGCAATCGGTGCTGGGCCAATCAGGAAGCTCGCCCGATGACATCCGTATCGCCATGGAGCTGCCGTCGAACGAAGCCGTCTGCGCGGCCGTCGTGGCCGGCGCTGGTGCGAGCATCATCTCACGCCTGGTTGCCGCCGCCTTGATCGGCACCGGCGATCTCATCGCCCTCGAAGCCTCGCTGCCAACACGGCGCTTCATCCAGCTGCGCCACAAGGAGCGCTATGTGACGCAAGCGGCAAGGGAGATGTCGGAGATGATTGCAACGCCCTAACTTAACCTCTCCCCGCCGGGGAGAGGTTAGCGGAGCGCCGCCAAGCGTCGTCGAGAATCAGATCGTCTGGTTATACGCGCCGACTTCCGGATGCGTCCGCAGCACCACATTCATGGCTTCGAACATGTCGTGCATCCGCGCTTCGGAGACCGGGCTTTCGACCACGACCACCAGCTCCGGCTTATTTGATGACGCCCGCACCAGACCCCAGCTGCCGTCCTCGCAGGTGACGCGCACGCCGTTGACCGTCACGAGATCGCGGATCGATTGTCCCGCGACCTTGTCGCCCTTCTTCTGCGCATCCTCGAAATGCTTCACCACCGCAGCGACGACGCCGTATTTGGTCTCGTCGGCACAATGCGGCGACATGGTCGGCGACGACCAGGTCTTCGGCAGCGCGTCCTTGAGATCGGCCATGGTCTTGCCCGGCGCGCGGTCCATCATTTCGCAGATCGCAATCGCCGAGACGAGGCCGTCGTCATAGCCGCGCCCCACCGGCGCATTGAAGAAGAAGTGACCGGACTTCTCGAAGCCAGCGAGCGCCTTCAGCTCATTGGTGCGGCGCTTCATGTAGGAGTGGCCGGTCTTCCAATAGGTCGTCTTGGCATTCTGCTTCTGCAGCACCGGATCCGTCACGAACAGTCCGGTCGATTTCACGTCGACCACGAAGGTCGCATCCTTGTGAACCGCGGACATATCGCGGGCGAGCATCACGCCGACCTTGTCGGCGAAGATCTCCTCGCCGGTGTTGTCGACAACGCCGCAGCGATCGCCGTCACCGTCGAAACCGAGACCGACATCGGCCTTGTGTTCGAGCACCGCATCGCGGATCGCGTGCAGCATCTCCATGTCTTCCGGGTTCGGATTGTATTTTGGAAACGTGTGATCGAGCTCGGTATCGAGCGGGATCACCTCGCAGCCGATCGCTTCCATCACCTGGGGCGCGAAGGCGCCCGCGGTGCCGTTGCCGCAGGCCACGACGACCTTCAGCTTGCGCTTCAGCTTCGGGCGATTGGTGAGATCGGCGATATAACGCGCCGGATAGTTTTCGTGGAATTGATAGGAACCACCGGCCTTATTCTTGAACTCCGCGTTGAGCACGATTTCCTTCAGCCGGGTCATCTCGTCCGGACCGAAGGTCAGCGGCTTGCTGGCGCCCATCTTCACACCGGTCCAGCCATTGTCGTTATGCGAGGCCGTCACCATGGCGACACAGGGCACGTCGAGATCGAACTGCGCGAAATAGGCCATCGGCGTTACCGCAAGACCGATATCATGGACCTTGCAGCCGGCGGCCATCAGGCCCGTCATCAGCGCATATTTGATCGAGGCGGAGTAGCCACGGAAATCATGTCCGGTGACGATTTCCTGCTTCTGGCCGAGTTCTGCAATCAGCGCACCGAGCCCCATGCCCAGCGCCTGAATGCCCATCAGGTTGATTTCCTTGCCGAACAGCCAGCGCGCGTCATATTCGCGAAAACCCGTGGCCTTTACCATCGGCTCGGATTCGTAAGCGTAGGTATTCGGCACGAGCAAGGGCTTCGGCTTCGGAAACATCGCAGGACCTCGCATCAATTGGGATCAATCTTGAATGCGCAGGCTTAGCCTTTGCGCACGCCTGTGGGAAGACGCATGGGCATTCAAGGATGCGAGTTTGTTTAGAATTGGGCTGCGGCGTAAATGCGTGGGGATATGAGGTACTACTGTTCGAGTACCATCCGGCCATTTGCATATTCGAAGCGTTTCAACTTCGAGAGAAACGACAGGCCGAGTAGATTCTCGGACAGTGCCTCATCGGGCAGCACCATCGCATCGACATCACGCACGGTCAGCTCACCGACCTGCACGACAGCGATTCGCGTGCGCGCAGCCTTCAGCGTTCCGTTCGCCGTTGTCACCGTGGCGTTATAATCGGCACGCGAGGGACGCAGGCCAAATCGTGCCGCCGACTTTTCATTCAATGCGATGACAGATGCGCCAGTATCGACCATGAAGCCGATGCGCTGGCCCTCGATGCTCCCCTCAGTCTGGAAGTGACCGCGCGCATCGCGCGCAATCGACAGGCTACGGACACCGGCCTTTGCATTGCCCTGTGTGGTGGCTGCAGGGGATGACGCCTTCGCCATGGCCGGCGTCGTCGCCGTCATCTTGTCGGCCATCTGCGCCATCACGGTGCCCAGACCGATCAGGATCGCCGCGAAGAACATGATACTACGCATACGCAACCTCACTGAACGCAATCAGGGGAACCGCGAGTTCATCACACGGGCTCACCACCGTCCGTTCAGGACGGTCTTACAGACTGCTATTTTCGCGAAAAGGATGAGCGAAGCGTTAATGAGCGGCACTTTGCCTGATGATCACGTCCCGCGCGGCTTCACGCGGCGCGTCGGCAGCGCATTGGCGGGATCTTCCGGCCAGGGATGTCGCGGATAGCGGCCGCGAAGGTCCGAGCGCACGTCGAGGTAGCTGCCCCGCCAGAAGCCCGGTAGATCGCGCGTCACCTGCACCGGCCGCTGCGCCGGCGACAGCAATTCCAGCACCAGCGGCACCTTGCCCTTGGCGACCGACGGATGGGTGTTGAGCCCGAACAATTCCTGCAGACGGACCGCAATGGTCGGCCCCTGCTCGGCTTCGTAATCGATCGCCAGCACCGTCCCCGTCGGCGCCTCGAAATGCGTTGGCGCTTCCTTGTCGAGCCGCGCGCGCAGATCCCAGGGCAGCAGGCCCATCACGGCGTCGGACAGATCGCCCGCCGAAAAGTCCTTCAGCGAGATCTTGTCGAACAGCGCCGGCATCAGCCAGCTTTCGCGCGTCGCGGCAAGCGCAGTGTCGGACAGATCGGGCCACGCGTCGCCTTCCGACGCACGCAGGAACATCACGCGTCCGCGCCACTGCTGCAGCGCCTTGGACCATAGCAGGCGGTCGATACCCGCGGCGACCAGACCGTCGGCGAAGACACGCGCGGTGTCTTCGGACGGTTTCAGCGTGAACGGTGCTTCCGACAACGTGATCGCATGCAGCACACGCTTGCGACGGCCACGCAGCGACATCGATGCGCGATCGAAACTGACATCGTCGGTATTCTCGATCTGATCGGCGAAGCGCGTTTCGATATCGGCCTGCGCGATCGGCGCTGCCAGCAGGATGCGGCCATTGGCGGCGGTTCCGGTGAGTTCGGCAACGGCGATGTAAGGCGCCCGCGCAAGCGCGGCGCTTTGTTCGATCGACGCCCCGCGACCATTGGCCAGCACGAAACTGCCATTGCCGCGGTTCTTGGCCATGCGATCCGGGAAGGCGAAAGCGAGCATGGTGCCGGTGGTCAGCGTATCCGAGGTTGGGCTGCGGCGGTCGAGCCCCCTTCCCCCTTGCGGGGAAGGGTCGGGGATGGGGGTGCCCCACGCTCCGACCTCACTTGTGGACCCCCCTCCCCGGCCCTCCCCCGCAAGGGGGGAGGGAGCAGAAGCGCCGCGCTCGTTGCCTTCGACCTGCGACGCCCAGCGCTCCGCGAGCTGCCGGGCACTGCCGGCGCGCTGCGAGCGATCGCGGCGGAACTGATCGAGGCGGTGGTCGAGATCGACGCTGTCGCCACCAAGGCCACGTTCAGTAAGGACCGCAGCGATCTCGGACGCCTCCTCGCCATAACCAAACCGCGCCGAATCCACGATCATGCGCGCCAGCCGCGGCGGGAGCGCCAGCGCGCGCAGCGCATGGCCTTCCTCGGTGATGCGGCCGTCACCATCCAGCGCGCCGAGTTCGCCGAGCAGGCCGCGTGCTTCCTTCAGCGCTGGCGCGGGCGGCGGATCAAGGAAGGTCAGTTGCGCGGGATCGCTGACGCCCCATTGCGCGAGATCGAGCACCAGCGTTGACAGATCCGCGCTGAGAATTTCCGGCTGTGTGTAGGCCGGCAATGAGGCGGTCTGCGGCTCGTCCCATAGCCGATAGCAGATGCCGGGCTCGGTCCGGCCGGCGCGGCCGCGGCGCTGATCGACCGCAGCGCGCGAGGCCCGCACGGTCTCCAGCCGCGTCAGTCCGATGTCCGGCTCATAGCGCGGCACGCGCGCGACGCCGGAATCCACCACGATGCGCACGCCTTCGATGGTCAGCGAGGTCTCGGCAATCGAGGTTGCCAGCACCACCTTGCGCTGTCCCTTGGGCGCGGGCTGGATGGCACGGTCCTGTACGCCGGCATCGAGTGCACCGAATAAAGGGACGATCTCGATGGACGCGTCCTGCACGCGCTCGGCGAGAAAGTTCTGCGTGCGACGGATTTCCGCGGCACCCGGCAGGAAGGCCAGCACCGAGCCGGGATCGGCACGCAAGGCCGTCGCGATGGCGTCGGCCATCTGCCGCTCGAGCTGGATGTCGGGCTTGCGGCCGAGATAGCGCGTCTCCACCGGATAGGCCCGCCCCTCGCTGGCAATGACCGGTGCATCGCCAAGCAGCTTCGCGATACGTGCGCCGTCGATGGTTGCCGACATCACCAGGATGCGCAGATCCTCGCGCAATCCGGTCTGCGCATCGCGCGCCAGCGCGAGGCCCATATCGGCATCGAGCGAGCGCTCGTGAAATTCGTCGAACAGCACGGCGCCGATATTCTTCAGCTCGGGATCGTCGAGGATCTGCCGCGAAAAGATGCCTTCGGTGACTACTTCGATCCGGGTGTTGCGCGAGATCTTGGAGCCGAAGCGGACGCGATAGCCGACGGTCTCGCCGACGCGCTCGCCCAGCGTTTTCGCCATCCGCTCGGCGCTGGCGCGGGCTGCAATGCGCCGCGGCTCCAGCATGATGATCTTCCTGCCCTTCAGCCACGGCGCATCGAGTAGCGCCAGCGGCACGCGCGTGGTCTTGCCGGCGCCCGGCGGCGCCACCAGCACCGCGGCGTTGCCGGCCTCCAGCGCGCCTGACAGGTCGTCGAGCACAGCATCGATGGGCAGGGATGTATCGAAGGTTCGGGTCAAATCGTCATCTTCGCGATGTTCTCGGGGGCATACCAATCTCAGGTGTCATACGCGGGCTTGACCCGCGTATCCATCTTGCTTCGCGAGAAGATGGATCGCCGGGTCAAGCCCGGCGATAACGGTGGAGAGGACGTTGCGCCCCATTCCCCCACTCCTTAACGCCCGTTAACCACCCCGCCAAACTCGCCCTGCCGCGACCATTTGCGGGGCATATTTGGGGTTTAGAGAAAGGCAATTGAAACCGATCTCGTCTCATGATCCGGCCAAAAGAAGCGCCGAACAGGGGATACCGATGACCACCAGTGGCACCTTCGCCGTCGCCGATCGCGCGGCGCTGTCAGGGACAGAGCGAATCGACTGGGTCGATTACGCCAAGGGCATCTGCATCATCATGGTGGTGATGATGCATTCGGTGCTGGGCGTCGAACTGGCCGCCGGCCAGACCGGCTACATGCATCTGCTGGTGGCCTTCGCCAAACCGTTCCGGATGCCGGATTTCTTCCTGATCTCCGGGCTCTTTCTGGCCCGTGTCATCGACCGCGACTGGCGGACCTATCTCGACCGCAAGGTCGTCCACTTCCTGTATTTCTATGTGCTGTGGGTGACCATCCAGTTCGGCTTCAAGGCGCCCGGCTTTGCTGCCGAACACGGCTGGGCCTATGTCGCCAATCTCTATCTGATCTCCTACATCGAGCCGTTCGGTACGCTGTGGTTTATCTATATGCTGCCGGTGTTCTTCATCGTCACCAAGCTGGCGCGGCGCGTGCCGCCGCTGCTGATCTGGGGCATCGCCGCCGCACTGGAGATGGCGCATATCAGCACCGGCTGGACGATGATCGACGAGTTCTGCTCGCGCTTCGTCTATTTCTATTCGGGCTACCTGTTCGCGACGCAGGTCTTCGCGCTGTCCGATCGCGCACGGGCCAAACCAGTGATGGCGCTGGTCGGCCTTGCGGCCTGGGCGCTGGTCAATGCCGCTCTCGTCTATGACGGCTGCAGCGAATGGCCAGTGACCTCGCTGATGCTCGGCTTTGCCGGCGCGGTCGCGATCATCGTGATGGGCACGCTGCTAGCGAAGATGCAGTGGCTCGGCTTCATCCGCTTCTTCGGCGAGCATTCCATCGTGATCTATCTCGCCTTCTTCCTGCCGATGGCGACATCCCGCGCGCTGTTGCTGAAATTCAGCCCGTTCGACATCGGCACGATCTCGCTGCTGGTGACACTCTGCGGCGTCATCGGCGCGCTGGTGATCTGGAGGCTCGCGCTGATGGTCCGTGCGAACTTCCTGTTCGAGCGCCCGGCCGCGTTCTGGATTGCGCCGAAAAAGAAAAGCGCGACGCTGCAGGCGGCGGAGTAGAACTTACACCGCCGTCGGCGACCTTCCGTCATCGAGCTTCACGCCGTCCTTCATGCCCTCAATCTTGGCGCGGAAACCTTCCGCGTCGCCGAAATCCGCAAATCCGACATAATGCGGATGCGGGCCGAGCACGCGGCGCGCATGCTTGATCGGGCACCAATAGACTTCGGTGCGGGCGGCAACTTCGCGCACAAAGGCAGCGACCCCGTTGCAATACGAGCAATAGGCGCAGTTCACCTTTTCGATGATGTTGAGGTAAGCGAGGTGATGCCGGTCGAACACCAGATAGTCGCGCCGCCGCACCTTGGGGATACCGTAGATCGGAAAGCAGATCGCCTGATAGGCCATGACCCAGAGATCGATCAGTACGAAGGGGATGATCAGCGAATAGATCACCGGAGCGGACAACACGATCAGCGGATTGGCGCTGAAGAGGTATTTCGACGCGCCCACCTTGATGGCGCGCTGCAGCTTCTCGATATCCTGCTCGAACACGATCTTGCGCCGCTCGAAACGGAAGCGCAGCTCTTCCCGCCGGCGGGTCAGCTCGGCCTCGATCTCGGCCTCCACGCCCTTCATCTTGTCCATCAGTTCGGCGAGCTCGGGCATGAATGGTCCTTCGATTGGCAATAACCGGCGCAAGGGCACATGGAACAGGGCGCGGCGCAAGCCGGGCGGCATCACAAAAACCGGCGGGATGACTGGCTGACAGACTGTCATTTCCGGCGAAAATCCTTAAGTTGCGGCCATGCCGAAAACCTCAGAAACAACCGCCGCCAAGCCCGCCGCCGTCAAGGCCCTCGCGAAGGGTGACCATGTCTTTCTGGTCGACGGCTCGTCCTATATTTTCCGCGCCTATCACGCACTGCCGCCGCTGAACCGCAAATCCGACGGGCTGCAGGTCAATGCGGTGCTGGGCTTCTGCAACATGCTGTGGAAGCTGATCCGCGACATGCCGCCGGACAACCGGCCGACGCATCTGGCGATCATCTTCGACAAGTCGGAAGTGACCTTCCGCAACAAGTTGTATCCCGAATACAAGGCGCACCGGCCGCCGGCGCCGGACGACCTGATCCCGCAATTCGCGCTGATCCGCGACGCCGTCCGCGCCTTCGACCTGCCGAGCATCGAACAATCAGGCTTCGAGGCCGACGATCTGATTGCGACCTATGTCCGCGAAGCCGGTGAGCGCGGCGCGACCGCCACCATCGTGTCGTCGGACAAGGATCTGATGCAGCTCGTGACCGAACAGGTCACCATGTACGACACCATGAAGGATCGTCGCCTCGGCATTGCCGAGGTGATCGAGAAATTCGGCGTGCCGCCGAACAAGGTCGTCGAAGTACAAGCGCTGGCCGGCGACAGCGTCGACAACGTGCCCGGCGTCCCCGGCATCGGCATCAAGACCGCTGCGCAACTCATCATCGAATATGGCGACCTCGAAACGCTGCTGAACCGCGCTGGCGAGATCAAGCAGCCGAAGCGCCGTGAGTCACTGATCGAGCACGCCGAGAAGGCGCGAATCTCGCGGCAGCTCGTGCTGCTCGACGACAAGGTCGCCCTCGACGTGCCGCTCGATGACCTCGCGGTGCATGAGCCCGACGCACGCAAGCTGATCGCGTTCCTGAAGGCGATGGAATTCTCGACGCTGACGCGGCGTGTCGCTGAATATGCCGAGATCGATCCGGCGGATGTGGAGGCCGACAGCGCGACGAAGAGCAGCTCCGCGCCCTCCGCTCATAAGGCAGGCGGCGATCTGTTCGGGAACACCGAATCTGCACCCCCTGCATCTACATCCACTGCGAAAAGCAAAACAGGCGCAACCGGCCCAGTGAGCGGTAGCGCCCATGCGACCGGTCCAGGCAGCAAGGATGTGCTCACCCCGATCTCGCTGGCCAAGGCACGCGCCGAAGCCGCACGCAAGATGCCGGTGAAGCGCGACAACTACCGGTCCGTGCGCACGCTCGCCGAGCTCAACACGTGGATCGCCAGGATTGTCGATACCGGTCACGTCGCGTTCGAATGCAAGGCGTCGTCGATCGATCCGATGCAGGCCGACATGGTCGGCATCGCGCTGTCGCTCGGTCCGAATGATGCCTGCTATGTGCCGCTGGCCCATCGCCAATCCGGCGATGGCGCAGGCCTGTTCGCCGCCGATCTCGAGCCCGACCAGATCAAGGCTGCCGATGCGCTTGAAGCGCTGAAACCGGTGCTGGAATCCGCGGGCCTGCTGAAGATCGGCTTCAACATCAAGTTTACCGCGGTGCTGCTCGCACAACACGGCATCACCCTGCGCAATCATGACGACGTGCAACTGATGTCCTATGCGCTCGACGCCGGGCGCAACGCCCATGGCCTCGATGCGCTCGCCGAGATCTGGCTCGGCCATGCCATGCTGACCTTTGGCGAACTGATCGGCTCCGGTAAGGGCAAGCTGACGTTCGAACAGGTCAAGATCGACCGCGCCACGGCCTACGCTGCCGAGGATGCCGACGTGTTGCTGCGGCTGTGGAACGTGCTGAAGCCGCGCCTTGCGGCCGAGCACATGACCACCGTCTATGAGACGCTGGAGCGGCCGCTGATCTCCGTGCTCGCCCGCATGGAGCGCCGCGGCATCTCCATCGATCGTCAGGTGCTCTCAAAGCTCTCTGCCGATTTCGCGCAGACTGCTGCCCGCATCGAAGCCGAAATCCGGGAGATCGCCGGCGAGGAGGTCAATATCGGCAGTCCCAAGCAATTGGGCGATATCCTGTTCGGCAAGATGGGTCTGCCGGGCGGCAGCAAGACCAAGACCGGCGCGTGGTCGACCTCAGCGCAGGTGCTCGATGACCTCGCCGAACAAGGCCACGAATTCCCGCGCAAGATTCTCGACTGGCGTCAGGTCTCGAAATTGCGCTCGACCTATACCGACGCGCTGCCGAATTACGTGCATCCGCAGACCCATCGCGTTCACACCACCTACGCACTGGCGGCGACCACCACGGGCCGCCTATCGTCCAACGAACCGAACCTGCAGAACATCCCTGTTCGTACCGAGGATGGCCGCAAGATCAGGCGTGCCTTCATCGCCGCGCCCGGCCACAAGCTGGTGTCGGCCGACTACTCGCAGATCGAATTGCGACTGCTGGCAGAGATCGCCGATATCCCTGTGCTGAAACAGGCCTTCCAGGACGGCCTCGACATTCACGCCATGACGGCTTCGGAAATGTTCGGCGTGCCGGTCAAGGACATGCCGGCGGAAATCCGCCGCCGCGCCAAGGCGATCAATTTCGGCATCATCTACGGCATTTCGGCCTTCGGCCTCGCCAACCAGCTCAGCATCCCCCGCGAGGAAGCCGGCGCCTATATCAAGAAGTACTTCGAACGCTTCCCTGGCATCCGCGCTTACATGGATCAGACGCGCGATTTCTGCCGGGAGCACGGCTATGTGCAGACCCTGTTCGGCCGCAAGTGCCACTACCCGGACATCAAGGCAAGCAACGCTTCGATCCGCGCCTTCAACGAACGCGCCGCCATCAATGCCCGCCTGCAGGGCACCGCCGCCGACATCATCCGCCGCGCCATGACGCGGATGGGAGACGCGCTGGCGGAGAAGAAACTCTCAGCCAAGATGCTGCTGCAGGTGCATGACGAACTGATCTTCGAGGTCCCCGACGACGAAGTCGCGGCGACGCTGCCGATCGTGCAGCACACGATGCAGGACGCGCCGTTCCCGGCGGTGCTGCTGTCGGTGCCGCTGCAGGTCGATGCGCGCGCGGCGGATAACTGGGAAGAGGCGCACTAGTTTTACCGCCCACGAACGGCATTGCAGATGGATTTCGACTATCTGCGATGCTGAATCCGAAATGGTCCGACGCCATCGCATGGGCTACACAACGACCATTCCCAGCCTGCGAGTAGTCCCATGCCCCATCTCACGTCCCTGCTCGGCTTCGCCCTCGTCTCGCTCGGCATGGTGCTGACGCCGGGACCGAACATGATCTATCTGATCTCGCGCTCGATCACGCAGGGGCCTGCGGCCGGCATGGTGTCGCTTGGCGGCGTCGCACTGGGTTTCATCTTCTACATGCTGTGCGCGGCCTTCGGCATCACCGCGCTGCTGTTCGCAGTCCCTTACGCCTATGACGCGCTGAGGCTCGCCGGTGCGGCCTATCTGCTGTGGCTGGCATGGCAGGCGCTGAAGCCGAACGGACGCTCGCCGTTCCAGGTCAAGAAGCTCGCCATCGACAGCCCGCGCAAGCTGTTCGTCATGGGCTTCGTCACCAATCTGCTCAATCCAAAGATCGCGATGCTGTATCTGGCGCTGCTGCCGCAATTCATCGATCCCACGGCCGGCAGCGTGCTGACGCAGTCGCTGGTGCTCGGATCGACGCAGACGATCATCAGCGTCGGCGTCAACGGGCTGATCGCGCTCGGCGCCGGGTCGATCGCCCTGTTTCTCGGCGAGCGACCGACCTGGCTCAAGCTGCAGCGCTGGCTGATGGGCACGGTGCTGGCCGGTCTCGCCGTGCGGATGGCGCTGGAGACAAAGCGGGCTTAATCCAGCTTCGCGTCCATGCCGCGCTTCACACCCGGACGCGCCATCAACGCATCGTACCAGCGGCCGACATTCGGGAAATCGGCGAACGACACCTTGTGGCGCTCATGGCGCCAGGCCCAGCCGAGGATGGCGAAATCAGCCACCGAGAGCGCGCCGGCAACGAATTCATGGTCGGCCAGGCGACGATCCAGCACGCCATAGAGCCGGCGCGTCTCGTCCGAATAGCGCTTCAGCCCATAGACGCGCTGGGTTTCGTCCTCCAGCGCGATGAAATGATGCACCTGGCCGGGCATCGGACCGAAGCCCCCCATCTGCCACATCAGCCATTCCAGCACCGGGATGCGCTCGCCGAGGGATTTGGGCAGGAATTTGCCGGTCTTCTCGCCGAGATACAGCAGGATGGCCCCGGATTCGAACACGCTGACCGGCTTGCCGTCCGGGCCGTCGGGATCGACGATAGCCGGGATCTTGTTGTTCGGGCTGATTTTCAGGAATTCGGGCTTCATCTGCTCGCCCTTGCCGATATGCACCGGGAAGACCTTGTAAGGCAGGCCCATTTCCTCCAGTGCGACGGAGATCTTGCGGCCATTCGGCGTATTCCAGGTGTGCAGCTCGATAGTCATGCGATTCCTCTTCCGGTCTTGCCCGATCTTGTTGCCCGGTCTGTAGCATCGTCTCGATGGGCGGTAAAACGGCCCGAGAGTGTTGACGAGGCCCGCGCCAGTCTGGAATGTGCCGGAAAGCGCCGATAGATTGCGCCCGGTTCAGCACAGAGACCGTTTCAACAGAGACATGCCATTGACCAAATCAGCCGCCCGCGCCCGCCTGTTCGAGATCATCCGCGACCGTTCGTTCGGTTATGGCGAGATCACGCTGGCTTCGGGCCGCAAGAGCAATTTCTATTTCAACCTGAAACCCACGATGTGCCACCCGGAAGGCGCGGCCCTGCTGGCCGAGCTGACCTACGACGCGCTGCGCGACGACAATCTCGATTATGTCGGCGGGCTGGAGATGGGCGCCGTACCGCTGGCCGGCGCGCTGGCGCAGCTCTCCTGGCTGAAGAACCATCCGATCGCGGCCTTCTTCGTCCGCAAGAAGCCGAAGGAACATGGCGCGCGCCTCGCCGTCGAAGGCCTCGCCAAGGGCGAGACGCTGGAGGGTAAGCGCATCGTCATTGTCGAGGACGTCACCACCACTGGTGGCTCTGCCGTGAAGGCGCTCGACGCCGTGCGCGAGGCCGGCGGCGAAGTCGTGCTGGTGTTCACCATGGTTGATCGCGATGAAGGCGCAGCCGAAACCTTTGCCAAGGCCGGCGTGGCGTTTCGCTCGCTTTACAAGGCCGGGGAATTTCTGAAGGGTTGATCCTTCATCGGCTCCGTTCGCGCACAATGCGCGCAAGGACGCAGTGAAAGGTCACCTTTTGCTTCGCTTCATCGCCCTCGCTGCTTTGCTCCTCATTGTCACGCTTGCGCCCGATATGGCGCATGCAGCCGAGGGCGGCCTCGATGGCACCAGACTGTCGCTGCTGTGGGCATTACCATTTGCCGGCATCCTGCTGTGTATCGCCACGGGGCCGGTGCTCTATCATCACCTGTGGGAGCGCCATTACGGCAAGTTCGCCGCGTTCTGGGCCGCGTTGGTGATCGTGCCGCTGTTCTTCGTGACTGATGCAACGACCGTGGTGCACACGCTCTCCCACACCGTGCTGCTCGAATACATGCCCTTCATTCTGCTCCTGCTGGCGCTGTTCACGGTGGCCGGCGGAATCTATGTCGAAGGCAACCTGCATGACAGCGTGTTCACCAATACGGTGCTGCTTGGCTTCGGCACGCTGATCGCGAGCGTGGTCGGCACCACCGGCGCGTCGATGATCCTGATCCGGCCGCTGATCCGCGCCAATGACGATCGTCGCACTAACGTCCACGTGGTGGTGTTCTTCATCTTCCTCGTCTCGAATATCGGCGGCTCGCTCTCACCGCTCGGCGATCCCCCACTCTTCCTTGGCTTCCTCCGCGGCGTCGATTTCTTCTGGACCACGGTGCACATTTTTCCGGAAACGCTGTTCGCGGCCGGCATCGTGCTGGCGATCTTCATGGTGCTCGATGTCTATTTGCATCATCGCGAAGGCAACTTTCCCAGGAAGAAAGACCCGACGCCGGATTCGCCTGTTCATCTGCACGGCAAGATCAACCTGCTGCTGCTGGTCGTAATCATCGGCGCGATCCTGATGAGCGCGAGCTGGAAGCCCGGCATCACTTTCACCGTGCTCGGCACGCCGCTCGCATTGCAGGATTTACTGCGCGACGTGATTTTCGTGTTGGTGACATTTGCGTCGCTGTGGCTGACAAAGACCGAGCACCGCAAGGCGAACGATTTCAAATGGGGGCCGATCGAGGAAGTCGCACTGCTGTTCGCCGGCATTTTCATTTGCATCGTGCCGGTCATGGCCATGCTGCAGGCTGGCGCCAATGGCCCGTTTGCGCCGCTGGTGGCGCTCGTCAGCCATGCCGACGGCACGCCGAACAATGCCGCCTATTTCTGGCTCACCGGCATCCTGTCGTCGTTCCTCGACAATGCGCCAACCTATCTGGTGTTCTTCGAACTCACCGGCGGTGACGCCAAGACATTGATGGCATCGGGCGCGGCGACGCTGGCGGCGATTTCAGCAGGTGCAGTGTTCATGGGCGCCAACACCTATATCGGCAACGCCCCGAATTTCATGGTCTATGCCATCGCCCGCGACGCGGGCATAAAAATGCCAAGCTTCTTCGGTTACATCCTGTGGTCGGGTGCGGTGCTGATCCCGGTCTTCCTGGTGATGACATGGGTGTTTTTCATCTAGCGCGCCGCGCTGGTTACCATTCATTTACCATGACGCCCTAACATGACACCGCACCGGAGCGTTTTCGCTCGGGCACTGACATGCGGTCGCGGAGCTGGCGTTGCGTCACAATCGAACATCCTCGCGTGTCGTGCGTCCCCTGGTGCTGCTGACGGCGATGAGCCTCGTCGGACTGACCCCGCAGACGGCATCTGCGCAGAATTTCTTCGACTTCCTGTTCGGCGGCGGCCAGCCGCAGAAACAGCAGCAGCGCCGCGGCGCGCCCGCGCCGGAGAGCAATTTCTTCTCCGATCCGTTCGGCCTCAACACGCCGGCCGAAGCGCCGCCACAGCAGCGCAGCGCATCTATCGGGGGCTCCGGTCCCGCCTTCTGCGTGCGCACCTGCGACGGCAAATATTTTCCACTCGGCCGCGGCATGAGCGCCGCTCAGATGTGCCAGGCATTCTGCCCGGCGGCGACCACCAAGGTCCTGTTCGGCAGCAGCATCGAGAACGCATCATCGAGCACCGGTGAGCGTTACAACGATCTGGAAAACGCCTTCGCCTATCGCAAGGCGCTGAAGGCCGACTGCACCTGCAACGGCCGCGATCCCGCGGGCCTGGCGCCGGTCGATCTCACGCTCGATACGTCGCTGCGTCCCGGCGATGTGATCGCCACCACAAATGGCCTTGTCGCTTTCTCGGGTGTCCGCACCGGCAACACCCAGACTGCGGAATTCACGCCGGTTGCGAATTATCCCGGCCTGACCTCGGATGTCCGTGCCCGGCTCGGCGAGATGAAGGTGGCACCGGTCTCTGCAGAAATGATCACCGACGAAGCGCCGATGTCGGAAGCCGCGCGTGATGCAGCGCCGGCTGCTGCCACAACCGTCGTGCCGAAGAGCGCGCCAACGGCCCGCGCCAAGCGCGCCGAGCTTCAATAGATCATCGCCCGACGATGACGCCGATCACGTTCGGTGCCGAGAGATACTTCTCTTCGATCTCCGCACGCGCCGCAGCGCGATTCTCCGACGTCAGCAATCCGCGCTTCTCGGCGAGAATCATCCAGCAATAGCCCCACCAGTCGGTGAGCATGCCGTGGTCGTCGACGAGGTCGTAGCCCTGCTCGGCCGCAAATATCCGCGCATGCGCCTCGTCGAGCTGATCGAGCCAGGCGTGATCTTCCAGCGAGAACAGGTCATCGCTGATGTCGTCCGTCGTATAGCCCCAGACCGAGAGGCAAACGGTGTTGAACTCGCGATCGATCTGATCGTCATCGATCGGATGCCGGCGCGCCATCAAATGCAGCCGCGACAGCGACCGCGCAAAGTCGGCTATGCGGGTGAGAGCAAACTGATCGAAGGCAATGGTGGACATCTAGTCCTCGCGAGCTTGAACAGACCATAGATATTGTAGGCGAAGGCAACGAATCACCTCGGAATATCAATAGCTTACTAATTTGTTCTTAATTTGTTCCAATTTTTATAAATTCGGTTCTCGCGTGCCTGCCCAAATCCCGGGCAGCTCCATGGCAAAAGCTCGCCACCCCCACGGGTTCCGGGAGCAGCCAAATGCGCGTATGATTTTGGTCAGTGACACAGCTCAGGATGGCCGGTTTGTCAGATCTATCAGTCCCAGCAAAATTCCAGCCCGAGAATACGGCTGTCGATGAACTGGCGCTTGCCGACATCAAGAGCGCTATTCTCGTCAAATTGAGGCTGGCAATCGGCAAGGAAGCCGCATTCGCCACCAAGCACGACTGGTACAAGGCTGCCGCCCTGACGCTGCGCGACCGCATGGTGCATCGCTGGCTGAGCTCGGACAAAGAGAGCTACGACGCCGGCCGCAAGCGGGTCTATTATCTCTCGCTGGAATTCCTGATCGGCCGCCTGTTCACCGATGCGCTGAACAATATGGGCCTGCTGCCGCTGTTCGAAGCCGCGCTCGGCGATCTTGGTGTCGGCCTCGACGAACTCCGCAAATGCGAGCCGGATGCAGCGCTCGGCAATGGCGGCCTCGGCCGCCTCGCCGCTTGCTTCATGGAGAGCATGGCAACGCTTGGCATTCCAGCTTTTGGCTACGGCATCCGCTACAACTTCGGCCTGTTCCGTCAGGTCATCTCGCACGGCGTGCAGCAGGAATATCCCGACGAGTGGCTCGGCTTTGGCAATCCGTGGGAACTACCGCGGCGGGAAGTCACGTATAACGTCTATTTCGGTGGCAGCATCGAGACCGTCGAGGACGGCAAGGGCCGCAAGCAGGTCATCTGGCATCCCGGCGAGACCGTCGAGGCCGTTGCCTATGACACACCCATCGTCGGCTGGCGTGGTCAGCATGTGAACGCGCTGCGGCTGTGGTCGGCGCGCGCGCCGGATCCGCTGCGGCTCGACGTCTTCAACACAGGCGACTATGTCAGCGCCAGCGCCGAGCAGGCGCGCGCCGAGGCGATCTGCAAGTTCCTCTATCCGAACGACGAGAGCGCCGCCGGCCGCGAATTGCGTTTGCGCCAGGAGTACTTCTTCGTCTCCGCCTCGCTGCAGGATCTCGTCAAACGTCACCTCCATTCCGACGGTAATCTGCGTGGCCTCGCCAACAAGGCGGCGGTGCAGATGAACGACACGCATCCGAGCCTGGCCATCGCCGAGCTGATGCGCATCCTGGTCGATCAGCACAATATGCGCTGGGATGCCGCGTGGCAGATCACCAACGCGACCTTGTCCTACACCAATCACACGCTGCTGCCCGAAGCGCTGGAGACCTGGCCGGTCGAACTGTTCCAGCGGCTGCTACCGCGGCATCTCGAAATCATCTATCGCATCAACGAAGCGCATCTCGACCGCGCCGATGCCACGCGCCCCGGCGACACCGCCTATCGCGCTTCGGTCTCGATCATCGACGAGACCTCCGGCCGCCGCGTGCGCATGGGCAATCTCGCTTTCATCGGCTCGCACCGCATCAATGGCGTGTCGGCGATGCATTCGGAGCTGATGAAGGAGACCGTGTTCCACGACCTCAACCAGCTCTATCCCGGCCGCATCACCAACAAGACCAACGGCATTACTTTCCGCCGCTGGCTGATGCTGGCCAATCCGAAGCTCACCGACCTGTTGCGCGCCACCTGCGGCGAAGCCGTGCTCGACGATCCCACGCGGCTCATCAAGCTCGAGGCTTTTGCCGGCGATGCCGCGTTCCAGCAGGAATTCCGCAAGGTCAAGCATCACAACAAACTCGCGCTCGCGCGCGTGATTGGCGAGAAGCTCGGCGTTCAGGCCGATCCCTCGGCGCTGTTCGACGTGCAGATCAAGCGCATCCACGAATACAAGCGACAATTGCTCAACCTCATTGAAACAGTCGCGCTGTATCAGGCGATCAAGGACGAGCCGGGCAAGGACTGGGTGCCGCGCGTCAAGATTTTCGCCGGCAAGGCGGCAGCGAGCTATCGCTATGCCAAGCTGATCATTCGCCTGATCAATGACGTCGCCGATATCGTCAACAACGATACGACGATCGGCGGCAAGCTGAAGGTCGCGTTCCTGCCGGACTACAATGTCAGCCTCGCGGAAGTCATCATTCCCGCGGCCGATCTCTCCGAGCAGATCTCGACCGCCGGCATGGAAGCCTCCGGCACCGGCAATATGAAGCTCTCGCTGAACGGCGCGCTGACCATCGGCACGCTGGATGGCGCCAATATCGAAATCCGCGACAATGTCGGCCCGGAGAATATCGCGATCTTCGGCATGACCGCTGCTGAAGTTGTCGAGCGCCGCGCCAAGGGCCTCGACGCCTCCGACGTCATCAACAAATCGCCCAATCTCGGCCGCGCCATCCAGGCCATCGAGACCGGCGCATTCTCGCCGGACGATCCCGGCCGCTATGCTTCCGTCGGCCACGCGTTGCGCCATCTCGATCACTATGTGGTCTCGGCCGACTTCGACTCCTATTACGAAGCCCAGCGCGGCATCGACACGCGGTGGAGGGCCGGCTCAGCTTGGAGTCGCGCCGCGATCCTCAACACCGCGCGGATGGGTTGGTTCTCGTCAGACCGCACCATCCGCGAATATGCCGATGATATCTGGGGCGTGCCGGTTGCTGGCGATTTGCCGGGCACACCGAGTCTGCAGGCACGAAAGGCAACGTAAGCGCGACGGTGCTCACGCGCGATACGCAACGAGCACCGCGCCGCAGGCGATCAGGATGACGCCGAGCCAGTTCGGCAGCGACAATTTCTCGCCGAGAAACAACACGGCAAACACCGCCACGAACACCACACTGAGCTTGTCGATCGGCGCCACCTGCGCGGCATTGCCAAGTTTCAGCGCGCGGAAGTAGCAGATCCACGATGCTCCGGTCGCGAAACCAGACAGCACCAGAAACACCCACGTCTTCACTGATACATTGGACGGCGACTGCCAGTTGCCGGTGACATAGACCATCATGCCCGCGGCCAGCAGGATAACGATGGTGCGGATGAAAGTGGCAAAATCGGAATTGACGTTCTCGATGCCGATCTTGGCGAAGATCGCCGTGAGCGCCGCAAAGCCCGCGGACAGCAGCGCCCAGAACGGCCAGGTGAGCATGACGTTTTTCATCTGAAGTGTCCTTGCCTGTCAGCCGTCATTGCGAGGAGCCCTTGCGACGAAGCAATCCAGTCTTCGCGTTCTAGCTGGTCGTGCATCGCATTCCGACTAACGGTTTCGTCATGGCCGGGCTTGCCCCGACCATCCACGTCTTTTTGTATGACCAAGACGTGGATGCCCGGCACATCTAACGAAGCTCGCTTCGCGCTGGCCGGGCATGACGGCTGATAGGTTCCGCGTGACATGAAAAAGGGCGGCCTTACGGCCGCCCTTTCGCACTCATAATCAAAGCAGCGAATTACTCCGCGGCCAGCTTCACATCCGGCGCAGCGGCGCGGACATCCGCGTCAACCTGGGCTTCGAACTTGGCGAAGTTCTTCTGGAACATGCCGACCAGTTTTCGCGCAGTCGCGTCGAATTCGGCCTTGTCCTTCCAGGTGTTGACGGGATCGAGGATCTCCGACGGCACGCCATCCAGCGCGGTCGGGACCGCGAAGCCGAAATACTTGTCGGTGCGGAATTCCACGTTGCGCAGCGAGCCGTTCAGCGCCGCAGTCAGCAGCGCGCGGGTCACCTTGATCGGCATGCGCGAACCGACGCCATACTTGCCACCGGTCCAGCCGGTATTGACCAGCCAGCAGTCGACATTGTGCTTGGCGATCAGGTCACGCAGCATGTTGCCATAGACCGAGGGATCGAGCGGCAGGAAGGGCGAGCCGAAGCAGGTCGAGAATTCCGGCTCCGGATCGTTGCCGAGGCCGCGCTCGGTGCCGGCGACCTTGGCGGTGTAGCCGGACAGGAAGTGATACATCGCCTGCGCCGGAGTCAGCTTGGCGATCGGCGGCAGCACGCCAAACGCGTCGGCGGCGAGCATCACCACATTCTTCGGCTGCGGCGCGCGGCCGGTGCGCGAGGCATTCGGGATGAAGTCGAGCGGATAGGCGGAACGGGTGTTCTCGGTCTTCGAACCATCGTCGAAATCCGGCAGGCGGGTATTGGCGTCGAGCACGACGTTTTCCAGCACCGCGCCGAAGCGCTTGCTCGCCGCATAGATCGCGGGCTCGGCTTCCTCGGAGAGCTTGATGGTCTTGGCGTAGCAGCCGCCTTCGAAATTGAAGATGCCGTCCTTGCCCCAGCCATGCTCGTCATCGCCGATCAGCGTGCGCTTCGGATCGGCCGAGAGCGTGGTCTTGCCGGTTCCGGAGAGGCCGAAGAAGATCGCGCTGTCACCGTCGGGGCCGACATTGGCCGAGCAATGCATCGGCAGCACGCCCTTGGCGGGCAGATAGTAGTTCAGCGTGGTGAAGACCGACTTCTTCATCTCGCCGGCATAATAAGACCCGCCGATCAGGACGATCTTGCGGGCGAAATCGATTGCTACGACGTTTTCCGAACGGCAGCCGTGACGTTTGGGATCGGCCTTGAAGCTCGGCAGGTCGATGATGGTGAGTTCAGGCACGAAGTCCTTCAACGCAGCGGCTTCCGGACGGATCAGCAGCGTGCGGATGAACAGGGAGTGCCATGCGAGTTCGGTGAACACGCGGGTCTTGATCTGGAAACTCGGATCGGCGCCGCCATAAAGGTCCTGCGCGAACAGGGTCATGCCTTCGGCGTGCTTCTTGAAATCGATATAGAGCGCTTCGAACTGCTCCGGCGTGATCGCCTGATTGCCAGCCCACCACATCTGTTCGGTGGAAGCGTCCTTGACGGTGAACTTGTCCTTCGGGCTGCGGCCGGTGAATTCACCCGTGTCAGCACAGAGCGCGCCATCGGACGACAATTCGGCTTCGCCGTTACGCAGCGAATATTCGTAAAGCTGCGGCGCGCCGAGATTCCAGTTCACCGCTTTGAGATTTTTCAGTCCGAATTTGTCGGCGCCATAGGCACCGTTGCGTACGCCCGTCTCTTGCACGGAATATTCCTCCTTGAGTCCGCATATCCGACCTGTGCAACTGTCTTCAATCGCACGTCAGCAGCGGTAGCCGTCATTATAACCACCGAGGCCGTAACCCGGCGATCTAATAGTGACGAAGATGTGAAATGCCAAGCTGCTGTCCGCATATTTGGTTTATTCCAGCACGGCACTTGATACCGCTCAATTCTTCAAAGCGCGGGCCTGCTCTGCGAGTTCCTTCAGGACTTGCCGCAATGCACCCGGAGTGACAATCCGCCGCGGAAAGTCCAGCCGGATCACCGTCGCGCCGTTCTGCAGGTCCATGCCATCCGGATCGCATCCGGTGCACCGCCAGTCGCCTGCGTCCGCGTGGAGAAGCTTCGTTGCATAGAGATTAAGCGCATCGAGATGATCGGCGTTCATATGAGCAACAGCGCCCTCCTCGGCCTCCAACATCCCTTCGGCATCGGTGAGATCGGTCAGAAATTGCTCCGGCTTCAGGTCGTCGATACGGCCAAAGCCGGCCACCAGATGGGCACTCTTCGGCTTGATCCGGAAGAACGAAAAATCCTTAAAATCCACAAAGACTTGCGCGGATGGATGGACGCTGAGATAGCGCCGGCGCAGCAGCGATTTTTCGCTGTCGCTGGCCTCCTGCGCGATACCGCCGAGCATAATGCGTGAGCCCTCCAGGGGGTCCCCCGGCGCTCGCTCATCAAGCATCAGCGAGACGCGGGCATCGGCCAGAATATTGCGGGTATGAAGCGCCAGCCGGGAAATCAGGAGAATCGGCGACCCGTCCGGGTGGCTGGCGACATTGGCCAGCGCACAATAAGGATCGCCGGAACCGACGGCCAGGGTAGCCAGCGCCCCCTGCCGACTGCGCCGCAACAGCGACCGGGTGACGCGCGAGGGGTCGAAATCAGGGGTCGGCTGCATGGTTAAATCCCGTATTTCATTGCAAAAAGTGGCTATTTCTTCTTCCCCGGGAGGTCTATACATCTACGGAACCCACGCGTCATTCAAGCGTTCAGGGAACTCGGCCACACTTCAGCCCAGCTTGCATTGCTCGTTGACTGTGTTCTTAAGGCCACCTCATACGGCGGATTGTTGAATTCTGCCGGATAGCCCATCCCGCTTCGGAAAGCAGGCTCATGCCAACTATCGCACTGGTCGACGACGACCGTAACATTCTCACATCCGTATCGATCGCGCTGGAAGCCGAGGGCTACCGCATCATGACCTATACGGATGGTGCTTCCGCACTCGATGGCTTCCGCACGAGCCAGCCGGACCTCGCAATCCTCGATATCAAGATGCCCCGCATGGACGGCATGGAGACCTTGCGCCGTCTGCGCCAGAAGTCCGATCTGCCGGTGATCTTCCTGACGTCGAAGGACGAGGAGATCGACGAGCTGTTCGGCCTGAAAATGGGCGCCGACGATTTTATCCGCAAACCGTTCTCGCAGCGTCTGCTGGTCGAGCGCGTCAAGGCCGTGCTGCGCCGCGCCGCGCCGAAGGACCCGACTGCCGCTCCGAAGGAGACCGACGCCAAGGCGCTCGATCGCGGTTTGCTGCGGATGGATCCGGAACGTCACACCTGCACCTGGAAGAACGAGCCGGTCACGTTGACCGTCACCGAGTTCCTGATCCTGCAGGCGCTGGCGACGCGCCCCGGCGTGGTGAAGAGCCGCAACGCGCTGATGGATGCCGCCTATGACGATCAGGTCTATGTGGACGATCGCACCATCGACAGCCACATCAAGCGGCTGCGCAAGAAGTTCAAGGTCGTCGACGACGACTTCGAGATGATCGAGACACTGTATGGCGTCGGTTATCGCTTCAAGGAAACCTGATCTGTAAGGGTTCCCGCGGCACGGCTGGGGGCCTGACGGCTCGGCCGTGCTGCGCTAGAATGCGCATCCGCACACGCAACAATGAGCGCGGCGTGGCGCATCGCAGATATCGACAACAACCGGGCAGTTTTGGCATTGCTGGATCGTACGCAGCCTGATGAAAGCCTGGACGCCGACGGCACGTCGCCGCATGCGGCAGGCGGCGATGCCGATCGCACCCGTCGCGGCTGGCAGCGCCCGCTCGACTGGCTGCGCCGTGCCCGGCAGTTCTTCGTTGCGCTGACCTTTTCGAGCCTGACGCGCCGCATCGTCTCGCTCAACCTCGCCGGCCTCTGCGCGCTGGTCGCCAGCATTCTCTATCTCTCGCAGTTTCGCGCCGGCCTGATCGACGCACGCGCGCAGAGCCTGCTGGTACAGGCCGAAATCATCGCCAGCGCCATTGCCGCTTCGGCCACCGTCGAAACCAATACGATCACGATCGATCCCGACCGCTTGCTGGATCTCAAGCCCGGCGAAACCTATGGCGTGCCGGACGAACTCTCCGGCCTTGATTTTCCGATCAATCCCGAGCGCGTCGCGCCGGTGCTGCGGCGGCTGATCTCCCCGACCAAGACGCGCGCGCGCATCTACGACCGCGACGGCGTGCTGATCCTCGACAGCCGCAGCCTTTATGGCCGCGGCGATGTGCTGCGTTTCGAACTGCCGCCGCCGACCACCGAGAAGCCCGGCTTTGCCGAACGCACAATGATCGCGGTCCGAACCTGGCTCAATCGCGGCGACCTTCCGCTGTATCGCGAACTTGGTCCGGAAAACGGCAACGGCTATCAGGAAGTGCAACAGTCGCTCGACGGTCTGAAGAGCAGCATGGTGCGCATCAACGAACGGGGCGAAGTCATCGTCTCGGTCGCCGTGCCAGTGCAGCGCTTCCGCGCCGTCCATGGTTCGCTGATGCTGTCGACCCAGGGCGACGACATCGATCAGATGGTGACCGCCGAACGTCTGGCGATTCTGAAAGTCTTTGCGGTCGCGGCCGTGGTGATGATCGTGCTGTCGCTGCTGCTGGCATCGACCATTGCAGGTCCGGTGCGACGTCTTGCCGACAGCGCCGAACGCGTTCGTCGCCGCATCCGCACCCGTGTCGAGATCCCGGATTTCACGCGCCGCCGCGACGAGATCGGGCATCTCTCCGGCGCGCTGCGCGACATGACCGATGCGCTTTATAACCGCATCGAGGCGATCGAGATGTTCGCGGCCGACGTCTCCCACGAGCTCAAGAATCCTTTGACCTCGCTGCGCTCCGCCGTGGAAACACTCCCGCTGGCGAAGAACGACAACAGCCGTGGCCGCCTGCTCGCGGTGATCGAACACGACGTGCGGCGGCTTGACCGGTTGATCTCGGATATTTCCGACGCCAGCCGTCTCGATGCCGAACTCCAGCGCAACGACACGGCGCCCGTCGATGTCCGACGGTTGCTGACCACGCTGACCTCGGTCGCCAACGAAACCAAGCTCGGTCATGACGTCGGCGTTGAAGTCCGCTTCGAAGGCGCTGCCACCGACGCCTTTTCAGTGCCGGGCCACGATTCCCGCCTCGGTCAGGTCATCACCAATCTCGTCACCAATGCGCAGTCATTCTCGACGCCGGGCGGCAAGGTGCGGATCGTCTGCCGTCGCCTGAAAGGCAAGATCGAGATCGTGGTCGATGACGACGGCCCCGGCATCGGACTGGATGCACTCGAACGGATCTTCGAACGCTTTTACACCGACCGCCCACATCAGGGCTTTGGCCAGAATTCCGGTCTGGGCCTGTCGATTTCCAAGCAGATCGTCGAAGCCCATAGCGGTACGATCTGGGCGGAGAACCGCATCGGCCCGGCCAACGCCGACGGCGAGATCCCGGTGCTGGGTGCACGCTTCGTGGTACGGTTGCCGGCCACATGAGCGCGGATGGCAAAAGCATCCATGCCTCCGCCGTACTGGTCGATGACCGCGCCGTCCTGATCCGGGGGCCGTCCGGCTCCGGGAAATCGCGGCTGGTCTTCGACCTGATCCTCGCCGCTCAGAGCGGACAGCTTCCCGAGGCCATGCTGGTCGGCGACGACCGGGTGCATCTGGATGTCAGGGATGGAAAACTGTGGGTACGGCCGGCGCCCGAACTGGTCGGGCTGCTTGAGGTCAGGGGGCTCGGAATCCGGCGTCTGGACTGCGCTACCGGCGCCATCGTCGGGCTGGTGGTCGATCTCGCCGCCACCGACGCTGCGCGCCTGCCAGAGCCGGAAGCGCTCAAAACCACACTGGAGGGCGTTGAATTGCCCCGAATCCCGGTCGGGACAGGCTTTTCACCACTACCATTGGTCGTAGCCGCACTTATTACAAACGATGGTTTAGCCGCAGTGCGACCTTTGGACGATTGCTCGAAGGGAATTGGTAACCATATTAGTCCCACTATCGCCACCGAATAGACCCGCGCTACTTCCCGCCGCATCCGTGCAATTTAAGGGAGATTCGCGAAGAGCCCTCTTGCATAGGGGCTCTGGATGGTCAAAGTGGCCCTTTCGTGCGGTGCACCAAAAGCACCCACGAGGAGTTTCCGATGATTGGTCTAGTACTTGTGACCCATGGGCGCCTTGCCGACGAGTTTAAGGCGGCGCTTGAGCACGTAATGGGTCCGCAAAAACAAATTGAAGCCGTGACGATCGGCGCCGAAGACGATTCCGATTTGTGTCGCAGCGACATTATCGAAGCGGTCAATCGCGTCGACAGTGGCGATGGCGTTGCCATCCTCACTGATATGTTCGGCGGCACGCCATCGAATCTAGCGATCTCCTGCATGAGCCGGCCGAAGGTCGAGGTTCTCGCCGGTATCAACCTGCCCATGCTGGTGAAGCTCGCAAAGGTGCGCGAAGAGCGCACGCTGCCCGATGCGATCGCCATGGCACAGGAAGCCGGCCGCAAATACGTCACCATCGCCAGCCGCGTTCTCGCCGGCAAATGAGCGACAGCCCAGACGATACGACGGTGTCCGGCAGCGTCTCCCGCGAGATTCCGATTACCAACAAGCGTGGCCTTCATGCGCGCGCCTCTGCCAAATTCGTGCAGATGGTCGAACGCTTCAATGCCGACGTCACGGTGACACGCAACGGCGAGACCGTTGGCGGTACATCCATCATGGGCCTGATGATGCTGTCCGCCGGACCCGGGACCAGCATCATGGTCACTGCCAAAGGCGCCGAAGCTCAAGCGGCGCTGGATGCGATCACCGAGCTTGTGACCAACAAGTTCGGCGAAGAGTAGCGGTTCGCCGAAAGCTGCTTCGTCAGCGAACGGCTATTTCATCGCGCCAGGCGCCACCACATAGACATTCCACCGCGTGGTCGTGCCGACATTGCCCTTGAAGAAGCGTCGCGTCGACATCACGATACGTTCGGCATTCGGCAGATTGTCCTTCATCCACGCTTCGCAGCGATCGAATTTCCAGTCACCGACCATGCAGATTCCGATGAAGCCGTTACGCTTCGCTTCGGCCATCGACGTCACGCCTGACGGCCACGGCTCGTAAGGCGTCAGCGGCAGCGGATGATCGGGACTGTAGAACGTCATCTGCTCGGCGACATCAACGAAGCCCACGACCTCGCTCCAGCGCGTGTGGAAGCGCTTGTGCCAGACTTCGGTGAGTTCGCGCGCGAGCTGCGAATAGGAGATGTGGGCGAAATTGCCGTTGGCATCGCGCGGCAGTGACGCGATGGCGATCTGCGGTGCGGCGGCGAGCGTGACCAGCGACAGCACCAGCCAGATCGCGGCGAGCCGTACCAGCGCGACCCGCGGCATCTTCAGCGCCGGGATCGCAATGACCGCCAGCGGCACCAGGAAGAACAGCGAGATACCCCAATCGGTCTTGATATAAACGTCGAACAACAACGCACCGATCGGCGGCCCGACGGCGACAATGGCCTGGATCAGCCAGATATTCAGGGCCTGATCCTTGCGGACACCGGGATTGGTCGTCAGTGACCACGGTCGCTTGACGAATGCGCGGGGATCGCGCGCCACCGACGCCCACCAGCGTGGCCCCCAGGCCAGCACCGCAGCGGCCAGACCCAGCGGCAACAGCAGCAGCGCGATATTGTGGCCAACATAGCCCCACGCCAGCTGCAAACTCTCCCAGCGTGACGAGATCGCATAGGTATTGCCGGCGTAACGAAATGGCGCGTATTCCACCTGCCGCACCCAGTCGAGATGCGGAATCATCGCCGCCGCCATCGTCGCGATGGCGATCCATGGTGCCGGCGAGCGCAGGAACAGCATCCGCTGCGGATGGATCAGCGCGGCCAGACCGATGGCCCCGATCATCGTCACCACCCAGTATTTGGTCATCAGCGCCAGCGCAGCGGCGAGGCCAAGCAATACACCGGAGCGAATCGAGCGCTTCTCGAAAGCGTGCAAATAGGCCAGCACCACCAGCGGCAAAGTTACCAGCTGCAGCAGGTCCGGATTGTATTTGAAGCCCTTGAAATTGAAGATCGGATAGATCGCGACCATCAGCAGCACGAAAAAGGCACGGCGCCGATCGACCACGCGCAGCGCAATCGCCCAGCAAAGGATCATTCCGATGCCGACCGTGACCATGGCGAGCAGATAGGTCGCCCAGTCCACCGGCGGGAAAAATCTGAACCAGACGCCCGAGATCCAGCCCGACAACGGCGGATGCTTGCCGTAGCCCATCAGGAACTTCTGCCCCCAGGCATAGCCCTCGGAGACGTCGAAATGGATGTCCTGCGCCGCCTTTACCTGGGTCAGGATTGCGGTCCACAGCACCACATGGGCGATCGTGAAGCCGAGCACCAGCAGGACGCTCAATTGCGGATCACACGCCCAGGCAACGAGCCGCGCAGCGCCGCGGCGGCCGATCGACAGCAAGCCCCGGCGTTTGGCGGGGGTAGAGGAAGCGATTGTACTCATGGGCCCCTGCCTAGCGTGTTTCGGGCCGGAGTAAAATCAGGATGCCGTGACGGAAACAGGGCCGGGAATCAGGCCGAAACCCGCATTAAGGTTGCCGCATCGGGGCCTGAATGCTATCCCGCGCGCATGACAACCTCCCCGATTTCGAACGTTCGCAACTTCTCCATCGTCGCCCATATCGACCATGGCAAATCGACGCTGGCCGATCGCCTGATCCAGATCACCGGCGGCTTGCAGGCGCGCGAGATGAAGGAGCAGGTGCTCGATTCGATGGATATCGAGCGCGAGCGCGGCATCACCATCAAGGCGCAGACCGTCCGCCTGCATTACAAGGCCAAGGACGGCAAGGATTACATCTTCAACCTGATGGACACGCCCGGCCACGTCGACTTCGCCTACGAGGTCTCGCGGTCGCTGGCCGCCTGCGAAGGCGCGCTGCTGGTGGTCGACGCCTCGCAGGGCGTGGAAGCGCAGACGCTGGCCAACGTCTATCACGCACTCGATGCCAATCTCGAAATCGTGCCGATCCTCAACAAGGTCGATCTGCCCGCGGCAGAACCCGAGCAGGTGAAGAAGCAGATCGAGGACGTCATCGGCATCGACGCCTCGGACGCGTTGATGATCTCGGCCAAAACGGGTCTGGGCGTGCCTGACGTGCTGGAAGCCATCGTGCACCGGCTGCCCCCACCGAAGGGCGATCGTGAGGCCACGCTGAAGGCGCTGCTGGTCGATAGTTGGTACGACGTCTATCTCGGCGTCGTCGTCCTCATCCGCGTCGTCGACGGCGTCATGAAGAAGGGCCAGCGCGTCCGCATGATGGGCACCAACGCCGCCTATGATGTCGAGCGCGTCGGATACTTCACGCCGAAGATGGTCAATGTGGACGAACTCGGCCCCGGCGAGATCGGCTTCATTACGGCCGCCATCAAGGAAGTCGCAGACACCCGCGTCGGCGACACCATCACTGACGACCGCAAGCCGGTCACCGAGATGCTGCCGGGCTTCAAGCCCGCCATCCCCGTGGTGTTCTGCGGCCTATTCCCGGTCGATGCCGACGACTTCGAGACGCTGCGCGCCGCAATGGGCAAGCTGCGGCTGAACGACGCGTCGTTCTCGTTCGAAATGGAAACCTCGGCTGCACTGGGCTTCGGCTTCCGCTGCGGCTTCCTCGGCCTGCTGCATCTGGAAATCATCCAGGAGCGCCTGAGCCGCGAATTCGATCTCAACCTGATCGCGACCGCGCCAAGCGTGATCTACAAGATGCACCTCACCGATGGCGAGGAGATCGAGATTCACAATCCGATCGACATGCCGGATGTGGTGAAGATCGCCGAGATCCAGGAGCCGTGGATCGAAGCCACGATCCTGACGCCCGACGAATATCTCGGCAGCGTGCTGAAGCTCTGTCAGGAACGCCGCGGCAATCAGAAAGAACTTACTTACGTCGGCGCCCGCGCGATGGTGAAATACGAGCTGCCGCTCAACGAAGTGGTGTTCGATTTCTACGATCGCCTGAAGTCGATCTCGAAGGGCTACGCCTCGTTCGACTATCATCTGACCGACTACAAGGCCGCCGATCTCGTCAAGATGCAGATCCTGGTCAATGCCGAGCCGGTCGATGCGCTGTCGATGCTCGTGCATCGCACCCGCGCCGAAGGCCGCGGCCGCGCCATGGTCGAGAAGATGAAAGAGCTGATTCCGCCGCACATGTTCGTCATCCCGATCCAGGCGGCGATCGGCGGCAAGGTGATTGCCCGCGAAACCGTCCGCGCGCTACGCAAGGACGTGACCGCGAAGTGCTATGGCGGTGATATCAGCCGCAAGCGCAAACTTCTGGAGAAGCAGAAGGAAGGCAAGAAGAAGATGCGGCAGTTCGGCAAGGTCGACATCCCGCAGGAAGCGTTTATCGCGGCGCTGAAGGTCGATAGCTGAGGATCAACCGCCCGCCGTTTTGACCAGAGGTACCGCATATGACTGCGATACGGGATGCGAACAGAACGGCGAAGCGACCTCCCCAAGGCTTTTCAGATCCAGCTGTCAAAGCAGCATTCGACCAGCATCCGCCGGCGATCAAGGCTAGGCTCTTGGCGCTCCGGCAACTGATCTTCGAGACGGCCGCAGGGATCGAAGGCGTAGGCCCGCTCGACGAGACACTGAAGTGGAATCAGCCGAGTTATCTCACGACGGCAACCGGAAGCGGCAGCACGATCCGGATCGACCGGATCAAGGACACCAACCGGTACGCGATCTACTTCAATTGCAATACCAATCTGGTTGAAACGTTTCGCTCGCTGTATCCCGAAGGCCTGAACTACGGCGGTAACCGAAGCATCATCCTCAGCCTCGACGACGCCCCTCCCGAAGTCGCTCTGCGCCATTGCGTCGGACTGGCACTCACCTATCACCGAAGCAAACGCAAGCCGCGCTCATAGGCACCGCGAGAAGCATTGAGCGGATTCTGCAACGACGCTTGCCGTTTCGCGGCTTTTCGGCGCTTCCGCTTGCAGCTGGAAATGAACGGATCCACCAATTGCGACGACCCATTCCCGATGAGTGGAAATTGCATTCCAGAGATCTGTCCCGACAATCTCGCCCGCCGCTATGACACGGCGCGCGAGTGGTTAGTCGATGCATTGTCTATTGCCGCAGCCGCACTGGCCGTATTCCTCTACAATCCGGACGGTGTGATCGCCACGATCGTCGTCTTCATCGGGGCCTATGCGGTCGCGCATTATCTCGGGGACGTGATCTGGCTAACCAGCCTGACCTGGCTCTTGTTGCTCACGATGCTGATCTATGCCTGCACCTTCTTCTATACTTTCAGCCACCTCCCGCTACTCACCGCTTTGCTCCTGACCATGTTCCTTCCGGGAATCGCGCAAGCCTATGTGATTTGGGATTTGTGGCCCGCGACAAGCCATCCGCTGCCCCTGTTCTGCGTGGCCTGGCTCATCCTGCTGGCGATCTGCATTTTTGAACCAACGACGTTCAGCCGGCTGAGCTCCTTCGTCAAAGCAAGACGCGGCCGGAGCTAGCCGCCGGTCCAATTTTCCGCCCGCCGCAATGCGGCGGATTTCTGCGACCAAACATCCCTCACGCCGCTATTGCCTCCCCGCTCCGCGCCCATCATGCTGCGTCCCACGACGCCGAAAACGGCGCGTATAAAATTTGGGGAGGATTGAATGATCGCGCACCGCACGGTTGCGGCTACGACGTTTGCTATTTCGCTGCTTTTCGGCGCTTCCGCACTGGCCCAGCAGGCCAACACGCTTCCGCTCAAGATCGGCGTGCTCGCCGACTTCGCCTCGGTCTATGCCGACATCGGCGGCCAGGGCAATGTCGAGGCGGCCAAGATCGCCATCGAGGAATTCGGCGGCAAGATGTTCGACAAGCCGATCGAACTGGTCACCGCAGATGCGTTGAACAAGGCCGACGTCGCCGCCACCATCTCGCGCAAATGGTATGAGGCCGAGAATGTCGACATGATCATCGACATGCCGACATCGGCCACT
The DNA here is from genome assembly GCF_013359755.1 of Tardiphaga robiniae. GTDB lineage: Bacteria > Pseudomonadota > Alphaproteobacteria > Rhizobiales > Xanthobacteraceae > Tardiphaga > Tardiphaga robiniae. The sequence continues at coordinate 40,456 of NZ_JABMCJ010000092.1, read as the reverse complement.
GCGCTGGCCGGCATGGAGATGTCGAAACAGTTCGAGAAGATCATGATCGTCACGGACGCCGCCTCGTCCGACATCACCGGCAAGTCGTGCTCGCCATATACCGCGCACTGGACCTACGACACCTATGGCAACGCTCACACGGTCGGCAGCGCCATCGTCAAGCAGGGCGGCGACTCCTGGTACTTCATCACAGCGGACTATCTGTTCGGCCATTCCATCGAACGTGACACCGGCGACGTGGTGCGCGCCGCGGGCGGCAAGGTGGTCGGCAGCGCCAAGCACCCGCTCAACACGGCGGACTTCTCGTCCTTCCTGCTGCAGGCACAATCGTCCAAGGCCAAGATCATCGGCATGGCCAATGGCGGTGGCGACACCATCAACACCATCAAGCAGGCGTCCGAGTTCGGAATCGTCGCCGGCGGCCAGAAGCTCGCAGGCATCGTGATGTTCATCTCCGACATCCACTCGCTCGGCCTGAAGATGGCGCAGGGGCTGATCATCACCGAGGCCTATTACTGGGATCTCAACGATCGCACCCGCGCCTTCGGCAAGAAGTTCTTCGACAAGATGAAGCGGATGCCGACCATGAACCAGGCGGCGACCTATAGCGCCACGCTGCACTATCTCAAATCGGTACAGGCGGCCGGCACACGTGCCACCAAGCCGGTGCTGGCGAAGATGCGCGAGATGCCGGTGCGCGACGCCTTCACCGATAACGGCGTCCTGCGCGAGGACGGCCGCATGGTGCACAGCATGTTCCTGCTCGAAGTGAAGAAGCCGGAAGAATCCAAGGCGCCGTGGGATTACTACAAGGTGCTCGCGGAGGTCCCCGGCGATCAGGTGTTCCGTCCGATGAAGGACGGCGGCTGCCAGTATGTGAAGCAGTAACCGCTGACGAGTTCGATCGCCCGGCCCGCCGGGCGGTCGACCCACCACAGGCCAACCGGTCGATGGAGCACGTCAATTCTTCATCGGATTTTGAACGAGGACGCCAGTTTCCGGCTTCGCCACCGGAGCCCTCAACCAGAAGAGCGCCAGGAACGCGAGCGACGTCAGCCCGCCTGTGAGCGCCAGCGCGACGCGCGGGCCACCTTGATCCAGCACAAGGCCGAACAGCAGCGGCGCTGCACCCTGCAGGATGCGCGCCGGCGCGGCCAGCCAGCCGGTTCGCATGCCGTATCCGACGGCGCCAAACATGGCCAGCGGAAGCGTTCCGCGCGCGATCGTGAACAGGCCATTGCCGGCGCCGTGCAGAAGGGCGAATGGCAGCGCGACTGGCGCTCCGAACAGGATCAGCAATCCGGCGCCGACGGGATGCAGACCCGCAGCCAGGCGTGCGGATATCATCGCCGACGCATGTCGTAGCAGACCGAATTCCCCGATCCGGGCTGCGACTTGCGCAGGCCCCATCAAAGCCCCGGCGAGCACGGCCTGCGCCGGCGTGGCGCCGAGCGCTTCCAGCAGGCGCGGCATATGCGCGGCAAAGGCGGTGGTGACAAACCAGGTCGCACCGAAGACCCCCGCCAGAACGATCATCGCCCATGGAATGCCTGATGTCGGGACGGCAGGCTCATCCAGATGCGCATGCGGCGGCGCCTTGGGCACGAGAAAGCGGTTGAGCGGCAAACCAATGACGATGTGCAACGCGGCCCATGCGAAGCAGGCGCCGCGCCAGCCGAAGGCATCGATCATTGCGGCACTAAGCGGCCAGCCGATGGTACTCGCAAAACCGGCGAACAGGGTGATGCCCGTGATCGCACTGCGGGCCTGTCGCCCCCACAATCCCGCAACCGTCGCAAACGCAGCCTCATACAGGCCGAAACCCATGCCGGCGCCGATGACCAGCCAGGCCAAGGCCAGCGTGATCGGTCCCGTTGCAACCGCAAGCAAGGCCAGCCCCGCCGCAAACATCAGATTGGTGGCGACAAGCACGTCCCGGCCACCGCTGCGGTCGATCATGCGGCCGGCGAGCGGGCCGAGCAAACCCGACACCAGCAGTGCCACGGAGAACATCGCGAAGAACCACGTCCTGGACAGATGCAGGTCGTCGCAAATGGGATCTGCGAACACGGCTGGAACATAGTAGCTGGAAGCCCATGCCAGTGTCTGCGTCGTACCGAGCGCGGATACGACTTGCCAACGAACGACTGCCACCTCAGGTCACAGCTCCCCGCTCGTACCAGTCCCGTGTCGCCTTCACGATGTGAACCACGGAGAGCATCACCGGCACCTCGATCAGAACGCCGACGACCGTTGCCAGTGCCGCGCCCGATTGAAAGCCGAACAGTGCGATCGCCGCTGCTACGGCGAGCTCGAAGAAGTTCGATGCGCCGATCAGGGCGGAAGGGCCGGCCACGCACCAGGCGACACCCAGGCGGCGGTTGAGCCAGTAGGCGAGACCGGCATTGAAATAGACCTGGATCAGGATCGGGACGGCGAGCAGCGCAATGACCATCGGCTGCCGTGTGATCTGCTCGCCCTGCAGGCCGAACAACAGCACCAAAGTTAGCAGGAGCGCGACCAGCGATACCGGGCCGAGTAGCGACAGCGCCTGCGATAGCGCCGCCTCGCCTCCCCTCGCCAGCAATGCGCGCCGCCAGAGTTGCGCGATTGCCACAGGCACGATGATGTAGAGCAGGACGGACAACAGCAACGTGCCCCAGGGCACGATAATGGATGATAGTCCGAGCAGAAGGCCGACGATCGGCGCGAAGGCGACCACCATGATGGTGTCGTTGAGCGCGACCTGTCCCAACGTGAAGTTCGGCTCGCCATCGACCAGATTCGACCAGACAAACACCATCGCCGTACAAGGCGCAGCGGCAAGCAGAATCAGACCGGCCGTATAGCTGTCGATCTGGTCCGCGGGCAGATACGGCCTGAACAGATGGCCGATGAACAGCCAGGCGAGAAGCGCCATCGAGAACGGCTTCACCAGCCAGTTGATTCCGACGGTCGCGGCAATGCCGCGCCAGTGTGTGCCAACGTGACCGAGCGCTCCGAGGTCCACCTTGAGCAGCATGGGAATGATCATCAGCCAGACGAGAACAGCCACCGGCAGATTGACCTGCGCAATCTCCGCCGAGCCCAGCGCATGGAAAACGGCCGGCATCCATCGGCCCAGCAGAATGCCGACGACGATGCATAGGCCCACCCAGATCGTGAGATAGCGTTCGAACAAGCCCATGGCCGGCGCGGAAACCGGCCTGCCGATGGCCTCACTGGTCATGACGTTGTCCTACGATCCGCTGGCCGCTCGCATCCACGACCCGCTCGCCATCCTCTTTCGAGAACGCTCCAAGCTGCGGAGTGGGCATGATGTCCAGAACCGCTTCGGATGGCCGGCAGAGTCTCACGCCCAGCGCGGAGACCACGATCGGGCGGTTCATCAAAACCGGATGGGCTTCGATGGCGTCGAGCAACTGCGCGTCGGTCAGACTGGTGTCGGAGAGGCCCAGTTCGGCATAGGGCGTTCCCTTCTCACGCAGGACGTCGCGCACCGACATGCCGGCGCGCGCGAGCAATTGAACGAGCATGACCCGCGACGGCGGTGTCTTCAGATACTCGATGATGTGTGGCTCAATGCCGGCGTTGCGGATCATGGCCAGCGTGTTGCGCGAGGTACCGCAATCCGGGTTGTGATAGATGATGACGTCGACGCTATCAGGCACGTGACAGCTCCTTGCTGTCCGAGGTGCATGCGGACGCCGTGGCCGGCATACAGATGTCGGGATGACCCGCGCAGCAATCCCGCATCAGGAACTGGATGAGGCCCGACAGCGCGTCATAATCGGCGGTGTAGACAATCGAGCGGGCCTCCCGCTTCGCGCTGGCAAGGCCAGCCTGGGTCAGCTCCTTCAGATGGAAGGACACATTCGAGGCCGACACGCCTGCAGCCTCCGCGACGGCGCCGGCCGGCATCCCGGCGGGACCGGCCTGCACGAGCAGGCGCACGATGCGAAGCCGTGTCTCCTGGGACAGCGCTGCAAAAGCCGACAGGGCTTGACGTTCTTCCATATTTCAATAATCCTAAAAATATCGAATAATGGAGTAACATCGATGCTGGACCTTGCCAAGCCGGAAATTCCGCCTTCGCCGCAGATCGCCGCCGACGACATCAGCATCGGGGCGCTCCTCGCCGCCTGCGACGCGGCACCGGCATTGCCCTTGGTGTTCACCTATGGCGGTCACAGCATTCAGCCGGGCTACCACATCACCGAAGTCAAGGCGGGCGCCTTTTCCGCGCTTGATTGCGGCGGCAATCCCGAAGCGTGGTCGGAGATCTTCGTACAGTTGTGGGACATCGTCGAAGGTGACCGGACCCATATGACCGCCGGAAAGTTCGCGGCCATCATCCGGAAAGTCTCCGACCATGTTGCTCTCGATATCAATGCGCGACTGACTTTCGAAGTGAGCGATGGCATCGCGCCGATGCAACTACACTGCGCGGATACCCCGCGCATACAGGGCGACGTTCTCACGGTGGCGCTTGCCCCGCGTCCGGCGAGTTGCAAGCCACGCGACCGCTGGCTGGAGGCGCAGAAGGAAGCCAGTGCATGCTGCGCGCCGGTATCGTCCAAAAGCGCGTGCTGCCGGTAGACGCCGCGGTTCAGACCGGAGACCTGTTACTGGACTCTCAACGAGAGCGCGCGGTAGAGCCCACAATCATTATCCTTTGCCACCTGCAGTCGTTGCGCTGCGTCGATCCGCGAGGCGACCTGCCTCTTTTGGCAAAGCTCCTGGCGAGGAGCCGGAATGCGCAGACGCCTGGGCTTGCGACAGCAACCACGCCCGGAATGCCTGCAGCAAAGGATTCCCGGCTTTCTCCTCCGGGCAGGCGAAATAGTACGAGCCGACGCTTTTCAGGGTCAGGCTCGACAACACCTTCAATTTGCCCGACCTGAGTTGGTCGGAAATCAGGAATTCGGGAAGCAGGGCAACACCAAGACCCGAGCTTGCCGCGCTGATCAAAGTGGACTGGATATCGAAACGCGGCCCGCGGATCACATTCGTGCCGCCGAGCTCCGCAGCATCGAACCAGCGACGCCATGCATCGGCGCGTGTGACGAGATGCAGAAGCCGCAGCTCGGCGACCTCGCTCGGCGGCAATTCGCCGCGCCTGCCGATCAGCGTCGGCGATCCGACCGGCAGAAGAATTTCATCGAACAGATAGTCGGCCTGCGTGCCCGGCCAGTCCGGCTCGCCGAAGTACAGCGCGCCATCGAGCGCGGTCTCGCTGAAGAAGAAGCGCGTGTTGCGCGCGCTCACATTGACGGCGACGCCGGGATGGCGCGCATAGAAGTCCGGCAGGCGCGGAATGAGCCACTGGGCGCCGACGGTGGGCAGCGCCGCGACGTCCAGAACCATGCCGTCGGCCTCATAGCCCATGATCTCGAGCGCATCGCGCTCGATCCGCTCGATCGTCTGCGCCACGCGGGTGCTGTAGGCCGCCCCTGCCCGCGTCAACGTGATGCGTTTCTTGATCCGATGAAACAGTTTCACGCCGAGCTGCGTCTCCAGCTGCGCAATCTGGCGCGACACCGCACTTTCGGTCAGCGCGAGTTCGCTGGCGGCCCGCGTGACGCTGAGGTGTTTGGCAGCCGCGCTGAACGCCATCAGCGCGCCGAGGCTCGGTATTCTGCGGCGCATAGTTCATTCCAAAAACGCAAGATGTCCGCAGATTAAATTGTTTGCACGCCTAAGCACAAGGCAACAATCTCCCCGCGGATGACAAAAGTCATGGCGGGCGGCGACCTCTGGCGAGGTCACGCCCCGGCAACGGTCTCAAGACATGCAGACTGCAGCGCGGTGCCCCGCACAGGTGCTTCGGTCATCAGCTTCAAGGAGCACATCAGTGGCAGTCAACAAATTGCATGACGAATTCCACACGCTCGACATGGAGAGCGGCTGGCAATTGCCCGAGGGCTACGATCCCGCGTCGGGCGCGCTGGAGAAGATCCTGTCCGGATCGCTCGATACCGCGAACAAACGCGGCAGCCGGACGCGATTGCTGAAGTTCCCTCCGGGTCTCTTCACCACACAGCAGATCGTTCACGACCACTGGGAAGAAGTCTTTCTCGTCTCCGGCGACCTGATCGTTGGCAATGACGAGAACGGGCAAGGCGGCACGCCATTCGCCGGCTACACCTACGCCGTCAGACCGCCAGGCGCGTGGCATGGTCCGTTCAAATCCGAGGGCGGCTGCCTGCTTCTCGAAATGCACTACTACGATCCCGCCTGAGAGCCACAGAGACGATGACGGCAGCCTCTTAGAGGGGCCGCCGATCAGAGCCGATGCTCCCTGAAATCCCCGCAAGAGGTCTTGATATGAGTAATGCGAAGCTTCCCGTCATCATCGCCGGTGCAGGGCCGGTCGGCATGGTGGCTGCCGCAGATCTAGTGCGGCAGAACATTCCGGTTCTGGTGCTCGAGAAGAACGACGCGCTGAGCAGCGAGTCGCGCGCATCGACGTTCCATCCGCCCACGCTGGACATGCTCGACGATCTCGGTTTCGCCAGCACGTTGATTGCACAGGGGCTGAAGGCACCGACGGTCCAGTACAGTTCGTCCGAAGACGGTGTGCTCGGCACATTCGATTTCGCAGCGATCTCCGATCTGGTGCGGCATCCGTTCCGCCTGCAAGCCGAACAGTTCAAGCTCACACGCATCATTCTGGACGCCCTGTCCGGCAATCCGCTGTTCTCGATCGCGTTCGGCAGCGAGGTCAAATCGGTCGAGCAGACCAGCGATACCGTCAAGGTGGTGGTCACGGCCAACGGCCACGACACCACGCATGAATGCGCCTGGCTGATTGGCGCCGATGGTGCGAACAGCATCGTCCGCCGCAGCCAGGATATGGAATTCGAGGGCTTCACCTGGCCCGAGCGTTTCCTGGTGATGACGACACCGGTCGATTTCACCGCGCTTCGGCCGGGCGTCTCGTCGGTCAGCTATGTCGCCGATCCCGAACGCTGGTACTTCCTTCTGCGGATCCTCGGCGCATGGCGCGTGATGATGCCGGTGGCCGCGGAAACATCCGATGAGGAAGCACTGTCCGAAGCCTATGTGACGGCGTCGATCCGGCGGATCGTTCCCGCAGAGCTGGAGGCCCGCATCCTCCACACGACGCTCTATCGTGTGCACCAGCGCGTCGCCGCGAACTTCCAGAAAGGCCGCACATTCCTGGCAGGTGACGCCGCCCATATCAACAACCCGCTCGGCGGCATGGGCATGAATGGCGGCATTCATGATGCATTGAACCTGACCGCGAAGCTGGGTCCAGTCATCAACGGCACCGCTGATGAGGGCATTCTCGCCGATTACGATCTGCAGCGCCGGACGGTCACGATGCAGGCCATTCAGGGCGACACCATCCGCAACAAGAAGAACCTCGAAGCGAAAGACGAAGCCGATCGCGCGCGTTTCCGCGACGACATTCGCGCAGCAGCCGCCGATCCGGAAAAGGCACGAGCGCTATTGCGCCGGATCGCGATGCTCGACTCGCTTGAGCGGGCCGGTGCGTTGCATGTGGCTGAGCACCGCCCGGGGTGATCAGCAACTCTCTCTGAGACGATGTCGACGGCAACCGGTCACTCGGCTGGATAAGAACCGCGGCAGTGGAAGCGCCAGTAAGCCTGGAGGAGCCAACACCATGGTTCCCAAGATGTCATGCAGGAGTTTCAGAATGCCAAGCAAGGATTTACGGATGAAGTGGACGACGTTTCTTTTGGCGGCGCTGGTAGCGCCTGTCACCTTGGGCGTGCCCGGCGCGGCAGCGGCCGGCTTTCCGGAAAAAATGATCACGATCGTGGTCCCTTATCCGGCTGGAAGCACGGCGGACGCGATTCCACGACTAGTGGCTCCGCTGATGTCGAAGTCGCTCGGCGTCACCGTGATCATCGAGAACCGCGGCGGCGCCAACGGCTCGATCGGGGCGGCTCGCGTCGCCGCGTCGCCGGCGGATGGCTATACGATTCTGCTCGCGACAACCGGCATGATGGCGATCAATCCGTGGATCTATGAAAAGCCCGCCTATAATTCCGAAAAGGATTTCGCGCCCATCACCAATGGCGCTTCGACGCCGAACATCCTGGTCGTCAATCCGTCGGTCAAGGCGAACTCGCTGAAGGAACTGGTGGCGCTGGCCAAGGCCGAGCCGGGCAAGCTGACATTTGCGTCAGCCGGTATCGGCAGCACGAGCCATCTGTGCGGCGAGACGCTGAAGGTGCTCGAAGGCATCGATGCCGTCCACATCCCGTATCAGGGCGCAGCTCCGGCGCTTCAGGATGTCATCGGTGGTCAGGTGTCCATGATGTGCGATAATCTGTCGAACACGGTCCAGCAGGTACAAAGCGGAGCGCTGAGGCCCATCGTCGTGACCGCGCCTGAACCAAGCAAACAGCTGCCCAATGTGCCGACGTCACCGCAGGCAGGCTATCCCGATCTCCTCGCGGGCAACTGGTACGGCTTTGTCGCTCCATCGGCGACCCCCAAGGACGTGATTGAGAAGCTCAACACATCGATCGTGGAGGCGTTGCGAGATTCAACTGTTTCGGCTCGCCTGGAAGGCCTTGGTTTGACCGTGATCGCGGACAAGCCCGATCAGTTCGGAGCTGTTATCGCCAAGGATTCTGCGCGGATGGAAAATATCGTGAAGCGCTCGAAAGCGAAGATTTCCAACTAGGGATTTTTCGGCATCTCTCCGAGCTTAAACTGATCTTGACTTTAGTCCTAGATTGAGTTACCTCGATTCCAGCCTGCTCGATTGCTGCGTGCTCATGACACACAGCATCGATCAGACTGCAGCGGCGACCCGGTCATCCGGGCAGCTGCTGGTGGAGCGCCGGGAGGCGCAGCGTTCGCTCGGCGGGCTTCGCACCCCCACCGATGTCGTAACGCGCGCGTCTTCCCTGCGGGACTCGCAATCCCGCAGGTGCTGACGTGCGGGCCGGCCCTCGCAAGGCCAGCCTCAAGGGGTCTCGCAAACCCCTGGCGCCTCCCGGCGCTCCATTCTCGCAATGGGAAACGGGATGAAGGGTCGTCCGCGCCCTCGCCGAAGCGGAGATCGGCGCGTGCCTTATGCGACCTGCGCGCGGACGGACAGTTCCGCGTCTGGCGCAGCAATGGCCTGAGCGCGCAGCAGCTCGATGATCTCCTCGTTCGGCCGCGCCCGGCTGAACAGGAAGCCCTGCCCTTCATGGCAGCCTTCGCTGCGCAGGCAGGCGAGTTCGGATTCGGTCTCGACCCCTTCCGCCGTGATGGTGACACCGAGGCCCATGCCGAGGCTGATGATCGAGCGCACGATCGCCTGTGCATCGCGATTGGAGCCGAGATCGCGCACGAAGGACTGGTCGATCTTGATCTTGTCGAACGGAAAGCTTCTGAGATAGCTCAGCGACGAATAGCCGGTTCCGAAATCGTCCATCGAGATGCGAACGCCGAGCGCGCGCAGCGCGTGCAGGGTCGCCAGCACCTGATTGCTCTTTTCCAGCAGCAGCGTCTCGGTGATTTCGAGCTCAAGCCGCCGCGGTGGCAGTCCCGAATGCTTCAGCGCATCCATCACCACCGAGAGCAGATTGCCGACGCGGAACTGCAGCGGCGATAGATTGACTGCGACGCGCACTTCATCGGGCCAGCGCGCAGCCTCATTGCAGGCGCGGCGCAGGATCTGCGTGCCGAGCGCATTGATCAGGCCGGTGTCTTCCGCAACGGGGATGAAATCCGCCGGCGAAATCATGCCGCGCTCCGCATGCGGCCAGCGCACCAGCGCCTCGCAGCCGGTAATGCGACCGGTCTTGAGATCGATCAGCGGCTGGTAGAAGGGTCGGAGCTGATCGTCCTGAATGGCGGAGCGCAGATCGATTTCGATCTTGCGACGCGCTTGTGCACGAGCGTCCATGCCGGACTCGAAGAAGCTGAAGGTACCGCGCGAGTCGTTCTTGGCGCGCGACAGTGCCATGTCGGCGTTCTTGAGCAACCGCTCGGATTCATCGCCATCGCTCGGCGCCATCGCGATGCCGATGCTGGCGCCGATGACCACCGAATGACCGTCGAGCAGATAGGTCTCACCGACGGCGTCGAGCAGCCGGCGCGCCAGCAGCACGACATCCTCGGGACGGTTGATGCCGGTCTGGATGATGGCGAATTCGTCCGAGTTCAGCCGCGCCAGCGCGTCTTCCTCGCGCAATGACGACCGCAACCGCCGCGCCACGCCGCGCAGCAGCTTGTCGCCGATACCATGGCCGAGCGTGTCGTTGACACCCTTGAAGTTGTCGAGGCCGAGAAACAGCACCGCGACCTTCTCGCCGGTGCGCCGGGTATGTGCGAGGACCTCGTCGAGACGCTGGCGCAGCAGGTTGCGATTTGGCAGGCCGGTGAGGCCATCATGATGCGACATGAAAGCCAGCCGCATCTCGGCACGCTTGCGCTCCGTGATATCCATCAGCGCCAGCATCACGGCTGGCTCCTCGTTGTAGACGAGGTGCCGCGAATAGATCGCCAGATCGATTAGCGAGCCGTCGGCCTTGACGTGTTTCCAGGTTCGCGCGGCCTGCTCGTCATTGGCGTGATCGCCGACCCAGGGCGGGGCGGCCTCGAAGGCCTGCAACTGGCGGATGGTGAGCTTCTCGAATTCCGGACGCGTGTAACCGTAATGTTCGATCGCAGCGTCGTTGACGCTGAGGATGCGTTCGTCATCGAGCGCACAGACGATCATCGGCACCGGATTGCTCTCGAACAGCAGGCGGAACGACGCCTCGCGCTGTTTCAGCTCGGTGATGTCGACGCGCAGACCGATGACACCGCCGTCTTCGGTGAGCCGCTCTTCGATCAGGACGACGCGGCCGTCGGCCAGAACCTGTTCGTGACGTTCACCTGGATGGAACAGTTTGGCGACGCGTTCCGCGATCCATTCGTCCTCGCGACCGATGGCCTCAGGATAGTCGCCGCGTTCGACACCGACGCGGATCGTGTCCTGCAGACGCGCACCCGGCACGAACTGATCCGAGCTGCGGTTGTAGATTTCCGCGTACTTCTTGTTCCAGAGGATGTAGCGCCCGTCGGAATCGAGAAACACGATGCCTTGCGGCAGAATGTCGATCGCCTCGCGCAGACGCTCATGGGATTTACGGGCTTCCGCGATCGCCGCCTCGGCCTGGGCACGCTGGCGCACGATCTCGCGAATGGGACCGCTGACAAGACCCTTTTTCGGCGCCAGTTTCGGCGCAGCCGCGATCGCCCGGCTCGGCCGGGTGGTCCGAGACGCCAGTCCGGCTTTCGCTTTCTTTTTCGCTTCAGGCCGGAACTTCGGCATCAATGATCCACTCGCAACGCGCGTGTGACAATATGTGCAAGAAGTGTCTGAAAAAACGGTATCAATGCCCGTTCACAGCAACCGATTACCGTCTGAACTGCGCGCCTGTACACATCCCATGCCTTCACAACAGGCAAAAACCGTGGGCATATGGTTACCCATGTCTGGACGTTACCGGGTCACGCGCGATCATCCCCACCAAGTGAGAGACGCAAGCGGCTCGAAACGCTGATAAAACGACTGAGCCAGTGGCAACAGGAGGACCGGCAAACCCAAACGCAAAAAAAAGCGCCAGCGTCAGATGTGGTTACCCGCGCGTTAAAATCATACGTGCCGCAGGTCACTCACCTCGTCGACAGCTTCAGCTATAGTCGCAGCATGAGCCTTCGCCTGATTCTCAGCCTCATACTCCTGCCCGCCGTCATTGCTTCAACGCCGCTGGCATTGGCGCAAACCAAAGGCAGCGTCGATCTGAAACCGCTGCCGCCGCTGGCCAATCCGAACGACCCGGCCATCGGCGCCAAAGAACTATTCGGCCGCAAGGTGCTGCCGACGAAATCGCCGGTGCGCGTGGTCGGCTTCTACGCCAAGGGCTGCATCGCAGGCGCCGAAGCGCTGCCGATCAACGGGCCGACCTGGCAGGTGATGCGGCTGTCGCGCAATCGCAACTGGGCGCATCCGCAACTGGTCGAGCTGCTGGAGCGGCTGTCGGTCAGGGCTAACAAGAACGCCGGCTGGCCAGGCATCCTGGTCGGCGACATGTCGCAGCCGCGCGGCGGGCCGATGATCACAGGCCATGCCAGCCATCAGGTCGGGCTTGATGCCGATATCTGGCTGACGCCGATGCCGAACCGCCAGCTCTCGCGCAACGAGCGTGAGGAGATGTCGGCGGTAATGATGGTGCGGCACGACCGGCTCGACATCGATCCGACTACCTGGACGCCGTCCCATCTGCCGGTGATCCGCGCCGCGGCGCTGGAGCCCAGCGTGGAGCGCATCTTCGTCAACGCCGCCATCAAGAAGGCGCTGTGCCGCGAAGCCAAGGGCGACCGCAGCTGGCTGTCGAAGGTGCGGCCGATGTACGGCCATGATTATCACTTCCATGTCCGCATCAAATGCCCGGTCGGCAGTGCCGAATGCGAAGCCCAGCCACCGCCGACTGATTCCGAGGGCTGCAGCGCCGGCGATCTGGCTTACTGGTTCAGCGATGCCGTACTGCATCCGAAACCGCCGCCGGTTCCGCCCAAGCCGAAGCCGCCGATGACGCTCGCAGAAATGCCGGCTGCGTGCCGACAGGTTCTGACGGCACCGTGATCGGCCGACTGGCTATCGCATTGTCGTGAAACCGGGTTAGAACACGCCATCGTTGTGCCGTAAGCCGACGATCAACAACGGGCGCCCCTCCCGCACTCCTTCCATATCAGCCGCGGCTGTCAGCTGCCCGGCCCAATCCTGCGAGATCCAACATGCGCATCAGTGCACGCAACCAGATCAAGGGTACCGTCCTCGAAGTGACCAAGGGCGCGACCACCTCGCATGTCCGCGTCGACATCGGCGGCGGCCAGGTCGTGACCTCGTCAATCACCAACGAAGCCGTTGACGATCTGGCGCTCAAGGCCGGCGGCAAGTGCATCGTCGTGGTGAAGGCCTCCGACGTCATGATCGCGGTGGATTGACTATGTATGCGCGTCTGATTGTCGCGCTCACACTGCTCGGTTCGGCGCCTGCATGGGCTGCCGAGCCCAGCGGCTGTGACAAGTTCAAGTGGCCGATCGACAAGGAGCGCGCCGCACTGACGGCGCAGGATCGCCTCAAGATTGCCTCTGGCGCCGACCTCGCAATTCCCGCCACAGCGATCCTTGATTTGAAGACACCCGCTGAGGCGAAGCTGCCGACGTCCCCGGAGCGAAAGCCGAAAGACGGCACATTTGCAGGCTTTGCGCGCTTCCAGAAGGCACCGAAGGCCGGCACCTACACCGTCAGCCTGTCATCGGCAGCATGGGTCGACGTGGTGCAGGACGGCGAAATCCTGAAGCCGATGGAGTTCAGCGGCGCGACCGACTGCGCCGGCATCCGCAAGACTATGAAGTACGATCTCGCGGCAGGTCCGTTCGTGATCCAGATCAGCGGCGTGAGCGAGAACAGCATCAACTTGGCCGTGCTGCCGTCCGAGTGACGGCAGCCTTAGAGGCCTCCGCGCCCAAGGGCCTTTACCCCCTTGGCCAGCCTGATATTATTCCCCAGCGATATCCCCTGCGGACCGTAAGTCCTCGGGATTGCCGGAACGGCGCTTCCGCCTGTCGCATGTCCCACCCAACCAACGCCTGAGTTGCGCGCATTTTGCGCTGCGCTCACGCATGGAGCGCCACATGAACCGTTTTGCCGGACTTTTCGCTGCGTTCTCGATCCTGCTCGGATCGACCTTCACGCCTGCCCATGCGCAGGACAAAACCCTCACCGTGTTCGCCGCAGCGTCGATGAAGAACGCGCTCGACGAGCTCGATGCCGCCTACACTGCCAAGACCGGCGTGAAGATCACCGCCAGCTATGCTGCAAGCTCGGCGCTCGCCAAGCAGATCGAACAGGGCGCGCCGGCCGACGTCTTCGTGTCCGCCGACACCGACTGGATGGACTACGCCATCGGCAAAAAGAACATCAACGTCGCCACGCGCACCGACCTCCTCGGCAACAGCATCGTGCTGATCGCCGCAAAGGACGCCAAGCTCGACAACGTCACCATCGGTCAAGGCTTCGATCTCGCCAAGCTCGCCGGCGACGGCAAGATCGCCACCGGCGATGTGAAGTCGGTCCCGGTCGGCAAATACGCAAAGGCCGCGCTTGAGAAGCTCGGCAGCTGGACCGCCGCCGAGTCGAAATTCGCCATGGCCGAGAGCGTGCGCGCGGCGCTGACGCTGGTCTCGCGCGGTGAAGCCCCGCTTGGCATCGTCTATGCGACCGATGCCAAGATCGATCCGGGCGTGAAGATCATCGGCACCTTCCCGTCGGACTCGCACCCGGCGATCATCTATCCGGTCGCGGCGACCACCACCGCGAAAACCGAAGCTGCCGACTACCTGACCTTCCTGAGGTCATCGGCCGCAAAGACGGCTCTTGAGAAGTACGGCTTCACGTTCCTGGTCAAGCCGACGTCCTGACACGTGTCCGACATCTCTCCTGAAGAATGGACGGCGATCCTGCTTTCAGTCAGGGTCGCCGTGATCGCGACACTGATCTCAACGCCGATTGGAATCGGCGTCGCCTGGCTACTCGCTCGGCGTGACTTCTGGGGCAAGCCGATCATCGACGCCATCATCTATCTGCCGCTGGTGCTCCCGCCCGTCGTCACCGGCTATCTGCTGCTGTTGCTGCTCGGCAAGCGCGGCATTCTCGGCGCCTGGCTCGCCGAACATCTCGGCATCGTCTTCGCCTTTCGCTGGACGGGTGCCGCGCTTGCATGCGGCGTGATGTCGTTCCCTCTGCTTGTGCGGCCGATCCGGCTCTCGATTGAAGCGGTTGACCGGCGGCTCGAACAGGCGTCGAGCACGCTCGGCGCATCGCCCTGGAAGGTGTTTGCGACCGTGACCTTGCCGCTGGCGCTGCCCGGCGTCCTGGCCGGCATGGTCCTCGGCTTTGCCAAGGCCATCGGCGAATTCGGCGCCACCATTACTTTCGTCTCAAACATTCCCGGCGAGACCCAGACGATTTCCTCCGCGATCTACTCGTTGATCCAGACGCCCGACGGTGACGCGGCAGCCTCACGTCTGGTGATGATCTCCATCGGCATCGCCGTGCTGGCGCTTATCGCTTCGGAATGGTTCGCGCGCCGCGCGACGCAACGGCTGCACGGAAACTGATCGTGCTGCGCGTTGGTGTGTTCAAACAACTTGGCGAATTTTCAGTCGACGTCGCCTTCACCAGCGAAGGCCGCGTGACGGGCCTGTTCGGCTCCTCAGGTGCGGGCAAGACCTCGCTGGTCAGCATGATCGCCGGCCTCGTGCAGCCGGATCGCGGCATCATCGCCGTGGATGGCGACGTGCTCTATGACGGCAGCGCGCGCGTCCACGTTCCGCCGCATCGGCGCCGAATCGGCTATGTGTTTCAGGATGCGCGACTGTTCCCGCATCTGAGCGTCGCGCAGAACCTCGACTACGGACGCCGGATGAACCGCCTGACACGCGATTCTGCTGAGGAAACGCGCATTACAGAGATGCTTGATATCGGACATCTGCTCGATCGTCGTCCCGGCGGCCTCTCGGGCGGTGAACGTCAACGCGTGGCGCTGGGACGTGCGCTGCTATCTCAACCGAGGCTGCTACTGCTCGACGAACCGATGGGGGCGCTCGACGAGGAGCGGAAGGCGGAGATCCTTCCCTACCTCAAGCGGCTGCGCGATGCAGGCGATGTGCCGATGGTCTTCGTCAGTCACGATGCCGACGAAATGCGGCAACTGGCGACGCAGGTAGTGATGCTGAAGCGCGGCCGTGTCGCGGCCTTCGGTGGCACCGAGATCCTGCCGCGTATCATCCCGGCAGCCTGAGCCAATCAGGCGCCGGACAGCGTGGTCCAGCCTCGCTTCAGTTTCGCCTTGAGGGCTTGCCTGCGTGTCAGCTTTGGCGGCGCGGGGTCTTCATCTTCGGGCAGACGCAGGCCAACCACATTGACGCGTCCGCCACCAAGACTGCGCGCGACAAGGTCGATGCTGTCGATCGGCAAGGCGGCGCCAACGGTCGGCGCATGATCGAGATGGATATCGAAATAATCCGCCAGCGTCAGCGATGCCTGGGCTGGATCGACGGCGATGCCGTAGATCGCCGCAAGATCGCCGAGAGTGATTTCGCCAGACACCATGAAATCACCAAGCAGATGCGGGTCCGGCGCCGTGCTCGGCGGCATGTCGACAAAGAAGCGATCCAGCGCCTCGGCCTTTTCCGGCGGCGCCAGCAGATAGATGTAATCGCCGGCCGTAACAGGCTCGGCCTCCGCCGGCGTCAGGATGCGCTCATCGCGAATGACCAGCGTCGGCTTCGACCACGACGGAATGAGATTGCGCTTCAGGTAGAGGCTCTTCGGGCGCACGGCATAGCCGACCAGTTGCTGTTCGAGCTGACCTGGCAAATCGAGTTCGATACGGCGCGGCCCCCTGTCGGTGCGCGGCAGAGCGACATGCAGCTTCCGGGCGGCAAAAGCCAGCGTCCATCCCTGAAACAACAGCGAGATGATCACGACCACGAAAGCGACGTCGAAATACAGCGACGCCTTGGGCAGACCAACCAGCATCGGGATCGAGGCAAGGAAGATTGCGACGGCACCGCGCAGGCCGACCCACGAAACGAACATCTTTTCACGCCAGTTGAAGCGGAAAGGCTGCAAACACAGGAAGACCGCGACCGGGCGCGCCACGAACATCAGAACCAGGGCAACGCCGACCGCCGGAATGATGCTGCCCACCAGCCGCTCCGGCGACACCAGAAGACCGAGCATGACGAACATCACGATCTGCGCCAGCCACGTCGCAGCGTCGAGGAACGTCACCACGGAATTATGCGCCCGCGTCGGACGATTGCCGATGATGATGCCGGCAAGATAGACCGCCAGAAAGCCTGAGGCGTGAGCGATCTGAGCCAGCCCGAAGATCACCAGAGCCGCGGTGCAGACGAAGGGCGCATGCAGCCCCTGCGGCAACGCCACGCGATTCATGGCCAGGACAACCAACCGGCCACCGACGACGCCGATCAGGGTGCCCAGCACGGCTTCCTGAACAAATTCCATTGCCACGTGACCGGCAGAGGCGTCGCCCAGCGACAGAAGCTTGACCAGCGTCAGGGTCAGAAAGACGGCGAACGGATCGTTCGTTCCGGACTCAACTTCGAGTGTCGCGCCAACCCTCGGTCTGAGGCGCAGGCCTTGCGCGTGGACCAGCAGAAAGACAGCCGCGGCGTCGGTGGAAGCCACCACCGCGCCGGTCAGCAGCGCCTGGGTCCAGTTCAGGTCGAGGGCATATTTGGCGACTGGCGCCGTGATCAACGCCGTCAACAACACGCCAATCGTGGCCAGCACCATCGACGGGGCCAGCACCGCGCGAATGGCCTGAAATCGTGTCTTCAACCCACCGTCGAACAGGATCAGCGCGAGTGCAACCGAGCCCACCACATAGGTTGTATGGACGTCGTCAAACCGCAGTCCGCCGGGGCCCGCTTCGCCGGCCACCATGCCGATAAACAGGAAGAACAGCAGCAATGGCGCGCCGAAGCGAAGCGCAAGCAGGCTGGACAGGATGCCGGCCATAACCAGAACTGCGCCGAGAAGGATGGCAATGCTGACGGAATCAAGTGACGCCATGAGGCTCCGAGGCCGGAAATACTTGTAAATCCATGCTTATCGTCGTCATCCCGAGACGCCAAACGTTTTCTGCGTGATACCTATTTGCAGGTATATTTCTCGGGAATTGCCCAAGGCAGAAGCTCCGCTCGATGGCGTCGACGTGGTGCTTGTGTGAATCTCTGCCCATCCGAATCAAATGCGCCGTCCAGCGATGATTCCACACCACACGATACATTCACGACAACGAGAGCTGCGCGATGCTTGACCTGACCGACACCCACGAATTCGTGCTGGCAACCGCACGATCGTTCGGCGCCGAGGTAACCTCGCCGTGGTTCTATTTGCAGCTCGGACTTATGATGGCCGGCGGCGGCATTGCCTTCGCCATCGGGGCCGCAATCCGCTCGCGGGTCGATATGACCTCGCTGGCGATGGGCTGGCCGGCGCCGCTGCGCATGTTCATGCGCATTCTCGTCGGCAGCGCGGCCACTGCGGCCTTTGCGATCCTGATGACCCTCGACCGCGTGATCATGCTGAGCGTGACATGGCCCAGCCGCAGCTATTTGCTGTCAGTGGCCGCGAAGCTTGCACTCGCGTGGCTAGTGATCCGGCTTGTCACCAGCGTGATCCGTAACGAATTCCTAGTCCGGCTGGTGTCGATCTCGGCCTGGTTCGTGGCGGCCCTCAGCATTGTCGGCCAGTTGCAGCCGACCATCACCATGCTGGATGCGAACGGGATCGACCTCGGCGGCCTCCGGTTGACCCCGCTACTCTTGATCAAGCTCGGCGTCTTGCTCGCGGTAGCGCTATGGCTCTCGAACATCGCCAGCAATTTTCTCGAAGGACGCATCAGGCAATCCCATGACCTCACGCCCTCGATCCAGGTCCTGCTGATCAAGCTAGTGCGCCTGCTCTTGATGGTGTTCGCCGTCGCTCTCGTCATGGGTGCGGTCGGCATCAACCTCTCGGCGCTCGCCGTGTTCTCCGGTGCAGTCGGTGTCGGTATCGGTTTCGGCCTGCAGAAAATCGTGGCCAATTTCATCAGCGGCGTGATCCTGCTGGCGGACAAATCGGTGAAGCCCGGCGACCTCGTCACCATCGGCGACAGCTCCGGCCGCATCAGTGCGATGAATACGCGCTACATCTCGGTCGCCGCGGGCGACGGCCGCGAGTTCCTGATCCCCAACGAGGACCTCATTACCCAGAAGGTGGTGAACTGGACCTATACGGACAAGGACACGCTGGTGAAGGTCAATTTCAGCGCCAATTACGATGCGGATCCGCGCGTCGTCTGCAAGCTGGCTATCGACGTCGCCACGGCATCCCCACGGGCCAATACGGCCAAGACGCCGAACTGCATCCTCACTGAATTCGCCGAAGCCGGCATGAAATTCTCACTGACCTTCTGGATCGACTCGCCCGATGGCATGGATGCCGTGAAGAGCGAGGTGATGCTGGGACTGTGGGATGCCTTCAAGCGCGAGGGCATCCGCGTGCCCTATCCGGTCCGCGAGCTGAAAATCCGTGGTGGGGCTCTGCCGGTCGAAACCATCGTCGAAGTCGCCTCCGGTCCGGAATAGTTCCGATGAAGCTACAGGCCGATCTGGTTCCGGCGACGCTGCTGCGGCGCTACAAGCGCTTCCTTGCCGATGTCGAGCTCGCCGATGGCAGCGTGATCACCGCCCATGTCGCCAATCCCGGCGCGATGATCGGCCTGCAGGCGCCGGGCGCGCGGGTCTGGCTGTCGAAGTCGCCGAGCAAGACCCGCAAGCTGCCTTTTTCGTGGGAGCTGATCGAAGCCGATTTCGGCAATGGCCCCGAGCTGGTCGGCGTCAACACGATGCATCCCAATGCCATTGTCGCGGAGGCGCTGGCCGCCAATGCGATCCCCGAACTTACCGGCTACGACATCATCCGCCGCGAGGTGAAATATGGTGCGGCATCGCGGGTGGATTTCCTGCTGGAACACCCGTCACGGCCGCCCTGCTATGTCGAGGTCAAAAACGTCCACATGATGCGCCAGCCGGGATTGGCGGAATTCCCGGATTCAGTCACCGCGCGTGGCGCCCGCCATCTCGACGAACTGGCCGCCATGGTCGCCGCAGGCGCCCGGGCCGTGATGTTGTTCGTGGTCCAGATCGGCTCGTCTACACATTTTGCGCTGGCGCGGGATATCGACCCGGCCTATGGCCGCGCCTTCGACAAAGCCTGCACCGCAGGCGTCGAAGCCATCGCCTATACCTGCCAGATCGACCATGACGGCATCATTCTGGCCGGCCGAGTGCCGATTCAGCCATGAATATGGCCGGCTTGGGGACCGAGCGATGAGGTCCTGGAGAGGCTGCTTTGGCTTGCGCTGACCGCCCCAGCCATTAAATTGGGGCCTCAAATCACACATTCCCGTCGCATCCTGCCTGGCAAGATCACCTGATGAGCTACGTCGAAGCCTCCGAAACCTCCCAGCGAAAAACCGGCCAGATCAAGCTGCACGGTCCCGCCGCTTTTGCTGGCATGCGCAAGGCCGGCGCGCTGGTGTCGCAGTGTCTCGACGAGCTGACCGATCTGGTGAAGCCGGGCGTGCTGACCTCGGCGATCGACGACTTCGTCCGCGAATTCGCCTTCAGCCATGGCGCCTTTCCGGCCACGCTGATGTATCGCGGTTATCGCTATTCGACCTGCACGTCGATCAATCACGTGGTCTGCCACGGCATGCCCGGCGACCGCGCGCTGAAGGAAGGCGACATTGTCAATGTCGACGTCACCTTCATCGTCGAGGGCTGGTATGGCGATTCCAGCCGCATGTACGGCGTCGGCGAACTCGCCCGCAAGGCGGAGCGACTGGTCGAGGTCACCTATGAATCGCTGATGCGCGGCATCGCCGTGGTCAAGCCGGGCAATACCACCGGCGACATCGGCCATGCGATCCAGAGCTTCGTCGAACCGCAGCAGATGAGTGTGGTGCGCGACTTCTGCGGCCATGGCCTCGGCCGCATGTTCCATGACGAGCCGAACATCATCCATGTCGGCCGCCCCGGCGAAGGCGTGACCTTGCGCCCCGGCATGTTCTTCACCATCGAGCCGATGATCAATCTCGGCAAGCCACATGTGAAGGTTCTGTCCGACGGCTGGACCGCCGTGACCCGCGACCGGTCGCTGTCGGCGCAGTTCGAGCACACCGTCGGCGTGACGGCGACCGGCGTCGAGATTTTCACGCTGTCCAAGCGGCATAACGAACAGCCGCCGACGCCCGCCGCCTAAACTTCAAATCGCCACACGACATCGAACACTTTCTAGTTGCAAATGCAGCCGGGCACGGCATGCTCGCGGATAATGTCCATGCGAGCGTTGGCGCCAAATGCCCGTCAGTCCCAGCGATCCAACCACCCCGACGGGTCTTGCCGAAGTGCCGCATTATCATGGCCATCGGGAGCGACTGCGGGAGCGCTTTCGCAGCGTCGGCGCCAATGCGCTGAGCGATTATGAATTGCTGGAAATGGTGCTGTTCCGTGCGCTGCCGCGCAGGGATGTGAAGCCGCTGGCGAAATCGCTGATCACGAAATTCGGCTCCTTCGCTGAGACGGTGCATGCCCCCGACACGCGGCTGCGCGAAATCGGCGGGCTCGGTGAAGCCGCCATCACCGAGATCAAACTGATCGCCGCTGCCACCAGCCGCGTCGCCAAGGGGCAATTGAAACAGCGCACCGCATTGTCGTCATGGGCCACGGTGATCGACTATTGCCGCACGGCCATGGCCTTCGCCGACAAGGAGCAGTTCCGTATTCTGTTCCTGGACAAGCGCAACCAGTTGATCTCGGACGAGGTCCAGCAGGTCGGCACCGTCGATCACACACCGGTCTATCCGCGTGAGGTCGTGAAGCGCGCGCTCGAACTGTCAGCGACGGCCATCATCATGGTGCACAATCATCCTTCCGGCGACCCGACACCGTCGCAGGCCGATGTGCAGATGACCAAGGCGGTGATCGATGTCGCCGCCCCGCTCGGCATCGCGGTGCATGATCACATCATCGTCGGCAAACATGGGCATGCGAGTTTGAAGGGGCTGAAGCTGATCTGAAGCTGATCTAAGGCCAATCAGAACACTTAGTTTTTGATGGTTTTGACGTATTCTTCTGCTGCTCGAATACCACTCTTTGCCTTGAGTGTTAAAGCAGTTGTCCGCGGCTTCCATTCGGACACCAGTTTTTCTGCGTTCTTGAGTTCTTGTTCGGACAACAGTGCAGCCATCTCATTCACATTTTTCGCGGGCGCCAGCTTCGAGAGTTTGAAATACGCATACGACAAAGACAGATCCTTTGGCGCTCCTTTTCCGGCAGAATACAAACGGGACAAACCAAAGAGGGCACCGGGATATCCCTGATCGCCCGCCCTCTTCCACCATTTGAGCGCTTCTTCTGAATTACCTCGCCTGTCATACAGATTAGCGACATCGTGCTGGGCAAGCGCATAGCCGGCTTCGGCAGAAACAAGCTTATACTTTAAAGCTTGATCCGAGTCAGACTCCACGATGCCTGCCCCTTGCCCGTCATAGTAACAACCAAGCTTGTAGGCTCCCAACGGGTCGCTCGACGCAGCTGATTTTTGAAACCACTCAAAGGCCTGCCTGCGATCCTGTTGTGTGCCGATGCCATTATTGTACATCATGCCCACATGATATTGCGCCTCTGCATCTCCCTTGTTCGCCAATGCGACCATTGCATTAAAGGTGTCTGCGTCATTTGCATTGGCAGGCATTGAGAAAAATAACAGGCACGAAAAAGCCAAGGCGAAAAATTTCATCTCACCCTCCAATCGGGTTTGAACCATTTCATCTTGGTCATTCACAACGGAAATAGGTTCGAAGAAGCTGATTTGAACCGGACGGATTGATGCGTAGGGCGCAATCCGGGCAACGACCTCTCCTCGTCGTCCCCGCAAAAGCGGGGACCCATACACGCCGCGGGTCATTTGGAGTGCTGTCGTCGTGGCTCGCCGTTACAATTGCGCATGCCGTGGTTATGGGTCCCCGCTTTCGCGGGGACGACAAACGAAAGCGTGCGGACGACCTACTGTCGCAGCAGGATGAGCGGATCAGCACTATCCGGCACACGGCGCCATTGCGCGTTGTCGTCGGCTTCGAAATGCCACGTCTCGCCCGATGCCGACATCATCAGCAATTCGCCGCGTTCGAGGCGCCACTGCTTGGGATTGAAATTCGCGACCAAGGCCTCGCAGCGCGGCTTCAGGAACACGGCGAAGTTGTCCTGGGTCGTCTCGGTATTGGTCAGCGTCAGGCCGCAGACCACGCGGCCGCTGCCGCGCACCATCGACCAGTCGCCAATCATCTGATCCATCGATTTGGTCAGTGACCGCGCCGCCGCCAGATTCTGCAGGATATAGACGCCCTCACCCGTGCGAATGCCCTCAAAAATGCCGCTCTCGACTTCGGTGAAATCGATCACCGCTTCGCCCGTCGGATTCTGCAGCCGGACGATATCGAGCCCCTTGATGTTCCAGGCTGCGATATCCTTGGTGAAAGGCAATGCTTTCGCGCAATCCGGTTCGAGTTCGAGCTTCAGCCCCTGCGGCGACGTGTCGTTCTTCAGCGTCACCACGCAGGTCTTGCTGCGCTCGGTGGTGGAGAGCTCCCACTGCCCGATCATGTTTTTCCGAAGGGTGGCGGCATCCTGAGCTCGCGCCGGTGCGCCGACAAGCATCGCGCCGGCCACTGCCAGCACAAAATATCGACAGCGCACCGACGCGAGTCTCACGATCAGCGTCCCTTTATCGGTGTTTCCGCAATCGGCGTCGTCGGCGCCTTGCCGGCGAACCAGAGCTTGAGGTTGTCGACCACCAGCTGATCCATCGCGTTGCGCGTCACCACCGACGCCGAGCCGACATGCGGCAGCAGCACGACGTTCTGCATCGACTTCAGCTCGTCCGGCACCTTGGGCTCCTGCGCAAACACGTCGAGGCCCGCGGCCAGAATGGTGCCCGATTTGAGCGCCGCAATCAGTGCAGGCTCATCGATCACCGAACCGCGTGCGACATTGATGATGATACCGCGCGGACCGAGCGCCTGCATGACTTCCGCGTTGACGAGATTGGCCGTCGACGGTCCGCCCGGCGTAATGACGATCAGCGTATCCACCGCCTTCGCCATCTCGATCAGGTTCGGATAGTGTTTGTGCGAGACGCCAGCGGCGGGGTTGCGCGAGTGATAGACCACCGGCACCAGCGAGGCGTCGAGACGGCGCGCAATGGCCTGACCGATGCGGCCCATGCCCACCATGCCGACCTTGCGGTCGCGCAGCGAGCCGACTGTGAGCGGATAAGGCTGCGTCAGCCACAGGCCCGAACGGACATATTTGTCCGCCTTGATGAATTCGCGGGCAGTCGCAATGAACAGGCCGAGCGCCGTATCGGCGACTTCCTCGGTCAGCACATCCGGCGTGTTGGTGACGAGGATGTTGTTCTCGGCGGCATATTTCGCGTCGATGTGATCGTAGC
Source organism: Tardiphaga robiniae (assembly GCF_013359755.1). Classification (GTDB taxonomy): domain Bacteria; phylum Pseudomonadota; class Alphaproteobacteria; order Rhizobiales; family Xanthobacteraceae; genus Tardiphaga; species Tardiphaga robiniae. The sequence continues at coordinate 16,317 of NZ_JABMCJ010000092.1, read as the reverse complement.
CGACGCCGAACGAGGAGATGATCTCGACCTTGGGATATTTCGCCAGCACGGCGCTGTTGGTCGGCACCAGGCCGGTCACGGCGATACCGCGGATTTTCTCGGCGACGCCCGCCGGCAGCCGTTCGAGATCGTGCTGGGTTTCATACTTATGCAATACGAACTGATCCGAGAAACCGTTATTGATCAGCGGCTTCGTTGGCCCGTAGATCAGCAGGTCGATTTTGTCCGAAGAGATTCCCGTCCCCATTATTTTTCCTTTCGCAGTGCACTCTCATGCCAGCGCCGCAACAATCCGTGGGATACCAGCGCGAGCAGCATATAAATCACAATCCCCGCAACGGACAGCAACAATAACGCAGCGAACATTCGGGGAATATTGAGGCGATAGCTGGATTCCGAAATGCGATAGGCGAGCCCTGAACCAGCACCCGCCGCACCTGCGGCGATTTCCGCTGCCACCGCGCCGATCAGCGACAATCCGCCGGCAATGCGCAATCCGCCAAGTATGAATGGCAATGCCGCCGGAAGCTGCAAATAGCGCAGCACCTGCCAACGCGATGCGCGATAGAGCTGGAACAGACCGGCCAGATTGCGATCCACCGAATTGAGGCCCAGCGTCGTATTGGCCAGCACCGGGAAGAACGCGACGATCCAGGCGCAGACAACAACGGCCGTCTGCTGCGGCAGATAGATCAGCATCAGCGGCGCGATGGCGATGACGGGCGTCACCTGCAGCACGATGGCATAGGGCAGCAGCGAATATTCCAGCCATTTGGACTGGTTGAACAACAGCGCCAGCGCGATGCCACCGATGGCCGCGGCGATGAAGCCCTCCAGCGCTGTCAGCAATGTCACGCCGAGCGATTCAGACAGGACCGACCAGTCGGCGATCAGTGTCTGAAAGACGAGCACGGGACCTGGCAACAGGTAGGGCGGGATTTCGCCGATCCGGACGACGAGATCCCACAAAACGATTCCAGCGACAAACACGACCACCGGCCAGACGACGCGCTGCCATTGCATATCGCTGCCCGGCACGACCGAACCGCGATCGACTGTGGGCAGTGGCTCCAGCCCTTTCATGCCCGCGCCTTTGTCTCGTTGAATGCCGCATCACTGGCCGTCATCAGTGCTTGTGAAACATCGCGGCAGTAGCCGGCATAGGCCATCGAGGTGCGGAACGCGTCGTCGCGCGGTTCAGAGGATTCGATATGGCATTCGGCGCTGACGCGACCTGGCCGCGACGTCATCACCACAACGCGCTGCGACAGATAAACCGACTCGAACACCGAATGAGTGACGAAGATGACCGTCTTGCCGAGTTCGCGCCATAGCGCCAGCAGGTCGTTGTTGAGCCGGAAGCGCGTGATCTCGTCGAGCGCCGCAAAAGGCTCGTCCATCAGCAGGATATCCGGCTCGGTCACCAGCGCGCGGGCCAGCGACGCCCGCATCTTCATGCCCCCCGATAATTCGCGCGGATAGGCTCCGGCGAAGTCCGCGAGACCGACCTGTGCGAGCACCTCATCCACTCGCGCCGTCGACTGCGCATCCGGCATATGTGCCAGCTTCAGAGGCAGCCGTACATTCTCCCGAATCGTGCTCCATGGCATCAGCGTCGGCTCCTGGAACACGAAGCCAATAGCGTGACCGCTGCTGCGTGCGGCCACATCCAAAGTGCCCGCTGACGGCGCGATCAGGCCTGCAATCAGGCGGAGTGCGGTGGATTTGCCGCAGCCGGACGAGCCCAACAGCGAGACGAACTCGCCCTTGCGAATATCGAGATCAAGAGGCCCCAGCGCCACGGTGCCGTTGTCATAGACCTTCGTGACACCGCGCAGGCGCACAGCGGTGGGTGCATCGTTCGACGACAACGCAGGTTCGACCATCTGCCGGGCTACTTCTTCGGCCGGAGATCGAGACCGACACCCTTGTTGATGAACTGCAGTGTATAGGCCTTGCGATAGTCGATATCGCGCTTGACCACGCCTGCGCGTGACATCTTGTCGAAGAAGCTGGCAACACGCGCTTCGCTCATGGCACCGATGCCGTCTTTCAGCGTGTCACCTGAGTCGACGATACCGTATTCCTTCATCTTGGCGATGGAATAGGCCAGCAGGTCATCGGTCATTTCCGGGTTGAGCTTCTTGATGACCTCATTGGCGGCTTTGTTGTCACCATAGAGATAGTTGTACCAGCCAATCATCGAGGCATCGACGAAACGCTGGACAAGGTCCGGCTTCTTGTCGACCCATTCGCGGCGCGTTTCGATCAATGTCGAATAGCCATCGAACCCGTAATCCGCGAGCAGCATCACGGTTGGCTTGAAATTGGCCTGCTTCTCGACCACGAACGGCTCGGATGTGACATAGCCCTGCATCGCGCTATTCTTGTCGACGATGAAAGGCTGCGCATTATAGGTGTAAGGCTTGACCTTGGACGCGCTGAAGCCAAGCTCGGATCGCATCCATTGGAAATAGCCGGCGACGCCCTCCTTCGAGATCAGCAGCGTCATCGGCTTGAGATCTTCGAGCTTGGTCACCTTGGGATTGGGATGCGCCAGAAAGACCTGCGGGTCCTTCTGGAAGATCGCGGCGACAGCGACCACCGGCACATTATTGGCGACGGCATCGAAGGACTGCAGCGTGTTCGCGCTCATGAAGAAGTCGAGCTTGCCCGAGATCAACAGGATGCGATTGTTCACGTTCGGCCCGCCCGGCACGATGGTGACGTCGAGCCCGTAATTCTTGTAGGTACCATCCGCGACCGCTTGGAAGAAGCCGCCATGTTCAGCCTCGGCCACCCAGTTGGTGCCGAAACTGACCTTGTCGAGCCTGGTTTCCGCTGTGGCGGGCGACTGCGCGGCCATCACGGCCAGTGCGCCAATGGTTAACGCGCGCAGCAGGGATATCGGGCTCATATTGGACTCCGTCGACCGTTATGGCCCATGATAGGAAGCAATCTGCTGCCAGACTACCCTGCAAAATTGACCAAAGAAACGCACCTCGATGACTGCCAACATGCCGCCCCGCGACTGGACTGCCATTCACTGGCCCGACATCGCCCAGAGCGATCCGGCCTCCTGGATTGCAGTGCTGCCGCTCGCCGCGACCGAGCAGCACGGACCGCATCTGCCTCTCGGCACGGACATCATGATTGCGGAGGCTTATCTTGCAGAGGTCCAGCGCCTGCTGCCCGCCGATATTCCGGCGACATTTCTGCCGCTTCAACCTGTGGGCATTTCAACCGAGCACCTCGCCTTTCCCGGTACGCTGACTCTGCCGACCGAGATCGCATTGCAGACCTGGACTGCGATCGGCGAAAGCGTCGCGCGCGCTGGTGTTCAGAAACTCGTGATCGTGACCAGTCACGGCGGCAACAGCGCAGCGATGACGCTCGCGGCGCAGGACTTGCGCGCCGAATACGGCATGCTGGTCGCCACCACCGGATGGAATCGGTTCGGTGCGCCGGATGGCCTGTTCACCGACGAAGAATTGCGTCACGGGATTCATGGCGGCGCCGTGGAAACATCGATCATGCTGGCGCGCTATCCGCAGCATGTGCGCAACGACAAGATCGCAAACTTCGCATCGTCGGCGATTGCAATGGAGAAGAATTATCGCTGGCTGTCCGCAAGCCGGCCCGCGCCATTCGCGTGGCAGGCCGAAGATCTGCATCCCAGCGGCGCTATTGGCGACGCCACGCAGGCATCAGCCGACAAGGGCGAGAAACTGCTGGCACATGGCTCAAAAGCGTTCTGCGAACTACTCGCGGACATGCATCGCTTCGACGTGACAGCGTTTGATCGCGAACCGGATGCCGACGCGTGAGATGTGGTTAACCGTGGATTGCGCGATTCACACGACGACATATTCCGCGCGGATGACGACACGATTCTGAAACCAAAAGAATTTGCCTGAAACCAAATAGTTCGACCTGGTCTCGAACCCGATCCGTTTGGGCTCCGACTGATTGGCATGCAGGCCACGATGGCTGCACTTCAACAGGATGGAGTTATCCCATGTCGATCAAGTCCAAGATTGCTGCTTTCGCACTCGTTGCTCTCACCGCTGCCGGCACCGTGGCATCGTCCCAGCAGGCTCAGGCCAAGGGCCCGGGCATCGGCTTCGGCATCGCTGCCGGTGTAGTCGGCGCCGCAGTCGTCGGCAGCGCCATTGCCGCCAATAACGGCTACTACGGTTACGGATATCGCTGCGGTTGGGTCCGCCAGTATGACGGCTACGGCAACTATGTCGGCCGCGTCCGGACCTGCAACTACTAATCTCTTGATCGACTGACGTGGATTTGCGTCCGACACGGGCGCCTCATCCACCCCGTGTCGCACCAGACCCGCTCGGTTGTCCCCCCGAGCGGGTCATTTTTTTTGCGCTCGCCAAATGCCTTTCGAGCCGTGCCGGCCAGCTGCTGTTATCCAACCGTCATGATCGGCTGCCACTGAAACATGCTTCTCCAGTTGCTTCTTGCTATTGCGAATTAGTTGCAATTATAGTCAGGGAGTCGACAGGTTGCTCGTTCTGTTTCGTTTTGTCTCATGACGACCCTCGATACCCCCAACGTTATGGGCGAATCGACTATTTTTGTGGAATATCAAACGGTTCGTCGCATGATCAGCGGCGACCTAGAGTGAGAAATGACGGCCGCATGAAGTACCCCGACCGATCGCGAGTATTGTCGTGAAGCGCGTTTTGGCCGGTTTTGCGCTGGGCGCATTGGCGTTCGATGGCTCTGCGATCGCGGCCGATATTTCGCCCGGCATGGCGCTGAAAGCGCCCCGCCTGGTTTACGACTGGACCGGGTTTTATCTCGGCGGTCACATCGGCTATGGCGGCGGCAGCTTTGGTCCCGGCAGCAATCCGCTGCCCGCGCAGGGCGTTTTCCTGCCGCCTTCGCCGACCGGCCTGATCGGCGGCTACCAGATCGGCTACAACAGGCAGCTCAGCAACAACGTCGTGCTGGGCTTCGAGGCCGACGCCACGTTCAGCAGTCCGCAGGACGCAGCGCGGTTGATGCCAGCGCCTTTCCATACGACCTTCGACTATTTTGCGACCGCACGTGGCCGCATCGGCTACGCCTTCGGCGCGTTGATGCCTTACTTCACCGGTGGCGTGGCGTGGGGACGCACCAAGCTCAATCTCAATGATGCCGACGGCGACCTCATATCATCAGCGACCCGCACCCGTTTCGGCTGGACCGCCGGCGCGGGCGTCGAATTTGCCGTTGGCGGCAACTGGACCGCGAAGGCCGAATACGCCTATCTCGATTTGATGCGGCAGACCTATGACCTCGGCAATGCCGGGCTGCCGAATGTGAGCGTTGATCCGAATATTCACACCGTCAAAGTCGGCTTGAATTATCGGCTGTGGGACACGCCGCCGTGGTTGCCGTCAGCTCCCATCACCGGCAAGATTGTGCTGCCGGAATCGACAGACTGGAACGTTCACGCCCAGACCACTTTCATCGCGTCCGCCTATCCGCGGATTCGCTCGCCCTATGAAGGCACCAACAGCCTTCCTGGCGGCGGCCAAGGGCGCGAGACCTTTACGACGACGGCGTTCCTCGGCTGGCGACTGTGGCAGGGCGGTGAGCTCTATCTCAATCCCGAGCTGGCGCAGGGCTTCGGCCTCAACTCCACGCTCGGCCTCGCCGGCTTCCCCAATGGCGAGGCGCAAAAGGGCGGCGCGCCGTTTCCGCGCTTTCGGATGCAGCGCTATTACTTCCGCCAGACACTTGGCCTCGGCGGCGAGCAGGAAGACGTCCCCGACGCCGCCAATCAATTGGCAGGCAAGCGCGATATCGACCGCATCACGCTCACGGTCGGACGCTTCGCGGTGGGTGATTTCTTCGATGGCAATTCCTACGCCAAGGATCCGCGCGCCGACTTCATGAACTGGGCAATGTGGTCATCGGCCGCTTACGACTTTCCAGCCGACCTGCCGGGCTTCACCCGCGGCGCCATCGTTGAACTGAACCGCAAGGAGTGGGCGATCCGAGCCGGCCTGTTTCAAGTGCCGGCGCAGCCTAACAACGACGTCCTGACCTTCAAGACTGGCGGCGCGGTCGTCGAATTCGAGGAGCGTCACCAGATCTTCGACCAGCCCGGCAAGTTGCGCGTCGGTGCCTTCATCAATCGCGGCAATACCGGCAGCTATCGCGGCGCACTGGCGATCGAGGCCAATGATCCCACGCTGGATATCAACGACGTGATGTCCTCGATCCGCCGCGCCAGCGATAAATACGGCTTCTACGTCAACGGTGAGCAGCAGGTTGCCACTGACGTCGGCATCTTCGGCCGCGTCAGCTGGAACGATGGCCAGAACGAGATCCTGTCCTTCACCGATATCGACCGCAGCGTCTCTGCTGGCGTCTCGATCAAGGGTAGCCATTGGGGCCGCGCCAATGACACGATCGGCCTTGGCGGCGCGATCAACGGCCTGTCCGCTGCGCATCGCGACTTCCTCGCCGCTGGCGGCAACGGATTGCTGATCGGCGACGGACGGCTAAATTACGGCACCGAGCGCATTCTCGAAACCTATTACGCCTATGCCATCGACAAGAACTTCACCCTCACGGCCGACTACCAGCTGATTGCGAACCCTGCCTATAACAAGGATCGCGGGCCGGTCTCGATCTTCTCAGGCCGATTGCACGGCGAGTTCTGACGACACATCCTGCGCCGTTTGTAGCCCGGATGAGCGCAGCGATAATCCGGGATCGCCACACGCACGGTCCCGGATACCGCAGCGCTATCCGGGCTACGATAATCTAGGCCGAACGTTCCAGGGCCGCCGGCAGGAACGAGCCCGCTTGCGCCATCTCCCATGCATCGCGAAAGCGCTTGTCGCCGGTGCCATCGACCAGCTCGTTGTGGCGCAGCGCCGGATACATCCGCGTGAAGGACAGAACATCCGTGCTGGAGGCGCGATGCGAGAAATGGATCGGACGAATATCCTGCGGATGAGCGAGCCCGGCTGCCGCGATCAGCTCAGCCAGCGCATGCAACGTCGCCTCGTGATAGTTGTAAACGCGATCGGTCTTCTGAGGCACAGCGAGGGCGCGATTGCGCGTGGGGTCCTGCGTCGTGACGCCGGTCGGGCAACGATCGGTGTGGCAGCTCAGTGACTGGATGCAACCTAGTGCGAACATGAAGCCGCGCGCCGAATTACACCAGTCGGCACCGAGCGCCATGGCGCGGGCGATATCGAAGGCGGTTGCGATCTTGCCGGAGGCGCCAATCTTGATGCGGTCACGCGCGCCGATGCCGATCAGCGCATTGTGCACGAAGTTGACGCCCTCGCGCATCGGCATGCCCAAATGATCCATGAACTCCAGCGGCGCCGCGCCCGTGCCGCCTTCATTGCCATCGACCACGATGAAATCCGGATAGATGCCGGTCTGCAGCATCGCCTTGCAGATCGCGAGAAATTCCCAGGGATGACCGATGCACAGCTTGAAGCCGGCGGGCTTACCGCCGGACAGACGGCGCATCTTGTCGATGAACTCCATCATCTCGATTGGTGTTGAAAACGCCTTGTGATAGGCTGGTGAGATACAGTCCTCGCCCATGGCGACGCCGCGGATGCGCGAGATTTCTTCCGACACTTTTGCCGCCGGCAACACGCCACCGTGGCCCGGCTTTGCGCCCTGGCTGATCTTGAGCTCGACCATCTTGATCTGATCGTTGACGGCAAGCTTCGCGAAGGCGTCGGGATCGAAGTTGCCATCACGCGTGCGGCAACCAAAATAGCCGGAGCCGACCTCCCAGATCAGGTCGCCGCCGTTCTCCTGATGATACGGACTGACGCCGCCTTCTCCAGTGTCATGCGCGAATTCACCACGCTTGGCGCCAGCATTCAGCGCGCGGATCGCATTGGGGCTGAGTGCACCAAAGCTCATAGCCGAGATGTTCAGTACCGAAGCCGAATAAGGCTTGAGGCAATCCGGGCCGCCGATGGTGATGCGGAACTGCTCAGTCGCATGCGGCCGCGGCGCGACCGAATGGTGCATCCACTCATAGCCCTCTTCGTAGACGTTCTTCTGGGTGCCGAAGGGACGCTTGTCGAGCACCATCTTGGCACGCTGATAGACCACCGCGCGGGTGTCGCGGCTGAACGGCATGCCATCCTTTTCGCTCTCGAAGAAATACTGCCGCATCTCCGGACGGATTTCTTCGAGCAGGAAGCGGATATGCGCCGAGATCGGATAGTTGCGCAGAACCGCATGGTCCTTCTGGAGCACGTCGTGAATGCCAAGCACGGTCAGGCCGCCGAAGACGATGACCGGGATGACAACGAGAGGGATGACTTTCGGGTCGTGAATGCCGATGCCGACCAGCAGCAAGGTTGCGACCCCGCAGATCGTCAAAACGATGAAGCGCGGCGAGAGGGGAAGCATCAACGTTTCCATAAAAATCCTGCCTGACATGAATGGCGCTAGCGTTACACAGACCCGATGACGCAAACATCACAAGCGCGTTGCCGCAGAGCATCGCGCCAGAATGCCCAATCTATCGGGCCACGCTCAATGAATCGTTGCAAAAAGCGAGGGACCCAGACGACAAAACCCGCGCCGGAGCGCGGGTTTTGCAGTGCAGTGCATTTCGATGGTGTCGGGCTGCCTTAGCGCTCGACGAAAGCCTTCTCGATCACGAAATGACCGGGCTTGTTGCCGCTGCCTTCGGTGAAATCGCGCTTCTCAAACATGACCTTCAGGTCTTCGAGCATCGCCGGACTGCCGCACAGCATGACGCGGTCGATGGTGATGTCGAGCAGGCCCTGGCCGATATCCTTGAAGATCTGGCCGGACTCGATCAGGTCGGTGATGCGGCCGCGATTGCGGAAGGGCTCGCGGGTGACCGTTGGATAATAGGTGAACTTGTCCTTCATCAGCTCCCCGAACAGCTCGTCCTTCTGGAGTCGTTCGACCAAGCGCTCGCCATAGGCCAGCTCCGAGACCTGCCGGCAGCCATGCACCAGCACGACCTGCTCGTACTGCTCATAGACTTCGGGATCCTTGATCAGGCTGGCAAAGGGCGCGAGACCGGTGCCGGTCGACAGCATGAGAAGGCGTTTGCCCGGCAGCAGACTGTCGGTGACCAGCGTGCCCACCGCCTTACGCGCGACCAGGATGGTGTCGCCTTCCTTGATCTTCTGCAGGCGCGAGGTCAGCGGGCCATCCGGTACCTTGATCGAGAAAAACTCGAGTTCTTCCTCATGGTTCGCGCTGGCCATCGAATAGGCACGCAGCAGCGGCTTGCCATCGATTTCCAGGCCGATCATGGCGAACTGGCCGTTCTGGAAGCGGAACGAGGTGTCGCGGGTGGCTTTGAAGCTGAAAAGTGTATCGGTCCAATGCTGGACGGAAAGAACTTTCTCTCTGTGAAAGGCGCTCATGAGATCTGATTTTCCAGTGCGGGCTTTTTTAGAACAAGTCCATTGTTTGCCGCGTCACGATGCCGAGAAACCATTGCGGCTATTGGCTAATTTTGGTTCTCGCAGCTGCGAATGACAATTAGTCAAAGTAGCCATGAAGTGCAATTGCGGACTGAGGGAGGCGGTCGATTAATTTCCAAAGCAGGTTACCCATGCAGCAGCAGCCCATCTGGCCGCGACATTAAATTACCCGATATGGGAGGTTTCGTTCAGTTTCTTGCCGGACACCGTTAATGGTATCCGGCTGGATCACCCGATCCCGATCCGGTAGTTTCCGGCCACCTCGTTAAAGTCGTCGCAGGCGGCTTTTCGTTCAATCGTCGGCCTGGTCCTTGATGACATCCCTTCGCGACATCCGGGCTGGAAAGCCCCCATCCTATCCCGACCAGTCGATCTATGCCGAATACGCTTGCCGCCAGTTCAGGCTGGATTTCGCCGACGTCGATGGCGGAACGGGCCTGATCTTCACTGTCGGCCGCAACGGCAGAAGCGCATCCTTCGGCGCCGGACGCGGCTCGTTCTTTCCGCAGAACAACGCCACGGCTGCGACGCTGGCGAATGACAAGTATTTCGCCAATGTGCTGATGGAGCGCGCCGGCGTCCCGACTTTGGGCGGGAAATACTTCTTCCTGCATGAGCGTTATCGCGCCCATCGCCCGCCCGGTCACGAACATGCTGACGCCGTCTGGCATTTCGCCGAACTCGGCGACCGGGCCTTCATCAAGCCGCTGATGGGATCGCGCGGCGACTTTGCGGAGATTGTCACGGGCGGCGACGCGCTGATGGCCTATCTCAAGCAGGTCGCGCAGTATTATGACGCGATCCTGATGCAGCGCATCTATACCGGCCAGGAATATCGCGTGTTCATCCTCGACGACGAGGTCGTGTATTGCGCGCAGAAGACGGCGCCCTTTGTGACGGGCGACAGCAAAGCGACGCTCAGGCAATTGATCGCCGCGGAGACGTCCGCGCTGGACCGCCACGGGATTTCGTCGGCCGCCACAGGTCTCGATGACACCTCCCTCGATCGCGTGCTGCCATACGGCGAGCGGCGCGCGATTCCCGGCCGGATGAATCGCAGTGCAGGCGGCAGCATGAGCTTTGCGGCGCCGGGCAACGAAACTGTTGCCTTTGCGATGGCGCTGCAGGCCGCCAAGGCGCTCGGCCTGCGCGCTGGCGCGGTCGACCTGTTTACGGATATCGACGGCGATGCTGCGGCCTTGCGCGTAATCGAGGTCAATGCCAATCCCTCGATCCGCTTTCTCGAAGACAGCGGCCGCGAGGATCTGATCCTGCGCATCTGGCGGCATACATTTACGGCGATCGGCCTGCTCGATGTTTAACCTGCCCAAATATGGCGACGGCCTATGCCTCGCCCGGCTGGCGATGCTGCTCGACGCGCTGTCCATCGACCGTGTCAGGCTGCGCAAACATTCCGTGGTCGTCACCGGCTCCAACGGCAAGGGCTCGACCGCGGCGTTCTGCGCCAGCATCGGACGCGCTTTCGGCCTGCGGACAGGCTTGTTCACGTCACCGCACCTCTATCGCTTCAATGAGCGCTTCCAGATTGACGGCGTACCCGTCGATGACGAGTTGCTGGAAGCCCTCGTCCTGCGCGTGGCCACTGCCATCGCAGATCTCAAGCAGCACACGCTGCATGAAACCTTCGGCGCCTTCGAGGCGCAGTTCGCGCTGGCCTGCCTGTATTTCCAGGAGACCGAATGCGAATTCGCCGTGTTCGAGGCGGGCATCGGCGGACGCTACGATCCAGTTCGGCTGGTCGGCGCCGACATCACCTGCGTCACCTCGGTCGATCTCGAACACGTCAACCTGCTCGGCAACTCGCTGGAGCTGATCGCCTGCGACAAGAGCGATGCATGCATTTCGGGCGGCACCGTCGTCTATGGTGAGAACTGCCTGCCCATGCGCGGCAATCTCGCCGAGTACAATCGCAACCGCAACGTCACCGGCCTGCATATCGGCGGCGAGATCACGATCAGCAACGTCTTTGCATCATCCAAGGCCCAGGCTTTCAACTGCCGGCTGGGCGCATTCGATCTGCGCGCGCTCGAACTCATGCTGGCCGGCGAGTTCCAGCTCAACAATGCTGCCATTGCAGCTGCGCTGTTCATTCTCTGGATGCAGCGCATGCATCCGGATGCGACCACCAGCGCCATCGATCTCGCGGTCCGGACCGGGCTGCGCGATACCAGATGGCCAGGACGGCTCGAGATCGTTCAGCGCGATCCCCTGACTGTCATCGATGTCGGCCATACGCCCGATGGCGTGGCGCAGGCCCTGAAGAGCCTTCGCGCCATCCACGGCGACGACAACTGGTTGCTCGTGCTCGGCGTCTCCGGCGACAAGAATGTCGACGATATCGCCAAGCATCTCGCGCCCGTCTTCGATACGATCGTGTGCACCCGCGCCTATCACAAGGGCGCAGACGCGCGCGTGGTGGGCGCCGCGGCGCGCAAGGCTCATCCGGCGGCGCGCATTCATGTGGCCAATGCCATGGAAGACGCGGTGCGCCTCAGCCAGCAACTCGCTCGCGCCGTGCCGCGCAAAATCTATGTGGCGGGTGGACTGTTTGCGGCGATCGAATATGCCACGGTGCTGCGCGGCGGCAAGGCGCAGGATCTGGTGTTTTTTTGAGAGATTGAGCGGCCTCTCAGCTGTCGTCCCCGCGAAGGCGGGGACCCATAACCTCCGAGCCTGAGGTTAGAAACTGCCGTAGCCACAGTGCCAAATCTTTAAATCGGCGTGTATGGGTCCCCGCCTTCGCGGGGACGACATTTGATAGTACCATCGACCTAATGAAGAACGCTAAGCCTCAATTCGTCCCGCCCGCTGAATCGTCCAACACCTTGAAGCTCTCTTCCAGCTGCGGCGAGATCGAGACACCCATACGCTCGCCGGTCGGCAGGCGTGCGACGAACCATTTGTTATAGAGCGGGATCAGATCACGGTTCGAGCCAAGCCGGCGAAACGCGCGCTCGACAACAGCCGCAAGCTGCGGCTCACCCTTGCGGAACATGATGCCGTAGGGATCGTAGGACAGGTAATCGCCGACGACGCGGAACTTGTCCTGCGACTTGTGCCGCGCGATCAGACCCGACAGCAGGATATCGTCGGTCGCGAAGGCATCGGCCTTGCCGTCGACCAGCATCTGATAGCTCTGCTCGTGATCGGGCGAGACTACGATGTTGAGGCCGAGATTGAACTTCTTGTCGACCGCATGCATCGCCTGCTCGTTGGTGGTGCCTTTGGTAACGACAATGGTCTTGCCCTTGAAGTCGGTCGGCGCGACCGCGCTCGTCGTCTTCGGCACCATCAGCTTGGTACCGGCGACGAACATCAATGGCGAGAACGCGACCAGCTTGCGCCGCTCGGCATTGGCAGTGGTCGTTCCGCATTCGAGATCGATCTTGCCGTCGAGCACGGCGGGAATGCGATCATCCGACGTGACCTTGACATATTCGATCCTGAGTGCGTGATCATCGACCTCGATGCCGATATCCTCGACCACGGCTTCGCAGAGTTCGAGACTGTAGCCGATCGGGTGACCCGCCCGATCAAGGAACGAGAACGGCGGTGAGCTTTCGCGATAACCCAGTTTAACGGTGCGCGACTTCTTGATCGCGGCAAGGGTGGGGCTAAGCCCCTCCCGCGCGGTCTGTGCCACGGCGCCGGTTGTCAGCAGCCACGCTGCCAACAACCCGCCCGATATCGCTGTCGTCCATGCCTGGCGCATCATCGGCCTCAACCATGTCCGAGGGCGGGGACTTCTCCAGGGATCAAGTCGCCGGGCACCACATCGTCGGGACCGAGCTCATGTTCGGGCGCGAGTTCGCCCTCCCATTTCGCCACCACGGCCGTGGCCAGCGAATTGCCGATCACATTGGTGGCGCTGCGGCCCATGTCGAGGAAGGTGTCGATACCCATAATCATCAACAGGCCCGCTTCGGGAATGTTGAACTGGCTGAGCGTCGACGCGATCACCACCAGCGAGGCCCGCGGCACGCCGGCCACGCCCTTCGAGGTGATCATCAGCGTTGCCAGCATCGCGAGCTGCGTGCCGAGCGACATTTCGATGTGATAGGTCTGCGCAATGAAAATGCTCGCAAAGGTGCAATACATCATCGTGCCGTCGAGATTGAACGAGTAGCCCAGCGGCAGCACGAAACTGGAGATGCGCGACGAGGCCCCGAAACGGTTGAGGCCTTCCAGCGTCTTCGGATAGGCCGCTTCCGAACTTGCCGTGGAGAAGGCGATCATCAAGGGTTCGCGGATCAACCGCAGCAGATGGCTGTAGCGCGGCCCGATGACGATGAAGCCGACCACCACGAGAATGCCCCACAGGATCGCCAGCGACAGATAGAAACCGCCCATGAAGACGATCAGCTTCCACAACACACCGAGGCCATTCTTCGACACGGTCGCCATGATCGCCGCCCACACCGCGAGCGGCGCGAACAGCATCACATAGCCCGTCACTTTCAGCATGATGTGACCGAGGTCATCGATCAGTTGCAGCATCGGCTTGGAGCGTTCCGGCATGGCGCCCATCGCAACTGCGAAGAACACGGCAAAGATAACAATCTGCAGGATCTCGTTCTGCGCCATCGCGTCCGCGATGGAGGTCGGGATCAAATGGGTCAGGAATTTCTCGATGGAGAAAGCCGACACCGGCAGGCCCGTCGATTGCCCCGCAGCCGGCAGCGTTCCCGGGAAATTCGCGCCGGGCTGCAACAGGTTGACCATCACGAGGCCGAGCAGCAGCGAGATGAAGGAGGCACTGACGAACCAGCCCATGGTCTTGGCGAAGATGCGGCCGAGCTTGGAGCCCGAGCCCATATGGGCGATGCCGCCGACCAGCGTGGCGAAGACCAGGGGCGCGATGATCATCTTGATCAGGCGCAGGAACAACATGGCGATCAGATTGACGTCGGCCGCGATCTCGACGCGGCTATCGGGTAAATAGTTGAAAACCAGCGAGCCCATCACGATGCCCAGCGCCATCGCGATCAGAATGTATTGCGTAAACCTGTTCGACATACCGTCCCCCGTTACACATTCCCAACTGCGACAGTCTGTCATATTGATCAGAGCGCGCAACAAGCTTCGTCAGCCGCGTACCGTTTCGGTATCATCAGGCGGCAAATAGCCGTTGTGGAATGCCGCGCTGCCGCATAGCGTCATCGCCAACTACAAAAACTGTGCAGTCTGATTGTTTTGTACGCGGCGACTGCAACAAGTTTCGACACAGGAAGAAACAAGGAGACAACGGCCATGACCGACACCGTCAATCATCAGGTGCTGCTCGTCGAAAAGCCCACAGGAAAATTGGGGCCCGAGCATTTCAAACTATCAAAGGGCCAGATTCCCGAGCCGAAAGATGGCGAAGCGCTGCTGCGCGTGCGTTACATCTCGCTCGACGCTGCCAATCGCGCATGGATGCATGGCGCGACCTATCGCGCTGCGGTCGAGGCCAATACGGTGATGGCGGGCGGCGGCATTGCCGAAGTCGTGTCGTCGAAGTCTCCTGCGCTGAAGCCGGGTGACATCGTGTTCGGCGACACCGGCTGGCAGAATTACGCGGCGGTGCCAGCCAAGCATCTCAACAAGATGCCATCAATGGAGCCGATGACGCACCTGCTCAGCGTCTATGGCATCGCCGGACTTACAGCCTATTTCGGCCTGCTGGACGTCGGCAAGCCCAAGGCAGGCGAGACCGTCGTCGTCTCGGCGGCGGCCGGCTCGGTCGGCTCCATCGTCGGCCAGATCGCCAAGATCAAGGGCTGCCGGGTGATCGGCATCGCCGGCGGCAAGGACAAATGCGACTGGCTAACCAAAGAACTCGGCTTCGATGCCGCGGTGGACTACAAGGACGGCGCGGTGTTCAAGGCGCTGAAGGCGGCAGCGCCGGGTGGCATCGACGTCTATTTCGACAATGTCGGCGGCGACATTCTCGAGGCTTGTCTCGCACAAATGAATCTCAACGGCCGCATCGCCTGCTGCGGCGCCATCTCGCAATATGACGGCGCGCCCTCGGCGACCGGCCCACGCGGCGTGCCGGGTCTGATCGTGGTGAAACGCCTGATCATGCAGGGCTTCATCGTGATGGACTACATGAACCAGCGCGAAAAGGCTTTGACCGATCTGCAGTCCTGGGTCGCCGCCGGCAAGCTCAAGGTCCAGGAAGACGTTATCGACGGGCTGGAGAACACGCCGCAGGCACTGATCGGTCTGCTGGCCGGTGAGAACCGGGGCAAGCGGATGGTGAAGGTGTAGGGAGATCGTGTAGCGGGGCTTCTCTCTTATCCCTCCCCCTTGCGGGGAGGGTGGCCGGCCGCTTGGCCGGTCGGGTGGGGGTGCCACAAGCGACGCTCTCACGTGGGGCACCCCCACCCCGGCCTCCAATTCGTCGATGCTCCGCATCGCCTCGTTCGGCCGACCCTCCCCGCCTAGCGAAGCTTCGCTTCGCGCTGGGGGAGGGATTCCTCTGACGCCTGCGCGTCATCGCGGATGTGAATGTCAAACAGCCACTGCCCTTCAGACATGCGTCATCGCCCCCATTGTTTGCGGCGCGGGGGCGCCGTCGTCGCTTGCATCCCCGCCCCCTTGTGAGAGGGCGTGCGGAACGCCGGGTGCCCGATGCACCCTTGGGCCTGATGCGAATGCGGTCTTCCGCAATAGTGAATGCATCAGGACTTTCGGAGGCGCCGAGCCAGTGCCCGACGTTCCGCCTGCGGTGTTTTTTCGGTTGCTTACACTTTGCCTCGACGAACGCTCCGATCGCGAATTAAAGTCCCAAGGCGATGGGAAGGGAGCCTCAAGCGACTAGGCCGAACGCGTTTTGACTTGGTCG
>NZ_JABMCJ010000091.1 GCF_013359755.1 Tardiphaga robiniae | reverse complement strand
GAGCGTTCGTCGAGGCAAAGTGCAAGCAACCGAAAAAACACCGCAGGCGGAACGTCGGGCACTTGCTCGGCGCCTCCGAAAGTCCTGATGCACTCTAACCCTGCGGAAGACCGCATCGCATCAGGCCCAAGGGTGCAACGGGCACCCGGCGTTCCGCACGCCCTCTCACAGGGGGCCGGGAATGCAGGAGACGACGGCGCCCCCGCGCTGCAAATAACAGGGGTGATGACGCATGTCTGAAGGGTAGTGGCTGTTTGAAATTTGAATCTGATGAAGCCCTGGACAGGGCGCCAGCGCTTAAACGCAGCGCTATTGCGCCCTACTCCCTCAAAGGCCGGTAAACCCGGCCTTCACCGGATCGTTGCTGCCATCGAGCTCACGCAAATAGGTCAAGCCGAACACCGTCAGCCGGTGCGGATCCTTCTCGCCACCGTCGAACAGCGACTGCACATAGTCGGTCACCTTGGTGCGGGCTTCGTCCGACGCCGCCTGGGTGCGGCTCATCATCAGGTCATAGGTGTGCATGATGCGGTCGATGGCAATCTGCATGTCGTCATTTTCCCCGTTGGACATCAGAAAACCGGCTACGCGGCTTCAGCCCGTGCAGCCTGGAATTGCGCGATCGCTCTGTTCGCAAGGCGAAGCTTGTTGTCTTCGCCGCGATGAAACATCCGGACGATGATTTCGAGCAGCCGATCGTTGGTGAGATAAGTATCGGGGATCGCGCCGGACTTGCGCAGGTAGTTCGCAGCGATGGCATAGGCGTCGCCCACCGCCTCGACATTCATCACTTTCAGACCGCGTTCGACCAGCATGACTTGATCCCTTCTGACGAAGCGATAAGCCGCGAGAATGGAACCGGTTCCATCGACATGGAAGAAAGTTGTGAGACTGCTACTGAGCGATCTAGGCGAATCGAGAGCTTAGCCAAGCAATAGTCACGCAAGACGATTGCCGGACAGATCGAATTTTAGGCCTTCTGGCATATTCACGCCGACCAATTTAAACGGTTCGGGTGTGACCCACGACCTTTCCAACATGGCGCGAACTTTAAAAGCCAAGCTTATCGTCTGCTTTATTTCGTCGTCAGAAAAGGCTCGGCTGTTGTTTTCGTAAAGGCCGTATTCTCTCAAGTCTTTAAGGATATTAGACCGCACAAAGTGCAGCAATAAATGAGCCGCCGCTATATCGGGGCAGGACCTCTGATCCTTTTGCTCTTCATCGCTCAGGCTATGAGGTTGCGTACGCGCAATCCAAGATGCGATGTCTTCTGTGCTATTGCTCGGGAATTCATCCGCGTAGCGCTTTGCCATCGTTCGGACGAAGAATGAGCCGAATGCGTAGTTCATTATATGGCCAGCAAGGGCATCCTGACGCTTTGCATGTGCATTCGTCTTGCCGCCAAAGATGCCCATATGCACCTCTGCATCGGGATACGAGACTTTTGTCAGAACTTCGACAAATTCGCCCATTTGCTCAAGCGCAACTACTATCAATGTGGCAGCGGAACGCGCCCTATCCTGCGCGTGCAAATAGGCGGCATCGGAGACGAGCCGTTCGGCGTTAGCGAGATAATCCTTTGGTGTCGCCACTGCTCTCTCAGAGAGTTTGCTCCAACTTGCCTACAGCAAGCTTACGTGTTGGGCAGCACGATTGCAATTTCTGAGACTTAAAATTCAAGTTGGTCGGCGGCAATTCCACTCCTGCTTGGCACGAGTGATGAATCGCTCACGCCGCCTTCACGCTTTCCCTTGGTTTATTTGACAGCCACGAACACACTGCAGCCGGAATTGCGCCGATCAGACCGAGTGCCACGAGTTGCTTGCTGGAGCCGAGAAGCAAGGCCATCACCAACACCGATAGACCGTAGGCAAGAAGTGTCGTCGTCATGACCGCAGGCATGGATGTTCTGGCAATCAGCCAGTCCAGCAAGGCGACCAGGAGCCCCGGCACAATAAAGACGAGATACATGAACACCGGCCCTGTACCGCTATCCACCGCTGCGCCGGTCAGGACGTACGTCACTGCGTAGAACGCGACAGTCGCAACGGCAGGAAAGAGGAGCAGAAAGATCAACAAGCGCTTCATGAAATCATCTCCAATATCTCTGTGTCTGTCTTGGAGGTGTTTTCGTTCAGCAAGCGTGGGATGGGCGTAACGCCAAAGAAAAAGGCGCCCTGCGAGGGCGCCTTGATCAATTTCAGTGTCGCATGCGTCTTGCGCGCATTTCGATGTGCTTTCGGAGGGCAATCCGTCGGCAGTGGTTTCGGCGACTTGGAGGTCGAAATTCTCAGAGGCGATACAGGATCTGGTCGGTCCAGAAGCGCTCGAGGCGGTGCAGCGACTTGTTGAGGGTCGCGAATTCCTCGTTGGAGATGCCACCGACCTGCTCGACCGTCTTGACGTGCTTCTGATACAGCGCGTCGACGATGTGGCGGATTTCCTGGCCCTGCGCCGTCAGACGAATGCGAACCGAGCGACGATCGACGCGCGAGCGCTGATGATCGAGGAAGCCGAGTTCGACAAGCTTCTTCAGGTTGTACGACACGTTGGATCCGAGATAGTAACCGCGGGTGCGCAGCTCGCCGGCGGTCAATTCCTTGTCGCCGATATTGTAGAGCAGCAGTGCCTGGACCGAATTGATATCAGCGCGGCCGCGGCGATCGAATTCATCCTTGATGACATCGAGCAGGCGGCGATGCAGACGCTCCACCAACGTCAAGGCTTCCAGATAAAGCGGCTGAACCGGCGCCTGGCCCGGAACGAGATCGACGCTTTCCACCGTCGCAACGGTCTTCATCATGACACTACCCCTGTTGTCGTTTTTATCGACTTATTCGACGAAACTTGTGTCCCGTCTGATAGGGCCAACTTAAGGGGGAGCGTTTGAAGAACCGCTTAAATAAGACAATAAAGAGATCATGAATTTGAGACAGTGAATCTGAGATTAAGCCGGTGAAACAAGGGGTTTTCGCAAGGTTTGATTCACGCTGCAGAGCCCATGTTCCAGCTTTGTCCGCCCGATCTGTCGCATAGCGGAACAGCTTGCCTAAAATTCGAAACACTCGCGTAAGGTTCGTAACCGGGGCGTTAGGGTGACCGAAGTCTTACCGCCAACGCCCCGAAAATTAATTCGACAATTTTACGCAACTCCGCGCGTTCTTCCGTCCCAATAGGGCGCGCGCAATGCCTTGCGATCGATCTTGCCGAGCCCCGTCACGGGGATCTCACTGACGAAATCGATGGTTTTCGGCGACCACGGCGCGCCGCGCTTGTCTTTCACATGCGCCTGCAGTTCCTCGACCGAATTATTCGCGCCGGCTTTGAGCACGACAAAGGCTTTTACAGCCTCGCCCCACTTCGCATCGGGAATTCCGATCACGGCAGCGGACGCCACCGCATGATGCGCCATCAAGGCATCCTCGACTTCACGCGGATAGATGTTGAAGCCGCCGGAGATGATCATGTCCTTGGTGCGGTCGACGATATAGAAGAAGCCGTCGCTGTCCTTCACGGCGACATCGCCGGTGTGCAGCCAGCCGCCGCGGAACGCATCTTCGGTGGCATCCGGGCGTTTCCAGTAGCCATCCATCACCAGCGAGCCGCGCACGCAGATCTCGCCGGGTTCCCCTGTCGCCACTTCACGCATCTCGGCGTCGAACAGTTTGACCTCGACCATCGGATTGGCGCGGCCGCAGGAGCCGAGACGGCCCGGCTTGCTGTCGTCGTGATCGATCTTGCGCATGGTGGTGATGATCTGCGGCGCTTCGGTCTGGCCGTAGAGCTGCACGAACACATTGCCGAAGATGCCTACGCCCTCGCGCAGCCGGTCCGGCGACATCGGCGCCGCGCCGTAGACGATCATCTGCAATGACGACATGTCGTATTTGGCGCGCAGATCCGGCGCGTCGATCAGCGCATAGATCAGCGTCGGCACCAGGAAGGTCGCGGTAATCTTCTCCTCATGCACCACGCGGCAATAGGTTTCCGCATCGAAACCCTGCACCAGCCGTGCGAAACCGCCGCGCAGCATCACCGGAAACAGCGTGATGCCGGCGGCGTGGCTGATCGGCGTCGCCGCGAGATAGCGGATATCGGCCGGCCAGTCCCAGTCCGCGTAGATCGCCAGCGACATCGCCACCAGCACGCGATGCGGCAGCATCACGCCCTTGGAACGGCCCGTGGTGCCACCGGTATAAGCCAGCCAGCAGATATCGCCGGTGCTGCTCTCGTCCACCAGCGGCGCCGGCGTCGCATTGGGCAGTTCGGCCAGCAGATCGCGCGCGCCATCGAGCGCGCCGAAGGACAGCAAGTGTTTCAGGCCCGACACGCGCCCGCGCAGCGCGAGGCCGCGCGCGGCGAACTTGCCGCTTTCCACGATCAGCGCGGAGATCTCGGCGTCCTCGAGAATGAAGGCGTGATCGTCCTCGGCGGCCATCGGATGCAGCGGCGTGTAGCGCAGGCCCATCACGGCGGCGGCGGAAATCGCGGCCCAGCTCTCGGCGCGGTTGCCGGAGAGAATGGACAGCGCATCGCCTTTCTTCAGGCCAAGGCTGCGGAACAGGCTGATGAAACGCGCGACCACGTCGCCGAAGTCGCGGTAGCTCCAGCGGACATGGCCGTCCGCGAGCGCGGGCTGGTCGCCATAGCGGGCGATCGCGCTGACGATGAGGCTGCCGGCGGTGCCGCCGGAATAAAGCTGGTTCAACATAACCTCCCTGAATGCAGGGCCTTCTGCGAGGCCTCTGCTTGACGTCCTGAGCCTATGGCGGCCGCTCGCGCGCCGCCATCCATGCCAGCGCAAGGTAGCCTGCGAGAAACGCAGCCTGGATGCCGACGATCAGGAGATTGCCGCCATAGATGGTCGGAAACATCAGCTCGATCACCGCCATGGACACCACGGTCGTCAGCCAGACGACGGCGCCCCACGGTGTCGCGAGCCAGAGGCCGACGGCGCTGACCAGCTCGATGACGGCGAAATAGACCGTGGCGGTCTGCCAGCCCATGGTCTGGACCTCGAAGGCGTCATCCTCGGTGCCGACAAAGCCGGTGACCTGCGCCCAGTGATAAAGGCCCTGCATCATCGAGACGACGGCCATCACGCGCAGGAACAGGACCAGGCGCCGGGTCCAGATGTTCTCGTCGGATTCGATGCGTCCGGACGAGATCGCCGCAACCGACATGGCATGGTCCCGCGACGTGGGGTCTCTCGACCCAAGGTCGCGCGGCATCTGCTCAGACATGCGAATGCGATCTCACGGGTGGGAACTGGACGTTTGGGCGATGGTTTGAGCGATTCATGGGGGCTTTTTGTGAGCCTTTGGGCCTGCAAAATCAATGACCCAGCCCGTCACGTCACGCGCGCATGACGTGCATGATCGCGGTGACGCCGGGACATCAAGGTGCTAGACTTAGAACAGGTCGAATTTAAGGGGCTTTCGACCTCACGAAGGCCCGCGGGAGAGACGGTATTATGGCAATCAAGTTCGGGCGCCCCATCGAATTGCGCGATCACGCCCCCCGCCCGGTCGCTTATGACGCCCCCTCCCTCGGCCTGACCACCCGCCCCCGCCGTAACCGCAAGTCCGAATGGGCCCGCCGGCTGGTGCGCGAGAACGTGCTGACCACCGACGACCTGATCTGGCCGCTTTTCGTGATCGACGGCGACAACCAGCGCGCGGCCATTGCCTCGATGCCCGGCGTGGAGCGCCTTAGCGTCGATCAGGCGGTGCGCGACGCCGAGCGCGCCATGAAGCTGGATATCCCCTGCATCGCGCTGTTCCCCTATACCGACCCGTCGCTGCGCGACGAGATGGGCACCGAGGCCTGCAATGCCAACAATCTGGTTTGCCAGTCCGTGCGCGCCATCAAGAAGGAATTCCCGGATCTCGGCGTGCTCTGCGACGTCGCACTCGATCCGTTCACCAGCCACGGCCATGACGGGTTGATCCAGAACGGCAAGATCCTCAACGACGAGACCGTCGCCGTGCTGGTCCAGCAGGCGCTGGTCCAGGCCGAAGCCGGCTGCGATATCATTGCGCCATCGGACATGATGGACGGCCGTGTCGGTGCGATCCGCGAGGCGCTGGATGACGCCGGATTCCTAGACGTGCAAATCATGGCCTATGCCGCGAAATACGCCTCGGCCTTCTATGGCCCGTTCCGCGACGCCATCGGCTCGGCCAAGACGCTGACCGGCGACAAGCGTACCTATCAGATGGACAGCGCCAATTCCGACGAGGCGCTGCGCGAGGTCGAACTCGATCTGGCCGAAGGCGCAGACATGGTCATGGTCAAGCCGGGCATGCCCTATCTGGATATTGTGCGCCGCGTGAAGGACACGTTCGCGGTTCCGACCTTCGCCTATCAGGTGTCCGGCGAATACGCGATGATCATGGCCGCCGCGAATAACGGCTGGATCGATGGCGACCGCGCCATCATGGAAAGCCTGCTCGGCTTCAAGCGCGCAGGCGCCGATGGCGTGCTGACCTATTTCGCGCCGCATGCCGCGGAACGCATCAAGGCTGCGCGCTGAGCGCATCCGCGCTCAAGCCTCGCCTGATTTACGTCATGGACAGTCTGTAACGATTCCGCGCACTTGTTGCGCGGTCTGGTGATATCCATGTGATGGACCGTGAGGATGCAAACGGAGGGATACGTCATGTCTGATACCGGCCCGAATGCTGGCGGCCCCAACAACGGAAGCTGGCAGGGCGACACCTGGCGCAGTGCCGGTACCCCGCCCCGCGCCCATGCCTTTGACCCCTATGCGCAGCC
This sequence comes from Tardiphaga robiniae, assembly GCF_013359755.1. GTDB lineage: Bacteria > Pseudomonadota > Alphaproteobacteria > Rhizobiales > Xanthobacteraceae > Tardiphaga > Tardiphaga robiniae. The sequence continues at coordinate 177,556 of NZ_JABMCJ010000091.1, read as the reverse complement.
CGACTTGTTCCGTGGCGTGCTGATGCGCCGCATTGTCGCCTTCCTGATCGATCTCGTGGTGCTGTCGATTCCGATCGTACTCGCCGTCATCTTCATCGCGGTATTCGGCGTCGTCACCCTCGGCCTCGGCTGGGCGCTGTTCTGGCTGATCTCGCCGGCGACCGTGATCTGGCCGGTCGTGTATTACGGCATGTCGCTGGGCGGCCCGCATTCGGCCACCGTTGGCATGCGAATGATGGATCTGCAGATGCGCACTTTCTCGGGCACTCCCGGCTACTTCGTGCTCGGCGCGGCGCATGCGGTGCTGTTCTGGGCCTCGGTGTCGCTACTCACGCCGCTGGTGCTAGTGGTCGGCCTGCTCAATGGCCGCCGTCAGTTGCTGCATGACCTCGTGCTGGGAACCGTGGTGGTGAATAATTCCGTGGTCCGCGCCGCTTACGCCCAGCCGCCCGGCCGCGCCTACTAACAGCCGCGATTGACGCCAACTTGGCCGGGCAAAGCGATTGACCGTTTGCCCGGCCGGCGCGATGCTACGCCAAACTGCTTCGGAGACCGACGGCAACCCGTGACCCAGCACTCCCGCGACACTCCGCAATTCTACCTCACGGCGCCGTCGCCCTGCCCCTACCTGCCGGGCCGGCACGAACGGAAAGTTTTCACCCATCTGGTCGGCGACAAGGCCGGCGATCTCAACGACCTCCTTACCCATGGCGGCTTCCGGCGCAGCCAGTCGATTGCCTATCGCCCGGCCTGCGACCAGTGCCGCGCCTGCGTCTCCGTCCGGGTCATCGCCAATGAATTCAAGCCGTCGCGCAACTTCCGCAAGATCCAGGCACGCAATGCCGACGTGATCGGCGAGCAGCGCAGCGCGGTGCCGACCTCCGAACAGTATTCGGTGTTCCGCGCCTATCTCGACCAGCGCCATCGCCATGGCGGCATGGCCGACATGACCGTGCTCGACTACGCCATGATGGTGGAAGACAGCCACGTCGAAACCCGCATCATCGAATATCGCCGCCGCGGCCCTGATACAGGCATCACCGGACGCGGCGAAGATCTGCTCGCGGTCGCGCTGACCGACGTGCTCAGCGACGGGCTGTCGATGGTGTACTCGTTCTTCGAGCCCGGCGAGGAAAGCCGCTCGCTCGGCACCTTCATGATCCTCGACCACATCGCCCGCGCCAGGCGGCTCGGCCTGCCTTACGTCTATCTCGGCTACTGGATCGAAGGCTCCAAGAAGATGGACTACAAGGGCCGCTATCTGCCGCAGCAGCGGCTGGCGCCATCAGGATGGCTGCGCGTGGACGCGACAGGCGAGACGATGCCCGAGCCGCAGGATTAGCTGGTCCGGCTAACGATCCGTCTTCGGCATCATCCGCGACCGTCCTGGATTTCAGGTCTTCAGCCGAAAAAGGTGTCGTAAAGCAGCTTGCAGTTCAGGATCACGATGATGCCAGCGATGATCCATGCCACCGTGGCGACCGCCCGCGAAATTACGAAGTCACCCATCTTTCGCCGATCCGAGACAAACCGCACCAGCGGGATGATCGCAAATGGCAGTTGCATCGACAGGACGACCTGACTGAAGACGAGGAGTTGTCCGGGTGCCGCGTTCGCCATAGAGCGCGGTGACGACCACGACCGGGACGATCGCGATCCCGCGCGTCACCAGCCGGCGCGCCCAGTTCGGCAGACGCAGCCGGAGAAAGCCCTCCATCACGATCTGGCCGGCCAGCTTTGCCGTCACCGTCGAGTTGAGACCGGATGCGAGCAACGCGATCGCGAAAAGCGTCGATGCGATACCGAGACCTAGCAACGGCGACAACAGCTCGTAAGCCTGACCGATCTCGGCCACATCGGCATGACCTGACGTATGGAAGGACACCGCGGCATCGACGGAGTGCCGTCTGCAATCGTCGAAACTGGTCGATCCGATCGTCACGCGCCACATTGCTCTGGCGATGTCGCGTCATGGAAGCCTGACGCTGGCATGTCGGACTGTCATGGAGCTCATGCGGGAGATCGCGAAATCCAGCGCTGCAGGACTACGCCGCGCGTAGTCGAGGCCCGATCAGCGGCATCGGTGATCCCGGTCGCGCATGCGGCTGGCAGGGCCGCAGCCATGGCTTGCTCTTCCGGCGCCACAAGCCCATTGTTACCAGGGATCCAGGGCCTGTTCGACGAGGTCCAGGATTAGATCGTGCCATCGCGGCTTCCGCGAGGTCTTGATCCATGAACTGCTCGTGTTGCGGTTTCGAGGTTCAGAGCGGCTTTGCGTTCTGCCCAAAATGCGGCGCGAAGCAGCCGGACCCATGCCTTAGTTGCGGCTACGCGTGCGCACCGGATTTTGCGTATTGCCCAAAATGCGGCGCCCGCGTCAATCACGCCCCCAAGGCCGGCAACCAGCGGGAGCCGTCATCGCCAACAATTCCGGCGACGGTCACGACTGGCGCCCGTTCACCGGCGCTGATGCTTGTCGAGCCCGAGCGCGCACCCCGGCGGACGCTCCATAAGGTCGACGGCGAAGCTAACCGCCGCACCATCACGGTGCTGTTTGCCGACCTCAGCGGCTTCACCACGATGAGCGAACGGCTCGACCCGGAAGTCGTGCAGGCGTTTCAGAACGAATTATTCGAGGAACTGACCGCAGCGGTGCAAAATTTCGGCGGTTTCGTAGACAAATTCATTGGCGATGCGCTACTCGCTCTGTTTGGTGCGCCGGCCGCGCACGAGGACGATCCTGAGCGGGCACTCCGCGCGGCCCTCGACATGATCAAGCGGACGGCGTGCTTGAGCGAACGTTCGAAGATATCCGCCGGATCGCCGCTCATGCTTCATATCGGAATCAACACCGGGCACGTGGTTGCGGGTGGATTGGGCGCAGGCGTTGCCAAGTCCTATTCTGTGACCGGCGACACGGTGAATACCGCTCAACGCTTGCAGTCGATGGCCCCCCCGGGCGACGTGCTGGTGGGACCGCTGACCTACCGCCTCACCCGGCATGCATTCTCGTATGAATCTCTCGGCGACGTTGCGCTGCGCGGCAAGGCAGGCAGCGTCCTGGTCCATCGTCTGAGGGGCCCGCTCGAGACACCGCGTGCGGCACGCGGACTCGAGATACTGGGCCTGAGCGCGCCGCTGATCGGGCGCGACGCGGAGATGGCCCGTATGATGGGGTGCCTTGACCTGGCGTGTAACGGAGCTGCCCAGCTGATGCGGCTGGTTGGCGAAGCCGGCATCGGAAAATCGCGCCTGGTGGATGAATTCGCTACCCGCGCTCGCGATGAAGATCGCTTCGCAGGCGTGGCGATCCGGCGGGCCGCTTGCTCGCCGCTGGGCGAGCAATCCTACGGTACTCTTGCCGCAGTGCTGCGTAGCGCCTACGGCATCGCGCACAAGGCTTCGGCGGCAGAGGCGCAAGCCAAGCTAGCCGAAGCGTTGTCGGGGCTGGGCATGGCGACCGAAGAGGTCGAGCGGCTGATGCCCCTCTATTTCTATGTTCTTGGTCTCGGCGACCCCGACGACGCCCTGCAGCACGTTGAACCGGAACAGCTTCGACGGCAGATTTTTTTCGCGATCCGCACCGTCTTCGAACGGCGTCTGGCCCTATCGCCCCTCCTGATCATTGTCGAGGACCTGCACTGGGCCGACGCCGTATCGCTTGAGGCGCTGCGGTTCGTAATGGATCGGCTGGAGCGCGGGCGGCTGATGCTATTGTTCACACACCGGCCGACACTTGAAATGGACCAGCTCGACTCAAGTCGAATTAGCCATACAACACTGCGGCTGGCACCCCTTGGCATCGCCGACGGACAAAAGCTGCTCGCGGCGTTCTTCGGTGACGGTTGGAATGGATCATCCGGCAATCTGTTCAATCGAATTCTTGAACGCGCGAGCGGGAATCCGCTGTTCGTTGAAGAAATCATACGCGGTCTCATCGAAGCTGGCATTTTGGAACGTGACGGCTCGCATTGGCAGATCAAGTCAGATGAAGCAGCCGCTGACATCCCGGCGAGCATTCAGGCACTGCTGCTCGCGCGAGTGGACCGACTGCCACACGGCGTGCGCAGGTTGGCTCAGGAGGCAGCGGTCCTCGGGCCGCGCTTTGATGCGGCCCTTCTCGGTGCCACAGCGACCGACTCTGCGAAAGTAGAGGCAGGGCTTGAACTGCTATGCGACGCCGAGATCATCGAGGAGATCGCGGGCGCAAACTCGATTTCGCTGCAATCCTATCGTTTCACGCAAACCATGCTTCAGGATGTGATCTACCAAAACCTCCTTCTGCAACGGCGCATTGAGATGCATGGGCGGATCGGTGCTGCCCTGGAGCGGCTGTGCGGAGATGATCCGGAGCGGCTCGAAGACCTCTCCCTACTGGGACATCATTTCAGCCTCAGCGCGAGCAAGCCGAAGGGTGCACATTACCTAAGCGCGGCCGGCGATCGCGCACGCGCGATCTATGCCAACGACGACGCCATCCGCCTCTATCAGCAGGCCCTCGCCGTCTTGTTGACCGCTGGCGATCAAGGACCGGAACGGCTTGTGCTATACGAACGAATTGCCGACCTGTGTGGAGCGGCGGGCCGGCGTGACACGGCCGACGAACATTACCAGACGGTATTGGAGGCCCACCGCGCGGCCGGGGACCGCGCCGCCGGAGCGCGGATACTTCGCAAGCTTGGCCGTTTGATGTGGGACGCCGGCAAACGAAACGGGGCGGAGGCGCATTACGCCGAGGCGGCTGCGCTGCTCGAAGGAACGGACGCGCCGATCGAGTGGGCGCACCTGTTACAGGAGCGCGGCCACCTCGCGTTTCGCATCGGCGATCATGCTGCGGCCGCGAGATGGGCAGACGATGCGCTTGGCTACGCTCAATCCGTGCCGCCGGAGGTAGACAAGCAGGCCGGACTAGAGGCGGCTCGCGCCACCGCGGAGGCGCTCAATACCAAGGGGGTTGCATTGGCGCGGCTGGGCCGAAGCCAGGAGGCCGTTCGCGAGGTGGAGCGAAGCGTCGCAGTTGCCGAAGCCGCTGGCCTTCTCAGCGCAGCCTGCCGCGGCTACACCAATCTTGGCGTGCTCTACACGATGGTCGATCCGGCGCAAGCCATGGAAGTATGCCGGCGCGGTCTTGATGTCGCCCGCCGGATCGGCGATCTCGGTTTTCAGGCGCGTCTCCTTGTCAATCTCGCTGTCGCCTGTTGCACCTTCACGGACAGGTGTGCCGACGAAGGCGTGCCGGCGGCCGAAAAGGCGATCGAACTCGACCGCTCGCTTGATCAGCGCGAACATCTCGCTGTGCCATTGATTGTGCTCGGGCAAATTCATCAATGCCATGGCCAGCCGGAACTCGCCGCCCGCTGCTACAATGAAGCAATTGAGGTGGCGCAGGAAACGGGCGAGCCCCAGCAGCTCTTTCCATGCTATGATGGTCTCGCGACGCTGAACCTCGATCGAGGCGACATGCCTGAGGCCGAGCGGTATTTTGCTCTGGCGCACGATGTCTGCGCCCGGCACGGGCTTAATCCCGAAGCGCTGGTCGTACTGCCATTTCTTGATTAGCAAGTAGAGGAGGTTGACCATGTCTGAGCATCATGTCGATGGGTTACTCCACCCGGGCGACCGCGCTCCGAACATTGTGCTGGATGCGATCACACGTGACGGCAAGATCGCGCTTGATGACTTTCGCGGCCACAGCCCAGTACTGGTCGGCTTGTTTCGAGGTCTGCACTGCCCGTTCTGCCGGCGCCATCTCGCGGCCCAGGCGCAACTTGACCCGGCCCTGCGCGAGAAAGGCGTCGAGAGTCTCGTGGTGGTCAACACGCCTATCGAGCGTGCGCGGCTCTATTTCCGGTATCATCCCTTGCCCAATCTGCTCGCCGCGTCCGACCCCGAGCGCGTTTCGCACCGCGCGTTTGGCTTGCCCAATCTCGAGTTCACGGAGAGCGAAAGCGAGTGGCCGCACAAGATGGGGATGGACGCTGTTATGACCATGCGGATGGACATGCCGGGCGAACTGCCCGAGCCGATGAACCCGATGGCGGCGGCTGATCTTCTCAACACGAAGGACGGCTACGAAATGACCGAAGCCGACGAGCGCATGAAGGCAACTGGCCAGGGCCAACTCTTCGGCCAATTCCTACTTGATCGGGAGGGTATCGTGCGCTGGAGCTTTACCGAAGTTCCCGAGGGGGGCAATCGCATGTTCGGGGCTCCCACTCCGCGAGAGCTGATGTCAGCGGCTTCCGAGGTTGCAGGCTAAGGCATTTCGCTCAACGTCGCGCTGGAAGCCGATTCACTCAGTCTGCAAACGCATATTGTCGCCGAAGGAGGCATCTACGCTTTGCTGGGACCCTATGCTGTCGCCGCGGCATCGAAGGAGTGCCGCCTGCAATCGTCGAAACTGGTCGATCCGATCGTCACGCGCCACATTGCTCAGGCGATGTCGCGTCATGGAAGCCTGACGCTGGCATGCCGGACTGTCATGGAACTCACGCGGGAGATCGCGAAATCCAGCGCGGCAGGATTACGTCGCACATAGCCACAAAGGCCAGTCCCCTTCACCAAAGTCTGGTGGCATCATCTGCAGCTGCTTTAAATTTCAAGGCTTCAGCCGAAAAAGGTGTCGTAAAGCAGCTTGCAGTTCAGGATCACGATGATGCCGGCGATGATCCATGCTACCGTGGCGACCGACCGCGAAATTACGAAGTCACCCATCTTTCGCCGATCCGAGACAAACCGCACTAGCGGGATGATCGCAAATGGCAACTGCATCGACAGGATGACCTGACTGAAGACGAGGAGTTGTCCGGTGCCGCGTTCGCCATAGAGCGCGGTGACGACCACGACCGGGACAATGGCGATGCCGCGAGTCAGCAGCCGGCGCGCCCAGTTCGGCAGGCGCAGCCGGAGAAAGCCCTCCATCACGATCTGGCCGGCCAGCGTTGCCGTTACCGTCGAGTTGAGGCCGGATGCCAGCAGTGCGATCGCGAAAAGCGTCGATGCGATGCCGAGGCCTAGCAACGGCGACAACAACTCGTAAGCCTGACCGATCTCGGCCACATCGGCATGACCGCTGGTATGGAAGGACGCCGCCGCGACGATGAGGATCGCCGCATTGATGAACAGCGCCAGCATCAGCGCGATGGTGCTGTCCGCCGTCGCCCACTTGATCGCGTCGCGGCGGCCTGCATCGGTGCGCGGATAGTCACGGGTCTGCACGATCGATGAATGCAGATAGAGGTTATGCGGCATCACGGTTGCGCCGATAATGCCGATCGCAATGTAGAGCATTTCGGGATTGGTCACGATCGCGGTGGAGGGCAGGAAGCCGCTCAGCACTGCAGCCACGGGCGGCGCCGCGGCGACAATCTGAACCGTGAAACAGACCGCGATGACGATGAGCAGCGCGATCACGAAAGCTTCCAGAAAACGGAAACCCTTGTTCATCAGCAACAGCAACAAAAAGGCATCCAGCGCGGTGATGAGCGCGCCCCCGATCAGCGGAATGCCGAACAGCAGCTGCAGCGCAATCGCGGTACCGATCACTTCCGCCAGATCGCAGGCGATGATCGCCGTCTCGCAGGCCAGCCACAGCATGATGTTGACCGGCCGGGAAAAGCTGTCGCGGCAGGCCTGCGCCAGGTCGCGGTCGGTAACGATGCCGAGACGCGCGGCCAATGCCTGCAGCAGGATCGCCATCACGTTCGACAGCAGGATCACCGAGAGCAGCGTGTAGCCGAATTTCGAGCCACCTGCGAGATCGGTCGCCCAGTTGCCGGGGTCCATATAGCCGACCGAGACCATGTAACCCGGTCCCGCGAATGCCAGCAGCCGGCGAAACCAGTGGCCGCCGATCGGAACCGGGATCGACGAATTGACCTCCGAGAGGCTGCGCCGGAAATCCCCGCCAAGGCCGGAGCGCCAGCCGGCCGCGTCTGGAACGCTGCCAGGGATTGGAGACGTTGACGAATCGGGCGAGGTTTTCGGCGAAAGTGCATCCATCAGAGCTGCATAGAGCAATCCCTCCCTTGTTGCAACTCATTTGCAACTGCATCTAGCCGGTTGGTGGGCACTCCCTGTCACGGTGTGCGCTCAGTAATCGGGTGGCTGCGTACTCGTCCGGACCCCATGGTGGCTGTCACAGACAGGAATCGCCATGTCCCGCACGCCGACTGACCGACTGCCACCAACCTTCAACCGCCTCGCCTGGTCGAACCTCGCGGCGCAGTCGGCCGAGCAGATCGCGCTGGCGGCCGCGCCTATCGTCGCGGTGCTGTTGCTCGGCGTCGGTGAAGGCCAGACCGGATTGCTGCAGACCGCGCTGACCCTGCCCTTCGTGCTGTTCGCCATTCCCGCCGGTCTGCTCGCCGACCGGATGTCGCGCCGCACGCTGATGGCCGGAGCTGAGGCGCTGCGTGCGATCGCGCTGTTGCTGACGCTGGGGCTGATCTGGTTCGGCGCGCTGACGATGACGCTGCTCGCTTTGCTCGGCTTCGTCGCGGTGTGCGGCACCGTGGTCTACAGCGTCGCCGCGCCGTCGCTTGTGCCATCGCTGGTCGTACCGCAATTGCTCGGCGCGGCGAATACGCGGATCGAACTCGCGCGCACCGTGGCTTTTGCGAGCGGTCCTGCCGTCGGCGGCGCGCTCGTCGGCTTCACTGGCGCCGCGCCTGCTTTCGGCTTTGCCGCCGCGCTGTCGGTCATCGCTGTCGCGTTGCTATCGGGCATCCACGAGCCCCCGCGCACAACCATTCAACAACGCAACCCGGTGCAGGATATCGCCGAAGGCCTGTCCTTCGTCTGTTATCATCAGTATTTGCGGCCGATCTTCATCACACAATTCATCTTCAGCGCCGCGTCCTTCATGGTGCTGGCGGTGTTCGTGCCTTACGCGGTTCGCCATCTCGGTCTCTCCGCCTCCGGCGTCGGCGTGACACTCGCGATGTATGGCGTCGGCATGGTGATCGGCGCACTGCTGGCAACACGTGTGATGAGACGGTTGCCGTTCGGCACCGTGATCGCGCTTGGCCCCGTCACCGGCTTCGTTGCCTCCGTCATGATGGCACTGACCACATGGATCCCCTCGCCGGCTTTGGCGGGCCTGAGCTTCTTCCTGCTCGGCGTCGGTCCGATCCTGTGGGTGATCTCCACCGCGACGTTGCGACAGTCGGTAACGCCGCCGAGCCTGCTCGGACGCGTGTCCGCGATCAACATCCTGAGTTACGGCGCCCGTCCGATCGGAACCGGGATAGCGGCCGTTGTCGGCGGGCTCTATCACGCGGAGGCGTGCCTCTACCTCGCCGTCGCGGGTTTCGCCTGGCAGGCCGTGGTGATCCTGACTTCGCCCGCAGTGACGCTGGAACGGCAGCCGGACATGGTCGGCGATGTGACCGGATGCGTTCCGACGAAAGTCTAACAGGCTTGGTGTAGTTCATCTGTAGTTCGCACTCGCTCATGATCTCCCCGCACCGCAGCACGGATAGTTAGTGTAGTTACGCCGCGTCGAAGCGTCGCAGCAAAGCGAACTTTCTTGCCAAAGCTGCAAGCAAGCCTTTGTCTTGTCACCAATCAACAAGGTCAGTCCGCAAAAGGACGACCATTCGGGGAGAACACAATGGCTTCATCCAAGGACAGGACTCCGTCTCGGCGCCGTTTTCTGAAGGTCGCCACCGCCGGTGCCGCTGCAAGCGTCGTCGCACCGGCAATCGCCCAGGCGCAGGGCCCGATCAGCATGCGCTGGCAGAGCACCTGGCCGGCCAAGGACATCTTCCACGAATACGCGCTCGACTACGCCAAGAAGGTCAACGACATGACCGGTGGCGACCTGAAGATCGAGGTGCTTCCGGCTGGCGCCGTAGTCCCGGCCTTCGGCCTGCTCGATGCGGTCTCCAAAGGCACGCTCGACGGCGGCCACGGCGTGATGGTCTATCACTACGGCAAGCAAACCGCGCTGGCGCTGTGGGGCTCTGGCCCGGCCTATGCGATGGATGCCAACATGCTGCTGGCCTGGCACAAATTTGGCGGCGGCAAGGAGCTTCTGGCAAAGCTCTATGCATCGATCAATGCCAATGTTGTGTCACTTCCCTACGGGCCGATGCCGACCCAGCCACTCGGCTGGTTCAAAAAGCCGGTGACCAAGGCCGATGATCTCAAGGGTGTGAAATTCCGCACCGTCGGCATCTCCATCGACGTGTTTACCGGCCTTGGTGCAGCAGTGAACGCATTGCCCGGCGGCGAAATCGTCTCGGCGATGGATCGCGGCCTGCTCGATGCGGCCGAGTTCAACAACGCTTCGTCGGACCGCATCCTTGGATTCCCCGACGTATCCAAGACCTGCATGCTGCAGAGCTATCACCAGAATGCCGAACAGTTCGAAATCCTGTTCAACAAGACCAAATATGACGCCCTGCCCGAGAAGCTGCGGGCGATCATCGCGGGCGCCGCCGATGCGGCCGGGCAGGAAATGTCCTGGAAGGCCATCGACCGCTATTCGCAGGATTATGCGGAGATGCAGAGCAAGGACAAGGTCAAGTTCTACAAGACGCCGGACTCGATTCTGCAGAAGCAGCTCGAAGTCTATGACGAGGTCGTCGCCAAGAAATCGGCCGAGAATCCCCTGTTCAAGGAAATCTCCGAGTCCCAGCAGGCCTTCGCCAAGCGCGCCACACAGTGGGAGCAGGATACGGTCGTGAATCGCCGCATGGCCTATAACCATTACTTCGGCCCGAACGCGAAGAAGAAGACCTGACGCCATCAGGCGCACGTATCCCGCATCATCCGGGACTTTCTCCCGGATGATGCTTTGTTGTTGCCTGATATCGCCGATCTTCACCTGCCCACATGTCCTGTAGACTGGCCTCCATGAAATGACCGCCGAGCGTTTCCTGCAATCCATCGACGGTATCAGTACATTCGCCGGCAAGGCCGCGGCCTGGCTCATTTTGGGATTGATGGGCCTCGTCTGCGCCGAAGTGTTCAAGCGCTATATGCTGAACATGCCGACGGCATGGATCTTCGACGCGTCGAACATGCTCTATGGCACGCTATTCATGCTGTGCGGCGCCTATACGCTGGCGCAGAATGGCCATGTCCGTGGCGACTTCCTATACAGCTCGATGCGGCCGCGCACGCAGGCCTCGCTCGATCTCGTTCTCTACATCGTGTTCTTCCTGCCCGGCATCGCCGCGCTGGTCTATGCCGGCTGGGACTATGCGGGCGACAGCTGGCGCATCCGCGAGCATTCCAACGTCACGGCGGACGGACCGCCCGTCTATCATTTCAAGGCGATGATCCCGCTCGCCGGCGCGTTGCTTTTGTTGCAGGGCATGGCTGAAATCATCCGCGCCGCGATTTGCCTGAAGACAGGGGTGTGGCCGAGCCGGCTCAAGGACGTGTCCGAAATCGATGTCGTCGAGGAGCAGCTCGCGCATAGCGAACACGTCGATGATGACGTGCGTAGGAATGCCATCGCGCAGGCGCAAGAGATCGAGGAAAGCGCACGCCAGCGCGGCATGGGCGGGGAGACGCAAAAATGAGCGATCCTGCACTCGGCCTCCTGATGCTCGGCCTCATCGTTGTCGTGATCATGCTGGGCTTCCCCACGGCCTTCACGCTGATGGGTCTCGGCATGTTCTTCGGCTTCTTCGCCTATTACCGCGCAGGCGAATCCTGGGCCGACAACCACATCTTCGATCTGATGGTCCAGCGCACCTATGGCGCCATGACCAACGACGTCCTGATCTCCATCCCGCTCTTCGTGTTGATGGGCTATGTGATGGAACGCGGCGCGCTGGTCGACAAGATGTTCTATTCGATCCAGCTCGCGTTCCGCCGCGTCCCGGCCTCGCTGGCGGTGGCGACACTGATCGTCTGCACTTTCTGGGGCATAGCATCCGGTCTGGTCGGCGCCGTCGTCGTACTGATGGGCGTCATCGCCTTCAATCCGATGCTGAAGGCCGGCTATGACGTCAAGCTGGCGTCCGGCGTGATCACGGCCGGCGGCACGCTGGGCATCCTGATCCCGCCCTCGGTGATGATCATCGTCTATGCCGCCGTCGCCGGACAGTCTGTCGTGAAGCTCTATGCCGCTGCGATGTTTCCGGGCTTCTTTCTGGCCTTCCTCTATCTCGTCTACATCATCGGCTGGGCGCTCATTAACCCGAAGATCGCGCCGAAGCTGCCCGAGAGCGAAACACGCGTGCCTGTCCGGCCGTGGATCGCCGATCTGCAGCAAGCATATTCGCACAAGATGCTGCCGGCTTTGCTGACGGCAGCCGTGGCACCGTCGCGCGCGATGGCGCTAACCATGGACGGCGCACGGATCACCTATGCGACGATCCTGAAGAATCTCGGTTTTGCATTGGTGCCACTGATCCTGGCGCTGACCACGCTATGGGCCGCGTGGTGGTATGTCGTCATCCATCCGCAGCCCGACGCCCCCGCACCCGCCGCGATCACCGAGCGGGTTCAGTCCGGCGACGCCAGCACCGCCACACCTGAAGAAGAAAAACTGGAGGAGCTCGGCGCCGCCCAGTCCGGCTCGGCAAAAGAGAGTGAACCGGAAGTACTCCAGCAGATGGGCAATGCCGATCTGCAAAACAGTCCGACGAATGCGCCGGTCGATGCCGGACCGCCGCCGGAATTCTATACCTACTTCGCCTTCACGGCGGCCATCATCGCACTGATGCTGTTCTATTATTACTGGACCATGGGCGCCGCCCAGTTCGAGGTGCTGCGGCTGCTGACATCGTCCGTGATGCCGCTCGGCATCCTGACTGCCATCGTGCTGGCCGTGATCCTGCTCGGCATCACGACGGCAACGGAGTCCGCCGCCGTCGGCGCCGCCGGCGCGTTCCTGCTCGCCTTTCAGGCGCGCACGCTGGACTGGAAGCGCACCAAGGAGGCCGTGTTCCTGACCGCCAAGACCACATCCATGGTGTGCTGGCTGTTCGTCGGCTCGGCGCTCTTTTCCGCGGTGTTCGCCATTCTCGGCGGACAGGCGCTGCTGGAGAGTTGGGTCCTGTCGCTGAACCTGACGCCGGTCCAGTTCATGATCCTGTCACAGGCGATCATCTTCATCCTCGGCTGGCCGCTGGAATGGACCGAGATCATCGTGATCTTCGTGCCGATCTTTCTGCCGATGCTGAAGCATTTCGGCATCGACCCGATCCTGTGGGGCGTGCTCGTCTTCGTAAACCTGCAGGCCGCCTTCCTGTCGCCCCCGGTCGCGATGTCCGCCTTCTATCTGAAAGGCGTCGCGCCATCGCATGTGACGCTGAACCAGATCTTCTCCGGCATGATGCCCTATATGCTCATCGTCATCATCTGCATGGTGCTGATGTATATCTGGCCCGGCCTGACGCTGTGGCTGCCGAATTACCTCTACGGCAACTGATCCATCAGCCTCGACCACCGCCGGGAACGCGACGGTGGCACTCACGTCCTCCCGGAATACCGCATGACTGCCCTGCTCTTTGCAGCTCGCTTTATATGATGTACATCATTTATAAATGAGGATCATCATATGACCGACCGCACGGCAGACGCCATGGCAGACACTCCGCCGCAGGAAGCATCCTCCACCGCACTGCAGATCGCGGTCCTCGCGGGGCTGGCCTCGATGGGTACCCTGGCGACCAACATTCTGCTGCCATCGCTGCCACAGATGGCGGTATCGTTGCAGGTAACGACGCCCGCGGTTACGGCATCGATCACCGTGTTTTTGCTGGTCTTCGCGCTTGGCCAATTGCTGGTCGGGCCGATCTCCGACCGTTACGGGCGTCGCATGCCGGTGCTGGCCGGTTTCGCTGTCTTCATCATCGGCAGTATCTGGTGTGGCGTCTCGACTGATCTTCCTTCGCTACTGGTTGGCCGCGCGATCCAGGCCGCCGGTGCCTGTTCGACCTCGGTTCTCTCGCGCGCCATCGCCCGCGACCTGTTCAGCGGCGCCGCGCTGGCACGCGCACTCACCTTGGTGATGATCGCGCAGGCCGCAGCCCCTGGTTTCTCCCCGCTGCTTGGTGGCGGACTCGATTATTTTTTCGGATGGCGTTCAGAATTTGTTTTCGTCGGCGCCTTCGCTGTGTTGTCGGCTCTCAGCTATGTCCTGGTGCTCGGCGAAACCCACAACACGACGCGCATCCCGCTCAATCCGCTCGCCGTCAGTACAACCTATCTCAAGCTTTCGGTGAACCGCCACTTCCTGATCCCGGCCGCCACGGTGGGCCTGATCATGGGTGGACTGTTCTCGATCTTCTCCGCAACACCTCGCATTCTCATAGAGGGCTACGGCTTCACACCGATTGCGCTCGGGCTGTTCTTTGCGGGCACCGTACTGGTTGTGTTCGGCTCCGGCATGCTGGCCGCGCGCCTCGCCCCCCGCTTCGGACTGGATCGGGCCATTCGCTACGGCTTGCTGATCGCGTTCATCGGCGGCATCGCGGTGTTCGCGACCGCCTACTTCCACGGCAACGTCGTCACCTTCATCGCCGCGACCTGTGTGTTCCTGCTGGGCATGGGCGTGGTCAATCCGCTCGGCACGGCGCAGGCGCTGTCGCCGTTCGGCACCCATGCCGGCGCCGCCTCGGCACTGCTCGGCTTCTGGCAGATGATGGGGGCCGCGATCGGCGTATCCCTGTCGGCCACGATCGTGCCGCAGGCCGCATTGGCGCTCGGCATCGTTCTCGGTGCAGCCTGCCTGATCGCTATCGTACTCTACGCCATGCGCCAGCCAACCACTGCGGTCAGCTAACGCGCCAGATGGCGCTCATAGCCGCCGCGCACGACCTCGTCGCTGTCGATCTCGGGATCCAGCGTGTAGAGATCCTGCGCGCGGCCGATACCGCGCAAGGCGTAGCGGCCCGTGGAGACCAGATATTTGCGGCCAGCTGCGTCAAGCCCGGCCTGGAACGCGGACGAGGTCAGCAGCGGCCGATCGACCGACGAGCACATGGAAGCGATGCGGCTCACCTCATTGACCGAGGGACCAACCACGGTGAAATCGAGCCGCTCGTCGCTGCCGATATTGCCGTAGAATACCTCACCCTCATGCAGACCGACATAGGCCGTCGTGACCGGCCGGTTCGCCGCTAGTCGTTTCGCATTCAGCTTGGCGATATTCTTGCGGAACTGATGTTCGGCGCGCAAGGCGTTGCGCTTCGCCTTCACCATGTCGTCGCCGGTGAACATCGCCAGAATACCGTCGCCGATAAGTTTGAGCACGTCGCCGCCGACATCATGGATCGCGGCGATCGAGGCTTCGGCATAGTCATTCAAGAACGGGATGATCTCGTCCGGTCCGATCGCCTCGCTGATCCCCGTGGAATTGCGCAGGTCAGAAAACCACAGCACCGCATTGATACGCTCAGTGACGCCTCGCGCGATCTTGCCGCGGAGAACCTGTTCGGCGGCATCGCGGCCGAGATAGACGCGGCCAAGCGTGCGCGCGATCTCCATCTGGGCTCCCGACTTGATGGCGAGACCGAGCATCGGCACCAGTTCGCGCAGCGCCGACATCTGGCGTTCGTCGAACCCGTCTTCATGGCGCGTAGCCCAATACGAATAGAGGCAATCCATCTGTCCCATCGAGCCAGCCTCGCCGAATTTGTGCAGGAACACGGCGCCGTGGCGGTGACCACCTTCCTGCAAGCTGCTGACCATCGAGAAGCGGTCGGCGATCCCGGGCGCGTGCAGATCGAGCCGCAATTCGTCGTGCCCCTCTTCCAGCATGTGGAAGAACACCGATCGTCGCCAGTTCGCGGCGGCCTCGCCAATCTCGGTCGAGCCGTATTCGAACACGTCGCTCTCGTTGCTGGCCGTGTCGTTCCAGCGGAAGCCACGGCCCTCGAAGATCGGATGCAGCGTGTCAATGAAGACGAGGCCACGGGATACATCGATGCCGCCCGCACGGCAGCGCTCGCAGAAGCCGCGGATCAGGTCGTTTTCCGGAAGGCCGGTCAGACCCTCGCCGACCAGCCAGCTCATCAGTTCAATGCGTGCGGCAGTTTCCATGAGACACTTGTAGGATGGGTTGAGCCTTTGCGAAACCCATCCTGCGGCGCTTTAACCATGCGCGCCTTGCTTCTTGGCGTGAACCTCGACGGAGCCGGGGAACAGGCGCCGGATCAGGATGTAGAAGACCGGCGTGAAAACGAGGCCGAAGATCGTGACGCCGATCATGCCGAAGAATACCGCGACACCGACGGCCTGACGCATCTCCGAGCCGGAGCCCGACGAGATCACCAGCGGCAGCACGCCGAGAATGAAGGCGAAAGACGTCATCAGGATCGGGCGGATACGCAAACGGCAGGCCTCGATCACGGCTTCGAGCTGGTCGCGGCCTTCCTGCTCGATGTCGCGGGCAAACTCGACGATCAGGATCGCATTCTTTGCCGCCAAGCCGACCAGCACGACGAAACCGATCTGGGTGAGGATGTTGATGTCCTGCCCCATGATGCGTACGCCGATGGTGGCCGCGAGCAGGCACATCGGCACGATCAGGATGATCGTGAACGGCAATGTCCAGCTGCCATATTGCGCGGCCAGCACCAGGAACACGAACAGCACGCAGATCGGGAAAATATAGAGACCCGCATTCGCGCCGGTGGACTGCTGATAGGACAGATCGGTCCATTCGAAGGCAAAGCCGCTCGGCAGCGTGTCGTCCGCGAGCTTCTTCATGGTCGTGAGCGCCGTCGCCGAACTGGTGCCCGGCAGCGTGTCACCTTGCAACTCGGACGACGGATAGAGATTATAGCGCGCGACGCGGTCCGGACCTGCCGTGTCGCTGAAATTCACGACACTGCCCAGCATCACCATGTTGCCCGCGCTGTTGCGGGTCTGCAGCCGCGCCAGATCCGCCGTTTCCTTGCGGAACGGATAATCCGCCTGCGCGGTGACATGATATGTACGGCCGAGAATGTTGAAATCGTTGACATAGGTTGAGCCGAAATAGGTCTCGATCGCCTCGGTCACGTTCTGCATGGGCACGCCGAGCATCTGCGCCTTCTGGCGGTCGATATCGACGAACACCTGCGGCGTATTGGCGGAGAATGGCGAGAACACCGACGTCAGGCCCGGCGCCCGGCGCGCGGCATTGACGAGTTCATCGGTCGCCGCGGCCAGCAGCTGCGGCCCCCTGCCCTGACGATCCTCGATCCGCATGGCGAAACCACCGCCGGTGCCGATACCCGGCACCGCGGGTGGCGGCAGCACGATGATGAAAGCGCCTTCGATCACCGAGAGGCGCTTGCGCAACTCAGCCGTGATGGCTCCCGCGCTCAGCCCCTTCTTGGCGCGCTCCTCGGGATTCTCGAACACGGGGAACATGGCGGCCGCATTGCCGGCCTGAGTGAAGGTCGCGCCGGACAGGCCGGCCAGCGCCGGCATGCGCGCGACACCGGGCGTATCCAGCACGATGCCTTCGATCTGCTTGACGATCGCCGTCGTGCGCGCCAGTGATGAGGCACCGGGCAATTGCGCAACCACGATGACATAGCCACGGTCCTGCGCCGGAATGAAGCCTTGCGGTGTGGCGTAGAGCAGCCAGCCAGCGGAGCCGATCAGGGCGACATACAAGATCAGCATCAGCGCTGAATGCTTGATAACGAAGCCTGCGAGGCCGCCATAGGCATGCGACAGGCGGTCGAAACCGCGATTGAACACGCCGGTGAACGCCGCCCATCCCCGTGCCAGAAAATTCCAGCTCGCCGGCGGTTTCTTCTCGTGATGGGGTTGCAGGATCAGCGACGCCAGTGCCGGCGACAGCGTCAGCGAACAGAAGCATGAGATCGCCGTTGCGACCGCGATCGTGATGGCGAATTGCTGGAAGAACTGCCCGGAGATGCCGCCGAGAAATGCCGTGGGCACGAAGACCGCACACAGCACCAGCGCGATCGAGATCAGCGCGCCGCCGACCTCGTCCATGGTCAGCAGTGCCGCGTCGCGCCGGCTCATGCCGTCGCCGAGATGGCGCTCGACATTCTCCACCACCACGATGGCGTCGTCGACGACAATGCCGACCGCGAGCACAAGCCCGAACAGAGTAAGGTTGTTGATCGAGAAGCCCAGCGCGGCCATCACGGCGAATGTGCCGACCAGCGACACCGGAATGGCGATGATGGGAATGATCGCCGGTCGCCAGCCTTGCAGGAACACCAGCACGACGATGACCACCAGCACCATAGCTTCATAGATAGTCTTGATCAGCTCCGAAACCGACTGGGCGATGAATTCGGTCGGGTTGTAGCCGATATTGTAGTCCAGCCCCTTCGGGAAATCGGCCTTGAGCTTCTTCATCTCCTCTTCGATGTTTTTCGCGGTCGCCAGCGCGTTGGAACCCGGACGCTGATAGACCAGCATGGCCACCGCTTCCTTGCGCAGCAGGAAGCCGTTGGTGGTCGACGACAGCGCGCCTATCTCGACGCGCGCGACATCGCGGAGACGCACCAGACGGCCATCGTCGCCCGCTTTCAGCACGATGTCCTCGAACTGCCTCGGCTCCTTCAGACGACCGGTGAAGGTCAGGTTAGGCTGAAACGCGCGATCTGCAATCGGCGGCTCGGCGACCTGGCCGCCCGCAATCTGCAAATTCTGCGCGCGGATGGCAGTCAGCACGTCGCCTGCGGTCATGCCCAGCGTGGCAATCTTGTCAGGATCCAGCCACAGCCGCATCGAATAATCGCGCGCGCCGAAGATGGTAATGTCGCCGATGCCATCGAGGCGCAGGAGCGGATCGCGGACCTGACGCAGCGCGTAATTCGAAATGTAGAGCTGGTCGTAAGTGTCGTTAGGCGACAGCATGAACACGACCATCATCAGGTCGGGACTGTTCTTGCGGGTGACGACGCCGTTGCGCTGGACCTCCTCCGGCAGCCGCGGCTGCGCGATGGCCACGCGGTTCTGCACCAGCACCTGGGCTTTATCCAGATCGGTGCCGAGCTTGAAAGTCACGGTGATGTTGAGCTGGCCGTTCGAGGTGGCCTGGCTGTAGATATACAGCATGTCCTCGACGCCGTTGATCTCCTGCTCGATCGGCGTCGCGACGGTATCCGACACAGTCTGTGCCGATGCCCCGGGATATTGCGTGGTCACGACCACGGTCGGCGGCGCCACCTGCGGATATTCCGCAACCGGCAAGGTCGTGTAAGCAAGCGCGCCGACGATCAGCAGCACAATGGAGAGCACCATCGCCAGGATGGGCCGGTTGACGGAGAGGCTGCCCAGATTCATGGCTTTGTGCCAGCTGCTGGTGCGGGCGTCGCGGCAGCCATCTTCGGCGCCACCTTGGCGCCCACACGGGCGCGCTGAATCCCGTCGACGATTACCCGATCGTCGGGTTTGAGCCCTTCCCTGATCACCCGCAATCCGCCATCCAGCGGCCCGAGTGTCACGGGCCGCGCCTCCACCGTGTCATCGGCTTTCACCACCATCACGATCTTGCGTGACTGGTCGTTGGCAACCGCAGCATCAGGAATCAACAGCGCTTCATATTCGCCGCTGGCAATGACCCGGACCCGGGCGAACTGGCCAGGCAGGATGGAGAGGTCCTTGTTATCGACAATGGCGCGGCCGCGCAGCGTGCCGGTGCCGACATCGAGCCGATTGTCGAGGAAATCCATCTTGCCTTCATGCGACGGCTTGGTTTCGCCGACCAGCGTGATCTGCACGGGATTGGGCGTATCGCGCGAGCTCGGCCGCTTGCCCTCAAACCACAGCTTGCTGTTGCGGACGTAAGTGGCTTCATCGGTGTCGAAATAGACGTAGATGGGGCTCAGCGACACGATCGAGGTCAGCAGCGTCGCGCCACTCTCGCTGCCTTGCACCAGGTTGCCGACTGTCACGAGATGACGGCTGACGCGGCCGGCGATCGGCGCGACTACCTTGGTATATTCGACATTGAGTTGCGCTTGCTTCAGCGCACCTTCGGCCTGCAGCGTCGCGGCCTGCGCGGCCGCTATTGCCTGGCTGCGTTGATCGACGATATTCTCGGAGATCGCCTGGGTCTTGATCAGCGTGGTGGCCCGCTCCAGCTCCTTCTCCGCCAGCACGACCTTGGCCTTGGCATCGTCGAGCTGGCCCTGGGCCTGCTCCGCTGCAGCCTGATACTGGCGCGGATCGATTTCGTACAGCAGATCGCCGGCCTTGACGACGGCACCATCCGTGAAAGCAACCTTGGTAACGAAGCCGGTTACGCGTGCACGGATCTGCACCTGTTCGATCGCATCGAAGCGACCGGTGAATTCATCCCAGTCGGTCGTGACCTTCTTGGTGGGATTGGCGACTGTGACGGGTGGCGGCGGAGGTGCAGCGGCCTCTTCCTTCTTGCCGCAGCCAGCGAGCAGGAGAAAAGCCACAACAGGCGTCACGACCGACAAACACGACGCAAAGACATTTCCAACGTCATATGATCGCGACAAACTGATTGAATGTTTCAAAACCAGACCCCCGCCACGACACGCGATATGGCGGTCATCATGCGCTATATCAATTCGACATCAAGCGAAATAATTGATGCCCGAATAGGCTGCTATCCTGCGGCCATTGTCTTGCCACATCCACGCGACGCCTCGCGTCATACCGACGTTATAATAACGTCCTGCTGCGGGACGTGCGCCTGCGCAAGGCGTCGGTTCGGGGGAGCGACCTATGGGCGCACCGAGGAATTCAACCCGCCCGGCGGAGTGTCGCAACGCCACTTGCCACCATGGCGCGAGATAAGCGGATCGACTATAATACCTGCCCATCATCCAAAAGGATTGAGCGTGTTATCTCTCGAACTCGGGATCGTTGCGGTCCTGATCGTCGTCAACGGCCTGCTCGCAATGTCTGAGCTGGCGATCGTATCCTCCCGCCCTGCCCGCCTCGCCGCCTTGGTTGAAAAAGGTGTGACAGGCTCTCGCCGCGCTCTGGCGCTGGCCTCCGATCCCGGCAAGTTCCTCTCCACCGTGCAGATCGGCATCACGCTGATCGGCGTATTGTCGGGCGCCTTCTCCGGTGCGACGCTGGGCCAGCGCCTCACGATATTGTTGCTTGACCTTGGCGTATCGAAAGGCCTCGCCGATACGCTCGGCGTCGGCATCGTCGTATCGGTCATTACTTACGCTTCGCTGATCATCGGCGAACTCGTGCCGAAGCAGATCGCGTTGCGCGATCCCGAGGCCGTAGCCGTGCGCGTTGCGCCCGCCATGGTGCTGCTCGCAAAAATCTCGCTGCCGCTGGTGTGGCTGCTCGATCGTTCCGGCAAGGCGATCCTGTTTCTACTTGGGCAGCGCGGTGAAGCCGAGGAGAAGGTCAGCGAAGACGAAATCCGCACGCTCGTGACCGAAGCGGAAACCGCCGGCGTGCTTGAGCCCGGCGAAAAGGAAATGATCGCAGGCGTGATGCGCCTCGGCGACCTGCCCGTCGGCGCCGTGATGACACCGCGCCATGAAGTGGCGATGATCGATCTTGCCGATCCCATCGAGACCATCCAGGCCGAACTCGCGGGCAGCTCGCATTCGCGCTTTGCGGTGTTCGATGGCGACGGCGATTCCGCCATCGGCATCGTTCAGGCCAAGGATCTGCTCGATGTGTATTTGAGCGGCAAGACGCCGGACATCCGCGCGCTGGTGCGCGAGGCTCCGGTCATTCCCGACACGGTCGATGCGCGCGACGTGGTGGCGATCCTGCGTGACTCGCCATTCCATATCGGCCTCGTGCATGATGAATACGGCGTGTTCCAGGGGGTGGTGACATCAGCGGATATTCTGGAGTCGATCGTCGGCGCCTTTCACACCGAGGAAGGCCCGGCCGAGGTCGCCTTCCACAAACGCGAGGACGGCTCCTACCTCATCTCCGGCTGGATGCCCGCGGTGGAGTTCGCCGCCCTGCTCGGCATCGACTTACCCGCGCAGTCGCGCCCCTATCAGACCTTTGCAGGATTTCTGTTGCAGGAGTTCGGCAAGATTCCCGAGGTCGGCGACGAGATCGTCTCGCATGCCTGGCGGTTCGAGGTCATGGACCTCGACGGCCGCCGCATCGACAAGGTGCTGGCGAGCCGCGTCAAGGAAGAAGCGCTGGGGTAAATTGATCGCAGCGCTTCGCGTATCGGGTATCAGCCCGTGAACAGTGGCCGCAGCGAGCGGATATCCTTGACCTTCTCCAGATTGTTGATCTGATCGATCAGCTTCTTCGCCTTTTCGGCCCCGAGAACCGGCGCGATCAAGTCACGGGTCTTCGCACTGACGGCGTCGGTGCTCAGCGGATTTTCCTTCGTCCCGGGCGGGAACTTGGTGAAGTGCTCCACCTTCTTGCCATCCATCATCTCCACCTCGACGATAGCGCCGCGCGGCGCGGCCGGATCCATCAGGGCCTTATCACCGACCACGGTTACCTTGGCGCGCTGCTCAAGGATCTTGGAATCCCTCATCAGCGCCTGGTCATGGCTGTCGACGAACGACACGGCACCCTTGACGAGCGCGACCGCCACCAGATGCGGGCAGTTGACGTCGGGCATCGCGCTGGTGCCGACGATCCCCGTCGCATCGGTCGGAATCTTGACGAGGATGCTCTTCACATTGCCCGGCGTCAGGCCGTTCTGCTTGCGTAGGGTCAGGATGGCGTCGAGCGGCGACTGGATCGGATAGCCGACGGAGAATGTCTTGATCGCCGTTTCAGTGACGTAGAAGCGGCTGCCGAGACCGGCGAGCATCTCTTCCGGCTTCGGATCCGTGGACAGCGCAATGAACAGGTTATGCGTGCCATCGAGGACGTCATGAACGCCGGTCAAATCGGCCTGAACCATGGTCACGGCGGTCAGGCCGTTGCGGGCGCCCATGCCCGCGAAGTCGAAAGCCTTCTCGACGTGATCCTCGTCCTTCACCCAGCTCCACAGACCAGCCACCTGCTGCGAGGAATAGGAGATCGCATAACGCATACCCTTCTCGTCCAGCCGAGCCAGCGACGCCGCTGCACCCAGAGAACCGAAGGTGGAGCTGGTCCCCTCCGCACTGCGGTGCGAACCACGGACGAGATCCGGTCCAAGCGCCATCAGCAGCCGGCAAGTGAGATCATATCCGAGCGTCACGGCCCGAATGAATTCGATGCCCGACCGGCCACCTTCCTTTTCCGCCATCGCCAGCGCGGACGGCACCACAGCGCTTCCCGGATGCGCCTTGGTGACCGGCTCGAAATCATCGGTCTCGTCCGCATGCGCGCACATGGCATTGGCCAGCGCGGCGTTGACGGCGGTAGTGCGGAAACTGGATCCGATCACCGACGCCTGCTGTTCGCCGCCGAGCCCGCGAACATATTTCAGGGCCATCTCGCCCGGATGCATCCGCGCACCGGAGACCATCGCGCCGAACGTATCGAGAATGCGGTGTTTGCATTCCGTCATCACCACATCAGGAAGCGCCTTGTCGCGCGTCGAAACCATGTAGCGCGCAAGACGCCCGGTGACATCCGCATCCGCTGCTGCAGCCTTGCGAATGATGGACGGCGAAAGCGTTAATGCGGCGAGAGCACTGGCAGACTGGAGAACGCGACGGCGTGAAGGCGTACGACGCTGGGACATGTCATCCTTTAAGGAGTGTTGGCCGCAAGGCTCGCTGGAGGGATGCGACGAGGTTTCTGCTCACAATACTGACGGCGTGACGATTGACGTATGTTCAGGCCACCTCGCGAAGGCCTCAATGCTTCATCGCGGGCAACGGCTGTCAGGCAGTGGATCGCGCGCCTGCCCTTGCAATATCTCCGGCGCTCGCCGAGCCCTCCACCTTCCAGCACAGCTCCATGACCTTTGCCGCCTGCTTGTGCGGCAGGATTCCTTCAGCGAGATCCTTGAATTTGCGTTCGAGATCGGCATCGCTCATGGGCTTCTCGAGGCTGCCGATGGCGTGCTCGATCCGCTTCTTGAGCACGCGCCCGTCATTCAACTCGACGGACATCTCGACCTGTTCCGGCTTGATCGATTGATCGACAGTCGGAACGACTTTGCCGCGCAATTCGATCGTCTTCGCGTCGCGCACCGCCCCATCGCTGAACTGCTTCTCGCCGCCGGCGCCTTCGATAAAGGCGATGGCAACCGCATGGTAGACGCTGAATTTTCCTTCGAGCCCCTCCCTGGGGGTCTTCTTGCCGGTCAATTCGAGCACCAGCGGATGAACCCTCACGTCGACCTGCTTGATCATATCCGGCGTCAGCTTGTTCTCATTCCTGAGCTGGATCGCCGCGTCGATCAGCGGATGCAGGACGATGCCGCAGGCAAACGGCTTGTAGGTGTTGAGCGCTGACTCGTAACGCTTGCCGAGCCCCTCGGTGATCTCGGCATAGTCCTGCTTGGTGCTGATGGCATTGGCCCAGCCGCGCTTGGCCTCGATCATGCCATCGGAGCTGGTGTAATTCTTTGACGCAAGGATAGCGGCAAAGATGCCGTTGCTGGCAGCACGGCCAGGATTGAAGCTCTTGTTCATCGAACCAAAGGACTCCCGCAGGCCGACAGGCTGCGAGGCCGCGAGCCCCAGCGCCCAGATCATCTGCTGTTCGTTAAGACCTAGCAGCTTGCCAGCCGCGGCGGCCGAGCCAAATACGCCGGCGGTGCCGGTGATGTGCCAGCCGACGTCATAGTGGTTCGGATAAACGGCATTGCCGATCCGGCATTCGGTCTCGATACCGAGCACCAGCGCATTGAGGAAATCCTTGCCGGACACCGGCTTCATTTCCGCAATCGCCAGAATCGCAGATGCGACTGGACCAGCCGGATGAATGATCGTCTTCAGATGGGTGTCGTCATAATCGAAGATGTGACTCGAGACACCATTGATGAAAGCGGCGTTCATGATGTCGAAGCGTTCGTTGCGCCCGAACAGCGAGGCCTTCGCCGGACCGGAGAATGGCGCCAGCGCCGACGCCGCGATGTCCACCGTCTGATGATGCGAACCGCCTATGGCGACACCGACCCAGTTCAACAGCGTGCGCACGCCTTCCTTACGGACACTTGCCGGAAGGTCATCGTATTTGGCGTTGACGATGTAGTGGGCGAGAATCTGCGTCACATGCGGCGGAGCAACCGATGCGGCTTTCTTCGGCGCTTCACTGGCAGCTGGCTCCGCAGCCAAGGCACCACGCCCCGCTGCAGCCAGAGCCGGGAGCGCAGCAGCTGCCTGCAAGACGGTCCTGCGATTGGTGTACGCCATGGGATTTCCTCCGAACTATCATTCTTCGCGCGATCGACGCGCCGCTTCATCGGGCTGCGGCGATACGCCTGTTACAATTCGATAGCAAGCAGTTCGAACTCAGGCGACCTTACGGATTTGCAATATATGCACGAGATAGCGCTATTATCCCGAATTTCTCATTTGTTTCATAAATTCACCCCCACTAGCTTTAATGCGTTCTGTTTCCGTTGCACGTCATGCGCGCTCTGGATTTCAACAAATAACTTTCAGGGTGAAAACGCTGCAGAGATTCATCGTCCGGCCATGAGCGCCGCTCGCATTCCCGCAGAGACATATATCGTTTCGACAGCCAACAAATTTGCAGGTGCCGCTCTACGGCGACACATGCATCGATGATTCACGTCTGGCGCATGCGCAGCGCATGCAGACGCAAGGAGACTAAATGCACCGACGTGACGTTCTGGCCGCGATGGCATCACTTGGCCTCACAAATGTGATTGGAAGCCGAATAGCGCAGGCTGCCGACGAACCCGCAATCCCCGCCATTGCAGGCCCCGATCTCAATACAATTCCTCCAAAATTCCGCGCGCCCGCCGGAAGCGTCGATACGCATACACACATCTTTGGCCCTGCCGCGGTGTATCCGTTCTCGCCCAAGCGCCCCTACTCGCCGCCTGACGCTCCGCTTGAGATGTTTCGCAAGCTGCATGAAGCGATCGGCGTCGAACGCGCCGTCATCGTCAATGCGACCGTCCATGGGTTTGACAACCGCGTGGTGATCGACGCGATCGCGCAGAGCGGCGGCAAGTACAGGGGCGTCGCCAATGTGAACAACAGCATGTCGGAAGCCGATCTCATGGCGCTCGACACAGGCGGCATCCGCGCCTGCCGCTTCGCCTTCCTCAAACGACTTGGCGGCGTCGGCGACATGAAGGTCTTCCGTACTTTGGTCGACCGCGTCGCCGCCATCGGCTGGCATGTGGACATTTATCTCGAAGCCGGCACAGTCCGTGAGTTCGTGCCGATCCTGAAAGCGCTCCCGGTGACCTACGTGATCGATCACATGGGGACGATCAGCGCCGCCAAGGGCCTCGACGATCCCGAATTCAAGGCACTGCTCGATCTGCAGGCCAGCGACGATAAGTGCTGGATGAAAATTACAGGTCTCGAACGCGCCTCGGCTGGCGCAGCGCCATTCCACGACTCCGTGCCGTTCGCGAAGCAGTTGATCGACAATGCGCCGGACCGCGTGTTGTGGGGCACCGACTGGCCGCATCCGAATGTCAAGATCATGCCCAATGACGGCACGCTCGTGGATCTGATCCCGCTTTACGCGCCGGATCCTGCGGTTCAACGCAAACTGCTGGTGACCAACCCAGAGAAGCTGTTCAAGTTCGCGCCGGTGACGTAATTGCCGCGGCCCGTCTGGCGCCGAGATCTGCAGCCCTCATGGTGAGGGGCGCGCCCTTTGCGCTCGTCTCGAACCATGGACTCGTTGACGCCAACCTTGCCGCCGTCCTTCGAAACGCCGCGCAAGAGCGCGGTTCCTCAGGATGGGGCCGTCGTTTGATCGGCGAGTTGGATCCCTAGAGCAGCTCCAGCACCACATCTGCCGGCCGGCACAATCGCGTGCCCTTCGGCGTCTCGACGATGGGTCGGTTCATCAGGATCGGATGCGCGATGATCGCGTCGATCAGTGCGTCATCGCCGAGCGTGGGATCAACAAGCCCAAGCTCGCCATAGACACTTTCCTTCTCACGTAACAGCGCCCGAACGCCTCCGCCCATGGCGCCGATGAGCGCAACCAGCCGGGCGGGATCCGGCGGCATCTTGAGATAGTCGATCACCACCGGCTCGATCCCACTCTGACGGATCATCGCGAGCGTATTGCGCGATGTCCCGCAGGAGGGATTGTGGAAGATGGTGACCGTCATAACGCGCGAGATTACTCGATCACCCGGCCGAACTTGTTCGACTTCGGCAGACCGGTCGCGAGACGGCCGGCGTCCGCGCGATTGCCGCGCCAGTCGGCCAGTTCCTTCCAGGTCAGGCGATGCTCGCGGTCGGACGAGTCCTTCCAGGTCAGGCCTTCCTTGGCCACGAAAGTGGTGACATCCGACAGGCCTGCGCTGGTGTATTTTTGCAGCCGCACACCGCGGCCACGCGCCATTTCGGGCACCTGGTCGAGCGGGAAGATCACCATCTTGTGGTTGGTGCCGATGACAGCGACCTGATCGCTGCCTTCGCCGACCACCGTCAGCGCCCGCGCCTCGTTCGGCATCTCGACATTCAGCACCTGCTTGCCCTTGCGGGTGGTGCCGACGCAGTCGTCCTCATTGACGAGGAAGCCCTGACCGTCATGGCTGGCAATCAGGAACTTGCGGCCGCCCTTGTGCACGAACATCGAGACGATGGCGGCATCGCCCTCCATGTCGATGAACAGGCGGATCGGCTCGCCATGGCCGCGACCGCCCGGCAGCTTCGAGACGTCGAGCGAGTAGAATCGGCCATTGGTGGCCAGCAGCATCAGCTTTGAAGTCGTCTCGGCAAAGAACGCCTTGTCGAGCTTGTCGTCGGTCTTGAAGGTCAGGTTGGAGAGATCCGCAACCTGGCCCTTCAGCGTGCGGACCCAGCCCTTCTCGGAAATCACGACCGTGACGGGCTCGCGCTCGACCAGCGACTCTTCGAGGGCTGCGAGATCGTGCTCCGGCGCATCGGCGAACACCGTGCGGCGTTTGCCGAGCGGCGTCTTCGGCCCGAAGATGTCGCGCACCTTGCGGACCTGCTCGCCGACCTTGGCCCACTGCTCGGTTTCGGACTTCAGGATCGCGTTGATGCCCTTGAGCTCCGCGCGGAGCTCCTTGTCTTCTTTCCTGATCTCGAATTCTTCGAGCTTGCGCAAAGAGCGCAGCCGCATGTTCAGGATCGACTCGGCCTGCAATTCGGTGAGGCTGAACGCCTTCATCAACGCCGGCTTCGGCTCATCCTCAGTGCGGATGATCCGGATGACTTCATCGATATTGAGATAGGCGATCAGGTAACCGCCGAGCACTTCCAGCCGATGTTCGATCTGGTTCTTGCGGAAGTTGGAGCGACGCAGCAGCACGTCGCGCAGATGGTCGAGCCATTCGCGCAGGCACTCGGCGAGGCCGAGCACCTTGGGGATGCGGCCCTTGACCAGCACGTTGAGATTCAGCGGAATCTTGCTTTCGAGCTCGGTGAGCTTGAACAGCGACTCCATCACCAGGCCGGCATCTACATTGCGTGTCTTCGGTTCGATGACGACGCGGATGTCTTCGGCGGACTCGTCGCGGATGTCACCGATCAGCGGCAGCTTCTTGTCGTTGAGCAGCTCGGCGATCTTCTCGATCAGCCGCGACTTCTGCACCAACCATGGAATCTCGGTGACCACGACATTCCAGGCACCCCGGACGCCCTCTTCTACATGCCACTTGGCGCGGGTGCGGAACGAACCGCGCCCGGTCATATAGGCTTCGGCGATGCTTTCCTTGGAATCGACGATGATGCCGCCGGTCGGGAAGTCCGGACCTTTCACCCAGCGCATCAGCGATTTCGATTTGGCGTCGGGCTTGTCGATCAGATGCAGCGCGGCGTCGCAGAGTTCGGCGACGTTGTGCGGCGGGATCGAGGTGGCCATGCCGACCGCGATGCCCTGCGCGCCATTGGCCAACAGGTTCGGGAAACCGCCCGGCAGCACGGCCGGCTCCTTGGTCTGGCCGTCGTAATTCGGGCGCAGCTCGACCGCGTCTTCGTCGATGCCTTCGAGCAGCAGCCGCGCGACATCGGTCATGCGGGCTTCGGTATAACGATAGGCTGCCGCGCTATCGCCGTCGATATTGCCGAAATTGCCTTGGCCGTCGACCAGCGGGTAGCGCGACGAGAAATCCTGCGCGAGGCGCACCAGCGCGTCATAGATCGACTGGTCGCCATGCGGATGGAACGAGCCCATCACGTCGCCGACGATCTTGGCGGATTTCTTGAACGGCGTACCCGGGTCGAGCCGCAGCAGGCGCATGCCATAGAGGATGCGGCGGTGAACCGGCTTCAAGCCGTCCCGCGCATCCGGCAGCGCCCGATGCATGATCGTTGACAGCGCATAAGCGAGATAGCGCTCCTCGAGCGCGTCCCGCAGTTGCACTTCGTGAATTTCAGCCGGCTCCGGCGGAATCAGTCTTTTTCCCATGGCGAGGGGTTAGCGCCTCCCGGCGAATCGGGCAAGAAATGAATCACGCGCCACCGATCAAGTTCCATCGATATCGGGGCGCCCTCGCCTCAGGAGAGGACGCCCACGTCATTTCGTCAGCCATTAGGCTTGGATAGATGGCGTCCAGGCTCAGCCTGGACGCCATCTTCCGGCGGCTATTTGGATTTCTGGATGGAGGTCACGACGATCTGACCATCGACGCGACCGGCATCGAACTTCACCTTGTCGCCCACCTTGACCGATTTCAGCATCGCCGGGTCTTTCACGCGAAAGACCATGGTCATGCCCTCGTCCATATCGAGGCTCTTGATCGGACCGTGCTTCAGAGTGATCTTGCCTGCCGCTTCATCGATCTTCTTCACTTCTCCGCGCACCGCAGCGTCCTGCGCATAACCCGCGACGCAGAACATTGAGAGCGCAACAAACGCGACAAGCGCGACAAATCCATTGGTCTTCATAGTGCAGTCCTTTGCGTGAGATTGAAGCTGTTTGCATCGGGCTATTTCACGATGACCTTGCCGGTCATCCCCAATTCGCGATGCGTCGGGATCAGGCATGAATATTCGAACGTCCCTGCCTTCGAGAACTTCCACAGGATTTCCCCGGACTTCTTGGCAGCGAGACGCAGGCCGTTGGGCTCGTCATGCTCCATGTCGGGATTTTTCTTCATCGCTTCGCCGTGCTTCAGATTCTCTGCCGTGGTCGCCAGCAGGAATTCATGTGCTTCTGTCCCCGCGTTACGGATGACGAAGCGAATCTGCTCGCCGCGCTTGACCTCAATGACCGCAGGCGAATAATCCATCTCGTTCATGCTGACGACGATCTCCCGCGCCGGCTTCTTGGGATCGCCGGGTTCGCCGGCCGAATATCCTCCGTGCTTGTCGTGGGCCACAGCAGCGGCCGCGTAAGCCATCGCGGCCAGCATGACGCCGCGACCAATGTACTTTCGAGTCTTGTTCATTTCAGTTTTCCATGTTGCTTGTTGTCTGTGATGACGATGTGCAGTCCTGGCCCTACATCCCCTTCATTTTCATGCCCTTCTTCATGTCCATCGGCTTCGATCCCTGGCCTTTGATGGTGTTGCCCTTCACGCCCGTCTGTCGTGGAGCTGCGCTTTGCGGCGCCTCGATCTCATAGGCCACCGTGCCCTTCGGGAAATCGTAAGGACCGGGATCGCGGTAATCGCCGCGCGCGAGCCCTTCCCGCACCTTCATGATGCTGAACATGCCGCCCATCTCGATCGGACCGAACTGTCCTGATCCCGTCATCATCGGCAGCGTGTTGTCGGGCATCGGCATCTCCATCTCGCCCATGGCGCCGCCAGTGGATCCCATCACCATCGCATCCGGCGCGAGCTTGCCGACTGCCTTCGCCAGATCTTTTTTGGAGACGCCGATCAGGTTTCTGACGTCGTGACCCATCGCATTCATGGTGTGATGCGACTTGTGGCAGTGGAATGCCCAATCGCCGGGATTGTCGGCGACAAAATCGAATGCGCGGATCGCCCCCACCGGCACGTCAGTGGTGACTTCCGGCCATTGCGCGCTGTCAGGCACCCATCCGCCATCGGTACAACTAACCGCAAACTTGTGCCCATGCAGATGGATCGGATGGTTGGTCATCGTGAGATTGCCGACCCGTATCCGCACGCGATCGCCGAGACGCACCGGCAACGGATCGATGCCGGGAAAGACGCGACTGTTCCACGCCCACATATTGAAGTCGGTCATCTCGTTGACCTTCGGCAGATAGGTGCCGGGATCGATGAGATAGCTGCTCATGATGAAGACGAAATCGCGATCGACGGGCCGGAAGCTGTTGTCGCGGGGATGCACGACCATCATCCCCATCATGCCCATCGCCATCTGGACCATCTCGTCCGAATGCGGGTGATACATGAACGTGCCGCTGTGCTTCATCTCGAATTCGTAGACGAAGGTCTTGCCGGGCTTGATATGCGGCTGGCTCAGGCCGCCGACGCCGTCCATGCCACTTGGCAGGATCACACCGTGCCAATGCACGGTGGTGTGCTCCGGCAGTTTGTTGGTAACGAAGATGCGAACCTTGTCGCCTTCGACAGTTTCGATCGTCGGCCCCGGCGACTGTCCGTTGTAGCCCCAGAGATACGCTTTCATACCGTCGGCGAATTCGCGCTCGACGGGCTCGGCGACCAGATGGAACTCTTTCCAGTCGCCATTCATGCGCCACGGCAACGTCCAGCCGTTGAGCGTAACCACCGGATTGTAATCGGGTCCACTCGACGGATGCAGCGGCGGCTGCATCGTTACCTCGTCCATCATAGGCGCTTCGGGAATATTCGCCGCCTGCACGCGGCCGGTGACCGCAGCAGCGCTAGCGAGCGCTGTGGCGGTGCCGAGAAAATTTCGTCGGGACAACATGGTTTTCTCCATCTCAGTGCCCTCCTCCGCTCGTCGCCTGAGCGGCCGTCGCAGATTTCGTTTCAGATTGAGAATCGCCGCGACCACCGCCATTGATTGCGGTCTGCAGTTCAGACTGCGCGAGCCAGAAATTGCGCTTGGCTTCAATGGCTGCGCGCAAAGCTGCGATGCGTTGGCGGGCCTCGGTCAACAGCGCGAATACATCGACCTGCATACTGCTGAAGCGCAATTGCATCTCTTCGGAGATGATCTTGCGTAGCGGCAACACCTCACGCTGGTAGTGACCGGCGATATCGTAGGTCGAGCGATAGACCCTGAAAGCATCGCGCGCTTCCGAGCGGATGTTCACGGCCTTCTCGGTCAACAGGTTGAAGGCCTGATTATAGGTCTCCGCCGCCAGTCGAACGCGCACTTCACCACCGTCAAAGATCGGAATCTGAAACTGCACGTCGAAGCCGCGTTCGCGGAACGGTACCCCCTCCGGATCACGCGTCTTGCGGTCGATGCCTGCGACGTCGAGCAATGTCACGAACCGGCTTGCTTCGGTTAGATTGAGCGACCGGGCGAGTGCGGCGAGTTCAATGCGGGCGATCTGCAGGTCAATTCGGTGCGCAACGGCATCGACCTCGATGCGCGGCAACGACAGCGGCTGGCGCGGCAGTATTGGAAGTTTTTGCGGCAGCCCGATGCCGATGTCGGTGTCCCAGAGTCCGAGCAGACGGATCAAACGCTCGCGCGAACTCGTGGCCTCCTGGCGGAGCGTTGCGAGATCGGCGGTCGTCTCCGCGTAGAATACCTGCTCGCGGGCTTGGTCGAGCTTGTTCAGCGATCCGGTCTGGCCCAGCTTCTGCGCGAGTTGCGCCGTAGCTTCCGCCGTCGACTTGGCGTCCGTCAGCAGGCCGACAAGTTCGTTGGCAGCGACGGCGCGGTAGTAGGCGCGTCTGACGTCAGCGGCCAGCCGCAGCGTCTCCTCCGCGGCGCGCAATTGCGCCTTCTGGAATCGTTGACGGGCGATCTCCGAGCGGAACGGCAGTGTCGCCAGCGCGAGAATATCGCCGACGACCTGTCGCTCGATTTCCAACGCGCCATTGCCGGAAATGCGCGAGATCGAGAGTGTCGGATTGGGCGGCAGGCTGTCGCCGACCAGGTCAGTCTCAGCCAGCGCCAGTTCGTTATAGGCGGCCTGCAGCCCGCGATTGCCGAGCAACGCGATCTGGACCCCGCTGTCGACTGTCAGTGGCCGCCGCAGCAGGGCTTTGATGGTCGCATCGGCACGTTGTGCGTCATCCGGCGTCCGGATCGCAATCACGTCCTTGTTGATGGTCTCGCTTGCGACCCCGGCGACGACGCCCATACCGCGATCCGGCGAGAACGATGCACATCCCACCAGCAACAGCGTCGATAGCAGCGCAATGCCGGCTGCAGACCTTGAACCGAACTGGCGCGCATGCGTGCGTGACTTGTGATGCCTGTTGAACATGACGTGCCCCTACCGGCCAGATTTCGGCACAGGAGCGACGCGGTCGTTCTGCTCCCGCCATGACGACGGGGCAACCGGCCGAAGGCTGCTGTAAGGAGCCACCGTGGAACGATAGCCGACACCAGCAACCTTGATGCCGGGATCTGCCGGGTCGGCGCCAACCAACGGTGCGGTCACTGGCATGCAGCCACCGAGCGACATACCGGCAGCGGTCATCGCTGCGAGGATTCCAAATCTGATATCGAATAGCTTCCCGGCCACCGAACAAACGGCGGCGAGCTTCGCCCCAAGCTGCGCAAGCATGTTATTTTCCTGAAATGACGATGGATCACAGGTGCGCGTGCCCTTAGCGGGCACGGCACCGCGTCGATACGATCAGATCAGGAAATGGGAGGGCGGTAGAGCCGGGCAGGCGCACTGTCGGTGACCGCGCGATAGCCTTCGGTGACACGAAGGACCGTCGGCACCGAAGGGGTCACGATGTCAGTCAGCGGTGCCGGCAGTGCGGAAATACACATCAGGCCGCAGCATGGACCGTTCGGTGAATGCGGCACTTTGTGCGAACCGGAGGCATCGTCGATCGCCGTCAATGCGTGGTCGCCATCAGCATGTGCGGCTGCAGAGTGTGCAGCAGATGAGTGCGCGACAGAGTGATCGTGCGCGTGACCATCCCCATGCATGTGCGCCGACGCGCTGCTGTTAACATGAACCATGCCGGTCATATGGCTTTCGCCGGTCAGGCACGGCGCGACCGGGTGCTGTCCCGGCAAGGCAAAGGAGATCGTCGGCGCCAGCACGCACAACAGATAGGCCAGGGCGACAAACCACCCTGCTCTCAGCCGCTGCACTCTGGTCAGACGAACCAGCATCTGGACGCTATATCTTCCTATCAACCCGTCAACACGCGGAACATAGACGCGAATCCGGCATTCGCCAATGTCGAACTTGCCTCAGGACGATGAGATTCGCGCGAGGTGCCGCGTCACCGCGTTGATGAACCCTTCGCGGGCGTCGGAATGGCCCTGCCCGCGCGGCTCCAGCACGTTGCGGAGTAGAAAGCGGCCGGTCAGGTCGAAGCCGTCCTGCAGGTCGCGGTCGGAGATGCTGTTTTGGCCGTCTTCACTCTCGCGCAGGAATGACGGCAGCCGCATCAGCCGGTCGCGATACGGTTCACCCGCGGTCCGGGACACTGCGTTGCCAGATTTGGGTGACACGTAAATCAGGTCAGAGGTCACGCCGGTGGCGGCGCAATTCTCCAGATCGAGGCCGAAGCCGAGTTCGGTCAGCATCGCCAGCTCAAACCGGATCACATGGAGCGCGGCTTCGCCGACATCATCGAAGTCATCCAGGATGCGCTCCAGCGTCTCGTAGATGTCTTCATGCGGATCGCGCTCCGGCAGCAACCGCGCCAGCGAGGCGAGATGGGTGATGCCGTAGACCGCATGGGACGAACCCAGCAGCGTCGCGGCACGCATCAACGTGCCTTCCATCAGGTAATAGCCGAGCTGTTCGTCCAGCCGCGCACGCCATATCGCCTGCACGCTATTGCCGGGTTGCAGCAGCGGTCGCATCTTTGACCCCGCACCACCGCGCACCAGGCCGAGATGACGACCATGGCTACGCGTCAGCAATTCGACGATGGCACTGGATTCGCCATGCCGCCGCACGCCCAGGATGATGCCTTCATCGGTCCATTCCATGGGGGCAGTTTACAGGAATTCGGCAGCCGCCGCAGCAAATGCGATCAGGCCTTGAACCACGTTTTCGCATCGCCGGTGAAAGCGCAATACAGCCCGAGCCCGGTCAGGATGCATGACACGATCTCGATCGCACTGTCGAACTGCAGTCCGTACAGGCCAAGCACCTGAAACAGCGACAATACCGAGAACGCCAGCGACACAGTCAGAACCCAGCGCGGCCAGCCCTTGCGGCGATAGGCGGCGAGCCACACCAGCCAGACGAAGAACAACAGCATGCAAGCGGCGACCAGATTCGCCGCCATGATGGTGCTCTCGGACATCGCAAGGTCAGGCGTGCGGTCCTGGAACGCGATCGACAGCGCGTCGAGGATCAGCGACATGTAGAGCAGGACTTCGAAATAGAAGACGTTCTTCGGAAGGTTGGCGGGAGCGGTCATCGTGTCGGCTGCACTTCCATCATCGCTCCTCGATCACTCGTGAGGAAATTCGAGGCCCATTTCGCGATAACGATTGGGATCGTCGCCCCAGTTTTCCCGCACCTTCACGAACAGGAACAGATGCACGGGCGCGCCCACGATCTCGGTCAGCTCCCTGCGCGAGTCCGCACCGATCTGCTTGATCGTCGCGCCGCCCTTGCCGAGCACGATCTTGCGCTGGCTTTCGCGCTCGACGAAAATCGTCTGCTCGATCCGCACCGACTTGTCCTTGCGCTCAGTCCAACTATCGGTCTCCACCGTCGACTGGTACGGCAGTTCCTGATGCAACTGGCGAAAGATCTTCTCGCGGGTGATTTCCGCCGCGAGATGCCGCATCGGCGCATCCGACATCTGGTCTTCGGGATAATGATACGGGCCGGCGGGAACGTCGGCTGCCAACCTGCGGCGCAGGTCGTCGACGCCGTCACCGGTCATCGCCGAGATCATGAAGGTCTCTTCGAACTTCAGCCGCTCATTGGCCATCTGCGCCAGCTTCAGCAGCTTTTCCTTGGAGACGATATCGACCTTGTTGATGACGAGGATCTTCGGGTGATTGACGCTCGCAAGCTGCGCGAAGATCGCCTCGGCCTCTTCGTTGATGCCCGCTTTGGCATCGAGCAGCACGCAAACGACGTCGGCATCATGCGCACCGCTCCATGCCGTCTTGACCATCGCCCGGTCGAGGCGCCGCTTCGGCAGGAAGATGCCGGGCGTATCGACCAGAATGATCTGGGCGTGGTTCTCGATCACGATGCCGCGGATCAGTGCGCGGGTGGTCTGCACCTTGCGCGAGACGATGGTGACTTTGGAGCCGACCAGCGCATTGACCAGCGTCGACTTGCCGACATTGGGCGCACCGATCAGCGCGACAAAGCCGCAGCGGGTCTCGGTAGGTGTCCCTGCGGACTCATGGTCTGGTTCAGCATCGTTCACGACATCATCCTTCATTGCCGCCACTGCTGACGCCTTCACGCGCAATCATCGCCTGCGCCGCGGCCTTCTCGGCGGCGCGCTTGCTGCCGCCCTCGCCTTCGGCCGGCGCAAACCCCTTCACATCCACCTCGATCTTGAAATGTGGATCGTGGTGCGGACCGGAGCGTTCGACCTCCCGATAGGCCGGTGTCGGCAGACCGCGGCCCTGGGCCCATTCCTGCAGCACCGTCTTCGGATCGCGCAGCGGGCGCACTGGCTTGCGCATGCGCTCGGTCCAGTTGCGCTGCACGAAGCTTTCCGCAGCCGGATAGCCGCCATCGAGGAAGATCGCGCCGATCACGGCTTCGCAGATATCGCCGAGGACCGACTTGCGCAACCGCTGACCGGCGCCGGCGCCGACCGTGCCGAGCTTAATACCCTCGAGGAGACCCAACAGCCGTGCGACGTCGGCGCATGCTTCCTTGCGGACGAGGTCGGCGAGCCGCTTCGACAACTCGCCTTCATCCGCATTCGGGAAAGCGCGAAACAACATGTCGGAGACCACGAGGCCGAGTACGTGGTCGCCGAGAAACTCGAGACGCTGGTAGCTCTCGGTCCGGCTGCGCTGCGACTTCAGGGCCGACACATGGGTGAAGGCTGTCGCCAGCAGCAGAGGATCCTTGAAGCTGTGGCCGATGCGCGTTTCGATCTCGGCTGCGGCGACCTTCGCCGCTGCGCGTGCCTTCTTCTTGCGGGCAGCAGCCGTCTCCGGCGTAGCCTCGGTCGTCGAGCTGACTTCGTCGGTTTTCGGCGCGGTCTCGATGGGATTGTTGGAGTCGTCGGTCATCGCACGATAGAGAAAATTCGATTCCAGCGTACGGCGGTCGGCCAGCGCCAGATCTGCCAAGCATGTTCGCCTTCGGCGATCGAGAAGAAGATCATTTGCGCGCGACCGACGAGATTCTCGAACGGCACATAGCCGACGGCCGACAGCACCCGGCTGTCCGTCGAATTGTCGCGGTTGTCGCCCATCATGAAGAAGTTGCCGGGCGGCACGGTGTAGACATTGGTGTTGTCGTAGAAGCCGTTGTCGACGCAATCGAGCGTCTCATAGGTGACGTTATTGGGCAGCGTTTCCTTCCAGCGCTTGACGCGCGCCGTGGCGTCGGAACCGCACGGATCTTCGCCGACGAAGTCGCTCATACGCTCGCGCTGCACGGGCTTCTCGTTGATGTAGAGCAGCCCCTCTTTCATCTGGACGCGGTCACCGGGCAGACCAATCACGCGCTTGATATAGTCGGTAGAGTCGTCCTTCGGCAGACGGAACACCACGACGTCACCACGCGACGGCTCGGAGCCGAAGACGCGGCCGGAGAAGATATTCGGCGACAGCGGGATCGAATAGTGGCTGTAGCCGTAGGAATATTTCGAGACGAAGAGGTAATCGCCGACCAGAAGCGTGGCCTTCATCGAGCCCGACGGGATATTGAAGGGCTGGAACAGGAAGGTCCGGATCACCAGCGCGATCAGCAGTGCGTTGATGACAACACGGATGGTCTCGCCGACGCCGCTTTCAGTCTTGGTCCCGGATGTCACACTCATCGCTTTCCCGATTCCCGCAGCGTCGCCGCGCGGCTGGCAGCGCATTTTGGGGCAAGGCGGCGTCGCGCCTCGCACGAAAAATGCATTAGATTCATATAATTACGGCAAAGTCCTGCAAATGCCATGAGCGGCGTCAGCGAGAATTGGCGTCGGTTCGGTGTCCTCGCAGGTTTAAACGGTTGTTGGTAACGGTGCAATGAACCGCCCCGAAAAGCCGCTATTTCCCGCCAGTTTGACGTGCCGGCTTGTGATCGCACCGCTTCAGGTGCGGCTCCCGGCCAGCCCTCAGGGCTTGGGCGACGGGACGGCCGAAATTATGACGAAAGCCTGCGCCAGCGGCCAATCGTCCGTGATCGACAGATCGATCTGGGCATCATGCCCCGGCGGTATCAGGGCCTGCAGCCGCACCAGCGCACCGCCGGTGAGCTTCATGGAGGGTTTCCCCCCGGGTAGGTTGACGACGCCCATATCCCGCCACCAGACCCCCTGGCGGATGCCGGTGCCCAGCGCCTTGGACATGGCCTCCTTGGCAGCGAAACGCTTGGCATATGTCGCCACCACCATCCTCTCGCTCTTCACGCGGCGCTGTGCCCGCGCCCGTTCGGCCTCGGTGAAGATGCGATCGAGAAAGCGGTCGCCATGGCGTTCGATCACCTTGGCGACGCGCGTAATGTCGATCAGATCGGAACCGATGCCGATGATCATGAGGCGCTCTTGAACTGTATCCGCCCGCGATCCATCGCCGCGCGCATCAGACGCACCGTATCGGACAGACCGATGAACAGTGCCTCGCCTATCATATAGTAGCCGATGTTCAGCTCCATGATTTCGGGCAGCGCCGAGATCGTCTCGGCGGTGGCATAGTCGAGACCATGGCCGGCATGCACTTCCAGGCCTGCGGATTTCGCCAGCCTGGCGCCGGCGGCAATGCGCTGCCACTCGTTGGCGGCCTTCGCGGTATCGCCATCGGTGATCGCGTCGCACCAGGCGCCCGTGTGGAGTTCGATCACGGGGGCCTTTAGTTTAGCGGCCATTTCGATCTGCTTGGGATCAGCCGCGATGAACAGCG
The DNA here is from genome assembly GCF_013359755.1 of Tardiphaga robiniae. GTDB lineage: Bacteria > Pseudomonadota > Alphaproteobacteria > Rhizobiales > Xanthobacteraceae > Tardiphaga > Tardiphaga robiniae. Next base: position 138,539 of record NZ_JABMCJ010000091.1, on the reverse strand, counting down.
ACACCCGCACGCCGGCTTCGGTGAAGCGCGCGATTGATGGCTCCAACGATTCACGCTGGCCGACCACGTCGAGGCCGCCCTCGGTGGTCAATTCTTCGCGCCGCTCCGGCACCAGGCAGACAGCATGCGGCTTCACCGCCAGCGCGATCCGCACCATGTCCGGCGTCGCCGCCATTTCGAAATTCAGCGGCTTGGAGATCTCCGCCTTCAGTCGCTCCATATCGGCATCGCGGATATGGCGACGATCCTCGCGCAAATGCGCGGTGATGCCGTCGGCCCCTGCCGAAATGGCTTCCAGCGCAGCGCGGACCGGATCCGGGTGCTTGCCGCCCCGCGCGTTGCGCAGGGTCGCGACGTGATCGATGTTGACGCCGAGGCGTAGCGAGGATGAGGACATGACGGAATTCCAGAAAACCTTAAGGGAAGACGCTACCCATTGACCCGCTCGACCTTGGCGACAACAGCCTTGGCGCGCAACTGATTGATGATCGCGCTGAGATGCTTGAGGTCGTAGACCCCGAGATCGATGGTCTGTTCGGTGAAATCGGGCGAGCGTCGATGCATGCTGATATTGTCGATATTGCCGTCATGGTCGGCAATCACCTGGGCGATCTGCGCCAGACTGCCGGGCTCGTTGACATTCTGCAAAAAGAGTCTGGCCGGGAAACGCTGCGGCGAGGATTCATCGATATCCCAGCGCACGTCGACCCAGCGCTCCGGCTCTTCCTCGAAATCCTTCAGCGCCGGTGACTGGATCGGATAGATCGTGATGCCCTCGCCCGGCGTGACGATGCCGACGATACGGTCGCCCGGCACGGCGCCACCGTTCGGAGCGAATTTAATTGGCAGATCGGAATCGACGCCACCGATCGAGATGATCGAGGTGAAGCGTGCCGCGCCATCCGGCGTTCTGACCTTGTCCGCCGTCGACTTCTTGTTGTTGGCCGAAAAGCGGCCGATGCGCTCTTCCTTGTAGTCGGGATACATCGCACGCGCGACGTCGGCGGCGCGCAATTCGCCGCGGCCGACCGAGGCCATCACATCGTCGATAGACGTGCGCGCCAGACGCGGCAGCGCGCCCTTCAACTGGTCGTCCGAATATTCCATCTTGGCGCGCACGAACAGGCGCTCGACGATCCGGCGGCCAAGGCTGGCATATTGATCACGGACCGCTGTTCGCGTCGCACGGCGAATGGCGGCGCGCGCTTTGCCAGTGACCGCCAGGCCTTCCCATGCGGATGGCGGCGCCTGCTGTGCGGCCGAGGTCAGCACTTCGACTTCGTCGCCGTTCTGCAGTTCGGACGACAGCGGCGCGAATTTTCCGTTGATCTTGCAGCCAACTGCACTGTTACCGACGTCGGTATGCACGGCATAGGCGAAGTCGACCACATTGGCATTGCGCGGCAGCGCGATGAGCTTGCCCTTTGGCGTGAAGCAGAACACCTGGTCGTGGAACAGTTCGAGCTTGGTATGCTCCAGGAATTCTTCCGGATTGGTGCTCTCCGAGAGAATGCCGATGGTATGGCGCAGCCACGAGAACGCGTTGGATTCGCGCTTGAGCATTTCGGTCGGCGAGCCGATGCCATCCTTGTAGAACGCATGCGCGGCGATGCCGTATTCGGCGATGCTGTTCATGTCCTCGGTGCGGATCTGCAGTTCGACGCGCTGGTTGCCGGGGCCGATCACCGTGGTGTGGATCGAGCGATAGTCGTTCTGCTTCGGCGTCGAGATGTAGTCCTTGAAGCGGCCGGGCACCACTGGCCAGGTCGTGTGCACCACGCCGAGCGCCCGGTAGCACGCCTCCATGTCCTGCAGCACGACGCGGAAGCCGTAAATGTCCGACAGCTGTTCGAAGCCCACCGACTTGCGCTTCATCTTGGTCCAGATCGAAAACGGCTTCTTGCGTCGGCCGGTGACCCGCGCCGTGATGCCGTTCTTCTCCAGCTTCGTGGAGAGATGACTCTCGATCATGTCGATGAGGTTGCGATTGCGTTCGGTCAGTGAGTCCAGACGCTGCATCACCACCAGATAGGCGTCGGGATCGAGCACCTTGAACGACAGTTCCTCAAGCTCCTCGCGCATCGCCTGCATACCCATGCGTCCAGCGAGCGGCGCATAGATGTCAAGGGTCTCCTCGGCGATGCGACGGCGCGAGGCCGGCGGCATGAACTCCATCGTCCGCATATTGTGCAGACGGTCGGCGAGCTTGATCAGCAGGACCCGGACGTCGTCGGCGATCGCCAGCAGCAGCTTGCGCAGGTTCTCGGCCTGTTTGGCTTCGCGCGACACCAGTTCGAGCCGCTTCAGCTTGGTCAGGCCCTCGACCAGCGCGCCGATTTCGGCGCCGAACAGCTTGTCGATTTCGGTCCGGGTGGCCTCGGTGTCCTCGATGGTGTCATGCAGCAGCGCCGCCACGATGGTGGCGTCGTCGAGCTTGAGGTCGGTGAGGATCGCTGCCACTTCCAGCGGGTGGGAGAAATACGGGTCGCCCGAGGCCCGCGTCTGCTCGCCATGGGCGACCATGGCATAGACATAGGCGCGGTTGAGCAGATCCTCATCGGTGTTCGAGTTATAGGCCCGGACGCGGTCCACCAGATCGTATTGCCGCATCATCCGGACACGGGACGTCCGCGGCACCTTGGCCGGAATTGGCGTCTCTGCAGACAGCGCTTCAGGCGAAACTGGCGAGACCGCGGCGACCGTGTCGTTCGCAGCCTGCATCTGCCGTTTATTACGGCGCGAAGTCGCCATCCTAGCCTCGTTCGATCCGGTCAGCAGCGACCTGGATTCTTCGTCTCAAGTTTGCCCCGAAACGGACTGCAAAAGCAAAGGCCCGGACGCATGTCCGGGCCTTTGTGATGACTGATAATCAAAACGGTTAAGCAAAAGACCGTGTGTATCGCTTTACTCGTCTTCTTCGGGCTGCTCTTCCGGCGGAGCGAGGCCTTCGAGACCCTTGAGGAGCTCTTCTTCGGTCATGCGCTCGACAGCCACTTCGGTATCGTCGGCATCGACGCTGGCGCCGGCGGAGCCGATCAGCGGAATCGTATCCGGTTCTGGCTCGTCCACTTCCACGAACTTCTGCAGCGAATGGACCAGTTCCTCACGGAGATCTTCCGGGGAAATGGTCTGATCAGCGATTTCGCGCAGCGAAACAACGGGATTCTTGTCGTTGTCGCGATCAATCGTAAGTTGTGAACCGGACGAGATCATTCGTGCCCGGTGTGCTGCCAGCAACACCAGGTCGAACCGGTTGTCGACCTTATCGATGCAATCTTCGACGGTTACGCGCGCCATAAAATGTCGCTCCGTTTGTTGTGGGACCGAATATGATGATTAAGTCCCGTAGGTATAGGGGCTTTGCGGCATTCGCAAGGACCAATTTGGAATTGCGTCCTTCTTGGCTTGGTTTTCTGCCGCACTATGGTACCCTCAAAAAGACCGCAGAAGCGGTGACACCATCTGGCCAGAAGCGGATATCTCGACACCAAAAGGCTTCATTGCAAGGGAAGATGGATCGGCATATTCGGGCAGTTCCAGACCAGCTGATTGCGTGGCGTCAATAAGGCCGATCCGACGAAGAGCGGACGACAAATGTGATTCAAATGCGCAACGACGAAGTCGCGCCAAAAACGCTAACAACAACAAACCACATGAGAAAACTTGATGTCCCTCACATCTAACAAGATCGCACTCTTCATCGACGGCGCCAATCTGTACGCCACCGCCAAGACCCTCGGTTTCGATATCGACTACAAGCGCCTCCTCAAGGAATTTCAGAGCCGCGGGACCCTCGTCCGGGCCTTTTATTACACCGCCATCATCGAGGATCAGGAATACTCGTCGATTCGGCCGCTGATCGATTGGCTCGATTACAACGGCTATACGGTGGTAACCAAGGCCACCAAGGAATTCATCGATGCGTCCGGCCGACGCAAGGTGAAGGGCAATATGGACATCGAGCTCGCCGTCGATGCCATGGAACTGGCCGAACATGTCGACCAGATCGTGCTGTTCTCGGGCGATGGCGACTTCCGCTCCCTGGTCGAAGCCGTGCAGCGTCGCGGTGTCCGCGTCACCGTGGTGTCCACCATCTCGAGCCAGCCCCCCATGATCGCCGACGAGTTGCGCCGGCAGGCAGACGTGTTTACCGATCTCATGGAGCTGCAGAGCAAGCTCGGCCGCGATCCGGCAGAGCGCCCTGCTCCGCGCGAACCGCGTCACCAGACGCCGCAATTCCTGCAGCGCGCGACCACGATGGCGCCACGAGGCGATGAAGATTTCGAAGACTAAGACGCAACTCAGCAGACAACAGCCGGCGGTGGTCGCAACCGCGATTTCCGCTGGCACTTCCACCGATCCCGGGCGCGATTGCCCCCTGTGCCCCCGCCTCGTCGAGTACCGGCTGGAGGTGCGCGAGCGTGACCCCGACGGCTACAACGGCCCCGTGCCGTCCTTCGGCACCTCGGATGCAGCACTGCTGATCGTGGGCCTCGCCCCCGGCGTGCGGGGCGCTAATCGTACCGGGCGTCCCTTTACCGGCGATTATGCCGGCGACCTGCTCTACGAGACTTTGCTGGATTTCGGCTTTGCCTCCGGCACCTATGAAGCACGTCCTGATGACGGGCTGACGCTGCAGGATTGCCGGATCACCAATGCCGTGCGCTGCGTACCGCCGCAGAACAAGCCGCTGCCCATCGAGATCACCACCTGCCGGCCGTTTCTGATTGCCACGATGGACACCATGCCGCGATTGCGCGCCATCGTGCTGCTGGGCCGCGTCGCCCACGACACGATGCTGAGGACGCTCGGCATTCGCGCCGTGACAGCGCCCTTTGCGCACGGCGCCGTCCACGATGTCGGCCGCTTCAAGCTCTACGACAGCTATCACTGCTCGCGCTACAACACGAACACGCGCGTGCTGACGCCCGAGATGTTTCGTGCGGTGTTTGCGCGGGTGAAAGCGGATCTGAGTGATGCCTAACCTGTAGCCCGGACGAGCGAAGCGCTATCCGGGCTACGACCGCGACAACGCGATCAAACCGGGTTCGCCTTCATCCATTCCAGCACATCGCCCGCGTTCCGGTCCGGTGGAAACACCGGATAGAACACATGGGTGATCTTGCCGTCGTCGATGATCATGGCCAGGCGCTTGATCATCGTTTGATCGGCAACATCCATAGTCGGCAGGCTGAGCGCATCGCTCAGCTCAAGGTGCTCATCCGACAGTACTGGAAACGGCAGATGCAGCCGCCCGGCCATTTCGGTCTGATATTCGTTGCTCTGCGTCGACAGGCCAAACACATGTTTAGCGCCAGCGGCCTTCAGCTCCGCGAACAGATCGCGGAAGGAACAGGTCTGCGGTGTGCAGCCACGCGCGCCGGGGATCATGTCCCAGTCATCGACCAGCCCGATCTTGCCGGGCTCTCCGGTGCGCGGATAGCCGAACACCACGGTGCGGCCCGTGAGTTCGGACAGCGTAACTGCGGTATCGTTGGTGGCGCGCAGGCTAACCGGTGGGAAGGTCATGCCGGTCAGATGATTGGCGGCACCGTCGTCTTCCGGTGCCGGAATCTTGCTCCAGTCGACTTCGAGCAGGTTGCCTTGCGTCATCTCATCCTCTTGTTTGCGGGGATGGGCGACGCCCAGCCTCAGCCTCTCGCGCGGAGCAAACGCCCCTTCTCGCGACCCCAGTCGCGGTCCTTCTCGCTCGCGCGTTTGTCGTGGAGCTGCTTGCCCTTGGCCAGCGCAAGCTGCAGCTTAACCCGGCCGCGTTCGTTGAAGTACATCTTCAACGGCACAAGGGTCATGCCCTGGCGTTCTACCGCACCCATCAGCTTGTTGATCTGCTTGCGATGCAGCAGCAGCTTGCGCGGCCGCTTCGGCTCGTGGTTGAAACGGTTGGCCTGCAGATATTCAGGGATGTTGCAGTTGATCAGCCAGATCTCGCCGTCCTTCGGATCGGCGTAGGATTCCGCAATGGTGCTCTTGCCGTTACGGATCGACTTCACCTCGGTCCCGGTCAAGGCGATACCCGCCTCGACCGTGTCCTCGACGGCGTAGTTGAACCGCGCCTTGCGGTTCTCGGCGATCACCTTGATCGGGCGTTCGTTCTTTTCGGCCATCGTCCAATACTTTCAGCGTGCTGACCGAATATAGGTGCCGCGAATGCCCGACCCAAGCCTTGGGCTCAGGCCTTCTTGAGCAGATCGCGGATCTCGGTCAGCAGTTCTTCTTCACGGGTCGGCTTCGGCGGTTCAGCCGGCTTGGCGGCATCGTTGCGCTTCAGCTGGTTCATGAAGCGGATGACCAAGAACAGGACAAAGGCGACAATGATGAAGTTCAGCGTCAAGGTCAGGAAGCTGCCCCAGGCCAGCACGGCGCCCTGCTTCTTGGCGTCGGCCAGATTGGTTGCCGTAACGGATTTCGAGAGACCCGTGAAGTAATTCGAGAAATCGAGACCGCCGGTGATGGCACCGATGATCGGCATGATGACGTCGGCCACCATCGACGAGACGATGGCACCGAAGGCCGCGCCGATGATCACGCCGACCGCGAGATCGACCACATTGCCCTTCATCGCGAAATCGCGAAATTCCTTCAGCATCTGCAATTCCTTTTTGTTTTCAACGAACGATAAGTACGCGCTTACAAATAGGGAGAGATGACGCAGCCAAAATCACTCAACATCCGGTTGATGCAGATGCCTAGTTGATGAGGCCGGCGAAGACCATGGCGTCGCGGATCACCTTGCCGGTCGGCGGCGTCACCGTCATCAGCGGCAGACGTACCTCTTCCTTGAGGCGGCCCAGCAAAGCGAGGCCGTGCTTGGCGCCGGCAAGGCCCGGCTCCTTGAAGATCGTGTCATGCAGCGGCGTCAGGCGATCCTGGACCTTGAGCGCCCCGGCATAGTCGCCCTTGAGTACCAGCGACATCAGTTCGGCACACAGCTTCGGCGCAACATTCGCCGTCACCGAAATGCAGCCATGGCCACCCGCCGCCATATAGGCCAGCGCGGTCATGTCTTCGCCGGACATCTGGATGAAATCCGGTCCCATCGCGTGACGCTGCTTGGACACACGCGCGAGATCGGCAGTGGCATCCTTCACGCCGGCGATGTTCTTCAGCTCATACAGGCGCGCCATGGTGTCCACGGACATATCGACCACCGAACGGGGCGGAATATTGTAGATGATGATCGGAATGCCGATCGCGTCATTCACCGCCTTGAAGTGCTGATACATGCCCTCTTGCGTGGGCTTGTTGTAATACGGCGTCACCACCAGCACTGCATCGGCGCCGGCCTTCTCGGCGTGCTTCGCCAGTGCCACCGCTTCCTTGGTGGAATTGGACCCGGCGCCAGCGATCACCGGCACGCGGCCCTTGGCTTCGTCGATGCACCATTCGACGACCTTGTAATGCTCTTCGTGGCTCAGCGTCGGGCTCTCGCCCGTGGTGCCAACCGGAACGAGGCCGTTACTGCCCTCGGCGATCTGCCAGCTGACGAGCGCACGAAAGCCTGCCTCGTCCAGCGCGCCATCTTTGAACGGCGTGACCAGCGCGGTGTAAGACCCCCGGAAATTCGTCTTGGTGGCTGCCATGGTCTGCTCCGAACGCGATGCGGCTTTAGCCGTCTGCTTGAACCGATTGATTGAACAGCAAGTCTTATCGAGTCTGTGGCTGCGGCGAAAGACCGCCCGAAGCGGTTTCAGAGCGGTTTACCGGCTGTTTGGCCGTGATTTCGCCGCCGTGGCCGGGCAGAGAGGAGCAAGCGGTTACAGAAATTGACGATTTGGTCACCGTTTCAATCAAATACATCATGGGAATGCGTGCGATTGTCTGATTCGCCGCGAGGGAACGCCGTGAAGCACCTGCTCCTCACCACGACTGCGCGGCGGACGGCCTTGAGCTCCGGTCTGGCGCTGGCGGTCGGAGTATCGGTGCTGGCCGTCGAGGCTTGGGCGGCCACCAAGGTTCCATTGCCGAAGGCGCGCCCCATTGCGCGTAGCGCTGCACAGGCCCCCACGGCCGTAGCGGCCCCGGCGAAGCCGCTCGCGCCAGATGCTGCGAGCCCGGCTCCCGTAATCCAGCCCGCCACACGCCAGCATGCGGCGATTCCTCCTGCTGCCAAGAAGCCGATCGCCCGCGCCGCGGTGGCGGCAACAACATCCACCCCACAGGCGGATGCCGAAACGCTCGAAAACGTCATCGAGCTGATCCGCAAGCGCAAGGGTTCGGAAGCCGCGCAGGTCGTGCAAACGATTGGCGATCCAGTCGCGCGCAAGCTCGGTGAATGGATCTATCTGCGCAGCGATGACAATGGCGCTTCGGTCGAGCGCTACCGCGCTTTCGTCGCCGCCAATCCGAGCTGGCCATCGCAGACCTTCCTGCGACGCCGCATCGAAGCGGCGCTGTGGGACGACAAGCGCGACGACTCCGCGATCCAGTCTTATTTCGAGAGCGAGAAGCCGATTTCCGCCAAGGGCAAATTCGCGCTCGCCAAGTCGCTGCTCGCGCACGGCGACCGTGCCGGCGCGGAGCGGCTGATCCGTGATGCATGGCGCAGCGATCCGTTATCGGGCGATACCGAGAACATGGCCATCGACATGTTCGGTCCGCTGATCACACCCGGCGATCACAAGGCGCGCATGGACATGCTGCTCTATGGCAGCGATTCAGATGCCGCGCTGCGCTCTGCCAAGCGCCTCGGCGGCGCGCAGATGGCGCTCGCGCGGGCCCGCATCGGCGTCACTAAGAAGGCATCGAACGCCAACGCGCTGCTCGCTGCAGTGCCGTCCGAGCTGCATAGCGACCCCGGCTACATCTTCAGCCACATTCAGCAGCTGCGCCGCGAGGAGAAATTCGGCGAAGCAGCGCGGCTGATGATTGCAGCGCCGCGCGAACCGCAGCGCCTGCACAATCTCGACGAATGGTGGATCGAGCGACGTCTCACGGCGCGCAAGTTACTCGACGTCGGCGAACATCGCTCGGCCTATCTTGTGGCACGCGATGCTGCCCTGCCGGCGCGCGACATCTACAAGACCGAGCAGGAGTTCACTGCCGGCTGGATCGCGCTGCGCTTCCTGAAAGATCCCGCAACCGCCGCACAGCACTTCGCACGGATCGGCATCGGCAGCGTCAATCCGACAGCGCTCGCCCGCGCCGGATACTGGCAGGGCCGTGCCGCGGAAGCCGCCGGCCGCAGCCAGGAAGCCCGGGCCGCCTATACGCGCGCAGCAGAGCAATCCACTAGCTATTACGGCCAGCTCGCGCGCGCGAAGCTTGGCCTGCAGCAGCTCGACATCAGCGGTGCATTGACCGCCCGCGCGCGTGGACTCGATCGACTGGAAATCGTCCGCGCGGTGCAACTGCTCTACGCCCTGGACGAGCGCGAAGTCGCCATCCCGATCTTCGCCGACGTCGGCGAGAACGGCGATCCGGAAGCTGTGCTCGGCCTTGCCGAGCTCGCGCAACAGAACAAGGATGCCCGCGGTACGTTGCTGGTCGGCAAGGCGGCCCTCAATCGCGGCCTGCCCTTCGATCATTATGCCTATCCGACGACGGGCATTCCGAGCTATCGCCCGATCGGGCCCGAGGTCGAGTCTGCCGTGGTCTATGCGATCGCACGGCAGGAAAGCGCCTTCAATCCGGCCGTCGTGTCGCCGGCCCAGGCCTATGGCCTGATGCAGGTGACGCCGAGCGCGGCGCAATACGTCACCAAGCGACACGGCGGCACCTATGACCTCGCGCGCCTCAAGGGCGATTCGGTTTACAACGCCACGCTGGGCGCCGCCGAACTCGGTGGCCTGCTCGAGGACTATCGCGGCTCCTACATCATGACCTTCGCCGGTTACAACGCGGGCCGCGGTAGCGTGCGCAAATGGATCGAACGCTACGGCGATCCACGTGACCCCAAGGTCGATCCGGTCGACTGGGTCGAGTCGATTCCATTCTCGGAAACGCGCAACTACGTCCAGCGCATCATGGAGAACCTGCAGGTCTACCGCGCCCGCTTCGGCGGTGGCTCACGGCTGCAGATCGAGGCCGACCTGCATCGCGGTGCCAGCAGCAGCGTCGAATAGCGTCAATCAGGACAGCGCAAATACGTCGGATGAGGTAGACCGCAGACGCGTAAGCGTCGAAGCGAAACCCATCCGACACCTCGGCATAGCGATCAATCACGCAAGCAAAAACCCCCGGCAGTCTCCTGCCGGGGGTCTTTGTTTCAGATAGCGATTGCCGTGAGGCAGTCGATATTAGAACGAGCGCAGGATCTGCACCGAACCGTTGTAGAGGTTCTGGTTGCTCGTGTTCAGGAGCGTGCCGGCCGGCTTGCCGGACATGCTCGTCACGGCGTAGGTGCCGTTCAGGTTCTGCTCGAGGCGGCTGTAGGTGAATTCAGCCGACAGGGTCAGGTTCTTGACGGGGGTCCAGGCAGTACGGGTACCGATCTGGGCCACGGCGAAGTCGAAGTTGCCGGTGCCGGTGAAGGTGCCAGCGCGAGACGCTGCAGCCGACGAGCTGCTGGTGCCTGGGCCACCGGTGGACAGGCCCTGGAATGCGGCGAGCATCAGAGCATTGCCGTCACCATACGAGATGCTGCTGTAGCTGCCGAACAGCGACGTGCGCCATGCCGGGTTCCAGTAGTGCTCGTAGAAGCCAGCGACCGACCAAGCTTCGCTCTGGATGATCTGACCGCCGTTGCTGTAAACGCCGTCCAGAACATAGCCGAAGCCGATGGTGTTGCCGTCGACCTTCGCGAAACGACCGCCGCCCGAGGTGTCGGTGGTGCCGCCGGCGATCGCGTACTTCGCTGCGCCCTTGGCGTAGGTTGCTTCGAGCTTCAGAGTGTCGCCAGCGCCGGTAGGCAGGTTCTTGAATTCAACCGCACCGTTGACTGCGAAACCGTACTTGTCATCCGGATGACCGAGCGCCTCGGTGCCTCCACCGCCAGCCGCAGTGGCGTAGAAGCCCGGGGTTGCAGCGTGCATCGCAGCGCCGAAGTGCAGCGTGCCCCAAGCCTGGTCGAGGCGGATGTTGCCGACGACGTCAGGAATGTGGTTGCCGCCATAGGCGTTACCCAGGAAGGTGTTCGAGTTCGTACCGTAGAACGTACCCGTGAACGTGCTCGCGCCCGGTCCGGTGATGAAGGTGTTGGTGTTCCAGAGACCTGCGTTGCGGTAGGCCGAAGCATTTTCGAGCGAGATCGTCGCCGACACGCCGTTACCGAACGAAGCGGTGTAGGCGATCTGCGGGATACCGGTCGTGTTGTTCGAACCGGCCATGAAGCCCGACGAGATGTAAGGCTTGTTGAGGGCCCACTGCGGATCGAACTGCGAGACGGCCTTACCGAAGGTGAAGCCGGCGAACTGAATGAAGGCGTAGTCGACTTCGGTGAAGCCACCAGCGATCGATTCACGGTTCTGCGAGAAGTCGAACTGCATGTTCGCGTAGGTACGAACGACACCGTATTCGGTGGCAGTGCGGGTATCGGTGGTCAGATTGATACGTTCGCGGGTGATGAAATAATCCTTGGTCCAAAGATTATTGCCACCAGCGCCACCCTGCCAGAACGGGGTGTCGTAAGCTGCGGCGTTGAACGAGGTGTCCAAACGGATCGCGCCGCCGATCTTGATGCAGGTGTCGGTGCCCGGGATGTAGTAGAAACCCGCGCCGTAGAGGGAGCAGATCTTCACGTATTCGACCGCTTTGGCCTTGACGGGAAGATCGGCTGCCTGAGCTCCGCCAACGGCGAGCAGAGCTGCCGTCGAGCCGAGAATAAGGCCCTTAATCGTCTTCATGTAAACCTCCAAGTTGCTTTAGGGAAGGTTCTGCAACGGGGTGGAGGCCACCCTGAAGACAAGTCCCCTTAATCCCTGACAACCCGCAAACGCTCCGAATCGCAAAACCCGTCGCACGAGCGTGCCGACGAGATTCAGGACGAACCACCTTACGGGACGACCTCGGGATGCCCCCCTCCGTCGCACCGAGACCATCTCCTAAGGCTTCTCGCTCCGCAACAATGGAACGCCTCAAAGCGGCCTCCATTCGGCCGTTTCCTAGGCTGTGTTGCTTAAATCACACGGACTCGTGAATGCGAATTCTCGGCAAGCAATTGTTTCAAAATCAGAATTTCCAGCGCCGCATTTCAGGGCACCGATCCATCCCGTAACGAGCAGAAACACATTTCCACTCGCATTCGAAGGTATCTGGCCGACTTTGCTGGCCCATCGGCCGAATCGCCTAGCATTTGCCGGAGCGATAAATTCCGGGCGGATGGCAATCGATAAACGGCCTTGGGGCCCATTTCCCAGCGGCAAATGCACCACAGGCGGGCGCGGCATCTGAATGTTATAAAGACACATCCACATCGGACGTGTCCGATTTCTGCGAACATGCGCTGAAGACTGCGATCTGGCGCTTGCGGCTCGCGACGGTGTCGGGCATATGCAGCAATGATGGAGCTGTGGCCGAGTGGCTGAAGGCACCGCTTTGCTAAAGCGGCATACCTCTCAAGGGTATCGAGGGTTCGAATCCCTCCGGCTCCGCCATCGCCCTTGAATTTCCTTCACTTTTTCGACTTTTCCTATCCTACGCACGTTTCAGCGCACAACAACGACGCCTGCAAAAGCTGGCGCATACATTGCAGAACTCGGGGGAATACTGTGAACGTTGAACGTCTGCATCTTATAGTCGATGCCGCACTCAAGGCCGTGGAACGGGCCGCGATCTTGGCAGACCTTCAACGCCTGTCGGGTTTTTTGTTGAATCAAGTCAACGATCCGGCCACCCCCTCATATCAGCAACAGGTGAGCACCGTCCTTGAGCGACTTCGCGAATCTCTTGAAAAAGTGGAGACGAACGATTTTCCGCCCGCTTGGAAACAGGCTCTAGAAGAACTCCATCTATCCCACTTCATCGGTAGCAAATTACTAGAAGTCATTGACGAGATCTTTTCGCGGAACGCCATAACGCCCTCTATCGCGCTCAAGGAAATCCAGGAAGAGCAAAACGAGTTCGAGGCAGATGTGAGTGCGGCAACCGAAATCATAAAGGGATTAGGTCGGCTCGAAATCGCAAAAGATGACTTGAAACCGGGCGAAGCTGAGATAGGCCTTCTCGTCCCGCGTGAGAGCATTGATAGCAAATTGGACCGTTTCGCCAAGGAGCTTGCTGATACGGCAAAAATTGTTCGCGTCTTCGAAGAATTGACGACAGGGCAACGCCGTGACCCGACGATCAAAACGATATCAAGCTCAGATCTCACGGTGTTGCTGGATATCTGGCCGGTATCCGGCGTGGCGCTCGCGACCGCAATTGAGCGCATTGCAGCCTTCTATAAACAAACCCTCGAAATCAAAAAACTCAAGGGCGAAATAAAGAAGCTGTCACTGCCTCAGAAGATGGGCGAGCAGCTCGACGCGCAAGCGAACGAAAAGATGGAAAGCAACCTTCGAGATCTTCGCGATGAATTAATTCAAAAGTACGAAGGCGATGCGGCGAGAAAAAACGAATTGGAGAACGAGCTGCTAATTTCTCTTCACCGGATCGCGAACAAACTGGATCAAGGCATACACTATGAATTTCGTGCGGCGGAGCCAACGGCGGCTGCTGACGAAGAACCCGACGAGCATACCCTTCTACGAACTCACGTGCGTACGATCAATGAAATCGGTTCGCGCTTAGTTTTTTTGCCAACAGTCGAAGGCAGAATATTGCAGCTGAATACTGACGATGGCGAGTTGTCTAACGGCAGTGACGCGTCTGTCCCCGCACGCGGCGAGGAAACCAAGAAAAAGAAGTGAAAACCCGTCGGGGACGAATCCGGCGGGTCTCTAGTCGCGGTGCGAATACGAAGGCCGCTTGAATTCAGCCTTCTCTCCAATGCTTAAAGAGTGTGCGGGTCGCCCTCTCCGCCAACCTGATGCTGGCTCTCAGGATCAGCCAGGTCGAGGGCTGTCGCGGACTCAGCTTCGTGGGCTGAGTGCTGGCCAATCGTCGCCGCGATCCATTCGGGCGCATCCCTCTCGACGATCTTCCGCTCCCAAACAGTCACGCGCGACTTGCTCGTTGAGCTCGTCGGTCCGCACGAGGCCGCCTACTGTTCGGTCGCCCGCGCCCGAGCTTTTCTCGGGGAGACAGATTAGGCGCCTCGCCCGTTGCGACAGATGCGTCAAAACGCAACTAGACGTTTTTCAAATACTTAATGTAATCTTATCGACCCTGGGGGCTTCTCATAGGAGTCTGCAATGCGTCGTAGCTACATTCTTGAGACTAACCGTGCGAAGGGCGACAACATTAAGGTGGTCGCCCGCCGGCTTGAGAAGGCCGGTATCGATGTTACGATACTTCCGCATAAGACCTCGATGGCCATTATCCGGCCAGCGTGGATGACGTGGTCTCGGTTTACCGAGCTCCTGCGTTCGATGATCCAGTCGATCGGCTCCCTGATGCTTTTCAGCCAGTCGACGGGTAATGTCTTCATCTGCTCCAACCGCGGCAACCGCCCCGGCGAGTTTGTTCGATACGGTGCTTAATCAACGGTGCGGACCTGCATTCTCGTCGGACGCAATACGCGATAATGCAGGTCCAGCCGCCCGTAAACCTCGCCGCATAATTTGAAGATTTGGGGGCTATCGTGCCGGCAGAGATTTTCGCAGGAATTGGGGCATTCAAGTCGGCTTTCGATATCGCCCGTGCGCTTAAGGACATGGACGACACCGCAAAGCGCAATGCCGCAATCATCGACCTCCAGCAGTTGATATTGGAGGCTCAGTCCGCCCAGCAAGATACGATCAAGCGCTCCGAAGAACTTGAGGGGCGCGTCAAAGAACTCGAAAGCTGGGAAGTCGAGCGAGAACGCTACATCCGATTCCAGCCCGGACCAGGCATTTTCACTTATGCCGACAAAGAGGAATCAAACGGCGAGGAGCACTCGTTTCCGCAGCTTTGCCCAAGCTGCTTCCACAGTCGGCACAAGTCATTCCTCAATACCGAGACTTGGAACCCAGGACGCTGCGAAGTGCTGGTTTGCAGGGACTGCGGCTGGCAAGCATATGTTCATGGCTCTGCCGAGCCAGAGCACCAAAAACTCGCCCCCAAGCCGTATCGAGGCAAGTGAATCCCACCATTTCCCACTTTCTTTCCCACTTTTGGCAATCGCTTGGCCCCCTTAAACCATAGGGTTTGCGCGCGTGAGTGCCAAATAGGTGAATAATTACAACGAGGGCGAACGTGTGCGGACACCTGCGAACGAGAATGCTCCCGTCTCCGGCTCCGCCATCTTTTTCTGGACAGTACTGGCGAACGGCCCGGAGACGACCGAAATGGTCGTCGCCAAATCATCGGGGCGTGGACGCTGGCTTACCAGGTCTGGTTCCGCGAATTATCTCCAACGCCGTAGCCGTAGCCGGGATAGGACTGCGATACACCGCCTGCCCCACCAACATAGCTGTCTCCGCCGACATAGCTGCCATAGGCAGCACGCGGAGATGCGCGCCTCACCTGCCGGGTCTTGCGTGCCGCACTGATATCGGTGGAGGTGACAGCAGCGGGTGCGCTGATCCATCGCGGATATGCGGGCGCCGATGCAGCAACTGCAGGCTGGGCTGCGCCAACGGCAATAACCACCAGACTCGCAAGGCCGCTGGCGCGGATGATGGATGGGAGCGTGAGTTTCTTCGTCGACATGGCATTGTCCTTTTTGTTGCGCGGCCTCCCGGCCTCGCTGTGCAAGCGACGAGACAGACATTGGGGCGCACATGCCGGTTACAACCGCGACGCTCGTAACAAGGCCGTGACGTGGCTACGGTACATTTGAACGTATGCGAGGGAGTGCGCGATATGAAATGGGCTGCCGTGATGGCCGCCGCGATGGCGATCGCATCTGCCGCATCGGGGCAAACCCTCAAGCTAATGGATCTCAAGGAGGTCGATCCGGCGATGCTCAAGGATATTTACGGAGCCTGGGAGCTCCAGGACGTCAAGGGCAGGAAACGCTGCCGCGTCATTTTGAAGAGCGACAGCACCATCGGCGGTTCACAGATCGACGTGGCCAAGGACTGCGCCAGGACTTTCCCCGTCATGGACGAGATCGCAGCGTGGCGGCTCTATGAGGGGTGGACGATCGGCTTTGCCGATGCGACCCGTAAATTGCGTATTCGTTTCTCGACGCCGGACAACCGCTATGTGGCGGAGCCGGAGACCGACGGCATCTTCACCATCGTCAAGAAGTAGCGGCTCGTCACGCTGCCCCGGCGGGCATCGCGCCTGCCGAACCACCGCGAAAACGCGCAGTCGGATTAGTGAACCGTCGACAGCCAGGCGCGGGCATCGCGCTGCGCGGCGGCGATCTCGACATCCGACATCATCTCGGCGACTTCGCGGCGCATCGGGATGGCATCGACCCGGCCCTTGAGGGCAGCGAGGTTGAACCACTTGTGCGCGGCGACGAGGTCAACGATCCCCGAGCGACCCGACGCCCAATACAGACCGCGCTCGAACAGCACATCCTGGATGGCGGTTTCCGCGATCGGCATCGCAGCTTCAAAATCGATCTGCCCCTGAAACATGGGTCATTCCTTTTTTTAGTTTTGCCGCCCCCAACCGAGCGCGGCTCCTGTCCGTTATTTGATGCAATCCCAACCGCCGTTTGCCGGCTTGTTGGGATCAATATGACCGATCAAATTTGAAGAGCAGTTTAAGTATCGGGATGAACGAAATCTGAAGAGCCGAAGCCGAAACCGGCTCATACGCCGCCAAAAACCCAGCATTTATGCGGGTTTTCTGCATTTTCGCGGAATTCGGTTTACCCTGCTGTTTGGGGATGCCGTAACCATCTCGGCAGCGTCGGCGACCAGGGATATTAAAAGGCCTGCTCCGCGCATGCGACGACGCCAATGCGAGATACGTCACAGCGAGCAGATCAAAAGCTATTCGGGATCGGGACATTCAAAGCGCCGGGGATGAACCGCACCGGCAAAAACGAGGGCGTCGGCAACACGTCAGGATCATATCTCATGTGGCCGGAGCCACCGATGAAACTGCGGACCAATGATCCGCACCGAATAAAGAACGCCAATCACGGAATGACCGGCTTCTTTGCCGGACCGGTTCTCGGGGAGAGCAAGCCCTGCCCCGGTGTGACGGTCCAGCCGTTTGACCTGATGTCTCGCCGACACCCTCTTTCGTCGACCAGAGCTGCGATCAATATCCGCTTCGAGAAGCAAATTGTCGTCGAGGCTCTCGTGACGTCGCCGGCGTTGCCACCGGCGTCGATCGTGGCAGAAGAAGTTACTTCTTCTTGGCGACCTTCTTGGTCTTCTTCGCGGTCTTCTTCACAGCGCTCTTCGCTGCCTTCTTGACGGTCTTCTTGACTGCCTTCTTCGTAGCTTTCTTGGCCATGTTGCCCTCCAATAAAGAGATGACTTGATCGCTGCGTGCACTCGGGAATCGAAATGCACTTCATCCCGAATACACCAACGATTTCAAAAGAACAGTCTCCCGCTTAAGGAAGTGTTGATGAGCGCAACGCGCCACTTCCCCCACGGGCTCAGTCACAACTTGAAATCCGGCACGCGAGGCGATGCGAGAAACGCCCGAAAACGTTGCGTCCACAAATGTCAAGATTGCAGAAAGTGCTTATTTTTTCCGTACGCCCGCAATTCGTACTATCAAACAACTACACAAACTTCTGCCGCCCCCAGGCCTGAGTCGGGGCACTGAAAACAGGTGCTGCGGACTCTGAGTCGAGATTTTTGGCAATGAAAATATTTTTCGGGAAAACGCGTTCGCGACTTATCGGTGCTGGCCACAACCGCACTTTTTGTCGGCTGACGGCACGCCGATTCGCGATCTGATCCCGCGCTCGTGACCGCTTATCGCGTAGGTTACGACGCGCCAACGAGGTCTGCCAAAACGAAAACGGCGCCGCTCGAGGCGGCGCCGCGGTCATCGCAAGGCCGTCGTCAGATACCGAGCTTGCTCTTGAGGAGGTCGTTGACGACCTGCGGATTGGCCTTGCCGCCCGAGGACTTCATCACCTGGCCGACAAACCAGCCCATCAGAGCCGGCTTGGCCTGCGCCTGCGCGACCTTGTCGGGATTGGCTGCGATGATGTCGTCGACCACCTTCTCGATGGCGCCGGTGTCCGTCACCTGCTTCATGCCGCGCTCTTCGACGAGCGCGCGCGGGTCACCGCCCTCGGTCCAGACGATCTCGAACAGGTCCTTGGCAATCTTGCCGGAGATCACGCCTGCCCCAATCAGGTCGATGATAGCGGCCATCTGCGCCGCTGACACCGGTGACGATGCGATGTCCTGGCCTTCCTTGTTGAGGCGGCCGAACAGCTCATTGATCACCCAGTTGGCGGCGAGCTTGCCGTCGCGCGCCTTGTCGGCAAGCCCGGCGAGCGTCGTCTCGAAGAACTCCGCGCTCTCGCGCTCGACCACCAGCACGGCAGCGTCATAGGCCGACAGGCCGAACGCGCTGATGAACCGCGCCTTCTTTTCGTCGGGCAGTTCCGGCAGCTCGGCCTTCAGCGCTGCGACATAGTCCTCGCTGAATTCCAGTGGCAGCAGGTCGGGATCCGGGAAGTAGCGGTAGTCATGCGCCTCTTCCTTGGAGCGCATCGACCGGGTCTCGCCCTTGTTGGGGTCGTAGAGCCGCGTCTCCTGATCGATCGAACCGCCGTCCTCGAGAATGCCGATCTGGCGGCGCGCCTCGTAGTCGATGGCCTGGCCGATGAAGCGGATCGAATTGACGTTCTTGATCTCGCAGCGGGTTCCCAGGGGATCGCCCGGCTTGCGGACCGAGACGTTGCAATCGGCGCGCAGGTTGCCCTTCTCCATGTCGCCGTCGCAGGTGCCGAGATAGCGCAGGATGGTGCGCAGCTTCGACACATAGGCCTGGGCCTGCTCGCTGGAGCGCATGTCTGGCTTGGAGACGATCTCCATCAGCGCGACGCCCGAGCGGTTGAGATCGACCGAGGTACTGGACGGATTGCGGTCGTGCACCAGCTTGCCGGCATCCTGTTCGAGATGCAGGCGCTCGATGCCGACGGTGGCGGTCTCGCCATCGGCCAATTCGATCGTGACCTCGCCCTCGCCGACGATCGGCGACTTGTACTGGCTGATCTGATAGCCCTGCGGCAGGTCCGGATAAAAATAATTCTTGCGGTCGAAGGTCGAGCGCCGGTTGATCTGTGCGTTCAGGCCAAGCCCGGTGCGCACCGCCTGCTTGACGCATTCCTCGTTGATGACCGGCAGCATGCCCGGCATGGCCGCATCGACCAGCGACACATGGCTGTTCGGCGCGCCGCCGAACTCCGTGGACGAGCCGGAGAACAGTTTGGCGTGAGAATTGACCTGGGCGTGGATCTCCAGACCGATGACCATTTCCCAGTCGCCGGTGGCGCCCTTGATGAGCTTCGAAGGTTTGACAGGTGCGTTCATGGAGCGGTTTCTACCGCGACCGCGGGCGCGGGAAAACCCCCAGCGAGGCTTTCCAGCGTCGCTTCTAGGGCATTTGCCCCTATCCGATCAGATGCCCGAAGCGAAAGCCCTGAACACGGAGCTGGCACGCAACGTCTCGCGACCGGCCAGGATCAAGTCATCGACCTGTCCCTGCGGCAGCTGGAAGCGCGTCGGAACGGCTTCGAGCACTGCGGCCCGCGCCGGATCTAGCTGATCGAAGCCGAGCCGGCCGACGAAGAACTGCAAATCGGTACAACGCCAGCCGGGCCGCGCGCCATAGCGGGCTCGCTCTGCCGCCGACAAGCCGCAGCGCCACTTGATCAGCGACGATTGCCAGTCCTTCATGGTTCGGTCGAATGCGGTGTAGCTGGAGCCGATACTGGCATCCATGGTGGTGTCCACCGCAGCCTTGATCAGATCGACGCCTTCAGGCCCTTCCACCGTATTGATCCAGTTGCCGGAGAGACCGACTTTGGAATCCACCACCATGAAGATCCCGCGGCGCAGCCGGACCGCCTGCTGCGGTGTCATCGGGCCATAGGGTGTCTCGGAGGATTCGCGCACGATGGTCAGCGCAGAGACGCCGTAGTTGTCGACCAGCCCGCCATCCATCAGCTTGATGTAGGGCACCGCGCCGTCGCGGTAACGCATCACTGCCTTGGAGTAGGCACTCAACATCGGCGACGCATTGCGGTTCGCGGCTGCGCGCGCGACCCAAGGCGGCAGCGGCTCGTTGCATGTGCCGGGGAAGGCCTGCACCACGGCCGGCGCAAAGGCGAGCGGCACCGCGGCCGACGCAGCCACGGCGCCCGACAGCGGATACTTGCTGAGATCGCTGCAGATCGCGGCGAAGGCCGTGTTGTCGAACACGAACGGCACGCGGTTATAGATGTCCGAGGCGTTGATCCAGACCCGTGGCGAACCGCTATTTCGCAGGCTGCCAAAAGTCGCATTGTGGAACAGGTTGGCGTCGAGCCAACTGGTGAAGCCCTTGGAGTCATTGATGCCGCCGCCCAAGGCACGGCCGATAGTACCTAGCGACAACTGCGTCGTCAGTCCGGCCTCGGCATTCTGCAGCAGGAAGCGCTCGCGGAAATCAGACAGCGCCGCGCGCTTCTTCAATCCGTAATAGGCCGCCGTGACCGAACCGCCAGAAACGCCGGACAGAAAATCGATGCGCTCCAGCATGGTGTCGGATGCACCGCGCATGCGGATGCTGCCCAGTTCTTCCAGGACACCGAACGAAAACGCCGCAGCGCGCGTGCCACCGCCTGAGAACGAAAAACCGATCAGCAGGTCGTCCTGCTCGGCAGCATCCTTGAAAACGGCGTCGAGATTGGGATCGAGGGAGGCGCCGGCCAGCGGCACGTTGGCGGGAAGGTTGTAGACCGACGTACAGCCCAGCAGCAGCGCACAGGTCGTGACCACGACACCGATGGAACGCAACGCACTCATCACTTCTCTACCGATCCCACAAGACGGCCGCACCAAACGGCACGGACCGTGTCCGGACGGTCCCCAATCCGGAATCTCAATCAGATATTACCGTAAAGCATTGCAATTCGATGCAAACTGACGATCCGGCACCAATCGCGCCAGTAACGTGGCTAATGAATGGTGAAACAAGGTGCGCGCCAAATGGCGCGGCGCCAATCCTCAGTTCAGCTGCGTGCCCGGCGCGGCATCGAATACCAGCGTGAACCAGCTGCCCTGCCCGCGAATGCTCTCGGCGTTGAACTTCACGTTCGGCGCATTCTCTTTGAGCGTCTGCAGGATCAGCGCCCCAAGCTTGCGCGGCGACGGCCAGTCCTGTCCTTCGCCAAGGCCGATGCCGTCATCGGCGACAACCACCGTGACGAGGCCGCCTTCCAGCTTGCAGATCAGTTTGATCTGACCGCCGGCACGGCCGACGAAGGCGTATTTCAGCGCATTGGTCAGCATCTCGTTGATCAGCAGTCCCGCCGGCATCGCGATATTGATCGACATCGGGCAATAGCCAACCTGCAGATCGAGCGTGATATCCGCCGTCGCGCTGGCAGCCATCACCGCATTGGCGATGTCCGATAGATACTGTCCGAGATCGATCTCGGGCGTCGCATTCTCGTCGGACAGCGTCCGGTACAGCACCGTCAGCGCATCGATCCGGCTCGCCAGCCGGCCGAGCGCAACAGCCTCGCCTTCCACGGCCGAGCGGGCTTCGAGCCGCACCAGCGCGGTGATGAGCTGCAGATTATTCTTCACCCGATGCTGCAGCTCGCGCATCAGCATGTCGCGGTCGCGTATCTGGTTCTCGAATTGCTCGATCTGCGCACGCTCGCGGCCGCCGACATCGACCAGCGCGGCGATCCGGAAATTTTCGACGCCGTCGTCGCTTTCGATCACCGAGGCATAGGCTTGCACGATCACCAGCCGTTCCAGCGGTAGCGACGGCCGGAACACGCCGATGAAATCCTCGCCGTCGCGGATCGCTTCGCCGAGTGTCTGGCTCTGATTATCTTCGTTGAGAAAGCCGTCGAGGCAGGTCCAGCTCTGGCCTTCGACATCGGCCGGCGCCATTGCCATCAGTTGCTCGAAGGCCCTGTTGATATAGACAACCTGCTGATCGCTGCCCAATCCGCGCGAGATGGCGAGCGCAACGGGAACATGATCCAGCAGATGCTTGTAGCGATCATTCTCGATCGCCTGCGCAAGCTTCGGGGAACCCAGAATCTGATCGACCTGTTGGGAAGGCGGAAGCCCGTCGTCGGTGCTCATGCACGGTCCATGCTCATGGGCAAACCATGGCCAAGTGCACCGCAAAACGCAATGTCAAACGCGCAACACTTCACGCGGATGATGATGTCAGGCCCACCACTTCGTTGGCGTGAAACGCCCCGATGCCTGCTCGATGGTTTCGCCGATCGAGAACAGCGTTTCCTCGTCGAATGGACGCCCGATCAGCTGCAGCCCGAGCGGCAATCCCTGCGCGTCCTTGCCGGCGGGAACCGCGATGCCCGGCAGGCCGGCCATGTTCACCGTCACCGTGAAGATGTCGTTGAGATACATCTCGATCGGATCGGCGCCGCCCTTCTCACCAATGCCGAAGGCGGCCGACGGTGTCGCCGGCGTCAGGATCGCATGGATGCCCTTGGCGAAGCATTCTTCGAAGTCGCGCTTGATCAGCGTGCGGACTTTTTGCGCGCGGAGATAGTAAGCGTCGTAATAGCCGGCCGAGAGGACATAGGTTCCGATCATGACGCGGCGGCGCACTTCAGCGCCAAAACCTTCGGCGCGGGTATTTTCATACATGTCGCTGATGCTGCGGCCGGGTACGCGCAGGCCATAACGCACGCCGTCATAGCGCGCGAGGTTCGACGAGGCTTCGGCGGGCGCCACGATGTAATAGGCCGGCAGCGCGTATTTGGTGTGCGGCAACGACACGTCGACGAGTTCGGCACCGGCGGCCTTGAGCTGCGCAGCGCCTTCCGACCAGAGCTTCTCGATCTCGCCCGGCATGCCGTCGATGCGATATTCCTTGGGAATGCCGATCTTCATGCCCTTGACGGACTTGCCGATCGCGGCCTCGTAATCCGGCACTTCGCGATCGACCGAGGTGGAATCCTTGGGATCGTAGCCGGCCATCGAACGCATCAGGATCGCGGTGTCGCGCACGGTGCGCGCAATCGGCCCGGCCTGATCGAGTGACGACGCGAAAGCGACCGTGCCCCAGCGCGAGCAGCGGCCATAGGTCGGCTTCATACCGACGATGCCGGCGAAGGCCGCGGGCTGGCGGATCGAACCGCCGGTGTCCGTCGCGGTGGCGCCAAGGCAGAGACCCGCGGCAACGGCCGAAGCCGAACCGCCGGACGAGCCGCCAGGCACCAGATTGACGTCGGAGCCGTCGCGCCGCCACGGATTGATCACCGGACCGAAGAACGAAGTCTCGTTCGCCGAGCCCATGGCGAATTCATCATTGTTCAGCTTGCCGAGCATCACCGCCCCGTCACGCCACAGCTGTGCGGTCACGGTCGACTCGTAAGGCGGCACGAAATTGCCGAGGATCTTCGAACATGCGGTTGTGCGCACGCCCTTGGTCGCGAACAGATCCTTGATCCCGAGCGGGACGCCGCCAAGCCAGCCGCCCTCGCCTTTGGCGAGTCTCGCGTCGGCCGCCTGCGCCATGGCGCGCGCCTGATCCGGCGTCTCCAGCACATAGGCGTTCAGCACGCGTGCGGCTTCCATCGCCTTGAGATGCGCATCGGTCAGTTCGACTGACGTGAAGGATTTGGTCGCAAGGCCGTCACGCGCCTCGGCGAGTGTCAGCGACGTCAGATCTGTCATCTATTTATTGACCGGGCTGCAAAAGAAGGGAGAGAGCGTCTTGTCGTTTTCAGGTGCATCTTTTTTGAAAGAGCTGCGGCGGAGCTTGTCGTCAGCCTCCTGTGCGGCCTGAACCTTGTCGAGGATGGCATCCATGGCCGCGTCGACGTCCTTGACCTTCCCCTGACGCTCCATCTCGTCGAGGTAGTCCATATAGAGCTGATAGGACTTTTCATCGTCGCAAAGCAGGCACATGGCGGTTTCCGTTCGAACGGTTCTTGCTCGATTACTCGACGACTTTCGGCACCAGGAAGAAATGATCTTCGGACTCCGGCGCATTCGCCGTCACCGCGTCGACGATCTCGCCGTCATTGACGACATCGGCGCGCTTCTTCATTTCCATGGGCATCACCGAGGTCATCGGCTCAACGCCGTCGACATTCACTTCCTGCAACTGCTCGACAAAGGCCAGCATCGCGTTCAGCTCGCCCTGCAGATGGGGAACTTCAGCGTCAGTAACCGCGATCCGCGCGAGATGCGCGATACGGCGAACGGTGGCAGCATCGACGGACATTATATAGGGCCTCAGGCGAAATCTGCCCGCCGTATAGCAGACGGAGGTTTCGCGCCGCAACCGGCGGACGCCTCCGCCCTGTTTGGCGCCCTAGCCCCGCAATTCAGCCATCCGCGCCAATGCGGCGGCCGCCAGCGACCGCGTCAGCTCTGCCGCAGGCCGTTCGCTGCCCATTCCGACCGACTGCCCGGCCCAGAGATTGGTAAAATCAGTCCGTCCGAGCTTCTCGGCAGCGGCTTTCAGCGGCCCCAGCGCGGTCGCCGAATGCGGGAATGCCGGCGCATCGGGCGAGACCGGCCCGACCTCGCGCATCACGCGGTTGATGACGCCCCGGGCAGGACGGCCGGTCATGACATTGGTGATGACGGTGGAGGCATCCGACGCCCCGGCCAGGGCCGCGCGACCCGGCCCGCTCACCTTGGATTCCGGCGTCCGCAGATAGGCGGTACCGATCTGCACACCCGCCGCGCCGAGCGCAAAGGCTGCCGCAATGCCACGCCCATCGGCGATACCGCCGGCCGCGATCACCGGCACCTTCACCGCATCCACCACCTGTGGCAACAGCGCGAACAGGCCGGGCTGCGTGGCGATATCCTCGGTCAGGAACATGCCGCGATGACCGCCGGCCTCCGCCCCCTGCGCAATGACCGCGTCGACGCCACGCTCTTCGAGCCAGACGGCTTCCTTGACGATGGTCGCAGAGGCGATGACCCGACAGCCGGCTGCCTTGATGCGCTTCAAGAGCGCCGGATCCGGCAGGCCGAAGTGAAAGCTGACCACTTCGGGCTTCAGCTCTTCCACCAGCGCGCACATCGCCTCATCGAACGGCGCGCGGTTGGCCGCATTGATGTCTGCATTCGGATCGAGCCCGAGTTCGGCGTAATAGGACGACAGCCGCTTGCGCCAGTTGGCCTCGCGTGCCGGATCGGCGTCCACCGCCGTATGGCAGAAGTAATTCATGTTGACCGGCGCGGAGACGCGCTGGCGCACGATATTGATCTGCTCACGGGCTTTCTCCGGCGAGATCATAGCGCACGGCAACGAGGCCAGTGCGCCGCCCTCCGCTGCGCCGATCATGATGTCGGCATCCTGCACACCTGCCATTGGCGCCTGCACGATGGGAAATTCGGTGCCGAATAAGTCGATCAGTCGGCGGTCGGGCCACATGGGGGATCTCCGGATTCTTGCGACAATCTTGCGGCAATGCCTCTGAATCCAGCGGCAAAGCAGTGACGATCTTGAGACAAACGTGAGGAAATGGCACGCGCATCATTGCCGAGCCTTGCTCAGGCTAACACGGCCGCACCCGCGTGAGCTATGCGGTTGCGCGGGGGATGAGCATCCACTTGCGCAGCGCCACGCCGGCCCAGATCGCCTCCACCAGCCCGAACGGCCAGGCGCCCTGCAGGAAGCCATAGAGCGATCCGAGCCCGCAGGCGCCGGCAAAGGCCAACGTGAACCACGGACTGCGTGCCTCCAGCGCGTAGCAGACCAGCATGGCGCTGACGGCGAACAGTCCAAACAGGCTGAGAGCGTCCATAGATCGAGCTCGTGACATAAGACGCAGAAACGCGGGAACGATGCTACCTTGCCGCAAATCACCACCGATGTGAAACGCGACCGATGACCGCTGCCATTCCCGAACTCACCACGCCCAGGCTGATCCTGCGCCCACTCGTGCTGGCTGACTCCGATGCCGTGCAAAGGCTTTTCCCGCGAATAGAGGTGGTGCGTTTCCTGGCCAGCCGCGTGCCATGGCCCTACCCGGCTGATGGCGCCTTCACTTTCCTGCGCGATGTCGTGCTGCCAGGCATGGAGCGTGGCACCGAATGGCACTGGTCAATCCGTCTGAAGAGCGCACCGGACCAGTTGATCGGCATGATCAATGTCAGGGACGGCGTCGACGACAACCGCGGCTTCTGGCTCGATCCCGCCTGGCACGGGCAAGGGCTGATGACCGAGGCCAGCGATGCCGTGACCGATTACTGGTTCGACACCCTGCAGCGGCCCGTCCTGCGCGTCATCAAGGCCATCGCCAACACGGCTTCACGCCGGATTTCGGAAACCTCCGGCATGCGCGTGATCGCCACCGAGGATCGCGACTACGTCTCCGGCCGTTGGCCCTCGGAAATCTGGGAAATGACCGCCGAGGAATGGCGCAGCCGCCGTCCGCCCCGATAATTGCGGCGCAGCGTTTGATCTGATGGCTCCGCATGTTATGCGGGACCATGCCTGCAGTCATCCTTCCCCTCGTCGAAGCCGCCGCACATCTTCCGGCCCGCGGTGCGCTGATCGGTCTCGATCTCGGCACCAAGACCATTGGTGTCGCGGTGTCCGATCCCGATCGCCGTCTCGCCACCGGCATTGAGACTGTCGAGCGAACTGCCTTCAAGGCGGATGCCGCACGCCTCATCAAGCTTGCCGCTGAGCGAAATATCTGCGGCTTCGTCCTTGGTCTTCCCATCAATATGGACGGCAGCGAGGGACCGCGCGCGCAATCGACACGCGCCTTCGCCCGCAACTTCTCGAAACTGACCGAACTGCCGATCGCCTTCTGGGACGAGCGGCTCTCCACATCTGCGGTCGAGCGCGAACTGATTGCCAATGATGTCAGCCGCGCCAAACGCGCCAAAGTCATCGACGAACATGCCGCGATCTTCATTCTTCAGGGTGCGCTAGATCGCCTCGCCGCCTTGCTGCGCACGCCGGATATTCGCTGACCCCATGCTGACGGTATTTGCCGCTCTCGTCCCGGTCTTCCTGCTCATCGTGCTCGGCTACGCGCTGCGGCGCCTGCTACTGAAACAGAACATCGAATGGGTCGGGCTGGAACAGCTCGTCTATTACGTGCTGTTCCCCGCCCTGCTCATCGACACGCTGGCGCGCGCCAATCTGTCCTCGGTACCCATTGCAGGTGTCGGCGGTGCCTTGTTGCTCTCCGTCATCCTGATGTCCGCGCTATGTCTGGCGCTGCGTCCGTTGCTGGCGCGGGCCATCGGCCTCGATGGGCCGGCATTTACGTCGCTGTTTCAGGGCGCCACGCGTTGGCAGACCTTCGTGGCACTATCGGTCGCCGGCAATCTGTGGGGCGACCTCGGCATCACGCTGGCGTCCGTGGGTATGGTCGCGATGATCCCGCTGCTGAATATTCTAGCGGTCTGGGTGCTGGCGCATTATGCCTCGCCGCAGCGGCTGTCCTGGCCGGCGCTGCTGCTAACCATCGCCAAGAACCCGCTGATCTGGGCCTGCGTGATCGGCCTCGCGATCAACCTGGCCGGATTGCCCGTGCCGCGCCCCGCACACGAATTCCTCGATGCACTCGGGCGCTGCTCTCTGGCGATGGGCCTGCTCATTGTCGGCGCAGGTCTTCAACTCGAAGGCCTGCACCGACCCGGCATGGCTGCAGCACTGACGGTCGTCTTGAAACTCGCCGTGATGCCGCTGATCGCCATGGGCCTCGGCATCGCCTTCGGCCTGTCCGGCACCAACCTCGCGGTGGTCGTCTGCTGCGCGTCGGTGCCGTCGGCATCGAACGGCTATATTCTGGCGCGGCAGATGGGCGGCGACGCGCCCCTCCTGGCGCAGATCCTGACCATTCAAACCACGCTGGCGGTCCTGACCATGCCCATCTTCATTGCACTGGCGGAATAGCTACGGCGATATCACACCGTTCGCGATCAGCAGCGTCTGAACAGTCGCCGCCAGATTGTTGAGGCCATGCAGAAAGATCGTCAGCAATGTCGAGTGGCTGCGGTAACGCATATAGCCGAACAGCAGACCGATGGTGAAAATCTCGACGAAGAAGAACCAATCGTATTGCAGATGCATCGCCGTCCAGACCAGCGATGACGCAACGATGGCGCCAAACGGCCGCAAAAACGATTCCGACCAGCCGCGATAGAGGAAGCCTCGCGCGAAAAACTCTTCGGTCATCGGCGCCCCGACGCAGAACGCGATCACGAGCAACCACAGCGCGCCGTCGGCGCGGGCCGACTTCAACACTTCCAGCATGAAAGTCGGCGCGGAGTCGCGCCCCATGCCTTTTGCGACCAGCTCCCAGGCGCCGACCAGCACGATCAGCGCCACCGTGCCAATGACATAGTTTTTCCAGGACGTGCCGCGTAACCCCAGATAGTCGGCGAAGGATTGCCGCGCCATGCGCGTCGCCAGCCACAGCGCCAGACACACTGCCGGAAGCCCCATGAGAACGGACGCGGCGATGGTCGTACCGCTGCTCATCGCCTTGATCAGCAGCGTCGCATCGAGTGGCGCATGTTTGATCAGCAGGTAATAGGCGACGACGGTCAACTGGCCGACGAACATCGCGGCAAAAGCGAACAGACCCCAGAGGCAAGTGCCCCAGAATTTCCAGACCCGCGGCAGCTTTGTCGCGGGTGGCAGATCCGAGGGTGCGACGGGAGCGATCGGCGTCTCTAGTGCACTCACTGCGGCAACGCCCGCTCGAGCAGTCCCCGCCCCTGAGCTTCGGTCAATTCAGCGGTGCCGTAGATCGCGTTGCGCGCACCATCGAGGCGTGTCCGCGCAAACAGTTCGGCATGGGGCGGATGTACCATGTTCAGCGCGGCGCAGGCTGCCAGCAACGCCAGCGATTCCACTGCTTGCCGCGCTACACGCTCGCTATCGGGCCGCAGCAAGGTGCGAATGATAAAGGCCGCAGTGTCGGCCGCGCCGGGCAGTCCGCGCGTCTCCAGCATCAGATCCTGCAGCACCGCGGTCGATGCGTCGCCTTCGCGCGACAGCGCCCGCAGCACATCGAGGCACATTACATTGCCGGAGCCTTCCCAGATCGCATTGACCGGCGCCTCACGATAGTGCCGCGCCAGAATGCCCTCCTCGACATAGCCGTTGCCGCCCATGCATTCCATCGCCTCATAGAGGAAGCCCGGCGCCGATTTGCAGACCCAGTATTTCACCACCGGCGTCAGGAAACGCATATAGGCCGCCTCGGATGAATCTTCCGGCGCCAAATCGAAGGCGCGACACAGCCGCATCACCAGCGCCGTCGATGCCTCGACATGCAGGGCCATGTCGGCGAGCACACTTTGCATCATCGGCTGGTCGGCGAGGTGTTTCTGGAACACGCTGCGATGCCTGGCGTGATGCAGCGCATGGACCAGACCCGAGCGCATCAAACCGGCGGATGCTGTGGCGCAATCCTGCCGCGTCAGCTGCACCATCTGGATGATGGTGCGGATGCCCTTGCCCTCGTCGCCGACGCGCAGTGCATAGGCATCGTTGAACTCGACTTCCGACGACGCGTTGGAGCGATTGCCGAGCTTGTCCTTCAGGCGCTGGAAGTTCAGCGCATTGAGCGAACCATCCGGCCGGAACCGCGGCATGAAGAAACAGCTCAACCCGTCCTCGGCCTGCGCCAGCACCAGGAACGCGTCGCACATCGGCGCCGACATGAACCATTTATGGCCGCTGATGCGATATGCATCGCCGTCGCGCACCGCGCGCGTCATGTTGCTGCGCACATCGGTGCCACCCTGCCGCTCGGTCATGCCCATGCCCAGCGTCATGCCGCGCTTGGCCGACCAGGGCGCAAAGCTCGGATCGTAATCGCGGCTGGCGATCAAAGGCATGACTTGTGCAAGCACATCCGGCTGCAAAGCCAATGCCCCCACCGCAGCGCGCGTCATGGTGATCGGGCATAGATGCCCGGTCTCGACCTGCGCCGCCATGTAGAATTTTG
The DNA here is from genome assembly GCF_013359755.1 of Tardiphaga robiniae. GTDB lineage: Bacteria > Pseudomonadota > Alphaproteobacteria > Rhizobiales > Xanthobacteraceae > Tardiphaga > Tardiphaga robiniae. Next base: position 108,478 of record NZ_JABMCJ010000091.1, on the reverse strand, counting down.
CGGCGCGCGCCACTTCGGACGCGCCGCGTGCGGACTTGCCGTCACGCGTCCATGTCGAATTGTGAATTCCCGCTGCAATGCTCTGTGCCATCAGCTCGTGATAGGCCGGATGAAACTCGACCTCATCACGCCGGTTGCCGCGCGCATCGAAAGTCCGCAGCTTCGGCGTATTCTCGTTGGCCAGCCGCGCGCGTTGCGCCATCTCTGCCGATCCCCAGAGCTGACCGAATTCAGCGTGGTCGACATAGGCAAACGAGCCCTCGTTCATCGCAACCGCTTCCACGAGCGGCCGGTCCAGCTCGAACAGATTGACGTCCTCGAATGGTGGCGACTGGTTGAGCACCGCATGAATGGCAGAGGTAGCGTCGGTCATGAATCAGTTCCGGCTGGAGGCGGTATTGCGAATCATTTTACGCCGGATCGGGCGGGATTTCACGGGGCTATCTTGCCTGCCGTGCAATCGGGAAATCGTAGGCGCGCGCACCTGTGCCCGGCAGCGAGAAGTGCCACCATTCCTTGGAATAATTCACAAAGCCCTGCCTGCCCATCGCCGACGTCAGAAGATCCCGCCAGCGCCGCTGTGCGGGCAAGATCGCGCGCGATCCGGTATGGGCCTTGGCATCGGAGCAATCGTAACCCGTGCCCATGTCGACGCTGCCCTCGGGCGCGCGCTGTGCTTCCGGCGCGATGCAGCCTGCATAGGCCTTGTTCGGATCGAATGCGGGCGACGCAGGCGCACGCAGATCGACCAGCGTCAGATCGAGCGCCGCACCGGTGGAGTGGCCCGAGCGCTCGGCGATATACCCGAGCTTGAACAGATCCGCCTTGCTGAAGGATGGATTGTAACGCTTCTGCGCAGGCGTCTCGTTGCCATCGCGCGCCCACGCCACCATGTCGCGCGACGCCCGCACCGGCCGATAGCAATCCAGCATTTTCAGCGACAGGTTTTGCGCCATCAACTCGCGCTGCACCTTCTGCAGAGCGAGGCCGACCGGGCGCTTCACCACGCATTCCGCGCTATCATAGCCGCTGAGCTTGCGGCCGACGAAATTGTTGACGCCGGCATAGCGGATGTCCTGCCGGATCGAGGGATCGATATCGCGCAGAAACACGAAATCATCGGGCAACGTCTGTGATTGCGCGGGCGTAACGCCAAGCATGATCGCGGAAAGGCCCCATATCATCGCAACGGATCGTTTGAGACAATTGATCATCAGGGCTTCCGCCATCCAATCGGGGCGACTTGATGCAAAGGCGGCTGGGGCGAACGCGCCGATAAGTCGGGTCATAGTCGTTCGAGCTGACGGACCCGCCGCCAATGTTTGACCGAACAGGGCGCGCTCCGCGTCAGGAGACAGTCGTATCGGCGTGCTGACCGTTTGGAAAGGACCGAAAGCTTGGCGCTTTACCTGCTCAAAGCCCTTGATTTGAAAACGTTCATTTTCTATAAGGAGTGATGTCGAACGCCGTACCATCATCCGCTTCCCGGGGCCCCGGCCGACCGCGTGAGTTCGACGTAGACGAAGCTCTCGATAAAGCCGTTCGGGTGTTTTGTGAGCGTGGCTATCACGCCACGTCGATCGGCGATCTGACAGATGCAATGGAACTGACCCAAGGCAGCATCTACAAGGCGTTCAAAGACAAGCGCGCGGTTTTTATTGCCGCCTTCGATCGGAACAAGGCGGTTCGCAATGAAAAGCTAGCTCGCGCCATCAAAAATGGCGCAACGGGACTGGAGCGTATTCGTAATGCCCTGGCCTTCTACGTCGAATCGTCACACGGCGCGGAGGGGCTGCAGGGATGCCTTGTCGTCGGGAGCGCAACGGAACTTGCGATCTTCGACAAGGAGGTCGCCGAGCGTGTCACGGCATCCTTCAAGCGGAATGAGGCCATGATGGCCGAGTTGATTCAACAAGGGCAGGTTGACGGCTCCATTCCCACCGGGATCGACAGCAAGGCAACCGCCCGGCTGATGCTCTGCCTGCTTCAAGGCATGAGGGTCATCGGGAAGACCGGGCGAACCCGCGCGGAGATGGCAGCCGTAGTGGAGGTTGCCATGCGCACGCTCACCTGATTTTTTTGCCAAATTAGAAAACGAATGTTTCCTATTGTGAGGACGACCGTGACCACCATCACCGACCACCTGCCCGACAGGCGGATTGTTTCCACTGGAATGACTTTCCTCCTCGCCGCCGCCTGCGGGCTTATCGCGGCCAATGTTTATTATGCCCAGCCACTGGCCGGGCCGATCAGTGCCGCGCTCGGCCTCTCGCCGCAGGCGACGGGACTTATCGTCACCTTGACGCAGATCGGATACGGGGCGGGTCTGCTGCTGATCGTGCCGCTCGGCGATCTCATCGAGAACCGTCGTCTCACCCTCATTATGCTTGGCGTCGCCACCCTAGGGCTGCTGGGCGCGGCACTGTCACCTCACGCACTTCCGTTCCTGATCGCAGCCCTCTTCATCGGCCTCGGGTCGGTCGCGGTGCAGGTTCTCGTTCCCTATGCAGCTCATATGGCTCCTGAAGCGAGCCGGGGCCGCGTTGTCGGCAACGTCATGAGCGGGTTGATGCTTGGCATCATGCTGGCCCGCCCGGTGTCCAGTTTCATCGCTGAATTGTCGTCATGGCACGCCGTGTTCTTCCTGTCGGCGGGTGCGATGATTGTCCTCGCATTGGTTCTCAGCCACGCGCTGCCACGGCGTATGCCGACGTCGAAACTTCGTTACGGAGAACTGCTGGCCTCGATGGGGCATCTGGCGGTGACGACGCCGATCCTGCAAAGGCGTGCGCTCTATCACGCCTGCCTGTTCGGTGCGTTCAGTCTGTTCTGGACCACGACGCCGCTGTTGCTCGCGGGGCCGGAATTCCACCTGTCGCAAGGCGGGATCGCGCTTTTCGCGCTGGCGGGTGTTGCCGGTGCTGTCGCCGCCCCGATCGCGGGCCGGATTGCCGATCGCGGATGGAGTCGCCCTGCGACCGCTGTCGCCATGCTTGCGGTGGCCGGTGCTTTCCTGATGACGCACATCGCGCCTGAAGGTTCGACGCTGGCCCTCGGTCTTCTCGTCGCAGCAGCGATCCTCCTCGATTTCGGCGTCTCGGCTAATCTTACTCTCGGGCAGCGCGCGATCTTCTCACTTAGTGCGGAATTCCGCAGCCGTCTCAACGGGCTCTATATGGCGACGTTTTTTGTCGGCGGGGCGGTTGGCTCGGCGGCAGGCGGATGGGCCTACGCGCAGGGAGGATGGACACTCGCCTCATGGGTCGGTTTCGCGTTCCCCGTCGTGGCGGTCGTGTACTTCGCAACGGAATAGAACGATGCCGAGACTGCCCAGCCGCTGTCAGCTCTTTGGACGCGGCTTGTCGGCCTCGGCGTCGCCCCTCGCTGAAGGTGGTCCCAAAACGGTACGCCGTGGAGAGGATACCCGGCATTCGTCGGGCATGACGGCAAGAATGTGGTCGGACTGACCGGGGGATAACCGAAAAGCGGGCGAATCGCGCTTGCTCCGCTTTTGAACTCTGCCTATAGCTTTCGTTTTAATGACCCAAGCCACGAAATCCTCTTTCGTCCTCGGACACCGGCATTTGCTGGGCATCGAGGGCCTTTCCGCCGCGGATATCACCGGCCTCCTCGACCTGTCCGAGGAATATGTCGAGCTGAACCGCCAAGTCGACAAAAAGCGTTCCTCGCTGCGCGGTCGCACCCAGATCAATCTGTTTTTCGAGAATTCGACGCGCACCCAGTCGTCGTTCGAACTGGCCGGCAAGCGGCTCGGCGCCGACGTCATGAATATGTCGGTGTCGTCGTCCTCAATCAAAAAAGGCGAGACGCTGATCGACACCGCGATGACGCTGAACGCGATGCATCCGGACATTCTCGTGATGCGCCATCATGCCTCCGGCGCGGTCGAACTGCTGGCGCGCAAGGTCGACGGCTCCGTCATCAATGCCGGCGACGGCGCCCATGAACATCCGACGCAAGCCCTGCTCGACGCATTGACCATCCGTCGCAACAAGGGCCGCCTCGAAGGTCTCGTGATCGCGATCTGCGGCGACGTGCTGCATTCGCGGGTCGCGCGTTCCAACATTCTCTTGCTCAACACGATGGGCGCACGCGTCCGTGTGGTCGCGCCCTCCACGCTGCTGCCGCCGGGCATCGAGCGCATGGGTGTCGAGGTCGCGCGCGACATGCGCGAAGGCCTCAACGGCGCCGACATCGTCATGATGCTGCGGCTGCAGCGCGAGCGCATGAACGGCTCCTTCGTGCCGTCCTCTGCCGAATATTTCCAGTATTTCGGCCTTGACCAGAAGAAGCTCGCTTATGCCAAGCCTGACGCGCTGGTGATGCATCCTGGCCCGATGAACCGCGGCGTCGAGATCGACTCCCTCGTCGCGGACGGTGCACAATCGCTGATCCGTGAACAGGTCGAGATGGGCGTAGCGGTCCGCATGGCCGTGCTCGAAGCGCTCGCGCGCAACCTGCCGAACGCGTGATGCCCATGCTGACAGATCGCCGCCCTATCCTCCTCGCCAATGCGCACCTGATCGATCCATCCAGCGATCTCGACGGCGTCGGTGACGTCCTGATCGCCGACGGCGTTATCCGCGATGCCCGCCGTGGCATCGGCGCGGCCGGTGTGCCTGAAGGCACCGACATCATCAATTGCGTCGGCAAGGTCGTGGCCCCCGGCCTCGTCGACATGCGCGCTTTCGTCGGCGAACCCGGCGCCAGCCACCGCGAGACTTTCGCCTCCGCCAGCCGTGCAGCCGCAGCCGGCGGCATCACCACCATCATCTGCCAGCCGGACACCTCGCCGACCATCGACAATTCTGCCACCGTCGACTTCGTCCTGCGCCGCGCCCGCGACACCGCCATCGTCAACATCCATCCGATGGCCGCCCTGACCAAGGGCCTCGAAGGCCACGAGATGACCGAGATCGGGCTGCTGAAAGCGGCCGGCGCCGTCGCTTTCACAGATGCCGACAAGAGCATCACCAACGCGCAGATCATGCGCCGTGCGCTGACCTATGCGCGCGATTTCGACGCGCTGATCGTGCATTACACCGAGGATCCCGACCTCGTCGGCGAAGGCGTGATGAATGAAGGCGAGCGCGCGTCACGGCTCGGCCTGATGGGAATTCCCAATGCCGCCGAAGCCATCATGCTGGAGCGCGACATGCGCCTCGTCGCCCTCACCGGCGGGCGCTATCATGCGGCCTCACTGACCTGCATCGAATCCATCGAGATCCTGAAGCGCGCCCGCGACGCCGGCTTGCGTGTCAGCGCCTCGGCGTCGATCAATCACCTGACGCTGAACGAAAACGATATCGGGCCCTATCGCTCCTATCTCAAATTGTCGCCGCCGCTCCGCACCGAAGAGAACCGCCGCGCGCTGGTCGAGGCCGTCGCGTCAGGATTGATCGACGTCATCATGTCCGACCACAATCCGCAGGACGTCGAGACCAAGCGCCTGCCATTTGCAGAAGCCGCGCCGGGCGCCATCGGCCTCGAAACAATGCTGTCGGCGGGATTGCGGCTGATCCACAATGGCGAGCTCACCTTCACCCAGTTGATCCGTGCGATGTCGACACGCCCGGCCGAACTGCTCGGCCTGCCGGGCGGCACGCTGCGCGCCGGCGCTGTCGCCGACATCATTGTCATTGACGCCGATGTACCGTGGGTGCTGGATCCCGCGGACCTGAAATCGCAATGCAAGAATACTCCATTCGACGAAGCCCGCTTCACGGGGCGCGTCGCACGCACTATTGTCGGCGGACGCACCGTTTACGAGCACGTCTAACGCCATATGCGTGTCTTAGGACACCGAAAGCGCGGAGCGCGTCTGGGAGCACGAAAGTGCGAAGCGCGTCTTAGAATAGAGGTCCAATGATCGTTCTCTACATATTCGCCGCCGCGCTCGGTTATTTCCTCGGTTCCGTCCCGTTCGGACTGGTGCTGACCAAGCTCGCCGGCACGCAGGACATCCGCACCATCGGCTCGGGCAATATCGGCGCCACCAACGTGCTGCGCACCGGCCGCAAGGGCCTCGCAGCGGCGACGCTGCTGCTCGACGCCCTCAAGGGCACCGTCGCCGTGATCATCGCCGGCAGTGTCGGCGGTCCTGTCCCGGCCATGATCGCCGGTCTCTTCGCTTTCCTTGGGCACCTTTTCCCGGTCTGGCTCGGCTTCAAGGGCGGCAAGGGCGTCGCCGTCTATATCGGCATCATGTTCGGCCTGTACTGGCCGGCCGCCATCGTGTTCTGCCTCGCCTGGCTCGCCTGCGCTTTCACCTCGCGCTACTCGTCATTCTCGGCCCTGACCGCCAGCGCCATCACGCCGATCTTCCTGTGGTGGGCCAAGGCACCGCAACTCGCCGTGCTGGCCACCGCGCTGACGCTGCTGCTGTGGTTCATGCACCGCGAGAACATCAAGCGATTGCTGAACGGCACCGAAGGCAAGATCGGCGCGAAGTAGTAGTTGCAGCATTAAAACATCAGAATCCACGGCCAAGATCTCCCGGCGCGGCGACACTTCCCACCAAACAAGTCTGCAAAGGCTCCACGCGTGCTTCATCTGCACAGATCAAGCAGGCCGAACCTACCCGCTGTCGTATTCCTGCACGCAATCGGAACCAGCGGCTGGATGTGGCAGGAGCAGATCGAGCAGTTGACGGATTTCGATTGTCTCATCCCCGATCTGCCCGGCCATGGGCACAGCCATGACGTCAGGTGGCGCTCGTGCGAGCAGACCGCCGATCTCGTCGCGGAGATCATCCGCAAAAATGTACCGTCAGGGCGCGCGCATGTCGTCGGTCTCTCACTCGGTGCCTGTGTCGGGCTGACGCTTCTGGCGCGGCATCCCAGTGTCGTCGAGCGGGCCTTGTTGAGCGGGATCAACGTCTTGCCGCTCCCCAACAGATGGCTGATCGACGCCGCCGCCTATGCGATTGCGCCGCTGATCAAAACCCGGCTGTTTGCGCGCCTCAACGCGCGGGCACTGAACATTCCAGCGGATCGGTTCGAGGCCTATCGCCAATCGCTCCAGCCGTTGTCTATCCGAGACTTCATCGGAGCAAGCCACGACGCCAGCGCGTTTTCACTTCCCGCGAACGCGGCAGCAATTCAAACGCCGACGCTGCTCGTCGCAGGCGAACACGAACACCCCTTGATCCTCGCTTCAATGGCGCGGCTGCGTCAGGTGCTGCCGAACTCGCAGGCGCGGCTGGCCAAGGGCGTCGGCCATGCCTGGAATGGCGAACGACCTGACTTGTTCGCCGCCACCGTCAAGGCATGGTGCGCGCAGCGCGAACTTCCCGACGAACTAATGAATTTGACGATCCGGTAGCCGAAGAAACAAGCGGCATTCTGATCGCGCCGCACGGGACATTAAAACACCCGCGCGCCCTGCTTCGCGTCGAGATCGAACTCCCAGATCTCGACGCCGCGGCTGATCAGGTGGCCGTTGTTCTTGATATAGTGCGAGATCAGACTCACCTTCGAATGCGGGTGAAGATGTTTGAGCACGAACAGAATCTTCCGATAGTCGCGTGGCGCCGCACCGAACAGCAGCATGGCTTCGTTCATGCCGCGGATCTTGGCGCTCGGCCGATCGCCGGACACTGTCCAGGTGTAGGACTTGCACTCCACCAGGATGCGCGGGCTGGCGCTGCCGAGATCGAAGCGCTTGTTCTTCTGTAGCCGGTGGCCGACGGGTACGACGAAATTGCGCGCAAGCTGCACGCCCTCGGAATGAAAGAAGATCTGCGCCGCTTCCTCGAACTCACGCCCAACGGCGGCGTTGCTCGATGCGCCGATCCGCTGGAAGTTGTTCACGTCCCAAAGCATTGCCATCACTGAACACAAGCCATCAGGGCTCACCCCTACTCTCGCACCTTAAGTGCGAATGTCAATTGAATGCATCCTTAAGTTGATAGACACTCCCCACCGGGGGAGCATGGCTTGGACAGCATCTCACAGGGCAGCACACAGCTCACGGACGCCCAGCGGCTCGATTGGTTGCGGCTGATCCGCAGCGACAATGTGGGGCCGCGTACTTTTCGATCGCTGATCAACCATTTCGGCAGCGCACGCGCCGCGCTGGAGCGACTGCCCGATCTGGCGCGCCGCGGCGGCGCTGCCCGCGCCGGCCGGATCTGCAGCGCCGACGACGCACAGCGTGAACTCGACCTCGGACGCAAGATGGATGTCGCGCTTGTCGCGCCTGGTGAGCCCGGCTACCCGCCGCGATTGGCGGGGATCGACGATGCACCGCCGCTGCTCGGCATCCGCGGCAAAGTGGATGCGCTAATGCGGCCGATGATCGCCATCGTCGGCTCGCGCAATGCGTCCGGAGCAGGATTGAAATTCGCGGAGAGACTGGCGCGCGATCTCGGCGATGCCGGTTTCGTGATCGTGTCGGGCCTCGCACGCGGCATCGATCAGGCCGCGCATCGCGCCAGCATCACCAGCGGCACCGTCGCTGTGCTGGCTGGCGGTCATGACAAGATCTATCCGCCCGAACACGAGGACCTGCTGTTCGCCCTGGTGGACAACGGCGGCGCGATTTCGGAGATGCCGCTCGGCCATGTCCCCCGCGCCCGCGATTTCCCGCGTCGCAATCGCCTGATCTCGGGTGCAGCGCTCGGCGTCGTGGTGATCGAGGCGGCGCATCGTTCTGGCTCGCTGATCACGGCGCGGATGGCCGCCGAACAGGGCCGCGAAGTGTTTGCCGTGCCGGGCTCGCCGCTCGATCCCCGCGCCGCCGGCACCAACGACCTCATCAAGCAAGGCGCAGCGCTGGTGACCGAAGCGGCCGACGTGATCAATGCCGTCGCGCCGATCATGGAGCGGCCGATCGAATTGCCGAGCCGTGAACCTGATGACGTCACGTCATTCGATGAACCAGACAGCAGCGACCGCGCACGCGTGATCGCATTGCTCGGCCCAAGCCCGGTCGGCATCGACGATCTTATTCGCCTTGCCGGTACATCGGCTGCCACCGTACGCATCGTGCTGCTGGAGCTCGAGCTTGCCGGACGGCTGGAGCGTCATGGCGGAGGGTTGGTGTCGATGATCTGAGGACTCAGTCCTCCGAATTGCGCCCGTCGAAGTTTTTTCGTGCGGTGTCGATATCGGGCAGATGTTGCTGCGCCCATTCGCCGAGCTTTATGACCGGATCGCTCAGGCCTCGGCCGAGATCCGTGAGTTCATAGTCCACACGCGGGGGCACGGTCGGAAACACGGTACGCGTCACCAGACCGTCGCGTTCGAGCCCGCGCAGCGTGAGAGTCAGCATCCGCTGCGAGATGCCTCCGATCATGCGCTTCAATTCGTTGAAGCGCCGCGGGCCGCCCCTGAGCAGCATGATCACCAGCACGCTCCACTTGTCGCCGACCCGCGCCAGCACCGAGGCGACGCCGCGACAGTCGCTCTCCTGATGCGGAATCGCCGGCAAAGCAGGCACCTTTTTGTGCTCGGGTTTCAAAATTGTGCCTTCTTGTGCGGTTTCGGCCAGTCACTCATGTAGCGTCAGTTACAAACCTATACCATGAGGTGACCACATGAAACTGCTCCATATCGATTCCAGCGTTCTCGGCCCCCACTCCGTCAGCCGGCAGGTTTCCGCCGCTATTACCGACCGGCTGGCCAAGGCCAATCCCGGCCTTGAGACCATCTACCGCGATCTCACCACCACGCCGCTGGCGCATCTGTCCGGCTCCCATCTCGCCGTCGCGCAGGGCGCAGCGCCCGATGCGGCGCTTCAGCCCGATCTCGCCGCCGGTAGTGCCGTGCTGGAGGAGTTTCTTGCTGCCGATATCGTGGTGATCGGCGCACCAATGTACAACTTCACCATTCCGAGCCAGCTCAAGGCGTGGATTGATCGCATCCTCGTCGCCGGCAAGACATTCAAATACGGCGACAAGGGTGCCGAAGGCCTCGCGGGCAGCAAGCGCGTCATCGTCGCCATTTCACGCGGCGGCTTCTACGGCGCGGACATGCCGACGGCTGCCGGCGAACATCTCGAAACCTATCTGCGCTGGGTGTTCGGCTTCATCGGCGTCACCAATCTCGAATTCATCGCCGCCGACGGCATCATGATGGGACCGGAGCTACGCGAGAAAGCCGTTGCCGGTGCCTTGCAGGCAGCGACAGATCTCCACGCGGCTTAACTAACGCGTCGTTCCGGGGCGCGTTTTCAGCGCAGCTGAATGCGCGAACCTCAGCCACTCCAATTGGAGTGGCGAGGAACCTCGAAATGAGATTCACATATCGAGATCCCGGGTTCATGCCGTCCGCTGCGCGTTCGGCCTGCCCCGGGATGACGATGCGCGTTGCGATCATTCAGCTACGATAGGCCGGTGCACCTGCCGGGGCCGATGTCACGCCGCCATCGACGAAAATCTCGGCGCCCTGAATGTTCGATGCATCATCCGACGCGAGAAACAGCACGGTCTTCGCAACTTCTTCCGGCTTGCCGAAACGCCCGAGCGGAATGGTCTGCGACAGGCGCTTCTCGAATGCGTTGAAAGCTTCCGGCGTCGGCGCAACACGGTCCCAGATCGGCGTCGCGGTCGCGCCCGGCGAGACCACGTTTACGCGGATGTTGCGCGGCGACAGTTCGGACGCCATCACGCGGGCCATCGCGCGCACGCCGGCCTTGCTCGCGGCATAGGCAGCATAGCCGGGATTTCCGAGCACGGAGATCACCGAACCGTTGAGAATGATGGACGCGCCATCGTTGAGATGCGCGGCTGCCGCCTGCACGGTGAAGAACACGGCGGTGATGTTGGTCTTCAAGACGGACTCGAACACATCGAGCGCGGTGCCACCCACTGGCGTATGCGCGCTGATGCCTGCATTGGCGAATACGATGTCGAGCTTGCCGAATTTCTCGACAGCTTTGGCCACGGCATTCTCGGTGGCAGCAATGTCAGTCGCATCAGCCACGATGCCGATCGCATTCGGGCCGAGTTCGGCCACCGCCGCGTCGAGCCTCGCCTTGTCGCGACCAGTGATGGCCACCTTGGCGCCCTCAGCGACGAAGAGCTTCGCCGTGGTCAGTCCAATACCGCTATTGCCGCCCGTGATGAGCGCCGTCTTGTTCGCCAAACGCATGGTGATCTCCTGATGATCAAGTGGTTGCTTTTTAAAACTACATTGCCATTTAGGGCGGATGGTTTCATAATGCAACCACATGTCCGCTAATCACTGCATTTCTTTTTCCCGCCGCTGGAAAGTCGCATGGCCAAACGCACCAGTCTCAAGGACTCCACCTGCCCCGTCGCCCGCTCCATGGAGGTGATCGGCGACTGCTGGACGATGATGATCATCCGCGACGCCATGCTGGGCGCCCGGCGCTTCGGCGAATTCCAGAAGAGTCTCGGACTGGCGAAGAACATTCTCGCCGTCAGGCTGAAAGCCCTCGTGGAGGACGGCATCCTGAAACTGGAGCCGGCAGCCGACGGCAGCGCCTATCAGGACTATGTCCTGACCCCGAAAGGCCAGGCGGTCCACCCGATCATGGTGGCGCTGCGCCAGTGGGGCGAGGATTATGCGTTCAAGCCCGGCGAACCGACGACCATCATGGTCGATCGCAAGAGTGGCAAGCAGATCAAGAAGCTGGAACTGCATGCGGCCGACGGCAGGCTGCTCGGCTATGGCGACACCACGATTGTGCCCTCAACTGCCTGAGGGCTTGCGCAGTCCTTGCAGCCGCAGGATCTCCTCGGTTTCGAGATGCGCCATGTCGAGCAGGTAAGCGAGCATGTCGTGGCGATGGCGGCGCGCCATCCGCGACAGATCGCGGACCGCACTCTTTATATAAAGAGCCGCCTCCTCGGGCCCGCCATCGCCCTGCGCCTGATCGTCCGGAATGGGCGGTGTCATAGGCATTCCCTACCCGGGCAGTCCGGGCGAAATCAGCACCAACGAAGCATCAAATCATACCCCTAATGGTTGCATTTTACAACCCTTGGTAAGTGATTGGGAACCAACAGACGCGGCCATCAACAACTCACGATTTGACACGGGACCCCTTCGCACCCATGTTCGCCGCGAAACGGCTGGCGCGACTCTCGCAGACCCAAGCCGGATTCCCCCTGTAAGTTATTGGAATCACATGAATCTCGTCATTGTCGAGTCGCCTTCAAAGGCCAAGACGATCAACAAGTATCTGGGCAAGGACTATGAGGTCCTGGCGTCGTTCGGCCATGTCCGCGACCTTCCCGCCAAGAACGGATCGGTCGATCCCGACGCCAATTTCCAGATGATCTGGGAGATCGACCCCAAGGCCGCCAGCCGACTGAACGACATCGCCAAGGCCGTCAAAGGCGCCGACAAGCTCATTCTCGCGACCGACCCTGATCGCGAAGGTGAGGCCATCTCCTGGCACGTGCTCGAAGTCCTCAAGCAGAAGCGCGCGCTGAAAGACCAGAAGATCGAGCGCGTGGTGTTCAACGCGATCACCAAGCAGGCCGTCACCGACGCGATGAAGAACCCGCGCGAGATCGATGGCGCACTGGTCGACGCCTATATGGCGCGCCGTGCACTCGATTATCTGGTGGGCTTTACGCTTTCTCCTGTGCTGTGGCGCAAGCTGCCCGGCGCCCGCTCCGCCGGCCGCGTGCAATCGGTCGCGCTGCGCCTGGTCTGCGACCGCGAGCAGGAAATCGAGAAGTTCATCCCGCGCGAATACTGGTCGCTGGTGACCACGCTGGCGACGCCGCGCGGCGAGAGTTTCGAAGCCCGCTTGGTCGGCGCTGACGGCAAGAAGATCCAGCGTCTCGATATCGGCACCGGTGCGGAAGCCGAAGACTTCAAGAAGGCCATCGAAGCCGCCAACTTCACGGTCTCCACCGTCGATGCCAAGCCCGCCCGCCGCAATCCGCAGGCGCCGTTCACGACCTCCACGCTGCAGCAGGAAGCCAGCCGCAAGCTCGGCTTCGCGCCGGCGCACACCATGCGCATCGCGCAGCGTCTGTATGAAGGCATCGACATCGGCGGCGAAACCACCGGTCTCATCACCTATATGCGAACCGACGGCGTGCAGATCGACCCCTCCGCCATCACGCAGGCTCGCTCTGTCATCGGCGAAGACTACGGCAAGCAATATGTGCCGGACGCCGCGCGGCAGTATACGAGCAAGGCCAAGAACGCGCAGGAAGCGCACGAAGCGATCCGCCCGACCGATATGTCGCGTCGCCCGGCGAGCCTGCGCGGCCGTCTCGATAGCGATCAGTCGCGGCTCTATGAATTGATCTGGATGCGCACCATCGCCAGCCAGATGGAATCCGCCGAGATGGAGCGCACCACCGTCGATATCGCTGCCAAGGCAGGATCGCGCCTGCTCGAATTGCGCGCCACCGGTCAGGTCGTGAAGTTCGATGGTTTCCTTGCCGTCTATCAGGAAGGCAAGGACGACGACGCCGAGGATGAAGATTCACGCCGCCTGCCCGCCATGAGCGAAGGCGAAGCGCTGAAGAAAGAAAACCTCGCGGTTACCCAGCATTTCACCGAACCGCCGCCGCGCTTCTCGGAAGCCTCGCTGGTGAAGCGCATGGAAGAGCTCGGCATCGGCCGTCCCTCGACCTATGCATCGATCCTGCAGGTGCTGAAGGATCGCGGCTACGTTCGGCTTGAGAAGAAGCGCCTGTACGGCGAGGACAAGGGCCGCGTCGTCGTCGCCTTCCTCGAAAACTTCTTCGCCAAATATGTGGAATACGATTTCACCGCGGCGCTGGAAGAGAACCTCGACAGGATCTCCAACAACGAGATTTCCTGGCAGCAGGTGCTCAAGGATTTCTGGACCGACTTCATCGGCGCCGTGAACGAGATCAAGGATCTGCGCGTGGCGCAGGTGCTGGATGCGCTCGACGAGATGCTCGGCCCGCACATTTACGCGCCGCGCGAAGACGGCGGCGATCCGCGCCAGTGCCCGACCTGCGGCACCGGTCGTCTCAATCTGAAGGCCGGCAAGTTCGGCGCCTTCGTCGGCTGCACGAATTATCCGGAATGCCGCTACACGCGTCCGCTCGCAGCGGACTCGGGCGCCAATGCCGATCGCGTGCTCGGCCCCGATCCGGTGTCAGGTCTCGAAGTCGCGGTGAAGGCCGGACGCTTCGGGCCCTATATCCAGCTTGGCGACGCCAAGGATTACGAAGAAGGCGAGAAGCCGAAGCGCGCCGGCATTCCGAAGAACACGTCGCCCAGCGATGTCGAACTCGATCTGGCACTCAAGCTCCTGTCGCTGCCGCGCGAGATCGGCAAGCACCCGGAAACCGGTGAGCCGATCACCGCGGGCCTCGGCCGTTTCGGACCGTTCGTGAAGCATGAGAAAACCTATGCCAGCCTGGAAGCCGGCGACGAGGTGTTCGACATCGGCCTCAATCGCGCGGTCACGCTGATCGCCGAGAAGATCGCCAAGGGCCCGAGCGGTCGTCGCTTTGGCGCCGATCCCGGCAAGCCGCTCGGCGACCATCCGACCCTCGGCGGCGTTGCCGTGAAGGGTGGACGCTATGGCGCCTACGTCACCGCGGGCGGCGTCAATGCGACGATCCCGAGCGACAAGACCCAGGAGACGATCACGCTCGAAGAGGCCATCGCGCTGATCGACGAGCGTGTGGCCAAGGGCGGCATCAAGCCGAAGCGCGGCGCCAAGAAGGCACCGGCGAAGAAGGCCGTCGCCAAGAAGGCCGACGCGGCCGAGAAGAAGCCGGCGGCCAAGAAGGCCGTTGCGAAGAAAGCCGCGGCAAAGCCAAAGGCTGAAACGGCTGCCGCCAGCAAGGCGCGCGCGCCGGTGAAGGCGAAGACATCGCCTGCCAAGAAGAAGGCCGCGAAAACGGTCGCGAAGAAGAGCGCTGGCTAGAACGGACAATTGTGAACAAGAAACGCGACAGCAGCTTTCCAACCAGGGATGCCATCGTCGCGTTCGTTCGCGCGTATCCCGGCAAGATCGGCACCCGCGAGATCGCGCGTGAATTCGGACTGAAGAACGCCGCCCGTGTCGAGCTCAAGCGCATGCTGCGCGAACTCGCCGACGAAGGCGCCATCGCCAAAAAGGGCCGCAGCGTGCGCGAGCCCGCAGCGCTGCCACCGACAGTGCTGGTCGACATCACCTCCAGGGATGCCGATGGCGAGTTGATCGCCACGCCCGTCGAATGGGACGAGGCAGACGGCACGGTGCCAAAAATTCGCATTCACACGCCGCGCCGTCCCCTGCCCGGCACCGCCGCCGGCGTCGGTGACCGCGTGCTGCTGCGTATCGAGAAGATCGAGAACGAGGGCGAATTAGCCAGCTATCAGGGCCGCGTCGTACGCGTCCTCGAAGGTGCCCGCACGCGCCTGCTCGGCATCTATCGCGCGCTACCGAATGGCGGCGGACGATTGATCCCGGTCGACAAGAAGCAGGCCGGGCGCGAACTCAACATCGCCGCGTCAGACGCCAACGGCGCCGAGGATGGCGATCTCGTCAGCGTCGATCTCATTCGCACGCGTGGCTATGGCCTCGGCTCCGGCAAGGTCAAGGAACGGCTCGGTTCGCTCTCCTCCGAGAAAGCGGTCAGCCTGATCGCGATCCATTCCCACGATATCCCGCAAGCGTTCTCCCGCGATGCGCTGAAGGAAGCGGAAGCCGCGCAGCCTGCGACATTGCAGGGGCGTGAAGACTGGCGTGATGTGCCGCTGGTCACCATCGATCCGCCAGACGCCAAGGATCATGACGACGCCGTCTATGCCGAACTCGATCCCGATCCGCACAATGCAGGTGGATACATCGTCACCGTCGCCATCGCCGATGTCGCCTTCTATGTGCGTCCCGGCTCTGCGCTGGATCGCGACGCACTGATCCGCGGCAACTCCGTCTACTTCCCCGATCGCGTCGTACCGATGCTGCCGGAGCGCATCTCCAACGACCTGTGTTCGCTGGTGCCGGGCGAACCGCGCGGCGCCCTCGCCGTACGCATGGTGATCGGTGTCGATGGCCGCAAGAAGTCGCACACGTTCCATCGCATCCTGATGCGCTCGGCGGCCAAGCTGAATTACGCACAGGCGCAAGCCGCCATCGATGGCCATCCCGACGATACTACCGGCCCGCTGCTCGAACCAATCCTGAAGCCGCTTTACGCGGCCTATGCACAGGTGAAGCTCGCGCGCGACGAACGCGATCCGCTCGATCTCGACATCCCAGAGCGAAAAATCCTGCTGAAGAAGGACGGTACCGTCGATCGCGTCATCGTACCGGAGCGGCTCGACGCGCATAAGCTCATCGAAGAGTTCATGATCCTGGCCAACGTCGCCGCAGCCGAAACGCTTGAAAAGAAGGCTCTGCCGCTTATCTATCGGGTACATGATGAGCCTTCGGTGGAGAAGGTTCACAACCTGCAGGAATTCCTCAAGACCCTCGACATGCCGTTCGTCAAAGCGGGCGCGCTGCGGCCATCGGTATTCAACCGGGTGCTGTCGCAGGTCAAAGGTCAGGATTCCGAACCGCTGGTGAATGAAGTGGTTTTGCGCTCGCAAGCCCAGGCGGAATATGCCGCCGAGAATTACGGACATTTCGGTCTGAACCTGCGCCGCTACGCGCATTTTACCTCGCCTATCAGGCGATACGCAGATCTGATCGTGCATCGCGCACTGATCCGTGCGCTCGGGCTTGGCGAAGGCGCACTGCCCGAGACCGAAACCGTGGAAACGCTGAGCGAAATCTCGGCGCAGATTTCGGCCACCGAGCGCCGGGCCATGAAGGCCGAGCGCGAGACGTCCGACCGGCTGATTGCGCACTTCTTGGCCGACAAGATCGGCGCTACCTTCCGGGGCCGGATCTCCGGTGTCACCAGGGCTGGACTCTTTGTCCGATTGACCGAGACCGGCGCCGATGGCCTGATCCCGATCCGCACGTTGGGCACCGAATACTTCAACTATGACGAAGCTCGCCACGCCCTCGTCGGTACACGCAGTGGTGCCATGCATCGGTTGGGTGACGTCGTCGATGTCCGTCTGGTCGAGGCAGCCCCCGTTGCAGGTGCCTTGCGGTTCGAAATGCTCTCCGAGGGCAATACCGCCCCACGGAACCGCCGACGCGAACATGCCCGCAGCAATGACGCTGCAGACCGGCCGCGTCATCCGGGTGCCAAACCTTCTGGTGCGAAGTTCAAATCGTCGAAGAAGCTCAAGGCGCCCAAGAAAGCCAAACCCGGTCGCAATGCCCGGCAGGCTGCCAAAGCTGACAAGGCTCGCGCCGGTGGTAACCCCGGCAAGCCAAAAAAGGGGTAACGTCATGATGACATTGACCACACCGAAGATCTGGAGCGCGACGCTGGATTCCTCCGCCAAACGCAATGTGTGGACCGCGATGAAGCGCGGCTTCGCCTGTCGCTGCCCGAACTGCGGCGAAGGCAAGATGTTTCGCGCCTTCCTGAAAACCGCAGATCACTGCGACAAGTGCGGACAGGATTTCTCTGCACACCGCGCCGATGATCTTCCCGCCTATCTCGTGATCGTCATCGTCGGTCACATCGTCGTGCCGATCGCATTGTGGATCGAGACCAACTACTCGCCATCGGTCGCGCTGCAACTTGCGATCTACCTGCCGATCACGCTGATCGCGTCGCTGTTGTTGTTGCAGCCGGTTAAGGGCGCCGTGGTGGGATTGCAGTGGGCATTCCGCATGCATGGATTTGGCGACGGCCCGGCTGACTGATACATTCTCCGTCCCCTTGAACAGCACGTAATAAGAAGAATTTCAGGAGACGGAATGAGCGACGCAGTCGAGATCGGCAAGGAAGCCGACCACCATCCCTATAAGCGTCCGCGCGACGCTGCGACCCTGATGCTGGTCGATCGCTCCGGTCCGATTCCGAAAGTGCTTGTCGGCAAGCGTCACGACAAGGTCGTGTTCATGCCCGGCAAGTTCGTCTTCCCCGGCGGCAGCGTCGACACGACCGACAACAAGATTCCGGTGGCTGCACCTTTGCCGCCGGAGCTTGAAGCCAACCTGATGAAGGGCAGCCCGAAGACGCCGCCGTCGCGCGCGCGTTCGCTTGCTGTCGCCGCGATCCGCGAAGCCTGCGAAGAAACCGGCCTCTGCCTCGGCCGCAAGGTTGATGGCGCGACCAGGAAGCTCCCCGGCGTATGGGAAGCTTTTAGCGATGCAGGCCTCCTGCCCGATCCCTCGGGCCTGTTTCTGATTGCGCGCGCCATCACACCACCCGGCCGTATCAAGCGCTTCGATACACGTTTCTTCACAGCGGATGCATCGTCGATCGCGCATCGCGTCGAGGGCGTCGTGCATGCCGATGCCGAATTGGTGGAACTGGTCTGGGTCGAACTCGGCTCCGCACATCTCGCCGACGCGCACGCAATGACGAAGAACGTGCTCAATCAATTGCAGCAGCGTCTCGCCACCGGCCCGCTCCGTCACGACGCGCCACTGCCCTTCTTCCATTGGTACAGCGGCAAGATGCAACTCGACATGCTGCCCGGCGAAAGCTGAGTTAATCAAGTAAGAGGTCTCGCTTTTCGACCTATTCTAATTCTAACTGTTTCCGTAGTGGGATAACTGGTGTGGCGCGGTAAGCTACCGTTGCTTGCTCACAGGAATTCCCTGTTATGGGACAGATGAATTGGACGCCGCAGGTCGAGTCTTCGACATTTACGCGCGCGTCACTGGAATATCGTCGCAAGGCGTCGGCACTCAGCCAGCGCGCCAGCGTGGAAGCTGACCCACGCAAAGTTCGTGCATTGCTACAACTCGCCATCTCGTGGATTCAGGTTGCTGAAAACGAAGAGCTGATGGCGAGCGAGTATCGCGCCAGCGCGCACATGCACAGTTTCTGACACGAGAAGACGCCGCATCCGCGGCGCCTTCCTGCTCTGCCAGACCCATCGTCAGATCTGAGCGAGGCCACCGTCGACGAACAATTCTGCGCCGGCGACGAAGCTGGAGTCATCCGATGCCAGGAACAGCACCGCCTTCGCGACTTCGTCCGCGGTACCGAGACGGCCGAGCGGCACGATGGTCTTGAGGTAGCCCTTCACATCGTCATTGGCGAAGACATCGAGGCCGGGGGTCTGGATCGGTCCGGGGCTGACCACATTGACGCGAATTTTGCGCGCCTTCAGGTCCGAGGTCCAGCTGCGCGCAAAGGAACGGATTGCAGCTTTGGTCGCGTTGTAGACGCTGAAGGACTCCATGCCCTTCGATCCCGACACCGAGCCGGTGAGAACCACCGAGGCCCCGTCGGAGAGCAGCGGCAGTGCCTGCTGCACCGTGAACAAAACGCCCTTCACATTGATGTCGAACATCTTGTCATAGACGTCTTCGGTGATCTGGCCGAACGCGCTCAGTTCATAGCCGCCGGCATTGGCGAACAGCACGTCGATCTTGCCCTTGGCAGCCTTCACCGTATCGAACAGATGCGCGAGATCGGCGAGCTTGGCAGCGTCCGCCTGCACGCCGACGGCCTTCGGTCCGAGCTGCTTCACGGCGGCATCGAGTTCGGCCTGGCGGCGGCCGGTGATGAACACGGTGGCGCCTTCGTCGATAAAACGCTGCGCGGCGGCCAGACCGATGCCGGCGCTGCCACCGGTGACGACTGCGATTTTGCCTTCGAGTTTGCGGGTCATGATGCTCTCCATTTGATCTGGGGCGGCGCCATCACCGTCCGACATGGAGAACATCGTCCATTCGCCCGCTGGCGGTTACGGGCTTGTTCGGATATTATTTATCCGTATTCTGGATGAATGACCGATACCGTTGCCCTTTTCCAGGCTTTCATCCGCGTCGTCGAAGCGGGCTCATTCACCCGTGTGGCTGAGGAGCAGAATTCCAGCCAGCCGACCGTCAGCCGCCAGGTGGCAACGCTGGAAGACCATCTCGGCACCCGATTGTTCACCCGCACCACGCGCAGGCTAACGCTCACCGATGACGGCCGCAGTTTCTACGAGCGCGCCAAACTGGCGCTGGAAGCCGTTGCCGAGGCCGAGGGCGCCGTGGGACGCCGCCGGGCCAGACCATCAGGCACGTTGCAACTGGCCCTCCCGGTGGTGTTCGGGCGGCTGCGGGTGATCCCGCATCTCAAGGGCTTTCTGGCGCGCTACCCCGACGTCAGTGTCGACCTCGTGATGAGTGACGGCTTCAGCGATCTGGTCGAGGACGGCATCGATCTCGCGATCCGCTCCGGCGTCGTGACCGACCCAAACCTGATCGCCAGGAAGATCGGCGTGACACGCCGTATCCTGGTGGCATCGCCGTCCTATCTGCGCGGCAAGACGCTGCCTACGCATCCGAACGATCTCATCGGGCATGATTGCATCCCCTATACGCGCTTCACCGGCGGCGTGACCTGGCGCTTCGAAAGTCCGGACGGCCCGATCGCCATCGAAGCCACGGGACCGGTGCGCACGCAGAGTTCGGAAGGTATTCGCGAAGCCGTGATGTCCGGCCTCGGTATCGGCTTCGTGCCGATCTGGCATTTCAGGGATGAGATCGAGACCGGTCGTCTCATTGTGTTGCTCGAAGCCTTCGAACCGAAACCGGTGCCGATCAGCGCGGTCTATCCCTCGCGCCGCTTCGTGCCGCAGAAGACCCGCGCCATGATCGACTACCTGGAAACGCAATTCGCGATGGACCCAACGCTGAATCCGAAGCGGGTGTGAGCTCCGTCCTCATGGTGAGGAGGCGCTACTTCAGCGCCGTCTCGAACCATGAGCGCCGGCCTCCATCCTTCGAGACGCGGCGAAGACGCCGCTCCTCAGGATGAGGTTCTGCATATAATCCACAAATCGCAATAATCTTCTCGTGAGCAGCATCTACCTGCGCGCGTCGGCGTCCCTATCTGTTCCCGACCAGCATCACAGGGAATTCCAGATGGCGAAGCGTCAGTTGAAGCTCGGGGCCTTCATGCGCCCGATCAGCATCCATACCGGCGCATGGCGCTATCCCGGCGCTCAGCCTGACGCCAACTTCAACTTTCCCTTCCTCAAACAGATGATCCGCAAGCTCGAGGCCGGCAAGTTCGACGCCTTCTTCATGGCCGATCATCTCGCAGTGCTGAACATGCCGGTCGAGGCGCTGAAGCGCAGCCACACGGTGACATCGTTCGAGCCGTTCACGCTGCTGTCAGCGCTGGCCGCCGTCACCGAGAATATCGGCCTCGTCGCCACCGGCTCCACCACCTTTGACGCGCCCTATCACGTCGCCCGCCGCTTCGCGTCGCTCGATCACATCTCGGGCGGCCGCGCCGGCTGGAATATCGTGACCACGTCGAACCCCGATGCCGCGCTGAACTTTGGCCTGGACGATCACATGGAGCATGCCGAGCGCTACAAGCGTGCGCGCGAGTTCTACGACGTCGTTACCGGGCTGTGGGATTCCTTTGCCGATGATGCCTTCGTCCGCAATGTCGAGACCGGCATCTTCATGGATCCCGAGAAGATGCATGTGCTCGATCACAAGGGCCCGTATCTCTCGGTCCGCGGCCCGCTGAATATCGCCCGGCCCGTGCAGGGGTGGCCGGTGATCGTGCAGGCCGGCGCATCCGAAGACGGTAAGCAGCTTGCCGCCGAAACCGCAGAAGCAGTGTTCACCGGCGGCGGCGCCATCGGCGATGCGCAGAAGCTCTATGCGGACATCAAGGGCCGCATGGAGAAGCTCGGCCGCAATCGCGATCATCTCAAGATACTACCCGGCGCCTTCGTGGTGGTGGGCGACAGTGTCGAGGAAGCCAAGGAAAAACGCGCACTGCTCGACAGCAAGGTGCATTACGCCAACGCCATCGCCTCGCTCTCGATCAATCTCGGCACCGACGCCTCCGTCTTCGATCCCGACGGCCCGCTGCCCGAGATTCCCGAAACCAATGCCAGCAAGAGCGGCCGCGAGCGCGTCATCTCCCTCGCCCGGCGCGAGAACCTGACCGTGCGCCAGCTTGCCCAGCGCCTCGGCGGCTATGGCGGCTCGGCCTTCGTGGGCACGCCCCAGACCATCGCCGACCAGATGCAGGAGTGGCTGGAAACCGAAGCCTCGGACGGCTTCAACATCATGTTCCCCTACCTGCCGGAGGGGCTGAACGACTTCGTCGACAGGGTGATCCCGGAACTCCAAAAGCGCGGGATTTTCCGCACGGAGTATGAAGGCCGGACGCTCCGTGAGAATTTGGGGCTACCGCGGCCCAAAAACCGCTTCTTTCCAGGTTAAGACCCGCAAATCCTCGGATTTACCGCCCCGGAAAACCTTGACTTTGGGGCGTTCGGGGCTAGGTTGCGCCCCAACACGGCCAGTTCTCTGGCTGTCACCCGATTCCCGACATTCAGAGGTTCTGCCATGGCCAAAGCGGTCACCATCAAGGTCAAGCTCGTTTCCACCGCGGACACCGGCTTCTACTACACCGCCAAGAAGAATTCGCGCACCATGACCGACAAGATGGTCAAGAAGAAGTACGACCCGGTCGCGCGCAAGCACGTTGAATTCAGGGAAGCCAAGATCAAGTAAGCGCTGAACACAGCTGCTGACGGATTTTGAACGGGGCCCTTTCGGGTCCCGTTTTCTTTTAACCTCTCCTCGCTCCCGGCGAAGCGAAGCTTCGCTAGGCGGGGCGAGGTTAAGTAGGAAGCCCGGCCCAATCGTTTCAATTTTAGCGATCCGCGCAGCGCCACGTTTACCCTGCCACAACTATGGCGGGCATGAAGCCTGTGAGTGAAAAGGTATTCACGTCATTTCGTGCGACAAGTCGGTATCATTCGACGCAATTGATTTGCATCGGGAGCATCCCTTGTCTTTCCGCGATTCAGACACGACGGCTGGCCAGTTCACGTCTGCGGTGTCTCTGGCAGGCGTCTTCGTCCGCTACGCATTCTATTTTTTCGGAATGGTCGTGTTCGGGCTCATCGCCTTCGGGGTGATCTGGCTCTGGGGCAATCGCGTCCAGGTGGTCCAGGACAAGCCAGCTTTCAGGATCACTGACGGCAGCTTCACACGGTTACCCGTCAGCTCCGACATCATCACCAGCGGACTGCTTGGCCGTGTTGAGGTCATGCAATACGGGGCACTGGATCATCGCGGGATCGATCTCACCGTGGCGATCGCATTCCCGCCCCCGGGCGGCCTCCAGGCGCGACCGACTTTCGAACCGCGCGAAACAAAGCTTTTGCGCAACATGCGCTTCCAGACGCTCTCCACGCACTTCGATCTGGAAACGCGCTACGGCCCTGTCCATGCCGTCGAAACGCGCGTCGAGACCGATGGCCGCTGGAAACAGTGCCTTGCCTTCAGCTCGCGCTTCGATACCAGAGCAGTATTCCTGAGCGGCTGGACCTGCGACGCCACCGGCACCAAGCCGGGCGCGGATGCCCTCGCCTGCGCACTCGACAAACTTGTGATCGATAAGGAATTGCCGACGAAAGAAGCCGACGCCTATCTGCGCGCACGCATGACGCGCCCGGCTTATTGTGCGGCCCGGCAGGTCACGCAGACTTTCGATACAGGATCGCGCCCCATCTCGCCGCCGTCGCGATGGTCGCAACCGTCAGCACGAACGCGTCTCTGATAGTAACTTAAGCGGCCGCAGCAACCACGCGGTTGCGACCGTCGTGCTTGGCGCGATACAGCGCCACGTCGGCACGCTTGAGCACGTCGGCGACGGGCTCGCCTTTCTTCTCCAGCGTCGACAACCCGATCGAGATCGTGACCTCGATGCGCTTGTTGCCCTTGTCGATGGAGAACGGCTCGCCGGCGATCGAGCGGCGCAGACGCTCGGCCACCATGCTGGCGACGTGCATGTCTGTCTCGGGCATGACGATGACGAATTCCTCGCCGCCGTAGCGACAGGCCAGATCGATGCCGCGGATCGACTTGCGAATGCGAACGGCGAATTCGCGCAACACGTCGTCACCGCAATCATGGCCATGATTGTCATTGATCGACTTGAAGAAGTCGATGTCGAGCATCATCAGCGCCAGCGGCTTGCCGCGGGTGGCCGCCTGCTCTGCCAGCGTTTCCAGATGGCTTTCCATGTAGCGGCGGTTGTGCAGTCCGGTCAGACCGTCGGTGATCGCAGCTTCGATGGAGTGCTGAACGTTGTCGCGCAGATGATCGGTATAACGGCGACGGCGGACCTGCGTGCGGGCGCGGGCCAGCAGCTCGTTCTTGTCCACCGGGCGCATCAGGTAGTCGTTGACGCCGATCTCGAGACCGCGCAGCAGCCGCGGATTGTTATCGGCATCGGCAATGGCGAGAATCGGAATCTGCCGCGTGCGCTCCAGCGAACGCGCCTGGCTGCACAGCCGCAATCCGTCGTAATTCTCGAGGCTCAGCGAGACAATGAGCAGATCGTAATTGCCCTCGGCGGCATGAAACAGCGCCTCAGTCGGATTGGGTTCGACATCGACGGTGTGTTCGGCCGACAGGACGGGCGCCAGCCGCTCATAGGATGACGGACGATCGTCGACCAGCAGGATGCGTCCACCCACACCCAGATCAGACACGGCGCTGCGCTCAGGCGCCTGCACGCCGATTTCCAGCGAGGTGATGGCGCGCATGCGCAGTTCGTCGGTCATCATCTTCAGACGCGTCAGCGAGCGCACGCGCGCCACCAGCACGGCATCGGCGACGGGCTTGGTGAGGAAGTCATCGGCGCCGGCTTCCAGGCCGCGCACGCGATCCGACGGCGAATCCAGCGCGGTGACCATGACCACCGGAATGAAATGCGTCTTCGGATTGGCTTTCAGGCGACGGCAGACCTCGAAGCCATCCATGTCGGGCATCATGACGTCGAGCAGGATCAGATCGCATTCGGAACGCGCGCAGACTTCCAGCGCCTGTGCGCCGTTGGACGCGGTGATGACGTCGAAATACTCCGCCGAGAGACGGGCTTCCAGAAGCTTCACGTTGGCGGGGATGTCATCGACGACAAGAATACGCGCTGACATAGGGAACTCCCTAACCGATGAACCGACGCACGGTTTCGATAAATTTTCCGACCGAAATGGGCTTTGACAAATAGGCTTCGCAGCCGCCTTCGCGGATACGTTCTTCGTCGCCCTTCATGGCGAAGGCTGTGACGGCGACGACGGGGATCATGCTGATCGCAGGATCCTTCTTGATCCAGCCGGTGACTTCGAGACCGGAGACCTGCGGTAGCTGAATATCCATGAGGATGAGATCGGGGCGGAGCGAGCGGACAAGATCGAGCGCTTCATAACCATTGCTCGTGCCGACAGTCTGATAGCCATGGGCTTCCAGCAGGTCACGGAAGAGCTTCATGTTGAGCTCGTTGTCCTCCACGATCAGGACGGTTTTTGCCATCCCGCCCTCCAATCCAGAACCCGAGCGTTCTTGTTTCGCGGAGCATGATTGCCCTGCGTCACCGGCCAATGTGATGTTCGAAGCGAACTTCCAAATTCACTTCGGCCACCCCGCCGAAGTGCCCGTGTACCGCGCGTATCCCTGCAACTGGAATCGCCCCGGTGACTCGGGCATGATGACTTAAAATAGAGACGATAAGTTACGGAAAGGCAAACACGCGTGATGAAAAAACCCCAGCGCCACCCCAGCGAAGTTGCTGAAATCGTTGCGATTCAGGCGCTGTCCTTCGTTGCCGGGGAACCTGAGCGGCTGGGCCTGTTCCTGTCCGAGAGTGGAATCGGTCCGGAGACCCTCCGCTCGGCTGCAAAGGATCCACAGTTCCTCGTCAGCGTGCTCGATTTCGTGCTGCGCGACGACGAGACCGTGAAGGCGTTTTCG
This sequence comes from Tardiphaga robiniae, assembly GCF_013359755.1. Taxonomy (GTDB): domain Bacteria; phylum Pseudomonadota; class Alphaproteobacteria; order Rhizobiales; family Xanthobacteraceae; genus Tardiphaga; species Tardiphaga robiniae. Next base: position 82,747 of record NZ_JABMCJ010000091.1, on the reverse strand, counting down.
GCGTCGTCGCAACTGGATCCCACCACCATCGCCGCCGCGCGGCAGGCGCTCGATCCCCGCGGGCAGGACTTTACGTGAGCTCCTCTCCGGCAGAGCTGAGCGGACCGCGCTGCTTCTGCCGGGATTGCCTCGTCGATCTGGATGCACGCGTCAAGCGCTGCACGTCATGCGGGTCGCCGCGCCTGGTGCGACACCACGCGCTGCCGTCGCTGACGCTGGCGCATATCGACTGCGATGCGTTCTACGCCACCGTCGAGAAGCGCGACAATCCCGACATCGTCGATCGGCCCGTGATCATCGGCGGCGGCAAGCGCGGCGTGGTGTCCGCCGCCTGCTACATCGCGCGCACCTATGGCGTGCGCTCGGCTATGCCGATGTTCAAGGCGCTCGATCTCTGTCCCGACGCCGTCGTGGTGCGGCCCGACATGGCGAAATATGTCCGCGTCGGCCGCGAGGTGCGCCATGCCATGCAAGCGCTGACGCCGCTGGTCGAACCATTGTCGATCGACGAAGCCTTTCTCGATCTCTCAGGCACGCAGCGCGTCCACGGCATGATCCCGGCCAAGGTGCTGGCGAAATTCGCTGCCGATATCGAGCGCACTGTCGGCATCACGGTCTCGGTCGGTCTGTCGGTGAACAAATTCCTCGCCAAGATTGCCAGCGATCTCGACAAGCCCCGCGGCTTCGCCACGCTCGATCAGGAAGACGCTGTGGCCATGCTCGCGGATCGGCCCGTCAGCTTCATCTACGGCGTCGGCCCGGCGACCGCGGAGAAACTCTCGCAGCGCGGCTTTCGCAAGATCAGCGATCTACAGCGCGCCGATGAGACCGACCTGATGAAACAGTTCGGCGGCGAAGGCCGCAGGCTGTGGCGCCTCGCCCGCGGCATCGACGATCGCCTTGTCGTCGCCGATCGCGGCGCCAAAACGATTTCCAACGAAACGACGTTCAACGAGGACATCCGCGACTACGCCACGCTGGAAAAGATTCTGTGGCGACTGTCGGAGAAGGTTTCATCGCGTCTCAAGAGCAGCGAATTGTCCGGCACCACAGTCACACTGAAACTCAAGACCGCGGATTTTCGCCAGCGCACCCGCTCGCAGTCGATCCAGTCGCCGACGCAGATGGCCGCGCGCATCTTCGATATCAGCCGCGAGATGCTGGCAAAGGAAATCGACGGCACCGCCTTCCGCCTGATCGGCACTGGTGTCAGCGCGCTCAAGCCCGGCAACGAGGCCGGCGACGACAACATGCTCGACCGCCGCTCATCGCATGCCGAACGCGCGATGGACGATCTCCGTAAGAAGTTCGGCAGTGCCGCGGTGATCCGCGGCATTGCCTATGACGGGCCGGAGAAGCCAAGGACATAATCCCCATAGGGATTGCGAACTTGTGATGTGTCCGGGCTTCCCACGCTGTGGTGGCCGTGAGATGGTCAAATATGGATCTTCGTCGGCTCCTGAAACTCTTTCTGGCGATCTTCGTGACCATCGGCCTGTCGGTGGCGCCAATGGTGACTCCGGCGGCTGCCAACGGGCCGTCGGCCACGATGACCGACATGTCGGCGATGTCTGGAGACATGCCCTGCTGCCCATCCGAACAGAAGAGTAAGGATTGCCAGGACTGTCCACTTCTCGCGATTTGCGCGTTGAAGACCGCCCAGGCGGGGCCTTCCCTGGCGCCACCCATGACGGTTCGCCACGCCGTCCGAACCTACCACTCGGTGCTAAATGACGCGCTGACCGATGGCGTCAACCGTCCCCCTCCGGAACACCCTCCTCGCACTTCGATCTGAGCGGCGCTGAGCGCCGTCGCTGCCGTGTGCCTCCAGGCGCGCGGATGACGCATGCCGTTCGCGGCACATCAGATTCAATCGAGGATACCAAACCATGAAAACGTCTAACTCCCCGCGCGCCTTCCGGGCTGCGTTGCTCGCTGTCGCTTTGGGCAGCGCAAGCACGGCTGCACTGGCTGACATCAAGGACTACACGTTCGAGCTCGTCGATCAGTCCGTTCAGGCCGGCCCCGACAAGATCATCACCGTCCGCTTGATGAACACCAAGACCGGCAAGCCCGTGCCGGACGCCGTCATTTTTGCAACCCGTCTCGACATGGCTCCTGACGGCATGCAGGAGATGGCCACCAAGGTCACGCCAGTATCGGGGGCCGAGCCCGGCACGTACAAGTTCAAGGCCACTTTCGGAATGGCCGGTCGCTGGCAGCTTTCTCTGGGCGCCAAGGTGCAGGGAGAAACAGGCTCCGTCGAGAACAAGCTCGTCATCACGGCGCAGAAATGAACCGCGCCGTTTTAGCTGGTACGGCCGCCGCGTTCATCGCGGCGGCCGGAGGCGGATTCATCATCGCGCAGCGACCGTTGACGCACGCCCTCGCCGTAGTCACCCCCGCCGATGCGCAGGAAGCCGGCGCGCCGATCTACTATCAGGATCCGGACGGGAAGCCCGCATACTCGTCAACGACGAAGAAAACGCCGGACGGCCGCAACTACCGCGCCGTTCCGGCAAACGCTGACATCAACTTCGAGGACATCGTAGCCGAGCCGATGCCGGGTCCGAACTTGGTGAGTACAGAGCGTAGGATCAAGTATTACCGCAATCCAATGGGCCTGCCGGACACGTCGCTGACACCGAAGAAGGACTCCATGGGGATGGATTACATCCCGGTGTTCGACGGCGACGATTCCGACGATGGATCAGTCAAGCTTTCTCCGGGCAAGATACAGCGCACAGGCGTGAAGTCCGAGCCAGCCGCCAAGCGCGTGATCCGGACGACGATCCGCGCACCCGGCACGATCCAGCTCGACGAGCGGCGCATCTCCGTGATCTCGATGCGTGCGGAAAGCTGGGTGCAGAAGGTTGCCGATGTCACCACCGGCACGAAGGTCCGCAGCGGGCAGCCCTTGATGGATATCTACAGCCCCGCGATCTCGTCCGCTGCGGCGGAATACGTCGCCACCATCACGTCGAAGACGACGGGCGGCGATGGACTGTATGGGCGTGGGTCGCGTCAACGGATCATGAATCTCGACGTTCCGGACACGGTGATTGCCGAGATCGAGAAGAGCCGCATCGTCCCGATCTCCATCGCCTGGGCCGCACCGCGGGACGGCATCGTTCTCGAGCGCAACGCCATCGAAGGGATGCGGGCGCAACCCGGCGACATCCTCTTTCGTATCGCCGACACGTCGCTGGTCTGGGCGATGGTCGATGTCGCGGAGCGCGATCTTGGAGCCATCGCCGTCGGACAGCCGGTGAACGTCCGGACGCGTAGCCTCTCCGGCAGGCCGTTTGCCGGCAAGATCAACGTGATCTACCCGCAGGTCAATCGCGAGACCCGGACGACACGCGTCCGTATCGAACTCACAAACGCCGATCTCGCTCTGCTACCGGACATGTATATCGACGCTTCGATCGAGACCGGAGGTGCGGATCCGGTCGTGTCCGTCCCCGAGAGCGCTGTGATCGACACCGGCACCCGGCAATCGGTGTTCATCGACAAAGGACAGGGGCGCTTCGAACCGCGCAGCGTCGGACTCGGCCGTCGCGGCGGCGGCTATGTCGAAATCCGCGAGGGAATCGCAGACGGCGAACCAGTCGTCATTTCGGCCAATTTCCTGATCGATGCAGAAAGCAATCTGAAGGCCGCGTTGAAGGGCTTTTCCGACGCGAGGAGCCCACAATGATCGCCCGCATCATCGCATGGTCGGCGCGTAATCTGCTGCTGGTGTTGTTCGGCACAGGATTCGCCGCAGCCGCGGGCATCTACGCGCTGGCGCATCTGCCGCTCGACGCCATCCCGGATCTCTCCGACACGCAGGTTATCGTCTATACCGAGTACCCCGGCCAGGCGCCGCAGGTGATCGAGGATCAGGTCACCTATCCATTGACGACGGCAATGCTCACGGTGCCGAAGTCGAAAGTGGTGCGCGGGTTCTCGTTCTTCGGCGTGTCGTTCGTCTATGTCATCTTCGAAGACGGGACCGACATCTACTGGGCCCGGTCGCGCGTTCTCGAATTCCTGAACGGAGCCACATCCCGCCTGCCCGCCGGCGTCACGCCGACGATGGGCCCCGATGCCACCGGCGTCGGCTGGGTCTACCAATACGCGATCATGTCCAAGGAATTGAACCTTGCCGACACACGGGCGATCCAGGACTGGAATCTGAAGTTTGCGCTCGCCAAAGCCGAAGGCGTCGCTGAAGTCGCCAGCGTCGGTGGCTTCGTCAAGCAATATAACGTCGTGCTCGATCCGCTTCGGATGCGCGACCTCGGCATCACCATGCAGAAGATGCGCGACGCTATTCGCGCCAGCAACGCCGATGTCGGCGGTCGCACGGTGGAGCTGTCCGAATTCGAATATGTCATCCGCGGCAAGGGCTATCTGAAGTCGATCAACGACCTCGGCAATGTCGTGCTCAAGACCAACAACGGCACGCCCGTCCTGCTGCGCGACGTCGCGCGCGTCGAACTGGGCCCCGACGAGCGGCGCGGCATCACCGAACTCAATGGTGAAGGCGAAGTCGCCAGCGGCATCGTGCTGCAGCGTTTCGGCGTCAATGCGCTCGACGTCATCGAGAACGTCAAGAAGCGCTTCAAGGAGATCGCCAGCAGTCTGCCGAATTCCGTCGAAATCGTTCCGGTTTACGACCGCTCGAACCTGATCAACGCCGCCATCGCCACGCTCAAGCACACGTTGCTGGAGGAAAGCGTTGTCGTCGCACTCGTCTGCATTTTGTTCTTGCTGCATGTTCGCAGTGCGCTGGTCGCGATCCTGATGCTGCCGGTCGGCGTGCTGATGGCGTTCGGCGCCATGAAGCTACTCGGTCTTGGCTCCAACATCATGAGTCTCGGCGGCATCGCGATCGCCATAGGCGCCATGGTCGATGCCGCCATCGTCATGATCGAGAACGCCCACAAACATCTCGAACGCGCGGATCCCGGCAAGTCGCGCGTCGAGGTCCTGATCGAGGCAGCCTCCGAAGTCGGCCCGGCACTGTTCTTCAGCCTGTTGATCATCACCGTGTCGTTCATGCCGATCTTCACGCTGGAATCCCAGGAAGGACGGCTGTTCAGTCCTCTGGCGTTCACCAAGACGTTTTCGATGGCAGCCGCCGCCATCCTGTCGGTGACGCTGGTCCCGGCCCTGATGATCATCTTCGTTCGCGGCCGGATCGTTCCGGAACACAAGAATCCGATCAACCGCTTTCTGATCTGGGTCTACCGGCCTGTCATCACCGTTGTGATGCGCGCGAAGACTCTGGTCGTCCTGCTCGCAGTCGCCGTTCTCGCGGCGAGCGTCTGGCCGGCTCGTCAGCTCGGGACCGAGTTCATGCCCAGTCTGAACGAGGGCACGCTCATGTATATGCCGACGACGCTGCCGGGCATCTCCGTCACCAAGGCCGGAGAACTGCTGCAGATGCAGGACAGGATCATTCGGTCTTTTCCGGAGGTGGCTTCGGTCTATGGCAAGGCGGGGCGCGCTGCCACGGCGACCGATCCGGCGCCCTCCGAAATGTTCGAGACAATCATTAACCTCAAGCCGAAGGAAGAGTGGCGATCCGGTCTCACGGTCGATGGACTGATCGCCGAGATGGACAAGGCGCTGCAGTTTCCGGGCGTGTCGAATGCCTGGACCATGCCGATCAAGGCCCGCATCGACATGCTGTCGACAGGCATCCGCACGCCCATCGGCGTGAAGGTGATCGGCACCGACCTCGTCGAGATCGATCGGCTTGCCAGGCAGATCGAGCAGGTGCTCAAGGCGGTGCCGGGCACATCGTCGGCCTATGCCGAGCGCGGCATCGGCGGCTACTACCTCGATGTGACACCGGATCGAGAGGCATTGGCGCGCTACGGCATCATGATCCAGGACGTCCAGGACGTGATCGGAACCGCGCTCGGCGGCCAGACGGTAACGACGACCGTGGAAGGCCGGCAACGCTTCACTGTCAACATGCGGTACCCCCGCGACCTCAGAGACAGCCCGCAGGCCATCGCCAGCGACGTGCTGGTGCCGATGCCCGGAGGTGGCGCGGTCCCGCTCGGCGAAGTGGCCAGGATTGCGCTGGCGAGAGGGCCGACGTCGATCCGGACGGAGAACGGACAGTTGGCCACCTACATCTATGTCGACATCCGCGACCGCGACCTCGGCGGCTACGTGGCCGACGCACAGCGCGCGGTCCAGGCGAGCATTCAATTTCCGCCTGGCTACTACGTGATGTGGAGCGGCCAGTACGAATATCTCGAACGTGCGACGGCGCGCCTGAAGATCGTCGTGCCGGTGACGCTGTTGATCATCTTCCTGCTGCTTTACCTGAACTTCCGGTCGATCACCGAAACGATGATCGTCATGCTGTCGCTGCCGTTCGCGCTGGTCGGCGGCCTGTGGCTGATGTGGTGGCTCGACTTCAACCTGTCGGTTGCAGTCGTCGTCGGCTTCATTGCGCTGGCCGGCGTTGCCGCCGAGACCGGCGTGGTGATGCTGATCTACTTGAATCAGGCATTGACCGCGATCCAGGCGCGACGGGACATTGAAGGACGATTTCTGACGCGCAACGACCTGTACGACGCCATCATGGAGGGAGCTGTCGAACGCGTCCGCCCCAAGATGATGACGGTGGTCGCCATCATGGCGGGCCTGCTGCCGATCATGTGGAGCACCGGCACGGGCTCGGAAATCATGCAGCGCATCGCGGTGCCGATGATCGGCGGCATGATCTCGTCGACACTGCTAACCCTGATCGTGATCCCCGCGATCTATGCAATTGTTAAGGGCTATCGGCTGCCTCAGGCCGGCTTGATCTCGGCAGAAGAGATCGTGCCCGTGACCAGATAGCCCGGAGCTTGGAGGGACGTGTTCGGACTCAGCCGAACACGTCCTGCACGACGCCGTCCTTGATCACATCCACGCCGTCGAGCGTGATCGTGGTCTTGAAGATCGGCAGATCGAAATGCCCCGCGGTGTAACGGCCCGCGAATTCATTGGCACCGGTCGAGAACAGGAAGTTGCCGGCCACCGCGCGGATTTCCGTGCCGTTGGTATCGCGCTGGTCATACATCTGCAGCGCCTCGTAACGCGCATTGGGATTCATGCCCCAGCCCACATGCGACACGGCATAGGCTTCGCGGTCGCCCCACGCCGCGAGATAGCGCTTCATCATCTCGGCGTCAGCGCCCTCGCCCGTCAGCCCGGTGAGATAGTCGTCCTTGAACAGCATCCGCACCGGCGACGTCAGATAGCGCTTGAAGGTCAGGTTGATATCGCCTGCATCCATCACCACCGTGCCATTGATGGTCTTGCTCTTCGGGAAGCTCACCACGATGCCGCCCGGCCAATGTGCCAGCGTGCCCGGCTTGTCGGTCCAGCCCCAGACGCCGACGGTGGCTGCGCCTTCCATGTTGACGTCCAGATCGGTGCCCGCCTTCGAGGTCACCTTCATGTGCTTCGTGCCGCGCAGCATCTTCGCCGCCGCGCGCACGCGCTTTTCGAGCGCCGAGTCCGGCACCATGCGCTCAAGCGCTTCCGGATGCTCGTTGGAAATCACGAGAATGCGCGCGCCGGCCTTCAGGATCTCCGGTGTTTCCTTGGCATGCATCAGGCCTTCGATGGTGCAGTCGACCACGAAGCCGGCCTGCTGCAGCGCTGATACAACCGGCCCGAGTTGCTGGATCGCTTCGGACGCGCCGGTGGAGCGGATCGGCACGACCTGCTTGTTGCGCGGCGTCGGCACCACAACGTGGAACGGCCGCGCGCCCATGCGGAGCAATGCCAATTCGGCAATGTGCACATTCAGCGCGCGCGATTGCGTCTCGGAGAGGATGGCGGCAGTGTCGCCGGGCTTGACCGCGCAGCGTTCGAAGATCTCGCAGAATGCGTCGATCCATTTCGCCTCGATGCGATCCGCCAGCATGCCGTTTCTCCGTGTTTTAAAGCGATTATGGTTGGATGATAGGCGCGGTCATGTTATATGAAAAGGAATATTTTTAATCTTGAAGGACAATCCGGCGCTGTATTTTGGGCAGTCGCTGATGTTGCGGAGCGGCGAATTCCATGGCGTTTGACAAGACGGCGCAGGACAAGGTCGCGGATAGCAAGCTCCCGGACAAGGCGCAGGCGGTCAACCCCGCCACCTTCCGTCAGGCGCTGGGCCAGTTTCCGACCGGCGTCACCGTGGTCACCGCCACCAATGGCGATCATCCCGTCGGCATGACCGCCAATTCGTTTTCATCGGTCTCGCTCGACCCGCCGCTGGTGCTGTGGAGCGTCGCCAAATCTTCGCCTAGCCACGATCCCTTCGTCGAAGCCGACGCTTTCGCTATCCATTTTCTCGGTGCCGATCATGGCGAGCTCGCGATGCGTTTCGGCCGTCGCGGCTCCGACAAGTTTGCTGATATCGCCCATGCGCCGGGCATCAGCGGCGCACCGCTGATCGAAGGCCTCGCACCGATCTTCGAATGCAAGACCTGGGCGCGCTATCCCGGCGGCGACCACACGATCCTGGTCGGTGAAGTCGTGCACTTCGTCGAGCGCAATCACGATCCCCTCGTGTTCCACTCCGGACAACTCCGCCGCATCGACAAGGCACAGCCACGTGCGCCTGCCCTAGCCAGCAACAGTTTTGCACGCAGCTACCTGTCTTATCTGCTGGCGCGCGCCAGCTTCAATGTCTCCAGCTCGTTTCACGCGCGTCTGAAGGAATGGGACCTCACCGTGCCGGAATGGCGCGTCCTGGCCTGCCTTGCCGATGTCGAAGGGCTCTCGGTTGGCGAGCTCGCCGCAATGGCTTTGATGAAGCAACCCGGCCTGACGAAAGTGCTCGACCGCATGGAGCGCGACGATCTGCTGAAGCGCAAGAGCACCTCGAACGATCGGCGCCGCGTCACGCTCTACCTGACCGCGAAAGGCCGCGCGCGCGTCAAGCCCGTGCAGAAGGCGGCGCTCGAACATGAGACAGAGCTGCTGAGCCGCTTCAGCGACGACGAGCGCGCAACGATCAAATACACGCTGGATCTCCTGATCGACAGCGGCATGTCGGACGCGACGAGCGAATAGCAACAATCACTGCTTGTCTCCTCCGTCATTGCGAGGAGCCCTTGCGACGAAGCAATCCAGTCTCTCTTCAAATAAAGAACTGGATTGCCGCGTCGCTTCGCTCCTCGCAATGACGGCGGAAAGGCTCGAGCAAACGAAAATGCCCGGCACAAGGCCGGGCATGACGGAGAGAGTGTCATTGTTTGTAGGTGAGCGACGCCGTTACTTGATCGGCGCGACGACCTTGCCCTTCAGCTCGGAGACGCCGAGCTTCTTCGGCAGCATTCCGGATTCGACATAGGTGTCGAGCATCTTCTGGATCGCGTCAAAATTCGGCGCGGCGCCCGGATCCCTGGCGAAATCGTTGTCCTTGAGCAGATAGGTTTCCAGCACCGGGATCGGCGCCTTCATCACTTCGTTGACAACCTTCAGGGTTTCGTCGCGATTGGCCAGCGCCTTCTGCATGCCCAGCGTCAGATCGCGCACATACATCCTGGCCAGCTCCGGATTCTTCTCGATGAAGTCGGCGCGGCAGGCTTCGAGAATGTGCACGATGCCGTCCTGCTGCTGCGATAGCGAGAACAGCTTGCGGGTGCCGCCCTTGGCTTCCATGCGCGCGGCGAAAGGCTGGTTCATCACGGCGGAATCGACGCGGCCCGAACGCAGCGCTTCTTCCGAGAGCGCGAAGCCGACTTCAACCAGCTTGACGTCCTTGGCGGGATCGAGACCGGCCTGCTTCAGCAGGATCGCCATCGGGCCATAGATGCCGGAGCCCAGCGTATTGATCGACATCGTCTTCCCCTTGAGGTCGGCGATGGTCTTGATCGGCGAGTCGTCCTTTACCGCCCAATAGACCGAAAAGCTGCCCGGCTTTTCGAACACGTGCTGCGCAACGATCGAAGCCTTGAGGTTGCCGCTCTGCACGCCCTGCGCCAGTGCCAGCACCGATTGCGTCGCGCAATCCAGCGCGCCGGCCGCGAGTGCCTGCGTCATCGGCGCGGTGCCCTGAAACTGCACCCACTCGATATTGTATTTCTTGCCGAGATCCGCAAATTCCTGCGGACGCTTCATCATCCAGTATTTGGATTCTTCGGCCGGGATGGTCCAGCCAACCTTGATGGTTTGTTGGGCAAATGCCGAGCCACTGCTCAGCAACGCTCCGAGTGCCAGAGCCGCCACAACACCACGCTTCGATGCGATCCGCTTCATCCTGAATTCCTCTGTTTTCAGCGATCCGGCCGCAGTCAGAAACGAATGCAATTCTCTTGCCGAAGCGCTCCCCACTCACAATTGTTTCATGCTTCAAATGATCGCGCAATATGCCTCGCTATGGGCTATATTGAAGCAGACTGGTTGAACTGCCAGCCCGGGAATTGATTCACCATGAGCAATGACTCCTTCTTCTCCGACCTCCTCGCATCCATCTCGGAACGCGGACGCACTCTGCTGCGGCTCGGTCCCGCATCTGTCGATCCTAAACAGAACGCATCGGATTTGATCGAACTCTGTACGGAGCTGTTGTCAGGACGCGGCGAAGCGTCCGGCACGGTCCTCGCGCGCGGCGTGCTCGATCGCTACAAGAGTCTCGACGAGGCCGGCCGCCTCACCTTCTTCGAGAACCTCGCACAGAATTACGGTCCCGATCGTGACAAGCTTGAAAAGGCCATCGAAGCATGGCGTGCCAAGCCGACCGGTGACGTCTCTGGCGAATTGCATTTCGCATCCGAGCCGCAGCGACAGGAACTGTTTCGCCGGCTGAACCGCGCGCCGAACGCGACCAGCGAACTCGTGAAGATGCGTGAAGATCTTCTCGATCTGAAGAATGGTAACAAAGACCTCAACGCCGTCGATCGCGACGTCGTTCATCTCTTGGCATCGTGGTTCAACAGGGGATTTCTGGTGCTGCGCAAGATCGACTGGTCCACGCCCGCCAATGTGCTCGAAAAAGTCATCAAATATGAAGCGGTGCATGAGATTCACGACTGGGACGATCTGCGCCGCCGGATCGATCCCGTCGATCGCCGCTGCTACGCGTTCTTCCACCCTGCGCTTGTCGATGAACCGCTGATCTTCGTCGAGGTCGCCCTCACCGAAACCATTCCGGGCGCCATCGCGCCGCTGCTCGCCGTCGATCGCCAGCCAGTGCCGATTGAGCGCGCGCGCACCGCGGTGTTCTATTCGATCTCCAACTGCCAGCGCGGTCTCGGCGGCATTTCGTTCGGCAACTTCCTGATCAAGCAGGTGGTCGAGGAACTGCGCCGCGAATTGCCGAAGCTCGACACTTTCGTGACACTGTCGCCGGTGCCGGGTTTCATGAAGTGGCTCAAGAAGGCCGATGACCTCAACCTGTCCAATGAAGATCAAGCGCTGGTCGACATGCTCGCCGATCCGCTATGGGTCAACGACACAGCGCTGACGGCGCAGCTCAAACCGGTGATGGAGCAGCTCGCCGCGCACTACTTCCTGAAAGCCAAGAGCCCGCGCGGCGGCCCGATCGATTCCGTCGCCCGCTTCCATCTCGGCAACGGCGCTCGGCTCGAGCGCATCGACTGGCTCGGCGACACGTCAGCCAAGGGCCTGCGTGAATCCGCCAGCCTGATGGTGAACTATCTGTATCGTCTCGACGATATCGAGAAGAACCACGAAGCCTATGCCGACCATTACGAGATCGCGGCATCGAGCGCGGTGAAGAAGTTGCTGAAGAGCGAAAGCGGCGGTGGGCTGCGTTTGCTGGACAGCATGCGGCTGTCGCGGGCGGAGTGAGATAGGCTTTTAGGTTTATGGCTGTCGTCCCCGCGAAGGCGGGGACCCATAGACTCCGAGTTCAAAACTTGAGCGCTGGAGATGCTGACAGAGTTCTAACTTTGTCGACTGTGGTTATGGATCCCCGCCCCTCGTGCGCCGAAGGCGCACTAGGCGGGGATGACAGTCGAGAGATGGGGCGAACAGCTCCCCTCACTTACAAGGCTTGCTGTCCTTCACATTGAACTTGCTCATGGCGCCGCCGATGACGAAGTCATTGTAGTCCAGCATCAGCGACCGCGAGACGCCGTTCTCATAGAGTTCGAACGACATCGCATAGACCGGTGTCTGCTCGCCGCCGTCGGAGGATTTGGCCGATTTGTCGTAATAGCTGACGGTGACCGGCCAGCGGGTCAGCTTTTTCATGCCGTCATCGCCCGTCGAAGGATCTGGCTCGTTGACCTTGCGATCCCCCGGGATCGCCTGCCCGATCACCGTGAGCGTGCTGTAGACTTTCTCGCCGGTATCCGACCCGTCATAGACATTCAGTTCCAGCACCGACTTGCCTTCGCGTGCGGCGGCGATGATGCGGTGGATCTGCTCGGTCGGAAATACGGTGGAGCCCTCCAGCGTGAAGGTCTTGGCCACCGGCTGCTTGAGCTTAACGGTGACGTGATCGCCCTCCCGCTCCGCCATGCCATCGACGGCGCTGGCATCGCCATCATTCATGCGGGTGTCGATCTTGAAGCGATAGCTCTTGCCATCGCCGGCTTCCCAGCTGGTAGAGCGCAGATCGCTCAGCGTGGTCTTGTCCTCGCCGCTGTTCAGCTCCGAAACCTGACGGAAATCCGACGTGTAGCCTTCGCAGGCACTGCCGGTAAAATTATAGAGGATGCGGCCGCTGGCGCTGTTGACGCTGGCATTGCCGCGCGACTTCAACAGCTTCAGCTCATACAGCGCCTGATGCGCCACGAACGGCGTGCCCGCAGCAGGCGGAGCCGCGAATGCCGACACCGGCGCCGCAAAGGCCGCCATGGTCAGTGCCAGCGAGGCAGCCTGGAATCGCGAAACGGAGGAAATGCGGCGCATGGGTTTTCCCTGGATTCTGGAACTACAACAATAGAGAGCGTCCTATTGCGTCGCAACTACGGCCGCGCCGGATTCGCACTGCGCAAATGCCACATTCTGCAGCAAATCTTGCCAGAACCGCACTATTGCGGGGCGGCCCGGCGTCGCCGGATCGTCACTTGCGCGGCGACGCGGTATGGGTGAAACAGACGGTGCCTGAACCCTTTGGGGAGTTTTGTTCGGGCACTTCATCAATCATTTGGGGAATCATAATGGCAGGCACTGTCGAGCAGAAACTTGCGGATCTGGGGGTCAAGCTTCACGAGCCCATCAGCCCCGTGGCGAATTATGTCGGCTTCGTCCGCACGGGTAATCTGCTGTTCGTCTCCGGTCAGATCTGCAAGGACGCGAACGGCCAGCTGATCGCCAAGGGCAAGCTCGGCGCCAGCGTGACCATCGAACAGGGCGTCAATGCCGCCCGCGTTTGCGCGATCAACCTGCTCGCTCAGGTCAAGGCTGCCCTCGGCGATCTCGACAAGGTTGCACGCGTCGTCCGCCTCGGCGGCTTCGTCAATTCGACGCCGGATTTCATCGACGCACCGACCGTCATCAACGGCGCCTCGGATCTGATGGTCGCAGCCTTCGGCGACAAGGGCCGCCATTCCCGCGCCGCTGTCGGTGTCGCCTCGCTGCCCGCCGATTGCGCGGTCGAGGTCGATGCAGTGTTCGAAGTCATCTGATCCAGGACGCATTCAAGGACAATCCCGATGCGCGCACCTGACTGGCTCATCGCCCGGCCGGTCGCGCATCGTGGCCTGCACGACCCTGCCCGCGGCATTGTCGAGAACATGCCCGGCGCCATGCACGCCGCCATATCAGGCAATTTCAGCATCGAGACCGATGTGCAGCTCACCGCCGACGGCGAGGCGATGGTGCATCATGACGATGAACTCGGCCGCCTGACCGAGGGCTCCGGCCCCTTGCGCGCGAAGACCTCCACCGAACTCAAGAAAATTGCCTTCAAGGACACGCCGGAGCGCATGATGACGCTCGGCGATCTGCTCGCTCTGATCGATGGCCGCGTCGGGCTCGTGATCGAGATCAAGAGCCATTTCGACGGCGACCGCAAACTGGTCACCCGCGTCGCCGAGATTCTCAAAACCTATCGCGGGCCGGTTGCCTGGATGTCGTTCGATCCCGATCAGGTTCTCGCGATGCGCGAGATCGCCCCCGAGATTCCGCGCGGCATCACCGCCCAGCGCACCTATGACGACGGCGAGTGGCTGACACTGACGCCAGCCCAGCGCGACGGCATGCGCCATCTCCGCCACGCCTTCCGCACCCGCCCGCATTTCGTCTCCTATTGGGTCAAGGAACTGCCGGCCCCAGCGCCCTGGATCGCCCGCAACCTGTTCGGCTGCGCGCTCCTGACCTGGACCGTGCGCACGCCGAAACAGCGTGCCGTCACCGCCCGCCATGCCGACCAGATGACCTTCGAGGGCTTTGTGCCGTAAATTGAAAAGAACGCCGTCATGGCCGGGCTTGTCCCGGCCATCCACGCCTCTCTTGCTTACGGCGCTTGTGACCAAGACGTGGATGCCCGGGACAAACCCGGGCATGACGGAGTGGGTCTTGAAGTGTCCGGCGCGATGCACAATCTTAGGAGCGGTCACCGCGACGGTTGATCGCATATGACCGGTTCAAGTGATTGATGACGTCATCGGAAATTACGCTCGAAGCAGTGGCGTCCATCAGCCAGATTCCGGCCACGGACTGGGATGCCTGCGCCACCGGTCATGCCGATCTCGGTGGCATTGAGAGCCTCGATACGCTGGCCCCGGCGGCCAATGGTTGCGCCTCGAAGCCCACTTACAACCCGTTCGTGTCCCACGCCTTTTTCACGGCTGTCGAAAAATCGAACTCGGCCTGCGCCCGCACCGGCTGGGGACCGCGACATCTGATCGCCAAGAGCGAGGGCCGCATCGTCGGTGTCGTGCCCTGCTATCTGAAGTCGCACTCGCAGGGCGAATACGTTTTCGACCGCGGCTGGGCCGATGCCTATGAGCGCGCCGGCGGGCAATATTACCCGAAGCTGCAGGCCTCGGTTCCGTTCACGCCCGCCACCGGCCCGCGCCTGTTGATCCGCGACGGCGTCGATGTGGAACGCGTCGGCGCGGCGCTGGCCGGCGGCCTCGTCGGTCTCTGCGAGGCCACCGATGCATCGTCCGTCCATATCACTTTCGCGCGCGAGAGCGAATGGCAATTTCTCGCCGCACGCGGCTTCCTGCAGCGGACCGACCAGCAGTTTCATTTCCGCAATGACGGCTACGGCACCTTCGACGATTTCCTGGCGACGCTGAATTCGCGCCATCGCAAGGCGATCAAGCGCGAGCGCCGCGATGCGCTGGCCAATGGCATCACCATCCATCCCCTCACCGGCAGCGAGATCACCGAGGATGCGTGGGACGCGTTCTTCGCCTTCTATATGGAGACCGGCTCGCGCAAATGGGGACGCCCCTATCTCACGCGTGAGTTCTATGCGCTGATCGCCGAGAGCATGAGCAATGACGTCGCGCTGATCATGGCCAGGCGCGATGGCAAGTGGATCGCCGGCGCCATCAATTTCATTGGTTCGAACACGCTGTTCGGCCGCCACTGGGGCGCCATCGAGCATCACCCGTTCCTGCATTTCGAGGTCTGCTACTATCAGGCCATCGACTTCGCCATCCGCCGCGGGTTGAAGACCGTGGAGGCTGGCGCCCAGGGCGAACACAAGATCGCACGGGGCTATCTGCCGCAAACCACCTATTCGGCGCATTACATCGCCGATCGCGGACTGCGTCAGGCCGTCGGCGAATATCTCAAGCGCGAGCGCGAATATGTCGCGGAGGCTGTCCGCGAATTGACCGAAGCCGGCCCCTTCAGGAAGGGCGACGAGCAGGATTAAGCCGTCTTGACCGGCTCCCCTCTGGCGGCGACAGTCGCCCAAATTTGCGCCGAAATTCTCCGGAGGATTCCATGACCGCGTATGACCCGAACAACATCTTCGCCAAGATCCTGCGCGGCGAATTCCCCTGCTACAAGGTCTATGAGAACGACCACGTGCTGGCGTTCCTCGACATCATGCCGCGCTCCCCCGGCCATACGCTGGTGATCCCCAAGGCGCCTGCGCGCAATATCTTCGACATCACGCCGGACGATTACGCCCATGTGATCCGCGCCGCCCACAAGATCGCCGCTGCCTGCAAACAGGCCTTCAAGGCCGACGGCATGACTGTCGCACAATATTCCGAGGCCGCCGGCGGCCAGGTGGTGTTTCACCTGCACATGCATGTGATGCCCCGCCACGACAATGTCGGCCTGCTGCCGCCGGCATCGCGCAAGGAAGACCCGAAAGTGCTGGAAGACAACGCGACGAAACTGATCGCGGCACTGGCAGCGCTGTAGGCTACGCACCGGCCGTGCGCTCCCTCTCCCCGCTCTGCGCGGGGAGAGGGGTGGGGTGAGGGGCAAGGCACACAGCCAATCGCAATGGTGATCTATCGGATCGCTGCCTGCGGCTTCAAATTACCGACCCGAGAGCGTTTACTCGCGTCAACGTCGTGCACAGCCCCTCACCCGCCGCGAAGACGCGGCGACCTCTCCCCGCAAAGAGCGGGGAGAGGTTAAGTCCCCTACTCCGTCTGAAAGTCCCCCGGCTGCGGCGGCGCCAGCGGTGTGAACTCGCAGCGATCAGGCTTCACATCCAGCAACGGCGTCTCATCCAGACAATCCAGCCCGCGCACCAGCACGGTCGATCCTTCGATCCCCACCAGCCTCACCATGGATGTGCCCAGCGGGTTTGGCCGCACCGGCGTGCGCAGCGAGAAGATGCCGCGCGCATTGCCGTCATTCTTGGGGCTCTGCAGTACGAGGTCGCGGCGCGACAGATGCAGCCAGTAGATCACTTCGAGATGCTTGTAGAGGTCGAGGTCCTTCAGCCCCGGCACCCACGGCTCGAAGATCTCGAGCCGGCACACCGGGCCGTCATGGCGGCCCTGCCGCGGCGTTTCCAGCCGCGACGTCCAGGGCGTGCGGATGCGCCCGATATAGACGAGGCCCGCATGGTTCGGCTTCGGTGCATCGACGGCGAGTTCGCCGGCGCGGATTTCACTTTCACGAACCATTGGTCACCGTTTTTGCATCCTGTCGATCAATCCAGCGAGATATTCTGCGCCTTGATCACCTTCGACCACCGTGCCCGGTCTTCGTCAACGAATTCGTTGATCTCCCTGACCGTCTTCGGCCGCAGTACGGGGAAGCCGATTTTTTCCAGCGATGCGCGGAACGTAGTGTCGTTCAGGGCGCGGTCCATGCTGGCCATTACGGTCTTGACGACATCGTCCGGCAGTTTCGATGATCCCGCCAGACCGAACCAGACGCCGACCTGATAGTCCGGATATCCGCTCTCGATGACGGTGGGCACGTCAGGCAGATCGGGACTGCGCTCCTTGGAGCTGACACCGAGCGGCCGCAACAACCCGGCCTTCACGGGCGGGAGCGCCGTGGAGAGCGTATCGAACATCACCTGGATATTACCGGAGAGGAGATCGGTCAGCGCCGGCCCGGCGCCCTTGTAAGGCACATGGGTCATCTCGACGCCGGCGATCTGCTTGAACATCTCGCCAGCCAGGTGAATCGTGCCACCGGTGCCGGCCGAGCCGAAATTCAGCTTGCCCGGATTGGCCTTCGCGTAGGCCACGAATTCCTTCACCGTCTTGGCCGGCACGGACGGATGCACTTCCATCACGACGGGCAGATCGGTCACCACCGTCAGCATCCGCAGATCTTTCTGCGGATCGTAGGACAGCTTTTTGTAGAGCAGCGGATTGAGCACCATGATGGACGCGGCCGTGACAAACAGCGTGTAGCCATCGGGCTCTGCACGCGTCACCATTTCGGCGGCGATGGCGCCCTGCGCGCCCGGCTTGTTCTCGACGATCGTCGCTTGCTTGAGGTCGCGGCCGAGATAATCCGCCACGAGACGCGCGAGCACGTCGGTCGGCCCGCCGGCTGCATAGGGCACCACGAGCTTGATCGTGCGCGTCGGATATTCCGCCGCACGGGCGAGCGGCGCGGCAAAACCCAGCGCAGCGATGACGGTTATCAAGGCAGAACTTGCGCGCAATCTCATATCGTCTCCCAACCCCTATTTTTAAGTTGAGCGGAGACTATCGCGTTCACGCAGTCATACAAGGCCGATACAGCCTAACGCTGTCGTCTATCAACCGAGGATGTATTTGCCGGTGACCATCACGAGCTCGCCGCATGCGACGCCGAGAAAGATCGAGCGCCTGAAAGCGACGAAGACGACGAGACCGACAGCGACCGCACCATAGCGCAGCGGCGGCGGAATACTCGCGAGTGCGCCGGGCGGCACGACCAGAATTTGCGCGATGACGCCGGCGAGGATCGCGGTGGCCACCGCCCTCACCCAGACCAATATCTCGGACTCTTCATCGACACCACCGCCGAGCCACAGGCCAAGCATGCGCCAGACTTCATTGGGCAGGAAACCCGCCAGCAGCAGTACGAGCAACGCATGCCAGTCGCCGATGAAGTCGCTCACCGCCGCCTCCAGCGATGCACGCCATAGGCGATCGTCCCGG
The DNA here is from genome assembly GCF_013359755.1 of Tardiphaga robiniae. GTDB lineage: Bacteria > Pseudomonadota > Alphaproteobacteria > Rhizobiales > Xanthobacteraceae > Tardiphaga > Tardiphaga robiniae. The sequence continues at coordinate 64,241 of NZ_JABMCJ010000091.1, read as the reverse complement.
CCGAGACGCCGGAGATCAGAATATCGACGCCGGTGTTGAAGAGCGACACGACAGGAAACAGCGCGAGACCGAGCACGAGCGCCACGATATCGGCGAGCTGCTTGCAGTTGCGCGCCGTCGACAGCAGAAACGCCAGCGGCGTCAGCAACAGGATCGCCGCGCCGAACAGCGGCGGCAGATTCGCCGCGAGGTGATAGCCGATGAAGGTCGCGGTCAGCGACGACAACACAAGTCCGAGGCCGAGGCCGTTGACGAAGGCGATGCGTCGCTCACGCGGGACCAGCGGCATCAACCGGAAACACTCGACCCAGAGCGTCACTGCGATGAAGTGCGATGGCAGGATCAGTTGTCGCTTTTTGGTATCCGGCATGCGCAGCATCGGCAGCACCGACACCACCATTGGAAACAGACGGATCGCACTTACGGTCACCGCGAGCGCCGCCTGGATCACTGTGGCGCCGGAGCCGAGCGCGACGAGAAGAATAATCTGTGCGGGACCGGCCCAGACGAACAACGTACTTGCCAACGCCCAGAACAGGCTGAAATGCGTGTCATGGGCCAGCGCGCCGATGCCGATATAGGTTGCGAACAAGACCAGCGTCAGGATGGTCGTGGTGATCGACCGCATGCCGTAAAGGAAGGCCGCCGCACTGCCCTGCCATCTCGGTGAATCCAGTGCAGGAAGCGACACGTGTGTTTGTTTCTTCTTGGTTGATCCGGCCTGTCATAGGCTGCCGAAAGCCGCCGGCGTCAAGAGGCGCCAATGCATAGGGTGCCAGCAGTCACGCTCTGCCGTTGCGCAGCACCAGGCAGCCTTGCCCGGCCCGGCGGATCTTGCCGCAGAGATCGTTGGCCTCGTCACGCGTGTCGGTCCCGATCCTCACCTGGTAGAAGGTTCGCGTGCCGCGGCTTCGGAACAGCGAACTCAGCAGGTTGGGATCGCGTTCGCCGACCACCGTGCGCAAGCGCAGCATCACGCGTGCATAGGACATCAAGGCACGATCACGATTGAAGCCTGCCGCCAGTTGCACACCCCATGGCCGTGCTTCGCCGAGCTTCACGCGCGCTTCCAGTTGCGTGACGAAGGGATTGGGCGCGCGCTGCAGTAGTGCCATCAGCTCGCGGCAGTTCGACGTCGCGGCACGCGGCGGCGTCTTGCCGTTGCGGCCCGCAGCCTGCCAGTCCTCCACCGTCGCGCCGGTGATCGCGGAGACATAGTTGCGGGTCTCGCCGGGCATGTATCCCTTGCCGTCGAGCCAGTCCTGTACGCGGCGCGGTCCTGCATTATAGGCCGCAGCCGCGAGGCCGAGATTGCCGAACTGGTTGCGCAGCTCGCTGAGAAACTCTGCCGATTTCGGCAGCGCCTGCACCGGATCGAACGGATCGAGCAGACGCCGCTCATTGGCCGTGCCCGGCATGAATTGCGCGATGCCCTGTGCGCGCTGGCCATTGCGCGTCACGGGACCCACGGCATCGGGCTGAAACCGGCTCTCCTGCCAGATCACGCGGGCAAAGAATTCCAGCGGCAGGTCGTTGGCCCGCGCTGCGGACTCGATCATCAGACACATCGACTCGCGGGCGCCGCTGTCCCGCGCCAGATTGGGCTTCTCCGGAGCCGTCATTGACAGCATCCGGTCTGCACCCGGCTTCGCCAATTCGCTGACCGGAAGCTCCTCGGCGCGCACGCCTGCGACCGGCGCAAGCAACAGCGCCGCGAGGCAAATTATCCGGCCGATGATGCTTCCGAACGCCATGCCTGATCCCGCGCGGATTCCCCGCGCCTTGACAGCGGGACCCCAGCAGCTAGCTATGAATGAAAGACGGCAAAAGCGGGAGTGCAAACAATGGCCGAGGCGCGCGACGACACATCCGGCTTTGCCAGCGACGACGATGTTCCGATCCAGTATATGGCCCGCACCCGCGCCTATTATCAGGCGATCGGCTACGACGTTCCCTATCGCTGGGCCCATCACGTCGACGCGCCGTTCCAGCCGCTGAAGAAGCCGCTGGCGCAGTCACGCGTCGCCATCGTCACCACCGCAGCCCCCTTCGATCCCGCCAAGGGCGATCAGGGTCCAGGCGCGCTCTATAACGGCGGCGCCAAGTTCTATCAGGTCTATGACGGCGATACGTCGGTCGATCATGACCTGCGCATCTCGCACATCGCCTATGATCGCGTGCACACGAGGGCGGACGACAGCGGCACCTGGTTTCCACTGCCCGCGCTGCGTGAACTCGCCGCATCCGGCCGCATCGGCAGTGTCGCGCCGCGGTTCTATGGCGCACCGACCAATCGCAGCCATCGCGTGACCCTTGAGACCGACGCGCCGGAGATCGTCAAGCGCGCCAAAGCCGATGGTGTCGATGTCGCCGTCCTGGTGCCGAATTGCCCGGTCTGCCACCAGACCATCAGTCTCGTCGCCCGCGAGCTGGAGGCCAATGGCATTGCCACCGTGGTAACGGGCTGCGCCAAGGACATTGTCGAACACGCTGCCGTGCCCCGTTTTCTGTTCAGCGACTTCCCCCTAGGCAATTCCGCCGGCAAGCCGCATGACAAGGCCTCGCAGGCGCAAACCCTGGAATTGGCCCTGCGCCTGCTGGAATCCGCCGTGGGTCCGCAGACCACCCTGCAGTCGCCGCAGCGCTGGGCCAGGGATGCCGTCTGGAAGCGCGACTACAACAATGTCGCTCTGCTCAGCGCCGAGGAACTGGCGCGCCGCCGGGCCGAATTCGACAAGCAGAAAGACATTGCCCGGGGACTGCGCGAAACGACGGCCTGAGGCCGATCACCCCGTCTTTCGGCGATCGCCCTTAACTTTGGTTTACGTTAAATCCGCTCAATCCGCGCGAGAGCCTTCCCCGCCGGATGGAACTGCGTACAGTCCCCGCCTGTAACCTCAGGGGGCCTCAGGACATGGACGAGCGGCGCAAGAACGTCAGAGACAAGGTGATCTACGGTGCCGTCGCGTCCAAGGACCAGAAGGCCAAGGAATGTGTCGTGCGCGACATTTCCGAAGACGGCGCCCGCATCGAATTTGGCAGCGGCGCGCGGCTGCCGAAGGATGAGCTGACACTCAACATCGCGCGAAAGGGCCGTTCGTTCCTCGCCAGGATCGTCTGGTGGCGCGACAACATCGTGGGCGTCGCCTTCACCGATCCGCCGGTAGAGGGCAAGGAAAGCTCCGACATCGAAGAGCGCCTGCGCAAGAGCGAGAAGAAAAAGCGCGAATTGCAAAAGCAGATTCAGAAACTGCTGGGGCAGTAAGGCGTTTGGCCAAATAACAAAACCGCAAACTCAGCCCTCATCCTGAGGAGCGCGCTTGCGCGCGTCTCGAAGGATGGGTGCATATGCATTCATGGTTCGAGACGGCGCCGAAGAGGCGCCTCCTCACCATGAGGACAGAGAGCGTATCCCCCAAAACAAAAACGGCCGGTGATCTCTCACCGGCCGCTTTCATTTGTTCAATCGCCCGATGGCTTACGCCTTCTCCAGCGGTCCCTTGGCCGAACCCGAGCCCTTGCCCGACTTCGGCTTCTTCGCCGCGCCGCGCTTGGCCGGCAGCTTCTCCGGCTTCGGCGTCACGGGACCATCGACGAATTCGAAGCCGATGCTTTCCTGCTCGACACCGAGCACCGCCTCGTCCTTCTTCAGGATGACGCGGACATGGCCGCCATTCTTGAGCTTGCCGAACAGCAGTTCGTCGGCCAGCGGCTTCTTGATGTGCTCCTGGATCACGCGGCCCATCGGGCGCGCACCCATCTGCTCGTCATAGCCGTGCTGGATCAGCCAGGCCTTGGCGGGATCGGACAGTTCGATGGTGACGTCGCGGTCTGCGAGCTGGGCTTCCAGCTGCAGCACGAACTTCTCCACCACCATGCCGATCACATCCGAATTCAGATGTGCGAAGGACACGACTGCATCGAGGCGGTTGCGGAATTCCGGCGCGAACTGCCGGTTGATCGCCTCCTGATCCTCGCCTTCCCGCTTGCCGCGGGTGAAGCCGAAGGCCGCACGCGCCATGTCGGCGGCGCCGGCATTGGTCGTCATGATCAGGATCACGTTGCGGAACGAGACCTGCTTGCCGTTATGGTCGGTCAGCCGGCCGTGATCCATCACCTGCAGCAGCACATTGTACAGATCCGGATGCGCCTTCTCGATTTCGTCGAGCAGCACCACGCAATGCGGATGCTGGTCCACGCCATCGGTCAGCAGACCACCCTGATCGAAGCCGACATAGCCGGGAGGCGCGCCGATCAGGCGCGACACGGTGTGCCGCTCCATATATTCGGACATGTCGAACCGAATAAGCTCGACACCCAGCGACGACGCCAGCTGCTTCGCCACTTCGGTCTTGCCGACGCCGGTCGGGCCCGAGAACAGATACGAGCCAATCGGCTTCTCCGGCTCGCGCAAGCCGGCACGGGCCAGCTTGATCGATGCCGCCAAGGCTTCGATCGCCTTGTCCTGACCGAACACGACGCGCTTCAAAGTCGACTCAAGATGCCGCAGCACCTCGGCATCGTCCTTCGACACGCTCTTGGGCGGGATTCGCGCCATGGTCGCGATCGTGGTCTCGATTTCCTTGATGCCGATTGTCTTCTTGCGCTTGCTCTCGGCCACCAGCATCTGCGCCGCACCCGACTCGTCGATCACGTCGATCGCCTTGTCCGGCAGCTTGCGGTCGTGGATGTAGCGCGACGACAGCTGCACCGCGGCCTCGATGGCCTCGTTGGTGTATTTGAGCTTGTGATAGTCCTCGAAATACGGCTTGAGGCCCTTCAGGATCGAGATCGCGTCTTCCACGGTCGGTTCGTTGACGTCGATCTTCTGGAACCGGCGCACCAGAGCGCGGTCCTTCTCGAAGTGCTGGCGATATTCCTTGTAGGTGGTCGAGCCCATGCAACGGATCGCACCCGAAGCCAGCGCGGGCTTGAGCAGATTCGAGGCATCCATCGCGCCGCCCGAGGTGGCGCCGGCGCCGATCACCGTATGGATTTCGTCGATGAACAGGATCGCATTCGGATGCGCTTCGAGTTCCTTGAGCACCTGCTTCAGGCGCTCCTCGAAGTCGCCGCGATAGCGCGTGCCGGCCAGCAACGTACCCATGTCCAGCGAGAAGACGGTGGCCGCGGACAGCACTTCCGGCACATCGCTATCGACGATGCGCTTGGCCAGACCTTCGGCAATCGCCGTCTTGCCGACGCCGGCTTCGCCGACGAACAGCGGATTGTTCTTCTGCCGACGGCACAGGACCTGGATCGCGCGGTTGATCTCGGCCGTACGCCCGATCACCGGATCGATCTTGCCGTCACGCGCCTTCTTGTTGAGGTTGACGCAATAGGTATCGAGCGCCTCGCCCTTCTTCTTGGCGTCGTCGCCGTTCTTGGTCTCGGTCTCTTCGTCAACGCCGCGCACCGGCCGCGCCTCGGAAACGCCCGGCCGTTTGGCAATGCCGTGGCTGATGTAATTCACTGCGTCATAGCGCGTCATGTCCTGCTCCTGCAGGAAATACGCGGCATGACTTTCGCGTTCGGCGAAGATCGCGATCAGCACATTGGCGCCGGTCACTTCTTCGCGACCCGACGACTGCACATGAATGACGGCGCGCTGGATCACGCGCTGGAAACCGGCGGTCGGCTTGGCGTCATCTGCGCCATCCGTCACCAGGTTTTCGAATTCGGTTTCGAGATAATTGACCAGACTGCCGCGCAACTTGTCGAGATCGACGCTGCACGCCCGCATCACTGCCGCTGCGTCGCTGTCATCCACCAGCGACAGCAGGAGATGCTCCAGCGTCGCATATTGGTGGTGCCGCTCGTTCGCAATCGAGAGCGCCCGATGCAGCGATTGTTCAAGGCTTTGAGAAAAAGTTGGCATTCCGCGTCCTCGTTGGCCCCCACCATCATGATCGTCGTTGCCGGGTCAGGCAACAAGAACCTTTCTCACATATAGTGATGTCTGATCGTGGTGAAAGGCTGGTTCCCGCTGCTTGTTGTGACGCGTCCGCAGAGCACGTCTGTTCATTCCAGCGCATTGTCACATGCGCTGTTGACGCAGCCGAACGACCGCGTTCGACTCACATCAGTTCAATGCAAGACCCGTTCCCAGTTTCCGGGAATTCACGCGAGGCTACTTCTTTTCCATCACGCATTGCAAAGGGTGCTGGTGCTTGCGCGCAAAATCCATCACCTGCGTCACTTTGGTTTCGGCGATCTCATAGGTGAAAACGCCGCATTCCCCGATCCCGTGATGATGAACGTGGAGCATGATCTGCGTCGCCGCCTCGGCGTCCTTCTGGAAGAACTTTTCCAGCACATGCACGACGAATTCCATCGGCGTGTAATCGTCGTTGAGGATCAGCACGCGATACAGGTTGGGACGCTTGGTCTTGGGTTTGACCTTGGTGATGACCGAGGTGGCCGGCCCACCGGGCGCATTGGACCGGTTGTCGTCCTCTGCCATGCCACGCGGCCGCCGGCGGCGATCGTCGAGGGTGCCGGCCACAGGCATCAGGATGCCGTCAGGCATGAATTTCGAAGGTTTCTGGAACATAGCGCCTGTATAAAAGTCCCTAGCCGATATTGGCCAGCCCCGAATTGACAGCGTCCCCAGCCACGACGTGCTGCCGGACGCCTCGGGCACAGAGGCGCCCCGGGTCGCCGCATGGGTGCGACGCTGTCCGTTACAGGACCGATGGAGCCAATATGGGTTCCTGTGGCCGTTCTCGCAAGCACACTGCAAGCACCTGGAATGGCTCGCCGCGCCCCCGCCTGATGGCCCCCGGTCCGGTCAGGGTTAACCGATCGTGCTCGATTTGACCGGACAAGCAAACGAGCCATTTAACCGTCGTTCACGATAATACCGGGCGCTGACGCAGCGGCACGCCAATAGTTGGCCTTTTACCGATTTTCTGAGGACGCCTTTACCACCTGTTCAGCCGCCGCCCCCGAAATGACCTCCAGAAACTCACCATTGGCGGTCACGATGTTTATTCAATCGATTTCAAGCCAGGCGAAGCGCATCGCATCCCGATTTGCACGCCACGATGGCGGCAATATCGCGATGACCTTCGCCGTCGCTCTGGTGCCCCTGCTCGGCTTCGTGGGCGCCGCCGTCGACTACTCCCGGGCCAACGCTGCCCGCTCGGCGATGCAAGCGGCGCTCGACTCTGCAGCCTTGATGGTTTCGAAGGACCTGTCCGCCAATCCGACCATGTCGGCGACCGATGTCACCGACAAGGCGAAGGCCTATTTCAACGCGCTGTACAACAACACGAATGCCGGCCAGATCACGGTGACGGCGAGCTACACGACCAACACCAAGGACGGCTCCACGGTCACGGTCAACGGCTCCGGCGCCGTCGCAACCGATTTCATGAAGATGGTCGGCCTCCCGCAACTAGGGATCGGCAGCGGCTCGACCACGACCTGGGGCTCGACGCGCATGCGCGTCGCCATGGCGCTCGACGTCACCGGGTCGATGGGTATGGGGACCGGCAAATTGAAGGCGATGCAGGACGCAGCAACGGGTCTCATCAAGACGCTGAGCGCCAACTCGCGCATGACCGAGGACACTTATATCTCGATCATTCCGTTTGCGCAGATGGTCAATGTCGGCGCGTCGAACAAGAACGCGACCTGGCTCAAATGGGACGAATATGGATCCTGCAGCTATCCGTACTACGACACCAAAGCCGAGTGCCAAGCGGCTGGCCAAACCTGGAACGCGAGCTCCAACAAGAACGCCTGGAATGGCTGCGTCACTGACCGTGATCAGCCTTACGACACCACCAACGAAGCCCCGTCGGGCACAGCACGTTATCCGGCCTACCAGTACAATGCATGCCCCTCAGCCATTCTTGGGATGACATCGGCTTATGGTCCTGCCAACGTTAAGACGCTGACAGACAAGATCGATGCCCTGTCGGCGAATGGCGGCACCAACCAGCCGATCGGCATGGCCTGGGCCTGGCGCACCTTGCAGATCGGTAGCGATCCATTCCCGGCACCGGCCAAGGATTCGAACTACAAATACACAGATGCACTTATCATCTTGTCGGACGGCATGAATACCAAGGACCGATGGTACGGTGACGGCGCCAATTGGTCGACACTGGTTGACGATCGACAGAAGTTACTGTGTGCCAATATCAAAAAGCTGAACCCGGTGACCAACAAGCAGGACACCGTGATCTATACGATCCAGGTCAACACGGGCGGCGATCCGGAGTCCGCAGTTTTGAAATCCTGCGCCGATCCCGGCAATTTCTTTCCTACAAGCACCAACGCCGGCATCGCCGACGCCTTCAAGGCAATCGGCAACTCGCTCAACGCATTGCGCGTATCAAAGTAAAGCGGCGGCGACACCTTCAAACAAAAACGCCCGGCCATCAGGCCGGGCGTTTTGATTTGAAGACCGTATCGCTTAGCGCGCCGGGGTCATCTTGGCGACGAAGCCTTCGAACGGCTTGTAGGCCTGCTTGGCGAGATCGACATAGAGTTCGCTGATCTTGTGCGATTCAGCGACGAAGGATTCATAGGCCGACTTGGCGTATTCGGTCTGCACTTCGAGCACCTTGTCGAGCGACTGCACGCCGGACAGTTTGGTCACGAAGGCATTGCCATCCTCGAACGACTTCTTGGTGTAGTCGCCAACCGCGACAGCGATAGCCTGTGCACCGTTCTGAAGCGTGGCCGCCGATGCGACTGCACTCTCGAACTGCTCCTTGCCGTACTGCTGGATGTCTTCGACCTTGATCACTGCAAATCCTTTCCCGGATTGGACGGGTCAGCCGCGGCCGGGTGGACCCCGGTCTGATCTGACCTGCCCATCTATCGTGCGGTGCACAATGTCGTCAAGAATCCTGTGCGATGCACAATTTTTACCATTGGCAGTAAATGCACGGGTAACTGGCAAGGGTTGCTTAACCTTTTGGAAACTCGCCGGACCTACCCTGATTTCTTGCATTGGTGCGTTGGGGCCAAAAAGCCCAAAAACTGCATGAGTACATACTCTTAGCCAGAATGGCCGCGTATGCTTCTGCCATCCCGCCGAGAGAACCGCTCAGGCTGACGCTTAAAACTGAGACACATCCCCGGTTGTTGGGCATAATTTAGCCTCACGATCCGGGGAATGAGACTGATCTGACGGGGAAGTCCATGCTTCGCACAACGTTTGCTTCGTCGCGCACCTTGCGGGTGTGCGCTCTTGGGCTGGCAACTCTCAGCATCGCGGTCATCTTTACGACTGACAGTGCGGATGCCCGCCGCCGACATAAATCGCGAAGCCACGTCGCGCGCGTCTCCAGCTACAATCCCGCTTTCTCGTCGATCATCGTCGATGGCAATTCCGGTGCGGTTCTCTCGTCCAACAATCCCGACGGTTCGCGCCATCCGGCGTCGCTGACCAAGATCATGACGCTGTACATGCTGTTCGAGAAGCTGGAATCCGGCAAGCTCACGCTGGACAGCGAAATGGACGTCTCCCAGCACGCCTCCGTGCAGGCTCCGACCAAACTGGGCCTGCGCCCTGGTCAGACGCTGCGCGTGGAGGACGCGATCAAGGCCCTGGTGACCCGCTCCGCCAACGACGCCGCCGTTGTCATCGCCGAGGCCATTGCCGGCGACGAAGACGATTTCGCCAAGCTGATGACCAAGAAGGCCCGCGCGCTCGGCATGAGCCGCACGGTGTATCGCAATGCCTCCGGCCTCCCTGACGATGCGCAGGTGACCACCGCACGCGACCAGTCGGTGCTTGGCCGCGCTATCCAGGATCGCTTCCCGCGTTACTACCGCTACTTTGCCACCGCCTCCTTCAATTATCGCGGCCGCAACATCCGCAACCACAACCGCCTGATCGGCAGTGTCGAAGGCGTCGACGGCATCAAGACCGGCTACACCCGCGCCTCCGGCTTCAACCTCGTCTCGTCGATGAAGCGCGGCAACCGCCATCTGGTCGGCGTCGTGCTTGGCGGCCGCAGCGGCGGCGCCCGTGACGCCGCCATGCGCAACCTGCTTGCCGAGAACCTGGACAAGGGCGCCACCCGCCGCACCGTGGCCGCGATCACCGAGCGCAATCCGTCCGAATCCGCAACCGAGGTCGCCGAAGCCGAGGCTCAGGCGCGTCCGATCGACACCAAACAGGTCAACGGCGCCATTCAGGTGGCTGCTGCAACGCCGGTGGCCGCTGAACCGCTCTCCGAGCCCCCGGCTCGTCCCGCTGCGCCAGCGGCGCGCCCGTCGGTCTTCGCCGCCGCCACCGCAGCGCTGCCCCCGGCAGCGCCGATGCCGCAGCCCCGCAAGCCCGAGCCCGGCCCGCTCAACAGCGGCGTCATCCAGTCCGAGCCCATCTCGACCATTCCAGGCTCGTCAGAGCCGATGAAGCCGGTTCGGGTCCGTACCGTTCAGGTCAAGTCCGGTCAGTACAAGCTGGCCTCCGCCGGCGGCGAGCAGCCCGCCCCTCCCGCCGCCACGAATGCCATCACGGCGCGCTCTGAGCCCACCGCCCGCTCGCCCGAGACCACCAATTCGCTCTATGCCCGCTCGGAGATGCCGCGTCAGCCGGCGGGCTTCGGGACCGGCAATGGGCTTCTCGGCGTCTTGCCGGCCCAGGGAAGCGCTCAGGGCGGCACCCAGATGGCCTATGCCGACCCTGCCCCGCGTAACGTGCCAGCCCCTCAGGCTCCCGCTCCGCAGACGGTACAACAGGGCGGCGCTATCAAACCCGCCGCGATCCACACCGGCTGGATCATTCAGGTCGGCGCACTGGAGAGCGAGAGCGAAGCACGGATCCGCCTCGACGCCGCGCGTGAACAAGCCCGCGGCCTGCTCGGCAAGGCCGACCCGTTCACTGAAGCCGTCGTCGGCAAGGGCGACAGGAAACTCTACCGCGCCCGCTTCGCCGGCCTCGACCGCGAAAAAGCCGAAGCCGTCTGCAAGACGCTGAAGCGTTCCGAGATTTCCTGCATCACTATCAAGAACTGATCGATTGATACCGTCGGATACGCATCGGATACGCAAATGGCCGGGACATTGTCCCGGCCATTTTGCTTTTGGTCACCATAAATCCCCGTGGTGACAACTTCTCGTCAAGACTTAGCCAGTACAAAATACAGACGGGGATTGATCGACCACGCCGGGCAACGGTGGGCGATGGGGCGTTCTCAGAGAAACGGAAGCTGCTCGCAGTTGTAGCGTAAAAGCGTGCTGGAGTTAGCTGCGATGCGTGCGAAGCAGAGTGTCCTTGGCCTCGTTGACTCGGGCCGCCAGGTACGTCGAGCCCCCCTGGTCGGGATGCAGTTTCTTCATGAGGGATCGGTGCGCGCGGCTGATCTCGTCGCGGGTCGCACCCGGCTTCACGCCAAGGATCTGATAAGCCTCCTCTTCCGTCATTTTACTGCTCGACGCCGGGCGGTCGTGCCGCCCTGCCGTATCGCCCTGCGCGTTCTGACGCCAGGCGGGAAACCGGCGGTCAAGATAACTTTCAAGTAACGCCACGCTCTCCGCGTCGAAGCCGGCCATCATCGCCGCCAGTTGCGGCAGGTCGAATGCATCGAGCGATTGCCCGGCATAGGGGCCGGCGACGATCTTTCCGCTGAGCTGGCCACTGTCATGATCGAGGGTCATGTCGAGAAACGCCGAGCGGACCTGCGAGGTCTGGCCGGACGATTTGGTCCCGCCCCCGAACATGCCGCCGATATTGCTGAAGCCCGCGGTGCCGAACGGCGCCCAGCCCAAGAGGCCCGCCCCGAAGATTCCGAGCGGGATCGCCACCGCCAGCTCGCCCTTGATCCCGGTGAACGCCGCCACCGCCAGCGCCAGCACACCGCCGGCCAGTTTGATGCCGCGCGCCAGCAGCGCCGGGTTGGCCGAGCGGAACATCTGCAGCAGCATGTAGAGCACAAAGACGGCGAGCGCGCCGGCGATCAAAGTAGGCATGAGGGATAGATAGTCGGTTGCCGCGATCCGCGAAACGGTTTTGCAGACCGTTTATCGCATCTGGCCGAGCAGCTTTGCCGCACCCGGTGCCGACGCCGCCAGCCGTGTCAGCGCCTCACGTCCGCCCGCGGCATAGGCGGCTACCGCACGCAGCAATTCGCGGAGCTGCGCAGCGGCTCCCGGATCGAACCGGCACCAGGCGCCACCGGTCAGCCGGGCAATCTCGCGAAATGCCTGTTCGGCCGCCGGGTCTTGCCCTTCCTGGAACATGAAGACCGGTACTTTCAGCAGGCCGAGCTCGCCGGCACGTGCACAGAGCTCGTCAACGGACTCCTCCATGGCGTCGCCCACGAACACCAATGCACGCACGCCTGAGGCCACCGCCTCGCGCCGCGTCTCCGACAGCACCTTGCCGATCTGGGTCTGACCGCCCTGGCAAGCGATCTTGCCCATCAGCCGCGCCAATTGTGCGGTGTCCGAAATCCAGCCGGTCGCGCGGCACTCACTGAGACCACGGAAATAGACGAGACGGATATCGAGACTGCCGATCGACGCCGCCTCGCGAAACATGTCGGCCTGCAGCGTGCAGGCCATATCCCAGGTCGGCTGCCGGCTCATGGTGGCATCGAGTGCGAACACCAGCCGCCCACGCCCGCCCGCTGCATGCGGCGCCATGGCCTTCGCTTTTGCTACAAATGCTGCGATGTCAGCCGACGCCGACGGCTGCGCCAGCGCATCGGTTTTCGATTTGGGGATCGTGGGATCGCTGGCCATTTGAACTCGCGCTTGCTGCAAGCTTCATGTGGCGAGCATAGGCCGCGCGGTCAACCGCGCAGCGCGGAACTCAATTCACGCTCGGCGTATACTGCGCGATCTTGTTCGGGTCAGCCGCATTGCTCTGCTGCGCAGGCTGCTCGATGATCTTCGGCTTGCCGGTGACCGGCGACAGCTTGCTGTCGTCGTCGAGGAACTTGTCGAGCAGCCCCTGAATCTTGGTCTTCAGCGTTTCCGGACCGCGATCGCTCATGTCGGTGTGCTGCGCGCCGGTGTTGACGACCGTGATACCGGCCTTCTCGCAGATCTCGTCATCCGGCACGACACCGGGATCCGGCTTGAACACCGTATCGTGCGAACGGAACGACAGGATCTTGAATTTGCCATCGGTCATGAACGGCACGCGCAGATTATCCAGCGTCACGACCTTCTTGACGTCATCCGGGAATTCCTTGGCGTAGAACATCGAGATGTCGCCGCCGTTGGAATGACCGACCAGCGTCAGATGATCGTAGTCGGAGTTCGGCTGAATCTTCTTCAGCTCTTTCACCGCGTATTTGATGTTCTGAACGCCCCGCTCATAGACCGGCAGACGGCCGACATAGAGCTCGCCGACCTTGGTCACGAGCGGAGCGTCGGTATCGAGATCGTGCTGGATGCTGACGGCCATATAGCCGCGCGCCGCAAACACGTTTGCCAGGAACGAGTATTCGGTGAACTTGACGGTGTTACCGTGATTGAGAACCGCAACAGGCAGAGTGATCATGCCGGCATTGGCCTGCATTTCCTTGTCGCGGCGAACGGCGATGTCGACCTGCACAGGACGATTACGCGACGCGTCGAAGAACGTCAGCGTCTCATGCCGAATAGCCCACTTCGACGCGGTGAAGTACGCGGCGGTGGTCAGCACGCAAACCGAAAGCAGAATGAGAAGTCCGCGTTTCATGTTCGTCCCTGATCGGCCAGCTAGAGATAGGTCTCAGCCGGCTACAGCACTTATGGGCCGGAATGGCCTCAAGCGGCTGCTTCAACAGCATATATGTCACAGCCCGGTGACAGAAAGGCTAAATATTGTGAATTCCGAGCCATGTTATTGTGCGCCGCACCCGTTTCTTGTGCAGTTGCTAAAGAAAGCCATGGTCGAATTGAGCGATTTTGAACAAGTTTCGCAAGGGATCGGAATTTCAAAAACGTCCTGTTTTCAACGACAAATCAACTGTCGAACGGGTGACTCGTTCCCCGGTAAAAGAAAATGATACCTGTGGTATCAGCGTGAAGTTGAGTGCGGGATCGTTCATAGCCTGCCGAACGCGCAGCGCTGGCTTTGCACCGTGAACGCGACTCAGTTGCCAAGGATGTCGTGAACGTCGAGCGGCTTGTCGACCTGGGCAAACCACTCGGCGCGGTTGGCGGCGCGGCGACGGCCACGCTCATCGAGCGGCAGCTTCAACTTGCGCAGCAGTTCGATGACTTCCTCGCGCGCCGTGACATGGCCCATGCTCGGGCGACGCCCGAGCGTGGCTTCGTTGAGATCGTCGAGCGCCGTCAGGCCACGCGGGAAGAACTCACGATACATCACGCGCTCGGCGAGACCGTCGATGGCGCGGAAACCGAGCTGCAGCGAAAGTTGATCAAGGACGCCGGCGACCAGCATCTTGTTGCGCGAGCCGAGCACCGAGAGCCGGTTGCGCACCACGATCCAGTCGGTGGTGGAGCCATCGTGCTGACGGCGCTTGCGCCGGGCTTCGCGCGCCATCTTCGAATAGTGGCTCTCGCCGGTCACCTTGTAGCTTGTAGCATCGACGGCGCCGAGCACGTCGAAGTCGAGAAAGCTGTCATTGATCGGCGTCACCAGCGTATCGGCCATCGAATGCGCCAGACGCATCAGATAGGTATCGCTGCCAGGCGTGTCGATGACGATGAAATGGTGGGTACGTTCTACCGCGCTCACCGCGGTCATGAACTGATCGAGTTCGAAGGCTTCGTTGTCGGCGATCTGCATCGTCTCGCCGAGCTTGACGCAGCTATGGGTCGGCACTTCCAGCGCAAGTCCGGCGCTCTGCGCCCAGGCTGCGCGGTTGGCGATATAGCGCGTGAAGCTCTGCTGGCGACTGTCGAGATCGATGGTGGCGACGCGCTGACCGGCCTTCAGTAGCGCCACAGCAATATGAAGCGCGGTGGTCGATTTGCCCGACCCGCCCTTCTCATTGCCGAGCACGATCACATGCGCCGTGCCGGACTGCCCCTGGGTGGTTTGCATCAACATCGCGCGATCCTTCGATCATCTTCAAATCGCGAGGCGTGGCAAGGGTCAAGCTAAATACAGCGGCATCCTGCTCTGCGGGCGATCAGCCGCGCTTAATCATGAATCCCGGCGGCCGGTTGAGGCATCAGGACACCCGGCAGCCTGGTATCGTGAGGCTTGGGTGATCCCGCGAGCTTTGATAAGCAGGGCGCGCACGCCTTCATCCGCCGCAGCCAACAACAAGAACGAGCCGCAATGCCCCGCACCCCGATCGTCGCCCGCACCCTGCCCGCCCTCCGCAAGGCGCTCGACGGCCTGCGGGCACGCAAGGCGACCATCGGCCTGGTGCCGACCATGGGAGCGCTGCATGACGGCCACGTCTCCCTGGTGCGCCTCGCCCAGCGCCGCGCCAGCAAGGTCGTGGTATCGATTTTCGTCAATCCAACGCAGTTCGCCCCGACCGAGGACTTCGGCTCTTATCCGCGGACCTGGAAGAGCGACGTCGCCAAACTCACCGAAGCCGGCGTCGACCTGATCTGGAATCCCGACGCCAAGGTGATGTATCCGGAAGGCTTCGCAACGAAGATCACGACCGGAGGCCCGGCCACCGCCGACCTCGAAGATCGCTTCCGCCCGCATTTCTTCGGCGGCGTCGCGACAGTCGTCGGCAAGCTGTTCACGCAGGTGCGACCGGACATGGCGTTCTTCGGCGAGAAGGACTACCAGCAGCTCAAGGTCGTGACGCGCATGGCACGGGATCTCGATCTCGGCGTCAAGGTGACCGGCGCCACCACGGTGCGCGAACGCGACGGTCTCGCGATGTCGTCGCGTAACGTCTATCTCTCGCCGGAAGACCGCACCACGGCGCCGGTGCTTTACAAGGCGATGAAGGAAACCGCCAAGCGGCTGAAGGCGGGCGATGACCTTGAAGCCGCCATGGCCGGTGGCGCCGCGATGATCACCGCGGCGGGCTTCGCACTCGACTATTTCGAAGCGCGCCATGCGGAGTCACTGGCGCCAATGACCTCGATGAAAGACGGTCCGGTGCGACTGCTGGTGGCCGCAAGGATCGGCAAGACGCGGCTGATCGACAATATCGGGGTGTGAGGCTTTCGTCCTGACTCGTCATTCCGGGCCTTTGTCCTCGCTCGTCATTCCGGGGCACACGGAGGCGGCGGAGCCGCTGAAGTGCGAACCCGGAATCCCGGTGTGTTTTGCGCGATCAGAGACTCGCATGCCGAGATTCCGGGTTCGCGTGCGCGAAGGTGCGCCCGCGCCCCGGAATGACGGTTTGGGGCGGGCGCAGAGGCACCAAACATTTTTTCCTATCTCCCGTTGACATAATCCCTATATTGATTATATTCCCCTACGTCCTGCCCCACCGAGAGGGGCGATCGCGATCGTCACGTTCGCGGGGTGGGATGCGGTGGACGCCGGAGATGCGGCGTTACGCGGTTCATGGGTGACGTCTGTCTTCGGGCAGGACGGATCTGCGCCAGCACTGCCACTGGCAAGGAGACGGCCGACCTTGGGATGGAAAGATCCCTGGACAGTGTGACGGACGACCAAAGTCAAAACGTGTCCGGCCTATTCGCTTGAGGCTCCCTTCCCATCGCCTTGGGACTTTAATTTGGTGATCGGATCGTTCGCTGAGGCAAAGTGCAAGCAACCGAAAAAACACCGCAGGCGGAACGCTGGGCACTTGCTCGGCGCCTCCGAAAGTCCTGATGCATTCACTTGCGGAAGACCGCATTCGCATCAGGCCCAAGGGTGCAACGGGCACCCGGCGTTCCGCACGCCCTCTCACAAGGGGCGGGAATGCAAGAGACGACGGCGCCCCCGCGCCGCAAACAATGGGGTGATGACGCATGTCTGAAGAGCAGTGGCTGTTTGACATTCGAAGAAGCTGAGACGCGCAGGCGGGCGCGATATCCCTCCCCCAAGCGGCTACGCCGCGCTAGGGGGAGGGAAAAGCAAGAGCCCTACTCCGCCGCGATCTGCCGCGGCGCCGGTGGTGGATTGGCGAGGTCCTTGGCGAGTTCGGCATAGCGCGCCTTCGCCGCCACGACCGAGGCTTCCTTCACCGGGCCGTAACCGCGAATGCTGTCGGGCAGCGAGAGAAGCTGCACGGCCGTATCCACAGTGAGCGGCGACAGCAGGTTCAAGACCGTCGCGACGTCCTTCTCGTAGCCCGCGATCAGATCGCGCTCCAGTCTGCGGTCGGCGCTGTAGCCGAACACGTCAAACGGCGTGCCGCGCAAGGTGCGCAGCTTCGCCAGAATGCGAAACAGCGGCAGCATCCAGGCGCCGAAAGCGCGCTTCTTCGGGCGCCCCGACGCATCCGTACCCGGCAGCATCGGCGGCGCGAGATTGAAGCTGATCTTGACGTCACCCTCGAACTGATCGCGCAGCTGCTTCTCGAACTTGCCGTCGGTATAGAGCCGCGCGACCTCGTATTCATCCTTGTAGGCGAGTAGCTTGGCATAGTTGATCGCTACCGCGCGCGGCAGTTCATCGTCATAGCCACCACGCATGGCGGCCTCACGGACCAGATCGACCATCGCCTGATAGCGCTCGGCGAGCTTGCCGTTCTGATAGTCCGTCAGCAATCCGCTGCGATGAGCGACGATCTCGTCGAGGCTCATCTCATCCAGCGTCTTTGGCGCGATGGTCTCATCGGCACCCTTGAGCATATCGGCGAGCCGTGCCGGATCGGCGGCGGCAAGACGGCCAAGCTGGAACGCCAGCATGTTCATCTTGATCGAGACGCCATTGAGTTCGATAGCCTGCTCGATCGACGCTGCCTGCAGCGGCAGCAGCCCCTGCTGATAGGCAAAGCCCATCATCATCATGTTGGTGGCGATGGAATCGCCGAGCAGTGCTTCGGCCGCCTTGGTGAAATCGAGGAACGTCGATTCCTTGCGCAGCGACATTTCCAGCACGTTGTTGACCTTGCGGGACTGGAAATTGAAGTCGCGGTTGCGCACGAAATCCGCGATCGGGATCAGATGGGTGTTGACGATGCCAGTGGTGCGCGAGCTCTCGCAAAGCGAGATCGTATCCTTGGCGATGGCCACCACTTCATCGGCTGCGATCAGGACATCCGCCGTGCCAGTGACGATGCGCGAGCAGGTCACGTCCCCCGTGTCGTTGGCGAGACGCACATGGCTGAGCACCGCGCCGCCCTTCTGCGCGAGGCCAGACATGTCGAGGATCATCGAGGCTTTGCCCTCGATATGCGCGGCCATGCCAAGTAGTGCACCGATAGTCAGCACGCCGGTGCCACCGACGCCGCCGACGGCGACATTATAGGGCTTGTCGAGCGTTGGCCGCGTGGCGGGCTCCGGCAATGCACCGATGGCGCCGAGTTCGACGGGCGCCTTGCGCTTCAGCTTGCCGCCATCAACCGTGACGAAGGACGGGCAGAAGCCCTTGAGGCACGAATAGTCCTTGTTGCAGGACGACTGGTTGATGGTGCGCTTGCGACCCAATGGGGTCTCCAGCGGCTCCACCGAAATGCAGTTCGACTGCACCGAGCAATCGCCGCAGCCTTCGCAGACGGCCGGGTTGATGAGCACGCGGCGCTGCGGATCTTCCAGAATGCCCTTCTTGCGGCGGCGACGCTTCTCGGCCGCGCAGGTCTGCACGAACACGATGGCCGAGCAGCCCGGCACGTCGCGTAGCGTCTTCATCACGTTGTCGAGTTCGTCGCGATGCGCCAGCTTCACGCCCGGCGCAATGGTGTTGGCGGGATAGGCATCGGGATTCTCGGACACGAGATAGATCTCGCGGATGCCCTCGCTGTGGAGCTGGAACGTGATTTTCTGCGGCGACAGGTCACCGTCATGGTGCTGACCACCGGTCATCGCCACGGCATCGTTGTAGAGGATCTTGTAGGTGATGTTGGCCTTGGAGGCGATCGACTGACGGATCGCCAGAGAGCCGGAATGGAAGTATGTGCCATCGCCGAGATTGGCGAAGATATGCTTCTCCTTGGTGAACGGCGCAATGCCGGTCCATGGCACGCCCTCACCGCCCATATGGGTGAAGGTCTCGGTGGAGCGATCCATCCACAGCGACATGAAGTGGCAGCCAATGCCGGCCAGCGCACGCGAGCCCTCCGGGACCTTGGTCGAAGTATTGTGCGGGCAGCCCGAGCAGAAATACGGTGTGCGCGTGATCGGCACGACGTTCTGGACTTGCGAGGCCTCGCGGCCGTGAAACCAGTCGGCCTTGGCGCGCAGCAGTGCCGCGATCTCCGGATCGATCTCCATCGCCAGCAGGCGATCCACCAGCGAGGTCGCGACCTTGGCGACGCTCAGTTCTTCGGCGAATGGCAGGAAGCGATGATCGTGGGAATCCATCTTGCCGACGATGCGTGGCCGCACATCGTCGCGCCAGTTGAACAGCTCCTGCTTGACCTGGTTCTCGACGATCTCGCGGCGCTCTTCGACGATGAAGATCTCTTCGAGGCCCACCGCGAACTTGCGCACGCCTTCCGGCTCCAGCGGCCACGGCATGCCGATCTTGTACAGCCGCAGACCAATCTTCGCGGCCACCTCTTCGGTAATGCCGAGCTCGCGCAGTGCCTGGCGCACGTCTTCATAGCTCTTGCCGGAGGCCATGATACCGAAGCGCGCATTTGGCGAGTCCATGGTAACGCGGTTGATATTGTTGGCCCGGGCAAAGGCGATGGCGGCGAAGCCCTTGTAGTCCTGCAAGCGGCGATCCTGCACATAGCGGTCGTCCGGCCAGCGCAGGTTCAGACCATCCGGCGGCAGTTCGAAATCGGTGGGAATATTGAACGGCGTCATTTCGTCGTTGAGGTTGATCTCCGCCGTGGTCTCCACGGTTTCGGTGATCACCTTCATGCCAACCCAGCAGCCGGAATAGCGCGACATCGCGATACCGAGCAGACCCATCTCGATCATCTCGTGGATGCTCGAAGGATAAAGATAAGGCATCAGCGCCGATATGAACGCATGGTCGGACTGATGCGGAACGGTCGACGACTTGGCGCCGTGATCGTCGCCGGCGAGACAGAGCACGCCACCGAATTTCGCGGAGCCGGCAGCATTGCCGTGACGGAAGACGTCACCGCAGCGATCGACGCCAGGGCCCTTGCCGTACCAGATGCCGACCACGCCATCATATTCGGCGCCGGGCGAGAGATTGAGCTGCTGGGTGCCCCAGATCGCGGTGGCTGCGAGATCTTCGTTGACGCCGGGCTGGAATTTGACGCCGTATTGATCGAGATGTTTTCGCGCGGCCACGAGCTGCTGGTCGTAGCCGCCGAGCGGCGAGCCGCGATAGCCGGTCACAAAGGCTGCGGTGTTCAGACCCGCCGCGCGGTCCCTGCGGACCTGCGCCATCGGCAGTCGCACCAGCGCCTGAATGCCGGTCAGGAAGATGTGGCCGGAGCCCTGGGTGTATTTCTGATCGAGACTGATCGCGCCTTGATTAATTCCCATTCCCACCCTCGTCACTGCGGCCTCTGAGCTGTCGCCCGGGGCTATCGCCCCGGACTGTGTCGTCCGGCCTGCTCGCGCCTATTATCTGGGGTCGTTCGACTCCCTTAGAAACAGTCTATGTTGGATTTTGAACGGGACGCACCACAATTCTGGGCAATGGAGCCCCGCGTCCAAAGAACGCAATTTCGTGATGAATGCGGCCGGTAGGCTTGTCACGTTGTGTCGCCGCAAAGGCCTTTGGCGCAAGGACGTAACGGCTTCACGCTGCAGTGCGATGCAGCACAAACTGCCAAAGGAGGCTCAGGCCTCGCCCGGGAATATCTCGCTGATGATCCTCATCAGATCGGCCTCGCGGAACGGCTTGCGCAGATAGGCGTGAAAACGCCCTGCCCGGTCGCGCACGACATGCTCCAGCAACGAGGTCATGACGACCACCGGAATTCCGCTCAGCCGCTCGTCCTGCCCCATCGCTGCGATCAGGCCGGCGCCGTCGAGGAACGGCATCATGAAATCGGTTAGCACGAGATCGGGCGTGTCCCGATGCAGAATGTCGAGCGCCTCACGGCCGTTGCCGGCTACGAGGACATTGAAGGCATATTCGCTCAACAGGACTTCGAGCCAGTCGGCGATCGCCCATTCGTCCTCGACAATCAGGACAGTTCGCACCGCTATTCTCCAGTCAACTTAAGATCCGTCGATGGAGTTGGTGCAGGTCCCTGACTAGAAATGTCCCTGAGGATGCGCTCCGCACTCTGGAAATCGGCATCAAGAACGATGCCGCCGTCGAGAATTTCAAAGCGGCGCATGCGCATATCGGTCCGGCGGTCACGCGATTTCAGAATGGTCATCAGACGATGGTTTTCCGAGCGCAGGGCTGCGAGATGCAGCGCGATGATGTTCTCAGCAACCGCGGAGAGACCCGTCTGGTTGACACCCTTGAGCGGCTGCCCGGGTGTCATGCCAGCGTGATCGGTTTCTGCCGTCGCCAGCGTGGTAACACCGAGTGCGCGCAACTCGTTGCACAGCGCCGACAAAAAAGAGCCGATGCGCTCCTTTTCGTCGGTGAGCTTCGAGAAGCCTTCGATGCCATCGATCACCAGACGGCGCACGCCGTTCTGCCTGATGGTCGAGAGCAGCTCGGTTGCGACCTCGTCGAGCACCGCTTCTGTCTGCGGGCGCCACATCAGCGTGACCTTTTCGCCCCGCGCCTTCAGCGGCAGCTTGAGGCTGTCGGCCTTGATCCGCAGCGCCATCGGATTCTCGTGAAACCCGAACAGCATCGCCGGTTCATTGGCGGGACCGCCGGTCAGGAACTGGAGGCCTGCGGTGGTCTTGCCCGACCCGGAAGGTCCGAGCACGACGGTCACCGAATGCGTATCGACGCCGCCGCCGAGCATCTTGTCGACGCCGCCGATACCGACCGAGACCATCGGACCATCGGCGCTGTCCCAAACGCTCGGTGTCTCCAGCAGCGCCTCGATACGCGGATAGATGGCGTGGCCGTTCTCGGTGATGCGATAGGAGTGCTTGCCGCCCATGAACCAGGTGCCACGCAGTTTATGGACCTGCAGCGAACGCTCGGCACGGCGGCCGTGCAACGAGGTCTGCAGCTCGATCAGACCGTCCACCATCGTATGCTCAGGCGGATGCGCATCGGCGTCGAAGGCGCTGGTCAGAAGGAACATGGTGCAGTTGCTGAAGGCGGCCTGGGTCTGCAATTCGTGGATGAACTTCTTCAGCTCAAGCTCGGAGCGCGCCTTTTCGTGCACGGTGATGAGACCATCGAGCACGAGGATGCTGGCCTTGCGCGTGCGAACCTCGCGGCGGACCACGTCCAGCAGTCCGCGCAGCCCGTCGTCTTCCAGCGTCTTGAAGGCGCCGACATAGGACATGCGGTCGGGAATTGCTGCTTCATCGAAGAAGGTCATCCGCCGCATGTGTCCGATCATGCGGGCGTGGCTTTCGGCAAGCAGCGTGATGTAAAGCGCGTTCCGCCCCTGCGCGGCCTGCGCGAAACAGATCTGGTTGCCCAAAATCGTCTTTCCGGCGCCCGGGGCGCCCTGAATGATGTAGATGCCGCCGTCGAAAACGCCCCCGCCCAGGATCGCATCGAGACCCGGTACGCCGGTTGCAAACCGGCCGTTATCGCCACTCATTCCGAAACTGCCCCTAACGTGTCACCTATGCCGGTGAGATGTTGGAACGCGTCGGGGAGCGATGGGTTCCAAAGCTTTTTCAGAAATATTTCGAAACGCTGCCTCTCAGCAACGCAGCATCCCGCTAATAGCGCACCCGAAACGGAACATCGGCCTTTACGGGCCATTGCTGTCCGGTCACCCTGACAACATCAGGCATGGAGGACGGAAATGGATCAGAAGCTGAATACCTGGACGTCGCAGCCTGAACTCGCCGGCAGCGATATGGTGCCGACGAATGACGGTTCTTATCATCCGGATTGCGGCGAAGAGCATGATCACAAGCCGACCAAGGCCATCATCGGCGTGGGGCTACTCGTGGTGCTGAGTTTCCTGCTCTATGAATTCAACGGCAAAGTGTCCAAAACACACACGTCAGCGACCCCGCCCGCGCAGCACCAGAGCTTCGCGGCTAACCGCTAGGCTTCGGCAGCTTCGTCCGCAATAGCGCTTTCAGTCTCGGGCACGACGACCCGAAACTGGAAGCCATGCAGACCGATGGTCGGAACGATACCGAAATGGTCTGTGCCGAAGACTTTGACCCGATGCTGCAGTTCGTCTTTCTCAATGCTTACCGGGATATCGCAGATCTGCTCATAGGCCTTACGTGTGTGACGCGTGCTGCCCCAGCGCAGCGCCCGCTCGATCAGCGGCTCCGGCTGTGTGGCCAGAACGCGTGCCATCCGCCAGAAAGTCTGCACCAGCTTCGTATAGGCAATCTCTTCCAGACCCGCGACACTGATATCCGCCGGAATTGGGAACGCCTCGACATCCACGATCGGTCCGGCATCGACACGTGCAATCATGCGATGGACCGTGCAGCCGAAGTCGGTCGCATGATCGTAGAGCGCAAAATGTGCCGGGGCCCAGCCGGGATATTGCGGCGGACCCGGATGGAAATTGTAGGCGCCAAAGCCAAGCTGATCGAGCACCGCGCCGGGGACTATCACGCCGGTGGTGAACGAAATCATCCGCGCCCGGCGCAGCCAGTCGGGCTCGATCGCCGCCAGATCTTCAGCTGTGAAAACAGGAAGGACCGTAAGGGCCGGATTGTGACCACGGAGCAAAGTTGTGAAGACCGAGTGCTCAGCAGGACCCGTCAGGAGGATAATCGTATCGAACATTCGGGCTGCCACGCGCTTCTGCGAATCAATAATCGCCTCAGCGTCGCAGCCAGGCCTTAACATCTGATGAGCAGACCCGATCACGCTGCATTGCCACATAGGATGAGGCTCTGGAATGGCACAATCTCTGGAACATGCACCTCATCTGACGATTGTCTTGCCGCACAGGAGGACCCCATGGCGAACATTCCCAATCCCAATGATCCGTATCGTCCAAATCCCGCTGATGACATCCGCAATCCTGCGCGGCTCGACAATGAGCTGCAGGCCGATCCTGAACTCGCGGAAGGGCCAGCCAGTGGTAGCCGCATGGCTATTTATGCACTTGGCATTGTGGTCTTGCTCGGCGCCGTCTTCTACGGCCTGAACAATACATCGATGAATCCGGGCGACGCGACGAAGACCGCATCCCAATCCGCCCCGGCGACGCAGGACAGTACGCCAAAGGCGCCGGCGCCAACCAACAACGTCGCGGATTCCTATTCGAAGCCGCCGGTAGCTCCCGGCGTGCGGGACGTGACACCGACCAACAATCAGCCCGGTCTCACCACCGGTGCGGCACCTGCGCGACCGCAAGCCCCGCAATCGGCTCCGACCGGCACCGAGATCGACAGCTCGAAGGGCGGCGCGCCGAAGTAACGGCGCGACGGGCAGACAAAGCTGCGGACAGCAGTGTCCGCGGCTTTGTCGCGCGTGGACTATGCGGTTACCTGCCGCAGGAATGTGCGCTCTTCCGCCAGGATGAACTGGTGCTCCTCGGCCGACGCGAAATTCGCGACGCCGTCAGCGTCAGTGCGCAGTCTGGCGCGGTAGGCCTCATAGGCCGCGAGACTTGGAAACGAGATCAGGCCGAATGCGATGTTGTTCGTTCCTTCATGCGGCATCCAATAGCCCTGCAGATCACCACCGCATTTGGGAATAATCGTCAGCCAGCGCTTGGCATAGGCCTCGAACAATGTGCGTTTGAACGGATCGATCTGATAGCGAATGAAGACAGTGATCGTCATGGCGGCTCCCTCTGCAGATGCCTGGATATAGCCGCTTGCTCGACCGCAATACTTTGATTAGCGTCGAAGTATGAAAGCAGGCCCCGACATCGCCATGGTCGCCGCACTTGTTGGCGACCCTGCACGCGCCAATATGCTGACGGCGCTGATGACAGGCCGTGCGCTGACCGCGAGTGAGCTCGCCCAGGAAGCCGGGATTACGGCGCCAACCGCGAGCTCACACCTCTCCAAGCTCGAAGCCGGTGGCCTGATCGAGCCGGAAAAACAAGGGCGCCATCGCTATTATCGCCTCACCGGCCCCGATGTCGCCGGTGTGCTGGAAGGTCTGGCCGGCCTGGCAGCCCGTGCGGGCCATCTCCGCGTTCGCACCGGGCCGAAAGAACCCGCATTGCGCCGCGCGCGGATTTGCTACGACCATCTCGCCGGCGATCTCGGCGTGCAGATGCTCGACAGTATGCGGGCACAAAAGCTGATCCGGCAGACCGAGCGGGTCATCGAACTCACGACCCAGGGCAGCCGGTTCGTTGCTGAAGAATTGAGGATTGATCCGGCGACGCTGACTCATCCGCGCCGGCCGGTCTGCAAGGCCTGCCTCGACTGGAGCGAGCGCCGCCACCATCTGGCCGGGACACTTGGCGCCGCCATCATGATCTCATTTACTGCCATGAAATGGGCGGCTAGAGACCCCTCGCCCGGTAGCCGCGTGGTGCATTTCACCCGCAGCGGCGAGAAGCGCTTCGAGGCATTGTTCGGCACCACCGGCGACGCCATCCGGAAAACGTGAAGACGCCGGCTTACCTTCGCCGCAATGCAGCCCGAAACCGCGCCGGACCTTTCTTCTCCCGGAGTCTTCTCAATGAACCGCCTGCTGCTCGCCGCGCTGATTGCCACATTACCGCTCACTTCGTCACAGGCGGCTGAGCCTCCCGCAGCGCGCGAGCCCTATGGTATCGGTCTCGAAGGTTTCCCCTATCCCTACCCCGTCAACATGCTGCCGCTGGTCAATGACGGCGAGCAGCTGCGCATGGCCTATATGGACGTGCCATCGACCAAGCCCAACGGGCGCACTGTCGTGCTGCTGCACGGCCGTAACTTCCCTTCGAGCTACTGGGCGCCGGTGATCGGCACATTGAACGAGGCCGGTTACCGCGTCGTGGTCCCCGACCAGATCGGCTTCGGCAAATCGTCGAAGCCATCAGGCGATCTGCATTTCGACACCCTCGCCCGTAACACCGTCGCGCTGATGGATCACCTTGGAATTTCCAAATTCGACATCGTTGCGCATTCCCTCGGCGGCATGTTGAGCGTCCGTATCGCGCGCGCTTATCCCGATCGCATCGATCACCTGCTGCTCGCGGCGCCGATCGGACTTGAGGACTATCGGCTCTTTGTGCCACCGACACCAACCGAAAAGATTCTGGAGAACGAAGACAAGCTGACGGCGGAAGGTTACCGCAAACAGCTCGAAGTGAACTATTCGCTGAAGATGCAGCCCGACCAGGTAACGCCCTTCATCGACGCGCGCTTCAACATCAAGGGGTCGCCGGAATATCCGCGCTGGCTGCGCGCCTTCGTCAGTTCGGCGCAGCTCATTTATCGCGAGCCCGTGGTCCACGAAATTCCGCTGATCGCCCTGCCGACCCTGTTCATCATGGGCGCCGACGATCACAACGCACCGGGCAAGCCGAATGCGCCGGAAGCGTTGCGGCCAAAGATGGGCCAGAACGCCGATCTCGCCAAGGCGCTGGCGGCGAAGATGCCGAACGCGAAGGCCGAGGTGCTTCCGGACGCGGGCCATATCGTGTTTCTCGATGCACCGGCCAAATTCAACGAATTGATGCTGGGCTTCCTCGCGGCGAAGTAGCAACTGCCGCGCCCTGCTACGCGGATATCCCGAAACATTCATGCTGTATTCAGATCGAATCGGCTTAATCGTGCTGTGCAGCGTTGATCCCCAGCAATTTTCTTGCCCGTAAGAGTCCTGCAGCGGGTGATGCGATGCCATCATTATTCTCTGCGCCGCATCGCGGCACCATCGAGGGAGAACACGAATGAAGACGATCTTTGCGGCAGCCTTGTTTGCCGTTAGCGTCGGGGGCATCGGTGCCGCCAGCGCAATGCCTCTGGCTCCGCTGAGCGCTGCAGACACGGCAGGCGTGATCCAGGTCGCTCAGGGCTGCGGCCCCGGCTATGCCCGTGGTCCCTATGGCGGTTGCCGCCCGATGTTCCGCGGCCCGCCGCCGCGCGGCCCGGGTTACTGCCCCCCCGGCTTTTTCCGCAATCCCTACGGCCGCTGCATCCGCCGCTGGTGATCGCTGCACAATCCTAACGACGAAGACCCCGCCACTGGCGGGGTTTTTTGTTGCCCACGCGCCGGTTACAGCCGTCACACGAAGATGACAGAATGGCACTTCGCTATTCTGGAGATCGTCATGTCGCGCGCTTTGCGTCGTCTCATACTGGCCGGGCTGCTCGGCCTCTCATCGCTGACGACCGGCCGCGCCGACACCATCGCACTGCCCGAGCCACAGCTCGGCCCGCGGCCGTTCTATCTTGTCGACAAGATGAAAGACGGCCCGCTGAAGGCAAAGCTCAGCACCTGCACCGGGCCGTTTCGCAGGAGCGACTTCTCAATCGCCCATCGCGGCGCGCCGCTGCAATTTCCCGAACATACAAGGGAGTCCTATCTCGCTGCGGCGCGCATGGGCGCAGGCGTGATCGAATGTGATGTAACGTTCACCAGGGATCGCCAACTGGTCTGCCGGCATTCGCAATGCGACCTGCACACGACAACGAACATCCTGTCGGTGCCGGCGCTGGCGAACAAGTGCACGCAACCTTTCAGCCCTGCCGATCCCGCCACCGGCAAGAAGGCATCGGCGAAATGCTGTACCAGCGACATCACGCTGTCGGAGTTCAGGACGCTGACGGCGAAGATGGATGCCGCCAACACCTCTGCCACGACCATCGCTGATTATCAGAACGGCACGCCGCGCTGGCGCACCGACCTTTATGCCAGCTCGGGCACGCTGATGACCCACGCGGAAAGCATCGCACTGATCAAGAGCCTCGGCGCCAAATTCACGCCGGAGCTGAAGGCTCCAGAGGTGCCGATGCCGTTCGACGGCGATTACAGCCAGGAGAAATACGCGACCCAGATGCTCGACGAGTATCGCGCCGCAGGCATTCCGCCTGGCGACGTATTTGCCCAGAGCTTTGATCTCAACGACATCAAGTTCTGGATCCGCACCGCGCCGGAATTCGGCGCGCAGGCGGTCTATCTCGACGGCCGCTATGAAACACCGGGTTTCGATCACATGCGCGCGGAAACGTGGAAACCGTCGATGGCCGAACTCAAGGCTGCCGGCGTCAAGATTCTCGCGCCGCCGATCTACATGCTGCTGACGCTTGATGGCACCAACAAGATCGTGCCCTCCCCTTATGCCAAGGCAGCGCGCGACGCCGGGCTCGATCTGATCACCTGGTCGCTGGAGCGCGACGGGCCGCTCGCAAACGGCGGCGGTTTTTTCCATCGCTCGGTCAAACCCGCCATCGACCGCGACGGCGACACGCTAACGGTGCTCGATGTCCTGGCGAAAGACGTCGGCGTGCGCGGTGTGTTTTCCGACTGGCCGGCGACGACCACGTTCTATGCGAGCTGCATGGGGCTGCGCTGACGCAGAGCGCTATTTGGCGTCGCTGTCATAGACGAATTTCGGCATTTCCAGCTTCAGCCGGATTGCCAGCAGGCGGAACGCCAGTCCGGTCACGGCCGCAACGAGCGTCACCAGATCGGGACTGAATCCGTATTTAATGCCGCCGATATACAGAAGCCCCGTGACGATCGACACGCTGGCATAGAGCTCGGCGCGAAACAGCAGCGGCACGTCGTTGCACAGCACATCGCGAATAACGCCGCCGACGCAGCCGGTGATCATGCCGGCCACCACAACGATCAGCAGCGGCTGATCCATGGCGAGGGCGATGTTGCAGCCCATGATGGTGAAGACCACGAGGCCGATGGCATCGAGCACCAGAAACAGCGCGTGAAAACGATGCACGACCCGTGCGAGCCCGATGGTCAGCAGCGCAGCGCCGCCGGTCAGCAGCAGGAGATACGGGCTCTTCACCCACCACAGCGGGTAGTGCCCGAGCAGCATGTCGCGCACCGAACCACCGCCCAGTGCAGTGATGCAACCGAGCATGGCGACGCCGAGCCAGTCCATCTTGCGCCGCCCGGCCGCCAGCGCAGCCGTCATCGCCTCGGCAACGAGCGCGATCATGGCGAGCGGAAACAGCAGGGCTTCGGTATGGGGCATGGGACTCGTCGGTAGCGGATGACGGCGACCTGTAACACAAATCCGTGCATGCGGTGACCGGCGGCGGACAAATCCCCGCCATCTTCCTGAGCCTCCATCACAACCTCACAGCAGGAGGTGTCATGACCCGTCTGTTTCTCACCCTCCCCATTCTGCTCATGGCTGGCGCGGCCATGGCGGAGGACGCGCGGCTGTCGATGCCCTATTACGGCAGCGCCACTATGAATGCCGATGACAGCCTGGTGCTGCATTTCACCCGCACGGTGGACGGCAAACCGGCTGACGGCTCGCAGACCTTTGCCCCCGGCGATCGCAGCTATGACAACGTGCGTCGCCACCTGAGCGGCATTGAACCCGGCCAGACCAAACCGCTGACGCCCTGGAGAGACTGAGCGTCAGCACAAACGGGCTTGCCCTACCAGTACCGGCGGCGCCAGTACCGACGACGGACCCGATAACGGCGACGCCAGCCCCAATGCCGGCGGCGATAACCCCAGAAACGACGCCGACGCCAGCCGCGGCGACGCCACTGGACTTGCTCAGGCTGGAGACGATCGACGTCGTCCTGCGACGCCACCGCGGCTTGAGGTTCTGTGTCCGGTTTGTGGTTATCGAGCGGATTGGCCGGCAGCAGCGGCGCGGCCTGAGCCTGCGTGATGGCCTGAGCGGCCAAGCCGACGCCCGCGGCAAAGCCGAAGGCGATCTTCAGAAAATGACGGCGTTCCATCGCGATCCCTCCTGATATCCGTGAGAGCATCAGGATCGGACCAGCGGCATGAATGGAAACTGAATGTGCGTGGGAACTCACACATTCGGCATCTCGCCGTTATCGAAAGCCTGCGGCCAGTCCGACGACCTGACCATCGAGGCCGTTGAAACCATGATATCCCCGCGCCTCGCACGGATCGCCTTCGTTGCGTCCGCCGCTCAGCCACGCCACGCGGGCGCGCCCGGCCGACCATTTGACGAAGGGATCGACGCCGGCCGGCGCGGTAAACTTGCAGCCGTCATTGCGATGATGGATGACCAGCGTGCGCGGCAATGCCGAGGGCGAGCCGATGATCGACATGACATTGCTGCCGCCACCCGACTCCGCACTGAGAAAGCCCGAGGTCAGCACCAGCGCATCCGGCCGCGCACCGCGCGCGATACCCTCGGCGGCACGCTGCGTGCCACGGCTGGTGGCCACCACCGTCACCGGACGCTTGATCGCGGCCATGTATTGCACTGCGCTGGAGAGATCGGTGCCGGCATCCATCACCAGCACCGCAAGCCCACGCGCGGCATAGGCGCTGCGCGTGCGCACCAGTTGGTTGCCCTTCAGCCCGTTGATCTCACCGTGCTCGCCCGGACTGATCGCCCCACTGCCGCCCGGCATCAGGATCACGCTCGCGCGCGGCGATGCGGGCTTGATGAGCACGGCGCGGGAGCCACCGATGGTGACGGTTTCGTCGGCCTGCGCCGACGTGCCATTCACGTCCATTAGTGTAAGCACCGCGGCGGCACAGCCAATCAAGAGCCGATATTTCATCATGGACGCCCCCCCCGATGCGGTCTGCTCATTGTTCCGGCCACTGTAGCCCGGATGAGTGAAGCGACATCCGACATTTTCTGAAATATCCGCGTATCGCTGCACTCACGTGGGCTACCGGCTAAATCGCAAAAGTACCGAACTGCGGTATCGCAACATCCTCAAAGCAGAGATTGATAATTACGCGCCCATATTCAGTTGTTGGCGCAGTCTGCACCATCGGGGTATCATCGCCAAAGTGGCCAGCATCAATAATCTGATCAATCAGACCAATATCCATGATGCGGCGCATAACCGGATCCCAATCAGGCAATACCATTGTAGAATTGAGCAGCGCTGCAACCTGTTGCGATTTTTCTTCAAACCGCGAACAGATCTTGAGTTCATCCACCGCTAGAAGATTTCGATGAATACGATCATTGGTCTGAATTGCATGGAGCATTGGCTCTGTGAGTTCGGAAATCACCCTTGCACATTGAGCTTTGTAGATCGCATGTCGCGGCATGTTAGCCAGCAAAGCGACAGCTCGGGCAAGTATCTCAGCAACCCTTTCATTTGTCTCCGAAACCAGACTGCGTAGAGCCGAATCAGCCGCGATTTGGTGTGTTCCATCAGAACTGAACGGCGAGTTCGTCATCGACTCAAGTTGTTCGACACGACCAGCCAGTTCTTCAAGAAACCGTAGCGTAATTTTCTGATTTGCCAGATTGACGGATGCCTTTGCACGCTCATTTGCGGCGTCAACGAATACCTGTCCAAAATCAAGCGCAAGTGAAGCAAGCGGAATCGACGAAAGACCGGCTTTAACTACAAGCAAGCCAATCTTCTGAATGGCCACCTCTGAAGGTGTAGAAGGATTGAGCTTTTCGATATGCTTCACTTGCCCCGCCCTTGTAACCCACTCGCCTTATTGTCGCGAACTAAGATGTGTCCCTCTACAACGGCATGTTGTCGTGCTTCTTCATCGGCACTTCCAGATGCTTGTCCTTCAGCATCGCCAGCGCGCGGGCGATGCGCTTGCGGGTGGAGTGCGGCATGATCACGTCGTCGATATAGCCGCGCTCGGCGGCGACGAAGGGCGACAGGAAGCGGTCTTCATATTCCTTGGTGCGCGCGGCGATCTTGTCGGCGTCGCCGATATCCTGACGGAAGATGATTTCCACGGCGCCCTTGGCGCCCATGACGGCGATCTGTGCCGTCGGCCAAGCATAGTTCATGTCGGCGCCGATTTCCTTCGAGGCCATCACGTCGAAGGCGCCGCCATAGGCCTTGCGGGTGATCACGGTCACCAGGGGGACGGTGCATTGGCTGTAGGCGAACAGCAGCTTGGCGCCGTGCTTGATGAGGCCACCATATTCCTGCGCGGTGCCCGGCAGGAAGCCTGGCACGTCGACGAAAGTCACGATCGGAATATTGAAGGCGTCGCAGAAGCGCACGAAACGCGCCGCCTTGCGCGAAGCGTCACTGTCGAGCACGCCGGCCAGCACCATCGGCTGGTTGGCGACGAAGCCCACTGTCTTGCCGGCAATGCGACCGAAGCCAGTGACGATGTTCTTGGCGAAGGTCTCGGCGATCTCGAAGAAATCGCCCTCGTCCACGACTTTCAGGATCAGCTCCTTCATGTCGTAGGGCTTGTTCGGATTGTCGGGGATCAGCGTGTCGAGCGACAGGTCTTGGCGCTCGATGTCGTCGAAGCTCGGCCATTCCGGCACGCCTTCGGTGTTGTTGGCCGGCAAGAAGTCGATCAGCCGGCGCATCTGCAAGAGCGTCTCGACGTCGTTCTCGAACGCGCCGTCGGCGATCGAGGATTTCGTCGCATGCACGCTGGCGCCGCCGAGTTCTTCGGCGGTGACCACCTCGTTGGTCACGGTCTTCACCACGTCGGGACCGGTGACGAACATATAGCTGGTGTTCTTCACCATGAAGATGAAGTCGGTCATGGCCGGCGAATAGACGTCACCGCCGGCGCAGGGTCCCATGATGACGGAGATCTGCGGGATCACGCCGGATGCTTGGACGTTGCGGCGGAACACATAGGAATAACCCGCAAGGGCTGCGACGCCTTCCTGGATGCGCGCGCCACCGGCGTCATAGAGGCCGATGATCGGCGCCCGCGCCTTCATCGCCATGTCCTGCAGCTTGGTGATCTTGAGCGCGTGGGTCTCGGACAGCGAGCCACCGAACACGGTAAAATCCTTGGCGAAGACGAAGGTCTTGCGGCCGTTGACGGTGCCCCAGCCAGTGACGACGCCGTCACCGGGAATCTTGGACTTTTCCATGCCAAATTCCACGGAGCGGTGTTCGACGAACATGTCGAATTCCTCGAAGGACCCCTTGTCGAGCAAAAGCTCGATGCGCTCGCGGGCGGTCAGCTTGCCCTTGCTGTGCTGCGACTCGATGCGCGTCTCGCCGCCGCCCAGTTTGGCGCCTGCACGACGCGCTTCGAGGGTGTCCAGGATGTCTTTCATGTGCTCCAGCCCGTCAATGTCACGTGTTATCGCCCGCGGCAGCCGCAGGGTTTGGGCGAGGTTCTAGCATGGGGTTTTCGGCGGTGGAAACGCCCATCAGGAAGGGTTGAATCCCCCAAAATCGCATGGCGCCGGCGACGATCCTGCCTATATCGGGTCAGACAAGGGAGAGCGCCGGATGACCAATATCGTGATCAATGAAAATAGTGGCGCAGCCACGGGTGGCGTGCGTGACCTGCTGCGCTGGGAAGGCGTGGCGCTGTTTGTCGGAATGACGCTGTTCTACTGGATATCGGGTGGGCCCTGGCAGATCTATGCCCTGTTTTTCTTCGTCCCGGACCTCAGCATGCTGGCCTATCTGGCCGGCCCACGGATCGGCGCAGGGGTCTATAATCTGGTGCATGCGACCATCGCGCCGCTGCTGCTCGCGCTCGCCGGTATCGCCACCGCAGAGCCAATCGCCGGTTCGATCGCACTGGTCTGGTTCGCCCATATCGGCTTCGATCGCGCGCTTGGCTACGGCCTCAAATACGACGCCGGTTTCCGCTTCACGCATCTCGGCCGCATCGGCAAGGATGCGACCGCACCGGCCACGGCGGAAAACCCGACCACCGGCAACCCGATCAAGGCTGCCTGACGCGCGGCCTCACGGCTCGCCGGGCTTGAACGGCGCCTCCTTGCCGGGCGGCGTGCTCTCTTCCGCCATCGCCAGCAACATCGCCACCATCACGTAGTTGCCGGCCACGGCCGTGAGATCGACGATCTGCTGATCGTTGAAGATCTTCTTGGCGCGCGCATAGGTCGCGTCGGAGACCTTGTGCGTGTTCGTCAGCTCGGTGACGAAGTCGTACACCGTCGCCTCGTCCTCAGCCATGTTGGCGGGCCGCTTGTTGGCCTTGAGATCGGCGATGATCTCCGGCGACAATCCCGCTTTCTGCGCGAGTGGCGCATGCGCGAACCATTCGACCTGCGAGCGCCATTGCCGCCCGATGATGATGATCGCGAATTCGTTGAGCTTGACCGGAACGGACGTGTCCCAGCGCAGATAGGCGAACAGATCGAACAGCTTTTGCCCGAGCACCGGGCTGCGCATCATCGGATTATAGGGACCGGCGAGACCCACGCTCGAGACCTTCATCACCTGCTCGCCGAGCGGCTTCTGCCTGGCGTCGAGCTGATCCATGGTGAGCTGCGGAAAGCGCGGCTCCTTGCTGGTGGCAGGCTGGGCAAACATGGTGGCGGCAAACCAGCCGCTGACCGCCGCAAGCGCGAGCGACGACAGTCCGATGGACGACATCCAGAGCGATGGGGACTTCATGATTTCCTCCGTGAGCTTTTTTCTTGTTCACGAAGGCTAGTTCAACGGGCATGACAGCGCCAGTTCCGGAGCGTCCCAGAACGATCGCCTCGCCCCGCAGACCGCGCGGAGCTCAGTGACCGCTCATCACCAGCGTCTTGACAGGAAGCAACAACGCCTGGATCCGCAGCAACATCGCGTGGACAACCCCAACGGCATCGACGGCATGAAGCGCCAGCCACTTGAAAGAACCGATCCCCTTCGCAGCGATGGCATCATGATTGCTGGTATAGGCATTGACGATACAACTGCTGCCAGGCGTCACGCCGTCGAGACCGCCCTGATAGATTGGCTCCAGGAATGTGAGGATGGTACCCGGCGCGCGGACTTGCTGCGCTTCCACCAACTGCTCGCCGCCGCGAAACTGACCGGCCGCGATATAGTTCTGGACGCCGGTCACTACCATCGGGATGACGATCCACGGCTTCGAAATACAGGTCGCCTCGGCAACCATGCCCACCTTCATCACCTGCGCTTCGATTTGCCCGAATCCTGCAGAGAGCACGCGGCCCGCATTCTCCGGAATGAGAATGCCCGCCGATCGCATGACGGGATTGACGACATCGCCAACGCGAAGCGTGAACTGCTCGACGCGCCCGTCCACGCCTGCGCGAATGAACGTCTTGTCGAGATCGACTTGCGCCTCCGCGAGTGCCGCCTGCGCGCTGGCCTTCTCCGCCGGCAGCAGCGCGGAGATACGCGTCATCGCGGATTGTCGCGCGGCCATGGCCGCATCAAGCGCCCCCTGGCGGCCGGTCAGCAGCACCTCGAGTTTTTCGATGTCGCGTTGCGGCACCATGCCGGGATTGCGCTTCTGCAACTCACGCTTGGTATCGAGTTCGTCCGAGGTCTGCTGATAGGAACCCTTGGCCTCCTGCGCCTGCCCTTCGGCCTTCAGAATATCGGCCTGCGCTGCCAGCATGGCGGCATCGACCTCGGCAATCTTGCGCCGCGCGGTCTCCATCGACGCTTCCTGCTTGGCGTTGTCGAGACGAAATATCACATCGCCCTTCCTGACCGGCGCGCTGAACTGAACGTGCACCTCCGCCACCCGTCCATTGACCTCGGGCAGGATCGGCACGGTCCGATAGAACAAGGTCGCACTTGTCGTCGATGGATGAAAATAGAAGATCACCGTGATCAGAGCGACCGTCAGCATCACGCAGGCCGTGATTCCCCATCTGAGTTCGAACCACACCGAATAGAACGTGATCTCCCGGCCCAGGCGCTTGCCTTGTGCGTAGCGGCGATAGAGATAGTCCGGAAAAACCGTCAGCAGCGAGCAGAGGAGAAGTTCAAGCATGACCGTGCCCTCCGGCTTCGCCGGGACGGCTCGATGTTTCTGCCGTGACAGGGAGCGGTGGTGGTTCACCGGACAGCTCGGTGGTTTCGCTGGTAGCATCGCCGTCGGCAATCTTCCGCACCGATCCTGCGATACTGCGCAGCGGCGTGCTGAAATCCGGCAGATCGATCATCGCCAGCAACAGCCCGATTATCCAGAACAGATGGTTGTGGGTGAACAACGCGATCAAACCCAACACGGCCACGATTTCAAACTGCAGCTTCTGCGACTTGTGCGCCATGCGCTCCGGCATGCTGTGCAAGCGCAGATACAGATTGCCGACCATCATGATGGAGCCGATCAGAACGATTCCGACCACAACCATGAGCGTGTCAGTCTCGCCGGGAGCGGTAATGAAGCCAGGCAGATGATGCGGAGCGTTCGGATGCAGCGTCTCACTCACGTGATCCCCCATTCCAACAGCGTCAGGCGAGCACTAGCCTCTCCCGGGTTTCATAGTTGCACAAAGCTGGAACTTGGCAAGCATCAGCTTGTGCGCGACAGGAAATGCGCTGCAACAAATCTACATTCATGCCGGGCGGACTGAGGGTTGATAGCTCGCGGATGCGAGATCACCAGCCTCGAAAGGTCAGCGCAGAACAGTTCAACGATCTGACATGTATCGCGGCCGAATGACGAGGCTAGTGTGCGCGGCCCGACAGCCTGAGCACGAAGACCAGCACTTCCGCGACAGCCTTGTAGAGCTCGGCTGGAATCTCATCACCTATTTCGACATTCGAGAGTGCCCCGGCGAGTACCTCATTTTCCTCGATGGGAATATCGTGGGCCTTGGCGACCTCGATGATCTTCTCACCGATCGCGCCCTTGCCTTTCGCGGTGACAACAGGCGCGCCGGTCTTGTCGTAATGCAGCGCGACGGCGAGCGATCTTTTGGGCTGCACGATCATAGCGCGCGATCCAGAAAATGCCCCGCCGATGCCGGCGCGGGCTGCATCGGTGCACCCTCGCGGACCACGATGTCGCCCGGCTGCAGATTGGCGCGGATCAGCGCCTGATTGAGCTGCGCCGTACCGGCCTGCAATTGCAGCGCTGTCGCCGGACGCTCGGCCCACATCCGCACCGACGTCTTGTCGCCGGTCAGCGAGACCAGCGCATGAACCGGGCCGGCGGGCTCAACATCGAGTGAAAAGCGCGCACGCCAGACTTGCTTGGCCGCTTCAGCCTCGCTGCCATTGCCGCCATCACGCGAAATCTCGAACTGCGCCATGGCGGTGCCGTTCGGTACAGCAAACGGAATTTCAAAACTCCAGCGCGGCGATGCCTGATCGAGCCGCGGCGCTGCAAGACCGTCCGCACGATCCGGCAAGGATGCCACCTGCAGCAGGGTCTGGCGCGCCAGCGCCGCATCGGTATCCGCGAGCAGATGATGCACGGTGGTGCCCAGCGGCGCATTTGCCGGGAGTGTCGGCAAAGCCATCGGCTGTGCCGTCGGCAGCCCGCCGCGTAACGGCGGCGGCGGAAGGGTGTTGCGCGCGATGTTCGTTTCGGCACCCGGCTGGCCCGCTGGCGCCTTCGTAGCGGGCAGCAGATCCATCATCATGCTGTCGTCGAACACCAGCGATGCTGCGCTTCCCATGCCCTTCGGAGCCGTCTGCAGCGCTTCCCGAAGCAGGTTGAGCGCTGCGCCATTGATAGCCAAGCGTGCAGCCGCTTCGGGAGCTTTTGCCACGGCCGGTGCGGTCTGAGCCACAACATCGAGCACGGGCTCGTCTGCGGCGAGAAGTCCAGCCTGCTGCAGCGGATCGTTCTTGATGCCCGTCTTGGGCAGCATGACCATTGTCGCTGCAGCGGCCTGCGCCTGCTGTGTCGTGATCTGCGCCGCTGCATTGGGGAGCGCGTTTGCCAATGTCGATGCTGGCTGCTCCGGCGTAGCGACCGGCGTCGCTGCATTCGCCGTCGCTGGCGTTGTGCTCTGGGTCGGACTCGCGGTGGCGAGCGTCGTCGCCAACGCCTGGCGCAACACAATCAATGCCGCCTTCATATCGGGCAGCCCGCCTTGCGGCAGCGATCCCTTGGCCAGCGATGATTCCAGAAACAGGCCGGAATTCTGGAACGCCGATTTGACTTCCTCGCCGGTGAGCTGGGCGTCGAGCGGCGGACGTTGCGCCAGCACCTGCGCGACCGCCTGCTGCAACTGCTGCGGCAACCCCTTCAGCGAGGTGGCGGCTCCGAGATTGGCAAACAGCGTGGCAAGGCTCGCCTGCTGCGTCACGGCGCTTTGCGTGGCGGTGGAGACCGCCTGTGCTTCCAGCGATGTCAGCTGGATCTTGGAGGTCGCGATGGCATTGGCGAGATTGATTGGCAAATCCGGCGCGAGGGTCACGTTGCCGGAGGACACGCCGCCCGCCTGCCCTGCACCCGCAGTCTGCGGCGTCACGATGGCAAGCTGGACGTTGCCGTTGTCCGTCTTCGACACTGCGAATTGCAGCACCTGCCCGGCCTGCAACGGCACCTGCGATTGCACGTCGATCGTGCTGTGCCCGATGGCGATACGGACCTGATTGTCTGGCGAGACCGACAGCACGCGGCCGGCAATCACGCTGCCGGGCTGAAACGCGACTTCGCTCGCCACGCCCTGCGCGGAGACAACCGGTAAGATCGAATTGACGGGAGTCGGCATGGTGAGCGGCACCGGACAATGGTGCAGCTACGCTAGTTAACGGTCGTTAACTTCCGATTAACCCGCTGACGGCGTGACCGCCTTCAGCACCAGCACGGCAGCCTTGAAATCCACCTGCCGCGCCGCCCGTCGCGCTGCGACCTCCTCGTCGAGGCCCCACTTCTCGATATTCCAGTCCTCGTCGACAAAGGCAGCGGTCCAGACCTGATCGGCATTCAGATGGCCATGGAGCAGTGCGAGCGCGAGCAGCGCCGAACCGGTGATCGTGGTCACCAGATGCAGCGCGGCAACCGCCCATGGATCGCTCGGCAGCGCCGCGCGGGCAGATGCGACGGCCTGTTCGGGCTGGCTGACATGCACGATGCCCTCGGCCAGAATGAAATGCGCGCCGAGATCATCGGCAGCCCAGAACAAGACAGGGTCCCATGCCGCAGCCTCGCGCGCGATAAGCGCCTCGGGATAGCCGGCGCGATAGAACAGCAGATCCGTGCTGAAGTATTTGGCGATATCGTCAGCCACCGCCTGGGTCTGCGCCTTATCGCGGATCGCATCGATCACGCTATTGGCTAGGCGCGTCACCGGCATGCTCGTGGGGTCGATGACATCCTGCTGCGCGTCCCATTCCGCAACCATGACCTCGGCAATGGCTGATGTAGGAACGACCAGCGGATGGCGCGATGGCGTGCGTACGGTCTTGTCGTCGAGCATGATGGCAAAGCCATCCGGCGTCTCGCTCATCCCAACGGTCTTGTAGAAACGCTTGCGCTGTGGACCTCGCGTCGACCGTCGCACCGCCTCTTGCGGATCGAGCTGCGACTGGCCGTACACTTCGTCAAACAATTCACGCATCGAGGGTCTCAATTCCTGTTCGCCAGCCGTCAATTTACGCGACAGACGGGCGCCACGCGAGACCAAATCGCTCGTGTCAGCGATTGGCACAGGCCCGCGAATAGGTCGCACGATCATTCGGGCCGAGACCCGCAGCGGCCCCGTCCTGAAGGCAGTCGGTGATGCGATCACTGAAGGAGCGCCGCGCCTGCGGCACATTCTGTTGTCGTGGCAGATCGCCGAGTTGCGGCACGACAGGTACTTCTATCCGCGGCGGTGGCGGTGCGGGCGGCAGTGGCGTGATCAAGGCCGGGTTGCCGGGCACTCCGATAACCTGCGCGACCGCAGGCGCAGCAGAGAGCGCCGCCGCAACGGCGACCAACAGAGCGAATGGGATGGAGCGATGTCTCATTGGTCTCATGTTGTCACGATCCCGCATCACATCAAGTGTCAGCGCCGGACAATGTGATCCGCTGCCGAATGACGGCGTTCCCATCCGGCGCGCTCGAGTTCCGGCCGATCGTCGTCGATCTCCGGATAACCGATGCAGAAATAGCCGATCAACCGCCAGTCACGAGGTATATCGAGTGTCACGGCAATCGCGGCAGGATCGAGGATCGAGACCCAGCCCATGCCGATGCCTTCAGCGCGCGCGGCGAGCCACATGGTTGCGATCGCCGTCACCACCGAATAGTCCGCCATCTCCGGCATGGTGCGGCGGCCAAGGCCGTGGCCGACATCCGTCGCGTGGTCTGCAAATACCGCGAGGTGGCATGGCGCTTCGCGCAGACCAGCGAGCTTGAGCGTCGCATAGCTCTGCGCGAGTTCGCCGGTATAGGCGCTCAACGCCTCGGCATTGCAGGCGCTGAAATTCTCCAGCACGGCCTGACGACGTGACGCATCGTCGACGATGACAAAGCGCCATGGCTGGCTCAGGCCCACCGAAGGCGCGAGGCACGCAGTATCGAGCAGGCGATCGAGAAAGTCCGCCGGCAGTGGATCGGACTTGAAGCGCCTGATATCGCGACGCCATACGAACAGATCATGCAGACGCGCGCGAAACGCCGCGTCGAAATCGGGCACGTCGGCGGTTGCCGACGTCGCGCACGGGATGTCGTCGGAGCCCGACAACGCCCTACTCTTCCGGTGCGTTCTCGATCGGATCGAACCGGTCGTGTTCGAGACCGAGCAAGTTCCACGATTGGAGCATATGCGGCGGCAGCGGCGCCGTCGCGTCGATCACGCCGCCACGCGGATGCGGGATCACGATGCGGCGCGCCAGCAGATGCAGACGCTTCTGAATGCCGCCCGGCAACTGCCAGTTCTCGATGTTGAAATATTTCGGGTCGCCGACGATCGCGTGGCCGATATGCGCCATATGCGCGCGCAACTGATGCGTACGCCCCGTCACCGGCTTCAGCGACACCCAGGCGAGTTTCTGCGCCGAGGTCTCCACCACGGCGTAATAGGTCACCGCGTGGCTTGCGCCCTCGTCGCCATGCTTGGCGACGCGCATGATGGTGTCTTCCTCGTTCTCTTCCTTGGCCAGATAGGTCGAGATGCGTCCCTGCTTGGGCTTCGGTACGCCGGCAACCAGCGCCCAATAGATTTTTCGCGCAGAGCGTTCGCGGAACGCGCCGGTGAGTTTGGTGGCGGCGAAGCGCGTTTTGGCGATCAACAGGCAGCCCGACGTTTCACGGTCGAGACGGTGCACCAGGCGCGGCTTCTGTCCCTTGGCGTCGCGCATCACTTCCAGCATCATGTCGACGTGACGTGTCATGCCCGAGCCGCCCTGCACGGCAAGGCCGGCAGGTTTGTTCAGCACCATGACGTCGGCGTCCTCGTAGATCGTCATCTCCTTGAGCGCCTGCAGAGTCTTGTTGGCAGCCTCCGAGAGTTCACCGACGACCTTCGGCGCATCGAGCTTCAGCGGCGGAATGCGGACGGTCTGTCCCTCTTCCAGCCTATCCTTGCTGTCAGCACGCTTGCCGTTCACGCGCAGCTCGCCTTTGCGGACGATGCGCTGGATATGGGAGAATGACAGGCCGGGGAAATGCGCTTCGAGAAAGCGATCGACGCGCATCCCGTTCTCATCAGGCGTGACGATGACGTTCTGCACGGCGGTGGGCAGCGGCGCTGGCGCAACTTCCGGCTTCGCCGGTTCTTCATCGAGATAAGGCGCGGGCATCCGCGGCTCACGCAGCGGCGCGTTGCCATAACGCGGCGCGGCCTTGCCGCCCGGACGCGAACCGGAAGGACGCGAGCTTGGTGGACGCTTGCCGGCCGGACGCACGGAGCGCTGCGGCGCATCGAAGCGCTCGCTTCGCTCGGCACGCTGAGGGCGTTCGGATCGCTCGGACCGCTCCGGCCGCTCGGCCCACTCCGAGCGTTCACCGGCGCGCGCACGCGGCGGACGCGCACTCATCGGGCGATCGCTGCTCACGCGGCCAGCCTTGCCAAATGACGGCCGCTCGCCCTTCGACGGGGCGGCTTTGGAGGTAGCGCCCTTCGGCGCGGCGCCCTTGCCACGCGGCGCCTTGCTGCGCTCACCACCGGGACCACGCTTGGCGAGAGGCTTCTTGTCGCGACGGCTCATGATTGTCTCTCGTTCCTCAGTCTGGTCCAGTAATCCAGCCGCTTGCGAATCTCGCGTTCGAACCCGCGCTCAGGCGGATCATAGAAGGTCTGACGCCCCAAGGCTTCCGGGAAATAGTCTTGGCCGGAGAAAGCTTCGGGCGCGTCGTGGTCGTATTGGTACCCGTCGCCATAGCCTTCGGACTTCATCAGCTTGGTCGGCGAGTTCAGGATGTGCTTCGGCGGCAGCAGCGAGCCGCCCTCTTTCGCGGTCCGCATCGCGGCCTTGTAGGCCATATAGGCAGCATTCGATTTCGGCGCGGTGGCGATGTAGATCACCGCCTGCGCGATGGCGAGTTCGCCTTCGGGATGGCCGAGGAAATCATAGGCATCCTTGGCGGCATTGCAGATCACCAGCGCCTGCGGATCGGCAAGACCGATGTCCTCCACGGCCATCCGCACCACGCGGCGCGCCAGGAACAGCGGATCCTCGCCGGCGTCTAACATCCGGCACAGGTAATACAGCGCCGCGTCGGGATCGCTGCCGCGCACCGACTTATGGAGCGCCGAGATCAGATTGTAGTGACCATCGGCCGACTTGTCGTAGATCGGCGCACGGCGTTGCAGGATGTCCTGCAACTGCGCGGCGTTGAACACTTCATTGGTCCGCGCGGCGCGCCAGACTTCTTCCACCAAAGTCAGCGCGGCGCGGCCATCGCCATCGGCCATGCGTACCAGCACCGCACGTGCCTCGGCGTCGAGCGGCAGCGCGCGGCCTTCGACCTTCTCCGCATGCGCGAACAGTTTCTCGATGGCGGCCGCATCCAGCGACTGGAACACCAGCACACGCGCGCGCGACAACAGAGCGGCGTTGAGCTCGAAGGATGGGTTCTCGGTAGTGGCACCGACGAGCACCACGGTGCCGTCCTCCATCACAGGCAAGAATGAATCCTGCTGTGCTTTGTTGAAGCGATGCACCTCGTCGACGAACAGCAGCGTACCCTTGCCCATCTCGCGGCGGGCACGCGCGGCTTCGAACACTTTCTTCAGATCGGCAACACCGGAGAACACCGCAGATATCTGCTCGAATTGAAGCTCCGTTGCGTCCGCAAGCAGCCGCGCGACGGTGGTCTTTCCGGTGCCTGGCGGTCCCCAGAACACCAACGAACCCAGCGTACGCGTTTCCAGCATGCGCGTCAGCGCACCATCAGGACCGAGGATGTGATCCTGCCCGACCACGTCGGACAGCACACGCGGCCGCAGCCGCTCCGGCAGCGGACGCGGCGCGTCCTGCTCCAGCCCGGCTGCGGCAAACAGGTTTGCGGACAGAGTGGGTTGTTTCGGGCTCATCCGCCGAGTGTAACGTTGATCTGCTGACCGCCGCGCACCACCACGATGCGCCACAGCCGCGCGCCGTCGCGCGTCACCTTGTCGAGATCGCTGGTCTTGCCGATCTTGGTGCCGTTGACC
Source organism: Tardiphaga robiniae (assembly GCF_013359755.1). Classification (GTDB taxonomy): domain Bacteria; phylum Pseudomonadota; class Alphaproteobacteria; order Rhizobiales; family Xanthobacteraceae; genus Tardiphaga; species Tardiphaga robiniae. The sequence continues at coordinate 20,958 of NZ_JABMCJ010000091.1, read as the reverse complement.
GCGATGATGAGATCGCCCTTCTGGAAGCCGACGCCAGCCGCAGTGGCCGAGTCGGTCAGCTCCGTAATGACGACGCCTTCGGTGCTGGAATCCAGCCGCAACTCGTCGGCAACAGCCGGCGAGATATTGGCGACCTTGGCGCCCTGGAATGGCGAACGCGCCGTCAGCGTGATCTCATCGCGGCCCGTGTCAGGCGCAGCCTCGAGCGCAACGGTCAACTTCACCGGCTTGCCACTGCGTTGCGCATCGAGCTGCGCAGTGCCGCCGAGCGGGCGCGTCGCGAAGCGATATTCGAACGCGTTCGGATCCTCGATGGTCTGGCCATCGATGGCGGTCACGAGATCGGAGACCTTGAGGCCTGCTTTCGCCGCCGGACTGTTCGCCGTGACATTGACGACCAGCGCGCCGGATGGCGTCTTAAGACCGAGCGTCTCGGCGATCTCGGGCGTGATGTTCTGCAGCCGCGCGCCGAGCCACGGACGCTTCACGGCCTTGCCGCCTGATTTGGCGGAGGCCACGACGACGCGCACCATATTCGCCGGGATCGCAAAGCCGATACCCTGCGAACCGCCGGAGCGCGAGAAAATCGCGGTGTTCACGCCGACCAGCTTGCCGGTCATATCGACCAGCGCGCCACCGGAATTGCCGGGATTGATCGCAGCATCGGTCTGGATGAAGAACTGATAGTCGGTGATGCCGACCTGCGTGCGCGCAAGTGCCGACACGATACCGTGGGTCACGGTCTGGCCAACGCCAAACGGATTGCCGATGGCGAGCACGACGTCACCAACCAGCAGATCGTCGGAGTTGGAGAAATCCAGCGTCGGGAATTTCTCCTTGCTGTCCTTGATGCGCAGCACCGCCAGATCGGTACGGCTGTCCTTCAATACGATCTCAGCCTCGAACTCGCGCTTGTCCGCCAGTGACACCTTCACCTGGTCGGCGCCTTCGATGACGTGGTTGTTCGTAACGACGAGGCCCGATGCGTCGACCATCACACCCGAACCGAGCGAACGCTGCATCTGCTCCGGCTGCATGCCCTGGCCGCCGAAGAAGCGGCGGAACACCGGATCGTCCAGCAACGGATTGCGATTCTGCACCGTCTTGGCCGCATAGACATTCACCACGGCCGGCTGCACCCGCTGCACGATCGGCGCGTAGGACAGCTTCATTTCCGTGGGCGAAGTCGGGACCCGGCGATCTTGTGCAAGAGCCGGCGCGAGTGCGGACGACAGGACAATAGCGCACAGAGCGGAAGCGGTCGCCGCGTTGCGGAAAAATGGGATCATCGGGGCCTCTTTGAGGAAATCGCGGCGAATATAGGCTGCTGAGCGGGGCAATAGAAGGGCGGGAACTAGCTTGCGTCCGCCGGCACATCCTTGTTCTCCGCCGGCGCTTTTTTGCGCGGCTGGGGCGATGCGGCAGCGACCGACTTCTGGCGCATCTTGTGCGCGTCACCCCACGCCTTGAGGGCATCGATGACCGGGCGCAATCCGAGCCCGGTTTCCGACAGTGCATATTCGACCCGCGGCGGGACCTCGGCATAGACCGTCCGAACGATCAGCCCATCCTCTTCGAGCGCGCGCAGCTGTTTGGTCAGCATGCGCTGGGTGATCCGCGGCATCAGCTTGCGCAGTTCGCCGAAACGCAGCCTGCCCTGCTGCAGATGGTACAGGATCACGCCCTTCCATTTGCCGTCGATCAGATCGAGCGTCACCTCGACCGGACAGCCCGGCCCATTGCCGAAATCACGCCGTTTCATCACAAATACCCAATAGTATCCATTCGGTGACTATATCCCTGAAATGACAGTACTTGCAATTATTGTCGCCTCGGGACACCTCTTCGGGACATTCCCGCCAGGAGCATGGAGCGCACCCAATGAAGGCAGTCGGCTACACCAAATCCCTCCCGATCGACGCCGCTGACGCGCTGGTCGATTTCGAGGCTCCGAAGCCCGAACCGACCGGTCGCGACATCCGCGTATCGGTAAAGGCGATCTCGGCCAATCCCGTCGATTTCAAGGTGCGCAAGCGCGCGGCGCCGCCGACCGGCGAAACCAAGATCCTCGGCTATGACGCTGCCGGTGTCGTCGATGCTGTCGGCCCCGATGTGACGATGTTCAAGCCGGGCGACGAGGTGTTCTATGCCGGCTCGATCCAGCGCCAGGGCACCAATGCAGAGTTCCATCTGGTCGATGAGCGCATTGTCGGCCGCAAGCCCTCCTCGCTTTCCTTCGCACAGTCTGCGGCGTTGCCGCTCACCGCGATCACCGCCTGGGAACTGCTTTTCGATCGGCTCGGCGTCGCGCCGGGCAAGAGCCTCGATCCACGCACGCTGCTCATCATGGGCGGTGCCGGCGGTGTCGGCTCGATCCTCGTCCAGCTCGCACGCCGCCTCACCGGCCTCACCGTTGTGGCAACGGCATCGCGGCCCGAGACGATCAAGTGGTGCCAGGATCTCGGCGCACATGCGGTGATCGATCACAGCAAGCCGCTGAAGGAGCAGATCGACGCATTGAAACTGCCGCCGGTCTCACTCGTCGCCAGCCTCACGGGGACGGAACAGCACTACAAGGCGCTTGCCGACCTGATCGCACCGCAGGGCAAGTTGGGGCTGATCGACGATCCCGTTGAATTCAACATGTCCGCGTTCAAGGGCAAGGCCGTCTCGGTGCACTGGGAATCCATGTTCACGCGATCGTCATTCCAGACGCCTGACATGATCGCGCAGCATTACCTCCTCAACGACGTCGCAGATCTCATCGACAAGGGCGTGCTGCGCACCACGCTCGACAAGACCTTCGGCACCATCAATGCCGCGAATCTCAAGCGCGCGCATGCGCTGCTCGAATCCGGCAAGTCGCACGGCAAGATCGTGCTCGAAGGCTGGTGATCACGGAACTGCTACCCACGAAATTCCCGCCTGGAGACACCTACGATAACAGAGCGCATCCATGGATGCGCTCTTCTCATATAATAGCTAATTAAGATAGCTAATTATCTAAATCGCTTGTGATCGAAAAGCGACACCGCGGTGTCGTTCACTACAATGCGATGCGGGTTTTACAGAACTGTCGCAAAGCTTGCCTAATTTGCCCGCGAGCTCAACGGTAGCTCGCTTGTTAAATGTGAACGGCGCCTGGCGAGAGCCTCCGGACGTTCTCTTTCGCAAGATCACAAACACAGATCCATACGCGTCCATCACCTGCGGAGCAATTCGCGGGGCGTATCGGATTTTGTCTTCTACAGGGGTACTCCATGTCTTTCACGACACACAAAATCCTGGGCACACTCGGCGTGATCGGCGCGCTGGCCGCAGGCCCGGCGCATGCGCAGTCATCAAATGATGAGATCGCCGTATTGAAAGCGCAGCTCCGCGCGCTGGAAAAGAAGCTCGATAACGTTCAGAAGCAGGCCAACACCACGCAAAAGCAGACGGAATCGGTCAAGCAGAATTTTGCGAATGCCAACGCTGCCATGCACAAGAAGGCTGTGCCCTTCATCAACGCGAACCTGACGATGCCCGGCAACCGTCCGACCTTCTGCACCGACGACGGTCTGAACTGCATCGCCATCACCGGCCGTCTGCACCTCGACACCGCCGCCTATTCGTTCTCGCCGAAGTCCGCCGGCACTAGTCCCCAGAGCGTGAATGACGGCATCAACGCCCGTCGTGCCCGCCTCGGCCTGATCGGCACCTTCAACAAGGATTGGGAATACGGCGTGATTGTCGATGCCGGCGGTACCACCGATGGCGACGTCACTCTCAACAACGCCTATGTCGCCTATAAGGGCGTCAAGGGCCTGTTGATCCAGGGCGGTTACATCGACGTCCCTTATACGCTGGACGAAGCGACCAGCTCGAACAACATCATGTTCATGGAACGCGCAGCTTCGCAGGTTCTCGCGACCAGCCTCGCGGCGGGCGACAACCGCGCAGCGTTCGGTGGTCAGGTATTCGGCGATCAATACTGGGTCGGCGCTTACGTGACCGGTCCGACGACTGGTCTCAACGTCAATCACAGCCAGCCGCAGCCGCTCGGTGCCACCTTCCGCGCCGTCGGCCTGCCGATCAACAACGAAGTCGGCACCGTCCTCGTCGGCTTCGACGCGCTGTATCTCGCCCAGACCGGTGGTGTGACCAACAACACGCTCGGCATGTCCGATCGCATCGAAGTTCGCGTCGATCCGGCGACTAACGCATTGCTTAACACCGGCACCATGAACTTCGTGAACAATGTCCGTGTGCTGAGCGGTGAAGCCGCCGTCAAGTTCGGCAGCTTCATGGCGTCGGGCGAATACTTCGACTACAACATCCAGCGCAGCAACGGTCTGTCCGACCTGAGCTTCAATGGCGGTTACGGCCAGGCCAGCTACGTCATCACCGGCGAACAGCACAAGTACAACACATCGGCCGGTGCGTTCGGCGGCATCAACCCGGCTCGCCCGGTCAACTTCGCAACCGGCGATCTCGGTGCGTGGGAACTGGCGGTGCGCTACAGCTATGCCAGCCTGAATGACGGCGTCATTCGCGGCGGTGAGCTGAAGAACACCACGGTTGGCGTAAATTGGTATGTGAACCAGAACATGCGCTTCATGTTCAACTGGATCCACGGCACCGTCGACAAGTTCGCCGTCAACAGCAACGTGAACACCGGTGCCGACTATGACGCGTTCGCGATGCGCACTCAGGTGGCCTTCTAAGCGCACGCATCGTCTCCGCGGTCTCGCGGCATGACGTCCTCAACGAATAAAGGCGGCGCTTCGGCGCCGCCTTTTATCTTTGCGGGGCGTAGGCTTATGCGATGGTCTGGACGATCCCGCCTTCCGCGCGCAACGCTGCGCCGTTGGTGACCGATGCCTCCTTCGACGAGACATAGACGACCATGTTCGCGATCTCCTCGACGGTCGCAAAACGCTGGATCAGCGACGTCGAACGGTGCTGCTTGACGAAGTTGGAAGCAGCCTCTTCGACCGATTGCCCATTCTGTTTGGCGAGATCCTTGACGAAGGTCTCCACGCCTTCCGACATGGTCGGTCCGGGCAGCACGGAATTGACCGTCACAGCCGTGCCCTTGGTGAGCTCCGCGAGGCCACGCGAGATCGCGAGCTGCGCTGTCTTCGTCATGCCGTAGTGGATCATCTCGCCGGGAATGTTCAGTCCGGATTCCGATGAGATGAAAACGATACGGCCCCAGTTGCGCTTCAGCATACTCTGCATGTAGGCGCGCGACAGACGGATGCCCGACATCACATTGACCTCGAAGAAGCGCGTCCAGTCCTCGTCGGGAATGTCGAAGAAACCCTTGGGCTCGAAGATGCCGGCATTGTTGATGAGGATATCGACCTCGGGGAGTGCCGAGGCGAGCGCGTTGCAGCCCTCCGCTGTCGACACGTCCGCAGCGACGCCTGTCACCTTGGCCCCGGGCACGGCCTTGGTGATCGCGGCGATTGCCGCGTCCACCTTGCCCTGACTGCGGCCATTCACAACAACCTGAGCGCCAGTGGCGGCCAGGCCCTTGGCAATGGCGTGACCAATGCCCGAGGTCGAGCCCGTCACGAGTGCCGTCTTGCCCGTCAGATCGATCTTCATATGCGTACTCCCGTTTGAATGACGGAGCTGATATCGGAACGCGGATTGAAAGATGCAACTGCATCCAAAAGACGAAAGCACAACAAAAAAGCGGCGCACAAGGCGCCGCTTTCCCTAAATTCTGATGTGAAGTGGCTTACGCCGCTTCGGACGCGCCCTGCACCGGACCCGAATCCTTGCCCTTGGCGTCTTCGTCGCGATCGACGAATTCGATCAGCGCCATCGGGGCGTTGTCGCCGTAGCGGAAGCCGGCCTTGATGATGCGGGTGTAGCCACCCTGACGATCAGCGTAGCGCTTGGCCAGCACGTCGAACAGCTTGCGAACCTGATCCTGATCCTTCATCTCGCTGATAGCCTGGCGACGCATGTGGAGGCCGCCCTTCTTGCCAAGGGTGACGAGCTTCTCCACGATCGGGCGGAGCTCCTTGGCCTTCGGAAGCGTGGTGATGATCTGCTCGTGCTTGATCAGCGACGCGCACATGTTGGCGAACATCGCCTTGCGATGTTCTGCGGTGCGGTTGAGCTTGCGATGAACCTTGCCGTGACGCATTGGAATATTCCTTATATTTCAGTTTGCCGCGACGGTTCGTCGGACATCATGTTGCAGGTGGGCTGCCTGCGTTCGCCCATAACGACATGGCCGGGACAACCCGGCCACGCCGCTCGTGATGCTCAGTAGTGATCTTCGAAGCGCTTGGCCAACTCGTCGATATTTTCCGGCGGCCAACCGGGCACTTCCATGCCGAGGTGCAGACCCATCTGGGCGAGCACTTCCTTGATTTCGTTCAGCGACTTGCGGCCGAAGTTCGGAGTGCGGAGCATTTCTGCTTCCGACTTCTGAACGAGGTCGCCGATGTAAACGATGTTGTCGTTCTTCAGGCAGTTTGCCGAACGCACCGAGAGCTCGAGTTCGTCGACCTTCTTGAGGAAAGCCGGGTTGAAAGCGAGATCCGGAATGACTTCCTGAGCAACTTCCTTGCGGGGCTCTTCGAAGTTCACGAACACGTTGAGCTGGTCCTGCAGGATGCGCGCGGCGTAAGCGACCGCGTCATCCGGCGTCAGCGCGCCGTTGGTCTCGATGGTCATCGTCAGCTTGTCGTAATCGAGGATCTGGCCCTCACGGGTGTTCTCGACCTTGTACGACACCTTGCGAACCGGCGAGTACAGGCTGTCGATCGGGATCAGGCCGATCGGCGCGTCTTCCGGACGGTTATGCTCGGCAGCGACGTAGCCCTTGCCGCCGGCAACGGTAAATTCCATGCGGATCTCGGCGCCCTCGTCGAGGGTGCAGATCTGTAGGTCGGGATTGAGAACGGTCACATCGCCGACAGTCTGAATGTCGCCGGCGGTCACGACGCCCGGGCCCTGCTTCTTCACGACCATGCGCTTCGGGCCTTCGCCCAGCATCTTGATCGAGATGTCCTTCACGTTCAGCACGATGTCGGTGACGTCTTCACGCACGCCGGCAATCGAGGAGAATTCATGCAGCACGCCGTCGATGTGCACCGACTGCACGGCAGCGCCCTGCAGCGAGGACAGCAGGATGCGGCGGAGTGCGTTACCGAGGGTCTGGCCGAAACCACGCTCGAGCGGTTCGGCGACCAGGGTCGCAAAACGGGTTGGATCGCTGCCAGGGGTTACCTGCAGCTTGTTCGGCCGGATAAGTTCTTGCCAATTTTTCTGGATCGTCACTGTGTCACCCATGCCATCAAACTCACTGGCGTTGGAGATCGCGGATCAGTCCGCGTAAGTCGCATCGCAAAAGCGATCGCGGGCAGCCGAGCCACCCGCGATCAAAAAGTATCAAACGCGCCGACGCTTGCGCGGGCGGCAACCGTTATGCGGGATCGAGGTCACGTCGCGGATCGAGGTGACCGTGAAGCCCGCGGCCTGCAGAGCGCGGAGAGCCGATTCACGACCCGAACCCGGACCGCCGACTTCGACTTCCAGCGTGCGCATGCCGTGTTCCTGCGCCTTCTTCGACACGTCTTCAGCAGCAACCTGCGCTGCGTACGGGGTCGACTTGCGCGAGCCCTTGAAGCCCATCGTGCCAGCCGACGACCAGGCAATCGTGTTGCCCTGCGCGTCGGTGATGGTGATGGTCGTGTTGTTGAACGACGAATTCACGTGCGCGATGCCCGATGCAATGTTCTTGCGCTCGCGGCGACGAATACGTCCGGCTTCCTTTGCCATCTCTAACCTTTCTGAGGATCTCAACGCCGCCGTAATGCCAGCGGCTACACCAAAAAATAATTGCAGAAGCGGATGATCATCCGCTTCCGCAAACTCGTATTCGAAAGCTTACTTCTTCTTGCCGGCGATCGACTTGGCCGGACCCTTGCGGGTACGCGCATTGGTATGCGTGCGCTGGCCACGAACCGGCAGACCGCGACGATGACGCAGGCCGCGATAGCAGCCGAGGTCCATCAGACGCTTGATGTTCATGCCCGTCTCACGACGAAGATCGCCCTCGACCAGATAGTCGCGGTCGATGACTTCGCGGATCTGCAGAACTTCCGCGTCGCTGAGCTGATTGACGCGGCGTTCCGGAGTGATCTTTACCTTCTCGATGATATCGGCGGCGTTCTTCTGGCCGATGCCATGAATGTACTGCAGCGCGATCAGCACGCGCTTGTTGGTCGGGATGTTTACACCGGCGATACGGGCCACAACTTCTCTCCTGTCACCAGTCCATCACGAACCGGCATTATCATCATTTGTCGGGCGGGTATTCACAAACGCGAACACGACGCCCGTCCCCTGGATTTCAGTGGGGCCCGGCATCGTTGGAATCTTCCGACTGGATGAGGGCCTTATTAAAGTATTCGACTTCGTTTCGTCAACCTGCTCTAGCGTTTGACGCGCTTTTTGCCGGCTTTCTTGGCCACTTTACCGGCCTTCTTGGCCGGCTTTTTGGCCGACTTGCTGGTTTTGGCCTTCGAAGCCGATTTTACAGCCTTTTTGGCTGTTTTTACCGCCTTTTTGACCGTTTTCTTGACAGTCTTCTTTACGGCTTTCTTGGCCGCCTTTGCCTTCTTGGCGACCTTTACCGGCGCCTTCTTGGCCTTCTTGACGGCCTTCACAGCTTTTTTGGCCGATTTGGCCGCTTTCTTGGCCGGAGCAGATCCACGCTTGGCGGCAGCAGCCTTCTTGGCGGGCTTGCGGGCCGGCTTCTTCGCCGACTCATCGGCGGCGAGAATCGCTGCCAGCACGCGGTTGATCTCAGCGGTTACCTCTTCGATGGTCATCATGCCATCGATGGTCACCAGCTTCCGCTTCTCCGAATAATAATGCACCAGCGGCTCGGTCGACGTGCGGTAGCTCGCCAGGCGCTTCGAAAGTACTTCCGGCGTATCGTCGATGCGCACGGTCTCGCCGCGCTCCATCATCTGCGCGACACGGGCTTCGACACGCTGCAACAGCGCGCTCTCATTGACGCGGAGCTCAACGGCAGCATCGAGATGAAGCCCCTTGGACTTCAGCAGCGCATCCAGCGCTTCGGCCTGCGGCACGGTACGCGGGAAGCCGTCCAGGATGAAGCCGTTGGCGGCATCCGGCAGCTCGATGCGATCCGAGATGATCCCGATCACAATATCATCGGGCACCAGGCCACCAGCGGCCATGATGTCCTTGGCCTTGAGGCCAACTTCGGTCTCGGCGGCCACGGCAGCACGCAGCATGTCACCGGTGGACAGCTGAACGATGTTGTGACGCTCGACAAGACGATGTGCCTGAGTTCCCTTGCCCGCCCCCGGCGGCCCGAGAAGAATCAACCTCATTTGCGCCGGCCCCTCAGCTTCGACTTGCGGATCAAACCTTCATACTGGTGCGCCAGCAGATAGCCCTGCACCTGCGCCACAGTATCCATGGTGACACTGACCACGATCAGCAGCGACGTGCCGCCGAAGTAGAACGGCACCGAGGCGTAGGAAATCAGGATCTCGGGGATCAAGCAGACCACGGCGAGATAGGCAGCGCCGAGCACAGTGATGCGCGAGAGCACATAGTCGATGTATTCCGCGGTCCGCTCACCCGGGCGAATGCCTGGGATGAAGCCGCCATGCTTCTTCAGATTGTCGGCAGTCTCGGTCGGGTTGAACACGATCGCCGTATAGAAGAACGCGAAGAACACGATCAGCGACACATACATGATCAGGAACAGCGGACGACCATGGCTGAGCTGCGTGGTCAGCCACTGGAACCACTCCGGCCCCTTGCCTGCGTTGAAGCTTGCGATGGTCGCCGGCAGCAACAGCAGCGATGACGCGAAGATCGGCGGGATCACGCCTGAGGTGTTGAGCTTCAGCGGCAGATGCGAGGACTGGCCCTCGAACATCTTGTTGCCGACCTGGCGCTTCGGATACTGGATCAGCAGGCGGCGCTGGGCGCGCTCCATGAACACGATGAAGGCGATCACGACCACGGCCATCACGATGACGACCAGGATCAGACCGGTCGACAGTGCGCCCTGACGACCCAGTTCGAGCATATTGGCGATCGCCGACGGGAGCTCTGCCACGATGCCGGCCAGAATGATCAGCGAGATGCCGTTGCCGATGCCGCGCGAGGTGATCTGCTCACCCAGCCACATCAGGAACATCGTGCCGCCGGTCAGCGTGACCGAGGTCGAGATCAGGAAGAACATGCCGGGCTCGCTGACGACATTGCCTGCGCCCTGCAGACCCGCCGCAATGGCATAGGACTGGAATGCAGCGAGGATGACAGTCAGGTAACGGGTATACTGGTTCAGCGTCTTGCGGCCCGCCTCACCCTCTTTCTTGAGAGCTTCGAGCTGGGGCGACACGGTGGTCAGCAGCTGAATGATAATCGATGCCGAAATATACGGCATGATGTTCAGCGCAAAAATCGCCATGCGGTTGATGCCGCCGCCCGCGAACATGTTGAACATGCCGAGGATGCCGCCGGCCTGCTGCTTGAACACCTGCTCCCACGCGGCCGGATCGATGCCGGGCAGCGGAATATAGGTGCCGAGCCGATAAACAAGCAGCGCACCCAGTGTGAACCAGATGCGCTTCTTCAGTTCATCGGCCTTGCCGAGGGCCGAAAAGTTGAGGTTTGCTGCTAATTGCTCTGCTGCAGAGACCATGTTTGGCTTTCTCCCGCGCCCCTTTCGCCATCATGCCCCGAAAGAGCGGGGCATGCAGCGGAGGCCGGACATTATTTGGTGCTCGGCATTGATAAAATCTACTGCCACATCACGCAAGGCCGCCCACAGACGCAGGCGATGCCGCAGATGTTACGCAGCTTCGCCGTCGGCCTTCTTCGGCGCGATGATCTTCACCGAACCGCCAGCCTTCTCGATGGCTTCGATCGCCGTCTTGGTGGCGCCGTGCACTTCGATGTTGATCTTGGCCTTGATCTCGCCACGGCCGAGAACACGCACACCAGCCTTCGAGCGGCGCAGAACGCCAGCCTTCACCAGCGATTCAGCATTGATCACGGCCTTGATGTCGATGGTCTTCGCATCGATCGCGTCCTGGAGGCGGTCCAGGTTGATCTCGGCGTAATCGAGACGGAAGATGTTGTTGAAGCCGCGCTTCGGCAGACGACGATGCAACGGCATCTGGCCGCCCTCGAAGCCCTTGATACGGACGCCCGAACGTGCGGTCTGGCCCTTGCCGCCGCGGCCCGCGGTCTTGCCCTTGCCGGAGCCGATGCCACGGCCGACGCGCATACGCTTCTTACGGGAGCCGGCGTTATCGGCGATATCGCTGAGCTTCATCGTTCTTTTCCCTGTTTCGCCCTGTCTTCCCGAGGCTTACCGGCAGATCCGGACCTCGAAGGTCAACAGTGTCATCCCTGCGGCAACCTGGCGGCCGCAGTGAGACGACGTGAACTTACTTATCCTCGACCACGCGGACGAGGTGCTGCACTTTGGTGATCATGCCGCGAACTTCAGGAGTGTCCTGCAATTCGCTGACGCGACCGATCTTGTTGAGCTTGAGGCCGATCAGCGTAGAGCGCTGCGAGTGGTGCCGGCGAATTGCGCTGGCGACCTGCTCGACCTTGATCATCTTTGCGGCCTTGGCCATCGTGATAACTCCAAAAAGTCTTTTTAGAGGGCATGATCCTTATCAGAAAAGCGGAGATCCACTTTTCCGAATCATGCCTGTTATTCGGCAACCAGCTCGGCGTCACCGCCAACGCGGCGCGACTGCAGGGTGGACACCTTGATGTTGCGGCGAGCAGCAACCGAACGCGGCGAATCCTGATGCTTCAGCGCGTCGAAAGTGGCGCGAACCATGTTGTAGGGATTCGATGAACCGATCGACTTGGCCACCACGTCCTGGATGCCCAGCGTTTCGAACACAGCGCGCATCGGACCGCCAGCGATGATGCCGGTACCAGCCGGAGCAGCACGCAGATACACACGACCCGCGCCATGACGGCCAGCGATGTCGTGATGCAGCGTGCGACCTTCGCGCAGAGCGACGCGCGTCAGGTTGCGCTTGGCCGACTCGGTTGCCTTGCGGATTGCTTCCGGAACTTCACGGGCCTTACCGTGACCGAACCCGACCCTGCCCTTCTGATCGCCAATGACGACCAGAGCTGCAAAGCCGAAGCGCTTACCGCCCTTGACGACCTTCGCCACACGATTGATGTGGACGAGCTTGTCGACGAACTCACTATCACGCTCTTCCCGGGGGCCCCGGTCGCGTCCGCCGCGTTCGCGTTCACCTGCCATGGTGTTTTCCAATCCTTGCGAAGCTTTCGCTTCTAACCCTGTGTCCGTTCAAATCTGCAACTTGCAAATCAACGAAAGTGAAATCGCTTAGAAGCTGAGCCCGCCTTCGCGAGCTGCATCTGCCAGCGCCTTGACGCGGCCGTGGTACAGATACTGACCACGGTCGAACACCACTTCCTTGACGCCATTCTTGACCGCACGCTCTGCCAGCAGCTTGCCGACAGCCTGCGCCGCATCGACGTCCGCACCGGTCTTGCCGGTTTCGCGCATCGCCTTCTCCAGCGACGACGCGGAAGCGAGCGTCTCGCCCTTCAGGTCGTCGATGACCTGCGCGTAGATGTGCTTCGACGAACGGAAGATCGACAGGCGCGGACGGCCATTGGCAGTCCGGCGGAGCGAGAGCCGCACGCGTTGCTTGCGCCGGGCATTCGTAATCTTGAGTTTCGACATGACCGGCTCCGTTACTTCTTCTTGCCTTCCTTGCGGAAGATAAACTCGTCGGAATAACGTACGCCCTTGCCCTTATAGGGCTCTGGCGGACGATAGCTGCGGATCTCCGCTGCTACCTGACCGACGCGCTGCGAGTCGTTGCCGGCGACGTTGATCTCGGTCGGCTTCGGCACCGTGATGGTGATGCCTTCCGGGATCGCGTAGACGACATCGTGGCTGTAACCGAGCGCCAGCTGCAGGTTCTTGCCCTGCAGGGCCGCACGATAACCGACGCCGGTGATCTCGAGCTTCTTCTCGAAACCCTTGGTAACGCCTTCGAGCAGATTCGCGATCTGCGCGCGAGCGGTACCGTACAGTGCACGGGCGCGGTTGGTTTCGACGCGAGGAGCAACCTTGATTGCGCCCTCTTCCATCTTCACCACCACGTCGTCGTGCACGACGAACTGAAGAGCGCCCTTGGGGCCCTTCATCTTGACGGTCTGGCCTTCGACGGACGCGGTAACTCCCGCGGTCACCGCCACTGGCTTCTTGCCAACTCGTGACATGACTGATCCTTCCTCAGAACACCGTGAAGAGAACTTCACCGCCCACATTCGCGTCGCGCGCGTCGTGGTCGGCCATAATTCCCTTGGGCGTCGACAAAACGGAGATACCGAGGCCGTTCTTCACGCGCGGCAGGTTCTTCACCGAGACGTAAACGCGACGTCCTGGCTTCGAAACACGCTCGATTTCGCGGATGACCGGTTCGCCATCGAAATACTTGAGTTCAATCTCGAGTTCCGAACGGCCCGACGAATGCTCGACGCTGGCGAAGCCACGGATGTAGCCTTCGTTCTTCAGCACTTCGAGCACGTTGGCGCGCATCTTGGAGCCCGGGGTCGAAACCTTGGACTTGGTACGCATCTGCGCATTGCGGATACGGGTGATGAGATCGCTGATTGGATCGTGGGTCGACATGTTCCGCCCCCCTTACCAGCTGGACTTCACGAGCCCGGGAACCAGGCCCTTCGAGCCCAATTCACGCAGCGCGATACGGCTGAGCTTGTTGATACGATAGACCGAATGCGGACGACCGGTGATTTCGCAACGGTTCATGATCCGAACGGGCGATGAATTGCGCGGAAGCTCGGCGAGCTTCAGCGTTGCGGCGAACCGCTCTTCCATCGGCTTGGTCTTGTCGGCGATGATGGCCTTGAGACGCGCGCGCTTCGGCGCAGCGTTCGCGGACATCTTCTTCCGACGGTTGTTCTTCTCGATCGAACTCTTCTTTGCCATGCTTGGCTCCTGGGTTACCGCGTTTGAGAAGCTTTTCAGCTACTCACTGCCGGAACGGGAAATTGAAAGCGGTCAACAAAGCGCGGGCCTCGTCGTCGGTGCGCGCAGTGGTGCACACCGTGATGTCCATGCCCAGCGGCGTATCCCCGGCCTTGTCGAAATCGATTTCCGGGAAAATGATGTGCTCTTTGAGACCGAGCGAGTAGTTGCCACGGCCGTCGAAGCTCTTGGCGTTCAGGCCACGGAAATCTCGCACGCGCGGCAGAGCGACGTTCACCAGACGATCGATGAACTCGTACATCTTCGTCTTGCGGAGAGTCACCTTGGCGCCGATCGGCTGGTTTTCACGCAGCTTGAAGGTCGCGATAGCAACGCGCGAATAGGTCACGATGGCCTTCTGACCGGCGATCAGCGACAGGTCGCCGGCAGCGGTTTCGGCCTTCTTGCGGTCGTTCACAGCTTCGCCAACGCCCATGTTCAGGACGATCTTGTCGAGGCGCGGAACCTGCATGACGTTTTCGTAGCCGAACTGTTCAGTCAGCTTGGCACGAATGGACTTGTCGTATTCGACGCGCAGGCGCGGAATGTAGACGGTCTCAGACATCGATCTCTGCTCCCGAACGCTTGGCGATACGCACCTTGGTGCCATCAGCCTGGATCTTGAAACCAACGCGAGTCGGCTTGCCGTCCTTGCCGACGATCGCGATGTTGGACAGTTGGATCGGCGCCTCTTTCGAGATGATGCCGCCTTCCTGTGCCTGGGTCTGCTTCTGGTGACGCTTGACCAGGTTGACGCCGCGAACCAGCGCCTTGCCCTCGGTCGGGCGCACTTCAAACACTTCGCCGGTACGGCCCTTGTCGCGACCGTTCAGCACGATGACCTTGTCACCCTTGCGAATTTTGGCAGCCATTACAGCACCTCCGGCGCAAGCGAGATGATCTTCATGTGGTTCTTGGCGCGCAGCTCACGCGGCACGGGCCCGAAGATACGGGTACCGATCGGCTCGGACTGATTGTTGATCAGCACGGCAGCGTTGCGATCGAAGCGGATGACGGAGCCATCCGGGCGGCGAATGTCCTTGCGGACGCGCACGACGACCGCCTTCATGACGTCGCCCTTCTTAACCTTCCCGCGTGGGATGGCTTCCTTGATCGATACGACAATTACGTCGCCAACGGATGCATAACGGCGCTTGGATCCACCAATCACCTTAATGCACATGACACGGCGTGCGCCTGAATTATCGGCCACGTCGAGGTTGGTCTGCATCTGAATCATTGATGCACCTCGTCCTCTGTTTATGCGCTAATGCGCGATTTTTAGGCAGTCTTCTTCTGTTCGCCCCGGACAACCGTCCAGTGCTTCAGCTTCGACATCGGCTTGCTCTCTTCGATCCACACCATGTCGCCCGGCTTGAACTCGTTGTTCTCGTCGTGGGCATGGTAATTTTTCGAACGGCGAATGGTCTTCTTGTAGATCGGGTGCGTAAAGCGACGGTCAACGCGAACAACAACCGTCTTGGCTTGCTTGTCGCTGACGACCACGCCCTGCAGAGTACGTTTCGGCATGTTCGGCCCCTTACTTCGACTTACCGTCGCGCTTCTGCGCGGCGATGGTCTTGATTCGTGCAATATCACGACGCGCCTCACGAAGGCGAGAGGTGTTTTCCAGCTGCCCGGTGGCGCGCTGGAAGCGCAGGTTGAAACGCTCCTTCTTCAGATTGAGGACGGCGTCGTCCATCTGATCGGGGCTCATTGCGCGGATATCGCTGGTTTTCATTTCGGCCATGGCTCTACTCCGCAATGCGCGTAACGAAACGCGTCTTGATCGGCAGCTTGGCGGCAGCGAGGGTCATCGCTTCCTTGGCAATCTGCGTGGTGACACCGTCGATCTCGAAGATCACTCGGCCTGGCTTGACGCGCGCAACCCACAGTTCCGGGGTACCCTTGCCGGAGCCCATTCGGACTTCAGCGGGCTTCTTCGAAACCGGAAGATCCGGGAACACCCGGATCCAGACGCGGCCGGCACGCTTCATGTGACGGGTCAGCGCGCGACGGGCAGCTTCGATCTGACGCGCGGTCAGACGTTCCGGCGCCATTGCCTTCAGGCCGAACTGACCGAAAGCCAGCGTGGCGCCCGAAGTCGCAACGCCGTGGATCCGGCCCTTATGCGCCTTCCGGAACTTGGTCTTCTTTGGTTGCATCATGGCTTACGCCCTCAAACCTTCTAATTAAACGCTCAAGCGGCGTCGCGACGCGGCCGGGAATTGTCACCCTCGGCCATGCGCTTGTCCTGAGCCATCGGATCGTGCTCGAGGATTTCGCCCTTGAAGATCCAGACCTTGACGCCGCAGGTGCCGAACGTCGTGAACGCGGTGGCTACGCCGTAATCGATATCCGCACGCAGCGTATGCAGCGGCACGCGACCTTCGCGATACCATTCCATACGCGCGATTTCCGCACCGCCCAGACGACCCGAGCAGTTGATACGAATGCCTTCGGCGCCGAGACGCATTGCCGACTGCACTGCCCGCTTCATCGCACGGCGGAACGCAACGCGGCGCTCGAGCTGCTGCGCGATCGACTCGGCGACCAGGGTCGCATCGAGCTCCGGCTTGCGGATTTCGACGATGTTGATCACCACGTCCGACGAGGTGATGTCGGCAACCTTCTTGCGAAGCTTGTCGATGTCAGCGCCCTTCTTGCCGATGACAACACCCGGACGAGCCGACTGAATAGTCACACGGCACTTCTTGTGCGGGCGCTCGATGATGATCTTGGCGACGGCAGCCTGCTTGAGCTCCTTGTGCAGGATCTCGCGGATCTTGACGTCTTCGTGCAACAACTTGCCGTATTCGTTCTTGCCGGCATACCAACGTGAATCCCACGTACGGTTGATGCCAAGACGCAGACCGATTGGATTGATCTTCTGACCCATCTTATTCTCCTGCGCCTGCTTACGCTGCTGCTTCTGCTTCGACCTGACGAACGACAATCGTCAGCTGCGCAAACGGTTTAAAGATACGGCCCGAACGGCCACGGCCGCGCGGACTGAAACGCTTCATCACGATGCCCTTGCCGACATGCGCCTCGGAGACGATCAGTGCGTCAACGTCGAGGTCATGGTTGTTCTCGGCGTTAGCGATCGCCGATTCCAGGCACTTCTTCACGTCGACCGCGATCCGCTTGCGCGAGAACTGCAGGTCGGCGAGTGCAGCCGAAGCCTTGCGGCCGCGGATCATCTGCGCAACCAGGTTCAGCTTCTGCGGGCTCACGCGCAACATGCGGGCGATCGCCTTGGCCTCGTTATCCGGGAGGCTCCGTTCGCGCTTTGGCTTGCTCATGACTTAGTCCTCAGCCCTTCTTGGCTTTCTTGTCGCCGGCGTGGCCATGGAAGGTACGGGTCGGCGAGAACTCGCCGAACTTGTGACCAACCATTTCCTCGTTCACAGCGACAGGTACATGCTTCTGGCCGTTGTAAACGCCGAAGGTGAGACCCACGAACTGCGGCAAGATCGTCGAGCGACGGCTCCAGATCTTGATCACATCATGACGACCAGACGAACGAGCGGCATCTGCCTTCTTGAGCAGCGAACCCTCGACGAACGGGCCTTTCCAGACTGAACGAACCATGTCCGGCGATCCTTACTTCTTCCGCTTGTGGCGGCTGATGAGAATGAACTTGTTGGTCGACTTGTTCGACCGGGTCTTCTTGCCCTTGGTCGGCTTGCCCCAGGGCGTAACCGGGTGACGACCACCCGAGGTACGACCTTCACCACCACCGTGCGGATGGTCGATCGGGTTCATGACGACGCCGCGGTTATGCGGACGCCAGCCGAGCCAGCGGGTACGACCGGCCTTGCCGATCGAGATGTTCATGTGATCCGGGTTCGACACAGCGCCGATGGTGGCGGTGCAACGACCATGAACCAGGCGCTGTTCGCCCGAGTTCAGACGGATGATCACGTAATCATGGTCACGACCGACGAGCTGGGCATAGGTGCCAGCGGAACGAGCGATCTGGCCGCCCTTCCCGATCTTCATCTCGACGTTGTGGATGATCGTGCCGATCGGCATGTTGCCGAGCGGCATGACATTGCCCGGCTTCACGTCGACATAGCTGCCGGCGATGACGGTATCGCCAACGGCCAGACGCTGCGGCGCCAGGATATAAGCCTGCTCGCCATCGGTGTACTTGATCAACGCGATGAACGCGGTGCGGTTCGGATCGTATTCCAGACGCTCGACCACGGCCGGAACGTCGACCTTGGAACGCTTGAAGTCGACGATACGATAGGACTTCTTGTGGCCACCGCCACGGAAGCGCACCGTGATGCGACCGGTGTTGTTACGACCGCCAGCCGAGTGCTTGCCTTCGGTCAGAGCCTTGACAGGCTTGCCCTTGTACAGCGCGGAACGATCCACCATGACCAGCTGACGCTGGCCGGGTGTCGTTGGGTTGAATGTCTTAAGTGCCATCGTTGATCGCCCTTACAGTCCGGTCGTAACGTCGATGCGGTGGCCCTCTTCGAGGGTCACGATCGCACGCTTGACGTTCGACTGTGAACCGAGGTTGCCACGGAAGATCTTCGTCTTGCCCTTGCGAACCAGCGTGTTCACGCTCTTTACCTTGACGTCGAACAGCTTTTCGACGGCTTCCTTGATCTGCGGCTTGGTGGCCTTGCCGTCGACCTTGAAAACAACCTTGTTGAATTCAGAAGCGACAGTGGCCTTTTCCGTTACCACAGGGGCGACGATCACGTCGTAATGGCGCGGGTCGATGTTCTTCATTTGAAGCGCGCCTCCAACGCATCAAGCGCCGCCTTGGTCAGAACCAGCTTCTGACGACGCAGAATGTCATAGACGTTGATGCCCTGGATCGGCAGCACGTCGATGTTCGGAATATTGCGGGCCGCCTGAGCGAAACCGACATGAACCTCGGCGCCATCGATGATCAGCGCGTTGGTCAGGCCGAGACCCGTGAAGTGACCGAGCAGAGCCTTGGTCTTGGCGGCTTCCAGGTTGGCGTTCTCGATCACGATCAAGCCGCCGTCCTTGGCCTTCGCCGACAGAGCATGCTTCAGCGCGAGTGCACGGACCTTCTTCGGCAGATCGAACGCATGGGAGCGAACGACCGGACCGAAGGCACGACCACCGCCGCGGAACTGCGGAACGCGAGCCGAACCGTGACGAGCACCGCCGGTGCCCTTCTGCTTGTACATCTTCTTGCCGGTGCGCCAGATTTCGGCGCGACCCTTGGCCTTGTGGTTGCCCGACTGGCGCTTTGCGAGCTGCCAGTTGACGCAACGCTGGATGATATCGGCGCGCGGGTCGAGACCGAAGATGGCATCCGACAGCTCGATCGAGCCGGCGTCCTTGCCCTCAAGCGTGGTGACGTTCAGTTTCATCTCACGCTCCTTCCTGCTCGGCCGCAGGTGCTTCAACGGTCGCACCCTCTCCTGCCAGCTTGAACTTGCCGGGCTTCGGCGCGTCCTTCGGCAGAGCCTTCTTCACCGCATCGCGAACCGAAATCCAACCGCCCTTGGAGCCGGGAACGGCACCTTCGACGAGGATCAGGCCGCGCTCGACATCAAGCTGCACGACGCGCAGGTTGAGCGTGGTGATACGATCGACACCCATGTGACCGGGCATCTTCTTGTTCTTGAAGGTCTTGCCGGGATCCTGACGACCACCGGTCGAACCGATCGAACGATGCGAAACCGACACACCGTGCGTGGCGCGAAGACCGCCGAAATTCCAGCGCTTCATACCACCGGCGAAGCCCTTACCGACCGAGGTGCCGGTGACGTCGACGAACTGGCCAACCACGAAGTGGTCTGCCTGGATCTCGGCGCCGACCGGGATCAGCGCGTCTTCCGACACGCGGAATTCCGCGACCTTCCGCTTGGGTTCAACCTTGGCGACCGCGAACTGGCCGCGTTCAGCCTTGGGCAAATACACGGTCTTGCGCGAGCCCGATCCGAGCTGCAGCGCGACGTAACCGTTCTTCTCGCTGGTGAGGTGGCCAACCACCTGGCAGTTACCCAGCTTGAGCACGGTCACAGGGATATGTTCACCGGCGTCTGTGAAGACCCGGGTCATCCCGACCTTTTGTGCGATCACTCCGGAGCGCATCGGCGTGCTTCCTGTTCTTTCTGTCCGTTTGACCGGACGGGACCTAAATACTTAGAGCTTGATCTCGACGTCGACACCGGCGGCCAGGTCGAGCTTCATCAAAGCATCGACTGTCTGCGGGGTCGGATCGACGATATCGAGAAGACGCTTATGGGTGCGCATCTCGAACTGCTCGCGGCTCTTCTTGTCGACGTGCGGCGAACGGTTGACCGTGAACTTCTCGATGCGCGTCGGCAGCGGGATGGGTCCACGGACCTGTGCACCCGTGCGCTTCGCGGTGCTTACGATCTCACGGGTCGATGCATCGAGGATACGATGATCGAACGCCTTGAGACGAATGCGGATATTCTGGCCGTTCATTGCCGTGTCTTTCTTTGAAAGCGAATGGTTGTTGCGAGTAGCGAGTAGCGAGACCCGCTACTCACGACTTCCTGTTCGCGTCCTTACTCGATGATGCTAGCGACGACGCCTGCACCGACGGTGCGGCCGCCTTCACGGATGGCGAAGCGCAGCTTTTCTTCCATGGCGATCGGCACGATCAGGTGCACTTCCATGGCGATGTTGTCGCCCGGCATCACCATTTCGGTGCCTTCCGGCAGATGCACAACACCGGTCACGTCGGTGGTGCGGAAGTAAAACTGCGGACGGTAGTTGGTGAAGAACGGCGTGTGACGGCCACCCTCTTCCTTGGTCAGGATGTAAGCCTCGGCCTTGAACTTGGTGTGCGGCTTCACCGAACCCGGCTTGCACAGCACCTGGCCGCGCTCGACGTCTTCACGCTTGGTGCCGCGCAGCAG
>NZ_JABMCJ010000090.1 GCF_013359755.1 Tardiphaga robiniae | reverse complement strand
TGCGGTGTTTTTTCGGTTGCTTGCACTTTGCCTCGACGAACGCTCCGATCGCGAATTAAAGTCCCAAGGCGATGGGAAGGGAGCCTCAAGCGACTAGGCCGAACGCGTTTTGACTTGGTCGTCCGTCACACTGTCCAGGGAGTCTTTCCATCCCAAGGTCGGCCGTCTCCTTGCCAGTGGCAGTGCTGGCGCAGATCCGTCCTGCCCGAAGACAGACATTCCCCCATGAACCGCGTGACGCCGCATCTCCGGCGTCCACCGCATCCCACCCCGCGAACGTGACGATCGCGATCGCCCCTCTCGATGGGGCAGGACGGAGGGGAATATAAACCTGACGGAAACATTGTCAACGGGATATAGGAATAAATGTTTGGGCGCTGTCTTCCCGCCCCACACTGTCATTCCGGGGCGCGGGCGCGTCTTCGCGCACGTGAACCCGGAATCTCGACATGTTTTTCGCTGAACACTTCGGGATTCCGGGTTCGCGCTCTGCCGGCTTCGCCGGCGACGCGCGCCCCGGAATGACAGTGGAAACTCGGCTCAGTCCGGCCCGCTCCGCGGTCCGTCCTGCCCCGGAATGACGAGCCAAGGCGCACGTCCCGAAATGACGGCGTGAAAACCTCACCCGTTCTTCGCGAACAACTCCCGCCCGATCAGCATCCGCCTGATCTCGCTGGTGCCGGCGCCGATCTCGTACAGTTTGGCGTCGCGCAGCAGGCGGCCGGTGGGATAGTCGTTGATATAGCCATTGCCGCCGAGCAGCTGGATCGCGTCCAGCGCGCATTGCGTGGCGCGTTCCGATGCGTAGAGGATGGCGCCGGCGGCATCCTCGCGGGTGGTTTCGCCGCGGTCGCAGGCTTTCGCGACTGCATAGACGTAAGCGCGGGCCGAACTCAGCGCGACATACATGTCAGCGATCTTGCCCTGCACGAGCTGGAAGTTGCCGATCGGCTCACCGAACTGTTTGCGCTCGTGCACATAAGGCTGCGCGACGTCGAGACAGGCCTGCATGATGCCGAGCGGGCCTGCCGCGAGCACCGCGCGCTCGTAATCGAGGCCGGACATCAGGACATTGACGCCGCGACCGACCTCGGCGAGCACGTTCTCCTCGGGCACCTCGCAATCTTCGAAGACGAGTTCGCAGGTATCCGAGCCGCGCATGCCCAGCTTGTCGAGCTTCTGCGCCGTCGAAAAACCCTTCATGCCCTTTTCGATGATGAAGGCGGTGATACCGCGCGGGCCGGCAGCCGGATCGGTCTTGGCATAGACCACCAGCGTCTGCGCCACCGGGCCATTGGTGATCCACATCTTGTTGCCGTTGAGAACGTAGCGGTCGCCCTTCTTGTCGGCGCGGGTCTTCATCGACACCACGTCCGAGCCCGAACCCGGCTCGGACATCGCGAGGGATCCCACATGTTCGCCCGAGATCAGCTTCGGCAGATATTTGCGCTTCTGCGCCTCGTTGCCATTGCGACGCAACTGATTGACGCAGAGGTTCGAATGCGCGCCATAGGACAGGCCCACCGACGCCGAGGCGCGCGAAATCTCTTCTACCGCGATGACGTGTTCGAGATAGCCGAGCCCGGCGCCGCCGAACTCTTCCTCCACCGTGATACCGTGCAGGCCGAGCGCGCCAATCTTGGGCCAGAGATCGAGCGGAAACTGGTTGGTCTTGTCGATGGCTTCGGCGCGCGGCGCGATCTCGTTCTGGGAGAAGTCACGCACGGTCTCGCGAATCGCGTCCGCAGTTTCGCCGAGATCAAAATTGAACATCCGTTGAGCGTTCGCAATCACAGGGTCGCCTCCGGTCAGAACGGCGCGCAAGCGCACCGGTTTTGTTGATTGAAATCACCATGTCACGGGCCGAACGGGCTGAGAAGAGGCATAAAGTGGTCCTTGCTCTTGGCCGCGCAACGGGTTGTAATTCATCCAAATAAGCCCTCCGGGACCAACCACGGAGGACATGCCAGGGAGAGAACCGATGCTCGATCGCGTCCAGGATTCCGACAGCAGCAAATCCGCCCAAGCCGCCGCTCACGCCCAAGCTTACGGGATGCCGCTCGATGAGTTCGATCCCGGCAATCCCGAACTGTTCCGCACCGATACGTTCTGGCCCTATTTCGAACGGCTGCGCCGCGAGGATCCCGTCCACTACTGCAAGGACAGCATGTTCGGACCGTATTGGTCGGTGACCAAGTACAACGACATCATGCAGGTCGAGACCAATCACGCCACCTACTCCTCCGCCGCGGCTTTCGGCGGCATCACCATCCGCGATGCCGGTGTGCAGTTCCGCCGGCCGATGTTCATTGCGACAGATCCGCCGCATCACAGCGCCCAGCGCAAGACCGTGGCGCCGATGTTTGCGCCTCACCACATGGACGAGCTCTCCAGCCTGATCCGCAGCCGTACTGCCGAGGTGCTGGACTCCCTGCCCCGCAACGAGACCTTCGACTGGGTCGATCGCGTGTCGATCGAATTGACCACACAGATGCTGGCAACCCTGTTCGACTTTCCGTGGGAGGAGCGCCGCAAGCTCACCCACTGGTCGGATGTCGCCACAATGTTGCCACCCACGCCCGAGGCCGAGCTGGAGCGGCAGAGAGAACTGCGCGAATGCGGCGAATATTTCGGCCGGTTGTTTCAGGAGCGACTCAATGCGCCGCCGAAGAGCGACCTGATATCGATGATGGCGCATAGCGAGGCCACGCGGCATCTCGATCCCGAGAGCTTTCTCGGCAACATCATTCTGCTGATCGTCGGCGGCAACGACACCACGCGCAATTCGATGTCTGGCGGCGTCTACGCACTCAATCAATTCCCCGGTGAATATGACAAGCTGCGCGCCAATCCCGCGCTGATCGAGAGCATGGTGCCGGAGATCATCCGCTGGCAGACGCCGCTCGCACATATGCGGCGAACGGCGGTGCAGGACACCGAGCTCGGCGGCAAGCAGATCAGGAAGGGTGACAAGGTCGTGATGTGGTACGTCTCGGGCAATCGCGATGACGAGGTCATCGAAAACCCCAACGAATTCATCATCGACCGCGTGCGTCCAAACCGCCATCTGTCATTCGGCTTCGGCATCCACCGCTGCGTCGGCCTCAGACTTGCCGAACTTCAATTGAAGATTGTGTGGGAAGAGATCGTCAAGCGCTTCGACAGGATCGAAATCGTCGGCGAGCCGCGCCGCGTCTTTTCGAGCTTCGTGAAGGGTTATGAAACACTGCCTGTGCGGATCGCTGGCTGAACCCGCGACCGCAACAGCTCAAGATCGATTTTTGGAGAGCAGACGCCATGAATATCCAAGCCAGGATCAATCCTGACAAAGCCGAGATCCAGCGCGTCGCGCGCGAGATCGCCTATTCGACACCGCTGAAGGACTTCCATCCCGGCGCGCCGAAATTGTTCGCGACCGATACGCTGTGGCCGTTCTTCGAACGGCTGCGCAAGGAAGAGCCGGTGCATTACTGCACCAATGCACCGATCGAGCCCTACTGGTCGGTGACCAAGTATCACGACATCATGCATGTCGACACCAATCACGGCATCTTCTCGTCCGACGTGAAGCATGGCGGCATCGCGATCCGCGACGTGCCGGAAGGCTATGACTGGCCGAGCTTCATCGCCATGGATGAGCCAAAGCACAGCGCACAGCGCAAGACCGTGACGCCGATGTTCACGCCAACGCATCTCGACGAGATGGCAGTGCTGATCCGTGGGCGCGTCTGCAAGGTGCTTGACGGATTGCCGCGCGGCGAGACATTCGACTGGGTCGAACGCGTCTCTGTCGAACTCACCACGCAGATGCTGGCGACCCTGTTCGACTTTCCGTGGGAAGAGCGCCGCAAGCTGACGCGCTGGTCGGACGTGTCCACCGCGCTGCCAAAAAGTGGAATCGTGTCGTCGGAGGAAGAGCGTCGCCGCGAGATGGACGAATGCGCCGCCTATTTCCAGAAACTCTGGAATGAGCGCGTGAATTCCGACCCGCGGAATGACCTGATTTCCATGATGGCGCATAGCGACGCCACACGCTTCATGGATCCCGACACGCTGATGGGCAATATCATCCTGCTCATCGTTGGCGGCAACGATACCACCCGCAACACCATGACCGGCTCGGTGCTGGCGCTGAACGAGAACCCCGACCAGTATCAGAAGTTGCGCGACAATCCGTCGCTTATCGAGACCATGGTCCCCGAAGTGATCCGCTGGCAGACGCCGCTGGCGCATATGCGCCGTACCGCCATGCAAGATACTGAACTCGGCGGCAAGACCATCAAAAAGGGCGACCGAGTGGTGATGTGGTACGTCTCGGGCAACCGCGACGAGGAGGTGATCGAGCGCCCGAACGAATTTATCATCGACCGCGCGCGGCCCAAGATTCACCTGTCATTCGGTTTTGGCATACACCGCTGCGTGGGCATGCGCCTGGCGGAGTTGCAATTGAGGATCGTTTGGGAGGAGATACTGAAACGGTTCGAGAACATCGAAGTTGTGGGGGAACCCAAGCGCGTGTATTCGAGCTTCGTTAAAGGCTATGAGACCCTGCCGGTTCGGATCACGTGAGACCGCAGGATTTCGTAATGCCGGTCAGGATTCATAATTTTCCCCTCAAGAAGAAAAGCTCAATTCCTTGACGAAACACCATCCCGCGGAACAGGACGAATTCCACGATATCCGCGATGCCGTTGCCAAACTGTGCGCACAGTTCCCCGGTGAATACTGGCGCAAGCTCGACCGCGAGATGGCCTATCCGAAGGCTTTCGTCGATGCATTGACCGAAGCCGGCTACCTGTCGGTTCTGATCCCCGAGGAATATGGCGGCTCCGGCCTCAAGCTGTCGGCCGCGGCGGCGATCCTCGAAGAAATCCAGCGCGCCGGTTGCAACGGCGGCGGCTGTCACGCGCAGATGTATACGATGGGCACCGTGCTGCGTCATGGCAATGACGAGCAGAAGGCCAAGTGGCTGCCGAAGATCGCCAGTGGCGAAGTTCGCCTGCAGGCCTTCGGCGTCACCGAGCCGACCTCGGGCACCGACACGTCCTCGCTGAAGACGGTGGCGAAGAAGGACGACAACGGCGACTACATCGTCAACGGCCAGAAGATCTGGACCAGCCGCGCCGAATATTCCGACCTGATGGTGCTGCTCGCGCGCACCACACCGAAGGAACAGGCCGCGAAGCGCACCGATGGTCTGTCGGTGTTTCTGGTGGACATGAAGGAGGCCAAGAAGAACGGCCTCGAGATCCGCCCGATCCGCACCATGATGAACCACGCCACCACCGAAGTGTTCTTCACCGACATGAAGGTGCCGGCGGAAAACCTGATCGGCGAAGAGGGCAAGGGCTTCCGCTATATCCTCTCCGGCATGAATGCCGAGCGCATCCTGATCGCCAGCGAATGCGTCGGCGATGCCAAGTGGTTCATCGCCAAGGCGTCGGCCTATGCCAAGGAGCGTCAGGTGTTCGGCCGCCCGATCGGCCAGAACCAGGGCATTCAGTTCCCCATCGCCAAGGCCTATGCGAATATGCGCGCGGCCGAGCTGATGGTGAAGGAAGCGCTGCGCAAATACGAAGCCGGCATGGAATGCGGCGCCGAAGCCAATATGGCCAAGATGCTTGCGGCCGACGCCTCCTTCGAGGCGGCCAATGCCTGTATCCAGACCCATGGCGGTTTTGGATTTGCCGAGGAATACGACGTCGAACGCAAATTCCGCGAGACCCGTCTGTATCAGGTGGCGCCGATCTCGACCAACCTGATCCTGTCCTTCGTGGCCGAGCACGTGCTCGGCATGCCGCGCTCATATTGAGATAGACCCATGCTGCCGCTCAAGGGACTGACCGTCATCGCCGTTGAACAGGCGGTGGCTGCACCATTCTGCAGTTCGCGTCTCGCGGATGCCGGCGCACATGTCATCAAGATCGAGCGACCCGAAGGCGACTTCGCCCGCGGTTACGACGCCGCGGCGAAGGGCCAGAGCAGCTACTTCGTCTGGCTCAACCGCGGCAAGGATTCCGTCGTCGTTGATCTCTCCACGCCGGACGGCCGCAAGGCCATGGAAGAGCTGATCGCCACCGCCGACGTGCTGATCCAGAACCTCAAGCCCGGGTCGATGGACAAGCTCGGCTTCACCCGCGAGCGGCTGCGCAAGGACTATCCGCGGCTGATCTGCTGCACCATTACCGGCTATGGCGACACCGGCCCCTATGCCCATCGCAAGGCCTATGACCTGCTGATCCAGGCGGAGAGCGGATTGGCGTCGATCACCGGCGGTCCCGAAGGGCCGTCGCGCGTCGGCGTGTCCATCGTCGACGTCGCCACCGGCGCGGCCGCTCATGCGGCGATCCTGGAAGCGCTGATCGGTCGCTCGGTGTCGGGCGAAGGCGCCGATATCCGCATCTCCATGTTCGACGTAATGGCCGACTGGCTCACCGTGCCGCTGCTCAATGCCGAAGCCGGCAACGAGCCGAAGCGCATGGGCCTCGCGCATCCCTCCATTGCGCCCTATGGCGTGTTTCGCTCCAAGGACGGCAAGGACATCCTGATCTCGATCCAGAGCGAGCGCGAATGGAAGATCCTCTGCGCCAAGGTGCTCGGCGATGCCGCGCTGGCGAGCGATTCACGCCTGGTCAACGGCGTCGAGCGCGTACGCAACCGCGCCTTTACCGACCAGACCGTCAGCGACATCTTCGGATCGCTCAGCCGCGACGAACTGCTGAAGCGGCTAACGGATGCCGACATCGCGTTTGCGGAAGTGAACACCATGGCGGATCTCACCAATCATCCGCATCTGCGCCGCATCACCGTGAACACGCCGAACGGCGAGGTGTCGTATCCGGCGCCGGCCGCGATGTGGGTCGATGCGCCGCGCAGCTACGGCGCCGTGCCCGGCATCGGCGAAGTGCAGAAGTAAACGTCAAGATCACACGGAGGTCATCGTGACCGACAAACTCGACATCGATCATCTCAAGCAGTGGATCGGTCGCACCGACGAGGCCTCCGACGTGGTCACGGCGCAGCTCGTGAAGGGTCTGCGCGCGACGCTGTTTCTCGACATCGGCACGCCGAAGCCCGGTGATGCCGCGCCCTTCACCACGCAGTGGTGCCTGGCGCAGCCGGTCGCGGCGATGGACAAGCTCGGCAGCGATGGCCATCCCGCGCGCGGCGGCTTCCTGCCGCCGGTGCCGCTGCCACGCCGTATGTGGGCCGGCGGCGAAGTGCAGTTCATCGAGCCATTGCTTGTCGGCGACGAGGTCACGCGCTCCTCGAAGATCCTCGACGTCAATCTGAAGACCGGCTCCACCGGCGCGCTGTGCTTCGTCAATGTCGAACACCTGATCACCACCAAGCGCGGCCTCGCCATCCGCGAGCGCCAGGACATCGTCTATCGCGACATGCCGACCATGGCGCCGCCGGCCCCCGCGCCGAAGGAAGTCCCTGCGGCCAAGCATCAGGAGACGCATTACGCCGATCCCGTGCTGCTGTTTCGCTACTCGGCGCTGACATTCAACGGTCACCGCATCCATTACGACCGCGACTATGTCACCAAGGTCGAGTTCTATCCGGGGCTCGTGTTTCATGGACCGCTGCAGGCGGCTCTGCTGGTGGAGTTCGCCGCCAAGCTGAAGGGCGGCAAGGCGCCGGCGAAATTCAGCTATCGCGGCGTGTCACCGCTGTTCGACGGCGCGGATTTTTCGGTGAATGCGAACGAGACAGCGGACGGGCTCGACGTCTGGACCGCCAATGACAAGGGCGCGCCGACCATGAAGGCGACCGCGAGCTGGTAGCCGAAGGAGCGCGCTGATCTTACCTCTCCCCGCATTGCGGGGAGAGGTCGCCGCGTCTTCGCGGCGGGTGAGGGGCATTGCGCTGTAAGAGCCCAACTCACTCCGCTTTCGGATCGCTCAATTCTTCGACCCGAGCATCCTGCAAATTTCGCGGGCGATGTGCCCCGCCCCTCACCCACCCCTCTCCCCGCGCAAGAGCGGGGAGAGGGAGCGACAGCGCGCCTCCGCTCCGTCGGGGCGGTTTTGCCCCCACCTCCCCGATTGACTCCCGGCCCCCTCCTGCTGTTGATGAGTCAACAACACACGGCAGACAACTGCCCGATCCCGTGAGGAAACGACCTTGGCCCGCGACAGCAAGACAACCGCCGCCCGTACTCCCGTGACCGTCAAAGACGCCACGCTGAATCTGTTGCGCGGCTTCGGCATCCAAAAAGTCTTTGGCAATCCCGGCTCGACGGAACTGCCGTTTCTGTCCGACTGGCCCGACGATATCGATTACGTGCTTGGCCTGCAGGAAGCCTCGGTCATCGGCATGGCCGATGGCTATGCGCAGGCAACGCGCAATGCCGCTTTCGTCAATCTGCATTCCGCCGCAGGCGTCGGCCATGCGCTGGGCAATATCTACACCGCGCATCGCAACCAAACGCCGATGGTCATCACCGCCGGCCAGCAGGCGCGCAGCATTCTGCCGCTGCAGGCATTTCTCTATGCGGAACGCGCGTCGGAATTTCCGCGGCCCTATGTGAAATACAGCGTCGAGCCCGCGCGCGCGGAGGATGTGCCGGCCGCCATCGCCCGCGCCTATTATGTGGCGATGCAGCCGCCTTGCGGACCGACTTTCGTGTCGGTGCCGATCGACGACTGGACGCATCAGGCCCAACCTCTCGAGGCGCGTCATGTCAGCCGCGAGCTCGGGCCAGATCCGACAGCGATGCAGGAACTTGTCGCCGCACTCGGCACAAGCAAGAACCCTGCATTGATCGTCGGCCCCGGCATCGACCGCGCAAACGCCGTCGATCTCATGGTCAGCTTTGCGGAGAAAACAAAGGCCGCCGTCTGGGTCAGTCCGTTCTCGGCACGTTGCAGTTTCCCGGAACTTCATCCGCAATTCGCGGGGTTCCTGCATGCGTCGCCGGCACAGCTCTCCGACGCGCTGCGCGAACACGATCTCGTCGTCGTGATCGGCGCGCCGGTGTTCACCTTCCACGTCGAAGGTCATGCCGCGATCTTCGATGGCGATACCACGATCTTCCAGATCACGGATGATGCGGACTCGGCGGCCGTGGCGCCGATCGGCACCAGCATCATCGCGACCATGAAGCCGGCGCTCAAGCTGCTGCTCGATCTGCTACCAGACACCAAGCGACATGTTGCGAAGGGCCGCATCCTGCCGCCACCGCCCGCGGGTGCTGACCCGATCCCGATAGATTATCTGCTGCACACGCTATCGCGGGCCATGCCTGCAGACGCGATGCTGGTGGAAGAAGCGCCGTCGCATCGCCCGGCGATGCAGAAGTATCTTCCGATGCGCGGCGCCAATAGTTTCTACACCATGTCGTCGGGCGGCCTCGGCCACTCCCTCCCCGCCTCTGTCGGCATGGCACTAGGCTATCCGGATCGGCGCACCGTCTGCCTGATCGGCGATGGCTCGGCGATGTATTCGATCCAGGCGCTGTGGACCGCCGCGCAGCGTAAATTGCCTTTAACCGTAGTGGTTATCAACAATTCCGGTTACGGCGCGATGCGCTCGTTCAGCCAGGTGATGCAGGTGCGTAATGTTCCCGGGCTGGATCTTCCCGGTCTGGATTTCGTCAAATTGGCGGAAGGCATGGGCGCGCATGCGGTGCGTGTGAGCAAATCATCGGAACTTGCGGGCGCTTTCGCGGCCAGTCTGCAACATCCGGGCGTCAGCCTTGTCGAAGTCATCGTCGACTCGGCCGTTCCCGTGCTTTATGGACAGAAGCATTGATATGACGGGATCATAACGGAAGGGCCGGCATGACCAAGCAGCCGAACGACAACGCCAAGAAATCGCACAGCTCCCACTGGGGTGCCTTTTCCGGACAGTGGGTCGACGGCAAGCTCGTCATCACACCGCATCCGATCGATCCCGATCCGAATCCGATCATCCAGAATTTTCCGGAGGCGCTGCGCCACAAGGCGCGCATCGCCAAGCCGATGGTGCGTCGTGGCTGGCTCGAAAATGGACCGGGTCCAGACGAGCGTCGCGGCCGCGACGCATTCGTCGAGATGGAATGGGACGAGGTGCTCGACCTGCTCGCCGGCGAACTCAAGCGCGTCAAGGACACCTACAGCGCCAGGGCGATCTATGGCGGCTCCTATGGCTGGTCCAGCGCCGGACGCTTCCATCACGCGCAGAGCCAGATCCATCGTTTTCTGAATGTCGCGCTCGGCGGCTATGTGCGTTCGGTCAACAGCTACTCGGCCGGCGCGTCGACGGTTCTCATTCCGCACATCCTCGGCAACTACGAAGACATGACCCGCCGCAATATCGGCTGGGATGAGATCGTCGAGCACACCGATATCATTCTCGCCTTCGGCGGCATGAACACCAAGAACTCGCGCGTCGCCGGCGGCGGCATCAGCAAGCACACCGAACATCGTGACATGATCGCGCTGAGCAAGCGCGGCGGCGAACTCGTGCTGATCTCGCCGCTGAAGAGCGATCTGCCGGATGAAGTGAACCAGGACTGGGTCGCCGCGCGTCCCGGCACCGATGTGGCACTGATGCTCGGCATCGCGCACACCGCCGTGATGGACGGCACGCATGACCGCGCGTTCCTCGCCAGCCATACCCATGGCTGGGATATCTTCGAGGACTATCTGATGGGCCGCAGCGACGGCCAGCCGAAGGATGCGGCGTGGGCCGCTGCGATCACCGGCCTCACTGCCGACGCCATCCTCACGCTGGCGCGTCGCCTGCCCGGCAAGCGTGCGCTCTTTGTTGTTGCGCATTCACTGCAGCGCGCGAAGCATGGCGAACAGCCGGTCTGGATGGCTTCGGTGCTGTCGGCGATGTTCGGACAATCGGGCCTGCCCGGCGGCGGCTTCGGCTATGCGCTCGGCGCCATCGCCAATTACGGACGCCGCCAGAATGCCGTGCCGATCGCCGGCCTGCCGCAGGGCAAGAACGGCGTCAGCGAATTCATCCCGGTGGCGCGCGTCAGCGACATGCTGCTCAATCCCGGCGCACCGTTCGAATATAACGGCGCGCATATGACCTATCCGGATATCAAGCTGGTCTATTGGGCTGGCGGCAATCCATTCCATCACCATCAGGACCTCAACCGCCTGCGCAAGGCCTTCGCGCAGATCGATACGCTGGTGGTGCATGACCTCGCCTGGACCGCATCGGCACGCCATGCCGACTTCGTGCTCCCCTGCACCATGAGCCTGGAGCGCGAGGACATCGGCAGCTCGCAAACCGATCCGATGATGGTCGCGATGCATCAGATGGCCGAGCCGTTCGGCGACGCGCGCGACGACTACGCGATCTTCACCGGCTTGTCCGAACGCCTCGGCGCTGCCGACGCCTTCACCGAAGGCCGCACGCCGCGTGAATGGCTGAAGCATCTGTATCAGCCGACTTACGACGGCCTCAAAGCTAAGGGCCTCGACGCACCGGACTTCGATGCCTTCTGGGCGGCCGGCGAAGTCATGCTGCCGCAATTGCCGCTGGATGGCGGCACGCTGCGCGCATTCCGCGAGGATCCTGAGGGCACGCCACTGCCGACCACCAGCGGCAAGATCGAGATCACGTCCGATACCATCGCCAGCTTCGGTTACGACGACTGCCCCGGCCATCCGGTCTGGCTGACGCCAGAAGACACTGTCGATGCGACCAACCCGCTGCAGCTTGTCGCCAATCAGCCGGCGTCGCGCCTGCACAGCCAGCTCGATTTCGGCGGGCATAGTTCGGCAGAAAAGCGCCGCGGCCGCGAGGTCGCGCGCATGCATCCGGTCGACGCCGATGCGCGCGGCATCAAGGACGGCGACATCATCAGGCTGTTCAATCAACGCGGTTCGTGTCTCGCCTCGGTGGTGGTCACCGAAGACGTGATGGCCGGCGTTGTGCAGCTGCCGACCGGCGCCTATTACGATCCCGAGGATCCGAACGAGGAAAAGCCGCTCTGCGTGCACGGCAATCCGAATGTGCTGACAAGGGACACCGGCACCTCGCGCCTGGCGCAGGGCTGCACCGGCCAGCTCACGGTGGTGAATGTCGAGAAGTTCACCGGCAACCTGCCGCCGATCCAGGCCTATGATCCGCCGGTCCCGGTGATCTGGCCGCGCCCGCCGAAGCTGGAAGCGGCGGAATGATCTTACCTCTCCCCGCTCTTTGCGGGGAGAGGTCGCTGCGTCTTCGCGGCGGGTGAGGGGCCGCGCGCGACATTCGCCACAGCGCCAGTCTCTCGGGTCGCGAAATTCCTTGAACCACACGGCATCATTCAGAGAGATCCGAGAGGGCTTTTGTGTGGCTGGCCGCGTGCCATGCCCCTCACCCGGCGCTGCGCGCCGACCTCTCCCCGCAAATGCGGGGCGAGGTTCAGGAAGGCCCGCCTCCCCTCACTTCGTCCCAAACGTCTCCCGCATCTTCGCCTGGATCTTGGCCATGCCGCCGATCCAGCGATCGTAGTTTTCGGTCTTCTTGCGCATGTAGTCGATGACCTGCTTGTGCGGCAGGATCAGGAACGTCTCCGCCTCGATCCCCGCCAGCGCATCCTGCGCCACCTGCTCCGGCGACAGATTGCCGTCATTGGATTGCGGGCCCTTCGGAATGTTCTTCAGCATGTTGGTATCGACGCCCTGCGGGCACAGGATCGAGACCTTGATGTTGTCTGCCCGGTGGGAGATCGCGAGATTTTCGGCGAACCCCACTGCGGCATGTTTGGTGGTCGAATAAGCCGGGCTACCGACCTGCGACAGCAGACCGGCTGCCGAGATCGTGTTGAGGAAGTAGCCGCCGCCACGTGCCTTGTAGAGCGGGATCAGATGCCTGGCAGCATAGACATGCGCCATCACATGAATCGCCCAGCTCTTCGCCCATGGTTCATCCGACGTGCCACCGGCATTCGGGCTCATGGGATCGAAGCCGCCGCCAATGCCGGCATTGGAACAGAACAAAGCGATCGGCCCGTAATGCCGTTCGGTCAGTTCGATCACATGCTGAATGTCTTTTTCCTTGCCGACATCGCATCGGAATGCGGCGCCGCCGATGGACTCTGCAACGGCTGTCGCGCGCTCGCCGTCGAGATCGACGACGACGACTTTCGCAGAACCCGCTTTATGAAATGTCTCGCATAGCGCCTGGCCAATGCCATTGGCGCCACCGGTCACGACGACGACCTTGCCGTCTACCCGCATGCCGCACTCCCTTTGTTTGTTTTTGTTTCTTATTAGAGCATGGTCTGATCCGAAAACCGGTACCCACTTTTCGGGATCATGCTCTAGGTGCTCAGCACCATGTCGAGCACGGCCGTATAGTGGCATGCGGCGCCGAGCAGGACAAATGCGTGCCAGATGGCGTTCTGGAAACGCAGCCGCTGCCAAGCGTGGAATACGACGCCCAGCGTATACAGCGTGCCCCCGGCAGCGACGAACCACATGGTGAGCGGCGGCAGCGGCGTGAACACGGCGTCATAGGCCATCAATCCGCTCCAGCCCATGGCGAGATAGAGCACGACCGCAAGGCGATCGAAACGGCCGGGATAAACCAGCTTGATGACGATGCCGGTGATGGCGACGCTCCACACGCCGGCCAGCAGCGAGATCGCGAGCCGTGTGTTGGCGATCTGCGCGAAGAACGGCGTGTAGGTCGCCGCGATCAGCAAGTAGATCGCGGAGTGATCGAGGCGGCGCAGGAACCATTTTCGCGGCGACACCGGCCACATATTATAGATGGCCGACAGCACCAACATGGCCAGCAGGCCCACGGAATAGACCGAGACGGTCACCACTTCATAGGCGGTGGCGAAAACGGCAGCGAGCACGATGAGGACAGTGGCGGCGATCAGGCCGGAGAACACGCCGAGACCGTGAACGATGCCGTCGGCGATCAGTTCGGCACGGTCGTAATTCCAGCGGATCGCGCCGGCCACCATGTGAGCGGAATTACTGGTCAGTTCTTTGAATCGGAAAACGGTCATGGTGGCGTCAACCCGGCCGGTGCGATGCGGTGAGCTTGCCCCGTAAGCCCGCCTGTGACTTCCCCTGAAATCAGCGATAGATCATAGGCTGGAGATCGTCAACGAAAGCCAAACGACGAAGTAACGACGCTTTCGTGACGAACTTGATTTCAGTCAGACAATCGCCATTTTTAGAGGCAGACCAACACCCGCGCACCATTCACCATGATGAGCTTTCCCGCACGATGCCCAGCCTGTCCGAACTCGTCGAAGAAGCACGGCTGTCCGCGCGCGCATTGCTCGATTATGGCGATGGTCTGTTCAATCCCACGGTGCGGCTTGGGGTCACAGGCCTGTCGCGCGCCGGCAAGACGGTCTTCATTACCGCGCTGGTGCATGGCCTGACGCGCGGCGGACGCTTTCCCGTCTTCGAGTCGCTCGCCACCGGACGCATCGCCAAGGCGCGTCTCGCGCCGCAGCCCGACGATGCCGTTCCCCGGTTCGCCTATGAAGAGCATCTGCGCACGCTGATCGACGACCGCCGCTGGCCGAACTCCACCACCGATATCAGCGAGCTGCGTCTGGTCATCGACTATCAGCGCACGAGCGGCGCCGACCGCACGCTGACCCTCGACATCGTCGACTATCCCGGCGAATGGCTGCTGGATCTGCCGCTGCTCAGCAAGAGCTATGAGGAATGGTCCGCGGAGAGCCTTGCGCTATCGCGGCAGGGACCGCGCGCGGCGCTGGCTGCGGCGTTTCACGCGCATCTTGCCACGCTCGATCCCAATGCACCGGAGAACGAGCAGGCGACGCTGATCGCAGCAAAACTCTTCACCGACTATCTGCGCGCCTGCCGCGACGAACGCTTTGCCATGAGCCTGCTGCCGCCGGGCCGCTTCCTGATGCCCGGCAATCTCGCGGGCTCGCCGGCGCTCACCTTTGCGCCGCTCGACGTCGCCAGCGATGGCAGTGCACCGGATGGTTCGCTGTGGGCGATGATGAAGCGACGCTATGAGGCCTACAAGGACGTCGTCGTCCGCCCGTTCTTTCGCGATCACTTCTCGCGGCTGGATCGGCAAATCGTACTCGTCGATGCGCTCTCTGCCTTCAACGCGGGACCCGAAGCACTCCACGATCTCGAAGCCGCCCTCGCCGGCATCCTCGATTGTTTCCGCATCGGCCGCAGCACGATCCTCAGCACGCTGTTTCGGCCGCGCGTCGATCGCATCCTGTTTGCGGCGACCAAGGCCGATCATCTGCATCATCTCAGCCACGACCGGCTGGAGGATGTGCTCCGGCGCACCGTGACCAAGGCGGTATCGCGCTCGGAGCTTGCCGGTGCATCGGTCGATGTCGTCGCCATCGCCGCCGTGCGCGCCACCAAGGAAGCGCTGGTGCAACGCGGCCGTGACAAGCTGCCGTCGATATTGGGCACGCCGGCCGCCGGCGAGGTCGCCAATGGCGAGACCTTCGACGGCGAGACCGAAGTCGCGACCTTTCCCGGCGATCTGCCGACCGATCTCGATGGTTTGTTCGCCGGCGGTTCTTTCAAGGGCCTCTCGACAGATGCCGCCGACAAGGCCGACTATCGCTTCCTGCGCTTCCGCCCGCCGCTGCTCACCCGCGACGGCGGCGAGGAGCCGGCGCTGCCTCACATCCGCCTCGACCGCGCGCTCCAGTTCCTGATCGGAGACAGGCTGCAATGACCGACCGTACGCGCCGCCCGGCCACGTTCCGGCTCGACGATCCCCACGTCACCGTCATGGATGCCGACGAGGACGCCGGCCACCTCAAACGCGGCACTATCCGCATCACGCCCGAAGCCGATCCGATGGCGATGCCCGTCGTCCTCGACGAGCCGCTACGACCCGTACGATCGGGCTTCCGCTGGGGCACGCTGTTCTGGACCGGACTCGGCGGCCTCGTGCTGCTCGGCACGGGTCTCGGCGTCACGCAGTTGGTCCGCGACCTGTTCGCCATCAATGACGGCCTCGGTTTTCTCGGCCTCGGCTTCGCCGCGCTGGTCAGCATCGCGCTGATCGCCATCATCACACGCGAGGCGCTCAGCCTGATGCGGCTCGCCACCATCGAGAAGCTGCATGCCCGCGCGCTGGCCGTGATCGCCAGCGACGACCATGCCGAGAGCCGCGCTGTGCTGGCCGACCTGCTGAAGCTCGCACATACCAATCCGCGCCTCGCCCGCGCGCGCACGGCCCTGCAAGGCCATGCCGACGATATCATCGACGGTGCCGATCTCATTCGCGTGGCCGAACGTGAATTGATGAGCCCGCTCGACATCGAAGCCCGCCGCCTCGTCTCGGTCGCCGCGCAGCGCGTCTCGGTGGTGACCGCCGTCAGCCCGCGCGCGGTGGTCGATGTGCTGTTCGTCGCCGCCGCGGCGATCCGGCTGGTGCGCCAACTCGCAAAACTCTATGGCGGCCGCCCGGGGACTCTCGGGATGATCACGCTGATGCGCCATGCCATCAGCCATCTCGCCATCACCGGCGGTATGGCCGCCAGCGACAGCATGATCCAGCAGGTGCTCGGCCACGGCATCGCCGCGAAACTCTCGCAGCGGCTCGGCGAAGGCGTGCTCAATGGATTGCTCACCGCAAGGCTCGGGCTTGCTGCGATCGACGTGACACGTCCATTGCCATTCACGGCGCTGCCACGCCCGCAGCTTGGCGATCTCGCGAAGGATCTGCTGCGCAAGCGGGATGGGGAAGAGAATACCTAATCCGCGCTACTTCTAAACCGCTGCCACGCAGTCGACCTCGACGTCGAACGGGCCATGCCATCCCGCAACGATGAAAAAGCCGCGTGCCGGCGGCTCGCCTGAGAAGTAACGCGCATAAACCCGATTGATGGTTTCGAACTGATCGGCCCCCGTGCAATAGACATTGCACTTGATCACCCTGCCGATCGATGAACCCGCAGCCGTAAGGCACTGCGCCATCTGATCGAGGACAATCTCGATCTGCCGCTCCAGCGGGAAGCGCTTGATTTCACCGGTCTCGGGATCATAGGGCGGCAATTGCGAGACATAGACGAGATCGCCATAGCGCACGGCCGGCGCGACAGGAACCTTTCGTGCCGCGAAATAGGATGAGAACGGTTCGACGCGGACGAATTGCGCTTCCATGTATTTGCCTCCCGGTGCAATCAATTCCCGGCACATGATCGCATGGGCGGCGGCTCCGGATGGGCCAATTGGTTCGGCGCCGGCCGAACCGACGGGAGTGGCGAATTATCCGGCGAGCCGCTACGCTGGGATATGGTCGCCTCCGCAAACATGGTCGAAGTCGCAGCGCTGGTTGGTGACACTGCGCGCGCGACCATGCTTGCGGCACTCATGGGAGGTCAGGCGCTCACGGCAACCGAGCTGGCGTTTCAGGCGCGGATATCCCGCCCCACTGCGAGCGAACATCTGGTTCGGCTGCTCAACGCGCGATTGATATCGGTGACACCGAGCGGGCGGTTTCGTTACTATCGGATCACATCACCGCTCGTGGCCCAGATGCTGGAAAGTATGATCGCCGTCGCGGCCCTGGAAATGCCACCGAGGCATCGACCGCGCTCCGCCCGCGATGAAGCGTTATGCCTTGCGCGCAGTTGCTACGATCACATGGCCGGACGGTTGGGCGTTGCAGTCGCGGACGCGCTGATCGAACGAGACTACATGCATCTGAGCGCAGATGGCGGGGTGCTTACCGACGCAGGCCACCGCTTCCTCTGCGACTTCGGAGCCAGGCTTGAAACCGACCGCCGCAGCAAGCGCATCTTCTGCCGGGCCTGCCTGGACTGGAGCGAGCGGCGCTATCATGTGGGTGGGTTGGTCGGCGCCGAGCTGCAACGGCGGTTTCTGGAACTCGGATGGGTTGCGCGAACGGGCGCGACTCGCGCCTTTAAAGTAACGGATGCCGGCAAGGTTGAATTGAAAGACATATTTGGTGTCGACCTGGACGTCGCATGCACCAATCGCGGCCTACTTCCGCCTCGTCAACCGGGAGAGAGTCCTCAGCGCGCTGCCAGCTGAATGCGTGACGGCACAGTCATCTCCGCCAGCGCCGGCCAGCGATAGAACGGCGTATCGGGCTTCGGCGTCAGGTCAGGCGTCCAGCCGGTGAGCTTGTCGATCGCATAGTGCTTCATGGCCGTGCCGCGCCAGATGGTATCGACTTTGGTGACAGGCGTGAGCACTGCACTCGTCGTCGCCAGCAGCGGGCGCTGATTGTCCGCGGTCTGCGCGATGTAAAGTCCGTTGTGCCCCTTAATTCTGTCCATGCCGGGATCGCGGAAGCCGATAAATCTGGCGCGCTCATTGACCTGCACCACCGGGACCTTGTCCTTCAGATGCCAGCGCAGCATCGCATAGGTGCGGTAGTCGGTTGTCGCGATCCAGGTGGCGCCGGTGGTCTTCATCTCAGCCAATGCGCGGTCGGCCAGCGCCTGATAGCCGCCCTCGCCGCCGAGCGGATCGTTCTTGCCGATCAGGTTCCACGGCGCGGCCACGCTGTAGAGGAAGACCAGCACCACCAGCGGAATGCCGGTGGCGATGGCGGCGATGCTCCAGCCATAGGAGGCACGCACCATGCGCGGCGACCAGCCGTCGCCCGCGAGCTTCGTCAGGTTGATCGCCGCTGCGCCGATGCCGGCGGGCCACAGGAACATCGGCCAGGTATCGCCGACACGCAGGGTCAGCGACTTCCATGCAAAGAAAAAGAACGGCACCAATACGCAGGTGGCGAGCAGGATCGCGACCGGTTCGCGGCGGCGATAGCCACGCCATGCCGTGACGACGACCGCGGAGAGGATCACCGGCATCAGGATGAAGCCGACCTGACCGAACTGCAGGCCGAGAAAATCGCCGAGCGTGCGCAGCGACACTTCGTTGTTCGTGGTGGCTCGGATGAACTGGAACCTGAACGATGCCCAGTCATGACCGGCATTCCAGATCAGGACCGGCGACGAGATCGCCAGTGCGATCAGCACGGCCAGCCATGGATACGGGCTGCGCAGCCAGCGCCCGCGCCATTCCGGCACCAGCATGAAAGCGAGAATGCCGGGCACGAACATCACCACGGTGAGTTTCGACAGCAGCGCGAGACCGCCGAAGACGCCGGCCGCGAGCCACCAGCGCCCGTCATGGCTTTCGGCAAGCCGCAGCAGCGACCACAGCATCGCCATGGCGAACGGGATCAACGCGACATCCGGCGCGACCTTGGCCATCAGCAATCCGTAATACAGCGCCGCTTCCGACATCAGCACCGCCAGCAGCACCGCACGCAGATCCTGCGTGACGCGGCGAACGATGTCGGCGAGCAGCAATTGCGTCACCGCCATCGCCACGATACCGGCGAAACGCGCGCCGAAATTGGTGTCGCCGAAGATCAGCGTGCCCGCACGGATGAACCATGAGATCATCGGCGGATGATCGAGGAATGACAGCACGTTTTCCTTCGACCAGGTCCAGTAATAGGCCTCGTCGGTGCGCAGATCAAACAGCCCGGCATAGACCAGCCGCATCGCGGTCAGCGCGACCAGCAATGCACCGATCACCCAAAAGGCGCGGCGGGAGACATTCCGATCGAGGTAAGGGTCGGGGAAAGACGTCATCGCCGAGCTTTTCGGCGGACTTCGCCATGCTGTCAACTTGTTGACTTTACTGCTGGATAAGGTCTGTCCGGAGGCCGCTCCGGATGGCATCGGAGCGCGTCTCGCCGTAGGGTTTCGCCATGGACGCGACGTTCAAGACAGCCAGCAGGCCGCCCGGGGCCACCCCCGCCACCGCGTGGTGGCGCGGCATCGGGCTGCGCCAGGTCAGGCTGGTCTGCGGACTGGTGCTGTTCACCTATCTGCTCAGCCATTTTCTGAATCACGCGCTTGGCAATATCTCGCTCGACGCGTTGCAGACCGGCGTCGTGATTCATGCCGGCTTCTGGCAGTTTTTTCCGGTCGCGGTGACCTTCTATTCGGCGGTGACGATCCATGGCGTGCTCGGCGTCTGGGCGCTGTTCGAACGCCGGCAATTCCGCTGGCGAGCCGTCGAGCCGCTGCAACTGGTGCTCGGGCTCAGCATTCCCGCACTCATCGTCGGCCATGTGGTCGCCGTCCGCCTGGGCGAAAACCTGTACGACATCAATCGCAGCTATCCCCAGGTGTTCTATGGCTGGATCACCTCGCCCGCGAAGACGTGGTCGATGTATCTCGTGGTGGTCGTCTCCTGGCTACACGGGTGTATCGGATTGTATTTCTGGCTGCGGCTGAAAGCACACTTCAGGAGCCTGGCGCCCTATCTTCTGTCGGCTGCCGTGCTGATCCCGACACTGGCGCTGCTTGGTATCTTCCAGGGCAAGCGTGAGGTCGAGGCCAAGCTGGCATCGCCGCAATGGCAGGCCGAGAATTTCGGCCCGGACCGGATGGGCACCGCTCCACAGCAGCAGACACTGGGCGACATCACCGACGATCTCCTGATCGGCTATCTCGCGCTGCTTGGTATCGTGCTCGCGGCCCGTGCCATCCGCATGGTCGTCGAACGCCGCGCCGGCATGATCAATCTCTCCTATAGCGACGGTCGCAAGCTGCGCGTCCCTCTCGGCCTCAGCGTGCTGGAAGCGAGCCTACGTCATCGCGTGCCGCATGCCAGCGTCTGCGGCGGACGCGCGCGCTGTTCGACCTGCCGCATTCGCGTCACCAGCGGTGTCGAGACATTGCCGGCACCTTCCGCGCGCGAAGCCTTCGTGCTGAGCAGGATCGGCGGCGCTGCAGATCCCGCGGTCCGGCTGGCCTGCCAGTTGCGGCCGACAACTGATGTGGCCTTCGTTCAACTGTTCGCTCCGCAAGTGACCAGCGCGAATGCGCACGCATCGCAGCCGGCGCGGATCGGCCAGGAGCGTTATCTCGTCTGCATGTTCGTCGACATGCGCGGCTCCACCATGCTCGCCGAGAAGCGGCTGCCTTACGACACCGTGTTCATCGTCAACCGCTTTCTCGACGCCGTCTCGCGAGCTGTGATCGCAAGCGGCGGCAAGCCCAACCAGTTCATCGGCGACGGCGAGCTGGCGCTGTTCGGCCTCGCCTGCGATCCGCAGACCGCGTGTCGTCAGGCCCTGCAGGCTGCACGGCTCATTGCCGAGAATATCGAGGAACTCAATCGCGCCCTCGCCCATGACCTGCCGCAGCCGCTGCGTTTCGGCATCGGCATTCACGGCGGCGAAGTCATCGTCGGCGATATCGGCTATCGCGACCACATGGTGTTCACCGCACTCGGCGATGCGGTCAATGTCGCTGCACGCCTGCAGGACATGACCAAGAGCCTCGCTTGCGAAGTCATCATCTCCGAAGAAGTAAGCACCACTGCAGGCCTCGCGGGTGACGCGCTGCCACAACAGGACGTCGCGATCCGCGGTCGCGCCGCGCCGATGAATGTCCGCACGATCACAGATGCGAAGTTGCTTTCGTCTCTCGTTACCAGCGACATGGTTTCCGCGCTTTAACGCTGTTCCTGCAGGGCGCGCATGCTTTGCCCGCCTGAACAAGCATTCAGAAAATTCCTACAGAATTTCTTCGAACCCGCTCCGAAATCGATGCGACGAATTTGCGATGGATCGAACAGACAGATCCCGCAACCAGCGCTTCGCGCATCACTGAAGGAGAACGACCATGTTTCGCAAACTCGCACTCGCATTCGTTGCAGCAGCTTCCCTCGGCGCGATGGCGCTGACGCCGTCCGCCGCATCGGCCCATGGCTGGGGCTGGCATGGCCATCACCACCACTTCCATGGCGGCGGCTTCTACGGCCCCACTTTCGGCATTGGCTATGTCGGTGGCGGCGGTGGATGCTATGTGAGCCGCCGCGTGATGACGCCCTACGGCCTGCGCTGGCGCACGGTTAACGTCTGCTACTAATCCTCGCATGAGGGCTGCGAACCCCGGCCACCTTGGCCGGGGTTTTGCATTGCAGCGATATCACCCGCGTGCAGGCGACAACGCATGGTCGTATTGCGACCGAACCCGGCACTCTACTTTTGCGACCTTCCGCCGCGTCGGAAACATCCTGAATAGCGACGAATCCCGGCAAATTGGACAGATAACGGTCGGTTTGGACGATTTCTGCACGCCGTTTGAGCTATCAAGCTTGGCAATCCGCGGGTAACGTGCGCATGTCGGATATGCCGGTTTGCGGGGACCGGCAGTTCGTTATCGATTTTGATCCCGCGGAGACGACGTGATGACTAAAGGCACTGTGAAGTGGTTCAACCCGACGAAGGGTTATGGATTCATCCAGCCGGCGAATGGCGGCAAGGACGTGTTCGTTCATATTTCGGCAGTTGAGAAGGCTGGCCTTTCGACACTGAACGAAGGACAGACCGTTGAATTCGAGGAAGTTGCCAACCGCGGCAAGACCTCGGCTGAGAACCTCAAGGTCTGATACATCTGGTTTGATACCAGTGTGATCCGGCTGCTTCCCCGAAGTTTTCCAGATCACGCCTCAACAATGTAGAGCGCATTCGGCACGAGCGGTTTCCTCCAAAGGGGCACCTCTCCTGCAACGCAATCAGTTTCACGCAGGATTGCGCTAATTCGATCCGCGGTGTGCGCTCTAGCCTAACTCCAAAAACCCGAGCTGAGATCTTTGTAAGGTCCGCTCCTTAGAGCCGCCAGTTGACGTGACGCACGCCTCAGCGACGCGACGGCGCTCCATTCCCTGCTTCAGTTTTCCTTGACCCACTGATCGGCCGGCTTGACGTCCGGCAGCTGTGCATAGCCGCGCGTCCACATGTCGACGACCCATTCGGTGCCTGTCGCGCGGTCCAGCAGCACGGCGGTATTGTGCGGCGTCTGCAACACCAGCGCATTGCCGCGATAGCGCGGATTGCCCACCGTGTGATGCTTCAGCAAACCCCAGTCCTGGATGATCAGCAGCAGGCTGGTGACGTTGCGCGTCGTGTCCCAGCAATCGAAATTGTGCTTGTCGTCGAAATAACGGAAATCCGCATTGGCGATCCGCTTGTCGGTGCCGAGCACCGGGCCGACGCGGCGGTCCCACCACACCACCGCCTTCTGCACGGCAGCGCGTTCCGCCGCGGCCGCCCCCTTGCCCGCGGCGAGAAGCTTGGTGAGCGCGGCCCTGTCAGCAGAGGTGAAATCGAAGGCGTGGCGACGCCGGCAGACGAAGCCGTAGCAGATGGTCATGGAACCGGCGGATGGCGGGTAGATCGACACCGACGTGTAGAGATCGC
Source organism: Tardiphaga robiniae (assembly GCF_013359755.1). Classification (GTDB taxonomy): domain Bacteria; phylum Pseudomonadota; class Alphaproteobacteria; order Rhizobiales; family Xanthobacteraceae; genus Tardiphaga; species Tardiphaga robiniae. Next base: position 232,545 of record NZ_JABMCJ010000090.1, on the reverse strand, counting down.
TGACCTCGCGGGACATTTCGATCGCGCGCGCATGCGACATCGAGAACAGGCCGGTCACTGCGATGACAGCTGCCGCCATCAGAATACGAAAATCGGCGACACGAAGATTGAAGTAGCCTGCCCGCATGATTTGCTCCGAGAGAAACGCGCGGAAACCTAACGCAGCGTTCTCGGACTGCCAAGGCAACGGCGGCATTATCCCGGCTCGCTATCCCACCGGCAGCGGTGCGTCGCGCTTCACTTCTTCCATGACGGCGTAAGTACGGCTCTCGCGCACGCCGGGAAGTGCCAGCAGACTTTCGCCGAGAAAACGGCGATAGGCGCTCATGTCGGCAACGCGCGCCTTCACCAGATAATCGAAACCGCCGGCCACCATGTGGCACTCCAGCACTTCCGGCGCGAGCCGCACGGCGCGGGCGAAGCGCTCGAATACATCGGGCGTGGTCTTGTCGAGCAGAACTTCGACGAACACGAGGAGGCCAAGGCCAAGCATCTGCGGATTGAGCCGCGCGCCATAGCCCTCGATATAGCCGTCGCGCTGCAGCCGCTTCAGCCGCTCGCCGATCGAGGTCGGGGACAGGCCGACCTTCTCGGCCAGCTCGACATTGGCGATTCGGCCGTCAGCCTGCAGGACGGCGAGGATTTTCCGGTCAATCTTGTCGATATCGCTCATACCGGGTGTATAGCACGATCATTTCCGGATTATCTAAGGTAAAATTCCGATATTTCCTATCGAACTACGGACAGACCGGGATTAGGCTTGCAGGATATCCGAGGAAACGCCTATGCCGCCCGATTTCATGCCTCCCTTCGCCGCTCCCTATGCACCGGATGATGCGGCCATCGCCGCCGGGCTTCTGGCCGGCGCGGCCATGACGCCCGCCCAGGACGCACAGATCGACGCAACGGCGACGCGCCTGATCGACGCGATCCGCGCCAAGGACGACCGTTTCGGCGGTGTCGAGGACATGTTGCGGGAATATGCGCTCTCCACCAAAGAGGGCCTTGCGCTGATGGTGCTGGCGGAGGCGCTGCTGCGTGTACCGGACGCGCGGACCGCCGACGCCTTCATCGAGGACAAGCTCGGCCAGGGCGACTTCATCCATCACGAGACCAGATCCAGCGCGTTTCTGGTCAACGCCTCCGCATGGGCGCTCGGCATCTCGCAGCGGGCGATTCAGCCGGGCGAGACGCCGACGGGCACGCTGGGCCGGCTGGCGAAGCGGATCGGCCTGCCTGCGGTGCGCACGGCGACGCGGCAGGCGATGCGGCTGATGGGCAGCCACTTCGTGCTCGGCGAAACCATCGATGCAGCGCTGGCCCGCGCGCGTGCACCGTCCGAGCGTCCGGCGCGCTATTCCTTCGACATGCTCGGCGAAGGCGCGCGCACCAAGGACGACGCGCAGCGCTATTTCGACTCCTATGCATCGGCCATCTCGGCCATCGGCCACGCCGCGGGCAACAACCCGCTGCCCGACCGGCCGGGTATTTCGGTCAAACTCTCGGCATTGCATCCGCGCTATGAGGCGGTGAGCCATCAGCGCGTGATGCATGAACTCGTGCCGCGCCTGATCGTGCTGGCGCAGCAAGCGAAGAGCTATGACCTCAATTTCACCGTCGATGCCGAAGAAGCCGACCGGCTCGAACTCTCGCTCGATGTCATCGATGCGGCCTTTGCCGATCCGTCGCTGGCGGGATGGGACGGATTCGGGCTTGCGATCCAGGCCTATCAGAAGCGCTGCGCGGATGTGATCGATCACATCGACGCGCTGGCGCGCCGTCACGATCGCAAGATGATGGTGCGGCTCGTCAAGGGCGCCTATTGGGACACCGAGATCAAGCGCGCGCAGGAACGCGGGCTCGCCGGCTATCCGGTGTTCACGCGCAAGGCGATGACCGACCTCAACTACATCGCCTGCGCACAGAAGCTGCTGGCTTTACGGCCACGCATCTTTCCGCAATTCGCCACTCACAATGCGCTCACCGTCGCGACCATCCTCGAACTGGCTGGCACCAGCGGCGGCTACGAATTCCAGCGCCTGCACGGCATGGGCGACGCGCTTTACGAGCAACTCGGCAAGGATCATCCCGCGATCCGCTGGCGCACCTATGCGCCGGTCGGCAGCCATCGCGATCTGCTGGCCTATCTGGTGCGACGGCTGCTGGAGAATGGCGCGAACTCATCTTTCGTGGCGATCGCCGCGGATGACGCCGTGCCGATCGCGACGCTGCTTAAGCGGCCTGCCGCGATCATCGGCTCTTCGAATGGTGCGCACCATCCGAAGATCCCTTTGCCGGCCGATCTCTATCGACCAGAGCGGACCAATTCACACGGCATCGAATTTGGCGAACGCGCCGCATTGGATGAATTGCTGGCCGAGATTGCGGCCAGCAAGCCAGACATGGACGAGGTCGTTGATGCCAATGCCGAGCAGGCAAATGCCGCGGTGACGGCAGCGCGCGCAGGCTTTGCGTCATGGAGCCACACCCCAGCACATGAACGCGCGGCGATCCTCGACAACGCCGCCGATCGTCTGGAACAGCGCCGCGCGTCCTTCATCGCATTGCTGCAACAGGAAGGCGGCAAGACGCTTGATGATGCGCTGTCGGAGGTCCGCGAAGCCATCGACTTCTGCCGTTACTACGCCACGCAGGGCCGCAAGCAATTCGGCGAGGGCGAGGTGATGCCCGGGCCCACCGGCGAGAGCAACGTGTTGAGCCTGCGCGGCCGTGGCGTCTTCGTCGCCATCTCGCCGTGGAATTTTCCGCTGGCGATCTTTCTCGGCCAGGTCAGCGCCGCGCTGATGGCGGGCAACACGGTTGTCGCCAAGCCGGCCGAACAAACGCCACGCATCGCCGCACGGGCCGTACGCCTGCTTCATGAAGCGGGTGTGCCCACGTCAGCATTGCATCTGATCCAGGGCGACGGCCGCATCGGGGCGGCGCTCGTCGCGCATCCCGCCATCGCCGGTGTGGTGTTCACCGGCTCGACCGAGGTGGCCCGATCCATCAACCGCACCATCGCCGCCAAGGATGGCCCGATCGTGCCACTGATCGCCGAGACCGGCGGCATCAATGCGATGATCGTCGATGCCACTGCGCTGCCGGAACAGGTCGCCGACGATGTGGTGATGTCGGCGTTCCGGTCGGCCGGGCAGCGTTGCTCGGCGTTGCGGCTGCTGCTCCTGCAGGACGATGTCGCCGACCGCATGATCGAGATGATCGTTGGCGCGGCCCGGGAACTCAAGCTCGGCGATCCCCGGGATGCCTCCACCCATATCGGCCCGGTGATCGATGCCGAAGCGAAGCAGAAGCTGGATGCGCATATTGCGCGCATGACGATCGAGGCACGCGTGCACTTTGCGGGCATGGCACCTGCGGGCAACTTCGTCGCGCCGCATATTTTCGAACTCGCGAGCGCACGTGAGCTCACCGAAGAAGTGTTCGGCCCGATCCTGCATGTGGTCCGCTACCGCGCTGCCGGCTTCGACAAGGTGCTGCAGGATATTGCCGACACCGGCTTCGGGCTCACGCTCGGCGTGCATTCGCGGATCGACGATATGGTTGAGCGCGTGATCGCGCGCCTGCCGGTCGGCAATGTCTATGTGAACCGCAACATGATCGGCGCCGTGGTCGGCGTGCAGCCCTTCGGCGGCTTCGGCCTGTCCGGCACCGGCCCAAAGGCCGGCGGCCCGCATTACCTCGCCCGCTTCGCCACCGAACAGACGGTGACGATCAACACCGCCGCCGCGGGTGGCAATGCAGCATTGATGACAGATCAAAACTGATCCTTCTTACCCTCCCCTGGAGGGGAGGGTCGGTGAGCAGCACGCAACGCGTGTTGCGAGACGGGGTGGGGTGAAGCCACAACGACGGAGCTTGCTGCTTCACCCCACCTCGCTGCGCGCTATGCATGCAGCGACCCTCCCCCTCCAGGGGAGGGTTAGCTGAGGCCGTTGCATCACCCATCGAAGATGGGTCAAATGCGTCACCGGATTCCGGATGGAATTAAATTCCGGCAGACGGCAAGAACAACACGCAGAACAAAAGCGACGGGAGTGACGCATGGAAGACGGTCTGTTCAAGGGGCTGAAGGTGCTGGACTGCGCGAGTTTCATCGCCGCGCCCGCCGCAGCCACAGTGCTGTCCGACTTCGGCGCCGACGTCATCAAGATCGAACCACCGGGTGCCGGCGATCCCTATCGCAACCTGCCCAACCTGCCCGGTTATCCCAAGAGCGAACACAACTATGCGTGGATGATGGAGAGCCGGAACAAGAAGAGCCTCGCGCTCGATCTGGCCAAGCCGGAAGGCCAGGCGGTGCTCTACAAGCTCATCGCCGAAGCCGACGTCTTCATCACCAATTTCCCGCCGCCGGTGCGCAAGCGCCTGAAGATTGCCTATGAGGATATCGCGCCGCTGAACGAGCGGCTGATCTATGCCTGCTTCACCGGCTATGGCGACAAGGGCGCGGAAGCCGACAAGCCAGGTTTCGACTCGACGGCGTGGTGGGCGCGCTCCGGCATGATGGATCTGGTGCGGGCGGACGAGGACACGACACCCGCGCGTTCGATCGCCGGCATGGGCGACCATCCCTGTGCTATGGCGCTGTATGGCGCCATCGTCACCGCGCTCTACAAGCGCGAGAAGACCGGCAAGGGCTGCCAGGTGAAATCGAACCTGATGGCCAATGGTGTGTGGTCGTCGAGCGTGCTGGCACAGGCCAAGCTGGTGGGCGCCAAGTTCGAGAAACGCCGCTCGCGCGAGGAAGCGCTCAACGCCGTCACCAATCACTACAGGTGCCGCGACGGCCGCTGGATCATGCTGTCGCTGCTTGCCGAAGAGCGGCAATGGCCGGCCTTCACCAAATGCCTCGGCCGCGAGGACCTGCGCGACGACCCGCGCTTCGCAACCAAACCCGATCGCCATGCGCGCTCGGTCGAACTGATCAAGATCCTCGACGAGGCGTTCGCGACCCGCGACCTCGCCGACTGGCGCCAGCGGCTTGACGGCAACGGCCTCGTGTTCGGCTTTGTCGGCATCCTCGACGATATTCCGAACGATCAGCAGATGAAGGACAACGATGTGCTGATCCCGTTCGAGGGAACCGACATCCTCACCATCAACAGCCCTATCTGGATTGGCGGCGAGACCAAGCGCAAGCCGCATCTGCCGCCGTCCATCGGCCAGCACAGCGACGAGATCCTGCGCGCCGCCGGCTTCGATGATGCCGATATCGCGCGGTTGCGCGCGACGGGCGCGGTAGCATAGCCGCGCAAACTGCAGACTACGAAACCGCAGCAAAAGAGTTTCAATGCTGCGATGCGGTCCGTGATCACGAAGTGGTCACGGGCCGACCTGAAACCGCCTCCCCCAAAACGCGTAGCTGGTCTCGTTAGCGCAACAGGCACTCGCCATGTCGTGCACGACGAGATCACGACGTCTGCGGATTCCCCGCCGGCGACGCCACTATCAACCGGGAGACGACCATGTCCAAGAAGCGCATTGCACTGCTGTCATTTGCCGCCTTCAGCACGCTGATGATTTCGGCGAGCTTCCTTGAGCCTGCTGCTGCCAAGATGATGAAGGGCGAGAACACCGTCATGGTTGGCGGCGCCGCCATGTATCCGTCGAAGAACATCGTCGAGAACGCGGTGAATTCGAAGGATCACACCACGCTGGTCGCCGCCGTGAAGGCTGCCGGCCTCGTCGATACGCTGGCCAGCCCCGGCCCGTTTACCGTCTTCGCGCCGACCAATGCCGCATTCGGCAAATTGCCGAAGGGCACGGTCAATACGCTGGTGCAGCCCGAGAACAAGATGACCCTCACCAAGATCCTCACCTATCATGTGGTTCCCGGACGGCTCTCGGCGGCCGACCTCACCGATGGCAAGAAGCTGACGACTGTTGAAGGCGAGCAGCTCACCGTCAAGCGTTCGGGCGGCAAGGTCACGATCGTCGATGCCAAGGGTGGCGCCTCCACCGTGACGATCCCGAACGTCAACCAGTCGAACGGCGTGATCCACGTCGTCAATACTGTGCTGATGCCGGGCTGATCGTTCCAACGCACAGTCCGAATTGACGCATCTCGCCTCTCCCTGTCCGCAGGGAGAGGTATATTTTTCGACTAGCGCGCCAGCAGCCATCCGAAGAAGCCGAGCCCGAGCAGAACCGCCACACCGATCGCCCAGACGCTGACGCGGATACTGCTTGTCGTCTGCTGCTTGCTCTCGTTCTCGGCAATCGCGATATCCCGTTCCTTGATCTCTTGGTCGGTCTCGTTCATCGCGCCCTCATTTCATTTCACAAAACACATGCCGATCGCAGACGACGCATCCGCGCCAACCTGCTGACAGGCGAGACCTTCGGCACAGGTCCAGGACGCGAAGCTCTTGTCCGCGACGCCCTTCTGCTTCGGTCGATAACATGTCGCACCCCAGCCATCGAGGAGAGGCGATCCCGCGAGTTCATTGTTACCACGCATCTGCGGACGATCCGAAAACCCGCGCGAAAAATCCGGCGCCTTTCCATCGCGTATCGCCATGACGATATCGCGACGGCGGGGCTGGTCACCGATGAAATGCGGCGATGCGGCAACCGTTCCCTGCGATTGGTCTGCCAGCGTGTCCGCGCCCGGAAAATGGAAGCCACCGATGCCGCGGATCTGGTGGCAACCACCGCAGGTGATGTCGTTCAGCCGCCGCGCGAAGCCAGCCGGCGAACGGATATTCTCCAAGGCGCCGCCCTGCGCCACTGCCCGCTCCAGCGCGGCGACGACGTCACGCTCGCTGAACACGCCCTTCCCCTTGCTGTCTATCAGCCCGAATTCCGGCTGCAGGGCCGACGGTGCAAAGCCGGCTGGTGTCGACGACAGCGACGTGGTCGCAAGGAATTTCTCGGGGATCAAAACTGTACCGCGATCGAAAGCAAGGAGATTGACGGGCGCAAGCAGCCAGTCGCGAAACGCGCGACCGAGCGCCGCATCAGCCAGCAACCGGTCACGGTCGATCTGGTTCTCCATGGGTGCCTCGCGAAACTGCTTCACGGTGGCATCGAAGCGAAACACCTTCTGCAAATAGTCGGTGCGGAATTCCTGCGTCTCGGACTTCGGTCGATGCACAATCTGCAGATTGGTCTCGACGCGATCGACATGCGCGGCTGTGATTGTCGCAAGCGGACCATCCGGTTTCAGCAAGCGATCTGCGCGTGCTGCGCCAGTCTCGATGAATGACGCAGAGTCGAGCCAGCGCCCGGCGAGATCCGCGCATGTCACCGACGCATCGTTCAGGTCCTTCGCACGAAGCACAAGATTGAGCGTCATCGGCAGACGCGGCGGCGTTGTGCCAGCGGCCGCGCGCGTGAGGCGATAGATCAGCCTGATCTCGCCGCAGGTCTCCGGCGCGACATAGGCCCGGTCCATGCGATTGACGATCCCGGCGAGAACGAACCGCACGTCCGGCGATGTCAGCGTCGCCTGGTCGAACAGTTGCACATCGTGGCCGGGGCCGACTCCGATCCTCACACGCGGCTGATGCTTTTGATGATCGGCGAGATAGCGCGCAAAGGCATCATCCAGCGCGGCGCGGATTTGTGTCATCGCAGGCAGAGCAAACAGCGCGTCGTTGGGGATCGGCGTTGTCCGCGCGGGATCTAGCAGCTGCGCGAGGCTGAGACCGTGGGTGTTGTGCGTTTCCAGTGTCCGCAACACACCGGGATCGGTGACGGCGAGACCATTGCCCTCATCCGCCCGCGCGACGGGAGCCACGAGGCAGAGCAGCACGGCAATGAAGCTCAAGCGAAGTCGCACGGCGCTATCCCAGACGTCACGTCAGGAGGCTAGCCCAAAACAAAGGCCGCTGCACCAGCAGCGGCCTGAACGCTTTCATCGCAGAAAGAGCGGATCAGCGGGCAACGATCAGGCCGCGGCTCGTGACCACCGTCCAGCGACCATCCTGCTTGCGGATCGCATCGACGCGGCCGAGACCCGGAACCGGATCACCGGCATAGACTTCGAAGATTCCAGCGCGGCCCTCGATGGTGGCGCCGCCGCCGGCGATGTCGATGATACGCCAGCCTTCGACCATGGGCAGGCGCGCAACTTCGGGCTTCGGTGCCGGGGTCGGCACCGGGGCGTTGATCGAACCTGTCACTTCCTTGGCCGGTGCCGAGGCAACCGGTGCAGGGGCCGGCGCGGGCGCAGCAGCGGGCGGCGGCGTGGTGCGCAGCTTTTCGACGGTCTCGCTCAGCTTCGCGAGTTTCGCGGCCGGTTCGGCCTGGCCCTTCTCAAGCTTGTCGAGACGCTCGGCAGACTTCGCGCGCGCCGCAATGGACTGCTTGGCGTTGCGGTCGACCTCGGCCTTGAGCGCCGAGAGTTCGCCGTCGAGACGGGCAATGTGTTCTTCCAGTGCCTGGTTGGTCGACTTGGTGTCGTCGGCGGCAAACAGCTTGCCGAGGCCCGACATGGCCACCGAACCGCCGACTGCGCCGACGGTGATACCCAGCGCGATCATCGCGGCAATCGCCATCATCCGGCTACGGCCAGCCTTCTCTGCCGACTCAATCTTCGGCTCGGAATTGACGAAGTCTTCCCAGGAGCGCTCGCGCGACGCATTCTCACGGGACGCGCCCTCATGCGGGCCGCTGTCGCGGGAAGGAGCCATGATGGTGATCCGGCCGGGCGCTCCGAGCTTCGGCGCTTCCCTCTTTGGCATCTGGGCGGGGCGGTCAGCACCGCTGCGATCGTCGCCCTGCTCCGGTGCGAGCTTCGGCGAATCCACGTGAATGTCAGCATCGTGGGAACCGGCCGCCGCCGCGGCGCCGGTGTCGACGTGATCGCCGCTGACGTCTGGGGTGGAATCGGCCTTGTGCTCGCTCACGATCAAATTCTCCAGAATAGATGAACACTTTGGTAACTTTCATTGCTTGCCAAATCCTTACCGGGTGCAGTGCTTACGAAAATTTCACCTCTTGTCCGGCGATGGGAACCGTTGCTTGACGCGCACGCGCCCCGCCCGCACAACACCAGCAAACAGAACAATCGGGGAAATGCCATGAAGCTCTACGATTCCATCGGACCGAATCCGCGCGTGGTGCGCATGTTCTTGGCCGAGAAGGGCATCAGCCTCCCCGTCCAGACCGTCGATCTTGCTGGTGGCGAGAACCGCGAACGCGCGCATCTGGCGCGCAATCCGCACGGGCAGATGCCGACGCTCGAGCTCGACGATGGCGCCTATGTTTCGGAGACGGTCGCGATCTGCGAATATGTCGAGGAGACGCATCCGACGCCGCCGCTGATCGGCACCACGCCCGAGCAGCGCGCCGAGGCACGGATGTGGCGGCAGCGCGTCGATCTCAACATCTGCCAGCACATCGCCAACGGCTATCGCTTCGCCGAGGGATTGAAGCGCTTCGAGACGCGCATCGTCTGCGTCCCTGAAGGCGCGCCGGGCCTGAAGACAATCGCCATCGACCGGCTGCGCTGGCTCGACGGACAGATGGGCGGCAAGACCTTCATCTGCGGCGAACGGTTCACGATGGCGGATATCGTGCTGTTCTGCTGGCTCGATTTCGCCGACAAGGTGAAGCAGCCGTGGGACCGGGGCAATGCGAAGATCGCGGCGTGGTTCGAGCGCGTCGGCGCGCGGGAGTCAGCGAAGGCGTAGCGTTACAGCACCACCGGCGCATCTGGCAGTTCATTCACCGAGCCGGCATCGCGCGGGAAGTGAGCCGCCAGATGCTGCGTCACCGCGTCGATCCCCTTGATCACGCCGCGCTCGAAATGCCCGGCGCGAAACTCCGCCTCCATCATCTGGCAGATCGCTTCCCAGCCGGGTTTGCCGACGCGGGCATCGATGCCGCGGTCGACCACGATCTCGACATCGCGATCGGCGAGCAGCAGATAGATCAGCACACCGTTGTTATGCGCGGTGTCCCAGACGCGCAGTTGCGCGAACACGTCGATGGCGCGTTCGCGCGCGGACTGATTGCGGAACAGCGGCGCGCCGTCGAGCGCGCCCTCGACGACAAAGCGGATCTGGCCCGCATGGCTGGCCTCGGAGGCCTTGATGGCCTGTTCGATCGCCGCCAGCGATTCCGGCGGGAACGCCTTGCGGACGCGCGAGCGATTGCCGAGCAGATGGTTGCCGATGCGTTTCAAGCTCATCACCAACTCCCCGAAGCGCCGCCGCCACCGAAACTGCCGCCGCCTCCGCTGAAGCCGCCGCTGCTCGATGAACTCCCTGATGACCAGGAACCGCCGCCGCCCCCGATATAGCCACCGCCGCGACGTCCACCGCCTCCGCCACCCGACATGAGGGCCTCGCTGATCAGCGTAAAGAAAAACGCGACCGCGCCGAGAATGCCGCCGAACAGCAGGCTGCCGGCGACCAACCAGACCACCGCGGTGACGAGCCCGCCGGTCACCAGCGAGCCGAACAGCCGGCCGAAAATGTTGCGCAGGATGCTGCCGAAGATCAGAACGCCGAACAACAGGAACGGCGCATATTCCATGATCTGATCGAGGGCATTCGAATTGCCCTTCCATTCATCCGGCGCCGGCAGCGGCTCGCCATCGACCACCTTGATGATCTGGTTGACGCCGGCCGTGATGCCACCAGCGAAATCGCCGGTCTTGAAGCGCGGCGTGATGATCTCGTCCATGATCCGTTTCGTGGTCACGTCGGTCAGCGCGCCTTCGAGGCCGTAGCCAACTTCGATGCGGAGCTTGCGATCATCCTTGGCGACCAGCAGGATCGCGCCGTCATCGACTTTCTTGCGGCCGATCTTCCAGGCTTCGGCAACGCGGATGGAGTATTGCGCGATGGCTTCCGGCGCCGTGGTGGGCACGATCAGCACCACGATCTGGCTGCCCTTGCGCGACTCGAAATCACGCAGCGTGCTGTCGAGGGACGCCTGTTCGCTCTGGCTCAGCGTCGCGGTCTGGTCGACCACGCGCCCCGTCAGCGCCGGCACAGCCACATCGGCCAGAGCGACGGCGCTCCAGCACAGCAGCAATGCCAGCAGACAGGCTTTGATCGCCTTCATCGGATCGGCCTGATCGGCACCGGCCTATTTCGCGGGCGCCGGCGTCGGGTTGAAGTCGACCTTCGGCGCGGTCGAGATTTCGCTCTCATTGGCGACCGAGAAATTCGCCTTCTCCTTGTAGCCGAACATCATGGCGGTCAGATTGTTCGGGAAGGTGCGCACGCCGACGTTATAATCCTGCACCGACTTGATGTAGCGGTTGCGCGCCACGGTGATACGGTTCTCGGTGCCTTCGAGCTGCGACATCAGATCCTTGAACAGCGCGTCCGACTTGAGCTGCGGATAGTTCTCGGTGACCACGAGCAAGCGCGACAGCGCGCTGGAGAGTTCGCCTTGCGCGGCCTGGAATTTCTGCAGCGCGGCGGGATCGTTGACCACATCAGGCGTCGCCTGCACCGAGCCGACCTTGGCGCGTGCATTTGTGACGCCCAGAAGAACGTCCTTCTCCTGCTGCGCGAAGCCCTTCACGGAATTCACGAGATTCGGCACGAGGTCCGCGCGGCGCTGATACTGGTTGACCACCTCCGACCAGGCCGACTTGACCTGCTCATCATTGGTCTGGATCGCGTTGTAACCGCAATTGGTCAGGCTGAGGGTCGCCAGTGCTGCCAGCACGGTCAAAAACTTGCGCATGAAATTCTCCTGTGACGCGGCTCAAATGGCTCGACCGCTTCTAGCACAGGCAAACGACGAAAGCCGCCACAAGTTCATCGCGAATGCTGCAATGCCCATACGGGTTTATGTTTGCATGCCCGGCATTCGTTGTTAGCCTTGCCGCAACCATCGGCCCACAGAAGCCGAGGACATTTGGGGAGGTTTCCATGACGGACGTGCTGAACACGTTTCCGACCGTTGGCGCGCAGACCTTGCGGGCGCTGGCGCGCTATCCGGATCGCATCGCTTTCAGTTGGCCCGGCGGCTCGATCACCTATCGCGGCACTACGGACCTGATCGCGCGGCTGCAGAATGTGTTCATGAACCTCGGCGCACAGCCCGGCACGAAAGTGGCGCTGCTCACAGCCAATCGCGCCGACACCTGGTGCGCCGGGGTCGCGGCGCAACTGTCGCGTTTCGCAATCTCCTGGCTGCATCCGCTGGGCTCGATGCAGGACCAGATCGACCAGATCGAGGACGCCGAAGCAACGATCCTGATCATTGACGCCGACAATTTCCTGCAGCGCGGCGGCGAGCTCGCCTCGCGCGCGCAGGGCCTGCAACACGTATTCACGCTGGGCCGTGCAGACTACGGCATCGATCTGCTGAAAGTCGTCGGCTCAGGCGGCAGCGCCACCGCGCGGGACTTTGCACAGGTCGATGACATCGCCGTGCTGAACTACACCGGCGGCACCACCGGAAAATCCAAGGGCGCGCTGCGCCGACATCGTGAAGTGTCGGGTTTTGCCAGCGCCATTCTATCCGACTTCGAAATTCCGGACACGCCGAGCTATCTCACGGTGGCGCCGATCAGTCATGTCGCCGGCACCAAGGTGCTGCCGACGCTGATGCGGGGCGGCACGGTGCATATGCTGAAGGGGTTCGATCCCGAGGCGGTGCTCAAGACCATCGAACGCGAGCGGATCAATTTCACGCTGTTCGTGCCGACCATGATCTATGTGTTGCTCGACAACCCGACGCTGTCAAAGACCGATCTGTCATCACTCGATCTGGTGCTTTACGGCGCATCGCCGATGTCGCCCAGCCGGCTGGTGGAAGGTATCGAACGCATCGGCCCGGTGTTCTCGCAGCTCTACGGGCAGACCGAATGCTATCCGGTGTCCGTGCTGCGCAAGACGGATCACGATCCGAAGAAGCCCGAACTGTTTTTGTCCTGTGGATTCCCCATCGCCGTCTGCGACGTCCGCATTCTCGACGATGACGATCAGCAAGTGTCGCCCGGCGAGGCCGGCGAAATCTGCGTGCGCGCGCCGCATGTGATGAAGGAATACTGGAAACGTCCGGAGCAGACGGCGGAAACGCTGAAGAACGGCTGGCTGCATACTGGCGACATCGCCCGCGCGGACGAGCGCGGCTACATGTTCATCCTCGACCGCAAGAAGGACATGATCGTCTCCGGCGGCTTCAACATCTTCCCGCGCGAGATCGAGGATGTGTTGACCACCCATGCCGATGTCGCCATGTGCGCCGTGGTCGGCGTGCCCGACGACAAATGGGGCGAGGCTGTCACCGCCATCGTGGTCGCGCGTGGCGGTGCGAAGCCGGATGCGGATGAGCTGATCAATCTGGTGAAGACCCGCAAGGGTTCGGCCCATGCGCCGAAGCACATCAAATTCGTCAGTGAGTTGCCGATGACGGGCGTCGGCAAGATCGACAAGAAGGCGCTGCGCGCAAGCTTCTGGGTCGGACGCGAACGGATGGTGGGGTAAGGGGCTTAGCTCACAGGCCCGGACTCTAACCTATCCGTTGTCATCCCCGCGAAGGCGGGGATCCATAGCCTCCGCAGAGCTAATCTAACGCTGTGGTTGAGGCCTTTCCGTCATTTACTCCTATCGTGGTTATGGGTCCCCGCCCCGCGCGCGCCATTGGCGTGCTAGGCGGGGACGACAATTGAGAGGCCAGAGCCCCCACACACAACCGTCCTGACAAGTGACTTGCATGATGATAGTTACTCCCCTATCTTCCCGCCATGGAGCGCAAGAGTTTCGAGAAACTGGAATGCCCGGTCGCCCGCAGCCTTGAGCGCGTCGGCGAGTGGTGGAGCATTCTGATCATGCGCGATGCCATCTACGGCATGACGCGGTTCGACCAGTTCCAGAAGAACCTCAACATCGCGCCGAACATGCTGACCCGCCGGCTGGCAGTCCTGGTCGAGGCCGGGCTGCTGGAGAAGCGGCTATATTGCGAAAAGCCGCCGCGCTACGAATATATCGTGACCCCGCGCGGCCGGGATTTCCGCTCCGTACTGTGGTCGCTGCAAAGCTGGGGCAACCGTCACTTCGCGCCGGAGGGTGAAAGCGTTGTTCTGATCGACAAGGAGACCGGCGAGACCGCCGATCCCATCCTGGTCGACCGTCGTACCGGCAAACCAATCACCGAAGCCACCCACGCCAATGCGCCCGGCCCCGCCGCCAGCGCACGCGTGCAACGGCGGCTCAGCAAACCGCGCCCGCAGAAGGACGGATCACCATGAAACTGGAAACGCCGCAGGCCATCGTCGCCGCTACGGCCGCGCCCGTCCACGAGATGAACCCGCGGACCCGGATGCTGCTGCAGGCGCCGATCGCTTCCACGCTGGTCAAGCTGGCCTGGCCCAATCTGCTGGTGATGCTGGCGCAGGCTTCCACCGGCCTGATCGAAACCTGGTGGGTGTCGCATCTCGGCAGCGACGCGCTGACCGGCATGGCCGTGGTGTTTCCCGGCTTCATGATGATGCAGATGCTGTCGGCTGGTGCCATGGGCGGCGGCATTTCCTCGGCGATCGCGCGTGCGCTCGGCGCGCGCCGCACCGACGATGCCGAAGCACTGGTGATGCATGCCACGCTCATCAATATCCTGCTCGGCCTGATCGGCTCGGCAATCTTCCTGATCTGGGGCCGTGCGATTTACACGGCGATGGGCGTCAGCGGCGGCGCGCTGGACGCGGCCATGCAGTATTCCAACGTGGTGTTCGGCGGCAGCGTTTTAGTTTGGCTGATGAACGGCTTTGCCAGCATCATCCGCGGCACCGGCAATATGCTGGTGCCGTCGCTGTCGATCTGTATCGGCGTGGTGCTGCTGATCCCGCTGTCGCCGCTGCTGATCTTCGGCTGGGGACCGATTCCGGCCCTCGGCATTGCCGGCGGCGGCTGGGCCGTGGTGCTGTCGACCTTCACCGTGGGCGCGGTGCTCGCAGGATACATCCTCTCCGGCCGCTGCATCGTGCATTTCAAGCTGGCCCGCCTGCGCTGGGATCTCTCGGCCGACATCTTGCGCGTCGGCGCCATCGCTGCGGTGATTTCGCTGCAGACGAGTTTCACGGTGCTGCTGACCACCGCACTGGTCGGCGGCTTCGCTGGCGGCGACGCCGTGGCGGGCTTCGGCACCGGCGTCCGGCTGGAATATCTGATGGTGCCATTGGCGTTTGGATTTGGCGGACCTCTGGTGGCCCTGGTCGGCACCAATATCGGCGCCGGACAGGAGCAGCGCGCGCTGCGGGCGGCGCTGATCGGCGGCGGCATGGTGTTCGTGATCACCGAAACCGTCGGCCTGGCGGCCGCGATCTGGCCAGCCGCGTGGCTCGGCCTGTTCGGGTCGGATCCGCAGATGATCGAGACCGGCAGCGCCTATCTGCGGATTGTCGGCCCGGCCTATGGCTTCTTCGGCCTCGGCCTGTCGCTGTATTTCGCCTCTCAGGGCGCCGGCAAGATGCTCTATCCCCTGCTCGCCGGCGTGCTGCGGCTGCTGATCTCGATCGGCGGCGGCTGGCTGGCGCTGCGGCTGACGGGATCGCTGACCTGGCTGTTCGCCTGCCTGGCCTTCGCGCTGGTCGTCTACGGCACTATCATCGTCACGGCGGTGGCGTCCGGGACCTGGTTCAAGACCAAGCCGGTCTGACGGCGATGTAATCGCCTGACAGCGATGTGATCAGCCGAAAGCGGATTTTCCGCTGGGAATAAACTGGGAATAAAGATGTGCATATGCCTCATGCAGTTACACGCCTGTAGGGGCAAAGCGAACTATCCTAGATAGCGCGGATCGGCGGTCAGTTCGGCCGCACCCAGGAATCCCCAGCTATGGCAGACGGTATCGTGGCACAGGCTCCCCAGCCGACGGAAGGGCTGACGCCGAGCCAGCAGCGTTGGGCGCGGCTTGCCATCTTTACCGCCCTTGCCATGGCCTCGCTCGATACCGCCATCGCCAATATCGCGTTGCCTTCCATCGCCAGCGACCTCCATGCCACGCCAGCGGATGTGATCTGGGTGGTCAATGTCTACCAGATCGCCATGGTCGCCACGCTGCTGCCATTCGGCGCGCTGGGCGAGATCGTCGGCCATCAGCGCATCTATCTCGGCGGGCTGATCCTGTTCACCATCGCGTCGGTCGCCTGCGCATTCGCGTGGTCGCTGGACACTTTGCTGTTCGCGCGGGTGCTGCAGGGCCTCGGCGCCGCCGGCGCCATGAGCGTCAATGCCGCGCTGGTCCGGGTGGTTTATCCCCCAAGCCATTTCGGCCGCGGGCTCGGTCATAACGCTCTCGTCGTCGCGACGGCCTTCACCCTCGGCCCCACCATCGCCTCGGGCATCCTGTCGGTTGCAACCTGGCCCTGGCTGTTCGCGATCAACCTGCCCTTCGGCCTCGCCGCCATTATCATCAGCCTCAAGACGCTGCCAAAGACCACGCGCGCCACCCATCGTTTCGATTTTCTCGGTGCCCTGCTGACCTCGCTCTGTCTCGGCCTGCTGATCCTCGGCATCGACAGCGCCGCCCATCACACCGCGCCGTCCATCGTCGTCGCCGAACTGGTTGCCGGCCTGTTGTTCGGCTGGCTGCTGCTCCGCCGGCAGGCCGATCACCCTGCGCCCATGCTGCCGATCGACCTGTTTCGCCGCCCGTTGTTCGCGCTGTCGGCGGCCACGGCGGTTTGCTCCTTCTCCGTCCAGGGCCTCGCCTTTGTGTCGCTGCCGTTCTACTTCGAGGAAGTTCTGCATCGTTCGGCAGTCGAGACCGGCTTCTTCCTGACGCCCTGGCCGCTGGTCGTCGGCATCATGGCGCCGATCGCCGGCCGGTTGTCGGACCACTATCCCGCCGGGCTTCTTGGCGGTATCGGCATGGCCCTGCTCGGCATCGGCATGGTGCTGCTGGCCACCCTGCCGCCCGACCCGAGCGTCGCCAATATCGTCTGGCGGATGGTGATCTGCGGCGCCGGCTTCGGCTTCTTCCAGGCGCCGAACATGAAGGCGATCATGTCGAGCGCGCCGGCCGGCCGTAGCGGCGGCGCCAGCGGTATCGTGGCCACCGCCCGGCTGACCGGCCAGAGCATGGGCGCAGCGCTTGCCGCCTTCTGCTTCGGCCTGTTCGGCCATGGCGGCGCGACCTGGGCGCTGGCGCTCGGTGCCGGTTTTGCCGCGCTCGGCTGCGTCATGAGCTTCCTGCGGCTGATCGTCCCGTCGTCACCCAGTCACTGATTTCAGAGATAATTTAGCGAACTCACATTTCTCTTTTGCAATGCCGTATTAAGTGATGTGATATACTGCAGTGCAGAGACAGATATTTTGCAGCGCAAGTAACAAAACTGAGTTCCATTGCCCTTCGGTTCCATAAGTACCCAAAGACGCTGGACCAGTTTTGTATCCTTGTAGTCGCGGCGGGCACGAGGGCGTTTCTTGAGGGTACTGTTCGTCACTCCAGAGATTGACGACTTCATCCGGGTGGGCGGCCTTGCAGCCGTCTCCGCCGCCCTCCCTAGAGCCTTGCGCATCTGGACCGACGTTCGCATCATCCTTCCCGGCTACCGCGACGTCGTCACGCAGTTTCCTGACATCGAGATCGTCGGCGAATGCCCGGCACTGGCGGAAATGCCGGCGTGCTCGGTTGGCCTGGCCGCGACCAAGGACGGGCTGCCGATCTATATCCTGCTCTGCCCGCAGCTCTACGATCGTCCAGGCAACCCTTACGGCGATGCCGGCGGCCGCGACTGGCCGGACAACGACATCCGCTTCGCACGCTTCGCCTCCGCAGCGGCACTGCTCGCCTCCGGCAAGCTCGACAAGAACTGGTCGGCCGATCTGGTCCACGCCAATGACTGGCAGGCGGCCTTGGTGCCGGCCTATCTCGCCTGGAGCGGCGTGAAGATCCCGACCATCCTGACGATCCACAATCTCGCTTATCAGGGCCTGTTTCCGAAGTCTTCGCTGCGCCGGATCGGTGCACCGGCGGAGTCGTTCCATATCGACGGGCTCGAATTCTACGACAAGCTGTCCTTCCTCAAGGGCGGGCTGATCTACTCGTCGCACCTCACCACCGTGAGCGAGACCTATGCGCGCGAGATCACCACACCGGAACTTGGCTGCGGGCTGGAAGGCCTGCTGACGAAGCGCTCCAACGAGTCGCGTCTGACAGGCATTCTCAACGGCATCGATGAGAGTTGGGATCCGCGCGTCTGCGCGGAGCTCATGAGACCGTTCGGCGCGGGCGACTGGGAAGCCAAACGCGCCAATGCCGACGGGGTACGTCAACAATTTGGGCTCGCACTCTCCCGCGGGCCCATTTTTGGTTTGGTCGCCCGCCTCGTGCATCAGAAGGGCGTCGACCTCGTGCTGTCGGCGGCCGACGCCATCGTGTCCGCCGGCGGCCAGATCGTCGTCACCGGCCGCGGCGAGACCGAACTCGAAAACGCGCTGATGGACGCGCATCGCCGCCGTCCGGATGCGATCGGCGTCGCCATCGGCTTCAACGACCGCGAGGCACGGCGCATCTTCGCCGGCAGCGACTTCACGCTGATGCCGTCGCGCTTCGAACCCTGCGGCCTGAGCCAGATGTATGCGCAGCGCTTCGGCTCGCTGCCGATCGGCCACCAGACCGGCGGCCTCGCCGAAACCATCGTCGATGGCGAGACCGGCTTCCTGTTCACGCAGCCCTCCACCGAGTCATTTCTGGGCGGCATCCTGCGGGCTTTCGCGACCTATGGCTCCAAGGATCGCCTGAACTCGATGCGCCGCAGCGCCATGTCGAAATCGTTCAGCTGGAATATTTCTGCCGCCAGCTACAGCGCGCTGTATCGCAAGACGATCGTCGCCGGCGTGTAGCGCGGGAAATCGGCGGGCGAACCCCGATCTTGGCTTGCGGATCAGTTCCGTTTCACAATAATGGCAAAAGCTGGCAACAACTATCATCCATGAAGGCGTGGCCGGTACCCCCTGTGATGAAAGCTAGCCCGTGCTCAAAGCTTCGCCTCCCGCCGAGCCGCTCGTCGACTGGCGATCGGAAATCAGCGCCGGTCTGATCTCAAGCCTCGTCTGCCTGCCGCTCTGCCTTGCTTGCGGACTGCTGGTGTTTGCGCCGCTCGGCCCCGACTATGTCGCAGCCGGCGCTGCAGCCGGCCTGTATGGCGGCGCCATCGTCGGCCTGGTCGCGGCCGTGGTCGCCACCTCGTCCTATATCGTGACGACGAGCCGCGTCAGCATGGCCCTGGTGCAGGCCGGCCTGACCACGACGCTGGTCAATGACGCCACGCTTGCGAGCCAGCCCGCGATGATCGTGACCGCGATCATGCTGTGTTTGTTTCTGGCCGGGCTGTGGCAGGTCCTGTTCGGGCTGCTCGGCCTGACACGCGCCATCAAATTCGCGCCGCACCCGGTACTCACCGGCCTGCTCAATGGCGTCGGCATGCTGATCGTGATTTCCCAGTTCAAGCCGTTCTTTGCCGCGCATACGCTGTGGCCGAACAAGCCGGCGATGCTGGCTTACGTCGTGGCCTTGGCGCTCTTTGTTCTGAACTATCCGGCAATAGCAGGCTGGCTGCGGCTGCCGGACTGGCTGCGGAAGATACCGGGATCGCTTGCAGGCTTCATCGCCGGCACCGCGCTCTACTATCTGATCAGCGTCCCGACCGGTCTCGATCTCGGGCCGACCATCGGTGAGATCCATGTCAGCTTCCCTCCGGCCATGCCGCTCGGTGCAGTGTTCGACGGCTCGATCACTCCGGAACTGACCGCCGTGCTTCCGCATGTCGTGCTGGTATCGCTGGTGCTGGCGATCATCGGCACTGTGGAGACCATGCTGGCGTTTCGCGTGGCACAGCAGCTCGACGATACGCATATCCATCCGGTGCGCGACCTCGCCGCGCAGGGCATCGCCAATGCGGCAGCAGCGCTGGGCGGCGGCATCGGCGGATCGGCGATCCCTTCCGTTATTCTGCTCGGCTATCGCATGGGCGGCCGCACGCGCTGGACCAGCATTTTCGTGGCTCTCAGCCTGTTGGCCATCACATTCGCGCTGTCGTCGGTGCTCGCACAGGTGCCGCGCGCGGTGTTCGCCGGCCTGCTTCTGGTGATCGGCATCGTGCTGTTCGATCGCTGGAATCTGCAACTGCTGGCCGATGTCAGACACAAAAGCGAGCCGCAGGTTCGCCGCCACGCCGTTTATAATCTGATCGTTGTACTCGCGGTGATGGCCGTGACCGTGTTCAGCTCGGTGGTTTCCGGAGTCATTGTCGGGATCATCCTGTCCTGCATCATCTTCGTCATCAATATGAGCCGGCCGCTGGTGCGCCGCGCCCATCTCGGCGACACACTGTTCTCCAAGCGCATTCGCTCGGCCGACGATCTCGCGATCCTGCAGCAGACCGGACAGCAGCGCGCCATCCTGCAGCTCGAAGGCGCGCTGTTCTTCGGCAATGCCGACGACCTCTCGCTCCGCGTCAAGGACTTGTTCAACAGCACGGATATGATCCTGCTCGACATGGGTGCCATCTCCGACCTCGACGTGTCCGGCATCAACGCATTGCGAACCCTGCGCCAGAAGGCGACTGAAAAGAAACGGCGACTGATCTACTGCAATGTCCGGCCCGTCCATGCCGCCATCATCGGCAACGGGATCGAGCACGACGCGGCATCGCCGCCAATGACACAAGATCTCGACTCCGCACTGGAGTGGATGGAGCAGACCGTGCTCGACCGCTCCGCTGCGAGGCAGGGGCAAGCGGATGAACTCACGCTCGAGCAGATCGACTTTCTCGATGGCGTTTCCACCAACGAGATGGCCGAACTGACTGCAGTAATGACCAGACGCGAATTCGCATGTGGCGATACGATCTGCCGCGAAGGCAACGCCGGCGACCGGATGTGGCTGATCCTGAAAGGGAGCGTCAGCGTGTTGCTGCGCACCGACGGACATCACGAGCGACGCCGCATCGCCGGACTTGGCCGCGGCACGACGGTCGGAGAAATGGCGCTGGTGGAATCGGTGCCACGCTCGGCGACCATCGTCGCCGACGACGCGGTGGTCTGTTACGAATTCCCGCGCGACGGCTTCGACCTGATCCTGAAGAAAAATCCGGTGCTCGCCACCAGGCTGCTGGGCAACCTGGCGCGCGAACTCACCCGGCGACTACGGCAGACCTCGCAAGATCTGCGCATCAGTCATCATTGAGGCGGTTAAACCTCGACCACGCGCTCCACATGCACGCGGCGGCAATCCATCTCGTATTCGAGATCGACGACCGGTGGGCGGTTGAAGTGCCAGGTCAGGCCGTTGCGGAATACGCCGCGGCGGCCGAGTTCGCTTTCCAGCAGAGCATAGACGTCGCGCACGGTGTAGAGCTGCGCGCCGGTGGTCTGGTCCCAGGTGCCGGAGAATGCGCTCATGCGGCGCTCCATCTCGTCGAGCACGAACTTGGCTTTTTCCAGCATGCCGGACGGGCTGATGTCGCCGAGGCGTACCGTGTTGTCGCGATAGTCGCCCTTGCCTTCCGCGGCCTCGCCGCTGCCGGCGATGACGAAGGATGCTGGCGCATTCGGCGCGACGGTGGTGAAGGAGAAGGCATGAAAGCCAGGCTCCGACGGCGGATCGATCTTCGGACACACATTGCTGCGCGCGATGGGATTCACGCGATCCTTCATGATCCCCCAGTCTTCGAGGGTCTTGATGTAGATCTCGTTGAAGTCGATAAACCCTTGCTCCGTGAACGGTGCCGGCGAGCGCAGTTCGCAGGCTGCGAAGGCGGTCAGCGGCCGGCCGGCTGCCTTGATGATCTCGGCAACCCTGGCGAAGCCTTCCTTCAGCGGGACGACCTTGGAGAAACGCACGCGCTCCAGCGCGAAGCCGGGCAGCGCGCCGACGCCGCAGGAATACTGGAACACGCCCGGCATGTAACGGTAGCCGCTATTGGGGGCTTCGACGGTCTCGATCATGCTTGCCTCTTTGGATGAAGTGAAAATCAATCTTCGAGGACGCCGAGATAGGCGTCGCGAATGATGGGATCGGCCAGCAATTCGGCGCCCTGCCCGGTGCGCACGATGCGGCCCATATCCATGATGTAGGCGTGATGGCAGAGATCGAGCGCCGTGGTGACGTCCTGCTCGACCAGAAGGATCGACATGCCTTCGCTGTTCAACTGCCGAAGTGCCGCGACCAGTTGCTCCACCAGCAATGGCGACAGGCCGAGCGAGAGTTCGTCGATCATCAGGAGGCGCGGCGCGCTCATCAGCCCGCGGCCGATGGCGCACATCTGCTGCTCGCCGCCGGAGAGCGTAGCCGCGGCCTGATTGCGGCGCTCGCGGAGCTTCGGAAAGGTCGTGTAAACCCGATCGAGATCGCGATTGAGCTCGGTACGGCTGACGCTGCGCGAATAGGCGCCCATCAGCAGATTGTCCTCAATGCTCATGGCGCCGAACAGACGGCGCCCTTCCGGCACATGGACGATACCATGTGCCAACATCTGCGCAGCTGTCGCCTTGGAGAGATCGACGCCTTCGGAAACATATTTGCCCGAGACCAACGGGATCAGCCCGGACAGTGCGCGCATCAGCGTGGTCTTGCCGGCGCCATTGGAGCCGATCAACGCGGTGATCTCGCCGGAACGCACCACCATGTCGATGCCCCACAGCACCTGGATTTCACCGTAACCGGCGCAGACCTGATTGAGTTCGAGCATCGAATGATCAGCCACGGGCGGCGTTCCGTTGTGCATATTGCTGGCCCAGATAGGCATCGACGACGGCGGGATCCTTGATGATGTCGCGCGGCGCGCCGTCGGCAATCAGCCGTCCGTTATGCAGCACCGCGATGCGGGTGCAGACATTGAGCACGACCTTCATCAGATGTTCGATCATCACGATGGTGATGCCGTCGGCGGCGAGCTGATGGATCAGCTTGGTGGCGCGTTCGACCTCGGCGCTGTTGAGGCCGGCATTGACCTCGTCGAGGAACAGCAGCTTCGGCTTCATCGCCAGCGCCTTGGCTAGCTCCAGCCGCTTGCGCATCGCCAGTGTCAACGTTGCTGCGGACTGGTCGGCCTGCGCGTCGAGGCCAACGAATGCGAGATGCGCGCGAGCGGCCTCGCGCGCCGACTTCAGGCTCTCGCCCGGTTGCGAGAACAACGCGGCCGCAGCGACATTGTCGAGCGCCGAAAATTCCGCAAAGGGCTGCACGATCTGGAAGGTGCGCGACAGGCCGAGCCGCGCCGATTGATAGGTCTTGATCCGCGTGATGTCGCGGCCATCGAAGGTGACCACGCCGGAACTCGCCGGCGTGACACCGCAGATGGTGTTGACCAGCGTGGTCTTGCCGGCGCCATTCGGGCCGATCAGGCCAACCACCTCGCCCTTGTTAACGGACAGCGAGACATCGCTCAGCGCCTTCAGCCCGCTGAAGTTTCGCGAGACGCTGCTGAGATGCAGGATTTCTTGACGGATCTCAGACATGCTTTGCCTTTCGTCCGCTGAGCCCGCGCCAGATCTTGCCGGCATGCAGCGAGACCAACCCATGCGGCAGGAACAGCAGCAGCAGGATGATGAGCACGCCCAGCACGCCCGAATGGATCTGGATGTAATTGCGCCAGACCACTTCCTCGAGGCCGAGATAGACGAAGGCGCCGCAGACCACGCCGAGCGGCGAGCCGAGCCCGCCCATCAGCGCCATCACGATCGGCTTCACCGAATACAAGATGTCGAACACGTCGGACGGATCGATGTAATGCACCCAGGCCGCATAGAGCCCGCCGGCGGCACCGACGAAACAGGCGGACAGGCCGAAAGCCACGGCCTTGTAGAGCGTGGAATTGAGACCGACCATGTTCGAGGCCGTCTCGTTCTGCCGGATGCAGTTGAGACCGAAGCCGAGCTTCGACATCGAGACTGCGATGACGACGAGCGCGGTGATCAGCAGCAGTCCCCACATGGCGTAAAAGAAGAACGTCGCGTCGGACAGCACGCTCGACCCGGAGACCAGCGGAATGTTCAGGCCCATGCCGCCGCCGGTGAGGTCGGTGGCGTTGTTGACGAGTTCGCGGAACACTTCGACCAGCGACAGGCTGGCGATGGCGAAGTAATGGCCGCGGAGGCGCAGCAGCACCACACCGAGAGCCGCAGCAAGCAACAGGCACAATACCAGCGACCCCAGCAGCGACAGGGGCAGCGGCACGCCCTTATTCATGAGAATGCCGGTCGTGTAGGCGCCGAGCCCGAAGAAGGCGGCCGTCGCAAAAGACGGGTAACCGGCGAAGCCGCCGACGATGTTCCATGACAACGCGAAGATCGCATACATGCAGGCCATGGTGCCGAGACGTAGCGCATAGGCATCGCCAAACAGGGGCAGTGCCGCCACGCAGCCAATGAGGACGAGAAGCGCGATATTGGTCCGGGTCATTCAAAACCCTTTCGGCCGAGCAAGCCCTGCGGCCTGACCACAAGGAAGATGATGAGCAGGACGAAGGACAGCGTCACCGCATGGGCCGGGCCGAGATAGACCGAGCCCACGCCTTCGACCAAAGCCAGCAAGATGCCGCCCGCCAATGCGCCGGACACGCTGCCGAGTCCGCCGAGCACGCAGACCACGAAGGCCTTGCCCAGATAGGCCGATGAGGTCAGCGGTGAGATCGGGAAGATCAGCGCCATCAGCACACCGGCGCAGCCGGCGAGCGCAGCGCCGAGACCGAAGGCGATGGCGTAGATCGATTTCACATCGACGCCCATCAGCACGGCAGCATCGCGGTCGAGCCGGACGGCGACAATGGCGCGGCCGACCTTGGAGCGGCGCAGCAGCAGATAGAGCAGAAAGGTCAGCGCCAGCGCTGAGGCGGTGGCGATCAGACGGTCGACGGGAACGACGACGTCGAAGATCGAGATCGATCCCGTGGGCGGATTGAGGATCAGCTTCCGGTAATCGGCCTTGAAGTAATAGATCATCGCATTGTTCAGGATCAGATCGAGCCCGAAGGTCAGCGTCAGCGTCACCAGCACCGGTGCAGTGATGACGCGGTTGAGCAGCAGCCGCTGCAACAGATAGCCGAACACGAAGAACGCCGGCGCGGCGATCAGCAGCGCATACCACGGCGACAGGCCGAGCGAATTATAGGCGCCCCAGGCGAGATAGGCGCCGAGCACGATGAACGAGCCGTGGATCAGGTTGATGACGTTGAGCACGCCCCAGACCAGCGAGAAACCGATCGCGATACAGGCATAGAGACACCCAAGCACGAGTGCATTGATCAGGACCTGGATGGCCAGCATGTGGATTCCCCGCCGGTCTTAGCAGACTTGCTTGAGCATGATCTTGTCCGAAAACCGGTATCCACTTTTCGGGATCATGCTCAGTTCACGCCGAGCTTGAAGTCGCCCTGCTTGATGGCGTCCGGGAACAGCACAACAGGCTTGCCGGCCTGGATCTGGAAGACCGGCGGTTCGAGCGAGTTGATCTGGCCGTTGGCGCCGAATTTCACCGGGCCCCAGAAGGTCACGACGTCCATCTTGGCGAGTTCGTCACGCACCTTGTCGCGATCCAGCGAACCGGCCTTTTCGATGGCCATCTGGAACAGCGCGCCGCAGACCGCAGCCGAGGCGTGGGCGTAGTCGGGCTCGAGCTTGTACTTGTCCTTGAACAGCTTCACGAAGTTGGCCGTGGTGCCGAAAATGTCTTTGCCGTTGTACTGTTCGGCCGGATGCCACCACGAGGCGCTGGAGATGTTCTCGGCGCTCTGCCCGGCGGATTCGATGAATTCCTGATAGGCCGGACCGGCGATCATGGTCACGACATTGGCCTTCATCTGCTGATCGACCATCTGCTTGCGGATCAGCAAGAGGTCGTTGGTGTAGCCGGTGACGAACACCCATTGCGGATTCAACGACTTGATCTGCGACAGGGTTGCGGAGTGATCGAGCGTGTTGATGGCGTATTTTTCGAAATAGACGACTTCGAGACCGTTGGCCTTGGCGGATTTCTCCATTTCCTGCGCGATGGCCAGCGGAAACAGATCGTTACGCGCCAGAATGGCAACCTTCTTGACGTCGGCAGCCTTGGCCTTGACGAGCTGCGTCAGCGGCGTCGTCAGCGTGTCGTTCGGGGTGAAGGTGCCGAACAGATATTTGTAGTTCTGATCATAGACTTGGGATGACGACGCCGTCGCGGCCAGCATCGGCACCTTGTATTTCTCGGCGATCGTGCTGGCGGCCTTGGCGGCGCCCGAGCCGAACGGGCCGAACATGAAGTTCACCTTGTCCTGGGTGATCATCTGTTCGGTGGTCTGCACCGAGCGCGGCGTGTTGGACTGGTAGTCCGAATAGACGATCTCGACCTTGTACTTCTTGCCGCCGACATCGATGCCGCCGGCCTTGTTGGCCTGTTCGGCCCAGAGGTCGTAGCCCTGCTGCTGCTTCACGGCTTCCGGCGCCAGCGGCCCGGTAATCGGCAGCGGCGCGCCGAAGCGGATCACATCCTGCGCCGAAGCCATTGAGGAGGTCGCTCCCAAACCGGCCGCAGCCAGCAGGAGGGATGCGGAAAAAGCCGAGACAGCAAGCCGGGGATGAAACATCCAAATTCTCCATCGATGACGGGACCGTGACCTGATCAAAACTCTGTCAAATTTAGATTTCGAATAAAAGCATTGAATTTCGATGTGAGAGGTCTGAAAATCAGAACGCTAGTCAGGTCCTGCCATCGCGCTGGGCAGCCAGCAGCGAGGGACTGACCATGATCGAATCCACCGCCATTCGCTATTTTCGCGTGGTTACCGAGTCCGGATCGATCAAACAGGCCGCCGCAGCGCTCCGCATCGCCCCCTCCGCCATTAGCCGGCAGGTGCAGGGTCTGGAGGAGGAGCTTGCGGTCAAGCTGTTCGAGCGCGGCGCGCGCGGCATGAACCTGACCGATGCCGGCCACGTGCTCTATCGCTATGCAGTCGAGAACCGCAGCCAGCTCGACGGGCTGCGCAGCCAGGTCGAGGAATTCGCATCGCTGCGCCGCGGCCAGGTGAAGATCGCCACCGTCGAAGGCATGCTGTCGAGCTTCCTGCCCAACTCCTTCGTTGACCTGTCGCAGCAATATCCCGGGATCGCGCTATCTGTCACCGCCGTGGGCGCTCGCGATGTGGTCGAGATGGTCAGCCAGAACGAGGTCGATCTCGGCCTGATCTTCGGTCGTGCGCCGCGACGCGATCTGATCGAACTCGGACGCATGCGGCAACCGGTCTGCCTGATCGTCGCGCCCACGCATCCGCTCGCCGGCCAAAACTCATACGCGATGAAGGATCTTGCAGGGTTGCGCGTGATCCTTCCGGACCCATCATTCGGCATTCGTCAGGAACTCGACAAGTCCTGCGCACAGGCCAGTGTGCGGCTGGAAATGTGCAGCGAGACCAACTCGCTGGCCTTCACCCAGACCGTCGCTGCCCGCACCGATCTTGCGACGTTCCTGCCGATGGTCTCGGCGACGGCGGCGATCAATGCCGGCACACTTGTCGCGATCCCGCCGCGCGACCGCAGACTGGAGTCAACACAGGTGACGCTGGTGCAGTCGGCCGCGCGCATGGCATCGCCATCAACGCGACTGGTCGCCGAGATGCTGGTGGCGCAGATGAAGGACAGTGAAGAAGGGTAGACGCCTTAAGCAGCGAGCTTTCCAGCCAGTACGCGGAAACGTTCGAGCTGATCCTGCTTCAGCGCACGGGTCTCGTCGCGGCCCACGAAGACCTTGAACATCACACCGCCATCGACATTGAGAAATGCGACGAAAGCCGACGACTTGCCCATGAACGGCCGCTCGACGAAAGCCACGCCGCCGCAGCGCTCATGACGCAGATGGCCATGCAACCCCTTGGGCTGCGTCAGATTGTAGTAGCCGTGGCCAATGGCACCCGGCGACAGCGGCGCTGTGGTCTCGAAGATGCCGTCCTCGGTATGCACGATCAGCGTCACCTCGCCCCACTCGGCGATATCCGTCATCGCCGTGACGAACGTGTCGGCGCCGCCACCGATGGTCACCATCCCCTCGGGCAGCGCTTCCAGCACCGCACGCGGCGTGACGCCCCGCTCGCGCGCAACGGTCTCGACCACGGCGCCGGGATTCTCCGCCATATAGGTCTTCAGCGCGGCGAGATCCGTATTCAGCATGAGATGGCTCCGTGATCGATCATTGATGTGAGACGCAGTGCCTGCAATCAGGCCGCAGCGCTCTTGCGGCGCTCGGACTGGATCACTTCGAAACCCTCGAACTTGGGGTGACCGAGATAGAGGCTGGCGCCTTCCGACTTATTGTCCGCGCGGGCATGCGCCTTGCGGAACTGCTCGGACTTGGTCCAGCCCTCGAAGTCTGCCTTGCTGGCCCAGACCGTATGCGACGAATACAGCGTGTGATCCTCAGCCACCGGCCCCTTCAGCAGGCTGAACTCGATGAAGCCCGGCAATTCCGAGAGATAGGATTCGCGGGTCGCCCAGATGTTTTCGAAAGCGGCTTCGGATCCGGTTTTGACCTGAAAGCGGTTCATGGCGATGAACATGGATGTCTTTCCTTTCGTGACGTCGAGAACCTATCATAACCGAAATCGCGCCCGGACATGAGCGCGATTCCTTGGAGGCTGGTGGATGCAGATGGCGATTATGCGCCGCCGAAATGCACCTTGATGCCACCCTTGTAAACGATGCCCGGACCAGGGGCGGTCCACAACGCGTCGTTCTGCGTTGTGCCATCGCTGGTCGACCCGGGAATAGCATAGGGGCGGTAATACTGGTTCAGGATATTGTCGACCCCGAAATTCAAGGTGATGTCCTGCGTCGGTTGATAGGCGACGTAGAGATTGACGAGATCGTAGGAGGTCGATGGCACGTATCCGGCCGGAAGGTCGGTATTGGCCGCGACCGAAGCCCACTGAGCCGAGATTGTCAGCTTGCGATCGAGCAGGCGGACGCCACCGGTGGTCGTGACCTTGCGCGGCTGGATTGTCGCCAGACCAACATTGGTCTGGGTGTTCTTGCCGCTTTGAACCGTCGCGCCGACGCCCAGGAACCAAAGGCCCGCGTCATAGGCCGTCTCGGCCTCGAAGCCTTCGATCTTCGCATTGGCAATGTTTTGGTACTGATAGAAGTTGCTGTTGAGGATGGTGCCAGGACGCCCCATGAATACATAGTTGACGAGAACTGGCGTAGAGGCGACGAGGTCGATGTAGTCATCAACGTCGTTGCGGAAGAAGTTAAACTTGGCGCGGAAACTGTCGCCAGACGTAAAGACGTCGTTGTATTTCAGATTGATGCCGACTTCCTTGTTCTTGCCGACTTCTGCCCGGAGGTTCGGGTTCGGCAAGAAGCAGAACAGGCCAGCGGTACCATCAGCACAGGTGACGAAAGTCGGTCCGCCGCCGGAAGCGTGGCCACCTGCAATGAGCGTTTCACTGATGGATGGTGCACGATAACCCTCCGCATAGCTCACATAGGGCGTAAAGCCCGCTACCGGCGTCACGCCGAGTGTGATCTTGGGCGACAGGCGGTCACCGCTGGATGAAACATTGTTAACACCCACGGCTGTCCCGCTTGAATTGAGCTCATAGTGGTCATAACGCAGCGCGCCTATGACTTCGAGCCAACTCGAATAGTTGGTCTTTAGCTGGACGAAGCCGCCGGAGACTGTGCGCTCGCCGCTCGGCGTGGTGATGTTGGAGTTTCCGCGCGAGTCGAATGTTTTCACCTTGTCGTTGAAGACGTCGAAGCCATAGGTCACAGCATTGCGCCACTCACCGATATTGAAGCGAGACGTGTTGTTGACGTCGACGCCGAACGTATCCAGCAAGTAGCCGCGCTGATCGCCAACGCAACCAGAAATGTTGTTACCGGCACTACCAGCACCGCAGAGCGCGGTGCCGGCCGTCGAATAGTGGTAGGTCTTGGTCTGGTCGTTGTCGACGCGATTGCCGTAAAGCGAGACATTGAAATCGAACAGCATGTCCTCCGGACGCGCGTATTTCCACGTCACCGTACCGGTATAGTTCTTTGCATTGGAGGCATAGACGGACGAGCCCTGATTCAGAGCGATCAAGGCCGGCGTTGTAGTTGGACCACGATTCAACTGACCAATCGTGTAGCTGTAGTCCTGGAACAGGCCGCCGAACTTCACCTCATGGCCGTCGGCCGGGCGAACCGTAACTTTCATCAGGCCCGCAGCGATGTCGTTGCCTGTATTGCCAATCTCGGTACCGGCGCCATCCTTGTAGTTGCCCTGGGTGCGATAGACCGCACCGCCGAACACATCGACCGTCGGGTCGACACGCACGCCGCCGAACACGGAGCCGAGACCGCGATTGTTGTTGGAGCCGTAGGAGCCGCTCATATCCACGCCCCAGCGCTCGCCGGGTCGCAGAACGTCATTGATATCCTTGGTGCGGAACGAGGCCACGCCGCCGATGGCACCAGAGCCGTAAATATTGGCAGTCGGGCCGCGGGTGATATCGATGCCGCCGATCAGCTCGGGATCGAGAAAGAACGAGCCATTCGCATTGTGACCGGAGCGCTGATAGTTCTGGCGAGCGCCGTCAACGACAACGGCGACACGTCCGAAATCCTGCAAGCCGCGGATATTGATCGCCGTGGACGGATCATCGCCACGATCCTGCATCCAGACACCGGGGACATTGTAGAAAAGCTGGCTCAGCCGGCTCGGCTGCTGCAGCTGGATCTGCTCCTGCGTCACGACGCTGACGGGCGCCAGCGCATCGATGGCGCGCTCCTGGGTCTTCGAAGCCGTCACCGTGATTTCATCGAGTGACTGGCCGCTGCGGCTGGCCTGCGCATTTGCGTTAGCTACCTGCGCCGGCACGGCCGCCGGCTTGGCAGCAGCACGCTTTTTCTTGGCGGGTTTCGGCTTTTGCGGCTGCACGTCGCCTGCCTGCGCGGCGGCCTGTGCCAAGGCGGTCTCGGAGACCAACGCCCCCATTGATACGATCGACACACCCAACAACAAGGCGCGCGTAGTCATGCCCCCAAGAGCCATAGCCTAATCCCCAAACACAAATTTCAACGGATCGTGGCTGGCTGGCGCTGCACGAGGCAGTGAGCTTGCTGGCTCTCGAATGCGACTCGGGGACCCCTGCCACCAAGTTGCCATTTTCGATTACGGTTCATTAACGGGGGGGTCAAGCAATCCCCGCCCTGTTTATACTGATTATAGACTGCAGTGCTTGGCGATGAGGTGCGACAAAACCTATAACGATGACAGAGACTTTTACGGATGGGATAGATCGGCGCTATGGATACGGGTTCTCACGACGGCAGCGCTGCCGCTCACGCCAAATCCTCAGCCGGACGCAATGTGGTCATAAATGGCGACCGGATGGACAGCAAGGAGCTGTTCGCGGATCAGCGCGAGTTGCTGATTACGCATGGCGACGAGACCTATCGCCTGCGCCTGACGTTCCAGAACAAGCTGATCCTCACCAAATGACCGCCGGCCTCCCCGTTCGACGTCATCGCATCGCACATGCGCTGCAATGTGTAGTGCTTGCCGGCACGCTGGCGCTGTCAGCCGCGGCCGCGGCGGAAGACGCCGTCGTGCGCGACGCACGCGGACGCGACGTCACCATCGGCCACTCGACCCGCATCGTCTCAATCGGCGGCGCAGTGACCGAAATCCTTTATGCCCTCGGCGCTGACGACCGTATCGTCGCCGTCGATACGACCAGCCTGTATCCGCCGAAGGCCATGGCCGACAAACCCAATGTCGGTTACATGCGCCAGCTCTCTGCGGAAGGCGTACTGGGGCTGAATCCGCAACTGGTGCTCGCCATCGCGGGCTCCGGCCCGAAGGAAACCATCGACGTCATCGACGCCGCCAAGATCCCACTCATCATGGTGCCGGATACGTTCACCGAAGCCGGCATGGTGGAGAAGATACGGCTGGTCGCCAAGGTCGCGGGTGTCGAGGCACGCGGCGAATGTCTCGCCAACGCCGTGGCCGGCGATCTTACCGCACTGCGTGAATTGCGCGCCAAGGTGAAGACCCCGCCACGGGTGATGTTCGTGATGTCCTTCCTCGATGGCCGCACTATGGTCGCAGGCCAGAAGACGGCAGCCAACGAGATCATCAAGCTGGCCGGTGGCGTCAATGTCGCGGACAGCTTCGACGGCTACAAGATCATGAGCGATGAAGCCATCGCCGCAGCCAAGCCGGATACCGTGCTCTCGATGGAGCGCGGCAAGGATACGCTGCAGGCCGACACCGTGTTTGCCAGCCCGGCATTCGCACTGACGCCGGCCGCGAAGACCAGGAGCCTGGTCGCCATGGATGGCCTCTATCTGCTCGGCTTCGGTCCGCGCACGGCCGCCGCCGCGCGCGACCTCGCCGTCAAGCTCGACCCGGCGCTGTCGTCCGAGGCTGCAACGTTCAAGCCCGTCTCGCTCGCCGTCAACTGCCGCCAATAAGATGAGCGCTGCCGACGCCAAGCTGACTGCGTTTGTCAGAACGACCGGTCGGGTGCGTCGCCCTGCCACCGTTATCGTGTTGTGCGGCCTGCTCGCGGCACTGCTGCTGACGGTGCTGCTTGCCGCCACCGTGGGTGCCGCCGGCATTCCCCTTACCCGCCTGCCCGCTGCGCTTGGCCTGACGGCCGCCGATCCCGCCAATCCATTTGCCGCGCGCGATCAACTGATCCTGTGGTCGATCCGGATTCCGCGCATTGCCATCGCCGCCATGATCGGCGGCATGCTGGGCGCCGCCGGCGCGATTATGCAGGGCCTGTTTCGCAATCCCCTCGCCGATCCGGCGCTGGTCGGCGTCTCCAGCGGCGGGGCATTTGCTGCAGCGGGCGCCATCGTCATCAGCGACAGCCGCTTTGCGCATTATGTTACTTTTCTGCAGCCGTTTCTGTTGCCATTAGCCGCCTTCATCGGCTCGCTGCTCACCACCATTATTCTTTATCGAATTTCCAGCCGCAGCGGACGCACCTCCATCGCGCTGTTCCTGCTCGCCGGCATCGCCATTGCTGCGATCGCCAATGCGGGCATCGGCCTTTTGGTGTTCATCGCCGACGACCGACAATTGCGCGACATCACATTCTGGCTGCTCGGCTCGCTCAGCGGCGCGACCTGGAGCAAGGCGGCGACGATTGCGCCTATGCTGGCGCTAGGCTTGATCGGCATGTTCTTCACCAGCCGCGGCCTCGACGTGCTGATCCTCGGCGAGTCCGAGGCCTTCCATTCCGGCGTCGATGTGGAGCGCCTCAAGCGCATCTGCATCGTGCTGATCTCCATTATGACCGGCGCAGCGGTTTCGGTGTGCGGCGTGATCGGCTTTGTCGGCATCGTCGTGCCGCATCTGCTGCGGTTGATGATCGGACCGGGTCATCGACTGTTACTGCCGGCCTCAGTCGGTCTCGGCGCGAGCCTGCTGGTTGGAGCCGATACGTTGGCCCGCACCATCGTGGCGCCGGCCGAGATGCCGATCGGCATCCTGACTGCCGCCGTGGGCGCGCCGATATTCCTGCTGATTCTGCTGCGTCAGCGCGGGCTGGTGGGGCTGTGACACCGATGGCCGACGCTCCCGTCCTCACAGCATCCGGCATCTCACTGACCATCGGCCAGGCCACGCTGCTCAATCATGTCGATCTCGCCATCACCAGCGGCGAGATGGTCGCCATCGTCGGCCCCAACGGCGCCGGCAAGTCGACACTGCTACGCTTGCTGTCGGCCGATCTGCGCGCGTCGCGCGGCGCCATCACTCTGAAAGGCCGCGACCTCCACGCCTGGTCGCCCGCCGAACTGGCGATGCGGCGCGCGATGCTGTCGCAACATGTCAGTGTGAGCTTTCCATTCACGGTCGAGGAAGTCGTGCAGATGGGTCGGGGCAACCTGCCGCTGGCTTCTGCGCAATCGCTGGTTGATGCCGCCATCGATGAAGTGGGCCTTGGCGACTTCCGTCATCGCGAATTACCAACGCTGTCAGGAGGCGAGCAACAGCGCGCGCATTTCGCACGCATCCTCGTGCAGCTCGCCTGCGGCGAAGCTGCCCATGGTCCAGGCATCCTGTTGCTCGACGAGCCGACATCATCTCTCGATCTGCGCCATCAGATCGAGCTGGTGGAAATTTCGCGGCAACGTGCGCGCAACGGCACGGCCGTGATCGCAGTGCTGCACGATCTCAATCTCGCAGTTCGGTTTGCGGATCGCATCATCGTGATGCGCAACGGCGCTGTTGCAGCGGAAGGAACGCCTGCGGAAACGATCACCAGCGATGTGATCCGCCGCGTGTTCGATATCGACGTCGTCGTCGCCCGCACCGACGATGGCGCGCCCTATCTGCTGCCGCAGATGATGCAACAGATTGCGGCTTCAACTTCCGTAGTGGGTTAACTGCATTTCTGCCGGCACATCATCCTGCGCAGGCACGTAATTTGCGTGAGTAACATTGTTGCTCACGGGAACTCACTTTTATCTGAACCGCTGATGAACTCACGCATTGCCCTCCTGTCGCAACCAAACCACGGAGGCTCCCCCATGGGTTATGCACACAGGTCGACAGCGCTGGTGGTCGAGAACGACGAAGCACAACGCACACTGGTCAGCCTGCTGCTCGAAGAGAGCGAGATGAACGTTATCGAATGCGAAAGCGCGGAGGCCGCCGTGCTGGTGCTGGAGGAATCCGGCGACAATGTTGCGATGGTCTTCACCGACGTGGAACTCGCAGGCCTGATGGACGGCATCGAGCTCGCTTATCTCGCCAAGCAACGATTCCCCGATATGCATGTGATCGTGACGTCGGGCGCGCCTCGCGTGCGTCGGCTGCCCGACGGCACGCTGTTCATGGCCAAGCCATGGAGCCCGATCGATCTGCTCCGCGCCGCACAACAATCGTTTCACTGATACAGGTCAAATCGGTCCGCGCGGACCGGTAGATGCCGCCCGCGTGGGACCGTCTTGCATTGCTGCAGCGCAACGCCGATAATTCGGCGATCACACCTGCAGCAGCAAGGGTTTCATGCCGTTCGACCTCCTCATTCGCAACGCCACGCTTCCCGACGGCCGCACGGGCCAGGATATCGCCATTAAAGGGGGCCGTATCGTCGCGGTGCAGCCCGATCTGCCGGGAGACGCCGGACGGGTGATCGATGCCGCCGGGCATCTGGTCTCGCCGCCATTCGTCGACATTCACTTCCATATGGATGCGACGCTATCGCTCGGCCTGCCGCGGCTGAATGTGTCCGGCACCCTGCTCGAAGGCATCGCGCTGTGGGGCGAGTTGAAACCACACCTCACTTATGAGGCACTGGTCGAACGGGCTCTGCGCTATTGCGATCTCGCGGTGGCACAGGGCCTGCTCGCGGTGCGTACCCATGTGGATATCTGCGACGACCGGCTGCTGGCTGTCGATGCGCTGCTCGACGTCAAGAAGCAGGTCGCGCCCTATCTCGACCTCGAACTGGTCGCGTTCCCGCAGGACGGCTATTTCCGCTCGCCGACGGCTGCTCAAAATCTCGCCCGTGCCCTCGACAAGGGCGTCAGCATCGTCGGCGGCATTCCGCATTTCGAGCGCACCATGGCCGATGGCGCCGCATCGGTGAAGGCGCTCTGCGAGATCGCCGCAGCCCGTGGCCTGCGCGTCGACATGCATTGCGACGAGAGCGACGATCCGCTCTCGCGCCACATCGAAACGCTGGCCTATGAGACCCAGCGGCTGGGATTGCAGGGTCGCGTCGCCGGCTCGCATCTGACCTCGATGCATTCGATGGACAACTACTATGTCTCGAAGCTGCTGCCGCTGATCGCCGAAGCCGGCGTTGCCGCGATCGCGAATCCGCTGATCAATATCGTGCTGCAGGGCCGCCACGACAGCTACCCCAAGCGCCGCGGCCAGACCCGCGTGCCGGAGATGCGGCCCTACGGCATTAACGTGGCCTTCGGCCAGGATTGCTGCATGGATCCATGGTATTCGCTGGGCTCGGCGGACATGCTGGAGGTCGCGCATATGGGCCTACATGTCGGGCAGATGACCAGCCGCGATGCGATGCGCTTTTGCTTCGACACCGTCACGACAAATCCCGCTGCCATCATGGGCCTCGAAGGTTACGGCCTCGATGTCGGCTGCAACGGCGACCTCGTACTGCTACAGGCACGCGACCCTATCGAGGCAATCCGGCTGAAGGCGACACGGCTCGCGGTCGTGCGCCGCGGCAAGGTGATCGCCGAAACG
This sequence comes from Tardiphaga robiniae, assembly GCF_013359755.1. Classification (GTDB taxonomy): domain Bacteria; phylum Pseudomonadota; class Alphaproteobacteria; order Rhizobiales; family Xanthobacteraceae; genus Tardiphaga; species Tardiphaga robiniae. The sequence goes on along the minus strand of NZ_JABMCJ010000090.1, from coordinate 196,407 downwards.
CCAGCACGGATCGGCCGACTCGCGCTCGATGGCCGTCCGGCATCGGTCGATCCCGCCGCTTACGCACCGCCGAGCTGATATATTCGACATCCTTTCCTCACATCGTCCGGTAGCATGACATCATCTTCCCCCAAATCCCTACGCGTTGCCGTCATCGGCGGCGGCGTGGCCGGTGCGTTTGCCGCGCTCATTCTGGCGAAGCTGCCGCAGATCGGGACGATCACCGTACTGGATCGCGACGGCGCCTTCGGGCGCGGGCTCGCCTATTCCGCGAAAGCCAAGTGGCACCGCATCAACGTCCCAGCATCAAAGATGGGCGGACTCGGCGCCGAAGATAACGGCTTCGTCGAATGGTTGACGGAGACGGGCCAGGCCAACTGGCCGGACTATTCAACCTCTTTCGTGCCCCGCCGGGTCTATGGCGACTACATCTCGACGAAGTTCAACGAATTGACGGGCAGCGGACGCGTGACGCCGCGGCAGGATGTGGCTCTGAGTGTGACACGGCAGGGCGATGGCTATCGCGTTGCGACAGCATCGGGTGCGACCATCGACGCCGATCTGGTGTTCCTCTGTCTTGGCAACCAGCCGCCGTCGCCATTTCCCGGCATCGAGGCATCGCCGCGCTCGATCACGAATGTCTGGGCGCCGGGCGCGCTCGATCCGATCGGCAATGACGATCGCGTGCTGGTCATCGGCACTGGCGCCACCGCCGTCGATATGGTGATCGATCTCGTCCATCGCGGCATGCGCGCGCCCATCACGATGGTCTCGCGGCGCGGGTTGCTGCCGCTGATCGACGTGCCGGCGCAGACCGATCCCGATCCAATGAACTCATTCCCGGTGCCCACCGCGCGTGGGCTTCTGGCGGCATTGCTCAGGGACACCCGGCGCAAGGTGGCCGCGGGCATTCCATGGCAGACAATGGTCGATACGTTTCGGCTGTCGATCGGTGAACTCTACAGGAATGCCTCCGAGACCGAACGTGCCCGCTTCGCGCGGCATCTGCGCGCGATCTGGATGGTGCATCGGCATCGGCTGGCGCCCGACGTCGCCGAACTGCTGGAGCAGTTGCAACGCGATAAACGACTCGATGTGATCGCAGGTCGCATCACCAGCGCAGTTGCGACACCATCAGGACATGACGTCACTATCCGCAAGCGCGGACACGGCGAGACGGTCAACCTCGCCACCAACTGGATCCTGAACTGTACCGGCCCGGAAGAGCGTTATGATCGCCTGGGCGATCCGCTCATCAAGTCGCTGCTCGAAACCGGGCAAGTGCGGACCGGCTTCAACGGCCTCGGCCTCGATGTCGCCCCAACCTGCGAGCTGCGTGACAGCACCGGCCACGTTCAGCCCGGCTTCTATGCCATCGGCCCGGCGACGCGCGGCGCGTTCTGGGAAGTGACTGCGGCATCCAATATTCGGCGGCAGTTGCTGGCCGTGAGCGAGCAGTTGAAGACGCTCTAGCCCTTCCGCCACGGCACGATGGCCCGCTCCAGTGCGTCGAAGCCGGCATTCATCACGAAGCCGATGATCGCGATGACGAACAGGCCGACATACATGGTCTGGACGTCGAACAGCTCCCAAGCATTCCAGATCATGTAACCCAGCCCCTGTTTGGCGCCGACCATTTCGGCGATGGCGATCAGCACGAGGCCCATGCCGGCGCCGAGCTTGATGCCGGTCATGATCAGCGGCAATGCGCCCGGCAGCGCCACGGTGCGAAACATGTTGAACCGACTGGCGCCGAAGTTGCGGCCGACATCGAGGAAGATCGGCGCGATCTGGCGCACGCCCGCGGCTGTATTGATCACCACCGGATAGAACACGCCGATCGCGACCATGGCGATCTTCGAGCTTTCACCGAGACCGAAGATCAGCAGGATCAGCGGCAGCAGAGAGCTCTTCGGAATTGGATAGGTCGCGGAGATCAGGGGATCGAAGGCCGCACGTATCGGCCGATAGAGGCCGATAGCGAGTCCGATCACGATGGCCGGCACGCAGCCGACGACAAAACCGGCAGCGAGGCGATAGAGGCTGGCTCCCACATGACGCCACAGCGCGCCGGAGGAAGCGAGTTCAAACAGATGCCCAATGATATTAGAAGGCGCCGGGAAAAACCTGACATCCACGATGCCGGTGCGCGCGCAGATTTCCCACAAGCCCAGTAGCACCAGCGGCGACAGGATGCTGATGGCGCGGTCGCTCCACAGTGAACGGGTGCGAACCGAACTCATGCCTTGCTCCCCGGCTCGCGGCTGCGCGCGCGATCGACCTCTTCACGCAGCTGCGCCCAGATATCATAGACCAGTTCGCCATAGGCCGGTGTGTGCCGGAGTTCTACGACATTGCGCGGCCGCGGCAGATCGACCGGCACGATAGTCTTGATGCGGCCGGGGCCAGCCGTCATCACCATGATGCGATCGCCGAGCGTCACGGCTTCATCGACACTGTGGGTGATGAAGACCACGGTCTTGCGGGTCTCTTCCCAGATCCGCAACAGCTCTTCGTGCAGCAATGTCTTGTTCTGCTCGTCGAGCGCCGAGAACGGCTCGTCCATCAAGAGAATGTCGGGATCGTTGGCAAAGGCGCGCGCGATGGAGACGCGCTGGCGCATGCCGCCCGACAATTGATGCGGATAGAGCGTCCGCGCGCCATACATGCCGGTCTTGTTCAGATAGTGCCCGACCACGTCGTCGATGCGCGCCTTCGGGACATTGCGCATCGTCAGGCCATAGGCGGCGTTGTCCCAGACGGTCATCCAGGGAAACAACGAGTCCCCCTGGAACACCATGGAATTCTGCGGATGGCCGGGCTGCGGATTGGCGATGTCGATCCGGCCCTCCGATGGCGCATCCAGCCCGGCAAGCATGCGCAACAACGTGGTCTTGCCGCAGCCGCTCGGGCCAACCACCACGAAGAAGGTGCTGGCCGGGATATCGAGCGTGATCCGGTCCAGCGCCAGTTGCGTATCGTGCCGCTTGGTGACGTCGCGCAGACTGATCTTCGGCGCGGGCACCGGCCCGCTATCCCCGATTGCTGCTGTCGACATCTGCACCGTCATCGCCACACTTCTCTTCACCGTTTCACTTGGGCCGTGCGAACGGCCCCAGGACTGGCTTCAGTGCATCGACATAGGACATGTCGACGACCTTGGCTGCCTCGATGTCGCTGGTGACCAGCCCGCGCGACTTGAAATAGGCGAGATCGGTTTCGACGCTGGGCAGATTGATCTGACCGTCGGGATCGATGAACACCGGTACGATCTGATGCAGCAGCGCCGTGTCCTTGATGCCCGTCATCTCGGCAATGTCCTTGATCATGTCCTCGGCGCCGGGACCCGCGATCTTGCCGTCCTTCAGCGTCGCAGCATAGGCGCGCACCCCGCGCAGATAGGCCTTGAGGAACGCCGTCACTGTTTTGCGGTCTTCGGCAAACTTGCCATTGATCAGCAGCATGGCTGTCTGCTGCACCGGATAGAAATCATCGAGGCCGGTGAAGCGCACAGCGACATTGTTGCGCACCATCGCCGTCACGCCTGGCTCCGCCGAAATCGCCGCGTCGATCGCCTTGTTGGCGAAGGCGGTGAGATGCTGCGGGAACGGAAGGAAGACCTTTTCGATATCCTCGTCCTTCAAACCGGCCTTTTTCAGCGCCTGATTGATGACCGACTCATCGGCCGCGCCATTGGCGATGATCGCGACCTTCTTGCCCTTGAGATCCGCAAGCGACTTGAATGCACCTGACTCGATCAGATCCTTGCGCACCATCAGCGCCTTGTAGCTATAGCCCGCGATATTGGTGCCTTTGTCCGCGACCATCTTCAGCTTGAGACCGCGATTGACGGCATTATAGAGCCCGGCGGAGGCCGCGCCTGCCGATGCGTCGAGATCGCCTGCGCCGAGCGGCGCAACCATCTTGGCGCCGGAGTCGAACGGTATCAGTTCAACCTTGACACCCTCTTCCTTGAAGTAGCCGCGCTTCTCGGCGAGGAACAGACCGATATCCGATGACAGATTGGTCGTCCCGACCTTGACCGTCTTCATCTCCTGGGCGTTCGCAAGACCCAGCATCGACATCGCAACACCGGCGGCAACAAGCAGACGTTTCAGCATGATCGGTCCTCTTTATCTCGCATGAAGATGATACGGCAGAACGCGCCGCAGCTCAGGGCAAACGTGGAAACAGACGCCTCGGATTGGTTTCGGTAATCAGTTCGATATCGGTAGCGGAAAAGCCCGCAGCCTTGACGCTGGCGAGAGGATCGCGATCCGCCGGCGGGAAGGACTCGTCAGTACCGAGCGCTACACGTTCGATACCCACGGTATCGGCGAGGAAACGCAACGCTTTCGGCGCATGCACGATGCTGTCATAGCCGATGCGCGATGCGTAGACCGACGGGTCGCATTGCGCGACATCGCCCTGCCCCGCGCGATCCATCCGCGCATGCATCACATCGAAACGACCCAGCAGATAAGGAAATGTGCCGCCGCCATGGCTGAGGACGATCGAGAGCGCCGGGAAGCGATCGAGCACACCCGAGAAGATGATCGAACCAATGCCGAGCGTGGTGTCGAACGTATATTGCGCAATCTGCGTCAGCGCGAACTTCGCGGCACGCGGCGCAGCATCCACCAGAACGGGATGAAGGATGACCGGCAGTCCCAACGCTTCCGCCTTAGCCCAGAACGGATCGAGCGGCTTCTCGCCGATATTGACGCCTTCAACATTGGCCGGGACCATGACCGCAACAGCGCCAAGGCCAACGGCGCGATCGAGTTCAGCCGCAGCGTCGGCAGCATCGACCAAAGGCACCGAAGCGACGAATGAAAAGCGGTCGCTGTTCGTATGGCACCACTCGCCCAGCGTATCGTTGAGCATGCGGTGCCAATGCGCGCAGGCATCTTTTTGAAGGCCGTAACCGTAAATATCCGGCCATGTGGCAACCAGTTGCCGGTCGAGACCCTGGCGGTCGAGGCTGGCACGGCGTTGTTCAACCGGCTCGACCAGTTGCGGGAAGAACGGCCGAACCCTGAAACCATAGTCAAAGCCGAGGGCTGGCGGCTTGCCATTCCCGGCTGGCAGCAGCCTCACGCCGCAATAGGCGCCGCGGCCATCGATGGCGGACAGCAGCTGCGGCGGCACGTAATGGGCATGGATATCGATCGGCACGATCAGTCCCTATGCAGCGGTGATTGCGCGCGCATGCGCATTCTTGATGAGGCGCCACAGACGCGGCGGCGTCAGCGGCAAGTGATGAATCTCGACATTGAGCGGCGCCAGCGCTGCCGCCACCGCATTGGCCGTCGCTGCGGCCACGGCAACGATACCGCCCTCGCCCGCACCCTTGGCACCCAGCGGATTGCTCGGCGACGGCCGCAATTCCAGCGTTACCGCGCGCAGCACCGGAAAGTCGCTCGCGGTCGGCACCAGATAATCGGCCAGAGAGGCGTTCAAGAGCTGTCCCTGATCGTCATAGATCAGATGATCGAGGAAAACGCCACCCAGTCCCTGCACGATGGCGCCGATCGCCTGTCCGTGCACGATGGCCGGATTGATGGCGCGACCGACATCTTCGACCGCGATGTAATCGAGAACTTTCACCGCGCCCGTGCGCGGATCGACGGTGACATGCGCCGCGTGGGTGCCGTAACTATAGGTGCGCACCTCGTTGGAAAATGTGCCGTCAGCCTGCAATTCGCAACCGGCTGCGAGCGCCGCAAATGACACTGACGCGCCGTTATCGGCGACGACGTTCGCATTGATGATCTTCAACTCGCTGTTCGGCCTGCCCAGGTGATTGGACGCCTGCTGTAGAATCTTTTCGCGCAGCCGGATCGCCGCGTCGAGCACGGCCGAACCGCCCATCACCACCGCACGCGAATGATAGGTGCCGAAGCCCTCATCCAGCAGCGTGGTCGAACCATGAAGCACGCGGATGCGATCGAACGGGATCGACAGCGTATCCGATGCGATCTGGCCGAGCACCGTCTCCAATCCCTGCCCCAGCACAGATGAGCCGACGGCCACCGTCAGCGAGCCGTCCTTTTCAAGGGTAAGCGCCGCGTTTTCCTTCGGGCCGGCACCGCCGCTTTCGACGAAACAGCCGAGCCCGATGCCATGACGTACGCCATCCACCAGTTTGCCCTGCAGATGACGTTTCTCGTGCCAGCCTATCTCCTTCAAGGCACGCTCGAACACCTCGACATAGTCGCCAGTGTCGTAGGATGTCGGACCTTCATAGGGTACGAGCCCATCGATCGGGTAGGGCAATTCCTGTTCGGTGATCAGGTTCTTGCGCCGGAATTCGGCGATGTCGATGCCGAGATCGGTCGCGGCCATGTCGATCAGCCGCTCGCGAAAGAAATTCGCCTCGAAGCGGCCCGGCCCGCGATAGGTGCCGACCGGCGTCTTGCTGGTCATGAAAGCTTCGACAGAGACGCTGACATGGGGAATGCGGTAAGGGCCGGGCAGAAACTGTGCCGCCTTGGCCGGCACCACGCCGCCATTGGTGCGGATATAGGCGCCCATATCGGCGAATACCTGGCCGCGCAAACCCAGCATCATTCCGTCGCTGCGGCAGGCGAGCGACAATTCGCAAGCGATGTCGCGTGAGTGATTGATCGCCATCAGATGTTCGCGGCGATCCTCGATCCATTTGACCGGGCGTGCCACTTTGCGGGCAGCGAAGGGGATCAGGAAATCCTCGGGATAGAATTCGCCGCGCACGCCGAAGCCGCCACCGACATCGATCTCGATCAGATCGATATCATCCTCGCGAAGGCCCAGCATCTGCGCCAGCGCGCGGCGGTTATAGAACGTAACCTTTGTCGCGCCTGTGACGACGAGCCGACCGGCCGATGAATTCCATTCTGCGAGGAGGCCCCGCGTCTCCATGGGCAGCGCCGTATGGCGCTGCACGCTGAAGCGCTCGGTGCGCACATAGTCCGCCGACGCGAAGGCCGCATCGGCATCGCCAAACCCGGCATCGTAGCGCAGCGCAACGTTATCTTCGGCGAAGTCGAACAGCGGGGTTTCACTTGCGCCGCGCTCAGTGACTGCGGACAGCGCTTCAAATTCGATGCCGATCCTCTCCAGCGCATCCTCGGCCAGTGCGCGGCTGTCGGCGATCACGACAGCGATGGGCTCACCGACATAGCGCACCTTGTCGCTTGCGATGACGGGCTGGCGGAATGGCTCGAATTCGGGCAGCGGCGCCAGGCGCAGCGGGATGATGGGGATGGTGTCGCTGATGTCGCGAGCCGTGATCACGGCATGAATGCCCGGCATCGCTAGTGCCGCCGATGCATCGATGGCGACAATCCGCGCATGCGCGATCGGGCTGCGCAGGATCGCCGCATGCAGCATGCCCTCGACGGCGAGATCGTCAGCGAAATTGCCGGATCCCGACAGGAAGCGCGCATCCTCCATGCGCTCGACTGCGCTACCGACCAGGAGCTTGGCGACATCGCTCATTGCGCCGCCTCGCATTGCACGTCGCGATAGGCAATACGGGCTTCCATGATCGCCGCGATGATCGGCAGATAACCGGTGCAGCGACATAGGTTTCCGGAAATCACCTCGCGGATGCGGTCCTCGTCCGCATGCGGCTCTTCGGTCAGCAATGCATGCGCCGTCGTGAGAATACCGGCAGTGCAGAAGCCGCACTGCAAAGCGTGATGCTTGCGGAACGCAAGCTGCAACGCACTGAGATGTGCGGCGCTGCCAAGACCCTCGACGGTGGTTATCTCGCGTCCTTCTGCCTGCGCCGCCAGCACCAGGCAGCCGCGCACTGCGGCGCCATCGACGATGACCGTGCAGGCACCGCAGACACCGTGCTCGCAACCCAGATGCGTGCCGGTCAGGCGGAGCTCGTTGCGCAGCGCATCCGCCAGCGTGGTGCGAGGTTCGACTGTGACGGTCGCCGCGGCACCGTTGACGGTGAAATGGACGGGACGGGCCGACGTCATGCGGCCTCCGGCAGAGTGATATTGGCTGCGCGCGCCAGCGCCCGCTCCAGCAACACGCCGAGAAGATCGCGGCGATAGGCGGCTTCCGCGTGGATATCATCGGCGGGATCGACCGCATCCCGTGCGACAGCCGCGGCCTGCAAAATCACGTCGGCATCGATCCGACGACCATCGAGGATGGCCTCGACACCGGGCAGCCGCATCGGACGATCGGCAACGCCGATCACCCCGATATGCGCATTATGCGCCAGGCCCTGCGCGTCGATGTCGTAGAATGCGGCAACACCCGCCAGCGCAAAATCTCCGCGGCGGCGTGCGAGTTCCTCGAAGGCCCAGCGCCGCGCCTTCTTCCAGAGCGGCAGACGTATGCTGGTCAAGATTTCGTCGGCCCCCAGAACCGTGCTGAGGCCGCCGGTGAGGAACTCGTTTGCGCTCAAGATGCGGGTCCCGGTCGATCCGACGATCGTCAGCATCGCATCGCAGGTCACCGCAATGCCCGGCATTTCGGCGGCCGGATCGGCATGGGCCATGCTCCCGCCGACGGTGCCGCGGTTACGGACCTGGTAATGCGCGACATGGGCGATGGCCGCCGCCAGTAGCGGATGCGCCTGTGCGAGCTGCGCATCGCGCTCGATATCCCGCCAGGTCACGAGGGCCCCAATGTCGATGCCCTCAGCGGAAATACTGATACTTTTGAGATCTGGCAGCCGTCCGATATCGACCAGCACGCTTGGCGCCGCCAGCCGGAAAGCAAGCATCGGCATCAGGCTCTGCCCACCCGCGATCACCTTGGCATTGCCGCCATGAACCGCGAGCGCGGCGATCGCCTCGGGCAGCGTAGCAGGGCAAATATAGTCCAGCGGCGGAAGCTTCATGGGCTGATTTGCTACTTCTCAATTGCTGAGAACACTATCTTATCTTATAAGAAGGCACGCGCACGGCAATGTTTGTTGGTGCGCAAATGATATCCACATGCTGCCGTTTCCATTGGCAAGCATTACCGAATGGAGGTTCCGTTGGCCATCAAGAGAGCCGCAACTGCGTCGAAACGCGTCGACCAGACGGACCGTCCTGCTGCTGCGGATGGCAGTTCGCGAAAGATACTTCGCGCCTTGCTGGCCTTCTCCACCGATCGTCCGAGGCATTCCGCAGAAAGCCTGTCTGAACAGATCGGGGTGCCACTGTCGTCGACCTATCGGTACATTGGCATCTTGCGCGAAGCCGACCTCATCGACGAAGACGGCCGCGGCTCGTTCGTGCTCGCGCCACGCGTCATCGGCCTGGCTCAGGCGGCCCGCGCCGGCACCGACCTTGCCTCCATTGCGCGCCCCTTCATGAAGCGCGTCTCTCAGGAGGTCGGAGAAACCATCATCCTGCTGCGCCGCTCGGCCGATCGCGCCGTGTGTATCGAGCGCGCCGAATCGTCGTCACGCATTCGCCTGACCTTCGAGGTTGGAACGGCCTTGCCGCTGCACCGCGGTGCCGGACCGAAAATGCTGCTCGCGCATATGCCCGAAGCTGAATGCGAGACAATCCTCGACGACGCCGTTCGGCGCGATCCCGGCTTCGCACCCCATCGCAGGCTGCTGGTGCGCGAGCTCGCCGTGATCCGCGAGCAGGGATGGTCGGAGTCGCGCGCGGAAATCACACCGCATGTTTATGCCGTCTCCGTTCCCGTCCGCGATTCCGGTGGCGTGATCGCCGCAATCTCTTTCGTGACGCCGGCATTCCGCACGCCGAAAGCCAGCCAGATCAGGTTGCGCGAGCATCTGCAGCACGCAGCTGCAGATATCAGCAAGGCCTACGCTGCCGTCAGCTTCTGACGGCCGCGTGTAACGGACACGATCAGATCGGATAGTGCTGCGGGCCGGTCTCGATGGTGATCCAGCGCAGTTCGGTGAATTCGGCAATGCCGGCCTTGCCGCCGAACCGACCGTAGCCCGACGCCTTCACCCCGCCGAACGGCATCTGCGCCTCGTCATGCACGGTCGCGCCGTTAATGTGGCAAATGCCGGACTCGATCCGCTTGGCGACTTCCAGCGCCCGGGCGATATCGCGGCCGAATACCGCCGCCGATAGTCCGTATTCGGTATCGTTGGCAACGCGCACGGCTTCGTCCACGCCATCGACGCGCACGACACTCACGATCGGCCCGAATGACTCCTCATTGTAGATCCGCATCGTCGAGGTAACGTGATCGAGTACTGTCGCCGACATCAGCGTGCCATCGACGCTGCCCCCCGCCACAACACGGGCACCCTTGCCCACGGCGTCCTTGATCAGCGCCTGCATGCGATCCGCAGCATCCTTGCCGATCAGTGAACCGAGCGGTGTATCGCCCTTGCGCGGATCGCCGGCGACTAGGCTACCCGCCTTGGCCGCGAGCTTAGCCACGAAGGTGTCCGCGATCTTCTGATCGACAACAAGCCGCTCGGTGGACATGCAGATCTGCCCCTGGTTCATGAATGCTCCAAAGGCCGCGGCCGCCACTGCTGCATCGAGATCAGCATCGTCGAGCACCACCAGCGGCGCCTTGCCGCCGAGTTCAAGCAGCACTGGCTTGAGATATTTGGCGGCGGTCTCTGCGATGATGCGGCCGACACGGGTCGAACCGGTAAAGTTGATCCGGCGCACGGCGGGATGCGAGATCAGTGCATCGATCAGCGCGGGCGCATCTTCCGGCGCGTTGGTGATCACATTAAGTACGCCAGGCGGCAGACCGGCCTCGCGCAGGCACTCGCCGATCAACCGATGTGTGCCCGGGCAGATTTCCGATGCCTTCAGGATTACCGTATTGCCGCAGGCCAGCGGCAACGCCACAGCCCGCACGCCCAGAATGACCGGCGCATTCCACGGCGCGATGCTGAGCACGACGCCCGCGGGCTGGCGGATCGCCATCGAGATGCAGCCGGGCTTGTCCGATGGAATGACCTCGCCGGAAATCTGCGTCGTCATCGATGCCGCTTCGCGCAGCATGTTGGAGGCGAGATGAACATTGAAGCCGGCCCAGCCGGCAGTCGCGCCGGTTTCCGACGCCATCAAGGCAATGAAATCAGGCGCCTTGCTGGCAAGGATATCGGCCGCCTTGAGCAGGACGGCGCGGCGTGCGCCCGGGCCGGTCGCCGACCACGCAGGGAAAGCAGCGGCGGCAGCATCGGCAGCGCGCTTGGCATCGGCGATTTGGGCTGCCGCGGCGCGCGAGGCGATATCGCCGGTCATCGGATTGAGACGATCGAATGTCGCGCCGTCGATGGCCTGCACATCCTGGTTCTCGAGCAGCAGATTGATCTGGTTCATGATGATGTCCTCCGTTGGATGTTTCTTTGAATTTCAAGCCGCGCCGCTGGCGAGCCCGCCGAGATAGGCGCGGCGCACGGCGTCGTCGGATTGCAGGGCTGCGGCGGTGCCGCTGCCGGTGATCTTGCCGTTCTCGATCAGATAGCCGCGATCGGCGATAGCCAGACTCTCGCGTGCGTTCTGTTCGACCAGCAACAGGCCGACGCCGGTCTCGCGCACCTTACGCAAGGCGGCGAACAATTCCCGCACCAGCAACGGCGACAGACCGAGCGACGGTTCGTCGAGCAGAAGAATGTCGGGGTTCGACATCAGCGCACGACCGATTGCTACCATCTGCTGCTCGCCACCGCTCATGGTGCGCACGGTCTGCGCCAAGCGTTCGCCAAGCCGCGGAAACAGCGTCATCACCTTGGCACGCTGCGCTGCCTCGACCGCCCGCGCACGCTTCGGGTTGGCGCCGAGCAACAGGTTTTCGGCCACTGTCAATTCGCCGAACACGCCGCGACCTTCCGGCACCAGCGCAAGCCCGGCTTCCACGATCTCATGAGGCGGCAGACGGGACAGATCACGACCGGCGAGTTTGACGATCTTGGCTGGTGACGGCAGCAAGCCGGCGATGGCTTTGAGCAACGATGACTTGCCCGCGCCATTGGCGCCGAGAATGACAATGATCTCGCCGCGCTCGACATGGAGCGCCGCATCGCTCAGCGCGTGATGCTGGCCATAGGTGACGCTGATATTGGAGACCTCAAGCATCCGCCGGCACTCCCAGATAGGCTTCGATCACCGCGGGGTCGCTCAGCACAGCAGCTACAGGCCCTTCTGCAATCTTGCGGCCACTGCTCATCACCACGCAACGATCGCAGAGCGAACGGATCGCATCCATCACATGCTCGACCAGCAGGATCGACAGCCCCTCCTGTTTGAGCGATCGGATCAGCTCGATCCCGATCAGCAATTCGGACGGGTTCAGACCGGCGAGCCATTCGTCGAGCAGCAGCAGGCGCGGCTGCAGCGCCAGCGCGCGTGCCAGTTCAAGCCGCTTGCGGTCGATATAAGTGAGCTCCGATGCGGGCCGTCCGCCAAATCCGGCGAGACCGACCCGCGCGAGCAGGCCGGCCGCAGCCGCAGCCATCGCGTCGCGTGCAAGCGGCGCATGATGAAAGGCCAGCCCGGCCTCCACATTCTCCCCGCAGGTCATGCCGTCGAGCACGCGCACCAGTTGGAACGTACGCGCCAAACCGAGTCGCGCGATGCGATGGGTCGGCCATCCCGCGATGTCATGGCCAGCAAAAGCGATCACGCCCGTATTCGGCGACAGCACGCCGGAGATCAGGTTGAGCGCCGTGGTCTTGCCGGAGCCGTTGGGACCGAGCAGCCCGACGATCTCGCCGGCATGCACCGTCAGGTCGATTCCGTTGACGGCGACGAGACCGCCAAAGGCGCGGGTCAGGCCTTCGATGCGAAGCACCGGCATTGCACTGGCTGTCATGCCTGTGCTCCCCGCACGTTCGAGGCTGAGGGTCGCCAGGCTTTGAGCTTCTCCCAGAGGCCGACGACACCCGACGGCAGCGCATAGACGATCAGCAGGAACACCACGCCCATGATCAGGGTCGATGTGCTGGGAAAGCGCGCGGACAGAAAGTCGAACAACAGCGTCAGCGGAATGGCGCCGAGCGCTGGGCCCCATAACCGATGCGCGCCGCCGAGCAGTGCCATGATCACCACTTCGAACGAAATGGTCGCGTTGAAGGCGATCGACGGCTCGATATAGGTGAAGCGCGGCGCCATGATCGCACCGACCAGCGTCATGAAGGTGGCCGTGATGGTGAACAGCGCAACCTTGGCGATGGTGACATTGATGCCGCAATGCCGTGCTACAGTCTCGTCTTCGCCGATGATGCGCAGTGCGAAGCCGAAGCGCGAGCGGGCGATCAGCCAGCCGGAGCCGAACACGATGACGGCAAGCGCCAGCAGCTGCCAGTAGATGTCGTTCTGGGTGATATCGACAAAGACGTAACGCCCGAGCACGCGGGTCTTGTTGACCTCGTACCAGACCACGATCTGGCGCACGAGTTCGGCGAGACCGAAGGTGAAGATGACGAAATGCACGCCGCTCAGCCGCAGCGTCGACAAGCCGACAATGACGGCCATGACCGCGCCGATCACGGCCGCAATCAGCAGCACCAGCGACCACGGCAATTGTTCGCCGAGAACAGCGACCGTGTATGCACCAACGCCGAAGAAGGCTGTGGTCGCCAGCGACACATAGCGCGTCGGGCCGGAGAACATGCCCCAAGCCGTCGCCAGCACCGTGAATTGCAGGAGACTGATCGCGAGCGCGAGGTGATAGGCATCGACAATCATCGGGACGAATGCGAGCGCAACCACGGCTGCGAGGCAGATCGCGCCAGTCGTCATTTGGGTACGGCTCATCGCTGCGCCCTCCCGAAAATGCCGGCCGGCTTCACCAGCAGCACACCGAGGAACAGCGCGAAATTCACCGCAAGCGTCAGGCCGGGATCGATGAAGGTCGCCACCAGCGCTTCGCTCAATCCTAGCGCCAGTCCGGCGACGAGACAGCCCAGCAAATTGCCGACGCCGCCCATCACGACCACGATCAGCGCCTTCATGGTGAACACCACGCCGGAAGTGGCGCTGAAGGTCAGGAACATGCTGATCAGCACGCCGGCAGACGCCACCAGCGCGCCGCCGAGCGCAAAGGCCAGCGCCGATGTCCTGGTGACATCGATGGCAACAAGCTGCGCTGCGATGGGATCGACGGCTACGGCGCGGATGGACGTCCCGATCCGTGTGCGGGTCAGCGTCAGATAGAGCGCAAGGCCGACCACGACCGCAAGCCCGAATGCAATCAGGCGATTGAGTGCCAGCACCTCGCCGACGATCTTCACAGGAATGGCGAGGAACGAATAGCTGAAGTAAGCACCACCGAACATGGTCAGCATGATGCCCTGCACGATGAACATCATGCCGAAGGTGGCGAGAATGCTGTCGACCTCAAGGGCGTCGCGGGTGCGCGCGCGGCGCACCAGCGGCGTGAGCAACACGCGGTACAAGAGATAGCTGATGCCGAAACTGACCGGAATGACAAATGCCAGTCCTGCGAGCGGATTGAGCGCCCAGCCGGTAAACAGCCAGTAGGACGCAAAGGCCGCGCCGATCAGGAACTCGCCATAGGACAGGTTCATGATCCGCGCCACGCCATATTGCAGGGTGAGCCCCATGGCGATCAGCGCGTACATGCCACCCAGCACGAGGCCGGTGAGAACCGCGTTTGTCATTCTGTCAGACCAGATACGGGAGGGACGCGATCACTGCGCCTTCCATGCCGGCTTCGGCACGACCGGCGCACGCGCGCCCTCGTTACCCGACGGGCCGACGCCGTAGAACTCGCCGTCCTGCCACTGCCCGACCCACCAGTATTTGGTCGGCATGTTGTTCTCGAGCTTCACCTTGCCGATCACGGTGTCGAAGGTGCCGCTCTGCAGGTCCTTGATGACCGCAGCGCGATCGACCTTGCCAACCCGCTCGATCGCCTGCTGCAGCATCTGCAGGCCGGCATAGGTGACCGCACTGGCCCAGCGATCCGGCTCCGCGCCATTCGCCGCCGACGCCTTGTGCCGCGCCAGATAGTCCTTGATGGCCGGGCTGTCGCCATTCCAGCCGCCGATGCCCATCACGCCTTCCGCGTTGGCGCTGAATTTCTGCTTGAACAGCGGAAATGCCGTGCCGACACCGGTGTAGAAGATCTTCGGATTGAAACCGGAGATGCGTGACTGTTCGGTGATGGCGATCGTGTCCGGCGGATAGCTGAAGGCGATGAACACGTCGGGGTTCAGCGCCTTCACCTCATTGATGATCGGGCTGAGATCCTGGGTGCCGACCGGATAGGTCTTGTCATAGGCGAGCTTGAACTTGGCGGCTGTAAGAGCTGGTCTGGCGGCACCAGAGAGATCGATGCCGAAGCCGTCGGCGATGCTGGCCATCGCCACGGTGTCGCCGATCTTGCCTTCGGTGCGCAGCTTCACCAGCAGCTCGACCAGGGTCTTCGCGGCGTCCGCGCTGGTGCCGAGCAGCCAGAAACTGTTGGGCCAGCGCTTCGCCAGTTCGGGCGCACGGTCGGTCACGGCCGTCGATGCAATGTGCGGATAGCCGGCCTTGTTCAGGATCGGGCCGACCGCGAGATTCAGGCCGGTGCCCCAGGGCGGCAGGATGAAATCGACCTTGTCCTGGGTGATCAGCCGCTCCAGCGCCTTGGCGGCTTCTTCGGCGCTCGACCGGTCGTCATACTGGACGACCTCGATTGGGACGCGCTTGTCGCCGAGCTTGAGCCCGCCGGCGGCGTTCACCTCTTTGACCCACAGCTCGTAGTTCGGAATCGTCGTCACCGCGGCGCCGCCGGCGGCGGGGCCGGTGCGCGAGATGGCATAACCGATCTTGACCGACGTCTGGGCCTCCGCTGCACCGTCCCACCCGACGGACGCCGCACCGGCCACTGCGAGTAGTCCCGCCGCAAGGCGCTTGACTGCTGACACCATGTTATCCTCCCCGAATTCTTTTCACCGACGCCTTGTGGCGTTCGATGGCCGGAGACTAGTCCAGCGTTTGGGGCTGGGAATTGGACGCATCCGGGGAAAGATTGTATTGATCCGTGTAGGCGAGCTATTTCACGCGACGGATTGTCCCAGTGCTTGAGACCGCACACATCGTTTCGGGTCCCACCGGCTTTGGGGAGAAGCCGCTTCCGGCATTGCATGCGGAAAGATTCGCACCCGGACTGGCGCCGCGCAGCTGGATCATCCGGCAGTCGGTTGCCAGGCGCTCGCACCTGCTGGTGATCGAAACCCGGCGCGGCACCGCCACCATGCGCGGCACCACGGTTGCCATTCAGTCCGCCGGCCTGTTGTGGCTTCCAGGCGATCACGAAGGCACATTGGAGGTCGAAGCCGGCGCGCAAGGCTATCTGATTTCAGTGTCGGACGATGTCCTCACCCGCACCGTCGCCGGCAGTGCCGAGGCGCTGCATCTGCGGCGAACCATCGACCGGCTGGTCCTGCGCGAAGGCGCGCAACTCGCGACGACTTTTGCGGCCATCACGGAATCCTGCAGCACGCTGGTGCGTGAGTTGAATACGCCGGGCCGCGGCAGCGCGACGATGACATCGACGCATGTGTTGTTGCTGTGCCTCCACATCTGGCGATCGGTGATTTCGGAGGAAGCCCCCGACGATGCTGCACAGCGCGGCGACGGCCCGCGCCTCGTCGGCAATTTCCTACAGATGGTCGAACTGCATTATCGCGACGGCTGGCCCATCGCACGCTATGCGGCCGCACTCGGCGTCACTGACGACAAGCTGCATGCGCACTGCAAGCGCGAGAAGGGCTACAGCCCGCGCGCCATCGTGCATCAGCGCCTGATCCACGAAGCCTGCATGCGGTTGCGACAGCTCGATCTGCCAGTCGAGCAGATCGGCTATGGCCTCGGCTTCCGCGATCCCGGCTATTTCAATCGCTTCTTCCGCAAGTATCAGAATGCGTCGCCAGGCGCCTATCGGCGTCGCGCACGGCTCGATCCAAGTCAGCACGGTCCGTCCTATGCAGCCTGGCCGTAACTGTCCCACGCTCGATCAGTGCTGTGTCTCTTTGAAACCCGCGTGATCAATTTGAAACAGCGCGCGTTAAGCATGACTCAATATTGAAGTGGGGTCACAATATCCATTTCCGCGCTCTGTTTCAGATGTCACTTCAAGACGCCGTTCACTATTCGGCCCAAAGCGCTGGTGAAAGGTGCCTACGAGATCGTCGTCGACGTAGGATCGCACCCATAAGACGCATGCGACGGCGCCAATTACCGACTCCAGGTGGAGCGGAATACTACTTGGCGCGGCAGGGCTGCATTTGCTCGACTGTGTCCGAGTGTTTCCGCTGATATCCCTTATCGCGAAGGTCAAATCTTAGACGTTGTGCTGGTGACAAAAGCCTGCGAAAGCAGGATATTGATGAAATTGCGACTTATCAGCGCACCTACGGTATTGGCGTTCACCCGTTTTCATAGTGTCGGCCCATGACCATCGAGATCGTCCAGATCGTCCAGGAGTTGAGTTCGGTCGGCGGCGTTGAAAGCGTGGCCAGCGAACTCGCATGCGCATTCAGTCGCGCCAAAATCGCCAACACAGTTCTCGCCAGCGCCGTCGGCGACAAGGCAACGCCAGGTACGCGCATCGAGCGCGTCGGCGCCTGGCTTTCGCACATCAAGACGCGCGGCATCCTGCGCTATCTTGGTCGCGCTTTTGTCGTTCCCACCTTCACATTACTGGCGACGCGCGCCGCCTATCATCATCCCAAGGCCGTCATCATCAGCCACGGCGACAGCCTGACGGGCGACGTGTTGGTCGTGCACGCGGTCAACGCGCAGAGCCTTGCCGAAAAGCGCAACGCCGGCTCCTGGTCATGGATGCTGAATCCCATGCATCTGTGGGTGGCCCTGCGTGATCGCTGGATGATCGGCGGCCTGCGCTATCGCATGTATGTCGCGGTCTCGCCGCGCGTCGCAACTGAACTGCAACAGATCTACAAGGTGCCAGCGTCGCGCATCCGCGTGATCCCCAACGGCATCGACCTCAATCGCTTCGCCCGCGACACCGCGGCCGGTCTCAGGATCCGTCAGGAATTCGGCATCCCGGTGGACGCAAAGCTGCTTCTGTTCGCCGGTCATGAATTCCGCCGCAAGGGTCTGGCACATGCCATCGGCGCGCTCGAACGCCTCGGCCCGGATGTCTGGATGCTTGTGGTGGGCTCGGATAATCCCGCGCCCTATCGCAAACTGGCGACGACCTCCGCCGATCGGCTGGTCTTTACGGGATCGCGTACCGATATGCCGGCCCTCTACGCTGCGGCCGACGCCTTTGTACTGCCGACTGCCTATGAAACTTTCTCGCTGGTCTGCATGGAAGCCATGGCCTGCTCGACGCCGGTTTTTGCAACGCCGGTTGGCGGCATCGAGGATTATCTCGTCGATGGCGTAAACGGCTATCAGATCAAGATGGACGGCGCAGACATCGCCGACAAGATCGCGATGGCTTTCTCCGATCCGGCGACACTGGCCCGGCTGTGCGAAGGCGCGCATGCCACGGCACTGAATTACGGCTGGGATTATGTCGGTTCGCGCTACATCGAGCTGCTGGAGCAGGTGCAGGCGTCGAAGAACGAATTTGCGCCGGGCGCTATGGCGGTCGGCGCCTGATCGCAAGCGCCTGCTTCAAGGGCGCGGCCGATCAGCCCCCCGCTTTGCATCGGCGGCCTGCTGGCAGGCCGACACCAGCGCATTCGCCACCACCTCGTAAGTAAAACGCGTCAGCACGTTGTCGCGCGCGGCCGCGCCGCGGTCCAGCAACTGCTGCGGGTGGGCAGCAAGCCGATCCAGCAGTGTCGCCAGTGCATCGGGATCCCGTTCGGGAATAGTCCAGCCGCCCTTGCCGACAACATCGGGAATAGCGCCGCCCGTCGAACCGATCACCGGCACGCCGCAAGCCTGCGACTCGACGATCACCCGGCCGAACTGCTCACGCACGGCGCTGGTGGTGCGTGTCAGCAAGATCATTGCATCGAGACCGCTCAGGAATGACGCGACATCGGCCGGTTTGCCCCAGCCCCGGAATGTGACACGATCGGTCAGTCCCAGTTCGTTGACGCGCAGTTTCAACGCAGGCTCATGCGGACCTTCGCCCATGATCGCCAATGTCACATTCGCCGTGGCGCGCTTCATGGCGTCGAGCGCGTCGTCGAGACCCTTCTCCTCGACGAGACGCCCGACATAGCCAATGCGTAGTCCCCGCCCGGGCGCAATCGGCGCCTGGCGCTCGCCGGTCTGATTGAAGGTCGCAAGATCGACGCCATAGCCAATCGGCGACGTCGGCCCGGTATAACCGCGCGCGCGGACGACTGCTGTCGCCTCCGGACTGCGCGAGAGGATATGATCCGTGTTCCGCAACACGACCTTGCGGATGAATTCGAACGGTGGTGGCAAGCGCTTCAGGATGTTCTGATCGACTTCCAGGACCATCGCGGCCCGGCCCTTCAGGATGCGCGCCTGCATCGCGACGACGCTCCACGGCTCTTCCCAGAGATGGATTACATCGGGATCGACCTCACGGATGAGACGCCGCAAGCCCGGATAAAAATGCAGATACCAGCTCATCGGGCCGGCGCGCGGCAAGCGGATCGGCATCACATGCACGGTCATTCCGGGATCGTCGGATGGATCCGCAATAATCGTACGGCCGAACTGATACCACGTAGCCGGAACGACGAGATGCATATCGACGTCATCGCGCCCGACGAGTGGATAGTATCGCAGACGCCCCGCATCGCGGCTGACGGCGGAATGTGCAATTGAGAGGACCTTGAGACGACGACTGCTAGACACGCCCCGTCATCCTCGCGGCCACACCCGTCAGGCCAGACAGATGGAGCTCCATGGTCGCGAGACTGCGATCCGCGCCGTTGATCGTGCAGCGTGGCAGGTTGTAGGCATCCTGGCCGTTGCGCACGAGGCCCTTGCGCGTTGTCGCTGCACTCGCATAACCGGCATCGCGCGCGATCGCGAAATCGCGCGGACCGCAATCGCCCGAACGTCCATAGGGAAATGCGAAATGCCTGGCGGGAATGCCAAGGCGCTCGACCAACCGGTCACGGCTACCCTTGAGTTCGAAGCGTGCCCCATCCGGCGACAACGACGAAATACGGGCATGCGTCACGGTGTGGCCGCCGATCTCCACCAACGGATCGTCGCGCAACTCTTCGAGCATCTCCCAGGTGATCGCATGCTTCCAGTGCATCACGTCGATGTCGACACCATTGAGCTCGCAAAACTTCTTGTAAGAAGCCGCAGCCTGCGGACCGTCCCAACGCTCTGCAACACGATGGAACGCCGCACGCTTGGCGTCAGACGTCGGCACGTCGATCGCACCATCTTCGAGAATGACCCGGTCGTTGTTGAGCAATGTATCTTCCAAACCTGCGGCCCATAGCGGAAGCGTGCCGTCAGGAATGCCCGTCGTGACAAATAACGTCACCGACACGTTGTGACGGCGAAACAGCGGCACGATCTCCTCATAGGTATCGCGATAGCAATCATCGACAGAGAAGTTGACGAAGCGATCGTTGGACTTTCTGGCCTTCGAGCGCTGGATCGCTTCTTCCATCGTCACGACATCCCAGCCGCGTTGCTTCAGATGCGACAGGAACTGATCGAGAAAATTCGTATCGAGATAGAAATCGCGGTTCGGCAGTTTTTCCCAGGCCCGAGCGGAGGCGCCGCGATGAAAGGTCATTAGGCAACCACGCGTGCCCATGAACATATCGGCAGCCATGCTGATCGGGCGAACCAGCGCTTCGGAAGACGCCATGCGTCGGGCGGCGCTGGATAACAGGTGCTTCATCGAAAAGTCCTCAGACGATCAAGGCACTCTCTAATACAAAAACACATATCAAAATCATAAGCGCCCCCGGACGCGCGCAAATGCCGCAATGTAGACGCCCGGCATCAGCATCGCGACAGACAGCGCGAGGCAGACCAGATAGGCGAAGCCACCGGCGAAAAGCCGCTGCCACGGGCCCGTCAGAACCTCGTGAATTTGCCAGCTGAAGAGTGCCATCAGCGCTGCCGGGAAACACGCGAGAAACATCAGGTAGAGCAGCTTACGCCGGGACCCCAGGACGATCATGACGCCAGCCAGAAGAACGATACCACGGGCGGCTTCGCCCAGTCCAAGCAACAAGGTGCCCCATTCATGCGCCGTGGGCAGGTATGAGGTGAGAAGGTTAACTACGATATTAACCAGATAGGCAGTGACGATGATGGCAGCGGCCGCAAAATTCCGGCCTGCGCCATTGAGGATGCGGATCAGGATCCAGCCAAGCGTCGCAGCCCATAGGCCAAGCGCGATGCCGCGCAAGGCCTGACTGGTCAGGAACAGCGCCTGCTCGTTGAAGGCGCCGCGCAGAAAAACCAGCCGCACGATCTCCGGCGCGAACATGGCGAGAAAGACCGATGCCGGCACCGCGAGTGCGAGAATAGGCCGAGCGATCCCTTCGATCTGCGCGCCGACGTCCTTCGGCGGGTGGCTGGACAACACCGCCAGCCCGACCGGCTGGCTGATCAGCAGCAACGCGCTTTCGGTCAGCGTGCGTGCATAGTCCAGCGAGGCCACTGCACCGGTCCCGACCCGCGATGCCAGCAGGCGTTCGATCCAGACATTGGCCTGTTCGGCGACCGGTAGCGCGAGCAGCGGTCGCAGCCGACGAAAGAATTCGCGGCCTGACGCCAGCACTGATGACAGCGACAGGCCCTTGAAGCTGAGCACGCCCTCGCGCCACATCGTGTAGAGCCCCCAGGCGCCGAGCGCGTTGAAGGCAGCCGAGAACGACCAGGCCAGTGTATGAAAGTTGCCGGACACAGCAACGAGGGCAATGCCCATCAGCACGGCGACGTTCAGGATGCTGGCGCGGATATTCGTCAAGCGGGTCCGACCGAGCGCGATTTCGCCTGCAGCCAGCACGTTGATCATCGCCGAGGCCGGCATGCCCAGCGCCATGATGCGAATGAAGTCGAGAGTGAGGCTACGCCCCTCCGCCGAAAAGCCGCCGACCAGCGCGTCCACAGCCCGCTCGCCGAGCGCCTGTAACCCAACCATCAGGATCATGGCGATGCCGGTGATCGCCACCGTCATGGCACCGAGGCGCTGAGGTCCGTTGCCGTCCTTCAGCGCATCCCGGTGCATCGGGATCATCACGGCGGGCACAGTTTCGTTCTGCAGGAAGGCCAGCGGCAGCATCACCGCCGTGATCGCGCCACGAAAGCCGTCGGCGACCAGCGAGGCGCCGAGCACTTGCGCCATCAAGATCTCGCGGCCGAAGCCCAGCAGCTTGCTGGTCAGCGCACCGCTGATGAGAATCGCCGTAAACTTGCGCGTCGAATGCCGGGCGCCGCTCATAAGCGCGCCGCTACGGCCCGATCAGGGGCCGTCCAGGAACTCAAATTGCAAACTGAGCAGCGATGCGCGGTCACACGGGCGCTCCCGCGGCCGCTCGCCCGATCAGGTTTGAAACCGTCTGCAGCATCTGATCGACGCTGTAATGCGACCGAGCCCGCGCTTCGGCGTAGTGCAACTGGCCCGCCAGTTCAGGCGGGCGCGACATGACCTTGGTAATAGCGGCGGCCAGCGCATCGGCGTCCCCTGGCGGCACCAGCGTCCCGGCCTTGCCGGCTTCGAGAATATCAGACGCCGCACCGGCATCCGTCGCAATCACAGGCACATCGGCGAGCATGGCTTCGACCAGCGTTCGGCCAAACGGTTCGGGATCGATCGAGGGATGGATCATCGCATCGACGGCGCGCATCAGCCGCGGCACGTCGTTGCGCTGGCCAAGGAAATGCACGCGATCGCCGAGACCGAGATCCGCCACCATCCGGTTGAGCTTCTCGGCATAAGGCTCTTCGCCAAACAGCGCAGCCCCTGCAATAATACAGCTGACGCCCGGCGTCTTTGCCAGAGCCTGCAACACGATATGCTGCCCCTTCCACGCCGCGAGGCGGCTGAAGACGCCGACGAGCGGCCCTTCGGGTAATTTCAACTCGCGCCTGATCTCGAGCGGCGTGCTGGCGTCCGGCGGCACATCAAGACCGTTGGGCACGATCGCGACCAGCTCCTTGCGGCCGCCTTGGGCAATGAAGGCATCTGCAGCAGCTTGCGAAGGAACGACCACCTTTGCCGTACAATAATTCGCCAGCGCCACCTGCACGCGGCGCTGCGTGGCGCCGAAATGCTCACTGCTGATGATATCGTGCAGGTGCCAGATCAGCGGACGCCGCGCCAGCGTGGCGGCGACGGCCGATAACACAAAGGCCTTCTGCGAATTCGCATAGATGACGTCATGACGGCGCGCTTCGCGCGTCAATTCGGCAATGATGGCCCCGAGCCGACCAATCAGCGGAAAGGCTTTCAGGATTGAGCTATCGCGCCTGACATCCGAGAGCCCCTCGCCCCAGCGCGACACACGCACCTTCAGGCCCTTGGCTGCAAGCGCCTGATGCAGCGGGCCATCCTCGAACAGGAAGGCCGCCTCGCCCGCCCATGGCTGAACAAGATCGATCAGAACGAGCTCAGCGCCGGAGATCGAGCCCGTATGGCAGACGAACAGAACGCTGGGAGCGGGCATCACGTCGCTCCGGCATAGGCATTATTCGAAACCCGGTCTGTGCCGCTCGGCGTATTGGCGTCCGGCATCATGGTGACGGCAATGCCGAAGACGCTGCCGCCCGCGACACGGATCGCGCTGGATGTCGCCACTGCCTGCCCGATCGAGGAGCGGCCGGAACGCATGCAGAGCAGCACACCATCGACCTGCCTGGCCAGCACGCCCAGATCGGTCTGGATGCCCGGCGACGGCGCGTCGATCAGGACGACGTCGTAGATCTGGCTCCAGAGCAGGAGATCACCGAGCGGCTTACGCATCAGCAGTTCGGCGGATGCCGAGAACGGCCCGGCCGGAATGACGTCGAGATTGGGAGTCGCGGTGCGGGCCACCGCTTCGCGCGGCGTGATGTCGCCGCGCAGAATTCCCTGCAACCCCATGCTGCTGCGTAAGCCCAAGGCTGTTTCGAACTTCGGCGCGCCGAAATCGCATTCGATCACCAGCACACTGCGGCCAGCCGTTGCGAGATATTGCGCCAGGGTCAGGGTCAGAAACGTTTTGCCCTCGGCCGTCGTCGGCGACGCGACCAGAATCTTGCGGCGTGTCCTGGTGTCATTCGACGTCAGCAGGCCCGTCGCCAGATCGCGGAGTGCATCCTGATAGTGCCGATCCTGCAGCGCGAGCGGCAGCGCACGCGACAGCGAGGCGCCGGACTGCGCCGTGAGGATCGCACCGATCGGCGATTCCGATGGATCGCGCTTGACGGTCGGCAATCGTGCCAGAACGGGCGCGCCGGTGACGACGGCCAATTCCGATGACGACGTCGGCAGTGGCGGTCCGGGACGCGGCGTCACGGGGGCAGTCGCCTGAACAGCGGCCGGAGCGACTGGTGCAGCGACTGCGACAGGTGCAGCTACGGCGGCAGGCGCAGCGGCAGCAGGCGTGGCTGCGCGCGCGGGGCGAATGGTTGCCGTCCGCAGCCGGGACAGACCCGCAAGATTGACGCGATCGCCGAAGAAGGCTGCGACGAATGCGAGCAGCAGGCCGAGCGTGCCGCCAGCGGCCAGGAACGGAATTTTCTTCGGGAAAAACGGCTTGGTCGGCAGTTCGGCAAGGCTGACCAGCCGTGTATTGCCAATCAGCACGCGCCGCTCGGTTTCGAGTTCGCTGGCGCGCTTGTAGAGATCGGCATATTGCTGGCGCTTGATCTCGGTGCTGCGCACCATGCTCTCGATCGAGGCCTCGTCCGATGTCGCCGAGCCGACTTCAGCCTTCACGGCATCCATCTGCTTTTTGAGCGCGTTCACGAGGGCATCATTGGCGTCGAACGCCTTCTGCGCGCTGGCGGCAATGCTCGCCACTTCCGTGGCCATACGCTCCTTGATCGCGGACTGCTCCTGCTCCAGCGCACGCAGCGACGGATGCCGCGGCCCCAGTACATTGGCCTGGCTGGCGAGCTGCGCAGTGACAACCGTGAGCTGCTGCTTGAGATCGGCGATCGAACGGTTCGACAGCACAGACGGCGAGTCGGCAGCGCGCGCCTGATTGGTCTTGATTTCCTGCAGGCGGGCGAGCGCATCGGCACGCGCGGTCTCGGCGGTCGACAGCTGCTGGCTGATACTGCTCAGCCGCTCCGAGCTGATCGGCGCCAGCGATCCGCGCATCAGGCCCTTGTTGCGGCGAAATGCCTGGATCTTGGCATCGGCATCGCGCAACTCTGCATCCAGCTGCTTGGCTTCCTTCCAAAGATATGACGCGGCAACCTCGCGGCTGCTCGCACCCGATGTCCGCTGCTCGTCGAGAAACGCATTGGTCAACGCATTCGCCATCTTCTGCGCGACTTCGGGGATCGACGAAGTGTAGGAGATATTGATGACGCGCGAACGTCCGACAGCACCGATAGCGAAATTTCCCGACACATAGTCGATCAGCGCCGCCGTATCGGTCTTCATCTTTTCGCAGCTGGAGCTGCTGCTCCTGCTCTGACACTCTTCAATCGCGGCTTCCGTGACGCCCGGCTGCTGCATGGCGAGCCGCATCACCCGCGGCGAGCGCGCAATCAGCAGCTGGCTCTCGACGTCGGCGGGATCGCCGATCTTCTGCGCCCAGGCGGCCGAGGCGTTGCTGTTGCTGGGCTCCTGCTCGGCGACGATCACCGAACCTGTGGCGAGATAGCGCACGGGCAGCACAACCAGCGCAATGACTGTCAGGATCATCACGCCGAGAAACACCGCGCCGAACAGGCTACGATTGCGCCAAACCCTGAGCAGCGGACTCTCGCCCGCCGCGCCATCGGCGGCTTCCGTATTCGTAACGATGGCGCGTTTGGTGAACATGCGCGTCAGACTTTACTACGGGGCGCTGGCACCGCACATCCCTGCGCCGTAACGGTGCTCACCCAGCGCAACCACCCATGACCGACCGCGACACGCATACTGAACCCTTTGTCCCCCGAACCACAAATCCACTGCGGGGAGCAGGTCTACTATCCATTCATTAGGGATGTTTTGGTTAAGGGCGGGTTTAAAATGCTAACCAATACCTTTGCGCTGCCTAATTAGTAGGCTGTTACGCCTCCCCCGGACCGGTGCCGCATTAGCGAGCTAGGTAGGTGCGGCAGCTTTGGTTGCGAGCCGGAACCAAATCTCGCAGCGCGGCGTTCCGGAATTGCTGCAACCGGAGTTCCCCGATGAGCCTTCTGAAATGGGCGCTGATCTTCTTTCTGATTTCCATCGCCGCCGGCCTGTTCGGCTTCACCGGCATTTCCGCCGCCACGGCGGACGTCGCGCGCGTGCTTTTTTATATCTTCCTGGTGATCTGCATCGTGCTGCTGGTATTGGGGATCACGATCTTTCGGGCCTGACGCGCCGGGCGGCGCGCCAATCCGGGGTCTAGTGAATGCCGACGCCGACCAGCCGATCGACCAGCGCGCGGTCGGCAGTCAGCACATCCGGCGTACCGCTCCAGCTGTTGCGGCCACGCTCCATCACCATGACGCTGCTCGCGAAATCCAGCGCGCGCTCGATTTGCTGCTCGACCAGAATGATGGTGACTTCACTGGTGGCGGCCAGCTTCGCCAGCAATGCCATCAGCTCGTCGCAGATCACGGGCGCGAGGCCTTCCAGCGGCTCGTCCAGCAACAGGATCGACGGCTTGCCCAGCAGTGTCCGGGCCATCGACAGCATCTGCTGCTCGCCGCCTGACAGCTGCTTGCCGTAATTGCCGCGGCGTTCGCGCAGCCGCGGAAACATCGCATAGGCTTCATCGAGCGCCGACGTCGACCGCCCCTTCAGCCCGGTGCGCAGATTCTCCTCCACCGTCAGCGAGGCGAAAATGTCGCGGGTCTGCGGCACATAGCCGATCCCGAGATCCGCGCGCGCCGAGGTCCGCTTGGCCGTGACGTCCTGGTCGCCGATCCTGATCTCGCCGCCGTGACGAGTCGTCAGGCCCATCAGCGTCGCCAGCAGCGTGGTCTTGCCCATGCCGTTGCGGCCGAGCACGGCGAGACGATCACCTGCTTTCACCGAGAACGAAATGCCCTCGATGATCCGCGTCGGGCCGTAGCCGGCGCTCAGGTTCTGGATATCAAGTGGCGCGGCGGGCATCGGCATAGCTCCCCAAATACGCGCGGCGCACTTCGTGATCGGCGGTGACCTGATCAGGTGATCCCTCGAAGATCAACCGCCCGGCCGCCAGCACCAGTACGCGCCTGGCAAACTTGAACACCAGATCCATGTCGTGCTCGATCATCAACACGGCGATATCAGGTGGCAGCCGATTGATCGCCTCAAGGATTTTGGGCGCCTCGTCATGCGGCACGCCGGCGGCGGGCTCGTCGAGCAGGAGCACCTTCGGATGCAGCGCGAGGCCGATGGCGAGCTCGATCAGGCGCTGCTGGCCGTAAGCGAGCTCGACCACCTTGCGATAGGCCAGCCTGTCGAGACCTAGATGGCTAAGAATCTCGCTCCACTCCGCACGCACCTCCGGCAGTTCCGTCGATGACGAGAAAAACCGGCGTGTGATCCGCTTGCGCTGCATGATCGCCAGCGCGACATTGTCGGCGACGGTGAGATTGGCAAACAGCCGCGTGGTCTGGAACGTGCGCACCAGACCGCGACGCACGCGATCCGGAATGCTGAGACCGGTGATCTCGTCGCCGCCCATGAAGAATTGGCCTTCGCTCGGCGCGATGTCGCCGGTGATCAGATTGACCAGCGTGGTCTTGCCAGCGCCGTTCGGACCGATAAGCGCTACGCGGTCACCGGCAGTCAATTTGAAATTGACGTCGCGCGTCACATGCAGACCGCCGAACGAGCACGACACGCCACGGGCTTCGAGGAGATTGGTCATGCCGCCTCTCCCTTGCGCTTGAAGCGGGAGGCCAGCGACAACACCGGTTCGATCAGCCCGCGCGGCGCGAACACCACAATCAGGATCAGCAGCAGGCCGACCAGCGTCATCCAGTGGAACGGATTGGCGGCGGCCACGATATGCTCGAAGATCATGAAGATGATCGTCCCCGCCAGCGCGCCCCACAGATGCCCTGCACCGCCAAGCACCAGCATGACCAGTACTTCCGCCGAGCGCTCGAAGCTGACGCTATCGAGACCGACGACGCCGGTGCTGATCGCCGTCAGCGCTCCACCGATCCCGGCAACGGCACCAGCGACGCCATACATCACGACAAGGCGCGGATAGATCGAGACGCCGATCATCTTGGCGCGCAGATCGTCGTCCTTCATGCCGCGGCACATCAGACCAAACGGTGAGCGCACGAAACGCTGCAGCAGCACGAACACAATGACCAGCACGCCCAGTGAGAACAAAAATGCCGTGCGGCTGTACATGTCGAAATTGAAGATGCCGAACACCTTGCCCGGTGTAATGCCTGACAGGCCATCGCTGCCGCCGGTCAGCCACGACAGCTTGTTGGCAAGTGCGGCGACCAATTGCCCCACAGCAATCGACAGCACCAGTTGCGGCAGTCCGCGAAACCGCGTGATCAGCGCGCCGGAGATCAGCCCCATGATGGTACCCGCAAACACGCCGATCGCCAGCAACGCAATGGGATCGGTGATGCCACGCACGCAAGCAATGCCGGCGGCATAGGCGCCGACGCCGAATTGCGCGGCATGGCCGAGCGTGGCGACGCCGCAATAGCCGGTGACCAGATCGAGCGACAGCACCAGGAATGCGATGCCGATCAGCCGCGTCAGGAACGCCAGATCGTCCGGATACAGGAAGTAGCCGATGGCACCGAGCACGATGATACTCAGCGCACCTGCCGCCTCCTGACCGAAGGGAATGCTGCGCTTGTGCGGAACCTGGGTCGCGACGATCTCGCTCATGCGTGCGACCTGCCAAATAGGCCATGCGGAAACAGGAACACGACGACGATCACCGACAGATAGAAGAAGAAGTCGCCGAACTCCGGCGCGAGATATTTGCCGGTGGTGTCGGCGAGGCCGAGCAGGAGCGACGCCGACAGAGCGCCAAGGATCGAGCCTGCGCCGCCGACAGAGACGACGACGAGGAACGTCACCATATAGCGCAGGGCATAGAACGGTTCGATCGGCAGGATCTCCGCGCCGACCACGCCACCGAATGCGCCGAGCCCGATCGCCAGCGCGAAGGTCACCGCATAGATGATTTCGGTGCGGATGCCCAAGGCGTCCGCCATACCACTATGATCGACCGAGGCGCGTAGCTTGATTCCGAACTCCGTCTTCTCGATCAGAAGCCACAGCGCCAGCGCCGTAACCACGCCGCAGGCGATGACAAAGATGCGATGGGTCGGCAGCATGCGGAAACCGATATCGAGCGGACCACTGAGGGTCTGTGGCAGCGGAATCGATTTCAGCGACGGGCCGAAGATGAAATTGACGATGCCGATGATGAAGAACGTGATCCCGATGGTCATCAGCACCTGAATCAGCGGATCGGACTTCCGGTAGATTCGACGATACAACAGAATCTCGAACGGGATCGACACGATGATGGTGCCGACCACTGCCATCAGGATCGCGACGCTGTAATGCACATGCAGGTCGCGGATCGCATAGGAGGCCAGATAGCCGCCAATCATGGCGAAAGCGCCATGGGCGAGGTTCACGACGCGCATCAGCCCCATCATGATGGACAGGCCGATGGAAATGATGAACAGCACCATCCCGTAGGCGACGGCGTCGATCATGATGCTGAAGACGGTACGCATGATTGATCCTATGCCGAAGCAGCGCCCGAGCGCCATTCCGGAAACTGCGGCATGGCGTCATGGACGACGGCGCCGCGCACTATGGTGAGCAACACCTTCGTCTCTTTCAGAGGGAGGCAGTTGGCGGCGAAGGGATTGCGATCAAGGGCGATCAGATCGGCCGCCGTACCCGGCATCAGCGTGCCGCGCCAGTCTTCCTGCCTCATCGCGATGGCGCCACCGACCGTATAGCTGTGAATGGCTTCGCGGACGCTGATGGCTTCACCCTGCCCGATCGGCGCACCATTGTCCGAGGCGCGGGTCACCGCATCGGCGATGCCATCCCACGGAGACCACGACCCGGTCGGCGCATCGGAGCTGGCGATGTAAGTGACACCCGCGTCGATCACGGAGCGGCCGGGATAGCAACGATCGGCGCGCGGACCGAATGCGCCGGCAATCGAGCGCCGCATCCGGGTGAGGAAACTTGGCTGGGTGACGACGAGTGCGCCCAATGCCTTCATCCGTGCCAGCCCACCGGCGGGCGGCACGAAGTAATGTTCGATGCGGTGCCGGACATCGGCGCGGGGATGTGCCGCCTGCGCCTTCTCATAGGCTTCGATGATGCAGTCGATACCGCGATCGCCGGTACAATGAACGGCAACCTGCCAGCCGTCCGCATGGGCCTCCGCGACCACGCGTTGCAGTTCGATTTCATCGCGCATGAACATGCCGCGGGACGGCGTATCGAAGAAATCCTCGCTCACCGCCGAAGTTCGCGCGCCGACGATGCCATCGGCGAAATATTTCAGCGTCATCGACTGCCAGTCGGCGTCGTGCGTCGGCACCAGCCCACGCGCCGCCGCTTCAGCCGGGTCGAGCTGGTTCATGAAGCCGAGCCGCATTGGCAGCACATCACCATTTGCGCGGATCTCGTTCCAGATCGCGAATTCATCATCGAAGCCGACGGTGAATCCGACCGCGGCTTCTACGACAGCAACAAGACCTAACCTGGCGCTATCGGCAATTGTCGCGCGCAGAGCTGCGGTGAGCTCATTGCGATCCATCGGCGGTGCAGCACGGAATATCAGTTCGGCTGCGCTTTCTTTGGCGCTGCCGTCCAGTCGGCCATCCTCGGAGCGGCCGAACGTGCCGCCTTCCGGGTCGGCGGCAGCATCGTCGATGCCCAGCAGTCGCAGCGCGGCACTGTTGACGACGGCGACATGACCGCAGAAGCGGCGGATCAGCACCGGATGATCGGGAATGGCGCCGTCGATCTCGGCCCGTGTCGGCAGTCGATGCTCGGCCAGTCCGTTCTCATCGAGGCCCGCGCCGTAGACCCATTTATCACAGGAAATGGCGCGCGCACGCGCAACCAGCAAATCAAGCACATCGGATATCGTGGGCGCGTCACGCGGCGTCACCGGCACCTGCAAGCGCGCATGCGCAATCGCGAACAGATGGATATGCGCATCGGTCAGGCCGGGAATGACGGTGGCGCCCGCGAGATCGATCGTCTCGTCGGCGGATGGCGCAACATCCGCTGCACCAATCCAGACCACCTTGCCATCGCTGACGACGATGCTGTCCGCGGGGGTTTCATCCCAGGCAGAACGATAGATGCGGGCATTGATCAGTCGAAGCGAGCGCGCGCGGCTGGTCATGTCAAAGGAAATCTCATCTCGCGCGACGATGTCGCAGAAAGAGGGGGATTCCGCAACGAGGCGGAATCCCCGGCATTGCCTACTTGGCGCTCAGCGCCCAGTCCGGCTGATCGGCGAAGGTCTGGCTTTCCTTGTTGATCAGCTTGCCGTCCACCTTCTCCACACTGCGCAGATAGACGTTCTGGCGAATGTGACGCGTGGTGGGATCGATCGACACCGGACCGCGCGGGCTGACCCACTTCATGTCCTTGACGGCGTCGACCGCCTTGGCGGCATCGCGCTTGCCGTCAGTTGCCTCGATCATCTTGTAGATCAGGCGCGCGCCGTCATAGGCCGCGACCGACGTCATGGTGACTTCGTCGAGGTTGCCGCCGCCCTTCTTGATGGTGGCAAGGAAGGCCGCGTTTTCCTTGGAATCGTGCGACACCGAATAGTGATAGGTCGAGAGGATACCGATGCCGGCATCGCCAATGTTCGGCAGATCCGGCTCGGTGACGACGTCACCGGTCGACATCAGCTTGACACCGCCTGCCTTCAACCCGTTGTCGATATAGGCCTTGACGAAACCCAGCGTCGGCGGGCCGGATGGCAGGAAGGTGAAGATGGTGTCCGCGCCGGAATCCTTGATGCGCTGCATGATCGGGCTGAAGTCGGTGGTGGCGAGCGGAATGCGAACCGCTTCGACCACCGCGCCGCCCTCACCTTCGAACGTCTTCTTGAATGCCGCTTCAGCATCCACACCCGGACCGTAATCGCTGACCGCGATGGCCACCTTCTTGGCGCCGTTCTTCAACGCAGTTTTCGCGGCAGGCACGGTGTTCTGCCACATGGTGAAGGAGGTGCGGACGATATAGGGGCTCTTCTCGACGATCGACGAGGTCGCCGCATTCATCACGATCAGCGGCGTCTTGGATTCTTCCAGCAGCGGCGCGATGGCCATCGCGTTCGGCGTGAAATAGACGCCAGCGAGATATTGCACCTTGTCCTTGACCAGCAGCTCCTGCGCCAGCGCCTTCGACTTGGCGGGATTCGGGCTCTCTTCATCGCGATAGATGAATTCGACATCATGCTTGCCAGCTTTGGTGCCATGCTCGGCGACCCAGGCGTCGATGCCCATCTTGAAGTTCTTGCCAAACAGCGCGTAAGGGCCCGACATGGTGCCGATCACGCCGACCTTGATGGTGTCGGCGGAGGCCGTGCCGGTCATCAGGCCGAGAATGGCCAGTGCAAGAATGGATTGGCTGCGTCTGTTCATTGCGATTGTCCCCATTGGAAAGTTAAGAAAACTATTCGGCAAACCTGTATTCAATAAACGTGCCGAGATGGCCCGTTTGATCCGGCGTGAGCGCGCCGAAATGACGCGTCAGAACATCTCGAAATATTCGCGCTGCTCCCAGTCGGAGACTTCCGCCTGGAAGCGATCGATCTCGGCATTCTTGATATGCGTATAATAGTCAACCATCGTCGCGCCCATCTTCTCGCGGAAGAAAGGATCTTCCTTGAGCGCGAAGGTCGCCTCGCGCAGCGACTTTGGCAACAGATCGGCATTGGTCTCGTAAGGCGTATCGGCTGATGGCCCTGGATCGAGCTTGCGATCGACGCCGTCGAGACCCGACAGGATCTGCGACGACATATAGAGATAGGGATTGGCGGCGGGTTCGCCGACGCGATTTTCGATACGCGTCGCGGAATCGCCGGCACCGCCGAGCACACGCAGCATCGCGCCGCGATTGTCGCGGCCCCAGATCGCACGATCCGGCGCCAGCGAATAGGAGCGATAACGCTTGTAGCCGTTGATGGTCGGTGTCGTGAACACGGTCGCCGCACGCGCATGCGTAAGAAGCCCCGCGAGATAGCCCTGCCCGAACGATGACAGCGGCTGCGTGCCCTCGGTCGGCATGAACGCGTTTGCGCCGTTTGCACGCGATACGATCGACTGATGCAAATGCCAGCCAGACGACACGACGTTCGGAATCTTCGGCCGGCACATGAAGGTGGCGTGGTAGCCGTGGCGATGCGCGATCTGTTTCACGGCCGAGCGGAACAGCACCATGCTGTCGGCCGGTGTCAGGCCGACAGTCGGCGCAAAGGTGAATTCGCACTGGCTCGGGCCGTATTCGACTTCGACAGACCGCAGCGGCAGACCGAGCGCAATCACGTCGCGCCGGATGATTTCGAGCACCGGCTCCATCTGGTCGTAGCGCTGCTCGGTGAGATAGTTGTAGCCGTGCGAGAGAAGACTGACCTCCGGCGGATTGCCGGGCTGGCCGGCATCCTCCGGCTTCATGCGGTTGTTCTCGACGTTGAAAATATGAAATTCGACTTCAAGACCGGCGACGAAATCATAGCCACGTGCGCCGAGATCGCCGAGCACCTTCTTGTAGAGGTTGCGCGTCGCGAACGGCACCGGACGTCCGTCGGCGAAATGCACGTCGCACAGAACCCAGCCGGTCTCAGGCGCCCAGGGCAATATCCGGAACGTGCTGGGATCGGGAATCATCAGGACGTCGGCCGCGCCCTGCATCTCGGGAATGCCGAAGCCGCCGCCGGCGGTGAACACCGGAAACACCGTCTTGTGCGACGTGTCCTTGGCGAACATGGTCGTGGTGATCGAGCAGCCGCTTTCGAGACAGCGCAATGCCTCACTGGCGATCAGCGTCTTGCCGCGCAGGATGCCGTGCTGATCCGGAAACGACAGCCGGATCACTTCGAGCTTATGCTCTTCGACCATACTGCGCAGCCGGACGGCTGCTTCCTTCTGCTCCGCGGACCACAAACCGTGACGTTCAACAAAACTCAACGCACTCTCCCGCGGCTGTTCTGATCGATCTTCACTCTGCCGCCGGCAGATGGATGACGTTGGACCCCGGCTCGGTCTGGTCGGCCGGGGCCGCCGCCATCCATGGCGCACCGCGACGACGGGCGACGTCGACTTCCATCCAGTAGGTTTCCCAGCCCTTGGTCGGCCCGATGCCGTCCATGGTGCCCGGGCCCTGAATGCTGCGCGCGGTGTCCGCGTCGAGCGACATCATCGGCTTCTGGCCGCCGGCGACCTTCTCGATCTCCGCACGCAGCAGCTTGCGATAGGCGATGATCGCCTTGTCGCTGGAGCCGAGATGCTCGCGGGTTCGGTCCTGGATTTTGCCCATGGATTCCACCGCCCACTGGTCGTGGACATTGATGTCGGCGCCCATGCCGGTATAGGTCTCGTGCTTCTGCTCGTGCGGATTGAAGCCGTAGTCGTTGGTCTTGTTCTTGCGCGAGGTGTAATTCGGCAGCTCGTAGAGTTCGAGCCGCTGGTCGGTCATCTTCTTCTTGTCGACCGGCGTCGTGTAGCTGGTGAAGATCGCATACCAATAGCAGTTCTCGTCATCCACCGGCACATGCCACTGGGTGATCGTCATCTCCGTGCTCATGGGGATGACGAAGCCATGCGGGAATAGCTGGTTGGTGACGCGCACATGGGTACGCTCCTCGTCGAGCTCGCGCAGCGCAATCAGGCGCAGGCCGTATTCGGTCGATTCCACATTGATGATCGGGCGATCATATTCGCGCAGGATCTTGGTCATCGGCAGTTCGGTGCCCGCGGAGGCGCCGCGGAACTGCTTGCCATAAGATGCCTTGACGTCCTCGTCCTCGAAGAAGCGGTGCAGGAACGACGCGTGGGCGGGATCGATGCCGACTTCCAGCGCTTGCAGCCAGTTGCATTCGAACAGGCCCTTGAAGGCGAAGGTGTATTGGCCGGGTGCGGCGAAACAGTCGAGCTCGGGGAATGCCGGCGGCTCGCCCTCGCCCAGATAGGCCCAGAGGATGCCGCCCTTCTCGACCACGGGATAAGCCCGCTGCTTGATGCCGGCGCAGAGCTTGGAGGTCTTCGGCTCGGCCGGCGTCTCCAGGCACTTGCCCTCGACGTCGAACAGCCAGCCATGAAACGCGCAGCGGACGCCACCGCCTTCGAGACGGCCGAACGCCAGATCTGCGCCGCGATGCGGGCAGTCGCGATCCAGCAGGCCGTAGCGGCCCTGCTCGTCGCGGAACAGGACAAAATCTTCACCGAGCAATTTGACCGGACGGATCGGACGATCCCCTTCGAGCTCATCGACCAGTGCCGCCGGCTGCCAGTATTGGCGCATCAGCTTGCCCGCCGGCGCCTTGGGCCCGATGCGAGTGATCAGATCGTTCTGCTCTTGGCTCATCATGGCAAAATGTCCTTTATAACTCTGGCGATGCGCCGCTTATCGCTGAAATACAATCTTGCCGCCGACCATCGTCATATCGGCGGTGATGTCCTTGATCTGGTCGTCCGGCACCGTCATGAAGTCGGCGGAGAGCACCACGAGGTCGGCCAGCTTGCCGGCCTCCAGCGTTCCCTTCCGCGTTTCCTCAAACATGTAGCGCGATGCCGCGCTAGTATAGAGGCGAAGCGCCTGTTCGCGCCCGATCGCTTCGGATGCGCCGTAGACCTGGCCGGCCGGGTCCTTCCGCGTCACCATGATATACATCGTGAGGAACGGGTTCAGCGGATTGACCGGGAAATCGGTGCCGGCGCCGAGATTCTCCAGTCCCATTTTCTCGATTAAAGTGCGCGTCGGGACCGCACGATCCGCGGTCGGCCTGCCGAGAAAACGCGCGACCGTCGCCGCCTTGTCCCACATGAAGGCGTTCTGGAAATCGATCCGCGCCCCGACGCGGCGTGCCCGCTCCATCTGTTCGGGGCGGATCAGGCTGGCATGGATCAAAACGAAGCGGCGATCCTTGATCGACTTTTCCTTGTCGGCGGCTTCGAACGCATCCAGCACCTGATCGACGCCGAGGTCGCCAACGACGTGAACGCCGACCCGCCAGCCGCGAAGGTTGGCGATCGATACCAGCTGCTTCAGCCGTTCGGGCGTAACCTGCGCGATCCCATGATAATCGTCATGCGAGTCCGGATAGGCGTCGCGCATCATGGCCGTCTTCAGGGTCATGCCGCCATCGTAGAAGATCTTGATGCCGCCGAGCTTCAACCAATCGTCGCCGAAACCCGAAGTGGCGCCGTTGCCGCTCATGATGGCGTCCCAACCGGCGGAGTCCGCGGGCGGCTCCGGTCGAAACATCGTTCCGACCCGCACTGTCGCATCGCCGGCCAGAGCGAGCTTCTGCAGAATCTGCGTGTCGCGCGCGCTTGTCGCCCCCTCGACGACGCTGGTGATACCGAGGCGGTTGAGCGCGGCCTCGGCGAGACGATATTGCCGCAACTCCTCGTCTTCGGTGTAGGGCGGCACGATGTTCTCAACCAGCGGGATCGCCGTCTCGACGAGCACGCCATTGATGTCGCCGCTCGCGTCCCGCTCGAACGCGCCGCCGGCTGGATCCGGCGTGCTCTTGCTGATGCCCGCCTTCTGCAACGCCAGCGAATTGGCCATCGAAAAATGACCGACGGTCCGCAGATAGACCGGATTGTTGGGGGACACGCTGTCGAGTTCCTGGCGGGTCAGGTAGCGCTTTTCCGCCAGCTGCGACGGCGGATGCCAGCCGCCGGTCGTGATCCACGCGCCGGGCCGCTTCTTCGCAACGAACGCCCGAATGAGATCGAGGGCGCCGGCCACGTCCTTGGCGCCGCCGAGATAGACCACATAGTCGCCGAGCCCGGCCGCCTTGAAATGCGCGTGGGTGTCGATCAGGCCGGGGACAACCGACTTGCCGGCGAGATCGATGACCCGGGTCTGCGGACCGGCCAGCGGCTTGATCGCGGCGTCACTGCCGACCGCGAGGATCTTGCCGTCGCGGATGGCCAGCGCTTGCGCGATCGTCGATTGGCCGTCGAGAGTGAGGATCTTGCCGCCCGTCAGGACGACCTGGGGCGCGTTCGGGTCAGATTGCTGCGCCACCGCCGGCAAGACGGAGGCACCAATTGCAATGGCTCCTGCAATCAGACATTTCGCACCCAGATGCATCTCGCCGCTCCATCAACAATGTTCAATAGACGAACGAATGTGCGAATATTATCGTTAGACTAATTCCAGGCAAGCAGAATTTTGCAGCAGGATTTGCCGCGTCACTGAGCAAATGCAGCAATTCGCGCCCAAAGCATCACCTTGCGCAAAACGAACACTTGTTCAATATACGCACGCAATTCAGGAGCTGATGATGTCGAAGACTTTGAATTCGCGTGCGGATCGGACCCAGGGAGAGCGCTCGTGAGCGGCCTCGTGATCATCGGCGCCTCTTACGCGGGCGTCCAGGCCGGCATCAGCGCGCGCGAGAAGGGCTATCAGGCGCCGATCCGCATCGTCGCCGATGAAATCCATCTGCCCTATCAGCGACCGCCGCTGTCCAAGGCATTTCTGTCCGGCGACGTCGCGCACAACAGTCTTTTCCTCCGCGGCGAGGACTATTTCAAGACCCAGGGCATCGAACTGGTGTTGGGCCATCGCGCCATCGGGCTCGATCGTGCAGCCGGCCGGATCGCGCTGGACGGCGGCGACAGCCTGCCTTTCGATCAGCTTGTCATCGCCACCGGCTCGCGCGCGCGGCGCCTCAGCGTGCCCGGCCATGAGCGCGACGGCATCGTCTATCTGCGCACCCTTGATGACGCGCTGCATCTCAAGCCGCGGCTCGAAGCAGCCAACGATGTTGTCATCGTCGGCGGCGGCTTCATCGGCCTCGAAGTGGCATCGACTGCTGCCAAGGCCGGCAAGAAGGTGACGCTGATCGAGGCGCAGTCGCGCCTGCTGGAGCGCGCGGTATCGCCGCTGATCTCGCAGTTCCTTCTGGATAGCCATCGCTCCCATGGCCTCGACATCCGCTTCAACGAATCCGTCATTGCCATCGAAGGCAACAGCGCGGTGCATGAGGTCGTCTGCTCCAGCGGCCTGCGGGTGCGCGCGGACCTGATCGTCGCCGGCATTGGCGGCATCGCCAATGACGAGCTGGCCGCGCAGGCAGATATCACCTGCACCAATGGCATCGATGTCGATGAACATGGCCTGACCAGCGCGCCGAACATCTATGCGGCCGGCGACGTCAGCAATCACCACAACGGCTTCGCCGGCCGTCGCGTGCGGCTGGAAGCCGTGCAGAACGCCACCGATCAGGGCAAGGCTGTGGGTGCGATGATCGCCGGCAAGCCGGAAGCCTATGACGCAGTGCCGCGTTTCTGGTCGGATCAATATGACGCCAAGCTGCAGATTGTCGGCCTCTCTGCGCCGACCGACAGCGCGGTGATCCGCGGGTCGATGGATGATGGCAAGTTCTCGGTGTTTTATTATCGCGACGGCAAGCTCACGGCCGTCGACAGTATCAACCGGCCCGGCGACCAGATGATCGCGCGTCGCCTGATCACCGCGTCACTGTCGCCAACACCAGAACAGGCCGCCGACCTGTCATTCGATCTGAAAAAATTCGAAGCAGGCAAATAGGGCGGACCCACGGCTTATGCCAAAGATCAAGCGCCCCGACGACGAACGCGGCAATACCGACTTCATCGAGAGCCTCGATCGGGGGTTGCGGGTGTTCGAACTGTTCGGCACGCAATCGCGCCCGATGACGCTGAGCGATGTCGCCAAGGCCGCCGATCTGCCGCGTGCCACTGCGCGCCGCATCCTGTTCACGCTGGAACGCAAAGGCTATGTGACCAGCGACGGCAAGCTGTTCGCGCTATCGCCGCGCGTCCTGGCGCTGGCCGGCTCCTACATGACGTCCAATCAGGTCGTCACCATCCTGCAACCCGTGCTCGACAGCATCTCCAGCGACGCGCAGGAGATCTCATCGCTCGCGGTGCTTGAGGGCCACGAGGTGATCTTCGTCGCCCGCGCCAGCCCGGCGCGCGTGTTCTCCGCCGGCATCGATCTCGGCTACCGGCTGCCCGCCTTCTGCTCGTCGGTGGGGCGCGCCATGCTCGGCAAGTACTCCAACGACGATCTCACCGCAACGCTGGATGCCATGGACCTCGTGGCAATGACGCCCTTCACGGTGACCGACAAGGAATTGCTGAAGGCCACCATCATCACCGACCGCGAGAAAGGCTATTCGCTGGTCGACCGCGAGGCCGAACCGGGCTTCCGCTCGATCTCGGTGCCGGTGCGGCGCTACGATGGCGCCATCGTCGCCGCCATCAATATGGGCGCCCATGTGGACCGGGTCTCGACCGGCGAAATGATCGATCGCTTCCTGCCGCTGCTGCGCGATGCCGCGGATTCGGTGAAGCCGCTGCTTCTTTAACGCCGTCCCCTCATCCTGAGGAGCGGCCACTTGGCCGCGTCTCGAAGGATGAGGAGCCCTACACTCATGGTTCGAGACGGCGCCAAGTGGCGCCTCCTCACCATGAGGTCCGAGATTGAACACGCACCAGGAATTGTCGTCTCATGCCCCATATCGTCATCGAACATTCCACCGACGGCCATGGCGACGCGCTCGACGTCGCCAGCCTGATGCAGGCGTTGCACAATGCCGGCGCCGCCACCGGGGTAATGAAGGCCGCCGACATCAAGGTGCGCGCGATCCCGTATGCGCATCACCTGATGGCCGGCCGGGCCGAAGGCTTCTGCCACCTGTCGGTCTCCATGCTCGAGGGCCGCACACCCGAGCAGAAAGTCGCCGTGAGCGAGGCGTTGCGCGCGGCAATGGTTTTGCTGCTGCCGCATACCAAAAGCCTCAGCGTCGATATCAGGGATATGGACGCGGTCGCCTACAAGAAGCGCGTGAACGATTAGAGCCGCGCTGACTGCCTTCTCCCCGCAGGCGGGGAGAGGTAAGGCACTCCCAAAACGAAAACGGCGCGGCATCCCCTGGGGAATGCCGCGCCGTTCTCAATTCAGGTCGGCTGCGGTCACCTCATGGGCGACCGCGCCGAGGGTCCGCTTAGACCGCGTCCTTCGCAGCCTTGACCGGGCGGGCGCGCACGATCTTGCGGGCCGGCTTGGCCTTGAAGGTCATTGCTTCGCCGGTGAAGGGGTTGGTGCCCTTGCGTGCCTTGGTGGCGGGCTTCTTGATGACGACGAACTTGGCGAAGCCGGGAACGAGGAACACGCCGCTCTTCTTCAGCTCTTTATAGCCGAGGGTCGCCATGGTCTCGATAACGCCCTTGACGTCCTTCTTCGAGAGCTCAGTGGTCTCAGCGATTTTCTCGATGAGCTGCGACTTCGTCATTTGGTCTGCCATTTTGCACCTTTTGGTTTGCCGTGATTCGGTGAGACAGACACTATGAGGAATTACGGGAAAAAACCCGTGCTCAATGAAATTTTCACAGATTTTGCCGGGAAAAATGATGTTTTTTGACCATCAAACCCCGATTCGACTTGTACGGCAGGGTTTCA
Source organism: Tardiphaga robiniae (assembly GCF_013359755.1). Taxonomy (GTDB): domain Bacteria; phylum Pseudomonadota; class Alphaproteobacteria; order Rhizobiales; family Xanthobacteraceae; genus Tardiphaga; species Tardiphaga robiniae. Next base: position 155,766 of record NZ_JABMCJ010000090.1, on the reverse strand, counting down.
GGACCCTCGCAAGCGCAAAATACTTGAAACAAGGGGCCTACGGAGTCGCGGCAGGCGACAGAAACGCACTGCAAAAATCACCCCCAGATTCGCCCCCTCACCACATGGTCTGGCGCGCCCTTTCCGGCCATTGCCGATCGTATTCCGGACCGCCGACCCGGCGCTCGCTCATCTCCGCCAGGATCTCGCCGGGCGTCGGCAGAGTCTTCGGATCGACGCGTTTATCAGGGTTCCAGAGATCGGACCGCACGATGGCGCGGGCGCATTGGAAATAGATCTCTCCGACCGTCATCACAATCACCGTGCGGGGCGCCTTCTCCTCCACGGCGAAGGACGCCAGCAGGTCCGGGTCCGTTGAGAGATGCGCCGTCCCGTTGATGCGGAGCGTGGTGCCGGCACCAGGGATCAGAAACAGCAGCGCGATCTTGGGATCGCGCACGATGTTGCGCAGAGAGTCCACGCGATTGTTGCCGCGGCGGTCCGGCATCATCAAGGTGCGCTCGTCATGGATCCGGACGAAGCCCGGTTTGTCGCCGCGCGGTGAGCAATCCAGCCCCTCGGGGCCGGTGGTCGCCAGTGCGGCGAAGGGCGAGACCTCGATCAGCCGCCGATACTGCGCCGTTACGCAGTCGGCTACCTTGGCGGTGGATGCTTCGCCGATGTCATCGAGACGGCCGTAGATCTCCTCGAGCTGCTCGATGGTTTCGATCACCGACATGGCCGCACTCCCCTCCGCCGTATCTATTGACCCCTGATGACCCGTATCAGGTCATCCGCATGATCTTCCGCGACACCAATATTGTTGATCGTGACGTCCGCACCTGATGTCTCGACGCTGCGCTTGAGCCGATCGCCGATCGGCCCATCGCTTGAGCGTCCCCGCGCCGCAAGTCGCGCCGCAAGCACGTCCGGCGGCGCCGTGATCGACACCACGACGACATCTTCATAAGCGGCACGTAGCGCCGGGATAACCGTCCGCGAGATATTGGCAACGACATTGCGGCCGGCGCGAAGCGCATCATCGATCGAGCGCGGAAGCGCATAACAAAGACCATGCGCTTCCCAGTGGACGGCGAAGGCGCCGCTGGCCTGGGCGTGACGGAACGCCTCCGGCGTGACCTGCGCATTATTTTCGAATTCCGACGCCTCGCGAGTCACCACGCGGCGCGTGAACACCACATTGTCGTCATCCGCGCAGGCGGCCTGCGCCAGACCGATCAGCGTATCCTTGCCGGCACCCGACGGGCCGACCACCAGCACCAACCGGCCGGGGCCGATCCGGCCTGCTTGCGCTTCGGATATCGCCGCGGTGTCGGTCATGCCACCCGATGTCCTTCGCGCCAGACATTGCGCACCACCGGTACCTCATGCGCCACATGGACGCGGATCACGTCGGCGCGCTTGCCGACCGCAATCTCGCCGCGGTCCATGAGCCCGACGGCTTCCGCGGGCCGCTTGGTCACGGTTCGGATCGCGCTGGCGAGATCGATGGAGGGCACCTTGCTCGAGAGCTGCAGGGCTCCCATCAGAAGGCTCGACGGCACATAGTCCGACGACAGAATATCCAGCATGCCTTCGCGGGCGAGATCGATAGCCGCGATATTGCCGGAATGCGAGCCGTTGCGGACGACATTCGGCGCCCCCATCAGGATGCCGATGCCGGCCTTGTGCAGGCCTTGGGCCGCTTCCAGCGTCGTCGGGAATTCGGCCACCGAGACCTTGTCTCCAACGGCTTCGGTCACGTTGTCTTCCGTAGTGTCGTCATGGCTCGCCAGCGGAATATTGCGCCCGTGAGCCAGCGCCACGATCGCACGCATATTGCCGGCCGCATATTGCTGCTGACAGGCCAGACGTTGCGCGAACATCACATCAAGCTCGGCATCGCTCTTGCCACCCTTGCCGCGATAGTATGTGCGCAGCTTTTCTTCGTCGCGGAACTGGCGCTGCCCGGGCGTATGATCCATCAGCGACATCAGCCGGACGTTCGGCTTCGCCAAGAGCGCCTTCGCTTCCTCGACCACGGTTGGCATCGGAATCTCGCAGCGCAGATGCAGGAAGTGATCGACCCGCAGGAGACTGGCTTCGCCGGCAGAGGCAATCGAATCCACCAGCAGGCCGGCGTAGCTGTCGATGCCCTGGCTTGAGTCCTCGCAGCCGACCCGCACCGAGTCGAGCACCGTGGTGATGCCGGACGTGGCAAGTTGACCGTCATAGGAGACGACGGCAGCGATGGGATCCCAGAACACCTTCGGCCGCGGCATGAAATGGGCTTCGAGATGATCGGTGTGCAATTCGATCAGGCCGGGCATAATCAGATCGCCGCGCGCATCGTCGCTACCGCGTGGCGCATCACCCTCGCCGAATTCGGCGATGCGTCCACCAGCGAAGGCGATCCAGCCCTTGTCGATGACGCGGTCGGCAAGAACGATCCTGGCGTTGCCGATGACGGTTTCGGTCGATGATGCGGTCATGGTTCTCTTTCTCAGGCAGCAGCGGCGAAGGATGCGACGTCCACCAGCCGGTCGGCGATCAAGTGCCGCACTTCGTCGTCATGCACAATGGCAACCATGGCGACGCCGGCACGTTTTTTCTCGGCGACCAGTTCAACGACCACGGCTCGGTTGGCGGCATCGAGCGACGCAGTCGGTTCATCCAGCAGCAGGATCGGCAGATCGGAGATAAAACCGCGCGCGATATTCACGCGTTGTTGCTCGCCGCCGGAAAAGGTCGAGGGCGGCAGCTTCCACAGCCGCTCGGGAATGTTGAGGCGCTTGAGCAACGCCCCCGCACGCGCACGCGCCTCCTCGCGCGTTACGCCGGCAGCGAGCAGCGGCTCGGCCACGACATCGATGGCGGCGACACGCGGCACCGCGCGCAGGAACTGGCTGACATAGCCGATGGTGTCGCGGCGCACACCCAGGATCTCGCGCGGCTCGGCGGTGGCGATATCGATGACATCACCGTTGTGGCGTACGCCGATGGTGCCGCCGTCGCAGCGATAATTGCCGAAGATCATCTTCAGGATCGACGACTTGCCCGCCCCCGAGGGACCGGACAGCACCACGCATTCGCCGGGCGCGACATGGAACGAGACGTTGCGCACCACCGGCAGGCGAATGCCGTCCTGCAGGTGCATCACGAAGGTCTTTTCGGCGTTGCGGATATCGATCATCGGAATCATGTGGACCTCACGCCGGCAGGATCGAGGAAACGAGCAATTGCGTATAGGGCTCTCTGGGATCGTCGAGCACCTGATCGGTGAGCCCCGTTTCGATCACGCGGCCGCCCTGCATCACCATCACGCGATGCGACAGCAACCGCGCCACCGCGAGATCGTGCGTCACAACGATGGCCGAGAGACCGAGCTCGCTGACCAGCGTGCGCATCATGTCCAGCAAGCGCGCCTGCACGGAGACATCGAGACCGCCGGTCGGTTCGTCCATGAAGACGAGACGCGGTTCGGTGACGAGGTTGCGCGCGATCTGCAACCGCTGCCGCATGCCGCCAGAGTAAGTCCGCGGCGCATCGTCGATCCGCTCGGGCGAAATTTCCACACGCTCGAGCCACGAGGTCGCCGTGTCACGAATCTTGCCGTAGTGGTTCTGGCCCACAGCCATCAACCGCTCGCCGACATTGGCTCCGGCCGAGACCGCCATGCGCAGCCCCATCGCCGGGTCCTGATGCACAAAGCCCCAGTCGGTGCGAAACAGGAAGCGCCGCTCGGCTTCGCCCATCGTCGCGAGATCGCGGGTCACGCCGTCGCGCATCCGGTAGGAGACGCGGCCGCTGGTCGGCGCCAGTTGGGCGGAGAGCATCTGCAGCAGTGTCGATTTGCCGGACCCGGACTCGCCGACGATGGCCAGCACTTCGCCGGAGTACAATCCGAACGACACATCGCGGCATGCCGCAAGACGGCCATAAGATTTTCCCAGGTTTGCCGCAACAAGCAACGGCTCAGCACTCGCAGAACTACGCGTGTTCATCTCAATCGAATTCACTGTCACATCAAGCATTTGCGCTCTCCGCATAAGGCGCAGCATTCTCGCTGCCGCGATGCCCCTGTGATTGCCGCGTTTCGCAATAGTCGGTGTCGGAGCAGACGAACATCCGGCTGCCCTTGTTGTCGGTGACGATCTCGTCGAGATAGCTATCCTCGGCATTGCACAGCGCGCAGCAGGCCTTGTGCTTGTAGGGCTCGAATGGATGATCCTCGAAATCCAGCGACACCACCGATGTGTAAGGCGGGATCGCATAGATGCGCTTCTCGCGGCCGGCACCGAACAGTTGCAGCGCCGCGCAATTGTCCATCTTCGGATTGTCGAATTTCGGCGTCGGCGACGGGTCCATCACGTAACGCGCATTGACCTTCACCGGATAGGCATAGGACGTGGCGATATGGCCGAAGCGCGCGATGTCTTCATACAGCTTTACATGCATCAAGCCGTATTCGGCGAGCGCATGCATCCGCCGCGTCTCTGTCTCACGTGGCTCGAGGAAGCGCAGCGGCTCGGGGATCGGCACCTGATAGACCAGCACCTGATGCGCCTGCAGCATCGCTTCGGGAATGCGATGCCGTGTCTGGATCACAGTCGCATCGCCCGTGCTCGTGGTCACGGCAACGCCGGCAGTTTTCTCGAAGAATTTACGGATCGAGATCGCGTTGGTGGTGTCGTCAGAGCCCTGGTCGATCACCTTGAGTTTGTCGATGGGGCCAAGGATCGCCGCCGTGACCTGCACGCCGCCGGTGCCCCAGCCATAGGGCATCGGCATTTCCCTGCTGGCGAACGGCACCTGATAGCCGGGGATCGCGATCGCCTTGAGAATGGCGCGGCGGATCATCCGCTTGGTCTGCTCGTCCAGATAGGCGAAGTTATATGTCGGCGCGTTCATTCCGCGGCCTCCTGAAGAGCAACGGGCGTCTCGTTGGCGTCGGCGAATTCCTTGCGCAGCTTGCGGAGCAAGCCCAGTTCGGACTGGAAGTCGACATAATGCGGCAGCTTCAGATGCTCGACGAAGCCGGTCGCCTGCACATTGTCGGAATGCGACATGACGAATTCCTCGTCCTGTGCCGGCGCCTTGATGTCCTCGCCGAGTTCGCGTGCACGCAGCGTGCGATCGACCAGCGCCATCGACATCACCTTGCGCTCAGACTGGCCGAAGGCGAGACCGTAACCGCGGGTAAAGCAAGGCGCCTCGGTATCCGAGCCCTTGAACTGATTGACCATCTGGCACTCGGTCAGCGTGATCGAGCCAAGCGGCACGGCAAAGCCGACATCCTCGGCCATGAATTCGACCTCGACTTCACCGAGGCGAATCTCGCCGGCGAAAGGATGGTTACGGCCATAACCGCGCTGCGATGAATAGCCGAGCGACAGAAGAAAGCCTTCATCGGCCCGCGCGAGATTCTGCAAGCGCAGATCACGGTCTGCCGGGAAGCTCAGCGCGTCGCGCGTGAGATCGCCGACAGGCTTTTCGGGATCTTCTGCGGGCGAGGCTTCGATCAGGCCGTCGCGGCCAAGAATATCGGTGACGCGCGGCATCACACCCGGCTCTGCATCGGTCATGGCCGGCTGCTCGGGCGAGGATTCGCCGGTCAGCACCGGATCGAGCAAACGATGCGTATAGTCGAAGGTCGGGCCAAGCACCTGGCCGCCCGGCATGTCCTTGAAGGTCGAGGAGACGCGGCGACGCACCTGCATCTGCGACGTATCGACGGGCTCACTCGAACCGAACCGCGGCAGCGTCGCGCGGAAGGCGCGCAGCAGGAAGATCGCCTCGATCATGTCGCCGCGTGCCTGCTTGATGGCCAGCGCCGCGAGCTCGCGGTCATAGAGCGAGCCTTCGGTCATCACGCGATCGACGGCGAGACCGAGCTGATTGGAGATCTGTGCCAGCGATACTTCCGGCACATCGCGATCACCGCGGCGTTCATGAGCGAGCAGACGATGCGCATTCTCGATGGCGCGTTCGCCACCCTTGACGGCGACATACATGCTCAGCCCTCCTTCGCGACAAGACGCGTGGTACGCGGTAGCGCGACAATGGATTCGCCGGACACCAGCACGAGGTCGATGCCGCGGGGAAACAGCGAGGCATTCAGCGCAAGGCGATCCAGCAGATCCGGCACGCCGATCGCAGCACGCAGGATTGTGGCACCATCGATACCGGGGCCGCGCAGCTCATAGGCAGGGCCTTCAGTCAGGCTCGCCACCTGCAGAATGATCGTGGTGGAGCGATCCGGATATTCGCCGGTGCCGAAGGCGAAGTGCTCGAAGGACGGCAGCGCGGCAGCATCAGCCACCACGGCGAAGGCACACACGGCGGGATCGGCGATGACCGGCGCGCTGGTGTGAAACTTGATCCACTTGGCAACATCCATCGTCGCCGCCAACTTGCTATCGAGCCACACCGGCGTGTCCTGATCGAACAGCGTGAGCGCGATAGCGGCCGCGCCGCGCATCATCGGCGCAGGTACGCCCGAAACAGCCTGAATCCGCTGCACGGTGCCGGGACGCGCCATCGCATCCATCACCGAACGGAAGGTCGATTGCGCTGCAAGCACCTTATCCGCGAAACCGGCCGGCATTTCCGCAACTGTCGTCATGATCAGCCCTCCCCGCGCACGAGCGTGTAGAAATCGACTTTGGTTGCCGCCGTCTCTGCGGCCTTGCGCTTGCTATCGGCGACGACGCGCGCGCGCAGCGGCGCGAGCACCTTGGTCTCGACAGCATCTGAAAATTCACTGGTCTGGATGAGTGCATCGCAGAGCGCGATCAGCTGCGCCTTCGCGCCGTCACGACCGAGTGTGTAACCGAAGCCAACCTCGCCGCTGGCAAGCCGTACAGCGGCACGCGACACCGTCGCTTCGCCGAGATTGAATGGCGCGCCATCGCCGCCGATCCGGCCGCGCAGCATCACTAGGCCATTCTCCGGCTGACGCAGTTGTTCATAGGCGGGAACAGCCACTGCATCGAGATAACCGGCGATATCCGCCGTGGCGCAGTGCCCAAGCACCCCCATCGCCTCACGGCGCCGGGCCTGCTGGTGGTTCAGGGAGGATGAAGTCATGTCACCGTCGCTCAACAAGTTGTATGATTTACTAGACAACTTTATAGGCGGAGGCAATGACCGTTTCGTGACAGCGGCACGATTTTTCGCTAATGCGTGGTCGACATCATTCCGGGACCGATTTTGTGACCATTCAGGACAAGCCAACAGGCGTTGCATTGTGGCGGCACGTCGCCGACGGCATCGAGCGCGGCATTGCAGATGGCCGCTATGGCGCTGGCGAAAAGCTGCCCGGCGAGACCGAACTGGCTGACATCTACCGCGTCAATCGCCACACCGTGCGCCGCGCCCTCGCGACCCTGGCCGAACGCGGCTTGGTGCGCGCCGAGCGCGGCAGCGGCACCTATGTGGAATCGCCAAAGCTTGCATATCCCCTGCGATCACGCACGCGCTTCTCGGAAATTGCCGGTGCCGGCGGGCGCGAGCCGCAAGCGCAATTGATCGGAGCCTGGGACGATGTGGCAACACGCGATCTCGCAAGGCAGCTTGGCCTCAAAGCCGGCGCTCCGCTGATCCGCATTGAAGCCTTGCGGTTGGCGGACAAGACGCCGATCTGCGTCGGCACCAACTGGCTGTCGGCCGAACGCTTTCCCGATTTCGGCAAGGTCTATGAGCGCGTGCGCTCGATGACCAAGGCCCTGGCGCATTACGGCATCAAGGACTATCGCCGCGCCTCGACGAAGGTCACCGCGGGGATCATCGACGCGACCGATGCGACACGGCTTGGTGTCGCACTCGGGCGTCCGATCTTGATTGTCGATTCCATCGATGTGGATGCCGACGGCACGCCGCTCAGCGCTACGCATTCGCGCTTCGTCGCCGAGCGCGTCGAATTCGTGGTCGATAGCGGTTCGCTTTAGTTAGAACGGGTCGGTGCCGAGACCCGGCACATCGGCCGGACGCGGCCCCGGCGCCGGCCACAGGAAACGGCGATCCTTCTCGGCAATGGCCACATCGTTGATGCTCGCCTCGCGGCGGCGCATCAGGCCGGCCTCGTCAAACTCCCATTGCTCATTGCCATAGGAGCGATGCCAGTTGCCGGCGTCATCGTGCCATTCATATTGAAAGCGCACGGCAATGTGATTGCCGTCGAACGCCCACAAATCCTTGATCAGCCGGTATTCGTGCTCCTTCGCCCATTTACGGGTGAGGAATTCGACGATCGCCGGGCGCCCCTGAAAGAACTCGCCGCGATTGCGCCAGGTCGAGTCCTCGGTATAGGCGAGCGACACTTTCACCGGATCGCGTGAATTCCAGGCATCCTCGGCCATGCGGGCCTTCTGGGCGGCGCTCTCTCGGGTGAAGGGCGGAAACGGTGGACGCGACATGGGACCCTCGGCTTTGCGATGTTGCAGGGATTGTAGCCCTGCCGCATGCGGAGTCGATGCCATTCCGCCTATTGGGCGATTGCTAAATCTGATCGGCCTTCATGGCAATCCGCAGCGCTTTCGGGATCGGCTTGGCGCGGCCGCCGGAGACAAAGGCCACCTTGACCTTGGCCTCAAGCAGCAACTCATCGCCGCGGCGCACTTCCTGACCCAGCATGATCGAGGCGCCCCTCACCTCTTGTGGAACCGTGACGACGTCAAGCAGATCGTCCAGGACTGCCGGTTTTAGAAAATCAATTTTCATCGAACGAACAACGAAGGCAAAGCCGGGCGCATCCTCTCGCGCTTCTTTCAGCAGCTCTTGTTGACTGGTTCCGAGCAAACGCAAGTAATTCGTTCTGCCGCGTTCCATGAAACGCAGAAAGTTTGCGTGATAAACAATCTGGCCGGCGTCAGTATCTTCGAAATAAACGCGAACCCGCATATGATGACGACCGTCGCGAATTTCGCCATCAAGAGAGGCTGTCACAGGGAGATTCCTCTTATCACACTCCGGGGAGTAATCGTCTTGCACAGAGGCACCTTCCTCAGCAAGCGCCAATCGCTTTGGGCTGGAACCTTGCTTGGGATGCACCTGGAATCTTGGTTGCGGGGACGCGCATCTCTTTGTCGAATGGCAATTAGCCGGCGCTGGTCAGTGCCCGGCCGATTCCCGGCTCATTTTCTCCAAAAGACCGCGCATCCCGTCGATCTGCACACCGAAGCCTGCCCAATCCCCAGACCTCAACAGCTTCATTGCCTCGTTATAGCGATCAAACGCCTCCTGCGCCCTGTTTTCCGCAGGGCTCGCACGTGGCATTTCCGTCGCAGCACCCAGCGATGTCGGTGACGCGTTAGTTTCGATGAAAAGCGCGGACAAGGCCTCGGCAAGCGTCTCTTTCATGACGACATGCTCGCCGTAGGCGGCGATCACACGCTTGAGCTCCGGCAAGTGCCCGTGGACCGCGCGCAGGTACAGCGGCGATACGTACAGGATCGAATTCTCGATCGGGATCACCAGCAGGTTTCCGCGGATCACCCGTGAACCCATCTGGTTCCACAACGATATTTGCTGGGAGATCTCCGTGTTCTGATGAATGCGCGCCTCGATCTGGAACGGTCCGTAGACGAGCTTCTCCTTGGGAAATTCGTAGACGATCAATTTTCCATAGTCGGGAGCGTCGCAGCGCGCTGCCAGCCATGCGATCATGTTGTCGCGTCGGCTTGGCACCATGGGGATCATGATAAAGAACTCGGCCTGGGTTTCGCCGGGCAGCCGCATCACGATGTAGTAAGGGACCATCGGCGCGACGCCGTCGCCGGCCGGCTGGCGCGGAAACTGCCAAAGATCCTCCCGGTTATAGAAAACGTCGGCAGATGCCATGTGATAGGTCTGGTAAAGCTGCGCCTGAATCAGGAAGAGGTCCTCGGGATAGCGAATGTGCTTTTGCAGATCGGACGGCATTGCCGCAAACGGCTTGAATAGCCCCGGAAAGATTCGTTGGTAGGTGGCTACGATCGGATCCTCCTGGTCCATCAGATAAAAGTCGACACTGCCGTTATAGGCGTCGACGACGGCCTTCACGGAATTGCGGATGTAATTCAGATTGCGGCCGGGCGCAGGCTGCGCAGAGGGAAAATAGTTACTGGTTGTATAGGCATCCTGGATCCAGAACATCCGCCCTTCGCTGATGACCAGATAGGGATCGTGGTCGAGGCTGAGGAACGGGGCGATCGTGCGTAGCCGTTCCCCGATATTGCGCCGGATCATGATCCGGCTGTCGTCGGTGATGTAGCTGGAGAGCAGCAGATTCATGTCGTTAAAGTGGTGAGCGAAGATGATTTTTCGCACCATACCCGTCAGCGGTACGCCACCGGCACCGTCGTAGACCGTGTATGCGTTTTCACTCCCCTTCGGATAGTCGAATTCCGGCGTGGTCGTCCTGACGACAACGTAGTTGCTCTCCTCTTGTCCATAATAAATGCGCGGTTCGCGGATTTCGGGGCCTCCGTCCGCAACGGGAGGAATATCCCGCAGGTAAAGCAACGGGAGCCCTTCAGAGCTCTTGTGCATTACCGGGCTCATCACCGCTCCATTGCCGTGGGTGAACAGCAGATGCAGGTTGACCCACGTCTGGGCGTTCGGCGGTAGCAGTGAGGATCTGAGCTCGCGTGCCGACAGCATCACGCTCTGGTAGGTGCCGCGAAGCCAGTAGCGGTCGACATCCAGGTCACTTAATTTGTAGTAGGTGCGTATCTCCTGCAGCTGGGCGTAGGTATCGGCTAGCGGCTGCCCGTCCCACAATCTGATGTTCTCGATGGTCGCCTTGTTGGCTTCGAGTGTCGCGAAGGTAAGGTCCTGTTCGGCAGGAAAGGGCTTGGCGGCGATGTTGTCGAGATTATAGGCTTCCCTGGTCAGACGGATGCTGCGTTCGATGTAGGGCCGCTCCAGTTCCAGTTCGTTCGGTTTCACGTAGAACCGCTGAAACAGCATCGGGATCACGCCGGACAGCAGGAAAGCGCCCCCGAAGACGAGCAACGTCGCGGCAGTGGGGAGCCAGTAGGTACGCGCCCACAGGTTCGCCCACGCGGCGCATGCCGCAACGATCGAAAGCCCGAGCAGCAACCAGAGAACGGGTAGCTGCACGTGGACATCGGTGTAGCTCGCGCCGACCACTACGCCATTGTCTCCGTAGAGCAGCAAATAGCGGTCGAGTCCGTAGGACCATGCCTTCACCACAAAGAGCAAGCCGAGCAGCGCCGAGCCGTGAGCAACCACTGGCGGTGATATCGACCACCGCTGGACCTGGTATTCGATCTGACCATGCAGCCAATAGATCACTGCGGCGAGAAGCGCGCTCATGAACAGCGTTAGCAATGCCCAATTCTTGATGCCGATATAGGCGGGCAGAGAAAACAGATAGAATCCAATATCTTTGTCATACAGCGGATCATTCGCGCCATATGGCACCTGATAGAGGAACTGCAGAATGATGCTCCAATTGCCGACCTCCTCCCATGCAACAAGCAGAGCGAGGAATCCGGCGCCGCCAGCGATGGCAAGGCGCCATGGCAACCGATCGCGTATGAATTCGAACGGATCGGGCGACACCGCGGTGGCCGCGAGCTTCCAGTCGAAGTCGACGGGAAGCCGGCCTCGCCGCCGTCGGACAAGAAAAAGTGCCAGCCGGGCGTTTGCCCACGCAATGACGGCAGTTGCCGCGAAGACGACAGAAAAGACTGCGGCTTTCGCGCCGATCGATGTCCAAAAAACCTGCGAATAGCCGACCGCGGAGAACCACATCCAGTCGACCAAGAAGTCGCCGACAATCGCGAGAAGGATCAGGCAAATTCCGGAGAAGATGGCAGTCACAATCACCCCGACCACGGCGTTTCGCCCTGGCGTCTTCCGTTCGGGCCCGGTAATCCCGATCGTCATGAACGGATTATAGCAGAATGGGAGAGGTGGCGGTGCCTGTCTTGAGCCCTCGCACCTGTTTTTTCTGCGTCGGCCTTCCTACATCAGAACTGAGGTGCGCATCGCCTTACGCGCGCCCAATCGGGAGAGCGCGCCATGAGCGGTGATCTCACGATGTAGTTCTGCTTGTGCGCCCTCACCAACGGTCGGGATGGCATGCCGAACCGGTGCGGGGGAGGAACGCGGCAGGAGCGCTTGTCATGACTGATTTCGCCGGTCTCGAAGCCCGTTTTGGCGCAGGAAACTATGCACCGTTGCCGGTCACGATCGTCCGCGGGGCTGGTGTCTACGTGTGGGACGAGGCTGGCAGACGCTACATCGACATGATGGGCGCATATTCGGCGGCGAGCTTCGGCCATTGCCATCCGCGCCTCGTCAAGGCGCTGACAGAACAGGCACAACGCCTGGATACGATTTCGCGCGCTTATTTCAGCGATCGGCTGGGGCCTTTCCTCGCGAAGGCTTGTGCACTTACCGGTATGGACGCCGCGTTGCCGATGAACAGCGGCGCGGAAGCCGTCGAGACGGCGCTCAAGGCGGCACGTAAATGGGCCTACAGGGTCAAGAGAGTGCCGACTGACCGGGCCGAAATCATCGTCGCGGAGGGAAATTTCCACGGCCGTACCATCTCGATCGTCGGCTTTTCTTCGCAAACCCAATATCGCGACGGCTTCGGGCCGTTCCCGCCCGGCTTCACGCGCGTGCCGTTCGGCGATGCGTCGGCGCTCGCCGCGGCCGTTACCCCTGACACCGCGGCCTTTCTGGTCGAACCAATTCAAGGCGAAGGCGGGATCAATGTGCCGCCCCCTGGATATCTCGCTGAGGCCGCGCGCATTTGCAAGGCGAACAACGTGCTGCTGCTGTGCGACGAGATCCAGAGCGGTCTGGGACGCACCGGACGTCTGCTCGCGTGTCAGCATGAAGGAGTAACACCCGACGGTCTGATGCTCGGCAAGGCGCTCGGCGGCGGGATGTTACCGGTTTCGCTTTTCCTCGCCCGTCGCGAGGTCATGCAGGTTTTCACTCCCGGTGACCACGGCAGCACATTCGGAGGCAACCCGATTGCATCAGCGGTTGGATTAGCCGCCCTCGACACACTAATCGACGAGCGATTGATTGAACGTGCCGCGACTGTCGGCGCGCATCTCCTCGATCGGCTCTCTGCGATCAAAAATCCAATCATCCGCGAGGTGCGCGGTCGCGGTTTGTTTGCGGGGGTCGAGTTACACCGTAACATGGCTAGTGCCGGTACGGTGATCAGCCGCTTGCTTCAGGCGGGAGTGCTGACCAAAGATACTCACCGGAACACGATACGCTTTGCGCCCCCCTTGATTATCGACGAGTCACAGGTGGATTGGGCCGTAGACCGATTGACCGAAGTACTGGACGAGATCGCCGCATCGACGGTTCAGGCCTAGCGGCCACCAATGTTGGGCAAGGCTGATCCGCGCGGCGACAATTGCGCCTGTGCTAAGGACGAGATCAAAGCGCTCGCGAAGCCGGCGTCCGTCCGAGCACCCCTTCGATCTCTTGGCTCTTAAAAGACCCCACAAAGGCCATGGCGCCGCACCTGCATGCGATGCAGGCCGTCGGCGATGGCGCCGTCGAGATGGAAGGTCGTAGAACCGGTCATAACGAAAAGCCGTGAGCTGCGAGTGGCAGCACGTGATCACGCGTCAATGGCGCCAAGACGATAGCCTCAGGCGCAGTTGGATTGATCCAAATCGCTTCGGCGATCTCGGCCTGGGGTGCGATCGCTCCATCCACCTTCACCGCATAGACACTGGCCTGCACCTGCCACCCCGGTTCATTCGCGGCAACGCTGTTGAATTGCCCGAGCGCCTGCGCAGAACCCGGCACCATCCGGCAGCCCAGCTCTTCGCTGATCTCGCGCTCCAGCGCGGCCAGATCGTCTTCGCCGGCATCGCGCTTGCCGCCCGGCTGCATGAAGGCCTCGGTGCCACGCTTGCGCACCACCAGCATGCGCCCTGCATCGTCACGGATCAGCGCGGCGACCACGCCGATAATCTTGTCGGTCATTGCGCTACTCCTCCTCGCCAAACAATCCGATCTGGCTCGCATCTCGCTTCGGCTCACTCAATCCTAGATGCTTGAATGCATTCGACGTCAGCAAGCGCCCACGCGGGGTGCGCTGCAGATAGCCGCACTGGATCAGATAGGGCTCGATGATGTCCTCGATGGCATCACGCGGCTCGGACAGCGCGGCCGCCATGGTCTCGACACCAACGGGACCACCGGCATAGTTCATGGCGATGGTGGTGAGATAGCGGCGATCCATCGCATCGAGACCCGCGCTGTCGACTTCCAGCGCGGACAGCGCGTGGTCGGCGATTTTGCGATCGATCGCAGACGCATCCGCAGCAGAGGCAAAGTCGCGCACACGGCGCAAAAGACGCCCAGCGATGCGCGGCGTGCCGCGGGCGCGGCGCGCAATCTCGTTAGAGCCATCAGGGGTCATGCCGATGTCCAGCACGCGGGCGCCGCGCGTGACGATCTTTTCGAGCTCGTCGATCGTGTAGAAATTCAGCCGCAGCGGAATGCCGAAACGATCGCGCAGCGGATTGGTCAGCAGACCCGCACGGGTTGTCGCGCCGACCAGCGTGAATTTCGACAGCTCGATTTTCACAGAGCGCGCCGCAGGGCCTTCGCCGATGATGAGATCGAGCTGGAAGTCCTCCATCGCGGGATAGAGCACTTCCTCGACTGCAGGGCTGAGACGGTGGATCTCGTCGATGAACAGCACATCGCGCTCTTCGAGATTGGTCAGCAATGCCGCTAGATCGCCGGCCTTGGCGATCACCGGCCCCGATGTCGCGCGAAAGCCGACACCGAGCTCGCGCGCCACGATCTGCGCCAGCGTGGTCTTACCGAGGCCGGGCGGGCCCACAAACAATGTGTGATCCAGTGCCTCACCGCGCTTACGAGCTGCATCGATGAATATCTGCAGATTCGCGCGCGCCTGTGCCTGGCCGACGAAATCGGACAGCGACTGCGGGCGCAGCGTGGTGTCGCCGACATCGTCAGAGCGGCGCTCAGGTGTAACCATGCGATCGGGTGGCGTATTCATGATGCGACGTTACCACGGTGCAACGGCCGCGCGAACCACCAGCACAGGCTGGCTGGAATCACGGCAATACCCGCGAGCAATATCGAGAGCGACAGCGCCTGCGTAAACGATCGAACGCCTGGCAAAATCACCGCCGACGATTCCGAGGGCTGAACGAACATTCCAAACCCGATGAAGCCGGCAATGCCGACGCCCGCAGCGAGCCACGCCATCCAGATCGTGTTTTGCCCGGCATAGACGGCGAGCAGCGCAAAGACGACGCCGGCACCGAGCGACGGCAGCAGCGCCGCCAATGCAGCAACGAATGCCAGCAACCACAGTGCAATCGACACAAGCGATCTGAAACCATCGAGATCGGCGACAAAGAAGATCAATTGCAGGATCGACGCACCCAGACCGACCACAAGCAACGACACAAGTGCAGCCACGGATAGCGAACCGACAATACCGAAGATCGCGACAATGCCGATCACGCGGGCGATTCTGGCAAGGCTCACTTCGCCAATTCCTTCAGCCCGAGCTTGATGAGTTGCGCCGTTTCCGCACCCTCGCCTGCGCTGCGCGACGCCGCTGCGACGGCGGCCGCCGCCTGTGGCTGGCCATAGCCGAGATTGACCAGCGCGGAGATCGCATCCCTGACGGCGCCTGGTGCGCGGTTGTCGTCCATCGCGCCGGCGAGTTGCGCGACCACCGGATCGACGGACGCAAAGGCCGGCGCCTTGTCCTTCAATTCGCTGACGATGCGTTCGGCCACTTTAGGACCGACGCCCGGCGTGCGCGCCACGGCCGTCTTGTCGCGCAGCGCGATGGCATTGGCGAGGTCGGCCGGCGGCAGCGTGCTGAGCACGGCAAGCGCGACCTTGGCGCCGACGCCCTGCACGGTCTGCAGCAGACGAAACCATTCGCGCTCCATATCGCTGCGGAATCCGAACAGCTTGATCTGGTCTTCGCGGACATAGGTTTCGATGGCGAGCACCGCAGCTTCGCCCGCCTGCGGCAGTGCCTGCAGCGTGCGAGCGGAACAATGCACCTGATAACCGACGCCCTGTACATCGAGGATCACATAGTCCTCGCCATAGCTGTCGATCAGGCCTTTGAGCTTGCCGATCACGCGCCGACGACCTTGAGGCGCAGTGCCGTGCTCTGACGGTGATGCGCATGGGTGATGGCGATGGCCAGCGCGTCGGCCGCATCGGCGGATTTCGGCTCGGCCTTCGGCAGCAGTATCTTCAGCATCATCTGGATCTGGTTCTTGTCGGCGTGGCCCGCGCCGACCACGGTCTTCTTCACCTGATTGGGCGCATATTCGGCGACGGCAATGCCGAACATCGCCGGCGTCATCATGGCGATGCCGCGCGCCTGGCCGAGCTTCAGCGTCGCGACGCCGTCCTTGTTGACGAAGGTCTGCTCCACCGCTGCCTCTGCCGGCTGGAAATCGCCGAGGATCTTGGCGAGCCCCTCATGAATGCCGAGCAGCCGGCTTGCCAACGGCAGATTGTCCGGCGGTTCCACCGAACCGCAGCCGATATAGGTCAGCCGGTTGCCATCGATCTCGATCACGCCCCAGCCAGTGCGGCGCAGGCCCGGATCGATGCCGATGATGCGGACAGGAGGGCGAATCGGAGGGTTTGTCATCCCACAGGGATAACGCCGGACGGCAGGGAACGAAATAGAAACGCGGAGCCGTCCCAAAGGAAAGAGAGGGAAGCTGAGTCCCTGCTCAGCCGCCCATCTTGGCCATCAGCGCGTCCGATACCTCGAAGTTGGCATAGACGTTCTGCACGTCGTCATGCTCGTTCAACAGGTCCATCAGCTTGATCAGCTTCTCGCCGGTCTCGTCATCGACCGAGAGCGTGTTCTGCGGCTTCCAGATCACCGCCGCCTTGCGGGCTTCGCCGAATTTGGCTTCCAGTCCCTTGGCAACCTCGCGGAACGTCTCCTGCGAGGCATAGACCTCATGGCCGCCCTCGCCCGACACGACGTCGTCGGCGCCAGCCTCGATGGCGGCTTCGAGCATGTCATCGGCCGAGGCCTTGTCGGCGTCATATTCGATCACGCCGACATGGTCGAACATGAAGGAAACCGAGCCGGTTTCGCCGAGATTGCCGCCGGATTTGGTGAAGTAGGAACGGATGTCGGACGCGGCGCGGTTGCGGTTGTCGGTCAGCGCCTCGACGATGACGGCGACGCCGCCGGGGCCATAGCCCTCGTAGCGGATTTCATCGTAGTTCTCGCCGTCGCTGCCGATCGCCTTCTTGATGGCGCGCTCGATGTTGTCGCGCGGCATGTTCTCCTGCCGGGCGGCGATCACGGCGGAGCGCAGCCGGGCATTCATCGACGGGTCCGGCGTCCCCATCTTGGCAGCGACGGTGATTTCGCGCGCCAGCTTGCTGAACAGCTTGGACTTCTGGGCATCCTGCCGGCCCTTGCGGTGCATGATGTTCTTGAATTGGGAATGTCCGGCCATGCGGTCTCTCTTGAAGCGTCAGGGTAGTTAGGGCTGCGGCGCGGGGTTATAGGCCGCGAAATCGGCAAAATCAAAAATTTGCAGCCGAATCCGGCAGATCTTCGCAATACCGCGACCGACCTTAACCATCACTTCACGCCGAGGTGCAAGGTTACCCGCATAGATTGTATTCATTGGGGTCACCGATGGCGTTTGGACTGTTCCGCAAGCGGCAGCCGGAAGCGGCTGAAGTGGTGGTGATTGCTGAAAACACAGCACCTTCTGTGGCACCGCAGCATCCTGAACCAGATACCGCTCGCGACATCCTGGAGTTGCTGGAACTCGAGCTGGGCGCGCTTATCCGCCAGCTCGAGCGCGCGGCAACTTCGGTGGCCGGAGGCGCCGAATCGACCGCCGCCACCCTATCTGCCATCCGCGCCCGCACCGACGTACTGGCCGACCGCAGCAGCGCCGCGCAATCCACGGCCACGACCTTCGCGCAGGCCGCCGACAAATTCACCCACTCGGCCGAGGGTATCGGCACCCAGGTGCGCGATGCCAGCCGGCTTGCGGACGAGGCCGGCGCCGCCGCCCATGAAGCCAGCGCCAATGTGGACCGCCTGCGCGACTCCTCCGCTGCAATCAGCAATGTGTTGGAGTTGATCGCGCAGATTGCCCGGCAGACAACGATGCTCGCACTGAACGCGACCATCGAGGCAGCACGCGCCGGCGCTGCAGGCCGCGGCTTCTCGGTCGTCGCCACCGAGGTCAAGGCGCTGGCGGTGCAGACGCAGAACGCCACCGAAGAGATCAGGAAGAAGATCGACACCCTGCAGCGCGACGCTGCGAGTTCGGTCGATGCGGTGCATCGCATCTCCACCGCCATCGACGCGATCCGCCCGGTGTTTGCCAATGTGAATGGCGCAGTCGCCGAGCAGAACGCGACGACCAGCGAGATGTCGCACAATGCCACCACCGCCTCGCAGTTCATCGTCTCGGTCGGCGACAGCGCCGCGGAAATCGATAGCGCTGCGAAGGAAGCGGCTGCCCATGGCGAGCATGTCGCGCAGGCCGGCCAGGCCGTGACGATGTTTGCCTCGCGGCTGAAGTCGCGTTGCGCGGTGCTGCTCAAACAAAGCGAGCGGGAAGACGAGCGACGACGCGAAAAGCTGCCATGTCACCTCAACGTCGATCTTCAGGCGCGCGCCGGCCAGATCGGCGCGCCGGTCTATGAAATCTCGATGGACGGCATTCTCATCGGCGGACCGGACGCGACCCGGCTTCCGTTGCACGACATCGTTGCTGCTGAACTCAGCGAGGTCGGCCCCTGCCGCCTGCGCATTGCCGAACATTCCCCCGCCGGCGCACAGGCACTGTTCGTCGCGCCCGACGGCGCTCTCATCAGCCGGATCGAAGACCGACTATGGGCGATCCACGACGAGAATACCGAATTCGTCACCCGCGCCATCGACGCCGGCGCCGTGCTCAACAAGATCTTTGCCGACGGTATTGCATCCGGCGCTATCAGCATCGACGACATGTTCGACGACAACTACGTCGAGATCCCCGGCTCCAATCCGGTGCAATATCGGACGAAGATTCTCGGCTGGGCCGACCGCGCGCTGCCCGAATTCCAGGATGCCTTTCTGGCCAAGGACTCCCGTATGGCATTCTGCGCCATGATCGACCGCAACGGCTATCTACCGGTGCATAACAGCATCTATTCGAAGCCGCAGCGCCCGGGCGATGTGAGCTGGAACACTGCCAACTGCCGCAACCGCCGCATCTTCAACGATCCGGCTGGATTGGCCGCCGGTCGCAATACACGTTCCTACCTGATCCAGAGTTATGCCCGCGACATGGGCAACGGTCAGACCGTGATGATGCGCGAGATAGACGTGCCTGTGCGCATACAGGGACGCCATTGGGGCGGCTTCCGCACGGCATACAAATTATGATTTGGGTTTGTAAACGGCGCTGCGCTGCCACCTGAGACCTGGCGCAGCGCCGCCTATTCCGTCTGCGAGTGGGCTAGCAGCCGAAACTGCCAAGGCGTCCTAGCCGCCGCTCGTTCGGCCCTCCGCATTGTCATCTCCGCCGTATGAACCGCCGCCATATCCATATGGCGCGCTGTATCCATATGAACCGGGGCCGGCACCAAATCCGCGATAGACCGTTACGGGGGCGCTTCCCTCATACCGCGCGTGAGAGGACATGATCCGTCGATGCTTGCTGGCAGCGCTATGCCCGTCTTTGGCCTGCGCGGTCCAGCTCGAAGTGCCGGCGATCAGTAAAGCGGCGCCCAACAGAATGAATTTATTCATCACATTTTTCCTTGGTCAACGAGCCCCGCGACCTCAGATGCGCACGTTTGGCTCTCAAGGTAGCGCCAATCACGCGTAGTTGAATTTCGGCTTGCGGTACCCCGTCCTGCATGGACAGCGGCGGCGAGACCCATTGGGGCCATTTGCCCATTCGCTCCGGGCATGGGAGGCAGTGTCACACCGCTGACATTTGCATCGGTCCATAACCGTGGACCCATTCGATACAAGCGGAGCTGCCATGACCGAACATTCCCTCGACGACGCGCAAGCAATCCACGACCGCATTCGTGCAGAGATGCTGGACGGCTTCGACGAAGAACTCGAGCTCGAGATCGATGACGATCGTCTCGACGCCCTGACCAACGAAATGTCCGACCACAGCCCGGCGGAGACCATCGAGCGACGCCTCTATTTCAAGGAACTCTTCCGCCTGCAGGGCGAATTGGTGAAGTTGCAGAGCTGGGTGCAGCAGAACAAGCTCAAGGTCGTGGTGATCTTCGAGGGTCGCGATTCCGCTGGCAAGGGTGGCGTCATCAAGCGGATCACCCAGCGGCTCAATCCACGCGTTTGCCGCGTTGCCGCACTCCCCGCGCCGAATGAGCGCGAACGCACCCAATGGTACTTCCAGCGTTACGTCTCGCACCTCCCCGCCGGCGGCGAGATCGTGCTGTTCGATCGTAGCTGGTACAACCGCGCCGGCGTCGAGCGCGTGATGGGTTTCTGCACCGAGGATGACGTGGAGGAATTCTTCCGCTCGGTGCCGGAATTCGAACGCATGCTGGTGCGCTCGGGCATCATCCTGGTCAAATACTGGTTCTCGATCACCGATGAAGCGCAGCACCTGCGCTTCTCGATGCGCATCGCCGATCCGCTCAAGCAGTGGAAGCTCAGCCCGATGGATGTCGAGGCGCGCACCCGCTGGGAGCAATACACCAAGGCAAAGGAAGCGATGCTTGAGCATACGCATATTCCGGAAGCCCCGTGGCATGTGGTGCAGGCCGTCGACAAGAAGAAGGCCCGCCTGAACTGCATCGCGCATCTGCTCGAACAGCTTCCCTATCAGGAGGTCGAGCATCCGCCTGTGGTCCTGCCTGCACGCGTGCGCAATCCCGACTATCACCGCACGCCGGTGCCAGCCGAAATGTATGTGCCGGAGCGGTACTAGCCCCACAGTCGGCAGATCGCGTAACGTTTTTCGGGCAGGCCGAGCCTAACGCAACCGCAATATTCTTTTGAATAAAAGTCATCCGACGCCCACGAAGAGGGCGTCGGATGACGTCGCGCAGATTTTACCGCGATTTATCCGACAGACACGCTCGCGCGACATACAAACCAATGTATAGTCCTGCTGCATCTTATTGCTGCTTTTGAAATGATGATCGTACGCCTATAGTACCGTTGTTGGTCGATGACGAACCATTCGCCATTGCATCATCGAGTCGAGCAAACGGGGGTCTCACTGTGGCAAATCTCAATATCAACGGCGAGCAGAAGTCCTTCGACGCACCAGAAGACATGCCTCTGCTCTGGGTGCTGCGCGATATTCTCGGCATGACCGGCACAAAATTCGGCTGCGGTGTTGCGCTATGCGGGGCATGCACCGTGCATATCGACGGCAAGGCCGTGCGCTCCTGTCTGCTGCCGGTCAGTGCGGTGAGCGGGCGCGCCATCACAACGATCGAAGGCGTCGGCACCACACCGGTCGGCGCCAGGGTTCAGAAGGCATGGCTCGATCTCGAAGTCATTCAATGCGGTTACTGCCAGTCCGGGCAGATCATGTCGGCGGCGGCGCTCCTCGCTGCTACGCCGACCCCCGACGATTCTGACATCGATGCCGCCATGGCCGGAAATATCTGCCGCTGCGGCACCTATGTCCGGGTGCGTGAAGCCATCAAACATGCTGCCTCCGAACGGCAAACCTAGGAGTCGGCCATGAAACTTGCAGACAACATGCTTGTTGCGGCCAGTCCTGCAAACAAGCCTTCTGGCCTTTCACGGCGCAATCTGCTCGCTGGCGCCTTTGCCGGCGGCTTTATGTTCGCCTTCCAGCTTCCGGTCCGCGCGGCCAATGAGCCGACGCAGCCTCCCGATACGACGGAGGGCAAATTCGCCCCCAACGCGTTCATCCGCATCGACACTACCGGCAAGACGACGCTGGTGATGCCGCAAGTCGAGATGGGGCAAGGCATCTATACCGCCATCGCCATGATCCTCGCCGAAGAGCTCGACGCCGACTATGCGCAGATCACGCTGGAACATGCGCCGCCCAGCGACAAGCTTTACGGCAATCCAATTTTCATCATCCAGGCGACCGGCGGATCGACTTCGGTGCGCGCATTCTGGAAACCTCTGCGCAATGCCGGTGCAACCGCGCGTGCGATGCTGGTGCAAGCCGCAGCTGAACAGTGGCAGGTCGAACCTGCGAGCTGCACGGCGTCGAACGGGCAAGTGATGCATGCGGCCAGCGGACGCAAACTGTCCTATGGCGAGTTGTGCGACGCCGCCGGCAAACTTACGCCGCCGAAGGAGGTCGCGCTTAAGGACCCGAAAGACTTCTCGGTGATCGGCAAGCCGCTGAAGCGCTTCGACACACCGGACAAGGTCAACGGCAAGACGATCTACGGTATCGACGCGATGGTGCCGGGCATGTCATTCGCGACGCTGGCACAATGCCCGGTGTTCGGCGGCAAACTCGCCAAGGCCGATGACCGCGCGGCGAAGAAGATTCCGGGCGTGCGGCAGATCGTGGTGCTCGACGACCTCGTGGCCGTGGTCGGCGATCACATGTGGGCCGCCAAGTCCGGGCTCGAAGCGCTCGATATCACCTGGGATGAAGGTCCCAACGCCAAGATCAGTTCGAAGGACATCTGGGCGCATTTGCGCACGGCCAGCGAGACGGACGGCGTAATCGCCAAATCCGTCGGCGACATCGCCAAGGGTCTCGCCACCGGCGAACGGATCGACGCGTCCTACGAGATGCCGTTCCTTGCGCACGCGACCATGGAGCCCTTGAATTGCACGGTGCACTTCAAGGGAGATTCCTGCGAGGTCTGGACGGGCACGCAGATCATGTCGCGGGTGCAATCCGAAGCCGCCAGGGCCGCGGGCCTGCCGATCGACAAGGTCACAGTAAATCAGCACATGATTGGCGGCGGCTTCGGCCGCAGGCTTGAGCCCGACATGGTCGTGGCGGCGGTGCGCATCGCCAAACAGGTCAATGGACCGGTCAAGGTGGTGTGGACCCGCGAAGAGGACATCCAGCACGACATTTATCGCCCCGTCTATCGCGACAACATTTCGGCGACACTGTCCAACGGCAAAGTGGTCGGCTTCAAGTACAAGATCGCAGGCTCGGCCGTGATCGCACGTTGGCTGCCGCCTGCGTTCCAGAAGGGCATCGACATCGACGCCATCGATAGTGCCGCGGACCAGCCCTACGACTTCCCGCATTTCCAGTGTGAATATGTCCGTGTCGAACCGCCGGCGGTGCCGACCGGCTTCTGGCGCGGCGTCGGCCCGAACAATAACGTGTTCGCGATCGAGAGCTTCATGGATGAGCTCGCTCGCAAGGCCGGCAAGGATCCCGTCGTGTTCCGGCGTGAATTGCTCGGCAAGGCGCCGCGGATGCTGGCGGCCCTCAATCTCGCGGCGGAGAAGGCCAACTGGGGTCAGCCGCTGCCAGCGCGCGTCGGACGCGGCGTGAGCATCCAGCCCACCTTCGATACCTCGATCGCGACTGTGGTCGAAGCGGAGATCGATTCACAGGGAGAAATTCGTCTGCGTCAGGTCAACGTGGCGGTCGATACCGGCATCGCTGTCAATCCTGACACCATCGTGGCGCAGATCGAAGGCGGCATCGTGTTCGGCCTCACCGCCGCGCTCTATGGCGACATCACTATCGAGAAGGGACGCGTGCAGCAGTCCAATTTCCATGACTACCGCATGCTTCGGATCGACCAGATGCCGAAAATCAATGTCCACCTCATCAAGAGCGGCGAAGCGCCTGGCGGCATAGGCGAGTGCGGCGTGATCGGCGGACCGCCGGCACTCCGCAATGCAATTTATGCTGCGACTGGCGTTGCGCTGAGGAGGATGCCAATCGACCGCGATGCGATCGCCGAAAGGAAGAAGTCATGACGCCCGCCGCACGTCGCATTCTCGGCAGCGTCATCCTTATCGGTGTTGTCGGCGCCGCCGGCGCTGCGCTCTATGTGCGCGGCCCCGGACCCATGGCCTTCTCGGGCGGCCCGAAGGTGGCGCTGGCCGATTACAAGGGTCCCAATCCCACCGGCGTTCCCGCCAACATGACCAGCGCCAGCCCGATCGAGCGCGGTGAATATCT
The DNA here is from genome assembly GCF_013359755.1 of Tardiphaga robiniae. Classification (GTDB taxonomy): domain Bacteria; phylum Pseudomonadota; class Alphaproteobacteria; order Rhizobiales; family Xanthobacteraceae; genus Tardiphaga; species Tardiphaga robiniae. Next base: position 131,653 of record NZ_JABMCJ010000090.1, on the reverse strand, counting down.
CGCGCGTGCGGCGGATTGCATGGTCTGCCACACGGCACCCGGCGGCAGGGAATATGCCGGCGGCTTCGCGTTCAAACTGCCGTTCGGCACGCTTTACTCGACCAACATCACGCCGGACAAAGAGACAGGCATCGGCAACTACACCGATCAGCAGTTTCTCGACGCCGTTCGAAGCGGCAAGCGCCACGACGGCGCCCGGCTCTATCCGGCGATGCCCTATACGTCCTACACCTACATGACCGATGCGGATACGCTCGCGGTCAAGGCCTATCTGTTCAGCCTCGCACCGGTGCGCGCAGCGCCGCCTGAGAATACGCTGGCCTTTCCGTTCAATCAGCGCTGGGCAATGACATTCTGGTCGGCGCTTTTCAATCCCGATACGCGCTTCGAACCCGATACGTCGCAAAGCCCGGAATGGAACAGGGGCGCCTATCTCGTCGAGGCGCTGGCGCATTGCGGCGAATGCCACACGCCGCGCAATCTCGGCTTCGCGCTCGACAACCGTAAGAAATTCGCTGGCGCCCTGACCGCCGGATGGCGGGCCTTCAATATCACTTCGGACAAGACGACAGGCCTTGGCAGCTGGAGCGACGACGATGTCGTTTCCTATCTGTCGATCGGGCATGCCAAGGGTCACGGCACCGCGTCGGGGCCGATGGGCGAAGCGGTGGACCACAGTTTCAGCAAGATGGCGCCGACGGATATCAAGGCGATGGTCGCATTCCTGCGCACGGTGCCGGCGGTGCCCTCACCTGATCTGCCCGCGAAACTCGCGCCACCCGCACCGCCTTCGCACAGGGACGGCATGACGGCGAACGCGCTTGGCAAGACGGTCTTCCAGGGCGCCTGCGTGAGCTGCCATGGCTGGACAGGCGAGAGCGCACTCTCGCCCATGGCCACGCTGACTGGCGCGTGGGCCGTTAACGATCCCGGCGCGACGAACGTCGCGCAGATCGTGATCTCCGGCACCAAGCGGCATACGCCGCAAGGCGCACTGTCGATGCCAGCTTTCGGCAAGAGCCATTCAGATACGGAGATCGCGGCTGTCGCGAATTACGTGACCGCGCGCTTCGGCAGCAAGGGATCGCAGATCACGGCAAGCGATGTCGCGGATTTGCGCAAACAGACGGAGCAGTAGGCCGAACTAGTTCAGCCAGAACTCGGGCACGGCCTGCGACAGTCGGCCACCGAGCCGCACCGGCGCGATGCGTGATGCGAGGCCGGTCTTGTCATCGGTTTCGACCGCAACGCCCGACAAGGTCGCCGGGCCGAAGGCGGGCTCGAAACGGCCGGAGGGAATGCCGGTCGTGAAGCGCCTGACAGGCTCCTCCTTCTGCATGCCAATCACGGAATCATAGTCGCCGGTCATGCCGGCATCGGTCATGTAAGCTGTGCCGCCGGACAGGATTTGATGATCGGCGGTCGGCACATGCGTATGCGTGCCGACGACGAGGCTCACGCGGCCATCGCAGAAGTAACCCATGCCCTGCTTTTCGCTCGAGGCTTCGCCATGGAAATCCACCACGATGGCGTCCGCGGCTTCCACCAGCGGACAGGCATCGATCTCCTTGCCGACAGCGCTGAACGGATCGTTGAGCGGCTCCATGAAGACGCGGCCCATGGCATTGATCACCAGCGCACGCGCACCGTTCTTGGCATCGATCAGCGCAGCACCGCGGCCCGGGGTGTGGCGCGGGAAGTTCAACGGACGGATCAGACGCGGCGCGCGTTCGATGAAGACCAGCGCCTCTTTCTGATTCCAGGCGTGATTGCCGAGCGTCACCGCATCGGCGCCAGCGTCGATAAGATCATTATAGATCGTCTCGGTGATACCGAAGCCGCCGGCGGCGTTCTCGCCATTGATGATGACAAGATCGAGTTTCCAGTCGCGGATCAGGCCCGGCAGTTTTTCGAGGATCACCACGCGGCCGGTTTTGCCGACCACGTCGCCGATGAAGAGAATACGCAAGTCAGATGCTCCGAAAATCGATCGTCCGGGTTTCGGTTAGCACATAATCCAGCGCCACGTCGTGTGGTTGCATGGGAATGGCCTCGATTTCCTGGGTGTCGAAGGCCACGCCCACGGCGATAAATGGCTTGATGGCGTGCAGTTGCGCGAAGGTGCGATCGTAATGCCCCGCGCCATAGCCAATGCGGTGGCCGGCGCGGTCGAATGCCGCGAGTGGTACCAGCAGGATATCGGGAATCAGTGGTGGCGCTTCCGGTGCTGGTTCCGGAATGCCCAGTGAACCGCGCACCAGCGCATCACTCGGGCTCCAGATCCGGAACATCAGGGGCTCATCACGGGCGATGATCACCGGGAGCGCCAGTCGCGCCCCCTGAGCGGCGAGATGCTGCATCAGCGGGATCGGATCGATTTCGCTGCGGATGGGAGAATAGCCGGCGACGATGCTACCGGCCCTGACCGGGAAAGGCAGACTCCGCGCTGCGACGGCTTGTGCGGCTGCCGACCGTTCGGCCTCGCTTAGCGCCGTGCGGCGTGCCAGCGCGGCGATGCGGAGCTCAATCTTTGTCGGAGTGGGCGGCGTGTCGGACATGCCGCACGATATGCTGTCCGCAGAGCCTGCGGAAGCGCAGGACCGGTCTTCGCGATCATCTTTGGCGAGCGAGGCCAAGATTGCACGGCAAACGCCACGCAAAGGGCCGCCCCCGTCAAGAAAGTGAAAGTGCGAAGCCACGATGGCCGTTGAAGCACTCGATCCCGGAGCACCTACGAAAGTAGGTGGGCACCATGTGACCAGGTCCACGGACCTGGTCAGGGACAGTTCCCTGAAGGATCGATAAGGCCCCGGGGATATATGGCTCCTGACGCGCGACGCAGCCTCGCCTGAGCAATGTAGGGGTTATGAGACGGATGCGCCAGTGCCCGCTTGGCATCAAAGCCTGCGTTATCCAATAGCAACGCCGCCGCCGATGGTGCGGTTGAGCACCTGGGTGGTCTTCTCGATCCGCTCTGCCGCAGCATTCAGGGCCGCGGCAACCGCCGTCTGCGTCGCCCGTGCGCGATCTGCGGCGACAACGCGCACATCGCGCAATGCGGCGAGTTCTTCCTGCAGGGCACGGATCTGCTGATTGGCATCGACCAGTTCGTCGGCAATGGTCAACGCCGCCATCACCGTCAGCCGCGCATCGCCGATCTCACCGAATTTGCCACGCAGGTTTTCGACGCGGGATTCAAGACTTTCCGCCAGCCGCAGCAGGCGGGTCTCCTGCCCCTCCTCGCAGGCCATTCGATATTGCCGGCCATTGATTGTAACGTTGACGTGGCTCATCTCGCTTTACTCATGCGCATTGTCAGTCGCCAGCACCGCACGGATGGTGCCAATGGCGGTGTCGAGCTTGTCGGCGATCTCGCGGTTAGCACGCTCCAGCCGGCGCGATTTCACCAGCGTGCCATCAAGCTCATCCGCCAGCCGGGACCGGTCGGCGCCAAGCGCCTGAATGCGGGTGGCCAGCTCATCCTCGTCGCGATCCGCCTCACGACGGCGCTCGACCGCACTTTCCAGAGCATCCAGCGCCGCCATCAACCGCCGCGTGGCAGCGTCGATCTCGGCCGCAGCGCCATTGGCGGGATCGGAGGCTGTGAGATGGGCGGGGCGTTCGATCATACTGGGTTACGCGGACCTTGGGTGTGATGCGACCGGAGCTCAAAAACCACGGCTCCGCAAGCCTTTAGGCCCTGAAACTTAGGTTGCAAGCGAGCCAGACGCAACAAAGCTTAAAAGCTATGCACCGCAAAGCCGACAAAAACCGCCGGTAGATATCCACAGACCAGAACTGTCCGGGAGACCTTGGACTCCCAGGAACCCAGATGCTATCCACCAGTTTCTCCTAAGCGATCCCAACATCTCGCTGCAGACCGCCCCTCTCGCGGACGCAGAATATTCCATTCCCTTCAATTTAGACGGAAACCGACATGGCGCAGGTTGATCACTCGAAAATGGCCAACGCGATTCGTGCCCTCGCCATGGACGGCGTGGAAAAGGCCAAATCCGGTCACCCTGGGCTGCCGATGGGCGCCGCCGACGTCGCCACCGTGCTGTTCACACAGTTCCTTAAATTTGACGCAGCCGATCCGAAGTGGCCGGATCGCGATCGCTTCATCCTCTCGGCCGGTCACGGCTCGATGCTGCTCTATGCCCTGCTCTATCTGACGGGCAACAAGGAGATGACGCTCGACCAGCTGAAGAACTTCCGCCAGCTGCATTCCAAAACTCCGGGTCATCCCGAGAATTTCCACACCTCGGGCGTCGAGACCACGACCGGCCCGCTCGGTCAGGGCGTCGCCACCTCCGTTGGCTTCGCGCTCGCCGAACGCATGCTGGCCGCCGAATACGGCGACGTGGTCGATCACTACACTTACGTGCTGTGCTCCGACGGCGACCTGATGGAAGGTGTCAGCCACGAGGCGCTGGCCATGGCCGGTCATCTCAAGCTGTCGAAGCTGATCTTCCTCTATGATGACAACGGCATTTCCATCGACGGTCCACTGTCGCTTGCCGACAGCGTCGATCAGGTCGCACGCTTCAAGGCCCATGGCTGGAATGCCGTGCATGTCGATGGCCACGACCAGGCCGCTATCGCCGCAGCGATCAAGCAGGCGCAGGCCTCCGACCGTCCGTCGATGATCGCCTGCAAGACCAAGATTGGCTTTGGCGCACCGACCCGCGCTGGTACCTCGAAGGCCCACGGCGAACCGCTCGGCGCGGAAGAACTTGCAGGCGCCAAGAAGGCACTGGACTGGAATTACGGCCCGTTCGAGGTGCCCGATGATATCCTGCAGGCCTGGCGCAACGTCGGCAAGCAGGGCGCATCGGCGCATGCGGACTGGCAGAAGCGTTTCGATGCCCTTCCGGACGACAAGCGCAGCGAGTTCACCCGCCGCAACGATCACGTTCGACCGACAGCCATGGCGGATGCGATTCTCACGCTGAAGAAGAAGCTGATCGCCGAGCCGCAGACCGTCGCGACCCGCAAGGCGAGCGAGCTCGCGCTCGAAGCGCTGGTCCAGGTCGTGCCGGAAATGGTGATCGGCTCAGCCGACCTGACGCCGTCGAACAACACCCGCACCAAGGGCGCCATCGAAGTGAAGCCTGGCGAATTCAAGGGCCGCTACATTCACTACGGCATTCGCGAAATGGGCATGGCCGCAGCCATGAACGGCATCGCGCTGCATGGCGGCTTCATCCCGGCCGGCGCGACCTTCATGTGCTTCACCGACTATGCGCGACCGGCGATGCGCATCTCGGCGCTGGCGCAGATCCCGGTCATCTACATCATGACCCATGACTCGATCGGTCTCGGCGAAGACGGCCCGACCCACCAGCCGGTAGAGCATCTGGCCGCGATGCGCGCGATGCCGAACATGCGCGTGTTCCGCCCCGCGGACACGGTCGAGACTGCCGAATGCTGGCAGCTCGCCATGGAGAAGACCAACGGCCCAACCATGCTGGCCCTGTCGCGCCAGAACCTGACGCCGGTGCGCACCACGCATCATGACGACAATCTCTGCGCCACCGGCGGCTATGAGTTGATCGCGGCCAAGGGCAAAGCCGCCGTGTCGATCTTCGCCTCGGGTTCGGAAGTCGAGATCGCCGTCGCAGCGCAGAAGCAACTGGCCGACAAGGGCATCGCGACGCGGGTCGTATCGGTCCCCTCGCTCGAACTACTGCTGGAGCAGCCCGAAGAGCGCCAGAAGGCGATCATTGGCGACGCGCCGATCAAGATCGCCGTCGAAGCCGCGGTCCGGTTCGGCTGGGATGCCGTGATCGGACACGACGGCACCTTCATCGGCATGAAGGGCTTCGGCTCGAGCGCGCCAGCCAAGGAGCTTTACAAGCTGTTCGGCATCACGGCCGAGGCCGTGGTCGAGGCTGCAACCAGCAAGCACAACGCGGCTTAACTCTATCGGAACGCTGGTAAATTTGACACATTGCACCAGCGTTCCATTCAGGGCATGAAACGCCCGTCACACGTCACTATATGAAGGCCCTCACGCGAGGTTTGAGCCTAATAAAAGGGAGAAGTTGAATGGCAGTCCGGGTTTCGATCAACGGTTTTGGCCGCATCGGCCGCAACGTCCTGCGGGCGATCTACGAGTCCAAACGCACCGACATCGAAGTCGTCGCCATCAACGATCTGGGGCCGGTTGAAACCAACGCTCACCTGTTGCGCTTCGACAGCGTGCATGGACGCTTCCCCGGCGACGTCACCGTCGACGGCGACAGCATCCAGCTTGGCAACGGCAACAAGATCAAAGTCACTGCGGTGCGCGATCCGAACACGCTGCCGTGGAAGGATCTAGGCATCGATATCGCTCTCGAATGCACCGGCATCTTCAGCGCCAAGGCGAAGGCGACGTCGCATCTGACTGCAGGCGCCAAGCGCGTGCTGGTTTCGGCTCCGTCCGATGGTGCTGATGCCACGATCGTCTACGGCGTCAACCACAAGACCCTGACCAAGGAGCATCTGGTCGTTTCCAACGGTTCGTGCACCACCAACTGCCTGGCGCCTGTCGCCAAGGTGCTGAACGAGACCGTCGGTATCGAAACCGGCTTCATGACCACGATCCACGCCTACACCGGCGACCAGCCGACGCTGGACACGCTGCATAGCGATCTCTATCGCGGCCGCGCCGCTGCGATGTCGATGATTCCGACCTCGACCGGCGCCGCGAAGGCCATCGGCCTCGTGATGCCCGAACTGGCCGGCAAGCTCGACGGCGTTTCGATCCGCGTACCGACCCCGAACGTCTCGGTGGTCGATCTCAAGATCATCGCCAAAAGGAGCACCACAAAGGAAGAGATCAACGAAGCCATCAAGAAGGCTGCGGCCGGCGAGCTGAAGGGCGTGCTCGGCACCACTTCGCATCCGAACGTGTCGATCGACTTCAATCACGATCCGCATTCGTCGACCTTCGCCTTCGACCAGACCAAGGTGCAGAACGGCACGCTTGTGCGGGTACTCTCCTGGTACGACAACGAGTGGGGCTTCTCCAACCGCATGGCCGACACCGCCGTCGCGATGGGCAAGCTGCTCTAAGGCAAGAGCGTTATCCCGGGCGCAGCATAAGACGCCGCGTCCGGGAGCCAACGAATGTAGCGGTCCCCGCTTCGCGGCGCGCCGCTCTGCGCTGACCTGCGTTTGGGACACAACATCATGACCAATTCTTTCCGCACCCTCGACGACGTCGATGTGAAGGGCAAACGCGTTCTCGTGCGCGTCGATCTCAACGTGCCCATGGATGGTGGCAAGGTTACCGACGCAACGCGGCTTGAACGCATCGCGCCGACCATCACCGAAATTTCCGACAAGGGCGGCAAGGTCATCCTGCTCGCGCATTTCGGCCGCCCCAAGGGCCGCGACGACAAGAACTCACTGAAGCCCGTGGCTGCGGCACTTGCCGATGTGATCAAGAAGTCGGTCGCCTTTGCCGACGACTGCGTTGGCGACGTCGCAGCCAAGGCCGTTGGCGCCATGAAGGACGGCGACATTCTCTGCCTTGAGAACACGCGCTTCCATTCCGCTGAGGAAAAGAACGATCCGGCTTTCGTCGCCGAACTCGCCAAGCTTGGCGATATCTGGGTCAACGATGCATTCTCGGCTGCACATCGCGCCCACGCCTCCACCGAAGGCCTCGGCCACAAGCTGCCCGCTTATGCCGGCCGCACCATGCAGGCCGAGTTGGACGCCCTAGGCAAGGCGCTGGACGCGCCGACCAAGCCGGTGATCGCCATCGTCGGTGGCGCCAAAGTGTCGTCGAAGATCGACTTGCTCGAAAACCTCGTCACCAAGGTCGATGCACTTGTCATCGGCGGCGGCATGGCCAACACCTTCCTGCATGCGCAAGGCGTCAAGGTCGGCAAGTCGCTGTGCGAGAAAGAGCTCGCCGCCACCGCGCTGCGGATCATCGACAAGGCCGAAGCCTCCGGCTGCGCCATCATCCTGCCGGTGGACGCCATCGTCGCATTCCACTTCGCCGCCAATACCCCGTCTCACGCCTACGGCCTTGATGCGATCCCAGATGAGGGCATGATCCTCGACGTTGGTCCGCAGTCGATCGAACGCATCAACTCGGCCATCGACGATGCCGCCACGCTGGTCTGGAACGGTCCGGTCGGCGCGTTTGAAATGACACCGTTCGACCGCGGCACGGTTGCCGGCGCCAAACATGCCGCAGCGCGCACCAAGGCGAAGAAGCTGATTTCAGTCGCCGGCGGCGGCGACACGGTGGCCGCGCTCAATCACGCCGGCGTCGCCGATGACTTCTCCTACATCTCGACCGCCGGCGGCGCCTTCCTCGAATGGATGGAAGGCAAGCCGCTGCCGGGCGTGGAAGTATTGAAGAAGTAGCAGCGGTACATTTTTGCCCGCAAGACTTGTGGGTACCGCAATGTTTATGGTATGTTCTTTCTATGAGCGAGAATGTGCAAACAGCAATGTTCGAGATCCTGAAGAAAATTCAGGGTGATGTTGCTGCGTTTCGCGGGGCGGCCGATAAACGTTTCGAGCAAGTCGATAGCCGTCTGGAGCGCGTCGAGACGTTAGTGCGCAAACAACGCCGTGATGGCGCTGCGATGCTGGTCATGATGCGTTCAGCAGCCGGTGATTTCGAAGAGCGGCTTGCAGCCGTAGAGCAGCAGATCGCTTTGCTAGACGCCAGCGAGCACTGACGTTCGGAAGTACTAACGCGTTGGGAATTCCATTAGCTGGAACGCTGGGCCATCGTGGCGATTAACGTCGGCTGTATGCGCGACTGATGGCGTCTTGGATTCGCCGTCTCCTCGCGCTAAGAGCCATATATCCCTCGGCGCGGCGTTTGCGCCTGTCCCAATTTACAAGGAGCTTCCTGCATGGCCCGTATTACGTTGCGTCAACTGCTCGATCACGCGGCAGAACACGATTACGGAGTGCCGGCCTTCAATATCAACAATATGGAACAGGCGCTGGCGATCATGGACGCGGCCAACTCCGTCGATGCGCCGGTGATCATCCAGGCCTCCCGCGGCGCCCGCTCCTACGCCAATGACATCATGCTCAAGCACATGATGGACGCGGTCACCGAAATCTATCCGCACATTCCCGTCTGCGTGCATCTCGATCACGGCAACGAAGCAGCAACCTGCATGACCGCAATCCAGGCCGGTTTCACCTCGGTGATGATGGATGGTTCGCTCAAAGCGGACGGTAAGACAGCGGCGGACTGGGACTACAATGTCGGCGTGACCAAGACTGTGACCGACATGGCGCATCTCGGCGGCATCTCGGTGGAAGGCGAGCTCGGCGTGCTCGGCTCGCTGGAGAGCGGCATGGGCGAAGCCGAAGACGGCCACGGCGCCGAGGGCCAGCTCAGCCATGACCAGTTGCTGACCAATCCCGACGAGGCCGTGAAGTTCGTCAAGGAAACCCAGGTCGACGCGCTGGCGATCGCCATGGGCACCTCGCATGGCGCCTACAAATTCACCCGCAAGCCGGACGGCGACATTCTCGCCATGAACGTGATCGAGGAAATCCACCGCAAGCTGCCGAACACCCATCTGGTGATGCACGGCTCGTCCTCGGTCCCGCAGGACCTGCAGGACATCATCAACAAGTTCGGCGGCCAGATGAAGCCGACCTGGGGCGTGCCGGTGGCCGAGATCCAGCGCGGCATCAAGCACGGCGTCCGCAAGATCAACATCGACACCGACAACCGGATGGCCATGACCGGCCAGATCCGCAAGGTGCTGAGCGAGAACCCCAGCGAATTCGACCCGCGCAAATATCTGAAGCCGGCGATGGAAGCGATGGTGAAGCTCTGCAAGCAGCGCCTGCAGGAATTCAATACCGCCGGCCAGGCCAGCAAGATCAAAAAGGTGCTGACCACGGCCGAAATGGCCAAGCGTTACGCATCGGGCGAGCTGAACGCGAAGATCGCCTGAGCCCAAACTGCCAATTGACTGTGTTTCAGCCTGCCATACAGCCTATGGCAGGCTGAATTTTTGCCGGAATCGGATGCGGACGGGCTCATTGGCCGGCCAGATGCTCGGATTTTGCCCGAGAACGGTCTAGATTGACCTGCAGGACTAGCCCGCTCAGGACATGCCCATGAATCTCGCCGAACTCAACAAAATCGCCCGCGCCATGACCGCGCCGGGCAAGGGCTTGCTTGCCGCAGATGAATCGTCAGGCACGATCAAGAAGCGCTTCGATGCGATCAGCGTCGAGTCGACGGAGGACAACCGCCGCGATTATCGTGAAATGCTGTTTCGCTCGCGCGAGGCGATGAGCAGCTACATTTCCGGCGTGATCCTCTACGACGAGACCATCTGGCAAAACGCCAAGGATGGCACGCCGCTGGTGCGGCTTATCGAGGAAGCCGGCGCCATTCCCGGCATCAAGGTCGATGAGGGCACGCAGGCCTTGCCGAACTGTCCCGGTGAGCTCGTCACAGCGGGCCTCGACAAGCTGGCCGAGCGTCTTGCCAAATATTACGAGCGCGGCGCGCGCTTTGCGAAATGGCGCGCGGTGATCGATATCGGTGCCGGGATTCCCTCGATGACCGCAATCTCCGTCAACGCGCACGCGCTCGCCCGCTATGCCGCGCTATGCCAGGCCGCACAGATCGTCCCGATCGTCGAGCCCGAAGTGCTGATGGACGGCGATCACGACATCGACCGCTGCGTTGAGGTGACGCAGCGCGTACTCAACAAGACGTTCCAGGAATTGCGGATCCAACGCGTCGCGCTGGAAGGCATGATCCTGAAGCCGAACATGGCCGTCTCTGGCAAGAAGTCGAAGACGCACGCTGGTGTGGCTGAAGTGGCCGAGAAGACCGTGCACATGCTGAAGAACTGCGTGCCCGCATCGGTGCCCGGCATCGCATTCCTCTCCGGCGGCCAATCTGACGAAGATGCGACCGCGCATCTCGACGCCATGAACAGGATCGGTAGCCTGCCCTGGCCACTGACATTCTCCTATGGCCGCGCGCTTCAGGCAGCGCCGCAAAAGGCATGGTCCGGCAAAGCCAACAATGTGCCAGCCGGTCAGCAGGCCTTCACCCATCGTGCACACATGAATTCACTCGCCAGCAAGGGCGAGTGGACGACTGATCAAGAACAGAAGGCGCTATAATCTTGGCTTCCAAACCCGTCCCGCCGCCGCCGATGCCGCGCCTCTATCTCGCGACTCCCGTCGTCGAGGATCCGTCAGCGCTGGCCGCGAACCTGCCTACTCTTCTTGAGAAAGCAGATGTCGCTGCCGTCCTGGTGCGACTGGCGACGACCGACCAGCGCACCATGATCACGCGCATCAAGGCGCTGGCGCCTGTCATCCAGACCAACGGCGCCGCGATGCTGGTCGAAGGCAATGTCGAGCTCGTCGCACGCGGCGGCGCCGATGGCGCGCATCTGCCCGGTCTCGCTCCCCTGCAGGATGCACTCCCCTCGCTGAAGCCTGATCGCATTGCAGGCTGCGGCGGATTGTCGACGCGCCATAATGCGATGGCAGCGGGCGAGGCCGGTGCCGATTACGTGCTATTCGGCGAACCCGACCCGAACGGCCAGCGCCCATCGGCTGACGCCATTGTCGAGCGCCTTCAGTGGTGGGCCGAATTGTTCGAACCGCCTTGCGTAGGCTTTGCCACAACGCTCGATGAGGCCAGGGAATTCGCAGCTGCCGGCGCTGACTTCGTGCTGGTCGGCGACGTCATCTGGAACGACGCGCGCGGTGCTGCTGCAGCCTTGATGGACGCAGAGAAGGCAATCCAGCAGGGATACGCGACGCTCGTCTCGGGGCAGTCCAAGGTCGAACAGGAATAACGCCGGAATGAAAATTCTGCGTTCCCTCACTGTAATTGCCGGCTGCCTGACCTGGGCAGCCAGCGCGACCGCGCAGATTTCGCTGACACCGCCGGGGGTGCAAACGCCACCACCGGCTGCAAGCAAGGCAGCTCCAAAAAAGGCGCCGGCACCGGCGAAAGCGCCAACAGCAGCGAAGAAAGCTCCTACGCCGCCTGCTGAAAAGCCCGCGCAGCCTGCAGAAGCCGCACCAACCGACCCCAATGCCGACCTGGTCTATGGCGCCTATCAGCGCGGCCAGTACAAGACCGCCTTCGACCTCGCCAGCAAGCGCGCGCAGGAGAACAACGACCCGAAGGCGATGACCATGCTTGGTGAACTCTATGCCAATGCATTGGGCGTCAAACGCGACTATGCGAAAGCTGCAGAATGGTATCAGCGCGCGTCGGAGCGCGGCGACCGCGAGGCCATGTTCGCGCTGGCGATGCTGCGACTGTCGGATCGCGGCAATGTCGGCAAACGCGATGAGGCCGTGAAGCTGCTAGCGTCCTCCGCCAAACTCGGCAATCCCAAGGCCGCCTATAATCTGGCGTTGCTCTATCTCGATGGGCAGACGCTGCCACAGGACGTCAAGCGCTCGGCCGAACTGCTCCGCGTTGCCGCCGATGCCGGTAACCCCGAAGCGCAATACGCGCTGGCGACGTTCTACAAGGAAGGCACCGGCGTCGAGAAAAGCATCGACAAGGCGGTCCGCCTGCTCCAAGCGGCGTCGCTGGCCGACAATGTCGACGCCGAGGTCGAATATGCCATTGCGCTCTATAACGGCACGGGAACCCCCAAGAACGAGGCTGCGGCCATCGCCCTGCTCCGCAAAGCCTCCAAACAGAACAGCCCGATCGCCCAGAATCGCCTCGCCCGGGTGCTGGCGCTCCGCACCAATACAGACGACCGGCTGGAAGGTCTGAAATGGCACATCGTCGCCAAAACCGCCGGAAAGGGGGACCTGATGCTCGACGAGCTTCTGGCCCAGGCCACCCCCGAGGAAAAGACCAAGGCCCAGGAAGCCGCCAAGAAGTGGCTGGGCACGACCCAGAAATGACCCCTGTAGCGATCTTGCCTTGACGAGATGCCGCCCGCAGGGCACCCATCGCCTCAGCAACCCCCAATCAGACCTGCCGTCAGGTCGTCGTGAGACGAACGCATGATCAATTCAGCCCTTATGAACGTGATGGTGAAAGCCGCGCGCCGCGCCGGCCGCAGCCTGAAGCGCGACCTCGGCGAGATCGAGAACCTGCAAGTCTCGATGAAGGGCCCCGCCAATTTCGTCAGCCTCGCCGACAAGCGGGCCGAGGAGATGCTCTATACGGACCTCAACAAAGCCCGCCCGGGCTATGGCTTCCTCGGCGAGGAAGGCGGCAACCGCGAGGGTACTGACAAGAGCCATACCTGGATCGTCGATCCGCTCGACGGCACCACCAACTTCCTGCACGGCATCCCGCAATTCGCAGTCTCGATCGGTCTGGCGCGCGAAGGTCAGGTGATTGCCGGCCTGATCTACAATCCGGCAAATGACGAGCTCTATATGGCCGAGAAGGGCTCGGGCGCGTTCCTCAACGACACCCGCCTGCGCGTCGCCGGCCGCAAGCAGCTCAACGAATGCGTCATCGCCTGCGGCCTGCCGCATATCGGCCGCGGCGACTTCGAACTGTCACGCAACGAAATGGCCGCGTTGCAGCCGAAGGTCGCCGGCCTGCGCCGCTTCGGCGCGGCTTCGCTCGATCTGGCCTTCGTCGCAGCCGGTCGCCTCGATGGCTATTGGGAGCGCAACCTGCAGCCTTGGGATATCGCTGCCGGCCTGATCCTGATCAAGGAAGCCGGCGGTACTGTTGGCGATATCAATGGTGGTGATGTGCTGACGACCGGCAACGTCGTTGCCGGCAACGAGTTCGTCCACGGCGCTCTGACGAAGATCCTGCGGCCGCTGACGAAGTAAGATTGATCGCTCGAATAGAAAAGCCCGGATGGCGTTGCGCCATCCGGGCTTTTCGTTTGATTGCCTTAGCTGTGCGACACGGACGGCGATGCGGTCGGCGCGTCCTGCTTTGCGTCTTCCGTCTTCGGCGCCTTGTCCGGCGAGAACAGCCGCTGCACCGACACGAAGAACACCGGCACCATCAGCAGCGCCAGGATCACCACCGCGATCATGCCGCCGGTCACCGACGTACCAAGCGCCTGCTGGCTGGCACCGCCGGCGCCCGATGCAACGACCATTGGCAACACGCCGCAGATGAAGGCGAGGCCGGTCATCACGATCGGGCGGAAGCGCAGGAAGCAGGCTTCCATCGTGGCATCCACCAGTGACTTGCCCTGCGCGCGCAGGTCCTTGGCGAATTCGATAATCAGAATCGCATTCTTGGCCGCGAGACCGATGATCGTAATCAGACCGACCGTAAAGTACACGTCGTTCGGCAGGCCACGCAAATTCGCCGCCAGCACGGCGCCAACGATGCCGAGCGGCACCGTCATCAGCACGGCCACCGGGATCGTCCAGCTCTCATAAAGCGCTGCGAGCACCAGGAACACCACCAGCGCCGAAAGCGCGAGCAGGAACGGCGCCTGCGAGCCGGACAGCTTCTCCTGCAGCGACTGGCCGGTCCATTCGAAACCGAAACCGCGCGGCAACAGGCCCGACAGACGCTCCATCTCCTTGATGGCGTCGCCGGACGTGAAGCCGGGCCGTGCTTCGCCGGAAATGCGAACTGCCGGATAGAAGTTGAAGCCGGCGATCTGGGTCGGTCCCTTTGCCCATTCCACTGTGGCAAATGACGAGAATGGCACCAGTTGTCCGCGGCTGTTCTTGACATTGTAGTTCAGGATGTCGGCCGCGTTCATCCGGTTGGCGGCCTCGGACTGCACTACGACGCGCTGCATGCGGCCCCGGTTGGGAAAGTCGTTGATGTAGTTCGAGCCGAGATTGGTCGAGATCGTGCTGTTGATATCCTCGAAGGTGACGCCGAAGGCGCCTGCCTTTTCGCGGTCGATCATCAGATTGACCAATGGCGCTGGTGGCAGACCTTCGACGAACACCTTCTGCAACACCGGGCTGGCATTGGCGTCAGCAATCAGCTTGTCGGATGCAGCATTAAGCGCGACGAACCCCTTCTGGCCGCGGTCCTGGAGGCGGAAGCTGAAGCCTGAAGAGTTGCCGAGGTTATCGATCGGCGGCGGCTGCAAAGCGGAGATCTTGGCGTCGCGGATCGACGACAATTCCCGATTGATATCGTTGACAAGCGCCGCGGCGGAATCGCCGGGCGGGCGTTCAGCCCAGTCCTTCAGGGTAATGAAGGCCTGCGCGGTGTTCATGCCCTGGCCGAGGAAGCTGAAGCCGGTGAGAAACACGACGCTCTCGATGCCGGAACGCTTCTTCAGATATGCCTCGACCTTCTCGATGGCGCCCTCGGTGCGAGCGAACGAGGAGTCCGACGGCGTCTGCACGTCAGTGGTGATGAAGCCCTGATCGTCGATCGGCAGAAAGCCGCCGGGCATCCGCATGAAGCCCCAGGTCAGTCCGACGAGCAGCGCGACATAGACGATCAGCAAGCGTCCGGTGCGCTGAATCGACCAGCTCACCGTCCTCGAATAGCCGTCGCGGGTAGCGTCGAGCTTGCGGTTGAACCAGCCGAACACGCCCTTCTTGGCATGGCCGTGTCCTTCCTTGATCGGCTTCAGGAAGGTTGCGCAAAGCGCCGGCGTCAGCGACAGCGCCAGCAGCGCGGAGAACGCGATCGAGGCGACCATGGTGACCGAGAACTGGCGGTAGATGATGCCCACTGAGCCGGGGAAGAACGCCATCGGCACGAACACGCCGATCATCACCAGCGTGACACCGATGATGGCGCCGGAGATCTGGCCCATCGCCTTCTTGGTGGCTTCCTTCGGCGGAAGTCCCTCCTCGCTCATGATCCGCTCGACGTTCTCGACCACCACGATTGCATCGTCGACGAGGATGCCGACAGCCAGCACCATGCCGAACATGGTCAGCATGTTGATCGAATAGCCGGCCAACAACAGCATCGTACAGGTGCCGAGCAGCGCGATGGGTACGACGATGGTAGGGATCAGCGTGTAACGGAAATTCTGCAGGAAGATGAACATCACGATGAAGACGAGGACAACCGCCTCGATCAGCGTCATCACCACCTTCATGATCGATGCTTTGACCACCGGCGTGACGTTGTACGGAATGTCGTAAGCGATGTTAGCAGGGAAGAAGTTCGATAGCTCCTTCATCTTGGCTTCGATAGCCGAGGCCGTCGCCAGCGCGTTGCCCTTCGGGGACATCAGCACCGACAGGCCGGCCGTCGGCTGGCCGTTCAGGCGCGTGGTGAACTGGTAGCTGAGGCCGCCGATCTCGATCCGGGCGACGTCGCGCAGCCGCACGGTCGAGCCATCGGAATTGGCGCGTAGCACAATGGCGCCGAATTCTTCCGGCGTGGAGAGCTGGCCTTTGACGAGCACCAGTGACGACGTCTTGGTGGTCGCTGTCGAGGGCTCGGCACCGACGCTGCCGGAGGCAACCTGGGCGTTCTGTGCGGTGATGGCCTTGTTGACGTCGTCGGAGGTCAGATTGTAGCCAACCAGCTTGGCGGGATCGACCCAGACGCGCAGCGAGCGCTCGGTGGAATACAGCGAGGCACGGCCGACGCCGGGAATACGACGAATTTCACCGAGGATGTTACGGATCATGAAGTCGCCGAGGCCGACTTCATCGAGGCTGTTATCGGTGGAGCGCAGCGTGATGATGTTCAGCACCGCGGCAGAAGCTTCCTCGACCAGGATGCCCTGCTGGATCACGGCACGCGGCAGACGCGCTTCCACGCGCTTCAGGCGGTTCTGCACTTCGACCGACGCCTGGCTGGTATCGGTGCCGGGCTGGAAGTTCGCGATGATTTCGACGGCACCCAGCGAATCGCTCGTCGATTCGAAGTTCAGGATGCCCGCAGCGCCGTTGAGCTCCTCTTCAATCAGCCGCGTCACGCTGTTGTAGAGATTCTCTGGCGACGCGCCCGGATAGCTCGTCGAGATCGAAATCGATGGCGGCGCGATGATCGGATACTGCGCAATCGGCAGCTGCGGAATCGCGATGGCGCCGAAAAGACAAATGAAAAGCGCGACGACCCAGGCAAAAATCGGCCTGTCGATGAAAAAACTAGCCATGTCGATTTACTCAGGGACGCGCTTGAGTGGTTTTCTGCCCCTCGGGCGGAAGGCCCGCAGTGGCATTCGCGTCAGTCCAGGCGGTCGCCTTGACCTTGTCGCCAGCAGCGAATTTCTGGAAGCCCTCGACCACGACGCGCTCGCCGCCCTTCAGGCCTTCGGTCACGAACCACTGACCATCCTGCACGGCACCTGTTCGTACCATCTGGACCGCAACATGACCGTCATCCTTGACAACGAATACTTCGGCTCCGCCGCCACCATTGCGCTGCACTGCCTGCTGCGGAACCGCAATGGCATCGGTGTCGATGCCCTGCTCAATCTGCACGCGGACATACATGCCCGGTAACAGCTCACGCTTCGGGTTCGGAAATTCGCCGCGCAGCGTTACCTGACCCGTGAAGGTGTCGACCTTGGCTTCGGAGAACAGCAGCTTGCCCGGCAGCGAATAGAGCGTGCCGTCGTCAAGCATCAGTCTCACCTTGGCCGCGCCAGGCGCGATCCGCTCGAGATCGCCGGTCTCGAAAGAGCGGCGCAAGTTATTCAATTCGGACACCGACTGCGTGAAATCGGCATAGATCGGATCGAGCTGCTGAATGGTGGCGAGATTCGTATTGTCGTTCTGCGCAAGCAGCGCACCTTCGGTCACCAGAGCGGCTCCGACAATGCCGTCGATCGGCGCGCGGATGGTTGCATAGTCCAGATTGAGGCGCGCACGCGCGACGTCGGCTTTCTTGGATGCAATCTCGGCTTCAGCCTGACGCTGCGCACCGACTGCTTTCTCGGCTTCCGCTTCGGAGACTGCTTTCTGCAGTGCAAGACCCGACACGCGCTTGGCCTGCATCGACGCGAGATCATAGGCAGCTTCCGCCTTGTGAAGCGACGCCTTTGCGGACTGCAATTCCACCTCGAACGGCTTCGGATCGATGCGATACAGCGTGTCGCCCGCCTTCACCTCGGTGCCCTGATGAAACGCGCGCTCGATGATAATGCCCGACACACGCGACCGCACATCGGCAACGCGCGTCGGCGCGATACGTCCGGGCAATTCGCGAACCAGCGCACGTCGCTGTTGCGTGACGGAAATGATGCTGACTTCAGGCTCACTCACCTGCGGCGGCGCTGACGCCACCGCGTCCTTGGGTTCGTTGCATCCTGCGAGCACGGGCGCGAGTCCCGCCAGCAGAAGCGCGAAGCCTGCAGAGCGTGCGTTCAACATCGTCATTTACTTTGATATCCCAAGTTGCGAATTCGAACATGCATCAACGAATACGCCGGACCTCTGTGGTCTTCATGCGCGTAGCCGGATTCATCGAACTTCTTTGATAGCTTAGAATAAAAACCGCGGTGCTGCGGCGCAATACATATCGAGGCGGCGCATTGCCACACGGCCTATCGTATTGAACTCACAAAGGCTTTCGAGGCTCACGCGAACGTGAATCAGATGGAACCGGCACATGTTTAGTTAACGGCGGCCGTTCGATAGTGACTCACGCCCCATTTGCTTCCATCCGCATGGACAAACAACCCCGCGGTCGCAGAAAGCCAGCGGCCGGCGCCGCGTCCATATGCAGAGTTGCGTTCATGGACCAGACGTAGGATCCGTTCGATCTCATCGCGATGGCGATCGAAATTGTCGAGCCAGTCATTCGCCATGCGTGCGTAGCGCGTGCCGCTCCAGCGCCACTCCTTCTCCACAAAGGGCTCAACAAAAAGGTCTTTTCTAAATACGCGGCAGATCGCGCCAGGTTTCAACTGGAAGTTCCCGGTGACATCGCTGATTCCGGCGGTATCCGATCTTTTTTTGTCGCGGGGCTGTGCCATATTGCGCGTCGAACCTTTCCTCGCATGCAGATGATCAGCACATGGCGCCTGGCTCCTCCTCCCGCTCCGCGATGGAAATCGAACTGACCAAGCTCTCATCGCCCCGGATCTTCCTGGTCCGAATGCTGGTGTTTCTGGTGCTCTGCGGTCTGATCATGACCGTGCTCTACAAGCAGATCGTTCTCGCTTTCTTTGCCAATCCCGGGCTCAACGCGCTGATCGGCGCGGTATTGGCGATCGGCATTATCCTGTCGTTCCGGCAGGTCATCCGGCTCTATCCGGAAGTCTCGTGGGTCAACAGCTTTCGGATTTCCGATCCTGGCCTCGCGCTGGACCGACGCCCGACCCTGCTGGCGCCGATGGCTGCGATCCTCGGCGGCGAGCGTACCGGCCGTATGACCATCTCGCAGCAGACCATGCGGCATCTACTCGATTCGATCGCGACGCGCCTCGACGAATCCCGCGACATCTCGCGCTATATGACCGGCCTCCTCGTATTTCTCGGGCTGCTCGGCACCTTCTGGGGCCTGATCGAGACCGTTGGCTCCGTCGGCAAGGTGATCGAAGGCCTCAAGGTCGGCGGCGATGCCGGCTCGCTGTTCGACACGCTGAAGGAAGGCCTCGCCGCGCCGCTCGCCGGCATGGGCATCTCGTTCTCGTCATCGCTGTTCGGCCTCGCCGGCTCGCTGATCCTCGGCTTCCTCGACCTGCAATCCAGCCAGGCCCAGAACCGGTTCTATACGGATCTGGAAGACTGGCTCGCCTCCACCGTGAAGGAATATTCCGGCGAGACAGCCCCCGTTACCTCATCCGGCACCCCGGCCGAGTTGCAGGATGCCATCGAGCGCCTGCGTCGCTCCATCGAGGACGGCAACAACAACCGTGGCACCACGACCGCCATGGCCAATCTCGCCGATGCGATCCAGAGCCTTGTGGCGCATATGCGCAGCGAGCAGGAGATGATCCGCGAATGGGCCGATGGTCAGGGCGAGCAGAGCCGCGAGATCAAGAAGCTGCTCGAACACATCGCTCGCCAACCTGAGAAGAACTGATCCATGGCATTGGCACGCAATCGCCGCGGCTCTTCCGAATTCAATTACTGGCCGGGCTTCGTCGACGCGCTGTCGACGCTGGTACTCGCGATCGTCTTCCTGCTGTCGATCTTCCTCGTCGTGCAATTCTATCTGTCGCAGGAAGTCACCGGCAAGGACAAGGCGCTGGAGCAGCTCACCGCCAAACTGGCTCAGCTGAACGACCTGCTATCACTGGAGAAGCTCGGCAAGCTCAATCTCGACGAGCAGCTATCTCAGATGCGCGCCGGGCTGTCCGCCGCGGAATCGGAGCGCGACCGGATCAAGGGCTTGTATGACGGCCTCGCCGGTGCGGGCTCCGATGCCGCAGGCCGCAACACCGAGCTCAACAAGGCGCTGGATTCCGAGAAGCAGCTCTCCGCCCGTGCGCTGGCGCAGGTCGAGGTGCTGAACCAGCAAATCTCGGCGCTGCGCCGCCAGCTAGCGGCACTCGAAGAAGCGCTGGAAGCGTCCGAGAAACGAGACAAGGAATCGCAGGGACGCATCGTCGATCTCGGCCAGCGCCTCAACGTCGCGCTCGCGCAGCGCGTTCAGGAGCTGTCGCGCTATCGTTCCGAATTCTTCGGACGCCTGCGCGCCATTCTCGGCAACCGCCCCGACATTCGCGTTGTCGGCGATCGCTTCGTGTTTCAGTCCGAAGTATTCTTCGATGTCGGCCAAGCGGCTTTGCTTCCCGAAGGCCGCGCCGAACTGGACAAAGTCGCCAGTGCCCTGATCGAACTCGACAAGCAAATCCCGGCCGAAATCGCCTGGGTGATGCGCGTCGACGGCCATACCGACTCGCGGCCGATCCTCAACAGCCCGCTGTTCAAGTCGAACTGGGAACTGTCGTCGGCGCGTGCGATCTCGGTCGTGCAATATCTGATCTCGCTCGGCGTGCCCGCACAGCGTCTCGTCGCCGCCGGCTTCGCCGAAAACCAGCCGCTGGATACGGCGCAGACTGAGGAAGCCTACAAGCGCAACCGTCGCATCGAACTCAAGCTCACCGAGCGCTGACGGCATGCCTGAGCCATTCGAGTTGCGCCCCTATCGCGAGAGCGATGAAGACTCATCTATAGCCCTGTGGCTGGAGACTTGGCGACAGGCCTATCCCTCGATCAATTTCGACGCCCGCGTCGCTTGGTGGCGCGAGCGATGGCGCGACGAACTGGTACCAGTGGCGCAGATCGTGGTCGCCGAGCAAAACGGTGCGATGGTCGGTTTCGTCACCATCGACCGCACCGGATATCTCGACCAACTGGTGGTGAGCCCAGCCAAATGGGGATCGGATGTTGCTCGCCTACTCGTCGATGATGCCAAGCGGCTATCGCCGGGCGGCGTGACGCTCAAGGTCAATGCCGATAATGCCCGCGCTATCAAATTCTATATGCGTAACGGCTTTGTCAAAACTGGCGACGAGGTGAACACGTCAGGCCGTGCCGTCGACCTGATGGAATGGAAGCCGTAGCAAGCCTCCCATCGTCGACACTCACACCCCGAACTGCAACCGCGCCAATCGTGCATAAAGCCCGTTCGCCGCGACCAGTGAGGCGTGCGTGCCCTGCTCGACGATGCGGCCATGATCCATGACGAGGATGCGATCGCAGGACAGCACGGTGGCGAGGCGATGGGCGATCACCAGCGTGGTGCGGTGCTTCATCAGTTCTTCCAGTGCGGTCTGCACCAGCGTCTCGGATTCGGCATCGAGTGCAGACGTTGCTTCATCGAGCAGCAGCAGCGGTGCGTCGCGCAGGATGGCGCGCGCGATTGCGATGCGCTGACGCTGGCCGCCCGAGAGCGTGACGCCCCGTTCGCCCAACTGCGCCTCGAATCCATCAGGCAGGCGGCGAATGAATTCCGTGGCATGCGCCAGTGATGCCGCATGCTCGACTTCAGCGTCCGTCGCATCGGGACGACCGAAGCGGATGTTCTCGCGGGCGGTTGTAGCGAACACGACGGAGTCTTGCGGCACCAGTGCGATACGCTTGCGGAGCTCGCGCGGATCGGCATCACGGATTGGCACGCCATCGACCGAGATGGCGCCGCCCTTAGGATCGTAAAAGCGCAGCAGCAAATGAAACAGCGTGCTCTTGCCGGCGCCGGACGGGCCGACGATGGCGACCTTTTCGCCAGCCTTCACCGATAGCGATACGCCAGCGGCCGACAGGATCTCCGGCCGGGTCGGATAGGCAAAGGAGACATTGTCGAACACGACGTCGCCGCGTGCGGGCTGCGGCAATGGCCGCGGCGATGCCGGGGCCACCACGGCGGACTTGACGTTGAGGATTTCGAACAGTCGTTCCGCCGCGCCTGACGCCGCCGAAATCTCGCCCCAGACTTCGCTGAGCTGGCCGAGGCTGGAGGCCGCGAAGGCCGCATAGAGCACGAACTGTCCGAGACGGCCGGGCGTCAACGAGCCTGTCAGAACATCGTGCGAGCCGACCCAGAGAATGCCCACGACACTGGAGAACACGATGAAGATGATGACCGCGGTCAGCACAGCGCGCGCACGGGTCGAGCCACGTGCGGCGTCATAGGCCTGCTCGACCTCCTTGCCAAAGCGCGCATTCGCCAACTGCTCATTGGTATAGGCCTGCACCGTACGGATCGAACCGACGAGTTCGCCGGCATAGGCCGAGGCTTCCGCCAGCGTATCCTGCGCGTTGCGCGACAGACGCCGCACCCAACGCCCGAAGGCCACCAGCGGGATCACGATCAGCGGGATCGCCGCGAGCACGAAGCCGGAGAGCTTGGGGCTAGAAACGACCATCATGGCTGCCGCGCCGAGAAACAGCACAAGGTTGCGCAACGCGATGGATACGGACGCGCCGACCGCAGACTTGATCTGCGTAGTATCGGCCGTGAGCCGCGACACCAGTTCGCCGGAGCGCGACGTATCGAAGAACGACGGCGAAAGCGCGGTGAGATGCTGGAACACGTCGCGGCGCAGATCGGCGACGATGCGCTCGCCGATGGTCATGACGAGGTAGTAACGGGCCGCGCTGGCCAGCGCGAGCACGACCACCACAGCGATCATGACGCTGAAATAGTTGTTGATCATCGCGATGCCTTCGGGGCTGAAGCCGAAGTCAATCATCCGCCGTGCCGCCACAGGCACGACGAGCGTGGTCACAGCCGCAACGGTCAACGACACCAGCGCCAGCAGGGCCCGGCCGCGATACCGCGCCACATAGGGCGCCAACGCCAGGAGCGGCCGCAATTTGGCTCGGCTGGGTGGTACCTGGGGCTCCACAACGGTATCCGCCAGCGACGGCTCCGGAAGCACCGGATCGGGCTGCGGAAGCGTCGGCTTGGCCGCGCGGGGGATCTCAAGCCGTTCGACTGCACTCATGATTTATAACCGTTCTTGTCGTTGCCCTGAGATAGGCCGGAGCGGGCCCCGAGGCAAATGACCTAGGTCAATTGCACGGGCAATGATCCACGACGGGAGTCCTTGTCTCCCGCACGTTCCTGCGATATAGAGCGGCCAAATCCGCCATCGAAATCACAGAGATTCAGGCGCCGGCGCGCCGAAGGAACCGTCATGAAAGCCGAAATTCACCCGGATTATCATAACATTACGGTCGTTATGACCGATGGTACGGAGTATCAGACCCGTTCCACCTGGGGCAAGGAAGGCGACAAGCTGAACCTCGACATCGATCCGAGGTCGCACCCAGCCTGGACCGGTGGCACCACCCAGCTTCTCGACCGCGGTGGCCGCGTGTCGCGCTTCCAGAAGAAGTTCTCGGGCTTCCTCAAGAAGGAAGATTGATCTTCACAAGGAAGATCGGCCTTTCAGGCTTATCCGATTGCCTTTCAAAACGCCTCTGCAGCCAGCAGGGGCGTTTTTCGTTGCTGGCCGACATTGCCACGGCGGTACCTTAAAACCGCCTCCGTTGCCCTCCTTATAAGGTGCGCCACATCATCTTGCGCGGGGGCGCAACGAGACCATGCCGACCAATACCGGGCACCACCGCAAGAAGCCGCGTCAGGCGCGCTCCGTTGCGACCGTGGGCATCCTCCTGGACGCCGCTGCCCTCGTGCTGGTGGACGAAGGCTACGAACGCGCCACCACCAACAGAATCGCCGAACGCGCCGGCGTCAGCATCGGATCGCTCTATCAATATTTTCCAAACCGGGACGCGCTGTTCGGGGCCCTCCATGGCCGGACGGAAGCCCAAATGTCAGAAAATATCTGGCAGACCATTTCAGGATTCGAAGGGCTGGATCTGCGTGGATTCGTCCGCTCCGGTCTGAACACCGCGATCAGCCAGCATGCCCGCGTGCTGCCGCTGCTGAAGGTCTTGATGGAGACCGCCTCCGGCCGTCCCCCTGTTCAGTGGCCATTCGACCCCTTTCCGCAGCGGCAAGGCCTCTTGCGTGGCATGTTTGACAGTCATGCCGACGAGCTACGCCCTGGCTTCAATCGCGAAGCCGGAAGTTTCTTCATTCCGAGAATGGTCGGCTCGGCACTCGATGCGGCGATCGCATTCCGTCCGGATGCCTTCGCCAATGGCGAGCTGGAACAGGAGCTGGATACGATGTTGTCGTACTATCTGATCGGGGAGCGCTAGAAGCGTGAGCTAGCGTGCGCCGTATTGGCCACGCTGTGCAATCGCACGTGCTATCGCACGCCGACGTCGAACGAATAGGCCACGCCGACGCCGTAGGTGACCTGATTGGTCGACCCACGGAATTTCACCAGCGGACTGTCGGCGATGCTGCCGAGCAGCTTGTCATATTCGACATAGCCGCGCACTTCCCATTGCGGATCGAGCTTGTAGCGCAATTGCGCGCCCGCACCGACCGAACTCGAACCGCCCTTGGCGTCGTAAACCGGCAAACCTGACGCAAGCGCCTCGATATTGTTGACGCTGAAGTAAGTCTCCGCATATTTCGCATCCGTCACCCGGTAGCGTGGGCCGGCAGCAAAGGTCATCCGCTCGTTGATCGGCACAATCACGTCAGCCGAGAAATCCGCGACGATACCTTCGTGGCCACCGAGACCGCGGCGCAGTTCGGAGCGTAGGCGCAGCCAGTCGAAGGCGTAGTATTCGGCGAAACCACCGAGTTCGACCGCGAAATCAACGTCCCTCAGGCCACGCAGCTCGCTGTGATCGGCGGCCTTGCGCGCTGCTTTATAGTTGCCGACGGGACCGGCGCGAAAGCCGCCCACGTCGATCAGGGCGAAGCTTGCATTGTCGCGCATGCCCTTGAAACGGGCCGGCGTGCCGGCACGGCGAATCGAGATGATCGGCTTTGGCGCAAGTTCAGAACTCCCGGCGCCTTCGTAAGATGGCTGCATTTCGCCGCCTATCCCGACGGTCACGGTCCAGCCACCGGAGGCCGAGGGCACGAAGGGCACCGATGGCAGCATCACCACCGGATCAGCCGCAACCGCAACCGCCGGACAAGCCAACACACCAATGAGACCGAACAGACGAGGAGACAAAGACATCAGATTCCTACTTGGATCGGCGCGGAATTTCGGTGTGGCCGCGCTTCAATGCCACATCGTTGCGATTGCTCCCGTGCGACATGGAGTCACCGCAACAATGCGAAGATAGCTGGCGCGACGCCTCCTCCAAACTCGCATTGGCTCGGCATCAGAAGTGTAGCTCTCTGGCGAGAAACCCTATTCAGGCAAGGCTTTGCGATAAATGACGCTATGCCTGCGGCGTCATCGCTCACATTTCCGGGCAGCGTGGCAGTAATATCTGAAAGAATGGATCGCCGCCGTCTGCGGCATCGCGCCGCACTACCGACTTGATAGCCCCGATGCCTACGCCTTCACCGGCGCGTCGCTTCTCCGCGGGATGAATCGCTGCGTGATCCAGTTGCGACCGGGCATTTCGACGAAGCGATAGCTCACTTCCGCCAGCGCCCAGATGATGGCGAAACAGACCAGCGATGCAGCGATATAGACAACCTCAGTCTGGCCTAAATGCCGCCAGGTCCTGATAGCGAAACTGACGAACAGCGGATGGATCAGATAGATCGAGTACGAGATGATGCCGAGCCGGTAGACCAGCGCGTTGCCGAACAGCAGTTGCGCCATCTGGCCATCACGCGAGAGCACCGCGACCAGCGGGATGTACAGCAGATACATCAATCGATCGCTGGCATCGGCGAGACCGACCGCGATGATGGCCAGCGGCAGCGCGACCACCAAAATGTCCTGCACGCCCGCCGACAGTCGATCGACCACATCCCCAAAGCGAAAAATCGCGAGGCCCAGCGTGAAGCCTCCCACCGCGCGCAGCAGCGGATAGAGCGAATTGCCGTTGACCACATCGAGCGGTCCGCCCGACCCGCGGCCGCTGATGCTGACGGCATAGATGCCGAGCAACGCCACGATCACGGCGAGACCCGCGATCCACTTACTGCCGCGCTGAGTGAAGGGCATCAGGATCGGCAGCAGCAGATAGGAGCCCATTTCGGCGCTCGCCGCCCAGGCTACGCCGATGATCGGGAAAATGTAGAGACCCCAGCCGGTCATCATCAGCAGGTTGCCGGTCCAGTCCCAGGCCGAATACATCTCCAGCTTCTCGCCGGACAGACCGGCTGCGATCTTGGCCACATAGAACAGTCCGATAATGAAATAGGCCGGGTACAGCCGCGCGACCCGCTTCAGCATGAAATGCGCAAAGGCCTTGCCGGTGAGATGCAGGAACGCGTCGCGATAGGTCAGCGCCATCACATAGCCTGACAGCATGAAGAACAGGTCGACGAGCAAATAGCCGTAGGGAATGCGGAAGAATGAGCCCGTGCCACCGGTTGCGAGCTGCACGTCACCGAAATGATACACGACGATGACAGCGGCTGCGACGCCGCGCACCCCGGTCAATGCCCTGATATCGTCTGCCATCGCAAATGCCCCCGCTGCGCCTAGCTCATGTTTAGCGCATGAGCGGCGAGCGAGGAACAGCGTTCAGGAATGTGAGGGACGCGCGATCAGCGTTCGAACGCAGCCTTCAGGCGATTGAGCTGCGGCACCAGCGGATTGCCGATCGGCGCATGCGTGGTGGTCGCGGCATGGATCGAGATGTCGAGGCGACGAACCTTGGTCTGCAGCACCATCGAACGCGTGATCAGGATCTGCAGCTGCTCGGGCAGCTTGAGCAGCATTTCTTCCGGACTCGGATCGGCGGCGCTGAGCTTGACCTTGGTCTTTTCACGATTGGCCTGGGTCAACGTCATCTCGCCTTCCTTCACCGCACGGTGCAGCAGCAACCATGAGGCAAGCTGCATGAGGCGGGTGGTGAGGCGCATGCTTTCGGTGGCGTAAGTCAGGCTGACGGAGCGATCCAGTGCCTTGGCCTCGCTACGGCCGACGCCGTCGAGATAGGCCGCGGTCTCTTCGACCAGATCCATCCCCTCGCGAAACAAGGCGCCGAAGGCAGCAGAATTGGTCAGCCGCTCGCTAAACTGAACGAGAGCGGGTTCGCTGTGCAAACGATCCGACATAGTTAACGCCTCACGCAAATGGTTTCGCAGCCAGCTCTGAACGGCGGGCTTATGATGAACAAATCATTACGCGTGCGTGCGTGAGAGTCCAGCGGCGTAAAATTAAAGAAGTATTTATGGTTTCCAACGCGATTTAACGATCGCTGACGCCCCAAAAGAAGACATGAGTGCCAAAAAAAGAGCCGCCGTTTCCGGCGGCTTTAAAGTTGATAACAGGGAGGCGTCAAACAGAGTGGACAGGAGCCACTCGGTGTCCAAACAAGGACAATTTAAGTAATATGCGAGAAAGCTTAATTGCGCGTAAATACGCGGGCTTTCTTCACGATCCGTTTGCCATGCGACGCCTCGCAAACTGTATCGGAATGAGACAATGTCGGGATCGCGACTGAGGAAGCGTCGGCGGTATTGCACAGGCCTCTCGTCCGCCATTGCGAGCAGAGCGAAGCAATCCAGTTTTCTTCGCGTATGGCTTCTGAATTGCCGCGTTGCTTCGCTAAGAGGAAAGCTGCAGGACAGCTTTCCTTCACCTCGCAATGATGACAGAGAGCCGGGAGAGCGCCGTTCAATAGCCCGTCACGATTTGAAAAAGCGATCCGCCGCATCGCGCGTCGCGCGCTTCAAGGTCATGCTCGATTGCAGCCGCGCGATCTCGCCATTGAGCAGCGCGATCCGCTCGGCGAGTTCCTCGACCGATAGCAGCGAGAGGTCCTGCCCGACCTCATGGCTGACCTTCTTCTTCGGTTTGTCGTCGTCGTCGATCGCCATTTGGGGCCCTCCCCGTCTCAAATTCGAATATGCACCGGATGTTGCCAGCATTGATCCGGCTGTTTAATCAGATGGCCAACCGACATCCCGTACGCCGCAAGGACAAATCATGGAAAAGCTGCCCACGCAAATGACCGTCGTTGGTATCAGCAAACCGGGCGGCCCCGAGGTGCTGATTCCCGAAACGCGCCCCGTTCCAAAGCCGGGTCCCGGCGAAATCCTGGTGAAGGTCGCAGCCGCCGGTGTGAACCGTCCGGACGTCGCACAGCGCTCCGGCGCCTATCCGCC
Organism: Tardiphaga robiniae; assembly: GCF_013359755.1. Classification (GTDB taxonomy): domain Bacteria; phylum Pseudomonadota; class Alphaproteobacteria; order Rhizobiales; family Xanthobacteraceae; genus Tardiphaga; species Tardiphaga robiniae. The sequence continues at coordinate 103,221 of NZ_JABMCJ010000090.1, read as the reverse complement.
GCCGCCTGGCGCCAGCGATCTGCCCGGCCTCGAAATCTCCGGTGAAGTCGTCGCCCTCGGCGAAGGCGCCACCAAACACAAGCTCGGTGACAAGGTGATGTCGCTGGTCGCCGGCGGCGGCTACGCGCAATATTGCATCGCACAGGATGCGCAGGCGATGACGGTCCCCGAAGGCTTCTCGATGACCGAGGCCGGCGCCACCGCCGAAACCCTGATGACCGTCTGGCATAACGTGTTTGAGCGTGGCGGATTGCAGCCCGGCGAGACCGTGCTGATCCATGGCGGCTCTTCCGGCATCGGCACCATGGCGATCCAGCTCGCTAAGGCGCTAGGTTCCAAGGTGATCGTCACCGTCGGCTCCCAAGACAAGGTCGATGCCTGCCTCAAGCTCGGCGCCGATCACGCCATCAACTACAAGACCGAGGACTTCGTCGAACGCGTCAAGGAAATCACCAAGACCGGCGTCGAGCTGATCCTCGATATGGTGGGCGCGGATTATGTAGAGAAAAACTTCGATGCCGCCGCCGTCGATGGCCGCATCGTGCAGATTGCGGTGCTGAACGGCCCGAAAGCCACCATCAACGCCGCCAAGATCATGGTGAAGCGGCTGCACTATACCGGCTCGACTCTGCGCCCCCGCACCAATGCCGACAAGGCCGCCATGGTCAGGGCAATCGAGGCCAATGTCCTGCCGCTACTCAAGTCTGGCAAGGTTAAGCCCCTGATGGACAGCACTTTCCCGCTGGAAAAGGCTGCGGACGCGCACAAACGCATGGAAACCAGCGCACATATTGGCAAAATTGTGTTGGTCGTTTAGGGCTGGAGAACAGCCGGAAACCCTTTGATTTATCTCGCTTTCATGTCATTTATCGCGCGTCGGGAAATGGCCCTGCTTCTGCGTGACGCAGGGTCGATGTTTTGTTGATCGCGGAGAATGACATTGCGTTTGATCAGGTGGCTCGCGCCGCTCGCGCTCGGCCTGATGATTGTTGTTGCCGCAGCACCGGCACAGGCTGTTGACGCTGTTAGCGTCCGCGGTGACGCGCCTGCGATCGATCTCACCGGCATCCTCGAATATCAGCATAGCGACACCGACCGCATCCAGGTCTCCACCGCACCAGGCACCGACGGCATCGTTCGCCGCATCGAGGTGCGTGGCCGCGAAGCCGGTCAGAACTGGGTGGTGTTCGCGCTCGCCAACAACACCGACGATCAGCTCGATCGTCTGATCGTCGCGCCGCATTATCGCATCGTGTCGTCCGGCCTCTTGTGGCCCGATCTTGGCCTCTCGCGCATTGCGACCATCACCCCGTCAACCGGGGATCGCCCGGAACGTCAGGATAGTGCCACCGCAGATATCTTCCGCGTCACCCTCGATCCCGGTGCTGTTATCACCTTCGTCGCCGAACTGCGCACCAACAAGCTGCCGCAGCTCTATCTGTGGGAGCCGGAAGCCTACAAGGACAAGGTCAACTCCTTCACCCTGTACCAAGGCATCGTCATCGGCATCTCCGGCCTACTGGCGCTGGTGCTGACGATCCTGTTCGTCGTGAAGGGCAGCATCATGTTCCCGGCCGCCGCGGCGCTGGCCTGGGCCGTGCTGGTCTATATCGGTGTCGACTTCGGCTTCTGGGGCAAGGTGCTCGACATGTCCCAAGGCGCCGAGCGCGTCTGGCGCGCCTCGGGGGAAGCGATCCTGGCGGCGACGCTGCTGGTGTTCCTGTTTGCTTATCTCAATCTCAGTCGATGGCATGTCCGCTACTCGCACATCACGCTAGGCTGGCTGGCTTTCCTTGGCTCTCTTGTCGGTCTCGCGCTGTTCGATCCTGCCGTCGCCTCGGGCATCGCGCGCATCTCGCTGGTGCTGATCGCCTTCGCCGGCTTCGCGCTGATCGTCTATCTCTCCACCCATGGCTTCGACCGCGCGGTGTTGCTGATCCCGACCTGGTTCCTGCTCGTGGTCTGGGTTGTTGCCGCGGGCATGACCGTCGCCGGCAGCGTCACCAATGACATCGTCGGCCCGGCGCTGCTCGGCGGCCTCGTACTGATCGTGATGCTGATCGGTTTCACGGTGATGCAGCATGCTTTCGCAGGCGGCGGCGCCACCAACGGCATCGTCTCGGACGTGGAGCGACGCGCGCTGGCGCTGACCGGCTCCGGCGATCTGATCTGGGACTGGGACGTCTCCGCCGACAAAGTGTTCACCTCGCCCGAGACCGAAGCACTGCTCGGCCTCAAACGCGGCACGCTGGAAGGCCCTGCAGCAAGCTGGCTCGAAGTGCTCCACCCGCTCGATCAGGATCGCTTCCGGGCGGCGCTGGACAGCGTGCTCGACCAGCGTCGCGGCCGCCTCGTGCAGGACTTCCGCCTGCGCACCCCCGACGGTCACTTCATGTGGTTCGCGCTGAAAGCACGCCCGGTGGTTGGCTCCGACGGTGAAGTGTCACGCGTGGTCGGCACACTCACCGACGTCACCGAGATGAAGAATGCCGAAGAGCGCATGCTGCACGACTCGGTGCATGACAACCTGACCGGCCTGCCAAACCGCAAGCTGTTCATTGACCGCCTCAACGCCGTCGCGAATTTCTCCAAGACGGTGCCGACCATGCGGCCGACCATCATGGTGATCGACCTCGATCGCTTCAAACAGGTCAACGATTCCGTCGGCATCGCCGTCGGCGACTCGATCCTTCTGACGCTGGCCCGCCGCCTCACCCGCATCCTCAAGCCGCAGGACACGCTGGCCCGCCTCGCCGGCGACCAGTTCGGCCTGATCCTGATGTCCGAACAAGACGCCGCCAAGATCACGGCTTTCGCCGAGACCATCCGCAAGACCATCCGCGCCCCGATTGCCTTCAACGATCGCGAGATCTTCCTCACGGCCTCGATCGGCCTCGCGCTCTCTGATCCCGCGGTGCCCCTGACCGACGAGCTCATCAAGGATGCCGAGCTTGCGATGTATCATTCGAAGCGGATCGGTGGCGACCGTATCGACGTCTACAAACCGGCAATGCGCGCCCGCAAAACGGATCGCCTGACGCTCGAATCCGAACTGCGCCGCGCCATAGAGCGCCAGGAAATCACCATCCTGTATCAGCCCATCGTGCGGCTGGAAGATCGCTCCATCGCCGGTTTCGAGGCGCTGGCACGTTGGGATCATCCGAAGCTCGGCCGGATGTCGCCGTCGGAATTCATCGCGATCGCCGAGGAGATCGGCCTCATCATCGATCTCGGCATGTTCGTGATGGATCAGACTGCACGGCAGCTCGCGATCTGGCAGCGCGCGATGCGCTCGCGCGAACCGATCTTCGCCAGCGTCAACGTCTCCTCGCGGCAACTGCTGCGCCACGACCTCCTGCATGACATCCGAACCGTACTGTCACGCTCGTCAGTCGCGCGCGGCACACTGAAGCTCGAACTCACGGAATCGCTGGTGATGGAAAATCCGGAACATGCAGCGCAGATGCTGCACCGGATCCGCGAACTCGGTACGGGTCTTTCGCTCGACGATTTCGGCACTGGCCACTCGTCGCTATCCTATCTGCAGCGCTTCCCGTTCGACACGCTGAAGATCGACCAGTCCTTCGTTCGCACCACCTCGCGCGGCACCCGCCCGGTGATTCTCAAATCCATCATCGCCATGGCCCACGATCTCGGCATGGACGTCGTCGCTGAAGGCGTCGAGACAGATTCGGATGCGGTGGAGATGTATCAGCTCGGCTGCGAATACGCCCAGGGCTTTGCCTTCGGCGAGCCGATGGATGCGGATGCGGCGATGCGCATGCTGACGGAAGAGCGATTGGAAGCGGCGAGCTGAGTAGGGCCGTCGCTGATAGCTGGAAGTCTAGCGGACGCTCACGCGTGCCCGGCCTCGGCCGACAACATCCCCGGGGCGATCCCGATCTTCTGCAGCGCGCGAAGATACTTCTCCTCAACATCACCGCCGAAGATGAGATCCTCATCAGCTGCGCAATGCAGCCAGCCGTTGCCCTGGATTTCGTCTTCCAGCTGGCCCGGCGCCCAGCCGGCATAGCCCAGCGCGAGAATCGCGTGCTTGGGTCCACCGCCATTGGCGATGGCGCGCAGGATATCCACGGTCGCGGTGAGGCAGACGCCATCGTCGATCGGCAATGTCGCGTCCTTGATGAAGAAATCGCTGGAATGCAGCACGAAACCTCGGCCGGTCTCGACCGGACCGCCCTTCAGCACTTTCATGCTTTCGGCGCTTTCCGGGAGCTTGATGCTGTCGGACTTTTCAATGATGTCCAGTTGAACCAGCAATTCGGGAAAATCGATGCTCCCCGCAGGCCGATTGACGATGATGCCCATGGCACCTTCCGACGAATGCGCGCAGACGTAAATCACCGAACGGGCGAAGCGCTCGTCTTCCATCACAGGCATGGCGATCAGCAACTGCCCGTCGAGGTAGTTGCCAGTGTCGCCGGCGCCGGATTTCGCGCGGCTTTTCCGGGGGCGCTTGCGAGTGGGTTCCATCAGCAAACCGCTCTCATTTCGTTGCCTATCCTGATATTGGGTCTGGGTTCTGTCAATCAGCCTTCCGCAACGCATACGAAAACCGGATCACAAGCAGTTCAATAGCTTAAGACAGGTTTGGCTTTATGACAGGCCCACCCTGTAAGGACGCCCGATGACCGCATCTGTTCCGCACCACATTGTCGCTGTCTGCGCCGCGGGCCTGCTCCTCACCTGCAGCGCGCAGGCGGACGACACCTCACCTTGGCAGATAGACAGTCATTCGCAGATCAGGCTTGTGGCAGGCTCGCGTAGCGGTCCTGTGATGCTGGGAGGCATCGCGATCCAGCTGCAGCCCGGCTGGCACACCTATTGGCGGAATCCCGGTGATTCCGGGGTACCGCCCCGCTTCGATTTTTCCAAATCGGAGAACCTGGATACCGTCACCATCCTGTGGCCGGCGCCGAAAAAATTCGAGGATGGGGCCGGTGGCCTGTCGCTGGGCTATGTGAAACAGGTGGTGCTGCCCATGCGGGTGATCGCCAAGGACCCCGGCAAGCCGGTGATTCTCCGTGCGGCGATCAATTACGCGGTCTGCGACAAGCTCTGCATCCCGGTCGACGCCAATGCCGAGCTCGCTTTTACCAGCGTGGCCAGCACTGAAGACGGCGCGCTGACCGCGGCGCTCGATACCGTGCCTAAGCCGGCAACCATGGGCGACACCAGTCCGCTGACGGTGCGCGACCTCAAGCGCGAGGGCAAGAATGTGTTCGTTGACGTCGTGGCGCCCGAAGGCAGCGAACCCAACCTGTTCGTCGAGGGCCCGACGCCGGAATGGGCGCTGCCAATCCCCAAACTCGAGGCCAAGAGCCCGCCGGGCGTGAAGCGCTTCAGCTTCGAACTCGATGGCGTGCCGCCCGGCGCCACGACCGATGGCGCGGCCCTGAAACTGACGCTGATCGGCAGCGACCGCGCCTATGAATTCAACGTCAACCTGCCCTGATACCGCTGGCGCATGACCTGTTGCGCGCAACCTGTACATCTCTGTCCAACCGGATGTTAACGACTGCTTGCTACGCCAGACCGCTGCCGCACGCCTGCGGCTGAGGACCTTGTCGTGGCCGTGATGGACGCAGACTCCGCACCCGCAAGCGAGCCCGCCGGCCTCAAGGCCAGGCTGCGCGCGCTGTTCACCGGCACAGGCGAAGCCTCGCTGACGCGCCGCCTCGCCGGCACCATCTTCCTCATCCGCGTAATTTCCGCCGGCCTCGCTTATTTCTCGCAGATCCTGCTGGCGCGCTGGATGGGCACGTCAGACTACGGCATCTATGTCTATGTCTGGACCTGGGTACTGCTGCTCGGCTCGATGATGGATTTCGGCATCGCCGCTTCAGCCCAGAAGATCATCCCGGAATATCGCGCCAGCGGCGATCACGCACGGCTGCGCGGCTTTCTCTCCGGCAGCCGCTGGATGACCGGTATCGTCTCGGTGATGGTCTCGCTGCTGCTCGCTGGCCTCATCAAGCTCATCTCGCCGTGGATCGACGCCAACACGGTGGTGCCGCTCTATCTCGGCTGCCTGACGCTGCCGGCCTTCGTCGTTGCCAACACGCAGGATGGTATCGCGCGCTCCCATGACTGGATGCGCCTCGGCCTGATGCCGCAATTCATCATCCGCCAGGCGCTCATCATCGGCTTCACCGCCGGCGCCTTCACACTGGGCTTTAAGCTTGGTGCGACCATCGCAATGCTGGCCAGCGTCGCAGCCGTCTGGGTTGCGATGATCGGCCAGATGATCGTACTCAATCGCCGGCTTCACACCCATATCGAGCCCGGCCCGAAGGCCTATGACTATCGCGGCTGGCTCGCAGTGTCGTTGCCGATCCTGCTGGTCGAGAGCTTCTATCTGCTGCTGTCCTACACCGACGTGCTGGTACTGCAGCAGTTCGTCTCATCCGACGAAGTCGGCGTGTACTTCGCTGTGGTGAAGACTCTGGCGCTGGTGTCGTTCATTCATTACGCGATGTCGGCGACAACGGCGCATCGCTTCACCGAATATCACGCGGCCGGCGACAAGGATCGACTTGCCGCTTACGTCACCCACGCGATCAAGTGGACATTCTGGCCGTCGCTCGCGGCGACGCTGATCCTGCTCGCTCTGGGCAAGCCGCTGCTATGGCTGTTCGGTCCGCAATTCACCAGCGGTTACGACATCATGTTCATCGCAGCCATCGGCCTCGTGGTGCGCGCCGCAATCGGTCCGGTAGAGCGGCTGCTCAACATGCTCGGTCACCAACATATTTGCGCCGTGGCCTACGCGTCGGCTTTCGTGATGAACCTGGTGCTGTGTCTCGTGCTGGTGCCGAAATTCGGCGGCCATGGCGCCGCCGCGGCAACGTCGATCGCGCTGACATTCGAGACGATCCTGCTGTTCTGGATCGTGAGACAGCGGCTTGGACTGCACGTGCTCGCCTTCGGAAAGCAACGCGCCTAACAACCTCCCCCTGCAAAGCAGGAGGAGGTCAGGAAGCAAACTTATTCCGCCGTCCAGCCACCATCGATCGACAGGTTTGTTCCAGTGATCTGCGCCGCATCGTCGCCGCACAGGAACAGCGCCAATGCCGCAACCTGCTCGGACGTTACGAATTCCTTGGTCGGCTGCGCTTCCAGCAGGACGTCGTTGATGACCTGCTCTTTGGTCAGTCCGCGCGCCTTCATGGTGTCGGGGATCTGTTTCTCCACCAGCGGCGTCCAGACATAGCCAGGCGAAATGCAATTACAGGTGATTTTGTGAGTGGCCACTTCCAGCGCCACGGTCTTGGTCAGACCGGCGATGCCGTGCTTGGCAGAGACATAAGCCGACTTGAATGGCGAGGCGACCAGCGAATGCGCTGAGGCGGTGTTGATGATGCGACCCCAGCCGCGCTTCTTCATGCCGGGCACGGCGGCGCGGATGCCATGGAAGGCCGAGGAGAGATTGATGGCGATGATCGCATCCCACTTCTCGATCGGGAATTCCTCGATCGGAGACACAAACTGGATACCCGCATTGTTGACGAGAATATCGACCGATCCATAGGTCTTCTCGCCGAGCGCGATCATTTCGGCAATTTCGGCCGGCTTGGTCATGTCCGCTGGCGAATGGATCGCCTTGACCTTGAAATCGCTCTCGATCGCCGCGCGTTCCTTCTCGATGTCAGCAGGCGCGCCCATGCCGTTGATGACGATATTGGCGCCAGCGCTTGCGAAAGCGCGCGCATAAGCGAGGCCGATGCCGCTGGTCGAACCGGTGACGACGGCGGTCTTGCCTGTGAGATTAGCCATTACTTGCTCCTGTTGGACGTCAAATGCTGCGGGAGGTCATTGTAATCGTCGGCGGTGAGCGCATGGGTCACCATCGATTCATCGGATTGCGGTCGCTCGAACCAGTCCTTGTGGCGCATCGAGAGGAACACATCGCGCTCGCCGGCGCCCCAGTGTTCGACCATGCCGATGCGCGAGAAATTGTAGTCCTTCGACGACGACTCGTAATTCTTGCTCGTATAGATCAGATGCACCACCGTGACGGTATTTTCCTTCGCGGCTTCCGACAACAGCGCCACTCCAGGATCCTGCTTCAGTTCTGCCGGCAATTTACCAATCAGATCACGCAGCGCCTTGCGGATGTTGTGGATCTTCTTGTTCTTGTCGGTATTCATGCGGGTGCGGCTGGAATAGCGAATGTCCTTTTCGCGTTCCTGCGCTTCCAGGATCGACTGCGGCAATGGCCCGCGCGCACTGAACAGATCGACCTGGAAGATCAGCAGATCGCTGGTTACATCGTCCAGCACAAAATCCAGCGGCGTGTTTGAGGCGATGCCGCCGTCCCAGAAATGCTCGCCATCGATGACGATCGAGGGAAACCCCGGCGGCAACGCACCGGAGGCCATGATGTGCTCAGGCTCGATCCTTTTGCGATCTTTCTTGAAGAGCGTGTTGTCGAAATAAGTGAAGTTGCCGGTGGTCACGCTCACCGCGCCGACACTTAACCGGGTCTTGCAATCGTTGAGACGATCAAAGTCGACCAGCCGCTCCAGCGTCGCCTTCAGCGGCGCGGTATCGTAAAAGCTCTGCGACTGCGGACTGCCGGGCGGCCACAGTGGTGCTGGTGGAATCCGCGGCACGAAAAAGCCTGGCACGCCGAATGTAGCAATGACAGCGGCGCCTGCCTCGTAGAAATAAGAGCGCGCGCGATCATCCGTCAGCATCGGGCTCCAGGGGACCGGCGATGCCGCCATCTCCCAGAATTCCTTGAGCTTGCCAATCCGCTTGTCGCGCTCGTTGCCTGCGATGATCGCCGCGTTGATGGCGCCGATGGAGATGCCTGCCACCCATTCCGGCTCGAAATCATGATGACACAGCGCCTCATAGGCGCCGGCCTGATAGGAGCCAAGCGCGCCGCCCCCTTGCAGCACCAGGACACGCTTTGCTTCGGCGGGTTTGCTGGCAGCGCTGGATTGAGGCTGATCGGACATATCCATGAGACCACTCGATCCTGTCGGCGACGGGAATCATACCGTGGCGTCCCCTTGCGGCGGCGTCAATCATGGATGGTGCGGAGCACCATCACGCTTCGGCTATCCTGAATGGCCTATTTGGAATCCGTCGAAGCCAGGATCATGGTCCAGAACACCTTGTATTTGGTGTTGGGAGCATAGATCGCCGCAATGCCCAGTTTTGTGACACCGGACTTCAGCATATTAGCCCGATGCGGTGGCGAGTCCCGCCAGCCCGAGAAGGCTTCCGCCATGGTATGGTAGCCCGCCGAGACGTTCTCGACGGCCAAGCTCGCCGGATAACCGCCGGCATTCAGACGCTTGGCCAGCGGTGCCTTCACATCGTGATCGAGCTTGTTCCGTTTGGCCATGGCGGTGGACTGGTCTTCAGCCAACGCCATTAATGCGGGATCGACCACAACCGGGCCGAGGCCATTGTTCTGCCGGTACAGCGAGATCATCGAGGCCGCAGCCACAGGATCGAGCTTGGCGCCACCATTGGCCATGCTGAGATACATGGTGGGCTGGTCCGGCACGGTATCGACGGTCCCCGCGCACCCTGCCAGCAACAGAAATCCCAGACTGGCCAGAGCCACCCGCTTCATCGGCAATCCCCCAAATCAAGGGGCCGTTGTTGCACACCAACCGTGGCTGAAAGGTGAACGCAGGGGATTTTTAGAAAGCGCCAGTCACTCCTGCCCGGCAAAGATCCGGTAGCGCCGCGGCTGCAGGCTGATCGCATCGCCCGTGGTGAGCGGACGGTCGCGCGGGGCATCGATCTCCACCAGCGTATCATCGCCGGACAACGCGATGTCGGCGCGCTGGATCGGGCCGAAGGTGCGGACGCGGCGCACGGTGCCTTCGAGGGCTCCCTCGCCGAGCGGACCGATCTGCATGTCGTGACGACGAACAAACAATTTCGACGGTCCGCTTGCACTGCCCGCATCGATGTTGAGCGGGCGATGGCCGAGCTTCACCTGGCCGTCGCTTACATCGACCGGGAGCACGATCGACTCGCCTATGAATGAGTGCACGAAAGCCGTCGCCGGGTTATCGTAAACGTCGCCAGGCGTGCCGATCTGTTCGATCTTGCCCTTGTCCATCACCACGACGCGGTTGGCGACTTCGAGCGCCTCCTCCTGGTCATGCGTGACGAAGATCGAGGTGACGTGGATTTCCTCGTGCAACGTGCGCAGCCACTGCCGCAACTCCTTGCGGACCTTGGCATCGAGCGCACCGAACGGCTCGTCGAGCAGCAGAATGCGCGGCTCGATGGCGAGTGCACGCGCCAGCGCAATGCGCTGCCGCTGGCCGCCCGAGAGCTGGCTGGGATAGCGATTGGCGAGCCAGTCGAGCTGCACGAGATCGAGAAGCTCCTTCACCCGCGCGCGGATCTGCGCTTCGCTCTTGCGCACGGCGCGCGGCTGCACGCGCAGGCCGAAGGCCACATTCTCGAACACGCTCATGTGGCGGAACAACGCATAGTGCTGGAACACGAAACCGACGTGGCGCTCGCCGGCGCCGCGGGCCAGCGCATTTTCACCATCGAATGAGACTTCGCCGGAATCCGGCCAATCGAGCCCAGCGATAATTCGCAGCAATGACGTCTTGCCGGAACCGGACGGTCCGAGCAGCGCGAGCAGCTCGCCATCAGCAACCCTGAGGTCGACATTATCCAGCGCCTTGAAGGCACCGTACTGCTTTACGATATTCCGAACTTCAATCGTCACGGGGCAGCTGTCCTTCTTCAATCTGGCCTTCGAGGATGGTCTTTGCGATCAGCGTCAAGAGCGCCAGCAGAGCCAGCAATGACGCGATCGCGAACGACGCCACCAGTTGATATTCATTATACAGGATTTCCACCAGCAGCGGCATGGTGTTGGTCTCGCCGCGAATGTGGCCCGACACCACCGAAACCGCGCCAAACTCACCCATCGCCCGCGCATTGCACAACAGTACGCCGTAGAGCAGGCCCCATTTGATGTTGGGGAGCGTCACCACAACGAAGGTACGCCAGCCACTCGCCCCGAGCGATATCGCAGCCTCTTCCTCCTGCGACCCCTGTTCCTGCATCAGCGGAATCAATTCCCGGGCGACGAACGGGAAGGTGACGAAGGTGGTCGCCAACACGATCGCCGGCACGGCAAACAGAATGTTGATGCCATGCGCCATCAGCCATGGCCCAAAGAAACCCTGCGCACCAAACAGCAGCACGAATACCAGACCGGAGATAACGGGGCTGACCGAGAACGGCAGATCGATCAGGGTGACCAGCAAGGTCTTGCCCCTGAATTCGAATTTGGCCACCGCCCAAGCGGCGGCAACGCCGAATACCAGATTGAGGCTGACCGAGATCACTGCTGTGATCAGCGTCAGCCAGATGGCCGAGAGCGCCTCGGAATCTCCCAAGGCCGACAGATAGAACCCAACGCCCTTGGACAATGCCTCCGAGAATACCAAAATCAGCGGCAGGACCACGAACACTGTCAGGAACATCACTGCGACACCGATAATGATGCCGCGCACGAGCCATGGCTCGGTATGCAGGTCCTGTCGTGCCACGGACTGGGCGCGCTCCACGGTGACTGGCGAATTGATAATTGTAATGGTCATGTCAGGTCAACTCACGGCCAGCGCGCGTGTCTGCGCCCAGCGCTGCAGCCGATTGAGCACGAAGATGATCAGGAATGAGAAGACCAGCATGACCACCGCGATCGCTGTCGCATCGGCGTAGCGGAATTCCGACAGCCGGATGACGATCAAGAGCGGCGCAATCTCCGACACATTTGGAAGGTTGCCGGCGATGAAGATCACGGAGCCATATTCGCCAACGGCGCGGGCGAAGGCCAGCGCGAAGCCGGTGAGAATGGCCGGCGTGAGGCTGGGAATGATGACGCGGGTGATGGTCTGCCAGCGAGAGGCACCGAGACAGGCCGCGGCCTCTTCGATCTCGACATCGAGATCGATCAGCACCGGCTGCACCGTCCGCACCACGAACGGAATGCCAATGAAGACCATCGCCAGGAAAATTCCGAGCGGCGTAAACGCCACTTTGATGCCGAGTGACGCCAGCGGCGCGCCGAGCCATCCGTTCTGCGCGAACAATGTCGTCAGCGCGATGCCTGCCACTGCAGTGGGCAGGGCGAACGGGATATCGACAATGGCATCAAACAGCCGGCGACCGGGAAACCGGTACCGCACCAGGGCCCAGACGATAATCAGGCCAGCGACCAGATTGACCAGCGCAGCCGCGAAGGCCAATCCGAACGAAATCCTGAGCGCGTGTAATGTGCGGTTGCTGGTGACGGTATCGAGGAATTGCGAGAGGCTGAGATCCGCTGTCTTGACGAACAACCCCGCCAGCGGGATCAAAATCAAAAGCGACAGCCATGTCAGGGTCAGGCCCATGCTCAGGCCGAACCCCGGCAACGAACTTCGTTTAGGTGCCGCGCTCACAATGTCCCCTTGCTTTGGTAAAAGCCCCAGACCGGCATACCGGTCCGGATGTTTCGCTGCGAACGATCAGTTCTTGTAGATCTTGTCGAACACGCCGCCGTCGGTAAAGTGCTCGCTCTGCGCCTTGGTCCAACCTCCGAACACGTCGTCGATCGTAAACAGATCAACCTTGGCGAAGGAAGCCTCGTACTTTTTGGCAGTATCGGCATCACGCGGACGATAGAAATTGCGCGCGGCGATCTCCTGACCTTCCTTGGTGTACCAGTATTTCAGATAGGCCTCGGCAGCGGCTTTAGTACCCTTTTTATCAGTGACGGTATCAACGACGGCGACCGGCGGCTCGGCGAGAATTGAAAGCGACGGCGCGACGATCTCGAACTTGTCCTTGCCGAATTCCTGGATTGCCAGATACGCCTCGTTTTCCCAGGCCAGCAAGACATCGCCGACGCCGCGCTGGACGAAGGTGATGGTCGAGCCACGCGCGCCGGTATCGAGAACCGGAACGTTCTTGAAGATGTTACCGACGAATTCCTTTGCCTTGTCCTGCGATCCATATTTCTTCAGAGCATAGCCCCAGGCGCCGAGATAGTTCCAGCGCGCGCCGCCAGAAGTCTTCGGATTTGGCGTGATGACGCTGACGCCGCTCTTGATCAGATCGTCCCAGTCCTTGATGGCCTTGGGGTTACCCTTGCGCACCAGGAAAACGATGGTCGACGTATAGGGTGATGAATTCTGCGCCAGGCGCTTCTGCCAGTCCTTCGCCAGCAGGCCCTTATTGGCGATTGCGTCGATGTCGTAGGCGAGCGCGAGGGTGACCACATCGGCTTGCAGACCATCGATCACAGAGCGCGCCTGCGCCCCCGAGCCGCCATGCGACTGCTTGATCTCGACGCTCTTGCCGGTTTCCTTCTGATACGCAGCAGCGAACGATTTGTTGAAATCGACATACAGCTCGCGCGTCGGGTCATACGACACGTTGAGCAGCGAAATGTCTGCCGCGTGCGCCGATGTTGCAATTAAGAGACCCGCAATGACGGGAAGAATACGACGGACCATTTTGATCTCCATCCAACCTCACGACACGATCGTCATGAGGTGGGGGCAAAATCTTGAAGAAGCACCGCTAAGTCAACGAAACCAGATTCCAATGTTGGCGGCATGACGGCAGCAATGTGCTATGAATATGCCTTCGTATGGAGACCGTATCGCGCGCTGGTCATTTGTCATCAACCAACGCTGCGAAAGCCGTCGACATGCGGCGAATTAGCGCGCGTTCTCCGCATGACGCAACTGCATGCGCTGATGCAGCGCCGTGATGCGACCATCGCCGGTCGGCTGATAGAACACAGTGTAGCGTTTCACCGTAGCCGCGAACGCTTCCGCATCGGCATCCTTCTTCACTTCAAATGAATCGAAACCGGCGCGCAGCAGGATGACGAACTGATCGCGTAACACTTGGCCGGTTGCCCTTAATTCGCCCTTGTATTTGTAGCGTTCACGCAGCAGGCGCGCCTGGCTGTAGGCTCGGCCGTCGCGGAACGACGGGAAGACCAGCGCGACTACCGCGAGCCTGTCGAGATAAGGCACTAGCTCTTCCGGATCGCGGTTATTCGGCCAGATCACACCGGTCGGGCTGCTGCGCTTCAGCAGCGCCTCCGGATCGGCGAGAAAACGCGCAGCCGGAATCAACGCCGCTCCGTCGACCGGAATCTCCGCATCGTCGGCCACGTGAATATAGCCGTCGGCAACGATCTTGCCTTGCTTAACGAGTGGCATAAACGCGCTCCTTGAACGGCTCGACGCCGAGGCGTTCGACAGTCTGGACAAACAATTCGTCCGGCCGGGCACGCAGTGCCAAATAGGCTTCGACGATATCCTCGATGACGTCGGCTACCTCGGCAAAAGGCACCGCCGGTCCGATCAGGGTGCCGACCACGGCATGCTCGTCGGCACGGCCACCGATTGTGATCTGGAAGAATTCCTCGCCGTTCTTCTCGACGCCGAGAATACCGATATGGCCGACATGGTGATGGCCGCAGGCATTGATGCAGCCGGAGATGTTGATATGCAGCCGACCGATCAGCTCCGCGAGATCGTTATTGGCGAAACGCCGCGTTAGTTCCTGCGCGATCGGGATCGAACGCGTATTAGCCAGCGAGCAGTAGTCCAGGCCAGGGCATGCGATGATGTCGGTGACCAGATTGACGTTCGGCGTGGCGAGGCCGAGCTTGTCCAGCTGCCGCCACAGTGCGGGCAGATCACGCCTGGCCACGCTCGGCAGCGCTAGATTTTGCTCATGGCCCACGCGGATTTCGCCGAACGAGTATTTGTCGGCAAGATCGGCAACCGCATCCATCTGGTCGGCCGTGGCATCGCCGGGCGGGCCACCCACCGGCTTCAACGACAATGTCACGATGGCGTAGCCGGTCCGCTGATGCGGCGCGACCGAGTTCTTGAGCCAGCGCGCAAAATGCGGATCAGCCGACGCGGCCGCCAACTCGTCCGGCGTGTCGGAGAGCTTCTGATAGTGCGGATAGCTGAAGCGCGAGCGGATATCCTCGACAACCTCGTTGTCCAGCGTCAGCGAACTCTCGCGCGTCGCCAGCCACTCATCCTCAACTTCGGCGGCGAATTTCTCGATGCCCAGCTCATGAACCAGAATCTTGATGCGCGCCTTGTAGATATTGTCGCGGCGGCCATACTGGTTGTAGACGCGCAGGATGGACTCGACGTAGCTCAGAATGTCGCGGCCGTGCACGAACGGCTTGATCACCTTGCCGATGAATGGCGTGCGACCGAGGCCACCGCCGACCAGCACTTCGAAGCCAGTTTCGCCGGCCTCGTTCTTGTGAATTCGCAGACCGATGTCATGCACCTTGATCGCCGCGCGATCATGGGCCGACGCAGTGATCGCAATCTTGAACTTGCGTGGCAGGAACGAGAATTCCGGATGCATGGTCGAATACTGCCGCAGCAATTCCGCCCAGATGCGCGGATCCTCGACCTCGCCCGGCGCGACACCTGCCCATTGATCGGTGGTGACATTGCGTGTGCAATTGCCCGAGGTCTGCATCGCGTGGATGCCGACCGAAGCAAGATCTTCCAGCGCATCCGGCAGATCGGCGAGCTTGATCCAATTGAACTGGATGTTCTGCCGTGTGGTGAAGTGGCCATAGCCGCGGTCATAGCGTCGCGCCACATGCGCCATCTTGCGCAGTTGCGGCGATGACAGCGTGCCATAGGGAATGGCGACACGGAACATATAGGCGTGAAGCTGAAGATAGACGCCGTTCATCAACCGCAGCATCTTGAACTCATCTTCGGTGAGTTCACCTGCGAGGCGGCGCTTCACCTGATCGCGGAATTCCGAAACACGCTCGTTGATCAGCGTGCGGTCGATTTCATCATAAGCATACATAATTCAGGTGCCTTAAGCCGAAGCCGGAAGGTCGATGGTGACGCCCTTGCGGCGAATCTGTTCACGGAGATTGCCGGGCTCGACGGTGCCGTTGTCGTTCACGGCGACCGGCGCGATATAGGGACCGATGGCGCCAACGTCATCGGCTGTGGATTCAGCAAGCAGCGCACGCGCATCATCGGCAGTGCGCACGATGGCAGCCTCTGCGAGGTCGGTGGTCCAGCCTTTATGGGCATCGCGATAAATCACCACGCCGTCCCAGGTACGGTTGGCAGTCACCACCGACGGGCCGGTGATCTTGATTTTCTGTTGCAGCGGAGAGGTCATTCGGCAGCCACCAATAAATCTGAAACGAGCTTGTTGATCTGAGCGGCCCGCCACGGCGCGGAATGCGCCACGACATCGCCAATGATGAGAACCGCCGGACCGCCATCAATCTGGTCGACCAGCGCCGGGAGATCGTCGAGCACACCCACCGCCGCTTGCGCGTCCGGACGCGTCACGCGCGCAAACACGCCAACCGGCGTTTGTGGCGAGCGCCCGGCAGCGAGCAATCCAGCGCGGATCGTGGGGGCAGCGGTCATACCCATATAAACAACAACGGTCATCTTCTCGTCGGTGAGCGTCGACCAGTCGACCTTGTCGGCGTCCTTTTCCTTGTGAGCCGTCAGGAAGGTGATGCGCAGCGCTTCGCGGCGATAGGTCAGCGGCGCCTCGAACATAGCCGCAGCGCCAAGGCCTGCGGTGATGCCGGGAATAACGGAGTAAGCAACACCCGCTTCGCGCAGCGCTTCGATCTCCTCGCCACCGCGCCCGAAGATGAAGGGATCGCCGCCCTTCAAGCGCACGGCGCGTTGCCCAGCTTTCGCGGCTTCGATCAGCAATTTGTGGATCGCATCCTGACCGATACCGGGCTTGCCGACCCGGCGCCCCACGGGAATGCGCGATGCATCCCGGCGGATGCGGTCGAGCACTTCGGGGGACACCAGTTCGTCGTAAAATACAACGTCGGCATCCTGCAGCGCGCGCAACGCCTTGATGGTCAGGAGATCCGGATCGCCCGGCCCAGCTCCCACCAGCGTGACGTGACCTTCGACAACGCCGGCCTGCGCTGCACCCGCATAGATCGAGAGATCGGCAATTTCCGTCAGCGCCTTCTCGGCCTCGGTACCGCGCCCCGCCAGCACCAGCGCGCCGATCGGACCATCGACGATGCGCTCCCAGAACCTGCGACGTAACGGAGCCTCCGCGATCTTGTCGTTGATCGGTTTGCGCCAGCGCCCGATGAAGCCGGCGAGATCGCCGATCCGCGCAGGCAGCATCGCCTCGATCTTTTCGCGCACACGCCGCGCCACCACCGGCGACGCACCGCCGGTTCCGACGGCGACGACCACATCGCCGCGATCGACGATGGCCGGAAAGATGAAAGTGGAGTGCGCGAGCTCATCCATCACATTGACGGGCACGCCGCTCGCTTTGGCGCGCGCAGCCACCGCATGGCCGAGTTCACCGGCGCCGGCGCAGAGCACCGCGGTGATCCCCGAAAAATCGGCGGTCACCGGATCGCCCTCGACATGTTCAATGCGCGCCACGCCATCGGTATCGAGCCCGGACGTGTCACGATTGCCGTCCGTTGCGTACCAGCGAATCCGCGCACCGGCCGCCAGCAGCAGCCTCAGCTTGGCGCGCACGAGTTCGCCCTGGCCGACAAGAATGATCGGCCCGGTCTGCAAATCGAGGAAGACAGGCAGAAACCGCATACATACTCCGCTGCCCCGAAATTCGGGGGTTGACTGGAATTATATTCTATATATCTCTCGATAACGAGGCGCAAAGAGAAGATTTTATCTTCTTCGAGGCGTTCTAACTATAGAATTTTTGTCCTCAAACACCAAGCGTCGTAGATGCTTCTTCTCAATAACGGTCGGCCGATGCAGGAGTTGCGCGAAATCGCACCCGTGCCCGCCCCCGTTGCGCAGCAAATTCCGGACCGTTTGCCGGGCAAAACGCCGCAGCCGCCGCTCCCGGCGATCCGATCGCTCTCACTCACAGGGGACTACACGTGAACCGCTTCATTATCGCTCTCGCCGCCGGATTCGGCATTCTCGCGACTGCACCCGCCCAGGCGCAGACGCCGAACACGCTGCTCAATGTCTCCTACGACATCTCGCGTGAGCTCTATGCCGAGATCAACGTTGCTTTCGCCAAGCAGTGGAAGGCCAAAACCGGCCAGGACGTTACCATCAACCAGTCGCATAACGGCTCGTCGCGCCAGGCGCGCTCGATCCTCGAAGGCCTCGAGGCCGATGTGGTGACCTTCAACCAGGTCACCGACGTGCAGGTACTGTATGATCGCGGCAAGCTCATTCCGGCCGATTGGGCCAAGCGGCTGCCGAATAATTCCTCGCCTTATTACTCGCTGCCGGCCTTCCTCGTGCGCGCCGGAAATCCAAAGGGGATCAAGGATTGGGACGATCTGGTGAAGCCGGGCGTGCAGGTGATTTTCCCGAATCCGAAGACCTCAGGCAATGCGCGCTACACCTATCTGGCCGCCTATGCCTTCGCGAAGAACAAGTATGGTGCCGACAAGGCTGACGACTTCATCAAGAAGCTGTTCGCCAATGTCCCGGTGTTCGACACCGGCGGCCGCGCCGCCACCACGACCTTCGTCGAGCGCGGCACCGGCGATGTGCTGATCACCTTCGAGGCCGAGACCTCGTCGATCCGCGACCTTGCGGGCAAGGACAAGTATGAAGTGGTGGTACCACCGACCAGCGTGCTCGCCGAATTCCCGGTGACCGTCGTCGACAAATATGCCGACAAGCACGGCACGAAGGCACTGGCGACCGCCTATCTCGAATTCCTGTATTCGCCGGAAGGCCAGGACATCGAAGCCAAGGGCTATAACCGCGTCACCGACAAGACCGTGATGGCAAAATACAAAGACAAATTCCCGGAAGTGAAGCTGTACCGCGTCGAGGACGAATTCGGCGGTTGGGACAAGCTGAATGCCGAACACCTCAATCCCGGCGCGAAGCTGGACACGCTGTTCGGCGGGAAGTGAACCACAAATTCCGTCATGCCCGGGCTTGACCCGGGCATCCACGTCTTGGCTGCAAATGGACTAAAGACGTTGATGGCCGGGAACATCTAGCGAAGCGGCGCTTCGCGCTTTGCCCGGCCATGACATGGGAGAGGACGGGCGCCTGCATTAGACGACCTCGCCGCATTCCCTTTCCGCGCAAATCGTCTAAGAGAAGCCCCAACGGCTTCACACACGGACCTTCCCTTGCGACGTAGCGTCATTCCAGGTTTCGGGCTCTCGCTCGGCATTACGCTCCTCTATCTCGGAGCGATCGTGCTGTTGCCGCTCTGCGCGCTGATCCTGAAAGCCTCGGACGTCGGGCCTGCGCAATTGTGGGACATCCTGTCGTCACCGCGCACACTGTCGGCCATCCGCGTCACGGTGACGATGGCGCTGGCGGCCACCGCATTCAACGCCATCTACGGCCTGCTGCTCGCCTGGGTGCTGGCGCGCTATCAATTTCCCGGCAAGCGCATTCTCGACGCGCTGGTCGACGTGCCCTTCGCGCTGCCGACCGCCGTGGCCGGCCTCGCGCTGACGGCGCTGTTTTCCAAGAAAGGCTGGTTCGGCGCACCGCTCGATGCACTTGGCATCCAGGTCGCCTACGCACCGCTCGGCATCGCCATCGCGATGGCCTTTACCAGCATTCCCTTTGTGGTGCGCACAGTGCAGCCGGTGATCGAGGATCTCGGCTCCGATGTCGAGGAAGCCGGCCGCTCGCTCGGCGCCAATGATCTGCAGATTCTCTGGCGCGTAATCTTCCCGGCGATCTTTCCGGCGTTCCTCGCCGGCTGCTCGCTGTCCTTCGCACGCAGCCTCGGCGAATTCGGCGCGGTGATTTTCATCGCCGGCAACCAGCCGATGAAGACCGAGATCGTTGCCCTGCTGACCTATATTCGGCTCGAGGAATACAACTACCAGGCTGCCGCCGCGATTGCCGTGGTAATGCTGGCGATGGCTTTCGCCATGCTGATTGTCACCAACGCGGTACAGGCCTGGAACCTGCGTTATCTCGGCCGGGGAGACGTGTGATGCCGAGCCCGACATCAGAACGCGCCCATACCGAATGGATGGTGACGCCCGTCGGTGCCGGCCCGGTAACGCGCCGCGTGGTACTTGGCATCGTCGCGATCCTCACATTGCTGTTCCTGATCGCACCGCTGGCGTTGATCTTCAGTTCAGCGCTGTCGCAAGGCATCGGCACGTTCTTCAACAGCCTCACCGAGCCCGGCACGCAGCATGCCATTCTGTTGACAGTGACCACCGCGCTGATCGCTGTGCCGATCAACATCGTGTTCGGCCTAGCTGCGGCGTGGACGGTGACCAAGTTCGTCTTCCCAGGCCGCACGCTCCTCATTTCGCTGATCGAACTGCCCTATTCTATCTCGCCGATCGTCGCCGGCGTCGCCTATATCTTCGTCTATGGCTCGCAGGGCCTGTTCGGCCCCCTGATCGAAGCCATGGGCATCAAGGTGATGTTCGCACTGCCGGCGATCGTGCTCGCCAGTATGTTCGTGACCGCGCCGTTCGTGGCGCGTGAGTTGATCCCGCTCATGCAGGTGCAAGGCACCGATGAAGAGGAAGCAGCAGTGACGCTCGGCGCCTCCGGCTTTGCGACCTTCCTGCGCGTGACGCTGCCCAACGTACGTTGGGCCGTGCTCTATGGCGCGATCCTGTGCAATGCCCGCGTGATGGGTGAATTTGGCGCCGTCTCCGTCGTCTCCGGCAACATCCGCGGCCAGACCACGACGCTGCCGTTGCAGATCGAACTTCTGTATCAGGACTACAATGTCGCCGGCGCCTTCGCAGCGGCAACGGTGCTGACGGCCGTGGCACTGCTCACCATCGTGATCAAGGTGGCGCTGGAGCGGATCTCGCCGGATCACGCGCAGGCCGCGGCCCGGCCGCCCGGCCACTGATCCCTTTAGGGGACTTCTCACCGGGTAGCGTTTGGCGTTAAAAGGTCCCATGGGCGCCGCGGTTTGGCGCCGTTTATGCTTATACTCCCTGAAATTAGAGCAGAATTGCCGCTTCTCGCGAGAAAGACACCATGAAACGCATCGACGCCCACGGACTGCAGATCGCCCCCGTCCTGTTCGACTTCATCGCCAAGGAAGCCGCCCCCGGGACCGGCATCCAGCCGGATGCGTTCTGGGCCGGCGTCGCCGCTCTCATCAAGGACCTCGGCCCGAAGAACCGCGAACTGCTCAAGGTGCGCGATACGCTGCAGGCCAAGATCGATGCCTGGCATCTGGCCAACAAGGGCGCCTTCGACATGAACGCCTATACGGCGTTCCTCAAGGAAATCGGCTACCTCCTCCCGGAGCCCGCGACCAAGCAGGTCGAGACTGCCAATGTCGATATCGAGATCGGCCAGATCTGCGGCCCGCAGCTCGTGGTGCCGCTCACCAATGCGCGCTACGCGCTGAATGCCGCAAATGCGCGCTGGGGCAGTCTCTACGATGCCTTCTACGGCACCGATGCGATCCCGCACGATCCGTCTGAAGGTGGCAAAGGCTACAACAAGGCACGCGGCGACAAAGTCATCGCCAAGGCAAAAGCCTTCCTCGATCAGGCCGCGCCGCTCGCCACCGGCAGCCACACCGATGTCACGGCCTACAGCATCATTGCGGGCCAGCTCTCGGCCAAGCTCAAGAGCGGCAACCTCACCGCGCTGAAGAACGAATCCCAGCTCGCTGGCTATCTCGGCGAGCTCGCCACCCCGACCTCGATCCTGCTGGTCAATAACGGCCTGCATATCGAAGTGAAGATCGATCGAACCAACACCATTGGCAAGGACGACTCCGCTGGTGTTGCCGACATGATCATGGAGTCGGCCGTCTCGACCATTCTCGACATGGAAGACAGCGTCGCCACCGTCGACGCCGACGACAAGGTGCTGGTCTATCGCAACACGCTCGGCCTGATGAACGGCACGCTCTCAGCCGATTTCGAAAAGGGCGGCAAGACGCTGAAGCGCGCGCTCAATGAAGACCGTGTCTACAAGACGATCGACGGCAAGAACCTGACCCTGCATGGCCGCAGCCTGATGCTGATGCGCAATGTCGGCCATCACATGTTTACGGATGCGGTGCTCGACAGCGCCGGCGAGGAAATTCCGGAAGGCCTGCTCGATGCCGCCGTTGCCGGCCTGATCGCAATCCACGACCTCAAGAGCAAGGGCCCGATCCGCAACAGCCGCACCGGCTCGATCTATATCGTCAAGCCGAAGATGCACGGCCCCGATGAAGTGGCACTGACCTGCGAAATCTTTGCGTACGTTGAGAAACTGCTGTCGCTGCCCGAGAACACCATGAAGGTCGGCATCATGGATGAGGAACGCCGCACCACGGTGAACCTCAAGGCCTGTATCCAGAATGCATCCAAGCGCATCATGTTCATCAACACAGGCTTCCTCGACCGCACCGGCGACGAGATCCACACGTCGATGGAAGCGGGTCCGATGATCCGCAAGAACGACATGAAGGCGACGCCGTGGATCAAGGCTTATGAAGAGTGGAACGTGGATGTCGGCCTGATCGATGGCCTGCCGGGCCATGCCCAGATCGGCAAGGGCATGTGGGCCGCGCCCGACAAGATGGCGGACATGCTCACGCAGAAGCTCGGCCATCCGCAGGCGGGCGCCACCACCGCATGGGTGCCCTCGCCCACCGCCGCGACGCTGCACGCGTTGCACTATCATCAGATCGATGTCGCCACGCGGCAGAAGGATCTCGCCAAGGGCGGGCCGCGCGGCAAGCTCACCGACATCCTCACCATTCCGGTGTCGCAGTCGAACTGGGCGCCGGATGATGTGAAGCAGGAGATCGACAACAACTGCCAGGGTATCCTCGGCTATGTCGTACGCTGGATCGACCAGGGCGTTGGCTGCTCCAAGGTGCCGGACATTCATGGCGTCGGCCTGATGGAAGATCGGGCCACGCTGCGCATCTCTGCCCAGCACCTTGCCAACTGGCTGCATCAGGGCGTCATTACCAGGGATCAGGTGATGGAATCGCTGAAGCGCATGGCTGTGGTGGTGGACGAGCAGAACAAGGGCGACGCGCTGTATCAGAACATGGCGCCCTCGTTCGACGGCGTCGCCTTCAAGGCCGCCTGCGACCTGATATTCGAGGGACGCGCACAGCCGAACGGCTACACTGAGTACATCCTCACCGCGCGCCGCCGCGAGGCGAAGGCGCTGGCTTGATACACTCTCTGTCGTCATGGCCGGGACAAGCCCGGCCATGACGAATGAGAGAGTGTCGATCGCATCGGCTGCAAGCAAAAAAGCCCCGGCAAACCGCCGGGGCTTTTTTGTTAGTTCATCTCGCTAGAAAACCGCGATGTATTTCAGCAACGAGATCACACCGAGAATGATCACGACGACGCGGCAAATCTGCTTCGCGCGGCCGTCGATCGGCAACAGATTGATCAAGTACAGAATGAGAATGACGACGAGAAAAGTGATCAAGACGCCGACGAGCATGTGCGTATCCCCCCAGACTCAATGAAAATGAATAGCAGCCCCGGCCATCGCCACAGCTGCTCAACAGTGATCCAACGTGGGCGAGAGCATTGGGTTCCCGGACCGGAACAAAAGAACCTCGCCAAACTAGGCACGCAAGCTGGCTCTCAGGTCACCGACGGTCACGTAGAATCCGCGCCGCCAGCGGAGTGCCCAACCCGCGCGGAGAAGCAGAACCGATCAATCGCCGGGCATCGTCCTTCACCGTGCCGCAAGAACCCTTACGCACCAACCACCTAAAGTAGCCGTATTCAAGCCTACTTCACGATACGTGTGCAATCGGAAATATTTACCATTTGAAGCCTTACTAAATCAAATATTTGGGGGATTCATGATGTTCAATCGATTGACCGTTTCCGCATTGCTTCAATCTGTCATCGTGGTCATGGCGCTCTGTGTGGTCGCCGTTCTGGCAACGACAGCCTGGGACTCCTACGGGCGGCTACGTTCAGCCAGCCGCATCTCGGTAATTGCGGACGCCTCCGCGAATGCCTTCAAGGCGATGCATAATCTGCGCACCGACCGTGCATCGACGAACCGGAACCTGAACAACGAGACAGTCATTCAGCCGGACGGAGAAAAATATCTCCGCTCCATTCGCGATTCCGAGATGCCGGCGATGCGAGCAGCGGCTGACCTCATTGCCACCATCGAATTCGCCGATCAAAAGACGCTGCACCCGACGCTGGTCCAGCTGGTCGACAAGCTGACCGCTCTGCAAACCGAATCCTGGGACGCGATGAGCAAGCCGAAGGCGTCGCGCCGTGCAGCCCTCGGCAAGGAGTATATGGAGACCACGCAAGCTCTGCTTGAAACACTGGAAAAGGTGTCGGCCCAACTCGCCGCCGCGGTGAACCACAACGATCCCATGATCGATCAATTACTGTCGATCAAACAGGCGGCCTGGCTGTTGCGCAACACCGCCGGCGAAGGATCCCTCCTCGTCGCGAACGGCCTTGCTGTCGGGCGCGCTACACCTGAGAATAAGCTCGCCTACACCAAGTTTGTTGGCGGCATCGACGCTGCCTGGAATGCGCTGGAATTGTCCGCGTCTGGAATGCAGCTGCCGCCCAACCTGGCTGCAACCATGGCTGCTGCGAAGGTGGCTTATTTCGACCCGCAATATATGGCTCTTCGTGACCGTGTCATGAATGCACTCGTGAGCGGCGAAAAGCCCGAAATCACCGCGAGCGAATGGACTCCAATCACCGTTGATCGCATGGCCAGTGCGGTTACAGTCGCCGAACGAGCGCTGAATGAAGCAAAAAGCCACACCTTGACGCAGTGGACTGCCGCGCAGCACGCGTTGATCCTGCAACTGGCGTTGCTCGCAGCCGCGCTCGGCATAGCATTCGGCAGCATGGTTGCCGTCACCCGCCGTGTCATCACCCCGCTGCACACCATCCGCGATGCGATGCTGAAAGTCGCCGCAGGCGATCTCGTCGTCGATGCCGGCTATTCCGAACGGAAGGACGAAATCGGCGCGCTCGCCGGCGCTCTGGAGACCTTCAAGCAACAGGCCAAGGAGAAAGCACAGATCGAACAGCAGGAGCGCAATCGCAACGCCGACGCGACCCAGCGGCAGCAGGCCATCGAACAGCACATCGGGACCTTCGAGGTCCAGATGCGCGATGCGCTCAACGCACTCGGCAACGCGTCCGATCAGATGAACACCACATCGAATGGCATGGCGGTCGTATCCAGCCAGACCAATGCCCGCGTGCAGGTCGCAGCAAAAGCTTCGGGCGAAGCTTCCCTGAACGTGCAGAATGTCGCCTCGGCCGCCGAACAGCTGAGCTCGTCGATCAACGATATCAGCCGGCAGGCCGCGCACGCCGCGGGAATCGCCAGTCGCGCCGTCAATCAGGCGCAGGAAACCGACGGCACCGTCCAAGGCCTCGCCAAGACCGCCAACCGGATCGGCGAGGTGGTCGGATTGATCAACGATATCGCCTCGCAGACCAACCTGCTAGCGCTCAACGCCACTATCGAAGCCGCGCGCGCTGGCGAGGCCGGACGCGGCTTTGCGGTCGTCGCGTCGGAAGTGAAGTCACTGGCCAGCCAGACCGCCAAGGCAACCGACGATATTTCCGAGCAGATCGCAGATATCCAGAAGGTCGCCAATGAGGCCATCGAGGCAATCAAGTCGATCGGCGGCATCATCGGCGAAGTCAATGAAGTAGCAACTGCCATCGCCGCGGCCGTCGAGGAGCAGGGAGCCGCGACACAGGAGATCACCCGGAGCACGCAGCAGGCCGCCGATGGCACCCGCAATGTGTCGGACAAC
This sequence comes from Tardiphaga robiniae, assembly GCF_013359755.1. Taxonomy (GTDB): domain Bacteria; phylum Pseudomonadota; class Alphaproteobacteria; order Rhizobiales; family Xanthobacteraceae; genus Tardiphaga; species Tardiphaga robiniae. The sequence continues at coordinate 77,439 of NZ_JABMCJ010000090.1, read as the reverse complement.
ATCGCCGGCGTCAGCGCCGATGCGGATGCAGCTGGCGCCGCCGCGCAGGATGTGAAGGTAGCCTCGGAAACGCTGGCCACGCAGACGCGCCAGCTCGGCACTCAAGTAACGGACTTCCTCGGCAAGATCCGGGCTGCCTAGGCAGGGCCTCATCAGTCACGTCATTGAGCGCTGACAAGTATCAAAAGCCCCGGCATCGTCGGGGCTTTTTTCGTTGAAGCGTCGCCGGACACGACAATTTTCCACCTAAAGTAGCTTTATAAGAAACGTATTTATCAAGACGGGCATGAGCGTGAATATTTACCAATTGCAGCCTTAAATACCGAAATATTTTTTGGGGGATTCATTGTGCTTCATCGATTGACCGTTTCCGCATTGCTCAAGTCCGTGATCGCCATCATGGCGGTCTGTGTCGTCATATTCCTGGTTCTCAGCGCATGGGAATCATATGGGCGCCTCAACGTCGCGGGGCGCATGTCGACGATCGCCGAGGCATCCGGCCATGTGTTCAAGGCAATGCACAATCTGCGCACTGACCGGTCCACGACGTTCCGCACGTTGAACGCCGATACCGTGATTCAGCCCGATACTGAGGCCTATCTGCGCCGTATCCGCGGCGCCGAAATGCCGGCAATGAAAACAGCAGGAGAATTGCTGGTCACCGCCGACTTCCCCGGCAAGGCGACGCTGGTGCCCGAATTCAACCGGCTGATGCAGGCATTGATCGCGTTGCAGACCGAATCCTGGGACCAGATGAGCAAGCCAAAGGCCTCGCGCCGCGCTGGCCTTGCCAAGGAATTCCAGGACAATGTCGATTCCGTTCTGGCCATGCTCGAAAAAGTCTCCTCCGCCCTCACGGCCGCCGTAACCCACAACGATCCGGTGATCGATCAGTTACTGTCGATCAAGCAGATGGCCTGGCTGATGCGCAACACATCGGGCGACGCCTCGGTCATCGTATCGAACGCGCTCGCGGTCAACAAGATCTCGCCGGAGCTGCAGCGAAGCTATGTGAAGCTGACGGGCGGCATCGAAACTGGATGGAATGCGCTGGACATCGCATCGTCGGGAACTGAACTGCCGCAAGGTCTCATCACGGCCCTTGCCGCAGCGAAAGCATCCTATTTCGATCCTCAATACTTGGCACTGCGCGACCGCCTGATTCAGGCTGTCGCAACCGGCGAGAAGCCCGAAATGCCGGCGACGGCCTGGACACCGCTCACCGTCGACAAGATGAGCACAGCCGTGGTCGTAGCCGAACGCGCGCTGGACGAGGCCAAGAACCACAGCCTTGTGCAGTGGTCTGCTGCGCAACGCTCATTGATACTGCAACTGGTGCTACTGGGGGCCGCCATCATGCTCGTCGTTGGCGCCATAGTCACTATCACGCGCCGTGTCACCACGCCGCTGCTCACCATCCGCGACGCGATGCTGAAAGTGGCGGGCGGCGATCTCACCGTCGATGCCGGCTATGCCGATCGCCAGGATGAAATCGGCGGGCTGGCCGGTGCGCTGGAGACCTTCAAAAAGCAGGCGATGGAAAAAGCCGAGATCGAGGCGCAGGAACGCCATCGCAATGCCAATGCGAGCCAGCGCCAGCAGGCCGTCGAGCAGTATATCGGCATGTTCGAGATCCAGATGCGCGACACGCTGGGCGCCCTTGGCAGCGCCTCTGACCAAATGAATACGACATCTGACGGCATGGCCACTGTGTCCAGCCAGACCAATGCCCGCGTGCAAGATGCTGCGCGCGCCTCCGGCGAAGCCTCAGCGAATGTGCAGAACGTTGCCGCTGCGGCGGAGGAGCTGAGTGCCTCGATCAACGACATCAGCCGCCAGGCATCGCATGCAGCCGGCATCGCCAGCCGCGCCGTCAGCCAGGCACAGCAGACCGACAATACCGTTCAGGGCCTCGCCCAGACTGCGAACCGGATTGGCGAAGTGGTCGGGCTGATCAACGACATCGCCTCGCAGACCAACCTGCTGGCACTCAATGCCACCATCGAAGCGGCACGCGCCGGCGAGGCCGGACGTGGCTTTGCGATCGTCGCGTCGGAAGTGAAGTCGCTGGCCAGCCAGACCGCCAAGGCGACCGAGGATATTTCCGAACAGATCGCGGATATCCAGAAGGTCGCCAATGAGGCCATCGAAGCCATCAAGTCGATCGGCGGCATTATCGGCGAAGTGAATGAAGTCGCCACCGCGATTGCGGCTGCAGTCGAAGAACAGGGCGCGGCGACGCAGGAAATCACCCGCAGCACCCAGCAGGCGGCCGATGGCACCCGCAACGTGTCGGACAATATCAGCGGAGTCAGTGCCGACGCCGACGCAGCCGGTGCAGCCGCTCAGGATGTGAAGGTGGCATCAGAGACCCTGGCGACGCAGACACGCCAGCTCGGTACTCAGGTAACGGACTTCCTCGGGAAGATCCGCGCGGCTTAAGCGCAATCGATCACGTGGCGCGGATTATTCCCGCGCCACGACCGGCATGCGCTCATACTTCGCCTGCACCGACGGCGACACCGGCGACATGTTCAGCGATGCACCGCGTTTGTCAGCGCCGCGACCCGTGACCATCAATCCGTCGGCACCGGCGACGATGTCGCCCTTGCGCAAGGTCGGATCGTTCTCGAGCTTCACCGGCGCCAGACCGATCTGGTCCTTACCGTTACAGGTGCAACCGGCCACCAGTTCGGTGCGGTACTTGAATGCATTCGGCAGCTCGGAATAGGACTTGCCGCTCTCGGTCGCAGCCGTGTCGATACTGCTGCCGTAAACAACCTTGGTATCGCTCGCCGGACAGAAATTATTGCACGACGCCGCACGGCTCTGACTGTCGGTGGCTGATATGGGGAAGTAACGTCCATCGCACGTGCGCACACAAAAAGCCTGACGCCCGCCGCTTGCTGCACGAGGGCGCAGCTCCTGCACCGGCGGACCTTCATTGACGAAAGGCAGCGAGATATCCGGGCCACGACCACGCGCTATCCCGCCGAACAATGCCGAGAAGAAATCCTGCGCCTGCGCTGGGGCGGCACCGAGTATGACAATCGCCGCCACCGCGCCGAGGGCCATCCGTTGTCCTGGAAATCGGGTCATGGGGCCTCCAACGCGGCATCAAGCAGAATGATCGACTCTCAGTAGAGCGACGACGCGGAAAGGTTCATCGCCTGACGGCCCGGAGCCTGCTGCACGCCGGCAGGGCGAACCGAGATCGATGTGACGCTGCGCGGCGCCGGAGCCGTGCGCGCCTCATAGTGTGGGGCAACGGACTTCGGCAGCACCACAACCCTGGTCCCAACGCTGACGCGACTGAAAAGGTCCTGCACATCTTCATTGGTCAGGCGGATACAACCCGACGACACGAACTTGCCGATGGTTGACGGATCATTGGTGCCATGGATGCGATAAGCGCTGGAGCCGAGATACATCGCGCGGGCACCGAGCGGGTTGCCGGGGCCGCCAGCCATGAAGCGCGGCAGATAGGGCTGGCGCGCAATCATTTCCTGCGGCGGATGCCAATCCGGCCATTCCGCCTTGCGCGTGACAGTCTGCGTTCCGGACCAGGTGAATCCTTCGCGGCCAACACCGACGCCGTAGCGAATCGCGCGGTTGTTGCCGAGCACATAATAAAGCTGGGTATTGCCGGTATCGATGATCACTGTGCCCGGCGCTTCGCGGGTCATATAGCCGACTTCAGCGCGGCGCAGGCGCTCGGGGAGAGCGGCATCCATATTTTCCCGCACCCGCGGTGCAGCCATCACGTCGTCGTCCGGTGGAAACGCGCTTTGCGCAGCCGGTGCATAGTTCATCACCTGCGCCGATGCGCTGGAGATGAACGGCGGAGCAACGATCAGAGTGGCTGCAACAACGAGCGCGCTTGTGAGACGCAGCGACAGCTTGCGGTTTCCAAATGATGCCTGTGACATGTGACTGCCCCGTTTGGCGACGCGTCATCGTCGTGATGACCGCAACCAACTGCGCCGAAGCCTCACGGTTCCCTCCCCGCGGGCGTTCACCGAATGATTTGTCAACCAAGGAACCATCACGAAATCGCGACGGAACTTTTGCGGTATGCTCGTGTTGTAAAGCCCGATCGCATGTCAGCGATCTGACGCGCGAACGCGGTCTGCGCGACCAAATGGCGGCATGTCGGGACAGCTCATGAGTGAAGTCCGCGCTCTCCCCGAAAAGCCTGCAGGCACGCCGGTGCCCGAGAGCAAGATCGAGCAGCCGCCGGTGTTCCGTCGTGCCGAAGTGGTTGCTTTCACGCTGGTATCGATGCTGGTGATCACCGTGATTACGGTGCTCTATGTCGCCAAGGCATTCTTCCTGCCAATCGTGACAGCCTTCATCATTGGCACCATGTTGTCGCCCGCAGCGAGCTTTCTCGAAAAGCGCCGCATTCCGCGATCCGTCTCGGCAGTCCTGATCGTTATCTTGGTCTGCGCCGGGCTCGCCTTCATCGTGGGGCTTATTTCGTCCCCGCTGATGGAATGGACGACGCGGCTCCCCGAACTAGGTTCGCTGCTCAAGAACAAGCTGCATGTCTTCGACCGACCGCTGGCGCTCTGGCACCAGATACAGAGCATGTTCAGCAGCGCCGAAACGCTTGCGACAACAAAGTTCGAATTGCCCAAGATCGACTGGGTGCAGCCAACCGTCGAATTCCTGTCGCCAACCTTCACCGAATTCCTGCTGTTCTTCGCCACGCTGGTGCTGTTCATCGCAAGCTGGAAAGACCTGCGCCGCGCGCTGGTGATGAACTTCGCCGATCACGAATGGCGGCTGCGGACGCTGCGCATTCTCAATGCGATAGAGACCAGCCTTGGCGAATATCTGTTGATGGTCACTATGATCAATTTCGGAGTCGGCATTGCCACCGGCGTGATCTGCGCGGCCACCGGCATGCCCAACCCGGCCGGCCTCGGCGCGCTGGCAGCCACGCTCAACTTCTTCCCGATCATCGGCCCCGTCGCCATGTTCGTCATCCTGGTCGCGGTAGGTATCATTTCGTCGGAGACGATCGCAGCGGGCATGATCGCGCCGCTGCTGTTCGTCGGCCTCACCTTCATGGAAGGCCACTTCATCACGCCCACGATCATCGGACGCAAATTGCAACTCAACGCGCTGGCGGTGTTCATCGGGTTGGCGTTCTGGACCTGGCTCTGGGGCCCGATGGGCGGCTTCCTGGCGGCGCCGATCCTGATCGTCGGGCTGATCCTGAAAGAGCATTTGATGCCGATCAATTCGCCGCAGTTGCCGCCGGATTAATCCAGCTCTACTGATGGAACCTACGGTCTAACCGGGCGTTTCTGCATTGGATTTTCAGTATCAGGGGAGCTTCGCATGGCGGATATCGATGGCCTGGATGAACTCAAGAAACTGACCGACAAAGCAACCTATAGCCGCCTTCAGAAGGATCTCACCGCCGTGAAAAACGATGTTGCCGCCCTGACCGAACAGATCACCGACGCGCTTAATGCCTTTACCGGCCAAGCTACTAAACAAGCCCGCCGCGGCGTCAAGCAAGCCCGTGCCGACGCCGAAGACATGATGTCCGACATGCGGGAGCGCGGCAGCGCGGCCTATGATGCTGCGCATGACGCAGCCTATTCACTGGAGGAAACGCTGGAAGACAGCATTACCCAGCGGCCACTGGCCGCCGTCGGACTGGCGCTCGGCTTAGGCGTGCTGATCGGGATGGCCTGGCGCCGCTGAGCACATGCGCAGAGTTGAGATGTGATGACTGGCGGTGCCCGAGGGTGCCGTCAGTTTTCTTTGTATTTTAGAGTTCGGGTTCGGGGGCTTCCATGCTGAAGAGTATCATCGACGATCTGAAGAACAGCACAGGCAACAGCCTGCGCATGACTTCACTCATGGCGCTGGCTGGTGTTGCTGGCTTTGTGGCACTGTGCTTCCTGTGTGCGGCGGCTTTCATCACGGTGATGCAGCGCTACGGCGTCATTGAGGCCTGCCTCACCATCGCCGGCATCTTTTTGGTCATCGCGGCGATCTTCGCACAGATCTATGCGACCAAGCAGAAGCAGGCCCGCGAACGCGCAGCAGCCGCGGCGCGCGCAGCGGCCAGAGCTGCTGCGAATGCGCCGCTGATCGATCCGATGCTGGTGGCGACCGGCATTCAGATCGCGCGCACGCTCGGCCTCAAGAAGGTTATTCCGCTGCTAGCGCTGGTCGGCGTCGCACTTGGCTATATGGCCAATCGCAGCAGCGCTGCGGCAGATGATGATACGAACGAGACCGGCGACCCCGATGAGGTCGCCGACGATTGATTTAAATTGTCAGCGTGAAGATCAGGTCACACAGCGACCCGGCTGCAGCATCTTTGCCATCTCGCTGAGCACACTCACAGGCGGTTCGCAGCCCACCGCCGCACGCTGCGGTTTGGCATTCATGGGGAGGGGCCGGATATTGACGGCTTCATTCTTGGTTGGAGCCACCACGGGCGCGACGCCCATCCGCAGAAGGACGGACGTATCCGACAGCCCCTGAACGCGGAACGAGAGAGTCTGGCTCTGCTCGTTCTGTGTGGTAATTAGTGATGCCCGGTCGCCCTTGGCAGCCCGGTTAACGCCGGTGGACGCAGCCTTGTCTGAATCGGTCAGCGTGCCCCGCAGATCATTGCCGGAAGCATACTGGATGGCGCCGAACATGGTCGCTCCAGCGACCATTCCCAAGACCAAGCTGGATACCTTTGACATGTGAGCCTCGCCTGCCCTGCACCGCGTCGTTGCGTGGCGCTCACAATAGGAACGTGCGTCAAGGCTCTAGGTTCAAGAACGGCGATCACTTAACCGTGTGTTAAATAATTTGACGCCCGCGGGAACGCTTTTCACCCTCGCGCGTCTTCCCGGAAGCCGGTCGTCCCCTGCCCCAATTGACCGGCGACGCGGGGTGGAGCTGTGGTGATGCCAGCTGCACCCCGCATTCTTTTGAGGAATAGGTAAGGCTCTCTCACCCTTCGAAAGAATCGCGGGTAAAGGTATTTCCCTGCCCACGACGCTCGGTTCATAGAGTTGTCTGTTCTTACTTCTTGCTCATCACCATTGGGCATGTACTCGCCGAGAGCGGCGAGAACGCGTCTTCGCCCTTCACCGTGGCGAGGATTCTGAACACGTCATAGCTATCGGTGACCTCGGAAGGCTTCTTGACCTCGGCGAGATACATGTCGTGGACCATCAGATTGTCTGGACGCAGCTTGCCGTTGCGCAGGAAGGCATCGTCAAAGGTACGCCCCTGCAGATCCTTGACCACGGCGACAGGATCCTTGGTATTCGCGGCCTCCACCGACTTGATGTAGTTCAGCGTCGAGGAATAGACACCGGCCTGCATCATGCTCGGCGGCTTGCCCATCTTGGCAGCATAGCGCTTGGAGAATGCACGCGTGCGGTCGTCCATGTTCCAGTAGAAGCCGGACGTCACCAGCAGGCCTTGCGCGCTCTTCAATCCGACGCTGCGGATGTCATTCACGTCGATCAAGAGCGCAATCATCTTCTGATCACCGCCCATCAAGCCGAACTCTTCTGCCTGCTTGATGGCGTTCTGCGTGTCACTGCCGGCATTGGCGATGGCGATGACCTTGGCGCCCGACGACTTGGCCGTCAGAAGCTGCGAGGAGAAATCCGCCGTGTTGATCGGATGCGGCGCACGGCCAAGCGCCTTGCCGCCGCCCTTGACGGCAACTTCCGTTACGTCACGCTCGAGCGCCTGACCAAAGGCATAATCCGCAACAACGAAGAACCATGTGTCGCCACCGCGCTGAAGCATCGCCTTGCCGGCGACATTGGCCAGCGCGTAAGTATTGTAGGTCCACTGAATGAAGTTCGGCGAGCAGAACTTGCCGCTGAGATCCGCCGAGCCGCCGGCCGATGTGATGAACATCTTGTTGCGGTCCTTGGCGAAGGTCTGCACGGCGATGCAAACAGACGACACCGGCACGTCGAGAATGACGTCGACGCCTTCCTGATCATACCACTGGCGCGCAATATTGCCGCCGACATCGGGCTTGTTGAGATGGTCGGCCTGGATCAGCTCTATCGCCTTGCCGAGCACCTTGCCGCCGCATTCCTCGATCGCGAGCTGCGCTGCCGCTACCGAGCCCTGCCCGCCATTGTCAGCGAACAGACCCGTCATGTCGGACAGCACACCAAACTTCAGTGGAGTATCCGCAGCGGCACGAACGATCGCCGGAGAAAAAACTGCAGCGCTGACGCCAGTTGCACCGAGGCCAGCCAGGAATGTACGTCGCTTCATCAATAGTCCTCCCGTTTTTGGTTTGGTATGAAAGTATCGTCGTCCTATTGTGACGAAGATCATGGTGAGCCGGATGACGCTCCTTTGGCCGGCAGCTCGAATTCAAGCAGCGCAGAGCTGAATGATTTCCCGTGCGTATCCAGCGCGAGCGATCGCACAACACCGCCACCGAGCGCGCCCGTCAGCACGAAGTTTAGCGCGCCGAGCGCCGGCAATTCATAGCGCGTGACGGTGCCGGTGATGGTGTCGCCGAAATGCTGCGCGACGTGATCTGCCGTCACGTGCTCGGCAAGAAAGCCGAAGTCACCGACATCGAAAGCGATGACGGAAATGTTGGACGTATCGCCCTTGTCGCCGCTGCGTGAATGCGCGATCTCACGGAGTTTCATGGTCAGGCCTCCATGAATGTGACTGATGACGTCACGACAGTTTCGGGCAGCAAAGCCGAGGCGACGCCGACGATTTCGCGCGCCGATTTCCAGGCCCCGCCGCCACCGGCAGGCCCGTTGGTGTAAAGCGTCTCGACCTCATTGCCGATCTTCACGGCCTCTGCGAGAGAGTCTGTGCGCCCCGCGACGCGGATGCGGACTTCATAGGGATCGCGGCCTTCGGCCAGGGCGTCACCATGCAGCGCATTGACGCCGATCAGGTCGAACCGGCTCTCCGTCATTTTCACGCCGGTGAGCGTGAGGCGTTCGCGCACAATCTCAAGCGCCAGACGCCCGCGCGCCACGGCATTGGCACCAGCATAGGAGATTTCGCCTTCGCCGATATAGCTGTCGAGATAGCCGACTGACGTCTTCAGCAGGCCAGTCTTCGGCGTGCCACTCCCGCCGGTGACATGGATGCGGTCCGGACCAACCTCCTCGACACGCACCTGCGAGAAATCGGCAACCACATCCGGCTGGTAATAGCGGGTCGGATCATGAATTTCGTAGAGCAGTTGTTCGATCACCGTCGCTCGCGTGATCTGGCCGCCCGAGCCCGCGACCTTGGTGACGACGAGACCGCCATCCTCGCGCACCTCGCCGATCGGGAAACCAAGCCGCGCGAGGCCCTGCACATCCTTCACGCCGGGATCGGCGAAATAGCCGCCGGTGATCTGGCCAGCACATTCCAGGAGATGGCCGACCATGGTGCCTTTGCCAAGCAGATCCCAGTCATCCATCGCCCAGCCGAATTCATGCACCAGCGGCCCGAGAAACAGCGCCGGATCGGCCGCACGGCCGGTGATGACGACATCGGCGCCACCGGCGAGCGCTTCGGCGATAGGCGCTGCGCCGGTATAGGCATTGGCCGAGATCACGCGGTTGCCCAGCGCTTTCACGGAGCCACCTTCGTCCAGCGCGACATCGGACGCGCGCGCCTGTTCCAGCACATCGTCGCCCGTTACTGCCGCAACCTTAAGACCGGGCAGACCGAGCGCCCTGGCGATGTCACGCGTCGCCTGCGCCGCCGCGACGGGATTCGCCGCGCCCATATTGGTGATGATCTTGACGCCGTTCTTTCGGCAGATGGACAGCACCGCCTTCATGCGGTCGGCAAGCAACGGGTCGAAACCGCCTTGCGGATCTTTCAGGCGGTCCTGCTGGGCCAGCGCGATGGTGCGTTCGGCAAGGCACTCGAAGACGAGATAGTCGAGGTTGCCGCTTTCGGCGAGTTCGATCGCCGGTTCGATCCGGTCCCCCGAATAGCCGGCACCGGATCCGATCCTGATGGTACGCACGAGCAGTCTCCCTGGATCAGACTTGCCTGCAGTCACATCGCGAAAACCGCGACCGCTGCATGTCTATCTCCCGATCTCTTTTGACGGACATGTCACGGGCCTGAGCAGGCGATCACGCGCATGTCGCTTTCGGGCATTGAAGCCAGAAGCTTCCCTCTATTCAATTGAATTAATTCTATCCCATTGATAGAAATTCTCTATGGATGTGAATCTCCGGCAGATCCGGTCTTTCGTCGTCGTCGCCCAAGCCGGCAGCTTCACCCGCGCCGCGGAGTTGCTGCATCTGGCGCAGCCGACGCTGACGGTTCAGATCAGGCGCCTCGAAGAAACCCTCGAGGTGAAACTGTTCGATCGCAACACCCGCTCCGTCGAACTGACGCGGGTCGGCCGCGAACTGCTGCCGGTGTTTCAGCGCATGATCCGCGATCTCGATGCCGTCGTCGTGGATACTCGCGATATCGCGGCCAAGCGCCGCGGCATCGTCCGGATCGCGGCGCTTCCCTCGGTCGCCGCGGGTGCCCTGCCCGAGGCCATCAAGTCGTTTCGCGAGTTACAGCCCGGCACATCTTTCGTCCTGAAGGACGTGATCGCCAACCGCGTCCTAGACCTCGTCCGCTCAGAAGAGGTCGATCTCGGCATCATGGGCGGCAGCGTCACCGGCCACGACGTGGAAGTGCTGCTCGAAGTGCGCGACCGCATGCATGTGGTGTTTCCGGCGAAGCACCCTATCGGCGGCATCCGCAAGGTCACCATCGACGATCTGATGAAATATCCGCTGGTGCTGATGGATCCCGCGACCAGCGTCCGCGCGGTCGTCGACAGCGCCTTCCTGACCGCGGGACACATCGCGCAGCCGACCTGCGAAGCGACCTATATGATGACGGCCATCGCCATGGTGCGCGCGGGGCTGGGCATCACCATCCTGCCAGGCTCCGCACGCGAAATCGGCGCGGAGCCGGACCTGCGCTCGCGGCAGATCGACGTCGCGGACTTCTCACGCGCCATCACAATCATCAAGAAAAGCGGCCGCACCCTGCCGCCGATCAGCGAAGCCTTTGGCGATCACCTTGCCAAATCAATCGGCGCGCAGCCATTGTTCGCACGCCGATGATGCGCAATTACTTCATCGCCTCATAGACCGCGAAGCTGTAGGCACCTTCCGGCTTCTTGGTAATCACGGGATCCGAACCGCCAGACATCAGCGTCGCAACCGTGCGATCATAGTCCTTGACGTCGAGCTTGCCATTGGCATCGCCGAGCAACTTGCTGACCTCGGTCATCATGCGCTTCTGGTCTTTGGCAGTCTTGGCGCCCGTGGAGTCGCCAGCCAGGATGATCTTCACGGCTTCGTCCGGATTAGCCTTGGCATAGTCCCAGCCCTTCATCGACGCCTTCACGAACTTCGCCATCTTGGCGACGAAGGCGGGATCCTTGAGGTTCTTGTCGAGCACCCAGAGACCATCCTCTAGCGTGGCGACGCCCTCGTCCTCATATTTGAACACGGTGAGCTGGCTCGGCTTGTAGCCGCCGTCGATCACCTGCCAATATTCGTTATAGGCCATGGTCGACACGCAATCGGCCTGCTTCTGCAGCAGCGGATCGACATTGAAGCCCTGCTTGATGATCTTGACACCCGCCGGCGAGCCATCGGTCTTGTAGCCCAGCTTCGACATCCAGGAGAGGAACGGATATTCGTTGCCGCCATACCAGACGCCGGTAACCTTGCCCTTCAGATCGGTCGGCTTCTTGATGCCGGTCTCGGCGCGGCAGGTGAGTTCGAGTCCGGACTTCTTGAAGGTCTGCGAGATATTGACCAGCGGCACGCCCTTCTCGCGCGAAGCCAGCGCCGAGGGCATCCAGTCCACCACCACATCGGCACCGCCGCCAGCGATCACCTGCGGCGGGGCGACGTCGGGACCGCCCGGCTTGATGGTCACGTCAAGTCCTGCCTCCTTGTAGAAGCCCTTCTCCTTGGCCACGAAGTAGCCGGCGAATTGGGCCTGCGCGACCCATTTGAGCTGGATGGTGACCTTGTCCGCCGCTTGCGCGGAGCCGAGCGAGAGAGCCATCGCTGCGCCGAATGCCATGATCTTCTTCATGCTCAACTCCAGAATTGGCGAACCTGCCGAACTAGGTCCGCATCGATGGATGCCAAAACGTCGTCACGCGCTCGGCGAGCGCAACAAGTCCATAAAATGCCATTCCCGCGATCGCGGCCAGCGCGATCTCCGCCCACACCATATCGAGCGCCATGCGCCCGGCTTCGGTGGAAATTCGAAAGCCGATGCCTTGCGTCGGCGTGCCGAAGAATTCCGCGACGATGGCACCGATCAGGGCCAGTGTGGCATTGATCTTCAGTGCATTGAAGATGAAAGGTAGAGCAGCGGGAAGATACAACTTGATGAGAGTCTGGGCATAGCTCGCGCCGTAAGAGCGCATCAGGTCACGCTCGATATCGCCGGCAGCTTGCAGACCGGCCAACGCATTTACCAGCATCGGGAAGAACGTCACCAGCGCCACCACGGCAGCCTTCGACGGCCAGTCGAAGCCGAACCACATGACCATGATCGGCGCGACGCCAACCAGCGGCAGTGCCGAGAAGAAGTTACCCAAGGGTAGCAGCCCGCGGCCGAGAAATTCAAAGCGATGCGCGAGGATCGCCACCAGAAGCCCGGCGCCGCAGCCGATGGCATAGCCGATCAGCACACCACGGATGAAGGTCTGCACGAAATCCGCGCCCAATATCGGCAGCGACGCCATGAATTTCACAGCGGCAGCGCTCGGCGACGGCAGCAGCACTGGCGGCACGCCAGCCCCGCGCACCACGACCTCCCAGAGATAGAACACGGCCGCACCGAACAGCAGCGGGATGGCCAGATCGATAGCCTTGCGGAATACACTGCTGCGCGGCCTCAGCCCGGCCAGCGCAACAACGCAGATCCACGACGCCAGCCAGACGCCGATCACCACCATCCAGAAGCCTGATGCCGCATCGCCGGCGATCAAGGGATCGCGGAGCAGCATCAGTGTCATATCCGCAGTGATGCCTGCCCCGACAAGCCCGATCACGATGGCAGGCAGGCCACGGAAGCCGGCAGCGAAAGCGAACACAAGCACGATGACGCCGGTCAGCAGAAACGTCAGCGGGCGCGCCATCAGCGCGGCGACAGGCACACCCGAGAGCGGCAATGGCAGCATCAGTGTGATCAGCACGCACACCGCCGACATGATGAAGCCCAGGCGGATCTGGCGACGATTCATGACCGCGCGCCCATCCGCTGCGCCACCTTGCGTTCGGCATAGCTGACGATAGCGATCAAACCAGAAGCCAAAACGGCTGCGGCAACCAGCGCCGACCAGATCTGGATGGTCTGGCCGTAATAGGAGCCGGCCAGCAGGCGTGCACCGATGCCGGCTTCCGCGCCGGTCGGCAATTCCGCGACGATGGCGCCGATCAGCGAAATGGTGATGGCGACCTTGAGGCTGGCAAAGAGATAGGGCACCGCCGAGGGCCAGCGCAGTTTCGACAGCACCTGCCTAGATGTCGCCGACCATGTCCGCATCAGATCCATCTGCATCGGATCGGGCGAGGTGAAGCCTTTCACCATGCCGATGGTGATGGGGAAGAAGCTCAGATAGGCCGAGATAATCGATTTCGGCAGCAGGCCCTGTAGGCCGATGGCACCGAGCACCACAATGAAGATCGGCGCCAGCGCCAATATGGGCACCATCTGCGAGCAGATGATCCACGGCATCAGGCTACGCTCCAGCACGCGGCTGTGCACGATGGCGAGCGCCAGCACGATGCCGAGCAGCGCGCCCAGCGCGAAGCCGAGCAGCGTCGCCGACAGCGTCACCATGGAATGATAGACGAGGCTACGCGGCGCCGTCGGCGCATAGCCGAACACGCCGTCGATGAAAGCACCGACCACCTGATGCGGCGCCGGCAGCAGCGGCCGTTCCGCGCTCATGGTGCCTTCCAGCAATTCCATCGTCGTGTAAGGCGCTTCCTCGCGCTCGAAGCCGCCGCGCACAAGCGACAGGTTCATCAGCACGGCGCCGATGTACCAGACGACGATCAGCACCGCGACAATGGTCACCACCGGCGCGCTACGCTTGACCAGCGGATGCGTGCGCCATGCCGCACGCGCGACCGGCATCGTATCCACCGTGCTACTCGTCATAGGAATGTCCGGCGCGCAGCCCGGTGCGCACGCGCTGCGCGATCGCCATGAATTCCGGCGTCTCGCGAATTTCCAGCGTGCGGTCGCGCCGGAAATTGCAGTCGATGATATCAGTGATACGGCCCGGCCGCGGCGACATCACCACGATCTTGGTGGAAAGAAACACCGCTTCGGGAATCGAATGCGTCACGAACAACACGGTCTTGCGGGTCTTGGCCCAGAGCTGCAGGAGCTGTTCGTTGAGATGATCGCGCACGATCTCATCCAGTGCTCCGAACGGCTCGTCCATTAGCAGCAATTCGGGATCGAACGACAGCGCCCGTGCGATGGAAACCCGCTGCTGCATGCCGCCGGAGAGCTGCCAGGGAAACTTGCGTTCAAATCCGGTGAGATTGACGAGGTCGAGGTAGCGCGCGGCGCGCTGCTTTTGTTCGGTCGGCGAAAAGCCCATCAGCTCCAGCGGCAGCTTGAGATTGGCCTCGATGCTGCGCCAGGGAAACAGCGCCGGCGCCTGAAATACATAACCGTAATTGCGCCCGAGCCGCGCCTGCTCGGCACTCATGCCATTGACCGTGACGCTACCAGAGCTTGGTTGCTGCAGGTCCGCGATCACACGCAGCAGCGTGGTCTTGCCGCAGCCGGAGGGACCGATGAAGGAGACGAACTCCCCACCACTGATTTGCAGATCGACATTGGATAGCGCTTCGACCTTGCCGTCGGCCGTATCGAAAGTGAGCGACACCTTGCTGACATCGACCGCAACGGGGCGTGTCACTGTGGATTGATAGATATGAGGTTCAGCGTCGGCAGTTGAGTTCATGCGCACCGGTTCGACCAGAAGGGTCACGCAGCCCCGCCAGCCCGTCAAAGCCTATGAGCCCTGCGGGACGTGGCAATTTGCCGCTTATCGAGGGATGATATCGGCATTGATCGCTGCATCAACACAATACTGTCAGCCCCCTCCTTCTGCCCGCTGATAGTTTGCGCAAGCGAAGAGGACTTATTGAGCAGGTATCATCCGGCGCGCTCTGGATGGCTTCTGGCCAAACGAAAGCGGCCGGGCACATGGCCCAGCCGCTTCGATGTCAATCAATACCAGCGAGATCAGGGCGTCCCGAAGCTAGGACGCCTTGAAATCAGGACGCCTTGAAATCAGGACGCCTTGGCCGTCTTGTTCTTTGAGTTGCGCTGGAAGAACAGCGCCTGGCTGGCGACGGCCGAGACCATCGCGGGCTGGAACGGCTTCGAGATCAGGAAGGCCGGCTCCGGACGTTCGCCGGTTAGAAAACGCTCCGGATAGGCGGTGATGAAGACCACCGGCACTTCGAAGATGCGCAGCAACTCGTTCACCGCGTCAAGACCCGAGCTGCCATCGGCGAGCTGGATATCAGCGAGGATCAGGCCGGGCTTCTTGTTCTTCGCGAGCGCCACCGCATCTGCATGGGTGCGTGCAACGCCGATGACGTTATGACCGAGATTCTTCACGAGGCTTTCGAGATCCATCGCGATGAAGGTCTCGTCCTCGATGATGAGAACGTCGGTGGCGATTTCGGCGGCCATTTCTCGGCCGGCCGTATCGGCCAGCGTACGCACTTCCGCCACATCAGCATCGAGTACGAAGGCGACTTCCTCTTCCGAGAAGCCTTCGAGCGACAGCAACAGGAAGGCCTGTCGTGGCAGCGGGGTGATGTTGGAAATGCGCTTCTCGGAGGCGGCCTGCAGCGGCGCGACGTCCGGATTGTCGTTCAAGGCGACAGAGTTCCAAATCTGGGTGAACAGACGAAACAAGCCGGCACGGGCCCCGTGTTGCTCGTCGAGCAACGACTGGTCCTGTAGCAACGCTTCCAGCATGGCGCCTACATAGGCATCGCCTGAGGCCTGGTTACCTGTGAGGGCGCGGGCATAGCGCCGCAACAGCGGCAAGTGTTCAGCTACGAGCTGTGATCGGGACATCCCCACTCCATCCTGTCTGGTCAAAGACGACTCTACGTCAAAGTCGAAGGGGTATTCGGATACAATCCGGCTCCCTCGTTGTGCTTGTTTACGCCCCAGCCAGACAAAAGTTCCATCGGGTCGGAACTTTCGGCCACGCTCCGCATTAGATCGCCGACAGACGCCGCAAAGGCTTCAAAAATCAAGAAAATTTCTCAAATTCCAGGGATATGTCTTCTGGGGAATGTGGAACGGGTCATGAAAGATGTGAAGCCAAAGGGCGGATTAAACGCCGAAATCCAGTCACGGATCGGGCATCAGTTGCGCGCCATGTACGACGATGTCGTGCGACAGGGTGTGCCGGACCGATTTGCGGAGCTGATCCGCAAGCTGGACGGGGCTGAGGCTCAAGCCCAGATCGCTGGCGATCCTGGCAAAAATGAAGGAGGGGAATAATGCCTCTCACAGACTCACTCCGCGACGACATTCTGGCGTCGGTGCCTAGCCTGCGCGCCTTCGCGATCTCGCTCTCCGGCAACGGCGACCGGGCCGACGACCTCGTTCAGGAAACGCTGTTGCGCGCTCTCGCCAATATCGACTCCTTCCAGGTCGGCTCGAATCTCCCTGCGTGGTTGTTCACCATTCTGCGCAACCTGTTCCGGTCGGACTATCGCAAGCGGCGACGGGAAGTTGAGGATGCGGACGGTAGCTATGCCAAGACTCTGAAGACCCAGCCGGCACAAAACGCCCATCTGGAATTTGAGGAGTTTCGCGCGGCGCTTGAGAAGCTTCCGCAAGATCAGCGCGAAGCGCTTATTCTCGTCGGCGCATCGGGCTTCTCCTATGAGGACGCGGCCACAATCTGCGGCTGCGCCGTCGGCACCATCAAGAGCCGCGTCAACCGCGCGCGTTCGAAGCTCAGCGCTCTTCTCTATGTGGATGGCGCGGAAGATTTCGGCCCGGACGATACCGTCCGCGCAGTGATCGGCGGATCGGGCGGTTAGTTCGATCCGACAATTGAAGCAAGACAAGCGGTCACTTCGGTGGCCGCTTTTTTTGTGCGAGTTGGTATGAGTGTATCAGCAGCGCGCCGACTTCTTCCGCAATCGGGGCGAAGAACCGCCACCATCTTTCCGCCACACAGAAAGTGCCCCTCGCGCTCACATCGCCGGGGATTTTTGTTGATGCACATGCCATGAACGCCTCGCGACTGCTGTACGAGGACCAACCCGGGATGCCTGCCTTTCGACCACGAACCATCTCGCTTACCGCGGCACTGAGCCTCGCTTGCGCCGGCCATGCCCTCGCGCAGAAGCAATACGATCCCGGCGCATCCGACACCGAGATCAAGATCGGCAACATCATGCCCTATAGCGGGCCGGCTTCAGCCTATGGCATCGCGGGCATCATCGAGGCTGCCTATTTCCGCATGATCAACGATCAGGGCGGCATCAACGGCCGCAAGATCAGTTTCATCAGCTATGACGATGCCTATAATCCGTCCAAGGCCGTCGAGCAGGCCCGCAAGCTGGTCGAATCCGACGAGGTGCTCGTCGTGTTCAATCCACTAGGCACGCCGTCCAATGCGGCGATCCAGAAATATCTCAACATCAAGAAAGTGCCGCAACTGTTCGTCGCCGCCGGCGCGACCTATTTCGGAAATCACAAGGCTTTCCCGTGGACCATGGCGTGGCAGCCGCCCTATGAGAGCGAGGGCCGCATCTATGCGAAATATCTGCTGAAGGAAAAGCCCGACGCGAAGATCGCGGTGCTCTATCAGAACGACGACCTCGGCAAGGACGTGCTGAAGGGCCTGAAAGATGGTCTCGGCGACAAAGCTGGGGGCATGCTGATCGCCGCCGAAAGCTATGAGGTCACCGAGCCGACCATCGACTCCCACATCATCAATCTGAAAGCCTCCGGCGCCGATACCTTCATCAGCGTCACGACACCGAAGTCGGCGGTCCAGAGTATCCGCAAGGTGGCTGAACTCGGCTGGAAGCCGCTCTACATCCAGGGCTATGCCAGCGCGTCGATCAGTTCCGTGCTGAAACCGGCGGGACAGGAGAGTTCGCAAGGCATCCTGTCGGCCTATTACGCCAAGGACGGCTCAGATCCGCAATGGGACAATGACCCCGGCATGCAGCGCTTCTATACGTTCCTCGCCAAATACGCGCCGGACGCCCGCCGCAACGACATCTCCGTGGTCTATGGCTACGGCGCAGCTCAGACCATGGTTCAGGTGCTGAAGCAGGCAGGCGACGATCTCACCCGTGCCAATGTAATGAAGCAAGCCGCCCGCCTGAAGGACTTCGCGCCGGACACGATGCTGCCCGGCGTCAAGCTCAACACGTCCGCGACTGATTTCTACCCGATCGAACAGTTGCAGATGATGCGCTTCAAGGGCGACAAATGGGAGCTATTTGGCCCTGTGATCTCGGGCGAGATCAGCCGCTGAATTATACCGGGGGATGGCATATCCATTGCCCAATAAAGCAGCCCTTCGCGGTGTCATGGCGAGGGGCTTTTTGTTGCCGCATACACGTGAACGGTGTTCAATCCGGCCGGAGCCGCAAAGGCCCGCAAAACAAGACGAATAAAAATCAGGGAGTTCTGAAATGCCTTCGATCCGATCGCGCGCACTGGCTCTATCGGTTGCCGCGGCCCTCAGCGTCGCGGCCAGCGGCAGCGCGCTGGCCCAGAAGAAATACGACACCGGCGCCACTGACACCGAAATCACGATCGGCAACATTATGCCGTATAGCGGCCCTGCCTCGTCCTACGGACTGATCGGCAAGACCGAAACCGCCTATTTCAAAATGATCAATGACCAGGGCGGCATCAACGGCCGCAAGATCAATTTCATCAGCTACGACGACGCCTATTCGCCGCCCAAGGCGGTCGAACAGGCCCGCAAGCTGGTCGAAAGCGACGAGGCACTGTTCATCTTCAATTCGCTCGGCACGCCGTCGAATACCGCGTTCCAGAAATACATGAATGCCAAGAAGGTGCCGCAACTCTTCGTCGCCACCGGCGCCAGCAAGTGGAACGATCCGAAGCACTTCCCGTGGACGATGGGCTGGCAGCCGAGCTACGCGGTCGAAGCACAAATCTACGCAAAATATCTGATGAAGGAGAAGCCGGACGCCAAGGTCGCGGTGATCTATCAGAACGACGATTTCGGCAAGGACTACCAGAAGGCGTTCAAAGACGCGCTGGGTGCCAAGGCTGCCACGATGCTGGTCACGGAAGAGAGCTATGAGATTTCCGAGCCGACCATCGATTCCCACATCGTGAAAGTGAAGTCGCTCAATCCTGATGTTGTCGTCCATTTCGTAACGCCGAAATTCGCGGCTCAAGGCATCAAGAAGATCGGTGAACTCGGCTGGAAGCCGCTGCAGCTCGTGACCAATGTCAGCGTCTCCGTCGGAGCAGTGATGCAGCCGGCAGGCTTTGCCAATGCAGAGGGCGTCCTGTCGGCCGACTACCGCAAGGACGGCGCGGATTCGCAATGGAAAGACGATGCGGGCATGAAGAAATGGTCGGCCTTCATCGACAAATACATGCCGGGCGCCGATCGCACCGACAACAGCCTCGTCTACGGTTATGGCGCCGCGCAGACACTAGTGAAGGTGCTGGAGATGTGCGGTGACAACCTGACCCGCGAGAATGTCATGAAGCAGGCGGCAAGCCTGAAGGACTTCGCGCCAGACACGCTGCTGCCGGGCATTACCATCTCCACCTCGGCCACCGACTATGCGCCGATCGCGCAGTTGCGGATGATGCGCTTCAAGGGTGACAAGTGGGAGCTGTTCGGCGACGTGATCAATGCCGATACAACTGCGCCGGACTAGTGCCGCAGCACTTTGCACTGCACCACTGAAATAACGGAGCCCCTGCGATTTGGTCGCAGGGGCTTATTCTTGTGGCTGGCGCATCAGGGGTATTCAATGCGGACAGGAGTCGCAGAACTCCACCAAAGACCTGGGAAGAAATGATCACGGAGATCCATGATGCTCGCACGATCCATGCGCCTTGCAGCACTGCCTGCTGCTATGGCGCTTCTGGCCGCCGCCAGTGTGTCCGGCGCGCTCGCGCAAAAGAAATACGACACCGGCGCCACCGATACTGAAATCAAGATCGGCAACATCATTCCTTACAGCGGCCCCGCATCTGCCTATGGAACGATCGGCAAAACCGAGACCGCCTATTTCAATATGATCAACGCACAGGGCGGCATCAACGGACGCAAGATCAATTTCATCAGTTACGACGACGCCTATTCGCCGCCGAAAGCCGTGGAGCAGGTGCGAAGGCTGGTCGAATCCGACGAGGTGCTGGTGGTGTTCAATCCACTGGGTACGCCCTCGAACACCGCGATCCAGAAATATCTGAACGGCAAGAAAGTGCCGCAGCTTTTCGTTGCCACCGGCGCCACCAAGTGGAACGATCCGAAGAACTTCCCGTGGACGATCGGCTGGCAGCCCTCCTATCAGAGCGAAGCGCAGATCTATGCGAAGTATCTTCTGAAGGAGAAGCCGAACGCGAAAATCGGCGTGCTTTACCAGAACGACGATTTCGGCAAGGACTATCTGAAGGGCTTCAAGGACGGTCTCGGCGACAAGGCAGCATCGATGATCGCCATCGAGGACAGCTACGAGATCGCCGAGCCGACCATTGACACTCATGTAGTGAAGCTGAAAGCTGCGAACCCCGACGTGCTAATGATCTTCACGACGCCAAAATTCGCGGCACAGACTATCAAGAAGACCGCCGAGCTTGGCTGGAAGCCGTTGCAGATCCTCGCCAATGTCAGCGTCTCCGTAGGAGCCGTGATGCAGCCCGCCGGCTTCGACAATGCGCAGGGCGTGCTGTCGGCCTCCTACACCAAGGACGGTACCGACTCGCAGTGGAAGGACGATCCCGGCATGAAGAAGTGGAATGCGTTCCTCGACAAATACATGCCGGACGCCAACAAGGCGGATTCGAGCACGGTCTATGGCTATGGTGCTGCGCAGACGCTGGTCAAGGTGCTGCAGATGTGCGGCGACGACCTGACCCGGGCGAATGTCATGAAGCAGACCGCCAGCCTGAAGGACTTTACCCCCGACACGCTGCTGCCGGGCATCACCATCAATACCTCGCCCACCGATTTCGCGCCGATCTCGCAATTGCAGATGCAGCGTTTCAAGGGCGACAAATGGGAGCGCTTCGGCGAGATCTTCAGCGCCGACGCCGTCACGCAATAGCTCGGCTGCGGCAGCAGCTCTGCTGCATCAGCGAACACGAATTATACCGCCCCCGCGACATCGTCGCGGGGGCTTTTTCTTGCTGCGACATGCAGGTGGGTGTTGAATGCTCTCAGGAGCCGCAGAGCTCCACGTCAAGAAACGTGACACATCACAATTGATCAGGGAGATCAGAAATGCCCGCAATGCACTTGCGTTTGGCCGCGTTTTCAGCCGCCTCTTTGGCTGGCTTGGCTTTGCTCGCCGCGTCCGCCACCGGGGCGCTCGCCCAGAAAAAATATGACACCGGCGCCTCAGATACCGAAATCAAGATCGGCAACATCATGCCCTATAGCGGACCCGCCTCCGCCTATGGCGTGATCGGAAAAACCGAGGAAGCCTACTTCAAGAAGATCAATGCTGCTGGCGGCATCAACGGCCGCAAGATCAACTTCATCAGTTATGACGATGCCTATTCGCCGCCAAAAACCGTCGAGCAGGCGCGCAAGCTGGTGGAATCGGACGAAGTTCTGCTGGTGTTCAACTCGCTCGGCACACCGCCGAACTCGGCGATCCAGAAATACATGAACAGCAAGAAGGTGCCGCAACTGTTCGTGGCCACCGGCGCCACGAAGTGGAACGACCCGAAGGACTTCCCCTGGACCATGGGCTGGCAGCCCAACTACCAGAGCGAGACGCAGATCTATGCGAAATATCTTCTGAAGGAAAAGCCCGGCGCGAAGATTGCCGTCCTTTACCAGAACGATGACTATGGCAAGGACTATCTCAAAGGTCTGAAGGACGGCCTTGGCGCAAAGGCCGCCTCGATGATCGTAGTGGAGGAGAGCTACGAGACCTCCGAGCCGACCATCGACAATCACATCGTCAAGCTGAAGTCGTTGAACGCCGACGTATTCGTCAACATCACGACGCCGAAATTTGCGGCGCAGGCTATCAAGAAGGCCGCCGAGATCGGCTGGAAACCGATGCACTTCCTCAACAACGTGTCCAACTCGATCGGCAGCGTGATGAAGCCGGCCGGCTTCGAAAACTCGCAGGACATTATTTCCGCTGCGTATCTGAAGGACGTCGCGGACACCCAGTGGAACAACGACCCCGGCATGAAGGAATTTCTCGCCTTCCTCGACAAAGATTTTCCGGAAGGCAACAAGCTCGATGGATTGATCGTCACCGGTTACGGGGTCGCCCAGACGCTGGTTGAGGTTCTCAAGAAGTGCGGTGACAACCTGACCCGCGAAAACGTCATGAAGCAGGCGGCCAGCCTGAAGGACTTCCGAACCGAGGTGCTGCTGCCCGGCATCAAGATCAACACATCTGCGACCGACTTCGCGCCGATCAGCCAGCTTCAGCTGATGCGTTTCAAAGGCGATAAATGGGAGCTGTTCGGCGAGGTCATTAGCGCTGATGTAGGCGGCTGATCGCCCTCATTCCACATAACGGAAAATACGTGAGGCCCGCGTCAAAAACGGCGCGGGCCTTATTGCGTTTTTGGTCGCTTTCCATTTGAGCCATTGTGCAATCGCGGTATGACTATCTCGCAGGCGCAAAAGAGCCTGCAGAACAAGAAAATCTCGCCTTGCAAGCAAGGGAAGGAACTCAAATGTCTGCCACGTCCGCGCGGCTGTTGTCGCTCTCGGCCGCCACCGTGTTGCTCGTCGTTTCCTCGACCCACGTCCTCGCCCAAAAGAAATACGACACCGGCGCCAGCGACACCGAAATCAAGCTCGGCAATATCGTGCCCTACAGCGGCCCCGCTTCGGCCTATGGCGCGGTGGGCAAGGCGCAGGCAGGCTATTTCAAGATGATCAACGATCAGGGCGGCATCAACGGCCGCATGATCAACTACGTCAGCTATGATGATGCCTATTCGCCGCCGAAGGCTGTCGAGCAGACCCGCAAGCTCGTCGAGTCCGACGAAGTGCTCTTGATGTTCTCGGCGCTCGGCACGCCGTCCAATACGGCGATCCAGAAATATCTCAACGCCAAGAGGGTGCCGCAGCTGTTCCTCGCCACCGGCGCTACCAAATGGGCCGACCCGAAGAACTTCCCCTGGACCATGGGCTGGCTGCCCAGCTACCAGAGCGAAGGCCGCATCTACGCCAAGTACCTGCTGAAGGAAAAGGCCGGCGCCAAGATCGGCGTGCTCTATCAGAATGACGACTTCGGAAAGGACTACCTGAAGGGCGTCAAAGACGGCCTTGGCGACAAGGCCTCGTCCATCGTCATCGAGGAGAGTTATGAGCTCACCGAGCCGACCGTGGATTCCCACATCGTCAAGATGAAGTCGCTCAATCCCGACGTTGTCATCATCTTCGCGACGCCGAAGTTTGCCGCACAGACCATCAAGAAGATCGCCGAACTCGGCTGGAAGCCGACCATGATCGTTCCGGGCGTCAGCGTATCGATCGGTCAGGTGCTGCGTCCCGCAGGCTTCGAGAACGCGCAGGGCTTGCTCTCCGCGCACTACTCCAAGGACGCCACCGACCCGCAGTGGAAGGACGATCCGGGCATCAAGGCCTATCGCGAATTTCTCGCCAAATACGTGCCGGACGGCAACCCGTCGGATTCGTCGCTGATGTCCGGCTACAATATCGCCGAGACCATGGCGATCCTGCTCAAGCAGTGTGGCGACGATCTCACCCGCGCCAATGTGATGAAGCAGGCGGCGAACCTGAAAGACGTCCAGCAGTCGACGCTGCTGCCGGGCGTCAAGGTCAACACCTCGCCCACCGACTTCTCGCCCATTGAGCAGATGCAGCTGATGCGGTTCGAGGGTGAGAACTGGAAACTGTTCGGCGACGTGCTGACCGGTGAACTCGGCGAAAGCGGCAAGGGCGGTTAGCTCTTACTTCCCCTCTCCCCCAGCGCAGCGAAGCTGCGCGCCGCGGGAGAGGGTGCCTGAGCGAAGCGAAGGCGGGAGAGGGCTCCTTGCTTCTTAAGCGAAGCCCCCCTCTCCCGTCTCGAACCGCTCGGCGCTTCGATCCACCCTCTCCCACCAGTCGCGACTGCGCCGCGTCCGGGGGCGAGGGGAAGCGCTTGCCGTCCCTGCCGTAGAGCGGCATAACCCCGAGCATGACCGACAAACGCCCCCTGCTCCGCGCAATTTTCGATGCCGCAGTTGCTGCGGCCCATCCCGATGTCATCCTCAGCGCCCACCTGCCGGCGCCGCCGAAAGGCCGCATCATCTGCCTCGCCGCCGGCAAGGGCGCCGCGGCCATGGCCGCTGCCGCAGAGGCGCATTATCTCGACACGCTGAAGCTCGATCCCGCGCGCCTCACCGGCATCGCCACCACGCGCCATGGCCATGGGGTGCCGACACGGCGCATTCATGTGGTCGAGGCCGGCCATCCCGTGCCCGATGAAGCAGGCCTCAAGGGTGCCGATGACAGCCTCAAGCTCGCGGCGGAAGCCACTGCCGACGACCTGTTGCTGGTGCTGATCTCGGGCGGCGGCTCCGCCAACTGGACCGCGCCTGTGGCGGGCATCACCTTCCAGCAGAAGCAGCAGCTCAACCGCGCGCTACTTCGCTCCGGCGCGGTGATCGGCGAGATCAACACCGTGCGCAAGCATCTGTCGCGTATCAAGGGCGGCCGCCTTGCCCGCGCTGGGCAGAAGGCCGAGATCGTGTCGCTGGCGATTTCCGACGTGCCGCATGACGATCCCGCCGTGATCGCATCGGGACCGACGGTGCCGGATACAACAACGCTGGCCGATGCCCGTGCCATCATCGCGAAATTCAATCTCGCCATCGATGACGCGGTACGGGCGGCGCTCAGCGATGAGGCCAATGAAAGCGTGAAGCCGAACGACGTCGCATTCGCACGTGCGCGTTTTGAGCTGATCGCGCGTCCGCGCGAGTCACTCGATGCCGCGATCAAGGTGGCCAGTGATGCCGGCTATGAGATTGTCGATCTCGGCGCCGATCTCGAAGGCGAAGCGCGCGAGGTTGCCGCCGAGCATGCGAAGCTGGCGCTTAAGGCCAAGGCCGACGGCAAGAAGCTCGCGATCCTCTCCGGCGGCGAACTCACTGTGACCGTCACGGGCAACGGCCGCGGCGGCCCGAACCAGGAATACGCGCTAGCGCTCGCGGATGCTTTCAAGGATACCACCGGCATCGTCGCGCTCGCCGGCGACACCGACGGCGCTGATGGCGGCGCCGGCAGCGCCAGCGATCCCGCCGGCGCGGTCATCGATGCGCGTACGTTCGAGGCAATGCGCGCACAGAAGCTCGATGCGAAGGCAACGCTGGCGAATAACGACGCGACGACGTTCTTCACCGCGACAGGCGATCTGCTGCAGACCGGGCCGACGCTGACCAATGTGAATGATATCAGGGTGATTTTGGTGGGGTAACCCACACCGTCATTCCGGGGCGTGCGAGCGCCGCTCGCGTGAACCTCAGCCACTCCACTTGGAGTGGCGATCCCGATATGAGTGTCACATGTCGAGGTTCCGGGCTCGGTCCCGTCGCCTGCGGCGCCGGTCCCGCCCCGGAATGACGAGTGTTTGGCTAAAACTCGCGGGCAATCTTCGCCATCATCCCGAGCAGCGCCTTGTGCTCGGCCGGCCCCAGCACCTCGATCAGCCGCGCTTCATGCCGCGTCGCCACCAGCTTCTTGGCGCGGGCCAGCGTGGCACGCCCCTTGTCGGTGAGCATCAGCACGTGGGAGCGGCGATCGCTCGGCGAGCGCATCCGCGTCAGCAAGTCGCGACTCTCGAGAGCGTCAAGCAGCGAAACGAAATTCGGACGGAGAATGCCGAGCGTATTGGCGATTTCGGTCTGGTTGCGGCCCGGGTTCTTGTCCAGCAGCAGCAGCACCGAGAACTGCGCCGGCGTCAGCTGCAGTGGCGCCATGCAGCGTAGGAAGTCTTCAAACACTTTCAACTGCGCACGTTTCAGCGAATAGCCTAGCAGTTCGGACAGTTCGCCGAGCTGCAGCGCACCGCCCTCCTCGTCGAACCCGACGGGCGCGACCTGCTTGGCTTGATCCTGAGACGTCATCTTTGAAACAGTCATCGCTCGCTTTCCGCGATACCCGGCGGCTTGAATGAAACACCTGGGCGACGTGCGACAGGCCTTGAGATTATGTTCAATAATCGTTATGAAGTATATCAAATAGAGGGCGGGTTTCAACCGCCATTGTTGATCGTCCCGCGCCTGTGGTATCCGGCGCGCCAGACAGTGTGGGGGAGCGCGCGGCTTTGAATACGACGATTTTGCTGTTCCTTTTGCAGGACGGCATCACCAATGGCGCGATTTATGCGCTGCTCGGGCTGGCCCTGGTGCTGGTCTTTGCGGTCACACGTATCATCCTGATCCCCCAGGGCGAATTCATCACCTTTGGCGCGCTGACCTATGCCAGCCTCTCGGCCGGCCAGATGCCTGGCACCATCAAGCTCGCCGTCGCCATGGGCGTCGTGGCCTTTGCCTTCGATCTCTTCACCTTCCGCAAGGCGCTCCATGCCAGGCGCGTACTGCGCTCGATTGCGGTCAATATCGTGTTCCCGCTGGCGATCTGGGGCGTGATGTGGGCGCTGGGTGGACGGCCGGGGAATATCGCCCTCAACATCGCGCTTTCGCTGCTGATCGTCGCCGCCATCGGCCTTTATCTCTATCGCATCGCGTTCCAGCCGATCGCCCACACATCGGTTCTGGTACTGCTGATCGCCTCGGTGGGCTGCCACCTCGCGCTGCAGGGGTTTGGCCTCGTCTTCTTCGGCGCCGAAGGCCAGCGCGGCCCTGCGATCTCGTCTGACGCCATCACCATCGGCGCGCTGCGCTTCACCGGCCAGAGCATCGCCGTCTATGGCATCACCATCGCGCTGATCGTCGGGTTGTGGCTGTTCTTCGGCTACACGCTTTATGGCAAAGCGCTGCGCGCCACGGCGGTAAACCGCCTCGGTGCTCGCCTCGCCGGCATCCGCACCTCACTGTCGGGTCAGATCGCATTCCTGCTGGCCTCGGTCATCGGCGCCATCTCAGGCATTCTGATCGTGCCGATCACCACGCTCTATTACGACACCGGCTTCCTGATCGGCCTGAAGGGCTTCGTCGCCGCGATCATCGGCGGCCTCGTCAGCTATCCGCTGACGGCTGCCGCCGCGATCCTGGTCGGCTGCGTCGAGGCATTCTCGTCCTTCTATGCGAGCAACTACAAAGAGGTCATCGTCTTCACGCTGATCCTTCCGGTTTTGGTGCTGCGCTCGCTCGCCGCACCTGAAGTCGAAGAAGAGAAGGATTAAGCGCCATGCGACAGCGTCTCCTTCCCATTCTCGTCTTCGCGCTGGTGATGGCTGCGATCCCGTTCGTGCCGGGCGTGCCGCCATTCTGGATCGTGCTGCTCGACAATATCGGCCTCGCCGCGCTCGTCGCCATGGGCCTCGTGCTGCTCACTGGCGTCGGCGGCCTGACCTCATTTGGCCAGGCGGCGTTCTGCGGTTTCGGCGCCTATACGACGGCCTATCTCAGCACCGCCTATGGCATGTCGCCGTGGCTGACGCTGCCGATGTCACTGATCGTCTCGGGCCTCGCCGCGGTACTGCTCGGCATCATCACCATGCGTCTGTCGGGCCACTATCTTCCGCTCGGCACCATCGCCTGGGGCATCAGCCTGTTCTATCTGTTCAGCAAGCTGGAATTCCTCGGCCGTAACGACGGCATCTCGGGCATCCCGCCGCTGTCGATCGGCACGTGGAAGATGCTGGATCCCGGTTCGATCTATTTCCCGATCTGGATCGCGGTCATCATCTGCGCGCTGCTGTCGATGAACCTTCTGGACTCGCGGACCGGCCGCGCCATCCGCGCGCTACGCCGCGGCCATATCGCAGCCGAAGCCTTCGGCGTACAGACCGCACGCGCAAAGCTCTTGGTCTTCATCTACGCAGCAGTTCTCGCCGGCCTGTCCGGCTGGCTCTACGCGCATTTCCAGCGCGCTGCGAATCCGACGCCGTTCGGACCGCATCTTGGCATCGAATATCTGTTCATCGCGGTGGTCGGCGGCGCCGGCTATGTCTGGGGCGGTGTGCTCGGTGCGGCCGTGGTCGTGATCCTCAAGGAAGTGCTTCAAAGCTATCTCCCGCTGATCTTCGGCGGCGGCGGAGGCCAGCTCGAAACCATCGTGTTCGGCATCCTGCTCGTCGCGCTGCTGCAACTCGCGCCAACTGGCATGTGGCCGTGGCTGACCGCGTGGCTGCCGGCCGGCGACAGCCGCAAGCGCCCCGCGCCAGCCGATGCACTGCCCGCCCGCAACGACCACCGTCCGGATACCGGCGTCTTGCTGCAGGTCGACAAGGCGCGCAAACAGTTCGGCGGCGTCGTCGCCGTCAACGACGTGTCGTTCAATGTGCAGGCGCGCGAGATCGTCGCTTTGATCGGCCCCAACGGCGCCGGCAAGAGTACGACCTTCAACCTAATCACCGGCGTACTGGCCGCAACCGCCGGCAAGGTCACGGTACTCGGCAAGGGTGTGTCCGGCGCGCCGCCGCAGGAGATCGTCAAGCTCGGCATTGCCCGTACCTTCCAGCATGTGAAGCTGGTGCCCGATATGACCGTGCTGGAAAACGTCGCCCTCGGCGCGCATCTGCGCGGACGTTCGGGCGCTATCGCCAGCATGCTGAGGCTTGACCGCGCCGACGAAGCGAAGCTGCTCGCGGAAGCTGCCAAGCAGATCGAACGTGTCGGTCTCGGCGACCAGATGAACCAGCTTGCGGGATCCTTGTCGCTCGGCCAGCAGCGCATCGTCGAGATCGCCCGCGCACTCTGCGTCGATCCGATGCTGCTGCTGCTCGACGAGCCCGCGGCCGGCTTGCGCCACATGGAGAAGCAGCAACTGGCATCGCTGCTGCGCCAGCTCCGCGACGGCGGCATGTCGGTGCTGCTGGTCGAACACGACATGGGCTTCGTCATGAATCTCGCCAACCGCATCGTGGTGCTCGATTTCGGTACCAAGATCGCCGAGGGCACACCGGCTGACATCAAGACCAATCCCGACGTCATCAAGGCCTATCTGGGAGCGGTCGCATGAGCGCGTTGCTACAAGTCTCTGATGCGCATGTCGCCTATGGCAAGGTCGAGGCCGTGCGTGCGGTCAATCTCGAGGTTCGCACCGACGAGATCGTCACGATCATTGGCGCCAATGGCGCCGGCAAAACCACGCTGCTCAATGCGGTGATGGGTATCCTGCCGCTGAAGGGTAGCGTGGCATTCGCCGGACATGACGTCTCCAAGATCGACATCGAAGACCGCGTCGCTGCCGGCCTCAGCCTCGTGCCCGAGCATCGCGAATTGTTCGCCACGATGAATGTGGAAGACAACCTGCTGCTCGGCGCCTTCCGTATCGACAAGGCGACTGCCGCGCGATCTTTCGAGCACGTCTACACCCTGTTCCCGCGCCTCAAGGAACGCCGCAAGCAGCTCGCCGGCACATTATCGGGCGGCGAACAGCAGATGCTGGCCATGGGCCGCGCACTGATGGGCGCGCCGAAGCTGCTAATGCTCGACGAACCAAGCCTCGGCCTCGCCCCGATCATCGTCGCCGACATTTTCCGCATCGTCAGCGAGCTGAAGGCTGCCGGCGTCTCAGTGCTGCTGGTCGAGCAGAACGCGCAGGCCGCACTGAAGATCGCCGACCGCGCTTATGTGATGGAGCTCGGCGAGTTCATCCTGGATGGCGCCGCCAGCGATATCGCCAGCAACCAGCGCGTGGTGGCGAGCTATCTTGGCTTTCAGCACGAAGGCGCGAGCGCAATCTGATCTCGATCATATGAAAAAGCCGGCTGCCTCGTGACAGCCGGCCTTTGTTTGAACTGTGCTCCGGTTTACTTCGCTGGAACGTACTTCCCGTCCTTGACCGTCAGCAGGATCCGCGAGCGATCATCGACGCCGTTGCGGTCCTGTTCGGTGTAGTTGTAAACGCCCTGTGTCGCGGCGATTTCCTTCTCGCTCATCAGCGCCTGGCGGATGGCCTCGCGGAATTCCGGGGTGCCGGGCTTGGCGGTCTTCAACGCCACGGGCACGACGCGCTTCAGCACTTCGAACACGTCATAGGCGTGACCCGCGAACTGGCTGCGGCTGTTGGCGCCGTATTTGGCCTCGTAGGCCGCATTGAGTTCGAGGCCGGGCTTCTTGGTCAGCGCGGATTCCGGCTGGCCTTCCGGATACATCACCGGACCCGCAGCCATCAGCACGTTTTCGGCGGATTTTCCGGCGATGCGGATGAAGTCTGATGAGGCGGCGCCGTGGGTCTGATAGATCAGGCCCTTGTAGCCGCGATCGCGCAGTTCGGACTGCGGCATGCCGGCGCCGGTGCCGGCGGCACCGATCAGGATGGCATCGGGATTGGCGGCGATCAGCTTCAGCGCCTGGCCGGTGATCGACGTATCCGGACGCGCGAAGCGCTCATCATCGACAATGGACATGCCCATCGTTGATGTCTGCGCCTTGAGGTCGTTGAACCACAGGTCGCCATAGGAATCCGAATAGCCGACATAGCCGATGGTCTTCACGCCGTGGACCTTCATGTGGTCGTACATGACCTTGCCGACGATCTCGACCGGCTGCGGCATATCCACCGACCACTTGATGCGCGCCGGCGTAAACGGCATCGGCGACAGGCTGAAATGCGGAATGCCGGCTTCATTAGCGACCGCCGAGATGGCGACCGAGGACGGCACGATCGACGAGCCGACCATGATGTCGGCCTTGGATTCCGACACGAACCGGCGCGCGTTGGTGGTGGCGATGGACGGATCGCCGCCGTCGTCGAGCACAATCAGCTTCAACGGCACGCCGCCGATGTCCTTGGGCACGAATTCCAGCGCGTTGCGCTCGGGCACGCCCAGCGCGGCCGCGGGGCCCGTGGTGGAAATGCTGATGCCGACGGTGATGTCGGCAGTCTGGGTTTCGGCGGGGGTGGCAATCGCCAGCGAGACGGCAACAGCCGCGATCGCCAGGTGAAGCTTAGACATGTCTTATCTTTCTCGTGTGGAAGCGGAGAGCGCCGAAAGCGGCAGCGATACCGGCAGACGTGGCGCTGGTTGTGGCCGCGCGAAGGCTCGCGCACAGCAAAAAGCCGACCCTCTGGCGAGGGCCGGCCTTGTTATCGAAAAATGCCGGCGAAGCAAAGGCGCTTCGCGCCACTGCCCTCCGTCAGATCTGCATTACTGGGCGAGAACGTATTTGCCGTCTTTCACCGTCAGCAAGATGCGCGAACGCTCATCCAGACCATACCGATCCTTTTCCGTGAAGTTGTAGACGCCCTGGGTGGCGGCAATCTCACGCTCGGTGAGCAGCGCCTGCCGGATCGCCTCGCGGAACTCCGGAGTGCCAGGCTTGGCGGTCTTCAGCGCCGTCGGGATCACTCGCTTCAGCACCTCGAAGGCGTCATAGGAGTGGCCGGCGAACTGGCTGCGGCTGTTGGGGCCATATTTGGCCTCATAGGCGGTGTTGAGCGCCATGCCGGGCTTCTTGGTCAGCGCCGTGTCGGCCTGGCCTTCCGGATACATCACGGGGCCGGAGGCCATCAGCACGCCCTCGGCGGCCTTGCCGGCGATGCGGATGAAGTCCATCGAGGCAGCGCCGTGGGTCTGGTAGATCAGGCCCTTATAGCCCTTGTCGCGCAATTCGGTCTGCGGCAGCGCTGCCGCGGTGCCGGAGGCACCGACCAGGATCGCGTCAGGATTGGCAGCGATAAGTTTCAGCACCTGGCCCGTGACCGACGTATCCGGACGGGCAAAGCGCTCTTCCGCCGCGATGTTGATACCCATCGGCACTGCCTGGGTCTTGAGATCGTTGAACCACAGATCGCCGTAGCTATCGGAATAGCCGATATAGCCGATGGTCTTGATGCCCTTGGACTTCATGTGGTCGTACATCACCTTGCCGACGATTGGCACGGGCTGGGGCATGGCCACTGACCACTTGGCGCGTTCCGGCGTGATCGGCAGCGGCGACAACGCGAAATGCGGGATGCCGGCTTCGTTGGCCACATTGGACACCGCAATGCTGGTTGGCGTCACCGCCGAGCCCATGATGAGGTCGGCCTTGGATTCGGTCATGAAACGACGGGCATTGGTGGTCGCGGTGGTCGGATCGCCGCCATCGTCGAGCACGATGATCTTGAGCGGCACGCCGCCGATTTCCTTCGGCACGAATTCCAGCGCGTTGCGTTCGGGAATGCCCAGCGCGGCCGCGGGGCCCGTGGTTGACGTGGTGATGCCGATAGTGATGTCAGAGGTCTGGGCAACAGCCGGGCCGGCCAGTGCCAGCGAAGCGGCAACGGCCGCGATCGCCAAGTGATGCTTGGTCATGGGTCTCTCCCTCAAGGTCATTTTTTATATGGTCAGCTAAATCAAAGTTCGGCTGGCTTATCAGCCCCTTCTTTAGGTCAGTGCGCCCGTACCGGTAAAGGGCTGGCGCACTGATGCTTTGCCGCAGGCTTAACGTGGCGCCATGCGCAGCGAGGCGTCGAGCCGGACCACCTCGCCGTTCAGATACGGATTATCGATCATGTGCAGTGCGAGAGACGCGAATTCGTCGGCATGGCCGAGCCGGCGTGGGAACGGGATCGCTGCGGCGAGACTGTCCTGCGCCTCCTGCGGCAGGCCCGCCAAAAGCGGCGTCATGAACAGGCCCGGCGCGATGGTCAGCACGCGGATGCCGAACTGGGCCATCTCGCGGGCAATGGGCAGCGTCATGCCGACGATGCCGCCCTTGGACGCCGAATAGGCGGACTGGCCGATCTGGCCGTCATAGGCCGCCACCGAGGCTGTCGAGATCACCACGCCGCGCTCGCCGGTCTCCAGCGGCTCCAGCTTGGACATCGGGTCCGTTGCCAGGCGGATCATATTGAACGAGCCAATCAGGTTGACGCGAATGACCTTGTCGAAATCGCCGAGCGCCATCGGACCATCGCGGCCGATCACGCGCTTGGCGACGCCGACGCCAGCGCAGTTCACCAGCACACGCGCCGGGCCGTGCGCATTGGCGGCGGCGGCGACCGCGGTTTCAGCGGAGGCGGCGTCGGACACGTCGCAGGAAATGGCAACACCGCCGATTTCCTTGGCGACGGCTTCGGCGAGGGCGATGTTGAGATCGAGCAGCGCGACTTTCGCGCCCTGCGCGGCGAGCCTGCGGGCGGTCGCAGCGCCGAGACCGGAAGCGCCACCCGTGACGATAGCGGCCTGGTTCTTCAATTGCATGATGTCCTCCCCTGTTCGATTTCTCTGCCGTTCATTGGCGGCTTTCAACTAGATCGCGATCACTTTCGCGACTTCCGGATTCCCATAGATATCGTCGATCAACCTGGCGCGATGCTCCAGCACCGCGCGCTGATTGACCGAGCCCTTGTCCGTGACCTCGCCGCGATCGATGGACAGTGGTGTGTCGAGCAGCACCACCTTGGCAATCCGCGTGGAGGACCCCGTCGCGCCAGCCATGAAACGTGCGAGGCGCTCACGAAACGCGTTGCGGATGATCGGATCATTGGCCGCCGCAGTGAGGTCGCCCACAGGAAGATCGGGATTGATCACACGGCAGCCATCGAGATCGAGAATAACGAGAGCTGCGAGTTCGTCGCGGTTGATGCCGGCGATGACGACATCGCGCACCAGCGGCGCGCAGGTGCCGACGAAGCGCGCGCGCAGCGGGCCAACACTGACCCAGGTGCCGCTGCCGAGCTTGAAATCCTCGGAGATGCGGCCGTCGAAATCAAACCCGGCGGAGAGATCATCGGGATCGACGGCCTTCAGCGCATCGCCGAAGATGTAATAGCCTTCCTCGTCGAACGCCTTCGCGGTCAGTTCCGGCTCGCGCCAATAGCCCGGCGTGATGTTCGGCCCTTTAGCGCGCACTTCCATCTTGCCGTTGTTCGGCACCAGCTTGGCATCGTTGCCCGGCACCGGAAGGCCGACATGGCCTGAGCGACTGGTCACCGGATTGACGCACATGAAGAAGGGCGAGGTCTCGGTCGCGCCGAGACCCGTCAGCATAGGCACGCGCACGCCCGTGGCTTGCACCGACAGTTCGTCAAGACTGTCCCAGACATAGGCGGACAGCGCTGCGCCGGAGAAGAACATTGCGTGCAGCCGCGCGAAGAATTTTTCACGCAGCGCGGCATCTTCGCGCAGATAGGGCAGCAGCGATTCATAGCCTTTGGGGACGTTGAAATAGACCGTCGGC
Organism: Tardiphaga robiniae; assembly: GCF_013359755.1. GTDB lineage: Bacteria > Pseudomonadota > Alphaproteobacteria > Rhizobiales > Xanthobacteraceae > Tardiphaga > Tardiphaga robiniae. The sequence continues at coordinate 42,897 of NZ_JABMCJ010000090.1, read as the reverse complement.
GAGATCTCGCGGAGATTACGAATTGTCTGTTCGATACCCGCGGGCGTCGGCTTGCCGTCGTCGAGATACATCGAACCGCCATTGAACAGTGTCAGCCCGATATTGTGATTACCGCCAAAGGTGTGATTCCATGGCAGCCAGTCGATGATCACCGGCGGCTCGTCCTTCAGGAAGGCCAGCGTATCGCGTAGCATGATCTGGTTGGCGCACATCATGCGCTGGGTGTTGATCACAGCCTTCGGATTGCCGGTGGAGCCTGAGGTCAGCAAAAACTTCGCGATGGAATCGGGACCGATGGCTGCGTTCGCTGCGTCGAGATTGGCGGCCTCCGGTGTCACGAGCAGATCAGAGAGTTTGGTCACGCGCCGGTCCGGCAGAGCGCCGGTACTTACGACGACTTCAGTGCCTTCGGGCACATTGAAGTGAATAGCGTTCGTGAATGCATTGGCGTCATCGACAAAGACCAGCCCCGGCGTCAGCAGCTTCATGAGATAGCCGAGCTTGCCGTAGTCCTTCGACACCAGCGAATAGGCCGGCGACACTGGAGCGTAGGGAATGCCGGCATAGAGCGCGCCGAAGGCGATCAGTGCATGATCGACCGAATTGCCGGAGAGAATGACGATGGGCTTGTCGGCGGACAACTCGCGCGACAGCAGCGCCGAGGCGATGTGGCGCACCGCATCCAGCATCTGCGCGTAAGTGACTTCACGCCAGCCGCCGCCTTCCGCGCGCTCAGCCATGAAGACGCGATCCGGCGCTTCCCTGGCCCAGTGATGCAGATAGTCGGTGACACGGTCCGGATAGTCGCCGATGGCATTGGTCGGACGCAGATAGATGGTGCCGTCGTCGTGGCGCTCGATGGTGACCGCGGGATCGCCATAGGAAATCGGCCGCAGCGGATGCGCGGTTATCGCTCGCTTTGTCTGATCGATTTTGTCGGCACTTGCAGACATTGTTTCCGCCCTGTGTATTCGTCCCGATTGTTGCTTTTATTTTTGTTCGTTGTCGTCTTGCAGGATTAGCCGGGCTTCACCTTGCCTGCCTTGCGCTCCAGAAAATCCCTGATGCGATTTTTCGCCTCCTGATCGCTCTGCGCCACCGAGGCCATCAGCGCTTCGAGCATCAGGCCTGTCTGCGGACTGGCTTCGGCGATCAGCGGCAAGGCCTGCAGCACGGCAAAATTTGTCAACGGTGCGTTCTGCGCGACACGCTCGGCAAGCTCTATGGCCTTGGGCAAGGCGCCGCCGGCTTCCGTCAGATACTGCGCGAAGCCGAGCGCCACGCCCTCCTCCGCCTTGTAAACACGGCCGGTGAGCATCATGTCGGCCATCCGGTGCACACCGATCAGGCGCGGCAGACGCATCGAGCCGCCGCCACCGACGAAGATACCGCGGCTGCCTTCCGGCAGCGCGTAATAGGCCGAGGGATCGGCAACGCGAATATGCGCGGAGCAAGCCAGTTCAAGGCCGCCGCCGATCACTGCGCCCTGTAGTGCGGCGATCACTGGGACGCGGCAATGCTGGATGATATCGAACACCCGGTGCCACATCCGCGAATGCATCAAGCCGGCTGTCGCGTCGCGCTCGGTGAGTTCGGACAGATCGAGACCCGCGGAAAAATGCCCGCCGATGCCGTGGACGACGACGGCACCGATTTCCTCGGGCAGCGACGCGAAGCAACGCTCGATGTCCAGGATCAGTCCATCGTTCAGCGCGTTGCGCTTGGCAGGACGGTTCAGGCCCACGATCAGCACGCGGCCTTGGGTTTCGATCTGGAGCATGGCAGCGGTAGCGGCGACGGCTTGGTTCATGAGCGCGATTAGGTCCTGGCTAGAATAATTATATCTTATAACGAATAGCGCATGAGTCAATCTTGCGGTGCAATAGGCTGATCTCGTCCTGCATAAAGTCAGGTATTCCGGTGCGACAGCGATCCGGTCTCGCCTGATAGACCGGATCGCCTCTCTTACCAGGGCTAGCGGATCGCCACCGGGTTGATCATGCTCTGCACACCGCCCTTGAAGCGGGGCTGACCAAGCACGAACAGGAACTCGTAGCCTTTGTCCTTGGCCAGTTCGGATGTGTCCATGTTTTCGAGGATGTAAGTCCCGTTCATCGCCAGAAGTATCTGGTGGATTTCAAATACATTGCCGGTTTCGAACGGCAGCACCTCGACGCCCCAGGTATCGGCGCCGACCGCGACGACACCCTTGCTGGTTAGATACTTAGCGCCCTCGGCGCCGAGGCCGGGCTCGCCGGCATTGTAGCGTTTATCGTCCTTGCCGAGCAGGCTGAGCCATCCGGTGTGGAACAGCACGACGTCGCCTTGCCTGATCTCAACGCCCTGCGCCTTGGCGACCTCCTCGATTTCCTTGACATTGAAAGCAGTGCCTTCCTTGACCACGTCGGTCTTGTGGTAGGCCGCCATGTCCAGCAGCACGCCACGGGTGACGAGCGGCGGCACCTTGTCGATGCCGAGCTTCTTAAGGCCAGTAGGATCACCAAAGTCTGCAATTTTGTTGCCGTTATAGTAGACGTGATTGACGCCGACCCAGCCGTTGAGCATGTCGTCGTTGTAGGTCGCGTGATTGGGACCGAGCCCGGGATTGCCGGCCTGACCGGGCTGTACCACGGTGATCTTGAAACCGCGGGGCGGATAGGCCGGCGTGTCAGCGCCCACCGGAATGCCGAGCGCATAGGTCTTCCCGGTCTTCACCAGTTGCGCGGCCGACTTCACCAGATCGGGCTTCATGTAGTTGGCGGCGCCGATTTCGTCGTTTGGCCCCCATTTAGATTTGGTCCAGTCCTGCGCTATCGACGGAACAACCATGACAAGCGAAATGGCAGTCCCAAGCAGATACGCTCTCAGCCTCGTCGCCTCCCTATGTTGGCCGGCTTTTTGCCGGTCGATCGGAAGTTAACTACACAAAGATCATGTTGCGTATGCGAAACTACGCGTCAGGACGCCGCCGCCCGCGTTCATGGAATTGCCACAACGCTGTCACAGCACCTGATGCACCGCAAGCTCGACACGGTCGGGATGCCGTGCGCCGACACCGATGAACAGGTTCTGCATCAGCCAACGATACTTGGGATGCCCTGTCTCGAATTTCGGCACCGAGCGGAAATAGATCAGGGTGGGATCGACCGCCTCGCCCCGAGCGATGCGATCAAGCGCCTCCTTCGGGCCAAAGCGGACGCCTATATTCTCGATATAGATCACGGCGCCGTCATCGAGTTCGAATGTGTATTTCGCTTCAAGCTCGGTAAAGCCATCCGGGCGGATGACCTGGAAGTCGGCGCCGCTTGGATGGATCGTGCCCTTGATGCCCTCGCCCTGCACGGTGCCGCCAAGGACCGGGATGACGCGACGGATGCCATATCCGAGATCACCGGCCACGACCGGCGTGCCGACCTTGATCGACAGGCTGAAGACATATCTCGTCACAAGCTGCGGTGTCGTCATGATGTCATCCAATCATCCGCATCGGCAGCCAGGTGGCAATCAGCGGGAACAGGATCAGCAGCACGAGACGGATCAGGTCGGTAACCACGAATGGCAGCACGCCTTTGAATATCGTCGACATGCTGACGTCCTTGATCACACTCTTGATGACGAACACGTTCATGCCAACCGGCGGGTGAATCAGGCCGAGCTCGACGGTCATGACAATGACGATGCCGAACCAGATCGGATCGAAACCAAGCGCCATAATCACCGGAAACACGATCGGCACGGTGAGGATCACCATGGCCATGGCATCCATCAGGCAGCCCAGCACCAGATACATCAGGAGGATCAGCGCCAGTACGCCGTAGGGGCCGATGCCGAGGCCGGTGAGGAACTCGGTGACGTGCTGCGGGGTCTGGGTAATCGTGAGAAAATAGCCAAAGCACAGCGCACCGATGAGCACGGTGAACACGGCGGCAGCGGTCCGCGTCGCTTGCAGCAATGACTGCAGGATGCCGTCCTTGTTCAGCTTGCCGCGCAGCACGCCGATGATGAAGGCGCCGACCGCGCCGACCGCACCGGCTTCGGTCGGGATGAAGAAGCCGCCATAAAGGCCGCCAATCACGAAGACGAACAGCAACAATGGCGACCAGACATCGCGGATCGCCGCGGCGCGCTCGCGCCACGAGGCTTTCGGGCCAGCCGGCAAGAAGCCCGGCTTGACCACGCCGATGATCGCAATGGTGATCATGTGCATGACGATAGCGAGCAGGCCCGGCACGATGCCGGCGATGAACAGCTTGCCTATGTCTTGCTGGGTAATAATGCCGTAAACCGCCAATACCGTGGACGGCGGCAGCATCGCGCCGAGCGTGCCGCCCACGGCGATGACACCCGTGGCGAAGCTCTGCGGATAATTGAAACGCCGCATTTCCGGATAGGCAACGGCGGAGAATGTCGCGGCCGTCGCCACCGACGAACCGGAGATCGCGGCAAAGCCGCCGCAGGCGGCGATGGTCGCGATGCCCAATCCGCCCTTCCAGTGGCCGACAAAGGTGTTGGCCGCGCGAAATAGTTCACGGCTGATACCCGACACCGAAACGAAGGCGCCCATCAGGAGGAACATCGGGATCACGCCAAAGGAATAGTCCGTCACCGTCCGCATGGTAGTCTGGCCGACCAGTTTCAGCGCTGGCGCAAAACCAGTGAGATAGCCAAAGCCCGTGATGCCCACGAGCCCCATTGCCATACCAACCGGCACGCGCAACAGCATCAACACGAACAGGCTGACAAAGCCGATGACGGCAACCGCTTCGTTACTGAGATCCATGCGATTTACTCTGCCGTCTTGATTTCGGGTTCATGCATCTCTTCCGGATGGAAGATCAGCCTGTAAGTGCGGATCGCGATCAACAGCACCGCCGAAACGTCGCCGATCCATGACAGCAGGAAGAACGGCCAGACCGGCAGTTGCAGATCCATGGTGACGATGTGGCTCGAATAAGTATCCACAACCTTGTCGAACAGCGTGTAGGTCTGCACGGTCACGACGAACAGCAGCACCAAGGTTGCGAACACGTCGATCCAGCGCTGATACTTTGGCGTGGCATTGGCCCAGACCAGATCGACGGTGATGTGCGAGCCGCGATAGGACGTCGCGGCGATGCCCCAGAAGATCAGCACGCCAAGCATGAACTGGCCGATATTGTAATAATCGGGGATCGTGACCGCAAAGAATTTTCGCATAAACACCGCGATGAAAGTGTTCAGCGCGACGATACCGACGAAGAACGCGGCAATCCACTCGATGGAATCGATAAAGCGATCCATCACGTTCTTGCGGGGCGGCTCCGGCGGAATGCCGAGGGCGCTGGATTGGGAGATTTCGGACGTGGCGGTCATCGTCGATGTCACAATGCTCAAGAGGAGAAGCCAGCCTCCGCCCTCTCGATCGTCATGCCCGGGCAGCGCGAAGCGAACTTCACTAGATGACCCGGGCATTCATCTTCTGGGTGGCGAAGGAAAGTGGATGGCCGGGTCAAGCCCGGCCATGACGTGGTGAGAGGTCCGTGCGATCAACGGACTCGGCGGAAAGCTACAGCCCCGCGTCGTGCTTCTTCAGCATCGCCTTGAGGTCGGCGTCGATGGCATCGGCATCGCCGCCGGCCTTCTTCACGGCCGCAGCCCAGGCGGCGTTGAGCGGTTGAACGCCCTTCTTCCACTCGGCGAGCTGCTCGGGCGTCAGCTTGTAGACTTCGTGATCCAGCAGCGCCTTCATCTTGGTGCGGCCATTGGCTTCGAAGTCGACCCAGGGATCGGTGACCTTGGAGGCCCATTCCGGTGTGCAGTGATCGTCGATGATCTTCTTCTGCGCTGCGGACATGGAATTATACTTGGCGAGGTTGATGTTGTAGGTGAACACCGTCGAATAGAGCGGCACGTCGATGTGATACTTCACCACCTTGTCGATACCGAACAGGAAGATCGAGCCCCACGGGAACGCGATCTCGTCAGCAACGCCGCGCTCGATCGCATCGCGCGATTCCGGCGCCGAGGCCTGCACATTGGTTCCGCCGAACAGCTTGACCATTTCGCCGATGGTGCTCTGCGCCGGGCGGACCTTCACGCCGTTGAGGTCTGACGGCACTACGATCTTCTTCTTGCCGTGGATCGATCCGGGATCGTGGATGAAAGCGAAGCACAGCTTCGTGTCCTTCATCTCGGTCTTGGCGTATTTCTGATACCACTCGTTGAGCGCGAGGGTACCCTTCTTGCCGTCCGAGAACACGAAGGGCAGCTGGCCTGCGGCCACGATGGGGAAGCGGCCGGGCTGATAGCCGGGATTCACATAGGTGATATCGGCGATACCATCGCGCGCCATGTCGTAATGATCGAACGCCTTGCCGAGCTGTTCCGAAGGGAATACCGACATCTTGATGCTGCCGCCCGAGGCCTTCTCGATATCGGCGGCCCAGGCCTGCGTGGCCGGCACCAGCGGATGCGCCGGCGGCACCCACAGGGATACTTTCATATTGACGGTTTTGTCTTGCGCCTGGGCCGGGCTCATTGCCGTCGTCAGACAGCCAGCCGCCAGCAATGCAAAGATTGCCCTTTTCATCGACGTCTCTCCCTCTACGCCCGTTTGGACGTGTTCTCTCGAACCTGTTCTATCGAACTTGTTCACCGGACCTTGAATGGCCCTTTGCGAATATTGTTATATGTTATAATCATCCTTGCAAGCGGTGCGATTGCACGCGTTGCGGAGCCAGTGTCGCGACCCCGCTTGACTTGTCAACTCAGTCGGACGACAGAGCCTATATCAACCGCGGGAGCAAGCGTTGCGAACAAAAGTTGCCATCATTGGAGCTGGTCCGGCTGGAATGTTGCTAGGGCAACTATTGCATGCCTATGGGATCGATAACGTCATTCTGGAGCGCAAGGATCGCGACTATGTCCTCGCCCGCATCCGCGCCGGCGTGCTCGAACAGGGCACCGTTGGCCTGCTGGAAAAGCTGGGGATTACCGAGCGCCTGCATCACGAAGGCCTGATCCATGACGGGATCGAACTTCTGTTCGGCGGAATTCGCCACCGCCTCGACCTGAAGAAGGCGTCCCGCGGGAAGGTCGTTACCGTCTACGGCCAGACGGAGGTCACCCGCGACCTGATGGACGCCCGCGACAAGGCCGGGCTGACCACGGTCTATGATGCCGACAATGTCTCGCTGCATGATTTCGACGGCACAAGCCCCCGCGTCCGCTACGTCAAGGACGGCGTAAGCCACGAGATCGCCTGCGATTTCATTGCCGGCTGTGATGGGTTCCACGGCGTCTCGCGCCAGAGCGTTCCGGCCTCCGCCGTACAGACCTTCGAGCGCGTCTATCCGTTCGGCTGGCTCGGCCTGCTCTCGGATACGCCGCCAGTGTCGCATGAGCTGATCTACACCAATCACCAACGCGGCTTCGCGCTGTGCTCGATGCGCTCGATGACGCGCAGCCGATATTACGTCCAGTGCTCCCTCGACGAAAAAGTCGAGAACTGGACAGACGACATGTTCTGGGACGAGTTGCGCCGTCGCCTCGACACGGAGGCCGCCGAAAGCCTCATCACCGGCCCATCGCTGGAGAAGAGCATCGCGCCGCTGCGTAGTTTTGTCGCGGAACCGATGCGTTTTGGCAGGCTGTTCCTCGCCGGCGACGCCGCCCACATCGTGCCGCCGACCGGCGCCAAGGGGCTCAACCTCGCGGCCTCCGACGTCCATTACCTGTCGATGGCGCTGCGCGAATTCTACGATGAGAAATCCTCGAGCGGTCTCGACTTCTATTCGGCCATCGCGCTGAAGCGCGTGTGGAAAGCGGTGCGTTTCTCGTGGTGGATGACCTCGATGATGCATCGCTTCCCCGACAATGACGGTTTCGGCACCAAGCTGCAGCAGGCCGAGCTGGATTATGTCGTACATTCGGATGTCGCGACGGCGTCGCTGGCGGAAAATTATGTGGGACTGCCCTATTAGGCCTTCCCACTCACACTCTGCATGTCGTCACCCGGCTTGACCGGGTGTCCCAGTAAAGACCGGCAAGTGTGATGACCCGAACCGCCTGCGTTTACTGGATCACCGCTTTCGCGGGTGACGACAGACTGAGTTTGGCGTTATCGCTGTCACACCTGTTTTAAACATCCCGTCAGACCCGTTTCAAACTTTGTTGGTCTGTCCTTTGCTTGTGCTTTCGCTTCTATGGCGCAAACAATCCGGATCGATGCGCCATGACTGACACCGCTATTCCCGACGGCTTCGCGCCGCACTATCGCAAGAGCCCCCTCACCGCGCCGTGGGAGCCGATCTATTCGAAGGTGACCGACACCAATATCATCCTTGGTCTCCACATCGCCGAAGCGCACACCAATTCGCGCGGCATGGCACATGGTGGGCTGATCACGGCTCTGGCCGACAATGCGATGGGCCTGAGCTGCGGCCATGTACTGGGCGGCGGTGCGCGGCTGCTCACCGTGAATCTCTCTGCTGATTTTCTTGGCTCCGCGCAGATCGGGCAATGGCTGCAGATCGAGACCGAGGTCATCAAGACCGGCAAGCGTCTCTGCTTTGCGCAGGCACTAATCACGGCAGACGGCGAGCCGTGCGCCCGGGCCAATGGCACATTCAGCGTGGCACCGCCAAAGTCGTAGCGATGACTATCGCTTGCCGAAATCCCACTGGCAGGTATCGGCGGCGAGATCGATGAAGACGCGCACTTTCGCCGACAGCAAGCGCGAGGTCGGATAGACGATGTGGATCGGCACCGCCGGCGGCTCGAACTGCGTGAGCACACGTTTGAGGCGGCCGGCCACCAGCGCGTCTGCCGCCTGATAGGCCAGCACGCGGGTCAGGCCGCCACCATGCTCGGCATGCCAGATGGCAGCATCGGCGACATCGGTGGTGAAACGCGGCATATGCGTGATGCGAATGTCATCGCCATCCTGCACGAAGCGCCATTCCGGCGCTGATGCAATGACACCGAACTGGATCGTATCGTGCTTCGCGATATCGTCCGGCGTCTCCGGCTGGCCGCGCCGCACCAGATAATCCGGCGACGCAACGACGATGCGCGGCATGCTGCCGACGTGGCGCGCCACCAGACTCGAATCGGGGAGATGACCGATCCGGACGGCAACATCGATTCCGTCCTCGACCAGACTGACCATGCGATCGGTCAGCCGCAATTCACCCGAGACATCGGGATAGCGCTGCAGATAGGCCGAGATCAGCGGCGTCACATGCAGCCGCCCGAAGCCGACTGGCGCCGAGACGACCAGACGCCCGGTCGGCCTGGCGCGTTCGGCCTGCGCGGAGCCTTCGGCCTCCTCGATATCCGCGAGAATCTGGCGCGCTCGTTGCAGATAGCGCGCGCCGACATCGGTCAGCATCACCGAGCGCGTGGTCCGCTGCAGCAGGCGGGCGCCAAGGCGCTCCTCCAGCGCCGCCACCATGCGGGTGACCGCCGACGCGGAGAGTCCGAGCTTGCGGGCCGCAGGCGCAAACCCCTGCAGGTCCGCCACGGCGACGAAGACGGTCATGGCTTCGATGCGATCCATCGAACCATTTCATATCCAGCAATAATGAGGTGTCAATTCCGATGATTGTTCTTGTGCGAGGAAATAGCCAACTTGGGGCGGCGGGAACGCATCCCGTCCCAAGCTCCAATCAGGGAGTAAGTCATGTCAGACATCCACACCTATTCCAGCGACATTGCGTTCACGCCGACCGTCAAGGCGATCCAGACCCGCAAGGGGTCGCGTTCCGGCTATGCGCATGTCGAGGAAAACGGCGGCTGGCGCACCGAGATCGACGACAATCTCGCAGCGTTTCTCGCCGAGGCGAACAGCTTCTTTCTGGCTACCGCCAGCGCTGACGGTCAGCCTTATATGCAACATCGCGGCGGGCCGAAGGGCTTCGTGAAGATCCTCGACAAGCAGACGCTGGCCTTTGCGGACTATAGCGGCAATCGGCAATACATCACCCAGGGCAATCTCGCCGAGAATCCCAAGGCCAACATCTTCATCATGGATTATGCACATCGCCGACGCGTCAAGCTCTGGGGCACCGCGCGGGTGGTCGAGGACGATCCGGCGCTGCTGGCGTCGCTAATGCCGCAAGGTTATCGTGCCAAGCCGGAACAGGTGATCCTGTTCACGATCGCCGCGTGGGACACCAATTGCCCGCAACATATCCCGCAGAAGTTCGATGCCGCCGATGTTGCAGCAGTACTGGCAGCGCGCGATGCGCGAATTGCGGAGTTGGAAGCAGAACTGGCGACGCTGAAGGGGGCAGCGTCGCCGCATTGAAGGCGACACAGCCTCAGGCAGCGACGCTGCACTGCCAGACGTGTTCGGGATAATACTCTGCCATCATCCGATCCACGTAGGTGACGAGGTTGCCATAGCGGTGCAACTGACGCTGCAGGGGCGACGGAAACAACGGCGACAGGATCCCGGCCAGAACGCCGAATGCGGTCGCATCGACACCGGCCGGGCGGTTGCTCATCAAGTGAGACTTCCCGGCCAGCAGCACCGACAGAGCCATCAGCGAACGATCCGCGAGTTGCAGCGCCTCATCGGCAGGATGCCGGCCGAGGCCATTCGCCAGATGGTTCTGAATGACGGATTTGCGCGCGGATGCACGAATCTCGTCGCGCTGCGCTTCGGGAATGCCGTCGAAGAAATGCGACGGTCCCTTGGCGAAATTATCGGCATCGACCCAGCGCACGCCGACCAGCGACCAGTAGAGGTGATGCTCGATCATCCGCTCGATCGCCCAGGCCTGAGCGCGCTGGGCGAGATCGAGACCCCTATCGAAATCGACCTCATATTTGCGTTCGATATAGGCGCGGATAAAGGTGGAGTCGGCAATGCACTCAGCGCCGTCATCGATATAGGGCATCTGCCCCTTCGGCGAATCCTGCGGCCGTGCCGGTTGCTTCTCGTAGGGCAAGCCGGCCATCTTGAGCTGGACTTCCGTCTTGGTGACGAAAGGGCTGATTTCCGGCAGGCCAAAGCCTGCACCTACGCCGTGAAGGACGATCATGTGGTTTCTCCAAGTGATAGGGACAAGAAACTAGGCAGTTGCTGCTGCCACCGTGGTGTCAGCAGCCGTCACGCCGGATGACGCCGGCGACCCAAGCGCGCGCCTGGACCGCCGCGGTGGAGACCATGCGCCAGCCGAGCCCGATCAGGGCCCAGCGGAGGTCGCCCGACAGGGCGAGAATGGCGCGTTCCAGCAGCCATGCCCGGATGCGCCAGAGCCGGTCATCATGCGAAAATGCCTCGAGGCTATCGAAAGCGGTCATTGCAGAATCCTTCGTTCGTTTGAACCTGGGTCCTGTATGACTGCCCCCTGCTGCCAACATGCTGTCAGCATCGACAGCGGACCAACACGGACAGAGAGACGACGATGAGACGCGCAGACCGCCTGTTTCAGATCATCCAGGTACTCCGGCGCACGCGGAAGCCGTTGACGGCGGATGCCATTGCCGCCGAACTGGAAACGTCCAAGCGCACGATCTATCGCGACATCGCGACGCTGATGGCACAGCGCGTCCCGATCCGCGGCGAAGCCGGCATGGGGTATATCCTCGAACGCGGCTTCGACATGCCGCCGCTGATGCTGACACCCGACGAGATCGAAGCCGCAGTGCTCGGCGCGCAATGGGTGATGGGGCACGCCGATCCGGCATTGGCCAAGGCCGCACAGGATCTCATTGCGAAGATCGCGGACACCGTGCCCGAGCGCTTGCGCCCCTTCGTGCTGGAACCCGCGAGCCGCGCGCGGCCGCATTTCCGCGGCACCGCCGACAGCATGGATATGGTGCAGATGCGCGCGCATATTCATGCGGGCAAGAAGGTCCGGCTGCTTTACCGGGACGAAGCCGGTCGCGACAGCGAGCGCATCGTCTGGCCGATCGCGGTGGGTTATCTGGAAGCGGTGCGGCTGCTGGCGGCGTGGTGCGAGCTCCGCCAGGATTTCCGCAGTTTTCGAACCGATCGCGCAATCGAGGCCCATTTCCTCGATGAGAAGTATCCGGAGCGGCGTGAGACGCTGCGCAGCAAATGGCGCAAGACGCTGAGCTGGGAGCGGCCACAGGATACCTGAAACAGCCGAGCCTGCATCTGCACGGCTGGCGAAACCGGTCCGATCGGGATAAACCGCGGCATGACAAGCGATGCCACCACGATCAGCGACGCCAGCCCATGCCAGGCCTGTGGTGCGTGCTGTTCGTATTCCAGCAACTGGCCGCGCTTCACCATCGAGGACGATGCCGATCTCGATCTGATCCCGGCCAAATATGTCAACGACCGTGAATCGGGAATGCGCTGCGACGGAGACCGCTGCAGCGCATTGACCGGAAAGGTTGGAGAGGCAACAGCCTGCGGGATTTATGCTGTGAGGCCGGACGTGTGCCGAACCTGCATGCCTGGCGATCCCGAATGCGCCATGGCGCGGCGCCGGCACGGGCTGCCAATTCTGGCAGCTGCAGAGTAGTTGATGTCAGCTTACGCCGTGACGGCGTGAGCGAATTCCTTGTCATCCAGCTCGTCGTCGAGATCATCATCCATCGGCGCCAGCGTCGAGAGCGGCTTGGTCGACAGCGTGATGGCCTTACGGTTGTGATAGGCCGACACCGAAGGACGCGCCACGGCGGTGTCGTGTGACAGCGCGTAGAGCGTGGAACCAACGCGGCCACCGAATTCGATCAGCTCACGCTCGCTGCAGCTCGATGCGATCGAGATTGCCAAAGCGTGAAGATGACTGCGGCGATAGCAGAACAGAGCCAGCATCGCGCGGACGTCGGATGAAACGCTGGCCACGAGATGGGGCAGGCCATTTTCATTTGCACGATACATTGCACCGAGCAGATCTTCCTCGACGGGGCAAAAATCGTTCTCAAAAGCTTGACGGCTGGACCGCATGGGGTTTCTCCTCGTTAATGAGGATGCGGTTGAATTTCCTAACGCAGGGTTAACCAACAGCCTTAATGGCCGCGTGCGACTCTTGAGTAACAGTTTGAAATGTGGCAGCCGTGCCCTGCTACCGCCACATTGGAACTCGATGCGTTCAAACGCGCATCAGCTGTTGGCGACGATGAAGATGGCCAGGAAGAAGTCGGTCAGGTGATGCAGCGCCTGATCGATGCCGATCAGCCACCAGAACCAGCGATGGCCCTGCGTCACACCGAAATGCGAGACACAGATGCCCTTGAGCCGATCGATGGTGATGTGGATCGCAAAGTCGACCAGTCCCAGGAACCAGAGCTTGGGTTGTACGACGGCAATGAACAGCGTCGTCAGCACGCCATGGATCGCGCAATGCGCCAGCAGCGGCAGCGCCCATCCGGTCCGTTGATCCTTGCCTATCGCCATCCAGGCGTTTTGCAGCAGGAAATCAGCGATCACATGCTTGACGGTGAGGACGAGCATCCACCCGACGAGCCCGCCCAGAGCAATCGACGACGACATTGCAGGAAACAACAAGCTGACGTCCCTCTCACCGGTCACGACAGGCTGGCCCGCTTAGCCGGCCCGATCACTCGCCCTATTTATGACACTCCGAAACCGGGAATGCACGCCGCGGAACCGAAAACCCACCGCTTCCTGCAGAGCCAGCCTGGTCGGGAAAACACTGCGCACGTTCCACTTTCTCGCTAGTTCAGGACGGCATGCGCCCGGAGCTCGCCGATCACCTTGCGTAATTGGTCACCCTTCGGGTCGCGCGGCACCGCACGGGCACGCGTGATCGCGTCCGCCAGATCGGTGATAACCAGCGTCCCATCGAAAACCGGCTTGGCCAGCCCATCGATGATCTGATGCCAGGCGGCCATGCCCTGCCGATAGCCCGTGCCGTAACCTTCGATCATGGTTGCCGTCTGCACGATGGCCATTGCCGCGTCCGGCTGCCTGGTCAGTGCCCGATCAATCATGTGCAGCCAGCGTTCGACCCAGACGCGCTCGGTTTCATAACGCGTCGACAACAGGCGCCAACGTCGCAGCCAGGATTCGAACTCAAGGCGCTTGATGCCCCAGATGCTCGCCTTGCTGAAACGGATCGGCACCGTGCGATGCGCACAATAGATGCGCTCGAGCGCCCACATCAGGGGATCGCCGACGATCTCCGGCAATGCCGACACCAACTCGTCGAGGCGAAAACGCCGCCTGTCGACGACGGGCGGCCGGCCGGGCATCACGGGCTCCTGCAGCTTGAGCTGCGCGATGCGGATCGGATCGTGATAGCTCATGCGCATCGTGAGCAGCCGCGCAATCTCGCTAAACAGTTCGTCGCTGACGTTGCGCCGTCCGACAAAGCGACGCAGCCGGTCGCTGTAGAGCTGCGCGTAGACTGCGCTCTGATAGTTAATCAACAGGGCCACGCCATCTTCCGCCACAGGACGCACCGCAGCCGGCAGCCCCACCGGCAAAACCGGCGCTGCAGGTTCGCTCCTGTTCGCCAGCTCGGCGAGCGTGGAGCGGATGACGTTGATGAAACCTGCCACGGGACGTCCTGATGCTTATGCGTGCTGCGGCGCCATGGGCAATGCGGGCGCGTCCTGCTTCATCAGACGCGCTTCCAGCTTGTCGATATTCTCGAACAATCGCGCGCTGGCGAGACGCAGGAAGAAGAAACCGAATTCCGGATTCTGCACGTAGAGCTCTTCGACCTGGCTGTAGCTGACGCTGAGCACCATGCCGGGCTCGATACATTCCAGCGTCTGGGTGCGTTCGTTCAAGGGCGACAGCATGCCGAGTTCACCGACAATGGCGCCGACCGGCAATTCGATCCCGGATTCGACCAGACGATAACGGCCACTGACGATGTAGAACATGTCTTCGGCCTTCTCGTCCTTGTAAAACAACACCTCACCGGCCTTACAGGGACGCTTGGTCATGAACGGCTTCAGCCATTCCATCGACAGGTCGGAGTTCACCGACTTTTTCACATCCTGGACCAATTGCAGCATCTGGCGCAGGCGGTAGATGTTGAGCGGCAGCAGTACCGCATGCAATGCCATGGTCGGATAGTTGTGGGTTGGGATCGAGATCGCGATTAGCAGGACATTGGCCATGATGCCAAACACCCGCAGCGGAATCATCGTCCGCATCGTGGCGGTCGCGACCACGAAGATCGTGGCGGCGGCGCTGCCAAAGTGATGGAGATAGGACATATCCATGGGAGCAAACCGGGTTTCCAGGAACGGCCGCACCGTCCTCCGCGACTATGAAGCGCGAATGACCGGGCCTTTGCAGCCGCAATATAGCCCATCTGGTTAAAATAGCCCGTGTTGCAACCCGCAAAAATCACGGAGTCGTGCGCAGATTGACGCGATCCGCCGGTGCGGGCACCGTCGCTCGCATCCCAAAGGAGAACAACATGTCGGAAACGACGGAAACCGCATCTGACCAGTCCTCGCCCCCCATTCTGACCATCGACGGCCCCCGCGCCACCATCCGCCTGAACCGCCCCCAAAAGCTGAACCGGCTGTCCCAGCTCGACCTGGACACCTTGGTACAGCTGTTCGATCGCGTAGAGGCCAATCGCGCCGTCCGGGTGCTGGTGCTCACCGGCACCGGCCGCGCTTTCAGCGCCGGCTTCGATCTCAATGCGATCTCCGAACGGGCTGCCAGCGCGCCCAAGCCCGTGGCCGAAGGTTCGTCCGGATCGGCCTTTGAGGCCGTGGCAAACCGGCTGGAGGACCTGGCGCTCCCGACGATCTGCCGGCTCAATGGCGGCGTCTATGGCGGCTCCACCGACATGGCACTGGCCTGCGACTTCCGCATCGGCGTCGACACCTGCGAGATGTTCATGCCGGCCGCCCGGCTCGGGCTGCATTATTACAAGGGCGGCATCAAACGCTACGTGAGCCGGCTCGGGGTCGACAACGCCAAGCGATTGTTTCTCACCGCGCAGAAGCTGGAAGCCAGCGAACTGCTGCGGATCGGCTACCTCACCGCCATGGTGCCGACCGAGGCGCTGGACGAGGAAGTCGACAAGCTCGCCATGATTCTGGCCGGCAACGCCCCGATCGCCATGCGCGGCATGAAGCAGGCGATCAACGAATTCGCCCGCGGTGAACTGGACGAGGCTGCCGCCGATCAGCGCGCGCGGGACAGCATGCGGGGCGATGAGATCAAGGAAGGCACGAAGGCGTTCGCGGAGAAACGGGCACCGCGGTTTTAAACGTTAAGCCCGTGGCACTTTTCTTCCCCTCTCCCCTTGCGGGAGAGGGTGCCTGAGCGAAGCGACGGCGGGAGAGGGGTAGCCAAGCTCGGAGCTCGTGGCAGCCCCTCTCCCGTCTCGACCGCTTCGCGTTCGATCCACCCTCTCCCACGGCGCGCAGCTTCGCTGCGCTGGGGGAGAGGGGAAGTGAGCAGAGTCACTCCACAAACGTCGCCACATCGCCTAACTGCGCGCGGTTGGTTCGGTAGCTGTTGACCTTGTGCTCGCGGTCCGGATAGCCGAACGAAATGCCGCAAACGACGCGGCGGTCGTCGCTCATGCCGAAATGCTGGCGCACCACGGCCGAGTGAAACGCCAGCGCCGCCTGCGGCACGGTCGCGAGGCCGAGCGCCTGCGCAGCCAGCATGAAATTGTTTACATAGCCGCCGCAGTCCACTGCGCCATAGACGCCGAGCGCCTCGTCCGACGTGATGATCGCCACATGCGGCGCGCCGAAGAAATTGAAGTTCTGCAGCGCCTGCTCGGCATAGGCCGTCTTGTCGCCACGCGCGATGCCCAGCGTATTGTAGAGCTGGAAGCCGCTTTCGCGACGGCGGTCCAGATAGACCCCGCGATATTCGCGCGGAAAGGGGAAGTCGCCCGAATTCGGCGTACCCGCGGCCGCGACGGGATAGAGCACGTCGCGAAACTTCTTGGTGGCTTCACCCGACGTGATCGTGACCTGCCACGGCTGGCTGTTGCACCACGACGCGGTCTTTTGCGCGGCATTGAGAATGCGGTCGATGATGGCGCGCGGCACCTGCTCGGTCTTGTAGGCACGGCAGGAGTAACGTGACGCCAGAAGGGTTTCGAGCGTGTCGATGGAGTCGGTCATGGGAGCCTCTGTCGTCGCGACTTCTTCCTTCTCCCCTTGTGGGAGAAGGTGGCACGGCCGAAGGCCGTGACGGATGAGGGGTACGGCTGGGCTCGGAGCTTGTGGCACCCCTCACCCGTCCGCGCTTCGCGCGGCCACCCTCTCCCACCTAGCGAAGCTTCGCTTCGCACGGGGGAGAGGGGAAGAAAGAGCTTACCGTCCCTTGGTCGGGACCTTGTTGAACGGCACGTCCTTGTCAACGCGGATGTCGCCCGGCAGGCCGAGCACGCGCTCGGCGATGATGTTGCGCAGGATCTCGTCGGTGCCGCCGGCGATACGCATGGACGGCGAGCCCAGAATGGTCGCCTGGAATTCGCCGGCTGCTTCCGCATCGGCGCCGACCAGCGCGCCGGAAGCGCCCTGCAGATCGGCGGCGAACATCGCGATGTCCTGCATCATCATGCCGGAGACCAGCTTGCCGATGGAGTTCTCCGGACCCGGACGCTCGCCCTTCGACAGCGCCGAAATCGAGCGATAGCTGGTGTATTTCAGGCCGGAATTCTTCACCGCCCAGCTTGCAAGCTTGGAGCGCACATTGGGATCGTCGATGGCGAGACCGTCTTCCAGCATCAGGTTGCTGCAGAACTCGAACAGCTCCGGGAAACCCGTGGCGACGCGGGAGCCGATCGACATACGCTCATTCATCAGCGTGGTCAGCGACACGTTCCAGCCGTCACCGACGGCGCCGAGCCGCTGGCTATCCGGGATCCTTACATTGGTGAAGAACACCTCGTTGAATTCCTGCATGCCATTGGCCTGCTTGATCGGCTTTACCTCGACGCCCTCACTCTTCATGTCGAGGAAGAACATGGTCAGACCCTTGTGCTTGGGCACATTCGGGTCAGTGCGGGTGATCAGGATGCCATAATCAGAGTAATGCGCGCCGGAGGTCCAGATCTTCTGGCCGTTGACGATCCAGTCGTCACCATCCTTCTCCGCGCGGGTACGAAGGCCAGCGACGTCGGAACCACCGGCGGGTTCAGAGAACAGCTGACACCAGACCTTCTCGCCGGAGGCCAGCGGCGGCAGATATTTGCGCTTCTGGTCTTCGGAGGCATAGGCCATCACGGTGGGGCCGCACATGCCCTGCCCAATGGCGAAGGGCCGCGCGAGCTTGTCATAGACGCCCTCTTCCTGCTGCCAGATCACGCGCTCGATCGGCGTCGAGCCGCGACCGCCATATTCCTTCGGCCAATGCAGACAGGCCCAGCCGGCATCTGCCTTCTTCTTCTGCCAGGCCTTGGCGACATCGAGCATCGCGTCGCGCTTCTCAGAGGCGCGCTTGGCCGACGGCTTGGTCAGCTCGGCTTCCAGTTCTTTCGGCGCGTTGGCATCGATCCACTTGCGCGCGATAGCGCGGAATTCGGCTTCCTGCGGCGTGTCATCGAAGTTCATGGCAGTAGTCCTTAATGAGAAAAGAAAGCGTAGGATGGGTAGAGCCCTTGCGAAACCCATCGATGGGCTTGCGCGGACATTGATGGGTTTCGCTGCGTTCTACCCATCCTACAGGCTGACTTATCGTCCCTTGGTCGGGATCTTGTTGAATGGCACGTCCTTGTCGACGCGGATGTCGCCCGGCAGGCCGAGCACACGTTCCGCGATGATGTTGCGCAGAATCTCGTCAGTGCCGCCTTCGACGCGCGTGGCGGGCGAGCGCAGCAGCATCGCCTGGAACTTGCCGGCGACCTCCGCGTCCTCCGGCCCGTTCAGCACGCCGGCCGCGCCCTGCAGATCGAGCGCATAGGTCGCGACATCCTGCAGCATGGCGCCGGCAACGAGCTTACCGATGGAGTTTTCCGGACCCGGACGTTCACCGCGCGACAGCGCCGAGATCGAACGGAATGCCGTATAACGCAGGCCCGAGGCACGCACCGCCCAGTTGGCAAGCTTGGAGCGCACGGCGGGGTCGTCGATGGCCGGACCGTCATCCAGCATCAGGCTGCTGCAGAACTCGAACAATTCCGGGAAGCCGGTGGCGACATTGGCGCCGATCGCCATACGCTCGTTCATCAGCGTGGTGAGCGAGACGTTCCAGCCGTCACCCACAGCGCCGAGCCGCTGCGCATCGGGAATCCGCACGTCGGTGAAATACACCTCGTTGAACTCGGCCTGACCGTTGGCCTGCTTGATCGGCTTCACCTCCACGCCCGGGCTCTTCATGTCCAGGAAGAACATGGTGAGGCCCTTGTGCTTCGGCACGGTGGGATCGGTACGGGTGATCAGGATGCCGTAATCCGAGTAGTGCGCGCCGGAGGTCCAGATCTTCTGGCCGTTGAT
This sequence comes from Tardiphaga robiniae, assembly GCF_013359755.1. Taxonomy (GTDB): domain Bacteria; phylum Pseudomonadota; class Alphaproteobacteria; order Rhizobiales; family Xanthobacteraceae; genus Tardiphaga; species Tardiphaga robiniae. Next base: position 23,538 of record NZ_JABMCJ010000090.1, on the reverse strand, counting down.
GACCCAGTCATCGCCGTCCTTTTCCGCGCGGGTGCGGAGACCCGCGACGTCGGATCCGCCGGCGGGTTCGGAGAACAACTGGCACCAGATCTTCTCGCCGGACGCCAGCGGCGGCAGATACTGCCGCTTATGCTCCTCGGCGGCATAGGCCATCATGGTCGGGCCGCACATGCCGTGACCGATAATGAAGAGCGCCCCGAGCTTGCCGAACACGCCCTCTTCCTGCTGCCAGATCACCCGCTCGATGGGCGATGCGCCGCGGCCGCCATACTCCTTCGGCCAGTGCGGTACGGCCCAGCCGGCATCGGCCTTCTTCTTCTGCCAGGCTTTCGCGACTTCCAGAATATTCGCACTCTTGAGCTGAATGCGGCCGAGCGCGGCCTTTTTCAGCTCGTCTTCATATTGCTTCGGCGCATTGGCCGCGATCCAGGCTTTCGCCTCGGCGCGAAACGCGGCCTCCTGCGGGGTGTCATCGAAATTCATCTCGATTGATCCTTACGCCGCATTCTTCTGGCGCATGCGCTCGATCAACTGGTCTTCCCAATAAGACAGTGAGCCGAGCCCGACCGCCACCGCGTTGGAGCGGCGATAGTAGAGGTGGCAGTCGAACTCCCAGGTGAAGCCCATGCCGCCATGAACCTGGATGTTGTTCTTGGAGCAGTGCTGGAACGCCTGCGTCGCACTGATGCGTGCTGCAGCGGCGGCTTCCGGCAGTTCGGACGCGTTGGTCGAAAGCGCCCATGCGCCGTAATAGCAATTCGAGCGCGCCAGCGTCGCCGAGACATACATGTCGGCGAGCATGTGCTTGACCGCTTGGAACGAACCGATCTGGCGGCCGAAGGCAATGCGGTCGAGCGCGTAGTCGCGGCCCATTTCCAGCGCGCGGTCGGAACCGCCGACCTGTTCGAAGCTGATCAACACCGCGGCGCGGTCGAGCACCTGCGAGAGGATGCTCCAGCCTTCATTCGCAGCGCCGAGCAGCTCAGCCTTGACATTCTTGAACGAGATCTCGGCCTGATTGCGCGAGGGATCGATGGATGTCAGTGCCTTGGCCTCGACGCCCTCGCTGGTGAGATCGACAAGATACAGCGCGATGTCGGTATCGCGGCCAGTCGAACCGGTGCGCGCGGCGACGATCGCGAAGTCAGCGATGGCGCCATCGGCCACCGGCTTCTTGGTGCCGTTGAGCACGCCGTTAGCCGCGGTGAGCTTGATCGCCTTTGGCGACGGATTACCGGAACCTTCGAACAGCGCCAGCGTGCCGACGGCATTGCCCTGTGCAATCGCCGGCAGCCACTTCTGCTTTTGCGCATCGGAACCGGCGAGCAGCAGCGCTTCTGCGGCGAGGTAGACCGTCGAGGAGAACGGCACCGGGGCGAGTGCACGGCCCATTTCCTCGGCGATCACGCAGAGTTCGAGATGACCGGCACCCGAGCCGCCAAAGGCTTCCGGGATGGCAACGCCGAGGAAGCCCATATCCGCAAGGCCCTTCCAGAGCTCGCGATCATAGGGCGCCTTGCCGTCGATCACGGCGCGCACAGCCTTCGGCGGGCACTTCTCGGTGAGAAAACGCCGGGCCTCGTCGCGGAGCTGCTTCTGGTCGTCGGAGAAATCGAAGTTCATGGCGGTGTACTCTGTTCTGATCGATGGAAAGTCTAGTTGAGGATGATGACGTCTTCGCCGGGGTGCTCGGCGTAAAGCTGGGCGACCAGTGCCGCGCGGCGTTCGAGGCCGGCGCGTTGGTTGATGTAGCCCTTGTCGGTGAGTTCGTTGCCGTCGATGGACGCCGGCTCGACCATGAACATCGCGCGCGCAATGCGCCTGCTGCTGGCGCCTTCGCACGACGCATTATGTGCCTGCAGCCCCTTCTTCAGACAGGCAAGAACCGCAGGATGTTTCACCACATCGGCAAATGTCGCCTCGGGCTCGCCGATCATGATGCGGCAGGCCGGCAGGTTGGGCCAGGCGAGCACGCCGATATAGGGGCGATCCTGTCCCGTGATCAGCGCGTCCTGCACCACCGGCGTCGCAGCAGCGATCACATCGGTGCGCAACGAGCCGACATGCACGAAGGTGCCGGTCGTCAGCTTGAAGTCCTCCACCACGCGGCCGGAGAAGATCAGGCCCTGCACGGGGTCATTGTCGTCGACGAAAATGCCAGCGTCGCCGATCTTGTAGAAGCCTTCCTCGTCGAAGGCCGCTTTGGTGAGGTCCGGCTGGCGATAGTAGCCCGGCATCACGTTGACGCCGCGCAAGCGCAATTCGTATTTCGAATCCACCGGCACCATCTTGAGTTCGACGCCGGGGAACGGCAGGCCGATCAGGCCGACGCGCTCGGTGTCCCAATAGGTGCCGGTCGAGGTCGGCGAGGTCTCGGTGCAGCCCCAACCGGTATAGAACACGATGCGCTCGCCGGTGGCGCGCACGGCCAGCGCCTGCATACGATCATAGAGATCGTCAGGGAGACGCGCGCCGCCATAGGCCATCAGATTCAGGTTCTTGAAGAACGAGCGCGCCAGCGCATCGTCTTTCTCCATCGCGCTGGCGATGGCAGCATAGCCGGCGGGAACATTGGCGTAATAGGTCGGCGAGATTTCGCGCAGATTGCGCAATGTCTCGTCGATCATGCCCGGCATTGGACGGCCATCGTCGATATAGAGCGTGCCGCCATCGATCAGCAGCGGGTTGAACAAAGCGTTGCCGCCCATGGTGTGATTCCACGGCATCCAGTCGAGATAGACCGGCGGCTGCGCGTTCGGATCGCGCGGGCGCGTCTGCATCATCATCGCGGCATTCGCCGTCATCATCCGCTGCGTGTTGATGACCGCCTTGGGCATGCCGGTGGAGCCCGAGGTGAACAGCAGCTTGCCGACCGTATCGGGCATGATCTGGGCGAGCGATGCGTCGACCGTGGGCGTAACCATGGTCGCGACCATGTCGGCATAGGCGGTGCTGGCGATCCCCGTCGGCGGGCGCGCCACATGGATGATCTTGATGTCGGTGAGATCGAGCGCATCCAGCGCCTTCTGGAAGGTCGGCCCGTCCTGCACCATGACCGCGACAGGCTTGATCAGGTCGAACAGATATTTGAGCTTGGCGTGATCCTGGCTCATCAGCGAATAGGCCGGCGACACCGGCGCTGCCGGATGCCGCGCCTGCATCGCCGCCATGGTCATTAGTGCATGCTCGATGGAATTGCCCGAAAGGATCGCAACCGGTCCATCGGCCGCGAGCTTCATGTCGAGTAGCGCCTGGGTCAGCGCATCGGCGGTCCGCTTCGCCTCGCCATAGCTGAGCCGACGCCATTGCCGGTCATCGCCGGCGCGCTGGGCCAGCCAGGTGTGATCGGGACGCTCCTTGGCCCACTTCGCCAGAGACGCCGGCAGATGCGTCTCATAGGGCATCAACGGTATCAGCGACTTCATGACGATGACGCCGTCCGGCCGGCGCTCGACATCGATGTCGCGCTCCATCCAGTGGATCTTGCGGAAGGCGGGCTTTGTCAGCACCGCGGCAGCCTGGGCGTTCATGTAGTTTCTCCCAAAACCGTTCTTGTCGAACCATGGTCTCGTTTGTCGGACCTTGTATTCGGTGCGTGAGATCACGCTTCAACGTGTGACGTAAACCGGCTTTCGTTTCTCGATGAATGCGCGAATGCCTTCCTCGAAATCTTCCGAGCGGCTGCACAGCACCTGATTGCGATCTTCCATGGCGATGACGGCCTCGATCGAGCCGGCATCCACGGACATGTTGATGCATTCCTTCGACAGCCGCAGCCCTACCGGCGACGCGGTCATCATCGCATCGACATAGGGCGCAGCGGCAGCTTCGAGTTGACCGTCGTCGACAACTTCCGACACCAACCCAACAGCCAGCGCGCGATCGGCATGGATGAAGCGGCCGGTGAGGATCAGTTCAGAGGCGACGGAGACACCGACGAGACGCGGCAGGAAATAGCTTGAGCCGATGTCGCAGCCGCCGAGGCCGAGCTTGATGAAGGCGCAATTCATGCGCGCTGACTTGGCGGCGATGCGGATATCTGCTGCGAGCGCCAGCGCGAAACCGCCACCGGCGGCAGCCCCCTGCACCAGCGCGATGATCGGCTGCGGACAGCGGCGCATCAGCATCACGATATCCGCGATGCGGCGCTGGGAATCGAGGGATTCGGTGACGGTGCGCGGTGCATTCTGCCCGGAGCGCGCGGCCATTGCGTGTTTGAGATCGAGCCCGGCGCAGAAATTGGCGCCGGCGCCCTTGAGGACGACCACGCGTGTCTTGCGATTGCGCTGCAGGCTTTGGAAGTAGTCGTTCAGTGCGTCGATCAGCACGGGATCGAGCGCGTTGAGACTGTCCGGACGATTAAGCGTCACCCGGTCCACGCCATCGTCGTGTTCGATCAGCAGTGGATTAGACACACGCGCTCTCCCGTTTCACTCGTTGGCGCCTTGCCGACGCTCATTGCCGCGCCCTCTCCCCTTGCGGGAGAGGGCAGCGCAGGAGTTAGAAACAAACTCACTTGGGAGAGGGGTGCCACAACGAGCCCTCTCCCGCCTTCGCTTGCTCAGGCACCCTCTCCCGCGGCGCGCGGCTACGAGGGGAAGAAGACAAGTACTACCGCGGCGCCATACGGATGGCGCCGTCGAGGCGGATGGTTTCGCCGTTCAACATCGGGTTCTCGACGATGTGGACCGCGAGGTTGCCGTATTCCGAGGCGTCGCCGAGGCGGGCCGGATGCGGCACCTGCGCGCCCAGACTGGCGCGGGCTTCCTCGTTGAGGCCCATCAGCAGCGGCGTCAGGAACAGGCCCGGCGCGATGGTGTTGACGCGGATCTTGCTGGAGGCGAGATCGCGGGCAGCCGGCAGCGTGAGGCCGACAACGCCCCCCTTCGAGGCGGAGTAGGCGATCTGGCCGATCTGGCCTTCATAGGCGGCGACGCTGGCGGTGTTGATGATGACGCCGCGCTCCTCGCCGATCGGTTCGGCGGTGGCAAGCTGCTCGGCGAACAGACGCAGGCAGTTGAAGGTTCCGATCAAGTTCACCATGATGACATTGGTGAACTTCTCGAGCGGATAAACGCCCTGCTTGCCGACGATGCGCTGCGAACCGCCGATACCGGCGCAGTTCATCAGCACGCGCGCGGTACCATGCGCAGCCGCTGCCTTGGCGAGCGCCGCCTTCACGTCACTCTCGCTGGTGACATCGCCGACGGTGGCAACGCCCTTAACTTCGGCAGCGACCTTCTCGGCATTGTCCTGCGCGCGGTCGAACACGGCGACCTTGGCGCCTTTGGCAGCCATCGCGCGTGCGGTCGCGGCACCGAGGCCCGAACCACCGCCGGTGATGAATACGGCTACGTCTTTCAACTGCATGGATAGAGCCTTTCCTTGGGCGTTTCTGATCGTTTCTTGAATTCTTGAGTCGCGACGAAGAAGAAAAAGAAGAAGTGGTCCTTGGGCGTTTTCTTGGTTGTTGTTCTTGGAACTGGTCCTTGGGCGTTTCTTATTGTTGGTTCTTGAATTTAGTTCCTTGGGCGTTTCCCGACATTTTTGAATTTTCTTGGCAGTTTTCCTTGGGCCGTTTCTTCTGAGCTCGTGATGTCAGGCCTTGGCGGCCTTCTTGTTTGTGAGGATCCCGCCGAGCAGCATCGCTTCCATATGGGCGACGTAGTCGCGGCAGACTTCATCGGTCACCGGGCCGACGCCAATGGCGCGCGACATGGCATGACGGCTGAAGAACAGGTTGTCGCAGGCGCCGATCAAACTGGTGTAGAACAGCACCGGATCGACCTTGCGAAATTCGCCGGAGTCGAGCCCCTCTGCCAGCAGTCGGCGATGGAAGCCGAGCAGCGGCCCCACGAAGAACTTCGATACTTCATCGGCTGCCTCGTTGCTGCTCTCATGCAGCAAGTAGTGGATCAGCCGGTTCATGTAGGGAAACTGGTAATAGGCCTTGATGATGCCGGCGATGTGCAGCCGCAGTTTTGCGGTGGCCGAGATCGGCTGCGCCAGCAGATATTCCAGATTGGTCATCTCGGTGGCGGCGTCGCGCGCAAGCAGCGCCAGCAGCAGGCCGTCCTTGTTGCCGAAATGATATTTCACCAGCGCCGCATTGACCCCGGACTGCTGCGCAATCTCGCTCAGCGACACCTCGATGGAGTTGCTGGCAATCATCAGCTCGCTCGCCGCGAGCAACAGCTTGTCGGCCGTCGGATTACGGGCAGCGGCGGTTTTCACAGAGGTGCTGGGGTTCAAAGTCGGTGCCATTCGGAGCGCAGATAATACGAACAATCGGCCGCACTCAAGAGTTAATTGACCGATTGACTAAACTCTCCGCGGACACTTAAATCCCGCGCATTCAACGCCACGAAAAACGCCGCCAAACAAGGCAAAAAAGGGAGATCACGCATGGCCGAGGCCTATATCGTCGCCGCTGCACGCACCGCTGGTGGCCGCAAGGGCGGGCGTTTAGCCGGCTGGCACCCGGCCGACCTCGCAGCCTCGGTTTTGAACACGCTGGTTGAACGCACCGGCGCAGATCCCGCCTCGGTTGAGGACGTCATCATGGGCTGCGTCGGCCAGGGCGGCGAGCAGGCGGTCAACGTCGCGCGCAACGCGGTGCTGGCCTCGAAGCTTCCGGAAAGCGTGCCGGGCACCTCCATCGACCGCCAGTGCGGTTCATCGCAGCAGGCGCTGCATTTCGCCGCCCAGGCCGTGATGGCCGGCTCCATGGATATCGTGATCGCCGCCGGCGTCGAGAGCATGACCCGCGTGCCAATGGGCTCGCCAAGCATTCTCGCGTCCAAGGCCGGCATGGGCCACTACAAGAGCCCCGGCATGGAAGCGCGCTATCCCAACATCCAGTTCAGCCAGTTCACCGGCGCCGAGATGGTCGCCGAGAAATACGGACTGTCGAAGGATGACCTCGACACATACGCCTTCGAGAGCCACCAGCGCGCTATTGCGGCGACCGAGGCCGGCCGGTTCAAGGACGAAATCATCCCGCTGCAGATCACCCGCGCCGATGGCTCCGTGGACACCCATCACATCGACGAGGGCATCCGTTTCGATGCGACGCTCGACGGCATTCGCGGCGTCAAGCTGATCGCCGAGAACGGCAAGCTCACCGCAGCATCCGCCAGCCAGATCTGCGATGGTGCGTCGGGCGTGATGGTTGTCAACGAGAAGGGCCTCAAGCAACTCGGCATCAAGCCGCTGGCGCGCATCCACCACATGACCATGATGGGCGGCGATCCCGTGATCATGCTGGAAGCGCCCCTGCCCGCCACCAAGCGCGCGCTCGAAAAGGCCGGAATGAAGATCGACGACATCGACCTGTTCGAAGTCAACGAAGCCTTCGCCTCGATTCCGACGGCCTGGCTGAAGGCCACCGGCGCCGACCCGAAGCGCCTCAACGTCAATGGCGGCGCCATCGCGCTCGGCCATCCGCTCGGCGGCTCCGGTACCAAGCTGATGACCACGCTGGTCCATGCGCTCCAGCAGAACAAGAAGCGCTACGGGCTGCAGACCATGTGCGAAGGCGGCGGCATGGCCAATGTGACGATCGTGGAGCGGTTGTAAGCACTCCGACAACAATGGTGTCGTCCCCGCGAAGGCGGGGACCCATACTCTCGATCGAGATAGCAAGAACGCGGAGGCCGCCGCGTGCCATCTCAACTGAAGGAGGTTATGGATCCCCGCCTTCGCGGGGATGACAACTGAGAGAGCCTACCAAACCACACCACGAGCGGAAAAATCCGCCGGTCTTCGAGGAAACACCAAGGAATTCTCCATGACGCATCCGTCGATTCACGCGAAGACCAGTCCCGACAAGATTGCCTACCGCATGGCCGGCTCCGGCCAGGCGCTCAGCTATCGCGAACTCGACGAATGCTCCAACCGCGGCGCGCAGTTGTTTCGCTCACTCGGCCTGAAGGCCGGCGATCACATCGCGCTCTTGATGGAGAATCGCCTCGACTTCATGGAGATCTGCTGGGCTGCACAGCGCAGCGGGCTGTATTACACGGCGATCAGCCGCTACCTCACGCAGGACGAAATCGCCTATATCGTGAAAGACTGCGGCGCACGGGTCGTCATCACTTCCGAGAAATGCGCCGATGTGGTTGCGCCGCTGATTACCAACGCCGCGGAGCCAATGTTTTATATCGTCGACGGTTCGCGCCCCGGTTTCCGCGACTGGAATACCGCCCTCGCCACTCAGCCCGCCACGCCGATTGCCGACGAGGTTGCCGGCTACGACATGCTGTATTCGTCGGGCACGACGGGCCGCCCCAAGGGCATCAAGCGCGCCTCGGAGAACAATCCGATCGACGTGCCGAATCCGTTCCTGAAGCTGCTCTGCGCGAACATGTGCGGCATGACATCGGACTCGATCTATCTGTCACCGGCGCCGCTGTATCACGCGGCTCCGTTACGTTTTAACATGATGGCGATCACGCTCGGCGGCACGTCGGTGATCATGGAGCATTTCGACGCCGAGGAATTCCTCAAGCTTGTCGAAAAGCACAAGATCACCCAGTCGCAGCTTGTGCCAACCATGTTTGTCCGCATGCTGAAGCTGCCTGATGAAGTCCGTTTGAAATACGACGTCTCTTCATTGAACGGCGCGATCCATGCCGCAGCCCCCTGCCCCGTCGACGTCAAGGCGCGGATGATCGACTGGTGGGGACCGATCCTGATCGAATATTACGCCGGCTCCGAAGGCAACGGCGTCACCGTGTCGAACTCGCAGCAGTGGCTGTCGCATCGCGGGACCGTCGGCAAGGCTGTGGTCGGCAGCGTCAAGATCGTCAATGAAGAAGACCAGGAAGCGCCGACCGGCGAAATCGGCACGGTGTATTTCGCCGATACGCCGCAGTTCAGCTATCACAACGATCCCGAGAAGACGAAGCGCGCCTATAACGCGCGCGGCTGGTCCACCCTCGGCGATGTCGGCTATCTCGACGACGAGGGCTTCCTCTACCTCACCGACCGCAAGTCTTACATGATTATTTCCGGTGGCGTGAACATCTATCCGCAGGAGACCGAGGACGTTCTCATCACGCATCCGGACATCGCCGATGTTGCGGTGTTCGGCGTGCCGAACGAGGAGATGGGCGAAGAGGTCAAGGCCGTGGTGCAGCCGCACGACATGAGCCGCGCCGGCAAGGCGCTGGAGGCCGAATTGATCTTGTACTGCCGCAAGCATCTGTCCCCGATCAAATGCCCCAAGAGCATCGACTTCGAGGCCGAACTGCCACGCACGCCGACCGGCAAACTGGTGAAGCGCCATTTGCGGGACAAGTACTGGCCGAAGAGCGAAAAGGCGTCTGCCTAGACCTCGCCCTTGCGGCATCGCAGTCGCCGCGGTAATCCGCCGCGATGTCGCAAGTTCATCCATCATGACCGCCGGCCTGCTGGTCTCCGCAGCGCGATCCGGCGCGGGCAAGACCACGGTCACGCTCGGCCTGCTCGCCGCACTGGCGCGGCGCGGCATGGTACTGCGCGCGGCCAAGGCCGGGCCCGATTATATCGACCCTGCCTTTCACGCGGTCGCCACCGGCGCTCCCTGCATCAATCTCGATAGCTGGACCATGCCGCCCTTGCTGCTGCAGGCGCTGATGGCTGGCACCATCGAAGCCGCCGATCTGCTGGTGGTCGAAGGCGTCATGGGCCTGTTCGACGGCGTGCCCGGCGTCGCCGACCGCGACGGCAGCAGTGCCAGCATCGCCGCGCGGTTCAAGTTGCCGGTGCTGCTGGTGCTCGACGTGACCGCGCAATCGCAATCAGCAGCCGCTATGGTGCGCGGCTTTGCCAGTCATCGTCCTGACGTCCGCGTCGCCGGTGTGATCCTGAACCGCGTCGGCAGCGACCGACATCGCCGCCTCATCACGGATGCCATCGCGCCACTCGGCATCCCCGTCGTCGGTGCCATTCCGCGGGATGCCGCGCTGGCGCTGCCGGAGCGCCATCTCGGCCTGATCCAGGCCGGCGAACATGGCAACCTTGCCACACGGATGGGCGTTCTCGCCGACATGGCGGAGAAGCACCTCGATCTCGATGCCATCATCGCGCTGGCCGCCCCCATCGAGCGGGAGCCCACGCTCAATGCCACGCCAGCATTGCCACCGCCTGGTCAACGCATTGCGCTTGCCGTCGATGCCGCATTCACTTTCATCTATCCGCACCTGATCGATGGCTGGCGCAACGCGGGCGCGGAGATCCTGCGCTTCTCCCCGCTGGCCAATGAAGCTCCCCCGGATGATTGCGATAGCTGCTGGCTGCCAGGCGGTTATCCCGAACTTCACGTGGCGACGCTTGCCTCGGCGCAAAAATTCCGCGACGGGCTGGTGCGCTTCGCACAGACACGTTCGGTCCACGGCGAGTGCGGCGGCTATATGGTGCTCGGTGAAGGCCTGGAGGATGCCGACGGCAACCGGCATGAGATGACGGGGCTGCTCAGCCACACGACGAGTTTCCACAAGCGGCGCTTGCATCTCGGCTATCGCGAGGCGCGATTGCTATCCGACAGTCCGATCGGACCAAAGGGATCGCTCATCCGCGGCCATGAATTTCACTATGCGTCACTGATTGATCCGGGCAGCGACGACCCGCTGGTCGATCTCCGCAACGCGCAGGCCGAACCCATGGCAGAACGCGGCGGACGGCGCGGCCATGTCACCGGCACGTTTTTCCACGCGATTGCGCGGGTCGATGGCTAACGGGAACTAACGCCCCCAGCGATCCTGCCAGATCTTCTCGCCGATCAGGCAGTTGACGCGGGGCTCCTTCGTCGTGTTGGCGACAGGAATCGCGCGCGGCTCGGGCATCAATCCTGCGACTTCCAACACCAGTTTGGTGCGGATCGCTTCCTTGAATTTGTCGCGCTCCTTGATCGGCACCACGAAGGAGCCCGCGCCGCCGATCACGCAGTCCTCGTAATAGAGATCGAGATTTTCGATATCCATGGTCGAGTAGGACAGTTCCTTGGCCATGATCGGCAGGCCGTTGATGACGATGCCTTTCGCGACTGCCTCGTCGCGTGCGACCGTCACCGGTCCTCCATTGTTGTTCGGCCCATCGCCCGAGATATCGATGACCCGGCGCAGACCGTGCAGCGCATTTTCGTCGAACAGCGGCATGGCATAGTAGATCGCGCCCGAGATCGAGGTCCGCGATGCCCGGCGGATCGGTGTCTTCATGATTTCGGATGCCACCGCGTCGGCGGATTCAGGACCATCGATGACACGCCAGGGAATAATCAGCTTCTGGTCTGACGATGCCGCCCATTCGAAATAAGTGACCGCAATCTTGCCTGTCGGGCCACTCTTGAGCGCGGTAAGAAATTCCTTGGAGACGATGGCTTGGGCATAGCCTTCGCGCTGGATCGCCAGCTCGTCCATATCCATCGAATAGGAAACGTCGACCGCCAGCACCAGTTCGACATCGACCACGGGGTCCTGCTTGCTCTGGACAAACTGCGCTTTCGGGCCTGTCGCAGCCATGCTCGCGACGTCGCCGCCGGCCATCGCTCCCGCGACGAGTACCGCTCCAATCGAGACACACCAGCGCATAGCGGCCCTCCCGTTGAGAATCGAATGGTGACATGCAAATGACGAGCCGCAAAGCAGGAACCTGCAGGCATGTTCACAATCCGGTCATGGCGGCTCTGCCGCTGCGGCAGAGTTAACGGGCGCCTGCCCCCGGATTTGAACGGTTTGCACGTTCGCGCGACAAAGCTAGCGCAGGATGTCGCCAACGCCACATCCACTATTGCCGACCAGAATGGCCGACATGAGTGCCGCCTTGAACGCGCCGATGAACGGTGGCCGCCAGCCCGCAGCGCGGCACGCAATCGTGTGGGCCGTACTGCTCGCTTGCATCGGCGCAGCGATCGCTTTGTTCGTTTCAACACCTGCCGAACAGCGCAAGACAGGGGCCGCCGAACAGGACGAACCTATTCAGCCGTTCGGCGCCAACGCAGCCAACGAATGCCGCCGTCTTTTGCGGAACGCCACCGAATACCTCCCCGAGCAACAAGAGAAGCTGCGTTACCGGATGCGCCAGGCCGCCTGCAGCGAAGCATTCGCTGCAGCTCCGGACGATGTCCGCAACAAGGTGGCCTTTGCTCAATCGCTGCCGCATGAACGGCGCGCCGAGGCGGTCGCACTGTTGCGCGAGGCCGCAGCCCGGAACGACGGCGAGGCAAATTACGCAATCTATGAGTCGCACAATTCATGGGACTATCATCTTGATCGCCCGCAACTGATTGCGCGCGACGAGGCACAGCACGCGCTGATCAAGGCAGCCGAACTGGACAACCCGTCAGCGGTAAACAGGCTCGCCATCCTCTATGGCCGTGGCGGCATCGTAAAGCGGGCCCCCTCGGCCGAACGATACTGGACCGAGCGCGTGCTTCGGTTGCCGCTGCCGGAGAACGTCACCCGTGCGGACCAGCAGATCAGGCTTGCCCGGCTTCTCGCGCGATCCCCGCAGCCGGACGAGCAGACCCTCGGCCGGGATTTACTCGAACGTCTCGCCCAAGGCGGCTCGTTTGGCGCCAAGGCGGCGCTGGCTGAAGCCACGCGTCCCAACGATCCCGTGCGCGCCCGCAAACTATTTGAAGAGGCTGCGCGCGATCATCTGGGAGGCGATACCGATCTGGCGCAGATGCTGCTCGATGGCGAAGGCGGCTCCGCCGATCCGAAGCGCGCGCTATCGATCTTGCAAAGCCAGCGCCATCAAGCGAGCGCGAGTGGCCTGCTCGGCCAGCTTTATCTCGATGGAAAGCTGGTGCCACGCGACGTGCCAAAGGGGATCGACTTGCTGATCACTGCCGGGGTTTGGGATTACGACTCCCGGCTAAAGGCCCTGCGGTTGCTGGCCGGCCATCCGCAGATTCAGATCTCTTCGCTTAACATCGTTCTGTTTGAGGCAGTTCAGGCTGCGGAACTTGGCGAGCCCGACGCACTCGCCGCATTGGTCGATCTCAAACTATCGCAGAACCCGCAGTTTCGCGACGTCCCCGGAGCCTGTAAACTGAAGCCAATGGCCGTGCAGCGCGGCGATCAGGATGCCGTGCAACGCCTCAAGGATTGCCCGGCCGACTGACCATCCTCGCGCCGCCGCCACAGAGCGCGATCGTCCGGATGAGTGTGCATGCCCGAGAGTGTCACCGCCCCGCAGACCAAGACTAAGACCAAGCCGAAGGTCGAGCGGCCGAAATTGTACAAGGTTATCCTCGTCAATGATGACTTCACGCCCCGGGAGTTCGTCGTGCGGGTGCTGAAGGCGGAATTTCGCATGTCCGAGGATCAAGCCGCCAAGGTAATGATGACGGCGCATCAACGCGGCGTCTGCGTCGTCGCCGTGTTCACCCGTGACGTCGCCGAGACCAAGGCGACCCGCGCGACAGATGCCGGCCGCGCCAAGGGCTATCCGCTTCTGTTCACGACCGAGCCGGAAGAATAGGACGTGGCGCTTCTGCTTTGGCCACCAAGACGATAAAAATTTAACGATCGGCTCAATCCGAGGTTGGGCGGCATGTGGCAAGCTCGCCAGATGTCGATTGCACTCCGCAAGCAATATGTATCCCGGCCGGAATTGTCGTTCGGGCCTTTGCGCTTCATCGAATGCCTGCCTTGGCTCGTGCTGGCAGCGGGAATGCGCGTGATCGCGTTCAGCGGTGGCGTTATCGCCTTGCCGGCCATCTTCGTCGCCACGGTTGCCGTTCTTCTCGCGTTTCTGGTGACCGCACGGCGGTCGATCGAGCTTGCCGACGGCGAGACCCATCTCGGAGCCATGACGTTCGAGGATGAATTCCGACTATCGCTGCGCATTCTGGTGCGTATCGGCGCGCTGATGCTTGTAGCAAGCATGATCTCTGTATCGCTCGGGATCTCGCCGCTGGACCTGAACTTCATGGGCGGCATCGATGGCATGGCGTTCGATCAGCCGACGGCGGCCGGAAAGATCTGGAATGCCTCCATCGCCACGCTGATCTTGCTGATGATCGTCGGCGTCGAACGCCATGACAACAGGGTTCGTTTCTTCGCGGCTTGCCGTGAATTCGCCAGGCGAAGCGCGTGGCTCGGCGTGGGCCTTCTGGTCCTGACCGCCGCCTATTTCGGCCTCGGTTTTGTCCAGGGTCTCGTTCGCAACGCGATTGCGATCTACGGGCAGGCGCCGACGACGAACACCTTCATCCGAAACCTGATCTTCTTCGTCTTTATCTTCAGCTTCGCGATGCTGCGGCTTTGGGTGACCCTGATGATCCTGACCGCGGCCCTCAAGCAATCCCATCTGCGCGGCGACTGACCTCAGCCGGCGACCGCGGTTTCATCGCCCAATCCATAGACCTGCTCGGCCTTGGCGAAGCCAGCGATGGGAAATTCACCGAGATCGGCCCAGTCGGCGTCTGTCGCACCAGCAAAAGCGGTCGACGCGACCACTGTACGATGCAGCCTGCCCGCGATCTTCTCCAGACGTGCGGCGAGGTTCACCGCCGGGCCGATACAGGTGAAGTCGAGCCGGTTGCCGCCGCCGATATTGCCGTAAAGTACCTTGCCGACATGCAGTGCCAGACCGAAGCGAAAGCGCTCTTCGGCACCTGCCGCATCCGACCAGCGCAGCGCTTCAACGGCAGCGCTGGCTTCACGCGCAGCCTCCAGCGCATGACCGCAAACCATCGAACGATCCGTATCATCCTCAGCAATGGGAAACACGGCCAGCAGGCCATCGCCCATGAATTTGAGCACTTCGCCGCCATGCTTGAGGATCGCAGGCACCTGACAATCGAAGTAAAGGTTGAGAATCTCGACGACGCTTTCCGGCGGCAATCGATCCGACAGCGCTGTAAAGCCGCGCAGATCCGACAACCAGATCGCTGCGCGCATGGTCTCGGTGTGGCCCCGTCGGATCTGACCACCGAGAATACGTCCGCCAGCGCGATTGCCCACATAGGTATCGAGCAGTGTCACCGTCACTCGTCGTATGCCGATGACCTCGATCAACCGCGCCAATGTCGGCAGCACCGTTTTCAAGGCAGCAAGCTGCTCGTCCGTAAAACCGCCAGGCTGCTTCGTGGTCCAGCTTGATGCGTGGAGCATGTTGTCGACGAAGGTGAGCGGGATCGCGATGTAGTCGGTAACGCCTTCGGCGCGCATATCGTCGAAAAAAGGAAAGGGTGTGGTTGATGGCTCATGAAGTCGGCTGCGAACCTCGACACCTTCACGGAAGACCAGCGCAAGCGGACTGCTGAGGAATTCAGGCGCCTCCTGAATGTCGAAATCAACCGAGCTGAGGACCACCCCGGTCTCCGGACGCCAGATGAAATTTCGGCCGAAGATTTCCGGGTGCAGGGTGCGGATGAAGATGCCGACGCGGTATAGCGGCAGCCCCGCAGCGACAAGCCGTTCGCAACATTCCGCCATCATGCGCGATGGCGTCGGCGCGGATCGCGCACCGTCACTGAGCCAGTCGATGATCTCTCTGAGCTTGTCGGGCAACACGGCTGGCACTTTCAAACTCGCGCGAACGCGGGCTTCGGTCAGTCACTTACTCTAGCCGACCTGTCCGCGATGCCGAATGAAATGATCGGCGAGCACACAAGCGGCCATGGCTTCCGCCACCGGCACGGCGCGGATGCCGACGCAGGGATCATGACGACCCTTGGTCAGGATGTCCGTATCGGCGCCATTGCGATCGACGGTCTTGCGCGGCGACAGGATCGACGAAGTCGGCTTCACTGCAAAACGTGCCACGACCGGCTGGCCTGTGGAAATGCCGCCGAGGATGCCGCCAGCATGGTTTGAGAGAAATGACGGGCCGTGATTGGTCATGCGCATCTCGTCGGCATTGTCCTCGCCGGACAATTCCGCAGCACCGAAACCGTCGCCGATCTCGACACCCTTCACCGCATTGATGCTCATCAGCGCCGCTGCCAGATCGCCGTCGAGCTTGGCGTAAATGGGAGCCCCCAATCCCGCCGGCACGCCGTCGGCGACCACCTCGATCACCGCACCGATCGACGAGCCGGATTTCCGGATGCCGTCGAGATAGCTTTCGAAGAAGGCGGCCTTGTCCTTGTCCGGGCAGAAGAAGGGATTGCGGGCGACCTCGTCCCAATCCCAATTGCCGCGGTCGATCTTGTGCGGTCCCATCTGCACCAGCGCCGCACGCACCGTCATTCCGGGCACGATCTTGCGCGCGATCGCGCCGGCCGCAACACGCGTCGCCGTCTCGCGGGCCGACGAACGGCCACCGCCGCGATAATCGCGCAACCCGTATTTGGCTTCATAGGTGAAGTCGGCATGACCAGGCCGAAACTTGTCCTTGATGTCCGAATAGTCCTTCGAGCGCTGGTCGGTGTTCTCGATCAGCAGCGCGATCGGCGTCCCCGTCGTGACCTGCACACCGGTTTCCGGATGCGCCATGACCCCGGACAGGATCTTGACCGCATCGGCCTCCTGCCGCTGCGTGGTGAAGCGCGACTGGCCGGGACGGCGGCGATCGAGATCGGCCTGGATCTCGGCAACATCCAGCGGGATCAGCGGCGGACAGCCATCGACCACGCAGCCGATCGCCACCCCGTGGCTCTCGCCAAAGGTGGTGACACGGAACATGTGGCCGAAGGTGTTGTGGGACATGGGGCGCTCGCTGCTTGAGCAGATGTCGTAACGCGGGCCGTCCGAGGGGTCAAATCGCCCGGTCAGCCGCAATGCTTAACTAAACTTGTCCATCCCGTCGGCGTTGAACACGTAGACCGCGCCCTGCTGGATCGGCAGCTCACTGACCCCGTCCGGAGTCTCAAGGCCCAGCGCCACCATTAGCGCCCGCGCCGTACCGCCATGGGCAACGGCAACGGTATCGCCCGTCAGGCCGTCAACCCATTCGCGCATCCGGAGTTGCACCTCAGCATAGCTCTCGCCGCCCGGCGCCGGCAGGCTCCATTTGTCCAGAAGACGTGCCGCAAAGATGTCGGGATGCGCAGCTTCCTGCTCGGCCAACGTGAATCCTTCCCAGTGGCCGAAGCCGATCTCACGCAGACGATCGTCGAGGCCGTAGTCGTCATGCGGCAGATCCAGCTTGCCGCGCACCAATTCCATGGTGTTGCGCGCGCGGCCGAGCGGACTGGAGACGAATGCGACATCGCCGTTGGTGCGCCCGTCGCGCGCCAGCAGATCTTTAAGGACACCACCGGCATGCGCCGCCTGCTCACGACCGAGATCGTTGAGCGGAATGTCCTTCGAGCCCTGAAAGCGACCGGCGGCATTCCATTCGGTCTGACCGTGGCGAATATAATAGATCGTTGGTTTCGGCATGGACTAAGCGATCAGTCCTTGCCGCCCATCGAGATATCCGGCGCATCCGGCACCTTGGTGCCGAGCACGTGATAGCCAGCATCGACGTGATGCACTTCGCCGGTGACGCCAGAGGACAGGTCAGACAGGAAATACATCGAGCTCTGGCCGACTTCGTCGATCGAGACGTTCTTGCGCAGCGGCGCATTGACCTCGTTGTATTTCAGCAGATAGCGGGAGTCGGCAATCCCTGCGAAGGCCAGCGTCTTGATCGGGCCGGCGGAGATCGCATTGACGCGGATGCCCTTCTCGCCCAGGTCAGCCGCCAGATAGCGCACGCTGGCTTCGAGCGCGGCCTTGGCGACGCCCATCACGTTGTAGTTCGGCATCCACTTCTCGGCGCCGTAATAAGTCAGCGTGATGATCGAACCACCGTCGGTCATTAGTTTCTCGGCGCGCTGCGCAACCGCGGTCAGCGAATAGCAGGAGATGAGCATGCTCTTGCTGAAGTTCTCCGCCGTGGTGTCGACATAGCGGCCCTCGAGCTCGTTCTTGTCGGAAAACGCAATGGCATGGACGACGAAGTCGATCTTGCCCCACTTCACCTTGAGCTCGTCGAACACCGCATCGATGGTCGCGGCATCCGTGACGTCGCAATGACCAAGCACGAGCGCGCCCAGTTCCGCCGCCAGCGGCTCCACGCGCTTCTTCAGCGCATCGCCCTGATAGGTCAGCGCGATTTCGGCGCCCTGCGCCTGGCACGCCTTGGCAATGCCCCAGGCGATGGAACGGTTATTGGCCACGCCGAGAATGACGCCGCGCTTGCCCTTCATCAGGCCTGAAACTTCGCTCATATCACATCCTATTTGCTTGGCTGATAACTTGGCAGTCCATACCGATCTGCCCTTGGGGGTACACCAGCACTTGCGTCCGGTACAGCCCAAAAGCCCGGTTATGTGGCTGTTTACCGTCCGGGGCTTAACGCCGGAATAGACGGTCCGCCAAGGTGTTATGATAGATGCGGCGCAATTGCGGACCGCCCAAGATACCGTCAGGATTGCAACGGATGGCACGAGCCCCATGAGCGCCTTTCGCGAAAGCGTTGAGAGCATGATTCCGGCGCTGCGCCGCTATGCGCGAGCGCTGGCGCGTGACACCGACATTGCCGACGACCTGGTGCAGGACACGCTGGTGCGCGCGCTGCGCTCGGAAAAACTGTTCATCGGCGGTGACCTCAGAAGCTGGCTCTATACGATCCTGACCAACCTGAACCGCAACCGCCGCCGCTCGCTGGCGCGCAAGCCGGTCTTCACCGAACTGTTCGACAACAATCCGGATGCCAGCGGCACCGAAGCCGAAGGGCGCGACATCTCGCGCGCCCTTGCCGCCCTCGTCGAAGAGCAGCGCTCGGTGCTGCTGCTCGTGATGCTCGAGGGCCTGAGCTACCGCGAAGTCGCCGACATCCAGGGCGTGCCGATCGGCACCGTGATGTCGCGCCTCGCCCGCGCCCGCGCCCATGTCAAAGCCTATCTCGACGGCGAGCGCCCGGCGCTGCGCGCGGTCAAATGATTTAAAGGGAAGATGATAATGACCGGACCGAACATTCCCGTGACCGAAGACGAATTGCACGCCTTCGTCGACAATGAATTGCCGGCTGAGCGCCGCGCCGATGTCGAGGCATGGCTTACGACACATCCCGACGATGCCGAGCGCGTCGCATCATGGCGCGCGATGGCCGAGTTGCTGCATGCCCGTTACGATTCGATCGCCGACGAGGCAGTGCCAAAGCGGCTGGAAATCGAGCGACTGGTTCAGCAGCCGCGGCGCTGGGTCTACGGCGCAGTCGCCGCAACGCTGGTCGCCTTCGTTGCAGGTGGCAGCGCGGGCTGGGTCGCACGCGGCGCAGCGACCACGCCGTCGATATTCCGGAGTTTCACGGTGGATGCGCTCGGTGCGCACCGGACTTATGTGGTCGAAGTCCGTCATCCGGTCGAAGTCGCAGCCAATGAACGCGCACACCTGCAGCAGTGGCTGTCGAAGCGAGTTGGCTATGAGATCAAGGCACCCGAACTTGAGGTGGCCGGATTGAAGCTGGTTGGCGGACGCTTGCTGCCCGGCCCCGAAGCGCCTGCGGCCTTCTTCATGTATGAGAGCCCGTCGGGCGAGCGCTACACGCTCTACACTTCGCGTGCGGCGAAAGCCGACGCCACCCAGATGCGCTATGCCGCGCAGGACAAGGACGGCGCCATGTTCTGGGCTGACAAGGGCGTCGGCTATGTCGTGTCAGGCCCGACCGACAAGGACCGGCTCAACCAGGTCGCCCGCCAGATCTATGACCAGACGGAGAAGATCGGGGGATGAGGACAGCGAGCTGATCGCTGCTCGCCTCACCCCAAATCACTCCGCGGATGATACGGGTGCCCGTCGCGCCACTTCTCCATCAGGGCTTCCAGTTCGGCGTCGTTGCCGTCCGGCAGCATGATCCTGGTGGTGAAGTAGAGATCGCCCGCGGCGCCTCCCGCCAGCGGCAGGCCCTTGCCCTTCAAGCGAAACACCCGTCCGCTCGACGTGTTCTTCGGAATTGAAAGCTCCACGGCGCCGGTGAGTGTCGGCGCGCGCACCTTGGCCCCCAGCACGGCTTCGTAAAGCGTGATCGGCAGATCGACGCGCAGGTCGTTGCCATCCACCTCGAAGAAGGAATGGGGAGCGATAGTGACGGTGATCATCAGATCGCCGGGACGATGTCCTGGCGCGCTTTCGCCCTGGCCGCGGAGCCGGATCTGCTGGCCCGACGTGACGCCGGCCGGTATCTTGACGTTCAGTTCCTTGCCGGACGGCAGGCGCACGCGCTTCTCGGCGCCCTTCACAGATTCTTCCAGCGTCACCGTCATGGCGACGTTCAGATCCAGATCGGGCATCCCGCCGGCATAGCCACCGGTATCGAATTCAAAGCCCTGCGCGCCGGGACGCGCGCCGCGCGGGCTGGCGCCGCCGAACATGCTGTTGAGGATATCCTCGAAACCGCCACCGGCACCGCCGGGAAAGCCCTGCTGCGCACCGGGACCGCCGCGGAAAGCATGCTCGAAGCCGCGCTGCGACGCGCCGGCGCGGCCGCCGCCCGGAAATCCCTGGAAGCGTGCTTTACCCTCGGCATCGATCTCGCCGCGGTCGAACTGCTTGCGCTTGTCCTCGTCGCCGATGATCTCGTTGGCCGCATTCAATTCCGAAAACCGGTCGGCGGCTTTCGGATCGTCCTTGTTGCTGTCGGGATGATGCTTCTTGGCGAGCTTGCGATAGGCACTCTTGATCGCCGCAGCGCTGGCGCCCCGCTGCACCCCCAAGACCTCATAGGGGTCGCGCATCCGTCGTCTCTCCTTCAGGTAACTAAAAGGCGGGCAATCGGCCCGCATGTTGGGTTTGCGGGCCACGGCCCGCCTGCTTCTTCATCTGGTGACTTCGTGTCATTTTTGCAACTCGGCCGCAAGCGGCCCGCCGGTGAAAACTAGCTCCGTTTCCACGGCTTCAGCGTATGCACGTCCCAGCTGCCGCGGTCACCCTTACAGGCCGCACCTTGCATCCAGCTTTCGCTGGTGCCGTTGACATAGCTGGCCAGAAAATCCCTGCAGGTGCGACCTTCCGCGACATAGGCACTGGACAGAGGCGTCACCGATCCGCGCGCGCCGGTCGACGGGTTTTCCCACGGCTGGCTGGAATCCTTGCTGCCCTTGGTGAGCACATCCGAGGCCGCCGTACGCGTCAGGACCAGATCGGCTTCGGTAGGCTCGTAATTGGTGGCCTGGACGGATGCCGGCGAAATCGAACCGGTGACATCGCCGCCCTCCATCCTGGCCAGCGCGGACTCGTTTCGGCCCATACTGCAACCACCGAGGGTGCTGCCGATAAGAATTGCTGTCAAAGCCGCACCGAGCGGGCAGATGGCCGATAGGCCAATGCGTTGCCGTATCCTATATAGGTCTTGCCTATGCAGGGGCAGCAGCGAGCTCTCTACAACAGGCCAACGCAAGCGGAACTCCGGACATGACCGACACGACCTCCCCCATCAAAGACTCAACTCCGTTAACGTCAGGTGATTTTACGGCCGCTGCGGAACCATTTGCGCTGTTTTCCGAGTGGTTTACCGAGGCGAAGGCGTCCGAGCCCAACGATCCGAACGCGATGGCGCTGGCCACCGTCGACGCCGACGGCCTGCCGGATGTCCGCATGGTGCTGATGAAGGGCTACGACACCGACGGCTTCGTGTTCTACAGCCACATCGCCAGCCAGAAGGGTCAGGAGCTCGCCGCCAATCCCAAGGCAGCGCTACTGTTTCACTGGAAGTCGCTGCGCCGGCAGGTCCGCATTCGCGGTCCCGTCACCCGCGTGACCGATGCCGAGGCCGACGAGTATTTCTCGACCCGCCCGAAACAGGCGCAGATCGGCGCCTGGGCGAGCAAGCAGTCGCAGCCGCTGGAAAGCCGCTTTGCCTTCGAACAGGCCATCGCCAAGGAAGGCGCAAAGCACCTGATCGGCGCCGTTCCGCGTCCGCCAGGCTGGAGCGGATGGCGCATCACGCCACAGCGGTTCGAATTCTGGCACGACCGCCCGTATCGCCTGCACGACCGCATCGAATTCCGCCGCGACACCGCGGCACCAGATACGTCCTGGACCAAGGTGAGACTGTATCCGTGAACGCCGACAACGAGACGAGAACCAGACCCGTGAGCCATCCAGGATCGAACGCGCCCAAGCGCACCATGCTGCTCACCGGCGCAAGCCGCGGCATCGGTCATGCCACCGTGATGCGCTTTTCAAGCGCCGGCTGGCGTGTGCTGACCTGTTCGCGGCATCCGTTTCCGGAAGTCTGCCCATGGGATGCCGGCCCCGAAGATCACATCCAGGTCGACCTCGCCGACCATGACGACACCGTCCGCGCCATCGACGACATCAAGGAACGGCTGAACGGCGGCGCGCTGCATGCGCTGGTGAACAATGCCGCCATCTCGCCGAAGGCCGAAGGTGGCGCGCGCATGGGCTCGATCGATACTGACGTCGCGACCTGGAGCCATGTCTTCAACGTCAACTTCTTCGCACCGATCATGATGGCCCGCGGGCTGATCGAGCAGTTGAAGGCTGCGAAGGGCTCAGTGGTGAATGTCACCTCGATCGCCGGCTCGCGCGTGCATCCGTTTGCCGGTGCGGCCTATGCCACATCGAAAGCGGCGCTGGCGTCGCTGACCCGCGAAATGGCGTCGGATTTCGGCCGCCTCGGCATCCGCGTCAACGCCATCGCGCCGGGCGAGATCGACACCTCGATCCTCTCGCCGGGCACGCAGACCATCGTCGATCAGCAGATCCCGCTGCATCGGCTCGGCACGCCCGACGAAGTCGCCAAGATCATCTATGTGCTGTGTACGGAAACGAGTTCATACGTGAACGGCGCCGAGATCCACATCAATGGCGGCCAGCACGTCTGATCAGCGGTAACGGGTGGGGAATAGTCATGCTGAGGACCGCGCCATTCTGGCGCTCCTCGAAAAGCGCGGGATTTTCTAGTCCGCGTAAAATTTCCGCGGCATCGGCGCAGCCGCGCTGATCCCCGCGCTGGAACAATCGTCTTCGGATTCGCCGTCCATCAACCCGGCACCACAATGCCGGCAGGTACGCGCAGACATCGCCTGCGCCCGACCGTTGGCCATGCGCGCCTGTTGATAGGACCTGAGATCGACGACGTTCCGTCCCGATGTTTCTGTTTTGTCAACCATTGCTGTCCTCATCGCTTCTGACAGCGTTATGACAGCAACCATTAGCGCAACCGTTCAGCGGAACGCTCGAATTTTACCGGATAAATTGTGGCGGGAATCGCGCGAAGCCTATGATCATTGGGCTTTTCGAACACGCATCATGAATGCGTTTTGATAGTTGGAAAAAGATTCAGACACCCGCGCCTTTATGATCCCGCGAGCGCATGCTCGGGGTTGTCTAAGCGGTGTCCCCTCCTGAAACATGAGGGGTGGCAGCGCGCCTGACGACGCGAAATGGTGGTAATTTTCGCGATCCGCTCCGCCGGAACGCCGGCAAGCTGCAACCGCGCAACGCCATCCGGCGCGCCACCGCGGCGATTTCTGTCCCCGGGACCGTTCTTCCGGGCAAAGGCGCAGAGCTCCGCACTCCGCTGATCCCGACGGTTTCCCGCCGTTCACCAATGCCACGTCCAGCCAGCATGAGTGGCAGACCCCCGTAG
>NZ_JABMCJ010000089.1 GCF_013359755.1 Tardiphaga robiniae | reverse complement strand
AGCTCATTTGCGGCGGCTTCACCGGAGGCGGCAGCCACAATGCGGCCTGGGCGATGTCATCGGGCTACTGGTCGGGCCAGGGCGCAGCACGTTACGTCAAGGGCACGCGCCGTATCCGCCGGAATGCAACGGGCGCCGGCATAATCTTGGTGATCAAGGTCAGTTCTTTTAAAGAACTTGTCAATCGCCAAATTGTCGCCGCGCAAGTGGAAGCTGACGCGACGCCGCCCGTCGATGAGACGGGGCTGGATCGGACGCTAGGTTTTCCGATCTGCGATTGCCTGCTTTGCAAGGTCGACCCAGATCGGCGCTTCCCGCGCATAGAGTTCGCGTGTCGCCTGCATCGACATCGGTCCTTCATCGATACCGAAGGTCGCGAACATGGTCCTGACCTTTTCGGTCTGCGCCGCCTGCATGATGAGATCCGACAGGCGTTCGGCAATGGCCGTTGGCGTACCGGTGGGCACCGCACAGCATTGATAGGTCAGCAGTCCGAAGAGCGGCGAATCCGCCCCCTGCTCGGCAAACGTCCTGACTTCCGGGAAGGTCGTGAGCCGCTTCCGTGGCACGGCGACGACTGCACCCGCCCCGCTCTGTAGGACGGGCTGCGCGCCAACGATCGTACCGATACCGCCGTCGACCGTCTGTGCCAGCATGTCGGTGAACATCGGCGCCTCGCCGCGATAGTGGATCGGCTCGATGTTCAGGCCATATTGCTTGTTGAGCGCGAGGATCGTGAGGTGCGGAGGTGAGCCGACCCCGAACGTTCCGAGCGTCATGCGCCCCGTCGCGCGCGCATAGCGAACGACGCCGTCGAGGTCGGTGATGCCCAGCTGCTTGCGCGTGATGAGCGGCAGTCCACCCGTCGGCATCGCCGAAACCAGCTGAAAATCCTTATCCGTGTCGTAGGCAAGATCCTTTACCAGCACGCGGTTCACGGTCATCGCGCCAGACGTATTGAACAGAATGGTATAGCCGTCCGGCGCTGCCCGCTTGACCTCGGCCCCGGCAATCGAACCGAGCGCGCCGGTCTTGTTCTCGACGATCACCGGCACGCCGGTCTGGCTTCCGATGAACTCGGCATACATCCGCGCATAGACGTCGGTCTGTCCGCCCGGGGCGAAGCCGACGACGATCCTGATCGGTCGCTGCGGCCAGGTGTCCGCCGCCGATCGTGCGATCGACGGGAATGCAACGGTGGACGCCGTTGCGGCCAAGAAAGACCGGCGCGTTATTTTCATTCTTCATCCTCCCTCTGATAGGCGTCGTCATTTTTCCGTCCGCGTCATTGAGGCCTGTTCGGCTGCGGATCGTCGTCTTGAGGCCGGGCGCAATTTCGCTTACGCGCGGCCAGCGTCGCCGGTGTTACGCTGCAACGCCGCCCGGTCTTGTCGGAGCGATCAGCCCGGCTTGTTGGCCGCCGAGGCATCCCGATAGGCGGGGCGATTCAGCACACGGTCGAGATAAGGCGTCGCGCTGTCGCAGATCGCCACCTGATAATCGATGGCCCAGGTCAGACACGTGGTCAGCAGGATGTCTGCGGTGGTGAACTGTTCGCCCAGGAGATATTCCCGCCCGTCGGACAGCGCGGCATCGACGTGCTTCAACTGCTTCCGGAAATACTCCGCAGCCTGGGCGACAACGCCCGGTGCATCACCATAGATGTGAGACAGTCCCTTGATCTGCCCATGCCGCCTCATAACGTACAGGCTCGTGGAATCCAGTTCGGTGACGATGAAGAAACACCATTCGAGCCACTTCGCGTAAGTCTCGGAGTCTTTCGGAATGAGGGAGGCGGCCTGGTCGGGATAGGTTTTGGCTAGATAGGCGATGATCGCAGCGCTCTCGCCGATGACGAGCGCGTGGTCCTGCAACAGCGGCACCTTTTGCCGGGGATTGAGGGCCGTATATTCGGGCGTCTCGGTCTCCCCCGTCCGCGGCAGGATCGGCTTTCGGGTATAGGGGAGCTTCAATTCATGAAGCGCCCAGTGAGGTCGGATGGTCCGGCTGGTGCCAACGCCCCACAACACGAGTTCCGGGTTCATCACCATTTCTCCGCAGCCGGCCGAAGATCGAGTTCATGCGTCCATCCGTCTCGCTTCTGCGCATGGGCGAACCAATAGGCTTCCGCAATCGACGCCGTCGTAGTGAGGCTGTCGGGCTGGCGGGCTGCAGGATCCAGGCCCCGGCTCCTCATCCGTTCATGGATCGCCTCGCTGTCGACGCCGGCATCGATCAGCAGGTGCACGACGTGGATGTTCTTCGGTCCGAGCTCTCGCGCCATGGCCTGCGCGACGGCCCGCAGACCGAATTTCGCTGCCGAGAAAGCGGCAAAGCCGCTGCCGCCGCGCATGCTGGCCGTCGCGCCGGTGAACAGCATCGTGCCGGCGCCGCGCGGCACCATATGCTTCGCTGCCTCACGTCCCACCAAGAAGCCGGCATAGCAGGCTAGTTCCCAGGCCTTGAAGAACAGCTTCCCGGTTGTCTCGAGCAGTGGCTTCTGCACATTGGATCCGGCATTGAACAGACACACCGCGATGGCGCCCATCTCATCTTCGACCGTCTGGAACAGCCGCTGCACTTCTTCCTCGTTGCGCGCGTCGATCGATCTGGCTTGGACATCGTGGCCCTGTGCGCGCAGCTCCTCGACCAGGCCCGCAGACTTTTCAGCATCGCGCCGCGCGATACAGATCGCGTATCCCCCCTGTGCGAATCGCCGCGCGACGGCCGCGCCAATTGCATCCCCCGCTCCCACCAGGAGCGCCACCTGCTTCTTGTCAGTCATGTCAACGTCCCTCGCCTTCAATTCGGACGACCTTCGACAGGGTCATTTCCGTGATTGCCGCATCGTCGAATCCAAGATCACGCAGGATCTCCCGACTATGCTCGCCAATGCGTGGTGCCGGCCCGCCTATGGCCGCCGGGCGCTCTTCGAACCGGGCCGCAGGTTTCGGCTGACGGACGCGGCCGACGGACGGCTGCTCGAACTCTTCGATGATGCCGCGCGCCACCACCTGCTCGTTGGCGACGATCTCGCTACGGCGCAGCACCGGTGCACATGGCACGTCCGCGGTGTCCAGCCTGGTAAGCCATTCGGCCGTGGTCCGGGTGGCGATGTATTCCTGCATCTTGTTGATGCGCGCGGTGGCATTGACCGAGCGCCCCGCAGGCGTCGCAAACCTCTCGTCCTTGACGAGCTCGGGGTCGTCGGTGGCGCGGCAGAAGCCCTGCCACTCGGAATCCGAGATCGTGCCCGCGGTGATATAGCCGTCCACAGTCTTGAAGATCAGATCGGGGCGATCATTAGGATCCGGCGACGAGGCCTCCGCGCCGACGACGGTGTGTTGCATCATGCCTTCAGGCCACAGGAACGACAGCATGGCGTCCAGCATCGCGACCCGAATGTGATCGCCGCGTCCAGTCTTCTCGCGCGCATAGAGCGCCGAGGACACGGCCTGTGCCGTCAGCACTGCCGTCGTCTTGTCCGCGACGATGGTCCGTATCATCTGAGGTCGGTTGGTGCCGGCCTGCGACTGGATGTCGGCGAAACCCGATAGCCCCTGGACGATCGGATCGTAGACGCGTTTCTTGGCGTACGGCCCGGTTTCACCGACCCCGCTGATCGAAACGTAGATGAGGCGCGGATATTGCGCCCGGAGTTCGTCGGCTCCCAACCCGAGACGCTCCATCGTACCCGGGCGAAAGTTCTGCACGAGGACATCGGACTGAGCGATGAGCTTCTTGACAATCCGCGCACCGGCTTCGCTTTTGATATCGAGCGAGATCGAGCGCTTGCCTCGGTTCGACGAGATGAACAGCGCCGAGAACTGCCCGGCCTTGTCGATGGCTGCCCGGCTGCGGCGCGTGATGTCACCGCCCAGCGGCTCGATCTTGATGACCTCAGCGCCCTGGTCCGCCAAGAACATGGTTGCAAATGGACCCGACACGACGCTGGTCAGATCAAGTACGCGAACTCCCAAAAGAGGCCCTGGCATGCGTTCCATTCCCACTGCATTCGGCGCACGACGCACCGTTGAGTGGATCTGTTAGAAGAACGCGGGCGACCAGGCTTGCCAGATAGTGCCGGATCTACGTGAAAGCGACATTGCTTTCCGACTTTGCTAATGCCGCACCGCGGCGCGAAAGCCCGACGGACAAAGACCAGTGTGCTGTTTGAATTTCGTCGTGAAATGTTGCGAATGGCTGAAGCCAACTGCAAGGCCAATTTCCGTCAGCGAACACTTCTCACTAGTAATAAGGTATTTGGCGCGCTCAATGCGCCGACCGATGACATACTGATGGGGGGTATCACCGGTACTTTCGGAAAATGCCCTAATGAAATGTCGAGTGCTCAATCCGACCAGCGAAGCCATCTCCATCAATCCGATCGACCGACCGAGGTTTTCCTCGACGAACTCGGAGATCCTTTTAAGATTGCACTGGGTGAGACCGCCTCGGTTGCCAAGCGGCGTCTTGGTGCCGCTCATCCGCTTTAGAACAGCGAGTGTCTGGATTGCCCAGCCCTCTGCCATCATCGCATAGACATCGTCGTCATGATGCGGCTCGCTGCACAGTTCTTCCAGTCCGAAGGCGATTGCGGGGTTATCGAACCCCAGTCTCGGCGCTGCCGCAAAGCTTGGAAGTCGTTCCGATATGAACGTCTGGTCGAAGAACACGACTGTATAATCCGACTTTGCCGATGTGACGGTGAATTCGCCGTCGATCTCCAAGCCAGCCGGATAGACGGCCAAGTTGCCGGCAAGTTGCTGGTCGAACGACTGACCATCCATCTTGCCGCGCAGCTTCCGCGCACCCCTCCTATAGAAGAAGAGCGCTAGTTCTGGCTGCTTGAAATGCCATTGAACCTGCTTCGACACGTCCCTGCGGAAGCTTTCAATCCGGATTACGGGCGTGCGGACGACGGTGTTAGACAGCACGCGACCGCCGACGATCCTGATGAATTCTCCATTCTCGGATACATTGCTCATGCGACTGTCTCCCCTGCGCGTCGATGCACAACTCGCTCGGCAACCGCAACGCCTGGATGGCTCGAGATGAGGATGCTGTTTCCACGCGACCGGGCACAACATCGCTCCGTCGGAAGTCCATCGGACTTCGCGGACAGACCGCGCATCTATTTCCTCCCGACGGTCATTCAGCCGTCTTTGACAATCGGCTCAAGCGGAGACGATCCTGCCTTGCAGCCTCTTGCCCGAAGATTATAGTTCTATTTTAGAACTGTCAATTTTCGAACAGTGCACGACGGGGGGACTCTTCATGACGATCTTGACGCCAGTTTCGGTCGAAACGGGAACGGACGAATTGCTTTGTCATATCGACCGTCGGGTCGCCGTGATCACGCTCAATCGCCCGGCGGCCCGCAATGCGCTGTCGGACAAACTCACACCCGCCCTGCGCCGGATGATCGCATACTGCTCGACCGACAATGGCATACGCGCGGTGCTGATCACCGGCGCCGGCGAGGCTTTCTGCGCGGGTGGCGATGTGAAAGGCATGGGCGACCGCAGCAGCACAGACGAACTAACCTTTGGTCAGAAAGTAACGCGCCTGATCGAACGTCAACGCACTTTGACCGGCGCGCTGTTCGAGATGCGGAAGCCGACGGTCGCGGCCCTTCCCGGTGCGGCTGCAGGCGCAGGCCTCTCGCTCGCATTGGCCTGCGATATCCGCATCGCAGCGGAGCAAGCATTCGTCAGTACGGCCTATGCCAGAATCGGGCTGAGCGGCGACTACGGCATCGCCTGGCTACTCACGCGAGCGGTGGGAGCCGCCCGCGCAAGAGAACTGATGTTGTTGTCCGACAGAGTCGATGCACAACGCTGCGAAACTATGGGATTATTCAATCGGATCGTGGCCGCCGACAGGCTTGCCGAAGAGGCGTTCATGATCGCGTTGAGATTGGCGAATGGACCCGCTGAGGCCTACGGTGCCATGAAAGACAACCTGGACGAGGTGCAACACCTCGGCTTCGCCGCATCTTTAGACAAGGAGGCCGAGCGGCTGGTCCGCTCCGCGCAGACCGAGGAGCATCGCGAAGCCGTCAGAGCGTTCGTCGAGAAGCGTCCAGCGGTGTTGCGGTGAGCGCAGATGGCAGACAATACGCGTTGCCTGAGATGCCGTTTCCAGATGTCTTTAGATCGACACTGCAAGTACGACGACGGGGTCGAGGTGAGAGTCTACCTATGCAAGATCTGCACGTATATTCACGTCGAGACCGTAAAACTCGACGACGCTCATAACTGGCACGGCGTGCACTACGTCATTTGACGCCGACCACTTTTCGTTCACCTGTTCACCGCTCTTCCACATCTAACTGTACACCACCGCGAGTTCGACACTGATACCGAGGATCTGCGACGATGTAGACCTACACCAGAGCCGCGACCGACGTCGCGAGCAATGAAGTATGGGTCCAGCTTACAATCGCCAAGAATTAATCGCACGGCAGGCTATCGCTAGTTGAAACCAACGTGTTGATGCTGTGCGGCCATCCGAGCGGCAGCGATGCTACGAGGGAGATTTCGTGGGTCAACGATGTCCGCTTTGCGCCATGAACTGCCCTCGCTCGGTTTTCAAGGATCTTGGCACCCTGGCGGGAGTCACTGCGGTATCTCAGCGATGGCATAACAATGCGCAGGTCAGACATGTTAAATCCCGACCTGATGCGACAGGTCGGGAGCCGTTTTCAAGGCTGCGCCATTCATCCCGTTTGCCGCGGTCGCATTTGTCGCGTGCGGACATAGACGTGGACACCGGCCGCAAATAGCGCGAGCGCAGCACCGAACATGCTCACGGCAATCCAGCCTCCCTCGTTCCAGGCGATCGTCGCACCGGCCGATCCCAGCGATCCGCCGAGAAACATGCCAGTCATGAAAATCGTGTTGATTCTTCCGCGCGCCTGAGGATGAAGCCCGAAGACCACGTGCTGATTGGAGATCAATGCACTCGTCACGCCGAAATCGAGAACGACGACGCCGACGATCAGCCCAAACAGGCTGCTCCAGAAGCCGAAGATGAACCACGAGGCGACCGTGATCGCGATTCCGACACCGGCGACCACGTGCGGACCGCGACGATCTGCAAGCCGACCGGCCATCGGGGCCGCAAAGACGCCGACGGCACCGACAATCCCGAAGAGACCCGCGACATCCGCGCCGAGCGCGAGATGTGGCTCGCGCAGGTGCAGGGCGAGGATGGTCCAGAAGACCGTGAACGACGCGAACAGAGCGGCTTGCACAATGGTCGCCGAACGAAGCGTTGGCTCGGAACTCCACAGCTTGACCATGGACTTCATGGCGTCGCCATACGGCATCGCCACGTAGGGATTGTTACGAGGAAGAGCGGTCGCCATCGTAGTTCCGGCAACGATGGCCAGAGGAGCCCCCAACCAGAACATGTCGCGCCATCCTGCATGGCTTGCGACGAAGCCTGCCAATGTGCGGCTGAACAACAACCCGCACAACAATCCTGACATGATCGTGCCGACGGTCTGGCCGCGCCGCTCAGGCGACGCCAGAGAGGCCGCAAACGGAATTATCTGCTGCGCGACGGTCGACGTCATTCCGACCACCAGGGACGCCGCGACCAGGGCCCAGGCGGTCGGCGCCAGGGCGGCGAGTGCGAGCGCAACGGCCAGCAAACCAAATTGCACGATGATGAGTCGTCGCCGATCCATCATGTCGCCCAGCGGCACGAGGAGAAACAGCCCGGCGGCATAGCCGATCTGGGTGGCCGTCGGGATTAGCTCCGCAGCGCTCTGGCCGGGGAATGCGGCCTGAATCACCCCGAGCATCGGCTGATTGTAGTAGATGTTGGCCACCGCGATGCCGGTCGCGGTGGCCATGACGAAGGCCAGAGGGCGCCCGAACGGTCGAGCGACGGTCTCGACGGAGGGCGTTGCAAGTTCGGACATCGGAAACCCTTTTGAATGCGTTGCTGAGCCACAACTAGCGTTGCATCGATTTCCGCGGTAGTGTCCCCAATCGATAAGCCCTCATATCGGATTAAGATACAATGGACACCGACGCCGTCGCCGTACTGGTCGATGCAGCCTTGGCGGGAAGTCTTGCGGGGGCCGCTCGCCGACTGCAAATCTCTCCCATGGTGGCGACACGCCGGCTGGCCGCTCTCGAAAAGGATCTCGGCGTCCGGCTGTTTCACCGGACGACGCGTTCGATGTCGCTAACACCGGAGGGCGAAGCGTTCCTGCCCTACGCGCAGGCGCTCGTCGAAGGCGAACTCGCTGCACGCGCCAATCTTCGGGCCGCCAGGGAAGGCGTCTCCGGAACGCTGCGGGTAAACACCTCGACGGCCTTCGGACGAAAGCTCATCGCCCCCATCGTTCCGCGCTTGCTAAAGACCCACCCTTCACTTCGGATCGATCTGGAGCTGACCGACGACGTCGTGGACATCACGGGGACAGGAATGGACCTGGCGATCCGATTTACGGAGCCCAGAGAGAATAGCCTGGTGGCCCGCCCAATCGGAATCAGCCCCCGCGTGTTGGTGGCGGCGCCCAGCTACATCGAAGCATTCGGACGGCCTCGCACCGCCGCGGATTTGAAGCACCACGCATGCCTGTCGCTGTCCGCGATGAACCGCTGGCCGCTCCGGATCGATGGCCGCGAGCGGCAGGTGGCCCTCAACGTGCGCCTGACCGCCACCGCCGACGCCCTGCACGATGCCTGTGTGCACGGCGCAGGGATCACGCTTCTTTCTCATTGGAACGTCCGCGAGAACTTGCGGGACGGCACGCTCGTTCGCCTCGAACTCGACGACGCCAGCGCGGGCGATCACACCATCTGGGTCGTCTACCCGAGCGCAAAACTCGTGCTGCCGAAGGTCCGCATGTTCATCGCAGAACTCGAAAGTATACTTGGGGTGGAATACGCGGGACGGCGGTAGAGATCCGCAGAGTGCTACATCCGCATGCAACCCTTATCCGCCAGTATGGTCTGCATAACTGCACATTTGATCCAATGATGAGCTTAGCTCACGCAGAAGCTTTTACGCGTGTGTCCGCTTTGCGCCAAAAGCAGACAAGCGTTACTTGCGCCAACGAACGCACGCGCCGGAGGGTGTCATCAAAGAGTTCGACGCTTGACTGCCGTGCCGTTTTTTGTTCACTCCAACAACATGATGAATCAACCCGCGCACGCCGGTGCGTGACTGTCGACGCATCGCGTCCATAGCTTCAAATTTGCGGATCGCAGCTCAGCTTATGTTCTGGATATCCGCCACTATATCGGATGATAAGATCGCCGCGACACGAAACACGAGTGCGTCAGCGCCACACGCACCGCAGAGCTGTATGCCGATCGGCATCCCGTCATCTGCTGGATCGCCGGGGATAGAGATGGCCGGAAGGCCCAGGGCATTGGCGAACGCCGTGAAAACGGCATGCCCGCGAGGTCCCACCGGTCGCCCGTCAATCATAGCAGGATGCGACAAGCCGATCGGCCAGGGCTGTGCAGCTGCCGTCGGCAACAACAGAACATCAAAGCGCGCGAACAATGCGATGAATTCATGCTCCACATCGGCGACCGTCTGAAGCAGGTTCAAGTAATCCCGCGCCGTATGCAGACGACCGCGCTCCGACATCGCGGCGACACCGGCACCGACGTCGCCATCCCGATCAGGATACCGATCTAGTAGCCAAGCGACGCCGGTTTCGCTGAGCGTCGGCCAGATCGCGCCGATTGGTTCAGCCAGAACGAAATGGTCAAGTCGCTCCACGTGATGACCTTGTTCGGCAAAAGCTTTAGCAGCCGCTGCGACACTACGGGCGATAGTCGGATCGACCGGCGCATCGGAGAATGTCGGGATGTAAGCAATGCGCAACGGTCTCGAAGTGGCTTCCGGAGCGATCGACTCAGTACCCGCGATGATATCAAGCATGATCTTTACATCGCGGAGGCTCCGGCCGATCGGTCCGGCAACTTCGAAATCGTGCAGGATCGCAGGCAACCCATGCGCGCGTGGCACCAACCCGCGTGACGGCTTGAAGCCGACGAGCCCGGTGTGACCTGCAGGACGCCGGATCGAACCGCCGCCATCGGTGCACAGAGCCAGCGGCCCAATACCCGCAGCGACAGCTCCAACTGCACCACCACTCGAACCACCTGGTGTCAGGTCGGGATTCCACGGATTGCGCGTCGCGCCGAACAGCGCGTTGTCAGTGATCCCCTGCACGGTGAATTCCGGCACGTTTGTTTTCCCGAGAATAATTGCGCCGGCGTCGCGCAGTCTTGCGACAGGTGTTTCGTCGCGCGTCGGGACGTGATCGGCAAAGAGCCGGCTGCCCCAGGTCGTCCGTAGCCCGGCGACATGGATGTTGTCCTTGATGGTAATCGGAACACCATCGAGGGCACTTTTGGATGCACCGGCGCGCCACCGCGCCGTGCTTTGTGCCGCCGCGATCCTGGCACCGTCGCGATCCAGCGTCACGACGGCGTTGATGCGCGGATTGACCTCGTCGTGGCGGGCGAGGATAGACTCCACTGCGTCACTCGGTGTTGCGATCCGCGCCGCAAAAGCCTGATTCAGCTGAGCTGCGGTCAGTGTCCAGAGCGGAGCGGTGCTGCTCATATCCGGGCGATCGCCGCGATCGGCGCTTCGCCCGGTGCGCATTGATGCTCTGTTCCGCCCGACACGAAGATTGCGGTATCAGATGTCACTGATGCGATGACAGCGCCCAAGGCGGCGCGCGCGTGCCGCTCATAGTTGATGTCGGCATCCGACAGCATGGTGTTGCGATGGCCCCTGATCTTGCCCGTCGGGCTGGCCTCTGCTTTCGCGAAGATCGCCGCAATCCGGGATGTCTCATCCTCCGTCGGCTCTGCCGACAGCGACAGCCCCGCACTGGCCAGCGCGCGGCGAACGCCGCTGGCGTCGATCGCGTCTTTCAGGATTGCATGGCCCATGCGGCACGGGCTGGTTGCCTGACTTGAATTGCCAAACAGCAGAATCTCGCAGCTGATGAGCTCGCCGCCTGCCGATGTGGAAGCAACTGCCGAATAAACATCGAGATCGCCAGCGATCCGTGTTGTGTCGAACGTCTCCTGCGTGATCTCGCCGAGACCCAGGGCTACCCCCAGCGCCATCGCACCGCGCGCAAATGCCTTCGAGCCGTTCGGATCGCGCGTCGCGGTGGCGACGCCGCGCCGGTCCGCATCCGCGATGCCGGCCGGAGTCAAAAGCGGCCCCTTCACCTGGACGTAGTGCACATCATCAAGGTTGTTAATGCCGGCCTCCACCAAAGCCTCCCGAACGGCATCGGCGACAGCAGATGCATGCCGCTTGGTCCCGATCTCCTCCGGCGCGATCGTACCTGTCATGGTGATGCCGATCGCCAACCGCTTGGTGCCGTCCGGCGTGCCCTGTGCCGGCGTTCTTGTCAGGATGGTCGCGTGAGGCGACAGCACGCCCTCGGTGCCACCGGACCAAACGAATGCGATGCGCTTGCCTACGTCCTCAGGCGAAATAGCAAGGTTCTTGGCGAGCAGCAATTGA
Organism: Tardiphaga robiniae; assembly: GCF_013359755.1. Taxonomy (GTDB): domain Bacteria; phylum Pseudomonadota; class Alphaproteobacteria; order Rhizobiales; family Xanthobacteraceae; genus Tardiphaga; species Tardiphaga robiniae. Next base: position 129,494 of record NZ_JABMCJ010000089.1, on the reverse strand, counting down.
TAGGACAGCGTGGCGAAACCGCGGGTAAAATCATTGGCGCCGCCATTGCCTTCTGTTTTTCCGATCAATGCGACGATCGTCGCAGGATCGATCGTGCCGGCATCGATCAGCGCAGCTAGCCCCGAAACGTCACTCGGGGAAGCCATATCGACCTTGTGAACGTTGATATGCATAGGGACTCCATCGGATCAGCGTGTGTATTAATGTCGGATGAAGGGAACACCGATCGCCGCCGGTAGGCGGGCGGACCGACTCACGCCAGCGAGCAATGCGAGCGCGAGGCAATAAGGCATCATCTGCATCACGTAGGAACTGACCGGCAAGCCCCAGCTTTGGGCGCGCAGTTCCAGCGCGGACACGAAGCCGAAGATCAGACATCCAGCGATGGCACCGACCGGTGTCCAGCGGCCGACCATGATGGCAGCAAGCGCTATGAAACCGCGACCGTTCGTCATGCCGTCCGTGAAGCTGCCGACCTCCTGAAGAGCAAGCACGGCCCCGCCCAGCCCTGCCAAAGCGCCCCCCGCGACGATAGCGATCATGCGGATGCGGATCGGATCATAACCGGCCGCGAATGCGGCTTCCGGATTTTCACCAACCGCCCGCAATGTCAGCCCTGCCCGCGTCTTGGTCAGAAACAGTGTCAACGGAACAACGAGTAGGAACGCCAGATAGACAATCGCAGACTGTCGAAACAGGACAGGTCCCATGACTGGAATCTCCGAGAGCCAGGGCAACGGCCATGTGCCCGGGGGCGTCAGTCGGATTACGGGAGCACGTCCGCCGAACAGTCCGCGCAGCAAGAAACTGGACAAGCCCAGAACCAGCACGTTTACAGCGAGGCCTGTCACCATCTGGTCGGCGCGGCAGCGCGCCGTTGCGAAAGCGAGCAGGCTTCCCGTCGCTGCACCGCCCAGTGCGGCAAGGGCAAAACCGAGGGCGACGTTGCCGAACACAAATGCCGAGATCGCGCCTGTGAATGCTCCGGCAAGCATCATGCCCTCGATGCCGACGGCGAATGTGCCGGCCTTTTCGCTCAACAACCCGCCCAGAGCGGCAAACAATAGCGGTGTCGAAATCCGGACGGTGGCAGCGGCGAGATCCGCAATCATCATGAGATCCATGGTCACACCTTGCTTCGCTCGCCGCGCAATCCGAGCGCGCACAGCACGAACACCATCGTCAGTCCCTGAATGACGAAGACAAGCGATGACGGCACGCCGACCTCACGCTGCATGGCGAGCGCACCCGCTTCCAGAAATCCAATGAACAATCCGGCGGGCAGAACGGCCAGGGGATTGAGCGAGGCCAGCAATGCTACGCCCACGGCGTTGAAACCGAATCCTGCCGAGAATCCCTCGATCAATCGATAATGCACACCGAGCACTTCGACACCGCCGGCCAATCCCGCCAAGCCGCCGGCGGTCAGCATCACGCGCATGGTCTGCCGGATACTGGAAATACCGACATAACGTGCGGCATCCCGGCTGGCTCCCATGATCCGCAGGCGAAAACCAAATGTCGTGCGCCAGAACAGGATATGACAAGCAACGGTCGCGATCACTGCCAAAACGATGCCGATATGCAGATCAGTACCGGCCACCAGCTTCGGCAACCAGATGGCCCGCGGCAGCAACGGTGACTGCGGAAATCCGGCTCCCGGTTCGCCCAGTTTCCCATGCAACATTTCGCTGACAAGAAGGACGCCGACGAAATTCAGCAACAGCGTGCATAGAACCTCATGAACGCCGCGCTTGAGGCTGACGAAGGCGGCAAGCCCAGACCACGCAGCGCCGCATACAACACCCGCAAGCAGCGCAAGCGGCATCAGCAATAGGCCGGGCAACGCCAGGCCGCTCAGCGCGACCGCCGTAGCGCCGATACCGCCGACCGCGATCTGCCCTTCGGCGCCGATATTGATGACATTGGCGCGAAAGCACAGTGCAACGCCAAGACCGGCGAGAATATACGGCGTACTCTTGTTGAAGCCGAATGCGATGCGGTCGATCGAGCCGAATGCTCCCTTTAATAGCGCGGCATAGGCAAGCAGCGGATTTTTGCCGGAGATCAGGATCAGCACCGCAGTTACGAGCAGCGCCAGCGCCACCGCCAGGGTCGCGCGTGTCGCCGTACCTGCCAGCAAACGCCGCAGTACGCTGGCAGCTTTCATGAACGTGACCTTCCGCGGTGGAGGCTCATTGTTCACCGTGTCGATATTAGAGAGGATGGTCATGCCGCGGCGCCATGGATCAAGCTGTCGTCCCCTGCCATCATCAGTCCGATCTGCGTCAGGTCTACAGTGTCGCGGTCGATCGGGATTGACAGCCGCCCCCCCTGCATCACCGCGATGCGGTCGCCGAGCGTCATCACTTCTTCCAGAGACGATGAGATATAGATGATTGCGCCGCCAGCGGCCCGCAGCGCCAAGATCTGCTCGATAACGAAATGTGTGGCGCCGGGATCCAGCCCCCAGACCGGCTGGTGCGCGATCATGACTGCAGGATGTCGGCCGATCTCCCGCGCCAGCACGATCTTCTGCTGATTGCCGCCCGACAACGTCCGCGCGGCGATGTCAGGGCCCGAGGCCTTGATCGCGAAACGCTGTGACATCTCCCGGGCGCGTTCCGCAAAGTAGCTACGTGCCAGGTATCCACCCCGGGACAGCGGCGGCTTGTCGAAATCGCGCAACGCCAGATTGTCGGAGACGCTCATTCCGGTGACCAGCGACATCGTGGCTCGATCGACGGGAATATAGGCCATCCCCAATTCTGTCCGCTCGCCGACGCTTGCCAGCGTGATATCGTGACCGTCGAGGTCGATACCGCCTGCCGTCGGAAGCCGCAGGCCCGCCAGACATTCAGCCAGTTCAGTCTGTCCGTTGCCGTCGATCCCTGCGATCGCGAGAATTTCTCCGGCACGCAACGAGAATGAAATCGGAGCCAGACGTTCCACTCCACGCTCGGTTAGCGCCATCTGTCCGACATGCAAAACGTTGCGGCCCGCGGCGGTAGCTTCGCGCGCGATGGGTGGCGGCATGTCCCGACCCACCATCATCCGTGCCAGACCGGCGCGTGTTGCACCTTCCACCCGGCATGTTCCAGCAACTGCACCATCGCGCAGCACTACGACTTCACTGCAGATCGCGATCACTTCGTCGAGCTTGTGCGAGATGAAGACGATGGCCCGACCCTGGTCACGCAACCGAGCCATGATGCCCAATAGTCCTTCGACTTCCGGCGGGCTGAGGTTGGACGTCGGCTCATCCAGGATCAGCAGATCCGCGCCGCGCAGAATCGCCTTGACGATCTCGACGCGTTGCCGCCGGCCGTGCGGCAGGTCGCCGATCATCGCGTCGGGGTCGATGTCGAGCCCGTAAGTCGCACTCTCCTGCCTGATACGGCTGGCCGTCTCGCGCGGCGACAGCCAGGGACTCGAGCCAGGAGCACCGAGCATGACGTTTTCAGTCACGCTCATCGCTTCCACCAGCGTGAAGTGCTGATGGATCATGCCGAGGCCAGCAGCCATCGCCTGCGCGGGGCCATGCCCAGAGAGCGGCTTGTCCTTGAAGCGGATCGTCCCGGCATCTGCGCTGACGACACCGAACAGCAGCTTCATCAATGTACTTTTGCCGGAGCCGTTCTCGCCGAGTAGCCCAACGATCTGGCCCGCCGCGACATCGAGATCAATGCCGCGGTTGGCCTGCACAGTGCCATAGGCTTTCTTGATGCCGCGCATCTCAAGCATGGGCATCAATCCATAGCCAAGGGTCAGATTCCTCCGTGCGCGTCTTCGCGGTTGACAGCGATCTTGAGCGACCCGTCCTTGAACTTTCCTTTCAACGCGTCCAGTTCGTTAGCCACGCTCGCAGGCACGGCGGGATTCAACGGCTGTGTCGCATTGTAGGCAAGCTCGGCACCAGTGCTGCCGGGCGTGTTCAGGCCGTAGAGCACGTATTTTCCACCGACTCCGCCGGACTTAGCCTGCTCCTGCGCCGTCTGCGAATACATGTCGGACCATTTTTCGACGATGTTGGTCAGCACGGCATCTGGTGCGATCTCGCTGTGACCGAACGAACGTCCGTTGGCGTAAACTCCCTTTTCCTTGGCGGCCTGAATGATGCCGGTCTGGCCCGCATTCAACTTTCCGCTGATGAAGTCGGCTCCGCCTGCGATCAGCGACAATGCAGCCTCTTTGGCTTCGGCCGCGTCTTCCATGCTTTTGATGTAGATGACCTTAACCTCGATGTCGGGGCGCACGCTCTTGGCACCCTTGCGGAAACCGCCGACTTGCGCGACCACGTTCGGCAACCCTTCGAGGCTGTTCACCGAACCGATCTTGCCGGTCCTGCTCATGCGCGCGGCCAGCACGCCCATCATGAAGCCGAACTGCGTGTTGTCGTAGTCTATTGAGGTCACGTTAGTCCCGGCGCCGGCTGAGCCCGAACCGACAATGAACAGCGTCTTCGGGAAATCGGGACCGATACGCTCCATCGCCGATAGGAACCGGCCGGTGTGACCGACCACAACCTTGTAATCCTTGCGCGCATAATCGCGCAGCGCCTCGACCATGTCGGCGACCTGCACGTTTTCGGTATAGGCTACGTCCCAGCCGACAGCCTTGAGCTTCTCGGCACCCTGGTAGCCCTGCGCGTTCCAGCTCTGGTCGTTGATGCTGCCAGGCAGCAGGAAAGCAGCCTTTTCGGCCGCACCAGCCGGTCCGGCAAAGATGGCGGCACACAATCCAAACAGGCCAACAAACGCAGCGCGCGAACGGCTTGTCGGCGAATCCTTGGTCAGAACACTCATGGCAGCTCCTTGCACAGGCGGTACATGACCTCACCAAGCAAGACTGGCACCACAACTGGCCCGCGCGATCGTCAATGCAATCCTATTCCACGTGGTGAGATGGCCGACCGAAGATCGCCAGCCTTCTCCAAGGCCTCGGCCCGCTACGGGCCTAGCGTACCGCCGGCCGACCGCTCCAGGCCGTCGTGATATCTCCAGCCAGGGAGGCGATCATGCTTCCCAGTTGAGCAACTTGCTGAAGTTTGAGGCGTTCGATAGGGGCCGCCATCGACAGCGCCGCAACGGGCCGGCGATACTCATCGGAAATCGCCGCAGCCAGGCATCGTAGCCCTAACGTGTTTTCCTGGTTGTCGACGGCATAACCGTCGCGCCGGATCGACTCGAATTCCTGCCGCAGAGCATTCTGCGAGAGCAGCGTATGCGGCGTGAGCGGGACGAGCGTATTCTGCTCCAGGCACGACTGAACCTCGCGCTCGGGCATCATGGAGAGCAGCGCCTTGCCGATACTGGATCCATGAGCCGGGATCCTAACGCGCGCCTCTGGAACGTAGCTACGGCGCGTTCGCGGCTCGACTCGATAGAGAAAGGTCACGTGACCGTCTTCCAGCAATCCGAGATTGATGGTCTCGCCGCACAGGACCGACGCCTGCTGCATGAAAGGCTGCGCTAGTGCGACAATATCGCGTGACGCGGCGTAGTTGGCGCCTACATTGAGCGCCGAACGCCCAATCATCCAACGGCCCGTTCGCCGTTCAAAACGAACGAAACCACGTTCCTGTAACGTTGTCAGAAGACGATGCCCCGTCGAGGGCGATAGCGATAGCTGCCGAGCGACGTCAGCAAGCGTGGCACCATCATGGCTGCCCGCAACCGCTTGCAGGATCGCCAGTGCACGATCGACCGAGCGAACGCCTGATGTCTGTCCAGTTTCGGGGTCTTGCGCCACGGGTCTCTCCGGTTGATGTCCGGCGTTTACGCGCCGACGCTACCATACCAGAAGTCAAGCCTGCACGATAAGTCCTCAGGTATCCAATGCGGCCAGGTCGCGCGTCTGCCAGCTCTGCAGGCCTTCGAGATAGAGCGCACTGTCCTGCTTGAAGAAATAGCTCTCCACACAGCCGGCCAGCCGGGCCATCCCGAAGCGAATACCGGACAGGCCGATCGTCTGCGTGCCCATCGACAACTGCGCGCCACGTGAGAAATTGAACACTTGGTCATGCCAGCTCCGCATACCGCCCGGCTTCGGGCAGAACGTGAAATCCCGGTTCAGCCAGGGCGCGAGTTCGAGGCCATTGCCAGGCAGGTCTGCTGGCGGCGTGTACATATCGCGCCACAGCGCTATATCGTCGAGTTGATCTTTCAGCGCCGGGACGGCGGACAGATCAAGACGGTAGCCTGTGCCGAGGATCAGGAAATCCGCCTCGTAGGTGCCGCTGGTCGCCGCAACCGTTAGACGATTGCCCTCGTGAGCAATGCTGGTCCAGCTTTCACCGGGATGAATGGCAAGGTTGTCCATCGACTGCGCCCGCTTCAGCGTGGCGATTGGCGGTCCGCTCTTGATCGTGCCGAACGTCTTGGCGAACCGCCATTTCGCCGCCGGCGGCAATTCGACATAATGTGCCAGATAGCCGTTGAATTCACCCCAGGTACCCGGATTGACCGACACCAGCTCTTTCACGCGATGGAACACGTGCACGTCGGCGCCGGCCTCCGCGGCCATGATGGCATTGTCGTATGCAGAGGCGCCGCCGCCGAGCGCCAGAACTTTCTTCCCTTTCAGAGCGGCAAAGTCGATGTCGTCCTGGGTATGCGCATAGAGCGCGCGCGGAATGTCGTCGCCGATCAAACTGGGCAGATTGCGAATTCCATTTCCCTCGATACCCGTGGCCAGCACCAGCGCGCGGGTGAACAAAGTATAGCTCCCCGCCGGTCCCGTAACCTGCGCGGCGATAAGTCCAGACCCGTCGCGGCTGAAACCTTCGAAGCGCGTCTCGTTGCGTACCGGAAGTTCAGCGACCTCACGAAACCACGAAAGATACGCATGCCACGCAGCGGTCGGCACCTTATAGAGCGCCTGCCAGCTGCCGTAGCCGTGCTGCACTTCATACCAGGCCCGAAATGACAGCGAGGGAATGCCGGCCTCAAGACCACCATTGTCCTTGTGGGTTCGCAGCGTCGGCATGCGGGCATATGTACCCCACGGGCCTTCCCTGCCCTCCTGCTCGGCCTCGACGACGAGGATGTTATCGATGTGCGAGCGCTTGAGCGCATGAGCAACGCCAAAACCAGCCTGCCCGCCGCCGACCACCAGCACGTCCAGTGCCTGCGTGCCATCCGGGCTGGTGCGCGGCAGACACCAATGCTTGGATGGATAGCGGGCAATATTCATTTCGCGGCGCGCATGGGCGGCCAGCTCACTTATCGTCTTTGGCAGTTGCACCTTGCCGTCCGCAAAGGCGCTTTCGTCGGCATACGGCACCTCGGGCATCCAGCCAGCTACGTCGACGGCCTCCGAATGCTGCGGCGACGTAAACCTATCGTCTTTCACATATTTATTCATAGAAACTCCAAGGCGCCGCGGTCGCGAGATTGACGCATTATCGACCAGCCCAATGGACGAACCGGCGTTCTGTTATGAAGAAAAATAGGTTCAGCGTATAACCCAGAAGCCCGGAACAGAAAATCGCCGCATACATCCCCGGCATATTGAACAGCTGCTGCTCCTCGAAGATCCGCAAACCAAGTCCATCGATCGCACCGAGCAGCATCTCCGACGTGATCATCAGCACGAGCGCGAGGGTTGCTCCCATGCGCAGGCCGATGAAAGTTTGCGGCAACGATTCAAGCAGCACTACCAGCATCCGCTGCAACGGCGGCGCACCCATGATCTTCGCAGCAAGCACGCGTGTCTTGCGCGCGTTCATGACGCCATAAGCAACATTAAAAATGATCGCGAGCGATGCGCCGAAAGCGGAGATATAGACTTTTGTGATCTCACCGACGCCGAACAACAGGAGAAACAGCGGAAAGACGGCCGATGCCGGCGTCGAACGAAAAAAATCGATAATGAACTCGACGGAGCGGTAGACGTTTTCCGACGCCCCAAGAATGACGCCGACCGGAACGCCTATCACCGTCGCCAGCGCAATGCCCATACAAGCGCGCTCGACCGTCTTGCCGAAATCGAAGGCCAGCCGGCCCTGTTCGAACAGTCCGGTGTAAACAGCCGAGAACGTCTTGCCCGGCGACGGAAGCAGCACAGGGTCGACGATCTTGAGCGTGACGATGGCCTGCCATATGCCAATGAGGATCACGACTCCAATAAACGGACGCAGCCGATCAAGGGTCTTGCTCTTCATTTTCTGACCTGCTGCTGGAAGATTTCGAGGCAATGCCCCTTAACGCGGTTGAACTCTGGATCCGCCAGTGTCAGCGCATTGCGCGGGCGCGGCACATCCACTATCGGAAAATCGACGACCTTGGCCGGCGCGCGAGACAGCAGCAGGATGCGGTCGGCGAGATAGACGGCCTCGTCGAGATCATGGGAAACGATAATCGTCGTCGTTCCGGTTTCCTGGAACATGCGCTGCATCTGGTCGCGCATGAACAAAGTCATCTCATAGTCGAGGGCGGAGAATGGCTCGTCGAGAAAGAGAATCTCTGGATCGACCACGAGCGCGCGCAAAATCGAGACAAGCTGTTGCTGTCCGCCGGACATTTGATACGGGTACTGTTTCAGATTGATGCGAACATCGAATTTCTTCACTAGCGCATCGACGCGTCTGTTGCGCTCCGCCTTCGGTACCTTCATGAAACGCAGAGGATAGGCGATGTTGTCCCACGCGCTGATCCACGGGAACAGGGCGTCACGGTAGTTCTGGAAGACATAGCCGAACCGGATCTCATCGATGGTCTGGCCGTCGAACAGAATCTGTCCTTCGTCCACCGGGATCAGGCCGGCAATCATGTTCATCAATGTTGATTTTCCGCAACCGTTCGGGCCGAAGATCGAAACGAACTGCCCGCGCGGCAGATCGAGATCGAACTTCTCATAGATCGTGCGGTCATCGAAACGCTTGGTAAGCCCCCGCACGGTCACGTGCGGGCGCCGGAACTTTGACGGGCGGGTATCGACCGGCGCATCGGGATTGCCCGCGACGGACATCGGTTTCAGAATGGAAGTGCGAGCGTCCGCGCTCATCAGAACTTCACGATGTAACGCCGGACATCGACGGCGCCGGGGATCACACCGATTTTTACCGAGAAATCGATATACTTCTGGAAATTCTCGATATCCGCCTGACTGACATCCGAAATTTTCGAGAACAACACCAACGGCACGTCGTTGACGATCTCGGGTGCAGTCGGCGTGTATTTCAGAAGGGTCTGGCGCGCCTCGGTCGGCTTCTGCTTGATGAAATCAAGCGCCTCGTCCCACGCAGCGACATAGCGCTTTGCGACCTCCGGCCGATCCGCCAGGAACTTCTGCGATAGTGCACCGCCCGCCATATAGGCCTTGGCCTTGCGGTTGCCGAGCACGATATCGGCAACGACGCCCGCCTCGACCGTGTAGGCGACATCCTTGGCCCTCATCATGGTGGCATTGGGCTCGAGGGTGAAGGCGCCATCATACTGGCCGGAGGTCAGCACGTTGATGTGCTGGGAAGTGTCGAGCTGATCGAGCTTGTAGTCGCCCTCTTTCAGACCTGCCGCCTGCAGAGCCGCCTTGGCGATTGTCACATTGCCAATGCCCGGCGCCGCGACCAGCTTCTTGCCCTTGAAATCCGCAAGCGACTTGATGTCCACACCCTTGCGGGCAACGAACTGCTCCATGCGGTAGTCGTCGCTTTGTGCGTTCAACGAAATATAGGTGATCGATCCCGGCTTGACGAAGTTGCCTGCCATGCCCTCAACCGCCAGCATGACCGCAGCGGCGTCGATCTGGTTCGCAATCAGCGAGCTTTGCAGATTCGAATTGAGCGGAATCTTAGCGCCTTCGATATCGATGCCGTGTTTGGCGAAAATACCGGTCTCGACGCCGACGAAATATGGAAGCGCCGTGGTGCCAGTTCCATATCCAACGATGACCTTGTCCGCCGCAAAGGAGGGCGCTGCAAAGCCGGTCGCCGCAAGCAGAGTGGTCAGAAGTATGATTTTTCTCATGTCCGTTCCTTAGTTCTCCCAAGTTCCGACAATCGAATTGATATTGCCACGCAGGCGGAATTCGACCTTCTCGGCGTCGATCTGCCCGGCGAAAACGCGAGGGCGCAAAACAGTCAGGCCGGTGGATGCGTTGATACGCGCAGAGGTTGTCGACAACCCGTTGGTGAAAGTGGCCATGGCAGCTCCTTGCAAAGGCGGTAATCACCACAAAGCAAGACTGACACCACAATCGGATCGCCCTGTATTCACGACGATCTTATTCCACCTGATGAGATGGCTAACCAAAGATCGCGAGTTCCTGCCGGCCACGTGCTCCCCCAGGAACCCAATCAGCGACCGACTGGCCTACCGAGACCGTTGTGATATCCCCGCACGGCCGGCGACCATGCTATCCAATTGAGCGACTTGCCGAAGTTTAAGGCGCTCCGTTTCCGCACGATGGCGCCTACGCGACCGTGGTCGCCGCCCATCCAGCTTGGCGCCCAATGCGCCGACCGGCAGAGCAAGACCGCGTAGCCAGCCTTCCTCGGCACACAATGATTGTGCGATCAATACAATGGCTGAACACATCGCCCCTCACCAAGGAAGTCCGCTGATGAACGCACGTATCGCCTATATCCCCATCACCAAGCGTCCAGACCTGCGCTGGCCCGGCGGCAAACGGATGGCGTGCTGGATCGTCCCGAATGTCGAGCACTACCAATATCTAGGCGACGTCGGCCAAAAAGTTGATCCGTATCCGCGCCTGCCACATCCCGACATGATGGTCTACACGGACGTCGACTACGGCAACCGGATCGGCTTCTGGCGCATGCTGGACGTGTTCGATCGCTACCAACTGCCGATCACCTGCTCGCTAAATCTTGCTGTGTACGAGATGTTTCCTGAAATCCGCGAGGCCGGTGAGGCCCGCGGATGGGAAGTCATGAGCCATGGCATCTACAACAGCCGTCACCACTGGGGCCTAAGCCGCGACAATGAGAGAGCGGTGATTCAGAACTCGATCGACCGGCACAAGGCCCTGACCGGACGCGACATGCGCGGCTTCTTCGCGCCCTTTGCTGCATCGACCGAACATACCGAGGACCTCTGCGCGGAACTCGGCCTGAGTTACTATGTCGACTATGGTTTCGACGATCAGCCGACGCCACTGCGGGTTCCGAGCGGGAAGCTGCTCGCCATCCCCTACTCATTCGACGTCAATGACGGTATGAATTTCCGTGGCAATGTGGAGGCAAAGGCTTTCGCTAAAAATACAATCGCCTATTTCGATCAGCTCTACAGCGACAGCGCGAACGGCGGCGGACGGGTCGCCTGCATTCCGATCCATCCGTTCTTCCTTGGACAGCCGCACCGCGCCAAATATCTCGACGAGATTCTGGCTCATGTCAGCGCACATGACGACGTCTGGTTCGCGACTGGAAGCCAGATCGCCGACTGGTATTACGAGCATCACTACCCGCTGATCGAACCGCTGTTGCGCGGAGCCGGGTTCTTCGACGAGGTCCGCTAATGCACCCATGCACGCCTCATGCTCTGGACCAGGGCATCTACCCACACTGGCCGCTGCCGGGTCGCAAGCCATGGAAGCCTCATGGCAACGCCCGCATTGCCTTCGTTATCTATTTGTACTTCGAACAATTCGAGGCGATGCCACCGCAAGATGCGATCTTCGACCGGCGCTATATTCACGGCATTGCGCGGCATGCTCCGCATCTGCGCGCCAACGCAGCTTTCGAATATGGCAACAGGGTCGGGATATTCCGGGTCCTTGATCTTCTTGACCGGCACGGCCTGCGCGCGAGCGTGGCGGCCAACAACGCGGCGGTCACCGCCTACCCTTATCTGGTCGATCAATTCCGACAACGCGGCTTCGAATTCCTGGCACATGGCGATTATGCGTCGCGGATGATCACGTCCGCAATGCCGTTGGCGCAACAGCGGCAGATCGTGACGCGATCACAGGACACACTCGAGAGAGCGACAGGGCAGCGGCCGAAAGGCTGGCTATCGCAAGACTACGGGCAATCCCGCGAACTTCCGTTGATTCTGGCAGAGACGGGCTTTGATTATCTTTGCGACTATGGAAATGACGAACAGCCCTACGCGACCATGACAACGCCTCCGCTTATCTCCGTTCCTAACCAGTCGGAATGGAACGACGTGGAGATGCTCGTCCATCGCAAGGTGACCAGTGAAGACTATGCGCTTGCGGTGATGGATGCGTTCGACGGCCTTTATGCTGAAGGCGCCGCATCGACCAAGTTCTTCGGTCTCCACATCCATCCGTGGATATCAGCCCAGCCGGCGCGGTTTCGCCATCTAAGTGAGATTGTTGAGCATATCGCCAGCCACACTGAAATTTGGCACGCGACCACGGGAGAAATCGTCTCCAGAGTCAAGTGAGATTAGACTACTCCAATGTGGGGACGATCATTCTGTTACAAGCGCAATCAACCTGCTGTTCAGAATGCCATTTTTGCATCCCTATAAGGTGCTTTCGCGGATTGGGCGTAGTTCGTCACCGCCCCTATCCGGAGGTTCGGAATCCAGTGTTGAGCAACGTCCGCTTTGCGCCAAAAGCGGTCTGTCACGGGACTAAAATCCGAGCGCAAGGCCGTCCTTCCGATGGTCCGATGCGCCAAGCAGGACGCCGCGGTCGCGGTCGATCTGGATCGCCTGACAACCTCCAATTCCGGCATCCGCCCACCTGATGCGATGCCCGCGTGCGGAAAGCTCGTTTTTCATCGCCTCCGGAATTGTGGTTTCCAGCTCCAGCATGCCGTCGAAAGCAAATGAGCGCGGCGCTTCCGCCGCTGCCTGGATATCCATTCCATGATCGAGCATATTGCAGAGGAAGTTTGCGTGACCACAGGCCTGATAATGGCCGCCCATCACGCCGAACGGCATCACCGCACGGCCGCTCTTCATCAACATCCCCGGGATGATTGTATGCATCGGACGCTTGCGCGGTCCCAGCGAATTCGGGTGGCCAGGCGTGGCGCGAAAACTCCAGCCGCGATTGTGTAGCAGCACACCCGACTTCCGCGCATAAATTCCGCTGCCGAACGGATAGAATAGCGAGTTGATCAGCGATACCGCGTTGAGGTCGCGGTCCACGACCGTGACATAAACCGTGTCGCGATGCTCAATGTCGTCCCAGCTTTCCACCGTGGAAGCTTTCGCCATGTCGATTTTTGCGCGGATGGCGGCGATGTAATCATCGGACAGAAAGTGCGATGCATCGACCGCATCCGTTACCGGATCGCAGAAATATGCATCGCGGGCACGATACGCCGCCTTGGTTGCCTCGGCCAGCAGATGAATGCGATCTGCCTCGGACAGATCACCCATGCTGTAGCCGGCCAAGGTGCGCAGGATCATCAGCGCGGCAAGACCCTGCCCGTTCGGCGGACACTCCATCACGTCGTGATCACGGTACGACGCCGAGATCGGCGTGACATATTCGCTGCGCTGGGCGGCAAAATCTCCGGCTTCATGCACACCGCCGAGCGAACGCAACGTCGCGACGATGTCGTCGGCAACCTCGCCCTCGTAGAAGCCGGCACGGCCTTCGCGCGCTATGCGCCGGAATGTGGTTGCCAGCGCAGGTTGGGCCCGCTTGTCGCCGACTGTCGGCGCCTCACCGTGCGGCAGAAACTGTGCTGCGGTGTCCGGAAGGCTCTCGACCCGGCTACGGAACGCTGCCCAGTCGGCGGCACACGCGGCGTAATGCGAAAACCGTTCTCGGCTGCGTCAATGGCCGCCGCAAAAACCTCGGAAAGCGGCCTGCTGCCGTAGTCGGCGCTCAGCCTGCACCAGGCGTCGATCGAGCCGGGGACGGTCACCGCCTCGGGTGAGGTTGGCGGAATATCGCGGCCGCCCGCGTCAGCATATCGGCTGACATCGGTCTTGGCCGGTGTGCGGCCAGAGCCATTGAGCGCAACGGGAGCGCCACCCTTCGGCGAATACAGTGCGAAGCAGTCGCCGCCAATTCCGGTCATCTGCGGCTCGACAACGCCTTGAACCGCAACGGCCGCCAGCGCCGCGTCAATGGCATTGCCGCCGGCCTTCAGCATTTCGACCGCCGCAAGCGTCGCCTGCGGATGCGAGGTTGCTGCCATGCCGCGTTCGGCGACGGCTACGGAACGGGCGACAGCCATGAAGTCACGCATGATGTTTCCTCATCAATAGATGGCTCGGATCAGCGAACCAACGTGGCGCGATCGATGGCCGAGCAGATCGGCCCAAGCGGATGGCTCACGATGCCTGAGATGCCGACCGTCAACAGGCCCAACGTAACCGCGAACGCCAAGCCGGCGGCGATTGTGATCTGCCTGGCCGCGGCATGACCTGTTGTAATATGACTGCGATGCACCGCGCAGTGACCGCGACCGAGATGATTTCGGCGGAGCATCGACAAGCCGGGAAGCGCTGCAAGCAGCGCCAGCAAACAGCAGATCATCGCCCCGGCCTCTCGATCATGACGATCAGGATTTGCCGCAGCATGACGAAGCCGTCGCAGCACCTGCAGTGTCCGCACTCAGCACGCTGCGTCCGTTGCGCTCCGGAGCAATGTCATTGGCCGGATTTGCAGCAAAGAAACCGTTCGGCTTCAGCATGAAGCCCGCATATTCCACTGGCATCACGGGAAAGTCCTCGGGCTTGCAGACATGGGTGTGGCCAAACGAGTGCCACAGCACGATGTCAGTGTTCTCGATATTACGGTTCTGCTCGATGTAATGCGGCAGGCCGTCCCCGCCAGCATGCACGTTCGGATAGTCGCCGCTGGCATATTTCTCCGCGGGATCGTAGGGCGTGACCCAGACATGCTTGGTGGCGAAGCCGCCGCGCTTGCGTACGAAGCTGCCTTCCTGCGCCAGCATCACCGGGCTCGGCGTTACGATCAGCTTGTAGCCGACGGGATTGCCGACGCTGTTCTTGCTGTTCGGATTGGTGACCTTCCAGTAACGCCCGCTTTGCCCGTCGGCGATGGCCGCTGCATCGCGTTCGCGCGACAGCGTCTTGCTCTTGAGATCGAAAGCATTGCCATAAGGGTTGTCCGTGCCCCATGGGCGCTGCGCGAATTCATGTTCAGTGACGGTGTTGCCGCCGCCATCGAGATCCATATGTATGCGCACATTGAAAAAATGCTGATGCGTGGGGCCGCCGAGATTGTCATCGACCATGCCGCCCCACGCATATTTCTCGCCGGGCATCACCGCCGCAGTCTGGATGATACCGGTGAGCTTGGCCTCAAGCTGAATGGTGCCGTCCTGGTAGAGATACCAGTAAAAGCCGTAGTCATAATTTCCGACGGTGGCGAAGAAGCTGATCACTAGGCGCCGCGAGCGACGCACCTCGAACAACCCGTTGCGGAATTCGTAGTGCTTCCAGAGGATGCCGTAATCCTCTTCGTGCATGCAGACCGCATTCTTCATCTCAAATGGCTGGCCCTGCTCGTCGGCCGCCGGGATATTGAAATAGTGGATGTTGCCGAGGCAGTCGCAGCCAAGCTCCAGCGCATTGGCGAGCATGCCGAGGCCATATTCGCCGGCATCGAAGGCCGACTTCCAATAGTGATTGGCGGTCGGGTCGGCGTAAGGCACCACCATTTCGGTGACGCTCGCGCGATGGATGATAGAACGCTTGCGATCTCCGTCCTGATAAGACAGCTGATGCAGCACCAATCCTTCGCGCGGCGTGAAGCCGACGCGAAAGCTCCACTTCTGCCAGTCTACCTTCCAGCCGTCGACCTTGAAGCTCGGCCCTTCCGGCTGCTCAATGTTCAAAGGCTTGATGTCGGTACGCGGATTAGTGTTTTCATGAGCGCCGTAGTTGCGCTTTTTCTTCGGGATCGGAATGACCTTGTCGTCATCCAGCAGATCGACCACCTTCTGATGGACGAGATCGACGACAGCGACGACACCTTCCACTGGATGTGCATAGGCGTTATCCTTGAGATCGTCGCGGAAGAATGTCACCGCGCGCAGGATGCGGCGCCCCCGTTCGAAGTCCCTATCGAAGAACCCCGACGAAAACGGATCGACCTGCGCCATTTCCATGTCCTTGTCAGACATTCCGCGGCGGCGCATGGCAGTGCGCCAGCCCTCATCTGCCTTGACGATTTGCTCGCACAGCATGAATTCGGCGATCATCACCGGCGGCTGGCCATAGGGCGCATCGGCATTGGGCAGCAGCTTGGTGTCAACGATGCGAGCCGCCGTCAAATCGACAATGAACTCCGTCGCAGCGCCAGTCTCGGATTCCAGCGCCACCACAAAAGCCAGTCGCGGCAACGGCGCACCTGTCGCATGACTGCGTAACTCGGCCTTGCTTGGCTCTTCCAGCCGTACGATCGGGAAGCGGCACCGCGGCGTGACCTTACCATTCGCCTTGACGAGATCGCAGGCGGCGCCGATCTCCTCCAGCGTCAACGGATCGAGCGGATGGATGGCGGCGACCACGGCATCGTTCTGGATTTTCTGCATCACCGTCATGACGACACTCCTGAAGGCGCATCGCGCCGGTAGGTTGGAAGATTATTGAAGACGCTCGCGGCCGGGCGCAGCAGCGAACAGCGCGCGGGTATAGGTATGTTGCGGATTGGCAAAGATCTCCGCGGTCGGACCGCTCTCGACGATCTCGCCGGATTTCATCACCATGATGCGATCGCAAAGTTCGCCGGCAACGCGCAGGTCATGGGTGATGAACAGCATCGCCAGGCCAAGCCGGCTGCGCAGGTCAGCAAACAGCTTCAACACCTGCGCCTGAACGGTGACGTCGAGCGCCGACACCGCTTCGTCGGCGATCAGTATCTGCGGCTCCGAGGCCAGGGCACGCGCAATGCAAATGCGCTGGCGCTGGCCGCCGGAGAATTCGTGTGGGAAGCGATGCATCACCTGCGGATCCATCCCGACCAGTTCGAGCAGCGCCGACACCTTTTCGCGTGCGACCTGCGGAGAGGCACCGAAATTCACCACGCCCTCGATCATCGACTGTCCGACCGACAGGCGTGGATTGAGCGAGCGATAAGGGTCTTGGAAGACGACTTGAATGTAGCGTCGGTGTGGCCTTAGCGTCTCATTGGAGACAGCGGCGATATCCGTGCCGAGCAGATTGATCTCGCCGGATGTCGGCTTCATCAGCCGTGCTACGCAGCGCGCCAGCGTCGATTTGCCGGAACCGGACTCGCCGACTACCCCGAGAATCTCGCCGCGGCCGAGCGTGAAGGCGGCATCGCGGACCGCATGGGTGACACGACCACGCCCGAATAAGCCACGATGACCATAGGTCATCTTCAGACCCTTCACCGCGAGCACATCGGGCGCCAGCTCGCGCGCGGACGTCGGGATAGTGATGCCCTTCGGCACGGAGTCGATCAGCAAGCGCGTATAGGCCTGGGCGGGATGCCCGAGCACCGCGTCGGCGCCGCCACTCTCGACCACCGCGCCCTTTTGCATCACCACCACCTGATCGGCGATGTCGGCAACCACGCCAAAATCATGCGTGATGAAGAGCACACCGATATTCTTGCGCTTCACCAGATCCTTGATGAGCATAAGAATCTGCTTCTGTGTGGTCACGTCGAGTGCCGTGGTGGGCTCGTCCGCGATCAGCAGCACCGGCTCCAGCAGCATCGCCATGGCGATCATCACACGCTGGCGCTGGCCGCCTGACAGCTGGTGCGGATAGGCATGCATCATCTGCGGTGCATTGGGCAGCAGCATGTCTTCCAGCGCCGCCAGCACGCGTCTATTGACCTCGGCTTTGCTCGGCCGAACGTCCGAGTGCCATTCGATGAGCTCGGCGAGCTGCTCGCGGACGGTCATTACCGGATTGAGCGCCGTCATCGGCTCCTGGAAGATCATGCCGATGCGGCTGCCGCGCAGCGCGCGCATGCGCTCTGTTGATGCGCCAAGCAATTCCTCGCCTAGCAGCTTAATCGAGCCTCCCACCGGTCTCAGCCCGTCAGGCAACAGCCCCATGACGCTGAAGGCCGTGACCGATTTGCCGGAGCCGGACTCGCCAACGACGCAGACAATGCCGCCCGATGGCACCGTGATATCGATATCTTTGACGATACGACGACCATCGGCCTCGCCGCTCAGGCCGACTTTCAAGCCGCGGATGTCGAGCAATTCTTCGCTCATTTCGGGCCTCCCACCGATCGGGCCAGCCGCGGATCGAGCATGTCACGCAAACCGTCGCCGAGCCGGTTGATGCCAAGCACCGTCAGCGCGATGCAGATGCCGGGAAACAACATCAGTCCCGGCCGCACCTGAAAATAAAGCCGCGCATCGGACATCATGTTGCCCCAGCTTGGAATCTCGTCGGGCATGCCGATGCCGAGGAACGACAGCGACGCCTCGATCAGGATTGCGGATGAGGCGATATAAGTCGCCTGCACGATCAGCGGCGCCATGATGTTCGGGACGATATGCCGAGCCATCAGCACCGGCAGCCGCGTGCCCATGCTGACTGCCGCCTCGACATAGGCCTCCTCGCGCACCGTGAGCACCACACTGCGCACCATGCGGGCAACGCGCGGGATTTCGGGGATCGCGATGGCAATGCAGATGGTGGTGATGGACGGTCCGAGACCGCCGATCAGCGCGATCGCCAGCAGGATGGCCGGAATCGCCATCATCCCGTCCATCATGCGCATCAGCACATTGTCGATCCAGCGCACCATGCCGGCGATCAGGCCAAGCAAGCTACCCAATGCGACGGCGATGAAGGCCACCGAGCCGCCGACGACCAGCGAGACGCGGCTGCCATAGACCAGCCGGCTCCAGATATCGCGACCGAGATTATCGGTACCGAGCCAATTGACCGCACTGGGCGGACGCAACCGCAAGCGCGGCTTGATGGCCGCTGGATCCACCGTCCATAGCCAGCTGGCAAAGATCGAGATCAACGCCAACAGCACGAGGATGCAGAGGCCGAACAGCACTGTCCTGTTGCGCAGCAGTCGGCCGGCGAAAGCGCGAATATTGATCGATGAGGTGGGTGCAGAGACCGTGATCGCGCTCATTGCTGGCTGATCCTTGGGTCGAAGAAGGAATAGCTGAGATCGACCAGCAGATTGATCGCCACATAGGCGCTGCCGAATACGACGATCACGCCCTGGATCACCGGATAGTCACGCGCCAGCACCGAATCCACGACGAGACGTCCGAGGCCCGGCAGATTGAACACGCTTTCGGTCACCACGACGCCACCGATCAGCAACGCGATGCCGATGCCGACGATGGAGACGATCGGCACCGCCGCATTGCGCAGCGCATGCTTGAACACCACGATCCGCTCCGGCAAGCCCTTGGCCCGCGCGGTACGGACAAAATCCTCCGACAGAACTTCGAGCATGCTCGTGCGCGCCACGCGCGCGATCAGCGCGATATAGACGAGGCTCAGCGTCAGCGTCGGCAATGTAAGGTGCCAGAGAAACAGACCGAGCCCATCACTCAGCGGCACATAACCCTGCACCGGAAACAGCCCGAACTGCATCGAGAGAAGATAGATCCAGAAATAACCGATGGCGAAGGTCGGTACCGCAAAGCCCGTCACCGAGGTCCACATGGCGAAGCGATCGAGCCAGCCGCCGCGCCGCCATGCGGCGAGCACGCCGATTGGCACACCGACCACCACCGAGAACACGATCGTGGTGATCGACACGGCCACCGTCGGGCCAACGCGTTGGGCGATCAGCGCCGTGACAGGCTGGCCGGACACGATCGAGGTGCCGAGATCGCCATGCAACATGCGCCATAGCCAGTTCAGGAACTGCATCGCCAGCGGCTGATCAAGTCCGAGACGCGCTCGGATGGCAGCGATGGCCGCGGGATCGGCATTATCGCCGGCGAGCTGCGCCACCGGATCGCCCGAGGCGAAGCGCAGCAGCATGAATGCGATCAACGCCACCACCCCCAGGACGGGAATGACGGAGACCGATCGCTTCAGGAGGACGCCGGCGACTGCCATGCTCAGGCCGTCTTCTCGACGTTCCAGAACAGCGGCGCCGGTGCGGTGACGATGTTCTTGAGCGCCTTGCTGTGCGACACCGGCTGCTTGAACTGGCCACCGGGAATATGGGTCATCACATCATAAGCCCGCTTCTGGATCGCTTCGGCTACCGTCTTCTGGGCAGCGGCATCTGTCTCCAGCGCGAACTTGTTGCGCAGGCTTTCGATCTCCGTATCCTCCGGCCAGCCAAAGAAGCCGCCGGTCTTGCCGCGGGTGTCGAGCACTGTGCTGGCCAGTGGATTCATCAACTCGGTGGTCGTGGTGACCCAGTGGGTCATCGACCAGCCGCCATTCGCTGTCGAATCCTGCTTGACGCGGCGCGCCAGCAGCGAGCCCCAATCCATCGTCTGCACCTCGACATTCATGCCGATGGCACGCAGTTTTTGTGCAGTGACCGTGCTGGAGCCAGACAGCAGCGGCGAGTCGGTGCCCTGCAGCATCACCGCCTTCTCGCCCTTGTAGCCGCCCTTCTTGAGCAGATCCTTGGCGCGAGCGATATCAGGCTTGGTGTTCCAGCCGACTTCGCTGGCCAGCGGCGTGGTGACGCCGAACATCGCTGCGGAGGCCTGATAGTAGTCGGGATTGCCTACCTGTGCGTCGAGCCAGTCGGCCTGGTCGCTCGCATACATGACGGCCTGGCGGATTTCCTGCTTGTTGAACGGCTCGCTGAGCCAGTTCATGCGCACCACCGACATGAAGCCGAGCGGATTGTAATCGGCCACGGTGACGTCCTTGGCCGCGATCAGCGACGGCAGCATGTCGTGCGGCGCGGCTTCGAGGAAGTCGATCTCCTTGTTGATCAGCGCATTCGCCGCGGTCTGGAAGTCCGGCATGCTGATCCACTCGTAACGGTCGATCTTCACAATCTTGCCGCCGGCGAGGCCGTCCGACGGCTCGTCGCGCGAGACATAGTCCGCATTACGCTCATAGACCGCGCGGCTGCCCGGACGGAATTCGGAGGTAACGAAGCGGAATGGGCCGGAGCCGACAAATTCGGTGACCGGCTGTTCCGGCGGCTGCGCGGCAAGGCGCGCCGGCATGATGAAAGGCATGATGCTCGACGGCTTGGCGAGCGTCTGTAGCACCTGGCCATAGGGCGATTTCAACACAAGCTGGAACGTGCGCTCGTCCACTGGCTTGAGTTCGGCGACGAAGGTCATCATTCGCGCGCCCATGGTGTCGCGCTTGGCCCAACGTTGCAGCGAGGGGATGACGTCGGCGGACGTCACCGGCGCGCCATCGTGGAATTTCAGCCCGGAGCGCAGCTTGAATGTATAGGTCAGCTTGTCGGCCGACACCTCATAGGTATCGACCATCTGCGGACGGATCTGGAATTTGGAGTCGGTGGAGAACAGCGTGTCATAGATGTTCAGGCCGTGATTGCGCCCGGTCCAGGCCGTGTTGATGACCGGATCGGTGGCACGCAAAGGCGCATGCATCACTGCACGGATAACCTTGCCAGACTGCGCACGCGCGATGCGCGGCATCATCCCGGCAGCAAGCCCTGCGGCACCTGCCTTGAGCAACGAGCGTCGGCTGAAATCATTGAACATGACGATCTCCGGGGCAATGGGAATTGAAATCGAAAGGACGATGTCGGACAACTACGCGGTCAGATGCGCACCGATGGCTCGGAAGGCAGCAAGCCAGCGATGATCGATCGCGATATCCATCGGACTGGGCTGGGCGGCGACCTTCACGATCACGGCGTCAGTCGATGGATCGACATGGATCCACTGACCGTGAATACCCACCGCCGCGAGATCGTTGCGCGCGGGATCAATCGTGTACCAGCAGGCACGGTAGCGGCCGTCTGGAAACACGAATGCCAGATCGCCGTCTTTCCAGGCCTGCTTGTCGCCGTTGGCATGGATGTCGTCGATCCACGCCCCCGGCACCACCTGCGTGCCATTGGCGATACCCCGCTGACGGATCATTTCACCGAACCGTGCGAGATCGCGCAACGTGGCGCAGATGCCCCCGGCCGAGCGTGACGCGCCATGGGTGTCGAGGGTGATATAGGCATCGTCCGCAGCCCCCATCGGCGCCCAGATATAGTCCGAGAGAATCTGCGCATAGGGCTTGCCGCAGGCCTTTTCATAGACCCAGCCGAGTACGTCCGTATTGGTCGAGACGTAATGAAAGACCTTGCCATGCGACCCGCCATTCGGCCGCAGCGTGGCGAGGAAGCTGCGCTGGTCGCCTTGCGCCGTTCCGTCCGGCAGCACGTCCCAGCCATTGCATAGCCGATACTTGACCACGTCGCCTTCGGGATCGTCGTAGTCCTCGTCGAACTTGATCGCCACGGTCATATCGAGCAGGTCGCGGACCGTGCAGCCGCCATAGACCGATGACGCGACTTCCGGGACATAATGCGTGACCGGCTTGTCGGGATCGAGCAGGCTGCGCTCGACCAGCACGCCGCCGAGCGTGCCACAGATCGACTTGCTCACCGAGCAGACCAGATGCGGCGTGTGCGGGGTCATGCCCTCGCCGTACCACTCGGTTACGATCTCGCCGCGATGCAGCACGACGAGGCCATCGGCATAGGTCTGGGCCAACGTCTCTGCGAGCGTTGTTGAGACGCCCTCGCCATAGGTGAATGCAAGGGCGCCGAGATCGCGAAATGCCGTCTTGAGCGGCCTTGGCGCCGCACCGCGCCGTATATCGGCGGTCGGCAACACCTGGCGGACATTGCGAAAACTCCACTGGCTGTAGGGATATTTGCGCCAGTTGAACCGGGTCACGAGCGCCTCAGCGGCGGGCGGAGCACCTTTCATGACATCGCTTGGCTTCATCGCATCCTCGCAGAACATGTCCGTCGCCCGGCATCAGCATTGATCCGGACGAGCGATCATCGGCGAGCATGCGAATTGACCGTTATCAAAAATCAGCAATTCTTGAGCGCCCCGCGGCTCACAGCGAGATGGCACGTCGCTTGCAAAACGGTCTTTCGAAAGATCAATCTATGTCTGGCACCGCCTGAATGGCTGTCCGGAGGGCCTGCATGTCGCTAAACGCCTCGGATCATTGGCTGTTTGCTGCGTCGAGCAACGATGTCGATGCACATTGCGCCAATCTCGGGCGCTGGCGGCTTGACTATGATCAGATCAGCGCCGGCGCGTTTCGCGGCAGTTTTGTCGAGGTGCGGCTGCCAGGTATCCAGGTCTTCCGCGAAACCACCAGCCAGCGTGTTCGCCAGTATGGACACCTCGGGGTCGATAGTTTCGGCATTGCCCTGCCCTGGCGCGCTGGCGACATCAACTTCAATGGCGCCTGCATGTCGTCCGGCAATGTGATCGCGTGCTTTGATGCCGAAGTCGATATGTGCACCCCGCCCGAATTCGAACTGCGCGGGGTTGTGATGAATGCTCAGCTGCTTGAGGACACGCTGCAGGATATGCAGATCGAGCTGCCTGAGGGCATCTGGCACCAGCTGCGGGAATTGCGCACCGATCCCGTCGCTGCGCAACGTCTTCGCCAATTGCTGGAATACGTCCAGGAGATCACCGACGACAATCCGGCAATCCTCGACAATCCCGCAGCACGGCAGCAGCTCGAGGATAACCTGCTGACCGAGGTGATCGATCTATTACCGAACCTCGAGCCATGCGATGACCTCCGTAGTGGCGGCACCCGCAAGCGTCTCGTTGATCGGGCCTGCTCCCTCATGCTGTCCACGCCCGAACAGCCGATGACCATCCTCGACATCTGCAAGGGCGTCGGCGCCAGCCGTCGCAAGCTGAACTACTGTTTCCAGGACGTACTCGGCAGCAACCCCATCCACTATCTACGCGCCGTCCGCCTCAATCGCGTGCGCCGCGAGCTCAAGCACTGTGTAGACGAGCGGATCGGCGTCTATGATATCGCGGTGAAGTGGGGCTTCTGGCACTTCAGCCAGTTCTCGCAGGACTACAAGCGACACTTCACCGAACTTCCGTCCGAAACTCTGCGGCGCGCGCGTGCGGATGCAAATCTGGAACTAACTCGTAACAACTAGACCGATGTCCGCTTTGCGCCGAAAGCTGCCATTTGGCTATTCTGGAACGACTATGTCCTGGGTTCACGCACGCGAAACGCAACAGACTGCCTATCCAAGACGGCGACGCCAACGTTCGATCGATTCGACTGTAGTCCCGCAACGATGCAATCTCATCGTCGTATGCGTCGCCCTGGTCCGGGCATTCCCAATAAAAGGTTCTAGCAAGTCCTGTAGCTAGCCCTCGCATAAAGAGCAGCTTTTGTCTTCCCTGATCCATTTTCATTATTGCCTGCAATTCGAAATGAATTCCCTGTTCGATGGCACAGGGAATTCGACGATTTTCCCCCTTTAATCCGCTGAATGGATGGGTCGAAAATGAACACCGGTGTCGAAAATCGCAAATTCCCTGTAAAATACCCTGTTTGCAGGGAATTGACACGGAGACAGAACGGCACTCCCGCCCCAGCCAAGCAGTCCGGCCAAACGGCCGATAGCCCCAATTTGTCGAGAAAGGCCCGTATTGGGCGGCTTTTCAGGCGAGCGGGAAAGTCTCCGGGTGGCAAAATCGGCCCCATAACCCGCCCAATTCCCAAAAATCTCCGGCTAACACCGCAGAAACTCCCGTTTTCGGGAGACTGCGCGCGGAGACTTGGTTCGATCTTCGCCCAGAGTGGGCTTCTCGCCAGTCTTCAAACGCAATGGGCCGATTTTGGGGTTTTCCGCCGCGCACTGCGCGGCGGATGAGCGCAACAGGTTTCTTGGGCGTAGCTACTCCATCCGAAAGTGGCGTTCATTTGCTCTACTATTTCCGGCAGGAGAACAATCTCCAGAAAGGCATTTCTGAAGGCGCAGATCGCGGAATTTGTAGAGGGGCAAGGCTGACGACTGCCTCTGTCCGCTTTGCGCCGTGTTGAAAAACTCCGCCTTTGAGGCTTGCCACCGACTACCTCACAGCCCGCTCCAAACGCGACAGCATGTAGTCGACCTCCTCGCGCGCCTTCACCGAGAGAACCGAGCCGGGCTTGCGCTGGGCATCCGATGCCAGGAACCCACGCTTCATCATCACATATTTCCGCACGGCGAGGCCAACACCCTGCTGCTGTTCGTATCGCAAGAGCGGCAAGTGCGCATCGAACAGATCATGCGCCTCGTCGCGCTTGCCGGCCTTCTGCAGCTTGACCAGCTCGACCAACATGTCCGGAAAGGCGTAGCCAGTCATTGCGCCGTCTGCACCACGCTCCATTTCGAAGTCGAGGAACAGTCCGCCATTACCGGTCAGAATCGAGATCGGTCGCAACGACCCTTCGGCCTGGAACGCACGCAGCGTCGATATCTTTTCAAGACCGGGCCAGTCTTCATGCTTGAGCATAATGCAGGAAGGATTCTCCTGCACGATCTGACGGATGACTTTCGGCGTCATCTGTACCGACAGTGTCAAAGGATAATCCTGGATCACGAACGGAATGTCGGCGCCGATTGCCTCAATAGCCTGACGATAATAGCCTATGATCTGATCGTCCGTGCGCAGGCTCGGCACCGGAGCAATCATCACACCCGCCGCACCGTTCTCCATCACGGTTCGCGACAGCGCGCGCATCGCTGCGAAACCGGACGCCGAAACGCCGACGATCACCGGCAGTTTTCCGAAGCCCTTCACGAAATGCTTAGCAATCGCGATCGATTCCTCGGGCTCGAGCTTCGGCGCCTCACCCATGATGCCGAGCACCGTGACGCCGGTGGAGCCAGCCTTGAGATATCCGTCGATCAATGTGCCTAGCGAGGTTTCATCGAGACGACCATCGGGATGAAACGGGGTGGGGGCGATTGGGAAAACGCCAGAGGCGGTTGCGTCGAGAGCCATGATTTGATCCTTCAGATGCTAGTAATGAGACCACCATCGACGCGGATGACCGAGCCGTTGACGTAAGATGCGCGGGTGCTGGCGAGAAAGGCGACCACATCAGCATATTCTTGTGGCTCACCATAACGGCCGGCAGGAATACTGGCGGTGCTCTCCGCAGACACGTCCTCGACGGAGCGACTTTCACGCTTTGCCTTCTGCTCGTCCAGGAAACGGATGCGACTGGTGGCAACCCGGCCTGGAAGCACGATATTGGCTGTGATGCCGTCACGCCCAACTTCGCGGGCCAGCGTCTTCGACCAGCCCACGAGCGACAATCGCAGTGCATTCGAAATGCCGAGATTGGGAATCGGCGACACCACGCCAGACGATGTCGATGTCACGATACGTCCCCATTTGCGGGCGCGCATGCCGGGTAATACGCGATCGGTCAGCGTGATGACCGACAGCACCATCTGCTCGAAGCTCCTGCTCCACAGTTCCGGGTCCTGCCCGGCAGCAGGCGTCGGCGGCGGCCCACCGGTATTGTTGACAAGGATGTCGATGGGGCCGAACGCTGCCTCGATGGCACTGACGCGCGCATCCATCGCGGCACGATCGGCCAGATCGAAAGCGGCGGCCATCGCGTCGCCTCCACCCTGCTTGATCTCCGCGACGACACGATCGAGCGCGGCCGCGTCGATGTCGGCAAGCGCGACACGCACGCCTTCACTCGCCAGCGTCTTCGCGATAGCGCTTCCAAGGCCGCCGCCGGCGCCAAGCACCAGCGCGACCTTGCCCTGAAGTCCGAGATCCATGTCCTGTCCTTTGTCGAGATGCGGAATCGATATACGTGTTGGCCTGTCAGTCCGGCCCTAGATTTGGGCCGGGCACGGCCACGCGTTGCAGGTAATCGGCCTTGCTGGAGTGCATGTGCTCGACGCAGAGCTGCGACAGCGCCCAATTGTCGTTGCCACGCAGCAGTGAAATCATCATATCGTGCTGCTGGATCGACACCTGCAGCCCGTTGTGATCGGCAAGGTTCTTGGCACGCATGGGCAGTGTCAGGCCCATGTAATCCTGCAGCGATCGCACCAGATACGGGTTTCCGCACGCCGCAAACAGAGCGATGTGGAACGCGTCATTGGTGTCGTGAATGCCGCGCAAATCGCCGCGCTCGGCATACCGCACATATTCTGCTTGAATGGCTTCGAGCTCCATGATCAGCGACGCCTTGGCTGGCAACGGGATCATCAGTGCGGCCTGGCGCGTGAGCATCTCGCGCACTTCATAGATCTGCTTCACCTCGGCCGTCGAATAGGAACGCACTGTCGCGCCCACATTCTTCTCCCTCTGGACGATGCCGGTATGCTCGAGATGCACCAGCGCCTGGCGCACGAAGTGCCGCGAGGCGCCATAGCGTTCCATCAGGTTGTCTTCGATCAGCCGCGCGCCGGGCGGTAATCGGCCAAAGATGATATCCTCTTCGACACGTCGGATGATCTCGGCCTGTTCATCGGCGCGTGACGCAATTTTGGTGACGGTCATCTGGCATTGCCTCGAGATGCTTCGCGCCCTGACAACCGGTAGCAATCCTCGACAAGGCGCAGGGTTTGCAGATTGTCCGCGGGAGAGGTCTCGAAAGGCGCGCTGCTTTGCAGCGCATCGATGAAATGCGCGATGGTCGCATCGTAGGAACCCTGATAGGTCGCAGCTAGATCGTAGGCGCGGATCTCGCTTTGCGCGCCCGTCAGCTTCAGCTGCGTACCTTCGAGCCGAATTGAGCCAATCGTGCCAAGGATTTCGAGTTGATCGGCCTGCGATATCGGCGCGCCATGAGCTGCAAAGCTCGCGAACAACGACACACCGGCGCCGCCGCGGGATCGCATCTGGATCACGGCACCGTCTTCACCCGCAATATCCGGACATGTTTGGGTCAGCGCCGCCGCGATCACATCCAGCGGGCCTAGCAGCATGCGCAAAGTATCGAGATGGTGAATTAGTACTTCAGCCACCAGCATGCGGGACTCGCCGCGCATGAACGGCTGGCGCTCGATCGCAGGATATTGGCCGTTTGCATCGGGAATCGTGCCCGATGTCAGCAGCGTCAGACGGGCAGCTGTCACCGCCCCGATACGACCGTCCCTGATCCAGGATGCGGCATCGCGATAGTATGCACGAAAGCGCCAGTTCTCATGCACCATCAACCGGATGCGACCCTCGACATCACGCGCCAACGCCTCGGCTTCTGCGAGTGTCGGGGCGAGCGGCTTCTGGCAAAGCACCGACAGACCACGATCGGCGACGAGGCGTACCAAAGGCGCATGGAAGGCACGCGGCGCAGCAATATCGACCGCATCGAGTTCACATGCCGCCAGCATGTCTTCCGCACGCGAAAAGCATTGCCCGATACCGAACTGCCGGGCGCGCGCAGCAGCATTCTCCGACGAGGGATCGGCGATCGCGACGACCGCGGCACGCCCCGCGAGCTTTTGCCATGCCAGCAGATGATATTGCGTGACCCACCCCGCACCAATCAATCCGATCCGCAACGGCTTGCTCATTGCCCGATATCCCGACGCTTCTCGCCGATGACGGCCCGGCCCGTCGTTGCGTCAAACACGAAGACCGCATTGACCGGGAAATACAGATCGACGGTCTCGTCGATGGCGACAGGCACATGACGCGGCAATCGCGCCGTCCACTCCACGTCGGGTTCGATTTCGACCAACAGCAAGGTTTCCGCGCCCAACGGCTCCACCGCGATCGTACGCCCCCGCACATGGCCCGCAGGCTCGCTGCCCAACGCCGCCTTGTTGATATGCAAATCCTCGGCGCGCACGCCGATTGTCACTTTTTGGTCTACCAGCTTTCCCAATAACTGAGGCGACCAGCGCGTCAGCGCCGTCTCAAGGCTCTGGCTTCGTGCCACAGAGCTTTCATTGGCCGAAGCGACAACCGCCGTCGCCAGATTCATCGGTGGCGATCCCAGGAATCGGGCGACGAACGTGTCCGCCGGCTCCCAATAGACGTCGAGCGGCGCGCCGATCTGAGCAACGCGACCGGCATTCATGACGCAGATCCGCGTTCCCATGGTCATGGCCTCGACCTGGTCGTGGGTCACATAGATCATCGTCGATCCCAGCCGCTTGTGCTGCTTGATGATCTCGCTGCGGGTGTTGACGCGTAACGCAGCGTCGAGGTTGGACAGCGGTTCGTCGAATAGGAACACCATCGGCTCGCGCACCATGGCGCGCCCGAGTGCGACACGCTGGCGCTGGCCGCCGGACAGCGCGCTGGGCTTGCGCGTCAGCAGCGGCGTCAGACCAAGAATATTCGCCGCATCCTGCACCCGGCGTTCGATCTCGGCAGCGGCGAAATTGCGCCGGCGCAGGCCGAAGGCGAGATTGTCCGCAACGCTCATATGCGGATAGAGCGCATAGGACTGAAACACCATCGCGATGTCGCGATCCTTGGCCGGCACCTGATTGACTACGCGATCGCCAATCGAGAGCTTGCCGGAGCTGATCTCTTCCAGGCCCGCGATCATGCGCAGTGTCGTCGACTTGCCGCAGCCTGAGGGCCCGAGCAGAACCATGAATTCGCCGTCGCCGATATGAAGATCGACCTTGTCAACGACCACCGGACCTGTCGGCCCATATTGTTTGGAGAGTTTGTCGAGGGTGACAACGGCCATGGCTGCCTCTTATTTGATTGCGCCGGCAGTCATGCCGCGAATGAGTTTCTCTGAGAAGAAAACGTAGACGATGATCACCGGAATGACGGAGATCATGACGCCGGTGGCGATCATGCCGATGTCCTGGAAATGATCGCCCATGAAGGCGCGAATGCCGACCGGCAGCGTGCGCTTGTCAGGATCGGTGATCAGCACGACGGCAAACAGAAACTCGTTCCAGAGCTGGATAAAGTTCAGGATCAGCGTAGTGGCAATCGCCGGCATGCCGATGGGCAGCACGATGCGCCGGAAAATTTCGAGATCGCCGTAGCCATCGATCTTGGCGGCGTCGAACAGATCCTGCGGAATGCGCGCAAAGAACCCTTCCAGAAGATAGATTGTCAGCGGCAGCTGCAGCGACACATAGACCAGCGTCAGCCCGAGCAGGCTGTTGTAAAGATTGTAGTCGACCAGGATCTGATACAGCGAGATCAACGTAATCTGCGGCGGGAAAATGATCGACGAGAACAGGATGCCGTAGACCAGCCGATTGCCGCGGAAACGATAGCGCGCCAACGCATGCGCTGCTGCGGCGCCAAGCAGCGTCACGACGGCGACGGCGCCCACCACGACAATCGTGGAATTCCAGAAATAGGTCGCAAAATCGGAATCGACCCAGGCGATCCGGAACTGCTCCCAGTGGAACACTTTGGGCCACGCATAGTGGTCGGCGCTGATCTCGGCGGTGGTGCGCACCGACATCGTGGCGAGCCACAGGAACGGTCCCAGCGTGTAGATAGTGTAGAGGCCCAGCACGAGAGCAAGCGCTCCGCGGCTGAAGAAACGCGGCAAAGGTGCGCGTTCCGCAAGCATGGCAGCCACGATCAGTACTCCAGACGTTCGCGGGTCGCCAGAAGGCGATTGAGGATGATGACAGCGGCGCAGACCACCACGAACCACACCGACGCGATGGCGGAAGGATATCCGAGATCAAAGGTGTTCCAGTTGAAAGCACGCTTGTAGACGTAGGTGGATACGGTTTCGGTCGCCCATAGCGGGCCGCCCTGGGTCATGATCCAGACCAGATCGAAGATCTTCATCTTGCCGATGAAGGCAAGAATATAAAGGTTCAGCAAGGTCGGCCGCAGCATCGGCACAATGACGTAGCGCAGCTTGGCGCCCCAGCCGCAATTGTCGAGTTCGGAGGCTTCTAGTACCTCGCGCGGCAACGAATGAATCGCCGCGAGACAGACCACCATGTTGAAGCCTGCCCATTTCCAGGCATGGGTCACGATGAGTGCGCCGAGCGCTAAATTTGGATCACCGAGCCAGGACGACGCCAGTGCCCCAAGCCCGACGGCGCGCAGCATGGCGTTGAGGATTCCCCAGTCGTAGTTGAATATCCACATCCAGAGGATCGCGACGACGACGTAGGATAGAAGGACCGGAGTGAACCACGCGACCCGCAGGAAGCGCGCGGCAGGAACGCCCGCATATAGCGCCAGTGCGAGCAGCAGGCCTGTCACAACATCGAGCACGGGCGCGATGAACGACCAGATGAATGTGTTCCGCACCGACACCCAGAACGTCTCGTCGGACATCAGCGCGCGATAGTTATCCAGGCCGACGAAGGTCGCATCGAGACCTTCAATGGTGAAGAAGCTGTCATAGAAGGTTCGAAACGCCGGATAGGCGGTCAGTCCGATATACACCGCCAAAGCCGGCGCCAGAAAGACGGCCAGCACCCACCAGCTCGCCCGGCGCGGATCGGCCAGCGAGGGGGCTGCGTGCTGAGCCCCCTCCTCGGCAGCGGATGGAATGCTGATCGATGTCATTGTTAGTACTCAGCTCTTGAAGCAGGCGCTGTCCATCTTCTCCGCGGCTTCCTGAACGCTCAGAAGGCCAGCCGGAAAAGCGTTGTTCATGACCTGGGTGTAGGTCTCCGCACACTTGGCGCGGTAATACAGCAGAGGCGTGCCGAAGAAGTATTTGACGTTCTTGTTGCGTGCGTTGAGCTCCGCAAAGTAGTCCTTGCGCGGGCTGTTGATCTTGGCCGGGTCGGATTTCAGACCGGTCTGCAGCGAGACCTGCTCCATCCACTTGGTGCCATTCTCGACGGTGGCCATGGATTTCATCAGCGCACCGGCGCAATCCTTGTTCTTGCTCTTTGAATACATCACGAAGCTGCCGGCGACGGCGAGCGTCTTGCAATCCGGACAAGCGCCCTTGTCCATTGCCGGAAATTGCATGATGCCGAGCGGGAAATTGGCCGGCATGCCACCACCTTCCGGTGGCGCAAAGGCGCGACCCGTGAACCAGCTCGGATCCGGGAAGGTCAGCGCGCCCGGCGTGTTGTAGAAATAGAAGTGGGACTCACCGAGCTTCAGCGTGGAAAAACTCTTCGGATAGGCACCGGCATCGACCAGCCCCTTCATCCAGGTCATGACTTCAACGACGCGCGGATCCTTGAACGACAGCCCACCATTGAGCAGCTTGCCATAGTCCTCGATACCGAGCTTACGCAGCAGCGACTCGAACAGAAGCAAGCCACCCGGGAACGGACGATCGCCGACGCCCTGCGACACCGGGGTGATGCCGGCGGCAACGCCCTTCTTCACCAGATCGGTGAACTGCTCCTGCGTTAGCTGGAACGACGCCGGTACATCCACGCCGACCTTCTTGACCGCGTCCTTATTGTAGTAGAGCTCGACCGTATAAGCCTCGACCGGCAGGCCGTAGACTTTGCCCTTCGATGTCCAGGCTGGTTTCGACCAGTCCTCGTATTGCGCCAGATCGACATAGCTATCCAGCGGTTCGAGGAAGCCTCCGGCGAGAAATTCCGGCTGATCCGGCTCCATGTAGAAGATGTCGGGCGCCTGCCCGGTCCGCACCGCTGATTTGGCCTGGGTGTAGAGATCCGCTTTCGGGATGAAGCTGAGCTTGACCGAACACTGCTTGTTCGCAGCCTCAAAGTCTTTCACCCGCGTCGTCACCCAATCCTTCTTGGCGGGCTCGTCGGGCCAGTTGCTCCACATCGTGATCTGCGTGGCCTGCGCAAAAGCGGGAGCAGCGCTCGCGATGGTGGCCGCCGCGACAACCGCAGCCAGTCCAATTCTCCGTGCCGTCATGGTGATCTCCTCCGGATGTCTGTTTTTTATTGGGCCGGACCCTGGAACAGGTCCAGGTATATTGTCAATAATAAATATCCAATTCCGCGGTATTAGCGATTATATCCGCTGTATCGAATAGGATTATTGACAATTCCAACGACGCCGGCGATGTAACGAAGAAAATCGGCTTTGGTGGCCGCAGGGGGAAACGACATGTCCAAAGGGCTTCGCAAAGGGCTGACAAACTATGGCGACGCGGGATTTGCGCTATTTCTGCGCAAGGCGTTCATCAAGGCGATGGGCTATTCCGACGATGCGCTGGAGCGCCCGATCGTTGGAATCACCAACACCTACAGCGACTACAATCCGTGCCACGGTAACGTCCCTGCCATCATCGAGGCGGTGAAGCGCGGCGTGATGCTGGCCGGCGCGATGCCCATGGTGTTCCCGACCATCTCGATCCACGAAAGTTTTGCGCACCCCACCTCGATGTTCCTGCGCAACCTGATGGCCATGGACACCGAGGAGATGATCCGCGCGCAGCCGATGGACGCCATCGTGGTCATCGGCGGCTGTGACAAGACGCTGCCGGCCCAGATCATGGCCGCGGCATCCGTCAATCTGCCGACGGTAGTGATCCCTGTCGGCCCCATGGTCGTCGGTCATCACAAGGGTGAGGTGCTCGGCGCCTGTACCGATTGTCGCCGCCTCTGGAGCGCGCACCGCGCCGGCGAGATCGACGCCGAGGAAATCGAGATAGTCAACGAACGCCTCGCGCCCTCCGTCGGGACCTGCATGGTGATGGGTACCGCCAGCACGATGGCCTGCGTCACGGAAGTACTGGGCCTGTCGCTGCCGATGAGCGCGACCATCCCTGCCCCGCACGCCGAACGTTTCCGTCTCGCCGAAGCAAGCGGCAAGCGCGCCGCCGAAATAGCGGTAAGCGGCGGACCACGTCCCTCGGAATTGCTGACACCTGCAGCTTTCCGTAATGCCACCGTTGTCATGCAAGCGATCGGCGGCTCCACCAACGGCATCATTCATCTCACCGCGATCGCCAACCGAACGCCCTATGGTTACGATCTCGACATGCTCGACGAGATCGGTCGCATTGCGCCTGTGCTGATCGATCTGAAACCCTCGGGCGCTCACTACATGGAACATTTCCATCACGCTGGTGGCATGCCCAGGTTGCTTGCAGAACTTGGCGACCTTATTGATGGCAGCGCGCCGACCATCGCAGACAAGACGCTGGGCGAGATTGCGGCCGAAGCTGAGATCGTCCCCGGTCAGGACGTCATCCGGCCGCGCAGCAATCCGATCAAGGCCGAAGGCTCCATGGCCGTGCTGTACGGCAACCTCGCACCAGGCGGCGCGATCATCAAGCGCTCGGCCGCGACGCCCCGGCTGCTGCAGCACACCGGCCGCGCCGTGGTGTTTACTTCTGTCGAGGACATGGCACTACGGATCGACGATCCCGATCTCGACGTAACGGCCGACGACGTTCTGGTATTGCTGAACACCGGCCCCAAAGGCGCTCCCGGCATGCCGGAAGCGGGCTATCTACCGATCCCCAAAAAGCTCGGCCGACAAGGCGTGAAGGACATGGTGCGCATTTCAGATGCCCGCATGAGTGGCACTGCATTCGGCACAATCGTGCTGCATATCACGCCCGAATCCGCGGTGGGCGGCCCGCTCGGACTGGTCCGCAACGGTGATCAGATCAGGCTTGACGTCGATGGGCGGTCCATCAACCTCCTGGTCGATGAATCCGAACTCGACGGGCGCCGCGCAGCACAGTCAAAGGTTCATGCAGTCCTGCCTGAACGTGGCTACGCTCGCCTGTTTCAGCAGACAGTAACGCAAGCCGATAAGGGCTGCGACTTCGATTTCATGATCGCGAAAAAGACGTAAGACTTTACCTCGCGATCACGCATCGCCTGCAATCCGCCTTTACAAACGGATACTATCAAAGATTGCGTTGGCCCACTCCCGTGAGCTCTGAGAATGTCCGCTCATCTTGAGAAGAATGACTTCAACCGTCCGTTCATAATGCGCCGTAAGCAAGCTATCCATCCCAGGCTCGTATCAATGTCCGCTTTGCGCCATAAGCGGTCAAAAGCGATCTACAAAGGGAACTGTCGACGCGTCGATACTTTCCCCTACACCCGCATCCAGAACGAAGAATTGCGTCCACGGTTTCATGAGAGACTAGCTGCCAAACTCAACCGAGATGGCTCACGAATTTTGTACTCAAGTAAGCATTAAGCCCCTCAATACCTCCCTCGTGCCCGTAACCTGACTCTTTTACGCCACCAAATGGCGTTTCCGGAAGCGCGATACCAAAATGATTGATAGATACCATTCCGTGGTCGAGTCCATCGGACACCTTGGTTACAGTCTTCGCATCCTTGGTAAAGGCATAGCTCGCAAGACCGAACGGCAGACTATTGGCGCGCTCCAGCACTTCATCGGCATCCTTGAAACGTAGCATCACCGCGATCGGGCCAAATGGCTCCTCGTGCATAATTCGCGCATGAGCGGGGACATTCGTCAGTACAGTCGGCTCGAAGAAGTTGCCCGCATTGCCAATGCGCTTGCCACCCGTTTCGACTTTAGCACCCTTCTCCTGGGCATCGAGCAGAGTGGTTTCCATCGCATTGACCCGCCGCGGATTGGCAAGCGGTCCCATTTTGCTGTTGGGATCAAACCCGTCTCCGACTGTGATACCGCGCGCAAGGTCCGTGAATTTGGCAACAAACTTGTCGTAGGACCTCTCCTGAACAAAGAACCGCGTTGGCGAAACACAGACCTGGCCCGCGTTGCGATATTTCATGCCGGCCAGAAGTGTAGCAATGCCATCGGTCTCGACATCGTCAAAAACTAGCACGGGCGCGTGGCCGCCAAGCTCCATGGTCGAGCGCTTCATATGCTGTCCGGCAAGCGAGGCCAGATGCTTGCCGACCGGGACAGATCCCGTGAACGATATCTTGCGGATCGCCGGTGAGCTGATGAGATATTCCGAGATCACGGCCGGAACGCCGTAAACCAGATTGATCACACCGGCGGGCACACCGGCCTCTTCGAAGCATTTTACGAACTCGATTGGCGAACCCGGCGTTTCCTCCGGGCATTTGATGATGATCGAGCAACCGGCGGCAAGCGCACCGGAGATTTTCCGAGCAGCCTGTAACACCGGAAAATTCCAGGGCGAGAAGCCCGCCACCGGACCGACAGGCTCCATCAGCACCATGTTGCGGACGCCGTCGGCGCGCGCCGGAATGATGCGGCCATAGGCGCGGCGACCTTCCTCGGCGAACCATTCGATGACGTCGGCCGAGCCCATGACTTCGAGCTTCGCCTCGGCCAGGAGCTTGCCTTGCTCAAAGGTGAGAATGGTGGCGATCTGCTCGACCCGCGCGCGCACCAGATCGGCAGCCTTGCGCAGGATCTTGCTGCGCTCGAAGGCGGAGACGCGTCGCCAGGTATTGAAGCCGGATTGAGCAGCCGCGATCGCCTTGTCGAGATCGGCCTTTGACGCATGCCCGAGTTTGCCGATGGGCGTATTCGTGGATGGATTCATCACATCCTGGTAATCGCCCGAAGTTGGTTGGACCCATGCGCCATTGATATAGTGCGGGAGCGTATCGAGATATTGTCGCTGCATGGATTGAATCCTGTTCCAGATTTCGGTTTGTCGTGAATTGAGTTGCGAGTCTATTCAGGGGGCCAGCACACCAAGATATTGGCGGACATCGGGCTGGCTGGTGAGGTCATCAAAATGAGCATAGTTAGTGACCGCTCCGCCGCTGACGAACAGGAAACGCTCGCAGATCTCCTTGAGGATCGTCAGCTGAAACGTCGCCGTCGGATGCAGGCAGATGAAAACGAGCCGATTCTCAGTGCGCAGCTTGCGGAAGAAATCCAGCATGAATCCGATATAGCCATCCTGGGTATTGAACTGCGGTTCATCGAACAGATGAACGAGCGGATAGGCGCTTGCAGCCTGCTCCATCGTGAAGGACGGTCTCGTCTTTCTGAACTGACGGACTTGATAGGATTGATGGTAATGAATGGCCAGACGATCACGCTGAAGATAGCGAACCCTCTGCATGTCCTGACCGGCAACCATCACGCGCCCTTCCGACGGCACGTTCGATCCCGCGATCATCTCGAATAGCGTCGTCTTGCCGGCGCCGTTTGGCCCCATGACGCCCACGATCTCGGGCTGCATGAAAGCACGATCCACGTGCAGTTGAAATGCGGGCTCCCGGTCGAGCAAGCCGCGGCGATAGATCTTGATCACGCCTTCCAGCGCAAGTAGCGGCGTATCGCTCATGACAGCCCTCCCAGAAGCTTGCGCTTGAGGCTGAGATCTGCAGTCAGTGCCGCCGCGTCCCCCGCCCAGGCAACATGCCCCTGCGACAGCACAACAACCCGATCGGCAACGCTCAATGCGACATCGGCATTCTGTTCGACCACGATACTGGCAATGCCCGCCTGCCTGAGGCGCCGGATGACAGCCATCACGTCATCGACGATTTTCGGTGCAAGGCCCTGGCTTGGCTCGTCGAACAGCACGAGGCCGGGTGAACCGAGCAACGCGCGGGCAATGGCCACCATCTGCATCTCGCCGCCGGACAAAGTCTCGGCCTCGCGCGTCATCAGATATTTGAGCGGTGTGAAAATCTCGGTGACTTCTCCGAGAGACCATCCTCGAAAGTTCGTGCGCTTTTCGCCTAACGACAGATTTTTCGCGACGGTGAGTGTCGGACAGAGGCGACGGTCGTCCGGCACCCAGCCAATTCCGGCGCATGCTATATGATGCGTCGCGCTTGCTGCGATCGACTTTCCCTGAAAACGGATGTCACCCCGGCGCGCGCGCGTGAGACCGAGGATGGAGCGGAGCACCGTGGTTTTGCCAGCGCCGTTAGCGCCGAGCAGGGCAAGCACCTCGCCTGCGCGTACGGACAACGAGACCGAAAACAGCGCCTGCGTCTCGCCGTAGAAAGAATCGATACTGGATACATCGAGCATCAGTTGAGCCGCCCCAGGTTGGAAGCCTCGACCCATGGGTTCGTCTTGAGTGCGGCCGGCGCGCCGCGCGCGATCACCTGCCCCCAATGAATGACGGATATCTCATCGGCCAGCGAGAAGAGGAATTCCATGTCATGTTCGATGACAACGATGGTCAGGTCGCCTTTGAGCTGAAGGATGAGATCGGTAAGTCGCGCGCGCCCGTCGCTACCCAGACCCGCAGTCGGTTCATCGAGAAAAAGCAGCTTTGGACGACAGGCCAGCGCGACGCCGATTTCGAGCGCGCGGCGTGCGCCATAGGAGAGCGACTTGGCTTCATCGTTGGCGCGTCCTGCAAGACCCACCTTTTCGAGAATGCTGTGAGCTTCGTCGACCAGCGCGGTGTCGGCATATGCCTGAGCAATCATGTCATGCCCACGCCGGCGCGTGCCCGGAAGCGCAATGGCTATGTTCTCGAATACCGTGAACTCGTCGAACAGGTTCATCAGCTGGAACGACCGTGCGATGCCGAGGCGTGCGATATCCTGGGGACTTTTCCCGGTGATGTCGTCTCCCTGCCACAATACCTGTCCGCGATTGGGCTTGTAGCGGCCGGTCAGCACGTTGAAACAGGTCGTCTTGCCGGCGCCGTTCGGTCCCATGATGCCGGACAACTGGCCGGCTTCAAATGCAAGCGAGACGCTCTCAAGCACAACGCGATCGCCGAATCGCAGATGCAGATCTTTGGCTTCAAACAGTGGCATGGCTCACCTCGCCTGCGATTGCGGAGCGGCGGCAGGGCGCGGAACGATCTTGTCTCGTCCCTTCATGACGCCGGCAAATATGCCGGCGATCCCCTCCGGCTTGAAAAGTACCAAGACAACAAACGACAGGCCGAACCACAGCATCCACCCCGTGGTGAATGATCCGATGACGTCGCGTGCAAGAAAGAAGGCCACGGCACCAATGACGGGGCCCCAGAACGAGACAAGCCCGCCGCCCACCAGTGTCATCATGACGACGTAGCCGGAATAGTGCAGGCTCATCACGTCCGGGAAGGCGGAAGTCTGTGCCATCGCGAATAATCCGCCCGCGAGTCCGGATAAGGTCGTAGATACAACCAGGACTGCCGCCTTGTAGCGCCAGACGTCGTAGCCAACGAAACGAGCACGTATTTCGTTCTGCTTTATGGCCTTCACCACCCGCCCAAACGGGGAATGCACGAGCCGCCACAGCAGGAACGAGACGACAGCGAAGACTGCGAGCACGAAGTAATACAGCGCGATGTTGCTGCCGAGATTAAACGTCGTGATGCCAAGCGAGGCGGGCAGCCTCTCGATTTTGAGCAAGCCATCTTCGCCGCCGGTTATGCGATGCGCCTTGATCGCGATGAACCAGAAGATTTGCCCGAAAGCGATGGTCATCAATGCGTAATAGATGCCTCGCCTGTGCGAGATGAAGAGCGCCACAAAGGCACCTGCGATTGCGGCCGCAAATGCAGCAACCGCAAGACAGACCCACAGGTTCGGCGCGATGTTTGATTGCGCCAGACCGAATGCGTAGGCACCAATCCCGAAAAATGCGCCATGCCCGAATGACGGCAATCCCGCATGACCCAGGACCAGATTGTAGGCCAGCGCATAGAGCGCAAAAATCAGGATCTCGACCCCGAGATATTGATAGAGACCGACCCGCTCGATCCAGAACGGAACGGTTGCAAACAGGATCCATGTAACAAGCATCGCAGGC
Source organism: Tardiphaga robiniae (assembly GCF_013359755.1). GTDB lineage: Bacteria > Pseudomonadota > Alphaproteobacteria > Rhizobiales > Xanthobacteraceae > Tardiphaga > Tardiphaga robiniae. The sequence goes on along the minus strand of NZ_JABMCJ010000089.1, from coordinate 90,127 downwards.
GTGAAGCTGGGGACCGTACGGGCTGCTGCCATATCAAGCCTCCAACACACTTTTCTTGCCGAACAGACCCCGTGCGCGGAACGTCACGACAACAATCAGCAACAGATACATGGACAGCATCGACCATTCGGAGGCATAGGCACCGGACAATCCGACCACCATGCCGACCAGGAGCCCGCCCAACGCGGCCCCCCAGAAACTTCCGACGCCACCGAGCACGATGATGAGAAATGCCGGCACAACGGCATCGACTCCCATATGCGGCCGGATTCCCCAAAGCGGTGCCATGATCACACCGGCGAACGCCGCCAGCATCGTGCCAAGGACGAACACCCAAACCCGCAGTCGTGTCAGATCGATGCCGAGCGCCTGGACGATTTCGCTGTCATGGGCGCCTGCCTTGACCATCGCACCGAAGCGCGTGCGTTCGACGATGAACCAGACGGCTCCCATGGCCACGATCGCCATGCCGGCAGCCCAGAAACGATAGGTCGACCAGATCAGATCGAGCATGATAAAGCCGCCGGACATGTCACGCGGCACCGGCATCATGTAGTCGCGCGTGCCCCATACCACGCGGATCAACTCCTCCAGCACCATGGCAACACCAAAGGTGAGCAGAAGCCCATAGAGCGGATCGCGCCCATAGGTGCGGCGCATCAGTCGCTCAAGCACAAGACCAAAGGGCGCAACCAGGATCGGGGCGACTACAACTGCTGTGGCAAACCGCAAGCCAAGCGGCACACCCGCCCACGCGATCAGGACATCCGGCGGCAACGGCAGTTTCGCCCCACAAATGGCGTAGGCAAAATACGCCCCGAGAGCGAACAACGAGCCATGAGCAAGATTGATCTGCTCCATCAGTCCGAGGATCAGCATGAAGCCAAGTGCAATCAAAGAAAAAAGCAAGCCGAGCGCTATACCGTTCAGCAAATGCGGAAGGAGATTGAGAAGCGACATAAGCGTTCATCTATTCCAATGAGCGAGCATGAGCACCCGGAGAATGTTCCGGGCGCTCATGCGTAAGCTTTATGTGTCGAAGACTGGAACGTCGGCGATCGCCTTCATTTTGCATTTTTCCAATGAGGCATCGTCCACCGCCGTTTCGGGCTTGGTCCAGCTGATGACCTCATACAGATCCGTCTTGTCGACGGGTTTTGCATTGCGGCGGGCAAGATAAATCGTCTGCTGCACTTGATGCGTCACGGGATCGATATACGCATCGAAATGCTGCATGCGGTCGGCAGCGAGCATCTTGTGCCCTTCCAACTGCTTGATCACAGCATGATTGCTGGTCGTACCGGCGCGCTCGATGGCGCGCAGCAATTCGCGTGTCGCGATGTAACCGTTGTAAGAGACATTCCCCGGCACCGGAATGGGCGACTGCGGATATGTCGTTTGCCAGCGCTTGACGAATTCAGCAACGCCGGGTAGCGGCAAAAGATGATACCAATTGGTGCCGAAGACGCCGAACAGCGTATCCTCCGCGCCCCAGATATCAGGCCAATCCTGCTGATTGTTAACCCATGCTGTTTTCTCTTCCAGCTTCAGCGCGCTGATCTGCTGACGTAGCGCCTTCATATCATCGCCGCCAACCGCCATCGCGACCACATCAGGCTTGGCCTGCTGCACCTTGAGGAGATACGAAGTGAAATCGCGGGTGTTCTGCGGGATCAGCAGATTATCGATGATCTGCCCGCCAGCCTTCTCGACCTCGGCTTTGGTCGCGGCCGATGTCGTGTGCCCCCATACATAGTCGTTGGTCAGCAGCAGCCACTTCTTGCCAATCTTCTGAACCGCGTTCTGGACAGCGGCCTTGGAAAAATTGGTCCCGTTCCCATCCCAGACGAATTTGATGCGCGAGCAGTTCTCGCCTGCTTCACTTGGCGCCGACGAGTTGGTGTTGAAATAGATGGTGCCATATTTATTTGCGACTTGCGTGATGGCATTGGCGACGCCCGAATGCACAGCGCCTATCAGAAAGCCACACTGCTCCTGCGTGATGAAACGCTCCGCGATGCGTGTACCTGTCGCCGCGTTGGTTTCGGTGTCGGCCGTCGTCCATTCGATCTTGCGACCGAGCACGCCGCCTTTTGCGTTGAATTCATCAATTGCGAGGCGGATGCCGCGCATATCGTCCTGCCCGCTATTGCCGTATTGGCCGCTGGCATCACAGGTGAGCCCCAACTTGATTGGCTTCTTTTCTCCCTGCGCCAGAACACGTGTGTGTTGCCATGGACCGAAAAATGTCGCTGTGGCAGACAGCAAGCCGCCCTTCACGAGGGCACGCCGGGACAACCCGGACGTATCGCTACGTCGCTTCATTGTTTCCTCCTGGACTCGGCGGCTCTTTTATTGATGTCCGCGCATTGTATGGACTTAGAATAAACATTCCACGAACTATGTAAAGTAGAATATACAAGTCAGAGAAATCGATGACCGCAAATACGAGCCAACCGCATGCCCACTAAAGCCAGCGCCCTCCAGCACGGCACTTATGAAAACCTCCGTCACGAGATCGCGCGCCAACATCCGGATTTTTCAGATCGTCTTCGCGTGATCGCGGAGTTTGCACTCGAGCATCCCACCGAGATGGCGCTCGGGACCGTCGCGGAAGTCGCACAGCGTGCGAAGGTGCAGCCATCCGCCATTGTGAGATTTGCACGCGCATTGGGCTATGGCGGCTTCACGGAATTGCAACAGGTGTTCCGTTCAAGGCTCGTCGCCAGCGTGCCGCCGAGCTACAAGGAGCGCATCACGGGGCTGCGACGCGATGGCCGCTTCCAGGATGCGAACAATCCGCAGGCGGTTCTGACCCGCTTCGCGTCAGAAGGCATGGTCTCGCTCGAAAGCCTGCAGGACCGCGTAAGGCAGGTAGATCTTGCGCGCGCAATCGAACTGCTTGGCGCCGCAGAGACGATCTACGTCCTGGGCCTCGGCGGCTCTTTCCCGGTCGCAGCTCATCTGACCTATGTTTTGCGCAAACTCGGGCGCCGCGTTGTTATTCTCGACGGGCTTGGCAGCGCGCTTGGCGACCAGGCAGCCTCGGCGACACCCGCCGATGCGCTCGTTGCCATCAGTTTCAGGGTCTACAATCCCGACACAGCACGACTGTTTCCAGAACTCGTAGCCCGCCGCTTGCCTGTCATTTCGATCACGGACAGCTTGCTCAGCCCGATTGTCGAAGGTGCCAGCGTCGTTTTCGAAATTCCGGATATGCCGGAAGCCGCACTCCGTACGATGGTTGCTCCCATGTGTCTCGCCCAGACACTAGCCGTCGGTCTCACGCTTACACTCGACTGAAGATAACTCTCACTAACTGACAGGATGAAGTCATGTCCGCTCGCATGCTGGAAGGCCAGGTCGCACTCATCACAGGCGCAGGTCGCGGGCTTGGCCGCGCCTTTGCCGAACGTCTCGCGGCCCTCGGTTGCCATACTGCGATTCATGGCATGCGCGAGCACGGCCCTTCCGAATTTGGTGGCACCGAAACGCTTACGGATGTCGCGCGATCGATAGCGGACAAACATGGCGTCCGCACTTTCAAGGTTCTCGGCGATCTTACGCAATCAGAAGACATCGCGCGGGTCATTCAAGTCACCGAGGCCAATCTCGGGCCCATCGATATCCTCGTGCACAATGCCGGCGGCGATATCGCGGCTGCAGGCGGGAAGCCAAACCCGAACGATGTCGTGAATATCAAGGCAGAAGATGTGCGAGCCGTTATCGACCGTAATCTTCTGAGCACAATCTTCGTCTGCCAGCAGGTGGCGCGAGGCATGATGGACCGACGCCGCGGGCGCATTATCAACATCGGCTCGGTTGCGGCATTCAAAGGGCGCACAAATGCATCGATCTACGCAACGGCAAAAGCCGGCGCGATGCATTTTACGCGGTGTCTCGCCGACCAGATGCGGACCTATGATGTCACCGTCAACACGATCGCCCCAGGCGACACACGCACGGAGCGGTTTATGGCAACACGTACCGTCGATCCGGCGCGGCTGATCCAGGAAGGGTCGCTCGACCGGATTGCCACCATAGACGAGGTTGCGCGCGTCATTGAGTTATTTGCCGGACCTATGGGAGCGTTCGTATCGGGGCAGGTCATTCGCGTCGACGGCGGCGGCCAGCTCTGGCCGGCATGAGCCTCAAACTCTCAGCTAGGTGACCATCGGGAATGCAGGAACCGCAATCAGTTCGGTATTAGTTGCAAGCCGCTGCGCAACTTCGCCACGAAACCTGCGGCACCTTTTTCACAGGAGTCCGCTTTGCGCCAGGAGCGGACATAGACCTTGCAAGCGAATAAGTGACATCCCTTTGTCTCGCAAGCCGACGGATCGGGGGATGTGACCGCACCTATTGCGGCGAACAATGCGTGCCGCCCTATCTTCTCGGTGACACGCCAGGCCCAGCGTTATCGTGGGTGGCGCAGCGCGCAGATCCGCCGCGTCCTGCAGGCGATCAGCGCCCGCAGCAGTCAATGGAAGTGGGTCGCCCCGTTAATATCGAAAATCGCACCGGAGGCGTAACCACTGCCAGCGCCGCATAAGAACACCGCGGTGGCGGCGATCTCTTCCGGCTTGGCCATGCGCTTCAACGGATAGAGCGATGTGTCATAGCCTTTGCCCTCGGTCATCGCGGTCTCTACCGGCCCCGGCGCAATGCCGTTCACGAGGACGTTGCGCGGTGCGGCCTTGCTCGCCAGCCAGCGCACGAAGGAATGGATGCCGCCTTTGGCAAAGGCATAATGCGGCCCGGTGCGCAGGCCGCCCATCCAGCCGGCGACCGATCCGCATAGCACAATGCGGCCTTCGCCCGCCTCCATCATGCCGGGCAGGAAGGCGCGGGTTAGATTGATCGGCCCCTTCACATTGGCGCGAATGACGCGATCAAGCGACTCGTCCCAGTCTTCCGCCATCCAGTCGTCATGCGGCGCGATCGCTGCGGTATCGATCAGTCCATAGACGGAGCCCGTCTGCTTCGCGAGCGCGGTGACGTCCGCGCGCGAGCCAGTATCGAGGCTGTGAATGTCAGAGCGGTCCGCAAGCTCGGCACCGACGCGTTCGCGGATGCGATCTTTTCCCGCGATATCGACCAGCACAAGCGTCGCGCCTTGCTGTGCGCATAGCTTCGCCGTGGCGCTGCCGATGCCGCCGGCCGCGCCCGCGATCACAATGCGCTGTCCGGTGAGATCGAATGGGGATTTTTCAGAAGACGGCATGACGATAATTCCCGTTTGTGATGCCACACCTCTGCAAACCCACGCAGGATACGGTGTTCAATTCGGTTGACGTAACGGCGATCAGCGCGCCGGCGGCACGCCGCCATAGGTCGTCAGATGCGAACTCGCGAGCCAGCCGGCATCGATCGGAAGATTGATCCCGGTGACCGCCGACGCATCGTCGGACAGTAGAAACGCGACGCCGCGTCCGATTTCTTCCGGATCGACCATGCGTCCCAGCGCGGAGCCTTCGATCAGCAGTTTCGGATCGCGCGTCCCGCGTTCGATGTTGGCGAGCACCGGTGGCGTTCCCACATAGCCCGGCGACACCGCGTTGACGCGCACACCCGAACGGCCCCAATCGGCCGCGAGGCACGCCGCCATATGAACGGCCGCAGCCTTTGAGGGCGCATAGGCGTGTAACGGCGCTGTGCGCGACGCGGTGACCGAGCCGGTGATCACGATGCCTCCGCGGCCGCGCGTGACCATCCGCTTGCCGGCCGCGAGGCAGGACACGTAGACGCCGCGCAGATTTGCGGCGATCACCTTGTCGAATTCGGCGAGCGGCAGGTTCTCCGCGCGGCCGCCGGACTGGATCACGCCGGCATTGGCGAACAGCGCCTCGATCGGCCCCAGCCGCGCCTCGATATCCGCGAAAGCCGTTTCGGTCGCTTGTTCATCAGTCACGTCGAACGGCACTGAATCGGCGCGGATCTTCGCTGCAGATTCCTGATTGGCCTTCGCATTGATGTCGGAAATGACGACGCGCCATCCGCGCTCGATCAAGATACCGGCTGTGGCTAGGCCGATTCCGCTTGCTCCGCCCGTCACCACGGCGATGCGGCCGCGCCCCTCGTCTCGCTTCATCCTGCACTCCCGTTGTCCGTTTCTTGTTGCACGCAGCAAAGCTGCGCGTTTGACGATGGCGACGGCGCTAGACCGCAAGATAGCGTTGCTTGATGTTCTCGTTGTGCCTGAGTTCATCTATGGTCGCGCGATACACGATCTGGCCCTTGTCGATCACCGTGGCATGGGTCGCGATACCCAGGCAGAAATGCATGTTCTGTTCGGCCAGCAGAATGGTGACGCCCATGCCGCGCAGCGTCTTGATAAGTTCGCCGATGGCCTGGACGATGATTGGCGCGAGGCCCTCACTGGGCTCGTCGAGCAACAACACAGCGGGATTGCCCATCAGCGTGCGGGCGATGGTCAGCATCTGCTGCTCGCCACCCGACAGCCGGCCGGCCAGGCGGTCCTTCATCGAGGCGAGGATCGGAAACACCTCATAGATGCGCTCGCGATTCCAGTGATGGTCGCCGCGCGGCCCCTTCTTGGCGGCGACGATGAGATTGTCATCGACCGTATGGTCAGGGAACACCTGCCGGTTCTCCGGAACATAGCCGATCCCCGCGCGCGCGATCCTGTAGGACGGTCGACCGGCCAGCCCTTGACCTGCAAGAGCAACCTTGCCGCGGCGTGGCGGCGCGAGGCCGGCGATCATCTTGAACGTCGTCGACTTGCCGGCGCCGTTACGGCCGAGCAGCGCCATGGTTTGCCCCTGCTCGACCGCGAGATCGACGCCGAACAGGATCTGGCTGGCACCGTAATAGACGTCTGCCGCTTCGACATGGAGGAACGGGTCGGTCATCATGCCTCTCCCACTGCTGCGGAGAGATGGTGATCGGCACCGAGATAGGCGTCGATGACATCCTGATTGCGCCGGATCTCGTTGGCCGTGCCCTGCGCGAGCACGGCGCCGTATTTCAGCACATGGATTTTCTGGGCGATCTTGAAGACGATATCCATGTCATGCTCGATGAACAGCACCGTCATCTTCTTGACCTGCCACAGATGCTGCACCTTGCCGATCATGCGCCAGCGCTCGTCCGGCCCCATGCCCGCGGTCGGCTCGTCGAGCAGCAGCACCTTTGGCTCCATGGCGAGCGCAAGGCCGATATCGAGCAGCTTCTGGTCGCCATGGGAGAGATTGCGCGAGAGCGTCCCCGCCTTGTCCGCGAGCCCGAGCAGTTCGATGATCTCTTCCGTCCGCGCCTTGGCTTCCGCGACAGGAAACCGCCGCAGAAAGGTCCATGACTTGCGCAAATGAGAGATCACCGTCGCCATGATCGCCTCGGTGACGGTCAGGCTGGGGAAGATCTCGGCGACCTGGAACGCCCGCGTCATGCCGAGCCGCACGACCTCAAGGCTCGATTTACCAACGATATCCTGACCGTCGAAAATGACCTTCCCCGAATTCGGCCGGAACGCGCCCGAGATCAGGTTGAAGAAGGTGGTCTTGCCTGCGCCATTCGGTCCGATGATCGCCGTGAGCGAGCCGTCGGGAAAATCGATCGAGACATTGCGCGTGGCGTGAACACCGCCGAAGCGTTTATCGAGGTTCTGCACCGAGAGCATCAGGCAATCCTCTCCTTGGCGAAGGTGGCATCCTTGGCGGAAGCGTCCTGGGCAGGAGCCGCCCTGGCCTCTTTGCGTCGCTGCAGAAATTCGACGATGTAATCGGCGATGCCCTGCCGCAGACCGAGCACGATGGCCAGAATGACGATGCCCAGCACCAGGCCGTGATATTCTGTGTAGATGGATACGAAATGCTCGATCAGGCGCAGCAGGATGGCGCCGATGATCGGCCCGACGAACAGTTGCGAGCCGCCGAGCATGATCATGAAGATGGCCTCGCCCGAGGTCGTCCAGAAGCCGAATTCCGGATAGGCGCCGGAGACGAACAGCGACAGCAGGATGCCGGCAACGCTGGCCATCGCACCGGCCAGGATGAACACGCCGAGCTTCATGCGAACGATATCGACGCCGAGGTAATTGGCCCGGTTCGGATTGTCGCGGATCAAGCGCAGCGTGTAGCCGAACGGCGACTGCCAGACCTGACGCATGATCAGGATACAGACGACGAAGACGCAAGCCGAGAAGATATAAAGCGACACGCCGCTGCTGAGATCGATGCCGAAGAACGGGGGCCGCGGAATGCCGCCGCGCAAGCCCTGATCCCCGCCGGTCAAGCTGACCCATGTCAGGATGATCGAGTGGATGAACATCTGGAAGGCCAGCGTGATGAAGGAGAAATAGATTTCCTTGAGCCGCACGCAGATCGCACCGATCACCAGCGCAAGCACCGCAGTGCCGAGCACCGTGACGAGAATTGCAACGGGGATCGACACGCGGCCGGACTGCATCAGCAGACCGAACATATAGGCGCCGGACACGAAGAAGGCCGCATGCCCGAACGAGACCAGCCCCGTGAGCCCCACGAGGAGATTCAGCGACATCGCCAGCAGGCCATAGGCCATCACATAGATGAGGAAGTCGCGCAGCGATGGCTTGGTGAAGATGAACGGTACGACAATCAAAACGATCAGCACGGCAGCCGCAAAGAGCAGATCGCGCAGGAACCCCGCTTTCATCATCGCGCGATCTCCCGGCCGAGCAGACCGCTGGGCTTGACGATCAGAACGACGGCCATCATGCCGAACATGATCCCGTCAACGAAGAGCGGGAAGCCGATCGCTCCGAAGGCCCGCGTGAAGCCGATGAGCAACGCTGCGATCAGCGCGCCGACAATCGATCCCATCCCGCCGATCACGGTGACGATGAAGCTTTCGATCAGGATCGATAGACCCATACCCGGCGTCAATGTGCGTGTCGGCGCCGCGAGGGAGCCGGCGATACCCGCCAGCATGCTGCCGACGCCAAACACGGCCGCGTAGAGCAGCGTCGTGTTGATCCCGAGTGCGCCGACCATCTGCGGATTGATGGCGAGGGCGCGGATGATCTTGCCGATCCGGGTCTTCTCGATTGCGAGCCAGAGCATCGCGCCGATCAACAGGCTCGCGACGATCATGAAGACGTAATAGGCCGGAACGAAGCCGCCGGCGAATTCAAGCGGCGGAAGCGCGAACACGTCGGGCATGCCCATCATCTTGTATTCCGGGCCGGCAATGATCTTCACCAGATCGTCGAAGATCAGGATGATGGCGTAGCAAACCAGCAACTGCATCAGGATGTCCTTGCCATACACCTTGCTGATGATGAACCGCTCAAAGATGACCCCGATCAGGCCTGCCCCGAGCGCGCCGGCCAGGAATGCCAGTAAAAAGCTCGATGTCGCCTGATAGGTGAAGAAGGCGATATAGGCGCCAGCCATATAGAATGCGCCATGGGCGAAATTGATGACGCCGAGCACGCCGAAGATCAGCGACAGGCCGGACGCCACCATGAACAGCAGCATGCCGATGATGAGCGCCGTCGATATCTGCGTCACGGCGCAGGCTGACGATGACAGGCAGGATGCAAGGGCTTCGAGGTTCACAGCGCAGTCCTTTGATGGTCTGACCTTCGATGGTCTGAACGAGCCTGTTCCGGCCGACGCGAACGGCAGGCCGGATGTGCGACGGAGCGGCCGAGCCCGTCACCATGCGACGGGCCACGTCATCTAGCGACGATGCCCGCAGACAGCTCAGGCGTAACCCTTTTCCTTCTTCCACTCCTTCTCGAGCTCGACGATCTTCGACCATTCCGTATCGACGTAATCGACCACCCAGGGTGACTTGCTGACCGTCTTGCCCCATGCGACGGGGTAATTGATGATCGTATGATCGCTGTCACGCATGGTGATGCCGGCACCGCCAAACGGCTTCTTCACCGTCATGCCGGAGATTTCCTTCGCCAGCGCAGAACTGTCGGTATTGCCGTTCGTGCGACGCAGCGCCTCGATAATGAATTGCGACGCCGCGTAGTTCTGCCACGCCCAGTTGGTCGGCTCGTGCGGCGCCACCTTGACATAGGCATCGCAGAAGGCGGTGTTCTCGGGTGAACTCGGAAATCCGTTGTTATACCGATAGGCCGTGTTGAGTCCCTGCGGCAGGTTCTTGATGGCCGTCAGGATCGGCGGATCGCCAAGACCACCGGAGAAATAGGCGGTGTTCTGGAACAGGCGATACAGGTTCGACTGCTCGATAAACGCGACGAGATCGCCGCCCCACAGCGCCGAATAGACCGCCTGCGGCTTCACCTGCATCAGCTTGGTGATGCTCTCGGTGTAATCGGGCGCAAACAGTTTCGGCCAGAGCTGATCGACCACTTCGATCGACGGCTCGAACACCTTGGCGTATTGCAGAAATTCCGCGGTGTTGTCGCGGCCATAGGCGTAATCGGGCGAACAGGTCGCCCACTTCTTGAGCCCCTTCTCCTTGGCAATCTTCGCTGCGTAGCTACCACCTGCGACGGCATCATGGATGCCCTGTCGGGCGCATCTGAACACATTCTTGCTGAACTGCTTGGGGTCTGCCGTCAGCGACGAGGTTTCGCTGCAGGTATGGAGGCAAAGGATGCCGAGATCGCGCACGACCTCATGCACCGCGAAGCTGCCTGACGACGCCTCGCCATCGACGATGATATCGCAACCGTCATTATTGATGAGATCGCGCGTGACCTTGGCGGCTTCGTCGGGACGCCCCTTGGAGTCGCGGTCGACCACTTCGAATTTGCGGCCATTGATGCCGCCGGCTTCGTTTATCTGATTGAAAGCGAGCTGGACTGCAAACCGACTGGACGTGCCGAGGATTGCAACGCGTCCCGACAGGATCGTCGGCAGGCCGATCTTGATGACTTTCGCCTGTGCACCGGCGATATGCGGCGCGCCGAATGCGGCAAGGCCTGCCATGGCGCCAGCGCCCTTGAGGACGCGTCGGCGTGAAATGCCCTTGGTCGTCTTGGTCATTGAACCCTCCCTGATTTTGATGTCCGGCTTTGCCGGTACAGATTTTATTATTTCCAGATCAGCGTCGTCTTGGTGACTTACTCTCCTCACTCGGTCCTTTGGTCGATCAGCGCAATACGAAGATCGTGCAGCAGGAACGGCGCGCTGTCCAACGGACTTTCCGAATGCCTCGAGTAAATTCGCCGCAGCGAGGTCGGGGACCAATGCTGCGGCGCCGACTCCTCTTGCCCGCGGCTTTCGCTCCGTCGGCCGCGGCATGGGCAGTTAGCTCAGCGCGAAGCCGCGATAACCGCTTTGCGCAACGTCGTCACAGATCGAGGTGTAGCGCGCCAATCCACCGGCGTAGGGCATGAAGACACGCGGCTTGCCCGGTACATTGGCGCCAAGATACCAGGACGAACTTGCCATGGGCAGCAGCGTCGCATCCGCGGCTTCGTTGACATGCGCGACCCACTTTTCGGTCGAGTCGGTATTGGCCTCGATCCGCTTTTGGCCGTTCGCGCGCATGTCGCGGATGCAATTGGTGATCCAGTCTACATGCTGCTCGATGGCAATCGGCATATTGCACAACACCGACGGGCTGCCAGGACCGGTGATGGTGAACAGATTCGGGAATTTCGGCGACTGCAGGCCAAGGTAAGTGCGCGGGCCGGCCGCCCAGGCATCCTTCAGCTTGATACCCTGGCTGCCGCTGATGTTTAGATTGACGAGTGGTCCCGTCAGTGCGTCGAAGCCTGTCGCGAACACGATGATGTCGAGCGCGTAGTCCTGCTTCGTCGTGCGGATGCCGTTCGCCGTCACCTCGACGATCGGTTCTGCCTTGAGATCCACCAGCAGCACATTGTCCCGATTGAACGTTTCGAAATAGCCGCTGTCGATCGGCGGACGCTTGGTCGCGAATCCATGATCGCGTGGCGTCAACATCTCTGCGACCACCGGATTCTTGACGACGGTCTTAATCTTGTCGCGGAGGAAGTCTGAGGCCGTGAGGTTTGCCTCGACATTCTGCAGGACATCGGAAAACGATGCACGGAAGCGCAATCCGCCGCGCTCCCACGCCTTTTCATAGATCTCCTCCCGCTCCGCATCGGACACCGACAGCGCGGAACGCGTCGAGATCGTGAACGGATGTCCGTTGGTACCGGCGCGTGCCAGCCGCCAGATCTCGTCGTAATTGTCCCTTGTATGCTTGATGTCGTCCGCCGTCACCGGGCCGTTACGCGCCGGAATGCTGTAATTTGCCGTACGCTGGAAAACCGTGAGATGTTTTGCCTGCTCGGCAATAACAGGTGCGGTCTGAATCCCGGTCGATCCGGTTCCGATCTGGCCCACACGCTTGCCGCTGAAATCGACGCCCTCATGCGGCCACAGGCCAGTATGATACCATTGTCCCTTGAAGCTATCGAGGCCCTTGATATCAGGCACATTGGCGGTCGAGAGACAGCCCACTGCCGTGATCAGGAATGGAGCGGCAAAGGATTGTCCGTTCTTCGTCTGTACCGTCCAGAGATTGGCATCGTCATCGAACGCGGCCGAGGTGACTTCAGTGTTCAGTCGGATATCGGGCTTGAGATCGAGCTTGTCGGCGACGAAATTCAGATACTTTCGGATCTCCGGATGTTCGGGATAACGCTCGCTCCAGCTCCATTCCTGCTCGATCTCCTTGTTGAAGGAGTAGCAGTAGTAATAGCTCTCGGAATCGCAGCGGGCGCCCGGATAGCGGTTCCAGAACCAGGTACCGCCGATGCCATCGCCTTTTTCGAGCACGACAACGTCGAGGCCGAGTTCGTCCCGTAATTTGTGCAACTGGTAAAGGCCGGAAAATCCGGCGCCGATGATGATCGCGTCACAGGCATGGCTCGATTGTTCGTTCACTGCAAAAGCAGTGCTCTCATTGCTCGCCAACGACCGTCTCCCCGTTCGTTCATGTGCGGCTTCGCATGCCGCGCTATTGCCTCGAAGGCTAGAGATTTGCCGGATTGCTTTCCATACTCTATCGTTCAAACCTGATGTGAATTTCCGTCACAAGAGAAAAACGTGAACCGCTACACAGAGATGCAGGTTTTCGTCAGGGCCGCGGAAGACGGCAGCTTCTCTGCAGCGGCCCGAAACCTTGCCATCACGCCGTCCGCAGTCAGCAAGCTGATTACGCGGATGGAAGAACGGTTGGGCGCGCTGCTATTCCGCCGTGCGCACCGCAACATCGTCATGACGCCGGAGGGAGAGGTCTTCTATCGGGCGGCGCTTGCAGCCATCGAAGCCGTCGAGGCCGCTGACGCGACGATCTTCAGCGGCAAACTCGGTCGCGAAACCCTGCGCATTCGCTCAATGCCAATCTTCGGGCAGGTCATCCTCGCCAAGAAGCTCCCGGAGTTCTGCCGGCAGCATCCCGACCTTCAGGTCGAACTTCAGCTGCGGATCGATCCCGGGCCGCTACTCGACGAGGGAACGGACGTCGCGATTCATGTTGGCCACCTCCATGACTCCTCGCTCGTGGCCACGCGATTTACGAGCACGCGATGGATCATTTGTGCGTCGCCGAGCTATCTGGCCGAGTACGGCACGCCGTCACATCCCAACGAGTTAGCGGACCACGCCTGTCTCAATTTTCATTCGTCCATTGCCGCCAGCACATGGACCGTTCGCGGTGCCGATGGCTTGTCCACACCGCTCGCCGTCAAGAGCCGTGTACGCTCGAACCAGGCTTCGATCCTTATCGAGTTCGCGCGCGCTGGCCTCGGCATCGTGCGATTGGTCGAAGTCCAAATCGCCGACGATCTCGCTCAAGGCCGCTTGGTCGAGCTCTTTCCGGAACATCAGTGCCCAGAGGAACATCCCATCTATGCGGTGTATCAGAGCCGCCGACTGGTAAGTAACCGTGTCAGGGTCTTCTTAGACTTCCTCAAGACGAAACTACCCGATCCGCCGCCTTGGCGGTATTGGCGGGACCAATAGACGTCCGCTTTGCGCCAGAAGCGGCCGCCAAGTGTATGTAATTCTCGGATTGACGAGATATAAGCGGGCCGTGAGTTCTTTCGGTGTCTGTCCCCCGTTACGAATGCCTCCGGAAGACGGAGGCCGCTATTTTGGTCAGATCGTCTCGGCGTGGTAGCCGCTATCTGTGCAACGTTACTACAAAAAGACTCTTTAAAAGCAGGTGCCGCCAAACCGCTCGCGACCCTTGATCTGGGCGGCAGCCTGCGCATCGTGCGGCAAGGGCGGCGTGATCGTCAGCCAGAAGCGGCCTCGCGCCGATCCTCCCCATCCGGAGACAGAAACGAGGTGACCGCCGCTTCCACGATCGCCGATCGGGAAAGCTTCTTGCGGTCGGCAAGATCGGCGATCTGCTTCAGAAGGTCCGGCGGGAAATACACATTCATCCGGTCCCGCATGGTCTCACAACTCCATACCGTCATTCGGGTCGAGCGAGACCTGGCGAGCGATGCCACGCATCTGCTGGTGCAGGATGCGAGCCTGACGGGCTGCATCGTCCGACTCGTCGTCGAGCACAGCGGCAAACTCTTCCGCAGGCCTCGGATCAGTCGCCTCCTTGGCAATGGCGACATGGTCGGGAAGCTCGGGTTCGCGACGCAAGCCGCTATTGGCGGCATCCTGTTCCGCCTTCTGGATCTCACCAAGCAACACGGCGTCCGGTGCCTGCGACGTTAGAGCTGACCACCCATCCATCCGTGACGACCGGCCAGACTTCGCCGGATCGGGCGGCGTCAGCACCCGTTCGGTGAAACGGTGATCCTCGTAATAGCGAGCTTTCTTCGCCCGGATCGGGGGCGTGCCGGCAACCATGACGATCTCGTCAGTGGGCGGGAGCTGCATCACCTCGCCCGGCGTGAGCAGCGGCCTTGCCGTCTCCTGCCGCGAGACCATGAGGTGACCAAGCCACGGATTCAGCCTGTGACCAGCATAGTTCTTCATGGCGCGCATCTCGGTTGCTGTCCTCAGCGCATCGGAGACACGCTTCGCCGTGCGCTCGTCGTTGGTGGCAAAGCTGACGCGGACATGGCAGTTGTCGAGGATCGCGTTGTTGGGCCCGTAGGCTTTCTCGATCTGGTTCAGCGACTGCGCGATCAGGAAGCTTTTGATGTCGTAACCTGCCATGAAGGCCAGCGCGGATTCTAAGAAGTCGAGCCGGCCGAGCGCGAGCCGAGTACCGAGATCGACTTCCATCTGCCGGGCGAGATCGCGCGTGAAGGCTTTGAGATCGGTCATCTCGCCGGCGTCCTCGGGCGAGACGATGAAACGGAAATGATGCCGGTCGTCCTTGCAGCGATCTGCAAAGGCCGCGTCGTCAGTGCGGTCATGACCGGCATCGAACATCACCGCCTTCTCGCTGTTACGAGTGACGCCGTCGCGCTTGAGGTACGAGAGATGGCCAGTCAGCGGCGCGGAACGGAAGGATCGTCCCCGGTGACGAACGACGCGCGCTTTCACCACCACACGCCGCGCCGGGCTGAACAGGCGGTTGCGGCTAAAACTGATCCGCCCGCGCCCGAAGGTCGAGCGCCCGTAGCTTGAGGAGCGCTTCCCCGCAGCCGCGAGACTGGAGGTGGGACCGGCCTTCTTCGCCGCACGCAGTACCTGGTTAATGAAGCTCTTCGGCCTCGGCGCGCGCGTGCCGCGGATGCGGCCAGGCCGGATGCGTAAATCGCTGTCACCAGCGCTCACGGCAACGGCTCCACGGACATGAAATCGCGAACAGTGCCGAAAACATTCTTGAATTCATTGGCGAAAGCATCAGGCGCGGCACGCGCCCCGACCGACCGGCACGGCCGAACCCAAGCCATTCCAATGGCTTGTGGTTCGAGCGGCGAGCCGCTTTTATCTCGCCGTCCCGCTGTCGTGTTTCCCTGCTGCCCTCGCCTTCCCGCCGGTTCTATCCCGGAGCACGCCATGGCGCACCAGCCTGCACATCCCGTCATTACAGGTCTCCCGCCCTGGATCGAGTAACAAACACGCTGCGCGCTGGCGGCAGCATTGCAGAGAGATCGCGCATCGGACCGGTCGCCGGAGCGTGGCCCGATCGACGCTCAGCCGATACCCGATCGGCAGCGGTTGCGCGTTCGGGTCGCCCGATGAACAGCGGCGCCTCGGTCCATGACTTTGAATGACCAACTGCGACGGAGATCGGACCGGCGAGTGCACCGCTGCCCAACAACGGAGCGAGCGCAGCCACATAGGCGCGGGTCTCGGCCGGCAAGGGACGGCCCGCGAGATATTGTTCGTAGCGGCCTGGTCCCGCATTGTACGCCGCGAGGAAACCGGGCGAGCCGTAGCGGTCGTGTAGTTCGTGGAGGTACGCTGCGCCCGCCAGGATGTTGTCATGGGGATCGTAAGGATTGTTGCCGAAACGGTGACGTGCGCGCAGGTCTACCCAGGTCTCGGGCATGAGCTGCATCAACCCCATCGCGCCTTTTGGCGACCTGGCTCGCGCGTCGCCGGCACTTTCGACGGTCATCACGGCACGTATCCAATGCCCCAGTACGGCGAAGCGGCGTGCGGCCTCTTCGATGAGATTCGCAAACGACCCGCCAGGTCGGGGACTCGCCGGATGCATCGTTGATGTGGTGTCGGCTAGCGTGCCACCATCCGGCACAATCGCAAACGACAACACTATCGCAGCGATGCGAGCTGCCGTCCCTAAACGACGCAGGCATGCCGCCGTGCTCGCGCCCGTCCAGGGTAAAGCTGCTTCGCGCCGGCCTCGCGGCCGCCCTGGACCGCCGCTGCGCGCGGCGGCTTTGCGAATTCTGGTCGGGACGGAGGAATGGTGCAACGTTCCGTCGAACCGAGGAATGGCAGATCGAGAAAGAGAGATGCGCACGCTCATTCCTCCCCGGTCCACACAGGGAATGCACGGCCGATGATGGCAGATGCCGCGATCGGCCCGAAGTAGCGACCGTCCAGCGAGTCCTTGGACTGCCAGTTCATGAGAAAGAGTTCGTCCTCACCGACAACACGACAGCCGTGCCAGACCGGTAGCGGCCGGCCACGGCTGTCTCGCTCGCGCGCCTCACCCATGTCGCTCGCATCGACCGAGATTATGAGCCCGTTTCTGCAAACCGTTTGCCCCGGAAGCGCCAGCACGCGCTTCAACATGGGAATGCCGACTGGCAGATAGCCGTTCAGGTCAAGAAAGGTCGCCAGCGGTTCAGGTGGCTTGATGGCGACGAGTTCGGTGACAAGCAGCTTGTCAGCGGGCCGTAAGCTATAGAGGCCAAGCGGCACACTTTCGGAAGCATTCCACACGTAGAGGGGAACCGGCTCCGCGACGACCGGTGCAACGAGAACGGCGACCCCAACAAGCATGACTGCGAGCGTCGAGAATCGACCATTCATGGCGCGATCCTCTGCCGGTGAAGCCAGGCCTGGTGACGCGATTTTGAGTAAGTCCGTGGAGCTTCGTTGACTGACAAGCGGTTATGGACGTGATGCCAATAATCAGGTGCAGCGTCCGCGGGATCGATGCTGAGCGCTTCGATCGCATCGATCAGTTGCAGCACCCGCTCGACCTTGGGCCAGCCCGACAGCCGCAACAGAATCTCGCCGCCGGGTTTCACATAGGGCACCGTGGTGCAACGCTGACCGGCCGCGACTGCCCGCAAGATGTCGATCCGCGAGATGACCGTGCCAAAGTCATTTGAGGTCCAGCGGACGAACGCGAAGATGCTGCCGGGTGTGAACGACACAACGCGCCGACGGCGATCTAGGATCGGCTCCGAACAGTGCCCCCACAGATGCCAGGTCCATCAGACAATTAGGATGCCGATCGCCCCCTACGATTCACAGTTGCTCGTCAACTTCGCGGCAAAAGGGGGCGATTCGTCCTATTTGTACGCCACAACTACACAGCAGCCATACCAGCGCTTTATATTTCTTTCTTGCTGGAGAAGCCTACGATCTTATTGTCTGAGACCGATGGTGGTTCGGGGCGGAGGCATGGGCGGCAAGAACGAAAAGACTCGGATCGAGGCATTTGCGTCGCCAGGTAGGGGGAAAATGCCGCGTGCCACGAAGCGCCCTCGCAAGAAACGTGGCATGCCGCCGCCAGCGACGTTCGATATCGATACGCTGCCGGGCAGCTCGAATTTGACGGCATTGGAAGCGGCCGCGGTCATCCGGCGCACGCCCGGAGCGCTGGAGCAGTGGCGGCGCGATCGGAACCATCCCCTGAAATGGCGCCATGTCGATGGTCGCCCGCTCTATCGGGTCGATGCGGTGCGCGACTATCTAGCCAGATGCGATAAAGCCACTAAGACGCCTCCGCCGCATAATGCTCGCGAAGACGACCGAGCAGCTCAGCCTTGATGGGGTCAAGTGGATTCGTCCGTTGCAGGCGCACGACCCCTCCGACCCGTTGCGCACCGACCAACTGCGCGATGTAGTCATGAGCAGCTTCGAACGCCATCTTGCGGATGATCCACTGTTCGTCGTGATTGTAGACCTGATCGATTCCGCGCGGCTTTTGCCCGACACATAACCGCTGGATTTCGTTGTCGTAGCCGCACCGTGACATAACGGTGCGCAAGCTGCGCCTCAAATCGTGCATGGTGAACCTGGCGACACCCGCTTCCTTAACCAAACGGTTCACCATCTTGGTGAAGCCCGACAACTGGCCGCCGGTCTTTGGTGACGGGAAGACGTAGTCGGACGTTGCGCGCTGGAAATGCTTCGCAGCTGTGAGCACCTCGTCAACGAGATGAGTGCGCGGCACGTCGTGATGCAGGCCCATCTTGGTCCACGCCGCATCGAAGGTGATGCGGTCATCCATGATGTGCTTTCGCCACTCAATGATGGTTGGCTCGCTGCGGCGCGGACCGCCGAGCAGGCACATGCGTGCTAATTGTCCAAAAGCCCCGAGCTTGCCGGATGCGTGCCAGACCTTGATGATCTCCTCATCCATCAGCGCGCGGCCCTTCGTTCGGCGCCCGACCCTCTGCGCACGGGTCTCTTTCGGCGCGCGATAGCCGGCAAGCACGTTGTGCTCGACGTAACCTTCGCCGACACACCACTCGAGGAATGTGTGGGTGTGCTTGCGCAAGTCCCTGGCTGCACCGCGCTTACCGGTCTTGGCGGTCTTGTCCACTGCCGCCATGATTTGCCGGCGCGTCAATTCGCCGATGGCGAGATCGAAATGATCCTTGAGACCGCGCCGCAGCGCCGACATCGCAGGCCTCCAGTTCACGACTTGGCGTCCGGTCAGGGATGTCTGATAAGGGCCGTCTTCACTGATCAAGGCCACCAGCGTAGTGCGCTGCATCTCGGCCAGTTGCCGGCGCTTGGCTTCTCGTTTCGCGTCGTTCGGATCGACCCCTGTGACCACCTCACTAGCGGCGATGGTGGCGGCCTTCCGAGCCGCCCGCTCATTGAACCTTGGCCAGGCCCCGAGGGTCTTGCGCTGAGTGCCTCTCACTCCCGGCTTGGTGAACAGGTAAACCCAGGTCCGGCCGCCCGTCGCGCGCATGCGCAGCGCCAGACCGGGCAGCTTGTCGTCGTGGAGGTAATGCTGCGCCTTGCCCGGTGGCATTGTCGTGTCGCGGATGACCGTGTCGGTCAGTGTCAAATAGTTGATCGGCTCTCCCACGGTCCCTGCCCTTCCGTCTTGTGCCCACGCGGGAATGATCGGACCGGCAAGAACCGGGTCTCAGACCTTCCCTCGACTGTGTGCCCCAAGGGAAAATTCGCGGGGGGGCACAACAGGGGCACACAAGATGTGCTATGGCCCACCATGGTCAACTATGGTCACACACTACAAAAACACCATAATTAACAGGCCATTATGCAAATTTACTATGGTTAGGGCTGGCTGGCTAGGGTCTACAGATTGTGGTTCACACGGGAGAGGTCCAAGGTTCGATCCCTTGTGCGCCCACCATGTCTTCGTCGAATTCAATGACTTAACGGTCCAATTCCCTTGCGGGGTGCCCCAGAAGAGCGGGGGCACAGTGCGGCACATCGGTACGACACGGTTGCCAAAAATGACTCGGCCACCGCGCCCACCCAACTGCCGCTTTCGGGCTCAGGCAAGTCGGTGTTGTGGTCAGACTGCATTCCGACATGAATTAGCGAATGGTCAGCGTGAAGGGCGCCCGCCCTTGCCGTGCGCGTCGCGTTGCAGCCTCATGCTAAAATATCCGCGTGGATTCGCGATGCGGCCTTTCACCCTGTCCCTATGAACACTTAAGCAGACCAGCTCATGGACCCGCTCGACAGCCCCAATTCCAGGCCAGCGCTGGCAGCGCAGTCATCGCCGCAAGGAATTGCGGCTGATCTTGTTGCAGTGCTGGTAGCCGTGACCTCGGGTGAGCCTCGTGTTCTAACGATCCAGGATCAGCGCGCCCTGCCCTCCGGGCCTTTCGAACTCGCCCATCGTTCGCTGCAATCGGGGCTACGTGCCTGGGTCGAACGGCAGACACGGTTGCCGCTCGGTTATGTCGAACAACTCTACACCTTTGCGGATCGTGATCGCGCTGGCGCCACTGGGCAGCATGTCATCTCGATCAGCTATCTTGGCCTGACACGAGAACAACCGACATTCGGCGAACACGAAGCCAGATGGCGCGGCTGGTATGATTACTTCCCTTGGGAGGATCATCGTGACGGCCCACCGCCGCTGATGGAGAAGACTCTGCAGCCAGGGCTCAAAGCCTGGGCCTCTGCAGTATCCGATCGGACGGCGCAGCGCGCTCGTCGGCAGCGCGCCGCGATGCTCTTCGGTTTCGAGGAGCACAGCTGGAACGAGGAACTGGTTCTGCAGAGGTACGAACTATTATATGAGGCGAGACTGATCCCCGAGGCGACACGCGGAAGTTCCTCAACATCCACGTCGAACCATGCGGCTCTATCGAACACGCCGGGTCACGCCATGATCCTGGACCATCGCCGGATTCTCGCCACTGGAATTGCAAGACTCAGGGCCAAGATCAAATACCATCCTGTCGTATTTGAATTGATGCCGGACACATTCACGCTGCTGCAATTGCAACGCTGTGTTGAGGCGCTGGCGGGACGGCAAGTGCACAAGCCGAATTTCCGCCGCCTGATCGAGCAGCAGGAACTCGTTGAGGAAACTGGCGAAACCAGCCAGGACACCGGCGGACGTCCGGCAAAACTCTTCCGCTTTCGCCGTGCCGTCCTTGCGGAACGCGCCATCGCCGGAACCAAACTTCCCGTCTCGGGGGCTTGACAAGCCTTATACTCGATTACAGTATAACATATGCTCAACGAGAGTATATATCATGCTGTCGATACCCGAACTGCGTCCTTCGGAACATCTCTATGCGAAAGTGCGCCACGCGATCCCCGCGATCGAATGGTCGATGCTGTCAGAAGATATCGACGCGATCATCGCGTTGAAGAAGAGCCGCAACGCCGTCATCCTTGCCCACAATTATCAGACACCGGACATCTTCCACTGCGTCGCGGACATAGTCGGCGACAGCCTCGCGCTGGCGCGTGAAGCGATGCATGTGGAGGCCGACGTCATCGTTCTCGCCGGCGTTCACTTCATGGCCGAGACGGCCAAATTACTCAATCCGTCGAAGACCGTGCTGATTCCCGATCGCGGCGCCGGCTGCTCGCTTGCCGACTCCATTACGCCCGAGGACGTGAGGCTGCTGCGGCAAACTTATCCTGGCGTGCCGATCGTGACTTATGTGAACACCTCGGCAGCGGTGAAGGCCGAGTCGGATATCTGCTGCACCTCGGGCAATGCCAAGGCGGTGATCGAGTCGCTTGGCGTTGAACGCGTGATCATGCTGCCGGACGAATATCTGGCCAGGAACATCGCTGCCGAAACCAAGGTTAAAGTGATTACCTGGACTGGTCATTGCGAGGTGCACGAGCGCTTCAGCGCCGAAGAGGTGCGTCAATTGCGCGAGAACCACCCTGGTGTCGTCGTACTGGCGCACCCGGAATGCCCGCCGGACGTGCTGGCGGAGGCCGATTTCGCCGGCTCGACGGCCGCCATGTCGTCCTACGTCGCAAGCAAACGACCACCGCGAGTCGTGCTTCTGACGGAATGCTCGATGAGCGACAATGTCGCCATCCAGTACCCGGACCTCGAATTCATTCGTCCGTGCAATCTTTGTCCGCACATGAAGACGATCACGCTCGGCAACATCCGTCACGCGTTGGAGACGATGCAGCACCAGGTCACGATCGACGACAGTGTCGCAGCGCGCGCACGCCTCGCGGTCGAACGAATGCTGGCCGTCACATGACAGCATTACACGATACAAACGGCGCTCCCGTCATCATCGGCGGTGGCATCGCCGGCCTCATGACAGCCCTGGCGCTCGCGCCGCAACCGGTGCTGCTCCTGACCGGCGCGCCGCTGGGCATGGAATCGTCGAGTGCGCTTGCGCAAGGCGGTATCGCTGCCAGTATCGGGGCAGATGATAGTACTTCGCTGCATCTGGCAGACACACTCGCCGCGGGTGACGGTTTGTGCGACGAAACCATCGCGGCCTCAATCGTCGCCGCAGCGCCCGCCGCGATCGAACAGTTGGCGCGGCTCGGCGTCATTTTCGATCGGGATGCCAGCCGCAAGATCATCCTCGGCCTCGAGGCCGCGCATTCGCGCCGCCGGATCGTCCATGCCGGGGGTGATGCGACAGGCCGGGACGTTATTCGAGCCCTGGTCCGCAGGGTTCGCGAGACGCCTTCGATCACGGTGGTCGAGGGAGCCACGGCACAGCGCCTGGTCGTCGAAGACAATGCAGTGGTGGGTCTTCTTGGCCATACCGGTCGAGGACCCGTGCTCTTTGCCACCGATCGTGTCGTCATCGCGACCGGCGGCATCGGAGGTCTGTTTCTGCATGGGACGAATCCGGCTGGATCCTTTGGCCAGGGCCTCGCGCTCGCAGCCCGCGCCGGCGCCGTCATGGCCGATCTTGAATTTATCCAATTCCATCCGACGGCGCTCGACAGCAAGTCCTCTCCACTGAAGCTCATCAGTGAGGCCGTACGCGGAGAAGGCGCGATCCTGGTCGACGAAAATGGCGATCGCTTCATGGCCGGTGCCCCCGGCGCCGAGCTTGCGTCCCGCGATATCGTTGCACGTGCCGTCTGGCGGCACATCGCGGCGGGGCATCGGGTTTTTCTCGACGCAAGGGGCGTGAAGGGACTCGACTTTGCGCGGCGGTTCCCGGCCATCACGGCACTTTGTCGCGATGCAGGAATCGATCCGGTTACGCAGCCAATCCCAGTCCGTCCCGCTGCGCACTACCACATGGGCGGCATACTCGTCGACCGGACCGGGCGGACCTCCGTCGACGGTCTGTGGGCCTGCGGCGAAGCTGCCTGCACTGGCCTGCACGGCGCAAACCGGCTTGCCAGTAATTCACTCCTTGAGGCGGCCGTGTGTGGCGGCTGGGTTGCCGAGAATATTGCCGCAACGACCTCCATCCGGCGGCGGCGGCCACTGTTGCCCGGTGGAGTAACAGGCAGCGATCCAAGTTCGGTGCGCCCTATTCTGTCGCGTGCCGCAGGCGTGTTGCGCGATGGCGAAGGCCTGCGTGCCGCCGCCCGCGCGCTCTATCCCCTCGCGATCTCGCAGCAAGCTGCGAGCGATCCCGCAATTGTCGGCCTGATGATCGTGATCGCTGCCTTGCGCCGCCAAGAAAGCCGCGGCGCGCATGCACGCACCGACTTCCCGAAGCACACGAGTCTGGCACAGCGTTCGACGCTGCGCCTTGATGACGCGCTTCAAGCCGCGCGAGACGACATCCCGGAACTCGTCGCCTAACCCAAAGGATCGCCATGACGCCCTCACCGCTCCCCCATGTCATGATCGAGCCATTGGTTCGCATGGCGTTGCTTGAAGATCTCGGACGAGCCGGCGATCTCACGACCGATGCGATCGTGCCAGCCGGCCGACGCGCCACGACACTTCTTGTTGCGCGCCAGCCCGGCGTGGTGGCCGGGCTCGACCTCGCTCGACTGGCCTTTCAACTGATCGATCCCGCGATCGAGATGCATATCGAGCGCAACGACGGCGCAGTCCTGGCGCCCGGCGACGTGATCGCCACGATCACCGGCCCCGCGCGAGGTATTTTGACCGCTGAACGGGTCGCATTGAATTTCCTGTGCCGCCTGAGCGGAATCGCGACGGCGACTGCCTCTGTGGTTGCAGCGGTCCGAGACTACCAGACGAAAATTGTCTGCACGCGCAAGACAACGCCAGGGCTGCGCGCCATCGAAAAATATGCGATCCGCGTTGGCGGTGGCAGCAATCACCGGTTCGGCCTCGACGATGCCGTGCTCATCAAGGACAATCACGTCGCCATTGCCGGCAGCGTAACCGAGGCGCTGAAGCGGGCGAAAACCGGTGTCGGGCATCTGGTCAAGATCGAACTCGAAGTCGACACGCTCGATCAGCTGCGCGAGGCGCTCGATCACGGTGTAGACGCGGTACTCCTTGACAATATGGATCCACCCACGCTCACGGAAGCCGTCGCGATGGTCGCAGGTCGGGCGGTAACCGAAGCCTCCGGCCGCATCACGCCCGCTACAGCGCCACACATCGCTGCGACCGGCGTCGATCTGATCTCGATCGGATGGCTCACCCATAGCGTCGGCGTTCTCGACATCGGGCTCGATTTTAAACCGGACGATTTGAAGATGTGAGTCAGGTTGATGTTGTTGCGGTCGAACTCAACATCAGCAGAAAGCCTCAGCAACTATCCCGATTGCAACTTTTTACCAGTAGCTTCGTCGATCCCGCGTCGCGCGGTCTTCGTCCTCTAGCCCGCTTCTCTCGGGAGATCGAAAGCATCAGATCTTTTCACTGCTCGGCGCAAAAATGCACATCCGATCGGTAAAGCACCGTCACGTTCTAACTTCGCGTGGCGACGTTCTTCAACGCCTGAGTATCGAGAAGGACAAGTGTACGATTCTTGACCAGAACCCAGCCGCGATCGGCCCAAGCGGATATGATTTTATTTGCGCGCTCCCGCGAAATGCCCACCATCTCGCTAACACTCTGTTGCGTCATATTCACCACAAGGGGTCCATCCATTTGCACATTCGGCTCCGCAAACTTTATGACGATATGGGCAAGACGAGCCTCGAGACCGTGAAGGATCACCTCTTCCAGATGCTCGCTCGTCCATCTCAGGCGCGCGCATAACAAGTCAATGAACTTTGCAGCCAAAGCCGGCTCGGCTCTAACCAGGGGGATCAGATCGCGCCGCGCAATTCCCCAGATTTCACAATCGCTGTTCGCGATTGCATCGGTTGTTCGGTCGAGGCCATCCAAAACAGCAATCTCGCCAAATGTCTGACCGGCACCGATCAGATTTAATACCGCGCTCTTACCGTCAGGAGAGGATGCACACATCCTCACCGAGCCTTCCACAACTCCAAACAGGCACGTCCCAGGGTCTCCGCGTCGAAAAATGTAGTCTCCCCGTTCGAAGGTCTGGAAAGACGCGCGATGAAACAGCTGGGCAACCGTCTCGGGCGCGAGGTCGCTGAAGATCGCGTTCATGCGCATTGCTGCCTGACGGCTCGCTGAGCTCGCTGCCTTCGCTTTCGACACCGCGATGTTCCCTGTGCTCCGCACCGGTCCCAAATCAAGGTCTGTTTGGACGTCCGCACCGATCCAGCCGGCCAGCCCCGATCCGCACAGCCAATGGTGAGCCGGGACCTGGCGCCTTTGTGTCTCCTGTTTTCGCGATGCGCTGTACGTCCGGACGATCGCAAGCAAGCTGCGAAATCATCAACTCCGAGATCAACCGTGTCACCTGCGGAGCCGCGACACTTGTCCCATTCATCGTCACAACGGAACCGCTGCGTGTACCGGCGGCAAGCAGATTCCTGTGCACTGGCGACTCGTCTCCAACTGCCGACACATCGGGGCTTCGGATGGGGGACGTGCCACCTGATGTCGCGCGCCCTCCGGCCCCCGAATACTCACTGACGGCCTTGTCGCTACGAAGATATGCACCCACGACGATCGCGTGCGTTCCTGTTGCCAATGCGTTGATCGTACTTTCTCGCCGGACCGGGCTGGAGCCCTTGTCATCTTGCTCCGGTCGTCCGGCAAGATCGAAGCGCACGTAATTCTCGTCTTCAAGCCGAGATTGTCGCCCTGACAACGGATAGCCAAATGGCGTGTCGCCGCGCTGAACCCAAACATCGACTGTCGTGGCTGCCCCTTTGTTTTTGAGTTCGATCAGCCATGTCCCGGACGGCGCAGTCAGCGAGGGCATTGCGAGATCAGCCGTGGGCGCCATAGCAAGGAATATCTGCGATCGCTCCCCGACTGCAGTGTAGTATTTCGCGAAAAACCGGAGCTGGCCTGATATGCGCCACTGCCAGTTCTGGTTAGCCCCAATCCAAGGACTGCGCTGGTTGGTCGGAGTGGTAATCCTTATGGCGATTTCGGGCTGGGACTTCTCTGTTGCCTGTTTGGGCAGCCACAGCTCCATAAAGCTGTTGGCCTTATCGTCGGGCTGCACGCGCCACCGCAAGCGCTTGGGCGATTGGCCAGGGCTTGATGCCTGAGACAGTTCGACCAAGGCATGACATCGCGCCAGATAGTGATTTCCGGCTGGCAGAACGACCCTGAGCGGTGCGGTGCGTGACGCTATCAACTGATCGATCGCAGCTTCCAGCTGTGACGTACCATCGTGCGGGCCGGCAATGGTCCCATAACTCAAATTGATGACCACAGGGATCGGCCCCGTTCCTTCGGCGGCCGAGATCTGATCCGCACGACTGAGCACATAGGAGATGGCGGCGTAAACATTCGGAGTCAGGAATGCGCCCGACGTCTCTTCTGTCACCCACTTCGGCAATTGAACGCCGATGATATAGGGAAGGCTGGGATCTTCGGGAGCCGCATGTTTCGGATCGAGCCCGCAAGCAATGTCCATGACGTGCGTACCGTGCTTGGCGCGGCGAGCAGCCAGCTTCTGACCGGCCAACCGATAGAACTCATCCTCATCCAGCAATCCCGTATGCGTGCAGGACGCCAGAATTTGATTGATCTCGTTCTCCTGCAGCTCGCGCCCCCAGCCGAAGCCGGCCGGCATGCCTGTATTTGTGTGATCGTCCTGGTTCCAGAAATACTTCACCCGCGATCGGCCATCCTGAAAGCGGAATCTCTCATGGGCGAACGCCAATCCGTCATCGATGATCGCGACAATTGCCCGCCGCGACGGACTCGTGGCGAGCAACTGCTGCTCGATCGGTTCAGTCTTCTCGAACAGATTCGTCGTCGGCGTTCCAAGCTCGATTCGATTGATCGAGGACAGCAGGGGCGCAAACTGTTTGGCGTCGCCGCGCGATACCTTGCCGGAAACAAATGCGGAAAGAGCCTCGCGTCTCGCAATCGCCATACAGCATGTTAGATCGGCACCTCTCAGCGACGGTGGCGCCTCCTGATAGACCGCGGGAATTCGAAGGAACTGATCTAGCCCCGAGCGCACAACGGAACGGGCAAGGGCTTCTGCTGGTCCATCAAGCTCCAGCAAGACCCAGAACCACTCACCCGGGAGATAAGCGAACTCCGTCAGCACCGCCCATTCGAGATAAGGTGAAACCCGCTTCCGTTGTTCTGCCATAACGCACACCTCGCGAATGCGATCGCCCTACCGCCATTTCCCAGCAGCTACTTCACCTCTGCAAGCGCCGCGTCCCACAGCCACTTCATAATCGGTGATACAGCTGGCGGCGTGGAGGCGAGAAAATCGACATAGGGCGGATCAATCAGGGGGCTCAGCTTTTCCTGTCCGTTTGCTGGATTATAGAAATCATGGAAATTGAAGTCCTGAGTAGCTCCGTATCGCCCGCCGTCAAAACGCCAAGCGTTGAACCTCGGCCCACCTTTCGCCCGCAGAATAAAATAGCGGGCAAGTGACAGTCCAAGCACCTGACCGGCCGCAGTGTCGACCGGGAAATGGACACCCGCCACTGTGCGGTTGACCGCGATGCGCGCCGCCTGTCGCATCAACTGCTCACCTAGTCTCGGTTCGCGCCCGTACAGCTCCCACAGGATGCGCGCAATCATGTGATTTTCGGTTGAATGACCGCTCGGAAATGTACCGTGGCCCGGTGTCAGAATGATTGGTTGAACCTGAGACGACAGCTCATACGGTCGCCAGCACGCCAGAGCATGCTTGATGCGCATTTCCACCGCGGTCGCAAACCGAAGCGCAGCATCGAGCAGCTCGATCGTCTTCTTGGTGCGATCCGGATGCAAGTTCACGACCGAACTCCAGAACGCATATTGAGGGCCGAGCTGGGTCACGATTTCCGAAACACGATCCTCGCGAAGATCGGCGTATTGATCCAGAAAATCCAGCTGGCCTTTGAAAGTGTCGACCGGCGGGCGAATCAAAGTCGCAATTCGGTTCGATTTCGCTTTGGGGGACGGATCAGTCGCTGTGGTTTGAACGTGGAACTGCCAGACCGTGACCGACTTCTCGCTCGGTGTCCGGGAGACGTTCTTGCCCTGATGCTTGTAGCTGAATTTCTCTGAGTGGCTTGTAAAATGGAGGTGCGACAGCAGTTCGAAGTCTATGACCGCCGCCCGCACCCACGGCTCCCAGAGCGCGAGGTTCTTCTTGTCGTCCAGCGCACGTGGCGACCGATTGACGGTCTGACCGAGCCAGCTTCCGACGATACCGTCGCGGTGCTTGACGAGTGCATCGGCAACCAGCGGCGATCCATAACTGCCGTAGGGCCCAGCTCCAGCACCGCCTGCACCTCCGGCACCGCCCGCTCCCCCAGCACCACCGGCGCCGCCTGCGCCGCCCGCACCTCCTGCGCCGCCTTCAGGACCCATCGTGCACATGTTTTTGCTCCCGTTCTGCTAATTCGGTACGCCAGCTCCCTGCAATGCGCTCGACCAGATGCGGCCGGTTTCATATCCCCCACTGGGGTGACGCTCGCGATATTTCGCGACCGTCAGGCCCGGCTCGAGTTTCATCAGTTCGGTCACCGTCCTGCGCGCCTCTTGCTGAAGGCCGAGCTGCCATTGCGCGATCGCCAGCGCGCGAAACGTGGATGTATGCGTGCGATTTGCGCGCAACGAACGGTTCGCAAGGTCGATGGCGCGCTTGTATTGCCCGGCGGAGAGAGCAGCCGTTGCGGCCAGGGAATCGTAGAAGTATCTGTGAGGGTCCAGCGGCGACAGTTTCAGCGCGTGCTCGGTGTGTTCGACTGCCGACTTTCCTGCATCCTTGAAGGCAAGAAGCGTTCCCTTTAGCAGCCACGCCATCGCATCGTTGGGATTGACGCGCAGCGCGAGGTCATACTGCTCCTGCGCGACGTCAAATTGTTTCAGCAGATTGGTATGAGCAAAGCCCATAACCACCAGCGCGAGGGAACAGCGCGGATCGGCACTCAGCGCTCGCCGCCCGCAATCGAGCGCCAGTTGCGTATCCGCACTCCAGTCATCGGTCCATCCCTGCTGGACCCGCAATATGTGCCACTTGGCCATCCATGCCCATGGTACGGCCTGGCGGGGCATACGCTCGGTCAGGACCTGGAGCATCTGACGCGACCTGTCAAAATCCTGCACCGAAAGGCGATGCATGAGCGCGATCGCCCCCATCAACAACGTGTAGCTCTCGACGGTCGGGAGTGATTGCGACTGCGCGCGTTCAAGCTCGCGCGCCATGATCGCCAAGCTGACCGCCGTCACAATACCCGCGACAGCACCGTCCTTTCCGCTGATCAAAGCTGTCGCGCTACAAACAAACGAATCAGACCAAACGATCGTCAGATTCGACGAAGATGCCAGTTCGAGGTTCACCCGCAACTTACTTCCGGCCTTGCGGTAAGAGCCCGACAGAACGTAGTTCGCCGTCAAATAACTACTGATCTCCTCGACCGAACTATCCCGCCCGCGAAAGACAGACGTCGACAGGCGCGAGATGACGTTCAGCTCCGATGAACGCGAAAGCGCGGATATGACTTCGTCGGCGAGCACTTCGCCAATGACCCGATGTTCCGGACCATCATCCAGCCCAGTAAAAGGCACGACCGCGACAGTGGCGCGCAACTTCGGCATTGATACAGCACCTGGCTCGATCACGGGTCGCGGCCCTGGTGGGCCGACACGATACGCTCGAACGGGTTCATGCACATGTTTAAGGTAACAAGCTCCCAAATCCTCGACGTCGGCATCCAATACAGGCACGAGTTGGTCGCGAACATCGGCCGATACAACAATTTCCCCCGGCCCCGCTAAACCTGTGAGTCGGGCTGCAAGGTTAACGTCAGCCCCGTAAACATCGTGCTCGTCGGCAAGAAGATGACCGACGTGAGCTCCTTCACGGACGAGGATATACTGATCTTGCGGAACGCCTTCATTGATAACCGCACACGCATTCTGGACTGCAAAGGCAGCTTTCACCGCGAGGGGAGATTGAGGGAATTCCATCAGGAGCCCATCCCCAAGGCTCTTTACAAGCCGCCCCTCGAACCGCGGCAGGATATCTTCATCTATCGTTTTAACGAGTTTACGCCATCGCTGTACGGTGCTGGCCTCGTTCTCTTCCATCAAGCGCACGGACTCGACCACGTCCACGAAGAGCAGTGTTCGCACCACCCATTCCGGATTCTCGAATGCGAGTGAAGCGCTTGATCTAGCCATCAGCCACGCTAGTCACTGTTCTGATCTGCACTCTTGTGCACTAATGCGCACAAACTCAGTATCACGGGCGGATCGCACTCAATTTTTCCCGCAAGAACTTGTTAGCTAGACTTGAACAACGGCGATTTCAGGACGCCGCACCTGACGGCTAGATTGCAACCACGTCGCCACGCGACTCGACTTTGATACGCCAGCCGTTGTCTTCAATACCTGCCGCCGGACCGAATTGTGCTATCCCGATCATAGACCAGGAGTTCTTCAGCCGGCAACTACGACCTACGCGTAGCGATGGCGCCTCCGCCCCTGGGGATGGATGCATATCGTTAAAGCCTGAAACGATTTGCTTCACGATGGCGGGGACTGCGGCGGTCTGCCCAACCATGATCGCACAGATGAGGACGACGCAAATCACTCCGGCCCTGATCATCAAGCGGTGGTATAATCGACGATAGGATTGCTCCAGTTCATCTTCCGATGCACTCATGATCGCCTCCAGATAAGGCACATAGCCTTACTGCTTCCCGCTGGAGGTGGATGTGACGAGCGTCACATCTCGAGATAATTTTGTCTGATTGCCGATGCTCTTGTCCCGGCCTCGCCGCCCCTTGAACCAAAAGATGGCGTATCAGGCTACGCGTGGCTTCGAGGAAGCGCAGCGTACTCTTGGTCGTAGCTGGCGTAGGATTCCTTGAGCGTCGCCAGATTGAGCAGCATCGTCGCGACCAGCGCGTTCGAGCTATCGAAGACTTCAGTGCGCACCCACAGGCTCTCGGTGCGTTTACTGCCGGACATCGCGACGACCTTGCGGTCTATGCGGTAGTCTTCTCCAACGAACAGCGGACCGCAGAGCAACCGGATCTCCTGATCAGCGAACAGGCCAACTGCCGGCCCCTTGACCGGCAGACGATCCTTCTTGCTACCGTGCTGAAATAACACGCTGAGCATTTCCATCGGAATGATCGCGCGTCCCCATGGCGAGTTGCCTGCGCTCTCGGGCGCGTAATATGGCGACGGTTCGGTGATAACCTTGAGCTTCTGTTCAAGCGAGAATGGATAGAGCTCGCCCATGTTCTGATCGAAATCCATCCGAACCGTCTGTGATGCGGTGGTCATGCCAAGTTTGATGTCGCGCAGGATTACGGCATCACTCAGCGGCTTCAGCTCAGTGAGCCGGATATCCAGGGCGGAGGCCGGCGCGCCACTGCCGATCGACGCACTGCCGCGCAACACTTCGGTGCCATCACGCTTCACCATCCTGATCGTGCAATAATGCCCGCCATCGATCGGCTTTTCGACAATGGCCTGTACCTCCTCGCCCTCAAAGGCGGCAGCACGGTAATGCGCCGAGATACAGCCCGTCTCGAACCAGTCCTTGCCCCACAGTCGTTCGCAGAGCGGTGCAAACTGGCTGAAATGGGTCGGGCCCTCGATGGTCCCGCCCTTGAAGCCGAGCTTCTGCGCGGTGGCATCGTCATGGATGGATGCGTGAGAGTCGTAAGTCTGCGCATGGAGCATCTGTCGGGGCTGTCGCCACGGGCCGATCAGCGCATTTCCGCTGTCCTCAATCACCGTATCGAATGCTTTTGATATCATTGGAAACTCCTCCGGGAATGTGAGCCGTCGGTTCGTTGTGGCTACCACGTATCGACACAGGGACGCTTGCGGCCCTCGCGTTGCGGCGGTTTTGGCACTGATCGCAAGCCGGCCATCACCCAGCGCCGCGTCTCGGCGGGGTCGATGACGTTGTCGATCTCGAACACCGAGGCGATCGAGGTTGCCTTGCCGTTGGCATAGAGCTCAGCGACCTTGTTCTTGTAATAGGTCTCGCGCTCGACCGGATCGGCAATCGCCTCCATCTCTTTGCGGAAGCCGAGCCGGACGTAGCCTTCCAGGCCCATGCCACCGAATTCGCCGGTTGGCCATGCCGCCGTGAAGAACGAGGCGTGAAAACCGCCACCGATCATCGACTGCGCGCCGAGCCCATAGCCCTTGCGCAGTACGATGCCGAATAGCGGCACCGTGATGCTGGCACCGGTTACGAACATGCGTGCGACATGGCGCACGATCGCGGTCTTCTCGGCTTCCGGCCCGACCATAAAGCCCGGCGTGTCGCACAGCGATACGATCGGAATGTCGAATGCATCGCAGAGCTGCAGGAAGCGCGCGGCCTTGTCGCCGGCTGCAGCATCGATGGCGCCGCCGAGATGTTTCGGGTTGTTGGCGATGAGGCCAAACGGCTTACCCTCTATGCGGATGAAGGCCGTGATCATGCCGACACCGAAGTCACGGCGGATTTCCAATACAGAGTCCTCGTCAGCAATCAGATCGATCACAGCACGAATGTCATAGACGCGTAGCCGGTTCTCCGGAATTGCGCGACGCAGCAGCCGTTGATCGGGCGCGCGCCAGTCGGTGACGGCGCCCTGGAAATAGGACAGGTATTTTTGCGCAGCCGTCGTTGCTTCCTCTTCGTCCTCGACGAGGATATCGACGACGCCATTCGGCGACTGAAACGACACCGGACCGACTTCAGCGGGATGATAGACGCCGAGACCGCCGCCTTCGATCATCGCAGGACCGCCCATGCCGATCGAGGCGTTCTTCGTGGCGATGATAACGTCACAACAACCGAGCATCGCGGCGTTGCCCGCAAAGCAATAGCCGGACACAACACCGATGACGGGGACCAGCCCGGACAGCTTGGCGAATTGTACGAAGGACGGACCGTCCAATCCGGTCATGCCGAGCCGGTCGGTATCGCCAGGACGGCCGCCGCCGCCTTCGGCATAAAACACCAGCGGCATTTTCCACTGCTCGACCAGCGACAGCATGCGGTCGATCTTCTTGTGGTTCATATGGCCCTGGGTGCCCGCCAGCACGGTGTAATCATAGGAAATCACCATGCAGCGCGCTTCGTGATCGTCGAATTTCGCAGCATTGACCGTGGCTGTGCCGGCGACGAGGCCATCGGCCGGCGTGTTCTTGATGAGATCGTCGAGCGCGCGGCGCCGGCGCTGACCGGCAATGGCGAGGCTGCCATATTCCATGAAGGAGCCGTCATCGACGAGCTGCGCGATGTTCTCACGCGCAGTGCGCTGATTGGTCTTGCGGCGGCGCTCGACCGAGGATGGCCGGTTTTCATCCAGGGTGTTGCCTTGGCGAGCGATCAGTTCGGCAAGGTCGGGACGAATGTGATCGAGATCGACATCCGCTTCTTCCGCCGCTGCGTCGCCAGCGACGTCTTGCGGCTCGATATAAAGAATGGGCTCGCCCTGCATCAGCGTGACGCCGTCAGCCGCCGCGATACGAGTGACGCGGCCGCCCTGCTCCGCTGTGACCAGATGCTCCATCTTCATCGATTCGATGATGGCGAGCTGCTGGCCGGGACGCACAATGTCGCCTTCGGCCACCGGGATCGCCACAACGGTACCCTGCAGCGGCGCCGCGACCGGTACCGATCCTTCCGGCACTGGTGTCGCCATGCCGGCGGATGTGGCCGACTGCGCAGACTGACCGAGCGCGTCGAACAGCGGCTTTCCGGGGTTCTGCGCAGCGCCGACCAGCTCGGCAACATTGCGATCAATGAAACTGGTGCTGATGCGATTGGCCTGGAAATCGGCATTGGCGAGGATCGCCTGCATGAACGGAATATTGGTGGCGACACCTTCGATGCGGAATTCGCGCAGCGCCCGCGTGCCCTTTGCGATGACGTCCGGCCATTTCATCGGTGTGTGGACGATGACTTTGGCCAGTAGCGAGTCAAAAGCCGCGCTGGTCCTGTAACCGGCATAACCGAACGTATCGACACGCACACCCGGCCCCGATGGCGGCTCGAAAACCGCCAGCGTACCGCCAGTCGGCTTGGTCGCACCGGTGGCATCCATGGTTTCCATATTAATGCGGAGCTGCATGGCGAAGCCGCGCGGCTTCGGCACCGAGGCCTGATCGAGGCCGAGCGAGGCCAGCGTGGCACCGCCGGCGACCGCGAGTTGCGACTGCACCAGATCGACCGAGAGCACTTCCTCGGTCACGGTATGCTCGACCTGCAACCGCGGATTGGCTTCGATGAAGGCAAACGCGCCCTCGCCCTCGCCGGCCTCGCCATCGACCAGAAACTCGAACGTGCCGAGGCTGTCATACTTCGCCTCTACCGCGAGATACTTGGCGGCTTCAACGATGCGGTTGCGCAATTTGTCTGACAGCGAAGGACTCGGCGCGACCTCCACCAGCTTCTGATTACGGCGCTGGATGGTGCATTCACGCTCCCACAGCTGGCTGATATCCCCATGGCGATCGCCGATGATCTGCACTTCGATATGACGGGCATTGCGGATGAGGCGCTCGACATAGACGCCGTCGCTGCCGAAGGCCGCCTTGGCTTCTGACTGGCAGCGCGCATAGGCGTCGTCGAGATCCTCCGCGCGCTCGACCACGCGCATGCCGCGGCCGCCGCCGCCAGCCATGGCCTTGATCATCACGGCGGCATTGCTACCCAGCGATGTGAAAAACGCTTTCACCTCATCAAGCGTCGAGGGGCCCGTGGTGCCTGCGATGATCGGCACACCACAGCGCTTGGCGAGTTGCTTGGCAGCGACCTTGTCGCCGAACAGCTGCAGTGCCGCGGGTGACGGGCCGACAAAGGTGATGCCCTCTTCGGCGCAGCGGCGGGCCAGATCGGCGTTCTCGCTGAGAAAGCCGTAGCCCGGATGCAGCGCATCGCAGCCGGCGGCTTTCGCGGCACCAACCACGCCTTCGATGTCGAGATAAGCACGCGCACCACGGCCGGGGATTTCCGTGGACTCGTCGGCGATCCGTACATGCAGCGACAGCGCGTCATCGGCCGGATACATGGCGACGGTGGCAAGGCCGGCGTCCGCCGCGGCGCGCGCGATACGAATGGCGATCTCGCCGCGATTGGCGATCAGCAACTTGCGAAAGGGCATCAAATTCTCCGTGAACAACAGACGCGATCCGGGGCGGCATCATCCACACCGGGGGCCATGTAACGTTTCGATTTACTGCGGCGCGTTGGCGTCGAGTTCCTGCTTCTTCACCTTGCCGGTGGCAGTCATCGGCAACGCGTCGATGATGCGAACCTCCGGTACCTTGTAGACGGCCATCCGTTCGGCACACCACGCCTGCAGCTCGGCAGGCGTAATAGTACCGATCTCTTCCGGCTTGAGCTGGATGAAGGCAACGGGCACTTGCCCCTTGTTGGCATCGTCGCGGCCGACGACACCCGAGCCGAGCACCTTCGGATGTTGTCCGAGCAGCGCCTCAATCTCCGGCGGGAATACGCTCATGCCCTTGACCTTGAGCATCTCCTTGCGGCGGCCGAGGAAGTGCAGGAATCCCTGCGGATCGATGGTGCCGATGTCGCCGGTGCGCAGCCAGCCATCGACCAGTGACTCTTCCGTCGCCTGCGGCTTGTTCCAGTAACTCTTCAGCAACGATGGCGTGCGGACACGTATCTCGCCCTCTCCCCCGAGCGGCACCAGTTCACCGGTTTCGAAATCTGTGATTTTGAACTCGGCTCCGGGCACCGGAAGGCCAACAAAGATCGGCTGCGATAGCAGATCGAAATCATCATCCTGGAAACCGGCCGTCAGGGTGTTGGATGTATGGGTTTCGGTCATTCCCCACGACGCTTCGGTCAGGATCGTGCCGGTGAGATCCTTCCAGCGCTTGCGATAGGCCGGATTGAGCTTCTTCACAAAGGATACGACGCGCACCTGGCTGAGCGACGAGAGGTCGAATTCCTTGAAGCGCGGGTGATCCATCAGCTCGACGGCGCCATCAACCGGCATTGCAGTGACATTGACCTTATAGTGATCGATCGCCGACAGTGCCCCGATCGCATCCCAGCGGGCCAGCAGGACAAGCGTTGCGCCCGTAAACATCGGAAAGATCAGGCCGAAATTCTCGCCGGCAATCCAGAACTCCGGGAAGAACGACAGAAAGACGCTGTCTTCATTGGCGACGACGGAGATGCCGTGATTGGCGGCGGCCGTATAGACCATATCGCGCTGGGTGTGCACGCAGCCTTTGGGCATGCCGGTGGTGCCACCGGTGTAATTCAGCGCAGCAATATCATCGAGCCCGGCGGGCGGCAGCGGCTTTGGCGCGGGCAGCGCAGCCAGCGCCGGTAACAGATCGGTCGCACCGGGGATAGCAATGCGCGGAGCGCTGATCGATTCTGGAACCGGAATGGTCGGCTTTGCCGGAAGCACATCCGCAAAACTGGTGACGATCACCTCCCGCAGCTTTGATTCGCCCCGCACCTGATCGACCACCGGCGCCAGCTGATCCAGCGCTACGATGACCTCGGTGTCGGTGTCGTTCAGCTCGTAGGACAATTCGAACGCGCGCGACAGCGGGCTGACGGGGACGTGAATCGCGCCAAGCTTGAGGATGCCGAAGAATACGATATGGAATTGCGGGCAGTTCGGCAGGAACACCGCGACACGGTCACCCTTGCGGACGCCCTTCTCCATCAGCAGCGCCGCGAAGCGATCACTCTGCGCGTCGAGTTCGGCATAGGTGGTGATATGACCATAGAAGATCACCGCAGGCTTCTCTGGATTACGCTTCGCCCAGACACGCAAATATTCGGTCAGCGCCACCTCGCCATGCAGATATTGCGGCTTGTTCGGCGTGCCCTTCGGCCAGGCCTTAGCCCACAGCTCGTGCAGCTTGGCGAGATATTCGGTTTCGGCCTTAATTTCCTGGGCGTTTGCGGTCATTACCGTCTTCCTTGTTCTTATTTCTTGGTCAGTTGCGTTTCATGGTCGGATCGAGCGCGACGCGCAGCGATTCACCCAGCGTGTTGAAAGCCAGTGCGGTGAACAGGATCGCGAGGCCGGGCGGATACATCTGCTCCGGCGCGATCTCCATATTCTGATAGGCCCGCGCCAGCATCCCGCCCCAGCTTGGATCCGGCGGCTGGATACCCAGGCCGAGGAAGCTAAGGCTCGCTTCGGCGAGCAACGCTGCCGCGAGCAGCAGCGTCACCTGCACGATCACAGGCTGAATCGCATTCGGCAGCACATGGCGCCATAGAATGCGTTTGGTGGAACCGCCAAAGCAGCGGGCAGCATCGACATAGAGTTCGTTGCGCACCACGAGCGTGCGGGCGCGCACCAATCGTGCCAGCTGCGGCGCGAACACGATGCCGACCGAGATCATGCCATTGGTCAAACCGATGCCGAGCGCGCCGGTGACAGCGATCGCCAGCACGATGGCCGGAAATGACAGGAAGCTGTCAATGATGCGGCTGATCACGGCATCGACCCAGCCGCCGAGATAGCCGGCGAGGATGCCGACCGGCACGCCAATCAGAACGGCGATCGTGACCGCGAGGAAACTCGCATAGAGCGACGCCATGCCCCCATAGATCAGGCGGCTGAGCGTATCGCGACCGAGATCGTCAGCACCAAGCCAATGTTGAGTCGACATGGTCGCCAGCGCCGCGTCGAGATCCTGTGCTGCCGGCGCATATGGCGAGATCCACGGGCCGAGGACCGAGATCACGAACAACGCGACGAGGAAAGTCAGGCTGAACGCGCCGCGTAGATCACTGACGAACCAGCGTACAAAACCCGAGAAACGTCCCGGCCGACGTTCGGGCGCCATCACAGCATCGGTCATGACGAGATCCTCGGATCGAGGACGCTATAGAGAATGTCCGTGAGCAGATTGAGCGTGACCACGATCAGGACCATGGTGAACACCACGCCCTGCACCACCGGGAAATCGCGGTTCATCGCGCCGTTGACGATCAGGCCGCCCATGCCGGGGATCGCGAATACCGCCTCGACCACCACAGTCGCCGCCAACATGCGGTTCGCCAGCAGGCTGACCACGGTGAGCAGATTGACGCTGACATTCTTCAAACCGTGCCGCCACAGGATCGATGACGGCGGCAAGCCCTTGGCATGCAATGTGCGGACCTGCTGCGACGACAGGATCTCGACCAGCGAGGACCGCAATTGCCGCGCGACCTCGGCAATACCGCCCGATGCAAGTGCCACGGCTGGCAGAATGGCATGGCTGAGCGAGGCCCAAGGGTCTTTCATCAGCGACACCGCGCCGGTGGCCGGCAACCAATTCAGCTGCAGCGAGAAGAACGCCACCAGCAGCATTCCCAGCCAGAAGTTCGGCACGGCGACACCAAGTGAGGCGATAGCCATGACGAAACCGTCGATCCACGAGCCGGGCTTGGTTGCGGCAGCAATGCCCAGGGGAATGCCGACAAGCATGGCCGTTAACAAAGCGAGCACAACGATCAGCAGCGTATGCGGCAAGCAGCGCTGGATCGAGGTCAACACCGCTTCATTGGAAATCAGCGAGTTGGAGAGATCGCCATGCGCCGCTTTCCAGAGCCACGAGCCGTATTGCAGGAAGAACGGCTGGTTCAGGCCGTAAAGCTCGCGGATTTCGGCGATCCGCTGATCAGACGCATTGTCGCCGGCAAGCGTCACCGCCACATCGCCCGGTACCAGCTTGAGCAGGCCGAACACGATGAAGGTCGACAGCACCACCACCGGAATCGACTGCAGCAGGCGACGACCGATGATGCGGAGACGTCCAGAATTAGACATGCGTTCATCACACCAGTTGAGCGCGCCGCGATGATCGCGGCGCCAGTTGTTGTGTCGGAGACTTAACCGAGCGATATGTTTCCGAATTTCGGCTTGCCGAGCAGATTGGGCTTGAAGCCCTTCACCTTGGCAGACAGCGCATCGAGTTCGAACTGGAACGCGAGCGGTGCCGACAGGGCATTCTCCACCGTGAACTTCTGGATCTTGGCGAACACTTCGGCGCGCTTCGTGAGATCCTCGCTGACGCGGCTCTCCTGGATCAGCTTGGAGAGCTCGGGATCCGCGGTACGGCCGGCATTGTAGTAAGCGCCTTTGTCGAAGCCGAGCGCATAGGTCATGCTCGGATCCGGACGACCGGTCCAGGCCGACACCAGCAGATCGAACTTCTTCTCGGTGGCGAAGAATTGCGCGCTGATTTCAGCGATGGTGCCGCGGGTGAATTTGAGGCGGATGCCAGCCTTGCCAAGCTGATCCTGAATCACCTCGCCACGCCGCACCGAATCCTGGTCCGTGTAACCGCCGATGGTCAATTCGAGGCCATCCTTGTAGCCGGCTTCGGCGAGCAACTGCTTCGCCTTTTCCGGATTGTTCGGATACATCCCGGCGACGTCCTTGTTGAACGCCCAGTGCGAACTCGGCAGCGTCATACGCGCCGGCTCGCCCAGCCCATTCAGCGCCGCCTTGACGAAGGCATCGCGGTCGAGCGCGAAATTGATCGCCTGACGAACCTTGATGTTATCGAGCGGCGAACGCGCATAGTTCAAATAGAGCTGGATGCAGTACAACGTCGGTGACGTCACCGTCTCCAGATTCTTGGCGCGCTCGATCACCGGCTTCAGACGCGCGGGCAACTGGAAAGCCATGTCGTTCTGGCCGGCGACCACCGAGCGCAGGGCCGTGGCGTTTTCCGGGATGATGTTGAACTCGATGCCATCGAGATAAGGCCGACCCTGGCGCCAGTACTGGTCATGACGCGCTACGACGATGATCTCGTTGTCGTTCCAGCGCACGAACTTCCATGGTCCCGCGCCCACTGGCTTGCGATCGGTCTCGTTGCCGAGCGCCTTGATGTTCGTCGGAGACACCATCATTCCTGCACGGTCCGACAGGATCGCCGGCAGCGCCGTGTCGGGATTCTTCAGCTTCAGCGTGACCTGGAGCGGACCGGTCACCTCAACCGCTTCGACGCTGGAGAGATCAGGCTTCACATTGGAGCGCTGGTCGGTGCGATTGCGTTCGAGATTGAACTTGACGGCCTCAGCATCCATCGGTGTGCCGTCGTGGAATTTGATGCCGGTGGCGATATCGAGCACCATGGTCTTCGCATCCGGGAACGCCCATTTCGCCATGCCCGGCTTCGGCTTCAGCGTCTCATAGTCCCACTCCACCAGCGTGTCATACATGGTCCACAGAATGCTGTGGTCGGAGCCGGCGCCGCCGGTGGCCGGATCGAGCGACGATGGATTGGCGGGCGCGGCGACTTTCAGCACGCCACCCTTCTTGGCATCCTGCGCCCAGGCCGGCAGGCCCAGCGCGCCGGTCACGGCGGCGCCGCCCATCAAAGCCAGAATGTCACGACGACGCAGCACGCGCTTGCCCAAATCGATTGTGGTCATTTGAAATTCCTCCCGATGATTATGATGCGCGTTGCGCTTTTTGATTGTCTGGTGGTGGTCCATTCGCCGTCGCGAAATGGCAGGCGACACGGTGGCCCGGCTTGACGTCACGCCAGGCCGGCACTTCTTTGGCGCAACGCGGCTGCACCGACGGGCAGCGCGTGCGGAATCGGCAGCCTGACGGCGGCTCCACCGGGCTCGGGATCTCGCCTTCGAGAATGATGCGGCGATCGACACGCAGATGTGATGGCAGCGGCACCGGCTCGGCCGACAGCAGCGCGCGCGTATAAGGATGCAGCGGGTGCTCGACCACGTCCTCGGCCGGACCAAGCTCCATCAGCTTGCCGAGATAGGTGACGGCGATGCGGTCGGAGATGTGCGAGACCACCGAGATATCGTGGGTGATGAACACATAGGTCAGGCCGAATTCGCGCTGCAAATCCGCAAAGAGATTGAGCACGTCGCCGCGAATGGAGACGTCGAGTGCCGCAACCACTTCATCGCAGACAATAACTTTTGGCCGTAGCGTCAGCACGCGCGCGATATTGACGCGCTGCTTCTGGCCACCCGATAGTTGGTGCGGATAGCGGTCGGCGGCTTCCGCAGCGAGCCCGACGCGTTCCAGCACCTCGATGCCGCGGCGGCGGCGCGACGCGTGATCACCCTGGCCCATAATCTCCAGCGGCTCGACCACGCTATCGATGATGGTCATGCGGGGATTGAGCGCGGCATTCGGATCCTGGAAGATGATCTGATAGTCGCGGCGATGCTTGCGGAACGCGCCGGTCCCAAGCGTCACAGGATCGGTGCCGTCATGCAGGATCTGGCCATGAGTTGGCGGCAGTAGCGACACCAGCGCGCGGCCGAGCGTGGTCTTGCCGGAACCCGATTCGCCGATGATGCCGAAGGTCTCGCCAGAGCGAACCTCGAAGTCCATGCCGTCGATGGCCTTCACCGTGTCGCGGCCATCGCGGGTCGGAAACAGAATGCGCAAGTTACGCACCGCGAGAATGCCGCGATCGCTGTTATGGTTCTGCGCGGAAGACATCAATTCACCGCTCCCGGCAGCACGAGCTCGGGGGCACGCCAGCAGCGCGCAGTACGTCCGCTTTCGATCTCGATCATCGGCTGGCTCTGCTCGCAGCCCGCCACGGCATGCGTGCAACGTGATCGGAAACAGCAGCCGGCCGGCATCGCACTCGGCGACGGCACACGACCGGGGATCGAGGCCAACACGCCGCGGCGCCTGCTGAGGCCAGGCAGCGAGCGCAGCAGCCCTGACGTGTAAGGATGCCGTGGCCGCGTCAGCACATCATCCACCGGCGCGTCCTCGACGACTTCACCGGCATACATCGTGATCATGCGGGTGCAGGTTTCGGCGACGACGCCGAGATCATGGGTGATGAAAATCAGCGCTGTCCCGGTGCGCTCGCTCAACGAACGCAAGAGGTCTGTGATCTGCGCCTGCACCGTGACATCGAGCGCGGTGGTCGGCTCGTCGGCGACCAGCAGCTTCGGCTTGCAGATCAACGCCATCGCGATCATCACGCGCTGGCGCATGCCACCGGACAGCTGATGCGGATATTCGTCGCAGCGGCGTTCCGGCGCGGGGATGCCAACCTCACGCAGCGCCGCGATGGCGCGTTCGCGCCCTTCCAGACGGCTGACCGGAAAATGGATGCGATAGGCTTCGCTGATCTGATCACCGACGGTGAAGACCGGATCGAGCGCGCTCATCGGCTCCTGAAAAATCATTGCGATCTCACGGCCGCGCACGGCGCGCATTCGCCGCGGCGACAGCGTGGCCAGATTGGTCCCATTGAACAGGATATCGCCCTGAATGCGCGCTGACTGCGGCGGCAACAGCCGCAGCAGCGACAGACCAGTGACGGTCTTGCCGCATCCGCTTTCGCCGACCAGACCGACGCGCTCGCCCGGCGCGATGGTGAAATTTACATTCCGGGTGATCGGCAATGCGCCGCGCGCCGTCGTGAATGACAGCGAGAGATCGCGCACTTCGAGCAAAGGCGGCTGCGGCGAAACGCCCGCGTCGGGCATTCCAGCAACGCGCGTTGCCGTGGGAGCGGAGATGTCGATCGCACCTGTCATCGCGCTTCGCCAGCCAGAACACGACCAATGACGCCGCGCATCATCCACTGCTGCAGCGGTTGCCGGTGCTTCACTTGCACATACGGATGAAAGCCGCAGACCCGTGTCTGTTGGGGTGTTCTCAGTCGGACATGCGCCGACGCGAACAGAGCCGCCATGTTCACCTCCCTTGCCATCCCTGTTCTGCAGATCTTGCATCGGGACGTTCCATCGCGGTCCGGCTTGTGCCGGTATGTATTGAAGCGACAGTAACCCAATGAAGGAGCATCAACTGTCAATTGTCAACAATTGACTTCTGCGGTAGACAGGATCGTATGACGCTGCAAGCGTGCATCGACAGGAGGCGGCCATGGCAGCGGCACTTCGCAAGCCGTTCAATGATAACGAGCACGACGTCGAACGGAGATTTGCGCCGCGCACGATCCCCGACCAGGTTGCGGAGGAACTCGGTGCCGAAATCGTCTCCGGCCGTCGCAAAGCGGGCGAGCGTCTTGTTGAACTCGACCTGGCGCGCGATTTCGGCGTCAGCCGTGGACCAATCCGTGAAGCGATCCGCATTCTCGAGCGCCGGCGCCTGGTCGACATCTTTCCGCGGCGCGGCGCCTATATCAGGCCGCTGTCACTCAAGTCGGTAGCCGACCTATTTAATGTCCGTACTGCACTGTCGATGCTGGCAGTGCGCACCATGGCGGCCACGCCGGTCGAAAGCTTCATCGACACATTGGCGCGCCGCTGCGACGAGTTGAGAGCCGGAGTCGAGATCGATGATCCGATGGCTTTCGCACGCACCACGACGCGGGCAGTCAAGACCATTGCACGCGGCTCGGGCAACGAACTGCTCGTCGAATTGCTCACCGACCTTGCCAACCAAACCGTATGGGAAACCATATGGAAGACACCGCTGGACTATCAGACCCGCGACATTCGCGGGCTCAGCGCCGACCTGATGGCGTCGACATTGAAGGCGATCCGGCAGCGCAAGCCGAATGCCGCTGTCACACATCTCGGTCAGCTTCTGGAAAGTGATCGCGACCGCGCCTTGTCCACCCTATCGCGCATTCGCGGAGAGACATTCGACCTGAGTGCGCTAACACATAGCGATGGGCACAATATTATGCCGGCGGACATTGCGCCCGCCCCGCGCGAGTGAAATGCGGACGGACGGCAGGCTCAGACGGTAGCGCCTCGCAATTCATCAACGCAAAACGTAACAGGCAATCGGAGAAGGGCTGGTGCTCGCCGTCAAGCCGAAGGCGCCGCTTTCGCCGGAGATCGTCGCCGCGGCCAGGTATTTGCGATATCACGAGAGACCGAAGCCGACGCAGATCGAAGAGCTGCGCAGGGAGCTCCGTACTGTCGTCGAGGTGTTCGGCAAGATGCATTCCACCCTGCGTCGCAGGCAACCGGGTGACGATCAGATCGCTGCCGACTGCACAACTGGAAACGATAAGCCGACAATGATGAAGGCCGCCTGACAGCCCAATCCACTGCTCTTGCTGCTCCACTGAACCCGAGCCGCGCTATCTGCGA
Source organism: Tardiphaga robiniae (assembly GCF_013359755.1). Lineage (GTDB taxonomy): Bacteria > Pseudomonadota > Alphaproteobacteria > Rhizobiales > Xanthobacteraceae > Tardiphaga > Tardiphaga robiniae. Next base: position 45,678 of record NZ_JABMCJ010000089.1, on the reverse strand, counting down.
CTAATCAGTATGCCACATGCCCTGACACGCGCCTGGACGAGATTGATGGACTGGATCGAGAATGCCGTCCACTTCGCGGACTGGCTGACGGACGACCCATCCCCGACCAACAAATTTCTGGAAGAGCCACCAATTAAGGAACGAGCCACACCGGACAAACGCTCGACACGCTAGCGCGCGACGTCACACGGATTTCAGTTGACCGAGACCGATCGCCGGCCGCGGGAGCCGCGCCAGCTTGCTGGCGCATAGGGCAGCGCCGTGTATGCCGATGAGCGCCTCACCGGTGCGGCGCCACGCGACACGCGGTTCTTCGGCGCAAACATCCATCCGATCAGGCCAAGCGTCGTTTTGCACGCCGTCGCGGGCGTCGACGCTGCAATCGATGTCGCCTTCAATCCAAATTGTCTGGGCATTCAAACCTCCATCCCGGAATTCCGATTACGCCAAAAGGGCGTTCCGAATCCCAGCCGAGATTGAATTTATACACCGCGAATCTTGTGGCGCACTTGCGCTGCATCAAGTCACCAATCAGTGCAGAACGGCGTGCACCATCTGCTCATCAAACGGCCGTGCGGCCATCTGCGCACGCAGCTCGGCCAGTTCGGTCTCGAGCTGCTGGTTGACGAGAATGAGCGCAGCAACGGTGCCGCGGGTGTCGCCGTGGCAGGCGGCGATGAGATCGTCGACTTCTGCGTCCAGCTTGGTCATTGAAAAAATCTCCTGCCGCGCTTTCGGTTGCCTTCAATAATCGGCTAAGCGTTGCGTCAATATTAAACGATACCGGAGTCCTCGGCGTCGTCGCCAACGTGCATGAGTACCGGTTAAGAGCGCCTTTCCGGGCTCAAAGAATCCACAAGCGACTTTCTGCAATCGGTTTAAGCGACCCGTTTCAATCACCGCGCTGCAACCGCGCGTTGATCGCAAAATCACCTGTTTCTGATTAGTCATAGCCCGCCGAACCGGCTACCGCCGTCAGGCCGATCACGATGAAAATTCAAGGACATGCCAATGATGAACGATGGTCGCCCGTTCGGGCTTTATATCAATGGCCGGTTTCAGCCAGCCTCGACCGGCCGCACCATCAAGATCGAGAACCCGAAGGACTGCAGCCATCTGGCCGATGTCGCCGAGGGGGACGAAAAGGATATCGATCTGGCCATCGACGCCGCCGAACGCGCCGGCAAAATCTGGGCGGCGACACCGGGCGCGGTCCGCGGCGACATCATGCACCGGGCTGGCGAACTTCTGGCCAAAAAGCTCCCCGAACTGGTGACCATCGAGGTCGACCAGATCGGCCGCGCCCGCCGCGAAATGACCGCCCAGCTAGGCCGGCTGCCGGAATGGTTTCGCTATTTCGGCGCTCTGGCGCGCACTCATGAGGACACCGTGCCGCCGTTCGGCGGCAACTTCCTGAATTATACCCGCCGGGTCCCGCTCGGCGTCGTCGGCCATGTGACGCCATGGAATCATCCGCTCCTGATCCTCACCAAGAAGATCGCGCCGTCGATGGCGGCCGGCAATACGATGGTGGTGAAGCCCAGCGAACTGGCGCCGATTACACCGCTGCTGCTCGGCGACATCTTCAAGGAAGCCGGCGTGCCCGACGGCGTCTATAATGTCGTGCCCGGCTATGGTGCGACCGCCGGCAAGGCGCTGACCACCAGCAAGCGCATCAAGAAGATCGACCTCACCGGCGGCACCGAGACCGGCAAGATGGTGGCATCACTGGCGGGCGCGAACCTCACCAAGGTCGCGGCCGAACTTGGCGGCAAGGCAGCGGTCATCCTGTTCGACGATACGCCGATCGAGCGCGGCGTCGCAGCCGCGCTGTTCGCGTCCTTCATCGCAACCGGCCAGACCTGTGTGCAGGGTGCTCGGCTACTGGTGCAGCGTTCGGTGCATGACGCCGTCGTCGCAGAGCTGGTGCGCCGAACCAATATGATCCGCATCGGCGATCCGCAGGACATGGCGACGCAGATGGGCCCGCTGGTCTCGGCGAAGCAGCGCGAGCTGACCGAACGCTACGTCAAGATCGGACTCGAGGAAGGCGCGACGCTTGCCGCCGGCGGCAAACGTCCGGACGGCAAGGCCTTCGAAAGCGGCTATTATCATCAACCGACCATCTTCACCGGCGTGACCGGCAATATGCGAATCGCGCAGGAAGAGATCTTCGGGCCGGTGGTCGTCGTCATTCCGTTCGATACCGAAGAGGAAGCGATCGCGCTGTCCAACGGCACCGAATTTGGTTTGGCCACCTCGATCTGGACTCGTGACGTCACCCGCGCCCACCGTGTGGCGCATCGGCTGGAGAGTGGCATCGTCTGGATCAACGACCACCACCGCATCGATCCCTGCTCGCCCTGGGGCGGCTTCAAGATGAGCGGCATCGGCCGCGAGAACGGCATTGTCGCCTATGAGGAATATACCCAGATCCAGAACGTGATCGTCAATCTCTCGGACGAGCCGTTCGACTGGTATGCCGATGATGGGCACGAGAAGCGGTATAGCTGAGACGAACGTCGTTTCATTAGACAGGCAAGGCGCCCCTCCACTCGGTCGTCATACGCGGGCTTGACCCGCATATCCATCCTCGCCCAACGCTCGAACATGCGGCCTGAAGTTGGATTGCCGGGTCAAGCCCGGCAATGACGTGAGGAGGGGTGCGAGCGCATCACCATCGATTCTAGCTTTCTAAAGCCAACGCTAACCGAACCCCGCCACCGCATGCGGCACATAGGGCGCTTCGAGCGAGGCGATCTCCTCACTCGTCAGCTTCAACGACAGCGCCGCCACAGCATCCGTCAGATGCGCCGGCTTCGATGCACCGATGATCGGTGACGTGATGCCTTTTTTCTGCAGCAGCCAGGCCATCGCGACCTGCGCCTGCGGAACGCCGCGCGCCTTGGCGACGGCAGCAACCTGCTCGACGATCTTGCGATCGGACTCCTCGGACTGCACATAGAGCGTTTTGCCGAATTCATCGGTATTTTGACGCTCGCTGGTCTCGTCCCAGGCCCGCGTCAGGCGCCCGCGCGCCAGCGGGCTCCACGGCATGACCGCGATCTTCTGGTCGGCGCAGAGCGGCAGCATCTCGCGCTCTTCCTCGCGGTTCAGCAGATTGACATGGTTCTGCATGCTGACAAATTCAGTCCAGCCGTTCAGCCGCGACGTATACAGCGCCTTGGAGAATTGCCACGCATACATGCTGGACGCACCGATATAGCGAACCTTGCCGGCTTTCACGAGGTCGTGCAGCGCCTCCAGCGTCTCCTCGATGGGCGTGTTCTTGTCGAGACGATGGATCTGATAGAGATCGATATAATCGGTGCCGAGCCGGCGCAGGCTGTGATCGACCTCGGTCATGATCGCCTTGCGCGACAGGCCTGCCCCGTTCGGTCCCGGCCGCATCCGGTTGAAGACCTTGGTCGCCAGCACCACATCGTCACGGCGCGTGAAGTCCTTCAGCGCGCGACCGACGATCTCTTCCGAGGTGCCATCCGAATAGACATTCGCCGTGTCGAAGAAATTGATGCCGAGCTCAATCGCCTGCTTGATCAGCGGCCGGCTCTTGTCCTCGTCCAGCGTCCATGCATGCGCGCCGCGATCGGAGACGCCATAGGTCATGCAGCCCAGACACAGACGCGAGACGTCCAGGCCGGTGTTTCCAAATTTCACGTAATCCACTGCGTTTCTCCCTTGTTGTTCTATTTGCGTTTCACGAATTCGGCGAAGGCATCGGCATAATCGGGATGCCAGCGCGACAGCGCCGGTCGATTTTCCACGACGTCGCCGATGGCCCACAACATGCGGCGTTCGTCGAGTGCGCGCGGCACGTCGTTGTCCGGGCACAGGATATAGAAGTCGCCGGCGTCGAGCCGTTGCATCATGAAGTCCACGGTCTGCTCGGCTGTCCACGCTGCATCCGGCTTCTCGCTGCGCCCGCCAGCCGCGAGCGGCGTGAAGACAAAGCCGGGGATCAGCAGATGTGCGGAGACCTGACATCCCTCGGTGTTGCGCAGCTCGTGCGCCAGCGCTTCGGTATAGGCTTTCACACCGGCCTTGGAGACATTGTAGGCGGGATTGCCGGGCGGCGTTGTGATGCCCTGCTTGGAGCCCGTATTGATGATCAGGCCCGGCCGCTTGCGCGCGACCATGTCCACAGCGAAGGCCTGACAACCATTGACGATGCCCCACAGATTGACGCCGAGCAGCCGCTCCCAATTCTCGCGCGGACCGAGCGCCGAGGTCGGCACCTGAATGCCGGCATTGTTCATCAGCACATCGCAGCCGCCGAAACGGGCCTGCACATCGACCGCGAGTCTGGTCATCACGCCGACGTCACTGACATCGACCGCGGCGGTCATGACATCGTCACGCTCACCGCGCGCCGCACCGGCGATCTTGCCAGCCGCCTCAGCCAAACGATCCTCGCCAAGATCCACGATGCAGATGCGCATTCCCAGTCGCGCAAACGCCGTCGCTGCGGCCAAGCCGATGCCAGACGCACCTCCAGTAACGACGGCAACAGAACCTGCGGACAGAGCGGGATGGGACATGATGTTCTCCAGAACTGGGAGGTTTGCGCAAATGCGTATAGCATCAACGCGCGTCTTGGCATCTCACAACAGCGCTAACGCATGGACAGGCGTCCGTTCGCGCATGGCTACGACTTCTTCCCGTGAAACACCTCGTTCACGGTCTTGATCGCGCCGGTGTCCGACGCGGCATAGCCAGGCAGCTTGACCAGCACGTCATGAAACTCTGCGCTGCGCAGCAATGCGAGGATATGCTTCATCGGCTCCTGGTCGAGCAGCGTCTCGCGGCAAACGAAATAATAATCCTCGGTCAGCAACCGCACGAAATCCAGCCCGAATTGCCGCGCCGCAGCCTCGACGCCGAAGGCGACGTCGGCCATGTCGCTAGCGACATAAGCGGCGACGGCCGCATGGGTGAACTCCACCTGCTGATAACCGTTGATCTGCTCGGGATCGATCTTGTGTTGACGAAGCAGCTGATCGAACAGCAATCCCGTGCCGGAATCCTGATCGCGGTTGACGAAGCGGATCGCGGGATTGATTAGCGCTTCCATGGAGGTGATGCGCAGCGGATTACCCGGCTTCACCATCAGCCCCATTTCGCGGGTCGCGAAACCGACAACGCGATGGACGCGGTTGTCGACCCACTCCTTGCAGGCATTGACGCTGCGCTTGCGCAATTCGCCGCGCGGCAGATGCACGCCGGCGAGATCGCAGGTGTTATGCGCCAGCGACACCAGCGAGGTCTGGTTGCTGACATAGCGCAGATCGATGCCCGTGCCCGCCGTGGTGTTCAGCATCTCGCGCAATTTCGACACGGCAAAACCGTGACTGGCATGAACGCGGATGACCGCAGGATGGTTGGGCAGCAGCTCCTTGAGTTCGGTCGCCAGTTCCTGCGCCAGATTGTCGAGCTGCGGTCCGAGCCGCGCTTCCAGCCGTTCGCCGGCCCAGACCAGTTTCTCGCCAAATGCCGTCAGCTTGGTGCCCTTGCCCTTGCTCCGCTCGACCACCGGCACGCCGAAGAAGGCCGACCAGTCATTCACCAGGCTCCACGCATGGCGGTAGGACAGCTGGTTGCGGCTGGCCGCGAGCGTCAGCTTGCCGGTTTCGTTGATGTCCTTGAGAAAGCCGAGCATCACCGATGTCGGCTGGCGCGAACCCGGCTTGCGGAATCGCCAGATGGTTTCGATATCGATGCGCATCGTGCTTCCTATCGCCCTGCCACCTATGTTCGCGATTGCATATGTGCCGCCGCGCCGTGACTCACGTTCTCATATTTACTGTCGATGCCCCTCCTGATCCGATCGTCGAAACATCGGGAGGTATACACTATGCCAGAGATCTCACATGCCGATCTTGCCATTTCTGCATCGTCGAAACTGACGCGCAAACGTCTCCTCATCGACGGCCAGCAGGTCGAGCCGTTGTCCGGCCGATATTTCGATGTCCTCAATCCCGCGACGGGCGAGATCATCGCCGTTGTCGCCCAAGCCGACAGCGGCGATATCGACCGTGCGGTCCGCGCGGCGCGCAAGGCGCTTGAGGGTCCGTGGGGCCGCATGCGCGCGGCCGATCGCGGTCTCGTGCTGCAGCGTTTCGCACAACTGCTGGAAGATCACGCGCAGGAACTGATCGCGCTGGAAAGTCTCGATACCGGCAAGCCGCTCGCCGCCGTGCAGCGCCAGGACCTGCCTGCCGCCATCGACACGCTGCGCTACTATGCGGGCTGGGCCGACAAGATCAACGGACAGGTGATCCCGGCGCGCCATGACGCACTGACCTATACGGTGCGTGAGCCGATCGGCGTCGTCGGCGCCATCGTGCCATGGAATTTCCCGCTGATGATCGGGATGTGGAAGATCGCACCGGCGCTGGCCTGTGGCTGCACCGTCGTGCTGAAGCCGGCCGAGATCACGCCGCTTTCGGCACTGCGGATTGGCGAACTGGCACTGGACGCCGGCCTGCCGTCGGGCACGCTGAATATCGTGCCGGGATTTGGCAAGACCGCCGGCCGTGCCATGGTCGATCACCCCGACATTGACAAGATCACCTTCACGGGATCGCCGACCGTCGGCCGCGAAATCCTCGCTGGCGCCGCCGGCAATCTGAAACGCGTCACGCTCGAACTCGGGGGCAAATCGGCCAATGTGATCTTCGACGACGCGGACCTGGATTCCGCTACCAAGGCGGCCGCTTCCGGCATCTTCTTCAATTCCGGCCAGGTCTGCTCGGCCGGTTCGCGCATTCTCGCGCATGCGTCGGTCTATGACGAGGTCGTGGAGCGCATGACGACCCGCGCCAAGGCCATCCGCGTCGGCGATCCCGCGCTGTCCGGTACGACAATGGGACCTATCGTCTCCGAACTGCAGATGAAGCGGGTGCTGGAATATGTCGATATCGGCACCAAGGAAGGCGCGACTGTGACGACCGGCGGCACCCGGATCGGCGACCGCGGCTATTTCGTCGCGCCTACGGTATTCGCCAACGTCGACCACGAAATGCGCGTCTCGCAGGAGGAGATCTTCGGCCCGGTCGTCAGCATTATCAGGTTCTTCGACGAGGCCGATGCCATCAGCAAGGCCAATGGCACCAAATACAGCCTTGCCGCCGGAGTCTGGAGCTCGGATATTGGCCGTGTGCAGCGCTTCGCCAAACAGGTGAAGGCCGGCACGGTCTGGATCAACACCTATGGCTATACGGATGTCCGGCTCCCCTGGGGCGGCTCGCGCGATTCCGGCTTTGGCCGCGAGCATGGCGATGCCGCGCTGGAGAACTTTACCGAGCCCAAGGCCGTCTGGATGAATCTCAACGTCTGAGGGGCGTAGTGCGTCGCGCAATTGGTTGTTGATCGTTATATTCTTATGGATATAACGATTGCCGGTCAATTGCGTGTGAGTCCTTCTTCATGAACCGTCACCGGCGTTCTGCCGTCGCCCTGCGTCATGTCGCTTTCGAGGACCTGGGCCTGCTGTCGTCGGTACTGGATCGTGAGGGATGGGACGTCTCGTTCTGCGATGCCGCCATCGACGATGTGTCGCACCGCTCCATCGTGGATGCCGATCTGCTCGTCGTCCTCGGCGGACCCATCGGGGTTTATGAGGCCGACGCCTATCCGTTCCTGACGCGCGAGATCGCCCTGCTGGAACGGCGTCTCGCGCAGGAGCGCCCGACGCTCGGCATCTGCCTTGGCGCACAATTGATGGCCCGCGCACTCGGCGCCCACGTCTATGCCGGCGACATCAAGGAGATCGGCTGGGGCCAGGTATCCCCGACCAAGCAGGGCGCAGCCTCATGCCTTGCACCACTGGCGGAGGATGGCGCCAGCGTTCTGCATTGGCATGGCGACACATTCGATCTGCCGGAGGGTGCCATCCGTCTGGCCTCGAACGATGCCTATGACAATCAGGCCTTTGCCTATGGTCGCCATGCACTGGCGCTGCAGTTCCATCTCGAAGCCGATCCACGGCAGCTCGAGGAATGGTATGTCGGTCACGCGGTCGAACTGGCCGCCGCCGGCATTCCCATCGCGCAACTGCGTTCAAGCACCGCTGCCGTCGCCAACCGACTGCCAGCCCAGGCCGATCGCATTTTCACGCGCTGGATCCACGAGATCAGTTGAACGATTCCAAGCATCAATTCACGATCATGAATTGGTCGCGAAGACCTCCCATGCAAGTCGTTTCGGGTTCCCCGCCTTTACCCGTTTCGTGAAAACGATATATTCCGCGCGCTACAACGACACTTCAATCAAACGTCCGGGAGGATCACATTATGGGCTTGATGCAGCCAATCTCTGCCACCGCGCACCCCTACGCGAACGGCTCCTACAAGCAGATGCTGATCGACGGCAAATGGCAGGACGCCCAATCCGGCAAGAAGTTCGAAACGCATAATCCAGCCACCGGCGAACTGCTTGCCACCGTTGCCGAAGGCGACGCTGGGGATATCGACCTTGCGGTCGCCGCCGCCCGCCGCGCCTTCGAAGGCCCATGGAGCAAGGCCAAGCCTTACGAGCGCCAGGCGCTGCTGCTGAAATTCGCCGAGCTTGTCGAGAAGCATTTCGATGAACTCGCTCTGCTCGATACGCTCGATATGGGCGCGCCTGTCATGCGCACTTTCGCCGGCAAGCAGCGCATCCTCGGCATGCTCCGCTTCTATGCCGGTCAGGCCACGCTGATCTACGGCGAGACCATCGAAAACTCACTGCCGGGCGAAATCTTCTCCTACACGCTGAAGGAGCCCGTCGGCGTCGTCGGCGCGATCATTCCGTGGAACTCGCCGCTGTCGGCCAGCATCTGGAAGATCGGCCCTGCCATCGCCACCGGCTGCACCATTGTGCTGAAGCCGGCGGAAGAAGCCCCGCTGACCTCGCTACGCCTCGGAGAGCTCGCATTGGAAGCCGGCTTCCCGGCTGGCGTCATCAACGTCGTGCCGGGCTATGGCGAAACCGCCGGCGCCGCGCTGGCCTCGCATATGGACGTCAACAAGGTCGCCTTCACCGGTTCCCACTTCACCGGCCAGTCGATCATCCGCGCCTCGGCCGGCAACCTCAAGCGTGTCTCGCTCGAACTCGGCGGCAAGTCGCCGAACATCGTGTTCTCCGACGCCGACCTCGATGCCGCCGTTCCAGGCGCCGCAATGGCGGTGTTCGCCAATTCCGGCCAGATCTGCAGCGCCGGCACCCGCCTGTTCGTCGAAAAGAGGATCTATGACGAATTCGTCGGCCGCGTCGCCGAATTCGCCAAGAAGCTGAAGGTCGGCAACGGCGTCGATCCCTGCATCCAGCTCGGGCCGCTGGTCTCCAAGGAGCAACTCGACCGCGTCACCGGCTATCTCACGACCGGAAGCGGCGAAGGCGCCAAGGCGCTGTCCGGCGGTGGCCGCCTGATGGACGGCGAATTGTCGAAGGGCTTCTTCGTGCAGCCGACCGTGTTCGCCAACGTCCAGGACAACATGAAGATCGCGCAGGAAGAGATCTTCGGGCCGGTGATTTCGGCGATCTCCTTCACCGACATGGACGAACTGGTGCAGCGCGCCAACAACACCACCTTCGGCCTCGGCAGCGGCGTCTGGACCAGGGATGTCAGCAAGGCGCATCGCCTCGCGAAGTCCCTGCAGGCCGGCTCGGTCTGGATCAACTGCTATCAGGCGATGGATCCTGCCGTGCCGTTTGGCGGCTACAAGATGAGTGGCTACGGACGCGAGTCCGGCGTCCACCACGTCGACGAATATCTCAACATCAAGGCGGTCTGGATCAACACCTGATCGCCGCTGTCCTCGAAAGAGAGAAGGCGCCGAGCAACGAGCCCGGCGCCTTCTTTTTGCGCCGTCATTGCAAGGAGCCCTTGCGACGAACATTGGCGATTAAGCAGCCGGCGCGGCACCGTATCGATCGCGCAGCTTGCGCTTGAAGATCTTGCCGGTCGACTCGCGCGGCAGCGCCGTGTGGAAGTGGATTTCCTTCGGCACCTTGAAGTTGGCCAACCGCTGCTTGAGATAGGCTTGGATCTCGGACGAGGAGAGCTGCGCATCATCTTCGAGTTCGACGCAGCCCACCAGTCGTTCGCCGAATTCGTCGTCGGGCACGCCGAACACCGCGCAGTCCCGCACGCCGTCCATGCCGATCAGCGTGTTCTCGATCTCGGCGGGATAGATGTTGACGCCGCCGGAGATGACCATGTCGCGCTTGCGATCGCACATGAAGAGATAGCCGTCCTCGTCGAGATAGCCGACGTCACCGACGCTGATCAGCCCCTCGCGGCCGGCTTCGGCCCGTGCGTCGGGGCGGCCCTGATAGTCGAAATCCGGCACCGAGGTCTGCCGCATAAAGATTTCACCGGGCACATTGACCGGACATTCCTTGCCGTCCACATCGAAAATCTTGACCACGCCCCCCTCGATGGTGCGACCGACAGTGCCCGGCTTCCTCAGCGCCTCCTCCGACGAATGCCAGATCGGCACCCCGGTTTCGGTGGAGCCGAGATATTCGTTGATCACCGGTCCCCACCACGCAATCATCGCCTGCTTCACATGGATCGGGCACGGCGCTGCGCCATGGATGATGAAGCGTAGCGACGACAGGTCGTAGCGCGACTTCACCTCGTCCGGCAGACGCAGCAGCCGCACGAACATAGTCGGCACCATATGCATGTTGGTGATGCGGTGCTTCTCGGTGAGCTGCAGCAGATCCTCGGGATCGAAACGCGGTTCGAGCACGATCGTGCTGCCATGACGGAATGCCATCAGCCCGTAGGAGCTTGGCGCCGAGTGATACATCGGCCCGTTCATCAGGATGATCTGATCCTCGTTCGGCTTCAGCCCATAGGCGATGCCGCCGACGCGCTCGGATGCCGCAGCCTGTTCCGGCGTCATGGCCGCGCGGGTCACGCCCTTGGGACGGCCCGTGGTGCCCGACGTGTAGAACATGGTCAGCGCGCGCTTGGGAACGTTCTCCATCGGCACCTGCTGCTCGCGCCAGATATCGAAGTCGGTACAGCCGGCACGCACTTCGGTCGCGGCCTCGGGAATACCATAGGCGACTGAGATTTCCGGCGGCGTGCGGACGACCAGAAGCGGCAACCCCTTTGGCAGGTTTTCCGCGATCTGCGGCAACAAGTCGGCGTGGCAGACCAGCAGCTTCGCGCCACTGTCAGCAAGAATATAGCTGACCTCTTCACCTTTCAGATGCCAGTTGATCGGGACCACACGCGCGCCGAGCGCACCTGCGCCGAACGCAGTCTCGAACAGCGCGAAATCGTTGCGCAGCATCATGCCGACCGGCGCATCGGCGCCTGCGCCGAGGCTCTTGAACCCGGTCGCCACCTTGGCGATGCGCTGCATGATGTCCGGATAGCTGATCGCCCGGTCGCCGCTGATAATCATTGTCCGCCCTTATATTGTTCTTGAATCGATCGAAGCCATCGCTGGCTTCGATCCTTGTTCTGTCGATGTGATGGTACAGATGCTCACTGGTCGTCGAGCAGTTCGCCAAAGCCTTCCCAATTCTTGCCGTTGAAACGGCGCAGCCGCAGTTGCTGGAACGAAAGATAGTCATCCTTGTCGGTATTGACCGTGACGCCCGACAGCAACAGCGGCAGCTTGACGTTCTTCATCGACGTCGCCTGACGCAGGATATTCTCCCGGCTGACGTCATCGCCGCACGCTTTCAGGATATGCGTGATGAGATGCGCATTCAGGAAGCCGGTCGCATAATTGGTGTTGCGCGGATCGGCTGACGGCAGACTCTCTTTCATGAAAGCGAAATAGGCCTTCACGTCCTCATCGTTGGCCCATGACGCGTCGTTGATGTCTTTCTGATAACTCGACGTGATCAGACCGGTGGCGTTGTCCAGACCTGCCGGTTCCAGAAAGGTGGTCGACGAAGCGGACGTGGGGACGAACATCAGGTCCGGCTTCCAGCCGATTTCCGCAACGCCCTTGATCATCTGCGACGAGAATTTGCCGACCACCGCGCCAAACAGCACATTCGCGCCGGACGATTTGAGCGCCGCAAGCTGCGACGAGATCGTCGGCGCACTGGTCTCATAGGTCGCCTCGGATACGATCATACTGGCGGCCTTGTCGCCCAGCGCACGTTTAAAGCCAGCCACATAGTCTTTGCCGAGATCGTCGTTCTGCGCGAGAATGGCGATCTTGGCATCCGGCTTGGTCTTCAACACGTGCTTGGCGTAGACAACGCCTTCCGATTCATAGGCGGCCATGCCCGGCATGGTCCACGGAAAACCTTTCGGATCCGCCCATTTGGTCGCGCCTGATAGCACGAACAGCTGCGGGATTTTCTTGCTGTTCAAATAGCGATGCACCGCGTTGTTGGTCGCGGTGCCGAGCGTCCCGAACATCATCAGAACCTCATCCTGCTCCACCAGTTTGCGGGTTTGCTCCACGGTCTTCGGCGGCGAATAGGCGTCATCGAGACTGATGAACTTGATCTTGCGCCCGTTGATGCCGCCTTCGGCGTTGAGCTTGGCAAAATAGGCTTCCTGCGCGCGGCCGATCACGCCGAAGCCCGAGAGCGGACCGCTATAGGGAAGCGTCTGCCCGATCTTGATCTCTTCCTTGCTGTTGGCCGCGGCTTGCGTCGGCGCATTCACGCAGACGGCAAAAGCGAACAGCCCAAGCGTCCTCAGCATGACTGATGTCATGATTGTCTTCTCCCCGTTATATTTTTATCGGGCCGCGCTTATGCGCGTGCCCGTCTCGCAAAGTCTCCGGTCGCTTCCGCATATTCGCGCTTCAGGCGATCCACGAGTTCTGCCACCGGGGGAGCATCAACGATCTGGCCGATACCCTGGCCGCAACCCCAGATGTCCTTCCAGGCCTTGACCTTCATGTTACCGCCGGAGCCGAAGTTCATCTTGGTCTTGTCAGCCACCGGAAGATTGTCGGGATCGAGGCCGGCGGCTGCGATGGACGGGCCGAGATAGTTGCCGTGAATACCGGTGAACAGGTTGGTGTAGACCGTGTCATGCGCGGCGAATTCGGTCAGCGCCTTCTTGTAGGCCGGGTCGGCATTGGCTTCTTCGGTCGCAATGAAGCGCGTGCCCATATAAGCGAGGTCTGCGCCGAGCGCGAGCGCCGACGCAATCCCGTAGCCGTCGGAGATTGCACCAGATACCAGCACAGTCCCCTTGAACCACTGCTTCACTTCGCGCACCAGCGCAAAGGGCGACAGCGTGCCGGCATGGCCACCCGCACCGGCGCAGACCAGGATCAGGCCATCGACGCCCTGCTCGGCTGCCTTGCGCGCATGCTTGACGTTGATAACGTCATGAAACACGACGCCGCCATAGGAATGCGCGGCCTCGACGATCTCCGAGGGCGGGCGCAACGAGGTGATGATGATCGGAACCTTGTGCTTCACACAGGTTTCCATGTCCTTCATCAACCGGTCGTTGGACGTGTGGCAGATCTGGTTCACCGCATAGGGCGCGACCTTCTTGCCGGGATTCTTCGCTTTGTATTCGCCGAGCTCATCCTCGATGCGCGTCAGCCACTGATCGAGCACTTCCACCGGCCGCGCATTCAGCGCTGGAAACGAACCGACGATACCGGCCTTGCATTGCGCAATGACGAGTTCAGGACCGGAGACGATGAACAGCGGGGAACCGAGCACAGGCAGCTCGAGGGTGCCATCGAGAGCTTTGGGGAGCGACATAGGCGTTTCCTTATATTTTTATAATCGAACTATAGGGGTTGACCGCCCGCGCGTGTTGTTCGAATTTGAACAATAAGCCTTCCGGATTTGATCACATGGACTGGGATCTCTGTCGCACCTTCAATGCCGTGGTCGACGCCGGAAGCTATCTCGGCGCGTCCAGGCAGTTGCGCACCAGCCACCCGACCGTCAGCCGCGAGGTCGCGGCGCTGGAGAAGCAACTTGGCACCAAGCTGTTTGTGCGCTCCGACGAAGGGCTGGTGCTGACGGCGCGTGGCCGGCGCTTTCATGAGAGCACCAAAGCGATGGCCGAGGCGGCGCTGAAAGCGGAAGCCGCCGCCGGCGCGTCGGGCCAGAACGCACGCGGCGTGGTCAAGGTGTCCATCGGGCCGACGCTCGCGAATTTCTGGCTGATGCCGCATATCGGCGCCTTCATCCGCCAGCATCCGCATGTCGAGATCCAGCTGGTGACGCATCCCTTCCCGGTCAGCGTGCGCAAGCGCGAGGCCGACATCGTGCTCCGGCTGTATCAGACCGGCGACGAAAATCTCACCGGGCGGAAAATTGCCAAGCTCGGCGTTGGCTTCTACGCCTCGCGCGATTACGCAGCGCGATGCCCGCTGCCCGAACAGCGGGCCGCTTGGAAGGACCACACTGTCATCGGCTTCGCCGACAAATCGTCGAATTCCGAACTCGGACGCTGGAGCGACCACATCACCAAGGACGCCACCGTCGCCATCCGCTGCTCGTCGCAGGCCGACATGCTCGCAGCGGTCCGCGCAGGGATCGGCATCTGCGTGCTGTCATGCATCGTCGGCGACGCCCATCCGGATCTGGTCCGCGTCGCACCGCAGAAGCTGGCCAGCCTCTCAGACATCTGGCTGCTGGCCCATCCGGACCTCGTCGATCAGCCGTCGGTGCGCGCCGTGCTGGAATTCATCACGGCCTGCGCGCGCGACGACCGCGCGCTGCTACGCGGCCGTTGATGTCGCACCCTTTCCGGGAAATGGCGCCGCACGACTGACATAGCGTCCCTCGCCTTTTCCGCCGACGAGCTTGCCGCCACGCGTCACGAATTTCCCGCGCAGCGTCGTTGCCACCGGCCAGCCCGTGATCTCCAGACCTTCATAAGGTGTGTAATCGGCGCCGTGATGCAGGTTCGCCTGGGTGAGCGTTGCTTGGCGCTTCGGATCCCACAGCGCGATATCGGCATCGTAGCCGATGGCGATGGAGCCCTTGCCGGTGAGGCCATAGGTCTTCGCATGATTGGTCGAGGTCAGTGCCACAAACTGGTTGAGCGTGATGCGGCCCTTGCTGACACCTTCCGAGAACAGGATCGGAAGGCGCGTCTCGACACCGGGAATGCCGTTCGGAATCCAGCGGAAGCTGGTACGCGCGTTGGGTGGTTGCTTGCCCTGCACGTCGTCATAGCGAAACGGGCAATGATCCGACGAGAACAGGGAGAATACGCCCTGCTGCAAACCTTCCCAGCATGCCTGCTGGCTGGCGAGATCGCGCGGTGGCGGCGAGCAGACATATTTCGCGCCCTCCATACCCAGATCCTTCAGATCCTCTTCGGTCAGCACGAGATATTGCGGGCAGGTCTCGCCATGGATCGTCAACCCGCGCATCTGAGCGCGGCGGATCTCTTCCATGGACTCCCGATTGGAGACATGAACCACCACCATCGACACATCGACCAGTTCCGCCAGCGAGATAGCCCGGTGCGTGGCCTCGCGCTCAACGACGATAGGCCGCGACTTGGCGTGAAAATACGGGCCGACATTGCCGTCGCGTTCGAGCTTGTCGACCAGAAAGCGGATGGCGTCGTAATTCTCCGCATGAACCTGAACCAGTGCACCGGATTCACGCGCCACGGCCAGTACCTGCAGGATCTGCAGATCGCTCAGTGCAAGGTCTTCATAGGTCATGAAGACCTTGAGCGAGGTGTATCCATCGGCGATCAAGGCTGGCAGCTCCTGCCCGAGTACCGCTTCACTGGGATCGGCGATGATCAGGTGGAAGGAATGATCGATATGGCAATTCTGATCGGCAAGCGTGTGATAATTCTTCAACGCCTCGCGGATCGGTTGGCCCTTCGCCTGCAGACAGTAAGGCATCACGAAAGTGTTGCCGCCGAAGGCTGCGGCGCGCGTGGCGCTTTCGAAATCGTCGGCCATCACGATGCCGGGGCCGGATGGTTGCGCAATATGAACGTGGCTGTCGATACCGCCGGGCAGCACCAGCAGACCGGTTGCATCGACCGTCTCGTTCGCGTCGGTCAGCGCTTCGCCGATGGCAACGATGCGGCCGTTCCTGATACCGACATCGGCTTTGTAGGTTTCGCTCGCGGTTGCAATGGTGCCATGACGAATGACGGTATCGAAAGCGGTCATGAGCAAAACCTCATCAATTCAGCAACGCAGGTTGCATACAGACAAATACTAGACTTGCTGAAACAGCGATCCCCATTGGGTGACGCGTTTGGTATCGACGCCAGCCATCTTCAGGCATTTCCAGACCACCGTGGCAATGGTGTCATAGACCGGAATGCCCGTCTCCCTTTCCAGTTTCGCCGCGGATGGTGCAACTCTCAAATTGGTGCAGATGATCGTGATAGCGTCTGGCTTTTCCTTGGCCACGTCCCGCGTCATATCCTCAAGTTGCACAACGGGCACTTCGGAGAACGAGAAATTATCCTGCAGGCCGAGATGGCGTTCACCCTGGCACGCAAAGCCCAGCTTTTCATAATTCTCCAGAATCCTGGCCTGAACGTCGTCCAGATATGGCGTCACGTACCCCAGACGCTTCACCTTTTGATGTTCAAGAATCTCATTGAGAGCCAACATCGACGTCGTCGCAGGAATCCCGGTTGCTGCGGTGATCTGCTCACACAGGCGGACATCCGCCTCAAAGCCGAGCCAGCCAGAGGATGTTCCATTCCAGCCGATGACATCGACCTTCGCATGAGCCAGCAATTCTGCGGCCCGCAGGATTTCCGAATTGTCGAATTGGGCGAGCGCCTTGTTCGACAGCGCGATCTCCGTGACCTTGAAACGCGAGAAATGCGCCGAGACTTCGGGCAATTCGCCAAGCATAGCAGTCGTGATCGGCTCCAGCGCCGTGTTCGACGAAGGCGTCAGCATTCCGAGAAGCACACGTTTGGTCATGAATGATCCAGAGTTTCGAGGGATGGTTTCGTCCGTTCAGATCGAAGCAGATCGAGAACGTGACGTTTGATTTCGTTGAACTGCGGGCTAGTGATGTCGCGTGGCCGCGGCAGGTCCAACGGGATGATTTCGCGGATACGCCCCGGACGGGCGCTCATCACGGCAACATGCGTGCCCAGCGTCAGTGCTTCGTCGATGCCATGCGTGACGAAAACGATCGTGCCCTGGTGTTCCTGCCAGATCCGGACGAGTTCATTCTGCATATCCATCCGGGTCTGCTCATCGAGCGCGCCGAACGGCTCATCCATCAGGATGACCTGCGGATTCATCAGCAATGCACGGGCGATGCCGACACGCTGATTCATGCCGCCTGACAGTTCGGACGGATAATGATTTTCAAATCCCGTGAGCCCGACCATGTCGATATAGCGCTGTGCTGTTTCGCGGCGCACGGCCTTCTGGCCACCGCGCAGCAGCAGGTGGAAGCCGACATTCTCCCAGACCGGGAGCCACGGCATCAGGTTGGCCTGCTGAAACACCACGCCGCGCTCCGAACCGGGCGCCGTGATCAATTGACCATCGACGGTGACGGTGCCGGATGACGGCTTCTCGAAGCCTGCGATCATATTGAGAAGCGTGGACTTGCCGCATCCGCTGGGGCCGAGCAGACAGAGAAACTGGTTCTTCTCCACCTTGATATTGATGTCGTCGAGAGCCGTGACATCGGCCTTGCGTTTCGCGTCCTTGAAGATTTTGGAGACACCGGAGATTTCGATCGTCGCCATGACCTAGCTCTCCCCGCTCTGGATCGTCGTGTTGCGCTGCCAGTGCAGCACGCGCGCCATCACGAGACGGATGCCGAAATCGCTGAGAAAACCGAGCAGGCCGATGCTGGCCATCGCAGCGAGGACGAGGTCATAGCGAAGGAAATAATAGGAATCCCACAGCACATAGCCAAGGCCGCTTTTCACAGCGACCATCTCCGCCGTCACCGTCAGCATCCAGGCCGAGCCGATGCCGATCCGCAGACCGGCAAAGATGCTGGGCAGTGCCGCCGGCAGCACGATGAAGCGCAACAGTTGGCGATTGCCGCCGCCGACCATGGCTCCGGCGCGGATCAGATTGCGATCGCAGGTCTTCACGCCGTGGATCGTATTGAGGAGGATCGGGAAGAAGGCGCCGAGAAACACCAGGAAGATCGCCGGCTTGTTGGCGATGCCGAACCAGATGATGGCGAGCGGAATCCACGACACCGGCGGGATCGGCCGGAGCGTCTGCAGCGTCGGCTCGATGATCACCTCGACAGTGCGGGACCACCCGATGGCGACCCCGACCGACACGGCCAGCGCCGTGGCGATGGCAAAGCCCGCGAGAACGCGCGACAGACTGGCGAGCATGTCGAACAGCCAGTGGCCGCTATAGGTCTGGGTATTGCCGTCGGTGCCGAACACCCAATCCGCCCAGGCCCAGGCCACGGTGGAAGGCGCCGGCAACAGCGCCGCCGGCAGTGCGCCGGATCGGGAAAACGCTTCCCAGCCCGCCAGGATCAGGACCGGCACGACATACCGATCCAGCCGTCTCAACATCGCGACGATTTGGCGCATCACCGGACTCAGTAACCGAGTTCGGATTTCGGCTTGCCGGTGGCTTCCTCCAGGAAGCGGTAGTCCATGTTCTTCTCGACGGCCGCCGAAACGTCGGAATTGATATATTTCAGGTCGCGCATCATCGCTGCGATGGCGAGCGCCGATGCGCGGTACATCTTCGGATCCGGATCGAGGTTTTCGACAGCGCCTGTGGCGATGGCCTTGTCGAGGCCGGTGATCTTGGAAATCACGTCGATCAGGGCACCCTTGTCCGCCGCGACGAATTCATCGACTTTCACAACCGCACGCACGGTCTCTTCGAGCTGCTTCGGCTTATCCTTGACGACATCGGATCGCGTCAGGATCAGGTTAGTGAGCTTTCCCGCCGCCTGATCGTAGGGAAGGCCAAACATCTTGGCGGCCTTGGCCTGAAGGATCTGCGTGGCGAACGGCTCCACGGTGCAAATCAGCTCGATTTCACCGCGACGCAGCGCCTGAAGGTGATCGGAGGGATTGGGAATGTTGACGAACTGCACATCCTTGTTGATGTCGATGCCCTGCTTGGCAAAGGCGCCGCGCATATGAATGTCCTGCGCGTTGCCGCGGGACGCCGCGACGCGGAATGGCTTTCCCGCTGTCTTGTAGTCAGCGATGACTTTCTTGAGCGAAGCCCAGTCATTCGGAACGATCGACAGATCATTACCGACCAACATTGCCGAACCGCCATTGACCTGCCCGGAAATGGCGACCACGTCGAAACCCTTGTCGAGCGCGATCGCATAATGAAGATAGGTCACCTGGGCGACGTCGATATTCTTCGAGACAAGCGCAGTCAGCGCATCCGTGCCTGTGTTAAATCCAACCGCATCGATCTGAACGCCCTTGGCGTATTGCGGGGTGAGTGACATCGGTGTGCAATGCGCACATTTCGCATAGCCGAGCTTGATCACCGACTCGGACTGGGCCATGGCGGCCGGGGCAATCGATGCCAAACAAAGCGCGATCAGAATGCCGAGCAGATTTTTCTTCATCGTCGCAATCTCCGGAGCGGGTGGCGGTGAATTCACGATACGTCCACCACTCAGCAAGCCTCATGCCAATCCGGATACGATATACAATCGTAAAATTATATAGTAATATCAATTACTATTAATTATTGTCATCTCGATTTCGATGCTGCATTTTTGGGCGAAGGATGTCGTTTGGAGGCAACCTCGCCACCCGAGAGACTGAACCATGAGTGAGATTGCCCCACGCGCGAAGCTTCGGACGCGCTTCAAGCCGACACGGCTGAAACTCTCCTCGGATCATTCAAAACGGCCGCTGGACCGTATGTCGCTGCACGATCAACTCGTCGCGAAGGTGCGCGAAATGATTGTCGATGGCGAACTCCAGGCCGGAGCCCCTTTGCCAGAAAAGATGTTGTGCGAAACGTTCGGCGTATCGCGCACACCCTTGCGCGAAGCATTCAAGATACTGGCCTCCGAAGGGCTGATCGAACTGCGCCCTCACCGCACCCCTGTCGTCACCCCGGTCGACAGGGAAGAAATCGCAAACAGCTTTGCGATCATGGTCGCACTGGACGGCGTTGCCGGCGCCGAGGCCGCAATGCGCGCGACGGATGAAGATATTGCCCGGCTCAGTGCGATGCACGACCAGCTTGTTACCCTTCATCGCGAAGCATCGCGCCCGGCCTATTTCAGGCTGAACCAGGACATCCATATCGAGATTACCAGGCTCGCCAAAAATCCCGTGCTCCTCAATATCTGGACGACGTTGAACGCGAATATCTATCGGGCACGGGCCACCGCCAATTATGATGCGGCACGGTGGACGGAATCCGTAAAGGAACACGAGGCTTTCATGGCTCTGCTTCGCGCGCGCGACGCGCAAGGATTTGCAGCCTCCCTCAGTGCGCATACGCGCAAGACGGGCGATGCCGTTCTTGCGACATTGAAGATTGCGACCGACGCGAAGACCTAGCAGGCCTCTATCACGACGAATAAAGCCTGGGCCCGTATCGCTGCACACCGCATAATCGCCAAGCGCCTGCAAAACGTGCTTGGGGCATGGAGCGCAATGGTCCAAACAGGGGCGAAGGACCGCTCCGCGGTTCATAGGCTGATCGATGAAGATTCTCGTTTTTGGCGGCACCGGCTTTGTCGGGCTGAATATCGCGGAAGCCCTGTTGAAGCGCGGCCATGTGGTGACCCTGTTCGACCGTTCGGGCCTGCCACCGGCGGCGCAGCTTGCCTTCGCTGACTATGGCGACAGGCTTTCGGTGATCATCGGCGATGTGCTCGACCGGACATTGATCGACAGTGTCATCACCACGGGCTTCGATGCCATTGTTCTCGGCGCTGCGATCACGGCAAGCACAGAGCGCGATGCCGCCGATCCGGAAAGCATCCTGCAAGTCAACCTGATGGCGCAAACGCCGATCCTCGCGGCAGCACGCCGCCATGGCGTCAAACGCGTGATCAATCTGTCGTCTGCCGGTGCATACGGCACGTCCGCGTTCAAATATCCCCTGCTCGATGAAGAGCTGCCCTGCGATCCCGTCTCGCTCTACGCGATCACCAAATTTGCATCGGAAAAAGTCGCCGCGCGCCTCGCCGCGCTCTGGCAGACCGATTTCATCAGCGTGCGGCTCAGCGCCGTGTTTGGACCATGGGAGCGCGCAACAGGCGTACGGGATACGCTCAGCCCGCTGATGCAGATTTTCGCGGCGCACGCAAAGCAGAGCGCCGCCATTCTGGTCCGTTCCGGCGTGCGGGACTGGATCTATGCGCCCGATGTCGCCGATGCCATGACTTTGCTGATCGAGGCGCCGAAGACGCAGCATCGCCTCTACAACATCTCAACCGCCACGCCGTGGTCAGCGCTGGAATGGGGGCAGCAATTGGCGGAATCCCATCCGGGCTTTGTTTGCCGCCTGGCCAGCACCGGCGAAACCCCAACCATCGATCTGCACAGTGACAGCGACAGGGCACCGCTATCGGTCGCGCGATTGGAGCAGGAATTCGGATGGCGCGCCAAATTCGGCTGCGCCGACTCAGCCGCGGATCTGATCGACTGGTCGGCGCGGCACAGCATAGGATGATGACATGAGACTTCAGGGGCGTACGGCAATCATCACCGGCGGAGGCTCTGGCATCGGCCAGGCCAGTGCCAGGCTGTTCGCACAGGAAGGCGCGTTTGTCGCACTGGTCGATCGCGACGAGGCCGGCCTGAAAGAAACGCTGGCGACACTGCCCAATGCAACCAAGGCGTCGATGCATCTCGGTGATGTCGGCGACGGCGATTTTGCGCAGACCGTGGTCGGGGAGATCGTCGCCCGGCGCGGTCAGCTCGACGTGTTGATGACCTCGGCTGGCTTTTCCTGCGGCGGCACCGTGGTGACTACAGCGCCAGAAGATTGGGACGCCGTGTTTCACACCAATGTCGGCGGCACCTGGCTGTGGGCGCGTGCGGCCATTCCGCAGATGCAGAAGCAGGGCAAGGGATCGATCATCACGCTGGCCTCGCAATTGGCCATTGCCGGCGGCAAGGGCAATAGCGCCTATATCGCAGCTAAAGGCGCGATCATCAGCCTGACACGCACCATGGCGGTGGATTTCGCGACTGATGGCATTCGCGTCAATGCCATCGCGCCGGGCGCGATCGACACGCCCCTGCTGCGCCGCAGTTTCGCGCGCCATGCGGACCCCGAACCCGTGCGCGACGCTTCGCGCAATCGTCACGCCATGAAGCGGTTCGGTCTGGCCGAAGAAGTCGCGCAGACCGCGCTGCATCTGGCGAGCGATGCATCCTCCTTCACCACCGGCACCGTGATGGCGGTCGACGGCGGATGGCTTGCAGCATGAACGACGCACTCTCAGCGCTGGAAGCGCAGGTCCGCGACGATCTCCACAAGATCGCCCATCCGAACATGCCGTGGCTGCAGCCGAAATCCGCGCCGGACGGCACAGCCGCGCTGGACGTGCTGATCGTCGGCGCCGGCCAGGGCGGCGTCACAGCGGCCTTTGGCCTGCTACGATCGCAGGTCACCAATATACTCGTTGTCGACAAAAGCGCCGAAGGCCGCGAAGGCCCCTGGCTCACCTACGCCCGCATGCCGACGCTGCGCAGCCCCAAACACTTCACCGGCCCCGATCTCGATATCCCCGCTCTCACCTATCAGTCATGGCACGAAGCCATGTTCGGGAAGGATCACTGGCAGGCGCTCGATCGCATCCCGCGCGGACACTGGGCGGACTATCTGCTGTGGTTCAGGCGCATCACCGGCGTGCCTGTACGCAATGGCTGCGAAATCCTGGACATTGGACCTGCCGCGAACGGCTTGCTTGCAGCAACCGTACAAGGCGTCGACGGCATCGAAATCATCCATGCGCGCAAGGTGCTGCTGGCGACCGGACAGGAAGGCATGGGCAACTGGATGATCCCGGGGCAACTCCAGCACCTGCCATCGTCGCTTTGCGTGAATGCATCCGCGGATATCGATTTCGAAGCCCTGCGTGGCAAGACCGTCGCCGTGATCGGCGCCGGCGCATCCGCCTTCGACAATGCGGCAACCGCGCTCGAAGCCGGCGCTGAGGTGCACCTGTTGTGCCGCCGCGCGGAAATCCAGATCGTGCAGCCCTACCACTGGCTAACCTTCCGCGGGTTGCTGCGTCACTTCAGCGAACTCGACGATGCCTGGCGCTGGCGCTTCATGCGCCGGCTCATGGATTTGCGCGAAGGCTTCCCACAGCCGACCTGGGATCGCTGTGCACGGCATGCCGGCTTCCATCTCCACGAAAACGCGCCCGTTCAGTCGGCACAAAAAATAGGCAACCAAGTTACATTGCAGACGCCACAGGGTACCTTCACCGCAGACTTCGTGATCTGCGGAACCGGAATCGACATGGATTTCGCAGGCCGTCGTGAGCTACAGAGCTGCGCCGGCAATATCGCGATCTGGTCTGATCGCTACCAGCCGCCGGATACCGAGTTCAGCCCGCGCCTCGGCCGTTTTCCATATCTCGGCGATGATTACGCGCTGATGGAACGCGTTCCCGGCACCACGCCGTGGATCGCCGACATCCATCTTTTCGCAATTGCGTCCACCATGAGCTTCGGTCCGTCGGGGTCATCGATCAATGCGATGACCACCGCGATCCCGAAACTGGTGCATGGTCTGACGCGCGGCTTGTTCCGCGCGGATATCGAGCGATACTGGACCGCGTTCGAGGCCTACGACGTTCCACAAGTGACCATTGCAAGGGCGACGGAAGCTGCGGCAAAAAGCTAAAGGACCAAATTATCCCGACGGGGAAAGTTCTCCGCTTGGCACCTATCGACCATCGTTTGGCGCGTTCCTTGCTTCAGTGGATGAGTCGCTCGACAGGTCAGGCACTGACGAGTCCGTTCAGAGTTTCCGTCGAATTCAGAGGATAGGGTTATGGGACTGATCTATTCCAAGCAGATGCTCGGCGCCGCCGCAGCGCTGGCATTTTTCACCGCTGCCGTTCCTGCCAAGGCGCAGACCCGCGCCGAGACGCTGCGTTACGTGACCGGCGCCGCCGTCAACACGCTCGATCCCAATATTCCCGGCTCGACCCGCGAAGCCTTCGCCGTCAGCCTCTCGACCTATGACCGTCTCGTCTCGTTCGGCCGCAAGCAGCTGAATGGCAAATGGGTGTTCGATCTCGACACGATCCGCGGCGAACTCGCAGAGTCCTACTCTGTCAGCCCGGATGGCCTGAAGATCACCTTCAAGCTGCGCAACGACGCGAAATTCCAGGACGGCTCGCCGGTCACGGCCGAGGACGTGAAGTGGTCGCTCGACCGCGCCGTCACCGCCAAGATCCTTGGCAAGGCGCAGCTGCTGACCGGATCGCTTACCGATGCCAGCCAGTTCAAGGTGATCGATCCCACGACATTCGAAGTAACACTGCCGCAGCCGGACAAACTGGCGCTGCCGAACCTCGCCACGGTCTATCCGATCATCATCAATTCGAAACTCGCCAAGGCCCACGCCACCGAAGAAGATCCGTGGGCACAGGCTTGGCTGAAGGAAAACACCGCCGGGTCCGGCGCCTATATCGTCGAGACCTTCAAGCCCGGCGAGCAGGTCATCCTCAAGCGTAATGACGCATGGAATCGTGCCGCCGGCGACAAGCAGGCCTTCTTCAAGCGCCTGATCATCCAGTCGGTGCCGGAGCCGGCAACGCGCGCCAACCTGGTTGAAAAGGGTGACGCCGATATCGTCATCGATCTGCAGGCCAGCGACGCGCAGGCGTTAGAGGCCAAGGGCAAGCTGCAGGTGATCTCGACGCCGCAGTATAACGCCATCACCTTCATCTCGATGAACAACCAGATGCCGCCCTTCGACAAGCCGGACGTGCGCCGTGCCGTGGCCTATGCGCTGCCTTATGACGACATGTTCAAGGCGGCACTCTTCAGCCGCGGTGATTTGCTGGCCGGCGCTACATGGGCCGATGGCAAGCCGCCGAGCGGTGCATTTCCGATCAAGCAGCCGATCAAGCTCGACCTCGAAAAGGCCAAGGCCTATCTGAAGGCCGCAGGCTATCCGGACGGTTTCTCGACCACGTTCAGCTTCAATGTCGGCCAGTCGGCGACGGCTGAGCCGATGGCTGCGCTGCTGAAGGAATCGCTCGCCAAGATCGGCATCAAGGTCGATATCCAGAAGCTGCCGGACGCACAGATGTCGACGCAGATCACCGAGAAGAAGCTGCCCTTCTTCACCGAAGGCATCGTTGCCTGGCTGCCGTCGACCGACTACTTCTACCGCAACTTCTACACTGGCAACCAGCGCTGGAACTACAGCTCTATCGACAATGCCGAGCTGACCGCGGTCGCGCAAAAGGCTCGTTTCGAGGCTGACAAGGCCAAGTACGAAGCCGACGGCAAGGTGCTGAACGCGATGAACTTCGACCTGATGCCCCAGATTCCGTTGTGGCAGCCGAGCCAGGACGCGGTGATGGCCTCGAACCTGACGGGCTACACCTATCAGTTCCATCGCCAGGTCGATTACCGCGACCTCAGCCGGAAGTGATCATCCGAGCACCATGCGAGCGAATCCCGAAGCGCCCCTCAGCGGCGCTTCGGATCTACGCAGCTTGCGAACTTAACTTCAGCGAGCTGCCCATGACTACGAGTAACCGATCATGACGACTCTCGGCGCAACGGCCATCCGTGCAGCGCGACGCTTCGCATCCTCCTTGCCTGCGTTGTTCGGCGTGCTGATCTTCACCTTCCTGTTGATGCGCGTATTGCCGGGTGATCCCGCCGTGTTCTTTGCCTCGGGACCCAACTCCGGCAAGGAAGAGATCGAGACCATCCGCAAACAGATGGGTCTCGACAAGCCCGTGCCACAGCAACTGTTCCTTTATCTGTATGACGTCGGCCGCGGCAATCTTGGCCGTTCGCTGATGACAGGCCAGAACGTCACAAAGGACTTGCGTGAGCGCCTGCCGGCCTCCCTCGAACTCACCTTCTCGGCACTTCTGATCGCACTTGTTCTCGCAATCCCGCTGGGTGTCCTTGCAGCGCTGAAACCAGGATCGCTGGTCGATCATGGCGTGAGGCTCTTCTGCGCGCTCGGGGTCTGTGTCCCGACCTTCGTGTCGGGCCTGCTGCTGATCTATATATTCTATTATCTGTTCGGCGTGTCGCCCGATCCGACCGGGCGCGTCGATATCTTCACGACCCTGCCGCCAGCACATACCGGCTTCCTGTTGATCGACTTTGCGCTCGCCGGCGACTTCGATGGCTGGTGGGCCGCGTTCAAGCAATTGATCCTGCCGGCCTGCACCATGGCGCTGTTTGTGATCGCCCCGTTGGCGCGTATCACCCGCGCCTCGATGCTGGCCTCGCTCGGCAGCGACTTCGTTCGCACCGCGCGTTCTGTCGGCCTGTCATGGTGGCGCATCATCGTCACCTATGCGCTGCGTAATGCGATCCTGCCTGTCATCACCATTGCCGGCATCGTGTTCTCGACCATGCTCGGCGCCAATGTGCTGGTGGAGAAAGTGTTTTCCTGGCCCGGCGTCGCCTCCTACGCGCTCGATGCGCTGCTGTCGTCGGACTATGCACCGGTGCAGGGCTTCGTGCTGTTAATGGCGTCGGTCTTCGTTATCGTCAATCTCGTCGTCGATGTGCTCTATGGCATTGCCGATCCCAGGATTTCCATCGGATGAGCAGCGCAACACTTCAACACGCCGCCTTCATCCTGCGTGGCAACCCCATCACCGGCATCGCCGCCATCGGCGCCGCGCTGCTGATCTTTGTCGGCATCTTCGGTCCGTGGATCGTACCCTATGATCCCATCGCATCGAACGTTCAAAACGCCCTGATGCCGCCGAGTGCCGCGCATTGGGCCGGCACCGACCAGCTCGGCCGTGATGTGTTCAGCCGCATCATCGTCGCCGCACAGCTCGACCTCGCCATCGCCGTCTCTGCGGTCGGCATCTCCTTCGCGCTGGGCGCCGTCATCGGTGCCCTCTGCGGCTATTCGGGCGGCAAGCTCGATCGCGCCGTAGGTCGCTTCGTCGACGTGCTGATGGCCTTCCCGCTGTTCGTACTGGCCATGGCCATGGTCGCTGCCCTCGGCAATCGCGTCGAGAACATTGTCATCGCCACCGCCATCATCAACCTGCCGTTCTACATTCGCTTTGCACGTGCCGAAGTGAACGTCCGCCGCAACCTCGGCTGGGTCGAGGCCGCGCGCGCCTGCGGCGACAGCCATATCTCCGTCGTACTGCGCTTTTTGCTGCCGAACGTGCTGCCGGCAATGGTGGTGCAGATGTCGCTCAATCTCGGCTGGGCCATCATCAATGCCGCCGGTCTCTCGTTCATTGGCCTTGGCGTGAAACCACCGACGCCGGAATGGGGCATCATGGTCGCGGAAGGCGCGCGTTTCATCTCCACCGGCAAATGGTGGCTGGTCGCGTTTCCCGGCCTGGCGCTGATGCTCGCCGTGCTTTGCTTCAATCTGCTCGGCGACGGGCTGCGTGATATTCTTGATCCGAGACAGCGAACGTGATGACGACACCAAAACCGCTGCTCGATATCGAGAATCTTCAGGTCACCTTTTCAACGCGCCGCGGCCCGGTTGAGGCCGTGCGCGGAATTTCGTTGTCGCTTGCCGAGGGAGAAACGCTGGGGATCGTCGGTGAGAGCGGCTCCGGAAAATCCGTCACGGGTTTTGCGATGACGCGCCTGCTGGATGCATCGGGTAAAATTTCCGGCGGCCGCATCAGTTTCCGTGATCGCGACATTACCAAGATGACGAGCGCCAGCCTGCGCGAGATGCACGGCTCGGCGATGGCCATGATCTTCCAGAATCCGCGCGGCGCGCTGAACCCGATCCGCGCCATCGGCCAGCAGATCGCCGATGCCATTCTCGCGCATCGCAAGATCTCCGCCTCCGAGGCCCGCGCAGAGTCCCTCGAACTGCTGCGGGCGGTGAAAATCCGCGATCCAGAGAAGCGGATGAACGCGTATCCGCACGAGCTCTCTGGCGGCATGTGCCAACGCGTCATGATCGCCATGGCGATCTCCAGCAATCCGGCGCTGCTGATCGCCGACGAGCCGACCACCGGCCTCGATGTCACCACGCAAAAGGTAGTGATGGATCTCCTCGCCAGCATCGCCGCCGAGCGGGGTATGGCGACGATCCTCATCACCCACGATCTCGGCCTCGCCGCCCGCTATTGCCGCCGCGTCGTGGTGATGGAACAGGGCAGACTGGTCGAGGAGGCCGACGCCCTGACGCTGTTCCGGTCGCCGCAGCATCCCTACACCAAGCGGCTCGTCGCAGCGTCGCCAACCGCAACCTCGCGGGTCGAGGATCTCGTGACCGACGACGAGAAGCTGCTGGTACCGGCCGTCCCCCTCGCTCCGCCGCCAAAGCCGGCGCATGGCACGCCGCCGCTGCTGGAAGTTCTCGATCTCGTCAAACGTTTCGACGACGGCACTGTTGGCGTCGAGAATTTCTCGATGGCGATTGCGCCTGGCGAAAGCGTTGGACTTGTCGGCGAATCCGGCTCCGGCAAGAGTACGACCTCGCGCATGATCTGCCGTTTGCTCGATCAGACCGAAGGCGTCATCAATTTCAATGGGCAGTCAATCAGCCATATTCCCGCGCGCGAATTCCACCAGGCGCCGCAGCGCCGCGAGATCCAGATTGTCTTCCAGGATCCGAACGACAGCCTCAATCCGCGCTTCAACGCCTTCGACTGTATCGCGCATCCGCTGATCCGCCTGCTCGGCATGCGCAATGGGGCGGCGCTGCGCCGGCGCGTCGGCGAATGTGCTCATCGCGTCGGCCTCCCCGCCAATCTGCTGGAACGGTTTCCGCACCAGCTCTCGGGTGGCCAGAAGGCCCGTATCGGCATCGCGCGCGCGATTGCCTGCCGGCCGAAGCTTCTGGTGCTGGACGAGCCGACGGCCGCGCTCGACGTTTCCGTTCAGGCCGTGGTGTTGCAGCTCCTCGATCGTTTGCGCCGCGAAGACAATCTCGCCTTCCTGTTCGTCAGCCACGATCTCAACGTCGTGCGCATGATGTGCCAGCGGACCATCGTGCTGCGCAACGGCGCCATCGTCGAAGAAGGCGAGAGTCACCAGTTGTTCGACAGCCCGAAGACCGACTACACCCGCGAGCTCGTCGATGCAGTTCCGCATATCGAGATGATCGCCGCAGAAAAAATGGCCGCCGGCGCCTAGCCGCGGGTGGCTAGCGGCTAAACGCCTCAACGGACAGCCTTGTCCGGTTCCATTGGCGTAACCATACCGACTATAGTGTGAGTTATACCGGTGCCGGATACCTTGCATCCGCGCCTTATCTCGCAGAACATAAGACTAAGCGTCCCCAATGACGCAATAAAATCGGGAGGATTCCGTGCGGATCAAAGCCGTTCACGTTGCCTTGCTTGCCGTCATGGCGAGCTGTTCTGCGATCACGACCGGCGCGCACGCCCAGTGGCCGCAGAAACAAGTCACCTTCATCGTTCCCTTCGCTGCCGGCGGCGGCACCGATGCCTTTGCGCGGCCACTGGCGGCGCAGCTCGATACCCAGCTTGGCAAGCGCGTCATCATCGAAAACCGCGCCGGTGCCGGGGGCACGGTCGGCGCTTCGGCGGCTGCCAAGGCGGCGCCTGACGGCTATACCTTCTTCATGGGTGCCGCGCATCACGCGATCGCCCCGTCGCTCTATCCCACCCTCGATTATGACATCGAGAAAGACTTCATCCCGGTGGCGCTGATCGCACGGCCGCCACAGGTTATCGTGGTCAATCCAGACAAGGTCGCCGCCAAGACACTGGGTGAATTCATCGCCTATGCGAAGGCCAACCCGGACAAGCTCTCTTATGGATCGGCCGGCGCCGGCACGACGCATCACCTAGCCGGCGAGCTGTTCAAGATCCTGACCCAGACGAAGATCCAGCACGTGCCCTATCGCGGCGCCGGACCGGCAATGCAGGACCTGATCGCCGGTCACGTGCCCGTCGTGTTCGACGGTCTCGGCTCGTCCGCCGCGCCAATCCGCGCGGGGCAACTCCGCGCGCTAGCGATTGCCGCTCCGAAGCGCGTGGCAGCCTTCCCCGATCTGCCGACCGCGGCGGAAGCCGGTTTGCCGAATTATGAAGTCGCCACCTGGTACGGGCTGTTCGCCCCCAAGGGCACACCGCCCGACGTGGTCGAGCGCATGGCGAAGGAATTGAAAACTGCATTGCAGGTGCCGGCGATCAAGGAAGCGTGGGAGCGCAATGGCTCCGACGTGCCTGATGTGGCCGGCGCCGACTTCGGCAAGATGGTGTCGGCCGAGGTGGCGCGCTGGCGCAAGGTCGTGACCGAGGCCAACGTCAAGCTGGATTGATCCGAGCGAACACACGAAAGCCCACCGGACGCGGTAACCTGCGTCTGGTGGGCTTTTTTATGCGGAAGCGACTTCTGCCTGCCTGGCACCTGGACCGGCAAACATCGCACGGCCGGGAATCGCATCCAGCAGCGCGCGGGTATAGGCGTCGGTGGGATTCTGGAAGATCTTCTGCGTCTCGCCCTGCTCGACGATCTCGCCGCGCCGCATCACCACGATGCGGTCGGCAATTTCAGCGGCGACACGCAAGTCATGGGTGATGAAGATCATGGCGAGGTTCATCTCCTCGCGCAGTTCTGCGAGAAGCTGCAGCACCTGCGCCTGCACCGACACGTCGAGCGCCGAGACGGCTTCGTCCGCGACCAGCACCGAAGGCTTCAGGGCCAGTGCACGGGCGATACAGATACGCTGGCGCTGACCGCCGGAGAATTCGTGCGGATAGCGATTGGCCGCACTCTCCTGCAGGCCGACGCGGGCCAGAAGGCGCTTGGCATCGGCCATGGCTTCCTTGGAGGGCGTGCCATAGGCAATCGGGCCGCCGGCAATCGCGTCGCCGACCTTCTGGCGCGGATCGAGCGCCGCGAAGGGATCCTGGAACACGATCTGAATCTTGCGGCGCATCTGGCGCAATCGTTCGCCACGCTGTGACAGCAGATCCTTGCCATCGAAATGAACTGAGCCCGTGTCAGGCTCGATCAGCCGCATGATCAACCGCCCCAGCGTGGACTTGCCTGACCCGGACTCGCCGACGATGGCCACCGTCTCGCGCGCCTTCAGGCCGAGCGAGATGTTCTGCACCGCATCGGTCCGGCGCGGCGGCAGGAACATGCCCTGCTTGGTGATGAAGGTCTTGTTCAGCCCGACCGCATCGAGCAACGGCTCACCGGTGATCTTGCGATCGGCTTTGGTCAGCGAGCGCGCGCCGGGGACGGCGGCGATCAGGCTCTTGGTGTAATCGTCCTTCGGATTACGCAGGACCTCGTCGACGGTGCCCTGCTCAACGACACGGCCGTTGCGCATGACCACGACGCGATCAGCGACATCGGCAACGACGCCAAAATCGTGGGTGATCAGCAGCACGCCCATACCGCGCTCCGACTGGAGCTTCTTCACCAGCGCCAGAATCTGCTTCTGCGTGGTCACGTCGAGCGCGGTGGTCGGCTCGTCTGCAAGAAGCAGCGCCGGATTATTCGCCATCGCCATCGCGATCATGATGCGCTGACGCTGGCCGCCCGAGAGCTGGAACGGAAAGCTGCGCGCGAGCGCCACCGGATCCGGCAGGCCAACGTCCCGGATCAACTCCTGCACACGCGCATCCACCGCCTCTTTGGACGGCGTCGGCTTGGTGTGTGTGATGATCGATTCCGCAATCTGCTGGCCGACACGGGCCAGCGGATTGAGCGCGCTGAGCGGCTCCTGGAAGATCATCGAAATGGCGCCGCCGCGCAGCTTGCGCATTGTCGGCTCGTCCGCCTTGGCGATGTCATTGCCGTTGAAGCTGATGCTGCCTTGCGCAACGCCCGTTCGGTCGGGCAGCAGTCGCAGGATCGCATGCGCAGTCATCGACTTGCCGGAGCCGGACTCACCGACCAGACATACGATTTCGTTGCGATTGACGGTGAGCGATACGTCTTCGATGGCGAAAGGACGATCAGCACCCGGCGGCAGGCTGATAGAGACGTTCTCGATGGCAAGCAGTGTTTTGTCTATCATGAATGCTATCGCTTGCGTGAGATACGGGGGTTCAGCGTGTCGTTGAGACCTTCACCCACGAGATTGATGGCGAGCACGGTGAGCAGGATGGCGAGACCGGGAAATACGCTCATCCACCATGCCTGACGGATCACGGTGCGCGCGGCGCCGATCATGAAGCCCCATGACATCAGATTGGGATCGCCAAGACCCATGAAGCTCAGCGCGCTCTCGATCAGGATGGCGCTGGCGACCGCCAGCGATCCGGTGACGATGATCGGCGAGATCGCGTTCGGCAGAATGCGACGCAGCACTACGGTCAGCGGACGCTGGCCCTGACACACCGCAGCCTGGACGAATTCACGCCCACGCAGCCGCATGAACTCGGCGCGCGTCAGGCGTGCCAGTGGCGGCCAGCTGACGATGCCGATCGCGAAGATGATATTGGAGATTTTCGGCCCGATGGTCGCGACCAGCAGGATTGCGAGAATGAAGCCCGGAATGGTCTGGAACAGCTCGGTGATACGCATCATCACCTCATCAACCTTGCCGCCGAAATAGCCGGCGGTTGCGCCGATGGTGACACCGATGACCAGGGAGGTTAGCGTCGAGATGACGCCGATGATCAGCGAGATGCGGGCGCCATGCGCGATGCCGGCAGCCACGTCACGGCCAAGCATGTCGGAGCCGAGCCAGAGCCCTTCGCTGAACGGCGGCTGGAACGGCGCGCCGACCATATCCCAGGGGTCGTCGGGGAACAGCCACGGAGCCGTCACCGCGAGGAGGACCACCGCGAGGAGGACGATTAGACCAATCATCCCGGTGGGATGGCGGAGAAACGATTTGAGCGTAGACATCATATAATCCCGTTCACGATGCCGCACGCACGGACACGCGCGGATCGATCACCCGGTAGATCGCATCGGTAAGAAGGTTGAGCGCGATCACGATCACCGACATCACCAGGAACACGCCCAGCAGCACCGGATAGTCGCGCTGCAATAGAGCGTCATAAATCAGACGTCCGAGACCCGGCCACGCAAACACAGTCTCGATCACCACCGCACCGCCAACCAGCGCACCGGCCTGCATGCCGGCGACAGTCACGATCGGCAGCATCGCATTGCGCAGGATATGTCGAATGATGATACGGCCCTGCTTCAGGCCCTTGGCCTTGGCGGTCTTGATAAAGTCCTGATGGGTAACGTCCAGCACCGAAGAGCGCATCAGACGCGTGTAGATCGCGAGATACACCGCTGCGAGCGACACGGCGGGCAGGATCAAATGCCAGCCGATATCGACCATGCGCTGCAGTGCGGTCATCGGCACACCGATGGTGACATAGCCAAACGCCGGCAGCCAATCGAGTTGCACCGAAAACAGCAACACCAGCATCAGGCCAAGCCAGAACACCGGCGTTGCATAAAGCAGCAACGACACGACGGTCAGCACCGTGTCGGACCACTTGCCGGCGCGGACACCGGCCAGCGTGCCAAGAATGATGCCTGACAGAAGCGCGAGGCTGAAAGCCGTCGCCGTCAGCAGCAGCGTCGCTGGCAAGCGCTCGAGAATGAGCGACGCCACGGTCCGCTGCTGGCGATAGGAATAACCAAGGTCGAGCGTCACGACGCGCTTCAGATAGGTGGCGAGCTGAATCGGATAGGGCTTGTCGAGGCCGTATTCAGCGCGCAGCTGCGCCAGAAGCTTTTCGTCGGAGGCGCCGCTCTGGCCGGCGATGACCTGCGCGGGATCGCCGGGTGCGGCGTGCACCAGAATGAAGTTGAAGGTCGCAATGACCAGAACGACCGCGATGAATTTGATAACCCATCCCGCGAGCGCGAGAGCGATCGCGAACACGCGATCGCCTTTTGCATCGACCGACACCGCCGTCATCCGAAGCTCACGTCGCTGAACGATTCATGCACGCCGATCGCTGTTGTAGTCACGTTCTTGAGGCGCTTGTCGATGAACGTCGGATAAGCCTGCTCGAACATCCAGACCACCGGCACGTCCTCGACCAGGATCTTCTGCACCTGACTGTACAGTTCCTGACGCTTGGCCTCGGAGGTCGATGTTGCAGCCTCTTCGAACAGACGGTCGACTTCCGGATTGGAATAGCCTGCCGTATTCGAGAACAGGATGCCCTTCTTGATATTCGACGAGATGTAGGTGCGCGACACGCCGAGCGCGGGATCGCCGAACTGATAGACCAGATTGCCGGTCATCTCGTAGTCCCAGTTGCTGAACTTCTCCGCCCAGCCACCGACATCGGTGTTCTCGATCTGCACGTCGATGCCGACGCGGCCGAGCGACTGGCGAATGAACTCGGCCGCGCGCTGATAGATTTCACCATAAGGCGGGGTGAGATACTTGATGGTAACGCGTTTGCCGCCGGCACCCGGCTTAAGCCCCATCTCGTCGAGCAGCGCCTTCGCCTTGTCCAACGAGTAATCGTAACGCTTGACGTCCTTCTCGTAGAACCTGGTCGCCGACGACACCGGACCGGTCGCAACCTTGGGCAGACCAAAGTAAACGCGCTGTGCCATCGATTTCAGATCGAGCGCATAGGCAATAGCCTGACGGAAACGTTTGTCGTCCATCGGCTTGATGCGGTTGTTGAGCTCGAGCCACTGATGCGGTGCGAAATATTCGTAGCCCTTGGTGGTCATCTCGAAATTCGGCAGCTTCGACAGCCGCGCCACATCGAACATTTCGATGTCGTTCCACTGCGTCAGCTGGATCTTGCCCTGCTCCAGCGCAACGGCGCGTGACGCCGAGTCGGGAATGATGCGGTAGATGATTTCGTCGAGATACGGCTGATCCTTGCGGTAATAGCCTTCGTGTTTGACGAGATGAACGTGCGAGCCCTTCACCCATTCCTTGAGTTTGAACGGGCCCGAACCGATCGCCTGCGCATTGGCCGGATTCTTGCGATATTCCGTGCCGTCATAGATATGCTTCGGCACGATCGGACCCGTCGTGCAGTCGAGCGCGGTCAGGAACGGGGCAAAGGTCGACTTCAGCTTGAACACCACGGTGAGCGGATCCGGCGCGTCTGCCTTTTCGATACGCGAGTAAATCCCGCGCGCACGTGCATGGGTCTCCGGCAGCAGCTTGGTCATCGAGAAGATGACATCGTCCGCCGTCAGCGGCTTGCCGTCGTGGAAGGTGATGCCCGGAAACAGCTTGAACGTATAGGTCAGGCCGTCCGGCGACACTTCCCACGACTGTGCGAGACCGGGAAGCGGCTTGAGGTCAGGGCTGTAACGCAGCAGGCTCTCATAGATCTTGCCACCCAGGGTCAGCGTTGGCTGCTGCTGGTTAAGTGCAGTGACGAGAATCGGAGGCTCTGGCTGAATGATCGTGTTCAGCGTGCCGCCCTTGGTCTGACCAGCGGCACGAGTGATGCCGAGGGGGATACCCGAGAGCGCAACCGCACTCACGCCCATCAGCTTTGCGAATTCACGTCTATTCATAACCTAGTCCTTTAACAGTGCATCTAACAGTGGCTGCAGCCAGACGCTTGCACATCTGGCTGCAGCCGAGTCATCAAGTGACTTTGAGTGACCCTATCTTCAACCGAGCGTCACGGCTCCAAAAGTCTCGTGCACACCGATGCCGGTGGTGATGACGTTCTTCAACCGCTTGTCGATGAAGTTGGGGAAGTCTTGCTCGACCATCCATGCGATCGGGACTTCTTCTACGACAATTTTCTGCACGGCCGTGTAGAGTTCCTGACGTTTTGCGTCAGAGGTCGCCACGGCGGCTTCCTCGAATAGCCGGTCTACTTCCGGATTGGAATAGCCCGCGATATTTGAGAACAGAATACCCTTACGGATATTCGCCGTGATGTAACTGCGCGACACGCCCAGCGCCGGATCGCCGAACTGGTAAAGCAGATTGCAGGTGATCTCGTAATTCCAGTTGCTGGTGCGCTCGGCCCAGCCGGCGAGATCGAGATTTTCCAGTTGCAGATCGATGCCGACACGACCGAGCGATTGCTTGAAGAATTCGGCCGAGCGCTGCCAGATTTCGCCATAGGGCGGAACCAGGAATTTGATGCTGACACGCTTGCCGTCAGCACCGGGCTTCAGGCCCATCTCGTCGAGCAGGGCTTTCGCCTTGTCCAGCGAGTAGTCGTACTGCTTGACATCTTTTTCGTAGAACCGGGTCTTCGACGAAACTGGTCCGGTCGCCACCTTCCCGAGATTGAAGAACACGCGTTGCAGCAGCGCCTTGCGATCGACCGCGAACATGACCGCCTGACGAAAACGCTTGTCGTCCATCGGCTTGACGCGAAGATTGAACTCCAGCCAGAAATGCGGCGCGAAGAACTCGTAGCCCTTGGTGGTCATTTCGACATTGGGCAGCTTCGATAGACGCGCGACGTCGAACAGTTCGACGTCAGTCCACTGCGTCAATTGGACTTTGCCCTGTTCGAGCGCGACGGCGCGCGATGCGCCGTCCGGAATCACGCGATAGATGATCTCGTCGAGATGCGGCTCGCCCTTGCGGTAATAGCCCTCGTGTTTGACGAGATGGACATGCGAGCCCTTGACCCATTCCTTGAGCTTGAACGGGCCCGAGCCGATCGCCTGCGCATTGGCAGGGTTCTTGCGGAAATCGGTGCCGTCATAGATATGCTTCGGCACGATCGGCGCTGTCGTGCAATCGAACGAATTGAGGAACGGCGCGAACGGCGCCTTCAGCGTGAACACGACCGTGAGTGGATCGGGCGCTTCAGCCTTTTCGATGCGCAGGAAGGTGCCGCGTGCACGCGCATGGGTTTCGACGAGGACCTTGGTCACCGAGAACACCACGTCTTCCGACGTCAACGGCTTGCCGTCATGGAAGGTGATGCCTGGAAACAGCTTGAACGTATAGACGAGGCCATCGGGTGAAACGGTCCAGGACTCAGCGAGACCGGGCAGCGGCTTGAGATCGGCGCCGTAGCGGAGCAGGCTCTCATAGATCTTGCCGCCCAGCGTCAACGTCGGCTGCTGCTGGTTGAGCGCGGTCACCAGGATTGGCGGCTCGGGCTGGATGATCGTGTTGAGAGTACCGCCCTTGGTCTGACCGACGGCGCGGGTGACGCCGAGAGGAATTCCCGAAAGCGCAGTCGCACTCAAACCCAATAGTTTCGCGAATTCACGTCTATTCATCTTAATTCCTTTGTAGCAAAGATATTTGAAACGTTCAACGTCATCCGAAACTCACCGCCCCGAATGTCTCGTGCACCCCGATCGCCGTCGACAACACGTTCTTCAGCCGCTTGTCGATGAAGTTCGGATAGTCCTGCTCGAACGTCCAGACCACTGGAACGTCCTCAACGAGAATTCTCTGGACCTGACTATAGAGCTCCTGCCGCTTGTCATCGGATGTCGCCACGGCTGCTTCTTCGAACAGGCGATCAACTTCCGGATTGGAATAGCCGGCGGTGTTCGAAAACAGGATGCCCTTCTTGATATTCGACGAGATGTAGGTGCGTGCCACACCGAGCGCGGGATCGCCGAACTGGTAAACCAGGTTGGCAGTCATATCGTAATCCCAATCGGCGAACTTTTGCGCCCAGCCGGCGATATCGGTGGTCTGCAATTGCAGATCGATGCCAACGCGCCCGAGTGACTGGCGCAGGAATTCGGCGGCCCGCGTATTGGCCTCGCTGACCGGCGAGATCAGATAGCGCAGCGTGACGCGCTTGCCGTCCGGACCCGGCTTCAGGCCCATCTCGTCGAGCAGCGCTTTCGCCTTGTCGACGGAGTAGTCGTAAGTTTTGACGTTCTTGTCGTAGAACCGTGTCTTCGACGAGATCGGGCCGGTCGCCAGCTTGCCAAGCCCGAAATAGATTCGCTGCAGCATCGCCTTGCGGTCGATCGCATGCATCACGGCCTGACGAAAACGCTTGTCGTCCATCGGCTTGATGCGATTATTGAGTTCGATCCATTGATGCGGCGCAAAGAACTCGTAGCCCTTGGTGGACACCTCGTAATTCGGCAGTTTCGACAGCCGCGGCACCTCGAAGAATTCGATATCGCCCCACTGCGTCAGCTGCACCTTGCCCTGCTCGACCGCCACGGTACGCGACGCACCATCGGGGATCGCACGGTAGATGATTTCGTCGAGATAGGGCTCGCCGGGCCGATGGTATCCTTCGTGCCGGACAAAATGGATGTGCGATCCCTTGACCCATTCCTTGAGCTTGAACGGACCACAGCCGATTGCCTGCGCATTGGCGGGATTCTTGCGATAGTCGGTCCCCTCATAGATGTGCTTCGGCAGGATCGGCGCCGTGGTGCAATCCAGCGACGTCAGGAACGGTGCGAAGGGCGACTTCAGCGTGAAGATCACCGTCAGCGGATCGGGCGCCTCCGCCTTTGCGATGCGCGCAAATGTCACGCGACCGCGCGCATGGGTTTCCATCAGCACCTTGGTCATGGTGAAGATCACGTCTTCCGAGGTCAGCGGCTTGCCGTCGTGAAACGTGATGTTCGGGAACAGCTTGAACGTATAGGTCAGCCCGTCCGGCGAAACCTCCCAGGATTTGGCGAGGCCGGGAATCGGCTTGAGATCGAAATCGTAACGCAGCAGGCTCTCATAGAGTTTGCCGCCGACGGTGAGGGTCGGCTGTTGCTGATTGATCGCCGTGACCAGGATCGGCGGTTCAGGTTGAATGATCGTATTGAGCGTACCGCCTCTGGTCTGCCCCGTGGCGCGGGCGATGCCGAGCGGGACGCCCGACAGCGCCGTAGCGCTCAGACCCAGCAATTTCGCGAACTCACGTCGATTCATTCAGCTCTCCCGATAGACACAGAGGGTTGAACGTCAGGGTTGCACTGACGCGCAAGGATGAGCTTGCAAAATTCAAGCCGCCGCTGTCGCCGGGCCGATCATTGTCGCGATCGGGCCCGCGTTGTCTGAGAACCGAGCCTGCTCCGTGAATGAGCGGGATTTCAGTATCCCCGTGCCGGATCGACGCGGTTGAGTAGAATCTCTCCAGTCTTGAGACGGCGGATATTCTCGGCAATCTGGTCGGCAATGACGCGCGGTTTGGCCAATCCGGCCATATGCGGCGTCACCAGAATACCCGGCTCCGTCCACAGCGGATTGTCGGGCTGCAGCGGCTCTTTGTCGAACACATCTAGAATTGCGCCGCGCAGATGGCCCGATCGCAATGAGGCAACGAGGTCTGGAACGTTCAGGTGCTCGCCACGGCTGCAGAGGATAAGCGCCGCCCCTTTCGGCAGGCGGGCGAAACGGTCAGCATTCAGAATTCCCACCGTGCTCTGCGTTAGCGGCAGCAGACAGACCAGGATGTCGGTCTGCACCAGGAAATCGTCGAGCGCGGCGTCGCCGGCGAAGACGTCCACACCCTCGACCTGTTTTGCGGAGCGCGACCAGCCGGAGACCTCGTAGCCAACCGATTTCAGCAGCGTGGCAGCCTGGATTCCGAGGGTGCCGAGACCGAGGATGCCGACGCGCTTGTCAGCGGCCGCGACCTGATCGTAGCGATGCCAGTGCCCATTGCGGGCATTGGTGGAGACGCGATCAAATTCGCGATGAAAATACAGCGTGCCCCACAGCACATATTCGGCCATCGCTCTACCCAGCAGCGGATCCACGATCCGGCAGAGCGGCAGGTCCGGCAGTGCCGTGTCGGACAACACATTGTCCACACCGGCGGCGATGGAATGGATCAGCCGCAAATTCGGCATAGTCGCCATCACGCCCGCGGGTGGTTTCCAGCAGACCACAACCTCCCCATCGAGCGCCCCCTCTTCCGGCCAAGTGGTCACGAGCGCGCCGGGAACCACCCGCTTCAGATGGTCCTCCAGAAAGCCCATGGTGTTGGACAGGGTTGTCATGAGAGTAATGCGGGTCATCGAATTCCTGCGTTTGTTTCTGCCCGAGCCTTTTCCGTTCCGATTGAATCGGAACGGGGCTCAGGATTGTCGTTTTACGCGTTTTCTTAATGCGAACCGGTACCCACTTCGCTGGAAAACGCGCTAGTGGCATGAAGCCTGCTTTGAGAATGGCAACGTCCGGAACGATGCGCCCAAAACCTCTATCCTAGGGTACGATGTCGGCGCATCATCTCCGTCTTCACAGGGTCAGGATTTGTCGCGTATGGGCCATATCTCTTCAATTTCGTGCAACACGCCGCGCCAGCGCGTCGCGCCGCCGGCCATGGTGAGTTTTTCCGGCTTCGAGGCCAGCGGCCGCCGCGCCGATGCACTCCAGGCCGCACAACGCCCGGTGGTTGCGATGGCTGCCGAATTCTCCTCGGGCGGCGTCGGAGTCCGGCACAGCCACCGCCGCGCGCAATTTCTCCACGGCCTGACCGGGGTCATGACCGTGATCACCGAGACCGGCAGCTGGACCGTATCGCCGCAGCATGCGCTGTGGATCCCGCCCGGCGTCGTCCATCAAAGCCGCTGCTGGGGCACCGTGCAGCTCCGTACGCTTTACGTCGAACCCGACGCGACGGTCGGCCTGCCGACCTCGTGCCAGCTGATGGAAGTGTCGTCGCTGGTACGCGCGCTGCTCAACGAGGCCGTCACCTTCCCGACCGAATACGATATGGACGGCCGCGAAGGCCAGATCATGAATTTGATGCTCGCTGAAATCGGCCGCATGCCGGCCGTGCCGCTGCGCGCGCCGATGCCGCAGGACCGCCGCCTCGCGCGTATCTGTGAAGCGATCCTGCGCGAGCCCGGCAACAATCAGGATCTGGAATCCTGGTCGCAGATCGGCGGCCTCGGCCGACGGACGCTGACGCGGCTGTTTCGCCGCGAGACCGGCATGAGCTTCGCCGAATGGCGCCAGCAGGTGCGATTGATGGAAGCATTGTCGCGCCTGACCATGCGCGAGCCGGTGACCAATGTGGCGCTCGATCTCGGCTATGATAGTCCAAGTGCCTTCAGCGCTATGTTCCGTCGCTCGATGGGAATTTCACCACGCGACTATCTGCGCTGGAGCGAACAGACGGAGGACTTGGCAACGTGACCGACGCGCACCAGCTTAGGACTCGACCGCTGGCCGCGCTTCCATCGAAGCACGCAATCGGCGAATACCGGCTTCGATCTCGCGGATGTCGTCGTCGAGCTGCCCGAGCAGCACCCCGAAATTGAAGTCCATTCTGTTGCGGACGGACGCCGCCAGCGTTTCGCGATGCACCTTGAGATCTTGCAACGCACTTAGCTGGTTCGTATCGACATAGGCGGCAACCACAAGCTCAATCGCGCTTTTCACCGCAACGCTTTCTTCTCGGCTTCATCGATTTGGGCCTTCAACCGCGCTTTGGTCGCTCGAACACCGGGGAACGGTGCTCCCAGTCGGCGCGCCTGGATCTGTACGGAACTCTGCGGTCGTTTCATGATCACCGCGGCTCTGGCCAGCGATACTTTACGCGCGATAAGCCCTTTCAAAATTTCAATCTGTTCCTCGTCCCAACGATTTTTTGCCATCTGATCTTATGAGTGCGCTGAAATAACTTGTCTGTACGGTAGCTGTCCCTTTGCAACGCGATGTTCACAACTATTGTTCCCGATGCGCCCAGGTTGCAGAACACAATCCCTGCCGGAGAAAGCGCTGCGTGGAATTGCGCCGAAAAATCGGAACGTGTTTCAATTGAAATCGTTTCGCCAGCAGGGAACAGTACTGAAAAGGCTCCGGAGTGATCCGGAGCCTTTCTCTATTTGGCAGGCACCCCGCTTGGTAGCGGGGTATTTGGCAGCTGCGGCGATACCCGCCGCTTACATCACCACTTCGATCAGCTTCGGACCTTTCGCAGCGATCGCGTTGGCGAGCGCCTTGTTGAAGTCGTCGACGTTGGACACCGAAACGCCGGGGACGCCCATGCCCTTGGCGAGCGACACCCAGTCGAGCGTCGGACGGTCGAGGTTGAGCATATCGAGGGCGCGCTGGCCCGGCTCGCCGGCATCGACGCCGGCGAATTCACCGAGCAGGATTTGATACTTGCGGTTGGCGAACACGATAGTGGTGATGTCGAGCTCTTCGCGGGCCTGGGTCCACAGCGACTGCAGCGTGTACATCGCGCTGCCGTCACCAACCATGCAGATCACCTTGCGGTCCGGGCAGGCCACGGCGGCGCCGGTGGCGACCGGGGTCGAGAAGCCGATCGAGCCGCCCATGTTCTGCAGCCAGTCATGCGGCGCAGCCGCTGCGGTCGGCGGGAAGAATCCGCGACCGGTGGTCAACGACTCATCGACCATGATGGCGTTTTCCGGGATCGCATAGGCAATCGCCTGCGCAATCGTGGTGTGGTTCAGCGCGCCGGTCGGCTTCACCAGTTCGGCGAGCTTCTGCGGCTTCACATCCGACGGCTTGGCGCCGAGCGCGCCGGCCAGTGCTTCGAGCGCAGCGATCGAGTTCTCGCCGCCGGCGGTGATGCGATGCACTTCGCAGCCTTCCGGCTTCAGCATGCTCGGCTTGTTCGGATAAGCGAAGAAGGCCACGGGATCGTTGGCTTCCACCAACACGATGTTCTTGAAATCCTTCAGCAGCGGAAGTGCGGCTTCGATCACATAGGGAATGCGGTCGATGGAGAACCGGCCGCGGCCGCGCGCCATGCGCGGATTGTAGGTCTGGCCCATCACCTTGCAGCCGGTCTTGCCGGCGATCTGCTCGGCCAGCGCCAGGCCCTTCTCGGTCAGCCCCTGGCCGGTCATCAGCAGCAGCGTCGAGGCGCCACCGTCCTTCATGATCCTGGCGGCGGTCTCGACGGCCTGCGCCGAATAGCCGGCGCTCTGCTTCTCGGCCGGCACCGGCGCCACACCGTCAGCCGCGCCCCATGCGGTGTCAGCGGGCAGGATCAGCGTCGCGATCTGGCGATCCTTGGCGGCGGCAATTGCTGCGGCGCCGTCCTTGGCCACCGACTTGGAATCCGGCGAGGTGTGCACCCACTGCGACATCGGACGGGCGAGGCCCTCGATGTCCGAGGTCAGCGGCGCGTTGTATTCGATGTGATAGACGGCATGCTGGCCGACGATGTTGACGATGCCCGAATTGGCCTTCTTGGCATTGTGCAGGTTGGCGAGGCCATTGGCGAGGCCGGGGCCGAGATGCAGCAGCGTCGAGGCCGGGGTGCCCTTCATGCGGAAGTAGCCATCGGCCGCGCCGGTGACGACGCCTTCGAACAGGCCGAGCACGCAGCGCATGCCTTCGACGCGGTCGAGCGCCGCAACGAAATGCATTTCCGACGTTCCCGGATTGGCAAAGCAGACATCCACATTGCCCGCCACCAATGTCCGCACCAGGCTTTCCGCACCGTTCATCGTCTCACTCCGTTTGATTCAGGGTCGTATCTCGGTTTCTTGATCTCGGGGGCTGATGAACCATTGTTCGGAGGGCCCGTCAAAGGGTCGGAACGCAAGGCTTCGTTGTGAGGGCCGCGGGGCGGGCTGAACGCCGGTTATTATCGCTCCATCCGGGCTGTCCTCACACGGCCGTGGGTTGCGGATCGGGGCGATTTATGGCCTGTCTTGGGCCTCAATTTTTTCTGGCGAGGACCATGATGAAGCGCCTTTTTGCTCTCTTTTTTGCCGCAGCCGCGTTCACCACAATTGCGTTTCCTGCCGATGCACGCGTTCGCAACCAGCCGCCGGCGCAGGACTTCGAGGTCGACGACGGCCCGTCGCT
This sequence comes from Tardiphaga robiniae, assembly GCF_013359755.1. GTDB lineage: Bacteria > Pseudomonadota > Alphaproteobacteria > Rhizobiales > Xanthobacteraceae > Tardiphaga > Tardiphaga robiniae. Next base: position 1,972 of record NZ_JABMCJ010000089.1, on the reverse strand, counting down.
CTCCAACTTCTTCTCCAATTTCGGCAATGGCGGCGGCAACAGCTCCGGCCCGATCCAGCGCCAGACCGTCGGCTTCCACAGCAATTACGCCCCTGGGACCATCGTCGTGAACACCGCCGAGCGCCGGCTCTATCTGGTGCAGCCGGGCGGCCAGGCGCTGCGCTATGGCATCGGCGTCGGCCGCGATGGCTTCCGCTGGGGCGGCGTCCACCGCGTCACCGCCAAGAAGGAATGGCCGAGCTGGACCCCGCCGGCCCAGATGCTCGCCCGCCGGCCCGACCTGCCCCGCCACATGCCCGGCGGCATCGACAACCCGCTCGGCGCCCGCGCCATGTATCTCGGCTCGACGCTGTACCGCATCCACGGCTCGAACGAGCCGGAGACCATCGGGCAGGCCGTGTCCTCGGGATGCTTCCGCATGACCAATGACGATGTCACCGATCTCTATAACCGCGTCTCGGTCGGCGCGACGGTCATCGTCAAGAACTGAGCTTGACCTGAGAACGAAGGCTTCCTGCGGGAAGCCTTCGAATAGTCCGCGGGGGCGGCACTGAACGCTTGCGCAAATACGCGCATTGCGAGAACTTGAGTAATAATGCCCGCCCCGACACCAGATCGATTCATCGTCCGGACGATTGCCGCGCTGCTGGCGCTAGCGTCTTTGACCGCCTTTGTGCCGCAGCCGTCTTATGCCGGCGCGAGCGAGCCGCCCGCCGTTACGGCGCGCCAGCGCACCGAGAAGAAAACCTTTACCGACAGCGAGATCATCGACGGTTTTTTCAAGACCGCCTTTGGCGCCGAATATCACCTCGCCGGCCGCGTCGACCGCATTCGCAAATATGAGCTTCCGGTGCGGGTCTTCGCCGAAGGCCGTGCCGACCGCAAGGCTCAAATCGCCAAGGTTGTGACCGACATCGCGCGCCGGGTGCAGCATCTCAACATCGCCATGGCGGACAACCGCGACGACGCCAATGTGCTGGTGAAGCTGGTGCGCGACCGCGATCTCTATCGCACCATCTCGACCTTCTATGGCACCGACCGGGCCAACGAGATCCGCGACTCCCTGGACCCGCAATGCCTGTCCGGCTTCCGCAAGAACGAGGCCTTCGAGATCGAACGCTCCGACGTGATCCTCACCGTAGACAATGGCGACTTCGTCTTTCTCGATTGCGCCTATGAGGAATTGCTGCAGTCGCTGGGCCCGATCAACGATACCAGTACGGTGCCGTGGACGATGTTCAACGACAACGTCCAGATGGGCTTCTTCGACGTCTACGACCAGTACATCCTCAACATCCTCTACGATCCCCGCATCAAGGCCGGCATGACCGTGCAGGAGGTCAAGGACGTGCTGCCGCAGGTGCTCACTGACGTGCGTATCTGGGTGAGCAAGGTGAACGAGCTGCAGGATTAGCGGCGAGCGTCGTCCGCAATCGTAGGATGGGTAGAGCGTCCTCGCGAAACCATCGCTTTTCTGAGCTTGTGTGGTTGATGGGTTTCGCTCCTGCGCGATGCGCCTGCACTCCACCCATCCTGCGATCCCGCGTGATGCTCTCGGTCGTCGTGGCCCGACTACGCGAAGCGAGCTTCGCAATGATCCCAGGCTTCTGCACACGTCATGGCCGGACTTGTTCCGGCCATCCACGCCTTGCTGTGGACGTCGCCAAGGCGTGGATACCCGGCATGCGCCGGGCATGACGGCGTCTGGTTTGGACGTTCGCGCGTCACGTTATTTCAGATTCAACTGTCAAACAGCCACTGCTCTTCAGACATGCGTCATCGCCCCCATTGTTTGCGGCGCGGGGGCGCCGTCGTTGCTTGCATTCCCGCCCCCTGTGAGAGGGCGTGCGGAACGCCGGGTGCCCGTTGCACCCTTGGGCCTGATGCGAATGCGGTCTTCCGCAGGTTAGTGTGCATCAGGACTTTCGGAGGCCCCGAGCAAGTGCCCGGCGTTCCGCATGCGGTGTTTTTT
>NZ_JABMCJ010000088.1 GCF_013359755.1 Tardiphaga robiniae | reverse complement strand
GTGTGACGGACGACCAAGTCAAAACGCGTTCGGCTTACTCGCTTGAGGCTCCCTTCCCATCGCCTTGGGACTTTAATTCGCGATCGGAGCGTTCGTCGAGGCAAAGTGCAAGCAACCGAAAAAACGCCGCAGGCGGAACGCTGGGCAATCGCTCGGCGCCTCCGAAAGTCCTGATGCATTACCCCATGCGGAAGACCGCATCGCATCAGGCCCAAGGGTGTAACGGGCACCCGGCGTTCCGCACGCCCTCTCACAAGGGGGCGGGAAGGAATGCTTACACCTCGGACGCGCAAGCGCCGCGAGAATGCGAGCGTGTGTTTACATGTCACCGAAGCAGGTACCGCTACCCCACTCGATTTAGGTAAGCACTCCTGCTTGTTATTGCGGAGGACGGACCTCAAAACTCCCACTCGACAGGCTCATGGGCAGACGAGGATCACATGATCATCAAGCCCAGCGCATCGTGGCATACCCGCTCGACCCTCAGCAGGTTGGCGCACATTCTCGAACGGACCGGACTCGCTTTGGTTGGGGCTGCCTGCGGGCTGTTCGTTGCCGAGGTCGGCCGCTTCATCGAGGTCATTGGTTCGGGTGAAGTCGTGTTCGCCATGATCATTTACGGGGCTACCGGCTTCTATCTCGGGATCGATCTGCCCCAGGTTCCTGCCGATTACCGCATGCATCTGCCGCTATGGCGCGGGCTGGGCAACAGTGCGGATATGGTGGAGCTGCTCACTGCGGCCGGTACCTTCATAACATCGGTGACGGCGATCACGTCAGTCTCCAGTATCATTCTGGGCGAAACCGTGCGCCCCAGGACGGCTGGCATCATCTGTTTGAGCTGGGCAATCGGCGCCACCATGCAGATCGCTGCCGGTATCATCGCGCGAATAGAGTTAGGCCGTGCCGTGAAAATGGCGAAGCTCGCGCTGTTCTCCCGGTGAAAGGTCAGGACAATCCCGGCTGACGGAGGTCGAACATGCCGCTCTATATGTATCAGGCTGCCTACACGCCGGAATCATGGGCCGCGCAAATGAAGAATCCGCAGAACCGCGTTGAATCCGTTGGACGGCAGACGACGGAGGCTGTCGGAGGACAATTGATCGGTGGTTGGTATTGCCTGGGCGAATATGACGTGATGCTGATCGCCGATGTGCCGGATATCGAGAGCATGGCGGCTATCGCCGTCGCGATTGCGGCGGGCGGCGCTATCAAGTCCAGCCAGACGACTGCATTGATGACCGGGGCGGAACTTGTGGCGGCTCTGAAGAAGTCGGAGTCCGTCATCAAGGGTTACAGGCCCGCGCGATAGACATCGGTGGCGTCGATCGCCCGCTATCGTCCCGGCGTCGCATTCACCAAAGCGAGGATCTCCGCGCCGTAATGCTCCAGCTTCTTGTCGCCGATCCCCGGGATTTCGCGGAGCTGGTCGAGCGTGGTGGGATGTTCGCTGGCGATGCCATCGATGGTGGCATCGTGTAGCACGACATAGGCCGGGACGTTGCGCTTCTTCGCGACTTCGGAACGCCAGGCGCGCAGCACGGCGAGCAGATCGGGATTGGCGTTGTCGCTGCGCGGTGCAGCGAGATCGCCGCGGCGGGATTTGCTGCGCGGGGCGCGGCCGGTGCCGCCGGTTTCCTCGCGGAACATCAGCTCGATCTCGCCCTTCAGCACGCCGCGCGCTTCTTCGGTGAGCTTCAGCGCATTGAACGCGTCCGCGTCCGCATAGAGAAAGCCGCGCGCCACCAGTTGCCGCATCACGGCGCGCCATTGTTTCTCGGTGAGTTCGCCGCCGATGCCGAATACCGACAGCTTGTCATGGCCGAATTGCTTGACCTTGTCGGTGAGGCGGCCGATCAGCACGTCCACCAGATGCATGGCGCCGAATTTCTGCCCGGTGCGATAGGCGCAGGACAACAGCTTCTGCGCGGCGACGCTGCCGTTCCAGACTTTCGGCGGCGAGAGGCAATTATCGCAATTGCCGCAGCGCGTGCCGGTCGCCTCTTCGCCGAAATAACCCAGCAGTCGGGTGCGCCGGCAATCGACGGTTTCGGCGAGGCCGACCAGCGCATCGAGCTTGCCGATGGAGACGCGCTTGAAGGTCTCCGATCCCGTGGACTCGTCGATCATGCGGCGCTGCTGCACGATGTCGGAAAGACCATAGGCCATCCACGCATTCGACGGCTTGCCGTCGCGGCCGGCGCGGCCGGTCTCCTGATAATAGGCCTCGATGCTCTTCGGCAGATCGAGATGGCACACGAAGCGCACATCGGGCTTGTCGATGCCCATGCCGAAGGCGACGGTGGCGACGATCACCACGCCGTCTTCATTGATGAAGCGATCCTGGTTGGTCTCACGCAGGCGCGCGTCGAGCCCGGCGTGATAGGGCAGCGCGAGGATTCCGGCCTTGTTCAATGCGGCTGCGGTGTCCTCGACCTTGGCGCGCGACAGGCAATAGACCACGCCGGCCTCGCCGGAATGACGGTCGCTGATGAAAGCCTGCAACTGCTTCTGCGCGTTGGTCTTGTCGACGATCTCGTATTTGATGTTGGGCCGGTCGAAGCTCGCCACGAAATTTGGTGCGTCTTCCAGGCGGAGGCGTTGCACGATCTCCTGCCGGGTCAGATCGTCGGCGGTTGCCGTGAGCGCAATGCGCGGAATGTTCGGGAACCGTTCGGCGATGACCGAGAGGCCGATATATTCGGGCCGGAAATCGTGGCCCCATTGCGCGACGCAATGCGCTTCATCGATGGCGAACAGGGCGATCCTGGCGCGGCCGAGCATCGACAGGCACCGCGGCGTGACCAGACGTTCCGGTGCGACGTAGAGAAGGTCGAGTTCTCCGGCGAGCAGCTGCCGCTCGACCTCGTTGGCTTCGTCCCAAGACAGGGTGGAATTCAGCACCGCCGCCTTGACGCCCGCCTCAAGCAGGCCCGCGACCTGGTCGCGCATCAGTGCGATCAAGGGCGAGACGACGATACCGCAGCCCGGGCGTAGCAAGGATGGCAACTGGTAACACAGGGACTTGCCGCCGCCGGTCGGCATCAGCACCAGGCAATTGCCGCCATCGGTCACGTGGCGAACGATATCTTCCTGTGCACCGCGAAAACCCGGCAGGCCGAACACCGAATGCAGCACGGACAATGCGTCCGAGGTCTGGAACACGTCTGGCTGATTTTTCGATTGACGCGAGGCGCCAGCGGGAACGGACATGGCGCAGGTCTATTCCTGATTCGAGGGTCGCGTATATCCCGGGAAACGCGTCGTTCCCCCAGGAGAACGCGTCATTCCCGAGAGAATGCTTCATTCTCTTGACATCGCGACCTTTCGCCTTGATCGCGCCGCTTTACCCCTGTCGATGATCCGTTCTAAGAGAATGAGTGCGCGACCGCGCCAGCGTCGCTGCAACCGGGCAAAAAGAAAAGCCGTATGCCATTCATTTTGCGAATCTTTTCTTGGCTTCTGAACCGTCGCCGCGGACCCAAGATCCGCTGGCACGCGGCCAATGAGAATGCCGCGCGAAAAGTGCGCCGGAAATTCAAAAAGGGGCCAAAGTCCGCGATCCTGTCCCATGTCATCGCGCATCGGCCGTCCGTGACGCTGGTGGGGCGGCTGCCCGCGGTCGAAATCTGGAACCTGTCAGATCCGAAGCGTGTCGCGCTGCTCTATCTGCAGCATGGCCGCCGGTTGCGGCTGCCAGCGCCAAAGGCGTTGATGGACGATGCCGTGAAGCGGGCCCGCGCCGCGGAATAGTGGACGTGGTCCACGCGGGGCCATTTGTGCCGTGTGACGTCATGGGCTTGACGGGCCAGTTCCGAGCGGGGATGGTCGCGCCCGGGTCACTCCGTTCCACACTCAATGAAAGACTTCTGCATGATCAAGCGTCTCGGTCCCGGCAAGCGTCTCAGCCAGGCTTCCATCCATGGCAACACCGTCTATCTGGCCGGCCAGGTGCCCGATGAATATTCGGGCGACGTCAAGACGCAGACCAAGCAGGTGCTCGACAAGATCGACGCGCTCCTCAAGGAAGCCGGCACCGACAAGAACAACATCCTCAGCGCCACCGTCTGGCTGCCGAATATCAATGACCGCGATGCCATGAACACGGTGTGGGATGCCTGGGTGCCCGAAGTTGGCCCGGCACGCGCCTGTGTCGAGTCGAAGCTCGCCGACCCCGCCATCAAGGTCGAGATCGCCGTCATCGCAGCGATTCCGTAAATCATGCCTCCCGTTGCCATTGCGGTCGCCCCCAACGGCGGCCGCAAGGTCAAGGCCGACCATCCCGCCGTGCCGCTGACGCCGGCGGAGTTGGCGGTGACGGCTGCGCATTGCCTTGAGGCAGGCGCGGCGATGATCCATGCCCATGTGCGTCATCCCGACGGCAGTCACCTGCTCGATGCGGCGGCCTATCGGGACGCCATCGCGGCGATCCGCAGCGCGGTCGGCGACAGGCTTGTCATCCAGATCACCTCCGAGGCGCTCGGCAAATACACACCAGCGCAGCAGTGCGCGGTGGTGCAGGCGGTGAAGCCGGAAGCGGCGTCGCTGGCGCTGCGCGAACTGGTGCCCGATGCCAGCGAGGAGCAGGCCTTCGCCGATCTGCTCGGCTGGATGAAGCGCGAGCGCGTGACACCGCAAATCATTCTCTACGATGCGCAGGATGCTGCGCGGCTGGCCGAGTTTCGCAAGCGCGGGCTAGTGCCGTTCGAGAAGCTGCCAGTGTTGTTCGTGCTCGGCCGTTATACGGCGGGGCAGACGTCACACCCGGCCGATCTGCTGCCGTTCGTCGTATCCGGCGCGCCAACATTCGAACACTGGAGTGTCTGCGCCTTCGGTGCGCAGGAGACGGCCTGCGTCACCGCGGGCGCATTGCTCGGCGGTCATATCCGTGTCGGCTTCGAGAACAACGAATTGCTGCCGGATGGCTGCCGCGCCAAAGGCAATCAGGATCTGGTTGCAGCCGCGCGACGCGCGATCGAGGCGGTTGGGCTGAAGGCGGCGACGGCGGATGAGCTCAGGGCTGCGACCGCGGAGCTTCCCTAACCTCTCCCCGCGCAGTGCGGGGAGAAGGAGCGCACTGCCGGCGCCAGGACTACTCACTCAAACCACGGCCATTCGGCGCCGCCATCATGCGTGACGGCGCCGCCGGGGGCCTGTCCGACCAGCTTGGCATATTTCGCCAGCGCACCGGCGCGGTGACGCGGCGGGCGCTGCGTCCATGCCGCTCTGCGCGCCGCAAATTCCGTCTCGTCGATCATCAGATCCAGTCGCCGCGCAGGCGCGTCGATGCGGATCTTGTCACCGTCGCGCACCAGCGCGAGTGGGCCGCCGATATAGGCTTCCGGCGAGACATAGCCGATACACATGCCGCGCGTCGCGCCGGAGAAGCGGCCGTCGGTGATCAGCGCGACCTTTTCGCCCATGCCCTGGCCGTAGATGAGCGCGGTGACCCCGAGCATCTCGCGCATGCCGGGGCCGCCGACCGGACCTTCATTGCGGATGATCAGCACGTCGCCTTCCTTGTAGCTGCGATCCTTCACCGCGGCGACGCAGCTCTCCTCGTCCTCGAACACACGCGCCGTGCCCTCGAATACCGTCTTCTTCAGGCCGGCGACCTTGATCACCGCGCCATCGGGCGAGAGATTGCCCTTCAGCACCGCGACGCCGCCATCGGGCATGATCGGCTTTGCTGAACTGTAGATGATTTCGCCATCGGCCTTGTTGGCGTGGCTGTATTCTTCCGCAATCGTGCGGCCGGTGATGGTGATGCAGGAGCCGTCGATATGGCCGCTCTCAAGCAAGGCACGGATCACGACCGCCGTGCCGCCGATGTCGTAGACATCCTTGGCGACATATTTGCCGCCCGGCCGCAAATTTCCGATCAGCGGCGTGCGCGCGAAGACTTCACCGACATCGTCGATGGTAAATTTGATACCGGCCTCGTTGGCGATGGCCGGCAGATGCAGCGCGGCATTGGTGGAGCCGCCCGTGGCGGCCACGATGGCGGCGCCGTTCTCTAGCGATTTGCGGGTGACGATGTCGCGCGGCAGCGGGCCATCGTTGCGCAGCATGTCCATGACCAGACGTCCGGCGCGCCGGGCGAACTGCGCGCGTTCGGCATAGACGCCGGGGATCATCGAGACATTGGGCATGGTGATCCCCAGCGCCTCGGACACCATCGCCATCGTATTGGCGGTGAACTGGCCGGCGCAGGCGCCGATGGTCGGCAGACACGCGCGTTCGATGGCGTCCAGTTCCTGCTTGTCGATGTCGCCGGTCATGAAGGCGCCGACGGCTTCATAGGAGTCCAGGGCGGTCAGCGTCTTGCCCTTGTGCAGTCCCGGCAGCGAACTGCCGCCATAGATGAAGATCGACGGCACGTTGCAGCGGACCATGCCCATGATGACGCCGGGCAACGTCTTGTCGCAGCCGCCGAAGCCGATCAGCGCGTCGTAAGCGAGGCCGTGCATCACGGCTTCGATGGAGTCGGCGATGATTTCGCGCGACAGCAGCGAGAACTTCATGCCCTCATGGTTCATGCTGATGGCATCGGACACCGAGATGGTCGAGAATTCGCGCGGCGTGCCGCCTGCTTCGGAAATGCCAGTCTTGGCGGCGTCGACCTGAAAGTCATGGGTCATGTTGCAGGGCGTCTGCTCACCCTTCATCGACACCACGCCGATCATGGGTTTTGCGATCGCCTCGTCATCAAGGCCCATGGCGCGCATGAAAGCGCGGTGCGGGGCACGGTCGAGGCTGTCGGTGGTGACGCGGGATCGCAATTTCTTCATGGGAATCTGTCCGTTTCTTGGTCTTGTCGTCCAATGCATTGAGGCCACGCCGTGGGGCGTGGCCTCAGGACATCATATAGTGAGATGTCGTGTCTTGCTCTACTGGATCGGCGCGACGATGGTCGGGTGCTTGAACTGCATCGCGTCCATCTTCGGCAGCATGCCGGCCTCGGTGTAGATATCGAGCATCTTCTGCATGGCCGGGAAGTTCGGTGCTGCGCCCGGGTCGCGGGCGAAGTCGTTCTCCTTCAGCAGATAGGTCTCCAGCACCGGGATCGGCGCCTTCATGACTTCGTTGACGACCTTCAGCGTTTCCTCGCGGTTGGCCAGCGCCTTTTTCATGCCGAGGGTGATGTCGGCGACATAGGCCTTCGCGAGTTCGGGGTTCTTGTCGACGAAATCGGCGCGGCAGGCTTCAAGGATGTGCACGATGTTCGGCATCGCCTCGTTCAGCGAGAACAGCTTGCGCGTGCCGCCCTTGGCTTCCATGCGCGCGGCAAATGGCTGGTTCATGTTGATCGCGTCGACGCGACCCTGGCGCAGCGCATCCTCGGAAGCTGCGAAGCCGATCTCGATCAGCTTGACGTCCTTCTCGGGATCGACGCCGGCGCCCTTCAGCAGCATCTTGAACGGCCCGTAGGTGCCGCCGCCAATGACGGAAATGCCGACATTCTTGCCCTTGAGATCGGTGATGGTCTTGATCGGCGAGTCATCCTTCACGGCCCAGTAGACCGAGAAGCTGCCGGGCTTTTCCGACACGTGCTGCGCGACGATATAGGCCTTGAGGTTGCCGCCGTTGACGCCGTTGGCGAGCGACAGCACGCCCTGGGTGGCGCAGTCCAGTGCGCCGGCGGCGAGCGCCTGCGTCATCGGCGAGGTGCCCTGAAACTGCGTCCATTCGATATTGTAGGTCTTGCCGAGATTGGTGAATTCGGTCGGGCGCTTCATCATCCAGTATTTGGATTCTTCGGCTGGAATGGTCCAGCCGACCTTGATGGTCGGAATCGTCTGCGCGTGCGCCGCACCCGACACCGCTCCCGCCGCGAGAGCCGCAGCCACCAGCCACTTCGAAGAACCCAGCTTCATGCCCGCTCACTCCGTTTGATGATGGCCAGACCCGGCCAAAAGAAAAGCCCCACTGTCTTGAAGCCTTTCATGCTTCAAATATTCTGGCAAGCGAGGTGCGTGCCCAACATTCATTCGTGCTGTGGCGCAACAATTGGCAGTTACGCAGGCGTTGATATCATCGTTGCTGCGGCTGCGGGCGCAGCGTAGATAGCTCGCAGATGCGAGCAGCGTGGCTCGGCGGCAGAAGGACAACGGCGTCAAAATGGTGGATTCAGCGGGCGGCAAAGAGAAGCTCGGTTACCTCGGTCTCGGCCTGATGGGACTGCCGATGACCAAACGGTTGCTGAGTGCCGGTTACGATGTGGCCGTCTGGAATCGCTCGCCCGGCAAGGCCAATGCTCTGGTGGAGGCCGGTGCGAAAGCAGCCGCCAGTCCGCGCGATGTCGTCGCGCATGCCAGCATCGTCTTCATGTGCCTCACCGATGCATCGGCGGTGGAGGAGGTCGTGTTCGGCGACAACGGCCTGTCCGGCAGCGATGGCAAGGGCAAGCTGGTCGTCGATTTCTCCTCGATCCATCCGGACAAGACCAAGTCCATCGCGGCGCGGCTGAAGGCGGCGAACGGTATGGGCTGGGTCGATGCGCCGGTGTCGGGCGGCACCAAGGGCGCGGAGGAAGCCACGCTCGCGATCATGGCGGGCGGCAAGGCCGCCGATGTCGAACGTATCAGGCCCTATATTCTGGCGATGGCGCGTAACTTCACGCATATGGGGCCGACCGGCGCCGGGCAGATGACCAAACTCTGCAACCAGGTGATTGTCGGCTGCGCCATGGCGGTGCTGGCCGAAGCGACACGCCTCGCGGTGAATGCCGGTATCGACGCCAAGCGTCTGCCGGAAGCGCTTGCCGGCGGTTTTGCGGATTCGATCCCGTTGCAATTGTTCGTGCCGCGCATGGCCCAGGGCATTCACTCGCCGCCGCTCGGCCACATCCACACGATGCTCAAGGACCTCGATACGGTCGTCGCCGTGGCGCAGGACACATCGACGCCGGTGCCGATGGCTGCGCTCGCGGCGCAGATCTTCCGCATGGGCAAGGCGGTGCGCGGCGCCGATGCCGACGCGCTGGAGATCTACAAGCTGTCGGCACCCAAAGAGTGAAGATCAAGGAATGAAGGTTCTGGTGATTGGCGCGGCCGGCATGATCGGCCGCAAGCTGTGTGAGCGGCTGCTGAAGGACGGTCATGTCGGCGGTGGGGAAATCGGCGATCTGGCGATGGCCGATGCGGTCCCCAGCGATCTGGTCGGCGCGCGCAGCATCATGGTCGATCTCGCAAAACCGGATGCGCCCGCAGCACTGCTGGCGTCAAAACCTGACCTGATCTTCCATCTTGCTGCGGTCGTCTCCGGCGAAGCCGAGCAGAATTTCGACAAAGGCTACGCAGTCAATCTCGACGGCACGCGCAATCTGTTTGAGGCGATCCGCGCGATGGGGGGTGGTTATCGCCCTCGCATCGTCTACACCTCGTCCATCGCGACCTTCGGTGCGCCCTATAACGGTCCTATCGCCGACGATTTCTTTCACACGCCGCTGTCGAGCTATGGGACGCAGAAGGCGATCTGCGAATTGCTGCTGGCGGACTATACGCGGCGCGGCTTCTTCGACGGCATCGGCATTCGCCTGCCGAATATCTGCGTGCGGCCGGGCAAGCCCAATGCGGCAGCGTCGGGTTTCTTCTCCAATATCATTCGCGAGCCGCTGGCCGGGCGTGAGGCGGTGCTGCCGGTAACCGACGACGTCGGGCAGACACATGCCAGTCCGCGCGCGACAACGGAATTCCTGCTTCATGGCGCGACGCTCGACAGCGCCAAGCTCGGCGCACGCCGCACGGTGATGATGCCCGGCGTGCGGGCATCGGTCGCGGACATGATCGCGGCGCTCCGCCGTGTGGGAGGTGACAGTGTTGTGACACGCATCAAGCATGTGCCAGATCCCGCCACGATGGCGATGGTTGCCGGATGGCCCACGATGTTCGATACCAAACGTGCGCTGGCGCTAGGCTTTCAGGCGGAACAGAGTTTCGATTCCATCATTCATGCTCATATCGAGGATGACCTCGATGGCGTCTTTGTGCGTTAGCGGTTAAGGACAATCATGGCGCGCGATATCATCATGGCGGCGGGAGGCATTGTCGTGCAGCGGGGCGAGACGCCGCTGTTCGCCGTGGTCTGCCTGCGCAAGCGCGGCGACTGGGTGTTGCCGAAGGGCAAGCTCGACAATGGCGAGACGCCGCGCGACGCAGCCGAGCGCGAGGTGCTGGAAGAGACCGGCCATGCCGCGTCGGTGCATGACTATCTCGGTGCCCTGGCCTATCCGCTCGGTGAACGGACCAAGGTCGTGCATTTCTGGCACATGGAGGCCGCGGCCGCGCCGTCACGCAAGTTGATGAAGGATATCAGCGAAGTCGCGTGGCTGCCATTTGACGCCGCGCTGGCGCGGCTGACGCGCAGCCATGAACATGCGTTCCTCGCGCAGGTCGGGCCCATGGCGCTGGCGGCAGCAAGGGCAGCGCCGGTCGTGGATGGCGAGCCCGTGCGGCCAATTGCCGTGGGGCCTGTCAGCGTGCGACGTGACACGGGGTTCTTCGCGAAGATCCGGAACTGGTTGAACGGGTAAGTTCTCTCGTTGCAGCGATGGCTGAAGCGGCGGGCTCAGTGCGTGTTGGTCGCGTCATCGAAGCGCAGCACATTGCCGAACGGGTCGGTGATCTTTGGGGCCGTATCGGTCGGACTCGGGCGCGCGAAACGGGCCCGCTTGTCATGCAGCTCCTTTGCGAAAGCCGCGATATTGCTGCCGCGGATATAGACCACGTTGCCCGGCGTGCCGTCGCCATAGTGTTCGCTGAGATGCAGCTTCACGCCGCCGCGCGACACCTGCATGTAGAGCGGGGAGTCCGGCTCGTAACGATGTTCCCAGTCGATCGCAAAGCCGAGGAAGTCGACATAGAACTCCTTCGCTTTAGCAATGTCATAGATGCGCAGAACCGGAATTGCCGGTTCGAAAGTGACGTCGGTCATCGCTGTCTCCCGCTCGTGGCGTAGGGGAGATTATCGCAGCGAAGTCGTCATTGACTAGATCGTGCGGCTAGGCGCCGCGCATGATCACGCCGTACCAGCCGAGACCTTTGTAAGTCTCATAGCCCGGTGTGGCATGGAAGGCGACGAGGCCGCCCGAACGGTCGTGATAGAAGCCGCTGCGGCGGCCGTTCAAGGCCAGCGGGATGCGTTCGGTGAGCAGGCCCTGGCCGTCGGACGAGGCGATGACGCGCAGGTTCGAATCCACCAGCAGTACGCGCGTCTTGTCGTCGTCGACGCGAACGCCCTCGACGATGGCGCGCGCCTGGGCTTCCCAGTCGAAATGAATCGCGAGCACGCCGATGGCGCGGCCATTGGCCTTGCCGCCTTCGCGCACGCTGGCGCAATAGGTCGCGACCTGCGCATTGTTCAGGAGCGGCTGGCGCTCGACGTCGCCCGCGGTGTAGTCGTCGCCGGAGCGCAGCGTACGGGCATCGCGAAACCAGGCAGTGCCGGCGATATTCTGGCCCGTGACATTGAAACGATCGCCACGGCCGCTGGCGATGACATTGCCTTGCATGTCGCACAGCCAGAGATCGAGATAGACGGTGTAGGCGCCGAGGATCACGGCAAGTCGCTCGGAGACATGAGCGACGGTGGCATCGCTCGGTGCGGCTGCGCAATCGACGACGGCCGAGTCGGTCGCCCACCAGCGGACGTCGCAGGTGCGCTCATAGAGATTGCGGTCGATCAGTTCGATGGCATTCAGCGACAGGTCGACCATGCGTTCGCCGCGCGAGCGCTCGGTCATCTTCTCGATCGACGCCATCAGGCTGCCCGTGCGGGCGGTGAGCTGGGATTCCAGATCGCGCGCGATGGTCTCGACCTGCTGGCCGACATTGCGCACTTCCTGCGCGACGACGGCGAAGCCCGCGCCCTGCGCGCCGGCGCGCGAGCTTTCGATCAGCGCGTTCAGCGCCAGCATCTTCATCTGGTTGGTGATGTGCTGGATCGACCTGGTCTTCTCGCAGGCGATCTCGTTGACCTCGGCGGTCAACCGCCCAATCAGCGCGGAGATATCGGAGCTATCGTCGTTCTCTTCGGTTGCATTGGCATGCGCAGAATGACTGCTGCGGTTCATTGCCAAGACCATCGTCGTATCCCCGTTGACAGCAATCAGTTACCTCCCGGTTATCGCCCGATCATGGTTAATCGTGGCTTAATTTTCCGTGTGCCGGGTTCCGCCGACTTGCACGAATAAGCGGCAGGAGTGCGCAACAGGCACTATCTCATTGCGTCTGGTCATGCGCGGCCGCATCCGCAGGACGTTCGGTGCCCCCTAGCGGTACAAATTAGGGCGTCATTAGTGATGCTTATGCACGCGCTCCCGATTGCTCTGACGAACAACGCGATATCAACCACACTCGTGCAGGCTCAAGGCTTCATAGGCCGAGCCATTGTGATGAGCGTTCTCGAAGACCTAACCGGTGCGACCACGTCGGAACTGTCCGACGAATTGATCTTCCAGATCGCCTCGGCGTCCAGCCCCGAGCAGCGCAAATACGCGGCTGACCTGTTCCGGTATTTCGCCAAACAGCTCGAATTCGAATCTTATCGGCGCGGGCAGCAGAGCATGGCCGTTCCACAGCTTCCGTCGCCGGCCATGATTATCGACGCGACGCCCGAACAGGACGAAGCGCCCACGATCCAGCCGTCGGATGACCCTGGCGATGACCCGTCCGTCGGTCTGATCCCGCCGGTGAGCTGGCAGGATTGACGGCGGCGCGACAGTTTTACGTCAGATCCGTTGCTTCCTACCGATTGGCTTAACCATTCGCAGGCCAAATGAGTCGCGAGTGATTCGAGCGTTGCAATCGTGAAGAGCGGGCGTGCCAGTGAGTGTAGTTATCCCTTTCCCCATGCGTGTAGCGGCCCCCCAGGCCGATGAGTGTGAAATCGATCTGCTGAGCGCCGTCGATCTGGCGATCCGCGATCTCCGCGAAATCTCCCAGACCGCGAACGACATCGCGCAGGCGCGTGCGCGTGAATGCCTGGCCATGCTGGAAAGCGCCTATCACGGTGCGCTGCAGGGCTGACGCGTTCTGAGTACGCCGACAGGAGATCAGCGATGCTGTTTCTGGTGATCTCGAATCCGCGCGCAGATCGTCCGTCCGACATGGCGGCCGCGCGTCAGAGCTTCTGGCCGTGGATGGCTGGGTATCAGGCGTCGGGTGTCTGCCAGCACATCTATCCGCGCGTCGGCCGCGGCGTGGTCGCGGTGTTCAAGGTCGATGGCAATGAAGTGCTGCATCGCATCCTGAACGAATGGGCCGATATCATCCCGGCTCAGTTCGAGGTCTATCCGCTGGTCGATCTCGATGCGACCACGGCTCTGCTCGCATCGCAGGTCGCTGCTTCAAAGTAGCGTCGCGAGTTTCAGTTCCCGATCAGCCTTTTCGCGCGGAAACCATCGGTTCGCACCATGGACTCGGCAAATCCGCGTCGCTATATGCGTGATCTCTCCCTTACCAGTATCGGGCACTTTTCATGACGACCACTGACACCGCTGCACCCGTTTCCCAGCCGTTCCAGGCCGAAGTCGCCGAATTGCTGAACCTGATGGTTCACTCGGTCTATTCCGAGACCGACATTTTTCTGCGCGAACTGGTCTCCAATGCGTCCGACGCTTGCGACAAGCTGCGCTATGAGGCGATCGCCAATCCGCAGCTGATCCCCGACGGCCAGTCGCCCAACATCACCATCATTCCGGACAAGGCGGCCGGTACGCTGTCGATCGTCGATACCGGCATCGGCATGGATCGCCAGGAACTGATCGACAACCTAGGGACCATCGCGAGATCTGGGACCAAGTCGTTTCTGTCGCGGCTGACCGAGGCCAAGGACGGCTCGAATCTGATCGGCCAGTTCGGCGTCGGCTTCTATGCGGCCTTCATGGTGGCCGAGAAGATCGTCGTCACCAGCCACCGCGCCGGCACCCATGACGCCTTCACCTGGACCTCGACCGGCGGTGCGGGTTTCGAGATCGGCCAGGTCAGTGACGGCATGAGCGTGCCGACCGGCACCTCCATTGTGCTGCATCTGAAAGAAGACGCGAAGAAATATCTCGAAACTTACGAGATCGAGCGCATTGTCGGCGCCTATTCGGACAACATCCAGTTTCCGATCATGCTCAAGGACGGCGATGCCGAGCCGCGCCAGATCAATTCGGCCAGCGCGCTGTGGCAGCGCTCCAAGTCCGAACTGACGCCGGAGGATTACAGCGCGGCTTACAAGTCTATCGCGCATGCCTATGACGAACCGGCGATGACGCTGCATTACCGTGCCGAGGGCCGCTATTCCTATGCGGTGCTGCTGTTCGCGCCGTCGCAGAAGCCGTTCGACCTGTTTGAGCCGAACCGCAAGGGCCATGTGAAGCTCTATGTGCGTCGCGTCTTCATCACCAACGATGCGGACCTGTTGCCGTCCTATCTGCGCTTCATCCGCGGCGTCATCGATGCCGAGGATCTGCCGCTGAACCTCTCCCGGGAGATGCTGCAAAACAATCCGCAGCTCGCGCAAATCAGGAAGGCCGTGGCGACCCGTGTGATCGGCGAGCTGGAGACGCTGAGCGAGAAGGATGCCGAGACGTTCACCAAGATCTGGGACGCCTTCGGCCCGGTGATCAAGGAAGGCATCTATGAGGATTTCGAGCGTCGCGAGAAGCTGCTGGCGCTGTCGCGCTTCACGACGACCTCCGGAGAGAAGCGTTCGCTGAAGGACTATGTCGCCGACCTGAAGCCGAACCAGACCGAGATCTATTATCTTGCCGGCGACAGCCTTGATCGCCTGAAGTCGAATCCGAAGCTGGAAGCCGCCAAGTCGCGCGGAATCGAGGTGCTGCTGCTGACCGACGCTGTCGATGCGTTCTGGTCGTCGGCGCCGCTGGATTTCGACGGCAAGCCGCTGAAGTCGCTGAGCCAGGGCGAGGTCAATCTCGATCTGATCCCGCGCATTGATGAAGACGCGACCAAGGACGAGCCGAAGACCGAGACCGACGAGGCCGCGACCATCGCCGTCATCAAGGATGCGCTCGGCGAGCGCGTTTCGGACGTGAAGGTCTCGACGCGTCTGACCACGTCGGCGTCGTGTCTCGTCGCCGGCGGCGCCGGTCCGGATCGCGAGCTCGAGCGCATGCTGGCGATGCAGAATCGCGGCAGCGTCACCAAGCCGATCCTCGAGATCAATCTGCGCCATCCGCTGGTGGCGAAGATCGCCGGTGCCGACAAGGCGGCGGGCGGCGAAGCGTCCGACATCGCGTTCCTGCTGCTCGAGCAGGCGCAGATCCTCGACGGCGAATTGCCAGAAGATCCGGCCGCGTTTGCGAGCCGTCTCAACCGGTTGGTGCTGCGCGGTTTGTGATCGCCGACCATTCACGGCGCGGGGCATTCGTCCCCGCGCTTTTGATGCCAAGGAACTCCACCCATGAGCACTGTCTTCGAGAAACTCATCGCGAAATATGCCGAGCGCGGCGATTTCGAGCGCCTGCAGGGTTATCGGGACGATCGTCTGGCCATCCTGAAGAGCATTCAGGATGGGACATACGAGAAG
The DNA here is from genome assembly GCF_013359755.1 of Tardiphaga robiniae. Lineage (GTDB taxonomy): Bacteria > Pseudomonadota > Alphaproteobacteria > Rhizobiales > Xanthobacteraceae > Tardiphaga > Tardiphaga robiniae. The sequence continues at coordinate 170,959 of NZ_JABMCJ010000088.1, read as the reverse complement.
ATGCACCTGATCTCCGACACCGATCCTGTCTCGATGGTCGCGGAGATCGAGCGGGAACTCGCCTGTATCGACGCCGCGTTGAAAAAGCGGATGCAGTGACCGCGCGCGTGCGTTGCAGCAATCGTCGTTGGGAGTGATCTTGAACTAACGCAAAGCTGATCTGCACATTTCGGCTAAGTCGAAAGATTATCTGGTTCGTCCCGAGCTTCTCACATAGCGTGCGCCCAAATTAAAAACTTGGGAGGCATTGATGAAGTTCGGACTGTTGTCGACGGCTGCGCTGTGCGGTCTTTTCCTGGCCGCTCCGGCCTCGGCGCAAGGCGTCAAGATCGGCATTCTCAACGATCAGTCCGGTGTCTATGCCGATTACGGCGGCAAGTATTCGGTCGAAGCCGCCAAGATGGCGATCGAGGATTTCGGCGGCGAGGTGCTCGGCAAGAAGATCGAACTGGTCACCGCGGATCACCAGAACAAGCCTGATCTCGCCGTCTCGATCGCGCGGCGCTGGTATGACGTCGAAGGCGTCGACATGATCACTGAATTGACCACCTCGTCGGTGGCGCTCGCGGTTCAGGAACTGTCCAATCAAGAGAAGAAGATCGACATCGTGGTCGGCGCGGCCTCGTCGCGCGTCACCGGCGATGCCTGCACGCCCTATGGCTTCCACTGGTCGTTCGATACACGCGCCTTGGGTGTTGGCACCGGCGGCGCGCTGACCGAAGCTGGCGGCGATACTTGGTTCTTTCTCACGGCGGACTATGCCTTCGGTTATTCGCTGGAGAAGGACACCGGCGACATCGTGAAGGCAAAGGGCGGCAAGGTGCTCGGCGCCGTTCGCCATCCGCTGAACTCGTCTGACTTCTCGTCGTTCCTGCTGCAGGCTCAGGCGTCCAAGGCCAAGGTCATCGGCCTTGCCAATGCCGGCCTCGACACCACCAACGCCGTGAAGCAGGCGGCTGAATTCGGCATCGTCGCCGGCGGCCAGAAGCTTGCGGGTCTCCTCCTCACGCTGGCCGAAGTGAATGGCCTCGGGCTGCAGGCGGCGCAGGGTCTGGTGCTGACGGAATCTTTCTATTGGGATCGCGACGACAAGTCGCGTGAGTTTGCCGATCGCTTCTTCAAGCGCACCCAGCGCATGCCGAACATGATCCAGGCCGGCACCTATTCGTCGACGCTGTCTTATCTGAAGGCAGTCAAGGCGGCAGGCACCAAGGACTCCGAAGCTGTCGCGAAGAAGCTGAAGGAACTTCCGGTCGATGACGCCTTCGCCCAGGGCGGCAAGGTGCTGGCCAATGGCCGCATGGTGAAGGACCTCTATCTGTTCGAGGTCAAGAAGCCGTCGGAATCCAAGAAGCCGTGGGACTACTACAAGCAGCTCGCCGTGGTGCCCGGCGACAAGGCCTATCCGACCGCAGCCGAGAGCGGCTGCCCGCTGACGAAGTAAAATCGAAGCGCTGATCTTCCTTAACCTCTCCCCGCATTGCGGGGAGAGGTCGGGGCCGGCGCGAAGCGACGGCCCCGGGTGAGGGGCGAGGTATGGCGGAAAATACAAGCTCTTATTCGCGGGTCGGATGGTGCGATCCGAGGGTGTGGTAAGTGGGGCAAGCTCAATGCCATGCCCCTCACCCGAAATACTCGCTCCGCTCGCATTTCGACCTCTCCCCGCGCAGAGCGGGGAGAGGTTAAGAAGATAACCCCCTAATATCCCGTCATTTCCAGATAGCCCGTACCGCTGTGGCTCCCGGTGAAGCTCACCGGCCCTTCCCAATAGGGGAAGCTCGTCGTCATCCAGCTCCTGGCATTCAGCGGCGAGGTCGTGATCTGCAATCCGCGCGATGCGATCGATACCTTCCATGACGTCGGGATCCTGCGGCTGGCGATCTCCGTCATGACGGTCGGCGTCATATCTATAGCGCCTGGGGCAAGCTGTTCGGATTTTCCGTCCGCGGTGATCCAGTTGCCGGCAAAATAATGCGCGCCGTCCTTCTGCCTGAGGCGAAACAACATCAGTTTTGCATTATCAGGCAGATGCAGCGAGAACCAATCCCAGCCGGTCTGGTCGGAAGCCAGCGGCTGGCTGGAATATTCCCTGTCCATCCAGGCGCGGCCGGTGACGGCAATCTCCTTGCCGTCGATGGTCAGCACGCCCGATGCGGTGAAATAGGGCTGGCTGTAGTAATACGACGCTTGCCCACGTTCCGACTTGCGGCTGAAGCCGTTGTCGCCCTGCAGCACCAGCGGCTGCTGCGCAGGGAGCCGGAGCCGGTAGCTGAAATCCGCTGACGAAGCGGACACGTCGAGCGGCGCAATCGACACGTCGTCGAAGTTCTCAAGCCCACGGATCTCCCACGCATCGATCCATGCCCGGAACGGCGTCGCCGTCACGCCAGCCTGACCGATGCCGCCGCGGGCAAAGGTTTCTGTCGCATGATGTGACTTTGCAGATGTCACCGCCGCATGACCCATCCAGATCTGCGGCGTCGCCCAGCCGTCGCCCTGCGCGCCGGCCGCCATCGCCTGACGAAACAGCGTCCACTGCGCGCCATAGGCATTGCCCGATGCGTCCGTGAGGTTGGCGGTGAGGTACCACCATTCGATGCGATAATCCGGATGCGGGCCGTGATCGGCCGGAAAGGTGAGGGGGCGGCCCGGAACGACAGCCGCAAAGCCTTCGGCGTCGCGGCCGAGGCCGGCAAAGCCCTGGGCGAATGCGCGTGAACCGCCGAGCCCGAGCAGCGCGATGCCGCCGATCAAGCTGCGACGTGTGAGCAAGCTATCGCTCATTGGCGAACACTTTCACCAGCGTGGCCGGTTGCATGCGCAGCAGCTTCAGGATCGGTAGCAGAGCTGCGAGCAGCGAGGCCAACATGGCAACGCCGAGCAACTGGACCAGTTGCAGTGGAAACACATGGAACGGTAGGCGCCAGCCAAAGGCCTTTACATTGACGATAGCGATGAGGCACCACGCCACCAGCAGCCCGAGCGGCAGCGCTAGCAGTGAGGTAATCAAGGCAACCGACAGCGTCTTCAACAGCTCGATACCGGCAAGGCGGCGACGTGTGATGCCAATGGCCCAGAGCGGCGCCAGTTGGGGCAGGCGCGAATTGCTCAGCGTGAGCAGGCTGGTGAGGAGCGCGACGCCGGCGACGCCAAGCGTGAAGGCGTTGAGCGCCGCCGTCACCGCGAAAGTGCGATTAAAGATCGCCCGTGACTCCGTTTTCACTGTCGTCTGGTCGGCGAGGTTGCGGCCGTCGAGACCGAAGCGCGTGCGGATGGCGTCGATCAGCGCGGGCACGGCCGCGGGGGCCACGCGCAGGCCCATGCGCGTCTGCGAAATGTCAGGGAAATGTTTGACCAGCGCATCGATATTCACGCCGATCTGGCCTTTGGGATTGCCGTAATCCGCATACACGGCAACGACGTCCATCGGCCATGTGCCGGTCGGCGTCGGCACGTCCAGACGATCGCCGAGTTTGAGCTTCATGCGCAGCGAGAGTTGTTCGCTGACGAGCGCGCCGTCGCCGCTGCGCACGCGATCCCATGCGTCGCTGGTGGAATCCAGCAGCGGCCATTGATCGCGATAGGTGGCGTGATCGGCGAAGCCGAGAAGCTCGATCGGCGCACCGTTGAACTGCAGGTCGGTGCGGCTGCCCGGCAGAACGGCCTGCACGTCGGGGCGCGTCTTCAGCCAGGTCTTGATCTCGATCGCCTGCTTCTCGCTCGCCGCGTTCAGATAGATCTCGGACGCCAGCCGCCCGTCGAGCCAGCCCGTAAAGGTCCGGCTGAAACTCTCCACCATGGTGCCGACGCCGACATTGACGGCGAGCGCCAGCAGCAACGCCATCAGCGCCAGCGACAGGCCGGAAAGCTGCAGTCGGCTGTCGGCCCAGAACCATGTGACGAGCGGCCGTCGCGTGCTGCGTTCACCGCAGGCAAGGACGATGCCGAGGATAACCGGCAATGCGAGCGCTGCGCCGAGCAGCAATGCAGCAAGCACGAAGAAGCCAGCAATCAGTGAATCGCCAAGCCAGAGCGCGAGCCCGGCAGCGATGAACACGAGCAATGCGCCCGTGCCTTGCAGTCGCAGCCAGCGATGCTGTGCCTGTTGCCAGGCATAGGGCTGTGCGGTGGCGAGCAAGGGGAGATGGACAGCTTTCAGCAGGCTCGATGTCGCCGCCAGCAGCGCACCGATGATGGAAATCGCGAGACCAGCGAACCACCATTCCGGCTTCAGCGTCAATTGCCCAGGGATTTGCGCGCCATAGAGCCCGCGCAGGCTGGCCGCAACATCGGGCAGCAGCGATGCGGCGATGAAATAGCCGCAGACGAGACCGATGGCGCCGGCGATCAGTGCGATGCTGACGAGTTCGAGGATCAGCACACTGTTGAGCTGCCGCGCCGAGACGCCGCAGGCACGCAAGGTGCGCAGCATCGGCAGGCGCTGTTCGAAGCCGAGGCCGATGGCCGAATTGACGATGAACAGCCCGACGAAGAAGGATAGCAGGCCGAAGGCGGTGAGATTGAGATGGAAACTGTCGGTGAGACGTTCGAGGTCGGTCTCTGCATCGGGCTGCACCAGCCGCAACCGATCGCCGGCGACGCTTTCAAGCGAAGCGCGGGGACCCTTGGCGCTGCCGATCAGCAGGCGCGAGATCTGATCCGGCATCTTCAGCAGTTTCTGCGCAATGCCGATATCGACCACCAGCACGCCGGGTGCGAGCTGCGGCTGCAGTTTCAGGGGCGGCAGCAGCGCTCCGTCATTGAGCGCGGGCGTCGCGCCCTCGGCGAGACCGAGGCTCGCCAGTGTTTCCGGCGCAATCAGCGCCTGACCGGGCGGCGTCAGAAACGCCTGCGCGCCGGTCCTGCCGATCTCCGTCGCAGCGCTGGCTTCGACAGGCATGGTCACCGGCTCGATGCCGAGCAGGCGCACCGAGCGGCCGCCAATGGAGATGCGGCCTTCGACCACAGGGGACACCGGCCAGCCCGCGCGGCGGAGATCGACAAAGAGCTGTTGCGAAAACGCGCCGCCATTGGTTGCGACCAGCATCGGCGTGCGCGTTCCGCCGAAGGCCGCGGCGGCGCGGTCATAGCTGGTGCGGGCCTGCTGGTTGAGCGCCTGCACACCGCTCCATAATGCGGTCGCGGCGATCAGGCCGATCAGGAGCGTGGCGAACTGCATCGGATGCCGGCGCCAGTGGCTGAGCAGTACCGCAAGGATCCAGAGCGCGCGTCTCACGCGATCAGCCCGGCATGAAGATGGATGCGGCGATCCAGCGTGGCCGCGAGACGCTCGCTATGGGTCACCATCAGGAAACCGCAGCCGGTGCGGGCGACCAGATCGCGCGCCAGCCTCAAGACTTCGTCAGCCGTATCCTCGTCGAGATTGCCGGTGGGTTCATCGGCGAGCAGCAGCGGCGGCTTCGATGCCAATGCGCGGCCGATGGCGACGCGCTGTTGCTGGCCGCCGGAGAGTTGTTCGGGATAGCGCCTGAGCAGCGCGCCGAGGCCGAGGCGCTCGGTCAGTTCGCGCTGCCAGGCTGCGTCATGCTTACCGGCGATGCGCGACTGGAACGCCAGATTGTCGGCGACCGACAGCGACGGGATCAGGTTGAACTGCTGGAACACGAGGCCGAGCCGGTCGCGGCGCAGCGCGGCGCGGGCGGAATCATGGAGCCCGGTGACGATGATATCGCCGAGTTGGATCTCGCCGCTGTCGGCTTCATCGAGGCCGGCGATCAGATGCAGCAGCGTGCTCTTGCCGCTGCCGGATTCGCCGGTCAGCGCCACGCTCTCGCCTGCGGCAACGCTGAGATCGACGCCGCGCAGAACGGCGATCTGTTCCTGGGCTGAACGATAGGATTTGGTGAGATGGCGAACCGTGAGCATGCGGCGGAGACCATAACAGAACCGCTGCCCGTCGTCCCCCACGCAGGCGGGACGACAACCCGTTACCGCTTGCGTTCCGACACCAACGCGAGCAGCACTGTCGCCGCCATGAAGCAGGCGGATGCGCCGAACACCCAATGCGGCAAGGCGTGGTCCATGAACCAGCCGAACAGGATGGGGCTGATGATGCCGCCGAAATTGAAGCCGGTCGAGACGATGCCGAAGGCGCGGCCGGCAGCGCCGGGAGGGGCGGCCTCGCGCACCAGCATGTCGCGCGACGGCGTCAGCACGCCGCCGAGGAAGCCCGCGGTGGTCATGGCCGCGACGATCACCGGCGTCGGCAGCGTGAACACGGCGATGGCACAGATGATGGCGGCATTGATCGTGAAACACACGGCGGCGACGCGGCTGTGGTGTCTGGTCCGATCGGCCAGCCACCCGCCGGCAAGCACGCCGACGGCGCTGGCCGCGAGGAAAGCGGTGAGCGCGATATTCGCCGATGACAGCGATGTGCCGTAGCCGTTCATCAGCGCGACGATGCCGAAGCTGTTGATGCCGTTCTGCGACAGCGACAGCAGCGTGAAGAACAGCGTCAGCATCAGGATCGCCGGGGTCATCATGCTGACCTTGGGCGACTCGGCGCCCTTGGCGTCATCGCCATCAGCCATCGCGCCGGCATCGGGAATGCCGACCACGATCAGCATCAGTGCAATTGCCACGCCGATGGCGCCCGCGACGATCAGCGCGCCCTGGCCGCCGATACCAACCAGCAGTGCCGCCATCAGGGGAGGCGCGACTGCGCCGCCGACGAAGCCTGCGAATGTATGGATCGAAAATGCGCGACCCATCTTCGACTCGTCCATATGCGCGGCGAGGATGGCGTAGTCGGCCGGGTGATAGACGCTGTTGGCGAGGCCGAGCAGCGCGGCGCAGACGATCAGGGCGGGATAGCTCAGCAACAGGCCGAGCGCGATCAGCGCGCAGCCGCCGAGCGTGACGCCGAGGATCAGGATCTTGCGCGCGCCGATGCGGTCGACGAGATAGCCGATCGGCGCCTGCGTGAGGCCGGAGACGACGGCAAAGGTGGTCAGCGCGAAGCCGAGTTCGATATAGCCGACGCCGAGCCGATCCTTCAGGAACGGGAACAGCATTGGCAGTACGAAGATGTGGAAGTGGCTGACCCAATGCGCAGTGGAAATCGCCGTCAGCGTGCGCGTCGCCGAAGGGACATGGTCACGCGCAGCGAGATGCGAGGTCGAGGCCGGAATATCGACCATATGCGTTTCCACCCAAGGCGGCTGACGGCCGCTTTTTGCAGCCTCGAAAAGGTGCGCTATGCCTACGTTCTCAGCAGGTTAATGTCTATCAGCGCTGCGACATGCAGGTGTTGCGGCCCGTGCAGGGCGGCATCGGGAAACGCGACCACGGCCCGGGAATGCGACATGATTGAGCATGATGACGAGCAGCCCGAATTTTAAGCCGCTGCGGATACTGCTGTCGGAAGGCACCAGCACCTCCGCGCGGGAGGCTGTCACCGTGCTCGGCCTCGCCGGCCATGTGGTAGATGTCTGCGATCCCGCCGCTGCCGGGCTGGCGCGGTTCTCGCGATTTATCCGCACATATCACCGCTGCCCGGGAATGCGGGAAAATCCCCTGGGCTTCCTGCGGTTCATCGAAGGCCTGCTGGCGACTGGCGACTATGACGTGCTGCTGCCGATCCACGAACAGGGCTTCCTGTTCGCGAAAGTGCAGGAGCGGCTGAGGCCGCTGGCCGGCCTGGCCTTGCCGTCCTTCGCGAGCTACCGGGCGGCGCATAGCAAGGCCGGTTTCAGCCGTATGCTGAGCGAGCTTGGATTGCCGCAACCCGAGACGCAGATCGTCGCAAGCGCCGATACGCTTCGTGCTGCAGTCCGCTTCCCCTGCGTTATCAAGACCACCATCGGCACCGCCAGCCGTGGCGTCTGGATGGTGCGCAATGATGCCGACCTTGCGCTCGCAATGAAAGAGCTTGAGGCCGGAAACGGCCTTGCCAGCGAAGTACTGGTGCAGGCCCGTGTCACGGGCGCGACCGAGAAGGCGCAGGGCGTGTTCTGCCGCGGCGAACTGGTCGGCTTTCACGTCACTCGCCAGATCATGGAGGGTGCCGGGGGCGGCGATGCCATCAAGCGCGGCGTGCGACGTGACCGCGTGCGTGACGATCTCGCGGCCATCGGCCGGCATCTCGCCTGGCACGGCGCGCTGTCGATCGACTTCATGATGCCGGACGATGACAGCGGGCCATTCTATATCGACTGCAATCCGCGGCTGGTGGAGCCGATGGCCGCCTGGCTCGCCGGCGTCGATCTGGTCGATCTGCTGCTGCGCGTTTCCCTGGGCGAGACGCTGGATGTCGCACCGGCGACGTGCAAGGACGTCGTCACGCATCAGGCCATGCAGGTGCTCCTCGGCAGTGCGCAGCGCGGCGGCAACAGGCGCGATCTGCTACGCATTTGCCGCGATATCTGGCGTCGTCGCGGCGACTATGCCGGCAGCACGGAGGAGCTCACGCCGGTGCGCATCGACTGGCTCAGCGCCGTGCCATTGGTCATGACCGCGCTGTTGCTGTTGATGTCTCCGGGGCTGTCGCATGCGCTGGCGAAACGCGGTTGGGGCCAGCATCTGCTCGATGCCGGGACGGTTGCAGCCATCGAAAGCGAGAGGTTTTAGTTTCATCCGGCCGCGTTAGAGTTGAATAGTTGCGGCAGACGCGGCCGGCTCCCTCTCCCCGCTCTGCGCGGGGAGAGGGGCGTGGCACCTCAGCCACTGCCATCTCTGTTTCTTCGATTCGATAGGTCTTGCTAGGCTGCAACTGCAGTGCGCCGCCCCTCACCCGGATCACGCGCGATGCGCGCGACCCGACCTCTCCCCGCGCAAGATGCGGGGAGAGGTAAGAGGCGATTGATGTGTATCAATGTGTGCCGCGCTGATCCGGTTATCCAAAAGTGCCCCGCACTTCCGCGAGGCCAACGAAACCCGGGGAGCGCATGACAAAGCTGATGGCTGCATCGTCGTTCGCTGCGCCTTGTGCGAATGCGGCTGCGCAGCCGGGCGGCTTCCTGTCTCATCTGGGCGCCGCCGATCTGCGTCAGTTGATGGCCCTGGGCGAGCGGGTGCCCTACACTTCGCAGGATGTCCTGTTCACGCAGGGAGCGCCGGCCGGCAAGTGCTTGAGCGTGGTCGAGGGTGTGGTCGGTATCTACAGGACCGAATGCGATAATCGTCGCCAGATCACAAGTTTTGCGCTGCCGGGCGACATCCTCGAGATCGCAACGCAGGGGCATCATGAAGTGTCCGCCGCTGCAATCGGTCCTGCAGTGGTCTGGGAAATCCCGCGTGAGAAATTCGCGCAATTCGCCAGTCACCGGCCCTATGTGTTGAACGAGATCGTCGCGCTGATGGCGGCCGAGATCGCCGATGCACATGACAAGATGTTCTCGCTGGGCCGCCGCGTGGCTGAAGAGAAACTGATTGTGTTTCTGACATGCTGGCGTGATCGGCTGGTACGGCTCGGCCGCGCTGTCGATCCGCTTCCGGTGCCGATGAGCCGACGCGATATCGCCGATCATCTCGGCCTCACCGTCGAGACCGTCTGCCGGACGCTGGCCAAGCTCGAACGCCGCGGCGCGATCGAGATTCTGCCGGGCCGGATCCGGCTGCTGGACACCGAAACCGTCGCGGCTTCCGTTCTCGCCTGACGACTCGCGCAGCGAGCAAGCGAGCTTTCCCCGAACTTTGATTTCAATCAATTCACTGAGCGCACCGCCGTGATTGATGGGTGCGTGCTCGGGAAAGAATCATCATGACGAAACAGACTGACAGCGTGAAGTGGATGACGATCGGCGAGTCCGGTCTGACCGTGATCCTCGCGGCCACCGTATTTCTCTCCATCATCGCAGCGGCCAAGGCGGAAGATGCGGCCTATGCCTTTCACGTGACGCTGGCCGGCTTCGCCAGCCTGGCCTCCGTGTTCGTCATCCTCAATCGCTATTTCGAGCGCGGCGCATTGCCACCGCAGGAGATCGACGGGCGGCCGAATTACAATTTCGGGCCGATCAAGTTTGCCGCTGTGGCCTCGGTATTCTGGGGCATCGCCGGCTTCACGGTGGGTCTTCTGATCGCCATGCAGTTGGCGTGGCCGGACCTGAACTTCAATCTGCCCTGGACGAGCTTCGGCCGGCTGCGGCCGTTGCATACGTCGGCGGTGGTGTTCGCCTTCGGCGGCAACGTGCTGATCGCGACGTCCTTCTTCGTGGTGCAGAAGACCTGCCGCACGCGGCTCGCCGGCGATCTCGCGCCATGGTTCGTGGTGCTGGGCTACAACTTCTTCATCGTCATTGCCGGCACCGGTTATCTGCTCGGCGTCACGCAATCCAAGGAATACGCCGAACCGGAATGGTATGCCGATCTCTGGCTGACCATCGTCTGGGTGACTTATCTGCTGGTGTTCCTGATGACGCTCGTGAAGCGCAAGGAACCGCATATCTTCGTCGCCAACTGGTTCTATCTCGCCTTCATTATCACCATCGCGGTGCTGCATCTCGGCAATAACCCGGCGCTGCCCGTCTCGGTCTTCGGCTCCAAGTCCTATGTCGCCTGGGCCGGCGTGCAGGATGCCATGTTCCAGTGGTGGTACGGCCACAACGCGGTAGGCTTCTTCCTCACCGCCGGCTTCCTCGCTATCATGTATTACTTCATTCCGAAGCGCGCCGAGCGGCCGGTCTATTCCTATCGGCTGTCGATCGTGCACTTCTGGGCGATCATCTTCCTCTATATCTGGGCCGGTCCGCATCACCTGCATTATTCGGCGCTGCCCGACTGGACGCAGACGCTCGGCATGACCTTCTCGATCATGCTGTGGATGCCCTCTTGGGGCGGCATGATCAACGGCCTTATGACGCTGTCCGGCGCATGGGACAAGCTGCGCACCGATCCAGTGCTGCGCATGCTGGTGGTGTCGGTGGCGTTCTACGGCATGGCGACCTTCGAGGGTCCGCTGATGTCCATCAAGGTGGTCAATTCGCTCAGCCACTATACCGACTGGACCATCGGTCACGTGCATTCCGGCGCGCTCGGCTGGGTCGGCTTCGTCTCCTTTGGCGCGCTGTACTGCCTGGTGCCGTGGCTGTGGAATCGCAAGCAGCTCTACAGCCTGAAGCTGGTCGAGTGGCACTTCTGGATCGCGACGCTCGGCATCGTTCTCTACATCTCGGCGATGTGGGTGTCGGGCATCCTGCAGGGGCTGATGTGGCGTGCCTACACGTCGCTGGGCTTCCTCGAATATTCCTTCATCGAAAGCGTCGAAGCGATGCACCCGTTCTACATCATCCGTGCAGCGGGCGGCGGGCTGTTCCTGATCGGTGCGCTGATCATGGCCTGGAATTTGTGGATGACCGTGCGCGTCGGCGAAGCGGAAGAGGGCGCGCTGTCGAGCCCTGGCGCCACGTTGCAGCCGGCTGAGTGAGGATCAATCATGTCGTTCTGGAGTCGGCACCAAATCTTCGAGAAGAACTCGATCGTCTTGATCGTGGGTATCATCCCCGTCATCGCCATCGGTGGCATCGTCGAGATTGCGCCTTTGTTCTATCTCAAGAGCACCATCGAAGCCGTCGAGGGCATGCGGCCCTATACACCGCTCGAACTCGCCGGGCGCAACGTCTATGTCCGTGAGGGCTGCTATCTCTGTCATTCGCAGATGGTGCGGCCGCTGCGTGACGAGGTCGAACGCTATGGGCACTATTCGCTCGCGGCGGAGAGCATGTATGACCATCCGTTCCAGTGGGGCTCGAAGCGCACCGGTCCGGATCTCGCGCGTGTCGGCGCGAAATATTCCGATGAATGGCACGTCACGCATCTGAGCAATCCGCGCGCCATCGTGCCGCAATCGGTGATGCCGTCCTACAAGTTCCTGGCCGAGACGCCTGTCAGCACCGAGAACGTCGCCGATCATCTGCGCACCAACCGCGCGGTGGGTGTGCCCTATACGGACGATCAGATCACCAATGCGGTGGCGGACCTGAAGATCCAGGCCGATCCCGACAATGGCGATACCGACGCGCTGCTCAAGCGCTATCCGAAATCGGTGGCACGTAACTTCGATGGCAAGCCGGGGCTGCCCACCGAGATGGACGCACTGGTCGCCTATCTGCAGATGCTGGGCACGCTGGTCGATTTCAAACTCTACAACGAAAAAGCAAACCTCCGCTGAGGAGATGGAAGCATGCGCGCAATCCTGACCGTCGAGAACTTCGCGTCGAACCTCGTCCTCACATTCTGGACGCCGGTCTTTGTCGGAATCTTCATCGCAATTCTGACCTACGCATTGTGGCCCCGCAACAAGGCGATGTTTGACGCAGCTGCGCGTCAGCCGTTGCGAGAGGATTGATCAGATCATGAGCGATCACGAAGGTGAATTCGACAAGGCCACCGGCAAGACCACCACAGGTCACTCCTGGGATGGTATCAAGGAACTCAACACGCCACTGCCGCGCTGGTGGGTGATGACCTTCTATCTCACCATCGTGTGGGCGATCGGCTATTGGGTCGTGTATCCGTCATGGCCGCTGGTGCAGAGCTACGCGACGGGCGTCATAGGCTATTCGTCACGCGCGGATGTCGCCGTCGATCTTGCAAATCTTGAGAAGATCCGCGGAGGCAAGATGGCGGTGCTCGGCGCTGCACCGCTCGCGGAAATCGAGAAGGATCCGGCGCTGCTGGCACTGGGGCGCGCCAGAGGCCGTGTGGTGTTCGGTGACAATTGCGCGCCGTGTCACGGCACTGGTGCGGCCGGTGCCAAGGGCTTCCCCAACCTGAACGATGACGACTGGCTGTGGGGCGGTACGCTGGAGCAGATCGAGAAGACAATCCAGTTCGGCGCGCGTTCCGCCCATGCGGAATCGCATGAAGGATCGATGCTGGCCTTTGGCCGCGACGGCATGTTGAAGAAGCCGGAGATCGAGACGGTTGCGAACTACGTGCGCTCACTGTCCGGATTGCCGACGGCCAAGGGTTACGACGCGAATGCCGGCCAGAAACTGTTCGCTGACAATTGCGCTTCGTGTCACGGCGACGCCGGCAAGGGCAATCCCGACATGGGGGCGCCGAACCTGACCGACAACATCTGGCTCTACGGTTCGGACGAGGCGACCATCGTCGAGACCATCACCAATGGCCGCAACGGCGTGATGCCAGCCTGGATTGGCCGTCTCGATCCGGCGACCATCAAGGCACTGACGATCTATGTCCATTCGCTGGGGGGTGGACAATAAGTCATAGCGCGCGCGGCCAATCCCGCGCGTGCCTTTGACGTACATCAATTGCATCGCACCGGCGAAGTCTAGGGTCATTCCAAGGACGAGAGTGACCTTCATGAACAAGCCTGTTACGCCCCAGGAATTCGACTACGGCCCGCTCTATGCGGCGCAGAAAAAAGTCTATCCGCAGAAGGTCTCCGGCAGGTATCGCAACGTCAAATGGGCGCTGATGGCGGTCTGCCTTGGCATCTATTATCTGCTGCCCTTCGTGCGTTGGAACCGCGGTCCCGGTGCCCCCGATCAGGCGGTGCTGGTCGATCTGCCGAACAGTCGCTTCTATTTCTTTTTCATCGAGCTGTGGCCGCAGGAAGTTTATTTCTTCACCGGCCTGCTGATCCTTGCCGCCCTCACGCTGTTCCTGATGAATGCCATCGGTGGTCGCGTCTGGTGCGGTTATCTCTGTCCGCAGACAGTCTGGACCGACTTGTTTTTCGCCGTCGAACGCCTGATCGAAGGCGACCGCCGCGAGCGGATGAAGAAGGAGGCCGAAGGGCTCACGCTGCAGCGTGTCGTCGAACTGACGATGAAGCATTCGATCTGGCTCCTGATCGCATGGTGGACCGGCGGCGCCTGGGTGCTCTATTTCAACGATGCGCCGACGCTGGTGAGGGAACTCGTGACGTTCCAGGCGCCGGCGCTGGCTTATATCTGGATCGCGATCCTGACGGCAACGACCTACACACTGGCCGGCTGGATGCGCGAGCAGGTCTGTCTCTATATGTGCCCGTGGCCGCGCATCCAGGCGGCGCTGACCGACGAGTGGGCGCTCAATGTCACCTACAAGACCGATCGCGGCGAGCAGCGCACCTCGCTGAAGAAGGCGGCCGAGCTGCGCGCGCTCGGCCAGCCTGCAGGCGACTGCATCGACTGCTATCAATGCGTCAACGTCTGCCCGGTCGGCATCGATATCCGCAACGGCCTGCAGATGGATTGTATCCAGTGCGGGTTGTGCATCGACGCCTGCGACGGCGTGATGAGCAAGATCGGTCGGCCGACCCGGCTGATCGGCTACGACACCGACATCAACATTGCCAGGCGCAAGGCAGACAAGTCCGAAATCTATCGCATCATTCGCCCGCGCACCGTGGCCTATGCCGGCATGATTGTCGCTGTCGGTGCGGTGATGCTCTACGCGCTGTTGAACCGCTCGCTGCTCGACATCAACGTGCTGCACGATCGCAATCCGGTCGCCGTGCGCCTCAGCGACGGTTCGATCCGCAATGCCTATACGGTGCGCCTCTTGAACAAGCGCGGCGCCGGTCGCGTGGTCACGCTCGACGTCAACGGGCCGGTCAATGCCACGGTGCATGTGGTGGGTATGGATGCGGTGTCATCGGGCCGCCCGGAGATTGTGCTGGGCCGCGACCAGACCACCGAACTGCGTGTGCTGGTGACGGCGCCTGCGGCGGGCAATTCCGAGAAGTCGATCCCGCTTGTGATGCGCGTCACCGATGCCGCCCATGGCGACATGGCATCGGCGACCGATCATTTCGTTGCACCGTGAAGGAGAACAGCATGAGCACCGCCGTTGCCGCATCTCGCCCAATCACCGGTCGGTTCGTCCTGATCTGCCTGGTTTCGTTTTTCGGCGTGATCATCGGCGTCAATGTCGTCATGATGAAATTCGCGCTGGAGACGCTGCCGGGTGTCGAGGTGGATAGTCCCTATACAGCGAGCCTCGCTTACGGCAACGAGATCGAGGCTGCGCGCGGCCAGAGCAGTCGCGGCTGGAAGGTCAGCGCGCATGTCGAGCGCGATGCTGCAGGTGATGCTGCCGTCCGCGTCGAAGCGCGCGATCGTAACGGCAACCCGATCGCGGGATTGACCTTCACCGGTCGGCTGGAGCGGCCGGCGGATCGTCGCGCGGACCGGCCGGTTGAGCTCGTCGGGGCTGGCGGAGTGCTGTATCGCGGCAAGGTCGCCGAACTTGCGCCGGGACTGTGGGATCTGGTGCTTGAAGGCGAGGCCGGTGGACAGCGCATGTTCCTGTCTAAGAACCGCCTCGTGCTGAAATAGGTCCAACCATGCAGTCCCTCGTCGTCCTCGTGCCGCTGGCGCTTGCGCTTGGGTTGCTTGGCCTGTGGGCCTTCATGTGGTCGCTGAGATCAGCCCAGTTCGATGATCTCGACGGTGCTGGCTGGCGCGCCATTCTCGACGACGATCCGCCTGCGAAGAAGCCCGGCGATCCCCTCTGAGGCGGTTCTTTCCGTTCAATCCATCACCGCCACAACTTGTGGCCATATTTTTCCAACCGCCATGCCTTTGCCGCGCGTTGCCTCTGCAGCGCGCGTGCTGGCGTCTGCTGTGCACCGGGCGCATAATGGCGGGAACGGATCTTGCACGCGTTCGCCCGGTCGAGACCGGCGCGATGCGCCGCAGCAGAAAGAAATGAAGCACTATGTATGATGTGATCGTCGTCGGCGGTGGATCTGCCGGCGCTGCCGTGGCTGCCAGGCTCTCCGAAAATCCCGCTACACGTGTGCTGCTGCTTGAAGCCGGGCTCGACTGGCGTGCGGCGGAGGCGCCGTGGGAAGTGACCACGGCGAACCCGATCCCGATCATTCACCAGCGCGAATTCCAGGAAAAGTGGCAGTGGCCGCAGCTGCATTCGCGTCGCGTTGCCGGGCAGGACCAGCGCTTCTACTGGCGCGGCAAGGGTCTTGGCGGCTCGTCGATGATGAACGGCCAGATTGCGATTCGCGGCGTCGCCGATGCGTTCGATGAATGGGCGTCGTTGGGATGCATCGGCTGGTCGGCGAAGGAGATCATGCCACTGTTCTCGGTGATCGAGGACGATCTGGACTTCGGCGACAAGCCCGGCCATGGCCGCGGCGGTCCGCTGCCGGTCTATCGCGCGCCGCCGGAGACATGGGGGCCGATCGACAAGGGCCTGCGCGATGCAGCGCTGGCCTCGGGCTATGCGTGGTGCGACGACGTCAACGGGCCGGATGGCGAAGGCGTCGCCTGCTATCCGATCAACAGCCGCGATCTGCGCCGTATTTCCACCAATGAGGGCTATCTGGAGCCGGCGCGTGGTCGCGCCAATCTCGAAATCCGCGGTCACGCGCTGGTCGACCGCGTTGTGATCAAGGACGGTCAGGCGACCGGTGTGATCGTGCACTTCGAGGGGCAGGGCACGCAGGAAATCAGCGCGCGCGAGATCGTGCTGTGCGGTGGCTCGATCCACAGCCCGGCGATCCTGCTGCGCTCGGGCGTTGGTCCGGCGGACGAGCTGAAGGACATGGGCATCGCCGTGGAATGCGATCTGCCCGTGGGTCAGAATTTCTTCGACCATCCGCTGTTTCGCACCACCCTCAAGCTGCAGGATGCCGTCGCGCCAAAGGATCGGGACACCCGCCACACCAATTGCTGCGTCACCTATTCGTCGGGCTTGGCCGGGGGCGGCAAGCGCGACATGATCCTGATCGCGTTCAATCACCGTGGCATCGGCAATCCCGGTGCCATCGGCGCCGGCCTGTTCAATGCGTTCTCACGCGGCACGCTGAAGCTCGCATCGACCGATGCGTCGATCGACCCGATCGTCGAGGAGAACATGCTGGCAGACCCCCGCGACATGCTGCGGATGGTCGATGCCGTGAAGCGGCTTGCCGTGATCACCACGCAGCCGGCGCTGGCCGGCATCGCGGACTGGATCCGCCTCACCGATACCGACATGACGCTGCCGCAGGCGGCGGCGTTGCCGACGCGCGAGCTTGAAGCCGTGCTGCGCCGTGACACCGGCGATATCCAGCACGCCGCCGGCACCTGCCGCATGACCGGCTTCAAGGATACGGGTGGCGTGGTCAATCCGGATGGCACCGTGAAGGGCCTCAAGGGTCTGCGCATTGCCGATGCGTCGATCATGCCGTCGGATTGCCGCGCCAACACTCATTTCACCACGGTGGTGATCGGCGAAGCCATTGCGCGCATGATGATGCGCAGGTCGAATGTAGCGTCGCCCGTCGTGGCGATGGCGAAGTAAGAACGCGCAACGCAAGCGCTCAAGAGTGACCGAAGGACAATTCATGTTGAACACTACCGAAACCCAGATCATCGACTGGCTCGCGTCCCAGAAGCAGCCGATGATCGACCTGCTGCGCGACGTCGTGAACATCGATTCCGGCTCCTTCGACAAGGAAGGTGTCGATGCCGTCGGCGCTCGTTTCGAACAGCACTTCGCCGAATACGGCATCGAAACCTGGCGCGAGCCTCATGATGTCTATGGCGATGCCGTGCATGGGCTGATCACCAAACCCGGCAGCAACGAAAAGCCGATCCTGCTGATGGGCCATCGCGATACCGTGTTTCCCAAGGGCGAAGTCGCCAAGCGCCCCTTCACTATTAAAGGCAATCTGGCCCATGGGCCTGGTGTTGCCGACATGAAGGCCGGCGTCGTCATCAACGTATTCGTGGCCGCCGCGCTAAAGAAGTTCGATGCTGCGCCGTGCCCCATCAAGCTGCTGATCACCGGCGATGAGGAGATCGCGTCGCGCTCGTCGCGGCCGATCATCGAGCGCGAGGGCCGTGCGGCGCGCGCCGTCTATAATTCGGAACCGGGACGTCCGACCGGCAATATCACCACGGGCCGCAAGGGCGGCGTGTTCATGCGCTTCGAGGTATTCGGCAAGGCCGCGCATTCCGGCAACAATTTCTCGGTGGGCATCAGTGCCATCGGCGAACTCGCGCACAAGATCGTGCAGATTCATGCGCTGACCGATATGGACAAGGGCATCACGCTGAATGTCGGCCTGGTGTCCGGCGGACAGTCGGTCAACACCACGGCGCCGCATGCCGAAGGCGAGATCGATTTCCGTTACATCGATCCGGCGGACCGCGCGACCATCATGGGCGCCATCGAGAAGATTATTGCGACGTCGACCGTGCCGGGCACGACGGCAAAGCTGCATATCAACGGCGAATTCCTGCCGCTGGTGCAGGACGCTGCGGCGAAGGCGATGTTCGAAGCCTATCAGGCGGCCGCTGTCGACTCGGGCCTCACCACGTTGACCGGCGAATTTGCCGGCGGCTGTGCAGATTCCGGTTTCACCGCCAGCGTCGGCACGCCGACGCTCTGCGGTCTTGGCCCGGTCGGCGGCAATGTCCATACCGACCTGGAGTGGCTGGACATCGAGAGCATCGTTCCGCGTGCACAGACACTGGCGCGGGCGATCCTGCGCACGGAGATCTGACGACGGGAGACGCCGCGTGGCATGGTTCTGGCCCGGCGACGGTTGCTGACAACGCCTTTGTTTGAAGAGACACTCGCCTGACCATGACATCACCTTCTCCCAATACTTCGGTTCCCACCCATCTCGAAGCCGATGTTCTCGTGATCGGCGCTGGCGGCGCCGGCATGTATGCGGCGCTGGAAGCAGCGAAGGGCGGCGCGTCGGTCGTTCTCGCCGATCGGAGCCTGATCGGGCGCGGTGGCGCCACGGTGATGGCGCAGATGACGGTGGCAGCGGCGCTGGGCGAGCAGACGCCGGATCACTGGGAACATCACTTCGCCGATACGCTCGCGGCGGGCCGCGGGCTCTGCGACGAGCGGCTCGCTGCACTGCTCTGCGAAGACGGCCCGCAGCGATTGCGCGAGATGGATGCCTGGAAGGTCGGCTGGGCACGCGAGGACGGCCATATCAAACAGGCGCAGGCGCCGGGCCATGACCGGCCGCGCTGTGCCTATGTGGATTTTCTTTCCACCGGTCCGGCGGTGTCGAAGACGCTGCGCACGCAGCTCAACAACGCCAGCGGCATTCGCCGTATCGGCGATCTCACCATTGTCGATATCGCGCTGCGTGACGGCGAAGCCTGCGGTGCCACGGGGCTGCATCTGCCGACCGGGCAGGCGGTGACGCTGGCCGCGAAGGCTGTTGTCATTGCTACCGGTGGTCTCACCGGGCTTTATCGTCGCAACAGCGCCTCATCGAATATGGGTGGCGATGGCTATGCGCTGGCACTCCGCGCCGGCGCCGAACTGATCGACATGGAATTCGTGCAGTTCTTCCCGATCGGTCATCTCGCCCCGCGTCTCGTCGGGATGGATCCGATCATGTGGGACCCGTTCCGCTACAAGCTCGGCGGCAAGCTGTTGAATTCCGAAATGCGTGAATTCGAGACGGATTACGCGACCAAGGACGCGCGCAGCGACGGCACCTACAGGCTGACGCGCGATCTTGCGACCTATGCGATCACCAAGGAAGTCGAGGCTGGTCGTGGCAGTCCCGCGGGCGGCGCCTACTTGAGCTTCCAGCATGTGCCTGAAGCCGAGATACGCAAGGCATTCGGGCCGGTGGTGGATCGCCTCGCCGAGAACGGCATCGATCTCGCGCAGCGCCCGGTCGAGGTTGCCCCGATCGCGCATTATCATATGGGCGGCATCCGCGTGGACGAGATGATGGCGACCGGCGTGCCCGGGCTGTTCGCTTGTGGTGAAGCGGTCGGCGGTGCCAATGGCGCCAATAGGCTGTCGGGCAATGCGATCACCGAAGCCTTTGTATTCGGCGCGCGCGCAGGCCGCAGTGCTGCAGAGCGTGCAAAGCAGAATGCGTCGATGTGGTCAGCCGATGCGGCGAAGCCGGTAATCGATCTGCTGCGTAGTGCCAGCAAACGTGATGCGCCAAATCCCGCAGCGGTGATTGTGAAACTCCAGGCCGTGATGGCCGATGATGTCGGTCCGTTCCGCGCCGATACGAAATTGCGCTCGGCGATATCAGCCATCGCGCAATTGAAGGCCGATATCGGCGATACGCCGTTCGCGTCAGCGGAAAGCTTCGATCCTGTGCTGGCCGACTGGCTCGATCTGCGCAACATGCTCGCCGTCGCGCAATCCATCGCTGTCCCCGCACTCGCACGTACCGAAAGCCGCGGCGCGCATCAGCGTGATGATCATCTCGGTCTGAACGATGCGTGGAGCGTCAACCAGATCGTGTCGATGTCGGATGGCGACATGACCCTGCGCAAAGTGATGCCCACCACCGGAAAGGCCGCCGCATGAAGGCGACGCTCAGCATTCAGCGCGGCGCACTCGGCGAAGCACCGCATCAGGACATGTTCGACATTCCCTTCGAACACGGCCAGTCCATTCTCGATGGCTTGCGTGCCATCAGGCGCAGCATGGATCCTTCGCTGGCGTTTCGCTTCTCCTGCATCAATGCGAATGCGTGCAAGGAATGCATGATGCTGATCGATGGCAAGGTCGATTACGCCTGCACGGTTCGGCTCAAAGAGGGAATGACGACGCTGGCGCCGCTGCCGAAAAAGGCGCTGATCCGCGATCTCGTCACTGAAATCGCACCGCCTGATGAACGGCTGATGCTGCGGTCCTGAATAATTGTCTGCCTGCGTGGCGATCAGGCTGATTAATTTATAGCCGTTCTAATCTGGGAAGAGCCGTCTCGGCGACCTTCAATCCGATAGATCAGCGGCTCCGTCGCGGCTGCTGTTCGCTGCGACAATGCGCTGCATCATGGCAATAAACGCAGTCTGTTCCGTTTTGGTGAGGTTGCCGAGCGTGGCGCGGTGCGCCTCGCGTGCGGCGGTTTCGATCTTGTCGAGCAGGGCTGCACCGGCCGGTGTGAGCCGGCAGACGCGGGCGCGGCGGTCGTCGTCGCTGACCGGACGCTCGACCAGCCTGCGTGCTTCGAGTCGCTTCAGCGCGCCCGTCGTCGTCGTGCGATCCAGAGCAATATCAGCGGCTAAGCTGGTTTGATCGGCGGTTCCACGCGCCGCCAATGCAGACAGCAGGCTGTACTGGAGTGGCGTCATCTCGAAGGCACTGCAGGCTTCCTGGAACAGCGCGACATGGATCTGGTGTAGCCGTCTGATCAAAAATCCCGGTCGCTCGGCCAGCGGCCAGGGCTTATGGACGGGCTTGTCACGGCGCGGCTTGGCCTGGGGCAACGCAGTCTCTCCTTGTGTCGGCTACGGCTCGTATGGTGCGAGCGCGTTGAAAAACTACCGCATCGCAATGTTTATGGCACGGACTTTGCTTTTGTAAAATACGAAGTATGCTTCGTATTTTGGTGGACCTCTAATGTCCGCCGGAACGCAAGGAGACCGCCATGTCCGTTACCGCCTCATTCGACCTGCTGCTGCGCGGTGGTCGTGTTATCGATCCCGCCGCCGGTGTTGACGGCATTAAGGATGTTGCCATTCGCAACGGCAAGATCGCCGCCGTGCAGTCCGATATTTTGCCGACCAGCGCGAAGGAAGTGGTGGATGTGACCGGCAAGCTGGTACTGCCGGGCTTGATCGATACCCACGCGCACGTCTTTCAATACGTCAGCGGTCGTTTCGGCATGCAGCCGGATATGGTCGGCGTGCAGTCCGGCGTCACCACGCTGATCGACCAGGGCGGCCCGTCCTGCATGACGCTGCCCGGCTTTCGTCACTTCATCGCCGAGCCCGCAAAATCGCGCGTCTATGCGTTTCTGTCGGCCTATCTCGTCGGCGGTCTCGAAGGGCATTTCTATCCCAACCTCTACAGCCCCGATGGCGTCGATATCGACGCGACCGTGAAATCGGCGGTGGCCAATCGCGATCTCGTTCGCGGCATCAAGGCCCATGCGGAAATCGGCGGCTTCGCGCGCTGGGGCATTCGCGTGATGGAAATGGCGGCCGAAATCGGCAAGCGCGCGGAATTGCCAGTGTATGTGCATTTCGGCCAGCTCTGGGGCCTGCCGGAATCGGGCAACAACGGCGAAGACGTCGATACGATTCTGGAGCGCGTGATTCCGCTGCTGAAGGAAGGTGACGTGCTCGCGCACCCGTTCACGCGGCATCCCGGTGGCTTCGTCAATCGCGAAGGCGAGGTGCATCCGGTGATCCAGGCGGCGATCGACCGCGGCCTCAAGATCGATGTCGGCCATGGCAGCCACTTCTCCTATCGCCTCGCCAAGAAGGCGATTGCCGCTGGCATCGTGCCGAACACACTCGGCGCCGACATCCACGGTTACAACACCGAGGTGCCTGCGCCTGCCGGCACGCCGGATGAGCACGAGGATGACGAGAACCATCCGTTCAAGGGCCAGGCCAAGTTCAGCCTGGTGCAGGCGATGAGCTCGATGATTTCGCTCGGCCTCACGCTGGAACAGGTGGTGCCGATGGTGACGTCGAACCCGGCCAAGATGATCGGCCTGTCCGACAAGATCGGCTCGCTCAAGGTCGGCATGGATGCCGACGTTTCGGTGCTCGTCGAAAAGCCCGGTCGTTACATCCTGCGCGACAACGAGAATACCGACGTGATTGCGAACGGCCTGCTGCAGCCGGCCTTCTGCCTGCGCGCGGGCACCCGCTTCGATCCGATCGCTCCGATCCTTCCTCAGGCCGTTGCGGCCTGAGCTTTGCAAGCCAGTTCGCTAGTCAATCCGGAAGACGCCGGGAGTTCGTCGATGCGCAATGAGCGAGATATCTCGCCCGCCGCCCCTGCTTCAAAGCAGGGCGTCGGCGCGCGCGTACCGCGCAAGGAGGACGATCGCCTCATGCGCGGGCGCGGGCAATTCGTCGGCGATATCAGGCTGGCGGGATTGCAGGACGTCGCTTTCGTCCGCAGTCCGCTGGCGCATGCGCGAATCCGGGCGATCCATATTCCGGAACGCTATCGCGATGTGGTGTTCACGTCCGCCGATCTTGTCGGTATCAAGCCGATCCGCGCGATCACGGGATTGGCCGGCTTCAAGCCGTCCGACCAACCCATTCTGGCCACCGATAAAATTCGTCAGGTCGGCGAGCTCGTTGCCATGTGCGTTGCGCCCACGCGCGCCGAGGCTGAGGATATCGCGGCCTCCGTCACGCTCGATCTCGAAGAGCTTCCCGCCGTCTACGATATGCTCAAGGCGCGCGAACCCGGCTCGCCCTTGGTGCACGAGCACTGGGGCGACAACGTCTTTCTCGAAAGCTTCTTCGAACTCGATATTACCCAGGCTCTCGACGCGCCGATCAAGGTGACGCGCGAGATCTCGACCGCGCGACAATGCATGTCGCCGCTCGAAGGTCGGGGTGTCATCGCCACGTTCGATCATCGTCTCGATCAGCTCACGCTCTATACGGGCAGCCAGATGCCGCACATTGTGCGCAACGGTTTGTCCGATTGCCTTGAGATGGATCAAGGACAGATCAGAATCGTCTCGCCGGATGTCGGGGGCGGCTTCGGTCACAAGGGCATCTTGCTGCCGGAAGAAGTCTGTCTGTCATGGCTCACCATGAAGCGCGGCTTCCCGGTGCGCTGGATCGAGGATCGCCGCGAGCATTTGGTCGCGAGTTCCAACTGCCGCGAGCATCACTACAAGATCACCGTCTATGCCGATCGCGACGGCACGCTGCGCGGCATCGACTGCGAAGCAACGGTCGATTCCGGTGCCTATTCGTCCTATCCATTCTCGGCCTGCCTCGAAGCGGCGCAGGTGGTCAGCATTTTGCCCGGCCCCTATCAGATGCCGGCCTATCGCTGCCGCACCTATTCGGTCGCGACCAACAAATGTCCGATCCTGCCCTATCGCGGCGTCGCCCGCACCGGCGTGTGTTTCGCGCTGGAGCTGATGCTCGATCTTGTCGCGGCGGAAGCAGGGCTTGAGCCCGGCAACGTCCGGCTGCGCAATCTGGTGCGGCCGGAGCAGATGCCGTTCGACAACATCACCAAGAAGCATTTCGACAGTGGCGATTATCCCGAGGCGCTGCGCCGCGCGGTGGCGCAGATCGATATCGATGGCATCCGTGCGCGGCAGCGCAAGGGCGAGGATGACGGACGGCTGATCGGTGTCGGTCTCTCGATTTATTGCGAGCAAGCCGCACATGGCACCTCGGTCTATTCCGGCTGGGGCATTCCCATGGTGCCCGGCCATGAACAGGCCACCGCGCGACTGACGCCGGATGGTGGACTCGAACTGAAGGTCGGGGTGCATTCGCATGGTCAGGGCCTCGAAACCACGCTGTCGCAGGTTGCCTTCGAAATGCTCGGTGTCGATGTCGCAAAAATCCGTGTCGTCCATGGCGACACGGCGATGACGCCCTATTCGACCGGCACCTGGGGCTCGCGCTGCATGGTGATGGCCGGTGGCGCTGTGGCGACGGCGTGTCACGAGCTCGGCGAGCGCGCCAAGAAGATCGGCGCCAAGCTGCTGCAGGTCGATGAAGCCAATGTCGTGCTGGTCGACGGCGAAATCCGCGGGCCCAATGGCAGCGTGACGCTGAAGGAAATCGCGCACACCTGGTATCGCCGTCCGCAGGATCTGCCCGGCGATGTCGACCCGGGCGGATTGGAGGCGACCTCCGGCTACAAGCCGCAGCGTGACAGCGGCACGTTCAGCTATGCCGCCCATGCGGTCACCGTCGCCGTCGATCCCGATCTGGGCGATGTGGAAATTCTCGATTACGTCATCGTCGAAGACGGCGGCGTGCTGGTCAATCCGATGATCGTCGATGGCCAGATCTATGGCGGTCTCGCGCAGGGCATCGGCACAGCGCTGTATGAGGAGATGCCGTTCGATCGCGCCGGTCAGCCGCTCAATACGACATTGGCCGATTATCTGCTGCCCGGTCCGACCGAAGTGCCGATGCCGTGGCTCGATCACATGGAAACGCCGTCGCCTTACACCAAGTTCGGGGTCAAGGGCATCGGCGAAGGCGGGGCCATCGCGCCGCCGGCGGCGATCGGCAATGCGGTGAACGATGCGTTGCGCGGTCTCGGCGTCGAGATGCTGCAGTCGCCAATCACGCCGCGCCGCGTGCTGGAAGGCATTCTGGCCGCCCGCGATGCGAAGAGGACCGCCGCATGAAGCCGGCACCTTTCGCCTATGAGCGTCCGCGCGATGTCGCCTCGGCCTTAGCCGCAATGGCTGGCGACGGCGTGGTCAAGGTCATGGCCGGAGGCCAGTCGCTCGGACCGATGCTGAACCTGCGTCTGGTGGCTCCTGACACCATCGTCGATATCACCGGCCTCGCCGAGCTGAAGCATGTGGAAGTCGCCGGGGAAGAGCTGGTGATCGGCGCCTGCGTCACCCATGCCGATATCGAGGATGGCCGCATTCCCGACGTGACGCGCGGTGCGATGCAGCGCGTGGCCAGCGCGATCGCCTATCGCGCGGTGCGTAATCGCGGCACGATCGGCGGTTCGCTCAGCCATGCCGATCCATCGGCCGATTGGGTCTCCACCTTCGCGGCGCTCTGCGCAACGCTCTCGCTGCGCAGCGCCAAAGGCGCGCGCCTGGTAGCGATGAAGGATTTCATGCTGGGTGCACTGGAAAGTGTGCTGCAGCCCGGCGAAATGCTGGAAGCCGTACGTGTGCCGGTCATGTCCCCTTCGGCGCGCTGGGGTTATGTGAAGAGCTGCCGCAAGACCGGCGAGTTTGCTCATGCCATCGGTGCGGTGCTGATCGACCCCGAGGCGGGCCGCGCGCGTGTCGTCATTGGCGCAGTCGAGGCCGCGCCTATCATTGTCGACAATGCCGAAGAACTGTTCGGCGGGCGTATCACCAACGATTTCAAATCGCGCTTCGACGCGCGCGTCGCCGACACCCTGCTGTCGAAGGCCGGCATGAGCGATGCCGCCGACCGGCATATTCACGTCACCATTCTGCGCCGCGCTGTTGCGGAGGCCGCGGCATGAACTCGGTCGAACTCACCGTCAACACTCGCGCCGTGAAGAGGGACGTTGAGCCACGTACGAGTCTCGCCGACCTGATGCGCGATACGCTGGATCTCACGGGGACGCATCTCGGCTGCGAGCATGGCGTCTGCGGCGCCTGCACCATCCTGGTCGATGGCGTACCGACGCGCTCCTGCATCACCTATGCGGTGGCCTGCGACGGCGCTGACGTCACCACCATCGAAGGGCTCGATGACGACGAGATCGCCACGGAGTTGCGTGCGGCCTTCACGCGCGAACATGCCTTGCAATGCGGTTACTGCACCCCGGGTATGCTGGTCTCCGCTCGCGATCTGGTGAAGCGTCTGCCGGATGCTGACGAGAAGCAGATCCGCATCGGCATGTCAGGCAATCTCTGCCGCTGCACCGGCTATGTCGGCATCGTCCGCGCCGTGCAGTCGGTCATCACAGAGCGCCGCGCGCGCGATATCGCGCCGGAGCCGGATGGCGGGCGCAAGGTGCTGGGACCGGCAGGGTCAGGGCACAAAGCCTGTGTCAGCTCCCAGAAGCTGATGCCCGCGCAGCCTGCTGTATCCGAACCGGCTGCCGCCGTCGCACCGCTGGACATTCCAGACTTCACGCCATCGACCACGCTCGAGCAGAAATTCACTGTCGCGCATGCACCTGCAAAAGTCTTTGCACTGTTCGATGACATCGCGGCCGTCGCCTCGTGCCTGCCGGGCGCCACGCTGGTGGGCACGCCCAGACCCGAGCGGGTCGAAGGCGCGATCCGCGTCAAGATCGGGCCGATCTCCGCCAATTTTAACGGCGCCGCCCGCGTCGAGCGCGACGAGGCCAATCTCTCCGGCCGCATTCTCGGCATAGGCAGCGACCAGCGCAGCCGCTCCACCACGCAAGGCGAAATCCGTTACCGGCTGGTGCCGCAGGATGACGGCGCGGCGACGCGTGTGGAGCTTTCCATCGGCTACAGCCTCACCGGCATGCTGGCACAGGTCGGTCGCAGCGGGTTGGTGCGTGATCTCGCGGGCCGGCTGGTTGCGGAATTTGCCGGCAATCTCGATCGCCGCCTGTCGGGCGATGTGACATCGGCGCCGTCAGCGGCAGCCGATCTGAATGGTGTTTCGCTGATCCTTGGTCTCCTGCGTGAGCGCGCGACGAATGTCGTTCGCCGCCTCACCGGGCGCGGAGGATCGGCGTGAGAGATCGACGTTCGCGCGGACATGCGAGCGGCGGGGTTTGGACTGCGCAAGTTTCATCAGCGTAACACTGGAGGACCACATGATACGGACCATCAAAGCCGCCTCGGCGACCGCCCTGGCCATTGCTTTCCTGAGCAGCGCCGCCACTGCGCAAACCATCAAGATCGGCGTCAACGAGCCCTTGACCGGCGCCTTCGCCGCGTCGGGTACCTATGTCGTCAACGGCGCCAAGATCGCCGCCGACGAAATCAACGCCAAGGGTGGCCTGCTCGGCAAGAAGATCGAACTTGTCATCGAGGACAACAAGAGCAATCCGACCGAAGCCGCTGCCGTCGCCGAAAAGCTGATCACCCGCGACAAGACGCCTGTGATGCTCGGCGCCTGGGGCTCCAGCCTCACGCTTGCCGTGATGCCGAAGCTGGTCGAGTACGAAACCGCGATGGTGGTCGAGACCTCGTCGGCGAGCAAGATCACCACCTCGGGCAATCCTTACGTATTCCGTATCTCGCCGCCGTCCTTTGTCGAGGCCGCTGCGTTCAAGAACATCGTCGACAAGCTGGCACTGAAGAAAGTCGACTTCCTCGTCATCAACAATGACTGGGGCCGCGGCACCGCCGAGGACTTTAGCAAGATGATGAAGGAGAAGGGCATCACCATCGGTCTGATCGAGACCATGGATCAGTCAGCGCAGGACATGAGCGCGCAGCTCGCCAAGATCAAGGCAACGGACTCCGAGACCGTGATCATCACCGCCGCGGTCGACCAGCTCACGCTGATCTTCAAGCAGGCCGCAGCACTCGGCCTGAAGAAGCGCATCATCACCACGGGTGGTTCGCAGAACCCCGACCAGATCATCGCGCAGGCCGGTGCCGCCGCGAACGACACCATGCATCTGACGACGTTCCTGCCGTGGATGCCCGAAAAGACGCCTAACCCGGAAGCCACGACCTACTTCATTAATGAGTGGAAGAAGCGCGGCTTCGATTTCGCCGGCTGCACCGAGAGCTTCCGTGGCTATGACGGCATCCGCACCATCGCGGCAGCCATCGAGAAGGCCGGCAAGGCCGAGCCGGCAGCGATCAAGGACGCACTCTGGAAGATCGACGTCAAAGGTCTCAACGGCGACATCATCTTCAAGAAGTCGGGCCCTGCAGGTCAGGAGAGCGGCCAGAGCTTCCCGAACGTCTATCTGGTCGAGATTTCGGGCGGCAAGATCGTGATGAAGGATCTCTGATCGAAACTCGTCGTTCCGGGGCGTCCGCAGCGCAAGCTGCGGGCGAACCTCAGCCACTCCAACCGGAGTGGCGGGGAACCTCGACATGGATGAACACTGCGGGATTCCGGGTCTTCGTCACGGTCGGCAAGCGCCGCCCGCACGAATCCCGGAATGACCAAGAAGGATAGATCGTGGACCAGCTCCTGCAACACCTCGTCAATATGCTCGTGCTCGGCGGCACCTATGCGCTGCTCGGCATCGGGCTGACGCTGATCTTCGGCATCATGAACGTCGTGAACTTCACCCACGGCATCCTGTATACGTTCGGCGCCTATATGATGTTCATTGTCGTGCATCAGCTAGGCCTGAATTTCTTCGTCGCGCTGCCGGTGGCGATCGTCGCCGGCTGGCTGCTGGGCGCTGTCATCGAGATCACGCTGCTGCGGCCGCTGCGCGGCGCGGACATCGACACCACCATGTTGGTGATGATCGGCGCCTGGATCGCGATGCAGTCCGGCGCGCTGTGGATCTGGGGCGGCGTTGCCAAGTCGATCGACAATCCGTTTCCTGACGCGCCGTTGGTGATCGGACCTGTGTCCGTGTCCTGGCTTCGCCTGTTCGTGCTGTTCGCCGCCGCGCTGCTGATCGTGCTGGCCTACTCGCTGATTAACCTCACGAAACTCGGCAAGGCGATGCGCGCGACCTTCCAGGATTCCGATACCGCCGCACTGATGGGTGTCAATGTCAGCCTGATCTACACCTCGACCTTTGCCATCGGATCGAGCCTTGCCGCCGCCGCCGGTGCCTTGCTCGGTCCGGTCTATGTCGTGTTCCCGCAGATGGGCGATCTCGCCGCGGTGAAGGCCTTCGCCATCGTCATTCTTGGCGGCCTCGGCAATATCACCGGCGCCGTGATCGGCGGCTTCATTCTCGCTTTGGCTGAAGAGCTTGGCGCCGGCTATGTCTCGTCGGGTTATCGCGACGCCATGGGTTTCCTGATCATCATCATGGTGCTGATCTTCAAGCCGACAGGATTGTTTGCACGGGCGGAGCGCGTCGGATGAAGCAGATAGTTACGCTCCTCTGTCTTGCCTTCTTCGCGTCCGTGCCGATTTGGCTGACGGATCCGTATCTGCTCAATGCGCTGATCACGACCGGCATCTTCATCATCGGCGCCATGAGCCTCAATTTGCTGCTCGGCTTCACCGGGCAGCTCAGTCTCGGCCATATCGCCTTCTTCGGTATCGGCGCCTATGTCAGCGCGCTGACCTCGCTGGGCTTCGATGTGCCGATCTATGGTGATTTCCATATCGTTCACGTGCCGTGGCCGCCGATTGCAGGCTTCTTTCTGGCAATCGTCATCTCTGGATTCTGCGGCTATCTGGTTGGACGCCTGTCCTTCAGCGTGCGCGGCGCTTACTTCGTCATCGTAACGATTTCGTTCGCCGAAGTTGTGCGGCTGGTGGCGCTGAACTGGGTCGAGCTGACGCAAGGTCCGCTGGCGTTGACCAATATTCCGTCGATCACCATCGGGCTGCCAGGGCTTGGCTATCTCGTGCTGAAGACCAAGTTTCACAATTACTATCTTGTGCTCGCAGTCGCTGCGATTTCGTATTTCCTGATCTCGCGCCTCGTTCATTCGCATTACGGCCGCGCCATGCGCGGGCTGATGGAGAACGAGACGCTGGCTGTCGCCGTCGGCATCGACGTCACCAAGACGCTGACACTGGCCGCCGTGATCTCTGCCGGTATCGCCGGCGCGGCGGGAAGCCTTTACGCGCATTACATCCGCATCATCGATCCCGACGTCTTCGCTTTCATCTCGACGGTGACCATGGTGATCATGGTGGTGTCGGGCGGTAAGGGATCGCTGGCCGGGCCTGTGGTCGGCGGCGTCATCTTTGGCCTGCTGCCTGTGTTCCTGCGGCCGATCATGCCGCCGGAGGCACAGTGGATCACCTATGGCGTGGTGCTGATCGTCATCCTGTTCGTCATGCCGCGCGGCATCGTGCCGTCGCTTGCAGCGAAACTCGGTTTAGCCCGGGCCGGCGGAACCAGACGGGCGTCCGTCGCCGTCTCCGAACGCACCGCCGAGGAGCACGCGTGATGGCCGAGACAGTCCTCAGCATTGAACACGTCGCGGTTCATTTCGGTGGCCTCGTCGCGATCTCAGACATGAATTTCCATGTCGACAAAGGCGAGATCGTCAGCCTGATCGGGCCGAACGGCGCCGGCAAGACCACGGCCTTCAACGTCATGACCGGCTTCCTCACGCCGACCAAGGGCGCGGTGAACTATTGCGGCGCGGACCTCAAGGGCAAGAAGCCGCATGAAATCGCGGATCTCGGCCTGATCCGCACCTTTCAGCGCACCAGCGTATTTCCGAACGACACCGTCTACGACAATGTGCTGATGGGTCTACATCGTCAGGGTAAAGTTGGTCTCGCCGAAGCCATTCTCGGCCTGCCGCGCGCGCGCGCATCCGAGAAGGCGCAGCGCGCGCGGGCGGCCGAACTGGTGCGCTGGATCGGCCTCGAAGCCCGTGCCAACGATCTTGCGGGCTCGCTGTCCTACGGCGAGCAGCGTCTCGTTGGTGTCGCGCTGGCGCTCGCCGCGCAGCCGAAGATGCTGCTGCTGGACGAGCCTGTGTCCGGCATGAACGCGTCGGAGACGCATACTTTCGTACAGCTGATCCGCAATATCCGGGATCGCGGCGTCACGATCCTCTTGGTCGAGCACGACATGCCGATGGTGATGAGCGTATCGGATCGGATCGTGGTGCTGAATTACGGCCGCATCATCGCCGAAGGACCGCCCGACGAAATCCGCAAGAATCCCGCAGTGATCGAAGCCTATCTCGGTCAGAGCGCGAAGGATGTGGTCAAGGAGGTCGCAGTCCATGCTTGAGATCCGTGACATGGTCTGCGCCTATGGCCAGATCTCAGCCCTCAAGGGCATTTCGCTTTCGGTCAAGGCCGGTCAGCTCGTGGCGCTGATTGGCGCCAATGGCGCCGGCAAAAGCACGACGTTGCGGGCGATCTCGGGCCTCGTGCCATCGCGCTCCGGCAGTCTGCATTTCGACGGCGAAGACATCACCGGCATTGGCGCGCAGCGGGTGCTCTCAAAGGGCATCGCACATTGTCCGGAAGGACGTCGCGTTTTTCCGCATATGACGGTGGCCGAAAATCTCGACATGGGCGCCTATCTGCGCTCCGACATGTCCGAAGTCGCAGTGGACCGCGACCGCATTTATGGCGAGTTCCCGCGCCTCGCCGAGCGACGCAAGCAGGCTGCAGGTACGCTGTCCGGCGGCGAGCAGCAGATGCTGGCCATCGGCCGTGCATTGATGTCGCGCCCGCGCCTGGTGATGTTCGATGAACCATCGCTTGGTCTCGCGCCCAACATTGTCGAGCGTACCTTTGCGATCATTCGCGCGATCCGTGACGCCGGCACGACTGTTTTGCTCGTTGAGCAGAATGCCTTCGCCGCGCTCGAGATGTGCGATCATGCCTATCTGCTGGAGTCCGGCCGTGTCGTGCTGTCGGGTGCGGGAGCGGAGCTGATCGAGAACGAGCATGTCCGACGGGCCTATCTTGGCGGATGACGACAATCCCGCCCGATGGGTCGCGGTCTGTTCGCGTGAGCGCCTGACCGAACAGACAATCGTCTGCGTCAACGTGGCTGGCCTCGGTGTTCTCATCGTGCAGGATGGCGAGACGATCTATGCCTGCGAGCGCGCCTGTCCGCATGAGCAGGCCGATCTCAGCCTTGGCCGCGTCGCCGATCGCCGGCTGCACTGTCCGCGTCATCTGGCCTGGTTCGATCTGGCAGACGGCAGCATGTCGCCGGGCTGGCCCAGCAGGGGTTTGCGACGCTATCCGGTGCGCGAAAGGGGTGCACAAATCTGGGTCGATGCACAGGCCGTCGTTCCGAAGTAACGAGCCTTCGCGAAAGTTACGCGGCATCGGGTCTGGATGCAGAATTCGTTGGCGCTGCAGCATTCAATTGGTGCAGTTGCGGTATAATAATCATGCTTGCCCCCTCGTAAAGCGCGGATAATACTGCTGAAAAGTCAGACTCCTGAGTGTGTCTGGCAGTACACAAATGGGCGGCAAGACCCATGCTTCTCGTCGATCTTCCAAGCGATCTCCGTCAAGGGCCAGGGATGTGACCATTATCGATTTCGGCAGGGCCATCCCATCGTCGCAGGGGCGCGGCTGGCAGCAATGGCCCGGCCATGAAGACTTTTCGCTGCAGTTCCTGCGCGTGCTGCGCGCGGCGCAGGAAGGCGGAAGTACCGTTTCGGAATGTTTCCTGGCGGCGGAGCGCATCAATCCGCGCGATGACGAGAGCTGGTATCGCGAATGGCATAGCGCGGCTGATATCAACCGTGAGCGCGCCGCGGAGGCGCTGGCCAGCGGCCGAATCCCGACGGCGCTGAGCAACTGGCTGCGCGCAGCCAACTACTATCGCACTGCTCAGGTCATGCTCGCTTGCAGCGATCCGCGGCAAGGCGCCGCCATCGCACTGATGCAGGATTGCGCCCGACTTTACGTGCAGCATGCAACGCCTGCCGGCGAGGTCGTCGAGATCCCGTGGCGGGACGGTGTGTTGCAGGGATACTTCGTTCCTGCGCCGCGCGCGACGCGGCCGCTGCCGGTCGTTCTCTGCGTCGTCGGGCAGGGCCACTACAAGGAAGAGCATCTGCACAGGGTGCCCAGCTACGCGCTGGACCGCGGTCTCTCGCTGTTGCTCGTCGATTTGCCCGGTCAATCCTATAGCCAGGAGATGATCGGGTCGCCTTGTCGGTATGAGGTCGAAACGGCGATCAGCGGCTGGGTCGATTTCCTGGCCGACCGCAGCGATATCGATCAGGAGCGAATTGCGATCTTCGGAGACGGCCTGGGAGC
The DNA here is from genome assembly GCF_013359755.1 of Tardiphaga robiniae. Lineage (GTDB taxonomy): Bacteria > Pseudomonadota > Alphaproteobacteria > Rhizobiales > Xanthobacteraceae > Tardiphaga > Tardiphaga robiniae. The sequence goes on along the minus strand of NZ_JABMCJ010000088.1, from coordinate 137,798 downwards.
TGCCTTTGCGACGCGCGGCGCCAATCTCGACGACCGCTTTGCAGCAGCTGTTTGCGATGCCGGAATCTGGGAGCTTCACGAGCGCGCGTTTATTGCCAGCCGCATTTCAGGCCGGGCTGGTCTGGGCTGTCCGAGTGAAATCGAGGGCTTCAACAGCAGCAGTGTCGCCGCCAATATCAAATGCCCGGTCCTGGTTGCGATGGGCGAGCGCGACTGGCTCGATGTCGATCACGTCACGGAATGTTGCCGCGTCATGAAACAAAACGGCCTCGACATCGAACTGAAGATCTTTCGCGCGTCGGAAACGGTGGCCCCGCCCGCCCAGATCGATATTCCGACCGTGGGCAACGAGTTCATCTTCGACTGGATTGTCGATCGCCTGCGCGCAGGGACGAAGTAGGGCGCGGCTCGGTCGATTGACCGCCGCTCACCCGGCGACGTTCAGCTCTCGACTTCCAGCATCAGTGTCGCTTTTTCGAGGCGACTCTTGAGCCGGGACATGTGCTGTCCGATCTCCTTCAAGGCCTGCTCGTCGAAATCGCTGAGAATGAAATCCCCGAGCGACTCCCTGCGGGTTGATAGCGCGGAGATCTTCTTGCTGGCCTTGTCGGACAGCGACATCAGTACAACGCGGGCATCCTCGCGGGACGCGACGCGCCGCATGAAGCCATTCTTCTCGAGCATCTTGGATTGGGTGGTGACGAAGGAGGGGTCGACGTGGAGCATGGCGGACACATCCTTGACCGGCACGCCGTTGCCGCGATCGAGGTCGCTGACGGCCATCAGGATCATCCATTGCGGTCCGCTGATGCCGAGCTCCTTGGCCCAGAACTGTCGGATTCCCTCAAGATGGACGTTGATCGAGGCGATGTCCCAGATGAACTGTCGGATGATCTCCTGATTCTGGCCGGTCACCCAAATCGAAAGCTCATTTTCGTTCCAGCCCGCAGATCCCCCACGCATAGTCACCACTGCCCCGCCGGCCATTCCATCGTCCCACACTTCTCAGAATTCTATAATTGTATCAGTGAATTGTGACGCGCAAACCACGATTTCGTGTGTTGCCGGGAAACCACACTGCATCGCGATAAAGTTACCTGAGTTCATAAAGTATTTTGCTTCTAAGAATTGCGCAGGCATTCTCAGTTCCGGCGATGGGGAAACCCTCGATCGTCCCGTTGAAGTAGTTCGCTTGAGTGCCTCGCGTTATGCGGGTGTTTCCGAAAGCGCGAAGTGCTCTAGCGGTTAGTTTGGGGACTTGGGGGACTAAATCTTCGGGCGCACGCGCCTGGCAGATCCGGAACCTTCCCTTTTGGACAACTTGGAGGTTTAACATGACGATGATTAAGAGCCTTATCCTCGGCTCGGCGGCGGGTCTGATCGCCATCGGCGGAGCTCAGGCAGCCGATCTTCCGGTGAAGGCCAAGGCAGTGGAATACGTGAAGATCTGCTCGCTCTACGGCGCAGGCTTCTACTACATCCCGGGCACCGATACCTGCATCAAGATCGGCGGCGCGATCCGTTTGGACGTTGCCTTCAACGGTGGCACCTACGACGTGCCGTTCTGGCAGGGCGGCGCTGGCGGCGCTGGTACGTTCGCGAAGAACTATTACTCGACCCGTGAACGCGTCAACTTGACGACGGACACCCGTACCGCGACCGAATACGGTGTGGTTCGTACCTACGCGAACATCCAGTTCGACTTCCTCCAGGATCGTGAATCGATCGCTGGTGGTTACACCGAAGTCGACTACGCATTCATCCAGTTCGCCGGCTTCACCTTCGGTAAGGCCGTCTCGCAGTTCGATCCCCAGTGGGCGCTCGCCAAGCCGTACATTTCGTCGGGCTTCAACGCCGGTTCGAACAACGCGACCGGTATCCCGCAGCTCGCTTACACCGCTTCGTTCGGTAACGGTGTGTCGGGCACGATCTCGATCGAGAACGCTTCGCCCTACCGCAACGCTGGTGTCATCAACAACATCACACCGTTCGTTGGTCCGTTCGGCGCCAACACCGCCGGCGCCTACGGTGTCGCGTCGAATACCTTCACCGGCAACTCGTACGGTGGTAACCACATTCCTGATATCGTCGGCAACATCCGCCTCGATCAGGCTTGGGGCACGCTGCACTTCGGTGCCGCGATGCACACCATTACCCCGACCTTCTACTCTACTGCTCTTGGTGCTGCTGGTAACGAGTCGCTCGGCCACCCCGACGACAAGTACGGCTTCGCGGTGACCGGCGCTGTCGAGTTCAAGAACCTGCCCACCGGCGCAGGCGACAGCTTGAAGCTCGAAGCCAGCTACGGCAAGGGCGCTGCCAAGTATGTCTTCGGTGGCACGACCGACACCAACGGCGGCGGTCGTTATGCCAAGATCACCGGTAACACCATGGGCTTCGGCTACGTGCTTGACGGCGTCTACACCAACGGTGGCCAGATCATTCAGAGCGACGCCTGGGAAGTCAGCGCGTTCTATGAGCACTACTGGACCCCGGCCTGGCGTACATCGCTGTTCGGTAACTACAGCCATATTTCGTATGGCGCTGGTGGCAACGCGCTCCTCGCCGCTGCTTTCGCTCCGGGCAGGGTGGGCGGCTCGAACAACGGTACCCTCGTTGGTTCATCCGGCAACTTCGATCTCGGCCTAGCCCAGATCGGCACCCGTACTGCCTGGACCCCGGTCCAGAATCTGACGCTGTCGGCTCAGTTCACCTATAGCCGTCTCGAGCAGAACCTCGGTGGCACCCTTACCGGCGCTGCTGTGACCGGCAAGCCTGCTCAAGACTACGCGCTCGGCAACCAGAACGTTTACAACGGCGCTGTGCAGATCCTGCGCTCCTTCTAATTCTGATCGTCTCACGACGACTAGTCTTTGAAACAAAGACCCCCGGCAGGAAACTGCCGGGGGTTTTTGCTTTATAGAGCCGCGTCCGACTTCGTCCGCTCGACTAGGCGTTCTCGACGCCGCGGAGACGGGCGTCTATACCGGGCGGCGTGGCCTCCGGCCGCGCAAGCCGTAAAGCCCGAAGTCCGCAGGATCATGGCGTCTCCAGCTGAACTGTTTCAAAGCGCATTCGCCGCCTTCCAGCAGGGCCGCCTCCAGGAGGCCGAGCGCGGGTTCAGCAAGTTCTTGCGCAAGGATCCGAAGCATTTCCCGGCGCTGAATATTCTCGCCATCGTGCTGGTGGCGCTGAAGCGCCATGCGGAGGCCGAGCCGCATCTGAAGGCGGCCCTGCGCATCGATGCGACGTCGGATGCCACCTTCTACAATTACGGACTGGTGCTGAAGGCGCTGAATCGGCCGGACGAGGCATTGCAGCGTTTCACCGAATCGCTCGCGATCAATCCCGGCAATGCCGAAACGCTGAATAATCGTGGCACGGTTCTGAACGATCTGCGCGACTACCCCGCCGCGCTGGCGGATTTCGATCGCGCGCTGGCGCTCAATCCGCGCTACGCCGCGGCCTTCTTCAACAAGAGCAAGTCGCTGGCGGAGTTGAAGCGCTATGACGAGGCCCTCGCGGCTTGCGAGTCGGCGCTCGCCTTGCAGCCCGATCTGGCAGAAGCTTGGTTTGGTCGCGGCTACATCTTTGGCCAGATGCGGATGCCGGCAGAAGCGGTGGAGGCCTATGGCCGCGCACGCCAGTTCAATCCGGACATGCCGCTGCTGAAAGGCAACCTGCTGCATCAGAAGATGCTGGTCTGCGACTGGCATGACGCGAATGCGCTGATTGCCGAGATCGAGGCTGATCTCATAGCCGGCAAACTGGCCGCCGAGCCGTTCGGTTGGCAGGGCGTGGCGACCTCGGAACGCAGCCTGCAGCGCTGCGCCGAACTGACCAACGCCTCGCGTTTTCCTCTGCAAGCCCCGTTGCTGCGCGCGTCCCCGACCGGGCCGAATGCAAAAATCCGCATCGGATATCTGTCCGGTGAATTTCGACAGCAGGCGACCTCGCTGCTGCTGGTCGGCGTGCTGGAGCAGCACGACAAATGCGCGTTCGAGATTTTCGCCATCGACAACGGGTATGACGACGGCAGCGACATCAGGCGACGCATCGCTGGCGCCGTGGATGGGATCGTCGATATCTCCACACTGAACGATCCGCAGGCGGTGGACGCCATTCGTGCGCAGCGCATCGACATCCTCGTCAATCTCAATGGCTATTTCGGCGAGCAGCGCACCGGCGTATTCGCGCGCAGGGCCGCGTCGGTGCAGGTCAATTATCTCGGCTTTCCCGGTACGCTCGGCGCGGGTTTCATGGATTACATCCTCGCCGATCAGCACGTTCTGCCGCCCGAGCACCGGCAATTCTATAGCGAGAAGGTGGCTTGGCTGCCGAATTGCTATCAGGCCAATGACGATCGCCGGGAGATATCGACGCGTGCATTCACACGTGCCGAGATCGGCTTGCCCGCGCAGGGCTTCGTGTTCTGTTGCTTCAACAATGCCTACAAGATCACGCCCGATGTCTTCGATAGCTGGACGCGGATTCTCTCAGCCGTTGACGGTAGCGTTCTCTGGCTGCTGGAGGACAGCGCTGCGGCTGTGGCGAATCTGCGCCGCGAAGCGGAATTGCGGGGCATCGACCCCGCGCGTCTGGTCTTTGCCGCGCGCATGTCGCCGGCCGAGCACCTGGCGCGACATCGTTGTGCGGATCTGTTTCTCGATACGTTGCCGTACAACGCGCATACCACAGCGAGCGACGCATTATGGGCTGGATTGCCGTTGCTGACGTGTCATGGAGAAACCTTTGCAGGGCGCGTCGCCGCGAGTCTTCTGCAGAATCTGGGTGTGCCGGAGCTGATTACGGCGAAGCGAGACGACTATGAGTGCATGGCGATCGAACTGGCGGAAAATCCCGAGCGGTTGTCGTCGATCCGGCAGAAGTTATCGGCCAATCGTCTGAACATGCCGGCCTTCGACACCCGGCGTCTGGCGCGTGATATCGAAACCGCATTTCACAGGATGTCCGAACGTGCCCGGGCAGGCCTCGCGCCGGGCCATATAACAGTCCCCGTTCACGATAGCGGCCAATAATATATTTGATTGAGCAAATCAGGTATTGCGCTCAACATTCTGGCTCATGTAATATTTTCGTGCGCAGCCGGCAAATTTTTTGACGGCCCTAGGTCTTCAAGGAGACTCGCGCACTCTGCTGTAAATCTCCGAAACCACCGGCAATGCCCTGCCGGTGGTTTTTCGGCTTTTTTGGGCCAATTTCGAGTGGCCCGGCTGGTATTCCATGATTATTGCTAACGCGGAAAGGGCGCGGGAACTGTGTCATGGCGGCACGCCCTTGAATCAGTCCAACCCCCTCTGAAAACGACAGAATTGCTGCCGACCAGATCGGCAGCATGAGATGGAATCTGTCGCAGAGGCGTCCAAATTATGACCTGTTGCCCATCGTTGCATATCAGGACTGACGAGCTATCTGACCGAAATTGCTAGAGATTTCTTGCTTTTTGAGCAAGTTGTGGCTAAAAGCCGCTCATCGTGGAGAGTATGAATAATGGCGCATAACTACGCAATTAATGAGGACGTTCACCACCAGCTGCAGGGGCCGCAGGGCCGTTCCACCATCAAGGAACGCAGCATCTACACCATCACCTCTCGCCTTCCGATCGAAGCCGATGGTCGCCCGCGTTACCGGATCAAGAGCAAGTCCGAGAACATCGAGCGTGTCGTGACCGAAGAGCAGATCAGCCGCCTGGGTTGATCTCGGATCAGCCTTCTTGCTGATCGTACTTGCCGTTTGCTGTCGTCGCCGGGGCCTTGGACCCCGCGACGAAGCAGACCGCCCCAAAGACCCCAACCAGATTCTATCTTGAAGCGGGAAGCTTGGCCGGGGCTGATCTCTACTCGTCCTACTGCGATGGTTGCGGCAAAGCGGCTTCGCACCATATGCTTTGCCCCGAGGGCGGGTACCGAAGGCCACACACGCGATCGTCGCGCCGCACCTCGGCAAAAATGATGTGGTCGGAGCGGGGCGCCCCTTGATCGAAAAACTTGAACTGCTGTTGTCGCTGGCGAAGGAACGGCATTTCGGCCGCGCCGCGGAAGCTTGCGGCGTGACGCAGCCCACCATGTCCACCAGCCTCAAGCAGCTCGAGGACATGCTCGGCGTGATGCTGGTGCAGCGCGGCTCGCGCTTCCAGGGGTTTACGCCGGAAGGCGAACGCGCACTCGACTGGGCACGCCGCATCGTCGGTGATGCTCGCGCGATGAAGCAGGAAATCAACGGCCTCAAGGACAGTCTGTCCGGCGAGATCCGCATTGCCGCAATTCCTACGGTGCTCGGCATGGTCGCCTCACTGACGACGCCGTTTCGTGCGCGGCATCCCGATGTGCGGTTTCGCATCGTGTCCTGCACCTCCACGGCCGTGCTCGGTCTGCTTGAAAATCTCGAAGTCGATGCGGGCCTGACCTACATCGAGAACGAACCGCTCGGCAAAGTGCGTTCGATCCCGCTTTATAAAGAAAGCTACCGGCTGCTGACCTCGCCGGACAGCATGTTCGGCGATCGCAAGAGTGTCACCTGGTCCGAAGTCGGCCAGGTGCCGCTATGCCTGCTGACCCCCGACATGCAGAACCGGCGCATCATTGATCGTGCCCTGAAGTCGGTCGGCGCCGAGGCGATGCCGATGCTGACGTCGAACTCGATTATCGTGCTCTATACCCATGTGAAGACCGGCCGCTGGGCCAGCGTGATGCCGGCCAAGTTGGCGGAGACGCTGGGTCTGACCGCCAATGACTCGGTCCGTATGATCCCGATCGTCGATCCTGTGGTGAATTATGGCGTCGGCCTTGTGGTGCCCCAGCGCGATCCCATGACCCCGCTGGTGGCGACTCTGGTGCAGATCGCCCGGGAGGTTGCGCCGTCGCTGGAGGCGTAAGACCTTCTTTTCGGGTGCTGCAATTGCTGCGCTGCAACCAAGCTAACCATTTCAAATTCATCGATTTCGCCGGGTGTCGATACCGTTTCCGTATCGCAGCATGAGACAGCTTTATTGATCTTTGGATCGATTCCAATTTTGATTGGTTCTCCAGTCATAAGATCAATTGAGTACCGGGATGAACGCAGCCTACGAGCCGAATGCTTATGAGCCTTGGAGTGCCGACCGAGGCACCGAGATCATCGAGAGCCTGTCCCATGTGGAAGGTGGCGTGATCGTGATTCTGCATGCGATGCAGGAAGCCTTTGGTTATGTGCCAGAGGCGGCAATCCCGATGATCGCGCTGGCGCGTAACCTGTCGCGCGCCGAGGTCCATGGCGTGTTCACTTTCTACCATGACTTCCGCCACGAGCCGGCCGGCAAGCATGTGCTGAAGATCTGCCGCGCGGAGGCTTGCCAAGCGGCTGGCGGCGATGCACTTGCGGCGCGCGCGGAAGCGAAATTGGGTGTAAAGTTTGGAAACACGACGGCGGATCAGCGTGTTACGTTGGAGCCGATCTATTGCCTCGGGCTCTGCGCCACGGCGCCATCGGCGATGCTCGATGGCCGTCTGGTTGGCCGCCTCGATGAGAAGCGCATCGATGCGCTGGTCGCGGAGGCACAGCGATGACATCGTCTGACAAGGCTCTCAAGATCTACATTCCGCGCGATGCGGCCGCCGTTTCAGTCGGCGCCGATGAACTCGTCAGTGCCTTCGAAGCGGAGGCTCAAAAGCGCAAGCTTGCAATCGAGATCATTCGCCCCGGTTCGCGCGGATTGCTGTGGCTGGAGCCGATGATCGAAGTCGCGACGCCGGAAGGCCGTGTCGCCTTCGGGCCGGTCGAAGAGAAAGACGTTGCGTCGGTGCTCGATGCGATGGTCGCAAACGGCTCTCACGCGCTGCGTCTTGGTGTCGCGGAGGAGATTCCGTGGCTCAAGAAGCAGACGCGTCTGACCTTTGTGCGCTGCGGCGTCGTCGATCCCCGGTCGGTCGAGGATTACATCGCGCATGATGGCTACAGGGGCCTCGCGCGCGCGCTGACGCTGGATAGCGCCGGCATCATTGCCGACGTCACCACATCCGGCCTGCGTGGCCGCGGTGGCGCTGGCTTCCCGACCGGTATCAAGTGGAAGACCGTTGCCGATACCAAAGCCGATCGTAAATTCATCGTCTGCAATGCGGACGAGGGCGACAGCGGCACCTTCGCCGACCGCATGATCATGGAAGGCGATCCCTTCGTGGTGATCGAAGGCATGACCATTGCCGGCATCGCGGTGGGCGCCACCAAGGGCTACATCTATATCCGTTCGGAATATCCGCATGCCGTCGAGGCGATGAATGAGGGTATCGCTGCCGCCAAGCGCGCCGGTTATCTCGGCGACAAGATTCGCGGCTCGGCGCATACATTCGATCTCGAAGTCCGCGTCGGCGCCGGCGCTTATGTCTGCGGCGAGGAGACTTCGCTGCTGGAGAGTCTCGAAGGTCGCCGTGGCATCGTCCGCGCCAAGCCGCCGCTGCCGGCCCATAAAGGCCTGTTCGGTAAGCCGACGGTCATCAACAACGTGCTCTCGTTTGCGGCGATACCGTTCATTCTCGACAACGGCGCAAAGGCCTATGCGGATTACGGCATGGGCCGCTCGCGCGGCACGATGCCGATCCAGCTCGCGGGTAACGTCAAGTTCGGCGGCCTCTTCGAAGTCGCTTTCGGCATCACGCTGGGTGAGTTGATCGACGATATCGGCGGCGGCACGTTTACCGGCAAGCCGGTTCGCGCAGTGCAGGTCGGCGGCCCGCTCGGTGCCTACTTCCCGCGCGAATTGTTCGACACGCCGTTCGACTACGAGGCTTTCGCCAAGCGCGACGGCCTGATCGGCCATGGCGGCATCGTGGTGTTCGACGACACCGTCGATATGTCTAAGCAGGCGCGTTTCGCGATGGAATTCTGCGCCATCGAATCCTGCGGCAAGTGCACGCCGTGCCGCATCGGCTCCACCCGCGGCGTCGAGACCATCGACAAAATCCGCCGTGGTGAACGCGTCGCCGAGAACATCGCCGTGCTGCAGGACCTCAGCAACACCATGAAGTTCGGTTCGCTCTGTGCGCTGGGCGGCTTCACGCCGTATCCGGTGATGAGTGCGCTGAAACATTTCCCTGGAGATTTCGGTCCGGCGCCATCGCGCCTTCAGGCCGCAGAGTAAAGGAGCAACACATGTCGCTCGTTCACGAAATCGATTTTGGTACGCCGCGTTCGAAGTCCGAAAAGATGGTCACGCTGACCATCGACGGGCAGAGCGTCTCGGTGCCCGAGGGCACCTCCATCATGCGCGCCGCCATGGAGATGGGTACGCAGATTCCGAAACTCTGCGCCACCGACATGGTGGATGCCTTCGGCTCCTGTCGTCTCTGTCTCGTCGAGATCGAAGGCCGCGCGGGCACGCCTGCCTCCTGCACCACGCCGGCCATGGAAGGCCTCGTGGTTCATACTCAGAATGCGCGGCTCGCGGCGCTGCGCAAGGGCGTGATGGAGCTCTATATCTCCGACCATCCGCTCGACTGTCTCACCTGCGCCGCCAATGGCGATTGCGAATTGCAGGATATGGCCGGCGCCGTCGGCCTGCGCGACGTGCGTTACGGTTATGACGGCGAGAACCATGTGTTCGCCAAGTCTGGCCCGAAGCACAATCACAATTCGCCGGAAGCCTGCGAAAACGATCACTGGATGGCGAAGGACGAGTCGAATCCGTACTTCACATACGATCCCTCCAAGTGCATCGTCTGCTCGCGCTGCGTTCGCGCCTGTGAAGAAGTTCAGGGCACTTTCGCGCTGACGATCTCCGGCCGCGGTTTCGAGAGCCGGGTCTCGCCGGGCATGAGCGAGAGCTTCCTGGGTTCGGAATGCGTGTCCTGCGGCGCCTGCGTGCAGGCCTGCCCGACCGCGACGCTGACCGAGAAGGCCGTGATCGAGATCGGCCAGCCCGAGCACTCGGCTGTGACTACCTGCGCCTATTGCGGCGTCGGCTGTACCTTCAAGGCGGAAATGCGCGGCGAGGAGCTGGTGCGCATGGTGCCGTACAAGGACGGCAAGGCCAATCGCGGCCATTCCTGCGTCAAGGGCCGTTTCGCCTGGGGCTATGCGAACCACAAGGAGCGCATCCTCAATCCGATGATTCGCGAGAAAATCACCGATCCATGGCAGGAAGTGTCATGGGATGAGGCCTTCAATTTCGCGGCCAAGAAGTTCAAGGGCATCCAGGCCAAACACGGCAAAGACTCCATCGGCGGCATCACCTCGTCGCGCTGCACCAATGAAGAAGTATTCGTGGTGCAGAAGCTGATCCGCGCCGGCTTCGGCAACAACAACGTCGATACCTGCGCGCGTGTCTGCCATTCGCCGACGGGCTACGGCCTGTCCTCGACCTTTGGTACCTCGGCCGGCACGCAGGATTTCGACTCGGTGGAAGATACCGATGTCGTGATGATCATCGGCGCCAACCCGACCGATGGCCATCCGGTGTTTGCATCGCGCCTGAAGAAGCGTTTGCGCGCCGGCGCCAAGCTGATCGTGGTCGATCCGCGCCAAACCGATATCGTGCGCTCGGCCCATATCGAGGCGCAGCACCATCTGCCCCTGATGCCCGGCACTAATGTCGCCGTGCTCACCGCGCTGGCCCATGTCATCGTCACCGAAGGCCTCGCCGACGAGACCTTCATCCGCGAGCGCTGTGACTGGAGCGAGTTCGAGGACTGGGCGGCCTTCGTCGCGCAGCCGAACCACAGCCCCGAAGCCACCGCCATCATGACCGGCGTAGATCCGAAAGAGCTGCGCGCCGCGGCCCGTTTGTTCGCCACCGGTGGCAACGGTGCGATCTATTACGGTCTTGGCGTCACCGAGCACAGCCAGGGTTCGACCACCGTGATCGCGATCGCGAACCTCGCGATGGCGACCGGCAATATCGGCCGTCCCGGCGTCGGCGTGAATCCGCTGCGTGGCCAGAACAACGTGCAGGGCTCCTGCGACATGGGCTCGTTCCCGCACGAACTGCCAGGCTATCGCCACATCTCGGGCGATGCGGTGCGCGAGCAGTTCGAAGCAATGTGGAACGTCAAGCTCAACAGTGAGCCGGGCCTGCGCATTCCCAACATGTTCGATGCCGCCACCGAAGGCACTTTCATGGGCCTCTACGTCCAGGGCGAAGACATCCTGCAGTCCGACCCCAACACCAAGCATGTGGTCGCGGCGCTGTCGGCGATGGAATGCGTCATCGTCCACGACCTGTTCCTGAACGAGACCGCCAACTACGCCCACGTGTTCTTCCCGGGCTCCACCTTCCTGGAGAAGAACGGCACTTTCACCAATGCCGAACGTCGCATTCAGCGCGTCCGCAAGGTGATGTCGCCGAAGAATGGTCTTGAGGATTGGGAAGTGACCTTGGGATTCGCCAAGGCACTCGGCTATGAGATGAAATATAACCACCCCTCGGAGATCATGGACGAAATCGCGGCGCTGACGCCGACTTTCGCCGGCGTCTCCTATGCGAAGCTGGAGGAGGTTGGTTCGGTGCAGTGGCCGTGTAACGAGAAGCAGCCTCTGGGCACGCCGATTATGCATATGGACGGCTTCGTGCGCGGCAAGGGCAAGTTTATGCTCACCGAATACATTGCCACCGACGAGCGTACCGGGCCGCGCTTCCCGCTGCTGCTCACCACCGGCCGTATTCTCAGCCAGTACAATGTCGGCGCGCAGACACGGCGCACCGAGAATGTGGTCTGGCATGAAGAGGATCGTCTGGAGCTGCATCCGCATGACGCCGAACTGCGTGGCATCCGCGACGGCGACTGGGTGAAGCTGCAGAGCCGCGCCGGCGAGACGACGTTGCGTGCGCTGCTAACCGAGCGTATGGCGCCGGGCGTGGTCTATACGACCTTCCATCACCCGACCACGCAGGCCAACGTCATCACCACCGAGTTCTCGGACTGGGCCACCAACTGCCCGGAATACAAGGTGACCGCGGTGCAGATCTCGCCCTCGAACGGTCCGTCCGAGTGGCAGAAGGAATATGACGAGCAGGCCCGCCAGTCGCGCCGGATCGCCATGCCCGTCGTGGAAGCCGCGGAGTAGGTCTGGAGACCAGACATGCACGAGCCGGTTCGCTCAGTCCCCCGCAAGATCTGGCACCAGTCCGGCGTCAGCGAGGGGTTGCGCGCGGTGCCGGAAGAGACCGCGCTGGCGATCACCTATAATGGCGGCACCTATGCCGTCATGATGGGGACGCCGCAGGACTATCGCGACTTCGCCTATGGCTTCAGCCTGAGCGAAGGCGTGGTCACCTCGATCAACGAGATCGAGAGTTTCGAGGCCGTTGAATTCGACGATGGCGTTGAGCTGCGCATGTGGCTCGCAGGCGAGAAGGCCGAGAGCATCAGCGCACGGCGCCGGCAGATCGCCGGGCCGACGGGCTGCGGTCTGTGCGGCATCGACTCGATTTCTGAAGCCGTTAAGCCGGCGGCCATCGTCGCGCCCGGCGGCGCGTTCTCCTTCGAGCAGATCATGGCGGCGATGGAGACGCTGTCGCCGCTGCAGAAGGTCAACATCCAGACCCGCGCCGTGCACGCCGCGGCGTTCTGGACGCCGGCCGACGACATCGTCGCGTTGCGTGAGGATGTCGGCCGTCATAATGCGCTCGACAAGCTGGCCGGCGCGCTGGCGCAGGCCAAGGTCGATGCAGGGCGGGGCATGGTGCTGCTGACCAGCCGCGTCTCTGTCGAGATGGTGCAGAAGACCGCCGCCATCGGCGCGCCGCTCATGGTGTCGGTTTCGGCACCCACCGCGCTTGCCATTCGCATGGCGGAGGCTGCAGGCATTACGTTGGCCGCGATCGCGCGCAGCGACGGGTTCGAAGTTTTCACACATCAGCACCGCGTGCGTCAGCACGGCGCCACCGCGGATGCATCAGGGCAAGAGCATGGACACCCACACATCGACGTCGCCTGACCGGCTGATCTATATGGCCAACCAGATCGGCGACTTCTTCAACAGCCAGGGCCACGATCACGCCGTGGCCGGCATTGCCGAGCACATCAAGAAGTTCTGGGATCCGCGCATGCGGAAGAAGATCTTCGAACATCTGGATGCGGGCGGCGCCGGGCTGAAGCCGAACGTCCTCGAGGCGATCGCGTCGCTGAAGAAGTAGGACCAGCCCACACTCGTCATTCCGGGGCGGGGGCGCGTCTTCGTGCGCGCGAACCCGGAAGCTGGACATGGCTTGGCGCTGTTGGAGACTCCCATGCTGAGATTCCGGGTTCGCGATCGCCGAGTGGCGCTCGCGCCCCGGAATGACGGTGTAGGGTGCCGCGACGAAACCTAGCCCGCTTCCTTCGGCGTCTGCGGTTTCAGCGCCAGCGCATGTACCGTTCCCGCGAGTTCCGCCGCCAGCAGTTCGTTGATCATGCGATGGCGGTCGATCCGGCTCTTCCCTTCGAAGGCCTCCGACACAATATTGACCCTGAAGTGGGTTTCACCCTCCGGGCGGTGGCCCATGTGACCGGCATGCAGATGCGATTCATCTGAAACGTCGAGGCTGAGGGGCGCGAAAGCCTCTGTCAGCTTCTTTGTGATGTTATCTTTCATGGTCATGATGGCCGGCTTAGCGGTTCGCCCCACTCATGGTCAATCACGATGTGGCGACCATATTGGTGCGGCGCAGGGCGCCGAATGAGGTAATCGGAATGTCAAGACTTGAAGCTTTTTGCATTGCGTTGTCATAGTCAGCCATGCCCATCGACTCATCCAAATTCTTCGACAGCATCCGTATCAAGCCGAACAAGCTGAGCGCGAAGCAGCAGGCCGCTGCGCGCGAAGAAGCTATTATGTGCGAGTGGCCCGAGTGCAAGAACAAGGGTCCGCACCGCGCGCCCAAGGGCCGCGCGCAGGACAAGGAATACTGGCACTTCTGCCTGAACCATGTCCGCGAATACAATCAGGGCTACAACTTCTTCCAGGGTATGGCCCCAGACGCGGTCGCCAAGTACCAGAAGGATGCGCTGACCGGCCATCGTCCGACCTGGAAGATGGGCGCCAATGGCTCTGCGGACAAAACCAAGGCCGGGCAGCCCGACCTCGACGGCGCGATCGATCCGTTTGCCATGTTCAATGAGATGAACGGCATGGGTATGGGGCGCGGCCGGGCCCGCAAGCCGCAGCAGCCGATCAAGGAAGAAACCCGCAAGATCTTCAATGCCGAGCGCAAGGCGCTGCAAGTCATGGGTCTCGGCCCCAGCGCGACGCTGGACGACGTCAAGGCGCAGTACAAAGCGCTGGTGAAGCAGCACCACCCCGACGCCAATGGCGGCGACCGCTCCACCGAGGACCGGTTGATCGAAATCATCAAGGCTTACAACTACTTGAAGACCGTGGTCCGGGGCTCCTGAGGCGCTCCGAGGTTGTCCACGCCCTTGCCAATGTTCGTCGTGCCCGGCCAGCGCGAAGCGAGCTTCGCTGGATGTGCCGGGGCATCCACGTCTTTGGCGGCGAGTGAACAAAGACGTAGGTGGCTGGGACAAGCCGGCCATGAGGGTCGAGAGCGCTGCCAAACTATTAAGCATAACCCATCGCCGCCTGCTTAATTCGCCTTCCCGCCAGATACCGCCGCAATTCCGCCCGGCCTGAGATCTTCAATCTCTGTTGACCATCGCCGGAACGGAACCTGTTGCTCACGGCCAGTTGCCTTGCGAGCAAGGGGCCTTAAGGCTAATATTTGCGTACGAATAAGGGCTCATTTGTCTTTATTCCTTGGGGTGTCGACGTCCCGTCGGCTGCGGAGCTTGGCTTTGAAACATCGCTCGCTTGTTCGCGCGCTGCTGACGTCGGTCGTACTTGCGACAGGCGTGGTGCTGGCCGGCTGCAACGGCGAAGACATGTCGCTCGCCAGCAACGCGAAGGCCAACCAGCCCGTTCCTCCTAAGCTCGTCGCCGAGATGACTGAAAAGGACATGGACCTGCAGTCGCCGATGCTGGTTCGTGTGTTCAAGCAGGAAGCCGAACTCGAAGTCTGGAAGCAGAACCGCTCCGGCCAGTTTGCACTGCTGAAGACCTATCCGATCTGCCGCTGGTCCGGCGACCTCGGTCCGAAGGTCAAAGAAGGCGATCGCCAGGCACCGGAAGGTTTCTATTCGATCACGCCGGCGCAGATGAATCCGCGCTCGTCCTATTATCTCTCGTTCAATACCGGTTTCCCCAACGCCTTTGACAAGTCGCTGGGACGCACCGGTTCGCAGCTGATGGTGCACGGCGATTGCTCGTCGCGGGGCTGTTTCGCCATGACCGACGAACAGATCGCCGAGATCTATTCGCTGGGCCGTGAATCCTTCTTCGGCGGACAGCGCTCGTTCCAGTTCGCGGCGTTTCCGTTCAAGATGACGCCGGTCAACATGGCCAAGCATCGCAATAACCCGAACATGCCGTTCTGGAAGATGATCAAGCAGGGCTATGATCATTTCGAAGTGACGCGGCAGGAGCCGAAGGTCGAGTTCTGCGAGAACAAGTATGTGTTCGATCCGGCCGCACCTGCAGGATCGACCAAGCCGCTGGTGTTCAATGCCTCGGCCAAGTGCCCAGTCTACCAGATCCCGTCCGAGATCGCCGATGCCGTCAGCGCCAAGCAGGCGCAGGATGATGCGAAGATTGCCGAACTGGTTGCCAAGGGCACGCCAGTCGCGCAGCGCCGTCCCGATATCGACGGCGGCATGAATCGCGTCTTCGCCTCCAAACTGCCCGATGGCGCCACCGGCCTGTCGGATCCGGAGCCGCCGGGTGTGCAGACCGCCGCCTATTCGCGCGCACCGGGCACCATCCCGCCGCACGTCAATCCGCCGAAGGCGACCGCTGCGGCGACAACCTCCTATTCGGCGTCGCTGTTCGCAGCATCGGAAGAACCCGTCGTCGCCGCGCCCTCCACGCGTGTCGCGTCGGCCTCGTCGGACGGCGGCTTCTTCAGCAATCTCGCCAAGAAGGTCGGCATCGGCGGCTCGGAAACGACCGCCACCGCAACTACGGCGCCAGCCGCTCCCGTGCCGACACCGGCCGCAAAGCCGAAGGCCGTCGCCAGCAAGGCCGCCCCGTCGGCTGCTCCTGCGACGCCTGCTTCTGTAGCTGCAGCGAAGCCGGCTGCCGCACCTGCGCCGCTCGTCGCCACCGCGCGGCCGCCGCTCAAGCCGACGCTGTCGGCCGAACCATCCACGCCAGCCTCCGGCGGCGGCGCCGGCACAGCCGCGCTGTCAGGCGCAGCCCCGGTCGTGTCCGCGAATTCGTTCACGGATCGCTTCTCCGCGATGCGCTGAGGCGCGCGTCGCTCTCCCTGCAGACATATCGCTCACGTGTGATTGGCACCGCTGTCGCTGACGCGTTTGACGATACTCACCTGACGCACGCCATCGAGCTCCTGCAGCTTCGAAGGATAGCTCGCGATATCCTGTGACGACACCTTGCTGAGCAGGATCGAGAGCTGGTCGGTGCCTTGGGGATCGCGGCTTTCCACGAGGAAGCGCTTCACCTGACCGGCGCGCAGCGACAATGTCTCGCGCAGCAATTCCGGCGTCAGGCCGTTGTTCTCGACTTCCACCTTCAGCATGCACGTCTGGTTGCGCGAGCGATAGGCTTCCTCGAGCGGCTTGATACCGACGAGGATGATCAGGATGATCACCGTCGATGCGCCGGCCGCGAGATACAATCCTCCGCCGACCGCAAGCCCGATCGCTGCCACCGTCCAGATACTTGCTGCTGTCGTGAGCCCTTTCACGATCTCGCCGCGCGCCAGGATAGATCCCGCACCGAGAAAGCCGATGCCGGACACCACCTGCGCCGCGATGCGCGATGGATCGAGCACGACATTGGATTGCGTGAGCAGGATGTTGGAGAAGCCGTATTGCGAGACCAGCATGATCAGGCAGGAGCCGACGCAGACCAGCATATGCGTGCGGATCCCCGCGGCCCAGAGCAGCCGCTCCCGCTCGAAACCGATCAGACTGCCGAGCGCCGCGGCGGAGATCAGGCGGATCAGCATTTCGGAATTGGACATCATCGGCACGCCCCCTCATTCCTGCGGCCGCTCTTGTCGGCGCGATGAAACAGGCTAGTCCTCTGCGACGCGTTGTCCAATCGTCGTCAGCGTCGTCCAGCGCAGTGCTTGGCTGCGTGAATGCGTGGAACCAACAGCCCAAAGAAAAATCCCTCCCGAACGGGGAGGGATTTCAGATGGCTTCGCGATTTACCCGGTGGTCGGCTTATGCATACCGCCCGTGGCAGTGCTTGAACTTCTTGCCGGAGCCGCAGGGACAATCTTCGTTGCGGCCGACCTTGCCCCAGGTGTCCTGGTTGTTCGGGTCGCGGGCGACGGCGGGCTGCTGCTGGCCCATCGGCGCGAGCGCCGCATTGGCGAAAGCCATTTCGTCTTCGCCAGTGTTGTAGTCGAGCTTGTGGGCTTCCATGACAGGCAGTTCGGGCTGCACGTCCGGCGGCACGATTTCGACGCGCATCAATTGCGCGGTGACGGCTTCGCGCAGATTGGAAATCATGGCCTCGAACAGGTTGAAAGCTTCCGCCTTGTATTCCTGCAGCGGATCGCGCTGGCCGTAGCCGCGCAGACCGATGACCTGACGCAGGTGATCCAGCATCACCAGATGCTCGCGCCACAGATGATCCAGCGTCTGCAGCAGGATCGTCTTCTCGACGTAACGCATCACGTCGGGGCCCCACTGGGCGACCTTCGCGGCCATGTGCTCGTCGGCCTTCTGCTCGATACGGTTGAGCAGCTCTTCGTCGGCGATGCCTTCTTCCTTGGCCCATTCGTCGACCGGAAGATCGAGATCGAGTACGCGCTTGAGCTCTTCCTTCAGGCCGGCCACATCCCACTGCTCGGCATACTGGTTTTCCGGCACGTGCTTGGTGACGAGGTCCTCGACGAAAGCGCGGCGCATGTCGTTGACGGTCTCGGCGACCGAGTCGTTCTGCATCAGATCGACGCGCTGTTCGAAGATCACCTTGCGCTGGTCGTTCTGCACGTCGTCGTATTTCAGCAGGTTCTTGCGGATGTCGAAGTTGCGCGCCTCGACCTTCTGCTGGGCTTTCTCGAGCGCCTTGTTGATCCACGGATGGATGATCGCTTCGCCTTCCTTCAGGCCGAGGCGCGTCAGCATCGTATCCAGACGATCCGAGCCGAAGATGCGCATCAGGTCGTCTTCCAGCGACAGGAAGAACTTGGACCGGCCAGGGTCGCCCTGACGGCCGGAGCGGCCGCGGAGCTGGTTGTCGATGCGGCGTGACTCGTGGCGCTCGGAGCCCATGATGTAGAGGCCGCCGGGCTTCTCGACGGTCTTGGCCGGCTTGCTGCCCTTGGCGGGCTCGATCTCGACCACTTCCTTGGCATTCAGCACGATTTCGCGGAAGCGCTCGATCTCGGCCTTGATCTCGGCGATCTTGGCAACCTTCTCGGCCTCGTCGGCGATCTCGGCCGTCTCGATCTGCGCGCGCATCTCGACCGAGCCGCCGAGTTTGATGTCGGTGCCGCGGCCGGCCATGTTGGTGGCGATGGTGATGGCGCCGGGGACGCCGGCTTCGGCGACGATATAGGCTTCCTGCTCATGGAAGCGCGCATTCAGGACCGCGAACAGTTTCGCCGGCTTGCCGGAACGCGCGGCCGCATAGAGCTTGTCCATCGCCTTCGGCTTGGTGAAGTCGATCAGCTTGTAGCCGTTCTTGAGCAGATACTCGCCAAGCACTTCCGATTTTTCGATCGACGCGGTGCCGACCAGCACCGGCTGCATCCGCGCATTGGCGCGCTCGATCTCGGCGAGGATGGCGGCGTGCTTCTCGTCCTGGGTGCGATAGACCTCGTCGTCCTCGTCCATGCGGCCGATGCCGACATTGGTGGGCACTTCGACGACTTCGAGCTTGTAGATGTCGAACAGCTCATCCGCTTCGGTCAGAGCCGTACCGGTCATGCCGGCCAGTTTCTTGTACATGCGGAAGTAGTTCTGGAACGTGATCGAGGCCAGCGTCTGGTTTTCCGGCTGGACCGTCACATGTTCCTTGGCCTCCAGCGCCTGGTGCAGGCCTTCCGAATAACGGCGACCCTGCATCATGCGGCCGGTGAACTCGTCGATGATGATCACTTCGTCGTCGCGGACGATGTAGTCCTTGTCGCGGTTGAACAGCGAGTGGGCGCGCAGCGCCTGATTGATGTGATGCACGACGGAGACGTTCTCGACGTCATACAGCGTCTCGCCCTTGAGCTGGCCGGCATCGCGCAGCAGGGTTTCGATCTTCTCCATGCCGGCTTCGGTCAGCGTCACGGTGCGCTGCTTCTCGTCGACTTCGAAGTCGATGACCTTTTCGAGCTTGGGCAGGAAGGTGTCGATGGTGTTGTAGAATTCCGAGCGGTCGTCGAGCGGGCCGGAGATGATCAGCGGCGTACGCGCTTCGTCGATGAGGATCGAGTCGACTTCGTCGACGATGGCGTAGAAGTGCTTGCGCTGGACCATGTCCTCCAGCCGGTACTTCATGTTGTCGCGCAGATAGTCGAAGCCGTATTCGTTGTTGGTGCCGTAGGTGATGTCGCAGGCATAGGCCGCCTGGCGCTCGGCATCGTCGAGGCCGTGAACGATCACGCCGGTGGTGAGGCCCAGGAAGCTGTAGATCTGGCCCATCCAGCCGCTGTCGCGCTTGGCCAGGTAGTCGTTGACGGTCACGACATGCACGCCCTGGCCGGCGAGCGCGTTCAGATAGACGGCGAGGGTGGCGACCAGCGTCTTACCTTCGCCGGTCTTCATCTCGGCGATGTCGCCCTCATGCAGCACCATGCCGCCGATCAGCTGCACGTCGAAGTGACGCTGGCCGAGGGTGCGCTTGGCGGCTTCGCGGACGGTGGCGAAAGCGGGAACGAGGAGATCGTCGAGAGTCTTGCCGGCTTCGAGTTGCGCCTTGAACTCGGCGGTGCGCGCTTTGAGCGCATCGTCCGACAGCGCTGCGACCTCAGGTTCCAGCGCGTTGATCGCGGCAACACGCGATTGATATCCCTTGACGCGGCGGTCGTTGGCAGAGCCGAAGAACTTGCGGGCGAGCGCGCCGATCATCACGAAATCCTGTCTTTAGCAATGCGGCCCGAAGGCCGTGGAATGGTGCAGCGGTCGCCCAGCCTCGTCATATCCAAAGTCTGTGGCGGATTGCTGTCTGGACCCCGGTGCGGAGCGCCAAAAAAGCAAGACCCCGGGAGATGAGTGGGAGCAGGGCAATCAGGGGTTCAATGACCACGGCGCGGCCGAAATCGCGCCTTCGCCACCGGCCCGGTCGGGGAGAGATATGGCCCGTGTGGGGGGTTGTCAACGGCGCGAACCTCTCAAGGATTTCATCATTTTGACAGAGTTTTCGCGTTGCCAAGACGGTACGTTTGGGAGAGTGTCCGCCGTCCCCAACAGGCTCTTATCCGAGATAAGGATTTTCCATGACCTTCGTATCGCTCGCCCTGACGCCGGGCCTGCGCCCGGGCCGCACCCTGGCTGCCCTGACCGGCGCCGTTGCGGTGGCCTTTCTCACCAGTTTCCCGGTTTACGCGCAGGATGCCAATCCGGTCCTCGCCAAGGTCAACGGCCAGGAAATCCGCCAGAGCGACGTCACCATTGCTGAGGAAGAGCTCGGCCCGAGCCTCGCCCAGATGGATCCCGCGACCCGGAAGGACAATGTGCTGTCGTTCCTGATCGACATGAAGATCGTCGCCAAGGCTGCCGAGGACAAGAAGATCGCCGATCGTGAGGATTTCAAGTCCAAGCTGGCCTTCGCCCGTAACCGCCTGCTCATGGACAACCTGTTGGCCGTCGAAGGCAAGGAAGCCCTGACCGACGACAACATGAAGAAGGTCTATGAGGACGCGGCCAAGCAGATCACCGGCGAAGCCGAAGTCCATGCCCGCCACATCCTGGTGGAGAGTGAGGCCGAGGCCAAGACGGTCGCCGACGAGCTGAAGAAGGGCGCTGATTTCGCCGAACTCGCCAAGAAGAAGTCGAAGGATCCGGGCGCGGCCGATGGCGGCGATCTGGGTTTCTTCACCAAAGACCAGATGGTGCCAGAATTCTCCGCCGTTGCCTTCGCGCTGGAGCCGGGCAAGATCTCGGACCCCGTGAAGTCGCAGTTCGGCTGGCACATCATCAAGGTCGAGGAAAAGCGCAACCGCAAGGCGCCGGAATTCGACCAGGTGAAGCCGCAGATCGAACAGTATGTCGTGCGCAAGGCGCAGGCCGACTACGTTACCAAGCTGCGTGAAGGTGCGAAGGTTGAGCGTATCGATCAGGCCGCCGCAACGCCTGCTCCGGCGGCACCCGCCGCGCCTGCTGCCAAGGACGCGCCGAAGCCGGCCGACAGCAAGATGGCTCCGGCGAAGAAGTAATTCTGGACTCGAAAAGCCCGCCCTCTGTCGAGAGGGCGGGCTTTTTGCTGCCTGTAACACATACGCTGTCATGCCCGGGACAAGCCCGGGCATGACGGAGTTTTAGTTGCCGGGCTTGGTAGATAATCCCGGCCGAGCCGACAACGTCTATGCCGGCACGGTCACCCGATAGCGCGGCGCTGGCGTCGCATGACCGAATTTGGTCGAGAGGGCGCGGCGATCTGCTTCGAAGCGGGTCCAGTTCGCGCCGTCCTGCAGGCCCGGAATGGTGACGAGCTCGCCCTGGTCGAGGCCGGCCAATGCAGCATCGACCATGTCGTCGGCGCGCATCACTGTGGCCTGATCCATGTTCTGGTGCGGGTAGCCCGCGATGTCCCAGAATTCGGTGGCCGTTGCGCCCGGCAACACCGCCTGCACGCGGATGCCCTTGTCGGCGAGTTCATGCGCCAGCGAATGGCTGAAGCTGAGCACATAGGCCTTGCTGGCTCCGTAGACGCCGTTGAGGATTTCTGCACCGATACCAACGATCGACGAGATGTTGATGATCGTGCCTTTGTTGTGCGCGACGAAGCCGGGCACGGCGGCATAGGTCAGCCGTGTCAGTGCGGTGATGTTCAGCGTGATCATGTCTTCCATTTTGTCGACATCGGCATTGAGCAACGGCGCCACCGCGCCGACTCCGGCATTGTTGACCAGCATCGTAATGCTCGCGTCGTCGCGCAGCGCGGCTTCGACCTTGGCGAGATCGGCCTTGTCGCCGAGATCGGCGGCCAGCGTGCGGACCGATCGTCCGTTTTCGCTGGTCAGTCGCTTGGCGAGGGCCGCCAGGCGGTCCTGGTTCCGCGCCACCAGAATGAGATCATAGCCGCGCCTGGCCAGCCGGTCCGCATAGACGGCGCCAATACCCGTCGAGGCGCCCGTAATCAGTGCCGTACCCTGATGTGAAATCGTCATTGTCGTTCTCCTGAATGCTCTCGGCCGCAGCGGCCGTGTCAGGAAACCTAGTCTTGCGCGGTCATGTCTCAAATGTCATATAAACGGCGTTTTAGGACGTCTTTTCCTACGGGAGTGTGCATATGCAGCGCATCGGCCTTGTTGTTTCCCCGGGGTGCTCGCCCATCAGCCTTGCAGCGATGTCGGTCTTTGAACTGGCCAATCTGCTGACCGATCCGCCCACCTACGATCTGCATGTGTTGTCGGAGCGGGGCGGTCAGGTCGGCACCTCGCTGGGCATGAGTTTGACCACCGAACCGTTCAATGCGGCTGATGCCTATGACACGCTGATCATTGCCGGCGGTCTGACGGTCGAATCTGCGACGCCCGGCCTGATCGATTTCGTACGACAGGCGCCCAAACATGCGCGGCGTGTTGCGTCTATCTGTATCGGCGCCTTCGTGCTCGCCGAAGCCGGCATTCTCGATCAACGGCGCGCGACCACGCACTGGTTCTATGCGCGCGACATGCAGAAGCAATTTCCGAAAGTGAGGGTCGATGAAGACCGCATCTTCGTGAATGACGGTCCGGTCTGGACCTCGGCAGGCATGACCGCGGGCATCGATCTCGCACTGGCGATGGTCGAGGCTGATCTCGGCGAGGACGTCGCACGCAACATCGCGAAAAAGATGGTCGTGTATCACCGCCGTGCCGGCGGTCAGTCGCAGTTTTCCGCGCTGCTGGAATTGGCGCCGAAGTCGGACCGTATCCAGAAGGCGCTCGCTTTCGCGCGCGACAACCTGCAGAAGCCGCTGACGGTGAATGATCTCGCCGATGCCGCAAATCTCAGCCCGCGGCAGTTCAGCCGCGCCTTTCACGCCGAGACAGGCCAATCGCCTGCCAAGGCCGTCGAGCATCTGCGGCTAGAGGCCGCGCGGTTGATGATGGAGCAGAGCCGGCATCCCATCGACACCGTCGCGCAGCAGACGGGGTTTGCCGATCGTGACCGCATGCGCCGCGCATTTCTGCGCGCCTATGGCCAGCCGCCGCAGGTGATCCGCCGAAATGCGCGGTCTCAGATGGACGCGTGAGAGAACGTCAGATCAGCCGATCTTGCGGCCGATATCCAGAAACTTCTGCCGGCGCTGCTGACGAATAGTCGCCGCGTCCATGCCGCGCATGTCGTTGAAAGCCTGGGCGATGGCGTCGCCGGTGATAGCAATCATGGCGGCGGGGTCGCGGTGTGCGCCGCCCGGCGGCTCTTTCAGGATGGAATCGATCACGCCGAAACGCAGCAAATCCTGCGCGGTGATCTTCATATTGGTCGCGGCTTCCTGCGCCTTGGATGAGTCGCGCCACAGGATCGACGATGCCGCTTCCGGCGAGATCACGCTGTAGATGGCGTGTTCCAGCATCAGCACCTTGTTGGCGGTGGCAATGGCGATGGCGCCGCCCGAGCCGCCTTCGCCGATGATCACGGCGACATTGGCAACGCCGAGGCCGAGGCAGGCATCGGTCGAGCGTGCGATGGCTTCAGCCTGGCCGCGCTCTTCCGCACCGATGCCGGGATAGGCGCCGGCGGTGTCGACCAGCGACAGCACGGGAATGTTGAAACGGTCGGCCATCTCCATCAGGCGAACCGCCTTGCGGTAGCCTTCGGGGCGGGCCATGCCGAAATTATGCTTGAGGCGGCTCTCGGTGGTGTTGCCCTTTTCCTGGCCGAGTACGCAGACGCTCTCGCCGCGGAAACGGCCGAAGCCGGCCACCAGCGCTTCATCTTCGCCGAACTTGCGGTCGCCGGCGAGCGGCGTGAATTCGGTGATCAACGCTTCCACGTAATTCATGCAATGCGGGCGCTGTGGATGCCGCGCGACCTGGGTCTTCTGCCACGGCGTCAGGTTCGCATAGAGCTCGTGCAGAGCGGCGACGGCCTTGTCCTCGATGCGCACGATCTCTTCGCCGATGTCGCTGCCGCTGGCGGCCAGCGTGCGCAATTCATCGATCTTGGAATCCAGTTCGGCGACGGGCTTTTCAAAGTCGAGATAGCTGCGCATGGGTTCGGACATTCACTGGATATGGGAAGGACGGACGGCGGGCGAAACTGCCGGTGCAGGCTTTTCAAGTCAATCGGGGCTGCAAGTCAAGCCGCGAAGGTGTCATTTACTTTGAAAAATCAAAGAGATATTTCAACGTTCAAGCGCCTTTTTATGACGTTTCCATTGCTGTGTTGCGCTTGCGGCGATGCCACCACCAGATGGTGGCACCGGCCAGCACGGCCGCCACGATCACGGCCTGAATCCAGTAGTGTTTGGCTTGGCCTTCGAGGCCGGCAATGCCGCCATAGCGGTCCAGCACCGACACTGCGAGCACGCCGGGTAACACGTGCGCCGGCGCCCAGAGCAATGCTGCGGGGATGTTTACGGCATAGAATTTCGCCGGTGCGGTCCCCAATGCTCCGGCCGTGACCGGCACGAAAGCGCGGATGGGCGGAACGAAGCGGCCGAGGAACACGGCCAGCGTGCCGAAGCGATGGAAGAAGGCCTCGCTCTGCGCCACCACGCCCGGATAATTCGAAAGCGGCCACGCGTCGAGCAGTTGTCGTTGCCGGACATGCCCGATCCAGAATGCGCTCCCGTCGCCGAGCACGGCGCCCGCCACGGCGGCCGCCAGCACCGCCACGAGATCGAGGTCGCCTGCCGGAATCAGGGCGCTCAGCGCCAGAATGACCGTGGTGCCTGGGATGAATGTTCCGAGCACCGGCACGGCTTCCAGCAGGGCAGCGAGGAAAATAGTGAGGTAGCCCAGCCAGGCATGCGCGGCGACAAAATGGGTCAGGGAATCGATGAAGGACGTCACGAAATTCCGATCCAGCGCGGGGTGCCTCAGCCAACTGACAGCATATATGATTGAAATGGCCGGCCGCGCCGTTCGATCCCCAAATACCGCTGCAAATTGATCGACCCGGAGCATCGGCTGATTCGCAGGGCAGACTTCCAAAAATTGCCGTTAGAACCTATCTCGATGATAACATTCGGGAACTTTGATGAAGAGCTGGGCTTTGTCCAGCCGCGGCTCTCTGATACGTTCCACAAAGCACCCCATCCGCAGCCATTACTAGACTGGTTTCGGGATATCCGGGACCACGGAGGATTGATGACCGCCGCCTCGACCAAACTGCAAGAAAAGACCGACGCGTTGATTGGCATTCCCGACAAGATGGTGTCGGTGCGCAAGTTGTTCGGCATCGATTCCGACCTCGAAGTGCCTGCCTTCTCCGAATCCGATCCGCATGTGCCGGACACCGATCCCGATTACCGGTTCGATCGCGCCACCACGCTTGCCATTCTCGCCGGCTTCTCGCGCAATCGCCGCGTGATGGTCACGGGCTTCCACGGCACCGGCAAATCGACCCATATCGAGCAGGTCGCTGCCCGCCTCAACTGGCCCTGTGTGCGCGTCAATCTCGACAGCCACATCAGCCGTATCGACCTCGTCGGCAAGGACTCCATCGTGGTCCGCGACGGCAAGCAGGTCACCGAATTCCGTGACGGCATTCTGCCCTGGGCGTTGCAGCACAATGTGGCGCTGGTGTTCGACGAATACGACGCCGGCCGTCCGGACGTGATGTTCGTCATTCAGCGCGTGCTGGAAGTGTCCGGCCGCCTGACGCTGCTCGACCAGAACAAGGTGATCAAGCCGCATCCGGCGTTCCGTCTGTTTGCGACCGCGAACACCATCGGTCTCGGTGATACGTCGGGCCTCTATCACGGCACGCAGCAGATCAACCAGGGTCAGATGGACCGCTGGTCGATCGTCACCACGCTGAACTATCTGGCGCATGACGAGGAAGTCGAGATCGTGCTGGCAAAAGCCAAGCACTATCAGAACCCCGAGGGCCGCGACATCGTCAACAAGATGGTGCGCCTCGCGGATCTCACGCGTAACGCCTTCGCCAATGGCGATCTGTCGACGGTGATGAGCCCGCGTACGGTGATCACCTGGGCCGAGAATGCCGACATCTTCAACGATATCGGCTTCGCGTTCCGCGTGACCTTCCTGAACAAGTGCGACGAACTCGAGCGTCCGCTGGTCGCCGAATTCTATCAGCGCTGCTTCAATGCAGAGCTGGCGGAAAGCTCGGTGAATGTGGCGCTGAGCTAAGACGTCTTCTTCCCCTCTCTTCCAAGAGAGGGGAATGCACCTCCGCATTCAATCGGTTGCTCCCGCATGCGCGGTGACGACCCGCGCAAAGGCTGCGATGAGCACGACGACCACCAACAAATTCCGCCCCGGCTCCAAGGAAGCGCCGACCGAGCCGTTCAAGCGCGCGGTGACGTCGTGTTTGCGCGCCATCGCCAAAGCGCCGGAGCTTGAAGTGACCTTCGCGGCCGAGCGGCCGGGTCTCTCACCGGGCAAAGCCCGTCTTCCTGAACCCGCGCGAAAAATGAGCAAGCGCGACGCCGCCATCGTGCGCGGCCACGCGGATTCGATCGCGCTCAAACTCGCCTGTCACGATCCCAAGGTTCATCGTAAGCTGATGCCGGGCAATCCACAGGCGCGCGGCGTGTTCGAAGCCGTCGAGCAGGCCCGCGTGGAAGCGCTCGGGTCGCGCCGCATGGCCGGCGTTGCCAAGAACCTCACGGCGATGCTCGACGATCATTTCCATCGCGGCAAGTTCGACGAAATCACCGACCGCGCCGATGCGCCGCTGGCCGATGCGTTGGCGATGCTGGTGCGCGAGCGCCTGACCGGCATGGCGCCGCCAGCCGCCGCGAAGAAGATGGTCGACCTCTGGCGGCCGGTCCTCGAAGACAAGATCAGCGATCGCCTCGACCAGCTCGATCGGTTCGCGGAGAACCAGGCCAAGTTCGGCGATGCCGTGCATGACCTGCTGTCGGCGCTGGAGCTCGGCGACGATCGCAATGCCGAGCCGGATGACGAGGAGAGCGAGGACGACGAGCGCCAGGGCGAGAACGATCAGGCCGGCGCCGAAGGCTCGCCGGAGAGCGACGCCTCCCAGGAAATGAGCGCCGATCAGGCGCAGCAGTCGTCCGACGAAATGTCTGACAGTTCGATGGAGAGCGCGCAGGCGTCTGCATCGGACACGTTCGACGAAGACGGTGAGATGGGCGACGACGAGACGCCCGGCGAAGCCACGCGTCCGAATTCGCGCGGCGCGAACGAGCCGCGCGGCCCGGAATATCATGCCTTCGCGCCGAAATTCGACGAGGTCATCGCAGCCGAAGACCTCTGCGATCACGACGAACTCGAGCGGCTGCGCTCCTATCTCGACAAACAGCTCGCGCATCTGCAGGGCGTCGTCGCGCGTCTGGCCAATCGGCTTCAACGTAAGCTCATGGCGCAGCAGAACCGCGCCTGGGATTTCGACCTCGAAGAAGGCATCCTCGACCCCGCGCGCCTGTCGCGCGTGGTGACCGACCCGCATCATCCGCTATCCTTCATGCATGAGAAGGAAGCGACCTTCCGCGATACGGTGGTGACGCTGCTGCTGGACAATTCCGGTTCGATGCGCGGCCGGCCGATCACGGTCGCTGCGACCTGCGCCGACATTCTCGCGCGCACGCTGGAGCGTTGCGGCGTCAAGGTGGAAATCCTCGGCTTCACGACGCGCGCCTGGAAGGGCGGGCAGTCGCGTGAAGCGTGGCTCGGCGCCGGCAAGCCGGCCAATCCCGGCCGCCTCAACGATCTCCGTCACATCATCTACAAGTCGGCGGACGCGCCGTGGCGCCGCGCGCGCAAGAATCTCGGCCTGATGATGCGCGAAGGTCTGCTCAAGGAGAATATCGACGGCGAGGCGCTCGACTGGGCGCACAAGCGGCTGCTCGGCCGTCCCGAGCAGCGCAAGATCCTGATGATGATCTCCGACGGCGCGCCGGTGGATGACAGCACGTTGTCGGTCAATCCCGGCAACTATCTGGAGCGGCATCTGCGCCACATCATCGAAGAGATCGAGACCCGCTCGCCGGTCGAACTGATCGCCATCGGCATCGGCCATGACGTGACGCGCTACTATCGCCGCGCCGTGACCATCGTCGACGCCGAAGAACTCGGCGGCGCCATCACCGAGAAGCTGGCGGAATTGTTCAGCGAAACGGCAGGGCCGGCACCGACCCATGGTCGGCGACGCAGAACGCATTAGGCTTACAGGATGGGTTTTGCTTTGCTCTACCCATCCTCCAGGGCCATCGCTTGACCGCTGATCTCACACGTCGTCACTTTCTTGCTGCCGCAGCTTCAGTAGCCGCGCTGCCGTCGCTTGCCCGTGCGCAGCCCGTGCCGGTGCCGGCAACGCCATCGGCCCGTGCGCCGGTGTCGATCGAGATCGAAGCGCGGCCGATCCCGGCTTTCGATACGCGTGATCGCACGCATACACGGTTCGGGTCGCTGCAATATCGCAGCGGATTGGTCCTGACGTCGCGCTACAAGGACTTCGGCGGCATCTCCGGTCTTCGCCTGGACGACAAGGGCGAGGGTTTCATCGCCATCAGCGATAAGGGCAACTGGTTCACCGGCAAGATCGCCTATAGCGGCGATACCATGGTCGGCATTGTCGATGTCGAGGCGGCGCCGATGCTGGGCGCCGACGGCAGGCCGATCACCGCGCGCGGCTGGTACGATACCGAGTCGATCGCGGTGGACGGACCGACGGTCTATATCGGCCTCGAACGCGTGCATCAGATCCTGAAATTCGACTTCGGCCGCGATGGCGTGCGCGCCCGGGGCGAGCCGATCCCGCAGCCGCCGGGTATGCGCAAGCTGCCCAGCAATGGCAGTCTCGAAGCCCTGGTGATGGTGCGCAAGGACAGGTTCAAGTCTTCGCCGCTGGCCGGCATGCTGCTGGCGATCTCGGAGCGCGGGCTCGACAGCGCCGGCAATATTGCGGCCTGGATCATCGGCGGCAAGGCGCCGGCGAGCTTCTCGGTTCGCCGCACCAAAAACTACGACATCAGCGATGCGGCGCTGCTGCCATCCGGCGATCTGCTGCTGCTGGAACGCAAGTTCTCGCTGTTCGGCGACACCGGCGTCCGCATCCGCCGCATTCCCCTCGCATCGATCGTACCGGACGCCGTCATCGACGGTCCCACCATCTTCGATGCGGACCTCGGCTACGAGATCGACAATTTCGAAGGGCTCGATGTGCATGTCACCCCGGAGGGCGACACGGTGCTGACGCTGATCTCGGACGACAATTTCTCGATGCTGCAGCGAACCCTGCTGATGCAGTTCACGCTCGTGGAATAAACGGTCAGGCCGCAGCCTCGGCCTTGTTGGCCTGATGCGCGATCAACAGATCCCGCAATTCTGCTGCGGGCTTGGCGGGGCTGAACAGATAGCCCTGCATCTCGGTGCAGCCGAGCGCGCGCAGCAGCTCCTTCTGCCGGGGCGTCTCGACACCTTCGGCCGTCGTCGTCATGTTGCGCGAACTCGCGATATTGACCACGGCCTGCACGATCGAGGACGACCCCTGTGCATCGGCGATATCGGTCACGAAACAGCGGTCGATCTTGATCTTGTCGAACGGGAAGCGCTGCAGATAGCTCAGGCTGGAATAGCCGGTGCCAAAATCGTCCAGTGCAATGCGCACGCCGATCTCGCGCAGCCCGTGCAGGATTTCCAGTGCGATCTCGTCGTCGCGGATCAGCACGGCCTCGGTAATTTCGAGCTCCAGTCGCCGCGCCGGCAGTCCGGACGCGGCGAGGGCGGAGGTCACCTTCAGGGCGAGCGACGCGCAGCGGAACTGGACCGGGGAGACATTGACCGCCACCCGGACGTCGTCGGGCCAGCTGGCAGCCTCGGCGCAGGCGGTGTTCATCACCCATTCGCCGAGCTCATTGATGATGCCGATATCTTCGGCGACCGGAATGAACTCGGCCGGGGAGATCATGCCGCGTTCGGGATGACGCCAGCGCAACAAAGCCTCGCAGCCGACGATGGCGTCGTCGCGCAGCGTCAGCAGCGGTTGATAATAGACTTCGAAGCCGCCTTTGGCGAAGCCGCCATCACCGGCGGCGTGACGCAGTTCAAGCTCCAGCGAGCGGCGGGCCTGCACCCGCGCATCCATTTCGGGCTCGAAGAAGCGGAAAGTGCGGCGGCCGTCGGCCTTGGCGCCATACATCGCAAGGTCGGCGTTCTTCAGCAGCGTATCGAGGTCTGCGCCGTCGCGCGGCGCCAGCGCGATGCCGATCGACGCGTCGGTGAGCAGGCTGTGGCCGAGACAATCGAATGGCTGGCGGATCGCATCATAGATGCGGCCGACAAGATCCGTGATATCGGAATGGCTCTCCACACCAGTCTGCACGATGGCGAATTCGTCGCCGCCGAGCCGCGCCACCACGTCGGAGCCGCGCACGCAGCCGCGCAGCCGCAGCGCGATGCCCTTGAGCAGTTCGTCGCCGACGGGATGGCCGAGCGAGTCGTTGATACCCTTGAATTCGTCGATGTCGATATAGAGCACCGCACATTGCGCGCCGCGCGCGACGCGCTTCAATTCGCGTTCGAGTTCGTTGCGGAACAGCGTGCGGTTCGGCAGGTCGGTCAGCGCATCGTAATGCGCCAGATGCGCGATCTTCTCCTCGGCATTGCGCCGCTCGGTGATGTCTTCATGGGTCGCGACCCAGCCGCCATCGGCCACCGGTCGCGACGAAATCTGGATGGTGCGGCCATCGGCGGTCTGCATGATCTGGATGTGCGACCGCCCGACGTCGGGCAACACTTCCGCCACATAGGCGTCAACGCTGCCAGCGAAGGAGCCCGTTTCCTTGCGATGTGCGATCACGTCGCGGAACGTACGGCCGGGTGTGATGACCTCGCGCGACAGTCCGTACATATCAAGATAGCGCTGATTGCAAACCACTACGCGCGCCTGCGCATCGAACAGCAGCAGGCCCTGTGTCATGTTGTTGATGGCGGTGTCGAGGCGGTTCTTCTCCAGCGTCATCTGCAACTGTGCTGCACGGTTCTGCCGCTGGATGTGACGGATCATCAGATATAGCAGGCCTGCCAGGATGAGGGCCGACAGCGTCGCGAGGGTCACGAGAAATTTGGTCTGGTCGCGCCAGTTGGCCAGTGTGCCCTCGACCGTCGTGGTTGCGACCAGCGCGACCGGAAAGTTTTGCAGCAGGCGGATCGAGCCAAGGCGATCGATATTGTCGATGGGGCTGACGGTGCGGATGGTTGCGGGCGCGTCGCTGAAGCGCAGATGCTGCAGCAGCGGGCCGCTATTGAAAACCTTGCCGATCGAAGAGGGCGTCTGCGGGTAGCGCGCCAGCAACGTGCCATTGCGGTGGAACATTGCGATGGTCCCGTTTTCGCCGAGCGAGACGGAGGCAAAGAATTTTTCGAATTGCTGCGGTTCGACGCTGCGCGTCACGATGCCGAAGAATTCGCCCTTGGGTCCCGTAATGCGACGTGCGAACAGCGTCTTCCACCGGCCGGTGATGCGGCTCAGGACGGGCTGCACGATCTCTTCGTCCTGGGTGAAGGTCTGCGATTTGAGTTTCTGGAAATATTCACGGTCGGCCAGCACCAGATCCGGTCCGGGCCAGGCTCCTGTCCAGTTGACCAAACGGCCTTCGGCATCGAGAACGGTGATGTCGTTGACGAATTCATCATCCACCTTCGACTTCAGCATCATGTGGGATTCGTAGCTCGACATACTGCTGGCAAAGCTGTGGACCGACATCACGCCATTGGCGAGAAGATGAGCCGTGAGGCTCTTCTGGATGCGCTGCAGATCCTGGAACTGCTGATCGAAATGCCGGCTGAGCAGCAGCACGGTGTTTTCAAGTTCGCGGTTGGAATTGTCGATCGTGCGCTGACGGAAATTGTTCACGGTCATCGCCGTGCCTGCGGCAATGGTGACGATCAGCACGGCGCCAACGAGCACGAGCCAGCGCACTGGCGCACGACGTGTCGTCGAGCGTCCATCGCCATGTTCGGCGGCGCCCGGCGCTGAAACGCGCACGTCGTTCGTCATTCGCCTCCCCAGCAGCCGCATGGATCCCTACCCCTCGTGCATAGGAATACCCGAGCAAGGGTGGAAGACGCGTTAGGAAGTCAGGTGAACCGCGGGTTAATTACAACCGTACAAATGGTATCTGCTTACGCCGCAAGGCTTTTCTGCAGCGGTGCGACCGGCCATGTCTGGTTGCGACCGTGCGCTTTTGCGGCATAGAGCGCACTGTCGGCATTGCTGATCAGGTCGTTCGACGTGGTCAGCGATGACGGCACGAGACACGCTGCACCGACGCTGATCGTCGTCGTGGTCATGCCGTCGCGCTCGAGATGGCCCACCTCGACGCGGATTCGTTCGCCGAGCTCGATGGCGTCGACCAGAGAGAGGCCCGGCAGGATCAGTGCGAATTCCTCGCCGCCATAGCGCGCGGCGCAGTCGCTCGCGCGTTTGGCATGCCGGGCGATGCTCCAGGCGATCCCGCACAGAACGAGGTCACCGGCCTGATGGCCGAAACTGTCGTTGAACACCTTGAAGTGGTCGGCGTCGATCATCAGCAGCGAGATCGGTGCGCGGGCGCGCTGGGCGCGCTGCCATTCCTTTTCCAGCACCACATCGAAATGACGTCGGTTGGCGAGGCCGGTGAGGCCGTCGGTCATGGCGAGGCGCGCCATCCTGTCTTCCATCTCGCCGCGCTTGCCCATCTCGCGCGCCAGGATCAGCATCAGCGCGCAGGCGATCAGGCCGAGCGCGGCCATGGCGCCGCCGATCTGCAGTGCTTCCTTGCGCCATTGGCCGAAGATCACGTCGGTGGACCGCCCCACCATCACGATCAGCGGATGCGCGCCTTCACGCCAGACGAATAGCCGCTCGATATCGTCATTGGAGGCGCGCCCCACATAAGAGCCGGAGAAATAGGCCAGGGCCTTCTGCACGCCGCGCATTTTGCTGACGTCACGGCCGATCACGTCCATGTCGAACGGCGCGCGCATGACGATGACGCCATCCTGCCGCAGCACCGTGATGACGTCGTTGGGTTCGAGCTGCAGCCGATCGACCATCTCGTGGAAATACGTGTAGCGGATGAAGCCGGCGACGATGCCTAGAAAAGTTCCGTCGCGCGCCGCGATGCGGCGGCTCAGCACGATGCCGTAACTGCCCTGATGCAGCATCGGCTTGGAGATATAGAGGCCGAACAGCGGATCGCGCTTGTGGACCTTGAAGAATTCCTCATCGGCGAAATTCTGCGGCTTCGGATCCAGCGTCGACGAATCCAGCGTCACGTTGCCGGCGACGTCCGTGACCTGGATGGCGCCGAAGTGGCGCGCGGTGGCGGCGTGGTCGAACAGGATCAGTTGCCGCATCGGCCGTGAGATCTCGACCAGTTCCGGCTCGGTCATGTTGCCGACCACATTGCGCAGCGAGAGGTCGTAGAGTTCCACATTGCGGGCGACATCGGCATCGATGCTGGAGGCGAGGTTGCCGAGCGTCTGGTGCGCCAGCTTCTCGTCGCCGCGCCGCATACTCATCAGCACGCTGCCGCAGATGACTGTGAATCCGATAACGACGATCGCCGCAGCGGCCAGCAGCCAGCGCGGGGAGATCCGGCGGGTCGTCTCGGATGTATTACGGGCCAGCATTGGCTTTCGTCGATCAAAAAGGACTGCGTTACAATCACCGACGCATAGCATCAGAACCGGTAATTCTTTGACAGCTACGCGGTGATCAACAGTTTCGTTTCGCCGTTTTGTGACGGGCGGTTAATAGGATGTGAAAGAAATCGAGACGCTTTGGTCGGCGAATGCGCAAAAAGAAATATGGGCGTGCCGCGCAGGCACGCCCACAACGTCGGTGGGAACCTGGAAAGCGGGGTTCCCGCATCACCGCATGGCGCCGGCCACCATGATGTCGCGGCCGGAACGATCAGCACTGTCGTCGCAGGTCAGCGCCACGGCGATGTCGGCGATGCCTTCGGTTGTATGGTTGCGCGCAGCGGGCAAAGCGATGAACTGCCGGTTCCGCACGCTGCCGTCGAGCACGTCGATGGCGGCGGGTTCCTCCGGGCCGAGCATGCCGGGCGCGATGGTGCTGACGCGGACGTTGCGCGTGCCATAGGCGCGCGACAGCCCGCGGGTCATGGCATCGATGGCGGCGTCCGCGCCGGGGTCCGGCGTTGAGGCGGGCGCTGTCGGAATCCCGTCGAGCGCGGTGAGATTGACGATGCTGCCGCCGGCGACGCCGAACATTCGCACCGCCTCCTGGCACAGCAGCATGGCGCCGAACACCTTCAGCTCGCGCTGCCGGTGCAACTCGTCCTCGGACACCACGTCCGCCACCTCGCTGCGCGCGAAGGCGCCGTTATTGACGAGAATATCGAGCCGGCCGAAGGTCGCCGCGATTTCCTCATAGAGCCGCCGCACGTCCGGCCAGCGCGCGATGTCGCCCTGCACGGCGATGGCGCGGCCGCCGCGCCACACGATTTCGGCGACCACGCGCGCCGCGCCGCGGGGATCGTCCGCGTGATGCACGATCACTGCCGCGCCTTCCGCGCCGAAGCGCCGCGCAATGCCCGCGCCGATGCCGTCCGCGGCGCCGGTCACGAGCGCAACTTTTCCTGCCAGTCTTGTCATGGCATGTCCTTAGATCTGGATGATGTCTGTCTTGATCGTCAGTCGTGTGCGTAGATTTTGAGGCGGAATCGATCCGGGCGTGATCGCGCCCCGACAACAGTCTGGACGCGCAAGGCGGGGA
Source organism: Tardiphaga robiniae (assembly GCF_013359755.1). Lineage (GTDB taxonomy): Bacteria > Pseudomonadota > Alphaproteobacteria > Rhizobiales > Xanthobacteraceae > Tardiphaga > Tardiphaga robiniae. The sequence continues at coordinate 102,774 of NZ_JABMCJ010000088.1, read as the reverse complement.
GTTCGACCCGATACCCGTATGGCCTGGCAGATCCGAGGCCCGCGGGCGGCTCGCCGATCTGCTCTGTGGCTGGTGCTGTTATCGCAAATGCAGCCGCGTCGGCGTTAGCGCGATCCTGCATCTGTTTTGCACGATCCTGCAAAAGTGATCCCGCAGCCATTTCCCCGCCACGGCACTGCACCTAGATACACCTCGGCATAAAAGGCCTGCCGCTTGAGGGGTTTGCGTGTGACCGAGACGATTCGTGAGATTGCCGACATCATTGCCCGTTACGCCGCCAATGGCAGCGACCATCCGACCGGCCTCGCCAGCCTCTATCTGAAGCGGCAGACCGAGCCGACGCAGCTCGTGCATACCGCGCAGTGGCCGTGTTTCGGCCTCGTGGCGCAGGGCGCCAAGCGGCTGCAACTGGGCACCGAGACCTACACCTATGCCGCCGGCGATTATGTGCTGGTGTCGCTCGATCTGCCGATGTCGTCCTGCATCGTCGAGGCCTCGGAAGCGCAGCCGCATCTCGGCATGGGCTTTGCGATCGATCCGCAACTGTTGAAGGAGGTGCTCGGCCGGTTCGGCAACGGTCATGCCGATGCGCCCGCCCATCCGCAGCTCCCCGAGCGCGGCGTCGTCGTCGCCAAGTCCTCCGCCGATCTGCTCGACGCCACGCTGCGGCTGCTGCGTCTGCTCGACCGGCCGCAGGACATTCCGGTGATGGCGCCGCTCCTGGAACAGGAAGTGCTGTATCGCCTGCTGGTCGGTCCTTACGGCGCGCGTCTGCGGCAGATCGCGCTGGCCGAGAGCCCGAGCAATAAGGTCGCCAAGGCCATTTCCTGGCTGCGCAGCAATTATGCCAGCCCGCTCCGCATCGAGGATCTCGCCGACCGCGTTGGCATGAGCGAGTCCTCGCTGCATCACAATTTCAAGACCGTCACCGCGATGACGCCGATGCAGTATCAGAAGCAACTCCGCCTGCACGAGGCGCGCCGCCTGATGCTGGTGGAGCGTCTTGATGTCGGCAGCGCCGGCTATGCGGTCGGCTATCAGAGCCCGTCGCAATTCTCCCGCGAATATGCCCGGCTCTACGGCCAGCCCCCGATCCGCGATGTCGGCAGTGCGCGCGGCCCGGTGCTCGGAGGCGAGGCCCGCGTCGCGGGGTAGCTCTTTCTTCCCTCTCCCCCAGGCGAAGCGAAGCTTCGCTAGGCGGGAGAGGGTGGCGCGTAGGGAGAGGGGTAGCCGCACGCTCGGAGTTCGCGTAACCCCTCTCCCCGGCCCTCTCCCACCTAGCGAAGATTCGCTTCGCACGGGGGAGAGGGGGCACATCGTCCGTGCAAAACAGGGCGCATGACCGAGGAACATCCATGATCTCTGCGGTGATCTTTGATTTCGGCGGGGTGATCACCTCCTCGCCCTTCGAGGCCTTTGCGCATTACGAGCAGAGCCATGGCCTGCCGAAGGACATCATCCGCCGCACCAATGCGGACAACCATTTCGAGAATGCCTGGGCGAAATTCGAGCGCGCCGAAATCGATCTCCCAACCTTCGACGCGCTGTTCGCCGCCGAGTCCAAAGCGCTCGGCGCCGAAGTGCCGGGCCGCGATGTGGTCAAGCTGCTGAAAGGCGAGATCCGCCCCGACATGGTCGAGGCGCTCCGCCGCATCAAGGCGGCATTCAAGACCGGCTGCATCACCAACAACCTGCCGGCCAATGCGATGGGCTCCACCGACGGCCGCGCGCTCTATGTGGCCGAGGTGATGGTGCTGTTCGATCACGTCATCGAAAGCGCCAAGATCGGCCTGCGCAAGCCCGATCCGCGCATCTACACGATGATGACCGACAAACTCGCGGTCGATCCGAAGACTTGCGTCTATCTCGACGACCTCGGCGTCAACCTCAAGCCCGCGCGCGACCTCGGCATGACCACGATCAAGGTGACATCAGCCGCGCAGGCGATCGCAGAGCTGGAAGCCGCGACGGGATTGAAGCTGAGGTAAGCCGCGAAGCGACGCGCGGACAGTAGTGTCCCCTCTCCCCCAGGCGAAGCGAAGCTTCGCTAGGCGGGAGAGGGTCAGGGAGAGGGGGTGCCACAAGCTCTGTCGCCCGTGGCACCCCTCTCCCGGCGCTTCGCGCCACCCTCTCCCGCAAGGGGAGAGGGGACGATGAACACGCGCAGCCGCGCTTCAATCGCAACCTCGCACTACACACAAAAAACAAAACGGCGCGCTCATCGCGCGCCGCTTGCTCACTTCCCACCCGATCAGATAATCGAACGGTCCACATGGCGCACTTCGCCGGTGCGCGCATCGATGTCGACCTGAATCCACTTGCCGTATTGATCGCGGCCCTCGATCTCCCATTCGTTGTCGTCGAAATGGGTGTTCTGCACCGTCACCACGCCGATCCCCGACGCGATCGCCAGCGCATCCTGCAGCGTCAGCGGGCCCGATGGCACCACCACGGCGGCCCGCGGGGCGGGCTGCCGCATATAGACGTCGGCGGCGAACGCCGGCGCAGCCGAACCGAGCGCGCCCGCCAGTGCCAGCGGAAGCAAGGCCTTCGAAAACACGGCCTTCTTCAAAATCTGTTGCATCGAAATCTCCTCATCTGTCCCACGCGCCGCATGCGGCGCAACCGGGTTAAGAACGGTGCACGCTGCACTGCGTTCCCGGGGGAAATGAGGCGATGTTGTGGGAAGACACGCTCTGGTAGCATGCGTGGCGTTCAGGCGCGTCATGAATCTTTGTCTTGAAATATGGTCATATAAACTATAGTTTATGGAGCCAGGACAGTGCGGATCTTCAAGACGAAGACGCTCGCGAAGTTCACCAGGCAAAACAACATCGGCGATGCCAGTCTGGTCGAAGCAATCGCACGCGCAGCTCGGGGCCTGATCGACGCTGACCTTGGCGGTCAGGTCATCAAGCAGCGTGTCGCGAGGCCGGGTCAGGGCAAACGGAGCGGCTTTCGCATGCTGATCGGCTTCCGTTCCGATCGCGCGGTCTTTCTGTTCGGCTTCGCCAAGAACGAGCGGGAAAATATCGATGCCGATCAGCTCAGGACCTTGCGCGAGATCGTCGCAATCTGGTTGGCCGCCGACGATGCGAAAATCGCTCAAGCGCTCAAGGATGGAATTCTGATCGAGGTGCATGATGACAAAGACAGCTAGGAAAACCCAAATAACAAACAGAGTACCAAAGGGAGCGAAAAAGCGGGCGATGACGGCCGGCAAAAAGGCCGGGACAACACGCGTGACAAAGGGCAACACCCGCCTGACCCTGGAGCTGCTGGAAACGGCGCGTGACATGCACACCAGCGGTCTTCTGACGGATGTTGTCCGCGACAAGATCACGATGCGTCACCTCGGTGGTGCCGCCACTCCTGCAGATCCGGCTGAATTGACGGGCGAGAACATCAAGGCACTTCGTGAGCAGGCCAATCTCAGCCAGGCGGTGTTTGCAAGCTACCTGAAGCTGACAGTCGGCTATGTCTCCAAGCTTGAGCGCGGCACGGAAAGTCCGAAAGGACCGACGCTCGTCCTGCTCGACGTCATCCGCCGCAAGGGCTTTGAGGCGATCCTCTAGGTCTGGCTTCCTTCACCTCTCCCCGCCGGGGAGAGGTCGCGCGCTCGCGCGCGCGGGTGAGGGGCCTTGCGCTTACTCTGCTGCGCTCACCGCTGGCAGCGCGAACGTCTCGATTCGCGTGAGGTCGAGCTTGCCGGATGCCTGATCGATATCGAAGCCCACCACATCGCCGTTGGCGTCGAGATCGACCACCAGCCCTGCGACGATTTCCCCGCTCCCGGCGCCCGGCGCATCCTTCAGCGCGATATAGAGACTGTCAGGATTTTTATTCCGCTGAGATGTCGGGGCCTGGCGGGCCCGTTCGTCATGGATGTATCGGGCGGCGGAAGCTGCCCGCCGGACGACAACCGAAGTAACCGAGCCACAGGAAGAAGCCCATGCCCAGCACGATCCGTTTGCATCGCGTCATTGCCGCCAGGCCGCAGAAGCTCTATCGCGCGTTCCTCGAACCTGACGCGATTGCGAGCTGGCTCCCACCCTACGGATTCACATGCACCGTCCATGAGCTGGATGCGAAGGTCGGTGGCCATCACAGGATGTCATTCCGGAACTTCACCACGGGCGGCAGTCACGCCTTTGGCGGGACCTATCTGGAGCTCGTTCCCGGTGAGCGTCTCGTCTACACCGACCGCTTCGATGATCCCAACCTGCCGGGCGAGATGAAGGTCACGGTGACGTTGAAGGCCGTGTCTGTCGGCACGGAGGTGAACATCGAGCAGCAGGGCGTGCCCGACGTGATCCCGGCCGAGGCCTGCTATCTCGGCTGGCAGGAATCCCTGCGCAAGCTCACGAAACTCGTCGAGCCCGAGATCAACCAGTAGCGCCGTCGCTTCCGGAACGGCTTGGGGAAATTCAATCAACAGCAGGAAGGAGCGCCAGCCATGGCACTCGCCCGTGTCCAACATGTCTCCGTCTCGCTCGACGGTTTTGCCACCGGCGAAGGCCAGAGCCTTGACGCGCCGTTCGGCCACGCCGGCGAGCGGCTGCACCAATGGATGTTCGCGACCCGATGGGGTCGCCAGATGCTCGGCCAGCCCGGCGGCACGGCGGGCATCGACGACGCGTTCCTGCGGTTGTTCGCGCCCGGGATCGGCGCCGAGATCATGGGCGCCAGGAAGTTCGGTCCGCCCACATGGCATGAGGATCCGGACTGGAAAGGCTGGTGGGGTCCCAACCCGCCGTTCCATACGCCGGTCTTCGTCCTCACCCATCATCCGCGCGCATCGATTGAAATGGAGGGCGGCACGGTGTTCCACTTCATCGACGCTTCGCCTGCCGAGGCCCTTGAGACGGCCCGCGAGGCTGCGGCCGGCAAGGACGTGCGCATCGGCGGCGGTCCCACCACGATCCGCGACTTCCTTGCCGCCGGGCTCGTCGATCACATGCACATCGTGGTGGTTCCGATCCTGCTCGGCCGAGGCGTGCGCCTGTGGGATGGCGTGGAGGGTCTTGAGAAGGACTACGAGATCGAGACGACATCCTCTCCGGGCGGGGTCGCACACATGACATTCGCTCGAAAGCACACACCGCGATGAGAAACTGCGCCAGAAACCGATCCCAGAATGCCATGTCGTCGAACTGCCGAAGGCGTTCGGTAACGGCGCGATCCACGACATGAGGAACCGATGGTCCGTTTGGCGTAGGGGAGTGCCGAGACCACCAGATCGATGATGAGCGTTTCGTCGCAGTCTGTGATCGGAATATTCGTTATTCGTAAAGCACCTCAGGTCGCGCCGGGGCAGCCTCGGGAGGCCGGGGCTGGCTGGCGCGATGTGCGGAAACTGCAATGTTGCATTGCGGTATTGAACTGTTGCAATGCAGCAAAAGAAGTCTAGGCTCCCTCGTTCAATCCTACGAGGAGATTAATAGTGAAGATGACCTTATCGATCGCCGTCGCGGCCGTGATCACGATTGCGGGTGGCTGCGCCGGCTTCGCTGCGGAGTTGCCGACCTATGGATCGGCGGGTTTGCCGATATCGGCGGTGCAGGTTCGCGTGCTGGGAGCTGCGAACGTCCAGGAACAGTCGGCGGCGCCAACCTCCACGGCGTCTCTGCATCAGCTGAGAGTTCTGGCACCGCGGACGGAAATGACGACCGCGACGGCACCAACCCGAACCGAAACCGCTCGCTCACTTCGTTGACCGCCACCTCGTACCGATATCGCCGCGTCTTTCATTTTCGAAAGGGCTTCGCGTGCACATCAGGGCGGTGCCGCACCTCTCCCCGCCGGGGAGAGGTCGCCGCGTCTTCGCGGCGGTGAGGGGGCTCATGACAGACGGGCGATCCATCTGCTCAATGTTACCAATCCCGTGATATCTCTATCAGACGAGAGGTTCGCGATGACCTCGACAGCTAAAAAACCCGACTAACAAAGGGCGCGAAAAAGCGTGCGATGACGGCCGGCAAAAAAGCCGGGACAACACGTGCGACAAAGCGCAACACCCGCCTGCCCTGGAGCTGCTGGAAACGGCGCGCGACATGCACGCCGGCGGTGCTCTGACAGACGTTGCCCGCGACAAGATCACGATGCGTCACCTCGGTGGTGCCGCCACTCCTGCAGATCGGGTGAACTGAAGCTGACTGTCGGCTATGTCTCCAGGTTCGAGCGCAGCACGGAAAGCCCGAAAGGACCGACGCTCGTCCTGCTCGATGTCATCCGCCGCAAGGGCTTTGAGGCGATTCTTTAGATTGCGATAAGAGCCGTGAGTTGCCAGCGCCGCATGCGGCGCAACCGGGTTAAGAACGATGCACGTGCGCTGCGTTCCCGGAGGAAATGAGGCTATGTTGTGGGAGTAGGGCAACACTAAAACAGTAAGTTCTGAAGCTTGCAGATTACTCGCGATGTACCCGCAATTCAGACACTTGTTTTACAAACTGCTCGGGCATCTGCTTGAAAAGCGGCATTATGACGGAATGAACTGTTCGCATCACGCGACTTGCCGCCATCCTGTAGCTCATAAGCCACCGAAATTCTTGAGGCTTCAGTACGGCAACAGTATTAAATTTTGTGAGACGTGAGTTGATCGGTGGATGGGTGTCAATATTGCCCGATTGTACAGCTCCAAAAATAATCTCCACCTCTCGTAAAGTCTCCAGCGCCATCAACATAATGATGCCGCCCGCACCGGATGACAAATATGGATTGGGATATTCAGTTGAGTTTCTTTCTACCTCGTAGCAGATGCGAAGAGCAAACTGATCTGCTTGAAACTCTTCTGTGTGAGGATCGTCACCGAGTGATTTTCCATGGGCATAGTGGTGGTGCCCATATTCATGTGCGATCACGAAAATTTCCATGGAGCGCGCAATTTGTTCAAACAGAATTAGCTCATGTGGGCGTGATGGTTTGAACGCAGTAAACACATGCGTACCGGTCAGACTGAATGAAGTATATATACTCATCCAGTACTGAATTAGATCGACCCGCTCGGATAGGTGCATTTTGATCTGTCGATCGTCGAATGCTTTTCCATCCCAGCAGTCAGGCTCAAGTAATAATGTCCGAGTAAATGCGCGGGCAACTAAACCGCAAAACCGAAATAGGAATGCGCTGACGGTAATGATGCTTTCGTCCGTCAATATCACATTGGTCTTAGAGGCGTATGCCCATGCTCTAGGCTCTATACCCCGCGCAACTCTCGCATGAGATTCGAGTTTCAATCTATCCATAGCCGCTTCGACGTCGTCGCAAAGGCGGTCAAAAATTGGTTCGATCGTTGGATTTATGCCGGGGTTTGTCTCAGATACATGAGCCAGTATTGGCCTTTGTTTGCTGATGACTTCTTGAACAAAGCTGTCCGGCCAACCGGCGTCGTTCAGTGCCTTCTGTAATTTTGCTATTTCATCGGAGTCGTTGTGGTCCGGATCAACTAGCGCTGCATTCTCGCTCCTTGCAAGATTTGCATATAGTTGCGACCAGAGGTCCTTAGCTGATCCATTTTTCCTTTTCATAAGCGTTACTAGATTTGACGAAGACTTTTCGAAGTTTTCCAGTTTCGTCGATCAATTATACTTCGCAAATCGACCATTCGATCGTCGTCCCGTGAAAAGCGTGTGTTTATTAACGAAACGGGCGATTGCGAGATACGCTCTAATTCCTCGATGAACTTTATCGTATCTTCGCTGAGTTGCTCAAAGCGTCTTGCTTGTTGATTATCAACGTCGATGTAGTCAGCGAAAGTTAGGATGATATCTGTTGGTGCGTTCAGGACGCACGCCTTACGAAATTGATCCCACTCAAACCAACCCACTCGACGCGGTCGTTTTGTTGTCGATGTGAGCTCTTGCTTCGTTACTGTTTCCGGGTCGAGCCCTGCTTGCTGGGCGACCTCTGTGAATGTTATCTCGTGCTTCAGGCCCCCGGATGTCTCACCTGGTGTATCTGGATTTCCAACCCGGATGGGCTGCGGTCTGACCACCATTAAGATGCGACGGACGCGTGCAGGCGAAATGCCTGCCTCCGCTAAGCAGCCTGCAACATTGGTATCGCGTGATGTGACGTACGGGTGTTCGCCATGATAAATACTTAGTCCGCTTCCTTGTGTTCCCTCAAGCAAAATAGAACTTCCGGCTTGGTACGCTCGCTCAAGGTTTGCGACAATTGCGCCTCTATAAGGCTCTGTAGCACCAACGTATTGTTCTAGCTCGGGAACATCTTTTGCGAGTCGAATAGCACCAGGCTTGCGCCCTAAAATTCTTCTTGCCATTGCGGCGCCGCTACCCCGTCCGGTTGAAGCAATCTTTTGTATAAGTGCAGCCTCGGTTTTAATGTCCTCATCTTCGATGATCATTGCCTGTGGGTCGATGAACAGTCGATCTGGAGTGATGTTGCAGTCTCTTATTTCTTCGAGGAGGTCTGGAACGCGAAGGGTCATTCCTGGTCCGAGCAAAAGAATCGCGTTGGTATCACGGCTGCCAGACGGCAGTTGATGATATGTGTAAATTCCAGATTCGCTTGAAACTGTGTGGCCAGCGTTGGGGCCGCCGACCCGAACAAGGTAGTCGTAATTGCGGGCGAGATAGGCCGCTACATGGCCTTTTCCCTCGCTTCCGTACATTCCGCCTACGATTACGTCCACGCATCGTGTGTCTGATGGAGCGTAGAGTCCTAGCCTCGCCGCCACGCGTACTAGCGTATCTTTCCCGTCAGTTCTTGAAGTATTTATTCTGACGTCAGCGTCTCTCTTGAATTGCGAAATGTCTGTCTCATTCTTGATTAAGTCCGCGCTTGAGTAGTTCTCTGGGGAACCTTGCGGGCGCCTCTGGTTCTTGAGCTCGAATCTTTTCTCAAGCTCTTCCTTTGGGGCGTAAAGGTGAGCGTGAACTACAGCAAGGTCATGTTGGTGCCGAAAGCATTCCAGCTGACTGCTCGTTCGTATGCTATCTACGATTATCGGTTGCCCATTTATTAGTGTGCTGGCTTGAGTAGTGACGGCTTCGAAGAGCCATCTGTGGTTTGTTTCAATGTCGAGAGTATCGCCTAGCTCCTGTAGAGAAGCGCGATCATTTGGCAGGCGGCGTTGATCAGCGATTTCCCTAAGAATGTCGCTAGTCCGGACTCGATGGAATCCGAATTCCTCTTTAAGGCGGCGAGCCAGATCTGATTTTCCTGTGCAGATATGCCCACTAATCAAGACGACTTGACGCATTTCTTTCCCCCGTATTCCAGTTTTTTAGAATTTCAGCGGCCGTCTTCTCGGGAGACGTTTGGCTGAGATCAAAAATGATATCGGCAACTTCAATAAGTTTCTGAGCATGAACTTCATTGGGGTGAAGTCTGGCTATGTCGTAGGGCGTGTTGCCGAAGTACTCGTCACCTAGGGTGATGCGGCTTTCGTAACGTTCTCTGAGAATCGAATCTGACGCAGTGAAATGAATGTGAAGCGTCTCATTGGGGAATGTCTTCTTGAAGTGAGTAACTTGCTGATTCTTTCTGACACTGTCGAAAAGCCACGAATCTTGCTCAGGCCTAGTTTCGATTATCTTTGCCGCCACATCGTCAATAATCCAACGATAGTTGGTCGCGGCGTCTAGTGAGTCGCCTAAGGATTGAAGGTCCGCTCGGCTCGAGCCGAGCCCCTTTGTTCTAGATATCTCTCTGAGGTAGTCCCCTGATCGGATTCTCTCGAACTGATGGTGTTCGACTAGCGCAGTTGCGACGGTGGATTTTCCAGCCGCGATAGGGCCGCTGAGTAGCAACAAGCGCTTCATTTGAGCTTATCAAACTCTAGCCCATTGCCCCGCCAGGACGGATCGTTCAGGGCTTTGGCGATAAAATCGGTGACAGACTGGCTATGCAGTGCGCTTCTTGGATAATGGCTCGGTGGCTGTATTCTCTCAATGGCCCACGGTCTTTTGAGCGAAGCCAGCACATTCTTGGCGGCTATGGCGTCTTCTTCGGAGTAGCAAAGGACTTTTGTGTCAGGAGGTAATAGCAAGTCACCATGGATCAGCACTTCGATCATGGTCTGAGCATTTAGCGGGTGGCTCAGCATCGTTTGCTTTTCGTCAGCGGTCCTCGCAATGGGAATTTCGTGCTTGGCGTAATACTTTCCGTTTCTACTGCTCTCGGCATGGCCGGTCTTTTCGCCTCGACGAAGCTTACGGGTCATGGCGACGTTAAAGCGGCATAGACTGCTATCGACCGCATCGACCGCAGCAACGGGCACGCTGATTGCTACGTGAGGGAAGCCAGCAGCCAACTTGGCTTTTAATATTCGAGGTTCATGATCTAGCGTAAGATGAGCGTAGTCACCGAAACCTCGGACTACGTCCTGTTCGTTCGACATTGATCGGTAGTGGCTTTTCTTGAAGCCTGCGGCGGCAAGCGAGGGCTTGCGCATCAATGAGTTCGAACGACCGATAAATGGAAGGTAATGTAAGGGGGCGTAATGCCGGACGTCCTGTATCCCGTGATCGGAAAGCGTACCCATTAATTAGTTACTCCCTATGCATCCTTGGGTAGCATATAAGAGGTTGTGCTGTCAGGGGTTTTCCATAACGCAAAACGGCCGGATCTTGCGATCCGGCCGTCTTCAAATTTCAGTCCGCTCTAGCTGAGCGGCGGGTCAGCCTCAGGCTGCAACCGCTGCGGTCTCGGCCTTCTTCTTTTCGATGGCGCGCTTGAGCAGCACGGCCTTCTGCGACAGCTCGCTCTCGCGGGCCTTGATCAGATAGGCATCGAAGCCGCCGCGGTGGTCGACCGACTTCACGGCATTGGCCGACACGCGCAGGCGCACGCCGCGGCCGAGCACGTCGGACAGGAAGGTCACGTTGACCAGGTTCGGCAGAAACCGGCGCTTGGTCTTGATGTTCGAGTGGCTCACCTTGTGGCCCACCTGGGGGCCCTTCAGTGTCAGTTCACAGCGCCGAGACATGGCGAAAATCCTCTGTCATCCCCGCAGCTAAAAGGCGAAGAGCCCAAAGCCGGGCAGGGGGTCAAAAATCACGTCCATTTCAGGAGTGGCGGACGTATAGGGGGCTTGGCCGCGATCGTCAAGATATCCGGCCCGCGAAAGTCGCGGCAAAACCGGCAAAAGCCTGCGCTTTCGGGGGCTGTATATCCCGTCCTACGAGCGGAAACCACATGGAATCTGGCGCGGTTCCCATCATATAAACGACGTATTCGGGCCGGAAACAGGTCGCTCCAGCCCAATTGAGCGATGCGGCCCTGGGCCTTTGGCCGGGGATCGCCGACCAGGTGATATCAGCAAGTGAGCCCTCGCACGCCCCGCTTTGTGACCCGACCGGTGACCACCCCGCGGAGCGCCGCGCTTGCAAGAGTGCGATTTGCGGGCTTTGGCGCGCGTTTCGCCGTCGCCGCGGGCCTGATGCTGCCGGTTTTGCCGGTGGACGCCTCGGCGCAGGCACAAGGCCAGATCCAAAGCCAAACTCAAGGCCAGGCCCCGGCCGCCGTGCCGGTTCAGGCCCCTGCGCCGGCGGTGTTGGCCGGCGGCAAGCTCGAGGCCAAATACGAAGCCAGCCTCGCCGGCATCGCGGTGGGCAAGGGCCAGTGGGCCATCGACATCAATGAAGACCAGTATTCCGCGACCGCCAGTGGCGGCACCGCCGGTCTGCTGAAGGCATTTGCCGGCGGCTCGGGCTCCGGCCAGTCCACCGGCCGCGTGGTCGCGGGCGCGCTGGTGCCGTCGAATTATCAGGCCGTCACCACCTCCGCGAAGAAGTCCGAGACGATCAAGATGCTGATCACGCCGGGCTATGTGAAGGAGTTCTCCATCGAGCCGGAGCCGCCGCTCGATCCCGAGAAGATTCCGATCACCGATGCGCATCGCCGCAACGTGATCGATCCGATGACCGGCTCGCTGATGCGCGTCGGCGGCACCGGCGAGTTGCTGACGCCGGATTCGTGCCGCACCGGCGCGTCGATCTTCGACGGCCGCATGCGCTACGATCTCAAGCTCGACTACAAGCGCATGGAAAGCGTGAAGGCCGAGAAGGGCTATCGCGGGCCTGCCATCGTCTGCGCCGTCTATTTCACGCCGATCGCCGGCTATGTGCCCGACCGCGCCGCCATCAAATATCTTGCCGCCCAGCGCAATATCGAAGTGACCCTGGTGCCGATCGCCGGCACCCGCGTGCTGGTGCCGTATCGCATGGTGGTGCCGACCCCGCTTGGCGTCGCCATGCTGGAAGCCACCGAATTCGTCACCACCCCCGCGCCGGCTAAGGCCGTGGCGAAGACGAACTGAGAGAACGAGGCAAGTTCTAAAGGAGGCGGCTCCACACACCGGCCTCATCCTGAGGAGCCGCGCCCTTGCGCGGCGTCTCGAAGGATGGTGACAGGTCTTGGCCCCGCCAGCTCATGGTTCGAGACGCGCGAAGCCGCGCTCCTCACCATGAGGGACCGAGACGGGACGCTGCCGCAATGATGCCGCAAGACAAAGTGCGCCATCGCAGCATCGTCGCAAACGCGCCGCAGGATTTGCGCAGGATCCCGGCTTGACTCAAAGCCGGTTCGGAGTCCGTGCGCTGTTCATAACTTCGGGGATTTGTCGGCCCTTGTTGCGCTGTCACAAACTTGATCTAGTCAGTCTCGGAGAATGTCAGCGCGAGATGTTGGGGTGATGCGGCCAGGGAGGTGCCGAGTCACCGATTCGGGCCGCTTTCGTTCCGGACTCGTTCCAAACCATCAAAAAGCGCGGCTCTGAAGCGTCGTAACCTGTCTCGGTCTTGACAGTCGGCGACGCGGAAATATCTGAAAAACATGGCCTTTTTGTCTTCTCCGCCCACGCTGTCCAACGGCAGGGCCCCCGGCGCCGGCGTCACCGCAGTGCTCGGCCCCACCAATACCGGCAAGACCCACCTCGCCATCGAGCGCATGCTCGCGCATTCGTCGGGCATCATCGGCCTGCCGCTGCGGCTGCTGGCGCGCGAGGTCTATAATAAAATTTTGGACCGCGTCGGCCCCGAAGCCGTGGCGCTGATCACCGGCGAGGAGAAGATCAAGCCCGCCAAGCCGCGCTACTGGGTGTCGACTGTCGAGGCCATGCCGCGGGATCTCGACGTGTCGTTTCTGGCCGTCGATGAAATCCAGATCGCGGCAGATCTCGAACGCGGCCACGTCTTTACGGATCGCATCCTGCATCGCCGCGGCCGCGACGAAACGCTGCTTTTGGGCGCCGCCACCATGCGCCCGATCATCGAGCGTTTGCTGCCCGGCGCCAGCATCGTGACGCGGCCGCGCCTGTCGCATCTGGAATTCGCCGGCGATCGTAAGATCACGCGGCAGCCGCGCAGGACAGCGATTGTCGCGTTTTCCGCGGACGAAGTTTACGCCATCGCCGAACTCATCAAGCGCCAGCACGGCGGCGCTGCAGTGGTGCTGGGCTCGCTGTCGCCGCGCACCCGCAACGCGCAGGTCGCGATGTTCCAGAACGGTGACGTTGACTACCTAGTGGCAACCGACGCGGTCGGAATGGGCCTCAATCTCGACGTCGATCACGTCGCCTTCGCCAGCGATCGCAAATATGACGGCTACCAATTCCGCCGCCTCACGCCGTCGGAATTCGCGCAGATCGCCGGCCGCGCCGGCCGCGCCACGCGCAACGGTACCTTCGGCACCACAGGCCGCTGCGAGCCGTTCGAGCCCGAACTCGTCAATCAGTTGCAGAACCACATCTTCGAGCCGGTGAAGGTGCTGCAATGGCGCAATTCGAAGCTGGATTTCTCATCGATCGCGTCGCTGCAGGTGTCGCTGGCGGAGGTGCCGCGCCATGAGGCGCTGACCCGTGCGCCGATCGCCGAGGACCTGCGCGTGCTCGATCATGCCGTCCGTGACGTCGACGTGCGCGAAATGACGCAGGGCAAGGTCGCCGTCGAGAAACTGTGGGACGCCTGCCAGATTCCAGATTACCGTCGCATCGCGCCCGCTGCACACGCAGAGCTGGTAGTCACTATCTTCAACTTCCTGATGCAGCGTGGGCGCATCCCCGATGCCTGGTTTGGCGCTCAAATCGCGCAAGCGGACCGAACCGATGGCGATATCGACACGTTATCGGGCCGAATCGCGCAAATCCGGACCTGGACATTCGTGGCAAATCGTCCCGATTGGCTCTCAGATCCTGATCATTGGCAGGGAATTTCGCGCGAATTGGAAAATAAACTGTCAGATGCCCTTCATGAGAGGCTCACTGAGCGTTTCGTTGATCGTCGTACCAGTGTATTGATGCGCCGCTTGCGGGAAAACACGATGCTGAATACTGAAATTGGTAAGACGGGCGAAGTGATCGTAGAGGGCCATGTAATTGGCCGTCTCGACGGATTTACATTTTTGCCCGATGCGGCCGAGGCTGGCTCGGATGCGAAGGCCTTGCAGGCCACGGCGCTGAAGGCGCTGGCCGGCGAGATCGACGCGCGCGCCGAGAAACTCGGCAATGCACCGGACGATCAGTTTGTGCTCGCCTCCGACGGCACCATGCGCTGGACCGGCGATGCTGTAGCCCGTCTGGTCGCAGCCGACGATGTGCTGCATCCCCGTCTCCGCATCATCGCCGATGAGCGCCTTTCCGGCGCGCCGCGCGATGCGGTGCAGGCCCGCCTCGATCTCTGGCTGAAGACGCATATCGAGAAGCTGCTCGGACCGCTGTTCGATCTCACCAAGGCCGAAGACATCACCGGTATCGCGCGCGGCATTGCGTTCCAGCTCACTGAAGCGCTGGGCGTGCTGGAGCGGCAGAAGATCGCGACCGAGATGAAGGATCTCGATCAGCCGTCGCGCGCGACCTTGCGCAAATACGGCGTGCGGTTCGGCGCCTATCACATCTATATTCCCGGTCTGCTGAAGCCTGCGGGGCGTTCGCTCGCGGCGCTGCTCTGGGCGCTGAAGCAGGACAATGTCGACATGTCGGCGCTGTCGAGCGCGCAGCATCTCGCAGGGTCGGGCCGTACATCCTTCCCGGTCGACAAGCTGCTCGATCGCGATGCCTATCGCGTGCTCGGCTATCGCCAGTGCGGCGAGCGCGCCGTGCGCGTCGATATTCTCGAACGTCTTGCCGATCTGATCCGTCCAGCTCTCGCTTGGCGCGAAGCGTCACCGGGCGAGAAGCCCGCCGGCGCCTTCGATGGCCGCCACTTCGTGGTGACGCAGGCGATGACCTCGCTCACCGGTTCGGCCGGCGAAGATTTCGCCTCGATCCTGCGTGCCCTCGGCTATCGCATGGAGAAGAAGGCGCCGCTGCCGCCGGCACCGCCGAAGCCGGTCGCTGCGACGACGCCGATCGAGGTCAAGGCAGACGACAACACCGGCGATCAGCCCGACGCCCTGGTGGGACTTGCCGAGGCTGACAAGCCCGGTGAGGACAATGTCATTGCGGTCGAGGCTGCCGCTGAGGCAGCCGAGACGGTTGAGATCGCGACGGCCGAGGCAGCCGCCGATGCAACTGCTGATGCAGCTCCGGTTGAAGAAGCCGCGGCTGTACCGTCGGCATCGCTGTTGCCCGAAGTCGCGCTGGTGCCCAGCGCCGCGCCCGAAGCGGCGCCTGTTGAAGAGACGGCTTCCGTCGAAGCGCAACCAGAGCCCGCTGCGGCCGTTGCCGAAACCGGGACTGCTGCTGAGACCGCACCTGCTGCCGTGGCCGATGCTGCTGCGCCTGCCGAGGGCGACGCCACTGCGGTTCCTGCCGTCGCTGCCGAGCCCGAACTGGTCGAAGTCTGGCGCCCGGGTGGCCGTTCGGAAGAACGCCGTCCGCCGCGCCATGACCGCAACCGCCACCATCGCAATACCAACGCCCCGCAGGGCGCTGCGCAGTCGGCTCCCGCCGAAGGCGCCGTGGCCGATGGCGCGCAGCGCGAGCGGCATGATCGCAACGGTAACGATCGGGGTGGCCAGGGCCGCCGCGATCGCAACAATAACAACGAGTTCCGCCGTCCGCGCAGCGATGCGCCCGCCGCCGCGGTCTCTGCCGAAGGTGCGCCGAATCGCGACAACCGTGGCAATCGCGGGCCCCGCGACAGTAAGCCGGGCGAGGGTGGCCGTCCGCCGCGTGAGCGCGAGCGCTTCCAGGGCAAGGGCAAAGGGCCCTTCAAGGGCGGCGACAAGGGCCGTGAGGGCCGTGGCAACGATCGCGGCGGGGCGACCCGTCCATTCGCCACATCGGCCGCACCGCGCGAACGGGACCGTCCGATCGATCCGAACTCCCCCTTCGCGAAACTCGCCGCGCTCAAGGAACAGCTCAGCGGCCGCAAGGATTGATGCAGGTCATGTAAGGCGGCACCGAGCCGCCATTTGGTGGTGTGCTGATTGGAGCGCCAGCGTCTTGATAAATGGCTGTGGCACGCGCGGGTCGTCAAAGCCCGCACCAGTGCCGTTGCGTTGGTGGAAGGCGGCAAGGTCCGCATCAATGGCGAGCGCGAGAAATCGCCGGGCCATGGTGTGAAGATCGGCGACGTGCTCACGGTGGCGCTGGATCGCACCGTGCGGGTGATGAAGGTCGAGGGCTTCTCGGAACGACGTGGCGATGCCACTGCGGCGCGCGTGCTCTATACCGATTTGCAACACCTTCCGGAGTAACTATCTAGGCTAGATGCCGCGTCCAATGATGGTTTCGTGGCAGGCTTTTTCCTTGGTCGAAATGCCCTGACCCATGCCGGCCGCGTCCCTTGCGGCAGCGGGGTTGGTGCGCTACGCAAACATTGAATATCGATCGTTTCCGGAGTTCTGGATGACTTACGTCGTCACCGACAATTGCATCAAATGTAAATACACCGACTGCGTCGAAGTGTGTCCCGTGGACTGCTTCTACGAGGGTGAAAACATGCTGGTCATCCATCCGGACGAATGCATCGATTGCGGTGTCTGCGAGCCCGAATGCCCGGCGGACGCGATCAAGCCTGATACCGAAGGCAATATCGAGAAGTGGCTGCAGATCAATCTGGAACACGCCAAGACGTGGCCGAACATCACCCAGAAAATCGACGAACTGCCCGAAGCCAAGGAATTCGATGGTCAGGAAGGCAAGTACGAGAAGTATTTCTCGGCGGCGCCTGGCAAGGGCGACTGAGTTCCCCGGTCACAGCGATCAAGCAATTGATTGGGTGACCCCGATACCCCAAGCCACACGAAATTTACCCTAGCCCCGATTATGCCCCGGAAGCGGCCGCCAAGCGGCCGCGACAGGGCATAAATCATTGATTTTTGCGGGAAATGTGCTATAATAGGCACAATTCAAGAAGCTGGACCATGTGGTGCCGCTCGATTTGGCCCTGCCGGGTTCCCGTTTAAACATCAAACAGGGGCGTGGCGGTTTCCACGCGCAGGCTGTGTCACAGAAAACGCGTAAAAAGAGTGTTTCCAAGGCTGCTGTTTCGAAGAAGGCTACTGCTTCGAAGGTTTTGGATCCGAAGGCTTCCAAGAAAACAACTGCGGCGAGCCGCGTTGTGAAGGGTCCTGCTGCGAAGAATTCTGTCACCAAAGGCCGTGCCCGGGCTCCTGTCAAGGACACCCGGACCGCCGCGAAGGCTGCGGCTGAAAAGTCCTCCAAAAATAAAAGAAGTGCAATGCCCAACAAGACTGCCAAACCTGCCCCGAAGGCTGCTGCTTCGAAGACCACTGCCGCTAAGCCTGCTGCGCCGAAGACGGCTGCGAAGGCTCCTGTGGCCAAGGCTCCGGTTGCTGCGCCCGCTGTGAAGGCTGCTGCGCCGAAGGAAGCTGCCAAGGTTGCTGCAAAGCCCGTGGCCGCCAAGCCGGCGCCCGCTGCGGCTCCGCGCGTCGAAGAGCCGAAGAAGCCACTGACCCAGCGTCAGGGCTTCAAGACCAACGAATTCGTTGTCTATCCAGCGCATGGTGTTGGCCAGATCCTCGCCATCGAAGAGCAGGAAATTGCAGGCGCCAGGCTTGAACTCTTCGTGATCAATTTCATGAAGGACAAGATGACCCTGCGCGTTCCGACCGCGAAGGTCGCGAATGTCGGCATGCGCAAGCTGTCCGAGCCGGCGCTGGTCAAGCGCGCGCTGGAGACACTGAAGGGCCGTGCCCGCATCAAGCGCACCATGTGGTCGCGCCGCGCACAGGAATACGAAGCGAAGATCAACTCGGGCGATATCGTTGCCATCGCCGAAGTGGTCCGCGATCTGTTCCGCTCCGACTCGCAGCCCGAGCAGTCCTACAGCGAACGTCAGCTGTATGAAGCAGCTCTCGATCGTCTGTCGCGCGAAATCGCTGTGGTTCAGCACGTCACCGAGACCGAAGCGGTCAAGGAGATCGAAGGCCAGCTCGCCAAGAGCCCGCGCCGTGGCGCCAAGGCCGAGGCAGGCGCCGAAGCCGGTGCTGACGAGGCCGACAGCGATGGTGACGATGATGTCGCCGCCGCGGACGAGGCTGCATAAGCAGCGTCTCGCAAGTTGAATACGAAAAGCCCGGCCGAGAGGCCGGGCTTTTTTGTTGTCCATGAGCAAGTACTTGGGTGGATCTCAATCCACCACGACCTTGACGCGGTCGCGGGCTTTCACGCTGGCATTGTTCTCGAGCCCGTTCAATACGCGGAAGCGCTCCAGTGGACGATCGACGCCGCTCATGCGATGCGACAGTGACTCCACGGTGTCTCCGGGCTGCACGGTGATCACCTTGATGCGCAGCGGACGGGCGGCCTGAATCTCGGCCAGGGTCAGGCGGCGGAACGAGTTAACGGTGTCGCGGGCGTTGCGTTCGCTCTCGGTGCTCTTCTGCTTGGCAGCGAAGATGAAGCGGTAGACGTCGCTGCCGAAGCGCAACGCGTAAACGCGGAATTGCCACTGGTCGCCGCGCGCGATGGCGGACGCTGCCGGGAAGCCGTTGATGGTCAGCTCTTCCGTGGTGGCTTTGTCGACATTCTCCATCCATCCGGAATTGAGGTAGTCGCTCAGCGTCTGTTCGGATGGTACGCGGACCACATCGAAGCGCATGGCCTGATTGCCGCCTTCGCGCACGCCGATCACCGCCTGCGCCGTATTGTCGAGGGTGAACGCCTCTGGCGCCTGGAAGGTGAAGCCGAGCTTGGGATGCAGGAAGCGGCGGCCGCGCACGAAACCCTCGCTCGGGTCCTCGCCATAGACGATGCCGTCGATGGCCGAGAGATAGGTCTCGCGATCGCGCTCGCCGCCGTCGGGCGAGGAATATTGCCGCGCATTGGCTTGCGCATTCTGCACGCGCTCGGGCGTCGCCGGATGGGACGACAGGAAGTCCTGCGCGCGGGGATCGAGCGGCGTGCGGCTGGCCTTCAGCGCCGCGTTACGCTCCATCGCCGCGAGAAAGCGCGACGCCCCATAGGGATCGAACTTTGCACGGGCCGAGATGCCTACGCCGATGCCGTCGGCTTCGAATTCCTGCGCGCGCGAGAAGCTCGCCATCGTCAGTTTGGATTTGGCGAGCGCGAGCGCAGTGAGATCGGGATCGCTGCCCATATCAGTAACGACGCGGGTGACGATCGATGCCTGCCGTGCCTGCTCCTCGCGGATGGACGCGTGCTTGGCGAGCACATGCGCCATCTCGTGCGACAGCACCGACGAAATCTCGGATGTATCGCTGGCCAACGCGATCAGGCCGCGCGTGACATAGAGTTGTCCAGTCGGCAGGGCAAAGGCGTTGACGGCGCCCGAATTGAGGATCGTGACCTTATAGGCTAGGTCCGGTCGTTCGGAGGCTGCGACCAGCCGATCGACGGTCTTGGTGATCAGTGCTTCCAGCCGCGGGTCGTCATAGGCGCCGCCATAGGATGCGAGGATGCGCTCGTGTTCTTTCTCGGCGGCCGGGGTCTGCACCACGGCTGGCTTCGGCGGCTTGGCCGCTACCGTTGGCTTGACCGACGAGGCGGCCTCGAACCGGCTGGCATCGCCGCAGGCCGATAGAGCGAGCGCAGCGCACAGCAGGGCCGGCGCAGCCCAAAGGCAGCGGCTCAAGCTGGTTTGCCGTCCCACACCCGTCACGTCGTCCACTTTCTGCCCAAACAGCCCATTCGCCCAAATCATCTTCGCTCAAGCGATCTTGCTGCCCAAGTGGCCTAATTGTCCCCGACCACTTCGATCTGCTGCACCCCGAGCGCCTCGATCCGCGGCCCGCCGCGCCTCTCGATCCATCCCCGAACGCGAATATGTCGTCTTTCTAGGGACTTAAGCGTAACTCCTGCCGTCTCGAAGGCGGCCATCATGCGCCTTGAAACAGTCACCGCAAAGTCCTCAGTCCAGCGACGTCCGAAATTGACGTAGGTCATCATTCCGGCCTGGCGAACCGACAAAACCCGCCCCTCGACCACCCCGAAACGCCCCACATCGGCCAAGATATCGCCGGGACTTTCCGCGTTTTTTATGACGTTGGTTTGAGCCCAGATTCCGCGCTTCAGCCGGCGGGCCGAGCCTTCTGCAGCGGCGAGTTCCGCCGCGCAGGTTTTATCCGAAATCGCACCGGAGGCGAGGGCAGCGCCCTGCGCCAGAAGCTGCGCCTGCAGCGACGGTGCAGCGGGATCGACGAAGACAAAAGCCGGCTGCCGGCCATAGCGATCCGGCATGTCGCTTTCGCCGTACAAGGTGACATCGCGGCCGGAGACCAATGCGACAAGTTCGCTCGTCGACTTCGATGAGCCGGCTATCGGCTCGATCCCCGCCAGACGGATCACGTTGCCGTCGCTCAAACGCAATGTCCTGACATCGATCACGTCGGCGACACGACCTTCGCCCTGCGCGGCGAACATGCAGGCGGCGGACGCAGACTGCATGGATGTTGAAATGCCGATCACTGCCAGCAACAGCGTTGTAGCATGCGACACGTCACATTTTGCAGATGCGGCACGCATCACGCCACCTTGCGAGCTTCAGTCAACCTCTCGTCGATCATAGCAAGCAATCCATTCCGTTTTGCGGAAAACCTTGATGTCTTTGCAGCTATTCTTGGCAGCACCGCCGCTTGCCGCTGTTGTTTCATTGCGGCATGATCGCGAGAACAACAAACACCGCGCACGAACAATAACGGCGCGTCTGAGGGAGGGACTTTTGAAGAACATCATTTCAGGTCTGCTGGTGTCAGCAATGGCATTCGCGGCCACAAGTGCCATGGCGCAGACCAAGCCACTAAAGCTCGGCGCCATTCTCGATATGTCGGGCCTGTATGCCGATATCACCGGCCCGGGCAGCGAGACCGCTGCGAAGATGGCTGCAGAAGATTTTGGCGGTGAAGTGCTGGGCCGCAAGATCGAGATTATTGCCGCCGACCATCTCAACAAGGCTGATCTGTCCGCCAACATCGCGCGCGATATGCTCGACAATCAGGGCGTCGAGGCGATCATCGACGTTGCGGCATCGGCGACCGCACTGGCCGCGAGCGAAATCGCGCGCGCGCGCAACAAGATCATCATCTTCAACGGCCCGGGCTCAATCCGCCTCAGCAACGAGGCCTGCGGCCCCTATACGGTGCATTACGTGTTCGACACCTATGCGCAGGCGAATGTGACCGGCCTCGCCACCGTGAAGAACGGCCTCGATACCTGGTTCTTCCTGTCGGCGGACTATGCATTCGGTCAGGATCTCGAAAAGGACACCACGGCTGTCGTCACCAAGGCTGGCGGCAAGGTGGTGGGCTCGGTCAAGCATCCGCTGAATACGTCCGACTTCTCGTCTTTCCTGCTGCAGGCGCAGAGCTCCAAGGCCAAGGTCGTCGGCCTCGCCAATGCCGGCGGTGACACCATCACGGCGATCAAGCAGGCGGCTGAATTCGGCCTGACGCGTAGCGGTGGCCAGAAGCTGTCGCCGCTGCTGGCCTTTATCTCCGACATCGACAGTGTCGGTCTCGATACCGCGCAGGGCCTGATCCTGGCGGAAGCGTTCTACTGGGACCTCAATGACGAGACGCGCGCTTTCACCAAGCGCTTTCAGGAGCGCACCAAGCGCGTACCGACCTCGGCCCAGGCCGGTGTCTATTCATCGGTTCTGCATTATCTCAAGGCTGTGAAGGCGGCCGGCAGCACGGACTCGGCACCGGTCATGAAGCTCATGAAGGAGACGCCGATCAATGACATGTTTGCCAAGAATGGCCGGATTCGCGAGGATGGCCGCATGGTGCATGACATGTACCTGTTCGAGGTGAAGAAGCCGTCGGAATCCAAGGGCCGCTGGGACGACTATAAGCTGCTCGCGACCGTTCCCGCAGAGCAGGCATTCCAACCGCTGGAAGCCTCGCGCTGCCCGCTGGTGAAGAAGTAATCGTCAGGGCCTGAAGCTTGCCGGATGATCAAGAACAACAAGGAGCGCAATCATGAGCGACATCGTCCTGCAGGACCTCGATAACGGTCTTCTGACCATCACCATGAATCGTCCGGATCGGCGCAATGCGCTCAATCCGGAGATGACACAGGGCCTGGTCGCAGCGGCCCGCCGCGCGCAGGAAGATCACGACGTCCGCGCCGTACTCATCAAGGGCGCGGGCGGCACCTTTTGCGTCGGCGGTGACGTCAAGTCGATGGCGGCTGGCCGCGCGCCGCTGCCGTTCGAGGCCAAGCGCACCAACTTGCGCCGCGGCATGGAAGTGTCGCGGATCTTGCACCAGATGGCGAAGCCGGTGGTGGCGCAGCTCGACGGCGCTGCCGCAGGTGCTGGCCTCTCCATCGCGCTGTCCTGCGATCTGCGGGTCGCCGCAAGCTCGGTGAAGATCACCACGGCTTTCGCCAAGGTCGGTTTTTCCGGCGATTATGGCGGCACCTATTTCCTGACCAAGATGCTCGGCAGCGCCAAGGCGCGCGAGCTTTACCTGATGTCGCCGGTGCTCTCTGCGCAGGAAGCGCTGGCGCTCGGCGTGGTGACCAAGGTTGTCGATGACGCCGAGGTGGAGAAAGCGGCGCGTGACCTAGCGATGTCGCTCGCGCAAGGTCCGAGTATCACCTATGGCTACATCAAGACCAACATCAACAATGCCGAGACGATGACGCTGGAAGCCTGCTTCGATGGCGAATCGATCCATCACACCCGCTGCAGCGACACCGACGATCACAAGGAGGCCGCGAAGGCCTTCGTCGAGAAGCGCAAGCCGGTCTTCAAGGGGCAATGACCATGAGCCAGATGCGGTTGCGGCAAGTTTGTCTGGTCGCTCCGCATCTGGAGCCGGTGGTGACTGATATCGCTGCCATTCTTGGCCTCAATGTCTGTTACCGCGATCCTCATGTCGGCAAATACGGTCTCGAAAATGCGCTGATGCCGGTCGATGTGACGCTGCTTGAAGTGGTAGCGCCGACGCAGCCGGGCACGGCGGCGGGGCGCTTCCTGGAGAAGTCCGGTGGCCGCGGCGGTTATATGGTGATCCTTTCCTGCGAGGATCCCGATGAGCGCGGTCGCTTCGCCGCCAGCATTGGCGTGCGCACCGCCAACGTGATCAATCATCCTCCCTATCACGGCGTGCAATTGCATCCACGCGATTGCCGGGCCGCCTTCATCGAGTTCAATCACACCAAAGACAGCGACGACGATTTCGGGCCGTATCCGCCGGCCGGTCCGGACTGGCAGGAGGCGATCCGCCACGACATCACGCGCGCGCTGACCGAGGTCGAGCTGCAGAGTCCGGACCATTACGATCTGGCGCAGCACTGGAGCAATATCATCGGCGTGCCGCTGACCTCCGCCCGCAACGACGATCCGCAGATCGCGTTCACGAACGGCTGTTTGCGCTTCGCCAAGGGTAAGAGCGAAGCGATGACCGGGATCACTTTTCGCGTCAACGACGTCGCACAAGTGCTCGGCAGTGCACGGGCGCGCGGCTGTCCTTGCGCCGGGGATGCATTTCTGCTGGCCGGGGTCACGTTTCGCGTCGTTGCGTGATCGGGACAATCGCCGCACGATCAGTCCCTGTTTGACGCGTTTTCTTCATGCGAACCGGTATCCACTCGCTCGAAAACGCTATGGCTATAACGATAAACGGGAAACGCCATGACTGTGACACGCCCGCATCCGCTGGACTCGTTCTTCAATCCATCCAGCATCGCCATTATTGGCGCCTCCCGCGATGTCACGAAGATCCCGGGCCTGCTCCTCTCCTTTCTGCGCAAAAACCAGTTCTCCGGCGCGATCTATCCGGTCAATCCGAACTATCCGGATATCGATGGGCTGACGTGCCATCCGACCATCGCAGCCATCGGGCAGCCGATCGATCTCGCCATCGTGATCATTCCTGCGCGCGTCGTGCTTGGCGCGCTTGAGGACTGCGCGACGCTCGGCGTCAGGCACGCGATCATCATCTCCTCCGGCTTTGCCGAGGAAGGCGGCGATTCCATCGCCATGCAGGATGCTATTGCGACGCTGGCGAAGCGCACGGGGATGCGGATCTCCGGACCGAACGCCGAGGGGTACTACAACCAGATCGCCGGCATTGCCGCGACCTTCAGCCCAACCGTTGATGTAAGGCCGGATCAGCTACCGCTGGCCGCAACCATGAAGCGGATCGGCATCGTCGCACAATCCGGCGGCATCGGCTTTGCGATCTATAACCGCGCCAAGTCGCTCGGCATTGCTCTGAGCACCGTGATCTCGACCGGCAACGAGTCCGATCTCGGCGCCGGCGAATTCTTCGACTACATGGTGCAGGATACGGCAACCGACGTGATCCTGCTGTTCATCGAGGGCATTCGCGACGTCGACAAATTTCTCGCCGCGGCTCGCAAGGCAGCGGAGCTCGACAAGCCGGTCATCGTCGTAAAGGTCGGCCGCTCCGGTGCTGGCGGGCGCGCAGCAGCCTCGCATACAGCCAGCATGGCGGGCTGGACGGCTGCCTATGATGCGGTGTTCGCGCGTTATGGCTTCATCGTCTCCAACGATCTCGACGAAGCGGTGACCATCGCCGCCGTGCTGACCACGTCGCCGCTGCCGAAGGGCGATCGCGTCGCTGTCGTCACCGTCTCGGGCGGCGCAGGCATCTGGGGCGCTGATGCCGTGTCGGTGCAGGGGCTGCAGGTGCCCGAATTGTCGGACGGCGTTCAGGCGACGATTCGCGGGCTGATCCCGTCCTACGGATCGCCGTGCAATCCGATCGATATCACGGCCCAGGCAGTGCACAGCGGCGGGCTGCAAAAGACCATTGAACTGCTCGACAGGTCTGACGAGGTCGATGCAATCTTGGTGGTCATCTCGCTGTCGAGCGAGACGCGGATGCCGTTTAAGACGCCGGAGCTGAAGCCCGTCATTGCTGCGCAGAACAAACCGATCGTGTTCTGGTCCTACACGCTACCGTCGAACTTCGCGCGCACCGGTCTCGCCGAATCCGGCGTGGTCGTGTTATCCGGGCTGACTCACGTGAGTGTCGCACTGCGGCGGCTGGTCGATCACGCTAGGTTCAGGCTGGCAGATCCGGTCGCAACAGCCATCGTTGCGCCGAACGATTTAGTTGAGCGTCTGACCGCGCCGACGCTCTCCGAGTATGACAGCAAGACGCTGCTGCAGATTGCCGGTGTCGCGCTGCCAGGCGAGGTTCTTGTTGCCGACAGATCGGCGCTGGATGCAGCGATTGCCAAGATAGGCTTCCCGCTGGTGATGAAAATCCAGTCGCGCGACATTCCGCACAAGAGCGAGGTTGGCGGCGTCAGGGTCAGTATCACCACGAAGAATGAAGCCGCAGCTGCCTATGATGCTCTGACCGCCAGCGCCCGGCAGCACCGACCGCAGGCCGCGTTGCAGGGCGTGCTCGTTTCGCCGATGGCCAGGAAGGGTGTCGAGATCATCGTGGGCACACTACTGGACGAGACCTTTGGGCCAATGGTGATGGTCGGTCTTGGTGGAGTGACGGCGGAATTGTTCAAGGACGTGGTCTATCGCCCGGCGCCCGTGAGTGCCGCTGAGGCTGCTTCCATGCTAGGCGCACTCAAGGCCGCGCCGTTGCTGAACGGCTTTCGCGGCGCGCTGAAGGCCGACGTGTCGGCGGCGGCGGAGCTGATTGCGCAGCTCTCGCAGCTCGCAGCTCAGTTCAAGGGCGAGATTGCCGAGATCGAACTCAATCCGGTACTGGTGCATCCGGCGGGCGAGGGCACCACCATCGTCGATGCGTTGGTGGTGCGGAAAGACTAGAATGCCCATGACATAAAAATGGCCGGGGCGTCTAGCGAAGCTCGCTTCGCGCTGCCCGGCCATTTCCAAGTGAGGTTTGAAAAACAAACCCGACGGGGACTTAGCGCCCCTTGAAGTTCGGCACCCGGCGTTCGGCAGTCGCCGCAACGCCTTCCTTGAAATCTTCTGTCTTACGCAGGCGCGTCTGTTCGGCGAGTTCGTGCTCCGTCGCCTTGGCGACGCGGTCGGCGAGGCCGTTGCGCATGGTGGCGCGGGTCGAGAGCAGGCCGAGCGGCGAGCATTCGGCGATCTCCTCGGCGAGCTTGATGGCGGCGTTGCGGACCTCGGCCTGCGGCACCAGCACATTGGCGAGGCCCATCTTCAGGGCTTCCTCTCCGCCCACACGGCGGCTGGTGTAGAACATCAACTCCGCATT
Source organism: Tardiphaga robiniae (assembly GCF_013359755.1). Taxonomy (GTDB): domain Bacteria; phylum Pseudomonadota; class Alphaproteobacteria; order Rhizobiales; family Xanthobacteraceae; genus Tardiphaga; species Tardiphaga robiniae. The sequence continues at coordinate 76,263 of NZ_JABMCJ010000088.1, read as the reverse complement.
GTTCTTGCCGACCACTTCGGTGAGCGCGACCGTCAGGCCGAAGCCGGGATGGAAGCCGAGCTTGGTGAAGTTGGCGGCGAAGCGGGTTTCCGGGCAAGCTACGCGGAAATCGGCCGACACCGCGAGGCCGAGGCCACCGCCGATGGCTGCGCCCTGGACGGCCGCAACGATTGGCTTCTTGGCGCGGAAGATACGCACGGCTTCCATATAGAGATGGCCGATGGAACCGAGATTGTCGGCGGGGTCGCCGCTTTTGGCGGCCGCTTCGGTTTCCTTGCGGTTGGGATCGCTGAAATCGGCGCCGGCGCAGAACGCCTTGCCTTGCGCGCACAGAACCGTCGCCCGGATTTCGGGATTGGCATCGATCTCGTCCAGCGCGTTGGCGATCTGCTGGATCAGCAGGATGTCGAAGAAGTTCAGAGGCGGCTTGCGAATCTCGATAATCGCAATGTGGCCGCGGGTCTCGACGCCGATGTCTTTGTAGATGGTCATGATGGCTCTCTGTTGAATGGATGGATCAGCGCAGACCAAGTCCGCGCGCGATGATGCCGCGCAGGACTTCGGTGGTGCCGCCCTGAATGGTGAGTTTCGGTGCTGTCTTGATGGCGAAGCCGAGCATTTCGTCCAGCGTGGCGTGGTTCGAGGCGTTGTCGTCGACGAAGGCTGCGAGTTCGCGCACGCGATGCGGCAGCTGCTGCTCCCAGATCGTACCGATATCCTTGACGATGGACGCTTCCACCACCGGCTCCTTGCCGGCCTGCAGCATGCCGGCCACCGACACCGACATGCGGCGCATCGTGTGCAGCTGTGCGACGAGGCGGCCGATGCCTTCGGCGCTGCGAGTGTCCGGCTTCGGTCCGACAGCACGGACCAGTTCGGTCAGCACGTAATAGGTTTCAAGGAAACGTTCGGGGCCGGATCGCTCATAAGCGAGCTCGCTGGTGGCTTGTTTCCAGGCGCTGTCGATCTCGCCCAGCATGTGGTCGTCGGGCACGAAGTGATCGGTGAACACCACTTCGTTGAATTCATACTGGCCGGTGATCTGCGCGATCGGGTTCACCGTGATGCCCGGCGTCTTCATATTGACCAGAAACTGCGTCAATCCGTGGCGGCGATTTTCCTTGGTCGGGGCCGATGTGCGGAAGATCGCGATCATGTAGTCGGCCATATGCGCCGAGGTCGTCCAGATCTTGCTGCCATTGATCAGCCAGCCGCCGTCGGTCTTGGTGGCCTTGGTCTTGGCGGCGAACAGGTCGGAGCCGGAATTCGGTTCGCTCATGCCGATGGAGAAACAGACCTCGCCGCGGCAGATGCGCGGCAGGATGTCCATCTTGATATGCTCGGGCGCGTATTTCAGCAGCACCGGGCCGCTCTGGCGGTCGGCGACGAAAAAGCGGCGCACCGGCGCGTTGGCCACGCGCATCTCTTCGGTAACAACGTAGCGTTCAAGGAACGAGCGCTCGTGGCCGCCATACTTCTTGGGCCAGGTCATGCCGAGCCAGCCGCGCTCGCCGACGCGCTTGCTGAATTCAGGATTGTCCGAGTCCTCGCGCTGGGGCTTGTGCGGATCGAAAGTGCCAGCGGCGATTTCCTCGGCGAGGAACGCGCGGACTTCCTTGCGCAACTGCTCGCATTCGGGCGGCAGGCGGATCGGATCGAAACGAAGGGCTGCAGTCATGTGAAAGGATCTCGTTTCTTGTGTTCGATCAGCGCGACGCAACCAGTGGCCATAGCTCGTCGGCGCCGCGCGCAGCGACCAGTTTGCCGAGCTCGACCGCCCAGTAGCTCTCGCTGCCGAAATCATCGCGCCATGCCAATGCGCGCAGCGTGTAGCGATGCAGGATGTGTTCCTGCGTGAAGCCGATGGCGCCAAGAACCTGATGCGCGATGGCGGCGCCCTTTTCGGCGGCCTCGGAGCAACGGATCTTTGCGGCGGCGGCCTCGAGGAAGAGTGCGTCATCGAGCGGCGCGCCGCTGGAGAAGGCGTCAGCCGCGGAGCTGGCAGCGGCGAGGGCTGCTGAGGTTTCGCCTGCGAGTTTCGCCAGATTGTGCTGCACTGCCTGGAATTTCGAGATCTTCTTCTCGAACGCCACGCGCTCGCCGGAATAGTTCACGCCGATGCCAAGCATGGTTTCCAGTGCACCGGCAATCTGCTGGCTGCGCACGAGCGCGCCCATCAGCAACAGCGCATTCTGATCGAAGCCCGATGGCGCAGATTGAAGGGTGACCGGTTTCACAGTGTCGAAATGCACCGTGTCGGATGGGTCATCGGCCAGACCGAGCCCGGTTTCGATGCGGCAGGTGCTGGCGTCCACCAGCGCAATGGAGGCGCCGCCGATGCCGGAGGCGACGACGGCGATGTATTTCGCATCCTTCGCGAACGGCACGCCACGTGCGCGGCCGGTGATTGTACCATCCGCGTTGCGCATGAGGTGATCGCGCGGGCTTGCCGGCGCGACGGTCATCATGCCTTCGGGCGATTTGATCTGGGCCTGCGCGAGCAGCCAGCCCGCCAGCATGGTCTCGGCGAGCGGCACCGCAACGCCGGCGCGACCGGCGACGCTGAGGACGCTGAAACCTTCGGCCATGCTGATGCCGGAGCCGTCGCACTCCTCAGGCACCCATGAGAGCGGCAGGCCAGCATCTGTTAGTGCCTGCCAGAGCGGCGCTTTCCAGCTGCCGTTCTTGTCGTGATTGATGGTCTGTGCGTCAGCGAGATCGGCGAAAATACGTTCCGCGGTTTCCGCAACGATATTGTCTGCGTCCGTCAAGGCGTTCCTCGTGTGCTAGCGCATCTCATTCGGCAGGGAATGCCGGGCATGGACGCTGCCACTTTTCTTGCATTCATGATGCGGAAAAGGCGGAAGGAAGACAAGCGGGCTGGCCGCAGAGGGGCCTGCGGTGGCGGCATGATGTGTTGGTGCAGCGCAATTTAATTCCGCAAAGCGAATTTGTGCCGCGTTGTATACCAGCGCGACCGCATTATGGTAGATCGCATCAGCGTCAGAACAAGCAGAGGAAATGCAGATGGCAAGTGACGGTTTGTGCGTCGTGATTACAGGGTCGGCATCGGGGCTTGGTGCTGCGACCGCCGCAATTCTCGCCAAGGACGGCGCCCGTATTGTCATCAACTATTCGTCGAGTCAGAAGGAAGCCGAAGCCACTGCCGAGCTGTGCCGCGATGCTGGTGCAACCGAAGTCATCGTGGTTCAAGGCGATGTATCGAAGGACGATGATTGCAGGAACATCGTCGCGGCCGCCCAGCACTGGGGGCGGATCGATGCGCTGATCAACAATGCCGGCATGACCAAGCATGTGCCGCATCACGATCTCGATGGCCTGTCCGCGGAAGATTTCCAGCGCATCTATGCGGTCAACACGATCGGGCCCTATCAGATGGTGCGTGCGGCGCGTGCCTTGCTCGAAGCCGGCGCCAAGGCGTCGGGTCGTGCTTCGGCCGTCGTCAATGTCTCGTCGATGGCCGGTATCACAGGCGGCGGTTCGTCAGTCGCCTATGCCGCCAGCAAGGGCGCGCTGAATTCGATGACGCTGTCGCTCGGCCGTGCATTGGCTCCGCTGATCCGCGTCAATACGGTCTGCCCTGGCTATATCGATACGCCATGGTTCACCAAGGGACGCGGTGCGGACGGCGCTGCCAAAGTTCGCGATGCCGTGATCGCGCGGGTTCCGCTGAAGGTGGCCTCGACCGCGGAGGACGTCGCCGCCTTGATCTGCTTCCTCGCCACGTCGCCATCGAGCAATATGACCGGCGAGTTGGTGCGGATGGATGCCGGCATGCATCTGCTGGCCTGATCGGAAACCTGCGTCAAACAGCAAAAAGCCTCGGGTGATGCCCGAGGCTTTTTTCATTCTCGACTGCAGGCACGTCAGCGATTGCCCGGATCGGAAATCATCCGGCGGGCAACCAGTCTGTTCCAGATGAACAGCACCACCAGCGCGCCGATCGTGGCGGTGATGAAACCGGCACCCTGGTTCGGGCCGTAATGGCCGATCTGCTGGCCGATGAACGTCGCCAGGAATGCGCCGGCAATACCCAGGATAGTGGTCAGAATGAAGCCGCTGGGGTTGTTTGGCCCCGGTGACAGAAGGCGGGCGATAATGCCTGCGACAAAGCCCACAACGAGAATCCAGATCATAGCAATATCCCCTCTTCTAAGTGCGCGTTAAACCCAGCTGGACTTAACTTCGTCTTCCGTGGGTAGCCGGCCATGCGGTGTGAACTGATTAACGGCATCGGGTAGTTCGTTGCTCAGCTCCGCGAGAAGCCGCTCGCGGGACATGCCGGTGCGCGACGTCAGTTGCGCGATCTGATCCGCGCCAAGTGCGGCGCCGAGATCATTAGGCGAGATCTGCTTGTTCGGGCCGGAGCTGACCCAGGAATCCGCGGCGTCGCCATGGCCGTTCTGCTGGAACTGCTTAAGCAGGTCGCCGAGGCCACCGCTGAGCACGCTGCCGGCGGCTCCGCCCGCCAACAGACCTCCGAGCGGGCCCTTCAGAAGGTCGCCGAGGCCGCCACCGCCTGCTGCAGTGCCAGAATTTCCGCCGAGGAGGCCGCCAAGCATACCACCAAGGCCGCTATCTTGCGCGCTGGCCTGCGTCGTATTCGGCGGCGGGATTTCTTGCGAGTGCCCCTGTGCCGCCGGTTGGCTACCAGTGAAGTGCTTGTATCCTTTGTAGGCGAGCAGCGCGAGGATCGCCATCGTCATCGGCGACATGCCGCCGCTCTTGTCGTCGGGATCGCTGGGGCCACGCGGCCCGTTGGCCATGCCATTCAGAATGTCGAGCAAACCCATGATCATCTCCTGTTCTGCCAGCCCGGCGAAAGCATAGCTGCGCGGTATGACGCCTACAAGGCGTGTCGGTTCCGCCGATAGGCAGCGCTGCGGCATTTTGCTAGTAACGGATGCTGGATGAACGGGAGATGACGTGATCGAAACGCGGCCCATTTGTATCGCCGGTGCCGGCAGTATCGGCTGTTTCGTGGGTGGCATCCTGGCGGCAGCCGGCCGCGACGTCGCCATACTGGCGCGGCGGCGCATCGTGGACAGCATCGAGGGGCACGGTCTGAGGCTGACGAGCTTCGAGGGACTTGATCAACGTCTCGCCCCCGGCCAGCTGCGGCTGTCCGATGACCCCGCCATCATGAGCGAGGCGAAGATCATTCTGGTCGCGGTCAAGAGCGGCGATACGGCGGAGATGGCGGGGCTGATCGCGGATCATGCAGCGCAAGACGCGATCGTCGTCAGCCTGCAGAACGGCGTCGGCAATGTTGCGGTCCTCCGCGCAGCTCTGCCCGGGCGCCGCATCCTCGGCGGAATGGTGCCATTTAATGTCATCGCAAAGGACGATGGTCATGTTCACCGCGCAACGTCCGGAAACATCGTCGTCGAACGCGATGGGGCCGATACCGCTTCGAAGCTATCCGTGCCGCATCTTGCCGTCCTTGCGAGCGACGATATCGTCGGTGTCCAGTGGGGTAAGCTGCTGGTCAATTTGAACAACGCGCTCAATGCGCTGTCGGATATACCGCTGCGGTCGCAGCTTGCACAGCGCGCGTGGCGCTCGTTATTCGCCGATCAAATGGCGGAAGGCCTGGCCGTTCTGAAAGTCGCCGGTATCAAGCCCATCTCGGCGACGCCGATCCCTGCGCGACTAACGCCGCATTTGCTGCGGCTACCTGACGGCCTGTTCAATATGCTGCTCGGGCGGACGATGAAGATCGACGCAAATGCGCGCTCGTCCATGTGGGAGGATCTGCAGCGCGATCGACGCACCGAGATTGACTATTTGCAGGGTGTCGTCGTTGAGCTGGCGGCGAAATATCAGATCACGGCTCCGCTATCGCTGCGCGTGATGACACTGATCAAGCACGCAGAGACGTCAGGCAGGGGATCGCCCGCACTCACGCCAGATCAGATTCGCAGTGAACGTGACATTGATTGAGCCGAAGGGACTGTTGGACCGGCTTCGGCGCTATCATTACGAGAATGTTACTATTCGTTTCGGCTACTATCGGCGGACTCAACTATCCGAATGCTCCAATTGCGTCTGCCGGTCAATGCGATGGTACCATTATCCGTTGCATTCGCATCAAGCCGATGATTATCCGTTAAATATCAATTGCGGATACGCGTCGGTGAATTCTCAGTAAATGAGATGTAAAGAGTCTTTTAGCCCGTTATTCGCAGACGAGTAGCAGTTCGCGTCGTGAAGAAGGCTCGCAGGAGTACAGCTGGTTCAATACTGAACATCATGATGTGACATCAGGGGCTATGTCATTCGCGACATCTTTAGTATAGAAGGCCGCGTGATTTGACGGTGGTTCGCGCTTCGCGCGCCGGGCTGGGCGTTTGATCCTTTCATATCATCGGCAAAGCGTGTGCCGGTCGAATTATTCAACTAACAATCGGAGCTACAATGGCCAAGAAAGCGAAAAAGAAACTCGTCCGTCGCGAGTACACCAAGGAAGACGTGAAGATCCTGAAGGCGCATTCGAAGGCCCAGACCCCGCTCGAGAAGATTTCCAAGGAGATGAAGCGCACCGGTGGTTCGCTGCGTCAGAAAGCCATCAAGCTCGGCATTCCGCTCGGTCATCGCCGCCGCAAGGCGAAGAAGGTTGCCACGAAGGCCGCCAAGGTGAGCAAGACCGCAAAGGCCAAGAAGGCCAAGAAGTAAGCCTCCGTTCTGAACGAAGCCGGCCTGAAGCGCGTTAGCACTTCAGGCCGTTTTCTTGGATGGAGCGATCGATGCGAACCCTGCTTTTGAAGGTCTTGGAGCGGAAATCCTTCGCCGCTATTGCTGTAGCCATGGCTATATTAAGCATCGGTGCCATCGCACCTGCATTTGCGGTCCCTCCAACGGTCACCCCGTCGCCGGGGTATGATGCCCGGCTCGCCGAGCAACGACGCGCGGCTGAAGTGCAGGCGCCTGCCCATGCCCGCAAGCCGCTGCCGCGACCTTCTGCGCAACGTCATCGGTATAGTCATTGAATCTGATCCGTGAAGCGATTGTCATGACCTACCGCCCCCTGAGGTTGTTTGTGCTCTGTGGTGCGTTGATCGCGGCAACCATTGTCGAGACCAGAGCGGCGGATTATGCGAGCCAGATCAGTGCCTTTCGCCGAGCGCACAAGCTTTCCTCTGTCACGCTGGACAGTAAACTGAACGCGGTCGCGCTTGCTCAGGCGCAGGCGATGTCATCCAGTGGCAAGGTCAGTCACGAGGTCGGCGGTGTTTTCTCCGCGCGTGTGGGGAAGCTCCGCAAATCCAAAGCAGCAGAGAACATCGCGGCGGGCTTCCTGACATTTCCCGAAACGTTGAAGCAATGGGAAGAGAGCCCAGGTCATCGCGAGAACCTGCTCATGTCCGGCGCACGCAAGGTCGGCGTCGCTTACGTCGCCAATCCCAAGTCGCCCTACCGGATGTTCTGGGCGATGGTGATCACGGATTGATACTTGACGGGTTGCTATGGCTCAAGTGCGCTTGGTCTTGGCCGGCGCGGGCGTGCCGAACAGCGCGTCCTTGATGTCTTTCAGCCCCGATGACAATTTGGACCACCCACAGGTAAGGGGCTCGATCGCGCAATCCGGCTCCTTGGCGCGCACTTTGGGCCGAGGCCTAGGTAGCACGACAGGCTTCGCATCGCTTGGGGTTTCCGCGGTCTGCCGAAAGTCCGTTTCGAGCGCAGCCTGGGTTTGCGCTTCGCGCTGCTTTTCAGCGAAGGCCGCGACGATGACGCTGCGACGCTGATTGTCCAGATAGATCTTGTACTGCTCGTCGATCGCCTTCTGTTCAGCCGTGGTTGGGTTCGGGCCAGCGATATCAAAGCTGCGGTTCTGCATGAAGTCGTGATACGTATAGCCGCCACCGCGCTTGCGCCGTCCCGCGAATTTGCTTTCGCAATCCGACAGCGCCACAGCCTTGGCGTCTTTCGAAGCCGTCGATTTTTCGATGCGCTCGGCGCAATCTTCATAATCCGCAGGCGCGGCAGTCCACCATTGCGCACGAGCAGGCGAAGACATCAACGCGAGACCGGAGAGTGATGCGGTCGTCAGTAGCGCAAATATGAGTGACTTGTATGCGGACAAATGAGCCACGTGGGTTCCGATGTAGATAACAAACCCAATTCTCGCCATTTGTGGGCCATTTTTCAACCTCGGATGTGTTACTTCTCCCCGCTTTTGGAGCAAGTGCAGCATGACTGCATCAGTGCGGTCATGTGGTACGCAGACCGGCGTTATTTCGCGATACAACGCTGATGTGGAAGTGTTTTCAGGCAGAGATCTGTGGCTGCTCTCATATCACGGAAATTGATGACTTCAGAGTTTTGAGTCATTCTTGACAGTAGTTTTCGGATCGCGCTGCTACTCGACGCGCAATCACCTACACGGGACCACACGTAGTTTGCGAAGCGACGGGCTCACGTCCGATGGAGCGGTGTTGTCGTTTCGTTTCGTGTGCCTGGGACTCTATCCGATGACAGACACGAAAAAGGGCGGTCCTTTGGGCCGCCCTTTTTCTCAGATGTCAGTTGTCTTACTGGCAGATATGTCGTCGGCCGTCCTCGCCGCGGAACCAAGTTCCCGGCTGACACACGAAGCCCATGCGCTGTGCGTAGGAATCGCGAGGGACGCCATTGTAGCCATCATAGGAATTGTAGCTGTTCCGGAACGGCGCAGTTGCGATGGCCCCGGCGGTGCCCACAGCACCCGCTACACCGACCGCGCCGCCAACCACGCCTGCCGCAACGTCACCCGGCCAGAAGCCCGAATCACGATAGCCGCTATCGACTGTACTGGCGCGATAGTCCTGCGTGGCCTGCGCCCGGCGATTCATCGGGTCCTTTGCCATCACTGGCGTAGCGATCAAGCCAGAGACCACGGCAGCAGCAGCAAGAAGTTTCATCTTTGTCATGCGGGATTCTCCATCGTTATTATGACAACCAGCCAACGATGGGCGGTCCGAGACGTTCCGCGATAGATGTCCCGATCTTTTAAGGGCATGTGACGCCGGTTCCGGCCCCGTCCTATTTGAATTGCCAACGGGTAGCGATGATCGAACGGCTCTGGTATGGAACTGTCCATGCCCGGTGTTCCTGACCGGGATCGCGGTCCCGTAGCTCAGCCGGATAGAGCGACGGTTTCCTAAACCGTAGGTCGCATGTTCGAGTCATGCCGGGATCGCCAGCTTTCCTTCTGTTTAATCCAAAACAGGCCATTTTCGCGACGATTTCGGGCCTGCTAGTGTCAGGCGACGGCGATCTCGCGCTTCTGGAGCATGGCGCGAATCTCTCGTGACGGCTTGGCGGCACTGAAAAGAAAACCCTGCATCTGGGTACAACCGAGCATACGCAGTGCGTCGAGTTGATCGGCTGTCTCAACGCCCTCCGCCGTGGTGATCATGTTGCGGGCGGCCGCGATGGTTACAACCGCCTGTACGATCGACGACGATCCGCCGGGCGCCACGATGTCCCGGATGAAACTGCGGTCGATCTTGACCTTGTCGAACGGGAATCGCTGCAGATAGCTGAGCGACGAATAGCCGGTCCCGAAATCGTCCAGCGCAATCCCGACACCGATGCCGCGGAGCTGATGGAGGATCGCGAGCGCCATCTCATCATCGCGGATCAGCACTGTTTCGGTGACCTCAAGTTCGAGTCGGTGAGCCGGCAAGTTGGCTGCCACGAGGGCTCGAGTGACATTCAAGGCCAGGGTCTGCGTCGTGAATTGAATCGGCGATACATTGACAGCGAGCTTGATCGGCGCCGGCCAGGAGGCCGCCTCAGCGCATGCCGTTCGCAATACCCAATTGCCGAGTTCGGTAATCAGGCCGGTTTCTTCGGCGATCGGAATGAACTCTGCCGGTGAAACCATGCCGCGAACCGGATGCCGCCAGCGGAGCAACGCTTCGCAACCAGTAATCTCGTTGCTGGCGATATCGACGACGGGTTGATAGTGAACCTCAAGTCCGTCTTCCGCGAGCGCCTTCCGCAGATCCTGCTCCAGCGCGCGCCGCGCCCTTGCGCCTTCATCCATGGCAGGCTCGAAGAAGCGAAAGGTGCGCCGTCCAGCGGCCTTGGCGCTATACATTGCGAGGTCGGCATGTCTCAGCAATTCGTCGAGATCGGAGCCGTCATCGGGGGCTACAGCGATTCCGATGCTGGCATCGGTCGTGATTTGGTGACCAAGGCATTCATAGGGCTGCCGGATGGCGTCATAGAGCGGCACCACCAGATGGGTGACATCGCTGCGGCGGGCAATTCCCGTATGCACGATGGCGAATTCGTCGCCGCCAAGTCGCGCGACAAAGCCCGCATTACCGACACAGCTGCGCAGCCGCGTGGCCACGATTTTCAGCAGCTCGTCGCCGATCGCATGACCGAGCGTGTCATTGACGCTCTTGAACTCATCGATATCGATATAGAGAATCGCAAATCGCGCGCCGTCATGCAGCGTTGCGATTTCAGCTTCGAGGCGCTCACGGAACATCACCCGATTGGGGAGATCTGTCAGAGCATCGTAATGCGCAAGATGGGCGATGCGCTCTTCCGAACGTTTGCGATCGGTGATGTCCTCGAGCGTCGAGGCCCAGCCGCCGTCCCCCGATCTCTGAACGAGGATCTGGATCGAACGACCATCCGGCGTGGTCAGTAGCGTATCGTGGACAGGGCCTTCAGCAACGCTTCGCAAGAACGACGTGCAGTATTCGTCGACATCGCCGATGAAGGTTCCGTTGTCCTTGCGATGCTGGATGAGGTCGCGGAAATAGCAGCCTGGCTTCACGATCTTGTCGGATAGTCCGAACATGTCGATGAAGCGCTGATTGCAGACGACCAGCCGGCCATAGGCATCGAACAACAGCAAGCCCTGCGTCATATTGTTGATTGCAGTATCGAGATGTGTCGATTTTTGCGCCAGCATCCGTTCGGCCGAGCGGTGCTGGCGGTTCAACTGCCGGACGATCAGGAACAGCGTCGCCAGGATCACCAATGCGGCAAGTGTCGCACCGATGATTTGATATTTGGTCTGCTCGCGCCAGTCATGCAGGGCCGCGGGCATGCTGGTGGTCGCGACGATCATCACGGGAGCCGCCGCGAGGCGCCTTGCGGAGCCCAATTCGTCTTCCCCGTCGATGGGGCTGATATAGTGCCCCGTCGAGGTTCCGCCCGTCGACCAGAGGTCCTTGAAGACTGAGCTGTTGCTGAGGTTCTGGCCGATAACGGTCTCGTTCTGCGGATAGCGAGCAAGCACGGTGCCGTTGCGGTGGATCATCAAGATCTTGGCGTCTTTTTCGAGCGCGAGGGATGCGAAGAAGCTCTCGAAGTGAACCGGCTCGACGCCGCGGCTGATGATGCCCATGAATTCGCCATGACGTCCGATCAGCTTGCGCGAAAACACGGCGGTCCATGCACCAGTCACCCTGCTGATGACGGGTTCGGCCAATACGACCGCAGGCCCGTTGTCGGCCTGCAGCGTCTGGAAATGCTGACGGTCGGCAATGTCGATGGCAGGCACCGGCCAGGTTTCCGACGAGTTGAGCAGCTTGCCTTCGGAATCGAACAGGTTGATGCCGCCGACATAGGGCAGGCTGCTGAGCTTGGTGCGTAGCATGCGGTGGACGTCGATCCCCGACATCAGATGTTGATAGGCGGCGCTGTTCTGGATGTTGGCCGACTTCATATAGGTGATGACGTCGTTCTGGATGCCCTGCAGGTCTCCGAACTGCTGGTCGAAGTGTCGTGCGACCAGCAGAACCGTGTTGTCCAGTTCGCGCTTCTTGCTCTCGATGGCGCGGTCTCTGAAATGGACGGTGATGTAGGCCGTGCCGATGGCGATGGCGGTAATCAGCAGGCAGCCGCACAGGATGAGGCCTTGGATCGGCCCGCCTTGAAATCGGAAACGGCGCAGCGCGGCGAAGCCAGCAAGGCCGCCAGCGCCATCAGACCGTTTCCCCGACTTTGCGTCGTTTTGCCCCATGCGTAGTTTTGTACCGGGGGACCGCCAACACGCCGTTACGAACTTCGGTGAATGATAGGTTAAGACGCTGCGCCATCACGACGATGTCGACACGACGCCGGCGGCCTATCCCGCCGCCGAACCATGGACGATATCGGCCTGCTCGCCGCGCTCGATCAGCGATTTGACCAGCGAGGATTTCACGCCGGAGACGTGTTCGCGCATCAGTACCTCCGCGCGCCAGGGCTCGCGGGCCAAAATGGCGTCGTAGATCCGGTGATGATCATCATGACGCCGGCGTACGTCGCGATGCTCGAAGGCGACGATATTGCGGCTCGATGACATCGGCACGTGGTGGCAAATCCGGATCATCTCCGCCAGCATGCGGTTACGGGCGGCGCCCAGCAGGGTGTCGTGGAAGTCGCCATTGATGCCGCGATAGATGGTGAGATCGCCTTCCGCAAACTCACCGCGCGCCAGCAGTTTATCGCCGGCGACAAGGCTTTCCTCGATGATGGCGCGCTCCTCGGCGCTCAGTCCACGTTCGGCGGCGAAGCGTGCGGCCACGCCTTCCAGCGATGCGCGAATTTCATAAGCATCGACGATGGCCGAGAGCGGGAATTCACGGACGGTGAAGCCGCGATTGGGGGCGTAGTCGAGCAGCCCTTCGCCGGCCAGTGCCTGCAAGGCGGCCCGGACGGGGGTCCGCGAGACCTCCAGCGTCTTGCTGAAACGAACTTCGTTGATCCGTTCGCCTGCGCTGACCGTGCCATCCAGAATGGCGTCGCGGATCTGATCCGTCACCGATAGCGACCGGTTAGCGGCGCGGCCGGGGCCGCCAGCTTCAGGCGGCGGCAAGGGGGATGGGTCGGGCATCGGTGGTGCTCCGCAGCAAAGTGAATACAATTCAATCCGAGTGTGATCCGTCTTTGCTACTCAGCATACAGGAAAGCGCAATTTTACTGCATAAATATCGCGCATAAAGGGGAGGCAATTCGCGGAAATGATGAGCATCTGAAAAAGTGTATGTAATTCCGATTGACTCGTGACCCGAACCCGCAATGATGCGGTCACGTTCACAAGAAGCAGGCGGTACGCGTCTCATGGCGGCAGGGAAGTCGATCGGCGAAAACGCCATCGAGGAGATCACGGCGGATCGCACCCCGCACTATGAGCCGTTTGGCTGGCATCACTGGCCGGAGCATCCCTGGCTTGCCTATCAATTCCGCCGCGGTCTCGGTGAGACCCAGGAGGGCGGCGGCAGCGTGTCCGAGGTGATGCTGGCCGGTTCGCGGATGATCCCGGGCGACCTCGAAAGCTGGCATAAAGAGTGGATGGTGATCGCGGATGCCAACTGGCAGCGCGGCCTTTCCGAAGAAAAGCTCGGCCACATCCGCACGGCGATGAACTGTTTCCTGCGGGCTGCCGATTATTACCGCCAAGCCGAATTTCATCTCGAGCCGACCGATCCGCGACGGCTGCCGACCTTCGAGAAGATGGAAGCCTGCTCGCATAAGTTCATTTCCTATCTCAATCCGCCCGGCGAAGTGGTCGAAATCCCTTATGAGCCGGGCAAGCCGATCTGCGGCTACTTCATCCGTGCGCCATTTCCTGGAGACAAGCTGCCGGTGCTGATCTGCATGGGCGGTCTCGACTCCATCAAGGACGAGATGTGGTTCATGCAGGCCCATGGTTGCCTGCAGCGCGGCATCTCGGTGCTGATGGTCGATCTGCCCGGGCAGGGCGGTACCTTGCGCCGCCACGGACTTGCAACCCGCGCCGATACGGAAGTGCCGGTCGGCAAATGTGTCGACTGGCTCGAAAAGCGCGCCGATGTCGATAGCTCGCGCATCGCGGTCTGCGGCTCCAGCATGGGCGGTTACTACGCCGCGCGCGCCGGCTGTTACGAGCATCGCCTCGCGGCGGTGATCTCGCACGGGGCTGTCTGGTCGGTGCATGACATGTGGGGCCAGAAGGGCGACGACTTCGGTCTGGCGATGCATATCCGCTGGGTATTTGGCGCCAAGACCATGAAGGAAGCTCATGAGCTGATGAAGCCCTTTACGCTGAAGGGCCATCTCGAACACATGAAGTGTCCGTATCTCGTGCTGCATGGCGGCCACGACGTGCTCACGGTGACCGCGGCGCGCTCGACCTATGACCATGCGATTGCCAATGGTGTTGATGCGACATTGCGCGTGCTTGAGCCGGACGAGACCGGCGCCGAACATTGCCAGCACGACAATCCCACCATTGGACAGGAAGTGTTGGCCGACTGGCTCGCCGACAAATTCAAGATCGATCAGCGCACTCTGCTGAAAACTTCGTTCAACCCGCTGGTGTGATCATGAATTTTGGTGTCGATCAGATCAAGGCTGCCGTTGTCGCGATCGACCTGCATCGCGGTCATCTGGACATGTCGGTGGCGACCATGCCGACCACGCCGGATGTCGCGAAGACGGTGATCGCTGCCAATAAGCGGCTGTTCGACTGGTGCCGTAGTGTCGGCATTCCCGTGATCCACCAGGTCACGTCCTATCGCGACGAGGCCGAGATCCGCGCCAATCCGTTCTGGCGGACCCGCGCCGAGGATCCAAAAGCAACGCGCAAGAATGTGATGCGGCACAATATCATGGGCGGCCCCGGCTGCACCGTGATGCCGGAGCTGCTGGACCCCAGCGACTTCATCGTCAACACCAAGAAGCGCTACGATTGCTTCTTGGGCACCGATCTCGATTTCGTGTTGCGTTCGCACGGCATCAACACGCTGCTCGTCACCGGCGTAAACACCAATTCCTGTGTGCTGGCGACGACGACGGCTGCCAATGTGCGGGACTACTCGGTGATCGTCGTCGAGGATTGCGTCGACAGCATGGACGGGCCGGAGTTGCATGCCGCCGGCCTCGCCTGCATCCGCACCGCCTTCGGTTTCGTGATGGATACCGATGCCGTGATGCAGCTCGATGGCCTCAAGGGTGCAGGACGCGCCGCATGATCCCATACAACTTCCCACTTTCGAAGGGCATCCAGCCATGACCGGTCCCATGCAGCCGCGCGAGCGTTGCGACTATTCCGCCATCGTCGATCGTCCCAAGCTGAAGCTGCCGGGCAATGCCCGCATGATCATCTGGACCATCGTCAATCTAGAGGTCTGGGACATTGCCAAGCCGATGGCGCGTCAGGTGCTGCCGGCGCCGACCGGCATTCCGCTGCTGCCCGATGTCGCCAATTGGGGCTGGCACGAATACGGCATGCGTGTCGGTGTCTGGCGTTTCTTCGATCTCTACAAGAAGCTCGGCATCAAGCCGACGCTGTCGATCAATGCGCGCGTCTGCGAGGATTATCCACGCGTGGCTCAGCAGGCGAAGGACGCCGGCTGGGAGTTCATGGGCCATGCCTATGAGCAGGGGCCCATCCACAAGGAGGCCGACCAGAAAGCGATGATCAACCGCTCGATGGATGTGATCGAGAACTTCACCGGCAAGCGCCCGGTGGGCTGGCTCGGGCCGGGTCTTACGCAGACGCTGGAGACCCCGGAATTCCTCGCCGAAGCCGGCGTGAAATATATCGGTGACTGGGTCTATGACGACGAACCAACCGTGATCCGTACCGAGAAGGGGCCGCTCACAACGCTGCCTTACACGGTGGAGATGAACGACATCCCGATGATGATGGTGCAACATCATGAGAGCACGCAGCTCCTGAACCGTGCCAAGGATCAGTTTGATCGCCTCTATGCTGAAAGCGCCGAGCGGCCGAAGATCATGTCGATTGCGATCCACCCTTATATTTCGGGTCAGCCGTTCCGCATCAAATATCTCGAAGCGATCTATGACTACGTGAACCAGTTCGAAGGCGTGGTGCATTGGAATGGCGCCCAGATCCTCGATTGGCACAATACCCAGGTGGCGAAGTGAGTGTGACGTCCCAGCAGATGCTGCCAGCAATTCCCGTCACCGGCGTGCCGGTCGTGGGGGGCGGTTTTTTCCCTGTACGCCGCGTCTATTGCGTGGGGCGCAACTATCTCGACCACATCCGCGAGATGAAGGAAGCCGACGAGCGCGATCCGCCGTTCTTCTTCCAGAAGCCGCGCGACAGCGTGGTGCCGGACGGCGCGCGCGTGCCTTATCCGGCTTTCACCGAGGACTTCCAGTTCGAGGTTGAGCTGGTGCTGGCGATCGGACGCGGCGGCCGCGATATCGCGGTGGAGGATGCGCTCGATTATATCTGGGGTTATGCCGTCGGCATCGATCTCACCCGTCGCGACCGCCAGCGCGATGCCCGCGATATGCGACTGCCTTGGGAAATGGGCAAAAGCTTCGACGCGTCCGCGCCTTGTGGCGAAATTGCGCCGGCACGCGATGCCCGGCATTTCAACAATTGCGCGATCACGCTGTCGGTGAACGGCGTCGAGAAGCAGCGCGGCGATATCGGCCAGATGATCTGGAGCGTGCCGGAGATCGTGGCGCAGCTGTCGAAGCAGATGAAGCTCGAGCCGGGCGATCTCATCTATACGGGCACGCCTGCCGGCGTGGGTCCCGTCGTTCCGGGCGACGTTATCGACGCGCGGATCGAAGGCCTGCCGTCGCTCGGCATTACCATCGTTGAGCCGGAGACCTGATCATGTTGCCGACCGAACGCATTTCCTACTCGCCGATTGACGCTCGTCCACCACTGAAGCTGCCGAATGGCAAGCGCATGGCAGTGTGGATCATCGTCAATGTCGAGGAATGGGACGCCAAGCAGCCGATGCCGCGCACGGTGCTGACACCGCCGGCCGGCGGCTCGCCGTCGCCGGACGTTCCGAACTGGGCCTGGCACGAATACGGCAATCGTGTCGGCTTCTGGCGCATGCTGAAAGTGTTCGACGACTACAAGCTCCCCGCCGCGCTGGCGATCAATGGCTCGGCAATCGCCGCTTACCCGCCCATCGTCGAGGCAGCCAAGGCGCGCAACTGGGAATTCATGGGTCACGGTTTCACCCAGCGCAATATGCAGAAGGTTGAGAACGAACGCGAGGATATCCGCAAGACTGCCGACGTAATCGAGAAGGCCACTGGCAAGCGGCCGCGCGGTTGGCTCGGGCCGGGTCTGACCGAGACCTGGGAAACGCCGGACCTGCTGAAACAGGAAGGCTATGACTACGTCGCCGACTGGGTACTCGACGATCAGCCGGTGTGGCTCAAGACCACGACGACACCGATCGTCAACGTGCCCTATACGCAGGAATGCAATGACGTCGCGATGATGCTGATCCAGCATCACAAGGCGTCGGAATATTACGACCGGGCCATCGACCAGTTCGAGCAGATTTACGAGGATTCCGAGAATTCGGCCCGGGTCATGGCATTGGTTGTGCATCCCTACATCATGGGCGCGCCGCATCGCCTGAAGTATTTCCGCCGAATCTTCGAGACCATCCAGAAGAAATCCGACGTGGCCTTCATGACCGGCGAACAGATTCTCGATTGGTATCTTTCGGTCGGACCGAAAGCGCCAGCAGCATAGATCAGGCAAGCAGAAGGGCATGAGTCTCTTTCAACTCCTCAACGGCCTGACCTTCGCCGCGCTGCTGTTCGTGGTGGCGAGCGGCTTCACGCTGATCTTCGGTCTGCTGCGTATCGTCAATCTCGCGCATGGCGCGCTGTATCTGTTCGGCGGCTATATCGGCTATAGCGTTGCGGTGAAGACCGGCAGCTTTGTCGTCGGTGGTATCGGCGCCATGGCGGCGATCGCGGCCATCGGCTTCGTGCTTGATCAGGGATTGCTCCGCTTCGTACGCGGCAATGAGCTGCGGCAGGTGCTGCTGACGCTCGGCGTTGCCTTTTTCCTCAACGATCTCGCGCTGGTGATCTGGGGCGGCGACAGTTTCACGGTGCCGATTCCGGAGATGTTGCGCGGCGGCACGCGGGTGTTCGGCACCTTCTATCCGATCTACCGGTTGTTTGTGCTGGGGATGGGCATCTTCGTCTTCATCGGCCTGTGGGTGCTGCTCAATCATACAAGGCTCGGCGCGCTGATCCGCGCTGGCGTGGACGATGCAGAGATGGTCGAAGCGTCCGGCGTCAATATCCGCCGCGTCTTCCTCTTCACCTTCCTGTTCGGCTCGGCATTGGCCGGCCTTGGCGGCCTGATGGGAGGTGCGTTCCTGTCGCTCTATCCGTCGGCGGACGCGGAAATCCTCACCTTCAGTCTCGCCGTCGTCATCATCGGTGGGCGTGGCAGCCTCGTCGGCGTCGGTGTCGGTAGCCTGCTGGTCGGGCTTCTGAATACGCTCGGCCAGGTGATGTTCCCCGAACTCGCTTATTTCGTGATCTTCGGCCCGATGGCGGTGTTGCTCGCATTCCGTCCGCTCGGCCTGTTCGGACGTGCCACATGACGCAGCCCGTGTCCAAAACGTCAGTTCTCGCCGGCATGACCAGCCGTGCGCTCGTCATTACCGGGCTGGTGGTGATCGTCGCTGCCTGCCTGCCGATGGTGCTGTCGAGCTATCAGGTCGGCCTCGCCACCGAAGTGTTGATCTTCGGAGTCCTTGCCATGTCGATCGACATTCTCGCCGGCTTTGCCGGCCGGACTTCCCTCGGGCATGGTGCCATCTTCGGTGTCTCGACCTATGTCGTCGTTTATGCGACCGGCCAGGCCGGTCTGTCGCCCTGGGCGGGCTTCGCGCTCGGTGTGCTGGCGGCGACCGCGGTGGCCTCGATATTTGCGCTGCTCGCCGTGCGCACCTCCGGCGTCTATTTCCTGCTGCTGACGCTTGCGCTCGGCATGATCGTGTGGGGCGTCTGCCTGCGCTGGACGCAGGTCACCGGCGGCGAGAATGGCATGCGCGCCGATGTGCGGCCGGCGGCCCTGATGAGCCACAGCGCGTTCTATTGGGCGGTGCTCGCTGGCGCCGTCATTGTATCTTTTGCCATGTGGCGGTTCGTGCGATCGCCGTTCGGCCTGACGCTGCGCGGTATCCGCGATAGCGAAAGTCGCATGCGCAGCCTCGGTTACAATGTGCCGCTGCATCTGTTCATCGGTTTTACGGTGTCCGGCATCTTCGCCGGTATCGCCGGGGGCCTCTACGCGATGTTCAACAATTTCGTCAGCCCTTCGACCGTCGCGCTCGCGCAATCGGTGGAGGGTGTGTTGATGATGATCGCGGGCGGTGTCGGCACACTGTTCGGCGCCTTTGTCGGCGCAGCTGCGATCATCGTGCTGGAGAACATCGTCAGTTCCTACACCGAACGCTGGCTGATGGTTCTCGGCATCACATTCGTTCTCATCATGATCTTCGCCCCCGAGGGCATCATAGGCAAGCTGCGCGCGATCACCTCGCGCAAGGTGCGATAAGTCGGTTTCACGTTTCAATCGGGTTGCTCACGAAAGGACTTCGAGATGGATCGCAGGCAATTTCTCAAGAACACTACGGCGGCCGTCGCTGCCGCGGGCGTTGGCGCCGCTCCGTGGCGCTCGGCTCAGGCTCAGGCAAGCCCGATCAAGATCGGTCTGCTGGCGCCGCTGACCGGCGTTGTCGCGTCGGGCGGCAAGGAAATGGTCGAGGGCGTGCAGTTCTATCTCGATCAGGTGAAGAACGAGATGGGCGGCCGTAAGGTCGAGCTGGTGATTGAGGACGATGCGTCGAATCCCGACACCGCTCTGCAGAAAGCGCGCCGCCTGGTCGAGCAGGGCAATTGCCACATGTTGATCGGCAATCTGCTCGCCAATACCGGCCTTGCTGTCGCCAACTACGTTAAGGGCACCGGCACGCCCTACTTCATTCCGATTATCGCGGCTGACGATCTCACCCAGCGCGCCCGCATCAAGAACGTAATCCGCGTCGCCGGCTATTCTGCCAGCGCCTTCACCCATCCGTTCGGTGATTGGGCCCTGAAGCAGGGCTACAAGAAGATCGCCACCATCAGCCAGGATTACACCTTCGGCCACGAACAGTGCGGCGGTCTCGCCCAGGTGTTCACCGAAGGGGGCGGGCAGATCGTGCAGCAGTTCTGGCATCCGCTGAACACCGCCGACTTCAGCCCCTATCTCGGCCAGCTCGCCGATCTCAAGGTCGATGCCATCTTCGCGATGGAAACCGGTGCTGATTCGACGCGTCTGATCCAGCAATACGCGTCCTTCGGCCTGAAGGAAAAGACGCCGCTGTTGATGGCGATGAATGGCACCGACCAGTCGGTGATCCGCACCATGGGCCCCGAATGCGAAGGCATCATCGCAGCGGCACATTTCGCCGAAGGTTCGGACGTCCCGACCACGGCAAAGTTCGAGAAGGATTATGAGGCGAAGTACGGCAAGATCCCGTCGCTCTACGGTTTCTCGATGTATTCCGGCATGATGTGGATCGATGCCGCACTGAAGAAGATGGGCGGCAAGGTCGAGGACCGCGAAACCTTTATCGATACGGTACTGAAGACCGAGCTCGACAATTCGCCGCTCGGCAAGACCGTGAAGTTCGACGACTACGGCAACCCGATCTACGACGTCTACATTCGCAAGGTCGTCAAGCGCGCCGATGGCAAATACTGGAACGTGCCGATCGAGACCTATCCGAATGTCTCGCAATTCTGGAAGTACGATCCGGCGACCTATCTGAAGCAGCCGCCTTACTCGCGGACCTTCCAGGGCATCAAGAAGACCTGATTCAATATTGCTGACATCGAGGCGCGGCCGTGTCGCCGCGTCTCTCGTTCACTGGGAATTATTCGTGTCCGAACCGATCCTGACGCTGACAGATGTGGTGGTGGCCTTCGATGCCTTGCGGGCCGTCGATGGCGTCAGCCTGATTGTGCCACGGGGCCAGCGCCGCGCCATCATAGGCCCCAATGGCGCCGGCAAGACCACATTATTCAATGCCATCGCCGGCGCGCATCCGCCGACATTGGGCAAGATCAGGTTCAATGGGCACGACGTGTCCAGGCTGCCGCCACACCGGCGTGCGCAGCTCGGCATCTCGCGTACCTTCCAGATCACCAACCTGTTCCCAACGCTGAGCGTACAGGACAACATGATGCTGGCGCTGCGTGGATTGAAGCCGAAGAAGTTTTCGCTGTTCGGTTCGCCCGATCCGGACGATAGCGAGGTTACACGTATCGCGGCCGCGCTGAATGCCGCACGGATTGCCGAACGCGCGGACATCATCGTCAAGGAAATGTCCTATGGCGAGCAGCGTCAGCTCGAAATCGCGATTGCGCTGGTGACGACGCCGACCATGTTGCTACTGGATGAGCCCGCGGCCGGCCTGTCGCCGTCGGAGCGCTCGATGATTGCCGAGGTGATCCGTTCGCTCGATCCGGCGATCACCGTGATCCTGATCGAACACGACATGGATCTGGCACTCGGTCTGGTCGACTACGTCACCTGCATGTTCGAAGGCCGCGTGCTGGTGGAGGAGCCGCCGGAAGGCATCCGCCGCAACAAGCAGGTTCAGGAAGTCTATCTCGGGAAGCCGCGTCATGCTTGAGGTCAAGGATCTGCACAGCGGTTACGGCGACGCGGTCGTGGTGCGCGGTGCGTCGCTTGAGGTGCGCCCTGGCGAGATCGTGGCGCTGCTCGGCCGCAATGGCATGGGCAAGACCACCTTCATTCGCTCGATCATGGGCCTGACGCCGCCGCAGGTGCGCTCGGGCACGATTACCTGGCGCAGCGATAGCCTTATTGGTCTGCGTCCCCATGATATCGCCAATCGCAAGATTGCGATCGTGCCGCAGGGGCGGCGGCTGTTTCCGTCGCTGACGGTGACCGAGCATCTGACCATGCTGAAGAGCGCGCGCGCCAAGGACGGCTGGACGCTCGATCGCGTATTCGGCATTTTCCCGCGGCTTGCTGAGCGCCGCTATCACCGCGGTGGCCAATTGTCTGGTGGTGAGCGCGGCATGCTGGCTGTGGGCCGTGCGCTGATGATCGACCCCGAACTGATTCTAATGGACGAGCCGTCCGAAGGCCTCGCGCCGGTGATGGTGCAGCACCTCGAAAGCATCATTCTCGATCTTAAAAAGGAAGGGTTGTCGATCCTGCTGGTCGAGCAGAATCTCTATAGCGCGCTGGCCGTCGCCGATCGCGTCTACATTATGGAAACCGGGCAGATCGTGCATCACGGCACGTCGCAGGAAATGAACCAGCAGACTGATGTGCTGTTCCAGCGCCTCGGCGTGCATTGAGGTGATCATGAGCGAAAATTTGCTGCGCCAAGTAGCCGCCGAATTGAACAAGGCGCCCGGCGCCGCTGAACGCACACCGCGCATGACGGGGCTGGTCGTGGAAAACAACACGCGCGTCGCAACTGCGGCTGTACAAGACATGGCGTTCGATTCGACGCCCTACGCCTATCAGGCGTGGCTCGCTGGCATGGACAAGCGCTGATGCAGAGCGCAATCGCAGCCCTTGATCTCTGCGCTCTCGCGGATGCTGTTGCTAAAGGCGAAGTCACGTCCGTGAAGGCGACAACGGTGGCGCTGGAACGGCTCGATCTGATCGGCCGCAAATTGAATGCGGTGGTGCGGCTTGACGACGAACGGGCGCTGGATGCGGCCGAAGCCGCCGACAAGTTGCGCGCATCGGGGGGGGCATTGCCGGTACTGCATGGCGTGCCCCTTGCACATAAAGACCTCTTCTACCGTGTCGGTGATCTGTCCGGTGGCGGCTCGAAAATCCGGGCTGACTTTCGCGCTGACGTGACAGCCACGGTGATTGCCCGGCTCGATGCCGCCGGCGCGCTCGATCTCGGCCGGCTGCAACTGGCTGAATTCGCCATGAGTCCGACGGGCTATAACGAATCGTTGGGGCATGCGAGCAACCCGTGGAATCCGGCGCATGTGCCGGGCGGCTCGTCCTCCGGTTCCGGCGTTGCCGTCGCCGCGCGCCTCGTGACCGGCTCGCTCGGGACGGATACTGGCGGTTCACTACGCCATCCCGGCGCGATGTGCGGCCTGATCGGGTTGAAGCCGACCTGGGGACTGGTTCCGACTGATGGTGTGATGCCGCTATCTGCCTCACTAGATTGCACGGGACCTCTGGCCCGCACCGCACGAGATGCCGCGCGACTGCTGTCGGTGATCGCGGATCGCGACTATGAAACGACGCTCGATACGGGTGTGACCGGGATGCGCATCGCAATTCCCGGTGGATACTACCGCGAGCTCATGCATTCGGATGTGGCGACTGCGCTGGACGAAGCTGTGAAGGTGTTGCGGTTGCTCGGCGCCACCGTCGTCGAGACCTCGCCGCCGGACATGGCCTTGATCAACGCGCTGATGCAGATCGTCATGAGCGTTGAGGCTGCGACGATCCATCGCCGCTGGCTGATCGAGCGACCGCAGGATTATGCCGATCAGGTGCGCTCGCGCATCGAGCCCGGCCTGTTCTATCCGGCGACACGTTATGTGGAAGCGCTGTCGCTGCGAGCGCAGATCACCCAGCAATGGATCGCATCCTGCATCGGATCCACCGATCTCGCGCTTCTGCCGGCGATCTCGATTCCGGTACCGACCATCGCGGCGACCACGGAAGGCAACCCCGCCGACGTCGCTGCTGTGATCGGCCAGCTCACACATTGCACCCGCGGCATCAATTATCTCGGCCTACCCGGAGCGTCAGTGCCGTGCGGCTTCGATGCGGCAGGTCTGCCGATCGCGTTCCAGCTGGTCGGCCGCCCCTATGCCGAGGCCGATATCCTGCGCGCCGCTCACGCCTATCAGGGCGCGACCGACTGGCATCATCGCGTCCCCGACGCTGCCGAACTGAACTAGGAAAAAGAGATTCCGAATGCCCATCATCGATATGCACACCCATGCCCTCAGCAAGCGCGTCGAGCCGCTGGTGGCCGGGCACTACGATCCGATGGACAATCCCTATCGCCGCGACATGTCGCCCGCGAGCCGCGAAACTGATGCAGAGCAGGGCAAGCTGCTGCCGGGCTTGATGCTCGACATCGCCAAGCGCCGCGAGATGATGGCGAAGATGGGCGTCGACTTTCAGGTGATCGCGCCGGCACCGGCGCAACAGAACTACTGGGCCGACGAAGATTTGCAATGTGCGCTGTCGCGCGTGCAGAACGAAGACATTGCCGCGCTTGTGGCGCAGGATCCTGCACATTTCGCCGGGATGGGTACACTGCCGATGCGGTTTCCCGGGCGTGCGGTGGAGGAGGCGGTTCATGCAGTCGAGCAGCTCGGCCTGCGCGGATTCCAGATCGATACCCGCGTCGAAAACCTCGAACTGTCCCATGCCGCCTTCGATCCACTCTATGCGCGGCTTACCAATCTGCGCGTACCGCTGTTCGTGCATCCCCTGGGCTTCTCCCATGGCCAGCGGCTCGGCGATTTCTTCATGGTCAACAGCGTCGGCCAGCCCATCGAAGAGACGATTGCGATCGCCCACTTCATCATGGGTGGCATTTTAGACCGGCATCCGGATCTCGACGTGGTTATCGCTCATGGCGGTGGTTTCTACCCATTCTACGCAGCCCGACTGGATCACGCCTGGAAGGTGCGTCCGGAAGTACGCCGGCTC
This sequence comes from Tardiphaga robiniae, assembly GCF_013359755.1. Lineage (GTDB taxonomy): Bacteria > Pseudomonadota > Alphaproteobacteria > Rhizobiales > Xanthobacteraceae > Tardiphaga > Tardiphaga robiniae. The sequence goes on along the minus strand of NZ_JABMCJ010000088.1, from coordinate 51,779 downwards.
ACGGCAGATGCGCCGTCGACCTATCTCAAGCGGCTCTGGTTTGACACCTGCGTGTTCTCTGCGGAGCTGATCGACAATCTCGTCAAGACGGTGGGCGTGGATCGCGTCATGATGGGCTCGGACTACCCGTTTGACATGGGGGACCCCGACCCGGTGGGGCTGGTCAACAAGGCCAAGCTATCGGACACTGATCGTCAGAAAGTCCTGTTCGGCAATGCGAGCCGGCTGCTCAAGATCGGATAAGCTCCTGCCTCGTTGCGGCAAGGTGCGGCACAAGAGGCAAAACCTGCGATGACGATCCACTTTGATTTCGCCAAGCTTAGCGCGCCGGAGCGCTACAAGTTGCTTTGTGGTCTCGTTGTCCCACGACCGATTGCGTTGATCACAACCATTTCCGAGGCTGGTGTGGTCAATGCCGCGCCGTTTTCGTTCTTCAATGTGTTCTCCGAGAAGCCGCCGCTGGTGGTGGTCGGCCTGCAGGCCAGGCCCGACCTGTCGGTCAAGGACACGACCCGCAATGTGCGCGCCAATGGGTTGTTTGTTATCAATATGGTGGATGAGGCCCTCGCCAACGATATGGTCGATTGTTCGATCAGCTTTCCATCTGACATCGGTGAACTGGATGCCCTGCAGCTCCCAATGACGGCTGGCATCAATGTGCCGGTCCCGCATTTGGCGAAGGCGCCTGCGGCACTGGAATGCCGAAAAGTGACAATGATGAACTTTGGCGCAGAACGCGACCTACTGGTCGGAGAGGTCCTGGGCATTCAGGTTCGCGATGGTGTTGTCGACCCCGTCACCTTGCGTACGGACTATGATCACTATCTTCCGGTCGCACGCATCGCGGGAACCATGTATGCACGGATGCAAGATCGGTTCGAGATCAAACCTGACAGTTTAGACACTTGGCAACTCCGCAACCCCCGCTGAGGGAGGTTTTGTCCGCGGAGTGCGTCGGAATGCCGGTGGTAGTTCTCTGCGCGTTCGATTAACCGTCAGAGGTGAGAAATTGCCGCTCCTGCGGTTGCATGGGATATGACTGCTGGATGTATCGGAAAACCGTCATTGTTGTCGCGTGGACTACACTTGCATTGATTGCTTTTGCGACTCTATCACCGATCGGGCTGCGGCCGCATTTTGGCGGCGTCAGCCTTGAGCGCTTCGGCGCATTCGCACTCGTGGGCCTTTTGTTCGGTCTCGCCTATCCCCGCCATCTCTGGCTTGTTCTGACGCTCGTTGGGGGGGCGGCAGTCGGGCTGGAGGTGCTGCAACATCTGACGCCGGACCGGCACGGCGAGGTGCGGGATGCGCTGGTCAAACTTGCAGGTGGCGTCACCGGCATCGGGATATCGCTCGCGCTCCATCAGACCTTAAAGCGATTTATCACCTTAGGTTGAGAATCAGCTGAACTACCTCACTGAGGTACGTCAGTTTTTTCCGCGAATCGCGTTTGGTGAGTTCCAGCCTGTGAAGCGATATCCCGATGCTTTACATCTCGCCCGCTTTAAAAAAAATCACGGTAGCGCTCTACCCGCGCCCCCTCTTTGAGACTGCTAATGGCAGAAATCACACATGTCTCCACATGAAAGTACTTGGCATGTGTAAAAAGACACCGGTACAACTTGAAGGAAGGTGTATGCCGTGGCGTCTACAATTTGGACGAGCCTAAGAAACGTTTCGGCCAGATTGATGTATGGCCGATGACTTTGGTGTGACGTCTCGAAGCGGACAATTCCGTTGCGTGGAGAAGACGTCGATCTCAAAGGACAACGTATTATGCATCGGCGGTACCAGCATTCGAGCATCCCGACCGAAATCATGCGATCGGTTGTCGGTATCTCCGAAGCCGGCAGCATCACCAAGGCCGCGAAGCTGCTCGGCCTGAGCCAGCCGGCCATCAGCTCGCAGATCAAGCGCATTGAGCACGCGGTCGGCGGCAGTATCTTCCAGAAGTCTGCCAACGGCTCATCGACGACAGAACTCGGAAAGCTCGTTCTGATCCAGGCCAGGAAGATTTTGGAGGCGAACGACCAGTTGCTCTTGCTGCGTGGCGCTTCGCCCGAAGATCAGACCATCCGGCTTGGTCTGACCAATTTCTATTCGCAACGCGCAATGGAAGGGATGAGCAAGGCGGCGATGAGCAATGTCTGCATCTATTCAGATAATTCGGCCGAGATCGCGAAAAGCATGCTCGACGGCTACGTCGATGTCGGCGTGTTCCTCAGTATCTCCGAAATGCCCGGGGATGCGGCCATCGATGTCATCGCGCAGCGCGACGATGAATTGACTTGGGTTCGATCCAGGGATTTTACGTTAAGCCCTGGCGCGCCCATTCCGTTGCTGACCTGGCCGGGGCAGATCGTGCATAACGTCATGATTCAGGCGCTTGAGCGCAAGGGAATGATCTATCGTATCGCATTTTCCAGCCCGGACTATCATGCACGGATCGAGGCTGCGAAGGCGGGCATCGGTTTGACCCTGCTGCCAACGGCTCTGATCCCGGCGTCGCTCTTGGCGGCCAATGAGTATTATCTTCCAAAGCTGGCGATACCCAAACTCGTGCTATGCGCGCGCGAGGGTATTCGCAAGAAACACAGCATTCTAATAGAGGAACTACACGTTAAATTCTTCGGTATATAGTTCTCTCATCAGCGCGTATCAGAAAACATGATCACCTCATCAAATCCAATGCCATCATCCAACACAATGCAGGCATTGGAGATGATCGATCCCACCAAGTGGTAGCAGAAGTTGTATAGGTAGTTTTCACGCGGTCTTGCGAAGCTCAGCGCATGTTGAGATTCGATGCCAGCATGAAAAAACTCCTATCGTGTCGACGCGGTTCTTCCGCAGTCGAATTCGCGATGCTGCTTCCCGTCTTTCTGTCGATCGTTTTCGGCATCGTCGTCTTCGGGTCATATTTTGCAGTCGTTCACGGTGTTCAGCAGCTTGCTGCCGAGGCAGCACGTTCCTCTGTCGCCGGGCTGACCGAGACCGAACGTGGCTCGATCGCATCGACCTATGTCACGTCGAATGCCGCGACTTATCCGCTGATCAATGCGTCAAAGCTGAGCGTCAATGCGGCGACATCGTCGTCGAACGCGAACGTCTTCGTGGTCACGGTCAACTACGACGCGTCGACCATGTTCATCTATTCACTTCCTTTCGTGCCGATGCCTCCATCGCAAGTCTCGCGATCTGCCGCCATTCCCTACGGAGGGTTTTGAGCGATGGAACCGATGCGCGCACTTCTCAAGAGGTTTCGCACCGACCAGCGCGGAAATATTGCCATCATGTCTGCGGGCGGCATGATCCTGGCCGTTTGTTGTGCTGCACTGGGTGTCGATATCGGGACCATTGCCGCCGATCGTCGCAAGACGCAGGCTGCCACGGATCTCGCCGCGATCGTTGCGGCCAGCAACTTAAGCAATGCGACAAACGCAGCAAAGGCGGCGGTCACCAGCAATAACTATCCAGCAAGCGCTCTGGTCGGTGTAGAACTCGGAACTTACACAACCAATTCCGCCGTCGCTGCGCAAAGCCGCTTTGTCACGCCAGCGACTGGAACAGCCAATGCGGCGCGGGTCAGTCTTCAGACGGCGACGCCGCTCTACTTCAGCCATTTCTTTACCGGCAGCAACAATTTCACCATCAAGACAACGGCGACCGCAACAACGACGGCCATCGCGTCGTTCTCGATCGGTTCGCGATTGGCATCGTTAAATGGCGGCTTGTTGAATAGTGTTCTCGGATCAATGCTGGGAACGACCCTGTCGCTGTCAGTCATGGACTACAATGCGCTTCTTGGCGCGCGCATCGATGCTTTCACCTTCCTCTCAGCGCTGGCGACGCGCGTCGGTCTGACCGGTGTGACTTATGACACGCTGCTGAATTCGAACATCAAGATCGGGGACGTTCTTGCCGCAGCGCTGAGCGCGCAGCAGGCTACCAATGGCAGCGGCACCGCGACCACCGCACTCTCGACGATATCGCAGGCTTCGGCATCCGTGACGACCAAGATTGCGCCTGGCAAGCTGATCGATGCGGGCCCCTACGCGAACCTGATTGTGGGCGTCAAGCCGAAAGACGGTGTGAGCATCTCGCTTTACGATTTGCTACAGGCAACAGCTGGAATCGCTAACGGCACCAACCAGATCGCCACATCCGTCAATTTAGGTCTGCCGGGCATTGCCAGCGCGTCACTGACGGCGACTATTGGCGCACGGCCACAGGGATCCGGCTGGATTGCCGTGGGCACGCAGGGCGTCAGTGTTCATACAGCTCAGACACGTGTGCTGCTATCCATCCAGTTGATCGGAAGTGGTTCGGCGTCGTTGGTCAATCTACCGGTTTATGTAGAGGTCGCGTCGGGCACAGCGACGCTGAACAAGGTCAGTTGCGGCTATCCCAACGTCAATACATCGAGCGTCACGCTTGGCGTTACGCCGGGCATTGTCGATGCATGGATAGGTAACGTCACTGTAGCCGACCTCAACAATGTTGCGACCAAGCCGAATCCAGGGCCGGCACCGCTTGTGAATCTCCTGGGTATTCCAATTGTGACGGCAAAGGCCCATGCGGGCATGGGCAACACCACGCCGGTCAGCGTCAATTTCAGCTATTCGGATATCACGTCGCAGACGAAGAAGACCGTAAACACGACAAACTTCACGTCGTCCCTGACGGGCAGTCTGCTTGGCGACCTCAACATCAGTGTTCTTGGACTGGGTTTGGCGATCCCGGGTCTTGGTGGACTCGTCACCAGCATCATCAGCGGGGCAACCAGTTCAATCGATCAATTGCTGGCGGCAACGTTGGCAAGTCTCGGCGTCGGAATTGGACAGGCCGATGTGTGGGTATCCGGCATTCGCTGTGACGGTGCAGTGTTGGTGAACTGAATCAGTAACGCGTGAACTTCAATGCCAGCTTTAACAGAAGAGGACTGATAAAATGGGATACGAAGCCGCAATGAACCGCCCCAACGTTAACCGCAAGCGCTCGGTTGTCGTCTCGAAAAAACGCACTAGCGTCAGCCTGGAAGATAGCTTCTGGGCCAGCCTGCAAGCGATCGTTCGCATGGAGAATACCACTATCGAGCACTATATCGAGAAGATTGAGCGCAAGCGCGAAACACCAAATTTATCATCTAACCTGCGTATCGCTGTGCTCGAGTATTTTCAGCAGATTGCTGCACGCAGCTTGACAGCCGGTACGGCCGATCAACCGGCGGCGAGCAGCAATGCCAAGCTGCATGACAACCACAACCAGCTGGCTGAAAAGGTAGCGGCCTATTGGGGGCGTGAGGGATCACAGAATCAGCAGCTGGTCGACTAGGTCAGCTGCTCGAACCTTTCAGTTTATTTGATTTGAGGAAACGACGCGCAGTGCCGCGCGACGTCGTTCGTCGACTATTTTACGACAACGGCCGTTTTGGCCACGGAGCGACAGATGTTTAACCGACAGAGCAAGACCGATTTGCAGAATGCGTTGGCGCAAGCGACCGCCATCAGTCGCTCCCAGGCCATCATAGAATTCAATCTCGATGGCACGATCATCAAAGCGAATGAGAATTTTCTCAAGGCGCTCGGCTACACGCTCGATGAGATCAAGGGCAAGCACCACAGTATATTTGTGGAGCCTGCCGTACACGAGAGTGTCGCTTATCGGGAGTTCTGGGGTAACCTTAACAGGGGTGAATTTCAGGCAGGGCAGTTCAAGCGGGTCGCCAAAGGCGGCAGGGAGATCTGGATCGAGGCCTCCTATAACCCGATCATGGACAAGAGTGGTAAGCCGTTCAAAGTCATCAAATTCGCTACAGATATCACGGCGCAGAAACTCGAAAGCCTCGAAGCCTCCGGAAAAGTGATCGCGATCAGCCGTGCGCAGGCGGTCATCGAATTCAATCTTGACGGAACTATCATTACCGCAAACGAGAATTTCCTGAACACGCTTGGTTACGCGCTGTCCGAAATACAGGGGCGGCATCACAGCATGTTCGTGGAAGCCGGTGAACGCGATGGCGCAGCCTACCGGGACTTCTGGGCGCGGCTCGGCCGGGGTGAGTATCAGGCGGCCGAATACAAGCGCGTCGGCAAGGGTGGCAAGGAAATCTGGATTCTCGCGACCTATAATCCGATTCTCAATGATGCCGGCAAGCCGTTCAAGGTTGTGAAATTCGCGACTGACGTGACCCAACAAAAGTTGCTTGCCGCTGATAGCAACGGCCAGATGGCGGCTATTCGCAAGTCGCAGGCGGTCATCGAGTTTCGCATGGATGGCACCATCCTGACGGCAAACCAGAATTTCCTTGATACGGTCGGTTACACGATCGACGAAATCCGGGACCGGCATCACAGCATGTTTGTCGATCCGATAGAGCGATCTGGCGCGGCCTATGTGGAATTCTGGGCGAGCCTTAATCGCGGGACCTATCAGGCCGCGGAATACAGACGCCTCGGAAAGGGGGGGCGGGAGATTTGGATCCAGGCATCCTACAATCCGATTTTCGATCTGAATGGCAAGCCGTTTAAGGTGGTCAAATACGCTGCCGATATTACGGCGCAGGCCAAGGCCCGCTTGAAAGCGGAGCGCGCTCGTTCCTTGATCGAGTCGGTCGCAGCCGGCAGCGAAGAGATGAATGCATCGATCCGCGAGATCTCCGAGACGATGGTGAAGTCCCGGCAGACGGCAGAATCCGCGGTGCAACAGGTGGAGACGGCGGACATCCAGGCGCAGCGGCTCACCTCGGCTGCACATGCCATGGGAGGCATCGTTGGGCTCATCGGCGACATCACCGGCCAGATCAATCTGCTCGCCCTCAATGCGACCATCGAATCGGCTCGCGCCGGTGAGGCGGGGCGGGGCTTTGCGGTGGTGGCCGCGGAGGTCAAGAATTTGGCCAACCAGGCCAAGCAGGCGACCGACAAGATAAGCAGCGAAATCGAGGCCCTGAACGGTATCTCCGGTGACGTGGTTGGCGCACTGGTCTCGATCAAGCAGGCGATCGAACATGTTAACGAGTTCGTGACCTCGACGGCAGCGGCCGTCGAAGAGCAGAGCACTGTGACCAGTGATATGTCTGACAACATGCAGCGCGCGGCATCTGAACTGGCCTGATGCGCTGAATTTATCGGCTTTGTTGGATCGTCCGTGACTGTGCTATCAATCGCGGATGATCCTGCCGTTCAATGCCGCCACCCGAACAATGATCGAGAATCGCCTAGCCGCATTCACGCGGATCGACGAGGGCCAGTACGCTTCGGGGCTGAAGCGTGCGGCGGTGGCCCTGGTGATGGTTGAAGCGGCGACCGAATTGGAGACCTCGCTGTTGCTGACGTTACGCGCGTCCGGTCTGCGCGCTCACAGTAATCAATGGGCACCTCCTGGCGGTCGCTGCGATCCCGGCGAGACGCCCGTGCAGGCGGCAATCCGCGAGTTGCATGAGGAGCTCGGTCTGCAGCTTACGCCGGACGATGTCGTCGGTGTCCTCGACGATTACCCGACCCGCTCCGGCTATCTGATCACGCCTGTCGTCATGTGGGCGCACGACAGCGTTCAATTGATGCCGAACCCCGATGAGGTCGCCTCGGTTCATCGCATTGCGCTGTCGCAGATCGCGCGGCCGCAGGCGTTCGATTTCGTTGCCATTCCCGAGAGCGACCGGCGCCTGATCCGCTACAGCCATTTCGGCCACTTTATTCACGCGCCGACCGCCGCGCTGATCTATCAGTTCAGCGAAGTTCTTGCGGGTCGCATCACCCGTGTGGCTGAGCTGGAGCAGCCGGTCTTCGCCTGGAAGTGATTCTGCTCCCCGGCGCGACGTGTCAGCGCAGGCAGCGTCCGGCCTTGGAAAGACATTGTTCACCAAACTCATCCAACGTCATTTTAAGCGGGGTATGCTTGACCCGCCTGGGACGGGCGCGGGGCGGCGTCCCGCCTCATTCCTCTGCATGGCCGGCTATGCCGGCTGACATCTCGACAGGTCCCATGTCTCATTTGATTCGCACCTTTACTGCCACTGTCCCGCTCGCGGTATTTTTGTTCATGCCGGTCGGTTATGCGCTGGATTCCGCCCAATTACCGGCAGGCGTTGCCAATGCGATGGCGCAGGGCGCCTCGCCGCAGGCCGTTGCAGAATACCGACACAAGCTTGCGGAATATCAGGAAGCGCGCGCGGCCTTCGATCAGGAGGCCGGTGCCTATTGGGATGCAATCTCTGAGAAGCGAAAAATCCGCAATGCCAAGCGCCGCGACCGCCAGCAGATCACGCTGAATGACTACGTGCTGGAACAGGCGCCGCTTTATGAAGGACCAAAACGTCCGGTGAATCCGGAGCCCGAGGATAGCGATCCGCGCGTCCGCAAGGATCTTCCGGTGGTGGCGGATTTCCTCGCGGCGGCGAGGGAGCAATTTCAGTTCGTGCCGCAGCGGCCTGCCAATGAGATGGAGTTCAAGCGCGCTTATGCTCGTGCCGCCCTGCAGGCCGGGCTGACACGCGACATTGCGGTACGCGTCTATTCCTTCGAGACCGGTGGCAATGGCGGCCATGACATGCAGTCGGGCCTGAATCCGTCACGTCCAGGGTCGCGCGCGATCTCCACCGCTATCGGCTACAATCAGCTGCTCACAGCCAATACGACGACGCTCGTTGCGGAACAGGGGCCTCAGATTCTGAAGGTGCTGACGGAGAAGGCATCTACGCTCTCGGGCTCGCAGCGCAAGGCGATGGATCACAAGATTGCGGTCTTCAAGCGCATGCAGGCGACTGTGCGCACTGTCCCGCAAAACTGGAGCGCGCTTGAGAAGCTCGGCACGACGCCGCAGGGCTGGGCCATGCATGCGCTGGTGCTGGACATGGATATTGGCCCGCAATTGCAGGTCCACAAACTACTGACGTCAGTGAATTTTGCCCGCGCCCGCGGGTTTGATCGCCCGCTCAGCGCAGCCGAGCTTGAGATGATGAATCTCACTGGCGATGGCAACGGCTTCGATATGGTGACCATGCCGCTGGCGATGCGTGAACAGGTGCCGACGGCGAACTTCTTCCAGCGTGGCGGGTATGAGCGCAATCCGGTGGCGATCCGCCACAATACCGTGGCCAAGCTACTCGCAGTTACCAATGCGCGAATGGACAGCAACAGCAATCTGCCAGGCGCAAAAGAATTGGCCGCGGCTTTTTGAGCCACGGCCAATCTAAGCCTCGTAATGTGCGCTCTCTCGCCGGAGAACGGCTGGGCTTATGAGTTGCCCGGATTGAAATCGTCGCTTGGTGCTTCTGCCGGCGCGCCAGCTGCGGCAACGTCGGGGCGAGGACCGTGCGGACGGCGGCGACGACGCGGCGGGAAGCGCTCTCCACCAGCATTCTGTTCGAAGCCGCCTGGAGCAGCACCCGGCTGAGGCTGCGCACCACCCGTGATGAAAGAAGGCAGACGATCGACACCATCGCCGACCGGCATCATCGGCTGCGGTTGCGGCTGATATTGCGGCTGGCCCTGCGGCTGATTCTGCTGACGGTGTTCGCGATTATTGTTCTCGCGGGGCTGATAGGGCTGTTCGCCGCGCTGCTGATAGGGCTGACCACCCTCACGCTGCGGAGGCTGCTCGCGCTGCGCAAAGGGCTGCTGTTGTACCGGCACGAAACCGGGCTCGGCACCGAAGTTCGAGTAGCTCTCGCTCTCGTCATCGTTGTCCTCAGGCGGCATCTCGTTTTCGGTGCGCGGTTGCGGCTGATTCTGCCGGAACTGCTCCTGCGCGGCGGCGATCAGGCGGAAATAGTGCTCGGCGTGCTGATAGTAGTTCTCGGCAGCAACGGGATCGCCGGAGCTGCGTGCATCGCGGGCGAGCTGGACGTATTTCTCTGCGACGTGGGAGGCGGTACCGCGGATCTTGATGTCGGGGCCATTCGATTCGAAGACCCGGGTCATCGGGTTCTGGCCGCGCCGATTGTTATTGTTGTTATTATTATTGTTGTTGCGGTTGTTGTTCCGCATCCGCTTGTTGTTGTTGTTCTGACCGTTTCGCATGTGTCGCCTTCAGTTATCGATCCAGAGTGTCACAGAGCTATGTTTCAAAGAGATGATTGCCGCAGCACATTGCGGGATGCGGACGCGTGAAGCGCCCGAATCGTCGTGCAGACCTTTGCTGCATTGATCTTGCCGTCATTCGCGTTCAACAAAGACGCGTTCCCCAACCGCCCGCTGACCATGCCAGCCGGACCAAATCACCCACCTGCCGAAACAAGGTCAGGCTTCTGTGCGTGAAGTTTAAAGCGCAATATCAGGCTTTCGTTCGCTTTGCGGTCGCGAGCAGCGCAGCTCTCTCAGCCATCGCGCTCAACCAAACCTGCCTGTTGGAACCTTTCACCCGGACGGGCTCTCTAGCGAGAATTCTGGCTTCCTGCCGTAAATCTACGGGGCGAGCCAACCCTGAACCGATGTTGTGACAGGAAGGTAGTCGCTCCCCGGGGATATTCCAAGTGGTTTTTTCTGTCGCAAGAAGGCTTTATCGGGGCTTTTTTTGTCCCGATACCGCCCTGCGAATGCCACCCAGATCGGCTTTGGCCGGCCCCGGCAGGGTTAACCCGGACACCGTCATCAGACCGGCGACATCGTCGCTTTGGTCGTGGCCCACCTCGACCACCAGGAGGCCGCCGGGCACCAGCAACCGGGCGGCTTCGGGGGCGATGGTTCGATAGGCATTTAGTCCGTCTTTTCCACCATCCAAGGCGCGGAGCGGGTCGTGGTCGCGCACCTCGATGTCGAGGTCGGCAATGTCGGCCGAGGGAATATAGGGCGGATTGGAGACGATCAGGTCGAAGCCGCCGGCCAGGGCTGAGGCATAGTCGCAGACAGCGAAATGGGCGCGCTCGATCAAGCCAAGTTGCGCAGCGTTGGAGCGAGCCGTTCGCAGGGCGTCGAGATTGATATCGGTCGCAATGCCGGTGGCGTTGGTTAACTCCGAAAGCAGCGCCAGCAGGATTGCGCCGGAGCCTGTGCCGAGATCGGCGATCACAAGCGGACGGTCACGCGGACCTGTCGCATCGAGAAGTTCGAGCGCCGCCTCGACGAGGGTTTCGGTATCGGGACGGGGCACCAGCGTGTCGGGCGATAGCTGCAGCGGCAGACCCCAGAATTCTTTCATGCCTAGGACACGGGCCACGGGTTCGCCATCGATGCGGCGCTGTGCGAAGCGGGCAAGTTGGGCCGCTTCATTAGACGTCAAAATGCGATTCGCAGCCGAGATCAACCCGGTCAGATCGAGTCCGAGCGCGTCGCCTGTCAGCAAGCGTGCGTCGAGTTCAGCGGAATCGATGCTGTGGGTGCGGAGCAGATTGGTCAATGAGCGTCGTGCGTTCTCGACGCTCTGTCCGGCGAACATGTCGCCGGCGCTCACGCCGCGTCGCCCTGGGCAGCGAGTTGTGCAGCCTGATGCTCTGTCGTCAGCGCATCGACCAGTTCGCCCAACGCTTCGCCGGCAATCACCTGCGGCAGCTTGTAGAGCGTGAGATTGATGCGGTGGTCGGTGACGCGGCCCTGCGGGAAATTATAGGTGCGGATGCGCTCCGAGCGGTCACCGGAGCCGACCTTCTCCTTGCGCTCGGCCGAGCGGGCGGAATCGATACGCTGCTGCTCGGCGTCATAGATGCGCGAGCGCAGGATGTTCATCGCCGAAGCGCGGTTCTTATGTTGCGAGCGGCTGTCCTGCATCATCACCACGATGCCGGTCGGGATATGCGTGATGCGGATCGCTGATTCGGTCTTGTTGACGTGCTGGCCGCCGGCGCCCTGGGCGCGCATCGTGTCGATGCGCAGGTCGTCCTGCTTGATGTCGATATCCACTTCTTCGACTTCGGGCATGACAGCGACCGTTGCCGCCGACGTGTGAATGCGCCCCTGAGTTTCCGTATCGGGCACGCGCTGTACGCGGTGTACACCGGATTCGAATTTCAACTTGGCGAAAGCACCGCGGCCCTTCACCTCGGCGATGATTTCCTTGTAGCCACCCATGGTGCCTTCGGACGCCGAAATCACCTCGACCTTCCAGCCGGCCAGTGCCGCAAAACGCTCATACATCCGGTACAGGTCGCCGGCGAAGAGTGAAGCCTCGTCGCCGCCGGTGCCGGCACGGATTTCCAGCACCACGTTGCGCTCGTCCATCGCATCCTTCGGCAACAGCGCCACGCGGATTTCCTGCGCCAGCGCCTCGATGCGTTCTTCCAGCGCCGGGCGCTCGGCCTGCGCCATCTCGCGCATCTCCGCATCGGTCGAAGTATCGGCGATCATCGCATCGATGTCTTTGATCTCTGCAAGCGCACCGCGATAGGTCTTCACCGCGTCGATCAGCGGATTGAGCTCGGACAGCTCGCGCGTCATCTTCACATAATTCTCGGCGCTGACCTGACCCATCAGTTGTGCCTCGAGCGAGGCGTGATGTGCGAGGAGTACGTCGAGTTTGGTTTCGGGCAGCAGGGACATCGTGGAATCTCGGAGATCGCGGAAAGGGGAAGCGCGTCGTACGGGCAGAGCCTCGCTACAACGACAGTCCCTCGGCCTCAGCGAATTCGGTGAGCTTCTGCCGGATCGAAACGCTGCCCGAGGGAGCGTCGAGCAGTTGTGTCATCAGCGCCTCGGCCTTTTTGGCATCGAGGTCGAGAATCATTGCCTTTACGGGACCGTGTGCGGTGGCCGACAGCGACAGCGAGCGATAGCCCATGCCAATCAGCGCCAGCGCGCCGATCGGCTGCGAGGCCATCTCGCCGCACAGCGAGACGTGACGTTTGGCGGCGTCGCCCTTTTGCACGATCTCACGCAGTACGCGCAGAATCGGCGCCGACAGCGTATCGAAGCGTTCCGACACCTTGGCATTGCCGCGGTCGACAGCGAACAGGAACTGGAACAGGTCGTTGGAGCCGACCGAGACGAAGTCGACCTTCTTCAGGAGTTCGTCGAGCTGATAGACCAGCGCAGGCACCTCGATCATGGTGCCAACATCGATTCGCTCGGGCAGCGCATGACCATGCTGGCGCAAATAAGTCAGCTCGCGTTCGATGATCGCCTTGGCCTGATCGAATTCGGCCACTTCCGAAATCATCGGGAACATGATGCGCAGCGCCCGCCCGCCGCCGGCGCGCAGCAATGCGCGGATCTGGCCGCGCAGCAGGCCCGGCCGATCGAGGCCAAGACGGATCGCGCGCCAGCCCAGCGCCGGGTTCTCCTCGACGATGGTCTCCATGTAGGGGAGCGCCTTGTCGCCGCCGATATCGAGGGTGCGGAACGTCACCGGCTTGGGGCCGGCAGCATCGAGCACCGCACGATACAGCGCCAGCTGATCGCTGGAGCGGGGCAGGCTTTCCCCGACCATGAATTGCAGTTCGGTGCGGAACAGGCCGATGCCGGCGGAGCCGGTATCGTCGATATGCGGCAGGTCGATGATCAGGCCGGCATTGATCAGCAGGTCAACCTTCTGGCCGTCCTTGGTTACGCAGGGAAGGTCGCGCAACGCTGAATACTGCGCCTGTCTCCGCGCGCGGAAACGCACGCGTTCGGCATAAGCGGATTCGATCTCGGCGGAGGGCCGAATATAGATCGAGCCCGAGGTGCCATCGACGATGACGGCGTCGCCTGGATCAGCAATGCCCGGCGCATTTGCGACTTCGCCGATCGCGGGAATGCCGAGCGCGCGCGCCACGATCGAGACATGCGAATTAGCCGTGCCTTCCTCCAGCACCAGGCCACGCAGCTTCTTGCGATCGTAGTCGAGGAGGGCGGCCGGGCCCATCGCGCGTGCGATCAGGATCGCATTGTCCGGCATCTGTTCGCGCGACGGCGCGTGATCCTGGCCGACCAGCTGCCGCATCAGGCGGTGGCCGAGATCTTCAAGATCGTGCAGGCGGTCGCGCAGATAGGGATCGGTGGAACGCAGCATGCGCGCACGGGTATCCGACTGCACGCGTTCGACGGCGGCTTCGGCGGTGAGGCCGGTGGCGACGGCTTCGTGCAGCTTGTGCGACCAGCCGTGGTCATTGGCGAACATGCGATAGGCTTCGAGGACATCGCGATGCTCGCCGCCGTCGGCGACGTCGCCGCGTTCCAGCATGCGGTCGAGGTCCGACCGCAGCTTGGTCAGCGCGGTGTCCAGCCGTTTGATTTCCTTCGGCAGGTCTTCGGCGATGTAATTGGTGATGACGACGCGCGGCTCGTGCAGCACTACATGTCCGAGCGCAATGCCATCGGAGAGGATGGCACCGGTCTTGTGCAGGGAATGCCGCGCAGCGGGCTCGGCGCCCGGCTGCGCCAGCGCCGATAGCTCGCCGGAGGCGATCATCTCGGCGAGCACCATCGCCGTTGTCTGCAGCGCCTCGACTTCCTCCTCGACATAAGTGCGCTTGGCGCGGTTCTGCACTACCAGCACGCCGAGCGTATTGCCGGCGCGCAGGATCGGCACGCCGAGGAACGAGTGATAGATTTCTTCGCCGGTCTCCGGGCGGAACGAGAACGCCGGGTGGCTCTGGGCGTCGTTGAGATTCAGCGGTGTGGCTTCGGAGGCGACCAGGCCGACCAGGCCCTCATGGGAGCTCAGCACGGTCTGGTGGACGGCGTCGCGGTTGAGGCCTTCGGTGGCGTAGAGCTCGAGTGTATTGTCGACGCGCAGCACGTATGTCGAGCAAACTTCCGCCACCATATTGGCGGCGATCAGCACCACGATCTTGTCGAGGCGTTCCTGAGCGCTGACCTGCTCCGCCATCACTTCGCGGAGCCGTCTCAGCAAGACTCGGGGGCCACCCGACGCGCTCCGCATGTGCCGACATCCTCCCCACGAGGCCGACACCTGACAAAAGCCGTGCGCCGACGCTAAGCCTCAGAAAACAATAGAATTTGCACCGCCGCGCAACAAGAGGCGCAGTGACAGAACCGTATCAGATTGTCCGAAACGGCGCCCTCAGCCGCAACGGCTGCCCATGCAGGCCGTATAGCGAATTGAGGCTTGTTTTGCCAAGCAAAACACCTGCCAGACAAGAAACACACCGTTCACATCAAAATAACGGATGTTTCAGGAAAAATTTTCTACGCTTTGTCGAGACCATACAGCGTGTGCAGGGTGCGAACCGCCAGTTCCGTATAGGCTGTATCGATCAGGACCGAGAACTTGATCTCGGACGTGGTGATTGCCCGGATATTGATCTGGCGCTCGGAAAGGGCGGCAAAGGCTTGCGCGGCGACGCCGGCATGGCTGCGCATGCCAGATCCGATCACCGAGACCTTGGCGACATCGGTCGCGCTGTCGATGCGGGCATAGCCGATTTTGGCCTTGGCCGCCGTGATAGTCTCTTTGGCACGGGCATAGTCGGTGGCCGGAACGGTAAAGGTCAGGTCCGTGGTCTTGCCGTCTTCGGAGACGTTCTGGACGATCATGTCCACATTGATGTTGGCTTCGGCCAGCGGCACGAAGATCGAGGCGGCGACGCCCGGCTTGTCCTCGATCTGGCGGACGGAAATCTGGGCCTCGTCCTTGGAAAAGGCGATTCCGGTAACGACGTGGCTTTCCATGATTTCCTCCTCGCTGCAGATCAGCGTGCCCGGCGGGGTGCCGTGCGGGTCGATGTCTTCGGGTTTGTCGAAACTTGAGCGCACGAAAATCGGCATATTGTGGGTCATGCCGAGTTCCACGGAGCGGACCTGCAGGACCTTGGCGCCCTGCGACGCCAGTTCCAGCATTTCCTCAAACGCCACCTTGTTCATGCGTTGTGCCTTTGGCACGACGCGCGGATCGGTGGTGTAGACGCCGTCCACGTCGGTATAGATGTCGCAGCGGTCGGCCTTGACGGCGGCGGCAATTGCCACTGCCGAGGTATCGGACCCACCGCGGCCGAGCGTGGTGACGCGGCCGGTCTCGGCATGGATGCCCTGGAATCCGGCGATGACGGCCACTTCCTTGCGCTCCTTGAAGCGCTTGATGAGCTTGTCACCGTCGATCTCGTCGATTCGGGCCGAGGCATGAGCGTCCGACGTCTTGATCGGGATCTGCCAGCCCTGCCAGGAGCGCGCCTGGATGCCGATGGTCTGCAGCGCGATCGCCAGCAGGCCGGCGGTCACGAGCTCACCGGACGCGACGATGGCGTCGTATTCCCGGGCGTCATGCATCGGCGACACTTCGGTGCACCAGGCCACCAGTTCGTTGGTTTTGCCCGACATCGCCGACACCACGACCGCGACCTCATGACCGGCATCGACCTCGCGTTTGACGTGCTGCGCGACGTTGCGGATGCGGTCGATGTTGGCGACGGACGTACCGCCGAATTTCATTACGAGCCGGCCCATGACGAGTGGTGCATTCCCTGACGACAGTGGGTAAAGATACCGCGCACTACGCACGCGGGCGAAAACGCGCGTATACATAGCGGCGAGGGTGGGGGCAAGCAACCCGGGTTCCTGTTCCCTTAGAACGCACCGAGACAGGGCATTTTGGACGGTTTATGGGGCGCTATATCGACGATATCCTGCAGCCGGGCGAGAAGGTGCTGTATTCCAGCAACTTGCACTGGGTGGTCTATGCCCCGGCCATCGCAGCCTGGATTGTCTCCGCGGCTTTGCTGGTCCTGACGCGTTACGCGATCAACGAAACCCTTGTTCTGCTCTGCCTGGCATCCTCGGCCGTAGTGGCCTTCGCGGCGCTGTACTGGTCGATGAAGGGCTGGTTCCAGCGCTGGACGACCGAGACGGATGTCACCACGCTGCGGGTCGTGCACAAGGAAGGTTTCATTACGCGCAAGACTTTCGAGATCAGTATCGACAAGGTTGCGAGCGTCAGCGTCAATCAGAGCATTCTGGGACGCATCTTGAATTATGGTGACATCGCCATTGAGAACATGGGTGATGATGAAGAGGTCATCAAGATGATCGCGTCGCCACTCGCATTTCGCAGCCACATCACAGCGCGATAGGACAACGGCTCCACAATGGCCATGCAATCCAGCTATTCCGATGCTTCTGCATCCTCCGTCGATGCCAGCGAAGTCGCGAAATTCTCGAAGTTGTCGGAGGAATGGTGGGATCCGCGCGGCAAGATGGCGCCGCTGCACAAGATCAACCCGCTGCGCCTGACTTATATTCGCGACGCCGCCTGCCGCAAGTTCGATCGCAATGTTCGCAGTCTCAATTGCCTGAGTGGCTTGCGCATGCTCGATATCGGATGCGGGGCTGGTCTGCTGTGTGAGCCGTTCACGCGGCTCGGCGCACAGGTGATCGGCATCGATCCCTCTGCCACCAATATCGCCGCGGCCAAGTTGCACGCCGACAAAGGGCATCTGTCGATCGATTATCGTTGCACCACCGTCGAGGAGATGGACGTGCGTGAGCGCTTCGACATCGTGCTGGCGATGGAAGTGATCGAGCATGTAGTCGATGTTGGTGCTTTCCTCGATCGCTGCGCGTCGATGCTGAAGCCCGGTGGCCTGATGGTGGTCTCGACGCTAAATCGAAACTGGAAGAGCTTTGCGCTCGGCATCGTCGCCGCCGAATACGTGCTGCGCTGGCTGCCCCGTGGCACCCATCAGTGGGACAAGTTCGTCACCCCGGACGAACTCGCGCATCACCTGTCGCGCAACAAGCTGGAAATCACCGAACAGTCAGGCGTGGTCTACAACCCACTCGGTGACCGCTGGACGCTGTCGTCCGATATGGACGTGAACTATATGGTGGTCGCGGAAGAGGTGTAGCGTTTCAGCTTCTGCCTGCTTCAGCCTCGCCGGCGCGTCAAACCCCGTTGAGAATAATCACCGTCGGTGCCTTGGGCAGCGCATTGAGTGATATTGTCAGCGTTTGGGCGCTGCGCTGGTCGATTTCGAAATCTTTTCCGATCTTTGTCATGAAGTCGCTGAGCGGTGTCATGAAGCGATGCATGGGCAGCACCACCGAGGCGCGCAGCCGCTTGGTGATCTCGGATACGCCGTCGAGGGACATTGTGTAGCTGCCATCGATCGGTACCATCACGATGTCGAGGCGGCCGATCGCGGCGAAGTGGCTTTCGTCGAGCTTGTGATGCAGATGGCCGAGATGGCCGATGCACAGGCCGGCAACTTCGAAGATGAAGATCGAATTGCCGTCCTTCACCATCTCGCCGCCTGCGTCATCGCCATAGTAACGGCGGATGTCCGTCGTGACGTTGCGGATCAGCACGTCGCCGATGCGTTCATGGATCTGCGCCGGCTGTCCAATCTCGCCCCACCCATGCAATACCGTCTTGATGCGCGGGTCGGGGTACAGCGTGTAGTGGGTGCTGTGCGCCCGGTTCATCGTCACCACGTCCGGGATGCGATCGAGCTTGTAGATGCCGTTATAGTCGGTGGCGATAGTCACGCCGCCGGGTGTGTCGATGTAATAGGTGGAGTGCCCGGCATAGGTGATGGAGACTTCATCGGCCTTCGCCGCAGTCCGTTGCAAGCTGACCGGAATTGCGAGTGGTGGCCGTGTGGCCATTGCCAGACACTCACTGCCACGCGGGGCATTTTGCGCGAGTGCTGGGGTAACAACCCAACTCATTGCCCAACAAGTCAGGGTGCCGAGGACAACAGGCAGAAATCGCAGCATGATCCGGCAGTCTCCGAATGCGCTTTGCTTCAATGTATCGCCAAAAGCGGACGCTGCAATGCTGGTTGTGGCGCCGGAGACTGCCCAAGATCGCGGCGCATCGCACGATGTGGATGCCCGGGTGCCGCGATGGAATAGTCGCCACGCTGCAGGGATTGACACGTTGTCTAAGGTAATATGGTTGGGTAGATCTTGTGATCACTACCGTGAGCATTGCAGTTGTCATTCAATTCAGCCCAGCCCTGGGAATTCGTCAGCCGCGATGATCGTGTTGCGGCGTCGCAATCGGGCTGGGTGTTTGACACTGCGATGCTGCTGCTGACGCGGCCACTTGATGCGGCGATTGCCGAGATACTCCAAGTCATAGGCGTGGAGGCCGAAGCAGATCGCGCATGGATGTTCGAATACGATGCCGACCATCTGCGCTTTCGCAACACCCATGAGTGGAGTCGCGGCGGAGTCGGATCCTTTGTGCAGGATTTACAGCATGTGCCGGTCACAATGATCGGCTGGCTGCATCAACGGCTAATCCTGGGGCAGGCTGTGATGGTCAATGACATCGAGGCACTGCCGCGCAGCGCCGGTGCGTTGCGCGCTGAGTTTATTCGGCAGAACAACAAGAGTGTACTCAGTGTGCCGGTGTTTCATGACGGCAGGCTCGCCGCCTGTATCGGTTTCGATGCGGTCGCAGCGTCGCGCCGGTGGTCGGATGAAATCGCTGATCTGTTTCGTTGTGCCGACCTCATCGCGGCGGCGCGCTATGGCCGGTCGCCGATCACCTCTGGTGGGGAAGATTCGCAGGCTGCGTATCCCGCACTGATCTACCTACGCCGCGCGCATGGCATTCTCGGCACGCCATTGACCGAAATCGTCGGCCTGCGCTCGTCCAAAGACTATACCGAGGTGTGGCTGGTAGATGGCGCGATGGTGCTCGATCCAAGGCCGCTGACACAGTGGCTGGGCCTGATCCCGCCGGGCTGGTTCGTTCGTATTCATCGCACGGCCGTCGTCAATCATCAGTTCGTGCGCGAGGTCGTGCGCCGGTCGAGCGGGGCATGGCAATTGCGCTTGCATGATTATGAAGACCATTGGCCGGTGTCGCGCGCCGGCCGAGCTGAGCTACGTGCGCATCTTGGCGTTTGAACGACACCAAGCGAGATGAATGCGAGCACGTTAGCGACTCACATTCCACGTGCCGATTGCTATCAATCGCGTGCTGATCACGACTTAACAAATCGTTAGCGACGTCAGTGTGTTGAGTATTTTTCGCGTTGTGTGTTGCTACGTTTCAACACGCGAAAAACCTGCAGGGCGTTCGTCGAACCTATAGGTCGATTCGTCGATCTTTGATTGCGACTCGTCATGCGATCGCGTGTCTCATGGAACTTCGCTCGCGTGGATCTGCGAGCTGGAGTTGGATCGTGAAGCTCCCGGTATTTTCAGTCGTCAGCGCAGCGTGCCGCAGCGGCTCGAGTACGAGCAGTGGCACCGGCGCGCGCCGTGCTAACACATTGATGTCGTCGACAGCCATGATGCTGTCGCTGTTGTCGCTTGCGGGTCCGGTGCTGATGGTCGCGGCGATTGCCTCGTCGCAAGCGGTTCATGCGCAGGCTTCGGGCGTCGGCGGAAATGGCGGAGCGCATGCATCCAGCAATCCGAAAGCGGGCGGAATAGGCGGTGTGATCGACCCCGCCAATGGAGGCGGCGGCGGCGGCGGTGGCGGCAGGAATGCCAAGAACGAGTCGCTGAAGAACGCTTATATCGGCAATGGCGGCAAGGGTGGCAGTGGTGCACATGCCAGTGGAGGGGGAGACGGCGGCCAGGGTGGAAATCTGGGCTTCAACGGCTCGCAACTCCCAGGCGGTCAAATCCAGGGAGGCGCGGGATCGCCCGGGAAGCGTCCCCAGCGGCTCAAGGGTGGAGATGGCAGCAACTGGTTTCACGGAATGGGCCATGACGGCGGCAGTGGCGGCGGTGGCGGCGGTGGCGGCACCGGCGCGATATTCAGCGGGTCGTTCGTTCCGGGCAACCAGTTCATTGCGGGCGGCGCAGGTGGCAGTGGCGGAGCCGCCGCCGATGGTGGCGATGGTGTTGTGGCGTATTACGGAACCTTCATGGCCCCCGGCTACGGCGGCGGCGGTGGAGGTGGGGGTGGGGGCGGCGGCGGCGGAATAGGCCTCTACGCATCCGGACAAACCCTGGAAACGCTCGCTCCCGCTATCAAAGGTGGTTCGGGCGGTTGGGGTGGCGCCGGCGGCAATGGAGGCACGGGCGCGCCGGATAGTATCGGTAACTATTGCCCGGGCGGACAGCCGCCCTGCATCACCACCGCGACCGACGGCGGCGTCGGCGGCGATGGCGGCAGTGGAGGCAATGGTGGCAATGGCGGCGCCGGCATCGTCGTCGAAAGCGCTCGTATGACCGTCATTAGAAGCGGCGCCTCGGTGTTCGGCGGGACCGGCGGGACCGGCGGGGCGGGTGGATCGGGTGGCCAAGGCGTTTCCGGCGGCAATGGAGGCAATGGCGGCAACGGCGGTGCCGGCGGCACCGGCGTCGTGTTGGCGAGCCCGGGCACTGTGCGCGTCGACAATGGTGGACTGGTGCAGGGCGGCGATGCCGGAGCGGGCGGGACAGCCGGCCCGGGCGGCGGCGGCTGGGAGCTCGGCAATGGAAGCAACGGTCACGCCGGTGCGAATGGAGCGGCGGGAGTCGCCATCCTTGGGCAAAGCGCCGGCATAACGGTCGTTGCGGCCGGGACGATCGAGGGTGGGCGAAACGTCGACGGATCGCGCGCTGCGGCGATTCTGTTCTCCGGCGGCGGCAACAGGCTGGAGTTATGGTCCGGCGCGAACATTACAGGCGATGTCGTCGCCGGCTCGGATGCGAGCAATCCCAATGTCTTTGCGTTGGGTGGCAATCAGGACGCGACTTTCGATCTCTCCGGATTGGGCACGAAGTATCGGGGTTTCTCGGTGCTGGAAAAAAATGGCGACGCCGTCTGGACGCTTTCGGGGATATCGGCATCCTTCGCCGGCGATTTGCACGCCAATGCCGGCAGCCTGGCCTTTGCTGGCGGCGCCAGACTGACGACGGCCAATGGCTATGTCGGCTATGACAGCAGCACCGATGCCAATGTCACCGTCTCTGGCCCAAGCGCATCGTGGCTCAATACCAATCTGTTCGTCGGCTATCGCGGCAACGGCTCGCTCCTGATTGCCGACGGCATGCATGTGACTGCAGCTACCGCTTCAATTGGCAACGATGCGTCTTATGTCGCGCATGGCACGGTGAAGGTCGATGGCATCCGGTCGACGCTCGATGCCCAGACCCTGAAGATCGGCGCAGCGTCCGTCGGCGCGCTGACGGTGAGTAATGGGGGCGTTGCGAAAGCGCGTACGATTCAAGTAGGTGCCTCCGGTGTCAGCGGTGCGTTGAATATCGGATCCGAGCCGGGGGCAGCGGCTCTGGCGCCTGGTGTTGTGACAGGCCCGGTTGAACTTGCACAAAGCGGCACGCTCAATTTCAACCATACGAGCGGCGACTATTTCTTCAACAGTCTGATCACCGGCAATGGCGCGATCAATGTGCTGTCAGGCACCACGATCCTATCCGGTCGCAGTGCTGCTTTTACGGGCACCACGGAAATCCTGAGCGCAACACTTGGCGTGACCGGACAACTCGGTGGCACGGTCAATATCGATGCGGGTGGACGCCTCACCGGCAATGGCTCCGTCGGAGCCGCCACGGTGCTCAATGGTGGCACCCTCGCGCCTGATGGCACGGGTCGTCTGACGGTGAACGGCAACCTGTCAATGCTTGCCGGCAGCGCCTTTGATTTCAATCTGGGTCATTTCTCGAACGGAGCAGCCTCGACAACATCAGCGAGTGTCTTCGTCAATGGCGATGTTTCGCTCCACGATGTAACCTTTAATATCAGTGGTACGGGCGAACCTGCGGTCGGTTACTATCGTATGATCAACTACACCGGCGGTTCGTCAATCTCCGGATTGACCATCGGCACGACGCCCCCGATCTCGGGGCTGTTCCCCGTCACCTATTCGATCGACAGCTCGCGGCTCCATGTGGTCGATCTCATTGCTTCGCCCAACGGCACCGACATCCTCCAACGTTGGGACGATGCGTCGAGCGGTACTGCGGGTGGCAGCGGAACCTGGAATGCGCTTAATAACAACTGGTTTGATTTGGGCGGTGTTGCCAATACCCAGTGGGGATCCATTTATGGCGTCTTCAACGGCCCGGGCGGCACGGTCACGATAGATGGATCGCAGAAATTCTATGGACTGCAATTCGTCGGCGGTCTCTACAACCTTGTTCAAGGCACTGGCGAACTGCGGCCAACCGCGTTGTCCGGTTCGGACGGCATTGGTGAACTGCGTGTTCTGTCGGGCGAGACGGCGACGATTTCGGCTCCGATTGTAGGCGCCGGTGGTGTGAACAAGACGGGTGGCGGCACGCTCGTGCTCGCCGGCACCGGCACCTATACTGGCGGCACGATCATCAGCGGAGGCACGCTGCAGATTTCGTCGAATGCGAATCTCGGCGCTGCAACCGGCGGTCTCACCTTCGACAACGGCATCTTGCATACGACTGCAAACATTGCCTCAGCGCGGAACGTCTCGCTGCTCGGGATCGGCGAGATCGATGCCGACGCCGCAACGGCGCTGGTGCTCACCGGTACGGTGTCCGGCACCGGCAGCTTGATCAAGGCCGGCGACGGCACTCTGTTGTTGGCCAATACCAACAGCTGGACTGGCGGCATGCTACTCGAAGCTGGCACGCTGCAGCTTGGCGCTTCCGGTGCACTGCCCAACGGCAGTGACGTGATCGTCTATAGCGGCAAGCTCGATCTCAACGGTTACAACACCACGACGCATTCGCTGATCGGCTTCGGTGGCGAGATTGCGCTCGCCAGTGCGCAACTGACGCTCGATCAGGCGAGCGATACGGTCATCGCAAGTACAATCACGGGCGTGGGCGGCAGCCTCGTGAAATCCGGCAGCGGCACGCTGCTGTTGTCTGGAGCGAATACTTACACGGGCGGCACGACAGTTTCCGGCGGCGCCGTTGCAGTTCTCGCGGACGCCAATCTCGGCACGGGCACGCTGACGCTCTCGGGTGGCACGCTGCTGACGCTGGCCGATATCACGTCCGTGCGAAGTATTGTGCTTTCCGGCAGCGGCACAATCGAGACGCTGTTCGGTACGACATTCACGACTACAGGAAGCGTCTCGGGCGCCGGCGCCTTGACCAAGGATGGCTGGGGCACGTTGGTTCTGGCAGGCATCAGCTCTTTCAGCGGCGGCACGACGATCAATGCCGGCACGCTGCAGATCGGCAATGGCGGCACCACCGGCACACTGTCCGGCAACGTCACGAACAATGGTATTCTGGCATTCAACCGATCCGATAATTTCTCCTATAATGACGTCATCTCCGGTCCCGGCGCTTTCATCCAGGTCGGGGCGGGCCTTACAGTGTTTAGCAATGATAACACCTACCGCGGTGGCACGTTGATCTCTGCCGGTATGCTGCAGCTCGGCACTGGCAGCACAGCGGGCTCTATCATTGGCGATGTCATCAATAATGGCACGTTCCAGATTTTCCGTTCCGATGTCTACACATTCGGTGGCACGATCACGGGAATCGGCATGTTCCGGCATGTCGGCACCGGCACGACGGTCCTGACGGCAGACAATACTTACAGCGGTGGTACGGAGATCACGCAGGGCATTCTGCAGATCGGTGATGGTGGTTTCACAGGATCGATCATCGGCAATGTCATAAACAATGGCGAACTTGTCGCGAAGCGCGACGGTCTGCTGACATTGGCGGGTGCCATCTCCGGCAGCGGTTCATTCACGCAGAGCGGCTTGGGCATTACGCGCCTCGACGGACTCAATAGCTATACGGGCGCCACCGACGTCAAGGCCGGAACGCTCAGCGTCAACGGCTCGATCGCCGCGTCGTCGATGGTGAGTGTCGAACGCGGCGCGACGCTCGGCGGCAACGGCATCGTCAGCACCACGCAGATCCAGGATGGCGGCATGCTGTCGCCGGGCAATTCGGTCGGGCCGCTGTCAGTACAAGGCAATCTGACATTTGCCGCGGCTTCGAGCTATATGGTCGAAGTATCTGGCTCGGCGGCGGATCGGACCAATGTCACAGGCACCGCGTCGCTCAACAATGCAGGCGTTCGCGTCAGCTTCGATCCCGCGGCCTATGTGCGTGAACGCTATACCATTTTGAACGCCGCAGGCGGCATGACGGGCACGTTCAGCCCGAATATCGTCAGCGACGAACCACCCTCGTTCATCACGACGCTGAGCTACGATGCTCAAAACGCCTATCTCAATGTCGATCTGAAGCTGACTGGTCTCAACATCAATCAGAACAACATCGCCTCGTCGCTGAATGCCTATTTTGGCAGCCATGGCGGCATCCCCTATGCGCTCGGCGCGATGGCGCCGGAAGATCTGACGCAATCGTCGGGCGAACTCTCGACCGGCGTGCAACAGAACACCGTGCAGGCCATGACGCAGTTCGTGGGCGTGCTGACCGATCCCTTCGCTGCCAATCGCGGCCTCGCAACCGTGAACACAGCTTCGAATGCCTTCGCGACGGCCGATCGTTCACCGACGCACTGGCGCGACGCCTACGGTGCGATCACCAAAGCGCCACCTGTGGCGGTGAGCTTCGAAGCGCGCTGGAACGTCTGGGCCGCGGGCTTCGGTGGTGGTCAGGCGACCGACGGCAATACGGTCGTCGGTTCGCATAATAGCAGCAGCCGGATCGGGGGCATTGCCGTCGGTGCCGATACCTGGCTGTCGCCGCAGATGCTTGCCGGCTTCGCCGTGGCTGGCGGTGGCACCAGCTTCGGCTTGTCGGATAATCTCGGTTCAGGTCATTCGGACCTGTTCCAGATCGGTGGCTTCATCCGCCATCACCAAGGCCCCGCTTATATCACAGCTGCGCTCGCTTACGGGTGGCAGAACATCACCACCGAGCGGCTGGTGACCATCGTCGATGCCGACCGGCTGCGCGCGAACTTCACCGCGCACGCTTTCTCGGCGCGCGCCGAAGCTGGCCATCGGAGCGTGCTGCCGTGGCTTGGCGGCGTGGGTTTGACGCCTTATGCCGCGGGCCAGGTCACGAATATCGACCTGCCAGCCTATGCTGAGACGCTTGTCTCCGGCGGCAATGATTTCGCGCTTAGTTACACCGGACGCAACGTCACTGCCACGCGTAGCGAGCTCGGCTTGCGCACCGACAAATCCTTCGCTCTCGACGCCGCGTTGCTCACGTTGCGCGGGCGCGCCGCATGGGCGCATGATTTCAACCGCGACCGCATCGCGCAGGCCTCGTTCCAGTCGCTGCCTGGCGCGAGCTTCGTCGTCAACGGCGCGGCGATGGCGCCCGATGCGGCACTGACCAGCGCGAGTGCGGAGGTGATGCTCGGCAGCGGGCTGTCGGTCGCAGCGACGTATGAGGGCGAGTTTTCCAACCTCACCCGCAGCCATGCTGGCAAGGGCGTCGTGCGCTTCGTCTGGTAAGCCACGTCCGAGGCGGTCGCGATCGCATCGCAGGCATGGGCGCAGGCCGCTTGACCCTGCGGCGTGACGCAGTCAGGTTCCGCGCCATCGCTCGCGGACCCATCCTGCCTCATGTTCACCATCGCCTCGCTCTGGATCCCCTTCACTATCATCGCCTCGCTGGGGCAGGTGGCGCGCAATGCCATGCAGCGCTCGCTCACCGGGCCGCTCGGGACCTGGGGCGCGACCAACATCCGTTTCCTGTTCGGCTTCCCGTTTTCGATCGTCTTTTTCGTGGTGATCATCCTGGCGACGGGCGACAAGGTGCCGTGGCCATCAGCCGAATTCTGGCCATGGCTGCTACTCGGCGCGCTGAGCCAGATCTTTGCCACAGGGCTCATGCTGGCAGCGATGAATGATCGCTCCTTTGTGGTGACCACGGCCTATCTCAAGACCGAGGCGATCCAGACCGCGATTTTCGGTTTCGTCTTTCTCGGCGATCATCTGACGGTGCTGAAGGTCGCGGCGATCCTGATTGCGACCATCGGAGTCGTCGTCACGGCGCTGCAGCCCGGTGCTACGCGCAACATCGCCAGCATCCGGCCGACCGTCCTCGGGCTGGTCGCGGCGGCGGCTTTTGCGCTGTCGGCCGTCGGCTTTCGCGGCGCCATCATCACGGTGCCCGGTGTCAGTTTCGTCACGGCGGCGTCCTATGCGCTGGTCTGGGCACTATTCGTGCAGACCTTGATCCTGACCATCTATCTGCTGGCCCGTGCACCCAAGGTTCTGAGCGACATCCTCGGCTTGTGGAAGCCATCGATGCTGGCCGGCTTCATGGGTGCGGTAGCCTCGCAATTCTGGTTCCTGGCCTTTGCACTTACAGCCGCCGCCAACGTGCGGACGCTGGCGCTGGTCGAGGTGCTGTTCGCGCAGGCTGTCGCCTATTATTCGTTCAAGCAGCCCCTTTCGGCACGCGAATTGTCGGGGATCGCGCTGATTGTCGTCGGCGTGGCGATGCTGGTTGCGGTGTGACGGCGCATTGCGCGTGATGTCTCTTTCGTGGGCGCGTCTGCTGCGATAGGACTGATCGCAGCCCTCCCCGTGCCGATCCCGAGACCAGATTGATGCGCATCCTGTCCCTGTTCTTCCTGCTGCTTGTCGCCAACCCGGCCTCGGCGGTCGAAGCCATCGTCAAGGACGGCGACACCATCCAGATCGGCAATGTCGCCTACAAGCTTGCCGGCCTGGACGCGCCGGAGGTGGATCAGCCCTGTGTCGACGAACATGCCGACAACTGGGGCTGCGGCGTCGAAGCAAGGGACCAACTGGTGAAGCTGATCGGCAAGCGCGAGGTTCGCTGTGAGGACCTTGGCGAGGACAAGATCTACAAGAACCGTCGCGCCGGTATCTGCAGTGTCGTTGGCGAGACGGGTAGCCTCAATCAGGCGGTGATCCAATCGGGCTATGCGGTGAGTATCGAACCGTCGGACAAGGCAAGCGCCAAGACCAGCTTCAAACCCGATGAGACGGCTGCCAAGGACAAGCGCCGAGGGCTGTGGCGCGGGTGCTTCGTGACGCCCGCGGAGTTCCGCCGCAAGGCGAGCGACAGCCCATTGCTCGGCTCGGCCTGTCGGAGCGACAAGGACAAGGAGCTGCGCGCGGCGCTGTTTCCCACCGATCTCGCGATGCCGGTGGGCTGCAATATCCGGGCGAAACAGGTCCGGCGGGCCAAGTTTACCGGCCATGTTGGCGTCTATCTCATTCCCCAATGCCAGAATTACGCGACCCAGCCGAAGCCGGATCGCTGGTTTTGCAGCGAGGACGACGCCCGCGCCGCGGGGTACCGCAAGGCGCTCAACTGTCAGGCCCCCAGCCGCCGCAACTGAGCGATGAGCCGGAGGCGCTGGACGCCGCCGGCTGAACCACGTAGCAAATCAGGACGCGGGAATGAGCCGGGCGCGCGCGCCCAAAACCTGTTTAAGGGGCTTATTCCAGTATGCGAAATCCGGAGTGAAGCGCGTGGCCGAGAACACCAGTTCGTCAGCATCGATCGAAGCCGTTGAGCGCAGCCTGGCCTCCGCCGGCTATATCGCCAGCCGGCAGATCGCCACCGCCGTCTATCTCGCCGAGAAGATCGAGAAGCCGATCCTCGTCGAAGGTCCGGCCGGCGTCGGCAAGACCGAACTCGCCAAGGCGATCGCTGCGTCGCGCGGCCTCGAGATGATCCGCATGCAGTGCTATGAGGGCCTCGACGAGGCCAAGGCGCTGTACGAGTGGAAATATGCCAAACAGCTACTCTACACCCAGATCCTGAAGGACAAGCTCGGCGAAGTGCTGGGCGGGGCCGATACGCTCGCCAAGGCGCTCGACCAGTTGCACGATTTCGGCGACGTGTTCTTCTCCAAGGAGTTCGTCGAGCCGCGTCCGTTGCTGCGCGCTCTGGAACAGCCGATGGGCTGCGTGCTTCTGATCGACGAGATCGACAAGTCCGACGCCGAATTCGAATCGCTATTGCTCGAAATCCTGTCCGACTTCCAGGTCACGATCCCCGAGCTTGGCACTGTCGTAGCCATCGTACCACCGACCGTGATCCTGACCTCGAACGGCGAGCGCGATCTTGGCGACGCGCTGAAGCGCCGCTGTCTGCATCTGCATATCGGCTTTCCCGAGCCCAAGCTCGAAGAGCGCATCGTCGAAACCCGCGTGCCCGGCGTGTCCGCGACGCTGCGCAAGCAGCTTGTCGGTTTCGTCAATCAGGTCCGCACGCTGGACCTGAAGAAGCTGCCGTCGGTCAGCGAGACTATCGACTGGGCCAAGGTGCTGGTGCTGCTCGGGGCGTCCGAACTCGGCCACGAGATGGTGAAAGACACGCTCAATGTGCTGCTGAAATACGAAGGCGATATCGAAGCGACACTGCCGCAGGTCTCGGGCTTCGTTGCCAAGGCCGACCGGCAGGGCGTGTTCGGTTAGCCATGCGCGACACGCTGCATCGCTTCTTTCGGGCGGCGCGGGGCGCCGGTGTCAGGATTTCGCCTGCCGAAAGTATCGATGCGATGCGTGCCGCCGCTGAAGTGGGCCCCGCCGATCGCGCGATCCTGCGCGATGCGCTGCTGCTGACCATGGCGAAGTCCGGCGAAGAGAAAGCGGCGCTTGCTGCCTGTTTCGATACGTTCTTCACCCATCCTGATTTCGACGCGCCGTCCGCGGCAAATGACGACGACGAGACTGGCGAGGGGGCAAGCGAGAGCGGGACCGACGCCGCGGCAGGCACCGCGTCGGTACAGGCTTCGACCGAACTCGGTTCGCTCGCGCAGATGCTGCTGGCGCAGGACCGCGCCGCCATTGCCGCGGCGCTTTCAAACGCATCGAATGCCGCCGGCCTGACCGACATCCGTGTCTTCACCCAGCGGGGGCTGTTTGCCAGCCGGGTGCTCGAGCAGCTCGGGATCGCGCAACTGCGCGACGACATCGATGCGCTCACGACCCGCAATCCAGCAGATGCAGAACGGCTTGCAACGGCGCTCCGCAGCCTGCGCGAGACCGTCAGCGAAATGGTCGCGCAGGCGCTGCTGCTCTATGGCCGCGAGGAGAAAGAGGCGCTGCGCAATGAGATCCTGCGCAATGCGCCGATGGCGCGGCTGGAGCAGCGCCAGATCGCGCAGATGCGTGTTCTGATCCGGCAGATCGCGCGGCGGCTGCGCGAGCGCTTCAGCAAGCCGCGCAAACGCCAGCGCCGTGGCCATCTCGATGTCCGCCGCACCATTCGTCGCAATGCTGCATGGGGCGGCGTGCCGTTCATGACGGCATGGAAGCGCCGTCATCGTGACAAACCGAAGATCGTCGCTATTTGCGATGTCTCGGGCTCGGTTGCGCAGGTCTCCGACTTCTTCCTGTTGCTGATCCACAGCCTGCATGAAGTGGTGTCCGATGTGCGCTCCTTCGCTTTTTCCGGCAACCTGATCGAAGTCAGTGAAGTCCTGGAGAAAAACAAACCTGAAGAGGCGATGAAGCAGATCATGTCGTCGGTTGGCTACGGCTCGTCCGACTATGGTCGCTCCTTCGTCGATTTCGAGAGGGGTTTCATGAGCGCGATCACGGCGCAGACCACGGTCATTGTGCTCGGCGATGCCCGCAGCAACAATCTCGATCCGCGCGCCGACATCTTGCGCCGCATCGGCGAGCGTTCGAAGCGGCTGGTCTGGCTCAATCCGGAAGGACGGATGGGCTGGGGCTTCGGCGATTCCGAAATGCCGCGCTACGCGACCTTCTGTAATGTCGTGCGCCAATGCGCGACGGCGCAGCAACTCGAGCGCGCCGTCGCCGATATCGTGGCGACCTATCAATAGTCGTCGCCATCAACCGAAGGTGAAGGCATAGGCCCGTACGCCGGGATCGAGGAATTCGATTCCGAATGTGCGGTCGGTGATGCCGCCAACTTGCCGCACCAATTGATACAGCTTCGCATCCGTCACGGTGCCATATCCCTCGGCATCGGTATCGGTGCCGTGGCTGGCGCCGGGCGGCACGCCGTCGATGATCACGCGGAAACGCACCGGCTTGCCGTCCCGTGTTGGGCCAAGAACCAGATGCAGGTCGCGGGCGTGGAAACGATAGGCGATGCGTCCTGACGCATCGTCGAGCTGTGCATATTCGCGGCCGATGGTCCATGTGCCGCCCAGCGTCCAGCGGTTCAGCGGTAGCATGTCGATGCCGCGATAGAGACTCGGCACGTCTTCCCGTGCGCCGCCGGGCGAGGTGAAGCCGGTGGCCTGCGCATAGCCGAGATAGGTCTCCGAAGAACGAAGTTGCTCCTCATCCGCGGCGACTTGCGAGCCTTCCGCACGGACCGTCGCAGCCTCAACAGTCGGCTTGCGGCCGGCTTCTGCGAGCAGTTGCTGGATCACCTTTTCGGACGTCGCGTAGTTGCCTTCGCCGATCGCTTGATGACGGATGCGACCATCGGCACCGACGAAATAGAGGGCGGGCCATGCATTGTTGCTGAAGGCGCGCCAGATCCGGAAGTCGTTGTCGATCGCCACCGGATAGCTCACACCAAGCTTCGCTGTTGCGGTGCTGACATTGCCGACGTTCTTCTCGAAGGCGAATTCCGGTGTGTGTACGCCGATCACGACGAGGCCCTGATCGCGATACTTGTCGGCCCAGGCGCGGACATGCGGCAGCACGCGTAGGCAGTTGATGCAGGAATAGGTCCAGAAATTCACCAGCACGACCTTGCCCTGCAGGTCTTCAGCCTTCAGCGGCGACGTGTTGAGCCATTGCCTGCTGCCCACGATCGATGCGAGCGGACCAGACAGTGATGCATGGGGTGTGGCATTGCCGATGGACGTTCCGGCCTGTGCGGATGGTGCGGGCTGGAGCGTGTCGATCAGCTTGCTTTCAAACGCCGTCGTTGACGGCAGTGATAGTTGCGTCAGCAGGCGCGTATCCAGCCCGGCCCAGATCGCGATGGCGCCGAGCACTACCGCGCCACCCAGCGCGCGACGCACGCCATCGCTCCATGGCATCAGCTCGCGCGCCTTGACGAGCAAACGTCGGCCCAGCAGCATGCCGGCGGCAAGTGATGTGGCCGCACCAAGACCATAGGCGAGCAACAGCAGCACGGTGTCGATTCCCGGCCCGTGCAGTGCCGCGCCGGTGAGGATCAGGCCCAGCACCGGTCCGGCACAGGGTGCCCAGACGAGGCCCGTCGCGATGCCGAGCAGCAGCGAACCGACCGGTGTGCGGTTGGCGTTTGCATCATTCTGGCCGGCCCAGCCGGACAGCTTCACGCCGAGTAGCACCAGCGGCGCCATCAGTCGCGTGGCGAGAGTCGGCAACAGCAGTGCTAGGCCGAACAGCGTCATCGCGATGAGGGCGATGGTTCTGCCATAACGATTTGCCTCGATCGCCCAGTTGCCGGCGACAGAGGCGAGGCTGGCGGCCACCGCGAAAGTCAGTGTGAGGCCAATCAGCAAGGGCAATCCGCTGCGGCGAAACGGCTGGTCCGCGCGGGCGAGAATGATCGGCAGGATCGGGAAGATGCAGGGCGATGCGATGGTGAGCAGGCCGGCCGCATAAGCGAGGATGAAGAGCGTCACGGTGATCTCCAAAAATACACGAGTGAAGCCGGCGACCGTTCGGGGGAGCGCCGCGATCCGCGGACCGGTTGACGGTCCGCGGAAGAAGGTGAGGGTCAGATCAGATTGATCGCGACATTGATGTTGCCGCGCGTTGCCTTCGAGTAAGGGCAGATCTGATGCGCGGCATCGACCACCTGGCGCGCGATGTCCGGCGCGAGGCCGGGCAGGCTGACATTGAGGCGAGCCTGCAGGAAGAAGTCGCCGCCGGTGGTGCCAAGGTCGACTTCGGTGTCGACGGCAACGTCGGCCGGCATCTTGACCTTCAGATTGCCGGCGGCGCGCCCCATGGCGCCGATGAAGCAGGCGGACCAGCCGGCCGCGAACATTTGCTCGGGATTGGTGCCGGCGCCGGCCGAGCCGGGAGGCGACAGCTTGACCTCGAGCCGGCCGTCAGAGCTGCGCGAGGCGCCATCGCGGCCACCGGTGGTGTGGGTCTGGGCGGTGTAGAGAACCTTTTCGATGGTGGTCGAGGTCACGATCGTCTCTCCTTTTATATCGTATACGATGTAATCGAGTGCGCTATAAATAGCGACGTAGACGCCCTTGTCAACTCTTCCGATTTAATCGCATCCGATATATATGGATCCGACAGGTCACGTTCTCGTGTCCCTGACGGAGTGCAAACATGCCATCCACCAAGCCCAAATCGATTGAACAAACCTCCGCCGATTCCGCGCAAGCCGGGCCGAAACTGTCGGATTTCCTTTGCTTTTCGATCTACTCGGCGAATCTGGCCTATGGCCGGGCCTACAAGCCGATCCTCGAAAAGCTCGGTCTGACTTACACCCAGTACATCGCCATCGTGGCGCTGTGGGAGGAGGACGGGCAGACCGTGGGCAGCCTCGGCGAAAAGCTGTTTCTGGAGTCGAACACGCTAACGCCGATCCTGAAGAAGCTGGAGGTCATGGGCTATCTGCGCCGGCAACGCGATCCCGGGGATGAGCGGCAGGTGGTGATCAGCCTGACCGACGAAGGCCGGCGGCTGCGCGAGAAGGGGCTGACCATGAATCTCGTGAAGGCATCCGGTCTTGAGCCCGACGAATTCAAGAAAATGCAGCAGGGCGTTGCCACGCTGCGCGATAACCTGATCAAGGCTGCGCGCGAGAGCTGACCCGCGTATCGGCCATGCAGTAGCCGGCGTGCGGGTGCATGCTGTGTCGTCCTCCTGTAACCTCGCGGCAGCAGATCAGTCCGAGAGGTTGGCGTGAGCGACATCGACACGATTTTTACGCAGGCGAAATTCGCCGACGGTAGCTTCAACACGATTGCCGTCAGCGGCGGCCATATCACCTCGGTCACATCCGGTAGTAATCCCGCACCGACAACCGCAGAGACCGTCGATCTCGGCGGCACGCTTGTGATCCCGTCCTTCGTCGAAGGTCACATCCATCTCGACACCAGTTTCTACGGCGACGTCTGGCGGCCGCATGTGCCCTATTCGAACGGCTTCAACGTGCAAGAACGCGTCGCCATCCAGGCCGACAACATGGCTAATGCCGCGCCGATGGCTGAGCGAGCGCGGAGCCAGCTTGAGCTTTGCCTCGGTCACGGCAGCACGCGCATGCGCAGCCATGTGATGGTCGATGGCTCGGTCGGCCTGACATCGCTGGAGACCATCCTCGCCGTGCGCGAGGCGCATCACGACCTCATCGATATCCAGCTTGTCGCCTTCCCGCAAAGCGGCATCCTGCGCAGCCCGGGCACGCCGGATCTGCTCGATGCTGCTTTCGATCTCGGCGCGAACGTGATCGGCGGTCTCGATCCCGGCGGATTCGATCGCGATGTCGAGAAGCATCTCGACGTGGTGTTCGGCATCGCCGAGCGCCGCGGGGTCGATGTCGACGTCCATCTGCACGATCCCTCGATGCTCGGCATTTTCGAGATAGAACAGATTTGCTCGCGCACGCAGGCGCTGGGCATGCGGGGCCACGTTGCCGTCAGCCACGCTTATTCGCTCGGCGATGTCGCTCCTGATGTCGTGCAGCGAACAGCCGAGTTGCTGGCAGCGAGCGGCGTCGCCATCATGACCAATGCGCCGGGTGCGCGGCCGTTTCCACCGGTGAAGCTGCTGCGCGCGGCCGGCGTCACCGTGTTCGGTGGCTGCGATAACATCCGGGACTCCTGGTGGCCCTATGGCGACGGTGACATGCTCGGCCGCGCCATGATGATCGGCTATCGCTC
Source organism: Tardiphaga robiniae (assembly GCF_013359755.1). Classification (GTDB taxonomy): domain Bacteria; phylum Pseudomonadota; class Alphaproteobacteria; order Rhizobiales; family Xanthobacteraceae; genus Tardiphaga; species Tardiphaga robiniae. The sequence goes on along the minus strand of NZ_JABMCJ010000088.1, from coordinate 17,324 downwards.
CGGCTTCAACACCGACGAAGATCTGATGCTGGCCTTCGACATCGTCACGGCCGGTGGTGCGAAAGCGCTGCGGCTGGAAGATCACGGCCTCCGCGTCGGCGCCAAGGCCGACTTCGTCGCCATCGATGCACCGCACGTGCCGCAGGCCGTGGTCGATCTGCCAAAGCGCCGCGCGGTCTACAAGAACGGCCGGCTGGTTGCGCGGGACGGCGAGATCGTCGCCCGAAAGGCTTGAATCATCGGCTGGACGCGTTACGACTGCGCCAAACAAAGCTGGCATGCCACGAGTTCTGGAGACGACGAATGCTTGAAACACCGCGCGCGCGACGGGGCATGGTGACCTCGCCGCATCATTTGGCGTCGCAGGCCGGCCTCGATGTGCTCAAGGACGGCGGGACCGCCGTGGAAGCGGCGATCGCCGTAGCCGCGGCGCTGGCAGTGGTCTATCCGCATATGACCGGCATCGGCGGCGACGGCTTCTGGCTGATCGCCGAGCCCGGCAACGCGCCCGTCACGGTGGATGCCTGCGGCCGCGCCGGCGCTGCCGTCGATCTCGCTTACTATGCGGCGAAGGGCGCATCGGCGATTCCGTTCCGCGGACCGCTCGCTGCCAACACCGTCGCCGGGACCGTGTCCGGCTGGCAGAAAGCACTGGATATCTCGCAGCATTGGCAGAAGCCGATGGCGCGCGAGCGGCTGCTGGAAAGTGCGATCTATTATGCCGAAAATGGCATCGTCGTCACGCGCAGCCAATCCGAACTGACGTCTGAGAAATTCGCGGAGCTGAAGGACCAGCCGAATTTTGCCGGGACTTTTATGCCGAACGGGCAGGCGCCGGCCGAAGGCGATATCATGAAACTGCCGGCGCTCGGTGCGACGCTGAAGCGTCTGGCCGCCGAGGGCTTCGAGAGCTTCTACAACGGCAAGCTTGCCGATACGATCGCCGCTGACCTCGCCAGGGTCGCATCGCCCGTCACCGCGGCCGATCTGCAGAACCATCAAGCCACCGAGCGCCCGCCGCTATCGACCACCGTGCGCGGCGCGCAGCTGTTCAACATGGCGCCGCCGACGCAGGGTCTGTCGTCGCTGATGATCCTCGCGATGTTCGATCGCCTTGGTGTCACCCAGGCCGAAGGTTTCGATCACATTCACGGCTTGATCGAGGCCACCAAGCAGGCCTTCATCGTCCGCGACGAGCATGTCGGCGATCCCGATCACATGACGGTGGATCCTGCGGCTTTCCTCGACGACGCCAAGCTGGACGAGTTGGCGCGCCACATCGATCGCAAGATCGCGCTGCCTTGGCCGCATATCCGCAAGCCCGGCGACACCATCTGGCTCGGCGTCATCGACGGACAGGGCCGATCGGTGTCCTTCATCCAGTCGGTCTATTTCGAGTTCGGCTCCGGCGTCGTGCTGCCGGAAACCGGCATCTGCTGGCAAAATCGCGGCGCCTCGTTCCGTCTGCAGGAGAGCGGCTGGAATGCGCTGAAGCCGAACCGCAAGCCATTCCACACGCTCAATCCGGCGATGGCGATCTTCGATGACGGCCGTCGTATGGTTTATGGCAATATGGGCGGCGAAGGTCAGCCGCAGACGCAGTCGGCGGTGTTCTCGCGCTACGGCATGTTCGGCATGCCGCTGCAGCAGGCGGTGACGGCGCCGCGCTGGCTGCTCGGCAAGACCTGGGGCGACGAGAGCATCACGCTGAAGGTCGAGGATCGCTTCGATCCCGCGTTGATCCTGCAGCTTCGGGATGCCGGTCACGTGGTCGAGGTGCTCGGTAGCTATACCGGTACCATGGGCCATGCCGGCGCCATCGTGCTGCACGCCAATGGTGTGCTCGAAGGCGCGACGGACCCGCGCTCGGATGGTGCTGTCGCCGCTTGGTGATCAGTTCGCCATCATTTTGCGTAGTTCGGTCTTGAGGATCTTGCCGTTAGCGTTGCGCGGCAGCGGCTCCTTCAGGAAGGTGATGGTGTCCGGCACCTTGTAATCGGACAGCCGCTCCGCACAGTATTTGCGGATGTCGGCCTCGTTGCCGCCATCGGGGCTATAGACGAAGGCGTGTACGCGTTCGCCGAGCACCGGATCGGGCTTGCCCACCACTGCGCTTTCGACGATGGCGGGATGATGTGACATCACGTTTTCGACCTCGGTGCAGTAGATCTTGAAGCCGGCGCGATTGATCATGTCCTTCTTGCGGTCGACCACATAGACATAGCCGTCCGCATCCATGCGGCCGATATCGCCGGAGCGCCAATAGCCACCGACGAAGCCGGTGCGCGTCGCATCCGGGTTGTCCCAATAGCCCGGCACGATCATCGCGCCGGCAATCAGCAATTCGCCGTCCTGACCGACCGGCACCTCGCGGCCGTCATCATCAGCAACCACGATATGCGCGCCGGTTACCGGGCGTCCGACCGAATTGATCTTGCTGACGGGCGAGCCGGGCGGAAACATCGTCGCGGGTGAGGTGGTTTCGGTCGAGCCATAGGCATTGCAGAGATTAAGCTTAGGCAGCACCTGCGCGAGGCGCGTGATGGTCGCTTCCGGCATCGGCGCCCCGCCGAAGCCGGCGATGCGCCAAGCCGTGAGGTCGTGGGTCTCGAAGTCCGGCTGCAGCAGGCAGAGATTGTACATCGCGGGCACCATTAGTGTGTAGGTCATGCGCTCGCGTGCCGCGACAGCGAGAAACTCCGGTGCCTTGAAAGTCGGCAGGATGACCGTCGTTCCGGCGACATTGATGGTCGCAAGGATCAATGCCACAAGCCCGGTGACATGTGATGCTGGCACCGCCAGCATGGTGACGTCACCGTCGTGCAGGCCATAGCCGTGCTGGAAGTTGAGCAGCGAATGGATGATGCTCGCGTGGGTGAGCATCGCGCCTTTCGGGTTGCCAGTGGTGCCTGACGTATAGAGCAGAAAAGCGGTGTCTTCCTGATGGAGTTCGGGAAGCGCAGCGGCAGGCGCATCTTTCGTCAGCTCCGCAAACGATGGCGCACGGCCGCTGCCGACCACCCACTGATTACGCAAGCCCGCATGTGGTGCGGGCAGGTTGGCCTCGCAGTCGGCGTCATAGACGAGCGCTGAAGCCCCACACTGCTGCAACACATAGTCGATCTCGGGTGCGCGTTGCCGCGTATTGAGCGGGACGATAATCATGCCGGCGCGGACGGCGCCGAGCGCGCAGAAGATGAATTCCAGGCAGTTGCCGAGCAGCATCGCGATGCGCTCGCCCCTCTTGAAGCCGCAGGCGATCAGATTGCGGGCGACATTCTCCGCGACGCGGTCGAGCTCCGCATAGGCGACTCGTTCCTCGCCGAGCACCAGCGCGACGCCCTCCGGCTTCCGCGCGACAGCAGCGCGCAGCATGGCGTCGAGGGTCGGCGGACGATCGGAGAAACAGGTGACGACGCGGTCGCTGTAGAGAACTTCATGGCGGGTGGCCGGCGTTGAGGTTCCCGGCGGGATCTGTCCTTGCATGTCCGTCCCAGACGTTTTTTGCGCGCCGCAATCGGCACGTCCCGCCATTTGGCTGGCGATGATGACGTCAGGTTAATCAGCCATGCGGAGAATGCCAACCCGCTTCGCCGCATGGCTCGTAACGTGGGAGATGCGCGTCCGGGGCTAGCGCGCTTCCACAGTCACGTGCTGCAATTCATGTACGGCTGTGAGGCGCTGCCGCACCGTCTCTGTGCTCGCTCCGCCGGCAAAGCCGACGATCGCAGCGTGCGCACCGGGGCCGACGCGCCAGACGTGGAGGTCGAAGATGCGGGCGTCGCCGGGGCGCTCGACCTCATCGCGGATTTCCTGTTCCAGATGCGGATCTGACGTGTCGAGCAACACGGCCGCCGTGTCGCGCAGCAGATTCCACGCCCAGGCGGCAATGAGAATGCCGCCGACGATGCCCATCACAGGATCGAGCCAAACCCAGTTCAGATAGCGGCCGGCTAGCAGCGCGGCGATGGCGAGCACCGAGGTCAGCGCATCGGCCAGCACATGCATGAAGGCGGAGCGCATGTTGTTGTCGCGATGATGTGCGTCGTGGTGATGGTCGTGGTCATGACCGTCGTGATGATGCCCGCCGCTCAGCAGAAACGCACTGGCGATATTCACGATCAAGCCGATGACGGCGATCACCGTGGCTTCGCCGAAGGCGACTGTGGACGGATTGAATAGCCGCTGCACGGATTCGACGGCGATGCCGATGGCGATGATCGCCAGCACCAATGCGGAGGCAAAGCCAGCGAGATCGCCGACCTTGCCCGTGCCGAAAGTGAAGCGGCGGTTATGCGCGTTGCGGCGTGCGTAGGCATAGGCGCCCGCAGCAATGGCGAGCGCCACGGCATGTGTCGCCATGTGGAAGCCGTCAGCCAGCAGCGCCATCGAGTTGAAGACTGTGCCGGCAATGATCTCGCCGACCATCATCAGCGCCGTAAGGACGACCACCCACAGCGTGCGGCGGGTGTTCTCGTCATGATTGTCGCCCAGAAACATGTGCTCGTGGGACAGGTGGTCGATGTCGGAGTGGGTGCGCATGCTGCCCGTCCTTATTTCGCGTAGCGCCGGATGGCGGCGATGAGTTCTTCGGCGCCGGCCGCACGGTCGTCGGTGCTGAGACCGGGATGGGCGACATGCTCGCGGACATGGTCCTCGATCAGTTCATCCATCAGCCCGCTCACGGCGCCGCGCACGCCTGCGACCTGATGCAGAATCGTGGCGCAGCCGGCGTCTTTGGTGATGGCCTTCTCGATGGCGGCCATTTGGCCGGCGAGCCGACGGACCCGGGCGAGCAGCTTGGTCTTGTTAGCGGCGAGATGCGACATAGGATAGTCCCCTACCCTATACTTCGTCCGAGCGAAAGTCCCCGCCCGGCGACAAGCCGGGCAGGGGAGTTTGCGGGAGGAAACGGAGAGGGATCGATCAGGCGGCCGCAGCCATCACGCGAGGATGGGCGACATGTTCCTTGAGCACCAGGCCGGAGGCATCGACCTCGGCAAGCGAGACGTCGTAGCTCCAGAGATCGGCGAGATGCTGCAGCACCCGCTTCGCATCGGGCTCATTAAGCAGGGCGCCATTGAGCACCGAATGCTTCAGCATCAACCGGCGATCGCCGGCGAGGTCGACGTCCACCACTTCGATATTCGCATCGATCAGGCCGACGTCGTACTGACGCGCCAGCACACGTCGGACGCGGCGATAGCCACGCTCGTCATGGATGGCGTCGACGCGGATGCCTTCCGACACGGCCGGGTCGTCATGCAGGTGGAACATCCGCATGTGGCGCATCAGTCGTGGGCTCAGGAACTGGCTGACGAAGCTCTCGTCGCGGTAGTTGGCCCAGATATCGCGCAGCACCGCCATTGCATCGCCTTTGCCGGCGATATCGGGAAACCACGCGCGGTCTTCGTCGGTCGGATCGGTGACGATTTTTTCGATGTCCTGCATCATTGCGAAGCCGAGCGCATAGGGGTTGAAGCCCGAGAAGCGCCGGTCGTCGTAATTCGGCTGGAACACGACATTGGTGTGCGACTGCAGGAATTCCAGGAAGTTGCCGTCCGAGATCTGTCCGGTCTGATGCAGTCGGCTCATGATGCGATAGTGCACGTAAGTGGCCGTGCCTTCGTTCATCACCTTGGTCTGACCTTGCGGGTAGAAGTATTGCGAGATGTGCCGAACGATGCGGATGAGTTCGCGCTGCCAGGTCTTCAGGCGCGGTGCGGATTTCTCCAGAAAATATAGCAGGTTCTCCTGCGGCAGGCCGAGCAGTGCACGGCGACGCTCCGCGCTGAGCAGTGAGGCACTCTTTGTCCGCCCCGTCGGCACCGTGCGCCATAGATCGTTGAACGAAGTTTCTTCGTGATTGCGGCGCTCTTTGGCGCGTTTTTCCTCGGCCCGCAAATCCAGCGATTTTTTACCGGGATAGCGATCGACGCCGTGCGACATCAGCGCGTGCGCGGCGTCGAGTGTCTGCTCCACCGCTGCGCGGCCATGCTTTTCCTCGCACTGCGCCACATAGCCCTTGGCAAAATCGAGATAGTCGAGAATGCCGTCGGCGTCGGTCCACTGCTTGAACAAATAATTGTTCTTGAAGAAGTGATTATGGCCGAAAGCGGCGTGGGCAATTACCAGCGTCTGCATCGTCGCCGTGTTTTCCTCCATCAGGTAGGAAATGCATGGCGACGAGTTAATAACGATCTCATAGGCCAAACCCATCAGGCCCTTGCGATAGGACGCTTCCTGATGGGCGAATTGTTTGCCGAACGACCAGTGCTTGTAATACAGCGGCATGCCTACGGACGAGTAAGCGTCCAGCATCTGCTCGGCGGTGATGACCTCGATCTGGTTCGGGTAGACGTTGAGTCCGAGCTCCTTTTCGGCAATCTCCTCGCAGGCATCGTGGATGCGCTGCAATGTGGTGAAGTCCCAGTCCGCGCCTTCGTAGAGACGGTCTGTCATGGAGCCACCCTCTCCTTGGCCTGGCGACGTTGAAACAGGTCGTGGAACACCGGAAAGATCTCGCTGCGGTCGTTGACCTTGCGCATCGACAGCGGTGCACCTTCCGCGCGCAGCCGCTGATACAGCGTCCACAGTGAGGATTCCGACATTTCGAACGGATGGCTGCCGGATTCGCCCACTTCCAGATAGGCGAAGAACTGCGTCACCGGCAGGATCATGTCCTTGAGCAGGCGGCCGGAGAGATCGCCGTCGGCATAAGAGTTGTCGCCGTCCGAGGCCTGTGCGGCATAGATATTCCAGTCGGCGGGGCGATAGCGTGACTGCACGATCTCATGCATGGTCTGCAGTGCGCTGGAAACCAGCGTGCCGCCCGACGCGGGGCCGTGGAAGAAGGTTTGCTCGTCGACTTCCTCGGCACGGTCGGTGTGACGGATGAAGACGATCTCGACCTTGCGATAGCGACGCGTCAGGAAGACGTAGAGCAGCATGTAGAACCGCTTGGCGAGATCCTTCATGTGCTCGGACATCGAGCCGGAGACGTCCATCAGGCAGAACATCACCGCCTGCGCCACCGGCTTCGGCACGTTCTCGAAGCGGCGATAGCGGATGTCGATGGGATCGATGAACGGAATCCGCCGCATCTTGGATTTCAGCCGCGTGATCTCTGCCAGCAATTCGGGGCGGCGCTCGTCACTGCAATGCTCCAGTTCAGCTTCCAGCTGTGCAATGGCCTCGGGTCGCGGTCGCTGCAGTGCAACCCGTCGTGCCATGGCCAAGCGTACGGTGCGGCTGACCGAGATATTGGCAGGCGAACCGGACGTCGTATATCCAGCGCGGCGCAGGCCTTCGTTTTCGACTTCGGCCAGCTTGCGCTTGGAAAGATCCGGCAGTTCCAGGTCGTCGAGGAAAATGTCGACGAACTCCTCCCGGCTGAGCACAAACCGGAATGCATCCTCGCCGTCGCCTTCGCCGGCATCGTTCGATCTGCCGCTCTTCGATTGCGGCCGTTGAAGGTAATCACCTTCCACAAATTTTACGTTGCCGGGCAACACCCGGTCGCGAATGCCGCCTTCGCGATAGAAGCGGGGCTCGTTCATCCCGTCGAGCGGGATGGACACCTCGCCGCCTTCCAGGACGTCTTTGATGTCGCGGTCCTGGGAGGCTTTCTTGACGGCTCCCTGAACCAGAGCTTTCGCGCGTCGCAAGAACCGCTGGCGGTTCTCAAGACTCTTGCTGCTCGGGTTCAGGCGTCTATCGACGATATGCATGGCCACGTTATGTTGGCTCCTTGCGTCAGCCGGCCTGTTTCACGCGCATATACCATTCGACGAGACGGCGAACCTGGCGCTCGGTGTAACCGCGAACGATCATCCGCGCGACGAAGTCGTCATGCTTTTTCTCGGTCTCGCCGTCCTTCTTAGATCCGAAGGAGATCACCGGAAGCAGATCTTCAACTTGAGAGAAGATGCGCTTTTCGATGACTTCCCTGATCTTCTCATAACTCGTCCAGGTCGGATTCTTTCCACCGTTCTGTGCTCGCGAGCGAAGCGAGAACTTCACGACTTCGTTGCGGAAGTCCTTGGGGTTGGCGATTCCGGCCGGTTTTTCGATCTTGCTCAGTTCCTGATTGAGCAATTCGCGATCGAGCAATTGTCCGGTGTCAGGATCCTTGAAGTCCTGATCCTCGATCCAGGCATCGGCATAGTCGACGTAGCGATCGAACAGGTTCTGGCCGTAGTCCGAATAGGATTCCAGATAGGCTTTCTGGATTTCGTGACCGATGAACTCCGCATAACGCGGCACCAGCTCGGCCTTGATGAATTCGAGATAACGTTTTTCAACTTCATCAGGCATCTGCTCCCTGCGGATCGCCTGCTCCAGCGTATACATCAGGTGCACGGGATCCGCCCCAATCTCCGACGTGTCGTGATTGTAGGTCGCGGCCAGAACTTTGAACGCGAAGCGCGTCGAGGCACCGTCCATGCCTTCATCAACACCGGCGGCGTCCTTGTATTCCTGAACGCTGCGGGCCTTCGGATCCGACTCTTTCAGGCTTTCGCCGTCATAGACCCGCATCTTGGCGAAGGTCGTCGAGTTCTCGTGCTTGCGCAGCCGCGACATCACGGAGAAGCGCGCCAGAGTTTCCAACGTCGCCGGTGCGCAAGGTGCGGTGGCGAGTTCGGAACCCTGAATGAGCTTCTCATAGATCTTCTGTTCTTCGGTGACGCGCAGGCAGTACGGCACCTTGATGACGCAGATACGATCGATGAAGGCTTCATTATTCTTGTTGGCCTTGAAACTCTGCCACTCGGACTCGTTGGAGTGGGCGAGAATCACGCCAGTGAACGGAATTGCGCCGATATTTTCGGTGCCGATATAGTTGCCTTCCTGCGTCGCCGTCAGAAGCGGATGCAGCATCTTGATCGGCGCCTTGAACATTTCGACGAATTCAAGCACGCCCTGATTGGCGCGGTTGAGGCCACCGGAATAGCTGTAGGCGTCGGGATCGTTCTGGGCGAAGATTTCGAGCTTGCGGATATCCACCTTGCCGACCAGCGAGGAGATGTCCTGGTTGTTCTCGTCACCGGGTTCGGTCTTGGCGATGGCGATCTGGCGCAATCGCGACGGCTGGATGCGGGCGACGCGGAATTGCGAGATGTCGCCGCCGAAAGCTTCGAGCCGCTTGTAACACCACGGACTCATGAGACCCGTAAGCCGCCGGCGCGGAATGCCGTATTTCTCTTCGATCATCGGGCCGAGCGTGTCGGGATCGAACAGGCTGAGCGGGCTTTCATAAACCGGAGAGAGTTCGTCGCCGGCTTTCAATACATAAATGGGATGGACTTCCATCAAGGCCTTGAGGCGCTCGGCAAGCGATGATTTGCCGCCACCGACCGGGCCGAGCAGATAGAGAATCTGCTTGCGCTCTTCGAGGCCCTGCGCCGCATGGCGGAAGAAGGCGACGATGCGTTCGATCGTATCTTCCATGCCGTGAAAGCCGGCAAAGGCTGGATAGCTACGGATGGTACGATTCAAAAAAATACGGCCAAGGCGTGGATCCTTGGCCGTGTCTATCATTTGAGGCTCGCCGATCGCCGCCAGTAGGCGTTCCGCCGCGTTCGCATATCGCATCGGGTCCCCTCTGCAGGATTCCAGATACTCGGACATCGACATGTCCGTCTCACTTCGGGCTTCGTAACTTCTAGCGAACGCATTGAACAGAGAATCGTTGTACATGATCCCTCTCTCCTTGCTGGTCGGCCGTCCTGTTGGTCGCGATGCTCCTAAGGTGGTAACGGAACGCGTCTTTCCGATCGCGACTCAACATCAGCACTATAGCCTTCAGGACACATCCAGGTCCGAAATCGCGCAATGCGATCTGAGTGCATCGCGCGACTCATATTCAGGCACTTGCTTATAAGTTAGGCGAGTTTTGCCATGTCTCAAGGGCTAACAAAGCGATTGTGCACGCCTGTGACTCGAACGCCACAAAGTTGCCGTATGTGGGAAGCTTTCGGAATCATGTACCGACGGCGCAGTTTGGATGAGTCGAAACGCGCACAAGAATGCTGGTGAGCGGAGGTTGCGCTCAGTTCCGATCGCTGGGCAGGACAGGCAGCGGAGTCACCTCGATACCTTCATCGATCAGCGACCGTGCTTCATCCGGCGTCGCTTCGCCGTAGATCGGACGATGTTCGATGTCGCCATAATGCATCTTGCGAGCTTCGGTCGGGAAGCTTTCACCGACATTGTCCGCGTTTTTGGTAACGTGATCGCGCAGTTCTTTCAGCTTGGCGCGCAGTTCGGCTTCCTGCGGCGCCATCATCAGCGGGGCTGTGGTCTCGGAACCGGCGTCAGGGGCGGGTGCCGGGCGATTCTTGCTCTTGCCCACGATACGCGGGGCCATAATGGCCTTTTCGACCTTCACCGATCCGCAATTCGGGCAATTCACCAGCTTGCGCTTCACTTGGGAGTCATAGGCGCCGGAACTCTGGAACCAGCTTTCGAAAGCATGGCCCTTCTCGCAGCGTAGGTCGTAACGGATCATGTCGCTTGCCGGACAAGGTGCAGATAGTCTGGGCCCGATTTGGGATCGCTGACGCTGAAACGGCGGCCGTGCTGCAGGGACGGTACGGTCTTGCGCGCTTCCGTCACCTTCGCAGGATCGATCTTGGCCAGAATGAAGCCCGGCTCGACGCCCGTCGCTTCGGCCAGAACCACGCCCCACGGGTCGATAATCAGCGAGTGTCCATATGTCGCACGCTTGTTCTCATGCACGCCGCCCTGGGCTGCCGCAAAGACGAAGCAGCCAGTCTCGATGGCGCGGGCGCGCAGCAGCGTGTGCCAATGAGCTTCGCCGGTCTTCTGGGTGAACGCCGAGGGCACGGTGAGGAAAGACGCACCGCTTTCGGCCAATGCGCGATAAAGCGCCGGGAAGCGGACGTCGTAGCAGATGGTCAGACCGATGCGGCCCCAGGGGAGATCCGAGATGACGGCGGTCTCGCCCGGCTGATAATTCGCGGATTCGCGATAGCTCTCGCCGTTCGGCAGATCGATGTCGAACATATGGATCTTGTCATAGCTCGCCAGGACATTGCCGTCCGGTCCGATCAGGAACGAGCGATTGGCGGCGCGTTCGGGGTTGGCCAGCACGGCCAGCGATCCGATATGCAGGTAGATCTTCAGCTCCGCGGCGAGCGCGCGATAGGCCTTCAGCGAGAGGTCGTCTTCCTCCGGGCGCAGATGTTCGAACAGCGCCGTGCGATTGAGCTGCATCATGTTGCTCACTTCCGGCGTGAGCACATAGTCAGCGCCGGCGAGCACGGCTTCGCGGATCAGATGACGGCCCTGTTCGAGGCTCGGCTCCGGCAGCAGGCCGGTGCGCATCTGCACCATGGCGGCGGTGAAGGTCTGGGGCTCGGACGTTGGGGATGTCTGGCTCATGAGGTGGCCTTCTCGCCTGCGATCATGGCGTCAAATTTGCCTTCGCGGTCCAATGCATAGAGATCGTCACAGCCGCCGATCAGGGTGCCATCGATGAAGATCTGCGGGAAGGTGGCGCCGGGATAGGTACGGTCGAACATTTCCTGGCGCAGCTTCGGATCGGTCGCGGTGTCGAAATGGGTGAATGCAGCTTTCTTGCGCTGGAGCAGCGAGATCGCGGCGCTGCAATAGCCGCAGCCGGGGCGGGTGTAGATTTCAATCGCGGCGGCCATCGGGCGCTCCAGTTGCAGGGAAGTGCCTGATTATATGGGGACCTTGTGGGCCTCCACAACCCGCGCAAAGACCAGCACATCGACCTGGGCGGCTTTGGCGCGCAGCAGCGCCCGTGCGCATGCGTCCGTCGTGGCACCCGAGGTCAGCACGTCGTCGACCAAAATGACGCGGCGGCCCTGGATTTCAGCCCGGCGTTCAGGTGGGACCTTGAAGGCGCCCTGGACATTGCTGGCGCGCTCGCTGCGCGACAGGCCGATCTGGTGTTCGGTCGGGCGTATTCGCCGCAAGGCGTCGCGGGATATCGCAACGCCGCTCTGCCGGCCGATTGCCCGGGCCAGCGCGCCGGACTGGTTGAAGCGCCGGCTGAAGCCGCGCCGCCAATGCAGCGGCACCGGCACCAGAATATCGGCATCCGCGAGCAATTCCTTCCCCGCTCGCGCCATCCAGCGACCCATGGTTGGCGCGAGGTCTGTCCGGTCATGATATTTCAACTGATGCACCAGCGCGCGGGCGACATCATCGTAGCGCACAGCTGCGCGGGCGCGCTGATAGGCCGGCGGATCAGCAATCGCCTGCATCGACAGGATGCCCGGGCCGGGATCGTAGACGAAGGGGATGCCGAGCCGGCTGCAGAAGGGCGGCGCGATGAAGGAGAGCTGGCCCCAGCAGGCTGCGCAGACGCCTTCGCCGGCGACGGGTTCCCGGCAGGCGACGCAGAGCGTCGGCAGCGCGATGTCGAGCGCAAGGCGGGCGGTTTGCGTCCATGCAGACCGGCAAAGCTTCAGCGCGCCGCGCAATTGCGCGGGGAGGGACCGTGACACTGTCGCCTCTGCGTCCATAGGTTGAAGGCTAGAGCTCTCCTGAGTTGATCTCAAGCGCGATTGCCAGATCCCCGGTCTTCGGCGTACCAAGCCGCATGGCTCAGACCCCGAATGCCGCACCTATTCTGTTCGACCGCGCTCTGCTGCGGGCACGGCAGGCTCGTGCGTCGCGGCTGGGCGCCGAGAATTTCCTGCTGGACCGTGTCATCGCCGACATGGATGAGCGATTGCAGGCGGTGCTGCGCCAGTTCGACAATGCGGCTGACGTCGCGACGCCGGGTAACCGTCTGCATGACGTCGTGGCCGGGCGTGTCGGCCATCTCACACATGCCGACGTGCCCGATGTCGAAAGCAATGGTCTCAATCTCGCGCCGGCGTCGCTCGATCTCGTCATTTCCGCGCTCGGGCTGCACTTCGTTAACGATCTGCCAGGCGTCATGGCGCAGATCCGCCGCGCGCTGAAGCCTGACGGTCTGCTGCTGGCCGCAATGCTCGGCGGCGACACGCTGACCGAGCTGCGGCAGTCCTTCGCCGCGGCGGAAGCCGAACGCGAAGGCGGCATCTCGCCGCGCGTCGCACCAATGGCCGATCTGCGCGATGTCGGCGCCTTGCTGCAGCGCGCGGGATTTGCGCTGCCGGTGACCGATGTGGATCGCGTCGTGGTGCGCTACGACAGTGCCTTCGGTCTGATGCAGGATCTGCGCAGGATGGGCGCGACCAATGTGCTGGTCGAGCGCCGTCGCGCACCGCTGCGCCGCGCGACGCTGCTGCGCATGGCGCAGATCTACAGCGAGCGTTTCGCCGACCCCGACGGCCGCATCCGCGCGACCTTCGACGTCATCTGGTTGTCCGGCTGGGCGCCGCATGAGAGCCAGCAGAAGCCGCTGAAGCCGGGCTCGGCAAAAGCGAGCCTCGCGGATGCTGTGAGGGGGCTGAAGCGCTAAAGCAGATCGATCAGATGCGGGATCAGCGGGATATCCGCAGCCGGCATCGGATAGTCGCGCAGCTTGTTCGGCCGCACCCAGGCAAGATTCTGGCCTTCCCTGGAGATAGCGAGGCCTTCCCAGCGCCGGCAGATATAGAGCGGCATCAACAGGTGGAAGTCCTCATAGGCGTGGCTGGCGAAGGTCAGTGGCGCGAGGCAGGCTTCCTTCACCGTGATCCCGAGCTCCTCGTCGAGCTCGCGGATCAGCGCCGCTTCCGGCCGTTCGCCGGGCTCCAGCTTGCCGCCGGGAAATTCCCACAGGCCGGCCAGCGCCTTGCCTTCCGGCCGCTGTGCGATCAGCACGCGGCCGTCGGGATCAATCAATGCGCAGGCGACGACGAGGACGAGTTTCATAGGGTTATTACGCGGTTGTTGGTTGTCTAGGACATGTGTGGGGCACAGGGAACGATCGCATCGCCAGCTTTTCCGGGCGCGCTCTCATTGTTCGGTATGAGAGTTTTGGTTGCAGCATCGTTCGGGATTACCTGAATGTCGACATGGGTCGTGAGCTGCACGCGCGGCAGTTCGATGATGTAGTCGACCGTGTCCGCTCCCGAATAGTCGCTGCTGGGCATGTAAACCAGTTGCAGTGCGCGCATGCGTTTCCCGACACAGGTCTGGTCGTCCCCGGTCACATTCTTTTGTGGGGTGACCATGATCGTCCGTCCGCACAGACTGCCATGCGACGGAGGTTTGGCGATAGTGAGCTTGGGCAGCACCGGCTCACATTTCGCGTTCCATCGCACCGCGAAGCCAAGGCCGACCTCCTGACCGGCCTTGACGCTGCGGGTGAGCGTGCGTGTCCTGCTCGATGACTGATCCTGCGCTTCGGCGGTGCCGATTGGCATTGCGACGGCACAGGCAAGGATCAGACCCCCTGTCGTGCCGGCCATCGCACATATCTTCATCGACGTCGTCCGCAGGCGCAGTAGCAAGCTAAGACCGATAGTCGCCGTTGATGGCGACATATTCCTTGGTGAGGTCGCAGGTCAGCACGCGGTCGCGGCCCTTGCCGAGGCCGAGGGTGACCTTGATCTGCACTTTGGGGTTCTTCATCGCGTTGGACACTTCGGTCTCGTCATAGGACGGGTCGCGTGCGCCCAGTTTGGCGACACGGATGCCATTGAACGCAATCGAGAGCTTGTCGCGGTTGGCGGGCTCGCCGGCCTTGCCGACAGCCATCACCACGCGGCCCCAATTGGCGTCTTCGCCGGCAATCGCCGTTTTCACCAGCGGCGAATTGGCGATCGACATGGCGATCTTGCGCGCCGAGGCCTTGGTCGTCGCGCCTTCGACGACGACTTCCACCAGCTTGCGCGCGCCTTCGCCATCGCGTGCGACCTGTTCGGCGAGGTCATTGAGAATGACGTTCAGGGCCTTCACGAAAGGCTTCAGCCTGATGTCGCTGGCCTTGGTGATCTTCGGCGCGCCCTGTGCGGCTGCTGCGCCGGTGGCGAACATCAGCAGCGTGTCCGAGGTCGAGGTGTCGCCGTCGATGGTCACGGCATTGAACGAATCTTCCACGCCGGCCTTCAGGAGTGCCTGCAATGCGGGCGCGCTGATCGGTGCATCCGTGAAGATGAAGGACAGCATCGTCGCCATGTCCGGTGCGATCATGCCCGCGCCCTTGGCCATGCCGTTGATGGTGACCTTGGCCTTGCCGAGTTTCACCGTGGCCGTCGCGACCTTCGGGAAGGTGTCGGTGGTCATGATCGCCTTGGCTGCATCCATCCAGCCGTCCGGTCCGGCGCTTTCAGCGAGTGTGGCGAGCACACCGTTGAACTTTGTGGCGTCGAGCGGCTCGCCGATCACGCCGGTCGAGGCCAGGAAGATCTCGTTCGGCTTGCAGCCGACGGCCTTGGATGCGATGTCGCCGGTGAGTTTGGTCGAGGCCTTGCCGGTCTTGCCGGTGAAGGCATTGGCATTGCCGGAATTGACCACCAGCGCCTGCGCTTTGCCGTTTTTCAGCACCGCGCGGCACCACTCCACGGGAGCCGACGGGCACTTCGACTTGGTGAACACGCCGGCTGCCGTCGTGCCCTTGTCCATCACCGCGAGCAGCACGTCGGTGCGGCCCTTGTAGCGGATGCCGGCGGCGGCGGTGGCGAGGCGCACGCCTGCAATGGCGGGCATCTCGGGAACGTCGGTCGGGGCGAGGGGGGAGACGGGGGACGGCTTGGCCATGAGTGCTTTCAGCTTTCGTAAAAAGATGAAGCGCTCTGTATCACCTCTGCCACCGTGGTGGGAGAGGGCTTCATGGAGAAGGGAGCAATGTCATGGCTCCGTCATGCGCACCCGTCCGGTCGCGCATGATCCTGTCCGAAAACCAGGACTAGCCGGGGCCGAATTTGAACTTGCCGTCGTCTTCGAGGAACGGGCCGCTGCGCATATAGAGCTGGCCGTTCTCGCCGATAAAGAAGAGCGTGTTCTTCGGCACTTTCTTGGCGCCCTTCAGCAGGAATTTGGCATTGTTGGTGCCCATCTTGTACGCGAAGGTCTTGCCTGACGCGTCGTAGCCATAGCCCATGTCGGGCGAGAGCACCCAGGGCGTCGGCGCCTGAGCCAGAGCAGGGTCGGCAAGGGCCGATGTCATCAGTGCGGCGGCGCACAGCATCGTAAAGGCTCGAGCGGTCATCCCAAATTCTCCGAAACGTGTTTTTGAAAGTACATCGCGGCTGCGCGGTTGTCTTGAACAAATCACGAACGGTGACAGCCCGTCAATACGACATGCAGTCGCGACAGAGTTTGTTATTTCGCAAGCGCGGTCTGGCGACTATCTTTCGCTTTCGGGCTAAGCCGGTCCACGATGAATGCGGCGATGGGGATGATTCGACAATGCGAGCGATCGTGAAAAGTCTTTTGGTTGTTGGCGCGGTGGTATTGGCGCCCGGTCTTGCTGCGGCGGATGATTTCAAGCTCAGCAACAACCAGCGCATCTCCTGCGGGCGTGGGCTTGCCGCAGGCAAGCTGAGTACGGCGACCTGCCGCTCTTATGCCTATCTGTTCAATGCGAAGACCTCGGAATATTTCCGTTGCTCGGTGTCGCTATCGATGACGCGTGATGCCAAGGAAGTCATCAACGTCCAGAGCGATGGCGCTTGCGTGAAGAAGCCGCGCGTGTTCGACACCGACTCCAGCTATTCCTTCGATGCCACGGAGACCGAGCCGCCGAACACCAATTCGTTCTTCGGCAATGGTGGTTTTGCCATGTGGGTCAGCGACAACACCCAGCAGAAAATTCGTGGCTGCGTCACGATTCCGTCAGGACTCGGCTCGGACGTGTCGCGCTGCATCGATATGAAGTTCGAGTAGCTGGCTTTCTTATCCCTCCCCCGCGCTTGCGTGGGGTCTGGCGGACGGTTCGTCCGCCATGGGTGGCCGGCCGCTTGGCCGGTCGGGTGGGGGTGGTGCCGCACGCGTTGAGTTCGCGGAGAGACCCCACCCCGGCCTCCGCTTCGCTCGGCCGACCCTCCCCACTGCGCATTGCTGCGCAATGCTTGAGGGAGGGATTCCTCCGGCGCCTGTGCGTCATCGCTGATTCAACTGTCAAACAGCCACTCCCCTTCAGACATGCGTCATCGCCCCCATTGTTTGCGGCGCGGGGGCGCCGTCGTCCTTTGCATTCCCGCCCCCTTGTGAGAGGGCGTGCGGAACGCCGGGTGCCCGTTGCACCCTTGGGCCTGATGCGAATGCGGTCTTCCGCAATTGAGAGTGCATCAGGACTTTCGGAGGCGCCGAGCCAGTGCCCGACGTTCCGCCTGCGGTGTTTTTTCGGTTGCTTGCACTTTGCCTCGACGAACGCTCCGATCGCGAATTAAAGTCCCAAGGCGATGGGAAGG